>NZ_JAUFQJ010000001.1 GCF_030409685.1 Ferruginibacter paludis
TTGGGCTAATAAAATAAATACCAATGGCCAAAAATTTTGCAGCAATCGCCTATTCTGATGCAGTAAAAGAAATGCAGGAAAAGTTAGGCAGCAGGGCAACTTATGCCAGGATGGAAAGGGATACTTACATTGATGGGTTAACCGATAACGAGGTAGATTTTATAGCACAGCGGGATAGCTTTTATATGGCTAGCATTGGAGAGAATGGGTTCCCGTACATTCAGCATCGTGGCGGACCGAAAGGTTTTTTAAAAGTATTGGATTCGAAGCGGATTGGCTTTATCGATTTTAAGGGTAACATGCAATACATCACTGTCGGCAACCTCGCTACCAATAATAATGTTGCGCTGATAATGGTTGATTATCCAGCAAGAGCAAGATTGAAAATTTATGCTAAGGCAGAGATTATAGAACTAAAAAATAATCCCGAATTGTACGATTTGCTGGATTTAGGTGATTATAAGTTTAGACCCGAGCGCATGATGGTATTGAATATTGAAGCGTATGACTGGAACTGTCCGCAGCATATTATTCCAAGGTATTCAGCGGAAGAAATTGAGCAGGCATTTGCCCCGCAACGTAAGCGCATGGCGCAGCTGGAAGAAGAAGTTAAAGCATTAAAGGCAAAGATAAAAGAAGCAGGTATTTAATGCAGGATATCCGGTTTAGTAAAAATAAAAGGGACTAAGATGATAAAGGAATTAAAAAGAGTAGTGGTTACGGGCATGGGTGCAATAACGCCTTTGGGGAATACAGTTGATGCATTCTGGCGTAATATTATTGCCGGAGAAAGTGGCGTTGGATTGATCACAAAATTTGATACCACTTATTTTAAAACAAAATTTGCTGCAGAAGTAAAAGGGTTTAACCCGGCTGATTATTTTGAAAAGAATGAAGCCCGTAAATACGATTTGTTTACACAGTATGCCGTAGCTGCGGCCGATGAAGCGATAAAAAATGCAGGTATTGATTTTGAGAAATTAAACAGGAATAAAATTGGTGTTATCTGGGGATCAGGAAACGGGGGTATTCAAACCTTCCAGGAGCAGGTGGAAGATTTTGTGAAAGGAAACAGGCAACCGAGGTTTAATCCTTACTTTATTCCGAAAATGATTGCAGACATTCCTTCAGGTGTTATTTCTATCCGGCATGGATTGAGGGGACTTAATTTTTCTACTGTATCGGCCTGCGCCTCCTCCAACAATGCCATCATTGATGCCTGCAATTATATTCGGTTGGGTAAAGCAGATATGATCATTACCGGCGGTTCAGAAGCACCCATTAATGAGAGTTCAGTTGGAGGTTTTAATGCATCCAAAGCACTGTCAACTAACAATGAAAACCCGCAAGCAGCTTCCAGGCCGTTTGATGTAAAGAGAGATGGCTTTGTAATAGGCGAAGGTGCAGGGGCATTGATTGTAGAAAGTTTAGAATTGGCATTGAGAAGAGGTGCAACTATTTTAGCTGAAATTGTTGGTACCGGAATGGCGGCTGATGCTTATCATTTAACGGGCACACATCCCGAAGGAGAGGGGGCTTATTTAGGAATGCTGGATGCATTGGAAGACGCAGCAATACAGGCTTCTCAAATTGATTATGTAAATGCGCATGCTACGTCAACACACATGGGTGACGAGAGTGAACTCAAAGCAATCAGCAGAGTATTTGGTGAAAACAATCATTTAAATATCAGTGCCACGAAATCTATGACCGGGCATTTACTGGGGGCAGCCGGAGCAGTTGAAGCCATTATTTGTATTAAGGCAATTGATGAAAAAATAGTTCCACCAACAATAAATACAGAAGTGGTGGAGGCTGCATTTGCAGGCAGGTTCAATCTTACGTTGGGTAAAGCCCAGGCAAAAGAAATTAATTATGCAATGAGCAATACCTTTGGGTTTGGCGGCCATATTGCTACCACCATTTTTAAAAAGTATTGTCCTTAATAATTGAAGAATAAAAATCAGTTATGCTTAATCAGTCGAATTTTACACTTATCAATCAGCAAAATGGCAACCCTGCGTTCAAACTTTTCTCATTTGAAGGAAATGAATTTTTTGATCATTTACAACGCAATAATTTTTTCACCCTGATCTGGGTTACGGAAGGTGCGGGCACGGTAAACGCCAATTTTGAGGGATATGATTTTGAGGCCAACAGCCTGTTTACTTTTGCGCCTTATCAGCCTTACGTATTCACGACTACGAAGCCCATTAAAGGCATCGCTATATACTTTCATTTCGATTTTTTTTGTATTCATAAACACCAAAAAGAACTGGAATTAAACGGCGTTTTGTACAATAATGTGTACCAGCCCCCTTTTATAAAAGTGGATGAAAATGCTGCTGCAACTTTTAAAATGCTTTGTGAACAAATTGAAGCCGAAATGCAACATGCGGCACTGGCTCAACACGAGTTGCTGGTATCTTATCTAAAAATATTTTTGATAACTGCATCCCGTTTAAAAATTGAACAACAACCAAAAGTCGCAGAAATGGTTAAAGACAGTAAAGAGCCTTTTATATTGCAGAAGTTAAAAGATGCCATCGAAGAAAATTTTAAAACAAAGCATACGGCCAGCGAGTATGCAGAGCTGTTGTACATTTCTCCAAAAGCGTTGGCAAAAATCACCAAAACGCATTTTAATAAAACATTATCGAGTTTGATCAACGAGCGGATCATTATTGAAGCTAAAAGAGAACTATATCTTACCGATAAAACTGTAAAGCAAATAGCTTATGAACTGGGCTACGAAGATGAATTTTATTTCAGCCGTTTCTTTAAAGTAAATGCGGATGTGTCGCCACAATTATACAGGGATACAGTGGGGTTTGCAAGAGGCTTGGCGTAGACAATCCGGAAAAATATTTTCACTAATTAATGTCATATTTACAGGCTCTTTTATCAGATGCGCAACTTACTTTACCTGGCTGCAATTACGCTTGCTGTAATTGCTATGCCTAACAGAAATACAGCAAAAGTGTTTTTGACCGAGGCTGTATCACCAATTTAACCTGTACAGTGATATCCAGGTCATTTTAAATTTATAAATGCATCCACATAAATTTTCAGTAAATAAATAAACATTTTATGGTACCGGCTAGTATGAAAGAAAGAATAAATAAATCACCAGTAACAAGAATAATCTTGGGCTGATAATATATTTAGGTGCTATAATTATTGGACAACAATATACTTGGCGTAGGTTTATGTGTACTGATTTAAGAAACCTGATCAAAGGAATTGTTGCGTCATTTTTGGTAATTGGTAGTTATGCTGTTTTTACCGTAAATACGAAAAGACGTTTACAAATTGGTGATATAAGAAGAGTTTAAATCAAAAACAAAATCCCAAAGAGAAAATGTAAAACTGATGAATGAAGCTTTGGAAAAGGCAAGTTGTGAGCTTTTAAACGCCGTAGATTTTTTTCCTTCTGAATACAGGCTGATAAAATCTGACTACGAAAAGAAAATAACTGGTTTGGAATCAACATTAATGGACTATCAAAGAGAGTAACAGCAAAGAACCCTTGCTGAATAAAGTCATTGCCACACTCCTATCTCTTGATAAATTATATGAAAATGCCAATAATGAAAACAAGAGAGAAATAATTGGTTTGATATATCCCGAAAAACTCACTTTTGACGGATTTCATTTTCGAACCGCCCGGCTAAACTAAGCTGTTCAGCTAATATACAGTATAGATAAGGATTTCAGCGAAAATAAAAATGGACAAACCCAAGCAATTTTCGATTTACCCAATGCGTTGAACCTAACAGGATTCGAACCGTATAAAGCAATGAAACCGAATTAAATATCAAGAAACTCGACAATCATGAATGTTTTATCGAACCAAAAACCCGCCCTGGGAGCGGGTTTTATCGATTTTAAACTTTGGTTACCCCAACTGTACAATTCTCGAACCATTTTATACCCGATTTAACCAGACTCGCCAATCTTTTGACGGCATAAGATTTGGACGAGTCTTTTTTATTATATTGATTATTAAATGTTTAAAACAGTAAAACCTAAGTCTCATGAAATCTGATAAAAATTATCTGGAATTTATAGGCACCTTAAAACAGGAAATTATCAGTAGCCGGTACCAGGCCGCCAGGCTGGCTAACCGGGAGCAACTATCGCTGTATTATAAAACGGGAGGGATGCTTTCGGAAAAGGTTAAAGCCCAAAAATGGGGTACTAAGGTGCTTGAACAGATTGCCATTGATTTACAAAAGAACCTGCCGGGGTTGAAGGGTTTTTCTTTTACCAACCTGAAGAAAATGAGGCAATTCTTTGAGGCTTACCCGAATTTTGAAATTAGGCCGTCATTGACGGCCCAAATGGCCATTTCCGATTTTAAGCAAAAAAATGATAATAGCCATCCAATTGGACCGTTGCCGACGGTCCAATTGGATGTGTTTTGGAGCATTAGTTTTACCCACCATATCCTTTTGCTAAATCGGTGTAAAAAGATCGAAGAACGGTGGTTCTATATTGAAAATGCTGCAACCCAATTTTGGCCAATTACTGTTATGGAGCATCAGATTGATGCTGACTTGTTTCGCAAGGAAGGGCGATTACCTAATAACTTCCAAACCACTATCAAGGAGTCCTTAAAACCTTCTGCTTTAAAAGTATTCAAGGATGAGTACCTGCTCGATTTTATTGCTGGCGATGAATTGGACGACGAACGTCAAATTGAACAACAGGTAGTTTTAAATATCCGAAACTTTATCCTAAAAATGGGTAAGGGATTTTGCTTTATCGGCAACCAATACAGGCTTGAAGTGGAGGGGGATGAATTTTTTATAGACCTGTTATTTTTTAACCGCCATTTACAAGCACTCGTGGCTTTTGAATTGAAGAAAACCAAATTCAAACCTGCCGATGCGGGGCAACTGAATTTTTACCTGAATGTGCTGGATGATCAGGTAAAACTGCCGCATGAAAATTCTAGCATTGGAATAGTTCTTTGTAAAGAAAAAAATAATACCGTTGTTGAGTTTGCAATCAAGAGTTTTGATAAGGCTATGGGTGTGGCTACTTATAAAACCTCTAAACAGACGCCGGTGCAAATGAAAGGGATATTGCCTGATACAGATGAGTTGGGTAAGTTATTGGAGTAATTTATAGATACCAATTTCAATATTTCATAGGATTTAAACAATCTATTACATATTCTCAATCGGATTCCAATTAATGTAAATTTTATTCTGTCCTCAGTATAATTTTCGGATTATTTTATACCTGATTTAGCAAGTTTAGCTCAATTAACAAAGACATTATTGGCTTGTCTAAAAATAGTAAAGTTTAAGTAATTTATTTTTCCCAAATGATACTCAACACGAAACTATGTTTGTCAGCATAAATGCATTTCTCAAAAAATGGTCGTTCTATTTCGCTGTCTCTTACATTTTCAAACCATTCATTTGCAGTAAGAGGAAGCTCCTCTTCAAACTTTTCCTTATTTGAAAAATAGGTTCCTGCTAAAGTAAATTTAGGAGTTATACCAGCAGGTTTTTTAAGCCACTTAAAGGGGAAATCGTGGCTATATTTAAACCATTTTATCCTTCCATTAACAGAACAAACTAACATTATCGGATGTTTGTCTATGGTCATGAGTTTAAGTACTGTGGCAGTAATACTGGTTTGATACTTTGCCGAAAGTGTTTCAATAAGTTTAAAATTAAACGGCTTTTTTATACAATCTTTTTTTATGCGATTTTCAGGCAATAATAAACTAGAAGCAAAATGATCTGCTTCTAACTCTACCGGATTTTTTGAGGAGAAATTCGTAAATGAAGGGTGTGATGGTGTTTTGCCATTCAGCAAAGCGTGTCTATGTTCATCAATAAAATAATGCCCCAACTCATGGGCAAAAGTAAATCTTGACCTTACATGATTAGAACTGTTATTTTTAATATTAATGAATATATGGAACTTTCCTGCTTCCTGTTCAATCAAACCGTCAAAAGCATTTCCATAGTCGCCGTAGCTATAAGTTATTCCAATACTATCAGCAATTTTTTCAGGATCAACAATTCCATCAGGACAATAATAATCTGCTATCGATTCGGCCAATTCAGAAAGTTCTATTTCCCTTTTTCTTAAAAGCATTATTCTTCCTTTTGCTTTTTACCAGACTTCAGTTTATCCTCCGCCATCCTTTTCTTAATTTCGTCGGTAATTTCGTTTCCATCCCTGGCTGCCTGTGCAAGCTTTTGAAAATATTCACCCTGCTCCTCGTCAGATCCGTGAGCAATACTTGGTTTGAAAGCTCTTTTATTTAAAAAGCTATTAGGATCCTGCAATCGCGCAGGCATGGTATTTTTATTGTTCTTAACGTACTCGTCCAAACGTTTAAAATCTCCGGCTGTTTTGGGAAAGGTGAAACCCAATTGCCTTAATGATTTGCCAATGTTATCATCCAACAAATCGTCCATATTGTTTAGTTCGTTGTCCATGATCTGGCTTATTTTCTAATAAATAATTGGGAATGCAAAGTTTCTTTTATCGCCTTTCGGAATTTTTCCAAAATCTTGCGAATGTTCTGACGTGTAGTACCCCACTTTTTTTCTAGTTTGTCCAACACCTCAGATGGCATATTTTTTCCAGGCAAATAATAATTATAGACTTCCAGTATAATGTCCCTGTCACGGTCTGATAATTTACTCATATATTCTTTCACCCTCTTTAAATTTTCCGAATCTGCATGGTTATCGTCTTTAACGACTAAATCGCCAAAGTCAATGTGTTCAGCATTTTCCAACTCTTCTATAAAATCATCATAGTCATCGCTAATATGTTTCTTAATACTGCTTTTATTAATTATAAAAGAATCTTCCGGATTTTCATTATCTGAAGCTTTTTTATACTCCTCGTCCAGATATTCGTCGTAGAAGATGTTCCGCATAATGGACGTCATCCAATTAAGAATACAAAGGCGTATATTTTCCGGATTACGAGCCTTACCCTTTTTAAAAGTCGCTGCTCTTTTATAAACCATATTGAACGTGTCGCTCAATAAGTCCTCAGCGGTATCTTCAACTTTTGTGACACTCCTGGCAATCGTAAGCATAACATCCCAGTACCGGCGATATATTTTACCATATGCATCCATAGCTTCATCAGGAAAATCCTGCTTCATTCCAAGGAGTTCCATCAAATAATCGTCTGATTCCTCATCTGCCTGTAGTTCACTGGTTGCAATTTTCATACCGCGAAGCATCTATTTAGGGTTACTAAAAAGTGTGATTTATACGGTCCTTGGCAAAAATTCACACATTTGGGTATAGGTTAGGATGAAGATAATAAAATATCCTTAATTCAATTCTTTACTTAAACATATAATAATGGCAAGAGAACATGTAGGTCATACGGAAATAGCACAGTTTGCAAAGGAAAAAGTAAATCTGCCCAAGGATAAAGCTGATGAATATCGTGCACAGGCCTCAAGAGTTAAAGATAAGGTAACCGGTTACCTCGATGAACACGCTGACTTTACCTTAAAGAAAATACAGCTTTCTGGAAGCCTGGCAAAAGGAACCGCTTTAAGAACACTTAACGATATTGATATGGCCTGCTACATCAGTGGATCGGATGTGCCAAAAGAAATCAGTGCATTAATTATCTATCTGGCGGAAAAATTACGCAAAGCATTTCCGAACATGAGTCCTGACCAGGTACAGCCCAAGACCTATTCAGTAACTATTTCATTTCGTGGGTCAGGTCTAGATGTTGATGTAGTACCCATTCTTTATTATGGTGACGCCAACTGGTACGGTTGTGTGGTAAGCCAGGATAACGGATCATTACTGGAGACCTGTATTCCCCGTCATCTGGAATTTATCAGGTCGAGAAAGCAAAAGCAGCAAACGCACTTTGCGCAAGTTATAAGGCTAGCTAAGTACTGGGTCAAGTTTATGAAAACTGAACGTGATGGGTTTCGTTTCAAATCTTTCATGGTTGAATTAATCATGTCAAAACTACTCGATGCGGGTACAGATTTTTCAGATTATCCCGAAGCGTTGCAAAGTTTTTTTACGTACCTGGCAACCAGTAATCTTAACGAGTTAATCGTATTCAATGACTACTATAAAACTTCGGAAGTACCTACGTTTACTGATCCGGTCAAGATAATCGATCCGGTCAACCCTAAAAATAACGCAGCTGGTTTATACACCAAATCACAGGCAAATATGATTGTTGATGCCTCCATAGATGCCGGGGACGCCATTGATGCAGCACTATCTGCAACCACGAAAGAAAAAACAATTTATTACTGGCAAAAGGTCTTCGGATCTGCCTTTCAAATCTAATACTATGAGTACTAGTTACACAACTTCAAACACACAGACTTTTACCCTTACTCACGCCAAATACCTGGCATCAAAAGTCGCTGCAGATTTAAAACGCATTCAACGTTTTTACGGATCGCCAAGTGATATCCAAATTACAGCATATGAAAATGAACTAACTGAGTACTTAAAGTGTGGGTATTTAACTGAAGTTTCTTATGGATTTAAACGCAATGATAACTGGATCGAACCAACAGTTAAATATTCGGCAAGAGATCTTGCCGGAATGAGCAGCAGCGATGATGACCCAGGACGTATTCGACCCAATGCAGATATTTCTAATGCTTCATTTTATTCATATCTCGTTTCAAATTCAGCTTACGATCAGCTAACAGAAAGCGAGCAAAGCAAGTTCAAAGACAGCTTACCTATTAAAAGAGGCGGAGCACCTACTCCAGGTATAAGTGGATACACAAGCTCAGACAAATCTTATTCTTCAGGAGGTCGTGCCCTTGATCGTTCATCAGTAAAAAACTATTAAATGGAAAATATTAAACCTTCGTTTTCGGAATTATTTGAATCAACTATCGTATACCCGGACCCTGATATGCAGGAGCGCTTAAGTTTGCTCGTCGGCCTTGATGAAACAAAACAAAAGATAGGGAAAATACTAAGCCTCCTTATCAATCCCGATGGTGTACAAGCCTGGGTCAATAAATATCATAAAGGTGCGAGACAAGTGCTAAATTTTGTGACTCGTCGTCCACCACTGATTATCTTCGCAGGTGACGTAGGTTCAGGAAAATCTGAACTCGCTTATACCATTGGTGATGCAGTCGCTAGGCAAGAAAATCTGGATCTAGAACTTTTTCCTTTAAGTCTTGCGGCAAGAGGACAAGGCAGGGTTGGTCAAATGACTCAATTGGTATCTGCAGCCTTTGATTATACATTGGAAAAAGCTAAAAGACTAAAAAGCAGTAATGGGAAGTCACGGGGCGCTGTAATATTATTGGTTGATGAAGCTGATGCCCTTGCACAGTCAAGGGAAGATGAACAGATGCATCATGAAGATAGGGCAGGCGTCAATGCCTTTATCCGAGGAATTGATAATTTAGGTAATGGCAAATTTCCTGCGGCTGTTATCTTGTGCACCAACCGCCCTAATGCGTTGGATCCCGCCATAAGAAGAAGAGCAGCTGAGATTATTTATTTCAACAGACCGGGCGTGGAATCTCGTAACCACGTGCTGAATTCGCCCTTAAGTGAATTAGGGATTGATAAAAAATCAATCCAAAAGATAGTTGAACTAACTGGACCAAAGGAAGGCCGGGAATTCGGTTGTACGTTTTCTGATCTGGTACAACGGTTACTGCCTTCAATCATCTTGGATGCATACCCTAACGGTGCTGTACAATCGACACGTGCTGTTGAAATTGCAAAAAACATAATCCCCACCTCACCTTTTAAAGAATCATAATTATGACAAACTGGACTTTAGAACAAATATTACATGGCCTCCATGACGACATACATCAGCGCTTAGAAATTGCAAGGAAAGCTTTACGCCATCCGGTAAGTAAAGGAGATGCAAGCGAAAAGATTTGGCTTGAGTTACTAAACAAGTACCTGCCTGAGAGATACAGAGCTGAAAAAGCCCATATTGTAGACAGCAAGGGTCAATTCAGTGAGCAAATTGATGTAGTAATATTTGATAGGCAGTACTCTCCCTTTATCTTTAATTTCCAGGGAGAATATATTATACCTGCAGAAAGTGTTTATGCTGTGTTCGAGGCTAAACAATCAATAAATGCAGGGTATGTCAAATATGCACAAGATAAAATAGCATCAGTGCGGAACCTTTACAGAACCAGTCTTCCGATACTACATGCAGGAGGCAAATATCCTGCGAAAGCCCCGATTAATATTATTGGCGGAATACTGACATTTGAAAGCGACTGGACACCAGGTATGGGCGACCCTTTAAAGACGGCGCTTGCTTTTACGCCCGGAGTAATTGATCTTGGATGTATCGCTGCGCACGGACACTTTTACTTCAAACCAGAGGATAATGAATATGAGTTCATTTCAGAAGGTAAACCTGCAACAGCTTTTCTTTTCAAACTCATTTCTATGCTGCAGTTCAGCGGCACTGTGCCGATGATAGATGTTATGGAATATTCGAAATGGCTAGTTCCAAGTTAACATCTAGAAACTTGTTTTGTGTAAGGCAAAAGCAAGCCTTACAGTATCGAAAAGCTATTTGCAACCATTAAAGCGCTTATGCGAGATTCTTCTTCAATTTAATAACCTCCTCACCAATCAACTTTTTCACCTCCATCTTAACCTGGTAATAATTATCCAGCACCTGCTGCTGGGTCACATTGCACACAACGGGAATGTCTTTATACCGGCTTACTTCTTGATTCAGTTTATCCGCATCATTAATAATCTCCCCATGAAACATCTTCAGCTTAATTTTTTCATCCGGATTATCAGCAACCAGGCCTACAAACTCACCAGATGAAAGAGCGGCAATTTTCGAAGCCGGAATTGCACTATCCAATTGCTTTGAATGACTGATAGAAGTATCCAGCCGGTTTACAGAAACACTCTGCCTATCCTGCATGATCTTTCCAAAACGTTCCGATAATAGTTTGGAAGTCTCTCCCATCACCTGCCCGCTGATGATGTTACCAGTAATGTTTACGATCACATCTGCCTGCTCTTTTCCATAATCTTTTTTCAATTGGCTGAAATCCTGCATGGCCAAGGTGGTAGCAACCTTGTTGCTTCTTGCCGTTGCAATCAGGCTGTCCATGTTGTTGAAGTAGATGGTTGGGAATTCATCAAACACCAAACTGCATTTCAACATTCCTTTTCTATTCACTTGCCTGATTAGCCTTGAAATATAAAGCGATAAAACAGCGCCATAGATTTGTTGCTTCTCCGGGTTATTACCTACACAAACAATTTTCGGATGTTTAGGGTTGTTGATGTCCAATGTAAAGTCGTTGCCAGATAACACCCAATACAATTGCGGTGAAGCCAATCTCGCCATACCAATTTTTGCTGAAGCTACTTGTCCTTCCAATTGCTCCATTGCATCGTTTTGGTAGGCGGTAATAAATGGATTGACCAATACTTCAATTTCAGGTTGGGTATTCAGAACCGGAAACAGTTCATCATAATCCGATTGCATGAGTTCTATTACATGCGGCAGGGTGCAGTATTTTCCATCTTCATATTTTTTCAAAAACCAAATGATGGCAGTAACAAAATTGATCGGTGATTCTACAAAGAAATCGCCCTGCTTATTAATCCACTCCCTGTTTAACCCCAACAATATCGTCCTGGCAGATTCCGTCGCATCAGTAATATCATTCATCGTGTTTGGATCAAGGGGATTGCAGCGGTGGGAAATTGAAAGGTTATCAAAGTTGATTACATAGAATGATGGCTTAACAGGATAGTTATGTTTGTTTTGCTGCAGCCAGTTGTAAACTATTTTCGAAAGATCATCGTACTTAAAATCATACACAAACATAGCAAAGCCCTTTTCGATGTGCTGTTTAATAACATGCTGAATTACGAACCAACTTTTACCAGCACCCGGACTACCAATAACCAACAAACCCCTGAAGGGATTGATGATGTTGATCCAACTCTTTCTAATCCTCCCTTTAAGATTGTATCGGGCGGGAAGGTTGATTGCATATTCGTTTGTTAGTAATCTTTCCTCCTGCGGAAAAGTTTCATTGAGCGAATTGAAAACATCGTTCGATAGATTCAGTCTGACTAAGCGACTGAGCAAGTTTCCTCCGGCTAATATTAGTAGAAAGCCAATGCTTGTTACAACCATGTAAATTATAGCGATTTTTTCCAGCGAATAATTCAAATTGAATAGCATTCCGCTGCTAAAGAAAAGCATGAAGCCAATAAGTAAATAACTTGCTACAACTTTCCAGTTAATCTTTTCATCTTTCTTGCCTTGTGCACCGAGCAATGAAATTACCAATAACCCAATCGCTATAAACTTGGAAATATATAAGCTGATGAACAAACCTGTATGCATGATGTTAGCCATTAGCCTATCGGTAATAGTACTTCTAAATTCCCATTGCTTAAAAGCAGTATAACAGTAGTAATAAAAGTGCAGCAGCAAAATGAATATGCTGGCCAATCTTGTCAGGTCAACTATTTTCCTTAACCCCTGTTCATTTTCCCCTGTCTGTGACATAACACTATTTTAAAATTTACAAATTGTGATTTCTTCTTTTTTTCTTGCGCTTCTTTTGTAGCAAACTATTTGGTATATTATCGTACTGCTCTTTTGCTGACATCAATGTTTCTAATAAGCTGTCGCTCTTTGCAGGCAGATCATGTGATTTGTCAAATTGCTTTTGCTGCATTTTAGCATTGCTTGAATTCGATGTCGCTCCTGATTTCTTTTCCTGTGTTACGGATTCGTTTTTATCTTCATTACCTAAACTGCTTTTCAAGGCTGCTGCACTGTAACCTTTTCCTAGATCACTTCCATTAAACACTACTTTGTTTTGATTGTCCACGAAAGTGATACCGTACAATCGTCCTTCTGCATTTCGTCTTAGCACGGTGTAGATTTGTTTCTGCCTTTGAGTAGCTACTAAATTGTTCATACTTGCTGACGAGGTCTGCAGGCAATCATCAATGGCATTTTTAGTTCTCTGTTTCAGCGATTCTTTTGCAGATTCATTGATCAAAAACTTCTTTTCAAGATTATCAAGTATGGGTTTGCAACCTATTGTACTTGCTTTAATAGGTACACCAACTTTATTTCCCTGTGCATCCAGGATACGATAAACCAATCCACGGCTCTTGTAAATCCTGCCATCTTCTTTCCCCCGGTCAGCAACAATATTGAACTGCTTTAAAGCGGCATTAAATTCTGGCAATGAACTAAACTTATATTGACTGAATACAGCACTGACAACATTGGAAATACTTCTCTTGGTTTCTGATGTTCCGTAAATAGCTTTCTCGGCCTCTACGGGCTTGATGCCAGGCTTCAGTATTTGCTGCTGACGTTCCGCTCTCACCAAACCATACGCCTGCTCTATTTCCTTCCTGGCTTTTTCAGATTGATTTCTCCCGATGTTATGGGTGTTAATTCTGCTGCCATCATTTTGGATGGTAGTGCTTACTATGTGGATGTGCGGATGCCCGGCATCTTCATGTTTGTAAACAAGAAAGGGTTGCTCACCAAATCCTATCTTCTCCATGTAAACCCCGGCAATCTCAACAAGCTTACTTTCAGATAACTTTTCTGACGGATCAAAATTGAGAGAAATATGCAGCGTTTTTGTTGTAGCCATTTTGTTCAACCGGTTGTTTGTTTCAAAGCCGTCGAGCTTTTGATAGAAGTTCATTTTGTTAGCATCATTTAGATAGTTGCCGGCAAACAAACATTGCGCTGTTCCTTTCTGAACTTTCTTTTCATTGTAGTTTAGTGCAGCTTCTATACTTTTTGGTATCGTTATTTTTGCAACCATTCTTCGTAGAGTTGATTCATCCTTAATTTTATTTCATCCACCTTCTTTACTAAAGATTGATGCAGCCCGTCGTAATGATTCACCCATGCCCTAAACTCAGGTATCTTATCAAGAATATGCAGCTTGTGCACCACCTGGTTGAAATTATTTCCGATTCCATTCAGGTCTTTTTTCAAAGCAAGCATGTCCTTCAAAAAGTCATCTGCAGACTGGTTCCGGTAGTTGATTAAAACAGGCTTTTGCATTGCGACTTCCCTTACATAAGCACTGATATTTTTTTCGGTACTTTTTTGCTGATGCTTTTTCACCTGTTGCAATTCACTTTCATTCATCCTGACCTTCAGCATTATTTTCCTTACCTCATTTTCGTTCTTCTTCATAATCTCATTTTTAAATCTTTGATCAATGGTTGTAGCATCTTTCCAATCCCCCGTACGACTTCGGAGTGAAGGGGCAAGATTCCAAACGTGGCCACGTTTGTACATCTTGCCATGTGCAAGACCCGGCACATTTCGCCTTGAAAAAGATTAATGTAAGTAAATCTGTAATTTTTGTTCCCAGGAATACAAGAGCATGCGGCAAGTGAGATAGCCAAAAGGGGAATAGCGACTTCATTAAAATTAGATTTTCAAACTCACAACGATCATTTTTCACGGTCAATCCAATACCCGAAAAGGGCGAAATATTATACCAAAAGCCTAATTTGCATGGCTAATATTTAGCCATGTGAACAATTCTTCATGAAGTTCAAACAGATTGAATTATTATTGTGAAATGAGAGATTCCCTAAAGCATGTTTTTAGTAACCAGGTTGTGTTGGAAGACGGCAGTTCATTTTATTATTCTATTTCTCCCAACGAATTAAAGAACGCTTTAGGGTATAATATTGCCGTTTTACAGGAATATAACTTTTCAAAAAACGGAGACGAGAGCGGTCAAAATTCGTGCAAGCTATACAAGACAAAAGACGGAAATTGGTATGACTTTGAAGATGCAAAAACAACTGTTGAAAAGGGAACGTTGGGACTACTTAAATCCGCTATTGACACCAAAGAAAATAAAGAAGTTGCTGGTCTATAATATAACTTAAAATATAAATTCCTTCTGGCTGATTTAAGTAAGAAAAAACTCCATAAATTCTTCGCCATTATTATCTTTAACCAACTGAATATCATCTCCAATTTCGTACATATAAGTGTATATCCCGTCGTCTTTAATATGGAGAAATCTGCCTGGTTTGTTTATTGAAACAGGATATTTGGAATAGTACTTTTCAAAATGGTTTTTTGCTTCAACCTGTTCAGCAGGAATGGTATCAAGATTGATCACCCGGTTACTATCATCAAACAGATGATCCAGCGTTAAAACCCTTTCTTTTTTTACCTCATTTTTGTTTTTGCTTAATGTGCTATAATGAGGGGCTTCTATCCTGGTTAAATAGCTGGCGTGGGCTGGCATATCCTTGTTAACTTCCTGAACAAAGTAAATTGCCATAGCTACGTTCTCCCAGGGCTGTGAGTTCTTTTCCAAATGTGTTATTACTCCAAATAAACTCAGTGCATCTGAATCCAAGAGATAGCTTAGCATTTCATTGACTAAAGAAGGGATAAAACCTATTTTCTTGCCTTGTAGATGCAGTGCGATGGCACAGTCGTCGTACTCATTCTCCGGCGCCCTTACCAGTTCCAATAAATCGCCTTCTTTCATACTATCCAGCAATTGCGTTCCTTCGTAGTGTCGAAAGCCTGCAACAAAATATTGTAACAGGTATATTTTCCTGAAATCCTTTGTAATGAAAACTGGTAGTTTGCCTATTGCAATGGAAGCGACTAATTGTTTTAAAAAGCCGGAACGGTTCATGTTTAATAACTGTAAATGATCGAAGTTTTATTTAAGAAATAGTAATACCAACTTCATTTTTCATAGTATCATCGTCAGACTGTGCAAAAACTAAAATCAAAAAAAAGAGATGACTTACCCACAACTTATCATAAGGTACATCAAAAGCAATAATAACATTGTCTAAGTAATATGAGTTATAAACAAGGCATAGCACGGGAACAAATGAGCATGTTCAGTTTGGATTGTGTAATAACAAACAACAATGCTGTGCGGCTGATAGACCTGTTTGTGGAGCAACTTGATTTAGCCGTTCTTGGTTTTACAAAAACCACGGTAAAGAAAGAAGGCTGTCCACCTTATAATGCAAAGGATATGCTGAAGCTGTATTATTACGGTTACCTCAACCGTATCCGTTCTTCCCGTAAGTTGGAAGCAGAATGCACCCGAACATAGAATTGTGGTGGCTGTTGCACCAGTTGATGCCCGACTACCATACCATTGCCGACTTTCGTAAAGACAATGCAGTAACCTTTAAAAAAGCCTTTAAAATGTTTGTATCGTTTTTAAAAGGCGAAGAGTTACTGTCAGCAGAAACGATAGCAATTGACGGCACAAAAATCAGGGCACAAAATAATAAGAAGAATAATTTTAACGAGGCTACCCTTGCCAAACATGCAGCTATATAGAAAATAAAACACAGGAATACCTTGCCCTCTTAGATGAGTATGATGCTATAGAAGATAAGCAGGCCGGGGCATTGAAGAAACAGGAAGTGGCAAAGAAGATAGCCGTACTTAAAGAACGCAAACAAAAATATGAGCAGCTTACCGAAGCATTAACCGCCAGTGGTGATAAGCAGGTAAGCACCATCGATGGGCAGAGCCGCTCACTACCAGTTAAAGATGACATCACCAACGTATGTTATAATATACAAACAGTAGCCGACAGCAAGTATAGCGTTATTGTTGATTTTGATACCATCAATGAAGGCGACCAGGGGCAGTTAAGTACAATGGCCGGTAAAGCCATGCAGGTATTAGAAGTGGAAACAATAATGGCACTGGCCGATAAAGGCTACCATACCGGCAAGCAATTGCAGGAATGCACAGCAGGGCATATCACTACCGTTGTGGCCTATCCTGATCGCAACAACCGGGCATCACAAATAGATCCTGCGTATCAAACAAGCGAGTTTAGTTATGATGCAAACAAAGATTGTTACAGCTGTCCGCAGGGAGCTATACTTAGTACTGATGGAGTGGAGTATGAAAAGAAACATATTGGCAGAACAACTTATCTGGTAAAACGATACAGTACAGCACAATGCAGCGGTTGCCCTGTAAAACATTTATGCACCACAGTAAAAAAAGGCGGCAGGGCGATAGAGCGCAGTACTTACCAGGATGCCATAGATGCCAACAATAAACGGGTAGATGAAAATGGGGCATTATACAAAAAGCGGCAACAAATAATAGAACACCCTTTTGGCACCATAAAAAGAAGCTGGGGGTATAGTTACACGTTGCTTAAAAGCATTGAAAAAGTGAATGGAGAAATGGCCATCATATTTACCATGTATAATTTAAGGCGGGCAATAACAATATTAGGCATCACAGTATTGCTAGACAAGCTCAAAAAGCACCAACCTGCTTTAAAGCCGCCAAACACACGCTTATTAAAGTGCATTAGCAGATGGCAAATGATATCAACAGGCATAGCAGCCTAAAAAATAGGGACTGGCAGATTGCCTGTAATGAAATTAAAAACAAGTTGCAGGGCGAAAAAAATTTTTTAAACCGCAATTTTTAGTTTTTGCACAGTCTGTCGTTGCGTCGCAATCCTTTCATCAACAGTACAAGGATTTAGCTTTTTTAAAACAGCTTTAATTGAGGTTCTTCTTTAACAGGTTTTGGAAACGTAGGATGAAATGTGCCAATAATAACAAATGGATTCGGATAGTTTTTTACATGGCTTTCATACACAGTTCCCAGAAATAGATGCAGATCTTTTGTCAAGGCAAAATCATCCCAATATTTTTTCTTTACATCTTCACAAGCTTTTGTTTCCCGGTCATGACTGTCATACTTCGCTAACATCTTCCAATACAAGGCTCCGATTTCCCAATCTTCAATCATTAATTTGGATATGGTACCAGCATCGTCTTTGAATCGGTAAGAAAACTTAAAAGGCAGTTTGTTTACAACATCAAAAGGGTTCTCAGCATTTTGAAACAAATGTAGTTGTTGGGCTTTTGCTTTAAGTGCTGCCAGTTTTTCTTTATCCCATTCCCGTTCAACCTGCTCTAAAGTAAAATCAAGAATTTCAGCGGGTTTGAAAGTGGCTAACGATGTGGCTATTGTTTTGTCTTTCGCTTCCGATATAAGTTGGGTGAGATTTGTATAAACTTTCTTTAAAACAATATCTTTTCTTTCCTTCCAGTTATTATGCGTTTCTACATGGCCAACTACATTAAATGCATTTTCGATTGACCGGGGTTTATAACTTTCAGGCCTAAAATCAACAGTGTTTTTTGTCAAATCAATTTCTACCCAATCGTACTTACTGTATCTTTTATCGTACTCTAATTTTCTAAATGGAATGGGAAAAATCCTTATCCAACTTCCGTTTTCTAAAAAGCCGGCAGTACACACTAATTCATCATATTTTGTAGAGAGTGAAGGGTAAGTTTTTACAGCAATCAGTACTTTGGTAAGGGCCATTCTAAATATGCTTTAATTCATAATCCCAAGCTTTAAGTAGTGTTATGGCCTCTGCTAAATGTTTACGATGGCATTGGCAAATATTTGCTTCAAAACAGGTCAATGCAATTCGTTTCTTTTCCTTCAATAAGCCAAGTATTTTTTCCTGTGTAGCTATGGTTTTTGGAAGTGTTTTCTTTTTGTAACTGGTAAAGAGGTTATCATAATCGCTTTGCTCTTTTAACTCCTGCCTGTATTCTGATTGTATGCCAACTTCAGCGAAATGAATATATTCAATATTTAACCCCTTGCAATAATTGATTAGCTGGCTTTTTGAGAATCCAAATTTTTGACTTAGTGGATTATTCCGTACATCAACCAATACTTTTATATCGTTCTTAATTAGCTTGTTTAAATAAGCTTCCAGCGATATTGCTTCATATCCAATAGTATAAAGAGTTGTACTATTTACATTGGGTCGAATTGCATCCACTTTTATCAGTTGTTCCTTTGTCAATAACCTGGTAGCAGTAGTGCTGTTTATGGCATAGTAAGGAAAGTTTGTGTAAGTATGTTTCATCAATCCATCGCCGTCCATTTTATTGTACAACACATAAGCCTGGTTCACCAATCTTTTGTCTTCTTCATCTAACAAAGACAAATAGTTTTTTCGGTCCTTTTTTGAATAGCCGGTTTCGTCCTCAATTAAAAAATCCTTTTTAACCATTGTAAACAAATCAGCCTTGGCTGAATGAGAATAACAGCCGTATAAGTATGGTATAAAATCATACTCCGGTTCCTTTTGTTTTTGACATACCAGGAACAGTAACTTTTGAAGATTAATTTTTTCCAATCTGCCACCAAATACCTGTAACAAGGCCAATATAATTTTTCTGCGGTAAAACATAGAACAAAGATACTATCTCTTTTTTTAAGCTGTTATTAATGCTATTTTGAATAAAAGCTCAGCTTTTTACCCAACCAATCATTCACATTTTCTCCTTTTTTTACTTTTATTTCATCATACGATTGCAAAGGAAACTTGCCGGGGTTTTGTAGTAGCCATTTTTTATATCTACTTATGTTACTTTCAGCTAAACTGACAACATACTCCATACTCATAATTACCAGTACAAAGAAAAGTTCTCCTTCGTCAGAATATATAAAGTCAAATTCGTGTAGAATTTCGTAGGGTTCAATAGATATTTTCTTATTTAAAAATTGGTCGCCTTCATTGTAAACCCGCCGCTGATGATATTCCCAGTATGCAGGTTTATCTCCCCTACGTACATAATTCCTTATGTAGTCAAGTTGTGGATGATCTACAATTTCATTCAGCCATTCCTCAACCGGCCCGACTTTATAGACGAGCGTTTCAAGTGCTGCTTTGCTGAGGAACTTTGACACAAACATATTGTTTTCCTCAGGTTCGGAATTAAACGGTACAATCATATGTTTTATGGTGCCTGACTGAAGTCCCTTTATGACTTCGGGGTTATCAGCTAAAATAATAGCCGCCATCTTCTTTGCCGATAGAGACCTCGCCACCCATTATACTGGGCTTTTATGACGAAATTTTTCTAAGTCAATTTCGAAGCGTCAGCCCAAATAATTCGACAGGTGTTTGAGATTGTACCGTCACGATTTTCCTTTTTGAAAGTTTCCAAATTTATTCCTCCAAGTCTTTCGTAAGCGATTCTTGCGTTCGTGTTGGCCTCATATACCGTTAGATACATTCTTTTATCCTCCGAATGGTCACAGATATATTTTGCCGAGGTTTTAACTAGCATTTTACCAATACCTGATCTCTGTAGGCTTGATGAAACATGCAGATTGTCAATCAATGATCCAAATACGGGGTCTTCAGTTAAGTACAAGCAACAGAAACCTACAATAGTATCTTCTGAAGTTGCGACAGTAATATATTGATTTTCGCTTGGAGATGTGAGTCTTTGATGCCATGTATTGAGGAGGTCATTCGCAACTTCATTGTCCAGGTAATGATCACTTAGAATACCTCGATAATTCTTTTTCCAGCTGTCCGAATGTAACTTAGCAATTGTGGAGTAGTCTAAAAATTGCGCTTGTCTTAATTTTATCATATTATATCTAATAAGATTTTGCTAAATTTCAGGCCTTTATGGCATTTGGAACATTTTCTTCCATCTAAAACCGGTGCTTAGTTTGTAATAATTGTTTATTGTTTGCAATAGTGATTCGTCTAACGGGTCTGCCATAGTGTGAATTTCAGTAAAACTTGCTTGCTTAGGTCTTAGTCTTACACCAATCCATGTCATAAATACAATTTTAAATTTTATGAATTATTTCTTGTTTTTCTTGTGCTGCCGATGTTATTAATTCATATCTCTTTTCACTTTCTCACACGATCAAAAAACTCTTTCTGAAGCTTCAATGTTTTATCGTCGCTTTTAATAGCTTTAACAGCATCAATTAACTGGCTGATTGTATGATCCGCTACTAGTTTACCAAGTGCAGCTGTAGCTTTATCACCTTCACCTGCATAGTGATTTGGAAAATCGGCATACCACCAGATACCTGTGTACACATTTGGTATGGATAACCGGTCCTGGTTTTTACCGGACTCATTTTTGGCGCTGTCTAATTGCACCAGTTCTGGGCGGAAATATAATACTTCCGATGTTTCTTTTTCGCCAGCATGCTGGTCGCCTTCAGCATCGGAATGCCGCAGGACAGTTACCTTTTTATTAAAGGCAGAATCGGAGGATGGCTGAAAAAAATACACGGCGTAATTCCTTTCTTTTTCAAGCCTTGTTTGTATAAAATATTTTATTAGCTCAGGGTTACCGCCGTGACCGTTTACAATAATGATCTTATTAAATCCGTTCCTTGCAATTTCATCGCAGGTATTTTCCAGAAGGTCCCATACCACTCTTTCGGGCAACGCAAATACACCAGGCTGGTGTTTGGCTTCGTTTATCTGCCCGTAAAAATAATCGGGGAATACTACGGCGTATTCTTTTTGGGTAGCACGTAAAGCATACTCACGCACACGGATCAGGTCGCTGCCCACGGGTACATGCGGACCATGTTTTTCTAATATGCCAATTGGGAGAATGCAGGTTTTGCTGCTTTTGGTTAAAGCATTATTCCAGTCGGCCGCGGTTATTTCATCCCAGCGTGTGGGCAGTTTTTGAGCACTGGCTTGCAAGCAAATAAAAATGACGAAACATAATGAATGTAAAAAAATCGCAATTCTTTTCATTGGCAATTGTTTTAAGGAATATAGTGATGTGATAGAGAATTCTGACTAATGTTTTATGATGTTGGAGATAATGATGCATTCGCAAAACCAAAATCATCAGTCTTCAATTCAAATTTAGTGAATGATTTTCTAACGCGTTCCACTAGCTTTAGTTTTCTCTTTTAGTTTAGGAACATATATTTCAGTAGGCGGTTTATCGGGCATATTTTTAACTTTCATATCAAATGTCGTTTAGTTCGCAATTCGCTACAGTGTGCTCACGATGCGCTGGCACAATGCCAGCACAATTGCATACATCATTCATGGGTGATAGATTTAGACACCAAAGGTTTTTTTAATAATATCAGTCACGAATGGATTATGAAAATACTGAATCATCATGCGCGGGAAAAATAGGTGCTGCTTTACGCAGAGCCGTGGTTGAAAAGGGTATAAAGCAGGGGGTGGAAGCATTGCAAGGCAAAATGGTACACCTCAGGGAGATGTTGCCAGTCTATTACTTGCAAATCTGGACCCGCATCATGACTTTGATTTTGGGTCAGTAAGTACTTACCATCCAATCCGTTTGAACGGTCTGCCGATGATATTATTGTGTATTGCAACAGTCAGGAAGAAGCCGAACAGTTTATATCTTCTATAAGCACAGCAGGGATTGTTTTAGTAGTATAAAAAAACAATCTATTTATGAATTATCAATTTGCAGGGGAACACGCTGTCCCTTGAATTGCTTCAAAAAGTGGCTGCCAACGGAGATAATCCAATGCTATCGGCCCATGCTTTAACTCTGTTGGAAAAGTACAATACGATTGAAAATGTACAATCAATGGCGGCCTTAGCAAATACTTTACTGAATAAAAATGATTCTGTTATCAATATTTACCTGGCAACTTCGCTTGGCCCTTGGGTTAAGGTATCAAGTGGGATTTTTTTGCCTATACTTGCGAAAATCTCTCAAATCTATCGAGGTACTGCTATTTACCAGGAAGCTGTGACAAGCAGTTTGAACGGAATTGAAGAAAAATTCCAGGCACTTTTAAATAACCCAATCCTTAGCAAGACCACCAATGGACTAATAGACTCAGTATTAAGTAGTACCATTAAAAATAGGAACGATGGAAAAATGAATTCAATCTTCGTAAATGAGAGAGTTCCAAATGATGCAAGAACAAATGGATTACTTATTTTTAGTACTACATGCTCTACTTGTCATGGCACCGCTGGTGAAGGTATTGAAAATATAGGACCTCCGCTAAAAGGCTCCCAATATGTGGAAGGCCCCTCAGAAAGGTTGGCGACTATCATTTTAAACGGCTTAGAAGGGCCTGTACATGTTAACGGCGTGCTTTATAAATTTAATGGTAGCATGCCTAATTTTGGAAATAACTATACAGATAGCCAAATAGAAGATATGATTAAGTATTTACATAATGCCTTTGTGTCAAAACCTACAGATGCCATAAATGCTACTAAAATAAAAGAACTTAGAAATAAGAAGCCTGGAACGCTGACAGAAAAAGAATTGTCAGCAATGACTTATAAGATAGAATTAAAAAGAAAATAAGAACGGCCGAGGAAATACAAAGGCCACTGAGGTGCATTTTCAAATTTATTTTGCTTCAGGTACAGCAATTAGGAATACGCTAGTTTTTAATTGTATGAAAAGCAATTGTTTTTGAATTTTAGATAAGAGTTGACCAGTATAAGATGAAAACGAGCGGTAAAGGACACCTACGGCGAGCCACCCAAGTTAGTGGCAATTTAAAATGCATACTAACTTGGAAAACCAAGGGTGTTGTCCCCCTTGGTCATGCAGAATTAAACGTAAAAATGAATCGCGGATCGAGGTCAGAATTGCTTGAATTTCCAAAATCAATACTGGGACCATGCATATAATTTATTCAACTCAAGAACAGGTTAATCACATCACAAAATGGAGTAATGGAGAAATTAATCATCCGAAAACTTAGTTTGATTTAGAAGTTACTTCGTACAAAAAATAAAAAGAAAAACAATCAAAGATTATTAAAATTTGAAAAAGGTTTATTTATTGTAAATGACTATTTTGAATTATTTGGGGGATAAGAGTAGGCAGATGAGCCATATCTGTAAATACAGTTACTCCTTCTGGCAGGTTTGATTTATCTTCCAATGCAGATCTGTACAATAATACTTTCATTCCTGCAGACAGTGATGCTTGTACACCGGGATTACTGTCTTCAATAACTATGCATTGGTCAGGAGTAAAGTTCATTTCTTTCGCAGCGTGAAGAAAGACATCCGGAAAAGGTTTTCCTCTTTGTACTTGCAAGGAACTGTATATATGGGTAAAGTATTTTTTCAATCTGGTTACTTCTAAGGAAAGCAGAATTTTTTCAGGTTCACTTCCTGATGCAACACACTTGGGATAAGAAAGCGTGGCGAGCGCCTCTTTTATATGTGGAATTGGTTGAAGCGTATTTCTAATTTCTTCATTGGTCAAAAGCGAAAGTGTTTCAACAAAATTATCGGAAACCCTTCTTTTAAAAGTTAATTCCATATGTGCAATACAATCTCGGGTTGAAATGCCATGAAAATGTTTATAAGCATAGGCTTCATCTACATCAAAGCCTTCTTTCTTTAAACATTGAATAATAGTTCTGTTGGCTAATGGCTCACTGTCTACCAAAACGCCATCGCAATCAAAAATGAGTAGCGTCTTATTGTTTTTTTTCATCAAATAGTTTATCTCTTATTGCTTCTATAATAAAAATAAAAGAAAATAAATTTAGCAACCTGGCAAACATTACAAGTAAGGGTATTATTTATTTAATTCTGCAATTCTTTATATAGTTGTATAAAAAATTACTGATTATAGTTCCAGGTTTTTCTTCATCAATACTACATATTTATTTTTAAATAAAATTTTTATTTGATGGGGTAAAAATCTTTTTTCGTGGCTCTTAATAGAAATACAATAGTAAAGAGAAATTGATCATGCACAATTTTCCTTCACTTGCTTATGGGATGATCGATGTCCTGTTGGTTATTATAAACGCATTGCCTATTACATAAATTTTAATTACTAACTAACACTTGTCTTATGATGAAAATTAAGTTAATTGCCTGGGTACTGTTACCGCTTATTTTGTCTGCAACCCAGCATAGCGGATATGCCCAAACTACCTCTTCGGCTGCTCAAACACAGGGAAATGAAACCATGTCTCTTACCAGTGCTTTAAAAAAGGTAAGTGATGTATTTAACACACAGTTTGTGTATGAAAAATCTTTGTTGGAAGGGAAAACCATGGTTTATAAAGGAGAGGCTACAAAAGATAAGCCGATAGAAGAAGTATTGAAAAGTATTCTTTACCCTAATGGCTTTATATTTCTATATGTGAAGGAAAATTATTACAGCATAGTAGCTCAAAAACAGTTTATTGAAAATGGAAGCTCGCCAGGAGGGGTGGCAACAAATCAGCAGAGTGTTACTACTAAAGCAGTTTATACTTACACAGCGGCTGTAAAAAATACGGTAAATGATAAAATTATTAAAGGGAAAGTAATAAATAGTACCGGAAATCCTATTGAAAAAGTAAGTGTAAATTTGAAAGGTTCTAATGCAGGCACTACTACCGATGTTAATGGTGAATATACTATTAATGTACCTGATAATGGAACGTTAGTATTTAGTTATATTGGATATGCTACACAAGAAATTGCAATCAGTGGAAAAAGCATTGTGAATGTAAGACTATCAGAAGAGTTAAAGTTATTAAATGAAGTTGTGGTTGCTACAGGATATTCTAATCAACGGAAAAAGGACATTACTGGTTCAGTAGCAGTGGTGGATATGAATGCCTTGAAATCCATTCCAACAGGTTCTGCTGAACAGGCACTTCAAGGACAAGCTGCCGGGGTAACTGTAATTAGCTCCGGAGCACCTGGTGGTCGTAATGATATTTTTATCCGTGGTGTAACTTCATTTGGAAATTCACAACCTTTAATTATTGTGGATGGCGTACAAGGTAGCTTAACGGATCTTAATATAAATGATATAGCGTCTATGCAGGTCTTAAAAGATGCAGGGGCTGCTTCAATATATGGCGTACGGGGTTCCAACGGCGTAATTATAATTACCACAAAAAAAGGAAAGTCAGGTCAGCCAACTCTATCCTTAGATTCTTATTATGGTAATCAATCTCCTGCCAAAGGCAATGTATTTAATTTATTAAATTCTCAGGATTATGCTACACTTTTTAAACAAGTAAATCCCGGGACTATATTATTTGCAAATGGGCTTCCCGATTACACATATGCAGGTCCTTCAAACGCAGGTACGGCTATGGAAGGAGACCCTGCAGTCAATCCTGTAAATTATAATTTTGATGCCTCCAACCCGGAAAATGATTACCTGATTCAAAGAATAAATAAGTCTGGTACTGATTGGTTTCACGAAATTTTTAAACCAGCACCGATGCAGAGCCATACTATTACAGGTAGTGGTGGAACTGATAAATCTAATTACTTGTTTTCTCTTGGTTATTTAGATCAGAAGGGAACATTAATAAATACTTATTTAAAAAGATATTCAGCCCGTGTTAATACTGAGCTTAAAATAAATAAGAATATTAAGATAGGAGAAAATGTGTATTTATTTTACAAGCAAAACCCGGGCTTCAGTAATCAACAGGAAGGCAATGCCGTTTCTTTAGCATTTCGAACCCTGCCCATCATTCCTGTTTATGATATAAAAGGAAATTATGGTGGTACCTGGTTAGGGCCTGACTTGGGAACGGTAGAAAATGCAGTAGCGGTTCAGCAACGCACTGCAAATAACAAAAATAATTCATGGGATGTAATAGGTAATGTATATGCGGAAGTTAGTTTCCTTAAGCACTTTACTGCCCGTAGCAGTTTTGGCGGTACTGTTGATCACCAGAGCAGCCATAATTTTACTTTTAATGCTTACAATGACAAGCAGGGCCACACCAGTCAGAATAGTTATAATGAAAATGCATTTTTTAATAGTAGTTATACCTGGACGAATGCCATAAATTACATTAATACATTTGGTAAACACAGCATTAAATTGTTAGCAGGTTCTGAAGCTGTAAAAAATTACGGAGAGGCATTAGGAGGCAGTTCCAACGGTTTTTTCTCCACAAATCCTAATTACCTTTTTTTAAATAATGGCACAAGTAATGTTACGAATTATAGTAACTCTTATGTCAATTCGCTGTTTTCTGTTTTCAGCCATTTAGATTATTCTTTTAAAGATAAATATTTATTGGGGGCCACAGTACGAAGGGATGGATCTTCTGTATTTGGCGCTGACAAACGATATGGCATATTCCCTTCCTTTTCGCTGGGATGGAGGGTATCCAATGAAGGCTTCATGAAAAATGTAACTTTTATAAATGATTTAAAAGTTAGAGGGAGTTACGGAATCTTAGGTGCACAAGCTAACGTAAGTGCTTCAAATGCCTTTACCTTGTTCAGTTCAGGATTTGGCACTTCCTATTATGATATAACCGGCTCCGGCTCAACGAGACAAGGATTTTTTCAGTCAAGAAATGGCAACCCTAACACAAAATGGGAGCAGGATGTGATTTCAAACGTGGGAATTGATGCCACTATTCTTAATTCCAAAGTAAATATTTCAGTTGAGTGGTATAAAAAATCTGTTAACGGCTTATTGTTTCCCCAACCATTGCCTGCAACTACTGGTAATGCTGATCCTCCAACCATAAACGTAGGTGATATTCAAAATAAAGGATGGGATTTCTCTGCGAACTATCATGGTACTATAACCAATGATTTTAAATTTAATGTGGGTTTAAACGTTACTACCTATAAGAATCTAGTAGTTAAAATTCCTGATCCCGGCTACTTTGATGTTTCCAGTTCCCGTATTGGTAATTTGGTTAGAAATCAGGTAGGACATCCGGTAGGCTCTTTCTATGGATATGAAGTGGTAGGCTTATTCCAGGATGCTTCCGATGTGGCTAAATCTCCAACGCAAACAGATGCCGCACCCGGACGTTTCAGGTACAAGGATTTAAATGGGGATGGTCAAATTACACCCGAAGACCGTACTTTCTTTGGAAATCCTAACCCTGACTTTACGTATGGTCTGAACCTCAATGTAACTTATAAGGGATTTGATTTATCAACTATATTCTACGGTTCTCAGGGAAATGATGCCATTAATTTTGTACGTTATTATACTGATTTCTTTGGTACATCTGAAGGAAAAGGGAAAAGTAACGTTTTAAAGAATGCATGGTCTCCTCAGAACCTCAATTCTAAAACTCCTATAGCAGAATATGCAAGCACATTCAGCACGAATGGAGTTTTCAATTCTTATTATAAAGAAAATGGTTCATTCCTTAAATTAAGATCTTTAATACTGGGATATAGTATTAATCCAGTAATATTAAAAAGATATAACATTAGCAAGTTCAGGTTATACCTACAGGCTGCTAATTTATTTACTATCACTAAATATACCGGATTGGATCCAGAACTTACTGGAAGCCTGGGAGGTAATCAAGCCAGTTCAGCTTTTGGGGTAGATTATGGTAATTATCCAAATAACCAGAAAAATTTTCTGTTGGGGGTAAATGTTACATTTTAACAGTATTCTTTTAAATTAAAAAAATTATGAAACAATCAAATTATAAATTTATAATTGCTATCTGCCTGACTTGCCTGGTATTATTATATGCCTGTAAAAAATCGTATCTTGAAAAACAACCTTTAGGTTCGCTTAGTGAAACTACCCTGGCAAATAAAGCGGGAGTTGAAGGTTTATTAATTGGAGCTTATTCCTTGCTAGATGGAGTAGGGCAAAGTGGCACCGGAGATCCTTTCTATACACCAGTAAGTAATTGGGTACTGGGTGGAATAGCATCGGATGATGCGCATAAAGGCTCAGAATATGGCGATATATCGGAATACCAGCAAATTGAAAATTATACAGTAACGCCGGTTATCCTTCCTTTTAATGAAAAATGGATAGCGCTATATGCCGGTGTACAACGTGCCAATGATGTATTAAGAATACTGGCTACAGTTACAGATGGTTCTATATCAGATGAAGAAGCAAAACAAATTACCTCAGAAGCAAGATTTTTACGCGCTGTCTATCATTTTGAAGCTGCTAAAATATGGAGAAATGTTCCCTATGTAGATGAAACGATAAGTTTTGCCAATAATAATTATAATGTTCCCAATACAGTACCTATATGGCCTAAAATAGAAGAGGATCTTCAGTTTGCAGCAATAAACTTAAAAGATACCAAAAGTGAGATTGCACGTGCAAACAGTTGGGCGGCGAAAGCATTTTTGGCAAAAGCCTATATGTTTCAACAAAAATTTACCGAAGCAAAGACTTTGCTGACGGATATTGTAGCGAATGGAATAACATCATCGGGTACAAAATATGCGCTGACTAAAAAATTCGCTGACAACTTCAACCCTTCCCAAAAAAATAATTCGGAGGCAGTATTTTCTGTTCAGATGACAGTACATGATAATGCCAATGGCGCTAATGGTAATGCCGGTGATGTACTGAATTTTGGTAGTGGCGGACCTGCAACCTGTTGCGGATTTTATCAACCTTCTTTCAGTCTTGTAAATTCTTTTAAAACAGATCCGGTTGCAGGTTTGCCTTTACTTGATACCTGGAATGATTCAGACGTAAAAAATGATCAAGGTATAGCAAGCGATGCTCCCTTTACACCTTATACAGGAACCTTGGACCCCAGGCTGGATTATACAGCAGGAAGAAGAGGTATTCCATACCTTGATTGGGGGGTGATGCCGGGAAGGATATGGATTGTTTCACAGGATGCTATGGGACCATATGTTTCTGTTAAAAATGTTTATTATAAAGCAGACCAGGCATCAACAAGTGATACTTATAATGGTTGGGCCGTAAACCAGGTTACTTCTAACAATTATGTAATGATTCGTTTTGCAGATGTTTTATTATGGGCAGCAGAATGTGAAGTAGAGGCGGGTAGCCTTTCTCAGGCGGAAAAGTATGTAAATATGGTTAGAGAACGTGCAGCCAATCCTGAAGGCTGGGTACATTCATATGTAGATAACAACGATCCTTCAAAAGGATTTACCAATGCCCCCGCTGCCAATTATAAGATAGGCCTTTATACCGGACAATTTGCTGCGCAAGGTCAGAGCTATGCCCGTAAAGCCGTCCGTTTTGAAAGAAAAATTGAATTGGCAATGGAAGGTCACAGGTTTTTCGATCTGCAACGGTATGATAGCGGCACGGGGTATATGACAGATGTGTTAAATAGTTATATACAGCATGAAACTCATATTCCGGGGTACAATTTCCAGTATATGAACGGCGCAACCTTTACTAAGGGAAAAAATGAATTATACCCTATCCCCCAAGTTCAAATTGATCTAAGTATGCAAAATGGCGTTGGTACATTGAAACAGAACCCCGGCTATTAACATTGAAATCAATATCTATGTCCTTGAGTAAAATCATCAATAAATTAAAATAATAAGAGTTCCGTTGAAAAATAAAAATGAATACGCTGTCAGGAAAAAGAAGGCTTCTTTAGGGACCGACAAAGAAATCGCCCCGGTCGTTAAATTGCGCAGGGTACTGTCGCTCAGTGATCTTATCATTTATGGTATTATATTAATTCAACCGGTTGCTGCTTTGCCGTTATTTGGTCATGCTAACGATATATCTAGGGGGCATGCTGTTACCTCCATTCTCATTGCAATGGTAGCAATGATTTTTACTGCAGTGAGTTACGGGCGAATGGCGAACAGATTTCCAGAAGCAGGGTCTGCTTATACTTATGTAGGCAAGAGTTTGCACCCATATCTAGGGTTTGTTGCCGGTTGGTCAATGTTTCTTGACTATCTGTTTATACCGATCATTTGTGTGATCTTTACCAGCATTACTGCAAACCATCTCCTGCCTTTCATTCCCTATTATTTTTGGATATTATTTTTTACAGCCGGCTTTACTTTACTCAATTTAAATGGTATTAAGCTGGCATCCAAAGCCAATTGGATTTTGATGATTATTATGAGTGTGGTAGTGTTTTATTTTATGGCAGCCGCCATTCGGTACATTTTTATAAAAAATGGAATTGGTGGCCTATTTTCTTCACGCCCCTTTTATAATCCGGATTCTTTTTCTTTGGGATCTTTAGGTCCTGCGACAGCATTGGCTGCCTTGACTTATATCGGGTTTGATGGCTTAACGACTTTATCTGAAGAAGTGAAAAATCCCAGGCGAAATGTGCTATTAGCTGCAGTGATAACTTGCCTGATCACAGGTATCTGGAGTGGTGCCCAGATATATCTTGCACAAGTGTCCTGGCCGGACTGGGCTTCCTTTACACAAGGATTATCAGATGAAGCGGCACGGAACAACGCATTGGATACAGCAATTATGTCAGTGGCAAATCGTGTTGGTGGTACTGTGTTGGATGCCTCTTTATCATTTATCCTGCTTCTCGGTAGTGTCGGATCCGGAGTAACAGGTCAAATCGGTGCATCCAGGCTTTTGTATGGCATGGGAAGGGATAGTGTGATCCCTAAAAAATTTTTTGGGCATTTGGATAAAAAACATTCCGGCCCCAATTATAATGTGATGATTGTTGGAGCGCTGGCTTTACTTGGAGCCATTTTGTTGAATTATGAAGAGTGTGCACGCCTGATTAATTTCGGGGCTTTTTTTGCATTCATGGGTGTAAATATTTCGTCGATACGTGAATACTATTTCAAGCCCAAAGAAAAATCAATAAAAAGCTTTTTGCTGAATTTCCTTCCTTCCTTTATTGGCTTTCTGATTTGCCTGATTATCTGGCTTAATTTGCCTTTAATGACATTTATTATAGGGGGAAGCTGGATGCTGATAGGGATTCTTTATTTGGCTATCCGCACAAAAGGTTTTCGGAAAAGAACTATTATGATCGATTTTTCTTAGATGTGCCAGACTTATGGGTGGATTGTTGTTTTGATGTGCTGATATACCTTGGTTGCAAGTTTTTTTTTGATTGAAAGCTGGGATTATAAATGAATAAATGGTTATCAATATATTTTAATTAAACTAAAAAAGGAGGTTATTATGCCAGGTCCGGGCGCTTATTGGTTTGGAAAAGAAGAAAGGGAAGCAGTAATGGAAGTTATGCAAAGTGGGTATCTTTTTCGTTATGGAAGCGAAAATGATCCGAAATTTCTTCATAAAGTCTATACTTTAGAAAAAGAATTTGCCAATTATTGTGGGGCAAATTTTGCATTGGCAACATCATCAGGAACATCATCATTACTTGCTTCATTAGTGGCTTTAGGTCTTAAAGCCGGCGATGAAATTATTGTTCCTGCATATACATTTGTTGCCAGTTATTCTTCAGTTATTTTTCTTGGAATTGTTCCGGTGTTGGCCGAAATTGATGAAAGCCTGACACTTGATCCGGATGATATTGAAAAACGAATTACTTCCCGCACAAAAGCAATTATGCCTGTACATATGTTGGGTAATCCCTGCAATATGGATAGAATCATGGCTGTTGCTAAAAAACATAATTTATTGGTATTGGAAGATTGTTGTCAGGCCGCAGGTGCATCGTACTATGGAGAAAAAGTTGGTACTATAGGTAATATGGGCGCTTTCTCTCTTAATATGTTCAAAACCATAAACAGCGGTGATGGCGGTTTGGTTGTAACTAATGATAAAGCACTTTATGCAACGGCCTTTGCGATACACGATCAGGGCCATAGCCCAAGCAGGTTAGGTGTTGAAGTCGGTGCCCGCAGCGTGCTTGGATTAAACTTTCGTATGAATGAACTTACTGCTGCTGTAGGTCTTGCTCAATTAGGTAAACTTGATAAAATTGTAGCTACGCTTCGTGAAAAAAGAAACCAACTAAAAAGCCTGATTTCTAAGGCTGAAGGTTTTAAATTCAGAACATTAAACGATCCCGAAGGAGATTGTGCTACGCTTTGTACAGTTATTTTTGATACCAAAGAGAAGGCTGCAAAAGTTTCAAATGCATTGGGATCAAAAACGATAGATCAAAGCGGATGGCATGTATATGCTAATATGGAGCATATTTTAAATTACCTGAAACAAGTTGGACAACCCCATACAAAAGGATCATATCCAAAAACAGATGATATTCTTAGCCGTGCCATGAATATTAGTGTGGGGGTGGTAGATGGAGGTTTAGGAGCAGGATGGGGTATCAATATTAATTCAACTGATGTTGAAATTGAAACTGCTGCAAAGCAGTTCCTTGCGGCCTGTCAATAGGTTTATCTTTTTTAATTTAAATGGAATATGAACAAGAAAGAAATTAGAGTTGCCCTGATCGGGCGTAAGTTTATGGGCATTGCTCATTCCAATGCGTTCCGAAATGCAACTATGTGGACTGATATACCTGCCAAAATAACGATGAAGTGTTTATGCGCTGAAGATAGCATAGAGAATTTACGGGTATTTGCAGATAAGTATGGTTGGGAAAGCTGTGAACCTAACTGGCGCAAAGTAGTTACACGAGATGATATTGACCTCATTATTATTGCAACACCAAATTATTTGCATAAAGAAATAGCTATTGAGGCAGCCAAAAACGGTAAGCATATATTATGCGAAAAACCGATGGCTAACAATTTAAGCGAAGCCAGGGAGATGCTTGAAGCCGTTGAAAAAGCTGGAGTAAAACATTGCTGCGGTTTTTCCTATCGTTTTACACCATCCCTGGCCTTAGCACGACAATTGGTTCAGGAGGGAAGAATAGGTCGGATTTATCATGTATTTGTCAGGTATGCACAGGACTGGATAGCCGATCCAAACTTCGGTATGGTATGGCGTTTTGATAAAAAAATTGCAGGATCGGGCCCCTTGGGCGATTTAAGTGCTCACTCAATAGATGCTACCCGTTTTGTTACAGGTTTAACTTTTAAAGAAGTAATAGGCAACCTGCAATCATTAATTAAAGAAAGACCTTTGGACAGTAACAATATAAGCGGTCCGAAAGGGAAAGTTACGGTAGATGATGTGGCACAATTTCTCGTCAATTTTGAAGGTGGTGCCACCGGTTGTTATGAATCAACACGCCTGGCTACCGGTCGAAAAAACTATAACACGATAGAAGTGAATGGTGAAAAAGGCTCTATAGTCTGGAATTTTGAAGATCAGAATTACCTCTTGTTTTATGATAACGATCTGTCACCAAAGGAAGCTGGTTTTCGAAAAATAAATGTTACGCATGATGTGCATCCATACAAAGGCGGTTGGTGGCCACAGGGCCATGGTATTGGCTATGCTGACTTGTTTACAATTGAAGTAGCAGAATTTGTCCGTTCTATTGTTGAAGATACGCCGTTTACCCCCTCTTTTCAAGATGGTGTAAAATGCCAGGAAATATTGGAAGCTATTGAATTATCAGCTGTCAATCGGGTTTGGAAAGGTGTTTGATTGTTTTAACATCTAATTTTTTATAGTTTAATCAGCGTTTTCCTTATTATGTTAAAATCATGATATGTATTATCACAAATGTATTTCGTTTATTCTGACCGGATTTTTTTTAGGAGCAAGCACCCAGTTCGCTACTGCTCAAAATAAAAGAGAAAGTAATAAAAAAAGTAATAAAATTATTAAACAAGTGCCATCGAAAGGGCCCACTGTTAATGTTTACACTTCATCGATGGCGGGTGACCGGTTTGCTAGAAAAGCCGATGTACAATTTACTATAAATACCGATTCAGGTGAACCGGCAATAGCAATAGATGAAAGAACTGTTTTTCAAAAGATAGAAGGGTTCGGTGCCACCTTTAATGAAGCAGGAATGATTAGTATTCGCTCCCTGACTTCTAAAGACCAAAACCATGTATTTAAATCTTTATTTGATTCCGTGCAAGGCGCAGGATTTACTATGATGAAGTCACCCATTGCAGCCTGCGATTTTGCCTCGGCCGGCCAATGGTATTCCTATAATGAAACCAGGGACGATACCTTGATGAAGCACTTTACTATTAAAAGAGATTTAGCACCTGATGGATTGATCACCTTTATCAGGAAGGCCAAAAAATTCGGCAACTTTCAAATTGAATCTCCGATGGATTTTGCACCAGATTGGATGTATTACAGTTTGAAAGCGGGTGAAAAGCATATCAAACCTCAATATTATCCTGCATTGGCCAGGTATTACTCCAAATACATTCAGGACTATGCTGCCAAGGGAGTGACTATTAATTACCTTAACCTGTTTAATGAAGCCAATAATAAATGGTATTCGAATGTGACCTATAAAGAGATTGGTAAGATGATAAAAGACTTTGTTGCACCGCAATTAGTAGCAGATGGTCTGACAACAAAGATTCAGTTTGGTGAGAGTTCCAACAGGCCGGAAGCCATAGAAAAATTTCCTGCCGGTCTGGATGATGCTGAAGTTCGGAAATATGTTAATTCTCTTACAGTGCATGGGTATGACTGGGATAAACTTTCTACTCTCACTGACTTACACAATAAGTATCCCGAATTTCCCATATGGCAAACTGAGGTTTGTTATGCGTATGGACCCGATGTTAATAATGTTCCTCCAGGTGGCCCTACTAAATTACCTGTATATGGATTTGAAGATGGAGAATTTTGGGGGAATATGATTGTTAATGATATGAAAAATTGGGTATCAGCCTGGATATATTGGAATATGGTTTTGGATGAAAACGGTGGGCCATGGTTAATTTCAACAGAGCACGGGGATCCTGATAAAAACGCTCAGCAACCGGTCGTGATCATAAACAGAAATACTAAAAAGGTTTCATATACTGGATTATATTATTACCTGGCACATTTCAGCAGGTTTGTAAGGCCGGGAGCTTTCCGGATAAATTGCACAGGAGGCAGCTCTAAGCTAAATTTTGTAGGGTTTAAAAATAGCGACGGCACTATAGTATTGAATGTAATCAACAATGACGAAGCAAGTGATTGTAACATAGTATGGAATAATAAAGTGATAACACAAAAACTTCAGCCCCATTCTATAACAACCTTCAAATGGAAAAACAGTGAATAAAATGCATTTTTCCTTCAAAGAAAATAATTCGTTCCAGGGTAAATTTAAATGAGAAATTGAATCATTTAATTTATACTAAGGCAAACACCTTTACAGGTATTAGAATCGAGTTGCCGATGTGATTTTATTGGGCCGTATTACTGGATTTATAATAATGCCCTCACTAGTGTCCCGTAAAATTTTATTATTAATCAATATAATTGAATGATAGGGCGAGTTTTTACATAAAATTCACGGTGACGATTTGAAATTGATTTTTTATGAAAAGTAAAAATTACCCAAACCTCTAGCTTGAAAATCTTTAAGCTTTTTCGTTTTTTATCAGTTTCAAAATTTAACGGGACGCTAGTGTAATGCCCTATAAAAATTTAATTTTTTACTAATGGGGTAAAAAACATTTCTTCAGACTCTTTATAATAATCAAAGTAACTATAGAATGGATTATACAGAATTTTCAACAACTGATTTGATATGTGATGAATATTTCCAGAATTGGGTGATCAAACCAGATAGGGAAACAGATGAATTTTGGAGCAGTTGGGTATTGCAACATCCGGAGAGAAGTCAGATAATTGAGGAAGCAAAGAATGTTTTATTGCACATAAAATTTAAAGAACATTTGCCTACTCTGGAAGAGATGCAAAATTCACTGGCTTCAACACTTTCTATTATAAACAAATTAGGAGAGCTACGGGAAAATAGAAAAGTTAAAATAGTTCAACTATTGGGGGTAAATAAAATATTAAAAATAGCGGCCATTTTTATTGCTGCTTCTTTAACAGGGGGTATAGTTTATTACACTTATTGGAATGCAAAGACTACCATTTCAGCAATGTATGGTGAAACAAAAAAGGTTGTTTTACCTGACGGTTCACAGGTGGTGCTAAATGCACATTCAACAATCTCCTATTTTACTCATGTCCGAAAGAATAGGCCACGGCAAATTTGGTTGGAAGGTGAAGCATTTTTTAAAATTAACCATATTAATAAAGATGAAAATGACATTAAAGAATCAGAACGTTTTATTGTGTCGACCAATGACCTGGTTGTAAAAGTTTTGGGGACTTCGTTTGATGTAAAACGAAGGAATCAAATTACAGAGGTAATATTAGAGACTGGAAAAATCATGGTAGAATTTAATAATAAATTTCAAGCATCTGTTAATATGCTTCCAGGACAAATGATAACTTATGATAACAGTAGTCCACCTTTGCTAAAGTCTGTTGACCCGGCTAATTATACAACATGGATCAATAAAAAACTTGTTTTAAAAGATGCTTCCGTTACTGAAATTGCTCAATATATTCAGGATTACTATGGCTATAAAGTCATACTCCAAGATACTGCTATTGGAAACAAAAAGATGGAAGGAATATTATTGCTGAATGATATGAAAGATGTATTGTTTGTTTTGTCCAATACGCTAAACGTAAAAATTGAAAAACAAGGAAATACACTGATTTTTAAAAATAGAAAATAAGGTTATGTGTAAAGAATCAGTGAATAGAAGTTTGAAACTTTAATCAATATTTTATATGGTTAGTTTATAATCACATCTATTGTAATATAATTTTTTAACTATTAACAATTGTCTTATGATGAAAATTAAGTTAACTGCTTGGGTGCTTATTTCTCTTATTCTAACTGGTGCTCCACGAACCGGATATACCCAGAGCACTTATTCCCCCTCGCAAAAACAAAAAAGTGAAATCATCTCGCTTGACAATGCTTTAAAAAAGTTAAGCGACGTCTTTAACACCCAGTTTGTGTATGAAAAGTCTTTATTGGATGGTAAAAATACGCTTTATAAAGAAGAGACTATAAAAGGTAAGACAGTTGAAGAGGTATTGAAAAATATTCTTTATCCCAATAACTTAGTTTTTTTGTATGTAAAAAAGAATTATTACAGCATAGCAGCTAAAGACCAGTTTAATGATGGAGAAAGAGCGCATAGTGACGTTAGTTACACTGCTTTAACAGAATCAAATGGGGCAATGCGTGATCAAATTATTGAAGGTAAAGTAACTGATAGGACAGGAAAGGCTATGACAGGAGTGACTGTGAACCTCAAAGGTACAACATTAGGCACCAGCACAAACGGGGAAGGCCAGTACACGATTCATGTTGCTAGTTCAAATGGGATTTTAGTATTTAGCTATATTGGATTTGCCACTCAGGAAATACCCGTTAACGGGCAAAGCATAATAAATGTTCAAATGTTAACTAAAGAAAGTGAATTACAAACTGTTGTTGTCTCAGCTTTAGGTATTGCAAAAAATGTCAAAAGCATAACCTATGCTACCCAGGGCATTTCCGGAGAAGAAGTGAACAAGGTGAAAGATCCGAATTTTATGAATACTTTGGCGGGCAAAGCAGCCGGTGTTGTCATTACAAAAGGCGGAGGTGGCCCAGGCAGCTCCTCAAGGATAATACTCCGTGGTAACAAATCTATTCTAGGGAGTAATTCTCCTTTGTATGTTATTGACGGCGTTCCCATGAATAACGCTACCGGCAGCCAAACCGGCAGCTTATATGGAGCTTTTGATGGTGGCGATGCGATCTCTAATATAAATGCAGAAGATATTCAAGGTGTCCAGATATTACAAGGAGCATCTGCTGCTGCTTTATATGGCAGCCAGGCTGCCAACGGGGTAATATTGATTACTACAAAAAAGGGAAGAAAAGGCGTGGCTAAAGTTGACTATTCGTCTACAGCTATTTTTGAAAGTCCTATTGGATTACCTCAACTACAAACTAAATACGGCCAAAGTGACCCAAATCTTAACGATAGCTGGGGCCCGAAAATTACCAATGGTAGTGACAGGCATCTGAAGGAATTCTTCCAAACTGGTTCGAACTATATAAATGCAGTTTCTGTTTCGAATGGCAATGACCTTGGCCAGTTTTATTTGTCTTATGCGAATACCCAAGTTAAAGGAATTGTTCCCGAAAACGATCTTAATAAACATAACATTACATTAAGAGGCACCACACAACTACTAAATAATAGGCTATCCCTAGATGCGTCTGTAAATTATATTAATCAGAAAGTATACAACCGTCCGCAGGCTGGATTCAACTTTAATCCTATTTTCCCGCTTTATTCTTTCCCTACCGGCGACGACTGGTCAAAATACAGTGGCAACAATTATGAAATATGGAGCCCGGTAAGACAAATGTACGTTCAAAACTGGCCTTATATACGAAATGAGACCCTTAATAGTCAAAATCCATATTGGATTCAAAAGAGAGACCAAAATGACCTTTTTCGTGATCGTACTATATCATCCATTATGGCTAAATACAAAATTTTTGATTGGTTGAATATTCAAGCAAGAACTACATATGATAGAGTTGAAGACAGTTATGAACAACGAGTGAGTGCTTCGACTGATGCAATTGAAGCTGGCATCAACGGAGGATATACAACAAATAGGTCTAATAATAATCAACTGTATAGTGATTTGTTGTTGATGGGGAATAAAAATATAACTAAAGATATTTCTTTTTCAGGTACTTTGGGTTTAAGCAATACCCAAAATAATTATTCCGGAATAAGTTTGTCAAGTACAAATGCCACTTCGTTATCCTATCCCAATTACTTTTCAGTTTATGCTTTAAATGGACAATTCAATAAATCAGAATCGAAAACAAAGATCTTAAATCAGGCAGCTTTTGGTAATCTGACATTTGGTTACAAAGAGAAATTATTCCTGGATGTAACCGGCAGAAACGAATGGAGTTCTACGGTAGCACAACCGTTTTTTTATCCTTCAGTAGGACTGTCTTATGTATTATTGAATAACAGAGGAAATACGGGCGCTTTATCATTTGCTAAATTAAGGGGATCTTATGCTCAGGTAGGTAATAGTTTGCCTTTTGGCGTCGCAAGCTTTGCACCACCCTATTCATTGGATAATGGAGGTAATATTAACGGAAGAAATGCCTTGCCTTTTTTTAATGGTACAGATACGCTTAAGCTAAAACCCGAACGTACAAAGTCTTATGAGATTGGAGCTGATCTAAGATTCTTTCATGATAAGTTGAGCTTAAATCTCACCTATTATAACGCCACTACCTATGATCAGGTTTTTCAGATACAGGCACCAGCGGGTGCTGGAGCTGCCAATTTCTGGATAAACGGAGGTACTATTTTAAATAAAGGAATAGAGGCGATTTTGAGTTACAATACCGCATTGGGTAAGGTAAAATGGACAACTACGGTAACTTTCGCCCGGAATAAAAACCAGATAAGGGAGTTGAGCAATCTTTTGAAAGCGGATCGATTTGTTTTAACAGATTATAACGATACAAGGTTGGTTGCCCTTTTTCTAACCCGGCCAGTAAATGGTAAATATGGATCATATGGCGATATGTTTGGTAAAGTATATCAAAAAGAACAAAACGGTAAGTTTTTGACTGATAGTACCGGTTTACCACTATTATCTGCGACAGCTGATCACTATATTGGGAATGCAAATCCTAATTTTCTAGCAGGCTTAAACAATACTTTTACTTTTAAAAATGTTTCCCTCTCTTTTTTGATTGATGGACGATTTGGAGGAGGTGTAGCTTCGGCAACTGAACGGTGGTTGGATTATAAAGGATTATCAAAAAGAACGGGTATTGCCAGGGATAATGGTGGAGTTATGGTGAACGGAAAATTAATCGATACAAAGGATTATTATTATAATCAAACGGGTGCAGGTAGTCAGGGTGCTGTTTCAGAATACTTTTTTGACGCCACCAATATTCGTTTACGAGAGTTGTCACTAGGATACACCTTACCTAAATTTAGTCATGTGGTTAAGGAACTAACCTTTTCTTTAGTTGGAAGGAATTTATTCTTTTTTTATAAAAAGGCACCATTTGATCCCGAAGTAAGCATTAACGCGTCTAACAGTTTACAAGGAATTGAAGCTTATAATCTTCCTTCAACTAGCTCTTATGGCATTTCTTTAAGGGCCACATTGTAATTTTTAAAAATTATGTACTTCCATTAAAACTAAAGCAGTGCAATTATTTATTTTAAATAATATTAATATGAAAAATTTTATAAATAAAAATGTTAGCTGTAAACTTATATCATTTATCAGTCTTTTATCCTTATTATCTATTTCATGTACTAAATTACCGAATACGGATGAAAAATTGATTACCGATCAGATGCTAGAACAAGACGCTAATGCGGGAGGTTTTCTGTTGCCTGGTATGATGAAGAATATTTTGCAGGTAGATGAACCCTGGAACTATGAATTTCAGCAGAACCTGAATGCTGATTATTATAGCGGCTATATGATGCTTCCCCAACCATACTTTGCCGGCATAAATAATTCTTCCTATTTTATGATTGACAGTTGGAATTCAGGGATATGGTCTGTTCCTGCTACCCGGGTTTTAGACCAATGGGTAGTAATGAAGAAAAAGGGTTTTGATGTCAAATATCCTGACTTATATGCTATCGCATTAATCTTGAAAACTTTCGCAGGACATAGGCTTGTGGATACTTTTGGACCTATTCCTTACTCTCAATATGGCACTTCTAGTGACGCTAAGTTTGATTCAGAGGAAGAAGCATACAATTTGTTTTTTTCTGATTTGAAGCAGGCTGTGGCAGCTTTAAAAAAAGCAGAAGATGCTGATCCAAATGCCGATCAGATTCGTTTTGCCAAATTTGATAAATCGCAGTATGGCGGAGATTATGCAAAATGGATAAAGTTGGCAAATACACTTAGGCTTCGTCTTGCTATGCGTCTTTCTTATATAAATTCTGTAAAAGCTCAGGCAGAAGCAGAGGCCGCTGTTAACGATGTAGTGCTTTCTGATGCAGATGGTTCTTTCAGTATAACTGCCAGTAACGGTCACCCTTTGGCAACCATTACGTCTTCATGGCAGGAAACAAGGCTAGGTGCACCTGTAGAAACTATTTTAGGAGGTTATAATGATCCCCGATTATCAAAATATGCTTTGCCAGCGACAGATCCGGCTCTTAATAATAAAATCAAGGGAATGAGGCAAGGAATCTCCTTTCCTTCTAATGATGCTTATGTTGGGTTTTCGATGGTTAACTTTGCTGGCAATCCCCCGGTAAAACTGATGGATGTATCGGAAAGCTATTTTTTAAGGGCAGAAGGCGCATTAAGAGGTTGGAACATGGGAGGTACTGCAAAAGACTTTTATGAACAGGGTATTAAGGCCTCTTTTAAGGCGAATGCTGTTGGAGGTGAGGATGCTTATCTAAATAATAATACCAATACCCCAGTTGCTTATGTTGACCCAAAAAATTCAGCAAACAATGCTCCCCCTTTATCATCAATAACCATCAAATGGGAAGAAGGTGCTACCATTGAGCAAAAACTTGAACGTATAATTACTCAAAAATGGATTGCTTTATACCCGGATGGTCAAGAAGCCTGGTCAGAGTTCAGAAGAACAGGTTATCCGAAACTTTACCCGGTTATGGTCAATAATAGCAACGGAGATATTCCCAATGGACAATTTATCAAGCGTATAATTTACCCTACTTCAATTACCAATGCCAGTGGTGCTGCTACAGCCGAAGCTGTTAGTAAATACCTTCATGGACAAGATAAATTGTTTACGAAAATTTGGTGGGATATACGTTAAAGGTGGAAATAGGTGACTGTGAATTAATATCTCTTAAATAGATGTATACGCCAGATTTGAAATAAATATGAGTCATATTTCTATAATCATATAATATAAATTAACAACAATAAAATTACATGAAAATGAGTCTCCCTAGCCAAATAAACCGATATTCCACTATATTATTTATTTTAATTATGGCTGGTTGTCATAACAATTCCAAGAATTCTAATATTAAATCGGAAGCTACTAATTCGGGGGTACGAGTAGAGGATGCGCTTTCTACATTTGAACTAGAGCCAGGCTTCAAGATTGAATTACTTGCGGCAGAACCGTTGATTTCTGACCCTGTTGATATGGAGATTGATGAATACGGTCGACTTTATGTGGTTGAAATGCATGGATATCCGCTAGACAAAAGTGGTACTGGAGTAATAAAACTGTTATCTGACACCAATGGTGATGGTCGTATGGATAAGAGTGTAATTTTTGCGGAAGGATTAACATTGCCAAACAGCATCATGCGTTGGAAAAAAGGGATATTGGTAACAGATGCACCAAATGTCTTGTACTTTGAAGATACTAATGGTGATGGTAAAGCAGATATCAAGGACACAATGCTCACCGGTTTTGCATTATCTAATCCTCAACATAACCTTAATAGCCCCGTATTAGGGATCGATAATTGGATTTACCTGGGGCATGAGGGGGCAGTTACGACACAAACATATAAAAAAGAATTTGGCGATCTGGGTAGTGAAATTTATTTTCCAGACCAACCAAATAGTCCTCGTCTTGCGAAAAATGCAAGTGGCCGTTCCGTACGATTTCGTCCCGATGAACACTTAATAGAAACATCATCAAGTAATACCCAATTTGGCCATACATTTGATCAATGGGGTAATCATTTTCTTGTGAGTAATTCGAACCATATATTTCAGGAAGTCATCGCAGCTCCTTATCTAAAACGAAACCCCAGTTTAATTCTTTCCGATGCTACCCAGTCACTTTCCGATCACAGCGATGCTGCCGAAGTGTTTCCTATTACTAAAAATCCAGAACGTCAATTATTGACGGATGTAGGAGTAATAACTTCAGCTTGCGGAATAACAGATTACTTAGGAGGTGCTTTTCCAGCACCTTTTGACAATGCTTCTTTCGTCGCAGAGCCGGTTAGTAACTTGGTTCATGTGGATAAACTAACTGACAAAGGTGCCAGTTTTGTAGCCAGCCGTATTCATCCTAACAAAGAGTTTCTCGCTTCCACGGATGCTTGGTTTCGACCTGTAAATATGTATGTCGGACCAGATGGAGCGTTGTATGTGGTAGATTATTATCGCCAGATTATCGAACATCCTGAATGGATGGGGGAAGATGTGGTCAAGTCGGGCAAACTCTATAATGGTCATGACATGGGACGGATATATCGTATAACACCAACTAATACAAAAACTGCAGATTGGACAAAAGGCCTAAAGCTAGGTGATGCAAATGGCGAACAACTAGTAGAGCAATTATCCAATCCAAATATATGGTGGAGGTTAAATGCTCAGCGTTTATTGGTAGACAGAAAAGATAAAACTACACTGCCATTATTAGAGAAGATGGTTCAAAATTCTACTTCTCCTTTGGGACGGTTACATGCTCTTTGGACTTTAGAAGGTGTTCACGAACTAAAATCTGAACTGATTGAATTTGCATTAAAAGATATTGTGCCAGGAGTCAGAGAAAACGCCATTAAATTAGCTGAACTTCATTTGACTACTGCACCTAATTTATCAAAAGCCTTGTTCCCATTGCAGGATGATGCTGACGCCAAAGTACGGTTTCAATTGCTGTGTACTCTTGGCTCTATAACTACGCCCGAAGCTTTAAAGGTCAGAAATAAACTTTTATTCAAAGATATCGATGACCAATGGGTTCAGGTGGCAGCTTTGTCAGGTTCTTCCTCTCAAACCGCATCTCTATTGAATGTAGTGCTGGATAGTTTTCATAAAGAGGTCCCGGCTTATGTTTCGCTGGTGCAGCGGTTAGGGGCTATGATTGGCGGAAGTGAAAAACCTATTGTTGTGCACCAGCTAATTCAAAAAGCTACTACAGGCCAACAAGCTGAATGGCAGGCACCATTGCTGGAAGGCCTGGCACAAGGATTTAAATCACAGAAAACACCTGCTGCTTTTAATGGAGAACAGGATATACTTATTAAAACATTTTTTGAAAATTCTTCAGCTAATTTACGCAATGCTTCTTTTGACCTGTTAAAAGTAATGGGTATGAAAAATGAGACTTCAAAAAATGAAGCCATAAAAAAAGCTGTATCCATTATAGTTGATGAGCACCAACTTGAAGAGAAAAGAGTAGAAGCTATAAATTTTTTAGCACTTGGAAATCCAGCTCCCTATTCGGATCTTCTTAAAAAATTAATTTCTCCACGTGAACAATCTTCTATTCAGGTAGCTTCTTTACGCACGTTGAGTGCCATACCTGATACTACTGTTTCTCAATACTTGTTGCAACGATGGACTAATTTAACCCCGGAAATACAGGATGCAGCCATGAATACTTTTTTAGTCAACGATGATAGAATCGCGATGTTATTAGATGCTATTGAAGCGGGCAAGGTCCAGCCAGCTAGTGTAGGCTGGCGCCGAAGTGTAAGGCTAATGGCCCAATCTAACATGAAATTACGTGGTAAAGCTAGAATGCTGCTCACTAAAAGCGAAGAGGATAGGGTAAAGGTCAACAAAGATTATCAACAATCTCTTTCTATGAAAGGAGACACGTCAAAGGGGAAAAATGTATTTCTGTTAAACTGTGCCCTTTGTCACCAAATAAGAGGGGGTATGGGTTTAAGTTTCGGGCCTGATTTAGGTACAATTCATAATTGGTCAGCCGACGCTATTATGGCAAATATTCTGGCGCCTAACTTATCTATATCAAGTGGATATGATCTTTGGGCGGTTGAACTAAAAAATGGAGAATCTATTCAGGGGATCATCTCAAACGAAACAGCCACTGCAATAAAATTGAAAAACTCTGGAACTGAAGCAAGAACAATTAACAGAACCGATATTAAGTCATTAAAAGCACTAAATATGTCGGCGATGACAACTGGTTTAGAAAAACAAATCAATCAACAGCAAATGGCTGATCTACTGGCTTACTTAAGAGAAAACAAATAATTTTTCAAATTCGGTTTTTCACTGGAGAGAATTAAACACTACTCTTTACTAAAAAAATACTAATAATTTAATCATAATCGGATAGTTATGGAAATAAATAGAAAACTAAATAAACATAGTTATCGTAACAGTGGTTTGTTATCAGGTAATCTTCTCAGGTATTCAATATTGGGGATTTTAATGCTTGTTGGCGAGTTGCTATTTCCGCAACAAACAAGCTCCTCTTTAAATGTAACAAATGGCAGGTTTAGAGCTGCGGTAGTTAAAATTGATATTACACCTGATGATTCCAAGATGTTGTTAGGTTATCAGGCCCGGAAATCAATGGGGATTCATGACCATATCTATCATAAGATTGTAGCCTTGGATGATGGCACTACCCAATTCTTTCTGGTATCAACCGATATATGTCTGATCTCCCCCTCTGAATGTGATAACGTAGCAGTGCAGGTGAAGCGGCAATTAGGAGTCAATCCCTCCAATCTGTGGTGGACGGTAACTCATACCCACTCTGCTCCTGAAGTAGGAGTTCCGGGACTGCTCGGTATTTTCCTTGGTGAACGTTATCATCACAATGTCGATTCAATTTATACAGCTTCAGTAGAACAGAAATTGATTGAGGGTATTAAGGAGGCCCGAAACAAACTTGCACCAGCTCGCTTTGGTGTAGGTTGGGGATTTTCTCAGGCGAATATCAACAGGCGTGCTATTGATATTGATGGCAAAGCTTCCCTTGGACTCAACCCAGACGGAGTTGTTGACCGGCGCATCGGGCTTTTGCGTATTGAAAAGGAGGATGGAAGTCCCCTCGCTTTAATTGCTAATTACCCAATGCATGGGACCGTTTTAGGTGGAGAAAATCTGGAAATTAGCGGAGATGCACCTGGAATTGTTTCAGAATATGTGGAGCAGCAGTGTGGCGTACCAGTCCTATTTATTAATGGTGCCGCAGGAAATTTGGCCCCAATTTACAGTGTATACCCGAATCCTCAAGCAGGACATTTAGGACAATTCCGTGTGCTGTTAGGTGACAGAATTATTGAAGCAAACCGCAAGATTACTTCTACAACAGATCAGGTAAAGTTATTGTCTGGTTCGTTGATAATAGAAACGCCAAGAAAGCCCAGTTTAACAAACTGGCCCTCGGATCTTGGTAATTATACACGGACGACAAATACTGGTATTAAGATGGTCCGGCTGCCTGTCCGTTTCTTAAAAATCAATGAAGATGTTGCATTATGGAGTGCGCCGCTTGAGTTGTTTTGTGATATTTCTAATGAAATAAGGGATCGGTCTCCTTTTCCCTACACTTTTTATTTTGGGTATAGCAATGGGTGGCTGGGTTATTTGCCAACAGGATCAGCTTGGGAACAGGGTGGATATGAAACAACTGTTTCTCCATATACACCTGCTGCAGCAAAGGATCTGACAGAGTCAGTGACTGGTTATCTTCAAGGTGAAATGAGAAGCAATCCTCCTATTCGGGCAAAAGACCGGAGTCACAATTAAAGAATTACGATATAAAAATCTACATCCTGTTCTTCCATATCTTAATTATTATTTTTATGAAATTGAATACTCAGATCTTAGCATTAAATATTAAACGTAACAAAAGAGGAACTAATGTTTTTCCTCAGTTGCTGATTTTTGTCTTTGTATTTCTTTTGAGCGAGGTTACAAATGCACAGCTGGATTCTGCTGTTTTCTCTTGGCCGGAAGGTAAACAGGCAGCCGTAAGTTTAAGTTTTGATGATGCCCGCGAGAGCCAGGTAATAGTGGGTACGAACTTACTTGATTTGTATGACATAAAAGCTACTTTTTTTGTTCAACCTTCCTCAGTCATAAAACGTTTGGAAGGTTGGAAAAAGGCAGTTGCGAACGGTCATGAAATCGGGAACCACTCTCTTACCCACCCTTGTACCGGAAATTTTTCCTGGTCTCGAAAAAATGCGTTAGAAGATTATACGCTTAAGAATATGCGGACTGAGTTAATGGAATGTAATAAACTTATTGAAGAGTTGTTGCACGTAAAAGCGGAAGTCTTTGCTTATCCATGTGGACAAAAATTTGTGGGAAAGGGTGCGAACACCAAGAGCTATGTTCCGCTTGTATCAAAAATGTTTCTTTTGGGTAGGGGCTGGATGGATGAAGCCGCCAATGATCCATCGTATTGTAACTTTGCTCAGCTAACCGGAGTTGAAATGGATGGTAAAAATTTTGATCAGATTCTCCCTCTTTTGGAAGATGCCAGGAAAAATGGAAACTGGTTGGTGCTTGCAGGCCATGAAATGGGGGATTCAGGCGAGCAAACAACCCGTCTCGCCATGTTAAAACAACTAGCAGAATATGTACAAAATCCTGCTAATGGAATATGGATTGCACCTATGGGAACCGTTGCCAAATATATTCAAAAACAAAAGAAAGAAAAGCCATAAAGAGATTTAAATTTATAGATGGCCTTATAGGATATAAATGCTAAATTGAAATTCAGCATTTATATATCATTAACATGTTGGTAACGATATCAATTTATAAAATTAGGTTTAATTTTAAATAATATACTTTTCAATATTCTAATACCTATATACTATAATATAGATAAGATAGTTTGCTTGTTTTACCTTTGAACCCTCAATGCAGTTTCATGCTACTTACAATTTTAAATGTCATTTTCTTCCTTTCATTTATTGCTTTTGCTTATGTAAACGTTAACGATAAAGATGCATGGCTGTGGGTTAGCATTTATATGGTAGCGGCTATTTGTTGTGGACTGGCAATTTTTAAGAAATATTACCCAATAATAGATTTAGTTGCTATTGCTTTCTATCTGATATATGCCATCAAACTTTTTTTTGCAAAAGACGGTGTTCGGGACTGGATAACAAAGTATAAAAGGGAAAGTATAGTGGAAAATATGCAGGCAACAAAACCTTATATTGAACAGACAAGAGAATTTTTCGGATTGCTTATTATCAGTGCTGCTTTGGCGATAAACTATTTTGCAGCTTAATGAATATTACAGTGAAAAATGAAATTTATTTGTATGATGTGGATGAGTTGAAAATAGTATTATCAACTCTTATAAAGAATTATCTCACTATCGATAATTATTTGTGGCTTGAAGAAAAAGCCAGTCTTGTTGCGTTAGAAAATAATGCTGCACAATTGAATCTTTCTTTTGCTGCAATTTCACGAAAAACAGGGCGGGAAATAATTAAACTAAATACGGATCAAAAAAAACAGGTCAACGCTATTCTTCCAGGATTTTCTATTGTTGGCTGGCCTTTGCACAGGTTATGCAGGACCTGGATATTGTTACATGTGAATGCTGTTGAGAAAGATAGTTACATCAATAAAATAGACGGCCTTTTTAAAAATGCGGAGATGAATGAATTAGCAGACCTCTATGCTGCTTTGCCGGTTTTTGCTTATCCGGAAAAATGGGTAAAACGTTGTGCAGAAGGTATAAGAAGTAACATCGGGATTGTACTCGAAGCAATCATGTATGATAATCCATATCCTTCTAAATTTTTGGATGAGGCAGCCTGGAACCAGTTGGTGCTAAAAGCTTTTTTTACTGAAAAAGATGTTAACCGAATTGATGGCTTGGATGAAAGGGCAAACCTATCATTGGCTTCAACACTTATTGATTATGCTCATGAACGGTGGGCAGCTAAGCGACCGGTCAACATTCAGCTTTGGAGATTGGTAGGTGGGTTCATTGATGAAACTAATATCTCAGACATTCAAAAGATAGCTGCTTCAGAAGATATTGGTGAAAGAAAGGCTGCGGCGCTAACATGTTTTCAAAGTGAATATGCACCAGCTAAAAATTTATTGGAAAATGTACCGGAACTTAAAAACGAAATACTCGCAAACAAATTGAATTGGATAAATATAAACGCTTGAATGTATGTGTTGCAATAATTCTTTAAATGAAAAGGAGACCCAGTCCAAAGAAGCTATTCCCGTTGATCTGCAAAGTATCCGTGGAATGAAGTTTTTTGACCCGCATGTTCACATGACCAGTCGTACGACAGATGATTACCAGGCTATGGCAGATGCAGGGGTGGTGGCGCTTATAGAACCAGCTTTTTGGCTCGGACAGCCACGTACCGGCCCCGATACTTTCAGGGATTATTACAGTAGTTTAATTGGATGGGAAAGATTTCGTTCTTCACAATTTGGTATTAAACATTATTGTACTATAGGTTTAAATTCGAGAGAAGCAAATAATGAACTTCTTGCTGAACAGGTTATGGAAATGCTTCCTTTGTTTATTTATAAAGAGGGTGTTGTTGGAGTGGGTGAAATAGGTTTTGATGATCAAACAGCCCTTGAAGAAAAATATTATCGCCTTCAGTTGGAACTTGCTAAAGAAGCAGCTTTACCTGTACAGGTACATACGCCTCATCGCGATAAGAAAAAAGGCACCCAACTCAGCATGGATATTGCATTGGAGCATGGGCTTGATCCATATATGGTTATAATAGATCACAATAATGAAGAAACCGTTAAAGATGTATTAGATAAAGGTTTTTGGGCTGCGTTTACAATATATCCTTTCACCAAAATGGGTAACGAACGTATGGTGGAAATTGTTAAGCAATATGGCACCGAGCGGATTATGATCAATTCAGCAGCCGACTGGGGAATAAGCGATCCGCTTGCTGTTCCTAAAACGGCGGCCCTGATGAAACAACGTGGCATTAGCGATGTGGAGATACGATTAGTTACCTATCAAAATGCTATTACCGCTTTCGCCCAGAGTGGCCAGATTGATGAAAGAGATTTTGTTACTTCAAAAAATATAGATCAGTCTGAAAAATTTGAAGGCAACACAGTACTTCGTGGCGGCCAGCAACCACGGATTGATTCCTCTTCTATCATCATCAGTTAAAGAATATTCTTGAATAAAACAATTGCGTATTTAAAATTGATGAGGCCTGCAAATATTGTAACCTCCATAGCAGATGTGCTTGCAGGAGTGGCAATTTCAGGATTTTTTATGCAGCAGGGCTTATTGGCTGATTGGATTTTGCCGCTTATTTTATTATGCATTTCTACAATAGGGCTATATGGAGGAGGTGTTGTTTTTAATGACGTATTTGATGCAGAACTTGATAAAATAGAGCGGCCGGAGCGGCCTATTCCCATGGGAATCATCACCATCAAAGAAGCAACTTTGCTTGGAATCATTTTATTGCTGATGGGTATTATTACTGCATTTTTTGTAAACCTGGTTTCCGGATTTCTTGCCACTATTATTGCTGTTTCTGCAATAGTGTACAATAAATGGGGGAAGCATCGTTCCTTTCTGGGTCCTTTAAATATGGGATTGTGCCGTGGATTAAATCTTTTATTGGGTGTGAGTATTTTGGTAACTCAACTCAATTTATATTGGTATGTTGCCATTGTCCCCATAATTTATATAGCGTCTATTACAATGATCAGCAGAGGAGAAGTACATGGAGGGAAAAGTCAATCACTTTATTTTGCAGGTCTTCTTTACATTTTGGTGATACTTTCCATTTTATTTATTTCTTTTTATAATAAGAGTGAATTTCTGACATTGCTTTTCCTATTTCCTTTTGCAGCGATGATCTTCATACCGCTCGTTAAAGCCATTCGGCAACCTGTAGGGAAAAATATTGGCAAAGCGGTTAAAGCCGGAGTAATTGCTTTAATATTTCTCAATGCTTCATGGGCATCGGCATTTGGTTCGACCGGGCTTGCTTTTTTAATATTGCTTTTAATGCCTTTATCTTTATACCTCGCAAAAAAATTTTCAGTAACGTGAAGAAAAAATATGCCGGGTTTAAAATTGTCAACCGTTTTTGAAATTTAATATTTATGGACTACTTAGAACAGAAATTTAATGTAAGTTTTGATTATAAAGTTTATTTTACTTCGGCACTTTTTAATCTTTCCAATACAATTTTAGATAATTTTTTTAAACAAAAAAATACTGCCCAGTTTCAAAAAATTTTTTTTGTGATCGATGAAAATGTTGCGAATGCACATGGCCATCTTTTAGAAGAAATTTCCTCTTATTTTAAAAAATATACTACCGTTCAATTAATTGACGATATACTAATAACGCCTGGTGGTGAAGCCGCAAAGAATGATCTCACTTTATTCGATAATATTGTAAAAGCGGTCAATTTATATAATATTGACCGGCACTCCTACATAGCTGCAATCGGCGGGGGATCTGTATTGGATGTTGCAGGATATGCTGCAGCAGTATCTCACAGGGGCATCAGGCATATCAGAATTCCAACCACTACATTATCACAAAACGACTCAGGTGTGGGAGTAAAGAATAGTATCAATTACTTCAACAAAAAGAACTTTCTGGGCACTTTTGCTCCGCCAGTTGGTGTTTTTAATGATGATCAGTTTTTGCCCACACAATCAGAACGTGATTGGCGCTCAGGAATTTCTGAAGCGATTAAAGTAGCCTTAATAAAGGACGCTGTTTTTTTTGATTGGATCGAGGACAATGCAGATCAGTTAGTTTCCCGAAATTTAAATACAATGAATTACCTGGTCAGGCAATGTGCTGAACTTCATCTGGAGCATATTGCGGGAGGTGACCCTTTTGAAATGGGTTCTTCACGTCCATTAGACTTTGGTCATTGGAGTGCGCATAAATTGGAACAACTTTCTAATTTTGAATTGTTGCATGGTGAGGCGGTCGTTATGGGGATTGCATTGGATACTACGTATTCATCTCTTTCCGGAAGACTGCCTGTAGAAAAAGCTGAAAGAGTTGTCAAACTATTGTTGCGGTTAGGTTTTGAAATCTCTCATCCATTTATGCAAATAGAAGAGAATAGTAGCATTTTATTGGGATTAAACGAATTCAGGGAACACCTTGGTGGACGTTTAACTATTATGCTGTTGCAAGATATTGGAAGGGGAGAAGAGGTACATGAAATAGATACCACTTTATTGATAGAAGCATCACGACAAATAAAGTTTTATTCTGAAATGAAAACTTTTAACAACTCAAATATATGATTACCAATTCCGGGCAATTAACATATTGTACCAATATTCATCATGGTGAAAACTGGCAAGATCATTTCAATGAAATTAAAAAATATTTTCCCGGCATAAAAAAGAAACTGTCTCCTGACAACGCCATGGGCATAGGTTTGCGGTTATCAAACGTTGCAAGTATTGAGCTTATTGACAATAAAAACTTGGAGGTGTTCAGGCAATGGCTGCATGAAAACAATGCTTATGTATTTACAATGAATGGGTTTCCGTATGGCAGTTTTCATGATACCCGTGTTAAAGATCAGGTGCACGCCCCCGACTGGACTACGAAGGAAAGAGTAGCATATACCATTAGATTATTTCAAATTTTGAAAGACCTTTTACCTGCCGGAACAGAGGGTGGTATTTCTACATCACCATTGAGTTATAAACACTGGTTTAAACAGGAGGATGCATTAAAAAATGCTATGAAATTGAGCACTGATAATATTGTATCAGTAGTAAAAAGTCTTATAGACATTCATCAATCTACCGGGAAAATTTTACACCTTGATATTGAACCGGAGCCTGATGGAATGCTTGAAACAGGGAAAGAATTTATTCATTGGTTTTTAACGGAGCTGCTTCCAGGGGGAGCAAAAACTATTGCCACAAAATTTAATGTTACCATTCCGCGGGCGGAAGAGTTATTAAAAGAGCATGTACGCTTATGTTATGATGTGTGCCACTTTGCAATTGGCTATGAGCCTCATGCAGCAATTATCCGGGAAATTTTACATTCAGGAATAAAGATTGGTAAAATACAAATAAGCGCAGCCCTAAAAGGAGCAAAAAATAAAGACATTTTGTTAAGGCAAAATATAAAAGAAAGCTTTTCGAAATACAATGAACCAACTTACCTGCACCAGGTGGTTGCAAAAAAAAATAATGATGAATTATTAAGGTATCCTGATCTTCCTGAAGCTTTGGCTGATTATGATAATCCGGAAGTAATTGAATGGCGTGCACATTTTCATGTACCTATTTTTGAAGAAAATTTTGGATCATTGCAATCAACACAAAAAGATATTGAAGAAGTACTACGGTTACAAAAGGAAATAAATTTTACCAACCATCTTGAAGTGGAAACATATACATGGGAAGTACTTCCGGGAGTATTGAAATTACCAATTCAGGAGTCTGTTATAAGAGAGTTGCAATGGGTGATACCGCATTTATAAAGCAAAAGAAATTTAAATGAATAAAACAGTTGTAATTGATGTAGTAGCACTTTCCTCTTCTTTAATAGGAGAGATGCCTTTTCTAAAAAAATATATTTCAAAAAAATATTTGGCTACGATTGCTCCTATGCTTCCTTCTGTAACCACTTCAGTACAGTCAACGTACCTTACCGGAAAATGGCCTTCTGAACATGGTATTGTAGGTAATGGATGGTATGACAGGGAAGACTGTGAAATAAAATTCTGGAAGCAATCGAACAAATTAGTATTGGCTGAGAATATATGGGAGAAAGCAAAAAAGCAAGAAGCTTCCTTTACCTGTTCACAAATGTTTTGGTGGTACAATATGTATTCTTCTGCGGATTATTCTGTAACACCAAGGCCTCAGTATCTTGCAGATGGACGCAAGCTTCCTGACTGCTATTCATACCCTGCAGCATTGAGGGATGAGCTACAAGATCAATTAGGTCAATTTCCTTTGTTTCAATTTTGGGGCCCCGGCGCCAACATCAAATCTACCCAATGGATTGCTGACGCATCCATGCTAACCGATGATCGGTACGATCCTACACTCAGTTTGATTTATTTACCACACCTGGATTATTGTCTCCAAAAATTTGGTCCTGATCTTTTGAAGATCAGAAAGGATTTGCAGGAGATTGATAAAGTGGTGGAGAGGTTGGTAACTTTTTATGAAAAGAAAAATGCAAAAATTATTATTCTTTCTGAATATGGTATTGCACCCGTTAGTAAACCCATTCACCTAAACCGGTTATTGAGAGAAGAAGGATTATTACAAGTAAGGGTTGAACGGGGATTGGAATTGATGGATGCAGGAGCCTCCAAAGCTTTTGTAGTTGCAGACCACCAAGTGGCTCATGTTTATATTAATGATGTTTCCGTAACAAAGCAGGTAAGAAGTCTATTGGAAAAAGTTTCCGGTATAGAATTAATTCTTGACAGAGTAGTTCAGGAAAAATATGGTATTAATCATGACAGGGCCGGAGACCTTGTATTAATGGCTGATGTAGAAAGCTGGTTCACCTATTATTTCTGGATGGATGATGCAAAAGCACCTGATTATGCAAGGTGTGTGGATATACATAAGAAACCCGGGTATGATCCGGTCGAAATGTTCATGTCTTCAAAGTTGCGTGCAGCCTATAAATTATTGAGAAAAAAATTGGGTTTAAGATATGTAATGGATGTTATACCTCTTGATGCAACTTTGATAAAAGGTTCACATGGACGAATCGGGGTTTCTCCGGAATATTGTCCTGTGATAATCACTTGCCAAAACCTGCAAAAAAATAACATAAGCGCTATTAATGTTTTTGAAATTATCTATGAACAAATATGGAAATAGGAAGGAAGTAATCCTCACTACTGTGAATATTAAAAAACCTGATGATTACAATTCAGTTAAATTATATATCTGTATAAGTCTCGCCATTTTGGGCTGCTATTTAAGTTGATAGATATTAAATTATATAAGCATTTTTATTTGGTTAAATACATGGTGCCTAATAACCTGAATATCATCCTATTAATTGAAAACGGATTTGAATATAATTAGGATACTAATTTAAAAAAATGTATTTTTAAACATAGTATTAGATAAGGTAGTTGTAAAATGGATAAGATAATTTTTATTATCTTTTATCATAGAATCTGATTCTTTAAAGTTATGATTTTTTGTATCAGTATGAAAAAAGTAAATAGAGTTAAAACAAACAGGAACAAGGTTTCAGGTTATGCGGCCTTGTTCTTTTTAAACATTTCTAACCTTAAATTATATTCTTTAATTTGGAAAGTGAACGTTGGAATCACATTGAACAAGGAAATATAGAAGCATACTCTGAAACTTATATTTTTTACTACAAAAAATTGTACAATTACGGTAGAAAGTTTACAGATAATACCGCGTTGATTGAAGATGCTATTCAAGTGGTTTTTGTTATGGTCTGGAATAACAGAGAGAAGTTCGTGGATATTTCTTCTCCTCATAGCTATATATTTTATTCATTTCGGAATTACATTTTTAAAGAACAAAAAAAGCAGCAAAAAGTTGTTTTTCAAAATAAGGAACCAGAATTTTCTATTGATAATATCATAATTGATAGAGAAACAAGTGCTGAATTAAACAAACAATTAAAGCAAGCATTAATAAGTCTTACATCCCGCCAAAGAGAAGCTATTTTTCTTAGATTCTATGAAGCCTTATCGTTTGAAGAAGTAGCACAGGTAATGAACATTTCAGTAAAAGCTACGTATAAATTAATAACCCGATCATTGTTGAAATTAAAAGAGCTACTCAATATTCCAATGATTTTGCTGTTAGCTATTTTGAAAGAATCTTGCTTTTCAAATATGCATGCGGTATAATACTAAGTTATCCCTCCGGCCAAGCATACCTTGCGGGGCTTGATTGTTGAGTCAAAAGATATTCTTCTTGTCTGCAGATATTTGACAAGGGCAGTGGCACTGATATGATGTGCTGATAAAACTGTTATTTTATTCATCTCTTCTTCTTTTTCTGAAGAAACCATCGCAGGAACTTGTTGTTGTTTAACCGATGGATTAAAAATCTCCAGTGTGTGCAAAAATTCACTAACGGAGCATTGATGATATCTTGTTCCAAAGTCCACCAGGTTACCACCTTTGCCTTCGGCAAAATCATACTAATCCATGCCAGGCTTTTTCCTTTACTGAAAAGAAACCGTGTTTACCTGTTTGCTCGTTGAAATTTAAATTGTGTGCCATGATAATTGATTTTAATTTTTTGAAAATGTTGTTGTGAGAAAATTTTAAAATGCGAGGTCATCGGCTGCCGGTTCTTTTGCCGGTTCAGAAGTTTTTGCAGGAGATTCATTTTTAGTGCTGCTGCTTCCGTGTAGTTTGATAGTGTTGACATGAAAAGTCAAAGTGGCTTTTGCTTCCCCATCTTTACCCGTGTAAGCATTTACGCCAATTCGCCCTTGCAACTCAACCAAACTGCCTTTGGTGAGGAACTGGGCAATGCCGGGATTTACCCAATAATCGCACTGCACATAGGTCACAATTTTAGTAGTTTCATCACTGCCTTTTGCTTTGTAGCTATCATTAATAGCTACATTAAAATTCACTACCTGCTTTTCGTTTTTCAGGGTGTTGATTTTTGCATCACCTGTTAATCTTGCTGTCATTTCCATGATTGATAGATTTTATGTTTAAAAAATAAGTTTCAGATTTTTGTCAATTCCTGCAGTTGTTCGCTGTTCCTGTGTGTGCTTTTTTACCAGATAGTAAACCATGATGTCTGCCTGCTGATAAATTACCCATGCAGATACAAGGGATTTTGAACGGCTTGTTTTTTTGGAGTGCTGAATCTTCCATGAAAGCCGCATAAGTGCTGAAAGTTGTTTTGTTTGCATACGATTTATATTTAGATGATTTTCTTAACCCGGCATACGCCTCGTTCGTTCTAATCGTAGCAACCCGGCCTTGAAAGGGATTTGGCAAAAGCAAGGTTTTTGTAAAAAGAATACTACCCCACAGATGTATCTCCGAAGGAGGCCAAACCGGGGTGGAGATTGTTTTTGCAAAACCGGTGGCAAGTTTCGCCCTTGCATTTTTGGCGAAACGCAGACCTTGCTTTTGTCAAAGCCTGTCAAGAAATTTGCGACAGATAAGGATGAACGAGTTTTAAATAATATTGCTTAATAAATCTGTTTTGTGAATTCTCAGGTGGCAATACTTAAATAATCTTGTTGGCGAAATCTGTGAAGTTTTTTACATCTGGAATTGTGTTTGGTGAGGTACGAGCCAATCTCAATGACCAATAACATTGTCCGGCATAGTTCTCCTGTCTTATTTGCCGAAGGCGGAAAGAAATAAGGCAGGTGTACTGTGCCGGGTCATTTCAATATGTTTACCGGTCTTTACTTCCTACTTTACAGCAATTTCCAAAGTTGAAAAAGGCCCAAAGGACGGAAAGCATATATCATTTAATTTTCGAAAATACGTTGTATCTTGGTTTAACTGCCGCAAGTTTAGTGATATAGCATTGCGACAATACAAGTATTGATAAAAAGGTGTTTGGTAGATGCAAAAAAACTAGTGATAAATTATTCATACTATTGGTTATATTGGTATTTAAAAACACTTTAATAATTTTAAATGAAAAAGTTGCCACTGATTTTACCATTGCTTTCAGTTTTTTCTTTTATCTCCGGTTACAGTCAAAGCAAAACAGCTTACCGTATTGATAAGACGTTCCACATAAAAAGTGGCGGGGGTTATGATTACCTTACTGTCGACTCCGCATCAGACAACTTATATATCTCGCATGGTTCACAAGTGAATATTTTAAATAAGCTAAACGGGGACTCAATAGGCGTAATTGAAGGCGAAAAAGATGTGCATGGAATTGCCCTCGTTCATGAGTTAGGTAAAGGATATATTACCAACGGAAGTTTAAACAGTGTTATTGTCTTCGACTTAAAGACAAATAAAGTAATAGCACACATTCCGACAGGTAAGTTTGCAGATGGTATATTTTATGATGTCTTTTCAAAGAAAGTTATCAGCTGTAATGGAATGAGTAAGAATATGACAGTAATTGATCCTTCAACTAATAGTGTGGCTGCAACCATACAATTAACCGGCTGGCCAGAAACAGCTACAAGTGATGGAGTGGGAAAAATTTATGTCAATAATTCCGAGAAAAGTGAAATTGATGTGATCGATGCAAAAACTTATAAAATTATAGATAGATGGCCGGTCGCTCCCGGTACAGGTCCTTCTGGTTTAGCAATGGATAAAAATACGATGCGTTTATTTATTGGATGTGGTAATAAATTACTTGTTGTAATGAATGCTAAAAATGGTAAAATTATTACCAGGCTGGCAATTGGAGATGGATGCGATGCAGTAGGTTTTGACGAGAAACTTAAAACTGTTTATTCATCAAATGGTGAAGGTACCTTAACAATAATAAATGAATTATCAGCTGATAAGTTTGTTGTAAAAGAAAATCTAAAAACAGAAAAAGGTGCAAGGACTTTAACGGTAGATCAAAGTACACACAAGATTTATTTACCCACTGCAAAATTTCAGGCAACAACTCCCAAAACTTTTAGACCATCTACAATACCAGGAACTTTTAAAATATTGGTAGTAGATAAATTTTGAAGGATACTATGACACAGTCCCAAGAATAAAATCTGCAGGTATATTTAAAATTGGCTAGGCAGGCTGTCACCGATGGGAAAGATATTGCCTGACACTTATTTTACGGATAGAAGATGAGGAAAGGATATGGGAAGAAGTTTGGATGAGGAAACAGAAGCTGCTTCCTGCATAGAACGAAACTAACGCAATACTGCACTTATGAACCATTATATTTGCATGCATTAAAAATTATTACTTTGAATATCAAAACCAACTGGACTTTAATTGAGATTGAAAATATTTATCACCGTCCGCTACTGGATTTAATTTATGAGGCAGCCACTATACACCGCGGCAATAAAACGTACAGCGAAGTACAGATCAGCAGCCTGATTTCTATCAAAACTGGCGGCTGTAAAGAAGACTGTGCTTACTGTCCGCAGGCAGCCCGTTACCATACAGCCATAGAAGTTGAACCATTGATGAGCGTGGAGAAAGTAAAAGAGAGAGCTGCGGTGGCAAAAGCCAATGGAGCATCCAGGTTGTGTATGGGGGCGGCATGGCGGGAAGTGAGAGATAATAAAGATTTTGACCGGGTGCTCGAAATGGTAAGTGAAGTAAACGATATGGGCATGGAAGTATGCTGCACATTGGGTATGCTCACTTATGAGCAGGCCGAACGTTTAAAAGAAGCGGGCTGCTTTGCCTACAATCATAATATTGATACCAGCAGTGATAATTACAATAACATCATTACTACCAGAACTTTTGAAGACAGGATAAATACATTGAACAATGTACGCAAGGCCAAATTAAGTGTTTGTTGTGGCGGTATAGTTGGATTGGGCGAAACAGATGAGGACAGAATAAAAATGCTGCACACCTTATCTACAATGCAACAGCATCCTGACTCAGTTCCCATCAATGCACTGGTGGCAGTAAAAGGAACTCCATTGGAAAGCAATGAACGTATTGGTATAGATGAAATGCTCCGGATGATTGCTACTGCCAGGATATTAATGCCGGCCAGTGTGGTAAGATTAAGTGCAGGAAGAAATGAAATGACCATTGCTGAACAGGCTTTGTGTTTTATGGCAGGTGCCAATTCTATTTTTGCCGGTGAAAAATTATTGACCACACCCAATCCGGATTTTGATACAGATATGCGAATGTTTAAGATGCTGGGGCTTACTCCCCGTAAGGCTTTTAAAGGATTGGAGGAAAAAGAACTGGTTGAAAAGACTGCATAAACTTATGCCTTGTTCTTTATCCCGAAGGATGAAACCGTCATGCACTACCAAGTGAAATTAATTTTTTAGAACTTGCCTTTTTTATACATTTTATAGTAAACCACCTGTTTGTGACTGCCAACGAAAATTTTGACACATCCCTTCAGCAAAAATTGGAAGAGAAAAAATCTGCCGGTACAATCCGTACGCTGATACATGCGACTGATAAGATTGATTTTAGTTCCAATGATTATTTCGGTTTTGCACAAAGCAGTATACTCAATCAAACTGAAACAAATAATGTTCCGTCCGGCGGAACAGGTTCCCGTTCCATTACAGGCAATTCTGAATTGGCAGAATCAACAGAACAACTGATAGCTAACTTTCACAACCGGGAGGCAGGATTGATTTTCAACACTGGGTATATGGCCAATGTGGGTTTGTTCAGTTGTATTGCTTCTAAAGGAGATACGTTCATTTCTGATGAATACATACATGCCAGTATTATTGATGGCATGAGGCTAAGTTATGCCAACCGTGTCCGGTTTAAACACAATGACCTTGCTGATCTTGAAAAAAAATTACAGGTGGCTACCGGTAAGAAAATTGTGTCCGTTGAATCCATTTACTCGATGGATGGAGATGAAGCACCATTGAAAGCGATAGCAATGCTTTGTAAAAAACACGAAGCGTTACTAATAGTGGATGAAGCACATGCCACCGGAATTTATGGTGACAGGGGAGATGGCCTTGTTTGTAAATATGGTTTGGAGAGGGAAGTCTATGCTTCCATACACACGTTCGGAAAAGCAATTGGGTTGCATGGTGCAGTGGTGGTTGGTAGTAATACATTGAGAAACTATTTACTTAACCAGGCAAGGTCATTTATTTTCACCACAGCCTTGCCACCACACATTTATTTGCAATTACAAAAAGCATACAGTTTATTACCAACTGCTGACAGAAATGAATTAAATGAGTTGATTAGTTACTTTAGAGCCACTATCAGCCGTATCAGTAATATTTCTTTTCTTGACAGCTATTCTCCCATCCAGGGTATTATGGTGGGGGATAATTTTAAAACAAAGATGTTGGCCAATCATTTATTTGATAAAGGATTTTTTGTAAGACCGATATTATCACCCACTGTTCCTATAGGTAAAGAAAGAATCAGGATTTGTTTGCACAGTTTTAATAACAAAAAGCAAATAGACGATTTCTTAAATGAAACAATTTTATTTATCCGGTCATACATAATACAATGAACATTATTATCGCAGGCATTCATACTGGTATTGGTAAAACTATTTGCTCAGCAATTATTTGTCAGGCACTTGGTTATGATTACTGGAAACCCGTACAGGCAGGGGATTTAGCCAACTCCGATAGTTTGTTCATCAAAAAAAATGTCACAAACGAGGATTGTTTTATACACCCGGAAAGATTCAGATTAAGTATTCCTGCTTCTCCTCATTATGCAGCAATACAGGACGGAATAGAAATTAGGCCATCGGATTTTATTTTACCTAAAACCACAAAGCCCTTAGCAATTGAAACCGCAGGCGGTATCATGAGCCCATTTTCAAACAATTTTTTAAATATAGATTTAATACAACAATTCAACCTGCCTGTAATTCTCGTAAGCAACAATTATCTTGGTAGTATTAACCATACATTGTTAACGGTTAATGCATTACTGCAAAAAAATATTGCTATAAAAGGCCTGGTATTTAGCGGGGAAGCAGTTGAGTCAACAAGAGCGTTTATTTTGCAACATACACAACTTCCAGTATTGTTTTCTATCCCTCTGTTTGAAAAAATTGACAGTGATACAATAGCAAACTTTGCAAAAACGGTTTCTATAAATTTGTAAACATGGCAACAGTGAATAGTAATTATATCTGGCACCCTTTCACACAAATGAAAACTGCTCAGCCGCCATTGCATGTTGTGAAGGCAAAAAACTGCACGTTGTACACGGATGATGGAAAAGAATACATTGATGCCATTGCTTCCTGGTGGGTCAATATCCACGGGCATTGCAATGAATATATTGCCAATGCTATTGCTGAACAGGCAAGAACTTTGGAGCATGTAATTTTTGCAGGATTTACCCACACACCAGCTATCGAGTTGTCAAAAAAACTAATCAATATTTTACCCGCTCATTTTGCCAAAGTGTTTTTTTCTGATGATGGTTCCACCTCAGTCGAAGTAGCTTTAAAGATGGCCATACAATACTGGTATAACAAAGGCTTAAAAAATAAGACAACCATCATTGCATTTGAAAATGCTTATCATGGCGATACTTTTGGCTCAATGAGCGTGGCAGAAAGAAATGAGTTCAATGCAGCATTCAAGCCATTCCTGTTCGATGTAAAAAGACTGCCGCTTCCCAATGAAAATAATAGTAACAGCATTAAACAGCAATTGTATGCCTGGGCAGCAGAAGAGCACATAGCAGCATTTATTTTTGAGCCATTGGTACAGGGGGCTGCTGGTATGCTGATGTATGAAGCAAAATACTTAGATGCGCTCATTGCCATTGCAAGGGAAAAAAATATCCTTTGTATTGCGGACGAAGTAATGACTGGTTTTGGAAGAACAGGAAAAAATTTCGCCATCAATTATTTGAAAAATGAACCGGATATTATTTGTTTGTCCAAAGGGATAACGGGCGGTTTTATGCCGCTGGGTGTTACAGTTTGCACTCAACAAATTTTTGATGCTTTTTATGATGATGATACAACAAAAACTTTTTTTCATGGACATTCCTATACAGCCAATCCTTTAGCCTGTGCCGCTGCCAATGCAAGTACAGAGTTATTGATTGCAGAAAAGTGCCAGCAGCAAATACAATGGATAACTAACAGCCACAGAATTTTTGCTGATACTATTCGTAGCCACCCTTTTGTGAAAGAGGTAAGGCAACAAGGCACTATTCTTGCTGTTGAGCTCAGCACAAGCGAAAGCAGCTCATATTTCAACAATATTCAAATAACCGCTTACCAGTATTATTTAAGCAAAGGAATTTTTCTGCGGCCGCTGGGTAATATTGTGTATATCATGCCGCCTTACTGTATTAAAGAAGAAGAGTTGAACTCTGTATATACAGCAATTAAAGATTCGCTTTTTTATCTTTCAAAATAACAATAAAGTGAAGATAGGCAAGGTTATCAAATACTTAATATCAATTCTTTCTGCACAATTTATATTAAATAATTGCTTAGGGTATATGAGCAATTATAACCAGGGTAGATGATTGCAATAAAGCTCATTTTCGCAGCAACTGTAAAATTGATTAGGGGCAGGGCCTTATATATTCACTTACCCATTTATACAGTTCACCTTTAGTAATACATGCGGTCTTTTCTATCGCCGCTGGCAAAACAACACAAGATTCCAACCGGTATATTTAGCATGCAAGGACGGCAGAACAGAATTGCTTAAAAATCTTTGATTAATGATAACCGGCCGTTACCAGTGCAATCGTTAAACACAACTTTCAACATTTGCCGATTTATCTATTTTTGACTTAGACGTCTGACTTTTAATTAAAGCAGTTTCCTTCGAAGCCTGCCTTTAATACTGTTTGGATAATTGCCTGCTGCACTTTAAATACCTTCTGCATGACGACCATCCTAATCGTTGATGATGAACCTGATTTACTGCGAATGGTTTCGATCGCATTGAGTTTGGAAAACTTTGAAACACTAACTGCTGCTACCAAAAATCAGGCCGTGGCGATTTTACATCATGCGATTCCGGATTTAATCATTTTAGATGTAAACCTATCCGGGCATGACGGAAGGGACTTCTGTAAAGAATTAAAATCCAACACCGCATTTAAACATATCCCGGTACTGCTTTATTCTGCAGATCAACAAAAATTAGCAGATTTTGAGTTGTGCAATGCGGATGCAGTTCTTGCTAAACCTTTTGACATTTGGCAACTTACTGCAACAGTTAAAAGGTTAGCCATAAAAGTAAGATTAACCTGATCCGTGAATTAAATGAAGCACAACAACAACAACAAATGACCTTCTTAGGATGGCAGGGCTGCCTGCACGCCTGTAGTGGTAAAGTTATCGCAGTTCTTTTTGCTGCACCTATATCGAAGCCTTCCCGGTTGCAGCCTGCAATACTGCCTGCCTTACAGGAGCATCCGCCGGGTATTCCATTCTAATTATTTCCATAAAAATTAGTTTTAAAAAAGGTTCAACAATTGAAGCAGGCAATGGGCCAACGCTCGCGCTCCAATGGGTAGGTTTCTTAAAACGGAGCTCGTTTACGGCTATTTTGTGGCTATGCAAATCTGAACAGCGATGCACTTTTTTGCACACCGTTTTACAGCCTGCGATATTTACTACAGACAGGTAACAGGCTGCCGGGGCAAGGGTTGCTTCGCTGTTTATTTTACTGCTGTTTTACCCTTGTTCGGTATTTACCGAAGCAGTGCCGAAGCAATATCGAAGCAGACCAAAACAAAATATATCTCTGCCGCGGGGGAGGTGCAAAGAAGGGCGCTGTGGATGAACAGAAGCAAAGGCTGCAATATCATACAACATTGGTCGTTGTTAGCTAGTCTTACCATTAAATCACTAAAAACCACCCAATGAAAACCAAATCGTTTCTTGTAATGGTCTTGTTTGCCCTGTTTTTTATTGTGTCCTGTAAAAAACAAAGTAGCCATCCTCAGCTTACTTTTTCTAATAATGTTGCCCAGGGTATAGCTAATGCAAATGGCGAATACACCATCAAAGGTCATATCAGTTCGGCAGTTAGCCTGAGTAAAGTTGTGTTAACAAAAGAGGGGCAAACAACTCCTTTTCTTGTTGATGATGCCACTGCAAAAAATAAAAATGAATATGATTTCTCATACCTTGTTACGGGCATTACTGTCAATACCTACATCATCATAGATGCTTTTGATCAGGGAGGCGGAAAAATAACGCAAAGTTTTTTGATAACTATCAAGTAACAGCCATGCCAAGCTTAATCGTTAATAACTCCAGCTTGTGCGACAGCTACGAATTATTTCGGCAATCTCTTTTGAGACGGATTCGCTGCTATCATGATGGCTGATAAAATCTTTAGGCAATTGACGATTTAAATAACCAATAACACTTCATTTAATAAATTTAAAAGGTTGCCAGTTGCAGCCTTATTTTATTTTCTCCTTATCCGTATCTGGAAGGCGGGGTGCTTCACAACCTTGATTAAATCAGGGTTAGTTGACGGGTTTCGGCGTTTTGAAAATCCAACAATATCACGGACGAGGCATGCTGCGATTTAAAAATATAAATGGAACAAAAAAATAAAACTTGCAGGGTCCAAAACATTTGCATGCGATCTAATTACGCTCCTTTATGGAAAATTATCAATCAGTTTGACCATTTATAAAACTCAGCAAACGCAGGAATGCATCAACCGAATAAACTGTTAACAGTCGCTGAATCAGAATCTGTCGTAAACTGCATGCAATAGTTGTAAACCTATTGCAGGTCTGTAACAGTGCGGAGACTTTTAACTGAAGATAACTCGTATGTCTGTGTTACGAAGGGGGACCGGAACAGAAATCCCGGTCAGTACAGTTGTTTTCTTTTTGAATTGTTACCTGTAAATATCAAATAGTGACCCCACTTTTTTTTTAATAGTAAATTTTGCTTTGTGTCAATCTGCTGCTACCCAACCGACTTTTAATTTTAATTTCCCCGTGTGTCCCTGGTGTGTAAAACTACATGGATTTTGAACCGGCTTTAATACCGGTTGCCGAAGTGAAATATACCATTGCTATTAATCTATAAAACTTTTTTTATCTTACCGGGTTGATTAAAGTTTAAATTGGATACTGGTTTAACAGCCGGCATTTTATTTTATTTATTTTTACAATCAGTACGATATTGCCTGGCGTATTAAGGAAGATACAGTACAACACACCATTTTAAAATGGATCATCAGGATTGCGGTGATATCCATTACCATCCTTGCTGGTTTGGTTGCTATCCGGATGGCTGGCACATAAATGGTTTATGTATCGGGTGTATTATACTAATTTTAATGACGGGTGTAAAACAAAACGTTTCGCTTAAAAAGTATATTGCCCGCCGGTACAATCTTATATCCTCCCTTCAAAACATATTGGCATTGCTATTTTTAATATTGTTTGCAAAAAAGGGTTGGAATGGTTTTTCTATTTTACAAATTTCACTGGAAGGAGTGGTCGGAACAAAAAATTACAGATCAGGGAACCGGCATCTTTTATACCAACAAGGCTCCGGATAACATGGATGACTTAGTACGAACTATCAAACTCTTTGCCCACAAACCGGCTACTGCATTGCTGACAATTGAAGGACTTTTTAAAATAAGTAAGGCAACTTATGAGCTGGAACGGGGTAAGCCTTTTTATCTTTCCCAGCAATAGCTACACTTTATATCCCTGGAATGTTTCAGTAAATGCTTACAGTAAAACTTGCTCCTCCTCATTGCTGAAAAATTTCTGATAACATTCAACTGCTCCTACGTTGTTGCATGGTATAAGCATCACCAGCAAAGAAATGGCTGCAGAAAAATTGCATTAGATGCCTGCAGGTGGTATCATTCAGGCGGATGGATGAACCCGTGCAGCCACATTGGCTGTTCAGTAACATTGATCCTGTTGATTATAGGATTTTCGTAGGCAATGTTTTACAAACAATATTGCGGATCGTAGAGAAATCAGACCACGGAAAGAAAGGATTTTAGGTAATGGAAAATGCACCAACCACGGATGCAGAAATATCAAACTGCTTCTTAATTTCGGCAATGGAATACCACCCAACAAACTGTATTTTCTATCTGAAATCTTCCAGATAGTTGTATTGTATAACAGCTTTGAGAATAAATGCCAGATTGCGATTAACTACGGATTGTGTAGTAGACAGCGAATATAAACTTTGTATGTTGTATATAGTTACTGTTTCAACAGCCAGCCCTTTTTTTTGGGTACTTTTACTATCCATAAAATATGGCCCTGCATATGAAAGAAGACGTAAAACAACTCACCGTTTTAAAATGGATTTTCAGGCCCGGGGTGATAGCCATTGTTGAATCAAAAACGTATAGGCACAATCTTGGTATTCCGCCCGAAATGAAATAATATATAACGTGAAATGGAACCATTTTGAAGAAACGCTATCATTTCTTATTTGCAAAGGGCTAAAACAAGTTTTGTTATCAAAGTACTGGGAGGATCTTATACTTATTCTGCAGGAAAAATCAGGTTCAGCAAATGTCCTTTCAGGGTTGAATCGAGTGATAAAAAATGAAATTTATGGTTAAAAAAAAGAATGAAATATCAACAGAGCAAGCTTTGTTCAATGAGCTTTCACAGCTTATTGAGCAGAGCCAGCTGCAAGTTGTAGCACAGGTAAATAGTGCTCTTACTATGCTTTTCTGGCATATTGGCGACCGTGTTAATCAAAACATACTTCAAAATAAACGGGCTGATTATGGAAAACAGATTGTCGTTACGTTGTCACGACAATTGACAGAGAAGTACGGAAGAAACTTTGAAGAAAAAAATCTTCGCAGAATGCTACAATTTGCAGAGCAATTCAGGGATGACTCAATTGTCGTTACACTGTCACGACAATTGAGTTGGTCACATATCTTGATTTTATTGCCTCTTAAAAATGCTGAGGCCAAGCTTTTTTATGCAAATGCTGTAGTTAAAGGAGGATTAGGGGTTAGGGAGTTGCGAAAGAATATTTCCGGTAAAGAATTTGAAAGAACAGCAATAGCCAACCTTCAAAATACCAGCAACCATCCGGCCATCCATAACAACTTTAAAGATCCGTATTTCCTGGATTTTTTAGGCTTGCAAAATGCCTACTTAGAGAAGGATTTGGAACTGGCAATTCTTAAGGAATTGGAAGCTTTCATATTAGAATTAGGCAAAGGATTTGCTTTTATAGAGCGGCAGAAACGGATGATAATAGATGGAGAAGATTTTCACTTAGACCTCTTATTTTATCATCGTAACCTAAGACGATTGGTAGCGGTTGAACTGAAATTAGGAAAATTTGAAGCCAGGCACAAAGGACAAATGGAACTGTATTTAAAATGGCTGGATAAATACGAAAAGAAGGAAGGTGAGCTACCACCAGTGGGATTGATCTTATGTGCTGAAAGCAGCAGGGAACAAATCGAATTGTTGGAAATGCACAAAGATGGTATTATGGTGGCAGAATATTGGACAGAATTGCCACCGAAGAAACAATTAGAAAAAAAGATTCATAGTATACTAACGGAAGCCAGAGAAAGGATTGAACGAAACAAGTTGCAGGAATAGCTCTAATACTAAAGGCTGAACATTGGATTGTTATGAGTTGCTTAATTAACCCAAGTTGCCAGTTATGTAAGTAAAGAAAGTGAGCATAGACAAGGAATTTTTGAGTTACCACACTTAAAATATAACCGCTATGCTGACTGTATTTTTACTATCCATAAAACATAGCCCCGCATATGAAAGAGCATACAGTACAACTCACCATTTTAAAATGGATTGTCAGGCTCGCCGTGATAGCCATTGCCATCTTAGCGGGTTTGTTTGCCATCCGGATGGCTGGCAAATAACTGCACCTGTAAACCGGATGCTGTAAACTACTTTTATTATTGAGTTGAGACAAAAGTTTCTCTTCATCTATACTATCAGCCGGCACAATTGTATGTCCTCCCTTTAAAACATATTGACTTTGCTATTTTTAATATTGCTTGCTAAAAGGGTTTGGAATGGTGTTTCTATTTTACAGATTTCACTGGAAGGAGTGGTCGGAACAACAAATTACAGATGAGGGAACCGGCCTGTTTTACACCAACAGGGCTCCGGATAACCTGCATGATTTACAACGGTCAATTAAACTCTTTGCCCACAAACCGGTTACAGCACTGCTAACCATTGAATGCCTGTGCAAAATAAGTAAAGCAACCTACGAGGTCGAACAGGGAAAACCTTTTTATCTCTCCCAGCAATAGCTGCACTTTATATATCTAGGGAATGTTCTAACAGATGCCAGCAATAAAACATCCCCTCCTCGTTGCTGATGCTATGCGTCTGATGGAGTTGGAATTGGAAAATGAAATAATCAAAACAATGATAAAACTGTGTGGCAGAGACCCAGTAAAAGCGGGCCATCTGTTCAATTCCAGTGAAGGTTGCGTGCACTAATGGAAGAAGTCCTGCATCAGGAGATAAACCTTTATATCCAAATATCAATCTTCACTGGAAATAAGTACATTTATACATCCCTAATATTTATTTCATATGAAGAGGTAATAGTTAAAAATAAATTTGTACTAAATTTAAAAAGAATATTCCTGCCCAATGAACGAATTAACCGCCAAAATAGAAGCTGATCTGATCTATAGCCCGATCGTGAATTTTGCCATGCAGCAAAATCATGTGCCGGTTGTCCGAAAACTAACTATCAAAAACATTGGTGAGGATGCACTGGCCAATCTTTCAATTGAAATAATCTCAGAGCCTGAGTTTGCTATTCCCTGGAATAAAAAAATTGATTTGTTACCCAAAGATGATATGGTTGACTTAGGCCCGGTCGATATTAAATCCATTACAAGATATCTGGCTGCACTAACAGAGAGAATCGTTGGCAGCCTTTCATTGACAATTAAATCCGAAAATGAAATAATCTACAATGAAGTATACAGCATCAATATATTGGCCTATGAGCAGTGGAATGGAATAGGAATTCTTCCGGAAATGTTGGCGGCATTCGTTACGCCCAATCACCCGGAAATAGCCAAGATTATAATAAGAGCTTCGGCCGTTTTACAACAATGGACGGGCAAGCCTTCTTTCGACGAATACCAGAGTCAGAACCCTGACAGGGTGAGAAAGCAAATGGCGGCAATTTATGAAGCCATTGCTGAATTGAATCTGGTTTATTGTACAGTGCCTGCCAGTTTTGAAGATACCGGTCAGCGGGTGCGTATGTGTGACACAATCTTCAGTCAAAAAATGGCGAATTGCCTCGATATCTCGTTGCTGTATGCGAGTTGCCTGGAAGCAGTTGGCATACATCCCATCCTGATAGTTGTTAAAGGCCATGCATTTGTTGGAGGCTGGCTTACAGACGAGTCTTTTCCTGACAGTGTTAATGATGATCTTTCCTTGTTGACCAAAAGAACAGCTGATGGAATAAATGATATAGTGTTATTGGAGGGTACTTTCATGAATGCGGGGAATACTGGAGGCTTTGATGCTGCAGTACAGGCCGCCAATTATAAATTATTGAAAGAAGATGACTTCCTACTCTTTCTTGATATTAGACGTGCGAGATTTAGTGGCATCAGGCCTTTACCATTAAGGGTACAAACTTTGAATGGTGTAGAATTTGTAGAACAACCAACACAAAATAGAAACAGTCATATTCCTGATGAAATTGTATCCACCGGAAAATTGGTAGATGTAAGTCGCATTGAGGTTTCTAAAAAGCAATTGTGGGAAAGAAAATTACTGGACCTCACATTACGAAATAACCTGCTGAATCTAAGAATAACAAAAAATACTGTACAGCTTATATTCACCCAACTGCATAAATTGGAAGATGAGCTTGCAGCAGGTAATGAGTTTCAAATTCTTCCAAAACCTACGGACTGGGATAATCCACTTCGCAGCGCAGGGGTGTACCAATCGATTAATGTATCAGAACCAATTGCTGATTTAATTAACCATGAATTTGCTCAAAAACGTCTGAGGTCCTATCTTACAGAAAATGACCTAACTGCGAGCCTTACGCATTTATTCAGGTCATCCCGTTTATCGTTAGAAGAAAACGGAGCTAATACCTTATATGTTTCTTTAGGGATGTTGAAATGGTTTGAAACACCGGAAAGTGAACGACCCCGATTTGCTCCAATATTATTAATGCCGGTTGAGATCGTTCGTAAATCTGCTTCAAAAGGATTTGTTATTCGTACCAGGGAAGAAGAAACAATGATGAACATTACCCTACTGGAGATGCTCCGGCAAGATTTCGATATTAATATTGGTGGTCTGGAAAACTTACCCAAAGATGAAAGTGGTGTCGATTTAAAGATGGTGTTCAATATTATCCGGCAGGGTATTATGACAAAAAAAAGGTGGGATGTAGAAGAACAAATATTCCTGGGCATTTTTTCTTTCAGCAAGTTTATCATGTGGAATGACATCCATAAAAACTCAGCAATACTTTCTCAAAATAAAATAGTAGCCAGTTTAATTTCAGGTAAGATAGAATGGGATATTCCCGAACTCATATCAGACACTATCAATTTTGATGAGTTGCATCATCCCGCTACTATTGTACTACCTATAAGTGCTGATTCATCACAACTGGAAGCCATAACAGAATCAGCAACAGATAAAAGTTTTGTATTGCATGGCCCACCCGGCACCGGTAAATCGCAAACTATTACCAATATTATTTCCAATGCATTATACAATGGGAAAAAGGTATTGTTTGTGGCAGAGAAAATGGCGGCACTTTCTGTTGTAAGAGATCGGCTTGAAAAAATAGGACTTGGCGCATTTTGCCTGGAATTACATTCCAATAAATCCAGAAAATCCGCAGTATTGGAACAATTAAAAAGAACCTCTGCTGTAACAAAAGTGATCGCTCCTGAAAATTACAGATCGGAAGCAGAGCGAATTCATTTGATCAGGACCGAATTGAATGGGTATGTGTTGGCGCTGCATAAAAAATATCCTTTCGGATTTTCGGTGTATGATTGCTTTTCTACAGATGCACAATTGGAAGCGATACCAAACGAAATAAAATTTACGGATGCAGCAATTGAAACACTCAGCAGAACCGATGTAACGTACTGGAATGATGTGGCCGAAGAAATACAGGCCGCAGGTTCATTGCTGCCCCATCCCTATAACCATCCACTGCAACCAGTAACAACAAAGGTATATTCTCAGCAACTTAAAAATGAATCAAAGGAATTATTAAGCGAAATAATTCAGGTATATAAGACATATGACATTGCAGGTGAAACCCTTTGTGCCAGGCAACAAATCACTACTCCTATCATTAACCGGGAGCAATTTGAATCACTGAACAGCATTGCCCGTTTACTAACTACGTTGCCCGATATACCTGCATCGATATTCACTACAGATAATGTAGAACAGGTGCTGGGACAGTTGATAGCATTGTGTGAAGAAGGCAATAAAAGAGATGGGATGAGGGCTGAATTATTGAAGCATTTTCAGCAGCCCATTCTAACAATCAATGCCACCGAATTATTGACTCAATGGAATATTGCCGCTACCAAATGGTTTCTGCCAAAATACTTTCAACAAAAAAATGTGAAGAATGCGCTGAAAGTTATTTCACTAAATGGCAAAATTGATCATACCGAAATCACCTCACTGCTGGAACAAATTATAGCCTTCCAGAAAGTACAACAGGTAATTGACCGGAATGAACCCTTCTTAATTCCCCTGCTTGGATTTCTCTGGAAGGGAGGCGAGTGTAACTGGCAGCAACTGGTGCTTATTTCAAATACGGTGATTCATATTAACCGGGAAATAATCCTTGTAACCGGTAGTGCAACCAGTGCCAGACAGTGGCGGAATCATATGGGTAATCAACTGAATGAAGGCGCCAATAATTTTCTTGCGATACATGGAAAATACTTGCAACCATTTACCGGTTTGCATTTGCAGGTAAAGGCCCTCGAAAGAAAACTAAAAGAGAGTTTGGGTATTGATCTTACTGAAATAAAAATACCGGCCAATCATTTCATTACCGATGCGACCACCATTTTAGAAAAGGCATTGGCAGCCATTGAACAATTGAAGGATTGGATTAGCTGGTTGAATGCAAAAAAAAGCGCCCTGCAAGCCGGGCTTGCACCTGTTATTGCAGCATACGAAACTGGCCGGATAGAAAGTAAGCAGGTAACCGATGCTTATAAAAAAGGATTGTACCGTTCCTGCGCTAACTACATGATACAGAAAGAAGCGGCATTGAATATTTTTAATGGCAGGTTGTTTGAGGATAAGATCCGCCGGTTCAGAGAAATGAGTGCGTATTTTGAGAAGCTCACCAAAGAAGAACTCTATGCAAAACTGGCTTCCAAAATACCTGACTTTACAAAGGAAGCTGCCCAGTCATCGGAGATTGGTTTATTGAAAAAAACAATCGGTAATAATGGCCGTGCAATGCCCATCCGGAAATTGTTTGATGCCATTCCTAATCTGCTTCCGAGGATAGCTCCCTGCATGCTGATGAGCCCTATTTCGGTAGCACAATACTTTGATGCAGCAGGTCCCAAATTCGATCTGGTAGTTTTTGATGAAGCATCGCAGATGCCTACCTGCGAAGCCGTGGGTGCCATTGCGAGGGCTGCCAATATGATTATCGTTGGCGATCCAAAACAAATGCCACCAACCAGTTTCTTTTCTTCGGCCAGTAACATTGATGAAGACAATATTGAAAAGGAAGACCTTGAAAGTATTCTCGATGATTGCCTGGCATTATCTATGCCTTCCAAACATTTATTGTGGCATTACAGAAGCAAACATGAAAGCCTGATCGCCTTTAGCAATTCAAAATATTATGATAATAAATTACTCACGTTTCCATCGCCAGATGATATTGCCAATAAAGTAAACTTTATACCCGTTGAAGGTTATTATGACCGTGGTAAAACCAGGCAAAATAGTTTTGAAGCCAAAGCAGTCATTGATGAAATAAAACGCAGGTTAAGCGATCCCGTGTTATCGAAACGAAGTATCGGTGTAGTAAGTTTTAGTTCGGTGCAGCAAACCCTGATGCAGAACATGTTTGATGAATTGCTGAGAACACATCCGCACCTGGAAGCCGTGGCCATGGAAAGTACGGAACCTATTTTTATTAAGAATCTTGAAAACGTACAGGGAGATGAACGGGATGTAATACTGTTCTCGGTAGGATATGGACCTGATAAAGAAGGAAAGGTGAGTCTGAACTTTGGCCCGCTAAACAGGGAAGGCGGATGGCGCAGACTGAACGTAGCTGTTACCCGTGCCCGGTATGAAATGAAAGTGTATTCAACACTAAGAGCCGACCAGATTGACATTACGCGTTCTGCCTCTGAAGGCGTGGCAGGCATCAAGGCCTTTTTGGAATATGCAGAGAAAGGTCGTTCTATGTTAGCCACCAGGAAATCAACGGTTGAATCCAGGGAAGGAGGATTTGAAAAAGCACTGGCGGAGAAAATCAGGCAACACGGATACGAAGTACATACCAATATCGGCTGCTCCGGCTACCGTATTGATATTGGCATTGTAAATAAACTAAAGCCTTCAGAATATATCCTCGGCATTTTATGCGACGGCAATAATTATCATTCGGCTAAAACTGCAAAGGATCGGGAAATCATTCAGCAGGAAGTATTAAAATTATTGGGCTGGAATATCCATAAAATATGGTCAACCGACTGGTGGGAAAATGCCAACCGTGTGATGGATGACACACTGGAAGCCATAAAGAATGCGGAGGAAAATAATGATAAAATCATTGAAGCAGAGCCTGTTCAAAGCTATACACCTGAATTAGAAAAGGGTGAACCGTTGATACTAAATAACTTTCAACCGGCTGAAGTTGTAGTTGAAAGCAAAAGCAATTTTGCAGGTAATCTTTACACCATCTGTAACCTTGACATCGTGCGTTCCACTTCATCCGATGACTTTTTGCAATACCACAATACGCAAAAGATCAGGGACCAGATTAAGCAGGTGCTGGACATAGAAGCGCCCATTGTAAGAAACCTTTTGGCCAAACGGGTTTTGTCTGCCTGGGGTATTTCAAAATTGGGTACCCGGATCAATGCGCAATTTGAAAAGCTGCTAAGTGAATGTAATTTAAAGCAAACTGGCACAGATAGCAACCTTGTATTTTGGAATAACTCCCTGGATCCAAATGATTATACTGACTACCGGGTAACAACCAGCAACGGCCAAAAGCGGGATGCAGAAGATATCCCCGCAGAAGAAATTGCGAACGGCATAAAAGATATTTTGAGCCACCAGGTTAGTCTACCAATCGAGGACTTAGTTAGGGAAGCATCTAAGCTATTTGGGTTTGCCAGATCTGGGACTAATGTGGAAATTGCTATGCGGAAAGGGATTGCTAAGGCAAATGATAATGGGTTTGTTTTGGAGAAGGATGGCAGGTTGGTGTTTATAGAAAGTTGAACACGCATGAATTTCATTATACCGGAAAAGTATTCCTGCTGCCACGTTGGCTATGATGCAATAATCATCCTGTTGAATACAGATTTTCAACAGCCATGTTTTTCGAACAACATGTGGATGAATTTAGGATACAAAGGCATTTGGTGAAGTATACTAAAGAAAGGGATGGTCGGGGCAGATACCGGACCACGGTAAGAAAGGGTTTTCGGTGATGGAAGATGCACCAACCACGGATGCAGATTTACTATAAAATATTTTTCATAATAAACAAAACGTTAGGAACAGCTAAGGCGTGAGAAGTCCTTAGCTTTACGAAAATAAATATCACAGATGGCCCTGGAACTTATATTAACTGCTACCGCTAAATATATTTTTAATAATCTTGCTAAATACGGGTATGATAGTTTTTTAAAGAATAAGTCTAATTTATATGAGCAGGAACTTTATGAAATAATACAAAAGACTATCGTTGAATATGCAAAAAGTTTTCCAATTGCAGAAACTGAAAAGATACCCTTTTATCAATCCCAAAATCTGCTAGAATTATTTTTAGAATTTAGATTTACCAAAAAATTAGATGTGTCTCTGGTTAAAAATACTTTGGACAAAGATGAAAGAATAATCTCACCTACGGCTAATGAACTGGAAGAGTTTCTAAATATTTTTAATAAAGAAATTGATACGTCAAAAAAATTGAAATTCTTAAACAGCGAAATTAATTTTAAGGAAGAGATTTTTAAAATTAGTGAGGCGTTAAATGCTTTAAGAAACGAATTTGACGAGTCAATCCGGGACTTGAAAGCCCAGGTTAAATTAGTGGCAGTGTCCGCAGAGCTAATGGAAGAGTGGAATTTTCAACTTGATGAAATTTCAGATGAGCTTAAAAGTTTCAAAGCATATTCTGCAGTAACACGGCTGACCAAACTGGAAAAAAGAATTTCTGACACAGGTGTTTTCAACAATAAATTGATAGCCCGCTTACTTTGGTTAAAGTCAACTTGTATGGATATGTTTGGTGAATCCGGCATTCAAACTGATCATGCAGAATTGTTGATTAAAATATATAAACTTCAGCCACAGAATGAAGATTACAAATCGAATGCTGCCCAGAGTTATTATGTATTGGGAAATGTGGCAGAAGCGAATAAATTAGCGGATGAAATTTTATCTTCAAATGAATTCAATATTGTGGCATGGATCGTCAAAATATTTATTGCAGATAAAAATTTTGAAGAAGTTTTAAATACTGTTCCTTTAAGTGTTCGAAATAAAAATATATTCAGACTTCATCTTTACTATTGGTTGAGTTTTAGGAGAATAATAAAAGAAGTGGATGACTTTGCTTATTTCAATTTACATTTTGATATTGACTATAATAAACCTGTGGAAATATCGCACAGGAACCTGCGTTACCAATTAACTTTAGCCCAATATCTGCTCGTTAGTTTTTTTAATAGAAATCCCGAAATAACCGCGAATTTGTGTTATTCCAATGCTCATGCAGATATTCAATTTAAATACGGATTTCAAATCCTGCAAAAAATTCATGAAAACTTATTCACTTCTGAAATAAAAAATGGGTATCAATATTATTTTTTCTACTACTTCTATTGTGAATTTGTACTAACACAAAATAAGGAATATATCAATTTAATGGGCAAAGCCTTCGAAGCGGTAAAGGTTAAGGACCACGAATTAGTTGTTCATATGCTTCAGGGATATATCGCATTCGGTACCCGGGACTATGACTTGCGGGCTCTTGAGATTGCAGAAAACTTAAGCACATCAGAAAATGAAATTATAACGCTTTTTAAGGCAAATCTTTATTCACTTATAGATGAAAAGGAAAAGCAGATAAAAGCTTTTATTAAATACATAAATATGAAGCCCATTGTTGACAGGCTCTTTTTTATGAATTTTCTGTCATTTGTTCGAACACAGCTTCCGCAAATTCCGCAGCCGTTTAAAGAGGCGGTTGTGCAATCGCTAATGCATAAAACTTTTGCTGCGTTGGAGTACGAAAGTTTATTTAGGGTTTTTTGTTTCACGAATCTGGAAATCGGTTCTTTCTCTGAGGAAGAATTGGTTGTATTGATTGAAAAGGCTAAGGAAAACATCGGTGCATTTGATGAGGACATGCAATACGAAGTGGCACTTGCGTTCTGCTTGATAAAAAAGCCCGACATCGCCAAGCAATACCTCAAACCTAAAGTTGATACAAGAAAATATTCAAAGCTTTTAAAGCTTTATTGCAAGGTTCTTTATGAAACAAATGGAGATAAGCCTGAACTGCTTGAAATACTGAAGTATTGGAGAGAAAACAGCCCCAGGCCCGACATTGTTCTTCTGCAAATGGAATTGGACCTTAGAACACTTCAGCATAAATGGAAAGAAGCTATAATTATATCGCATAAGGCATTGGAATTTTTTCCGGATTCTGAATATTTTATTCATGCTTTATTCATTTCACTTAAAAATGATTTTCAAAATAACGCTATTCCTGACTATGTACACTTAGTTACAAATAGAGTATTTAAAAATGAAGAAATGGCAATAAATATTGCTATTTCATTGCATGGCGCAGGTTGTTACCGCGATTCAATCGATTTATTGTATAAGCATGCAATCTTAAAACAAAATCTTCAAAGCCGTCACAAGTATATTCAGATCTTGCTTGTCCATCCTGAAAAGATGGGACAGGATTTTGAAATTGCAGGTGCCGGCAGTTTCGTAAAATACCAAATAGGTAACAAAAGCGAAGTGTTGGAACTTACAGAAGAAAATATTAAATATAATCCGGGTGCCTTATTTCTCGGTAAAAAGATCGGCGACACATTTTCAATTAAAAACAGGTTGACTGATTTATTGGTAGAAATTACAATTGAGAGGATTTTTGATAAGTACAGTGCGTTGTTTGAAGAACTAATGCTGGAGACAGAAAATCCGCTGCTGGGCCACGTTGTTCAAAGTTTTAAATTTGAAGATTCAAGTCCTGAGGGCATGCAAAAAAGTTTTGTTGACAATTTTGGATTACAAGGTAGTCTGCGGAAAGAAAGGGTGACCAGGCAATTTGATTTGTATTATGAAGGCAGAATAAGTTTTACAGAGATTGTTATTAGTGTATTTGGTCAAAATTCCATCGATGCCTATTTTACTCTAATAAATGAACAAAATAAATGTTACAGGGCTGTAGCTCCTTCAGTAAATTCAAACGTTCAGCTTTCTTCTAAAACCAAGTTCGTTCTGGACTTTACAAGCATTTGTCTTTTTTATGATCTTTCAAATGAATTGGGCTTTTTATTTCCTGATAAATTTTATATATCAGCCCTACTTAGAGAACGAATTGCACATAACCTGGAAGAAATAAAAATAGAGCCGCAATCTAAATTATCTATATCAATCACAGAAGATGGAGTCATACCCTATTTTTACGATGACGGATTTAAGAAGCGTAGAACAGAGCTTTTTCAAAATATTTTAAATTGGGTGGATAGAAATTGTTTACTGGAAGATGTTCCTGAACGCCTAAACCTAATTACAGAAAAGCACGATGACAATGATAACGACCTAAGACATCTGGATTTGATATTTAATGTAATTGTTGAATCCAATATGCTTGCAAACCGGCCAGAACATGTAATGTTAACAAATGATGTATTTCATTACCGGCATTTTAAAGGAAGTACAAATGTGTTTGTAAGTCCCTTTTTATACGTCGAAAAATATTTCCCTCAACATAAAATGGCTGCTGTTTCTTTTATGCTACGCCATAATTATATAGGCTTGCCGATCACTTCGCAAATGTTAATAGATGAGTTTAGTAAAAAGAATTTAAATCAGGAGAATAGATTTCAGATTTGTATAGAAAATTTAAATTATGGCTGGAATCCAGACGGCAACCACATTTTCGAAGCTATTACGTTTTTACGACATTTATATTTACAGCAGGTAACAAATCCAGGCATCAGAGATATCACGGTCATGCTTCTTTTGAAAAGCTTATTAACCGGTATGGATTATAAAACAATTAAAAAAACATATCAGCTATTTAAGGAAGCGTTTGTATTAATGGCAACACATTCTTTGAGCATCCAACAACTTTTTTATGCGGTGCTGAGCGAGATGCAGACAGAAAATAAACTATCCTAGTGTATGCTTATATAATTCTGGAAGTTTTAATGCGAATGGCAAGCGATGAGATTTCCCGTAACGCCTTACAACTGGGCGGTCGTAAAAAAGGGAAGGGGAGAAGCCGGTTCCTATCAGGGATTTTCAATGTGGCTGGCGAACTATTATGAAAATCGAAAGCGATTAGATGCCAGGCAGAGCAAGGACACACACATGCCTAATTAACATTCCAGCGTCTGAAGACTAGAGATACCGGACAATGGGAAGAAAAGGTTTTCTGAATGGAAGATGCATCGGCTAGACCTGCAGAATTATGTCTAAATTTATTATTACCAACAAACTAAAACTAATCAAGAACTAAAATAAATAAATTTTTTATGATGAATTTGAAAATATCAAAAACTAATTATACCTTTATCTTAACTTATAAGTTAAGTTGGTAGTTCATCTTTTACCCATACCGTCACTGGCACTTGAAAAAGTACGTTACTATACTGTACTCCTTGAGAATAAAGGAATCTCTGAATTCAGGGATTTTATTCAAAGAGCTGCACAGCATAGCCCGGTAGAATTGGCAGAAATTAACCGGTATATTCAACAGATTGGAGAAAAATATGGTGCCAGCGAAAATCATTTTAAACCAGAAGATGCAGCGGAACGGTTACCACCGCCGTATCATGAGTTTATAGAAACGGAGGACGTAAATGATTTTGGATTGCGATTGTATTGTATAAGATTAACAACAGGAATTGTCATACTCCTTAATGGCGATAGAAAGACGGCGTTAAAAGTAAAAGATTGTGAAAAATGTTATCGTCATTTTGACTTGGCAAGAAAGATAGCCCGGAAGATTAATGCAGCAATACTTGATGGCTATATAGAGATTAATGATAGTGCTAGAGAAATAGAAGTGGAACAAGATTTTGAACTGATTGTATAATTTAAAAAGCTTGCTATGATTAAGAAAAAAAAATTACTGGCTGAGGAGCAGGTTCCTGAGTTTGAATCTTCCATCGCTGGTATGACGGAAGAGAGTAAAATTTTTGTAGATAAATCTTTGGAAATAGCAAATTACCTAGTGTATCTGTTACAGGAGAAAGGATTGAAACAAAAGGAGCTGGCAGACCGACTGGGTAAAAGCGAAGCCGAGGTAAGCAAATGGCTTGCAGGCATGCACAATTTTACATTGCGGTCTTTATCAAAACTGGAAGCAGCTTTGGGCGCTACCATTATTTGTACACCCAAACATTTGCAAAAAAGTGTTCAGGTTACAACCATTATTAAAATGGGGAGCGTTAGTTCCAAAGTGTATAAACCGTACAACACTTCCCCTGCCTATTGCAAATTAGTGTATATGAAGGTGAAGGAAAATAACAATGAAAGTCTGAAAGAAGTAGTATAATGAACAAAGAAAGAAAGATTATACCGGATAAAATACATGTACTTAACATTAAGACCATTAAGGGTAATATTGAGAGTGCACCAGATGCTGATCCGGAACAGATAAAGGGATATAGATTTGATCATTCCCTGGGCACGGGAATAAACGAAGAAGAGAGCCTGATCGGACTAAAGTTGACCGTAGATATTGAGGCGCTTGATGCAAAGGATGAGCCGATTGGGATCAGCGCTTCTTACACCCATAACTTTACTTTTAATGTGGAAAATCTCGAAGACTTTTTGGAAAAAGATAACAATGAAGATGATACACCGGCAATAGATCCATTGATGGTAGCTACGCTTGTCGGAATTGCATATTCGACGGTAAGGGGTATAATCTATACCAGAACTCAAAGCACTTCTTTGAATGGGGTTGTGTTGCCAGTTATTGATCCAAAAAAATTATTAGAGTATGATGATGGGAAGATTGAGTAGGCAGAAATGTCATTAATATGATGATTTTTGACACAAAAAATTAGCAAAACTTGGCTAAAAAATTTAACAACGTAATTTTTTACAGTAATTTTGTCATGTTTCAGTAAAAAAATTTAAAGGGCTTGATTTTTGAAAATATTAACAAATTTTTATAAGAAGGTGAAAGCCTTAGGGGACTAGACCTAAGGCTTTCGGGAAAAGAGTTTAAAGTTACTCAATTCCGGCATTTTTTGAATTTTGTGCTGCGAAGGTAGGTGTTGTTTTGTAAATAAACAATACCTGCTGTTTCGCCTACGCCAACCAGCAATTATTGCTATAAGCTGCACAGATAGCTTCCTTTCTTACTGACTTTACGGCTACGATGTCCACTAAACCGCAAGCTACTTGTGGGCAGATAATCTATTGACCCAAATCAAATTAAAAAAACAATGGGCAAAAATCAGCATGTGACCAAACATCTAGGTGGTGGATGGCAGGTTAAGGGCGCCGGTAACGAAAAAGCAACAAAAGTTACCGACACTCAAAAACAGTCAATTGATGCGGCTAAAGAAATAGCCAAGCATCAAAAATCAGAAGTAGTTATTCATGGAGCAGATGGCAGAATAAGAGATAAAGACTCTTATGGCAATGATCCCATGCCACCGAAAGATACCAAACACTAATACTAAAATGAGTTAAAATAAACGGAATATGAAATTGACAAATTCGCAACTGCAGAATTTTATAGCCAGAATAAAATTGAAAAGAGAAAATATGGGAACCTACAGAACGCAGGTAACCAATCTACAAGAAGATCTCGAAAAATATATTACTTCTGATACTAGTACAGGTATTAAAGTTACAAGGGTAATAATCGGAGGCTCCTGGAAAAAGGGAACTATTTTAAGAGCTACTGGAGAGAACCCGATCGACATCGATTTGATTTTGTATGTAGAAGGAGAAGCTAACCTTCAAAATGATCTTGAAAGGTTGCATGATTTAATAGTGGATTATCTTAAAAAAATATATCCTAATAAAGATATTTTACGGGATGTAGATGCCGAAGGAAAAACAAAGTCCATAAAGATTAAATTTATTGGCACCGGTCTAGAAGTAGATATTGTTCCGGTAGTTCCAATGGAGAAACCTGCAGATTATGTTTGGCAACCGCAACGTGGGGGTGGCGGTGGAAAATACGTTACAAGCGTGGTTAAGCAACTTGAATTTGCTACAAGTTATAGAAACCAAAATGGTTCATATACATCTATTGTAAGAGCATTAAAATGGTGGCGTAATTATAAAGAATTGGATCAATTATCATCTTTTGTTATTGAGCTTATAGTTTCATATTTGGAAACTAATAAGGGCTGCGAAACAAATATTGAAGAGGGAATCATTCGATTTTTCAAATTCGTAAGTGATCCAGTTTTTCCTGCGATTAATTTCAAGAATGCAATCAATTCATTACCGGCACCTATTTCTAAATTTTATGTTGCTGACCCAACAAACAATGAAAATAATGCTTCCAAAAAATTAAATGATATTAATTGGGACGAAATTAAGAAAGAAGCAAATGGTGCCTTTGAAGCATTAAATATTGCACAATCAAAAAATTTCGAAGGCGACACCATTGAGGAATGGAAGTATGTTTTCGGATCATCTTTTAACATAAAATCAGAAGATTAAATATGAGCTATAATACAATTACCGCGACATCCACTTATACAGTTGTTGACATTAGAAAAACTTTTGAAGGCTTCGAAGCTGATTTAAGAATGATTGCCAAACGAACAGAAAAGTGGGCATCAGATTACGTTGACAAAGTATTTCATGATATCGTAAAACTGGCTGAGGCTAAATACTTGAAGACTGTAGATATTGTTTTATTAAATACAGCAACTATACCAATACGTGCGGCTAAATACACCGTAAATGAAGCAGGCACTTCGATCACCGGTGATAGAGCTGGTGGAAATGACTGGAACAATTTGCCAAGTACATATCTTCAAGTTGTTGTTAGTTACACTTCAGCCTGGCATCTGCTAACTCAACAACAAAAAGACAATTTTCAACAATCTAACAATTTTCAAATTGGATGGTCTTCATCGTCTATTGATAATAACTTTCCTAACCTTTCCAAACAGGCGGCGCAAAACTTTGCAAGCAACGGCTATGAATTAAATAAGGCTAACTATAAATAAATTCTACATGAACAATTCTACAATATTTGACAACATCACTGAACTGCCGAATGCCGATGTAAAAAGAAGGGCAGATGCATTAGTTGGCTTTAATAAAAGATTTGAAAGAGTACATAATAATTTGAAACTCCTAATTGATCAGGAAGGATTAATAGAATGGAGCAATAAACACCATAAAGTAAAACTACCTGTTCTCGAAACAATATTAGACAGGTACCCTCTTGTATTATTAGCAGGTGATGCAGGAACAGGCAAAACTGTATCAGCAGAGGGAATCGCAGATAGAATGGTAAGGGAGTTAGGCAAAGACGGCTTTTTTCTTAAGTTAAGTACCAGGGTAAGGGGCGAAGGCTTACATGGACAAATGGGGAATTTAGTAAATAATGCATTCGACAGACTAAAACAAGAAGCTGGTAAAAAGAGGATTGCATTTTTATTTATTGATGAGGCTGATGCAATTGCAACTACAAGATCTACACACCAAATGCACCAGGAAGAAAAGGCCGCTGTAAATACGTTGATTCAAAAAATTGATGAAATAAGAAGTTTAAATGGCCGTGCAATTATATTTATGTCAACTAATAGACTTCATTTTATTGACGAAGCTATTATTAGACGGGCTGCAATAATTATGGAATTTGAAAGGCCAGATGAAAATGAAAGAAAAGAATTATTTACAAAGACACTGGATGGAACAGGAATTAAGGACAAAGAATTTGACAAACTTGTTGAATTAACTGGCCCGGATAAAAATAATGGGCTGGGATATTCTTTTTCAGACTTAACATTGAAAATTCTTCCAGAAGCAGTTGCCGAAAGTTTTCCTAATAAACCCTTGTCATTTGAAGTTCTTGAAAACGTAATTAAACGAGTAAAACCAAGCCCCCAAATAATATGAGAAAAAATATTGCAGAAGCTTTGATTTTCTTATCCGGCATTGCACTTATTGCCTATATCCTTATATACAAGGATACAACGCAACCTTTCCCGGCACTATTAATAGCAATAGCAGTAAATATCATTACAACACCTTTATATGTTGGCATTGTTGAAGGAATTTATAGTATAAGAAAACTCCCATTAATATTCAAAACTCAAGTATGGTATAGGAAAAAAGACGTAAGATTATCTATTTCATATTTGTTTAGAATAAAAAGTAATGGGAAATACCTTTTGGTAAAAAATAGAAAAGGCAACTATTACCAATTAGTAGGCGGTGCTTATAAAACGCTCCCCGGAGCTGAAAAGGTATTTAAAGAGAATTCAATTAAGCCTGACAAAAGATTCGAAACTGAACATGGTATAGCTAAGAATGATTTGCGATTTCGTTTGCCAGGAAGAAATGTTATGAAAATTATTCGATGGTTTAATTCAAGGGAAGATAGGGAAATTTCACAGTGGAGGGAATTTTGCGAAGAGTTGCTTACTACAAATATCATTACAGACAAGCACAGCTTTCGTTACATCGATTATAAATATGTCACTACTGTTCAAACTCCCATCCAAAAAGCAAAAAATTTATCGTGCCAAGAAATTCTTATCTATGAAATATTTGACTTAATTCCTAATGATGAACAGATAAAAGTTCTGGATGAATTATACCAAAACGGAGATACAGATAGAGTAAAGTGGGCGGATGAAACCCTTATTAATTCATTGGGATTTGATGAAAGAAAAAAAGAAATGGAATATGAAATCGGTGCACATACAAAATGGGCTGTAAATGAAAAATACTCAACCGAATAAATAATGAGAAGAAAAGAAAAATATATAGCCAATGGTGCAGTAATAGGTTTTGTAGGGATTGCCGCAGGAGATATTATATTTCAATGGTTTAAACATTGGCAAAGAGGCATGCCTTTTACCTGGAATAGCTATAATGGCAAGCAGACTTTAAAGCATGCACTTATCGGAAGCGCCGTAGGTGCAGGAATAGGTTATTTAGCCTACGAATCAAAACTCTCAGATGAATCTAACCATCCATTTAATTCAGATGAACATTTACGAAAAGTATTATCAGAAGAAAACTTAAAATCTGATCCTGTCCTTTTAAAAAAATATCTTTCTTATAAATCAGAGGTAAAGAAATGGCTTCGCGAAAAATTTGCCCAAAAACTTGCCTATCAGCCGGAAGATGCTGGTTCTTTTTTTAAACGTACTGCAATTATATCGAATTGCGACCTGGATATTATACTGCCATTTAAGAGAAGCAGCTATACTACCCTTGAACAAATGTATTACGATGTACATGAAGTATTGCAAAGAAATTTTGGAAATCAAGCAGTAGTAAGTAAGCAAACAAAAGCTATTGGTTTAACTTTTGAACACAATGGTTTACCAATACATTTCGATATTGTTCCTGGACGAGAGATCAACGATTATAAGAACACAAAAGATCTAAATTTATATGTACGACGCGATTGGGCATGGCAGAGAGGTTCTTCATTTAAAACAAATGTTAGTTTACAACAAAGGGCTACAACAAACTTGCCTGCTGCCCGGAGAACAATTAAGTTAATGAAATCATACAGAGATAAAAATGATCTTCCAATTTCAAGTGTATTATTAGAACAATGCGTTTGCGATGCTCTATCCAATCATAAGTATGGTACAAGATTTTCAGATACTGAAAACCTTCTTAATAGCATGATACATGTAGCCAGAAAAATTAAACAAGAAAACATAATTGATGTTGCAAATACAAACAACAATCTTTTAAATAAAATGTCAGAAAGTGATAAGACTTTTGTTGCAACTTTTCTTGAAACTGATATTCAAAGAATTGAAACAAATCCCAGATATATAAAGGAGATTTTTTAATACTGAAGTACTCACTAACCTTAACTATATCAAGCCAGCCAATCAATAAGAATCTGGTACTACTCTCTTTATTTTATTTGGCATTTGTTTAGAAGGTTTATAAGTAGTTCTCCGGACCTTATCAAAAACTTGAATCACGAATTCAAATTCTTTATTTTTTTCTCGCAAGGCACTATTACTAATACTCGGATTTTCCTTTACAATTTCATTCGCCTAAGGCTTTACCCAAAGCTGTGGAGACAGTTTAAGACAATAGCTTCTATATTTACAAAATTAGTTTTATGAATTTTTATTCATTATAAGTGTAGATCAATCTGTGTATTTATAAATGGAGATTAAACTTTCGTTTAAATATTTATTTGAAAAAATATAATTAGATTGCAAGCAACATTTTACATTGAAAACATCACTCTCATATCTTCCCCAAATAAAGCAGGACCAAATCTTGCAGGTTGTTGATATTATCAAGGAAATAGCAAATCCTGAAAAGATTATCTTGTTCGGCAGTTATGCTACCGGCACATGGGTAGAAGATAAATATTTTGAGAACGGGACAAACTATGAATATATTAGCGACTATGATTTTTTAATAGTTACAAAAAACCGTGTCGAAAAGGAATATGATATACTGGATAAAATACTTAACCAGAGTAGGAATTTATTTAGAACACCCGTCAACGCTATTATTCACGATGTCAGTTACGTTAATGAAGGTCTCGAAATAGGCCAGTATTTTTTTACAGATATTGTTAAGGAAGGAATATTGCTTCAAGACAATAATTCTATAAACTTTTCTGCTCCCAGGCAATTGTCTTCATCTGAAATGAAAATTATCGGTCAACGATATTTTGATAAATGGTTTGCATCTGCATTCAATTTTGTTCGTTTTGCAAATGATGCTTTTAATACTCTTCTATTGGAGAAAAAGCCGTTGAATGATGCAGCTTTTCTTTTGCACCAAGCTTGTGAAAAGCTTTATAACACTATTTTGTTAGTCTTTAAATCTTACAAACCCAAAACCCATAACCTTGAAAAATTAAGACAATATTCCAAACCTCTGTCGGAAGAGATTTTTTCTATTTTTCCATTTCCTGTGGATGATAAATTTGAAACACATTTATTTGATTTACTTAAGCGAGGTTATATCGATGCAAGATATAAGGATGATTATATAATAACTGAAAGCGAATTTAGAGAATTGCTTTCAAGGGTTAAAAGGATGGAGGAAATTGTAGAGCGAATATCAGTCGAAAGAATAAAATCTTTTAAGGATTAGGGAGTGACTTTTTTACTCTTTTTTTAGTTTTTGGTTTCTTGCTCTTATCTATTTCAGTTTTTTCATCGAAAATCTGTTTTTCAGTTATTTTATCATACAGTTTCGCAAACTCAGTAAAAGACAATCCAAGATTTTCGATCATTGTTAGCAAAGTTGTGAATTGGATATCTCTTTTACCCGCCGATGTATTTTGAATGATGGTATAACTTAATCCTGATTCTGCCTCTAGTTGTCTCATTGAATCAACAAGTCTAATGTCCTCAATATTATTAGCCTTATTTTTTATCCCAATACTTTTTTTCTGCTTGAGGATAATCCTGAAGCAAGTTGCCAGTTTTAATTTTGTATGTTCCTTATTTCCAAGTTCCATTCTAACAGGGAAATTGAACTATTATCAAAAATATTTTGATACACGTATGTGTACTGTATAATTTTTTAATTATATTTACAAGCAAATAGACTTAAGATAATTTTCAAAAAATAATCTCATTACTGCGAACCTGAGAAATTCCAGCTAACATGAGATTGAAACCAACATACAAGTTCTTAGGGAGCGGTGGCCCATTTTGTTACAGGGGTATTTTCTCAGGTCTCAGTAATGAAACAGTGGGCGCCGCTCTTTATCTCTGCATTTCGTTAACGTCCGGCAATGCCGAAGTACAGGGCATTGATATACCTGGCAGCTTTCAACACATTCCCTCTTCAAAACATCCTGATGCAATTGCATACACTGGCGGCAGTCTTAATATTATGATTGCATGCCTCTCAAATTATTTAACCTGTATTCCAAAAAAATATTCAGGGGGTGTATTGCATTCCATGGATAGCAAAAACATACAACAATGAGCACCAATCCGGCCACTCCCGAACCTACATTTGCCTATTACCATCCGCTGCTGCAACGCTATGCAAGGCGCATCATTCACAATGCAGCAGTAGCAGAACTGTTGGCAACCCAGGTACTGCAGGATCAGCAGGCCATGGACGGGCTGGCGCCCAGACCGCAATTGCGGCAAGTACTAAAAACCGACCTGCTAAACCGTTGTAAATATTGGCGGCAGGCCACCATATTTGACCGGCCGGCGGTAAAAGTACCGCCCTTTCGCCCTGTACAAAATGATGATAAGAAAAACCACCCCATAAACTGATCCGCCACTATGAACGAGCTCACTATCAACACACAGATTCACCTGGTAAAAACACTGTTTGCCATCAAGCCTAAAAATCCTACTTAGGGCGTACAGCCGTAGCCTTACATCCATCCTTTTTTACTGAAATAATCTGCCATGCAAACACTCAAATATTGCTTACTGGCCATGCTATGGCCGGTAATGAACGGCCTTGCGCAAGTACCTCCGCAACCTTTGCATCCCCTTACTGTCGGAGACCGCCTGCCGGATATTGTCCTGAATCAATTGTACAATTACCCGGTGGCTTCCGTATCTGTATCACAACTTAAAGCCAAAGGGGTGATACTCGATTTCTGGAGTACCTGGTGTGGCTCCTGCCTGGAATCTTTTCCCGAAATGCATGCCCTGCAGCAACAATTTGCCGGGGCCCTGCAGGTGATCATGGTAAACAATTATCCCGGTGATGATGCCAAACGGGTGGAGCGTTTTATGCGTACCAGGAAAAAAAGAAGCGGCCAGTTGTTTACCTTATCCTATCTGTTACAGGATACGGTTTTAAATCAATATTTTCCCTACAGGTCCATTCCACACTATGTTTGGCTGGATGAGCAGCAGAAGGTAGCAGCCATCACCGGGCAGGAGGAACTCACCGAAACTAACATTCAGGCATTGCTGGAGGGGAAGCCCCTTGCCCTGCATGTAAAAAATGATGACCTGCTTTTTGATGTTGCCAAAAACGACCTGGTAAAAACTGATTCCGCGGCCGCGAAGGATTTTTTATACCGGTCACTCATTACCGGGTACAAAGAAGACCTGGGGGCGGTGATTGGGAAAATAGCAACAACAGATGGAAACGTATCCCGGTACTACGTTGTCAATTATTCCCTGTTGCAATTGTACCAGCTGGCGTTTGCGGAGATACAATCCCTGCCGGCTGAGCTGATCTTTATTGACCCTGTATTGAAACCGCTTTTTTTTGAAAACAAAGAGGGCGGCAGCAAAAAACTATACTGCTACGATTTGAGTACAAGGCCTGTGGAGCCCCGGCAAATAACGCATGACATGCGTGCCGACCTGGAGCGGTATTTTAATGCCACGGCAAAAAGGGAAAAGCGTTCCATGAGTTGCTATGTATTGTCAGCCACTGCTCAGGGGGGCAACTGCAAAACAAGGGGTGGTACACCTGCCGCTGATCTGGATAAAGCGTCGCTCAACAAATACATCCGCAATGGAACGGTGGCTGACCTTACGGCCACGCTAAGCATGATTTTAAACAAACCCTGGATAGATGAAACCGGGTTGAAGGCACACATCGACATCACTTTTCCCTATGATTTTTATACCTACAACCTGCAGCAGGTAAAAGCCTTTTTACTGGGTTATGGCCTGCTGGTAAGCGAAACCGCCCGTACCATACCGGTAGGGGTAATCTGCCCTATCCCTTGATAGCAGCTAATACTATTACTAACTTAAAAATATTTATTACATGAAAAAAATGATTTGTTGTATCTGCGGGGCGGGCCTTGCATTGCTTTGCATAACCACCGCAGCCCGGGCCCAGCAGGGGCCGCCTGTTTTGCCGGCCGTAAAAGGCCAAATAGTAAACGAAAAAAAGGAGGCGGTGCTGGCAACCGTAACCGTAAAGGGAACAAAAAAAGCAACGGCTACCAATGCCGCAGGGGAGTTTTTGTTAGAACAGGTAGCCGCCAATGCGGTGCTGCTGGTAAGTGGTACCGGAATCCGTAGTTTTGAAATAAGGGTGAACGGCCGCAGTGAGCTGGGGCTATTGAACGCCGTTACCAAAGTGTTTACGGCAGAAGCGGTGGTGGTTGAAGCCAGTACCGGTTACCAGTCGGTAAAGCCCAATGAGGTAAACGGTGCCGTAGTACTGGTTGATAACAAAACCCTGAACCGGCAGGTGGGTACCAATATTTTAAAACGCCTGGACGGCGTTACGAGTGGTTTGCTCTTCAACATTGGCAAGAGCAACAGCAATTCGCAAAACAACACCGGTATTTCCATCAGGGGCCTGAGTACCATCAACGGGCCGCTTGATCCTTTGATTGTACTGGACGGATTTATTTACGAGGGCAATATCAGCAACATCAACCCCAATGATATTGAAAATGTAACCATCCTGAAAGATGCCGCGGCTGCCTCCGTTTGGGGAGCAAGGGCCGGCAACGGGGTGATTGTTATCACTACCAAAAAAGGGAGCCTGAACCAAAAGATGTCGGTGAGCGTCAACTCCACGGTGATTGTTCAGGAAAAACCCAACCTGTTTTATCTACCGCAGATGGCGTCTGCCGATTATATCAATGTGGAGGAGCTGTTGTTTAACAATGGTTATTTTGATAACCAGGTCAGTTACCAGCCCTACCTGGCCTTAACGCCTGCCGTGGAAGTATTGCTTAACAGAAGGAACAATACCATTACGGCTGCGGAAGCGAACCAGCAACTGGCAGCGCTGAAGGCAACAGATGCCCGCAACCAGTACAACAAGTATGTTTACCAGCCTGCGGTAACGCAGCAATACGCAGCGAATATCCGCGGGGGCAATAGCAACAATGCGTATACATTTGCCGCCAGCTACGATAACAATACCAGCGAACTCAACAGCCGGTTTAACAAACTGAACCTTAAAGCGGAAAATGTTTTTCAGCCGGTAAAAAATGTAAAGCTGGACGTGGGAGTATACTATACCAACAGTCATTCCGTTTCGGGGATGCCGGGCTATGGCACTGTACGGCCGGGTCAGCGCTATGCACCTTATTACAGCATTGCAGACAACAACGGTTCCGCATTGCCGGTGGCTACCACCTACAACCCTGGTTTTACCGATACGGCCGCTGGCGGAAAATTACTGGACTGGAAATATTACCCGCTGGACGATTACCGGCATGACCGCACAACGGTTGATTTGCAGGAACTCTATGCCAATTTTGGAATCAATTATGCCTTCAGCAATACCCTGACCGCCGATGTAAAATACCAGTACCAACACCAAACTGCCAGGAGCGAGCGGCTGCAGGATATCAGCAGTTACGAAGCCAGAAACACCATCAATGCTTTTAGCCAGTTTGACCCGGCCAGCGGGGTAGTGACCTATATCATTCCTCCCGGCGGTATCCGCAACCTCGGCAACGCCGTAACACAATCACACACATTCAGGGGGCAACTGAATTTTAAAAAAGCATGGGGATTGCATGGTGTCAATGCGATAGCAGGTGTAGAACAAAGAGAGGTTAAAGGGCTCACCGATGAGTTTACCAGCTATGGCTATACCGCTGATCCGCTGACCATTGCTGCAACAGACTTTGTAAATGGCTATCCCGATTTTATCCGGGGCTATCCCAATACCATTTCCGGTCAGCCCAGGTCTTCCGCCACCATCTACCGCTTCACTTCTCTCTACGGCAATGCCTCCTATACGTTCAAGGAACGCTACAGCGTATCTGCCAGCGCCAGAAGAGACGGGTCGAATATTTTTGGCGCCAATACCAATGACCGGTGGAAGCCTTTGTGGTCGGCTGGTGCAGGCTGGAAAATATCCGGGGAAAATTTTTACAACAGTGCGCTGGTAAATTATTTAAAACTGCGGGTAACCTATGGGTACAGCGGCAATGTTGATTTGTCAAAAACGGCCCTGCCGGTAGCACGGTATGTGGGCAACGACCGCAATACCAATTACCCTTTTTCACGCATACAGGTATTGAACAATCCGGACCTGCGCTGGGAGCAATCCAGGCAATTTAATACCGGCCTCGATTTCGCCCTGAAAAGCAATGTACTGTCGGGGTCGGTTGACTGGTACTGCAAATGGGGTACGGACCTGTACGGGGAAACCCTTTTTGATTATACTGCTTCGGGCTTAAGCAGTTATGTAACAAAAAATGCAGCCAACACAAAAGGAACGGGGATTGATATTATACTGCGCAGTAAAAACATCGATCGTAAAATCAAATGGTCAACCAGTGTACTGTTCAGTTACAATAAAACCATTACCACCCGGTATTACGGGCAGTATGCCAACCAGGCGGATATTTTACTGGGAGGAGGCAATACCATCATTCCGGTGGTGGGGAAAGAGCTTTATGGTATTGTGGCTTACAAATGGGGCGGGCTGGATGCCACCGGCAACCCGCAGGGTTATGTGGATGGTAAGCTGAGCACCGACTACAATGCCATCGCCACTGAAGTAGCAGAAAAGGAACTGAAAGGCGGCAGCATTGTATACATCGGCTCCGGCACGCCGCATTGTTTCGGGTCGCTGATCAATACTTTTTCCTGGAAACAATTTTCCCTGTCCATCAATATTTCCGCTAAACTGGGGTATTATTTTTTAAAATCTTCCATCAATTATGATGCGCTCATCTACTCCGGCGCCGGCCATAAAGAGTACGCCGCCAGGTGGCAAAAGCCGGGTGATGAAAAAACTACCCCTGTTCCTTCGTTTATTTATCCCAACGATTACAGCCGGGATAATTTTTATGGCAATGCGGAGATCAATTACCTGAAAGGAGCGCACTTAAGGCTGCAGTACATTAACCTTGCCTATACACCCGGGATTAAGTTCCGCCACGACCTTCCCTTTACGGGGCTTGAGCTGTATGCCAACGCAGCCAACCTGGGTATACTATGGCGGGCCAATAAACAACAGCTTGACCCGGACTACCCGGCAACTTTGCCGCCTGCAGCCATATGGGCCTTTGGAATAAGATGCAATTTTTAACACTTAAAACTTATCAATATGAAACCGTATAAATGGTTGGTTTATTTTCTTTTGCTGGTTGTGCTCCTGAACTGTACCGGGTGCAAAAAATACCTTGCTGCAAAATCAGATGCTTCTCTGGTGGTGCCCGCTACCCCCGGCGATTTACAGGCACTGCTGGATGATGCGGCTTTTATGAATTACAATACCCCCGCCCTGGGAGCATCTTCGGCGGATGATTTTTTTATGGATGATGCTACTTTTATGTCCAATACCGTTTTTGGGAAGCATGTATACCAGTGGATACCTTATCCCTACCGGTATCCCAACGACTGGTCCCTTGCCTACAGGGCCGTTTACAATGCCAATGTATGCCTGGAAAGGGTAGGGCTGATTGCACCCGCACCCAATAACCTGCAGCAGTTAAATCCCATTAAAGGATCAGCCTTATTTTACCGGGCCTATTATTTCCTGGAACTCTCCTGGTTGTTTGCAAAAGGGTATGACAGTTCAACAGCACAAACCGACCCGGGCATTGTGCTGCGCACCGGTTCTGACTTTAATGTTCCCTCAGTAAGAGCAACAGTAAAAGCTTCTTACGAAAAAATCATTCAGGATGCCGGCGAGGCTGCGTCTTTATTGCCGGATAATCCGCAGCAGTCGACCCGACCGTCAAGATGCGCCGCCTATGCGCTACTGGCCCGGACTTATTTATCCATGCGGCAGTACGACAGTGCTGGTAAATATGCGGGTCTTGCCCTGCAGATCAAAAACACTTTAATGGATTACAACAATCCCGGAGAAGTGGAGGTGGCTGCGGGAAATCCCTTTAAACGCTTCAACGCAGAGACTGTTTTTTATACCACCATGAATGCTTACATCGCCCTGTACCATCCGATCATGAACAATGCCCGGGTGGATACCAATTTGTATGCTGCCTATGATGGCAACGATTTGCGCAGAGCAGCTTTTTTTACCGCTGCCGGCAGCTATTACAGCTTTAAGGGAAATTATGCGGCAGATTATTTTGATACCTTCAGCGGCATAGCAACCGATGAATTGTGGCTGACCAGGGCGGAGTGTTATGCCCGTGCCGGTAACACGACAGCCGCACTGGAAGACATCAATCTATTATTGTCGAAAAGGTGGCTTTCGGGAACTTATGTTCCTGTTGCAGCGAATACCGCCCCGGAAGTGCTGGCCATCATTTTGAGAGAAAGACGAAAAGAACTGGTCTTCAGGGGCAGTCTGCGCTGGATGGATATTAAAAGACTGAACAGGGAAAATGAAAACATTACCCCGCGGCGGTTTATTGCCGGTGAATATGTTACTTTGCCGCCCAACGACAACCGCTATGCATTGCAGCTACCCCAGGATATCATTGAAACAGCGGGTCTGCAGCAGAACTAAACGCAAAAGGAAAGCTGTAAAAAAACAGCTTTCCTTTTTTTGATACCGGGCATGATTAATTTTTATTCCGGATGGTAACAATATTACCGGATGTTACATAGGCCACATTGGGAGAGGAGGTAGTAGCCTGTATTGCCGCAGTTGACAATAAAGTGGAGCCGCTTACATACGTGCTTGCGACCTCTATCCGGCAGGCTTTTACTGCACTGTTGTTACAGGTACCCAGGTCGGTAACATTGATCCACTTGGATTCATCTTCCACATTGGCTACCGTGGGACTATAGTGGGCATAGTCAAACTCGAAATAAGAATCTGCCAATTTATTGGTGGCAACTTTCGGTGTGGTGAATGCTGCTGCACCAATGGCAGCTACAATGGCCAGGAGGCCAAAAAAATAACGTTTCATAAAAGATTATTTAAGCATAAAAAATAGGATGGACCGTTCTTTCATCCGGCTGCTTTCCCCGACGCTGTCAGGGTCAGTCTCCTGCGTTTTGCTGTTTAATTCCTTGCGGAATTAGGGTGGGGTGGGTGGTATGGCTTCCCGGTGCTTCCGGTACAACACGATGCCAATAACGGAGAGCAGGATAAAAAACAGGTTAAAAACAATGTGCTGCGGCCAGCTTAACTGTTTAAGTACGCCGCCGCAACTGCAGGGAATATCGGATGAAAAAAGCAGTACATACCCCAGGTATACTGTAAAGCTGCTGAGCAGCAGGAGGGCTGCATATAAACCTGTTAACCGGGTGTGCGTAAAAAACAGCAGCGCTGCAATAGCGAGTTCGGTGCCAGGCAACAGCCAGGCAAGGATGCCGGCAAACGGATGCAGGAGGGGCGACCTGCCCAATAAAGATGTAAAGCCTGCATGATCAGCCAGTTTGCTGATTGCTGCATACAATAACAACAGCAGCAGGGCAGCACTGATGGCATCCGCTGCCCTTAGCACTGTTTTCGAAGGCACTTTTTTCCTGGTATACGTATGATTGTTTGCCATGATGGAATGGTATAAATGGTCAGTTGCAGGCTGTCTCCTGTTACGCCCGGGCAGCATTCTGCCTGGCCTGTGATGAGCCTATGGTAGCGCCATAATAGTTTTTGAAATTGTATTTGAGAAAAAGCCCTGTTCTGTACTGCGGATTTTAATCAACGGTCACTGCCTCATGAAGGCCGCGGATATTATCCTGTTACAAATCCCTTTTGCCGCTTCATTTTGTTACTGTAAAGGTTGCACATGCCGCAGGGAAATAAAACGCCATTTTGAGACTTTGTTATTTAACTTTCAGCAAGGGCAGCACACTTTCAACGGGGGCAGGTTGTTTCATTCAGCGCCGGGCCAGCAGGAGGATTTACAGAGGGCAAGTCGCCCTCTCCGTGTTGCTTTAATACTGCTCCCGGCGGGTATCCGAACTTTTTTTTGAACTCCCTGCTGAAGTGGGAAAAGTAATCGTAACCGACGGCAAGGGCCACTTCCTGTACCTGTTTGTTTTGCAGGGATAGCAAGCGGTGGGCCAGGTCAAGGCGCTCATCGCGGATAAATTCCGGCACCGTTTTGCCGAATAATTTTTTAAACTCCCGCGTAAGGGTTTTGGGCGTGATGGGAAAGAGCCGGGTGATTTCTTTTAGTCTGCCCGGGCTGCCAGTGCCTGTATTGGCCAGGATATATTCCCTTACAGCGAAGGCTGTTTGCTCGTGGGTTTGAAAATGCGGGTGCAATGCCCTGTCTTTTAATTGCTGATTGTAAAAAGACAGTAGTTTGAGGATGTAACTGCGCAGCACCAGGTCAAGCGCAGCGCCCTGTTTGGTGCATCTTTCCATACTTTTAATGATGCGCAATACTGCCTTCGGAAAATAAAATGGTTCGCTGACAAAGCCATTCAAAGCATTTGTTGCCAGCAGGTGTAAAACTGCCTGTACATCCGGATGTTCAAGTGCCATGCTGTTTAAATATGCGGGGGGAGGGAGCAGGCATAGCAGGTGATATTCTCCGGCGGGCCATGTCAGCGGATATTGTCCCGCGGGCAGATAAAAAGCCGAATAGGTTCCTGCAAGGGCATTGGTCATTTTGCCTGCCAAACTTTGTTCACCGGGATTGCCCTGCAGTAAAAATACAAATCCCGCCAAAGCTGCTGGCGCCTGTAAAAAAGCGGCATCGCTATCGTACAGGAAAAAGGAGAGGAGTTCGATCCAGTAATCCGCGCCGTTGAAAGCCTGTGAAAGCAGGCTGCCGGCAGTGCCTTCACATACAGCGGCATTGGCAAAAGGAATTCGGTAGAGGTAGTTGCCGGCCACCTGCGTTTTCTGCTGCCTCCCAGCCTGGTCTTCGTGTTGCAGCATGATATGAAGTGGCTTTTCCATTTAATGTTATTGTGCATTTTTTCGGATATCACCCGGTTTTTGGCCATAATATTTGTGGAAAGAGGTAACGAAGCCGGAGAGCGTTTCATAACCGCATTGCTCTGCTATGGAAGCTTCTTTGTGATTTGTTTCCGTAATCAGTTTCAGCGCACGTTCCATTCTTATGCTTAGCAGATACTGGTATACCGAGGTTTTAAAAATTGCTTTAAACCCCTTCTTAAGTGTATATTCGTTGGTACCGGCCTGCCTTGCCAGGCTTTTTAATGCCAGGTGAAAACTGATGTCAGCTGTCATCAGATCCCTAGCCTGATACACGGCTTTAATGACAGAAGGCGGGTGTTTTTCAGGAGCATGGATAGAAGCAACTGTTTTCATAAAAAGTAATTTAAGTTGGCTAATTTTTGTGTTTGCTATTTTGGAGAACACCCTCAATGCAGGCATTCCTTTCTAAGCATACATATCCTAAAAACTGATTTTAAAACGATGGCTAAGCATTTCTGGGTTTTTTTTCAAAAGGATATTTGAAAGTGTAGCGTAAATAACAGCCGTTTCATCAAAAGGAAATCTTTTTGTAAAAAGCAATCAGTTGCAGGGACAAAACCGGACGGGCGTGGACAATAGTATGATTGTGAAGGTCTGTCAGCACCTCAACATAAAAGTCAGGCAGCTTATATACAATCAGGTATTTATTTTCGATGGCGGCAGAACAAACATATCTGCCGCAGCAGCACAATAACTGCACCCGTCCCTGTAAAGAGAACCGGCAATATTCTCCTCTCGTTATTTTCATGCGATAAACATATTTGCAATAACACCCAAGACAATTAGAATGTCAGGACATAAGAGACGTTTGCCACCACTTTATGTTAACCATTCCCCTGCACCGAAACTGCAGCCAGCACCGCCGCCGGATAGCTGTCTTTTAAATGCACATAAGCGAACGTGGCAGCAGGTTTTGCCCCCAGTTTCTGTTTTTCAACAGAAGCCGAAAATCCCAGCAGGAGACGCTGCTTGTCCAGTTTTTTTGCCCTCAGTACCACCTGGTACAAAGCCTGCCGGTAAATGCCAAAGCGTTCATTGCGGGTATAATCCAGGCCGATGATCATCGGGATATAACTCTCTTTTGCCAGGCAACTGAAAACAACGCAGCAGGGTTTGTCAGCTGCAACAGTTCCATTGTTTAATGTAAGCTGCAGCATTTCCCAGTGTTCGTTCTTTGCCAGTTGCTTAAATAATTTAAGGGGTAAAGGAAATGTATTCAGCTCCAGGCTTTTTTGCTGCACATTCAGGTAGAGCTGGTACCAGTGGTCAATTTCCTCTTCCCAATCTGAGATATGAATGACTTCCACCTTAAAATGACCCGCATGGCGCAATACTTTTTTCCGCAAATGATTGCGTCCGTTTGCGGAAAGTGAGTTGTAAAATTCCTGCGGGGTGTTCCAGTGAAGAGACTCTATTGAGTGGCAATCAGGCATATTGATTTTAAAAAAGCCATTGTCCACCATCAGGTTATCAAAATCCCTATCTGTGTCCTGGAAATCTCTGAAAACAATTTGACTGGCCTGGTGAAGCTCCTGCAAAGAATATATTTTTTCGAAAATAAGCTGAAGGGCATCTTTCCATAAGGGGGCATTTTTATTGATAAAAAGATGCTGCCCTTCAGTGAGCAGGGAGCCGCTGCAGATGATTTTGCCTGTCAGGTAATAGTGGTTTGTTTTTCTTTGCAGCTCGATTTTTCCGGATACTTCCCGGGGTGAGAGCATGTCGTCTTTGCACAAGGCTGTTGTTAAAAAAGTAGCTGTTACTACATTTCCCTGAAGATCTTTCACCAGCAGATAGTCAAACTCCCAGTTGTCCTCCGGTAATTCATTCTCTGTAAAAGCGGTTTCCAGCAGGTTGAGACCCTCCCAGTCAAAAGTTCCCCGGCCCTCAAACATCCTGTTCCATTCGCTTTTAGGAACATCCTGTATGCTCGTATAATGCTGCAGCTGAAGATCCAGTGTTTGCCGGATAACACTTGCAACGGATTTGTTTAACTGCATCTCCTCGGGCACAGGCACTTTAAAGGCTTTGTAAATTTCAGAAAGCCGGCTATTTTCTTCCTGCATGGCAATGGGAAACAGACTTGCCAGGGTGGCGATCATTTTTTCAATATCAGCAAATGTATGGAGCCGTGTAATGGTAAAACGGATACCGGTTTGTTTCATGGGTACAGTTGGAAAAATACCAAGGTTTACGTAAAATCCGGCATCCAGCATTTTTTTAACCAGGTTATGGCCCAGTTTGGGCAGGCTTACCCCTACAAAAAATATGGCAGCGCCGGCTTCTGATATTACCGGTAAATTGTATTTTTCGAGCATCATTCTTGCAAACTGGATATTATCCCGCAGTTGTGCCTGTATAGCAGAGATCTCCGTGCTCAGGTGTATCCTGGCTGAAGCAACAGCAGCCCCCAAGGCTGCCGGTTGCATTGGGCCTGAACTAAGCAGCGGGCCTCCCACGGTGCCTACTTTTCTGGCCAATTCTTTATCAGCAAATACCAATACGCCGCCGCCGCAGGCAAAGGCTTTGTTTAACGAAGTTGCCATTACCATCCGGGGATGTATGTTATGCCTGCTCAGCAAAAACCCCCTGCCGTTTTTTCCATGTATACTCATGCCGTGGGCATCATCGGCATAGTACCGCAATTCCGGATACCGGTCCAGTAAAGCATATATTTCGTCTACCGGGCTGCTATCGCCAAACATTGAATAAATGCCATCAGCCATGTACCAGATTTTCTTGTGTTTTCCGCGAAGCACAGCAATCCGTTCTTCCAGTAAATCCATGCGGTTATGCCGCAGGAGCTCAATATGAACTCCTCTGGCTTTGACCAGCTGTACGGCTGTTTGTACGGAATTGTGTACCTGCTGATCAAGAATGACTGCATCCGTATCTTCAATCAGTACGGGTATAGCGGCGATATGTCCCAGCGTGGTAGTGGGGGTTATGACACACCATGCATCAAAAATGTGCTCCAGCAATGTCTGCAGCTCTTTGTACAATCCCAGGGAAACATAGGCACGGGATTCAGAAAACTGGGTTCCATAGTTATCAATGGCTTTTTTCGCCCCCTCTTTTATTCTCGGATCAAATTCCAGTCCGAGATAGCTGCAGGAACCGAAATTTAAAACCGGTTTTCCGTTCAGCAGAATGCGGATGCCGTTAAATGGCTCATTGCCGGTGTACAGGTGTAAAATACCTTTTTCAACCCCATAGCTTACTATCTGGTCAACAGTGGTGTAAAATGAATGGTGCTTGCTCATAGATTGTTTCATTTTTTGATGAAGAAAAAATTTCATCAAACTTGAAATTTTTGATCCTCATAAATAACCCATGAAATACTGATTTTTTTATTTGCCTGATATAGCATTTGCGTAGGTATAAAGACGGATTTTTTTTTTGAAATAATGCTGTTAACTTTAAGGAATGGAGCTCGATACACCCTATGTACACCTCTGCATGAAAGACAATATCCTGGTAGGGACTTATAAGAAGGATCTGCATATTGATCTGGCTGTTGCAAAGCAAATTGTCCGTACCCGTTTGTCTTTCACCGGCGGAAGAAAAGTACCCTCCCTCATTCTTAGCGGAGGTGTAGTGAGTATAGATAAACCGGCGAGGGAATATTTTTCTTCTGATGAAGGTATACAGGGGCTCTCGGCCTGCGCCATCATTGTTCATACAGAGTTCAGCAATTTCCTGGGTAATTTTTTTCTCTCGGTTACCAAAACCAAAATACCTGTAAAGCAGTTCGCTGATGTTTCCCGTGCCGAAAAGTGGTTACAAAAATTCATTGTTTAAAACACAAATCCTTTTCATGGATAAGCGTCTCAAAGAAATCAGTACCAGGTTAAGCGAATATTCCGCAGGAAAATTTGATAACAATATACCGCTGTCTCCCCGCCTGGATGAAGTGGATGCCATCATCAACGGCATTAATATGCTTGGAGAAGAGTTAAAAGCTGTAACCATTTCCCGCGACTATTTTACCAATATTTTTAATTCGGTATCGGACATGGTTTTTATTTTAAACAACAAGGGCGTTATCGCAGATGCGAATACGTCTGCTGAAGCGCAGTTACAATATAAAACGGGGCAGCTGATTGGTAAATCGATCAACGACCTGCACCGCGGCACCGGGTCTTTTCTCCGGAGCATCATCCGGGAATTAAAAAAGGGCCATACGCTGATAGCTGACAGCAGCGTTTTACATTCCAGCGAAGGTGCGGCTATTCCTGTCAGTATTTCTGCAACGTACTTTAAAGAGGTACATCAGCAGCAGCCGGTTATCCTGTTAACAGCGTGCGATATAACCTATCAGAAAAAAGCGGAGGCCCTGGTCATCAGGGCCATCATTGATACACAGGAAACAGAAAGACGCAGGCTTGCAAAAGACCTGCATGACAGCCTCACCCAGCAACTGTCTGCCATTAAATTTTACATTGCTTCCATCGTCAAGTCGGTAAAAAGTGCGCGGGAAAAAAACATCCTGCTCAAATCAAATGATGCCCTTACCACGGTGATCACGGACATGAGAAATATTTGTTTCAACCTGATGCCAAAGACACTGGAGGAATTTGGCTTGCTGCAGGCAGTGAAAGAGTTTTGCAATCATTTTCTGTATCAGAAAAAAGCAAAATTTATCATCGCACAAACCAGCCCTTTGCCGGAACTGTCCAGGGAGCTGGCTGTTGATTTGTACCGGGTCATTCAGGAATTTATCACCAATGCCATCAATCATGGAAGCGCCAATAAAATTTCCATCCGGTTTAGTTACCTGAACGGCATATTGAAAATATTGCTGGAAGACAATGGTAAAGGATTTAACATCCATCAATCCAGCGGCGGCATGGGGCTTCAAAATGTTCAATCCAGGATAAGATCGCACAAGGGCGAATTAAATATGATAAGCAATATTGGCAAAGGCACTTGTTTTAAAATCAGCATTCCGTTAACCAAACAGCTATGACTGCAACAACCAATAAAAATAAACCGCTTGTACAGGTTTTAATTGTTGATGATCACAAAATGGTCAGGGACGGTTTAAAGGTAATGCTGGCATCTTTAAACAATGCCCTTTTGTTTAAAGTACAGGAAGCGGACAATGGTGCAGATGCCATTGCGAAAGTGAACCGGCAACGTTTTGATTTGCTGATACTCGATTATCAGATGCCAGGTATGTCCGGGGCAGACATCATTTACCGGATATTGCGATTTAAACCGGACATGAAAATTCTTGCCCTGAGTAACTATGATGAACTGTCCTACATTCAAAGCATGATGGATGCCGGCGCCCGGGGCTATGTACTAAAAAATATCGAGCCTGCGGAAATGCTGCGTGCGGTTAAAACGATTCTTGCCGGTGGACTTTACTACTGCAGTGAAGTAGCGGTAAAATTAATTCATTTTACAGACGATCAGAATGCCAGGATCTGGCAGGCGGGTCAGCAGCTGACCCGCCGTGAGCGGGAAGTGTTGCGGCTTATTGCTCTTGAAATGACCAATGATGAGATTGCACATCAATTATCTGTTGCCAAGAGAACGGTTGACAGCCACCGGCAACATTTGATTCTTAAATTACGGGTGAAAAATACAGCCGGCCTGATGAAAGCTGCACTTAATTTAAATTTATGGTAAAATGGTTAGTGGCAGTCTGCGGCGTTGGCAATTCCGTACAGCACTCAGGCTGTTGTTGCTTAACCTGCAGTTTACAGTTTATTGACAATGTTTATCCATTTGAAAAGCATATCTCTTACGTTACTGGTTGTTGATTTATCCGGCGCATGATATTTAGTTTCCAAACTCCCAAAAGAAATATCCTCTTTCTGAAGCGTAGTAAAAGTTTTGGCCGCTACCCTGAGCATAGGAGCCACCGTTCTGTTGATGATGATTTTATCAGCAACCAAGAGTTTTATTATCAATGCCAGTTTTGCTACCGATAATGAAGTATGTATTTTTCCATCGTTTATGTTGGAGTCAGGCGTTGCAATCAATGCAGCCTGCTCGGTTTGATAGAAAGAAAACTCTTCATTTAACCAGTAAATTAGCTGGTCTTTCAGACCAGGATAATTGCTATGCAGTTCATAGTCAGGTTTTACAATTACCTGGTTCATCTCTTTCAACTTGTATTTTAAAATCCTTAGTTTGCCCTGTATGCTTTCTTCAGCGGTTATGAGCAAATCAAGTTCATTAATTAAATAAGTTGTGACATCCGGAGAATTAAAGTTGAAGCTAATTAAAATCTTCTTTAATGCAGCGGTCACAGCATCGGCTGGTAAGGTCAAATCGATTGTCAGCAATTCATCTATTATCCCTTTCATGTATTGTGATAGCGCATACGTAATCGTATTGCCTGAAATAAATTGCTCCACCGGTTGTACAATAAGCCGGATCAGCTTTTCATTCGCCGCTCTTACCTGAACAGCTGTAATAAATCTGTCGAGTTCCGGCTTTAGTTCTGTTTTAATGCCTTCCATGTTTGTTAAAGGTAATTTCTGAAAATGGTTGAAATATTTAGCAAAATGTACCTGTATGAAACAGAGTAGTTCATTGAGACAGCTATGCAATGCTTCAATCAAAAAAGCATGGTCATCATGTTTTGCATTGGCTTGCGGGCCTGGGTAAAGTTGATCAATCATTCTTATAAAAGTTGACTGATATTTTTCTATGATCAGCGCCAGCGCTTTTTCATCCCGGCAAGTAAATACTTCCGCCATAATTTGCATTCGTATTCTTTCTTTTTCTGCCCTGCATTCTGCCGCAAGTTCGTCGTCCGATTTCTTTTTTATGGAAGGCATCCTCTTATCAGGGGATGCTAGTGCGGCAATGAGTTGATCAAACCTTTCGATTACGTAGTTCATGGAAAAGTTAATTTAAATGGATATAATTTCTGTACGTTGCAAGAAGCCACAAGACAATGATGAAATCTTGCGTCAACCAGATAGACCGTTTATTACTTCATTTTTTTAATATTATTTTTCAAATCTATCGCAGCACTGGGTTTTAGGGTTTATCATTCGGGAATATTTTTTAATGCCTATTGGCAGGGCCATTTCATTTGTATGGTATTCAGCTGCTATAAAGAAGAAAAAAATGTGGTAAAAAACGCTTGCAATGGTACGGTTCCCTAAGGAGTGGCCAGATTGTGTGCACGGTGAATGGCCCGATATAAAACAACACTGATTGTAGAAAGGCAAGGGGTGACGTTATCGTATATGCCAGACCGGTATTTAATTCCCGGAATGCATTGGTACGGGTGAACAGGTAAAGATTTTATACAGTCACTTTCAGTCTGCTTTAATATACTTGTCCAACTCTTCCATCATCAGGGTACTGCCTGCAAAAAACGGTGTACGTTGATGTATTGCTGTTGGTTGAATTTCCAGTATCCGGCTTTTGCCATCTGTTGCTTTACCTCCGGCTATCTCGGTAATAAATGCAAACGGATTGCACTCATACAACAACCTCAATTTTCCTTCCGGCCTGTTAGCAATGGCAGGATACATGAAAATGCCGCCCTTAATTAAATTACGGTGCATATCACTTACCATGCTGCCGGTATAACGCTGTGTGTAGGGGCCACCCGTGGTGTCATCTTTTTGCTGACAGGCAGTAATATATTGCTGCACCCCTGGCTGAAACTGAAAGCAATTACCGTGGTTGACAGCATATATTTTTCCTGCCGGCGGGCATTGTATATCAGGGTGGCTCAGGGTAAATTCTCCAATGGAAGGATCAAGGGTAAAACCATTTACACCCCTGCGGGTGGCATATACTAAAATGGTAGAAGACCCATAAATAACATACCCGGCTGCTATCTGTTTGATGCCCGGTTGTAAAAAATCTGCTGCAGTCACGGGTGTACCTTTGGGTGTTATCCTCGGCAATACGGTGAAGATAGTGCCAACGGCTATATTCACATCTATATTACTGCTGCCGTCCAGCGGATCAAACAGGCACACATATTTACTGTTGTTACTGATCGCATCGTCAAATACCAGTATCTCGTCCAGCTCTTCACTGGCAATCCCTGCACAGCTGATCCCATGCCGCAGGACGCCTGCAAACTGATCGTTGGCAAATACATCCAGCTTTTTTACTGCCTCGCCCTGTATGTTTACCACACCCGCATCTCCTAAAATATCCACCAGGCCGGCTTTGTTCACTTCTCCATTTACCCTTTTGGCCGCAAGGCCAATGCCCCTTAATAACCCGGAAAGTTCGCCGGTTGCATGGGGGAAATTGCGCAGTTGCTGAATGGTAAATTCATCCAGCGTTTGTATTTTTCTGTTGATCGGCATCACGACACGTTATTTTAAATCTGGTGCTAAAGTACCTGAATAAAAGCAGTCAAATTATTTCAGCTGCGTACGCCTTACACGATAAAAAATAAAAAAATACAGTTCTTTCAATCATTGTCGCACTTTGTTAAATCCTGTTCAAAATGTCAACGAATGCACTGAATTAATTCCTCGCAACAGGCGCAATAAAATAATTAAATACACGATTTCAAACCGGTTTTGCCAACTGCAATAAAAAAAACACCTGCTACCTTCATTATATAAATAACGATTGTTAACAAAAGCCTTCATGTGATGTCCTTTAAAACAAAACCGGCCATGCCGGAAAGTATTTTAACCAGTATGGGTTTTCCTTTTAACCAGCCCGTTTACTACCAGTTACCCCCCGAAACATTATCCCGGCAAACGGTACAGCGGGGCGAAGGGGTGTTGAATGATACCGGCGCATTGGTAATTTCAACTGGTGAATTTACTGGTCGTAGCCCTGATGATAAATTTATCGTTAAAGATGAATTGACAGCTGGTACAATAGACTGGAACCATTTTAACAACGCGATTGAAGCAAAATATTTTAATCAGTTGCATGCTAAGATGGTCACCTGGCTGGCAGGTAAAGAAATATGGATAAGGGATTGCTATGCCTGTGCTCATCCAGCCTTCAGGGTTAACATCCGTGTGATAAATGAGAATCCCTGGAGCAATCTTTTTGCATACAATATGTTTTTAAGACCCGGTGAAACATCACTGGAAAACTTTACACCAGACTGGCATGTCATTCATGCACCCTGTTTTAAAGCTGATCCTTTGACGGATGGTGTGCCCCGCTCCAATTTTACCATAGTAAATTTTTCTCAAAAAATAATCTTAATTGGTGGATCAGGGTATACCGGCGAGATAAAAAAAGGTATTTTTTCCGTGTTGAATTACTTATTGCCGAAGGATAGTGACGTGCTAAGTATGCACTGTGCAGCCAATGCAGGCAATGATGGTAACACGGCAATATTTTTTGGATTAAGCGGTACTGGTAAAACAACGTTGAGTGCCGATCCGGACCGCTACCTGATTGGTGATGATGAGCATGGATGGACGGGTGATACCGTATTTAATTTTGAAGGCGGTTGTTATGCAAAAACAATTGATTTGAATGCAGCAAATGAACCGGAAATTTTCCGTGCGATCAGGCCGGGGGCAATGGTAGAAAATGTCACTTTTATAGAGGGCACTAACAGGATAGATTTTGCAAGTAAAAAGATAACACAAAATACAAGGGTAAGTTACCCCTTGCATTTTATCAGCAATGCATTGGAGATATCCGTCGGAGGTATTCCTAAAAATATTTTCTTTCTTACATGCGATTCCTATGGCATCCTGCCACCCATCAGTAAGCTTACTGCAGGACAGGCCATGTACCAGTTCATCAGCGGTTATACGGCAAAAATCGCAGGTACAGAAGCAGGTATTACAGAACCCAAAGCTACATTCAGCGCTTGTTTTGGTGCTCCCTTCCTGCCTTTGCACCCTGGCAGATATGCGGGCATGCTGGGCAAAAAAATGAAAGAAAACAAGGTGAATGTCTGGATGGTCAATACCGGTTGGAGCGGGGGGCCTTATGGAATTGGCAAAAGAATCCCATTGAATTATACAAGGGCGATGATCGCCGCTGTACTGAATGAGACATTATCGGCGATTGAATTTATAGAACATCCAGTATTTGGTGTACTGATGCCTGTAAGCTGTGCAGGTGTACCTGCGGAAATCTTAAACCCTAAAAATACCTGGGTCAATAAAGCAAACTATGATGCAAAGGCAAAAGAACTTGCCGCTCTGTTCATTGCCAATTTTGAAAAATATAAAAATGAGGTGGGCGAAGAGATTGTAGCAGCCTCGCCAAGGATTTGAGGTTACAATTGCAGCCTTGCTTGCCGGTAAAGCTCCTTAACTAAGTTGAGGAGTTTTTTTACGATCTGGTGTAAATTTTTGAATGGCAGCGGCTATCGGAAGAAAATAAAATAAGCAATCGTTGAACATCGTCACAGGCTTTCTTTCGCCTGATACAAACTTCTTAAAATAGTTCCAAATTTTTTGGTTTTTTATGACTGTATCGTCCTCCAACGCAAGCATGTACCATTTTGAAGCTACGCTTGCGTCGCCCCGGCCTGCAGTTGGAGTCACATAATAATTTTTACCTTATTTTTTTGGTTTAATTTTATTGTCGTTAGAATATCATTTTCAATTGCGTCCAAAAAAACCATTAATAAACCAGGTATCTGAATTTTTTAACAAACTGTTTAGTGTGTCAAGTGGCCGGCCCGGTGGTACTGCGGCAGGTGGACTCCCTTCCATGGCTGGTTATATATTATCTCCAGCATCTTGATTGCCATGGCCTATTTTTCCATACCCATTCTCATTTATTACCTTATCAGGAAAGCAAAGAATAAGTTACCATTTAAAAAAGTATTCTGGTTATTTCTGCTTTTTATTCTGGCATGTGGCCTTACGCATGTCATGGACGCATTGGTATTCTGGCTACCGGCTTACAGGGTATCTGCAATGGTTTTATTTGCAACTGCAATCGTATCATGGATGGCGGTTATCGGGCTATATCGGATAGTGCCCGATGCACTTAAGCTGAAATCTCCATCGATGCTGGAAGAAATCATAGCAAAACGTACACAACAGCTGGAACAAAGTAATGAAAGCTTATTAAAATCTAACCTGCAATTGCAGGCCGCCAATTTGGCGAATGAAAAATTGATCCGGCAAAAAGATGAATTCTTAAGCATTGCCAGCCATGAGCTGAAAACACCGGTAACTTCTTTAAAAGGCTATGCGGAATTACTATCAGCCATGCATGGAGATGGCAATAAAGAACTCTCTTACCTGAATGATAAGATGCAACTACAGATAACAAAACTCACCGTTTTAATTAAAGATTTACTTGATGTAACAAGGGTACAGGAGGGTGGACTTGTTTACAACAAAGCCAGCATGAATTTAACGGAGGCATTAAAAGAAATTATCTAGGATATCCAGCGTACAACTCCTTCCAACCAACTGGTGCTAAAAGCTAATGAAGACATTTTTGTACATGCAGACCAATACAGGATATTGCAGGTTATTAATAATTTGGTAGCAAATGCAGTGAAGTATTCTCCGGCAGCATCCAGAATATTGATAAGGCTTAAAAAGGAAGATAAGATAGCGGTATGTGCGGTAGAAGATTTTGGGATTGGGATAGCCAGAAGCGAACTGGATAAAGTATTTGATAAGTTCTACCGGGCAGAAGGAAAAAATATGCATACTTACCCTGGCTTAGGCTTAGGTCTTTTTATTGCTGAAGATATCATTACCAAACACGGAGGACTTATTTGGGCAGAAAGTGAAGAAGGAAAAGGTGCAACCTTCTTTTTTAGTTTGCCGCTGGCAGCATAAGTTAATAATGTTGCACACCATGGTTCTAGGCATGCCCCAAATTGGGTATTTTAGATATGCCACCAGGCAGTGTCGTATAAAAGGGTAACAGATCTTCTTTAGTCGTTGTGCATGCGAAGAATAACCATAGCTGATGTTGGTTTAGTAATAAACAGGTGTTTAACAGAAAGAAGAAAAGACTGCCAAAAGCAGTAAAGTTACGGCTACGGGAGTTGAATGCAAATGACCAATAGGTTAGAAAAATGTAATTATTGTCAAAAGCTAACTTTTTAAATATTAACAAAATTTGGTGTTGTACACCCTTGCTTGATAATAATTTATTTTTGATCTTCAGTCGCCGTAGGTTAAAACATATATACTTAACTATCATTTACAAAGGAATTTAAAGTTTGTATATTATAGGTACAACTGATTTGGGAGTGAAAAATAGCTACTCCGTTATTTTATGAGTTTAAAATAGTATGTGGATAAGATAGCAGTTGCCACTCAACCAGAGAGCAATGATGTAAAACTCATTAGTAATTAAGACCCTCGTACAACATTATTCTGCGTGCTGTTACTCTTGCTTTGGACAAACTTATTTATTAAACCCGGAAGCGTGCCAGCGATGGCTCCGGTTATCATCGGTGATAATCCAAATTTACTTGCAAGACTGTTGACCAGACCTCCTTCAATTGCAGATGCTATGTCCGCTCCTGATCCAAGGATATGGCTCAATGTAGACAGCACTCCGCCTAATCCTGACTGCGAAGAAGCTTGATTTTGCAATCCGTTATTAATATGGGTAGCAATTTCACGATGAATTTCGTCTTGCTGATCAGCTGGAATTACACTTGCTACCTCAGGATTATTATGCATATGTTCTTTTACAAAATCCAAAATTTGGTCAAGCATGTCAATTGATTTTGAAGTTAAAAGTTATAAAATGTCAACACTCATGCCAATTCGCGGTACAAGATGTTTGCAGCTAAAGAATGTTTTATAAGTCACAAGGCAGTTCTGTAAAACAAAAAGATCTCTGATATTCATTACATGCGTACAATATTTTATCTGCAATCGGTCAGGTCATTTAGTTCTTGCCTTTTGGAAAGATGGTAACAAAATGGAAAGAAGCTTATTACTGGATAAAAGTCTCTTAAAGTATAAATAATATTTTCCATTGTACTTATGTTACCTTAACCGCAGTTTCTATCAAAAGAGTAAACATTATATACCATGGTATAACCATCCTTTGGGCTGGTGCTTCGGTCTTGCTTAAACAGTCACCTTAAAATTATGGAATAACCTTACATTTTTATGGAAGAGGTATAATATCACCACAGGAACAAAAAACAGCATCTGGTGAAAAAAAATTATAGAGGAGTTCAGTAAGTAAAGCTGGTGGTTTAAAATTAAAAATACCTGAAAAAATAAATTAAGAATGCTCGGATGTCTCACTACTTTATAACTTTAATAAATAAACAAACCAGCCGGCAAGTACAAATCCTGCAATTAAAACTAAGTATCCCCATGAATAATTTTGCCTGATTTTATACCACATAATCCAACTGCTGACAGATAAAAAGATAAGCCCTGCTGCAATTGCATCCATTGAAAATCGCCAGACCCGGGTAAGCAGCCAGTTTGGCTCAACATCCGCATTGTCCCTGTTGGCACCGTTGAAAGTATGAAGTGTTCTTAGCTTTCCCCAGACATTGTAGGAGAGTTCTTTCTGAATACCAGTACCCTTTTTTAAATCTGCATGAATGTTACTGACGTGCCCCGGATAAGCAACACTGAAATCAACGCTATCCGTTGTCATCTTTACATTATTGACTTCGCCAGCAATTTTCAACTGAGATAAGATAGTTTTCAATAGCTGTATGCTATCCAGGCCAGCAGGAATACTGACGGTTATTTCTGTTCTCTTCTCCTTTCTCTCGTCCCAAAAGCTGGCAAACTTCCAGTTCCCATGATTTAATAGCAGTCCGGAAAATGAAAATAGCCATATAAACAGCACCAGAAATAATCCAATATGGATGTGCAGGCGGCGGTTTGAATAAGTAAGTTTTTTAATCAGCGTTTTGTAACTCATCCGATAATAAATAATAAAAGTCCTGTAAAAATAATAGCTCCAGATATAATGGCCAGCCAACCTAACTTTCTTTCTGCTTTTAGAAAATACCATAAAAAAATGCCACTGGCAGAAAGAAACAGCAGTAAGTAAACTACCATATCAGCCAGCAACCTCCAGGTCTTCATGAATACGGTATTGCCACGAATTGTTGTATTGTGTGGCCCGGGCATTTTATGCAGGTAGTTGGTGGCCCTGAAAACGCCCTCCTCATCTCTTGTAATTAGCACGTCATTGGTGTGTTTATTTACTTCAATCTTTGTTCTTTCTCCCGGCAAGGTTACGGGAAAAGAAATATGATCATCATTTTGTGAGATAAAATCTATTTCACCATTAATTCCCAGTTTTTGTGTAATCGCTTTAGCTGTTTGCAGGTCAGATGCATCATAGGGGATTTTATCCAGGTGGCTTTTAATAACCGGTAAACGTTTTACAGGCATAACACTGTTTAGGTAACCTGCGTGATTTAACACCAGCACACTGATACTGAAGATAAGCACAAATGGACTGACAAATAAGCCGATGTATAGGTGAAGGGTACGAACAGGAGGATAGTATTTTTTCATTCTTATTAAATGGCAGGTAAAAATATTTTTCTTATAGTGCTATAAACAAAATTAGATGAATCAGAGCTATAGATTGTTTTTTAGCCAGGCATTATTTTGAAAGGAATTAAGTTAAGCTGATCATAAAATGTAAAGAACCCTATAGCTTATTAGTAAAACAACGGTTTCCCATAGAAAAATAACATGAAAATAGAAGATGAGTTAATTGGATTTTCTCCTATGTTGATTTTGGTAATTTATCATACAGAAATTAAAATTGATGATGCATGTTGCACGTGGCCCCTGCAAATATTTGCCAGTAATTAGTGCGAAGAATAACGGATGAAGTTTCGAATGGTTTGCCGCCTCAACCTTTTTATTATGTATTATAGCGGCATGATAAATTTATACCCTTCGTCAACATTGGATAGATGAACTGGTAAAAATTAGCTTAATTTTCTTCGCTGATTTTTATTTTGATAGATGGGGGATGGTGAAATAAAAAACGCTTCCCTTGCCTTCTTCAGACGTTGCCCATATTCTGCCACCATGTCGCTCAACAACCTTTTTACAAATAGACAGGCCAATTCCACTGCCCTGATAATCGCTCTGGGAATGCAACCGGGCAAAGATTTCAAATATCTTTTCGATGTCTGCTGCTTTCATTCCAATACCATTGTCCTGGATGCTAAACAGCCATCCTTTATCCTGCTCAACTGCAGCTATTTTAACAATGGGAGGAACATTTGCATTGCTGAATTTAATAGCATTGCTTAGAAGATTTTGGAAGAGCCGGCCCATGTCTTCTGCATAAACCTCCAATACAGGTAATGGTGTAGAAATAATTATTTCAGCCTTTCTTTCCTTAAGCAGGGTTGAAATATTTTGAAGGACCTCTTTCAATGTATCATCCAGGCTCGTTAACGTTTTCTCCTTATTTGCAGTGTTTGTCCGTGATAAGTCTAGTAAACCAGCCACCAGTTTCTGCATTCGTTTGCCGCCGTCGGTTGCAAAATTGATGTATGTATTGGCTTTCTCATCCAACTGTTCCCCATAATTTTTTTTCAGCAAATCCATAAAACTGGTTATCATCCGCAAAGGCTCCTGCAGATCGTGAGAAGCTGCATAGACGAATAATTCCATTTCTTTGGCCAGTGCTTCTACCTTTTTTTCAGACATTCGGAGCAACTTATTTTTAGTCCGGAGTTCAAATAACAGCATGACCTGGTTAGCCAAACTGTGCAGCGCCTTTTTCTGATTAACAGAAAGTTCTTTAGGTTGATGATCTATTACGCAAAGGGTCCCCAATGCATATCCATCGGTTGTTACTAACGGGGCGCCTGCATAAAAAATTACATGAGGAAGTTCGGTAACCAGCGGATTGTCTGCAAAACGGATGTCTTTCCTGGCATCAGGAACAATCATCAGCTCTGAAGGGTCATTAATGGCATGTGCGCAAAAAGCGATGTCTCTTGGTGTTTGTAATACTTCCAGTCCGATTTTGGATTTAAAAAATTGCCTGTCTTTGTCGATCAACGTAATCGCCGAGATAGGCGAGTTGCATATAGTGGATGCAATGCTGGTAATATCATCAAACTCTGCTTCAGAAAGTGTATCCAAAATATCGAAACTTTCCAGCACTCTTAGTCTTTCTGATTCGTTTTCAGGAATAGCGGGTTTTTTCATCGATTGGATTATTTCGCAAAGGTAAAGTAAAAAGTACTGCCCTTACCTACTTCCGATTCCAACCAAATACTGCCTCCAAAATTTTCGATGATTTTTTTAGTAATAGCAAGCCCCATACCTGTTCCCGAATATTCATTTTTATTATGCAGCCGTTGAAAAATGATAAAGATTCTTTCGAAATATTCCTGCTCTATTCCTATGCCATTATCAGTTATAGAAAACTGCCAGCTATCTTTTAATTCTTTCACCTTAATATCAATTACAACAGGTCTGGCGTCGCTTCCATATTTTAAAGCATTTCCAATAAGGTTTTGAAATACCTGTTGCAGTGGAGAACGGTGCCACTTCAGCAATGGTAGCGGGGCAACATTGATCACAGCATTTTTTTCCTCTACCTGTTTTCTAAATAATACAAGTATTTCATCAATCAAGCCGCTCAAATCAATATTTTCAAGTTCGTGTTCCATCCTTCCAATTCTTGAAAATTCAAGTAAGTCAAGAATGATCAGTCGCATACGTTTAGCACCGTCTACAGCAAAATCAATGTATTTTTTTCCATTATCGTCAATGATATTACCATATTTTTTTTCCAGAAGTGCTAAAAAACTGGTTATCATGCGGAGCGGTTCCTGCAGATCGTGAGAAGTAACAAATGCAAATTGTTCCAGTTCCTTATTGGAATTTGATAAGGCTTTCGCCTGCTTTTGCAGATTTTCGTTCAGTTCGATCATTTGATTTTCTGAAAGTTTCCGTTCAGTAATATCCCGGATAAAAGCACAAAAGAATTCTTCACCCTCCTGCTGAATCGGCAGTACCGTCAGTTCGATCGGGAATTCTTCACCCTTTCTATTAACGGCATATAATTGAAGTAATACGTTAAGGGCTGGCCCGATCCCTGTTTTCAAATAGTTGATCATTCCTTCGTTATGACGTGACCGGTAAATTTCGGGTATGATAAGATCCGAAAGCACCAGCCCCATCACTTCACTTTCTTTCCATCCGAAAATGATTTCTGCCTGCGGATTCCAGAAAGTAACCAGCCCTTTCTTATCGATACAAATAATGGCATCCAGCGCCGAATTCATAATAAGTTCCCTTCTTTCCTCACTGAGTCTTATGTTTTCCTGCGCTTTCTTTCTTTCATCAATGTCCTGGAGACTGCCATAGAGCCGCACACATTTGCCGTTGACAAACTCCGTTTCCCCAATATTACGTATCCATTTTTCTTTTCCCTTTTCCGTTACTATTTCAAGCTCTACGTCCCACGGAATGCCATTTTTAATTGCTGCCTGTATACTTTGGGTCATTAATTCCCGGTTTTTACCTTTCTTATAAGCCATAATCAAAGTGCCCATGTTCGGTTCAAAGGCAGGGACAGCTTCATGAATTTCCCTTGTGATAGCCGACCAAAAAAGCTTATTATTTACAAGGTCTAATTCCCAGCTTCCTATTCTCGCCAGAGTATTGGCTTTATTTAATAGATTTTCCAATTCTTTTTTATCCGTGATATTTTTTGCGACGCTAAAAAGAACCCCATCTTCCGCGGAACGGGTTGCACTCCAGGCCAGCCATTTAATTTTCCCGGATTTGGTGATGTACCTGTTTTCAAAATATAGTGATGACACTCCTTTCCCAAGGGTTTTTACATCATTGTCTGTTTTCTCCCTGTCTTCCGGATGAATAAACTGAACGAATGGAACCGATAGCAACTCCGCTTCCGTGTATTCAAGTATCAGGCAGATGGCAGGATTGATTTTTTTAAAATATCCGTCGGTGCCTATTACACAGATGACATCCGGAGCAGCATTAAATATCTGGTGTAATTCCTGCTCCAGTTGTTTACGTCGTATCTCTGCACCCGTAAATGCTCCCAGATTGTTAAACAAAGGAGCTAATACACCTGATGCCGCTTCATCTTTAGAAAGTGATAAAACGAAAACCCCGATTACTTCACCTTTGTAAGTGATGGGTAAACCATAAGTACTATGCAATCCGGGTTTTTGGGAAGTATCAATTTGAATGAGTTGTTTTTCATCCTCCAATATTTGCCACAATTGGGTAGTGTTGGTTTGCCAGGTAATGCCAGGTAGACCATCGCCCTTTGCAAAACTTATTGGATCATCTCTGTCATCATAAAAGTCTTTTATGGATGTATCAACAGGAAAATTGGCAACCCGGTTAATTTTCTTTTGATCTGTACCCACTAACCAGATTTCGGAAATGCTGAATTCTCCAAACACTACCAGTTGCCTGGCTAACTTTTGCAATATTTCATTTAAGACAATTGGTTCATTGAATAGCTTGCTTACTTCAGACAGTAAAACATTTTCGGCTTCTTCTTTTTTATGAACCGTTACATCTCTTTCAATTGCTATGAAATGGGTAACTAAACCTTTATCATTTGCTACAGGGCTTACTGACATATTGATCCAGAAAGGTTCACCATTTTTTTTATAATTGATGGTTGTAATTTCACAGCATTCCCATCGTCTTATCGCTTCGCCCAAACGTTTCAGCTCTTTTCTATCCGATTTAGGTCCCTGCAATATTTTGGGTGATTTGCCTGCTATTTCGCCAGCCGTATAACCCGTCATTTTGGTAAAGGCTTCATTCACAAAAATAATTTGCTGCCCCGGTTCATCGAATGGTTCTGCAGTGGTTATCATAACGGCATCATTGGCATTGACTATCACCGATTCCAATAATTTAAGGTGCTCTTCTTTTTGCTTTTGTCTGGTCACATCCTGCATCGCACCCACCATGCGAATAGCTTTACCCTGGCTATCTCTTATAACAAAACCCTTGTCTGACACGTACGCATAAGTCTTATTTGACTTTAGAAACCGGTATTCTGCCTCCCAGTTAGTCAGGTTCCCGTCAATAACGGCATAAATATCTTTTAATACCGCTTCGCTGTCTTCCGGATGAATATTAATTTTCCAAAAGTTGTAATCGCCATTAATTTCCAGCAGAGAGTAACCAAAAATAGTTTCAAGTCCTTCCCCCCAATATATCATACCTGTAGCCAGGTTCCGGTCCCAGATTGCATCTGAGGTAGCTTGGGTAACATACCGGTAGCGCTGGTTGCTTTCTTCCAATGATATCTCGAGTGATTTTTGTGTCGTGATATCCAGCACAGTTCCTGTTAAAGCAATAATTTTACCAGCACTATTTTTTTCCGGCTGCCCTTTTTCATGAACCCATTTTACCGATCCGTCAGCTAATAGTATTCTGTGCTGAAAATCCAGTTCCTTGCCATCATTTATTGCGGCCCCTTGAGCCGTCAAAAATGCTTTGCGGTCATCAGGATGTATGGTGGAAAGAAATGTATTAAAATACGGCTGATTTTTTTCTTCCCTGTTCCAAATTTTAAATACTTCGTTCGACCAGTACAATGCATTACTATCTAAATCAAGCTGCCAATAACCCAATTTGGCAATTTGCTGCGCCGTCTCCAGTTTGGCTTCCCTGTCCATTAGTACATTCAGCGTCAGTTCTCTTTCAGTAACATCATTGCATAACACTAACATGCAATCCCGGCCTTCGTAATAGAGCTGATGCCCTGTCACTTCTACATGGATAACGTCTCCATTTTTTTTTCGATGTCTGAATACGGGTGAATGAAATACACCGGTAGCAATTTTCCTGTCGTCAATTATTTCCATTGCCTGATGCAAATCACCGGCTAGTTGTAAATCTTTAACATTCATGTGGAGAAATTCTTCCCTGCTATAACCATAGCGCATAACCGCCATTTCATTTACATCAATGATATCAAGTGATCCAACTTCATAAATACATTTAGGTAACGGACTGTTGTAAAATAAGAGGCGATATTTTTCTTCTGAATGTTGTAATGCCTGTTCCGCTTTTTTACGTTCAGATATGTCGTGCCCAAATATAATAAACCTTCCATCTTCCAGCTTTTTAGTGCTTAATTCCATATCGACAGCCATGCCGTCTGTTCGCCTTATCCTCCGCTCGCTTCTTACTGTTTCTTCCGAAGCCGCTTCTTCCGTTTTGAAAGGATTGGCAATAAGATCTTCTTCAAATAAAATATCAGGTAGTGAAAGCATTAATATTTCTTCTCTGGAGTATCCTGTATGTCTGGAACAGGCGGGATTGGCATCGATAAACTTCATGTGAGCGTCTGTAATACAGATTGCATCAGTAGCCTGCTCAATAAGGGTACGGTAGCGAAATTCGCTATCTTGTATGTTCTTTTCTGATATTTTGTATGCCGTTATATTCCTGGCATAACAGGCAATACCAACCACCCACAGCTCTTTGTATATCGGGTTAAAATTAATGTCCCACCAGGCTTCATCTATCTCACCTTTTGCCGGGCTGTACAATTCTAATTTAAAAGCTTCTCCAGACAATGCCCTCTGATATACGGCTTTCCAAAAAAGCAGCAAGTCTTCCGGAAAAAAAGTTTCCAGCAATAAACTGTCACCGGGTTTAAGCAACGCTTCTGTCTGCAGCTGAAAATTTTTAAGGAACGCCTGGTTTGCAGCAATCAGTTTATAATTTTTGCTCACACTCCAGATTAAGTCATCTGTGCTGTTAATAAGTGCTTCTTTATCCCTTTTCTCAAATTCTTTTTGTTCTTCGGCTTTTAATTTTTCAGTTAAATCATTCAACATAACCAGTGATACTTTTCTGCCATTATACTCCATCAGATGCCCGTTCACATCCATGAATAGTATCTCGCCGTTTTTGTTTTTATGGCGCCATATTTTTTTATGAATAGTGCCATAATATTGCTCTGATATTACCGCTGCTTCAATCAGTGGGATATCTTCTTCAGGCCTTAAGTCTTTTATGGTTAGTTGTAAAAATTCCGGCCGGGTATAATTATATTTTAGTAAGGCTTCCTCGTTGCAGTCAATAATCTGCAGGGTTTCAAAATCCCAGATGATCATGGGGGCGGGATTGTTTTCAAAAAGGTTTTTATATTTCTTTTCAGATTCAAGCAGCATCATTTCCTGCTTTCTCTTTTCCGTTACATCCCTGGCTACAGCATACCGGGTTTGTGTTTTCTCATCCCATTTTGCTGACCACTGCATGGTTACCAACGACCCATCCTTTTTAACATACCTGTTTTCAAAGTTATTTTTACTATTCCCAGCCTTTACCTCAGCGGCAGCAAACAGGGACGCAGTGCGGTCGCCTTCATATACAAAATCAATAAAGCCTTTGCCAATCATCTCAGCCGGGGTATAGCCCCATATTGCTTCAGCCGCAGCGCTCACCTGTACAAAGAGCCCATTGGCATCGACTGCGCAAATTATATCCAACGAAGACTCCATTATTGTATCCATTTTTTCTTTTTCCCGGGCAAGTGCCTGTATATTCAGGGTTTCGGCGGTAATGTCTTTAGAAAAACAGGCTGCGCCAAAAACTTCTGCGGCACTATCATACATTGGGTTAAAGGAAATTAATCCATACTCCACCTGCTGTTTTAGCGGATTATATACTTGTTCTTTGACAGTGAACCTTTCGCCGGATAAGGCTCTTTTATAATATGCCTTCCATTTATTATTTAACTCTTCACCAAAGGCTTCAACAAAAACCAGGTCGCCTTCTTCGGGCACATTCGCAGTGGCTATTTGCAGCATTTCCAAATAAGCCTTGTTAGCGGTAATAATACAGTAATTCTTATCTACCGACCAGATCAGATCCTGAGTGCCATTGATAATGGCTTCCTGGTTTTGTTTATTGCGATTGATTTTGGCAGCCTGTTCAAATTCATGTGTAACGTCCATCACGGTCGATATCATCAGGTTTTGTTGTGGAAGAGGAATATTTTTGGCATTAACAAATTTGTGTTCGCCGTTTTGGGTAGTAATACCGATACCCTTCCAGTCCATCCGTTCCGGGTCACCGCTTTGTATATCATCTATAATTCTTTTTGTGATGAGTTTTCGATAGCCTTCCTTGGGATATACATTTCTAAAAAAACTGTCAGTATCTGTTAATTGACCTGCATCCCATCCATAAATTTCACTGAATTTAGTATTAACGATCGTGGCGCTACCATCATCCATTTTATTGACAGCAATGCCGATGGGCAGGTGCTGCAGAATGGTTTCAATAAATGCATTCCGTTCTGACAATTCTTTTAGTAATTCATCTTGCCGTTGCTGCAGTTTCTTATCTTCTGTAATATCCGTTGTTGTTATAAAAACTCCGATGGTAGAATGGCTATCATCTTTAGCCGGGGAAAATTGAATACCAAAAAAGCAAGTCATTCCATCCGGCCCAGTAACAATAACCTCTGATTTTTCAGTGTTGCCGGCGAGCACCCTGGTATATAGTTTCTTCAGTTCTTCGCGTCTTTCGGGCTGGGCATAATCCAGTATTGACCGTCCTTTTTGCACATCCAACAGAAGATATTTTTTATATAGATTTTTGAATTGTTTATTAAAACAAATAATATAAAGTTCTTTATCCACTAACACAAATGCTTCTGCTGTATTATTGATTAGCAACGACATTTCCTGCTCTGTTTTTTTTCTATCCGTTATATCCAACATTGTGGTTGACGTCAATTCCTCCCCTTCGCCGCCATAGAAAAGGGTTGAAGAAAATTCAAGCTTGATCCTGCTGCCATTTTTTTTTATTCCCGTAAATTCTCCAGTCGCAAAACCATTATCCTTTCTTTCCTTTAACTTTTCCTCCACTATCTTTTCGCTTTGATCAATAATACCCTGCCTGCCCAGTTGCTTTAGTTCATCTTCAGTATAAGCAAATAATTTACAGGCGGCCTTATTGGCTTTAATTATGGTGCCGTCGGGTTGTGTTAATAAAATAGCAACATACGAATTATCGAAAACCGATTGATAAATAGCAGGTTCTGGCATCATAGTTATAGTTGAATAAAATAATTTAGTTAGATACTTGTTTACAGTAAGCATTCGTTGATCGCTTTTACAACGTTCAAGTGCTTCTCAGAGTATAAACAAACACCCCAAATTGTAATTTATTGAAATGTTTCTTAAAAAACAGGACTTATTAAATTGTATGGACTTACTTTTTAGTGAGAATGAGCAAAAGGTTATTTATAGAATGAAGCAATTTGCACCAGCAACGCCCTGGTGAAAACATATAGGGGAAGCGCACAAATGGTCGTAATGACGTGTGTATTGTTCGGTTCTTGTTCGGGAATGCTTCGATACAGATTCATTATTTATCGAACATATGTCGAACAAGTCCCGAAGAAGGGCTAGCGAAAGCAGGTTGTTGGTTAGTTGTTGCACGGCATAAAATTAAATAATCAGATATCAATCCAAAACATTAGCAAAAAATGGTATTAAGTAACCAAACCTTATGCAAATATCAAAGAGGACCTTTAATACTATAAGCAAAATTGAAAGAGTTATCTACGGCATGGATGGACGAAACGGGTGCAATATTATTAATTTATGCTTTCAGCGGCAAACTAAAAAAGAAGGTTGTTCCTTCGCCTTCCTCACTTTCTACCCAAATGAGGCCCCTATGTTTGGTTATGATATGTTTAGTAATAAAAAGGCCTAAGCTCAGGCCCGGGTAAGTATGCATATTTTTTCCTTCTGCCCGGTAGAATTTATCAAACACTTTGTCCACTTCGCTCCGGGCCATCCCTATCCCAAAATCTTCTACTGAATATACCGCTACTTTATTTTCCTTTTTAAGCCTTATCAATATTCGGGAGGTTGCGGGAGAATACTTTACTGCATTTGCCACCAGGTTATTGATAACCTGTAATATCCGGTACTGGTCTGCCTGTATAAGCATTATCACGGAAATATCTGACAAACGATCTGGCTGCCTATTGATATACAATTTTGCCATCGATCACAGTCAGCACACTTGTAGTTGCCGGGAGTTGTTGAATTGGTACTGAATATGTCCTGGGATAAAACAGTTAAGTCTGCCAACATTCCTTTTACCAGCATACCTTTTTCATTTTCTTTAAACTCGGCAAATGCATTGGTCTTTGTATAGGCAATAACAGCTTGCTCTATGCTAATATTTTCATCTGGGTTTGCTTGCTGGCTGGTAATTACCATAATATCCCAAAAAGGATTTGTAGTGCCGTCGGGTGATATTCCTACTAAAATTCCTTCTGTAAGCAAAGAACGTATCGGGCTGTCGAAGGCAAACTTAGGTGTATGCATAATCAGAATACCATAGTCTTTTTATAATTTTTCGCTGATCTTTTGTGGGATCGCCGGCGGTATTGTGTTCTACCCTAACTCTTAATGGCCGCCATTGCTCCGGTGTTCCGGATTCTTGAATCAGATGAAGAACAATTCCAAAACTACTGTCAGCAGTGATGTGTATCAACAACTGGCGTTTGTTTGTTAAGGCTTCTTTCAGCATTTGCCGTATGGTATCAACCGGATAGTTTAAACGCCCATTTCCATTACCCCGGTTGTGATATGGTTTGCTGCTCAATGCATTTCCCTCTAAAGGCGTGCCATCAATACAATATTTAATTCCCGATATGGTACTCGTGGGAGTTGGGTGTGTTGGAACAACCGGCCATTCAGAAATCTGCCTGCCCTGGAGTGTCGACCTTGGCCAGGCAACAATGCGCAAACGTCGTGGAATGTTTGCGTGCTGCAACGTTGTTGTAGCTAATGAATGCGTAAATCCGGTACCCATAAAAAGGGTTGAAGTGATGCCTCCTTTTAATTGCTCCCGGGCAAAACTCTCCATCAGAGGAATGATTGCTCCAGGATAAGCCATATTGATAGCTATTCTAAAAGGCTCTTCTGCATTTTGCTGAACACCCGAAATGTTGCCATCGCTGTTTCTATCGTACCAGCCGCCAACCGGATCCTTTGCAGTGTCACTTAACCCAGCTGCGTATAATGCTTTCTTGTTAGTAACAACGCCATGTCCCCATTGCACCTGAAGCAATACAGGATTATCAGGTGCGATACTGTCAAGCGATCTGCGCATACTGGTATCAAAAAAGACAGTTGTTCCTATTTTACCTTCAATCCACTCACCGGGCTTTGCATTGACCAATAATCTTGCAACAGAATCAAGTACGGCAGCTTTACCGAGTCCTGGTACGCTGAATTCAACATGGTCAAAAGTGAGCGGTGCGGCACTAAAAGCGAAAGCGAAATGGTCATGCTGATCATTGAAACCGGGTACCACAGTCTTTCCTTCCAGGTCAATTTTTTTTGTATTGCCAGCAGCAAGTTTTTCGATTGCCGCAGTGGTTCCGGTTGCGAAAATTTTATTGTCCCTGATGGCTAACGCCTGCACGTAAAGTTGCTGTTGATTAGCGGTAAATATTTTTCCGTTGGTTAAAATGATATCGGCTGATTGAGCAAATCCATATAACCCAATACATGTTACGAAAGCCAGCAAGAAAACGCGGCGGCAGATATTTTTAACTCTCATTTTTTTTATTTAATGATTAGAAAATAGCGATACACTGCTAGCCGAAACCGAAGGCACATTCCCTGGTCAGGTTTTATGTAAATGATTACTCAGGTAAAGATATCTTGAAGAGAAGGCCAAAACATAGTACAAAACCGACATTTTAGGCCATTAAATTCCCTTCGATACCCCGATCCCCCATTTAACGTACAGGGTAGATCTAATGGTTTATCAACTGTTATACAATAACATCTGTGCTGATTCAATATCTGATTCAATATGCGAAGGATTAACACCAGCAAATTCCTGGAAATCGCGTATGAGATGCATCTGGTCGAAATACCCGCAGTCAGGAGCAATTTTTATCCAACTGATGCCCGGCTGTTATTCTTTAATTATCCAGGCCTGTGCAAATCTTACTAAACGTGAGAACAGTTTTGGCGGTAATCCTATACGTTGCTGGAATACCCGTTCAAATTGTCTTGCACTAAGGCAGGCATGAGATGCCAGTTGGTCTATTTTTATCAATCCACGTTCCTTTATAAGCAAGAGAAATACCTCGGGTAAGGCCTGTTTTAATTTTCCTGAACGTTTAATCAAAAAATCTTCAATAATTGTTTTCATTTCTATAAAAGAAACGGCGTCTTTTAATTTATCATTTACTTCGTTTACCTCCTGTCCTAAGAATTCTCTACAGTCAGACGAATCTTTACATAAAAGTTCGTTCATAGGTATTCCTAAAAAGTCGATATAGCCCACCCGGCTGAAAGCCAACTTTAATTAAATGATTACGCCCGGGTGTCATGATACGCCTGTTCGTGTTAGGACCAACGATGATTGATGATGAATGTGTTTCCTTTTGATTTGTAGCCGTATTTTGTGCATCTATACTATCTCTTACATAAAAGAATAAGCTTTGTTCAGGAAGCGGGGGGACCGAGAAATTGAATTTAGGTTTCCCTGAATCAAATTCTATTTGATGTATCATAATATTGTTTACAAATCCTTTTAAGGCTGGATGCGGTTGGTAGATTTGTTGAAACTGGGACGTGTTTAGAATTATTTTTAGGAGGCAAAGCATTACCGCCTCTTAATATTTACCAACCAAGGCCACCGGATTGGCGATATTTAAAAATGGCCCGGTATGCAACCACTGCTGGGTAAAGCTACTCATTTTGGTAATACACCTGCATTTCGGGCATTTGCTAAAATTAAATAATCCGGAAGGATTTGTATTTCCGGTACTTGTTGTTACTGGATTCATAATCAATGATGACAAAGAGACTATCCATTTTCGACTATTAATACAATGCTGTGAATGTATGCAGCCAGAAAGAAGGTTTTTTATTTTCCACCGTTTGCTTTCAGATCGTTCATACAATGATCGTCAAGCAATGGTATGAGGGTATTCATTGATCCAGCATTGGTTTCAATGCCATAAAACATCAGGCAATCGGGGTTGATGCAATGGGCGCCGTTATCCGGATCCCTGTGGGGCGACTGCATGGGTGATCCCTGGTTTACCAGTCCCAGCAAATGCCCCATTTCGTGCTGAAGCACTGTACTGAGCAGTTTTGACCTTGGTACCAGCCCTTGGCTGCCCGAGTTATCATTGATGGCCTGCCCAAAAATGCAGATAGAGGTGTTCCAGTAAGAAGTGGCAAAGGTGTTGGTTGAAGTGAAATATCCATCAGTAATTAAAATGTGTAAGGTTATTGTGTTAAGCCCGGTAAAAAAAATCCGGTTGTTCCGTTCGATTTTTACAATGTCTGTAAGGCTTAATGCCGCTTTGCCACTTGCCGCAATTGGTCGTTGCAATACCGTGATACCGCCGGGCTTATTGGTGTATGCATTTATAAAAGTAGTGAGATTGCTGATGACAGCATTATCCGGCGCAAAGCCGGGCATGCAATCTATTTGGATTTGTAATGTTGTGTACGGTGCCGCGGTTAAAAAGTCCCGGGCCGAAACACCTAGTGTTCTGTATTCGTAGTTGCCGCTGATATCCGCTTTTTGGCAGGCGCTTAACAGTAACAGGCAGGCAGCTAGTAAATACAAAACATTTTTTTTAACTGGCATATCGGTATAGCGTATTGAAGTATAAAAATAGCTTACTAACCGGTAGCAACCAATTTGTTTGCTGAACAAACCTGCGCCCTGCGGGAAGCAGGCAGGATAGAGCCGCTGATGAAACTGATTGATGCGGATAAAGGCTGGTGTTAATTTACCGCAGAAAAAACGGCCGGGGAAGTTGGTTGATTTTAAAGTTTTTTAAATTGAGTTGCTGCACTTTTAGTAATGATGTTATCAGGCACAAAAAAGTCTTTTTATCTTGCTTGTATCTGCTAAATCATCGTTTCTTTCTCTTATAAAAACCCTGCTCAATCAGTTTTGGATAAGATGATTACTTAGACAATTGAGTACTGTTTATGTCTTACATCCCGCCTTTCATTGTTCTGTTTAATCTTTAGATACTTGTACCGCATTACCTTAAACTGTTGGGGAAAAACGGGATTTAAAAGAAATAACCCGGGAATAAGATACCCGGTATTTTGATTATATCAATACTAAAAAGATGGTTTGCCATTTGTTAAATAATATTTAAAAAAATTCCCTAAAAGTGAATCTGTCTAATTTAAAATTTCGTAAACAAGTATTATCCATCATTTAAAAACAATTTTATGCCACATGATCTTTCAAAAGAAGTCCCTCTAATTCAAACATCCGTCGAGGCTGCCATGCCGCGACGAAAATTTTTAGCCTATGCAGGGCTTTCAGCAGGTGCATTGTTATTTGCTGCTTCCTGCAAAAAAGAAACCAGCCAGGATCCATCTCTAACCTCCAACGTTAATTCCCTTGGTGGTGGAAAAGACGGTGGCAAAGCCGTTGTAAGCCTTGGCTCCGGTGATATAGGTATTCTTAATTACGCCTATGCACTTGAACAACTGGAAGCGGCCTTTTACACCCGTGCGCTGCAAACCCCTTATGCAGGCATTTCGGATAAGGAAATGGAATATTTGAGCGATGTGAGAGATCATGAAATAGCGCACCGGGAATGGTTTAAGAATGTACTGGGCGATGATCGTATTGGCGGACTGATTGTTAACTTCAGTTCCATCAATTTCGATAGCAGGGACAGTGTACTCGGTACGGCAAAGGCATTGGAAGATGTGGGCGTATCCGCTTACAACGGTGCCGGAGAGCTGCTACAGAGTGCGACTTACCTGTTGTTTGCGGGTAAAATCGTTTCAGTGGAAGCCCGCCATGCAGCAGCCTTAAGGGATATGCTGAACTACGGAAGCTTTGCAGACAGTACAGCAGTGGATATGAATGGCCTCGACCTTGTTCGTACGCCTGCTGAAGTACTGGCCATTGCCAGCGGTTTCATATCCACAAAAATTATTTCAAAAGATTTACCAACCTCTTAAAATTTATTCTCATGAATTTTTCAAATATAATAGAAGAAATAGAAAAAGTTGATCCGGAAGTGTACGAAAAACTGAACGGACGACGCAGTGCAATGAAAAATTTTCTGAACTTTTCAGGAAAGGTTACCGCCGCTGCTTTACCTGTTGCAATCGGCGGTATGTTTAACAAGGCATACGCGGGCAGCCCAACCAGCACCATTACTGACGTACTTAATTTTGCACTTACGCTGGAGTACATTGAATGGGAATTTTACAAACAGGTCGTAGCATCGGGTATTATACCCAGCGCTGCAGCCATTGGCGCATTAACCACTATCCGGGATCATGAGGCGGAACACGTGGCGCTGTTGACTTCCGTCATCACTTCACTGGGTGCTACCCCTGTTTATTTTACAGCAGCCTCTTTTGATTATACCGCTAAAGGGACGTTTCCAACCGTATTTACAGATTATGGTGTACTACTGGCAGTAGCGCAAACATTTGAAGACACTGGCGTAAGGGCCTATAAAGGACAGGCAGGCAACCTGATATCCAGCAACGAAATATTAAGGGCGGCTTTACAAATACATTCTGTTGAAGCCAGGCATGCGGCGCATGTACGCGAAATGCGCAGGCGCTATGGTGCTCTTGTACCACCGGGCGTATTGTTGCAACCGTGGATAACATTGAACCAAAGTGGTATTGCCACACCTGCCGTGGATGCAAGTTATGCAGGTGAAGAGCTAACCAACCAGGCTGGTGTAAACGTGGTGGGCATTAATGGTTTCGCCATTACAGCAGAAGATGCCAGTGAGGCGTTTGATGAGCCGCTTACCAAAGAGCAGGTGGTATCCATCGTTACACCCTTTTTTGCGTAAGTAATATTTAAAAAATAAAATTAAAAGCTTAAACCAGGAATTCCGGATACGGTGTTCCTGGTTTTTTTTAACTCAAAACACTTCTTCTCTCTGCGTTGGTATAACAAAATATGCAGCACATAAAAATTACAAACCTGGTTTATCAGCGCATGTTAGAATATCAGGCATGTATATTGGGAATATCATGGTAACCAAAAAAAATAAAATGCGCATACATTACTCAATGCTTCAAAAAACAATCGCAGCGGGCATTTCTTTGCTGGTATTGCTTACCTCCTGCGGAAATAATGCTACTACCGATAAAAATACCGCAACAGACAGCACTGCTTTACAAACTGAAAAAAATAATCCGGATAAAATGAGTAAAGCGGAAAAGCTTACACCAGCCGGAGCGAAACCAGCCTGGGGAAAAGATATGACCGATCCGATGACTGTGGTAATTGAAAAATTAAGCAGCTTTGGTGCGCCGCCTTTAACAACGCTTTCCGCTCCCGAAGCCCGCAAACAGCCTTCGCCCGCTGACGCAGCTATGGGTGTTATAAAGGACCATAACATTTTAGTACCTCCGGATAATACAGATACAACAGGTAAGGATATCGCTGTAGCCGGAGGAACCATACATGCAAGAATTTACACCCCTAAAACTGGCAAAAGCATCTACCCTGTGATTGTATATTATCATGGCGGTGGCTGGGTTATTGCCGATTTAAATACCTATGGTGCATCAGCGCAGGGTATGGCGGAGCAGGCAGAAGCAGTAGTGGTGTCAGTAGCTTACAGGCAGGCACCCGAACATAAATTTCCAACAGCACACAATGACTGCTATGCCGCATATGAATGGACTGTAAAAAACGCCGCCTCTATAAAAGGAGATTCAAAACGAATTGCTTTAGTGGGGGAAAGTGCAGGTGGTAATCTTGCAGCGGCGGTAAGTATGATGGCGAGGGATAAAAAATTCCAGATGCCGGTGCATGAAGTATTGGTATATCCGATTGCAGGATATGATTTTGCAACAGCATCCTATAAAGAAAGCGACAGTACCAAACCGTTGAGTTCAGGACTGATGAAATGGTTTTTTCAACAATACCTCAATAGCCCGGCGGATGGTAAAAACCCAATGATCTCCCTGGTAACAGCCAACGTAACCGGGTTACCACCAACTACTATTATTGGTGCAGAATATGATCCATTAAGAAGCGAGGGTGAGTTACTGAAGGACAATTTTAAGAAGGCCGGCGTTACCACAAACTATAAAATGTACAGAGGTGTAACGCATGAGTTTTTCGGTATGGCGGCTGTTTTGCCAGAGGCAAAAGATGCACAGGAATTTGCCGCAGGCGAATTAAAAAAGGCTTTTTATAAATAAATTTTACAAGCGGAATTCGGCGCAGAAGGGATTGCTGACAGGTCGTTGTCAGACAGGTTGTTGCTACAGATCCCGATGGATTAAACCGTTAACACAAATTTAAATAACCAGCGGTTGATGATTGCAACCCGGATATTTAGACTTTCGTATTTAACTGAGATATATTTTTTTTAACCGGTGATACCAGCTTCGCTGACAACACCACAAACTTGCAGGTATGAAAAAATTGCTAATTATTGCTATTGCTTTTACTTTAGGAGGCACTGCCTTCGCACAGGAAAAAATGGACAAGATAGATCACAAGATGAGTCATAAAATGGGTATGAAAAAAGACTGCGTGATGATGAAGGACGGAAAAATGATGATGATGAAGAACGGGAAAATGATGGCCATGGACAAAGACATGACCATGCATGATGGTACTGTCTGTATGATGGATGGCACCTGTAAAATGAAGGATGGAACAACCATGATGATGAAGGAAGGAGAAACCTGTGATATGGACGGAAAGATGAGCCACATGAAAATGGGTAAGGGAATGAAGCACAAAATGTAATTTCGATGCTGACAGCAAAAAACTCCCAAATTAATGGGAGTTTTTTAATATTTTTATTATAGGTGAACGCAATGCGAACCGTTGGGGTCAGCTGCTTTTAAAGCTTTCGGTAACCTACCTTTATATGAAGTAGTCAATATTTAATCTGACAATTGGGATTAATTTTAAGTTACCACACTTATTTAAATAACCCCAAAATGTCAGATTATGAAACAAGAATCGAAATTAATCAAAACCAAGTTAGGTCTGCTAAATCTTGCAGAACATTTAGGCAATGTCTCCCAGGCATGTAAAGTAATGGGCTACAGCCGGGATAGTTTCTACCGCATCAAAGAGATGTACGATACTGGTGGTGAAGCAGCCTTAAAGGAGGTTAGCCGCAGTAAACCAATCTTAAAAAACCGGGTTGATCCGGAAGTGGAAACAGCAGTTGTAAAAATGGCTTTTGAGTTTCCTGCATATGGTCAGTCAAGAGCCTGTAATGAACTTCGTAAACTGGGTATTTTTATTTCACCAGGCGGTGTTCGAAGTGTTTGGCTGCGCAACGATCTGGAAGTGTTTGACAAGCGCCTGAAGGCTTTAGAAGCCCGTGTTGCTCAGGATGGTATTATCCTGACCGAAGCCCAGGTTATTGCCATGGAACGCAAGAAAGAAAAGAGAGAAGCCTTCGGTGAAATAGAAACCGAACATCCAGGTTATCTCGGTTCACAAGACACTTACTACGTGGGCAATATCAAAGGAGTTGGCCGTATCTATCAACAGACATTTATTGATACTTATAGTCGTGTTGCTTTTGCCAAACTCTACCAAAGCAAACATGCCATCACTTCAGCAGACGTGCTCAATGACCGGGTGTTACCTTTCTTTGAAGAACAGGAAATTCCACTGCTCAGAATCCTTACTGACCGTGGTACAGAATACAACGGTAAACCGGAGCACCATGAGTACCAGTTGTACCTGCAGATTGAAGGTATTGATCACAGCAAAACAAAGGTCCGCCATCCACAGAGTAACGGCATTTGCGAACGTCTTCACCGAACTATACAGGAGGAATTTTATGCCGTTGCTTTCAGGAAAAAACTGTACGATAACCTGGAGGATTTACAACAGGACCTTGATCAATGGATAAAGTTTTACAATCATCAGAGACCCCATAGTGGCAGGTATTGTTTTGGTAAAACCCCGATGGAAACTTTCAAGGATTCCATTAACTTAGCAAGGAAGAAGTTTTTAGGGCAGGTCACACCGGCTGCATAAAACAATATATATCCTGACCCTATAAAACTAAAAACCCTTTATTGTCCGATTAAATACTGTCTATTACACTTTATATACTGTATATTTTTTGTCGATAACTGGTTTCTTCGCTTTTTAAAACCCTTAGATTAATTCTCATAGAACAATCCTTCGCGACCAATGACGGGTTGGGTGTTTATTTTAGACTTGAAATTGTTTTTCTTGATTAAAATTGTTTCAGTTCTTATTAAAAGGAATACAGATTTTAAAAGTTGAACCTGTATTTTTTTCAGAAGTAACCATTATTTTACCTCCGCATGTTTCCAATATGTTTTTTACCGATGCAAGACCAATACCTGTTCCAGTATTACCAAACCTGTCAATTTTATTAAGTGTTTGTCTTTCTTTAAAGATTTTAGCTAAATCCTGCTTTTCCATTCCTGAACCATTATCAGAAATTTGAAAATAATGGAAAGAATTATCACTCATACAAGTAATATTAATTTCACCCTTTTCTTTGTCATTGTATTTAATCGCATTAGTGATTAGATTTTGAAATACCTGTTGCAATGAAATTTTATTCATTGGCACTTTTGGAAATTCGCCTTTTAAATTTATTTCAATATCTGCTGGCGGAGCCACTAAATCAATTACTTTAATTAAGACGGAGTGAGAATCTATTAACGTTTCAGACCTTCGTGCATCTTTATTTATGTTCTCAGATTGGATTAGTATCTCATCAATAAATACTAAAAGTTCCTTTGCACTTTTATCAATTAGGTCAAAATACTGAACAGCATTTTCATCAAAATGCTGTTCATAATTTTTTTTGAAAGAACGTGAAACTAATAAAATATTTGCCAGGGGAGTTTTCATGTCATGTGAAACGATATGAGCAAAGCTTTTTAGATTCTTATTTGCTTCCTTTAATTTCTTTTGTATGAGATTGAGTTCCTTTATTTTTTTTTGCAATTCTAGTCTGGTAACAACTTGTTGAGCTAAACCTTTTAAAGCATCACATTGTTCATCAGTAAGATTATTAATTTTTCCATCTAATACGCAAATAGACCCTAAAACAAAACCATCTGGAGTAATAAGAGGGGCGCCAGCATAAAAAACTGCATTGGGCTCGCCTGTAACCAATGGGTTTTGGTAAAATCTCTCATCTACTCTTAAATCCGGAACTACAAGTACTTTATCAGGATCAATTATAGTATAATTACAAAATGAAAGTTCACGAGGGGTTTCTTTTATACTTATGCCTAAATGAGATTTAAACCACTGCCTGTCTTTATCCAAAAAAGTTATTAACGAAGCAGGTACATTGCATATTTGTGCGGCTATTTTCGTAATAGAATCGTATTCTTTTTCAGAAAGCGTGTCAAGAATACCATAATCATACAAGGCTTGTAACCGTTGTTTTTCATTTTTAGGTAATGGATATAATTGCATAATTTTTATTACAGCTAACGTATAAATCGTGTAAAAATTGCTATAAAATAAATTACAAACCAAGGCATACAAAGACAGTTTCTAAAATACCCCGCTCTAAATAAATGTAATGATTCATGCTATAGATTAATGTGTGGCGCTATTAAAATATTTGTAGCCAGAACAGTTGCCTGCTATAAAAACCATACAAGAGCCGAAACCGCAGCTCTATAATCCCTTGCCACTACAGGGATGGGAAGAAACAGCAAAAAATATATTGGAATGCGTGGCGTAAAAAAGCAACTGCTATCTGCAGACTGCAGCAGCTATGGCGTAATAAAAAATTAAGTAAGCTTTTGAAGATGTTGTCAGCAGATATTTAAATAATCAACTACTAAAGAGTGTTCGTCGCAAAACCATGCTGTTATAATACGGCTTACTTAAAAGCAACGCCACCAAATTAGCTGCATTGTTTTATGCGATGTAAATCTGTAAAAATTAATTTAACTAATTTGTGTTTTGGTAAATTTGTTTTCTCTGAAGCAATACAAATAGTTATCCTTAGAAGTTGTATAAAAACAGTACGGTTATTTTCTGTCATTACATTGATTTGAAAATATGATCGGAATGTTTGTATCAGTATTTCTTCCGCTTGTTCAGTGTTGTGTGAGATCCCCCAGATGAGCCCATATAAAGGCGCACTATAATTATCATAGATGTTTTCAAAGAAGGATTCTTTTTTTTTATCGGGGAATGAAGTCATAAAAGTTTTTAACTTACTAATGACAACATTAGTTACAAAGTTTAACCCAATTTTTTTGTTTAACTTTAATTATTTATATCTCCTTATTCAATTCACAAAGCTTTCATTTAATGTAATTTCAATATAATTGCTGAGAATAGTAATCTACACAATGAGAATAAAATAGATGAAAAACTAAATTACCGGGTGACTATTTGCAGCTAACGGGAGGTTGTGAAAAAACTTTGCAGTAAAACCAATATACAATGTAAATAGCTGAAATGGCGTATGGTTTTAACGCTTAACAGCATGCAGTTTATATAAGGAAACGACCGGCATCGAACTTGCTTAATTACGCCTGATGGCCCGGGTATGTGCTTATATTGCAATAACGCTGATGGACGCATTTATAGAGAAACTTGATTTTCAAAAATGAGGTTTTACGGGTATTCTTCACAAAAGCGAAGGCCGTCCATGGTAAGCACCCGGGGTGCTTTTAAAATTTTGTCTGTATATCTCAACAAAATCCGCACCAGCCGAAAGCTGGAAAAAGAATGCAGCCGCAACATTGCCGCCTTCATCATTTTAGTTTTTTCATTTGACGGCAAGTCTCGTTTATAATCAAGAAAGCAGCCTGAACCCAAAAGCATTAGACTGATGAACCAAAATAATAACTGTCTTAAAAGTGAATTATAAAAAGAGATCAAAACATCAAAACATAAAAACACAACAGTAAAATTCGTCGCAATGTCCAGGGCTTTATAATCTTGGGATAAATACTTCATTCTTACCTCACTAATACTTTTGATAGCTGAATACCATACAATGCAATAATTTTCGCAACATTTGTGAGTTTATACTCGTTCTTCTTTAAAATCAATTATAATAAGCTCATTAACTAATTCCACTTTATTCTGTTTAGATGAAACTTACGAGCTATTTTTTGTTACTATTGAAACTTTATTATTATGCGTTCAGTTTGCCTTAATCTTTAAATTGTTAAGGAGTGCATAATATACAATACCTTTTTATGTAAAATACTTTGTGAGCAAATCAATTTACAAAGTATTCGTACTGATAACAATATAACACGTTTAGAAGTTGGTAGAGTAATTAAGCAACAATTGGCTGTTAACCGGAGCGATTCTGAATAAGCATTTGATTTATTCAAAGTTGTTTAGCGGGTTTGTGTTACTGTATGATTTTGTTTATGAGGATACAAGTCATGATTTATCAGGGCAGGTGGCAGGTAATAAAATGTATTTTTTATTAGAAAAATTCCGGCACAATATTTAATATCTTTAATCTTATAAAAAACAATCTCTTATTACGAACAAAGAAATTTAAAAGGGGGAAGTAGTAAAACCGCCCTGGAAGTTTTTACGAAGGTTTCCGTTTGCAAACCGGTTTCAATTTCAGTCTGCGCATAAAGCCAAATATGTAATCCAAGCTTAAACATATTATTTGAATGAGTATTAATACTACGGGACATTATTTTCTTATGGGCGGAGGAGAAATGGGGCAACTGATAAGGGCAAAGGATTGGAGCAAAACACCTTTGGGAGACCCTGCAACCTGGCCGCAAAGCCTTCGCACAATGGTTGCTGTAATGCTTGACAATCCTTTTGGCATGTATATAGCATGGGGAGATGAGTATACCCAGTTATACAACGACGGATACCGCCCCATTCTTGGTGCTACCAAACATCCCGCCGCTTTGGGGATTGGCACACGCCAGACGTTTGAAGAAGTATGGCATATCATAGGGCCAATGTTTGATGGAGTAATGAAAGGAAAAGCGGTTGGCTTTCCGGATTTTATGTTACCGTTAAACAGGAACGGTTTTGTAGAAGAATGTTATTTCGATTTTTCATACAGCCCCATCAGAAAAGATAATGGAGAAGTAGGTGGGGTGCTGGTGACCGTTATTGAAACCACCAACAAAAAAAAAGCAGAAGAAGCTTTAACAGAAAGTGAACAACGTTTCAGGGACACAGTTAAACAAGCTCCTGTCGGCATAACTATTTTGAGGGGTAGAGAATTTACAGTGGAAATGGCAAATGATGCATACCTGCAATTGCTGGATAGAAATGAAAAGGAATTTGTAGGCAATCCTTTATTTCATTCATTGCCTGAAGTAGAAGAAGTTGTCCATCCTTTACTGGACAGTGTTTTGAATACAGGGGTGTCCTACCATGGTAATGAAGTTCCTATTCCCGTAAATCGGTACGGGAAGCACGAAATATCTTATTTCGATTTTTTATATCATCCGCTGAAAGAAAAAGATGGGACTATTTCGGGTATTATAGTTACTGTTACCGAGGTGAGTGAAAAAGTAACTGCAAGAAAAAATATAGAGGCAAGTGAAGAACAGTTCAGCACGCTGGCTGAAAATATGGAAAACCTTGCCTGGCTTGCTGATGGTGAGGGTTTCATTTACTGGTACAATAAACGTTGGTATGATTATACCGGAACCACGCTGGAAGGGATTAAAGGCTGGGGATGGCAAAAAGTGCATCATCCGGATCATGTGGACAGGATACTGAATTTTGTAAAAGAAGCCTGGCATAAAAACGAACCGTTTGAACTTACTTTTCCCCTGCGTGGAAAGGATGGTGAATACAGATGGTTCCTCACCCGTGCCTACCCCATTACTGATGAGCAGGGGAGAGTGATGCGATGGATTGGAACCAACACCAATATTGATGAACAGCAAAAGGCAGCAGAAGAAATAAAATACCGCAAAGCCCTTTTAGAAGCACACAATGAATCGAGCGCCGATGGTATTTTGCTCACCAATGATAAAGGGAAAATTATTTCTTTCAACAAGCGTTACACTGAAATATGGAACATGCCACAGCATATTGCCGATACTTTAGATGATGAAGCCATTGTAAATTATACCTTATCGCAACTGGAAGATCCGGGTCCGTTAATTGAACTGAATAAATACATTTTTCAGCATCCGTTGGAACCCGGCAGCATACAACTAAAGTTTAAAGATGGTAAAATAGTAGAACGGCATAACTATGCAGTGATAGGTGAAGACGGAAGTTTTTACGGCGTATCACTTACCTACCGGGATATTACCGAACAGAAATCTGCACAATTGATGCTTGAATACCGCAAAGCATTGCTGGAAGCTCACAATGAGTCCAGTTTTGATGGACTTTTATTGGTAGATGCAAAGGGAAAAATAATTTCTTACAATCACCGCTTTGTTGAAATATGGGATATGCCCCAGTACATTGTGGAACAAAAAAATGATGAAGCTGCCCTTGCTTTTGCTATCACACAATTGGTAAACCCACAGCAGTTTGTTGAAAAAGTAAAATGGCTGTATAACCACCCTGATGAAACCAGTACAGACATACTTGAATTTAAGGATGGTAAAATGGTAGAGCGGCATGGTTACCCCGTTACAGCCAAAAATGGCAGTTATTATGCCTGGAGCTGGACCTTCAGGGATATAACAGAAATAAAAAAAGCGGAAATTATTTTAAAGGAAAGTGAAGCGCACTTCAGGCAACTGGCTGAATTGATGCCGGATAAAGTAATTTCTGCCGATCCTTCGGGCATGGTAACCTTTTACAGCAGGAACTGGGAATATTATACAGGTATTTCGAGGGAACGGTTGTATAATGAAGGTTATAGTATGCTGATGCATCCTGATGAAGTTGATAGGTTAGCAAAACGCTGGCAGCATTCCGTGGAAACGGGTAATGATTTTGAAATGGAATTGCGGATACGCAATAGTACCGGCACCTATCAATGGCACCTTGTCCGTGCCAGTGCTGTAAAAGATGAACACGGTAATGTTATTAAGTGGATTGGCAGCATGACCGATATACAAAAACTGAAAGAAGAAGAGCAAAGAAAAGGGGATTTTATAGGCATGGTAAGCCATGAATTAAAAACACCGGTTACCTCCATAAAAGGGTATGTACAAATGTTGATGAGTATGCTGGAAAATGTACCTGAAACTCAGTTAGGAGGTTTACCGCTTGAGTCTTTTTTAAACAGGATAGACAGCCAGATAATAAGTTTAACCAGGTTAATTACAGAAATGCTGGACCTTACAAGGCTTGAAACCGGTAAACTGGAATTAAGAAAAGAATTGTTCAGCCTGGATCAACTCGTGAACAAAACAATTCAGGACATCATGTTCATTAATACTAAGTATGTTATTCGCCTGCAAGTAGATTTTATGGGAAACGTATACGGAGATGAAGACCGCATAGCACAGGTGCTGATCAATCTGATCAATAATGCTATTAAATATTCAGATGACATGAATCCGGTAGATGTATACATTCACCAATCCCCGCCTGACCAGATATCAGTAAGTATAAAGGACTACGGAATTGGGATCGGTAAGGCTGACCAGGAAAAAATATTTGAACGTTTTTACCGTGCGGTAGGCGAAAGTGAATACACTTATCCTGGTTTTGGTATAGGTTTATTTATCGCCAAACAGATTATGGAACGGCATCATGGTTCTGTATCGGTTGAGAGTGAAAAAGGAAAAGGATCAGTATTTACCATTACATTGCCCTTGGCTACGGAAAATAAAATGTAAGAGCTGTATGCTAAGTGAGCTACTGAACATTTGAATGAGTATAACTAAAAACAATCATTGTGTAAAGATAGATGTAACACTTCAACATTATTAATTGAGCTAGTCAATATTTAATCTGACAATTGCGATTAATTTTAAGTTGCCACACTTGCATTCAGGCGCTTATAAAACATTTATTATCCCTGTCAAAGCCCAGGTTATTGCCATGGAAGCCAAGAAAGAAAAGAGACAAGCCTTCGGTAAAAGAGAAACCGGAAATCCAGTTTATCCTGGTTCACAAGACATTTACTGCTGGGCAATATCAAAGGAGTTGGCCGTATCTAGCAGCAGACGTTTATTGATACGTATAGCCGTATTGCTTTGCCAAATTTTACCAAAATCAAGCATGTCATCACCTCAGCAGACGTGCTCAACGACCGGTTGTTACCTTTCTTGAAGAACAGCAAATTCCACTGCTCAGAATCCTTATTGACCGCGGTGCCGTGAAGATATTTTTTGTGTAAGTTTTTGAATTGTTTATTAAAAGAAACTATGTTCAGATTTAGATAGACCAAAATAAAAGATTTGAGGATGTTATCTATTAGCGGGTAAACACCCTGTTCAGCTTTCTTTCGTACTGCTATATTAATCATGGTAGTGCAGCATATGGTTGACTGTTTCATTATGGAAAATCAGAGATGAAAGTTCAACGAGTATCCTTTCACCGGTTTTTTAATATCCGTCAATTCTCCTGATGCAAGCATTGTGACCTGCCTGTGGTCTAACTTTTTTTTCACGATCTTTTCGCTGTGATCAATAATACCCTGACGGCGAAGTTGCTTCAGTTCATTTTCTTTATAGCAAATAGTTTAAAGACGGCCTTATTGGCTTTGATAAAGGTGAAAATGGTTTTAGTTCTTAAACTGAATGACGCAAGATAAGTTTGAGGTTACTTGCTGAAATCGGTTTTTGCACATTGTAATAAATCAATTTGCAAATTCATTACCAAAGGTTACTTTTGCTGCTAATTGGTTCCGATGCATTCACAATGCAAAGGATTAAAAGGGAATCCGGTGTAAATCCGGAGCTATCCCCGTAGCTGTAAGCTCCTTAAAAGGTTGTTCAATCTTCACGCCACTGTCCGAAAAAGACGGGAAGGCTTTGAACAATGGAGTAAGTCAGAAGACCTGCCGGTTAAATTAACAATCATTCAGCTTTCGGGTGAAAGGCAGGAGATGTAATAGCCGTGGGGCATTTATATTTCTATCTTTTTTATTTGCCGGAAGCAGTCACAACAAAAACATTTTCTGTAAAATGAAAAGAAAATTTTTAGTTATGGCTGCTGTCATCATCAGCAGTCAACTCCAGGCGCAGGATTCTACCTTCACCAAACAATTGGATGAGCTAATCGTAACCGCCACCAAATTTCAGCAAAAGCAACATACTACAGGCAAACTAGTAACAGTGATTGACCAAGCCACATTGCAGCGCAATGCCGGTAAAACAATTACTGAAATTATCAACTACCAAACAGGTATTTTTATTAATGGTGCAAATAATAATTTAGGTACCAACCAGGATGTCTATCTCCGTGGAGCAGGTACTGGCAACACGTTGATATTAATAGATGGTTTACCTGTTGGAGATCCGTCACAAATAGACAATAGTTTCGATTTAAATAATATTGCTGTTGACCAGGTAGAACGCATTGAAATTTTAAAGGGCGCTCAAAGTACCTTGTGGGGAAGCGATGCTGTGGCAGGTGTCATTAATATCATCACTAAGAAGGGAGGTAAAAATAAAATTTCACCTTCAGCAATGCTTAGTTATGGTAGTTACAATACGATTCGTGGTAATGCAGGTATGGGTGGTAGCATTGAAAAATTCAGCTACAATGTGGGATATAATTTTACCAACAGCAAAGGCTTCTCTTCGGCTTATGACAGCACGGGAACGAAAGATTTTGAAAAAGATAAATTTGCCCAGCATAACATACAAGCCAACCTTGGCTATAAAATAAATAACCGTCTTTCAGCAAAAGGATACTATAGTTTTACAAAATATAAAGCCAGCATTGATGCCGGCCCGTTTCAAGATGACAAGGATGACGTGTTTAATAATAAAAATAGCATCAGCAACCTGGAGCTGGCATACACTGTTTCAAAACTGCAGCTACATTTATCGCAAAGCTTTGTAAAAGCGCAAAGGGTTTATACAGACGACAGTGCCAGTGTGGGCGGTTTCGCTAAATATTCAAAAGGTCATTTTAATGGCAATTCCAACATTACTGAATTATTTGGCAACATCACATTGGCTAAAAGACTGTCCCTGGTGTCGGGTGTGCAATACATCAGCCAGAAAACCAGCCAGGATTATTTAAGTATCAGCGATTATGGCGTGTATAAAACAGCACTGGGAGACAGCGCTAAAACAAACACTTTTTCTGCTTACAATTCTTTAGTGTTAACGGATGTTAGCGGCTTTAATCTGGAAGCAGGTTTTCGTTACAATCACCATGACATCTATGGAAACAATACAACCTATACATTCAATCCTTCTTACAATATTGATGACAACACAAAACTGTTTATAAATATTTCTTCCGCCTATAAAATTCCATCGCTTTATCAATTATACAGTGAGTATGGCAACAAGGATTTAAAACCCGAAACAAGTAACAACTACGAGATGGGTGTGCAAACATTCAGTAACAATAAAAGAAACTCTTTCAGGATCGTTGGGTTTAAAAGGGATATTAAAGACCTGATTATTTTTTATACCGACCCGGCAACTTATGCAAGTCTATACATTAATCGTGATGAACAGCATGATTACGGTTTTGAACTTGAAAGTAGCATTGCCATTGGCAAAAAGGGGAACTGGACAAATAATTTTACTTATGTAGATGGTGAAGGAATGAACAATGCTGTGAAAGTAAAGAACCTTTACCGCCGCCCCAATTTTACCATGAATAGTTTGCTTACACTACAACCCACAAAAGGCTTTACATTAATGCCTTCTTTCCGTTTTATAGGTACAAGATTAAAAGGAGAATATGATTTAGGGCCGGCACAAATGCCACAGTATTATACCATTGATTGTTATTTGGGTTATCAATTTACAAAACAGTTCAATGTATTTGTAGACCTTCGAAATATTACCAATCAGCAATATTTTGATGTAGTTGGGTATAATAGCAAAAAGTTCAATGTAATGACAGGCTTAAGTTTTTCTTTATAATATTTACAGCAGGTGGCTAACTGCTGCCTGCTTCATGTTAAAAACGCTCATTATGACAACAGAAAAAATCAATCCCCGTTTTGCAGTGCTTGCAATATTTATGCTTGCAGTGGCAGCCATGCGTATTCCAAACGCAGCACAGCTTACACCGTGGGCAAACTTTACTCCCATCGGTGCAATGGGTTTGTTTGGCGGCACTTATTTTACCAAACAATGGAAAGCCATATTGTTTCCGTTACTTACGCTTTTTGCAAGCGATTTAATTATCCAGGCATTTATATTCAACGGCAAGTACGGCATTATGTACAGCGGATGGTACTGGATTTATGGCATCTTTATATTCATCACCTTTATTGGTAAATGGCTGATAAAAAAGGTAACTTTAAAAAATGTACTGCATGCAGCAGTAACCGCTTCGCTTACTCATTGGCTTCTTTCCGACTTTACAGTCTGGGCCGGTGGTGGAACAGATTTAAGAACCATGCAGCCGCTGAGCAGAGATTGGGCGGGGCTTCAGCAGTGTTACATTCAGGGATTCCCTTTTATGAGAAATTTTCTGGCAGGCACATTGGTATATAGTGGTATTATGTTCGGTGCATTTGAGTGGATGAAAGTGAAAAATACTTCGTTGCAGTTAAATGCAGCATAGTTTTTTTGAGCTAGACCGAATGCTGCTATTAAGCATCGTTCCGCCCAACGATATGCCCTTGTACGTTCTGTTCTTTGGAAGGCAATAAAAGTTTTATTTCATATAATTTAAGATATGCAAACGACTGTAAACAATCTTCATGAATCCCCTTCTGGGGATGGGGATATGATTGCTTGTTCCTTTCTTCCCGCTGCCACCCAAATGATATACGATATGGGCTTGCAGCATTTGCTGCAGGGTGTTACATTTGAATGCCCATCGACAGCATTAGCAGAAAAACAAAAAGTGGTACGCTGTGTAATGGAAGGGAAAAACTACAGCAGTGCGGAAATTGATAAAATATTTACTGCCAGCAAAGCGCAAGGTAAGAGTTTGTATTATGTGGATGAAGCATTACTGGAGCAAATACAACCCGATATTATTTTTACACAAGATACCTGCGAGGTTTGCCAGATAGACACCAAATGTACCACAGCAGCCGTGGCTAAATTAAAAAGGCAGCCACAGATTATTCCGGTTACGCCAGGTAATTTACAAGACGTATACCAAACAGCCGTAATCATCGCTACTGCGCTAGGGCATGAAGCGGCAGCCTATACCTATTTAGCTGCTTTACAAAAAAGAACGGCAGCTATTTTAAATACACTCCGCCTTCATCAAATGCCACTCAAAAGAGTAATGCTGATGGAATGGATTGAACCCATTTATAATTGCGGTCACTGGATACCATTTCAAATAGCACAGGCAGGTGGTATAGATATGCTTAGTAATCCTGCAGGCTACAGCATTGTAACGCCATGGGAAAAAGTTGTACAATACAATCCTGAAATACTGGTAATTGCGCCATGCGGTTTCCATATTGAAAGAGCGAAAGAAGAAATGCACCTGCTTACCCAAAAAGATAATTGGGATACCATTGAAGCAGTAAAAACAAAACAGGTGTACCTGGCTGACTTTGACTTATTCACGCAACCATCAGCTTCCACACTGGTGGATGGAGTAGAATTACTGGCCGCATTGTTTCACCCGTCTTTGTTTTCGGTACCGAAGCATTTGGAAGATAAAGCGCAACAATTTTTTACACAATATTCCTTTGCCAGTTAAGTGTAATGATAACCAATAAAACATGCAGCAGGTGCAACACCTTGTTTCAATGCGGAGCAACGGAAGCCAATGGTCACTGCTGGTGTAATAATTATCCGCCATTATTCAAACCTGATCCGCTTATCAACTGTATGTGTAAAGACTGTTTGCACAATGCTACAATAGAAAAGGTAAATAATTATTTGGCAGAAATGACAACAGAAAAAGCGCTGAATAATAACATTGCGAAAGATTTATCTAAAACAAATTATTTTATTGAGGGTATTGATTTTTATTTGGAAAAGACGTTCTCTGTATTCACTGCCTGGCATCATTTAAAAAGGGGCTATTGTTGTAACAACGGATGCAGGCATTGTCCTTACGGATTTAAAAAAGATACGCTATGATAACATTTGTAACAGGCGGAGCCAGGAGTGGTAAAAGCAGCTATGCACAGCAAATGGCGTTGTCGCTTAGTGATAACCCTGTGTATGTTGCTACCGCAAAAGTATGGGATGATGATTTTGAAATGCGGGTGAAACGGCACCAAAATGAAAGAGATGAACGATGGACAAATTATGAAGAACAAAGAAATGTAGGCCAGCTCCCCATCCAAAACAAAGTTTGCGTTATTGATTGTGTAACACTCTGGCTCACCAATTTTTTTATTGACTGTAAAAATGACATCGGGGCTTCACTTATTTTGTTTAAAGAACAAATTGACGCGTTGGATAAAATGCCGGGAACTTTTATCATCATCAGTAACGAAATCGGGATGGGGGTACATGCTGAAACGGAAGTAGGCAGAAAGTTTACTGACCTTCAAGGCTGGGCTAATCAATATGCAGCCGCAAAAGCAAATAAAGTAATATTAATGGTAAGCGGAATACCAGTTATAATAAAAGAAAATCACAATGGATAAAATACCAGCGATATTTAGTTGGAGCGGTGGCAAAGACAGCAGCTATGCATTGCAAAAAATATTCGAAGAAGGATTGTACGATGTAAAATATTTGCTTAGTACCATCAATGGGAATTTTAAACGCCTTAGCATGCATGGTGTAAAAGAAGAACTGATAGAAGCCCAGGCTGAAAGTATTGGCATTCCTTTACTGAAAGCTTATGTGTATGAAGCAAGTAATGCCGAATATGAAAAACAAATGCAGGAAATACTATTGCAGGCAAGAGCTGAAAATATCCATCATGTAATTTTTGGGGATATTTTTTTAGAAGACCTCAGGCAATACCGGGAGCAAAAAATGGCAGCGTTGAATATGCAGTGCGTTTTTCCAATCTGGAAAACAGATACTAAATGGATGGTAAATGATTTTATTAGCAAAGGATTTAAAACAATTACCTGCTGTATCAATGACGGTTACTTAAATGAAAGCTGGTGCGGCAGACTGATTGATGAATCTTTTATTGATGAACTTCCGCAAACTGTTGACCCTTGTGGCGAAAACGGTGAGTTTCATAGTTTTTGTTTTGAAGCGCCCATTTTTAAAAAGAAAATAAATATTGTTACGGGCGCCAAAACTTACAAAGCATTAGACATAAAATTTGCTGATCACCCCACACCTATAAAAGATACGGGGACTAAAGGTTTTTGGTTTTGTGATTTATTAAATCAAGAAGTGTAATATGCAGTTGCAGGAAGTAATTGATAAACGAAGGGATACCCGGCATTTTCTGCCCGATGAGGAAGTGCCGGTGCATGTTTTACATGCCGCACTGGAAGCCGCACACAAAGCGCCATCATTAGGTTTAACAGAAGCTGCGAGGTTTTATATCATCCGTAAAAAAGAATTAAGGCAGCAGATTTATGAACTATTTGTAAAAAAACAACAACATACTTTTACGGAAATAGACGATAATGAAAAATTAAATAAATACAAACAATTAAAATTAGAAGGAATACTGGAAGCTCCAACAGGACTTATTATAACGACTGATTTTAGTGTATTGAAGGACTTTGCTATTGGTGTAACAGGCACAGCCAGCACACTGGAATGGAGCAGTGTTTGTGCGTTACAGAATTTATGGCTTTCCCTTACCGAAAATGGCTATTCGCTTGGCTGGGTTTCTATTGTTGATTATGGCGGGCTTTCCGGTTTACTTAATTTACCATCCCATGAAAAGGCACTTGGTTATTTTTGTATTGGTAAACCTGCTACTGATTACAATAACCAACCTATGTTGCAGCAGCAAAACTGGAAACATAAAAATAGCGGGCCTGTAATAAAAGAAATAGCAGCTTTTTATCCCTTACCCGCCATGCCAATTGAAATAGACAAAGATGAAACTGCATCGATACCAATAACTGACCTAAAAGATGCTATACAATTTGCCATTAATAATAAAACAAAGCCCAGAGGTTCCCTGGGATTGCTGGAGCAGGTAGCATTTAGAGTTGCTGAAGTACAAAACACCATTTCTCCCGTTATTATTAACCCGCATATTGTTGTATTTGCCGCGGACCATGGCATAGCTAAAACAGGCCTGGTTAATCCTTACCCACAGGAAGTAACTGCTCAAATGGTAACCAATTTTTTAAATGGTGGCGCCGCCATCAATGTATTTTGTAACCAAAACAATATTAAAATTAAAATCGTAGATGCAGGAGTATGCACTTACTGGCAAAATAATGACAGGTATAAAGATTTGATAAATGCAAAAGTTGGATACGGAACGAAGAATTATTTGGAAGAAGATGCCATGACGGATCGGGAAGCTATTTATGCCATAGAAAAAGGTAAAGAAATTTTGCAGCAAGTAGTTGCAACGGGTTGCAATACCATTGGCTTTGGTGAAATGGGTATTGGCAATACTTCATCAGCTGCTTTAATTATGAGTAGCATATTAAAATTACCGATAGCAGGATGCGTAGGTAAGGGAACAGGCGCTACCAGCGAACAATTAAAAACAAAAATAACAATTTTAGAAAAAGTATTTCAGCTTCATCAGCTACATACAATAAGCGATAACCCTGTTGGACTCTTGCAAAAAATTGGTGGTTTTGAAATAGCCATGATGACTGGTGCATACCTTGAAGCTGCAAAGCGGAAAATGATTATAGTGGTAGATGGTTTTATCGCAACGGCCGCTTTACTAATTGCACATAAAATGAACGATGCAGTTTTATCTAATTGCATATTCGCACACACCAGTGGTGAACAGGGGCACGAAAAAATGCTGCATTACCTGCAGGCAAAACCGCTGTTGCAATTGGAAATGCGTTTGGGAGAAGGCACTGGTGCTGCAATTGCTATTCCCTTAATTCAAAGTGCAGTGAATTTTTTAAATGAGATGGCAAGTTTTGAAACCGCTGGTGTAACCAATAACAACTGATGAAAAAAGAATTGCAAATATTTTTAACGGCTATGATGTTTTATACCCGTATACCCGTACCACGCTGGGTAAACCATGATGCCGAGTATTTAAATAAAGCCACTAAATATTTTCCGCTGATCGGATGGATAGTTGGGGTAGCGGTCGCCCTGGTTTTTATGGGAGCCAATTATTTATTCAGCCCCTCAGTTGCCATTATACTTTCGATGGTAGTTTCAGTATTATTGACAGGCGCTTTTCATGAAGATGGTTTTGCTGATGTATGTGATGGCTTTGGTGGTGGATGGACAAAGGAAAAAATATTACTGATCATGAAAGACAGCAGGGTAGGGGCTTATGGCGTAATCGGGTTGATATTTATGCTCTCGATAAAATTTTATTTGCTATCCTCATTTAGCGCGGCACAATTAACCTTTGTTTTAATAGCAGCTCATGCAATATCCAGATGGGCAGCAGCTTCTTTCATACTTACCCACCAGTATGTAAGAGAGAATGAAGACAGTAAGGCAAAGCCTGTTGCTAAACAATTTTTAGTTGCTCATTTTTTAATCGCTTCACTTTTTGGTATCCTTCCTTTGTTGTTATTTAAAAATGTGTATGTCTTCTTACTCATCATTCCAGTTTATACAATGAAAATATATTTAGGCTGGTATTTTAAAAAATGGATTGGAGGTTATACGGGCGACTGCCTGGGGGCAACACAGCAATTGTGTGAAATTATTTTTTATTTATCCCTGTTGGCGTTATGGAAATTTATTTAGTACGCCATACCAAACCGTTAATAGACAAAGATATTTGTTATGGGCAAACTGATTTAGTTGTTGATGATGCCGCATTTAAAGAGTCCGCTAAACTCATAGTAAGGTCATTACCTGAAAAAATTGATGCCATTTACAGCAGTCCTTTAATCCGCTGCGGTGTTCTCGCAGAATTTATTAAGCTGGAAAAATATCCTTCCCTGGATATTGCTTACAGCCCTTTATTGAAAGAGATTCATTTTGGAGAATGGGAAAATAAAAAATGGGATGATATTAATCAAATTCATTTAAGTAAATGGATGAATGATTTTGTAAATGAAACTGTACCTGGCGGCGAAAGTTTTATCCAGCTTTATCAGCGGGTAAAACTGTTTATTACAGCTGTCATTAATTCAAGTCATTCGGCTGCATTAATTATAACACATGCAGGGGTTATCCGGGCCGCAACCGCCTATATTCAGCAAGGCGCACTTAAAGATGCTTTCGCTATCAGTTGCGAATATGGCTGTGTTACAAAATTTGAATTGAATGATGTGGCGGAACAGGTGAATACTCTTCGTTAAGAAAAAATATTGTACGCCTTGAAAATGAATATTGCAGTTTTTATTTTTACAATAAGTACCGGTTAAAATATTTCCCCTCCCGCAAATAGATCTAAGCAGCTGTATTTATTTTAATCATACTGAATTCAAGAAAGTTAAAAAGTAATAAACCATCATTGCTATACTTATCTAATATAATTTGAATGGTGGTGCCAGCCATGTAAATACCAATTATGCCGGGAACAAAACCCAGCACACCAATTTCACTGCAGCTGGGTACATCTTCAGGGTTGGGTGGTTCGGGATAAATATCCCTTAAGTTTTGACTATTCTTGTAATTAAACACAGCCAACTGTCCTTCAAATTTTAAAATGCTTCCATATACCAGGGGCTTGTTCAGTTGTACGCAAACATCGTTTACCAGGTAGCGGGTCAAAAAATTATCCGAGCCATCTACTACAATATCAAACTGTGCAATAATATTTGCTGCATTTGATTCCTCTAAGCGTTCTTTAAAAACAATGCAGGACACATTTGGATTGGAAGCATTGATTTTTTGTGCTGCTGCCGGCGCTTTGTATTTACCAATATCTTCAGCAGTATATAATATCTGGCGATGAAGGTTATGTATCTCTACCTTATCAAAGTCAATGATACCAATGGTTCCAACGCCTGCCGCTGCCAGATATTGCAGCACAGGGCAGCCCAGTCCACCTGCTCCTATTACCAACACCTTTGCCCGTTTGATTTTTATTTGCCCTTCGGCGCCAACCTCCTCCAGCATCAGTTGCCTGCTGTACCTTTTTATTTCTTCTATTGTGAAATCTGCCATTATTAAAATATTTTATCCCAGTCTTTCCAAACAGGTTGGTACCCGTTTGCAGTAATAACAGCGGCCACTTCGGCAGGGGTACGTTCATCACTTATTTCAAATTGTTCTAACGAATCTTCATCCACACTATAACCACCGGGATTTGTCTTAGAACCTGCGCTCATAGTAGTAGTCCCGAGTTTCATAATATTATTCCGGAATATTTCAGTTTCACGGGTAGATATTGAAATCTCTACATCCTCATTCAATAACCGGTAAGCACATAATAACTGCACCAGTTCTTTATCATTGATATGGTAGTTAGCAATATCCACTCCTTCTGCAGGACGTATGCGTGGAAATGCAACCGAGTATTTTGTTTGCCAGTATGTTTTTTGTAAATAATCTAAATGCAAGGCACAAAAAAACGAGTCGGTGCGCCAGTCTTCCAACCCTAACAAAACGGCCAGTCCAATTTTGTGCATACCCGAAAGTCCAATCCTGTCAGGGGTTTCAAGGCGGTAATAAAAATTTGATTTTTTACCCTTCACATGGTAGTCCTTGTATTTTTCTTTGTGATAAGTTTCCTGGTACACTAAAACCGAATATATGCCGGCACCCTGTAATTGTGCATATTCATCCTGCGTCAAAGGTTGCACTTCAATAGAGATATTGGCAAAATGCGGTTTGATAATTTCAATGGCTTTCAAAAAGTAATCAACATGCACGGTATGGTTCGACTCGCCGGTGACCAGTAAAATATGGTTGAAACCATGTTGTTTGATAACGTTGATCTCCTGTAAAATTTCGGCAGCCGTTAATGTTTTGCGTTTTATTTTATTATCCAGGCTAAAACCGCAATAGGTACAAATATTATTGCACTCGTTGCTCAAATACATGGGGGCAAATAGCTGGATGGTTTTACCAAAACGTTTTTGTGTAATCCGGTGACTTAGCTGCGCCATCTCTTCTACGTAAGGTGTTGCTGCAGGTGAAATCAATGCTTTAAAATCTTCCAGTGTTCTGTGGGTGGCAGCCAATGCAGCTTCTACATCTTTGGAAGTTTTTGCGAGGATAGAAGTCTTCACTTCATCCCAAGAATATTGATCGTAAATGTCTCTAAACTGTTTCATGTGTTCCTATTAATTGTTTTTTGCCACATGTAATTCGCCATTAAAAATGATAACCGTCTCTATAAAAGTTACTTATCGCTTATTGGTTCATTTCATGTAAAAATTGTGTTAACGGGCTTGATGCGATGGCATGCTTTACTTTAGCTCCAAGCCTGTTTTCAAAGGCCATACGGCCCGCCTCCACAGCGAGTTTAAAGGCAATGGCCATTTGTAAAGGATTGCCGGCAATGGCGATGGCTGTATTTACCAACACTGCATCGGCACCCATTTCCATAGCAAGGGCGGCATCAGAAGGAGCACCAATGCCTGCATCAATAATTACGGGTACATTGCTTTGCTCGATGATGATTTGTAAAAAATCGAATGTCTTTAATCCTTTGTTGCTTCCTATCGGAGAACCTAAAGGCATTACAGCGGCGGTGCCTGCATCTTCCAGTCGTTTGCATAAAACAGGGTCGGCATGAATGTAGGGCAATACAATAAAACCGAGCTTTGCCAGTTCTTCTGTAGCCTTCAATGTTTCAATAGCATCGGGCATCAGGTATTTTGGATCAGGATGAATTTCTAATTTTACCCAGTTTGTTTCCAATGCCTCCCTTGCCAGTTGCGCCGCCAGCACTGCTTCTTTGGCGGTACGAACACCGGAAGTGTTGGGCAATAAATTGATGTGGGGATGTTGCAGGTGTGTCAGCAACAAATCAGTATCTGTTTCCAGGTCCACCCGCTTTAAGGCTACCGTTACCATCTCTGATCCGGATGCCAACACGGCTTCTTCCATTTGCAAAGAAGAACCAAATTTTCCGGTTCCCAAAAACAACCGGGATTGAAATAGCTTATTCGCTATCGTTAACTGTTTCATATAAAAGGGTATTTAATTGTTGCAGTAATACTTTTTTATCTGGATGATGGGTAATGGCGCCAGACAGGGCCACACCATAAACGCCTGTCTGCATGAGGGCTGCTATGTCTTCCAACACAATACCTCCAATGGCATAAACAGGAACCTGCGTTTGGTGCTGGCGCAATCCTTCCATAATTTTACTATATCCTTCCAAACCCAATACCGGGCTTAATTTTTCTTTGGTTTTTGTAAAACGAAAAGGCCCCAGCCCAATGTAGCTGCAGCCTTCATCAATACGTTTCAACACATCCTCCAACGTGTTGGCAGTGCCACCAATTATCTTATCACCTGTGATGCTCCTTGCATCAATGACAGGCATATCCTGTAAGCCAAGATGTACACCATCAGCGGGTATGTCTTTTGCAATCTGCGGATGATCGTTGATGATAAAGACGGCGTTGCTGGAAGCGCACAACACTTTCACTTGTGCTGCCAATGCTTTTATTGCTGCTGGTGTGGCGTTTTTAAAACGAAGTTGTATCCAGTTGCAACCTGCATCCAGCGCCTGTTGAATATTATTTAATTGTTCAACTTCGGTGGTGCCTTGTGATATGTATTGTAGTTTACTAAACATGGTGGTACCCTAATAGTGTTTTGTTACTTGATAAAAATTGTTCAATGTATTTTTTTGCATTGCTGCAGGAAGCGAATAAATCAACACCCTGGGCAAGGTTGGCAGTAATGGCTGCGGACAATACACAACCGGAACCATGCTTGGCATACATTTCATCATTATTGCCTTCCAGTCTTTCTATATCGTTTTGCGTGTATAAATAATCAATGCCCAATTCTTCTTTGTTGTGGCCACCTTTCAATAATACATTGCAATAAGCGGATAATTTTTTTGCTGATTCTTTTGCATTGGATGAAGGCATCAGTTGTAACACTTCATTGTAATTGGGTGTTATTAGAAATATTTTAGACAAAATTTCAATCAATGATGCTTCCTGCATTTGTTCATTCCAGAAGTTAAACCCGCTGCTCGATTTTATAACGGTATCAACTACAATTTTTATAGCAGTATTTTTTTGATGGACATATGAAACAATCCTGTTCAATGCGCTTATATTTTCTATAATTCCAATTTTTATAGCCTTCACATCGTACTGTGATAACATGATTTCAAGCGATTGTAAAATACTGTTTTCATCTTCCCAGCTGATGGAAATAAAATCATTTTCTGTCTGTAAAGTTCGGGCAGTATTAATGCCTATACCATATACTTTGTGTTGTTCAAATGTTTTGATATCTGCCAGTATTCCTGCTCCGGCACAGGGATCAAACCCAGCTATGCTTAATACTACCGGTCTGTCTGCTTCCATGCTTTTTGTATTGCTTTAAATTGCTGAATACTTTCTCCGGGCTTTTGCCAGATTGCACCCAATATCGCTGCACCATTGAATTGCATCTGCTTTACTTGCTGAATATTTGTTACATCAATACCCCCAATGGCAATCACTTTTGAAAGGTTTTTTTTAACAGGAAATAGGAAGTCAGCTGGCATCGATGATGTATATCCCTGCTTGGAAATACTGTTGAACACCGGACCGAAAAAGGTATACTCAAAAGAAGCTGGCAAATCTTTATACGCCTCCTCCCGGTGAATGGAAGTGGATAAAATATGATTTGCCATTTTCAACCGTATCAATGCTTCTTCACTCATTTGTTTTCTGCCCGCTTCTGTAAAATGCAGCCGCTTTATTCCGTAACCAGTCGCAATTTCATGATGTTGATGCAAGGCGATTTGGTGGTGATATTTTGAATCTATCTTTTCAATTAAGCTGCTAACTTCATCAACAGTAGCGCCAGGTTTTCTCACATGCAATATTTCCAATCCTTCTTCAAACAATACATTGATGATAGCGGTTTCACCGACTACAGCAGTTGAATTAGAAATCAGCACTAACATTTATTGATAAATTTCTTTTCCGCTATCAATAAATTCTTCACTTTTTTCCTGCATACCTTTTTCCGCAAAATCACGTATCTGTTGAGTTATTTCCATGGAACAAAATTTTGGTCCGCACATGCTGCAGAAGTGTGCAATTTTTGCTCCATCCGCCGGCAACGTTTCATCGTGAAATTCACGGGCTGTGTCTGGGTCGAGGGATAAATTAAACTGGTCATCCCAGCGAAATTCAAATCTTGCTTTACTCAATGCATTATCCCTGTATTGTGCGCCGGGATGGCCTTTCGCAAGGTCGGCCGCATGTGCCGCGATCTTGTAAGTAATTACCCCATCCTTTACATCTTTTTTATTGGGCAGTCCCAAATGCTCTTTGGGTGTTACGTAACAAAGCATGGCAGTACCATACCAGCCAATCATGGCGGCTCCAATTGCAGAAGTGATATGATCGTAGCCAGGGGCAATATCGGTTGTTAAGGGACCTAAAGTATAAAAAGGCGCCTCTTTACAATATTCCAGTTGCTTTTCCATATTCTCTTTTATCAGGTGCATGGGTACGTGGCCCGGGCCTTCGTTCATTACCTGCACATCATGTTTCCAGGCAATTCTATTAAGTTCACCCTGTGTTTGTAATTCAGCAAACTGCGCTTCATCATTTGCATCCGCAATACTTCCCGGGCGCAATCCATCGCCCAGAGAAAATGATACGTCATACTGCTTCATGATCTGGCATATGTCTTCAAAATGGGTGTACAGAAAATTCTCTTTATGATGTGCCAGGCACCATTTGGCCATAATGGAACCGCCACGGCTGACAATGCCGGTCATGCGCTTTGCAGTCATAGGAATGTACCGCAACAATACACCGGCATGAATGGTAAAATAATCAACACCCTGCTCTGCCTGTTCAATTAATGTATCGCGGTAAATTTCCCAGGTTAAGTTTTCCGGACGGCCATCCACTTTTTCCAATGCCTGGTAAATAGGTACCGTTCCAATAGGCACAGGAGAGTTGCGGATGATCCATTCCCTGGTTTCGTGAATGTTTTTACCGGTAGAAAGATCCATGATATTATCGGCGCCCCAACGGCAGGCCCACACTGCTTTTTCCACTTCTTCTTCAATGCTGCTGCTAACAGCACTATTCCCAATGTTGGCATTGATCTTTACCAAAAAATTCCTGCCAATAATCATCGGCTCCAGCTCGGGGTGATTGATATTTGCTGGAATGATGGCACGGCAGGCAGCCACTTCATCCCTTACAAACTCAGGCGTGATAATGCCTTTGGGGGTATTGGCTCCAAAACTATTACCAGCATGTTGCTGCGTCAGTAATTCGTACTGCCCGTTCAGTTTATGTTTCAAGCCATCAATGCGCTGGTTTTCACGTATGGCAATGTATTCCATCTCCGGCGTGATGATGCCTTTTTTGGCATAGTGCAACTGGGAAACATTGCCTCCTGATTTTGCACGCAATGGCGCTTTGATGTGTTCAAAACGAAGTGCATCCAGAGAGGCGTCTTCTTTCCGTTCCCTGCCATAGGTAGAAGATACTTCTTTCAATTGCTCCACATCCTGTCTGTCCAGTATCCATTGCTCACGCAAACGGGGCAGGCCTTTTTTTATATCAATCCTTGCATGTTCATCTGTGTAAGGGCCGCTGGTATCGTACACAATCACGGGGGCATTATCCTCCATTTTTCCACTGGTCAATTTGGTGGGAGAAAGGGTTATTTCCCTCATAGCCACTTTAATATTTTTATGCAGTGAACCTGCTACATAAATTTTTTTTGAACCTGCAAAGGGTGTACAGGAAATGGTTTCCTGTACGGGTGCTTTATCTGTTTTTTTCATACAACTATTTTTTAAATGAATTAATTTTTTTGACTAAAAAACAGCTGTCTATTCAATAGCGTCCTGATACTATTGAATGCGCTGTAAGGGTAGGGCACTATCCGCCTTGGGTTGCTTTTATTACCAATACTTTATCACCAGTCTGGAGCACATAACTATCCCATTGCGTTTTTGGAACAACGGTTTCGTTAACTGCTACGGCAATACCTTTTTGCTTTTCACCAATCAAATCATTTAATATAATTTGAACAGAGGAACGCTCCTGAATTTGTTGTGTGTGATTGTTGAAAGTGATTTCCATTCCCTTTATAGATTTAATAAAAACTTTAGGAATGGCAGAATGTGGAAGTATGTTTCTACTTTTCCCTTCGGCAGCATTATCTGCATCAGGTTCGCAGGGTATAATCTCAGCCTTATCGGCACCCCTAAAGTCAGTGTAAAGGTAAATCTTAAAAACAGATGGAAATGCACCAGTTACTAACATAGTTTATTTCAGTCATTAATAAGGAGCTAGCTTTCTAATTACTTTGCATCGACTAGCTTATAATTATTGATTGGGTGCTCATTGTTCCTCCAGCCTGCACCTGCCGCGTGACTTTTATAAGATCCATTTTAAAAGCGAAAGTTCAGGTCCGTTTCTGCATGCCTGCTACCTGTTAATTATAGCAACTGAACGATGAAATAACTGGAAAGGTAAACTACATATTACACGGAATGTTGTACTAATTATACGTATGGAGCCATATCAAAGGACAGTTATTTTGTGAAATGAACCAGCCACAAGTTTAATGAAGCCGGATACTAAAAATTTGAATCTGCTTAAAAGTTTATGTTTATATTCATAAATAATTAACGATTCCCAATAATTATAAGCTTTATCCCTCCCTGTTTAATCTCTTGCACTTTTATTCCAAAGAAAATTCAGTCAAATTTTTTAACTTCAAAAAAGTAAACATGAAAAAAGTAAATCGTTTGCATTGCCTCGTGGTGATGCTGTCTCTTCTGAGTTTTACAGCTTGCCAAAAAGAAAAAAAAGATCCGGGCGTACAACAACAAGTCGCCGTAAACCCTTCAGAAAAGGTAACACTGCCCTCTGCCAATACACTTAGCAGCCGGGAAATCCCGAATGACTACAATACATTTTATGGTCCGGAAGTGCAGATGGGCAGCGGCCATGCCCGTACGTGGATAAATATTAGCAGAACCGGCGATGTTCCGATGGCCATGGGAATTGAATTCATTGCAACGGCATTGGACAAACTGCCAAGCGATGCGCTTGATTTTTCAGCCAGTACATTTAATTTAAAACTGCATCAAAAAGCAAAGGATGTGACACCTTTTGATCACATCACTGTCAACTGGGAACCTGCAGGGCATGAGCCTGCCGGGGTTTATGATGTACCACATTTTGATATGCACTTTTATAAAATTTCTGTCGCGGAGCAAATGCAAATCACAGGAATGCCCACTGCAGCGCCTTCACCAGGCTATCTGCCAGCGTCCTATGTTATCCAGGGAGCTACAGTACCACAAATGGGAACACACTGGTTAGATCCTGCTTCGCCTGAACTTCCGCCCGCATTTATACCCTTTACGCATACATTCATTTACGGTTCAAATAACGGACAGGTCATCTTCCTGGAGCCCATGATAACAAGAGCATTTTTGTTAAGTGGTAATTTATTTAGTACATCTTTTCCCCAGCCAACACATTTTTCGCCATCCGGAACAAACTATCCGACAGGATATAAAATATGGAAGAATGCAGACAACGGCAGGCATTATGTTGCTTTAACTGATTTCGTGTTGAGATAACCCATCATTCATAAAAAGAAGCTCTTAATTAATTTAAGGGCTTCTTTCATTTAGCCGGATTGATCAATTCTATTCAACTGCATTTAGTTGACCGTCTACAACCTGATTTTGAGGCCGCCGTTTACAACAAAACCTTCCAGAGGCGCATAGATATCTTTAAAAACCGGATTGGTAAGTGTACCATTGAAAATGCTTTCAAATTTCGTTTGCCTAACGTCTCCAAAGTTTTCAAAATTGATGAAAAGAGAAAATGGCTTCCATAATTTTTCAACAACCAATCCAGTAAGCCAGTAATCCCTGCCGGTGGTTCCATCACTTAACTTTTGTTTGCTGAAATAATAGAACTCTGAACCAAACTTCCATTTATCTTCGATTTCATACACCAAAGCCCCATTAAATCGGTGTTTGGGCGTAAGCCGGTTTTCCGTTATTGTACCATTATTATGAATTTCAGCATTGGTATAAGTATACCCCAGGTACAATGCCAGATCCTGGTAGCCCAGCCTGATATTTGTTTCGGCTCCCCTGGATACAATTTGCCCCGGAATATTTTGCAGCTGGGAGAAGCCACCAGCAACAGTTTCAATAAATAAGGGGTTTTTCAGGAGGGTATAAAAGAAAAATTGATTGAGACTAAAGGATATTTTTTGAAAGGATGTTTTGTAATTAAAATCCCAGTTTGCGCCAACGCTTTTTTCCAGTTTATTAATAGCCGCATTAACCGGCATCACATTTTTGTACAACAACTTTTCGCTTTCCTCTGTAAAAATAGTGGGCGTTTTATAACCCAGCCCTCCACCAATGCGGCTTGTTAACTGAGGTGTAATAGTAAATAATGCAGAAATCCTTGGTAATAAAACAGCCCCATAATCATTTACATAATCTCCTCTTAAGCCTGTTTCCACAATAAGCCAACTGTAAGTATTCCAGGTATTTTGAATAAAAATACCCAGCGTAGTTTGATTGTAATCTCTAAGAATTCCGGGTGTTGTTTGGTTTTCTTTAAAATGATCTGTTAATACATTTAATCCAGCTACCCAATCGCTTGCCTTCCGCTTGTTTACAAAGGTGGCTTCTGTGAAACTGCTGTATTGAGTTCCGTTAAACGAATAGTCCCTGCTGTTAATGATACGGTTAAAGTAACCGGCACTATTCTTTAATTTAAAACTGCTTTTATCGTTGAACTTGTGATCTAAAGTAAACTGAGTTGACAAACGTTTTGTTTTATTGCGCTCAAAGTAACTGTGCGTGCTGTCGCCCCTGCCTTCAATCAATTGCATATCTCCACCCAAACGATTTTCAAATGTGGTATTAACGCCAAAGTTGAATTTGGTTTTATCGGTGAAGTACAAAAATAATTTAGGGTTAAGGGTATAGCGTTCAAATTTAGGAATGGCGGAAAAAGAGATGTTGGCCGGGTCATAAGCCATATTGGTGTTCCTTGAAACAAAAAATGTTACTCCTGCTTTTTTAAAACGTTGTCCATAAAAACTGTTTATATCCAGTCCGCCTGCGGATGTTGCATTGAAGTGGAAATTCAGTTCCATTTTATCTGCCGGTACTTTAGTAATCAGGTTGATTAGTCCCGCAATTGCCCCACCTCCATAGAGCGTAGAAGAAGAACCTTTGATTATTTCTACCTGTCGTAAATCCAAAGGAGGCGTTTGCAGCAATCCCAATCCGCCTGCCGCGCCTGAATAGACAGGAAATCCGTCTTTAAGGATTTGCGTATAGCGGCCATCCATGCCCTGGATGCGGATGCCCGCATTGCCCGTTGTGGGGGAGGTTTGCTGTGTCTGTATACCCGTGCTTTCTGCCAGTAACATTTTGATATCACCCGGCCGCATGCTGGCTTCTTCATGCACTTCTTCCTCTGCAATAAATTCTACCCTTGTAGGCGTATTCCTGATGCTTCTGTTGGAACGGGTTGAATTTACGGTTACTTCCTCCAGTTCCCCGGGTAATGGTTCAAGATAAATTTGAATAATACCGGGAGCTTTTACTGGAAAAACAAACTCCATCTCCAGCTCCTTATAACCAATGCTGCTTATTACAACTTCCCATGTTCCATCCGGTACGTTATTGAATTGCACTTTACCCGTGCTATCTGAAATACCTGCCAGCTTTAATTTTTTAAATGTAATAGTAACGCCCGCTAATGTCTCCTGTTTCCCTTCAGTTCTGATAACAGCCATCAATGAATTTTGCGCTTTGGAAAAGAAAGGTAATAGTAACAATGCTATGATTAGTTTTTTCACTTAAAATTTGATTTGCAATTAAGTAATATAAGATTCGACCTTCAATGAGGAATATCGCAAGAAATAACGCAGGCATCAAATTCTTAAACTATGTATAATCAGGTACTTATTTAGTCGTGAAGTTGAAGTTATGATGGAGGCATGAAGATTGCTTTGAAACGCAGGATGTTCTTCAGTTAAATGGGTATGTTTTGAGCAACATATACTTTGCTCATTTTCACTTTTTGTTATTTTTTTTACAACGGGCGCCGGAAGTTGCGCTCTGTCGGTACCGATATCAGAGATAGTAGCTACTTGTTGGCTGGTCCATTCAAAAGATGACAGGAGAAATAATACACCAACAATGATAATAAGCGTCTGTTTTACATACCGCTGTTTAAATACAGCAGCCATACTAAAAAACCCATGTTCAAATTGGTAGAACCTTTCTACAATATCAAGAAAAAAAATAAACAGGGACGACAAGATATTGCCTTTAGATTTTCCATTGGGTAAAATGATTTGCTTTATTATCCTGTAACCAAAAAGGAATATATCAAGAACAAGGGCCCATACTTTACTACTTATTTGTTTTATTTCAGACCCCATAACTACAAGCGGTAAAAATAATTGTTTTAAATTAAATGCAAAATTTGGTTTAGCCGACTGGCTGTTACAGCTGTGACATTGCGAGTAATTTCTCCAATAAACTGGGATAAAGAAAGTTTTGTTTTAATGAGTAATATTTTCTGCTGATCCATGAAATTTAATTTACTCTTCAGCAGCATTTTTAATTTTCACTAAAAGATTGTAACGAAGCTTATTTTTCCGCATTGCGTCATTTTTTTTCCCGAATGTAAAACCTCTCTTCGCCCACATGTTTCACTTTTGCCGTCAATATAAACAGCAATACTATCATGCATAAAATTGTTACAGCGCTATTTGCTACACTATGTTTTAGAGCGGTAATTGCTCAACAGGTTAAAATATCAGACAGTGCCAAAATTTTAAAAGAAGTCATCCTGACCGGATATAAAACTGTAAACGGTGTTGGACATTTTTTGGAATCCAAGGACGGTATTATCTATGCCGGAAAGAAAAATGAAGTAATACTTGTTGACAGCCTGGATGCGAATAAGGCGATTAACAATACCCGGCAAATACTTGGTCGGATACCGGGTTTGAATATCGTTGAAACTGAAAGCGGCGGTTTTACGGCCAATGGAATTGCTACAAGAGGGTTGAATCCGATACAGAGTATTGAAATGAATACCCGTCAAAACGGCTATAACATCAGTGCCGATATTTTCGGGTACAACGAAGCCTATTACATTCCTCCAATGGAAGGAGTAAGTCGTATTGAAATGGTAAGAGGGGCATCCTCTTTACAATTCGGTTCTCAATTTGGCGGGCTGGTAAACTATGTGACAAAAGATGCACCGGTAAACAAACCATTTGAATTTACCACGTCACAAACTGTTGGCAGTTTCGGACTTTTTAACTCTTTCAATTCAATTGGTGGCAATTATAAAAAATTCAGTTATTATGGGTTCCTGCAGTACCGATATATTGACGGCTACCGGCCCAACAGCAGGCAGTGGCAGCTGTCAGGTTTTGGTAAGTTTCAATATAAACCATCATCCAAAACCAATGTGGGTGTTGAGTACTCCGCACTTCGTAATAAAATAAAAATGCCTGGTGGTTTAACAGACAGTATGTTTGAAGCCAGTCCAAAAGCATCCACCCGGGCAAGAAACTGGCTAAAGAGCCCATGGAATGTAGTAACTGCGTATGCAAACTTTACACCGTCTGTTAATACAACGATAAGCATAAAAACAACTTATCTTTTCAGTAACCGTTCGCTTGTGTGGCGGAATGAAGATGGTGGTCCGCAAGCATTTGATGAGATAGATCCGGCCACGGGTACTTATGTTCCGCGGGAAGTTGGCAGAGAGGACATGCACAACTCAACAACCGAATTGCGTTTTTCAAATAGCTACTCTTTGGGAAAACAAAAATCCACCATTGCAGGTGGCATCAGATATAGCTACGCAAGGTTCAAACGGCAAGGAGGTGGTGAAGGAACAACCAACAGTGATTTTGATTTATCCATTACAGGGAATTGGGGATATGATTTAGATTTCACAACTACTAACATAGCTCCATTTGTTGAAAATATTTTCAGAATCGGAGACAAGTTTACAATTACTCCCGGATTTAGATTCGAATATCTAAAAAGTACAGCAAAAGGATATAAAATTGTAGATAACGCAAAGCAAACACCAGATGAAAACCGCACGAGAACGTTCCCTCTTTTCGGCACAGGGTTAGAATTTAAGCCAACTCATAACACCAGTATCTATGGTAATTTCAGCCAGGCATACCGGCCCATTGATTATAGTCAGTTGGAGCCATTTGGTATCACATCCAGAATAGACCCCAATTTAAAAGATGCTTATGGGTTCAACACGGATTTAGGTTACAGGGGAACTATAAAAAACTTTCTAAATTTTGACATTGGTGGTTTTTACATGGCTTACAATAACCGAATTGGTGTATTGGTTCAAACAGATACGGTAACGGGGAATGATTACTCCATTAGAAAAAATATTGCCAATAGTATTCACTGGGGTATTGAAAGCTATATAGAATTTAATCTTTTAAAATACCTGAATGCAAAATCAAAATATGGTCTTAGTGTATTTAATTCCTTTGCCTGGATCAATGCACAATATACAACCGGAGAATTTAAGGGAAACAGGGTTGAAGCTGCAGCCAAAACCATCAACAGAGTTGGTTTAATATTCAGCGATAAATATTTTTCTACAACCTTTCAGGTCAACTACGTGGGAGATGCGTATGGCGATGCCTCGAATATAAAAACAAGTCAGGACCCGATAGCAGGATATATACCGGCATATACTGTTCTTGATTTAAGCGCCACCTACAAGTATAAAAATTATGCACTAAAGATTGGGTCTAATAATTTAACTGACAAAGCATATTTCACCCGCAGGACAGATGAGTATCCTGGTCCGGGAATTATTCCTTCTATTGGAAGAAGTGTTTATTTGGGTATCAGTGCCAAGTTTTAGCTAGTCAAAAGTGGCAATATTTGGGAAGAGATGTTTTTTACTTAAGAACAACAAGATTTATTCATCTGAATTGGGGGGCATTTAATTGAACCATAACTGCAAAAAACACAACAATCTCCCTGCTGAGGTTTTAGGACAGTCCCGCAACTGGTGCACTTATAAAAATATTGACAGGCATCCATTGGCATTGTCTCTTCTTTTTGAGATCCACAATTGGGGCAGTTAATAATTGATTGGAGTAAAATTATTTCTTTCATTTGTTTTTTCTTTTTCACGGCATTATTTCAGGGAATCAGTGCATGACTTTCCTATTGCGTTTTTATCACGAAGGATATTTTCATAGTCATAGTTCTTCACTTTATAGCCTGTCTTACTGATTGCCGTTTCAATAGTTTTTGCATCCACTTTGGATTTATCAAAAGAAACGATGCTGCATTGGTTAGCATAAGAAGTTCGAAAGGCCAACACACCATTTACTTTAGCTATTTCAGTGTTTACTTCTGCTTCGCAGCTCTCACAACCCATCCCTTGTATGATAAACTTTACCTGTTGCCTGTCATCGGCTACTGCCACTGATGTCGATTGTGTTTTTACAATTAGGGAAAATATTTTTGCATACAACGGGAAAGTCATTATCAGCAAAGCAAAAACTGTTACAATAATTAAAAAACGTTTTGATTGAAAGAATGAAGTCTTATTTGTTATACAGCAATTACAATCGATACCTTTTGTTATTGCCGGTTTTAATTTAAGATACCATGCAAAAACTAATACGCCAATAGATAGTCCCATCAGGTAAGGCCTGGCAGGTGCTATCCATGAAAAGCTGAAAGTAATGCTGCTGCTGCCTGCAAGCATCGCAATAAAAGGAGTTATACAACATAGCGATGCTGCAATTGCTGAAATTACACCAGCACCGGTAAATGTACCAGTCGATTTTAGACTTTTCATGCAGTTTCCAGTTTTAAAGTTTGCACATTGATATGCTTAAAGAATGGCTTTAATATTTTTATGTTTTCATGATTAAGAGAGTAATAAATGGTCTGACTTTCTTTTCTTGTTTCAACTATGTTTCCATCTTTCAACTTTTTCAGGTGTTGCGATATCGCAGGAATACTCATACCTAATATATCAGCAAGATCGCATGGGCATATTTCTTTTTCATCTCCCAGTAAATAAATAATTTTCAGCCTGACTTCATTTCCAGCCAAAGCCAGTACACTGGATAAGCTTCCAAAAGACTTCTGAGCCGTCTTTAGTTTTGCTTTACAATTTTTTATTTGTTCATGATCGGCAAATTGCCTGATGCAGGTATTATTTTCCATGGAACAAATGTACTGGAAATAATTATTTAAGCAAATGCTTAAATATGCCGATAGAACGTTAGTACCCCGTGAATAAAAGTTTATAAAAGCCGTAATATCCTGTTAAATTTCATAGTAGAAATTTTGTTTAATGACAGCCCTTTTTCTGGCTAACTTTTACAGCAGATTTTAAGAAGTAGTAAAGCACCTTATGTTTGGGAGAATATAAATTTATGCATCCTCGCCCGACAAACAATTTTTCAGTAACTTAACAAGCGTAACTTTTTCAGGAATTTAATCATGTATAATTGATAAAATCTGGGCAATCTATTAACTTTTTTGCATGACCTTGTACGCTTTTAATATTTTAGGAGAAACACAAAAACACAAAGTACTGAAGAAGTATGGTGTTGAAGTAGCTGAAAGAAAGATGGACGGGTTTCATATTGTATTGTACCAGCTTTTTTCATTTTATGTGGAGTTATATTATCATGCTGAAACCGATATTTTGGAGCGCTTAATGTGCTTTAGTGATACTGCTTACCTGGATCCGTACCTGAATTTTCCATTATGAGCTTGGAAAAAATTAACCCATTTTATCATTTTGGTAATTCTATAAGACAGATTTTAAGGGCTACCAAAATCAAACGTTGGGGCCGGATCGTTTTCGCATTACTGTTAAGCAGGGCCAAGCCAAAAAGTTTACCAATACAATTATGTGCATACAGTTTTCATCTGCACTTATAAATTTACTATATGCTGGTAATAACATGATTTCAACTAGGGTCAGGAACAACCTGTTACAACCCCGAACAATAGTCATATTCCAGCTCCGCCCCATATCCGGCGGCCATCGTTAACGAGAGAAATAGTGCCGATGCATTTCAAATTTTTGATTCCATATTTCATGTCATGGACATAATATGGAGCAAGGGCTGCTCATATTTTACTGGTAGGGGCATGCAATTTATTTCGTCGTTAATAAAAAATGGGGTGGAAGAATTTGACTTAGGTTTACCTTACAGCTTAAGAGAATAATTATACCTACAAAAAATGAAGTCATCAGGGATCTTAGCATACACAATGCTGAACTGGAAAACTATTTTAGAAATACGCTGATTCCCCAGCTGTTTGTTGATGCTAAACTCATTTTGAGGAAATTCACACCGCCTGCGATGAAACAGTTCAATTTATCACCAGGTGATATTGGAAAATCCATATTTGAAATTGAGGATAATATCCGCTACCCTTCCATGATAGAAAACATTCAGGCAGTAGCTGAAACGAAGGAGATACTTGAAGAAGAAATTCAAACAACTGATTTTCGCTGGTATCGAATGAATATCATTCCCTATATTCAGGAAGAAGACTAGCAATCCAACGGAGTCATTATTACTTTTGTTGAAATTACACGGCGGATAAAGGATTTAAAGGAACAGGAAAAATTAATATCGGACCATGAGTGTCTGCTAGATACTCTTGCACATGATATAAAAAATCCCCAGACCAATCTGAGGCTTGCTTTCGAACAGTTTAAAATCATGGGCATGGAGAACCAGCAGGGATTTGAAACTTTCCTTGACATAGTTCAACGCGCTTTATGAACTATTAAATCTGGAACATATCCTGGAAGACGTTCGGCTTGCACTAAGTGAAGACATCAAATCTTCTCACGCGATTATCACAGCTGATATACAGGTTTCCGAAATAGCATTTTCCAGAAGACAACTCAGAAGCATCATTTATAATCTGCTGAACAATTCGTTAAAATACAAATCTGCGGTAAGAAGACCTGCTATATTGATTCAAACAGCTCGGGAAAACGAAGACATAGTTATTATCATCTCTGATAATGGAATTGGCATTGAAAAAAATAAGCATGAAGCTGTTTTTACAAAGTATTTCAGGCTGGACAATGCTTTGGAAGGATCCGGAATTGGATTATACCTGGTAAAGGAACTTGTAAAAAATGCAGGTGGGGATATTGCGTTGCAAAGTAAGCCAGACGAGGGGACAGTTATCAGGATTATTCTAAAAAATTTAAAAATTGCCAGTGTTTGAAACTTGGCATGTCTCAACCGGACAATCGAAGTCTGCCTTTTTGTATCCATTAATTTCTTATTGAACTTATCTGTGTCATGTATTGAATTCTTGATAAAAATATCGATCGTTTCGCTTGGAAATTGCATGGCATAGTCTATAATAGTAGCATAAACTAAAGTATAAGTAAGGGATAAAAAAACGTTGGCTAAAAAACCTTAAAGGATGTCTATGATACCTCATATTTGTCTGGACAGGTTTTTATTGCAGATGATAAAAAGTGGCCCTATATTGAACTGTACCAATAAAGAAAACGACTTTAAAAATGACTTTACTGTATAATTGCCATAGAACTGTTAACACTCAATTAGAATTGCCGAAGCAGGATTTCAGTTAATCTCTAAAACTTAGTGTCTTCATTTTCAACTTTTTTAAGAAGGTTGTCCTACCTCGTTTACCCATCATCAGGCCTCTTTTGGAAAAGTATTTGCAACTAATTTACTGACGACTTCTTTGAAGTGAAATTGATTTGTGAACAAGAAAACTTAAGAGTCATGCTAAGTTCAATTACCTGGGGGCAGTATCTAAGCAGTATTGCTCTCCTTTTACTTTTCTATTACAGCTATGTTGCCTTCCGGTATTATAAGTGGGAAATATTCAGCATTATCGGCATCAAAAAGATCGACGGCAGTTCAATCGCCATACCCTCAATGGCCGAATTTAAATCCTCCATGGAGGGTGAAAGCCAAGACAATTATCTTCCAAAACCAGCTACAGATATTGATATTTCACCGCTGGTGCAATCTTTCACCGATGAAGTCCAGGCATATATACAGGAAGCTGAAAGTGGCATCGGAAAAGATGAATTGCTTTATTCGCTGAAACTGATAGCAACGAAATATCCGGCACTCAAGAACTCAGAATGTAGCGATGAAATAAGCGAATTTATTTACCGGGAAGCCAATAATAGATATCCAAATATCATGCAGCTGAATGATGCTCTGCATCTTTGGCAATGATCTGAAAAACTAATGCTTCATTGTGCAGTGTGGATGGCTTAGTAAGTGCAGATTGGCACAATGGAGCATTCTTTTAAATCTTCATCATTTAAAATAGAGCGTATGAAAAGTATGAGAGAAAAAAACAAAACCAGGCGGCAAATGCAGACTATCGCAGTAACCAGCATATTGATGCTGGTGTCATTTTGTGCGGCCGCGCAAGATGGGAATGCAGGTATTAATGAAGCTAACACCAAAGTGCGAAGTTATTTTGCTTCTGGTACCAATTTGATGTATGCGGTTGGTGCAATTGTTGGGCTTATTGGGGCCATAAAGGTCTACCAAAAATGGAACAGTGGTGATCATGATACCGGCAAGGTTGCTGCTGCGTGGTTTGGTAGTTGCGTTTTCTTGGTAATCGTTGCAACGGTAATTCGATCATTCTTTGGCGTGTAAAAAAATTATTATGAGCAACAGTGTCTATCAAATCAACAAGGGCATAAACAAGTCCATCGAGTTTAAAGGCCTAAAAGCGCAGTATATCTGGTGGCTTGGCGGTGGGCTTGTTGTGTTGCTCATTTTCTTTGCCATCATCTATATTATCGGCTTGAATATTTTCTTTTGTTTGGCACTCATTGTCAGCCTGGCAACAGCACTCTTCATGTATGTATATAAACTGAGCCGGACGTATGGGGAATATGGCCTGATGAAAAAGGTAGCAAAAAAGGCAGTGCCAAACGTTATTAAAAGCTATTCCATAACTCTTTTAAGAAAGCAACTACAGCATGAAAAACCTCTTTGATATATTACCAATATACGGTGTTGAACACAGTTCCATTTTATCAAAAATGGGTGACATCACTGTTGGCTTCAAGGTTGAATTGCCGGAGTTATTTACCATGAGCAATGACGAGTATGAAGCTTTTCATCATGCATGGATAAAAGCAATTAAGGTGCTGCCGGTAAATGCACTACTTCATAAGCAAGATTGGTTTACTGAAACAAAATACAATGCTGATTTTTCAAATGATGATACCAGTTTTTTAACCAGGAGCAGTGAACGTTTCTTTAATGAGAGACCTTATCTAAATCATGAATGTTTTATATTTCTGACCAAGAAGCCTTTGAATAGAAAAGCTTCCTCTTCCGTTTTCTCCAGTTTATTAAGAAAGACAATCGTTCCCGAAGAAACCTTACAACCAAAACACTTCCATGATTTTTTAAATCATGTTGGACAATTTGAAAAGATATTATCTGACAGCGGTTTTATCTCTTTGAAAAGATTGAATGACTCGGAACTGGCTGATGTAGCAATTCAATATCTCAACCTGAAAACGGAAGGTGAAATTATCCGTGATATTGAATTTAAACCCGAATGGATGATAGGCGAAAACCATTGCCAGTTGTACACGATGGCTGATGCGGAATTTGTACCTGCTTTGTGTGGCTCAAGGATCAATTATGACAAGTACTCAACCGACAAGACAAAGTTCAGTGTAGGCTTTGCTTCGCCCATTGGCCAGTTGCTTTCCTGCAATCATATCTACAACCAATATGTTTTTATTGAGAACGTTCAAAAAACCATGCAAAAGCTGGAAGGAAAAAGATTGAGGCTTCAATCCCTATCAGCATATAGCAGGGAAAATGCCATTGCAAAAGATGCCACAGATAATTTTCTGAATGAAGCAATAGCTGAACAGCGGCTTCCGGTTAAAGCACATTTTAATTTATTAGCCTGGACAGATAACAGGGAGGAATTGAAAAATATCAGGAACCTCTGTTCATCGGCGCTTACGCAAATGGACGCTACGCCGAAGCTTGAAACAGAAGGATCTGCACAAATTTATTGGGCTGGTATTCCGGGTAACGCTGCCGACTTTCCGATGAATGATACTTTTGATACCTTCTCCCCACAAGCATGTTGCTTTTTTAACCTGGAAACCAACTATCGTTCCTCGGTAAGTCCTATTGGCATCCGGCTGGGTGACCGGTTGAGCGGCAGGCCTGTACATGTAGATATTTCTGACGAGCCATTGGACAAGGGAATCTGTACGAATCGCAATAAATTTATCCTCGGTCCTTCTGGCTCCGGCAAGTCCTTTTTCACCAACCATATGGTGAGAAGCTACTATGAAAAAGGCACACATATTGTGCTGGTAGATGTGGGCCATTCTTACAAGGGGTTGTGCGATATTGTGAATGGCTATTACTTTACCTATTCCGAAACCAATCCAATAAAGTTCAACCCGTTTTACATTGGCGAAGCCGATACATTGGATACTGAAAAAAAGGAAAGCATCAAAACCCTGTTGCTAGCACTTTGGAAGAAAGACAATGAAACCTTTAAACGAAGTGAATATGTTGCCCTTTCAAACGCCTTACAGCTATATTTCGATAATGTAAGTGTAAACAAAGATTTGTTTCCCTGCTTTGACAGTTTTTATGAATTTTTAAAGGATGAGTTTGTTGAAGTGTTGAAAGGCGATAATGTAAAGGATAAGGATTTTGATGTTTCAAATTTCTTGTACGTGCTGAGGCCTTATTATAAAGGAGGTGAATTTGATTACCTGTTGAATGCAAGGGAAAATTTGGATTTGTTGCAACAACGGTTTATTGTTTTTGAACTGGATAATATTAAAGATCACCCGATACTATTCCCGGTGATAACCATTATCATCATGGAAGTATTTATCAGCAAAATGAGAAAACTGAAAGGCATCCGTAAAATGATCTTGATTGAAGAAGCCTGGAAAGCTATTGCAAAGGAAGGTATGGCTGAATACATCAAGTACTTGTTTAAAACAGTAAGAAAATTCTTTGGTGAAGCCATTGTAGTAACACAGGAAGTGGAAGATATTATTTCATCGCCGGTGGTAAAACAGGCAATCATCAATAACAGTGATTGTAAGATTTTATTAGACCAAAGTAAGTATCAGAATAAGTTTGACCAGATACAGGAATTGTTAGGATTGACAGATAAGGAAAAGGCGTTGGTATTGTCCATTAATAGAGCCAATGACCCAACAAAAAAATACAAAGAGGTATTTATTTCGCTTGGTGGCGTCTTGAGTAAAGTGTACAGGACAGAAGTGTCGCCGCAAGAATATTTGGCTTACACAACAGAGGAAAAAGAAAAAGTGAAAGTGCAGGCTGCCGCCCAGAAGTTTGGCAGTATTGAAAAAGGAATCGCATCGTTAACAACATAAACCATAGGTTATGAAATATACTTTTATTTGTTCCCTGATTTTATTGGCTTCCTGTAAAGGTCCGCAAAGTACAGACGACTTAAGTGGTGTATATACTTCCTCTTACGAACATGAGTTTGGAAAAACGGATGATACGCTTAATTTATCTAAAGCAAACAGTACTGGCAATGTTTATCAAATCGAGAGACATTCAGGATTGATAAAAAAAATGGATGGAAAAGAATTCCCAAAAGAAATTGTGACTGAAACATGGACTTTAGATTACAATCCCGAAAAGCAAACGTTGACAGAAATGAAGAAGGGGAAAACAATTGTTTGGAACAGCGGTACACAAAGTTTGCAATTGGGTGACAGGCAATACTTGCGTATTTCCAACAAGTAAAGTGTAGTTAGTATTTGTGAAAATGAAAATGTAGGGTATGAAAAGAATATTAATTATTGCAGGAATGATCCTGCTTACAAGTCTTGCGCCTGTCCAAACAATTCATGCGCAAATTCCAATTCTGGAAATTATAAAAGCTGCTGTAAAAAAGGTAATAAAAGCTGTTGATTTAAAGATTCAGCGACTTCAGAATAAAACAATCTGGCTACAGAATGCGCAAAAAACATTGGAAAATGAAATGTCCAAGTTAAAGCTTAAAGAAATTGGGGATTGGGCTGATAAGCAGAAACAATTGTATGCCAAATATTTTGAAGAATTATCAAAGGTAAAAAGTGCAATTGGTACCTACCAGGCTGTGAAAGATATTATTAATAAACAAGGCCAGCTTGTAAAAGAATATTCCAGAGCTTTTAACCTTTCTAAGCAGGACAAGAACTTTACAACGCAGGAAATTGAGTACATGGGACAGGTCTATTCCGGCATCCTGGAAGAAAGTCTGAAAAATATGGAACAGGTCCAAATGGTTGTAACGGCATTTGCAACCCAAATGACAGACGAAAAGCGATTAGCAATTATCCATAGTGCTTCGGATAATATAGATCGCAATCTCGGCGACTTACGCCAATTTAACCAGCAAAATATCAGGATTAGTTTACAACGCTCAAAGGAGCGGAATGATGTTGATGTTGTGAAGAAACTCTATGGTTTAGAGTAGTAATTATTAGTGTGAAAGTGAAAATGTGAAGTATGAAAATAATAATAATTGCGATAGCAATGTTGCTGTCATTAACAAAACCTGTGTCTGCACAAACCTTTGCAGAATGGTTCAGGCAAAAGGCAACTCAAAAGAAATACCTGATTCAACAAATAGCTGCATTGCAGGTTTATATTGGCTATGTGTCAAAAGGCTATTCGATTGCAAAAAAAGGCCTTAATACAATCAAGGATATTAAACACGGCGATTTTGATATTCATAAAAACTATTTTAGTTCCTTAGCTTCCGTAAATCCAACAATAAAGCGATATACCAGGGTAGCAGACATTATTTCGCTCGAAATAAATATTGCCAGGCAAACTGCATCTGTTATGCGGTATTGCAGGGAATCAAATCAACTCACTCTTTCGGAATTAACCTATCTCCAAAATGTTTTTGATCAGCTATTAAGTGATTGTTCAAAATCATTAGATAAGCTTTTTGATGTAATTACAGATGGAATCCTTACGATGAAGGATGATGAGCGAATAAAAGCCATTGATAAGATTTATGATGATATGGTTGATAACCAAATTTTCTGCAGGTCGTATGGGAATACAACAAAAGGTCTGTGCGTTCAACGAATGAATGAACAAAATGAAATTCTGTTCTCAAAAAAATTAAATAATATAAAATGAAAAGCTTAATCATCTTCTTACTGCTGACTATTCAAATTTCAAGCAATGCATTGTTTGCACAGTCAACAGAAGCGCAACAACTACTTCTTAACGTAGAAAAATTGGCCCAGCTAAAAAAGATTCTCAGCAACATGAAAAAAGGTTATGAGATCGTAAGCACGGGGTACAATACCATTAAGGACATTTCCAAAGGAAATTTCAACCTGCACGATGCATTTTTAAATGCATTATTACAGGTAAGTCCAACAGTGAGAAAGTACAAAAGGGTTGCAGATATTATTACTTGCCAGGCCCAGATAGTTAAGGAATACCGATCTGCATTTAATCGGTTCAAATCCACCAATCTGTTTAATTCGTCTGAAATAACATACATGGAAGATGTTTATAAAAATCTCTTTAATAAAAGCCTTCAGAACCTTAATGAATTGAGCATCGTAATCACAGCAGGGAAGTTAAGAATGAGTGATGATGAAAGAATCGCTGCCATCGACAGAATTTATAAAGACATCTCTGACAAGCTGGTTTTCTTGAGAGGCTTTAATAACGAAGGCTCTGTGCTGGCAGTTCAAAGAGGAAGAGAATTGGTTGACACAAAGTTGTCAGAAAAGTTGAATGGCCTTTAGTTTTTGAATCGATTAAAAAGCTGTGTATGAAAAAGTGCGTAAGAGTAATCGCTTTAGTTGCAGTGGCATTAGTGCCTAAATTATTATTTGCACAGAATGGCGGTTTTGCAGATGAAGTTAAAAGCCTGCATACAGTTTTGGAGCAACTATATACAGAAATGTTGCCGTTGTGCAGCAAATTGATTGGTGTTGGCCGGGGTATTGCCGGCTTTGCAGCCACCTGGTATATAGCGAGCAGAGTTTGGAGGCATATCGCCAATGCTGAACCCATTGATTTTTACCCGCTGTTCCGCCCATTTGTTTTGGGCTTTGCTGTTATTATTTTCCCGTCTGTAATTGCCATGATTAATGGAGTAATGAACCCAACTGTTACTGGTACTGCAGCGATGGTGGATGATTCTAATAAGGCCATAGCTGTGTTACTTCAGAAGAAAGAAGAAGCCATTAAGAAAACTGACGTTTGGAAAATGTATGTGGGCGAAACTGGCAGTGGGGATAGGGATAAATGGTATAAGTACACCCATCCAAATGATAGTCCCTCAGACGAAGGCTTTTTTGAGGGGATTGGCAATGACATCAAGTTTGCCATGGCAAAAGCCTCCTACAATTTCAGAAATTCAATCAAACAATGGATGAGTGAAGTATTGAGAGTATTATTTGAAGCCGCTTCCCTTTGCATAAATACCATCAGGACATTTTATCTTATTGTTCTTGCTATACTCGGCCCACTAGTCTTTGGCATTGCGGTCTTTGATGGATTCCAGCACACCTTAACGGTGTGGATTGCACGGTACATAAATATATTTCTCTGGTTGCCTGTCGCCAATATCTTCGGCAGCATCATTGGAAAAATACAGGAGAATATGTTGAAGGTTGACATTGCCCAGGTGCAGGATTTCGGTGACACATTCTTTTCTCCAACTGATACAGCTTATCTCATTTTCATGATCATTGGAATCGTAGGATACTTCACGGTGCCGAGTGTGGCAAACTATATTGTCCATGCTGGCGGCGGTAATACCTTATTGTACAAGGTGACGAGTCTGACATCAAATAGTTCAAGGAGCATTGTGAATTCCGCTTCATCCGGGGCTGGTATGGTAGCAGATTCATTTGGCGATGCAAAAGCCAGTACCTCCGGAAGCATTTCTTCGAAAGGAATAACCGAGGGATATTTTATTGAGAAGCCGTCTGGTGGAAACTCAAACGGCTATATGAATAACAAACTATCAGGTAAATCTTAAATCATGTTCAAACAAACGAAAAATATTGATGCTTCTTTTAGGCATATAAAGTTTTTTACCTTTTTATTGGTGCTTGGTTGTTTTATCCTTTGTGGATTTGTATTGTATAAAAGTTATGAATTATCTGCAAAGGTTCAGGACAGAATTTATATTCTTTCAGGAGATAAAGCTATGGAAGCCTTTGCATCTAAACGGAAAGACAATATTGAAGTAGAGGCACGAAGTCATGTCACCATGTTTCATTCAGATTTCTTTACCCTTGATCCCGATGAAAAAGTAATAGAATCAAATATCAAGAAGGCACTATACCTGGCTGATGGTTCTGCTAAAAGACAGTATGACAATCTTAAGGAGACCTCTTACTATTCGGGTATTATTTCCGGCAATATTAGCCAACAAATTTCTGTAGATAGTATTTCATTAAGCATGAATGCCGAGCCGTATTTGTTTCATTGCTATGCTACCATTAAAATCATCAGGCCCAATAGCATCGTTACACGCAATTTAATAACCCAAGGCTATTTAAGAAACGTTTCCCGTTCTGACCACAATCCTCACGGATTCTTAATCGAAAGATGGGAGACAATTGAAAACAGGGATATCAAAACCGAAACAAGATGAAATTCTTAAATAAACAAATTAATAGAGAGACCGTGACCGATAAAGCTGCTAGTGGTATAGCGAAAGGCATTTTAAAAACTCAAAGTGGTTTTGAAAAATATATGCTGTCGTTATCAAAAAACTGGAAAGGCAAACAGCAATGGATCTTTCTGTATTTGGTCTGCTTGATTTTTGGGGGACTAAGCATTATCGCTATTGTCAATCCCTTTAGAGTTAAGGACACTAACAGCAGCGTCATTCCAAAGTCCATTGCTGTCCCAAAAAATATTCAACAGCAATACAAAAGCTTTGCAATTACAGAAAATGAGTTAAAGCAGGTGCAGGAATACAAAGCAAAACATCCAAGCCTGCAGCAGGAACGGCCAGGCCTTTTTGATAGTTTAAGCATGATTGAAGAAGTCTATTACTCACAAAAAAAATAAGACAATGGAAAGCAAACATTCAGTAAAGTTTTTGAAGCAACGGAAAATGATGGTGTTATTACCGGTTGTAGTATTCCCATTTCTCACGATGGCCTTTTTGGCTTTGGGTGGAGGAAAGCCTGAAGGAAATGCCCCTGATCAAATCAAAGCATCAGGTCTCAATCTCCAACTGCCAAATGCAAATCTTAAGTCGGATAAAAATTTAGATAAGTTGTCATTTTATATGGAAGCAGATGCAGATTCTTTAAAACGGGCAGAGCTGCTTAGGAGTGATCCGTTCTATAAAGACTCAATGCAATCGAGGGCTTCCTTGATGGATGCAACCCAAAATTTATCTAACACCCACCAGCAAACAAGTAACCTGAACACTTCCCTCTATCAATCTGGAACCGATGCCAATGAACAAAAGATATATCAAAAAATAAATGAGATCAATAAGCAAATTAATGCGCCGGAAACTACTGCATCTTCTTTAAACAATACGAGTGCACGTTATCAAAACAATGGGCAGTTTACAAGTGATGTAGACAGGATGCAGGAGATGATGCAAATGATGGATGACAAACAGGAAACTGACCCTGAAATGCAACAATTAAATGGAACGCTGGATAAAATTTTAGACATCCAGCATCCACAACGGGTAAAGGACAAACTGAAAGAAAAGTCTTCGCAACAAAGGGAGGTTGTATTTCCGGTTTCAAAAATGCCAACTCAGGATAACATCAGCTTGTTAGATACAATAAAGCATAGATCAAAATCGACAGTTGGCTTCTATGGAACAAGTGAAACTTCCAATAATTCAAATGATGAATCGGCAATAGAAGCGGTTGTTCATGCCAATCAAACCCTGGTCAATGGTGCTATTATTAAACTTCGTTTGTCTACCTATATCTACATCAACGGCACCTTAATTCCGAAGGGAAACTTTGTGTATGGTTCTGCATCGCTAAATGATGAAAGATTAGAAATAGAAATCAACTCTATCCGCTATGGCTCTTCTTTATTTCCTGTCAAGCTGGAAGTGTACGATTTGGATGGACTGTCCGGCATTCATATTCCTGGTGCCATTACCCGTGACGTTGCCAAACAATCCGCAGACAACAGTTTGCAATTAATGGAGCTTTCTTCTGTTGATCCATCATTCAAAGCACAAGCCGCCGCCGCTGGCATCAGTGCTGCCAAAGGATTGCTAAGCAGAAAAGTAAAGCAGGTAAAAGTGCTGGTTAAAGAAGGCTATAGAGTACTCCTTAAAAGCAAGAGCAATCAATAATATTTTTCAACTATAAAATAAAAACGTATGAAACGATTAGTGTGGTTGGCATTGACGAGTTTGTTTTTTGTTTCTCTTAAAGCACAAACTTCACTTTGCATTTCAACTGAAAAAACAACCAGCCTGGTATTTCCTTTTTCAATATTGCATGTGGACAGGGGTACGCAGGCTATCCTTGCTCAGCAGGTAAAAGAATCACCCACAATATTATTAGTAAAAGCTGCGGAGAAAGGCTTTCCTGAAACGAATCTTAGCGTGGTAACGGATGATGGAAGTGTCTATTCTTTTGTGGTATGCTATGACAATAATCCAGCAAATTGGGTGTATCATTTGCCAACAAACAAGTTTGCGACGTTGGCAACTTATGCAAATGGGATCTTAGACAATCCCAGGACAATGCACGGCATCAAAGACGAACAATGGGATATTAAAGCGATGGTCTCTGGCATTTACATAAAAAATGAAATCATGTATTACCAACTTAACATTACAAATAACAGTCCCGTTGACTATGACATTGATGTTCTCCGCTTTTTTATCCGTGATAAAAAGAAAGGTAAAAGAACCGCCATCCAGGAAACAGATTTAAAGCCGCTTCATATCTCCGGGAATACCTCGCAAGTAAAAGCGAATAGCACTTCGTCAATGGTTTTTGCATTGGATAAATTCACAATTCCCGATGCCAAATACCTGGCTGTGCAGATTATGGAAAAAAATGGCGGCAGGCATTTGTCTTTAAAAGTGAGTAATAAAAAAATCATGCAGGCAATCATCTTACCCGATCTCAAATGAACAACGAACATCCCATATCTGATGAGGTATTAGAACTGGCTCAGTTAGCACTTAGTAAAGGTGAGCATTGGATGGCTTATAACGACTCCCTTTATTTTATCGATAAAAGCGATGTGTATTTTTTTAGGTCAAAGGACGAAGCAAATGATTTTGCAGATAATAATATCAGTGACAGAGATCACTTCCATGTGGTTCATTTTGATTCTATCCTTGACATTTATAAAGCGATTCCTTATGCAAAAAATACATTTCCTAATCCAGATGCCAACGGCCTCTACAATCATGAAGGCAACGATTTTACAGATGCGCTAATAGATCACATAGAACAACAACAATCATTATTTAATTCACAATTAAAAACAGATGTTATGAACAATGAGAATTTTCAGTACCTGAGTGATAACCTCAAGTACATGGGTTTCGGTGAAAACCTGAAACCGGAATTGGAAAAGAATCTGAAAGAGGGCAAAGGGGAGTTCCAATTACACTACAAGGCAGAAATCAATAAAAAGCCTTTTGAAGTAACCATGAACTTTCGCAAATCCGATTCTTCAGACATGTACTTCTTTAACAATTACAATGCTTCGCTTGGAAAAGCCAATGGCGAAAAAGAAGAACAAACATTCTACCTCAACAAAGGAAAAGGCGTTACTGGTAAGGAAGCATTCAATTTGCTGGATGGAAGGGCCGTTCACAAAGACCTGGTTACAAGGGAAGGCCAACCTTACAAGGCCTGGATACAGCTTGACTTTGAAAACAAAGACAAGAACAACAATTCTGAAGTAAAGCAGTTTCATGAAAATTATGGATTTGATTTAAAGGCTGCGGTTGAAAAATTTGCAATAGCTGAACTAAAGGAACCTGATAAAGAGAAAGCATTGATGCAATCACTGCAAAAAGGAAATGTTCAGTCAGTTACCATTGAAAAGGACGGAAGCAGCCACAAAATGTTTATCGAAGCTGATCCCCAGTTTAAAAAAGTAAACCTATACGATTCCAATATGAAAATGGTGGCAAAAGAATCTTTAGACCAGTATAAAACTGGAATAGACAAGCGGGCCAAAGCAGTAAAGGAAGATGTGGCAGATGATAAAAAAAAAGAAGTGAAACAGGATATTAAACCTGAGAAGGAAAAAGTAGTTAAGAAAAATGACAAAAGCCTTTTACCCAAAAAAAGGGAAGGCAACAAGAAAGGTTTGGGAGTTTCATAAACTCCTAAACCTTATTTTTTATTATTAAAAGTATAATGATGGATATTCAAAATATTACAGCACTTTCCAGCAAACTCGAAGCATTGGGGTTTGAGCATTTGGGATACCTGCTGTTAAAGAAGATTTCGTTCCGGCTAAAAAACTTTTGGCTGGTGTCCAAGGCTACTCATCTGAATAGTGACTTGAACTTTCAATTATTTATTCAAAAGAATGTTGTGACTGCTACTTATGAACTTTTGTATTATGATGCCATTCTTCAAGTAAGTTCAGATACGAATGAGCAATTGATAAATGGTATTGATATTGGCGAAGTCAAAATAGCAATGGCAAAGATAGACTGGAAAAATGCTTTTGATTTAACAACGGTGAGGAACCTGCCAGTAAATGAAAAATCTGAGTGGAAAAAAGAAGAGGAAATAGAGTTGGTGCTCGAAAAATTAGAGGCATTAGAGAAATCAGAAAATGGTAAATCAGTTGCTGCTGCTCTGAAATTGGAATTTTGGGCTGGTTTGCCATATCAGGATTTGTTTGGAAATATTGCACCAGTCAAAACTAAATATGAAATCTCTCAGCGATTTTATTGTGCAGCAGGGCAGCCAGGAATTTCAATTGACGAAGCATACCGCTTTTTGCAAAACAGACTTTTGGAAAAACAAATTTCGCTACGAAAAAAGCAACTTGAAAATTCGGAGGTGGCTGACGAAGTAGTTGATAGCCAGCCTTCATCAGGTAGTGGTTTATTAAAGAAGAAAAGAATCAATGGTAAACGAAACGCAAAGAAACCGCATCAAAAAATACAATAAAATAATGGAGCTTTTTCCGCCTTTAACTAAGTTTTACAGTGCCATTGAAAAAGATGCAAGGATCAACAGTACCCATATAAGTCTTTACATGGCCTTGTTGCACCAATGGAATCTTAATGGTGGTGTAAATCCATTTGAAATTGATAGGAATATCATTATGAGAACGGCTAAGATAAATGCTAGGTACACTTACAACAAGTGTATAAACAACTTGCAGGACTTTGGGTACATCAGTTATTTACCATCTTCAAATTCATTTAATAGCAGTAAAATATATTTGAGGGAATTAAAAATAATAATTTAAAAAGTAGAATAAAAAACGAGGAGGTATGATATGAGGACCATGAAACCAGAACAAGTACTTGAAATATTACAAAAGCACAATGTGCATATTTCGTTGGACCAAGCGGGTATTATTTTAGACTTTATGTTTAAATTAGCAAGACTAACATTAACCAATATTGAAAGAACATGATAGCAGATTTGTATATCAGAGTGAGCACAGATGAACAAGCCGACAAAGGCTATTCACAACGTGACCAGGAAGAAAGGTTAAAGAAGTATTGCGATAACAATAAGATAAAGGTGCGTAAGGTTATTTTTGAAGATCATTCCGCTAAGACATTTAATCGTCCTCAGTGGAATGATCTCTTAATAGATTTGAAAAAGAAAAAAGGTGTTGTCGATTTTGTTCTTTTTTCTAAATGGGATAGATTCAGCAGAAATGCTGGCGATGCATATCAAATGATAAGTACTTTAAGGAGGCTAGGAATAGAGCCACAGGCAATTGAGCAACCCTTAGACCTATCGGTTCCTGAAAATAAATTAATGCTTGCATTTTATTTGGCCGCACCTGAAGTAGAAAATGACCGTAGAGCTTTGAATGTTTTGCTGGGAATGAGAAAAGCAAAAAGGGAAGGCCGGTACATGTGTCAAGCGCCGGTAGGCTATAGCAATAAAATTACAGAGGATGGAAAAAAATACATTGCACCTTCCGAGCCAGACGCTTCAATAATGAAATGGGCTTTTGAAACCTTGAACGAAGGTCAATTAAATGTTGAGCAAATAATGAAGACCGCTTTTAAGAAAGGAATAAAAACCAGCAAGGCGAATTTTTGGAATCTATTACGAAATCCTGTGTATTGTGGAAGGATTTATCTTTCAGGCTATAAAAACGAACTTGCTTGTCATGTGCCTGGCTTACATGAACCCATAATTTCGGAAGCTCTCTTTTATGAGGTGCAGGATTACCTGAACGGCAAAAAAAGAACTTACAGAGCAAAAGTCGGAAGTATGGATGTGCTCCAGCTAAGAGGGTATTTGCTTTGTCCAAGGTGTGGTAAGATTTTAACTGGTAGTGCTTCGAAGGGAAGGAGTGGCAAGTATTACTATTATCACTGTACGTCTTCCTGCGGAGCAAGGTTTAAAGCTGAGAATGCCAATCAGCTATTTTCTAAGGAATTAAAGAAGCTTATCCCTAAGCCCGGCATGAAAGAAGTTTACGCCACCGTTTTGAATGAAGAATTTAAAGAAAGAACAAGGTTGCAAAGAGAAGATGTTAAACAGGTGAAAGACTCCTTGGAAAAAGCGAACACAGAACTTGCTAATGCCCGAAAATTGCTTTTAAATAATGAGATTGAGCCATCAGAGTATAGGTCAATAAAAGGTGACTATGAAAGGAAGATTGCAGGTCTTGAATCTAGGTTAATTGAACTTTCGAAGCAAACCAACAACATAGAACCTTTACTAAATAAAGCGATTACAACGCTGTCCTGTCTGGATACTTTATATGAAAATGGTGACAATAAATCTAAGCGGGATATAATTGGTTCGATATATCCAGAAAAACTCGTTTTTGACGGATTCCAATATCGAACCACTAGACTGAACGAAGTCGTTGAGCTGATATACAGTATGGATAAGGGTTTCAGCGAAAATAAAAATGGACAAACCGGGTCGAATTTCGATTTGTCCACTTTGGTTACCCGACCTGGATTCGAACCAAGACAGGCAGAATCAGAATCTGCAGTACTACCATTATACTATCGGGCAAAATTTCAGAGTGCAAACTTAAAGAAAAAATAAAACAAACCTTTTTTAAAATATTTTTAATTCTGCAAAAAAGGTAGCGTGTTGCTTGATGGGTTACAATGAATGCCGGCAACAATTTTTATGAAGAGGTCCGTGTGCTGCAATAAAACTCACTATTATAAGTTATAAACTGGTTGTTAATATTTTATCTTTTTTTACATTTTATCAAACAGGTAGTTATTTTTGCACCGTGAACAATGTAACGAGTTATGCTTATGATAAAAGCTATGGATGGGGCGACGCCTGGCAGGACAGGTTATTTCGTGCAAAGCTGATTATCGTCTTTGTGCTTTTTCTGACACAGCTTCTTTTGCTGCCTTCTTTTTTTGCTTTTATTGAAAAAAGAGATGGGGTAGTTTTAAATGACTGGTTGTTACAATATATTCCGGCACGTGATTTTTCGGTAGCTATTTTTATTTTGATATGGTCCGTTTTTTTGCTGGCCATTGTCCGCAGTGTGCAGGAGCCGGCAATTTTTTTACCCTTGCTGGCTTGTACTGTAGCCCTGCTGATGTTAAGGATTACCACGATCTACCTGTTTGCACTTGATCCACCAGAGGGATTAATTGTATTGAAAGACCCACTTACCAGCCTTACATATGGTGGGCGTGGACTGTTTATTACTAAAGATCTTTTTTTCTCAGGCCACACCAGCAACCTGTTTATGGTGTATTTACTACTTCCCAAAAAAAGAGATAAGTGGTTTGTGCTTGCCTGCTCGATAGCAGTTGGAGTGCTTGTTCTGATTCAACATGTTCACTATTCGATGGACGTTGCCGGGGCATTTATTATAACTTTCTTCCTGGTAAAAGGTGTTCGCAAATTTTTTGTCGTTTAGCCCGCGGTGATTTTTTTTCATAAACTGCTGTTGTTTAGTCAGATTCCCGTACAGTTACATGGTTATTAATGAATGTGAATTTCTGCTGCCTGACAATCCGAAATATCACATTCAAAGTCATTACCTGTACATCGGATGCAGTGCACACCCTTATGGTTTCTTTGATACTTCCGGCTTCCAAAAAATATTTAAGATAATATAATACAGCCGTTGTCGTTTCAGTGTGGTTGTTTAAAAAGCAGGTGATTCCTGTTGTGGATTGGTTGCTTAATATTAAATTAAAGAAGGAATTTGCACACGGGTGCATCGCTTTGCACCGGTTGATTGTTATATTTGTATGGTTTTAATACAAGACGCGGTTATATTTTCTGCGAACATTGTCCAGTCGCTGTAGTAAACATGTTTTAATAATGATCCGTTTAGAAATAGTTGTTAAGAACGTTACAATACTCTTTGTTTTATTTCTGCCGGCGCTAGCTGGCAGAGGACAGGATGTGTCTGCTGATAATCTACTGTCCATGACGGATTTACCTAAGGCTAAACTTTCATCTTATATCATAAAGAAGGGGTTTAAACATACCGGTAAAGATTTTATAAACGACACTTCATTTAATTTTTATCAGTTCAGAAAGCAGAGGGAAAAGGGTGATACAACGGTTGATTCTTCACTTCACTTTATAAATGAAGCCCAGTTAAAAGATGCTAATTGTATTATTTATCAAACTTCTGAGTTTACTGAATTCGGAGACTTGGTAAACCAATTAAAAAAGAAGGGGTTTTACACCAACCAGTCCGCCGACTCACTTTCCACACAACCGCTGATTTTTCAACACAATCAATATTTGGTACGTACCTTTTTTACGTTAAGCGACAGCACAAAATTGTTCAACTTAAGAGTGTCAAAAAATGTATTTCCAAATCCTAAAGATGTTGTGTATGCGGATGACTTGCTGGCATTTACATCGCATGAATCGCTGGTATATTATTTCGGGAAAAATAATGTAAAAAGTGATGTGTATTTCTTTTCTGAAAACGAAGTGAACCGTTGCTCGGTTTTATTTTTAAACACCAGCCGGCAGGTAGTATATATCTGGAAAGATGATATTAATAAATGCGGCATTGATCATTTGCTATTCGGTGGACAACAAAAATTAGCCAGCTTGTCTACAAAAGATAACTTTGTTGCTGAAAACAACTGGCTTTTTAAAAGTGGTGTACATGCCGGCATGAGCCTGTATGAATTAATAAAGCTCAATGACAACGACTTTAAGTTTTACGGAGCTAACTCTGCTAATTCTGGTTTAATATTGGCAGATAATAGCGGCAAACTGAATTTTAAAAAAGAAAATATTGTATTAAGCTGTATCAATTGCCGGGATGATAAATTTTCCAACATGCCTGTTATAAGTGCCAGCGATGCGCTTAGCGAAGAGAAGATTTTATTTGTGTTAACTATCTCCCTTACTCCTGAAACAAGCACAGTTCCCTGATAAAAGATAGATGCGTATTTGATTTGTTTTTTCGCTGCAATATGTCGTCGGAATGCAAAGCCGCAGATTACTTTAGCAAATGCTTTTTCACTTTGCAGTAAATTGTTTAATTTGAAAATCTTTCCCGCAGCTTTTAAAATCATTATATGCCAACGACCCAAAAAAGTATGTTGTTTCTGCTGGCAGGAACATTTTTTATTATGAATACAGTGAATGCGCAATTACAATACCCCGTTACAAAAAAGGTAGAACAAACAGACGATTATTTTGGCACCAAAGTAAGCGATCCCTACCGTTGGCTTGAAGATGACAAAAGTGAACCCACCAAAGAATGGGTGACTTCAGAAAATTTAGTTACGCAAAATTATCTTGGTAAAATTCCTTACAGGGCAAGCTTCCAGGAAGCAATAGAAAAAGTATTTAACTATCCAAGATATTCAGCCCCTTTTAAAAACAATGGATGGTTTTATTTTTACAAGAATGATGGTCTGCAAAACCAAAGCGTATTGTACCGGCAGTTTGGCCTGGATGGGAAACCGGAGCTGGTACTTGATCCCAATAAATTAAGTGCGGATGGAACTACCCGTCTGCAGCTTTTTGACTTAAGCAAGGATGGACGTTATGCAGCGGTAGGACTTAGCAAAGGAGGCAGTGATTGGCAAACCTATTATGTGCGTGACATGAATACCGGAACCAATTTGCCGGACGAATTAAGCTGGGTAAAATTTAGTGGATCGGCATGGAAGGGTAATGGCTTTTATTACAGCCGGTATCCTGAACCGCAAAAAGGCAGCAGTGATCTGAGTGCAAAAAATGAAAATCACCAGGTGTATTTTCATGTAGTGGGTACCAACCAGAAGGAAGATAAACTGGTGTATGAGAACAAAGAAAATCCGCAGCGCTTTGTGGGAGCCTCAACCAGTGAAGATGAACGTTATTTATTTTTAACCATCAGCGACAGGGGCAAAGGATTGGATGGCAATGCCGTTTATTTTAAAGACCTTTCTCTGGCAACCGACACAACATTCATCCCAATTGTAAAAGAAATTACCAACAGCGATTACCAGGTAATAGACAATACGGCAGACCAGTTTTTTTTGAAAACAAATGATGGTGCACCGAACAGTAAAGTGATAGCAGTGAACATTGCAAAGCCCGATATTGCAAATGCGAAAATAGTTATACCGGAAAAGCCGGAGCCATTGCAAAGTGCCAATACCGCCGGAGGCAGACTGTTTGTTGATTATTTAAAAGACGTTACCAGCCGCACGTATGTTTATGATTTAACAGGAAAATTATTGAATGAAATTAAATACCCGGGCCTGGGTAATGGTGGCGGTATAGGTGGAAAAGCAGATGACAAATTTGTGTTTTATGTGTTCACATCTTTTACTATTCCGCCTACCATTTATAAATATGATATTGCCTCTGGCACAAGCACTGTATTTCGCCAGCCCGAAGTAAGTTTTAGCCCAGCTGATTATGAAACGAAGCAGGTTTTTTATCCATCAACAGACGGAACTAAAATACCCATGTTTATTGTCAGTAAGAAGGGAGTTAAACTGGATGGCAACAATGTTACTTTGTTGTATGGGTATGGAGGTTTTAATATCAACCTGCAGCCGGCCTTCAGCGCAAGTTTATTGCCTTTTTTAAATGCAGGTGGGGTTTATGCGCAGGCTAACCTGCGTGGTGGCGGCGAGTACGGCGAAAAATGGCACAAGGCAGGGATGATCCTCAATAAGCAGAATGTGTTTGATGATTTTATAGCGGCAGGTGAGTATTTGATTCAGCAGAAATATACCAGCAATCAAAAGCTGGCGATTCGCGGAGGCAGCAACGGGGGGCTTTTGGTAGGCGCTGTTATCAATCAACGATCAGATCTTTTCAGGGTTGCCATTCCGCAGGTGGGTGTAATGGACATGCTGCGCTTTCACAAATTTACCATCGGTTGGAACTGGATTGCGGACTATGGCAGCAGTGAAAAGGACGAAGCCAGTTTTAAAAACCTGTATGCGTTTTCACCTCTGCATAATATTAAATCAGGTATCAATTATCCGGCGGTATTGGTAACAACGGCGGATCATGATGACAGGGTAGTGCCTGCGCATTCTTTTAAATACATTGCCACGCTTCAGGAAAAATACAAAGGCAGTAACCCGGTTCTGATACGCATTGATACCAACAGCGGACATGGCGCCAGCAACACTAAAAAGAACATTGAAACACTGGCCGATATCTATTCTTTCATTTTTTATAACATGGGTGTAACCCCTCAACTGTAATGAAAATTTTAATAACAGGATCTAACGGATTACTGGGTCAGCACCTGGTAAAAATGATACTGGACACAACTTCGTATGAGGTAATGGCCACCAGCAAACGGGAACCGCGGCTGGTAATACAGGATAGCCGTATTCACTATTATTCGCTCGACATTACCGACGGTATGGCGGTTAATTTATTGCTGGAAAAATTGCACCCCGACACCATCATTCATTGTGCTGCATTAACGCAGGTGGATGAATGTGAACAGGACCCCATCAAAGCATGGGAGATCAATGTGACGGCCACCCGTTTTTTGGTGGAAGCAGCAAAGCAAATCAATGCTTTTATGATTTTTGTTTCTACCGATTTTGTTTTTGATGGCATACATGGTCCATATAAAGAAACGGATGAAGTAAACCCGGTAAGTTATTATGGCAGTACAAAAGTAGCAGCAGAAAAAGCAGTTGCTGAAAGCGGATTGCCCTATGCCATTGTAAGAACCTGCCTGTTGTACGGCAATATTTTATTTGGTACCCGGAACAATGTCATCAGTTGGGTAAAAGAAAACCTGGAGCAGGGGCAGAAGATAAAAGTAGTAAGTGATCAATGGCGCACACCTACTTATATTGAAGACCTCGCCAAAGGTATTTTGCTGATTGCAGAAAAAAAAGTCACCGGACTTTTTCATATTTCCGGGAAAGATTTTTTAAGTCCGTATGATATGGCAATGGCCACAGCGGAATACCTGCATTTGGACGCCTCGCTGATTGAAAAAGTGGATGCGGCTGTTTTTACCCAGCCAGCTAAAAGGCCCGCTACTACTGGTTTTATAATAGATAAAGCGAAAAATGAACTTGGCTATGAGCCACTGAGTTTTAAGGAAGGGTTACAAAAGATGTTGTCTTGATAGAAACGTTGATGACGCTGATTTAAACGGATTTAAACGGATTTTTTTATCCGATTTATCCGTATTTGTCCGCCTGATCAGCGTGCCTATCCTACATTCTTTCCGGCACTTTTATTCCCATTAACTCCATACCGCTTTTTAATACATTGGCTGTCATAACGGCGAGCTGTAAACGCAGTTGTTTCTTTTCATCGCTTTCTGCATTGGCGATGGAGTGCTCTACATAAAATGAATTAAATGTTTTTGCCAGGTTGAAAACATACATCGCTATCACTGAAGGATTGTGTTCTGAGCAGGCTTGTTCAATTGCATCGGGGTATTGCTCCAATAACACAACAACATCTTTCTCCAGTTTAAGCAGGTCGGTTGCATCTATTGGGTTCTGGCTGATGATTGGTTCCTTGCGTAAAATGCTTTTAATTCTGGCATGAGTGTATTGTACAAATGGTCCGGTAAATCCATGAAAATCGATGCTCTCTTCAGGATTGAATACCATTGTTTTTTTAGGGTCTACCCGCAGCAAATAAAATTTCATAGCGCCCAGGCCAATGGTTTCATAAAGGTCTCTCAGCTCGGCTTCGGTAAAGTCTTTTACTTTGCCCAGTTCTTCAGTAAGGCGCTGCGAAGTGGCGATCATTTCATCTACCAGGTCATCGGCATCTACTACAGTTCCTTCACGGCTTTTCATTTTGCCGGTGGTTAATTCTACCATGCCGTAGCTTAAATGCAAAATGTTATCAGCGTTTGGCATGCCCAGTTTTTTGCAGATCAGCTGCAACACTTTCATGTGGTAATTTTGTTCGTTGCCGATTACATAAATGCTGCTGTCAATCTTAAATTCTTCATATTTCTGAAGAGCTAAACCAATGTCCTGGGTAATGTAAACGGAGGTGCCGTCTTTGCGTTGTACCAGTTTTTCATCAAGCCCGTCGGCGGTTAAATCAATCCAGATGCTGCCATCTTCTTTTTTAAAAAATACGTTTTTATCCAGGCCCTGCTGCACAATGGATTTACCCAGCAGGTAGGTATTACTTTCATAATAGATCTTATCAAAGTCGCTGCCAATGCGCTTGTAGGTAATGTCAAAGCCTTCATACACCCAGCCATTCATTTTTTTCCACAGGTCAATTACTTCCGGCTTTCCTTCTTCCCAGTCCAGCAGCATTTGTTTGGCTTCGGCTATTACTTTGGTATTGTTCCTTGCCAACTCTTTTATTTCGTCGTGCAGTTTGGCGATTTTTTCTTCGTCTTTTATTTCATCCAGCTTGGTTAAAGCGATGAGTAACTTATCCAGTTTTTCCAGCGCCGGTCCGCTAAAATCTGTCAGGTCGGCCAGGTTAATTTTGTTGATTAAGATCTGGCTTTCGGCTTTTAAATCATTTTCAAAGCGCACATAATAATCACCCACCAAATGATCGCCTTTAATGCCCGTAGATTGTGGTGTGGCGCCATTGGCGTACTTCTGCCAGGCAATCATGCTTTTACAAATGTGAATGCCACGGTCGTTTACAATGCAGCTTTTAATAACGTCGTATCCGCTGGCTTTGTAAATTTCAGCCACACTCCATCCTAAAAAATTATTTCGTAAATGACCTAAATGCAAAGGCTTATTGGTATTGGGAGAGGAATATTCTACCATAACTTTTTTGCCATTTTTTTCTTTATGGCCGTATGCCGCATTGCTATAATTTTCCTGAAGCAGATTGCTCCAGAAAGTATCCGGTATGGAGAGGTTTAAAAAGCCTTTGATGATATTAAAATCAGAAAATAAATCAGGGTGGTGCTGAACAAGATAGCCGCCCAATGCGTCGCCGATTACTTCCGGTGAAGTTTTCAGCGACTTCACCAGCGAAAACATTACAATGGTATAATCTCCTTCAAACTCAGGTTTGGTTTGGTTGATTTGAAAATCTTTTTCTGTATAGGGATGATTGTATAGGGCAGACAATGCGGCCGTTACATGCGATTTTATGGTGTTTACAATTGACATGCTGCAAAAATAATGAAATGAGGTTAGATGGTTTTGATGTTGTGGTTGTTACGCTGGTAATCACCAGCGATGCTGAAACGGCCTGTTCAAAATTAAACTTCGATCCATGGGCAACGGCTGCCAATTGCGTTGTCGCAAAAGAGGGCGATGCAAGTATGTTGCCATGGAAAACAATGCCCGGACTCAAAAAAATGCATTTGATTATTCATTTAAACATTATCCATTATCCATTATTCTTTACCTTTGCCGACATTTTAAAGTTATGATAAGTGCAAATAATGTGACCCTGGCCTATGGCAAACGGGTTTTGTTTGATGAAGTAAATATTTCTTTTACCAAGGGAAATTGTTATGGCGTTATTGGTGCCAACGGTGCCGGTAAATCTACTTTTATAAAAATACTGAGTGGTGAAATTGAGCCCAACAAGGGAACGGTAAGCATTTCGCCCGGCGAACGTATTGCTATGCTCAGGCAGGACCACTTTGGTTTTGACGAAGTATCTGTTTTGCATACCGTAATGATGGGCCACAAAAAAATGTGGGACCTGATGAATGAAAAGGATGCTATTTACCTGAAGGAAGATTTTACCGAAGCAGATGGCATGAAGGCGGGAGAACTGGAACATGAATTTGGCGAAATGGGCGGTTATACGGCTGAAAGCGATGCCGCACAACTGTTGAATGAGTTGGGTGTAAAAGAAGAAGTACACCAGCTAATGATGAAGGATATTGGTGGTAATGTGAAGGTGAGGGTGCTATTGGCGCAAGCGTTATTTGGTAACCCGGATATCTTATTGCTGGATGAGCCTACCAATAACCTCGATGTGGAAACCATCAGCTGGCTGGAAAACTTTTTGGCCGACTACCAGAACATTGTGCTGGTAGTGAGCCATGACCGTCACTTTTTGGATGCGGTTTGTACACACGTGGCCGACGTGGATAAACAAAAAATTAAAATTTATACCGGTAACTATTCCTTTTGGTACGAGAGTTCTCAACTGGCAGCAAGGCAGGCGAGTGACAAGAATAAAAAGCAGGAAGAAAAGAAGAAAGATTTGCTGGAATTTATCGCCCGCTTTAGTGCTAATGCTTCTAAAAGCAAGCAGGCTACCAGCCGTAAAAAGGCGTTGGACAAACTGGTTTTTGAAGATATCACGCCAAGTAACAGAAAATATCCCGGCATTATTTTTAAACCGGAAAGAGAGGTGGGTAACCAGATTTTGAACGTAGAAAAACTTTCCAAATCGGTTGATGGCAGACCCCTTTTCAGCAATATTACTTTTGATATAAACAAAGGGCAAAAGATAGCTTTCTTAAGCCGCGACCATGTGGCACTGACTTCTTTTTTTGAAATTATCAATGGCAGGATGAAGGCTGATCATGGCAAATATGAGTGGGGTACTACCATTACATCGGCCTATTTGCCTAACGATAACAGTGAATTTTTTACCGGCAGCTTAAACCTGATGGATTGGCTGCGCCAGTTTGTACCACCAAATACAAAGGATGTGGATGAAGATTTTATCCGCGGCTTTTTGGGTAAGATGTTATTTAGTGGAGATGAAATTTTAAAGAAAACAAATGTATTGAGCGGAGGTGAAAAGGTGCGTTGCATGATCAGCAAGATGATGTTGCAGAATCCTAACCTGGTTATATTGGATGAACCAACCAATCACCTTGATTTGGAAAGTATTACTGCGTTTAATGATGGCATGCTGACCTTTCCGGGTATTGTATTATTAACCACGCATGATCACCAGTTTATGCAGACGGTAGCCAACCGTATTATAGAAATTACACCAAAGGGTATGATTGACAGGCTGATGACCTACGACGAATACCTGGCCGATGAACGGGTGAAAGCATTAAAAGAAGAACTGTATACTTAACACTACTATTTGCCAGGCTTCTGATATTGAGATAATTAAGATCAATTGTATGATCTGGCATGATTTTTACAAAACATTCAAAAACCCAAATTAAATACATGAGAAAAATTATTTTAAGTGCAGTTGTTATGCTGCTTGTTTCTGCAACAGCCTTCGCTCAAAGAGGTGGTCATACTGATTATAACACATCCGATAGTTATACGACTGCAGTTGGCGTTAAATTTTACCCCGGCGCTTTAACCATCAAACATTTCGTAAATGACAATACTGCACTGGAAGGCCTGGCATATTTCTGGAACAGGGGTGCAAGAATCACCGGGCTGTATGAAATTCACGGCAATATCAATGGGGCAGACGGTTTGAAATGGTATATCGGTCCGGGAGCGCATGTGGGATTTTATAACACGAAATATGGCGGCGGTTCTTCTATAGGGGTAGATGGTGTTTTAGGACTTGATTATAAAATTGGAGGAGCACCTATCAATTTGTCGCTCGACTGGCAGCCGTCATTTGAGTTTGGCAACAATTATGGCAACGGCTTTAGCGGAAACTGGGGCGGGTTTGCCATCAGGTACACATTTTAAAAGCTTTTAACACATTAATTTTGAAAATATCCGGTGAAAGCTGGATATTTTTGCTATTTCGACAGACTGATTTTATATTATCTTCGTTATAATACGTATGATTAAACATGGCCTTATATCCTTGATAGATTTTTTTTACCCGCTTTTTAAGAAGGTGATGCCTCTTCAGACTTTTCGGTATGCTGCCTGCGGGTGTATTAATGTAGTGCTGGATATCGGTTTGTTTTTTGTGTTTTTTAATTACGTTTTTCGCAAGCAGGTGTTGCACTTGGGATTTTTTAGTTTTCAACCTCACATAGCTGCCTTCATTGCTTCCTTTTTTATCACTTTTCCTGTTGGATTTTTAACGTCCAAATATATTGTTTGGACGGAATCAACTATGAGAGGGCACGTTCAGCTATTCCGGTATTTTGTAATTATACTGATGAATTTTTTTATCAACTATATTTTTATAAAACTCTTCGTGGAATTTTTTCATATTTATCCTACTATCGCAAAAGTGTTGACTACCGTAATTGTAGTGTTGTTCAGTTACCTCAGTCACAAGCATTTTACTTTTAAAGTAAAAAATCTTCAGGAAGTTTAATAGACACTTGTCCGCCAATATGTAGCAACCGGTTTAGCTTCGTCTTTTCTGGAAGGAATATATTTTTCTGCTGAAAATAGTTTGTCGCAAATCTGTAATAGGGTTAAAAAACATCTTTTCGCCCAACAGCCCTTTTTCGATGCTTTTTAAACATATATCTTCGCGGCCACAAAGGATATGATAAATTTTATTTTTACGCTGATTGATTTTTTTTACCAACCATTTCGGAGGCTAATACCCCTTCAGACATTCAGATACATGGCATGTGGAGGCGGCAATATGGCATTAGATATTTTTCTCTTTTTTATATTCTACAATTTTGTTTTTCAAAAGCAAATATTGCAACTTGGTTTCTTTGCCTTTCAGCCACATACTGCGGCATTTCTCACTGCGTTTTGCATTACTTTTCCCATCGGTTTTTTATTGTCAAAATACATTGTATGGACCAACTCGATAGTAAAAAGCCACGTCCAATTGTTCCGGTATTTTGTTATTGTAATGGTCAATTTATTATTCAATGTTTTGTTTATCAAATTACTGGTAGAGTACTTCCACTTTTACCCTACTGTTGCGAAAATTATTACAACTGCCATAAGTGTATTATTTAGCTATTTAAGTAGCAAGCATTTTACATTTAAAGTAAAAAATGACCCTTCTTCCAGCCGCTAAACCTCTTTGATACTCTGTGAAGGGTTTTTGAACATTTATAGATGGCATTCGTGCGACCCCATATCTCCAATAAACTGCTGGTGTTAAAGCAAGTCTTGAAAGTGAAATGGAATGAACCTGCCATTTTTTCACCCAAAACCTTATGGCATAATCATTGAACATCTACCTTGAAACAAAAAAATAATCAATCATGGGTAAGATAATAGGAATAGATTTAGGAACTACGAACAGTTGTGTTTCCGTAATGGAGGGCAGCGAACCTGTAGTAATTGCGAACGATGAAGGTCGCCGCACCACACCTTCTATTGTGGCTTTTCTTAAAAATGGCGAGCGTAAAGTAGGGGATCCTGCAAAGCGCCAGGCCATTACCAATCCGCACAATACCATCATGAGCGTGAAACGTTACATGGGGCACAAATGGAATGAAGTTACAAGTGATATCAGCCATAGTAGTTACAAAGTGGTAAAAGGTGACAATGATACAGTTCGTATAGACATAGATGGCAGGATGTACACGCCGCAGGAAATAAGTGCCATGATTTTGCAGAAAATGAAAAAAACTGCAGAGGATTATCTTGGTTCAGAAGTTACTGAAGCCGTTATTACTGTTCCGGCATATTTTAATGATGCACAACGCCAGGCAACAAAAGAAGCCGGTGAAATTGCGGGCTTAAACGTACGCAGAATTATCAATGAACCTACCGCAGCTGCATTGGCTTATGGTTTGGATAAAAAGCACCAGGATCAAAAGATTGCCGTATTCGACTTAGGTGGTGGTACATTTGATATCTCCATCCTGGAATTGGGCGAAGGCGTTTTTGAAGTAAAGAGCACCAACGGTGATACCCATTTGGGTGGTGATGATTTTGATAAAGTGATCATGGATTGGCTGGCGGAAGAATTTAAAAAAGATGAAGCCATCGACCTGCGTAAAGATCCAATGGCATGGCAGCGTTTAAAAGAAGCGGCAGAAAAGGCTAAAGTGGAATTATCTTCTTCTTCTGAAACAGAAATCAACCTGCCTTATGTTACCGCTGTGGACGGTGTGCCAAAGCATTTGGTTAAAAAGTTTACCCGTGCACAATTTGAAAAATTATCTGATGAGTTATTTTCAAGATGTTTAAAACCTTGTGAACTGGCCTTGAAAGATGCTGGTTTAACAATCAACGATATCAACGAAGTTATTTTGGTGGGTGGTAGTACCCGTATTCCTAAAGTACAGGAAATTGTAGAAAAGTTTTTCGGCAAAAAAGCCAACCGCAGTGTTAACCCGGATGAAGTGGTTGCCATTGGCGCTTCAATACAAGGCGGAGTATTATCAGGGGATGTAAAAGATGTTTTGTTGTTAGACGTTACGCCATTAAGTCTTGGTATTGAAACCATGGGTGGCGTTATGACGAGGTTGATTGAAAGCAATACAACCATTCCAACCAAAAAATCTGAAACCTTTAGTACTGCAAGTGATAACCAGCCCGGTGTTGAAATACATGTACTGCAGGGTGAAAGGCCTTTAGCCAACCAGAACAAGAGTTTGGGTAAATTTAATTTAACCGATATACCTCCCGCACCCCGTGGTGTACCACAGGTAGAAGTAACTTTTGATATTGATGCAAACGGTATTTTACATGTTACTGCAAAAGATAAAGGCACAGGCAAAAGTCATAATATACGGATTGAAGCAGGCAGTGGCTTAAGCAAAGAAGAAATCGAAAAGATGAAGAATGAAGCTAAGGCAAATGAAGCGACTGATAAAGCTGAAAAAGAAAAGATTGAAAAAATTAACCAGGCTGATAGTTTAATATTCCAAACCGAAAAACAATTGAAGGAATATGGTGATAAAATCAGCAGTGGTAAAAAAGCACCAATAGAAGCCGCCCTTACTAAATTAAAGGAAGCCCATAAGGTACAGGACCTGTCACAAATTGATTCGGCCGTGGCAGAAATGAACGCAGCATGGACAGCAGCCAGTGAGGAAATGTACAAGGCAACTCAGGATAACGCAGGTGCGCAACAACCACAGGGTAATGCCGGCGGAGAGCAGGCCGCGGGAGATGGTAATGCCAATGCAGAAAACGTTACAGATGCTGAGTTTGAAGAAGTGAAGTAGTGTTGTAGTGAAAATAAAAAGGAAGACCGCAGCGATTAAGTTGCGGTCTTTTTTATTTAGTTAAGTTAATATATGCAGCGGTAATTGAATTTACAATAGCAGATCCCTGAGATCACTGGAACGGCCGCGAGGTAACCCACAGATGATCGTCCCTTCCGAACACCAGCACCAACAGCGGCAGCAAATGCTACTAACCCTTACAGTGATGATAGAAGGAACTTTAAATAAAAATACTAAGTCCTCCTTGTGCATGCAATGTTTCCCCGACGTCGCTTAATCTAGTAGTTGATGGCATACCGGGAAACCCGAAAGTAATCCATGCAATATACATACGCTCATCGTTTTGCCCGTTTCAGTCAAATTACATACCTTTATAGAGTCTGAAATCTTACCCAATTACACCTGCGTCCTTCCTGTTATTTTTTTATTGGAAAATTATATAATGTTATGAAGATTCAATTTCTTCTTAAGCTTCTTTGTGCGGGTGCTTTTTGTACGTGGTATTCTGCAGCTGCACAAAAAAAGGTGGTAATCATGGGCTCTTCAACGGCTGCTGGTTTTGGATCAAGTACCTATCAGTTGTCCTGGGCAGGCAGGTTGGAAGAGAGTTATAATATCAACAAAATGGATGGAGAAGATACTGTTTTTTACAATCTCGCAGTGGGGGGGTATAACACTTACCAGGAATTGCCGGCTGGCTATACCCAACCGGCGGGTCGCCCTTCCCCCGATCCGCTGGCAGATGTAACCAAAGCCCTGGGTTTCCATCCTGATATTGTTATCATCAATTTGCCCAGCAACGATGTCGGCGCCGGTTTTTCATTGACGGAAACGATGTGTAATTTTCGGCTGATGTACAACACAGTCACAGCCGCTGGCGCAAAATGTTATATCACCACCACTCAGCCAAGGAACGATTATAATATTGCACAACGTCAGGCCTTGCTGGTAATGAAAGACTCTATCCTGGGCGAGTTTGGAAATTTTGCAATAAATTTTTGGGATGATTTGGTGACTGGGGATGGCCTGAATATGCTCAGGGAGGACAGACGGAGCCCTGGCGGCCTGGTGCATCCGAACGATACAGGCCACAATTATCTTTTTAAGAGAGTAAAGGATAGTAATATTTTTGATGCCACTTCTGTAAATAGTCTCATAAATATTACCAAAATGTACAGGGAGAATAGCGGTGACAATTTAATAGCAGAGATTAGCTTAATTGGTAACCAAAATGTTTTGATGACTATTTACAATATCGCAGGCATATTGATGCAACAAAAAAAATGGTATTTACCTCAACCTTCAGAAAGGATGATTGTGCCGATAGCAGCTTTACCAATCGGAATATATTTCTTTAAGCTTAGCACTGGTAATAGTACTGCTGCAATAAAGGCTTTTATTAAATAATGAACAATAAATTCTATGATGATTGCTTCCCCGGTTTATTTTTAGGTTTAAATAATTAAAACGGATACAACATTATTAATGGTGACCGCAGCTGAGTAAAAAAAACTGCCAAAGAATTATCGTACCAACCAAATACCCCATGTAAATCTTCAAACCTTCAGCACAGCATTGACGAGGGACGCATGGAGGCAATTGTATTGCCGTTATTATGCCGTGGTCATCTTTCCGTCAATATCCTCCTTAAGGAACCCACCAATTAAGAGGTCTTGCATCAGCGTAAGTATGCAGTTGAGAGGACTATGTCAGATGATAATACCCCTCCAACAGTCAGCTGGTTGTTTCTTCACTATGATTTCTTTTGTAATCATAATCATCATAAAAATATTCGTCAAAGGTCCGTTCTGATGGTGTACCATCTTTCAGGATTTTATATACCATCCACAGTAATAAGAAGGGAGAGGCCAGGTACATTACGGCGATTGTATTATCATAAAAGCCGAGGAGTACCGCAGACTGGTAAATAATCAGATAGCTGGTTACAATCGCAATGGGCCATTTAATCTTTTGCATAAAAATAGTTGAGTGGTTTAAAAACGTATTGAAAATAAGTGTGATAAAAGTTAAAATATCAATTGGCATGCCGCTGTTAACCCTTTCCTAAATCTCCACACCTGTTTATTGAAAAATCTCAGTTTGTGGTTAACTTGCCACAAATAAGCCATCGCATGAAGCAACTTTCCTTAGCAATAAATATTTTACTTACAGCAGCCGTGGTGGTACTGTTTTACCTGCATTTTGAAGGCAATAAGGGCAACCTCACCGAGGCTGAAAAACACACCAGCAACTATTGGGTTAAAGACAGCTGCGGAGACAATATTCCGGTAGTAGCTTATGTAGAGCTGGACTCACTGAACAATAATGTATCGTTTATTAAAGTGCGTAAGAAAGAACTGGAGGCTGAACAAAAAAGCATTGCACAGGAGTACGAAAATGCTTACCGTTCGCTGACGGCAGAAAAGGACGAATTTTTAAAAAAGGGCAATGCCATCACACAGCAGGAAGCTGAAGCGTTCCAGGCAAAGCTGGGCCAAAAGCAACAGCAGATTGAAAATAACCGCCAGGTGAAAGGTCAGCGACTGGCAGAAAAAGGGGCTAAAATTATGGAAGATATGCAAACCCGGGTAAGGGCTTTTATGAAAGAATATAATAAAACAAAAAACTACAGTTATATTTTAGCAACTGGTACCGGATTAGATTATTTATTTTTTAAAGATTCAACCTTAAATATTACCAATGATGTAATTAAAGGTTTAAACCAGCAAATGAAGGAAACGGTTAAACAATAATTCCGATCAATTTATATATCTTCATTCCCGTTACAATGTAGCGGGATTTTTTATTATACAAGATTTTACCAGCTTATTATGGATGAAAAAATAACTTCGTTTAAACCCACCCTGAGTTTGTTTGATGCTACGATGATTGTTGCCGGCTCCATGATAGGGTCCGGTATTTTTATTGTAAGTGCAGATATTACACGAAATATAGGCAGTGCCGGATGGCTTATTGCGGTATGGCTTATCACAGGATTTATGACGCTTACGGCAGCATTAAGCTACGGCGAACTGAGTGCTATGTTTCCTAAAGCGGGCGGTCAGTATGTGTACCTGAAAGAATCTTATAACCCGCTGGTGGGTTTTTTATACGGCTGGAGTTTTTTCGCCGTGATCCAAACAGGCACCATTGCAGCCGTTGGGGTAGCTTTTTCTAAATTCGCTGCCTATCTTATTCCAGCCTTAAGCGAAGACAATAAAATAATCCAGGTACAAACTGGCACAGACGCCTGCAACGCACCCGTTTTTTTCAGCATCAGCGCAGCGCAGATAGTAGCAATATTGCTGATCATGCTTTTAACTTATACCAATACAAAGGGGGTAAAGGGAGGCAAATGGATTCAAAATATTTTCACTTCGGCAAAATTATTATCACTTTTCGGATTGATCCTTGCCGGCCTGCTTGCTTTCAATCCGGCAATATGGCATGCCAACTGGGCCAATGCCTGGCACGCTACCAAAACCTCGTTGCTGGATGTATGTAACTCCAGTGCAGGTTTTTCTGTTGCAACTATTACCGGTACTGCATTACTGGGCGGTATTGCCGCGTCCATGGTGGGGTCGGTTTTTAGCAGCGATGCCTGGAACAATGTAACTTTCATTGCCGGCGAAATTAAAAATCCCAAAAAAAATATTGGCCTCAGTTTATTTTTAGGCACACTGATCGTTACCGTATTGTATGTTTCTGCCAATTTGGTTTACCTGGCAGTTTTACCAATGGATAGTATTGCGCACGCTGATAAAGACAGGGTAGCTGTTGCTGCCAGTAATGCAATCATGGGTAATATTGGTACTTACGTGATTGCAGTTATGATCATGATTTCAACCTTTGGGTGTAATAATGGATTGATATTGGCGGGCGCTAGAGTATACAATACAATGGCAAAGGATGGACTCTTTTTTAAGCAGGCCGCAACGCTTAATAAAAATGCTGTTCCGGGTTTTGCCTTGTGGATACAATGCCTGGTGGCAGCCCTGCTGTGTTTAAGCGGCAAGTACGGTGACCTGCTGGACATGATTTCGTTTGTGGTAGTAATGTTTTATGCACTCACCATTGCAGGTATCTTTATTTTAAGAAAAAAGATGCCCGATGCAGAAAGACCATATAAGGCCTTTGGTTACCCCATACTGCCGGCCATCTATATTGTAATGGCCATCGCTTTTTGTATTTTACTGATTGCTTTTAAACCGGCATTTACCTGGCCGGGGCTGATAATTGTACTCATTGGCATCCCTATTTATTATATTGCAGTGCGAAATAAAAAGGTAAACGGATAATTTTTTTAGAATGATGATAAGTGAATTGTGCAATACTATTTTCGACCGCAGTATTAATGACTATCATGTGGAGGATAGTGTAGAAATGCAGGTTAAAAATCCATATACTGCGGCTACTTTAGAGCACCTATTGTACACAAAGAACTGGATAGATACCGTACAATGGCATTTGGAAGATATAGTTCGTAACCCGGATATTGATCCTGTAGACGGTCTTTCTTTAAAAAGAAAAATTGATGCCTCCAACCAATTGCGGACAGATATGGTAGAATATATCGACAGTTATTTTTTAATCCAGTACAAAGATATTCAGCCCAAAAAAACGGCCACCATTAACACAGAAAGCCCAGCCTGGGCAATTGACCGTTTGTCAATACTCGGCCTTAAAATTTATCACATGAATGTGGAAGTACACCGCCGCGATGCCAGTGCAGAACACATCATAGCCTGCACGGATAAACTGGCCATTTTAATGGAGCAACGAAAGGACCTTTCGGCTGCCATAGACGCATTGCTTGCAGATATCGCAGGTGGCGATAAATACATGAAAGTGTACAAACAAATGAAAATGTACAACGATCCCGGATTAAACCCTGTTTTGTACCAACAGCAAACTAAGTAGTGCAGCAATCACAACATATACTGGTAATCCGTTTTTCAGCAATGGGTGACGTTGCAATGACTGTACCGGTAATAAAAGCGGTGCTCACCCAAAATCCGCAGGTAAATATTACGGTTGTATCCAATGCTTTTTTTCAACCGCTTTTCGAAGGAATAGATCGTTGCCATTTTTATCAGGCTAACCTAAAGCAACAGCACAAGGGGATTGGTGGCATTTTCAGGTTGTATAAAGAGCTTAAAAAAAATGCTCAAATTAATGCCATTGCTGATCTGCACAATGTATTGCGTTCTTCTATTCTGAAATTATTTTTTAGATCAGGGGGGTACAAGATAGCCACCATTGATAAAGGCAGAGCTGAAAAAAAAGCGCTGACCAGGAAAGAGAATAAAGTTTTTCAACCACTTACTACCACGCATGAACGTTATGCTGATGTTTTCAGACAGCTTGGACTTGTTGTGGATATAAAAATGCAAATACCTGTTTTTAATAAGAGACGAATTCCTGCGGCAGTAGCAACACTGTTGGAAACAGGTAAAAAAATAATTGGCATAGCGCCCTTTGCACAATACAAAGAAAAAATGTACCCGCTTGAAAAAATGCAGGCAGTCGTTCAACTACTGGTAGCAGAAAATAACAGCGTATTGCTTTTTGGTGGTGGCGAAAAAGAGTCAGCTGTTTTGCAGCAATGGGAAAATGATCTCGAAAATGTACATTCGGTAGCTGGTAAATTTTCATTTGCAGAAGAACTTGCTATCATCAGCAATTTAAGTACAATGGTCAGTATGGATTCTGCCAATATGCACCTGGCGGCTTTGTTTGGTGTTCCGGTAGTCAGTATTTGGGGCGCTACTCATCCCTATGCAGGGTTTACCAGCTGGGGTTTATTGCCTGAAAATATAGTGCAGGCAGATTTATACTGCAGGCCTTGTTCCGTATTTGGCAATAAGCCCTGTTACCGAGGTGATCATGCTTGTATGCAGATGATTACACGGGATATCATACTTGAAAAAATAACAGGGATGTCTGATGTCTGATTTTTTGATGTGATTTTGGTGCTGTATTAGGGTTGCCGGGAAAAAATGAACTCACTAACGTTACAAAAAAATAGAGTCTTCTATGTTCTGTGATATTTTAGTTTCGTAAGAAATCAGATATCAGCGATGAAAAAAATCAGACATAAAAATCAGCTTCCAACTGTCACTGTTACTTTCTTAAAACCTGCATCCCGTAAAAAATTTTCCATAATCAGTTTTGCTTTGTCGCCGGCTTTTTGGATAATATTTTGTCTCAAAACAGTAATAATCAGTTTGTCTTTTAATTTTTGTTTTACAAGTCTTACCTCATCGTCACTCCATACACCCGTTTCTTCAAACGTTTCAAAATCGGAAGGATTAAGAATAACCTGTAATAGCACAGCTTTGGGCAGACTCACCGAAACGGAATCACCCTTCACAAATATGTTTTTATCAGAGAGTTTGGCGAGATCTACTCCAGCCAAAACCTTTCCTTTTCCAATCAGTATTATTTTTTTATCAGGAAATCTCATGCCCGGTATGGATGGCACCAATGGGCCGGAAAAAACAGGTGCACCTTTTATTGTTTGCTCAATTACCACTTCATTATAGGCCGTGATGGTAATCAACTGCGCCAGTGCATTTATTTCCTTTATAACAAGGGGAGTGTTATCAATTTCAAGTGGCTGACTCGTAAATACATCTTTGAACGAAGGCAGCCATTTTATTTGCTGCAACAAAAAAACAGTTGCAAGCAACAGCAATATAAGCCACAGATACCTGGTAATAGTTTTACGCATTTAATTTTTTGTGCTGCTGGCGTTATCAAAGTGAATGGTTATTTTTTCATATCCCAGCCGGTGTAAAAAACTATTTACAAACAAAGCAGCATTCGTTTCTGCTGTTTGTAAAATACCGAGTTCAGCTACACTTGCTTTTACCTGGGTTTCTGCCTGTATTGCCAGTGCGTTTCTTTCTTCTCCCGAAAAAGGTTGCCGTAAAACGTCGATGGATTCGTATTCCTCCACAATATCTTCCGGCTTAATGTTTACAGCAATCATTTTGGAATGTGGCAGTGTAAGGGTAATATTTTTTCCTTCAATTTGCACCTGTTCACTTTTAATAGCACTCAGGTCAATACCCGCAGTCAGTGTGGCTTTACAACTCATCAGTATTTTTCTGTCGCCTATTTTATACCAGGTTTTATTGTCGCTGGCTTTTATAATTTTAGTCACAACATACTCCACCGTTGCGAGGTCGCTCATTTGCTGTAAAGCCATTACCTGTTGTAGCCGCTGCTCTTTTTTATTGCAGGCTGAACAATAAAGAATCAGCAGTAAAAAGGGGCAGTATTTTTTAAAAAGCATGGGTGCAAAATAATTACTAATCTTTATTGTACCCGAAAAATTATAATTTTGCAGTAATGAAAAAAGTAGCAGTAATAGTGGCCGGTGGTAGCGGCACAAGAATGAACAATACAACTCCTAAACAGTTTTTGCTTATTAAAGGCAAACCGGTTTTATATTATACGCTGAAGACGTTTTTAGATAGTTACAAAGATCTTGAAATAATTTTGGTACTGCCGGAAGAGCATATTGCGGCAGGCCAGGAAATCATAGATGCATTTTTTGATTATAAAAGAATTCAGATTACAGCGGGCGGACGCACCAGGTTTCATTCTGTACAAAATGGGCTTGCTTTGATAACAGATGAATGCATGGTGTTTGTACATGATGGCGTAAGATGCATGCTCACAAAAAAGCTAATCAAGGTTTGTTACGAGGCGGCCCTTGAATTCGGTTCTGCAGTGCCAGTGACAGAATGCAAAGACAGCATCCGCCTGATAAAAGAAGATGACAACGAAGCTTTTGACCGCAACAGGGTAAAGCTCGTGCAAACACCGCAAACCTTTCACAGTAAAATTTTATTACCTGCTTTTAAAATTGACTACAAAGATAAATTTACAGACGAGGCAACCGTTGTAGAAGCTTTTGGTTTAAAAGTATACCTGGTAGAAGGCGAAGAAGACAATATCAAAATTACCCGGCCAATTGACCTTGTAATAGCCGAAACACTATTGGCTGAATAATCTTTCCCGGCGGGTTGTTGCTATTTCAAATACTTCAGCGGCCAGGGCAAATGATTGTATCGCAGAAAGAAATAAGGTTCATTAACAGCTCCGAATTTTTGGTAAAAGCCGGCTATGCCGGGGATGGAAGAACCTTCAAAATCCAGCACAAAATCCTGCCCGCTGAATTCCTTTATCAATTGATCAAATAAAAAATGATTGGCTTCGCATTGCCTGCCCTCTTTTGTAACAGTTGACATGAGGTTGTACAAACGTTGCTTGTCCTTCAACAGCAGTACAACAGCGATCGTAGCGCCATCGTCATTTATAACCTTTCGTATCAATAACAACCCTCTTTGTTTTGCAGACTGGCAAAGCACCGAAAAACGTGCATAATCATGCTGATGCACATGCGGCATTCTTTGTGCGTAGTGAAGTTGGTAAAGCTGTATAGCCTCTTGTATATCGTGTGACGAAACATAGCTGAGATGAAATTTTGCTGCGTGCTTTAAATTTTTGAGTAAATCATTTTTGTACTGCTGCCGTGTTATTTCGTATGGCTGCTGAAGTGGTAAAACAAAATTTACCTGGGCATTGCCAGCTGGGAAGTTGACAAAAAATTCAGCAAACCTGAACCGTTGTTTAGCTCCGGCGATAAATAATTGCTGCAGTGTGTCATCACTTTTTGTTGTGCTGAAAATGCCGAGTTGTTGTGTAAACGGCGGCTGGTACAAATAAGCGATGCCATATTTTTTATTCCAGGTCAATGGCATTACAGCTTCATAATCATTTAGTACAAGCGCATCCCAGTGTTTGGCCATGGCGTCCAGGTAAAATGAACGGGCATACACGAGGCCATTGTGGGCGGATTCAATACAGGCATCCCATTTTATTTGATCAATTTGCTGATATGGAATATAGTGAACAGGCACAGTTAAAATGCAATTTGAGGAACAACTTTCTTAAGGCTGAAGTTTTGTATGTCGATGCTGAAAGAAATATTTTTTAAGAATCGCTTTTCAGGTATCGTTGATTTAAAATAATCCCTGTATACCTTACTGTACAGCAGTGGAACATACACCTGCACTACATCTTTAAAGAAAGATAGTTGCAGGCCGGCATCATAAATAAAACGGCCTGTTGCAGCATTTTTTTGCCATGATTCTGCGTAAGTGCCCACATCGACAAAGGCTTTTAACGGAATTTTTACCGGCAACAACTGTAAAATATTGATCGCTTTAGGTATGTCGGTTGTAAAGTTGGCTGCCATCAGCCAGTTATCTGTTTTACCAACTTTGCTACTCAGAAAATCGGTCCTTACTTTAAAAAAGCCATCGCGGTTCATTATTTGTTGTGATGCCCATCCGTTGAATTCGTTTCGACCCGCAAAGTAATTGCTGTATGTATAGTCTTCATACCCTTTTGGTCCGCTCATGTTCAAATGGTAGGCATCTGTTTCAAATTGTTTTAAATAAGTCTTATCACCCAGGTAAATAAACTTGCCTGCAAATAAGCGCAGGTTTAAGCCGCCTTCCTTTGCATAGTTAAAATAATAGTTTCCTGTAAATGCCAGCCTTAAAAAACCTTCGCCCTGTTCCGTAAGTAATTCGGTGTTATATGGATATAGCACCCTGCTGTTTGCCAGCACAAAACGAAGTTGGTTGAGGTAACGACTGGCAGTTGGATAGGTGATTATGTTTTGTTGCTGAACAGTATCTTTTGTAAAAAGAAGGCCCTGTTCTTCAATAAGAAATGTTTTCCATTGAATAAATTTGGTGGTTGTACTCAAGGCATTTTTTCTGCGGAAAGTATATTTTACAGAAGGCACCAGTTTGCTGAAGCGAAATGTTTTTTTGTTGCCGGCAGAGTCTGTGAAGGAATCGTTGCTAAATGTCTCGCCGGAGAAGGATATTGCTGTATTGGCACCATTACTGCCATTGTACCAATGATAACTGATTCGCCCAAGCCCATTCAATTGACGGCTTCCGGTGGCGTACATGGGAGCTAAGAAAAATTGAAATTTTTCGGCAGGCAAAGTATAATTATGGATTAAAACACCCATCATCAGCTTGTCATAAATATTGGTACCAATAGCCGGTGCAACAAAAACGTAGTGATGCTTATCCGTATTGTTGAAACTAAATAGGGATGCAAATTTGATATCTTTTTTTACTGCTTTTTGCGGAAGCTGCCCTTTTTTATTGAGCAGGGTAAAGTCGGCCCCCAAATCCTTGCCACTCACTTCTTCAAATACTTTTTGCAAGTCTTCGGGATAAGGATGTTTAAATTGCCAGCGCTGGTAATAGGTATGCATACAACTGTCAAATATTGCCCTGCCTAAATGCTCTTCCAGCATCTCCATCCACTTGCCTGTTTTATAGTAAGCGATGGTATTATAATTGGTTTCATTAAAATTCTGTGATTCAGTTTCAATGGGCTGGTCTTTTTTTGAATCATATAAATTTGCTGCTATAAACTGGTCATGGTCTGCCGGCATCCTGCTTTCCAAATATCTCCTGTTTCTTGCATCTTCATTTTGGGGAACAATGTTTTTACCAGCGCTGTAATAGCGGTTGTCGTAATAGGTATTGATACCTTCATCCATCCATGGATGCATTCTTTCGTTCGTCGCCAGGATGCCATAATTCCAGTTGTGGCCCACTTCGTGTTCCAGTACGCTTTCCAGTGCTGCGCTGCTTTTGACGGGCGAAATGGAAGTAATCGTTGGATATTCCATACCGCCGTCAAAACCCATTTCCACTTCAACCGCTGTAACTGTGCTGTAAGGGTATTCACCCAAAAAACTACTTCGTGTAATAACTGCTTGTTTGATATACTGCAAACTATTTTTCCAAATGTCTGCTTGCCCGGGCTGGTAATATGTTGCCACCTGGATGGCTCTTCCCGACGGCAACTGCAAACTGTCTTTTTTTACAATAAAAGATTTGTCAGCAAACCAGGCAAAGTCATGCACATTGGCTTGTTTGTAAACAAGGGTTTTGGTATTGGTTGCAGATAGAATGGAATTGTCTGGAGCCTTCTTTTTTTTAAGAAATGGAGGATGCTTTGGAGTGATAATTACCTGTTGTACAAATTTAGTTTTTAAACCAACGGGTGATGTGGTCTCACTGACTAGTTCGCCAGTAGCGGCTACTACATAATTGGCAGGTAAAGTTATTTGTACTTCATAATTTCCAAACTCGCTGTAAAATTCACCCTGATCAAGGTACGGCATCGCATGCCAACCCTTACGGTCATACACCGCCGGTTTGGGATACCATTGGGTTATTTGATAAGCCTGCCCAACATGACCTCCGCGTGAAAAATTGTAAGGCAGCTTGAGATGAAAAGGCGTTTCAATTTTCGCGGTGCTATGTGGTGTAAGTGGTTGCGGCAACAGTAGTTTAAAAATATCCTGGTGCTCCGGATGATCCTGTAACGGTGCCAGCTGTCCGTTCACCTTAAAATCAAGCCGGTTAATGTAGCCGCGTTTATCTTCATTGCTAAAATAAAAATCGGTTCGTCCATTCTGCAGCAACTGATCGCTAAAGGCCGTTCGATCGTTTTTATATGCATTGGGCCAGGCGTGTATCCAGATGAAAAAAAGTGTATCAGGCGAGTTGTTATAATAATCCATTTTTACATACCCATCCAGTGTATGGGCAGTGTCATTTAAAGTAACATCGATTGTGTAATTTACCTGCTGCTGCCAATACTTAGTTTGACAAAATATTGCTGAAAAACAAAAACTAAAAAGAACCGTTAACAGGATTGTTTTTTTCAAGACAGTTGGGGTTTATCCAAAAATAATAAAAATGTTTCGCACTGATGGGTTTCACACCAAGTGAACAACGGATACAACGGGCGCCAAGGACTTTTGTTGTACTTTGATTACGGATGTTTTCAGGACAAAGCCTCATGCAGTTATTTTCCTTTTCCGGATAAAATAATGCGAATGCTGTGCAGCATAATTTTCAAATCTAAGATGATGGATACGTTCTCTATATACATAATGTCATAGGGCATGCGTTCAATCATTTCGTCAACGGTTGAAGCATAGCCAAACTTTACCATACCCCAACTTGTTAAGCCGGGTTTTACTTTCAGCAGGTATTTATATTCAGGATGTTTAGCCACAATCTGGTCAATATAAAATTTTCTTTCGGGGCGGGGCCCCACCAGGCTCATTTCTCCCTTTATAATATTGATTAGTTGAGGTAGTTCATCCAAGCGCCATTTGCGCATTATTTTCCCCCACCTTGTAATACGCTGATCATTGGCACTGCTTAACATCGGTCCATCTTCTTCCGCATTTTTGTTCATGCTCCTGAACTTGTAAATAGTGAAAGGTTTTCCCTTATAACCCATTCTTTGCTGAAAAAAAATGACCGATCCTGCAGATGAAAAGAGTGTTCTGATGGCGGCGTATAATAATAATGGAAAGAGTATTACCAGTCCCGTAAGTGCGATCGAAATATCCATCAGGCGTTTGATATTTTTTTGCCAGGATGGCAATATGCCACTATGTACATCAATTAATGGTATCCCCATTACGTTGGTTGCCTGCACAGCACCACTTATGATATCAACAGCATCAGGTGTGATTTTAATATTGACATCTTTATCACTCAGCAGTCTTAAAATGTCAGCGAGCAGATCCCGCTCGTTTTTTTCAACAGTAATAATAACTTCTTCAATGGCATCGCCGGCAATAATATCATCAATGGCAGACAGCTGATTGTATTTATAGACTGAGGCAGGTAAGTCAATACCTGCATTACCATTAATATTTAAAAAGCTTGTTATTAAATACCCTGAGTGAGAATTGGTAGTAGTAAACGTATTAAAAAAACGAACAGCATTTTTACTGGTTCCAATAAGCAGCACATTAAAAAATACTTTATTCTTTTTTAGCTGCAAATTAACGGCTCTTAAAAATAAGAGTCTTGAAACAATGGTAAAGAAAAGCATTGGAATCAACAGGCTGTAAAATTCAGCGTAATAATTAAAATTATTTTGCTGGGGATTTTTTAAGATAAAGATAAAAAGCAGCACAAGAGTCCCAATCAGGCTTACAACAATTGTTCTTAAAACCTCAGACAATTTTGATTTGTGATAGATATCTTCATATGCACCGCTTAAAAAATGCAAACTTAACCAACCCGTGGTGTATAAAAGCAGTCCGAGATAAAACCCGGCAGGTAGTGTAAAAGGATAGTGGTAAATAACGGTTCTAAGAAAATAAAAGCAAAGCCATGTAAGTATGGCGATACCTGCATCGCTGAGTATATATAAGGTACTATTTATCCTGGGTTGCTTCAAAATGCAGCGTGAATTATCTTATGGAAAAAATGAAAGTCTATACGCCGCCAATTTTATCCAGTATCTGGTGGGCCACATCCATTGCTCTGAAACCATCTACTACATTTACCGGTGTATCTGTATTTTGTACAATGGCCTGGTAAAATGCCTGCAGTTCCATCTTTATGGCATTTCCCTCTTCAATAACCGGGTTGGCAATGGCAATAGTTTTTTTACCATTGTTGGTTTCAATATCAAACGTAAATACATTGGTGTCATCCGGCGCACTCAGTTTTATAATTTCTGTTTTCTTCTCAAGGAAATCAATGCCAATATAGGCATCTTTTTGAAAGAGGCGCATCTTCCTCATTTTTTTCATGGAGATACGGCTGCTTGTAAGGTTGGCTACGCAGCCATTATCGAACTCTATGCGTACGTTGGCAATATCCGGCGTGTCACTCATTACAGCAACACCATTGGCGTTGATCGATTTTACATTGCTTTTTACAAGACTTAAAATAATGTCAATGTCGTGTATCATCAAATCCAGTATCACACTAACATCTGTACCCCGGGGATTAAATTGTGCCAGGCGATGCACTTCAATAAACATGGGTTCCAGCCTGCGATTTTTCAAAGCTAAAAAAGCAGGGTTAAATCGTTCCACATGCCCCACCTGGAATTTTATATTGGCTTCTTTGGTAAGTTTTACGAGTTGCCTTGCCTCATCCATTGTGTTGGCCAAAGGTTTTTCAACAAACACATGCTTGCCTTTGGTAATAGCTGCTTTGCACAAATTAAAATGGGTGATAGTAGGTGCTACAATGTCAACGGCATCACAGGCGTCCATCAATTCTTCCGCATTATCAAATCTTACTAACTTGTATTTTTCAATAACCGCGTTGGCTATTTCATCATTGGGGTCAAAAAAACCAACAAGTGTTGCGCCTTCTATTTCCAGCCAGTTATTTAAATGAAATTTTCCGAGATGGCCAACTCCTAAAACACCCACTTTAAGCATATCAATATTCTTTGTTCAAAGATACCATTGTATCGTTTAATGTGCAGTTATTAAGTTTGTTACGCTGTTCACATCACATGCCCACATTAACAAAGCTGTCGTACACATACTCCACCTCGCTAAAATCAACTTATCACTTACCACCTATAACTTATAACTATCTAAAGGTTTCCTTTCTTTAACTCGTCCACCGCATAATTGGCCGCTCTTGCTGTTAAAGCCATAAAAGTCAATGATGGGTTTTGTGTACTGGTTGAAACCATGCTGGCGCCGTCGGTAACAAAAACGTTTTTACAATGGTGCATGGCGTTGTTTTTATCTAACAAGGAAGTGGCCGGATCTTTACCCATTCTTACACCACCCATTTCATGTATATCCAATCCCGGCGCCTGTTTGCTGTCGTTGGTGCGGATATTTTTACAACCTGCTTTGGTAAGCATTTCCTGTCCCTGCTCTAAAAAATCTTTTAATAATTTTTCGTCATTATCATCATAAGCAACTGAGGTTACCAGCAACGGGATGCCCCATTCATCTTTTTCATCTTTGCTTAAGCGCAGATGATTGGATTCTTTCGGAATCGTTTCCCCCTGCATCATCATAAACACGCCCCAGCCGCCCGGTTCAGACATCGCATCTTTATAAGCGCCGCCAATATCTTCTTTGTTACTGCCATCACCGGTTCTTCTGCCCGCGCTGTAATGAACCATATAGCCACGCAAGAAATCCATTTCCTGTTTGTGTACATTTCTAAAATTCGGCATCATGGCACCTGTTGGCTTACGGCCATAATAATATTGATCCAGGTGTCCATCCACATCCGCTGTTAAAGTGCCACGGTAATTGTGAAAGGCAACATATTTTCCCAGCAGGCCATTGTCATTACCCAATCCATTCGGAAAACGGCCTGAAGTTGAATTCAATAATACCAGGTTAGAATTTAGACAGGCTGCATTTACAAATATCACTTTGGCAAAATATTCAGTAGCAACTTTGGTGTGTGCATCAATTACCCGTACACCCGTTGCCTTCTGTTTTTTTTCATCATAGATGATGGAGTGTACAACCGAATCAGGCCGCAAGGTAAGGTTGCCGGTCTTCTCAGCCCACGGCAAGGTAGAAGCGTTGGAACTAAAATAGCCGCCAAACGGACAACCCCGGTCACACATTGTTCGGCCCTGGCATTGTTGCCTGCCCTGGTCAAGATGAATTTGATTGGGTTTGGTTAAATGCGCACAACGGCCTATGATAACATTGCGGTCTTTATAATTGCTATTTATTTTTTGCTGTAATTCCTTCTCTACGGTGTTCAATTCCCACGGCGGTAAAAATTCGCCATCGGGCATTGTGTCCAGTCCATCCATATTGCCGCTGATGCCTGCAAACTTTTCTACATGACTGTACCAGGGCGCCAGTTCCTCATATGTAATCGGCCATTCAACTGCAAATCCATCTCTTCCCGGTCCTTCAAAATCGTATTTACTCCAGCGCTGCGTAGCCCTTGCCCACAACAAAGATTTACCGCCTACCTGGTAGCCACGAATCCAGTCGAACGGCTTTTCCTGTACGTAAGGATGTTGTTTATCTTTTACAAAAAAATGTTCAGTCGCTTCACTCAGTGCATAGCACCTGCTTACTATTGGGTTTTCTTTTTCCACTTTCAGCGGCATGTGTAAACGGTGTGTAAAATCCCATGGATCTTTGGTAGCGGTAGGGTAGTCTTTTAAATGCACTACATTCTTGCCTCTTTCCAGTACAAGCGTTTTTAATCCTTTTTCACATAGTTCTTTCGCAGCCCAGCCTCCACTGATTCCCGAACCAATTACGATGGCATCAAAAGTGTTTTTGGCAGCACCACCTGCATTGATGTTGACTTGTGTTGAATCGCCTGGCATATTTTTTAATTAAAAATTAATAATTAAGAATTAATAATTTGTTCGAATCAGTAATACAGAAGAAATAAGTAAAAATTCAAAAAGAGCCTGTCAATCTGACTCGTTATAACTGATCACTTTTAATCTATGATTTTGTAACTCATAACTTAACACTTATAACTCATAACTCTTAAAGGTTTCCTTTCTTCAATTCTTCCACCGCATGGTTGGCAGCCCTTGCTGTTAATGTCATGTACAATATCGATGGGCTTTGATTGCCTGTACTTGTCATGCAGGCGCCATCTGTTACAAAAACATTTTTACAATGGTGCAACGCATTCCATTTGTCCAGCATCGAATTGTTGGGATCGTTCCCCATCCTGCAACCGCCCATCTCGTGAATATCCAGTCCCGGCGCCTGTTTGCTGTCGCTGTGTGTAATATTTTTTACGCCGGCGCCGGTAAGCATTTCTTCTGTCTGCGTAAAAAAATCTTTCAATAATCTTTCATCATTGTCATCATATCCAACAGAGGTAACCAGCAACGGAATTCCCCACTGGTCTTTTTTATCAGTACTTAAGCGAACATGGTTGATTGCTTTCGGAACGGTTTCTCCCTGCACATAAGCATATACATGCCATGGACCGGCTTCCGTCATCGCCTCTTTGTAGACTGCTCCAATTTGCTCAGGGCAACGGTCACCATCGCCTCTTTCACGGTAAGCTCCGGCGAAAGTGGTAAAGCCACCCACGAAGTCGGTATCTATTTTATGTAAATTTCTGTAGTTCGCAATAATGGTATCTGTCGGGTTTCGGCCATACACATACTTGTCTTCAAAGCCATCGATGTGGCCACTCATCCAGCCACGGTAGTTATGAAAGCAAACATATTTTCCTAAAATGCCACTGTCATTTCCAAGTCCGTTAGGGAACCTTGCAGAGGTTGAATTCAGCAGAATTAAATTGCTGTTTAATGCAGAGCCGTTTACAAAAATTATTTTAGCAAAGTACTCTGTTGTTTCTTTTGTAACGGAGTCTATAACCCTTACGCCGCTTGCTTTTTGCAGCTTATCATCGTAGATAATAGAATGCACTACAGAGAAAGGTCTGATGGTAAGATTGCCTGTTTTGGCAGCCCACGGAAGGGTAGAAGAGTTGCTGCTAAAGTAGCCTCCAAACGGACACCCACGCATGCATAAATTTCTTGCCTGGCATTGCGCACGGCCCTGGTCTAAATGTATTGGATTGGGCTTTGTTAAATGCGCCCACCGGGCATGAACCAAATAGCGGTTACCGTAATTTTTCAAGAAACTATCTTTCAAATGCTGCTCTACAACATTTAAATCAAAGGGCGGTAAAAATTCACCATCGGGCATAGATTCAATGCCATCTTTATTACCACAAATACCAATAAATTTTTCAACATGGCTATACCATGGAGCCACATCGGCGTAGCGAATTGGCCAGTCCCAGCCATAACCAAACCGCTGCGGACCGGTAAATTCAAAATCGCTCCAGCGCTGCGTGGCCCTTCCCCATGTAAGCGATTTGCCACCTACCTGGTAACCCCGTATCCACTCAAAAGGTTTCTCCTGTACATAAGGATGGTCTTTATCATTAACAAAAAAATGCTGGTTGTCTTCGCCATAACCAGCCGCCTTTGTAATCAGCGGATTTTGCTCTAACGTTTCTTTTGTAATTCGGCCACGGTGTTTTAATTCCCATGGGTCTTTGGTAGCAGTGGGATAATCCTTGTTGTGTTCTACATTACGGCCTCTTTCCAGCACCAGTGTTTTCAATCCCTTCTCACACAATTCCTTCGCCGCCCAGCCGCCGCTGATACCGCTGCCGATCACAATGGCATCGTAGGTATGTTTTTCAGCACCGCCACTGTTAATATTCACTTTTGAAGAATCACCAGGCATCGTTAATATTTTTTATGTACCCAACTTATGTATTTCAATTAAGCTGCATTGGCGTCGCACTCTTGTACAAAAACAGCAAAGGGCAACTTTTATCAAAGCGTAGAGAGCGGTTTAATATATAGCCTAAAAAAATAAAAAAACTGGTATTATTAAACACCGGCAGCTTCAGCGGGCAACTCATTCCAGAAGCCCATTTTTCCAAATTTTACAATGCGGTCTGCGCAACGTTTTTCAGCAGGTATCTGTTTCAATTCTTTGATAATCGGTATCAAATGTTCTTTTAAAATCCGGCCAGCCTCATCATAATCCCAGTGACTGCCACCAGCGGGCTCTGGCACCACGCCATCCACCAGGCCAAACCGCATCATATCAGGACCGGTTAAACGCAGTTGTTCAGCCGCTGTTTCTTTCTTATCCCAGCTGCGCCATAAAATGGAACTGCAGTTTTCCGGCGATATTACTGTATACCAGCTGTTTTCCAGCATCAGCACTCTGTCGCCAACACCTATGCCGAGCGCACCACCACTGGCGCCTTCACCAATAATTACGCAAATCACAGGCACCTTCAACCGCATCATTTCGTAAATGTTGCGGGCAATGGCTTCGCCCTGGCCACGTTCTTCAGCTTCCATGCCGGGATAAGCGCCCGGTGTATCAATTAAGGTAACAATAGGTTTATTAAACTTCTCGGCCAGGCGCATTAATCGCAGTGCCTTTCTATAGCCTTCCGGGTTGGCCATACCAAAATTTCGCAGCTGGCGCATTTTGGTATTGATTCCTTTTTGCTGGCCTATAAACATAACCGTTTCTCCATCCAACTGGGCAAAACCGCCCACCATGGCTTTATCATCTTTCACATTTCTATCGCCATGCAGTTCAATAAAATTTTCGGTCATTTTATCAATATACTTTAACGTATAAGGTCTGTCGGGGTGCCTGCTGAGTTGAACTTTTTGCCATGGAGTAAGATTGGCTGTCAGATCGCGTTTAGTATCATTGATTTTTTGTTCCAGTGTTTGTACATATCCGCTTACATCAGTCTTATTTTTTTCAGCGGATACTTTTATCTGTTCTATCTGGTCGTATAAGTCCTTGATTGGCTTTTCAAAATCGAGGAATTGTCGTTTTTTAAATTCAGGCATAAGAGCAATTTACAGCTTTGTGTGTAAGCAGTGAAAAATAATAAATCAGTGTTGCAAAAATAAGTCTTCAAAATTTTTAATAAAAGTTTTGGCTCAGGAAATTGAAAAACATATCTTTGCAATCCCGAAAAACAAAGCAGGGTTTTTAAATAAATTTTGTTGCTGTAAAAAGGGAAACGGATTGGTAGTTCAGTTGGTTAGAATGCCGCCCTGTCACGGCGGAGGTCGCGGGTTCGAGTCCCGTCCAGTCCGCTCAAATTTTGTTAAAACCCGCTCTGGTAGCGGGTTTTGCTTTTTTTATTCTATTTTTTATTCTATAAAAAAGCGAATAGACCCAAAATTTGACCTTATTTTACTTGTCTTTATTCAACCTGACTCGTTGTCTGTTTAAAGGTACGATTTCCCAAATTTCAAAGAACTAAGAGACGGTACGAGGCAAGAATATAACAAAAAAGCAGTGCCTTTTACACTGCTTCGAAATTACTCATGCCTTCATCAACTCCCTGATATCCCTACCAAGGAAATATACCCTCGACCTTATCTTTACCTTCTTCAATTTTCCATGCTTTATCCAATCATAGATCGTAGGTTTTGTAACTTTAAAAAGGGAACAGATTTCCTGGATTTTAAACAATGGCTTTTCGGTAAACCCGGTAGTTTCCCTTATGGAAGTTTGGGTTGGCTGTTGTTTTTGCTCTTTTGCTACTTCTTCCCGGATCTTTATTGTTTGGCGGAACAGGGCAAATGAAGACACAAAAAGCCTTTAATCTTTGTGAGAGTTTTGCAAAGGGTGTGACGATGGAATTTTATAATTAAGATCAAGTAAGGGGCAAACGTTGCGTTTGCCCCTTACTTGATCAGATTGTTAAAGCCTGGAAACGCCCCACGCCCTCAAGCGTGGGGCGTTGGCTCAGTGCAATATTTCTTTAAACAAATTTCTTTGAGAATATGAACGATTGGAAGTCAGGAATCTATCAATTTTTAACTGTAAAATCAAGTTATATAAAAGTATATTTACCCATGGAAGGATGAGCCAGTCTTTAATGACACTTCTTGAGAAATGCACACATTCTTATTTTATATTGATGTGTTGTATTATTAAAAGTATATTTGAAAGGCTTTGATACAAGACAACACTAAGCAAATTCATTAAGTGAATGATATCTTTTAGAAAGAATTTTCATTGACTTAATTGAAACCCATTTAATAATTATCCAAACTGATTCAAAAGAGGGTGATAAAGTCCAACTACGTTATTACTAAGCTAAAAAAAAACGGAATAACAATCCTTATGATGGCCGTTTTGCTGCTCATAACAATCAGCCCGGATGCTAAGGCATGGTTGCTGCAGCAGCTGGTTGCAATTGGTTTATTTAAAGCTGACATAAAAAAAGATGGTATTGAAAATGAGCCGGCAGTTGCTCCTTTTAATTTTACAAATGCAGCGGGTGAAACGGCTTCTACAGCCAGTTTGAAAGGCAAGGTTGTATTCATTAATTTCTGGGCATCCTGGTGCCCGCCATGCAGAGCTGAAATGCCTTCGGTACTGGCATTGTATCAACAGCTGAAGCAGGATGACAGAATTGTTTTTTTATTCATTAACGAAGATGATGATTCCAGTAAAGCACTACAGTATCTCAAAAAAAACAATTACATCCTGCCTTTATATTACCGTTCCGGAACCGTTCCTGCTGAAATTTTCACTGGCAGTTTACCCACTACCCTTGTTATCAATAGAGAAGGTAAAATTGTGCTAAAGCATGAAGGCATGGCTGGCTACGACACTGAAAAATTCATCAACCAGTTAAAAGAATTGTTATAAACAGGCTCAATAATTGTTGAGCAATAGTTGTCACCACTCATCATGGAAAATTGATTAAGTCAAAACAACATACTTTAAAGTGACCTGCCAACGTAGCACCAATCAATACACCTAACAAATGGACGAAAACAAAATGCACGGTAATCCGAGCGATCATTTAGCAAATGAGCGCACCTTTCTTGCTTGGGTACGCACCAGCATCGGCATCATGGCGTTTGGCTTCGTGGTGGTAAAGTTTTCATTATTTGTAAAACAGATTTCATTAATCCTTGGCAAGGAAACCGTGATTCATCAAACTGGTTATTCTGGCATTTTAGGAATTGTTCTGGTGGCTGTAGGTACAGTAACTTCCGTACTATCTTACATTCGCTATAAGCAGTCAGAAAAGCAATTAAATGAAGGCAATTATAAACATTCTTCCTTACTGATAACTGTGCTGACAGCCTTCATTCTGTTGGTGAGTATATTTCTGATTGTTTACCTTCTAAAAAGCATATAACATTGTTTCATGCTGGTTATGAGTTGACCACCTGCCATTTAATTGCATTTTAAATTGTGAATAGCCGCTATATTCGATGGTGTCATCGCTGGCAACATCAAAAGTGATAGTTTAAAATGACATTGAACAAAACAGTTTTTGAAGCTGACCCAAAAAGGCAGATGCTAACATGAAAAAGATTCCCATAAGACAGCTTGGTTCTTCACAGCAGGAACTACACTTAGCCGAACGTTTTAAAATTCGCCGGGTGGAAGATATTTTGGGAGGTACTGATTTGGTTCACGACCTACATAGGCATGACTTCTTTTTTATCCTTGCATTAAAAATAGGGTCAGGTAAGCATGAGATAGATTTTACAGCCTACGATGTGATGGATAATTCAGTCTTTTTTATACGCCCCGGCCAGGTGCACCAGTTGGAATTGAAAGCATGTAGCACTGGATATTTAGTAGAGTTCAATGCTGAATTTTATCACCCTAAAGACAAGCTATCAATCCAGCGCTTAAGAAAAGCAAGCAATAAAAACTACTGCGAATTGGAAATAAGCAGGTTTAATAAATTGCAAAACATTCTGTCCTCTATGCTGGATGAATACACTTGCAAAGATGAAGGATACCAGGATGTGATAAAATCGAGCCTTGACATTTTCTTTATTGAATTTGGAAGACAAAGTTCCAATCCCAGGGGAATACAAACAGCTGCTAATTCCTATACACAGGAGCGCTTTGAAGAATACTTAGAGTTACTGGAAAACCATATTGCCACTCATAAGCAGGTTGCCCAATACACTGATTTGATGAACCTCTCTCCCTACCAGCTAAATGAAATCACAAAATCATCTATTGGTAAAACGGCTTCAGATATGATCAATGAACACATTATTCTGGAAGCTAAGAGATATTTATTAGCAACTGCAAACCAGGTAAAAGATATTGCTGACCAACTAGGGTTTGAAGACACCTCTTATTTTATCCGATTCTTTAAAAAGCATATAGGTCATTCGCCTGAAGTGTTTAGAAAAAGCTTTAAATAAGTCCTGCATAACTGCGGCATCGTCCTGTTATACTGCCTTGCGGTGAATTTACTTTTGCGTAAATAAACTTTTAAAATTTACAAAAATGAAAATTATCATCGTTGGTGCATCAGGTACTATGGGAAAGCATTTAACAACAGCCTTTGCAAAAGATCACGAAGTAATCACAGCAGCTTCCAAAGGATGTGATGTGCAGGTAGATATTACTTCAACAACATCCGTTGAAAATATGTACAGGCAAGTAGGCGCATTTGATGCATTGATTTCAACTGCAGGTCCAACCTTTGTAGGTCTCTGGAAAAAATTAACCGACAAGGAATTCCGGCAAGGCGTGGAAGGGAAAATGATGGGGCAGATAAACCTTGTATTAATAGGCCAGCATTATATTAATACAAAGGGATCATTTACATTGATAACGGGAGCTCTGTCACATGACCCGCAGAAGAATTTTGCCAATGCATCGGCGGCCAATGGAGCAGTAGAGGGATTTGTGAGAGGAGCGGCCATTGAGTTGGAAAATGGTATCCGTATTAATGCAGTGAGTCCAACTGTTATTGAAAATTCTCCTCAATATTTCCCTTATTTTCCAGGCGACATTCCCGTAACGATGCAGCAATTAGAATATGGGTTTCGCAAATCTATATTTGGCGCAAATACAGGCCAAATAATTAAACCTTATTAATTACAACATTCAATCAGCTTAAAAAAAGAGCCTGGATTTTTAAAAGCCAGGGCTCATTTTTTACATTTGTATTGAGTATTACAACGCTCAAAAAGGTATCGATTACCATGTTGAGTATGCTAAATGTTAAATTACTTTAGGTTTACCCTGCACAGTGTGCTGCCCGTTTCTCTCTTTAAAAACACTTTCTTTATTTACAAATGTTTTGATAGCAGAATAACGCCCTCTGCTATTTTTTATAATTCAATTTGGGCATCTTTATCAGGTACCTATTATTGGTAATAAGTTTTAAGGCTGGAAGCAGCACCGCCCATGTTATTGTTTCTGAAGTTTTGAAAAAAGCCGTGGATGAAGGTTATGTGCTGATGCCGCCGCGAAATCTGGTTACACTGGTTTTAAAAATGTGCTATACAACTGCCCGTTTGTCCTACTACGGAAGCCACTGCAAAAACTACTTTTGTGCCAACAAAGAAATCATTCACTTAAAAATATTTATCATGAAAACAAAAATGAAAGTGATCGCATCTTTAAAAATCTGGATTGCTATCTATCCTTCTATCACCTTGTTTCTTTACCTGTTTGGGGAAAAGCTGGCTGCATTACCATTGTACCTGCGAACATTTCTGTTAACCATTTCCCTGGTGCCCTGGATTGTATTTGCTGTAGTGCCATTTATAGACACAATACTTAAAAGAGTTTCATCTAAACAGTTAGAACCGAAAAAATAAAACGCGTCGCTACTATGATGCAAATATCAAGACGTGACTTTATAAAAATGGGTACGATTGCAATACAAACTATTGCTTTACCATTTTCTTCTTCAACAATTCTAAAATATAACATGGCACCCGAAAATAAATTTGATGTAATCATTATTGGAGGCAGTTACTCCGGCCTTGCTGCCGGTATGGCACTTGGCCGGGCCTTAAGAAAAGTATTAATAATCGACAATGGAAAACCTTGTAACAGGCAAACACCTCATTCGCACAATTTTCTTACAAACGACGGAAAAACACCCACTGAAATAGCCGCATTGGCCAACCGGCAGGTAAGCAGGTATGAAACTGTAGAGTTTTTCAATGGTCTGGCTGTGGCGGCAAAACAAATTGAAAAAGGCTTTCAAATACAGGTGGCTACCGGCGAAACCTTTATAGCAAAAAAACTAATTTTCGCAACAGGCATCCGCGACATCCTTCCTGCTATTGATGGGTTTGCAGCATGTTGGGGAATTTCTGTGCTCCATTGCCCATACTGCCACGGCTACGAAGTAAGAAATGAAAAGACTGGCATATTTTTGAATGGTGATGCCGCCTTTGATTTTGCCAGGCTTATAGCTAATTGGACAACGGACTTAACTTTGTTTACTAATGGACCTTCCTCCTTATCTGCCGAACAGTCTGCAAAACTTGAAAGTCACCACATCAAAATAATTGAAAAGCAAATTGAAAAATTAGCTCACGTTAAAGGGCATCTTGAAAGCATTGTTTTCAGCGATGGTACAACAACACCCTTAAACTTTCTATATGCACCCGCTCCATTTGAACAGCACGGCACAATACCACAATCATTGGGGTGTGAACTGAGTGAAGATGGATACATCAAAGTGGATCATTTGCAGGAAACTACCATAAAAGGTATTTATGCTGCCGGCGACAATGTAAGCCGGATGCGGACCGTAGCAAACGCAGTGTCGATGGGAACAACTGCCGGCATAGCCATAAGTAAGAAAATGATTTTAGAAGAATTTTAAAACAAATAATTATGAAAAAAAGCTGGGATGAAATGTATAAAAATATGTGGGATGAACGCTATAAAGAAACGACGTATGCTTACGGTAAAGGGCCTAATGTTTTTTTTAAAGAATGGCTTGAAAAATTTACACCCGGTACCATTTTAATGCCTGCGGATGGTGAAGGCCGCAATGGAGTTTTTGCAGCATGTTTGGGCTGGAAGGTAACCTCCTTTGATTTGAGTATTGAAGGAAAAGCAAAGGCCCTGGCACTGGCAAAAGAGTTCAGTGTTACGCTAGATTATATCGTTGCAGACCTGGAGCAACTCGACTTAAACAATGAGTCTTTTGATGCAATCGGGCTTATCTATGCCCATTTTGCAGCCGATAAAAAAGAAGTATATCATGCTAAGCTGAATAAATATTTAAAGCCGGGAGGGCTAATTATTCTGGAAGCTTTTAGTAAAAACCATATTGCCCTGAATGAGTGCAACCCCAGTGTTGGCGGCCCTAAGGATATTGACATGTTGTATTCTAAAGGGCAAATATTGGCAGATTTCGGTAGCTATGAACTGCTTATCCTGGAAGAAGAAGAAATTGAATTAAACGAAGGGAAATATCATATTGGCAAAGGATCGGTAATAAGGTTCGTTGGAAGAAAGATGTAATGGTAACAGTTACTTTGGCGTACATCAATTCATTTGCGAATGAGGGGCTTTTGTAGTTCCTTCCATCCTTAAGCTCGGTTTTGCATCAGCGGAGCTTTTTCACCTTCGCTATAAGCGCTTTCACCTAGTTATACTCCACTGGTCAACAGTTTTCTAATTCATAATAAATTTTACTGTAAATTGTCCAATCCTTACACACAGCATGAACCAAAACCCTGAACAACTTGCCCTTGATCGTATCGACTCTGAATTAATCCGGAGTGGCTGGTGTATTCAGAACAAAAATCAAATCAATTTAAACGCAGGCACCGGAATTGCAATCCGGGAATATCCAACAGACATTGGTCCAGCCGATTACGTGCTCTTCGTAAACAAACAACACGTAGGCATCATTGAAGCCAAACGTGCAGAAGAAGGCGTACACCTCACTATGCATGAAGAACAGACAGAAGGTTACCGCACGGCCAAACTAAAATACCTCAACAATCAACCCTTATTCTTTGGTTACGAAAGTACTGGCGATGTAATCAGGTTTACTGACTCCCGTGATCCCAAACCAAGATCAAGCCCTGTGTTTACTTTTCACCGGCCGGAACTTTTTGCGGAGTGGATAAAACAGGATAAATCATTAAGGGCAAGATTGCAGGATATACCTGCATTGCCTGAAATCGGTTTAAGAGATTGCCAGGTGCTCGCCATCAACCAGCTGGAAACATCTTTTAAAGATGCCCGGCCAAAAGCGCTGATACAAATGGCCACGGGTTCCGGTAAAACTTTTACCGCCATTACTTTTATTTACCGCTTATTAAAATATGCCAAAGCCAAACGCATTCTGTTTTTGGTCGACACAAAGAATTTGGGCGAACAGGCCGAACAGGAATTCATGGCCTATGTGCCCAATGATGATAACCGCAAGTTTACTGAACTCTATGGCGTAACACGGTTAAAAAGCAGCTCCATACCCAACGATAGCCAGGTGTACATTTCCACCATACAAAGAATGTATGCCATTTTAAAGGGAACCGAAATGGAGGAAAGTGCGGAAGAACAAAATCCCAATGAACGCTTTCAGCCAAAGGAACCTTTGCCAGTGGTGCACAATGAAAAAGTGCCGATGGAGTTTTTTGATTTTATCGTGATAGATGAATGCCACCGCAGCATTTATAATTTATGGAAACAGGTACTCGATTATTTTGATGTATTCCAGGTTGGCTTAACTGCCACACCCGATAACAGAACCTTTGGTTATTTCAATAAAAATATCGTGAGCGATTACGGGTATGAAAAAGCCGTGATCGACGGCGTGCTGGTGCCCTACAATGTATTTACCATCGAAACAAAAATCACCAAAGAAGGCAGCAGAATCACCATGGGTGAAAACGTAGACAAACGGGAACGCCTCACAAGAAAAAAATTCTGGGAAGCTGTAGATGAAGATACTGAATACAGCGGCAAACAACTGGATAGAGACATCGTAAACCCCAGCACCATAAGAACCATCATCAGAGCCATAAAGGAGAATCTGCCCGCCATGTTTCCTGATAGGGCCAGGGAGATTCGAACTCCCATGCCGGATGGGCAAGGGCACACGGAGACGGTTTTTGAAGTCCCTAAAACATTCATCTTCGCCAAAACAGATTCCCACGCCGAAGACATCATTGAAATCGTTCGCAATGAATTTGCCGAAGAAAATAAATTCTGTAAAAAGATCACCTACAAAAGTGTGGAAGATCCCAAGACTGTGCACAGCCAGTTCCGCAACGATTACTACCCACGCATAGCCGTAACCGTTGATATGATTGCTACCGGCACGGATATCCGTCCGCTGGAAGTATTGGTATTTATGCGGGATGTAAAAAGCCGCAGCTGTTACGAGCAGATGAAAGGCCGTGGCACCCGTACCTGCAGCCTGGAACAATTAAAAGCCACGGGCACGCCCTCTGCCAAATTTACCAAAGATCATTTTGTGATCATTGATGCCATTGGTGTGGAGCAATCGCAAAAAACCGACAGCCGCCCGCTGGAAAAAAAGCCCGGCATGAGCCTGAAAGATTTGTTGCAAAATGTAGTCATGGGCAACACGCAGGAAGACATCCTCAGCACACTTGCCAACCGCCTCATCCGGCTGGATAAACAGATCAATGAAAAAGAAAAAGCCAGTTTTGCAGCACAGGCCAACGGTCATACCATCCTGCGTTTACCCACGCGTATCTTTTATGCCAATGGTGTAAAAGCAAATGTGTTGTTCTGGGATGGCAAGCCAGCAGCAAAGACCCCATGGACAAAAGACGTATGGGTATATGATTACAGAACCAACATTCACCACACGCTAAAGAAAAATCCATTTAAGCTGGATGACCTGAAAGATTTTATAGAATGCTACAACCCCAAAAATCGCAACAAGCGAAAAGAAACTTACCACACAACAACCAACCCCGAAGGACGTTTCAGAAAGTTTAGCTACGATGAAATCATTGCCAGGGATAAAACATCTTTAGACATCACCTGGCTGAAAGATAAGTCCCTCGCTGACTTGGATAACCTGCCGGACCCGGATGTGCTGGCACTGGATATTGTAGAAAACCTGGAAGCAGGGCTTGAAAGTTTCAGGGCGATTATTGCGGCGTTGAATATGAAAAATTGATTGCTTCATTATACAATTACAACCTTTGCCTGTCTCTTTTGCTGCTAAACATCTAACACATAAATCAAAGAAGTGTCGCCTATGGAAGACCTGAATGAAGAAGAGGAATGGGAATACCCGTTGTCTGGATTTACTAAAATATTTTACAGTTTAACGTCCGCTGCAATATTCCTGTTTGGCCTTTACCTGGGCTCAACCCCTTCGCCGGCAGGTATAGCATTTTCATTGACTGTTGTATCGGTTTTAATGTTACTTGCAGGCTTAATTGTTCTTAATGTAGCGAGAAAGAAACTGGTCATCACTAAAGACCGCATTTTATACACCAGCCTGTTTTCAACCAGGGAACTTCCGATACAATCAATCCGGGGATATAGAGTTTCTTCCAAAGCAATCGTGATAGAACCTTCATCGCCGGAATACGGCCGTATCTATATCGGAAACTATACTGATTTAGCTAACAGCAGTGATATCCGGAAATGGGTAATGGCTAATTTCAAAGATGTAAATGCAGAAGACCTTGCAATAGCTCGCCATCAAATGCTGGAAGATCCCACCGTTGGTAATTCGCCGGAAGAACGTGAAAAAAGCTATCAGCGGGCAAAAGTCTTTGCATACGGGTACAATACTATAGCGATTATAACAGGCATTGTCATGGCGTTAATTTCTTCGGCTTTTAGCAATATTTGTTTATTGCTAATTCCCTGGATTGGTGTGGTGGTAATGTTTAGTAACAAAGGCCTGATTAAGTTGTATGGTGCAAGCAACAGAAGCATCAACCCATATGTTATGCCTGGCATTGTTTTGTCTTCCGTCTGCATGCTTGTAAAATCGGCAAAATTGTATACCCTGCTGAATATAGCACCCCTCTTGATTCCCTCAATGCTTGCGGCTACTGTTCTTATTGTTCCCTTGTATTTGAGAGGTAGAAATGCTGCAGCCGGAAGCCTGCAAGGCCAGGTAATTTTTATTTTAGTTGCCGGTTTAATATATGGTTTTGCCAGTATAAGGTTAATAAATTGTGCTTTTGATGCCAAGCCGGCAGAACTATACCAGGCTGAAGTATTGCGGCATTGGTATACAACCGGCAGGGGCCGGGGATATTTTATTAAACTTAGTCCATGGGGACCACAAACCGAACCAAGCAAAGTGGAAATTGGCCGGCAGTTTTATCAAAACACTTTTATTGGAGATTCTGTACTTGTACGATTAAAACCAGGCTTGTTGCAATTACCCTGGTACCGGGTAGAAAGGCGGGAGGATAACATAATTACTGAGCGAAAAGGAATTAACCCCAATTGAATTCATTTTTTCAACACTCAACTCAACTATAACAAATCAAAACATTAAACAACACTAACACAACAACCAGTTCCACAAATGAAAAAAACATTAATCGCTCTGCTGCTTCTTGGCAACGTTGCCTTTGCCCAAAGTAATAGCCATGCTGCCTATATTGATACAATAAAAGCGTTTCAAAAAAATTACATCGATACCCACGAAGTGGTAAAAGGAGAAGACCGGAAATATTTACAATTCTTTGCTCCGGATGAAACCTATAAAGTATTAGCGAGCTTTGAAAAACTAAATGATGTGCAGGGTTTCAGCATGCCAACCTCAACCAAAGCAATGCAGCAATATTATAAGTATGGCAGAATAACTTTTAAAATCAACCATCACCTCTGCCACCTTTTTGTATACCAGTCAAAAGATTTAATGTCTACAAAAGATTATGGCAATTACCTGTTTATTCCTTTTACTGATCCAAGCAATGGAGTGGAAACGTATGAAGGCGGAAAATATATAGATCTAACCATGCAGGATATTAAAAACAATACACTGGAAATTGATTTTAATAAAGCCTATAATCCTTACTGTTGTTATGTTGCCGGCTATAGCTGTCCAATTCCGCCAAAAGAAAATGCATTGGAGATTCCGATATTGGCAGGAGAAAAAAAATATACGAAGCCGGTTCATTAGTTATTACCCTGCACAGCATGCGCACTCAAATAAAAGTGCAGAATTACTATTTGCCAATTTATATAGAAACCATCCAAACTGATAATGACATTTTCAACAAAGGACAGTAACTATTTTTCCATCAGGGGAATTGTATTCATTTTCTTATTCCTGTTTCTGATTGGCCCACTTGCTTCGTCGCTGAGCCATTTTGGTTTGTTGACATTAACTCCTGCCACTTTCTTTATTTCCAGGTTGATTTATTGGTTAGCCCTTGGCTTATTATGGCTTTATGCGGCCAAAATCGAAAAACAACCGATTTTAATTTGGAAGGAAAAAAGTTATACCGCTCTGCAATACATCGGATCATTTTTTTTAATTTTTTTGATTCTCATCATTGGGATGATAATAATTAACTTTCTCTACTCTTTAACGGGCTTAAGCAAAACAAGTACTGCACTGGCAGACACCGTAGGTATTTTGCGGGATCATTTCCTGCTGGCTGTTTTTACAGCCCTAACGGCAGGTATTGTGGAAGAGGTTATTTTCAGGGGTTATATACAGCCAAGGCTGGAGAGTATTCTAACAAATTTATCCGCCTCCATCATCATTTCTTCGCTGCTGTTTGGCTTGCTGCATTACAAGTATGGTACGGTCATAAATGTTATCGGCCCCTTTTTTATCGGTCTTATTTTTGCGCTTTATTACTCGAAATACAGGAATATAAAAATGATAATCATTTGTCATTTTGTATGGGATATGATTGCGATTTTGACATTAATGAGAATGCGGCATTAATTATTCGGCTTAAACCATTCGCCCCAGTTGCAAGAGTGGACTACAAAAATGAAGTTTGCTTTGGTGCAAGGCGCAGGGTGGGAATAAGCGTCGCTATCCTTGTGCCAGAGAACAAATGCGATAACAATAATAATGCACCCACTGAGTCACCTTCACTTGCCATGAATGGTTATTATTGAGGGAAAGAAAGCTTTCACGCGTAACCAAATTTTTTAATAAAAAATTATTGTTCCACACCCGCTGTATGTATATTATGAATGATCGGCCCCTGCTGATTGGTAATTTTTCTTACGGTGATATTTATTGAACCACCAGGAAGATCAAGTGGTACTGTTTCAACGATAATATAACCTTGTATAGAGCCGTCGGGCCTGGTTCTTATTTTATCAAATAAGACATCATGGGTTTTCTGCAGCTTTATGATAGAATTATCAACAACCTTTAATACCTCGACTCCGTTGTATTTACGTGAAAAGGTTTGTGCTTTTACTTCTTGCGGTGTATTGTTTGTAAAATCAAAACCAATTCCATCAATATCATATTCGTACGAAGTGAACCCGGTTATTGTGGCAGCTCTGGAACCGGGTTTTGGAAGTTGAAATGGAATATAAAAGCTCCGCGTAAGATGTAAGCCTGAAGCTGCTATTTCGGCATTGCTTGTTTTATCAAAGTAGCCGTTGCCGTCAGCTATCGCAATTAACTGCAGGTCTTTACCGGCTTTGTACCAAAGTTGATTTACCGGGTGTATTTCATTGTTTGTATTGATATCTAATTTTCCCAAACCAATGCTGCTGCCAGTGAGGGGGATAGATGCCTTTGCGTGAAAGTCCAGGATATCAGCCATCCACGGACCATATATGCAAACATTGCTGTCTTTTAAAATTTTTACCAGCAAAGGATTGTGCGGGCTCGTTGTTTCGTTTGTATTTCCATTGCCTGTATTGATGTTATAAAGGTTTTTCATTTTTACCTCACCCTCAATGGTCGTTTTTTGTTCAGAAGATTTTAACCACCTGTTGTTGGTTGCCCACGAAAAATTGCTGGCAGGAGTAAGTTCAATATTTACATCTTTATCAACAGTCAGTTTTGTATGCAGGTAATCCTGGGAGCATATGGATACATCCTCATTCATCTTTCCGCATACGGTTACTTTATTGGCACTTACCGGATACCAGGCATCAATCCACATAGCGGTGGAACTACTTCCAAACAGCCAGTCTTTTATTTCATCCGCAAATTCTATCAGTACTTTTCCTGTATAGGGAATCATACTCAGTGCACCACCAACCACTGAAATTCCGGCTACCTTGCCAGTAGCCCATTGCAAAAAGCCGCTCGGTAACCTGGAGGCGTCGATCAGTTTTTGATATTTGTACACCGTTTCGTTGGGCTGGTTTGCATGATAATAAAAAGGCTGGTTATTGGTTCCTCCAATTACACCTGCACCCATTTGATTGGTATTAATATTATTAAACTCATCTATTTCAGCCTGGGTTGCCTGCGGAGCCACTGCCAAATCGTTTGGGTCGGGCTGGTGTGGCGGAGTGGGCGGTGCAACAACCGCAACAGAACCATTGGGGTTAAATCCATTGGCTCTTTGCCTTTCCCAATGGCCTGCAACAAATTGTCCATTTAGCATTTTACCCCTAACCCAAATCAACCCATCAGTATTTTTTGCGTTAAACACTGTAATATAAGCGGTCTTGTCATTAAAGTTATATTGCCCCAGCTGAGCACAGTCTTCCATCAAATCAACGGATGCGCCATACCCGCCACCGATATCTGCATGGTCATAAATAATTGCCACTAAGCCTGCTGGTATTTTAACTGAACTAACCATATTGCCCAGATTGCCGGAATCAGTTAAAGCGAATGAGCCGATACCAAAGGTTTTACTTTGCCCGCCAAAGTTGTCGTCTTTAAAAAGCGTTACAACATTTTGACTTACTGCATTAATTAAAACAGGGCTGTTTTTGGGAAGGTTACCTTTGATGATTTGAGCCAGCATAGATTGACCCAATGAAATGAAGGCAATAGCTAAAAGGATCTTTTTCATATTGTGATGATTTAAAAAAATGTACAATTGAAAATTGTCTTTTGTAATATTGATGCTTACCCTAATGTAAAAAATCCCGTTTACAAAAAGAAGCAATTGCCAGGCGGTAGCAATTCAATAACAATTCATGGTGGCGTTGCCGGAGCCGCTTCGAATTCTTTTCGCCTAATTAAATACTAAGCCAATTATTGGATAATAATCAACCATTCAATACATCTATAAGTGGATAGAATTACCACACTTTACCATTAAGAAATGGAAATCAGATAGTATGCAATTAAAAAAGGAACTCATACAACAAATACAGTCCATCATTGCCACCGCAAAGGACAGAGCCATTCGTTCGGTTGATACTGACCGGGTGCTGATGTATTGGCAAATAGGCAAGGTAATTTTGGAAGAGGAGCAGGAAGGCAAGGAAAGGGCTGGTTACGGCGAGTTTCTTATAAAATCATTATCAGAAATGCTTCAGCAGCAGTTTGATAGTGGCTTTTCCATCCGCCAGTTAGAAATGTGCCGCCAGTTTTGCCGCACATTTCCAATTACGAACGCACTGCGTTCGCAATTCAGCTGGACACATTACCGCACACTCATACGCATTGATAAAAAAGAAAAACGGGAGTTTTACATAGCCGAAGCAGCAAAGAACAACTGGCCAGCGATAAAGCAGGCATTAAGGTAGCTGAATACCTGACTGAGTTGCCCAGCAAAAAATTACTGCAACAGAAGTTACATGATGCCATAGCAATTTCAAAAAAGCAGCTGGAGAATAACTACTTGAAACCGGAAGAAGGCTGACTTGCGCCAGCCACTCATATCAAAGTCTAAATTGCCTGCAATACGGTGTTGCGGGTAATTTAGACTTTCACTTATAAAGCCTGCAATTTCTGATTCATTTCAGAGCGGATTTTAATTTATTAACACCTGAAGTGCATCAGTTTTTTAAGATTCGCTGTAATTGTCTTGCTGTTTTAAAGCCGCACTGGGAGGCGATATATTCAATAGTATAATCAGGATTATTCAGCATAGTATTAGCATACTCTTTTCGTAGCAGTGTTAAATATTCCAATACCGTAGAGCCCGTTTTTTCTTTAAACACCCTGCTCAGATTTCTTGGGCTCATACCCACAAGCGACGCCAGGGATTCAATACTGTTCTCTTTGGAAAGATTATCAATCAGGTGATCCTGCACCTCATGTACCTGGGGATTAATGTGATTCCTGTAGTCGAGGTATATGCTTTGTTGTTTGTGCCTGCCACTTCTTCTGTGATATACCACCAGTCCACGGGCGACTTTATGCGTAAAAAGCGCACCTTTTAAATCTTCAAGAATAGCTAATGCCAGGTCAATACCGGCACTGATACCTGCGCTTGTGTAAACATTGTTGCTTTTTATATATAGGATATCTTCAACTACTTTTGCCTGTGGAAACTGCGTTTGTAAAGCCTTCACTCTTCTCCAGTGCGTAGTACATTCGGTGTCTTTCAGCAGTCCTGCATGCCCCAATGCAAAGGCTCCGTTGCAAATTGAACATACAATTACTTTCTTTTCCGAACATTCTTTCAGCCAGTTAAAGAATGCCCTTTCGGCCTTGAATGGAATACTGTTAATATAGTCGTTGTCCATGCCGGGTACAAAAACAAAATCTCCTTCCTTTAATTTTGCTTTTTTATAATTTTCAATTTTGCCAAATCCAAGACCGGCCGTGCTAACGGGTTCCTCGCTGTACTGATAAAATTCCATCTCGATTTCGAAACCATAAAATTTGGCTTCCGTAAAAACCTGGACAGGTCCGGCAAGGTCCAGCAGTTCGACCGTAGGAGGGATGATAAAGGCTACCTTTTGCATATTATTTTGTTCTTTAAATTATTTAATAAAGGTAAAGAGATGTTTTGCTGAGATCCGGACAAGATGGTGTCAATTACAGACAGTTAAATTGCTATCAGTTTCATGAAAATTTTAAAAATGCCTGATAAATATTTAAGCTGCCAGCCGGGTAACAAATTGAATCCGTATCCATGGCTTTCCTTTGCTGCTGCAGTCATATCATCGATCGTTTTTCTCTTCATCAATTTCGTTCTGTATTCTTTTATTTATATCAATCTTAGCCTTTATAAAAACAAATATGGTTGTTCCATATTCCCTGGCAAAAGAATTTGTTATGGCCCCAGCTACATACGCAGTGTCAAAAAAAGGCCCCGTTTCTTTTAATTCATTGTCTTTCTCCTCTGCAGTTTTTACCCTGATTAAGTTATCAAATTTTTTATCCAATACAAACCAGTTGATATAATCTGCATTAAAAGAAACGGCCCTGTTGTTTTTATTTTTTGTATAGTAATTAATAGCCCCGGCCTGGCCATAATTGTCACAAAGAATGAGCGTGTGTTCACGCTCCGGAAGCGTTGAATGAATTGAGTCAATCTTGTACGCCAGCTCTTTCCAGCCAAGCATGTCTGCAAAGTCCTGTGGCAGGGAATGGTCTTTGCCGTCTTCCCAGCGTAATAAGCCCCAATTTTTATATGCCCCCGGATGACCTGCAATATAGGCAGGGCTTTTATTTGGAAATATTATTTTGTATATAGGGATGAAAAATAATAATGGCAGGGCTATTACAGGGGGCTTTAAGTATTTTTTCCAGCCAGGTTGTAAAACCCTTTCGAGGTAAACGGAACCAAAAGCTATGTAAACTGGATATAATCCGATGGCATAGTAGCTTTTTGCTTTCAGATAAGTAAAAATTGCCAGCGTAAAGCACAGTGTCCAAAAGAAAAACCTGTATTTTTTGAACGGCGGGTAAAATAACAGTGCATATAGTGCTGAAAAAATCACCAACAATGACCCGATAAAAAAGAGCAACTGATCTTTTAAAAAATTCCACCTGTTTACATTAACCAGCTGTGTTTTAGCCAACTGTTCCAAATGGTGAAATACAGGAAAGTTGTTGTGGTACTGCCATGCAAGATTGGGTGAAATAAGTGCGAGGCCCAACAAAATTGAAAGGTAAAAATGTTTATTGGTAAAAACCGAGCGCCTTGTTAGTAAGAGAGCGGGCACAAGTCCTGCCAGCACAAAGACGATATTGTATTTATTTAAAAACCCGATAGCAAACACAGTCATTGCTATGTAAAACCATTTCGGATGTTCATCATTGGAGTATTTCACCAAAACAAAGCAAAAGGTGGTCCAGCAAAGTACATCCAGCGAATTGGGATGATATAATAAGTTCAATCGCAAAAGAGCGGAAAATAATACGCAGGTGGCGCCTGATATCAATGCAAAAAGATTTCCTTTCAATGCTTCAATGGTTTTCCAGACAACAACTATTGTCAGCGCACCAAATAAAGCAGGAAAAAATCTAACCCAAAAAAGGGAGTTGCCTAAAAAGATGATGATGCTGGAAATCCAGCTTGTAACAGGAGGTACCGAAGTATATCCCCAGGCCAAATGTTTTGCCTGGTCAAGATGTAAAAACTCGTCCCGGTGCAACTCATATTCCTGGCCCACTACCATGTATTGGAGCAGCAATTTCGCAATGACAAAGAGTATTAAGATGTTTATTTTCTTTTTCATTCATTTATATTTTACCCCTGCTACAAGCTAACCTGTTTCAAGTTAATTTAAAATTTCACATTTAAATCCCAGGTTATTCAGATCTTTTACAAATTCCTCTGTATGGGAATTTTCCTTCCATTTAATCATAAATTTTGACGGGATCATGTAAGTCAAAATCTACTCCGGCATCAAATAATATTTTTTTCAGGCTGTTTAATATGCGTTTTGCAGCTGCCTTACTTTGACCATTCATCTATCGTGGTATAAGTATTTATTTGGTGTGCCGTTTATGTCTGTACTTATTTTGATTTTTACTGGTGCTCTGAACATAAAGTTATCCGGAATGGGATAATCCGGGAAGACAAACTTCTGTCATAAACAGACATAAAAAAAGCCGCCCCATTAAGGAACGGCTGGTGGTTGCTTCAGCAGGATTAACTTACTTACAGTTTGCACAAGTACAGTCAGTACCGCAGTTGCAATTAACACAGTCGCAGTTTGGGTTACCGCATTTTACATTTTGTGTGGCCTGGTTTTTTGTTGTCGTTGATTTCATGTTTTTATTTTTTAATTGTTATTTGATATCACAAAAGTAGGTGGAGACAGAAGGGTGGTTGTTACATTACTTTGGGTAAACGTTGTACAATTTTGGGTTTAAATTTTATCCAGGGATTTACGCTTTGCAATGCCGATCTCTTTAAAGTAAGTAGGCGTTAGCCCTGTTATTTTTTTAAACTGGGTAGACAGATGGGCTGTACTGCTGTACTCCAGATCGAAGGCAATTTGCGACAAAGTCAGTTGCCCGTAAATTAATAGCTCTTTGGCTTTTTCAATCCGCTGTTCAATAAAATAATTTTCAATAGTTCTTCCTTCAACAGAAGAAAATAAACTGCTCAGGTAAGTGTATTCATGACTCACTTTTTCGGTAAGATAACGTGACAGTTTTATTTTGCTTTCCTTTTCATCGACTTCGTTTCGGGCCCGTTTAATGACAAGCTGCTTAATTTTTTCAATGAGCCCTACCGTATAATTGTCAATCAGTTCAAAGCCAATTTTACCCAGCTTATTTACCAGCCGCTCCTGTTGGTCCGGCGACAGTTTTTCCGCCAAATTGATCTCACCAAAATTTACATTTTGAAATGGGATTGATTCCTTTTTTAAAATGTCCTCCACCGCAAGTATGCAGCGATGACATACCATGTTTTTAATAAGTAATGTTGTTGAAGTCATAACGATGGTATTTTAATTATGTGCCTTCATTTTCAAGTTTCGCTTGTTAAGAATCAAAAGGTATACAGCAATGGAGAAGTCCAGCGATGAACAAAATAAACCGTAGTGCGGGGGAATTAATCCGGGGTTCTGAAAATAGTGGTATGCAATATCCCAGCAGCCATGAAGCAAATAGCCTGCTGCCAACAAGACCAGGCTTTTCTTAATTCCATAATATGCCAGGAACAGGAACAGGATTGCCTGCGCACAATTTACAATGAGTGCCTGCAAATTCGTCCAGGCAAATCCAACATAGAGAAATCCAATTCCTGCAAGTGCAAGACCATAAATTATCTTTTTATCCAGTTGTTTTAAAAGACCAATCAATAATATTATTAAAAGCCCCGAAGAAACTCCGATGATTGTTGCAACCATTGTTTTATAGTTTAGTATGTCAATGTATTTATTTTATTCTTTCAAAATATTCAGTGCGGCCAAACAGAGAAATCCCGATATAACCTCTTACTTTAAGTTTGTCTCCTTCCAGGTTCATTTTGCAGGCGTATGTTTTACCAGTTTCCGGATCATATATCTCACCGCCACTGTATACCCCGTCATTGTAAGAAAACTTAGTTAATAATTCCAATCCCAGCACATCCCTGTTTTGTAATTCTTTCGCCGGATTTTTAGTGTCCTTTCTGGGTGTTGCCAGCCATATAAATTTCCCAAAGTATTGCTGGCCCTTTAAATAAATTTCAATTTTTGCATCTTTTTTAGGCGACCAGTATATCCCGATAATCTCGTTGGGAGAAATATGTTTCGCTTCCATAAATGCCTGGCAAAACAGTGACAGTAAAGTCAAAAAGATAACTGTGTGTACTTTTTTCATAATCTTTATTTAAGTTGATCGTTAGTGATTATATTCTTTTTATTGATTTTATTTTTGCGTTAAATTATTAGTTGTAATCCAGCGATATTTTCACAAATTCGCCGAAGCGGCTTCCATATTGTTCATTGATTCTTTTTAAACAAATATCAATCGGGTATTGCTGTTGGAGGGTGTCGTAACAGATTATTTTAGCATTGTTAAAAATCGATCCGGCATCTTTTTGAAATGAGGAGGGCTTCAATAAATGCACTTCATCTAATCCTTTTAACCGGGCTTTACCTTTATTTATCAATGTCAGTCCATATTTTGTTTGGATGGTAGTGTCGTTTAAATTGAAGGTTGTAAACGATGCAGGGAAAGTGCGGCCATAGGTCTCTATGATGCTTGCCATTTCAAATTCATTCATCCCATTTTCAAGCAGCATACCTATGTTCCTGTTCTTTCTGAACATAACTTTTTTAACCACAGTAAATATATTGCTGCTACCGAGTGCCACACTTGTATGAGTTGTTTTAATTGCATTAACAGGATAATAAATACTTCTCAAAACGGTTTGCATTGTTTCCCTGCCAAACAATTCATTGATAACTGTAAGGCTGCCTTCCACGGCATTGGATACACCTGCGGTACTGTAAAGATTGCCGCTATTTGCAACCGCAACATCTTTTATCCAATCCGGTTTACTGAAGTGTTTTTTCAAACCGGTAAAGTCAGATGCATGACAGGTTAAGGGTTTGCCATCGTAGAGCCCCGTGGCAGCTGCGGTAGATGCGCCATCACATACGGCCAGCATTTTAGTGGTTGGTGTAAAATGGACTTTTATCCAATTGGTAATTGTCGAATCCTGGTGTTCATCCCTTGTTGATAAGGCCGGAATTACAATAACATCAGCTTGTAGTTGCATAGCGTCGGCTTCGTCAAAAGTTAACTGTGGTGCCACAAACAGGTCCCGCTTTATTAAAATGGGCGTTTTGTCTTTTGTAATGATATACACATTGGCTTTTTCAGTTGCGTTGAATAAATAGAATGGAGCCAACATATCAAACAGTACGGTCAATCTGGAATCTGCGATGATGAAGACATTTTTTTTTGCTGCATCATGGACCAGCTGTTTCATCTCAAAATTACGTTCACCCTGCCAGGGGGCTGGCGGATGTGTAAGATTACGAACAGGGCCGCAGGCATTTAAGCATAGTGCTGCTAACAATAGTAAGCTTACTGCTAAAGCTGAAGTTTTAAATATTTTCACGATGATGATAGTTTTTGATGGCAAAAAAATGCCTTGTAATTAATATTTTTTCGGAGAACCAGCCGTCAAAAACAGACGGCTAAAAATGACAGCCATTCTATTGACGAAGTATTGAATTAGTAGTCCTGAATTTCAGATTTTGCAAATTGCTTTTTAAACGCAAAGTGATACCGCTCACTTTCACCAATGCGAACAGGATAGGCGTTAATGAATACCCAACCGTCTTTGCTCATATAATTCATGGCATCAATAATGGTATTAAATTTTTTAATTTTTCCATCATAAGTTTTAAGCCTTGTATCCCGCCAAAAACTTTTCTCTTCACCAAAGTCAATATCAATGGTTACTTTATTACTCAGTATTCTTTGGGTAGCGATTAGCTGGCAGTATTGCTCAATCTTAGAAGTGTCTGACTGTGCGTTTGAAGCCTGTGAATACAATAGGACGACAGCTATTATGATAAATTTTTTCATTTTATTTGTTTTTAATTTGATTGATTAAATTATTGAATACTTCCTGTTTAAGATTTGATGTTGAATCGGCTTTGGACATTTGAGCATTAAAAGTTCCAGGCGACTTGCCAGGTACTTGCTTTATTTCAAGAGACACACATTGCAGAAATAAAGCAACAGAGCCAGCAACCTTTAGTCCGAACAGGATTTTTTTCATTTTGTTATTATTTAACTGCAGTTTGATGATGTAAAAGTATAGTGGATCCTGGGAGGCTAACGGACATCATAATGTCAAAAACGGACAACTATAAAGCATTAAAGATGTTATGCTCTAACCGGATAAAAAAGCCATTTGGTGCGGTTCTTAATAAACTGCTGCTTATTTGTTTTCTGTAGCCTATGTCTATTCTGCTTTCGCTGTTAAATATCAATTGAATTGAAGGCGCAATATCCAGGTAATATTTTCCTGATCCGGTGTTAACCTGGCTTAAGGTTTCTACCATCAGGTTTATATTTGTCTGATGGTAATTGCTGTATTCCTTCGGTAACATTAATTTACCAATTGATAAACTGTAGTTAATTGCCTTGTTATTTTTTGTGCCATATACATATTTGTTGTTGTTGCCGTTGTCCGATGCTTTTGCCAATGATATGGAAGACGACAAAGCAACCTTATGTAATAATTGAGTAGCGACCATGCCTGTTTCAAAGCCGGTGTTATGGCCGTACATATTGATTTCTTCCTGGTGAATATCACTGTTATTAAAACTCATTGTTCCAAAAGCAGCCATACGGAAATGCTTTTGTACTGCATCATTACTCAGGAACCGGTACTTGGCATAAATACCGCCGCCTTCTTTTTTAAGTTGTTTGGTGCGGTTACTAAAAAAGGCGTTGGCATCGATCATTAATTTCTTCGATATACCGATCCGTATTTCGGGAATAAGATGATAGTTTATTTTTGAAGAGTTGGTTTCATCCATAATAGAATTATCAATCCTGAAACCAATACTTCCTGCGGCCATATTACTGGCCGGTTCCGTCATTGAAAACAATTCCTGGGCATGACAGGACAGGGAAAGAAAAAGCATTCCCAATAAAAGTAACTTCGTCATTGCTTAAATTTTTAGTGATGATATTAACAAATCTGATGGCTACAGACTGACATGAAAGATTTCAGGAGATGAAGCTATAAAAGAATTCATTTTATATTCCTTTGGTGACACAAAGCCCTTGTCCAGTATTTTAACTTGTTTGTCACCGTTTAAAATATACTCTCCGGTATTTACAAAAAGAAATGTTTTATCCTGAAATATAACAGGTTGCCGGTCCTTCACCCGGACATTGTCAAAATGAATATGGGCAACAAAAGCGCAAACAGTAAAGCCTGCACTTTCAACGCTTTTTCTTAGCATGTCAAAATTGATAACACTGTTTGGTTTAAATGAAATCTCAAAAGTGGATGTCTTAATTTTGGCGTCTACCTTTTGAACAAAATCGAGTTTTTTTAATGCTTTGTTAATTGCATTACTGCACATGCTGCATGTTAAACCACTAGCCTGTAAAGAAACGGAACTAACCTGTGCCCTTGCTGTAATTGATACAGCGATGGCAATAAATAGAATAATCTTTTTCATCTTTATAAGTTTTTAAATTTTAAATTTTTGGTGCCAGTAATTTGTATAGAACAGGCGTTACAACCCGTGAAAGAATTAATGAACTGATCAGGCCACCGACCAATACCCATGCAAGCGGAGAATATAAGGGAGAGTGCTCCAGTATAAGTGGAATTAAGCCGCCAATGGCTGTCATAGTGGTTAGAATGATCGGTAAAAAGCGTGTCTCACCCGCTTCGTGAATGGCTTCATCCAATGTCTTTCCCTCACGGCGGAGATGATTGGTATAATCTACTAACAGGATTGAATTTTTTACCTCAATGCCTGCCAGAGCAATAATGCCGATGACCGCAATAAATGAAAGGGTGTTGCCGGAAATTAATAATGCTATTACAGCTCCGATGATTCCAAGAGGTATAACAGAAAGCACGATCAGGGTACTTTTGAAAGTTTTAAACTCCAATAATAAAATTGCCAGGAAGCCAAATACGGTAATGAGTATAATTTTTCCAAGGCCGCCAAAACTATGCGCCTTGCTTTCCACTTCGCCCGCAACCATATAACTAAAGCCCTCAGGCATACGAAGTTTCTCAAGTGATTCCACCACTTTATTAGTAACGGCTTCGGTGTTGAATCCCTGGGCTACTGAACTTGAAATAATGATGTACCTTTTTTTATTGTAGTGTTTGATTGTTGGAACAGAGGTTTGAAAATTAAGATTGGCCAGTTGATTGACGGGCACCATGGCACCAGAATAAGATGGCACATATATTTTATTGAACACATCCAATGTTTGATTTTTTTCCCTACTAAGGCTTACCGAAATAGGATAATCATCTCCTTTTTGATCTTTATAGTTGGCGATATTGATACCTGAAACACCTAAACGTATGGTACGGTCTATCTCTTTCAGCGCAATGCCCAGTAAGGCTGCTTTATCCTTGTTAATATCTACTTTAATATCGGTTTTATAGGTTTGTAAAGGGTTACTCACATAAATCGTTCCTTCGGTAGCTTTGATAATCCCTTCCACTTGTTTTGCCATTTGCTTCAACGAGTCCAGGTCTTCTCCAAATACCCTGATCACAATGGGCGCTTCAATCGGCGGGCCCTGCTCAAATTGCTTTATTTCAATTTTGGCATCCGCCACATTATTGAACCGGCTTCTTAATTGCTGAATCAATTGTTCAATCTCCGGGAAATCCATTTCTTCCAGCCGCACAAATAGTTGAGCATAATTAGGCGATTCATTTTTTTGAGCAATATTGTAATAGATACGGGGATTGCCTTTACCTACATTGCTGGAAACTGACTTCACTTTTTGTTGCGCTGCTATTACATGTTCCACTTCATGGGCAAGGCTGTCCGTTTTATAAATGCTGGTACCAAGCGGCGTTTCTATATTAACCAGAAACATCGGTTTTTCCGATCTTGGGAATAAACTGAATCCAACAACTTTAAACAAAAAGAGGCTTCCAACAAAAAGTGATAAGGCAATACCAAGCGTTGTTTTAGGTTTAGATAAAGCCTTGTCGAGCAGTTTCGAATAAGAGCCGGCAATTATTTTTTGCAAAGCCTGCATAAATATATTCCCTGCCGGGTTGTGGTTTTTTTTGAGCAACCTGCTTGCAAGAAATGGGACAATGGTCATGGAAACAAAAAGGGAAGCCAATACAGTAAAAATAACAGCCATAGGCAGGCAACGAATAAAATCGCCCGAGGTTTCCGGAAGAAAAACGATTGGTAAAAATGCAACAATTAAGATGGCCGTACAACCCAGCACTGCAATTGCAATTTGTTTGGTTCCCTTAATTGCAGCATCCATTCTTGAATATCCGTTGCGTAGATGTCGTTCGATATTTTCCACCACTACGATGCTGTCATCTACAAGCAAGCCCAATGAAATAATTAAACCTACAATGCTCAACTGGTTAATGGTATAACCAAAACTATCCAATAAGAATAATCCGATTGCTATTGAAAGCGGAATGGAGATCATTACAATTACAGATGCCCGGCTACCAAGTGGAATCAGTGTTATAAGCACGAGCAATACCGCTATTAAAAAATCCTTAGAGAAATGAGACAGCCGCCTGCTTACATCTTCAGCTTGCACAAAACCTCTTTCAAGTTTTACAGAAGTTGGCAGTGTCGCAGTAAAACGGGACAAGAGTTTCTCCACCTGTTTGTTGACGGCAATGATATTCGTTTTGTCTTTTTCATTGATTGAAACAAACAATGCTTTTTTTCCGTTGAAGCGGGCTATGTAGGTCTCATCCGCATGTTTCATTTCAACCGCAGCAATATCTTTTAAATAAACAATCCGGTCGGCTGTAGCCAATACAACCGTATTTTTAATTTCATCCAATGAAGCATAATCGCCACTGGTTTTGATATTGAATTTTTTTCCACCTGCATCAACGCTTCCCCCGGGAATATTTTTAGCATCGCTTTGAACGATGGCCAATACAGCATTCAGAGAAAGTTTGTTCTGAGCCATCTTTTCCAGGTCTATTGAAATCCTTACCTGCTCCTGGGGGTAGCCATTTATTTTAACCTTTTTAATATCACTGATTGTTTCCAGGCTTTTTTTCAAACGGTCCGCTTCATCATAAAGTTGCCGGTAAGTGGCACTGTCTCCCACCAAAGCCAGTTGATAAGTATTGATATCAGATGCCGTAATTTTCTGAATATCTATTGACAATAAATCCGCAGGTAACGATGACCTCAAAGCGTTCATTTCCCTTACCACTTCATTGTATTTTTCATCCGGATTTTCTTTGTACATGAATTCCACTTCGGTAACACAAACCCCATCATTGATATCAGAACGGATTCTTTTAATATTATCCAGTTCATTTAATTTTTCTTCAATAGGATCTGCCACCAGTTTCTCCATATCATTTGGACTCGTACCGGGGTAAACCGAAACAACAACAAATGTGGGTGGCGTGAATGTTGGATCTTCGCCTCTTGGCATGTGTAATAATGATCCGAGACCCAGTGCCAGCAGCAATACAAAAATGATGATGGTAAACTGGTAATTTTTAACCGAAAATTCCGTGATTCTCATGATTTAAATTATTAAGATGATTAATGTTGAATTTCTAAGGGGAGCTTGTCAGATAAGTAAGCACCGCCATCAGTAACAACCTCCTGCACATTTTCAAGACCGGACCTGACAGCAACCATATCCTTTAATATGTAGGCGACCTGTACCTTGTGAAGGGTAGCCATTTTTCTATTAAGAGATACAGAAAAAACGTTCGCACTTTTTGCATCAGCTTCGTGAATTGCGGCAACCGGGATAAGATATACTTTGTCTGTTATTGTTGGCAAAATCTGCACTTTACCAATGAGGCCGTTGGCAAATTTTTTTGACCCCGGATTGATTTTTAACTCAATCGCAAAAGTTCCCGAACCCTGGTCTGAAGCTTGTGCTATGTTGGAAACCGTGGCGGGAAAGATTTGTCCCGGGTAAGCATCTAATGTTACTGCTGCTTTATCTCTTAAACGAATGCGGGCCCAGTCTTTATCAGCTACGCCAACGCGAATTACCCAGTCCTCTTCATTGGTAGAATTGATGATATACACGGGCATACCAGGCGCCGCCATTTCGCCCTCGTTGCCTAATTTACTGATGACCCTTCCAGACACAGTGGAGTAAATCGCAGAGTACTGTTTGTTAAACGAGGCTATCTTCAGCGATTCTCCACTCATCTGCAATTCTGTATTGGCATTTTCCCATTGTTCCTTAGTGGTGCCACTGTCTTTTAGTAAGTTATCAGCCCGCAGAAAATCCCGTTTTGCTTTTTTGTAAGCAGATTGAAGTTGGGTAACCTGGGCATCAACCTCCGTCATATTTAACATGGCAAGCAGTTGCCCCTTGTGCACCATCTCGCCTTCTTTAACATACATGCGGGAGATAACTCCACCGGTTTTAAAACTAAGTCTTGCTTCCTTTCCGGAACTAACAATTCCGCTGCTGATAACCGGCACAGCATACTCTTTAAACTCTACTTTTTGTGTTCTTACGGCAATGGGCTGGCTTGGCTTATCTGCAATTGGTTTGTGGTGGCAGGCTTGCAAAAGCAACACCATCGCCACCAGTTTTAATAATAGTTTCTTTTTCATTTTTTGTTGTTTATGTATTTGGGAAAATGTAAGATGCAGTTGCTCTTTCAACCTCTGCTTGCTTGATTAATATGTCTGTCTGGTTCGTTTCAAATTCAAGCCGGCTGTTAATCAGCTGTGTAAAGGCATCCAGTAATTCGATACTTAATGCCTGGCCCTGGCGATACCGTAGTTGGGTTTCCCTGTAAATTTCTAAAGCGAGTTGCTGATTGGATTTTGAAGCGGTTAATTTAGCCAGTGCAGAATTTAGTTCCAGCTTTTTGTTGATAGTTTCTACTTCAATCTGCCGCGTTGTTTCAGTTAATTGTACCTGGAGCATTTGAAAATCGGTGGCTGCCTGTTTTGCTCGGCTGGATGTTTTTGAACCATTGTAAATAGTCCATTTTAGTTGTACGCCGCCAAACAGGTATGCATTGTCTGAATTCATTTTATAATTACGCCCCTGGATACCTGCATTGAAAAATGCTCCTACCTGTGGCAACCAGGCGGCTTTTTCTTTTTTTACTAACAGCGCCGATTGCCTGGTCAGACTTTGAACAAGGCTGATTTCTTCTCTGCCAAACCTATTTTCTTTTAAATTATCCTTTGCCGCAAGATTAGATGTTTGGTAAAAACCAGCGTCTGTGACAATCGATGCATCCAGTGGTGCATTGATCAAAAAATTAAAATAAGCTGCCGCTGTCTTCGATTTATTTTCTGCTTCTAAAAGCAAAGCGGCGTTGCTTGAGAGTTGCACCTGTACTTTCAGCAGACTACTTTTTAAAGCCCTTTCATTCCTGATCAACACTTCAGTGTACCTGATATTATCCCGTAATAGCTCACCGGCATTTTTATAGATTTCGATCATTTGCTGCGCCAGCAGATAATGATAATAAGCTGCCTGGATATCTTTTATCAGTTCCCGCTTATACACATTTACTGCTGCCTGTTTTTCTGTAATTGCTTCTTTTCGTATCAGGTTAAAATACCTGATCTCCTGGTTTACCAGGGAAACATTCGTTTGAATCCTGGTATCCTGGAAAACAGGTTGCATCAAAGCGAATTGTTGATTCTTCACCATCTTAAAATCAGTTGACGCAGTTAGTTTATTAAGACTTGCATAAGCACTGTTCAGCAAATCACCAAGTGGCAGATCTATTGACCGACCTCCTTTTGCTAAATTGTAATCACTTTGAAAACTAATGGTTGGTAAATAAAAACTCCTGGCTTCCTGGAGGGCAAGGTGCGATTTCTGAAGGTCAAACTGCTTCTCCTGCATTGCTAAATTATTTTTTAAGCCAAGCCTGATATATTGTTCCAGCACCTTACCAGGATTTACTACTTGCTGGGCAAACAACATAAGGTAACCAGGCCAAAGTAGGAGAATAATGACACCAGTCAATTTTAACGCTTTCATGATTTATAATTTTAAAAGTGGAGTAAATCCGTTAAAAACAGAACCTTGTCAATATTTTCTTTCGGCGTTTTTACTTTGGATTGGATGCTTGTTTTTGTTGGCTCCTTAATAATATTCCGGGATGTATTATTTACAGGAACGGTTTCACTTCCGCGATTTAATTCGGCTGTAATACATACCGGGAACATTGCTAATAAACCAAAAACCTGGATTGCAAATACTACTTTTTTCATTTTTATTTTATTTAGTTGTTATTTTATGATGTAAAGGTAGAGCGGCTTTCAGCGGCCGGAAGGACAGGCTGATGTCAAAAACGGACAAGAAAAAAATAAGCATGTTGGAAAATAAAAAATATCCATTTTGACATGGATATTTTTACGCAGAGTGGAAGACAACTGGCAAATTGAAAAAGCTATTATCGTTGGTGCTAAGCGATGATATAAATCAGTGTAGATTAAATACAGGCTGAGGAAAAATAAAAAAAGGGGAGGCGTTTATTATCAACAATTTCCTTCATTGCAGTTTTAGTAATCCTTTCAATTTATTTTATCCAGACTGCACTTGTTAGTAAAAAATCACTTTTGGTTATTGATATTCTATATTGTTCCGGAGTCAGGAATATTGTTTTTAGCATGCACAATTATCTTAACACGAATGCCTGAAATTACTAATTGCGCTGCTATGGTTTCTCTTCAGAAATGGATAGCGTATAGGTTTTTATATTAGACTTCGATTGCAACATTTCCTTTCTTATGTCCTTTGTCAACATAAGCGTGCGCTTCTGCAATTTGCTCCAATGAATAAGTTCTGTCAATTACAGGTTTCAATTTATCTGCTTCAATAAGCACCTTTAGAAAATTAATATCTGCTGCTGTATGACTAATTACACCTGTGATTACCTTTTTGTTACTTGTCATCGAAACCCAAAAGCCCTGCAGCATTTCTGACATTCCTGCGGCGCTAAGAATCATGATGCCATTTTTATTAAGTGATTTCAAACTTCGAAAAACAGGTATTGTTTTCACTGTATCAAAGATGACATCATAAGTTTCCCCATCTTTGGTAAAATCCTCCTGTGTATAATCAATTACTTTATCTGCTCCGATCGATTTTACTAAAGCAATATTTGCAGTGCTGCAAACACCGGTAACATTGGCTCCAAATGACCTGGCCAATTGAACGGCGGCACTTCCCACTGCACCGGAAGCGCCTACTATAAGCACTTTTTGCCCTTTTTTTATTTTTGCTTTTTTTATAAAATGCAATGCTGTAACTCCACCAAAAGGAATTACTGCTGCTTCCTTATGAGAAATATTAGCAGGTTTTAAAGCCAAAGACCCATTTTCGGGCAGACATTTATACTCAGCGTAGGAACCAAAACTCATATCCGTATGACCAAACACAAAGTCACCCACTTTAAACTTTTTTACATCTTTCCCGATACTTTCAACTTCGCCTGAGAACACACTTCCAAGAATATTAATTTTTGGTTTTGTCAAGCCGAAAAAAAATCTCACTGCAAATGGATCGGCTTTTCGCAATCTCACATCACCTGAATTGACTGCGGTGATTTTAACCCTTAATAGAATTTCATTATCCTTTGGAGTTGGCTTTTCAACATCATTAACCTGGAGCACCTCTGGCGAACCATATTGAATGTAGACGGCTGCTTTCATTGTTATTTGTTTTATTTAATTATTGCAATGGATTAATGCAGATGAGTCATTTACTGCTTTCGTTGACCTTGGTTAGAAAATGAAAAATTATTTTTAAAGTATCGGCAAGCCCTTCACGTTAGCGGATATTTATTGTAAGTAATCGTTTACTTTAAGCAATTGGTATTCCGGGGAAGCGTCGAAAAATGAATTTAATAGGGTCATATGCCCTGCACCAAAGATAACCAATACTCTGTCCGCTGGTGTTGTGTTTAATTTTTGAATATTTCTGAAAATTCTCAAATTTCTATTGAACCACCAACCTGTAACAAAGTCTGGCCCGAAAAATTTATTGTCGGTGGTTTCATACTTGAAAATACCAATCAAATAGGTGCCCAAATCTGATTTGATATTTTGGGGATCATTTTTTTGTATGAGTTCTGCCTTAATACCTTTTGTTTTGAAAATTGGTTTTGGAAAATATCGTTTTAAAGTATCCGCACATTGATTAAAATAGTTCATGAATTTTTTATTCTCCATGGTGTCCTTTCCCTCCAAAACTTTGTTCAGCGCCTCATAGTCTGTTCCCCAGGCGTTAACACAATTGAGTCTTTTCAGGTGCATCATTTTCGCAATCCTGAATCCAATTTGTTCTTCTTCACCCCGTTTTAAATTATAGTGGCCTTGCAAATATTGATTATACAATGAGTCATATTTAGCTTGTTTCTCCGGATCTTCTTCAATGGCGATAACGGTGGGTTTAAACTTAGCAATCCGTGCAACAATGTCTTCAATTTCCTTTTGATATTTAGGGTCAAGTACATCAATCTGGTCATCTTTGGTAGTTTTTATTAAGTCTAAATTGTGAAAAGCAAAATGGAATGACCCCAATGTCAATACCTCCACCTTTTTTTGGGGCTGTGCAAATGTACTAGCGATGAGGAGTGACAATATCACAGTTAGATTAAGTTTCATCATGTTTTATTTAGAAGCGTTGTTGGAATTGGTTATGGTTACGCTGACGGCAATTATATCAACAGGTAGTTTAGTTACTCAAATTCAGGCTCAACAAAATTATCAGCACTGTTTTTATTTAATTTTTATGCCTGCACCAAATTCTAAAGCAATATTATTCATATTGCCATCCACAGCGGAAATATTAGTGGCTTTAACAGGCCAGGGATAAAGTGGTACATACATACGAAAACTGAAAAAATACTTTTTTACGCCCTTCTTCAGGCTATACATCAATCCATAATCAGGACTTAAAGCGTTTACTCCTGCACTTACATTTTTGTTATCTGGATTAAGTAAAATTTCCTTAAAGGAAGTATATTTTATACCAGCCATTAATAGAAATGTATTGGAGCTTCTTTTTGAATAGAATGTAGTACCTACGCCAAACTTTTGGTTAATGGAATAATTGTATTCAGTTTTGATACCATTAAAATTTCGCTGAAGTAAATTGTTGATATTATAAGACGAATGTGAAGCAAAGGCAAGATGTTTCTTAGGATTCCATTGAACCAGGTTTGTGATGAGTAAATCTGTTCCAAAATTAGAATGGATACCAATGCCCAGCTCAATGGTTAATTGCCTTACTGCAAAATGTTTTTCTTTTATTGCCTGTTTTTCTGTTTGTGCAAGACTATTACTAAAGGTTAACACTGATATAATGAAGAATAAAAATTTATGCTGTTTCATATAAATGATGTTTTAGAAAGTGAATTAAATGAATGCTGATTGCTATTACTTGTTTTGAAAATAGAAATGGAGGCCCTTTTCTATATTTGGATTTCTTGACCCCAGATGATCTAAATTCTTTTCATGATTTTTTTCGAGTTTAATATCAGAATAGTTTTTTTGCAGCGCTTGGTAAAATGCCTCAAAAGGGGCTTGCATCCTTCCTGCATTTTCTGCTTCGCCGATGCCCATAAATACCAGTTGTTGTCTTGTTTTATTATCGTTCCTGTTATCCTTTTCCTGCCGTAAAGCAATAAGATCATCAAACCAAAATGAAGGGCTCAGTAAGATATAATTACCAAACAATTTATTATGAATACTAAAAGCATATCCACCAAATAAACCTCCATATGAGTGACCAAGAATTACCCTGCTGGCTCGGGCAGTATCTACCTTATAATCCTGCTCAATTTTGGGTATTAATTGCGTTTTAATAAAATTCAGGAATTGAGGAGCACCGCCAGTTATTGAGCTAATTTTTGTTGGAGTGTAATCTATACTGCGGTCTTGCCCGTACCCAATGCTTACAATCACTACATTTTTAACAGCAAGGTTATCGGAAATTTCTTTGCACTTATTAGCGACGAAATCAAAAATATCATTCCCGTCCAACACATAGATAGTTGCATATTTTTCCACCAGGGGATTGTAATTGGCGGGTAACCCAACCCTGATTTGATAGGAGGCATCGTTTGCAGCAGATTGTAAAGTAAACTCTTTTGTTGCACCTGAGTTGAAGGATTCTTTTTTGCATGAGCCAAGTAGAAAAAGCAACATAATTGCACTTGTTGATGCGAAGATTTGTGTGAGTAAAATTGCTTTCTTTTTCATTTTTATATTTAATTGGTTATCGTATGATGCAAAGCTACAGCGGCTTTCATCCTTCGAAGGGACAGTTTGATGTCAAAAAAGGACATGCTGAAAAAATGCCGGTAGCAAATAGTAGGTTATAAAAAATAGTGTTTGTGATTGAGCCTTTTTTAAATTTTTACCGGCGGGTAAGGGCAGTGGATTTTCCGCTTTCTGTTGGCATCGCTGTAAACGCAACTCCAGGTTAGCAGCAAAGCCTGCAACCTTTTCCTGCCGCAGAGGTACTTTAAAACGCCTCTTCAAATTTTTATGTAAGCATGGGTTTAACCGCTGGTTCTGTAGTAACAACCAGCGGTCACGGTGTAAGCAAAGCGGTTTACCTGAATGATATTGCCAGCAATATCCAGTTTTATAACAAGGTCACCAGGTACACCCGTCTATATTATGCAGACTTACCTTTGCTGGCCGCCCTTAAACTGGGAAAACGATGGTCTGTTGAGGATGGCCTGCAGGCATCGGTATTATTAAATATAAACAGTAAAGAGGCCATTGATAAATATGATTTTCAGATGGTTATAATCTAATTTTTTACGCATTCATTGAATAAATCTGTATTGACCATTTATGATTAATTATAACGGCAAAATATTTTCGCCTGCTAATAATAAAACTGGCGGTGATTTCAGTACAGAAACTTTCTTTGTATTCAGGCAAACAGGCAACATCCTTAGCTCAAATTATTCAGGTGAGAATATCGTAAGGGGACAAGTACTTACCATTGTTGGCAATGACGGTAGTATGGAGATGAACTATCAACATGTAACCACCCAACTGGTGTTAATTGCAGGAAGCGGTAAGTTTATCCCGGAATTATTACCAAATGGAAAAATAATGCTCAACGAAAAAAGGAAATTAGTTGACGGAGATTTTGTGCAAGGGGATTTGATTATTGAACATTGATTTTGAGGGGTTTGATTATATTGCAAAAAGGAATCAATAAAAAAGTTTTTACTACGATATTCCCTGGCTTGGCAGCACAAAAATATCGTTGAACAAGACTTCCTGAAAGTTATACCTGCATAGGAGGAGGCATTCAGGATATTTAAATGGCTGAAAATCTTGCCATATTTTGAAGGGACCGGAGCCTTTTTGCAACAACTCATTTTGCAGACAAATATGGCCTGTTTGCATATCAGTTTCACAAAAGTGAAATTAATAAGAGACCTTCATACTCTTTAAGTACTTATTATGAAAAAGTCTTTTATTGTCTTATTACACATCGGCTTTTGGGCCTGCTATTTTATTTTGATTGTAATCATGTTAAGTGTTTACTATCGCAGCAGCCTGTATGCCAGTGCGCCCAACTCCCGCATGGTGATTGCTTTTAAAAATATCTTATTGTTTGCCTTTACACCCTCCTTTATCACATTTTATTTATACTATGTTATTTTATTTCCTAAATACCTGCAGCAAAAAAAGTTTCTCCAGTCCATTGCTGTCGGCTTGCTTATATCCATTTGTGCATCTATTATAGCCTACATCCTGCACCGCTATTTAATAGAGACAGGCCGTGTGATCGACATGGACCAGGGTGGAAAAAACGGCCGGTCTACTGCTGTAAGGGTAATTATTATCATGACTTTTATTGGTTCTGTTTGTGGCATGGTGGCGTTAGTGATTAAAGGTTTTATCACCTGGTTCAACGAAATAAAATTGAAGCAGGCATTAAAAGAGAAGAACCATGAAATGGAACTGGCACTGATTAAATCCAAGCTGGATCCGCATCTTCTCTTCAATACCATCAATAACATCGATGCACTTATTATAAAAGACGCTGTTGAAGCATCCAACTACTTAAATAAGTTATCCGACATTATGCGGTTTATGTTGTACGAGACAATGGCGGACCAGATACTGCTGTCGCAGGAAATTGAATACATTGAAAAATACATCGCCCTGCAAAAAATAAGAACATCCAACGCCAATTATGTACGGTTTTTAGTAACCGGTCCGATTGGTAATAAGATGATTGCCCCGATGGTTTTTATTCCCTTTATTGAAAATGCTTTTAAACATACCAACAATAAAAAACTGGCGAATGCCATCACCGTTCATATCGTAATAAATGATAAAACCATACAATTGGTATGTGAAAATAAATTTGATTCGAAACCGACCGTGCGGCCACCTGACAGCGGCTTAGGCAATGAGCTGATTCAAAAACGGCTACAACTTATTTACCCGGAAAAACATGTGCTGGAAGTGCATAAAACAGCTGAATTATACACCGTAAACTTAACGATTACCAATGGATAAATATACCTGCATCATTATTGAAGACGAGCCACTGGCGCTGGAAAAAACAAAAGACTTTGTAAACAAAGTTCCCTTCTTAAATTTAAGCGCCACGTTCGACAATGCCTTGAGTGGCCTTACCTACCTGAACAACAATAAGGTAGATGTACTTTTCCTGGATATTAATATGGATGAATTATCCGGCATAGAATTACTGGAAAGTTCTAAAATAACCAGCCAGGTTATTATTACAACAGCCTACCAGGAATATGCTTTAAAGGGCTATGAGCTGCACATTACAGACTACCTTCTAAAACCATTTACATTCAATCGCTTTTTACAAGCCGTAAATAAAGCACAGGAAAATTTAAGCAAGCGTGTAGCGGAAAAATCATTGGATTTTATTTTCGTGAAAACAGAAAACCGACTTGAAAAAATAATGATCAATGACATCCTTTACATAGAAGGGATGAGAGATTATTTACGCATTCATACGCCCGGTAAAAAGATCATGACCTTGCAGGGTTTCAGCGAGCTCGAACAGCTGATACCAGCTCACCTGGTATGCAGGGTACATAAGAGTTTTATGGTTGCCATCAATAAAATAGAATCTATCGAACGCAGCAGGATTAAAATTGCAGATCAGCTGATTCCAGTTTCAGATACCTACAAGGAAGCCTTCCTTCAACTCATCAACAGCAAGCCATAATCCATCCGGAATTTGGAAGATTAAAAAGCCCCGTTGGCAGACATCATTCTTCGCTTTGCATAGCTGAATTGCACGCCCACAGCCGTTCCTATACTTTTGCTTCAGTTAAATAATTAACCAACTTTAAAAAAATTATTATGAAGCAGAAATTACAAACAGTACTCGTAACGGGTATGATTTTTTTGGCAGCAAACACCTTCGGTCAAACCAACACTTACCTGGATTTGATGATCAATGTGGTAAGCACTAACCTCAATTACGGTGATGCCAACAAATCGCTGGCCGACTATAAAAAGTCAACCAATGGTATACAGGCTGGCGTATCCTTCCAGGCTGGTATCACACCCGCATTTTCAATTGTTCCCGAATTGTATTATATGAGGAAAGGTGGCAAATTAAAAGTAAACAATCCGATCACCACTAACGAGTCAAGCCTTCGTTTAAACACTTTGGAATTACCGCTGCTGGGCCGTTTACACATGGGTAGATTTTACGTGAATGCAGGGCCATCCATTGCCTACAACCTGAGTGGCAAAAACACCATGGGCGATCTGTCAACCAAACTCTCTTTCAATAATACCGACGGAGGTTTTAAGCGGTGGGATGCAGGTGTTCAGATGGGTGGTGGTGTTGAGTTTCCTTTTAAACAAAAAAGAATCGCCATTGACATCCGGTACAGCTATGGTTTAAGCGACATATCGTATGACAGGGAAATACACAACAGGGCAGTGATGGTGAGTGTGCATTTTTCCAAAGCATGGTTAACAAACCCATTGGGAAGAAATTGATACTCCTAACGGCGTTCTTTCAACACAGTGTTGTCCATCGTTTCACAAAAAACAGTTGATCAATTTTAAAAAATAGCAACATGAATACCATTCAAAATATAGCTCTCCGCATGGATGTACCAACAGCAAGCGTGCCGATGACTTCACTGCGGAAAAGATCGCTCACTGCAGGCATATTGTACCTGCTCACATTTGTATCCATCCCAACGTTGGCACTCTATCGTCCGGTGCATGCTGCAAACTATATCACAGGTCCTGGGCCTGATACCGCTGCCATCATTGGTGCCATTCTCGAAATCATCGTGGCACTCGCCGGCATCAGCACCGCAGTGGTGTTGTACCCGGTGCTAAGGAAACAAAATGAAAGTGCCGCATTGGGCCTTGTTGCCGCACGCATTCTTGAATCGGGCACCATCTTCGTTGGTGTGGCTTTTCTGCTGTCAATAGTAACGTTAAGACAAGCAGGATCCGGTGCAGCTGCATCGGTTACCGGTCATGCACTTTCAGTGCTTTATGACCGCATCTTTTTACTCGGGCAAAGTTTTATGCCGGCTATATGCGATCTGCTGCTTGGTTTCATGTTGTACAAGTCCCGCCTGGTACCACGAGGCCTTGCGATCATTGGGATGGTGGGAGCAGTGCCGTTGGTGGCGGGTTATGTAGCTATGCTGTTCGGTGTAATCGGGCAACATTCGCCCCTGGCAGGATTGTCCGCAGTACTGGTTGCACTGTTTGAATTCTCGCTGGGCATTTACCTGGTAGTTAAAGGATTCAGGCCATCGGGAATCACTGCCGGTATTCAAATGGAAAGCGAATGATTGTATATGTCTGTATCTGACATTGGGCTGTCCTTTGAGGCGCTGAAAGCCAGGGTAGTTTTGTATCATAAATTAGCAATCAAAAAACTTGAAAATAAACTTTAAAAAATATTCAACAATTGATAGTCACTATTGCAGGTTCAAAAATAAATTTTCTCGACCCTACAGGCAAAATTGTTTATAGTTTACCCAATAAAGAGAATCGCTAAAGAACAGCAGGCAATTGCATACACCAACCTTTAAGTTAGCGGCAATTTTTGACATTCATTAATTCTAACGAGGGAAAAACATGAAAAAAGAGAATAAAAAAAACTATAGGCAACTTCTAATCGACAAAATAGAAGGATTAGTTGAACAAAGAGAAGTAACTATTGTAACAATTAAAACCACCTACTTATTATGTGGAAATGGTAAACCTGTCATTTTCCTGCATGGAGCTGGTGCAGGTGCTGTTACCTGGTATCCATCAATTAATACTATCTCTGAAAATTTTCAAGTAATAGCACCAGATATAGTTGGATATGGAGAATCTGATAAACCTGATGCGCCTTATAACAGGTCATATTTTTCAACCTGGCTCAAAGATTTCATGAAAGAATTGAAAATATCAAAGGCTCATATTGTCGGATTGTCTCAAGGTGGTGCCATTGCGTTGCATTTTGCCATAGAAAATGCTGAAATGGTTGATAAGCTTGTTTTAGTTGACTCTGCAGGTTTAGGTGCAAAAGTCTCTTTTTGGCCTTTAATTGGAACAATATGGATGAATAGTTTTCCATCATCAATGGCAAATCGTTTTAATTCCCGTTATATACTTCATAAACCTATAAACAGAGACCCGAACCATAGTAGCTACTCAATAGCCGTTCTCAAATATAAAGGAGGAAAAAATGCATTTAAGCAAGGGCGTGGAACCGCAGTCTCTAAAATATCAGAAGAATTATTAAAGCAAATAAAAAATGAAACACTTATCATTTGGGGGGAAGATGATAAATTATTTTCTGTTGAATATGGTGAAGCAGCAGCTAAAATTATCCCAAATGCAAAGATTCATTTAATTCAAGATGCTGGACATTTACCATTAATGGATCAACCCGAAATTTTTAATAAAATTCTTGATGATTTTTTAAAAAGCGAATAAAAAACGGCGCACACCAAGAGTATTGCCAATAGTAGGAGTAAACGTTGAAGTAATGGCTGCATTTCGCTTTCAGCTTTGGTTCTGGCAGATGCATTGCTTAAACTAAATATTGCAAACTATCCGGGAACAGCGAATTGTTATGATGGGTTGGGAGATCTGTGCCTGGCAAAAGGAGATACATTAAATGTCATAGCAAGTTTCAAAAAAACGTTGTCGTTAAGGAACATTCCGGAGACAAAACTAAAGCTTGAAACATGATTGAAGCAAAAGAAATAAGTCCTTTATAAAATGCAATATCAAGACCTGGGATGAAATATTTATTATGAAAGCCTCAGGGATGCAGATAAAATTCCAGGTCATTTAAAGATCTGCATTTATCAGTAAGCTGCTACCATTTGTAAAAATCATTTAGCCACACAACAATCAATGAATAAATTCAAATGCAACTTTTTAAAATTACGCACCTGCTTTTTCTTTTTGCTTTTATAATACCGTGTACAGGTAGCGCACAAATTAGTAAACCGCAACCCGTTAACATCAGTCAATTAATCAATTCTGTAACAGATAGTCTAAACAGGCATTATATTTTTCCCGAAAAGGCAGTCATTATATCCGGCTATCTTAAATCGCAACTAAATAAGAACGCTTATGCAGGCTTGCTGAGCAGTCCTCAAAAGCTGGCTGAACAAATAGGCCATGATATAAATGTTGTGTATCACGACCCTCACATGCGGGTAAAATTTGATCCCGGATTTATACCGCAGCAGGTTTCCCAATCCAGTCCTGAAGAAGTGCAGCGTGTAAAAAAATACTGGAAAGAAAATAATTACATGTTTAAGAAAGCTGCGATACTTCCCGGTAATATCGGCTACCTGCCATTTGATTTGTTTACAGATGATATTGAAGCGGCGAAACCCATCATCACTGCAGTGCTTAAATTTTTAATCAATACCGATGCGCTGATCATTGACTTAAGAGAAAATATAGGCGGCAGTCCGCAAATGGTAAGCCAGCTTGAAAGTTATTTTTTTAAAGAGAAGACGCATATGAATGACCTGGTCAACCGCACTAATTTGGTCACCACTTTTCTGTACGCAGACCCTGCCAAAGCAGATAGTCTATACCTTTCTATGCCTGTTTACATTTTAACCAGCCAGCATACATTTTCAGGAGCAGAGGATTTTAGTTACGGAATGCAGGTTGCGAAAAGAGCCATTGTGGTAGGCGAAACAACCGGTGGTGGCGCCCATCCGCAAATGCCTTTTTCAGTTGGTCAGAGCTTCATGGTATTCATTCCATTCGCCCGTTCACTTAACCCTGTTACGCAAACAGACTGGGAAGGAAAAGGTGTGATACCGGATGCACAAACTACTGCCAGTAAGGCTTACTTAAAAGCACAGGAAATGATATTCAGGAACCGGTTATTAGCAGCAACCGATCAAAAAGAGAAAAACAAATATTTATACTACCTAAATGCGCTGCTGGTAGATGTGGCAAATCAGGGGCTTTCTTTAAAGGAATTACTGCCTTTTGCAGGTACCTATGGGGGCTTGATTATCTACCCGGAGAAAAATAAATTGTATTGTAAAAATGATAACAACGGCGGTGCAGTTTCAGAGTTGAAATTTATAACCAACCATCTTTTTGTACTTGATAAAGATGCCCAGGTAGAATTTGTGAAAAACAGCAAAGGACAGTATGCTGATATAAAAATACTCGTGAATGATGGAAGCGTGTTTGAAGAAAAGAGAACCAGTAATGCACATTTAATAAAGTAATCACGGATAACGGAGCCGAATTGCTGAACAGATTTTAAACAACTAAAATAATAATCATGACAACAACCATTTTTAAACAGCAGCTATTACATTCTGCTTTAGTAAGAATAATTTTCGGCGTATTGATCTGCCTGGTAGCCGTAATTATCGGGCAGCAGCTATTTCAGCAAATACCCGGTATTCATTCGCTCAACACCAATCCGAGAAATCTGATAAAAGGCATCTTCGTATCCATTTTGACAATCGGCAGCTACTGGCTTTTTTACCGTAAGTACGAAAGCAGGATCGTTACGGAACTATCAGCAAAAGGTATCGGGAAGAAATTATTGGCGGGCATCGTAACCGGCAGCGGTTTACAATGCCTCACTATTGTTGTGGTATATCTGTATGGCGGATTCCGGGTAATTGCTGTCAACCCAGTTGCCACATTAATCATCCCTTTTACCGTTGCATTTACGGTGTCGATATTAGAAGAGATACTGCTGAGAGGTATCGTGTTTAGAATTACAGAAGAAAAATGGGGCAGCGTGATTGCGTTAACTATTTCGGGATTGATTTTCGCAGGCTTGCACCTTGTTAACCCGCATGTTACCCTGGTATCGATTGTATGTATCACCGTGGTGGGTGTGCTGCTGGGTGCGGCCTATATGTATTACAGAAATTTATGGGTGCCCATAGCTATACATTTTGCCTGGAATTTTACACAGAACGGAATTTTTGGTGCCATCACTTCCGGCAATGAAAAAACAAGCAGTTTGTTAACCACGCAAATCACTGGCTCCGAACTATTGACTGGTGGGCAGTTTGGACCGGAAGGATCAATACAAGCTGTGTTGCTTTGCCTCACTGCTGCCATCCCTATTATCAGGATACTTTATAAACAAGATAAAATAATTAAGCCGTCGAGTAACAACCAGGCACTGTAAATTAGTTTGAACTTCAATAGGCACTGCAATGCTGCAAAAGATCCTGTATCACATTTATTGTATGCTAAAGTATGTACCGGTAAAGATGCAAACTATATGAGACTGCTACGGAATAAGGGAGGACCTCAAAGCCGAATCAAGTCACAGTGACACTACTTTCAGTACACTGTTGCTTTGGTACGGAAGCTCCTAGCCCTTCGTTGTTCTTTAAATTAATGTTTATTGATAAAATTAAAATTCATCTCCTTCAATTTTAATCACTGCTCCATCCTTTGCAACGGGGAATGCTTGCTGAGCTATGTAAAATGATCTGATTAATATGATAGGGCGATGTAATCGTATTTAAATGCGTGTGTGCTTCAAGTAGGTAGTTCAATAAAAAATATTCGATATTCCCATACGAATTTACACGGACTAGTTGGAGCTTGCCGATGTTATTTTGGTTTAAATAGAATGCCGCAATTCTCTGCCTAATCCTGGATCAAATGTGCCTGCTTTTCCGGAAGTCTTAGCGCACCGATGTTTGTAATCCTTTAGTGGCATTTTCCGCTGTACTGTTGTTTAAGAAAAGCTGGTTGGTTATAATGCGGTAAAAAGTGATTGTCAGCAGGTATAGCAACGTCAGTGTCAGCAGGGGTAACAAAACTGCGGGAATCCACTGGACCGGAATTGGTGTGGGATGCGAAGTATACCTGAAGGACGCAATGGTTATTGCGGCTAATGGAAAACTTACTGACCACCACGATACCCTGAACGGACAGCATTTAGGTAATAAGGCGATTTTGCTGGCTAATAACACCAGTAAAAATAAACCTGCATAATAAAGTATTGATCCCGTGATATCCCGGCCCCCGGTTAAATCTTCATAATCCGAATAGGTTATCGCAAAAGGGAGCAATAATACCAGAAGGGTAGGCTGCAGCGCTTCGGGCAGAGGGGGCCCAAAAAATAATCTTGCAAAGACAATGGGCAGGATAATGATCGCCAGGAATACCCCCACTGCAAAACAATACAAACAGATTTCTCTGGCGCCAGCGAAATGTAACTGGCTTCCCACAATCGGAACATCCAGCATCCCCACCACCGGTAGTAACCAGGATGGCTGTGCATCAGATGTGTTTTGCTGAATCCTCATCCATTTGCCTAATACCAACAGCGTGAATAGTATGATCAGCGCTACACCTGCTGACCAGACAACTGTGGCAATTCGTTCTGAAAAAGGCAGTACAATACCGGGCAACAAAAGCAGGCTCACAATAAAAGTGGTAAAGAAAGGGGAGGAGACCGGGTTATTAAACTCATTGATCACTGTTGATGGGTATTTAATCCATTTCACCAGATAAGCAGTGAATAAAGCAAGGAAGAGAACAATAGCTAACAGGCCAATGGCTTTGCTCATCCAGTGCGGGAAGCCCCATTTTGCTTCTGCCAACCTCCAGGAAAAAGTTAATCCAGTCATTCCCAGAATTCCGCCAAAAAGGCTAACGGGAAGAAACGAAATAAAACTTGTATTTAATTTAGCTGAACCCATCTGAATTGTTTTAATGTCTTTCGGACGCTTTTATATTTTTATTTTTCTTTCGCTTTCCAGTATCTCCAGTTCATTGATACTTGCATAACGTCTGGTCATTAAACCATTCTCATCAAATTCCCAGTTCTCATTCCCATAAGCCCGGAACCACTGTCCCTCATCATTATGGTATTCATATTCAAACCGCACAGCTATCCTGTTATCGGTATGTGCCCAATACTCTTTCACTAGTCTGTAATCTAATTCCCTATTCCATTTTTCAGACAGGAAAGCCACAATCTCTTCTCTGCCATTAATAAATAAATTCCGGTTTCGCCATTCGCTATCCACGGAATATGCTTTTGAAACCCTGACAGGGTCTTTGCTATTCCAGGCATCCTCGGCCAATTGTATTTTTTGTCTCGCCTTTTCCAATGTAAAAGGCGGAAGGGGGTGTCGTTGCTCCATGGCAGATATTTTACGTAATGCTTTTTGATAAATTGATAGTTGTCGGGCATACACTGTACATCCCTTGAACGGGCCAGTTTCAATAAAGACTAACAATTACGTACAACCTAAATTTTTGCTGCCTAGCGTTACACATCCGCATAAACAAGCTTGGTGAAAAAAGCTCCATTCAGAACAAAATTTCCGTATTGGGCATCAAATGCAGCGGTAGGTTTTGCATCAACAGTTTCCTGCATGGTTCTTCCATCTTTTTTTAATGCTCCTACTTTTTCCCTGACTGCAACCAGCATATCCCTGAATTGGAGTAACTGGTTGCGGTTACCGACGGCACCATGACCGGGGATAATCATTGTTTTGTCTGTTGTAACACTAAGATTATAATTTGAGGCTTCAATCATGCCATCAATGGTTCCGCCACTATCATGATCAATAAAAGGATAATGTGCATTCCACCAGGTATCACCCACATGAAGAATGTCTGCCCCGGGGAAATAAACAGAAATGTCACAATCCGTATGGGAAGGTTTGTAATACTTCATTTGAATTTCTGTACCATTAAATTTCAGTTTGTGTTCATCCCGGAAAATGATGGTGGGAAGTGCCTCCTTTGGTGCAGGAGGGAAGGTGTAATTCCAGTCCTTGACAGTAATCTTGCTTCCCAGATTCTTTTTTGTGTTCTCGTGAGCAATAATCGTTGCCCCTGTTTTATGAATCCATTCGTTGCCTTCCGCATGATCGAAATGCCAATGGGTGTTGATCAGATATTTTATCGGCTTAGTACTGATGCCTTTAATAGCAGCAGCTATTTTCTTCCGGGATACAGCGATTCCTCCATCCACCATTAATATTCCTTCCGGCCCATTAAATACTGCAATGTTTCCGCCTGAACCTTGCAACAGGTAAATATTCCCCCTAAGGGATTGAACAGAAATGCTGGCTTTTGCGGCTTCGTTTTTTATAGTAATGACCGGGCTGTTTTGTGCAAACAGGCTCCTGGGCATAAGAATGGTTCCCGCTGTAATGATACCAACGCTGCGTAAAAAGCCAACACGTGAAATTTTATTTGTTTGTTCTTTATTCATAATCTGATCATTAATTTTCACATCTTTATGAAATCATTGTAGTGCGCTGCTGCTTATCCTGTAGCTATTTGTCTCCACCTCCAATACAAAAGGAAGTTCTATAAATAAGGTCTTTCTCTGCTGCCGCATAGACGCAGTAATGGTGGAATTATTTTTTTTCATTCACCGGAACCGCTGCAGCCCATTCCGGACGGGTGACAGGGTGACCATTCAGCATTTCTACAACAGACGCTGAGCGCCTTAAAGTGTCTTCCAGTGACTTTGGCCCCTGGAATGGCCGGCCTCCGATATGCCATCCGTCTGTATGGAGTTCTTCAATTAAAACCCAGACTACTTCCCGGAAGGCTTCTGATCCCTCGAATTTTACCATAACATCAGTGAGTGCTGCTGCAAGAGCATGTTTTTCTTCGGTGGTAAATACTCCTTCTACCAACGTAACTTTTACAAAAGGCATAGTATATTTTTTTAGTGATTAATTTGATGTTTACTTTTATTTGGCTGCTATTAACCTGAAATTGGATCTAGGTTGATTCAGTCAATATCAATTACAATTTTACCAAGGTTCTTTCCGTTTTTCAGCACCCCATGTGCTTCTTCAATTTCTTCCATCGTAAAATTTCTGGGGTCAACGAGCACTTTCAATTTTCCTTCCTCGGCAAGCTTTGTTGCCTCCCGTAAGATTTCTCCGTGATGCGCTCTCCCGATTCCTGTTAAAAGTGGAAGTAAGGTAAAGACCCCTGAATAAGTGGCAGCCCTGAAGGAGAGTGGGGCAAGTTTATGGGTGCCCCATCCAAGACAGCTCACCACATGGCCGGTATATTTTTTTACCGCATGAAAAGAATTATCTAGTGTGGTTCCCCCCACTGTATCATAAACGATATCAAAACCTTCGCCACCCGTTAATGCTTCCACATATTGTTCAACGGCAAGAGTCTCGTAGTTTATGGTCGTTGCTCCGAAATGGGCAATTGTTTTTTCCTGTTCTGCTGCAATAGTGGTGAAAACTTCTGCTCCGAAAGCCATTGCAATCTGGACAGCCATATGGCCAACACCTCCGGCTCCACCGTGTATCAGTACCTTTTGCCCTGGTTTAATTTTTGCCCGATCTACTAATCCCTCCCATGCGGTAATAAATACCAGAGGGGTGGCAGCAGCCTCTTTCATTGTAAAATTGGTGGGTTTCCTGGCAATGAGGTCGGCGTCTACAACAGCATATTCTGCCAGAGATCCAGGCACATTGCCAATCCCCCCTGTCATTCCAAAGACTTCATCCCCAACTTTAAAATTGGAAACACCATGTCCTACTGATTCCACAATGCCCGCTAAATCTATCCCCAGTATGGCGGGTAATTTGACTTTGGCATGAGGAGCATTGCCGCTGCTGATTTTTACATCCAGAGGATTTGTTCCGCTTGCTTTAATACGCACAAGAACCTGGCTATCTCCTACGGATGGACGCTCTAATTCCGACACTTTAAAGGAGCTTTCATGTGCTTCTAAAATAGCCGCTTTCATTAATTTATTATTGTTACCCATAACGGTAGTTTGTGAAAATGATGATGATTATATTTTGGATTAAAAGGTGTTTTATCACGCCCTTTATCAGGTGATCCAACAAGAATCGGACGTTGATTTTAGCGGGCATGGTGGTTGATACCTTGCTAACAACGCTTTATTTCAGGTATTTCTTCAATTCCGCCGCCGCCTGGATAAATGCAGATTGTGTTGCGGGCAAATCAGCCAGGCCATTGAGCAGGCCAAAGTCATGAATAGTGCCATTGTAACGTACAACAGTTACGGGTACACCTGCCTCATCTAATTTCCTCCCATAGGCTTCCCCTTCATCACGCAATACATCATTGCCTGCTACCTGTATCAGCGCAGGTGGTAAGCCTTTTAATTGTTCAATTGTAGCCTGCAGGGGAGAGGCATAGATTTCTTTGCGTTGCTTGGGATCTGTGGTATACATGTCGTACATCCATTTCATCACAGAAGTAGTGAGGAAACGGTCTTTACCAAATTGTTTGTACGACGCGGTCTCAAAGTCTGCATCGACTATCGGCCACATCAGTATTTGTACTTTGATGGCCGGGCCATTGTTTTCCTTTGCCTTGATGGCGGTTACTGCACTCATATTTCCTCCCACACTATTGCCGACAATTGCCATGTTTTTACCGTCTACATTTATTTCTGCACCATGTTCGGCCACCCATTTTGTGGCAGCATAAATCTCATTTACCTGTGTGGGATATTTGGCATCCGGAGTAGGGGTATAGTTTATAAAGACGCCTGAATAACCAGTGAGTGCGGTAAGGTCTCTTACCATTCTTTTGTGGGTGGGATAATCTCCCAGTACCCATCCACCGCCATGGAGAAATATAAATACCGGCAGGATGCCTTTTACACCTGCAGGACGCACTATATTCAGTTTAATGGTATGTCCGTCAGCAGTAATGGTTTTTTCGGATTCATCGATACCTGAAAGATCAACCTTAACTGAAGCCTGTGCATTAACCAGCACTTTCCTGGCCTCCTCTGGACTTAAAGTTTCCAACGGTTTTCCTCCACTTGTATTCAGGGCTTTTAAAAATGCTTTTGTTTTACTGTCAAGTAAAGGATCGGCTGCATAGTCAGCAACTGCAATTTCATTTTTCATTTCGGTGTTGTTTTGTTGTTTGGAATTTGACGGTTGGCCATTGGTGCAACCCATTGCACACAGTGCACCTGCCAGTATCATGTACTTTTTCATAATTGGTGATTTATTTTTTATCTACTTATAAATATGTGCCAGCTCAGGCACTGATGTTTTGCGGCAGAATACCTTAAACATATTATCCGGTTGCTATTGTTTTCTTTCCCATGTAAAGATCAGCTGTACTGTTGGCTTTCATTTTTCCGTAATATTCAAACTTTTTGATTTTTTAGTTCAGTTTGTTGGTCTTAAAATGTGCATTAATCTATGAAGGGGATTCCTTGCAAGAGGCACAATACAGCAACTATATAAAAGCGTTATTTTATGAATATTGCATTTTTGTTTTCAGTTTTACAGCCCTCTTTCCGGTGCATTGGATTTTTTCAAAACAGTCACAGGTCATGTATAATTTTAAGGGATTTTTTTGTATGATATTTATACTATGTCAATTGAATTATTCTGGATACCTGGATACCTGGATAGTTTTGGTTATGGGAAAGTTTAAGCGCAGCATTTGTTTTACAAAACCGGATTACTCATTTTTCCTCCTTTCAACTTCATCTAATATTGCTATTCAATTTTTACATTGGTTCCGCCTAATGAGCGAAAGTAAAATCATCCTGGAGACAGTCTACAGGAAACAGTGGGAATCCTATTTAAGCTGGCCTTGTAGAAAATGGAAGGCTGTTTGTTATTTGCTTTGATATTTGTCCGAAGAAACAAAGACTACTGAAGTGATGAGCAACGGGTGCATCAGCTTTCTACCAATACCACGATAATTATCATTACGATTATTCGCTAATAAAAAATCCCTGCGACAGTTCCGTAAAAAGGAACAGCTTCAGGGATTCGGTACAAATGGCTTGCTGACTTTATTGTCCGGGAATTACGAAAGTCATATCGTGGTAAATTCTGTGAGTGGTAATCTTCCATTCCCCATTTGTTTTAATTAGAGAAGGTTTGTAATAACCGGATTCAGTCGGAGTTATTGTACCCATCAAACCAAGTGTTCCTGCCGGCCAGCCGCCTTCAGGCTTACCGGCACCAACGCAGTCGAACCTGATAAATTGAGCATCCATAAAAGCCACTTCACCATGTACTGAAATGATGTGATCGTGTGTTGTGTGATGACTCCAGCCTCTTACAGGATGCGGTTTCATCAGGTTGGAAATGGCATTTGCAATTTCTTCTTTGCCTGTTAACACAAATAATCGTACAGGATTTCCGCTGTTGAAAGAATAGATTTCAACTTTACCATCCTCAGTAAAAAGACTGCTTAAAGATGCCCCGTCAAGTGCATCTGCTGCTCTGACATATTTCGCAAGTACCTGTTGAATTGCTCTTTCATCACTCATTTGATAAGCGCCGGTTATTTGATTTTTTTCTATCATTTTTTTCTTTTTTATTTATTTTTAATCTTGTTCTCTTAAAGTGTTTACCAACTTTAATAATACAGGAGAGTAGCCTACCAATAAACTATTGTCACCCCATTGCCACGCATCGCCATTTATATTTAATACGGCTGCTCCTGCTTCTTTTGCTATTAATATTCCGGCAATCCAGTTGTAGGTATCTAAACCCTCCTGGCAAAACAGATCGATTCTTCCTGCGCCTACATTCGCAATCTGTAATCCGCAGGGGCCGTAATTTCTAACTGCACCATATTCATTCAATAATCTTACTATAAGCGCTCCTGTTTTTTCATTTAAACCATCCACACTGTTTTGTAAAGGAGGGTGATTGAAAGAAGTCAGCATGTACTTCGACTCTGTTTTTTGAGCTATTTTTAACTTGACATTATTCAAAAACGCACCCTGGTCTTTTTCTGCCCAAAACATTTCCTTATGTATTGGGTCGTATATTATCGCCAGATTCGGTTGACCGTTTCTGATCAGCACCAGATTGATTGTCCAACCCGGCAAATGCTGCATATACTGTACTGCACCATCCATTGTATCACAAATCCAATAGTCAGGTAAATCATTTGCTTTTTTTTGTTTTTCGAAATTCAATTCATCTTCAACCCAGGGAATTCCGGGATAATATTTGTAAATAGTATCCTTCATATAACTCAGGCATTTTTGTTCGATTGTATTAAATAACAGGAGAAATTGGGATGAACCTGCAGGTATTCTTTCTTTCTTAAAATCCATGGCAAACTCATCTCCGATGGTTTTAACTATATTTAAAATTATGGGTACGTTAATAGCTTGTTTCATCTTTCGTTTTATAATATTCCCTGGTGTCAAAATTCACTAGGATGCTGGTTTTTACATTTAATTAATATCTGTAGAAGTACTAAGGTGTCGCCATTTTTTATCAGCTTCCATTTTAACCAGGTCATTTTGTTCTGCTGCATTCACTGCATCACTACCGAGTAATAATCGCAAGGGCGGTTGTTCCATCTGCGTAATCTGGAGTATAATATTGGCAGCTTTAGCCGGGTCGCCGGGTTGTTTGCCATTATAGTCATGCTGAAACCGGGCTGTTCGGCCAACTGTATTTTCGTAATCTGCTAAACCTTCTTTTATGATAGCAGATTTACCGGCAAAATCTGTACGGAAACCTCCCGGTTCAATTATTGTAACCTTGATACCTAGTGGTGTAACTTCTTTTGAAAGTACTTCAGAAAATCCCTCCACTCCCCATTTTGCAGCAGCATAGGGTCCTCTTCCTATTGGCCCTATGCGGCCACCCACAGAAGAGAATTGAATGATATGTCCGGACCTTTGTTTACGCATAAAAGGAAGGACAGCTTTAGTAACGATGATAGTACCGAACAAATTGGTTTCAATTTCAGCACGAAATTCAGCGATGGTGGTTTCTTCAATCGAATTGATATTACCATAGCCTGCGTTATTTACCAATACATCTAATCGTCCGAATGCACCAATGGCTGTTTTAACCGCAGATTCGGCATCTGTTTCGCTCTTTACATCAAGTGCACATACTCTTACTTTGTCTCCAAAACGTTCTGCCAGATCTTTAATTTGTTCAGGATTTCTTGCCGTTGCCACGAGCTCGTTACCTGCAGCAAGTACAGCCTCTGAAAGTGAACGTCCAATGCCACGTGAACATCCTGTTATTAACCAGACCTTTTTTAAATTTGACATAAATTAATTAGTTTATCTATAGCCAATAATAATTCTACCAGAAGATTTTATGATCACTTTACTTCCCGAATTGGGATACTGTTATTAAAACGAACCATAGTGTTGAATGTAATTTTTTATATTGCCTGGCTGCCATTACTGGGTTGCTTTTTGTATCTCTGTTACCATTGCACCCCCAAGGATAAATTCCGTCTACAAAATTGGCGATTATGAATGAGGCGTATTTGACTGTGGCAGTCATTTTCATTAACATGAAGATTCACCAAAGTTGATCACCCGCTTTCGCAATGGTTAAAAAGCAGTCAACAGGCTGAATCAAAAAATCAACATAAAATAATGAAATAGTAAAGTCATTGCAGGAGCTTCATTTTACCTTGCCAGGAATTATTTGCTATTCCTAAAAACTTCATCATCTTTTAACAAGCAGCATCAATAGAAAAATATGAAACCAAATCTTGGCATCCCGGAAAACCATTTACAGGTAATTAGTAGTGAATTGAATAAATTACTGTCAGACGAGTTCATTTTGTACACTAAATCAAGAAACTATCACTGGAATATTGAAGGCTCAAATTTTAGCGAAATGCATCAGTTTTACGAGAGGCAGGTGAATGAGATAAATGATATGATTGACGATATTGCTGAAAGGATCCGCACCATTGGCTTTTATGCTGAAGGAAGACTGGAAGATTACCTGAAGTTGACCAGCCTGATAGAGCAACCGTTCACTAATTCCCAGAATGATCAGTTAAAAAATCTGTTGGGTTCACACGAAACAATAATAAATAATCTGCGTAGGCTGATTACACTTTTTGCAGATAAACACAAAGACGTGGGAAGCAGCGATTTTGCAGTTCAATTACTGGAAAAGCATGAAAAAATGGCCTGGATGATAAGGGCGCATCTTAGCGGACATTGAGTAAATGCTTTGAAGTCGGTCAATCACAATAAAATTTTTATCGGATGTCAGGAAATGACATCCGGTTTTGCTATTATACATTGCTCCATTTTTTTACTCTCCAATACTCATCCTCTTCAACAAGCATCATCCAGCTTTGTTTGCGATTCTCCTCTTTCGATATTTAACCACTGAATAGTGAAATGGCGAAATATCGCTATTTAAAATCTCTTTCGTTTTATATATCTAACAGATAATCAACATTTTATAACCTGGCATCTGGTTTGAAATTACTATGCGGTCATTTGGACCCTCAGCTTTTTCAACGATTGCAATAACGCATTTTAGTTATGAATTTGTTGTGGGTATTCAGGAACTATTGAACCATTAAAACTCAATTATGTTACAACAGGAATCGTTCAGGCAGTGCGGCGCTGGAGCCGGTCTTTTTAACTTCGGTATAAATGGTACTGCTTTTCACGGAGAAGCGGCAGTGAGGCATTACAGCTTCGATCAAGGCCAGTCGGACCGGGTGTTTTGCGATGATAATATTTTACTGGTAACAGTAAATGGAAAGCTTAATTTGAATTATGGAAAATCGAGCTATGCAGTTGGTAAAAATCAGATGGCATTTCTTAAGAATAATCTGATGGTGGATTTTCGTGCAGAAACGGATCAGCAGAAAGGGGGTAAAGTTGAATTTATTGTTTTTCTAATCAGTCATGAATTAATTAAAGAGTTTACTAAAATTACCCGGTTATCTCAGATCATCAATGATGAGGCCTCAGAAATATTTGTAAGTTTACTGAATAGCCACCTGCAGGTATACATCAATTCTCTTACTCCTTATATTGGAGATGCCGCTAAAATTGAAGGCAGCCTGCTGCGCATTAAGCTGCTGGAATTATTGTTCTGCCTGGCCAGTACCAATACACAAATGCTGGATCTTTTGCTTAATCTTAAAAAAAGTTACCGCCCCAATATCACCACTGTGGTGGAAGATAATTTGTTGAATCCGCTGTCAATCAATCAACTTGCCAGCCTGTGTGGAAGAAGTTTATCAAGCTTTAGAAGAGACTTTATTTCGACTTATAATATGCCTCCTTCGCAATGGATACGTGAAAGGAGATTAAGGAAAGCCAAGGAATTTTTAGTGACTACGAAAATGACTGTAACTGATATTTGTTATACCCTGGGATTTGAAAATATTGCTCATTTCTCCAGGTTATTTAAATCTGAGTTCGGACATTCTCCTTCAGAATACCGGCTGCAATTAGCTTCTGCATAGCAATGTGGTGATCAGGTAGTGGTCAGCCTCTGTGCTCTCTGCGGATGCCCAATTTTTTGATTCGGGAATTCAGTGTGCTGGGAGGAATTCCCAGGATCTCTGCAGCTCCACCTTCACCAGCAATTCTACCATTGACATGTTGAAGAATTTTTAGAATATATTCTTTCTCATTTTCAAAGATCGTCTGGATTTTAAAACTTTCTGATCCTGACTCAGTTACCGCCCTGGATTTTTTATTTGGAAGATCTACCTCTTTAATCGTATCACCAGTAGTAAGCAGTACGCTTCGCTCGATCAAATGTTCCAGTTCCCTGATATTACCGGGCCAATCATACTGCTGTAATTGTTCCAGCGCCTTATTGCTGAAATTTGTTATTTTCTTTCCTGCTTTTTTTGAAAACCGCATGGTAAAATGCGATGCCAGTTGTGGGATATCTTCACGTCTTTTTCTGAGTGGCGGAAGTTGAATCGGAAATATATTTAGCCTGTAAAACAGATCGCTTCTGAATTTGCCTTCTTCCATCAATTTTTCAAGGTCACGGTTAGTAGCTGCAATGATGCGTACGTCGGTTTTGATGGTGGTTTTACCTCCAATACGTTCTATTTCTTTTTCTTGCAGCGCTCTTAATAATTTTACCTGTAACTCTAATGGCATTTCTCCAATCTCATCCAGGAATAAAGTACCATTATTAGCCAATTCAAATTTTCCGATCCTTCTTTCAAATGCCCCGGTAAAACTTCCTCTTTCATGACCAAACAATTCACTCTCAATTAAATTAGCTGGCAGCGCAGCACAGTTAATTTTAATCATTAATTTATTCTTCCGTGGCGATGCATTATGAATGGCCCTTGCAATAAGTTCCTTTCCTGTGCCCGTTTCACCTAACAACAAAACAGTGCTATCCGAAGAGGCAACCTGCGATACAAGCCTGAATACAGTTTTAATTGCGGCACTTGTACCGACAATATCGCTATGGTTATTTGATGTTTCGATCTCCTGTTGCAGGTATAAATTCTCTTCTTCCAGTCGTTGTTTATACCTTTTTATTTCTTCTAATTGTTTTTGAATTTTTTCGTTGGCAACAATATTTGCTGCTGCTATAGAAAGCTGGTGAGAAACGGCGGATAAAATATTCAGTTGGTTAGCATCAAATCCATTTTTCACTTTTGCAAAAAACATAAAAAAACCAATAGTATTTTTATCCTCTTTCAATGGTGCAAGTAGCATTTCAACGCTTCCAATGGCATAGTTTCTTTTTATGAAATCCGGTGCTTCACTGAATCTTTCCAGGTCTACAATTACAAAACCCTCTGCCGCTAATTCGTACACGCCGTTCTTGAGTGGTATGTTGGCGACAATAACTTCTTTATAGTCCCAGTTTCCCGGGCTTTCTCCCTGTGGCTCCAGTAAATAGGTAATGCACGTTTCTTTGTCTTCATTTATACAAGCTATCATGGCGTGTGAAAACGAAAAAAGCTTTGTCAGTTTAGTATTAATGAGTTGAAGAAAACTCAACTTGTCATGAATGGAGGCGATGGCATTGCTTAATTCCAACAGTTTTGTCTTTTCGCTGGCGCTTTCACGAATTTTCTCAGCCGCCAGGATATTTGAAATCGCTACAGCCAATTGCGAACAAATTCCCTTAAGCAGGTTACTCTTTATATCGAACGCAGCACCATTCTCAAGTATTAACTGCGCAGTTCCTATGTTAACGCCACCAGCTCGCAAAGGGGCTAATACTATCCGCTCAATTCCTGTTGCAGCTAAAAAATCAACATATGCTGGTTTTTCGGGCCTATTCATTAAATCGGATACTTCATACAAGATCGGATCTTCAGAATTCATCACCTCCTTAAACACAGCCTCATGTGCGTCAAATTTTGCATTAACCATTTTGGCAAAATCAGGGTTGCTCTCTATGTGTTCACCGACATCTACTAAAAAAGCACTGTAGGTTTCTCCCCCTTCGTCTATTTTTGAAAAGCCTAACTGTTTAATTGCAAATAACTGCTTTATTTTTCCATTCACCACTTTAAAAAGATCTCTCCGGCTTTGTACCGCCGCAATTTCGTTGCTAAAAGAAAGCAGGAGTTTTTTTTCCTTGTTTCGTGCAAGTATCTTTTCATTTGCCATAATGTTAGATACGGCTATGGCAATCTGGGAACAAATACTTTTAAATAAAGGTCGTTGTATACTAATGTCACTTATTCCATCCTTTTTAAAGTTCATTATTCCTATATTCTCCTGGCCATGTCTGATTGAAACACCGGCCATTTGTCTCAGGTTGATAGACGCTGCGGCGTTAGCATAGGTAGGAGGCGTGTCAGATCTGAACCAATCCTGAACATTAAAAATAACCAGCTCTTCGGAAGCAAGGATGGTATTGAACACTCCGTCATTAACATCTGTATCAATCTCCAGTAGTTTCAGAAAATCGGGGTGTCGGGCAAATTCGGCTTCAGGGTCAAATAAAATTGGACGATGTGTCCTTTTGTCCTTGCTTAGTACATGGATAACATAATCTTCAATTCCAAATAGTTCGTTTAGCTGATTTTTCAGAATTTTAGCCAGCATTTGTTTATCGCTTACTGAAGCCATTGCATTACTAAACTCCAGCAGCCTGGTTTTTTCAGCCTCCCTTGCCAGAATTTCTTCGTTGGCCAAAATGTTGGATACAGCAACAGCTAATTGAGCACAAATGCCTTTTAACAAAATGCTTTTTGTGTCGATTGTTTTTTTATCTTGACAATGAAAATTTACAAACCCAATACTGGTTCCGCCTACACGAAGTGGCACAGTTAAATAATATTTAAATCCGGCTTTTTTCCAAAAACCAACATAGTCTGGCATACCTGGCTGTTTGGCAATTTCGGCTACATCAAACATAACCGGATCCTCAGAAAGCATCACTTGAGTAAATAGCGGATCATGAACACTGTACCTGGCAGAAGTGATGGATGTATAGTCTGAGAATTGTTTTGTTTTATAATTAAACTCTAATGTGAAAGCACTGTAGGTTTCTCCACCCTCATCTATTTGTGCAATACCAAATTCTTCCAGAGAAAACAAGGTCTTTATTTTAGTGTTAACTACCCGGGATAAATCTTCGCGGTTTTTTAGTGCCGCTATTTCATTGCTCAGGGAGAGCAGCAGGTTTTTTTCTTCGTCCCTGGCCTGTATTCTTTCTTTGGCAAGTATATTTGAAACGGCAACGGCGAGCTGCGCACATATGCCTTTAATTAGACTCTTTTTTTCACCAATGGATTCCGGGTTGTCGATATGAAAATTTACGAAGCCTATATTTACCCGGCCTACCCGAAGCGGAACGGTCAGATAGTACTTGTACCTTGCAGGTTTCCAAAACTTAATATACCCTGGCATTCCGGGTTTTTTTATCATCTCTTTTAAATCCAGAAGGGTGGGGTCTTCATTATTCATTACCAGCGTAAATAATGGGTCATTAACACTGTACCTGGCTGAGGCCAGATCATTATATGTCCTGATGCTTTTCGTCCGGTCCAAAAAATCCAACATAAATGCACTGTAGGTTTCCCCACCTTCATCAATCTGGACAATGCCAAATTCCTCGACCTCCAGCAGTTTTTTTATTCTTGTATTTACCACTTCAAATAGGTCTTCCCTGTTATTCAACATCGCAATTTCCTTGCTTAATGAAAGGAGTACTGTTTTCTCTTCTTCTCTCTTTACAATATCTTCATTGGCAATAATATTGGCAGTAGCGATAGAGATTGGGTAAGATAACTTTTCCAAAAGTTCAATGGCTTCCTTGTTAAAGTTGTTTTTGTTTTCAGACAGCAATACAAACAATCCAATTAATTCATTTCCTTCCACCAGTTTCAATACCACATATTCCTTTATACCGGTACGATGAATAAAGGAAACATTTTTATTACCGCTGAGAAAAAGTGATTCTACATCTTGTACAACAGGGGTGTTCAAATCAGTTATACTGTCATTGTCTATTGGGTATTCAGTGTTAACATTGTATTCAAATTCTGCATTTCCCGATCTGCCTTTTTCTGCATGAAAAATATACGGTCTGCAAGTCCTGTTATTTTTGTTGTACCTCAAAATAAAACTGTCATCAAAGGAAAGGAATTGCTTTAAACTGTCACGTACCAGGTACAACATGTCTCCCTTACCGCGTATACGGATGATTTGAGTGTTCAAAGCCAAGAGAATACTATCTTGATTCCGTTCATTATCAAGCATAAGCTGCCGGGAATTAATAGCACTAAATTAAATTATCCTGCATTGGCAAGCAAAAAATTGAAAGCCTGTAGAAATATTCTAGGTTTTCAATAATTTATAGTAGCTTATTCTTAGTTGAGTATTTCAGTTGAGGTCAAAAATGGATTTGCCTATCTTTTTTTTAATCTGGCTTTTTAACCACTTGTCAACTGACACCGTTTCCCTTAATCACAACAATGTAAAGTATCGCCAGCAATGGCACAAAATATTCAATGCATTCCCCCTTTTTTATTTCTTTTCCAGTTCATCATCCAGCCATAGGGTAAATGCTGGAAAAGTGCGCCGGAGAATACTAATGGAATTTCCGGCTGCAGCTGGTCCTCCTGCGAATTCCACCATTGACGGCGGACTTTTAAAATTTACAGCTCATCAATGTATGTTGAATATCCACTTTTAATAACAAAATCGTCGGAATTATTTTTGGCATAAGTACAGCTGAATTTTAAGTCAAGACCAAACATCAGTATACTAATTTCTAACTTCAAATATGGCTTTAGGTTCCAAAAAAGCTTCCAGGCCGAACTTGCCAAATTCTCTTCCAATACCAGATTGTTTGAAGCCTCCGAATGGAGCTCTCGGCTCATCTACAAATCCGTTAATAGCGATTCTGCCCGCCTGGAGCTTTTCGGCGATGGCTTTCGCTCTTTTAATATCTGCACCTGCTATATAGGCATGCAGGCCATAAGCAGAATCGTTGGCTATCCGGATGGCGTCAGCATCATCTTTATAGGTAATAACTGATAGCACAGGACCAAAAATTTCTTCTGCAGCGATGGTCATGTGGTTGTCGACTTTTACAAAGATGGTTGGCTTTACAAAGTTTCCTTTCTCCAAACCTTCCGGATGCGCCAAACCTCCGGTCAATAATTCCGCTCCTTCTTCTATACCTTTTTTTATATAGGACTGAATCCGTTCGTATTGTTTTTTTGAAACAATCGGACCGATGGCTGAATCCGGGTCTGTTGACGGACCTACCTTCATTGCTTCAATCCCTTTCTTTAACGCTTCAATTATTTCTGCCTCCCTGCTTTCAGGAATCAATATACGTGTTCCTGCTGTACAGGATTGCCCGCTATTTTGCAGTCCTACCTGCAACACAAAAGGAATGGCATTTTCCAGTTGCGCATCGTCCATTATTATGGATGGCGACTTTCCTCCCAATTCCAGGGTCACTCTTTTCATGCTATCTACGGCTTGCCTGGCAATTAATTTTCCTATAGCTGTTGAACCTGTGAAAGAGATTTTATGAATGCCCGGGTTACGGGTGATCTCGCTGCCTACAACATCGCCTGTTCCCTGCAAAACATTGATTATTCCCGGGGGAAGGCCGGCATCATTGAATATTTCAGCCATTGCATTATTCTGCCGGGCACTGAGTTCACTTGGTTTCATTACAACGGTGCATCCGGCAGCAAGGGCGGTAGATGCTTTTACGCACATGAACCAAACACTAATATTCCATGGACTTATTAAACCGGCAACGCCAACAGGGTCCAGTATTACCTCGGTACCTTCTTTTAAATTATAACGGAATGTTTCAGGATTTACCTGCTCCCTGGCTACTAACCAGGATCTCGCAGCATCCTGTAAAGCGAATTGGGCAAACCATTGCGGTGCGCCATATTCATTGCTGATAATCTCCAGTAAAGGGTCCAGCCTTTCAGTCATTTTATCATGAATCCTTTGCAGGTAATCCCGCCGGGTCTCTAAACTGGCTTGCGAATAGATTTTAAATGCGGCATTAGCAGCGGCTATTGCATTTTGTGTATCTGTTTCATCTGCTAAAGTTACCCTGGTGATGATTTCTCCCGTGGCAGGATTTTCAAGCTCTAATTGCTGTATGCCGTGAGGCGTAATAAATGTTCCATTAATGAATTGTTTATCTATTATTTGCATAATCTGTGTTTTTGTTTGTGCAAAACTCTGCTAAAACTTATTGCTTTACTTTGTAATGAGGCTCAATTTACTTTGTTATAAAGTTCAATGTCAAATGACGTCAATTGAATGATTCGATATCTGATAGAGATTTAAAATATTCAGCGACTCCTGCAATTGCATTCAGTCAAATGGTTGCTGTATTTAGAAAACAGCCTGGCAGATCACTACATTTCGTCACTGGTTTCGCTTAATCGCGAAATATCATTTTTTTAAATGCAGGTTTATTTTATAAGTACATGACTCTTAAAGTCTTAATGAATGGCATTCAAATTGACTTCAGCATTTGCATTAAATGCTGCTGCGTCATGAAAAAAAAATTAGCAAAACATGCTGTAATTATTGATTTACATGAAAGAGGATTTACGAGTGATTTCCAGTTTGCAAAACAGGGGTTATGGTGGATCCAGGAAAAAATTTATGTAAACGAGCCTTATGTATCAGTTCTGGAAACCTACCGCTTTGTCAGACAGGGTAAAGCCATTATGCGTACTTCCTTTATTATGGGTATTCAGATTTTAAATCATTATGAAAGAGGAATCCTGATCTATCATGTAGTGAGCAAAATATAAAATGACACACGGGGTGATGCAACCGGGTATATTCAAAAATAAAATGTAAATACTTTTTTGTCACAATGTAGTGTGGTAATAAAATGCTCGGGTAGTAAAAGATATTCTGTTAGCGGTAATTATTCCCACAAAATTTAAACATCTATTATTAATGACATTAATAAAGACAAATTTCGGCTTCCTCTCGACAGCAGATGAAGTTATACAAGGGATTGACTTGACAGATAAACGAGCCATTGTAACAGGCGGTGCATCAGGGATTGGAATAGAAACCGTAAAAACTTTGGCAAAGGCAGGTGCAGAAGTAACCATTGCTGCAAGAAATGTTGAAGGCGGAAAAGAGGTGGCAGATAAAATAATTTCGACCACGGGAAATAATAAAATATACGTTGCTCAACTTGACCTAGATAACCTCGGCTCAATAAATAATTTTGTTGACAATTGGAAAGGTGCCCTGGATATACTGGTTAACAATGCAGGCGTAATGGCAATACCAGATTTGCAAAAAACGCCAGACGGTATTGAAATGCAATTTATGACAAACTATTTGGGGCACTTTGCCTTGTCTGTTGGATTACATGATGCTTTGGAAAGTGCAGGTTCTGCAAGAATAGTAGTTGTAGCTTCAAGTGGACATCTATTTTCACCTGTTGCCTTTGACGACATAAACTTTTTGTTTAGACCTTACGACCCTTTGGTTTCCTATGGACAATCAAAAACGGCTTGCATTTTATTCGCTGTTGGTGCGACTGAACGTTGGTTAAAGGACGGAATTACTGTAAATGCTTTGAACCCTGGAGCCATATTGACAAATCTTCAAAAACACGTTGGTGGAAAGCTTCGTTCTGCACCAGAACTTCATAAAACGCCACAACAAGGGGCAGCAACTTCAATCCTCCTGGCAACTTCACCGTTGCTCAATAATGTTGGTGGACGCTATTTTGAAAACTGTAACGAAGTTGAAACTGTTACAAAGCGACCTGCCAATTATCAGGGAGTTGCAATGTATGCACTTGACAAAGGAAATGCGAACCGACTATGGAACATCTCAATGAAAATGATTGGTAAATAGAACCGTTAATAACTAAAACAAGTCTATGAAAAAAGTACAAATTGAGACAATAATCAAGCAATTTATAAATGCTGCCAATGAATTTGATATCGATGCATTACTTACACTTTTTGCTAAAGATGCAGTGATTAAGGATGTCTCTGTGGGCGAAACGTTCAGGAACACCACGGGTGTCCGCAGGTATCTCGAACGTTTTTTTATTGATTACCATACACAAACCAGGGCAGAATCTTTTAAGATCGATACCCCTCAACATGCCATCGCACTTGTTGATTTTACCGGAGATTTTGGCCATGAAACCGGAGGTCTTGAATTCAACGTTAATAATGACGGCCTTATTAAAACCATTGAGGCCTATCTGGATTGATGAAGAACAAATAAGATACTTCTTCCACCAATAATGACGGGGGCTTTTACCCGGGCAAAATCACAGTTGATGGTTTCTAAACAGGATTGACCGCAGCCAAACCATCGCCTGTAACTTATTATAACCTGTCAATAGACCGATGCAGTTATTTGCTCGACCAGGCGGGCTTTGCTTTCATTATTTTTTTATATACCGGGCAACTTTCATTGTGCGCACCCTTTACGTATCCTGTGCTCATCAAAAATTCATTTACAATTTCACCACCCGTAAAACGAAATGTTTTTTTAAACAGTTGCACCCATTCTTCCTTGCTTTTCGGATGATGGTGGTCAAGCCATTTTTCAAAAGAGCCAAATTCTTTTTGCAGGGAAATAATGACTTTTGCATTTTCAATCGCTGCAGTTACTTTTAACTTATTTCTGATGATCCCCGAATCGGCTAAAAGCCTTTCCCTGTCCTTTTCTGTATAAGCTGCGATTTTGCTGATATTGAAATCACTATAGGCATTTCTAAAAGCAGTCTCTTTTTTCAAAATAGTTTCCCAGCTTAAACCTGCCTGGTTGATTTCCATGATGAGCCGGCCGAACAATTCGTTATCCTGATGGATAGGAAAGCCATAATGATTATCGTGGTAATTTTTATGCAACAGTCTTCTTTCTTCCGGTTGCATGTGGTCAATGTAACTGCAGTAGGACATCTTTGATTTATTTTAATTGCCTGTTACCCTTCAGATTTGACAGGTGTCTGATGATGAATGTGGTGGTCAATTATCCGGCCGCTTTAAGTATTGGCCGACCTCTAATTGTGATGAAATGATTGTTTAAATGCAGTGGGGGTGAAATTGGTTTTTTTCTTGAACAGTTTATTAAAGGATTGGGGATGTTCAAAGCCAAGCAGATAGGCTACTTCGGCCACCGTAAGGTTGTCTTTTGACAGATACTCCTTCGCCTTTTCAATTAATTTATCATGAATAAACTGTTGCGTATTCTGACCGGTAAGGTTACGCAGCAGATCACTGAGGTAACGGGGAGAAAGGTGCAATTGTTCAGCCACAAAATGTACAGTAGGAAGTCCTGTTTTCATCGACGCTTCGTCATTAAAATAGTCATGGAGCAATAACTCCAGTTTACTCAGCACATCGTGGTTTACTGCCTTACGGGTGATGAACTGGCGGTTGTAAAATCGATTGCTGTAATGGAGCAGTAATTCTATTTGGGCGATGATCACGTCCTGGCTGAAATGATCCAGCCGTTCCTCAAGTTCCTCCTGGATTTTATGGAACACCCCCAGTATGGTTTCCTTTTCCTTGTCTGACAAGTACAGCGCTTCGGAAGCGGAATAATTAAAAAAACCGTATTGTTTGATGGTCGTATTTAACGGATAAGGCCGGATAAAATCCGGGTGAATATGCAGGGACATACCATCGTAGTTGGCCTCTTCATCCTGCATCTTTAAAATTTGTCCCGGTGCCACAAATGACATTCCTCCCTCCTCAAAATCATAATATCCCTGCCCGTAACGTAGCTTGCCACTGAAATTTGTTTTAAAGGATATTTTGTAAAAATCTAAAATGATTCCCTGTTCAAAATCCGTTGGGTCAAACACGGCCTGTCCGTAATTTAAAATGCTGATCAGCGGATGCAAAGGCCTTGCCTGACCCATTGCCTTATGCAGTTCAGTTATAGAACGGAATATCTTGGGTTGACTTTTCATTTATATGCAGTATTTACTGTTACCAAAATTAGGAAATGTTCTGTAGCGACACTGATTTCAGCTGATGGTGCATTGGCAGCTTTTGATTTTAAGACTGCCTGTTTGCCTGCATCCCGGCTGCGGGAAATTTAAAAGCTGAACATCGCTTTAATATTTTGAACCTGCGTTTCCACTCCATTCTCCATGCGTTCCTGATACATTTCTATGGTATCTTTTCCGGCAATGTAACGGAGCTGATTTTTGTTATCCGTAGCGGCTTCATATACCACCTGTGCCACCTCTTCTACTTTCGAATACTCCGCTATTTTCTCCGCACTGTAACCTTTGCTTACCTCTATCGTGAGCTGGTTATAGGCATCATGTTGTCCAAAGTCAATGGAGCGACCGGCAAAATCAGTTTGCATACCTCCCGGCGCAATCAGCTTTACCTGGATCCCAAACTGTGCAAGTTCATAAGCCATACTTTCTGAAAAGCCATCTATTGCAAATTTGGTAGCACTGTAAACGGAACAGGTGGGATAACCCATCAGTCCGAACTTTGAAGTGATATTGATAAAAATGCCATTCTTCTTCTCCCGGAAATACGTAGTAAATGCTTTTGAAACCCTGATCACACCCAACAGGTTGGTTTCTATCTGTCGTTGAATTTGTTCATCACTAAATGCCTCCAGGGGACCTATTAAACCGTATCCTGCATTATTGAGTACTACATCAACGGAATACTTTTCCGTTACACTTTTAACGGTGGAATTGATTTGCTCCAGATTGGTAACATCCAGCGGCAGCAATATGACATGGTCTAATTTATCCAGTGTGGTTTCTTTTTCCGGATTACGCATGGTGGCGATAACCTGCCAGCCTTTACTTTGAAATAACAGTGCAGCAGCCTTCCCCAAACCTGTTGAAGCTCCTGTAATAAAAATGGTCTTTTGCATTATGGTATAGTTTATTTGGACTGCAAATTTCCGGTGTATCAGTAAGGAACATGTTGCCGTTTTGCAGCTTTTATTAGCCAAAATGACGGCTGACTATTTTTTAACAATAAAATTTGCAAAAGGCTTTTTTCAGAGTGTCCAAAAGTGATTATGTAACAGCCGAATGCTTTGTATGCTTTTTATTATGGTTTATTCAGCTGACCGTGCAGCAAATAATTGTCCTGTTGCCTGCGCAATAAGGTCTGCACTTGCATACACTCAGGCTGACAGCCTGTTTCCAAAAAAATCTCCACTCGGCAAAAAATAAAATTCCTGATGGGGAAGTATTTTTTTGAAAAAACCTTGTTTCTCCTCCCTAGGCTTACAGCTGGTCGCTATCGGTAAAGGAATGAAGCATTTTATTAGATTGATATTTATACACAACTAAAGTTTACAATCATGGAAATGACAGCAAGAGTAACAAGTGATGGTACAATCAGAAGCCTGCAATCAGGAAAACAGGTTGTGAATTTTAATGTAGTCATAACGACAGCTACAGATCAAAAGCCACGGGAGAAGCCTTCAACTAAACTGGTTACCTATGTACAATGTGATTACCAGCTAAATTCCCGTGCAGCAGTATTTCTGACTAAAGACAGTTTAGCTGGGATTTTCACTGATACCAAAACTTACGCAGTTATAACAGGAGTGGTACGTAGTGCAAAAATCAGTACTGGATTCTACTGGTTGATTTTTAAGCCGGATAAAGGAGAAATATTTTTTTGAGGCATAAAAAAAGGGCTAACTGTTGAAACAGTGCCCCGATTTAATCCGTACCCTATGAAAACTGGTTGCAAAGTAAGGAATATGTTTTACTAATGTGTTACTATTGAAATATTTTTTTTTGAAATGGTTGTAAGCGATACTGGTCAATTATACTGAAACCACCATCCTTGCTACTATTTTTCATGATGATAAGGAAGAAGAAACCAGTTTGCTTAGGAACGCTTCGCCTGCTCCGGCAGGGATTGATGCAAATAATTTAGCTACAGCAATTGGCACAAAAGCTCAATTAGGCTTGTTCACTTTGTCGTTCAATTCCCCTTCCAGCATCAGTTTTGTCAGATGAAAAAATAATTTAATTGTCTGTGTGGGTTTCTCAACCAGTTCACTGAGAGCAATCGGGTTTTGTTCAAAGAGAAAATTTCTACGGCCATTGGCTTCTCCGTTAAAACCGCATTAAGCCATGGACCAGTTACTGAAAATGCGTTCGTCCGCTTCTTCTTCCGACATCATTATTACGCTAAAGTGCCTGTCATCCTGTTCAATTTTTTCATACATTTTTTTTACGGTCAACTTTTTGCCTTCCAGTATCTGAATAAATTCATCATTGTAATAGATCAGGCAACCGGTAATATCATTGGCCCAGTTAAAATTCCGGGATGTATTTAAAATCGCTTTTATGTCCGCCGGATACAATCCAGGACGAGCTATTGAGCAATAAATAAGCTGGTACATAATTTAACGGGTATTTGAAAAATACTTTTTTCGCAAATACTTCTGGCTTTTTGCTGTCGTATTGTTGTATGATAGGATTAAAAATACCAGAATCAAATAGATTTTTTTATGACAAAGGTTAACCGGGTACTTGACCGCGGTCATAGCCTTGTTTCATTTACAAAACTTTTCGTCTCTTTACTACATTTTTCCGCTGAGATTTACCCCTTGTTTTACTTATTTTTACCCAAATAAATTCTTTACACATTCATATTGTCACCCAATCAAAAAAACTTTTATACAGGTGTATTACTGGCGGTTCTTACAACCCTTATCTGGTCGGGTAATTATGTTATTGCCCGCGGTATTTCAACCGAAGTGCCGCCGGTAAGCCTGGCATTTTACCGGTGGGGATTGGCCTCTCTATGCATTGCACCCATTGCCTTTAAAAAATTTAACCAGGAAAAACATATCATTTTTCAGCACAAACAATACCTGTTGTGGACAGCACTAACCGGTGTAAGCATTTTCAATACCTTTATTTACCTGGCTGGTCATTATACTTCGGCTATCAACCTGGCGTTGATTGGTACTACTTCGTCCCCGGTTTTTATTACTTTGATGGCGGCCGCTTTTTTAAAGGAAAAAGTGAGCAAACTAAGAATGACCGGGATGATCATTTGCATCATGGGTATTTTATTTTTAATTAGTCACGGTAGCCTTGCGGCGCTGTCCCATTTTAAGTTTGGTAAGGGAGATGTCTTAATACTTATCAGCGCATTTACATTTGCCATCTACAATATCCTGGTAAGAAAAAAGCCTGCAGGTATTTCGCCAATGGTGTTTCTTTTCGCCATATTTACTGTTGGTACTTTGTGCCTTTTACCATTTTATATTTTTGAAACAATGCACCAGCCACCGGTGAAATGGAATGCTCATATCCTGGTAATCATTTTGTATCTTGGTATCGGCAACTCTATCATCGCCTTTTTTTGCTGGAACGCATCTATACAAAAACTCGGTGCATCGGGTACTGCTTTATTTGGTAATTTGATTCCGATATTCAGTACCATTGAGGCCGTACTGTTTTTGGGTGAAGCATTTTCTACCATTCATTTAATAAGTGGTTTACTGGTAATTGGCGGTTTGGTAATTGCCAATATTACACCGGTCATGTTTAAAAGATAATTAATGCGCAGGGGTAGTCACATAAATAAAAATCAACCAGTTTTTCACCAGCAATCCTTACATTCAATCATAAATAAAATAGGCATGTCTTCTAACAACGTATTGTCAGGCAAAAAACACATTTCATCTTACCTGGCTATTTTAACCTGTTTTATAATGCTATTGGGAAGGGCGCAGGCACAGTACAAAAAATCACCCGACGCCACTATTTTTACAAGTCCGGAGATGGCTTTTTTGCACCCCCCGGCCACAGCTAAGCCCGGCGTACTGTGGATGTGGATGGGTACCAATATGAGTAAATCCAATATTACCAAAGATCTGGAAGCATTAAAGGAAGAAGGCTTTAGCAGAACCACCATGTTTAGCCTGGCAGACGTGGTAAACCCTTGGAGCGCAATCATTGGTAAAACACCCACACCTCAATACATTTCATGGACGGAACCGTGGTGGAAACTGGTCCGTTTTGCGGCGCAGGAATCCAAACGGCTGGGGATGGATTTTGGTATGTTCAATGGCTCCGGTTACGAGAGCAGCGGCGGCCCATGGATTACACCTGAGCTTTCCATGCAGGAAATTTGCTGGAGCAGCACACCAGTAAACGGTAGCAATAATTCGTTGATAAAACTGGAAAAACCGGCGGTTGATCCAAGAGCCAATATGCCTTTCCCTGTTTTTAATCTTGAAAACGGGTTGACTGAAAAACCCGTTATTCCCGGCAGAAAAAATTATTACAAAGACATTGCCGTACTGGCCTTGCCAGCCAGCGGTATAGTACATCTCAACGAAATATATGACCTTACTGACAGGATGCAACCGGATGGAAAACTGGATTGGAATGCCCCGGCAGGCGACTGGACCATTTACCGTTTTGGACATACCACAATGGGCGCCCTCATTCAGCCGGCGCATCCAAAAGCAGTGGGACTGGAGTGCGATAAAATGAGCGAAGTGGCGGTAAGTTTTCATATTGATCACATTATAAATGAAATAAAAAAGCACCTGGGTGATTTAATAGGTACCGGATTTACCCACGTACATTTCGACAGTTACGAAGCAGGTGAACCGACATGGACACCGAAAATGAAAGCAGAATTTTTAAAGAGAAGAGGGTACGATTTAACACCTTACCTGGCCACTTTCGCAGGCCGGATTATCAACAGCCGCCAGGATTCACTTCGTTTTAAAAATGATTTTGATGCCACCATAAAAGACTTGTACCGGGATATTTATTATACCACCATATCAAAAAAATTAAAAGCAGCGCACCTTACTTTTTTGAGCGAACCTTATGGTGGCCCCTGGCGCCAGGAAGATGTGATACCGTTAGTACATCATGTGATGACGGAGTTCTGGACGGAAAAAGGTGTATACGCACCTTATGAACTGGACCCCACGGTAGCTGCTTTGAGAAAATCGGATCACAACCTTATTGAGTCGGAGGCGTTTACGGGACAGCCGGCAGACAGCAAATGGAGCGAAAATCCAGCCTGGCTGAAACCCATTGGTGACGCGGCTTTTTGCGCCGGCGTTAACCGCATGGTGTTGCACCGTTTTGTGCACCAGCCCTGGGATGAACATTACAAGCCCGGTAATTCCATGGGGCAATGGGGTACTCATTTCGACCGCACACAAACCTGGTGGAAGCCTGCCAAAGCCATGGTGGCCTACTGGCAACGTTGCCAGGCATTATTGCAGTGGGGCAGGTTTGCTACGGCGGAAAATGATTTTGCAGTTACTACCAATGACAGCATTAAAGTAAAATCCATTCATCGCCGTGATGACAATACTGATATTTATTTTGTAGCCAATACGTCCAGGGAGGCAGGGAGTGCCCAATGCAGGTTTAAGATAGCAGGTATGCAGCCTGAGTTATGGGATCCGGTTACTTCCACCATGCGTCCGTTACCACAGTTTGAAATAGCCAATGGATTTACTGCTGTCAATTTGCCTTTTGATAAAGCCCAGAGCTTTTTTGTAGTGTTCCGTAAAAAACTGATGTCTTCAGCTGTTGCAAAAAAATCTAATTTTGCCGCCATAAAAGATTTGGCAAATATAGATGGTGCATGGCAGGTGAAGTTCGATGCAGCCTGGGGAGGGCCGGCCAAACCTGTTGAATTTACAGCGTTGCAGGACTGGACTTACAATGCAGATGAGGGAATAAAATATTACAGCGGTACGGCTGTATATACAAAAAAATTTGATGCGCCTGCTGTCCAATCTGTCGGAAATAAGTCAACCATCTATCTTGACCTGGGCCTTGTAAATCATATTGCCCGTGTACTGTTAAATGGAAAAGATTTGGGCGTTATCTGGACTGCTCCATGGCGCACCAGGATCCCTTCTGCCTTATTAAAAAAACAAGGTAATCAGCTGGTGATTGAAGTAACCAATGTTTGGGCCAACCGCTTGATAGGAGATGAACAGCAGCCGGCTGATTGTGAATGGTTGCCTAACCAGTATTTTTATAACAGCGGTTACCAGTTAAAAGAATTTCCTGGCTGGTTTTTAAACAAACAACCAAGACCTTCCAAAAAGAGATACTGTTTTACTACGTGGAATTATTTTGATAAAGATGCACCGCTCGTGTCTTCGGGTTTGATTGGCCCGGTGCGAATTGTAGCCGGAGAGTAATGTGCAATATTTATTATCGCCTTAGCCAATAAAGTGAAGTTGGATATAGTCATGACAGAATGATTTTGAAATTTCCACTAAGGGGCAACCCTTCTGTCTTTAAGGGAAACAATCAATTTTATCGCTGACCAGGTTTCATCTACCGAACATACCTTCACATCCACGAATCCATTGTTCAACCTAATATTCCTGATGATATCTCCGGTAATATCGGTTTCAATTTGAGTTGCTTTTTCTGGCCATGAAATCCAGATCGTGCCGCATGGAAATATTTCATTTTGCGGCGATGTATGTAATATGTTACAATACAGCGTTTAAAAGGTGGGTTTTTAAGAAGACTGCAGTGTTGTAACGCAAATTAAAGAACTGCATTTTTCGGAAAGCCGCCGCAGCTATTTATTAAAGCTGAGGACTGTCAAGATTTGGAATGATGACTGTCAATGTTTTCACACAATTCAGGTATTATTTTAGTTGTCTAAAACAGTATGAAAATGAAAACGCAAATAATGCCGGAAATACAAACTGTACTGAACGCAGTACACTATCGCCCTGCAGTTTCAATTATACTGCCGTTTGAACCTAAAATGGGGCTGAAAAACGAAATAACCTATTCTTTAAAAGTTGCTGCCGACCAGGTGGAAGCGGAGTTGGAAAAAAATTACCCTGAAGAGATGCGGGAATTAGTGATGCAGAAATTAAGGTCCATTATCAAATCCTTAAATTTTAATACACATAAAAAGAGCATCGCTATTTATGTATCGCCACTGTTTGAAAAAGTATTGTACCTGGATATAGCCGTACAGGAAAGAGTTGTGGTAGATGACTCATTTGAAATACGCGACCTGGTATACAGCAAAAAGCAAATTCACAAATACCTCGTGTTGCTGCTGAGCAGTAAAGAAAGCAGTATTTACATTGGCAACTCTACCACCTTTATCCGCATTTTGGTGAATGCAAGCGAATCGTCCAAAGCGCTTGAAAATGATTTGCCTGAGCGGGTAGCCAATTTTTCTGACATGGAAGAACGAAAGGAAATTCAGATGCATAAGTTTTTGCACCAGGTAGATAAAACGCTGGATATAATATTGAAAGCACACCAGTTGCCGTTGTTTGTATTGGCAACGGAGCGGATTGCCGGGCATTTCAAAAAATTAACCAAACATGCAGATGCGGTCATTGAGTATGTGCATGGCAATTATGAAGATGCTACATTACCGCAATTGAAAGTATTGCTGGAGCCGCATGTAGCTGACTGGAAGCAAGTGATACAAAAAGATATTCTTAACCAGTTGCAAAATGCTGCGGGCAATAAAAAGCTAGCCATTGGCATGCGCAATGTATGGCGGGAAGCCACCAACCGAAAAGGCAGTTTGTTGGTGGTAGAAAAAAATTACATGTACGCGGCAGAGCATGGAGGCAAAGAAGAAGACATTGGCAAAGCGGGAAAAACACTGAATTCATTTTCTTATATAAAAGACGCTGTGGATGATGTGATTGAAAAAGTGTTGGAGAATGGAGGTGATGTTGAATTTACAGATGAAGGACTGTTGAAAGAATATGATCACATTGCACTGATACAATATTACTGATTACTAAAATATTTTTATGAAAACGATCATTGTTGCCACCGACTTTTCACCCGCTGCAGCCAACGCAGCCAATTATGCTGCTGACATGGCATTGGCAATTAAAGCAGATTTACTTGTATTGCATATCTGGCAGGTGCCCGTAATTTTTACCGAAGTGCCCGTAACAGCTGATATAGATAAATGGCTGAAGGAATCGGAAGCAAATATGAGTGATTTAAAAACAGTCTTGTTTAAACGCACCAATGGCAATGTAAAAATTGCAGCTGAAATAATCGAAGGTGATTTTTTCAGGGAGTTGAAAAATCTGTGCGAAAGCATACGTCCTTACGCAGTGGTAATGGGAAGCCAGGGAACCACTTCCGCTGAGCGGTTGTTGTTAGGCGGCCACACTGTGCAGGCGATGAAGAATTTATCCTGGCCATTGATAGCGGTTCCACCGGGAGTTGCATTTTATACCATTAAAAAAATAGCGCTCGCCTGCGATTGCGATGACGTAACCGACACTGTACCCGTAGATGCAATCAAAAAAATGGTAAACGACTTTCATTGCGAACTGCACGTTTTAAATACAGGTAAGCAAGAAGTGTATAATTCAGATACTGTATTTGAGTCGGGTATGCTGAGGGAAATGCTGAAAGGGCTCCACCCTGTTTTCCATTTTATTACCAATGAAAATACCGACCAGGGTATTTTAGATTTTGCAGATCAAAATAACATTGATTTGCTGATGGTGCTGCCCAAACGTCATTCGCTGATTGATAAAATTATTCATAGAAGTCATACCAAACAATGGGTGTTGCACAGCCATGTTCCGGTGATGGCCTTACATCATTCCTGAACCAAAACAATATCCAATGAAATTATATATCAAACAATTTAAAGAAACAAGCATCGGCGACGTAAGCATTGTTGGTGGTAAGAATGCTTCGCTTGGCGAAATGTTTTCAAAACTCTCCGCAGAAGGTATTGCGGTTCCCGACGGGTTTGCCACCACTGCTGAAGCATTCAACGAATTTCTGACACAAAATGCATTGCAGGCACATCTACAAAGCCTGATGCAGCAGCTGGATAAAACGACGTATAATAATTTGCAAAGTATCGGTGCGAAAGCCAGGCAATTAATACTCGATGCTGAGCTGCCGGAAGAGTTAAAACTGGTAGTGCTGCAGGCTTACAAAGCCCTGTGCGGGGAAAAGGAAATTGAGGTTGGTGTGCGCAGCAGTGCCACGGCAGAAGATTTGCCGGAAGCAAGTTTTGCAGGTCAGCATGAATCGTTTCTTAATATAACAGGCGAAGCTGCCTTACTGGCCGCTGTAAAAAAATGCTTTGCATCATTGTATACTGACAGGGCAATCAAGTACCGCGAAGACAATGGTTTTGCGCATGAAAAAGTGGCCCTTTCCGTTGGGGTACAAAAAATGGTGCGCAGCGATAAAGCCTGCTCCGGCGTATGTTTTACGCTGGAACCTGAATCTGGTTTCAGGGATATCATACACATCAGTGGGGTATGGGGCCTGGGCGAAAATATTGTGCAGGGCACCGTAACACCAGATGAATTTTTTATTTTTAAACCAACCCTGTTGCAGGATAAAAATGCCATTGTTCAAAAACGCCTGGGTGAAAAAGCGAAGACGATGATTTATGGCGATGAAAAAAATCCTGTTATAAATATTGCTACACCAAAGCAACAACAGGAGCAATTTGTACTGACCGATGAAGAAATTACCAGGATTGCCAACTGGGCGCTGATCATCGAATCTCACTACAAAAAGCCGATGGATATTGAATGGGCAAAGGACGGCAATACCGGCGAAATGTTCATCATACAGGCCAGGCCGGAGACCGTGCATTCACAAAAAAATCCCTTGCTGGTAAAAGAATATAAACTGGTCAATAAAGGAGAAGCATTAACATCAGGCGAAGCCATCGGTTCAAAAATAGCAACCGGCATAGCAAGAATTTTGCAATCGCCTGCAGACGCATTTAAATTGCAGCCCGGCGAAATTGTGGTAACTGATTTAACCAGCCCTGACTGGGATCCGATTTTAAAAAATGCGACTGCTATCATCACCAATAAAGGCGGCAGAACAAGTCATGCTTCCATCGTTGCAAGAGAACTGGGCGTGCCGGCCATTGTTGGTTGCGGCAACGCTACTGATACCATTGCAGATGGCGAAATGATTACCGTTTCCTGCTGTGAGGGAAAAACCGGATTTGTTTACAAGGGAAAGCTTGCCTACAAAGAAACAGCGCTGGATTTTTCAAACGTTCATAAGCCAGAAGCTACGGAAGTGATGCTGATTGTGGGAGACCCGGACAAGGCATTTAAATTATCTTTTTATCCAAACGACGGTGTCGGCCTGATGCGGATGGAATTTATCATTACACATGCGGTGCAGGTACACCCGATGGCATTGGTAAAATACAATGAACTGAAAGACCCTGCCGTAAAAGAAAAAATAGAAGCGCTGACCCATCACTATCAAAACAAGGAAAAATATTTTGTTGATAAACTGGCGGAAGGCGTGGCTACCATTGCTGCAGCTTTTTATCCCAAAGATGTAATAGTGCGGATGAGCGATTTTAAAACCAATGAATATGCCAACCTGGTTGGCGGAAAGGACTTTGAACCGGTGGAAGAAAATCCAATGCTGGGCTTTCGCGGCGCATCACGTTATTACAATGATTTATACAGGGATGGTTTTCGCCTGGAATGTGAAGCGATTTGCAAAGTGCGGGATGAAATGGGTTTAACCAATGTGAAAGTGATGATCCCTTTTTGCCGCACCATCAGCGAAGGAAATAAAGTAATTGCTGTAATGAAAAAGTACGGGCTGGAGCAGGGTGTAAACAACCTGGAAATATACGTGATGGCAGAAATACCAAGCAATGTGATATTAGCGGCGGAATTTGCAACAATATTTGATGGCTTTTCTATCGGCTCCAACGATTTAACCCAGCTCACACTGGGTATCGACAGGGATTCTTCCATCATCAGTGACTTGTTCAGTGAGCAAAATGAAGCAGCAAAACAAATGGTTGCTTTAATGATACAACGGGCCAGAACGACGGGTGTAAAGATTGGGTTGTGTGGCCAGGCGCCCAGCGATTTTCCGGAGTATGCGGCCTTCCTGGTAGAACAGGGCATTGACAGCATTTCCTTTAACCCTGACGCCTTGCTGACGGGAATCGAAAATATTCTTGCCGCAGAAAAAAATGACAGTATGCAACTCCATCATGCAGCAATGTTATAACAGTACATTGAAAAAATATTTTAAAATAAAATACACAACAGGAAAAATTGAAACTGAATTATCCATAACAGTAAAAACATAGAATATTCGGGAAGGCTATAAAATAAGTATTCAAAAAGTTGTATTTTGTTTTAGATGGAAAAAGTTGAAAAGCAAGTTGATTTCAAATCATTGTTTGAATCTGCACCGGGATTATTCCTCTTGCTGCTGCCAGATCTAACCATTGTGGCTGTAAGTGATGCCTATGCCGCTGCCACACTTACAAAACGGGAAAAAATAACCGGACGACATTTATTTGACGTATTTCCTGTTAACCCAGATCCTGCACTTGAAGATGCTGTTTCGAATATTACAGCAGCAATGCATTTTGTCGTTAAGAATAAAGCCTCGCATGCCATGCCTGTTCAGCGCTACGATATACGAAGACCTGATGGCACTTTTGAAGAAAAATACTGGAGCGCTGTTAATAAGCCTATCTTAAATGCCAGCAACGAAGTGGCTTATATTATCCATCGGGTAGAGGACGTAACTCCGCTTATACAACTGCAAAAAGATCATATTAAAAAAGGTGAAGTAACCAACGATCTGCAGAATCAATTGCTGGAAATGGCTTCTGCACTGATGATTGCCAATAAGGAACTTGCATTTCAAAATCTGCAAAAGGAAAAACGTGCGTCAGAGCTGGATGTAGCAAATAAAGAACTTACATTTCAAAACCAGGAAAAAGAAAAACGGGCATCCGAACTGGCGGTCGCTAATAAGGAATTGCTGTTTCAAAACGTCGAAAAAGAAAAACGGGCTTCAGAATTGCTTGTAGTAAACGAAGCGCTTGTTAAATCCGACGGAATTATTAAGCAATTTAACCAGGGATTGGAACAGAACGTGGCCGAAGGAACATCTACACTGGAAAATTTACACAAAGATATTGCTGACTATAAATATGCACTTGACGCAGCAGATATAGTTGCTGTAACAGATCAAAAAGGAATTATACAATATGCCAATGAAAATTTTTGTAAAATTTCAAAGTATACAAAAGAAGAACTGATTGGCCAGGATCACCGCATTGTAAACTCCGGCTATCATTCAAAAGATTTCATCCGTAATCTATGGGTAACTATTGCCAACGGAAAAATCTGGAAAGGAGAAATTAAAAATAAGGCAAAGGATGGTTCAATATACTGGGTGTACACTACCATTGTACCTTTTTTGGATGAACAGGGTAAACCCTATAAATACCTGGCCATCCGGTCTGACATTACTGAGCAGAAACGGGCCACATCGGAATTACAGCTCAATGAAATAAAATACCGTGATCTTTTTGAAAATTCACTGGCGGCGATTTGTACACTCGACATGTCGACACAAAAGCCGGTTGATGTAAATGCGACAGGAGCCCGGCTTTTTGGTTATCAATCTAAAGCGCATTTTATAAGAGATTTTAATTTGCAAACTCACTTTGCTGATCCGCAAGATGTTGAAAGTATTGCCCGGACAATTATCGAAAAAGGTGAAATAATAAACCGGGAAGCGAGGCTCAAAAAATTGGGTGGTACTGAATTCTGGGGAATCGCCTCTGCCAAAATGAATTTTGAAACCAGCATCGCCCAATCGGTAATGATAGATATTACTGAAAGGAAACTATCAATTGAAAAGCTAAAAGTAAGCGAAGAAAAATACCGGAGTTTTTTTGAAAACTCAGTTGTAGCCATGTTTACAGTCGATATGCACTCGTTGAGCATAATTGATGTAAACGAAATGGGTGTACGGCTTTTTGGTTACCCTTCAAAGCAGGGTTTATTAAATGGTTACAATCCCAAACTCCATTTTGGACAGATTGAAAACAGGGCAAACAATATCCAAACGCTTAGGGAAAAGGGTGAGATCAATAACCTGGAGCAGGAATTTAAAAGACTCGATGGCAGCCGCTTTTGGGCAAAGCTGTTTGTGAAACTAAATGTAGACAAAAGCCTGGCACATTCAGTGATAATTGATACATCTCAGCAAAAAAAGGCTATCGTACAGCTGGCTGCCAGTGAGGAAAAATACAGAAATTTATTTCAAAACTCGCTGGTGTCAATGCATATCACAGATATGCTGAATTTTAAAGCTGCAGACGTAAACGATATGGCCGTAGAGGTTTTTGGGTACCAATCGAAAGCTGATTTTTTAGCAAATTACGCTTCAGTAAAGCATTTTGTAAAACCGGATGATTGGGGAAAAATATTAAGAGCACTTTCAACAAAAGGCAAGTTTAATACTGCTGTTCTTGAAATGAAAAAGGTAAACGGGCAGCATTTTTGGGCAGGTATGTTTGTAACATTGAATGCAGAAAAAACATACGCCCAAACTGTGGTGGTTGATATAACCCGGCAGATACATTTCCAGGAAGAGCTGGAAGCCAAAGTGATAGAACGTACGCGGGAATTGACTGAATCGCTTGGCCGTGAAAAGGAATTGAATGAAATGAAATCACATTTTGTTTCCATGGCATCACATGAATTCCGCACGCCTTTATCAACCATTCTTTCCAGCTCTTCGTTACTGGAAATGTATACAGAATCTGACCAGCAGGAAAAGCGGATGGTGCACATCAACCGCATAAATGCCGCGGTAAAAAATCTTACCGACCTGTTAACCAATTTTCTTACTTTGGAAAGACTGGCAAAAGGATTTGTAGAAGCAGAGAATTCGCTTTTCAATCTGCCAGATTTTTTAGAAACGATAGTGGGTGACCTGGAAGGCATGACAGTTAAAAAAAATCAACGAATAAGTTATACTCATTCCGGCGGAAAGATGGTGGAACAATCGAAGACAATATTGAAAAATGTATTTTTAAACCTCTTGTCCAATGCCAGCAAATATTCTGATGAGGGAAATGAAATAGAGCTTAAATCTATTGTTACCGGTGATCACATCACAGTCATCGTAAAAGATTATGGCATGGGTGTTCCCCTGGAAGATCAAAAAAAGTTGTTTACGGAATTTTTCAGGGCAGGCAATGCCGGCGAAATACCGGGTACCGGGCTGGGATTAAGCATCGTGAAAAAATATATTGATTTGCTCAACGGAAAAATCAGTTTTGAAAGCACGCCTGGAAAAGGCACAGAATTTACAATCGTGCTTCCATCCGTAAAATAGTCAATTCTTTTCTTTATAGCTCCAGACTGATGCTTCATTATTTTTAGTGGGTGTACTTTTATTGCAATTATTTACCTGCTCGCAATCAGCCATTTTATTGACCATGGTTATTTTTTTTTAACACGGCTCCTTCTACTTTTGTTAGACGGTTTTCATAGGATATTAGACTAGAAACGGGGCTGGATTTCTATCCTGGCCTTCTTTTTTTTACCCTTTACATCTAAACTGAAAATTATCCGCAGTTCAGTTACAGATATTTATTCTGCTATTTCATTCGGCCTGCGCTCCTTTTATCTTTTAAATTGAACATCATGTGTTTTTCTGCAAATGCAAGTTTTACTGCAGGCGTGGTATTAACTGCTATAGGAATTGCCACCATAAAAAAAGTGCAGCATCCGCGACAGCTTTTGTTTGCCAGTATTCCCTTTCTTTTCGGGATACAGCAAATTATAGAAGGCTTTTTATGGATAACACTTCCCCGGCCAGGCAGCATTATCATTCAGACCGCACTTACCCACCTGTTTTTATTTTTTGCGCAAGTTGTTTGGCCTGTAATGGCACCGGTGTCCGTATTAATGCTGGAAAAAAGGGGAGCAGGCGGAAGAGGCCTACTGAAAATGCTGGTTGCAACAGGTGTTTGTGTTTCGTCTTTTCTGGCCTGGTGTTTATTGTTTAATCATGTTTCTGCACAAATTGACGGAGCTCATATCTCGTACCGGCAGAATTACCCTGATGCGCTAGGAGACGTTGGAGGTATACTGTATGTTATCGCGACAGTTGCTCCTTCTTTCTTTTCGCATCAGAAAAAAATGTGGCTGCTGGGTTCGTCAATTCTGTTCTCCTATATGATTTCACAGGTTTTCTATACTCATTATATCATCTCGGTGTGGTGCTTTTTTGCGGCCGTCATCAGCGTGTCTGTTTATTTTATAACAGATCAGGTTAAGCGGACTGCGATAGCCAATTCTGTTAACAGGTCCATCCTGATTACTCCGTCCTGATAAACACAGGAGTGCCCTGCTTAAACAATTTAATACGGTAGATGCGCCCATAAAAAATGACGATAATCACGGTTATTATTGACCCAGGACATTTAAAAAAATGGTAGAAAATAGTTTATTTATGGCTAAGTTTTAGGGACATATAAACGTTCAAATATTATTTTATGAGACACATGTTTTTTTTCATTTTACTATGCTGCGGCTTTTTTACCGCAGCAGCTTTTAGAATTGAATTCGGAAATAATACAACCATCAGCCAGCCCGTACACGATGACCTGTACATAGCAGGCGGCACTGTCACCATCAATGCGCCCATATACGGCGATTTAATTATCGCCGGCGGCACTATCATCATTAATGATACTGTTACAAATGATATTTTATTGGCGGGCGGTAACGTAACATTCAACGGGTTTGCAGGTGATGATATCCGCTGTGCAGGAGGTAATATACGCATAAGCAAAAATGTAACGGGCGATGTTGTGCTTGCCGGTGGAAGCGTTATAATTGACAGGGGTATAACAATCGGGGGGCTGCTCGCCACAGGAGGAAAAGCTGCGATGGACGGTAATGTAAATGGAGAATTAAGAGGTGCTTTCGGGGAACTGACCTTAAATGGAAATATCATGAAAGGGTTAAATTGCACAGTTGATAAACTAACAATAAATGGTAATGTGGCGGGCAATGCTGTACTCGCTGCCCGGGATATTGTAATTGGCAATGCTGCCAATTTTAACGGGGATGTTCGTTACTGGAACAAGGCCGGCTCGCTTGATTTTAAACAATCGGTAAAGAATGGTAAGGCGACTTACGATCCATCACTGCGTATCCAAAACAGCGAATGGTATTACCTGGGTGCGGCTTCTGTACTGGGTTTGTTATGGTATCTTGGTATGGCATTGTTAATGATAATGATTGTGCAATACCTGTTTGCTGCCACCATTAGAAAGGCTGCTGACACTATTTTCGCCAGCAGCATAAAATCCCTTGGGTATGGTTTTTTATTTTTTATAGCAACACCTGTTGCCGCTGTTATTGCTTTCCTTACCATCGTGGGTGTACCGGTTGGGCTGCTGTTGTTTTTTGTTTATATAACCCTGCTGCTGCTTGCAACAGTCATCATTTCAGTAGTTGGTGCCAACTGGTTCAATAACCGCAATAATCATCAGTGGAGTTACTGGAGGTTGGTATTTGCAGCTTTTGGTCTCTTCATCATTTTAAAAATTGTACAGGCTGCTCCTTTTGTTGGATGGTTGTTAATTTTTGTAATGGCCTGTATCAGCTTCGGTGGTATTTTATTAAATCTAAACTGGAAGAGAAAACCGGCTGTTGCGTTGACCGACTAGTTTATTTGGCAAATGAATCTGCGCAAAAAAAGATTACTAACATTTCAGCGCACCGATTCATATCCTCCTGCAACGCCGTATTTGGACAATACAATTTGCCAGAGCTGCATCTTTCTTGCCCTGAACCCACCTGCACTTGAAAGCAGGTAATATTCCCACATGCGGAAAAATGGGGAAGGATAATCTTTTTCTATTTGGTGCCAGTTATTTTTAAAATTGTGATACCATGCCATTAATGTATCATCATAATATGTTCCAAAATTGTGCAGGTCTTCTGCAATAAAAAGTCCTTCTGTAGCAACTGAAAGCTGCGAAAGAGAAGGCAGCATGGCGTTTGGAAAAATATATTTATTCGTCCACCCATTAATTGACCGGACTGAATGATTGCTGCCTATAGTGTGCAGCAAAAACAAGCCACCGTCAGTTAAACATCTGCAACAGGTTTCAAAAAAACTGCGGTAATTTTTATATCCCACATGTTCAAGCATTCCCACACTTACCACCCTGTCGTACTGACCTGTAGTGTTGCGATAGTCCATCATCCTGAATTCAACATTTAGGCCCCCGCATAGTTGCTGTCCCAGTTTCATTTGCTCTTTGGATACGGTGATGCCAACTACTTTTACTCCGTATTTTTCGGCCGCAAATTTTCCAAATGCACCCCATCCGCAGCCTATGTCAAGCACCCGCATGCCCGGTTTCAGGTATAGCTTTCGGCAAATTAAATCCAGTTTATTTTCCTGAGCCTGGCAAAGACAGCTGGCATTTTTCCAGTATCCGCAGCTATAATTCATCCGGCTGTCAAGCATCGCCTGGAAGAGATCATTGCCCAGGTCGTAATGTTTTTGGCCATTGACAAAAGCCATTTTTTTTGTTTGCAGATTCAGCAGTCTTAATTTTGTTACCCGCCATAATTCCGGCCAATGCAGGGAGATTTTATTATCAAGATCTGCCTGCAATATTTTACAAATCAATTCATCCACACGTTCTGCATCCCACCAGCCATCCATGTAAGATTCACCCATGCCGGTCTCGCCGTCAGCTAGTACTCTTTTGTAAAAACCATCATTGTGTACCTGTATATCCCACGGGTTGGGTCCGCCGATTTTTACGCCCGCTGTATCCAGTAGCCGGGTAACAAGCGTTTGGTATTTCGTTTGCGCAGATGGCAATGTGCGGTTCATATTTTTAGTAGCTATGATGGAGAGATAATAAATGTTTGCTGCTTTTAAAAAGAACAGGGCTGTAAATATTTTTCATGTAGATCTTACACAAATTAATTTTTGCATGTGCCTGTTTGTATGCAGCAACTGCCTTCATTTACGAAGGCAGTTTTTTAAAATACATTGGTATGCGCACGGCGATTATATTTCGCTGTAAGCAGGTTCAGGCGCTTGTATTTTTAACTCACTTTCAACCACTGATACGCCAGGTGCCTGCCATGCGGCATTTTCAGCGTCTTCCTTTTCTGCAATGGATCTTACCGTTCCAACGAGTGTCACCTTTCTGCCACTTACCTGCGCCTGTATTTTGCCAGCATCAATATTGGCACTTCTTTGAAACGCATTCCTGATTTTTTGCTGAATCTCGTAAGGCTGTATTTTAGGATGCACCACAATTACATTGGTAACCGACCGCACGCCTGTTAAATGCTGTATGGCAGTCTTTGCATTGTCGCGTTCAAACTGCCATTCAACTTCTCCTTCCAGCCGCACATTGCCATCCTCTACTTTTATTTTTACCTTTTCTTCTTTTACTCCTGAATGCCACTTTAATGCATTCAGCACAGCTTCCGCAATTTCAGCATCTGTTTTCTTGCCTGCAGGAGAAACGCCTATCTGTATATCTTCGGCGATGGCTTTTACACCGGCCACTTTTTTTGCTGCGCTTTCTGCAGTTAATTTTTTAAAATAGGAATCAACCATTCCGGAGAGTGTAACAACGCCATTTTTTACAGCAACACCAATTTCAGCCGCGTTTAAAAATGGCTCCCACTTCAGTTGCTCCATCACATCTTTTTGAATTTGACTATCGCTTTTCATGTTCTTACTATTTTTTGGTTTAACAATATATTTGTGTGTTTACACTTCAAAGAAACAGCTGCTAAAGCTGGCGGACAATGAACATCGTCATCGTAAATATTGATTGTGATCATTCAGTTATAACAAAAGGGTATTGAAATGTATGCATGTTTTATGCTCGCCGGCAAATGTGTTTCGGGTAAGCTGGGTTGTTAACAAAACAGCCGCAGTTTTACTAACCTCAATCAGTGTTTCATCTACCCTGCGTCATTTGAAATGGCTGCCGCCGTAAATAATTTCATGGTGTTAATTAGTTTCTTTTAATAAAAAATGATTTATGAAAAAGATAATCATAGCGTTTGAAGGAACTCATTTTTCTGAAGGCGCTTTTGAATTTGCCCGCAGACTAAATGAGTTACAACCCGTGTTATTGACCGGTGTTTTTTTACCCCAAACCGAACTGGCCAATGTTTGGAGTTATGGTGATGCGCTTGGTGCACCGTTTACTCCCGTAATGGAAACGGAAGAAGCGGAAGTGGTAAAGCAGAATATTGCGCATTTTGAAAAACGCTGTATCGGTAATGGTATCGATTTTCGGGTACACAAAGATTTTTACGAACTGGCGCTACCGGAGTTAAAAAATGAAAGCCGCTTTGCTGACCTGGTAATTTTGGGAAGTGAAATATTTTACCAGGATACCGGGCTGCAGTTTTCCCGTCACTATTTAAAAGAAGCGTTGCAACACATGGAATGCCCGGTGTTACTGGTACCGGAACATTTTGAATTTCCGGAAAGTACCGTACTGGCCTACGATGGCAGCGAAGAAGCCCTGTTTGCTATTAAACAGTTTGCCTATATTTTTCCTGAACTGACTGATCATGAGACACTGCTCGTATACGCCAGCCCGGATAGTGACGTTGATTTTCCGGATATAATTCAGATAGAGGAATTAGCCGCAAGGCATTTCAGCGATCTTACCTTATATAAATTGAATGTGGATCCTAAAAAGCATTTTAGTTTCTGGATGGCAGAAAGGAAGTCATCAATTCTGGTAAGCGGATCTTATGGCGGCACTGAGTTTTTGCAGCTGTTTAAAAAGAGTTTTGTACAGGATATTATTGCAACACATAAAGTACCTGTTTTTATCGCCCATAAATAGTGTTGGAATGCCGCCATAGCTGTGAATAAAAATTGTCCTTTAATCAAGAAACACCGCACCTGAATAAGTTCAATAAATCAGAATAAATGAAAAAGTTGCTGCTAATATTGATGGCTGCCTGTTTGTTATTGGCAGGATGTCATGGACAGGCTAGGAAAAGTGCCGTGCTGAGTGGTAAAACAACCGTTACTACGTTTGAAGAAAAACAGCAGCAGGGCATTAAAAATGAGGGCCAGCTGTCATTCAATCCTTCTGTCCCGGGAGTATTTAATTTTAGGTATGCGGCTAAAAAGGCAACCCCGGGCGTTGTGCACATTAAATCTTCTGTGTCCGTAAAAGCGCAAAATAATATGCCCGATTTTTTTAAAGATTTTTTCGGGGATGAATTATGGCGGCGGTATTTTCGTCAGCAGGATGATGTGGGCGTAAGGATGGGTAGTGCTTCAGGCGTAATTGTAAGTAACGACGGGTATATTGTTACCAACTACCATGTTGTTTCTGATGCAGACAGTATTGAAGTGATATTGCACGATCAGCGTAGTTATAAGGCCGGTATAGTTGGTACTGATCCGGCCACAGATCTTGCTTTGTTGAAAATTGATGAACAAAAATTAGAGTTTATCGAATTTGGTAATTCAGATTCGGTTGAAGTAGGCGATTTGGTACTGGCTGTGGGCAATCCTTTTAATTTGGCTTCTACCGTAACGGCAGGGATAGTAAGCGCCAAAGCAAGAAACATCAATATCATTTCTGACAAGTCAGCCATTGAATCATTTATACAAACAGATGCCGCGGTAAACCCCGGCAACAGCGGTGGTGCACTTGTAGACATTAATGGTAAGCTGATTGGAATTAACGCTGCCATTTCAACCCCAACGGGTGTTTATGCAGGCTACGCTTTTGCCATACCAGTTGAAATAGTAAAGAAAACCATTGATGATTTGTTAAGGTATGGAAAAGTAATGCGTGGCTACCTGGGTATTATTATAAGTGATATGAATGGTGCAAAAGCTAAAATGCTGGGCATAGCTAATACCACAGGCGTTATGGTAGACAGCATTCAGCAAACCAGCGCAGCAGCCAAGGCTGGTATTCTTCCTAAAGATGTAATTACAAAGGTGGGGCTGCACGAAGTAGAAACAGCTACGCAACTTCGGGAAGTAATTGCAAGATACAAGCCCGGTGAAAAGCTGCAGTTGACATTGATAAGAAACGGAAAAGAAAAAATGATAGAGGTAACGTTAATGCCAGAACAGTTACCATCCGAAACTGTAACTCCATCCACCGAGCTGTTGAAAAAATTGGGTGTCGGAATAGCCAATCTTTCCGCTAAAGAAAAAGAAATGTTGCACCTGGCTGGTGGCGTAAAAATCACCACCATTAACGACGGAACAATTGGCCGCACAACCCAAATGCAGGAAGGTTTTATTGTTACGAAAGTGAACAGAAAGCCGGTGAATAATACGGATGAATTTATCCGCTCTTTACAAGACAGTAAAGAAGGCGTTCTGCTGGAAGGCATTTATCCTGGTATTTCGGGCATATATTATTATGCCTTTGGATTGTGAAACCAGCATGATTTATTAATTATTACACAGGCTGTGATTATTGTTGAAGCAGTAACTGCCGTAAAAGTTATTATAAAAAAAGAGATCATTATTTATAAAACAATCAGTATGAAAATTGAATTTCAAACTCCATTTAAAGGCGTACCGGAAAACCTGGTAAAAGAAATCAGCGCCGAACTGATGAAGCTTTCGCACCTGAACAGGGACATCTCTTCTGCAGAAGTGCTGCTGAAAGCGGATGATAAAATCATTGCCGCTGAAAATAAAATCTGCGAAATAAAACTAGCCGTTTTTGCTGATACAATCACAGCCAAGTCCCGCACGGAGAACTTTAAAGCTTCAGCAAAAGAAACGCTTAAAGAACTTAAGCGGATGGTGATGCAACAGGTTAAAAAACAGAAGGAGCCGCAGGAAGATATTGTTAGTACGGTAAAGGTATAACGGGAAAGCTTTCAATAGCGGTACAAAAGAATGAAAGATGTGTTGTCTTTCATTCTTCGTATAATTACATTTAAGCGTTGTGGCTATCCGGCTTTTTTAAGTTCATTTAATTTATCCAGATATAGCTGTACTTCTTCATCAGTTACCTGTTCAAAGCTTTTATAAAATGCGCCAACGCCATAGAACCTGTGCGGTACAAGCAATACAACCACATTATCGGCTACCTGCGATAATTTGTCAACGGCGCTTTGCGAAGCAACCGGGATAGCAATGACTATTTTACGAGGCTTGCTTTTGCGCAACACATGTACGGTTGACAAAAGAGTGTTGCCTGTGGCCGCACCGTCGTCTATCACAATAACCGTTTTACCTTCCAGTTTTTCCGGGGTTGTATGGCTTATGAAACTGCCATACATTTCCTTTAATCTCTGCCTTATTTTTTTTACTTCAGTTTCGATATAATCCAGTGGTATATCTTCGTGCAGGATAACAAAAAAGTCAGTGAGGCTGGCTGCGCCAATGGCATATTCCCTGTTGTTTGGATGACCGATCTTTTTGGTAAGTATCAGTTCTACCGGAAAACCTAGTTCTTTGGCAACTACATAAGCTACCGGTACTCCTCCCCGGGGCACAGCGAGTACAATGCCGGGGTCATTTTTATATTTTCTCAGCTGTTTTGCCAGCAGCAATCCAGCTTCTATTCTGTCCTGGAACATCTACCTGATTTAATTTTTCCTACTCCATTTTAATTAAGTCGCATTAAACTGATCCGGCCACCCGGCTTGTTGTTAAATATTTTTCAAACCATTGGCTGGCCAGTTCAGCTACTATAGCCAGTTTGCCCTGTTCTTCGAATAAATGCGATGCGCCTTCAACGATTTCAAAACTCTTTTTACATTTTAATTGCAGGTAAGCTTCTTTGTTTAATTTAATTACTTCGGTATCCAAACTGCCCACAATCAACAATGTAGGGGCGGTTACTTTTGATAAACTGCTCATTGCAAGATCGGGCCTTCCGCCTCTTGATACTACAGCGCCTATGTCTGGCAACACAGCCGAAGCCTTTAGCGCAATGGCGGCTCCCGTACTGGCGCCAAAATAGCCGATGCGGCATTCTTTTGCGGCGGAAAGTGATTTCAGCCACTCAGTCGCACCGGCCAATCTTTTGCTTAATAAATCAATATTAAAGCGGTTGCGGTAATACATGTCTTCTTCCTCGGTTAATAAATCAAAAAGTAGCGTGCCTAAATTTTTATTTTGCAACTGTTGTGCTACCTGCTGGTTGCGCTTGCTTAACCTGCTGCTTCCGCTACCATGAGAAAAAAGGATGATGGCATTTGCGTGTAAAGGAATTTGCAGGTATCCCTGCACCTTCAGATCACCAACGGGGATGGTTATTTCCTTATCAAAAAGCATATCCATAGTATCAATTTGTTGAATAATAAAATAAAGGTCTTTTCCAATCTGGTGTTCTGTAAACAACCTGGGGTTAACTCAATGCAAACGTACTATTTGGCATTGCCAAATACAATGACCACTGTCAAATAAACCTTTGACGGTCCTCATTAAGCAGCCGCTTAATACAAAAGAATACTGACAGCAATCAACTCTGATATTGATCACCAACATTAAAAATGACTGTAAAATTTAATTGCTTTGTAGGTGGATTAAAACGGGTTGCATATCCTTATTGGAGCACCCGTTGTTCAACTTCAGCAATACAGGTAAATTATAGATCATGCGCCGTTATTTTACAAAAGAAGTGTCGTTTCATGAAAGAGATGCAACGGCTTATATCAAAAGCAAAGCTTACCCGCTGCAAAGCAAGGCAGACCTGCAGCCCCTCTTCGACAGTATTGGAGATGCAAGGATCGTGATGCTGGGCGAAGCAAGTCATGGTACACATGAATACTACACCTGGCGCACCCATATTACCAAACGGCTGATAGAAGAAAAGGGTTTTGATTTTATTGCGGTGGAAGGTGACTGGCCGGATTGTTACCGGCTGAACCGTTTTGTAAAAGGATATGACATTGCCGATAAAGGTGCACTGAAAATATTGCAGGCCTTCAGACGCTGGCCAACCTGGATGTGGGCCAACTGGGAAATTACAGCGCTGGCAGACTGGCTGCAACTGCATAACCAGGGCTTGCCTGCCAATAAAAAAGCCGGCTTCTACGGCCTGGATGTGTACAGCCTGTGGGAAAGTATGGAAAGCATTATGGATTACCTTAAAAAAACAGACAGGGCTGCTTTAAGGGTTGCAGAAAACGCGTATAAATGCTTCGAACCATACAGCAAAGATGAAGGCCAGTCTTATGCAAGGGCATCCCAGTTTGTGCCGGATTTGTGCCAGGCAGATGTGGTGGCCTTGTTAAAAGAGATTCGTAATAAAATGCCGTCATATAATACCGATCATGAAAATGTTTTTAATGCCGAACAGAATGCGCTCGTTGCGGTAGAAGCGGAAAAATATTATCGTGCTATGATCAAAGGAGGGCCCCACAGCTGGAACATCCGGGACAGGCATATGGCCGATACGCTGGAACGGCTGCTGAATTTTCACGGTGAAAATTCCAAAGCAATTGTATGGGAACATAACACGCATGTAGGCGATGCAAGGGCCACCGATATGGCTGAAGAAGGCATGTTTAACATTGGGGAACTGGCAAGGCTGCAGCACCACGATAAGGGTGTTTTTCTTGTTGGCTTTGGTTCTTATAAAGGATCAGTAATGGCGGGACGAAGCTGGGGTGCTGCAATGCAATCTATTCAAATGCCGGAGGCTGCCAGGGGCAGTTGGGAATACTTGTTGCATCAGACCGGTGCAGAAAATAAATTATTGCTGATGGATGATTTTACAGGCAATGATATGTTCATGGAAAATCACATCGGTCACCGGGCGATTGGGGTGGTATACAATCCGCAGTATGAACAATACGGCAACTACGTGCCTACCATTTTACCACTGCGTTACAATGCTTTTATTTTCCTGGATGAAACAAATGCCTTGCATCCGCTGCACATTGAACCAGACGGAAACCAGGTGCCTGAAACTTATCCGTTTGGCGTTTAGCCGGTGCAGGCTTTCACGTACCCCTGCTTAAAAGGAATAATGTTAAGCAGGTTAAACTTTTCTAAAATGTTGCCTGTTGCTCCTTTCATCAAAAAACATAAAGCCTGGGTAATCCTTTACCTTATTTCAACTCTTACTTTTTTCACTTCTGCAGTCCCGGTTTTTGGTGGTGACTTCGCTGATAGAAAAGAGGTTTATGCCATTGACAGTGTGCCTGAAAATAAATTCAGTGACAGCATTGTTGAAAAAAGATTTGGCCGGGCTGTGCTGGAGCTGATGCTGGCAGAAACCACTCCTTTTTTAGTAGATCAATACATCCGGAAAGTAGATTATACCCGCATTTCCTTTAAAACCATTGGCGATAATTTAAGCCCGGGTAGCTGGGTTTGGGATGGTGACGGTTTTACCACCAACCAGTTTGGTCACCCTTATCATGGCAGCCAGTTTTACAGTGCTTTCAGGGCAAATGGATATAGTTTTTGGCAGTCCGTTCCGGCGACTTTTGTTGGCAGTTATTTGTGGGAAACATTTTCAGAAGTGCAGGCGCCTGCTCCAAACGACCTTATCAATACTGGTTTCGGTGGTGTTGTGCTGGGTGAGATGACTTACCGTTTATCTCAAAAAATGGTTGATAACCGCAAGCGTGGCTTCAGAAGGCAAACGAGTGAAGTGCTGGCTTTTATGATTAACCCTGTGAATGGTTTTAACCGCATAGTAAACGGGCAATGGGGCAAAGTGATGGCCAATTCAGCTGAACGGGATTCAGCTAAAGTATACACCGAATTTGACGTAGGATTGCGCAGATTTAAAAGCACGAATTTGAACGCAGCATTTACCCTCTATGGCCATGTGAAATTGTTGTATGGCACCCCTTTTGAAAATTACAAAACGCCTTTCAGCAATATTGCCGTCAACGCCGAATTTTCAAATGATGACAGTTCCAAAGTAAATATCGCCAGTGTCTACGGCTCATTAAAGGGCTGGCGGATTAAGTCGAAAGACAAGGACCGCCATTTACTTTTATTGTCTGCCAATTACGATTATATCAATAACGAAGCTTTTTTCTACAGTGCTGAAAGTATCCGTTTGCATTTGCTATCTGAATTTTCGGCCTCAAAAAATCTAAAGATAAATACTGCCGCAGGTACCGGGCTGATATTGCTGGCTGCGGTACCTGATATCTATTTTTATAAAGAAAGAAATTATGATTACTGTGCTGGTATTGCTATAAATGGCAGTTGCACTTTTGGTATAGCAAAACATTTTTTTTACACCATCAGTTACAGGGGCGGCTGGTTAAGAACCATCAATGGAAATACGGCCAATTACTTTATGCACAGTATTACCAGCGAAATAAGATTCAGATTAAAGAATAATTTTTCAGTTTGTGCGGAGCCAGGTTTAATGACTTTGCAAAACCAGTATCGCAATTTTGATGTTGTAAATAAGAACTATCACTACCTGAGGGTTTCGTTACGATATGGTTTTACGGTACAGTAAAACCGTTCAATTTTTTTAACCAGAAGTCGTGTTTTGCATAGGGCTTTAAATTGACTTTCATCATGTAACGTATTAACTCCCGTCATTGAAGAATTTTCCATGTATGTATAACTTTAATGATAATAACCAATTATCAAAATTGCACACTTGCAATGAATACTTAAACCACTTCATCTTTTAAAATGAGACAGTATGGAACAGAAATTGTTTTGTCAAAGTTGCAGCATGCCCATTGACGACCCCGCCCTCCAGGGGACCGAAATGGATGGTTCAAAAAGCCAGGAATACTGCACGTATTGCTACCAGCAAGGAGCGTTCATTAATCCAAAAATGACATTGAATGAAATGACTTCGGTAGTTAGGCTGCAAATGGAAAACCGAAAGATCGATCAGCAAATAATTGACATAGCAGTAAATAGTCTGCCACAATTAAAACGATGGAGATCGGCGAAAACAACAGTATGAATGAATAAGGCAACTAACAAATATGGGGGCGGATTACGTTATTACCTTATCAACGGCATTACATTGTACCGGCTGATATCTTCGCTGGTGCTTATTTTGCTGATCAGTCTTGGGCAGTCTGACATATTTAAATGGCTGCTGGCACTGAGTTTTTTAACAGATACGGTGGATGGTTACCTGGCCCGTAAATTAAAGGTAACAAGCCTTTTTGGAGCCAGGCTTGATTCTGTTGCAGATGATCTTACCATTGTAGCGGCAATGGCTGGAGTTGTATTTTTTAAGATGGCATTTGTGAGGGAGCAGAAGGCAATATTTATTTTGCTATTGGTTTTGTTTCTTGTGCAAAACGTACTGGCGTTTAGCCGGTATGGTAAAACGAGCAGCTTTCATACTTACCTTGCCAAACTGTCGGCCTTGTTCCAGGGCGTATTCTTTATCCTGTTATTTTTTCTGCAACAGCCTGTGTACTGGTTATTTTATACCGCAGCTTTATTTACTGCTGCTGATCTTGCGGAAGAAATCATATTGATTTTGTTGCTGCCGCAATGGAAAGCAAATGTGAAGGGTTTGTACTGGCTGCTAAAAAACAGGCGTACTGCCTGACTTATTGTTTTTCGGCCGGCGTTTTTCCATCTATAAAAAAGGCATTGTTACGGACACGTTTGTGCATTTCCGGGGTTTCATTACCATAGCCAAAAATAAGCGCCAGCTTCACTTCATCCGATTTAGGTATAGTCAACAGGGAATAGATTTTGGTGTGTTCTACGTACTTTCCAAATCCTACCGGGCAACTGTCAAGGCCCATTGCTTTCGCCGCCAGCATCATGTTTTGCGCACACATGCCCACATCCAGCGAAGCCCATTCATTATCGGCCGGTGCGGTAATAAAAATCACTACGGGAGCACCATAGAATACATGGTCCGAACTTTTAAACAACTCGATAGCTCCTGGCAAAAAATGCAACAAATGGGTAACTGTTTTTAATATTTGTGCAGGACCTGCCTTTACAAAATCTTTTACTGCTACTTTCTTAATTTCTTTTGAAAAGTGCCGGATGGTTTCCCTACGGGTAAGAATAAAAAATTTCCAGGGTTGTTTGTTGATTGCCGATGGCGCCATTCTGCCGGCATCCAGGATTTTTTCGATCAGTTCAATGCTTACCGGTTTATCCTTGTATTTTCTTACAGCCCTTCGCTGGCAAATGATGCCGATCGTATCAGTATTTATTGCGGCTTCTTTTAATGTTGCTGTTGTCATGAGCGGTATTTTTACAAATAGATTGTTTTATACCTTTCATTACAATGATCGTTATCAAAGCAATACTTGATTTCGGTCATTCATTTTTTAAACAGCAATAAATATTTATTGAAAGAATTATAATCCTCGTCGGGGGAGAGTTACATGCTATTCACTCAAAGCTTTTAACATGCCCCTGAAAATAAAACCATGAAAAGGCAACACCGCCAGCCAGTACAACCTGCCGCTCAAGCCCAGCGGGCGGAACGTAGCTGTTTGCTCCAACTCATTATTTTCATTGATAAAAAATTCAAGCCAGGCCTCGCCGGGTAATTTCATTTCTGCGTACAGCAACAGGCGTTTATCTTCTTTACTTGCAATCAGAACCCGCCAAAAATCAAGTGCCTGCCCGGGATACAATTGCGTTGGGCTTCTTCTGCCCCGGCGCAGGCCTACACCGCCCACCATCTTATCCATCAAGCCTCTTGTAATCCAGAGCCAACGGCCATAATACCAGCCGTTGGCACCACCGATGCGCCATATCTTATCCATTGTTTTTTGCACATCTGTTACCTTCATTTTTCTTTTGTCCTTGTAAGTACCTTCTTTTGGCACCTGCAGATGAGCAGTTAAACCTTTGTACAAAATGTTGCTGCTGAGTGCATCTTTCCAGCTGGAAAGCACCTGGTCGTTTTCAATTTTTACAAAGGCCAGTTCAATGGCTTTTTCATAAGGCGTGGGAGTGATGTGCAGGAGCTCGCCCAGGTTATTGGGTTTACCAATTACTTCTACCTTCATACTGTCTACTAAATTTTTAGCCAGCTGATAACTGGTAGATGTAACAAAATACAACCAGTAGGATGACAACCGTGGCGTTAGCACAGGCAGCACAATAATTTTTCTTTTGAGGCCTCTTACCGAAGCAAATTTTAGCAATAATTCTTTATAAGTAAACACTTCGCCGCTGCTGATGTCGAAACTGGTATCGAGTGCCTGCGGCAAGCCAATAACGCCTTTTAAATAGGCAACCACATCCCGAATGGCAATCGGTTGCGTTTTGGTATTCAGCCATCTTGGTGTAACCATCACGGGCAGCTTCTCCACCAGGTCGCGGATAATTTCAAAAGAAGCGCTGCCTGACCCTACTATGATACCGGCACGCAAAGCGGTAAAAGCGTAAGGTCCTGTTTTTAAAATTTCTTCTACCTGTTGCCTGGATTGAAGGTGTTTTGATAAGTGCTGTTCGTTTACAATGCCCGTAAGATAGATGACCTGTTTTACACTTGTTTGCGCCATTCGCCTTTTAAAATTTTCCGCCGATGCCGCTTCCATTTTTTCAAAGTCTCCCGTGCCCGTACTCATAGAATGCACCAGGTAATAAGCGATGTCAATATCTGCAGGAATATTTTGTAAAGTGGCTTCCTGTAACAAATCAACTTCAATCACAGCAATATCAGGGTCATCAAACTTTTGTAAGTCAAAACGTCCTTTGTCTCTTACACAGCAATACACATAGTGATCTGCACTAAGTAATTCGGGTAATAATCGTTGCGCAATGTAGCCAGTGGCGCCTGTAAGCAATATTTTCAAAATGCAGAATTGTTGTTGATGATACAAAACACATCCGATTGCGAAAAGTTTACAATAGTGCGAATTAAAGAAAGATCGACCGCCACGTAGCATGGTTTTCTACATAGCTGCCATTAGTTGCCGGTTTTTGATAAATCAGCAACCGATTGATAAGTGAAATGAATCGAGGCCGCCGGTAATGAAAGAACCGTTGCAGATAAAGAAAAAATAGTTACTTTCAACAATAAGAATAACCAATATGTACAAACCTGCTTTTCTTATTTTATCAGCGATAACTATTCTTCAATACGCTACCGCTCAACGGTTGTCAAAGTATACCAGCGATGGTTTTGCCAAAGCTCTTGTTGAATTTACTCCTTACAAAAATAACCCGCTATTTGGGGGAACAGGTGCTGATACATGGGATAAAAATATCAGGGAGCGGGGCTATATAATTAGAGAAGACAACCGCTACCATCTCTGGTATACCGGCTATACTGACACCAGTGATATAAAACATTTAGGCTATGCCACCTCAGGGGATGGCCTTACCTGGACGAGGTACAAAGACAATCCTGTATACAGCGGCGGCTGGGTGGAAGATATGTGTGTTGTAAAATCAGCCGGTGTGTATTACATGTTTGCAGAAGGCAGGGGAGATACGGCGCATATGCTAACTTCAACCGACCGCATTCACTGGACTGAGCAGGGCAACCTGGATATACGCCGTAAAGACGGTACCTCTATTTCGAAAGGACCTTTTGGTACTCCCTGTGTATTGAAAGAAAATAACCTTTGGTACCTTTTGTATGAAAGGGATGATCTTGGAATCTGGCTGGCCACTTCAGCCGATTGTAAGGTATGGACAAATATGCAGGATGATCCGGTACTGAAGATGGGCCCTGAAACCTACGACCAGTATGCAGTTGCCATGAACCAGGTTATAAAATATGATGGATTGTATTATGGATATTACCATGCATCTGCTTTTAAAGACTGGCACGAATGGAGTACCAACGTAGCTGTTTCGAAAGACCTGGTGCACTGGAAAAAATATGCTAAAAATCCTATTGTTAGCAACGATAAATCAAGTGGCATAATAGTGAATGACGGCAAGGCCTATAGGTTGTATACAATGCATCCTGAAGTGAATGTGTATTTTCCCCGCAGCGGACAGTGACAGGTAAAAGTATTTTCTACTAACCACGTATCCGATGGGTTTGGATGCATCCACAGCGGGTTGGTTACTGTTGAAATTGTTTATTTTGAACTTTTAAAAAAATAGAGATGGAAAATAAACGCCGCCAATTTTTAAAGTTGGGTAGTCTCGCCTGCCTGGGTATTGCAGGAGGCGGATCGCTGAAAGGATTATCTCCTGTTGAAAACATTTTCCCTTCTCCTCCTGAAAATTTATCCGCTGTAAATAATTTTTCTGCCATGGAAAACAATAATCAAAATAATGCCAGCCTTAGTATCATCGGCCAGTATGGCGATTGGGCCGCAGGCTTGCGCAAGGATAAATTGCCTTCCTTATCCTTCCGTAAACAAGAATTTGCCAACCTGGATGCCTGGCGAAAGACTGCAAAAAAACAGGTGACTGACCGTATGGCTGTGCCGTTTATTGGCAATAAGCCTGCGATAAATATGGTAAAACAATATGACTACGATGGCTTGCATATAGAAGAGTTAAACTGGCAATTGCCTTATGGCCGGGCTACTGAAGCCATTGTGTTAAAGCCGGTCAATGCAAAGGGCAAGCTGCCCGCCATTCTAGCCTTTCACGATCATGGCGGCAATAAATTTTTCGGTACAAAAAAAATCACGAAAACATCCGACCGGCAATTGGCTTTGATGGCTGACCATCAGAAAGAATATTATGAAGGTTTTGCCTGGGCCAACGAAATGGCGAAAAGAGGCTACGTTGTGTTGGTGGCGGATGCTTTTACGTTTGCCAGCAGAAAGGTAATGCTGCAGGATGTGCCTGAAAAAATGCGGTATGGATTAACAGATCCTGATCTGCAAAATGCAGATGGCATTGCAGCTTATAATAAATGGGCCGGCGAGCATGAACATATTATGGCGAAATCATTGTTTAGTGCAGGTACAACCTGGCCGGGTGTTTTCTTTGCAGAAGATAAAATAGCGCTGGATGTTTTATGTGAGCGTGAAGATGTGGATGCCAGCCGGATTGGTTGCGGCGGCTTATCCGGCGGCGGATTAAGAACCGTTTTTATGGGTGGACTCGACCCAAGAATCAAGTGTGCCGTTTGCGTTGGATTCATGACAACCTGGAAAGATTTTGTACTGCATAAATCTTTTACGCATACCTGGATGGTGTACGTACCCCTGTTGCCCAACGAACTGGACTTCCCTGAAATTTTAGGCTTGCGTGCACCGCTTGCAACGCTGGTATTAAATGATGAACAGGATGATTTGTATACGCTGCCGGAGATGAAAGCAGCGGATAAAATTTTACGGGATGTGTATGCAAAAGCAGGCGCAGCCAATCATTTTAACTGTTCTTATTATCCCGGTCCCCATAAGTTTGATGAGAAGATGCAGGCAGAAGCTTTTGCCTGGTTTGATAAATGGTTGAAAAAATAAGCCACATAAATTACTGCAGAAAAAATAAATTTCAATGAAAAGTAACCGCAGAAGTTTTTTAAAATATTCAGGTCTTACCGGTGTTGGTGTTGCCGGCGCCGCTGTGCTGCAAGCTGCCGCAGAACTGCCTTACTATTTTCCGGAAAGCAATGCCAGTCATTTCAACATGTGTGGTTTTGCTGCACCAAAAATAGATACGGTGCGGATTGGTTTTATTGGCCTGGGTAACCGCGGTCCGGCTGCGGTGGAAAGGATGACGCATATTGACGGTACAGAAATAAAGGCACTGTGCGACATCAGGACAGCTAAAGTAAATGCCGTAAAAAAATCGCTCGAAGGCACGATACATCAGCCGGATATTTATACGGGCAGAACGGATGAATGGAAAAAGATGTGTGACCGCAAAGACATTGATTTGGTCTACATCGCAACGCCCTGGGCTCTCCACACACCCATGGCAGTGTATGCTATGCAACAAGGCAAACATGTATGCGTGGAAGTACCTGCAGCTAAGACGATAGAAGAATGCTGGCAGCTGGTACATGTGTCAGAACAAACCCGCAGGCACTGCATCATACTCGAAAATTGTTGTTACGACTTTTTTGAACTGCTTACATTGAATATGGCACGACAGGGATTGTTTGGTGAGATTGTTCATGGCGAAGGCGCCTACCTGCACACATTGCTGGAAGGCAATTTCAGCAAAGAAAAATACTATGATATGTGGCGGCTGAAAGAAAATTTCAGGAATGGTAATTTGTATCCTACGCATGGCCTGGGACCCGTGGCGCAGGCCATGAATATTAACCGTGGTGATAAAATGGATTTCCTGGTGGCGGTATCGGGTAAAGATTTTCAGATGGGTGCCGAAGCAAAAGAACTGGCTGCCAAAGATGATTTTTATAAACCTTTTGCCGGTAAAAAATTCAGGGGAAATATGAATACTACCACCATTCGTACAAACAAGGGAAGTACCATTATGCTGCAGCATGATGTGACCTCGCCCAATGTATATTCCCGCATTCATAAAATAAGTGGTACCAAAGGTTCCTGCATAAAATATCCGCTGCCGGGCCGCATTGCGTTTGGTCATGAAGACTGGCTGGATGAAGCAGCCTATAAAAAAATAGAAGATCAGTACACGCCCAACATTGTAAAAAAAGTAGGAGAAATGGCGAAACAGGTTGGCGGACATGGCGGCATGGATTTTTTAATGGACTGGCGTACGATTGATTGTTTAAGAAACGGGCTGCCGGTAGATATGGATGTGTATGATGCGGCGCTCTGGAGTTCTATTGCACCGTTAAGCGAGTTTTCCGTAGCCCATCGCTCCAATTCAATTGATGTACCTGATTTTACGTCCGGTTCGTGGAAGACAAATGTGCCCGTTGATATCTCTTTAGCAAATGGGGGTAATACACAGGTGAGGATGTGAGTGGTGTGGTCAGCGGTGAGTGGTGAATGCGGCGAATTCAATTTTTAAGGTCTTCACGGTTAACAATACTAAACTCTGATTATAATGGATGTAAAAATAGTTGCGTCTCTTGTTGAACTGGGTAAAACTGCCGGAGCAGTTGCTGCGCAACTGATCCATGAGGCCATTGCAAAAAATGGCACAGCTAATATCATCATGGCAACGGGTGCAAGCCAGTTTGAAACCATCAACCAATTAATTATTGAAAAGGATATTGACTGGAGCAAGGTAACCATGTTTCACCTGGATGAATACATTGGTTTGCCGGTAACACATCCTGCGAGTTTTAGAAAATATTTGCGGGAAAGATTTTTATCAAAACTGCCACCCTTACAAGCGGTGTATTTAATTGATGGAGAAACAAACGCAGCAGCAGAGTGCGCCCGCCTGAACGATTTAATAGCACAGCATCCGGTTGATGTGGCGCTGGTGGGGATTGGAGAAAATGGTCATCTTGCTTTTAATGATCCGCCTGCAGACTTTGAAACTGATGACCCCTATATTGTTGTACAATTGGATGCCGCATGCAGGCAACAGCAATTGGGTGAAGGATGGTTTAAATCGTTGGAAGAAGTACCGCAACAAGCCATCAGCATGTCGGTAAAACAAATTTTAAAATCAAAAAATATTATTTGCTCAGTGCCCGACAGCAGGAAAGCAACAGCAGTAAAAAATACAATTGAACAACCGGTTAGTAATCTTTATCCTGCAAGTATCTTGCAATTGCATGCTGGTTGTACAATTTATCTAGATCAATATTCAGCAGCCTTGCTTTCAAACAGGTAAAATGATTTTTCTTAAAAAATAAAATTAAAATATGAGGATTAAAATACTTTTTTTTATCAGCCTGGTGCTAAGTGCAGCCAGACTACTTGCACAAACAGTAATTCCTTTATACACCGGTGCCATACCCAATTCGGTTCCTAATAATATGAAGGAGATTACCATCAATTGGGACGGCCATTTTGGTGGTTATAAAAGTATTGCCACCCCGACGCTGGAAGTGTATTTGCCTGCCGCAGCCAGCGCCAATGGTAGCGCCGTTATCATTTGCCCGGGCGGCGGATATGGCATGGAAAGTTACCAGGCAGAAGGAATCAATATTGCGAATGCGTTTATAAAACAGGGCACGGCTGCTTTTATTTTAAAATACCGCCTGCCTTCCGATTCCATCATGAAAGATAAAAGTATCGGTCCCTTGCAGGATGCCCAGCAGGCTATCAAGCAGGTTAGGGAGAACGCTGTGAACTGGCATATTGAAGCAAATAAAATAGGTATCATGGGCTTTTCTGCAGGTGGCCATTTGGCAGCTTCAGCCGCTGTACATTTTGATTCTGCGTTTATCCCCAATAAAGAACATACCAGTTTGCGGCCTGATTTTATGGTATTGGTTTATCCTGTTATTTCAATGACAGATCAATTGACTCATGCAGGGTCCAGGCAAAATTTGCTCGGCGAAAACATACCATTGGAAAAAATCAATTTCTTCTCCAACGAAAAAAATGTTACAGACAAAACGCCGCCCGCCTGGATAACGCATAGTGAAGAAGACAAAGTAGTAGATGTTGATAACAGCATTCTTTTTTATGAGGCGTTGCGGCATCATCACGTACCGGTCGAGATGCATTTATATCCCAAAGGAAATCATGGTTTTGTACTTAGCCAGCCAACAGAACAATGGATGCGGCCCTTGTTTGACTGGATGAAAACCAATGGCTGGATGAAATAACTCTGATGCTCCGAAAATAATCAGAGGACTTTTGATCCGGCAATCCGAATCGTTGAATGCTAACTTGTTGATTGAACGGTTTATAAGTTGCTTAATCTTTTTAAAAGTCAGAGCATCTTTTCATTGGCTTAAGAAATCAAACTGCCGGCTGACTGTTCACCAAACTGTTCCATTTTGCAACATTCACTCCTTTTATTAAAAGCCAGAGGCACGTGGATAATTCGGCAATAAATATGGGCGCCATTAATATGGTAAATGCGGAATTGGCAAATGCAGGGAAAAGAATCAGTGTAAAACTGTTTACCAAATAACACAGACCTGCGACCAGTATAAGGACGCCTAAAAATTTCGGTAAAAAGCCCGATTTAAAAATAAGGTAACCATCAATCAAACATTCAAATCCAAAAAAGATAAGGCCAATAGCAAAGCCATGTTCATGCGCTTTGATAGAAATGGCTGCCAGCGCCTGCAACTGCTGCGGATCAAATGCTTTCAGGTATGCTGCATTGCCTAAAAAGAACAAGGGCAACATTAAATTTAATTTGTTGGCTACCAACACAGCTGTCTGAATCAACCCAAACAACACCGAAAGTATGGCCAGGTTTTTATTGACCCGTTTGAATAAGGTATAATATACAATGGCCAGGATGAGGTCGCACACATGCATTGCCAGATCACCGGCAATACCAATTCGCCATAAAAAAGGAGCAGCTGCGATATGCCGGGCCGTTGCGGCTGCATCACCAGGTACAATCATTGTATTGCGGATAAACAATTCTCCCAAAGCACCGGCTACAATAATAATCAAATACGCCAGCCCGCCTGTTCGTGCGTAAAATTGTGGTGAGGTTATTTCCTTGCTGTTAGTCATACCGGTAGTATTTTAACTGTGATGATTGAAAATATTGTTATAATTTTTAAGGGTATTGTGCATACTATACAAACGGCGCGTGCTAATGCTCAATGGTTATTGTTGCAGAAAGCCTTTTACTGCCAAAACTTTTCCTTGAAGCACCTCATAATAAATAGAAATTGAAAATTGTTTCATGAAATCTATCGGCAGCACAGAAAATTGTTTTCAATCGTCTATAATCTGGAAGAATTATGGTATTTATTCCGTTAAACGGACAAATTAATAACGCTGACTAATCGCAATTACCTTATTTTCAATTAGTTGTATTGTTGGTTCAATATGTGTTTAAATATTGAAAGATATTTTCATTAACCCTAAAAAACTAAATTGTATGACAACGCGTATCCCATCTCTTATTACAGTAATATTGTTTACCACTTTATTTTCCTGCCAGAAAGAAGCCATAACACCAACAATTGTAGCAACGGCAACAACAACAACAATGATGGCTGCTTCACCCGCCCATAGTTCAACAAGCAGGGTGGATAACACAGCCGGCGGTAGCCTCGGTTACCTTGGCGTGGGCTGCCCCGCCACAACAGTTTCACTCATTGCAGGACAGCATATAGATGCAGGGACTATTTCGGTAAGTAATGACAACGATTTTATTTATGTAACCTATACCACGGCCAATGGCTACCTGCTTACACAAACACATTTGTATGTTGGCGACTGTGAGGGCATACCGGTAAACAAGAAAGGCAATCCCGTTCCGGGCCAGTTTCCATACAAGGGTACACAAAATTATACTACTACATTTACCTGCAAAGTTCCTGTTACGGCCATTGGTTTGGGACAATGCGGCTGTATAGCTGCGCATGCTGTTGTGGTTAAACTGGATGCTGCCGGAAGAGTGACAGACGCACAAACCGCCTGGGGTGCAGGATCAGAAATTAGTACAACCGCCGGCAACTGGGGAACGAAAATGAATTATTGTACCTGCGTAGCTGAGTCTGCAGACTAAGTACCAATGGTAAATGATATTACAAAGACTGCCCGAAGGGTAGTCTTTTTTCATTCTGCATTTTTTTTGACAGGGAGTAGGTTCAGGAACTTAGTAAAGGAGTCTTCACCAGGTCTTTTAAAAACACCCGGATGGTTGTTCCTTTACCCGGCTCGCTCTCCAATAAAATTTTGCCGCCGGAATTTACAACGAGCTCTTTTACTAGGTACAGACCGATGCCCGACCCCTCCAGCGAATTGTCAAGCCGGTAATATTTGGAGAACACTGCTTCGTGTTTACTTTCGTCAATGCCAATACCGTTGTCTGTGATTGAAATAACGATGTACTCGTCATCAGGAATAATGCTAATTGTGATGGCAGGACTTTTTTCCGGGGACCGGTATTTGATTGCATTGTTGAGCAGGTTGTAAATGATACTTCTTAATTTTCTCCTGGAAAAAGTAATTTCTGAAATTTGTATATCTGTTTTTATAATGGCGCCTGAAGTCCTGATATCTTCGTTCAGGGTAAGCCGCACATCTTCCAGGATATGTTCAAAATTCAACAGCTCTGCATGCGATTTATATTTATGTTCCTTTGCCCTGCTTTCGCTTAAGTCTTCAATCAGGTCTTGTATTTTGCCTAGCGCTCTTTCCACTATACCCAGCAGGGTGTCAAAACTTTCCTGGTTTTCCAGTCCGCTGGTTTTGAATTCATCAATTGCCAGTATCAAATTACCCAATGGGTTTTTTATGTCGTGCGAAAGCGTGTCCAACAGTGTTTCATGATCTGAGATTAATTTTTCCTGTTCTTTTAAATCCCTGATACGAAAAGTGATTTCTACAAAGGTGATGATTACTCCGTTTGTTTGATTGTTTTCTTTTTGGATGTAAGGAATGATGTTCATTTGGTACCAGCGAAGGTCAGTTGTCTGAATTTCTTTTTCAAGAATTTCATTGCTGTCAATGACTGTTTGGATATTTTCTATTATGGACGGATATCTGAAATTGTCGTGAATTTCGGCCATGGGCCTGTCAATATCTACGTTCGACAAACTGAATTGTTTCATAGCCGGAGGTGTAAATTTCCTCAGTATTAGGCTGGCATCTACAAATAACTGGGGAATGATGGTATTCCTGAAATAATTTTCAAGTTCATCATTTTGTTCTGTAAGGCTTTTAATTACTTCTGTATTGGATTGCATAACTTTTTACTGGCGTCCAAGGTAAGCTTAATCTATGCTTAAAGGTGGTTTTGTTTATCCCCGTTCCGGAACAGGTAGTAATATGCTCCGCCGCAGATAATAACGTATACCAACTCAGGCAGTTAATTCAGTCAACCGAATCAAAAGGCGGTTAATTATACGCTAACCATTAAACTGCCGCAGGTGATGATCGGCATGTTTATAAGCCATGTAACCAATTTGCTCTTTGGTCATCTTTCCAAAAAATGGATGCACAAAATCAGGATTTGAAAAATGGGCCTCTTCTTCAATAAGCGCAATCCATTTTTTCTTTTGCGCAGCGATATCACCATCGTCCGTAATTTTAAGTGCGGCAATGGTAGGTGAATTTCTTCCCAAAGGCTGCTCATCTTTTAAAACTTTTTTCAGGGCTATTCGGCCAAACAAACGGCCCATGAATACTTGATTGTAAGTCGTCTTTCCGAGTATCATTTGTTCCCAAAGCGTGCAGTGTTTCAGCATTTGGTAAAGTGTCATTTTGCCCCATTGTGCCCCGCTATTTTCCTGCAGTGTATTAATTCTGTTGATAATTTCGGCTCTTATTGATGGATCAAATATCGATTTCATATTGCTGTTGTTTTATGCAAGCTGAGCTAATGAAAACCAGTTACCCGAATCGTCTTTAAACAAGGCTTCTGTACCGTAAAATTCTTTGGTGGGTGGTTTTACAAACTCGACTCCCTTGCCTTTTAGTTCCTCGTACGTTGCATAAATATCCCTGCAGGTAAAAACCCCCGGCCCAAAGCTGCCTTTGCTGATCAGTTCCTTCATGGATTGTGCAGCGGCTTCAGAAAACATGTTGCCGGCTGCCACAGGAAACAAAGTGATTTCCAGGTCGGGTTGCTCGGGTGGGGTAACTGTTAACCAACGGGTATCCTTGCCCATAGGTACATCCATCTTTACCTTAAACCCGAGTTTATTGGTGTAAAAATCGTAGGCGCTTTCCTGGTTGAGAACGTATACGCAAACATGCGTCATTTTCATTATCATGGTGGTGGTTTTTGTTGTGCAGCAAATGTCGGGAATGGTTTACAGCCTGGCTTCTTCAAAATTGCTATTTTCAGTCCATCCATGCTGAAAGGCAAAACAACCCGGCACGAAAGCCAGCGGCGTTAACGTTATCTGTGTTTTTGTTTGCTGGTGCGCTGCCAAATAGGAGGAAGGTGACTGGCCAACAATTCGCTTAAAAAGGCCGCTGAAAGAACTTACACTGTCAAAGCCAACCGCATAACAAACGTCAGACACATTCAGGCCGGTATGTAACAGCTGTGCCGCTTTTTCAATCCGCACAACGGTGAGGTATTGGTGTGGTGTTTTGCCGTATGTTTTTTTAAACAGGCGGATGAAATGAAATTTGGAGAAGCAGGCTTCGTCTGAAATATTATCCAGGTCTATATTGAGGTGATAGTTGGCATCAATAAACAATTTTGCCTGCACAATTCTTTTGTACAAGTACACTTTGGGGTAGGCTGAAATTGTTTCTTTTTCTGTCATTATTATGAGTCGGGTTTACCATGATTGCTATCATTTATAAAGTTAAATAATAAGTGGGCCCTGCGTGTTTTTTATGACCCTTTTTTACTGAAAATATCCACCATCTTGTCCAGGCTTTGTTCCAAACCGATTTGTGCAAAGTTGCTGATAGTACCAAAATCGGCGTATTCGGTAACCGTCATTTCTGTTTCACTATTGCCAACTTTTTTGAACGTTACAGTGGTTTGAATGTCTGCAGGAAAATCGGGCGGCATCCCAACCTGCGTGGGATTGATTTTATTGCCGGCTTCATCAGATAAACTTTGAATGAACTCAATTGATTGAAGGGGAATAATTTTTACATATACCCAGGCAGAATAAAATACCTGGCCGCCCATTTCAGGTGGTGCCTGCATACTGACAATAGATTTGCCACCTTTCCGGAAATCGATTTTTGCAACGGGAGAGGTAAAGTGTTTTGGACCCCACCAGCGCTTTACCAGTTCGGGCGCTGTCCAAAGTTGCCAAACCATTTCTACAGGAGCATTGAATGTCCTGGTAACTTCAATCTGCTTTGCCATAACTTTTTTATTTGAAATTTTTTATACTCATGCATTTTGCAACGCTGCAATATCAAATTTTTTCATTTTCATAAATGCCTGCACAACACGTGGCCCTTTTTCGGGATCAGACATCAGTTGACCCAGTATTTCCGGCACCACCTGCCAGGATAATCCGAACTTATCTTTGCACCAGCCGCACATACTTTCCTGTCCGCCATCCGCAATCAGCTTGTACCAGTAATGATCAATTTCAGCCTGGTCTTTACAGGGAATAACAAAAGAAACAGCTTCGTTAAATGTAAAATGGGGGCCGCCATTTAAGCCCATAAAGAGTTGCCCGTTCAATTTAAAATTCACTACCATTCCTGAATCATGCAACACTTTTGAATCTGGAAAAATGCCACAGTAGAAATCGGCCGCTGCCCTGGCCTTACCGTCAAACCATAAGCAGGGATAGAGTTGCTTTGTCATGTTGTTTACTTTTAATTGGTGAACTGATTATTTTTTTGATTTTGTTTTTTTCGTTTGCATTTCTTTCAGCAGGTCATCCATTGCTGATAATCTGCCTTCCCACAATTTCCGGTAAGGTTCGATCCAGTCTGCTATTTCTTTCATTTTTTTTGGGTTGAACTGGTAATACATTTCCCTGCCGGATTGGGTTTGCTTCAGCAATTCGCACTCCGTTAATATTTGTATGTGCTTTGAAATTGTTTGCCTGGTCGAATCAAAGTTGCCGGCGATGGCGCCGGGCGTCATCGCCTGTAAAGCCACCAAACCCAATATCGCCCTGCGGGTTGGGTCGGCTATGGCCTGAAAAACATCTCTGCGGATTTCCATTTGTGCAGTTATTTGACTGCAAATATAATGCAGTTACCTGGCTGCACAAATATTTATGGCTTTATTTTTATTTTTTTCTGAATTGATACAGAAGCATTGTTATTGCAACAACCAGTGATTAGATAATGTAACGTTATCAGCCCCGCAAAGGGTTGAAGGTATTGCATTGCCTGTAAAATATTTGCAAATGAACAAGCGATGCCATAATGCAAATCATCCAAAAAATCATCTTTTTTTATCTGGCCAAACAACTTATTTTCAATGCTTAACTGATAACTTATGAAGCACCTATTTTTTTGGATCATTATTTCTTTGATGACTTTGCAGGCTACAGCACAGGACTTAAGTTATTATTTGCCGGATGATGTAACGTACAACCCGGCCATCCCTAAACCAAAAGATATAATCTATCACGAAGTAGGCGAGTGGCATGTAACCCACGACCGGCTGGTGAATTATATGAAAGCCATTGCAGCCTCGGCTCCCGGTAGGGTTAAGCTGGAGACGATGGGTTTTACTTATGAAGACCGTCCGCAGGTGTTGTTGATCATCACCTCACCAAAAAATCAGCAGCACCTGGAAGAAATACGGCAACAACATTTATTATTAAGCGATCCATCAAAATCTGCTTCTGTAAATATTGAGCACATGCCCATTGTGGTTTGGATCGGTCATTCCATTCACGGCAATGAACCAAGTGGCGCCAACGCGGCATTGGTGAGTGCTTATTATTTAGCAGCGGCACAGGGGAAAGCAATCGATGATTTACTTGAAAATACCGTGATTCTATTTGATCCATCTTTTAACCCCGATGGACTGCAACGTTTTTCTACATGGGCCAACCAGCATAAAAGTAAAAACCTGGTTACCGATCCCAACAGCAGGGAGTTCAATGAAGTGTGGCCCGGTGGCAGGTTCAACCATTACTGGTTCGATCTTAACAGGGACTGGTTGCCGGCCGTGCATGTGGAAAGCCAGAACAGGTTACAGTGGTTTCATCAATGGCGGCCCAATATTTTAACAGATCATCATGAGCAGGGGAGTAACGCTACTTTCTTTTTTCAACCCGGTGTTTCTGCAAGGGTGAATCCTTTAACGCCGGAGAAAAACCAGGAGCTTACCAGCAAGCTGGCTAAGTTTCATGCAAAGGCGTTGGATAAAATCGGTTCCCTGTATTTTACAAAAGAGAGTTACGATGATTTTTATTATGGCAAGGGTTCCACCTATCCCGATATCAATGGCGCCATTGGTATTTTGTTTGAACAAGCCAGCAGTCGTGGCCATGCGCAGGAAACAGTGAATGGTATTTTGCGTTTTCCTGCTACTGTCAAAAACCAGTTTGTAACAACGCTCTCTACATTGGAAGGGGCAAACAATTTGCGTAAAGAATTTTTAGACTGGCAACGTACATTTTATACCACTTCGCTGCAGCAGGCTGCTACGGCACCTGTGCAAGCCTATGTTTTTGGTGACGGAGCAGACAGGAATAAAACCAACCTGTTTGTAACGATGTTGTTGCGCCACCGTATTGAAATATATGCACCCAAAAATGACATCATATCCAACGGCAAAACTTTTAAAGCGGGCGATGCATTTATTGTTCCTATGCAGCAACCGCAGTACAAACTGATAAAAACTTTTTTTGAGAAGACACTCAATTATAAAGACAGCCTGTTTTATGATATTACCGCATGGACTATGCCGCTGGCTTTTGGTATGCCTTATAGTGAGTTGAGTGCAACGCAATTCAACAAGAATTTACTGGGTAAACAATTAGCAGAAGCCAACCGTTTAACGGGTGAAGTAAATGGTGGTAAAAGCAATTACGGTTACTTAATGGAATGGACCGACCTGCTGGCGCCTGCTGCGCTCTACGAGTTGCAGAAAAACAATATCATCACAAAAACAGCCACCGAAAAATTTGAAATGGCGTTGACTGCAGCAACAAAAGACTTTCACCCAGGCACTGTGTTGATACCCGTAAATAATCAACCACTGGATGCAGATAAATTATTTTCCCTGCTAAGCGATATCGCAAAAAAATATGCATTGCCTTTTTATGCATTGCAAACAGGCAATGCAATAAGCGGCATTGATATGGGCAGCCGAAAACTGGTTGCCCTCACCAAACCAACCATTGCCATGCTGGCCGGTGCCGGCGTGAATGCTACCGATGCTGGGGAAGTGTGGCATTTGCTTGACCAGCGGATGAACATACCCACTACTCATCTGGAACCAGCTATTTTTAACCGGGCAGATTTAAACAAATACAATACCCTGGTAATGGTAGGTGGCAGTTATGCAGAATTAAATAAAGAGAAATTAAAGACATGGATCAGCAATGGTGGTACGTTGATATTGCTGGAAGAAGCCGTACAATGGGCTTCTCAAAATGGAATCAATTCTGTCATACTTAAAAAAATTAAAACCGGTGTTGACAGCACCAGGCGAATTGCTTACGGTGAGGAAGAAGAAATTGATGGGGCACAACAAATGAGTGGTGCCATCTTTGGTGCAGATGTTGACCTCACGCATCCGCTGGCGTATGGCTATACCGAAAAAATAATCAGCTTTTTTAAGAGCAACAAAGTGTTTATGGAGAAAAGCAAAAACCCTTTTGCAACGCCTTTTTATTACAAAGAAAACCCTTTGCAAAGCGGGTGGATAAGTAAAGAAAACAGCGATGCAATGAAGAATACCGCCGCGGTAATTGTCAATACGGTGGGCACAGGCAGAATCATCAATATTGATAACAATCCCAACTTCAGGGCGTTTTGGCTGGGTGGCACCAGGCTGATGATGAATGCGATTTTCTTTGGAAAAATTATTGATGCGGCGAGTGGGAGAGGCGGTGATTAAATACCAGTTCTTTGCTATCATTTCAGTACAGAATCATTCACTTTTGGTAATACATTACTGTATTGAATACATAAGCTGCACTAATCATTCAATCCCTTCCCCTCCAGTATTTGTGGTATATATTTTTCAACTCTGGCCTCCCGTGTTTTGGTTTGCTTGGGTGCTGAAAAATGTAACAGGTAGGCCCTTTGGCGACCGGGCGTCAATGCAGCAAAGGCGGCTTTAAGACCAGGTTGTTTATTTAGTTTGGTTTGAAATTCTTCAGGTATGGTGTATTCGGTCGTTTTTTTAAGATCTACTTTCAGTCCTGATTTTTCCACGTTAATGGCTTGCTGAATATATGCCTTCAGCGTTTTTTCCTGCTTCACAATGTCCTTTACATTGGTGAACCGTACCTGCCGGGCAGCCTGCACATTTTTCGTTTGTTGAATCAGGATATTTTTACTGTCTTCCAGCAAGGCTCCCTTGAAAAATAACAAGGCACAATATTCTTTAAACACATGTATTAACACAATATTGCTGCCCTCCAATGAATAGCATGGGCAACCCCATTTCAATTCTTCAGTGAGGCCGGTGTCAAGTACAATCATCCGTAATTGCCTGGTCGCTTCCTGCCAGGTGCCGGCTTTATCAAAATAAAAATCAACAGCGGGATTTAGTATCTTCTTTGTCATGGGATGTTTTTTATTAAACGGTTAATGAGCCACGAAAGCCACGGGCAGCATAGTATGATTCCGCACCATTGTGATATACAAAGACGGTGTCGTAGCGTCGGTCGCAAAAAAGAGCACCGCCCAGTTTTCTGATGGCTGCAGGTGTAGTTATCCAGCTGGAAGTTTTTGTATCAAATTTTCCCAGTTGTTGCAAAGCCCTGTATTGCGATTCATCTAAAAGGTCGATACCCATTTCAGCCGCCATGTCTATCACTGTGTCGGCCGGTTTAAATTCTTTCCTTGCTGTATGCGCTTCCCTGTCGTAGCAAAGGCTCCTGCGGCCTTTGGGGCTTTCCGCCGAGCAATCATAAAAAATGTATTCCCCCGTTTTTTTATCATAGCCAACCACATCCGGCTCGCCACCAGATGCTTCCATTTCATTGAGCGACCAACACTTCTCTGCACTGGCTTCCAGCTTAGTTTGTACAAGGTTCCATTCAACCCCTTTATGGCGGTTCATATTTTTTTCAAAGCGGGCCTTTAATATTTTGAGTAGTTCTTCACGCTCACCCGGTGACAACTTTTTGTTCATGTTGTTTATGCTTTTTACTTCAGATAAAATTTGTTTGCAGGCATTTGTATTTCATGGCAGCGACACAGGCGACGCTCCGTTCAAGTTCAGTTTTTTATAGCAACTTTTCCCATTCTGCCTGGGTTCACACAATTCAATTTACACTGCTTCCTAAATGTACATCAACCATTCAATGCATTTGGATTTTTATTAAATGGCTGCAATAATTCTTCGTTCCGGTGGCCGGAAATACCAGGACAAAACAATAAAAATTGTCTGCATAAAAGGCCCGATAATCCCCTTAACGGTAGTGTCGCCGCTTGCCAGGTGCGATACCAATGCTCCTGTCATCAGGAAGAAGAAACCTGCATAGGCCCATTCTTTCACCAGCTTACATCCCGGAAGGAGAATAGCTGCTACACCCAATATTTTCCAAACGCCAATGATGTACAAAAAATACAACGGATATCCCAGCGGAACAATTAAATCAATCATTTCTTTTGCATGAAAGAGTTGTGCGAAGCCACTTCCCAGCATACCAAAAGATAACAGTGTTGTTGCAATCCAGTAAATAATTGTATTCCTCTTTGCCATGCTATGTTATTTTAATTTTTGTACAAAGTCCTGTAAACGGTTATGCGCCATATTAAGGCCATAGGCAAAAGGTAACTTCAGCATCTCGTCCCTCAACGCAACCGATTTATAAACTATCTGCATAGTGAGTTTGCTGGTATCGTCAGTTAGTTGTTCAAATTCAAGAAACTCCAGCTGCACATCAAAGGGCGTATTTTCCATTTCAAACGTGCGGATTATTTTGCGGTTGGGAACAAACTCATGGATAACGCCATTGGCCCTGAACACAACATTGCCTTTGGGATCACTCGTTTCAAATTGCCAGCCGCCGTGCTTTTTAGTTTCCAGTTTCAGCACTTTTGTTCCCATCCATTGTTCCACCAATTCAGGTTCAGCATGCGCTTTAAACAACAAATCCAGCGGTAAATCAAATTCCCTTGTAATCAGCAAATCCGGTTTACCATCTTCGGCATGTATTTTAGTTTTTCGTTCCATGTTATTTGCGTTTATATTTTTTCATAATGGTTTCCAGTTTGTTAAACCGGTCATCCCACATGTTGCGGAATGGCTCAATGAAGTCGGCGATTGCCTTCATTTTTTTTGCGTTGGTATGATAGGAGATTTCCCTTCCGCTTTGTTCCTGTGTAAGCAATTCGCATTCAGTAAGTATCTGCAGGTGTTTGGATACCGTTGGCCTTGCGGTGTCAAAGTTGGCCGCTATTGCACCGGCCGTCATCGATTGCGAAGCAACCAACAATAATATGGCTCTTCTTGTAGGGTCGGCTATGGCTTGAAATACATCGCGTCTTAAATTCATCGTGTAGCTATTTGGCTACAAATATATATGTAGTTATTTGACTACGCAAATTTTTTCAGATTTTTTTTGAGCTTTTTTGTTTTGGCGGTAGACGAACGATGGATTTATTAATAGACTGGTTGCGGTATAGAACCAGGGGGTAAGTGTATGGAAAAATTTCCCAATGATACATTACACAGACTTGTCTTGTCAATTAAACGATTGCCTGAATTCCAAGGCAGACAACTGCGTTTTTGTTTTGAAAAATTTGCTGAAAGATTGCGGATGTTCAAATCCTAATTGGTAGGCAATTTCACTGACGGATAAATTGGTAGTAGATAATTTTTCTTTGGCTTTTTCAATCAGCTTGTCGTGAATATGCTGCTGTGTGCTTTGCCCGGTAAACACTTTCAGCAAACCACTTAAATAACTGGGCGATACATTCAGTGATTCAGCAATATATTGAACGGTAGGCAAACCTTTCTGTATTAAATCGTTGCTGTTGAAATAGTCCGTAAGAACAGCTTCCAGGCGATGGAGAATTTGATGGTTGGATATTTTCCTGGTAATGAACTGCCGTTCATAAAACCGTTGCGAATAAGTAAGCAATAATTCCAGCTGGCCAATGATTACATCCTGGCTAAACTTGTCGATGTTGGCGTGGTATTCCTGCTCTATATGTTGTATAATATGCGAAAGGGTAGCTTCTTCTTTCGTTGAAAGAAATAAGGCTTCATTTACTGAATAGCCGAAATAGTCATACTGCTTAATTTTTTTGGCCAAAGGCGTATTCCACAGAAAATCAGGATGGATTAGTAATATCCATCCTGAATGTTTGGCAGGAGCATTCGAATTAACCTCAACGCTGAAAACCTGTCCGGGCGCCATAAAGAACATAACACCTTCATCAAAATCATATTCCTGCTGGCCATATTTCATTTTGGCATTGGAAGTTCTTTTCAATGAAATAGAATAAAAATCCAGCACCCAGCTGAGGGTATTGTTTTCAGGCAAATGCCTGATAGCCGCGTAATCCACCACACTGATCAACGGATGTTCAGGCATCGGCAAACCCCTGAACCCGTGAAATTCTTTGATCGTTTTAATCCGGCAGGGTTGCTTGTTTGGCATGTTGTGAAGTTAGTTATTGTTGGTTATAGACGGCTTCAAATTTCTTTGCAAAGTCAGCCAGTTTTATATTGCCTAACTGCGGCTTGTTATCGTAATAGTCTTCGTACAATATACCGTTTCGCCTGCCTGCATTCATTTCCGTCAAGCCCTTCGCGGCCTGGGGGCTCATGCCGGCTTTGAGTAAACCGTTCATGAATTGTTCGTCGGGAATTGTCTGCCATTTTAAATCCGGCTTTCCAATTGCTTTACCTAAAATGGCGGCCAACTCGTTTGGTGAAACTTCATCGCTTGCTATGTAACGAATCTCCCTGCCAGTAAAAGGTTTTTCAATTTCTTCAGCGATCGTTTTCGCAATGTCCAGCGGCGAAACCCAGGGTTCTTTTTCATTACCACCATAATTTGAAACAATGCAGTTTTGCGTTTTGATGGTTGGTATAAACGCAAACATGTTGTAGTAAAAACCAACAGGACGCATAAATTTAATCGCAACATCGTTGGGCAATTGTTTTAAAATATTTTCCGCGTTGTAATGAAAAGCCAGTATGCCATTGCCCTTATTGGTATGGGCACCAATGCTGCTGAGATGGATCACCCGCTTTACACCCGCCTGTTGTATAGCTTCTTTGTAATTGTCAACAATGCTGTTAATAGCAGCCATGATGTCAAAATTTTTATCAAAGAAATTGTGTGCACCAACTGCTTCCATCACATACACAATGTCTGCTCCTTTAAAAGTGACTGCTAAAAAATTAGCATTCTCCATTGAGCCGATCGCAGCGGTGGCACCCGCAGCTTCAATTTCTTTTTGCCGTTCGGCTTTACTGCTGACTACTGTAATGGCATGCCCTTTTTGTACCAATATATTAACCAGTGGTTTACTGATATGCCCTAAGGAGCCTGTTATGATAATTTTCATTTTGTTGTTCATTTGTTTCTGCAAAATTCAGGTTCATCAAAATAACAACTGTAGCCAGATCTACTTTTGTTGTAGCCGGAAATGAGGAGTGTTTTTTACTTTGGGGTGAATAGCGCATTATTTGAAACCACAGATGATAACGTGTGCAGGGTGTACGCCTGATTGATCAGAAATAATGCAAAGCTTCGTTTATAAAAAAAGGATCGTTCTTTTCGATATTTAGATTTGTAGCGAGCATAGCCGCCAATTCAATTTAGTCAGGATGGTGGCGTTGCCCCGTCGGGGCATTATGTGGGTGGCAACAACAAATTGTTAGCACACGTTCCATAGGAACGTAGTGTGGATTGTGTTTTATTTGCGCAGATAGCATTCCTACGGAACGTAGCGGGCATTTAATATATATATATATATATATATTCTACCCACAGCATGTTACGATGGAATATTGTCATCAACAAGACAAAACTATCTGGCGCAACTGAAGAGTAGCATGGCGGAAAAATCTCCGCGATGTTGGTATAACTTTAGCATACCAGCAATAAAAATAGCAGCATGGGCAAAAAAGAGTACGATGTGGTGGTGGTCGGTTCCGGCCCTAATGGCTTGGCTGCTGCTATTACCATGCAGTATGCAGGCTTGTCTGTTTTATTGTTGGAAGCAAAAGATACCATTGGCGGTGGCCTGCGTACAAAGGAGCTAACGCTGCCGGGTTTTAAACACGATGTATGTTCTGCCGTTCACCCGCTGGCTGCAGGCTCACCATTCTTTCAACAACTGCCTTTACAAAAAAATGGGCTACACTATATTTATCCTGCTGTCGCAGCTGCGCATCCTTTTGATAATGGCAGCGCTGCGGTATTAAAAAAATCGTTAGCAGAAACAGCGGCGGGCTTGGGTGCAGATGAAAAGCAATACATCCAATTAATACAACTTTTATTGAATGACTGGCCGGCCCTTGCACCCGATGTATTAGGGCCACTTCATTTTCCGGAGCATCCTGCGGCGCTGGCAAAATTTGCTATAAAAGCATTGACATCCGCTTCATTTTTGTCAAAACGGTTTTCTTCTCAACATGCAAAAGGCTTATGGGCGGGCATGGCTGCACACGCCATGCAACCCTTCACTAATATCGCCTCCTCTGCTATCGGGCTCGTATTGCTCGTTGCCGGTCATTTAAAGGGATGGCCTGTTGCAGCTGGAGGTTCACAATCCATTGCAGATGCGCTCGCTGCCTATTTTATTTCACTGGGTGGCACCATTGAAACCAATGTTGAAGTGAAGTCTTTTGGCCAACTCCCAACCTCGGGTGCTGTTTTGTTTGACCTTGACCCGAAGCAAGTGTTGCAAATAGCAGGCGACCGGTTTTCATCGTTGTATAAATGGCAACTGAACAGGTACAGGTATGGTATGGGTGTATTTAAAATTGATTGGGCGCTGGATAGCCCCATACCTTTTACTGCTGCTGAGTGCAGACAAGCCGGCACTGTGCATTTGGGCAATACATTTGCTGAAATTGCAGCAGGGGAGTTGCAGACTTCAAAAGGAAAACTAGTTGAAAGACCATTTGTTTTACTGGCACAGCCTAGCCTGGTCGATCCATCGCGGGCACCGGAAGGAAAACATACTGCCTGGGCATATTGTCATGTGCCCAATGGGTCGCAGGAAGACATGACAAGCGTTATTGAAAAACAGGTGGAACGTTTTGCTCCTGGTTTTTGCGATACCATATTGGCGAAACATACCATGAACACGGTACAGGTGCAATCATACAATGCTAATTATGTGGGTGGAGATATCAACGGTGGTGTGAGTGATATTACCCAATTGTTTACACGGCCTGCACTTCGCTTTTCGCCCTATCGCACTGCGGCAAAGGGTATTTATATTTGTTCGGCTTCTACCCCGCCGGGCGGGGGAGCGCATGGCATGTGTGGCTACTACGCTGCAAAGCGGGCACTTAAAGATATTTTTCATCTCGAAGAAAAAATAGGTTTGTTTCGCGGATAAATCACAGCGTCCTTTTAATGAAAGACTTCCTTACAATCAGTTGTCATCAGCGCTTTTAGGATTGGTTTTTGCAAATTATATTCAGCATAACAGTACCAAAACAATCAAGTTAAAGCAGCAGAATAATGGAAGTAAAAACGGATAATGCGGTTGCAGAAATGCCTGCTGCGGCCCCAACGTACTGGCTCACCCGCTTTATGATATTGCGTTTACTGGGCGCTGTTTATGCCATTGCTTTCTTAGTAGCCGTTAATCAAATTATTCCTTTAATTGGTAAAGACGGACTGACCCCGGTTGATAGTTATTTACAGCAAATCAGCCACTCGCTGGGTAAAGCCGGTGGCTTTCTTCGTTTGCCATCCATCTTTTGGTTTGGCCATTCCGATGCGATGTTGCTGATGGTTTCATGGGCTGGGTTGATACTTTCGCTTGTTGTAGTGTGTGGTTACGCCAACGCTGTGATGATGGGCGTGCTCTGGCTGCTGTATTTATCTATTGTTCATGTGGGGCAGGAGTGGTATGGGTTTGGCTGGGAAATACAACTTACAGAAACCGGTTTCCTTGCCATCTTTCTTTGCCCTTTGCTGGATATGCGGCCTTTTCCAAAACGGCCGCCACCTTTTATTATTATTGTGTTATTCCGCTGGCTTATTTTTCGGCTGATGCTTGGCGCAGGGTTAATAAAAATACGGGGTGATGAAGTGTGGCGCAACAGCACCGCCCTTTATTATCATTTTGAAACGCAACCCATACCCGGGCCGCTGAGCCGCTGGTTTCACTTCCTGCCGCATACGGCGCTCAAAATGGGCGTATGGTTTAACTGGTTGGCAGAACTGGCCGCACCTTTTGTTGTTTTCTGCCCACGGATCGCACGCCACATTGCAGGCATTGTCATTATCTTATTTCAGTTTAACCTTATCCTCAGTGGCAACCTCTCATTTTTAAACTGGCTTTCCATTGTTCCTGCACTGGCTTGCTTTGACGATGGCTTCTGGCGCAGATTGCTTCCACGGCGCCTGGTCAATCAAGCTGAAGCTGCGGCCGCCAATGCCGTCATTTCAACACCTATGGTAAACACAGCCTGGGGCATAGCAATTGTCATCGCATTGCTCAGTATTCAGCCGGCACTTAACATGGTGTCGCCCGGGCAGGTAATGAACAGGTCATTTGATCCGCTGGACCTTGTAAATACCTATGGTGCATTTGGCAGTATAAGAAAGGAGCGGCTGAATGTAGTATTTGAAGGAACGGCAGATGCAGATTCAACCGACAATGCCAGCTGGAGACCTTACCTGTACAAAAGCCTGCCCGTATTACTGGATAAACGGCCGCCGCAAATAGCGCCTTATCACTTGCGGCTCGACTGGCAAATGTGGTTTGCCGCTATGGGCTCGCAGGATGATTATCCATGGACTTTGCACCTGCAGTGGAAGCTGCTGCTCAACGACCCTGGGGCGGTTGGCTTGTTTGCATCCAATCCATTTCCCGATAAACCACCGCACTATATCCGGGCGGTTTTATACCGCTATAGTTTTGCGAAAGCAGGTGACAAACCCGAACGTTGGTGGAACAGGGAAAAGATCAGCAACTGGATCCCGGCAATGGGTGTGAATGATCCGCGGCTGACTGCTTTTTTGCGGAGCTATGGATGGATGCCCTAACGGAATAATATCGTCATGCTAATGCAAAAGGACCGAATTAACTTAAAAGAAAGCGAAATCGAAACCTTTTAAACCTTATCCTTAGTAATATTAAAATTAAATATGATTTTCAAAATCAATTGAGAATAGATCAAATTATTTAACAAAAATTATAAAAAGTTATTATTTGCAGATAAAATATCAAGGTTATTAACATTATTAGCAACGGAATAACATAATTATTTTAATAACATGTATATTTTTTAAAAAAGTTTACTATTTTCGAGCCGTCAAACTTTAAAACATACGGGCTATTGCTAACTACTTGAATATGGATACAAAGCAAAGCCTGTTTTTTGAGCTAAAGGGTGACAGCGGACCTCGTCCAGTAAGAAAATCATTTTTTAAAAAATAAATTTACCACCATGGCATCCTCAAAATTAGAGTACATCTGGCTTGACGGTTATAAACCAATTCAGAGCCTGCGCAGCAAAACAAAAATTGAAAAAGATTTTTCCGGTAAACTGGAAGATTGCCCTGTGTGGTCCTTCGACGGTTCTTCTACTGAACAGGCTCCGGGAGGTTCGTCAGACTGCTTGCTAAAGCCAGTTTACATAGTACCTGATCCACAGCGTAAAAATGGTTTCCTTGTAATGTGCGAAGTACTGTCATCTGACGGTTCGGCACATCCAAGCAATGGAAGGGCGTTGATTGAAGATGATGACAATGATTTTTGGTTTGGATTTGAACAGGAATATTTTTTATGGAATACAGAAACAGATAAACCAATTGGTTTTCCTGAAGGTGGCTATCCACGTCCGCAGGGACCCTATTATTGCTCAGTAGGCGCTAAAAATGCATTCGGCCGCGATATGGTGGAAGAGCATCTGGATGTTTGCCTTGAAGCGGGTCTGAATGTAGAAGGCATCAATGCCGAAGTGGCTACCGGCCAGTGGGAGTTCCAGATTTTTGCAAAAGGTGCAAAAGAAGCGGGAGACCAGATTTGGATCGCCCGTTATTTACTGGAAAGAATCGGGGAAAAATACGGTATTTCTATCAACTGGGAATGTAAGCCATTGGGCGCCCTTGACTGGAACGGAAGTGGTATGCATGCCAACTTCTCCAACCATACATTAAGAACCTGCGGAAGCCGTGAAACGTTCGAGCAAATTTGTGAAGCCTTCCGTCCTGTTATCAAAGAGCACATCGCTGTATATGGCGCCGATAACCATCTTCGCCTGACCGGTAAGCATGAAACAGCGTCTATTGACGAATTCAAATATGGTGTTTCCGACAGGGGAGCATCTATCAGAATTCCAATCGGAGCCGTAGAAAAGGGCTGGAAAGGATGGCTGGAAGACCGCAGGCCAAACAGTGCAGCAGATCCATATAAAGTGGCTGCCCGTATTGTAAAAACAGTTAAATCTGCAGTTGTAGCTGAACCAAAAGTGGCAACCAAAGAGGCGGCTGCAGCGCTGGCCTAGCTTAAGTACAGATCTTCACCGATCATTTTTAGATATAGATAAAGAAGCCGTTTCATGCGAATGAGGCGGCTTTTTTATTCAGGAAACAGCGATCTTTATTGATAAATATTACTCCGGAAATATTGAGGGATTTGCTTCGGCTTGTTGAACAGTACCGCGTTGCTAATTCCTGCAAGTGCTAAGTCATCTGTTCAATGCCGGTTATTTTTACCAGGTACGGAAAAATTTTCTTTGATAATTCCTACTCAATAAATCAAACGCTGCATCCAAAGTGCATTACCCTGGACAGATGTCGGTTCGCATGATATTATAAAATAAGGGGTAAATAAAATTGACCAGTTCGAAGCATTTCGGATCTTTCAACAAGTGGTTTCGTAAGCTGCATACAGACAATGGCAAAGTACAACGCAATTCACAATTTACCGATGGAGCAGGTTTCAGTTACCATTTTTCCTTTAAACTGCATTGCTAATGTTGGTGGTTCTTCACCTCCAAAAGTACAATCAATGACCACACTGTGGCTGCCATTTGTCAAAACCGGCGGCAAGCCTGGTAGTTGTTGTGTAGCTTTTAGTTTTCCTTTTGTATCATATATTTTAAGCGAGGTAGTTCCATCGCACACGGCTGTTTCTCCCGCACTTAACTGCACCGGTATTTTAATCTCAGCATAGTTATCCAGCTGCATTTTTATATTGCTAACGCTGCCTTCTTTGCCTTTAACCGTTAACCGAAACTGGAGCGCTTGCTCCTTCCATTGCTGTTGATAGTTCCAGGTGGTGTAGGTCGGTTCACCAGGCTGCCTTATAAATTTTTCTCTTACAAAAACAGGCGATACTGCAAATTGGGTCAGATTCCATTTGTCATCTGCAATTTTTTCCAAATGAAATTCATTTTTTGGATCCTTGAGTCTTTCCTGCTGCTCTTTTGAAAAAGCACCTCCATTTCTCGCCGTTTCCCATTCGCGGATGGCATCAAGCAGTTCGGGCGCCAATGGATTTTTTTTGATGGAAGCCGGTTTTATCACCATTGCAAAGCCGGCTCCATAGCCGGCTGATCTTGCGAGCATCCATTCCATTTCAGCCATAGTAGTATTGTCTGAGAGAAGATACCAGCCGAGCATATGCGGCATATAATTTCTGTCGAACAAACCCTGGTTATCTATGCGGTACTGTTGCATACTTTCATTAAAACCACCATACCAGGGTTCGCCCCAGTTATAGTATGAGCACATGTGCCAGAAGTACGTAAGGCTGCGGCTTGTGCCACAAATAAAATCATGGTGCACATTATCATATACGTCTTTTGCAAATAGTTCTGTTCCATAATCGCCCTGGCCCGATGCGAGGCCGCCTTCAATGCCATCAAAATCCAAATGATCAACACCTGTTTCGTTCATTAAGCTGGCGATGTTTTTAGCGGTTTCCCTTTGCATATCAATGTCTGGAAAAAATACTTCATACGGGTGATCGAATAATTTTCCGGCGATATCTCCTGCTTTATGCATTGCAGCACTGGTGCCGAATGCACCCCGCTGACAGTCGGTTATTATGTAGGGTGTAGTAGCACTGACTGTTTTGTAACGGATCAGCTCTTTGCCAATTTTTATTGTGTGCAGGCTATTGTTTTGTTGCTGGTTAAAATATTCAGGAGATGCCACTTCTATTTCTTTGGCTGCAGCATCAATGTCCTTTATTAATGCAGCAGCGCCTGTAATACTTAACCGGTCGTCGGGTATGGGTGTAATGTAGGGATCATTGGTATTAATAAAATTAGTCAGTGTATGCATGCCCATCATTAAACCGGCGGCGTGGGCTTTATCTACGCATTGTTTCAACCCGGCTTTGCCGTTGGGAAACTGTGTACTATCCAATATAAAATGTCCCCAGCTCTTAAACGGACCTTCATGGTACAGTGATATTAATCCAGCTCTTTTAGTATAACCAATCATCTCATCAACATTGTTTTCATTGAAAGAAGAAATGATATACGACCGGCCGAACAGGGAAGATTTTTTAAACCAGATTCCATTTATGGTTGGATGAGGGAGATTTTCTGCCAGTTCAATCTGCTCCAGCCTGTCCAGTGTTTTTGGTTCATCGCAGGTGAAGAAAGCTATTTTACTGCCGGCCACCGATTCGCCCTTCATCGCCGCTACCGGCATATTTTTAAACTGACCACCCCATGCATCTACCCTGCGGGTGCGGTTGCGGTTAATAGCATAGGCCTGTAATACACTGCCCCATGGTTTGCCAACGGCGGCAATGCCTCTTTGATCTGTACTGCCCTCGCTGTTGGGATAATTGCCGCCCAGTGTTTTTATATTCAGCACCTGTATGCCGACGGATATACTGCCATCCCGTACAACGCCAATTACTTCACCCACTGTTTTGTTAATTATCGTTGGATAGGGCCCCCATACTACGGCATCTATTTTTTCAGCAGGTACGGCTTTTATAATTTCCATCACAAGATGGCCTGGCTTTTCCTGCACTTTAATATCAATGGTTACACCCGAGGCTTTATAAGTTAGCCTAATGGTATGTTGAGCCTTGTTATACAACATCGCAGTTGGCAGGTACCTAATATTGTTACTCACCAAAATCATTAAAGGAGCAGCTGTATCTTTGGCCAATACATTGTTACCCATCAGTGTATTGGTGATTTCAGTTACACTTCCCAGCTCATTGATGCTCAATTTTAGCTCGCCCGCAGTAAAACTTATTTGGGCGGTTGTGGATATTGACAATACCAACAGCAGTACCATTATTAATTGTGCCGCCCGATTTGTGATACTTGTGCTGGGCTTTATTTTTTTAAACTTGCTCATGCTTTTTTAAGGGATATTAATATTATCTATTGTTGACAATTATCAGACTATCAGTCAGGCAGCATTTCATTCGTTGACTTCATGCCGGTATATTTTTATTGATGAAGATAATAACTAAAAGCCAAATAAAAGCCAGTGAGTTCAGTTATGGGTTATAGTAACCATCATACAACGTACCGGTATTGCTACAGCTTGTAAAACGGTGTAATTGTTAAGCCGGAAACAAATACAGGTTGCACAGCTTTGATACCGATAATTACTAAAAAAAATGCAAAAACAACATCAGCCATCAACATAATTATGAAAATTATTTTTTCGAGTTGGAGGGCAATCCGCCCAGGTGCCGGCCTTTGTTGTGGACCAGCTTCGTCAAAAAAATTAAAAAGAAAGCCAGTTCGGTAAATTTTTTTAATTACTGCAGGAGTATTCTTTTTCTTTATAAAAAAGTCGGGAGATTTTTTCTTTTTGTGCTGTAAATATTGTTAGCCTTACACTATCTTTAACGCCCTGAAGTCGCCCCCAAGTCTATGATAAAAAATATCCTGTTTTTTTTGGCTGAAGATGATGAAGATGACCGTATGCTTTTTTCAGAGGCCTTGATTGAAATAAACCCTGCTATCAAGTGTATTATGGCAAAAAATGGGGAGGAAGCCTTGTTTTTGTTAAAAGGTGGCTTATTTGAATTACCCGATTTTATTTTTCTGGATTTAAATATGCCGGTGATGAACGGATTGAAATGCCTGGCCGAAATTAAAAAAACCTCCTTCCTGGAAAATATTCCCGTCATTATTTACTCTACCTCATCCAACAAAGCGTTTATAGATGAAAGCCATGCGCTGGGTGCTTTTAATTTTTTTGTAAAACCACCCGACTTTACAGGGCTCATCAATTATCTAAAAAACCTGCTGGCCTGAACCTGGGGGATGCAAAGCAGAAAAAAATATTATGCAATTTCCTTTCTCGTTACCTCCTGATGCAAGGGCAACGAAACAATAAAAGTGCTGCCCTCACTTTCTTTGCTTAAAGCGCTTATAAAGCCGTTGTGTTTTTCAGCAATCAGTTTACAAAGTGCCAACCCGATGCCAGTACCTTCGTACTCGGTATTGGAGTGCAGCCGCTGAAACATTTCGAAGATTTGTTCTGCATATTGTTGCCCGAAGCCAATGCCATTGTCGTTTACATGTATCCTGCAATATTTTGTTTGCGCTCCGGCATCCCTGCCTGCATTGTCAGCATTTGCAGTGTAAATTCTAATAAAAGGGGGCTCGTCTTTTTTACAATACTTAAGCGAGTTGCTTAACAGATTTGAGAAAAGTGGTTTTATAAGGCCCGGGTTTACAAATAAAACAGGCAGACCGGAAATTTCAATGCGGGCTTTTTTTTCTGCTACCATTGGTTTAAGGTCGTCCACCACATCCTGCAGCAGCAGGTTTAAATCTACCTGCTCAAAATGATCCTGCTGCGCAGAATATTTTGAAAAAGTAAGAATATCTTTTATAAGCTCCTGCATTCGTGCCGCGGATTTTTGAATGCGGTCAATATTAAAAAGGCCATCTTCATCCAACTTGTCTTTATGCCGGATGTACAACCGGTCGGTGAAGGCCAGTATCTTTCTTAATGGTTCCTGTAAATCGTGCGAAGCCATAAAGGCAAACCTGTCCAGTTCCCTGTTAGCTTTTTCAAGCCCGTCAATATTTTTTAATAGCTGGTGGTTCAGCTCAATAATTTTTTCTTCAGAAGCCTTGCGGTCATTGATCTCGTTCTGCAGGCTTTTATTAATGGCTGTTAATTTTTTTTCCTGTAGCAATAGCTGTTGATTTTTTTTATACAAGTCTACAAACACGGCTACTTTTGCACGCAGCAAATCAGGGTTTACCGGTTTATAAATATAATCGACAGCGCCGGTGCGGTAGCCTTTAAAAATATTTTCTTCTCCATAGGTATTGGCGGTTATAAAAATGATAGGAATGTGTTTTAATTTTTCCCGCTCGTATATCAATGCGGCCGTTTCAAAGCCATTGAGGTTGGGCATTTTTACGTCCATCAGAATAAGCGCAAAGTCAAATTCAGCCAACAGTATTTTCAATGCCTGGCGGCCCGAACTGGCTTTCACAAATTCATAACCGTCGGGCTCCAGAATAGTCTCCATCGAAAAGAGATTGTCTTCCCTGTCATCTACCAACAAAATTCTTTGCTTCATTAATCCAGTTTATTTATTTCTATTTATTTATAAAACCACACCCGCATTAACGAAAGCAGCTGATCAATTTTCAGGGGCTTTGTAATATAATCCGATGCGCCGGCCTCAATACATTTTTGCCTGTCACCTTTCATTGCTTTGGCCGTTACTGCAATGATGGGTAGTGTGCTGTTTTTATGTTCCCGTCTTATTTTTTGAGTGGTTTCATAGCCATCCATTTCGGGCATCATAATATCCATCAATACCATATCGGTTTTTGTTTGACCGTCATTGATGATCTCAATGGCTTCTTTACCACTTTCAGCTGTAATCACGTTGATGTTATAGCGTTCAAAGACAGTGGTGAGTGCAAATAAATTCCGCACATCATCATCTACTACCAATATGTTTTTACCGGTTAAAATATCTTCCTTCATCCTGATATTTTCTATCACCCTGCGTTTATCTGCAGCCAATTCCTTGTGGTTGATGTGCAGTTGTAACACCGTTTCTTCCAGCAGGTGTTCCAGTGAATTAACACCTTTCAACAATACACTATTGGAGGCTTGATTTAAATCGTGCAGCTCTTTTTTAGTGAAGTCTTTGGCTGAATAAACAATTACCGGTGTTAATTTTTTCTTTACCTCCGCCACTTCATTTACCAGGTCAGTTCCAGACACATCGGGTAGTGTATAATCTAAAATAATGCAATCATAATCAAACGCCAATAGTTGACTGATGGCTGATTTGCCGGTAGCGGCGATATCTACTTTCATGTAATCGCTTTCCAGCATTTTTGCTATCTGGGAAGATTCAAGCTCATTGTCTTCCACCACCAGAATTTTCTTGGCAGCCTTTTCATTGAAGGTCACAATATCTCCAAATAATTCATTCAGCGAATCATTGTCCAGGGGCTTTAAGAGGAAGCTGCGGGCACCCCGTTTTAAGGCCAGGTTCCTGTTTTCTTCACCCGAAATAAGGTGAATGGGAATGTGGCGGTAATTAAGATCGTTCCTTAAAAGATCCAGCACTTTCCATCCGCTGGTATCAGGTAGTTTTACGTCCAGTGTAATGGCAATGGGGGCAAAGCGGTTGATAAAATCAAACACTTCAATATAGCTTACCGCTACTACCGCTTTTAAATTATTTTTATGCGCTTTTTCAATAATGATTTTTCCAAAACGCAGATCATCTTCTACAATCAATATCACTTTGTCGCCGGCTGATATATTTGTTCTGTCGTCGCCTGTATCATTGATCATTTCATTCACAATCGCCAGGTTCTTTGAGTCGCCTTCGCTTGTTACACGGATAGAATGTAACAATGTGTCGATTTCTGTGGCATCCGGACCAAGGTGAAATTGCTGATATGCATTCAGGGCTTCTGCGGGCAGTTTTTTAATGCTGGAATTATTATCAACCACTGGCAGAAATAAGGTAAAAGTGCTTCCCTGTGAGGTGTTACTTTCCAGCTCAATAGTGCCACCCAGCAAGTCGGCTAAACCGCGGCTGATAGAAAGGCCCAAACCGGTACCACCATACTTGCGGCTCGTAGACCCTTCGGCTTGTTGAAATGCTTCAAAGATGATATTTTGTTTTTCCTGCGGAATGCCAATACCTGTATCACTGATGGCGAAGGCCACCACTTTTTTTGCGTTATCTAAATTCACATTACCGGTTTTCCAGGTTTTATGCGCCTCGTAAATGCGCAGTTTTACTTCTCCTTTTTCAGTAAACTTAAATGAGTTGGATAACAGGTTTTTCAATATCTGGTTAAGCCGCTGTACATCGGTTTCCATGGAAGGCGGCAGGTTGGCATCCGTTTCAATATTGAAACGCAGGTGCCTTGCTTCAGAAATTGGTTTGAAGGTAGTTTCTGCAAAGGCGGCGATTTCTGCAAAGCGAACAGGTGAAATGTTAGCTGTAATAAAGCCCGACTCAATTTTGGAAAGATCCAGGATATCATTGATTAGCTGAATTAAATCATCGCCGCAGGAGTGAATTGTTTTGGCGTAGCGGATCTGTTTATCATTCAGATTACCTTCTGCATTTTCGTATAATTGCTGGGCAAGAATTAATAAGCTGTTTAAAGGCGTTCTTAATTCATGCGACATGTTGGCCAAAAATTCCGATTTGTATTTGGAAGTAAGGGTAAGCTGCTCCGCTTTTTCTTCCAGTGATTTCCTGGCTTCTTCTACTTCCCTGTTCTTATCTTCTACTTCATTTTTTTGCTTCACCAGCAGCAGTGCTTTGTCCTGCAATTCATCATTGGTACGGCTCAATTCTTCCTGCTGTAATTTTAATTCTCCTGCCAGTGATTGCGATTGTGTCAGCAATTCTTCTGTACGGGAGTTGGCTTCGATTGTATTAATTACAATACCGATACTTTCTGTAAGCTGTTCCAAAAAGTCAATATGGGTTTCACTAAACACATCCAGCGATGCCAGTTCAATTACCGCCTTCACCTTATTTTCAAACAATACCGGCAATATGATAAGGTTGGTTGGTTTTGCTCTTCCCAAACCAGAACTTATCTTGATATAATTGCCCGGTACATTGGATAAGATAATTCTTTCCTTTTCAAATGCTACCTGGCCTACCAGGCCTTCTCCGATAGCAAATTCAGTGGGAATATTTTTTTCAGATTTATAACCATAAGCCGAAAACAGACTGAGTTTTACGGCCTGCGTATCTTCATTTTGTTTTAAGATGTAGAAGGCGCCATAGTGGGCGGTAACCACCTGCGCCAGTTCGGATAAAATACGTTGTGTAACGGTCTTCAAATCTTTTTGTCCCTGCAGCATCTGGGTAAATTTGGCAAGGTTGGATTTCAGCCAATCCTGTTCCTGGTTACGCAGGGTGGTCTCTTTAAGATTAGCGATCATCTGGTTGATGGTATCTTTCAATGCTTCTACTTCGCCCTTCGCTTCAACGCGGATGGTACGGGTAAGATCTCCTTTGGTTACTGCCGAAGCAACCTCAGAAATGGACCTTACCTGTGTGGTAAGATTTTGTGCCAGCTGGTTTACGTTCTCTGTCAGATTTTTCCAGATGCCCGAAGCGCCCGGTACAGAAGCCTGCCCGCCCAAACGCCCGTCCACACCTACTTCCCGGGCCACCGTTGTTACCTGGTCGGCAAACAAGGCCAGCGTATCAATCATCTCATTGATGGTATCTATTAACTGCGCCACTTCACCCCGGGATACGATGGCGAGTTTTTGTTTCAGGTTACCGGTTGCCACCGCTGTTACCACTTTTGCGATACCACGTACCTGGTTGGTAAGGTTAGATGCCATCATGTTCACACTGTCCGTTAAATCCTTCCAGGTGCCACCAACACCTCTTACCTCTGCCTGTCCGCCAAGCTTACCTTCGGTACCTACTTCACGGGCCACACGGGTTACTTCAAATGCGAATGAGTTCAACTGTTCCACCATGGTATTGATGGTATTTTTTAGATCCAAAATTTCTCCCTTCACATCAATGGCCACTGTTTTTGAAAGGTCACCGGAAGCAACCGCCTTTGTTACTTCGGCAATATTTCTTACCTGTGCGGTAAGGTTACCCGTCATCTGGTTTACGGAGTCAGTCAAATCTTTCCAGGTACCAGCAACGCCCGGTACAAATGCCTGTCCGCCGAGTTTACCATCGGTACCTACCTCACGTGCCACACGGGTTACTTCTGATGCAAAGGCCCGCAGCTGATCCACCATCGTGTTGAGTGTTTCTTTCAGCTGCAGAATTTCTCCCCGCACATCCACCGTAATTTTTTTAGACATATCTCCATTCGCCACGGCGATGGCCACTTCCGCAATATTTCTTACCTGTGCGGTAAGGTTACCTGCCATCTGGTTTACAGAATCGGTTAAGTCTTTCCAGGTACCAGCAACACCGGGTACGTTGGCCTGTCCGCCCAGTTTACCTTCGGTACCAACCTCTCTTGCTACACGGGTTACTTCTGATGCAAAACCCCTTAACTGATCCACCATGGTGTTGATGGTATTTTTCAATTCCAGGATTTCGCCTTTTACATCCACACCAATTTTTCTTGATAAATCACCATTGGCAACTGCTGTGGTTACCTCCGCAATATTCCTTACCTGGCTGGTTAAGTTACTGGCCATTTTATTTACAGAGTCGGTCAAATCTTTCCAGGTACCTGCTACGCCGGGTACATCCGCCTGGCCACCCAGTTTACCTTCTGAACCTACTTCACGTGCCACACGGGTAACTTCTGAACCAAAGGCATTCAACTGGTCCACCATGGTATTGATGGTATTTTTTAATTCCAGGATTTCGCCTTTTACATCCACGGTAATTTTTCTTGATAAATCACCCTTTGCCACAGCCGTGGTTACCTCGGCAATATTTCTTACCTGGCCCGTCAGGTTACTGGCCATTCCATTTACAGAATCAGTAAGGTCTTTCCAAACACCGCCCACACCTTCTACAGTTGCCTGTCCGCCCAGCTTTCCTTCACTACCTACTTCTCTTGCCACACGGGTAACCTCCGATGCAAAACCCCTCAATTGATCCACCATCGTGTTGATGGTATTCTTCAATTCCAGGATTTCACCCTTTACATCCACATCAATTTTTCTTGATAAATCACCGGTAGCTACAGCCGTTGTTACTTCGGCAATATTGCGCACCTGGCTGGTAAGGTTACCCGCCATAATGTTTACCGAATCGGTTAAGTCTTTCCATGTTCCACCTACGCCCGGCACATCCGCCTGTCCGCCCAACCGGCCTTCTGATCCTACCTCTCTTGCCACACGGGTTACTTCCGAACCAAATGAGTTCAGCTGATCTACCATGGTGTTGATGGTGTTTTTTAATTCCAGGATTTCACCCTTTACATCCACCGTAATCTTTCTTGATAAATCGCCCTTAGCAACCGCTGTGGTCACCTCTGCAATATTCCGCACCTGGCCGGTTAAACTACTGGCCATACCGTTTACAGAATCGGTTAAATCCTTCCATGTACCAGCCACACCTTTTACCTGTGCCTGTCCACCCAGCTTACCTTCGGTACCTACTTCCAACGCCACACGGGTAACTTCAGAGGAGAAGGAATTGAGCTGATCCACCATGGTGTTGATGGTATTTTTTAATTCCAGAATTTCGCCTTTTACATCCACCGTAATTTTTCTTGACAAGTCACCTTTTGCCACTGCGGTAGTTACCTCTGCGATATTACGCACCTGTCCGGTAAGGTTACTTGCCATCTGGTTTACAGAGTCTGTCAAGTCTTTCCAAACGCCACCTACCCCTTTTACTTTTGCCTGTCCGCCGAGTTTTCCTTCAGAACCTACTTCACGTGCCACACGGGTTACTTCACCTGAAAAAGAATTGAGCTGATCCACCATGGTATTGATGGTATTTTTTAATTCAAGGATTTCTCCTTTTACATCTACGGTAATCTGGCGGGATAAATCGCCTTTGGCAAATGCGGTAGTTACCTCTGCAATATTTCTTACCTGGCCGGTAAGGTTACTGGCCATTTGATTTACAGAATCCGTTAAGTCTTTCCATGTGCCGGCCACACCTTTTACCTGTGCCTGCCCGCCCAGCTTTCCCTCTGTTCCTACTTCCAGCGCCACACGGGTAACTTCCGAAGAAAAAGAGTTGAGCTGATCCACCATGGTGTTGATGGTATTTTTTAATTCCAGTATTTCTCCTTTTACATCCACCGTTATTTTTTTCGACAGATCACCTTTTGCTACCGCAGTTGTTACCTCCGCAATATTTCTTACCTGGGCTGTAAGATTGCTACCCATTTGATTTACACTATCCGTTAAATCTTTCCACACGCCACCCACGCCTTTTACTTTTGCCTGGCCTCCCAGTTTTCCTTCAGAGCCTACTTCCCTTGCCACACGGGTAACTTCCATTGAAAAAAGATTCAATTGTTTTACCATGTCATTCACCTCTTTTGCAATCCTGGAAAATTCGCCCTGCAATGTGTGACCGCCAATTTCCAAAGGCATTTCCTGGCTAAGATTTCCTTTGGCCACCGAACTGATAACATGCGCAATTTCGATGGTGGGATGTACAAGGTCGGATATCAGTGTATTCAATGAATCTACACCGGTGCTCCAGGAGCCTCTGCCACTGGGCACTTCAATGCGTTGTGTTAATTTACCCTGTTTACCGATGGTACTGCCCGCCCTGGTAAATTCCTGCATCATTTTTTCGTTGAGCGATATAATTTCATTGAGTGTATCACAAATTTTTCCGCTCAATCCTACCTGGTCAATAGGCATACGCACGGTAAAATTGCCGTTTTTAACTTCCGTTAAAACCTGCAGTAAATCCCTTGCATTCAATTCATCATTTTGAAAAGATGGTTCCTTATACTGCTTCGTATTTTTTTTAGCAGCCGCGGGTAAATCGTCCGTAAGCATTGCAATGCCACTTAGATCACTGGAAGCAGTGCCATTGCCAGAGGTTAGGTTTTTAGATTTGTTATTGGCCATTGCGTGATTTTGAACAGTGTTAAAATTGGATAAAATGGGTTTAATTGCTTTTGATAAACAGGATGCTCAAGATTGTGTATTCATATTGTAAATAGGTTGTCAACGAGCTGAATAGTCGTATTATAAACTTTTTTCCGGGCAGGTGTGAATGCTTCTTTAGCATGAGTTTTAATTATTTACGCGCTCATTTTTTTTAAATTAATAATAAAGCTGGTGCCATGATTAATTTTTGATTGCACTTCTATGAGTGCCGAATGCGATTGAAAAATGTTCATTGTAGCAGCAAGTCCCAATCCCATGCCGTTTGATTTGGAAGTAAAATAAGGCTCAAATAATTTGGTGATATTTTCTTCACTAATACCACTGCCGTTATCGTCAATGGTAACTACATAATTGGCATTGTCATTTTTTATGCCAATCGTTAGTTTCCCTTCGTTGTCTTTCATGGCTTCAATTGCATTGATGATAATATTTACAAAGCCTAGTTTCAGCTTTTCAAAATCCCCCATGATCCATAAGCTATCCATGGTATAGTTACGTTCCAGGCGAATGTTTTTAAGCATAATTCTGTCTGACGCACTATTGATACTTTCCTCAATTACTGAGCGGAGGCAAATTTTATCGAGAATGATTTCTGCAGGCCTGGCGGAATTTAGCAGTTCCGTTATAAGGTTTCCGATGCGTTTGCTGTTGCGTGTAATAATATCCAGCAAAAAGGCAGGTTCTTCCGCCTGAATCAATGAGGTCAGCTGGTCTGACGAAAGGTAAATATTGTTAAGCGGGTTGCGTACTTCATGAGCGAGAATGCGCACAAACCGTTGTGTAGATTTTAATTTTTCGGTTTGAAGGGTAATTTTTTCTGCTTTTTTTAAACTTGTTATATCATGAATAATACCCTGCATATACAAATGGCCCTTGCCATCTTTTTCACGTGTAACAGAAACAATGCAATTAATTCGTTCCCGGTTTTTAGTGTATAAATCCAATTCTTTATCAGATAACTCACCGGCTGCAGCCAACTCCTTTTCAATTAAATGCTGGTTTTCTTTGTCCGCCAATAAATCATAAATACTTAAGTGAAGCATTTCTTCTTTTGTGTATCCGCATAGCAAGGAAGCGGCATGGTTTACATCTTTAAACATCAGCTGCTCATCTGCCATAAAAACACCGTCACGGGAATTTTCAAAAAAGTTGCGGAATTTTTGTTCATTGGCACGGAGGGCTTTTAAATAAGTAAACCGTTCCAATGCGTAACGAATACACCTTTCTAATTTTTCTGTTGTAAGTTCAGATTTAACAAGATAGTCCACCGCACCTGCCTGCATGGCTAACACATCAATTTCCCTGTTGCCAAGACCGGTGAGTAGTATTAGAGGTTCTTCACAACCATTGTTAATAGCTTCGTGGATGAGCTCTAAACCAGTCTGTCCACGCAGCCTGTAATCAACAAAATAAACATCATATTCACCTTTGCAGATTTTGTCCAATGCTGCTTTATAAAATGAGCAGCTGTCAATGGTGAATGAATGGCCATTATCTATTTTTTTTATTAACTCACTTGTAATAAAAAAATCATCTTCATCATCATCAATAATTAGAATCTTAAGGGGCTTGTTGACAGGCATGTATAAAAGGATTTATTAGTATTGGATCCGGTTTAAAAAATATTGATTTTAAATATTACTCGTTAACAGTCTACCAAAAAGTGTCCATATTTTTCCCCGTTTTTTTTCTCTCGGCACGAGGAATTTACAGAACAACACGCTCACATTAGCCGGCATAAATATTGTCAAGCCGTTCATCCACTTTTTTAATTATGTCGGTTGAATTCGTTGTCTGCGTCCTGTTTGATTCTGATAACATTCGGTTAATAATTTTAAGTATGATAAATCAATTTGGATAATAAGAATTTTGATATTTGTAATAGGAGTTTATTACTATACCTGTACGCTATTGTATTGATGTGCCTGGCCCACTTACCGGTTAATCATGATAAGGATTTTTGTGGTTATTGTTTATAGATATCACAGGGTCAATTAACTACTTGTAATATCGGCAGCAATCAAGAGCTAAAAAAGCATGCCAATATTTTCTATAAAATGTTCACTTTTGATTTTGGCAAAAAGCACTTTACAAAAAGCATTTTTTTTGCAAGATTTTGCAGACGAATTGATGTTGCGACATGTATAAAAATGACCTTACCTTGCCGCTGAAAATATTTACATGGATAATTTTTTTGACATACCGCTGCAATACAATGCGACACATTACCATTTTTCTGCTGAGTTAGTTACTGCAGGATATAGTTATAAAATAATAGTGTACGTGAAAGGAAAAATTATTTCGTTTGAGCCTGATGAGGAGGGATATTTCCGTGCGGTGGTAAGCCCGGATGACATGGAAGCAGACAAAAATATTGAAAGGGATTTGCTGGAAGCAATTGCAGATCAGCTGATGTTGATGTTTAAGGATTAGGTGTACAAATCAAAAATTTGAGGGGTGGGCCTTTTACTATTGAACAATTAATGATTGGGTTTTTTACGGGCTGCAGAAAATAAGTATTTTGTACTATCTTTTTAGAATAACAAATTTCATTTATGCCGATTGTTTATAAAGAAGATGTAATACCAACAGCAGAACAGGTAATCATCTTATATAATAATGCTGGTTTACCAAGACCGACCGGGGATGCAGAGCGGATAAAAAAAATGTACGCTCATTCTAACCTGGTCATTACTGCCTGGGATGGAGCAACATTGGTTGGAGTATCCCGCTGTATTACGGACTGGTGCTGGAGTTGCTACCTCGCAGATCTTGCAGTACAACCGGGTTATCAAAAAGAAGGCATCGGCAAAAAATTGATTGAGCTTACAAGGGAAAAAGCAGGAGAACAAACAATGGTTCTGCTGCTTTCTGTTCCTGAGGCAATGACTTATTATCCAAAAGTTGGTTTTACAAAAGAAGAAAGGGCATTTGCTAGTTACAGAAAGATATAGCTGAATTGCGATTTGCTCTATGGCTCTAAACGGTGTTTACTTTTCAATCAGATTTCACAAATCCGGCTGGGTTGCAAAATATTTTCAGTGACTTTGTTATTCACTGAAAACCTATGCTATATTTATGAGCAGAATATTCTGCCATTCAAATTGCCGATATGCTTACACGCCGACAGTTACTTAAACATGCTGCCTTACTGGCTGTCTTTCCAGGAAATGCTTTTGACACCATTGCCAGTGTTGAGGGTAAAAAAAATATTTTTAAAATAGGGGCCTGCGACTGGAGCCTGGGCAAAAGCAGTGATATCGGAGCTTTTGATATTGCAAAGCAGATAGGGTTGGATGGCATCATGGTAAACATGGGGTCGCTGGAAAATAACCTGCATTTGCGTGATAAAAGTTTGCAGCAGCAATATCTTGATGCATCTAAAAAAACAGGTGTTAAAATTTCGAGTCTTGCCATTGGCGAATTGAATGCCGTGCCGTACAAATCTGATGCACGCACAGAAGAATGGGTTTGGGACAGTGTGGATGTAGCCAAAAATTTAAATGTTTCAATGGTACTGCTGGCGTTCTTCAGCAACAATGATCTACGCAATGATGCTGCCGGAAAAAAAGAAGTGATCAGCCGTTTAAAGAAAGTAGCGCCGCATGCAGAAAAGAACGGGATCACACTGGGCATAGAATCTTACCTTGATGCAGATGAGCATATGGATATCATTGATAAGGTAGGTTCAAAAAATATAAAAGTATATTATGACTTTCGTAATACTGCTGATGCAGGTTTTGATACCGTCAAGGAATTTAAAAAACTGGGTAAGCATATGGTGGGCGAATTGCACATGAAGGAAAATGGCTTTCTGCTTGGTAAAGGCACCATTGACTGGCGTACTGTGAGCAATGCAGTGTATGAAACCGGTTACTATGGCGATGGATGGATGCAGATAGAATGGGCCATGCCAGGGGGAGCCAATTTGGTGGAAAGCTATCAACAGAATCTTCAGTTTTTAAAAAATATTTTCCCGAAACCTGTTTACTAATATCACTTTTCATGAAACGATTTCTTTCATTAACCTCCATTACAATTATAATAGTAATTTATTTCAATGCATGCCGTTCCCCTGCTCCAAAAAATGAAACCGGGCTGTATGTGCCTGATGATCTTATTGCGACACTCTGGGCGGAGTCGCCCATGATGTATAACCCAACAAATATGGATGTGGACAGTAAGGGGAGGATATGGGTTACAGAAGCGGTGAATTACCGGAATTATAATAATGATTCAACGAAATTTTTACATCATTCAGGTGGCGACAGGGTAATGATTCTGGAAGACACCGATCAGGATGGAAAAGCAGACACGTCAAAAGTATTTGTACAGGACAGCGACCTCGTTTCACCAGTTGGCATTGCTGTGATCGGCAATAAAGTAATTGTTTCCTGCTCTCCTAACCTGATTGTTTATACGGATGAAAACGGCGATGACAAACCCGATAAGAAGGAAATTTTATTAACTGGCTTTGGTGGTAAAGACCATGATCATTCACTGCATTCTGTCACCGCCGGGCCGGATGGCAACTGGTATTTTAATGTGGGTAACGCAGGCCCGCATCACGTAAAAGATAAAAGCGGTTGGAACCTGCATTCAGGAAGCATCTATACCGGCGGATCTATTTATAATAATACCAATGAAGGCAATCAAAAAAGTGACGATGGAAAAGTTTGGGTGGGCGGTTTAGCACTTCGCATCAATCCTGATGGAACGGGCCTGAAAGTATTGGGACATAATTTCCGTAATTCGTACGAAGTGGTTACTGATTCTTATGGCAACCTTTGGCAGAATGATAATGATGACCAGGTTGTAACTTGTCGCACCACCTGGTTGATGGAAGGCGGTAATGCGGGTTATTTCAGCACGGATGGTACACGTTTCTGGCAGGCTGATCAGCGGCCCGGACAGGATATTTTTGCTGCGCACTGGCACCAGGATGATCCGGGTGTAATGCCTGCCGGTGACCGCTCTGGTGCAGGTGCACCTACCGGTGTTGTTATGAATGAAAGTGATGCGTTGGGGAAGGCTTACAGGGGTATGTTGTTAAGTGCCGATGCTGGTAGGAATGTAATTTTTGGGTATCATCCGGCCATGCAACAGTCAGGCTATAATTTGGGCAAACGGGAAAATTTTATCACTTCACTTGCCGGAGATAATGAAGGCTATGTATGGAATGACAGCGCACAGAATACACTAAAAGAAAAATGGTTTCGCCCGGCTGATGTTACCATTGGAACTGACGGTGCCATCTATGTTGCAGACTGGTACGACCCTGTTGTGGGTGGCCACCAGATGAAGGATAGCATTGGGTACGGAAGGATCTATCGCATTGCTCCCAAAAATAAAAAACTAATTAACCCGGTGATTGATCTCAGTATAGTAAAAGGGCAGATAGCGGCACTTAAAAATCCAGCTGTCAATGTTCGCAACAGCGCATTTGAAAAGCTTAGACAGCAAGGCGCAACAGTTGTTACTCCAGTTAAGGCATTATTGCAGGATGAAAATCCTTTTGTACAGGCGAGGGCAGTGTGGTTATTATCTAAATTAGGTGCTGATGGGAAAAAGGAAGTGGAAAAAATATTAACCAACCGGGATGCATCACTCCGGGCTGTTGCGTTCCGTTCTTTACGCCAGGTAGCTGCTGATATAATGCCTTATGCAAAGCAATTATCAACTGATACATCGGCTTTTGTACGAAGGGAAATAGCCATTGCTTTAAGAGATACACCGTATGCGGCAAAAAAAGAAATACTGCTTTCACTCGCTGCGCAATACGATGGTAAGGACAGATGGTATCTTGAAGCTTTGGGGAGTGCGATGGATGCCACTGCGGGTGCATGGTATGATGAATTGAAAATATTACTGACGGAAAAAAATACACAGCCACCTGCTAAATGGAATAAAAGAATGGCTGATTTTGCCTGGCGCCTGCACCCTGTAAATGCAGTAAACGATATCGCACAAAGAGCTGCCGACTCCTTATTGCCCGCTGAAGAAAGAAAAAGAATGATCACGGCATTGGCATTTATAAACGATCAATCTGCAGCAACGGCAATGGTCAGCGTTGCAAAGTCTGGCCTGCCGGATGTAAAAGAACAGGCGGTTTACTGGCTGTCTTTTCGCCAGAGTAATGATTGGTATAGTTTGATTGACTGGTCAAAAATAAACCTCAACACAGCGTACGAAAGAAAGCTTGCAGCAATGAAAGTAAAGCGACAGACGATACTGGACGAGCGTCAGTCGAAAGATGAACGCAGCTGGCGAACCGAAGAAATGGCAGCCGATTCAGTTGGTGGACAGTTGCTCATTGGCCTAATGGCAGAAAATAAATTACCTGCCATTTTATTCCCGGTTGTGCAGGAGCATCTTTCCAATAACCCGGATCTAGCTGTCAGAGTTCAGGCTGGTAAATACATCAACAAGGGTAGTGGTAAAACATTTTCCATTGATGCAATTGCCAGGCTAACCGGTGATGCCGCCTTGGGTAAAGCTGTTTTTAAAACTACCTGCAGTACCTGTCACCGCATTGGTACAACAGGGAATGATATAGGACCGGAACTTACGGCCATTGGTAAAAAATTTGACAAGGTGGCCATGCTGGATGCCATTATTAATCCTAGTGCCGCTATTGTTTTCGGCTATGAACCATGGCTGGTAAATACAAAGGATGGAGAATCTGTTTTTGGGTTTCTTGTTTCCGATAATAAACAGTCTTTGGTAATAAGAGATATCATGGGTAAGAAACACGTTATCGCACAGGATAAAATAAGTTCAAAGAAAAAGCAGTCCAAAAGCCTGATGCCTGATCCTTCAACAACCGGGTTAACAGAAAAAAATCTGGCTGATGTTACCGCTTATTTATTGGCTGGAAAAGAATAGCTGGATTAAGAGTTAATCAATGCAACAAAGTATGATTCAGCTGAGTTGTGTTGCAATTTAACTAATCGGTGCTGCGGACCTGCTACAACAATTCCAGTCAATCTATAATGCATTTTATGAATCGCAATACTTATCTTCAATAAGCAAATCTTATCCACTTCAAACATGCTTCCATGAATTCATTCGAAATCAACCGCCGCAAATTTATTAAAGGTGCAACAGCGTCGCTGGCCCTCGGTGCCCTCGATGTAAACGGATTAAATTTTATGTTACCGCCGGAGCGGCTGCGGGTTGGCTTGATCGGAACCGGCTGGTATGGCAAAAGTGATTTATTTCGGTTGATACAAGTGGAACCTGTTGAGGTGATCGCCCTGTGTGATGCGGATAAAAACATGCTCAGCGATGCGGCAAAAATGGTGAGCCAGCGACAACTGTCGCGTAAAACGCCCCGCCTGTACACCGACTTTCGAAAAATGCTTGCGGAAAATAAACTTGATATTGTACTGATCGGTACACCAGATCATTGGCATGCGCTGCTGGCCATTGCGGCGATGCAATCAGGTGCGCATGTGTATGTACAAAAGCCCATCAGTACAGATGTGCTGGAAGGAGAGGCCATGGTGGCCGCGGCACGTAAATACAACCGGGTGGTACAGGTAGGCACACAACGCAAAAGCACACCGCATCTAATAGATGCGAAAAAGAATATTATTGAAACAGGCTTACTTGGAAAGGTATCGCATGTAGATATGTGTTGTTACTACCACATGCGTGCGAATGGTAATCCTGCTGTAAAACCAGTGCCCGGGTTTTTTGATTATGAAATGTGGACAGGCCCTGCGCCGATGCGTCCTTACGATGATCTACCGCACAAACGCTGGTGGCGTACTTTTATGGAATACGGCAATGGCATCGTGGGGGATATGTGCGTACACATGTTTGATACTGTAAGGTGGATGCTGCAGTTGGGCTGGCCAAAACGCATCAGTTCAACAGGAGGAATATATGTTCAAAAAGAAGGTAAGTCGAATATTTCAGACACCCAATCAGCGCTGTTTGAATATGACGAATTAAACTGTATGTGGCAGCATCGCAGCTGGGGAACCCCGGCAGACCCTGATTATCCCTGGTCGTTTATTATCTATGGCGATAAGGGAACACTGAAGGCAAGCACCATGCAATATGATTTTATACCAATGGATAAAAATCAAAAGCCCATTCATAAAGACGTTGTGTACGAAAAAGAAAAATATCCTGAAGACCTTGCCGAACCGGATATTGAATTAAATGCTGCACCCGCTACCAGGCTGCACATGCTTGACTTTTTAAAAGCTATACGGCAGGGAGGAAGGCCTGTCGCCGATATTGAACAGGGGCATATCTCTACCGCCAGTTGCATACTCGCCAATATGTCTATGAAGGTTGGCCGGCCGCTGGTATATGATCCGGCGCAACGTAAAATTATCAATGATATAGAAGCGAATGGGTTACTGCAAAGGCCTTACCGTTCGCCGTGGGTTCATCCGGCGGGGATGTTGTAAATGCAGGCAGCACCCGATTTCGACCTGGAATAAAAAAATTAAATGGGTGTGTAAGTATCGTATTAATCCTGTAATAAAGCTAAGGCTGCCTTATGATTTATTTTAATGTCGGTTTCCCGGCAGTACCGCTTCTGTTGATTGGCTATGTATAGTATCAGTTGTTGATACAAAAGAAGAAAATGAGTTCAATGGTAACTGATGTGCTGTACGCAGTATTCATTAGCCGGCGCATATTGATTTGTATTTATTTTTTACTTCCTGAAGTTTTATCCTGCTGCATGGGAGCGGTTATCAGCACAACGGACTGCCGGTGGTAACCTGTCATTTTAAAAAACGCAGCCGGTATTGCTTTTCTTTTTTATATCCTGTTAATTTGTGTCTGTTCTTTTTATCAGTGTCATTTTTTTTATTGCTTTTGCTGTGTCGGCTTTTTTTGTTGGCTGCAATAATTGCTGTTTTAACGCCGGTTTTGCAGAGATGGGCTGTCTCATTTCTTTTACCGGCACAGGTTGTAATATTTCGTTTTTTATTACAGGTTGTTCAATTGCTTTTTGCAGCGTAACAGCAGGCGAAACAGCTGGGTTAACCACTACAGGTACATCTTTTTTTCTGCAGGTTTAAATGTTGGATTCTCCTTTACTTCATCAACACCAGGTTTTACCAGGATTATTTGTTCGGCAGGCATGCTAAAATTGTTTTTTTGCAGTGTCGTTTTATCTTTTATAAGTCCTTTTTGGATTTTAACCGGTGGCACAAGCTGGCGGGTGCCCTGTGGCTTTACAATCATTTTTGCTTTATTGATTCTGTTTATTGTGCGTGCATCAAATTGTACCGGTTTTAAAACACCATTCACTTTTACAAAGCCCTTTGTGCCCACCAATTGTATTTTACTGCCCACAGGATCAATATTGCCATCTTTTAATATCATGAATAATTTGACCCGGTTCTCCAGTGCCAGATCGCAACTGCCAAACTGTGGAAATTGTACTTCCGATTCCGGAACTGGTTTGCAACTATCCGTTGCACAAAAAACAAATAAATGGTGTGTGGTATCATAACTGCCGTCAAACACTTCTCCTGCATTGGTTTTCCATTGGGCGAAAATGCCTACAAACACAATGGTTTTTCCATCACCGGGTGTAATGGGATTGTTGTTGCTGGCAAAACCTGTACCGGTAGTGGGTGTAACAGTTCCACCACTATTTCCCTCACGGGCATCATTGCCTGTAACAACAGCTGTAGCGCCGGTTTTTGAATCATCAGGATTCAATAGATTATCGTGCAGACCCGTGCTGCCTGATTTTGCCACAACCCTGGTATCTCCGCCATCGGTTGATTCACCCGGTAATTTTTTTTCAGTACCATCAGTTGAACCTGCTGCTTCGGCTTTCTGTTCACCGGCTGCATTAGTCTGCTTACCCGTATTGTTACAGGCAGCAAGCAATACAATCAACACAAATAAGATTGTCTTTTTCATGAAATAATTTTTAAAGTGAACGCAGAATAATTTTTGACAGCAGGATATCTTTTTTATTAACGTAGTAGATGTAACCGAGGGGCAATGCGCCCAAGGCTTTGTTAAAAGGCCGCTGTTGCAAAACAATATAATAGTCATCAGATTCAGCCAACAGCCTGAGTAGCTGCTGCTGATCATTTTTTAAAATAGCGATGTCATTGTAAAAAATATGGTTTCGGGAAAGTGAGGAGTCAAGCACAATGGCGGGGCTCACCAGGTCGGCCTCTTTTCTGAAAATAAACTGCACAGACTTCAGGTTTTCTGTATGAATACGGTCTTGCCGGTAATTGTCAGCCGCCACCCTGCGGGCCACTTTAAACAACAGGGGAAAAATGAGTACTAAAAAAATAATGAGTGCCAGTAAAGAATACTGCTTAATCATTTTTTTTAAAGTAACCATGACCAGGTTATTTAAAAGAAGGGTATTTATTTTTTCAAAGAAGGTATACCGTTGACGGAACAGATCGATAATGAACAATACGAGCAGCCGGATCAATACGAGTACTACAAAAACTTTGACCCAGTACAAAAAGGAAGCAGATGTAATTACATTGTAAGAATACATGAGGTAGCTGCTGTAATCAATCTTTATTGAAGCGGTAGAAATACCGAATTGCTGGTAATAAAAATTTACATACACCCAGGCAATAAAGTAGAGATAAATGCCTGTGACGATGGTGAGGTCCCTGATTAACTTTAGTGTATCTGCCATGATTGAAAACGTGTTTTTTTTATCATGGATCTGGAGATAGACGCGTAGTTACAGACGTAGAACGGATGATATAAAAATACTCATTAAAGATAAAAACCGCAATACCGCAAAAGGGGAATTGTAACGAATAAGAAAAGCAGAAAATCTATACCCGGTTGCGTTTTTAACTCGCAGCCGTTAACCATTTACCAACCGGGAAATGCCATTTACACAGATATTACCATGGCTGCACGTTGGTAGTTTTATGCAAAGAGGCTGCCGACCTGATAACGGCAACTGTTCAAAAAGAATTGATCTTAGCAATATCGCACTGACCATTCTCAGTATTTATCCTGACGGTCGTCTTTGCAACTCCATAAGCTTAAAAATAATTTTGTTTGGCGGCATAGTATTGGGTAGTCAGAAAAATGCTTTTTGCCTGCGTTTATCCGTTGTAATGTTCATAATCGCAAGAGAGGTTTGTAATAATATAAGTTTTAAAAAAAATGGAAAACTTTCAACATTTCCTGGTGCAGGAAGACGAACTGATTATGCTGTTAAGCAACGAAATCGAAGAACTCGACCGTATGTTTATGCTGGAGAATTGTATGCACAGCAGCATTAAGAAAGAGGTGTATGGAAGGCTGGGTAAGCTGCACATTCACTTAGTGGCAATGGAGCACCAGTTTAACAAAATGAAAAGCATTTTTGAAAATATGTGAGCAACTATGCTGCAACGAATACTGTATTCACCAATCAACTTAACACCATGACCGGAGAATTAAATGAAACGCAAATTAATAATTTACTAAGCAGCCAGGTGGTTGGCAGACTGGGCTGTTCAAAAGGAAAGCAGCCCTATGTTGTACCGGTGACATTTGCCTATGATGGCGTTTATATTTACGGACAAACTACTGAAGGTACCAAGTTGGAGATATTACGCAAAAATCCTAAAGTATGTTTTGAAGTAGATACCATGACAGATATGAAGAACTGGCAAAGCGTTATTATACAAGGCATATTTGAAGAGTTAAAAAGCAAAGAAGCTGAGCAAACCAGGGAAATTCTCTACAGCCGCATCTTTCCACTATCAACCAGCAGTACTATACACACATATGGTTATCTGCAAAATGGTAAAGTAGAGGATAACGCAAAAATTAAAGATGTGATGTACAGGATAGCGATAAAAAAAGTAACCGGCAGGTTTGAAAAAGGATAAAAAGCCGGCCTGGTAAATAGCGCCATAATTCGGCGCAAATGAATCTCCTTACAATTGCAAATCCCTATAAAATGTGATGATCACAAACAACTAAAAAGTTGACTTCTGTCATTGATAACCATCCCCTGCTGTCACTACCTTTAGGCTGGTAAAATTTGCTTTTGACCGGTTACATGGAAATGACAGTAAGATTTGTAACCAATACTACTTATCCGAAGCAGAAAGATGCTGCTGAATTAACCAATACCAGGGCAGGTTTTACGGAACTGTAACAATCTTTCATTACAAGCGGGGTAAACTGTTTCAGTTTGCATTTGAGGCGGATTTTAATGAATCTGCCTTCTTGATTTATCATACGTTTAAATACAACTTCACTTTGCGATAAACTTACCAATCTTCTTTCAACATGAAATGGAATAGCAGGCGATGACAAATGATAGCAACAATATTGAACAACCACAAAACACACCTTCTGAAAGGCGTACACAATGGTTTATGTACCTGCTGTTCTTTGCCCTTCTTCTGCTACCATCACTGATTAACAGCTACAGCACAACAAAAGAAATCGCATGGCAGCAATTTGAAAATGACATACTCAGCAGGAAGGCTGTTGACAAAATCAATGTCATCAATAATGAGCGTGCCGAAATATACATCAGGAAGGCATTTGCCGGTGACAGTATGTTCAGGGAAGTTTTTAAGCCCGCTTTTGGCAAGGGCGTTTACACCGGCCCGCATTACGTTATTCATATTGGTTCGATAGAAACTTTCGACAGGAAACTGGATGAGGCCGAGAAAAATTTTGCAGCAAATGAAAAAATTAATGTTCAGTATATAAAAAAATCAAACTGGTTTTGGACCGCCGCCGGATGGATTTTACCATTTGTTCTGTTGCTGGGTGTATGGAATTATATGTTCAGGCGGTACAGCGGTGCAGAAGGCGGAACAGGAATTTCCTCCATATTTAATTTTGGAAAGTCAACCGCTACCTTATTGGAGAATCAGCAAAGCAATGTAACATTTAAAGACGTGGCCGGTTTAAAAGAAGCTGAAATGGAAGTGAAGGAAGTAGTTGACTTTTTAAAAAATCCGGGTGCGTTCACAAAGCTGGGAGCAAAAATTCCGAAAGGCGTTATTTTAGTGGGCCCGCCGGGTACAGGAAAAACGCTGCTGGCAAAAGCTGTTGCCGGTGAGGCTCAGGTGCCTTTCTTCTCCATTTCAGGGGCGGCATTTGTTGAAATGTTTGTTGGCGTGGGCGCCTCCAGGGTTCGGGATTTATTTAAGCAGGCGAAGCAAAAAGCACCCTGTATTATTTTTATTGATGAGATAGATGCCATTGGAAGATCAAGAGGCAAGGGTGCGTTTTTAGGTGGTGCCAATGATGAAAGAGAGAGTACATTGAACCAGTTGTTAACAGAGATGGATGGTTTTGATACCAACAGCGGTGTAATTGTATTGGCTGCCACCAACCGTGCAGACATACTGGATCCTGCATTGATAAGGCCGGGAAGATTTGACAGGCATATTTACCTGGAGCTGCCCAACATGCTGGAACGGGAAGAAATTTTTAATGTGCACCTGCGGCCGCTGGTGATTGATAATTCCGTGAATTCGCATTTTTTGGCTTCTCAAACGCCGGGCTTTTCAGGCGCTGATATTGCCAACATTTGCAATGAAGCGGCACTGATTGCGGCCAGGAATAAAAAAGACAAAATCGGCAGGGAAGATTTTATGAATGCAGTAGAACGGGTGGTCGCGGGCATCGAAAAAAAGAGTAAGATTATTTCGCCCGAAGAAAAAAAGATCATTGCCTACCATGAAGCCGGCCATGCGGTGATCAGCTGGCTGATGAAAACAGTGGATCCGATTGCAAAAGTCTCTATTATCCCCCGGGGCAAATCGCTGGGCGCAGCATGGTATCTTCCGGAAGAAAGACAACTGCTCGCAAAATCTGCTTTCAGGGAAAATTTATGCGCCGCCCTGGGCGGACGGGCAAGTGAAGAAGTGGTATTTGGCGAAGTTTCTTCCGGAGGTTTGGATGACCTTGAAAAAGTAACCAAGGCAGCGTATATGATGGTGGCTTACTATGGTTTTAACGAAAAGATAGGCAGTACCAGTTTCTTCGATTCAACAGGTCAGCGGGACACCGGCCTTCAAAAACCTTATAGCGAAGAAACCGGTAAGATCATTGATGAAGAAGTAAGGAAATTGGTGAATGATGCCTACCAGCAAACAAAGGAAATTTTGAAGCAGCATATGCAGTCATTGGAAAAGGTTGCGAAGTTGTTGCTGCAAAAAGAAGTAATTTTTAAAGAAGACCTGGAAATGATTTTAGGAAAGCGTTCGACAGGAAAAATCACAGCTGAATCGGGTGGTGAAAATGTTGCTGCAATGATTCATGCCTGAGCATTTTTATTCATTTTTAAAATAAAAAAAATGAAAAACGTTGCCATACGAAATACAGACTGCACAGTGTATCCTGGTACTTATGTGCCTGCACAGAATGAAACAGATTTGCAGGTGGCGCTCAACCTGCCTCACAAAGGCAAAATGATTTCGCCGCCAGCCAATGTTACAGAACTCGCCGATTTGTATAAAATTGAAGTGGCTATCCCCGGAGTTGAAAAGGGTAATTTTTTAGTATTTGCTGATGACAATACGCTGTCTGTTGCAGTAATGAATTACCCGCCTGATAAAGACGAAAATTTCAGGCTGCATGAATTTAATTTCGAATGCTTTAAACGCCTTATTCCATTGCCAAAAAATATTGATGCGGAATTTGCCAATGCAGAATACAGGAATGGCATACTTTATATGAATGTTCCCAAGGCAATCAATCCTGTAGTGAATCAGCATATTCAAATTGTAGTGTATTAATCAATCAGTACAAATGAGTTTTTCATTCAGCTATCCCTATACACCTGACCCCGGCTTTAAAAAAAGAGTGGCTTATTTCTGTATGGAATTTGCTATTCATCAACCATTAAAAACCTATGCAGGCGGGCTGGGTTTTTTGGCAGGCAGTCACATGCGCAGCGCTTACGAATTAAAACAAAACGTAGTGGGCATCGGTATTTTATGGAAGTATGGCTATTACGATCAGATCCGTAAGCAAGATCAAACCATGGATGTTTTGTTCCAGGAAAAAATCTACGGCTTTCTGCAGGAAACAAATATCAAATTTACCATTAAGGTTTCCGGGCATGATGTGTTTGTAACAGCCTGGTATTTACCTCATGAAGTTTTTGGAACTGCACCTGTTTTTTTTCTTAGTACGGATCTTCCTGAAAACGATTATCTCGCTAAAACCATTTGCCATAAGTTATACGATGCCAATCCAGAAACAAGAATTGCAGCTTCTATATTGTTGGGCGATGGCGGGGCGAGATTGCTGGAAAAATTGAATTGGCTGCCGGAAGTGTATCACCTGAATGAATCGCATGGACTGCCGCTGGCTTTTCATTTATATAAAAAATGGGGTAGCCTTCAACAGGTACAGCAACAGCTGGTATTTACCAATCATACGCCCGAAGCGGGCGGCAATGAAAAGAAGCACATTTCGTTGTTGGAAAAATATGGATTCTACTGTGACGTATCCCTGGAAGAAGTAAGGGAAATAGCAGCGATAGAAGATGATGTAATGGACTATACATTGACTGCATTAAAACTGTGTGGGCGTGCGAATGCAGTATCTTATTTGCACCTGCAAACTTTACTTGGCTTGTGGCCGGAAGTGCCCGAAACCGGCAAACTGACTGCCATAACCAATGCACAAAATTGTGCTTACTGGCAGGATAAAAAAATGTATGAGGCGCTGAAAGGTGATGATGATAATGCACTTATAAAAAGAAAAAAAGAATGTAAGCAATTGTTGTTTGAAGAAGTGGCTGATCAAACAGGAGAGATTTATGACGTTGATATTTTGACAATTGTTTTTGCAAAGAGATTTACGGGTTTTAAACGTGCCGACCTGCTGTTCATAGATATGGAACGTTTTCAGCAGCTGGCTGCAAATATTAATATGCCGGTACAAATAATTTGGGCCGGAAAGCCTTACCCGATGGATTATGCAGCGATCGCTATGTTTGACAGAATAGTGAACATTTGTAAATCATATGCTAATTGTTCGGTGCTGGCAGGCTACGAATTGAAGTTATCTGCGATGCTGAAGAAAGGAGCGGATGTCTGGCTCAACGTGCCGCGGATAACACACGAAGCTTCCGGTACCAGCGGAATGTCAGCTGCTATGAATGGCGCTGTAAACCTGTCTATACCGGATGGCTGGTTTCCTGAGTTTGCAAAAGATGGTGTTAACAGTTTTGTTATACCCGCAGCAAATGAAAATCTGCCGGTACATGAGCAGGACGATGCTGACGCAGCAAGCCTGTATGATATGCTGGAAAAGAGGATAATACCGATGTACTATAACAATCCCGGCAAATGGATATCGCTCATTAAAAATGGCATGAAGGATATTAGTCCGCAATTTGACAGCAAAAGAATGGTTACTGAATATTATAACAAATTATACCAGCAATAATGCTTTTAAACGGTTGTGAAGTATGATTGGAATCAATATATACTTTGATAACAGTCATAGCAATCCATTGAATAAAAGAATTTTTTTGCAAGGTTCAGGTGATGCGCAGAAGTTGACGGCGATGAATAAAGCAGACTACTTAACAACAAAAACTGCCGGTGTTGGCCGGTAAAAATTTGTGCAATGATAATTATTGTTTGTGGTTTACCGGGTTCGGGCAAAAGTTTTTTTGCAGCTAAACTGGCCGCAATGCTTAACTGCGGATATGTAAACAGCGATGCTGTAAGACAATTGGTTGTTAATGATAAAACATATGCTGAAAAAGAAAAATTGTCGGTGTACGACTCAATGCTGCAACAAATGAACCTTTACATTGCACAGGGCAAGAATGTAGTATTAGATGGTACGTTCTATAAGAAAAATATACGGGAACAGTTTAAGGCAGCAGCAAAAAATAAAGGCCGTGTTGTTTTTATTGAAGTAAAAGCAACTGAATATCTTATCCGGGAAAGAGTACAAAAAAAGCGACCAGACAGTGATGCTGATTTTGATGTGTATAAAAAAATAAAGAAGGAGTGGGAACCACTGGAAGAAGAACACCTGGTGCTGCAATCAACCAATGATAACCTTTGGAGAATGTTAAACAAAGCCGCGGCTTATATACAATTACAAGATGACAAAAGAACAAATTGATGTACTGGTTGCCGGGGGGAAATTTCCGGAGGCTGGTTGCCGGCCGGCTTTAAAAGAGACGCATATATCGTGGGTAATTTTATGCAACCAGCTGGTGTATAAAATTAAAAAGCCTATACAATATTCCTTTCTCGATTTCGCTACCATTGAAAAAAGAAAATTTTATTGCGAAAGGGAAATTGAACTCAATAGCAGGCTTACAGAAGATATTTATCTGGGTGTTAAAGCAATAAGAGAATTGAACGGCCATTTTATTATCGGCGGTGAAGTAGGTAATATAGCTGACTATGCTGTTGAGATGAAAAAGTTGCCTGATGAACTCCAAATGGACAGGTTATTGTATTCGGATAAGGTAAGTCCGCAGGATATAATAAATCTTGCAAAAAAAATCGCTGCCTTTCACAAAACGGCTGCTATCATTTATCAAAAAGATGCCCTGGATGTACAGGGAAAATTCAATGACCTCGTTGCGGAAAAAGATTTTTTAGAAGACAATATTGCAGGTAGCAGTACAATCATAAATAATGCCATTCACTTGTCTGATACATTTGTTGAGCAAAATAGAAACAATTTTGAAGCAAGGTTAAAAGCAGGTTTATTCAGGGATTGTCATGGTGACCTGCATTCGCGGAATATTTTTTTATTGCCTGCACCTGCGCCTTTTGACTGCATCGAATTCAATGATGATTTAAGACAAATTGATGTACTGAATGAAATCGCTTTTTTATGTATGGACCTGGATGCTTTTAACAGGAAAGATTTGTCGGATTTATTTTTTTATCATTATACCAATCTCTTTCCTGCCATACTCAAGCCTGCGGATAAAGCGCTTTTTGTGTATTACAAATGTTACCGTGCCAACATCCGTGCAAAAATCAACAGCCTGCGTGCCAGGAGTGCTACGGCTGAAGCGGATAAAAATAACGCCTTAAACGAAGCCGCGAAATACCTTGATTTGATGAATGGTTATGTTGAGCAGCTGCGGTCATATTTAAGCCGGCATGCTGACAGATCTGCAACACAAAAAAACGTCTATTAATTTTCTGCATAAAATAAATAACGCTTCTTTCTTAATCTGCCCCGTTAGTTTTCATGTTAATCGTAAATATCTGCAGCCATTTTTTTGATAACAACCGTTACCCAATGTAACCACTTTGCGCCGGTGATAACAGTCAAGAAAAAGACTGACGATGCTCATTCCTATTGGCACAATCTTTTTATTTTTTTGTAACACATTTTCAATTTCCCAGCTCGTACTGACTTTTCTTCAAATCCCCGCTGGGCTCATTATCTACTATATCAATTGTGTAATACCAAACCTCACAGGACAAGGCATTTTTATGCTTCGGAGAGAGGTAATAAATATTGTTTTAAAAATAACTGTCAAAGAAAAAACTATCAATATGAAAGCAACTAAAATGATTGTAACAGCATTGCTACTATTTGTAGCATTTGTTTCTAATGCGCAGGTAGGCATTGGAACCGCAACGCCGGCTTCATCTGCACAACTCGATGTAAGTTCTACCACAAAAGGATTTTTACCACCACGGATGACTTATGAGCAACGGTTGGCCATTGCCGCTCCGGACACAGGTTTAATGGTATGGTGTAAAAACTGTGGCAGTTTTGGCGAGCTGCAAATTTTTAACGGAACAAGGTGGACAAATACTGCCGGTAACCTTGTAGCTCCGATTCAAATGGGCGATAGGTATGGTGGCGGAATCGTGTATTCTACCTCGGATAACGGACAGCATGGATATATAGCCGCCCCGCAAAATCTGAGTTCTGTACTCTGGGAAGATGCGGCACAAGCATGCGCTGATTACAGAGGAGGAGGTTACACCGACTGGTTTTTTTCTACGACAGAGCAGGTAAGGGCCATGTTTTATTTTGATAAAATTTTTTCGCCGGGGAGCTTAGGTCTTGACGTTATCTGGGGCGGAACAGATGAACCCAATCTTGTATTGCTTTGGGCGATGAAGTATGGTCCACCGGGATACGTTTACGGGGGATTTTCTTATGGCAAGCAACCAGTTCGGCCAGTAAGGAAATTTTAAAAAGACTTTAATAGGATCAGGGCTTCAATTTATTTCAACAAAAAGATGTCAATTATGAAACAATTCTTTCAAATTAACAGCTATTCAATCATCTCAATTACCTTACTCTTGTTTTTGGCAATAACAACAAAAGCTCAGGTAGGTATTGGAATTGCCAACCCGGCAGCCTCTGCACAACTGGATGTAAGTTCTACATCCAAAGGCTTTTTACCACCCAGAATGACTCAAACAGAAAGAAATGCCATTACATCCCCGGTGCCGGGCTTAATGATCTGGTGTAAAGACTGCGGAGTATTGGGCGAAATACAAGTTTACAATGGAGGTATTTGGACCAATATGATGGGTGGCTATCCTGCAGCTCCGCTTCCACCTACCGTAACAATTGGTACACAGGAGTGGATGACAAAAAACCTGGACGTGGTAACTTATAGAAATGGAGATACCATACCAGAAGTTACAGATGGTGCAATTTGGGCCAGCCTGACTACAGGTGCGTGGTGTTACTATAACAATGATCCGGCAAATGGAGTTGTTTTTGGAAAATTATACAACAGGTATGCAGTGGTTGACCCAAGAGGATTAGCGCCGTCAGGCTGGCGGGTACCTTATAACAGCGACTGGGAAACTTTATCCGGCAGCTTAGGAGGACAAGCGGTAGCGGCCGGTAAAATGAGAGCCACCATCTTATGGAATAGTTTGTATACAGGATCAACAAATGAAAGTGGATTTACCGGCTTGCCAGGTGGCAGACGTGAAGAAGATGGAACCTTCAGCAATATTGGTAAAGGCTGTACATGGTGGAGTCAGACAAGTTATGAACAATATGCATTAGGCCAATGGGTTCTCTGGAACTACGCCTATACACTTTCTCAGGATTTTATAATTGGTCTTATTAATGCCGGGTATGGTATAATTAACAGATCGGCATTTCCTCAAACCTCTGAGTTCTTTCCGGATCCCGTACAATATGGTTATTCCGTCCGTTGCATCAGGGAATAAATTATTACATCACGGTACTTTGTAGATACAAATACAAAGATTGAAATAAAATATAAAACAGACAATCATGAAAAATTTAGGCAAAATGAAAACGATTGTATTTTTTTTAGCTGCTTTTTTGGTTGAGGCTGCAACAGTAGACGCGCAGGTTGGCATTGGAACAGCAACGCCTGTAACGTCTGCGCAGTTAGATGTAAGTTCTACCACCAAAGGATTGCTGCCTCCGCGTATGACACAGGCGCAGCGAAATGCCATTTCAAATCCTGCAGCCGGATTAATGATTTGGTGCAAAGACTGCGGCGTACTTGGTGAAATACAAGTATGTAACGGAGGTGCCTGGATGAACATGGCTGGGAGCTACCCGGCTTTGCCAATACCAGCCAGTGTAGTTATAGGTGAACAGGAATGGACGACCAGGAACCTAGATGTAACAACATATCGGAATGGCGATACCATACCAATGGTTACGGATACCGCAACATGGAATAATTTAAAAACCGGTGCCTGGTGCTATTATAATAATGATCCTGCAATGGGTGAGTTGTATGGTAAATTATATAATTGGTATGCAGTAACTGATACCAGGGGCTTAGCTCCCCAGGGCTGGAACATACCAGAGGGATTTCAGGGAAGTGATTGGCAGGATCTGATAAGCTATTTGGGGAGCGCCACAGACGCAGCTGCTAAAACGCGGGCTACTACTTTATGGAATATTGCGGCTAAGGATATTGCCAACGTAAGCGGCTTTACAGGCCTCCCTGGAGGTCAACGAAATACAGATGGCTCTTTTAGTGGCATTGGTAACACAGCAACGTGGTGGAGTGCAGCGACCTTTGGTTATCATGGTCATATGGGAGTGGGTTTTGACGGTATATATGCCAGTACTCTTGGAGTGGATTTTATCCGCTTCGGGCTTTCTTATTCAGTCGTTAATGTTGGCAATAACGGCCTGCCTTTTACAACTCTTTATCCAGTGAAGAATTATGGATTTTCTGTTCGTTGTGTAAGGGCCAAAAGCGTTAAAATAGGGAACGCTGAATGGATGCAAACCAATTTAAATGTATCAGAATATAAGAATGGATATCCTATACCGGAGGTTGAAAATCCAGCTGTATGGGATACTTTGACTACTGGCGCATGGTGCTATTACCAGGGTTCGTCTCTCAATGGGGCTATCTATGGCAAGTTATACAATTGGTATGCTGTACACGACCCCAGGGGATTGGCTCCGGATGGCTGGCATGTGGCAAGCGATGATGAATGGACCACCCTAACAAATAATTTAGGCGGCGCAACTGTGCCGTTTCCGGCTGGGGGCTATGAAATAAAAATTGCAGGAGGAAAATTGAAAGAAGCCGGTACTGCGCATTGGACCAGCCCCAATACGGATGCCACCAATAGTAGTGGCTTTGGGGCTTTACCAGGAGGTAAAATTGAGCCTGATGGAACATTTAAATCTATTAAAAACGTAGGAACATGGTGGACATCTTCTGAAGTAAATGCTACCAATGCATGGTACCGGGAAGCCCACTTCGAAAATGGCAGCATTTATAAATGGGACTGGACAAAGACAGCTGGTTTTTCCGTTCGTTGTGTAAGGGATTAAATCATTGTCTCGTCAACAAAACTTTATCAATCATGAAAAATTTCAACGAAATGAAGGCGATTACAATCTTTCGACTTCAAGAATTTCTAACACCTAAAAGATTAAACAAAAAGAAAGCTGTTGAAATAGTATTAGCATGTTTTCTCCTGTTTGCGGCAGGTATAACAAACGCACAAGTTGGCATTGGAACAGCAACGCCAGCAGCATCTGCACAGCTGGATCTGAGTTCTACAAAAAAAGGATTTCTTCCACCTCGAATGACACGAGTTCAGCGAGACTCCATTGATTCTCCCGCGGAAGGACTTTTGATATATCAACTAGATAGTATTGCCGGTATGTACTGTTATTCGGTGGGAAGTTGGAAATTATTATCCGAAAATATAAATGGAAAAAAAAGTATTCCTGTACTAATTACCCAGGATGATTTTTCATCAGGAGATTTAAAAAATTTTTGGAAGGTATTTTTAGCAGGGAATGGCGCTATTGAAAGAAACACAAATGGAACTATAGCTTTGGCCACGGGAGGAACAAAATTTGCTAGTCCGAATATTGCGGAACTTTATTCAACTAATCAAAAATCGGTTAATGAAGGTACACTTGTTTTTACAGCCGTAGTTTGGACTTATCGGGATCCAGCCACAGATGGAGTTCTATCGAGAGGCTTGGCTAGTGGCACAGATCGGAATAATGCCATTGAATTTATTAATATTGATGGAACTACCATACAGGCTAGAACTGTTTCAGGAGGATCCGCTACAGTAACCAATTTTTCCATTGGAGCTTCAGTCTCAAATTTCTATAGTTATACAATCATTGCATCCAAATTAAAAGTTGAATTTTATTTGGACGGCGTTTTAATAGCTACTCATACCACTAATATTCCAAGCGTACTTTTGAATATGTATTTTGATGCAAGTACAGGATTAATTGGTAGCAATATTCCACATGTTATTGACTATGCTAAATTTGAAATAGTGCCATAGAATTCTTCTAAAACTTTCACACACTAATAACTTATCAATCATGAAAAAAATAATATTCTCTATACTGACTTGTACGGCAGTTTTTTTACCAAAAATTTTGCACGCACAAATCCTAACTGTATCTCCCGGCACTGATATGACAATTAAACCCGGTACCGTTTTCTCTGCCGATAGTCTTGTGCTCATTCCGTCGGCCGACTTTACCATTAGTAATACAACATTGAATAAAAGTGCTATAGTAACACATGCATTACCCAATCCGCATATCGCGAGGGTGTATCAATTCGATAATACCAGCAAGCCTTTCAGCGGATCAATACAAATTAATTACCTGGATGCTGAACTAAAAGGCATTGCGGAAAATCTGCTGGAACTTAACGTACACAACGGAACAGCATGGAAAGCTTTTGCGCCTGCTAACCGGGATGCAGTAAATAATTTCGTACTTACTGCATCCCTTAATTGTATACCGTTAAATGAATTAACGCTGGCAGCGGAATGCGCTCCTCCCAAAATACAATGCCCGGCAAATATTGTGGTTAACGCCAACCCTAACCGTTGCGATGCAACGGTGCAGTTTGATTTGCCGGTGGTAACAGATGCTTGCGGAAACGCTTCGCTGGCACAAATTGCAGGACTGGGCAGCGGTGCTGCTTTTCCGGTTGGTTGTACTATCAACAGGTTTGTTGCTACCGGCCCCACCGGAAAAACAGATACCTGCAGTTTTAGTGTAACGGTAAAAGATATCACGCCACCAAACATTACAGGGATAAAGCCCACTCCGGATGTACTTTGGCCCGCCAACCATCAAATGACTGCTGTAACAGTTAACTACAACAGTTGGGATAATTGTGGCAGCGTTAGCAGTTCACTGTCTGTGACCAGCAATGAGCCAGTAAGCGGAACCGGTAACGGAGATACAGCGCCAGACTGGATAGTGCTGGATAATCATCACCTGCAACTACGGGCTGAAAGAAGTGGCAATGGCAATGGAAGAACCTATACCATTTCCATCTCCAGTACAGATGCTTCGGGCAATACAACTATAGAAAAAACGAAGGTGCTGGTGCCGCATGACAAAAATGGCCATGACGGAGATGAAGATCATCACCATCATTTCGATTGTAAAATACTGCCTAATCCAAGCAGCCATTACTTTACTATTGAGGTAAGCTCAAACTCTGCCGAAAAAGTGGAAGCTGTTTTGCTTGATCTGAATGGAAGACGGATTTCAAAATTAAATACCGTAAAAAATAGCACGCTCCGGTTTGGCGAAGATTTAAGGCCAGGCGTATATATGGTTCAGATAACCCAGGGAGATCAGCAAAAAATAATGAAAGTGATTAAGCAGTAGTTGCTATCATTTAATGCCTCCTGATATTTCAGGAGGCATTTTTTTGAAAACATCAAAGCCATAGCTGACTTAGGTTTTAATTTAAAAAACACAGTAATTATCTGTTTGCTTCCTAACGGAATAATAGCTCGTAAGCCATTCGGGTACAATATTTCATAATTATATAGCGCAATGACTCATAGCACTGCATCCTGGAGTTGTAAGCCACGACTCAATGGCCTTCCATGCCCGCGATCAATCTCAGGAAACCTGGTCTTTTAGTCATGCATTTTTATCGTCGTTTAATGACCTAAAGATTGGTTGCTGTATTTCCAGAAAAGACAGGGCCGCCGGTAGGGTGTCACTGCCAGCACCTAATTACAATCAATCTTTTTGCTGCCGGTAGTCATTTACAGTTGTGTTTTGGCCGGATAATTTTATACCGGTTTATGAACTATATCTTCTCCCATAAAATAAGAAAAAATGAAACGAATACTTTTGCTCCTGATGACCAGTATAATAATTTCAGGTACACAATTTGTCTTTTCACAAATATGGAATGGTTCTGTAAATACTAACTGGAATACTGCCGCCAACTGGACGCCTGCTATAGTACCTGATGCAACAGGAAATGTAATTATTCCCGGGTCAATAGCCGGTAACAGGTGGCCAGTGCTGGTATCAAATACTACAGTTAACAGTATCAATATGCAGAACGGCAGCCAGCTGGATGTTAATGGTTTTGCACTTGCATTAAACAGTATTAACAGTTACAATTATTTTACCGGCGCAATATTAAATAACAGCAATGAGGCGACAGATATTGTAATTGATATTAACACTGGCTCAGGAGGGTATATTACTAATTTTAACAGCAATACTGTTAACGATAATATTACTTTTAATCTCACCGGCGCCAACCAATTCAACGAAGGCACAGCTGCCCCGGCCAATGAGTACAACGGCAACGTCAGTTTCAATATCAACGGTATAATGCCTGTTTACATCAGCTATGCGTCTGCTTCTCGATATAATGGCAATCTTGCGGTAGCCCGTACCGTTGGTGGTGGCACAAGCCTGTTTAATGCAGGGGCTGACATTACCGGCAATTTTGTGTTTATCAATAACGCAGGATCAGCTACCGGTATGGGAAACAATGCGGTTAGAACCAGTATTGCGGGCACAATAAATATTACTGCAACTTATCCTTCTCCTGGCTTGTTTGAAATGCACCATATCGTGAACGAAACCGGTGGTGGCATGATTGATGTTCAAAATCCGAAGGGATTTACAGTGCAGCTGGATACTTTGTCTTTGGCGTCATTAAGCATTACCGGATACAAGGACAATGAATATGCAAGGCTATTTAATAATGCTATTGCCGGCAATGTAACAATTGCTGATGATGCCAGTTATGCCGGTGGCTATGCCACTTATATCCGAAACAATAAAATAACGGGTAACAGCAATTTTTCGAACAATGGACATAATATTTTTTATGAAGGTGATGGTGCTGCAACAGCAAATGTTTACAATGGTAATGTTGCCTTTAACAGTGGAGGGAGTGCCGATGTATACATTTCTCACCTCGATGCATTGCATTGTACAGGTAGTCTTAGCATCATTCGCACGGTCGCAGGGCAAACAGTGGCGTTTAATGCAGGCGCAGATATCGGCGGAAATTTTACGTATACCAATAACACCGCAGGCAATACCTATTTCGGTAACATTGCTGCCAAAACCACTATTGGCGGAACTATTAATATTACGGCAGCTTATTCAACGCCGGATGTTTTTGTGCTGCAGCATGTCATCAATCAAACCGCGGGAGGCAGTATCACCGTCAGCAGCCCCAGGGGATTTAATCTTGGTAACGATACTTTGTCAGTAAGCGCTTTGAGCATTACAGGCTATCGGGGCAGCGAATATGGCCGGTTGTTGAATAATGCGATCTCTGGTAATGTAACTATTGCTGACGATACTACTTACGGCAGTGGGTATGCTACGTACCTTCGCAATAATAAAATAACGGGTAACAGCAGTTTCGTCAATAACGGACACAATCCACTTTATGAAAGTGATATCGCAGCTTCCGAAAATGTATATACAGGCAATGTTGTTTTTAATAGCGGAGGTATTGCCAATGTATTTATTTCCCACGGGGCTGCATTGCAATGCTCAGGCAATTTGACCATTAACCGAACCGTAGCGGGACAAACCATGGCATTCAACGCTGGAGGAACTATCGGTGGAAACTTCACGTATATAAATAATGCTGCGGGTAATACTTTTTTAGGGAATGTTGCCGCTAATACAACTGTCGGGGGACTCCTGAATATTACCTCAAATTATGCAACACCAGATGCTTTTGAGTTGCAACGTTTTATTAATAAAACCAGTGGTGGCGGCATTGTTGTCAGCAACTCCAAGGGTTTTAATTTGCTGAGTGATACTTTGTCAGTAAGCGCTGTAAACATTACCGGCTACCGTGGCAGCCAATACGGTCGTTTGTTTAACAATACTATTTCCGGCGATGTAACCATCGCTGATGACACCAGTTATGGAGGTGGATATGCAACTTACATCCGAAATAATGTAATAACAGGTAACAGTAATTTTTCCAATAACGGGCATAATCCTTTTTACGAAGGTGATGTTACTGCAGCAGGAAATGTTTATGCAGGGAATGTAACTTTTAACAGCGGCGGCATTGGGGCTATATATATTTCTCATCTGGATGCATTGCAATGTGGCGGCAATCTTGCCATTAATCGTACGGTCGCCGGACAAACCGTTGCTTTCAATGCGGGGGGTACGATTAATGGAAATTTTACCTATACCAATCATACCGCAGGCGATACCTATTTTGGAAATGTGGCTGCTAAAACCAGTGTTGGCGGCATTGTAAATATTGCTGCAAGTTATACCACACCTAACCTGTTTATACTCCATCGTATGATCAATCAAACGGGCGGAGGTAGTATTGCTGTGCAAAATTCTGCAGGCTTTAGCTTGCAAAATGATACGCTGGCGGTCAATATAAACGTTACCGGATACCGGGGAAACGCGTATGGCTATTTCTTAAAAAATAAAATTACCGGTAACGTTACAACCGCTGATGATGCCAGTTATGCGGGTGGCTACGGTTCTTATTTTCGCAGCAATTCCATAACAGGTAATACGAGTATCAGTAACAACGGCAGCAACTTCTTGCTGGATGCAGATGGGAGTGGTTTGGGAAACAAATATTTGGGAAGTATTTCTTACGCCACGAATGGTGGAACAATCAATGTTGGAGCCGGTGATTTTGACGAGATCGGTGCAAACTTCAGTTTGAGTTCAGCAGCAGGGATAACATTGGGTAAAATTACATTTACGGGCACTGCCAATGGAACGGTTGAACAATCCGGAACACAACCTATCAGTATTGCTGAACTTACCATGCAAAAAGCCGGTACCGGAAAAATAACGCTGAACGATGCCGTCAATATCAGTAACAATGTAATTTTTGCCAGCGGTATCATAACCAGCAGCACAGGTAAGGAAATGATTTTTTCAGACAACAGCAATTACACCAGTGCAAGCGATGCCAGTTTTGTCGACGGGCCGGTAATAAAAAACGGCAACGAGGCATTTGTATTTCCTGTAGGAAAACTTAATCTGTTTGCACCCATTGCAGTAACGGCACCGGCATTGGCAACCGATGCATTCAGCGCCGAATATTTTCATCAGACTGTACAAAGCGCGGGCTTAGATACAATACAACACGATGCCACTATCAATCACCTGAGCCGCATGGAATACTGGTTACTCAACCGGACCGCCGGCACTGCCACACCTAAAGTTACATTGTACTGGAAAGCACCGAGAAGCGGAACGGTAGATGCCATCAGTAATTTAAAAGTAGCCCGTTGGAATGGCGCCGCCTGGAAAGATGAGGGGAATGGCTTTACCACCGGTACGGTTACAGAAGGTACTGTGCAATCGCTGAGTGGGATAACAAATTTTAGCCCGTTTACAATAGCTTCAGGAACTACCGATAATCCGTTGCCGGTAAAATTTATTTCATTCAATGCCAGTCTGCGTGGCAACATTGTTTTATTGCAATGGGAAACAGGGGAGGAGATTAACAATAATTATTTTGAAGTACAGGGAAGCACCGTTACCGGCGACTGGATAAAAATACAGGTACTGTCACCACAGCAGTCGCATAAATATGTTGCTGCAGATAATTCAGTTTTACCGGGGTTGTATTACTACCGAATCAAACAAACCGATGCCAATGGCAGTTACAGTTACAGCGACGTAAGAGCAGTGAACGTAAAACAAACTACACCATTGTTGATCTGGCCCAATCCAGTTTCCAGGACATTGTTTGTCAAAACGCCTTTTGCAAAAGGAACGATTGAAATTACCGACTTTACAGGAAGGCTTGTAAAGAAACAAATTGTGACGAATGCTATTACCACTATCCCGGTTGAAACATTGGTCCATGGTTTATATACAGTACGTTTAATACAGCGTGGGCAAACCTTTGAAGAAAAATTTTTAAAGGAGTAAAATAGTTAAACGGGTATTTATATTCTACATACCCCATACTATAAAGGAAGTGCTATTGCCACAACGCTTAATGCTGAAAATAATAGTTAATTTTAAAATAGTCTGCATGATATGTCCAGATTTTAAATGCTCAGTCGTCATTCGCTTTTAACAATTAAAATTTTCAGCAATGAAAGAATTCTTATTGATTTTCAGAATGCAGGTGGATGCGAATGCAGTGCCGCCATCGCCCGAACAAATGCAGGCATCAATGAAACAATGGCAGGACTGGTTGGGCGGACTTGCCGCACAAAATAAATTGTCAGCAGCGGGTAACCGTTTAGGAATGGAAGGCAGCGTAGTAAAGCCCGCTGGTGTGGTAACGAATGGCCCTTATGTTGAAATAACAGAAGTCATAGGTGGTTACAGCATCATAAAAGCTGATACAATGGAAGAAGCTGCCGGACTGGCTAAAGGCTGTCCTATACTGTCGGTAAACGGTAATGTAGAAGTGAGACAAATTATGACGATGTAACAAAATTAAAAATGCCTCTGCAGCATTGCGGAGGCATTTTATTTATGGAAGAAAATGAGCTGATACCACACTTATTCAGAACCGAGTACAGGAAGATAATCGCTGTGCTCTGTAAATTATTTGGCATTGAACACATCGAAATTGCCGAGGATATTACCAGTGATACGTTTTTGCGGGCATCGGAATTATGGGGTATAAAAGGCATCCCTGAAAATCCGACGGCCTGGTTATATTCTGTTGCGAAAAATAAAACGAAGGATTACCTGAAGCATCATTCCCTCTTCTCTCAAAAAATAGCAAAGGACATTCAATACAATACAATCACGGCAGATGAAATAGAAATTGATCTTTCAGGTAAAAATATAAATGATAGTGAGCTGGCTATGATGTTTGCCATTTGCGATCCCTGTATTAACGCTGAAGCACAGATAGGGCTTGCATTAAGCCTGCTCTGCGGGTTTGGAGCAGAAGAAATTGCAGATGCATTTTTAACCAATAAAGAAGTGATTTATAAACGGCTTACCCGGGCTAAACAGAAGCTGAAAACACAATGTATTCAAATAGCCGGGCCTGGTGCAGACGACATTAATAGCCGGCTGCCGCTGGTGCTCGTTACGTTGTATCTATTGTTTAATGAAGGCTATTATTCAGCTTCCCAAAATAGTGCGTTGCGAAAAGATTTTTGTGTGGAAGCCATGCGGCTTACTTTATTGCTTGCAGAAAATGATACAACTGCAAAACCTGAAGTACATGCGTTACTGGCTTTGATGTGTTTTCATGCGTCGAGGTTTGAAGCAAGGCTCAATCAAGAGGCAGAAATTATTTTGTACGAAGACCAGGATGAAACCCTCTGGAACCGGGAGCTGATTGACAGGGGCCGGTATTATTTAAACCTGGCGTCAAGAGGGACAGATGTTACCAAATATCACCTGGAAGCAGCCATTGCCTGGTGGCATACCAATAAAGAAGATACGCATGAAAAATGGGAGGGCATCTTGCAACTCTATAACAAATTATTGCAAACAGCTTATTCTCCCATTGCCGCATTAAACAGAACCTATGCCCTTGCCAAAGCCAATGGAAAAGAACAGGCCATTGCTGAAGCAGAAAAACTGCAACTGAGCAGCAACCATCTCTATCATTCACTACTCGGAAACTTGTATACCGGCCTGGATAATAAAAGAGCAGTACAACATTATCAAACAGCCATCGGCCTAACCAAATCAAGAACAGTAAAGGCCGCTCTCACACAAACTATGAACCGGCTTATGTATTGAAATCATTGGCTACTTTTCACCCGGTTAATTCATTTTATTAATTACAACTATCGCCCGGTTATTTTTAAATACATTCTTAAAAAATGTTGAGGTTTTAAATTGATAAACTATTAATAGATTTGTTTGCAAGAACTGTAAAATAAAACAGCATAATAAATTTACACCAGACCGGTTGCGTAACTGCTCAAACCTTTAAAATGAAACAAAAGATTGCACTCTGTTTACTAACATCACTCATTTTTTTTAATACACTCATTGCACAGGATACTGTTAGTGTTGCCGGATTTGGCTATAAACCCGACTCAAGAATAAATGCAGTTCCTTTTGTACAAAAGGCAATTGCTGCCTGTAAAAAAAATGGCACTAAGGTATTGGTATTCCCCAAAGGCCGCTACGATTTTTGGCCCCAGTACGTTGCGGAAAAATTGTATTACGAATCCAACACAGATGTTATACCGTTTCGCCGTTGCCCTAATTTATTTGAAGGGGTGAACAATTTAATGGTGGACTGCAGTGGCAGCGAATTTATATTTCACGACAGGATGCAGCCTTTTACCATTGACAACTGCAACAACATCACCATCCGCAATGTTAGCATTGACTGGGATATTCCATTGACTGCCCAGGCACAAATTATGGTGGTAACAAATGAATACATAGATATTGCCATCAATGCAACTGAATCTCCTTTTATAATTGAAAAGGGTAAACTGGTATTTGTTGGAGAAGGCTGGAAAAGCGAATGGTGGGGCGTAATGGAATTTGATAAAGTAACAAAACTGGTAGCGCCCGGCACAGGCGACGAAGGCTGTCTTGGCGGAGGCTATGATGGTTACACAGCCGCTATTCTACATGATGGATTGGTAAGGCTTAACTATAATTTTAAACGTAAGCCTGCAGTTGGAAACTACTTGGTGTTAAGACACAGCGCCCGCGATCATGCCGGTACATTTATTACCGGTAGTAAAAATGTGACCATTGAAAACATGAACATGTATCACAATGCCGGGCTCGGAATTTTAAGCCAGTATTCAGAAAACCTGACTTTTAGAAAAGTAAGCGTTGTACCCAATCCTGCTAAAGACCGCATACTGAGCGGTCATGATGACGGGTTGCATTTTTCCAACTGCAAGGGACAAATTACGGTAGACAGTTGCCGGTTCGCAGCCCTGATGGATGACCCGGTTAATGTACATGGTACAAGCGTACAGATCATTGAAAAACTGGGGGATAAAAAATTGTTGTGCAAACTGATGCATGAACAAAGCATCGGTTTTACCTGGGCAAACGCAGGGGAGAAGGTTGGCTTTATTGAAAACGAAGCCATGAATACTTTTGCGACGGGCATCGTAGAATCATGGAAAGCAAGAGACTCCGTGCTTTTTGAAATTAGTTTTAAAGAGGCTTTACCAGCGGCGCTTGCAGCGGGAGATGCGTTGGAGAATTTGACCTGGGTGCCCGACGTGCTGATAAAAAATAGTTTCTTCGGCAGTAACCGTGCCCGCGGTATTTTAATGTCTACTCCGGGTAAAGTGGTGATTGAAAATAATGTGTTTGAATCCAGTGGTTCGGCCATCTTAATTCCCGGAGACGCCAATGGCTGGTTTGAAAGTGGTGCTGTAAAAGATGTGACTATCCGTAATAATACTTTTAATGATCCCTGTCTGACTTCGATGTACCAGTTTTTCGAAGGCATCATCAGTATTGATCCTGAAATACCGAAGATGGATATTGCCAAGCCATTTCACCGCAACATACGGATAGAAGGGAATACTTTTAACCCGTTTGATTATCCTGTACTGTATGCCAAATCAACCGAAGGTTTGTATTTCAATAACAACATTATCCGTCGCTCCAACAGGTTTACGCCATTTCACAAACGGCAGTTTATGATTACGCTGGAAGCCTGTAAAAAAATAGAAATTGCCGGCAACAAACTGGAAGGAGATGTGTTGGGGAAAAATATACGGTTGGTGGGCACGCCGGTTTCATCAGTTAAACTGGGGGAAAAGCAGGGTATTGTTATTGCTGGTAAACAGTGAGGTTATTTACAGCCCGGCATTCATCTGGCTATTATTTTTTACAAATATTTTGGCTGCTTCAACACATTTAATTCCGGCAAAAAATTTTACTTTCACATTGAATTTGATCACTGGTTATTCATCGCCATTTGATAGTTGCATAACATAAAACGATTGGTTTATGCTACCCAAAATAATTTTTGCTGCACCGTTAAAAACCTGGAAACGAAGGCCAATATAATAACGTGAAAACTTTCTCCGGCCGTTGTTACACCCCCCTTCCTTTATTATTCGTATAACTAAATCTATTGCGGCCGTTCCTGCCTTTTACATTATTATTATTGAATGCTTAAATCGTTTTGTATGATTTCGCAACGCTATGAATTATATACTCCTGTTGAGCAACATACCTGGATGTTGTTATTCGAAAGACAATTGAAAGCGGTTGAACAATTTGCCTACCGTAACTTTTTAACCGGTATTCAGCAACTCAATTTTACCGCGTTGGCCATTCCTGATTTTGATGACGTAAATGAACGGCTTCGTAACATTACCGGATGGAGCATATTTGCCGTACCGGGATTGATTGACAATGATTATTTTTTTGAAAAAATCCACCAGCGACAATTCGCCGCAACCACCTGGATACGCAAACCCGAAAACCTGGATTACCTGGAAGAGCCGGATATGTTTCATGATGTATTCGGGCATGTGCCTATGCTGACCGACCAATACATCTGCGATTATTTGTTTGGCTTATCTGCCATTGCGAAAAAGTACATGACAAATGAAGAAGTAATTGAAGCTATTGCCAGGTTGTACTGGTATACCATCGAGTTTGGTTTGGTAAAGGAAAATGATCAATTGAAAATTTATGGCGCCGGCATTTTAAGCTCCATCGGTGAAACCAGTTATGCATTGTCTGACACGCCTGCAAGAGTTCCTTTCGATGTAATGCAAATAATTGACACGCCTTACATCAAAGACAGTTTTCAAAAACAATATTTTGTGCTGGATGATATGCAGCAACTAAAGGAATGTTTGCCGCAACTGTCAATGCACTTTCAGCAAGCTTATGGCAATGGTGCTGTTTAAAAAATGTAGATAACCATGTTAAATTATCCACTACAAAAAAATCGTTATCTCCTCGCATTGCGGGAAGATAACAATGTATAAAAGTGTTATTATTTTCCGGGAGAAGATGGTCTTACTTCAATCTTGCTGGGCAGCGTTCTTGGATTCATGTGTAACAGATCTGCTACCATCTGGCCAATATCTTCCGGCTGTATTTTCCAGGCGTCTGCTTCGCTGGGTGTATGATCATTAAAATGCGTAGCAACTGAGCCGGGCATAATGGTGGATACTTTAATACCGTATTGCCTCAGGTCGAGCATAATGGCTTGGGTAAAACCTACCAGTCCAAATTTGCTGGCGTTGTAGCCGGAAGCAGTTGCGAAGAAATTGGTACCCGCCAGGCTCGCAATGGTAATGATGTACCCTTTGGATTGTTTCAGCGGCTCAATGCAAGCTTTAACGCTGTTGAATACGCCGGTTAAATTGGTGTCTATCATTTCGTGCCATTGTGCTTCCGAAAGGCTTTCGATGGATGCAAAATGCCCCACGCCGGCATTGGCTACCAGCACATCCAGCTTACCGAAATGATCAGTCACCTCTTTTACAGCCTTAGTTTCAGAAGCCAGTGTGCTGACTTCTGATTGCAATGCGAGTACTCTTGAAGGATCACTGCTGAGCGACGCTGCTGCCTTTTTTGCTGCTTCCAGGCTGCGGCTGGTAATGGCAACCCGCATGCCGTTATCAATTAAAATTTTTGCTATGCCATAGCCAATACCCTTGCTGCCGCCGGTAATGTAGGCTACCTTATCTTTTAAATCATTCATGTTGTTGTTTATTTTATTGTACTCAATTTTTGTGCCTGCAAGGTAAAATAATCGGGATAGCTAACAAGGAAATTGTTTGTTGGTAGTGGAAATCGCCTGCCATGTTGCGGTGTGCAAATTCAGCCATAAAGCCGGAAGGCGAATAGCAAATATGAAACGGGCATTTAAGGCACGTTCAATTTGAAAAATAAGGTAACTTTATTTGCCAATAGATAAATATGTCGAAAGAAGAAATTAAATCTGAAGTCAGCAAAGTTTTAGACCGCTTTCCCGATAAAGCCCTTGAAGAACTATTGACCTGGCTAAAGGAAATAGATGCAAAACGGGAATCAATTACGCCATTTACATCTTCGCTAGATAAAATTTTAGAAGAAGATAAAGAACTGCTAACAAGGCTTGCCCAATGATTTCCGTGCAAGAAACTGAAGCAATTCATACCATACTCATTGAACAGTTTGGAGGTTGAAATGGAATCCGCGATTTATCAGGATTAGAGTCAGTATTAGCCAGGCCGTTTTGAACTTTTGCAGGCACTGATCTGTATCCAACGCCCATACACAAAGCCGCAGCGTTAATTGAAAGTTTACAGATTAACCATCCCTTTATCGATAGAAATAAGCGAACAGGTTATGTAATGATGCGGATGTTGCTTATTAAAACGGATTGGACATTGATGCATCGCAAGTTGAGAAATATATTTTCGTAGTCAACATCGCATCCGGCCTCACAAAAACAGAAGAGATTACCGATTGGCTTACAACACATGTCAAATAAAAAGGCTGCCAGTCTTTTAAAGTAATTTCACTTCAACGACCGGCAGCCTTTTAAAAAATCTTTCTATTTCTTCCAGATAACGCCCAAGCCTGCATCCCAGAACATTTTATTTACCACAGGGATAGTGTTGACTATTTCATCGCGACGGGTTTTTAATTTGGCCCATTGTGCGTTTAATTCTTTTTGCAAATTGAGCGATGGTTGGTTTACATGCGGTATTTCGCTTTCCGTCTGGTTTACTAAAAACTGGTAATCGGTCAAAAATTTAGCAGGAAAGTTTTCGGCATCATCATACGCTTTTGATTTACGTTGTACCATGTCTTCATCCCAGGCTTTCATTTTTTTTACCAGGTCTTTCGCAGCCGTTTTTGCGGCAACATATTTTTCATCTGCCGGCAGGCTGGCTAACACGCCCTCCAATTGCTGCCGCTGGCTATGCATGGTGTTGGTATTGTTGTACATGGTGGTTAATTCCTGTTCCATGGCCGTCATCACCTCGTTGTATTGTTTGTACTCTGCTGCAGTAGTGGTGTAAAAAGGATTGGCAAGTATGGTGGCAGTTGTAGTAGCCGACTGGGCGCCCGTTTTGAGCGTGACAGTGTAGTTTCCCGGTGCAGCCTTATGACCGCGGTAACTTCCTTCCACATACACATCCTGTACACCGGGGATAGTGGTGTAGCGCATATCCCAGACAAACCGGTTCACACCTTTGTTTTTTGACAGCACAGGTTCTTCTGCAGGAGCGCCATCGTATTTTTTATAATTGCTATCTGCCTTTGAAGTAAAGCTGCGGACTATATTGCCGGCTGCATCTTTTATTACAAGCGTCAGTTCTGTTGTTGAATCTTTTAGTTCCGGCAACTGGTAATATAACACCACGCCGGTCGAAGGATTTACACCCCTGTACGCAGAAGCACCCTTAAAGCTGGCTTTGGTTTCGTCCAGTTCGCTGCTGCCGTTTACAAGATAAGCCGGAGTTGGTTGAAACAGGGTAAAAGAAGCTGCTTCTTTTTTGTATTGGCGAATCAATGACAGATCATCCAGAATCCAGAAAGATCTTCCTGAAGTGGCGGCAATTAGATTATCCTGGTGTATGCGCAAATCTGTGATTGGAGTAACAGGGAGATTTAATTGAAAAGGAGCCCAGTCTTTACCACCATTCAGTGACATATACAACCCCGTTTCGGTACCGGCAAACAGCATGTCTTTTCTTTTATCATCTTCTCTTACCACCCTGGTAAAGGCGCCATAGGGAATACCATTATTTATTTTTGTCCATGTTTTACCATAGTCAGTGGTTTTGTATAAACCGGGTGTATGATCGTTGAATTTGTAACGGGTGGTGGCGATGTAAGCAGTAGCTTTATCAAACGGCGACACTTCAATGGCGTTGATTAAACATTCCTGCAACCCCGCCGGCGTAATGTTTAGCCAATGCGCTCCGTTGTCTTTGGTTATGTACACATACCCATCATCACTGCCGGTGTATATCACGCCTTTTTCCAGTGGCGACTCCATAATGTAGCTGAGCGTACCGTAATTTTCTGCGCCAACCCCTTCGTTGGTATAAGGTACACCGGCCCTGCCTTGTTTGTCTTTTTCATTTCTTGTCAGGTCTGGCGAAGCTTCCGACCATGTTTTACCCATATCTGACGTGCGCAATAAACACTGGGCGCCATGATAAAAAACAGTTGGATCATGCTTGCTGCAAATGATGGGTGCATTCCAGTTAAAACGGTATTTCATGTCTTTGGCATCACGCGATAAATACTGAATGGGCGCAGCCATTATATTGGTACCGGCCTTAGCCTTGCTATCCAGCAACTGAATGCCGCCTTCGTAACTGCTACCCATTGCAAACCTTGGATCATCAGGGTTAAAAGCGATGAATGCACTCTCGCCTCCGGCAGAAGAAGTCCAGCTGCTGGTGCCAATGCCGCCGGCATCGAATTCCCTGCTGGCAATGTTTACCGAACTATTGTCCTGCTGCCCCGCGTAAATATGATAAGGAAACTGGTTGTCTACATTGATACGGTAAAATTGTGCTGTGGGTTGATTGTTCTGGCTGCTCCAGGATTTACCCCCGTTAAAAGTGATGGCTGATCCGCCATCATCAGAAATGATCATGTTCCTGGAGTTGGTCGGATTGATCCACAGGTTATGATGATCACCATGTGTGGCAGAAACATCTTCCCATGTTTTACCACCGTCTGTTGAACGCATGGCCGGCGCACTCATTACATACACCGTATTTTCATTCAGCGGATCTGTAAACAGTTTGATGTAGTACCAGGCTCTTTGTATAAGGCGGTGATCGCTGGATACCTGGCTCCATGTTTTACCTGCATTCTCACTCACATACATACCACCCGCTTCTTTTTCAAAATCGCTTTCAATCAATGCATATACTTTTTCTGAATTGGAGCGGCAAACACCAATGGACATTTTACCCATTTCTTTTGGCAGGCCTTCTTTCATTTTTTCCCAGTGCTCACCTTCATCAACAGATTTATACAAACCGCTGCCAGGGCCACCGCTGATCACTTTCCAGGGCAGGCGGCCATGCTCCCACATGGATGCGTATAATATCCTGGGATTATTCATGTCCATCGATAAATCCGTGCAACCTGTTTTATCATCTACATACAAAACATTTTTCCAGGTAACGCCACCATCAATGGATTTATAAATTCCCCGTTCCTTTGTTTTGCTGTATAGAGCACCCTGTGCCCCAACGTAAACAATGTTGGGATCTTTGGGATGTATTACAATACGGGCAATGTGTTGTGTCAGATCAAGGCCAATTTTCTTCCAGGTTTTTCCCGCATCGGTTGATTTGTACACACCGTCACCACCGTGGGACATTACGCCTCTTACGGCATGTTCGCCCATGCCCACATACACTACGTTGGGGTCACTTTCTGCCACACTTACGGCGCCCACAGAACCGGTTCTGAAAAAGCTATCGGAGATATTATTCCAGGTAATACCCATGTCTTCTGTTTTCCATACACCACCGCCGGTAGTACCCTGGTAATACACGGAAGGATTGCCCACTACGCCGGTAGCTGCTACCGAACGGCCACCACGAAAGGGCCCGATAGAACGCCATTTTACCGGTTTAAAATAACTGTTGATGTTGTTGAGGGAGGTGTCAGTTTTTGATTGTGCGACAGCACCAATACAAAAACTGAGGAATAGAAAAGAGATAAGCAGTTGCCTGGTCATGAGAATAAAATTGAACGTGAAATATAAATCTTATTTGCAAATATCCATGTGGCAATCAAACATTTCTTTGCGTTTTTTGCAACGCGACGCTATAAAAGTAGGTGTTTTGTATGTCGGAACAAGCGGTAGTTTTTCATGGCTGCTGCGTTGTGTCACTCCCTTTTACCGCATACCTTTTGGCATCTTTTTCCGAAGCGTAACAAAAAGGGTAAGAACCTTTCTGCAAATAAAAATAATCGCGGTATTATGTAACAGTTACTTTTAAAGCCTTGATAGATTTTAGAAGGGCTCCTTTTGCGACTGTTTCAGCTTCGATGTCGAAATCGTCTTGTAAACCAAGCCAGAATTTAGCTGAGTTGCCAAAATATTTACTTAACCTTAAAGCGGTATCAGCTGTAATTCTGCGATTTCCCTTGACAATTTCAGATATTCTTGTTTGCGGAATTTCAATATCTTTTGACAATTTATATGCTGAGATACTGAATGGGATAAGAAATTCTTCCATGAGAATTTCGCCCGGGTGAATATTTTTTAGTCTGGCCATTTTTGAAAATATTTTAATGATAATCTACAATTTCAACTTCAGTAGCATTGCCGCTGTTCCACTGAAAAATAATGCGCCATGGATCATTAATGCGAATGCTATAAAATGCTTTTAGTTTACTGGCCAGCTTTTCAAGCTTGTTACTGAGAGGCACTCTCAAATCTGTAAGGTCTGCTGAGTTATTAAGCATTCTGAGTTTCCTTCGGCCCATATGCTGAATTTCAAGAGGTAGTTGTTTAACCCTTTCACCATTCCAAACTTTTTCCGTTTCAGAACTGCCAAAAGATACAATCATACTCCTGTTTTAGGTTACTAACGTATAAAGTTAGTAAATTTTATGATAATAACTTCACCGCGTCCTTCGCAAAATAAGTGGCGATCAAATCTGCGCCGGCTCTTTTAATGGAAGTTAAACATTCGAGGATGGCTTTGTCTTCATTGATCCACCCCATCTTCGCGGAGGCTTTTATCATGGCGTATTCGCCGCTTACATGGTAGGCACTTACGGGAACATCTACTGCATTTTTTACTTCACGGATGATATCGAGGTAAGCCATGGCGGGTTTCACCATGACGATATCGGCGCCTTCTTCAATGTCCATCAATGTTTCCTTGATGGCTTCAATGCGGTTGCCGTAATCCATCTGGTAGGTCTTTTTATCACCAAAACCAGGCGCTGAATCCAGCGCATCCCGGAAGGGCCCATAAAAGCAGGAAGCATATTTGGCGCTGTAGGCCATAATGCCCGTTTTGATATAATTGTTTTGTTCCAATGCTTCACGGATGGCGCCGATACGGCCATCCATCATGTCGCTCGGCGCAACAATGTCTGCACCTGCTTTGGCATGGCTCAGGCTCATTTTTACCAATGCTTCAACGGTGGGATCATTTACAATTTCACCATCTTCTACAATACCATCATGGCCATAAACAGAGTAGGGGTCAAGCGCAACGTCTGTCATTACAATCATTTCGGGCAAAGCATTTTTAATGGCTTTGATGGTGCGCTGCATCAGTCCGTCAGGGTTCCATGCTTCCTTGCCGGTATTATCTTTCATTTCATCCGCAGCTTTTACAAACAGCAACACGCTTCTAATACCCATGCTCCACAACAACTTTACTTCTTTGATAGTGCCGTCAATGGAGTAGCGGTAATAGCCCGGCATAGAAGGAATTTCAAATGCTACATTTTCACCTTCATCTATAAATAACGGGGCAATAAAATCGGCGGGCTTTAAAGTTGTTTCCGAAACTAAACTTCTTATAGAAGCATTAGTTCTTAATATTCTGTTCCTTCTTTGTAAAAACATGATTGTATGATTTTAATATGCTGAAATGCCAGGCAGTGTTAAATCGCTAGCAACTATTTACTTTTTTTGACCAGTCATCTTCATTGATGTCGATGGTAGTATTGAGCCAGTCTACCGGATGTAAACAAGCTTGCAGCAATTTATCTTCTTCACTGCCGGGTGTGGGGTTGTAATTATATTCAAAGCGAACTGTTGGCGGTAAGCTCATTAAAATACTCTCCGTTCTGCCATTTGTTTTTAAACCAAAAATAGTGCCCCGGTCGTGTACCAGGTTGAACTCTGTGTAACGGCCTCTTCTTATTTCCTGCCAGAATTTATTTTCGGGCGTATAAGGAATATTTTTTCTTTTTTCTGCGATGGGAATATAGGCGTCCATAAAAGCGTAGCCACAGGCTTTGGCAAAGCCAAACCAAAACTCAATATCTTTTTCCGCAGATGGTTTTTTATAATCGTAAAAAATACCACCAATACCACGGCGTTCATTGTTGCGGTGCGTATTTACAAAATAGTCATCGCATACTTTTTTAAAGTCAGGATAGAATGATGGATCAAACTGGTCACAGGCATTTTTATAGGTTTGATGAAAATGTTTGGCATCTTCTTCAAATAAATAGTACGGCGTTAAATCCGTACCTCCGCCAAACCAGCGGTCGATTGTTTCACCTGCTGCATTGTACAATTCAAACATGCGGTAATTGCAATGAACGGTTGGCACAAAAGGATTGGAAGGATGAATCACCAAACTCAGGCCACAGGCAAACCACTTGTCGCCATTGATTTTTAATTGTGTCCGCATCATATCAGTCACGTCACCAAACACGATCGATGTATTGACACCTCCTTTTTCAAACACATTGCCATTGCTGATCACCCTTGTTTTTCCTCCACCACCTTCTGCTCTTTCCCACGCATCTTCAATAAAGGTTGCTTTGCCATCACAGGCTTCCAGTGCTGCACAAATGTCGTTCTGCAACTGGTGAATAAAAGCGATCCATTGATTTTTAAATTCCATTTTTAGAAAAGTATTTATTATAAAGTAGTATCTACCCCCATCCCCTAAAGGGGAGTTATTGAACGACTCCAATCCATCTACCCTTACTCCTGGAACGAGTTATTTGAAGATGTAAATAAATTGAAAACTACTTTGAATTTTAATTTCTATCACTCCAAAATTTAATCCAGCATCCAATATCCATTATCAGGTATCTAGCATCCAGTATCCAGCATTTTAACGGGGGCGATATTCCTTCACCGCATCCACAAAAGCCCTTGCATGATCAACCGGAACATTAGGCGTAATGCCATGCCCCAGGTTGGCAATGTAGCGTTGTGTGCCAAACGCATCAATCATTTCTGTAACCGCTTTTTTAATATCGGGGATGGGTGCCAGCAACATCGAAGGATCAAAATTTCCCTGCAACGTTATCTTATTGCCGGTTAATTCCCTTGCCATTTGTGGCGATACACACCAATCAATACCCAGGCCGGCAGCGCTGCTTTCGCTTAAATCTTTCAATGCATACCAGCTGCCTTTTGGAAACAAAATTACCGGCACATCATCTTTTAATGCATCCGCAATTTGTATCAGATATGGTTGCGCATAGGTCTTAAAATCGGCCGGACTTAATGATCCCGCCCAGCTATCGAAAACCTGCACCGTATCAGCACCGGCCTTTGCCTGCAGCTTTAAATACTGAATAGTGATGTTGGTTATTTTTTGTAACAACTGATGTGCCAACGCTGGTTGCGTGTAGGCAAACTGCTTGGCTTTATCCCATGTCTTACTTCCCTTGCCTTCCACCATATAGCATAAAATAGTCCAGGGTGCGCCGGCGAAACCTATCAGGGGCACACGACCGTTGAGTTCTTTTTTTGTAAGAGATAGCGCATCATAAACATATTTCAAACTCTCCTCTGCGCCTTCCGTTATTAAAGCGTCAATATCCTGTTGTGTCTGAATAATTTTTGGTAAGGATGGTCCCTTGCCTTCTTCCATCAACACTTCAACACCCATTGCCTGAGGGATCACCAAAATATCACTGAAGATGATGGCGGCATCGACGCCTACCTGGTCAACAGGCTGCAATGTAATGGCGGTGGCCAGTTCCGGCGTTTGTACGCGGGCAAAAAAATCATACTTGGCTTTTAGTTTCAAATAGTCGGGCAAATACCTGCCGGCCTGCCGCATCATCCATACCGGTGGCCGTTCAACAATTTCTCCGCGAAGGGCTCTTAACAGCAGGTCGTTTTTTAATGTGCTCATGTTATTTTTTGTATGAATTTTTAATGCTGATTTTACTTCATCCCAACCCTTCTCCTTCAGGAGAAAGAATTGGTAGTGGTTCGTTTTTAAATTGGATTAAATCTCCGCAGCAATATCCTCCATATTCTCCCCCTTGGAGGAGTTAGGGTGGCGCTACAGCGGGCTGAAATATTCCATCATCTTCCTCACCAGGTTTTCTTTACCCGGCTGATTGCTGATGATGATTTTATTGGTTGTATGCTTTTTTATTTCGTTGGCCGTTGTACTGCCAATGGCAAACAGAACAGTTGAAGCAGGTATTTTGTTTTTACTAAAAAAACTTGCTACCGCACTCGGACTGAAAAATAAGATGCCGTGGTATATTTTGTCAATTTTATGTGTGATGGCGATGGTTTGGTACACGGTAATTTCAGTGACCTCAATTTCATGGCTGCGCAATATCTCAGGCAATTCGTCGCGGCGCTGATCACCGCAAAAAAATATTACTTCATCAATAGCGCCTTCTTCTATAATCAACTCCGCCAATTCTGCAGCGCTGTTGGCGATGCCTGCAATATGCTGTGCACCAAAATATTTTTTTACCAGTTGATTGGTCGTATTGCCCATGCAATAGATGCGCCATTCAACCGGCTGACCGTCCAGGTAATCAGCGACTGCTTCGACTGCATTCATGCTTGTAAATACCACCGCAGTAATCCTTAACGCTTCCTGCTCTATCTCCTGCTGCACTTCTATAGTTTGCACAGGGGTTGTTTCGATGAAAGAAATTTCATCAATTACAATGCCCTGCAGTAAAGCTTCCTCTATCAACCCGTCGGTGAGGGGCCGGGTACATAATATGTTCACGTTACTTTGCATTGCGAATAGCGAGTGCAATTTTTTCTCCGCCGTTTAATAATATTTCGTTTGCCAATACACTGCCTGCTTCGTTTGCTTCTGCATGTGTAATCCATTTGTCGATGGATACTTTTTCGTTTCCATCGGCAGATAAAATGTTTCCCCTGAAATAAATTTGATCGTCTTTTATTTCGGCGAGTGCGCTGATGGGAGTAGAGCAACCGCCCAGCAATGTTCTTAAGAAATCCCTTTCAATTTTGGCGCAGGTGGCTGTGGCAGCGTCATTCAGCAGGTCGCATGCCTGCAGGCAATCCTCATCTCCGTCCCTGCACACGATCATGATAGCGCCTTGTGCCGGTGCCGGTAACATCCAGTCCAGCTCAATAGACTTTTCGGGACGAAGGTTGATTCTTTCCAATCCGGCTGCCGCAAAGATGGCCCCCTGCCAGTTGTTCTCCTGCACTTTACGCAACCGTGTATTTACATTACCCCTTAAATTTTCTATGCTATGATGTGGATAACGGTTAAGCCATTGCGCCATCCGGCGGATGCTGCTGGTGGCTATTGTGAATGGTGAATGGTGAGTGGTGAATCGTGAATCGTGAGTTGCCCATTTGCCAGCGGTGTATCCCACTTCATCTTCAATAGAAGACAGTTCTCCTTTATACACAAAAATATCTTTGTAAGAAGCCCTTGGTAAAACCGCTGATTGAACAATACCTTTTGGTAATTGTGTAGGCACATCCTTCATGGAATGTACAGCGATGTCAATTTTATTATTTATCAGGGCAATGTCAAGACTACGGGTAAATATTCCTTGCACGCCGATTTCATACAGCGGTGTCTGGAGGTCAATGTCGCCTTCGCTTTTTATAAATACCAATTCAGCCTGCTGATTATTTTTTGCAAGCAGTTGTTGTACCAATGTGGCTTGCCATACCGCAAGCTGGCTTTCCCTGGTACCTATCCTGATAATTTTCGTCATGTAAATTTATTTGCGCTCAGGCAATATACTCATTTATGGCTTCAATGTAATGGCAGCCACGCTGGTTATGATGGCGCATTTTTACAGCCATTCCGTTGATTACTTTTTGAATTTTTTCGTCAGCTGCCGGGCAACCGGGGGAGGCAATATTGGAAAAGCAGGTGTTTATATACAAGTTGCAGGATTGCATTTGTTCAAGCTTTATTTTCACTGCTTTTAAAACAGGCACGTTTTTGCGCATCTGGTGCCAGTTTAAAAATTCATTGATATGTTCTGCAATGATAGCTTTTGCTTTGGGAACTTCTGCAATTCTTTTTTGCAGTGTTAAATCTTTTATTTTTGATAGCTCATCTACATTTACCAATGTAACATTGGGTAGCAGGTGAGCGGCTGTTTCTACATTATAAGGAATAGATAAATCGATGATCAGTTTATCAGTGCCATTGATTACATGTGATTCCAAAATAACAGGTTCTGCAGAATTGGTAGCCACAAGAATGATAGCAGCTTCATCAATCTGGTTAGCCAGGTCTTCGAGTGGGGCATATTGCAGACCTAGCTCCGCAGCCAGTTCCGCCGCTTTGCTTTCAGTGCGGTTGATGAGGGTAATATTTGTTGTTCCCAGGTAATCTACTAAATTTTTGCAGGTATTACGACCGATTTTGCCGGTACCAAGTAACAATATTTTTTTATCTGCCAGATGAGGAACGTGTTCTTTAATATATTGAATGGCAGCGAAAGAAACTGATACGGTTCCTCCACTTAGTTCCGTTGTATTCTTAATCATTTTAGACGACTGTAATACCCCGTTCACCATTCTTTCCAGGTAAGCACCGATGAAAGCATGCTGTTTTGAAAATTTAAACGCGTTTTTTATCTGGCCAATAATTTCATAATCGCCCAGTATTTGAGAATCCAATCCGGCAGCCACATCAAAAAGATGTTCAATAGCCACTTTGCCGCCTTTTATATATGCCCGTTCAGTAAAATTGTCGAGTGATCCCTGCGTTTGGCTGCACAACAGTTTGCAAAGGTCCTGGGCACTTTGAGCAAAACCATAAATTTCAGTGCGATTGCAGGTTGAAAGAATAAATAATTCTTTAATACCATACTGGGGAGCCAGCGAGAGCAGGGAGGCGTATTGATCGCTGTTGATAGCATATTGTCCACGAATGGCAGCATCTGACTTTTTATAGTTAATGCCTGCTATAAAAAAAGTGGAAATATCTGTATGTTGCTGTCCGGGCATCCTTATTTCTTAATTACTTGTTGATTGCACAAAATTACTTGCGTGGGTTGTTGTAAACTAATTTCTGTGTCATTGCTTTGTCATTTTGCGGAATGATAAGTATCATTTTAAAATATGATCTATCCACGGGTACATAAACGAAATCTTTTATGATGTGGTGCAGTTGGATTTGTCACTTTATTGTCAGGTTTTTTAAAGTGCTTATTATTTAAATATTGGCTGGCTTTCAAACCTTCGTCCCGCTTATATTTCCAACGTTTTTTATTCTATTTAATAAAAGCATTATACCAGCTGATTTTGTCATAAGCTTTCACAATACTGTTCAAAATATTGATGGCAACAATATTTTAGCCGGATGAACTTTTAGCAAAACCAGTGGTTACATTTGCAAATCATTTTCAAGTCATGGCAAAAAAAGGAATTGTTTTAATGAACCTGGGTTCACCGGATTCAACCGAAGTAAAAGACGTGCGACGTTACCTGAAAGAATTTTTAATGGATGAGCGGGTGATAGACATTCCTTTCCTGGCTCGTTTCTTTTTAATAAATGGTATTATTGTTCCTTTCCGGGCTCCTAAAAGTGCCGAAGCTTATAAAACCATCTGGACAAAAGAAGGTTCCCCACTGGTGGTGCTAACAAAGCAGTTACAACAGGCGCTGCAGGCTAAAGTGGATGAACCGGTAACCATTGCCATGCGCTATGGCAATCCATCGCCCAAAGCCGCTTTTGATGAGTTGCAAAATAAAAACCCGGACCTGGAGGAAGTACTGGCCATTCCACTTTATCCGCATTATGCCATGTCTAGTTTTGAAACCGCGGTTGAATCAGCCAAAGAAGTATACCAACAAAATAACTACAGGTTTAAGCTGCAATTTTTGCCGCCATTTTACAATGAGCCGGATTATATCCATGCGCTGGCGGAAAATATCCGCCCTTACCTGCAGAAAGAGCATGATCATATTTTATTTAGCTACCACGGCATACCAGGAAGACATATCCGCAAAAGCGATACTACCGGAAGCCATTGTTTAAAAATTGAGAACTGCTGTGAGGTAGCTTCTCCGGCACATGCCCATTGTTACCGCCACCAGGTGTTTACCACCACCAGGCTGGTAATGGAACAATTGAATATTCCAACAAATAAATACAGTATTTCCTTTCAATCACGGTTAGGTAAGGGCTGGCTGGAACCCTTTACAGATATCCGCTTGATTGAATTGCCAAAAGAAGGCATTAAAAAATTACTGATTCTTTGTCCTGCTTTTGTGAGTGACTGCCTGGAAACGTTGGAAGAAATTGATGTAAGGGGAAAAGAAGAATTCATGGGTGCCGGCGGCGAAGCATTTACTATGATACCCTGTTTGAATACGAACCCTTTATGGGTGGATGTTTTGGCGGGCTGGGTGAAAAATTTCTCCTTAAATGTCTGATTTTTTGATGTCTGATTTTATATGGGTATGCCGGGAGAAAAAATATTATGTGTGTGACGGCCTCCAAATTTTTTTCAAAGCAAGTAAAATAAGTATAGCAGAGCAAATAGCTGATTATTTTTTATAGAACTCATTGTATCAAAAATAAATGCTTCGGTTAACAGGCTCTGTCAATAAAGGACATGGGCAGCAAACCAAAGAAATCAGACATCGAAAAATCAGACATCAGCCATATTATGTATTTCTACATCAAAGCACTACACATCATCTTTATTGTAACTTGGTTCGCCGGTATGTTTTATATTGTGCGGTTATTTATATATAATACAGAAGCCCAGGAAAAAGATGAACTTGAAAAGCAAATTCTCTCCAACCAGTTTTCCATTATGATCAAAAGGCTGTGGCTGGGCATCACGTGGCCTTCTGCCATCCTTACGCTGATCTTTGGTGGTTGGGTGGCTTACCTATTTGGCAGCATCCCCACCTGGCTGTGGATAAAACTGGCGCTGGTGGCCGGTTTATACGCCTATCATTTTACGCTGCATAAAATTTATAAAGACGAAAGCAAAGGCATTTTTAAATATACCTCTCAGCAGTTGCGGATATGGAACGAGGGCGCCACTGTTTTTCTCTTCGCTATTGTAATGCTGGTAACCGTAAAGCAAAGCATGAGCCTGCTGTGGGGCATGATTGGTTTGGTGGCTTTTATCGCCATCCTGCTTGCAGCCATCCGAATTTATAAAACGCTCCGTAAATAACTTTGCCGGGCTGGCGTCAATAAAAAATTTTCTATTTCGGTTTTGTAAAGTATATTTGTCCATCATTTAGGTAGACTTATAATAAACTATGCTTCTATTTCCTTCCATAATGCAGTATCAAAAATGTTGCAGTAATAAGTGTTGTTGCTGTTGATACATTAAGTTTTGGCTAAATTTTTTGCAGACTATTTTACCACAATTTATTTTTAACGCATGATTTCAACACCAGACAACGTTTCCCAATTACTCCATCAATTAGATGGACTAAGCATCGCTGAGTTTTTACAATTACTCACTACACAGTTTCCGGAACGGGTTACATTCTCATCCAGTTTTAGCTTTGAAGACCAGGTTATTACGCACGAAATTTTGAGTAAGCAATTACCTGTAAAAATTTTTACGCTGGATACAGGACGTATGTTTGCAGAAACGTATTCTGTATGGAACAGCACCAACGAGCAATACAATACTAAAATAAAAGCCTACTATCCTAACCAGGATACACTACAACAACTCGTTGAAGAAAGAGGTCCCAATTCATTTTATGAATCTGTTCAAAACAGGAAAGATTGTTGCTTCATTCGTAAAGTAGAACCATTAAGAAGGGCACTGGCTGGTAATGCGATCTGGATAACTGGATTAAGGGCGGAGCATTCACCCGACAGGCATGACTTGCCGATTATAGAGTGGGACGAATCCAATAAAATTATTAAGTATCACCCCATTTTACACTGGACAACAGAACAGGTAAAAGAATACATCAACAAAAATCATGTTCCTTACAACCCACTGCACGATAAAGGTTTTGTAAGCATCGGTTGTGCGCCTTGTACAAGAGCCATCAGACCGGGTGAAGATTTCAGGGCCGGCCGCTGGTGGTGGGAGGATGCAGATAAAAAAGAATGCGGTCTTCATGTGCATGAAGAACCAGCAGCAAAAAATTAAAAAATATCACCGTGAATCAAAGCTTTGAAAACCGTTGCTTTGTTCGCCCAAAAAATAAGTATGAGTCAACACAGGTTAGATTATTTAGACTTATTGGAATCGGAATCCATCCACATTTTCAGGGAAGTAGCAGGCCAGTTTGAAAGACCAGCTTTGCTTTTTTCTGGTGGTAAAGATTCTATTGTACTGGTGCATCTTGCTTTAAAAGCATTTCGTCCCGGTAAATTCCCTTTTCCGCTGGTGCACATTGATACCGGCCATAATTTCCAGGAAGCATTGGACTTCAGGGATCACCTGGCTAACAGCATTGGTGAAAAACTGATAGTAAGAAGTGTAGCTGATACCATCAAAGAAAAAAACTTAACCGAACAAAAAGGAAAGTTTGCCAGCCGTAATGCGTTACAGACCTATACTTTGCTGGATACCATTGAAGAATTTAAGTTTGATGCCTGCATCGGCGGTGCCCGGAGAGATGAGGAAAAAGCAAGGGCTAAAGAAAGGATATTTTCTGTAAGAGATGAGTTTGGTCAATGGGATCCCAAACTGCAAAGGCCGGAATTATGGAACACATACAACGGACGTATTCACAAGGGCGAGAACGTCAGGGTATTCCCAATCAGTAACTGGACGGAGCTGGATATCTGGAATTACATCAAAAGAAATGAAATCGAATTGCCCTCCATTTATTTTGCACACGAAAGGGAAGTACTCGAATGGCAGGGGCAACTGGTAGCCACATCTGAATTTATCCAGCTGGATGAAACCGATAAAGTATCTGTAAAAAAAGTGCGGTACAGAACGGTAGGTGATATGACCTGTACAGCGGCTGTTGAATCTACTGCCAGCAATATCGATGACATCATCACAGAAATCATCGCTACCAAAACCAGCGAAAGAGGTGAAACAAGAATTGACGACAGGGTGAGCGAAGCAGCAATGGAAGACAGAAAAAAGAACGGATACTTTTAGAAAGTTATAAGTTATGAGTTATAGGTTATAAGTTGAAATACAGGGTATAATTTTTAAAATAGTGTTCAGCTCTTGAAGGATCAAATAATTCATAACTAATAATCCATAACTTAAAACTTATTATTTACAACTAAAGTTTACAACTACATATAACAATGGACATACTCAGATTTATAACCGCAGGCAGTGTAGATGATGGAAAAAGCACCTTGATTGGCCGCCTGCTGTACGACAGCAAATCAATTATGATTGACCAGCTGGAAGCAATTGAAAAGCAAAGTAAAAATAAAGAAGATGGTGAAATTGATCTGGCTTTATTAACCGATGGCTTGCGTGCCGAAAGAGAGCAGGGCATTACCATTGATGTGGCGTATAAATATTTCAGCACACCAAAGCGCAAATTTATTATTGCAGATGCACCGGGTCACACCCAGTACACCCGCAACATGGTAACCGGCGCTTCCAACAGCGACCTGGCTATTATTTTGGTTGATGCCCGCAATGGTGTGGTGGAACAAACACGCCGGCACTCAATCATCGCATCGTTGCTGAACCTGCCACATGTGGTAGTTGCCATCAATAAAATGGACCTCGTAAATAATTCAGAAGATGTGTACAACAACATTGTGATCGATTATGCGGAAGTGGCTACCTCGCTGGGGTTAAAGGATATTAAATACATTCCCATCAGTGCCATCAATGGCGATAATATTGTGGAAAAATCGACGGCTTTTCCATGGTACGAAGGTGAATCTTTATTACATATTTTAGAGAATGTGGAAGTGGCCAACGACATCAATTATACCGATGCAAGGTTCCCCGTACAATATGTTATTCGCCCCCAAACAGAAGCCCTGCACGATTACCGCGGTTATGCCGGTAAGGTAATCAGCGGTATTTATAAAAAAGGCGACAAAATAACTGTGCAACCTTCCGGACTGGAAAGTACCATCAGAGCGATTGAAATTGGTGGCAAGGAGGTGGAAGAAGCCTTTGCGCCACAAAGCGTGGTACTGCATTTAAATGATGATATCGATATCAGTCGTGGTGATGTAATTGTTCTGAAAGACAATCAGCCATCTGTAGAAAATGAACTAGATGTTTTACTTTGCTGGATGGGCAACAAGCCATTGATACCCGGCAATAAATATTTGCTGCAAATCAACAGCCGTGTTACAAGAGCCGTGGTAAAAGAAATAGAATATAAGCTCGATGTAAATTCACTCTTAAAAGAACCGGCACCGGAACAGGCGGGTTTAAACGATATCGTCAAAGTGAAAATTAAAACAGCCTCACCGGTACCATTCGATTCATACAAAAAATTAAGGGTGAACGGCGGCGCTATCTTAATTGATGAAACAAGCAATGTAACAGTAGGAGCTTGTATGATACAATAGGGATTAACTAAAAATTAATAATTAATAATTCTTTAAGGTCGGAATTTCTAAACTTACAACTCATAACTTACGACTTACAACATATAATTATAACTCATAACTAAACAAGTGGATACATCCAACTTCATACAATGCCTCTTTAACCAGCACCAGCAGGCTACTACAGCCTTTCCGGATAAGGAGCTGGCGGAAGAATTTATTGACGGATTTTTTGAATTTTTATTCATACCGCAGAAGCAAAAAAGGATGTCGCAGTATGAGCTTACAAAAGAATTTGAATCGTATAAAAGTCATTTATCGGCACTCATTTATGACGTAAATGCCGATGGTGAGCAAACACAATCCGTTACCGATTTATTTTTTGAAAACATACCGGCTATATACGACCTGCTACTGAAAGACGCTGAAGCAATATTGCAATCAGATCCTGCCGCCAAAACAATTGAAGAAGTGTTGATGGCATACCCTGGTTTTTATGCCACGGCTGTTTACAGGTTTTCACATCAATTGGTGTTGCTGGGAGTAAAAATATTGCCGCGTATTTTTTCTGAATATGCGCATAGCAAAACCGGTATTGATATTCATCCGGGTGCCGAAATCGGGTCATCATTTTTTATTGATCATGGAACCGGAATTGTAATTGGTGAAACCACGCACATTGGTAATAATGTAAAAATTTACCAGGGCGTAACGCTCGGTGCATTGAGTGTGAGTAAAATCCAGGTAAAGCCAAAAAGGCACCCGAGTATCGAAGACAATGTAATCATTTATTCAGGCGCTACCATATTGGGCGGCGATACAGTCATTGGCCACGACAGCGTGATTGGTGGAAACGTATGGCTTACCAATTCGGTGTTGCCTTATTCAATCGTATATCATAAAAGTGAGGTATCAATAAGGGATAATAATCCTTTACCAGAGGCGCTCAATTTTGTAATATAGAAATTGGTCCGGGCCGGTGAGGCAATGGTCATCATTCTTGCATCGCCCTCTTGTACAAAAATAGCTTTGATGAACTTTTACCCTGGCGGAGATAGAACAACAGTTATAATCAAATAATTAAACGTCAACAGACACTAATTAAACCATCATACAATGAAAGCAAACAGCATTTTAGCAACCATTGGCAACACGCCACATGTACGCATCAATAAATTGTACGGCAACCAGCACGAAGTATGGATCAAACTGGAAAAAACAAATCCGGGTGCAAGCATTAAAGATCGTATTGCACTCGCTATGATTGAAGACGCAGAGCTGAAAGGTTTATTAAATAAGGATAGTGTGATTATTGAACCTACCAGTGGTAACACGGGTATAGGACTGGCTTTGGTTGCGGCTGTTAAAGGCTATAAAATTATTTTGGTTATGCCCGAAAGTATGAGCATTGAACGCAGAAGGCTGATGGCTTTATACGGCGCAGAATTTGTGCTGACACCAAGGGAAAAAGGTATGAAAGGCGCCATTGAAAAAGCAGGCGAGTTAACCGCCTCAACACCCAACGCCTGGATGCCACAGCAGTTTGATAACCCTGCCAATACAGAAGTACACCGCAAAACAACAGCCCTGGAAATTGCGACAGATTTTCCCGAAGGGCTGGATTATATTATTACCGGTGTTGGTACAGGCGGGCATATCACCGGCGTTGCGGAAATATTGAAGAAGCAATTTCCCAACCTGAAAGTGTTTGCAGTTGAGCCTGAATTGTCGCCCGTGTTAAGTGGTGGCGCTCCTGGTCCACACCCGATACAAGGTATTGGAGCAGGTTTTGCACCTTCGATTTTAAATAAAGACATTTTAGACGGCGTAATACAGGTAAGCAAGGATGATGCATTTTCATATACACAAAGACTGGCCAAAGAAGAAGGTATTTTAGCAGGTATTTCAACCGGCGCATCACTGGCGGCAGTAGCGAAAAAACTCGCAGAAATTCCGGCAGGTGCTAAAGTACTTACCTTTAATTACGACACAGGCGAAAGGTATTTGTCTATTGAAGGGTTGTTTTAAGTAAAAATTAAAAAGTAAAAAATAAAAAACTTCATATCAACAGAGTCTTTTTATAGTCGAAAAATTAAACTTCCCTTCAGGGGGTGGGAGCGGGCATGAACGAAATCAACCATACCGGTAAAGTAATATTAGCAGGTGCAGGCTGCGGCGATCCGGAACTGATCACCGTAAAGGCGGCACGTTACCTGCAACAGGCGGATGTGGTGTTGACAGACAGGCTGGTTAGCAAAGCAATATTAGACCAGTATGTACGCAAGGATGCCGAGATTATTTATGTGGGAAAACAATGCAGAAGAGGGTACAGCACACCGCAGCAAAGCATCAACGCCTACATCGTGGAATATGCGCTGCAAGGGAAGCTGGTAGTGCGTTTAAAAGGTGGCGATGTTTCCATCTTTTCTAATATCCTGGATGAACTGCAGACGGTGGTAGAACACAATATTCCCTACGAAATTATTCCAGGTGTAACGGCGGCTTTAGGTGCAGCTTCTTATGCCGGAATACCTTTAACGGGCAGGGGGTTATCTACTGCGGTGCGCTTACTTACATCTTATAAATCAGATATTGTAACAGATACTTATTGGCAGGAATTAGCGCAAACAACCGACACACTGGTTTTTTACATGTCGTCGGAAACGCTTGATAATGTAGTTGCCAACCTGGTGAAATACAATATTGATCCACTGAAATTGATGGCAGTGATAGAACAGGCTACAACGCCTTTACAACATGTACACATCAGTTCTTTATACGACTACGAAGTGAATCTAAAAGGACGTTCTTTTATTTCACCCTCGCTGGTCATTATCGGCAAAGTAGTGGCCCTGCATGAACAATATGCATGGCTGCCCGATGCAGCAAGTACTGATCATTATTTTAAACCGGTTCTTCCGGATAATAACCTTTTAAAAGCAGCAACACATGTTGGCGGAGAATAAACTTAAAATTTTTTTAGACCTTATCAAGTCTTCCGGCAAAGAGGAGCTGCTATGGATGAATGGCTACCTGAACGGGGTGGTGCAATCACAGGTACCTGTAACTGCTGCTGTAACTGCAACTACAGACCCGGCGGTGAGTAAGATTACCATCGTGTATGGCACTGAAACCGGCAACTCAAAAAGACTGGCCGCCGATTTTGCAGCGAAAGCAAAACAACAACGCATTCATGCAAAAGTGGTGGGCATGGATCAATATCGCCTGACTGACCTTACAAAGGAAGAATATTTGCTGGCCATTGTCAGTACCCATGGCGAAGGCGAACCACCCATTGCAGCAAAAAAATTCTATGATCATATTCACCAGAATGGGTTTAAACTGGAAAAACTAAAATACAGCGTACTGGCGTTGGGCGATACCTCTTACCCTCTGTTTTGTAAAACGGGCGAGGAAGTAGATGAACAATTTAACAAACTGGGCGGCAGCAGGATAGCGCCCTTGCAAAAATGTGATGTGGAGTACGAAGAAGATGCCAACAGCTGGTTCAACGGTGTATTAAAAAGCCTTTCTACTGCAACAGCCCTTGTGCCCGCTTCAACACCGGCAACCATTGCAGCTAAAAAAACAGGTAAGCAAATCTATTCTGGTACCGTACTCACAAAAGTAAATTTAAACGACCGGGGTTCTAATAAGGAAACCTTTCATATTGAAATAGCAGCGGATGGATTGCAGTACCAGTGCGGCGACTCCGTAGGCATTGTACCTGAAAATCCAACGAAGGTGGTGGAAGAAATTCTTGCGGTTGCTAAAGTGGATGGTACGAAAAAGATTGTCTTTAAAAATGAAGAAGTAAGCATTTATGATCTGTTGAAATATAAGATCAACATTATTTATTTAACTGAACGGTTGGTAAAACAATATGCGGAAATAACCGGTGAAGACATACCTGCAACCAAAATGGATTTGCTGGATTTATTAAAAATTTATCCTGTAAAAGACGCGGCACAATTTGAAACTATTGTGAGTAAGATGAATGCCATTTCTCCCAGGCTGTACACCATCGCTTCTTCACCGTCTGCCCATGAAGGCGAAGTGCATATCCTTGCAGTAAAGGACACTTACACCATCAATGATGAAAAAAGATTTGGCCTTTGCTCCACTTATTTAAGTGAATTGCAGGTGAACACCGAACAGAAATTTTTTATCCAGACTAATAAAAGATTCCGGATGCCGGCCGATGATAAAGATATGATCATGGTTGGTCCGGGTACTGGCATCGCAGCTTTCAGGTCATTTTTATCAGAACGGGATGCAACCGGCGCTACCGGTAAAAACTGGTTGTTCTTTGGCGATCAGCATTTTGCCACGGATTTTTTATACCAGACCGAAATACAGAACTGGGTTGAAACAGGCGTACTGACAAAAGTGAATGTAGCTTTCTCAAGAGACCAGCATTTTAAATTGTACGTGCAGCATAAAATGCTGCAGCACGCCGCTGAAGTATACGAATGGATCAATAGTGGTGCGTCATTTTTTATCTGTGGTACCAAAGACCCGATGAGCATTGATGTAGAGAATACCCTGGTAGAAATTATCCAGCAGCAGGGCAACAAATCATTGGAAGAGGCAAAGAAATATTTGGAATTGATGGAAGAAGAAGGCCGCTATGAAAAAGATGTTTATTGATGTGTAGAAATCGACTGGGGCTGTTCCCACATTGCAAAATGGTATGCCGTACAAGAGGGCGACGCAACGATGCCGCCATGAAAAACAACTGTTCGGGCAACATGTTTTAAAGAATCAGATTAAAAAATTACTATGTCAGAGAAAAATAATTTATCCGCAATAGAAAAAATAAAAACCGCCAGTGATGGTTTGCGGGGTTCTATTCCGCAAAGCCTGCACGATGAAATTACCGGCGCTATCCGTGAAGACGATACCGCAGTGATCAAATTTCACGGCATGTACCAGCAGGATGACCGCGACAGGAGAGAAGAACGTGCGGAAAAAAGACTGGATCGCTTGTATACTTTTATGATTCGCCTTCGCTTGCCGGGTGGTTTTATCAGTGCAAAAAAATGGATTGCGGCCAATGAAATTGCGCTTGACAACAGCACAGGCGTAATTAAAATCACCACGCGGCAAACCATACAGTTGCATGGATTGATCAAATCAAAAATAAGGCCCACCATTCAGTCTTTTAGCCAGGCTGGTCTTGATTCTATTGCTACCTGTGGTGACATCAACCGCAATGTAAGTTGTACCTCTCACCCGGGCGAATCGCCGATACATGCACAGGTATTTGCCTATGCAGATAAAATCAGCAATTACCTGATGCCTAAAACAAAAGCTTATTATGAAATATGGCTGGATGAAGAAAAGATAGCGGAGAAGAATGAAGAAGAAGATCCATTATACCAGGACAGGTACTTACCCAGGAAATTTAAGATTGGTATTGCCATCCCACCTAACAATGATGTGGATGTTTTTACCAATGATCTCGGCCTGGTAGCCATTATAGAAAATAATGAATTAAAGGGCTTTAATATCGCCATTGGTGGCGGACTGTCAACCACGCATGGCAATGCTTCTACTTACGCAAGATTGGGTACCACCATCGGCTTTGTTGATACCGAAGAAAAAGTAATGAGAGCTATTTATGAAATCATTACGGTGCAGCGTGATTTTGGTAACCGCAGCGACAGGAAACTGGCCCGGTTAAAATATACCCTTGACAAAATGGGCGTAGATGCTTACAGAGCAGAAGTGGAAAAGCGCACCGGTTTTAAACTGGAGCCGGCAAGACCTTATGAATTTACGCAAAGGGCTGATCGTTATGGCTGGTTACAGAACGCACAAGGCGTTTGGTACTACACCTTATTTGTGGAAAACGGCCGGGTGCTGGATGATGAAAAGCTGGCGCTGAAAACAGCCCTGCTGGAAGTGGCCAGAACCGGCAAATGCAATTTCCTGTTTACCTCCAATCAAAATATGATCATCAGTGATGTAGCGGATAAGGATAAGGCTACCATTAACGAAATACTCGAACGGTTTAAAATTATTGAACATACAGAAGCCGCCAGTCACCTGCGTAAAAATGCAATTGCTTGCGTAGCATTGCCAACTTGTCCGCTGGCATTGGCGGAGGGACAACGTTACCTGCCCACGCTGATTTCTAAAATTGAGCCGCTTGTGGTAAAACATGCGTTACAGGATGAAGGTATCATTATGCGCATGACAGGTTGCCCCAACGGTTGCGGCAGACCGTACGCTGCGGAAATTGGTTTTGTAGGTACTGCCGTTGGCAGGTATAACCTCCACATTGGTGGAGACAATGAAGGTGAGCGCCTGAACACGTTGTACAAGGAAAGCCTGGATGAAGCGGGGTTGTTGGAAGAACTGGATATTTTGTTTGCGGCCTTTAAAAAAGAGAGAAAAGGAAAAGAAAATTTTGGGGACTTCTCTTACCGGAAATATGTGCAGAAAAATTAAATTATTATAACAGATGGATACTTGTCCAATCAAAAAAATCTGTGCCTTATTGGGTGCAGATTTTTTGTTTCAGCAGCATCCCAATTGGAAAACCACTGAGGAATATAGAAGCCTTGCAATACCTCACCTGTTTCTATAATACACTTTTGATTCATTCATCTTTCGTAAACCCTTCCAAAGCTTCCTGGTTCAAAATCGTAATCTTCTTCCCATCTACTTTCAACAGTTGTTGTTCAGCCAGGTCGCTCATAATTCTAAAGACGGTTTCATAAGTGGTGCCAGCATATGATGCCAGGTCCTGCCTGCTCAGCAGAATGTTGATGTGGCCATCAGGCTTTACCCCAAATTTGTTTTGTAATAGCAACAGTGCATTGGCCACACGCCCTTTTACGCTCATGTGCGCCAGGTTACGCATTTTGCGTTCAGATTGTTTTAACTCTTCCGCAAAAAACAGCATCAGCCTTTGCATAAAATCATAATTGATTTTTAACGATGACATAAAAAAATCCAGCGGAATAAAACAGGCCGTAACGTTTTCAAGTGCTGTACCAGATACAGGATAAATATTATCTGCACCCAGGCCCCTGTGCCCAACGATATCTCCGTTTTTAGCAAACCGCACAATCAATTCCTTTTGCCCCCATTGCTTGTGCACTTTTACCGTGCCGTTGTTTACAAAATAAATCCCGGTCATCACATCTCCTTCGTTAAAAAGCAATTCACCTTTCTTTATGGATACAATTTTTCTGTTTGCGCCGATAGCAGGCAGCCACTCCGGAATACACAACTGACAATACATGCAGCTTTTTAAATCGCAATCCTGCTTTTGTTTTTTCATATAGTTATAAATAATCTATGTTATTTAGTGTAGCCCCAAAATTAGCTGATTAGCCCGAAAATAATTTTTTGTGCGGTAAATGGAACATTTTTGGGCATAATGTTGCAATAGCCAGATAAATTAGACATCATATTTTTATATTATGATTTATTATATATTTATATTAAAATAAGATATATTTGTTTAATTGCTTAAAACGGCGTAAAATTGTGATACAAATCATAATAATAGAATTTTTTAGTCGCCATACTGAAAATAATTATTAAATAGATTTATTTTTAATACGATTGCTTGCTATAATTTTTCAATCTGCTAAACAGGGATTTATGAAAATTATAGTTGTTGGAAACGGAATGGTAAGTTACAAGTTTTGTGAAAAACTTATCGCAAAAGGAAATACAGCATCTTTTGACATTACGATATTTGGAGAAGAGATCCGGCCCGCTTACGATCGCGTTCACCTGAGTGAATTTTTTAGCGGAAAGTCAGCCGATGATCTTTTGATGGCACCGGCTTCCTGGTATGCCGAAAATAACATTATCCTTCATACCGGCGATCCTATCCAGCAGATTGACCGGTCCAATAAAACCGTTCATTCTTTTAAAGGTATTACCCAATCATACGATGTGCTCATCCTGGCTACGGGTTCTTCCGCATTTGTTCCACCGATCCCGGGCGTTGAAAAAGATGGCGTGTTTATATACCGCACCATTGAAGACCTGGAAATGATGACGGCTTATGCTAAAAAGGCGACAACCGGTGCGGTGATCGGAGGTGGTTTATTAGGCCTTGAAGCTGCCAAAGCAATGATTGATCTAGGAATCACCGACACACACGTAATAGAATTTGCTCCCCGTTTAATGCCCCGCCAGATTGATGAAGCCGGCTCAAATATTTTAAAGGCCAAATTACAAACGCTTGGTTTAAAAATTCATACCAGTAAAAACACCGCTGAAATTACCGGCAATGGTTGTATTGATGGAATGCTGTTTTCAGATGATACAAAAATTGATGTGGATATGCTGGTGATATCTGCGGGAATCAAGCCAAGAGACGAACTGGCAAAACTTAGCGGCTTGGAAGTAGGCACCCGCGGCGGAATTGTAGTCAACAATAAATTACAAACAACAGATCCATCAATTTACGCCATTGGCGAGTGCGCCTTGTTTGAAGGCATGGTGTACGGCCTGGTAGCACCGGGTTATGAAATGGCGGATGTGGTAGCAAGTAATTTAACCAATGGTGGTAAAGTGTTTGGAGCTTATGACATGAGCACCAAACTAAAACTAATTGGTGTGGACGTTGCAAGTTTTGGCGATCCTTTTGTTGCGGGCGATAATGTACGCAGCGTAGTTTTTGAAGATACCATGAAGGGTATCTACAAACGCATCAATATCACCGGTGATGGTAAACAATTGCTGGGTGGTATTTTAATTGGCGATGCGGAACAATACAATATGTTGTTGCAAACGGTAAAAAATAAAGTAGTGCTGCCGCCGAATCCCGAAGATGTTATCCTGGGGTCAAGAGGTGGTGAAAGCGATGGCGGCGCCGGCGTATTAAGCCTGCCGGATGAGGCCATTGTTTGCAGCTGCGAAAGTCTTACTAAGGGTATGATATGCAGTGCGGTAACAGAAGCTGGCTGCGAAACAATTGACGCCATAAAAAAATGCAATAAGGCCGGAACTGGCTGTGGTGGCTGTGTTCCGATGGTGAAGGATATTATGCTGCATACCATGAAAGCGCAGGGAAAGTACGTGCGCAATGTATTGTGTGAGCATTTTAATTACAGCCGCCAGGAACTATTCGACCTGGTAAAAATTCATGAATTAAAAACCTATGATGAAGTGTTGGATCATTTAGGCAAGGGTGATGGTTGTGAATTATGCAAACCCCCGGTAGCTTCTATTTTGGCAAGCTTATGGGGTGAAATGATTTTGAAGAAAGGCAACGACACGGCGCAGGATAGCAATGATCGTTTTTTAGCCAACATTCAAAAGGGGGGGACCTACTCCGTTGTTCCAAGAATTCCGGGGGGAGAAATTACACCCGATAAACTGATTGTGCTTGGGCAGGTAGCCAAGCAATATAATCTCTACACAAAAATTACCGGCGGCCAGCGCATCGATATGTTTGGTGCACATCTGAACGATTTACCTGCTATCTGGGAGAAGCTAATTAACGCTGGTTTCGAAAGCGGCCATGCTTATGGAAAATCGTTGCGTACAGTAAAAAGTTGCGTGGGCAGTACCTGGTGCAGGTTTGGCTTGCACGACAGTGTGAGTTATGCCATTCGCATTGAAGAGCGTTACCGCGGACTGCGTTCGCCGCATAAAATCAAGGGCGGTGTTAGTGGCTGCATTCGTGAATGTGCTGAGGCAAAGAGTAAAGATTTTGGCATTATCGCTACCGAAAAAGGCTGGAATTTATATGTATGCGGCAATGGCGGCAGCAAACCACAACATGCATTGTTACTTGCAACTGACCTGGATGATGAAACCTGCATCCAGTATATCGACCGCTTTTTAATGTTCTATATTAAAACTGCCGATACGTTGACAAGAACCGCAACCTGGCTAAACAAAATGGAAGGCGGCATAGATTACCTGCGCAATGTGGTAGTCAACGACAGCCTGGGCATGTCACAGCAATGGGAAGCTGAAATGCAGGTGCTGGTAGATTGTTACAAATGCGAATGGAAAGAAGCGATTGAAAATCCGGAGATCAGAAAGCGTTTCAATCATTTTGTAAATGCGCCTGAAGTAAAAGATCCCACTGTTGTTTTTGAAGAGATGCGGGACCAGAAAAAGGTTCGTGACTGGAAATAATCTCAAGCTCTTTTTATTAACTCATAAAAAATAAATCCATGTTAGCTACAATTGAAAAAAATATTACCTGGTTTTTAGCCTGCAAAACCAATGACGTGCCAACCAACGGTGGCGTATGTGTTAAGTACAACGATGACCAGATTGCACTGTTTCATTTTGCAAGAAGAGGAGAGTGGTATGCTACGCAGAACGAGTGTCCGCACCGTCAGCAAATGGCTTTAAGCCGCGGCCTGATTGGCTCTCAAAGCGAGGAGCCAAAAGTAGCTTGCCCGTTTCATAAAAAAACATTCTCCTTAAAAACAGGCGAATGTTTAACCGGCGATGAATGCAGTATTAAAACCTATGAAGTTAAGGTGGAAGGCAACAACGTATTTATAGGCGTTGCTCAATCATGATCTGCTGTATGACTATTGATAAAACAATTTTTTTCAACCTTCAAAATTCTTTCACACTTATGAAAAAATAAAAGCGAAAAAAATTAACCACGATGCTTCTTTTTAAATAAGCATTTTAAAAAAAGTGGACCCGGAAGAGTCGAGTCTGTCCGGGCCCTAATTCAGAAAGGCAAGTAATCACCTTCAAAATCAAACCAAATTTAACATGAAAAAAATTATCAGGCAATTATCGGGGGCAGTACTTTTTTTCTGTCTGCTGCAACCGGTAAAGGCTCAGCTAACTGTCACGGGTCAAATCAGAACAAGAACAGAGTTTAGAGATGGCGTTGGGACGCTAAAACCAGCAACCAACAACGCCGCCTTTTTTACATCGCAAAGAAGCAGGCTCACCTTCAATTACAAAATGAACCATATTATATTCCAGACATCATTGCAGGACATCAGGGTTTGGGGGCAGGATGCGTCTACCATCAGCAATGCGGACGGAAGTAAATTAGGTGTGCACGAAGCCTGGGCAGAAATTGCATTGGCGAATAAAAAGGATACTTCCTTCACACATTCTGCCGTGGATTATTTTGGCGTAAAAATCGGCCGCCAGGAATTATTGTATGATGACAGCCGTCTACTTGGAAACCTGGACTGGCTGCAGCAGGCACGCCGCCATGATGCCATTGTATTTAAATTATTAAACAAAGGCTGGCAGGCAGATATGGGTTTTGCCTTTAACCAAAATACTGATGCCTTTAACTACAACGGCACTTTTTATACGCCGGCAAATGTATCGCCCTATGTAAAAGACAGTCGTGGTAATTTGGCAGCCACACCCGCCGCTTTTATTCCATTGAGCAATGCAGCCGGATTGAGTTCAAAGACGGGTTCTCCCTCTTTACAGGCCAATCCTTCAACCAATGGTTTGTACCAGGATTATAAAGCGATGCAATTTTTATATGTCGCCAAAACTTTCAATAAAACAAAACTTACCGGGCTGGTACTGGCGGATCATTTCGGAAAATACATCAATGACTCTGTTAAAAATATTGCAGGCTCTGATACCGGCTATATTTACGGAAGACGCTTCAACCAGAAAGGCGTTAACAGCAGGGTTACAACCGGTATTTTATTAAACAGTATTTTAGATAAGAACAAAGCTTTTGCTTTAACAGCGGGTTTTTATTACCAGGCAGGTAAGGACAGGGATGCACAAAAAATAAGCGCCTATACTTCCACAGTCTCACTTGCCTACACAAAAAATAAATTTACCTACACTGCAGGATGGGACTATGTTTCAGGTAATGATGCTTTCTCTTCTTCCACTACCAATCATCGCTTTGATCCCTTGTATGGCACACCACATAAATTCTGGGGATTGATGGATTATTTCTATGTGGCTACCGGCTCACCTACAGGTGGTTTAAGTAATCCTTTTGCAAAGGTTAAATACAACAGCGCAGCCAAACGCTTTACTGCCGCACTGGATTATCATTATTTCAGTCTGGCTAAGGATCAAAAAAATACCGCTGGTACCGCCATCAATAAATACCTGGGTAGTGAGTTCGATTTGGTAACAACCTATGCGCTGAATAAGGTAACGACATTAGAATACGGATTTAGTGTAATGGCGGCAACAAAAAGCATGGAGTATGCAAAAAATATTACGCCTAACTCAGCAAAGCTTACAGGTACGTGGACTTATTTAATGATTACCATTAAACCTGAGTTCTTATTTAAATAACCGGTTACTGTTTAATAGAAATATTTCATCCATAAAAAATTAACACATGTCATCTATCATAAATAACCACCCACTTACCAAATTAAATGTGCTCAGTTTTAAAGGCATTCAAATGCGCACGTTTCATATTACCTGGCTAACCTTTTTCGCCTGCTTTTTTGGCTGGTTTGGACTGGCGCCTTTAATGCCTTCCATCCGTGCTGACCTGGGCCTAAGCAAAGGGCAGGTAGGTAACACCATTATTGCGGCAGTATCTGCCACCATATTTGCCCGCTTGCTGATTGGTAAATTATGCGATAGCTGGGGACCAAGAAAAACGTACACAGCTTTGTTATTGATCGGCGCTTTCCCGGTGATGTTGGTGGGACTGGCGCATAGCTATACTTCATTTCTTTTATTTCGTTTAGCCATTGGTGTTATCGGTGCTTCTTTTGTTATTACACAGTTTCATACTTCAGTAATGTTTGCACCAAACATTAAAGGCACGGCCAATGCAGTTGCAGGCGGCTGGGGTAATTTGGGTGGTGGTATTACCAATATGCTGATGCCCGTAATATTCGCTACTATCGTGGGTTTTGGCTACACAAAGGCAGAGGCATGGCGCTACGCAATGATCATTCCGGGTGTGATGTTACTGATCATGGCGTTTGTATATTTTAAGTTTACAAAAGACACGCCTGAAGGAAATTATGAAGACATCAATCGTGTAAAAAAAGCATCTGGCAAAACAGACTGGAGCATTTTAAGCGACTGGCGTGTGTGGAGTTTGGCATTGGCTTACTCCGTTTGTTTTGGTATGGAAATTACATTTGATGGCGTGGCTGCATTGCACTTTACTGATACCTTTAAATTGAGCCAGGGTTCAGCAGGTTTTTGGGCAGGGGCTTTTGGTTTCATGAATATTTTCGCCAGGGCGCTGGGTGGTATTTCTGCCGATAAAGTGGGTAAGAAATATGGTATGAAGGGTAAGGGAATTTTACTGGCGATCATGTTATTGCTGGAAGGTTGCGGCATCATTCTTTTTGCCAAAGCAGGTTCTTTGCCGATGGCAATTGTGAGCATGATTTCATTTGCTTTGTTTCTTAAAATGGCCAACGGAGCCACCTATGCGATCACACCCTTTGTGAACGAAAAAAATGTTGGTATGGTAAGCGGTATTGTAGGTGCCGGCGGTAACGTGGGCGGTATGTTGTTTGGCTTTTTGTTTAAATCATCTACCATTACTTACCTCGAAGCATTTCAATACATCGGCTTTGCCGTAATCGGTGTTTCATTGATTGTACTGGTTACAAAATTTGCGGTTACAGAAAAAGTAGTTGAGGTGAGTGCTGCGGAATTGCAAACAGTTTAAAAATGTCTGATGTCTGATTTTTTATGATTACTACTGTAATGAGAAGAAGAGAGGTCAAAGTATTTTGCTGGTGTTACCAGCAAGAGAAAATCGCTTAGGTGTAGACATTCCGAAGCTGCTGTAACATAAGCAAGCTCAGCAAAGCGATACTGCACAAGAGTGCGACGCCAATGAAGCTAAATAGTAATTCAAACGTTCGGTAAAAAAATAACCTTCAAAAAGTTGACTAACAAAGAAAATAATACGCTCCAAATTACCTCCCTTCAGGGGATGGGGGCATCACTTCCGGCGGTTGGCAAAACCACCTGCTGCTATTGCGGTGTGGGATGCGGTATTGTTGTTAGCAAAGACGTACAGGGACGTATACAGGTTGAAGGCGATAAGGATCATCCAGTGAATAAAGGCATGTTGTGCAGCAAGGGTATGAACCTGCATTATACCGTCATGGATAAAAGTGACCGCTTGCTGTACCCTGAAATGCGCTATGGCCGTAACCAGCCAAGGCAAAGGGTTTCGTGGGATACAGCCTTGGAAAGAACGGCTGCGGTGTTTAAAACTATCATCGATAAATACGGTCCGGATGCGGTGGCATTTTATGCTTCGGGCCAATGTTTAACAGAGGAATATTATGTGGTTAATAAACTGATAAAAGGTTTTATTGGCAGCAATAATATTGATACCAACAGTCGCCTGTGTATGAGCAGTGCAGTGGTGGGTTATAAAATGAGTTTGGGTGAAGACAGTGTGCCCGTGAGTTATGATGACATAGAATTGTGTGATGTAATTTTTGTTGCGGGTGCAAACCCGGCCTGGTGTCACCCGATTTTATGGAGAAGGGTGGAAGCTGCAAGAGAAAGAAATCCGAATCTGAAAATAATTGTGAGTGACCCACGCAAAACACAGACCTGTGCTATTGCCAACGTGCATTTACAATTAAATCCCGGAACAGATATAACGTTGCACCATGCCATTGGTCGCTGCCTGATAGAAAACGACATGGTTGATTTTGATTTCATCAGCGACCATACCGATGGTTTTGATGTGTACACTAAAACTGTTTTTGAAAGAAGCATTGAAGAAGCAGCAGCAATTTGTGGCGTGGAAGCATCGGCTATCCGGGAGGCTGCCGGCTACATCGGCAACGCAAAAGGTTTTATTACCATGTGGACGATGGGGTTGAACCAAAGCGTGGTGGGCGTGAATAAAAATTTATCACTAATCAATTTAAATTTAATAACAGGCCATATTGGAAAGCCAGGCTCAGGGCCGTTTTCATTGACCGGTCAGCCCAACGCAATGGGTGGCCGTGAGGTTGGTGGGTTATCTAATTTGTTACCGGCACATAGAAATTTGGCCAGCGAAACGGATAGAAATGAAGTAGAAAAATTCTGGCAGATACCGTTGGGTACCATTCAATCCAAACCTGGTTTAACAGCTACTGAAATGTTTGCTGCATTGAATGACGGTAAATTAAAAGCCATCTGGATTTTGTGTACCAATCCTTTAATCAGTCTGCCGGATGTGCGCATAGCGGAGGAGGGATTAAAGAAAGCAAAATTTGTGGTGGTACAGGATGTAAGCAACAAAGTAGAAACATTGCCTTACGCAGATGTTGTATTGCCTGCGGCAGCATGGTCGGAGAAAGAAGGTACCATGACCAATGCCGGCAGGTATATTTCGCACTTGGGTAAGATTACGGAAGCGCCGGGTGAAGCATTGCCGGATGCAGAGATCATTTGCCGCTTTGCACAAAAGATGGGCTTTAGTGGATTTGATTATAAAAGTGCGGCGGAAATTTTTACCGAGCATGCAGCCTTAACCGAAGGAACTAATATTGACATCAGTGGTTTGAATTACGCTATTTTAAAAACGCAGCGTTCCGTTCAATGGCCCTTTACAAAACAGACGGGTGCGTTTGGAACCGCCAGGTTATTTACAGATCACCAGTTTTATACACCTTCAAAAAAAGCCACCATTCATTCTTTTGGAGACGCTAATAAATCGGAACCGTTAACTGCAGAACATCCATTAATCCTTACCACCGGCCGCATCCGCGACCAATGGCATACGAGGAGCAAGACCGGGAAAGTGAATAAATTAAACCAGCACATCAAAGAAAGTTTTTTGGAAATCAATCCGGCTGATGCAGCGGTGAGAAAAATCAAGGAGGGTGATTTGGTAGAGGTGATTAATCACCGGGGTAATGTAAGGGTAAAAGCAAAACTGACAGATGATATCAAAGCAGGTGTTTGTTTTTTACCCATGCATTGGGGAAAGATTTTAAACAGTGATTTAAACCGGGCCAATAATTTAACCAACAACCTGGTTGATCTGCAATCAAAAGAACCTGATTTCAAATTTGCTGCGGTGCAAGTGGCTTTACATAAAAAACCGATACAAAAAATTGTTGTAATTGGCGCTGGTGCAGGTGCCTGTGGTTTTGTAAAAAGTTACCGGACTTTAAATATTGAGGATGAGATAAAGGTATTCAGTAAAGAAAATTTTCCTTTTTATAACAGGGTGATGTTGCCGGATTATATCAGTGGTGCACAGAAATGGGCGCAGCTGGTAAAGATGACAGACAGGGAAGAACGCACTTTTAATATCCAATTATACCGCGGCGTAAGCATTGAGCAGGTTGACCGGGAACATAAAACAGTAATCGATAGTACAGGTGTTGTTCATGAGTATGATGTGTTGTTGATGGCAACAGGAAGTCGTGCTGCGATGTTAAGAGATGTGCCGGATATGAAAGGCATATTCACCATGCGCAGCAGGGTAGATGCGGATAATTTCAGACATCATGTGGATGCAGCCAAAGGAAAAGTACTGATTGTCGGCGGTGGTTTGCTGGGCATTGAGTTAGCTGCTTCATTAAGGGAGGTAGGCGTGGAAGTTACCATCGTACAACGTATCAGCAGGTTAATGGACCGGCAATTGGATCCATTGGGCAGCCAGTTATTGCACGAAGAATTATTAAGCAAGAATGTAGACATTTATTACAATGATGAGATAGAACGTTTTTACGGTAATGGAAAAGTGACCGGCGTTCAACTGAAAAGTGGTTTAACGATCAATTGCCAGGCCATTGTTATTGCTGTGGGAACAGTGCCCAATATTGAACTCGCCAAAGCCTGCGGCCTGCAAAGCAAACGCGGCGTGGAAGTAAATGAATACCTGCAAACCAGCGACCCGTCTATATTTGCTGTGGGTGAGATTGCGGAGTTCAAGGGTTTTTTGTACGGCATTACGGCAGCGGCTGAACAACAGGCAGAGATTGTAGCCCGTTATTTAAGCGGTGATATTTCAAAATATTATGAAGGTTCGTTGCTGATGAATATTTTGAAAATGCATGGTACTGATTTGGTTTCGATGGGACTGGCGGAGTGCCCGGATGATCCGGCTTATGAAGAAGTCGTTTTTATCGACAAGGCCAAGCGTTATTATAAAAAATGCATCATTCACAATGACCGCCTGGTTGGCGCTATTCTAATTGGCGATAAAACAGAATTTTTAGAATATCGCGACCTGATACAAAACAAAATGGAGCTGAGTGAAAAGCGGCTGCAGTTGTTACGATCTGGCAATAAAGCGGAGCCGGTAATTGGTAAACTGGTGTGCAGTTGCGGCAATGTGGGTGAAGGCAATATTGTTAATAAAATAAGGGAAGGTTGCACCCAGTTAAAAACATTATGCGAAGCAAGCGGTGCAGGTATGGGTTGTGGCAGTTGCCGGCCCGAAGTGCAGGCGATACTGGATAAGGCGATGCTGCCTGTAGTGGATAAAGAAATTAAAATTGTTCCTGCGGTTTTGATTGCGGCGGCGGTGTAAGTCAAAGGGTAGTCACAGAACCACGTCGGGGTTGGGGAGATAGTTAAAATAACGAGTTACCTTATAGGGCGGATGACAAACTAAATGCGTAATTAGTATACTCATAAAAACAAAACCATGTCAGCAACAAATACAATTCAACGTTGGCGGGAAATGCAGGGCTTATTCGGGGTAGAATATTTTTTATTTGAAGAAGATTTTGTTGAAGCCAATGTGCGTTGCATACCTATGGTCGTTCGGTTTAAATTGGATGCCGTAGGCATTAAACTGCCATTGGAATTGTGGTGTAAGTTTTCTGTTAAAGAAAGAAAAACATTGGCAGTGCTGCATTGTAAAACGCCTGTTGAAAAGGAACGGTATCATTGTTATTTAAACGGCCTGGTGAATATATACAGTGGTACGGATGCAAAGCCATTGGCAATCAATCCGGCTCCGTTATGGGCTAACCTTGAAAATGTACCGGAAGGATTACAACAAAAAGCCGCCGAATTTAACTGGTTTATTTCTGTGAAAAAATGGGGCGGCTTAAGCAACCTGCAACGTTTTGCCTTGCTGAAATTATTTAGTCCGGGGCATGAGAATAGAAATTTTCCAAAGGCGATGAAAGAGTTTGGTTTAGCAATCGGGTTTACTGATTTGGAGAGCAGGGGTGATAAATGAATATGGTAGCAATTTGAAGGGATGTTGCCCAAAGCTTAAAAAGTATAAGTGAGTGACACAAGAATGACGCTATGAAAAGCTATAGCTGGTAACAAAAAGAGAAAAATGAAAAATTCATTTACCATAAAAATAAATTTTACCGGGGGCATTATTTCTCCGGGTGATTTGATGCATATCCTTGATGCTGCTGCTTTATCGGGCATTAAGCAAGTTAGCTTCGGATTGCGGCAACAATTATTTATTGAAGTAGCGAATGAAAAATATAATAAACTGGCTGAAACCCTGAAGGGGAAAGATATTGCCTTTGAGGTAGATACCGATCAGCATCCCAACATTGTAAGTTCGTATCCGGCTGAAGAAATATTTATTACCAAAACATGGTTGAGCGAAGGAGTGTACAAGGATATTTTTGACGCCTTTGATTATGTACCAGCATTAAAAGTAAATATAAGCGACAGTAAGCAAAGTTTCACCCCGATGCTTACCGGCAACATCAATTGGGTGGCAAGTGACAGCCTGCATTTCTGGCATTTGTTTATCCGCTTTCCTAAAACTAATGCCATTTACGAATGGCCGGATATTGTATATACCAACGACATTGCGGTGCTTACCAAACATATTGAAACGGTTATTAAAAACAGCGATAAACAATTTTATGATGCGCCTGAACCCGATGGCACTTTGTTGTACAGCATCGTTATGCAACAGCAACAATACAACGTAAAAGCAGCAGAAACCAAAGTTGTTTTTCCGCCGTTTATGCTGCCTTATTATGAAGGGTTTAACCGGGTGAATAACCGCTACTGGCTGGGTATTTACCGCAGGGATGAAAAGTTTTCTGTAGCGTTTTTACAGCAGGTCTGCTCGCTTTGCCTGGTTACTAAAATTGGCCAGTTATGTTCTACACCCTGGAAGACCATTATCATAAAAGGCATTGAAGAAAAGGATCGCAATTTGTGGGATGCCGTGCTGGGTAAACACCAGATCAATGTCCGTCATGCGGCCAACGAATTAAATTTCCAGGTAGAAGATGATTGCAAAGAAGGCCTGGCGTTAAAGAACTTTTTGATAAAACATTTGCAGCAGGATGATACCCGCACGTTTGGTATTTGCATCGGTATTAAAACCCGCCGCAAAAGTGAAGTGTTCAGTAGCATACTGGTAAAAAAGAAACCCTTGTTTACCGTCGGCGGGGTTGATTTTTTCAGTCGCTATGATATTTTATGCGCCAAGGATTTTAACCCCAATGAAAGAACCGGAAAAATATTCAGCAGCAATAATTATAAGTGGATGTTGCCCGAACAATTGCGTCGTGCCATCATTGGTTTTTATGCGCATAAGGAAAATGGACAACAAACAGTGAGTATAAAAAAGCCGAAAAAAGAGGCGCCGCTGAAAGAGGAAATACCTGTTTGGATACACCAGTGTACCCAATGTTTTACAGTGTATGATGCTTTAGTTGGTGAACCGGAAAATGATATTGCAGCAGGCACGTTATTTGAAAATTTACCGGAGCAATATTGCTGTCCTTTGTGCGAAGCGCCGAAGGAAATGTTTACCCCAATCAACAAATTGTCGCTTGTGTTTAAGGAAGCATAATCAGGCGCCGTTTAAACCGGCATGTGCATTCACATTGGTAAAATATTTTTTTTGTTCTGTTGTAATTGATACAAAACACACGTTTAAATTGTCAATCATACTTTTCATACTGTGCCTTTTTAAAAGGCCTTTTTTATGCATGTCTGCAATGGCCGATAGACCTTTGGCGCAGTAAATTGCGCAGAGCGGTTCAGGCTCATCCTCGTTGGTAAAAACAAAAGCGTCATAGGCATCAGTTTCCAGGTATTTGTTGTACAACTCAGTCAGCACGCTGGTTTCCATCAATGGCATGTCGCAGGCCAGCACAAAAAAATTTTGCACCGGGTATTGTAAATGTGCACTCAATACGCCCAGTAAAGGGCCGTGTATTTCCAATTTTTCGTTGTCTGTCATAATGGGTGTACCCACAAACGCCGAAGCGTAGCTGGCATATTGCAACCTGTTTACAACAAGCGAAACTGGTATTTGCAAAGCTGCCATTTTATTGATAGCGTTCTGTGCCCATAGCTGTCCCTCGCTGTTAACAAGCAGGCCTTTATCGCTGCCCATACGGGAGCTTTGGCCACCGCATAAAATAATTCCAACCATACAATAAATTTTAATGTTTATCAGAATGGCCCAGGTTCTTATCAGGGTTTACAACGTCTCTTACTAATTGTTTTAATTCTTTAATTTCCGGGAAGCCGCCAAAAACTTTACGGTCAAAAATAGTATTGCCATTAATGCACACAATGTAACGTCCTCCCACTTCGCTGGGTTGCAGGGTTACTGATTGTATGTCGCCTTCAAATGTGGTTAACAGTTCCTGCGCCATGTACGCGGCTCTTAACAGCCAATGGCATTTGGGACAATATTCTATGGTGATGGCGGGTTTCATGCTTGTCTGGATTTTAATACTCAAATGTACAGGAATAATACAATTTTGTAACAGGCTAATCACCCTGATTTGACTTCAGTGGCGACGCTCCGTTCAACAATTTCAGCCATGTGGAACCATGGCCTCCATTTTGAAACGTATTGAAGTAATGAAAATTCATCGGACAATGGTGCTAAAAGGCTTTTGGCAAAACAACCAATCACAGCAGGCGTAATAGCATCAGTTTTTAAACAGCGCCTCCATAGTAATTTCTTTTTGTATCTGCCCGGTATAACTATCGCTGTTTTTTACGCCGTTGGTGGTCACCATCGTTAAAAATAAAGCCTTCCGGGTGTTGGTTCGTTCGCGGAATATTTTTACTTTATTATCCAGTTCCCGGCTGTATGCTTTTGTAATGATATAGGTGTTGATGGAAAATTTAATTTCACAAATATTGATGCAGTTGTCGTGCCGGTCAATCAGTAAATCTATTTGGGCACCTTGTTCATCTTTGTCCCCTTTGTAGCGCCAGGCGGATATTTCCGTATGCACGCCTTCAATACCCAGTGCTTTTTTAATCTGCGGCGTATGCTTTATACAAATGCTTTCAAACGCATTGCCACTCCAGCTTTGCCAGGATGTACCTGTTGAAAATCGGGTCCATGTACCAGTGCCTTTGAACTTGCTGTGCTCTATAAATTTTAAATAGAAGTGTGCATACTCATCAGTCAGCCTGTAAATACTTTCTTTGGCTGTTTTGTCAAAAGGAATATACGGCGTAATAAAACCTGACTGGGTAAGCTCTTCCAGCAATTGAGTAGTACCGCCGCCTGAAGTTAATTTACAGGCTTTAATAAGTTCATTCCGGGTAAGACCCGTTCCTTTTTTTGCAAGAGCCCTTATTACCAGGATATGGTATTGAGCGCCATCAAAAAGCGAAGCAAAAAGATTTTTAAATTCTTCATGCAGTAAACCGTCTTTGCTAAAACAGGTTCTGTCAATTGCCTGGATGGCGCTTTCTCCTTTTTCGATTTCTTTCAGGTAATGTGGTATGCCGCCCATCACCATATAAATTTGCAATACCTGGTATTGATCCAGGTTTATTTTTCTTTCATTTAAGTACAAGGCGGTTTCGTGTAAAGTAAAGGGCAGCAATCTTAATTTTCGGGTAACCCTGTTATGTAACCCGCCCCTGTTGTTAATTACTTTTTGTATCATCCAGGCTGCTGCTGAGCCACAAAGTATTACCACCAAATTCTTTTGACGGGAAGCCCAGGTATTCCAGAAATTTTCAAACGCCTGTAAAAAACCGGAGCGGGGCGTACCTATCCATGGAAACTCATCAAAGAAAATTACGGTTCTTTGTTTTTTTATAAGGGGCTTCAGGTAATCTTCCAGCATACTTAATGCGCTTATCCAGCTGGTTGGCCTGGTTGTTTTAAGTTTTCTTGCTTTTGATAAGGCCAGGGTAAAATTTTCAAGTTGCTGATCAAAGGAAGCATTGTGTATGCCGGAAAATTCAAAGGCCAGTTGCGCTGCAAATGTATTTCTTATAAGAAATGTTTTACCAACTCTGCGTCTTCCAAAAACAGCCACCAGCTCAGGTTCTGATGAATTCAATACCTTGTTTAAAAATGTCAGTTCTTCTTTTCGCCCTATGATGTTTGCCATTGTTATTTTTATTTAAGCTGTATTACCACGGCATAAACTGTTAACCTTTAAAATTATATCTTGCCAAATGTACAAATAAAAGTACAGTTTTGGCGAACTATAAAATTATTATACTTTGCCAAATGTGCTATTTAAACACCAGTTTTGGCGAACTATAAAAATAGTATAATCAAGATCTTGCTATCAGTAAATTCTTAAATCTTTATACTGCAATACAGTACTATTAGAGAAACGGGTCTTACTATGGGCTGTAAAAACACTTGCTATGGTGTAATAATTCAAGTTGGCCTGCTTACGACTATTGAATACATATTCCCGATTGCTTTTTTTATTTGTAATTAAAGAGATAATCCCCAACTTTGAAATATGTACACCATCAGCCAACTTTTTATTTACCCGGTTAAGTCGCTCGGCGGTATTGAAATCACCGGAGCTCAATTAACTGACAGGGGATTTCAATTCGACCGCAGGTGGATGCTGGTGGATGTCAACAACCAATTTTTAACGCAGCGGGAACATCCGGAAATGTGTTTGTTGCAAACAGCTATTCAGGACAATGAATTAATTGTTTATCATAAAAATAATCCCGCAGATAATATTCAGATACCGCTACAACCATTACCTGGCGTGGCAACAATTAAAGTGCAGGTGTGGGATGACGAATGCAGTGCTCAATTGGTAAGCGAAGCAGCAGATGCCTGGTTTTCTGCCAAATTATCAATACCCTGCAGGTTAGTATACATGCCCGATAGTGAAAAAAGAAAAGTCGACCCTGAATATGCCAGTGAAAATGATATTACCAGTTTTTCTGACGGTTATCCCTTGCTGATTATCGGACAGGCATCCATGGATGATCTCAACAGCCGCCTGGCAGAACCTTTGTCCATCAATCGTTTCAGGCCAAATATTGTTTTTTCCGGAGGAAATGCCTTTGATGAAGATACAATGGAACATGTACGAATAAACAGCATTAATTTATATGGTGTGAAATTATGCGCCCGCTGCACCATTACAACAATTAACCAGGCAACTGCCGAAAGGGCAAAAGAGCCATTGAAGGCACTTGCCGCTTACAGAATGAAAAATAGCAAGATATACTTTGGCCAAAATATACTGCATAAACAAACAGGCGCTCTGAAAGTGGGAGATGCAATTGAGATAATCAGTAAAAAAGTGCCTTTTGCTTTTATACCGTCAGCGCAATAAATCTCTCTGGTAATTAAGGCTTCAAATTTTAAATAATACAATATCAATAATTGACCGATAACACGGTGAAAGAAAAAAAGATATGCAATAGTCTACTAATTTAGTGGAGATATCCATATATTTGCAGCCGATGGTAAATAATATCTCACCTGCTCAAAATGAGCTTTTTCCGGTTTTTTTAAAATTAAAGCAATTGCGTCTGCTGATAGTGGGCGGCGGCTATGTTGGAATGGAAAAATTGCAGGCCGTGTTGGCCAATTCACCTGCCGCGGTTATTACGTTGGTGGCCAGCGAAATAAGTGGGGAAATAAAAGAATTGGTCAAAGAATACCCGGGTGTAACGCTGGCGGAAAAGCCTTACCAACTAAGTGATTTCGACAATATTGACATTGCGATAGCGGCGATTAATGACCCTGTAGTAAGCGGGCAGGTAGCAGCGGATGCGAAGTTGAAAGGCATCCTGATAAACGTGGCTGATAAGCCGGATCTGTGCGATTTTTACCTGGGATCGGTGGTGCAAAAGGGAAACCTTAAGGTTGCTATCAGTACCAACGGCAAGTCTCCCACTATCGCTAAACGTGTTAAAGAAATGTTGAATGAAACACTGCCGGATGAGCTTGATAGTTTATTGGATAATATGCAGGCCATACGCAATAAAATGACAGGTGATTTTACCGACAAAGTGAGACAGCTGAATGAAATCACCAAAAATCTTTCCCAAAATAAATAACATGTCGAATAATACACCCGAAGAAATAATAGAAGAAATTACGCATTCGCATGACGTGGTGATCACCCAACAGGAACTCAATTCTTCCAGGAGAAAAGTCGTTAGTAAATACATTGTTGCAATCGCTTTTGTTTTACTGGTTATTTTATTCTCCTATTTTTTTCTATCTGCTGAAGAGCTTACTTTATTACAGGCTACCCTGAACAAGGACAACCATTTATTTTACTGGATGCTGCTCATTGGTTTTGGCGCTGAAATCGTTGCCGGCTCTATGGGGATGGGATATGGTGTTATCTGCACATCCTTATTATTAATAATGAATGTGCCTCCGCCGGTAGTAAGTGCGAGCATTCACTCGGCAGAAGCTTTTACGAGTGCTGCAGGAACCATAAGTCACTGGCAACTCGGAAACATTAATAAAAAACTGGCGAAGGCTTTGGCTTTACCAGCTATTATTGGAGCGGTAGCAGGAGCATTACTGCTAACCTATGTAGGAGAAAGATATGCGAAGATTACCAAGCCATTTATTGCAGCTTATACCATCTATTTAGGTATAAAAATTTTACAAAATGCATTTAAAAAGAAAACGGTTAATCAGCAAAAGAAAAAAAGCAATATCACTGTACTGGGTTTAATAGGCGGCTTTATAGATTCATTTGGTGGCGGTGGCTGGGGGCCATTGGTTACAGGCACTTTTATAAAAAACGGCCATACACCGAGGTTTGTAATTGGCAGCTCCACCTTTGCTAAATGTATCCTCACTGTGGCCAGTGCCACTACTTTTATTTTCACTATCGGCATTCAGCACTGGAATGTAGTGGCCGGATTATTGATCGGGGGTATTGTTACAGCTCCTTTTTCTGCCATGCTTACTGCTAAACTACCCACCAAAAAAATGTTTGTTGTTGTGGGCGTAGTGGTAATCATTTGCGGATTAATTACCATCGGCAGAGCTGTGTTTTTGTAGTTCACTTATTCGCAGGAAATCAGCGGGAAATTTAATTTTTCTTCCTTGTAGCTTAAATTACTGATGAAAAAAATAATTCAAATCTTTAAGTCTATAAATTTGGTGGACTAATAATAATCACGTTATCTTTGTGTACAAATTAAAAGATACTCTTTCATGAATAAGTTAGCAGGCACAAGATTCTCCGTCATAAGTAAGCGCCGATGTTGTACAGGATTAACTGTAAAATAGATCCTCAAGTTTTTTTAAGTTATTAGTCTACTAAATTAGTAGACAAAATGATCTTACCCGCGACTATTTTAAACATTCTCTTTTTTAAAAGTTAACAGGTATTAATCACATTCTCATTCCCGGAGGGGGGTGGGTAAGCACACGAATGAAATCATAATTGTAAAACAAAACCACCAAAATTCTACAATGAGAAAGTTAGCAGCATTAGTATATTTTTTACTTCCGGTTATAGTATTCGGGCAGCTGAATGGAACAGTAATTTTAAGCGGGCGTATAGTCGGCGAAAATCACGAAGGCCTGGCATCTGCCAGTATAGCTGTAAAGGGCGCCTCCAGCGGAACCATCACCGATTCAACCGGGAGATTTTCATTGGTGATCAATCAAAAATTTCCTTTTACAGTAGTGGTAACTTCCGTTGGATTTTCTCCGCAGGAAATCGAAATCAGGAATGCTAACTCAAAGTTGGCCATACAATTAACCAGCCAAACTTTCCTTGCAAACGAAGTGGTAGTTACAGCAAGCCGTACTTCTGAGAAAATTTTAAAGTCGCCTGTGAGTATTGAGAAACTGGACATCAGGGCATTAAAAGAAACACCCGCAGCTTCCTTCTATGATGCGCTGGGTAATGTAAAAGGCGTTCAGTTAACTACTTCTTCCATTACATTTAAAGTGCCCAACACAAGGGGCTTTAATATTCCCAATAATTTTCGTTTTATGCAGCTGGTAGATGGTATCGATATGCAGGCGGCGACATTGGGTGTTCCGCTCGGTAATGCCATCGGGCCAACAGAACTGGATATACAAAGTATTGAAGTTACACCAGGCGCTGCCTCTGCCTTGTATGGTATGAACGCGATCAATGGTATGAGCAACCTCATTACAAAGAACCCCTTTACTTCCGAGGGATTAAGCGTATTTCAACGCACGGGCATTAATCATGTGGATGGTATTGATCACGCTCCCGGCTTGCTGACAGAAACAGCCATCCGCTATGCAAAAGCTTTTAATAACAAATTCGCCTTTAAAATAAATGGTAGCTATCTGCAGGGTGTAGACTGGATTTCTGACACAAGATTGGATCAGAACCCCAACAATAAAAACACGGCCAACCCATCTTATCCTGCATTAAATGGTGACAACAATATTGTATTTGACGGCTGGAATAAATATGGTGACGATGCCCTTGCAGGAAGCAATACGGTATCTGTAACAGGCCTGAAAATTGATGGGGCAACCAATAAAACGTTGACTGTTGCCCGTACAGGTTACTGGGAGAAAGACCTGGTAGATCCGAAGGTAAACAACCTGAAATTTGACGCGGCGCTACATTATAAAATAACACCCAATACAACTTTGATTTATACATACCGGGTGGGTAAAATGGATGGTGTTTTTCAACGCGGTAACAAAATAAAACTGGATAATGTAGTGGTGCAAAATCACCAGGTTGAATTAAAGGGAAGCAATTTTACCATCAAAGCCTATACCTCAATAGAAAATTCAGGCGACAGTTACAATGTTAAGCCGTTGGCTGATAACCTCGATTTATATACCGGTGGCAGCAACAGTGCGTGGGGGGCAAAATTTAAAAATGCACTCACTTCTTTTGCAACAACTCATGGAGGTGCGCTCACCTCAGATAATCTTGCGGCAGCAACGCAATATGCCCGCCAGCTGGCTGATGCAGGCCGTGCGGAACCTGGCACTGATTACTTTAACAGGGTGAAAGATTCTATTATTAAAATCAACAACTGGGATATTAAATCTGCGCAAATACCGAATGCGCCGGCAACAGGTGGTGCTGCGCTTATTCAAAAAAGTCACCTGTATCATTTAGAAGGGCAACTGGATCTGACCAAACAGGTGAAGTATTTTAACCTGCTGATTGGGGGTGATGCGAGGGTATATCAATTAATACCTGATGGTAATAACTTCGTTGACTTTACAAGACCAATTGCAGACAGGAATACACCTTTGCCCGATGGCAGTTTCGGCAGCAATATCTACTACAAAAAATTCGGCGGTTTTGCACAAATCACGAAAACACTGTTTGAAGAAAAATTAAAATTATGGGGTTCACTGCGTGCGGATTACAACCCTGAATTTTCCGCCAAACTTACACCAAGAGTAGCTGCGGTTTACACGGTAAAACAACGACACAATTTTCGTTTTACTTTTCAAAAGGGTTACCGTTTTCCTGCCCTGTTTGAAGCCTTGTCTTACGTAAATAATGGCCGTGTAAAACGGGTGGGTATACTGCCTGTGATCAATGAAGGGCTTGGTTATCGTGAGAACAGTTATACACAAACTTCCGTAGCTGCTTTTAATGCAGCTGTAAAATTGGCGGGTAACACGGATTCCGCTGCATTGGCTAACCGTGGTTTGTTAAAGGCAGCTTCTTTGCCAAACGGAAGACCTGAAGGAATTAACTCTTTTGAAGTTGGATATAAAAGTGCCTTGTTTAATAACAAAGTCTTTGTAGATTTTGATGCCTACACCAATATCTACGATGGTTTTTTGGGCCAGGTGCAGGTGTTTGTTCCCATTGCGGAAACCATCGGCGCAGATGCCGCTGTGTTAGCTATGATTGACAGGAACCGCGATGCACAACCGGCAAAGGATGCCACAGCTACATCACCAGCAACAGCGGCCAGTAAAGGCCAGGATCGGTATCGCGTTTATACGAACGCAAAAAATAAATACACTACCTATGGTTCTTCGCTGGGAGTAACGTACAACTTCTATAAAACTTTTACCATCTCGGGCAATATCAACTACAATAAAATTAAAGGCAATGCTACGCCTGATTTATTTATTACCGGCTTTAATACCCCGGACTGGACGACCAACGTATCCTTTGGTAACCGGGCCATCAGCAGAAATGTTGGGTTTAATATTGTATGGAAATGGCAGAATGCTTTCCTTTGGGAAAGTCCGCTGGTAACAGGTAAAATTGCTGCCATCAATAACCTGGATGCACAGGTTACCTATAGAATTCCGAAAGTGAAAGCTACCGTTAAGCTAGGAGGTACCAACGTACTGAATAACCGCCACCTGGAATATGCAGGAGGCCCAACAATTGGTGCATTATATTATGCCGCCATTACGCTGGACGGTTTATTGAACAAATAGATAGCAGGCTTGTTTTAAGAAAAGCCAAACAAAATATTAGCTAAGGTTAAGGGGGAGTGTCTGATAATTTATCTTTCACTCCCTTTTAAATAAATAAGAAAAGATGAAAAAAAATATTGCCGGTTGCGTGTTACTGCTTTGTTTTACTATTACGTCGATTGCTCAAAACGCAAAACATACTGAGAACCTTAACCAGGTATGGCTTGGTTATTTTAACCAAACGAGGTTTAGTAACAAACTGGGATTGTGGACGGATTTGAATTTACGTACCAAAGAAGACTTTGTAAATGATCTTTCTGTAAGTATTGTAAGGGTAGGCCTAACTTATTATGTTACCACAGACACCAAGCTCACGGCGGGTTATGCATGGATAAACTTTTTTCCTGGCGACAATCATAAAAATATTTCACAGCCCGAGCATCGGCCCTGGCAGCAACTTCAATGGCATACCAAATATGCTAAATCCAGGATGATGCAATGGATGCGGCTGGAGGAAAGATACCGCCGTAAAATTTTGAATGACGATGCATTGGCAGACGGATACAGTTTTAATTTTAAACTGCGTTACAACTTGTGGTATGAAGTACCATTAAGCAAAAAAGGCATTGTGCCGGGAGCCCTTTCTTTTATTTTAAATGACGAAGTGCACGTGAACTTTGGCAAACAAATCGTAAATAACTATTTTGATCAGAACCGTTTCTTCGCCGGATTGAAATTACAAACAGGTAAAAGCACCAACCTTCAATTTGGCTACCTGAATGTTTTTCAGCAATTGGCTGCAGGCAATCAATATAAAAATATCAATGGTGCCCGTTTGTTTTATTTTCAAAATTTTGATCTGCGAAGCAAATAGTCAATTAAAAATTTTTATAAAAACCGGGTAAACTGTTCGTAGTGTTAGCCGGTTTTTTTATTCAGGCAAAAAGTAATTATGTTTGCGGTTAACAATTTGTTTGCAAAAGATATAAATAACTTAACTAAGTTAGACTGACATTTGCAGCTTCGACATTGTGCTCAAAATACTTCCATTACGTCATGCGTCAAAAAAAGCAAAACATATTTTTTAGCCTCACTAAAATAGTTGCACTGCTTTTTTATCTGCCCTTTTTTTTAGTACAGATTTTTATTAATCACGATAGTATTAGTACTGGCAAATATGCCCCGGCTGTTTATACAAAAGCAACCACATCTGCCCTAGTTGTAGTTGGCCCTGATAACAACAAAACGACTGGAAAAGTTAGTTCTCTCCGCCTAAACAAAAGATTTCAACCAGCCAGTACGCCTTTTTGCGTGCCGGTTTCTTTTGAAATACAAGCATACATTACCCCTGAAACATCCTTTGGCAATTATCTTAATCCTGCGCTTGTCTCTTCTCACTTATTTACCTATTCATTAAGGGGACCGCCCGCTGTTGTATAACATTTATTTGTTTCAACATTTTTCACCTTAATAAATAATTATGGTTCCTTTTTTAAGACGAAGGTGCTATTCTGTATTCAGTATATTGTTATTGATACAGGCACCTTTTGTATTTGCACAAACAAAAAAATATTCCTTATCCAGCCTGATAGACAGCGCCCACAATTACCTGCCGGTATTGATGCAAAAGAAAGCATTGATTGAATCAGGCAAAGCTGCCATCACCGATACAAAACATTCCTTTTTACCACAGGTCAAATTTGGCGAGCAGTTAAACCTTGGCTCAGCCAATTCACTCGCCGGCAGTTTTTTTACTTTTGGTATGACGCCTTCCACCTCCGGGAGTATCCGCAGCGAAAATATCGGACAGCCAGCTGCAGGCAATTTAGCGGTATTATACAGTGAGTATGAACTTGCCAATTTCGGACTCAACCAGGCAAAACTAAATACAGCCAGGGCGTACCTGAACCTCGCAGAAACAGACCTGAAAAAAGAGCAGTATTTTCTTGATCTGAATGTAGCCAGATTGTATTTTAATATTCTCAAAAATCAGTACCGGTTGAGTGCTGACAGGCAAAACATTGACAGGTATCAAAGCATCTTTAATGTAATCCAGGCACTTACGGCAGCCGGTATTAAGCCCGGTGCAGATTCGTCCCTGGCGAAGGCAGAACTCTCTAAAACTAAAATCAGTTACAACCAAACACTGGGAAATGTAAGCCAGTTAAAGGAACAATTAGCCTATCTCACGGGAATACCGGGCAATAGTATAACCGTAGACTCTGTCCCGATCAACCCAATGAACAAAATGCCCATTGCTGTTGATTTTGCGATGGACAGTGTTAATAATCCGTTGGTAGATTATTACTCCAAAAGGAGGGATATTTATTTAGCCAATCAACGCCTCATCAGCAAAAGTTACCTGCCCAAAATATTGCTGGCGGGCAGCTCCTGGGGCAGGGGTTCCAGCATTCAATACAATGATCAGTATAAGTCGCTGGCAACAGGGCTGGGTTATCAGCGTTTTAATTATGCAGTCGGAGTGGCTTTCACCTACAATCTATTCAACGGCATTACCAAAAGAGATAAGCTGGCCATTAACCGCTACCAGTTGCAGGCAAGTGAATATGATTTGCAGCAACAAAAGTTATCCCTGTTATCGTCTGCCAACCAGGCCGACAATGCGCTGCAAACTACGTTGGCAAACCTAACAGAATTGCCGGTACAGTATCAGTCGGCACAGGATACTTACGAGCAAAAACTGGCACAGTATAAAGCAGGTATCATCTCTTTGATTGACCTGACCAATGCATCATTTGTATTGTACCGGTCGCAAACTGATTACATCGAAACATTAAATGACTGGTACATGGCGCAATTAGATAAATCCGCTGCTACCGGTAATCTTACACAATTTATTCAAACAATAAAATAATTCATTATGGTACGAGCAGCATTAAAAAGGCCCATTACCATAATGGTACTTTTTACAGGATTGTTGTTGTTTTCTTTTATGGCGATCAGGAAAATACCGATTGATATTTTTCCCAAACTGAACCTGCCAACAATCTATGTAATTGAATCTTATGGTGGCATGAGTCCGCAACAAATGGAAGGCTTTTTCGCCACCCGTTTGCAGGACCAGTTTTTATACGTTAATGGTATAAAAAATATGGAAAGTAAAAACATACAGGGCCTTACCCTGATAAAACTTTCCTTTTACGAAGGCACCGATATGGCCGAAGCATCGGCGCAGGTTGCCTTGCAGGTGAACAGGGCCTCCAAGTTTTTCCCACCCGGTGCATTGCCGCCGCAGGTGATCCGCTTTGATGCCTCTTCATTGCCCGTGGGGCAGCTGGTTTTCAGCAGCCCGACAAAATCTTTAAAGGAAATTTATGATCTTGCCGTAACACGTGTGCGGCCAATGTTTTCTACCGTTTCCGGCTTGTCGGCACCACCCCCATTTGGCGCCAACTCAAGATCGGTTGTGGTAAGTGTTGATCCCGAAAAATTACGCCGCTATAATTTATCACCCGACCAGGTAGTGGAGGCGATTTCCAGGAGCAATAGTATGAGTCCATCAGGTAATTTACGGGTGGATAGCATGATGTATGTAACTACGGTAAATTCACTGGAAGAAAAAGTACAGCAGTTCGAAGACATTCCCATAACAACAGATGGTGCTTCCGCAGTATTTATACACGATATCGGCACCGTTGCAGATGCAGCCGATGTAACCGTAGATTATGCGCTCATCAACGGCAAACGTTCGGTATATATTCCAGTGGTAAAAACGGCTGATGCTTCTACCTGGGCTGTGGTGCAATCCTTAAAAAGCAAACTCCCCGAAATGCAAAGCCTGTTGCCGGATGATGTCAATATCGGGTACGAATTTGACCAGTCGGTATTTGTAATCAACGCTGTAAAAAGTTTGATGACGGAAGGTATACTGGGCGCTATTCTTACGGGCCTGATGGTATTATTGTTTTTAAAGGATTGGAGAAGCAGTTTGGTCGTGGTGATTACTATCCCCGTGGCCATATTGAGCAGTGTATTGTTTCTCAATCTTGCAGGGCAATCTATCAATATCATGACGCTGAGTGGCCTTGCATTGGCCATTGGAGTATTGGTTGACCAGGCCACGGTAACCATTGAAAATATACACCAGCACCTGGAGATGGGCAAGAATAAACGGCAGGCCATCCTGGATGCCTGTGAAGAAATTTCTTTTCCGTTGTTGCTGATCTTATTGTGTATCCTCGCCGTTTTTGCGCCGTCTTTTGTTATGAATGGCGTACCGAAAGCCATGTTTCTTCCCTTGTCTTTATCCATCGGTTTTGCCATGATCGTGTCGTTTATCGCTGCCCAAACATTGGTGCCGGTTATTGCCAACTGGCTATTAAAAGAAGGCATGTTCCAGTACCATCATGAGCAGTCACACGCTCACGCAGGACTTGCTTTGGATGATACAGAAATCACCGAAATCAACCTGCACAATGCCGAGGATAAAAAGCATCCGGAGGAGAACGGGTTTTTTCAACGCATAAAAATGTCGCTTGCAAACAGGCTTGAAAACTGGATGCCCAACAGGAAACCCATCGTGTTGGTATACCTTGTTTTATCATTGGTAGCAGCAGGCGCCTGTTTTGTTTTTATCGGAAAAGATTTGTTGCCGAAAACCAATAACGGTCAGTTACAGATAAGGATTAAAGAACCGGATGGAACAAGGCTGGAGCAAACCGAAAGAGCTACCAAAGGTGTGCTGGCGGTGATTGATAAAACCACCAACGGCAATGTAAAAATCAGTTCCGCCTATGTGGGCCTGATCCCCAGCAGTTATGGATCCAGTAATCTTTATATTTTTAACAGCGGTACACATGAAGCCATTCTGCAGATTAACCTGGAAGAGAATTACAAGGCCAACCTGGATGAATTAAAAGATAAACTCCGGCAGAATATAAAAGCGGCTTACCCCTTACTCAACATCTCTTTTGAACCCATTGAGTTAACAGAAAAGATCATGGCCCAGGGTGCTTCCACACCTATTGAAGTGAGGGTGGCAGGTAAAAATTTCGATGAACTAAAGTTGTATGCGGAAAGGCTGGTGGATAGCCTGAAACAAATCAGTTACCTGCGGGATGTACAGATAGCGCAGCCATTAAAATTCCCTACCATTAAAATCAATATTGATCGTTTTCGTTTGGCGCAGATGGGGCTCAACCTGAACGAAGTGGCCAGGAGTATTACCGATGCTACTTCTTCCAGCCGCTTTACAGAAAAAGTACAATGGCTTGACCAGAAAGTTGCTTACACTTACCAGGTACAGGTACAGGTGCCGGAATACCTGATGAACTCCATTGAACAATTACAATCTATTTCGCTGGTAAAAGGAAAATCAAGACCCATTTTATCTGACATTGCACAAATGACGGTGGATACATTGCCAGGTGAATATGACCGTGCCGGACCACGCCGTTTTTTAACAGTGAGTGCCAACATTTATAAAAAAGATCTCGGCACGGCAACCACAGCAGTGCAAAAAACCATCACGGCGTTAGGTACACCGCCAAAGGGATTGGTAGCCGATGTAAAAGGCATGTCATCTTTATTAACAGAAACGCTGGACTCGTTACAAACAGGTTTGCTGGTAGCCATCGTGGTGATATTGTTGTTGCTCGCCGCTAATTATCAATCCTTTGGCGTATCTGTTGCGGTACTATCAACCATACCGGCTGTTTTGCTGGGTGCGTTGTTGTTGCTGCTGGCAACAGGAGCAACGCTGAATCTGCAATCGTACATGGGTATTATTATGAGTACGGGTGTATCGGTAGCCAACGCCATCCTGATTGTAACCAACGCAGAGGCTTTGCGTTTGCAATACAAAAATCCTTTTAAAGCAGCAACAGTAGCAGCCAGCGTTCGCTTACGCCCGATTTTAATGACAAGCCTTGCCATGATTGCCGGTATGATACCCATGGCCAGCGGGCTGGGTGAAGCAGGCGATCAATCTGCACCGTTGGGTCGTGCAGTAATCGGTGGTCTCATTGCTTCCACATTTGCGGCCTTATTTATCGTGCCACTGGTATATGGCTGGGTTCGGCAGAAAGCGTCTTTTGGATCCGTGTCTTTATTACCAGAAAATAGTAACAACTAAATTTATCAACATGAAATATTTTATTTTTTCCTTTTTATTTTTCGGGCTTTATTCCTGCTCGTCCAACAATGCAGCGCCCAATAAAACCATAGAGCCGAAAGCCGCTGCAACTAAGTATACGCTCGCTACAGTTGAAAAGGGTGGCGTGGCATCTACTATAAAACTGCCCGCACAACTGGCAGCCTTCCAGGAAGTGAGCATATTTCCTAAAGTGAACGGTTATGTAAAGTCGGTACAGGTAGATATTGGTTCCAGGGTTACGAAAGGCACGGTGCTGATGGTACTTGAGGCGCCGGAATTGGTGCAGGCTGCTTTACAGGCAAGGGAAAAGTATGCCCGCACAAAAGCAGATTTTGCAATAGATAAAGAACGCTACCAGCGACTGCTGGAAGCGGCTAAAACAGCCGGTGCCATTTCTCCTCTCGATCTGAGCAGCATAAAAGCAAAAATGGAGGCAGACAGTGCGGTAAGCAATGCAGAAAAAGCCAACTGGCAAATGCAGCAAACCATGCTGGATTACTTAAAAGTAGTGGCGCCTTTCGCCGGTGTTATTACCGAAAGAAACGTGCATCCCGGGGCGCTGGTAAGTGCATCAGTGAAAGACAAACCCATGCTGGAATTGAAACAAATTGATCATCTTCGTTTACAGGTAGACATACCCGAGGCATTGGCGGGCAACCTGAAAAATAAAGACACGGTATCTTTTTACGTTAGCGCCCTGCAAGGCAAGAAACTTACCGGCAATATCAACCGTTCTTCCATGAATGTAAACGCACAATACCGCAGCGAACGAATGGAAGTGGATGTGCCCAACAAGGAAGGCGCACTGGCGCCCGGTATGTTTGCAGACATGCTGTTGTATTCCAAAGGAAATGTGGAAGCATTGTTCGTTCCAAAATCCGCTGTTGTTACTTCAACCGAAAGAAAATATGTGCTGGTGATGAATGGTGATAAAATCACCAAAGTAGATGTCAGCACGGGCAATCAGACGGCCAACAAAATTGAAGTATTTGGTGCGCTGAAAGCCGGCGACCAGGTGATTGCGGTAGCCAATGATGAAATAAAGGAAACAACCTGACCTTGTTGGGAGGCATTTTATATAAAAAAGAGTGCGCTATATTTGCACTCTTTTTTATATAAATTTTTTGAATGCTGAAATATATTTTTTCGTGGCTGGTGGTTTTCTTTACGGGAATTGTATCGATGGCGCAAACAACTAAAAAAGTACAGCACCTGAATGAAGCATGGTTTGCCTATTTTAATCAAACAAGAATCAGTAATAAGTGGGGTACATGGACTGATTTTCAGTTGCGCACAAAAGAAGATTTTGTAAATAATTTTTCTGTTGATATTGTTCGTGTCGGTGTTACGTATTATGTTTCCAATAGTGTTAAAGCAACGGCGGGATTTGCCTGGGCTAATTATTTTCCGCAAGACAATCATAAACTGATTTCGCAAAAAGAACGTCGCCCCTGGCAGCAATTGCAATGGGATGCAAGGTATGGGAGAAAAAGAATGGTGCATTGGATTAGGTTGGAGGAAAGGTATCGTCAAAAAATTTTAAACGACAGTACACTTGGCAACGGCTATAATTTTAATTACAGGCTGCGTTACAACTGGCGTTACGAGTTACCCCTTGATAAAAAGGAGACGAAACCCGGTGCCATTACGCTGATAATAAACGATGAAATCAATGTAAATGCGGGCAGGCAGATTGTGTATAATTACTTTGACCAAAACCGTTTTTATACCGGGTTTAAGGTGCAGACAAGTGCAGTGTCAAATTTTCAATTTGGATACCTTAATATCTGGCAGCAGCTGGCTGCCGGCAATCAATACAAAAGTGTAAATGTCATCCGGCTGTCGTATTATCAAAGTTTCGACTTAAGGGATAGAAAATAGAATTGATTGTAACTTATTGATATGTATTAACTATTGTTAAATTGTATTGATTACCTGATAACGTAAACGATCAATTAATTTGGTGTTGTACCTTAGAAATTCATTTAGCAAAAGAAGTATATGGCAGGTATTTTAGAATTAGTAGGCAATACACCTATGGTTAAACTAGACCAGGTAAGTGTAAATAAGAATGTAAGTATTTATGCCAAGCTGGAGGGTAATAATCCAGGAGGAAGTGTTAAGGACCGGGCCGCCTACGGCATGATTAAAGGCGCATTGGACCGCGGCGAAATAACACAAGGTATTACGCTGATAGAAGCCACCAGCGGCAATACCGGTATTGCATTGGCGATGATAGCCAGTTTATTTAAAGTACCGATAGAATTGGTAATGCCTGAAAATTCTACCCGTGAAAGAGTGCTCACCATGCAGGCCTTTGGAGCCAGGGTAATTCTTACACCGAAGGAACGGTCTATTGAGGGCAGTATTGATTATGCCAATGCCCAGGTAGCAAAAGGTGGTTATTTTATGCTGAACCAGTTTGGTAATCCAGATAATGCCGGCATGCACTATAAAACTACGGGTCCCGAAATTTGGCGGGATACGGCAGGCACCATCACTCATTTTGTATCTGCCATGGGTACCACTGGTACTATTATGGGCGTATCAAGATACTTAAAGGAACAAAATACCGGCATCCAGATTGTCGGCTGCCAGCCAACTGACGGATCACAGATTCCCGGCATTCGCAAATGGCCGGAAGCCTATTTGCCGAAAATATTCGACCGTAACAGGGTAGATCGTATTATTGAAGTTGATGAAAAAGATGCCCGTAAAATGACAAAAAAACTGGCCAGGGAAGAGGCTGTGTTTAGCGGGTTAAGCAGTGGCGGCGCAGTACATGCTGCTATTGAATTGTCAAAAGAGTTAACGTCTGGGGTAATTGTAGCTATCATCTGCGATAGGGGAGATCGTTATTTGTCTTCGGATATTTTTGACTGATGAAAAGCCAATCTCAGGTCCTTTTATTTTGCAATTGTAACAAATATTCCAGTGCCTGTTTCAGGTTCACTTTCAATAAGTAACTCGCCATTGATAGAGTTTACGCGTTCCCGCATACTTACAAAGCCCGGTGTTTCTTTCTGCTGGGTAATATCAAATCCATCACCATCATCTTTGATAGAAAGCCTGATTTTATCATTGACTTCTTCAATCCTGATGTGTACACTTTTGGCGTTGGCATGGTCCTGCACATTTTTTAACGACTCCTGGCAAATCCGAAAAAAATCTGTTTGAATTTCCTTGGTTAACAGTTCTTCCGAATAGTTATTGTTAAATGTACATGGTATATTATGTAACAGGGAAAATTCTGTAGAAAGCCATTCCAGTGCAGCATTCAGGCCGAATTCATGCAATACGTTCGGACTAATGGAAAAAGAAATCCGCTGCAGTGTTTTAATCAGCATTTGGGAAATAACCAAAGCTTTTTCTACCGCCACTTTGGAAGGCTCCGGTAGCAAAGGCGTGTTCATAGCAACAGATTCAATATTCATTTTAATGGCGGCTGTCAATTGTGCCAGTTCTTCATGCAATTCGTAGGTCAGGTATTTTCTGTCTTTTTCAATATCACTTTTAAAATGGGCCGTTAAATTTTTAAATTTGTTGTACTGCTGCTCGATATCCGTTTCTGCCAGTTTCCTTTCCGTAATGTCTTTTGCGGTGGCGAACACCAATCCGCTTTTGGAGAAATACAGGGAAGTCCATTCCAACCATATGATGTCTCCTTTTTTTGAAATATACCTGTTTACAAAGTTGTGCAGCACTTTGCCGCTCAATAAAGCTGACCGGTGTTTATGGGTGATTTTTTTGTCATCTTCATGTATGAATGTAGAAATAGGTTGCGACAGCAGTTCATCAATGGTGTATCCCATTTTTTTAATTACCACCTCGTTTACCGATTTGAAAAATCCATCCCTGCCTGCTATACAAACCAGGTCAGGCGATTGCTCAAAAAATGCGGATAATTCTATTTCAGAGTTCATTAAGTTCGTCATGGTATATGAATGTACGGAAAATCAGTAGGGAATAACCGTTAGTATAAATTGATTAAAGAATATGTTAAGCTGAAAGCGTTTCACCAGACGCTGATTAAATATTTATTGTCCCTATTTGAAATTGCTTAAATATTTATTGAAATTGATTTATATTTTAATAAAAAACAAATTATTAACTAATAAAAGCGAAAATTTAAATCTAAGAACATTATTCCCGGCTAATGCAAACCATTTAAATACCGGTTTTAAATTGCATGTTGCGGGTGCCCATAACTCATCTCCTCTTAACCGGTATGCCGAGAAAAACACACCTCCTGCAATTTAGGTTCGGTGCAAAAAGATCGGTTTAAGCGCTTCGTTAACACTTTACTTTAAAGCCCTGGTTCCGGTTGAGGATAAGAAAAGCTATATCTAAAATTTGGGTTAATGTAAAAGACTTCCACGCCAGGTAACTCATTTTTTTGGATGGGTTAACTGCTGATGAAACGAAAGGCTGCCTGATAGGCAGCCTTTGGGATTTTAAAAGCGGGTTGGTTTTTATTGAACAATGGTTAAAGTTTTTGTAAGTGCTTCACCTGAATTATTCGTAACAATCCGTACCCTGTACAGGCCCGGTTGCAGGTTGCTTAATTCTATCGTACTGCTTGACCTCACACTGATCGATCTTACCTGCCTTCCGGAGTTATCAATTACCTGTATGGTTGAAGGTTGTGTAATATCACCTAAAGCAATTTTGGTATTCCTTGTAGCAGGGTTCGGGAAAATAGTAAAGTCAAATGAAGCACCGGCGCTACGTACTACCCGAATTTCGCTATAAGCAATTGCGGCATCACTGCTCACCATTTTTAAACGATATTCAGCTGTGGTTTGTTCTTTTGAAATATCAGTGTAACTATAGCTGCTGCCGGTTTCTTTATTGGCCGCTGCAATGCTGCCGACGGTTACAAAGCTGTTACCGGATTTTTTTTGTATTTCAAAAAGCCGGGCATTTATCTCAACGGCGGTTTGCCAGTTAAGGATCACACTGTTATTGTTCCTGGTTGCTGTAAATGTCTTGATGCCAATTGGTAAAATTCCACCTTCGGGTACATTGCAACCAAACGGATCTGTTGATCCGGGGTTGTGAAAATAGATCGCCCAGGTTGACGCTGGCGGCATATTTCCACCCACCACACAGTAGCCTATAAAGCCCTGGGAGCTGCATTTAGAAGCATCTGGCGAAGCAAAAGTAATGTTGGTTTTTACTCCATTGGAGTAAACCGAATCGATGATTGGAATGGATGGCGGACAGGTTGTATAATACAGTTTTAATTGTCCGTCAGAGCAGGCTCCATTACCATTGTTACGTCTGAAATAATCAGGACAAACAGATTGGGCGAAACTAACCGTGGCTATTAAAACCAGGGCAAGAGTAGATGTAAAAAATTTCATTTTGCAAATTTTAGAGGTTTAAATATTTATTTCGTTTGTAACGGAAATAAAGAATCTTAAAAAGTGCTATTCACAAAATTGGAAATTAAATATCGGCTGTACAACTGCGTAAAGCAATGTATTAATGAATCTGTAACGGGGTTAATCAGTAACGGGAGACCTGGAAGAAAAAGCGAAAGGGATGATAATTAATAGGAGATTGAGGTAATGCGTTTGTAAGGTGTTCTTGTGTAGTGCAAAGATAGAATCATTTTTTTACTGACCAAATTTTTTAGAATTTTTTCGTCGAAAAATGATCGCAGTAAGCTTCCTGAAAAAATTTCCATGGCTGCTTATTATTTAAGTTTCAGCTGTTCAATTTTATTGCCGACCGTGAAGTTTATTAATTCTTGTTCCAACAGCGAAAATTCTGTCTTCAAAACTTTTTTTACAAATGTTCCATTACCAAGTAGATAGATTTCGTCGCATGTAGCATTGAGCGTTGAAAATATATGCGATGAAATCAGGATGATTTTATTGAGAGATTTTAGCTGGTGAATAATTTCCGTAATGAGGATGTTGCTGTGAATGTCAACACCATTAAAGGGTTCATCCAAAATCAGTATTTCATTTTCCTGCATCAGGATGGCCATAAGAGCCAGTTTCTTTTTCATACCGGTAGAGTAAGTGGCGGCATATTCATTCAACGGCAAGCCAAAGATATTTTTACTATCAATGTCGGTCACCCTGATGTTTCTTGCATTGCACATCAGTTGCAGGTATTCCCTGCCGGTTATTTTTGAAAAGAAGTAAGGCTCTGTCTGAAGCAAACCGATATGGTTTTTTAACGGATTAAACTCGCTGTTTATATGGCCTGAATACGCTTGTATCCCTGCTATGCACCTAAAAAACGTTGTTTTACCAGAACCGTTTTCGCCCACAATCCCATAAACCTTTCCTTTAGAAAAATGAGCATGCACATTATTGAGTACATTGTTACTGCCAAAAGAAATTGATACATTTTCAATGGATATCATCGCAATAAATTGTTCAGTTTTTTAAGGGAACGGATGTAAAAATAAGGTATTATCAAAATCAGCAAGGGTGCAAACAGTATACCTGCAACGAGCAATATAACCTGCGGCAATTCGACAGGTTGTGGAAAGGCAGAATACTTTGCGCAGATAGCGGTTGCCAGGTAAATATGGCCCAGGCAAAAAAATAATCCAATTATGTTTAGGTGGGGGGGATAACAAATGCCCAGGGCAATTGCAGCGGGAAGTGTTAACAATGAGGCCTGCCATGCTGCCGTTGCAATTTTTTGTTTTAAAAACTGATGCGGTGTTAATGAATATACCCAAACATAAAAGCCGGTTTCCATTTCCTGATAAAATGAAATGCACAATAAAAAAATGGCCGTCAGCGCAACCACGCCAAGGTTGAAGTTATGTACTACAATAGCCATAATTGTAAACAGGTAGCAACATAGCAACGCCGGCCACATTTTTCTGAAACCCGCGATAAATTCAAACGGCTTTTTATAAAACGGCGTTGGAATAATGAACTGTAACTTGCTTTTAAAACTGATGAATGCGGTTGCGGTTGCAAGCGCCAATAAAATACCAGCTGACGCAACACAGTTTTTGCAAATCAGGAAAATAAGAAACGGCAACACGACCAAAATATTTTCACCTAATCTTACCCGGTAATAATCACCTTGTTTAAAACAGGATCTTAAAAAATTATTTCTATCGCTGCTTGTAAAATTGACAGTAAGGCTTACAGCCATCAATATGTAGATGTACCGGGCAAATGCCGTTTTATGAAACAGGTAAAAAGAAAGGCCAATAAAAACGGCCGGCAAAACAATCCATGCTGCAGCCGCTGGCACGCCAAAGTCTGCCAGTTGCCTGTTAAGCATTTTGTATTGCAGGGCAAAATAATTTTTGATCATGAATTTTGTATTGTTGCCACGGTTCGTGTTGCTAAGAAATTGTACTTCCAGGCAATTTTTATTTTTTCATTTTGCAATGCCTGCAAGGTCATACTTTTTTATTGATATTTTGGCTACCTCGCTTATACGCAGATCTTCAGACCCCATACTTTTCAAATATATGCGACTACCTGTAAAAAAATAGCAACAGCCTCAAGCAACCTAATTATCAAAACCTGCGTTCCTTATTCCAGTACTACTTTTTCAGGCCTGAATAAAGCACTAATTCCAACCAAACAACTTAAAGTATTCTCAAAAAAAATATCATGAAAAAAAATATTTTTCTACTGACAGCCTGTGCCTTGTTTGCACTGCAATTTTCGGCCTGTAAAAAAAGCGATCCTGCTGCAATACCTCCACGTACCGATATACACCTGGATTCTACCAATGCGCTTGGCAGCCATATTGTAGACAAGGACGGTAAGACTTTGTACTATTTTTCAAACGATGTAAATGGTCAGTCCAACTGTACCGGTGGATGTTTAACCAACTGGCCGGTATTTGCGGCAGACAGTACTACCACTACGTTTGGGACAGGTTTGCAAGCCACTGATTTCAAAACAATTTTAACCAGTACAGGCGCCAAACAAACTACCTATAAAGGATGGCCTTTGTATTATTATTCACCGGGTGGCGTATTGGAAGCTGCCGGCCAAACAACCGGTGAAGGTGTTGGCAATATCTGGTTTGTAGCGAAGCCCAACTATTCAATCACCATTGCCAATTTCCAGTTGACAGGTGCGGACGGTAAAAATTATTTAAGCACTTATGCACCAGGTGATGGTCGCACGAGTTATTTCAGTGATGATAAAGGCAACACCTTATATGCTTTTGGAAGAGACAGCTTCCTGGTAAATAAGTTTACAAAAGCCGATTTTACCAATAATTCTTTCTGGCCGATTTATGAAACAGATAATATTACCGTGCCTTCTATACTGGATAAAACCTTGTTTGCGGTAATTACTTTTAATGGAAAAAAGCAATTGACCTACAATGGCTGGCCCTTGTATTATTTTGGCGGCGATGCACAAACAAGAGGATTTAATAAAGGTATCACTATTCCGCCAACACTGCCCGTTGGCTCGTTGTGGCCAATAGTAAATAAAACTTCTGCTGCCGCGCCGAAGCCGTAGTGTTTTGAATTTGAAATTAAAAGCCCGGCGATGTAACGCCGGGCTTTCTACAACGAAAAATTTTGATAAACATGCCCATCCCATCAATCGTCATCGTGACTCTGACCAGCCACTGGAGCATCATTAAAATGAGTTCTTGATAAAAGCAAGTATTCAATAAATAATTGGCGTGATGCTTTTCCTATTTGTTGTTTTTTGTTGCCTTGGCTTCAGCTATTGGTCAGGAGACGCAAGAGCGGCCTACTTTGACAGGGTGATTTTTCTTCTCGTACAGTAACACTAACAAGGGGAAACCAACACTTACTAATATTACGATTCGCACTCCGCTAAAATAAAATTTTCCCAAGGCGAAAATATACAAATGTGCGACGCCAATGCAGTACCACAAGGCTTCTTAGCCTGAACAGCAAAATTTGTCACGCAAAAAAAAGGCTAACGTTGCGGTTAGCCTTTTTAAATTATTGCTTAGTTTATTTACGCGTCTTTGCCATGGCAATTTTTGTACTTTTTGCCGCTTCCACAAGGGCAGGCGTCGTTCCTGCCGATCTTTGGTTCTACACGGATTGGTTCCTGCTTAATGGCGGGAGAGGGATCATTGTAATCATTTTCGTTGCTAATGTATTCTGGTCCACCGGTGCCGGATGCAGCGCCTGCAAACTCTTCCTTGCGCTGGCGCATTTTGCTCATGTCGGTTTTTTGTTCGCGGCCTTCTTTTATTTTGGCAGCATTGGTTTCTTCAGTGGGGATGGCGCAATGGCAAAGGAAACTTACGATGTCTTTATTAACCGCATCGTCCATTTGTTTAAAGGCGCTGAAGGCTTCAATTTTATAAATCACCAGCGGATCTTTTTGCTCGTAGCCTGCAGTTTGTACACTGTGGCGCAGATCGTCCATGGCACGTAAATGTTCTTTCCAGGCATCATCAATCAACGCCAGCGTAATGCTGCGTTCCAGCGCATTGGGCAGCTCGGCCCCTTCGCTGGCGATGGTTTTATCCAGGTTAGCAAGGGCCTGTATTTGTTTGCGGCCATCTGTAAATGGTACGGCTACATTTTCAATATGGCTGCCCTGTTCTTTACGAATGTTTTTTATAATGGGCAGCGTTTGTTGTGCTACGGCAACAACCTTGCGGTTATAATTGCTCTTGGCTTCATCGTACAATTTTTCTGCTACCTGTTGTATATTTCCTTTTTCCAGTTCCTCTTTGGTGATGGTAGTATCAATACCAAAGTTTACAATCACGGCGAGTTTAAAGTCTTCAAAATCGGCGCTTTCGCGGAAGGAATTGATGAGACCATCTGCAACAGAATAGAAGGCATTGTCCAGGTCAAGCGCCAGCCTTTCGCCAAACAAAGCGTGGTTGCGTTTGCTGTACACCACGTTACGCTGTTTGTTCATTACATCATCATACTCAAGCAAACGTTTACGGATGCCGAAGTTATTTTCTTCTACTTTTTTCTGCGCTCTTTCAATGCTCTTGCTGATCATGCTGTGCTGTATCACTTCGCCTTCCTTATAACCCATGCGGTCCATCATAGAAGCGATACGTTCGCTGCCGAACATGCGCATCAGGTCATCTTCCAGGCTTGCAAAAAACTGAGTGCTACCCGGATCTCCCTGGCGTCCGGCACGTCCACGCAACTGCCTGTCCACACGGCGGCTTTCATGCCGTTCGGTACCTACAATGGCCAACCCGCCTGCTTCTTTCACACCTGGCCCTAGTTTAATATCCGTACCACGACCGGCCATATTGGTGGCGATGGTTACGGCACCCGCCAAACCAGCTTCGGCAACTACCTGCGCTTCCTTAGCATGTTGTTTTGCGTTCAATACATTGTGCGGAATATTTTTTTGCTTCAGCATCCTGCTCAGCAATTCACTTATTTCTACAGAGGTTGTACCTACAAGTGAAGGACGTCCGGCAAGGCGTAAACGTTCTATTTCATCAATCACCGCCTTGTATTTTTCACGTTTGGTTTTGTACACCAAATCCTGTTCGTCTTTTCTTATGGCGGGCAAATTGGTGGGGATGGTTACCACATCTAATTTATAAATGTCCCATAACTCAGCGGCTTCCGTTTCAGCAGTACCGGTCATACCACAAAGCTTATGGTACATCCTGAAATAGTTTTGTAAAGTAACCGTAGCATACGTCTGTGTGCTGGCTTCAATCTTCACATTTTCTTTTGCTTCAATGGCTTGGTGCAAACCGTCGCTGTATCGTCTTCCATCGAGTATACGACCGGTTTGTTCATCCACAATTTTTACGGCTTCATCCAATACTACGTACTCGGTGTCTTTATCAAATAAAGTGTAGGCTTTTAATAATTGCTGTACCGTGTGTATGCGGTCAGCTTTTAAAGAGTATTCATTCAGCAGGGCTTCTTTCTGGCGCAGTTTTTCATCTGCATTCAGGCTGCTCTTTTCAATGTCGCTTAGTTTTACGCCGATATCCGGCAAAATAAAAAATTCAGGATCTTCCCCTGATTTAGTGATTAGGTTAATGCCCTTATCAGTTAAATCAACCTGGTTGTTTTTTTCATCAATCTGGAAGTAGAGTTCTTCATCTACCTTGGGCATTTCTTTCTGCTGATCTGCCAGGTAATAGTTTTCACTCTTTTGCAGTTTAACCCTGATGCCTGGTTCGCTCAGAAATTTAATCAGCGCACCATTTTTAGGTAAACCACGGTGGGCACGAAACAATGACAGACCGCCATCTTTGGGATCATCATTGCCTTCACCTATTTTTTTCTTGGCATCAATTAAAAATTGGTTCACAGCCTTGCGCTGGGCGTCCAGTAGTTTTTCAATGCGGGGTTTCAGGTCAAAAAACTGTTGCGTGTTATCGCTGTGACCAACTGGTCCGCTAATGATCAGCGGCGTACGGGCATCATCAATCAACACACTATCCACCTCATCCACCATGGCGAAATGATGTTTGCGCTGTACCATTTCATCGGGGCTGTGCACCATGTTATCCCTCAGGTAATCAAAACCAAATTCGTTGTTGGTACCATAGGTGATATCAGAGTTGTAAGCCGCTCTCCTGGCGTCACTATTGGGTTCATGCTTATCGATACAATCAACAGTTAATCCTAAAAATTCAAACAACGGGCCGTTCCATTCACTATCCCTTCTTGCGAGGTAATCGTTCACCGTTACTATATGAACCCCTTCTCCGCTTAGTGCATTGAGGTAAGCAGGTAAAGTACTTACCAGCGTTTTACCTTCACCGGTTGCCATCTCAGCGATTTTTCCGCTGTGCAATACCATACCACCAATCAGCTGTACATCGTAATGCACCATGTTCCAGGTAACATCACCACCAGCAGCCGTCCAGCGGTTGCTGAAGATGGCTTTATCGCCTTCAATGCGGATGTGTTTTTTTGTAACAGCCAATGTTTTGTCCAGTTCTGTTGCGGTACTTTCCAGCGTTGCATTTTCTTTAAAGCGGCGGGCGGTTTCTTTTACCACGGCAAAAGCTTCGGGCAAAATTTCCTGCAGCACTTCTTCTATTTTCTTATCCCTTTCTTTTTTAAGGGCATCAATTTCCTGGTAGATAATATCCTTTTGATTGATTTCTGCTACTGGTAAATTTTCCGCATCATTTTTTTTAGTGCTGATCTGCGCATCAATTTCTGCCAGGTGCTGGCGGATGCGTTGTTTAAATTCCTGGGTTTTGTTGCGCAAGCCATCGTTGGAGAGGGATTGATATTGTGCAAAAAAACGATTGATGGCTTCAACCTGGGGAGTGATTTTTTTTACATCTTTTTCACTTTTGTTGCCACCAAATATTTTCGATAAAAAACCTATCATAAAATTACTGTTATTGGTATATTAATATTATCGGGTTGATTTTCAATGTCAAATATGGTGCTTAAATACGGTAAAAGCCAAATTGACAGCAAGTCCCCTGTTTTGGAGGGGAGGCAAAGGTACAAATTAGTTGACAGTTAATTGGAGAACAGGCAATAGTAAATAGGCCACAGTAAGTAGTGAGTATTCAATGTCAACAGGCAATGGTGGACAGGCAATAATGACCGGGCGAATGCATGTAGTATAACATTACTCTCTAATCACCACTCACTACTGCTGACTTACTTATACGCTTAGTGGATAATCATTTGCGGTTTTTGAAAAATGTCCGGCTCAATATGAATCAGGCTGGTAACAGCAAAGCTGATCAGGTTGGCGATCACTGACATAGTAAATCCCTTTTTCCAGCCACAGCCGGTGAGCAACCAGAGGGCGATGCCTTCCCCGATTATTACTATGGCTTCAATTAAATATATGCTGATGTCGGTACTGATTTTTAGAATATGGGCTACGGGCCAGGAAATCAGGTTGACCATAAGGGCGTTCATTAATGCATCCGGTCTTTTCTTTCGCTTAAAAAAAAGTGCAATGATGGGTAACTCAAGAAGCAGGGTGAGGAAAAGATCCAATGCTAATCCCATTATAGAATATTGTTTGTTTTTTTAGTATTTTTTGGGTCTTTCAGCTTACGTGCAATGACTTTACCGACAAAAATATATTTAAAGATGTTTATTATAAGCTCAATTTGCAAGTATAGTCACTTATTTTTAAATAACGCGTTGCTTTCGGCAGAAGCCGGAAATAATACTATAGAATGGTTATTAAAGTCATGGATGCAATTGAATAAAAATCTTTGTAAATGGAAGTTAGCGGTCTGGTTTTGAGACCATCATTGTTTTATATATAGTGCAACTGGTGGTTTATTTGTTAATAACGGCGTTTTTGGATATGCTTTTTTGCCATACCTTTGCGGTCCGAAAACAACAACTTAATCAATTTACTTTATATGTCAGGAGCTTTAAAAGAAGTACGTAACCGGATTAAAAGTGTACAAAGTACCCAGCAAATAACAAAGGCCATGAAAATGGTAAGTGCAGCCAAGTTACGCCGTGCACAGGATGCGATTACACAAATGCGGCCCTATGCGCAGAAGCTGCAGGAAATGCTTAGCAACATTGTAAGCAATGGCGATGGCAATGTAAACATGGCGCTGGCGACTGAAAGACCAGCCGAAAAAATTATGATTATTGTTGTTACCAGCGACAGGGGATTGTGCGGCGGTTACAACAGTAACCTGATTAAGTTAACCCGTTCCCTGATTTTTGAAAAATATAAGACGCAATATGCCAAGGGCAATGTTACCATTTTGCCAATTGGTAAAAAAGGGTACGAGCACTTTTTGAAAAACGGATTTAAAGTGGTGGATAATTATTGGGGAATTTTCACCGGATTGAGTTTTGAAAAAGTACAGACTGCGGCTAAATATGCCATGGATGCTTTTGCCAATAAAGAAACTGATGTGGTGGAACTGGTTTTCAGTGAATTTAAAAATGCCGCCACGCAGCAGTTTATAGCCGAACAATTTTTACCTGTAGGCCGTGTTGCGAAAAAAGCAGGCGAAGCAAATGCCGATTTTATTTTTGAACCTGGCAAAGATGTGTTGATTGGCGAACTGATGCCGAAGATTTTAAACACCCAATTGTTTAAAGCAGTGCTGGATGGTAATGCAAGCGAACATGGTGCCCGGATGACAGCGATGGACAAAGCCAGCGATAATGCGAACGAATTGCTTAAATCACTCAAAATAAGTTACAACCGTGCAAGGCAGGCTGCCATTACTACTGAGTTAACAGAAATTGTAAGCGGTGCTGCAGCGTTGAATGGCTAACATCCCTCTCCGAGGCGGAAACGGAAAAGATAACATCTAACAAAATAAATTTTTATACCCCTTTAGGGGACAGGGGCGATGGAACTTTCACAGATAATACCACATATTGAAGCCTTGATTTTTGCAAGTGACAAGCCGCTCATTAATACGGAGCTGGTTGAACTGCTGAACAATGCGCTGGGGTTTATTGAAGACAGGGCCACCGTTGAACAGGTAGATGCAGCCATTGAAGGAATATTCGAAAAATACAGTGCCGAGTTTTATGCATTTGAGTTAAGGCAAAGCGGCGGCGGCTGGCAATTTTTAACAAAAAAGGCATACCACAAAACAGTTGCCCAGTTAAATGGAGACAAATTTTTAAAAAGGCTTTCGAATGCTGCACTTGAAACCCTTGCCATTATTGCATATAAGCAACCAATTGCTAAGAGTGAAATAGAAGCCATCCGAGGTGTTAACTGCGATTATGCGGTGCAAAAATTACTGGAAAAGGATTTGGTAATTATTTCCGGCCGAAACGAGGATGCGGTTGGTAAGCCGTTGATCTATGCTACTTCCAAATCTTTTATGGATTATTTTGGCATTAACAGCACCGCAGATTTACCCAAGATAAGTGAGGTACTGATGGAAGAACTGGTACAGGCAACATTGGTAAATCATACGCCCTTAACAGAGCCATATGTGCCTGATAATATGGCTGAATTAAACCAGCACAATGATTTTGCAAATGCTGATACAGCAGCAGACGAAAAGGAAATGGAACTGGATGAAAGTGCCGTGCTATTAATTGAAGAAGAAATGATTGTTACAACTGATGATACAGCCTTTGATGAAGAGAACAGTGTGATTGAAAATGATCAACAGGAAGAAGATGCTGCAGGAGATAAACAGGGCGAAGTAACAGGTGTTGCTTCAAAGGAAGATAAACCGGAAGAGCAACAATCGGAATCATAGATTTAAAAATAAATTTTTAAATAAGGTATGACGAAGATTGTTTCTCATACCTTTTTTTATGGCGGTTCAAAAATGAAAAATAAAATAAAACACACTACATCCAACATGGCAAAGAATTTAACACACGAGCAACTTATTGAAGTGGCCAACGAATTTGGCACTCCCGTTTATGTTTATCATGCCGAGCGCATTGCAGCGCAATATAAAAAGCTGCAGAAGGGTTTTGCCGGTTGCAACGCCCGTTTTTTCTATGCCTGTAAATCGCTGACCAATGTAAATATTTTAAAGTACATCCATTCAATAGGCGCTTCGCTGGATTGTGTAAGCATTAATGAAGTGAAACTTGGACTGATGGCAGGTTTTGCACCCAAAGATATTTTGTATACGCCCAACTGTGTAGACTTTGAAGAAATTGTAGCCGTAAAGGAATTGGGTGTCAACATCAACATCGATAACATTTCTATACTGGAACAGTTTGGCAATAATTTCGGTAGCTCTTACCCGGTTTGTATACGCCTGAATCCGCATATTATGGCGGGCGGAAATTACAAAATCTCTACCGGGCATATTGACAGTAAATTTGGCATTTCCATTCACCAGATGCGCCATATTGAACGCATTGTAAAGACAACCAAATTAAATGTTACAGGTATACATATGCATACCGGCAGCGAGATAAAAGACATCAATGTTTTTTTAGAAGGCCTGGCGGTGATGTTTGAACTGGCCAGCCATTTTCCCAATCTTGAATTTATTGACCTGGGCAGCGGCTTTAAAGTGCCTTATCAACCCGGTGATGCGGAAACAGATGTAAATGCGTTGGGCGAAAAAGTAGCGATTGCCTTCCAGGAATTTGAAAAAGAAACGGGCAGGAAATTACAGGTATGGTTTGAGCCGGGCAAATATTTAGTGAGCCAGTGCGGCTATTTTGTAGTAAAGGCGAATGTTATCAAACAAACCCCGGCCGCGGTTTTTGTGGGCGTCAACAGTGGGTTTAATCACCTGATACGTCCTATGATGTATGATGCCTATCACCACATCGAAAACATCAGCAATCCCAAAGGCGCCGAAAGGATTTACACAATCGTTGGTAACATTTGTGAAACAGATACTTTTGCCTGGGACAGAAAGCTAAATGAAGTGCGGGAAGGCGATTACCTTGTTTTTTACAATGCTGGCGCTTATGGTTTTGAAATGAGCAGCAATTTTAACAGTCGCTTAAAACCTGCCGAAGTAATGGTGATTGATGGCAAGGCAAAACTTATCCGCAAAAAAGATGAATTTGAAGACCTGCTGAAAAACCAGGTAATTTAACCGGCACAGCTAAAAATAATTATAACGCGGAAAACAAACCCCAGGTAAAATGGGGACTTGTTTTCCGCGTTTTGTTTTGCGCAACTAGCCGTCCCGTATTACCGGATGTATTGACACACAGTGCTTTCGTGCAAAAGAATATGGCCAAACAGTTGCATTCCGGCTTTAATTAATGTAACTTAATTGTCTAAAAACGATTGATATGAAAGTTCCACACGTCTTAGCCCGCTTAGCCATTTATTTACTTTCGCTTGTAATGATCATTTTCGGAATCCAGCATTTTTTACATCCCCGCGATCTTGTAAATTATGTACCACAATTTTTACCCGGCGGATTGATATGGGTCTATTTTGTTGGCATTGCTTTTATCCTGGTCGCTGCAGCATTTATTCTTAACAAGTGGGTAAAAGCCGCAGGCTACCTGCTGGCAGTGCTGCTTTTTATATTTGTACTCACCATTCACTTCCCAAATTTCATGAATGCAGGCAATGCCGAAGCGAAACAAATGGCATTGATTAGTCTGCTAAAAGATACCGCCATCGCCTGCTTTGCCTTGTACATCGGAGCCGGCGCACATCACCAGAAATTACATATGGAAGACAGTGACTAAAATTTTGTTTCACCCAAAGCAGACAAAGGATACCAAGAACCAACCGATGATTCAGCCGCAAATAGTCTTTTTTTGACAGTGAGCGGATACGCCGGTTCATTTCTTTGGTCCGGTTGTATTCTTATCGCCCTTTGTGTGATACAAAATAATACTATTTTTGAATAGCGGGCAGCGTTAATTCCGTTATTTAAATGATCAAAAACATTTCTTCTTTCATTAAAAACAAACCTGCACTGGCGGTAGGTTTTTTGTTCGCAACCTCCAGCCTTTTGTTTGGCACCTGGGTGGCAGCAATACCCACCATAAAACAGCGGCTAAATTTTGATGATGGCAGCCTCGGTTTGTCATTGCTGTTGTCGCCACTTGGTGCTATCAGTGGCATGCTGTTATCTACAAGAATATTCAGCAAAGTGCCTGTTGGCCGCTGGATGCTGAATGGTTACCGCTTGCTCTGCCTCCTCATGATATTGCAAATCAATTCGCTTAACAGGCCCATGTTTTGGCTGATACTATACCTTTATGGATTTTGCAGTTTTTTGAACGGTGTATCTGCAAATGCAACAGTAAACATCATGGAAAAAAAAGCAGGCCGCTTATTCATGAGCACTTGCCATGGCATGTATAGTTTGGGCGGTGCGGTAAGCGCCGGTTTGGCCGCATTACTCATTTCATTGCATATCGTGGCTGGATGGCAGATTGTAATTGTAGCCAGCACCATTTTAATCATTATCACGCTCAATCAAAAGCATTTACTCATACACCAGGATATTATTCACAGCCGTTCCGGAATTAAACTTCCCTCGCCAGCTATTTTGGGCATTTCCTTTATCTGCATGGTCACTTTTATGGCAGAGGGTTGTGTGGCCGACTGGAGCGCTATTTACCTGAAAGAAACGCTGCATGCGCACAAGGCGCTCATCAGCTTTGGCTACGCCGGTTTTTCAATTGCCATGACACTTGGAAGATTAAACGGCGACGGCCTCATCGCCTCCATTGGCAGTAAAAAAATCGTGATCACTGGCTGCCTGTTATCGGCAACAGGGTTTACCATTGTTGTATTGGCACCTGTGGTTCCCGTTGCCATACTTGGATATATCTTAATTGGTTTTGGCTCGTCCTGTATTGTGCCCGTTTTATTTAGTGCGGCGGCCAACATTCCGGGTACAAGCACCGTTGAAGGATTTGCTATGGTTACAACGGGCGGACTGATAGGCTTCCTCGCCGGACCTTCAATCATTGGCTTTATCTCAAAAATTTCTGATCTGTCAAAAGGCTTGTCGTTACTGATTGTAATGGCTTTACTGGCTGCAACCGTAGCGTGGAAAAATAAATTTTTCGCCGACAAAAAAACGGCTACACCGGAGCTGGAATATGATGAGCAGCTTTATTAATGATTCCATTTTAATAGTTTTTGCCCGGGCCAAAACAACAGCTCTGTGAAACAGCCGTTGCGTCGCACACTTGTACGTTTGTAGCATTGTGGTACACCTCTTAAATTCGCAGGTTCATTCGATTATCTGTAGCAACTGCAGTTTGCAAACTGTTGTATTATTAGCTTGGCTCCCTTTTTTACATACTCAAATTTTGCAGATGATACTGCTCTGTGCGGGTTATGAACACCTGAATAAAGTGCTTTGAAAAAAAGCAAAAAAGGCTTACATTTATAGCAGTTCTTTTTTTCTACATCCTAAAAATTTATGTTATGGACATTCTCCACCGGTTTGAATATTGGGGCGATCACCATCATCCTAAATGGGTAGATATTATACGCATCGCCCTGGGCGTATTCCTCTGTTACAAAGGCATCGACTTTCTCCGCAACACCAGTTTACTCATTAGTCTTATGTCGTCGGGCAGAGATACTTTTGGTTCTTTCCTTACGGTTTTACTGGCGCATGTAATTCCCTTTATTCATATTGTTGGCGGCATCATGCTGGTACTCGGTTTATTTACCCGTTTTGCCTGCCTGATACAAATACCTGTATTGATAGGCGCCATCATTTTCGTAAATATGGCTAAAGATGTATTACTTCCTTATTCCGAATTGTTTATTACAATTGTTGTGCTGCTATTGTTGGTTTATTTTTTAATTGCCGGCAACGGTCCGCTGGCATTTAAAATTGCGGAAGAAAAGAAACGGGGAACAGGAATGTAATAATGAAATTGGCCTTGCCGCAACAGGCCAATGCGCAATGTTATTTGGTTAAGGTTTTAATTGCCACGCTCTTGAGGGCGTGGATAAAAAATAGAAATAAGAAATTGGGCTTTAGCCCAAATAATAGTTTGGCTAAAGCCAATAAAACTAATAATTATTCTTGATTCCACGCCCTGAAGGGCGTGACAATTAAAATAGCAATGCTAAACTAAATGACATCAGGCCGCAGCCTGATGCGGGAGATTTTCCCAGGCACAAAATGCCATTATTTTTCATCCTCATTTTTTTAAAAGATAAATCTACGCTTCAATAAAAGCCGCTATAAAAAACAACCGTACAAGAGTGCGACGCCAATGAAGCTAAATTGAAAAATTGAAGCCCGGACAAAAATCTTTCCTTTTCCAGAAGATTGTTTTACAAATAGTTTAACAGCATTTATTTTTTCTGCATCTTGCGGATGTCAATATTTTATATAACATTTACATCAGCAAACCTAACAGTACCACCATCCTGGTTGTACTGCACAAAAAAATACAAAACCATTATGGACCCCGATGCTGTTAACCGTTCTGAAAAGTTCAGTGCAACTTTTTTGCGTACCCTTCTGTGCCTTTCTTTAATTTTCTTCTTGTTCTCCTGCAGTAAAAAAGACAAATGGATTGAAGTAGCTCCTGCTTTTAGTAAGTATATGGATGCTTATACTACCGGCATTATCAGCAAGACTGCAGCCGTGCGTATTCAACTGGCTGCCGCCGCCAACACCACGCATACATTGGGTGAAGAGGTGAAGGAAACGCTGTTTGATATTTCGCCTTCGGTGAAAGGTAAAGCACGATGGGTAGACGCCACCACCATTGAATTTAAGCCCGATGAATATTTAAAACCCAACCAGCTGTACCAGGTACAATTCAGTCTGGGCAAGGTTACCAAGGTGCCCGATAAATACAGCGACTTTAAATTCAGTATGCAAACGGCGAAGCCATCGTTTAAAATTTCAGACGAAGGTTTGCGCAGCAACGGCACTAAAAATAAAATGTCACTGGGAGGCAACCTTGAAACAGCCGATGTTGAAAAGGGAACAGAGATTGAAAAATTGTTATCGGCTTCACAAAACGGGAATGCTTTAAAAATAAACTGGCAGCACAACGATGTTGCCAAATCGCACAACTTTATTGTGGAAGCGATTGCCCGGGGTAACAACGCCAGCAATGTGAATTTACTTTGGAACGGACAGCCGATGGGCATTGAATTGAAAGGCAGTAAAGAAATAGCCGTACCTGCGGCGGGAGATTTTAAAGTGCTGAATGTAGCAGCCACCAACGAAGCACAGCAATATGCATCGGTGCAGTTTAGTGATCCAATATTGGTTGGCCAGGACCTTACCGGTTTGATAACCATCAGCAACCAGGCCGATATTTCCTACACCATCAATGGTAGCGAAGTAAAAGTTTTTACCAGTGGAAAACTGGATGGCAATTATACTGTCAACATTAATGCAGGCATAAAAAATACCTGGGGCGATACATTGAGTAACGGGTTTACCAGCAACATCAATTTTGAAAATAAAATGCCCTCAGTAAAGATCCAGGGCAAGGGAAATATACTGCCGAACTCCGGCCGTTTGGTGCTGCCTTTTGAGGCCATTAATTTAAATGCGGTCGACATCAGCATCATCAAAATATTTGAAAATAATGTGCCGCAGTTTTTACAGGATAATAATCTCGGCGGCAATTCAGACCTGCGCCGTGTAGCCAAACCAATCGTACAAAAAACCTTGCGGCTGGATGATGACAAAACACTGGACCTGCATAAACACCAGCATTTTAGTTTGGACATTGATAAATTCTTAAAAACAGAACCCGGCGCCATTTATCATGTTACCATCGGCTTCAGACCACAATATTCTTTGTACCAGGGCGCTGCAGATACCACTGCAAAAGATGCAGGGGAAGAGGAGAATTATTATGGTGATGAGGAAGAGAATTACAGCAACAACAATGGCGTGGATGAAGATGATGAATTCTGGAAACGCTATGACACCTACTATCCCTACGGTTATAACTGGCAACGTAAAGATGATCCTGCCAGCAAATCGTATTACAACAAAGACCGTTGGGCGACAAGAAACATTTTAGCAAGTAATATCGGCCTTACCGCCAAACGCAGCAGCAGCAATAGTTTGCTGGTAGCAGTCAGCAATATCCTCACGACAGAGCCAATGAATGATGTTGACCTGGAGATAATGGATTACCAGCAAACCATCATCAGCAAAGGCAAAAGTGGCAGTGACGGATTTGCTACCATTGATACCAAAAGAAAGCCATACTTACTGATTGCAAAAAAAGGAAATGAGCGGGGCTATTTAAAACTGGATGATGGAAGTTCTCTGGCGTTAAGCCGTTTTGATGTGGGTGGGGAAGAAGTGAAGAATGGCATTAAGGGTTTTATCTTCGGCGAACGTGGTGTATGGCGGCCGGGAGATACGATGTACATCAATTGCATTATTGAAGACAAGGAAAAGAAATTACCACAGGATCACCCGGTAGAATTCAGCCTGTTTACACCGCAGGGACAATTGTACAAACACATTATACAAAACGATGTTACAGACGGCTTCTATTTATTTAAAACCAATACGGATGTCAGCTCGTCAACCGGTAACTGGCTGGCAAAAATAAAATGTGGTGGCGCTAATTTTGAAAAGACGATCAAGGTAGAAACAGTGATGCCCAACCGCTTAAAAATTAATGTTGATTTTGGTAAAGATGCAGTGCTGGGCAAAGGCAATGAAACCACAGGCACCATCAATGCCAAATGGTTATTCGGTACACCGGGTAAAAATTTGAAAGCAAAAATTGATGCATCCCTGTATGCTAAAAAAACAGGCTTTGCAAAATTTACCGGTTATGATTTTGATAACCCTACCAGCAATTACAGCACGCAAAGCAAAACCATTTTAGATGGCACGCTGGATGCTGAAGGCAATGCCACCATCAAACCAAATTTTGAAATGGATGAATCGGCACCGGGCATGCTGACCGCCAATATGGTGATTAAAGTTTTTGAACCCGGCGGTAGTTTCAGCATTGATAATATGACGGTGCCTTACAGTCCGTATACGAGTTATGCCGGTTTAAAATTACCCGAAGGCGAAAAGCCATTTGATTATTTACTAGCCGGCAAAACCCACACTACGCAAATTGTAAACGTTGACAGCAAAGGAAATTTGCTTGGTGGCAACACAGCAGTGGAGGTGCAATTTTATCGCATACAATGGCGCTGGTGGTGGGATGACAACGGCGACAACCTCAGCAACTTTACGCAAAATGAATACAATAAATTATTAAAAAAAGAAACCGTTCAGCTTAGCAATGGCAAGGGGCAGTGGCAGTTTGGAACGTCAGCAAATGAATGGGGCCGTTACCTGATTTTAGTAAAAGATATTAAGAGCGGTCACACCACCGGATCAACATTTTATATTGATGAGCCGGGCTGGCAAAGCAGGAGTGGGGATGAAGACCAATCCGCTGCTTCGATGTTATCATTTGCGAGCAATAAAGAAAAATACAATGTTGGAGATGAAGTACAATTGAACATACCGAGCAGTAAAGGCGGCCGCATTTTGGTAAGTTTGGAAAGTGGCAGCAAAGTAATAAAAAGCTTTTGGCAGGAAACCACGCAGGGCCAAACGCAGGTGAAGTTTAAAGCAGATGCAGCGATGGCACCGAACATTTATGCAACCGTAAGTCTGTTACAACCGCATGCACAAACCATCAATGATTTGCCGATCAGGATGTATGGCTCTATCCCCATTTTTGTAGAAGATAAAAACACTTTGTTGCACCCGGTTTTAACCATGGCATCTGCCATCCGGCCGGAGCAAAATGTTTCATTTACCGTAAGCGAACAACAGGGAAAAGAAATGACCTACAGCATAGCCATTGTGGATGAGGGATTGCTTGATCTGACAAGATTTAAAACACCTGATCCACATGAAGCCTTTTATGCAAGAGAAGCGCTGGGAGTAAAAAGCTTTGATTTGTTTGATTATGTAATTGGCGCATGGGGTGGCGACCTGGAACGCATTTTAACCATCGGCGGCGATGCAGAAGGAGGCCCGGTAAAACAAAAGACAGCCAACAGGTTTAAGCCAGTGGTGCAATATCTTGGGCCATTTCATTTAGGAAAAGGACAGCAGCAAACCAAAACATTCAGACTACCATCATACATCGGTTCTGTAAAAGCCATGGTGGTAGCGGCACACGAAGGCAGTTATGGATCAACAGAAAAAACAGTCGCAGTAAAAAAGCCGCTGATGCTGCTGGCAACTATGCCAAGGGTACTTGGTCCGGGCGAAACCATCAAGTTGCCCGTAACGGTTTTTGCGATGGAGAACAATATTAAAAATGTAAACGTAATGCTGCAGTCAAATCCATATTTAGAGGTTGTTGGTACATCAGCACAATCAGCCAGCTTTACACAAACGGGCGAACAGATGTTGTACTTTGATGTAAAAGTAAAGCCAAACACAGGTGTAGGTAAAGTAAAATTACTTGCCAGTTCCGGTGGCGAAAAAGCAGACTATGAAGTGGAGCTTGATATAAGAAATCCGAACCCTGCGGTGACAAGCTTGAGTGAAATTACACTGGCACCGGGCCAGCAATGGAACACAGTGGCCAACGCCATTGGTGTGGCTGCAACAAGTACCGCCGTTGTCGAAATTTCAAGCCTGCCATCTATGAATTTACAAAAGCGGCTAGACTATTTAATTGAATATCCGCATGGCTGTATTGAACAAACTACCTCTGCCGTTTTTCCACAACTGGTATTAAATCAGCTGACAGATTTGGATGAGTATAAAAAATCGCTGGTAGATAAAAATGTAAAAGCGGGCATCGCAAGAATGCAAAATTTTCAGCGCCCCGACGGAGGCTTTAGTTACTGGCCCGGCGGAGGAGAAAGCGATGAATGGGGCAGCAACTATGCAGGGCACTTTTTGGTGGAGGCGCAAGCCAACGGCTTTTTTGTAAGCGATAATTTATTGCAGCTATGGAAAAATTATCAACGCGGCAAGGCCAACAGTTGGGTGATAAACAGCACCAACTTTTATGGTGCAGATCTTACACAGGCTTATCGCCTATATACCCTCGCACTTGCCAAAGCACCCGAGCTCGGTGCTATGAACCGGCTGAAAGAATTTAAATATTTGTCGCCCGAAGGTAAATGGCGGCTGGCTGCAGCCTACAAGCTTGCCGGCCAGGATGCAACCGCTCAGGCGCTCATCCAGGGCTTGTCCACCACCTTCGCTCCGCGTCCCAATCCGGGCATTAGTTTCGGCTCAGATCTGCGGGACGAAGCCATGGTGCTGGAAACACTAACCATCATGGGTAAACGAAACCAGGCCGCGCAATTGTTGCCCACCATTGCAGCCAAACTTTCGCAGGATGATTGGTACAGTACACAAACTACGGCGTATTCACTGATCGCTATCGCAAAGTATTGCGGTAAAAATCCATCGGGTGCCAAGATCATTGCCAGGGCTTCGGCAGGCGCAAAGGCAACCGACATTAATTCGGCTTCCTACATCCGCCAGTTACCTGTATTGTTTAAAAACGGCAGCGCCAATGTATTGGTCAGTAACAACGGCACTAACACGTTGTATGTGCGCCTCATCACCAAAGGGCGGCCTTTAAGCGGCGATAGTTTAAAAGTAAACAACAACCCTGCGCTGCTCACAATGTCCGTCAGTTACCTTACGCAAAATGGTGCTACGGTTGACATCAGCAAGCTAGCACAGGGAACAGATTTTGTAGCCAAAGTAACCGTTAAAAATACAGGCCGGCGTGGTACTTACAGCCAGATGGCATTAACGCAAATATTTCCCAGCGGCTGGGAGATATTGAATGCCCGCATGCTCGGTGGCGAAGGCTCCTTTAAATCTTCCTACTCAACGTACCAGGATATCCGCGATGATCGCCTGTACACTTATTTTAACATCAACCAGTTTGAAACGCTTACTTATTATGTGCAATTGAATGCCTCGTATCTGGGCCGTTACTTTTTGCCGGGCACCTTCACCGAAGCCATGTATGATAACAGTATTACGGCTGGTGTAAATGGCAAATGGGTTGAGGTAGTTGATCCGCAACATCAGTAAGCAAGACCCTGCCGGCGGCTGCAAGCCCCGGCAGCGGTTTAATAATAAGTATAGTACATTTTTTGTCCCGGCCAGGAAGCAATGTGGATCATCGTTGCATCGCCCTCTTATGGTTTTATAGCTTTTGGCGACGCATTAAACTTGCTACTGTATTGATATAAGCAGGTGCTTAATTCAAAAAGCATAAACGGATTTTTTTAAACAAGGGTAAAATAGAATTGGAAAAAATTTTTTTAAAATCAATAAGTAAATTGTAACTGTTGTTGATGATTAAAGCAAAATAAAACATGAAGCCTGCAAAACCTAAATACGAAAAACTATTAGCTGCTATTGGTCTTACAATTGAGGTGGCCAGGCAAAATGCAGTGAGGGCAATTAATACTGAGTTGGTAAAAGCCAATTGGGAAATTGGCAGACACATCGTTGAATTTGAGCAGCAGGGAATGGAGCGGGCAGAATACGGAACTGAGCTACTGACAAGGCTTTCAAAGGATTTAACTTTGCAATTTGGGAAAGGATTTGGCAGACGCAATGTGCTGGATATGCGTAGATTTTATCTAAGTTATGAGAAATGGCAGGCAGTGCCTGCCAAATTGAGCTGGACTCATATTATAGCACTGATAGGTATTACCGACACTTTCGCAAGACGATTTTATGAAAGGCAAGCGATCCATGAGAAGTGGAGTTCCAGGGAACTTGAAAGACAAATTGATTCCTCTTTATTTGAACGCCTTGCATTAAGTAAGGATAAAAAAGGGGTATTGCAACTTTCAAAAAAAGGGCACGTTGTAGCTGACGCAACAACGGTAGTAAAAGATCCTTATGTGCTGGACTTTCTTAAAATTCCCATAAGTTACCGCGTGTCTGAAAGGGGACTTGAGCAAAAGGTAATAGATAACTTACAGCAATTTTTATTGGAGCTGGGCAAAGGTTTCACCTTTGTTGCCAGGCAATATAAAATATCACTTCGTAATAAGCACTACTCAATTGATCTTGTTTTCTGCCATCGCATTTTAAAGTGTTTTATAATCATCGATCTTAAAATCAGGAAGGTAAACCATGGTGACATCGGGCAAATGAATCTGTACCTTAATTATTTTAAAACTGAAGAAAATGTAGTAGGCGACAATGAGCCCATCGGAATTATTTTATCCACAGAGAAAGACGAAGTATTGGTTGAATATGCAACGGGAGGGATTTCCAATAAAATATTTGTTTCAAAATATCAGCTTTACCTGCCCGATAAAAAGGAATTGCAAAAGAAAGTTAAAGCAATAATAGAAGGTAAATAATTACGATCAGGATGAGCTTTCCCATTTACGAAATTGTAAGAAGTAGCTTCAACGAAGTTTAGAGGGCCCCGGCACAATGGCTTTATAGATAATTATGAAGTGTATTGATAACCCGCAATAAGATTATAAGATTCGGCAGGCACTGCCTGCCAAATTGAAGTCAACCTAATTGGGATTAATTAGCGAACCAGGAAAAATGAAATATTCATAAAGTGCTCACCCAAAAAAATAAAAGTAGAATCTTTAAAAATGCCTGGCGCCAACTCCGCTTCAAACTCCCATTTAGGGGATGGGGGCTACTCGCTCTGATATTACTAACCTGGTTCTGGTTTGCATTACCCAAACAATTATTCAATGTTCCAACCAGTTATGTCATCGAAGATAAAGATGGTAACCTGCTCAATGCAACCATTGCAGCAGATGGCCAATGGCGTTTTCCAGCCAACAAAAATGTACCGCAAAAATTTATTGACTGCATTACTACATTTGAAGACAAACGCTTTTTTTATCATCCCGGGGTAGATCCAATTGCTATCAGCAGGGCGTTTATAAAAGATATCAAAAACAGGGAGACAGCACAAGGCGGCAGCACCCTCACCATGCAGGTAATCAGGTTATCAAAAAAAGACAACCGCCGCAGTATCTGGAACAAAATAAAAGAAAGTATCCTTGCTGTAAGGGTAGAGGTATCGTATTCAAAAAAAGAAATTCTTTCCCTGTACGCAAGCAATGCGCCATTCGGCAGCAATGTAGTAGGATTGGATGCAGCAGCCTGGCGCTACTTTGGCCGCAGTCCGGATAAATTAAGCTGGGGCGAAATGGCGGCACTGGCCGTATTGCCCAATGCACCAGCCCTCGTACATCCAGGAAAAAACAGGGACGTATTGTTAAAGAAACGGAACCGGTTGTTGGATAACCTGCAAAGCAATAATAAAATTGACGAGAGCAGTTGCAACCTCGCTAAGCTGGAACCGTTGCCCGGAGAACCTTTGGCCTTACCACAAAACGCACTGCATTTATTTCAACGCTTTAAAAACGATCATAACGGTAACGAACAAACGAAAGTAAATACTACGGTAGATGGCAGCTTGCAAAAGCAAGTCGCCAATATTGTTCAGCAACACCAGTCTGTTTTAAAGGGCAATGGTATCAACAATGCCTGCGCACTGGTACTGGATGTAGAGACAGGAAATACGCTGGCATATGTGGGCAATATTTATGCCCCGGACGATAAAGAAATGGAAAGCGATGTAGATGTAATTGCAGCGCCCCGAAGCCCGGGCAGCGCATTAAAACCAATTCTCTATGCGTCCATGCTAAGCGATGGATTGATTTTGCCCAACAGCATCATTGCAGACATCCCTATGCAAATTGGCAATTATGCGCCACAAAATTTCGACCTGGGTTACGATGGCGCCGTACCTGCAAGCAATGCACTGGCAAGAAGTCTGAATATACCAGCGGTAAAATTATTACAGCAATATAAATACCAGCGATTTTACGAAACCCTGCAACAGTGCGGCATTACAACGCTGAACCGTTCAGCTGATACTTACGGGCTAAGTTTGATTCTCGGCGGTTGCGAAGTTACTATGTGGGATCTTGCAGGCGTTTATGCTTCCATGGCAAGGGCATTGAATCACCAGGCAAAAAATGAAGGCAATCTCAATACCAATGATTTTCATCCACCCAATTATAAATTGCCGCCGCCAAAAATAAACGTAGCTAAAAAAAATATTCCGCTGGATGCGACTTCCATATGGTTCACTTTCCAGGCCATGAAGGAAGTAATGCGTCCGGGTGAAGAAGGCTTGTGGCAGGAATTTGTTTCTTCTCAAACCATTGCCTGGAAAACCGGTACCAGCTTTGGTTTCAGGGATGGATGGGCGATTGGCATCACGCCAAAAAATGTGGTGGCAGTGTGGGTAGGTAATACAGATGGAGTAGGGCGACCAGGACTGATTGGCATTAAAACAGCGGCACCCATACTGTTTGATATTTTTCGTTTATTGCCGAATGTACCGTGGTTTAATAAACCCATTTTTAATTATAGCAATGTAGCTGTGTGCAAACAAAGCGGCTTTCGGGCAAACATAGATTGTCCGGATGTGGATACTTTATTCATGCCAATCAACGGGCAAAAAGCCCCACTCTGTCCATACCATAAAATGATTAACCTGGATCCAGCCGGCCAGTACAGGGTTACTGAAGATTGTGAAAGTCCATCTGCTATGCAACATAAAAGCTGGTTCGTTTTATCCCCTGCGATGGAATACTATTACAAACAAAAAAATGCCGATTATAAAGTGTTGCCTGCTTTTAAGCCCAGGTGTAATTTTGCAGAGACAGGCCGACTGATAGAAATTATCTATCCTCAACCCGACGCAAAAATATATGTACCCTTCGAAGTAAGCGGCCAAAAAGGCAATACCATTTTTACCGCCGCCCACCGGCGGGCCGGCGCAAAAATTTACTGGAGCCTCGATGATAATTTTGCAGGTACTACACAAAACTTTCACCGGATCGCTTTGAATCCTTCACCGGGAAAACACATCATAACCCTGGTAGATGAAAATGGCGTCAGTGTTTCAAGACAGTTTGAAATACTGGAAAAAGAAAAGAATTGATTCAAGGCTTTGCAGCATCAAGAAAAAGCTTCCGATAAATTTACTTACGCCTGTTATAAAAAATCTCCTACTTTTATTTATCAATAATTAAATCAAAACAATATTTTATGGCATTGGAAATGGTAGACGATCCGCAGGACAGCAATGAAGATTACAATGGCGGAAGTGGCGGTGGCGGCGGATTTAGCTCAGGTGGCGGACGTGGCGGCGGAGGTTTGGGAACACTCCTGAATTTTTTGCCCCTTGTATTCAGCCTGTTTGGCGGAAGAGGCGGTGGAGGTACCGGCGGCGGAAAAGGTGGCTGTGGCGGCGGTATGATTTTGATACTTGTATTAGCGGCAGGCGGCTATTTTCTATTGCGGAACCAATCCTGTACCGGGCTTTCCACTGTTGCCAATGTTGTGTCTAATTTTACAAAAGGCGGCACACTGGATCCCAACGAATTTAAAAAAGCCAGTGTGTACGAAGGCCTGGAAGATGATAATACAAAAAACCCTTTGCCAGAAAGCGTTTCCCTGCTGCGCTTTGCACCCGACCGGCAGAACCAGGGCAAGCAAGGCAGTTGCGTAGCCTGGAGTAGTGGCTATGCCGCCCGTAGTATTATTGAAAGCGCCAGCACTGCCCAAAATCCAAACAATGTAGCATTTAGTCCGGCATTTTTATATAACCAAATCGGTATGGATGGCTGCCAGGGCTCTTTCATTCTGAAGGCCATGGAATTTATGACCAACAAAGGCGCTGTTCCATACAATGAATTTCCATACGATGAAAATAATTGCAGCCGTCAGCCCACCAATCAAATGATGGGTGAGGCGGCACGAAACCGCATGCATGGTTTTAACCGTTTAACCGAAGGCGATGGCGTTACCAATTTAAGCCTTCGTGCTGTAAAAGAACATCTTGCCAAAGATGCACCGGTAGTAATTGGCATGATGGTAGGCGGTAGTTTTATGGAAGGTATGATGGGGCAGAAAGTATGGCACCCAACGCAGGAAGATTACAGCCAGACAGGCTTTGGCGGGCATGCCTTATGCGTTATAGGGTATGATGACCGCCTTGAAGGTGGCGCTTTCCAGATCATGAACAGCTGGGGACCTGAGTGGGGACAAAACGGCATTGGCTGGGTACGTTATGGTGATTTTAAAGAGTTTGTAAGAGAAGCCTATGGCATTGATCCCATGCCAAAAAGAGGAGCTGCATTGAACGTAGATTTTGAATGTAATATTGGCCTCGTAAACAACGATACCAAACAATACATTCCGTTAAAAGTGAGCACCGCCAACACCTTCATAACTACTACGCCTGTACGGAAAGGCACTAAGTTTAAAATAGAAATTAAAAACGCCATTGAGTGCTACATTTATTTGTTTACGCCAAACCCTGGGGGTAATAGCTTTGTGTTGTTTCCCTACAAACCTATCCACTCGCCGTATTGCGGTATCACGGGTTACAGGCTGTTTCCAAAAGCGCAATCCATCCGTGCGGATAGTTTGGGCACCAAAGATTTTATGGGTATTGTGGTAAGTAAAGAGCCGTTGGATTACAACGCCATCAATACATCCATTAACAAAAGCAGCCAGTCAACCTACGCAGGTAAATTAAATGAAGTCATCAGCAGTGTGGCCATAAAAAATGTAAATTTCAATAGCACCAATAATGGAGGCATTTATTTTAAAGCAGATGCCACGGATAAAAATAAAGTGGTTGGTTGCGTGGTTGAAATAGATAAGCAATAAATTAATGGTCCGGGCTAAGAAGCAATGTGGATCATCGTTGCGTCGCCCTCTTGTACGGTTGTGCAAAAAGGAACTTTTATCGAAGCGGAGCGGGCGTGTACGCATTTTAAGTTTATTTTAAAACGGACGGTCTAAAGCAAATAAATTATGCAGACAATTTTAGGAGCAAACGGAACAATCGGTTCGGTACTGGCCAAAGAGTTAACAACCTATACCAGCAGCATCCGCCTGGTAAGCCGCAATCCCAAAAAAGTAAATGCAACGGATGAACTCTTGCCGGCAGACTTGTCAGATCCTGCGCAGGTAGAACAAGCCATCGCCGGCTCAGATGTTGTTTATCTCCTTGTTGGTTTTGAATATACCTTAAAAGTGTGGCAGGAGAAGTGGCCAAAGCTGATGCAGGCCACCATTGATGCCTGCATTAAACACAATGCCAAACTGGTTTTCTTCGACAACGTATATCTTTATGATATCAATGCCATACCGCACATGACGGAAGATTCGCCCATCAATCCGCCCAGCAAAAAAGGAATGGTACGCCGGCAAATAGCAGACATGCTGATGGCGGCTGTAAAGCAAGGCAAGCTAACCGGTTTAATCGCACGCTCGGCCGATTTCTACGGACCGGATAATGACAAAAGTTTTTTGATAGAAGTCGTTTATAAAAATATTAAAAAGGGCAAAAAGCCCAACTGGTTTATAAAGGCGGATAAAAAACACTCTTTCACCTATACACCTGATGCGGCAAAAGCCACGGCCATACTGGGAAATACGCCTGATGCATACGGACAGGTATGGCATTTACCAACTGATAAAAACGCACTGACCGGAAAAGAAATGATCAGCCTCTTTACAAAAGAAATGAATGTACCCGACAAGATTTTTACATTGCCCATGTGGTTACTAAAATTGTTGGGCCTGTTCATGCCACTTATGAGGGAAATGCCAGAAATGATGTACCAGTACGACCGCGACTATGTATTTGATTCCTCTAAATTTAATACCCGGTTTAACTTTACACCAACTACTTATCAGCAGGGTGTAAAAGAAACCATCGCCCAAACAAAGTGAAGTTAAAACAGGCATTTTATTTTAGCGGTATCCATCTGCAAACAATTATCATTTATCTTTAAACCTATGAAGAAAAACTTGTTCTTTTTTATCAGCCTGATGCTTATATCATTTTCCATTTTTGCGCAGGAAAAGAAGTTATACGACGCGGCGGCAGATGCCAAAGCAGATATTGAAGTGGCTGTAAAAAAAGCCGCCGCTGAAAATAAATTTGTAGTGCTGCAGGCAGGTGGTAACTGGTGCAGCTGGTGCCTGGAGTTCGCAAAAATCAGCAAAGCAAATCCGCAGATTGATTCATTGATCAACAGCAGCTTTGTTTGGTATGAGTTGAACTTCAGTAAAGAAAACAAGAATGAAGATGTATTTTCAAAATATGGTTACCCGCAACGTTTCGGCTTTCCGGTATTTATTATTTTAGATGCCAAAGGCCACCGCATCCACACCCAAAACAGCGAATACCTGGAAGATGGAAAGAAAAGCTACGATCAAAAGAAGGTGTTTGAATTTTTACAGCAATGGACACCAAAATCACTGGCAGCTGAAAACTATAAATAATAACTGGTCATTTTTCCGCAAATAAAATTTCAGTTGATATGCTTCTTTGTCTACTTTGTATCTCTTGTAATCATTGTGTGAAAAACATGTATAATGAATTCCAATAAAGATGAATTTATCCAGCTTGTGCGAAACCGGTTTAAGTTTCCGCTCTTTTTGCTAACCAAATTACCGGCTGCTTTTTTTTCAGGAGTAAAGGTTCAACAAATTGATGAAGCAGGTGCTACTGTAACTGTACCTTACAAATGGTTTTCTCAAAACCCTTTCAAATCAACCTATTTCGCCTGCCTCGCCATGGCAGCAGAACTCAGCACCGGCGTGCTGGCTATGACGCATACCTTCAAAAGCAATCCTGCCATATCCATGCTGGTAACTGGTTTGGAAGCTGCCTATTTTAAAAAGGCGACAGGCATCACAACTTTTACATGTGCACAGGGCCTTGATATTAATCAAACAATTGAAGCCGCCATAGCATCGGGCGAGGGTAAAACAATCAAAGTAAAATCTACCGGAATTAATAATAACGGAGAACTCGTGGCGGAGTTTTTTATAACATGGTCTTTCAAAGCTAAAAAGTAGTATTTGTTTACATTTACAGATACTACTTTTTAGCTTTGTTAAGCATTAATGGAACCTAGTTGCTTAAAATCTTTACCCATAATATTTTTATTACGGTAATTGTAAAAATAGAGACAAATGATTGCCAACGTGTATGAGCCTATAAATTCTGCAATCTCCGGACCTGCCATATATATCCTCCAATAATGACGAATGGCATCAGCAGACGCGGTGACAGGTGCAGGGGGAAAAGCTGCTAATGACAATTTTAACATAATCCATGATATAAGAAAAAATATGCCAATTGAAATAGGAGGTACTGGTATTTTGAATTTTTGTGAAAGCTTGAAAATCGCCTTAAAATGGTATACGCACAATGGCAATACAATTCCAAAAAAAATGGTAAATATTTTAAACAGCAAATCCATTTCAAAAAATCGTGAAAGCCCTCTTTTCACACCTCCATCCATCGTTTTGCCATCAAACACAATCATGTTATGAATATTAAATTCATGCTGCACGTTTATTTTATTGATTTCTTCCGGCGTTGCAAATCCAAATATCCGCTGGCCCCAGCTGATCTCTTCGCCGGTGCCAAAAAAAAGTACGATGGCCAACAGAAATAAAAATATATTTCTGTTATTTTTAAAAGTGCACATCAGCAATACCGCTGAAACAAAATAACCTAAGGCTGTAAGCCATTCAAAAAAGCTGTCTTCTTTACCCCAGGCAATAATCGTATCACCATCAGCAATATCGTAAAATAAATAGCAGGTTATTAATACAATGGGTACTGAAATAATGTAACTACTTAGTGAGCTGATTTCACCTAAATAAGCATTCGTCTTACCATGTACATAATTCTGTTCAGGTGAAGGGGCAAATTGTTTGTGCAGTTTTTTATTATCCGTTGATAACATACTAATCAATTTAATATTAATAATATGCTTTCTTAGAAAAAGGGACAAAGAGTACTTGAATATACTTAACCGAATTGTTTTTAAAAATAACAATTAATTAATACAAAAAATGATCTGGACAAGTATTTATTTATTTAAAATGGTATGGCAGTTAAAATGCGGTTTTCGCATACAATATTTTAATACTTCGGCGGATACAAAATATTGGATGGGAAGTAAAATTCTTTACGTTTAGCCAAGTTATATTTGCTCGATCGGCTTGCCGGGTCTGGCATGTGCAAATCTTCCTAATAAGTCTGTAGCATAGTATCCATCTATGCCAAGACTGCAAACGCTGTCCGCTTTTTCAAGGTGAAGGTAGCCGTCGCGGGCAAGAATAGTTTTATCAATATATACGTCCAGTACTTTACCAATTATAAAGAAAGTTCCGTTGTGCCGGATAGGAATGATTTCTACCAGTTCCATTGCATATTTGATTTTACTTTCGGCAACAAAAGGTGCGGTACAGTTTTCCCTCCATTCTATACCAAGCCCAGTTGCTTCAAACTCACTTTCATCTGCGGCATATTTTGCACTTGCCTGGTGCGCCTGTTGTATAAATGATGGGTGAATATGATTCATAGTGTATACACCCGTGGCCTCGATATTAGCAAGGGTGTGAGGCGCAGCTTCCCTGGGCCGGTTGATAAAGCCAATCAATGCCGGGTCTGAACCAAGATGTACCAGGTTACTGAAGACACCCAGGTTGGCTACTTTATTTGTGCCGATGGTCCCTATTAAAGTGGCGCTTTTAAAACCACTTAAGCAATTGATAAAATTGGCCCTGTAAAATCGGTCCCATGTTTTTATTTCAGCGATGGAATAATGCTGCATGTTGGTTTATTTAACTAGTTGAGCAAATAGAACATTCCTTGTTTAAATTTGTTGAGTGGCCGTTCCAAAGTAACGGGTAGCCCATTGTATTTCTTTGACAGTGAGGTGATAAACTGAATTTAATTTCTTTATATTTCTTGCTCAAAAATCCAATTTATTTTTTAGTATTTATTATTTACACAATCGCTTTTCGCTATCTTCAAACACTAAATATATTCTGACGATGAAAATAGCTTTTCACGGAGCTGCAAGAACTGTAACAGGTTCCAAACACTTACTTACTTTAAACAACGGCAAAAAAATATTACTGGATTGTGGTATGTTCCAGGGCATGGGCCAGGAGACAGATGAACTCAATGCAAGTTTCGGTTTTATACCTGCTGAAATAGATTACCTTATTCTATCACACGCCCACATTGATCACAGCGGCTTAATACCAAAGCTGGTGAAGGATGGGTTCAATGGTAAAATATTTGCTACACCAGCTACCAAAGATCTTTCCGCTGTGCTGATGGAAGATTCTGCCGGCATACAGGAAAGTGATTTAAAATTTATAAATAAACGCCGGGCAGCAGAAGGACAACCTTACCTGCAGCCGTTATACTCTACCGCAGATGCGCTGCGAGCGGTTGACTTTTTTGAAACAATTGAATACGATACCTGGTTTACTATTGAGGCCGGCATTGAATTTTGTTATACAGATGCCGGTCATATTATCGGCAGTGCCGCTGTACATTTAAGAATTACCGAAAATGGAAAACTAACCCGCCTTACTTTCAGCGGTGACGTAGGCCGTTACCGTGATGTAATTTTAAAAGCGCCTGAAAGATTTGAACAGGCAGATTATATTTTGATAGAAAGCACTTATGGCAACAGCCTGCATGATGAACACAACCCCACACCGGATGCATTACTGGAATGGATCAACCATACCTGTATTTCAAAAAAAGGTAAGTTGATTATGCCAGCCTTCAGTGTGGGACGCACACAGGAAATTTTATATGCGCTTAACCAGCTTGAACTTGAAAACCGTCTTCCCCCATTGGAATATTTTGTAGACAGTCCGCTGAGCAAAACAGCCACCGCCATCATCAAAAGTTATCCGCAATATTTTAACGACCGCATCCGGAAAGTAATAGAGAATGATGATGATCCATTTGGCTTTAAAGGGTTAAAATTTATTAACTCCGTTGAAGAGTCAAAGAATCTTAATTATTATAAAGGGGCCTGCGTTATTATTTCTGCAAGTGGTATGGCAGATGCGGGAAGAATAAAACACCACATCAGCAACAATATTGAGAATAGTCGCAATACCATTTTGTTAACCGGTTATTGCGAGCCCAATTCACTTGGCGGCAGACTAATGAAACATCCCAAGGAGGTAAGTATTTTCGGGCAGCCACATGAAGTAAATGCGGAAATTGGCGAAATGCGCAGCATGAGCGCCCATGGTGATTATGAAGACCTATGCCAGTTTTTGGCATGTCAGGATCCTGCACAGGTGAAACAACTATTTTTAGTGCATGGTGAATATGATGTACAGACGGATTTCAGGCAAAGGCTGTTAAGAAAAGGCTTTGCCAATGTTACTATACCAGAACTACATTCAGCAGTAAAATTGCTGTAGTCAATATTCTTATAGTTCCTTTATCAGTTTCAGTAGAGCCGCTATCTTAATGGCGTTCCATTTAAGTCTTTTACGGAAACCTTAGTCAAATAGCATTGTATGTTATCAAAACAAGATGCCAACTTACAGTTTGTAGTAATTTTTCTACATCCTTTATGGACTTAATTTTTATTGTAACTGCCTTCTAAATATTATCTTTACGGCTGGCATGTTTCTATTTTACGCAGGCGTGCTTGAGCCTTAATTTACATACTTATACAATACTCTAATATGATAAAAAATATACTGAGTAACCCTTCAATGGCAGCAGAGTTGATACTGGCAATAATTCTATTTTTATTAGCGTTGGTAAAATTGCTGCTTTTTGTAAAAATCAGATCAAATTCGATGGTAATTTCCAGGATAATTTACTTTTCACATTTTAGTATTATCAATTCCAGGAACGAATATAGCAGGCGTTTTAAAATAACGCAAAACCGGTTGTCAATTGCTTTTTTTCTTATACTGATCCCTGAGATCTTTATGTTCTTAATCAACCATGTTTGGTCAGTATACTAAAATCACCATTCAGTTTTGGTACTGCTCCATGGCCAATTCTGGCGGCCTGCATCTCTTGTTGGTTTGAATTTTTTCATCGCTTCTTACGGATACAGTTGTAAAGTATACACGCAACGCAGTTTAGTTTCAATAACTTTAGATGCTATCCTACTCGTTCAGCTAATGCCTTAAACCTGATGCTTTTACCAGTTCGCTTTAAACCAGCTTATTTTGCAGGCGCTTTTATTTTATTTTTTGCAGAAGTACTTATCGCCCTGTATGCACACGATCAAATTATCCGGCCTTATATTGGAGATATGCTGGTGGTTATATTGATTTATTGTTTTGTAAAGGCTTTTGTAAATACACCAGTAACCTCAACAGCAGTTGCCGTACTGATATTTGCCTATACGGTTGAAGTAATGCAGTATTTTAAGATTGTTACCTTACTTGGTTTGCAGCACTCCGCAATCGCCAGGGTTGTAATTGGAACATCCTTTGAATGGATTGATTTAATTGCTTATACAGTTGGTATTGCAATTGTACTGTTGAGTGAAAATATCGTCGCTCCAAAACAGGGTATTAGGATGCAAGCATGATCTTGGCAACTTTGTAACGGTCTGTGGCTACCGTATTAATGGCAGTTCCTGCCTTTTGTAAAATGCAATACGAATGGTAATTGGCCTCGCTGCTTAATACAGTTACCACGCCTGTTACCCTACGTTAGCTTACTGCATCATGAATAAAATAAATGTTCAACCCAACATAAATTACCAGCAGTGTTTGTGCAGCAATCATGTCAAACTTATTGGCGTCTTTTATTCTGCCCTGTTTCACCAATTTTAATGCATAAGCGGTACAGGTAATCACCGCGAAAATAAAGAACAGTGTAAGTCCGTGTAAAGTATCTACCAGGGTAAAAGAAGTAGATTCAGGCAGGGAAGAATCAATGATGTATTTATTACCAATTACTGCAAACAGCGAGCCTACGCTCAGTCCAAAGCGGGAATCAATACCATCGGCATGAATATAAAAACAAGTATAGGCAATCAAAAAAGCTACGTACATTCCCAAAAATATTTTCCAGAATAAGCCCATCGCGGCCCGGTTTAATACAATGGCTACTTTAAAGTTACTATATTCTGTATGTGGTTTCGCAAGACCAGGATCGCCAAACCCTGTTTCATAAACCCGGTTGCCCATGGTAATATTAAAACTGTCAATATTCCAGCCACTTAACATAAAACGCCTGTCATAATGTTGACCCAATGTATCCGGCGCAAAAATCAGGGAACGGGAATCGAATTGTGAATTTTCTATCGAAAGCCTCAGCTTCTGCCGGTCAAAAGGAAAGTTGCCAATCTTCCAGGAATCTTTCATTACACATTGCAGTTTCAACAACAGGTAAACACCGTTGCTGGTATCTACTGTTGAAAAAGATTTTGAAATGGATTTAGCCTGTGGTATTTCCAGGTTCTGTATAAAATCAAAGTCTTTGTTCTTATACTTTAACCATAGCCAAAAATCAATGGTGTATTCCTTTTGTTTAAAATCAATGCCGTGCACACCGGTTACATAAATACCGGTGAATACCGTATCTTTTTTGGCGTCGCCGGCAAGGCTGTTGAAATGGTATGACAGAAAATTGGCAATAAAAAGACCAATTAGCAGCAGTTTGTTTTTCATGGACTGAACATTTTCAACGGGAAGTTAGGGCAATGCACGGAGATAAAAAAGCGATGTGAAATTTGTAGTATAACTACGCAAGCGTATGTAATTTTCTAAAAGTTTACCGGTAAATTATACTGTGACCCTGACTAACGGAATTGTAATATTTTGACCAAAAACGGATATTCCCTCACTAGGAAGTTTGTTTAATAAAAATTCTAATAAGTTATACAAAAAATAAACAGGTTAGATATAGCTTCTTAAGCCTTAAATTTATTATTTCCCTTATCACATTGTATATCAGTTAACTGTATTAGAAATAACCGCTAATTTGAATTTTTTTTACACAAATTGAGACAGAAGCTGAACCATGTATGATTTATTTTGTTTAAAGATGATTAACAATAATTAAACAATATTTTAACCGTCAAAACAAAAAATCATGAAGCATTTATTTTTATCAGGATCACTTGTAAAGCTTTTAGTTGTGTTGCTGTTTAGTGCAACAATGGTTTCCTGTAAAAAAGATTCCACTACCACTCCGGTTATGCCAGGTACCATCACAGCCCAGGTATCTGCCGGGTCAAATTTCACCTTGCTAAAATCAGCTGTGGTAAAAGCGGGCCTTGCTACAACCCTGGATGGAACAGGACCTTTTACCGTTTTTGCACCTACTGATGATGCATTCACTGCTTCGGGAGTAACCAGTTCGGTTATAGGCAGCTTACCGGCCGATCAACTAAAGGCGATTCTATTGTACCACACGTTAGGGGCAAAAGTAATGGCAGCAGATGTTCCTGCAGGTCCCAATGCAAAAGTAGTTACAGCTGGCGGAGACTCAGTGTTTGTAACCAAAAATTCCGGGGGCGTTTTTGTAAATGGTGTTAATGTTGTTACAGCTGATATCGCGGCCAGCAACGGTGTAATACACGCCATCTCAAAAGTGTTATTCCCCCCGGCCGGTAATATCGTAGAAGTCGCTTCTGCCGATACTACATTCAGCTTTTTGGTAGCTGCCGTGGTTAAAGCAAGTTCCGGTAGTACAAATGTGGCAGCCATCCTTAGTGGTGGAAGTATTTTAACTGTATTTGCACCAACCAACAATGCATTTCGTGCAGCAGGTTTTGCAACTATTGATGCTGTTAAAGCTGCGAATGCCAATACACTTACTTCTATTCTTACCTACCATGTCATTCCCGGAAGAATTTTCTCATCTGACTTAACGAACGGGGCTCAGCCAGCTACTGCTAACGGGGGGAAAGTTACGATTGGATTATCCGGAAGTAGTGCAACCGTAAAAGGCAATACCAATACATCGGCTTCTAATATTATAGCTGCTAATATCATGGCGAAGAATGGTGTAATACATGTAATAGACCAGGTGTTATTACCTTAATGCTGGATTTAATCGTTTAGTATTTTGATCTGCATGTGCAAAAAAGTGCTGGTCCTGCAAAGGGAACAGCACTTTTTTTGTAATAGAAAAAATATAAAGTAAACATTTTACTTACCAGGTGCTTATACCCAAATTAAAAAAGCCCCTCATTACTGAAAGGCTTTTAAAGCTGTACCACGTACGGGTATTGAACCAATCTTTTTCGCCTTAATCTTCTTTCCTCTTTAACGCAATACTGTCGGCTGTTATAGTCTACTGTACTGACTTTCAGAAATTAGGGCAAATTAGGGCAAATGAGTTGAGATTAAAATTAAAGGTCCCCTGCTGCGTCCCCTGATAAATATTATACCTGTATATTTACCGAACACTAAACCGTACTATATGCCCGATGCAACCTTTGTTTTGAAAGAACCAAACAGTTCTGAACCTACCTTGATTTATTTATTCTTCCGGTTCAACAAGCAAAAACTAAAATATTCTACCAGCGAAAAAATCAAACCTAAGTATTGGAATGATGAAAAGCAAAGAGCAAAGGAAACAAGATCATTTCCTAACTATGCCAGCTTAAACAATACCCTTGATAATCTTGCCAGAACGGTTAAAGATGCCCATAGCGACCTTATAAGAGAAAAACGAGCTCCTACGCCCTTTAAGTTAAAAGACGCCCTTGATAAGTCTCTTTACAAAGAGGACTACGGGCAAAAAACAACCTTCTTAAAATTTGTTGAATTACTGATAAAAGATTCTAACCGGAAACCTAATACCATTAAAAAATGGCAGCAAACGTTAAACAAGCTGGTTGAATTTAAAAATGCCACACAAACAGAGGTAGACTTTGATACGATCAACATGGAATTTTATAATCGGTTTATCCAGTACCTGAATAAAAAGGGCTACACACAAACTGTAAGTAGAAGAGGGCAGGAGAATGTGATTACTAAAAAAAATTATGCTATGAATACTATAGGCGGATTTATAAAAGCAATAAAGATATTTATGAATGAAGCCGTTGATAGAAACATGACTAAAAATTTGGAATATAGAAATAGAAATTTTAAAGTTACTGATGAAGAAGTTGATAAAATATATCTGTCACAAACAGAGATTTTAAACATTTACAAAATTGATTTTACCAATGATAAAAGACTTGAAAAAGTAAGAGACTTATTTGTTGTTGGCTGTTATACCGGACTAAGGTTTTCAGACCTTATTGAGGTGAGACCGGAAAATATTATTAATGGGGGATCACAAATTAAAATTCGCACCGAAAAAACTTCCGAGATTGTAGTTATACCATTGCATAAATTTGTGAAAGAAATAATCTTAAAGTACAATGGGAGCCTGCCGCCTGTAATAAGTAATCAAAAAATGAATAAATATTTAAAAGAAATTGGTGAGATTGCCGGTATTGATAATACACTTAGTATTGCTATAACGAGAGGTGGCAAGACAGAAAATAATTCCTTTTCAAAATTTGATTTAATTACTACGCATACCGCTCGCCGGTCCTTTGCGACTAATGCATATTTAATGGATGTTCCATCTATTTCAATAATGAAAATCACCGGACATACTACTGAACGATCTTTTATGAAATATATCAAAATCAGTCAGGAGGATAATGCAAACAAATTAATTAATCACCCTTTTTTCAATTAATACCCTATGTTACAAACTGAAGAGAATTTCGAGGAATGGAAAAATAAGCCTGCTTCAAAGTATGCAAACACTTTTGGAAAATATACTAACAGGGATTTGCAAATTCACTTGGTAGATATAGATGAAAGACTTCAAGACATTGAACATAAAATAAATCCAACCGCGAAGAAAATACTTTCCACCCGTTCACAGCAAATGTTACTGCTTCTTCATCTTGGTGTATTGGAGAAGCTTAACACCTTCAACATATCAAACAAAAAAAAAGCAAAATTCTTAGCAGTTTTATTAAATGCAAGCGACGACAACATTGAAAAGGACTTGTCAGTAATCGCACTACCTGCCTCAAAACTTGCCACCTTCGCTAATTATAAATTTGTTAATGAAGCGTTCAGGCTGGCCGGGATAACTGAGCTGGCAGATAAAACAGAAAATATTTTGGATGCTATAATTAAACTCGAAAATAAATAGGGGATACCTCAACACCCTACCCACGTAGCGAAATGGCTTTCATTTGCCTTGTCGATAAAACAACGACAAGTAACCTATGGAGATCATATTAAATGGGGTAAAGCTAAGTGAACTGTTAGAGAGGATCGGACAGTTGATTGATGCAAAGCTGGGAAATATCCCCCAACCCACCACCGAACAAAAATCAAAATTTATTTCCCGTGCAGAAGTTGCCGGACTTCTGAAAATTTCCCTGCCCACTTTAAACGAGTGGACAAAACTAGGCTGGCTGTTATCCTACAAAATGGGCAACAGGGTATTGTATAAAGCTGATGAAGTAGAACAGGCTCTTTGTAAAGTAACAGCATACAAACATAAGAAAGGAGGTAATCATGGCGCATAAAAATGATTACACTTGCATTGCTTTCTTCAAAGATAGCAATCCTAAAAAATGGCAATTTGTACACAGCCTTTCAAAATTTGTCTCCTTTCTCAATAAAGAACATCCTGATTGGATATACTTCAATGTATATGAAAGACGAACATCAAAATACCTAAAGCGGTTTTATCCTGGCAACTTAGTTCCCTACTTTCTTCCGCTATCGATCTTCGCAATAATCCTCCATTTTTTTTTAACCTTTAATAACAATCCGCTTCGATCTGTATTCCCTTATGGTTTTAATAATACTACAACTATTCAGAACGCTTCCAGTCAAAAAAAGGAGGGTTTATGCGGGTAGTAAAAAACACTTACGGAGTAAGTATTGTCTTTAGCCCGAAGCAATCAGACTTCGATAAAATGGGTAGTCTCTCCGGCTCTTGTTTAAACAGGGTAAAAGCTCCCCCGAAAATTGCAACTGCCAAAAAGCAACCATCAGTAAACGGGATTTTAAAAACGGAAAAATCTTCCATGCGTAAAACTAAAGAACTAGAACTGAAGAAGTCCTGGACAATGTCACCTCGAACAAAGTCGAAGATCAGGAGAAAGATCATTGCATTATCACAAGTACAAAAAAGGTTAAGTTTTGTTACCCTTACTTTTTGCAATAACGTTGATGATGCCGTAGCGGTTAAAATACTGGCCAAATTTCTTGACAACGTAAAAAAATTGAGTGATGATTTTCAATACCTCTGGGTAGCAGAAAAACAAACCAATAACGTTGTTTTTAAAGATAACATTCACTTTCACCTTATCACTAACAAGTTTTGGGAAATAAAAAAATGGTGGCCGTATTGGTTAGACTTACAGGCACGAAACAACATTTTGCCCACTGATGAAAATTACAGGCCATCTTCCGCTTTTGATGTAAAAAAGATTAATTCTAAAAGCATTAAATCCGTTTGTAATTACCTCACCAAATATGTTACTAAGAACGTCAGCAAGTTCAATTGTCAGGTGTGGAATTGTTCAAAGAAGATTTCACGGTTATATACTGACTTTTATTCGGGAACCGGCTTCATTGACAATCTTGAATATTTGGAAGAGCAACAATTGCTGGGTGGTGAAATCAAAACATTCATTCAGGAATACTGCGACGTTAAGCTGATACCTCTTAACAGAACCACATTACCTTTTTACAGTAAAATAGAAAAAGAAAACAGAAGAATCTGGAATTATAAACCATTAGAAAAATTAAATGAACCAACACATGAAAAAGCAACCGTTTAAACTACCAAAACTGACCAAATTCGAAACCAATAAAATAGGAAAAGAAATATGGCTCGATAAAATAAGCAATGCACAAAATATACTAACCTTTATTAAAACCTCGGATTCAGACTACGATTGTTTGTTTAGTGGAATGGGGCAAGTTGAGTTAGGGATGTTACTAGTTTTGTTCGGTAGATATCCTGAAGTATATGACTTTTTTTATACCGCTGTTGTAAATACCGAGTTGTACAAAAATGATGAAATAGCGGGTTTTAATTATACTCTTTCGTTGGAAGAAAATTTAAAACAGAATAAATTTATTTGATAAAGAGATATACAGTTTATTATTTAACACATGAGGCGAAAGCCTCTTTTTTTATGTACATATTATATTATGGGTTACTGTCACCAGAAACTTCAAAAGTGATTATATTGGTAACTCGTTTGTAGAAATTTTTAGTCTATAATTTATGCCAACAATAAATCCTTGTTATTTTGGGGCATTAATGAAACGTCCGGCCAACCAATAACAAAAACATAATTTGAAAAATAAATGTACAATACTTAGTCTGCCCCAATATTGCAAAACCCTACTGTTATGTGCAGTTGGGTCTACTTAGTGAATTAAGATTCTCTAAACATTCTTATTATTTCCTCACCCGTTGATTTGTCTATAGCAACTGGTAAGCTTTATTTGCAAGAAAATGCCCTGCATGATATACCTAGATTAAGTAGTTTCTTTATTTGATCAAAATACTTTAAAACAATAACTGTGTTTTCTATCATATTCACTCAATGCTCCAACTATATTTTCGATTAAATAAAGGTGCTTATCCTCATTCACATTGAGTATTTCGAAGCTAGCTTTACCACATTGTTCCATGCCTTTACGATACACAACGTTCGGAATATCAGTAATTGTAAAAACATATAATCCTTTCTTTTTAGCTACAATACCAATTTTAAATTTATAATTATTGTTGGATTCAAAGAAACTTAGTTGCTTAACTCTTTCAGGGGATAAAGTTTGAATAGAATATATTTCACCATCGACTTTTATAAAATCAAAACTATCAACCGCACCCCTATCATTACTAAGAAATTTTTTTATATCCTGAACAATTAGTGACGTGCCCAAATTTACTGCTCCTACAAAATTTATTTGACTTTTTGTGTTCAAGTCTTGCATCTTAGAAGGTGTCTCGCATTTCAACCACAAAGTATCTCCCAAAGGAATACTATCTTTTTCACTCGAAAAAGAGGTTTTAATTAAAAAAGAGTAATCTGGTTCATTACAAGCCTTTTTACACGCCGAAAATTGTAGAAAGAACCATGTTAGTAAAAAAAGCGTTATCGAAAATTTCATAAATTAATAGTTATATTTAAAACAAACCCTATAGTATCTATTTAAAAGCCTGAAGTTTGGTATGTATTGAAATCTTCATCAACAGCTATATGTTAATACCTCTAACTTAAAACCATATGGCAATTCAAAAGTCCAACCAATATTTTTAAGTTGATATTTCTTATTTGTTTGGCGAAGTAAGTTAAACAAAAAAAATGTTGAAGCTTTTAATATTAACGTTCACATTGTATTGCACATAAAGCCCAATGTTACAAGCCGTTTTTCTTTGTCGGTCTAAGTGAATAGTCCAAAGACCAATGAGGTTTAAAACCATGTTCAACATCCGCACTGTCTGGCGATGGATATAAACGAAATTGCTCAACAAAGTTTTTATGTGTCAATTCGAAAACTTGTTTGCCTTTAAAGTCTGGTGGCAAACAAGGAAAATATTTGTCGTGCAGATAGTTCATAATTTCCATACCGGACGTATCTACCAACTCTGCGTCAATATTAAAACTGATATTTAATTTAAAGATTCGTTTTTGTTTGTCTGTCGTGAAATACATTGCCCCGTCAATTGTACCTGTTGACAATTTTGTGCTATAAAAGTCGTCAAGAGATAAATAGTCTGTAATTCCTTGTCTGTGAAAGTTCTGATACGAACCGTTTGGGTCATACCTAAAAGAAAAAGTTGTGTCAAACAGATTTATATTTTGTCCAAATGCTAAAAGAGGTTTGCCTTTATAATACAAGCAACTTTTGTCAGCGTTCGTATTTGTTGTGTCGAAGTTTTCTGCGACAAGTATTGAGTCGTACGATGAGAGTTGTGTCACAGTAGAAGTGTTTCTGTTTGTGCAGGAAAATGTCGATATGCAAATTAGGAGTAGGATGCTTCTCATAAAATGGCTTGTAACGTTGAGGGCTTGCTGCTGTGCTGTAAATTTATAATGTCCAGCCCGGAACTGCAGCCCAATAGAATTACTGATGTTGAAGATAAGAACTAAAGCCGAATAGAATTACGTCCGCAGAAACCGCTGCTGATAGCGAACAAAAAGATGAGGATTTATTCGTCTGCCAGCATAGCAGCAAACCCCATGTAAGCAGCAGTACTTCTTGTCCGCTAATAAATCTGTCCTTTTGCTTTTAGCCAAACGATTTCTAATCCTGTGGCTTGTCTAAGTTTCTCCAATTCTTCACTCGTACAATACCCAAGCACAAAGTCTTGTCCACCTGTATTAAAAAACGTGAACTTGCCATTTGTTTTGTATTTGTCGGTTAAAGCTTGAACTCTGTCAAACAAATCACCGTCAGCCCAATCATTATCAACTTTTAAATCCCATTTGTAGTTGTCGCCTTTGCACGTGAATGAAACCCATGCTTTGCCTTCGTCAATTTCAACATAGTCTTTGATATTTTCAAAAGACAAATCGCCATTTGTTATGCGGCTGATATTTTTCATTATGTCAACATAGGCTCCATGGTCTTCAATTGCTTCCAAGTCAAAGTCCCACACTTTGTTAGTTAAAGGTGTCCATGGTTCACTTTCAATTGTCTGTCCAAGCGTTTGATACATTAAATGAAATGGCTGTTCTTCAAATTCTTTATGCCCACCTGACCAGCGATTAATGTCTGATGTGTCAATGCCTGGATTAAGAACAAAACCAAGTTGTTTGAAAGTTTCAAGTTGTTGTTCAAATGTCGGCTTGCTATTTTTTAAAGATTGTGTCTTACTATTTGGGTTACTGTTGCAACCAAATAAACCTAAAAGTCCGGCTATAAGTCCCATGAATATTTTTTGCATTAGTAGGTGTCTGTGTATTGCTGCTTACGAACAAGTATTGCCGATGGTGGGGTAGTTGAAAAACCTCCGCTTGGCAACCGAAGTTCATGATTTATTCAAAGGTTAAAATTTATTCTGATGTTCAAAAGAGTTCCTTCTGCCCGAACCAAAGCTGATAAGCGACTTGCTGCCGATTGCTCCAACGTCCAGCCCCACTATCGGCAATACTCTTGTTGCCTGCTGGGTTTTTTGCGGTCGTTAATGTCCATCTTTGGCATTTGTCTGGATGTTGTCCACAGGTGAACTTATTTTTTCTATACTAAAATCTTCTGTATCCATTTTGTAAATAAACTCGCCTTCTTTGTTGGCAGCTACAAAACGAAAATATTTCCAGTCGCTGTCAATGTCAGTTTGGTGAAGACCGTTAACCCACCAAATATTATTAGCGTCGTTAAAAAATTCTGAATATTGATGTGAACTTTTGGCGACACCAACTTCGTTAAAAGGTTCTACAAGTTTGTAAATTATAAGTCCACAACCAGCTACGACCAAATATTTTTCATCCCGTGATATAATTGCACAGTCTGGGTCTCCATAAAAGTGACCTATATAAACAGACTTTTTTAAATTATTACTTTTGAAGTGAAGCGTTACAGACTCGTATTCCGAAGTCACTTTATAGTTAACACTTTCAGCTAAATATCTAATCATACTGATGTCGTAGTGTGTCGGTTTAACATAGCAGGCAACTCGTAAATATACGCAAGATTTTGTTCCAAAAGTTCTTAATTTACAAGCATAAATGGAACAAAAAATATTTTTTAAATACATAAATACAGGCTTAGGTATCGGCATGGTGGATATAAAAAACGTTTATTTATTGTCCCCAAAATTCCAAAAGCTTTTACCGGAGGTATATAAAGGAACGTTGATATATAGAATACAAGCTTCGTCAAAAAGAATAAGTTACAAAAGAATTAAAAAAGGATTAACTCGAAACCTATTCTCGATTACTGTTGTAATACCTTTTTAATTATCATCTAACGTCCCCTGAAAAGTCCCCTGTAAAATCAAAAAAGCCCTGAAAGTTAATACTATCAAGGCTTTTAGTTTTAAAGCTGTACCACGTACGGGACTCGAACCCGTGATTCCTCCGTGAAAGGGAGGCGTCTTAACCTCTTGACCAACGCGGCTTATTGCTAAAGGACGGCAAAGATAACGAGTGAAGGTTTTTCAGCCAAATTTTTTCACAAATAATGGCAAATAAAATAATTCGCTATACAATCATTCCCGGTTTAACAAGTCAGGCCGTCTTTCTGCTGTACGCAGCATCGCCTGATCATGGCGCCACTGCTCAATCCGGGCGTGATTGCCGCTCAGTAAAATATCGGGCACCTTCCAAGTTCTGAATTCTACAGGCCGCGTATATACCGGGGGAGCCAGTAAATTATCCTGGAAAGAATCAGTTAAGGCAGACGTTTCATCATTCAATACACCAGGTATTAAACGGCCAATGGCATCTACCAATACAGCCGCTGCCAATTCGCCGCCACTCAAAACATAATCTCCTATAGAAATTTCCCTGGTAATGAAGTGATCCCTCAGTCGCTGATCCACACCTTTGTAATGACCACAAATTAACAACAGGTTATTTTTTAGCGACAGCTGGTTGGCCGTTTGCTGGTTAAACGTTTCGCCATCAGGCGTTAAAAAAATAATTTCATCATAGGAGGTGTGTTTCTGCAAACTCTCAATTGCATTCACCAATGGCTCAATCATCATCACCATGCCAGCGCCGCCTCCAAAAGCATAATCATCTACCTGCGCCCTTGCATAAGTAGTATGGTCACGGAGGTTAATGCAGTTCACTTCCAGCAAACCCTTATCCCTGGCACGTTTCATAATTGAATGCGCAAAAGGGCTGTCCAGCAAGGCAGGTACAACAGATATAATATCAATCTTCATACTGTAAAATTAGGTAAGTGAAATCACCAACAGTTGACCTAGTGTACACAGTGTTTATTGCCGCATACATTATTGTTTCTGGTAGTTTATTTAACCGATAGAAGAAAAATTAAAAATCCATAAAACCGTCAATCTCACGTTTGTCTTTTTTTGTTGGGCGCCCTTGTTTACTCATGCGCTTGCCCGTATGAAATGTGGCGGCCTGGAACTGAATTCTGTCAAGCTCTTCAGCCGGCGTGATATCGCTGTAGTATTTAATCGCCTCATTGTATTGCACCCTGTGATCAAGCAGTGCAGTCACTTTTATAACCCATCTTTTAGCCTCTGTTTTTACCTCGTATTCATCACCCACTGTCACCGCTTTCGATGCCTTTACATTATCCCCGTGCAACTTCACTTTACTTTTATCACAGGCATCGGCTGCCTGGCTGCGGGTCTTAAAAAGCCGGATGGCCCACAAATATTTATCAATGCGGAGTTTCTCTTTTTCCATATCACAAAATTAAGTGCTTTGGTTGTTTCACACCAAGCTTGCAACGAAAACAAATATTGCAAAAGAAAACTCCCGGGTGTTTGTTCTATTCTTTATTTCCTTATTGTGAAATTGGTTTCATAGAGCCTGTTGTCACTTTGCGCTTTGGCGTTTTGGTGATAAGCTGTGATTATTTACCTTAATTTAGTTTTCTAAAATTATCAATATGCATTTTAAAAGAAGGGGTATTTTTTCGTTGCTTATTATTGTGTTGGTAACACAGGTTGTACAGGCGCAATACAGGATAACCACCCAGTTTACTCCTGACGGAAATAGTTATTATCAAAAACAAAGTGGCGGCATTGTAAAAGTAGATATTAGAACCGGGCAGGCAACTCCATTGGTAACAGCCGACCAATTAACGCCTTCGGGCGGCAAAGCAATTACCGTCGCATCATTCGCCTTTAATGCAGATAATAATAAACTGCTGGTATTTACCAACACAGGTAAAGTATGGCGCTACAAAACCAGGGGCGATTACTGGGTGCTGGATATGACTACTAATACTTTAACACAATTAGGTAAAGGCAAGCCTGCGCAAACAATGATGTACGCTAAGTTTTCTCCCGACAGTAAAAAGGTGGGCTACGTAAGTGAACACAATCTTTTTACTGAAGAAATTGCTACAGGAAAAATAACACAACTAACGTTTGATGGTACACGCAAATTAATCAATGGTACATTCGATTGGGTGTATGAAGAAGAGTTTGGTTGCAGGGATGGTTTTCGCTGGAGCCCGGATGGAAAAAACATTGCCTTTTGGCAGGTGGATGCCAACAAAATCAGGGATTATTATATGCTTAATACCACTGATTCCAATTATTCACAAGTAATACCGGTAGAATATCCAAAAGTGGGAGAGGCTCCATCGCCGGTAAAAATTGGGGTGGTGGCTTCAACAGGTGGTAAGGTGCAGTGGATGAATATTGAAGGCGATCCGCAACAGCATTACCTGCCACGTATGGAATGGGCGGATGCTGCTACATTGGTAGTGCAGCAACTGAACCGTAAACAACAGGAAAGTAAATTGTTTTACTGCAATATAGCAGACGGACAGGCACGTTCTTTTTTTACAGAAAATGACAAAGCATGGATTGAAGTGAAAAGTTACTGGAACGATGATGACCCGACCGGCTGGGACTGGATCAAAAAAGGTGCGGCATTTATATGGGTTAGTGAAAAAGATGGTTGGAGGCATATTTATTCCATAAGCCGTGATGGTAGTAAACAAAACTTGATTACAAATGGTAAGTACGATATTGAATCCATCAAATGCATTGATGAGGCGGGTAACTATATTTACTTTATGGCCTCGCCCAACAACGCTACCCAACTCTACCTGTACAAGGTAAAAATGGATGGTAAAAGCAATGCCATACAGGTGTCGCCGGCAGGGCTTAATGGCACGCACAGCTATACTATTTCGCCTAATGCAAAATGGGCAAACCATGGTTTTAGCAATTATAAAACTATGCCCGTAAAAGAATGGGTATCGTTGCCCGATCACAAAGCGGTGAACAATGCTGCAAGTATAGCAGCTACTGCTAAAACAGATAGCAGCAGCACCGTGCGTTACACCACGGTTACAACTGATGATGGTGTTGAGCTGGATGCATGGATTAATTATCCTAAGAATTTTGACAGCACAAAAAAATACCCCGCTGTGTTTTATGTGTACGGTGAACCCGCTGCCACTACCACTGGTGACAGCTATGGCAACCACCAGAATTTTTTATATAATGGCGATATGAGTGAAGATGGATATTTCCAGCTGGCAGTGGATAACAGAGGAACACCTTCATTGAAAGGATCTGCCTGGCGGAAATCTATTTATCGTAAAATAGGTACTATCAATGTACGGGATATGGCGCAGGCAGCTACCAAACTAATTGCTAAAAGTTATTTTGATAAAGACCGCATTGCTGTGTGGGGATGGAGCGGAGGTGGTTCTTCTACCCTGAATTTGATGTTCCAATATCCTGATATTTTTAAAACAGGTATTGCCATTGCAGCTGTTGGCAACCAGTTATTTTATGACAATATTTACCAGGAAAGATATATGGGACTGCCACAGGAAAATAAGGAAGATTTTATTGTTGGTTCGCCCATCAGCTATGCAAAAAATTTGAAAGGTAATTTGTTATACATCCACGGAACGGGTGATGACAACGTTCACTATAGTAACGCTGAGGTATTGCTGAACGAGCTGATAAAATACAATAAGCAATTTCAGTTTATGGCGTACCCAAACCGTACGCACAGCATTTCAGAAGGAGAAGGCACCAGTTTACACCTTGTTACTTTATACACTAATTATCTCAGGGCAAACTGTCCGCCGGGGGCAAGATAATTCGCCAGGATAATTCGCAAAACATAACAGGCATAAAAAAAGCCACCCTGGTTAACAGGATGGCTTTTTTTATACTATACTAAATTTCAAATATTAGTTAAACAAATACCTGATTCCAAACTGCATCTGCCAGCGGGAAAGTATATTGGTATTGTCTTTAAAGCTGTTTACCAATGGCACCTGGTTAGTAGGATCCAGGTAAGGCATAGAGAAAGCTGGTGTTCTTCCATCCGCTCCCAAACCTTCATATTTAAGGAAGTTGGTCAGGTTGGGCGTTTTGTAAGTTCCCCAATATTTATTAAAGAAATTACCCGCATTTACCAGGTCTAAAGTCAGCCTGATGGTGTGTCTTTCTTTACCGGTTTTTACAGAAACTTCTTCGGTAACATTCAAATCAAGTCTTTTGTAAATAGGCCACACCACTGCGTTTGCTTTAGCGTATTGCCCACGGTGCGTTGACAAATAATGATCCTGGGTAATAAAGTTGTTCAACTGGTTCCAAATCTGTGCAGCTGATCTTGGATCAGTACTTGCGCCGGTTCCTGAACCACCTGAATTAACTTTTACAAGGTTGATTTCGCCTGCATTGGCAGGAATATACATTAAATCATTGCCTGCATTACCATCGCCATTTAAATCACCATTGTACACATAAGAAGAAACACCGGAGGGCGCAGCTTCAAATATAGCACCGATAGAAGTGGTGGCGTATTTGCAGTTGATAATTTTGTAGGATGCATATGCGATGATTCTGTGTGGTTGGTAAAAAGCACCATTGGCTAAAGTAGCTGCATTGGGATCTCCCTGCACGGCTCTTGCTGCCCACAAAGAGGAAGCGGTGCTTCCAAACTCGGCTGTATTTTTTGCCTGGCTGTAAGTGTACGCAATACTTGCAAAAAGATTTTTAAAATTCTTTTGTGCTCTTGCGGTTAAAGTATAAGAATAACCCTTGCTGGTGTTGCTCATTAAGATAGCATTTCCAATGTTAGGGTTATCAAGTGTTTTACCAGAATAATATTTATTTGAATTGGCTGTACTTGTAAGGTAACGTGCCCTGTTGTCGGCCCCGGCTAAACTAAATGCATTGTTTTCGTTTAGGTTGATATTTTTGTAATATACTGCGTTGATATCTTTAGAATAGGTTCCTTCTAAAGTGAGTACCACATCGTTGGCCAATTTTTTATCTACTGCAAAACTTGTTTTTAATACCTGCGGGTATTTAAAATTACGATCAACCAGCGCAGTACTGTAAGATGTGTTAGGGCCGGATTTAATATAGGCAGTTGGATCTGCGTTGAACGCTACCAGGTTTCCTGCAACGGGCGGAACCGCGTTAGGATTAGGGGCCGTGCTGTTGGTGAATGAACCAAACTGGATACCATTGTTACTGGCCTGGTTACTGATCCAAACAAAAGGCGGCGGACCTGCAAAAATACCTGCTCCGCCTCTGATCTGTAAACTTCTGTCACCCTTTACATCCCAGTTAAAACCAAGCCTTGGTGAAATCAACGGCGTTGTTTTCGGTGCCTTACCAATGTTATAGCTGCCATCTTTAAAAGTCAGCGCATCAAAATAAGGATTGTCTGTAAAGGTTTGATTGTAGATGGTTAAATCGGTACGCAAGCCATAAGTAAGCGTAAAATTTTTGCTTGCACGCCATTTATCCTGCGCAAAAAATCCAAGTTCTGTTGAGCCAGCTTCGGCAAAAGGAAAAGCGCCGCCTGGCAAAGCCGAATACTGCAGGTAATAACTTTTAGCATTGGCATCGCCATTGTTTACACTGTTATAAAAATCTGTAAGACTGTTAAACTGGTAAACGCCCTGGTAGCCAGGTGCAAAAGCATTCTTATATTTCCTGTAATAATCCTGTGTACCTACAGTTATTTCGTGTGTGCCTTTGTAAAATTTAAAGAAATCGGCAAACTGAAATACATCTGTATTCAAAAGGTTGTTGTAGGTATACATTTCATATCCAAAAGTGGTATAAATGCTGCCAGCTCCATTCAAAATATCTACTAAAGGAAAAGTAGAACTGCTTGAATGAGGAGAACGGTAATCTCTTAAAGCAGTATAACCCAACTGCATTTTGTTGGAAGCCCTGTTACCAAAACGGGTGTTTAATTCTGCAATTACAATATTGAAGTTATTATTGATTACATACCCGCTACCAAAGAATGGCATAGAGTTGGTACCCGGCTGTCCGCCTGTAATTTGTCCGCTGCCTGGTCTGCTTGCGCTTGCAAACTGGTCAGAAGATGATTTTAGATAATTGTACTTAAGGGTAAATGTATTGTTCTTATTGATATTCCAGTCAATCTTGGCAGTGATTTTATCACTCTTGGTTTCAAATGAATATCCCTGGAATGCGCCTGGATTATAGTTGAATTTTTGTTGCAGAAAAGAACTCAATGCAGCAAGTGTATCTGCATTCGCCTGTGATACATTTCCACCAGGTGCATGACTTCCGTCTGACGCGATCTGGCTGGTGGCAGGAGCTGTTTGTCTTACCTGTTCTCCACTTATAAAAAAGAACAATTTGTCCGTTATAATAGCGCCGCCCAAAGAAGCGCCCCTGGTATTAAAGTTAAAATCTGGTTTTGTAATGGTGGTAGTACCAACCTTGTACCCTTGTGTACCGGGCCCTTTAAGATAGGTATATACAGAACCTTTAAATTGATTGGTACCACTTTTGGTTACTGAGTTAATACCTGCTCCCGAAAAGCCGCCCTGTGTTACATCATATGGTGCAACGTTTACCTGTATCTGTTCGATGGCTTCCAGGCTGATAGGCTCGCTGCCTGTTTGTCCGCCCAATGTTCCGGATAAACCAAATGAGTTATTGAAGTTGGCGCCGTCAACAGTAAGGTTGTTGTACTGGCTGCTGCGTCCGCCAATGTTCAGGCCGTTGGCTGTTGGTTCAAGCTTGGTAAAATCCTGCAGCGAACGGTTGATCGTTGGCAGTCTTTCAATTTGTGCACGGCTGATTATTTCCTGACTGCCGGTGCGGTTGTTGTTAAAAGTTTTATCCTGTCTGCGGCCGGAAACAGTTACCTCCGTAAGATCGGTTGATGTTTGAACGAGGGCAAAATCAGCCTTAAATTCCTGGCCCAGTAACAGGGTGATATTATCCTGTTTAGCGGGTTTGTACCCAACAAAAGTTACGGTGATTTCATAAGGTCCGCCAATACGTAAATTGGGCAGGTTATAACGGCCATCCTTGCGGCTGGTAGTACTATATTTAGTACCTGTTGGAATGTGGACTGCAACAACAGTTGCATTTCCTACTGCGTTGGTACCATCCGTTACAGTTCCCTGTATGTCCGAAGTGGTTTCCTGTGCATTTGTCAAAAAGCCAAAGAGGAGAAAAATGGCTGTCAGCAAGTTGAATTTTCTTGTCATTTGATGATAGATTTGGTGCGAAAATGTGTTTCAATTTTCAAATGACAAGCGGCGCAAAAGTAACATAATTCTAACTGTATTTTAACAGTAATTGAGAAGATATAAAACCTCTACATTTTAAAATGGATTTTAATTAAATAATATTCTGCGTTGTCCCTTTTTTGTTGAAATGATTTTACAAATTCCGGCAATTAATTAGCGATTAGCTATTTTAATGATATTAACAAATTGTTACGATAGCAATACCCCCTGCAGTAAAGGAATTTTCGGAATACTTGTCAGCGTAGCATGCGCATCATTAAAATATTAACGTGTCCTGATTTTATTAGTGGCTGCAACGACCCAAAAAAAACGCCCGGCAAATGCCGGACGTTTTTTTTAATACTGTTTATTTGATCCTTTAGAAAATATACCTTAAACCTATCTGCATACCCCAGGTACTTATACTGGAAATATTTTTTTGAAAAGGCGTGGTCACCAGTTTGCCGTTGAACTCAGCTAAGTTGTAAACAGGCTGCTTGCTGGCATTGATCGATCTATAGGTGAGTGGATTGTTGATGGTAAACAAATCTTTAGCACCGGCATTTTTATCAATCAGGTTAGGGAGGTTAATAATGTCAAGACTAAACTGCAGGTTGTGTCTTGTTTGTCCTGCAGTCACAAAGAAATCTTGTAAAAACCGCATATCAAGGCGATTGTACCAGGGTGTGAGGGATGAATTCCTTTCGGCATACTGACCAACATGATTCTTTAAATATTTGGTGTTGGCAATCAGCTGATCGTATGCAGCCTGTTGCGCTGCAATAGAATACTTAATTGACCCATCTGTATTTTTTACATCAGAAAAATTAATATCAGCCCCTTTTGCATAAATAAACATCAGGTCAGATGCATTGTTGCCATCGCCATTGAGGTCTCCTCCAATAACATAACTAAATCTTGACTGGGCATTGCCTTCATAAAACAAAGAAATCGTACTGGCCAGGTGATTGGCATATTCAAAGCGATAAGAAAGCGAACCCACCACACGATGCGGAACAGAATAAGCTGAGTTATACAATTCTTCATTGTTGGGTGTGCCCCTGTTGACAATGGACTGCCATGCCGAAGTTGCCTGGGAACCAGGGTTTGGACTTACTTCTGTAGCTATTGTATACGTGTAAGCTAAAGAGCCATAAAATCCTTTTGCAAATGCTTTAGATAGTTGGAATGTGTTGGAAAAAGAATAACCCTTTTTGGTATTCTCCAGGACGATGGCGGTACCGCCACGGTTGGTACCTGCCAGACTTGGATAAACAAACTTATCTGCTGCGGCAGTAGTGGATGGATAATAAGCCCTGTTATCAGATCCGGAAAGAGACGCAGTTGGGTCTTTTAAATTGGCATTGCGCATTTTTACCGCGTTGATATCTTTCGTATACATTACATCCCAGGTAAAAATAAAGCCATTGCCAAATTGTTTATCAATACCGAAGTTGGTTCTGAAAACCTGTGGAAATTTGAAATTCCGGTCAATCAACACAAAACTACCAGGCGCATTAGTGGTAGCTGTTGTCGGAAATTTAGAAACATATGCATCCGGATTGGGGTTAAATGTTACACCACTTAATGCTGCCGGTGTATTGAGTACGGCGCCGTTTTGATAAACGCCGCTGTTACTTGGCATGTTGGTTAAGAACACAAAAGGTATTTTGCCGGTAAAAATACCTGTTCCGCCACGCAGCACCAGATCTTTTTCATCAGGCACTTTCCACCGGAAACCAATCCGGGGAGAAAGTAATATGGTAGATTTTGGCCATTTACCTGTGTTAAAGCTGGTAAGCTTGCCATCTTTATCCGGAAACTGTAATGCAGTGATAGCGGGATTTTCAATAGGCTGTTTCAGGTAGGTTGGCACATCTGCACGAATGCCGTATGTTATTTTAAAATTGGAACTAGGATTGATTTCATCCTGCACATATACACCTAACTGGCCAATTTTTAAATCAGCAGAAAATACTTTTGGTTGTCCCGGAATCAGGGAATAGGTGTAAGAGAAAAAAGCCGGCCGTGAATCTGTAATAAAATCGTTCAGGCTGTTGTAAATGTAATAGCTTTCTGAGCCACCCATAAATGCGTTACCTACTTTTTGATATTCGTAAGTAGCTCCTGCAGTAAGTGTGTGTTTGCCTGCCTGTAGTGTAAAGTTGTCTGTGATAGTTGCTACATTGTTGATCACTTCATTATTCCTGGTGAAAGGATCAGTACCCGCACTCATGTAGTTGCGGTTTTTTGTAACACCGGGGATGGAGCCGGTTGTGTCGAATATTTCAATCGTTGGGAAAATACCACCGGGGCTGTTTCTCACATCATTAATGTGTGTGTAGGCAAACAATAACTGGTTTGAAATTCTGCTGTTAAAATTACTGTTTAACTCCAGTGTAGCCGATTTTACAATATGGTCCGTTGCATAATCTGAATTGGAAAAGCCGATCGACTGGTTGCTGTTTCTGTTATTGGGCAACCTGGTTTGAGAAGCAGCTGAGCCGACAAAAAAACCGCCGGAGCCACTGTTGGGTACACTGCTGCCATTTAGCGGCGATTGATCGCTTCCTTTAAAGTCACTGTATTTTAATACCAGTTTATGCACGTTGCTGATATTCCAGTTTATTTTAGCCAGGAACTTATGGTTTTTGGTTACAAAATTCGGACGGTTGTCATACACTCCCGCATCGTAATTATATTTTGATTTGAGTGCGTCGCGAAACTTATTCAGCGAATCTACAGGTGCCGCAGAGGCTTGCCCTGATGCGGTAGACCCTTTTGGAATGAAGGTGTTGGGATTAGGGGTTGAGGCATTTTCAAATTCCGCATTTAAAAAGAAAAATAATTTGTTTTTTATGATGGGCCCGCCAAGGCTTGCACCATATACTTTGTTTTTTTGCGGGGTAGGAGTCAGCACCGTGCTGCCAACATGCTTGCCATTAAAGCTTTGATCGCGGTAAAAGCCGTAAGCTGTACCATGCAATGTATTGGTGCCGCTTTTGGTGGTAACGTTTAAACCTGCACCCGTAAAACCAGATTGTCTTACATCATACGGGGCTATATTTACGGATACCTGGTCAAGTGCATCTATTGAAATCGGGCTGGCACCACCGCCTGGTTGTGGATCTGTGCTTAATCCGAAATTATTATTGAGATTGGCGCCATCAATCTGCAGGTTATTGAAACGGCCGTCCCTGCCTGCAAAACTGTTACCGCTGCTTGCCTGTGGTGTCATCCTGGTAAAATCTGTAATGCTTCTTGTAATGGAAGGTAACGTCATCAGCTGCCTTGAATTAAATACAGTGCTGGCACCCGTTTTAGTGCGGTTGATGCGACTGGAAGAAGTAACTACCACTTCCTTTAAAACAGAAGTGGCTGGTGTTAATGCTACTTCCGCTGCGTATGGTTCGCCCAGATTCAGATTAATATTATCGATTGTTTGTTTATTGTAACCCACCGATTCTACCGTAAGCAAGTAGGGCCCGCCGACAACCGTATTTGGAATGGAAAAATTGCCATCTTTCTTAGAAGTAGTAACATATTTGGTTCCTGATGGCTGATGGACAGCTGTAATGGTGGCGCCTGCAAGAGCGGTGCCGTTTTCAGCTTTTACAAAACCGGTAATGCTACTGGTGGTAACCTGGGCGCTGATTGCAAGGGGGATTGCAAAAAAGGCCAGGACAATGAAACAGATTTTTTTTATAAGCATAGAGCTATTTTTAAGGCACAAAGGAAAGTAAATATCCGGTACTAATGTTAATTTAAATTAACAACTTGTAAAGGCATGTGTGGGTATTTGATCGCTGCTTTGATTAAAACTATTTCTTATTCCGCAAATGAGAACCATAGCAAAGCATAAACCTTGTTAACTTTGCAAAAAATATAAATAACTTATGTTAGATAGTATTGAAAGTGCGATTGACGACATAAAAAATGGCAAACTGGTAATAGTGGTGGATGATGAAGACAGGGAAAATGAAGGCGATTTTATTACCGCAGCAGAAAATGTTACTCCGGAAATTATCAATTTTATGAGTACTTACGGAAGAGGGCTTATTTGTGCACCACTATCAGAAGAACGCTGCGATGTTTTGCACCTGCAAGCCATGGTAAGCGACAATACTTCGTTGCATGCTACCCCGTTTACGGTTAGTGTAGATTTGCTGGGCCACGGTTGTACAACTGGTATATCGGCTCATGACAGGTCCAAAACGGTGCTGGCATTGATTGATCCGGAAACAAAACCGCAGGACCTCGGCAGACCGGGACATATTTTTCCTCTGCGGGCACGGAAGGGTGGTGTATTGAGAAGGTCGGGACATACAGAGGCAACCATTGACCTTGCGAGACTGGCAGGTTTTGAACCGGCTGGTGTATTGGTGGAGATAATGAATGAAGATGGTTCAATGGCCAGGCTGCCGGAGTTGAAGGAAATCGCCAAACGCTTTGATTTGAAGGCTGTATCCATTAAAGATTTGATTGCCTACAGGCTGAGCAAGGAATCACTTATTGAGGAGGAAGAGAAAGTACAGATGCCAACGAAATATGGCATGTTTGAACTGATTGCTTTTAAACAATTAAATACAGGCGATATACACCTGGCAATTAAAAAAGGCGACTGGGAAAAAGATGAACCGGTGATGGTAAGGGTGCACAGCAGTTGCATGACAGGAGACATATTGGGTTCGCTGCGTTGTGACTGTGGCGATCAGTTGCATAAGGCATTAAAAATGATTGAGGAAGCAGGAAAAGGTCTTGTGCTGTACATGAACCAGGAGGGCAGGGGAATTGGATTGCTGAATAAATTGAAAGCATATAAACTACAGGAACAGGGAATGGATACAGTAGAAGCCAACCTGCAACTGGGTTTTGGAATGGACGAGAGAGATTATGGAGTAGGGGCGCAGATACTACGTCATATGGGCATCAGTAAAATGAAGCTGATGAGCAACAATCCGAAAAAGCGTGCAGGATTACTGGGCTACGGACTGGAAGTTGTTGAAACTATTCCAATTGAAATAAAGGCCAACAAACACAACGAAAAATACCTTGCTACCAAAAGGGATAAAATGGGGCATAATATTATGAACGAGCAGCAATAGCAATGTCTGACGGCTGATTTTGTGATGGCTGATTTCTGTAGATTCAAAAAGTATTTCTCTTTAAAATCAATCCTAATATTTGCCGGGGAAATATTAGCGATTTGAAGGTTCGGCAAACAGGTAACGTAAGGAAAGGGTTTTATCCGAAAGGTTGAGCCCTTTTTTATTGGTTGTAATAAAAGGTATAATACTGAAAAATAGTTGGTAAAATCTGTTGTAATCCTTTATAGTATTCATTTTGA
>NZ_JAUFQJ010000009.1 GCF_030409685.1 Ferruginibacter paludis
AGTTTTTCAGGATCGGGTGGCATTGAAAAGCCACGGTGATTGCAAATATCTGTACGAAGATGAACAGACCACTGTTTTTTGTGAATGTCTATACCAATAAATAACTTTGGTATGGCGGTAGTTTGAGTATTCATTTTTTGAATTATTTAGCACCCTCAAATTACCGCTTTTACATAGATGCTTTGTGCTATTGGGGCTTGACCAACAAACATCAGCTAAAAGCAAAGCCAGTCTTCAGTTTCGGCCTGACAAGCATCTTTGAACTTAGTACAAACAATGAACTATTAATTATAAATTTAGCAGCGGTACCGGGCAGGACGGAAGTAAATATCCCAACAGCCTTTGGATTAATTTCTTAGAATTTTATTAATATCTACTACTATTATAATGGGGGTTGCAAGGGGGTGTTAATAACTACCAATAATGTTGATAATTTTGAAAGTAAGGGGTGGTTGAACTTGCCCAACAGCTAGTCATTAAGGACTTTTTTATGTATTAGTTCCCGCCTTTACTTTCTTGCTCCAGGTCCAGCTAGAATTATTTCTTTGAATCATCAAAGGTTTTTGACAAGAGCAAGTTTTTATCACACTTAAAAACTTAGACGATGAAAAATTGGGATTTCACTTTAGGGGTAGATGTTTCTAAAAACACATTGGATATCTATTGTGCTGAAATATCTGAGCATATCAGAATTCAAAATGGTACAGAAGGATTTTTGCAATTTCAAAAGTGGTGTAAGCATTTCAATATTGATTTGCAAAAAAGCTTTATCGTACTAGAATATACAGGAGGCTATGAATACAAATTGCTGCAGTTCTGTCAATCACGACAAATCTTGTACACAAGAATTCCTGGGTTGGCAATCAAAAATTCCTTAGGTATTACGAGAGGAAAAAATGATAAAGTAGATGCAAGCAGAATTGCACAATATGGGGAAGAAAAGCATAAATCATTGAAGGCCGACGAGCCACTAAATCCAGCAATAGCAAGCCTTAAAGAGCTTCTACATTTCAGAAAGCGATTGGTGAGGGAAAATGCGGGTTACCAGTCAACCGTTAAAGAGCGCAAGCATATGTATGAAGCAAGTAAAAAGGACATTGTCATAAAAATGTTAGAGCGAAAGCAAAAGGAAAATAAAAAAATAATTGCGGCACTTGAAGTTGAGATGATGAAGATCGTAGCCAATGATGTAAAGATTCAAACCAGCTATCAACTAATAACCAGCATCAAAGGAATTGGCAAAGTGAATGGATTAATGACAATCGCCTATACTGAAAATTTCACAAGCTTTACCAACCCAAGAGCTTATGCTGTATATGTAGGTGTAATACCCTTTGACCATAGTTCAGGAACAAGTATTAGAGGTAGGAAAACAGTAAGTCATTTAGCAAATAAGGAATTGAAGCAGGAGCTCAACCAGGCGGCCAAAAGCGCGATGGCGTGGGATAAAGAAATTAAAAATTACAGTGAGAATAAAATGAAAACAAAGTGCTACAAAATCGTTTTGAACAACATAAAATTTAAATTGATATTACGGATGTTTGCGGTAGTGAAAAAAGGGGAAATGTATGTGGAAAACCACCAGCATGCAGCTTGATTTTAAAACAAATTTGGTAGTTTAATAATCCTAGAATACATAAAGCCCTGGACGTTGTGTGCTATAATATCGGACACTCCCAAAAAGATAACTCTAATTAGGGATGGCCTGAGTGACTTATGCCAGCGACCCGAAAAATCGCCGATGGTAAAACGTTCGAGGTTTCGAATCCCTCGGCTCCCTTTTGAATTAATTCAGTAGACAAATGAAAATTGAGTTTCTTGACGACATTAGTAATGGTGGACAGTTTCCTCACGCCGACCCAGATCAACTTGTCCGACTCTATGATTTTGACAATTTGCAAGCTCAAGAGCTAAGACATATGATTCAAAACATAATCATTGAGCGCAAAAAAGACCTAGACCTAACGACACTCGAATTTATTCAACCTATTAATTGCAATTTGACACTGCAAATATCTGACGCAGACAAAGGCATTGCGACTTCTGACAATAAAAAATTTGTTTGTAATTTGACAATTGAAAAATACAAAGAAATGGTTTTCTTAATGGAGCCATTTTGCGACAAGGAAACCAACGGGTATCAATGGCTTTATGACCTTGACACGCCAATTGAATTTTTATTTTCGCCGGGAGGTTCATGGTGACAAATTACAGCACACAACATCAGGTTTTGTGCAATTGGGGCTGGACGGAAATACAACCATCGGCAGTGCATATCCAAGCTTTGGTTTCGGCGGACTTAATTCTGCAAGGCAGGAGTTCTGAACCTCGGCTTTTAGTTATAAATTTAGCTTCGGTTCCTAGCGGACAGTTGGCAAATTCCCCAACTGCACAAAGCCTCGTCCGTTGTTGCCTGCTATTTTAAAGTGACATCCTACGCAATGACAAACGAAGAAATTTTACAAGCTGTTAGACAAGTTGAAGGACTTGGCGGTATGACTGTAAATGAACGCCTTTATGTAAGTGGACTTATGGATGAATTTGACAAATCAAAAATTCATGACAAAGTTAAAGCAGCGTATATTTTAGAATTGCTGCAAGTTGACAAACCTTCTATTGACAAAATTTTGTACTAATGGAACTATCAAACAAAAATGTTTCAGCCTTACTGCTTGACCTAAACCAAGACATTGAAGAATATGCAGAGGCGACAGTTAAAAAAATTATTGAGGACAAAAATTTTGACTTCTTGACCTATCCGCCAAACAATGGGTTGACAGATTTGGAAAAGCAAGAACTCAATAAACTTGACAATAATAAACATTTAAAAAATGCGTTACGAAAAGTTATTGCCGACAATAGTGCAGGAATAATTTTTAGTATGCTGAATATTATAGACGGCACAACTGACCCAAAACATTTGTTTGCTGACTGGACTGGAGTAAAACTCGTTGACCAAGAACCAAATGACGAAGCAGAGGAATTTCAAGATATGCTTCACGACAGTTTCTTTGAAACGTATTGGGAATGGAAAAAAATTCGTGGTGACAAAAAATGGAAACTTGATACATACGAAGAATAAAAACAGCAGGCAACATGGGGCTCCTATGTAAAGCGGTTTGAAAGGTTCAATATGTTTGTGAACGGTATTACATAATTTATTT
>NZ_JAUFQJ010000010.1 GCF_030409685.1 Ferruginibacter paludis
AGAAGGCAAAAAAATATAAAAATTATTTTCTAACTGGTGCAGCACAAACTCATCATAGAAGTTGCGTCAATAAACGAGTTAGCTACAATACTAAACCAACACTATCACAATGGACATTAAGTACCAAGTTTTTGTAAGTTCAACCTACATTGATTTAATAGAAGAAAGGCAAGAAGTTATGCAAGCACTTCTTGAACTTGATTGTATTCCTGTTGGAATGGAGCTATTTCCAGCTGCTGATGACGACCAGTGGACATTGATAAAAGGACTCATAAAGGATTGCGACTACTATATTTTAATAGTCGGCGGGAGATATGGTTCAATTGGGCCCTCTGGTAAAAGCTATACACAAATGGAATATGAGTTCGCTATATCAGAAGGAATTCCAGTTATATCCTTCATTAATGGGGAGCCAGGAAAAATAGCTGCAGACAAAACAGAAGTTTCCGATGCCGGCAAAGAAAAATTAAAAGAATTTATAGAGCTTGCAAAAACCAAAATGTGCAGGCTTTGGACCAGTCCATCAGATTTAGGCTCACAAGTTAGTAGGAGTTTGGTTAAGCTGATTAAAGCCAAACCCCGTATAGGGTGGATAAAAGCAAATATTGCTACAAGCGATGAAGCAAATAGGGAGATTGGCGTTCTCAGAAAAGAGAACGAAGAATTAAAGGGAAGACTTGAGAAAGCTAGAGTTTTTGCTCCTGTTGGCTCTGAAACATTGCAACAAGGAGACGATAAATTTAACTTCAACTATAGATGGTATTACGCAGGCGACCACAATGATAAAATAGAACTTTCATGGAATGAAATATTTTTCATTCTTGCTCCGGTTATGGTGGACGAAGCAACAGAAGACAACCTTCATGATGAGTTGAGAGATTATCTGAGAGATAAAATCGACGAAAAATATCATAAGCGTCCTAGTAGCATTGATGTTGCAAATGTTGACTTTCAAACAATAAAAATTCAACTAATTGCATTAGGTCTAATTTTTAAGAGTGATAAGAAACGCAGTATCAAAGATGCAGGTGTTTACTGGTCTTTGACGCCCTATGGTGAAACAGTAATGATGCAGTTGAGGGCTCTAAAGAAATAAGTACTGTAGCTAACAACTTTTCTAGTTGTTGGTGTTCACTCATCAAACCAAATACTGCTACTAACCCGTGAGCCGTTGTTGTGTCTTATGACCAACAACCGAAGCCACGCAAGATGAATTGTTCAACAATGAGCAGGCACTCCAAATCATCTATCATAAGAATCAACCAGCCACCTCCCTGCTGAGATAAAATACGGAAGACCAGTTAGAATTTGCAGTAGTCTGCCGGGATAACGCTCCGGCTGTTGGTCATAAGACACAACAGCGGCGTGCTCTGACGGGAAGGAGATTTAAATTCGGTAACCCTTCAGTTGCTACTTGTATTTATCTCTTGTCTCCATTTATATTACCAGGTAATGCGCAGGGAGCCTGCGTACCGGTCAGCCTGTCAACCATGCACCTGATGCGTTTTTTACTTGATTATTTTTTCAATTGCTGAAATATAAGCAGCGCCAATCGGAAGTTCTGTTTGTTTTATCCAGATACTTTTTCTATCCATTTTGTGAATGTGCTTTTTTGATACGATATAAGAGCGGTGAACCCTGATAAAATCGGGTGCAGGCAATAAAGCTTCTGTTTCACTCATGGTGAGGCGGGAGGCAATTTTACGGTTCTCCAAAACAAACTGCATGTAATTACCGCTACTTTCAACATATAAAATATCACTGACTTCTACCCGTATTTGCTCGTAACCACTTTTTATAAAAATGGCTCCCGGCTCCTTTATATCCGCTGTGGCACCGCTTCTCAGCAGTAGTTGCTCCTGTGCTTTATTACAGGCTTTTAAAAAACGGGCCAGTGAAAACGGCTTTAGTAAATAGTCAATCGCATCCAGTTCAAAACTCTGCACGGCATGTTCACTGTAGGCTGTGGTAAAGATAACCATCGGCGGATTGGTGAGAGATTTCAACAAATCAATCCCTGAAATATCCGGCATTTTGATGTCCAGAAAAATAAGATCTACTTTTTCTTTCTGCAAATATTCTATCGCCTTAAACGCATTGGTAAAAGTGGCCGCCAGCTCAATAAATGAAATTTTTGACGAGAGGCTTTTCACCACTTCCTGTGCAATGGGTTCATCATCTATGGCAATTGCTTTCAGCATGTTTACTTTATTTTATTCGCATATTTTGTTACGCCTTTCTGTAAAATTTTTAAGCCTTTTACTTCACCTGTTGCATCTATGTCAACAGTCACTTTTAGGTCTTCGTCATGCTCATCATAAAAAATAATATTACTCAAAGGATGTAACAAGGATGTTGGTCCCGGATGCCCGTCTCTCTTAGGTTGGGCTATCAATATACCGTCGCCTGCAGTTACATCCATTGTTAAATGTATTTCTTCTATGGTATAAGTACCGATATATTTCTTTAAAACCGCTGGCTCAATGGCAACTGGTATTAATTTGACTGGTATGCTGTATGGCTGATGATATAACACGGCAAGCAGTTTATCCGTTATATGCATTACTTCTCCTGTAGAACCACTTTTATTGCTTAACAAAACAACGCAAATATCATCCTCCGGTATTCTTGCAAAATTACTTCCGAAGCCTGAAATAGAACCACTATGCGACACCATCTTTCTGCCATACACAGAATCTATTTGCCAGCCGTAGCCATAATTATGCAAAGCGCAGGGTGTATAAGCTTTATCCATCCACTTTTTATTTACAATCTTATACGTCTGCAAACCAAGATGCCATTTATACATATCTGTTACCGTTGAGTAAATTGCCCCCGCACCAAAGGGACCTGTAGAGTCTGTGATGTCAGCAGGTTGACGGGAAGAGTCCGTTAAAAAATCATAACCGGTCGCCTTTTTATCACGGGCAAGATGTATAAAATCGAAGCCACTGTTGTTCATTTTTAACGGTGTAAATATGTATTTCCCCACCGCCTGCCAGTAACTCATGCCAGCCACTTTTTGAATAATATAACTCAACAGTACATAGCCTGAATTACTGTAGTGCCAGTCTGTTCCGGGTGCAAAATCAGGTTTTAATCTTTCAAAATACTGCACCGTTTTTAGTTCCTCAGCTGTATTGATGGAAGAATCTTCTTCTGTAAAATTTCTTATCCCCGAAGTATGTGTGAGCAAATGTTTGATGGTAATAAGATTGCCCTGGGGGAAATCCCTGTAATATTCACTAAGCCTATCATTCAGCGTCATTTTATGCAACTCCACCAGCTTTAAAATAACAGCTGACGTAAATTGCTTTGTGACAGATGCTATCTGGAATCTTGTGCTGGCTTCATTGATACTTTTATCTTCCGCGTTTTTTATGCCATACCCTTTTTGCAGTAATATTTTACCATGCTGTGCTACCAGTACAGCACCATTAAACCTGCCCACGTTTGTAAAAGCAGTTACCAGCTCGTCTAATTTTCTGACTGTAGAGTCCTGTGCAAATACAATTTGCGAGAATGCTACCACAAAGGCAAATACAATTATTTTTTTCATGTTATTTAGTTTATTTAAGTTGACCGGGTTATAAAATACTGACCGCTTCGCCAAGCCTGGACGTGATACCTTTTTATTGCTTGATAATATTTTTTGTTCCTGTTTATTTATGGCTGAATGGAAAGTTGCACAAAAAACTCTTTGCCCTCTCCATTCGCTGTAATCGTGTGTTTGCCGGGGTAGATCAGTTTCAACCGTTGCAGCACATTTTTAAAACCAATGCCTGACTTTTCTTTTTCAGGATCGTCCTGCTGCCGGGAATGCATACTGTTGCGTACAGAAAAAATGATTTCTTTTTCATTGCAGGCGAGGTTGATTTTTATCCATGATTTTTCTGTGAGACTGATGCCATGTTTAAAAGCATTTTCAACAAACGGAATCAGCAGCATGGGGGCTATTTTGTGGTGACAGCTTTGTTCACTGATATTGTCTTCAATAATAATTTCCGGCGATGATTGGGTGCGCAATTTTTGAAGTGCTATATAATTATTGAGGTAATCAATTTCCCGGTTCATGTCAATCCGGTCGAGGTTGTTTTCGTGCAGCATAAAACGCATCATATCGCCCAATTGCTGAATGCCGGTGGCAGTGCGATCTGCCTTCTCCTGCAGGGCAGTGCCATACAGCGTATTGAGCACATTAAACAGAAAGTGCGGATTAATCTGCGATCGCAAAAACTGCAGATCAGCTGTTGATTTTACCAGGGCTTTTTGTGCACCCACGAGTGCCAATATTTTATCTTTCTTTTGCTGATAAATAAGCCAGGTAACAGGTGTTACAACCAATAACTGAATGGCCCAGCCGATGATAAAAACACTGATGTGATCTGTGGGGAAAGCCAAAGGAAAAGGCAGGGTGAATAAAAAGGTTGTTATGAGCAAACGGTTAATGACTGGCCTCGCAAAAAATGACCCCTCACCTTTGAGTGGAAAAAGCCAATAGGTATTGCTCATAAAAACCAGGAACAGCGGGATAACCAGCGAAAAAAAGGCTATGACAAACCTGCCACCATGCACCAGGTTAAACGAAACCAGGAAGAACGGCACCAAAAAAATCTGTATAAAAAAAACGGTTACCTGGTTACAAATAACGGTGCGGAACGCCCGCCTGCCAGAAGATCTTTCAATGGCATTGATAACTGTTTCTCGGATTAAAACATACAGCAAATAGACGCCAAGTAAAAAAACAATCACCGCATATCCGCCCCGGATATCCAGCTGCGAGTTGGGATTGTTTTTATTGAAAAAGATGGAAAATCCAGGGTAATGAAATTGCCACTCATGACTTAAATAAACTGCTGCATTGTAAGCAGTACCGAGCAACAAAACAATCAAAACAAATTGTACAATCAGCCACAATACTTTTTTTAATATTTTTACGGCAAGTCCGGAGGCTATTATTTTTTTAAGTGAGACTGTTATTTGGGCCGTGCCAGCCTCCAACTTTTTTGGCGAGGTAAAACGCGGAATTGTTACCACGTTTAAAAAAAGGTATGTACAATATAGCAACAGCGCTACGCCAATATCCGGCAATAACACATTGCGGAATAAATTAAACGGCACATGGTTGTTGATAAAAGGCCCGGCATATTGCTGCCATGCTGTGTTACGCATGCGCCACACATAACCGCCCAGCATCATCGCGGCAACCATGGTTACAAAAATCATTTCGTGCTGGCGCCATCTTACTTTCATCGTGTTGTATTTTAAACAAAAGTAAGCTCCGGGTAGAAGGCCTTACAGGCTATGTGACGGAACCCGTAAAAAATGTGATGGAAACGGAACCAATAAATTATTTGTTACGAAATGGGCTATCAAAAGAAAAATTTAAACCGGTATTCAGCAGTGAAAAACAATGGAAAGATCATAAACAGCCAGCCTACAGGTTATCCGCCAGTAGCGCCAAAAATTTATTGCGGCTGATCATACCAGCGCCCAGGCTTTCTAAATGCGCTGTGTAAACCTGGCAATCTATTAAGGCCACCTTTTCTTTTTGCAACTGGCGCACGTAATTTATAAATGCAAACTTGCTGGCATTGCTTTGTTTGCTGAACATACTTTCACCAAAAAATACATTGCCAAGACGAATGCCATACAATCCTCCTACAAGTTCACCGTTCATCCATGCTTCTGCGCTGTGTGCAAAGCCTTGCTCATGCAACTGCGTATAGGCGTGCTCGATAGCTGGTGTAATCCAGGTGCCTTCCTGCTCCTTGCGGGTGATGGTTTTACAGTTTTGTAATACTTTGGTAAAAGCCCGGTTAATCGTAAAACGAAAAGTGCCATTGTTGAGCACTGATTGCATGCTTTTTGTTACACGTAATTTTTCAGGAAATAATACAAACCTTGGGTCGGGGCACCACCATACAATGGGTTCGCCTTCGCTGTACCAGGGAAATATGCCGCTGCGGTAAGCCAGTAATAATCTTTCCGTGCTAAGATCACCTCCAATAGCAATGATGCCTTCAGGAGTAGCTGTTTCAACAGGAGGAAATATGAGCTTATCATTTAAAACAACCATGGTGCAAAGATAAAATTTGTACTCCCTAATCAGACCGCCGATGGTAAAATAAAATTGCTTCAGTCACTACGCTTAGGTAAAAGTTGCCCGATGGTATGCGGTAAAAGAGGGCGACGCAAGAATGTAGAGGAAGGTTAATTAGCCCGGACCAAAAAAGTTAATGATTTGTTCATGTAAGGTCATCGTGGCACAGTAGGCAAGATAAATAACTCCCCTTTAGGGGACGGGGGCTACCCTGCTATCACTTCAATCGTTGCGCCAATACCCCGTTCTGTAATGGCGTCGCACATGGGTTTCAGGTAATCGTAACTACCGTCTTTAACGGCATATTTTCCTTTGCTGTCGATGATAATAGCGCACTGCTCCGCCTGTTCAGGCGAATGGCCGCAAATGTCTACAAGGGTTTCTATTACCCAATCGAAACTGTTTACTTCATCGTTCCATACTACCAGGCTATGGTAGGCATCCAGTTCGGCGAGTACGTCTACCTCTTCTTTAAATTTAGTATGGTTATTTGTAGTTGTCATGCTTTCACTGCAAAAATAAGCTGAAATTTTGAAAACGGATATGAATGCGGTGCAACATAATCCACAGTTATTTTGTCATGAATGTATAGAAGGAGGAGTATCTGGCGTTATTAATCCTTCACCCTTATCAACCAACTATGCTGCGGTCATCAAAAAAAAACAAGGAGGCATTGCCAAAGGCAGAAAAGCAGCAGGCGATTGTGTTGCCCCTGCATTCCGCCAACCGCAGCCTCGATTTTTTGGTAGAACTGATTGACACCATCCGCCCGGACAGCGCCAAAGACATTGAACAAGCTACCCTGCGTTTTAAGGCATTGTTATACCAGATGAGCCAGGACAGGAGTTCGCTCTTTTCCATGCGCAAAGCCCTGCTGACGCAGTTTTTAAAAACAAATATTGTAAATGCATTAACTGAAAGCGGCATTGTAAGCAGCAGGGGTTTCGTGCAGGAACTCAGGGGGAAAATTTTGCATAAGATATTACCCGAGCTGCAAACACCCGATAATTTCCTGTATGTCATCAACCGTATATTTTATAAAAAAAGAGATCATATATGGGTAGACGGCATTGACAATGATTTATGGATACAGTTTTTTGAGATACTGGGCATACAGATCAACATGACGGAACCTGCGCTGATAAGCCAGCTGCAGCGCTCCTTACAAATATTGAGTCACCGCGTTACCACGCTGGGCCTTGAAAAAGAAATTACGCAACGATATGAAAATATTGAAAATGCTATTTTTCCTTTTTTAGAACAAACCCGGCTGGTGAATGAATACCTGCACCTGCAAAGCAGCGTTGCCAACCTAGACACGCAACGGCTTTTACTCGCCAATATTACAGAGGCCCTGCACAATTGCAATCAAACCATTCAGTGGATAAGAGAGCAGCGGATAGCTTACGGCACCAGCCTGGCGCAAACCTTTATCATTACCCGCTTGCAGCAACAGGTAGACAGACTATTCATCATACTGGATGTGCTGGACATGGATAACTCCTTCAATACAGAACGTTTTGTTGCCTATTTTAAAACGGTTGTACACAACGAAAGCCGCAAGAATTCCATCCGCGAATTTTTGAGTGAAAACACCGGCTACCTTGCCTACCAGATTGCGGAACATGGTGGGCGCACGGGCGAAAAATTTATCACCACCACCCGAAAAGATTTCTGGCGCATGTTTAAAAGCGCTGCCGGTGGCGGTATTATTATTTCATTTATCGGTGTTATAAAAAACCTGCTCTCAAAAATTACCATGGCCCCCTTCTGGCATGGCTTTTTGTACAGCACCAACTATTCACTGGGCTTTATTTTAATACAGGATACGGGTTCAACGCTGGCTACCAAACAGCCCGCCTATACCGCCAATAATGTGGCGAGTTCGTTTGACGCACAAAAAATTGGTGAGCAACCCGACCTTAGAAACCTGGCCATTACAATTGGTAAGGTAAGCCGCACGCAGCTGGCATCCTTTACCGGAAACCTCATTGTTGTATTTCCGCTTACCTATCTTTTAGCGTGGCTATTTTTCCAGGCCACCGGTGTAAAAATTGCCGAAGGCACTGCAGCGCACCAGCTGCTGGAGCAGCAGCAACCTTTACATAGCCTGGCCTGGCTGTATGCCTGCTTTACCGGTTTCTTTTTATTTGCCAGCGGTTTAATTGCAGGGTATGTGGAAAATTATGTGGTGTACGGACGAATTGCGGAACGCCTGCGCAACCTGGCTTCTTTTAAAAATAGTTTCAGCGAAAAACGGCGGTATAAAATTGTGCATTATGTAGAGAACAACCTCGGTTCGCTGATGGGCAATATTTCGCTTGGTTTCTTTTTGGGAATGGCCGGCTTTATAGGAAAAACATTTGGTATCCCTTTCGATATCCGCCACATTACTATTTCGGCGGCCAACTCTGCCATTGGCTTTTTTGGTCTGGATCACCAGGTGACAGCCAAAGAAATATGGTACACTTTCATTGGTGTGATGGGTATTGGGTTTTTAAATTTTGCTGTAAGTTTTGGCCTGGCATTTTTGGTGGCGGTAAAAAGCCGTGGCATTCATTTAAAAGATTACCCGCAGTTTCTAGGCATTCTGTGGCGTTATATAAAAAAATATCCGCAGGATTTTGTAAGAGCACCGGGGTTTCGCACTGCTGCGCATTTGAAATAATCTCCCTATATTATTGTGTAGTTTTTTTGTCCTGGCTAAGAAGCTTTGTGGTACTTCATTGGCGTCGCACAATTGTACAAAAGTATTTTAATGGGCTTTGGTTTTCGGGCCGGATATAATGAGTGATAGCAACAACCAAAAAGGTTAGGTATTATATTACTGCTTTAAATAAGCTGTCATCCGGGCATCAATTTTTTTATCCCATAATTCCTGTTTATCCGCCAGCTGACTGTTTTTTGTTTCAGCATCATAGGCATTCTGGGCGGCTGTTAAGTCAGCCTGGCATTGATTGTAAATTTTATCAAGCACTTTGGTGTAGTCGTTCATGGTATACTTCGCCACTCTTAAGTTGTGTACAAACTGCATGGCGTACAGGTAGGCTAAATCAAAATGGTGCTGTTCGTGATTTAAAATATAGGACGTTTTGCGGTTGTGTTTTACCCAGCTGTCACTTACTGAAAAAGTGCAATCCACGGTTAAGTGCAGTGTGGCCACATTATTTTCTGATTTAAACATCATTTTAAAACCAAAGCCTGCATTGGTAATGGCGGCCGCTTCACTTGCTGACACAGGCTTGCCTTTAAAATCATCCCAGCTCAGTTTACGATCTGGTGTATAAAAAATAACGGGCTTGTCAGCCGAAGCATCGGTGATGACATACTGCACATCTACCTGTAATTTTTGCGCAGCTGCACCAAATGAAAAAAGAAAGGTGATCAGCGGAAGAGCGAAATATTTTTTCATATCAATTGATAAACGAAAATACAGTCAAATAGTACAGTGTTTAAATGCTGCCATACAGAATTACAATTATATTAACAGCGAAGGCCGGCAATTATTGCTCCACATAATTCAAATCCTTGCCAAAAGTTTCTTCTGTAAAATAAGCTGCTACGATGGCAACAGACATCACAATAGCGCCCGTAACCCATCCCGCTGTAACATATGGATGTGGCATGGAAGAGAATACGGTCTGCAGCCAGTTAAAAATTAAAAATATCAGCGGCACTGCGCCCCTTACCATATTCGGTGCTGTAGTAGCGGCAGTGGCCCGTAAATTAGTACCAAACTGTTCGGCAGCCATGGTAACAAAAATAGCCCAGAATCCAGTACCAAAGCCAAGTGCAGCGCATATAACATACATGCCCGCAGCGGTGCCATTTTGCTGGTTAAAGAAAAATACAATTGAGATGATAGTGAGAATATAAAAAATATACAATGCTTTTTTTCGGCTTTTAAGCGATTGACTTACAAAACCAATCAGCAAGTCTGCAATCGAAATACACAGGTACGCAAACATGGTAGAAACCTTTGGCTTCACAGTTTCTGTGATGCCAAATTCCCTCGCAAAATTATTGGAAAAAGCCACCAGTACACCAATTACGTACCAGGTAGGCAAGCCAATTAAAATAGCGCAGATATATTTTTTAAAACGCCGGGAATCTGTAAAAAACATGAAGAAGTTGCCGCGGCTGACACCGGATTTTTTTGTCTGTGTAAACATGCCACTTTCAAAAACGGTGATGCGCAATATCAGTAAACAAAAACCTAAACCTCCGCCGATGAAATAGCACATGCGCCAGCTAAAATTCTGTGAAACAAAAAATGCAGCCACTGCCCCCATCAACCCGATGCCGGCTACAAATGAAGTACTTAGCCCTCTCTTATCTTTATGCACCAACTCTGTTACCAGCGTAATACCAGCACCCAATTCCCCGGCCAGGCCAATGCCAGCTATAAAACGGGTGAGTGCATATTGGTCAGATGTATGTACAAAACCATTGGCAATATTGGCCAGAGAATACAAAACAATAGAACCGAATAGTACGCTCAAGCGGCCTTTTTTATCTCCCATAACGCCCCAGATAATGCCACCGATTAATAGCCCCATCATTTGTATGCTGATGATAAATTCGCCCTCAGTTTTTACCTGGGCGGCTGAAAGTCCCATATCTGTGAGGCTGTCTACTCGTACAATATTAAACAGCAGCAAATCGTAGATGTCAACAAAATAGCCGAGGGCTGCAACCAATACGGCAATTGTAAAAATAGAAGAAGTAGTTTTTTGCATATGTCAAATCAGTTAGAACAGGCAGCTTATTTTTTCTTCTTTTTTTCGGTAAATATTTTAATAAACACCGGCGCTGTTGTAATCAGCACAATGCCTATTACAATTACTTCCAGGTGCTTGGTTAAGTCAAAATGAAATGCTCTTAAAAAAAGCTGCTGCAGGTAGTGGCCTGCAAACAACATAGAGAAAACCCAGGCCACACATCCAACAACATTGTACCAGGTAAATTTTTTACTATCCATGCCTACAATACCTGCTACGATCGGCGCAAATGTTCTAACGATTGGTATAAACCTTGCCATCACAATTGCCCCGCCGCCATGCTTATCGTAAAATTCCTTGGCCTGTAACAAATATTTTTTCTTGAAGAGAAAAGTGTCTTTGCGTTCAAATAAAAATGGCCCGCTTTTTCTGCCAAACCAGTAACCGGCATAGTTGCCGAGTATGCCTGCAAGAGAAATTACAATGCCCAATACAACCAGGTTAATAAAGGAACCGCCGAAGCTGATACCCAGTCCTTTTTGTACCAGGTCGTTACTAAAAATCCCGGTCACAAAAAGCAGCGAATCGCCGGGTAAAAAAAAGCCGGCAAACAAACCTGTTTCAGCAAAAACAGCAAACACAATAAACCAAAGGCCTCCATTTTCAATATACCATTGCGGTTGCAATAATTGTGTCCAGTGAAAATCAAGTAAAATTAAATCAAGCATAAAAAATATATCTGGATGTAAAAATAGCTGTAATTATTTATGTTCAAGTTCGCCTTCCCATTTACTTACTACGGCTGTTGCGATGCTGTTGCCTACCACATTCGTAGCGCTGCGGCCCATATCCAGCAAAGGATCTATGCCCAGCAATAACGCAATGCCTGCCTCGGGTATATTAAATGTAGCCAGTGTACCAGCAATCACCACAAGCGACGCCCTTGGCACGCCAGCGATTCCTTTACTGGTAAGCATCAGCACCAGCAGCATGGTGAGTTGTGTACCAAGTGGCATGTGCATACCATAGCTTTGCGCAATAAATAACGAAGCGAAAGTCATATACATCATACTGCCATCCAGGTTAAATGAATAGCCCAGGGGCAAAACAAAACTTACGATTTTATCCTTGCATCCAAAACGTTCCAGCTCCAGCATTGTCTTGGGAAAAGCGGCCTCACTACTGGAGGTACTAAAGGCCAGCAAGATGGGCTCTTTCATTCTTTTGATTAAAGTGAAAACGCGTTTTTTTATAAACAGCGAACCTATCAATATTAATACGATCCACAACATCAGCAACCCAAAATAAAACTCCCCGATAAAAATGGAATAGGTTTTTAGAATGCCAATTCCCTGCTTTGCGATAATGGCCGTCATGGCACCAAACACGGCAACAGGCGCAAAACCCATTACATAGCCGGTTACTTTTAAAATGATATGTGCGATTGCATCCAGTGCATGTATGACCGGTTTTGTAATCTCACCCAAAGCGGCCGCAGCCACGCCAAAAAACAGGGCAAATACCACAATTTGTAAAATTTCATTTTTAGCCATTGCATCAATTACGCTGGCTGGAAAAACGTGGTAGAAAAAATCTTTCAATGTCAACGCAGCTTTATCAATACCGGTTGAAACATGGCTGTCGGGAAGTGGCAGATGCATCGCATTTCCAGGCTCAAATAAATTTACCAGTAACATGCCGAGCAACAAACTCAACAGGGAAGCGCTGATAAACCAAAGCAGTGTTTTACCGCCAATTCGGCCAACGGCTTTTATGTCGCCTAATTTAGCAACACCTACCACAAGGGTTGTAAATACCAGTGGTGCGACAATCATTTTTATGAGGCGTAAAAAGATATCTGCCAAAATAGTAAACCAGTCAAGCTTGCCGTCTCTTGATTTGATACTGTTACTTTTTTGTACTGCGATGATATCCCGTTGCTTTTGCAACGTTTTATAACCTGCCGAAGCCGTATCTGTAAGTGCCGCTAATTTTAACTGTAATTGCTGAATGGAATCTGAGAGTATTTTTATTTCGGCCAGTGATTGCGTTTCATCAGGCGTACTCAGCAAACTTTTTTCGGCTTCCTTTTTTTGCGACTGTAACTTTTTTTGTACAACCAGCAGCGCATTGGCAGCCGTGGTATCCTTAATGGTTTCGAAAGGCAGCATGGCATTATCAATATGTGCCAGCTGAATGTCAGCATTGGCAATGCTCGTATTTTCGATGCCAACATAATTTTTATTAAGAATAAACCCTGCCGCGATGCCGGCTAACAATGCAATACCAATGTATAAAGTGAGTTTACTGCGCCCTGCGGGTTTTATTTCCATACTTAAAAAATAGAATTGCAATATAGTATTTAATGCTTGTTATGGGCTGCCAGTGAGTAAAAATGATTAATTGCCACTGCTGGTAAGCTATTTTTGATTATTTTGCCTAATCATTATTTTAAAACCAAACCAAAACAGATATATGAGTTTATTTGTAAAGAAGCCAATGAGTGTATTAATGGCAGAGGCGACGGATACCGAACATGGATTAAAAAAGACACTGGGATCCCGTTCGTTGATTGCGTTGGGTATTGGAGCAATCATTGGTGCAGGATTATTTTCTATTACTGGTGGTGCGGCGGCTAACCAGGCAGGTCCTGCAATTACGATTTCATTTATCGTGGCGGCATTAGGGTGTGCATTTGCCGGGTTGTGTTATGCTGAATTTGCTTCCATGATACCTGTTGCAGGTAGTGCATACACTTATTCATACGCTACAATGGGCGAATTTATTGCATGGATTATTGGCTGGGACCTTGTGCTTGAATATGCAGTTGGCGCGGCGACCGTAAGTATAAGCTGGAGCAGGTATCTTGTTAAATTTTTGGAATCTTTTGGCCTGCATTTAGATCCTTCTTATACCGTAGGACCCTGGGATGGTGGAATTATCAATTTGCCTGCTGTGTTTATCGTGGTGTGCATGAGTTTGTTGCTAATAAAAGGAACTTCAGAATCTGCGAAGGTGAATGCAGTTATTGTAGGCGTAAAAGTATTGGTAGTACTTATTTTTATTGTCTTGGGATATGGCTACATCAACACCGCCAACTACCATCCTTACATTCCAGAAAACACAGGCAAGTTTGGTGAATTTGGATTTAGCGGCATCATACGTGCAGCAGCCATTGTATTTTTTGCTTACATAGGCTTTGATGCCGTTAGCACTGCAGCCCAGGAAGCAAAAAATCCCAAAAAAGATATGCCGATCGGTATCCTGGGATCACTGGCTATTTGTACTGTATTGTATATTTTGTTTGCACATGTTATGACGGGTGTTACCAGTTATACTACTTTCCGCGGACAGGATGGTATTGCCCCGGTAGCGGTTGCTATTGAACACATGGGTAAAGCGGATGCTGCTGGTGTTATTCACCCTGACTATCCCTGGTTAAACAAAGCCATTATCATTGCCATTCTCGGCGGATATGCTTCCGTTATTTTGGTGATGCTGATGGGACAAAGCCGCGTATTTTACAGCATGAGTAAAGATGGATTGCTTCCAAAAGTATTCAGTGAGGTTCATCCGAAATACCGCACACCTTCAAAAAATAATTTATTGTTTATGTTCGTGGTAAGCCTTTTTGCTGCATTTGTTCCTGCACGGGTGGTGGGAGAAATGACCAGTATAGGAACGCTATTTGCCTTTATATTGGTTTGCATTGGTGTGGTGGTTTTAAGAAAAGCGCAACCAGATCTTCCCCGTGCGTTTAAAACACCCTGGGTACCGGTTATTCCGATATTGGGCGTTTTTACCTGCCTGTTTATGATGGTATTTTTGCCTACCGATACATGGATACGTTTAATTGTTTGGATGTTAATTGGTTTGGATGTATACCTTTTTTATGGTGTTAAATACAGCCTGCTTGGTCCTGGTGTATTTAACCGCAAAGGTGTATCAATTGTGAGCAAAGTAGGTCTGCTGCTGAGCTTGGGTTTGGTGGTCATAGCCTATATTCATAAAAGCTCCCTGGATGCAGGAAGCGACGATAATCTCTTCATGATTTCTACTGTAATTGCTGTAATTCATTTCATCATTTTTGGACTCAAATTATCGCAGGTGAAAACATCTGCCGAAGTATAAAAAATAAATATTGCTAATCAAAAATAAAGAGGCTGTCTCAAAAGGGGCAGCCTTTTTTAATTCACAGTTGTGGAAAAACGGGTTCAGGATTTGCATTGATTTTGCGGCATGTATAGTATGGCACAAGCAAAATTTAAAACCTACACCCGCAATCAGTTGCTGCTGATTCCCCAAAGCTGGGAGGAAAGGATACCGCAGGGTCATCCTGTCCGCATTGTTGATAGTGTAATCGATCAGCTCAACCTTGCT
>NZ_JAUFQJ010000011.1 GCF_030409685.1 Ferruginibacter paludis
GGGCAGCCCTGAAACAATATATGGACCAATATTATAAAGGATTTTTAGACTAACTGAATGGATAAATTAAAAATTGCAGCCTTTGGAGGCTTTCGATGTATTCCACCAAAAGCTGGTGCAGCAGGGTCAGATAAATTCGCATTTGAGCTGTATCCGCGAATTGCAGCAAAGGGACATACTATGCTTGCATATTGCCGTATTTATCCTGGTGATACAGACCCGCTTCATTCGGTATATGAAGGTGTGCAGATAAAATACTTTAAGACTGTAAAAAAGGCTGGTTTTGATACACTTGTACACTCCTTTAAATGTACAATGGATGTGATTTTTAAAAACACTGCTGATGTAGTGCACCTGCATAGCGGAGCGAATAGTATTTGGGCTTTATTACTTCGTCTGGCCGGCAAGCGGGTGGTAATAAGCCAGTTTGCAATGGATTGGAAAAGGGATAAATGGCCCTGGTACGGCAAATTATTTTATATTGTATCTAATTACCTCACTGCCTATTGTCCTAATGCGGTTGCTTTTGACAACGTGTTTACAAAAGAATATTTTGAAAAAAAGTTTAAACGCACCTATGCTTTTGTTCCTTATGGATCCGAAGTAAAAACACCACCCGATAGCACGGATATTCTTGATAAACTTGGCATCAAAAAAGGAGAATATTTTTTATTTGTAGGCCGTTTTATTCCTGATAAGGGCCTCCATATATTAGTGCCTGCTTTCAATAATCTTAACACAGATAAAAAACTTGTATTAATAGGTGGTTCGCCTAACCCAAGCGAGTATGAAGCCAGTGTTAAAAATACGAACGACGCCAGAATTGTTTTTCCTGGTTATGTGTATGGAGACGACACCAATATACTTATGAAAAACGCATTTGCATATATTCAACCATCCCTGATAGAAGGATTGTCGCCCGTAATTTTGACGGTGATGGGATTGGGAACTCCATTGATTTGCAGCGATATTGTAGAAAATAAATTTATATGCAGAGAGAACGCCACTACTTTTGCATCCGGAAATTCATCCGATCTGACAAGACAAATGGAATATGTTTTGCAAAATGAAGTGACAATACAATCGAAAGCCAGCGATGGCCAGTCTGACATCAAAAGCAGATTTAACTGGGATAAAATTACAGATGAATACATTGAATTATTAAACAATAAAAAGAAATTATAGAATATGCTTAAAATAGCTTTGATCGGAGCCGGCAAAATGGGCCTTTCTCATTTGGCCATATTGGGTGGATACGCCACCACTGATATAGTCGGAGTTTGTGACACCTCTAAAATGGTAACCGATTTTTTAACCAAACAAGGTGGGTTCAATTGTTTTTCTGATTACAAAAAAATGATTGCGGAAACAAAACCGGATGCTGTTGTCGTAGCGGTTCCTACTAAATTTCATTATAGTATTATTAAGGATTTGCTGGAAAACGGTATACATATATTTGCTGAAAAACCTTTTTGTTTGACTTATGAGCAAAGCGAAGAACTTGTAAAATTAGCGACTCAAAAAAATGTAGTAAACCAGGTTGGCTATCATAACAAATTTATTGGAACGTTTCGCGAAGTAAAACGCATTGCACAAAGTGGTGCATTGGGCGATATTTATCACTTTATCGGTGAATCTTACGGACCGGTAGTGCTCAAAAAAAAGGCCGATACCTGGCGCAGTGATCCGGCCGAGGGCGGCGGTTGCTTATTGGATTATGCTTCTCATGTAATCGATTTGCTAAATGATATTGTGTCGCCGATTCAATCTGCTAAAGGTACTTTACTCAAATCTGTTTACAGTGGCCAGGTAGAAGATGCAGTATATTCCCTTGTAGAAACGCAAAGCGGCCAGTCTGGCTTATTATCAGTTAACTGGAGTGATGATACTCACCGTAAAATGAGCACCTCCATCACATTAATTGGTACCAAGGGTAAATTAATAAGTGATGCCAATGAACTGAAAGTTTTTTTCAGGGAAGAAAATGCATTGGACAAATATGTAAAAGGGTGGAACGTAAAGTATATAACTGACCTACAGGAAGGTGTTGACTTCTATCTGAGAGGAGAGGAGTATTCATCTCAACTGGATTATTTTGTAAAAGCATGCGAAAGAAAAGTGCCCAATACCATTAATAATTTTGCCAGCGCTGCCAATACAGATAAAGCCATTTCAATCATCAGAAAAAATTCAAAATAAATTAATCAATGGAAAGGATACTATTTGGAGACAACCAGTTTTTTGCTGTCAATCATATTTCAGATGAAAAGTCAAGAGCACAATCAATTAAATTTAAAGATGACAGTGCTATAATAAAAGTGCTGGATGACGCCATGGCTACGGGCATTAATACATTTATGTGTACCACACATGACAGGATTGCTAATATTTGCGATATCATAAGGGCTAACCCGGAAAAATATAAAAACTATAAAATCTTTCCCTGCATGCCGTATGCCCATAAATACGCCAATGCCGTTACCGAACTTGGTATCGCAGGCACGTTAAAGCAATATGTACCAGGTAACTTTTTTGGTTCATTGTTTAAAGGAGGCATGGCCTATTTAAGCAAAGACTACGAGTCCATTATGGAGCTGATGATAGATGCTGAAATGAAAATGTTTAAAGGGATTAATACACCCGTAATTTTTTTACAAAATGTTATTACAGATTTGCTGCTAGGATTAAGGGCGGTGGATGTTCTGGTAGCTTTTCATGCCTATATCAAGAAGAAGTACAATGCAGAAGCAGGTTTCATCACCATGAACATGCCTAAGCTGCTGGCAGTTCTGGAGGCTAAAGGTATTGAAAATCCCATTATTTGTGCTTCAATCAATAAAGCCGGCTTTAGAATGAGTGGCGGTAAAGCTGTCTACGAAGAAGTGCTCAAAACAAAAAAAGTACGGGTAATCGCTATGCAGGTTTTGGGTGGTGGCGCTATACATCCGAAGGAAGCTATTGAATATGTTTGCGGCCTGCCCAATATTGAGTCGATACTTTTTGGAGCATCTTCTAAAATAAATATTGACAACACCTCGGCATTTATTCATCATTTTGACGCTCAGAATAAAATTTCATAGGGCAAAAAGCGGGTTTGATTTTGGTTCAGTTTTTAACGGCACCTACATTCCAGCTCAAGTGCCACGAATTTTAATAATTTGTATAATAGCTTCATTAATTTTTCTCAATTTTTCGCCCGGCAACCGGTTAAAATGGATATTGGCGCACACAGTTTGACTTCAACGCAACCCGAATAAACACATAACCACTAATAAAATAACTACAAACAGATAGCAAATGAGTACCAAATTTTCGGAGATGAAGTTAAAGCATAAAATAATTTTCAAATTCTTTGATATTATGCGTACTTCAAATATTCATCGGTTGTATAATACAAAAAAAAGCCCAAAACTTACATCTGATTTTAAATTGGTATATTTTTGCGGTGCTGAAGGAATTAATTACCTCAATGCGTCTTTGGTATCTATTCACAAATATTGGAATACATTACCCGAAATATTGATTATTTCAGATGGGACACCCTTGGAAAAAATACAATCTCAACTTGTGCCCTGGCCTAAAAAAGTAGATTTGATATCCTGGAAAGAAGCAGCAGATCATTTTAGAAATACCGGCAATAAAGATCTGGCTGACTACGCACAAAATGAACTTTGGGGCAAGAAGTATGTTTCCATTTTATATTGCGCCGCTCAATTTCCATTGTTGTATTCGGACACGGATATACTTTGGTTTGCTGACCCTCAAAAGAAATTGCCCCTGACGCATCCTGTTTTGAAAATGGGCAATGATATACTCCATTGTTACAGCAACGAAATGCTGGAGGCATTGAACTTAACAGCATTAAATAATCAGGCTCCATTAAACGCAGGATTGATATTTGCGAATGGAGACTTCTCTGCCTATCCGGGTTGGGTATCCATTTGCAAATACCTTAAAGAAAAGGCAGATTTTAGAACCGAGCAAACGTCCTTTGCCATCCTCAATAAATACTTTAATCCCGAAGATTTTTTTTCGTTGGATGAAGTACTGATAAAAATCAATGATGAATATAGCTTTCAGTTTACCCGGAAGGCTCATAAGCATATTTTAGCCAGACACTACGTAAACATGAAATCTACTACATTTTGGAGGGATTTTATGTATATGCTGGCAAAAAAATAGCTATCCGTAATCGTCTGGAACCATTGGTCCCGTTATATAGAATAGCTGTTAGGTGAGTAGCCCCTGATGCTCTTGGTTATCTGTATTTTCAATTTATACCTATTAAACCGGGAAATACCCAGGGCGAGAATTGTGCAGACTGGTCAGGAGGGTTAAATAAAAAATCATTTACTAAAATAAAACCGCACAATGATAGAAAAATTATCTATTGTCATTCCTGCCTATAACGAGGGAAAGACAATCCATCTCATTTTAGACAAGGTAAAATCGGTGAATTTGATTCACAACATAACCAAAGAAATAATCATTGTAAATGATTGTTCAACGGATGAAACAGAACAGTCGATTACGCAGTATATAGCTGGTAACCCGGATTTAAACATTCAGTATTTTAAACATGAAATAAACAAAGGAAAAGGAGCCGCTTTACATACCGGAATAAGTAAAGCTACGGGCGAGTACCTCATCATCCAGGATGCAGATTTGGAATATGATCCGCAGGAATATAATGACCTTTTGAAGCCGGTAGTAAACGGATATGCGGATATTGTATATGGATCCAGGTTTATGGGAGGTAATGCCCACAGGGTATTATTTTTCTGGCATACAATAGGTAATAAATTTCTGACTACCTTAGCTAATATGTTCGGTAATTTAAATCTTACTGATATGGAAACCTGTTACAAATTATTCAGGACAGATATTATACAATCGATACCACTAAAGGAAAAACGATTTGGCTTTGAACCGGAAGTAACGGCAAAGATGGCAAGAATTAAAGGCATCAGAATTTATGAGGTAGGTATTTCGTATTATGGAAGAACTTTTTTAGAGGGCAAAAAGATAGGCTGGAAAGACGGATTCAGGGCTTTGTGGTGTATTTCCAAGTATAATATTTGGGATAGGTAAATTGTAGTGTATGGTAAACAGGGAATTTGTTTATGTGGAGGAGGATGAGCAGGGATTTGAGACCTTAACAACCCTGTCGGGATCTGATAATTTCAATCAATGGATGTACCAGTCAATCAAACCTTTTTTAAAAGGACGGGTATTGGAAATAGGCAGCGGTATCGGAAATATAACACAGTTTATGCTAAGAGATGGTTTCAGGCTAACTGCAAGCGATGTCAGGGACACCTATTGCGACTTGCTTGACAGGCGTTTCCGAAATTTGCCAATTAGGCCGGATATCAGGAAAATCGATATTGTTCACCCCAAATTCAACGATGTTTACCATGATTTGCTGGGCAAATTTGACTGCGTTGTAGCGCTGAACATTATAGAGCATGTAGAAGATGATCAGCAAGCGCTTATAAATTGTAAAAAATTACTCCGTGAAAACGGTAATTTGATCATTCTTGTTCCAGCCTACCGTTGGCTCTACAACAGTTTTGACACAGAATTGAAGCATTTTCGGCGTTACACGAAATCTGCTCTGGAAGACATTGTGCTAAAAGCAGGTTTAACGAGACGGAAAACAAGCTATTTTAATTTTGTGGGAATGTGGGGTTGGTGGTGGAGCGGGAATATTTTAAAAAAACAGCTTATTCCTGAAAAACAAATGCAATTATTTAACAGGTTGGTCCCGGTCTTCAAAATAATTGACAAATTAATAGTCAATAAAATGGGCTTAAGCATCATCACTGTCGCTTTTAACAGCAGTTGAATTTATTTTATTTTAATCGATGTATGAGAAAAATCTTAAAGTTTTATTCCGGGTTAAATATCTATTACAAGTTAATTCCTTTCCTGGCCTTGTATGTGGCTATTGCAGTTCTGTTTCCAAAAGATGAGGCTTTTTCTGACCAAAAAAGATATTTATGGTTTGCCAATAACCTACTGCACGGCTATTATTCTTTGCCATTTCCTGATATCAATCTCTGGAATGGACCCGGTTATCCCTTATTTTTGGCTTTTTTTCAATTTTTTAAATTTCCCCTGGTTGCATTGAGAGTATTAAATGCATTCTTACTTTATTTTTCGCTTGTATTAAGTTATAAAACGATCGGTCTTTATTGTTCAACTAAAAGAGCTTTTGTCTTTACAATTTTACTGGCTGTCTATTTTCCCATTTTCGATTCGCTCAGGATACTGATGACGGAATGTCTTACCTGGTTTTTGGTAAGCCTTATTTGCTATTCTTTTTTAAGCTGCTACAGGCAAAAAAAAATCTCATTGCAATTTATACTGCTTTCAGCTTTTTCCATTGCCTACCTCTGCATGACGAAAGTTATTTTTGGCTATGTTGTCACGGCAATGCTTGTTATTGCTTTTTTCGCTTATGCCATGCCGCTTTTCCGGCCATTCGTTAAAAAATTGGTGCTGATATTCCTTGCCGCCTTTATATTGTGTTTGCCGTGGCTCTACTATACTTACCATCTGACCGGTAAACCGTTTTACTGGAGCAATTCCGGCAGTATGTCGCTATATACCATGAGTTCTCCATTCGCCAATGAGTCTGGCCAATGGCATACGGAAGAGCAGCTGGCCAAAAATCCCAATCATGCTGTTTTTATTGATAGTATTTCAAAACTAACGCCATTACTAAAAGATGAGGCATATAAAAAACAGGCAGTAACCAATATCAAAACGCATCCGGCAAAATACCTGACCAACATAGTGAGCAATATTGGTCAGCTGTTATTTTTTCCATCCGATCTTGCGCCTGACACAATTTTTTCCTATATCCCATTCGTACCAAATATGTTTGTCTTTGTTTGCATTGTTTTCACACTTTCAGTGAGCATTTTTTATTACAGACGCATCCCTAAGGAAATCATTTTTCTGGGTATTTTTATCCTTATTTATTTGGGAGGAAGCATATTTTTAACTGCATACCGCAGAATGTTTCATATCACAATGCCTTTTTGGTTTTTCTTTTTTGCTTATATTTTTGAAAATCTTATTGCTATTAAGATTAGAGATAAATCATCCAGCCAGTGATAATGACCATTCGGCTTTTGCAAAGTAAATTTTTTAGTCAATTAAATTAATATGTATTATGGAGTTAAATAATAAGATTTATGTGGCGGGGCATCGCGGAATGGTGGGAGGGGCCATATTGAGGAATCTCGAAAGTAAAGGATTTTCCAATATCATTACAAAAACGTCAGGCGAACTTGATTTAAGAAATCAGGAGGCGGTAAAACAATTTTTCAATGCAGAAAGACCGGAATATATATTTCTTGCCGCTGCAAAAGTAGGCGGTATACTTGCCAATAATACTTACCGGGCAGATTTCCTATATGATAATTTAATGATTGAAGTAAATATCATCCAGGCAGCGGCTGATCAGAAAGTTGAAAAATTAATGTTGCTTGGCAGTTCCTGTATTTATCCTAAAATGGCTCCTCAGCCACTTAAAGAAGAGTATCTGCTCACAGGTCCGCTTGAACAAACAAACGAACCTTATGCAATAGCTAAAATTGCCGGCATTAAATTGTGTGAAGCTTACAGAAGTCAATACGGATGCAATTTTATCAGTGTGATGCCTACTAATCTATATGGTATTGGCGATAATTATGACCTTAACAATTCTCATGTGCTGCCAGCCCTCATCCGAAAAATGCATGAAGCCAAGGTTGGCCTTCGCTCAGAAGTAGTTGTTTGGGGAACGGGAATACCCAGGAGAGAATTTTTGTTTGCAGATGATTTAGCTGAAGCCTGCATTTTCTTAATGGAAAAATATAATGAAGAACAACTGATCAATATAGGTACGGGTGAAGATCTTTCCATCAAAGAACTGGCCTTACTTACAAAAAAGGTGGTTGGTTTTGAGGGAGACATCGTATTTGATACTACGAAACCTGATGGCACGTTACGCAAACTGATGGATGTCTCAAAACTGCATCAATTAGGCTGGAAACACACCATTGAACTTGAAGAAGGAATACTTCTGGCTTATCATGATTTTCTAACAAAGCAGAAAAAATCACTTAATATCTAATAAGAACATAACCCAATTTTTTATCATTAAAAAGACATTATTGTATAATGGAACCAAACAAAACAGCTTTAATTACCGGTATTACCGGGCAAGACGGAGCATACCTGGCTGATCTGCTGCTGGAGAAAGGCTATAAAGTGCACGGTATCAAAAGAAGATCGTCCCTGATCAATACGCAAAGAATAGATCATTTGTACCAGGATCCCCATGAAAAGAACGTTCGCTTTCAGTTACATTATGGCGATATGACGGACAGTACCAATTTAATCAGGATTATACAGGAAACACAACCGGATGAAATTTACAACCTCGCGGCAATGAGTCATGTTAAGGTAAGTTTTGATGAGCCCGAATATACGGCCAACGCGGACGGTATTGGCACATTGCGGCTTTTGGAAGCGTTGCGAATTTTAGGTCTTGAAAAGAAGACGCGGATTTACCAGGCGAGTACTTCCGAGCTGTATGGTTTGGTGCAGGCTGTACCACAAAGTGAAACAACGCCATTTTATCCCAGGAGCCCTTATGCGGTAGCAAAACTCTATGCCTACTGGATCACTATTAATTATCGTGAAGCTTATGGAATGTTTGCATGTAATGGTATATTGTTCAATCATGAAAGCCCGTTAAGGGGAGAGACTTTTGTAACCAGGAAGATTACAAGAGCAGTTGCCGCCATCGTCAAGGGTAAACAGGATAGAATTTATCTCGGAAATCTTGATGCGAGAAGGGATTGGGGACATGCCAAAGACTATGTGGAAGCTATGTGGCGCATTTTGCAACAAGAGAAACCCGAAGATTTTGTTATTGCTACTGGCATAACAACTACAGTAAGGGACTTTATCAAACTGGCTTTTGGTGAAGTAGGTGTTGAGCTTTCTTTCAAGGGGGTCGGCGTTGACGAAAAAGGATATGTTGTTTCCTGCAAAGATCCGGCCTACCAATTGGCTGAAGGAAGTATTGTTGTCGCGGTTGATGCAGAATATTTTCGCCCTACAGAGGTAGAATTGCTTATCGGGGATGCCACAAAAGCGAGGACCAAGTTAGGGTGGGTTCCAAAATATGATCTGGCATCACTGGTTAAAGAAATGATGGCCAATGATATAAAAACGATCATTTAGAGAACGTACACCACGTTTTATAAAAAAGGACTCGTCTGCCCAGTTGACCAAATTGTTGCAGGAGTACTTTGTAAATGACTTAAGGTTCTTCCCGTATGTCGGAATAGATGAACTGAGCAGACTATGGATAAGTGAAGCGTTGGTAAGATGCTGAGCCGGGATTGGTAACGTAAAAAAACATTTCAGCAAGAGGCTGTCTCAAAAGGGCAGCCTCTTTTCTATTTAATTCACAGTTGTAGACAAATGCATTTTAACCATTGATTTTGTTGCGGTTGCCGCAGGATAGAGACAAAAGCTAAAACCTACACGCGGAACAGTTGCAGCTCATTAACATTACGATACAGGAAAATATTTTTATGCATATGCCATGGACAGCAGCTGCAAAAGAAAAAAGATAACGGCTACGGGCAAATCATATTAAAATATCAGGTGAAGCCACCCAACGCGGATGTACTTTGCAAGACATCTGTCATAAATCGAAAGATAATAGGGGGCACAGAAGTGAATCAAGCCCTCAATAAACACGTGCAACGGACACGGGAATTGCCTAAAAGCGAGGCACGCACCAAACACCATAAACAGCAACCAAAAAATGTAAAAATAGTCGATGCAAACATTGAGTAAAACAACTGCTTTGGAGATTTATGCGCCGGGGCAAAATAAATGTAACCCTTAGTTTGATTCGATAAGTATTGCGCAACCTAAAGAAAAAAGGCACATATTGACAGAAAAGAACTGCAATGGACGGTTAAAATGTAATAGACAGTACTTAATCGGACAATAAAGGATTTTTAGTTTATGGGGTCAGGATATATTTTTGTTTTATGCTGCCGGTGTAACCTGCCCTAAAAACTTCTTCCTTGCTAAGGTAATAGAATCCTTGAAAGTTTCCATCGGAGTTTTACCAAAACAATACCTGCCGCTATGGGGGCCTCTGATGATTGTAAAACGTTATCCATTGATCAAGATCCTGTGGTAAATCTTCCAGATTATCGTACAGTTTTTTCCTGAAAGCAACGGCATAAAATTCCTCCTGTATAGTTCGGTGAAGACGTTCGCAAATGCCGTTACTCTGTGGATGCCGGACCTTTGTTTTGCTGTGATCAATGCCTTCAATCTGCAGGTACAGCTGGTATTCATTGTGCTCCGGTTTACCGTTGTATTCTGTACCACGGTCAGTAAGGATTCTGACCAGTGGAATTTGCTGTTCTTCAAAGAAAGGCAATACCCCGTCATTGAGCACGTCTGCAGAAGTGATAGCATGCTTGCTTTGGTAGAGTTTGGCAAAGGCAACACGGCTGTAAGTATCAATAAATGTTTGTTGATAGATGCGACCGACTCCTTTGATATTGCCCACATAATAAGTGTCTTGTGAACCGAGATAACCCGGATGTTCGGTTTCTATTTCACCGAAGGCTTCTCTCTTTTCTTTCTTGCGTTCCATGGCAATTACCTGGGCTTCGGTCAGGATAATACCATCTTGTGCAACACGGGCCTCTAAAGCTTTCAGGCTTTTGTCAAACACTTCCAGATCGTTGCGCAGCCAAACACTTCGAACACCGCCTGGTGAAATAAAAATACCCAGTTTACGAAGTTCATTACTGGCTCTTGACTGACCATATGCCGGAAACTCAAAAGCCATTTTTACAACTGCTGTTTCCACTTCCGGATCAACCCGGTTTTTTAAGATTGGTTTACTGCGGCTAACCTCCTTTAAGGCTGCTTCTCCACCAGTGTCGTACATCTCTTTGATGCGGTAGAAACTATCCCGGCTGTAGCCCATTACTTTGCATGCCTGGGAGACATTGCCTAAATGTTCTGCAAGATTTAGCAGACCTAACTTGGTTTTGATTAATTTCGATTCTTGTTTCATAATCTGGCATTTTGGGGTTATTTAAATAAGTGTGGTAACTTAAAATTAATCCCAATTGTCAGATTAAATATTGACTACTTCATGTTATGTATATGCACAGAAAGTAGTTTTACATGCCTGTTAGGGCCGCCTGCATTCAGCAGGCATTGTTTAATCCATACTTAATTTAGTCACCCCATCTTTTCTTCCAGCTCCATCACTTTTTCAAACACAGTTTCGTATTCTTTGTTCAGGCTGGAAAGCTCAGTAGTAACGGCTTTATACTCAGTTTCCGTTTTTTGAAACTTTTCTTTATTGCCATAACTGTCAGGCGAGGCCATGGTGGTTTCCAGCGCAGCTTTACGATGATTGAGTTGCGCCAATTTTTCTTCTATTTGCTGAAAGCGTGTTTTATTCTTCTGGTATTCCTTTTTCAGCTCCTTATCAAGAGGACTGCGTTGTTGCGTAACCTGTTGTACCACTTCCGGCGCCGTTTCCTTCTTTGCAGGTTGCTCTTTATTGCTTTTTTGTTCTGGCGTTTTTACAGTGCCCGCAGTATTTTTTTCTTCCAGTTTTGCAGCGGCAAGTCTTCTCTCTTTCCAATCTTCCCACTCTGTATAACTGCCTTTAAATTCTACAATTTTATGATCTTCAATTTCCCAAATCTTGTTGGCAATCTTACTAACAAAATGTCTGTCATGACTTACAAAAACAAGGCTTCCTTCATAATTATTTAAAGCGCCAATCAGCAAGTCAACTGAATGTATATCCAGGTGATTGGTAGGTTCATCCAGCATTAAAAAATTGGCTTTGCTCACAATAGTTTTGGCTAACGCAACCCTTGCTTTTTCGCCTCCACTCAGTACTTTAATTTTTTTATCTACATCATCGCCGCTGAACAAAAAACATCCGAGCAGGCTTCTCAGTTCAAGATCGGTTTTGCCACTGCGGCTTTCCTTCATTTCATCCAGTACGCTGTTTTCAATATTCAATGCTTCCAGCTGGTGCTGTGCATAAAATGATTCTTCTACGTTATGACCCCAGATTCTTTCTCCGGTAAATTCTTCGTTGCCAACAATTACACGCAACAAAGTTGACTTTCCTTTTCCGTTTGCACCGATCAATGCAATCTTATCACCACGATCAATTTCGGCACCAGTATCTTCCATAATAACCAGGTCGCCAAATTGCTTTGTTACATGTTTTAAGGTACACAATACACGGCCCGGCTGCTTATCAATTGAGAAGTTAATGCGCATATTTGGCCGCTCAATTTCCACATTTTCTATCCTGTCCAGTTTCTCCAAACGTTTTACAATACTCTGTGCTGCCGCGGCTTTGCTGGCTTTGGCTTTAAAGCGCTCCACAAAACGCTCATTCTGGCGGATATAGTCCTGCTGGTTTTCATAGGCCTTTTGCTGTATGTCAACCCGCAAGGCTTTTTCTGTTTCGTAATAAGAATAATTGCCTGTATAAAAATGTAATTTTTGCTGGTATAATTCCACCACTTTATTTACCATCCTGTCTAAGAAATAGCGGTCATGGCTTACCATTACCACAGCGCCCTGGTAGTGGATCAGGTATTTTTCAAGCCATTCAATACTTGGTAAATCAAGGTGATTCGTCGGCTCATCCAGCAACAAAACATCGGGCGCCATCAAAATCATTTTTGCCAGCAACACTCTCATCCTCCATCCTCCACTAAATAATTTATAAGGCTTATGTAAATTTTCATTGCTGAATCCCAATCCCTGTAAAATTTCTTCTGTTTTATGATGAATGTCGTAACCGCCCAATACTTCAAGCTCATGTAATTTTTCAGAATAATCATGTGCCAGCGCTTCATCGCCTGTTCTTTCCAGTTCATGTCCGATAGCCTCAATCTCTTTTTCGAGTTCCTTTACTCTTTCAAAGGCGCCCATGGCTACCTCAAGTATCGAATCATCTGTATCAAAGCTCAGGAGGTCCTGGTGTAAAAATCCAATGGTTGTTTCCCTTCCTTGTTCAACCGTTCCTTTACTCGGCAGGTACTGTCTTGTAAGCACTTTTAGCAGGGTAGATTTGCCTGTGCCATTATAGCCAATCAGCGCAATACGTTCATTGGGTTGTATATGCCAGGTGGCATCTTCCACTATCGTTCGGGCACCAAATTCAAACGTCACATTTTGTAATCCTAAAAGCATAATTGTATATAAAAATTAATGGTTGAAATACCTGTTTGGCTGCAAAAGTAATTCAATCGGCAAACTATTTAATGAATTTGATGTTATGCCTTAGCTTTGTAAAAAGTTTTTGCATGAAAAAAGTAATATGGATATTGGTGATTTTGGTATTGGCTTTCAGTATCTATTGGTTTAAATTTAAGCCTGTTGAAGCAGTAGAGTCAGCCAAAAGCGCACCGTTGAAAGTGATGAAACATTCTCCCGAATTCAACAGGAGTATTGACACCATGATGACAGCGTACCTTGATTTAAAAACCGCCTTTGTAGAAGCTGATTCTGTGCAGGCGAAAGCCGCAACACAAAAACTTTTGCTGGTTTGCGATAGTCTGAAACTGAATGAACTGAAAAAAGATACTGCAGGTATTGCCGAAAGCGCTGAGATGCAGCTGAATGATATTAAAGCCAATGCGGAGAGCCTTTTAAAGCAACTAAACCTGACCGAAATGCGCCAGGATTTCAGGATGGTAAGTGAAAGCATTTATCCCTTGTTAAAAACAATTCACTATGAAGGGCAAACTTTGTACTGGCAAAATTGCCCTATGGCTTTTGGCGAAGGAAAAGAAGCTAATTGGATAAGCAATTCGGCAGAAATCATCAATCCATATCTAGGTAAAAAAAATCCTGAGTACAAGGCTACCATGCTGCACTGCGGCGAACTGAAGGACAGCATCATGGCGCAATAACCAATGGTACGCCCGCAATAATCAACAACGTATCAATGTCAAAAACTAAGCACCAATTGTAAGTACCAAATATGAAAATATATCTCTGCTTGTTTTTTTCGATACTGATTTCTTTAGCTTGTGTGGCACAAAAAAAATATACCATCAGCGGCTACGCCAAAGATGTTCAGAATGGCGAAACCCTCATTGGCGCCACCATTACCGTTAAGGGAAATTCGAAAGGTATCACCAGCAACCAATATGGTTTTTACTCCATCACTTTACTGGAAGGAGATTATGAACTGATTTGCTCTTACGCCGGTTACCAGCCAAAAATTGCAACCATAAAATTAAACGCCGACCAGCAAATAAACTTTGACCTTATCACAAGGTCAGCTTTACAGGAGGTGGTTATTGCGTCAAAAAAAACAGACGCCAATGTTAAGACAGCCCAGATGGGAAAATTTGTACTTCCCATTGAACAAATTAAGGCGATACCGGCATTCCTGGGCGAAGTAGACCTGATAAAAACCGTTCAACTTTTGCCCGGTGTCCGAAATGCGGGCGAAGGCAGCGCTGGTATTTATGTTCGTGGTGGCGGTCCCGATCAAAATCTAATCATGCTGGATGATGCCATTGTTTACAACACAGGTCATCTCTTTGGATTTTTCTCTATTTTTAATTCGGATGCTATAAAAAATGTTTCCTTAATAAAAGGGGGCATGCCGGCTCAATATGGTGGCCGCTTGTCAAGCGTGCTGGATATTTCCATGAAGGAAGGCAATGATAAAAAATTCCAGGTAGAAGGGGGTATAGGGTTAATTGCATCCCGCATTTCTATCCAGGGACCCATTAAAAAAAACAAGGCGTCTTTTATTATTTCAGCAAGACGTACTTATATTGATGCGCTCACTAAACCATTTATTAAAAAGACGAGCCAGTTCTATGGCTCAGGTTATTATTTTTATGACCTGAATGCAAAAATGAATTATAAATTTTCTGAAAAGGACCGGTTGTACATCAGCGGCTATTTTGGAAGGGATGTGTTTGATTTTGTTAATGGAAAAAGAAGTTTGGATGTAAAAATTCCATGGGGAAATGCCACTGGCACCCTGCGGTATAACCATGTTTTTAATAAGCGTTTGTTCGGCAATACTTCGGTAGTATTTAACAATTATAATTTCTCCTTCCAGGCTGCTCAAAATAATTTTGATATTAAATTGGCTTCCGGTATCAGGGATGTTAGTTTAAAGCAGGATTTCGATCTGTATCCTTTTACCGGGCATAAAATCAAATTTGGCGGATTGTATACCTACCATAAATTTACGCCATCGGTAGTGAGCGGTACACAGGACAGTGTTGTTTTTAAACCGCAAAATCCACAGACAAAATTTGCACATGAAGCTGCCTTGTATTTGCAGGATGACTGGGACCTGAGCGATAAAATTAAAATCAATGCCGGTCTTCGTTACAGCTTGTTTCAGCAGGTTGGCCCATATAATATTTATACAACCGATGCCAATGGCAACAGAACCGATAGTACCAAATTTGGCTCGGGTAAACCTGTAAAAACTTACGGCGGACTTGAACCAAGACTGACTATGCGGTATGCGCTGAACGATGAAACATCTTTAAAAGCATCTGTTACCCGAAACCTGCAGTACATCCATCTTGTAAGCAATTCCGGCAGTACCTTGCCTACGGATTTATGGGTGCCCAGCACATATAAAGTAAAGCCGCAGGTCAGCTGGTTGTATGCCGGGGGCCTGTTCAAAAATTTCAATAATAATACTTTTGAAACTTCTGTAGAACTGTATTACAAGAGTATGGAAAACCAGATTGAATACCAGGAAGGCTATACACCCAACACGCTGGAAGATACTGAGAATTTCTTTACGTTCGGCAAGGGCTGGAGTTATGGAAGCGAATTTTTTATCAATAAAACCAAGGGCAGGCTTACGGGCTGGATTGGATATACGTTGAGTTATACATGGCGTAAATTTCCGGGGCTTAATTTTGGTGAAAAATATCCGGCCAAATACGACAGGAGAAATGACCTGAGTGTAGTGGCTTTATATGAGTTGAATAAACGCTGGAAACTATCATCAACTTTTGTTTATGGAAGTGGTAATGCCACCACATTGCCGCAACGTTTTTATCTTGTAAATGGTATTCTTACGCAAGAATACAGCCGCATTAATGAATATCGTTTACCTGCTTATCACCGCCTTGATTTTGCAGCGATCTATTCTCCTAAAAAGAATGAGAAACGTACCTGGCATTCTGAATGGGTATTCAGCATTTACAACGTGTACAGTAGAAAGAATCCCTACTTTATTTATTTTGATCAATCCGGAAGTGCTTATGACGGCACCCTGAAAGTGCAGGGAAAACAGGTTAGCCTGTTTCCAATTATACCTGCTGTTACCTGGAACTTCAAATTTTAATATTTACTGATCTGTTTTGGTCTTATGCACAAAACGAATCGTACCACTTTTTTTCAGGTCGGAGGAAATGCGCACTTCATACCGCTTGTCTCCATCAGTAATTACCATTAGCGCCGTATTGGGTGGTATAGAGCCCAGGTTATCAGCATACATCGTCAGCTCATTGATGGCATAATCTGTTGTGGCATCCAGGGTTAAGGTGATCGCTTTTTCGCTCAGCATTTTATGAGATAAAATCAGTTTGCCATTATAGAAAAGAGACACACTATCTCCATCTACTGAACCGTTGTCATAAAGATCTACCTTAAAATTATTGCTTCCGATTTCTATTGTTTTTAAAACATCGGCGCTTCTTTTCTCAAAATTTGGATCGGCTATAGGTGGAATTGCAGGCGTTAGTTTTTTTACTTCCGGCGCTATTTTTTCCGGTGTCGTTTTCACTAACGGTGCTGGTTTTATCGCCACATCCTTGCTTGCCAAGGGCGGCCGGTTTGCTTTAGCTGGTTGCTGTACCGGTTTTGTTTTGGCTACCGGAGGTGTAGCAGGCTTTTTATTTTTATCTGATAAATCAGGAACTTTGGTGGTTGATTTGGGCCCGGAAAACGGGGTGGGTTTTACAGGCTTGTTAAATGATGCCAGGTTTTTACTGAGCGTTCTCCTTGTAAGGGTGGTTGTGCCCGTTCCGCATTCTCCCAATTGGCCCGGAGCTGTTCTCCAGGATCCTTTGAGTTCTTCTTCGCCATCTTGTTTATCGTAAGTTAAAATGTGCGTCTGCAAACAATCGCTCCAGCCAAGCGGAGTAGAACCTTTGACTTTTGCAGTTTCAGTAACCCGTAAACTTTTGGTGCTTTTATAATAATTGCCCGCCAGTGAACAAATCACGTAATATTTTCTATCCTGGAAATAAGTATACGAAAAACCGGTAACCTCGGTGCCTTTAATCTCCAGCTCAAGCACATATTCTGTATTGTCGCCGCCGGTTAAAACAATGTCTCCCTTGCTGTTAAAAAAGCCACGCCACTGACCGTTTAATTTTTGAGCAAATCCTGTTTCACATATTAAAAACAGCAATGCAGCAACGCCTAAAATTTTTTTCATCCGTAAAATTATTTTTTCAACCTTAATACAATTTGTAAAAATTAGAGGGGTGGTTCACAACGGGTACGACATATTTAAACAATACAAAGATATTTTAGATAACTTCTTCTATACCTAATAGTTTCGTTAAATTTGCAAACTTAAAAATAAGGAAGCTATTACAATATGATAAAGATTACATTACCAGACGGAGCTGTAAAGGAATATGAAGCGGCGGTTTCTGCGATGGAAGTTGCAAAGTCAATCAGTGAAGGGCTGGCCCGTAAGGTACTGGCAGCAAGTGTTAACGGGCAGGTGTGGGATGCTGAAAGACCCATTACGGAAGATGCAACGCTGCAATTATTAACCTGGAATGACTTAAATGGTAAATCAACATTCTGGCATTCTTCCGCTCACCTGATGGCAGAGGCGATTGAATCCTTATTTCCCGGAGTAAAGTTTTGGGTAGGGCCGCCGCTTGAAACTGGTTTTTATTATGACATAGATCCGGGCGACAATTCGATTGGCGAAGAAGATCTTCGCAGGTTGGAGGTAAAGATGGCGGAACTTGCAAAACAGGCCAACCCATTTTTGCGCAAAGAAATTTCCAAAGCCGACGCCGTACAACTATTTACTGAAAAAGGTGATGAATATAAACTGGATCTGTTGAGCAATTTACAGGACGGTGGAATTACATTATATACCCAGGGCAAATTCACCGATTTATGCCGCGGACCGCATATTCCCAACACCGGTTTTATAAAAGGAATAAAGCTTACCAGTATTGCAGGTGCTTACTGGAAAGGTGATGAAAAAAATAAAATGCTTACCCGCATTTACGGCGTCACATTTCCTTCTGCAAAAGAACTGGATGAATACTTGGTTTTGCTGGAAGAAGCGAAAAAGCGTGATCACCGCAAGCTGGGTAAGGAACTTGAGCTGTTTGCTTTTTCAGAGAAGGTGGGCATGGGATTGCCTTTGTGGTTACCGAAGGGCGCCATGTTAAGAGAACGACTGCAGCAGTTTTTACAAAAAGCGCAGATGGATACTGGCTACCTGCCGGTAATTACACCGCATATCGGCCATAAAAATTTATATGTTACGTCCGGTCACTATGAAAAATATGGCAAGGACAGTTTTCAGCCAATTAAAACACCGCAGGAAGGTGAGGAGTTTTTCTTAAAGCCAATGAACTGCCCGCACCACTGCGAAATTTATAAAACATCCCCCCGCAGTTATAAGGATTTGCCTTTGCGCCTGGCCGAATTTGGAACGGTTTACCGTTACGAGCAGCATGGCGAATTACACGGCCTCACCAGGGTGCGTGGGTTTACCCAGGATGATGCGCATTTGTTTTGTATGCCCAACCAGGTAAAAGATGAATTTAAAAAAGTGATTGACCTGGTTTTATATGTTTTTAACTCGCTGAGTTTTACAAACTATACTGCACAAATTTCGTTAAGGCATAAAACAGACCGGGCGAAGTACATAGGTTCTGATGAAAACTGGGTGCTGGCAGAACAGGCCATCATCGAAGCATCTGCCGAAAAAGGATTGAATACTGTCATTGAATACGACGAAGCGGCATTCTATGGCCCTAAGTTAGATTTCATGGTAAGAGATGCGATCGGACGTAAATGGCAGCTGGGAACCATCCAGGTAGATTATAATTTGCCGGAGCGTTTTGACCTTACCTATGTCGGTGAAGATAACGCCAAACACAGGCCAGTTATGATTCATAGGGCACCATTTGGAAGTATGGAACGTTTTATTGCAGTGTTGATTGAGCATTGTGCCGGTAAGTTTCCATTGTGGTTAGCACCTACCCAGGTAAAACTGTTGCCTATCAGCGATAAATTTTTGCCTTATACAGAAAATGTGGCACAGCAATTGAAAAATGCTGATATTCGTGCAGAGATAGATGACAGAAACGAGAAAATTGGCAAGAAAATAAGGGATACCGAACTGGCCAAAATTCCTTTGATGTTAGTAATAGGGGAGAAGGAGATGAATGAGAATAAAGTAGCTACCCGCAGACAAGGCAAAGGAGACACAGGGGTGCTGACAATAGATGAATTCATTGCAGCGGTTAACGAAGAAGTAAAAAGTAAAAGAGCGTTTGAATAGAAAATATTATTAACTTTAAATCAAAACAAGGGCTGTTTGCCCCATATTTTAAATATAAAATCAATTAATGGCATTTCCACCAAGAGCCCCCCGCGGCGCATTTAACCCCCGTTTTAAAAAAGAACAACAACAGGAACATCGTACAAACCACATGATCAGGGTACCGGAGGTACGGCTGGTAGGCGAAAACATTGAGCCAGGCATTTATTCTTTTGCCGATGCGCAAAAAATGGCGCAGGATCAGCAGCTGGATTTGGTAGAAATTTCTCCGGGTGCAACGCCGCCGGTTTGTAAAATCATCGATTACAATAAATTTTTGTACGATGAAAAGAAGAAGAAGAAGGAAATGAAAGCGAAATCAAAAACCAGTGAGGTTAAAGAAGTTCGTTTTACGCCCAATACAGATGATCACGATTTTGAATTCAAATGTAAACATGCAGAAAAGTTTTTGCAGGATGGCAATAAAGTAAAGGCGCACGTTCAGTTTAAAGGCCGTGCCATTATGTTTAAGGAAAGAGGAGAATTGTTGTTATTGAAGTTCGCCGACCGCCTGAAGGATGTAGGAGCGCTGGAAGGCATGCCTAAAATGGAAGGCAAGAGAATGCTGGTAATGTTTGCTCCAAAAAGTCAGAAAAAGCCTAAAAATTAAAATAGCATATTTATTAAAAAGGGAAGCATTGCTTCTCTTTTTGTTTTCAATAATGCCGTGTTAAGCAGAAGAAGTAAATTTATTTTATAAATAGCCTGCTTTTTCCTACCTTCGCCGCCCGAAAAAGAGCTCTTTCTTTTTTGATCATTTCCCACATGGCTCAAAAAGTGTCCGTCTGTTCGGAACGCCAGCAGGGAGTAACTATAATAAGTTATTAAATGCCAAAAGTTAAAACCAACTCGAGCGCAAAGAAGCGTTTCAAAGTTACAGGAACCGGCCTGGTTACTTTTCAAAAGCCCTTTAAACGTCACATCTTAACTAAGAAATCGAAAAAACGCAAACGTAATTTAAGAAAAGATGGCGTAGTGCATTCTACCAACCACGATTTCGTATTGCGTTTATTACGTCTGAAAGGTTAAATCAGTTTCAACAACCAATTTACATTTCAACACACTAACATTTCAAAATTATTAAGATATGCCACGTTCAAAAAATGCAGTTGCATCCAGGGCCAGGAGAAAAAGAGTACTTAAAGCCGCCAAAGGTTATTACGGAAAACGTAAAAACGTTTATACCGTCGCCAAAAACGTAATGGAAAAAGGCTTAACATACAGTTATGTTGGCCGTAAATTAAAGAAGCGTGAATACCGCACTTTGTGGATTGCACGTATCAATGCCGCCGTAAGGGCCGAAGGGTTAACATACAGCGAATTCATTCACCAGTTAGCCGTTAAAAATATCGACATCAACCGCAAGGTGCTGGCCGATTTGGCAATGAATGAACCAGAAAGTTTTAAGAGCCTTGTTGCGCAGGTAAAAGGATAACAAATACTTTTATTTAAAACGAATAGTTGAACCTTTCAACAAAGAAAAACCGGGTATGACAAAATCATAGCCGGTTTTTTATGCATTACATTTCTCATTCAAGTACATTTGCATTTCATAAATAAAACCCATTGCAGTCAATGAATAACATGAACAATACTTATGCTGATCTGGTCGATCAGACTTTTAACTTTCCTCAACATGATTTTAAAGTTGAAAACGAGTATTTGCAATACAATGGGCTGGATGTAAAATCGCTGATTGATAAATATGGAACGCCGCTCAAGTTAACCTACCTGCCAAAAATAGGTATGCAGATTAATAAGGCAAAAGATATGTTTGCCAAGGCCTTTAAGAAACACCAGTACGAAGGAAAGTACAATTATTGTTACTGCACAAAAAGCTCACACTTTTCTTTCATTGTGGAAGAAGCGCTTAAGCATGATATTCATTTAGAAACTTCCTACGCCTACGATATAGAAATTGTAAATAAATTATACGAACGCAAGAAGATTAATAAGGACACCTTTATCATCTGTAATGGTTACAAGCAAAAGTCCTATACAAGCCGTATTGCCCGCTTATTGAATACAGGCTTTAAAAATGTAATTCCTATTCTGGATAATAAGGAAGAATTGAAGGCGTATAAATCGGTAAAAGTTCCTTTTAAAGTGGGTATAAGGGTGGCTGCAGAGGAAGAGCCGAATTTCCCTTTTTACACTTCCAGGCTGGGCATGCGGGCGAAAGATATCTTGGAATTTTATGTAGATGAAATTGAAGGGTTTGAGCATAAGTTTCAGTTGAAGATGCTGCATATTTTTTTAAACAAGGGGATAAAAGACGATATCTATTACTGGAGTGAATTAAACAAGGTAATTAACCTTTATTGCCAGTTAAAAAAGATTTGTCCTGAACTGGATTCAATCAATATCGGTGGAGGCTTTCCTATAAAACACTCGCTTGGTTTTGAATATGACTACCAGTTCATGATCAATGAAATTGTGCGTAATATTAAGGTTGCATGCAAAAGAAACAAAGTGCAGATGCCTAATATTTTTACCGAATTCGGCAGCTATACCGTTGGCGAAAGCATGGCACACATTTATAGCGTAATTGGAGAAAAGATGCAGAATGACCGGGAGATATGGTACATGATCGACTCTTCTTTTATTACAACATTACCAGATACCTGGGGGATTGGGGAGAAATTTCTGATGCTTCCAATCAACAAATGGAAGGATGAATACCAACGGGTAACCTTGGGGGGCATTACTTGCGACAGTCATGACTATTATGATTCTGAGGAACATATCAATGAAGTATTTTTGCCGAAGCTGACTGCAGGTGGAGAGCCGCTGTATGTGGGCTTCTTCCATACCGGAGCATACCAGGACCAGATAAGTGGATACGGCGGTATAAAGCACTGTCTGATACCGTCTCCAAAACATATTATTGTAGAACGGGATAAAAATGGCAAACTGGTTGACTGGGTGTATGCAAAGGAACAAACCGCACAAAGTATGCTGAAGATTTTAGGATATATGTAAATTTATCCGGATTAAAGAATTATAATAAAAAAAGTGGCAACTGCCACTTTTTTTATTATAACGATGTCACCTTAATTGGCTTTATGTTTTACTTTATATTTCTTATTTACTTTGGGATTGTTGAAGTAATCATCCAATTCTTTTTGGCTTAAATTTTCCTCCGCAATTGGAATATCAATTAACTGTACCTGACTCTGTTTTAATTCTTCTTTTAATTTATTAGACTTCGTTAAAATATTAGGATCTTTTTCTCCCGCCAATGTGTTGTCTGCTAGTAAATACTCAAGCCTTTTTATACTGTTCCTAATTAAGGTAGCCGTATTTTGGTCAGATGAACTATTTGGTGCAGAAGCCTCTTTTACCGGCACCAGCGCCACGCCTACACTTGGTAAAATTTTGCCTGCAGTTTGCTCACTTCTGCCCGGTAAAGAAGAAAATACTGTTCCTCCAAGCGCTGTTGAGGCAGATGCAAGATCAAAACTTGTTCTGGTGCCTTTCGTCTTTTTTATCTTTTTGTCAACCAGTCTAAAGCTACTTTTAAGCTGCAATACATAATGGTCGATTTCTGTCCGCAGTTTTTCAAATTCAATAACCTGCTGCGGGTAATTGATACTTTCTTTTACAATAATATTAATGATGGCGGTATCACGGTTATTAAACTTATTGGTACCAATAAAATAGATCTCCAGTTTCTTTATTTTATCTTTATCTGTGTCCTTAATAAAATCAAAGGGTGCCCGCCAGGTAAAATCATCATTACATTTAGTAACGGGAGTCAGCGATTTTATCGGATAATTACTGAAATAAGTAATTTCCTCAATCGGAAAATTACCGTTGTCACATTGCAATTTAAAACTCACAGTATCGCCTTCATCAATAAATAAAGTATTTGTTACCGTAGGCTTTACCTTGGAAGGTATAATCTCTGTATTGTAAAACAAAAGCACAAAACTCGTGTCTACGCGTTCCTCCGGATTGTCGAGGTTTTGGACGCTTAACGATACTTTATATTCGTAGTCATACTTTAATCTCCCCGAAAGGAAAAATGATTTTTCAGCTTTAAATGTAAGTTCACCATTGTCTTTATTGATTTTTAAGCCTACGGGAGAGTTCTTTAAAAACCAGTAATATTTAGCAATGTCTTTATTAATTATCAGCGGATATCTTAGCGTAGAGTCAACATGCAGGCTAAAATAGGGATTAAGATTTTTTATCCGCAAAGCCGTATCAGCCGGGTTAGATATTACCGGAATGGAATCTAATTTAACCTGTGAAAAAAGTGTTGCCGGAAGGGTGAAGAAAATCAGGAGATATAAACAATTTTTTTTGATCATGTTTTTCTTTTAAGAGGTATACCGGCAAAGGTAAAACATAAAAATAAGGCTAACAGGTAATTAAACAAAATAAGGCTATCCTGCATTAACAGAATAGCCTTTTCTTAACCAAAACAAACTCTATTTTTACTCTAACCTTACTGAATCGCGATTTCTTTGCTTGCCGGAGCTGTTTCTTCTTTTTTGGGAAGTGTCAACTTCAAAATACCATTTTCATATTTGGCCGCTATATTTGCCGCATCAATTTTTTCATCCAGCGTAAAACTTCTTTTAAATCCTTTGTTACTAAATTCCTTGCGGATGCTTTTTACGTCGTCATTTGTTGCTTCTTCCTTTTTTGATGCACTGATTACCAATAAAGTACCATCTAATTTAATTGTGAAATCAGTTTTTTCGAGACCGGGTGCTGCAACTTCCAGCTGATATACCTTTGCGTTTTCTGTGATATTTACCGGAGGAAAACCTAAAACATCTTCCCGGAAAGTTTTTCCAAAAGAAGCCGGGATCTCGTTAAAAATATCTTTCATCAAACCATCAAAATTTCTTACAGGCGGGTTGTTTACTTTTACGAATGTCATGTCTATAATTTTTTTAGTTTTAAAATTTGTTTGTTTTGATTGTTCAAAAGTTGTTCCAGCCCCCTTTTTTAGAAAATATGACCTTTTGTTATAGACATTTAAGCCATACTGGCACTTTACTTTGAATATGTATGACGGGATGTCGTTTTCTTTCGTCGGGTGTACCGGTGAAAACGTATTGATAAACTTGAATATTAATTCAAACTAAGTTGTAAATTTGCTTTCTAAAAACAAAAAACTATGTATCCGGAAGAAATAGTAATACCAATGAAGGAAGAGCTGACTGAAAATGGCTTTGTAGAAATGTTAACTGCCGCAGAGGTAGATAACAGGTTAGCCAATGAAGGAACTACGCTTGTGGTGATAAATTCAGTTTGTGGCTGTAGTGCCGGAACAGCAAGACCTGGTGTTTTGATGGCCGTGCATAACAGTGCAAAAAAGCCTGATAACCTGGCAACCAGTTTTGCAGGCTTTGACGTGGACGCAGTTAAAAAAATCAGGGAGCACTTGTTGCCCTATCCTCCGTCATCCCCTTCAATTGCCTTATTTAAAAACGGCCAGTTGGTTCATTTTATTGAAAGGCACAATATAGAAGGAAGAAGTGCCCAAATGATTGCCGAAAATTTAATTGGTGCATTTGAGCAGTACTGTAACTAAAAGAACATTTTAATTGTCAATCCCGAAGCCTTCAGTTTCGGGATTTTTATTTAAGCATACTATCAATTTACTGCAAAGAATAATTGAATATCTTGCAACACTTAATTTTAAAGTATGTATCCCAATCTATATTATTTTTTTAAAGACCTGTTTGGAGTTCAGTGGAAAGCGCTTAATCTGTTTAATACATTTGGCTTAATGGTGGCAATGGGGTTCGTGTCTGCCGCTGTGGTTTTGTCAAGCGAACTAAAACGGAAGGAAAAGCAAGGTCTGTTGTTACCAAGGGAGGAAGCCATAACAGTTGGGATGCCGGCTTCCTTCCTTGATCTTTTTGTAAATTTTGTTACCGGTTTTTTATTTGGCTATAAATTGTTTGGTTTAGTGCTTAACAAACCTGATGAGGTTAGCGCACAAACATATATTTTCTCACGTGAGGGTAATTTATTTGCTGGCATAATACTGGGATTGATATTAATAGGTGTAAAGTGGTGGGAAAAAAATAAACATAAACTTAAAGAACCAGAGCAAAGAAATGTGAGAATCTGGCCGCATGACAGGGTAGGCGATATAATCATACTAGGGTTAATATTCGGCATTTTGGGCGCCAAGTTATTTGATGCTATGGAAAACCTGGATGAACTGATTGCCGACCCAATTGGAACCATTTTTTCTGGGGGCGGCCTTGCATTTTATGGCGGATTGATTTTGGCCACGATTGCGATTTGCTGGTTTGCTTACAGGAAAGGCATTAAACTCGTTCATTTGACGGATGCTGCGGCGCCTGCCTTGATGATTGCGTATGCCGTTGGCCGTATCGGATGCCAGGTATCTGGAGATGGAGACTGGGGAATTTATAACAGCGCCTACATAAGCGACGATTACGGTAAGGTAAAGGAATGCACGCAGCCGGAATTTGATCAGGAGTTACGAAAATTTGCCAATTATCATCTGAAGGCGAGGGTGCTGGATAGCGGAAACTTGTTCACTTACATACCAACTGCCAGAACTTTCACCAGCCTGGAAGCAGTACCACGACTGGCAGTAAAAGGACCTTCTTTTTTACCAAAATGGATGATTGCCTATTCTTACCCAATGAATGTAAATAAAGACGGCAAAAAGATTCCTGGTTGTAATGAAGAGCACTGTCGTGCTTTACCTCAACCTGTTTTTCCGACTGCGTTTTACGAGACCGTTATGTGCACCTTATTATTTTTGATGATGTGGGCATATCGAAAAAGACTAAAGATTCCAGGTGTAATGTTCGGTTTATATCTTGTTCTGAATGGGTTCGAAAGATTCTTTATTGAAAAAATACGTGTAAATCACCTTTATACCGTACTTGGTTTTCACCTTAGCCAGGCTGAAATAATCGCTTTGTTCCTCATCTTGTCCGGCGTTATATTAATTGTTATAGCTAAAATGAGGTTTTCAAGATCCGCGTAAACAACCTTTTTGCTGGTAACTTCTTTTTACCAATCATGGTAGCTAATAACCGTTTGTGTATAATACTGTTCCTTGCAATGCAAAGTACCTACTTTTGTTATGTACAATTCAAAACAAGGTACAAATGAATATGAAACATTTATTAAGCCTGCTGACTGCTATGAGTATAAGTATTGTCAGCCTTGCGCAGCTAAACGGAAAAATTTCGGGTACAATTAAAGATGATGGCAATCAGCAAATAGTTGACGCAGCCACTATATCACTATTACATAGTAATGATAGCAGTCTTGTAAAGGCAGCGGTTGCTGATAAAAGCGGCAATTTTTCTTTTGAAAATATTAACGAAGGTAATTATATGGTAGCTGCAAGCTCAGCAGGACATACTACAACTTACAGTAAACAGCTTACCCTTTCAGTTGAAAAGCCCACCATTATTGTAGAGGTTTTGCAATTGCAGCCCGCCCGAAAAGAATTGAAGGATGTAACAATCGTTTCCAAAAAGGCTTTTATCGAAAGAAAAATTGATAAAACTGTTGTGAATGTAGATGCTTCTGTAACGAATGCTGGTACCACCGCAATGGAAGTGCTGGAGAAAAGCCCGGGCGTTACAGTGGACAAAGACGGCAATATAAGTCTGAAAGGAAAACAGGGCGTAATGGTAATGTTGGACGGAAAGCCTTCTTACCTAAACGGTGCAGAACTGGCCAACCTGTTGAGGAGTATGTCATCCACCAATGTAGACCAGATCGAAATAATGACCAATCCTTCTGCAAAATATGATGCTGCTGGCAACTCTGGGATTATCAATATCAAAACAAAAAAGAACAAGCAAAAAGGGTTCAACGGCAGTGCTACCGTTGGTTATGGCCAGGGCGTTTATGGTAAAACAAATAACAGCCTTAACTTAAATTACCGCAACGGCAAATTCAATGTGTTTAGCACACTAAGTGTTAATCACCGCAAAAATTTTCAGCAATTGGATATCAACCGTATTTATAAAAATTCAGATCAGTCGGTAAATGCCATTTTTGATCAGAATGCAAGGATGTTACACAACAATGGGAGCAACAGCGCAAAACTCGGCGTTGACTATTACGCAAGTAAAAAGACTACAGTTGGAGTGGTGGTTTCTGGTTTTGTAAATCCTGAAAAGCAATCCAATCTTAATACAAGTTATTTAAAAAGCAAATTAGGTATTGTTGACTCTGTAGCAGTTTCCGAAGGTTCAGAAGATGGCCGGTGGAAAAATGGAGCAGTGAATGTTAACCTTCGACATCAGTTTGATTCTACAGGAAGAGAGTTTACAATGGACGCAGACTACATGGATTACAATGCCACTAAAACGCAACCTTTTAGTAACATCACTTATTTGCCTGATGGAACTGTTTCCAACAGTAACAAACTGGTAGGAGAGCTGCCATCGGTGATAAAAATTTACTCTCTGAAAGCAGATTATACGCACCCGTTAAGGAAAGGCGTAAAAATTGAAACCGGTGTAAAAACAAGTTTTGTAAATACAGATAATACAGCGGGCTATTTTAATATCATCAACGATGTAAAGCATCCGGATTATGAAAAAACAAACCGCTTTAGATATAAAGAGAACATCAATGCCGCATATTTAAATGCAAGTAGAGAAATAAAAAAATGGGGCTTCCAGGCAGGGCTTAGATTGGAAAATACTAATTATTCAGGCGACCAGTTTGGTAATCCGCAAAGACCAGACAGCTCTTTTACAAAAAGCTATGCCGGATTGTTTCCGACTATGTTTGTAAGCTACAATGCCAATGAAAAAAATCAGTTTACATTTTCATACGGCAGAAGAATCAATCGTCCGGCATATGAAGATCTGAATCCTTTTATGTTCTACCTGGATAAATATACCTACGGTGAAGGCAATCCTTTTTTACGTCCCTCTTATGCCAATGTACTGGAGATGTCGCACACTTTTAATCAATGGCTGACTACAACAATCAACTATGCTCACACAAAAGATTTGTTTAGCGAAACCTTTGAACCAAGAGGCTATGCAACGGTAATTAAGCAAGGTAATTTTGCCAGTTCTGACAATGGAAGTATATCTGTCAATGCTCAAAAAGCAATTACCAAAATCTGGACTCTGATTGTTTATTCAGAAGCCAATTACAGCCAGTACAAAGGATTGACATTTGGCAACAGCGAAAAAAGAACAGGGGCTACTTACCTGATTAATATTAACAACCAATTTAAATTTAACAAGGGCTGGAGTGCAGAATTATCGGGCTTTTATCGTACTAAAGGAATTGAGGGCCAGATATCAATCAATCCTTTAAGCCAGGTAAATGCAGGCATACAAAAAGAGATTTTAAAAAAGAAGGCAACGATTAAGTTAAATGTAAGGGATGCATTTTTCTCCATGATACAAAATGGTAAAATTGACATTCTTAATACCGATGCCCGTTTTCATCAGTATGGAGATTCAAGAGTTGTATCAGTCAACTTTACCTACCGGTTTGGTAAACCAATCAAGGGAGTTCAAAAAAGAAATACGGGCGGTGCCGGAGATGAACAGAACAGGATAAAAGGAGTAAATTAATTTGAGGTTGAATATTCAAAAACGCAGTTCTTTAAGGGCTGCGTTTTTTGTTTTATAGATAGACTATCACTAGTGTCCTGTTAAATTAATCAATAGTTCTTTGAAATTCTTTATAGACGTGCATTTAAGGCGAAAAATAAATGGTGACGATTTGAATAGTATCCGAAAAATTTCCGTTAAAATTTGCCATGAATAATGGTAAATACGTGTTTGCACAGATTATTACTTTTTTGCCTGCCCGGGTTTTTGATAAATGTGTTTCAAGATACGAGGGTAACAAATGGGTAAAACATTTTAGTTGCTGGAATCAGCTGATGTGTATGATTTTTGGCCAGTTGAGTGGGCGTGAAAGTTTACGGGATCTGCTCATTACTATCAGTGCCCATTCCAATAAATATTATCATTTAGGTTTAGGAAAAAATGTGTCCCGTTCAAATTTAGCAATGGCAAATGAGCAGCGTAATTGTAGTATTTACGAATCTTTTGCTTACGAAATGATTGCAATTGCACAAGGCCATTTAACTGATGAAACTGACTTTCCTCTTTTGCTTCCTGGGAATGTGTATGCCTTTGATTATACAACCGTTGATCTTTGCTTGAACGTGTTTTGGTGGGCAACTTTTCGAAAAGCAAAAGGTGCGATAAAAATACATACGCTGTACGATGTAAAAACCTCAATTCCAGCCTTTATACACATAACCGAAGGTAATGTGCATGATGTGAAAGCAATGGATGTATTAATCTACGAGGCAGATGGGTTCTACGTTGTAGATAAAGCATACGTAGATTTTAAGCGTTTGTTTTCAATCAATTCAGCAAGAGCTTATTTTGTTGTAAGAGCCAAAGAAAATCTCAATTTCAGGCGAATCCGTTCAGTTAAACCAGACAAAGCAAACAGTATTTTATGTGACCAGACAATAAAGCTTAAGAGCATTAAATCTTCAACCAACTACCCTGAAGTCTTAAGAAGAATTAAATACTTTGACAAAGAGCAGCAAAGAATATTTGTATTCCTCACTAATAACTTTCAACAGCCTGCAACAGACATTGCATTGCTGTATAAATATCGATGGAAAGTGGAATTATTCTTCAAATGGATAAAGCAGCACCTTAAAATAAAATCATTTTGGGGTACATCAATGAATGCGGTAAAAACACAAGTTTATATAGCAATAATAACGTACACGCTGGTGGCAATCATTAAATGTAAATTGAAAACAAATCGGTCAACCTATGAAATACTGCAAATAATCAGTGCCTCATTATTTGATAAAACACACTTAAATGTGTTATTAAAAAGTGATGTCCATAAGAATGTCAAAGAACAAAAATGTCAACAATTAACAATGGAATTATTTTAACAGGACACTAGTGATAGACTATACCAAATTGTATATGATGAGTAATCCAAAAAACTGGTTACGCGAAAGCCAGTTAAATTAATAGTCAACTGATGCTTCCTGCATTTGAAGGTTTTTCTTATAGATGGGTAATGTAATGGTAAAGCAGGATCCCTCGCCGGTTTTGCTGCTGACCGTAAATTTTCCATTATTGGATTTAATAAAATCCCTGCAGATCATCAGTCCCAGCCCTGTACCCATTTCCTGGCCCGTACCCAATGTTGTATAGTATTTTTCACTGAATATTTTGGTCAGTGCTTCTTCACTGATACCAACACCATCATCCTTCACCATTAAGTTAACCGTTTCATTATTTTTTTCCGAAAAAATTTCAACACAGCCACCAGCCCTGGTAAATTTCAACGCATTGCCAATAAGGTTGCGCAAAATTGTTTTCATCATGTCGGCGTCTGCATACGCACAGGTATTTGGTTCAATGTTATTGATGAGCGTAATGCCTTTTTCAGCCGCTTTTTTTGAAAAAAGTTTATACGTGTTGGAGGTAATATTGCTCAGTTCAAGACTTTGCAGTGTCACCTTGCTTTCGTTTAACTGGTTGCGTGCCCAGCTGAGCAGATTATCCATCAGTTCTACACATTTGTCCACTTCTGCATTTACACCAGGTAAACTCATCAACATATCTTCTTTTGAAAAGGCGCCTTTGGCAAAGGCATCCATTATATTTTTCAATGCATAAATAGACGTTCTGAGATCGTGCGAGATGATAGAAAATAGTTTGATCTTAATATTATTAAGTTCGGTTAACTCCACATTTTTCTTCTGTAGCAATGCTGATTGTTGTTCTATTTGCTTCGTTTTAAACAAAATATTTTTATTGGACAGACGGATTAATTCCTTCTTTGCTTTAATTGATCTTTCATACTTCCATACCTGAAATTTAATCAGGTACATGGTAATAAATATCATTAAAAAGGAACACAGATAATTAAAACTGGTATAATAAATAGCCATTGAACTGGACGCTGTGCCGGCAGGGTTATTTTTAAAATAAAAATGTAAACCAACATAGAGAAGCAAAGAGTAACTGAAAGCAAAAATGATATTTCTTATTTTATGAAGAAAAAAGAAGGCTAGCATCATGTACAGTATGAGGTAAATTTCTGTGCCGGAATCAGGTGTCGTCAAACTTGAAAATGCCAGCAAAGCCGGAATAGTTGCAAAAGACACTACTGTTGCCGTACTGTACAAATGACGATGTATTACTGCAAATAGCACCAAAAACGCAGATAAGAGTCCAAAATTTGAAGCTACTGTCCAGTAATTGTACCAGGCAGGTGCCAGCAATAACGTGTATAAAGTTCTGATTGTGGCCAGGCAAAAACCTGTAAAGTTGAGGATGTTGAAAATAACCAGTCGTTTCTTCTCATAGTCGGACAGGTAATCAGTATACCCTATATTTTTAATTTTATGGACAAAGTTTTGCAAAAAAATCATACCGGTAAACGCATTGGTTATTGGAACAAACAGCAGCTTACACAGAGTACAATGGTGTAATAAATATACCCTTTTTATAATTACCCATGAAAAAATTTAAGAAATACGTCAAGCAAATTGATACTTTGAAAAAAGTCCGCTAGTGCAAATGCATTTTGCACTGGTGTAAAAAGTGGAGAGGCAAAAGATAAATACTTAGTTTTGCTAATCATTTTCTGAATATTTTTAAAAATTGTCACTTATGCCATCATTTGATTTTGCCAGTAAAGTTGATTTGCAAACTTTAGATAATGCCATCAACACTGTAAGCAAAGAAATTACCAACCGCTTTGATTTTAAAGGAAGTCATGTAGTAGTTGAACTTAATAAAAAAGAGTTTAAGGTAAACCTCGAAGCAGACAGTGAGATGAAATTGAGCCAGATTATAGATGTGCTGATTAGCCGAAGTATGAAGCAGGGGCTTGCACCGGAGGTGTACGATCTTTCTAAAGAGCCGCATCAAAGCGGGAAAATTGTGAAGCAGGAAATACCTGTAAGAAATGGTATCAAGCAGGAAGATGCAAAAAAAATTGTGAAGTTGATTAAAGACAGCGGACTTAAAGTTCAGGCCGCCATTATGGACGATATCATCCGTATTACAGGAAAAAAAATAGACGATCTACAGGAAGTCATACAGGCGTCAAGGGGATGGAATATTGGCATAGCGTTACAGCAAACCAACATGAAGAGCTAGTGTTCCTTTGACAGGAAGCGGTAATTGAAGCCTTTTAGTCCATTGTTTCATTTTAGTGGCCCATTATTAAATTATTTGCCTTACTTTTGCACTCTTTAAAAATCGCATGGCAAAATCCATGCACAAACCTTTACAATTATGAAAAAAGATTTGCATCCCAAAAATTATCGTTTTGTTGTTTTCAAAGACATGAGTAATGGAACCACATTTTTGAGTCGTTCTACGGCCAATTCAAATGAAACAATTTTGCACGAAGATGGCAAGGAATATCCAGTAATTAAATTGGAAATTTCAAACACCTCTCATCCGTTTTATACTGGTAAAAATGTATTGGTGGATACTGCAGGACGTATTGACAAATTTAAGAAGCGTTACGAAAAGAAAGCAAACTAGTATATTTTACTATTATTTGTTTACTTGTAAATACTTTATGTCCCTTCGGTTTCCCCGGGGGGATTTTTTTTATCGGATGATAAATATGCTGATAATTTTTTGCTTTGTAATTTACATTCCATGACAGCGATACCTGGTGATGATTTACTAAAAGGACAGTTGTACCCCTTCACTGCAACCCGTTCAGTAGCAGATATTCGCGTAGGTATACTAACTATCCGCGAAAAATGGTCATTGATAGAAGCACAAGATGATGCATCAATTGAATATTCGCTGGTACCATCCAATATTATCCCAACGAAAGATACAGGCAGTTTGATTGCAGCCTCATATGCTGCTGGCAAAATATTAGCAGAACACGAGAATATAAAAAGCATCCAGCGACCCTGGGATATTTTTTTACTGAATGGATGGGCGCTGCAGAAAGATTTTGAGCTCATTACAAAAGGCAGATATTCGGCACGCCTTTCAACCTCTAACAGGGCTATATCGCCTTCCAATATTTTTATAGAGGAAGGGGCTGTTATAGAGCACAGCATCATCAACGCCACCACAGGGCCGGTATATATTGGTAAAAATGCAGAGGTAATGGAAGGATGTATGATAAGAGGACCCTTTGCGCTGTGCGAAGGCGCCGTACTTAAAATGGGCAGTAAAATTTATGGCGCCACTACCATTGGTCCCTATTGCACAGCAGGCGGCGAAATCAAAAATTCAGTCATGTTTGCCAACAGCAACAAGGGGCATGATGGTTACCTTGGCGATAGTGTAATTGGTGAATGGTGTAACCTCGGCGGAGGTACCACTACGTCTAATATAAAAAATACTGCCGGCACTGTAAGGGTATGGAGTAATAAAGAAAGGGATTACATTGGCATGGGATTGAAATGTGGCTTGTTAATGGGCGACTACAGCAGGGCGGCTATCAACACATCTTTTAACACTGGTACAGTGGTGGGAGTTTGCTGCAATATTTTTGGAGAAGGGTTTCCTCCAAAACTGGTAAATGATTTTTCATGGGGAAAGGAGCGTTACAGTTTTGAAAAAGCTTTACAGGATATCAGTAACTGGAAAAAGCTAAAAGGAGCTGTACTGACTCCTCATGAAAAGAAAAATTTAGAACAACTTTACAATCAATAAAAACTTAAAACAATGAGAAAACAAATAGCTGCGGCTAACTGGAAGATGAACCTCACCATTCAGCAAGGCGAGACGTTGGTAAACGAGCTGATGGAAGCAACCGGGGAATTAAATGAGACCCAGGCAACTGTATTTGCAGTTCCTTTTCCTTACCTCGTGAATGTAAAAAATATACTTGCAGGCAAAAGCCACGTTTTTGTCGCAGCACAAAACTGTTACAATAAAGTGTCTGGTGCCTTTACAGGAGAAGTGAGTGTAGAAATATTAAAAAGCATTGGTACCGATTATGTGATCGTGGGACACAGTGAACGCAGGGAATATTTTAACGAAAGTAACCAGGTATTGGCTGAAAAAATTGACTTGTGTATTGAATATGGCTTAAAACCCATTTTTTGCTGCGGAGAAGCGCTGGAAGTGAGAGAAGCGGGCACTCAGAACAGTTTTGTGGAATCACAGATAAAGGAAAGTTTGTTTCACTTGACAGCAGAACAGTTAACGGGATTTGTTATTGCCTACGAACCAATTTGGGCCATCGGAACAGGCAAAACCGCCACCAGTGCACAAGCCCAGGAAATACACGCTTATATTCGCAGCGTACTGGCACAAGGTTATGGTAATGAAGTAGCAGAAAGTATCTCTATCTTGTATGGCGGAAGTGTAAAAGCTGCTAATGCAAAAGAAATATTCAGCCAGCCTGATGTAGACGGAGGACTTGTAGGGGGAGCTTCTTTAATGGCCACAGAGTTTGCAGCCATTATAAGAAGTTTAAAATAAGTTTGGTATAAAATTTACATAAGGTCCAACGCCTTTGCAAGAAAGGTGAAGTTAAAAGGTAAAACTAATGAAGCATAACCACCGGCATAGCTATAGGTTACCACAAGGCCTGCGATAGAAACGAGGAATAATACCCAATAAAGACCGGTTGATTTTTTAGTTGTTTCCATTGAAATTTTTTTTGCAAAAATAAGGCAAAACATACATAAAATGTTTTGCCTTATTTTTTATCTGCTATTTTAAATAGTTAACTAACTGTGTAAGTATTTAGGCCTATTAAACACAAAGTATTAAACTTATTTCATTGTGTATTTTTTACATTGTGATTGAAAGGTTTTATATTGCCGCAAATTAACTTGCCATAAAATGACCACTCACTTTTATTTGCGTTTTTATACCCGGTTCGGCCAAACCCTTTATGTTACCGGTAACTGTTCTGCCCTGGGCGATTATGATCAAAATCAGGCTATTCCCCTACAATACCTCAACGACCAGTTTTGTCATTGCGAAATTGAAATTCCTGATATAGATATTGAATCAGGGAACATAGAATATTACTACATTTTAAAAGACGCTCCAGGTAATGTTATTGCTGAATGGAAAGACAACAAACAAATTGATTGTGCCAATAAGGATATTGCAGAACTGATATTGGTTGATACCTGGAATTATGCCGGAACTATCGAGAATGCATTTTATACAAAACCTTTTAAAGAGGTATTGTTGAAGCAGGTGACAGCTGCAACCTCAATTGACACACCAGCAGGTAAGTATACACATGAATTTAAAGTGAAATGTCCGCTGCTTAAAACCAATGAAGTAATTTGTATAACCGGTAGCGGAAAAGTTTTAGGTGACTGGGATGTATCAAGCCCCTTGTTGCTCACCAAACAAAACGACTGGTGGAAGATAAGCATAAGTATTGCAAACGGTGGCTTCCCGCTTTCTTACAAATATGGTATTTACAATGCAGTAGAAAAATCTTTTGTTCGCTTTGAGACTGGTGACAACCGCCTGTTGCCCGGCGATGGCGGCAACGGTAAATACACCATTTCTCATGATGGTTTTGTACGTACTGCTGCACCGAACTGGAAAGGAGCAGGGGTAGCTATTCCAGTATTCAGTTTGCGCAGTGAAAACAGTTTTGGAACAGGCGAATTTACTGACATCAAATTGTTGGTAGACTGGGCTAAAGAAACAGGTTTGAAATTAATACAGTTGCTTCCGGTAAATGATACTACCGCTACACATACCTGGACTGATTCTTATCCCTATGCAGCAGTTTCTGCCTTCGGATTACACCCATTATTTTTAAACCTCAGTAAAGTAGCGGGTGATAAAAATTCAGCTATTCTAAAATCGCTTAAACAAAAGCAAAAAGAATTAAATGGTTTAGCAGAGGTAGATTATGAAGAAGTGATGAAGTATAAGTTTGCCACTATAAAAAGATTGTACCAGGATCAAAAGGAAGCATTCAGCAACGACATAAAATACTTCGAATTTTTTGATTTAAACCGTCATTGGCTGGTGCCTTATGCGGCATTTTGTTATTTAAGAGATGAGTACAAAACAGCGGATTATAATACATGGCCCGCTTACAGTATATTCAAAGATGACGAAATACAGGATCTGGCATCGCCCGACCAGCCTCACTATGATGCGGTGGCCATCCATTACTTTATTCAGTATCATTTACACCAGCAGTTAAAAGCGGCCACCTTATACGCACATAAAAATGGCATTGTAGTTAAAGGAGATTTGCCGATAGGCATTTACCGGTACAGCTGCGATGCGTGGATGGCGCCTGGTTTGTATAATATGGATGCCCAGGCCGGTGCACCGCCGGATGATTTTGCAGTGAAAGGGCAAAACTGGGGCTTCCCTACTTACAACTGGAAGAAGATGCAGGAAGACGGCTTTGCCTGGTGGAGGCAGCGCTTTGAACAAATGAGCGAATACTTCGATGTATTTCGCATCGATCATATACTTGGATTTTTTAGAATCTGGAGTATTCCTTTGGATGCAGTGGAAGGAATTCTGGGACGCTTTGTTCCTGCAATTCCAGTACATATCAACGAACTTTTTCAAAACAATATTTCCTTTCAATATCACCGGTATTGTAAGCCTTATATCACAGAATATGTGCTGCAGGAAAAATTCAGGGAGCAGGCTGCATTTGTAAAAGAGAATTTTTTAAACCCGGCCGATGGTTTTTATGAATTAAAACCTGCTTTTAATACACAAAGAAAAGTTGCAGATTATTTCAGCCATTTACCTGAAACTGATTTTACTCAACTGATTAAAGGAGGGCTTTTCGATTTAATCAGCAATATTATTTTTATAGAAGAGCCGGGATCGCAGATGCAGGAATTTCATTTTCGCATTGGGATGGAAAACACAACTTCTTTCAGAGATCTGGACGACTACAGCAAGCAGAAGTTGAAAGAATTGTATGTAGATTATTTCTTCCGCAGGCAGGATGATTTCTGGAGAAAGCAGGCCATGCAAAAACTGCCCGAATTAAAGCGCAGCACAGATATGCTGGTTTGCGGAGAAGACCTGGGAATGGTGCCCGCCTGTGTGCCAGACGTGATGCGGCAGTTAGGTATGCTAAGCCTGGAAATTCAGCGCATGCCCAAGCAAACAACAGATGTTTTTTTTCACCCGGTAAATGCGCCTTACTTAAGCGTGGTGACACCGAGCACACACGACATGAGTACCATAAGAGGCTGGTGGGAAGAAGACCAGGCTAAAACGCAGCAATTTTATAACAATATGCTGGGGCATTATGGTGCAGCTCCGTTTTACTGCGAACCGTATATCAATAAGGAAATCGTGTTGCAGCATATTTATTCACCGGCTATGTGGAGCATTTTTCAGTTGCAGGATATTTTAGGTAGTAGTGAAACATTGCGCAGGAATAATCCCAACGATGAACGCATCAACATTCCGGCCGACCCCAGGCATTACTGGAGGTACAGGATGCACCTTAATCTTGAAGACCTGATTAAAGAAAAGGGCTTCAACGAAGATTTAAAAAAAGACGTAGAGGCAAGCGGCAGATAATTTTTTATCTTCCAAAAGCCCATAGTAAAAAGTCAGGCAAAACCCTGCTCCAGCTGGCGTAGTCATGCTTGCCCTCCGGCGTCTCTGTATATACAATGTCACCCGGAGGGCAGACATTTTTATTTTTAATGATGGTCAGCAGATCCTTTGTATCATCCACCACATCCGTTATTCCGTCATGATCACGGTCCCCGGCTTCTTCTTTATCCCCTGCATAAAACCAGTAGGTAAGCTTTGGCCTTTTCCGGGAAGATTTTATTTTGCTTAGCATGATGCGATCTTTGTCATCCGCATAATCCGCAGCCGTTGTATCCTTGTCCCGGTACCAGAAAGAGCCTGAAAAAACACCGACTTTATCAATTTTGTCTGCATGGTTCCATGCAATATCAAATGCAGATAATCCGCCCAATGAACAGCCTGCAATTACAATGGAATTAAATTTTCTTACACCTGCTTTCTTTTTTGCAAAATCATACAGTTCATCACTGATAAAGGCATCGTATTTATCGGCCTTGCTTCCATTGTTTTTAAAATCAGGGTAACCACCTACACCATAATCTTCCATCCGGTTGCCTGCGTGGATGGCAACAATCAGCAACGGTAAAATCAATTTCTTTTTATACAGGCTGTCGGTGATGGTTTTAATTCGCAATTGATCAACATCCTGCCCGTCATTTAACAAAAGCAGGTTCATATCGCTCTTATTATCGGGTATTGGTGTGCTGATTATTGTTAATTTGATGTGTTCCTGCAGGTGCCGGCTGTATATTTCGTCTTCCTGCTGTTTTATTTTTTTATGACATCCGGCCAGTAAGAAGCAGGCTACCACTGGCATTATTACATTTTTTAACTTTTGTTTCATAAATTAATTTGAAATACGAATGTATATTATTTGGCGGCAAAAGTGTAATCCCTTAGTTTTGCACCGCGAAGTAGAGCAGCGGTAGCTCGTCGGGCTCATAACCCGAAGGTCAGAGGTTCGATCCCTCTCTTCGCAACTAATAAATGTGGCTCTCATTTGAGCCCATTTTATTTTAAGAGAATGTCTCTTTAAAATTTATTCTTGGCAAGTTGCTGATGAATTTGATCACCTCCTCCAGTCGTCTGTTTGTATGCGGTAATCAAAGTCTTTTATAGACTTGCTATCTAAAGGTTACATACATGAAATCCGGTTTCGTAAATATTTTTGGTAAGCCTAATGCAGGCAAAAGTACTTTGCTCAATGCCCTTATAGGCGAAAAGCTAGCTATTGTTTCGCACAAAGTGCAAACTACCAGGCATCGCATTAAAGCCATTTTAAGCGGCGAAGATCACCAGATTATTTTTTCTGATACGCCCGGCATAATTGAGCCCAGATACAAACTGCACGAAAAAATGATGCAGGCTGTAAAAGGAAGCCTGGAAGATGCCGACATAGCATTATTAATTACCGATGCAAGGGAAAATCCGGAAGAAAGTCATGTGATTTTTTCAGCCTTAAAATTAAAAGTTCCGGCACTGGTAGTTTTAAATAAGTCGGATGCTGTGAGTGATGAAGATATTGACAAGGCGGTCGATTTTTTTAAACAACAACCTTACTGCAAAGAAGTAGTTGTTATTTCTGCATTGAAGAAAAAAGGAATTGAAAAATTACTCGCTACAATAATTGAATTGCTGCCCGAGGGTGCACCATTTTATGAAGGAGATGATATCAGTGATTTGCCGACCAAGTTTTTTGTAAGTGAATTGATCAGGGAAAAGATATTTTTATTGTATGGTGAGGAAATTCCTTATCATGCCACTGTGTTGGTACAGGAGTTCAAAGAGAAAACTACACTGATAAAAATTGTTGCAGACATCATTGTTCAAAGGGATACACAAAAAGGAATTATTTTGGGTGAAGGCGGTAAAATGATCAAGCAGCTGGGAACACTCGCCAGGAAAGACATTGAAGCGTTTTTAGACAGTAAGGTTTTTCTGGAATTGTTTGTAAAGGTACGACCCAAGTGGAGAGACAATGAAATGCAATTGAAAGAGTACGGTTATTAGATTAAATGGATAAATGATAATTTACCAATGGATAATTTTTTCAATCAGAGAATTTTTCAGGGGCAGTAATTATCAATTATCAATTAAAAATTATCAATTAATAAGAAATGAGTTTTACAGTAGCAATCGTAGGCAGGCCCAATGTTGGCAAAAGTACTTTCTTTAACAGGATGCTGGAAGAGCGTAAAGCCATTGTGGATGATGTGAGTGGTGTTACCCGTGACCGCCAGTATGGTATAGCCGAATGGAATGGCAAATTATTCAACGTAATAGATACAGGTGGCTTTGTACCGAAAACCCAGGATATTTTTGAAAAGGAAATCCGTAAACAGGTTTTAATAGCAATAGAAGAAGCCGACGTAATTATTTTTATGGTAGATGTTGCTACGGGTATTACTGATCTGGATGAAGCGATGACACAGATGCTACGCAAGACAACCAAGCCTGTTTTTTTAGTGGTAAACAAGGTAGATAACCATGACAGGTTATTGGAAGCTTCCGAATTTTATAGCCTTGGATTTGATAAGATACATTTTTTGTCTTCCATCAGCGGAACCGGAACCGGTGATTTGCTGGATGAAATAACGGCTTTAATTGAGGATGAACCTGAACCTGAAGAAAAGACATTACCCAAATTTGCTATCATTGGGCAGCCCAATGTTGGTAAATCATCTTTGCTAAATGCTTTAACAGGGCAGGAGCGTACCATCGTGAGTGAAATAGCGGGTACCACAAGAGATACTATTCATACACACTATAATTTATTTAACAAGGAATTTGTATTGATAGATACAGCCGGTATCAGGCGTAAAGCCAAGGTGAATGAAGACCTTGAATTCTATTCAGTAATCAGGGCAATCAAGGCGGTAGACGAAGCTGATGTTTGCTTACTGTTGCTGGATGCAGAAAAAGGAATAGCGGCGCAGGATCTGTCCATATTTGCAATGGCGGTGAAAAAAGGAAAAGGTATCGTTGTACTGGTAAATAAATGGGATGTAATGCCAAAGGAAACCAATACAGCCAGGGATTACGAAGTGGAATTGAAAAAGCGGTTTGCTCCGTTCAGCGATTTGCCTATCATTTTTATTTCGGCTTTGGAAAAGACCAGGATATTCAGGGCAATGGAAATAGCGCTGGAAGTGTATGATAACCGCAAACAAAAAATTGCCACTTCTAAATTAAATGATAAAATGTTGAAGGCCGTAGAAGCTTACCATCCGCCTGTGGTAAGGGGTAACCAGGTAAAAATAAAATACGTTACGCAATTGCCGGTCGTAGTGCCGTCTTTTGCTTTCTTTTGTAACTACCCGGACGACGTTAAAACACCGTATAAAAATTATCTTGAAAATCAGTTGCGACTCAACTTTAAATTCACCGGGGTTCCGGTCAGGATATTTTTCAGGAAAAAATAATTACCATATATACTTTTTTAGTAACTAAGCCGTTTACGAAAAAAATCTAATAACCGCAGATATATTTGATCAATTAAAAAAAGAGAGTATATTCGCACAAATTTTAAAACAAAAAACAATACAATGAAAAAATTAATTGCTATTCTTGCCGTTACGGTGTCAATGACTGCTTGTAACAATGGTGGTGAATCTACTGCCGCATCTGCTGCTGATTCTGCAAAAGCTGCAACTTCTGCTGCTGATTCTGCTACAAAAGCTGCTGCTGCCACAGTTGATACTGCAAATAAGATGATCAGCAATGCTGCTGATAGCGGAAATAAAATGATGAACAAAGTTGCCGACAGCGCAAGCAAAATGGTTAACAAAGCTGCTGATAAAATGGTAGATAAAGCTAAAGAAGGCGCTGACAAAATGAAAGCTGGTGCTGATAAAATGGCTGATAAAGCTAAAGAAGCTGCAAAACACTAAGCGGTAAAATATATAAGAAGGATCCTCCTGAATTTCAGGGGGATTTTTTATTTAAGATCCATTGCCTTTGATGGGGCTTGAGGTTGTGTGCTTGAGGTTACCTGTCTTACTGCAGGTAAATGCCGTGAAGTTTTTTTCCATATTATATAACCTACGGCCGCCAGTAGCAAAATAAGTATAATGGCAAAAATAGCGTAGGGCTTATCTGTTATGCTGTGTTTGTCTCTTCTTTTTCTAGTTTTTGAAAGCTGTTTTTGAAGTTCCTTGTTAAGTTGTTCTACATACAGCCCCAGGTTTTGGGATGGTGCTATTTCCTGCAGACCTTCTACAGCATCATTTAAAAAATCATCTTCTACCATACTTTTTTCAAGATCATGCGTATCCGGCTGGGCTACCTGTTTGCTCAGGTAATCCATCAGCAGCTGGTTGTCAATATCTTTATTGCTGTTGGATAATATGTCTTTTAAATCACTGTTCATTTTCTTGTAGCCGTTCCAGCATTATTTTTAAATTGCGTTTTCCGTTTTGTATACTGCTTTTCACCTGCAGTAAAGTATAGCCGGTTGCTGCAGTAATTTCATGATAACTTTTTTTGTGCAGATAAAACAAAGTTATGCATTGTTGCTGTTCCGGATTTAATTGCTGCAAGGCAATTTCCATTTGCGTTAGTGTTGTATCTCTTGCAATAAAGTCTTTTTTGTCTGCGGTGTCATCGGGTGTAGCCAGCAGTCTTTCATTTATTTCAACCGGGATTTTTCCTTTGTCCCTCAGTTTCATCAGGCAATGGTTTTTAGCAATCATGTACAACCAGCTTTTAAAATAATCTACCTTGTACTTATGCAATTCGGTAATGGCCTTCAAAAAAACCTGTTGCACGCCGTCTTTCGCCTTTTCTTCATTTTTTAAGTACTTCATACAAACACCCAGTAACAACAACGTGTAGCGTTGTAGCAATATGCCCAGCCACTCATTATTTTTATCGGCATAAAAATATTTAAGCAACTCGCTGTCTTCGATATGTTTGTATTTGTCCGGGTTCAAAGTAGTCAGGTGTACTGATTAGATGTAAACTTAGTAAAATTCCATAAACAGAAATAAAGTAAAATGTTTTACTTACACAGCTACATTTATATAAACTACTTAAGGATAATTAGGTAAATGCATTTGGCTTAATGAATTGATATTTCTTTAACACTGCAAGAAATATATTTATGGAAACAATTTTGCCCCGCATCTCACCTCACCAAAAACAGCATGAAATTATTTTTGAAGCTATCAGCAACACTGCTGCTGCTGGTGATTGCCATTACTGCCCTGGGCTATTTTTTATGGTATAAACCGAAATTTAATTCGACAAAAAATGCAGGTAAGTTTGTTTATAAAACAACGGCCGGCGACGTCAGTGTATTGCAACGACTTCAGCAAAAGGCTTTATCTGTAAAGGAATACAGTAAACTAAACCAATACAATTCTGACTATTGTTTTATGGTTGACATGAAAATAGCCTCCGGCAAAAACAGTTTTTTTGTTTACAATCTTAAAAGAGATTCTATTGAAATGGCTGGCCTGGTAGCACATGGCAGCGGAAGAAGTATGTTGGGCTCTGTTCAGTTTTCAAACAACGCAAACAGTTTATGTACTTCGCTGGGTAAATATAAAATAGGCAATAGTTACAATGGTAAATTCGGGCTTGCTTTTAAATTATATGGACTTGATGCCACCAACAGCAACGCTTATAACCGCTTTGTGGTGTTACATGCACATCCATGTGTACCCAATACAGAAACTGCACCATTGCCGATTTGCGAAAGCTGGGGTTGCCCGACAGTTGCTCCTTTATTTTTAAACGAACTGCAGAAACTCATTAACCGGTCTGACAAGCCGGTACTGCTTGAGATTTATTACTAAGACCTAAATGCTCCTGTTGCCATCAAAATTTTCCAATTCTTTTGAAACAGTATTAAGAAACGTAGAGCCCAATGCACCGTCAATAATACGGTGATCATAGCTTAAGGAAATATACATCATATGACGTATAGCGATGCTGTCGCCCTGGGGTGTTTCTATTACCATGGGCCTTTTTTTAATAGCACCAACAGCCATAATAGCCACCTGCGGCTGGTTGATGATGGGCGTGCCCATGATGCTGCCAAAACTGCCTACATTGGTTAAAGTAAATGTGCCGCCATTGGTATCGTCGGGTTTTAATTTGCCTGTTCTTGCAGCATTGGCCAGGTTGTTTACCTGTTTGGTTAAACCGGTTAGATTTAACTGATCTGCATTTTTAATGACAGGTACAATCAGGTTGCCATTGGGTAGGGCAGTAGCCATACCAATGTTTAAATCTTTTTTTATAATGATTTTATCGCCCTCAACAGAGCTGCTGAGCAGCGGATATTTTTTGATGCTCTTTACAATAGCTTCAATAAACAACGGTGTAAAAGTGATCCGTTCACCCTCTCTTTTTTCAAAATCTTTTTTCACTTTTTCCCGCCATAAAACAAGGTTGGTTACGTCACACTCAGCAAAGCTGGTTACATGGGCACTGGTATTCTGACTGTCAATCATGTGCTTGGCAATCATCTTCCGCATACGATCCATCTCAATTATTTCTACATTGCCCGTGTAGCCGGAACTCATTACCTGGCTGCCATTGCTTACAGCCAGCTGATTTTTTGCAGGTTCAATTTGTGTCGCCGGTTCATGAGTAATTGTACTGGCAATGGGCGCCTGGTAGCTGCCGGATGCTTTTGCTGCCACATGCGCCAAAATATCTTTTTTGCTTACCCTTCCGTCCTGGCCGGTACCTTCAATTGTTTCCAGTTCGGCCATGGATACACCTTCCTGTTGGGCAATGTTCAGTACAAGAGGAGAATAGAATTTTATAACAGATTTGCTTCCGGGTTGCGATGCATTCACCACAAATTGTGTTGGCTGGTAAGGGACTTCTTCTATTAACTTAGCTTCTTCATATTCAGGTTGTACATCCGGCGAAGCCGATGGGGTATGTGTTACGGCCGATCCGGCGCCAACTCTTATTTTAGCAATAACGGCACCAACTGGCACCACATCATTTTCATTGAATAATATTTCTTCCAGTACGCCGGCAGTTGTAGAGGGCACTTCACTATCCACTTTATCGGTGGCAATATCCAGCACGGCTTCATCTTCATTAATGGGATCGCCTGGCTTTTTATGCCATTTCAAAATAGTAGCTTCTATGATGCTTTCACCTAATTTGGGCATTATTAAATCTACTAGTGCCATGCTATTTATATTAAAGATTTGAACTGAATGATGCCAACCGGTATATGGTACAAGAGGGCGATGCAACGATGATCAATTGAAAAGCAAATGCCCGGACAAAAACTGTAACCAACATCCTGCAATACGGCAATCACTGTTTTAAGCGTCAAAGATAATTATTTCTGTGTAATGCACTGCTGGTTAAAGTGCTGTATCGGCAAGTATAAATTTTCTCAGCAAATTGAGTGCATTGGTGGCGGTTAACTGGGTATTTCGCTCCCTGTCGAACCGGAAATATAATTTATGCGCTTCTATTTTATTTTTGTTGCCTACTGCAATCCATACCGTGCCTACGGGCTTATCGGGTAAACCACCGTCAGGCCCCATGATGCCGGATACCGCAATCACATAGTCAGATTGTATGGTACTTAAAGCACCTTTTGCCATTTCAATTACAACTTCTTCGCTTACCGCTCCTTTTGTTGCCAATGTTTCTTTGGACACGTTGAGCAGATCTTCTTTGGCTTTGTAGGAGTAGCTCACGACACTGCCATCATAGAACGCAGAGGAGCCCGGAATGGAAGTGATTAAATGCGCAATATAACCACCTGTGCAGCTTTCAGCGGTACACATGGTTTTGCTTTTTGCTGCCAGTAATTTGCCGGTCACTTTTTCCATGGGCTCGTCCAGGTTGGTAACCAGCCAGTCTTTTACCTGCTGCTGAAGTGTCTCAAAATAATCCTGTATTTCTTTTTCGATGGCAATATGATCGAACCCGACGGAGGTAAGCCTAAGCCGTACCATGCCATAGTTGGGCAGGTAAGCCAGTTTGATATGTTCCGGTAAACTGCTTTCAAAAATGCTGATATGTTCCGATAAAAAAGATTCGCCAATACCAGCCGTTAGTAAAGTGCGGTGCGTTATGTGCGGGAAAATAAAATGTGTGCTTAGTTTTGGAATCACATCATCTTCCATCATACCCTTCATTTCGTTGGGTACGCCCGGCATGCTCACATATACTTTTCCTTCTCTTTCAAACCACATACCCGGGGCTGTTCCCCTTTTGTTTTGTATTACCGTGCAGGTGTCGGGTACTTCTGCCTGCTTTAAATTGCTTTCAATCATGGGCCGGTTAAGCACCCGCTGAAAAATATCTTTTACATTCTGCAAAGCTCCTTCATCCGTTACCGGCTTGCCGTTGAAATATTTGGTGAGCAAAGGCTTCGTAATATCATCAGCTGTTGGGCCAAGGCCCCCCGTAATAAGAATGATGTCTGCATGTTTACTTTCTTCATCCAGCGCTTTCCATATTTCATCCCAGGTATCGCCCACGGCTACACGCCGCAGCACTTTAATACCTGCAAGATTTAATTTTTGCGCCATCCATGCGCTATTGGTGTCAATTACCTGTCCTATTAATAATTCGTCACCTATTGTTATGATGCTTGCCTGTGTCATACTCCTGGTAAAAGGGTTAATTTTACCGCAAGATAATTCATGTATGAAAAAAGGTTGTTTATTTATTTGCTGCCTGCTGCCGTTTGTTTTGCCTGCGCAAAATATATCAATTCAACTGGCTGCCGGTATAAAAAATTTGCAGGGCGACGAACAATTTAAACATGCAGTTATAGCTATGTACGTAGTAGACGCCAAGACAGGGAAATTGATTTTTGATAACAATGCACAAATTGGACTTGCCCCGGCCAGTTGCCAGAAGGTAATCACCAGCGTAACGGCATTTGAATTATTGGGACATGATTACAGGTACAAGACATACCTGACCCGCAATAAACCGATAACGGACGGCGCATTACAGGGCGATCTGTATATTGCCGGCGGCGGAGATCCTACGCTGGGAAGTTCACGCTGGACGGGCACATCGGAAGATGGAGTGATTAAAAAAATAACAGCCGTACTGCAAAAAAACAATATACAAAGCATTGCTGGAAGCCTGGTGGCAGATGATCATTTATTTACAACAGACGCTGTGCCCCGTGGCTGGGTTTGGGAAGATATCGGCAATTATTACGGGGCGGGTGCATGGGGATTGAACTGGCGTGAAAATCAGTTTGATGTTAGTTTTAAAACGGGTGCAAAGGAAGGCGATTCCACCAATATTATTGCTACAGTGCCGCCATGCGTTTTGACAATGTATCAATTCAGCAATTTTATTACAACAGGAGCCAGGGGCAGTGGTGATAATGGGTACCTTTTTTCGGCACCTTTTGCAAAAAATATTATTGCGAAGGGAACACTGCCGGCGTCTGCAAATGGGTTCACTATTTCCGGTTCGTTACCCAATCCGCCGGCAGTTTTTCTGAAGGTGTTGGCTGATCGGTTAAGAGCGGGCGGGATAGCTGTTGGTGGTAATAACCAAACCTATTCTGAAAGGTTAATCGCTAACCGCCCATTGGATATTTCAACAGGCTTGCCAATGGACTCAATCCTGTCACCGCCACTGGATTCTATCAACCACTGGTTTCTGAAAAAAAGTGTAAACCTGTTTGGAGAGGCCCTTGTAAAAACTATTGCCTTGTCTAAAAGCGAAAACGTTTCAACCGAAGACGGCATTAAAATAATCAAGGATTTCTGGAGCAAAAAAGGTATTGAAACTTCCGCCATCAACATCCTGGATGGCAGCGGTCTTTCGCCAGCCAGCCGCGTTACCACACAAGCTTTGGTAACTGTAATGCAGTTTGCAAGACAGCAAAAATGGTTCGCATCCTTTTACAATGCATTGCCGGAGGCAAATGGAATTAGAATGAAAGATGGTTACATCAGTGGGGTAAGAAGTTATACCGGCTATATAAAAAGTAGCAATGGCAGAGAGTACACTTTTGCTTTTATAGTAAATAATTTTGATGGTAATCCAGGAACAGTAAGAGAAAAAATTTGGAGGCTACTGGATATGATGAAATGATAGCAGCGAAATAGAGCTAATACAGGTTAAGGAAAAGGTTTATTTTTTTTATTGAAATGAAAACCGGTATTTCGTTGCTAAACTAATTTACATGTCCACACAAAATTACAAAAATCATACGCAGCTGGTTCCTGCTTTTCACTTTGTTACAGTTCCTCTCTTGTTATTTGTTTTTATCGGCTCAATTGTAAACCTGGTACATTCTGTTCCCGGCAATTTTTATTCAGCTTCATTACTGGTAGCACTGTCTTTCGCGACGCTCTTACTCGCTTTTATTGCCAGGCTCTCTGCACTGAAAGTACAGGACAGGGCCATCAGTGCAGAAGAAAATTTCAGGCATTACATTGCTACCGGGCAACCGCAAGACAGCCGTCTCACTGTTCCGCAAATAATTGCACTGCGTTTTGCAGGCGATGATGAATATGTAGCCTTATCAAAAAGAGCGGTAGACGAAAACCTGTCTGCAAAAGCAATTAAAATGGCGATACAAAATTGGAAGGGAGATTACCGCCGTGCTTAATTCAAATAGGGTAAAACATACAAATAGCGGCTTTCCGAAACTTCGGGTAGCCGCTATTTGTTTAAAGCCGGATCAATCATTCCTGGCTATTGCTTAATCAGCATTTGCCTGCTGATATTTTCATTTGCTGAATTGAGTTCAACAATATAGGCGCCTTTGGCAAGGCCGGAAAGGCCAGACATAGTAATGTTATTGACACCTTCTTTTGCAATGTAATGGATCGTCTTAATTCTTCTGCCGGATAAATCATTTAGTGAAATATCAAGCTTTGCCTCTTTAGCTGCATTGACATTTATTTTTATTGTTGAGGCAAAGGGATTTGGGCTGATATTGTTCACCATAATTCCTTTGTCTGCATGCAATACGATCACTTTACTGTACCTGGCAGTAACATTGTCATTATCCACCATTTTAAGCCGGTAGTAAACAACATTTGAATGAATGGAAGCATCGGTAAAGCCATAATTATGAGTAAGCTGAGTGTTGCCGGAGGATGCTATAGTGGCTATGGCACTAAACTGGTTGCCGGTATAGCTTTTTTGCAATTCAAAGTTTTTCAGATTTATTTCAGATGCCGTAATCCATGAAAGGATCGCCGATTGGTTGTTATACCTGCCCTGAAAATTAACAAGGCTAACTGGTAACGGTGTAGTTACAATAACTGACGCAGCAGACAGACTTAAACAATTGGCACCAGAGAACGAAGTAGCTTTTGCATTTACAGGAATGGTGCCCGCGGTGTTAAAAGGATTTGATACAAGTGTTATTGTTCCCCCTGTTCCAAATTTAGATTCTCCTATGTCAATCGCATCTGCATTATCCCTGAGTGAGTATAATATCCCGGATTGAGATGAAGCAATGGTATAAGTAACCGTTTGTCCCACAGCGATGGTAGTGCTTACAGGGCTTGCTGCGGGAGCCGTAGGGGTGGTGCAGGTTACGGTTAACTGGGTAACGCAAATGACCTCATTTTTAGAAGGCTCGGCAATACCGATCGTTAAGGTAGCTCCCGCATATACGTTGTTGTTTATTGTAGTATTTACCGTAATTGGCCCCCATGCATTATTGGCTGTGGTATAGGTTCCTACTGAGTTTCCATCGGCATATAAAGTAACCACTGTTCCGGCTAAGGTTGTGCCGCTCAACGTACCGGAAACTGAAGTTGCGGATTCTGTTACCGGGCCTGTGATAGTTCCGCAACGTGCGGAACTGGTAGCGCTTACAGTTGCTATTGTTGCTGAATTATTACTCAGTCCGCAGCTGCCATTTTGGGCATTTGCATAATAGCTTGTGGCAGCCACAGCTGTGTAAGCAGCAGGAGTGGTGCCAGCGTTCGTGGTTGACCATGTGCCGTTTGACTGAACAGTTGTGGTAGCAACAAGTGTATTGGCTGATGTATATACTTTTATTATTGTGCCGGTGGGTTCCGCAGCAGTACCGGTAATGGCAACACCCGTAGTAAGCTGGTTGCTGCTGCTGGTAGTTATCACAGGCGCACTGGTAAAACAGGTAATTGTTGCAGGGGCTGTTTGACTGGCGCAATAACTGGTACCTACAGTTCCTGAATTTAATTCACACACGATATAAAACTGCTGACCGGTTAAAAATGTAAGACCAGAAAAAGTAAATGTTCCGGCAGCTGCTGTGGTAGTTTTTGCAACAATACCATTAATGTATAAGGTAAGGGTTGCACCAGTTGTTATTGAACCTGTGATAGAAGTTGTAGCCGGCGTGTACACACCATTAGACGGAGATGTAATGGTTGGTACAGCCAGTGAGCCGCCGAGCGCATTTCCTCCATTACCAGCCGCACAAAAATAGGCTGGCTGAGAGTTACATCCCGTGGTATTATCTGTATAATAAATTTTGTAAGAACCTGAAGTTAAGGGGGAACCTGAACTGCAACCGCCTGAATATTGCCAGGTAATGTTTGGACTGGTGCCGGTATTTGCACCGAAGAATCCACCTGTATTGGCAACACTGTTTTCAGCGGTGCTTCTCGTGATATTATCAACATGTATTGTCCATCCAGTTGCGAAGTTGGTTCCACCAACCCCTTTACTGCCGCTTGTACAACTGAGTAATGGAGTAGCAGGTATGTTGGATGAGTTGCACACACTAACCGTAACAGCATTACTTGACAGACACATTGATTCGCCGGATGCCTGGGATTTGGCAGTGATTACATCTGCGTTGGCAAGGCCAGAAACACTGATGGACCAGGTAGCTCCAGAAGAAACCGTAGTGGTACCAATTGCAGTGACACCTTTGTATAAAGTAATCGTTGCCGTAGAAAGAGGGGATGATGTTCCTTTTGTCCAGGTACCTGTTACTGTAGTTGCTGACGGTGTAACTGGTCCGTTTAAAACAGGTGCATCTGTACAAATCGCACCCAAACCAGATCCGCCGCTGCTTAAACTATTGAATGTAAAGGAGGGTTGAGAGGAAATGGCCGTGGTCCACTGCGTCATGTAATCGTTTCCTGCAATGCCATAAATATCTGACTTTGGACCGCCGATGGCAGCTTGTGGCGACATCACCGTTGTTGCTGAAACCCTGATGGGAGTTGATGCTGAAATACCCAGCACGGAAAATGGTACATAGAAATCATAAAAATAGTCTGCATCTCCACCGTCAGTGCTGGCTGCAACAGAAATCTGCGAGTTGGCATTGATGGGATAGAAGGTGACCAGTACAGGAGTGCTTGTCCCGTCTACATTGTAAACGGCTATTCTGAAATTAGATTCAAACACAATCTCCAGTTCAAATCCGGGATTGCCGTTTACACCAGTAGTTGCGGGCACATAATTAGGATCTGCTGTAGCCCCGGTATTTCCAAATTTATTGTCTGTATCAAGCAAAAGGCTGTAGCCTTTGGAGCCACTCACAATGCCTCCCATCCTGATTCTGCACAGCAGATTGGTTCCATCATTGAAAAGGTAGAACCCGCTGCCGTCGACTGTTTTTACAATATCGCTGTATTTTCCATCCGGTCCCCTTAAAAGATCACCGGTTGGTTCAGCTATTACCGGTGGAACTATTTTATAAGGGATTTCGCTGTTTAAGATATCATCCGTGCCAAAACCTGCAGTTGTTTTCGATGTATAGGCGTCGGCATTGGGATCTAAAACCGCAGGGCCATTGCTGCCTGCGGGTCGCACGATTATACCAGGCGTTTGGGCGAATAAATTGGAAGCCGTCAAAAGACAGCAGAGTGAAATATTAAACAATAAATTTTTCATGAATATTAAATTGGGATAAACAAAAGAAAGAAAAATAATACTAAGGCGATGTAGTCACCTTACTATAAAAGCAGTAATGATTTATATTAATTATTTGATCCATAAAAAAAGACCGTGAAAATTCACAGTCTTTTTTTTATACTATATTTTATTAAACCGGTTGATTTATTAAATATCAGTCGCTTCGCCATAAGCCATTGCTGTCGCCTCTTTCAGCGCCTCACTCATGGTCGGGTGCGGATGAACAGCATTCAATATTTCATGGCCGGTTGTTTCCAGTTTTCGTGCTACTACCACTTCGGCGATCATTTCGGTAACATTCATTCCTATCATATGGCAACCTAAAAATTCACCGTATTTTGCGTCGTAAATAACTTTTACAAAGCCCTCTGTAGCACCGGCAGCACTTGCTTTGCCACTTGCCATAAATGGAAACTTACCTACCTTAATTTCGAAGCCGGCATCTTTTGCTGCTTTTTCTGTGTAGCCAACTGAAGCTATTTCCGGAGAGCAATAAGTACAACCAGGAATATTGTTGTAATCCATTGGTTCTGGATGATGACCTGCAATATGCTCTGCTACACTGATGCCTTCTTTGGTTGCAACGTGTGCCAATGCCTGGCCTGGTGTACAATCACCAATAGCATACACGCCAGGAATATTGGTAAGACCGTTTACATCCCGTACAATCTTTCCTTTTTCAGTTTTGATACCCAGTTCTTCCAAACCAATGTTTTCAAGGTTGGCGATAACACCTACAGCACTTAATAAAATATCAGCACTTAATTCAACTTCGCCGTTGGGCGTTTTTACCTTTGCTTTAATTCCTTCCCCGCTGGTATCCACACTCAATACTTCGCTGTTGGTCATTATTTCAATGCCCTGCTTTTTAAATTGCTTTTCCAGTTCTTTGCTCACATCTTCATCTTCTACCGGCACAATGCGTGGCATAAACTCAACGATCGTAACTTTTGTCCCCATCGTGTTATAGAAATACGCGAACTCACTTCCGATAGCTCCGCTGCCGCAAATGATCATGCTTTTTGGTTGCGGAGATGGCAATACCATTGCTTCCCTGTAACCAATTATTTTTTTACCATCAATCGGCATGCTGGGTAACTGACGGGCTCTGCCACCTGTTGCAATTACAATATTCTTAGCTTCTAAAATTTGTTTGGTACCATCCGCAGCAGTTACTTCTAATTTTGTTGGCGCTACCAGTTTACCGTAGCCCATTACTACATCAATCTTGTTCTTTTTCATTAAGAACTGAACACCTTTGCTCATCTTATCGGCCACACCACGGCTGCGTTTAATTACCGCATCAAAATCATGCCCCGGATTATCTACCTTGATTCCGTATGTTGCGGCATGTTTGGCATACTCATAAACGTTGGCGCTTTTCAACAATGCTTTGGTTGGAATACAACCCCAGTTAAGGCATATGCCACCGAGGCTTTCTTTTTCAACTATAGCAACCTTTTTACCCAACTGACTTGCCCTGATTGCTGCCGGGTATCCACCAGGGCCGCTGCCTAACACAATTACATCGTATGCCATACTTAATTATTTGTTTATTGATTGAATTTATTGATAACAACAGATAATCGTCTGAACGATTAGCGCAGCAAAAATAATCTGAAATAGGGGATTAGCCAAATGGATAATTTATCGTTACAAGATGGCCTGCTTTTTAGCTTACTAACCTGTATTAGGATGATAATTTTTGCAGATAATGTGGCTTATCAACCAGCAATATCAAGTGCCCGGTACGGGTTTTTTATTTTTCTCTTCCTTCTCTCTTTGTTCTGCAATAGACTTAAGGCTTTTGATACTTACGTTCAATTCAAAACCAATCATCAGTACGAGTGAGTTAATGTAGATGAGTGCCATTAAAACGATGATGGTTCCGATAGAACCGTACAGGGCATTGTACCGCCCAAAATTATTTACAAAATAAGAAAAGCCAACAGAAGCAAGTATACTCAGTGATGTGGCCAGTATAGCGCCAGGGCTTACCAGTTTCCAGCGCTTTTGAACTGCCGGTGCGTATTTGTAAATAAAAGCCATTGAATAAAAAATCATCGCCACAATAAAAATCCATCTTACATAATAAATGATGTTGCGGATGGTTTCACTTTGTATACCCATCCATTTTAAAACAGCTCCTTGTGTTATCAGCATGAGCAGGCTGCCAAGTACCACCAGAAACAACAACATCGTCAGTTTAATTGCCATCCACCGGTTATGTAAACCTTTTCTTTTTGCAAAGCCAATATAATTTTTATTGAAAGAGCGCATGATACCCATCATTGCATTGGAGGCAAAATACAAAGCAGTAATAAAACCAAAAGAGATGAGACCAATTTTTGAACCATCAATAAAGCTGTCTACAAATTTTATCAGGTTTTCATTGTGTACTTTTAGTGGAATTACATCTGTAATTAATCCATGTAACTGCAGCTTAATACTTTTTTTGGATATAAAAGGCAAGCTTGGTATCAGTGTAAATAAAAATAAAAAGGAAGGGGGAATGGCCATTATAAAATTGTAGGCCACCGCAGAAGCTCTTTCGGTAAGTCCGACCGTTTTTACCTGTTTGTAGAAAAACACAATTACGTCATACAATGGCACACCTTCAAAACCTGGCAGATGCCATTTTTTACTCTTTTGAAAAAAATAGCCGACTGGTGTTTTTGTAATTATAATGCGTTCTAACTTATTCAAACTGTTGAACCTTGTTAATATTTTATGAGAAAAGCGTTTGATGCAATCAAAACTACTGATTAAGCTGCTAAAAAATCAAATCACTTTGCACTGTCTGCATCTTCTTTTGCTTTTAAATATCCTGTAAGCCATTGCTGGTATTGTTTTGCAAACGCCAGATGCTCTTCATAGGTAGTGGCAAAGTTGGAGTAGCCGGTTAAATTCGGTTGTGCAACAAAATACAGGTAATTGGTAGCAGGTGCATTCAGCACTGCATCGATCGTTTTAATGGATGGTGTGCAAACGGGCCCTGGTGGTAAGCCGCTGTTGAGGTAAGTGTTAAAAGGAGAAGGAAATTCAGTATATTTTTTATAAACGCGTTTAATCGAAAAGTCTTTTAGAGCAAATATTACCGTTGGGTCTGCCGACAACCGCATGCCTGTTCGCAACCTGTTCAGATACACACTCGCAATCTTTCCCTTATCTTCATCTTTATTGCTTTCCTCTTCCACAATGCTGGCCAAAGTATACACTTGTGTTGCTGACAGATGCAATGCGTCAGCTTTCTTTTTTCTTTCTGCCGTCCAGAATTTTTCGTGTTCGGTAATTAGTTTTTTAAAAATTTTATTGGCAGATGTATTCCATAATATCGCGTAGGTATTTGGTATCACAGCAGTCATCGCGGTATTGGTATCCAGCCCATATTGCAATAACGAATCATTGTTGTTTAGCAGACTGATTACAGCGATGGAATCACATTCAAAATTGTTACCTATTTTTTGTGCAAGGTCTTCTTTGGTACGCAGTTTTGTAATGATTAAATTTACCGGCGTTTGCCTTCCTGCCTTTAAGATTTTTATCACGTTAAAAATACTGGCACCGTTTTCAATTACATAGCGGCCGGCTTTTACGTTTTGATCATATTTAAGCTGGTGTGCAATCAATTTAAATGTGCCTGGGTTTTTAAGAATTTTTTGCTCTTCCAGCTGCGTAATAACACTATTAAAACTACTGCCTGTTTTGATGTAAAAACTTTTTTTATTTTCTGTAAAATTGGTGTTGCTGCCAAATATTCGCCAGCCCAATAAGATGGCAATCAAAAAAATTATGGCAAGGCTGAGTGAGAAGTTTTTTTTGCGGGAGGTCATAATAATCCTGTTTCATTGGATAATCAAAGTAAAATAAAAACCCCGTCATAAACAGACGGGGTTCAAATATTTTTGAAAATATTTTATGGTTTTTTTGTTGTATCTGCAGCCGCAGGAGCAGTCATCGGAACCGTATTGGTTTGGTTGGTTGATGGCGCAGTCGCCGGTGCATTCTTTATCAGTTCGTCATTTTTAGATGAAGTACCACTGGCGGAAGGGATAAACACCGGAGACATTACACAAAGAATTGCAACAACTGCCGCAAAAACCCAGGTACCTTTTTCCAATACATCGGTAGTTTGTTTAACTCCCATTAACTGGTTGCTGAAACCGCCCAAACTGCCGGATAAACCTCCGCCTTTAGGATTTTGAACCAATACAATTAATCCTAAAATCACTGAAGACAGGATGATTAAAATTCCAAATACAATTAACATAGTAGTATGCTTTAATTAAAATGATTTTTCAAATTGTTTTTCTTCTCTCACTGACCTATCGTTTGATATTGTCAATTTTGGCTGCAAAGTAAGCGCTTTTGGAAGGATTGAGCAAACTTAATTTTTGGTAAAGTTCAATGGCCTTATTCAGCTTGCCCTGCTGTATTAACACATCAGCCATGGCTTCTGTTACCACGTCTCCTTTTTTGTTCGATTTTTCCGCTATTTCCTGGATGGTCTGTTCCGTCAGTTCGTCCGTTTGGGGCAGATGATCGGGATGTATTTTTTTCATTACTTTCAGCCAGTCTGTAAAACTTTTTAGCTGTTTGCCAAGCCTATCAACAGGTATCCCATTTTCATTGAGTTTAATACCCAGGCTTGCAAAATAATCAGATGTATGCAGTGGCTGGTAAGAAATAGTGTCTTCAGTAGTGGTGGCCTTTGCATCAAAAGTTAAATTTAAAGTCATCGGTTGCATGTCTTTTTCAAAGGTATTGTCCGTGTCATTAATTATATCGTCATCATCTCTGTCTTCTGCATTGACGATTGATAGAGCAACCGGAGTTTCTGTTTCTTCTATGTTCGTATGGGTTGCATTGCTTTCGTCTGGGAATCCGGATTTATAAAGGTTGTCGTTTACTGCTGTCTTTGCATCGTCATCAACTTGTCCAGTTGACAAGTGAACATCACCAGTAAGTGTCTGTTCCTCACGAACTTGATATTGGCTGTCTTTTTCAACTTGCCCCGTCTGCAGCGAAGCATCCTGGGCGTAATTAAAATCCTGTTCTTCTTCCTTTCTATTTTCAGTAACCGGTAACGCTGCAACACTGAATGCTTCATCCGTTTTTACCGGCATTGCCAGGCTAAGTTCCGGAGTTTGCAAGTCTTCCGGTTTGTTTTTTTTAGCATACAAATTATCAGTCGGTAAACCTGGATTTTCGACTGCTGTTTCATTGCCGGTGTTCTCCTTATAACTGTCGCCGACAATTGGCGTGTGTTCCAATGCCGCCTGTTCAATAGAATTTTCTCCTGGTTCTGTAACAGGGCCCAATACCATGTTTTTTGTGGCTTCAATATCAACGTCCTTGTTTTCACTTGCTTTTTCAGGTTGCAAAGTTGTTTGCTCATCACTGGTTAATTGATAATTGAGCCAAAAAGGATTATTGAAAAGAAGTGCAGTTTTGGCCGCCTGGCTGGCGAAATCCCTGCTGTTTGTGGGCAGCTGCTTTAATAAATAAAATTGGGCTACAGTAAAATACGGGCACTCTTTTGTAAGCGCAGTAAGAAAAGCTTCTGTATCAACCGAACGAAAGTTTCTTTTAAATATAGATTCAAAAAGCTGATCGGTAGTCTGCATATTTTACAACTGTTTTTTTTATAAATTGTTATCAGGCGGTCTTTTACCAGTTGGAAAAGATTTTATTAAAGATACCGTCAATGGTGTTTTTAATAATATCCGGAGTTAGTGTAGACTCAGCCTGAGGCAGGTTTTGAGACGCACTGAAATCATAGTTGGTGGATATATCAGCTTCAAAATTTTTAGAAAGATCTAAATTATTTTTAAAGATAAGGTGAAATGTAACAGACAACCTGTTGCTGCTTGCTGTAGTACCTGAAATACCACTTGTACTTACACTGTAATCAGAAACATAACCACTGATGTCGTAATGGGCGCTGTCTTCATTAACTTGGCGAAGTCTGGTATTGCTCCTGATTTTATCTTTTAATTTTTCCGTTAGCTGAGGACTTAACTGCGTGTTGACGTACCTGGCCTTATTTTCAAGGTAGTTAACACGAAAGGTCTTAATCTCCGGTGGTATAGGAGAGGTATCTTTAAACGAATATTTACAGGTGTTAAAACTGAAAATGGTTATTGTAAAAAAACTGGCTATTATCAAACCAATCCGGCTAAACCAGTTGCTTTGTCTACTTGTTTTGTTTAAAAATAATGGTTGCCTCATATTGCAAATTAACCTGTTTTTATTTATCTGTTGATGTTAAAAATAACCGGCGCGGGTGTACTTTTTGCCAATTAGTCTCTGCTAAATTCCACTCTATTATTCTTCTATATCGTATTCTTTCAGCTTCCGGTAAAGGGTTCTTTCACTTATACCCAGGTCGGATGAGGCATCCTTGCGTTTACCTTTGTGTTTTTTCAACGCTTTAATAATCAGTTCTTTTTCTTTATCCATAATGCTTAGTGATTCTTCCACCTGCTCATGCTGGTGTATTTCATTGCCATTTTGATTAATAAAAACAGGCATGTTGGAAGATGGATAATTACCCGGTGCGCCACCGTGTTTTATTTCAGGCAACGAGTTATCTGTATTGTTGTACATGGGCATATGTGAAGTAAGACCGGGATTTTGCAGCAGGTCAAAAAACATCTTCTTCAGTTCGTTTACATCTTTTTTCATGTCGAAAAACAACTTGTACAATATTTCCCGTTCATTGGCAAATTCCTGCTGACTTACGGCAGATTTACCACCGGCTAAAACTGGTAAACGATTGTAATTATGGTCTGGTAAAAAGTTTTGCAATTCTTTTGCCGTAATATTTTTTTCTTTCGATAACACGGATATCTGTTCGGCAATATTTTTCAGTTCTCTTACATTGCCTGGCCAGGGATAATTCATTAATAAATTTTTGGCATCTTCCTCCAGTTGGATCGGCGCACCTTTGTACCGGTCAGAAAAATCAGCAGCAAATTTTCTGAATAATAATGGGATATCCTCCTTTCTGTCTCTTAACGATGGGACTCTGATGGGGACTGTATTTAAACGGTAATACAGATCTTCTCTGAACCGCCCGGTTTGAGTAAATTCTATCAGTTCTTTATTGGTAGCCGCAATTACCCTTACATCTGTTTTTTGTACTTTACTGCTGCCCACCCTAATGTATTCTCCGGCTTCCAATACACGCAATAGCCTGGCTTGCGTACCCAATGGTAATTCGCCAATTTCATCCAAAAAAATGGTACCGCCGTTTACAGTTTCAAAATAGCCTTTGCGGCTATCCACTGCTCCGGTAAACGAACCTTTTTCATGGCCAAACAATTCGCTATCGATGGTACCCTCCGGAATAGCGCCGCAGTTCACGGCAATAAACGGGTTGTGTTTTCTGGCACTTAATGCATGAATGATCTGCGAAAACACTTCTTTACCAACACCACTTTCTCCGTTGATTAGTACGCTTAGATCCGTATTGGCCACCTGGGCTGCAATATTGAGTGCATGGTTAAGGGCAGGAGAGTTTCCGATAATAGCGAAGCGATTTTTAATTGATTGTAAATCCATAAATAGTTATCAATGCAACAGCATTTTTGTATCCGCAAAGCGGCAACCGTTATTAAAATGATTTTACCACGGGTTAAAAAATTAACGTTGTGAAAATTTCTTACTAGTGAAAAGTGTTCTATATCACAGCGGTACCAATTAATGTACCAGCCGTGCAAGCGGTGATTTTAACTGACACATACTCACCTTTTTTAAAATTTTCTTTTGGAAAAACCACCACTTTATTCTGGTCATTTCTTCCCTGTAATTCTTCGGGTGTTTTTTTTGAAAAGCCTTCTATGAGCACTTTAAAAGTTTTGCCAACGTCCCGCTGCATGCTTAACAATGTGTTTCTCCGGTGCAGTTCAACCATTTCCTGTAACCTTCTTTTTTTTACTTCTTCAGGAACATCATCTTCAAATCTCCTGGCGGCAAGGGTTCCGGGCCGCTGGCTGTAAAAGTACATATAGGCCAGGTCATACTTACAATATTCCATCAGGCTCAGTGACTGCTGATGGTCTTCTTCAGTTTCTGTACAAAACCCGGTGATCATATCAGTAGATAATCCGGCATCCGGCAAAATCTCTCTTATCCGGTTAACCCTGGCAACGTACCATTCTCTTGTGTAAGTCCTGTTCATCAGCTGTAATATTCTGCTGCTTCCGCTTTGTACCGGCAAATGAATATAATTGCAGATGTTATCATACCTGGCCATGGTAAACAGCACTTCGTCCGTAATGTCTTTTGGATGAGAAGTAGAAAACCGAACACGGAGCAGGGGGGAAATCAAAGCCACTTGTTCCAGCAAGTTGGCAAATGTTACCGGTTCTTCATAACCGCCCCCGCTTTCATCGCCCACCCAGTGGTAGCTGTCAACATTTTGTCCAAGCAAAGTCACTTCCCTGTATCCATCCTCAAAAAGGCTTTTGCATTCTGCAATTACAGACCCGGCTTCCCGGCTTCTCTCTCTTCCCCTTGTAAAGGGTACCACGCAAAACGAACACATATTATTGCAGCCACGCATAATGCTTACAAAAGCATTCACGCCGTTACTATTTAAACGCACAGGCGCAATATCGGCATAGGTTTCGTCCCTGCTCAATAAAACATTTACGGCTTTCTGACCGGTTTCCGCTTCTTCAATCAGTGATGGTAAACTTCGGTATGCATCGGGGCCTACAACAAGGTCAACAAGTTTTTCTTGTTCAATAAACTTTTCTTTCAGCCGCTCTGCCATGCATCCCAAAACACCCACAATTAGTCCGGGATTGGCTTTTTTTAATTTACGAAATTCAGTCAGCCGTTTACGCACAGTTGCTTCCGCCTTTTCACGGATAGAGCAAGTATTTACCAGGATGAGGTCAGCGTTTTCGAATTGCAGCGTCGCACCAAAACCATTTTTATGTAAAATAGAAGCAACCACTTCACTATCGGCAAAATTCATGGCACAGCCATAGCTTTCTATGTAAAATAATTTTTTATATTCATTACCATCTGACACAAAAGGGGCGAAAGCTTCTCCCTGTCTTTTCTCGTCGTGCTCTTTTGTATTGATATTTAACAGTGTATCCATTATTAAAATTAGGGTGCAAAAATAAGTAATTACCAGTTAAATATGCCAATCTGACATAGCAGTTTAAAAGAAATAATCTATTTGAGACCGGCCAAAAATGCGAATGGTCATTTAGCCAATGTCACACCAGCCGGTCGCCTTTGCCTGAGCACATGGTGGCAGAGCAGCATGACCTAATAAAAACAGCTTCCCGGAAGAAGCTGCTTTGTAGTGATGTTGATTTGCAAATTTTATTCAGGGCTTATTTTTTATTTCCAGTGCAGAATGAGTTGTTGAAACAGGCTTTTCAAAAAAAAGCATTTTAACAGCAACCAAGATCAGTATAACCGCAAATATTTTTTTCATGGTTTCCTGGGATATACTGAGTGCTAGTTTGCTACCCAGCAGGCTACCCACGAAAAAACCAGCTGAAATGATCATAACGATTTTTAAATCAACATAGCCCTGTTTGTAATATTGTATAACACCCAGCAAACCTACCGGTAAAAGAAGTATGCCGAGTGAAGTTCCCTGTGCCATTTTTTGTGAAAAACCAAGAAAGAAAACCAAAGCCGGAACAATGATAATCCCGCCGCCCACGCCAACCATACCTCCGAGCATACCAGCCAGAATACCTATCAGTATTAGAATACCCAATGTTTGTAGATCCATGGTATTTTTTTTGTTAATCATTATTTGCCATGATTGGGATAGGTTCTTGTATAAAAAGCAATGGCATGGGTAATTACTTCATAAGCCGCCTTTTTATCCTGGAACTCATCAATTTCAACCACCTTATTTTCCAGCACTTTATATTGTTCAAAATAATTTTTAAGTACGGCAATGAAGTGGGTTGGTAAATCTTTCACACTGGTAAAATGATTAACTGTAGGGTCGTTTGTAGCCACGGCAATTATTTTATCATCTCTTTCGCCATTGTCAATCATCTGCATGTTACCAATTACTGTTGCTTCAACCAGGCAAAGTGGCTGAATACTTTCGCTGCACATCACCAGGATATCTAAAGGATCATGGTCATCGCCGAGCGTTTGAGGAATAAAACCATAATTAATAGGATAATGAAAAGAGGAGTGGATTACCCTGTCCAGTATCAGCAAACCGGTAGCTTTGTCAATTTCATATTTTGCCCTGGAGCCTTGTGGAATTTCAATTAAAGCATTAACGATTTCGGGAGTTTTGTCGCCGTAACTGGCACCATGCCATGGGTGTAATACGTACATAAATAATTTTTTTGGGTTGTTACAGAATAATTAAAATTGCAAATCCATTAAAGCGAATACCTGGAATAGAATGAATAAACTACTATCAGGGTTGCTGTTGAAAGGATTATCTGATAGTAATATTATTTTTCTTTTGGTTCTTCCTGAAAAGTATGTTTTAAATCAACAAGCCATTTGCCATTTACTTTTACCACCTTTATCTCGTTGCGTATATCCTTTTTGTAGCTGTTTGAGTAATTGACAATGGTCACCGAGTCATTTACATTTTTGAGCTCATTAATGATTATGTCAGACTCTTTGTATTTTTTCAGCTCTTCTTTATTTTTCCCTTCAAAATTTTTGCGTGACAAATCAAAATATTGATTGTTTATATCTTCATCCAGCACCAGCGATTTAGCTTCTGCAAAATTATTGTCCAGCACATCTTTTATGAAAGCCCTGGCAACATCAATGTCGGTGTTAGGAACAGTCCTGCTGTTATTGCAGGAGGCGCATGCGGCAATAACCAGAAAAATAATGAACGATTTTATTTTCATAATTAAAGGTAAACCATCTTTATAATATGCAAGCTAAAAAAGCAGATCTTACTTGGCACCTCTGAAGATAAGCCAGGTAAAAATTGTGCAGGTAATAAAAAAGAGGTAGTTGATGGCTACCTCTTTCAAAAAAAATAATTGCTTTACCTGCGTTCATTGGCCATGTCAAATTCTTTGTCTTTGTCATATGCTTTAATGATTGCCTTTACCAGTTTATGGCGTACGACATCTTCTTCATCCAGTTCTATATGTGCTATACCATCTACGTTTTTCAAAATGCGCAAGGCTTTTTCAATACCGCTACGCATGTTTTTTGGCAGATCAACCTGTGTGGGATCCCCGGTGATAATTGCTTTTGCATTAGCACCGATACGGGTTAAAAACATTTTTAATTGTCCATCATTTGTATTCTGGGCTTCATCTAAAATGATGAAAGCATTGTCAAGTGTGCGGCCTCGCATATACGCCAGGGGCGCTATTTCTATCGTGCGTGTGGTCATATAATAACCTAGTTTATCAGCAGGTATCATATCGTCCAGCGCATCGTATAAAGGCCGCAGATACGGATCAATTTTTTCCTTCAGATCGCCCGGTAAAAATCCAAGATTTTCGCCGGCTTCAACTGCGGGTCTTGTTAAAATAATTTTTTTAACCGTTTTGTTTTTTAAAGCTCTCACTGCCAACGCCACCGCGGTATAAGTTTTACCCGTGCCCGCCGGCCCGATTGCAAAAACAATATCGTTTTTGTCAACCGCTGAAACCATTCTTTTTTGATTGGCGGTACGTGCTCTTACGGTTTTACCGTTGGGGCCAAATACCAATACATCATTGGGGTTACGATCAATAAAGTTGTCTACCACCTGCTGATCATCACCGCCTAAAATCTGTTCAAAATAATTTTCACTCATGTGGCCGTTCTGTTCAATGTATTGAACAATGAGGTTGATTTTTTCTTTGGCATCTACAATTTGCTCGGGAGCCCCGCTCAGTTTTACTTGTGTGCCTCTGCTTAAAATTTTTAAAAGGGGAAATTTCTTTTTCAGAATGTCGAGCTTACCATTGTTAACACCAAAAAATTCAATCGGGTTAACTGACTCGAGGTTGATGATAGTGTCTGTCAATGTACTGTTGGTTTTAAGTTTTCGAATGAAATTGCCTGGTACTTTTAATGCTTTACTGGTTATTCAAATTTACTGAATTGCAACTGACAAAGCCGCCGTTTAGTTATTCACACATTGTTAAAAAAATAAAAATTAATAATGCTGTCATCTATGTTTTACTACAGTAATTATGCCTATTGCAATTACCTGAAGCCCGCCCTTAACAAAACGGTAAAGTGACCATTTATTTTTTGTTTTGATGGAAACAAACCGGCCAGTTGCGGAGAAATAATTTCTACCGGATTACTTTTGTTTGCTTTTATATAATGCTGAACGGCAGACCAGGTTGTAAGATAGCCGGTCAGTTCCTCCAGTGTCCATTCAAATATTATTTTAAATGCCGGGCAATTAATCTCTTTAAATGGAAAAGGAATGGTAGTATAATTTTCATCAACATACTTCCTTTCTTTATCCCAGTATTTACCAATGATTTCAGTATAAAAGTGATTAATTATTTTATCAACCTCATCGTTAATTTTCAGCAGGCCATAGCCCATTACTGCCAGTAAACCACCTGGTTTTAATGTTCTTTTTACTTCATTATAAAAAGCATCAAAATCAAACCAATGAATAGCCTGGGCAACGGTTATCATATCAAAAAAAGCATCGTCAAATTTTGCTTTTTCAGCTTCTGCTACTGAATAAAAAATATTGTTTTGCTTAATCGCATGATCAATTTGCTCGTTACTGATATCAGTAGCATAGACGTTTGTAAAATAATGGGACAGGATTTTTGCCACCTGTCCATTGCCAGTTCCGCAATCCCAGGCATTTTGTTTTGACGCAACAAGCGGTAAAAGAAAGTCATATAGTTCATCCGGGTAGGAGGGCCTGAAGGTCGCATACAAAGCTGACCGAGTGGAAAAATTATCTTTCATGTAAACTATTCATGTTAGTCAGAATAAAAACAATGCCAATACATTTACCGATGCCAGTCTATTTTTAATTGCTTAAAAAAATCTTGTTCTTCAAGCTCTTTTACTTCGCCGGGTTGAAGATTACCCAACGCCAAATCTTCAATGGATAAACGGATTAAACGTTTGCAGCGATGCTTTACAGCAGCCGTCATTTTTCTTACCTGGTGATACTTGCCTTCTGTAAGGGTTATCAGTAGCCACGAGTTGGGCAATCCCTCCTTAAATTCATCTGCCCGGCCAAATAAATTGGCCGGTTTGTCTACCAGTTGCACATCGCAGGCCCCAGTTGTATAATATTCCCCGCCTTTAATTCGTATAGTTACGCCGGTTTGCAGCAACAATAATTTTTCCGGTGTTACAATATTTCTAACCTGCACCAGGTACGTTCGCTTATGGGGTACTTTGCTTTCAAATAACAGTTTGGTTACTTTTTTATTGGTAGTTAAAATCAATAATCCTTCCGAGTCATTGTCCAGCCTTCCAACTGCATGAATGCCTTCGGGAAAGGCAAATGGCACATCTTTTAACAAACCAACTTTGTCAGGACTAACAAACTGCGATACCATGTTGTACGGCTTGTTGATGATAAAATAACGATGTGCTTCCGGCATCATAATAAAGAAAAAATGGTGATCTGTACAGCTGCAATTTCATTTAATTATTCGGGATAAAAATATTTTAAGTCTTGTACATTCAGAAAAAGCAGCATGACTTACCAGTTAAAAATTGGCTTTGTCCTTAATGAACAAGGTTTTATATTCAATTACAGCTTGATGTTCAAATGTAGTATTGGTAAGGGTTTTACGGCTTATTACCATTACCTTTGCAGCCAATTTTAGCAATATGACTTTTGATGATTTAAATTTAAATACGCCGTTGTTAAGTGCGTTGGATGACCTTGGCTATACCAATCCCACCACTATTCAACGCAAGGTTTTTTCCGTTGTTATGTCTGGTGCAGATGTGTGTGGTATTGCTCAAACTGGCACAGGTAAAACCTTTGCTTATTTGTTACCCTGTCTGCGGCAATGGAAATTTACAAAAGATAAAAATCCGCAGATACTGATTATTGTTCCTACAAGGGAACTGGTAGCGCAGGTAGTAGAAGCTGTAAAAGCATTAAGCAAGTACACCAGCCTTGTTGCAGTGGGCGTATATGGGGGCGTAAATATCAATACCCAAAAAGCGGAGGTTGAGAAAGGCCTGGACGTATTGGTGGCTACGCCGGGACGACTGTATGATCTTGCAATGAATGGTGCTTTTAAAACAAAATCCATCCGGCACCTGGTAATTGACGAAGTGGATGAAATGCTGAACCTTGGCTTTAGAACACAGTTAAAAAATATACTGGACCTGTTACCCGTAAGAAGGCAAAACCTCATGTTTTCTGCCACCATTACAGAAGAAGTTGAACAGTTGATGAGCACCTATTTTAACAACCCGGTAAGGGTAGAGGCTGCGCCAACGGGCACACCGCTGGAGAATATTGTGCAGACCATTTATAACGTCCCTAATTTCTATACCAAGGTTAACCTGCTGGAATTATTGCTGGCAACCAATACTGAGATGAGTAAAGTGCTGGTGTTTGTGGCAACAAAAAAACTGGCGGATGAATTGTATGAACAGCTGGAAGCCAAATATCCCGGAACTGCGGGCGTGATACATTCCAATAAAGAACAGAATCACCGCTTTAACACGGTAAAACAATTCCAGGAAGGTAACTATCGCTTTATAATTGCTACGGATATTGTTGCCAGGGGAATCGACATTTCGGAGGTAACGCACGTTATTAATTTCGATATGCCGGAAGTACCGGAAAATTATATTCACCGCATAGGCCGTACAGGGCGTGCAGATAAAAAAGGCATTGCAGTAACATTTGTTACAGAAGCTGAAAAACCCAACCAGGCTGCCGTTGAAGCATTGATGAAATACACAATACCTGTTGCTGACCTGCCTGCAGAATTGATCATATCGGATGTTTTGACGGAAGACGAAAAGCCAAAGGTTTTCATGAAAATCATCCAATTAAAAACACCTGCCAAAGACGCTGCAGGCCCCAGCTTTCATGAGAAATCAGCCAAAAATAAAAAGGTAAATTTTATTGTGAGGAAAAAAGACCGGATGATGAAAAAGTATGGTAAACCAATCAGCCGCGGACAGAAAAAGTAATGGTTTTAAAATATTTTTATGAAAACGAGCGAAGAGGAAACGGCCCATCACCAAAAAAAATTTAAAAATATTACCTCGGAAGAAAAAACAATTACCGGCAGGTATTTTGACCATCGCACCTTTTACAAGTGCAGTTTAAAAGGATCTGTTTTTGAGGATTGCAATTTTGAAAATTGTGTGTTTGAAGAATGTGACTTGTCCCTGATCAAATTGAAGGAAACTGCATTCAGCAATACACAGATCAATGGTTCAAAAGCAATTGGTATTGTGTGGCATGCCGCTTCCAATCCTTTGTCTGTCAACTTTAAAAATTCAAGAATAAGTTACAGCAGTTTTTACGGCAAAAACTTAAAGAAAATGCAGATGATAGATTGTATTGCTGATGAAGCAGATTTCACTAACTGCAACCTTATTCAATCGAATTTTGCCGGAACAGATTTAAGGAATGCGATTTTTATAAACACAGATATGTCTCAGGCCAATTTTGTGAACGCCACCAACTACAGTATCAACCTGCAAAATAATAAAACAAAAAAAGCAAAATTCAGCCTTCCCCAAGCGCTTTCTTTCTTACATAGCCTGGATATTATTTTGGTAGATCAGGAACTGTAAACAATTTAATCCTGCTTTTTGGGAGGAAGATCAAAAGCAACCGCTTCATGTTCAAAATGTCCTTTGTGCGAGCCGTCGCAAAAGGGTTTATTTTTGGATAAACCACAACGGCAAATTGAGATAATTTCTCTGCCACCCAGGTGGTAGACTGCACCACTTTTGTCTACTATTTCAAAATCACCTTCTATCTTAAGAGAGCCGTTATTATTAACGGTAATTTTTGTACTAGCCATGCAGCTGCTGATGTGTAATTAAATGAAAAAAGTTAAACAGAAATTAATACCCCTGAAATAGCATATCCTGCTACTCAATTATGGTTTACCAGTTCTATATCTGGTTTCGATTCGTCCGTAAGTTTTACCTTACCGCGATTCGCTCTTACAATCCTGGAGTAAAGAGAAATTTCTTTATCAAAAAGAAAACGGAAGAATAATTTTGTCCATGAAGTGTGGTAATATAAACTGTTGTAAAACGAAGGAGCGCCTTGCCTGATTTGTGGCAGCTTGTTCCATGGTATAGAAGGGAAATCATGGTGTTCATTGTGATATCCAACATTAAACGCCACTGTATTCAATACACCATAGTAGCTGTATGTTTCCTGTTCGCCGTGTGTTAAATAGTGCTCCTGTATCCATCTTGCTCCAAGTGGGTGCAGACCAACTGAAAAGAAGAAACTCATCAGTAAAAATGCAATTGCTTTTGGCCCGAGTAAAAAAGAGATACCAACCACAAAAGCGATCTGAACAGCCCAGTTTAAAGCTACCCAGCCGTCGAAAGGTTTAATTTCCTTTAGACGGGCAATACGAAAAATTTGAAAAAATGGATAAAATAAGAGCCATATGACCTTTCCAATAAAGTAGTTATTTATCAGTTTAGCTTCCCATTTATTTGGCAAATCACCATCCAGTTCGTGTACTCCCTGAAAAGAGTGGTGCTTGATATGATACCTTTCAAAGGAAACAGAACTTGGAAAAATTTGGGGAATGTTTGCCAGTATGCCAGCCAGCCTGTTGGCTTCCGGCTTTTTAAACAATAGCCTGTGAGCGCATTCATGTATCATCACAAATAAAGCATGATCAGCAAAAGCACCGATCAAATAAGCGGCACCCGCAACAATCCACCAGGATTTGTCGGCCACCAGCCATGCCATAACAATTTGCAGTGCAACCAGGCCGATAATTACGAAAATAGTGGAAGGATTTTTACCAATCAAGTTTCTGATGTCAGGGTGGCTTTTTAGTATTTCCTTTGTCCTGATACGATGGGGTTCAGAAGTATTTGAAAATACAAACGAGTTTTTTTGAGTCATAAGAGAAAAAAATTATACAGGCGTATTATTAATTTAAAAATGTATAAGCCGTCTTTGTGGTCAAACTTGTAATACTTGCGCAATGTAAGTATTTATACGCAATCATATATCTCAAACTGCCATAAATCAACATTTACGCAATAACAAAAAGGAATTAAAAAAGTTCGGTTTTTCAACCGGAACGCAGTGGCAACAACAATAAATTAAATTTTAAAAACGTCTTCATGTGAGTGGGTGCAGAATTTTAACATAAAATATTATTTGATTTAAAATTTCATTGTGCTCTCATTGTATATTTGAACAAAACGAACTTAAAAATATTATCATGGTCATCAGTAAAACCAGGCGTAAAAATATTTTGATCGCAGTTTTGCTAATTGCACTCGCCGGTGGGGGAGTGTTATGGTATCTTTTTACAGAAAAATTTGGGGATACCCGTAAAGAGAAGGCTGATTACACAATGTCAGCGCAGGACCTGATAGCAGAGTTTAAGAAAAGTGACAGTCTTGCTAATAAAAAATATGCAGAAAGAATGATTGAAGTTACCGGGATTGTAACAGCAGTAGAGCCGGCGGATACAACGGTAAACATTAAAATGGCCGACAGCACAGGATCTTATGTTATTTTTGCTTTTCAACAACAGCATCTTGCTAATGCAAGAAGGGTAAAGGCTGGTGATAGTTTATCGGTAAAGGGATCCTGCAGCGGAGGCGCTTACAGCGAAATATTGGAAACGGAGTACATTACTTTTAAAAGATGTGCTATAAGTAAATAAGCATTTAACCATCAAGAAAAATAAAGTACGATGAAAAAAACAACCCTGATTTTTGCACTGCTTATATCCGGAGCAAGTGTATTTGCACAAAAAAGAACAACCACCTCTGGTACAATAAGTTTTGATGCCACAACCAGCCTGGATGCTTTGCCAAGGGCTGAGAATAAAACAGTAGTAGCAGCTTTGGACCCCAAAACAGGCGGAATAGCATTTGAAGCGATTATCAAAAGTTTCTCTTTTGTGAACCCCATGATGCAGGGACATTTCAACAGCGTTAACTGGCTTGATTCAGATAAGTTTCCCACTGCGACTTTCAAGGGGAAAATAACGAATTTGGCGGCTGTTAATTTTAGTAAAGATGGCACTTATCCTGCGGAGGTAAGCGGCGACCTGACTATTCATGGTGTGACTAAAACAATTAGTACCAAAGGAACAATAGTTGTAACAGGCAAAATGATTTCTGCTACGGCAGCCTTTGTTGTTAAAGTAGATGACTACGGCATCACAGGCAAAGCCATCGAAGCTGGCAAAGTGAATAAGGAACCCAAAGTTTCTGTTGCAGTAAGTTTTAACTAAGCTGGATAACAATTAAAAAAGTAAGGCGCCTGTAGACAAAACATGCGCCTTACTTTTTTAAAATTCGTTTTTACAATTGCACGTAGGGGGCTCCGCCAAAAAATTCTTTAATTGAATCTCTTACAATAGCAGTATCTGATAATGGTTTATAAAATGGCAGCATCAGTTTAAACCTGGCAGAATCAGCTTTTAAGATTATTAACTTATGGCCATAACTCGTAAGACGGTTATAAGCTTTTTGAACGGCCTGTTCTGACGAATATTCTTTCAATACAATTTTAAAAGTAGTGCTGTCTGTTTTTGTAACGGCGGGAACAATGGTAGTTACCAATGAATCCTTTTTTGTTGAATCAACTGCCTTTAAAGTTGTAACTGTATCTTTTTTTGCAGGCACCTCAACCGGTATTTCTGTCACCGGTGGTGCTGTTGAAGGTTGCTGAAGAACCAAAAAATAGTATGCTACCATGGAAACCAATAATACACCTGCTATAACCAGGCCGATGGATAACCCTTTATTATTTTTTGAAGCAGGTACTTCGGTTTCATAAGAAACAACATCTTCTTTCTTCTCTTTCGGTAATTTAGGGATATCGCCAATTTTTGGGGTGATCAATTGTCCCGGAAAAAACTCATATATGCCCTGCTGGCTTTTTTGAATGCTGCCAACACCTTCCATAACCAATGGCTTGCCGATGTTTAAAAATTGTTTGGCCAGTATGGCGTAACTTTCTAAATCAGATGATGCCAGTGGCTTTATTTTATTGGTGTGTTCAACTATATAATTTACCAGCTGTTCATCCTGGCCGGTTTTTAAATTATACTCAAAAGAAAAGGCATCGGGAGGCATCACATAATCTTTATCACCCTCGGTGGGTAAAATTACATTGGGTTTTAATTTAATGGTACCAATGCCCTGAAGGGAAACCTGTTTATGAACGTATAAAAACTGTACAATTAACTGTTCTATTTTCAAAATAAAGATATTTGGCTAAAACAAACCTAACTAATATTGCTCAATTAGCAAAACAACAACTTAATTATTGGTTAACTTTGCCGCATGATCAGTGAAAAAGACAAGCAATTTATGACTTATTGGGAGGGGGTAAGGGACAGTGAAAATACTTTTGCCAGTAAGATAGGCCGCGGTTTGCCGATGGCCTTTTTATTTGGTTTGCCTATCATTCTTTCAGTAATAGTTGTGCGTTTATTTGCGCCGGCCTGGTATATGAAGATGTCCGCAACTTCACCAGGAGCATTTATTACAATTATAATTGCAATGATGATTATCATTATTTTTTACGCCTATTTCCGCATGCAGTATAAATGGGAAATGAATGAACAACTCTACAATGAAATAAAGTCTAAACAAAATAAAACACAAACAATCAACTAACACCAATTTAAAAAACATGCACAAAAAGATCTTGCTTCTACTGGTTTTGCCTTTGTTATTGTTAACGGCCTGCAACAAATCATCCTCTTCTTACACATGCAACTATAAGGCGCCTACTGCAGTGGCAAGTGCCACCGAAATTGCCAGTTTAAAAGCTTACCTGGATTCCAACTCTATTACTTACACAGCACACCCGAGTGGAATTTTTTATCACATCACCGAACAGGGCAGCGGGACGGTAACACCAGTCGTATGTTCGTATGTAACCGTTAAGTATATGGGCAGATTACTTACGACCACCACACCATTTGACCAAAATACAACCGGTACTACATTTCAGCTTGGGCAGTTGATTGAAGGATGGAAGTACGGCATTCCATTGATCAAACCAGGCGGTTCCATCACGCTTTACATTCCACCATCACTGGGTTATGGAGCCAGTGGTTCCGGGCAAGCTATCCCTCCAAATTCTAACCTTGTTTTTACAATCGAGCTTTTAGAAGTTCAATAAAAAAATGACCTTGCGCCACGAAGCCATTTCAGTATTTGATATGTTCAAAATTGGCGTAGGGCCAAGCAGCAGTCATACACTGGGGCCCTGGAAGGCTGCCCTGCAATTTTTAGAATCTCTTACAGTAAAAGACCTGCTGCAACAGGTGCAGAATATCGAAGTGTTGTTGTATGGCTCACTGGCGAAAACCGGCATCGGGCATGGTACGGATATTGCAGTTCAGCTGGGCTTGTGTGGTGAAGATCCGGTAACATTTGATGTGGATAATATCACGGCCAAAATGAATGATATCCGCAATATGAAAAAGATATTGCTGCATGGACGCCATGAAATTGAGTTTGATCCCCAGGAAGATATCGAATTTTTAATTACAGAATCATTACCGTTTCATCCCAATGCGCTGAGTTTTTTAGTGACCCTGCACAACGGTTATACCTTTGCCGAAACTTACTATTCTGTGGGTGGTGGGTTCGTTATAAAAGAAGGTTTTTCACCCGATGAAAAAAATGAAACTGTTTTACCTTTTCCAATCAATACTGCCGAAGATCTTTTGCATTGGTGCATACGTACCGGTATGAATGTAAGTGAAGTGGTTATGGAAAATGAAAACGCCTGGCGGCCCGAATCGGCAACTAAACAAGGAATATTGCAGATTTGGAATGTGATGAAAGAATGTATGTACCGCGGTTGCCATACGCAGGGCAATTTGCCCGGCGGGTTATTTGTAAAACGGCGGGGCTTTAATTTAAATAAAAAATTATTGCTGGATCGCAGTTACAACGATTACGATGGCTGGATTGCGGCCATCAGGCAAGGCGGCAATAATTTTAAATACATACTGGATTGGGTAAGTTGTTTTGCCCTTGCGGTGAATGAAGAAAATGCCTCTTTCGGACGGGTTGTAACAGCGCCAACCAACGGCGCTGCAGGGGTAATACCGGCTGTTCTGCAATACTATATTCTTTTTTGTGATGGCAATACCGAAGATAAAATTATTCGCTTTTTACTGACTGCTAGTGAAGTGGGATGCATCTTTAAAAAAGGGGCAACTATCTCTGCGGCGATGGGCGGATGCCAGGCAGAAATTGGAGTAAGCAGTGCTATGGCTGCGGCAGCATTAACTGAGTGTATGGGCGGCACACAAAAGCAAACTTTAATGGCGGCCGAAATAGCCATGGAACATCACCTGGGCCTAACCTGCGATCCCATTGCGGGGCTGGTGCAAATACCATGCATTGAGAGAAATACAATGGGCGCCATCAAAGCTATAACCGCCAGCCAGCTTGCATTGCAAAGCACTCCGGATTATGCAAAAGTGAGTCTTGATGCAGTAATAAAGACCATGTGGGATACGGCCCTGGACATGAATAGTAAATACAAGGAAACTTCAGACGGTGGCCTGGCCATCAATATTCCCATTAGTTTAAGTGAATGCTAGGAGGGTATAGTCCATAGCTTACCTGCTGTTAAATTAGCTGATAAATTTAATTGTATCTGATTAACAATGTCATGCCGGAGCCACAATCTGAATTAATTTCTTTGCGTGGATCAATACAAGAAAGAGGCTGTATGACAATTGCCAATACAGCCTCTTCGAATTAATTGCTCCGGTATGTATTACAATGGAGAAAGATACTGGGCATAAGCATATCCTTCTTCGCCATTGGCTGTCTTAATTTTCCACCAGCTGTCGTCTGTTTTTTCAACAAGTGTAACAATTTCTTCATGTGCAGCCTTACCAACAATAGCGCCTTCTGTAGTGGGGGTACTTCTGATATTAAGATTGGTTGAATCGGTTGTTACTTTTAGCTGAGCTCCTGCATCTGCCTTAATATCAATATTCATCATCAAATCGCCACTTGCCATGTTAGGGTCAATTTTGTTGTACAATGCCCATAGTGCATCATAATCAGCCGTACTTTTTGCTGTGCCGCTTACATGCAACACGCCGTCCTGTTCTGCAACAGCCAGGTTGGCTACACCTATAGTGGTGGCTGATTGTATCAACTCTGCATATTTTTCCTGAAGTGCCATTTTATTATCGTTTTAAGTATATTGTAATTATTTTTTGTCTCCTAACTTACTTACATCAGATTTTACTTTTGCAGCAGCCAGCATCTGCATAATTTTCATCCTGTCCGCTTTGCTTACATCACCAGTCAATACCGCCTTATCTCCCTCAAATGTTACGGTAACACCTTTGATGTCTTTTAAGCCGTCTTTTACTTTTTGCTGAGCTGCAGCATCCAGGGTTGTGGTTAACGAAGCTGGAGGGGCAACTGCCGGCGGCGGTGGTGCGGGGAGTGTGAAATTAGCAACCACAGATTTTACACCTTTTACTTCTTTGGCCGCTTTTTCGCATTCTGTCTTGCACATGTCATCTTTACATTCGCCACCTAATGTTGCTACACCATCGGTTACGTCTACTGTTGCGCCTTTTATCATATCAGGCATGGCATTTAATTTGGCTTCCACCGCGGCTTTAATGTCTGCGTCTTTCGGTTTACAGCTTACAAAGCTTACCGTTGTTATAATGGCAATGGCCATTAATAGTTTTGTCAATTTCATGGTTGTAATTTTTCGTTTAAAATGTATGTTCAAAGAAAGGTAAAAAGAAAGATATTATTATGTTTATTTGACAAGTTAATGGTAATTTTTTATTGGTGCAATAAAAGCATGGATTTTAATAGTATGCGTAACGATATTGTTTATCAGTATTTAACATCAAGTTCTTCTGTCAATTTTTGTACCACATTTAAATTACACATCAGTCCGCGTGTTAGATCGATATATCAACAGCAGCAGGTAAAATTATATGGGCCTAAATGTTGTGGAAACGCCTGCTTTTCTTAAAGTGATTGTATCAATTCCACAGCGTTGCCGGGAAAAAATACGAAAAGGGTTTGTGAATAAGTTGGCCGGCGCAATTGAAACCTGAAAATCATGTAATACAAATCACCAGCTGCATTCAGTTTGTTTAGGGTTAAATATCACTAAAACACCACTGGCAAGTCCTTTGTATCAACGGTTACACTGGCGTTCAATTGTTTTTTAACCAAGGCTGCATCTGCAGACTTTTGTTGCTTCTGCAAACACTCGTATAATCCTTTTAACGCCCAATGATTGTTGGGGTTTTCTTTTAAATCTTCTTTAAAAACATGTTCGGCTTTTCTAAACGAGCCGGATTTTAAAAGTGCTGCTCCCAGGTATTCTCTTGCAGGCAGCAACCAATCCCTGGGTTCATTATAAATCAACTCCGCTTCATTGTCTACCGCCTCTGTAAACAATCGTATGGCCGGGCCGAAATTATTTTCCTGTTCAGCAATAATACCCGCCAGTAATTTTTCAGCCACTTTTGCGGCATCAGCGGGAGCGTTGAAGGGTTGCATTACTACCAACATGTCCCCGGGTAGCATGTTTGTTTGCAACCAGTTTAATTCCTTCTTCGCCCTTGCAATCTCGTTTGTTCGTGCCAGCGCAATACCTTTTGCCCAATGTGCCAAAACACTTGCGTATACATATTTTTCAGGTAAATGGGGTGCATTTAAAACTGCATCCCATTTACCAAAACGGATATCATTAATCATTGGCGTCATATAGATATACTGCATAAAAGTGCCCAAGGGGGCTGGCATGGACATGTAAGTGCTGTCAAAGCTTTCCCTGCACGCAGTTGCACTTTTTGCGCTGTAAGTATAACCTTTGCCAAGCATGGCGCAGGCCGATTGCATATGCAAATTGTGGATTAGATAAAGCGGTGCGCTGTTTGCAACGTCCGGGTAAGCAGCCAGGTATTCTTTATATCCCTTTAACGATAATTCGTTAACCCTGGCGCCTTCATTGTACATCCCACTTCTGATGTAAATGTGTGATGGCATATGTACCATGTGTGAAACAGAAGGCATCATCTTCGCTAACCGGTGAGCGCTGTTTAGCGCACGCTGCGGATTAGCAGATGCTTCAACCGCATGAATATAATAGTGATTGGCACCTGGATGAAGGGGCGATAGCCGCAGGGTTTTTTCGAGTACTTCCAGTATGTGTGGCGTCCATGGTTGGGCGTCACCATTGTCTTGCCAGTAATCCCAGGGATGCAGGTTCATCATGGCATCCGCATACAACGCCGCTATATCTGCATCGTTTGGAAATTGGAGATATGCTTTTCGCATTTCAGTTGCATACAATTGATTTAATATCGTCCTGCTGGTTGTACTATCGGCTGTGTAGCGGATATTCATAGCTTTTATCAGGTCTTTTTCTTTAGCAGTACAACCTTCCGCTAAGACCATCGCTTTGCGTGCAGCGGCGAAAGCTTCCGGAGTTGCGGAATATGCATAGTCATTGATATTGGGACCATAAGCCAGGGCCTGTGCCCACCAAATCATGGCATTCGTGCTATCAAACTGTCCAGCCTTTTTAAAAGAAGCCATAGCCTCAACGATGTGAAAAGAATAATACATGTTTATGCCCTGCTGAAAGAATAGCTGAGCACTGTCGTTTCTGGATGAGATAGGCCATTGGTAGTTGCCCCATCCGTTTAACATAGAAATGCCCTTCGCAAGACTATCGCTATTTAAATGATTCCAGTCTGGCGAACACTGTAAGATGAATATGTTTTTCAACGCCTCATGCCTGGAAATAAATTTCGGTTGACCGGCTTCGGGACGGGGTAAATATTTAAATGCCGATAAAAAGAGTAATCCTGTAAAAGTTATTGCTAACAATATTTTCTTTTGCATGATTTGGTATTTAAAATGCGAACAGCTGTTATTGAATATGTTACCCGTTGAATAAACAAAATACATTTTATTATTTATCATAAAAATAAATGTTTGGTGATTTCATCATTTCAAATCAATTAACCGGGCATGAATTGTTGATAGAAATCGCTGCGGCGCCATAGCAGATCTGACTATCATGCTTTCTGCTTACTGAAAACTTCAGGCCACCGTAGCCAGCCAGTTATCATCAAAAAATTGACTGTTTACGGTTGCCACGTAAAATTGTGTACAGAACATTTATTTTATACACAGGTGTTAAAAACCCTTGGCAATTTCTCTATTCCGCTTTACTTATATTTGCCTTTGTTTAAAAATACTAAATAAATTAGTAGCTTGCGGCCCGCTTTGGTATTTGAAGTATGTAATAGGAGTGCGTTTCGCCGCGGCGGAGGAGACGCAAGATTGCTGATTGGAAAACAACCGTAGGACAAAAAAAATATAATGGCAGAAAAAGAAAAAGTTGCGGCTGATTACAATGAAGACTCTATACGGAGCCTGGATTGGAAAGAGCATATCCGTTTACGGCCGGGAATGTACATTGGTAAACTCGGCGATGGCAGTAGTGCTGATGATGGCGTGTATGTGCTGATGAAAGAGGTTATTGACAATTGTATTGATGAACATACCATGGGGTATGGCAAACATGTGGATGTTACCATTGACGGGAAAACGATAACAGTGAGAGACTATGGCCGTGGTATTCCGCTGGGTAAGGTGGTGGATGTGGTGAGCAAAATAAATACCGGCGCCAAGTACGATAGTAAAGCGTTTCAAAAAAGTGTTGGGTTGAATGGTGTGGGTACTAAAGCGGTAAATGCTTTAAGTGATTATTTTAAAGTAACTGCATATCGTGAAGGCAAAGAAAAGACTGCCGAATTTCAAAAAGGCGTTTTGATAAAAGAACACAAGGAAGTAGTCACCAAAGAAGACAACGGCACATTTGTAACTTTCATCCCCGATGAAACCATTTTTAAAAATTTCCATTTTGTGCAGGAATATTTAGACAACCAGTTCTGGAATTACTGCTACCTCAACGCAGGCTTGGTCATGAACCTGAATGGCAAGCGCTATGTAAGCAAAAATGGCCTGCTGGATTTGTTGCAACGCAAAACGAATGAAGACGAAATTCGCTACCCGATTATACACTTAAAAGGAGAAGATATTGAGCTGGCGCTAACCCATGAGAATGCTTACGGGGAAGAATATTACAGTTTTGTCAACGGTCAGTTTACTACACAGGGTGGTACACATTTAGCCGCTTTCAGGGAAGGTTATGTAAAAACCATCCGTGATTTTTATAAGAAGGATTATGATGCGGCGGATATACGCGGCAGCATTTGCGCTGCCATTTCGGTAAGGGTGCAGGAACCGGTTTTCGAGAGCCAGACAAAAACAAAACTGGGTTCTCAAAATGTGTATGAAGGCGGCCCAAGCATGCGCAACTTCATAGGTGATTTTTTGGGCAAAGAGCTCAACAATTTTTTGCATAGAAACACCGCTACTGCTGAAGCTTTAAAAAAACGCATCGAGCAAAACGAACGGGAGCGGAAAGAATTATCCGGCATTCGCAAACTGGCCAATGAACGTGCAAAAAAAGCCAACCTGCACAACAAAAAATTAAGGGATTGCAAGTTTCATTATAATGACGAGGCTAGCGGAAAAGACAAGGACAATATTTTAGAAAAACAAAAGGAAAGTACCATTTTTATCACCGAGGGCGACAGTGCCAGCGGTAGCATTACCAAGGCAAGAAACGTGAATACCCAGGCAGTTTTTAGCTTGCGTGGTAAACCATTAAATTGCTACGGGCTTACCAAAAAAGTAGTGTACGAGAATGAAGAATTCAACCTGTTACAACATGCACTAAATATTGAAGAAGGTTATGAAACGCTGCGCTACAACAACATTGTTTTTGCTACAGATGCTGATGTGGATGGACTGCACATTCGTTTGTTGCTGATGACATTTTTTCTGCAGTTTTTTCCTGATCTGGTGAAGAATGGCCACGTATATATTTTGGAAACGCCCTTGTTTCGTGTACGCAATAAGCAGGAAACGATTTATTGTTACGACGACACGGAAAAACAGGCAGCAATAAAAAAGCTGGGCAGTAAACCAGAGATCACCCGCTTTAAAGGATTGGGAGAAATTAGCCCGGAAGAGTTTGCCCGTTTTATAAACCGCGATATGAAACTGCAGCCGGTGATGATGTTACCTGATACGCATATTCAGCAATTGCTGGAATATTATATGGGTAAGAACACACCAACCAGGCAGGAATTTATCATCGATAATTTGCAACTGGAAATTGATTTGGTGGAGGATGGGAAAGAGGTGTTGGAAGGGTAGTTGGTTAATTAAAAATTAATAATTAATAATTATTCTAACAACGGTCAGTTCATAAATTAATTGGTGTATGAAAAATGACAACCTCATTCTTGATAAATCATTTCAATTCAGTTTGCGGATTGTTAAGCTGTTTGTTCATTTGAAAGAGACCAAAGTTGAAAGAGATTTGTGTTTGCAATTATTAAGAAGCGGAACTTCGGTTGGGCCCAATGTTGAGGAATCAGTTGGCGGATCATCCATAAAGGACTTTGCACATAAATTGGAGATAGCATATAGGGAAGCAAGAGAAACAAGATATTGGTTAAGACTTATGAAAGAAAGTGAATTACAGGAAAGTAAACTTGCAGAATCTTTTATTAGCGATTGCGAAGAAATAATTAAAATTCTAACAGCAATTTTAAATTCGACAAAATATAAGCAAATGCCGGAAGGATAATGAAAACTTTTTTAAAATTATACACTCCAAACAACAAAAGAGTTATTAATTTTTAATTATTAATTCTTAATTAAAATCATGATTCATATTGTATTTAACGAAGCAGATATAAAAGTTATAAAAGAAGCCATCGCATTGGATGAAAGCCTGCAGGGAGAAGTAGTGCAGATAAAAGATGATTATGCAGTTGGCCCACTGAATAATATCTATGTAGGCGAAGGTATTGAAGCACGTAAACAATGGTGGCGGGAAGTACTGGCTGGTGGCGATTATGATGGCAAAGCTGACAGTGGTGACGTAGATGACTATAAAACCGTTGCCGAACTGGTTGGCACGATGAGGAGGAATGAAGAAGAAATCATCTGGATTTGGGCTGCACAAAACAAACACGATGTGAGTGGCTATTACTGGTTGCTGAAATACATGCAGGAGTTCCAGGGCCGGGTGTTTATTTTATACCTCAACAACTTGCCTTTCATCAATGAAAAGGGAAATATCTTTTACCCCAACTGGTTACACGAAATTCCGGCAAAGGAATTTTTGAAAGCGAAAAAACTTGCCCGGGAAATAACCCTGAGTGAGTTTGAAGTTGACCCGGACGAATGGACCAAACTATGCAACGAAAACAAAGGCATCCGCTTACTGGAAGGTGGTAAAAAGCTGGCCCAGGAAGACTATGATTTTTATGATGCTGAGTTAAAAAAATTGATTACACCCGACTGGCAAAAGGCCTCTAAAATTATACATCAGTATGCAAGCAAAGCTAAACATACTACCGGTGATGCTTATCTGTTGTGGCGTTTGAAAGTGCTGATCGGGCAGGATATATTTGATGTACAAGGCAAGGTGGGCAACATGAAAGAGTTTGAAATAAAAACAAAAGGATAACCGATGAACATCAAAGCCATTCACCATATAGCCATTTTAACCGACGATTATGAGCGCAGCAAGACGTTCTATACCGAGGTGCTGGGTTTTAAAATATTGGCCGAAACATACCGGAAAGAAAGGAAATCATACAAGCTGGATTTAACCATCAACGGGCAATACCAAATTGAATTATTTTCTTTTCCGGACTTTAAGGAACGGGCTTCTTTTCCGGAACAAAAAGGCTTGCGGCACCTGGCGTTCGCCGTGGAAAATATTGAGGCATCTGTGGATGAACTGGTAAGCAGAGGAGTAGATGTACAAGGTATAAGAGTGGATGAATTAACCAATAAAAAGTTTTGTTTTTTTTACGATCCCAACGGGCAGCCGCTGGAATTGTATGAAGTATAAGGGGAAATAACAATGGCAACAAGTAAAAATAAAGAAGACTACATACACACAGACAGTGGTATTGGCGGGCAGTACAAAACATGGTTTTTAAACTACGCCAGTTATGTAATATTGGAAAGAGCGGTACCCGCCATTGAAGATGGCTTAAAACCGGTACAGCGCCGCATCCTGCACGCCATGAAGGAAATGGATGACGGTCGTTTCAATAAGGTGGCCAATATCATCGGGCAGTCGATGCAATACCATCCGCATGGAGACATGAGTATTGGTGATGCACTGGTAAACCTGGGTCAAAAAGACCTGCTGATTGAAACCCAGGGAAACTGGGGCGATGTACGTACCGGCGATGATGCGGCGGCGCCAAGGTACATTGAGGCAAGGCTCAGCAAATTTGCGCTGGAAGTAGCGTTCAATAATAAAACCACCGACTGGGCGCTGAGTTATGATGGCAGAAAAAATGAGCCGGTAACCTTGCCGATGAAATTTCCCCTGCTGCTGGCACAGGGTGCCGAAGGTATCGCGGTGGGGCTGGCAACTAAAATTTTACCTCACAATTTTTGTGAACTCATAGATGCTTCCATCAAATATTTAAAAGGCAAAAAGTTTGAGCTGTTACCGGACTTTTTAACCGGCGGCACCATGGATGCCAGCAACTATAACGATGGTAAACGCGGCGGTAAAATCAGGGTAAGGGCCATCATTGAAGAGCTGGATAAAAAAACACTGGTGATCAGGAGTGTGCCTTATGGCGTTACTACTACCCAGCTGATGGAGAGTATTGTAAAAGCCACAGACCAGGGAAAAATAAAAATCAAAAAAGTAAATGATCATACGGCTGCTGAAGTTGAAATCATCATTGAACTGGCACCGGGGATTTCGCCTGATATTACCATTGATGCCTTGTATGCGTTTACAGATTGTGAAGTCAGTATTTCACCCAATGCCTGTGTAATCGTAAAAGACCGTCCGCAGTTTTTAGGCGTGCCGGAATTATTACGGGTGTCGGCCGATAACACAAAAGACCTGCTGAAAAGAGAGCTTGAAATCAAGCTCAACGAACTGCAGGAAAAATGGCATTACACTTCGCTTGAAAAAATATTTTTTGAGGAAAAAATATACAAAGAGTTAGAGAAGAAACACGAGACCTGGGAAAAGGTGCTTACGGCAATTGACAAAGCCTTTGAACCATTCAAAAAATTGCTGCGCCGGCCAATTACACGGGAAGATATCGTTAAACTAACGGAGAAGCCTGTACGCCGCATTTACAAACTGGATATTGATGAACTGAATGAGCAGATAAAAGGATTGGAAGGCGATATCAAACAGGTTAAATACGACCTGGAACACCTGACGGAATTTGCCGTAGCCTACTATGAAAACCTGTTAAAAAAATATGGTAAAGGCCGCGAGCGTAAAACAGAGATCAAGCAGTTTGATACCATACAGGCCAAGAGCGTAGCCATTGCCAATATTAAGCTTTACGTAAATTATGCGGATGGTTTTATAGGCACAGGACTTAAAAAAGATGAATTTGTTGCGGAGGTTTCCGACCTGGATGACATCATTGCTTTTACAAAAAGCGGTATCATGAAAGTAGTGAGGGTATCCGATAAAATATTTATTGGTAAAGACATTATCCATGTTGCAGTCTTCCAAAAAAATGATGAACGTACCACTTATAACCTGGTGTATGTGGACGGAAAAACGGGTGTTACTTACGCCAAGCGTTTTAATGTAACAGGGATCACAAGAGATAAGGAATACGATCTTACCAAAGGGGCAGAAAAAAGCCGGGTGCATTATTTTTCAGCGAATCCAAACGGCGAGGCGGAAGTGGTAAAGATTGTGTTAAGTCCCAATTGCACTGCCAAGAAAAAAGAACTGGAATTTTATTTTGAAGAACTTGAAATAAAAGGCCGTAGCAGCATCGGCAACCAGGTAACAAAATATCCTATAAAGTCAGTTAAGTTTAAGGAAGCCGGCAAGTCAACGCTGGATGCTAAAAAGCTTTGGTTTGATAATAAGTTCGGTCGTTTGAATACTGAAGAAAAAGGGGAGTACCTTGGCAAGTTTGATGCAGAAGACAGAATTCTCGTTATTTACAACGATGGCAATTACGAGATCACAGACCAGGAGTTAACGCAACGTTTTGACCCCGAAAAGATATTACTTATAGAGAAGTTTAAAGCGGACAAAATTGTTACGGCTGTGTACCTGGACAATGAAAAATTGCAGTATAATATCAAGCGTTTTAAAATTGAAACGACCACATTAAAAAGTAAGTTCTTCTTCATCAAGGAAGGCAAAGACAACCGCCTGGAAATGGTAACGACAGACGATGAACCGTTGCTGATTGTAAGAACCGGCCGTGGGCAACTGGTACGCAGCGCCAAATTCAAAGTAAAGAATATGGTGGAAGTAATGGGCTGGAAAGCGGTCGGAGCCAAGCTTACAGAATATTCTAAAAGCGTGGAAATGGAGTGGGAGAAAAAGATCGATGATGAAAATGCGCAGCCGGAGCTGTTTTAATTTTTGTCCGGGCTGAAGATACTTTGTGGTACATTGTTGCGTCGCCCTCTTGTACTTTTGCAGCTTTGGGCAAAACTTTCAAATCCGGAGCTGCAAATTTAAATCCCTGGCATATGTAAAACCAGCAGCATTTATATAACAAAAATTAGAAGAAAATAGCTAAGCTGCCTGTGTTGATTTGCGGTAGTTCGAAGGAAATGTGCTGATAAAAGCAGCGAATTATTATTGCAGCAAGGGGCGGCAATAAAATATAACCTTAAACAGCCATATACCTACCCGTCTGATTATTTGAAGCATTCGGGGAAAAAATACCTTGTATGCTGTTTAAACCGGCTCAGTGGCTGAATGGCTACCTGGTCAAACCCATGACTGGATTTACCGTCTCCATATTTACATATGACATATTTTACTTTCGGAACAAAAATATTTAACTCCTTTACACGTTATAATCCTTTACTGGTACAAAACGATTCAATCCACCTGTATTTCTGGCAAAGTAATTGCCTGCACTATTGAAAACAAAACCTCTGATATGAATAACCACGCAACACAATGCAAAAAAGCCGCAATGGCTGCAATTTTTTCGTTTTTATTATTTGGGGCAATTAATGTAGCAGCACAAAAAAGTGTCTACGACGTAATTCCCGGATCCGGACCAAAGAAATCTAAACCCACCAACAACACAGCAAGTCTTCCCAATATTATACGGGGCGAAGACCGAAGGAATGACGAAAGAAGAGACGACGACAGGGTATACACAAGAAGAAGCCGGCGAACAAATTTACCACCCGGCCAGGCGAAGAAAATTTATGGCGGTTCTGCAACCGACTATGCTCCGGGACAAGTTAAGAAAAGAGAACATGACCATGGTAACAGGGGTGGCAAAAAAGGACCTCATGGCAAGCACTAAACGTTATTTTAAGAAATGATTAGTGCCCCTATCAATTAATACTTTTATCCATTTAGGAACAAAAAATCCCGTGAAACCATTCACGGGATTTTTTGTTAAATTATTTTATTACCTAGTTAAAAAAATAGCCTAAACGGAGATTGATTAAACCTACCGTTCCATCTTTACTGTATCCATCATAAGATGCACCCAATTCAAGCTTTGTGTCAATTTTATATCCGATGCCAAACGAGTAAGCCGTGGTTGTAACGCTTGATCCACTGTTGGAGATGAAGCCGGCGCCTATCTTGCCAGCGACAAAAAAGTTGTCAGAAGGATAAAAACGAAGCCCGGCTCTGATAGGGATTAAATTAGTAGTTGTTGCGCCATTTTTGCCAAACAAGGCAGTGTATCCAACGTCGCCTGTGATGGCGGCTTGCGGTGAAAGGCTGTAATGAGCCAGCAGATCTAAACCAAGTCCCAATGAGGTTCCACCCAGGTTGTGTGCTGGAATACCTACGTTGATTCCACCCTGGAATTTAAGATCAGATTTTTGTGCTTTAGTTGTGGTGATTGTGATCATGCAGACTGCTGCGAAGAAAAGTTTTTTCATGTTTGTTTTCAAGTTGGTTTAAGAAATTAGATTTTAATCTGAAAAGCAATATTAAGCAAAAAACAATAATCCCGGTTATATTACCATTTCTTTTCGACCACTGGATTGTACTATCAATAAGTGTATTGATTGTATGCTGTTGTATATGGGATATGCAGGTCTAAAATTGTACGGCTATAAGCCTTCCTTTCTGATGTTTGAAACTCTATTTACTATTGCCATCTCTTTCATTCCATAACCATAACGCCGATAGTATTAAAGGTGACAGTGCCGGTAGATAATTTAAAAAAAGGAAGCATATTGTTAAAGTCGGGTAATCGTGATTTTTACATAAAAGCTTATCTTCAATTTTTAGCAAGTCTCCGCCATTAATAAAATCGATTGCACATTTTCAGGAGGTTTATATCCTTCACCCTTCGATAAACACTGGCTAAATAAATGCTTCAACTTATAGTTTGGGTGCTGTTGATGCGGTTAACAGAAGCAATATTACACTGAGTTTTGCGATGCCTTTCAAGTCTTTGATCTAAACCAGCCTAAATACAAAATTGTAATGAAAAAAATAATTGTCATAGGAAGCGCCAATACTGATATGGTTGTAAAATGTGCCACATTACCATTTCCCGGCGAAACAGTTTTAGGCGGCACCTTCTTTATGAACGCGGGAGGAAAAGGTGCCAACCAGGCAGTGGCAGCGGCCCGGTTGGGAGGAGAGGTTACCTTTGTTGCAAAAGTTGGTAACGATATTTTCGGCAGGCAAACTGTTGCGGACCTGCAGAAAGAAAATATTGATACAAAATTTGTCTTTACAGATGAACAGTCCCCATCAGGCGTTGCGTTGATTATTGTAAACCACGAAGGAGAGAATTGTATTGCAGTTGCACCCGGTGCCAATGCCTGCCTGCAGCCTGCAGATATTGAAAAAGTTTCGCTGCATGAGGCCGGAATTATACTGATGCAACTGGAAATACCTGTGACTACAATTTCTGCCGTTGTAAATAAAGCGAGGTTAAACAGACAAAGAATAATATTGAATCCTGCACCTGCAATGTTGTTGCCGGATGAATTAATATCAGGCCTGTTTTTAATTACACCCAATGAAACGGAGGTGGCATTTTTAACCGGCATAACAGTAACAGATACCATTTCTGCGTCAAAAGCTGCAGGTATTTTGTTGGACAAAGATGTGCAAAACGTAATCATAACACTGGGCCGTCAAGGCGCTTATTTTAAAAACAAGGAAGAGGCATTTACGATACCAGCACCAACAGTAAATGCGATTGATACTACTGCTGCAGGCGATACATTCAGCGGCGCTGTAACGGTGGCGCTCACAGAAAATATGAACTGGCAAAAAGTTGTACAATTTGCCGTAAATGCTGCGGCCGTTTCTGTAACGCGGCTGGGTGCACAGGCATCTGTGCCATATAGAAGCGAACTTGGCTTGTAATGAATTAATAAATAAAAACAATAGTATGTTTATTGTAGAAAATTACGGCTTAGCGATATTCCTCTGCGTTATTACCATGCTCTGCTGGGGTTCGTGGGCCAATACAACAAAACTCACCAGCGCCAGCTGGAGGTTCGAACTATTTTACTGGGATTATGGTTTTGGGATTTTGCTTACCACCCTGGTGCTTGCTTTTACATTAGGCAGCAGTGGCAGCCACGGAAGAGCTTTTATGGAGGATTTGAAACAGGCCCAACCGGCCAGTTTATTTGCTGCATTTGCAGGCGGAGTTATCTTTAACCTTGCCAATATTTTACTGGTAGCGGCTATCGGCATTGCTGGCATGTCGGTTGCCTTTCCTGTAGGCATCGGTATTGCGTTGGTACTGGGGGTAATTGTAAATTATATTGCCGTGCCGCAAGGTAACCCTCTATTAATCTTTAGCGGCGTAGCCCTAATATCGTTAGCCATTATTTTAAATGCACGCGCCTACCAAAAATTAAAAGCAGGTGCTGCCATAAAACTGTCAGAAAAAGGCCTTCTGCTTTCAGTAATAAGTGGTTGCCTGATGGGCCTGTTTTATAAATATGTGGCCAGTTCTATGGTAACTAATTTTACTGATCCGGAACCCGGAAAGTTAACGCCGTACACTGCATTGGTAATTTTTTCAACTGGTATTGTTATAAGCAGTTTTTTATTCAACACTTTACAAATGAAAAAGCCTTTTACCGGGGAACCCGTGTCGTTTGCCGGTTATTTTAAAGGTTTAGGTAAAGATCATTTGGTAGGTATCGCTGGCGGCGCAATCTGGAGCATTGGCATGAGCCTTAGTATCATTGCATCAGGTAAAGCCGGGCCAGCCGTATCGTATGGGTTAGGACAGGGAGCTACCGTAATTGCTGCGCTTTGGGGTATATACGTTTGGAAGGAATTTGACAAAGCGCCTGCCGGTACAAAAAAATTGTTAAACGTAATGTTACTTTTATACATCGCCGGACTAACGATGATAATATTTTCCAAATAAGCAGATGGCCAATTGCCATAGTTTTTTTAAAAATCCAGCTTGCATAACCTTATACGCAAGCAATTTAATTGCCTGTTCTTTTCCCATATTATGTCTGCTAATGTACTAGAAAAATGTAGGCTACCAGGTAAGCCGCGGAAAGGGTAGTAATCAACATACCGTATGCTTTAATTCCTAACTCTTTTTTTGAACTGCTGTAAATTTTTTCGTAGATCTTTTTCATGATAAAATGTTTTAATTATTGAGGAATGTTGTTTGCCTTTACTGAAATTTTACAACCATTTGTTTTGTCTTTTGTAGTAGTAAATTTTCATAATTATGCGTTGTTTGTATTAAAGACAGGAAAATAGTCTGCAGGTTTACAGGGCACATTTTAATGCAGCCGATTTTTTGTTTTTTTTAGCATTTGGTATTTTCGGGTGAAAAGTCATCACGCAATTAAGTTGCGTTAGTTTTACATCCTCAATAATATATATGGCCGCTATCAGTTTAAAAGAACGCTTTTCCGCACTCAGTAATCTCCCTTCATTTTTTCAACTTGTGTGGCAAACAAGCAGGTTACTTACGAGTTGCAGTATAGCGCTTCGGGTTATAAGATCCGCTATACCCCTGGCCATTTTGTACACCGGGAAATTAATTATCGACGAAGTGGTGTTGCTGACCCATAGCACCACTGCGGTACCACATACTTTTTTATGGCGGCTGGTGGCAATTGAATTTGGGCTGGCTATTTTATCAGATGCATTAACACGGGCTACCAATCTGGTTGACGGTTTACTGGGCGATCTGTTTAGTAACTTCACCAGCATCCGGATAATGAAACATGCTGCTACACTGGACCTCGACCAGTTTGAAGATTCCACATTTTACGATAAACTGGAACGGGCCCGCCAGCAAACTGCAGGGCGCACGATCCTGTTATCGCAGGTATTAGGCCAGGTACAGGACCTGATAACCATGCTCTTCCTTGCCGCAGGACTCGTTGTTTTTAATCCCTGGCTGATACTGCTGTTGATTGTTGCCGTGATACCGGCGTTTTTAGGAGAGGCTTATTTCAATGATAAAAATTATTCGCTCAACCGAAGACAAACTCCTGAGCGGCGGGAACTGGACTATATCAGGTATATCGGGGCAAGTGACGAAACAGCCAAAGAGGTAAAAATATTTAATCTCTCCAATTTTCTTACCGACCGTTTCCGGCAGTTGTCCAATCAGTTTTATAAGGATAACAAAGCACTATCAGTAAAGCGTTCATTATGGGGAACCATCTTTGCTATTTTGGGCAGCGCCGGCTATTACGGGGCTTACATTTTTATTATTGCTACTACCATTACGGGCAAACAATCTATTGGTGCATTGACTTTTCTCGCCGGTTCTTTCCGACAGCTGAGGAGTTTGCTGGAAACCATTCTTTCCCGCTTTACTGCTGTATCCCAGGGTGCTATTTACCTGAAAGATTTTTTTGATTTTTTTGAAATCCAACCTAAAATTAAATTGTCCCCTGATGCAAGGCCTTTTCCAAATCCTATACAAACAGGTTTTGTGTTTGAAGATGTAGGGTTTAAATATCATCATTCAGACCGCTGGGCAAACCGGCACCTGAGTTTTACGCTCCACGCTGGTGAAAAATTAGCCCTGGTGGGGGAGAATGGGGCAGGCAAAACAACGCTGGTTAAACTCCTGGCAAGATTATATGATCCGACGGAAGGAAGGATATTACTGGATAATCATGACCTGAAAGAATATGACCTTACCGAATTGCGAAAAGAAGTGGGCATTATCTTCCAGGATTATATCCGTTACCAGATGACGGTATCACAAAACATCGCGGTCGGCAACATTGCTGAAAAGGAAAACAACGGACTAATTGAACACGCAGCCAAACAAAGCCTGGCAGACAAAATGGTGCAAAGACTTCCTGGTAAATATGCGCAGGCACTGGGCAAACGGTTTAATCAGGGTGTAGAACTCTCCGGAGGAGAGTGGCAGAAGATTGCGCTGGCAAGGGCTTATATGAAAAAAGCGCAGTTACTGATTTTGGATGAACCAACGGCGGCCCTTGACGCAAGAGCCGAATACGAAGTGTTTGAAAGATTTACAGAACTAACCCGGGGAAAAACAGCGGTGTTGATATCCCATCGGTTTTCAACAGTACGTATGGCCGACAGAATTCTTGTGCTGGAAAAAGGTCAACTGTTGGAGTCTGGTGACCACAATAGCTTGCTAAAAAATAACGGTCGCTATGCCGAACTTTTTAACCTGCAGGCAAAGGGATATCAATAGCTCTTTATGTAATACACAAACATTAAGCATGTTTATATTTTTCAACAAGTGCGCACACCTCTTTTGCTTCCTTTACATCATGCACCCTTAAAATACCTGCTCCGTTTTCAAGAGCCAGCGTATTCAAAACAGTGGTTCCATTCAGTGCCTCAGCCGCAGTTGTATTAAGCGTTTTGTATACCGTGCTTTTCCTCGAAAGTCCTGCCAGTATTGGTTTATCCAGCATCCTGAAGACATCCAGATGTTTTAGTAAGGTAAAATTTTGTTGTATTGTTTTGGCAAAACCAAAACCAGGGTCAATAATAATATCCTTAATTCCTGCTTTGGTACATTCTTCTAATTTATGAATAAAAAAATCAAGTACTTCTTTAACAATATCATCATAGGTTGTATACTGCTGCATGGTTTGGGGAGTCCCCCGCATATGCATACATATGTACGGAACCTGCAGACCTGCTACCGTGGACAACATGGCGGCATCCATATTCCCAGCACTGATGTCATTCACAATAACGGCGCCCGCGTTCACAGCAGCAGCGGCTACCTGGCTGTAAAATGTATCGACAGATAAAATAATATCCGGGTATCTTTCAAGTAGCGCATGTATTACCGGGAGTACCCTTGCAGTTTCTTCATCTGCTGAAACGGTGCTGCTTCCGGGCCGTGTACTTTGCCCGCCAATATCCAGTATATTGGCGCCTTCACTGATCATTTCTGCTGCCACCGCTAGGATAGCTGCTAAACTTTTTTCGGGGTACTGGTCATAAAAAGAATCAGGCGTTGCATTCAGGATCCCCATCACCAGCGGTTTTTCAATGACCAATAATTTTCCTTTGCAGTTAAGTGTGTACATCAGGCAGAAACAAGTATTTTTGACAATTAACAAAAGTAGATACATTCCGCAAACAATGAACACAAACGAGCAGTACGACGAAGCGATAAAAACATGCGAGGACATTTTTTTAAAGAAAACAAAAGACTATGGCACATCATGGCGGGTTTACCGTACCATTTCAGTAGTCGATCAGATTTATATAAAGGCCAAACGCATCCGCACTATACAGGAAAAAGGGGAGCAGAAAATAGGCGATGATATTTTAAGTGAATTCAAAGGGATATTAAACTATGCTGTGATTGGTTTAATTCAGCTTGACAAACAAACTGATGAAACAGAAGATCTCCCTTTGGAAGAAGTTGCTAAATTATACGATCAGAAAATAGCTATAGCAAAAAAGTTGATGCAGGACAAAAATCATGACTATGGAGAAGCCTGGAGGGAAATGAGCCAGGAAAGTTTTGCAGACCTTATACTGACAAAGCTGTTGCGCATCAAACAAATTTTATTGAACAAAGGGGCCACCATCATGAGTGAAGGTATTGATGCCAATTATTATGACATTATGAACTATGCCGTTTTTGCCATGATATTGATTGAAGAGGGAAAACATTCAAGATAATCCGTGCGGAAAATAATCGGGTTGACTGTAAGCAATTAAAAAGGAAGTATGAAAATTAGTGTAACTATTGCAAGAATTATTGTAGGTGTTTTATTTATTTTTTCTGGCCTTGTAAAAGCCATCGACCCGTTGGGATTGACCTACAAGATGCAGGAATTTTTTGAAGTGTGGGGCAGGGAAGGCTACGCAACCATTATAATGAACTGGATGTACAATCATTCCTTTTTATTTTCTATTATAATGATTGCATTGGAAGTAGTACTTGGTGTGGCTTTGTTGGCAGGCTTTTACAAAAAGCTAACATTGCGGCTTTTATTGTGGTTAATGATCTTCTTTACTTTTTTAACCAGTTACGTGCTATTTAGTGGTAAAATTGCTACCTGTGGCTGCTTTGGCGATTGCATTCCGCTTACTCCCATCCAGACTTTTACAAAAGATATCATCCTGCTGCTGCTTATCATTTTTCTTTTATTCAAACAACAATACATCCTTCCTGTTGGCAAAGGTTTTTTACCGCTGGTACTTGTGCTGTTAAGTATTATGGGCGTATCCATGCTGCAAATGCATGTATTGCAACATTTACCTTTAACTGATTGCCTGCCTTATAAAAAGGGAAATAATTTACTGGAATTAAGGAAGATGCCCCCTAATGCAATACCCGACCAGTTTGAATATATTTTTGTGTATCAAAAAGATGGTGTTAAGAAAGAATTTACTCCTGACAAACTTCCCGATAGTACCTGGACGTATGCAGACCGCAAGCAAACCCTGATAAAAAAGGGATCCAACAATGTTCCTAAAATTAATGATTTCTCTTTAACGGATACAACTGGTGCGGATGTTACAGAAAGCGTGCTTGGTCAAGAAGGAGAGTACTATCTTTTCTTTTTAAAAGAACTGGATGAAGGCAGTTCCAAATGGTCGGGAGATTTTACTGCGCTATGGCAAAAATCAAAACAACAAAAAAGACCGCTATATATTGTAACGGCTGATAAAGATAAAGCCACTGTATTTTTTAATACCAATAACAACGGCATCCCGATTTTGACTTGTGATGCCACCGCCATAAAAACTGCAGCCCGGGCCAACCCAACTTTGTTTTTAATGAAAGGGCCGGTCGTACAAAATAAATGGAGCTGGGCCGATATTAAAGAGGCGTTAAAGTAACATGATGTTGCTTTAACAAGCCAAAGCATCAGGCAATTTTATTGTCCGCAAAAGATAATTCATTTTATTTGAAACACCTTGTAACGAAAACGGTTTATTCCTCCCTTATACTGCTGGGTATTGTGGTGCTGGTGTTTTTTATGTTCCAGGGTTTTGGCGATCCGGCAAGGCTGATCGTTGGCCAAACCGGTGATAAAAAAACAATGGATAACATCCGTAAAGATCTTTACCTGGACCAGCCCAAATGGAAACAATTTTTTTTGTATCTTAATGATGTAAGCCCGCTTTGCGTGCATACTGCAGCGGATATAAAAAAGAAAGAATTAAAGGGATTTTTTTTAGGAACTAACACCAAAATAGGAGTGAAGATTCCTTACCTGCGCACAAGTTATCAAACAAAGAAAAAAGTGGGCACGGTATTAATGGAAGCATTACCCGGCACTTTATTACTCGCCGTAACCGCGATGCTTTTTGCAACATTCACCGGTATTTTACTGGGCGTTGTTGCAGCAGTAAAAAAAGGTACCTGGCTGGACACGTCTGCGTTGGTAGCGAGTATTGCAGGTATTTCAGCGCCTTCTTTTTTTATGGCCATTATCATAGCCTATTTATTTGGTGTTGTGTTGCACCCTTTTACCGGTCTAAACTTAACCGGTAGCTGGTTTGAAGTGGATGAAGTTACCGGAGAAAAATACATTACCCTTAAAAACTTAATTCTTCCGGCGTTTACATTGGGTATCCGTCCGCTGGCCATTATAACCCAACTCACACGCAGCAGTATGCTGGATGTATTATCGCAGGATTATATCCGCACAGCTTATGCAAAGGGGCTAAGCAAGAGAACAATCATTTTTAAACATGCGCTTCGCAATGCGCTGAACCCGGTAATAACAGCTATAACCGGATGGTTTGCCGAATTATTGGCAGGCGCTTTTTTTGTGGAATATATTTTTGGTTGGCAGGGTATTGGAAAGATAACAGTAGATGCGCTGGAAAAATTGGACTATCCGGTAGTAATGGGATCTGTACTGGTAAGCGCTTGTATTTTTATTGTAATCAATATTTTTGCGGATATTTTGTATGCCGTTGCAGACCCAAGAATGCGGACTTAAGGATCGGATTGGTTATTTAATTACAACGTCGTTAATCACTTTTTCGCCCAGGGCTTCATTGACTCTTTCTATAATCTTTTCTTTTTGGTACAGTAACTCATGCTTTAACTGGGCCACCGTGCTACTGATAAATAAAGTCTGATTGACAATCTGAATTTGATCGGTGTATTTAGCAATTGTTTTACCCATAATTTGCTCCCACACATCCTCTATTCTTAAAGCCTGGATACCGCTTTTTAAACGGCTTTGTTTTAAAAACTGCTGAATCGCATCCTGCATCGAAAATTCGCCCATACGGCAAAGATAATACTATGGAGATTGCTGCTGTTTGATTTTTGGCAGGTTATTGTTTTATTGGATAAGCGCTGCTATTTTTAACAGGTCTACAAATTTTTGTTACTACAATTCAATAACCTGGCAATTACTTTGTAATCCTTCAAAAGCCCGTTGCAGTCTTTCTTTATGCGTATCAGTAATAAAAACCTGTCCGCTGTTTTTATTGCAAACCCAGTGCAACAAATTCTGCATCCGGGTTTCATCTAATTTTTCAAAAACATCATCCAATAACAGCAGGGGGGCAAAGCCTTTATTTAGTTTCAGTAATTCAAATTCCGCCAGTTTTAAGGCAAACAATAAACTCTTTCTTTGTCCCTGCGATGCGGTTGTTTTAAAAACCTGCCCGTTTAACTGTATAGTCAAATCATCTTTATGAATTCCGCCGTTGCTGCGTTGCAAAATAAAATCTTTCTGACGGAATTGATTTAACACAGCAAAAAAATCGTTGTCATTCAGCTGGCTTTCATAATGCAGGTCAACCACTTCGGTATTGTTCGCAATCTGTTTATAAAATTGCTGCACCAACGGAATCAACTGCAGAGTAAATTCTGTTCTCTTTTGATAAATGTATTTGCCGGGTTGCACCAGTTGTTCATCCAGCACCTCCAGCAGCGTCCAGTCTGTCTTACCCTGTTCTGCAAATTTCTTCAGCAGGCTATTGCGTTGTTGCAATACTTTGTTGTAAATAATCAGTTGCTGCAGGTATTCAGCATTCATCTGACTAATGACTGTATCCATAAACCGCCGGCGCTCTTCACTTCCGCCGGTTATCATTTCTACATCATCCGGCGCTATTATTACGCACGGGAACTTGCCGATGTGTTCAGAAAATTTGGTGTAGAGTACACCATTTAGCAAGAGTTCTTTTTTCCCAAGGCCCCTGAACACACATACAATGGAATTGGAAGAATTTCTGTCGGCGCCTGCAACGGTATTTTCATCAACAGGTGATTTCAGGTCAGAAACTGCCGGAGCGGTTATACCTTCCAGCCGGAATCCGTCAGCTGTAAAAGAAATATTCAGGCTGTCAGTTTTTGTGAAATAACTTTTCGTAAAACAGAGATAATAAATGGCATCCAGCAGATTTGTTTTTCCACGGCCATTCAGGCCACATATGCCAATGACCCTTTCTGTAAAATTGAAAGTGGAAAAATCGTAATTCTTAAATTGTGTGATGGTTATTTTTGAAAGCCTGAACATGCGGTTGCAAGATAAATGAAAAGATGTAGCGTTTATCGATGATAAAATAAACTCACTTGCCAATTGAGTCAGATGACATTATGAAATCATCTTAAATGAAAGTGATGATTTGCCAATTGTGATTGAAATATTATAACTGCGTAGTGCTAGTATCTATACAGCACTGTTATCCTCACTTTATTTAAATCTTTAATGATAATATATTTATAAGATTTCAAGTTTCAAAAGATATAACAGCTTGAAAATATAACAATTAAAGCCTTAAAATTCTTCCAAAAACGGCTTCTTTTTAGCTTGTTTAATTTATTAATTTCTCCCTTATCTTTGCAGCCTAAAATTATAACCCATTGGCTACAAAGTTTTCAAAAGAAACCTACCTGTACTGGTACGAACTAATGCTTTTATTGCGCCGTTTTGAGGAAAAGACCGGCCAGTTGTATGGAATGCAAAAAATTCGCGGCTTCTGTCATTTATATATTGGCCAGGAAGCTGTAGCTGCGGGCTGTATGACAGCAACCAATGCTGAAGATAAATTTATCACCGCTTACCGTTGTCATGCACTGGCTATCGCAAAGGGCGTTACACCAAGAGCTACCATGGCTGAATTGTATGGAAAAGCAACAGGGTGCAGTAAAGGTAAGGGTGGAAGCATGCACATTTTTGGTGTGGATGTTGGCTTTTTTGGTGGTCACGGAATTGTAGGCGCACAGATAGGAACAGGGGCAGGGTTGGCATTTGCTGAAAAATACCGTGGTACAAACAATGTGGCACTTTGTTTTTTTGGTGATGGTGCCGCACGCCAGGGTATGTTGCATGAAACATTTAATATGGCCATGTTGTGGAAACTGCCGGTAGTATTTATTTGCGAAAATAACAACTATGCAATGGGTACGTCCGTTGCCCGTACCAGCAATGTACTGGACTTATATAAACTGGCCGATGCCTATGATATGCCTGGCGACAGCGTAGATGGTATGAGTCCTGAAGAAGTACACAATGCGGTATTAAGGGCAGTAAACCGTGCAAGGGAAAAAGGCGGTCCCACTTTACTTGAAATTAAAACATACCGCTATAAAGGACACAGTATGAGCGATCCGCAAAAATACCGTACCAAAGACGAAGTGGAAGAATATAAAGACAGGGATCCTATTGACCATGTTTTGAAAGTATTAAAAGAGCAGTACAAATTAACTGAAGAAGACATTGAAGTAATTAACGAACGCGTAAAGGTGCAGGTTGAAGACAGTGTGCAATTTGCAGAAGAAAGTCCCTGGCCAAACGATGATGAATTGCTGAAAGATGTGTACATACAGCAGGATTATCCTTTTATAACCGACTAATTTTAACCGCAGGAAATAATCCGCTGGCGTTGTTTCCGTTTAATTCCAATCAATTTACCAGCGTTAAAACAACTACAAAAAATGGCAGAGAAGCAAGTTACAGTTCCCGAAGTGGAGACGAATGAAATTGTTGAAAAAGCAAAGGGCTTTTGGGCCAAATTCAGCAAACCAATTATTTATGTTGGCGGTGCAATTATTTTGATTGCGGGAGGATGGCTTGGTTATAAGAACTTAGTACTGGTTCCAAATGAAACAAAATCAGCAGAACAAATTTTTCCCGCTGAGCAGTTGTTTGATAAAATGACGCAGCTTGGATTTAATAAAGATTCTATCGGCATCGTGTTAAACGGCGGCAACGGTATAACGGGTGTGTTAAAAGTAGCAGGGAATTATAGCGGCACAGCTGCTGGTAAAAGAGCCCATTTTATAGCAGGCGCTTGTTACCTGCATAATAAAGATTTCAACAACGCGGTTAAACACCTAAAAGAATTTTCTACCAGTAGTAAACAGCCGCAAAGTGCCTGTTACAGGATGCTGGGCGACGCCTACTCCGAATTAAAACAAAATGACGAGGCGTTGAACTATTATAAAAAAGCGATTGATGTAGCTGATGCAAAAGATGAATCTACCCGATTTTTATCTTTATCAAGAGCGGCTTTATTTTGCGAGGCAACTGGCAAAACAAAAGAAGCAATTGATTTTTATCAGCAGATAAAAGATGAGATCACACCTGCTTTTTTAAGAGATAACAGGATTGATTTTCCGGTTGAAAAATACCTTGCGCGGTTAGGGGTTACTAAATAATTACATATGGCAATTTCGACAGAAAATTTATATTCAACAGCAGGCATCCAACTACCAAAGGGTGCCTGTGTAGTTATTGTGCGTACTGAGTGGAATGCAGCGTCTATTGATAAATTGGAAGCCGGCTGTACGAAAGTATTAGCTGAAAATAAAGTGCCCTATAAAATTATCACCGTGCCTGGTGCATTTGAAATTCCCTTTTGTATTAAAAATTACTGGGACGCACATAAATACAAAGATGATAAACCTTTTGCGTTTATAGCGCTTGGTTGCGTAATACGCGGTGGCACTCCGCATTTTGATTACGTGTGCAAAGCCATAACAGAAGGTGTGTTACAGGTAAATCTACTGCTACCTGTACCGACTATATTTGGCGTGCTTACAACAGATAACCAGCAACAGGTGGATGAAAGAACCGGGGGCATACATGGCCATAAAGGCGAAGAAGCTGCGGTAACGGCCTTAAAAATGATTGCATTAAAGGACAGTTTTTCTATATAGTCCAATCTGGTAAGTCCATTTTCTAATCTGTTAACCTGCTTTGCCGTTACGAACTACAATATGAAAGTTCAGTTATTTATACCTTGTTTTGTTGATCAGCTATATCCCGAAACGGCTTTTAACATGCTTAAAGTGCTGGAGAAAGCTGGATGTGAAGTGGGGTATAACACCAATCAGACTTGCTGCGGCCAGCCTGCTTTTAATGCTGGTTTTTGGGACGAGGCCAAAGCAGTTTGCACGAAATTTTTAAGAGACTTTGATACGGCTGACTATATTGTGGCACCCAGTGCCAGCTGTGTAGGTTTTGTAAAAAATTATTACAAGAAATTATTTACCGGTGAGGAAGAATTGCAAAAGGCAGATAATATAAGCAATCGCATTTTTGAATTTTCTGAATTTTTAACAGATGTTCTCCAGGTTGAAAACCTTGGTGCTTCTTTAAATATTATCGCTACTTACCACGATAGTTGTGCAGCCCTGAGAGAATGCAAGATCAAAGATGGCCCCCGCAAATTATTAAGCCATGTAAAAGGTCTTCAGCTGACTGAAATGAATGACGTGGAAACATGCTGCGGTTTCGGTGGTACGTTTGCGGTAAAGTTTGATGGCATATCCATTGGTATGGCCGATCAAAAAGTTGCGAATGCCATAGCTACCGGCGCCAGCCTGGTTATATCTACTGATCTTAGTTGCCTGATGCACCTGGATGGATATATTAAAGGAAAGAATCTGCCGCTTAAAACAATGCATCTTGCAGATGTACTTGCAAGCGGATGGGAATAGAAAAACATTTATGTTTGCGGACAAATCTTCATCACTATTTTAATACAATACAATGGCATACTGGCTGGTAAAATCAGAACCCTTTAAATATAGCTGGGATAAGTTTGTGGAAGATAAGCAAGCCACCTGGGATGGTGTTCGCAATTATGCTGCCCGCAATAACCTTAAGGTTATGAAAAAAGGCGAACAGGTTTTATTTTACCACAGCAATGAAGGAGTGAAGATTGTAGGTATTGCAAAGGTTACGAAGGAATTTTACCAGGATCCCACAACAGATGTAGAAGCGTGGGTGGTGGTGGATTTGAAACCTTTTAAAAAATTAAAAAAACCTGTTACCTTGGTACAGGTAAAGGCAGATCCGCGGCTTGAAAATATGGCCCTGGTGAGGCTTGGCCGTTTATCTGTGCAACCGGTTACAAACGAAGAGTGGAATGTGATAATGGAACTGGCAGGAGAAAAATGATCAAGTGCGGACAACCTGAAACCAGTATTAGCCGTTATTAAAAAAGGGTAGTAGTGCCTACCCAACGAATAACTTTCCACTAACATCTTTTTTTTTTAAATAGGCTTATCTTTATAACATACATTAATATTCAAGATTATGAAAATTTATCAGTACCTGGTTGGGCTTTCCCTGGTTGTGATGCTGGGATTGTCCTGCAAAAAAAGTAATCCCGGAACAACCACTCCACCAACGGACACCACTACAGTTAAAGCTACCGCCAAGGATTTATTGATGGACTCTCTTTACCTGTACACAAAAGAAGTGTACCTGTGGCACGAAGTAATACCATCCTATGCCGCATTTAATCCAAGACAATATACAGGCAGTACTGACCTGATAGCTGCCCAAAATGAAATGACTGCAATAAGGGCTTTGCAACCCCAGGATAAAAAACATGGTTATAGTTTTGTAACCACACAGGCTGGTTCTGATGCCATACAGACAGGCGCTGATGAAGACTATGGTTTTTTTATAAAAGCAGCTGCGCTGGACAAAGCGTTGCCATATGATTCCGTTCATTGGTTTGTCGAGTATGTTTATAAAGCTTCTCCTTCCGGCACCGCCGGTGTTCAAAGAGGCTGGTATATCAGCAAGATCAATAATACAGCCATCGGGTATGACGACGCAAGCGTGACTATTTTGAATGATATATTCTTTGGAACAGGAACCTCTGCCAGTTTCACATTTACAAAACAAGATGGAAGCACCGTTGCCATGAACCTGACCAAAGCGGCATTTACCGCCAACTCTGTTTTATATACAGATGTAATTACTGCAGGTGCAAAAAAAACTGGCTATATAGTGTTTAACCAGTTTTTCGGCGCAGGCTCTGTAACGGAATTGAACACAGCGTTTACTGATTTTGCATCAAAGGGTATTAATGAACTGGTGGTTGATTTGCGTTACAATCATGGCGGTTCTACCTCAACGCAGGATGCCTTCGCCGACCTGATTGCACCGGCATCAGCTAATGGCCAAACGATGTATACTTATATGTTCAACGATTCATTAACAGCCGGCAAATTTCCTTTATTGAAAAAGAAGCCTGGCTTTAGCAATGTGTCTTTTTTACCAGCAGACAATACCCAGACTTTTGAAAAAGCAGGTAGTGTAAACACATTAAGCCGTGTGTTTTTTATTGTTAGCGGTGAAACAGCGTCAGCCAGTGAATTGCTCATTAATAATCTACGGCCGTATATGGATGTTAAACTGATAGGAGATACTACTTATGGAAAACCCGTTGGCTTCTTCCCAATTTCCATTTTTAATTACGCCATTTATCCTATTTCATTTAAAACGGTAAACAGTGCAGGCAGCGCTGAATACTATGATGGTTTTGCACCTGATAAACTGAGCCCGGATGGTGTTAATAAAAATTGGGGCGATCAAACTGAACCATGTCTAGGGGCGGCTCTAAAATATATAAGCACCGGCTCGTTTGGCAGGTATGCTGCTGCAGAAGAAAGTAATCAGCGGCAAATGGCTGCACAGAAATTATACCAGCCGTTGAACAGTAAATTATACGGTAATAAATTTACCGGTATGTTTGTGGTAAAGCCGAGATAGAAAATATTGTATTGTAAAAAGGGGCTGCAAGCAGCCCCTTTTTTTATGCTGTTAAATTAATGCTTCTTTATCTTTATCTTCTTCTTTTTTGCAACTATCTTTTTCGTTGGTTTTGGTTTTACTACATCAGGGGCATCTAATTTTTCAATCTTATTGCCGGACAGTGTGCCCTGCTGTATTTTTTTGCCTTGTATCTTGTCGGCCTGCTCACTATGACCGGCTATTACTTTTTTTGCACCTGTTTGGGTGCTCTGTGCCTGCACAGCGATTCCTGATAACAGTAAAAAAACAAGAACCTTAAGGAATGAGTTTCTTTTCATGTTGTTAAGATATGATTTTGTTATTGTGGTTTATTATACAATGTTAAAGAAAATGCTAAAGTTATTTATAGTCGTCTTCAATTAACATTTCCATCTGGTTACCACTTTATGTAAACGATATCAATAGGCATCTAATAACTCTAAACTTATTTCCATGAACACTAAACTGCTTACTGCTTTCGCTTTATTTTTTACTTTGCTGATATCCTGCAACAGGAACCGCAAAGAAACACTTAACCTTACAGATACACAGTTGCCAGAACTAAAAAAAGCTGCGCCGCCACAACATTCAGACAACCAAACTTCGGCGAAAGAATATGAAAAAATCCCGGTCGGAGCATTGCAGACCGGTAACTTGGATTCAGCAACACTTGCTGCGCCATTTAAAACTGCATCCAATCCCGACTGGGATAAAAAAATTATCAGGACGGCTCACGTCAAAATTGAGGTCAGTAATTTTCAGCAATACAATGATAATATCCACATCATAGTCAAACATTTCGACGGCTATGTTGCACAGGAAGAGCAACATGCAACTGACGAGAAAACGGAAGCCGCAATCGTTATCAAAGTGCCTGTAGATCAGTTTGACAATATTATGAATGAATTGCCAGGCAATAAAAACAAGATATTGGAAAGAAATATTTCAACCGAAGATGTTACTGGTGAAATGGTGGACACAAAGCTAAGACTGGAAGCCAAAAAAGGTATGCGTTTAAAATACCTGGAGTTCTTAAAGCAATCAAAAAATATGGAAGAAGTATTACAGGTACAAACTGAAATCAACGGCATCCAGGAAGAAATAGAATCAGCAGCGGGTAGGATGGAATTTCTATCACACCAGTCTGCTTACAGCACTATCAATCTTAATTTTTATCAGCCGATCAACGGGTATACACCTGCAAACGCCAATCCCGGTTTTTTTGCCCGCATCGTCACAGCTTTCAAAACAGGTACTTCATCGCTTGCAGATATCCTGGTTGGGCTGATAGCTGCATGGCCGTTACTGCTCATTATTGCATGCTCTTTTTTAGTTTATAAAAAATTCAGGCCATCAAAAATCATGGCACAAAATCGCTAAATTTATTGAATGAATAAAAGGCACATCGTTGTTTTATCTGGTGCAGGTATTAGCGCAGAAAGCGGTCTAAAAACTTTCAGAGACAGTGATGGTTTGTGGAATGGATACGACGTATATGAAGTGGCGACACCCGGAGGCTGGAGAAAAAATCCACAACTGGTGCTGGATTTTTACAATGACAGGAGGAGGGATGTTGCTGCAGCAAAGCCCAATGCAGCTCACACTGGCCTTGCTGGTCTTGAGAAAGATTTTGATGTAACTATCATCACCCAAAATATTGATGATTTACATGAACGGGGAGGTTCATCTAACGTAGTACATTTGCATGGCGAAATTTTCAAGATGAGAAGTGTGGCGGATATTGATACTGTCTACGAAATAAGAGGTGATATTAAAATAGGGGATGTGGCTCCTGACGGAACGCAATTGCGGCCGCACATTGTGTGGTTTGAAGAGGAAGTACCAATGATGGAAAAAGCGGTTCAGATTGTGCAGAATGCAGATTATTTCGTAGTTATAGGAACATCTTTACAGGTTTATCCTGCGGCGGCTTTGTTGCAATACGCTCCAAGGTATTTACCTAAATTTATCATAGATAAAAAGAGCCCGGCAATAAACAATTATACCAATCTGACAGTAATAGAAATGCCCGCCACCGAAGGAGTAAAGGAGTTACGTAAGTATCTAGAGCCATGATTTCGGCTTCACTCATTCAACAATCTTTTCATTGAACTTTATGCCATACAGCTCCAGTTCTTGTAATAAGGGCTCATATATTTCTTTAATGATGGGAATGTATAAACCGGTCAATTGAAGCACTCCGTTTAAAATCATTTTAGCTGCAATGCCCAACGGAAGCCCGACTGTTTTAGCCATTGCAGTATGCAGGCTATCTTCACCTTTTACTATAAGACTGCTTTGCATTTTTGTTATTTTGCCAGCAAGAGCATACTCAATTTCATGCAGCATAACTATCATGTCTTTATCCCCCGGTTGCATGGCTAATTTTGTTTCCAGTAAATATTGCAATACATCGGATGATGTGCGGGCCGTGGCTGGTACCAGTGTTTCATCAAACAGTCCGAGATACTCAAGCATCGTTCGATTGTGTTCGTTTACAAATGGTATAACAGCAGATGACCATTTGGCGAAGCTTAAATCATTTGTGTTGATAGCAACATCAGCATTTGCAAGATCTGCTTTTACGATTGCATCCCACCCGATGCAAAATGAAGGATGTCGCAGTGTTGTTCTTATGAAAGTGGAAATAACGCCTAATTTATACAACGGTATGTAACTTAAAGAATCCCTGTTGGGGTAAAAAGCAAGCGGATCAATGCCATCAATATTCACGCGGGGGCAATCTTCAAAAAGTTCCGCATAACTCTTATGCCGGACAGTGTTGTCCAGTTTGTATTCTGCACCGGCCTTACCAGCCAGCACTACATTACGGGGGTTCCAGCTTATTTTATAATGCCAGGGATTATCATCACTTTCGGGAGCCACCAGGCCTCCACAATGACTTTTGAATGATGTAACTATGCCACCCTTCTTTTTTATTTCATCCATCAGTTTCATGGCGCTCATGTGATCAATTCCCGGATCAAGACCGGCTTCGCAGATAAATAATAGTTTTCTCTGCGCTATTTCATCCCGCAGACTTTTAATATTATGATCCAGGTACGATGCGGTAAGTAAGTGTTTTCTGTATTCTACACAGTCTTTAGCTACTAAAAAATGCAGGGCAGGGGGCATCATCGAAATTACCACATGTGCCCGCTGAATTATTTTTTCTCTTTGCCTGTCGTTGGTTATATCGAGTTGCACCGCTTCAGCAAAAAGGGAATGGTTGGTTTTTGCCAGTATCTGTTCTTTACTGGCATCTGCAATAATCAATTTCCATTTGTTTACTTCGGCTTCTTTTAACAGGTAGCTGATTAACACAGTGGCCGATTTGCCGGCTCCCAGCAGCAGGATTGTTTTCAAGTAAAATAATTTTTTGCAAGGTAAACGATTTGAAACAGGAGAAATAATTAAACGTGCCGGTAAAGTAATAATTCAACCCATTATGCTGATTCAGCGTAACACAAAGCTACTTTTTAACCCGGTAACCAGCTAAAATTCTGTGATAGAAAATGCTATAATATGTTGTCCACAAAATGGCAAAAAATGTTGAAAAGATTGTTGTTTCAGCATCTGTTTTAAGGGCTGAAATCCGCTTAAAATCAGTACATTCGCAGCCTACAAAATAATATGGAAAACAACGACAATTCCGGCGCAAATGACCTGCCTATAAACGATGGCGGCGCAGCCAGTAACAGGGGAAGAATTATTCCTGTTAATATAGAGGAACAAATGAAAACCAACTACATCGACTACTCCATGAGTGTGATTGTAGGACGTGCATTGCCTGATGTACGGGATGGTTTAAAACCGGTTCACCGTCGTGTTTTATACGGCATGAGTGAATTGGGTAACACGAGCAATAAGCCGTATAAAAAAAGTGCCCGTATTGTGGGAGAAGTAATGGGTAAATACCATCCCCACGGCGATGCTTCTATTTACGATACGATGGTGCGTATGGCGCAGGATTGGAGCTTGCGGTATACCCTGATTGACGGACAGGGAAACTTTGGTAGCCAGGATGGAGATCCGCCGGCTGCCATGCGTTATACCGAGGTAAGATTTGAAAAGTTTGCTGAAGCAATGCTGGAAGATATCGAAAAAGAGACGGTTGATTACCAGCTGAACTTTGACGATAGTTTAAAGGAGCCAACGGTTTTGCCAACCCGCATTCCGCATTTACTGGTGAATGGCGCCAGCGGTATTGCCGTAGGTATGGCTACCAACATGATGCCCCATAATTTGAGCGAAGTGGTGGATGGTTGTATTGCCTACATTGATAACCGCGAGATAACAATTGATGAACTGATTCATTTTGTAAAAGGACCAGATTTTCCTACAGGCGGTATTATTTATGGCTTTGAAGGCGTAAAGCAGGCGCTGCATACCGGCCGCGGACGGGTGGTGTTGCGTGGTAAAACAAATATTGAAATCGACAATAAAGGAAGGGAAAAAATCATCATCACCCAGGTGCCTTACCAGGTTAACCGGGATATGCTTACGCAAAAAATTGGTGATCTTATCAACGACAAAGCTATCGAAGGCATTTCTGACGTAAACAACGAAAGTAATAATAAGGAAGGTACCAGGATTGTTGTAGAACTTAAAAAAGATGTGGTTGCGCAGGTGGTAATTAACCAGTTGTTTAAACTAACTGAGTTACAAACTTCTTATGGTATCAATAATGTGGCCCTGGTAAAAGGCCGCCCGAGAGTTTTAAACTTAAAAGAACTGATTGTTGAGTTTATTGAGTTTCGCCATGAAGTGGTGGTTCGGAGAACACAATATGAATTGCGCAAAGCAAGAGAAAGGGCGCATATCCTGGAAGGTTATATCATTGCACTGGATAACCTGGATGCGGTGATAAAACTGATCAGGGAATCATCTACGCCTAACCTGGCGCAGGAGGGTTTGGTTAGTAATTTCGGCATGAGTGAGATACAGGCAAAAGCCGTACTGGAACTGCGTTTACAACGCCTGACTGGTATGGAAATAGATAAGATCAGGGAAGAACATGCTGAGATTATGAAACTGATTGCACGTTTGGAAGAGATTCTTGCCAATGAAGGCATGCGCTACCAGATCATTAAAGATGAATTAACAGAAATCAAAAATAAATTCGGCGACGAACGTAAATCTGAGATCACTTACGCGGATGATGAGATTGGCATGCTTGACCTGATTGAAGACGAAGATGTAGTGGTTACCATTTCGCATTTAGGTTACATCAAGAGAACTTCTTCAGATGAATACCGCTCACAGCGAAGGGGTGGCCGCGGTGCCAAAGGAAGCAGTACCAGGCTGGAAGATTATATCGAGCACCTGTTTGTAGCATCTACACATCATACCTTATTATTTTTTACAGAAAAAGGAAGGTGTTTCTGGCTGCCGGTATATAAAATACCTGAAGGCGATAAAACCAGTAAGGGCAGGGCATTGCAGAATATGATACAAATACCGCCGGATGATACTGTAAGGGCAATTATTGATGTGAAGAATTTTGATGATAAGGATTATGTAAACAGCCACTATATATTGCTGTGTACAAAAAAGGGTATTATCAAAAAAACGGATCTGGAAGATTTCAGTCGCCCAAGACAGAATGGTATTAATGCCATTAATATCCTGGAAGGTGATCAGCTGCTGGAAGCTAAATTAACGGATGGCAATTGTGAAATCATCATGGCTGTGAAGAGTGGAAGGGCAATACGTTTTCCGGAAGAGAAAGTGCGTTCTACCGGTCGTGGGGGCATTGGGGTTTACGGTATAGAAGTGGACAATGATCATGATGCGGTGGTTGGTATGGTCTGCGTAAACCGGGAAGATAAAACCAGGACGATACTGGTAGTGAGCGAAAAAGGATATGGCAAACGTACTTACCTGGACGATCCTGAAACCGGTGAAGCAAATTACCGTGTTACGAACAGGGGTGGAAAAGGCGTTAAAACTATCAGCGTTACAGAAAAAACAGGATCGCTGGTAGGTCTGCTGGATGTATCAGAAAAGGAAGATTTGATGATAACCTGCGTAAGTGGCGTAACTATTCGAATGAGTGTCGCAAGCGTAAGTGAACAGGGCCGTGCGACACAAGGTGTAAAACTGATAAGGGTAGATGAAGGTGATGAAATTGCCGCCATTACCAAACTGGATGAAAAAGAGGAGGAAACTGAACTTATAACTCCAGCTGAAAATCAAGATCAGGATAAAGCCGATACAGATGCAACTGATACTCCAAATTTGGAGGAAGCGTCGGATGCTGATACTGAATAATTTATAGAATTTATTTGAAATAAAACAGGCTGTTGCGGTAACGTGGCAGCCTGTTTTCATTCATCGCAGTCGTGAACGGGATCTTATTGCTTCATTTTAATCCAACTCCGTCATAAATAAATTAATAAATATTTTATTCTTATTGATAATTAGAGAATTAGGACCAATTTATAATAATTTAATTCCAAGTAGGTTTTATTATTTAAAATTAAATGATAAATATGTTAATTTACTTCCTGATTATCAGCCTATTAATTTTCCTATTTATATTTTCAAAATTAATTTTTGCATTATGGACGTATAAAATCAGAATGGCTAATGAAAAATATAACGACTTCCAAAATTAATTAAAATGCTGGTAATTATTATTTTATAACAAGTTATCTAAATATTTAGTTAATGTAACGACGGAATATTACTCAATTAGATGAATTTTTGGCGCAGAACGGGTTGGCCTGAATAGCGCTATTTAAATAAAAACCCGGCAATTAGAAAAATGCCGGGAAAAGTCTTCACATTACTTAGCTGCTATACCAATATAATTTATAGTGACACTTTGAATATTTGTACAAAAATAAGTTAATTGTCAACATAACAATTATCAATTTTTATGAGCGGTAAGATTTCGGTATAGCAAAAGCGGGGAAGTTAATTTCCTGCCATTGTTATATCGTAGGCAAGGTAAGCAATGAGGAGTACCAGGGAAACAGCAGCAAATCTGACTAACCACTTCAGGAGTGTCAGCGTCAGTAAATCTTCATTCATAAATTTGGCATCTTTTAGTAAAAATGCCTCTGCTGTCACAGAGGCTAAAACAATTTACAACATGAATTATGAGGTATTAACAAATGTCTAACGAAATATTTTAACCGGTATTGCAACCAACCTGGAAAGTTTTTAAGGGAAGTCAGGTTGACGTCGGCGCTCAAACAAAACAGTGCTTAAATAAAAGAGGGGCTGGTGTTGAAACACCGCCCCGTTTTTTGTCCAATATCCTATGAAAACCAGTGTAAAGTAACAGGTGAAAGACGGATTATTTATTACGAGATTCGGAATACTTTTTTTGCAAAATCGCGAAATTAAAAGCTCAGCTTAATGCTGGACAAGAATAAATACTACTTGTATATAAAGACCGTTAGAATAAGCCTGTCCGGCTTTGATGGAACACCTCATTATTAATTCCAGCCAACAGTTGCGGCAATATAGAGCACTGACAGGAATGCAATGGCCATGACGGTTACCCTGATCATCCATTTTAATACAGTGAACTTGAGCGAATCGTTTTCCATATGTTGAGTGACATTTAAGGCTATACAAAATTAAAAAATAGATTAAAATTTTTAAAGGACCGTCCGTGTCAAATTTGTGAACCTGATTAGCTTTATAATAAGGACAGCAAAAATAAAACGCACTCCACCGCTACGATCCATTCGCCAGTGGCAAGGAAAAAAAATAAAACGTGGGAGGGAGAAGAAAGGCATGTGCGCCTGTTTAACATAATATTAATTATAGGAATTGCTCCACAATTAATTTTACGCAAAATGAAGTAAATCATTAAATTGAATGACCTTATGAATAAAAGATCAGGTGCAAATTAATATGAGGTATCAAAAACAATAGCTAGTGTGTATACCAATAAAATACTATCTATGAAAAATAGAAAAATGGGGACAAATAATGCGGTCTTTGCACAATAAAACCCCCAATAATACATTATTCTTTTATGCTATTGCCACCTGTTTACAAACCAGTATCTTTTGACATTTTTACATAATAAACTAAAAAAAGACAAAAAAAGATAAGAAAAGTTACAAGTCGTAATGCCCTTTTTAAAAAATCAAGGGTTCCATTCGTGTTAGTATATGATGAATATTTTGTTACAGTCATAGATATAGAATTTAAGATGTTGTTGGTTTTAAAAAAGCAAAGCAACTGGATTTAATAATACACTTGAAATTCTAAAACATATCTATCAAAGACTTTGCCATTATTATATTAGGGCTGATAAAAGGTTAGTAATTAACGAAATAAGTAGCGAAAACGGGTGTCCTTCCTATTTTATAAATAAACTGTAATTACATTCGCAGTAAAGCGTATATTTTATCAATTGTTTTATTTCTATGAAAAATACATTATTCTATATCTTCTCTTTTATCATATTCACGCTGGCATTTACGTCATGCGAGAAGGAACGCAGTACAGAATCGGGACTATTTACCACTGGTACCAATTCCGGAACTTCGATTTATTCTTATGTTGGCGCACCGAACTGTACCTCTCCCAAGGTGAAAGGAAGTTATGCGGCCGGCGTGTCTGTAACTATTGCCAATACTGTTACACTTCAGGTTAATGTCCAAACACCGGGAACATATCTAATTTCCACAGCTACTATTAATGGGATAACTTTCAAAGGATCAGGTACATTTTCAACAACAGGCATTCAAAACTTAAACTTACTGGCAACGGGCTCGCCGGTGGCGGCGGGAACATTTACCTATATACCCGGTACCAACGGTTGCACATTTGAAGTGGTATTCAATGAAGGTACTGTTGCAACATCCGTTTATACTTTTCCGGATGCACCCAATGTATGCAGTGCAATAACCGTAAATGGAAGTTATATTGCGGGAGAAACACTTTCAGCAGCAAACACAGTTAATGGAATCCAGGTAAATGTTACCAAAACAGGAACCTGGGCGGTTGCAACATTACCCAATAATGGAATCAGTTTTAGTGGCTCCGGATCCTTTACCACAACGGGTTTACAAAACATAGGTCTCGTTGCCAGCGGAACCCCTATTACTTCCGGCCCTTTTAATTATTCACCCGGCAACAACGGATGCTCATTTACTATCGCAGTATCTCCGGCGAATCCATTGCCTGTGGATTACATCAGGTGTAAAATAGATGGTGTAACAACAACATTTGGTTATTCAGTTTCGGCTTCAGCAATTAACACACCGGCTCAGCCACCTGTTCCTGCGACTTTTGGACTGGGTATTACGGCAGGCATGGCTGCAGACTCTGAAGAGAAAATTGAAATGTCGCTTACAAAAACAACGGCCTCTATTATTACAGGTGATATTTTTGATGTCAATAGCCTGGCTACCGGGAAGATTTACCTCGTATCATATACCAATGCTTCTCTCTTAAGCTGGAGCGCTGTGTCTTCAATTGTATATACACCTTTTACTGTTAAGATTACGGGCAAAACAGATACCAGGATACAGGGTACCTTTAGTGGTACAATAAGTGATACTGGTGCTGCCGGAGGCAATACGAAAGTAATAACGGATGGGATATTTAGCTTGCCTGTTCAATAGATTTAATGCCGGCAAAATATTATATAAATAACCAATTAAAATGAACAAAAAATTATCCCGGCTTTTGTTATTGCTTTTTGGAGCGCTGTCATTTACTTCCTGCCAGAAAGAATTGAATTTTCCTTCCACCAGCATACTTACACCCGGTACAGGTGGCGGCTCTGCTAAATTTAAATTTGCAGGCGGTGCCAATTCCTGCACCGGGGCTTTAATCAGTGGTACCTATAATGCCGGAACTGCTCTCAACAATCAAAATACCATTACATTAAAAGTTACAGTTGACTCTATTGGTTCTTACACCCTGGCAACCGCCAATATCAATGGGGTTATCTTTAGTGGTTCGGGCGAGTTTACTTCCACAGGATCACAAAATATTATTTTGACAGGATCGGGAACACCTGTAACAGCAGGCAGTTTTAACTTCATACCAGGTTTTGCCGGATGTGCATTTTCTATATCTTTTACAGCTAAGTCAACTGGTGTTGCCCAGTTTACCTTAAACGGAGCACCCGACAGTTGCACTGCCCCGGTGGTAAGCGGCACTTATATTGTGGGTACTGCGCTCAATGCTGCCAACACCGTTTTACTAAAAGTATCAGTGACTACCGCAGGAACCTATTCCGTAAGCAGTAATGCAGTAAATGGCGTGCTATTTTCGGTCACCGGAAAATTTGCGGCCAATGGTCAACAAAGTGTTATCCTTACCGGCTCAGGAAAGCCCCTTAAATCGGGCACTTTCACTTTTACACCGGGTACTTATGGGTGTAAGTTTGCTGTTCATTTTACAGAGTAAACAAATTATTACCACCATCATCCGCCCTGTGGGGCATCAGTTATTTAGCCTCCTTCTTTCTATTTTTTGCACTTACTGGTACAAAGATTACTTTTACCGGAATGCAACACAATAATATACCCACAGAAAAGATACTGGCCAACCTGCAAATAACAGCGCTAAATGAAATGCAGCACGCTGCACTAAAGGCCAATGAAGAAAACGACAATGTATTGTTGCTGTCATCGACCGGTTCTGGAAAAACACTGGCATTTCTGCTTCCTGTAGTGCAATTACTTACAAAACAAAATAAAAGTGTCCAGGCGCTCATATTAGTTCCCTCCCGTGAACTGGCCATTCAAATTGATGAGGTATTCAGAAAAATGGCTACCGGTTACAAGGTTACCGTTTGCTATGGCGGACATAAAAGAGAAACAGAAGAGAATAATTTGGTGCAATCGCCTGCAGTTATTATTGGTACACCCGGCCGTGTAGCAGATCATATCCGACGGAATAATTTTGAAACCGACGCCATCACTACATTGGTGTTGGACGAATTTGATAAATCGCTGGAGCTGGGTTTCCTGGAGGAAATGTCTTTCATTGTTGGCGCCCTTCCATCGGTAAAGAAAAGAATCCTGACTTCGGCAACCGAAGCTGTTCGCATTCCGGATTTTATCGGAATGGTTTCACCAGCAAGACTGAATTTTTTATCGCCTTCCGAAAAACCTGCAGCCGACGAACTCGTTGTAAGAACCGTGCTATCGCCCGACAAGGATAAAGTTGAAACTTTGTTCCGCCTGATTTGTTCCATAGGTAACAAATCAATGATCGTATTTTGTAATCACCGTGAATCGGTAGAACGCACCAGTCATTTTTTAAAAGAAAAGGGAATTGTGAATGTATTTTACCATGGAGGAATGGAACAGCAGGAAAGGGAAAGTGCCATGTGCAAATTCAAGAATGGTACTTCCAATGTATTGGTTACAACTGACCTTGCTTCCCGTGGACTTGATATTCCTGATATAAAATATATCATTCACTTTCACCTGCCACCTACGGCAGATGTGTACACTCATCGCAACGGCAGAACCGCCCGTATGGATGCCGGCGGTAAATCAGTATTGATTTTGTCTGAAGATGAAAAACTGCCGAACTATATAACAGGCCATACAGAAGCCATTGAATTGCCGGAAAGAATTGAGTTGCCAGAAAAACCCAAATGGAGCACTTTATTTATAGCAGCAGGTAAAAAAGATAAAGTCAATAAAATTGATATCGTAGGTTTCTTATCGAATAAAGGGCTGCTAAAAAAAGATGACATCGGTTTAATAGAAGTGAAAGATTTCTTTTCTTTTGTCGCAGTGCGGAAGTTAAAAGCAGGCTCCGTGCTGGAGTTGATTAAAGACGAAAAGATAAAAAATAAAAAAGTAAAAATTGCGGTAGCAAAATAAGTTTGTCCGCAACTTCAGTTTTCTTTTGGTTTAAAAGAAGCAATAAAATCAGTGACTGTGTTGCAAAATGCTTCAGACTGGTTAAACATAAACGCATGTTGTACGGGCAATACAAACACTGGTAACTCTTTCAGTTCATTTTCAAATTTCTTCAACCTTACACCATCTTTTTCAGTGGTTAAAATAATTTTATCCTCAGAAGCGATTTTACTAAACTGCTTTTTTATTTCAGCAAGGTCACCACTGTCAAAAATATGATGATCCGGATAACGCAGCATATCATAGGTATGCACCTGCGTTGTTAAAAAATCTTTCAGCGGTTTGGGATTGGCAATACCACAAATCAGTAACACATCAGTGCTATGTGAAATTGCTGACGGTACTTTTGAAAAAAGATGATAGGGCGTTCCATAAATGATCTCAGTAAAAAAAACCTGTTGATTTGGCGAAGGTTTCAATTCTTTTATAATCTGGTCTCTTTCGGCTTCTTCCAGGTTACGCCTGCATTTTGTCACAACAATAATTTGCGCACGGGTTGCGCTTGATTTAATATCTCTCAAATCGCCGCCGGGCAGTATAAAATCACGGGTATATAAATTGTTGTAGTCTGTCAGTAATATATTTAAGCCGGCTGTAACCTGCCTGTGTTGAAAGGCATCGTCCAGAATGATTACCTGAGTATCTGGTCTGTCATGCAACAATTGCGGTATTGCTTCCAGCCTTTCTTCACCTACAGCTACGCTCACATCAGGAAATTTTAAATGAAACTGCATTGGTTCATCACCTATATCAAGCGCCGTGGTATTCTCATCCGCCAGTCCGTAACCTTTGGTTTTTCTTTTATAACCCCGGCTGATAGTGGCTGTCGCGTAATCATTTTTTAAAAACCGCAACAAATATTCCACCATGGGCGTTTTACCGGTTCCTCCTACGGCCAGGTTACCCACGCATATAACTGGAAAATTAAAGGAAGCAGATTTGAGATAATTTTTATCAAACAATTTGTTTCTAATCCATAATATCATTCCATACAAAAATGATAGAGGCAGCAACAGATATCGGAAACTTTTTAGCAATAAATAAATTTTAGAATGTAAATATACGTTCGGGTGTAATGCAATAATCCAGCCTGATATCGTAAGGATTTACGTCGTCAATAACGTCTATGGCATCAAAATAACTAAACCCTATTTTGATACTTTTGGGGCTGCATTTATTTAAAAAACGGTCATAATACCCCTTGCCATAACCTACCCTGTTACCGGTTTTGTCAAAACTTATTAAGGGAATAATGGACAGCTCTATTTCAGATGCAGGGACGGCAGTGCAACCGACAGGCTCGTCAATTCCATATTTATTGGTCTCAAAATAACTGTCATCATCTACCAAAACTGCCTGCATTTCGCATTGGTTTTGATCATTCATCATGACAGGGTAGAGTAATTTCATATCTCTATTTTTAAAGAAGCAATAATCTGTAATTAATTGAGGATCAAATTCTGACATTTTTTGAAACGGAGAGTAGGTAAGTATTATTGTCGGGATGTCAATAGGCAACCGTTGAAAATGAATCAGCATCAAGTCACTCATTTTCTCTCTCTCAGAAAAAGAAAGTTGTTGTCTTTTCGTTTTATAAAGATTCCTGATTTCACTCTTGTACATCGTTGTTTGTAAGATTGGGCCAACAATTAAAATAATGTGGAAGAAACAATTTTATTGGATAAAGATAGAAAAGATTGTAGTGCCGTAATTGCGTTCGGCGTGGTAGTGATCAAACCTTTTATAGTCATTACGCGGCGTATGTTCCAGCACAAACCAGCCTTTTGTTTTAAGTAAACCTTTGTCAAATATTTTTCTAGGAAGTTCGTCAATAGTTCCCAACGCATAGGGCGGGCCTGCAAAAATGAAATCAAACTGATCAGCACAATTGTCGATAAATTTAAAAACATCTGACTTTACCAGTTTAAAATTTTCCAGTGCCAGGGAAGCTGAAGTTTTTTTTATAAAGTCAAACATGTTATTGTCTTTTTCAACAATGGTTAAGTCCGCTGCTCCCCTGCTGGCAAGTTCGTAACTGATACTACCAGTGCCACCAAAAAGATCCAGTGTTTTAAGTCCATCAATATCAAGGTTATTCTGAATGATATTAAACAAACCCTCTTTGGCAATATCTGTAGTTGGCCTAGTGTAAGGCATATTCGCAGGCGGATTTATTTTTCTGCCACCGTGAATGCCGCTGATTATACGCATGCTGCAATTTCAAATAAATGACTAAAATAATGCGGAGCATAATTTTTTATTCCTTCATCATAAGTAAATGTTTCGGGTAGTGAGCAGAACCTGATCTCCGGCAAATATTTTTTTAATTCCTTGTATAAAGCAGACTCCTGGTCAATCATTCCATTTAATACCACTTCCGTCTCCTTCAATGGCGCTCCAAACTGTTCACAAATACTTAATAAATAATAAGCCGCATCCTCAGGTAACTTGTAGTCAAATTGCTGGATGATTTGAAGCTGACCATTTTTTATTAATTGCACCATAAAATGGTTAGTACTAAAAATACAATACAACAAATTAATGGTGTCCTTTTTTGCACCGGACAATATGGAATATAAATGCCAGTGCGCAGCGGATGGATATAAATTTGCTACCACTTCTTCTACAGATTTTGGTATACGGTAAATATTTTGCAAATTAAGCTGGTATACCAAATCACTTTTGGTGACGCTTTCATCCTCTTCTCCATAAACAAGGTTCAGCATTTCTGTAGCAGTCGCAGTATTTACAAAACGGGCCGGCACAAGTAAAGCCTCAGAAAAAGCGTAAATAATACTTACTTTTTTAAACGATTGGCGAAGCAACGGTTGTTCGCTTACAATGTCTTTAAAATAATCCGCTGCTTTGTCGTTTGTTGTGGCAGCACTGAAATGATAAACTGATAGCGCAAAACAACTGTTGTCTGCAGATAATGCCCAGTAAGAAATGCCCTGACCACTTAGCTCGATAAATAAACTGCATCCTGCAGTATCCGGTACATCGGTCAGTATATTGAAAGTTGAAATCAAAATGTGTGTTTAGGCTGGCAAAATAAGATAAATTTGCCAACTTATGGAAGTAACAGCACCAATAAAAGATTTAAAAGTAACCGTAACCAATAAACAGATACTTTCCATAGCCCTGCCCATTACCCTGGCTATAATTGTTCCCCAAATTAATATGCTTACCAATAGTATATTCCTGGGCAATCTTAGCATTTCTGCTTTAGGTAATGCAGGTATTACCGGCGTTTTTTATTTAATATTTGCAGTTGCCGGAAACGGCCTTAACAATGGACTGCAGTCGGAATTCAGCAGATATGCCGGGGCAGACAATTCCAATGCTTTTAAAGTGATATTGGCGCAGGCTATACGCATCAGCCTTCAGTTAGCGATCGCTGGTATTTGTGTTACCTGGTTTATTGCGCCATTTATATTGCAGCAGGTTGCTGACCCGCTGGCTTATCCGCAGGAGATGTATTTTTTAAAAATCCGTATTTTGGGTTTGCCTTTTTTGTACCTGTTTCAAATGGGCAATGCATTCCTGGTGGCTTCGCTTAACAGCCGCTACCTGATGATTGGTTTTATTGCCGAAGCCGCCGTCAATATACTACTGGATTATTTACTTATTTATGGTCACTGGGGGTTGCCTGCCATGGGTTTCAACGGAGCTGCTGTCGCTTCTGTAATAGCCGAAGCTTGCGGTTTGATGGTATTGTTATTTGTAATTTATAAAACTGGCTTAAAGAAGGAGTACGGGGTGCTTACTACTTTTAAGTATGATAAATCTACTACCCGGGAAATTATTCGGATTTCTACGCCACTGATTACACAGTATGTGATCAGTGTTACCACCTGGCTGGTGTTTTTTATTTTTATTGAAGCTTTGCATGATCAGACAGCAAAAGCTATCAGTAATACCATGCGGAATGTGTTTGGCTTAACCGGAGTCTTTGTATGGGCTTTTGCAGGCACCTGTAATGTAATGGTCAGTAATTTAATGGGGCAAAAAAGAGAGGACAAAGTGCTGGAAGCTATTAAACGAATTATGCTCTGGTGCTTCGGCTTGTGTGCTTTTATGTGCTTACTCGTCAACATTTTTCCTGCTGCATTTTTTAGTTTGTTTGGCCAGGGTAAAGAATTTGTAAAGGCAGGTATACCAGTAATACGAATGGTGAGCTGTGGTTTGCTGGTGATGAGTATTGCCAACATATGGTTAAATGGGGTTACCGGTACGGGTAAAACAACGGTGAATTTAATGATTGAAATAGTTGCCATTACCTGTTATCTTATCTACACCTGGATATTCATGAAAATTCATTACATCAATCTTACTGTAGCATGGAGCAATGAATTGATCTACTGGTCGACCATATTTGTTCTTTCCTTTACTTTTCTTAAAAGCGGAAAATGGAAAACCAGGATCCGTTAGGCCATTCATTTTTTCTTTATCAATAGACAATTGACAGCAATTTTATTTTTTGGATAGTGGGCGACCCTCTCATTTAGAAAACCGTAAATAGTCTTCTATAACATAGTGTTATCTATTACAGGAACATCCTTCACTTCCATGTTTAGGATGAAGCTACTGCGGGTAATAAATTGACTATAGCAATTCAGTAATGCTGCTCTTGTTCAGCAACTTTAAGGGGTGCAACTTTGTCTCAGAAAGGAAAGGTATAAAGCCAAACCGATTGAACCAATATCCGGCAGCAAGGTGTTTTGAAGCTGTAATTACAGGAAACCGGGCTTATGCTGTTAAAAGCGACGATGGCCAAAAAACTAATAAAACCAATATCTGATGCGGGGCATACAGCATCGCCTCATAAAAACCAGTCAACCCAATATCTAGATCTATGCTGTAAGAAGCGATGATGATCCAAAACCAACAATCCGATACCCCTAGCCTATGCCCTTAAAAGCGACGATGGCAAAGCTTTAGTCAGGAAATATCTTTGATATGATTTTTGTAAAATAACCAGGCTAAATGTAATCCTGAATCAGCCGGTGCATGCCGGTGATTGAAATTGGCTTCCACAGCGGTTTAAAAATACAGCTGTGGAAGTTTTTGGTTTAGCGACATTTGTCCCGGGGGTAACTCTTTATTAGTTTTAGACAGTGCATAAAAAAAGCCGCAAATTTCTTTGCAGCTTTTCCTACTATTTTCTGACTACTAATTTGATTTCCAGGTATTGTTTGTGGCGTCCATATCAGGCAGAATCTTGTTAGGGTCTAACACAACACTCACCAGTTTTTCTGTTGTGGGTAATTTTACCTTCCAGGTATGGGTGTTGTTCCAAACTTCAACAGGTAGCCTGATAACATCTTTTTTTCCGCTGACAGTTTCGTAAGCCAACGTTACCGGCATTGCCATCTGGTCTAGATTTGCAATTGTTACAATTGCACCATTTGCCTCTGAATCCTTTTCGTATTTCACAGATTCTATGGCCTGGTCAAGCTTGTAATTTTCCAGGAACCATCCTTTCCAAAACCAGCTCAGGTCTTCACCCGCTGTATTGTCCATTGTTCTGAAAAAATCCCAGGGTGTCGGATGTTTGAAAGCCCAGCGCTGAATGTACAACCTGAAGGCATAATCAAACCTTTCCGGTCCCAGAATTTCGTTGCGCAATAATTCCAACCCATATCCGGGTTTAAAATACAAAGCAGTACCAATATTGGCTTCCTTCATCGCATCGGGCGTGTTTAAAATAGCTTCACTGTTTGGGTTAAAAAGATATTGCGCCATCTGCTGCATATTTTTCGGCTCTTCTTTATATTCACCATTATTAAAATCCTCATGCGCCAGTGAATTGATAAATGTATTAAAGCCTTCATCCATCCAGCCGTATTTGCGTTCATTGCTTCCTACAATCATAGGAAACCAGGTATGCCCGAACTCATGATCGGTAACACCGAAAAGTCCTTCCTGCGTTGCTCTTGATCCGCAGAAAACAATACCGGGATATTCCATACCGCCCACATTGCTCGCCACATTGGAAGCCGCAGGGTAAGGAAATTCATACCATCTTTTGCTATAATTCTCAATACTTTTTTTGGTGTATTCTGTTGCTCTTCCCCACGCTTTGTCTCCATTGCTTTCAGCAGGGTATACACTCATTGCCAGCGACGTTTTGCCACTCGGTAAATTCATTTTTGCCGCATCCCAGATAAAAGCTTTCGAAGAAGCCCAGGATACATCTCTTGCATTGGTAATTTTATAATGCCAGGTAAGCGTTGTTCCTTTTGGCCTGGCGGCAGGATCCGTCACTTCTTTTTCTGAACGTATTATTACTGTCTTATCACTTTTCTTTGCACTTTCATAGCGTTGGTTTTGTGTGGGAGTAAGTACTTCGGAAGCGTTTTGCAATTCACCACTCGCTACAACGATATGGCTTGCCGGTACGGTAATGTTAAAATCGAAATCGCCGTATTCAAGATAAAACTCGCTCGGTCCCAGGTAGGGCAATGTATTCCATCCCTGTACTTCATCAAATACGCACATGCGTGGATACCACTGCGCAACAGCAAAAATATCGCCATTCTTCGTTTTTAAAATGCCGCAACGGTCAGCACCGTACTCCGGTATCGTAAACGAAAAGTCCATTTTTATTTTGATTGATTCGCCACCTGCTTTAACTGGTTTTGCCAACCGTATCTGCATTCTTGTATCCGTAATGGTATAGTTAGCTGAAGCATCATTTATTTGTACGTTACTGATATTGTCACCTCCATTAAAACCGCTTTTGGCATCACCATACCGGCTGCGGCTATCAACCGGCATACGCGCCTGTCCGCGACTTTTATTATTAAATAAATTCTGATCTAACTGCAGCCATAAAAATGGCAGGTCATGCGGACTGTTATTTTTGTAAGTAATTGTTACCGTCCCGGAAACCTGGTGTGCTACTTCATTCAGGGAGGCACTGATCTTGTAGTCGGCCCTGTTTTGCCAATAGCCAACATTGGGTTCACCTGATGCAGCCCGTGTAATGGTTTCACCATTTGGATAAAACAAGGGAGAAAATAATGCATGCGGATCATAGGCAGATGCAAATTTATCCTGGGAGAATCCGGCCAAATAGAAGGTAAGCAACAGCACAACAGAGAAACATTTTTGTATCATATATTGATTTTAATATTTAAAAGTAATTTAAAAAAGTTTTTAAAAGATCATATTAACGATAACGGCTCACTAAGTTTTCTCAGACTTAAAAATGGAATTACTGAAGTTGTTTCAAAAGTTTCCTACCATCTGCTTTTATCAGCGGATCATCTTCTGTCTGGTTGGGGAGCGACAGCATTTTGTTCAGAATGGCGATAGCCTTGCTGTCTTCATCATTTTTTTGATATGCTCTTGCCAGTTCAAAATAGTTTAGAATAAAACCGGCGGTGATACTGTTGGATTTTTCAAAAGCTGCGATGGCCCCGCTGATGGTACCAACGGGTATAGTGCCATATAATAATTTTGCCGCAGTACGCTCAATAATATTTAATTCACTTAATTCAAAATTCCATCTCCCTAATACATGCCATGCTTTAAAATTACGCGGATCATTTTTTATGGCAATATCAACGTACTTCCGGATTTCTTTGGCAGTTGAAATCTTTTCTTTGCCGCTTTTGTTCAGTGAACTTCTGCCCAGCGCAATCGCCATTACGCAGTTGGATTCAGCGTTGTTGGGATCTATTTTTAAAGCAACGTCGGCATACATCAACGCAGCTTTATAATAATCATTCGTAACAGCTTTATCTGCTTGCCGTTTTCCGATTCTGCTGCACAATTCGCTGCATTTATTGAGTGCATTGATATTAGTAGGCTGTAATTGTAGTATCTGCTTATAGGTAATAAAAGCAGCATTTTCATTGGGAATCGCTTCAAACCTGTTGGCTTCTTTGAGCAACAGGCCGATATCCTGGGCAGCTGCCGGGAAACAGTACAGTAAAGAAAACACAAACACTATTGTTTTTATCATGAGAATGCTTTGGAATAACTAATACCCACAGTTCCCTGGAAATTGGTAATCGGCGGATTTAATTTTTTAACGCTAACGCTTACGGTTTTTATTTTCTTGTCAAAGCCCCCTACCCGCTCAGCTAATTCCTGCACAACCGTTTCCAGCAAGGGGGTTGGTACGTCCATCACTTGCTTAATGATGGCGTGCAATGCTACATAGTCAACCGACTGATGCAGTTTGGTAATTGTTTCCGGTGCATCAATCACGACATCCATGTTTACTTCAAAATCATTGCCCAGTATCTTTTCTTCCTTAAACATCCCGTGAAAAGACCGAAATATAAGACTATGCAGGTGAATAGTAATCATCAAAAATGATTAAAGGTGAACGGAAGACATACATATTAAACCAATTGATAACTGGCAATAAATCCGCACCAGTATCAAGCGACGCTATTCTTCAATGCAGGTAATTGCTGCTTTAATGAACATGTTCTTTTGCACCTAAATATCTTTCGGCATCCAAGGCAGCCATGCAACCGCTGCCTGCAGCGGTTACCGCCTGGCGGTATATTTTATCCTGCACATCACCGGCCGCGAAGACGCCTTCGATATTTGTTTTCGATGTACCCGGAATTGTTACAATATAACCGGCCTCATCTGTAGTTATCCAGTCTTTAAAAATATCGCTATTAGGATGATGACCGATTGCAACAAAAAAAGCACTAACCGGGATAGTTGATTTTTCCCCTGTTTCATTGTTTTTTATGCGCACCGCTTCTACCTTTTTTTCTCCTACAATTTCATCGGTTTCACTGTGCCAGTAAACGGTTATATTCTTTGTATTCAACACCCTTGTTTGCATTACCTTGCTGGCACGCATCTCTCCTTTTCTCACAATCATGTGCACATGCGAACAGATATTGGAAAGATACAATGCTTCCTCAGCAGCAGTGTCTCCGGCGCCGACAATGGCCACTTCTTTGCCTTTAAAGAAAAAACCATCACACACAGCACAGGCACTTACCCCATACCCGTTAAGGCGCTGCTCGCTTTCTATGCCCAGCCATTTGGCCGAAGCGCCAGTTGAAATAATAACCGCATCTGCTTCAATCCACTTTTCTTCGTCAATTTCGATTTTATAAGGCTGGGTTGTAAAATCTACTCTGGTAGCAAGTCCATAGCGGATATCCGCTCCCATTCTTTTCGCCTGGTTCTCAAAATTCACCATCATATCCGGGCCTTGTATTCCTTCAGGATAACCGGGATAATTTTCAACTTCGGTAGTAATAGTTAACTGGCCGCCAGGTTGTATTCCCTGGTATAATACTGGTTTCAATCCTGCTCTGCTGGCATAAATGGCAGCTGTGTAGCCTGCCGGTCCGGAACCTATGATTAAACAATGAACTTTTTCTGCTGTTTGATTTTCCATATTTTTCTTATTGCCGGTCAATTGTTTTTCAGGCGTCGCAAATTTACACGATTATTTGTTATATAAAATGAAATGACTTGATAGCGTGTACACCGGTTTATTATTCTTATAAAGCGTTATTGACCCTAATTAATAGCAGAATTCTATCAACTAATTGCCTTTTTTGGAAACATAACTATTTCGGAACAATCAATGTTTTGTAGTCTGCGGCATAACCGTAAAAGGCGCCCAATGCACCATTACTCAGATTACCAATTACCTTATTAGGTTGGGCAAACGGGTTGCCAATACTTTGATACGCAAATTCCCAGGTACTCCAAAAGGTATAAGCCGCCTTGTCAATATTACAAAGCTTCATAGAGATCGTATCTCCTCTTTTAAAATAGTTGCTGTCAAAAGAAACTTTATTATTCCTGTCAATGCCAGGTTCAATCTGGAACTGATAGGTAGTGCCATCGATTACCTGATCGTCGAATACCGAATTGTCGCCGGGTAAGAACTGTCCCTGGTTTTTCTTTGTAAAGTACCTCACGTAATTACCCAGGCCCGGTGGATCTGTAGCTTTCAGGAACAATACAACATCGTTGGTATCTTTAGCAAAAGGCGCCCGTTTCCACCATAAAGAATCTACTTTTTTTGCCAGGGAAGGGATGCTTGTAGTTGCGGTATAATCTTTTCCTTCTGTGGTAATATGCAAAGTATAGCTTGTATTCAACTGGCCTGTGAAGGCTGTTGACAGATTGGATGAATCGATACTATACAAGTAAACACTGATGCCGGGTGTAACCCGGTAAGTATATTCTTTAAGTTGTTGAGTAAGCGTACCATTGGAGATTGTAACAATGGCATTGTGTACAAATGACTTGGAAAGTAATTGCGGATTAATGGAATCAAAAAAAGAAAAACTGTTGTTCAGCACCACAATTGGCGCTTTACCATTTTCAATTTGTGCGTCTACTACCAAAACTGTTGGTGCTGCATTCAGATTGAAGTTGATATCTTTCTCGCAGGAGAACAACAGAACACAAAGGATAACAGGAATGACTAACTTCTTCATACAATACAAATCAATTTTATAACACACACTTTTCACGTAAGCATATGCAGCGTTGTAACACCGGCAATCAATGAATGTTTGTTATGCTTACTTTTAAATTAAAAAAAATCCCCGGAGATAATATCAGCGGGGATTTTCAATTAAGGTAAATATATTTATCCCAGGTATGCCTTTAAAGCACCGCTATACCTGGCTTTCTGTAGTCTTTTAATAGCCCTTTCTTTTATCTGGCGGATACGTTCTTTAGTAAGATCATATTTCTGACCTATTTGCTCAATAGTAACACCATTTTCGCCATCCAAACCAAAGTATGCGTTTACTATCTCAGCTTCACGTGGACTTAATGATTTCAACACCCTGCGTATTTCATTGCGCAGTGAGTCGTGCATTACATCTTCATCCGTTTCGGCACCTCCTTTTAACAAGTCGCCCATTGCTACGTCTTCTGCTTCATGCACGGGAGCATCCAGTGAAGTATGACGGGTGTTGCTTTGGAAAATATTGTTGATTTCAGTTTCACTCATTTCAAGTAATTCTGCCAGTTCCTCTGTTGAGGGTTCACGCTCATGCTCCTGTTCAAAAGCCATATAAGCTTTATTGGCTTTATTATAGGTGCCGATTTTGTTCTGTGGCAAACGGACCAAACGTCCCTGTTCGGCTAACGCTTGCAATATAGATTGGCGTATCCACCAAACTGCGTAAGAAATAAATTTAAAACCTTTTGTTTCATCAAATCTTTGCGCCGCTTTAATCAAACCCAGATTACCCTCATTGATCAAATCGCTCAATGAAAGCCCCTGGTGCTGGTATTGTTTTGCAACGGATACCACAAAACGCAAATTCGCCTGTACCAGTTTATCCAGTGCACGCTGATCGCCCATTTTTATTTTTTGGGCCAGGATCGTCTCCTCTTCCGGAGTGATCATCGAAATTTTTGAAATTTCCTGCAGGTATTTTTCAACCGCCTGTGAGTCACGGTTGGTAATCTGCGTTGCGATCTTAAGTTGCCTCATTTGCTTGTTTTAATTCAGAAATATATAACGGTCATTAGACAGTAATGTTGAAGAAATAGTTGCAAAAAATTAGTTAATCTGCAAAGAATTTCATAAAAATAGTGCAAATGTACGTCTAAAAATCGGCAATTCATAGTGTAAATCAAAAAAACAATGATATAAATCATGATTTATTGCACCTGATCCTTCGGTTTAATTTAAAACGTGGAGTTCGCCATTTTATGCTGTGGGCTGCAACCTTTTCGTTAAATGGAACAGTGCAAAATTTACACCGGCCTTTAAATTCAACTGCATTGTCACTTACATTTGCAGCATGATAACTGATTTACGCTCTGATACTTTTACCAAACCCTCCCCTGCCATGCTGGAGGCTATGTTTACGGCTTCCGTTGGAGACGACGTGTTTGGAGAAGACCCCTCGGTAAATAAGCTGGAACATATGGCTGCCGAAATGTTCAAAATGGAAGCGGGCCTTTTTTGTCCCAGTGGAACTATGACCAACCAAATAGCTATTAAGGTACATACACAGCCGGGAGATGAAGTCATCTGCGAAAACCTGAGCCACGTGTATATTTATGAAGGCGGCGGAATCGCCTTCAATAGCGGGTGCCAGGTAAAGGCAATTAAGGGTGACAGGGGAAGATTAAACGCTCTGGCGGTCAGCGAAGCCGTTAACCCATCTGATATTCATAAGGCCAGAACGAGTTTAGTAAGCTTGGAAAATACAGCAAACAGAGGTGGTGGATCTTGCTACACTTTTACTGATATTCAACAAATTAAGGAAGTTTGTTTGCAAAATAATTTGAAGTTCCACCTGGATGGCGCACGGCTATGGAATGCGATGGTAGCAAAGAAGGAAACTGCTTCACAATACGGAGAAATTTTCGATAGTATTTCTATTTGTCTGAGCAAAGGATTGGGAACGCCTGTGGGCAGCGTACTGCTGGGCACAAAGGATTATATTCAAAAAGCCAGGCGAGTAAGAAAAGTGTTTGGCGGCGGAATGCGGCAAGCGGGGTATTTGGCGGCGGCAGGCATTTATGCATTGGAAAATAATATTGACAGGTTGGCGGAAGACCACCTGCATGCGCAACAAATCACCAGTGCGCTGACAAAGAAAAATTGGGTCGGCGAAATAATGCCGGCTGAAACCAACATCATTATTTTTGAAGTGCTGGCTCCTTTTTCACCTAAATCGCTTGCAGATAAACTGGCTGAATTTCGTATCCAGGTAATGCCTATTTCGGCCACACAGGTGCGAATGGTTACTCATCTTGATATAACAACTGAGATGGTAAAAAATTTAATCAATATCATAGGTACTTTATAAATATTATTGCATCATTTCGGGCAAGATTATTATTGGCAAACACACATAAGTTAACTTTGTCCGAAGGTTCTTAATCCATTAAAATATAAACAATGTTTCCAAAAATTAGCCCCATTACCACCCAATCGTGGCAAGCTTTGCAACAGCATTATACGGAAATGAAAACTGTTCAAGCGAAAGACTTATTTGCAGCAAACCCCGATCGTTTCAACAACTTTTCTATAACAACAGATGATATCGTATTCGATTATTCAAAAAATAATATATCTGAAAGAACATTGCAGCTTCTTCTTAAGTTAGCGGCGGACTGCCAATTGGGTGATGCCATCAGCGCTATGTTTGCCGGCGAAAAAATCAATGCAACAGAAAACCGGGCTGTATTGCATACTGCACTTAGAAATTTTTCAGGTAAACCTGTTATTAGTGATGGCAAAGATGTTATGCCCGACGTAATTAAAGTACAACAGCAAATGAAAAGTTTTTGCGGTAAAATTCATTCTGGTGAATGGAAGGGATATACCGGCAAAAAAATAAAATACATTGTCAACATTGGTATTGGAGGCAGTGATCTCGGCCCCGTTATGGTTACAGAGGCACTAAAGCCTTATTGGGTGGATGGCATTGAAACTTATTTTGTAAGTAATATTGATGGAACGCATATTGCCGAAACGCTGAAAAAGGTGACGCCGGAAGAAACCATCTTTCTGATTGCTTCAAAAACTTTTACCACGCAGGAAACTATGACCAATGCGCATACTGCAAGGGATTGGTTTTTACACCATGCAATTGATAAAACGCATGTGGCCAAACATTTTGTAGCACTGAGTACCAATGAAACTGATGTTGTAAAATTCGGCATCGCCCCGGAAAACATGTTTGTTTTTTGGGATTGGGTTGGTGGCCGTTACAGTTTGTGGAGCGCTATCGGTTTATCCATAGCTCTTACTATTGGATATGATAATTTTGAAGCCTTGCTGAAAGGTGCTCACCAAACAGATGTTCATTTTGCAACAACAGCTTTTGAAAAAAACATACCGGTATTAATGGCGCTGGTTGGCATATGGCATGCCAATTTTAATGGAACTGCTTCAGAAGCTATTCTTCCTTATGATCAGTACATGCATCGTTTTGCCGCCTATTTTCAACAGGGCAATATGGAAAGCAATGGCAAATATGTTGACCGAAATGGCCACTCAGTTGAATATGCAACCGGACCAGTTATCTGGGGTGAACCCGGTACCAACGGACAGCATGCTTTTTACCAGTTGATTCACCAGGGCACACAAAAAATTCCCTGCGACTTTATTGCTCCTGCTATCAGTCACAACCCGATCGGTGAACATCATAATATTTTACTGAGTAACTTTTTTGCCCAAACAGAAGCCTTAATGAATGGCAGCCAGGACAAAGATCCGTACAGGACTTTTACCGGTAACAGGCCAACCAATTCTTTTTTAATTAAGAAAATTACGCCGCATACTTTAGGGCAACTGATTGCTTTATACGAGCATAAAATTTTTGTGCAGGGTGTAATCTGGAATATTTTTAGTTTTGATCAGTTTGGAGTGGAACTGGGTAAGGTACTTGCAAAAAAGATACTGCCGGAACTGGAAACAGCTGATCCTGTGAGCTCGCATGATTCATCAACTAACGGCTTAATCAATTTGTTTAAGCAGATGCGGTAAAAACACTTTCACATAATAGCAAAAGTATGAGCAAAACCAGGATGGTATTGTTATTTGTTGCGTTGCTTATTGCAGTCGGATTTCTCATAGAAAGAAAAATCAAACACAACACGCCGCCTTCAATCAATGCAATGGGTCTTGTATTGCAGGACCTGAATGGAAAAGAAATTGCCTTAAGCGATTTAGCCAACAAACCGATGGTGCTTAATTTTTGGGGCACCTGGTGCGGGCCTTGTCTGCAGGAAATTCCAGGTTTTGAAAAGGCAGGAAAGCAATTTGGCGACAAGGTCAATATCGTTCTGATCTCAGATGAATCACCAGAAAAAATAGCAGCCTTCAGGCAAAAAAATAATTGCCAGTTATTGTATGTTCACTCATCTAAACCATTTACCGATTTAGGTATTGAAGCTGTGCCTGTAACTTATTTTTATAATGCTGCCGGAGAATTGGTTACTGCAAAAAAATCGGCTCTTAATGAAAATGAACTTTCTGCGGCTATTAGAGAGATAATTCAATAACCCTGCAATTTTTAAGTTCTGCATTTTTAAATTAATTACTTTAAATAAAAAAATAGCATGTAATGTTTAAAGTAAATCAACAAGTATGAAACATCCAATACTGTTTATTGTATTCATCTTAATGTGCGCAATAACTGCAGCTCAATCAAAAACAACGGCAGAACTGGAAAAGAAAATAAAACAGGATGTAGAAAAAGAAATTCCGAAACTGGAACAGCGGTTAAAAGCATCGAAATTCAATATCGTTCAAATAGAATTTACACTGGATACATTCAGGCTTGAATTGTTATTTGAAAAACATCTTGCATCTAATTTTGCTGATTTCAGTATGGCAGATGCGACTTATGAAACAGCAAAATTATGCGACAGCCTGCTGAATAAATACTATAAAAAGCTATTGGCAGCCTTAAAAGGTGATGATAAAAAAGTGCTGATCCAGGCACAAAAAAACTGGATTGCTTTCAGGGACAGTGAATTCAGTTTGGTTGAGACCATCAGTAAAGAGGCATACGCAGGTGGTGGAACAATGCAACAACTTACAGAATCCTCAGCTTACCTAAACCTGGTAAAAAGCAGAACAGTTGCTATTTTCGGCCATTTTATACGAGCTACCCAAAACGAATAGCACAGTTGCTGAATTTACAAATCAAACCAGTAATTCAACTTCACCAAAAAGATATTGGTGGGAAAAACTTTTGATAACTGGCTGTGTATGTCTGTTACAGAATTGCTGCCGGGGTTAATGAAATTGGTTCTGTCGTTGCTCCATACGAAATATAACTGCGAGCCCGGACGGTATTCATAACGGAAGACAAAGTTGGACCTGAACTGGTAAAAATTAAAATCAGGATTGTGAATGATTATATCGGTAACTCCATCGCCATTATCATCAACCAGGTAATTGTCACTTTGTAAAACAGAAGTTGAGAGAGCCTGAAACCTATTACTGTAAATACTATTTTTAGGCTGCACTACTTTTTTAAAGCTATTGAATTTACCAACCGAAGCAAACGGGCTGCCATAATACTGCAGCGATAAGTTGTTGGTGATATTGTAGTCAATACGGAAAGTTGCACCCAGGTCATGCTGATCTATCCGGGCTAAAACAGGCGCCCGCTTTCCGCTGCTGAAAAAAGCATCTGTGTATTGCAGCTGATCCATATTGGAAGTATAATTTAAATTGAGCGACAATTTAAGTGTATTTATAGGTTGTACGGTTATACCCGGGCTTACCAGGAAATACTTCCCTCTTTTGTTCTCAAAAAAATAACTGCCCTGGAAATTGAAGGCGACTTTTTTAGCAAAATCGGATTTAACCAATATTGATTCCATCCAACTCGGCGGTATGAGCAAGGCCTCCCCACCCCTTAACTGGCGTATGTCGAGCGACTGTGAAATATGATTCAGGGCAGAGGTAACATTCCACCTGTTTAAAAATTCCAGGTAAGTCGTTAAGGTATAATCGGAAGATAAATAATGCCCCTTGAAATCCCAGTTATTGTTTTGTTTTAAGCCAATGGTATAAGTGCGGAAAACAGCTACCGGCGTATTTACAAAATAAGAAACGGCATTGCCTTGTTTAATCAGATCGGCCGTTTGCATATACCCAATATCATTCAATTCAAGTGTTGGGGAACGAAAGGTGAGATCTGTTGAATAACGCCACAATCCCTTGCTGCCCTTGCCGATTTTTATTTTACCGCCAATCCCTGACAGTTGTGTAAGGGTGCTATCGAAACGGTAAGCATCAGGCCGCTGAAAATACCTGGCAGACGACAATTGCAAATCACTGATTGCTTCGGTTGATCCGTTAATATTGCTGGCGGTAACTTTTGCATCCACAAAAAATTCCTTGTCCTTCCACTGGTGCAGCAAATCAAGTCCGCCGGTAAATGCATTGTGGTTTATAAAATTTAAATGCGGATCACTGAAGAAGCGGTTGGTAGATGTAAAGATGCCTCCCAGCACGGTGTTGCCGTTTCGATAATCCTGCTGCATTCTTCCAACAAAATAATTCGTCAGTGGTTCAACGGTAACTTTTTTACCACCAGACGGCGTGCTAATGCTTGCTCTTTCATTGGCAGTTAAGCTTTGCAGTACCACTACAGACAGGCCTTTCTGCGTTTTGCCGCTTAATTTGGCTGCACTTAAAATGGTCGTGTTGTCAGGCATTTTAAGATATTCATTTGGGCCCAGCCCAGGCATGTAGGAAGGTGCATGGCCAATGCGTCTTGAATAAAAAAGACTGAGATCATCAATATCAAAACTAAAAATATTTTTTCCTTCCAGGAAGAAAGGGCGCTTCTCTTCAAACAACGGTTCAAACGCAGTTAGGTTCATCACCGAAGGATCCGCTTCAACCTGGCCAAAATCGGGATTGATGGAAAGATCAACCGTGAAGTTGCTTGACAAACCTATTTTAGCATCGAGCCCGACCGTGCTGCTGGATACATGGCCCTTGCTGGCGAATATATTGTTGGGATCTTTTTGAAAGGTTTTCATTTTGCTCAATCCTGATACAAGCAATTCTATCCTTTGTGATTTCGGCAAATTGCTGATGCCTTTTAACTCACCAAATAAATACAGCATACCTGGCCCGGTGAAAGATTGTTGCTCCCAATCACTTTCTTCCTGCAGGCGATTTATCCACCGCCAGAAATGCAATCCCCATACCTGGTTCTTTTCGCTGCTGTAACGCAACTGGCTTAATGGTATGCGCATTTCGGTCGTCCAGGCAGAATCTTCCATGGCTGTCTTTGCGTACCATACGGCATTCCAGTTGGCATCGCCTACCATTGGATTGGTTAAGATGGCATCATATTTCTGTCCTGCCGCAGTTACGTCAAACTCAAATCCCGTGCGGTGATCGTGGTAGCTGTCAAAACAAATACCAATGACATCTCCTGCGAATTCATCCCTGCGGCCAGCCTTACGTTGAATTTTTTTTGGCTCGTGATCGACTGCCCTTACCGCTACGTAAAGATTTTCATCGTCGTATAAAATTTTAAAAAAAGTTGATTGAGAAGGTTGCTTTCCTTCGGCAGGAATCCATTGTTTAAATTCGCCGGCCCATTCACCAGTGTTCCAGCATGCATCATTCAGTACACCATCCAGTTTGGGTTTTTCGCCCACCAACCGGGTGGTGGTATAAACGGGTTTAGGCTTTGATGAATCATTTGAAGGATGCGAAGGAAAAGGATTCATCGTAGCAAATACCCCATAACCGCAATAAATATTGAACCAAAAAAACAGGGCAGCAAGTTTGAACATACGCAGCAAAAATATTGACAAAGCAACTTTGTTCCTAAAAAAATAATGAAGGTTTTTGCAGCAAGCTGCTACATAAAAATGTATGAAAAAAATTCACAGCAGAACCATATGTATTTGCTGCAAGATGAAATATGTACTTAGTTTAACATATCATTGAGGGGGCCAACATGCTACCTGGTATATATTTACACCCCATGGCTAAACTGTCAATCCTTTTATTTTTCAACTTTTGCACTTTGATCCTGCATGCGCAAAACGATATACTGGTTTTGAAAAAAGGCGACCGCATTGTTCAGTATTTTTATAAAGATTCTTATATCAGTTTTCAGTTAAATAATAGGGAATGGATGAAGGGCATTATCAACAAAATTGAAAATGATTCTTTTTATTTTACCAAGGTAATGGTGAGGTATTATACAATGGGCTCTGATACTACCTATGTAGGTGGTTACCATTTTGCGGTAACGGATATATTCTCATTGCCCAAAAGAGGAGTTCAAATTGATTTTACGGACGAACGTTTTAGCATTACAAGAAACGGTGGCCACCAGCACTGGTACTGGATAAAATCGGGCTGGCTTTTCAGGGCGCTGGGTATCGGCTATGCTTCACTAAACGTTGTGAACTGCATCATAGACCACGATTTTACACACCTTGGCAGCAAGCTTGGTATTGCAGCCGGTGCTGTGCTGGTTGGTATAGTTTTAAAGCACAGCTATCAATTAACACACCGGCGAAGTGAAAAATATCACCTTGAAACCATTAAAGTGTCAGGCAATAACCCGGTTTTACAATGATGCAGTGGTTTAATTGCGGCATAGCTGATAATTGATAAAACTGATTATATAATTTTTGCATCGTTAAATTATAACCACAAGAACGGGGCATAAATAAAGTGGCCGTGTATAAGTTAATATACGCGGCCACTTTAGTAAGCTTTCAAATATTTTAGTTCTTTACTCTATCATTGTTCTAAGCTTATCAATTTTTATTTCGTGATTACAAAATGATACTTACCTGAACCTACCTGCAACAAAACATATCCTTCTTCTGTTCCTGAAACTTTAATATCCGCTATAGTTGAAACCGCTTTCCCGTTTTCTGTCACAGCTGTTGCAGCGGTCGCCGGTACATATATGGTTGCTGTTGTGTTGGCCGGTATCTCCACGTCCATTAAAATTTTATTGTCTTCTGTTTTCCAGCCACTGCTAAACGTGCCGTAGTAAGTTTGCAAAGAGGCTGATGCATTGGTGAATCCGCCGCCTACATGTGGTTTAACCCTGATGTGCTTGTAGCCAGGACCATCTTCGTAGGTATCCAATCCTACCATTTGGCGGTACATCCAGTCACCGATTGCGCCATAAGCATAATGGTTAAAAGAGTTCATGCCGGGTGTTTGAAAAGTACTGTCGGGCTTTTGTCCGTCCCATCTTTCCCAGATAGTTGTAGCACCCATTTTTACAGGATACAACCAGCTTGGATAATCCTGCTGAAGCAACAAACTATATGCAATATCCGAGTAGCCAAATCTTGTAAGCACATGACACAAATAAGGCGTACCTAAAAAACCTGTAGTTAAATGTGTGTCATAACTTTTTACGTTTTCAGCGAGTCTTTCAGCTGCCTGTTTGCGTAAATTTTCGGGCAGCATATCAAAATTTAAAGCCAGCACATATGCTGTTTGCGTACCCGATACTAACCTGCCGCTAGGTGTAACATACTCTTTTAAAAAGGCATCTTTTACACGCTTCAATAATGCGGTATAGGTGGCTTCGTCGTCCGCTTTATTTAATACTTTACTGGTATTGATCAGCAACTGTACCGAGTTGGCATAAAAGCACTGGGCGATTAAATATTTATCCGTAACAGCTGATCGTCCATCATTGTCATCAAAGGGACGATAGAACAGCCAGTCGCCGAAATGAAAACCTATGTTCCACAAATCGTTTTTACTTTTATCAGTCATAAATTTAACCCATGCCTTCATACTGGGGTACTGCGTTTCCAGTATTTTTTTATCTCCATAAGCGAGGTACATGTTCCAGGGAATAATTGTTGCAACATCGGCCCAGCCTGCAGATCCGCCATTGTCCGGCCCCAGTACATTCGGGATAACATGTGGTATTCTGCCATCGGCTAACTGATCGGCCGCAACATCTTTCATCCACTTATCAAAAAAATTATTTACCCCAAAATTAAAGCTCGCTGTTCTGGAAAAAGCCTGCGCATCACCTGTCCAGCCGAGGCGTTCATCCCGTTGCGGGCAATCGGTGGGCACGTCCAAAAAGTTTCCTCTTTGTCCCCATTGAATATTGTGCTGCAACTGGTTTACCAAAGCATTGGAAGAACTAAATGTGCCGGTCGGCTTCATATCTGAGTATAAAGTAACCGCTGTAAAATTATCGGGATTTATTGTACCGGGATAGTTCTCTAGCTTAATGTAGCGAAAACCATAAAAGGTAAAATGCGGTTCAAAAGTTTCCTCTGCTCCACCTTTTAAAATATAAGTGGCGGTTGCTTTTGCAGCTCGCAGATTTTCTGTATAAAAATTGCCTGCCTTATCCAGTATTTCCGCATGTTTGATCACAATTTTATCGCCTGCATTTCCTTTGGCTTTTACAATTACCCACCCTACGAGGTTCTGTCCAAAGTCAAGTACTTTTTCACCGGATGGCGTCGTGATTACTTTAATGGCTTTAAATGTTTCATGCTTTCTTACCGGCTCATTTTCGGTAGAGATCAAATTATCAAATGTGGTCGTTAATAAATTAACGCCTTTCCATCCGCCATCATTATAACCTGTCGCAGCCCAGCCATTTTTTTCCTCTCTTGCATCAAAGGTTTCGCCATGATAAATCTCAACTGACTTGATAGCACTGTTGGTTGATTTCCATTTATCATCAGTAACGATTGCTTCTCTTGTGCCATCAGTATATACCACATTCACCTGAGCCAGCAAACCTAATTTTTTGCCGTAAATATTTTTGTTGTCATCCCACGCCAAAAAGCCACGGTACCAGCCATTACCGACAGTTGCACCGATTACATTGTTGCCGTTGCTAAGCATATTGGTAACGTCGTAAGCCTGGTATTGCAGGCGCTTGTTATAACTTGTCCAGCCCGGTGCCAGGTAAGCATCCCCTACCCGTTTTCCGTTTAACTGTACTTCATACATACCATGTGCGGTAATATACAAAGTGGCTGATTTTATTTTTTTAGCCAATGCAAACTGGTTGCGGAATAAGATGGCGGGCCTGTTAATGGAGTCTTCAACATAACCGGCTTCAATCCATTTGGCTTTCCAGTCGGCGGTGTTCAGCAATCCCATTTTAAAAGAAGCTGCTTCACTCCAGGGAGAAGCTTTGCCATTGTTATCCCAAACTCTTACTTTCCAGGTATATTTTTGATCGCTTTGTAAAGGGCTTCCTGCATAATTCAGCTGTACAGACTGACCACTTGAAATTTTTCCTGATTTCCATGCAGATCCTTTGTCGGTAGTTACATTGATCTCGTATGCGGTTTGCATTGTGTTTCTTTTTTCTGCAACAAGTTGCCAGCTAAACCGTGGAGCTTGTACACCAAGCGCAATGGGATTGGTAAAATTTTCAGTCAATAGTCCCTGCACTTTTATTTGCGCAAAGCTCATGAGCAGGCATAATTGAAGGAGAGCAGAGAAAGTAATTTTTTTCATGGCAAGTATAAGGTTGATTGTGTAATGATTGGTGAAAGTACAAGATAACGCATTGATAACTATCCTGTGCTGTCATGACATGCAATTGCCTGTTCGACATCAGCAGAATTAACCTACAATTTAACCCCATCTCTTATTATGAAGGAATTAAAAGTTGAACTTATTTACGCCGCTTTTTAAAAGCAATGTTTTTCCTTTCCATACCAAGTACCCTGCAGTATTAACAGGAAGACTGATTTCAACTGTCCATTTATTGTTTTCGTTTCTATAGCTGGTACTTATTATGCCATTCGGATGCGGCATTGATCCGCTGACATTCTTAAGCTTTCCCAGATGCGGTTCTATCTTCACTTTCGCAAAGCCGGGCGCATCAGAATCAATCCCTAAAATAGTTCTATAAAATTCAATATTTGGGCTGCTGCCCCAGGCGTGGCAATCAGAGCGGGTGCCGCTGACGTCCGACATCTCGGCCCAGGTGGTCATCCCCAAATCAATGTTTTCCTGCCACTTGCCCAGCCATTTTGAATAGTCATTTCCAAGGCCTGCTTTTATCAGTGCCTGGTGCAAATAATATTTAAAGTAGATAGATGCCTGTGCCATGGATGTATCTGATAATAATTTTTCACCCAATGCAGTTGCTTCTTTTCTGGTGATCATGCCTGCAAGAACGGCCAGTGAGTTGGTGTGCTGAGAGAACAAATCTTTATCTTCTGTATCTGCATACAGCAGTCTCGTTTTATCCCAGTATTTTTTTTGAATGGTCTGTTTTAATTGTGCCGCTTTCCTGTTATAGAGTTTTGCATAATCCATAAAACCGATGGCAGCTTCCATTTCTGCAGCCACTTTGTATGTCCACATTAACTGCAGATCCAGCACGGCTGAATAGCCTGATTTACCGATGGGCGCCTGTCCATAATCCCAGCCCCTGCGATGCTCTACCCAATCAGAAAAAATCCAGTAAGGCACATCTTTTAAAGAGCCATCGGCGGTTTGATAATGTTGAAAGAAATTCAATACCTGCCGTTCTCCCGGTAGTTTGTCTTTTATAAAAATGGCATCCGGGCGATACATCCAGTAGTCGTGCAACATACCAATCCACCACAAAGAAAAAGTTGGAATCTGTTGCTGCAGATCTGTCGGGTAGCGACTCAGGGTAATGCCCTCCGCAATGCGGCTGTGATCCATGAGCGTTAACGCGTTTCTTACCAAGCGGTCATCGCTGGTATTGTACAATGTAACAAGCGCCTGTATCCTGGCGTCACCTATATATTGCAACTGTTCATAAAAAGGACAATCCATATAGGTTTCAAAAGCACAAAGCCTTGCGGTACGCCAGCCAATTTCCAGTATTTTATCATCCACTGCATTGCCCGAGTGAAAACTTGTTTTTTGCACAAAAGGATAGCCGGTGAATGTGCCATAGATATCATCAATTACAAGCGCTTCATCTTTGGTTGTTACCCTTAGCTGTATGTAACGGTAAGTGCGCCACCAGAGGCATGTGTATTGTTGTCCGTCTGATCCATCTGCAACAATGCTGTCTATTTTACCAATAAAGATTTTTCCATCTACGTCATTGCGGTTACCCTTTCCCCTGCCCGATTTGGTTTTTTCATTTCCCTTTGAGTATAAAGCTTCGGCATAAGACAAGGAAATGCCGGCATTGTTGCCTTTGCTGAAAAGCAGTGAGGGATAAGCATTGGTTAAAAAGCCCTGATCTAACAATAAGGTTGCGGTTGTATTGGCAGGTATGGTAAAAGCTGCTTTTACCGCGGGAAAATTGACTGGCGCGGGGATGCCCTCTGTCTTGCGCAGAGCAGATAAGCGCTGCATTTTTAATTCCATTGGTGGCAAGGGAGATGGCACCAGCATCCACCCTCTTGAATCTCGTGCTGCATCCTTTGTTAAGCCACTGCCAATTGACCTGGATGATTGCCATTTGCTGTCATCATAGTTTATTTGTTGCCATCCCTTCACATGATCTTTCATCTGTACCACTTCCCCCGGACCTGCCACATAGTAACCGGGAACATGTGTTTCAAGCGGTGCATAGCTACTGTCTTTAATACTTTTCCAGGTTGCGTTGGTGTTGACTATTTCTTCCGCACCGCTGTTGCCCTGCAAAATAAAACCTGTCATATAAGTAATCTGCGCCTCGGGCTTTTGCTTGCCATCATTCCAAACCAATGCCGCAATTGTATTTTTACCAGCCTGCAAATAGCTGGCGATGTCCACTGTTTCAAAATTCCAGAAATATAAATCACCTCTTGCAGGCCCGAGAGAAACCAATTGTTCATTTACAAATAATTTATACCGGTTATCTGCGGATACATGCACCACAAAAGAAGCTGGCTTTGCCGTTAGCTCAAAGTTTTTACGGAATTTATAAACCCCGTACTCTTTTGGCGGCGCATACTTCGCCGCAATCCATTGGGCTTTCCATGGGTGTTGCATCAATGATTCGCTGAGGATTTGCGCCTGGGTGGTACTATAAAAAAACAGGCTTAAAATAAGTGTAACGACACGTGAGTTTGCATTCATAAATTGAAGGTAGCAAGTGTAAATTAATAATCGTGTGCGATCGAAGGGTAAGCAAACTAAATTTTGATATCGTCTTTGGGAACAATTCAAATTACGTTAGACTTTCTGATTCTTTTAAAATCATCATCTATCGATTGCAATATTTTCAAACAAATTAAAATGCGAAGCAGAAACAAAATTGTAAACAATATTGTCCGCTTCGCATCATTTGTATTTAATAATTTATTTCAGCTTTGCAATCTGGTCATTATAATATTTCACTGTATTAATTACTGAAGGAAGATTGCTTGGCAAATCTTCCGCGTCTCTTTCAATATAAATATGGCCTTTGAAATTTTGCTTTTTCAACTCTGCAAAAATGGCTGGAAAGTCAACAACACCCGTACCAACCGGAACGTCTCTTAATGTCGGGTCATCATATTTTGCTATATCTTTTAAATGTATGCCGATAATGTGACCGCTTAATTTTTTGATGCCTTCCAACGGATTGATGCCACTTTTTGGCCAGTGGCCTAAATCTGCACAGGCTCCAAAATTTGGATGACCTTTGATGGCGAGCAATACCGTATCAGGATTCCAGTAGTGGCTCATGCCTTTCCAGTGTTCATGAATAGCAACCTTTACACCAAATGCACCTGCAAGGCTATCGATGCTGTCCCACATGTTTAATGGCGGTTCGGTGGTGACGAACTGCACGCCAAACTGTTTGGCAATCTCAAATTGTTTTTTCCAGGAGAGAATAGTGGAATCTCCATTGATATAAATGGATTCCATCTTCAGGCCTTTTTGCCCTATCAGCGCTTTTAGTTTATCAATACCGGCAAGCGACAGTTGGCCAACGAGTGTATCTTTTAATTCAGGTCCGGCTTTATGAAATGTATTAGGCTCGATGTAAACGATACCTGCGCTATCCACTTTGTCCAGCGATTGCGGGAAATTAAAAGTATGGAATGTCCACAGGGCAACACCAAATTTCCAGTCTTTGGCAGGATCAACCGTAGAGGTGGATGCTGTGCTGTCAACGCTTTCAGTGGTCGTTTTTTGTGTACCGTTATTGCAGGCAGCCAATATTGTACTAAGTGCGAGTACAGGCAAGATCAGTTTCTTCATATGAAATCGTTTAAATTTTTGAGTTGCTAAGTTCTGTATTTGTAATGAAACAGGAAGGTTTTTTTATCCTGTTACTAAACATCTTATGCAAGCGGTTTAAAAAATCCAGTTCTCCGTTCCCTGCTTCGTATCATTTTTTCTTTATGCTATTAAATGAACATTAATTATAAGATTTTTTTACCGTGATGGCACTAAGTCAGTTGTTTCTTCGCAAAAAAATAAAAATTTTCTTTTGTTCTTGTTCCAGGAGATATGCTATATAAGACCCGTATAAAAATTTCCTGATCTATTCACATTGTTTTTAGCAGAATACAATATCTTCAAAGGATGCTGTCCATATTTGTTGCTAGCGTACTTTAATGATTTCTACAAAATTTTCTATCTGCCGCCTGTGTCGCAAAACATGTACTATCGCGTGTTCCATCATTTGTTCTATATCATAGTGCTGGCCCCAGCCGGTAAGCAACTTTTTTTCGTTGTTCATTTCTTCCAGCTCATCGTCAGTAATTTCCCCGAAGGTTCTGTCAGTAAATCGCAGCAGCTTGTCGAGATCGCTTTTGTATTCTACGGCTGTTAAGCGTAGTTCCTTTTCAGGTCTATTGCCCGGAAAATTTTTATGCTTGCGGATATAGACAGCATAACCGTATCCGGAGTGGACAACATGAGCCAGTATGGTTTGAATAGACCGGCAATCCGCATCCGTTGTACCTGCGTCTACAATTGTTGTTAATGTAAGGGAGTCCAGGGGCATGATAAGTTCCTGCAATGCATTCACTGCCTTCTGATATTCACCCAGTATTGCCTTAATAGCGGCCTGCTTTTTATTTTGCGACATTGCCTGTTTTAGTTAATATATGTGTGCTATTATTTTGAACATCGTAGTAACCAGAGCCTTTGTCAGTTTATAAAACACACCAAACCTGTATGGTCACATTATCAGGATTGCGGATCCCCTTCGCAATAAAGAGAGATTTCATCAGCCAGTCATATTTTCCTTTTGCTACTTCAAATACAGGGACAGTCCTGAAATAATAAGCATCAGGTGGTACTACTTCTCCGCTGGAAATTTTCTTTAGCACTTCCGGGCTGGCAACCCTCATCCCTTTATTCGAAATGTAGATCAGCGTACCATCGTCTGCCTCCAAAGTGTAGCGGGCATTGATTTCTGCTACTTCTGCATCCTTGATTAACTGCCAATCTGCCCCGCCAGGTAAAATAATACCCCGAAGTTTCGGACCATTAAAAGTGCCACCGGTAAGCGGGATAACATTGCTGTGGCCGATTCCAGTTTCGTCTGTAGGCTTTGGTGCTGCTACATTTATTTTAAGCTCTCCAAAATATTCAAGTTGAAGTCTGTTCATTTGATCTGTTTTTGCTGCGAAGCAAATAAGAACACAACGGGCATGGTAATTTTATTTGCTATAAAAATTATTCTTTTTTAACGCATTCACTGAATATAAATTACAGCTTTTGGTTAATTAATTTCAATAGTATGTATGCCACTTGTTAATGAAATTGTTTTATTCTTCCAAACGAAACTTCCGTTTAAACCTGCCGGCAGGGTCACCACTCCTTCAATACCGTTTACATTTTTTCTTTTAAGCGAAACAAGAATGTTACCCAACGGATGGGGCATCGAGCCATTAACACTAGTCAATTCCCCTAGAGCAGGTTGAATTTTAACAGTCGCAAATCCTGCACTGCCAGGCATTATGCCGCAAATGGTGGCAAGAAAATCGTAATCGGGACTGGAGCTCCAGGCATGGCAATCGGAACGGGAGGGCTCCGGATTTTCAGCAAAGGTGGTTAAGCCGATTGCCAGCATATCCCGCCAGGGTTTTAGCTGTGAATAATATACATCTGCCATGCCCGCCTTTTTTAGAGCCTGCGTAAGATAAAAACGATAATAAAAAGTGGCCTGGCTTAAACTGGTATCATATAAAATTTGCTGCATTACCGTCTTTATTTTGGTAGCAGGTATTGCCCCCGTGAGCACGGCCATAATACCGGCATGCTGACTGAATTTATTTTTGTCTGGTGTATTGGCCATTTCATTTTTGACTGGGTTAAAACACAACTGGTAAGTATGAGCCGTAAGCGAATTGGCCAATGCTGAATAATGCGCCGCCATTGTTGTTTTACCAAAATGACTGAATAAAATAGCTGCCTGTTGGAGTGTATAGGCATATTGCAAAGTGATGACCGATGAATTACCATCATCGGCGCCGTCAGGCCTGCCCCCATCAAAAGCCGTGTTCCAGTCTGCAAAATTCCACCATTTCATGGGCCCCAGCATTTGCTTCTTTCTGTCGATATTTTTTTCGTACCAATCCAGTACCCCTGCCATCCCCGTCAGATACTTTTCAATAAAAATATCATCCTTCCGGTGCATATAATAATCATATACCATGCTGATCCAATACAAGGAAAATGGTGGAATGATTTGTAATTCTGTAGAAGGATAACGGCTTTGCGTTAGTCCTTCCGGTACCCTGGAGTTATAAAAATCATTGATGGCTTTGCGCATCAGCCTGTCGTCGCCGGCAACATACAATGACACCAGTGCCTGTATCCTGGTATCACCAATATACTGCAGCTGTTCATAGTATGGACAATCAAAATAAGTTTCACCCGCACAAAGCCGGGCGGTGCGCCATCCCACTTCCCAAATCTTTTTCAATGAAGTATCATTGCTGCTAAAACTTCCTTTTTCTTCAAACGGATAGCCAGTATAACGTCCATATAAATCCTCAATCACCAGCGGTTCATCCTTCGTGGTTATATCCAGTTGCATGTAACGGTATGTTCTGAACCAAAGCGGCCTGAACAGCCTGTTGTGACCGCCATCTGGTTCGTATTCATCGTAGGTACCCATAATAGTACGTCCCTCTATGTCGTTGCGGTTCCCCTTTTCTTCCGCTGTATCTTTCAATGCTTCGGCATAAGTGATCTTTACCAGGGCTCCTTTGCCATTACTTGTTATTAATTCAGGATAAGCTACTGTGTTAAAAGTCTGATCCATCAGGATGCTTACTTTTTGATTGGCCGGAATAGTCAAGGATTTTTTTCCTGTGAGAAAATCAGCATCATTTGCAATACCTGCTGCTCTTCTTATTAAAGGAATCCGTTGCTGGCGTTCTTCCATCAATGGTATTGTCCGCGGCACCAGTATCCACATATTGCCGCTGCCGTTGCCAAACGTAAGGCCATTGTAGGAAGCTGTCGCTGCTAACCATTTTTCGTCAGGGTAATTTACCTGCTGCCAATTCCAGGGGTAAACACTTCCTTTTACATGATCTCCCGCTCCTACTTCCCGATGATAGCTGCCATCTTCCAGTGCGCATACTGTGTAAGCTTCATCTCTTACTACCTTCCATGTTTCATCGGTATTAACTACAGCCTGCGCTGACTGATCTCCCTGTACAATTAATCCTGTACGGCTGCTTGCCTGTGCTGTTGGTGCGTATATCGCCAGGTTCCAAACCATAACTGCAATGGTATTGCGTCCTTGTTGCAGGTAAGATGATAAGTCAACTGTTTCAAAAAACCAGTTGTATAAATCGCCCCGTGCAGGGCCGCTGCAAACAGGTGAACCGTTTACCCACAAGCGATAGCGGTTATCTGCTGAAATATGAATAATAAAATTATCCGGCTTTTTATCCAGGTTAAAAGACTTCCGAAAGTGGTAAACACCATATTCCCTTTGCGAGATGCCGGGACAGGATATCCAGTTAGCGGGCCACTGTTTTTTTAGCAGGGTCGGGTTGATGGTAGTCAGTTGTGCGTTTGCAAAAAAAGTGTTGAAGAGCAGGGCGATTGTAGGTAGCAGTATACGGTTCATTGCTGGGTTAAATTAAAATAATCGTTTGGTTGTTGATCATTGAAAGTAGGGTTTTATCGTGATGAAAACAACTGTAGTATCCTCAGATTTTATTTATCCCTTTATAAGCGCAATTCAATCACCATAAAATTTATCGCCTTCCATTTGTTATTTTCGCAGTTAAAATAACCAGCTGATACCGGTGTTGGCTCGTTAAATAATTTTATGAAATTCTCATTTCGTCAAAGTCTGCTTATTTTTTTTGTATTGATGGCGGCAGCCTCCTGCAGGCAGCGTACCAAAACTATGTTTTCAGAAATGCCAGCAGCAGGCACCCATATCAATTTCAGAAATGATATCACAGAAGACAAGGATTACAATATTCTCACGTACGAGTATTTATATAATGGCGGCGGTGTTGCCGTGGGCGACGTTAACAATGACGGGCTTGCAGACATATACTTCACGGGCAATATGACATCCAATAAATTATATTTAAATAGAGGCGGTTTTAAATTTGAAGACATCACTGCAGCCTCAGGAACAACCGGCCGAAATAAATGGAAGACTGGTGTGGTGATGGTAGATGTTAATGGAGATGGGTTGCTGGATATTTATGTGTGTTATTCCGGCCCAGGCACCGATGCTGAAAGGGCGAACGAATTGTATATTAACAACGGTGTAAAAAATGGCATTCCTGTTTTTACAGAAAGCGCAAAGCAGTATGGGCTGGATGCTCCCGGAACCTACACTACTACTGCCGCCTTTTTTGATATGGACAATGATGGTGATCTAGATATGTTTATGGTCAACCATGCCGATATGTTTTACAACCCGGATTTTAATACAACAAAATTGCGGTCAACAAGACATCCGAAATTTGGCAACCGTTTGTACAGGAATGATGGTGGCGTATTTACTGACATCAGTACTGTCGCTCACATTGACGGAAGCGGAATTAATTTTGGATTAAGCGTTGCCGTCAGCGATATTAATAATGATGGCTGGGCTGATATATATGTCACCAATGATTATGATGAAAGAGATTTTTTATACCTGAATAACCATGATGGCAGTTTTCGTGAGGTACTAACAAAGGCTGCCAGCCATATTTCTGAATTTGCAATGGGCAGTGATATCGCTGATTATAACAACGATGACAAACCGGATATCATGGTGATGGATATGTTGCCGGAAGATAACCACCGGCAAAAATTATTAAAAGGAGCCGACACCTATGACAAATACAATATGCGCTTAAATACTGGTTTTCACAGCCAGCAAATGCGCAATACGTTGCAGCTGAATAATGGCATCGATAGTAGTGGCACACCGGTTTTCAGCGAGGTCGGGCAGTTGGCAGGTGTTTCAAACACTGACTGGAGCTGGGCTCCCCTGCTGGCGGATTTTGATAATGATGGATGGAAAGATTTGTTTATTTCAAACGGGTTGAACAAAGACATCACCAATCTGGACTTTGTAAAATATACTTCGGGTTATACTTCAAAAGTGGGCAGTACCAATGGCAGTAAAGAAGAAATGTGGGAGTTGATAAAAAAGATGCCCTCAACCAAACTTACCAACTATTTTTTTCAAAATAATCATGATCTCACTTTTAAAAATGTGACTGGCAGCTGGGGCCTTACCAAAAAATCGGTTAGCAACGGAGCCGCCTATGCTGACCTGGACAATGACGGCGATCTTGACCTGGTGATCAACAACCTGAATGATGCTGCTACTATTTATAAAAACAATGCAAGCGATAACACGCAGGCGCATTACCTGAAATTGAAGTTCAGGGGAGCGCAAAAAAACTCACAAGGCATCGGGGCGAAAGTATATGTAAAAACGGCTCACAACAGCCAACTGCAGGAGCAGTATTTAACCCGTGGCTTTCAATCTTCTGTTGATCCGGTAATGCATATTGGAGTGGGGCCTGACAGCCTGATTGAATCCATCACAATAAAGTGGCCCGGAGGTAAAGAGACTTTAATAAGTAATACAAAGGCGGATACGTTGCTTACAATTAATGAAAGTGATGCCATGGCTAAAAATGATACACAGCAAATCCCTAAATCTAACCTGTGGTTTCAAGATGTTACTGCTGCTACAGGAATTGATTTTACGCATCAGCAATCTGCCTTTGTCGATTTTAAAATATCGCCACTACTACCCTACCAGCTTTCGAAAACAGGGCCCTGTATTACCAAAGCAGATGTGAACGGGGATGGATTGGAAGATGTTTTTATTGGTGCATCTGCGGGACAAGAAAGTGTTTTGTACCTGCAAACAAAATCGGGTCAGTTTATCCCTTCACTGAGCCAGCCATGGAATAACGATAAAAATTTCACCAATACGGATGCATTGTTTTTTGATGCGGACAAAGACGGCGATGCGGACTTGTTCCTGGTAAGCGGCGGTGCTGATTTCTTTTTAAATAACAAGAATTACCAGGACCGCTTTTTTGAAAATGACGGTCATGGTAATTTCAGCAGACTGCCCAATGCACTGCCCGCAGAAACGGTAAGTGGCGGATGCGCCCGTGCCGCTGATTATAATAAGGACGGTTTGCCAGATTTATATGTGGGTGGCAAATTATCGCCGGGTATTTTTCCTGTTGCACCAGAAAGCTTTATGCTCAAAAATGTAAGCAAGCCCGGAGAAATCAGGTTTATAAAAGACGTAACTCAAGAAGATTCAAGCCTTGTTTATCCCGGTATGGTTACGGACGCTGTATGGCTGGATCTGAATAAAGATGGATGGGAAGATTTAATAGTGGTTGGACAATTTATGCCGGTTACTATTTTTGAAAATCACAATGGCATATTTTCTAACCAAACAACGGCTTATGGATTAGCAGATACACAGGGATGGTGGTGCCGCATACTGCCAGATGATTTTGATAAAGACGGAGACACTGACCTGGTAATTGGTAATCTTGGTACCAACACCCAACTAAAGGCAAGTGCTACTGAACCGTTGACTATTACCTATGCCGATTTTTATGGCAATGGTATGATGGATCCTATTCTTTGTTATTACAACCAGGGAAAAAGTTATCCTTATTTTTCAAAAGATGAATTGGCGGATCAGATCCCGGCGATCCAAAAAAAGTTTTTATTATATGCTGATTATGCAGACGCACAATTGCAGGACATCTTTACAAAAGAACAACTGGATAAAGCGAAGACAGTAACAATAAAAACATTGCAGTCTGTTTACTTACAAAATGAGGGCAGCAGAAAATTTACCATCAGGCCATTACCCGTTGCGGCACAAATCAGTGCAGTCAACGGTTTGGTGGCTGTTGATTTAGATAAAGACGGTAATAAAGACATTGTACTGGCTGGCAATTTCTTCCCGTTTCGTGTAAACCTTGGTCCGTTAGATGCAGGCTTAGGATTGGTGTTAAAGGGTGACGGTAAGGGCAATTTTTCACCGGTGCCTTATGAAAAAACAGGGCTTAATGTTAACGGAGATGTACGCAATCTTATCAGCATAAAGACTGAAAAGAATCTCCTGCTCATTGCTGCAAAAGCAAAAAACCGCATTCAGGTTGTTAGAACAAATCCTGAGGAAGTAATGAAAGTAAAGGCAATTACGAAAACGGTTGAGTAAATAAATGCCTGCAGATTAGCGCGAAACTAAAATTAAGTTTACATATTTACGTGTTGGTTATACGGGAAATTTAAGGCCTTTGCTTTTACAACAAATATTAATCATTTAAAAACATTCAAATCAGTTCAAGGCATTTAACTTGCGGAACCAAAAGTGTTTATTGAACATTATTGGGTAACACAACGGGTTCAATATTTTTTTATTACCAAAACTATCTACAAATGAGATGTAACAAGAGATTGTCATTGGCTGTCTTACTCATGTTCTTCAGCAGTTTGCTTTTTGCACAGGGCACAATAACGGGCACTGTAACAGATGCGGACGGTAACAGTTTACAGAGCGTCACTGTTACTGCGTTAAACTCTTCAACCGCAGTGATAACAGATTCCAGGGGCAAATATGTTATTTCCCTGCCCTCAGGTTCAACAGAGCTTGAATTTACCATGGTGGGTTACGTAAAACAAGTCGTAAACGTGTCCGGTAAATCTGCTTTAAATATTTCACTTCAGGCCGCAGCCGGTTCACTAAAAGACGTGGTGGTAGTTGGATATGGCACGCAGCGCAAACGGGATGTTACCGGAACCATCAGTACCGTAAAAGGGGATGATTTTAAAAACCTTCCGGTGAGCAGCTCTGCTGCAGCCTTGCAGGGACGTGCTTCAGGAGTTGATATCATCCGGAATGACGGTGCGCCGGGTAGCGTGCCAAACATAAAAATCCGCGGTACAGGTACCATCAATAATTCTGATCCGTTGGTTGTAATAGATGGTGTACCCGTTGGGGGGTTGAATGATGTAAGTCCCAACGACATTGCTTCTATGGAAATACTAAAAGATGCTTCTGCATCTGCGATCTATGGAACACGTGCTGCCAATGGGGTTATTTTAATCACCACCAAAAAAGGTACATATGGCGAACAATTGAAAACTTCGGTAAACGTATATACCGGTAATTCAAACCCCATTAAATATTTATCATTACTTACAGCACCTGATTTGGTAACCTTAAAAAAAGAGGAGTTTACAAACGATAATCTGCCTGTTCCATCTATCTGGAATGATGCCAATTATTCTACGCAGCGCACCGACTGGCAGCGTGCCCTGTTTGGAACTGGTAAAGTAACCAATGCTGATGTTGCGGTAAGAGGTGGCAATGCAGTTTCCACCTACAGTATCTCTGGTAACTATTATGCTGAAAAAGGAATGATTGCTAATTCATTTTTTAAAAGATACAGTGCAAGAATTAATTCTGAACATAAAGTTGGCAGCAGGCTAAAAGTGGGCGAGAATGTTTTGTACTCTTTCACCAATAACAGTGGGCTTGATACAAGGTCTACACAGGCCGGGCTTGTTTGGTCAGCATTGCGTTTTAATCCTGCTATCCCTGTTTTAAATGCAGATGGCAGCTGGGGCAGTTCCAAAGCTAGCAACGAATTGGGCGATATCAATAACCCTGTTTTTACTGCAGCCACTACAGACCAGTTTAATAAAAACAATCACCTGCTTGCGAATGCTTTTGCTGAAATCGATATTATCAGCGGGTTAAAATTTAAGGCCAATATAGCGTACGATTACAATAGTTATAACGGGTACAATTTTAGTATTGCAACGCCAGATCAGACAAGGGTAAACGGACTTGCTTCACTCAGACGCAGTTATGCCGAGTCAAGTTCTTTATTGAATGAATTGTTTCTTACCTATAACAAACAGTTTGCAAAAGTGCACAACCTGAATGTTACAGCAGGTTATTCTGCCCAGTCATTTAAAAACGATGGTTATTATGGAGAACGCAGAGGTTATACTGATCCGGCTGATGATCACCGCATACTGGACAATGGAAGCAGCGCCAACCAATTCTCAGGTGGCAGCCGTGGGGCGGCAGGGTTGATGTCCTACTTCGCCCGGGCAAATTATAGCTTTATGGGCAGGTATCTTTTAACGGCTACTATGCGTGCCGACGGATCAAGCAAATTTCCACCAAACAGCCGTTGGGGTTACTTTCCCGCCGTTTCTGCAGGTTGGCGTATATCCGACGAAAAATTCTTCAAAAACAGTGTTGACTTTATCAATAACCTGAAGCTGACTGCCGGCTGGGGACAATTGGGTAATCAAAATATTCCCGATTTTCAATACCTCTCCATTATCAGAAGCGGCGGTATCAACTATGCTTTCGGATCAGCCACCAATGTTGTTGACGGTTCTTTTGTAACTAGTCTTGCCAATCCAAATATTACCTGGGAAAGAGCAGAAATGAAAAACATAAGTCTCGAGTTCGGGTTGCTGAAAAACCATCTGACCGGTACGCTTACCTGGTTCGACAAGAATACCAAAGACATGTTGATTCCCTATTCATTGGTTGAAACTTACGGTGCCAATGTGAACCTGTCTTATGGCAGCGGTAATGTTACCATTCCAAATCAAAACATCGGCACACTTAATAACCGCGGTATTGAAGTAGATCTGAATTACCAGAACAAAGCAGGTGAACTGACTTATTCCATCGGGGGCAATGCTTCTTTTATAAAAAACAAAGTGACCCTTTTATATGGCACCAATTCTGATTACATCAGTTCCGTTTTTTATGGCAGGGAATCGTTGGAAACTTCGCGTACTTATGAAGGACAGCCCATTGCTTCTTTCTATGGATTTAAAACAAATGGCTTGTATCAGAACCAGGGCGATATTGACAAGGATGCCAATATCAGCAACGATCCCAACAAAGCCAATATCAGGCCAGGCGATGTAAGATTCCGTGATTTGAATGGTGATGGTATTGTGAATGATAAAGACAGGGTTTACCTGGGAGATCCTAATCCGTCAATGGTATTGGGCATCAATGGTAGTCTGCAATATAAACAGGTTGATTTTAATTTCTCTTTTGCAGGTGCATTTGGGTTTGAATTATACAATGCAGATAGAATGGCCGGGCTGGATGCAACCCAGGTATTTAACATGTATAGTGAATCCCTGAACCGCTGGCATGGAGAAGGTACAAGCAATACCATTCCACGTCTTGGAAGGGCAAACGCCAACCAAAATTATCGCTCTTCCGACCTCTGGATTGAAAAAGGCAATTACCTCGCATTAAAGAATGTATCCGTTGGCTATACATTTTCAAAACCTAAAATTGGCAACGTGCAGTTCCCTGAAATCAGGCTGTATGCCAGTTGCTATAATGCTTTTTATCTTACCAAATACAGGGGATACACCCCAGAATTGGGTTATACTGATGGTAACAAACAAAGAGGAGTGGATGTGGCGCAATACCCTTCCGCAAGATCATTAACCATTGGTGCAAACTTTAATTTTTAAAAGAAAAATATTATGACAAGGTTCAATTATAAATTGATTATTCCCTCGGCCCTCATTGTTTTTTCAGGAGCTGGCTGTTTAAAAAAATCAGTATTGGATGTTACGCCTGTGGGCCAGTATACGCCTGCCAATTACTGGCGCAACGAAAGTGATGTAGTTGCCGGTATCAATGGTATCTATAATGTTCTTACACAGGAAGAAGGTGTAGGCCATAACCTGTATGCGTTTGATGATGCATCAGATGATATTTCAGTTGATGGCGATCACTCTGATTTTTGGGAAATAGAAAGATTTACAACCAATTCGGCTACCTACCAGTTACACCCCACCTGGGGATGGGCTTACGAGCAAATTGCAAGATCGAACAATGCACTGATCTATGTTCCGAAGGTTCCTGTGATGAACGAAGATATAAGGAAGCGTTCTTTAGGTGAAGCCTATTTTTTAAGAGCACATGGTTACTGGACGCTTAATTTAATATTCGGGGAAGTGCCACTGATACAGGAAGACAATGTACTAACCGGTAATTACAATGTAGCCAAGTCAACTGTAGAAGATGTAAGAAAATTAATAGAATCAGACTTGCTGAAAGCTGCTGACTTGCTGCCCGAAACGTATGGCGCCGAAGACAAGGGCCGTGTAAGCAAGGGTGCTGCCTGGGGCTTGCTAGCTAAATTATACCTGTTCTGGGAAAAACTGGATAAAGCGCAGGAATATGGCACCAAAGTAATCACCAATGCCAATTATGCACTGGCACCCAACTACACGGATAACTTTACTTTGGGTAACCAGGAGAACAATTCTGAATTGTTGTTTGCGGTGTGGAATAAAAACAATTACAACAACTCGCCTATCAATATTTACTTTACCAACAGGGCCTGGAATGGCTGGGGCTTTCATCACCCGACACAAAATTTTGCTGAAGAGTTTGAGCCGGCAGATGTAGTACGCAAACAGGCAACGTTGTTATCAGTGGGTGATTCCATCCCTCACCAAACTACTATGATTGAAATACAGGATCAGGATGCGTACCAGATGTTTGCGGGGAAGAAAGGCCAGTTTACCGGGCGTATGCTGCCAAGTCAATCATCTACTACAGGATATTGCGTTAGAAAATATACGGCTTTCAACCCTGATAATTCAGGTAATCTCGATGGAGATTTAAAACAACCTTTGTTGCGTACTGCTGATATTTACCTGGTGGTGGCGGAAGCTAAAATCCGCACCAGCGGCCCCGGCGCTGGCGATGCTGAAATCAATGCAGTTCGCACCCGTGCAGGTTTACAACCGGTGAGCGGCGCAACAATTAAACAATTGATTCATGAGCGAAGGGTTGAGTTGGGCGCTGAGAATGTGCGTCATTTCGATTTAATGCGATGGGACAAAGCGCAGATTATAAACCTGGATACTATTTATAATAAACCGAAAACGGCTTCCCCATTGGAACCATATAAAGGTGCGGTAGTAATACCGGGCCGCACTTTTAAGCGCCCGAAGGATTATTATATGCCGGTACCGCAAATTATCATCGACCAGAGCAAAGGGGTTATTACGCAGAATCCCAATTATTAAGCAAACAAATAAGTAGTAATGTGTGCTTACTTAAAACCTGTAAGGCTATTAGCTATACAGGTTTTAAGTTTTGATGTAAACGTTTATTCCGCAACAACAATGGTAATAGCTGAAGTCTTTTTATTTGTTTAGGATATCAACTGTTTTTCGAAGGGGTAAAAAAGTCCGTCCTTTTTGCGGAAATTTTCCAAATATCAACTTCGTATTTTCCGAAGCAACTGCCCAGTTTTACCCGATCTTTCCAAAACCTATTATCTCAAATAATAAGGCACATAATTATGCGTTTCAAATTGGTCCGTATCCTTTAGCCAGTTAATCCCTGGTATTATTTTTAACTTTATATACAAATGCCATTAACGGCATTGTGCATATACTATATCCAATATTAAAAATTGAAAACTATGAAAACCATTTTACTTGTTCCCACCACCCTTTCGTATTTTTTTCGAACGAAATCATTTAATGCTTCGGTCTTTTAAAGTCAGGCCTTCGCATCTTAAGCTGAATTCATTTTAAGAAATGATCAGTTTTAAACTGGTTATATCAGTAATATCCGCATTTCGGATGGAGTTGATATGCTGGTAACGGAATTCTATAATCGAAAATAATCCTATCCCTTCCTATGAGACAACTATTTATTATTCTGCTAGTAATTTCTGCAAGTACGGTGCAGGCAAAAAACTATTACATTTCAGCAAAAGGGCTTGATACAAATACTGGCCTCTCACCCACATCTGCATGGCAAACCATTGCAAAATTGAATGCTTCATTTGGCATCATTGCGGCCGGGGATTCAATACTATTTAAAAGCGGTGAAACTTTTTATGGTTCCATTGTTGTCGGTAAATCGGGTACAAGTTCGCTGCCCATAGTATTTGGATCATACGGAACCGGCGCCCAGCCCCTCATTTCAGGTTTTACAACTTTATCGACCTGGACAAATGTAGGTGGGGGTATTTGGAAAACTAGTGTAAACACGGGAAATAACAAATTAATGCTAGTTAGTATTGACAATCACCTGCAAAGAATGGGAAGATATCCTAATTACGACGCTGCCAACGGTGGATATCTTAGCTATGAAAGCTTTAATAGCAGCGCCCCTTCCATAACAGATAATCAATTGACAGCCTCAATAAATTGGACGGGTGCAGATGCTGTAATCCGAAAGTATTCTTATATTACAAGTATATGCCCCATTACAGCCCATTCTGGAGGAACGTTGACTTATAAAAATACGGATGGTAATTTTGGTGTAGCTGGATATGGTTACTTTATTCAAAATGATATCAGAACCTTAGACCAGTTTGGAGAATGGTTTTTAAATAAAACCACCAAAGAGTTATCTGTATACTTTGGCAGCGCCACTCCTGCTTCCTACACAATAAAAGCTTCTACAGTTGATACTTTATTTAATTGTGGCGACGGCGGTTTTAACGGAACCGGAAGAGTAGCCCGTAGTTTTCTAGTCATCAATAATATTGCTTTTGAAGGGGGAAATGACCGTGCTTTTTTTAGCCAGAATGGAAGTAATATGAAGGTGCAAAATTGCACTTTTAATAATAATAACGTCGGAATATACATGTGGAATATCCCTAATTCTTTAACTGAGAACAATACCGTTACTAACTCTTTGAATAATGCAATCCTTATATATGGAGAAGTCTCATCTCCTTCTGTCATCCGAAAAAATATCATTCGTAATTGTGGTAATATGACAGGCATGGGAGGAAGCAATGATGGAGCATATTGTGGTATTATCCAAACAGGAGATAATGCTACCGTTGAATACAACCGGCTCGATTCAATTGGATTTAATGGAATAAAGTTTAACGGAAATAATATATCAATCAGGTATAATCATATAGCCAATTTCTGCATGACGAAAGATGATGGCGGCGGTATTTATACTTACAACGATCTCACCAAGATCAATAGAGTAGTTGCCTCAAATATTGTCATGCGGGGAATAGGAGCAAGATTGGGAAGAGAAAACGACGGGCGAACACATGCGATTTATATGGATGGTAATACTCATAATGTAGACATACTGAATAATACAGTGTCGCAATCGGATGGCTCAGGTATCTTATTAAACCAAGGTGTTAATATCAGGGTTAGCGGTAATACTATGTACAATGTGCCATGGGGAATTGACTTACAGCGATACCCTAATACGAGCACCGCACCATCGGAAATCTTACACAATAATATCTTTACAAAAAATATTTTTTACCCCACCGTCAGCAATGTATTTTATTGGAATGGTCAGCTAAATGAACCCACCGTAACAACAATACAAGCAAATATGCAGGAAATTGGAATTTTCGATAGTAACTATGTAAGAGATGATCTGGCTGCGGCATTTGATTATTACTACCACCTGACAGTTGGAGGCACTTTTGTTGATCCGCCTGCATTGAATTTTTCCCAGTGGCAGCCTTTTATCAACGGTGAGGTACACAGCAAAGTCATTGCAACGGGTGCAAACCGGTTTGAATTCAACTCGGGAAGCAGCGATACCACTATTACGCTGGATGCGAAATATTTAGGTGTAGACAGTACTTTTTACAATGGTTCCATCACCTTGCATCCCTTTACATCAGCCCTGCTTTTAAAATCCGGGCCATTGGATGCCGCGTTAAAAGCGGATGCAGGAACGGATATTTCCCTGGTGCTGCCAACCAACAACACCATACTAAAAGGAAGTGCGGTTGGAACAATTATTTCCTACAGCTGGACAAAAATTGCAGGCCCCGATCAATTCACTATTTCCAGTCCGGGCAGCCCAAGTACTTCAATAAGTAATTTAACCGTTGGAACCTATACTTTTCAATTTAAAGTAATCAATAATACCGGAGATTCTGCCATGGCCACGGTCAATGTCAACCAGACTGGAATATTGCCGGTAACCCTGATCGATTTTGAAGCACAAAATAACAATGATAAAATCGCCCTGCAATGGCAGGTAGCTTCAGAAATAAACGTAAGTCATTATTCCATAGAAAGAAGCAGTGATGGGCAATATTTTGAAAATATCGGGCAGCTGAATTCTTACAATCTGGCCGATATACAAGTCAACTACAATTTTGCCGACAATAACCCGCTCAAAGGAATAAACTATTACAGACTTGTGATGGTTGATAGGGATGGTACTTTTGCCTACAGTAAGGTTGTTTCTGCATCGGCGGCAAATGTGGTCTCTTTTAAAATCAACAGTGTTTTACTTTCCAAAAGCACGGGGAGTTTAACGATCAATCTGAATACAAACTACCAGCAAAATTTACAGATTGTCCTAGCCGACGCAAGTGGCAGAATTGTTTATGCAAATAAAGTGGGGTTACAAAAGGGATTTAATACAATTGATCAGAAGGTACCAGCCATCAACAATGGCGTGTATTTCACAAAACTATTTACAGATGATTTGTCCGTACAAAAGGCGATATTATGCGGAAATTGATTCCGGCCACTTTGTTAATGGAAGACTTCCCGGCAGGCTAGAACAGGTTACCTGAAGACGCTCTATTTAAAACGGCTATTAAGCAAACTAAAAATTATGCCTATACCTTTTTTACGCCGGTAATAAAAATAGAAGCCAGTTTTAAGGACACCCGTCGAACAACAAGCAGAAAATAATAGGCGAGTCGGTTAATGCCTTTTATTTTCTGTTTCAGGGGTATCTTTTCTGATGAATACAAGGTATTGAATTCAGCAGAGTAATCACAAACTCTTTCGAATTGATAATAGTCAAAGACAGGCAGGGCAAGTTTAATAATAAATTTCAGAGAAGGTATTTTGCGCATCAACTGGCTTCTTAAAATTTTGTCATACTTTATATTACTAACCTGCACACTTGTTTTAAATGATTCATTCACGGACAACCGGTAATAAGCCAGCTTTTCCGAAGTTCTGTAAGCATGTTTGGCCGTGGCCAGATAGTTAATAAGAAAAACAACATCAGACGTCGGGAAAAACAAATTATTAAACCCGCCAATTTTTTTTGCCATATCGGTTTTTAGCAAAATTCCCAGGGATCCCGGGTTGATATTACCGTATAAAAATTCAATAAAAAATATTTTATCAATTTTCTTTTTATATTTAAAATCGGGTGGAGTCAGTGTTTTACCTTCCTTCATAACTTCTATTCCGACCAGTAGCAGGTCCGTGGCCGGTTTTGCCCTAATAAAAGCTATCACCCTATTCAGGTAATGCAGATCAAGCCAATCGTCATCATTTAGGATGGTTAGATACTCACTCTTTGTCAGTTCAATGCACCTGTTCCAGTTACCGAATAGTCCAAGGTTCTGCTTATTTTTGTAATAACTCAGCCCGGCTACTCCCCTGTAGGATTCCATTAACTTTTCTGTTTCCGTTTCCCTCGTGGGATCATCGTCTACCACAACAATGTCATAAGAAAAATTGCCGGCCTGGTTAACGACAGAATCCAGTGATATTTTTAATAAATCGGGTCTTTTATAGGTTGTTATTGCAACGGTTATCTTACTGTCCGAAATGACTGTTGATGCTATAATGGCAAAGGATGGTGTATTGATGTGCTCTTTAAAATTATCTGCTATTTGAAAAAAATCCGTGTTTTGATTTACCATAAAAATATTCTTTTTGTGACTGATATACTTCCATGAAGGCAAGCTTCAGAAAAGTTAAAAAACTAATTTTAAACTCATTGCAAATAAACAGCGGCCATTTCCAGTTATTATACGATAATTGTACAATTCCCTGGACGAGAACAAGCCCCAGTAATCCCATGCTTGTAAAAGCCAGTGAAAAAAAACTGCCGAGTGCAATTAACCCGCCAGTTACCAGTGATATCCACATAAACGGAACAGAATTTCCAATAACAATGATGGTAGCGAAAAATGAATGATTTAATTCTAACATCATAACCAATAAATACAAAAAGATAATCAGTGACGAGGGCAACGTTGTATTGGAGTGTATAAAGGTGAGCACCCAGGGACCCAATAATATAAAACCAGCCCCTAAAATAAAATACAACGCATAATACACACCCATGCTGAAGGAAAAGGTCTTCAATAAAAGCTTTTTATCTCCTTCAACTTTCAGGGCTGACAGCCTCGGTTCGTTAAGCACAAACAAGGTACCAGACAGGGTTAAAATGATGGATACAAACTGCATCATTAGGCCATAGGAAGCAATCTCCTTCAGCGATAGATATAAACCAGCAAGGAACATGCTAAACCTAGTGATGGCGTATGAACCAATGTAAACCAATCCAAGCTTTTTTGAATTATGCCAGACCACTTTAAATAGATCCACCTTTTCTTGTTTTGTTATTTCATACCTGTCAAGCAGTTCTTTTAATTCTGGGGTAAAAAAGAACTTGTTGGACAGATACCGGTTGACAAAAGGTGAAATCAGGTTGGCAATGGCAACGCCAAGCAAACCAACACCGCAGAACAGCATGGTCGCTGAAAGAATGATATAGACGATCTTGGAATACACCATGGCTTTTTTAGACTCCATTATCATTCCCCTACCCGTCAGTAGAGACGAATAATAGGTATAATAAATATTGACAAATGTTGAAACAGAATAGACAATCCAGATAACAAATGAATTGTGGACGTTTGTAAAGCCATTGGTTACCTTGTATATGTAGACAGAACCAAAGGTTAACATAACCACCAATACGATTACAGATAACAACCTGTAAACAGATTTGGCCGTGTGTATCATGGTTGAAAGCAACCTGTAATTAATTGCTTTGTTTTCCCCCACCTGTTCTTCCACCCCTTCCTTTTGCAACGATTGTGCCCCGCTGAAAATATAGGTAATGTTACGCCCAAACTGGGGAGCAAAACCGAAGTCAAATAATGAAACCATTGAGCCCACTGTAAGCATAAGATAGTTCATGCCAATTTCATCAGGCGTCAGCATCCTGAGTATAATGGGCAACATAATCATCCCTGAGGCTATGGAAAAAAACTGGGCAAAATAGCCCCAGATGATATCTTTTTTTGAGAGTGTTATTGACATTAAGATGAGATTAATAAATTAAAAATGATACTTTTCACGACACAATTTACCACCCGTGTTGAACCCGGTCGCTTGTGATTTTTTTCAATGCGCAATATAAACTTTCCGCAATGGGAAATGCTGAAAAATAGAGCCAGGCAACTTAAAAAAACTTCTTTATCCATATGTTACGGTCATTGTTTTTCAATTATGTATTTTGGCTATCACACTTCTTGTAAATACTTCTACACCTGTTGAATTCAAGTGCCTGTAGTCGGCAAAAAGTAAAGGATGGGCTGTATAAGCAGTATCATTTGAGTAATCTAGAAACTCAACATGATATTGCGCAGCAATTTTTTTTGCCTCCGTAATGGAAGGATCTGTGCCAATTGCATGAATCATATAGGGTGGGCATACGATATGCAGTTGTACGTGTGCCGCAACGCAATCCTTAATAAAAGATCTGTAGATATCGATCTTGGTACTGTCTAAACTTGTTTCCTTGGTATAGTCATAAGTCTGCAAGGCACCGGAAAAAATTTTTCCTATTGGAATAAAGCCCTTTTGTGTGATATATTTTGTTTTGCTATACCTGCTGTTGCCGGTAATAATAGGCAGCAATAAAGAATTATAGGGATATATTTTTGACAGGAGTTTAATGTTTTCATAACGGCTTTTTAATGCTATTATCGGGCGTATTTCCGGGTGATTCTCATAATAAGGCAAAAGAACGGCTATTCTATCATAGGCCTCCAGACCCTTGTTAAAATTACCGGCATCAAAACTCAAAATCACCATTTTAGGTGTGTATCTTTTTAGGGCTGCCTGCAATACGGCATAATGATAAAAAACAGGCTCTCCGTATCTGCCAGCATTATAGCAGGACAATCCCGTTTGCGTTTCAACAATGCCCGTATTGAAAATATTAACTGCTCTTGACGATCCCAGAATTAAAATATCCGGCGTGGCCCTTTCAATAGAATAAGTAGTCAAGTAATCATAACCGGATTCTTGCATGAAATAAAACTTTTTGAGCATTTTGCCGCCGGCGAAATCAATCGTCAACAACAATATTACACATGCGCAAAGTTTAAATAGGAAATTTTTAATGGAAGTACTTTTACCTGTTTTTATCATGTGAGAATTGTTTAAAATTGAAAATAGATAAATTGTCCGCCATCAAAAACGCCCAGGAGTATGATAAGAATAATTAGAAAAGAATAGTAGGAATTGCGTACCCAAAAATTTTTATGACGCGACAAAGTAAAGGAGCCTCTGTAAAATTCTTTTTTCAATTCAACGCTCAGTAAAAAAAATATTGCAAAGAAGCAATAGATAATTATAGCTGTACCATCATTAAAAATGGAACCCTTAAAAGTGAAGATTTTTTTTATTACCTGGACAGCATCGCTGATATTGCGTGATCGGAAAAATATTCTTGAAAACGTAATCAGTAAAAAGGTAATTGAAATCTGAAAGAATAAATGCAAACGCGGACGTTTAACAATGCCTGTAAACTGGTTAAACCGATCCCTGTATTTTTGGGTAACAATCGCAAAAACCAGGTAGAAGCCATTGATGCCCCCCCAAATAATATACGTCCAGTTAGCACCATGCCACAAGCCGCTGATGAGAAATACGACCATCAGGTTCATATACCACCTTGGAACAGACACCCGGCTACCTCCCATGGGAAAATATAAATAATCCTTAAACCAGGTAGATAAAGAGATATGCCAGCGCTGCCAGAATTCACCGGTGCTTTTAGCTAGAATCGGCCTTCTGAAATTGGTCATTAAATCGAAGCCCATTACTTTGGCCGCTCCAATGGCAATATCGGAGTAACCTGAAAAGTCGCAATAAACCTGGAATGAAAAAAAAATTGTTGCCAATAATAAAGTCATACCGTTTTGTTCCGGGACATTGTTATAAGCGCCACTCACGTAAATTCCGAGCCTGTCCGCAATGACCAGTTTTTTAAACAATCCCCATATCATAATTTTTAAGCCTTCAAAAACCCTGTCACTGTCAAAATCGTATTGCTGCCTGAATTGATGTAACAGGTTTTGTGGTCTTTCAATCGGCCCCGCAACCAGTTGCGGGTAAAACATTACGTAAAGGGCATAAATTCCAAAATGACGTTCCGTTTTTTGATGGCCTCTGTAAACTTCAATGGTATAGCTCATGGCCTGGAAAGTATGAAAGGAAAGGCCAATCGGAAGCAGGATTGATAAATAAGGGATGGGATTTGTTAATCCAAATCCATGGAGTAAAAAAGAAAAATTTTCATTTATGAAATTATAGTATTTAAAAACACATAAAATTCCGATGTTAGCGACCAGGCTGCAAACAAGAAAAAATTTACGCTTTTTACCGGCAGCATTTTCGATAAAAATGCCTGCGAAATAATCTACTACTATTGTGAAGCCTAAGATTAAAATATAAACTGGCACAAATGCCATATAAAAGTAACAACTGCTCAACAGTAAAAGCAACCACCTTCTGTTATGAGGCAATAAAAAGTAAAGAGTAGTTACAATTACAAAAAAAAATAAAAAGTGAAAGGAATTAAACAGCATTTAAAACAAGTTATATTTTATTTTTTTGGTTTGAAAAATCGAAGCCGGGAATTCCATAGTGCTGCGATTTGCTCCATAGATTGACTACTATACCGTCTGCTATTCTTTCACAAGAATATTGTCTATAAGCTTATTTGAAAATATCCTGGCACCCGCCACATTTACATGAACCGTATCATCAAATAATGTTGAATTAGTTAAAAATAATTCGTCTTTTGAATAGTCTATAAAATCAACATTATTTTCATGGGCTATCTTTTTAGCAATCGATATGGACGTGTCTGTTCCTATTGTCTTCATGTAGTAGGGTGAACAAACAATGTACAATTTAATATGGTGTTTTATACAATCGTTAATAAAGGAACGGTAAACGTTTATTTTGTTGGTATCAAGGACGTGCTGGTTTAAAAAACTCACAGTTCTAATGGGTTCATGGAGTTCACCGGATAACGGAATATAGCCTTTTATATCCTCATTCCTGTTTTTATTAAATTTAGTATTGCCAACTGCAATCTTAAAGAGAAGTGAGTTAAAGGGATAAATACTGGATTGCAACTTCATTTTTTCATAGGGGCTTTTTAATTCAATGACCTGGCGCATCTCAGCATGCGTTTTGTAAAAGGGCAGCAGTACCCCGATTCTGTCGTAACTACTTTGCTCCGAATTAAAAACGCCATTTTCAATATCCAGGAAAATCATTTTGGGGGAATACCTTCTCAGTACGCCATTCAATATTCCATAATAATAAAAAATAGGTTGGCCGTCACGTCCAACATTATAACAAGTCTGGTGTAAACGTTCCTCAAAAAAAATAGGATTATATTGTTGCTGTGCCCTGGAAGCACCAAAAATTAATATATCGGCCCGGGTGTCTTCCACTGAATATTTTGTCCTGAACTCCCAACCCGAGGTCTGCCTGAAATACAGATAGCGGAAGAAACTACCGATAATAAAATCGAAAAGAATAAACAATACCATAAAAGCAGCCAGCTTTTTTAAAAGATATAAATAGCCCCGTTGCGTCACTATTTGTGTCAGTATCTTGCTCATAAACGACTCATCAAAATTGAAAGTATATAAATTCTCCCCCGTCGAACACTCCTGCTATTAAAATTGCCAATAGCAAAAAACAATAATAGCAGTTCCGTATGAACCAATGTCTGTTTGTAGAAATATTGAAAAGTGTGTCAAAATATTCCCTCTTTAATTCAATAAGGGCAAGAAAAAAAATGCCCAGCAACGAAAACAAAATTATTGTAGGGTTTTCAATATAGACAGGACCTTTAATGGTAAAGATTCTCCTGATGATTATCAATGAATCTTTGACACTGGAAGCCCTGAAAAAAATCAGCGACAGGGCAAAATAACCAACCGTGAAAATAGTACCAATGATATTATTAAGTAATGGTGGAATTTTTTTACGCATATTTTTTCTTGCCTTCCGGGTAAAAAATTCAATCGTAAGTATGAAGCCCTGCAGGGCTCCAAATACTACAAATGTCCAGTTGGCGCCATGCCAAAACCCAAGAGTGATAAACGTTATAAAAAAAGCATACACCACACTCCAGATGCCCCAATCTCTTTTTGATATTGCAATGGGTGTATAAAAATAATCGGCGAACCAGGTTGATAAAGAGATGTGCCACTTGCGCCAAAATTCGGTTATCGATTTGGCTAGGAGGGGCCTGTTGAAATTTTGTAAAAGGTCAAAACCCAACACTTTTGAAATTCCCAGCGCCATATCGGTATAACCTGAAAAGTCGGCGTACATTTGAAACACATAAAATATGACTGCAATACTAATCGACGTTCCAGAATGATGCCCGGCGTTATCTAATACGGCGTCAACGTATATTGATAGCCTGTCGGCAATGACTAATTTTTTAAATAGCCCCCATATAATCAACTTTAACCCCTTGCTTATATTATCATAATTAAACGGTTTATACTGTTTTAGCTGGGGCAAAATATGATGTGCACGTTCCACGGGCCCCGCAATTATCTTAGGGAAGAAAAGCAAAAAAGTTGACAGGTAGCCAATGTTTCCTTCGGCTTTGTGATTACCCCTCTTAATTTCAATGAGATAGCCAATCGCCTGAAAAGTAACGTAAGATAAGCCTAACGGTGCTATTACATTTAGAATAAAGGGATTGCTGTAAGGCGCACCAGCATGAAATACCTGCGTGTTCACAATATTGGTAAGATCAAATACGGTGGACGTGAAAAAGTTGGCGTACTTGAAGAACACGAGTAGCGCAATATTTATGATAATCGCGAAAAGAAAATAAGGTGTAACTTTTTCAGAAGGACCCTTCTCCATTCGCAGCGCACAAAACCAGGTAACAAAAATAATTGATGCAATGATTATTATAGAGTAAGGGTTACCGTACATATAGAAAAACAGGCTGCTCGCCAATATCCAAACCCACCTAAATCTTAGCGGGAAAATATAGTATAGAAAGGCAAAAGAAATAAAAAATAAAAAAAAAGGTATAGAGGTAAAAATCATAAAAACCTTAATTTGACGGGCTGGAGTTTAACAAAATGATTAATCAATAATTCATTCAGATACTTTAGCGGCAATGCTATCCATCAATTCTCCCACATTTTTCCAGCTCTGGATTTCTTTTGAAGTAAAACGGATTTTGAAATACTTTTCGATGGCTACCACCAGCTGGATATGCGTTAAAGAATCCCATCCCTCCACATTGCCGGCGGATGACATTTCATTCAATCTAATATTTTCATTGTCAGCGATATCAATAAAAATTGTATTCAGCTGTGCTAGTATTTCAGGTTTTTCCATTGTGCTACTTTCTGATTATAAAATTTTTCTTCTCCTCGCATTCGTTTAAATTCAATATCCAAAACACACCCAACTGCTTAAAACCCAGTTCGGCATAATGGTTTTTTACCATTTCATTTTTGGCTGTGGGAATGTATTCACCCTTTAAATAAAGAAATCCTTTTTCCTTTGCAAAATGGACTATGGTGTTCAGTGCAAAATGCTCCATTCCTCGTTTTAAAACACGGCAGCTCATTAACCAGGTATCTATAAAGAGCGTTTGTTCGTCTTCTTTTTCAAGAATGATAACACAAATCATCCCATTGTCACCAAACTTGTCTGCCAGTGTAAATGTAAAGGAAAATGTGCTTTCATTCAATCTCGCTGCTTCAATATCCTTTTCAGTATACCGAATTGTCCGCAAATTGAATTGGTTAGATCTTTGCGAAAGTTGTGCAACCCTGGGCGTATTGAATTTATTAAAGGGTTCTACCAGCGACACCATCGCCAGGCTTTTTAAATAGTCGCCTTCATTCACAAAGCTTTGCTGCAGCACTGACCGCTTTGCCTCTAGCTGGTAGAGTTTCGTTCTCTCTGAATCTTCACCGGAGAAGGAAACAGTTTCAAAAAGGTTCAATGTGTATAAAAATTCCAGGTAGTCAGCAGGATCTTCCGGTAATTCCGGTACCGTAATGTCTGGAAGATTTTCCCTTACCATATTTCTTTCAAATGGATTGTCATCCAGGAATACCATTGAATCAAAACCAATATTTAATATAGTTTGGATTTTCCTGATATTGTCGGCTTTATTTTCCCAATTAGCTACAAAAACCGCAATATCTTCCAACTTTAAAATCATATCCGGGTGATGCTCAAACGGTTCTTTCGCAATGGACTCGGTATTCTTACTACAAACAGCTATAATAATTCCTCTTTTTTGCAATTTCTTTACCCAATACTGAAATTCTGTAAAAGCCTTACCAATACCCAAACTTCCAAGCTGGATATTCTCAAGCCCGTCATCGCCGATAATTCCCCCCCATAGCGTATTATCCAGGTCTAGGATCAGACATTTTTTAAAATGCCCTGAGCCGGCAGCAATAATATCAACTGTTCTGCTTGCAATCTCGGGTAAAATATAAATACTTAAGACCATTTCAGTATTGATGTAGACAGCGGGCTGAAAAAGCTGCGGCTTCCCAAAATGATTTTGAACAGAAGATAAGTCACATATAAAAAAATTCGAATTCTGCGAAGCAAAAACCATTAGTTCATAGTTGAGTTTACGCAATTGAAACAAAAAGGACGAAGATAGTTTGTTGGCGTAGCTGCCGAATATCGAATCATCAATTTCACTGAAATTGTAATAAATAATATTGCAGCTCAGCTTGTCATTCAACGCAGAAACAATATGATTGACGAGTTCCAATTGTCTGTTTGCAAGGCCGCTGTACTGATCCGTAGGAAGTTTATTATATGTAGAAAGCAGTTTATGCGTAGAATAAAAGAGGATAACTATATCGGGTTTAAACAAGTAAAGGTCCGAAGCAGGGTCTAATACCTCCCTCGCTATCTGGTTAAAATCGGCCTCCCAAATTTCGAGGTCAATACCCCTGACAAAGCCCTCGCCCCTTAAGGCCTGCACTAACAATTGAGTAGCATTGTCGCCCAATAAGGCAACTTTTATTTTTTTGAGACCTGTAAAATCTTTTTTTAAGTTTTTCTTTAATTCGGCAAAACTATGCATAAGCTGCAAATATATATGTTAGCATTTAATCTCCCCTAATCAAAACCGGAAAAATTACCACTGATTGCAATGACTGAAAAAAATCTTTAGTGCTTAAAAACATTTTTTCTGTTCATGTTGTAGCATTTCAGCATAAAATTTATCCACAGCCACAATAATTTTGTTACTAACTAGCCGCGTTTTTTTTGAAAAAATTAGGTCGTTAGGCATGGTATTTGAATGATGCTGTCTTTCAAAATTGAATCCAATTTTGTTTTATCCCCCTATTTAAGTGATAATTATTTAAAAAATTGTTTAGTCATCAATATTATATTGCTAAACACTTACGCATGATAAAAATTTTAATCAATAAATAAAAATCTTTTACAATTCATAATATTAAATTCAACTATTATCCAAAAAGTCTACAATGATGAAAAACTGCTTAAAACTGATTTTATTAACTTTTATGACTTTGGTATTGTCCGATTTAAAGGCCAACACCTATTATGTTTCTAGCACCGACGGTAATGACTCCTATTCGGCTGCACAGGCGCAAAACCCAAGCACTCCCTGGCAGAGCCTGGCAAAAGCAAGTGCTTTTTTTTCCAGTCTGAAACCGGGCGACAACCTGCTTTTCAAGCGAGGTGATTTCTTTTATGGTTCACTCAATGCCAGTACATCTGGAAATTCGTCCAGTCGTATCACAATTGGTGCTTACGGTTCGGGGGCAAAGCCCATATTTTCCGGCTTTACAAACGTCCAAAACTGGAGTAATGTAGGTAATGGTATTTGGCAAACTACCGTGGGATCTGCCAGTACTGCTTTGAACATGATTACCTTAAATGGTGCTTCGCAGGCAATGGGCCGCTACCCAAATGCCGATGCTGCTAACGGAGGGTATTTAAACTATGAATCCGTGGGGTCCAATTCGATCACCGACAATGAATTGCCAGGATCTCCCAATTGGACAGGGGCCGATGTGGTAATTAGGAAAGTCCGCTGGATACTGGATATTTGTAAAATAACCAGTCATTCCGGTACCACTTTAAATTATACAAATCCCCCTACGCCCAATACCTACCCCGGGCTGGCTAATTTTGGGTATTTTATACAGAACGACCCCAGGACGCTGGACAAGTTAGGCGAATGGTATTTCAATAAAAGCAATAAAACGCTTCAGATGTATTTCGGAAGTAATAGCCCTTCCAACTATGCAATTAATGTCAGCACAATAGACAATGTATTGAACTTGGGAGGAAATAGCTACCTGACCGTGGATAATATTAGTGTAGAAGGAGGAAACACTGCCGGGATATCTGCCACAAACAGTGGCTCCGTTACCATCCAATACTGCGATGTCAACAATTCAGGGACCTACGGCATCTGGATTCAGAATATACCCAATATCAGCCTGGAAGGAAACCTGGTAAAAAATGCGTTAAGCACTGGTATAAGTGTAAACAATACTTTCGTTAGTCCCACTTCTGTCAGAAACAATACAGTAACCAATACAGCACTCCTGGCGGGCATGGGTATGAGCGGCGACAATACATATATTGGCATTTCACTTAACGGCAGTAACACACTGGCGGAATACAATACGGTAGATGGCGTTGGATTTAACGGCATACAATTTGGCGGAGCCAGTGTTAACATCAAAAACAATTTTGTCACCAATTTTTGTCAGGTGAAAGATGATGGCGGCGGGATTTATAACTGGGAAAGTTCAACCACCCTTACCAATAGAAGCGTTACGGGCAATATTGTGACCAATGCCATTGGCGCTAGTCTTGGCACCAACAATCCCACCCTTAAAGATGGTGGAAGGGGCATCTACCTTGACGTGGCATCAGACAATTTAATCATCGCAGACAACTCGGTTGCCAATTGTGTCGGAGGGGGCTTATTTTATGATAATATATCCAATGTCACCACGACTGGGAACACCATTTACAATACACAAAACGCACTTGACCTTCAACGATTTTACGGCGGCCCCCTGCTCAGAAACAATACGTTTAAAAATAATATATTTTTTCCTTTGTACAGTAACCAATCTTCCTTTTTTTACTGGAATGGGGAGTTGTTTGTTCCGAACGTAACAGATATTCAAACGGACATGAGGGCCATAGGGACTTTTGATAATAATTATTACAGAAATGATGTCACCTCTCCGTTTTTCTTCTTTTACCATGAATATCAAAACGGAACCTTTGTACAGCCCCCTATTTTGAATCTGGACCAATGGAAGCCGTATATTAACCAGGATTATAATTCCAAGGCAACCCCAGTTATTCCTACTTACAAAATAAACAGTTTATTGACTGCCAACAGTGTGCCGAATGGAACTTTTCAGTCGGGTAGCAGCAACGTCACTTTTTGGAGTTCGAACGGTAATTTTACGGCAGGTTGGGATAACACAAACAAGATATCAGGAGGTTCTGTCGTAATTACACCTAATTCTTCTTCTACACAGTTTACCACGATGTATGCCCCCATAGGAACTTCTGTAACTGCAGGTAATACCTATTTGCTGAGAGTTACCACCCTCGGCACTACTGTCAATGGAACTATAAAGGCGTCTTTGCGTCAGACCAATTCTCCTTACAATTCTATCAGCGCCACGCAATCGCAATTTTTTGGTAATACGGCACAGGTACATGAATTCTTAATCACGCCTACAGCGTCAGAAGCCAACCCGAGTTACCTGATCGAAGTGCTCCAGTCTTCCGGCCAGACATATATTGACAATATAGAGTTTTATGCGGTCAATGCCTCAACGATTCCGGTGGAATCACAGGTGCGTTTTGAATACAATGCCTCTACCAGCAGCAAGACGATCAGCCTTGGAGCAAATTACATTGGTGTGGACAATACGGCTTATCCCGGCACTGTAACCCTGGCACCCTACACATCCAAGATATTGATACTCGACAATTCCAATCCTCAGGCACCTCCGCCTGCAACGAGCAATTCGTCTTTAACAAGCATAGCAACTGCACCCGCTGTCAGCTGCTTTGGAGGAAGTACTACTGCTACTGTTGCCGCAAGCGGAGGAACAGCACCCTATACAGGCACTGGTTCCGCCCAGGCCGGTTCGGGTAACGCCTCCCTTAAGCTTACTTTTAATAATTCAGCCAGTACCAATTTTACGAGTTTATATTACAGTATAGGTACGGTTTACAGTACCAAATCTTATGTTTTAAGATTTACGACACTGGGTAGCAGTAGTAACGGAGTTGTCAAAGCCTCCCTTCGGCAGACAGCTTCCCCTTATCTACCCATTATTAGTAGCCAAAGCAGCACGTTTGGAACAAGCAGGGTGGACCACCAGTTTATTTTTAATGCGCCGGCTACCACAACCGACGCTAGCTTCCTGATTGAAATATCAGAAAATTCCGGAACCATTTATGTCGATAACATCGCATTTTTTGAAGCGACGTCATCTGGTAATCTGGTGAGTGAAAATTTATACTCTTCAGGCAATTTTGAAGCGGGCATATCCAATCTCTTTACCTGGAGCATAAACGGTAACCATACGGCTTCATTGGATAACAGTTCCAGGATAAACGGAACCAGTTATTTTACAGTAACGGATGCAACAGGCGCCAAGTCTACCACCGGCGTTGTAATCAGCCAGCCGCTGGCTGCCTTGCAGGCAAGTTCTACCGCACCGGCCATCTTATCCGGCAGCAGCAGCACGACTGTTTCAGTAACTGCCAACGGTGGAACAGCACCTTATACCGGAGTGGGCAACTTTACTGTCGGTGCAGGAAATTATACCTATACGGTAACAGACGCCCGTGGATGTGTCAGCACGACCAGTATCACGGTTGCCCCACCGACAGTTTCGTTGACTTCGCCGCAACCAATTACTATTCCTACTGTCCCCACGACTTCCACCTCGGGCGGCACACTCAGTCTTAGTGCTGCAGCTAGTCCGGTAGCTTGTTTTGGCGGCACGACTACTGCTACGGTAAGCGCGGCTGGGGGAACAGCTCCTTATTCCGGAACCGGTAGTTTTACCGGACTTTCTTCAGGCAGCGGATCATTGAAACTTTCGTTTAATACGCCTACAGACAATTACACATTAAATTATTGGACAATTGGAACCGTTTATTCGAGTAAATCGTATGTATTGCGTTTTTCTACACTGGGTACAACGAGCAATGGCGTTGTAAGAGCTAGTATCCGTCAAACGCAATCTCCTTATTATAGTCTTACGCCAACGCAGACAAGCACATTCGGGACAAGCCGAGTTGACCACCAGTTTATTTTTAATGGCCCGATTACCACAACCGATGCCAGCTTCCTGATTGAAGTAGCGGAAAATTCCGGTACGACCTATATCGACAATATCGCGTTTTTTGAAGCAACCCCTGCCGGAGACTTGGTCGGTCCGAATGTATACCCTGCGGGCGATTTCGAAAGTGGAATATCAGGTCTCTTCACTTGGAGTCTGAACGGTAACCATACAGCTACCTGGGATAATAGTGCCCAGATTAACGGCACCAAATATTTTACTGTAACAGATGCTACAGGTTTAGCAAACACGGTCGGTATTGTTATCCAACAGCCAACTACCGCTTTACAAGCCTATGCAAATGCCCCGGCCCTCGTAAATGGCAGTACGACAGTTACTGTTAGTGCAAACGGAGGAACGCCCCCTTACGCAGGAACAGGTAAATTCGTGGTGGGATCAGGCTATTTTAAATATTATGTGACAGATGCAAGCGGCTGTACTTCTTTTGCCTATGTTTTGACAGATCCTGCAGCAGGCCTCAACACTGCAGGACTAAGAAGCGCGGCTTCAGCTTCGGCGTCACTGGCTGCTCCCGCAGCTGCCACTACGTTAACAACTACAGCACTTAAAATCACGTGTTATCCCAACCCGTCAACTTCGCTGTTCAATTTGGTAGCCAGTGGTGGATCTTCTGAAAAGATTTATATCACCGTAATGAGTTATGACGGAAAAATATTATTTAAGACTGTAGGTGCAAGCAATCAGACCTATACTTTCGGTGGTAATTTTATTCCTGGAATGTATACAGTTCAGGTTCAACAGGCAAGCAATGTTCAGACTTTTAAATTAATAAAAGGTAAGTTTTAAGCCTGTAAACGAAGCAGATGCGAATATGCTTAAGACTACTAAATTAAAATAAGGTAAATTAAAAAAGAGGCCGTCTCAGAAGTAGAGCGGCCTCTTTTTTGTTATATGACGCACTGTAATTAGTCGTCCCTCAAAAAGTCGATTTTAATTTTTGGGGGCATAAAAATCCAGCAAGCATTTATAATCATTTTATAAATCAGTATCCAACAGTTAATTGCCTCTGTGCGCCAGAGGTTAATTCGTCGTTTAAAATTCATAGCTGCAGCAGCCAGAATTACGTTTATATTATCACCTAATATTCCTTTCAGGTAATTTCTGCATAATCTGTAGTCTCGTTTTAAATGTCCGATTACAGGTTCGATTGCAGCTCTTTTACTATGCCCTGTGCGTTTTTTTTGGGAAATATTTTTGTCAGGCCTTGGAACCTGGATGATCGTCTCTTTGTATTGTTTAATTCCTT
>NZ_JAUFQJ010000012.1 GCF_030409685.1 Ferruginibacter paludis
GGGCAGCCCTGAAACAATATATGGACCAATATTATAAAGGATTTTTAGACTAACTGAATGGGATGTAGAAATTAAAATTTCGTTATGCGGCTCTATGCTTGCGAATTACATCTGTTATTCACTTATATTTGACTAATTGATTTGGGTTAATGAAAATTCTTTTGGATTTGATCAGCCGCAATTCAATGGTTCAACATAGATATAAATAAAGCCGATTGTTTACTATTTGATGGAATATTGTACAGCCTATGAACAAATAGATAACACTAACCTCATTCTTATATCTGGAAAAATGAAATTACTTTTAGTTAACTGGTCTTGGTATGCCACGGGGGGCGACTGGACTTATATCGAGAATATACATAAGCTTTATGAGAAACATGGCTATGAAGTAATCCCTTTTTCCACGCACAATAAAAAAAATACATTTTCTCCGTATTCAAAATACTTTGTGAGTGCCTATGACTTTAAAGAGCTTAATAAACACAAAACTATCAGTAATGGCATAAAAGCTTTAAGAACTTCTGTTGTTTCGTCAGACGCATTGAATAAGCTGGACAGAATTTTAGAAAAGCACGATATTAAGTTTGCTCACTTGCACAATATCCATCATTACATAACGCCGGCTATTGTAGAAAAGCTGCACAAAAAAGGCATTAAAATTATATGGACTCTACACGATTATAAAATCATATGTCCTGAAAATTCTTTTGTTTCTAAAGGAAAAGTATGTGAAAAGTGCATGGATGGTTCCTTTTATCATTGTGCGATAAACAAATGCAAAAAAAATTCTTTATTAGCTAGTGCCCTGGCTACATTCGAGGCTTACTACTATCACAAAAAAAATACTTACCATCTGGTTGATTTTTACTTGTGTCCTTCCCGGTTTATTTTAAACAAATTCCTGCAGTTCGGGTTCGATAAAAACAAAATGCTCCTTTCTGGTTTATGCTATGACATTTCACTGGTGGACAATTTTATAGAACGATCAAAGAGTGCGCCCACTCCACCCAACACGGGTAAGTATATACTGTATGTAGGTAGACTCGAAGATATTAAAGGAGTAAAAACGTTAATCGAAGCCGTAAGAGGTACAGATATCCATTTAAAAATAGCAGGAAGAGGTAACGCAGAAGAAAGCTTAACTAATTACATACAAACGGAGCATATCTCAAATGTTGAGTTGTTAGGTTTTAAAAAGAAGGATGATATATTTGAACTAACACAGCACGCCAGCTTTGGCGTATGTCCTTCCGAATGGTATGAAAATTATCCTTTTTCTGTTTCAGAGACTTTTCTTTTTTCAAAGCCTGTAGTAGGGGCTAATATTGGCGGTATTCCTGAACTTGTAATCAATGAACAAACAGGCCTTTTATTTGAAGCAGGAAATCAATCGCAACTCAGGGAAAAATTATTGCGGTTGTGGAATGATGACGAACTGGTAAAGAAATTAGGTGAGCAGGCAAGGAAACACAGTTATGATTTATTTAATTATGAAACACACTGGAATACTATAAATTCAGTAATTCAAAAACTGGATTTAAAAGCTGACCTTATATCAGCCTAAATACAATAATACAACCTAAGCTGTTAGTGGAATTTGTAGAGTTTCCTTTCATTCACCCAAGTTTTCATTTTTTAGCACGGGCTACTTTACATATGTAAATTGTAAAGTAAACAGCAAACATTTTCTTGCCAATTTAATAATTTTTTAAATTCCCTGAAAAGGGAATTTAAATTCTTTTTGGAATAATATTTAAAGTTTATTAAAATAATAAAACTATCACTCAAACGATTATATCAATCAAAACCCTCAGCAATGAAAAAAAGAATCTACCTGGCCGGTTGCGGCGGGATGTTAGGCGAAG
>NZ_JAUFQJ010000013.1 GCF_030409685.1 Ferruginibacter paludis
CAATTTACACACCGCTATATAACGAAAAAAAAGGCTGCTCAACTTTTGAGACAGCCTTTTTTAATACCCGTAACTTTGGTTCAGTTTTCAACAGACGCAATCAGGGCCGGCTAAAATCTATCTTCAGGTGCATCATTGAAATCGAATTCTGCCGTTTACTCAGTCAAAGTCGCCAATTGTATAATATTCAGCTAAGCGTTTGGACAGAGAAAAAACTAATCTATATATTTGTCTTGGTTTTTCATAGGATATTGGATTTTAAACGGGGCTGGATTTTTATCCTGGCCCTTTTTTTATGTCTACGAGTGGGCATTTATTGCCTGATTAAAATAATCAATCAATATAGTTGCTTTGGACTTGCCGATGGCCGTTGTCAACTCCTCTAATGTTTGTACTTTAATATTCTTTACAGACTTATAATTTTTAAGCAGAATGTCAATTGTAGATTTTCCAATTCCTTCAATATGTTCCAGCTCATTTTTAAAGCTGCCTTTACTCCGTTGATTTCTGTGAAAAGTAATACCATAACGATGTACTTCATCACGTATTCTCCTGATCAATTTTAAACTTTCACTATCCCAGGGTAATTTCAACGACTCTGAGTCGCCTGCGTAAAAAAGCTCTTCTTCATTCTTTGCCAGCCCGACAAGTGTCAGTTTTCCTGTCAATTCAAGTTTCTCAATACTTTCCATTGCAGCACTTAACTGGCCTTTACCGCCATCAATGATAACCAGCTGTGGAAATGGTTTTTGTTCTTCTTTTAAACGTTTATAGCGGCGGTAAACTACTTCCGCCATGGTAGCAAAATCATTGATACCTGCCACAGTTTTTACATTGAATCTTCTGTAATCATTTTTGCTTGGCTGTCCATTTTTAAAACTTACCATGGCAGATACAGGATAACTTCCCTGAAAGTTGGAGTTATCAAAGCATTCAATATTGACCGGTAGTTCTTGCAATTGAAGATCTTTTTGTAGTTGTACCAACACGTTATTTACTTCCAATGCGGTTTTGTCTTCCAATAAAAGCAGCTTCTTTTTTCTGAGTTCTTCTTTAAAATAATTGACATTTTTTTCCGACAGGTCAAGCAGTTTTTTCTTATCACCACCTTTGGGGCAGGTAACAACAATATCCTGTTGCGGATAACTTATCGTAAATGGTACAATGATTTCGTTGGCCTCGCTGTTAAAGGTTTCTCTTAGCTGCGCTATCGCGAAGATTAAAACTTCGTCTGCAGTTTCATCCAGTTTCTTTTTAAGTGTAATCGTTTTTGTTTGTACAATATTACCATTGCTTACTGCAAGGTAATTTACATAAGCAGTATCTCCTTCTTCAAGTATACTAAACACATCAATGGTTCCCATACGTTCATTAACAACCGCAGACCTGGCTTTGTATTGCTGTAAATGTTCCAGTTTCTTTTTTATCAGCCCAGCCTTTTCAAATTCAAGCTGCGCAACCTTTTCCTGCATATCAGCTTTGAAATGTTGTATTACCGGCGAAAGATTTCCTTTCAAAATATTCTTTAACTGTTGTAAGCCTTCCTCATAATCTTCCAACGATTGCAGCGCTTCACATGGTCCCTTACAATTGCCCAGGTGATACTCCAGGCAAACCTTGAATTTCTTTTTTTCAATATTGGTAGCTGTCAAATTGAGCTTGCATGTTCTTAGCTGGATAGTTTGTTTAATAAAGTCAAGCAGTTCCCTTACTTTACCAACAGAAGTGTATGGGCCGAGGTATTGAGAACCGTCGTTAATTTTTCTTCTTGTAAAAAAAACTCGTGGAAAGGGTTCGTTTTTTATGACTATGTAGGGATAAGATTTATCGTCCTTCAGATTAATATTAAATAATGGCTGAAATTTTTTGATCAGCGAATTCTCCAGCAAGAAAGCATCCTGCTCACTGTTTACAATGGTAAATTCAATCTTACGTATCCGTTGAACAAGTTCATGTGTTTTATAGTTGGTATAGGTTTTAGAAAAGTAAGAGCTTACTCTTTTGCGCAGGCTTTTTGCTTTCCCAACATACAACAATTCATTATTGCTATCGTAATATTTATAAATGCCCGGCTGCAAAGGAATTGTAGCAGCCAATAAAGCAAATTCTTTTTGTGTCATTATTTGTATAGATTGTAAAAGGCATTTTTACTCAGTAAAATTCCAGATGAATTTTTCAGCCTTTAATAAAATACTGGTCCCGTCCGGCTTGTTCAAAATGGTATTTATGCCCGCCCATTTATTTGTTTTCCAGGTTAGTTGCTGCGTTATATTACCTTCCTTCCCTTTCAGTTGCTTTACAAGATATATCTTCGAAATTTTTCCAGATTCAGGGTCAATATAAACATCCCAGTGCCGCAGTGAGATTGAATCAGGTAAAGTTCTTACAGGATCGTATGTGAATGTAACGGCGTTTAAAGTTTGATCATTAAAAGAAGATTCTTTAAAAAATGAAGTAAGGTTGGTTTCTTTTATTTCGGGAGAAAGAAAATCTTTTAGCAATGGAATCAAAGCATTTTGTTTTATCCATACAGAATCTGTTTTATCATTGATTACGGTGGTGTGTAACGGTGTGACAAGCAAAGAATCAAATGAACGAATTTGTCCCCTGATGAAAGACGTGACGGGGAAAAATGAATCTTTTTTGGCTTCATTTATTGCCGGAGCAGACTCTGCTATAGTGGCAGGCAAAGCATTCTTTGTATTGTTGTTACAGCTTATTAAAACAGAGATAAGTACCGGAAAAAATAATTTTTTCATGCGCCAAAATTAAACAGAAAGCTGTTGTAAAACAAAAACCGCAGTTGCGAACGTGCTGCGGTTTTTGTTAAATAAGATCACAAACTGAAAGAGAAGTGCTGTAAAAAAAAATGACAGTAATTATTTCAACAACTTGGTGATACCGAATTTAAAGCCATAGTTGTTTAACTTTTCCTGGATGATATAGCGCTTGCTGTTGGTTGTAAATAACTGTTTCCTGAATTGTGGTCCAAACTGAAATGTAATCCCTTTGTCTGTTTTATAGCTTACAAATGTTTCAAAGCCTGCATTCACATTCCAGTGGTTTAAAAGTGAAGTTTCTTTTATATAATTTCTCTTGTCAGAAGAAAGCAAATAGGATTTGCCTCCCATTACATAAGTTGGTTGTATTGTTGCACCTATATTCCATTGTAAGTTTTCATTACCAGCTATTTTTAAGTCCATACCCACAGGTAATGAGATCTGAAAAGTTTCATTGTGTAATTTAACGGCAGATATACCATCAATATTAGAATAAGCAGTTGACCTGTATGCAGGATAAGGCTGATGAGATTCAGAAGAAACAAGCGTAATTGTAGTTGCAACCGGGTGAGAATTAGTAAAAGCATCCGAATTGTACATGGTGAAATTGAGTTGCAAACCAGTTCTTATTCTAAGCCCTTTTAACACCGGATAGGTAAAACCACTTCCTATTTCCAGTCCGTAGGAGGGATGTTGTGCAACATCCCGATTTACGTCAGCACCATCTGAAATAGTATTTTTTAGTTGCCTGTAAACCACAGATGGAGTGAAATACATTTGCCACCCTAATTTACCTGCCCATTTTTTGGGAGCCGGTCTGTTATACATTGCATAATTTTCAACCCATGCTTTTTCTTCATCTGATAAAATCAATGTTTCATTTTTATCAGTTGATATTGTTTCTGCAGATAAAAGCCCTTTATTTTTGAGGGTGACATCATTGGCAGATAAATCGGTTTCACTTCCGGTTACGATATTTTTTTCTGACGTAACGTTATTTACATTCTGGTGTCTGATTTTGTTTTCCGAATTATCCAGTGAAACAATCAGCACCTTGTTGTGAAATATCGCCGGCCTGTTTGCAGGTATAGTCTTGAAATCAGGGTCATTTTTGATAGGAGCGATTTCAGTTGATTCAATTTTAGCTAATGAAATAAAACGCTCGTGAGTTAAATTGTCGCCGTTGCTTTTGTTATTCACACCGGACAGTGTCTTAACCAGATTCGGCGGTTCCTGCAGATTGTTAACACTTTTACTGGACATGTCCTGTTGTTCAATGTTATCAATAAAAGATTGACCAGAGAAGTTTAAAGTAGAATTATTTGCATATGGTTTAGATGGTTGGTTGTTAAAATGTATTTTGTCTAAAAGCGGAATGTAAATAGCAGTGGTGGGATCAGCCGGTTTAGTTTCATTATGTTGATTTTGCGAAGCGAATCGTTTGCCTGCATTTTTTGTATCTGTATTCAGGTAGCCGGTTAAAAGAAGAATGCCTATTAAAGTAATACTCATTGCGACAGATGGCCATTTTCTACCCGGATGAATATTGTTATAAATGCTGTGCCATACTCGTTTTTCAGGATACATTTTAAATTCATCTGACCTGTCCTTAAGCAACCGTTCAAAACTATCTATATCTAAATTTCTCTCCATTATCGACGAAATTTCTGTTGGTTTTGGTAAAAAGCAATCGTTAATCTAATTCGTATGTTTTATTAGTCTGGTCGTTTTAATTTGAAGCTATAGCTCCCGTCAATGCAACACCGCTTTTGGTTCTTGGCTTCAGTAAAATATTTTTCTTAATTAAAATATCTTCCAGCATAGCTTTCGCCCTTGTATATTGCGAACGGCTGGTGCTTTCTTCAATGTCAAGCATATCCCCGATTTCTTTGTGTGAATAGCCTTCCACAGCATACAAATTCAATACTGTACGATAGCCTACCGGAAGTAACCGGATGCATTCAACCACCTGTTTCGCCTGCATTATAGAAGGGATCGTTTCTTCGCGTATGCCAATGCCATTTGCATAGTTAATATCTACACTGTCAGAAAACTTTTTGTTTTTTTTGAGGATATTAATACAAGTGTGCACCACAATTCTTCTTATCCATCCTTCCAGCGCACCTTCATTGCGGTATTGATGGATTTGAGCAAATACTTTAATAAAACCTTCCTGCAGCATGTCTTCCGCATCCTCCCTGTTTTTTGCGAAGCGATAGCATACGCCAAGCATTTTAGGGCTTAAACGCATATACAACGCTTCCTGAGCGGCGGCATTATTTTCAAGACATCCATTAAGCATGGTCTCTTCTGTCATAGTTGTGCTTGGTTTAACACCTTAAATATAGACAATTTAAGCCTATTAGTTGCTGCTTTGCAATAAAAATTATACACCTGTTGCTTGATAACAACCATAAAAATCGCTGTTGCAAATATTACGGTATTATTTTATTGCAGGCGGCCTTTTTCTTGCAAGGCTGTCTGCTGGTGTATTAGCCTTTATACTGTCTCTCAAACCGGTGGCCCAGGCGGTGAGCACCTGCTTTTTATCAGCTGAAAGTATTGCGTTTTTGTGAATAAGAGTATAGGAAGACAATGGCATTTCATCTTCTTTCACCTGCTCCATAATCTCCTCCAGTTTTTTGTATTGCCTTCCTATGCCATAGGTTGCAAATTCCGAAAAATTGACTTCCTTTTTTCCTTCATTGATATGATTGGTTAACCACCAGTCAACCGGCTGTATTTTTGAATACCAGGGGTAAACTGTATTGTTGCTGTGGCAGTCGTAACAACTCGTCTTTAAAATGTCGTGTACGTTTTGTGGTATTATATACTTTTTGCTGATGTCATTCACGAGCATCGCATCCTCCGAGCTGCTATTTTTTGCCGGATGAATAAATTGTATTATCACCAGGATAACAATCAACACAAGCAATACTTTTTTCATGGTTAAGTTTTATGGATAAAAAGAACAAAATAGTACGAAAGCATTGAGCAAGGAAATTTATTCACCAACAAATCAGCCGATCAAAATATTACCCGTCATTTCTTTTGGAATTGCCAGCCCCATCATGGTTAAAATGCTAGGGGCGACATCTCCCAATTTGCCACTTTTCACAACACCTCTCCATTTATTATCAATAACAAAAAACGGCACCAGGTTCAGCGAATGCGCAGTGTTGGGCGTGCCATCCGGATTAATTTCATAATCTGCATTACCATGATCTGCCAGCAGGAAAACTGCATAATCGCTTGCCAAAGCAGCTGTAACAACTTTCTCTACGCATGTGTCTACTGTTTCCACTGCTTTTATTACTGCATCCCAAACGCCTGTATGACCCACCATGTCTGCGTTAGCAAAATTTAAGCAAATAAAATCAGCCGTTTTATTTTCAATTTCCGGAACAATTGCTGCAGCTACTTCATAAGCGCTCATTTCTGGTTGTAAATCGTATGTAGCTACTTTTGGAGACTGAATCATAATTCTTTTTTCTCCTTCAAAAGGCACTTCTCTGCCACCGCTGAAAAAGAAAGATACATGCGGGTACTTTTCAGTTTCGGCAATACGTATCTGAGTTTTGTTGTTTTGCTCCAAAATTTCACCCAGTGTATTTTTAAGATCATCATTTTTAAAAACAACATGTACGTTTTCAAAAGACTGATCATACTGCGTCATGGTTGTGTAATGCAGGTTTAACTTATGCATGCCAAACTCAGCCATGTTTTGCTGAGTAAGCACTTCTGTTATTTCGCGGCAGCGGTCAGTTCTAAAATTGAAGCTGATAACCACATCACCTTCCTTAATTTTTGTATCAGCAACATTGCTGTTAATAATGGGTTTTATAAATTCATCAGTTATGCCTTCATCGTATAATTTTTTGATAGCTCCCAAAACATCATTTGTAGCTATGCCAGTTGCATGTACCATTGCATCATACGCCAGTTTAACTCTTTCCCATCTTTTATCACGGTCCATTCCATAATATCTGCCTGTTATTGTTGCTATATCACCGGCAGAAGTCTGCAGATGATTTTGCAAATCTGTTAAAAAGCCCAATCCGCTTTTAGGGTCGGTATCCCTGCCATCAGTAAACGCATGAACCAATACATTTTGCAGGCCTTGCGCTGCACAAAGTGAAGCCAGGGCTTTAACATGATTGATATGAGAATGCACACCGCCATCACTTACCAAACCCAGCAAATGCAATGTTTTATTATTTTCTTTGGCGTAGCTGATTGCATTCAGCAAGGTCGGGTTTTGTTGAAATTCACCACTTCGGATGGCGACATTTATTCTTTGCAGTTCCTGGTAAACAATTCTTCCTGCACCTAAATTTAAATGACCAACCTCACTATTGCCCATCTGTCCTTCAGGCAATCCTACATCTTCGCCGCAGGTAACCAAAGTTGCATTGGGATATTTAGTATATAAAGAGCTAACAAAAGGAGTTTTGGCGTGCTGAATGGCATCACTGCTTTTAATTTTGCCGAGTCCCCATCCATCCATGATTATTAGTATTGCTTTTTTGTCTTTCATGGTGTAAAGTTAACTTTTTTGCAGCTTTTATAAAAAGCTTATTGTCATTGTAGTAGATCGCTTTATCTTTCAGCCTAAAATATTATTCGGAGCTGGCACGTTTTTAGCAAAATGACCACTAAAATTTCTTTATGAAACGCTTCTTTACGATTGTTCCAATACTTACCGGCCTGTTTTTATCCTCTTTTACCTTGAAAGTTGGGATTGATGATGTAATAGCTGCCATGCAAACAGGCAACTCCGCTCAAATAGCGAAATTTTTTGACAATACCGTTGAAATTACCATGCCCGATAAAAGCAATAGCTATAGTAAAAGCCAGGGAGAGCTCGTACTGAAAGATTTTTTTGCCACTAACATAGTAAAAAGCTTTGAAGTGATTCATAAAGGTCAGAATGCAGGTTCACAATCGCAGTATTGCATCGGGAAACTTGTCACCAAAGCCGGTACTTACCGAACGACTGTGTATATGAAGCAAAAGGGGGACCTGCAGGTAATCCAGGAATTGCGTTTTGAAAATCATTGACCTTATTTTTACCTTCCGCCAATATATTATTAACCTGTAAGACTTTTTCTATTACAGGTTTTTTATTTTTTACATTTGCCTGCTATGAATTATGACGAACAGCTAAACCTGCTGATAAAAAACGCACTGGCAGAAGATATCGGCGATGGAGATCATTCTACCTTATCAAGTATAGATGCAACGGCCAATGGTAAAGCAATACTTAAAATTAAAGAAGAAGGTATCCTGGCGGGAGTTACAGTAGCAGAAAAAATATTTCGTTATGTGCAACCTGACGTTACTTTTTCAACCTTTAAAAAGGATGGCGAACCGATGCATTTTGGTGAACTGGCATTTGAGGTAGAAGCAAGGATACATACTATTTTGCAAACGGAAAGACTGGTGCTGAACACCATGCAACGCATGAGCGGTATTGCCACACTTACGAAATTATATACCGATAAATTAAAAGGCTATAAGACAAAATTGCTTGATACGAGGAAGACAACTCCTAATTTCAGGTTGCTTGAAAAAGAAGCTGTACGCATAGGCGGTGGCGTTAACCATCGTTTTGGTTTATTTGATATGATTATGCTCAAGGACAATCACATTGATTATTGTGGCGGTATAGAAATGGCTATTAATAAGGCGTACGATTACGTACAAAATGTACAACCCGGATTACTGATTGAGGTGGAAACCAGGACCATTGACGATGTGCGAAAAGTGATGGCAACAGGCAAGGTAAACAGGATAATGCTGGATAATTTTACACCTGCTTTAATAACCGAAGCCTTGCAAATTATCAAAGATCAGTATGAAACAGAAGCCAGTGGTGGCATTAACCTGGACAATATTGAAAGCTACGCTGCAACCGGTGTTGATTATATTTCCAGCGGAGCCATTATACACCAGGCAAGAAGCCTGGATTTGAGCTTAAAGGCCTCTATACCCGGTAGATTTAAGACTGTATGAGTAATAGCGTAAATAATGCAACTGGATTAATTTTGAAATAAATCAAGATTAAACTTACAGCGATTATGAACATGGTGACTTACGTTTAAATGCAAAAATTACAATAAACAATAATTTTATATTGGAAATACCGTTGATGAAATAGTGTTATTTCAAAAAGCAAACAGCAGCCATGGCACAAAAAAAAATAACCTCTTTGGGTGGATTGGTTTATTCAACAGATCCCAATTTTAAACCGGAGACTGGAAATGTGGAAGAAGATGAAACATTGCCACCCGCCCAGCAAAAGCTAAAGATCTGGTTAGATAAAAAACACCGGGCAGGAAAAGCAGTTACTTTAATTGAAGGTTTCACAGGCAAAAATACTGACAGGGAAGACTTGGGAAAAAAACTTAAAAGTTTTTGCGGAACAGGAGGTTCGGTGAAAGATGGTGAAATCATTGTTCAGGGCGATAACAGGGATAAGATATTGCAATGGTTGCAAAAAAATGGATATACCAATTCAAAAAAAGCTGGTTGAGTTATACAGTTCTTATTGTTGCATTGCATTTGGCTCTGTAACAATACTTAACGCACCGCTCGGACATTTTTTTATCTGCTCAATAATTATGGAAGTTGATGATTGCCTTATATCTATCCAAGGTCTTCGCCGGGGATCAAACACGGCAGGTAAACCTTTGAAACAAATACCGGAGTGTTTGCATAAGGAAGGTTGCCACAAAATGGTGATTTCTCCATTGGAATAATGATGGGTTGAAGCAGGCATATGTTTTAACAATTAACTTATATCAATTTACAACAATTGGCTGATTTTTAAACTATTTTTACAAAAAGCGACCAATACATGATCTCAAAAATATCAGAAGGAATTACGGTAAGTGTTGAAACTTTTTTTCAGCCGGAATACAGCAATCCATCTGAAAATGAGTATATGTTTGCCTACCGGATTACCATACAAAATAACAATTCCTATCCAGTAAAGTTATTGCGCAGGCACTGGTATATATATGATGCTACCGGAAGCTTAAGGGAAGTTGAAGGTGAAGGAGTTGTAGGGTTGCAACCGCAAATCAATCCAGGGGAGGAATATCAATACATCAGTGGCTGTAACCTGCGTACAGAAATGGGCAAGATGTATGGCACTTATTTAATGGAAAATATTAATAGTGGTAAGGAGTTCGACGTAACTATACCTGCTTTTGAAATGACTGTTCCTTTTAAGATGAATTAAAGCGATACTTTATCATTTCATATTCAGCTTATTTACCTACCTTGGAATGTGCAAAATAAAAAATACCAATATCCATCATGGCAAAAGTAACTTTCGATAACAGAGATAATCAATTCTACATAAGTCTTAAAGCTGCCGTTGATCAGTATTTTACTACCAGGCATAAAAAGAGAACCGGCGACTGGCGGTTATACATTAAAACCATCACATTAATCAGCGCTGCCATTATTATTTACGGAAGTCTTATGTTTGTTAAAATGAATGCATGGCCTGCATTGGGACTGTGCGGTATCCTGGGATATGTATTTGCCTGCATTGGTTTTAGCGTGATGCACGACGCCAACCATGGCAGTTACAGCACCAAGCCATGGCTAAATGATGCATTGGGTTTAACTGCAAATGCACTGGGTGCAAGTTCTTATTTCTGGAAACAAAAGCACAACATTATTCATCATACTTACACCAATGTGGACGGCATAGATGATGACATCGCAAAGAGCCCGATCATTCGTCAATGCGAATCACAAAAATGGGTGCCTGCACATAAAATACAGCATTTGTACTTGTTACCAGTCTATGCATTGTCTTCCATTTTTTGGTTGTTTTTTATGGATTTCACAAAATATTTTACACGTAAAATTTATACAACAGAGGCCTGGAAACTGAATACAAAAAATCACATTATTTTTTGGGCTACTAAAATATCTTACTTCACATTTTATATGGTTGTTCCTGCAATGGTTTGGGGCGTTGGCCCGTGGCTGCTCGGTTTTTTGGTGTTGCATATAGTGATGGGCATTACTTTATCCCTGGTATTTCAACTGGCACACGTAGTAGAAAATACAGAGTTTGAAACCGTAGCTTTGGATGAAACGAAACACATTGAAACCGCCTGGGCGGAACATGAAGTAAGAACCAGTTCCAATTTTGCTATGGGTAACCCGGTAATTTCCTGGTTTGTAGGCGGACTGAATTTTCAGATTGAACATCACTTATTTCCAAGAGTAAGCCATGTTCATTATCCTGCAATCAGCAAAATTGTAATAGAGAAATGTAAGGAGTTTAACCTGCCTTACAACAAATACGATACTTTATTTGGAGCGATATCCTCCCATTTCAGAATGATGAAATCATTGGGAAAACAACCAATAGTTATAAAAAAGCATCAGGCTCAGGCGGCTTAAAATCAAGGCTTATATTTGGCCTCCTGGAAAATAATTTCGCTGTCCAGGGTCATTAGTTCCTGTAAAGTAGTTGCGGGTTTTTTCTGCATATATTTTTTAACAATCTGCCATCCTGCAAACGACCCAATATTTCCGGGTGCTCCTTCTCCAAGTTCCTGCGTTTTAGGGCCTTCATCAATGTAATTTTTCAAAATATTTTTATCTGTAACCTGCAATAGTGAATTCTTAATAAAAAGATCCCAGATTACGGCTTCGTGTGCGTAGCTGTCTTTCATTTGTTCCGGAGTATAGCCCATAAGTTTATACTCTTCTGTTTCCGGCTGCAACTTGCTTAACAGGTAGAGCCGTTTACCCTTTTCAACCATTTCATTCACCAAAGGCTTATCACTTTCTTTTTCGGGATAAAGATCATTCACTATGTTTTTTATGCAATTCACGGCGATATAACCAGGCTCAAATCGCCTGGAAATATATTCAGGATAAGTCTCCTGCACCATCGTTGTTCTATACAGGGAGTTATCTTTACCAAGATGATGCTGCAAGCCAATGACCAAAGCATCCTCGGCTAAAATATCACCATAGCCATCGGCAGGACCGATATAAGTAATTACTTTTTTAGGAACACGATAATCAGGAAAATAATATTTCACAAACTGCAGCCCTCTTTTTATTTCTTTTTCATACGGGCTGAAATCGTTAAATATTTTTTCAGCCGAATCGTAAACAGGACGATACGCTTTTATAAATCCATTTACATACGCAGCTGCAGTATCAGCAGACCATGCCGGGTCTACAGTTAATATTTTGCCAAGATAGTTATCTATAAAAGCAGGACTGTTTGTATTGATATGTTTCAGATAAGATAACAGGTTAGGAGCGGTTGTATCAAAGATATCTTTTTCAAAACGCTCAGTAGTGAGATCGATTTTAATATTGGAAACATCAGGTATTTTATTGGAAGAGCAGGAAAATAAAAGAGCGCACAGTACAATTACAGCAAAGGATATTCTCATGGACGATAATGCTTTTGAAGTTTTAACTTTACAAAGAAAACAATTGATTTATTAATATAAAGTTAAGCTCCTTAAGGGTACGGGTATGAAAATATTTTTAGCACAGCAGAATTATCATATTGGCAACTTTGATGACAATACAAAAAAAATAATCTGCGCTATTGAAGAAGCCAAAAAGCAGGGTGGCGATATTATTGTGTTCAGCGAATTATCTGTATGCGGCTATCCGCCACGTGATTTTTTAGAGTTTGATGATTTCATCAGCAAATGCTATGCAGCGGTAGAAGAAATAAAACAGCATGCTGATACCATAGCAGTTATCGTTGGCGCACCGGATAAAAATACCATCCCCAAGGGCAAGGACCTTTTCAATGCAGCATATTTTTTATTTGAAAAAGAAGTGAAAGGCATAGCGCATAAAACCTGTTTACCAACTTACGATGTGTTTGATGAAAACCGGTATTTTGAACCGGCATACGAATGGAATATAATTGAATATAAAGGAAAGAAGCTGGCGGTAACCATTTGCGAAGACATCTGGAATTTAGGCGATAATCCGTTGTACCGAATTTGCCCGATGGATGAACTAATGAAACACCAGCCTGATATCATGATCAATATTTCGGCTTCGCCATTTGATTATACGCATGATGAAGACAGGAAAGCTGTTGTGAAAGCAACGGTTGTAAAATATGGACTGCCGATGTTTTACTGCAATGCAACGGGCAGTCAAACAGAAATTGTTTTCGATGGTTCTTCTTTGGTGTTTGATAAATATGCCAACCTTTGCGGACAGCTTCCTTCTTTTCAATCGGCCCTGCAGTCTTTTATCTTGAACGATGATGGAACCATTGATGGGCCTGTGATTCAGCCCGCCAGTCATGTGCCGGATGCACCACTCAATCCGCTTGTGTTACATGAAAACTTAAACATAGAAAAGATTTATGCCGCCATTGTAATGAGCATAAAAGATTACTTTTTTAAGATGGGTTTTACCAAAGCTATTATTGGCAGCAGCGGGGGCATAGATAGTGCTGTTACCATTGCATTGGCTTGTGAAGCATTGGGAGCTGACAATGTAAAAGCTGTTTTAATGCCTTCTCAATATTCTACAGGTCATTCTGTGGAAGATGCAGAAAAATTGAGTAAAACGTTGGGTAATCCTTACGAGATCATTCCGATCAAAAATATTTATGACGCTTTTTTGCAGGATTTAAAACCCATCTTTAAAGACCTGCCTTTTAGTGTTGCCGAAGAAAATATCCAGAGCCGTACAAGGGGAAATTTATTAATGGCCATTGCCAATAAATTTGGATACATTTTGCTGAATACTTCCAACAAAAGTGAGCTGGCAACGGGCTATGGTACTTTATATGGAGATATGGCCGGTGGCTTGGGTGTGTTGGGGGACTGCTATAAACTACAGGTGTATGAACTGGCAAAATATATTAACCGTAACAAGGAAATTATTCCCCAGAATATTATAGATAAGGCACCATCGGCAGAGCTAAGACCGGGACAAAAAGATGCAGATTCGTTACCCGATTATGCCATCCTTGATAAAATATTATTTCAGTATATAGAGCGCAGGATGGGACCAAAAGAAATTAAAGCGCAGGGTTTTGATGCGGACCTGGTAGACAGAATTCTCAAGATGGTGAACATGAACGAATACAAACGCAACCAGTTCTGCCCCATCATAAGGGTTTCACCCAAAGCTTTTGGTGTAGGAAGAAGAGTGCCGATCGTAGGGAAATACCTGGGATAAGATAGTCTTATCAAGCGATTTTTTCTACCACTACTGCAGTACCGTAAGCGAGTACTTCCGTAATGCCCTGCATCACCTCATTGGCATCGTAGCGCATATTAATGATGGCATTGGCGCCCCTTTCATTGGCATTTTGCAACATTAGCTGGTAGGCCTCTTCTCTTGCTTTTTCACACAGTTCAACATAAATGGACAATTTGCCTCCAAACAATGATTGCACACCGCCACCGATATTGCCCAGTATACTTCTGCTTCTAACAGTAATTCCTCTTACAACACCCAGGTGCTGCACGATGCGGTACCCTTCTAGCAAATTGGAAGTAGTGATTAATTGCTGATCTGTCATAGCTTTATAATTTACTTAAAGATAAAGCCATTTTAACAGAATTTTTTTCCATTCCCCATTACGGCAAAATTTTTGTTAGTGCATTGTTCGTATTTTCGCCGCATCCCGCAAAGGGCATTAATTTAAACGGGCAGGCACAGTAGTAACCAGCAAAAATTCTGTAAAAATTGATACATGCCTGCTGTACCAATAAAAATATTAATTTAAAATACCGGCGCTCTTCAGGGCAAAGGGTAAATTTTTTTTATGCTACAAACAGCCGAGGATATCCGCTTGCTGAATGAGAAGATAAATGATGCAGCAGGGTTTGTTACCCGTATTAATGATGAACTTGGTAAAGTAATAGTTGGCCAGCATGGCATGATTGAACGTTTGCTGATCGGCCTTTTAAGTAATGGACACGTTTTGCTGGAAGGTGTACCCGGCCTGGCAAAAACACTGGCAATTAAATCACTGGCGCAATCCATCAAGGCTAACTTCAGCCGTATACAATTTACTCCTGACTTATTGCCGGCAGATGTGGTAGGTACGATGATTTATAACCAGGGTAAGAATGAATTTTATGTACGCAAAGGACCCATCTTTTCCAATTTTATCCTGGCAGATGAAATCAACCGAGCTCCTGCAAAAGTGCAGAGTGCCTTGCTGGAAGCTATGCAGGAACGGCAGGTAACAATTGGGGATACTTCTTTTAAATTAGAAGAACCATTTTTAGTGTTGGCAACACAAAACCCCATTGAACAGGAAGGTACCTATCCTTTACCTGAAGCACAGGTGGACAGGTTTATGTTAAAAGTGGTAATCGATTATCCGTCCAAGTCAGAAGAGGCGCTGATCATCAGGCAAAATACCCAGGGGCTTTCTTTCCCGCCCATTAACCAGGTTGCTTCTACCCAGGAAATATTAACTGCAAAAGAATTGGTAAGACAGGTTTACCTGGATGAAAAAGTAGAGCACTATATTTTGGATATTGTTTTTGCAACCCGCTTTCCTGACAAGTATAATTTGTCAAAATTAAAACCACTCATCGGCTTTGGCGGATCACCAAGGGCAAGCATTAACCTTGCATTGGCAGCAAAGGCCTATGCATTTTTAAATAAAAGAGGATTTGTAATTCCGGAAGATGTAAGAAGTATTTGTAAAGATGTAATGCGGCACAGAATAGGATTAACTTATGAGGCCGAAGCAGAGAATATAAATGCAGAACAGGTGATCAATGAAATTCTGCGTGTGGTAAATGTGCCTTAGTTTGGCTGATTAAAAAAGATTTTGAGCTAACAATATTGAAGGGCTTTTAAATAGTGTAACTTAAATATAAACTTGTTTAAAAAGAAAAAAAATATAACCACCAATGACATTACAGGAGATTCACTTTCTGTAAAGGCAGACGATCCTTCTTCCCGTGAGGTAGCTGGTGGCGTGTTGACCACCGAAGAAATCTTACGCAAGGTAAAAGAGCTCGAAATAAAAAGTAAAAAGATCACCACTCATTTATTTACCGGTGAGTATCATTCTGCATTTAAAGGAAAGGGAATGAGTTTTAGAGAAGTAAGGGAATATTATGCAGGGGATGATGTACGTTTTATTGATTGGAATGTAAGTGCAAGATTTAGTCACCCGTTTACAAAAGTTTTTGAGGAAGAGCGGGAGCTGACCGTTTTTTTGCTTGTTGATGTAAGTGCCAGCAATATGTTTGGTACGGTTCAAAACAAAAAGAAAGATTTGATCACAGAAATTGGCGCTGTCCTCACTTTCAGTGCTATTAACAACAACGATAAAGTAGGAGCTATTTTTTTTAGTGACAAGGTTGAAAAATACATCGCTCCAAAAAAAGGTAGAAAACATGCCCTGTATATAGTAAGGGAATTGCTGACGGCAGAGCCTGTTGGTAAAACAACCAATATGGAAGAAGCTATTAAGTTCTTTAATAAAACAAGCGGTCGCCGGGGCATTGCTTTTTTGATGAGTGATTTTGTGGATGCTGTGTATGAAAATGATTTAAAGGTAATTGGCGGCAGGCATGATGTAATTGGCTTGCGTATTTACGACAAGATGGATATGCAGTTACCCGAGGCCGGGTTGTTGCAGATAGAAGACCTTGAAACCGGCAAAAAGCAATGGATAGACAGCAGTGATAAAATGGTGCAGTACAATTACCAGCAACAGTTTTTAAAGCAAAGTGAATTAAGTAAAAACTATTTCCGAAAAGCCGGGGCAGATTTATTGCATATCCGTACCGATGAAGATTACGTAAAAGTATTGCAGAAATTTTTCATTAAAAGAAGCTAGGGTTAATTGATAATTTTATAATTGATAATGGACAACAGGAAAATGCGGAGAATATTATTGACAGTGGCAATCAGCTCTCTTGCTTTTTTGTTTTGTACTGCGCAACCTGTTGTAAGAACAACCATTGATAAAAGTGAAATTTTAATTGGAGAACAGTTTAAATTAAAGGTGCAAGCCAATTTTTCCGGCGATGATTATTTTATAAAATGGATAGCCTTACCAGATTCAATGCAACATTTTGAACTGGTAGAAAAAAGTAAAATTGATTCTGTTTTTACCAATCAAAAATTATCCGGCCTTACTCAAAGTTTTACACTCACCAGTTTTGATTCCGGCAAATGGACATTTCCTTCTTACAATATCAATTTTAATCCTGCAAAGGATGATACTACAATTACCATGTTTACGGATTCATTGCCTGTAACGGTTTCTTTTTCAGTTGCGGATACTACCAGTGCTTTAAAGGATATTAAGGCAATCAAAGAAGTAGAAGTCTTTAACCCGCTTTGGTATTGGGTTGCGGGAGGAGCGCTGGTTATATTGTTGCTGGCATTGCTTTACTGGTGGTACAGAACCAAAAAGAAAGGCAAAAAGCCAGCACAATCTGTATCAAAATTATCACCGTTTGAAGAAGCCATGCAGGAAATTGATAAGCTGAAAAACTTCAACTTATCTGAGCCGAAAGACATAAAACAGTATCACACAAAATTGATAGAAATTTACAGACAATATTTATCGCGTAAAGAGAACACTGATTACAGCAATAAAACAACGGGCGATATGCTGATTGCAATCAAATCAAATTATGCGGCTACTGATATTCTGGATAAATCCGCTGCAGCGCTGCGTTTCAGCAATGCGGTAAAGTTTGCAAAATATATTCCGTTGCCATCTGATAGTGAAAATAATCAGCAATTAATAAAAGATACTATTAAGTTAATCGAATCGTCACCATCAAAATAAAAAATTATACAACTATTGTTTTTCAGCTACCTAAATAATATAAGTTTTGCTGCTCCGCAATTTTTCTGGCTGGGCCTGTTGCTTCCGGTAATGATTTTTTGGTATGTAAAAAAGAATGGCGTTAACCAGGCTGGTATTAAGGTTTCTTCCAGTAAAAGTTTTGCCGGCCTTACATCATGGAAAAGTAGTTTCAGGCACCTGCCATTTTTATTAAGGCTGCTTAGTGTTGCGTTTATTATTGCAGCATTGGCAAGGCCTCAGACAAAAACAGATGAGCAGCAAGCTGAAGGGGAAGGCGTAGATATTGTGCTGGCCATTGACGTAAGTGGCAGCATGACGGCGCAGGATTTTACACCCAACCGAATGGAGGCTGCCAAAAAAGTAGCCCAGGATTTTATTGACAGCAGGCTAACAGATAGAATAGCGATAGTAATTTTTTCAGGAGAAAGTTTTACACAATGTCCGCTTACAACGGACAGGGCTGTATTAAAGTCTGCTGTAGATAATATACGCAATGGTTTGCTGGAAGATGGTACCGCCATTGGCGACGGACTGGCTACCAGCGTTGATCGCCTGCGCAGCAGCAAAACAAAAAGTAAAGTAATTATTTTATTAACCGACGGCGAAAATAACGGCGGCCTGATAGGCCCGACCAATGCTAAAGAAATAGCAAAAGCATTCGGCGTTAAAGTGTATACTATTGGTGTGGGCACAGAAGGGTATGCACCTTTTCCGGTGAGGACGGAAATGGGTGTTGTAATGCAGCAACAAAAAGTAACGATTGACGAAAAATTATTAAAAGAGATAGCAACCGAAACCGGTGGCAAATATTTCAGGGCGAAAGACAATGCAAGCCTGGCGGGTATTTACAAGGAGATAGACGGGCTTGAAAAATCAAAAGTAGAAATATCAACACTTACAAGATATACAGAAAAGTTTTTTCCATTTGCCACAGCTGCTTTCGTTTTATTGCTGCTGGAGTTTTTATTGCGCTTTACGGTATTGAAGAAATTTCCATAGTTGGGTAAATCCGGGTTTCTTACTTAATAATTGTCTTTACTTTTGCCAGCAATCGCCTTATCTATTATTCAAAATTTTTGTCCGGATTAATGAATCAAATCAATGCTTCCACAAATTCATTAAGGGGATGTTATTCATAAAAAAAATGCTTGGTATTTCCACTGCATTTGTATCTTTCCTAAAATTTTACCAATGGCAAAAAAAGAGGATTTTATACAGGCTATAAAAGACGGTTATTCTTTTAAAGGCGAAAGTGTAAAAATTGGCGCCGCTGTTTTGGATGGCGAAGTGATACCCGAGGCTGGTATTTTTCTTCCGTTAAAAACAATGAACCGCCATGGATTGATTGCAGGTGCTACCGGAACGGGTAAGACAAAAACCCTGCAGATGATCAGTGAATTTTTAAGTGATGCAAGTGTGCCGGTTTTATTGATGGATATAAAAGGAGATCTGAGCGGTATTGCTGCTTTGGGCTCCGTAAATGATAAAGTAACTGATCGCTACCAAAAGCTGCAGATGGAGTACAAACCGGAACAATTCACGGCAGAGCTCATGACATTGAGCGGACAGAAAGGGGTGCATTTAAAAGCGACTGTAAGCGAGTTTGGTCCTGTGTTGCTGACAAAAATACTTGGGCTTAACGATACGCAAGGCGGCGTTGTAGCGATGATATTTAAATATTGCGACGATGCAAAGTTGCCCTTGCTGGATCTAAAAGATTTTATAAAAGTACTGCAGTATATTGGTGATGAAGGAAAAGCTGAATTGGAAAAAACATATGGTAAAATTTCTACTACCAGTACGGGAACGATTTTGCGTAAAGTAATAGAATTACAGCAACAGGGTGCGGATGTTTTTTTTGGAGAAAAAAGTTTTGAGGTAGATGACCTGATGCGCATGGATGACCAGGGACGGGGAATGATCAATGTATTACGGGTTACTGATTTACAGGACAAGCCAAAGTTGTTCTCCACTTTTATGTTGCAGATGCTGGCTGAGTTATACGCAACCTGCCCTGAAGAAGGTGATTTGGACAAACCTAAACTGGTGATGTTTATTGATGAAGCACATCTTATTTTTCAGGAAGCTAGCGAAGCTTTACTGCAACAAATTGAAACAATCGTTAAGTTGATTCGTTCCAAAGGAATCGGTATTTTCTTTTGTACACAGAATCCAATGGATGTACCTGCCAGCGTGCTGGCGCAGTTGGGTTTAAAAGTGCAGCACGCTTTGCGTGCCTTTACAGCTGCTGATAGAAAAGTAATTAAACAAACTGCAGAAAACTATCCTGAAACTACTTTTTATAAAACAGAAGACCTGATAACTCAATTAGGTATTGGTGAAGCGTTAATTACAATGCTAAATGAAAAAGGCATTCCCACACCGTTGGCGCAGGTGATGCTTTGCTCGCCCAGGAGCCGGATGGATGTGCTGACTGACGCCGAAATTGATTCGATCGTAAGTCATTCTAAAATAGCCGCTAAATACAACCAGGTTATTGACAGCCAGAGTGCTTATGAAATCTTAACGGCTAAATTACAGGATGCTGCAGACAAAACGCAGCAGGCGGCTGATAACAAAGGGACAGCAAAACCAGAAGAATCCACTTTTGAAAAAATTGCCAATAACACCATCGTAAAAAGCATGGCTCGTACAGCAGGCAATACGATCGTACGGTCTCTGCTGGGTGCATTGGGTATGGGCGGCCGGTCAACCAAAAAAACTACCAGTTGGTTTTAACAGCTTTTGCAACAATTGCTTTGTTAATTTTGCAGGATGAAAAAATGGAGCAGTCTTTTTACACAGCGTTTTGGTCCGTTATTTTTACTTACGCTGATTATCTGTGGTATAAGTTTTATTACACGCCTTATTTTACTGATAAAAAGTTGGCCCAACCTGGAATTTTCACCCTTGCTTTTGCTGGGTATTTTTGTTATTGGCTTGTTTTACGATTTGGTTGTAAGCAGTTTTTTCGCCATACCCGTCGCCTTGTACTGCTGGTTGATCAATGATTCTTTCTTTCAAAAAAAAGGACAGCGTGTTCCTCTTTTCATATTCTTTTTCATTCTCATTTTTATCATTGTAACGATCGCTGGCAGCGAAATTGTTTTTTGGAATGAGTTCAATGTACGATTCAATTTTATTGCAGTAGACTACCTTGTTTATACCAATGAAGTCTTAGGCAATATCCAGGAGTCGTATAATATGCCGCTGATTATTTCGGCCGTAGTGCTGGTTACCCTGCTGATACTTTTTCTCGTAAAAAAAGCGCTTATAGCATCTCAACTTAAGAGTATGCGTTTTGGAAAACGCACTGTATGGTTTTTACTTTTTTTACTCGTGCCGCTGGCAGGCTATTTTCTTGTAAATAGCAGGTGGAAAAATATCAGCAAGAATAATTACGTAAACGAATTGGGAGGCAACGGCACGTACGAATTTGGTGCAGCCTTCTGGAACAATGAATTAGATTATAACCGTTTTTACCAGGTCAACAATGATACAGCCAACATCAAAATTTTGCGTAATCAGTTACAAACATCCAATGCCACTTTTACCAACGATCCATTAAGTGTTGAAAGATTAATCCACAATGATAGCGCAGAAAAAAAGTGGAATGTAGTATTGATAAGCGTAGAAAGTTTAAGTGGCGATTACCTGCAATATTTTGGGAGTAAAGAAAATATAACACCCTACCTCGACTCACTGATACCGCAAAGCCTGTTTTTCAAAAACTTTTACGCTTCCGGAACCAGGACGGTAAGGGGATTGGAAGCTTTGTCATTGGGTATTACACCAACGCCGGGCCAGTCGATTGTTCGCCGCCCGAACAATGAAAATTTGTTTACAATTGGTGGGGTGTTAAAAGGAAAAGGCTATGATGTAAACTTCATTTACGGCGGCAATAGTTTTTTTGACAACATGGGGTATTTTTTCAGCCACAATGGATATACAGTGTTGGATAAAAGAGATATACCCGACAGCCTGGTGCATCATACAACCGCCTGGGGTATTGACGACGAAGCTGCTTTTAATTTTTGTCTTCAGCAATGCGACAAAAGCTATAATAAACGCACACTGTTTTTCAATCATCTGATGACCATTAGTAATCATCGGCCATATACCTACCCTGAAGGAAAAATTGATATTCCCTCTTCCTCCCAATCTATGCAGGGAGGCGTAAAATATACTGATTACGCCATTCATAAATTTTTAAAAGATGCTGAAAAAAAGCCTTGGTTTAACAACACCATATTTGTAATTGTTGCCGATCATTGTTCCCGTAGTGCCGGTAAAACAGATCTGCCCGCAAACAGGTATCACATCCCTTGTTTCATCTATGCGCCAGCGCTAGTTAAGCCAAAAATTGAAGAACGGCTTGCCAGCCAGATTGACCTTGCCCCAACATTATTGGGAATAATGAATATGAATTATTCCAGCCGTTTTTTAGGTTTTGATTTGTACAGAACGCCGGTTGAAAGAGACAGAGTTTTTATCAGTACTTACCAAAATATGGGTTTTATAAAAGATAATAAGCTGCTAATACTATCACCACAAAAAAAAATAGCACAGTTTCAAACAGATTTTTCGACGGGCATCTTGGCCCCGATTCCGCTTTCTGATGAATTGTCAAAAGAAGCAATAGCATGGTACCAGGGCGCTTCTTTTCTATTTAAAACCCACCGGTATACAATTAAAAACTAATTCATAAACGGCATTTTATCCGCTTTGAAAGTCTCGTATATTGTCATTTTTACTTTTAAAAAGGGGGTGGCGGCAATAAAATAATTGTTCAAAAATGTTGTATGGTAAGATATTACACCCTATCTTCGTTTCGGTTTTTCATAGGATATTGGATTTTAAAGCGGGACTAGATTTCTATCTTGGTCCCTTTTTTATTTTTATAACCGCTTGTTTTTCGCTGTTACTGTTGCAACCAAAATTAAAGTTCAGGCTTTGGTTATTACGCCATGCCTGTTAATATTAATCTTCTTTTCTGCCTGCAGATAATTAAATACTTTCCAGAATTTTTCTTTATTTAAACCGGTTAAATTTTTCATCAGCTCTTTATAGGATAGGGGTTGCTGAATTACCTGTTTATAAATTTCACCGGTAATTTTCTCAAATTCTTCCGCACTTATTTTCAAATCCTGCTGATTGATGCAATTGTCACAAATGCCACATGCTTTTACATCGTGATCATTAAAATAGGCAGCAATAAACTGGCTTCTGCAGCGGGTTGTTTGCTGAATGTATCCGCAAATTGCCTGCACTCTTTTTTCAAAATTTAATTTTCTTTTTGTGTAATTGGAAAGGTCAATAACAAAGCTGTCTGCGTACATCCTGTTTTGCAAAAGGGTTAGTTGTGGTTTGTCTTTCCGGGGTGAATAATCAATGATACCGCCTTGATGTAAAAATTGTAATTGCTGTAAAACATCCGGTAATTTTTTATGAATAAAATTAGCCAGTTGATTTTCATGAATGGCGGTAGGAAAATCAAAAATTCCTTCATAAGATCTTAGAAGCCCTTTTATTAAAGGTTCAAGTTGCGGGTATTGTTGCTCAAATTCGGTAAGCTGATTTTTATCGCAGGTGAAGGACGCAGAAGATGGTTTAAAAAAGAGTTCATTGAATGTGACTATATCTTCCTGCTCCAGCGTTTTAATTGCATAGGTTGCGGTTAGCATGTTAAGTTTGAAAGCTGTTGTAAAAGTTGCCATATCAAAATCATAACTGATACCTTCGCCGCTGCCGGCGGGAATCTGCAGGTGATTCATGATAGCTGTATACACTTTTTTTATTTCTTCTTTTTCCGGATAGCGGATGGCAGACTGATATTGTAAGTCCTGTAGCTCCCGGTCGCTGTATAATAACACTGCATAAGCTCTTTTGCCATCGCGGCCGGCCCTGCCTGCTTCCTGGTAATAGTTTTCCAGGCAATCGGGTACATCATAATGCACTACTACTCTCACGTTCGGCTTGTCTATGCCCATACCAAAAGCATTGGTACAGGCCATTACACGGGTTTCATTATTGATCCAGTCTTCCTGCCGTTTATTTCTTTCTTCGTTGCTTAAACCGGCATGGTAAAAGCTAGCGCTTATTTTATTTAGTGATAAGAGGTCGGCAATATCTTTTGTATGCCGCCGGCTTTTACAGTAAACAATGGCACTGCCTTTAACATTATTTAAAATTTCAAGCAGTTTAATTTGCTTGCTGGCTACATTAAAAATACTGTAGGAAAGATTCGCTCTTTCAAAAGACTGCTGATACCGTTGCTGATTTTTGGAGAAGGCTAATTTTTCACAAATATCATCCTGCACGATTGCTGTTGCCGACGCCGTTAAGGCGAGTACTGGCGTATCAGGCAAGTATTCCCGTAATTGTGCTATGCGGGTGTAAGGAGGTCTGAAATCATACCCCCACTGCGAAATACAATGTGCTTCATCCACTGCGATGAGGTTGATATTCATTGCCGGCAGGTATTCTAAAAATAGATTTGTTTCCAGGCGCTCGGGTGACACATACAGAAACTTATAATTGCCATGCACGGCATTCTGCAATGTTTTTTTTACTTCAAAAAAACTCATGCCCGAATACACAGACAGGGCAGGGATACCTTTATTTTTTAAATTTTGTACCTGATCTTTCATTAAAGCGATCAGCGGACTGATAACGAGGCATATTCCATCTTTCGCCAAAGCGGGCACCTGGAAACAAATAGATTTGCCCCCACCGGTAGGCAATAAGGCAAGTGTATCTTTTCCAGCCAAAACTGAATAGATGATTTCTTCCTGTAGAGGACGGAATACATCATATCCCCAGTACTCTTGTAGAATTTGATTGATTGACAAATGGAATTTTTATGGTTTGAAATTAAACCACTTTTTTGTAATTGAGCTTAATGGAATTAATAGCCAGTACAACGTCGCTGAAACCCATTGCAAGAGCAGCTATGCCCGGATGCAGGAACCCCGCAGCGGCGATTGGGATTGCCACAATATTATAAATAAAAGCCCAGAATAAGTTTTGTTTAATGGTGCCGAAAGTATGTTTACCCAGCCCAAGCGCCAGTGGCAAATGTTGTATTCCTTTGTTCATCAACACCACTTGTGCGGTCTGCATGGCCAGCTGTGAAGCGTCGCTCATAGAGATGCCAATGGTAGCTTTAGCCAGTGCAGGAGCATCATTGATGCCATCACCCACCATAGCGGTTGGATGCTCCTTCGTTAAGGCTTCAATTACCTGTAATTTTTCCGCTGGCTTTTTTTCAGCGTATACGGTATCAATTCCAACAGCATCTGCAATTCTTTTACATCGTTCGTAGCCGTCGCCGCTTAACAATATAGTGGTGATGTTTTTTGAGTGCAGGTAGTCGATAACCTCTTTTGATTCTTTTCTGATTTCATCTTCCATATCCAACCAGCCGATTACCTGGTTATTTTTGACAAGATAAGCGGTGTGACTTTTTTCTGTACCGGAAGAAGCTTCGATATTGCTGTTACCCAACTGGTATACATTGCCTTCATTATCGGTTCCCGTAACGCCTACTCCTTTTATCTCTTCCACTTTTTTCCAGCTAATAGTATTATTGGTTTTCCAGTTGCTGGTGATCACTTTTGCAATGGGGTGATTGGAATATTTTTCCAATGAAAAAATAATCCGTTTAAAATCTTCTTCAGGTAAAACAGCAGAGTGAAAACTGGTGATTACAAATTCGCCTTTGGTAAGGGTTCCTGTTTTATCAAACACTACTGTTTGTATATCTTTAAATAATTCCAGGCTTTTTGCATTGCGGAAAAGAATCCCATTTTTTGCCGCCCTGCCAAGCCCGACAGCAATGGCAGCAGGCGTTGCGAGCCCCATGGCACAAGGACAGCTGATTACCAAAACAGCGATGCTTCTCATTAAAGAATGCGTAATTCCGGCATCAACAAAAAAGTAATTGATAAGAAATGTAAGTACCGAAATGCCTAAAACAACAGGCACAAAAATGGCGCTGATCTTATCTGCCAATTGCTGTATCGGCGGTTTTTCGCCCTGCGCTTGTTTTACCAGGTTTAAAATATTGCTGAGCACAGTGTCTTTTCCGGTGGCGGTTACCTGGGCTTTTACTGTACCATCTGTTAAAATACTGCCACCTATAAGACTATCTTTTTTGTGCTTGCGCACAGGAACACTTTCGCCTGTTAACAGGGATTCATTCACCTGTGCATCGCCCCATAATATTTTGCAATCGGTTGGAACCTGTTCACCACTTTTAATCAGGATTAAATCACCGGGGCGGAGCTGTGTATTTTCTACCGGAAAAATATTCTCCTTATGCTCGTCGTCAAAGGCAATCATATTAGCCATCACCTTTTGCTGACCAGCTAATTTATTCAGTTCTTTTTGCGTAAGAGCAACAGACCTGTGTTCTACCCATTCGCCTAAAAAAACCAGGGTGATGATTGTAGCGGCTGTTTCATAAAACACATAATCCATTCCATAATTACCAAGTGTTCCAATCAGGCTGTATACAAATGCCGCAGTGGCACCAATGGCAATCAGTACATTCATATTGGGTATTCCCCTGCGTAAGCTTTTTACTGCGCTCACCCCAAAATAACTCATGCCTACAATATAAACAGGCAAGCAAATGGCCAGTTGAATGTAGGGGTTCATTAAGAAATGGATATGCCAGGGCAGCATATGCAGCATCAGTACCGTTGTAAATGGGAGACAAAATAAAAAACGTTGTAAATGATTGGCAAAAAGTTTAAACGGAGGTTTGGCCATATCCGCATGCATTTCACCCACTACCGTGTAACCCAGGTCTGCTATGCCTTTCGCTAGTTTTTCTTTTGGCGTATTTCCGTTTAGTTCAAAACTTACATCTCCGCCGATGAAATTAACCTTTACGTTTTTTACCCCTTCTTTTGTAAGATATTTTGAAATGGTAAGTGCACAATTTGTACAGTCCATTCCATCTACCTTCCAGTCTACCTTTTCCATACCGCAAAATTATTCTTTGTGTTTGGTACCGTATTACTATTGAAGGAAAATATCTTTGCAACATGGAGTTAATTTATACGCTGGATAATATAGAAGCCGCTGCAAGAGAGTTTACAAGCATCACCAATGCTTTTAAAGTGTTTGCGTTTGAAGGGGAGATGGGTGCAGGCAAAACTACTTTTGTACACGCTTTGTGTGAAGTTGCAGGTGTAACAGACGGTATCAGCAGCCCTACTTTTTCCATCATCAACCAATACATCACCCCCCAACGGCAGCTTATTTATCATATAGATTTATATCGCTTAAAAAACGAGGAGGAAGCGATTCAGGCCGGTGTTGAAGATTGCCTGTATAGCGGAAATACCTGTTTTGTGGAATGGCCTCAAAAAACGCCCGGCCTATTTCCTGATGGTACATTGCACGTCGCTATTACAGCAATTGACACCAATACCAGAAAGCTGAAAATTAATTTGTAATTTGTACGCTTGAACTTGTAAAAATTTATGGCAACATCAAAACCATTTGTCTCTCCTTCTTTTAGTTATGAAACACTGGAAGAAACACTGGATATAAAACCTAAAGGGGAAGAGTTATTTATTGGCATTCCAAAAGAGACTTCTTTTAGTGAAAACCGGATTGCACTTACGCCAGAAGCTGTGGGTGTAATGGTTGCCAATGGCCATAGGGTAGTAGTGGAAACTATGGCGGGTGAGGGTGCCAGTTATAGTGATAAAGATTATAGCGACGCAGGGGCAAAAATCGCCTATGATAAGAAAGAAGTTTTTGAATGTGACATACTCGTAAAAAGTGCGCCGGTAAGTGAAAGCGAATGCGAATTGCTGAAGCCCAATCATTACATTATTTCTCCCATTCATTTGTCTGTTATGAAACGGGAAATTTTGCAAAAAATGATGGACAAAAAAATTACTGCCTTAAGTTTCGAAAACCTTAAAGATGATAGCGGGCACAATCCCATTGTGCGCAGCATGAGCGAAATTGCAGGCAGTGCAGTAATGCTGATAGCCGGGCAGTACCTCAATAACGCCAATCATGGTAAAGGGGTGTTGGTTGGCGGTATCAGTGGTATTCCTCCAACAAAAGTGATCATTATCGGTGCTGGTATTGTTGGTGAATATGCAGCAAGAACAGCGCTGGCAATGGGTGCCAGTGTAAAGATTTTTGACAACAGTATCTACCGGCTGAAAAGGTTGCAAAATAATATTGGTGGCCGGTTGTGGACCTCAGTAATTGAACCTAAAATTTTATCCAAACAACTAAAAACCTGCGATGTTGCCGTAGGCGCCCTGAGCAGTACCGGCGGCCGTACTCCTATTGTAGTTACCGAAGAAATGGTGAGCAATATGCGGCCGGGCACAGTGATTGTTGATGTGAGTATTGACAGGGGCGGATGTTTTGAGACCAGCGAAGTTACCACGCTGGAGAAACCTGTTTTTAGAAAGTATGACGTAATACATTATTGCGTACCCAATATCCCGAGTGGCTTTGCCCGTACGGCTTCCCAGGCAATCAGTAACGTATTGATGCCTTTGCTGCTTGAAACTGCTGATGATGGGGGCATTGACAACGTGGTGTGGTACAAAATAAATATCCGCAGCGGTATTTACATGTTTAAAGGAAGCCTTACCAATTTTTATCTAAGTGAGCGCTTTGATTTAAAATATACAGATCTCAATTTACTTATCGCCAGCCGGCGGTAACAGGGTTACTTATAATCTGCAATAGCAATTACAACGTCACAAAAATTGTATTCCTGTAAATCGTTGCTGCTGATTATTACGAGCTTGGTTTCTGTAAAATCCCTGATAAGCCTTTGGTATAACGCAATTCCTTCAGCATCTAAATTAGTGGTGGGCTCATCTAACAATAAAACAGGGGCATCGCAAAAGAAAGCCTGCGCCAGTTTTAGTCTTTGTTTCATGCCGCTGCTATAATAACGAATCTGTTTATTAACCGCTTTTTTTAAGCCAGCAATTTCCAGTATTTCCGCATCGGGTAAAATGAGCGGTTTAAACTGCTGATGAAAGCTTATAAATTCACCTGCGGTCATTTCTTCAATTAGTTCCAGGTAAGGAGCCGCGATAGAAATATGTTGAAAATGGTGTTCGTTTTCCAATTGATTCTGCCGTAATGAAAAATCAATTTTTCCTTCATTATGAGAAAGTGAACCCGCAATCACCTGTAATAAAGTAGATTTACCCGAGCCATTGGATCCTGTAACAGCATATTTTTTGGTATCAGAAAACTGGTAGCTAAAATGGCGGAAAATCCATTCCCGGTTAAATCGTTTTCCAACATTGTTTAATGTGATTTGCATAATGTGTATGAAGGTGCTGTTTACCAGGAGATTTTACAGATGCTGTAAAATTAATTACTCGTCGTCACCGCTGCCTTTTGAGAAACGCTTTATAATACCCCTGCCACTTTCCCTTATAAAAGTCACAATTTCATCTCTTTCATCTGTTGCAGGCAATTCTTCTTCAATAAAATTGAGCGCCTGCGATGTGTTCATACTTTTATTGTAGATAATCCTGTAAATATCCAGAATTTTGTTGATGCGGTCTATAGAAAAGCCTTTACGTTTTAAGCCGATAGAATTAACACCTGCATAACTCAGTGGCGTACGGCCAGCTTTAATATAGGGGGGCACATCTTTACTAACCAATGAGCCTCCGCTAATAAAAGCATGCTGGCCTATTTGGACAAACTGGTGAATGGCACACATCCCTGCAAGAATAGAGTTATCACCCATGGTTACATGCCCCGCCATTTGTGTACTGTTGCTCATAATACAATTATTACCAACAATACAATCGTGAGCAATGTGACTATAAGCCATTATTAAGCAGTTATTGCCAACCTTGGTTGTCCAGCGGTCTTTACTGCCCCTGTTCACTGTAACAAATTCCCGTATGGTTGTGTTGTCTCCAATTTCTACCGTGGTTTGCTCGCCCTCAAATTTAAGATCCTGTGGTATGGCAGCAATAACAGCACCTGGAAAAATGCGACAGTTTTTACCAATTCGGGCACCTTCCATTATGGTTACGTTGCTTCCAATCCAGGTACCCTCACCAATTTCAACATTGGGATGAATAACACTGAATGGATCAATCTTTACGTTTGTTGCCAGTTTGGCGTTGGGATGAATATATGTATGCGGATGAATCATGACAAAAATTGACCTGTTGAGTAATTAATTTCTTTTTACCAGCTGTGCTGTCAAATCACCTTCTGTACAAAGTTTATTTCCAACAAAAATGCTGGCTCTCATCACACAAATACCGCGGCGAATCGGTTCAATTAATTCCATTTTTAAAATCATGGTATCTCCGGGAACCACTTTTTGTTTGAATTTACAGTTTTCAATCTTAATAAAATAAGTATCATACTGGCCTTCGGGCATGGCATTAATGCAGAGAATGCCTCCTGTTTGCGCCAAGGCTTCAATCTGTAAAACACCCGGCATTACAGGGTTTCCGGGAAAATGCCCCTGGAAAAAATATTCATTAAAGGTTACATTTTTAATACCTACAATTTGTTTATCTGTCAGCTCGATAATTTTGTCGACCAACAAAAAAGGATAGCGGTGTGGCAATGTTTTTTCGATCTGTTGAAGAGAATATACCGGTGGTTGTGTGGGATCATAAATAGGAATGCCCTTGGTATGTTTATTCTTCTTGATGTAGTTTTTTATCTTTTTTGCAAATTCTACATTGCTGCTGTGGCCTGGCCTGTTGGCAATAATATGCCCTTTAATGGGGTAACCAATCAGGGCAAGGTCACCTATCACATCCAGTAATTTATGCCTGGCCGGTTCGTTGGGGAAACGCAGTTCCAGGTTATTCAGGTAGCCTTCACTTTTAACTTCTACTCTCTCACGGCCGAAAGCTTTTGCGAGCCTGGTCATTTCTTCTTTTGTTACAGGTTTATCAACCACTACAATGGCATTATTGATATCACCTCCTTTTATAAGATTATTATCCAGCAAAGCTTCCAACTCATGTAAAAAGCAAAAGGTGCGGCAAGGTGATATCTGGCTTTGAAACTCGTGCATGCTTTTTAAACTTGCATGTTGCGTACCTAAAACCGGACTGTTAAAATCTATCAGCGTGGTTATTTTATAGTCAGTGGCAGGTAAAACAGTCATTTCCACCCGCTTTACTTCATCGTAGTAAGAAATATTGTTATCGATCGAATACCAGGCTTTTGTAGCTTCCTGTTCCAGTATACCGCCTTCATTGATAATTTCAACAAAGGGTTCACTACTGCCATCAATGATGGGTATTTCCGGTCCGTTTATTTCAATCAGGCAATTGTCTACTCCCATACCTACCAGTGCAGCCAGAATATGCTCTACGGTGCTTATTTTTGCCTCACCCACTTCAAGAGTTGTCCCCCTGGACGTATCGGTTACAAGGTCACAATCAGCTTTAATGATAGGCATTCCCGGCAAGTCGATTCGCTGAAACTGGTATCCAAAGCCGGCATTGGCAGGCCGGAGGGTCATATCTACATTAATACCAGTATGTAATCCTGTACCTGATATGTTGACAGCTGATAGGAGAGTATGTTGTTTATCGGGGTTGAAATGTGCATCCATACGTAAACCGGTTTTTATAAATTGCGGCAAAGGTATTTTATTTTTGGCATCAGGCGCCGGTATATAATCGCCTTGTTCACCCGCCTCTCCCTTCTTATAGTACTAAAAAATAGTATATTTTTAAGAAGATTGTCTCCGGAACTGCCACGAATTTGGCTTTAGCTGTTTTATTAAACATACTTATAGAATTCTCGCTAAAAAATAATACAGGTAAACAGTATATTCATGCCTTCTGTGTTAACAACTCTTTCACTAATTTTTCCAGTTCCTCTATTCTTTTTTCCAGTTTGGGAAGGCTTCTGATCATTGCCTGGCTTCTTAACGCTGCGGTATATTCAAAGGCTGGAGAACCAGTTACGGAGGTATTTTGATTTTTTATTGATTTGCTAACGCCACTCTGCGCATTTATTTTGGTACCATCGGCTATCTGCAGGTGGCCAACAACGCCAGCTTGTCCACCAATCATAACGTTGTTACCAATTTTTGTGCTGCCGCTGATACCGGCCTGGGCCGCAATTACAGAGTTGTTCCCTATTTCAACGTTGTGGGCAATTTGTAAAAGATTATCCAGTTTTGCTCCTGACTTTATAAGGGTACTGCCAATGGTAGCCCTGTCAATGGTGGTATTGGCGCCAATTTCCACATTGTCTTCAATAACCACGTTACCAATCTGAGGAACTTTGATATAAGTACCATCTGCCTGCGGTGCAAAGCCAAAGCCATCGCTGCCAATTACAGTTCCGGAATGGATTACCACATTGTTACCAATGTTGCAATGATGGTATATTTTTACACCCGGATGTATTATGGTGTTTTCACCGATGGTTACCCTGTTGCCGATATAGGCAGAGGGATAAATTTTAACCCTATTACCAATAATTGCTTTTTCGCCTATATAAGCGAACGCACCAATAAATACCTGTTCGCCTATTTTTGCAGTTGCATCAACGTAGGCGGGTTGCTGAATGCCTGTTAACTGTTGATTTTTTATTTGTTGATATTTGTCCAGCAAAGTAGCGAAAGCTGTATATGCATCCTGAACCCTTATCAATGTTGCTGATACGGGTTGTTTTAATTCCAGCGAATGATTTACGATTACGATAGAAGCTGCGGTGCTGTATAGGTATTCTTCATATTTTGGGTTGGCTAAAAAAGTCAGTTCGCCTTCAACAGCTTCTTCTATTTTGCCGAAAAATCCTACCTGTATATTGGCGTTACCTTCAATTTTGCCATCTATCATCATGGCTATTTGTGCTGCTGAAAATTGCATAATTTTTTAAGCTTTAAGCATATAACACGAAACTTTAAAAGTGCATTGGGGAATGCCAAAAGCTACGCGGCTATCTTGAAAAACAAATGTAATATTTTTTAACCTTGCTCTTCATGTTTTGATTAATAAGAGCATTGTCCACTTCCGATATATCCTTCACTGAACCATCCTTAAACAAAATATGAATATGCTCATCTTCAAAATTATAAGTGTTGCTTACGGCCTCACCGGTAAACACCAGCCAACCCGCATCCACAGCATTCAAATTATATTTTTCCATTGCCATAATAGTTTTTTCGGCCACCAGGTTAGTATCAACAGGGTCACCAAAATATTTTATTTTAAGCAACTGCCTGTCAATAATCCCTTTACACAAAATGGATAATACAGCATCGCTATGTGTACACCATTCTTTTATTGCGCTCATTACATCGTAATCGTCCAGCTGGCAAAATTCTGCCAGCGTTACCGTTTCAATTGGCTCATTAATAAATTTGTTAAGCGGGGTTTTGGTAAATGCCTTTATATATTTTGCCCTCTTAATAATTTGCTGCAACATTTGCTCAGCACATAAGACAGTTTTATGCAGGTATACCTGCCAGTACATCAGCCGGCGTGCTACCAAAAATTTCTCAATGGAGTAAATCGCCTTCTCTTCTACCATCAGTTCGCCATTGTGCACCGTTAGCATTTTTATAATCCGGTCGTACCCGATTACACCCTCGCTCACGCCGCTAAAAAAGCTGTCTCTTGTTAAATAATCCATCCTGTCTACATCCAGTTGCCCGCTGATAAGCTGGTGAAGAAATTTCTTCGGGTATACATTGGTAAATATATCCATTGCAACCTGCAGCTGACCATTATATTGTTTGTTCAGGTCCTTCATCAGTAACAAAGAAATCGACTCATGGGGCATGCCTTCAATCAACACGTTTTCCAGTGCATGGCTAAATGGCCCGTGCCCCGCATCATGCAGTAATATCGCCACTTTTGCGGCCTGCTCTTCTTCCTTTGATATGTCAATACCTTTATTTTTTAATTCGTTCAGGGCGTTGCACATTAAGTGATAAGCCCCCAGTGAATGATGCAGCCTGGTATGCACAGCCCCCGGGTAAACCAGGTGTGCCATGGCCATCTGGTGTATTCTGCGAAGACGCTGATAGTACGGATGGGCAATGATTTTAAAAACCAGTTCATCATCGATGGTGATAAAACCGTACACCGGATCGTTGATTATTTTTTTTAGCTGCATTACTATTTTATGGTTGGTAGTATTTTGTTAAATCTTATTTTGCATGCAGCGCAAAGCTACAAATCTGAAAGGTGAAACCATTATATTTGCTGACACACCTTATTTGTTTAACTTATTATTACAACCGTATAGATAATTTTTACATCGCTGATTTTATCTTTTTGTTCAATCGCTTATTACCCAGTGGTAATTTTCTTCAATTATAAGCTATAAATATTTTAATTGACACATTGAGATTGCTAATAACAAACAATAAACAAATAACACAATTATGAGTATAGCCAAAATACTGTGGGTAGATGATGAAATTGACAGTCTGACTTCGCAAATAATGTTTTTAGAAAATAAGGGCTACGAAGTGCAAACCAAGACAAATGGTTTTGATGCCGTTGAATTTGTTAAAGAAAATATTGTAGATGTAGTATTGCTGGATGAGACTATGCCCGGCATAACTGGTTTGCAGACATTGCAGCAAATTAAGGAAGCCAACAGTAATTTGCCTGTTGTACTTATAACAAAAAACGAAGCAGAAAATTTAATGGATGAGGCTATTGGCAGCCAGATAAGTGATTACCTGATAAAGCCGGTAAACCCAAACCAGGTATGGCTTAGTTTAAAAAAACTGATTGACAATAAAAGACTGGTTGCAGAAAAAACTACGTCAGCCTATCAGCAGGAATTCCGCAGCTTGTTTATGGCGCTGAACGATAATCCGGATTACAATGGCTGGATGGAGATTTATAAAAAACTGGTGTACTGGGAGCTGGAAATGAAGAAGAGCGACAGCCCGGAAATGCAGGAAGTTTTTCAATCGCAAAAGGCAGAAGCCAATACAGAATTTTTTAAATTCATCAGCCGCAACTACGCATCCTGGATCAATCCTAAAAATGGTAGTGCGCCGGTAATGAGTCATAATTTAATGAAATTTAAAGTGCTGCCGCATGTTGAAAAAGGTGTTCCGTTATTCTTTGTACTCATAGATAATTTGCGCTTCGATCAGTGGAAAGTAATACAACCCATCTTCGCTGAAAATTTTCGCATACAGGAAGAAGATACATTTTATTCCATCTTGCCTACCGCTACACAATATGCCCGCAATGCGATTTTTTCCGGCATGCTGCCCATTGATATTGAAAAGCAGTTTAAAGAGCAATGGAAAAATGATGATGAAGAAGGTGGCAAAAATTTGTACGAAGAAGAATTTTTTAAAGCCCAGCTGAAGCGGTTGGGTAAATCGGATTTAAAATATTCGTACACCAAAATAACCAATAATCACGACGGGCAAAAAATGGTGGAGAATATGCATAACATGATGCAAAATGACATCAATATTATTGTGTATAATTTCATCGATATGCTCAGTCATGCCCGTACGGAAATGGAAGTATTGAAAGAGCTGGCGGGGGATGAAATCAGCTACCGCAGTATTACTGAAAGCTGGTTTATACATTCGCCTCTTAACCAGGCACTGAAAAAAATCGCAGATAAAAAAGTGACTGTTATTGTTGGAACCGATCATGGAACGGTGAGGGTAAAAACGCCTGCTAAAGTAATAGGCGACAAACAAACTACTGCCAATCTTCGTTACAAACATGGCCGCAATTTAAACTATGATGCAAAAGACGTGTTGGTGTTCAGAGACCCCAAAGAGGCGGGGCTGCCAACACCGAATGTAAATTCATCTTTCATTTTTGCCAAAGGGGATATATTTCTTTGCTACCCTAATAACTACAATCACTTTGTTAATTATTACCGCAATACATTTCAACATGGAGGTGTAAGCCTGGAAGAAATGATAGTGCCGATAATACGCATGACAAATAAATAGTAGACTCTTTACTGCGGTCTGACCCTCAGCGCCGACCTTGATGCACAAGACTTATAAACTTTTGTGGATAAGTAGAAACCAGCAAAACTCAATGGCTGTAGTAAATTTGCATAAACAATCTGTGCTTAAAGGCGTACTATTTATGATAATAAAATTTACACAACATACGCTTGATAAAATTGAAAAAATCATCGAGGAAAGCGGTTATGTAATTCGTTACGAGAGAGGCAATTTTCAAAGCGGTTATTGCATTTTGCAAGCTAAAAAGGTAGTGGTGTTAAATAAGTTTTTTCAAACAGAAGGTAAAATAAATACCCTGATTGATTTGTTACCACAACTGGAGATAAATTTTGATGCCCTTACCCATGAAAGTCAAAAGCTGTATGATGAGCTGATGACAGTTGGAAATGATAAGTAACGACCATTTTCTTTATTCTTGTATGCTTGCTTGGTTGTTATTGTCTATTTTTGTCACGTGCAAAGCCCTCCTTTAAAAATAACATTTCTTGGTACCGGAACCAGCACCGGTGTTCCCATGGTTGCTTGTCCTTGCCCAGTTTGTGCTTCAGAGGATAAAAAAGATAAGCGTTTACGCAGCAGTATTTTAGTGCAGAGTGCTGCCACATCTTTTGTTGTAGATACAACACCAGACTTTCGCTATCAGATGCTAAGGGAACAGATTAAACAACTGGATGCAGTTTTGTTCACCCATCCACACAAGGATCATATAGCAGGATTGGACGATGTTAAAGCCTTTTCTTTTTTCTCAGGGAAAGCGATGGAAGTATACGCCAATACGTTAACAGAAGAAGGTATCAAACGGGAATTCGCCTACATCTTTGCAGACAAACGATATCCGGGTATTCCTGAAATTAATTTGAATACAATTGATAGTACACCTTTCATGATTGGCGATATACCTGTAACGCCAATATTGGTCTGGCATATGAAGATGCCTGTAATGGGATACCGGTTTGGAAAATTTACCTATATAACAGATGCCAATAGAATAGAACCTGAAGAGAAGAAAAAAATTAAAGGCAGCGAAATATTAGTTGTAAATGCTCTCCGGCATGCCGCCCACGTGTCTCATTTTACCCTGGATGAGGCGATTGATTTAGTAAAAGAGTTGGAAATACCAACAGCCTATTTCACGCATGTAAGCCATCAGCTGGGTAAACACGCAGATGTTGCCAAAGAACTCCCGCTTAATATGCACCTTGCCTATGATGGCCTGACACTTTCTTTCACCTGATTTTTATTACCACTTTAGGGTATTGTATTCCAGATAACTGGTGATTATTTTTAATACTTAATCAGCAACTTTATGTGGAAGCGTTTTATGTCCGATTATTTAAGCTTTACGAAAAAGGAGCGTACTGGCATAATCGTGCTACTTGTATTGATTGCTTTTTTCATAACCCTTCCTTTTTTATTTCCATTCTTTATTCATACAAAGCCAACTGATGCTTCGTTATTTAAAAAGCAAATTGATCAATTGAAAATGAAACAGGCAGATACCACATTTAAATATGCCAGGAGAAATGTTGACAAAGAGGATTATCTAAATTACCGGGAGCCGGAATACAACCGTAATCACCCAAATAAAGCAAAAGGGGACCTCTTTGTTTTTGATCCCAATACGTTGGATGAGAGCGGCTGGAAGCGTTTGGGAATAAGGGATAAAATCGTTGCAACCATACAGAAATTTATTGAAAAGGGAGGTAGGTTTTACAAAGCCGAAGACCTTGGGAAAATATGGGGTTTGCATGAGGACGAAGTACAAAGACTAATTCCTTTTGTACAAATTAAGCAGGCAAATAAGGAAGCCGTTTATGAGAAAAAGCAGTATGAGAACAAGGTGTATGAAAAGCCGAAATATTTATCTGCTGCAGTTGATATTAATACCGCAGATACAACCGCATTGATTGCACTACCCGGAATTGGAAGTAAATTGTCGCAGCGAATTGTGGCATTCAGAGATAAACTCGGTGGTTTTTATAAAGTAGATCAAATAGCAGAAACCTATGGTTTGCCGGACTCTGTTTTTCAAAAAATAAAATCCAGGTTTATCGTTGATGCGACAGCGGTCCATCAAATAAATGTCAATACTGCTACAGCCGATGAAATGAAAACGCATCCATATTTGCGCTATGCTATAGCCAATGCCATTGTACAATACAGAACTCAACACGGCAATTTTTCCAGTGTAGAAGAACTGAAAAAAATCATGCTTATCACAGAAGATATTTACAACAAAACCGCCCCTTACGTAAAAGTAAACTAACGATATTCAACTGTTTAAAAAGGGTTAATTTGCAATACATAATTTTAAACTATGAATTTTCAGCAAGATGAACTGACCCTGCAGGTAGCCCAAACAGCAAAAGATTTCGCAGATAAATTTATCAGGCCACATGTAATGGAGTGGGATGAAAGCCAGCAGTTTCCCCTGGAAGTATATAAAGAATTAGGCAAACTTGGCATGATGGGTGTTTTGGTGCCGGAAGCCTATGGTGGAGCGGGTTTGAGTTACTTTGAATACAATGTAATTCTGCAGGAAATTTCAAAGGTATGTGGTTCTGTTGGTCTGTCTGTAGCTGCGCATAATTCATTGTGTACAGGGCATATTTTAAGTTTTGGCAACGAAGAACAAAAGAAAAAGTACTTGCCCAAATTGGCCACCTGTGAGTGGCTGGGTGCATGGGGATTAACAGAAGCCAACACGGGAAGTGATGCAGGCAATATGCAGTTGACAGCTATAAAAGACGGCGACGAATGGATTTTGAACGGTACAAAAAACTGGATAACCCATGGTAAAAGTGGTGATGTAGCCGTTGTAATTTGCCGTACCGGCACACCCCGCACAAAAGATAATTCAACAGCATTTATAGTTGAACGCGGAACCCCAGGTTTCGCGGGAGGCAAAAAAGAAAACAAACTGGGTATGCGGGCAAGTGAAACAGCAGAAATGATTTTTGACAACTGCCGTATACCGGATAGCAGCAGAATGGGCGAGGTAGGCGAGGGGTTTAAACATTCTATGAAAGTGCTGGATGGAGGCAGAATATCCATTGCAGCGTTAAGCCTGGGTATAGCCAAAGGCGCTTATGAAGCAGCAGTGAAATATTCGAAGGAGCGTTACCAGTTCGATCAGCCGATCGCCAATTTTCAGGGGGTAAGTTTTAAACTGGCCGATATGGCAACTGAAATTGCTGCCGCTGATTTACTGATTCACCAGGCATGCGATCTTAAAATAAAAGGATTACCCATGACCAAAGAATCCGCCATGGCAAAATATTATGCAAGTGAAATCGCCGTAAAAGTGAGTACGGAAGCGGTACAGGTATTTGGTGGAAATGGCTACAGCAAGGATTTTCCGGTAGAGAAATTTTACCGTGACAGTAAATTGTGCACAATCGGCGAAGGAACAAGTGAAGTACAAAAATTAGTGATCAGCCGGGAAGTATTGCGTCCATAAAACAATAAGTTCTTTCCAAAGAAATTATTGGTAGAGAAATTATTATAAATAGAAAAACCATCCGATGACCAGATGGTTTTTCTATTGAGTGTATTATGTGAATGCTTATTTTTTATCTCCGCCAAATAAACCACCTACCTTATCTTTCAGGCTATCAAAAGCATCTTCAACTTTTTCAGCAGCGTCCTTTACAAAGTCTTCTACTTTTTGACCGGTTTCGCCCGGTATAACATCACTGATTTTATCCATCATTCCTTCTGCTTTGGGAGCAGTTGGGTCAACCACAGCAGCTGTTGCGGCAGTTGCGGCTGAAGCTGGTGCCGCCGCGAATAAATTATCGACTGCGCCTGCCATCATTGGAAATTTTTCTTTTACAAAATCTTTGATTGTTTCAACAGCTTTATGCGCCTGTTCTGCGGTGATGCCTGCTTTTTCTGTGAGGCTGGTAATTAACTCGTTCATGGTGTATAGTTTTAAAATTTGTAATGCAAATGTTGCATGTTTAAAAATGAATTTGCAAATCAATTTTCAAAGTGTTATTCAATATGGCAGGTAAGGTTTAGCAATTGTTATTCGGTATCGTAGCGCTCTACTTTTTCAATACCTGGCAACTGTAGCAACGCATTGCACAAATGATCCAGTTCCTCTTTGTCATGTACAAATATTTTTAAATTTCCCATAAAGATGCCGTCCTTAGCTTCTATAGTCATGGCCGAAATATTAAATTTCATTTCTCCGCTGATCAGGTTTGTAATTTTATGAATTACGCCTACGTCATCCAATCCCACAATTTTTAAACCAGTTAAAAAAGAAATCTCTTTATTTTTCGCCCATTTTGTTTTTACAATCCTGTGTCCAAAATTAGCCATTAACCTGGCCGCATTGGGGCAATTGGTACGGTGAATTTTTAAGCCTTCACCTGTAGTTACGAATCCAAAAACATCATCACCAGGGATGGGCTTGCAGCAGTTGGCAAGCGTATACATAATCTTATCACTGCTTTCTCCGAAGATAATTAATTCAGCATCTTTTTTATTGTAAGGCCTGTCTGTAATATCTGTTTCCTTCTTTTCTTCAATCTCCACTTTTACAGGTTTTGGCGGAAACAGGCGGTCACCGGATGCCGTGAACTCTTTCAGTTCTTTTAAATCAATTTTCTTGATGGCAATTTCATATAATAAATCCAGCGATGAATTCAGTTTATAAAAAGTGGCTAACTCCTCAATATTATGCTGCGTCATCATGCCACCGATGGCTTCCAGTTTTTTCTGAAGAATATACTTTCCGTCTTCTGCGACTTTTCTTTTTTCCTCTTTCAGTGTATCCTTAATTTTTTGTTTTGCCTTAGGTGTTACAACCAGGTTCAACCATTCCTGGCTGGGCTTTTGTTTGGCGCTTGTAATAATTTCTATCTGGTCGCCGCTGCGTAATTTGTGCCCAATCGGCACCAGTTTGTGATTCACTTTAGCACCAATGCACCTGCTGCCAACAGCAGTATGTACGCCAAATGCAAAATCCAGCGCAGTGGCTCCAACGGGCAGCATTTTAATATCACCCTTTGGGGTGTACACATAGATTTCTTCTGTTAAAAAGGAGGTCTTAAAGTCCTGTAAAAAGTCAAGAGAGTTGGAGTCCTGACTGCTGAGCGCTTCCCTGATCTGGCTAAACCATTGGTCAAAACGATTTTCAACACTGGCGCCTTCTTTGTATTTCCAGTGAGCCGCCAAACCTTTTTCCGCAATCTCATTCATCCGTTTGGTGCGTATCTGCACTTCCACCCATTTGCCCTGTGGGCCCATAACCGTGGTGTGCAATGCTTCATAACCATTACTCTTCGGGTTGCTTAACCAATCCCGCAATCTCTCAGGTGATGGGTTGTATTCATCCGTAATCATGCTGTACACTTTCCAGCAATCTTCTTTTTCTTTTTCGGCAGGCGAATCAACAATAATGCGGATGGCAAAAAGATCATACACTTCCTCAAAACTAACGCCCTTCTTTTTCATCTTATTCCAGATGGAATGAATGCTTTTCGGGCGACCATGAATTTCAAATTTAAAGTCAGCCCGTTCTAGTTTATCCTTAAGTGGCCGGATAAAATCATTTATAAAACGGGTGCGTTCTCTTTTTGTATCATTTAGTTTTTGGGCGATGTATTTATAAGTATCTGGTTCCAGGTACTTCATCGCCAAATCTTCCATCTCTGTTTTGATGGCATATAAACCCATCCTGTGCGCCAATGGAGCGTAGACGTATACAGTTTCGCTCGAAATCTTCAATTGCTTTTCCCGCTTCATACTGTCCATGGTACGCATGTTATGCAGGCGGTCAGAAAGCTTGATCAATATTACCCTGGGATCATCCGTAAGCGTAAGTAAAATTTTCTTGAAATTCTCAGCCTGCTGGCTGGTGTTGGTATCCATCACCGTGCTGATCTTGGTAAGACCATCCACAATTTTGGCTATTTCAGCACCAAATTCTCTTTGAATGTCCTGCAGGGTAATGTCGGTATCTTCTACCGTATCGTGCAACAGTGCACAGATGGTACTGCGCACACCGAGGCCAATTTCCTCCACGCAAATGCGGGCGACTGCCAGTGGATGTAAAATGTAGGGTTCGCCGCTTTTACGGCGCATGGTTTTATGGGCTTCTGCTGCTATTTCAAAAGCGGTACGTATTAATTCCTTATCTCCGGGCTTTAATTTAGGTTTCAGTTCTTTAAGTAAACCGCGGTATTGCCTGAGTATTTCCTTCTTCTCTTCCTCTTCGTTGAGGTTGTATTTTAAAATTGGGGGTGTTGTTTCCATCTATTAAAACGAATTTACGAAAAAACATTTCTGTTTTACTTTTTTGTATAAAACCCTTACTTTTGCACCCCTTAACCGGATGTGGCGAAATTGGCAGACGCACCAGACTTAGGATCTGGCGGAGCAATCCATGTAGGTTCGACCCCTATCATCCGGACTTTTTTTGAGTTGATAAGTAGAGTGGTTGAGGAGTTAGCAGTTAATGCTTTCTTTTTTCCATCACTTATCAACTTTTTAATTTTTAACATTACAACATTGCATTTATGGCAACAGTAGCTAGAGAGAACATCGGATTACTAAACGACAAGATTCTTATAAAAGTTGGTAAAGAAGATTATTTCCCCTCCTTTGAGAAAAAGCTGAAAGAATACAGTAAGACAGTTAATATTCCCGGCTTTAGAAAAGGAATGGTGCCTGCCGGCATGATAAAAAAAATGTACGGTGCTTCTATTTATACAGATGAAGTACTTAAGACTGTTGAGAAGCAATTGTACACTTATCTTGATACAGAAAAGCCAGACATTTTTGCACAACCACTGGCATTAGACGCTGACATCCGCAAATTGGATTTAAATAATCCCGCTGAGTACGAATTTGGATTTGAGATTGGTTTAAAACCGGCTTTTGAACTGGCTTCTTTACCCAAAGCCAAAGCCATCTTACACAAGGTTGAAGTAACAGATGCGATGGTGCAGGAAGAAGTAGACCGTATGCTGATTAAAGGCGGTAAAATGACCGAACCTGAAACAGTTGAAACGGAAGAAGCAGTTTTGAATATTTTGTTTACAGAAGTTGATAAGGAAGGTAATACGATTGAAGGTGGTATTGAAAAAGAGAACTCTGTAATAGTAAAATACTTAACACCCGCGGCTCAAAAGCAGTTCATGGGTAAAAAGAAGGACGATGCTGTTGTATTGCAGTTATCAAAAACTTTCGACAAAGATAAACTGGAAGCATTTGTGCTTGATTTAGGTCTAGATAAAGACGACAAGGAATCTGCAAAAAAATATTTCAAACTAACGATTGTAAAAATCGGGCTGGTTGAAAAAAGAGAATTGAATGAAGCATTTTTCGCTGAGGTTTTTCCCGGCGCAGCCGTTGCAACTGAGGAAGAATTCAGAAAAAAATTAAAAGAAGAAATTGAGCAATACTGGGATGCGCAAAGCCGCAACCAGCTGCACGATCAGTTATATCATTATTTGCTGGATGAAACCAAAATTGAATTTCCGGAGCAATTTTTAAAGCGGTGGTTACAGGTAGGCAGCGAAGAACGCAAAACACCGGAGCAGGCCGAAGCTGAGTTTCCACAGTTTAGCAGCCAGTTAAAATGGACGCTAATCAGCGATAAGATTGTAAAAGAAAACAAGCTGGAAGTATCTGCAGAAGAGCTGAAAGAATCTATGAAGGCGGAAGTAATGCGGTATTTTGGCGGCGCTAGTTTAGGTGATGATACCAGCTGGTTAGACAGCTATGTAGACCGTATGATGAAAGATGAAAAACAAATCGATGCCAGCTACCGCAGGCTCGTAACAGATAAATTGTTTAACTGGGCACAGTCGCAGGTAACGCCTGTTGAAAAACATGTAACCGGTGAAGAGCTGACTGCAATGCAGCACAATCACCAGCACTAAAAAATTAAGAAGTAAAAATTAAAAATGTTGAATTCGCCGGAGCTTAAATTCTCCGGCATTTTTTTGCCCAAAAATATAATAGCTGAAACCAACAATAGGCTGCATTTAAATCAGACATCAAAAAATCAGACATCCGCCATCCCATCCGACTTTTTGTCGCAATTTTTTTATAGCATAATATTTGGGTTCATCAATCAACTATATTTGTTACCATAAATAATTATATCTCATGAATTTTGGAAAAGAATTTGAAAAATATGCTGTGAAACACCGGGGTATCAGCAGCAATACCCTTGATGGATATATTAAGCACAACGTAACTAACCTTACACCTAATATCATCGAAGAGCGGCCAATGAATGTAGCGGTGATGGACGTTTACAGCCGTTTGATGATGGACCGGATTATCTTTATGGGCTACCCCGTAACGGATGAAGTAGCCAATATTATCACGGCGCAGTTCCTGTTTTTAGAAAGCACAGACCGCACAAAAGATATACAGATGTACATTAATTCTCCCGGTGGAAGCGTATATGCGGGCTTGGGAATGTATGACACCATGCAGTTTGTAACACCAGATATTGCCACTATTTGTACAGGCATGGCTGCAAGTATGGCGGCCGTATTGATGTGTGCAGGAGCACCCGGCAAACGGACCGCTTTAAAACATAGCCGCATCATGCTGCATCAGCCAAGCGCGGGTGCCGGTGGACAGGCAAGTGACATTGAAATCACCGTAAATGAGATTCGTAAAATTAAAAGTGAGTTGTACGAAATCATCGCCCAACATACAAATCAGCCGTATGATAAAGTTTCCCAGGATTGCGAGAGAGATTACTGGATGACTTCTTCCGAAGCAAAGGATTATGGCATTGTGGATGAAGTATTGACCATCAATCCCCGTAAAGCAAAAAAAGATTAAGTCAATATTGCACCGGCGATGGTACTACTATTAAACATCGTTGTGTCACTCTCTTGTACGGCAAACCATTATTGAACGCTTCCAATTTAAACAGCATTCTAAAAAATTGAAAACAATGAATTACAACTATAACAACAAACAAATACGTTTCGACGACGAAGAAGAAAATCCAAAAGAATTGCCCGAAAACCCGATGGAAAAGATGATGAGCGGATGGCAGTTCGACAAAAAATTTATTGAGCAGCGTAAAATATTTTTATGGGGCGCTGTAGAAGATAAAAGCGCTAAAGATATTACTGCCCGTTTACTCTACCTGGAAGCAATTGATCCGGGAAAAGAAATTACTTTTTACATAAACAGCCCCGGTGGCGTAGTTACAAGCGGTATGGTGATTTACGATACCATGCAAATGATCAGCTCACCTGTAAGCACCGTATGTATGGGTATGGCTGCAAGTATGGGAAGCATCCTGTTAAGTGGCGGCGCTAAGGGAAGACGTTTTATTTTTCCTAGCGGCCAGGTGATGATTCACCAGCCAAGCGGCGGCGGACAGGGCGTTAGTGCCGACCTGGAAATTATGGCCGTGCAGATACTTAAAATCAAGCAGCTTGGTGCCCGCATTCTTGCTGAAAACTGCGGCCAGACCTACGAAAAAATAATGAAAGATTTCGACCGCGATTTTTGGATGGATGCCAAAGAATCTATCGCTTATGGCATAGTGGATGGCGTGATGAATAAATTGTAAGCTGAATTTAAAAATATCTCATGGCCGGTTTAATCACCGGCCATTTTAATTAAACCTGTTGGGACCTGCGTTTTCAACAAACGTTTCAAATAACTCCTCCGTTAGGGGATGGGGGGAGATTGCTTAACTTTACAATATGCAGTTCGAAGAGATTATCAATGCGAAATTGAGTAAAGACATGGACCGGCCCATGATGAAAAAAGAAGCATTCCCTGTAAGCGAAGGCCTGGAAGCGTATCTTAAAAAATATGGCCGCGATATCATTTTACCCATTGCATACAGAGACCTGCTCAACTACCGTTACGCTACTTCACTAAGAGACAGGCATGGCAAACTGACCCATTGGGAAACCGCCGTGTACGATTTAAAAGAAATGGAATTTTTAAAGGAAGGCCTCGTTAAAACCTACGCCATCCTGAAAACAGAAGGCAATTTAAATTACATCAAGCACCTGGATGTTGAACGAATAGATTTTTGCGAATTTGGCAATAGCGTGCCTTTCAGAATAAGGATTATCAATACCATCAATGGCAACTACGATCATTATTATATCAAATCTTTCGATGCATCGCGGATATACGGATTGGAGCTGGAACACCTGCTCTCGCCAAACCGCATTACTTTCCTGTACCATAAAAATACATTGGTAGAAGAGCATATCCCCGGCATACCTGGCGATGTTTTTTTGCAGGATTACATGAACAGGCCCGAAACAAATAAAATACGCATTGCCAAGGAATTTGTAAAATTTAATGAACGCTGTTTCGCCCGTTTATTGGGTGACATGCGTAGTTATAATTTTGTGATTGATATTACACCGGATATTGAGGATTATCAATACCGCATCAGGGCCATCGATTTCGATCAGCAATCCTATGAAGGAAGGAAGAATTTGTACCTGCCCCAGTTTTATAAAGAAAATTTTGAGTATGTGGAACTGGTGCTAAAACATCTCAGCCCCGATGTAATTGAACAATACCAGGCCGAAGAGCGCACCACTATGGCTTACCGCGTAATAGCAAGCCGGAGGCAGATTATGGAATTGCTGAATATCATGATTAAAGATGAAATATCTGAGAACTACAAAGTAAAGTTGCTGAGAAGCGAGCTGAATGAGCATTTCAATACGAATTACTTTTCCAAATGCAATAGCATGGGTGCCATTGTCAAGCGGCAGTTGAAACAGATGCTGCAAAAGCATTTACTGCAGGTTCCAAAATAGGAATTTGATATCCAACATTTTATTAATTATCCGTTTATTTATTCTAATTACACTTATCCTTCTTATTTTCCGTTATTGTATTTTAACAATTGCTGCAACGTTCTGTAACAGAAGATTGTCTGTTAAAGAGCAGCGATTGGTTATCTTTGCAGTTGCAAAAAATAAAAGAGCGTTAAACAGGAAACAATGGCAAAACAACAAACATTACACTGTTCTTTCTGCGGCCGCAGCCGCGATGAGGTAAAAATTCTGATAGCCGGTCAGGAAGGACATATTTGCGAAAATTGTGTGGAGCATGCACAGGAAATCATTGGCCAGGAACTGATGATTTACCCTGAAACTAAACAGGGTGGGGCAGCGCATAAATTAACCGTAAGAAAACCGATTGAAATAAAGAAATTTTTAGATGAGTACGTGATAGGCCAGGACGACGCAAAGAAAATTCTGGCAGTAGCGGTGTACAACCATTATAAAAGATTGAATCAAAAGGTGGAAAATGATGTTGAAATTGAAAAAAGCAACATCATCATGGTAGGCGAAACGGGTACAGGTAAAACCTTGCTGGCTAAGTCAATCGCCAGGATGCTGAATGTGCCCTTTGCTATAGTGGATGCTACCGTTTTCACAGAAGCTGGCTACGTTGGCGAAGATGTGGAAAGTATGCTGAGCCGCCTGTTACAAGCTTGTAATTACGATGTAGCAGCTGCTGAAAAGGGAATTGTTTTTATTGATGAAATTGATAAAGTCGCCCGTAAAAGTGATAATCCCTCTATTACAAGAGATGTAAGTGGCGAAGGAGTACAACAGGGGCTTTTAAAGTTACTGGAAGGAACAGAAGTACTGGTGCCGCCACAAGGGGGACGTAAACACCCTGAACAGAAACTGGTAAAAGTAAATACGCAAAATATTCTTTTCATTTGCGGAGGCGCTTTCGATGGCGTAGACAGAATCATTGCACGCCGTGTTAATACACATGCGATTGGTTTCAGCGTGAACAAGGAATTACAGGAATTTCAGCAGAAAAACCTGCTGCAGTTTGTTAATGCAGTGGATTTAAAAACTTTCGGTTTAATACCTGAATTACTGGGCCGTTTGCCGGTGATCACCTATCTCAATCCGCTGGATGCACCTACTTTGCGCAATATTTTAACTGAGCCTAAAAACGCTTTAATAAAACAGTTTACCCGCTTGTTTGATATCGAGGGCATCGCCTTGACTTTTGAACCTGCCGTGTATGATTTTATGGTTGAAAAGGCATTGGAATATAAGCTGGGAGCAAGAGGATTAAGGAGTATCTGCGAAAGTATTTTAACCGATGCAATGTATGAATTACCCTCTCAAAAGGTAAAAACTTTTGAAGTGACGCTGGAATATGCACAACGGAAGTTTAATACCAGCAAAATGAGTATGCTTAAAGTAGCGTAAAAGAATAAATTTGTATGAAACTGCAACTAGCAATTGCAGTTTTTTTATGCCCGGGAGCGTTCACTTTCTACCCAAGTTTCAAACAAATGCAATTCATTTTAGGTGGTTGTTTTATTTCAATATATTTTTGAGCCGCAAAAAAGAAGCGCAGTATTTTTATGCGGTAAATAGTTACCCGCTTCGCTTTGATAAAAGTACAAAACAGGTTTTCGGTACAAGAGGGCGACGCAACGATGTTCCACATTGGTTTATGGCCCGGACAAATGACATAACACTTTACCCCCAATTTCTATTGAGAAAACAAGGGCAACTTAAAACAGATAAAAATATATAATGGTAGACGTAATTCTCGGACTTCAATGGGGTGACGAGGGCAAAGGAAAAATTGTTGATTATTTTGCTCCAAATTATGATGTGATTGCCCGGTTCCAGGGCGGCCCGAATGCAGGGCATACTTTGTATGTAAACGGACAAAAAGTAGTATTGCACCAAATACCAAGTGGTATCTTTCATGAAGGGAAAACCAACCTGATAGGCAATGGCGTTGTGTTGGATCCGGTAACACTTAAAAGAGAGTGCGGAGTAGTAGCATCCATGGGTGTTGACTATAAAAAAAGTTTATACATCAGCGAAAGAGCACACCTGATTTTACCAACGCACCGGGCATTGGATAAAGCGAGTGAGATTGCAAAAGGCAATGAAAAAATTGGTTCTACGTTAAAGGGCATAGGTCCGGCGTACATGGATAAAACAGGCAGAAATGGATTGCGAGTTGGAGACTTGCTGGACAAAAGTTTTACCTCCCAATACATTAAATTACGCTTGAAGCACCAGCGTTTGCTGGATAATTACAACTTCCAGGAAGATATCAGCTTGTGGGAAGATGAATTTTTTGAAGCAATTGAAGAACTGAGAAGTTTTAATATCGTGAACGGCGAATATTTTATCAATGATAAAATACAGCAGGGGAAAAAGGTGCTGGCAGAAGGTGCACAGGGAAGCATGCTGGATGTGGATTTTGGCACTTTTCCTTTTGTTACGAGCAGCAGTACCATCTCTGCCGGTGTATGTACCGGGTTGGGGATTGCACCGCAAAAAATTAAAGATGTGTTCGGCGTATCAAAAGCGTATTGTACAAGGGTGGGCAGTGGTCCTTTTCCTACAGAACTGGACGATGATATGGGTGAACTGATTCGCAAAACCGGAAGTGAATTTGGAGCTACGACCGGCAGGCCGAGACGTTGTGGCTGGATTGATTTGGTAGCATTGCAGTTTGCCTGCATGATCAATGGCGTTACGCAGGTTATTATGACCAAAACAGATATCCTGGATGCATTGCCTGAATTAAAAGTTTGTAACGGTTATTCTATCAATGGTGAAGAGAAAAGTTATGTTCCATTCCAGATGAGCAAGGTAAAAATTGATCCTATTCACAAGAGTTTTCAGGGTTGGCAAACGGACATTACAAAAATTGATAATTATACAGATTTACCTCAAAAGATGAAAAATTACATTGACTACATCAATAATTTTTTGAAGGTTCCTGTTAAATACATCAGTAACGGGCCGGGAAGAGATCAGATAATACTGGCGTAAAAAATAATTATAAAAATAAATGCCTTTTTTTTTGGCTAATTAAAAATCTATCAGAAATTTTACAGTAACAACTGGTTAAATTATGGCAAAATCTAACAAAGAAAAAAAGACAACTCCTGCTGAGGACGCACCTTTAAAAAAAACTACTCCAAAAGCATCACCCAAATCTAAAAAGGAAGATGATGATGACGATGATGATGATTTGGATGAAGATATAAAGCCCGTTAAAAAGGGAAAAGCTGCTTCAAAAAAAGCAGGTGACGATGATGACGACGATGATGATATCGACGAAACGGAAGATGAATGGGAAAAGAGTGAAGATGACGATGACTGGGATGCAGACTTCGATGAATTTGATGTGCCAAAATCTGCTGCAAAAAAATCTGTCGGCAAAAAATCGGCCAAGGATGATGACGAAGATGAATTTAAAGACCTGGGCTTTGACGATTTAGACGTCGATGGCGGTGGTTTTGATGATGATGACGATGATTTTTAGAGAATAATTTATACCGATTTGTAATTGCCTGTAGTTAAAACAATAAAGTGAAAAAAGCTACAACTTTTGCAATTGATGATTTTGCTTCTTTTAGATTAAAAATGTTGAACTGGTCAAAACAGTTCAACATTTTTTGTTTACTGGATAATAGTGGTTATTTATTTGATAAGCCTGCTTTTGAATGTTTGCTGGCAGCAGGTTCTGATGCAAGGTTACAAACCAATGCCGGCAATGCTTTTGAAGCCGTAAAAGAATTTAGCTCTCATCATCATGATTGGTTATTTGGGCATTTTGCATATGACCTGAAAAATGAAACCAATATGCTGCAATCCGGCAATTTTGACGGAGTAGGTTTCGCTGATATGCATTTTTTTGTACCGCGAACAGTGTTGCAATTAAAAGAACAAACGCTTACGATTTACTGTGAAGGGGATGCAGAGATAATATTTGCTGCCATCGCATCTTTAGAACAGTATGAGGAAACAACTTCAGATGGGTTTACTATCAACAGCAGGTTTTCAAAAGTGGACTATATTAGCAGCGTACAAAAATTACAACAACACATTTTACGGGGCGATTGCTACGAGCTTAATTTTTGCCAGGAATTTTTTTCGGAGAATGTTAGCATTGATCCCTGGTCAGTCTACAATAAATTAATGCAGCTTTCGCCCAGCCCTTTTGCCGCTTTATATAAAGTGGACGATCAATATTGCATTTGCGCAAGCCCGGAACGTTACCTGAAAAAATCGGGTAATCAAATAATATCACAACCGATAAAGGGCACAGCCAGGCGTTGTTTAACCGATGCTGTTGCAGATGCAAAAAGCAGGCAGCAATTACAGAACAGTGAAAAAGAAAAAAGCGAAAATGTGATGGTGGTTGACCTGGTGAGAAATGATTTAAGCAAGGTCTGTAAAAAGGGAACTGTAAAAGTTGACCAGCTGTTTGGCATTTATAGTTTTCCGCAGGTGCATCAAATGATAAGTACAGTGAGCGGAGAACTGGCAGAGGGGATGGAATGGATGGATGCAATAAAAGCTACCTTTCCGATGGGATCAATGACCGGGGCTCCCAAACTACGGGTAATGCAGCTAACAGAACAATATGAAAGAACCAGACGGGGACTTTTTTCAGGCGCAATCGGGTATGTAAATCCCCAAGGTGATTGTGATTTTAATGTGGTAATAAGAAGTATTTTATACAATGCCGCTACAAAATATGTATCCTTTCAAACAGGGAGTGCCATTACTTTTTACAGCGACCCTGAATCGGAATATGAAGAGTGTTTGTTGAAAGCTGCCGCTTTAAAGAAGGTGCTGGAGTAACTTACCTGGTTTTCTTTTTTCCGGGTACTGGATATACCGTTTTAAAATCGGGTACAGATGCATCGCCTAATAAGGCCTGCACGCTTTCATTTAAAATCTGGTATTTGTTGGCAGTAAATAATTGCATTTTATCGGGCGGCAACCGAAGATCAAAGTTGCCGGTAACGGACATAGTTGCATCGAATGAAGGGTTGAAATGATTGAATAAAGCGATATCCATCATTATATTTTTGGCAATAATCAGCGAGTTATATTTTCCTGTAATGGACAGTACTTCAACGTCAACCAATTCATCTGTAGTCAGGTTTGCTGTTTTGAAAGGTCCTGCATTGCTGCTTCTTCCATAGGTGGTACGATTTACATCGTTCCCCATTGGCAGAACGCCTGCAGAAAATGTTGTGATGCCGCCACCACCTTCCATAATATAATGGGTGGCTATAAATCTTTTAACATAGGTTCTTGATTCCTCCGGCAAATAATACTGCAGACGCCAGAAGTCGTTGCTGCCGCTCTTTTTTATAGCGCTGTAGACCCTTCCGGGTCCGCCGTTGTAAGCAGCCATTACCAGCAGCCAGTCGTGCAACTGGCTATATAAATACAACAAATACCTTGCTGCGGCATGTGTGCTTTTATAGTAGTCTCTACGCTCATCCAACGCTCCATTTACAACCAGCCCGTAATCTTTGGCAGTGTACGGCATAAACTGCCATGGGCCGCCGGCACCCACCACACTGGTAGCGCCGGTACTTAAATTGGATTCTATTACTGCGATATATTTTAATTCTTTAGGCAAACCGTATTGCTGCAAAATATTTTCTATCAGGTTAAAATAAGGTTTGCCCCAGCCCTTCATATTTTGCAGGTAATTGTTATGCGCTTTTATATAATCCTGTACAAAACTTTCTGCATTGGGGTTTACCTGTGCAGTATAGGGCATGGAAGCGTTGTAGCTATAATTGGAAAACAGGTTTTTAAAACCATATTTAGTGACCTGGTTGAAATACTGCACTTTATCCTTTTTAGGAAGCGTCCTGGTTTTTATTACCTCTTCAATAAGTGAATCCTCTTCAGCAATATTTTCGGGAACTGTATCTTGTACAATTGAAGAATGGAGAAGAGGAAACTTTAAAAAATTCTCTTTACCCTTTGCGCCGGCGATGAGCACACATAAAAAAGATATGATAAATACTTTTTTCATTATGCAGGGTAACTAAACACTTTTAAACTGTTGCAGCAACATAGCTGATAATTGCAGCAAAGTTACTTCATCCATTTTATTTGTGAGCACCTGCAAGCCGAAGGGCATACCGTTGCCATGTTTATATATCGGAATGGAGATAGCCGGTAACCCGGTCAGGTTAGCGAATACCGTATAAATATCTGCCAGGTACATCGCGATAGGATCATCGCTTTTTTCACCAATTGTAAATGCAGTAGTAGGTGCTGTCGGAAGAATAATCGCGTCATAATTGTTGAAAATAGCAGTTGTACGGTCTGCAAGCATACGCCTCACCTGCTGTGCCTTGGTAAAATATGCATCAAAATAGCCGGCGCTCAAAACAAAAGTTCCCAGCAGGATCCTTCGTTGCACTTCTTTGCCGAAGCCTTCACTGCGGCTGCGCTTGTAGAAATCCGTCAAATCTTCCACCGCTTCTTTAGTGCGGTGACCGAAACGCACACCATCAAACCTATTAAGATTGCTGCTGGCTTCTGCCGTTGTTAAAACGTAATAGGCTGGTACAATATATTCCAGTAAATCAAAATCAACCGCTTCAACGGTATGACCAGCATTCTTTAACTCTTGTATTGTAGAAAAAATGCTGGTGCTGATTTCCTGGTCGAGTGAAGGATGTTGTAACGCTTCATTAAAATAAGCTATGCGGTATTTTCTATCCGCCGCCCCGTTATTTTTGAAATCAATTGAATTCTCTTTTACTGTCAAAGGCTGCGTAATTGCTGTACTGTCGTAGTCATCTGCTCCTGAAATAACTTTCAAAGCTATGGCCACATCTTCTACAGAATTGCCAAAAATACCTATTTGATCAAAGGAAGAAGCATACGCAATCAATCCATAACGGGATATCCTGCCATACGTGGGTTTAAGACCAACTATGCCGCAGAAATCTGCAGGCTGGCGTACAGAGCCGCCTGTATCACTGCCCAGGCTAATCATGCACATACCTGCCTGCACTGCCACTGCGCTGCCTCCGGATGAACCTCCAGGGACTTTAGATTCGTCCAACGCATTCAGTACATTTCCGTAAGCAGAATTTTCGTTTGTACTCCCCATTGCAAATTCGTCGCAATTGCAGTTGCCAATTATGATGGCCTCTTCGTCCAATAATTTCTGAATGGCGGTGGCATTATAAACGGAAGTAAACCCTTCCAGAATTTTCGATGCGGCGGTCACCCTGTGATTTTTATAACAAATCACGTCTTTAATAGCGATGACTACCCCATGTAAACGGCCCATCTTGGCACCTTCAGTTCTTGCAGCATCCAGCAATGCCGCTTTTTCCAGTGCTTCTTCAGCAAAGATTTCTGTAAAAGCGTTGAGGTGTTTTTTAGTGTCAATTTTTTGCAGATAATTATTAACAGCTGTTACACAGGTAGTGCGGCCAGTTAGTAGTTGTTGTTGATATTCCTTAATAGAAGTAAACAAAAAGAAAGGTTTGATGGATATGTATAAAAGAGGCTGAAGTGTTTTTATACTGCCCGCTATCCGACTTTGGATACATGACAGCAAAATCACTTCAGCCGTAGTTATGTAATACTAAAAATTATTTTGCTATATTCTGAGCCTGGGCTTCCTGGGCTCTTTTTTGTTCCAGCTGTTGCTTCAATTCCCTGATTTCAGAATCCTTATCCTTTTCTTTCATGCCTTCCTCTATTTCATTTTTTACACTTGCCTTGGCATCATTGAAATCTCTTACACCTTTGCCGATGCCTTTCATTAATTCAGGAATTTTTTTTCCGCCAAATAGTAATACAACTGCCAGCAAAATAAAGATCCATTCAGATCCGCCCGGCATCCCAATCAAAAAAACAGCATTTAAACTTGATAGTAGCATGATATTAAATTTAGTCAACAAAGATAAAAGAAATATCTTCTTGAGCAGTTTTTTGATTGTTAATAATCAAATTTTTTAACGTTGATAATTATCTGAGATACCTGCCGCATTTTGCTTTGCCATTGGCGGCTTCATAATTGGTAATACCTCTCGAACAGGAAATAAAATAAATGGCAGCAAAAAAAATCAGGAAAGACGTGATTAACTTCCTCATCATTTTCAGTTTATTAAGTTGAGAAAAAAGGTTGTTAATCAGGGGTAAAGCATTTAACGGTAAGGATTCCATATCAATTTCCAATAATCATTCTATAAAATTCAATTAGGCAGTATACCAACTAAAAAGGCGAAAATCATCCAACTGATTTTCGCCTTTTAATATATTTAAACGCTTATTATTTTTTCTTAAGGGCAACAGCCATTCTTTTTTCCTGGATACGTGCACTTTTACCGCTTCTTTCTCTAAGGTAAAACAATTTAGCACGGCGTACTTTACCAACTTTATTTAACACTATACTTTCAATATTGGGAGAATAGAAAGGAAATAAACGTTCAACACCCACACCATCACTCATTTTACGAACAGTGAAAGTTGCCGTTGCACCAACCCCCTGGCGTTTAATCACATCGCCTTTAAAGCTCTGGATACGTTCTTTACTGCCTTCAACAATTTTATAGTTAACAGTGATGTTATCACCGGCTTTAAAAGCAGGAAGTGTTGGTTTTGCTGTTAGTTGTTCGTGTACAAAAGAAACTGCGTTCATAATCATTATTTTTAACGGACGGCAAAGGTAGGGGTTTAATTGATAATTGTAAAATGAATAACAGATATTTTTTTAATTCTACTTATATTTTTTAAAACTGCCTTGCTAGTTGAAGAAACAAGTTTAAAATTGGCCTGGCAATAAAAAGCCGCAGCTTTCGGACTGCGGCTTCTTTACAAAATTTACCTGGCAATATTTACTGCTCGTTTTTCCCTTATCACGGTTACTTTAATTTGCCCCGGAAATGTCATCTCTGTTTGAATCTTCTGCGCAATTTCAAAGCTTAATTTATCACTATCGCCATCACTTACTTTGTCCGCTTCTACAATTACCCTTAATTCTCTGCCGGCCTGAATTGCGTATGCTTTTTCAACGCCCTGGTAAGCCTGCGCCAAATTTTCAAGGTCTTTAATACGCTGAATGTATTGTTGCATGATTTCCCTTCTTGCACCGGGACGGGCGCCACTGATGGCATCGCAAGCCTGTACAATAGGAGAAATTACATATTGCATTTCCATTTCATCATGGTGAGCGCCGATTGCATTTACCACGGCTGGATTTTCGCCATATTTTTCAGCAAGTTTTGCACCCAATAATGCATGGCTTAATTCTGTTTCTTCATCTGGTACCTTACCAATATCATGTAACAATCCGGCACGTTTTGCCAATTTTGGATTCATACCTAACTCAGCGGCCATGATAGAGCATAAGTTAGCCGTTTCGCGACTGTGCATCAGCAAGTTTTGTCCGTAGGAAGAGCGGAAGCGCATGCGGCCCACCATCCTCACCAACTCCTTGTGAAGACCGTGAACACCGAGCTCCATGGCAGTGCGTTCCCCTATTTCCATTACCTGGTCATCCAGTTGTTTTTTAGTTTTTTCTACCACTTCCTCAATACGGGCAGGGTGAATACGGCCATCAGCTACAAGGCGCTGTAACGACAAACGGGCGATTTCTCTTCTCAATGGGTCAAAGGAAGACAATACAATAGCCTCGGGCGTGTCATCTACAATGAGATCTACACCAGTCGCGGCTTCGATCGCCCTGATGTTACGTCCCTCACGGCCAATAATAGAACCTTTTATTTCATCACTTTCTAGATTAAATACAGTGATGGAGTTTTCAATTGCCTGTTCTGCAGCCGTACGTTGAATGGTTTGAATTACAATTTTGCGTGCTTCTTTATTGGCTTTTAATTTAGCCTCTTCAATTATTTCCTGCTGAATTACCAGTGCTTTGGTTTGTGCTTCCTGTCTAAGGCTATCAATTAACTGTGCTTTTGCATCTTCTGCAGAAAGACCTGCTACTTTTTCAAGACGGCGAATATGCTCTTCCTGGTGTTTTTCAAGTTCGCTTCTTTTTGTATTAACTACTTCAATCTGCCGGTTAAGGGTTTCTTTAATGGCTTCGTTTTCTTTTACCTGTTTATCCAGGTTGGCTTCTTTCTGGTTAATGCCTTGCTCTTTCTGTTTGATGCGATTTTCTGAATCCAGAATTTTTTGATTGCGCTGCATCACGTCCTTGTCATGTGCAGCCTTCATTTGCACAAATTTTTCTTTGGCGTCCAGTTCTTTTTCCTTTTTTAAATTTTCGGCTCTTAATTCTGCTTCTTTTAAAATAAGTTTTGCCTGCTGCTCAGCTTCTTCTACTTGTTTTTTTGTGTTTTTGGCAAATACAATTTTGCCCAGTACAACGCCTATAACAAGGGCTGCTGCACCAATGATGATGGAAAGTATGTTTGATTCCATTGATAATTTTTTGTTTTTAAACGGTTCACAATCTTGTATACACTTCTAACCCCATAATTACAGGGTACGCAGATAGTTGGCGAAGATAATGATTTTTTGGAGAGTTGGGAGCGCCTAATAAGTGTTTATTAAAGTAATTTACAATGCTTTATCAATGGCTAACTCCATTTTTTGTAAAGCTTCACTTACTTCTTTTTCCAGCACAGGATTAGCATCTGCATTTGCGAGGGTGGCGTACCAGATCATTACCATAGCAATGTAATCCTGCATGTCTTTTCCGCCAAACTGGGTTTTAAACTCAACTATTTTATCGTTGACAGTTTTTAACGTACGCCGGATTACCTCCTCATCTTTAGGAAGAGTTTTAATGCGATAGGTTCTGTCACCTATAACTATGTTGATCGGGATTAGTTCTGACATATGCTACTCGCTTAACAGTCCAATACATTTATCAATTTCTTTAATGTATTGGTTGATTTGTTTTTCAAAAACCTTTTTATCGGGCTCTTCCATTTGTCCTGCAGCCGATTTTAAAATACTGACCTGCTGCATTAACTGGTGTATTTTTTCAGTATCCTGCTGGTGTGTTGCTTGCAGGGTCTCCACGGATAGTCTTAATTTCTCATTTTCTTTTTGCAACACATAATACTGTTTCAGCAGCTGCTGAATTTTATTATATACCCGGTTAATATGTTCTTCTACTGCTGCCATAGAGGATGCTAAAATTGTAACATTTTCATGCCAGTTTATTTAAAAGATAGCATTATTTCCTAATCTCTGCCTGCAAATCCTTTTGGTAACAGTCAATGATTCTTCCCATCATGCCATCAATATCCTTATCTGTCATGGTTTTTTCTTCATCAGAAAAAGTGAAGCTGATGGCCATGGATTTTTTGTTCTGCCCTAATTTTTCACTTTCAAATACATCGAATAAGTTAACGGATGTTAATTTACTCAGCTTAGCGGCTATGGTGGCTTTTTCTACCTGCTCATATTTAAGCGCTTTATCCACTACAATCGAAAGGTCTCTTTGTACCGACGGAAATTTTGGAATATCCGCAAAAGCTATTTTCAGGTTTTTGTTTAGTGTGATTACTTTATCCCAATCAATATCAGCGTATAACACAGGTTGCTTAATATCAAAACGTTCCAGCACTTTTTTATTAACTGACCCGATAGTTGCTACCACCTCATTTTTGATAAGAGCTTTTACACAGCTATCCAGTTTATCATCGGCTTCGGTTTTGTAAGCCGCTATGGATAAACCAAGCAATACCATGATTTTTTCACAGATGCCTTTTGCAAAATAAAAATCGGCCTTGTCGCCTTTTGCTTTCCAGCTGTCTTCATTTCGTTTACCTGTAATATAAATACTAATGTGTTGTTGTTCTGTATATTTCCCGACACCATCCGTACCATAGGTTTTACCAAATTCAAAAAACTGGAGGTTGCTGTTGCGGCGGTTTAAATTATAGGCAACGCTTTCCAGGCCCGTTTCCATCATTTGCGGGCGCATTACATTTAAATCCGCACTCAGGCTGTTAATCATTTTTACAGTTGATTCCAGCACTGCTTCACTGTAGTAGGCCGCATTTGTTATACTGTTGGTAAAAATTTCATTGAAGCCGGCTCCTGTAAGCCAGGCAGCAGTTTTTTCTTTGTAAGCAGCTTCCTGCGCAAGGGTTTCAACTGCAGGCGACATGCTGATGACGGCTGGTATCTCCACATTGTCTAGCCCGTCTATCCGCATAATTTCCTCCACAATATCTGCCGGGATATGAATATCCGGTTTACTAAACGGAACAGCCACCCTGATATCATCTAACCCCTCTTTAATGATTTCAAACCCAAGCCCGGCTAAAATATTTTTGATGGTATCGCCATGATAATTTTTACCACTTAATTTTTTTAAGTAATGATATTTGATGGCAACTTCTGTTTTGTTTTTTGGATCCGGGTATACATCAATTATATCAGATGCTATTTTGCCACCGGCGATTTCCTTTATCAATAAAGCCGCCCTTCTTAGTACGTTTACCGTGTTGCTGATATCGACTCCTTTTTCAAAGCGTGTTGCAGCATCCGTACGCAAGCCATGCCTGAAAGAAGTTTTGCGAATGGTGATGGGATTAAACCAGGCACTTTCCAAAAAAATATTTTTTGTACCGGCGCTCACCCCGCTATGTGCACCTCCATATACGCCTGCTATACACATGCCTTCTGTTTCATTACAGATCATTAAATCTTCCGCTGACAATTTTCTTTCTTTATCATCCAACGTTATAAACGGACTGCCTTCGGGTAAATTTTTTACAATTATCTTATTGCCTTTAATCATGTCGGCATCAAAAGCATGCAGCGGCTGGCCTGTTTCATGCAAAATAAAGTTAGTGATGTCCACTATATTATTAATGGGCCTCAAACCGATGCTTTTTAATTTTTGCTGCAACCATTTTGGGCTTTCAGCAATGGTAACTCCCTGCAGGCAAACCCCGGCATAGCGTTCACACGCAGTTTTGTTTTCAATACTTACTTCAATTGAAGCTCCCTGGTGGTCTGGTTTAAAATTAGTTTTAAAGGGCGATTTTACATGCGTATCTTTTTTATTATGGTGCAGCAACCAGGCGCAGACATCCCTCGCTACGCCCAGGTGACTCATAGCATCCATGCGGTTTGGCGTAAGGCCTATTTCAAAGATAATATCGTTATAGGTACCAAAATAAGCAGCTGCGGGAATACCGGTTTTGGTGGCGGGCGGCAAAATCAAAATACCTGCGTGATTATCGCTCAATCCAATTTCATCTTCTGCACAAATCATCCCGAAGCTCTCGATGCCGCGGATCTTTGCTTTTTTCATAGTCATAGGCTCACCCGTAAACGGATAAATAGTTGCTCCAACCGTAGCTACTATTACTTTTTGCCCTACTGCTACATTGGGTGCGCCGCATACAATCTGCAATGGCTCGCCTGCTCCTATGTCAACTTTGGTAAGACTTAATTTATCCGCATCCGGATGTTTCACGCATTCCAGCACCTCGCCAGTTACCAAACCTTCAAGGCCGCCTTTCAACTCTTCGTATTTTTCCATGCTTTCCACTTCCAACCCAATAGAAGTAAGAATTTTACTTAACTTTTCCGCTTCTATTTTTTCCGGAAGATATTCGCTCAGCCAATTGTAACTTATGGTCATCGATAAATGATTGTTTTATTTGAGACCGCAAAGATAGCCATTGACGGTTAAGGACAAAAACAAGCAGCAAATAGCTTCGAAAACCTTGTAGTAAAAAAACTACTGATTCGGTTTCAATAAAACAAGTGAAAAAAAAATGCCTGCCGGTGAAGAAAAATAAAAGGGCTGTCTGCGGCGTGTTAATAAATTGTTACGCATTGCGGCTGTGTTTGATTTTACCCTGTTAATAAACCTGTGCATAAGCCGTGAATAAGCTATTTTTGCCTGTGGATTTGCGGTGGAAAATCAATATAAAAAGTTGATGACATCATAATGTGGATAACGGTAAGAAATTTGACTTTACCTTAGCCGCCCTGCAATAATTTTCGGGGATCAGAACAGAAAATTAGGAAAGGGAAATAATACTTGCAGCGGACACAACATTCCCGTGACAAGAGTTAGTTCAGCAAGCCAGATGATAAATTTTTAATCTTACCAACCAACAAAAAAGAAATGGAATTTACTAACCTTAATAAAGATAGAAAGACAAGAAGGAAGCCTTCGCTCGACCTTGGCAACATGGTTTTTGGAAAAGTGCCGCCCCAGTCGAAAGACCTGGAGGAAGCAGTTCTGGGAGCCATCATGCTGGAGAAAAGCGCATTTGATACGGTGATTGAAATATTGAAAGCTGAGTGTTTCTACGTAGAAGCCAATCAGCGGATTTTTAAATCGATGATCTCCCTGGCACAAAAGAGTATGCCGATTGATTTGCTGACAGTGGTAGAAGAACTGAAATTTAAGGAAGAACTTGACCTCGTAGGTGGGCCGTATTATGTTTCTAAATTAACCAACTCAGTAGTTTCTTCAGCTAATATTGAGGCGCATTCCAGGATAATTTTGCAGAAATTTATTCAAAGGGAGCTGATCCGCATCAGCGGAGAAATAATCGGCGATGCATATGAAGACAGCACGGATGTTTTTGATTTACTGGATGATGCCGAAAGCAAATTGTTTGAAATAACCAACAGCCATTTGCGCAAAAATTTTGATGACATCAATACCGTTTTGGTAAAAACCATTCAACGCATTGAAGATATGCGTAACAGAGACGAAGATCTTACCGGCGTGCCAAGCGGATTCCCTTCGCTGGATAAACTAACCTATGGCTGGCAGCCAACCGATCTGATTGTACTTGCGGCAAGGCCATCAGTTGGTAAAACTGCTTTTGCCCTCAACCTTTGCCGGACTGCGGCATTGCATCCTACCAAACCCACCACCGTTGCCTTTTTTAGTTTGGAAATGAGTGCCGGCCAGCTGGTACAACGTATTTTAAGTGCTGAAAGTGAAATATGGCTGGAAAAAATTAACCGGGGTAAACTGGAAGAGCATGAAATGAAGCAGTTGTATAAAAAGGGAATCGAAAGATTAAGCAACGCACCCATCTTTATCGACGACACGGCAGCTCTAAATATTTTTGAATTAAGGGCCAAATGCAGACGGCTTAAAAATAAAAATAACCTCGGCCTGATAATTATAGATTACCTGCAGCTGATGAGCGGTGGTGGCAGCAATAAAAATGGCAACCGTGAGCAGGAGATCAGCAGCATTTCAAGGGATTTAAAAGGATTGGCAAAAGAATTACAGGTGCCGATTATTGCACTGAGCCAGTTAAGTCGTGAAGTGGAAAAAAGAAAAGAAGGTGCGAAAATTCCGCAGCTAAGTGATTTGCGTGAATCGGGCGCTATTGAGCAGGATGCGGACATGGTAATGTTTTTATACCGCCCGGAATACTATGATATAACTGCCAATGAACATGGTGAAAGTAACAAGGGAGAAACCTATGTAAAGATTGCAAAACACAGAAATGGTAGCCTTGATACCGTGAAATTGAGAGCCTTGCTGCATATACAAAAGTTTGTGGAAGACACAGATGGTGGAGATGATTTTGGTGGTGGAATACCCGGCGGCAATTTCAGGCCGGTAAAAACAGATGATGATGGTGGAGGTGCAAAACTATATATACAGAAAGGCAGCAAAATGAATGATGGCGCATTTGATGACGAAGCTCCCTTCTAATGTAGATTTTTTGATGATAAGAGACAATAACATAAGTCAATAGGATAAAATATAGTAACCCCGTCTTTGAAAATGGCACTTCCTTTTTTTTATACCGATTCAATTAAAACTGGTGCGATTCAGTTTGTTTTAGGCGAAGAAACATCCAAACATGCGATACAGGTTTTGCGGATGCAAGCAGGGGAACAATTACTGTTGACAGATGGGAAAGGGCATTTATTTACAACGGAGATAATTGACGATAACAGGAAGAAATGTGTAGTAAACGTGCTGTCTGAATCTGTGCAGACTGAACCCGTAAAAAAAATCACCATTGCTATTTCACTTGTAAAAAACAGTACACGGTTTGAATGGTTTTTGGAGAAAGCCACAGAAATAGGCATCGCTGAAATTGTTCCTTTAATCTGCAGCCGCACAGAAAAGCAACACTTCAGGCACGACCGGATGAAGAATATCCTGATCAGTGCTATGTTGCAATCGCAGCAAACCTGGCTGCCCAAATTAAATGAACCGACTCCTTTTGCTGAAGCTGTTCATCATCCCGCCCAACAAAAATATATAGCCCATTGTGAAGAGGAAACTTTGAAACAACAACTTGTTCAAACGTTATCAGCTGCCGCAACGAAAAGCATTATATTAATTGGTCCTGAAGGAGATTTTACAAAAGATGAAATCGCAGCTGCAATAGAAAATCACTTTATACCAGTGGCATTGGGCAACACAAGGCTAAGAACGGAAACTGCCGGCGTTGTAGCAGCTACAATACTTTGTAATTGTTAGTTTTCAACTTGCCTGGTCCGATTCATTCCGCTGTGTTAACTTAGGCTCATTTAATTCCACCACACGTCTTTTCTTCTGTCTTTTCACCATAGAAATATTCAGTATTTCTACTAAAAAGGAAAATGCCATTCCAAAATAAATGTAGTTTTTCAAATGCAATTCTTCTGATTTAGCCGCATCCCAGCCTTCGATTACCAGCGATAATCCAATCATCACCAAAAAAGAAAGGGCAAGCATTTTAATGGAAGGATGTTTATGAATAAAAGCAGAAATTTTTGGGCTGAATAAAAACATAACAAACATGGCAATCACTACAGCCGCAATCATTATTTCAACGTGGTCAGCTGTACCTCCGGCGGTAATGATGCTGTCAAATGAAAACACCATATCAATCAACATGATTTGAGCGACCGCTTTGCCAAGCGTTAGTGGTGGTTTATTTTGTGCTTCATAACTGTCATCTTCGCCTTCCAGTTTATGGTGAATTTCCATTACCGTTTTGTAGATTAAGAAGATACCACCAGCAAGCATTACAAGGCTTGCCAAATCAAAACCTTTGTTAAAAACAGTAAATACAGGCTTGCCTTTTTGTGTGAGTAACCAACCCAGCGCCATCAATAATAAACTGCGTGTAATGATGCCCGTTATCATCCAAAACCGCCGGGCGGTTTTTTCTTTTTCCTGCGGCAAACGGTTAATAATAATGCTAACGAATATTACATTGTCTATGCCCAGCACAATTTCTAAAATAACCAAAACGAAAAAGCTGATAATACTTTCCGATGTAAATAAATAGTCCATAATTGAATTTAATGCCTTACTGCAAAGTTTTACAAATGTTGCTTACAATTTTCGGTCCTTCATAAATGAAGCCGGTCCAGACCTGCACCAGTGCGGCGCCCGCAGCCAGTTTTTCTTTTGCATCAGCGCCGGTGAAAATGCCGCCACTTGCAATAATGGGTATTTGCCCTTTAGTTTTTTCATGAAGATAAGTAACCAGTTGCGTACTGCGTTGTTTTAACGGCAGCCCGCTTAAACCACCGGCACCAATCGTATCCAAAACGCGTTTTGATGTAACCAGATCCGAGCGGTCAATGGTAGTATTAGCTGCGACCAAACCATCCAGCTTTATATCCATCGCCAACGCAATTACATCATCCACCTGATTGGAATTTAAATCAGGTGCTATTTTTAATAAGATAGGTTTCGGGTTTTTTGTCAGAGCATTCAACCGCTGCAGGTTTTGCAAAATTTTTGCGAGTGCATCCTTTTCCTGTAATTCCCGCAGGCCGGGCGTATTAGGGCTGCTTACATTTACCACAAAATAGTCAACATGATCATGCAAGGCAGTAAAGCAAATTTCATAATCTTTCCAGGCATCTTCATTAGGCGTTATTTTATTTTTTCCAATGTTACCGCCAATGATCAACCTTGGGGAAGCGTTTTTTTGTCTTTTCGACCACTCCTGCAACCTCTCAGCTATTACTTTTACTCCATCATTATTAAAACCCATCCGGTTGATCAAAGCTTTGTCTTTTGGCAAACGGAACAATCTTGGTTTATCATTGCCGGCCTGGGGCAGTGGCGTTACTGTGCCTATTTCAACGAAGCCAAAACCCAATGCTTCCAGTTCCGCGAGGTACAATGCATTTTTGTCGAAGCCGGCACCCAGGCCAACAGGGTTTTTAAAAGAAAGTTTTCCAAGCTGAAACTGTTGGTCTGCGAATGGCGGTGGGGTAAAAGTTTTGGCAATGATCTTCTTTATAAACCCAATTTTGCAAAGCGATTTAAAAACATGCATCGCGAAATAATGCACCTTTTCAGCATCAAATAGAAATAAAAAAGAGCGCAGTAATTTGTACATATTGCGCAAAAGTAGGGCAGCGTTTTCAATTTTTCGTTTTCGTATAGAAATTATAACTTTGGTATATAAAGTTGCATAAACAACTATTTTCCTTCTTACCTGAAGGAGTTAAAGAATGCAGCCATATTGAACCATCTTTTAAAGCAGGACAAAATCCACATCATGCAGGAAGCGTATATAATAGCAGGTTACAGAACAGCCATAACAAAAAGCAAAAAAGGCGGGTTTCGGTTTACACGGCCGGATGATCTTGCCATTGACGTTATAAAAGGATTGCTGGCAAGTGTGCCGCAACTGGATGTTAAAAGGGTAGACGATGTAATTGTGGGTAATGCGGTACCGGAGGCGGAGCAAGGCTTACAGGTTGGCAGAATGATTTCTGCAAAAGCGGTAGGCATTCATGCGCCTGGTATAACCATTAACCGCTATTGCGCAAGTGGACTTGAAAGTATTGCGATGGCAACTGCGAAGATACGAACAGGCATGGCGGAATGTATCATCGCTGGCGGTGTTGAAAGTATGAGTATGGTGCCCACGGCAGGCTGGAAAACTTCACCTTCTTTTACCATTGCATCGGAGGAACCTGATTATTATTTAAGCATGGGTTTAACAGCAGAGGCCGTGGCTAAGGAATACAATGTTAGTCGCGAAGATCAGGATATGTTCAGTTACAACAGCCATTTAAAAGCAGGGAATGCTATAAAAAATGGTTTCTTTAAATCGGGTATTCTGCCGGTTAATGTGCCTGAAATTTACCTGGATGCAAAAGGAAAAAAGCAACAGAGAAATTTTACGGTGGATACGGATGAAGGCGTACGTGCAGATACTACGCCCGAAGGACTGGCAAAATTAAAACCTGCCTTTGCTGCTGGTGGTTGTGTTACCGCGGGCAATTCTTCCCAAACCAGCGACGGTGCTGCATTTGTTATCGTAATGAGTGAAAGAATGATCAATGAATTGGGATTAAAGCCAATTGCCCGTTTGGTGAATTGTGCCAGTGCCGGCGTACATCCACGCATAATGGGTATTGGTCCTGTTGAAGCCATCCCGAAAGTATTACGGCAGGCTGGTATGAGCTTAAACGATATTGATTTAATTGAATTGAATGAAGCATTCGCCTCACAATCGCTGGCTGTAATTCGTCAGCTGGAACTGGAACCGGAAAAAGTGAATATCAATGGCGGAGCAATCGCATTGGGACATCCGCTGGGATGTACAGGTTGTAAATTGACCATTCAATTGTTTAACGATATGAAACGCCTGAATAAAAAATATGGCATTGTATCTGCCTGTGTTGGCGGAGGTCAGGGCATTGCAGGTATTATAGAAAATATTGAGTAGATGTTTTTATAATGTTATTCACTGACGAAAGTTCCGGCCTTAAGCTGGAACTTTTTAAATTGTGGGAGAATGATGTAAAACTGTTGCTCAGAAATGCCTTATATTTGCAACGTTGTTACAATAAATACAGTATGAAGTTATTTTCCCCCGTTTTAATAATCGCTTTTTTGTTTTGTTTTGGTACTTTATATGCAGGCGCCGGTAAAACTGCATTTGATCTGAAAGGTACATTTTATGGAAAAGTAACTGACGTCGTTACCAAAGCGCCCATCCGGGGCGCCTCTGTTTATTTTACAGATGTAAAAGTGGGGACTTCAACTGATGCCGCAGGAAATTTTGTGTTTAAAAATTTGCCTGAAGGAAGGCATTTAATTGAGGTGTCGCATGTGGGATATACCTCGGTGATAGAATATGTAGACATCTCTTCTGACACAAAAAAAGATTATGCGCTCAGCGAATCCATCGTAGAAAACAATGCGGTAATTGTAACAGGAGTGGGTACATCTACCCAGTCAAAAAAAACACCGTTCCAGGTATCCGTAATGCATAAAGAAGAGCTGGCTCAGAGTTCATCTACCAATATTATTGAAGCACTGGCTAAGAAGCCGGGCGTATCAACTTTGTCAACCGGCCCTTCGGTTTCAAAGCCTGTTATCCGTGGTTTAAGTTATAACCGTGTCCTGACTATTAACGATGGGGTACGACAGGAAGGGCAGCAATGGGGAGATGAGCATGGAATTGAGATTGATGAAGCCAGTGTAAGCAGGGTAGAAATTTTGCGTGGGCCAGCCTCTTTAATTTATGGCAGCGATGCCACAGCTGGTGTAATCAATATCATCACCAATGTGCCTGTTGAAAATAACAGTATCAAGGCCAATCTTTTTTCCAATTATCAAACCAATAATAAATCACGCTCCTTCAATGGAAATGTCGCCGGCAATATAAAAGGTATTAACTGGAATTTATATGGCTCTAACGTCACAGCTGCTGATTATCAAAATAAATATGATGGCCGGGTTTTCAATTCCAAATTTAACGAGAAAAATTTTGGAGGTTACGCAGGATACAACGGCGGATGGGGTTACAGTCATTTACTGTTTAGCAATTTTAATTTAAAAACAGGATTAGTAGAAGGAGAGCGGGACAGCACAGGGTTTTTTGTTAAGCCAGTTGCCGGAGGTGGACAAGCAGTAGCGACAACAACAGACTTCAACAGTACTTCGCCTGAAATTCCTTATCAGCACATCCGCCATTTTAAAATAGCAACCGATAATAATTTTAAACTGGGCAAGAATCGGCTGTTAATCAATGTTGGTTTTCAGCATAACCAGCGGGAAGAATTTGGCAATGTGGATGATCCTGCTGAGAAGGCTTTGTATTTTGATCTGAAAACAATTACCTACACGGTACGGTTGAACCTGGCTGATATGAATGGGTGGAAAACATCCTTCGGTATTAACGGAATGCGGCAGCAAAATACCAATAAAGGGCTTGAGCAACTGATACCTGATTATAATTTATTCGACATCGGCGGATATGTGTATACGCAAAAAACAATTAAAAAAGTTACCCTTAGTGGTGGTGTACGATATGATACAAGAAACCTGAATGTGAAAGAGTTAATGGATGGAAACACAGCTAAAGGAGCAGCCTTCAAAAAATCATTTGGCAATTATTCGGGCAGTATTGGCACGGCCATACAATTAACGGATCAGTTAAATTTAAAAATTAACGCCGCACGTGGCTTCAGAGCTCCGAGTATTCCGGAGCTTGCAAGTAATGGCTCTCACGAAGGCACCATACGATATGAGTATGGCGATGTAAATTTGAAAAGTGAGATCAGTGCACAATTTGATGCCGGTCTGGAACTGAATACCAGGCACATTTCCTTCAGCCTGTCAGGCTTTTACAATAATTTCAGCAATTTTATTTTATATAGAAAATTACAGGCTGCAGGTGGTGGCGACAGCACGTTGAACGTTGGCGGGGCTGATTTGACCGCTTTTAAATTCGATCAGCAAAAAGCAACGTTAAGTGGCCTGGAAGTTACAATGGATATTCATCCGCATCCGCTGGATTGGCTGCATATTGAAAACACTTTTTCGTATGTATCAGGCCGGTTGAAGGATCCCGTTGAAGGTGCCAAATATTTGCCCTTTATACCTGCTCCGAGGCTGATTACAGAAGTGAGAGGAAACTTTAAAAAAATAAGCAACACCGTGCATGATTTTTATGTAAAAATAGAAGCTGATAATACGTTCGCACAAAACAAAATCTTTTTTGCCTACAATACAGAAACTGCCACCCCGGGGTATACTATTTTAAATGCCGGCGTTGGCGCTGACTTTGTAAATAAAAACGGTACCGAACTTTTTAGTCTTAACATTAGCGGAAACAACCTGGGCAATGTTGCTTACCAAAATCATTTAAGCAGACTAAAATATGCGCCTGAAAACCTGGCTACCGGCAGAATTGGTGTGTTTAATATGGGCCGTAATTTCAGCATCAAACTGAACATTCCGTTCAGTTATAAAATAAGTCAGTAATTACAGTTGCTATTCTGGCTTCCAGGCAGACAGTTTTTATGCTACCTTATAATTAAAGAGGTTTGCAACCTTTGTTGTAGAATCCTACCAATGCTTGCAGAATTAGAATAACCATCTGATAACAATTGTTATTTATTTTTTTTGCCGAAACCCAACGATAGCAATTATCTTGCAATCTTCACAAATAAAATATCCATGGTTTTACACAAAAAAATTACCCTTGTTTTTACCAGCTATCTTTTATGTATTACGATGGCTTTTGCCCAGAATTTCGACATTGATCTGCTAAAAAAAATCAACCTCCACGAAAGTACTTTTAAGAATAATTATTTTAAGGCTACTGCACAAAGCGTGTTTGTTTTCAACATTGCAGCACCTGCAGGCGTGTTTGCAGCGGGTTTAATCAATCATGATAAAAAAATGCAGAAAGATGCTGTTTATATGGCCGGAGGTTTTTTAGCTTCGGCAATTATTACGCAGGGAATGAAAAGAATTATCCAGCGAGACCGACCCTTTATTACTTACAACTACATTATAAAAAGAGACGCTGGGGGAGGTTATTCCATGCCATCGGGGCACACTACTGCCGCGTTTTGTACGGCAACTTCTTTAAGTTTGCTTTTTCCAAAATGGTACGTAATTGCGCCTTGTTATTTGTATGCCGCTTCTGTAGGTTATGCTAGGATGTACCAGGGTGTTCATTATCCTACGGATGTACTGGTAGGGGCCATTGTGGGAAGCGGGACTGCGTGGCTCGCTTATAAAGCTGAAAAATGGATGACTAAGAAACATACTGATCACAAAACAACTGCTACAGTTTCGTTATGATAAAAAAGTGCATTATACTCCTCCTTATTACAAGTCCCTTTGCTACTTATGCGTTAAATGCATCAGACAGTCTGCCTGCGGTAAACAGTATCGCTCCCCTGCCGAAGCAAAGAATTTATCTTGAAAAAAATGGCGATTCATTCATTTGTAACAAACCTAAAACATTTGATTTTTTAAGCCATATTCCGGGCGATGCTGTTGGGTATGCAAAGCACTCTTTTCAAAAGCAAAATTTATACAAAGTAGGAATTGTAGCTGCTTCTTCCGCGTTGCTTATTATTTTTGATCAACAGATCACCAATGGGGTGCAGCGCTTTGCCAGTCGTAATGGCATCAGTGCCAGCGAAGATTTTGATCCTATTGTCAGGGTTAAGTTATTCGGAAAAAATACCAACCTGGGTAAGATGCCCAGGAATGTAAACACAGCTTTTTATAATTTGGGGCAGGGCTCTTCTGTAGTGTTAATGGCTGCAGGATTTTTGGTGGCTGGTAAAATTAAAAATGATAACCGGGCATTGCAAACTGCCAGCCAGTTGGGCGAATCTTTTTTAACGCTTGGCGCAGGCACCCAGCTTATGAAGTATGCAACCGGCCGGGAAAATCCTTCTGCAGCAAGTATACCGGGCGGCAGGTGGCGGCCCTTTCCAAGACTAAGTGATTTTCAAAATGATAAAACAAAATTTGATGCATTCCCTTCGGGGCACCTGGCCACTTTTGTAAGTGCAATTACTATTATCTCTGAAAATTACCCTTTTGTAAAATGGATAAAGCCGGTTGGTTATACTATATCTGGATTGTTAAGTTTTGCGATGATGAACAACGGTGTACACTGGGCAGGCGATTTCCCGCTGGGCTTTGCATTGGGTTACGGTTTCGGCAAATTCATCACCAAAAAAAATCATATCAAGGTTGTGACAGCCCTTTAGGTTGAACTATTTTAAAACATGCTTCGCAAATAAAACATCCCCAACACCAGCGCACCCTGAAGCAAAAGGGTGCCATCCAAAATGCCATAGTGATAAAAGAAATTAGATTGAAGTTTCTTATTATTTAAAAACAAAAAAGTAGTGGCTGCAGAAAGGGAGAGAGGATATATAAGCCAGTTTGTGCCTGTAAATTTGTAATGCTGAACGATTACTACGAGGAACAAAAACAATAAGACGTTGGCTAAGATTAACGCCGGGGTTTTACCGATTAATAGCGGAATGGTTTTTAAGCCCTGCCTGGCATCAGCCTTCATATCCCTTATATCAAAAGGTATTGTAATGGCAAATACAAAAAGAAATCGTTCCGCCATCATCAGTAAAACATGTTCTTTGGAATACATTGTGGAACCCCGCATCACCGGTAATAAGATAGTTGTTGCTGCCCACACAAATGAAATTAAGAATATTTTTAAACAGGGAATTTCTCTTAGCCGGAAAAGACTTTTTTTGTTTTTATATACCGGCACAGAATAAAAAAATGTTATCAGTGCAATTGGGGCAAGTGTGATCAACACTTTTATATCTGCATAAAAAACAGCCCATAAAAATCCAATTACGGAAGATGCTACGAGTATATAAAAAAGAACCAGATTTTTCCTCACCCAACGGTGCTTTACAGAATTCAATGCCTCTTTGTTGGTAAGTACGGTAATGAGCCGGTGGAGATTATAATCAAAAAGTGTAGAAAAAAAAATCAATACTAGATAGGGGTGAAATTGAGGCCGCATTCCAAGCTGTACCTGTGTTTCAAGCGTAAGCACCACTGCGGCAAGCGCAATAAAAATATTGGTATTGATCAGGAAATAAAACAGCCTCAATGTGTATGATTGTTGAATTGCAAGTTACACTATTTGATAAACTACTTCTGCGCCTTAACAATCAGATTGCGATAAAGATCCATTACAATTTATGATCAAATTCAAATGGCTTTGATTGCTGGTAGTTTTCATCATAACTCACAAAAAAATATAAATAGATAACGCGGCTCAGGCGCATGAGCCAAGGCTGTATAACAACCAATAAAATTCCATTTAGGCCTAGCCAGTAAAAAATCCGGTTATCTTCTGTTGATACGCCTATCAGTACCAGCCAGGCTACGAAAGTAGCAACGGAAAGGGCTACTGCGAGGGCGTAGCTAACATAACCAGTACCAAACCAAAACCCCGGTTCCAGGTCAAATTTTTGTCCACATTCGGGGCATGTCTCGGGCATATCCAGTATATAGTCGAGCTTTATTTTTTTAAAAGGATTTTTATGTGTAAACATTTCACCCCTGCGACACCTGGGGCAACGCATACCAAGAATACTCAAGAGATACCCGGGTTTCGGTCTTTTATTTTCCATGGCTGCAAAGTTAATTAAAAACTACCAAGCCGGTCTGTAAACAAAGCATATACAATCAATAACGATAGTCAGCACTTATTGATAAAGAAACTTTATTGCAATTGCATCTTTTTTCTTTCCCCTATTTGCTGACGCCACATGGCATAATACAACCCTTTTTCTGTAAGCAAATTTTCGTGCGTACCTGTTTCTACAACATCCCCTTTTTCCAGTACATAAATTCTGTCGGCGTGCATGATGGTACTTAAACGGTGGGCTATTAAGATTGAGATTTGTTCTTTGGCAGAAGAAATTTCTTTAATGGTATTGGTAATTTCTTCTTCGGTCAAAGAGTCAAGCGCAGAAGTGGCTTCATCAAAAATCAGTAGGTGTGGTTTTCTTAACAATGCCCGCGCAATGGACAGACGTTGTTTTTCACCACCTGATAATTTTAACCCGCCTTCACCAATCATGGTATCAAGGCCTTTTTCAGCCCGCATGATTAAATTGGTGCAACTTGCTTTTTGTAACACATCATTCAAATCGTTGTCGGTAGCATTTGGATTTACAAACAACAGGTTTTCCTTAATAGTACCGCTGAAGAGGTTGGTATCCTGCGTTACAAAACCTATCTGTTTTCTCAGGTCATCAAAATTGATTTTGGTTTCATCCAATCCATTGTATTCAATCCTTCCTTCCTGCGGCCGGTACAAACCAACCAGCAATTTCATTAAGGTCGATTTACCACTGCCACTTGGTCCTACAAATGCAATCGTTTCGCCCACCTTCACATCGAAAGTAATTTTATCAATTGCTTTGTGACTGACAGTATTGTATTTAAAACTTACACCTTTAAAAGCCAGTTCATTGATTGTACCGAGTGGCTTGGGGTTAATTGCCGTGGGCTCCGGTGCCTTATTCATCAGCATATGAAAGTTATTTAAAGAGGCTTCAGCTTCCCGGTAGGAAAGAATGATAGTTCCAATTTCCTGCAGTGGACCGAATATAAAGAAGGAGTAAAAAGTAAGTGTTATCACCTCACCTGCTGTTAACTTATCCTGGAAAACCAGCCACAATAAAGTAAACATAATTAACTGGCGAAGAAAGTTTACAAACGTGCCCTGGATAAAACTGAGCGTGCGGATGCTTTTTACTTTACGCAGTTCGAGACCAAGGATTTTATACGTGTTTTTATTTAACCGGTCTATCTCCTGGTTGGTTAATCCAAGGCTTTTTACCAGTTCAATATTTCTTAAAGATTCAGTGGTAGAGCCTGCCAATACGGTCGTTTCCTTTACAATGTTCTTTTGAATGATTTTTATTTTTTTACTCAGCAAACTGGTAAGCAATGCCAGCACGATCATTCCGCCAAGATAGATGGGCATAATAGACCAATGTAATCTTACTGCATACACAGATACGAATATGATACCCACCAGCATACCAAACAACACATTGATAAACGAAATAATAAATTTCTCAGTATCCGACCTTACTTTTGAAAGGATAGACAAGGTCTCGCCGCTCCGTTGTTCCTCAAATTCCTGGTAAGGCAGTTTCATGGAATGCTGCAACCCGTCAGTAAAAATTTTTGCGCCGAATTTCTGCACGATCACATTGCCAAAATAATCCTGGAAAGCCTTGGCAATTCTGGATACCATGGCCACACTGATTAAAATACCAAGCATGCCCAGAACACCCCACACAAATTCTCCCTGGCTTCTGATTCCGCTTGAGTGAAACACTTTTTTTGCATCATAATCACCCGTTTCTTTTGGATGTGCAGCATATTGATCGATCAGTTTCCCAAAAAAGAATGGATCAAGCATGGAGAAAATCTGGTTGATGGCTGCCAGTAAAAGCGCCAATGCAATCAGCCATTTATAAGGCTTTAAATAAGTAAGTAATATTTTCATGTATTGTATTGAAGCGTAAAATTGTATCGAAAAGTTTCAATGTGTCAAATATCGTACAAGTTCGGTAAAAATGACAAGATAACAGGCGGGCAAAATATAACAGCAACCATTTTTAATGTAAACCAATTTTTGTTTGGACCGTAATCATCTTCTGTCAGAATAATTTCGGTTCTTTGAATTTGATAACTCACAAACATGAAAATTACAGGCGTTACCATTATTAAAAATGCGGTGAAAAATGATTACCCGGTAGTGGAGGCCATTACTTCTGTTCTACCCATGGTAGACGAAATGATTGTGAGCATTGATAAAGGCAACGATGGAACAGATGAGTTGATAAAAAGTATTGCTTCTGATAAAATAAGAATAGTTTACTCAACCTGGGATATGGCATTGAAGCAGGGCGGGCGTGTATATGCAATAGAAACGGATAAAGCTATCGCCCAGGTTTCGGCCGACACTGACTGGATATTCTATATACAGGCGGATGAAGTGATTCATGAAAAATATCACCCGGTAATTACAGCTGCTGCAGAAAAATATGCTGACAATAAAAAAGTGCAGGGGTTGCTGTTTAAATACCTTCATTTTTATGCCACCTACGATTACGTTGGCGACAGCAGAAAGTGGTATAATTATGAAATCAGGATGATTAAAAATGACCGGCGAATTACATCTTATAAAGATGCGCAGGGATTTAGAATGGGTGATAAAAAACTGGACGTGGTTTTAATTGATGCGGAAGTGTATCATTACGGCTGGGTAAAGGAACCACATAAGATGCTGCAAAAACAAAAAAATACTGACCAGTATTATCTTAAAAAAGCCGATGAAAGCCATATGGCTATAAAAAGTTCTGAGGTATACGATTTTGAAAAAAATTATGATTCTCTGCGAAAGTTTACAGGCAGTCATCCTTCGGTAATGCTTCAGCGCATCAAAAGGAAAAACTGGCAGATAGAATTGGATATCAGCAAAAAGAAGTTTTCACTAAAACAAAAGTTATTGTTCTGGTTTGAGAAGAAGACAGGCAAGCGATTGTTTGATTTTAAAAATTACCGACGAGTAAAAGGATAAAATTTATTTTAACGACCCGGCCCGGCATTCTGCATATCATCAATTTGCCCCATGTTGTTTTGTTTATAGTCATTGTACCCCAGGCGAACATATTTCCAAATCTGCCAGATATTTCTGCTATAAAAAAAAGCTATTTTTAGCCGGGTATTCAGGTCAGCTCTAAGCTGCCCAACATGCGGTAAATTTTGGTTTTCAAATTTTTTAATCAGGTAAAAAGTATTTCTTACCATGTAATAATACCGTACAGGTGAATGTATTACCTTTTTCTTTTTAACAAGAAAAAGTGATTTGATTGAAGCATTGTATACGGTATTACCCAGGTTATGTAAAAGTAAAATATTGTTGTATTGGATCGTTTTGTATCCCGCAGCTATTACCCGTATGCAATAATCGTGATCTACTAAATCAATAAACAGTGCTTCATCGAACGAACCAATTTTTTTAAAGGTTTGCAAGTTTAACAAGGAGCCGGAAGTTATCAGCCGGATATTTTCTTCATACCGGCAGGTTGGTGATGGGCCGGAATTGTCCCGTTCATATGCCAAACCAAACATCGCAACGGTATCCATTGCCGTACACTGGTTTGCACAACCCAGGTATTTTATAAAATCACCTTCCGAAAAACTTGAATCCTGGTCCATTGTCAGCAGCCAGTCAAAGCCATCCGTGATGGCCAGGCTACAGGCCTCATTCAACCTTTTGGAAAGGCCCATGTTTACTCCATCCTGGTAATATTCAATTTTGGTAAGACTTTGCAATTCATCTCTGAAGTTATTTCCGGTTTCGGTATTATCGAAAACATAGAGTTTTTGTACGTAATTGTAGTAGGTATGAATATTGGCTAAGCAAGACTTATCAGGATGATATAAAATAATAGCCGCAGCAATTTTCATGAATATAAATTTTATCTGATATAAGCTGCAGCAGGTGCTTGTTTCCGCATTTGTGAAGGCAGTAAAAGCATCGTCACTAATTTACATTTCTTTTTCAGCCCTCGATCTTTTCCTGATTTCATTTAACTGACTCAATTCACTTTTTTTTGAAAACCTGTAAATATCTTTTTTGTTCCTGATTAAAAACCAGAACAAAGGCCAGGTAAAACTGCCCTTTTTTTTCTGGAGATGTAAATTATAAAATTGTTTGTAGAATAATTTTTGTTTTTCTAATTCATTATTTTTAAGCAATTCAAGCCCTTGTAATTCCTTTATGAATTGCCCATGTCTTGTGTTAAAGCTTCTTGAACCGGCTACTTTTTCAATGTAACTTGGGGTGATATTTTTAGTATGTTGCCGGTATAACGTTAGCTTTTCATCCAAATATTTTATGCCATTTAGGTTTGAAGCTTGAACGGCAATCCACCAGTCATGAAAATGTTCTTCGGGTATTGGTAAGGCCAAATTCAATAACTCCCTTGTGGCCATCATGGAATGCCCGGATACCGCATTGTCAACACTAAAGCCTTTTGAATCCATTACATCCTGTAACTTCCTGAAGTCAGATAAATTTTTATTGAGGGAATTGCCTTTAGCATCAACCAGTTTGCTGTCACTATAAACCAATGAATAACTACCAATTGAATTAAATAATCTCTCTACCTTCCTTGGCAGCCAGTAATCATCCTGGTCTGAAAAACAAATAAAACGGCCATTGGACAAAGCAGCGGCGACCCCAATATTTCTCTGTAAGCCTACATTTTTTTCATTGAAATTGATAGTGATTTTTGGATTGCTGGTGTATTTTTTTAAAATATTGCTGGTTTTATCTGTTGATGCGTCATCTGAAATGATGATTTCAATATTAGGGTATGTTTGGTGCAACAGAGATTGTATCTGTTCTTCCAGATAATCCGCACCGTTATATGTGCATAAGAGTATAGATATTAACGGATGGTTCATTAAGAGTATTGTTTATTACTGTTTTGTTAAAAGGTTCAAAGAAACATCACCCTACTATTATTATTTTTGCAATAGCAGTTGCGTTTTAGCTAATCCAATGTAGCAGCCAGGCAATCTAAGTAAATATAATTTATCGTGAATATCAATCAATCTGAGACTCAAAATCATGTCAATTCGGAATTCCCACTCGTTTCGATTGTAATGGCTACTTACAATGGAAATAAATACCTAGCCCAGCAAATGGAGTCAATCGTTGCTCAATCTTATCCGAATATTGAAGTTATTATTGTTGACGATCGAAGCACCGACGACACCGTTGAAATTCTACAACGTTTTCAGCAACAATATTCATTCCTAAAAATAATCCGGAATGAAGTTAATCTTGGCTACATTAAAAATTTTGAAAAAGGCTGTTTGCTGGCAAACGGTGAATTGATTGCTTTGTGCGACCAGGATGATTACTGGCATAGCGATAAAATAAAAAACATGCAGGCTGCCATCGGTAATTATCCGCTCATCTACTGCGACTCCATTTTATGCGACGAGCACCTTAAGCCGCTCGGAGTAAACATATCTGACCGGGTAAACTCTATTGATTTTAATAGCTGTTTGCAGCAGGTTGTATTTTGCAGGATTTACGGTCATGCTACACTGATGACTAAATTTTTTCTTCAGCAGGCGGTGCCATTTTTAGAAGTTATACCACACGACTGGTGGTTGTGCTATAGGGCAACATTTTATGGCGGAATAAAATACTTACCAGAACAACTGGTCAGCTACCGGCAGCACGCAGCTAATATTTTTGGAGTGGTAGGCAGCAAAAGCCGCAAGCATAACAAAATTAATAAGGCGGAAAGAAACAGGCTTGAAATGAGCCGCATCCGTACCAGGATGAATGCTTTTTACAATGCCTGCCCGGATGCGCTGGTTAAAGAAAAAGCAGTGTTGAAAAAACTGGTAAAAACTTACCAGAATTTTTCCCTGGTCAATAATTTTCAACGGATGATGCTGTTTTTCAAATACCAGGATCAATTCCTGGCGTCAAAAAAACGTTCTGCAATCAGGCGTTATTTGTTTTGCCTCAAGATGTTCGTGATAATAAAATAACATCACTCAATATAAACTGCGGTAAATATTCAGGTATTCTGCAGCCGCATTGGGCCAGCTAAACATGGCTGCTCTTTTTTTTATTTTTTCAGCAGCGTTGCTGTTTTTGTAATGCTGCAATCCTTCCTTTACTGTCTGTTGCATAGCCTCTTTTTCAAATGATGGAAAATAGTAACAAACGTCTCCGCCAATTTCAGGCAGGGAGGTAAGCTGCGAAAGAAAAATGGGTACGCCAAAATACATAGCTTCCACAACCGGAGCACCAAAGCCCTCTGTTAATGAGGGGAATAAAAATGCTTCACAATTTTTCATGTACCACTGCTTATCATTTTCAGTAACAGGGCCTGTAAAGACGAGCCTTTTCTCCACTCCGTATTTTATAGCTATACTAATAATTTCCTGTTTGTAAGATTCACTGGCAGTAATGCCTCCAATTACCAATAACCTGTCGTTACCAACAAGCAAGGCTGGTAACACATGGAAATTCTTTTTTTTCATGATGGTGGCCAACGTAAAATAATAGGGCGCTGCCGGTTTTATCGAAGGTGTTTGCAACGGATAAATTTCCCTTATAGTGCACCCGTTGTACACTACTGAATTAGGCTTGTTGGTAAAGTCAATATATTGCTTCACATCGTTGCTGGTAAAGTTGGAGATAAAGGCCACATGATTTGCCCTGCGTATTTTTTTTTCAACCTGTTGGATATAACGCTTTTTTTTAGCCGCACTCTTGTCTGCGTTGTGCATAACATTGATGTCGTGTATGGTAAGAACTACCGGTAATTTATTTTTTAAAGGATAATAGTCGCTGTCCTGGTGCAATGAATGCCAAATGGAAAACTTTTTTAGTGACGGCATTACCAATTTATGATAAGAGTGCTGAAAAAGATAATCCTGGTCGTTTCCAAAAGCGCCATTTTGTTCTTTAGGCAAAAAAAAACACAATTCTTCTGAATCGGGATGAACAACTTTTTGCAGGGCCGGCACAAGATTGATGCAATAACTGTGAAGCCCTGTATGGGGATATTTCATGCGTTCACAGTCGATGATGATTTTTTTAGACATGTTTTATTGTTGTTTTCCGGACGCTTACAAAAATGCCCATACCAGTTTATCTATTTTCTATACGCCACGGCGATTGAATGCCTGATTTGAGGATTCACAATTTATGATTCACCACGTTACCCACCCCAACCTTCTCTGTCCAGGCTCCGGTATTGTATTGCCTCGGCAAGGTGCTCTGCTTTGATGTCTTCACTTCCCGAAAGGTCTGCAATGGTTCTGCTTACTTTTAAAATCCTGTCATACGCACGGGCTGATAAATTTAGTTTTTCCATAGCAATTTTCAACAGGTTTTGACTGGCAGTATTTATAATACAAATTTCTTTCAGCATTTTGCTGCTCATCTGGGCATTGGAATAAACGCCTTCATTGTTTTTATACCTTTCTTCCTGTATCTCCCTTGCTTTTATAACCCTTGCCCGTATACTGTCGCTTTTTTCAAATTGCCTTGTGCTGGATAGTTCACTAAACGCTACTGGGGTTACTTCTACATGCAGGTCAATCCTGTCAAGCAATGGTCCCGAAATTTTGTTAAGGTATTTTTGTACAGCTCCAGGTGGGCAGGTGCAGGGTTTTTCCGGGTGATTAAAATAGCCACAGGGGCAAGGGTTCATACTGGCGATTAGCATAAAGCTGGCTGGAAATTCCAATGCAATTTTTGCCCTGCTAATGGTCACTTTTCTTTCTTCCATCGGTTGCCGCATTACTTCCAGCACCGTTCTTTTAAACTCAGGTAATTCATCTAAAAATAACACACCGTTATGTGCCAGTGAAATTTCTCCGGGTTGAGGATTACCGCCGCCCCCGACCAAAGCCACGTCACTAATAGTATGATGCGGGCTCCGGTAAGGCCTTTTAGAAATTAACGTTGCGTTTTCCGGCAGCTTGCCCGCCACGCTGTGAATCTTGGTTGTTTCCAAAGCCTCATGTAGTGAAAGCGGTGGCAGTATCGTTGGTAAACGCTTTGCCAGCATGGTTTTACCGGCACCAGGCGGGCCAATTAAAATGGCATTGTGGCCACCCGCCGCGGCTATCTCCAACGCACGCTTGATATTTTCCTGGCCTTTTACATCACAAAAATCAATGTCAAAATCACTTTGCGCATAGGCAAATTCTTCCCTTGTATTTACGATGATGGGTTGTAATGTAGTTTCATCTTTAAAAAAATCAATTACTTCATTCAGGTGGCTAACTCCATAAACCAGCAGGTTATTCACCATCGCTGCTTCGCGGGCATTTTGTTTAGGTACAATCAGGCCTTTAAAATTTTCTTTTCTTGCCTGGATGGCTATTGGCAAAGCACCTTTGATAGACCTGACAGAACCGTCTAAGCTCAGTTCTCCCATGATCACATAGTCTGTTAATTTTTCAGGATTAATCAGTTGCTCACTTGCCCCGAGTGTGCCCATTGCTATCGGCAGGTCAAAGGCAGTACCGCTTTTACGAATATCGGCCGGGGCTAAATTTACAATCAGTCTTGTACGCGGCATAAAATAACCATTGTCTTTAATGGCGCTTTCTACCCTCAATAGACTTTCTTTTACAGCGCCATCCGGCAGGCCTACAATGATGGCGTCAGACTTACCCTGGTTATTGATATTGACTTCTACCGCAATGGTAATTGCTTCTACGCCATAAACAGCGCTGCCATATGTTTTAACCAGCATGGGTGAATGATTAAGGATTTGATAAATGGAATGAAAGATAAGCAATACATTTTTTAAATGCTATAGGTTTACACTTCAAATAAAACATTGAGCAGATAAATTGATTGCTGTGTTTACGATCAATAGTATTGTTTAGTTGAAGTGTGCGACGCCTGTGAAGTTTGATTGTAATACAGAAGCCGGGTTCAAAAATATCAACACATTTATTTTATCTCCTGCATTTTTACAAGCCGGGTATAAAAACCATTTTGTGCAAGCAGAATTTCGTGGGTCCCTCTTTCTATAATTTCGCCTTTTTGCAAAACAATAATTTCATCTGCATTGCGGATAGTGCTTAGCCTGTGGGCTATTACCAATGAGGTTCTGTCCTGCATCAGGTTCACGATGGCGTCCTGCACCAGTCGTTCACTTTCTGTATCAAGCGAAGAGGTGGCTTCATCTAAAATCAGTATCGGTGGATTTTGCAAAACCGCCCGCGCAATGGTAACACGTTGGCGTTCGCCGCCACTTAATTTCATACCGCGGTCGCCAATGTTTGTATTATAACCATCTTCTTTTTGCATGATGAATTTATGCGCATTCGCAATCATCGCGGCTTCTTCAATTTCCGTTGCAGTTGCCTTGCTGTTACCCAGTGCAATATTGCTGGCAATCGTATCATTGAATAAAATCGCTTCCTGTGTTACTACGCTCATTTGCCTGCGTAAGGACTGAATGGTAAACTCTTTGATATTTACGCCATCAATCAGAATTTCTCCTTCTGCAACATCATGAAATCTTGGTATCAAATCTGCCAGTGTGGATTTGCCTGCTCCTGACGAACCTACCAGTGCCACTGTTTTTCCTTTTTCAATTACGAAACTGATGTTTTTTAACACGGGCTTATCATCGTAGTTAAAAGATACATTTTTGAACTCGATGCTATTATGAAAATCGGACAATACGGTAGCATTTGGCTTTTCTTCTACTTCCAAAGGTGCATTTAAAATATCTTCAATTCTTTCTACGGCACCCAATCCTTTTTGTAAATTAGAAATGGTAGTGGAAAAATTTTTTGCGGGGTTTATGATCATTGCAAAAGCTACAATAAAACTTACCAGCTCGCCGCCGGTAAGATGATTACCCGGACTAAAAACGAACCTGCCGCCAATGTATAAAATGGCACTCAATACTGTCACACCCAGTGTTTCTGTTAACGGGCTTGCCAAATCACGGCGCAAAGTCATTTTGTTGAGCATGAAAAACATTTTATTGTTTCCATCTGTAAACTTTGTGAGCATACGCGATTCTGCTGTGAATGCTTTTATTACTTTAATGCTCCCAAGGGTTTCCTCCACATGGGACAAATTTTCGCCGTTGGCTGCGGAATATTCAACCGACTGCCTTTTTAAACGCTTGCTAACACGGCCGATGAGCAGTCCTGTTACGGGTAGAAAAATCAGGAGGAAGAGGGATAGTTGCGGGCTTATGAAGATCATGGAAATTAAAAAGCCGATGATGAGCAAAGGATCTTTTATCAATCCTTCCAATGCAGTAAAAATGGAGTTTTGTACTTCAGTAACATCGCCGATCATACGGCTCATAATGTCGCCCTTTCTTTGTTCTGTAAAAAAGCTAATGGGCAACTGTAAAATTTTGGAGTAAAACCGTAAACGGAAATCGGTCATAATCCGGCTACGCATCGGTGTTGAAATATAGATAGAAAGATAAACGAAAAAGTTCTTGAGCAAAACTGAACCAACCATTACCATGCATATAATGCCTAATGCATATAAAGGGGAATGATTTTTTACCAGCGCTGCAAAGAATACATTAAATCTTCCCAGTGAACTTTGGGGTACCGTTGGCATCGGGCTGTCGGCTTTAAATATAATATTAAAGAAAGGTGCCAGGGCATTGATAGAGACCAGGGAAAACAAGGTAGCGAGGATGGAATAAAACAGGTATAAGGCCAGTTTATTTTTGGGTATATGTATGTACTTGAAAATCCTGAAAAATTTCATTATTGAATGCTGTTAATTTAAAAAAACGTAACTACAAATGTACACGGAATAAAGAATAAGGGGATAAATTTAACGTGGCTGAAAACGAATATCGAAAGGTTTAAACGTAATATGCTGTTGGATAGAGAAAATAATAATTACCCAACTCCCTGTACCAAAAGTTTCGTTTAGGGAATTGAGGCGGCTGCTACAACTTCTCCAGCATATCTACCACACCTTCATTTTTTAAAATAAGATAACCGAGCCGGTCATTACTTATCCCATTTTTTAACTGATAGCTGAACAGCAGTTGCTCATTGGTAACCGTAGTTTCAAAATAATTAAAACTTATGTTGGAGTATTTTTTCAATGCTTCACCAATTTCGTACAGGTGTGTGCTTAAAATAAAGAGGGAATTATGGATTTTGAGAAACCCTTCAATCACGGTGGAAGAGCATTTCATGGCATCTTCAATATTAGTGCCTTTAAATAGTTCATCAATTAGGATAAGCCATTTGCGGCCGTCAGAAATTTTTGTTACGGTTGATTTAATACGTTGTACTTCGTTGTAAAAATAGCTTTCGCCTTTGTGTAGATTATCAGCCACATTGATATTACTTAACAGGCCATCAAATAAGCTCAGTTGCATATGTTGTGCAGGTACACCCATGCCAATATGGGCCAAAAAGACAGCCGTGCCAACAGACTTGATAAAAGTGCTTTTGCCAGCCATATTTGCACCAGTGAGGAATAAAAAATTACGGGCCGGGTCCAGCCTGATGTCATAATCTACTGGTGTGCTCAATAAAATGTGGTAAAGCCCTTTTGCTTCCAGCATAGGCTCATTTTCGGTTACAAATTCAGGAAAGCTGAGGCCAAATTGTTTTACCGACATGGCCATGCCGTACCAGGCATCCAGCTGGCTGTACATATCCAGTAACTGTAACATATTGCGCTTGTAATAATGCCTTAAAAAGCGGCCCAGCTGCAATTGCTCAACAATGGTTAAATCACCAGCTTTGTTCTTTTTTTCGATGATGGCTAATTGCTCCGGTTGCATCATATCTCGAACCGACGTTAAAATATTCAGCAATGGCGCCGGGGTGGTATCAGTAATAAAATGCTTTACCAGTTTTTGCATGCCTTTAATAAAATCAAATGCATGACCCACTGAATATTCTACCAGGGAGAAATCGGCTTTATGAAAATACTTGTATCCATAAGCAGAAATAACGGATGGGCTTGCCGGAATATCATCTATTGCGGCGTAATAAAATTTCCCGATCATTAAAACAGATCCATTGCTTATCTCGTCTGGCCAGTATTGCAGGTTTTGCAATATGGTTTGCAAGGTTTGTTGAATGCCGGTAATCGCTTCGATGTTGTTGAGCGGGTTGGTGAAATTCTCATACATTTTGTCCCTTCCCCCAACAGTACGGCAGAGATTTAATTTGCTAAACACCGAGAAATCGTCGCCTGTATCCAATATAGATAAGTCGGCCAGCGTGGTTTTATCTGTTTCCATAAAAAGAAATGTTCTTTATTACCTGAGATGTATTAAAAGAACATTGAAATAATTTTTATTTTAAAAATTCCTGACATCGATAATCATTCTTTCTAAAGACTAACACTGTTGCCAAACAAAAATTACCACATCTCACTCTCCCCCGGGGGTGTTAGAGGGGGCCACCAAATTTCAATCTTTGCCCCTTCTCAGATTCATGCCACACACCTTTTCCATAAACCATACAGCCATTTACAAATGTATGCGTGATGGTTGCCGGAAAGCCAAAGCCTTCCAGCGGGCTCCAGCCGCATTTGTATAAAATATTTTCTTTACTAACTACCGAAGGCTGATTCATATCAACCAGTACAAGATCAGCAAAATAACCTTCCCGGATATAGCCGCGGTCTTTTATGCCAAAGCAATCTGCAACGGCATGACTCATTTTTTCAACTATTTTTTCAAGTGCAATATGTCCTTGTTTATAATAATGCAACATCAGTAATAATGGATGTTGTACAAGCGGAAGGCCAGCGTGCGCATGCTCATAATCGCCTTCTTTTTCTGACATCAGGTGTGGTGCATGATCCGTGGCAATAACGTCCAAACGATCGTCCAGCAAGGCTTTCCATAAGGCAGCTTTGTTGTTGGGCGCTTTTATGGCAGGGTTGCATTTTATTTTGTAGCCAAGTTCAGCATAATCGTCTGAAGTAAAATGCAGATGGTGTACGCATACTTCACTGGTAATTCTTTTTTGTTTTAAAGGGAACATGTTGCCAAACAACTGTAATTCCTTTTCGGTGCTGATGTGCAGTATATGCAGGCGGGTGTTGAATTTTTTTGCAATTTGTATTGCCGCCAGAGAGGATTCATAGCATGCATTATCATCCCTGATCAATGGATGATCAGAGGCGGTTAATACACCCCTGGCTGTTTTTAAACGCTGGTAATTATCCCTGATTATTTTTTCATCTTCACAATGCGTAGCCACCAGTAATTCAGTTTCTCTGAAAATTTTTTCTAATGTATTGTAGTTATCCACCAGCATATTACCCGTGCTGGCACCCATAAAAATTTTAACACCGCAAATATTTTCTTTTAATTTATTCACTTTTAAAACCTCTTCTGCATTGGTGTTACTAACCCCCATAAAAAAAGAATAATTGGCCAGAGAGTGTTGTGAAGCAATGCTGTATTTGTCTTCCAGTAAATCAACTGTTAAGGCATTGGGTATAGTATTGGGCATTTCCATAAAACTGGTAACGCCACCTGCTACCGCCGCTTTGCTTTCTGTATAAATGGTGGCTTTATGTGTAAGCCCGGGTTCCCTGAAGTGTACCTGGTCATCTATCACACCGGGAAGTAAAAACTTACCTTCTCCATTTATTTCAGTAACATCACTTTTACAACTCAACCCCGAACCAATTTTTTCGATTCGTTCACCATCGGTTAGCAGATCGAGGGTTTCAATTTTTCCTTCGTTTACAATATGTATGTTCTTAAAAAGGTATTTTTGCATATCTTCAAAATGAATGTTTCGTTAAACCAACAAAATTTTATGCAAATTATTAAAAGCATATTCAAACTGGCAGTTTTTATTTGCCCCTTTGCCGCTACGGCGCAATCAACCTATTTGCCGCAAGGAGACAAAGGCTATCATTTTGTTGACCGGTTGGAGATTAAACAGCAAACCAATACCGACCTCAATTTTTCTACGCTAAAACCCTATAACCGTAAATACATCGTACAACAAGCCGAATATATTGACAGCCTTCGTAAGCAGTTCGCCAGCTCACTAGTTACGGAAGAAACTCATCACATAAAGTTTACCAAACTGGATGAATACAATATGAACAGTTTGCTGATGAATAACAGTGAGTGGGTTACAGGCTCCAAAGAAAGTTTTTTAAGCAAGAAGCCTTTCTGGGGAGCTTTTTATAAAACCAAACCCAACCTGCTGGAGGTAAATGTAAAAGACTTCTTCCTGGTCGTGAATCCAGTTTTGCAATTCAATTTATCAAAAGAGTCTGGTAATAGTGAGACCATATTTTTAAACACAAGAGGCATAACTGCAAGGGGAATGATTGCTAAGAAGCTGGGCTTTGTAACTACCATCACAGACAACCAGGAAAGGGGCCCGCAATTTTTTCAACAATACATTGGCAGCGCCAGGGCGGTGCCGGGTGCCGGGTATTATAAAGGATTTAAAAATACAGGTGTAGATTATTTTGATGCACGGGGGTACATCACATTTAACGCGGCGAAATATATTGATGTACAGTTTGGCTACGATAAAAATTTTATCGGCAATGGTTACCGTAGTTTGTTTTTGAGCGATTGGGGTAATAGCAATTTGTTTTTAAAATTAAATACTAAAATCTGGAAATTAAATTACCAGAATTTGTTTATGGAACTGATGCCACAGTTTATAAAGAATGGCGATAATTTATTGGACAGGAAATATGCAGCCATGCATCACCTAAGCATGAATGTTACCAAATGGCTGAACGTGGGCGTTTTTGAAAGTATCATTTTCGGCAGGAGAAACCATTTTGATTTCGAATACTTAAATCCGATTATCTTTTTAAGGCATATTGAAAGTACAGTTGGGAGCCCTGACAATGCATTGCTTGGGGGAGATTTTAAAGCAAACATCGCTCATAAGGTTCAGGTGTACGGACAATTATTGCTGGATGAATTTGTATTGAGCAGGATAAAAGCAAACCGCGGATGGTGGGCTAATAAATATGGTACGCAACTGGGTATAAAATATATTGATGCGTTTGGTATTCCCAATCTTGACTTACAGGCGGAGACCAATAGAGTAAGGCCGTATACCTATTCTCATAATGATTCTGTTTCCAATTACAGTCATTATAACCAGCCATTGGGGCACCCGCTGGGAGCAAACTTTAATGAGTTTGTTGGTATTGCCCGTTATCAGCCTTTGGCTAAAGTATTTATTATGGCAAAACTTATTTATTATAAAAAGGGCCTGGATAGCCTGGGATATAACGCAGGTGGTAACATCTTTCGGCTTGATACCGATCGCTATGGTATTGATGAAGGCTATACTGTTGGCGGAGGTAAAAAGGCAACCTGTATCAACGCATTGATGCAGGTATCTTATGAGTTAAGAGAAAATTTATATATCGATCTTTCCTACCAGCACCGCAGTTTTAAGGTGGTAAACACACCAGCGCAGGATAACTCAATGTCTTTGATTACCGCAGGAGTAAGGCTCAATATCGCCAAAAGGCAGTATGATTTTTAATCCACCTTTTATAAAAAAAGAAAATTTATTCAACAGTTAATGAAAACGAAATCATCCGGCTGTTAATTTTATCAATATTGCTGGAAAATTTAAGAAGTGGATTACGGCTGTGCAAGTTGGCCAGTCCCCAGCTTACCTTCAATTCAGGCGTTAGTACAAAGTAAGGAAAATACAGGTGAAAGCCAATGCCGCCCTCAATCCCATAATCAAATTTATTTAGTTTAATTAATTCATCGCCGTTGTTTTTTCCGGCATTGGCCGCCAGGTCATAATCAAACTTAACACCGGCAATGGTATACACTTTCATATTATCAATACGGTCACTGGTGAATTTTATTTGCACAGGCAAACTCATGGTAATGGACTGAACTTTTTTAATGGTCAGCTTACTTTCTCCGCCCGGAACGTCAGGATAAGCCAGCGAGTATTCAAAGGCCTTTTCACTGAATGTTAAATCGAGGGGATAAGTACGTACGTCAAAGTGGTCTGATAAAGGAATATCTACAAGCCACCCTAAATTCAGGCCTGTACTGTTGATACTTTCGATAGCAAGAACGCTATCCTGCTGCATAAAACTTGGGTGGTGTGTAAAACTAAAATGCGATTTATTAAAGCCCAGGTTAATACCAAAATGGTAAGGCTTATAATCGTGGTCGGGTTGGTTCAATTCACTGCGTAATTGCGATAGCCCGGTAAACGGGAGTAATGAACAAGCGATGATGATGGAGGTTATTTTTCTCCGCAATAGATGCTGCATATTCCTAAGCTCAATGGTTTACAATAAGTGTTTGTGTATCCCAGGTTATCCAGGATTAAAGTAAAATTTTTGCCTTCAGGAAATTTTTTAATTGATTCATCTAAATATTTATATGCGTTGCGGTTTTTCGAAAATATCTTACCCACATTGGGCGCCACCAGTTTCATATACACATTATACACCTGCGTAACACCGGCAGTTTTAGGTTGGCTGAATTCAAGCACCACTAATTTGCCGCCCGGTTTTAAAACTCTTTTAATTTCCGCCAGCCCCTTTTCAAGGTGTTCAAAATTTCTCACACCAAAGGCCACTGTTACCGCATCAAACGAGTTGTCCGCAAATTTTATTGTTTCACTGTCTCCATTCACCAGTTCGATCGTTTTTTCAAGGCCCTGCTTTTTAATTTTTGTACGGCCTATTTCCAGCATGCCGTCGCTGATATCAATGCCCGTAATTTTTTCCGGGTTCAGGATAGATGCCGACATAATTGCCACGTCAGCTGTGCCGGTTGCTACATCCAGGATCTTTTTCGGGTTTAATTTTTTTAGCTGGCGGATAGCTTTTTTCCGCCACCATATATCTACCCCGGCACTTAAAAAGCGATTTAAAAAATCGTACCGGTGAGCAATGTTATTGAACATATCCGCCACCTGGTCTTTTTTTGAAAGATCAGAATCTTTTAGCGGAAAGATGGTATCGTGAGCAAATTGGGTCATTGTGGTGCAAAGATATAGGATTCAGCTTTTTTGGGTGGCTGTTGTTGAAGAATACGGAATATGTTTAACATTTTGATCAAAAAGCGTAAGGCTGAAGGCGTCAAGCGTTGCCAACATTTCGAAACGTCCGGATTTTGCATGGGGCTTCAGCTTTGCGCCAGGCTTACAGACCTGAGCTTTGCGCTTTCAGCCTATCTTTGCGGCATGCTTATAAAATCTGCAAAATATATCATCAGTAGTCCTGATTTTGAAAAATGCCCCGCCCCGGATAAGAAAGAATATGCCTTTATTGGTCGCAGTAACGTAGGCAAATCTTCTTTAATTAATATGCTTTGCAATAATGATAAGCTGGCCAAAACATCCGGCACGCCGGGTAAAACCCAACTCATCAACCATTTTGAAATTATTTCAGCTTCGGCTGTTAACACAAAAAAAGAGGGTGAAAATGTAAAATGGTACCTGGTTGATTTACCGGGTTATGGCTTTGCTAAAGTAAGCATCCGCAGCCGCAGAAGGTGGGAACAAATGATTGAAAATTACCTGCGCAAAAGAACCAATCTTGAGATGGTATTTGTTTTAATAGATGCCCGTCATACACCTCAGAAACTGGATCTTGATTTCTTAAATCAGCTGGATGCCTGGCAAATTCCCTTTACCCTGGTATTTACAAAAGCTGATAAAGAGACACAGGCGGTAGTGGCGAAAAATGTGAAATTATTTTTGGAACGATTAAGAAAAACATGGCAATTTTTACCACAGCATTTTATAAGCAGCGCTACCAAAAGATTAGGGCGTGATAAAATATTGCACCTGATTGATGAACGGAACGAAGTAAAGGAAGAAGGGTAAGCAGTCGACTATTCTTGTTAGTGCTATTAAAAATATCAGGGAGTCGGATTTACAGTTTGTATGATTTAGCATACAAACAATTCAGTCAGAAACAGGAAGCTAGTTTACAATTTTGTTGGCGCAACTACTACTGGCAAAGGCTTCCGGCTTGGCTTTAAATGCAAAGCCCATACCTAGTATGTAGCCCATCGCTTCACGCAAAGCCTCGTTGCTTTTAAATTGCGGATTGGTATTGATGTCGGCATGTACTTCCATGTCAACATCATACAACGTAAACAGGTCGCATAATTCATACGCAATTTCAATACTTTTGGCAACTTCAACCAGCATACGTTCTTTAATGCTGTACTTCACCAAACTTTTTTCATTGTGAATAAACATAAAGCCACCGCGGCCCTCGCGTAAAAACACAATTACGGTTGCAAATTCTGTTTCCTTGCCTTTTACCTGGCTGTCTGTACCGATGCAAACTTTAAGATGGTTGCCTGCTTTTGTTTCTCTTGTGATTGTTTCTTCTACCGCCTGTTTAATGGGTAGTTGAATGGGATCGCCATTGAATTTTCTCCATAACATATAAAAAAGGGTTTTTTAAAGTTACTTAAAAAATATATATCATCAACGTTGAGGCATTTCGTGATGAATTGATTTAATGTTTATTTAAGAAAATATTTTGTGGTATTGAAGGGAAAGGGCATCTTAAGATGCTGAAAAGCATTTGCAAAGCATTCTATACTCTGCTGTATTTACGGGCAAGAATGAAAGCGGGAAATAAAAAAGGGCCAGCCCCTTACGCTGACCCTTTAACTTACACATGAATCTACCTTACTGTTTTATAATTCTTTCTGTTTGTTGTTTGTTGTTGTTTACCAGTTGCAGTATATATATACCGGCCGGCCGGTTATCCATATTCAGCTGGTTAAAGCCTTGTCTGCCGTTTCCTGCGGCAAGGGTATTGCCGTTGATGTCATTCAACCGGTATTGATAATTGCTGTTTGCTGTTATGGTGAGCTGGCTATGAACCAAAGTAGAAACCTTAAAATCGGCTTTTACGGCGTCTTTTAAAACAATGGTATTGGAATACATGCTTTGATTGAGTACTGAAGTTACTTTTAGCCTGTAATAAATATCTCCACGCTGAAATGGTGCATAGCTGTAACCGCTGGAAGTCCCATCGACTTTGGCGAGCGTACTGAAATTACTACCTGTGAGTGAAGACTCAACGGTAACAGATTGAACAGGTTCATCTGCCTGAATATTCCAGGTGAGGGAATGCTTGTTTTTTTCGCTTTTCCCTGCCAGGAGTACCTGCCGGATGGGTAACGTACCCTGCACGCCGGTAATGGTATAAGAACCAAGACTGCCATAATCTGTAGCGTTGCTATTACCAGCCCCCTGTACTATTATATAGTAATTGCCTGCGTTTAAAATTGTGTCGATGGTTACATTCATTTTGTCAGTTGGGTCGTAGGTATTAATCAACGTTTTTGTTGCATCGTATAAGCTTACTTTCACATCCAGGTCAGCGCCATTATTATTGGCCGCGATGCTAAATGGAGAAATATCCAGATGGATATTTGAATTTACCGCTACCGGAATTTTAAATGCGTCCAGGTCGGTAGAAGTAGTGATGATGCCGGTTACAGGAACAGGTGACAAATTGATCTGCGTTGGTGATCCGCTGATAGCATCACTGAAATCATCCGGTCTGTAAGTAAAGCCGTTTTGAGTGGTAATGATGGAAAGGTTATCCTGAGTTGCAGTACATCCATAGGGGGTGGGCCCATTGTTCCAACCGCTCATGTTACGGTTATAACTATTGCCCATAATGGGTGCCCAGGCAACCTGGCCTGTACCAGCCCCATCATTGTAGGTGGCCGTTAAGTTACAGCTGCCATCGTATCTCGACTGATGAGACAAGCCTACGGAATGTCCGCTTTCGTGAGAGCAGCATTCGGCTACATATTTTGCGTTATTGGGCCCAAGCCGGTCACAAAAAACAAAACAGGGGGTATCGTCACCCCAGGTAAATGAGCCTACGTAAGATATGCCTCCTACACCGGGATACCAGGCACTGGTAGGGGTAATAACCACCCTGATTCTTTTTTTAAGAGGAGCAGCCAAAAAAACGATTGAATCTGTTGTAATATTTATATTAAACGGCCGGTAGTCTTCAGCAACTCTGTTGAATACTTCAGTTATCTGGGCATCTGTCATTGGAGCCGAAGCACAGGTAAACGGGGTGCCGCCCTGCCAGAGTGGGCTGTTAACGTTGTGACCGTCAAAGTCCAGAAAGATGGTTGCACTTGCAGTTGGATAGCTGCTTAATTTAGGCAAACCATAGGTATCGAAAGAAACCAACAATGCTATCAATAGCACAAAAAGGGTAGTGGGCTTTCTCATGTTAATAATTTTCTTCCCGGTTTGTCAGGCCAGAAACATGTAGGGTAAGGATTTTGTAAGGTAGTAGGGTATGCTTTACTGACTACAGGTGGGAAGCATTTTTTGCAACTCGATTTTCACGAACTGATAGTTGCCTCCTCCTTTATTTTTAAGTTCAAATCCGTCCGCATAAGCAGGATCAAACAAATGACCGGAGTATACAATCTGGTTGTCCTCATCTATTATCCTGGAAATTGTGAACGATATATTATTAAACTGCGCCAGTTTTACAACTACCGTTTGAAGGTTGCTGTATTTTGAAATATTGCTTTTTACATTTCCATCCAGCATAAGATTGCTGTTGAAAGAAACTGCAATGTTTTCTCCGGGGCGGCTGTTAAAAAAACTGTTTAGCTGTCCGGCTGTACAATTGATAACGTCAGGAAATTGAGTGAATAATGCTGGTTTAGCAGGAGAGGCCCTGTTTTGGGGATGCTCTTGTGCAAAGCTGGTGACTGCTGCAAGGATCAGCAGTACCATAAGGGTGGTAGTTGCAAGGTGTTTCATGGTACAAAGGATTTAAACAAAACTATTGTGTAAGGAATAGATTTGTCTTTACAGAGAACGACAGTCCGTCAATATTATTTTATAAAGAAGGTTTTTTTTCAGCAGGCGGGCTTTAATTTGGATGGATACTGTAAAGCATCAATACTGACCAGTGCTTAATAATACCAGTGTACAGGCTTCCTGTGTGGCAATGTTGTTTTTGTGTGCCAGCTCTTCCAGCGTTTCATTTTCAGTGCCTGGGTTAAAAATAATCCTGTTGGGGTGTAGTGACATAATGTAATCATAATAGTCCGGTTGCCGGGCAGGATTGATGTAAAGCGTTACGGTATCAATATCGTCAAGAGGTTTTTTTTCAGTTTCAATAATTATATTACCGATGTTGCCTTTTTTTATGCCTAATGCCACCACGGGGTGCTCATTTGCCGTTAACTTTTTCACTGCAAGGTAACTGTACCGTGCCGGATTTTCTGAAGCGCCAATAACGAGCGTTTTTTTCTTTTGCATACTTAAAATTACAAAATTTTACAACAAGATAGTTGTTGCTGTACGCTTCATGAAACAGACTACATTTACAAAATGTTGGTTAAACAAGATTATCATCAGGGCAAAAATCTTGCTTTTAATTCAGGCGTTGGAATCATGCAGGTTTCTTTCTTTCCAAACCAACGGTAGCGGTTTTGCGCTATCCAGTTGTATACTGCATCCCGTAAAAACCGCGGAACAATTATAAAAATATATAAACAGCACCAGGCACCCCTTATTTGCCTGGCAACATACAGCGCTGCTGTCGATTTTGTGAAAATTTTATTATGCTGCACCAGGATGAATGAAGAAAATTCATCAACGGGTAATTGATGTTGTTGCAATAGTTGCTGGCCCGCTTCACTTTGTAAAGAAGCAAATAAGAATTTACCATTGGGATCGTGACGAATGATAAACTGCACAGCCCCGTTGCATAAATTACAAACGCCGTCGAATAAGATGATGGAGGTTGATTTCATTTGCCAGCAAAGTTACATCCGTGAATGAATTATATCCGTGGATTTAATGTCCTTCCAAAATGTCATTAAGTGCATGATCCAGCTGTTCAAATTTAAATATGTAGCCGCAGGCTAATAATCTTTCCGGGACAACCCACCTGCTTTTCAAAATCAATTCTGTTTCAGTGCGGATAATAACAGCCCCTATCCGAAGCAGCCATACGGGAGCTGGTGCGCCAAACTTCACCTTCATATTATTGCGTAATGATTTCATTAGTGTATAATTATTTACGGGATTAGGTGCCGACACATTGAATACGCCTTCCAAAATTGTATGTTTTTTTAAAAACAAGATTATTTCAAAAATATCTTCTACATGTATCCAGCTAAACATCTGTCTGCCGGTTCCCTGCCTACCCCCAAGGCCAAATTGAACCAATCTTTTCAATGGTTTTAGAACGCCTCCATCTTTGCCTACTACGATCGCCATCCTTAATGCGACCTGCCTTGTGTGGTTTAGTTTGAAACCGAAAAATGCTTTCTCCCAGCTGGTGGCAATATTCACCGAGAATCCGCTACCAATCTCACCTGCCGATTCTGTCATTGGCCTGTCTTCTGCATGCCGGTAAATTGTTGCTGTACTTGAATTGATCCAGAGTTTCGGCGGATTCTTACATTTTAATATGGCATCACCCAGGGCAATGGTAGTGTTTATTCTTGAGTCGAGAATCTCTTTTTTATTTTGGTCATTGTATCTGCAGTCAACAGATTTTCCGGCTAAATTAACCAGTATAGCTGCATTTTCAAGTGCCTTAATAATTGCCGTTGTGTCGGTCCATTTAACATGATCAGGATGTCTCGAAATTATTTTAACCTCGAAACCCAACGCATTGAATCTTTCCCTGAGATAATTTCCAATGAAACCTGTTCCACCGGCAATAATAATTTTTTCTTTCATTTTAAAAGTATAAAAAGTAAAACAATAAAGCGGTAAAATACCCAGGTATAAGAGAGCATTTCCGGCAGCGATAATGTAGCAACTACCCGCTTGTGTACAAAAAAGAGAATGAGAACGATAGCAAAAAAGTAGGCGAGGTTTACCATATCGTTCATTTGGTAAACGAGATTGATGCGCAATAACGGCCAGAGTAAAACAGCCCCAATGAATGATATCATCAAAAGGTTGAAATAATAATCCAACTTTAGTGAATTGGGTTTTTTATAAATCAACGGAAACTGGAACAACATCATGCCTGTAATCATGAAAAGCTCAAACTGCCAGTTATATTTTATTACAATAAGATGCTGAATCAGCAAGGCAAAACGGCTTAAGGTGAAGGCTGTCACAGCAATACAAAATGCTATTGCAGCTAATTTAAAGATTGGCGGAATTGTTATTTTTGAGACTTGCATGATGTATTTTGAAGTGTAAATATTACTTAAGTAATGCCAGCGGCCGTTGCATTTTTATATACACTTCTTCATAACATATCCAGGTATACCAAATCGCCATAAATGGTGCTGTAAATACTAAAATAACAACTGAACCCAGTGGCATTGTGACTATACTTATAAATGTAATCCAATGATATGCATAGCGCTTGCCTTTATTGTAAGTAAACCAATGATTCAATGCGTGAACAATCATACTGATAACCTGCCAGCCGCCCACAACGAAGTAACCGGTTAAAAAATTCAAGTCAACAATGGGCCTTTCAGTTTTTAATAAAGTAACTATGGTGAAAAAAATAATTAAACACGAACTTATCCGAAAATCTATTTTCATAATACTTTTCATGATTGTGTATTTTATAATTTCAGAAATATTTGAAAGTTTGTCTCCAAATAAAAGCTGCAGTGCAGCTTGTTTAGTTGGAGTTGCTGATCTATTTAAACAATTTCATCAACCCGCTTAAAAACCAGTTTTCGTCCGCCTTTACCATCATGTCCAGCATTTTTTCTGCCTGGTTGCCGAATTTCCGGATGCCGCTTACCGTATCCACAAATTGTTTCACATTTTTATCTTTCTTATCGCCTTCAATTTTTTCCAGCTGACCCAGTAATTTCAGCATGGGGTCAAGTTCCCGTTTCTTTCTTTCCTGTATAATTTGTGTTGCTATCTTCCAGGTATCTTTTTCGGCTGAAAAATATTCTTTCCTTTCACCAGGTATCAAAACCCTGTCGACCAGTCCCCAGCTAATCAGGTCACGCATATTCATATTCACATTACCACGGCTTACATTCAGCTGCTCCATTACATCTTCCTGGGTAAGCGGATCCGGGCTCACCATCAGCAATGCATGTATTTGTGCCATCGTGCGGTTAATACCCCACTGGCTACCAAAGGCGCCCCAGCTGCTGATAAATTGTTGCTTTGCTTCGGTTAATTTCATGTGTTAAAGCTAAAGTATATTTCTGAACTTTCAAAATATATTGAAAGATTAATTTTGAGTCGGCAAAAAAAAAGCGTTGGCAATTAGGCCAACGCTTTTCAGCTATTTTATTTTAAATTAAACCAGCATGGTAACCGGGTTTTCTAAAAATTTCTTAAGTGTTTGTAAAAAAGATGCCCCCACAGCACCGTCCACACTTCTGTGATCACAGCTCAGCGTAAGTTTCATTACATTGGTTACGGCAAAACCATCCCCTTTCTTAACAACTTTTTCCTTGATGGCGCCCACGGCTAAAATGGCGCTGTCGGGCGGATTAATGATGGCGGTGAATTCTTCAATGTCCATCATTCCCAGGTTGGAAATGGTAAATGTATTGCCGCTAAATTCGTTTGGCTGTAATTTTTTGGATTTTGCTTTACCATACAGTTCTTTAGCATCAGCGGCTATCTGTGATAAAGATTTCTGATCTGCAAAACGGATCACAGGAACAATCAGCCCTTCGGGCAATGCAAGTGCAGAACCGATATGAATGTGCTGGTTGTGACGGATAAAATCTCCCATCCAACTGCTGTTCACATCAGGATGCTGACGAAGTGCCATTGCACTTGCTTTTATCACCATATCATTAAAGGAAATTTTTACAGGGCTTACTTCGTTCATCGCTGTTCTTGCAGTCATGGCGTTGTCCATGTTAATTTCCATGGTAAGATAAAAATGCGGCGCAGCAAATTTGCTTTCGCTTAAACGGCGGGCTATCACTTTGCGCATTTGCGTTAACGGCGTATCAGTATATCCTTCCTGTCCAACGGCAGTAAATGCAGGCGCTGTAGCAGCAGGCGTTGAAGCCGGCTCAGAAGCGGCTTTTGCAGGTGCAGTAGCAGGTGTATAGTTGTCTATATCTTTTTTGGTAATTCGGCCATTGTCGCCACTGCCGTTTACTTTTGATAAATCTATTCCTTTATCGGCGGCCAGTTTTTTAGCAAGGGGAGAGGCTTTAATGCGCTGGTCAGACGAAGCAGTTTCTGCAACCTGTGGAGCAACCTGTTCAGCAGGAGCAGCCGCAGTCTCAGTAGCAGCAGGAGCTGAAGCTGGTCCTGCATTGGCACCAGATTTTTCTGCAGCAACATATGCGCTCACATCCGTTCCCGGTTTACCAACTATGGCAATAATTTCATTTACCTTAGCCGCTTTACCAGCTTCCACTCCAATATATAATAAAGTACCCTCTTCATAACCCACCACTTCCATCGTTGCTTTATCGGTTTCAACATCTGCAAGTACATCATCACTTTTTACCTGGTCGCCCACTTTTTTATTCCAGGATACAATCTTTCCTTCCGTCATTGTATCGCTTAACAAAGGCATTCTTATTTCTTTTGCACCGGCAGGCAGTGCAACTTTTTGAGATTTGGTTTCGGGTGCAGGTGTGGCAGGCGCTATTGTAGCAGGGGCAGGTGTTGCAGCTTTGTTTTCTGCTGCAGGAGCTGCAGGTGTTGCGGCTTTGGTATCTCCTTCCAGCAAGGCTTTATAGTCTTCACCTTCTTTACCTACAATGGCAATAATCTGGTTTATTTTAGCGGCCTCTCCTGCAGGTACGCCAATGTAAAGCAAAGTGCCGTCCACATAGCCTGTCACTTCCATGGTAGCTTTGTCGGTTTCCACATCTGCCAGCACGTCATCACTCTTTACTTTATCGCCTACTTTTTTATTCCAGGTCACTATTTTTCCTTCCGTCATAGTATCGCTCAACAGCGGCATGCGTATCACTTCTGCCATAATAAATAATTTCTGTTTGTTTTTTAAATTGAAGGTCGAAATTAATGCAAAAAAGGGAAATCCACCATTGTTCGTTAGCGCATTTCTAATTGTTGCAATAAAAAGCATTTGTTTCAGACAAGCAAAACTTCTGAAACAAAAGATACCGTGTCAAAGGGACTTTGAATCCGGAGCTTTTAACATGAATGTGAAATTATATGTTAATCCAGTTCCAGTTTTAATCTTTCTTTCAGCTCTTTAACCAGCGGGTATTCTTCTATGATTTTCAGGTACTGCTGTTTTCTTGTCAGCGGGATATCTGTTTCAACCGCGGTATCTTCTTTTTCTATTACCAAAACCTGGTATGTAAGCAAGCGGTTATTGAAATGCTGCTGCAGGTGGGTAACCAGGTCTGCACGTTCAACTTCAATAAAAGCTTTGTGTATTTCGCCCTGGGTAATGATTTCGATGGTGTTGTTGTCAATAACCTTCAGCTCGGCGGCTTTAAAATTAGTTACCGCCGAAAAATTACTTTTATTTCGCAGCTTTTCAATAAACAGGCCCCAGCAAACATACAGTTCGTCTTCAGTTATTTGCACGGCTTCGTTGCTGCCGTTTTGATTTTGTTGCGCTATTTGCTGGCGTATTTTGCTAAGTGAACCAAGTGTAGGTTTTGCAGCCGTGGCTGCAGTTGCATTTGAAGTATTGCCCGGCGCCGTATCATGAGCCGACTTTTTTATTACCGGTGATGGTTCTTCAATGATCAATTTTGCTTCTGCCTGCGGTTGCCGGTTTACGGGTTGCTTAAGTTGTGCTTCTTGTTCACCATGCTTTTCAACAGATGATGGCTTTAATTTTTCAATCGGCAACGCACGGAAAGCAATGGTTTTTGCACCATCAATCAGTTTTTTTTTACTTACAACGCCATCGTTGTTTACCAGTTCCAAGGCCTGTTGCAAATAGCTGAGCTTAATAATAGTGAGCTCCACATGCAGGCGTTTGTTGCGGGATTGTTTATAATTCAGCTCGCTTTCGTTTAAAATATTTAAAGCACTGATGATAAATGCCGCTGGTATTTTTTGGGCTGTTTGTAAATATTTTTGTTTAAAATCTTCCGCTACTTCCAGCAGCATAGCCACTTTTGCATCCCGGCTTACCAGCAAGTTGCGCAAAAATTCTGAAAAGCCATCCAGTACCATATCTCCTTCAAAACCCTTCCGGTTAATTTCATCATACATCAGCAAAGCACTGCTTAAATCCTGCTGCTGCAAATAATCCAGCAGTTTAAAATAATAATCTTCATCCAGGATGTTCAGGTGCTCTAAAGTATTGGTGTAAGTAACGGCGCCATTTGTAAAGCTTACAATCTTATCCAAGATACTCAGGGAATCCCGCATGCAGCCTTCGCTTTTTTGCGCAATTACATGCAGTGCAGCCTTATCTGCTTTTATTGATTCTTTATCGCAGATTTCCTGCAGGTGTTCAACCGTATCATTGTTGGTGATGCGCTTAAAGTCAAATATCTGGCACCTGCTTAAAATAGTAGGTAGTATCTTATGTTTTTCGGTGGTGGCTAAAATAAAGATGGCATAGGGAGGAGGTTCTTCCAGCGTTTTTAGAAATGCGTTGAATGCAGACGAACTTAGCATGTGGACCTCATCTACTATATATACCTTGTATTTACCCGCCTGTGGCGCAAAGCGCACCTGCTCCACCAGGCTGCGGATATCATCTACGGAGTTATTGCTGGCAGCATCCAGTTCATGTATATTTAAAGAAGTGCCGGCATCAAAAGAAATGCAGCTGTTGCATACATTGCAGGCTTCCCCGTCTTTAGTTTGATTTTCGCAGTTGATTGTTTTAGCCAATATCCTGGCACAGGTAGTTTTACCCACACCTCTTGGCCCGCAAAATAAAAAAGCGTGCGCCAGCTGGTTATTTTTAATAGCATTTTTCAGCGTGGTAGTAATATGTGCCTGCCCTACCACCGTTGAAAAATTTTGCGGCCTGTATTTTCTTGCCGATACTACAAATTTATCCATGCGTGCAAATTACGATTAATAGCCTTTTTTGAAAAGATAATTATTGAAAGGAAAACAGTTTCAACGGGTCAAATCACGCTAGGCCAGCATTGGATGTCGTTTGAATTCTTTTGTTCTGTCAAATAAATAGCGGTAGGTAGTAAGCTTACGGCTTTGAAAAACTTCTCCCAGGCTTTGAGCTATGTTGACCATTTTAGGATTGAAATCGCCAATCCACTGCATTTCATATTCTTTATATGGAAGCGAGGGTGTTTGTATTACTTTGGCTGCTTCCACAACAATATATGCATCAACACCGTACCCCTGCCACTCCGGCACTACGCCGAATACGATGCCACAAAACTTTTTATTGGGACTAAATTTTTTAAGCCATAAAAACTGCAGCTTTTGCAGCAATCCAAATTTGCCATCCAGGTGCCTAAACCATTGGTTTAAATCGGGCAGATTTATAAATATGGCGATGGGTTCATTTTTGTGATAGGCGAACCAGACAATCCGTTCGTCCATTACCAGTTTCATCTTTTTAAATAACAGCAATGCCTGCTCTTTGGGCATTTGCTTTAAGCCGCCGTGCCCAGCCCAGGCCTTATTGTAAACTGTTGCAAAATCTGCAGCGAATTTCTCCAGGTTATTTTTATCGATATACGTTGCTGTAAATTCGGGGTCTGCGCCAAAGCGGGCGTGTCTTTCAAACATTTTGGCACTTAAAACATCCTTGGGATGCATGCCAAAACACAGTTGATTAAAAAACAGTTTAAATCCGTAGTTCTCAAATAACTGCCGGTAATAAGGTGGATTATAATTCATGCAGTACATCGGTTCGGTAAAGCCTTCTGTGACGAGTCCCCACCAACGGTCCCGCTCACCAAAATTAATTGGTCCGTCCATTGCTTCCATTCCTTTTTGCGTCAGCCAGTGTTTGGCATTATCCAGCAAAAGATCGGCGGCATGCTGGTTATTGATACATTCAAAAAAGCCAATGCCTCCAACCGGCACATCATCCCCTTTATTTTTATATTTACTATTCACAAAAGCGGCTATACGGCCAATTAAATTATGATCGTCGTCCAGTAAAATCCAGCGGGCCGCTTCACCAAAACGAAAAGCCTTGTTTTTTTTTGCATCAAATACCTCCTCAATATCCTTGTCCAGCGGACGGATCCAGTTGACGTCGTTTTTATATAGTTGCACTGCAACCTGTAAAAATTGCCGGGCGGTTTTAGAATCGTTTACGGGAATGAGCTGCATCATATTATAAGGTAAAACGCAAATGTAGTTAAGGCAATGCACACTTGTGAATAGCAACCGGCCACTTTAAAAACTCATATCGGCCATAATGCCAAAATGATCCGACCAGGGAACAGTTAGTCTTTGATATTGGTCAACGGTAAATTTTTTATCTGAAAAGATGTAGTCTATACGCAGCGTAGGGGATATATGCCTGAATGTTCTGCCTATACCGCTGCCTTTTTGTAAAAAAGCATCCTGCATATTTCCTTTAATGGTAAAATAGGTATAGGAGTTCGGCACATCATTAAAGTCTCCGCAGAGTATAGCCGGGTAAGGACTTTTTTGTACAAAATCATTTACAATATCAGCCTGGTTTCCACGGAACCGGTAGCCCCTCCTTAATTTGCTGATAATTGTTTTTGAATCCTTCAGTCCGTCCTTCTCACTGTGTTTGATCAGGTCAAGACTTTTGTATTCCTTTTCGCCAAATCTTACCGATTGAAGGTGAACATTAAATACACGTATTGGCTTTCCATTGTAATCAATGTCAGTATAAATCAATTGCTGAACAGATTCTTCGTCGCCGAAATCGTGCACGCCAGTATTTGTAATCGGGTATTTAGAAAAAATGACCATCCCCATTTCACTATATTTTTTTTCGCTGTAACTGGGTATATAATAGTGGTAGGGATAACCCATTAGCCTGATTTCAGGAATAGTGGGATCAAACAATTCCAGATTGCGGGTTTCCAGAAACTCCTGGAAACACAATATATCCGCATTGTATTTCTTCACCTCTGCCATCATGAGCGGCCGGTAGCTGGTGCCGCCTTTTTGTACCTTATTCAGTTCGTCCCAACTGGACACATTCCAGGATAAAATCCGTAAACTTCCCTGCGCTTTTATTGCTGAAAAAGGTTGAAAATAATGCCAGCCAAAGGCAACCTTTACCTGCTGAAAACTTAGCAGCAGGGCAATGAAAGAAATCAGCACCCATTTTGACCTGGCGAAAATCCAGCCAGCAAGAAAAGTAATCACAGCAAAAAATAGCAACGGAAATGCAAGACCCAGAATACTTACAAACCAGTATCTGCCGGGGTCTATATATGGAACCAGGCAGGTGAGCAGGTAAATAAAAACCGTTAAAAAGTTTAGTATTAAAAATAAACGGCTAACTATTTTTTTTGAAAAAGACAAATGGTATATTGTTTTTGGGCTAACGAACCGGGTTAAAGTATATTTTAAAATGCAATGATAAAATTAAATGCCGGTATGATTTACTCCAAAATATACAAGCGAAAAACAGCATCAACTAAATTTACCGGCCTTAAGCGTTTTGTAACATCGAAATGCGGGAACACTCCAAAGCATATTTTTCAAACTATTTCACCGATTAAAATGGCCTGCTAAAATATTGATTGTCGAATTTCAAAAATTACTTTGCAACCCTTACCTTTGCGCTCTGAAAAAACACCTCATTACAATAAAATTTGATTTATGGCCAATACAGGCAAAATAAAATCGATCATTGGTGCCGTAGTTGACGTACAGTTTGACAGTGGCAGCAAACTCCCTGAAATTCTAAACGCATTGCAGCTTACCCGTGAAAATGGCGACCTGCTGGTGCTTGAAGTACAGCAGCATTTAGGTGAAGACAGTGTACGAACTATTGCGATGGACGGTACCGAAGGTTTGGTACGTGGTATGGCTGTAGTTGATACTGGTATTCCTATCTCAATGCCGGTGGGTGATGCAATTAAGGGTCGTTTATTTAATGTAACCGGAGATGCGATTGATGGTTTACCACAGGTTAGCAAAGTGGGCGGACGAGCAATACATGCCAAGCCTCCATTATTTGAAGACCTAAGTACCGCCAATGAAATTTTATTTACCGGTATTAAAGTAATCGATCTGATTGAGCCATACGCAAAGGGGGGTAAAATTGGTTTGTTTGGTGGTGCCGGTGTGGGTAAAACAGTATTGATTCAGGAATTGATTAATAATATTGCCAAGGCATACAGTGGTGTTTCTGTGTTTGCCGGTGTGGGGGAGAGAACAAGGGAAGGGAATGACCTGATGAGGGAAATGATTGAAGCCGGTATTATGAACTACGGCGAGAAGTTTAAACATAGTATGGAAGAAGGTGGATGGGATTTGAGTGCTGTGAATATGGAAGACCTGAAAGAATCAAAAGCAACTTTTGTATTCGGACAGATGAACGAACCTCCTGGCGCCCGTGCCCGTGTGGCTTTGAGCGGACTGACTGTGGCGGAATATTTCCGTGATGGTGATGGTACCGGCCAGGGAAAAGATATCCTGTTTTTTGTTGATAATATCTTCCGTTTTACTCAGGCGGGTTCTGAAGTATCAGCTTTGTTAGGCCGTATGCCTTCAGCAGTAGGATACCAGCCTACATTGGCTACAGAAATGGGTTTGATGCAGGAAAGAATTACTTCTACAAAAAATGGTTCTATTACTTCCGTACAGGCGGTATATGTACCAGCGGATGATTTAACGGATCCGGCTCCCGCAACAACTTTTGCTCACTTGGATGCCACTACGGTATTGAGTCGTAAAATTGCGGATTTGGGTATTTATCCTGCGGTAGATCCGTTGGATTCTACGTCAAGAATATTAACTCCGTTAATTGTTGGTGACGAACATTACAATACAGCGAACAGGGTAAAATTAATTTTACAGCGCTATAAGGAATTGCAGGATATCATTGCAATCCTTGGTTTGGATGAATTAAGTGATGAAGATAAATTAACTGTATCAAGGGCACGTAAAGTACAGCGTTTCCTGAGTCAGCCATTTTTTGTAGCTGAGCAGTTTACAGGTTTGAAAGGTGTATTGGTACCAATTGAAGATACCATACGCGGATTTAATTCTATCATGGACGGCGAAGTAGATGAATATCCTGAAGCTGCATTTAACCTGGTAGGAACTTTGGAAGATGCAATTGAGAAGGGTAAGAAGTTGATGGCAGCAGCACAGGCATAAATCCACTCCTTTTGAAGAGAGAAGGCAAATAATTATTTAACTAACAAACAAAGTTCCCCTTAGGGGGCAGGGGTATGACTTTAGAAATTTTAACACCCGAAAAGAAATTATTCAGCGGCGATGTGTATGGTATACAGTTGCCCGGCATTACCGGTTTGTTTGAAGTACTGGACAAACATGCACCCATGGTAAGTGCTTTAAAAGCAGGTAAACTTAAAATTTTAAAAGATAAAAATACTACCATGCTTTTCACCATTCAAAGCGGGTTTGCGGAAGTGCTGAATAACAAAACAACTGTTTTGGTAGAAGGTGCGGAAGAAGTTTAAAAAATGAAAATAATAGTGAAAGCCTTCAATTTTATTGGAGGCTTTTTTTATAACTACCTTAATTGGGGCACGCTATATACAATTTTATCTCTACAGCAAATAAAGTATTAACTTCGAACTTGATTTGTTTGCCATGAACAGAAAACAAGACTTAGGCTCAAAAGATATTTACGAACTGCAGCAACGTATTGCTGAGTATGAAGATGAAGCTGCATACAAAAAGTTGTTTTTCCATTATTTTCTGCCCTTAAAAAGTTTTTCTTTCTCCATAATTAAATCCAAAGAAACCGCCGAAGAAATAGTATCAGATATTTTCTTGGACATATGGATTAAGAGAAAACAATTGTGTTCCATTGAAGACCTTAAAATGTATTTATATACCAGCGTACGCAACAATTCGGTAAGAAAATTAAATCAGCATAAAAAAGCGGCTTTTTTTTCGCTTGATGAATTGCAGGTGGAGTTTGCTTCTCCTGATCAAAATGCAGAAACCCGGTTACTTAATGACGAATTATCCCTTAAAATTGATGCTGCCATTGAAACACTTCCGCAACGCTGTAAAATAATCTTCAAACTAGCCAAAGAAGATAAATTAAAGTATAAGGAGATTGCATTATTGCTGAATGTAAGCATAAAAACAATCGATAATCAAGTCGCCACGGCAGTAAAAAAGCTCGCTGCCGTATTAAATATTTCCGCCAAAAAGCCTTCTTCCAACTAATTGTTAATTTTTTTTTAACATTCATAGGGGAATTTATATTTTGTTGTCTCTAACAAAATACAAGCTATGAGTATAGATAGAATTTCCACATTATTGTCAAGGAAACTGGCTGGCGAAGCCACTGCTTCGGAGTTGACTGAACTTGCTGAATTACTAAAAAATTTTCCTGATCAGCAGATTCCGGCAAACCTGCTGGATGAATATTGGAATGTATCTGCTGAACACGATAGTGATTTTTTGGAAGCTACCTATCATCTGCATTTAAACCGGATGAAAGCCGGAGGATATGATCTGGCCACAAATAATACTGAGGAAGCACTTGATAACAATCACCCATCACCCGGCAAAAAAAAGTACAAAAAATTGCTTACCGCATGTATTTTTGCCACAGCAACAATAACGTTATTTTTTGTCTTTTTCAATAACAATAAAAAGGTATTTGCTTTTGAAGGCAAGGAATCTGTAAAGAGCCCGCAGAGCGAAGTAAGCACAAAAAACGGGTCCCGCACTAAAATTCAACTTCCGGATGGTACGCAGGTATGGTTAAATGGCAGCAGCAAACTAATGTATGATAATGAACATTTCAATGGTGCGGTCCGTGAAGTTTCTCTTACGGGTGAAGGCTATTTTGACGTGGTAAAAAATGCTGGCCGGCCATTTATTATTCACACCAGTAAAATGGATGTCAGGGTGCTGGGCACTATTTTTAATGTGCGTTGTTACCCTGGTGAAAAAAAGACGGAAACCAGTTTAATAAGGGGAAGTATTGAAGTGACTTTGAAAAACAGGAAGGATAAAATAATGCTGAGGCCATCAGAGAAATTAATTATAAGTGACGAAGAACTGGCGGGTCCGGCAAAATCAGCAACACCTGATAAAACTGCTGATAAAGTAATTGCAAAGGATATCATAGTACTGCGTCACTTAACCGTTTTGCCGCAGGATAGCACGATTGTAGAAACAGCGTGGGTAGAAAACAGGCTGGTATTCAGCAGCGAAACGTTTGAAGAAGTTGCCTTAAAGATGGAGAAATGGTATGGGGTGGAAATTGCGTTTGCAGATGAAAAATTAAAATCAGAACCACTCACAGCTACTTTTAAAAAAGAAACTTTATCAGAAGCGCTTCATGCACTCCAATTAGCAACCAGGTTTAATTTTAAAATAAATAATGATCGCATCACCATTTCAAAATAAAATTATGTAAGAAGAAAAAAGATAAAAAAACCCAGGAAAATGTTGACGCATTTCCCGGGTTCAGAAAGGCTAACATGGAAAATTTGAAAAACGCTCAAGTGGATCAAACTTCCTTTTTGTATACATTAACCAAAAGACAAACATATGAAAAAAAACAAACGGCTGCAAGCTTTGGGCAACCGAAGCAAGTTTAAAATTTTACTGCTTATGAAATTGATGACCCCCGTGTTGCTCATTTTTATGACGCAGCTAACTGTTTCTGCTAAAGGACAGGACAAGATTACCATCAAACTCAAAAACATTGAGCTCACAAAAGCGATGTCACTGGTGGAAAAACAAAGCGATTATCGTTTTGTGTACAATAACAATTTGATCCCTGTCGCAAAAAAGATTGATGCCACTTTTAGAGAGGCAGATTTGCCCGAAGTGATGACAAAGTTCCTTACCGGTACAGGTTTGTCTTATAAAATTATGAAAGACAACCTTGTTGTTTTGTACCAGCGTGACGATGAAGTAAAAGATCTTACTGTTAAAGGGACAATTACTGATGAAAACGGAAGAGGACTCGAAGGAGCCAGCATTAAAGTAAAGGGAAATAAAACAGGGACCTATACAGTTGCCTCGGGCGAGTATTCATTAGCTGTGCCCGATAATGCTACGCTTATAATTTCTTACGTAGGGTACGAAACAGTTGAAATTGCAGTAGGAGGTAGAACTACCATCGATGTTAAATTGAAAGCTGCTACTCAAAAAATGGATGAGGTTGTGGTGATTGGTTATGGTAGCGCAAGCAAAAGAGACCTGACAGGATCAATTACAAAAGTAGCCGGTAAAGATATCGCCGATAAACCCAATACTAATCCGGTTGCATCTTTGCAGGGAAAGGTAGCCGGTTTGTCAGTTGTTAACAACGGTACTCCCGGTGCAGCTCCGGACATCAGGATCAGGGGAACTGTAAGTATTGGACAGGTTCATCCGTTATATGTAGTGGATGGTATTTTTAACGATAACATTGATTATATCAATCCGAATGACATTGAGTCTATAGAAGTACTGAAAGATCCTTCTTCATTAGCCATATTTGGTGTAAAAGGCGCCACAGGTGTTATTGCTATTACCACTAAAAAAGCCAAGGCAGGCCAGGTGGTAGTAAACTTCAATACATCTTACGGAACAAAAAAACTGGTAGATAAAATTAAGCTTGCAGATGCCACCCAGTTTAAAACCTTGTTTGATGAAGAAAATGCCAATAATGGTGTTGCTACTCCAGACTATTCAGCCTTAACTGCCAATACAGACTGGATTGATGCTGTTACCCGGACCGGAAAATTTAATAATAATAACCTGAGTATTTCCGGAAGCACAGAAAAAAACCGTTTCAACTTCGGGCTGGGATATTTAACCGACGAAGGAATTATCAAACACGAAAAGCTAGAAAAAATACTACTTTCTTTTGGGGATGAGTTTAAGGTGAATAAAGCCATAAAAATTGGCATCAACTTCAATGCATCAAGGCAAAATAATCCTTACAACGCAACCAGCGTATTGGACAATGCCAGAAAAGTAATGCCACAGGTTTCAGCGGGCACAAAGCCTTTCAGTGTAGCGAATCCTTATGGCGGAGATAGCATGACTGTTAATTTGTATTCAGGCCTTGATAATGCGCTTCAAAATTCAGGTGTTGTAAATCCATTGCTTGAATTGGAAAATACATGGAATAAGCAGGTTAATATCGAGTTTAGAACTGTTGCAAGTGTTTATGGCGAAATTAATTTCCTTAAATATTTCAATTTCAGATCAACTTTCTATGCGGATATGAGCACAGTGAATAACAGGCAATATTCACCGCTTTATTATGCTTATGACCCTTTAAATAACACCCCTTACCTGTACGGTGCAAAAACACAGGTGAGTGAGAATGACAACTCTTACAAAAAATTTCAGCAGGACCATATCCTTACCTTCAGAAAAAGTTTTGGAGATCATAATTTAACTGCAACTGCTGGTTTTACTTCTTACTATTTCGGCAACTTCAACAGGTCTGGCGTTGCTAAACCCTATACTACCGGTAATGCCTTGCCAATACCTGATGATAAAAGATTCTGGTACATGACCAATGGTTTTGAGGATCCAACAACATCACTGGCATCTTCCTCTCAAAGCGAATATTCAACAGTTTCAATGCTGGGAAGGATATTGTACAATTACAAGCAAAAGTATTTTTTAAACGCATCTGTCCGGGATGACGCTTCGTCACAAATCCCCGAAAAAAATCGTCACCAGCAATTCTGGGCGCTTGGAGGCGCATGGGAAATATCCAAGGAAGATTTCATGAAGGGACAAACGTTTTTAAACTATCTTAAATTAAAAGGATCTGTTGGTGTCTTGGGCAATCAAACAGCGGTAGATCCCAATGGATTAACCATCAATTATCCATTTTATCCAAGATTAAATACAGGTATCGCAGCAGTTTTTGGCACCAATATTTATGGTGCTGCACAACCTTCCTATGTGCCTAATCCAGATTTGAAATGGGAAACCGTTTCGGCCCAGGAAGCAGGATTTGAATTGTCAGCCTTTAGAAACAGGTTGCATTTTGAAGCCAATTATTTCAACAAAACTACCAATAACCTGATGTCATATCTAAGCAAGGCTTCCATTGGTTTGCCGGATCAGCTGACAAATGGTGGTAGTTTAAGAAACTGGGGTGAAGAATTTTCTGCCAGCTGGAACCAGGCTGTTAACCGTGATTTTTCTGTTAATATCGGAGGCAATATTACCTTCTTAAAAAACAAAGTATTAAGCATTGCTGAAGGTACGGTGGCAGGGTATTTCTCAAGAGCATTTCAAAACAATGGATCAGCTGAAAGCCGCACCCAGCCAGGACTTCCTATCGGGTCTTTTTACGGGTACGAAGTAGAGGGGCTATATCAAAGCTATGCTGACATCTTGAAATCACCAGTTGCCTCTGCTATTGGTGCTTACAGGCCGGGCGATTTTAAATTTAAAGATTTGAATGGAGATGGAAAAATTACTGCTGATGACAGAACTGTTATTGGTAATCCAACACCTAAGTTTACCTATGGTACTTCCGTTAATTTAACTTATAAAAGTTTAAGCCTTGCGGTTGATATGGGCGGCGTTTATGGTAACCAGATTTTCAGAACCTGGGGTTCGCTTGAATCTCCGTTTCAGCGTGTAAACTATTCAGCAGAAAAAATTAACAGATGGCATGGCGCAGGTACCTCTGACTGGGTGCCCATCCTGAGCCAGGGAGATCGCTTTAACTACAACGGCTCCAGCTATAATATTGAAGACGGAAGTTATTTCAGAATCAGGAACGTACAATTGGCTTTTAACTTCAGCCAGCGTTTACTTTCAAAGGCAAAGATTAAAAACTTAAGAGTATACCTCAATGTTCAAAATGTGAAAACATGGAAAAACAATTTAGGCTATACTGCTGAATACGGTGGTGATGCAACTGCGTTTGGCTATGATAATGCAGGAGGTGCGATTCCCCTGGTATCTACCGCAGGTTTAAATGTAACTTTTTAATCTTTTTAAATTTATTGATATGAAAAAAAATAAAATTGTATTACAGTTAGCAATGGCGGTGCTGCCGTTGATGCTGCTAACAATGGGGTGCGCAAAATTTTTGGATAGAAAACCCTTAACAGCCACCCTGGATGATTTAAAGCAGGGAACGTTGGAAGCGCAAAGTTTTGGCCTGTACAATACCTTAACTTCTTACGCCGGTTTTTCCACTTTGCCATGGCTTGACTTCCACAGTATACGGGATGATGATGCGCAAAAGGGAAGCAGTACAACGGATGGCAAGGAAATCAATACAGAGTTTGAAACTTTTCAATATTCCAAAGATGACTGGGCTCCCAATACGTATTGGAACGACCGGTATTATATGATCAACCTTGCAAACAAGGAATTGTATTATGCCGATTCTTTAAAAGTCAGCGATCCGGCATCGTTAAGAAATATTGGTGAAGCCCGCTTTTTCAGGGCCTATTGCTATTTCGACCTGGTGAGAACTTATGGAGATGTGCCGTTGATTAATTTCTATTACACCAATGCCGCGGATGGAATTAAAGCGAAGTCTCCCGTTGCGGCAATTTATGCGCAGATTGATGAAGATTTGAACCTTGCTGCACAATACCTTCCATTGAACTGGTCTGTGGGTGGAACTAATATCTATCCGGGCCGTCTTACAAGAGGTGCTGCAAACACCTTGTGGGCTCAAACGCATTTATTCAGGGGTGATTGGGCACAGGTTGTAAGTCTTTGCAACCAGGTAATTCAGTCGCAGCAATATAGTTTAACTACCAATTTCCCTGATATATGGAAGGATGGTTTAAACGGAGCTGGTAAAAATGGTCCGGAATCAATTTTTGAAGAGCAGAGTTATGTAGGTCCGAACAATACGCCCAATAAAGGAACACAATGGGGAACAAGCCAGAACGTGAGACAAGGCGGCGCTAGTAATGCATGGAATTTAGGCTGGGGATGGAATACACCTACACAAAAACTGGTTAGCGCCTGGGACAGTACAGATCCGCGGAAAAGCCAGACAATTTTATATTCCGGCCAGTACGACGGCGGACCGGCAGCTGGTGGATACGGAGCTACATTACCAGCTTACAGTCCCGGTACCGGTTTGGATCAGCCCTACTGGAATAAAAAAGTGTATTCTGATCCGGCCATGCGCCAGTTTACAGGACAGATTTTTGGAAGTGGCGGGGCCGATTGGATCAACCATAGAATATTGCGTTATGCTGATGTGATTTTAATGCTGGCAGAAGCCAGTAACGAATTAGGTGATGGTGCAACTGCTGCGACTAATTTGGAACTGATCAGGAACAGGGCAAGTGGTAACCTTGGACCAACGCGTACTATTGTAAAGCCGATTCCATTTGTTGACCAGGACCAGATGCGTGCGGCAATTAAAAATGAACGCAGGTTTGAGTTTGCAATGGAAGGTTATCGTTTCTTCGATTTGGTTCGCTGGGGCGATGCAGTTAAGGAACTAGGTAGCCTCGGCTATACGAACCGTTGCAGGTATTATCCTATACCGCAACAGGCCATCAATTTATCCGGAGGTATCCTGGTACAAAACCCTGAGTGGTAAAACATGCAAACAAAAGTTCACACTTTAAAAATCTAATTATGAACATAAGGAAAATAATGACTAAAAATGTCGTTCTTATCATAGCCTTCGGGAGCCTGCTGGCAGGTTGCCAAAAAATAACCCATCCTGCTTTGGGAGATTATACAAAAGATGCTAATCCTGTAGGTGGCCCTTTGAAATTTTATGCCGCTTTTGATGGCACGTCAGATAATCCGTTGATGAATGGTGTTGATAGTATCAGGGCGAATTTTCCTTCGAGCAATACTGCTGCGGTGGGAGAAGGTATATCTGGTAAAGGTTATATGGGTAGCGAAACGGCATTTACCCAATATGCATCTGCCAATGACTTTACATCTGCCACCAGTTTTACTATTTCATTTTGGGTTAAAAAAACGCCCCAGGCTGCAGGCAAAGGAACCAATTTTGCTTTTGCTTTAAATTCATCAGGTTACAGCTGGACCAATTTAAAAATGTTCCTGGAGTTTGAAGATGCAGGCAATCCCAGTACAACAGACTCGGCTTCCGCTAAGTTTTATCTGTTCGATCAATGGTTTGAATTTACAGGAACAAAAAGAATGAAGAACGTGTTGAACGGTCAATGGCATCACCTGGCATTTACTTATGATGAAACAACCTCGGTGCTTACGCCGTACATTGATGGTGCGGTACCAACCAATTTACCGGCAGGTTTCGGTAACGTAACCAATAACGGCTCGCCCAGGGGGCAGCTAAACTTTAATGCAGATAAACCTATCACCGGGCTTACTATTGGCGGAGCGGGAGAAGAAGCATACAAAGCAAATTCGTGGATGGGATATTTTGACGGTCAACTGGACCAATTCAGGTTGTATGGTGCTGCATTATCCGCCGCGGATGTTGCAGCTTTATACGCCAACAAGCAATAAGCTTTCAATTCTTTTACATGATACAAGAGGGTTGCAAAGATTTTGCAGCCCTCTTTATAATTACAGTTCTTTGATGTTTGTTAAAAAATCTTTTGGAGAGATGTCGGCGCTACTTTTTAATATAGTTAAGCAGTCTCTTTGTTTCTTCGGGGTAAATGCTGATGAAGTGCGAACGTATTAATGCTGCCGTGGGCTCAGCCTTGCCGGTTAAGTATACTGCAATAGCCCGGGATGGAGACAATGGCATGTGGCAATCAATGCAGTTGCTTTTTAAACTGGCGGCGGACACATTTTTTAAAGTACAAAAGTTTCCATGCTCAACTGTGTGACAGGTTAAACAACGTTGTGAAAATAAAGTAGTTTTTCCTTTTTCGTTTTCGTGTGTATTGTGGCAGGTATTGCAGGTCATCGTATCACTCATTCTGTAACATTTACTTGCCCTCAATAAGCCATACTGATTGCCATGTACGTCAATTGAATTTGTATTCGGCGCCGTGGTATCTATTGCATAAAAATCAGCAAGCTTGTCGCCGGCTTTAAACTGAAAGGAGGGCTTTGTTTTTGTTAGTCTGCCGCCGTGGCAGGAAGCGCATAGATCCATGTTTTGCTGCCTTGTCAGATGCGCTGGATTAATGATGAACTTTGCTTTTAACGCAGTTGGATGTTGAGTTTGATAAGCTATATGCTCAGCGGCCGGGCCGTGACACTTTTCACAATCCACACCGTAAATTATTTGATTGCGGTCGAAAGCTTCGGGATCTTCATTTTCGTTCGTAAGCTTTTTTGCAAAAGTGGTATGGCATTCCAGGCACCGTGAGGTGATGGGCCTGTTAAAGATAATTTTGTTCGGGTAACCCGGACTGTTAGACCATTGATGGGCTGCGGAAAAATAAGTAACGGGCAATTGAAAGAGCAGGTTTTTATTCCAGTTTAAAAAAGACTGGCCCATGGTGCCGGAGCCAATAACAATATCCATGCGACGGGCAATTTTTTCGATACCATTGCTGTAACCAACCTGGTAAAAGCCACTATCCCTTTTTTCCATGGCAACAAAATGGCTGGTATCATAAGCAAACATATTACTGTCTTTATTAAAACTACCCTTTATAAACTTTTCTTCGGCAATTCGGGTGGTTAAATAATGGGCCGTGTGAAGATGGGTGTCGTAGATACTTTTATGACATTGGATGCAACTGGCAGATCCGGCAAATTGGTTAATGGAAACGGTTGGTGTCACGGGTGCTTGTTCCTTGTCGGGATGGATGCATTGCGCAAAGAAAATCACAGCCAATGCAACGATAAAAATGGTAAGAAAAGAACGAAAGTATGGTGCAAATATTTTCATAAAAAAAGAAGGTGTAACCCAGTACTACCAAGTTAAATCAATAAAATACAAACACCAAAAACTCAGTTAAGCCCTAATTAAATGATTACTTTTACAGTAACAGATTTTGCATTTTTTAAAATCTTTTTATGCCTGCCAACCGAATAATTTATTTGTATTTTTCTTCTGTTTTTTTTCTCTTTATTTCGTGCAAAAAATCCAATACGTTATTCACCAGTCTGTCTTCTTCCGAAACAAATGTGCGGTTCCAAAATACGTTGAAAGATCAGAAGGCTTTTGGAATTTTATATTACCTGTATTATTATAATGGCGGCGGAGTATCAGTTGGAGATGTAAATAATGATGGATTGCCGGATATTTATTTTACCGCCAATAACCACGCAGGTAATAAATTATACATTAACAAAGGCAATTTTAAATTTGAAGACATTACCGAAAATGCTGGTGTAGCGGGAAGTTCAGACTGGTGTACCGGTTCAACCATGGCAGATGTAAACGGTGATGGGTTACTGGATATTTATGTTTCGGCAGTAAACATCAACGGAAAAATAAAAGGACACAATGGGTTATTTATAAATAACGGACCATCTAAAACAGCTCCCGGCGAAGTAACGTTTACAGAAAGTGCCGCACAATATGGATTGAATTTTTCAGGGTTTACCACACAGGTTGCCTTTTTTGATTATGACCACGACGGAGATCTGGACTGTTATATTTTAAACCAATCTCATAAGGCAAATGAAAATATTGTCGACACAATTAACCGAAGGAAATTTGACGCGGAAGCGGGTGATAAATTAATGCGTAATGATATGAATACGTCCGCTAAAAAGTTCACAGATGTTTCAGCAATGTCGGGTATTTATCAAAGCAGTTTGGGCTACGGGCTCGGCATTTCGGTTGCAGATATCAACAATGATGGGTGGGAGGATATTTATATCGGTAACGACTTTCACGAGAATGATTATTACTATATTAACAATGGCAATGGAACTTTTACAGAAAGTGGTGCCAAACATTTTAGACATTACAGCCGATTTAGTATGGGTAATGATATAGCTGATTTTAATAACGATGGTCAATTGGATATTGTAACAGTAGATATGTTACCGGGCGAGGAAAAGACCTTAAAAACCTATGGCAGTGATGAGAATGCCGACACCTATAAATTTAAGCTCATCAGTAATGGCTTTCAGTACCAGTATTCAAAAAACTGTCTGCAACAAAATAATGGCGATGGCATTAGTTTTAGCGAGGTTGGTTTATTGAGTGGTATTTCGGCAACCGATTGGAGCTGGGCTCCCCTCTTTGCTGATTTTGACAACGATGGAAATAAGGATTTATTTATATCAGGCGGTATTGTGAAACGTCCAGTGGATCTTGATTACATTCGTTTTGTTTCAGACTTATCTTTTAGACAGGCAATGAATAAGACAGATCAATATGATGCGGCGGCATTGGAAAAAATGCCTGATGGAGCATCACATCCCTTTCTTTTCCAGGGTGCTGGAAACAGCCATTTTTCAGATGTCAGCGATAGTTGGGGTACTGGTGAAATGAAAGGTTATTTCAACGGCTCAGCTTATGCTGATCTTGACAATGATGGTAACCTTGATATCATAATTAACAGCCTCAATGCACCAGCTGTAATCTTAAAAAATAATGCGCCAAAGAAAAATTACATCACTGTTTCTTTTAAAGGCGACAGCTTAAACAGTTCAGGCATTGGCGCCAAAGCCTATGTATTTGCCGGCAAAAAAATACAATACCAGCAACTGATGCTTACCAGGGGTTTTGAATCTTCCGTTGAACCAAGGCTGCATTTTGGTTTGGGTGATGCAGCAATTATTGACAGCCTCTTGATCGTGTGGCCCAATCAGCAATACCAGCTATTAAAAAATGTAACTGCTGTAAACTCTTTATTGGTGCAACAAAAAGATGCCAATAAACATTTTGATTACGTCACATTCTTCCCATTACCCAAACCGATATTACAGGATATTACAAGCCAGGTTAAGTGCAACTGGAAACACAGGGAAAATAATTTTATTGATTTTAATAGCCAGTATTTGATCCCACATATGCAATCGACACGCGGGCCAAAAATTGCGGTGGGTGATATTAATAAAGACGGACTTGATGACTTCTTTGCTTGCGGTGCCAATGGCCAGCCGGGCAGTCTGATGGTGCAGACTAAAGAGGGAACATTCGTACAATCTGACACCAGCCTGTTTAATAAAAGTACATACTGTGATGAAGTAGATGCTGTTTTTTTTGATGCGAATAAAGATGGCTTTCCGGACTTGTATGTTGTAAGCGGAGGGGACGAATATGCTGATGGCAATGCAGCTTTGGCCGATAAATTATACATCAATGATGGCGAAGGACATTTCACTTTGTCAACAACGCAATTACCGGTTTTGCTAACTAATAAAAGCTGTGTGGTAGTTGCGGATGTTGACCACGATGGAGACGATGATTTATTTATTGGCGGCCTCGCAAACGCAAAAGAATTTGGGCAACCGCAATCATCTTTTTTATTGTTGAATGATGGCAAAGGAAATTTTAAACCTGCAGCTGAAAATATTATTTCTTTAAAAGAAACGGGAATGGTAACAGCAGCAGTTTTTACGGACATCGATATGGATGGCTGGATGGATTTGGTAGTAGCGGGGGAATGGATGCCGGTAAAAATGTTTATTAATAACAAGGGAATATATAAAGAAACTGATTTGCCGGCGTCCACAGGTCTTTGGCAATCTTTATATGCAGCAGATGTAAATGGCGATGGCCTCATGGATATACTGGCTGGCAATTGGGGGCATAATTCCAAGCTGTATGCAGGTAAGGATGGTCCTTTAAAATTGTATGTAAAAGACTTTGATAAAAATGGGTCGCCGGAACAGGTAATGACCTATACAATAAAAGGCAAAGAATATACATTTTTGGCAAAGGATGAATTAGAACGGGCGCTGCCGGTGTTGAAAAAAGCCTACCTCACCTACAACGAGGTAGCGGGCAAAACGGTACAGTACATGTTCTTCGATTTATTTAAAGATTACCGGGAATTAAAGGCCGAAACGCTTACCACCACTTGTTTTATCAATGATGGTAAAGGCGGTTTTAAGAATGTACCGCTACCCGAATCCGCACAATTTGCACCGGTGTTTTCATTTGCAGCCCTGGCAAATAATCAGTTTTTAGCCGCGGGCAATTTTTATGGAGTAGTTCCCTACGAAGGGAGGTATGATGCACTGCAACCCACCATTTTTTCTTTCAATAAAAATCAAAATAACTTTAGTAAAGAGGGGTTGTTGCCTGAAATAGATGGCGAAGTAAGAGATGCAAAATGGATTAGGGGTGCAGGCGGACAAAAAATTTTAGTGATGGCAAAAAATAACAGCGGGCTCGTTTTTTTACAACCCGCCGGTCAATAAAAATAGTATGAAAAATAACAGGATACGTGTTTTAATTAGTTGCCTGCTTATGTTGGGGTGCAGCAAAAGCCAAGATGCTGTAGTTGTAACCCCACCGGCTGTTGCGATAAAAGTAAGCACCATTTATCTTAATGCAATTGCCCTGGATAATACAGTATATGGCTCAACTGTTCAGCCCACATTAAAAGTACAGTTTACCCAGCCGGTAAAACCAAGCACTGTTGCAACTGCCGTTTTGCTTACAGATGCAGGTGGCGCTGCTGCAGCAATAACTACCAGTTTATCGAATCATGATTCAGTGTTATTGATCCAACCGGCTTCGCCATTAAAATATCTTTCCAAATATTTTTTAAAAATAACAACAACACTTCAATCGGCCAGCAGCGGTGGACTTGCTACGGCGGTGGATAGAAATTTTAATACCCAAATCGATTCTACCAATAAATTTCCTGTTATCAGCGACATTTTATTACTGGATAAAATTCAACAGCAAACCTTTAAATATTTCTGGGATTTTGGCCACCCTGTAAGTGGGCTGGCGAGGGAAAGAAATACTTCCGGCGATATTGTTACCACAGGTGGTTCGGGATTTGGCGTAATGGCGATAGTAACAGCAATCAGCAGAAATTTTATTACCAGGACCGAAGGACTTGCCCGTATGCAAACCATCGTGGGTTTTTTAAAAAACACAGCACAAAAAGTGCATGGCGCTTTTCCACATTGGATGAATGGCGCTACCGGGGCCATCCAGCCATTTAGTACCAAAGATGATGGTGCTGACCTTGTTGAAACAGCGTATCTAATGCAAGGCTTGCTTACAGCGAGACAGTATTTTAATGGTGGAGACGCGGGAGAAGCCAATTTGCGAAACGACATAAATATTTTATGGAATGGTGTAGAATGGAACTGGTTCCGTCAAAACAACCAGGATGTATTGTACTGGCACTACAGCAATATTTATACATGGGATATGAATGTAAAAATACAGGGCTGGAATGAATGCCTTATAACGTATGTGCTTGCCGCATCTTCAGCAACACATACTATACCAGACACCGTGTATAAAATTGGATGGGCCGGCGCACCAGGATTTACCAACGGCAACAGTTACTACAATTATACGTTGCCGTTAGGACCTGAAAAAGGAGGTCCGTTGTTCTTTTCTCATTATTCTTTTTTAGGGATCAATCCCAATGGGTTAACTGATAGCTATGCCAACTATACTACGCAAACCAAAAACCATACGCTGATTAATTACAGTTATTGCGTTGCCAATCCACAGGGTAATTACGGATACAGCAGCAGCTGCTGGGGACTTACCGCAAGCGATATTCAGAATGGTTACAATGCAAGTTCTCCGACCAACGATGTAAGTGTTATCGCACCAACGGCGGCTATTTCTTCTTTGCCTTATACACCAGCGGAATCGATGAAAGCACTGCACTTTTTTTATTATACACTGGGCGATAAGTTATGGGGTGAGTATGGATTTTATGATGCCTTTAGTTTGAAAAATGTATGGTTTGCCAACTCAACACTGGCAATAGACCAGGGACCAATCATTGTGATGATTGAAAATTACAGAACAGGATTATTGTGGAAACTGTTTACCAGTTGCCCGGAAGTAAAAGCAGGTATGTTAAAGCTTGGATTTAAAGCTCCCTACCTGTAAGCGGCATTAAAATAAAATACGAATAGTATAAAATAACTTATGAATAGTAAAAAAAATTACCTCCTGTTACTGGCTGTCATGCTGCTGTCGCAGGTCGGTTGCTCAAAGTCTGGTGGCACAACTACGCCACCCGTTGTACCTCCGGTTGTACCACCTGTTACACCTACTAATGACATGGATTGCTGGCTGACAAAATCAGATCAAACGATATTGCTTCAAAAGCAAACAGCCGTACTTTCATTTGTAACAACTACAAACAGTAATGTAAATATTGAAGTAGATTCTGCCCAACGTTACCAGGCTGTTGAAGGCTTTGGGTACACCCTCACAGGCGGCAGTGCTTATGTAATTAACCGCATGGAAGCTGCTGCCAAGGCCAGCTTGCTGCAGGAATTGTTTGGGACTTCATCCGGCAGTATTGGCGTTAATTACTTACGCATCAGCATCGGCGCATCAGATTTAAATGCTACCACATTTACTTATGATGATGTGCCCTCAGGGCAAACGGATGTAAACCTTGCAATCTTTAGTCTTAACCCGGATAAAACAGATCTGATACCATTGCTAAAAGAGATACTGGCCATCAATCCCAATATTAAAATACTGGCAACACCATGGTCGGCGCCGGTTTGGATGAAGGATAACAACAGCTTTAAAGGCGGTAGTTTAGTGCCTGCTAACTACAACGTGTATGCGCAGTATTTTGTAAAATACATTCAGCAGATGAAGTCGGAAGGCATTACCATTGACGCCATTACGCCACAAAACGAGCCGCTCAATCCCAACAATAATCCCAGCCTTGTAATGACGGCTTTGCAACAGGCCGATTTCATAAAAAGCAGCCTGGGACCGGCATTTCAGACTGCTGGTATTACCACCAAAATAATTACTTACGATCATAATTGTGATGTACCCAATTATCCGCTAACCGTATTACAGGATGCACAGGCCAACCCATTTGTAAGTGGATCTGCTTTTCATTTATATGCCGGCGACATAAGCGCCTTGTCAACTGTGCACAATGCCTATCCTGATAAGTCACTTTACTTTACAGAACAGTACACCGCATCCACCGGTGATTTTGGCGGCGATTTAAAATGGCATGTGAAGAATGTATTGATCGGCTCCATGCGTAACTGGAGCCGTACTGCGCTGGAATGGAACCTGGCCAATGATGGCAATTACGGCCCGCATACTGATGGAGGCTGCACGACTTGCAAAGGTGCTTTAACAATAACCGGATCATCCGTTTCCCGAAACGTGGCTTATTACATCATTGCCCATGCATCCAAATTTGTACCTTTCGGATCAATACGTATTGCAAGCACTGTATCAGGTAATTTACAAACAGTAGCTTTTCAGGCTCCCGATAATAAAAAGATTTTAATAGCAGAAAACGACGGTGTTGGTACCATCTCATTTAACATCAAATACAATGGGAAATGGGTGGCCACTCAACTGGCCGCTGGCGCTGTCGCAACATACATTTGGTGATTTTAAAACTATAAAATATGAAACAAAACATTGTCCTCTTCCTCGCATTGTTGCTGAGCGCATGCAGTCAGCCATCCGGCAATAACGCCGTTTCAAATGACAAACCTTTTTCTGCCGAAGGCAAAAAAGTAATTGTTTATTCCACTGCCGACAGCAGCAACCTGCGTTTGTCAGTTACGGATACGCTGTCTTTCAAAACACTGGCCCAGCCACTTGAAACGCAGGTGTGCGTTTTTGTAGATCCGTCAAAAACTTTTCAAACTTTCCTCGGAATTGGTGGTGCGTTAACAGATGCCTCTGCGGAAACATTTGCCAAATTATCTCAGCCAAAACAGCGGGAATTTTTACGGGCGTATTATAACGATACAACTGGTATAGGCTATACACTGGCAAGAACCACCATTCACAGCAGCGATTTTTCCAGCGCCAGTTATACATACATAACAGAAGGTGATAAAGAGCTAAAGTCGTTTAATGTAAACCATGATAAGCAGTACCGCATTCCATTTGTAAAACAAGCCATTGCTGCTGCAGGTGGCAAACTCACATTGTTTGCAAGCCCCTGGAGCCCGCCTGCATTTATGAAAAGCAATAACGACCTGGCACACGGTGGAAAATTAAAACCGGAATTTTACCAGGCCTGGGCAAACTATTATGTAAAGTTTATACAAACCTATCAAAGCGAAGGCATTCCAATCTGGGGCATATCCGTACAAAATGAACCCATGGCCACACAACGCTGGGAGAGCTGTGTTTTTGCAGCGGAAGAAGAACGGGATTTTCTGAAGAACAATCTTGGTCCAACTATGCATAAAGAAGGTCTGGGCGATAAGAAAATAATTGTATGGGATCATAACCGTGACCTGATGGTGCAACGGGCTAACACGATATTCAGTGATCCGGAAGCCTCCAAATATGCATGGGGTATGGGTTTTCACTGGTATGAAAGCTGGAGTGGCGGAACAGAAATGTATGAAAATGTGGCAAGGGTGCATGAAGCCTGGCCTGATAAAAACCTACTATTTACAGAAGGCTGTGCAGAAAGTTTTAAGGCAGGTGGTTATTATAACTGGGCGCTGGGCGAACGGTATGGCCGCTCTATGATCAATGATTTTAACAATGGTACTGTTGGCTGGACAGATTGGAATGTGTTACTCGATGAAACCGGGGGCCCTAACCATGTACAGAATTTTTGTTTCGCTCCAATACATGCTGATACAAAAACTGGCGACCTGATTTACACCAACGCTTATTATTACATCGGGCATTTTTCTAAATTCATCCGCCCCGGTGCAAAAAGAATTAGCAGCGCGGCAAGCCGAAGCCAGTTGCTAACTACCTCTTTTAAAAATGAAGACGGAAAAGTGGTAGTAGTTGTAATGAACCAGGGCAATGCGAAAACAACCTATAATCTTTGCATCGGCACGTCAGCGGCGGAGGTAACTATATTGCCTCATGCCATACAAACACTGGTGTTATAAAATTATTTCAATAACGACAGCCAATGATCAATAAAAAAATAAAACTGCTGGTTACGATTGCACTGCTGCTGTTGAATATTTCCTGCGGTGCACAGAAAGTAAAGCAGCACGCTGCAAATGCACCTGCAAGGCAAACCAATTTATCAGACAGTGCATTGCTCGATGTAGTACAAAAACAAACCTTCAAATATTTTTGGGATTTTGCTCACCCGGTAAGCGGTATGGCCAGGGAAAGAAGCAATGAAGATGCTGGCTACGGTCATGAAACAGTTACCACGGGCGGCACCGGCTTTGGCATTATGGCGGTAATTGTGGCAACAGAACGTGGGTGGATTACAAGAGATACCGCAGCAAAATTTATGCGCAAGATGGTGAACTTTTTATTGAAGGCCAATTCCTATCATGGTGCATTTCCACATTGGATGGACGGCGCTACCGGCAAAACAATTCCGTTTAGCAGGAAGGATGATGGCGGCGATTTGGTAGAAACTTCGTACCTCTTCCAGGGCCTGCTTTGTGCCCGGCAATATTTTAACCGGGATAATCCTGTGGAAAATGAATTCAGAGCAAAGGTAGGCTGGATGTGGACTGGTATTGAATGGAGCTGGTATACCCACGAACAGGATGTTCTGTTTTGGCACTGGAGCCCCAACAACGGCTGGGCGATGAATTTTCCCGTGCGTGGTTTTAATGAATGTTTAATCATGTATGTTTTGGCTGCAAGTGCTGAAGAGTATCCCGTAACTGCGGCGGTATATCACCGTGGCTGGGCACAAAGTAATTTCTTTAAAAACGGAAAAACATTTTACGGCTATACGTTACCGTTAGGCTTTGACTATGGTGGCCCGCTTTTCTTTTCACAGTATTCTTTTTTAGGGTTGAATCCAAACGGATTAAAAGACGAATATGCAGATTACTGGGTGCAAAATAAAAACCATACGCTTATTAATCATGCGTATTGTCTGGATAATCCCAAAGCGTTTAAAGGTTACGGCGAAAACTGCTGGGGACTCACCGCATCGGATACTTACAATGGCTATAATGCTTTTTCACCCACCAACGATGAAGGCACTATTACACCAACGGCAGCTTTGTCCGCTTTCCCTTATACGCCGGAATATTCAATGAAAGCACTAAAGCATTTCTATTATGATTTGGGCGATAAAATCTGGGGTGAGTATGGTTTTACGGATGCATTCAATGAGACTAAAAACTGGTACTCAAAAAATTACCTGGCCATAGACGAAGGTCCGATTGTAGCGATGATAGAAAATTACCGCAGCGGCTTGTTGTGGAAATTATTTATGAGTTGTCCTGAAATAGGCAATGGGTTAAATAAACTCGGCTTCAGTTATGCCGGACAAACAAAAAATGCATTGGTTAAATAAGCGGCGTTTAAATCGCAGTTCAACAAAGCATTTTATGTAGATTTGAAAAACTGAATACTGTACGATTGCATAAGTAGATTTCTTACATTCTAAATAAAGAACCAGAATAATCTGCTTAAAATTTAAAACGGTTTTAATTATTGCCATGCCAAAAAAATCATTGCTGGTGCTGCTATTTATTATCAGTTTTCTTCACCTGTCAGCACAAAAAATAAATTTTAAAGATGGGTATCCCAACAACGTCAATCCCATCGGTATTGTAAAAAATATTTCTGACAGCACATTGCTTGAAATAGTACAGCGGCAGACTTTTCGTTACTTCTGGCATTATGCGCATCCCGTAAGCGGACTGGCCCGGGAAAGAGATGTGGCCGTGCATGCAGTATCCTACTGGGATTATATTAATGAAGCCTGGGATGAACCCAATCTAAGCAAAACAATTTTTGGTGGTGAAGACTGCGCCATTGGCGGCACCGGAATGGGTATTTTATCAACCATCGTTGCAGTACAACGTGGCTGGATTGGTAGAGACACGGCTGTAAAAAGACTGATAAAAATTGCAGACTTTTTATACAGGGCCGACTGTTACCATGGCATTTACCCGCATTTTATGAATGGCACTACGGGCAAAACCGTACCGTTCGACCGGCTGGATGATGGTGCCGATATAGTGGAAACTTCTTACCTGCTGATGGGCTTTTTATGTGCCAAAGAATATTTTACCGGTGATGCCATTACTGAGAAATATTTGCGCAAGCGAATTGATCAGATGTGGGGAGCCGCTAACTGGAACTGGCATACCAAAGGCGAAAACAAAAGACTTTACTGGCACTGGAGTCCACGCAATGATTTCGATATGAACTTTCCGGTATGGGGCTATAATGAATGTTTAATCACGTACATCTTATCAGCAGCATCACCTAATCATGGCATTTCAAGAAACGTGTATGACTCAACCTGGAGCGGCAGTTTTGGCTGGCAAAACGGAAAGACGTATTACGGTTACAAACTGCCCCTTGGCAATTATGATAAAGATCGGGGCGGTCCGCTTTTCTTTGAACAGTACACTTACATGGGCATCGATCCAAATGAATTGAAAGACGATCACGGAACCGACTATGCAGAACAAACAAAAAATCATACACTCATTAACCGGGCCTATTGCATTGAAAATCCTAATCATTACAAAGGCTACAGTGCTCAATGCTGGGGTCTTACCGCGGGCGATAGTTATAAAGGATATGTAGCACACAGTCCTGAAAATGACAAGGGGGTAATTCAACCAACAGCAGCCATTTCTTCTATGCCTTATACACCCAAAGAAAGTATGGAAGCACTAAAATATTTTTATTATGAACTGGGAAGTAAAATCTGGGGACCATTTGGTTTTGCAGATGGCTTTAGCATTCATCACAACTGGTACGCAAAAAGCCACTTAGCCATCGACCAGGGCCCAATCGTAGTGATGATAGAAAATTACAGAAGCGGATTGATATGGAATTTATTTATGAAAATTCCGGACGTACAAATTGGGCTAAAAAAATTGGGCTTTAAAAGTAAGTGGATAAAAGACTAACCGGGTGGGTCACCCCAAAAGGGTGGCTCACCCGGTTAGTCCGGGTAAATAAAATTAAGCATTCCAACATGCAGGCAGCAAAAATTAAAATGGTGGTATTGTGTTGCAGCGTAATTGCAATGGCCGCCAGGTGCAATGCCCAGCAAAAAACTACCGGAAAAATCATCTCCTATAAAAAAGTTATTGGTGGCATCGAAGGAAAAACTGCCAACACTGTTTTTGATATCCACGTGTATTCAGATCACATTATCCGCGTCAGGATTTCAAAAAATAAAACGCTTAATAGTTTTTCTTACTCATTGGTCGATAATCAAATTCCACGAATTGAAAATTACTCAATCAAAGAAGAAGGCAATACTATTTTACTTTCAACCAATGCTATCAATGTAGAAATTGAAAAAGCACCATCCTTTTCCATAACATTTAAAAACAAAGCCGGCCGAGTCATCAACGAAGATGTAAAAGGCAGTTGCTTTGGCACCACCTTTTCAGGAGATAAAGTAACAGTCTATAAAAAATTGCAGGAGGGGGAGCGTTTTGTAGGCCTGGGTGAAGCGCTGGGCAATCTGGATAAAAGAGGCATGGGCATTACGCTGAACAACACTGACAATTACAAATATGGCGACACCCGCTTGCCCATGTACATAAGCGTTCCGTTTTATATAGGCATACATCATCAGGACGTATACGGCTTGTTTTACAACAACAGCTATAAAAGTTTTTTCAATTTCGCATCATCTACACCCAACTTCAGTTCGGTAAGTTTCGAAGGTGGTGACATGGATTATTTTTTTATGTACGATGAATCGCCCGCTAAAATCATTGAGCATTATACATCGCTGACGGGCCGCATGCAGTTGCCGCCAATATGGAGTCTGGGTTATCATCAAAGTCGTTGCACCTATTATCCGCAGGATAAAGTAGAATGGATTGCATCGACTTTCCGCAACAAAAAAATACCGTTGGATTGTATAGTACTGGATGCTGACTATCAGCAAGGCTATCAACCATTCCGCACCAATACCGAACGATTTCCTGATTTGCCGGGGTTGGCTGCCAGTCTTGCCAAACAACGTATCGAATTGACGGCATCGGTTTATCCAGGGGTAAAAATCGATAGCAGCTACGAGTCGTATACCGATGGATTAAAAAAAGATGTATTTATAAAATATGCGGATGGCAGTTTGTTTGAAACAGAAATCGCACCGCTTCGCTGCTACCTGCCCGACTACACCAACCCAAAAACAAGAAACTGGTGGAGCAGTAAAATGAAATGGATGGTGGCTAATGGCGTACATGGTTACTGGAATGACATGAATGAACCTGCAATTGCAGGCAGTTATCTGCCTGATAATTTATTATTTGATTTTGATGGCAGAAAAGCCAATGCACCGGAAGCAAAAAATCTCTACGGTTTTCAAATGGCCCGAAGCAGTTATGAAGCGGGCCTGCAAAATGAAAAAGATCGCCGGCCATTTGTATTGACCCGTTCAGGATTCGCTGGTGTACAGCGCTACTCTGCTGTATGGAGTGGCGATAATACATCAAAGGATGAAGGATTGCTAAGCGGCGTTTTGCTCAATAGTCAGTTGGGTTTATCGGGCATTTCTTTTTGCGGCTATGATGTAGGCGGCTACATTGGTGATGCTTCAAAAGATTTGTATAAGCGATGGATAGAGGCAGGAGTGTTTTCACCTTTCTGCAGAAACCACCGTGAGTTTTTTGGCGCTGCAGGCGAGCCGTGGGCTTATGGGGAAGAAGCAGAAGCCATTTCAAAAACGTTCATTGGCTTTCGCTATCGCATGATGCCCTACATGTATTCAACTTTTTACGAAGCAAGCCAAACAGGTTTGCCCATTGCAAGAAGTCTTTGCATCAATTATCCGCACGATGATAAAGTGTACGGCAACAATTACCAGTACCAGTTTTTATTTGGCGATGCACTGATGGTGGTACCACTTACCAGCCAGGATAAAATGAAAAAAATGTATCTGCCCAAAGGCGACTGGTTTAACTTTTACACGGATGAAAAGTTGACAGGGGAAAAAGAATGGTCGCAAGAAGTGCCGGTATACGAGCTGCCCATATTTGTAAAAGTATCTTCCATTATTCCATTGCAAAGCACGGTTCAATCCACCAAAGACAAGGCATCTGACACACTGTACCTGCACATCTACAATGGCACAGCAAAAAACAGTTTTATGTTGTACGAAGATGCGGGAGATGGGTTTGGCTATCAACAGCAAGAGTATGCCAGGCGCCTCATTTCATTTGATCCGGAAAAGAAGCAACTGCAAATTGCAAAACAGGAGGGCAATTTTAATTCTGTCTTTAAAGAAATACAAATTGTATTGCATGGATTTGGTAATGCAGCCAATAAATTAAGTGTATATGCGCAACAATATACATTGTGGGAAACCCATACCAAAGTTTTGGACGGGCTCGAGAACATGGCAGACATTTATGACCCTGCTTTTTTTAAACAGCTGAGAAGCGCAGAAAAAATAGCTGCTCAACAGAATGTTATTTTGGATTACAAAAAGGAAGCAATTTTGCTGCAATGGTAATGAAGGTAATTTGTTTATAATAGTCTGAGAAGTAGCTATATAATAGTGCATCATATCAAACAAGCACAGTAACTTTACATCGGTTGCGAAAGACATTTTTCAGTAAACAATTTGTCGTTGCAATACAATAAATAACATGGCCATAAAATAACGATTATCATGAAAAGCCTGTTTTCTCCAATCCCATCCAACACCAAATCTATCATCGCCGTGCTTCGCATTATCATTGGTGCTATGATGATATACCATGGCGCAGAAGTTTTTAACCCGGTGCAAATGAAGGAATACGCCCAGTGGGATATGTTTAAAAATTCAGGATCGCCGGCACTGATGCCTTACATCGGCAAATCAGCAGAATTTTTGTGCGGATTGTTATTGCTGCTTGGTTTATTCACGCGGATAAGCGCTTTAATGCTCATCATCAGCATGGCCTATATTACTTTTAAAATTGGCCACGGAAAATTCTGGTACGAAGATCAGCACCCATTTATGTTTGTATTATTCGGACTTCTATTCTTCTTTACAGGCCCCGGCAAATGGAGTCTCGATCATGTTCTTTTTAAACCAAAAGCAAAATATACCACATACAAATAATTATGTTACCAGCTTCAGTTTTTCAATTCAACATCGTTGCGGCGCTCCGTTCAAAAGTTGTACTACTATTAAGCATTGGCCTCCTGTTTGGCGCTTATAATTTACAGGCCCAGTACAAGCAACAAACCTATTGTAACCCCATCAATATAGATTACGGCTATACGCCCATTCCCAATTTCAGTGAATGGGGCCGGCATCGGGCTACGGCTGATCCGGTGATTGTTACTTACAAAGGCGATTATTATTTGTTCAGTACCAATCAATGGGGTTACTGGTGGAGCAGCGATATGCTAAACTGGAAATTCATTTCCAAAAAATTTCTACGCCCCTGGAACGGAGGCGTGTATGATGAATTGTGCGCTCCCGCTGTTGGCATCATCGGCGATACCATGATTGTTTTTGGTTCAACCTATACCAGCAAATTCACCATCTGGATGAGTACCAATCCCAAAGCAAATGACTGGAAGCCACTCGTAGATTCTTTTGAAATGGGTGGTTGGGATCCCAGCTTTTTTACCGATGATGATGGAAAATTGTACATGTACAACGGAAGCAGTAACCGGTATCCCTTGTATGGCATTGAGCTTAACCGGCACACGTTGGCTCCTATTGCTTATCGCAAGGAAATGTATTTCCTGGAACAGGATCGTTATGGCTGGCAACGCTTTGGCGAAAACACCGACAATACTTTTCTGGATCCTTTTATTGAAGGTGCTACCATGAACAAGCACAATGGAAAATATTACCTGCAATACGGCGCACCCGGTACAGAGTTCAGCGGTTACGCCGACGGTGTAGTGGTAGGCGATAACCCGCTGGGGCCGTTTACACCCCAATCAGATCCGCTGAGTTACAAGCCTGGTGGCTTTTCCAGGGGAGCTGGCCATGGCGCTACCTTTAAAGATGTCAACAACAATTACTGGCATGTGTCAACGTCTATCATTTGCGTAAAAAATACTTTTGAAAGAAGGATTGGCATCTGGCCTGCGCGCTTCGATAAAGATGATGTGATGTGGTGCAATGCGGCATTTGGAGATTATCCGCACTATTTGCCAGGTGCAACATCGCCAGGCGGAAGGCCAGAATGGATGTTGCTGAATTATAAAAAGCCTGTTGTGGTTTCCTCTACTTTAGCCAGCTATTATGCAAACAATGCAGTGGATGAAAGCATAAGAACCTACTGGAGCGCTGCTACCAGCAATAAAGGTGAGTTTATTCAAAGTGACCTCGGCAATTTGTCAACCGTTAAAGCAATACAAATTAATTATGCTGACCAGGATGTGGACAGTTCCTTCCTGGGAAAGTCACTCGGCGTATTTCATCAATACAAATTATACTATTCACTGGATGGTAAAAAGTGGAACATACTAAAAGATAAAAGCAATAATAAAACAGATGTGCCGCATGACTATATCGAGCTAGAACAACCGGTAGAAGCAAGGTTTATTAAGCTGGAAAACATCCACATGCCCACAGGCAAATTTGCGATCAGCGGCTTGCGTGTTTTTGGCAATGGACACGGAGCAAAGCCATCTGCCGTGCAAAATTTTATTGTGCTGCGCACAGAAAAAGACAAGCGTAGTGCCTATATAAAATGGAGACCTGTTGACAATGCGTTTGCTTATAATATTTATTATGGCACTAACCCGGATAAATTGTACACATGTATTATGGTGCACGATAACAATGAATATTGGTTAAAAACAATGGACAACCAGAAACCCTATTATTTCAGCATAGAAGCCATTAATGAAAACGGCGTTTCTCAAAAAAGCACGCCGATTAAATCAGAGTAATTATGAAAAATCAATTAATATTCCTTGCATATATTTTGCTGACGGCCGTGATGCCTGTAAAGGCCCAAACAGAGCCATTCTACAATGATATTCAGTCCTTCAAAGAACAGGACAGTACAGCATTTCCACCGAAGCATGCCATACTTTTTGTTGGCAGTTCTTCCTTTACGAAATGGAAAGATGTGCAAAGTTATTTTCCTGATTATCCCATTGTTAACCGGGGCTTTGGCGGGTCTTCGTTACCGGATGTAATACATTTTGCCAATGATATCATTATCCCTTATCTGCCTAAACAGATAGTAATTTATTGCGGCGAAAATGACCTGGCTGGTTCGGATACCACCGTAAACGGAAAAGTAGTTTTTAACAGATTTAAGCAACTATTTACCCTGATAAGGCAGCAGCTGCCAACGGTATCCATAGCCTATGTTTCAATGAAGCCAAGCCCTAGCCGAAAACACTTGTGGCCAAAAATGACAGCTGGCAATACGTTGATTAAAAAATTCCTGGCCAAACAAAAGAAAACGGCCTTTATTGACGTATACCATAAAATGTTTAATGCCGATGGCACTGTTATGAACGATATTTTTTTGGAAGATAATTTACACATGAACGCAAAAGGCTATGCCATTTGGCAAAAAGCGATTGCGCCTTTTTTACTGAAATAATAAAACCAACAACATGAAATTGCTTACAAAAGTCCTGGCAGTAGTACTGTTTTCTATTTCGCTGCAGGCAGCAGCACAAAATAGTGATGCTGTTAAAATGAAAACCTTCATTGATGTACTCATGAAAAAAATGACCCTGGACGAAAAACTGGGCCAATTAAACTTACCCGGTGCGGGTGATATTGTTACCGGCCAGGCATCCAATTCTGATATTGGTAAAAAAATACGGGAAGGAAAAGTGGGAGGTCTTTTCAACATTAAATCGGTCGCTAAAATTAAGGCGGTACAAAAAGTAGCGGTCGAAGAAAGCCGCTTAAAAATTCCGATGATTTTTGGTATGGATGTCATTCACGGTTACCAGACAACCTTTCCCATTCCGTTAGGCATGTCGTGTATCTGGGATATGAACCTGGTGGAAAAAGCAGCCCGCGTTGCAGCCACAGAAGCCAGTGCCGATGGTATTTGCTGGACCTTTAGCCCGATGGTGGATATCAGCCGTGATCCACGCTGGGGAAGGATTTCAGAAGGTAACGGGGAAGACGCTTACCTCGGATCGAGAATTGCTGCGGCAATGGTTAAAGGTTACCAGGGAAATGATCTTTCTAAGAACAATACCATTATGTCGTGCGTTAAACACTATGCTATGTATGGTGCTGCTGAGGCCGGCCGCGATTACAATACAACAGACATGAGCAGGGTGAGAATGTACAACGAATACCTGCCACCATACAAGGCAGCTGTAGATGCCGGCGTTGGAAGTGTGATGGCCTCTTTTAATGAAGTAGATGGTATACCAGCTACCGCCAATAAATTTTTAATGACCGATGTATTGCGCAACCAGTGGGGGTTTAAAGGATTTGTGGTAACAGATTATACCGGCATCAATGAGATGGAAGCGCATGGCATAGGTGATCTTCAACAGGTTTCGGCACTGGCTTTAAAAGCAGGTGTTGATATGGATATGGTCGGCGAAGGTTTTTTGACTACTTTAAAAAAATCACTGGAAGAAAAGAAGGTGACACAACAGCAGATAGATGTAGCATGCCGGTTGGTACTGGAAGCAAAATATAAATTAGGCTTGTTTGAAGACCCATACAAATATTGCAACGAGCAGCGTGCCGCCACAGAAATATTTACACCAGCCAACAGAAAAGTGGCAAGGGAAATTGCGGGCGAAAGCTTTGTGTTGCTGAAAAATAATGGAGGATTATTACCCCTTAAAAAAAGTGCAACCATTGCATTGATTGGCCCATTGGCAGATGCGAAGGAAAACATGCCCGGCACCTGGAGCGTGGCTACTGATTTCTCTACACCAATATCTGTGTTACAAGGATTGAAAAGTGCAGTAGGTAACCAGGGGAAAGTTTTATATGCTAAAGGATCTAATCTCGATGCAGATAGCATGATTGAAGAGCGGGGTACCATGTTTGGTAAATCGTTGCACAGAGACAGGCGGCCAAAGGAAGTTATCCTGAAGGAAGCACTTGATATTGCCAGCCAGGCAGATGTTGTTGTTGCTGCTGTAGGTGAGTCATCAGAAATGAGTGGCGAGTCTGCCAGCCGGTCGGACATTGGTATTCCAAAATTACAACAGGAATTACTGGAAGCTTTATTGAAAACCGGCAAGCCTGTTGTGCTTGTATTGTTTGCCGGAAGACCCTTAACCTTAACATGGGAGAACGAGCATGTGCCTGCTATTTTAGATGTGTGGTTCAGTGGAACAGAAGCAGGAGATGCAATTGCCGATGTCTTGTTCGGAGACGTAAATCCATCCGGAAAATTGAGTACAACTTTTCCCCAGAATATTGGCCAGGTGCCTTTGTATTATAACCATAAAAATACCGGTCGCCCCTTGCCTGAAGGGCAGTGGTTTCAAAAATTCCGCTCTAATTACCTGGATGTATCCAACGATCCATTGTATCCATTCGGCTACGGTTTAAGTTATACCAGTTTTTCCTACAGCGATATTACTTTAAGCAGCAAAACAATAAAGGGAAACCAATCCATTACGGCAACCGTAACGGTGACCAATGCCGGTAACAGGGCCGGCAAGGAAGTAGTGCAATTGTACACCCGCGATTTGGTGGGGTCTATCACCCGGCCGGTAAAAGAATTAAAAGGTTTTCAAAAAATTACATTGGCTGCGGGTGAATCAAAAAAAGTGACTTTTACCATTAGCAACGCTGATCTTAAATTTTACAACAGCGATTTGAAATATGTTGCCGAGCCAGGCGATTTTAAATTATTTATTGGTGGCAACAGCAGGGATGTAAAAGAAGCTGATTTTAAATATCAGTTGTAAATACGCATTTAATATTATTTTATAACACAGGCCGGCTGATTAGCTGGCCTGTGTTATGCGACAAGGCATGATACTGTTCTTTTATGAGTTTAATCTATCTGTCTGTTCAGCTGCATACAACACCAGCCACAAACTGGCAATGCAGCTGCAATAACAATTGCCCGGTAGTCACCTAAAAAAAATTGAGCAACCAGCGCCCAGAATAAAATTAAAAAGGGATAAAAGATCAGCAATGCGCCTACGATGATTGAATCAAAATGGCCTGACAGGGCAGCCTTTTTTTCAATCAATTTTTTCAGGATAAAATAAAATGGCCAGTGTAAAACTAAACCGGCAAATCCGGGCAAAAGCAACAAAGCCGTTTTGATTTTGCTGAACTTTATCCGGAAGGTGGTCTGTTTTTTTTGACGATCAGTGGAATCAATTTCATACACCCTTTGTTGCAACTGCTGCTGTATGGCGCCCGTGATATTGTTGAGTTGCCGGCCATTTTCACCGTCCGTATTTTTCATTATGTCTGATCCGATGCAGTCGCCGATATTAACATGCACATTTTTTCCGAACAAGAAGAAGCTATTATAATTAAGGCCAATTGGCAGTATTTTTAAAGGAATATTTTGCTGCCAGGCTGTAAGTGCAAGCCTGGCAGTTCCTTTTTTCAACGGACGCAAATGCCATTCATTTTCCGACCTGCCTTCTGTAAAAATCAAAACAATACCATTATTCTTAAACAGCTCAATGCAAGCCGAAAAAGTAGAGTAATTTTCCTCCAGGTTTTCTACGCCTTCACTCACCCTGTATACAGGCAACATTTTCAAAGAACGCAAAAAGACGCTGATCAATTTTCCTTTAAAAGCATCACCCCGGGCCAGCGAATAAACCGGCTCGTCAAATAAAGTGCAGAGAATAATAGCGTCTAAAAATGAGTTGGGATGGTTTACCGCAAGCAATAGCGGGCCCTTATTTTTCAGCAAAGCTTTCTGGTTAATTTTGATATCCCGGCAGTAAAATTTAATAGCAACTCTTGCTACTTTTTTTACGATTTGGTAAAACATCCTTTAATGATAAGGGAATTAGAAATTGAGTGAATAAAAAGTAACAGTTTTTTGTAAGTATCCAAATATTTGCCATCTAAATAATGAAGCTTTGGCACCGAAAAAAATATATTGGACTATGTTTAATTGAGCAGCGGATCAATTGGGAAATTGATCATCATTTCATAATCGCCGCCCAAATGTTTAAGGCTATCTTTCCAAATATCATCCGGCGACGGGTGAAATACCAGGTTTCGTGTAGCCGTTACCGTTAGCCAGCTTTTTTCTTTCAGCTCATTGTTTAACTGGCCTTCACTCCAGCCGCTGTAACCAATAAAAAAACGCACCTTATTAAAATCCAGCTGCTGGGTTTTAACCATTTCAGAAAGTTTTTCAAAATCGCCTCCCCAGTAAACGCCTTTCATTACTTCCAGACCGCCAGGCACCTCTTCGGGGTACTGATGCAAAAAATGTATGGTATCCATTTGCACCGGGCCGCCGTAATAAACTGGTATCGGAAACCCGTCAAAGCCGGTCATCAGTTCATCCAGGGTTTGTTCAAATTGTTTGTTTAGTACAAAGCCAAAACTACCCTGTTGCTGGTGTTCGCAAATAAAGATTACCGTGCGCATAAAATTCGGGTCCTTCAAAAAAGGATCGGCTATTAATAATATACCTGCAGCGGGAGAAATCATGTTTGTAAAATAATTCAATTATTTATGTTACCGAAATAATCAGTGGCTTATTTTTGAAATGTGATTTAGTTCTAAAACCTTCGTTAAATTTACCTTTTACAATACCATAACCGGCTAAAAGCCCCTGAGTAATTTACTTTTGCAAGCATGAAGAAAATTTTTCCCGTTATTACTGTTTTAATATTTCTATCACTGTTGGGAATTATTTTCTTTCAGATACTTTGGATAAAAGGCTCGCTGCTTTCAGGCGAACAAAAGTTCAGGGATCACGTTGCAATGGCCACTTATCAGGCATCGGTAGACCTGATGTCGGAAAAAGGGAATTTAATACCACTCACCAAAAAGGGAGGCTTCATTTTTCCAAGTGAAGGATTGCAAAGAGATATCTTCAGACCGACTATTTCACAACGGTATTCTAAAGATGAAATAAGGCAGATTATCCGGAAGGCTTTTGAAAAACAAAACCTGGAAAATATTCCTTTTGAATTTGCTATTGGTTCAACTACGCTTGTTGTGGAAGAAATGCAATCAGACAACTTTGTGAAAGTGTACAACGATTCTGCAAACAATAAACCTGTAGTGGTGCCGTTGGAACCATCTCCGGGCAGCTTGTCAGAAGGGCTGTCGGCTGATGAAGTATTGATTCTGATTGTGCCACATGTAAAAAGTTTTGTCTGGCAATCCATGACTTGGTTTATCGTTGGCGCAATTGTTTTCACCATCATTATTATCTGTGCCTTTTTTATCACAGTAAGGGCGCTCATCAAACAGAAAAAACTGAGTGAAATCAAATCTGATTTCATCAACAATATGACGCATGAGTTTAAGACGCCGCTTGCTACTATTTCACTTGCTGTAGATGCGTTGAAAAATGAGAAGGTGATCAATGACAGGGAAAAAATGAACTATTTTACCGGCATCATAAAAGAAGAAAATAAGCGCATGAATAAACAGGTAGAAACCATACTGCAGGCAGCTTTGCTGGATAAGCAGGAGGTTCAGTTAAACCTGAAAAAATTGCATGCACACGAATTAATAAACAGCGCCTTAAACAATATCAATTTACAGGTAGAAGAAAAACACGGGCGTCTTAATGTACATTTTGGAGCCGCCAATGATTTGCTGATGGCAGACGATGTACACTTCACCAACCTGGTAAGCAACCTGCTTGATAATGCCGTAAAATACTCCGGTGATAACCTGCTGATAAAAATCAGTACGCAAAATTCCGGCAACACGTTTAAAATAAAAATTGAGGACAACGGTATTGGCATGAACAAAGAAACCCTCAGCAGGATCTTCGAAAAATTTTACCGTGCGCATACCGGAAACCTGCACAACGTAAAAGGGTTTGGCCTGGGATTAAGTTATGTAAAAACGATGGTAGAAGCTCACAAGGGTACTATCAAGGCAGAAAGTGTGGTGGGTAAGGGAACCAGTTTTTTGCTGAGCTTTCCGTTAATAAGGGCTTAGACAATACCAGTTAATTTAATATTCACACACCTGCTCTTTACTATTCATCCACGAATTGGCCGGTGAACCCCTTCCCGGATAAAATACAATTTGCTTCACCTGATTTTACTGCCGGCAAACTGATTCACCAGCGTGTTTTACTCGCATAGTTTGTTTGTTTTTTATCATAGGATGTTGGATTGACTTTCTCAATTCCGACAACAAAAAATGAAGCTTACTTACTTCTAAATATGATCGGCCAATTAAAATAGTCTGAAAAATTAAAAGCCTTGCTTCCTTGTTTACATTGTCGGTTTTGTTGTTTAGGATGATGCATCCGCCGGATATTTTAGTGTGCCACTTCCAGTAAAACTTGCTGAAATCACATTCGCCCTGAGTAATCCACATAAAACGCACAGTAATCCACAAGGTTATTAACATAAATAACGTGCTTTTTCGGCTGATACTTGTACTGGTGTTAATTCTTCAGCTGTGGATAAAAATCTTTTTCCCTTATTTGGTAAGAAGGTGGGAAAAAGTGTTATTTTGTGTGAATATTTATTCATTAAGTGTAATTCAGCTGTAAATGACAGGTTTTCTTGGCGAATACGAGGTTACAATCGACCCCAAGGGACGGTTTCTTGTACCTGCTGCTTTAAAAAAGCAGTTGGTAGAAGAAGGGGCACACCAGTTTGTTATCAACAGGGGATTAGACAGCTGCCTGAGTTTATATCCCATGGAGAGCTGGGATATTTTGTACGCCAAAGTAAGTAAGCTGAATGATTTCGACATAAAGGCGAGTGCTTTTAAAAGACGTTTTTTAAACGGTGCTTCAAAGGTAGAACTTGATACGGCAGGAAGGTTGTTACTGCCAAAAAATTTGATGGAATATGCAAGTTTGGTGAAAGATGCCGTGCTGATATTTATTGGTGATAAAATTGAAATCTGGGATAAAATTAAATACAAAGAGTTCTTTGAATCTTTTTCACAGGATGAGTTCAAAAAAATGGCGGATGAAGTAATGGGGTCAAAATCCGAAAGCTAAAAACGCAGATCAATTGAAAGGTATGGAAGAGGAAAATCAACAGCTGCCAAACAATCAAAAAGACGCAGAAGCTGGTTACCACGTGCCGGTTTTGCTGAACGAGTCAATAGATGCCTTGTCAATACAGCCTGATGGTGTGTATGTGGATTGCACCTTTGGCGGTGGCGGTCATAGTCGTGCCATTTTACAACGCCTGGGCCAAAAGGGAAAGCTGGTAGCGTTTGACCAGGATGATGATGCCAGGAAAAATTTGCCTGATGATGAACGGGTGATTTTTATACCTCAAAATTTTCGTCACCTGCAACGTTTTTTACGCCTGCATAAAATAACAAAGGTGGAGGGCATTCTGGCTGACCTTGGTGTATCGAGCCACCAGTTTGATGAAGCCGGGAGAGGTTTTTCCACACGGTTTGATGCCGACCTCGATATGAGGATGGACCAGCGGCAAACCATTACAGCTGCTGCCATTTTAAAAACTTTTACAGAATCGCAATTGCATAAAATGCTTGAACAATACGGGGAAGTAACCAATGCAAAAACACTTGCCAAAACAATCGTTCAGCAAAGGGCCTTAACATCCATTAAAACAATCAATGAATTTAAACAGGCCGTACAATCTGTTGTGAAAGGGAATCCTCAAAAATATTTTGCCCAGGTATTTCAGGCGCTGCGTATTGAAGTGAACGATGAGTTGGGAGCTTTAAAAGAATTGCTGCAGCAAATTCCCGCATTATTAAAGCCCGGTGGCCGGGCGGCTATCATTACTTTTCACTCTTTGGAAGACCGGTTAGTAAAGAATTTTTTTAAAGCTGGCAGTTTTACAGACACGGAGGCGGATGATATTTATGGCGGCAGACCGGAAAGCCCGTTGCTGGTAATTACCAAAAAACCGATTCTGCCGGGCACTGCAGAAACAAAACAAAATAAAAGATCAAGAAGCGCCAAACTTAGAGTGGCAGAAAGAAAATCAGACGTATGATGCCAGGTGCAATTAACTGCTGAACTAAGGCAAAGATTTGACAAAACAATTAATTAAAAGTGGAAGAAAATATAAAAACATCAGGCAAAGCACCAGGACGTAAAGCAGACTGGAGGCGGTTTTTAAACCATCAATGGGTAGTTGAAAATATTCCCTTCTTTTTATTTTTAGCGGTGCTGGCCGTATTGTATATCTACAACGGTCATTATGAAGATAAAATAACAAGAAAGATTGGCGCAACGGAAAAGCACATTAAGGAACTGGAATACGAATACAAGACCATCAAAAGCGAAGTGATTTTTAGAAGTAAGGCAAGTGAACTGGCCAAGGCGGTAGAGCCACTGGGATTGAGAGAACTTACCACCGCGCCGGTTTTGCTGGATAGTATCGCTGCGGCAAAACGGTAGCTTCCGGTAAATCTCAGGGGCATAATAAGAATGAAAAATATTTAATCAGCATATAAAGCCGTTGGGGTCTTTCTTTAAAACGAAGAAATAAGCGGCCAGGACGATCAGTATTTTGGATATAAAAAAAGACATATTATGGAGGGTGTACCTCAGTTTTATTGTGATGATAGTACTGGGTGCAATTGTGATAGGCAGGGCATTTTATATTCAAACCGTTGAAGGTAAATTCTGGAGCAGGATGGGTGACAGTCTGCATTTAAAATATATGCCGCTGGAAGCAGAAAGAGGTACGATTTACAGTGAAGATGGGAATATGCTGAGTACATCCATCCCGATTTTTGACGTGTATGTTGATTTTGGAGCAGATGGTTTAAGAGAAAAAGGGGGCAAACGGTTTAAAGAAAATGTGGACTCGCTGAGTATTTACCTGGCACGGCTGTTTAAGGATAAAACAAGTGCCGCTTATAAAAAAGAAATGCAGCTGGCCTATAAAAATGAGGACCGCTATTATACCTTGAAAAAAAAGATATCATTTGTAGAATACGCTCAGTTACGTGAGTTTCCATTGGTAAAACAGGGGAGGAATAAAAGCGGGTTCATTATTGATCCGAGGGATAAGCGCATCAATCCGTATGTGTTGCTGGCTAACAGAACAATTGGTTTATCAAGAGACAATGCTACCAGAAATGTGGGTATAGAACAGAGCTATGACAGTGTGCTGAGAGGCACCAGCGGGCAGCGTTTGATGCGATACATTGCCGGCGCCTACATGCCGGTGGAAGGTGCAGAACTGGAACCGGAAAATGGTAAAGATGTTATCACTACCCTGGATACTTACATGCAGGATGTAGCAGAAAATGCATTGATGAAAATGCTGGTTGGCAATAATTCATTGCACGGAACTGCGATTGTGATGGAAACAGCTACCGGTAAAATAAAAGCCATTGCCAATTTGGGCCAGTTGAAAAATGCAGATGGTACGGTGCAAAAAGACCAGGCAGGCAACAGCATTTATGCCGAGGATTTAAATTATGGAATTGGTAAAGCTACTGAGCCGGGTTCCATCTTTAAACTCGCCACCCTGTTAAGTTTGCTGGAAGATAAATACGTAACCAAAAATTCGCTGATAGATTGTGAGGGAGGAGTAAAGCAGTTTTACGGTTTAAAGATTCACGACACGCATCCCAACCATGTACTGACGGTGAAGGATGCTTTTGCAGCAAGCAGCAACGTTGCTTTTGCAAAAATGGCTGACCAGTATTACCACGCACAACCATCCAAATTTATAGAGCATTTGCATCACCTGCGGTTGGATACCATTACAGGTATTGATATCACCGCGGCATCCGGGAGGCCGTTGATTAAAAAGCCGGCTAACCGCAGCTGGGCGAATACCACTATACCTTTCATGGCACATGGTTATGAAGAACTGGTAACACCGCTGCATATGCTGATGCTTTACAATGCGGTAGCCAACAACGGCAAAATGATGAAGCCTTACCTGGTAAATTCATTCCGGGAATATGGCGCAGATATTAAGACGATACATCCGCAGGTAGTAGTGGAAAAAATTTGCAGCGATGAAACACTTGCCCAGCTAAAAGAATGTTTGCAGGCAGTGGTTGACAGCGTACACGGAACAGGACATAAAATTTTATTTGACAGTGCATACGCTATTGCAGGCAAAACAGGTACTGCAGTTACAGCACTTAATAATAAAGGATATAACAAAGGAAATAAAATTTACCAGGCTTCCTTTATTGGTTATTTCCCTGCCAATCAGCCAAAGTATACTGTTGCTGTGGTGATTCAAAACAGCAACGAATCAAAATTAGTGTACGGTGCAGATGTGTCGGGTACTGTGTTTAAAGAAATAAGTGATCGTATTTATGGCCGTTTCTTAGGCAGCAAAAAATTCATCACTACATCCGTTGATACAACAAAGTACAATTATTACGGAATGAAGAATGAGTGGGGATCCATCTTTAATACCCTTAAGCTGCCTTATAAAGATTCCGCTGGCGGGGGCTACTGGCGGTCGACCACCATGCAAAATAACGCAGCTGTTTTAAAAACAACAGCCTATACAACAACGGGTACTGCCATCATTCCGGCAGTGATTGGAATGGGATTAAAAGATGCTGTGTACCTGATGGAAAATAAAGGATTGAAGGTAATGGCTACCGGACGGGGAAGGGTTTTAAATCAATCATTACCACCCGGAGCTGCTTTTAAAAAGGGAACAACTATAACACTATTTTTAAATTGATGCTGAAAGATATTTTATATAAAGTAAGTCTGCGGACTGTAAAGGGTAATACCAATACAGCAATAAAAGATCTGCAGATTGACTCACGCAAAGTGAGCCAGGGCTCTTGCTTTATAGCCATTCGGGGTACTCTTTCAGATGGGCATCAGTTTATAAATACAGCGGTTGAAAATGGCGCGGCTGCAATTGTTTGTGAAGCATTGCCTGCCAGTTTGAAAGATGGTGTTACCTATGTGGAAGTAGAGAACAGTGCAGTAGCCGCCGGTTTTATGAGTCATAATTTTTATGATGAACCTTCCTCGAAATTGAAGTTGGTGGGGGTTACAGGCACCAATGGCAAAACAACCATCGCTACTTTACTCTGGAAGCTCTTCACAGCATTGGGCTATAAATGTGGTTTGATAAGTACTATACAAAACCAGGTTGGGGATGAAGTGATTTCATCTACCCATACCACACCCGATGTCATCAGTGTAAACGCGTTATTGAAAAAGATGGTGGATGCTGGCTGCACAATGGTATTTATGGAATGCAGTAGTCATGCTATCCACCAGCACAGAATTACAGGATTACAATTCAGTGGGGCGTTGTTTAGCAATATTACCCACGATCACCTGGATTATCATAAAACATTTGATGAATACATCCGTGTAAAAAAATCCTGGTTCGATGCTTTGCCGGCTACGGCCTTTGCCATCAGCAATGCAGATGATAAAAGGGGTGCGGTGATGTTGCAGAATACTGCGGCAAAAAAATATTTCTACAGCCTTAAAACAATGGCTGATTTTAAAGGGAAGATTTTAGAGAACAGCCTCGTTGGTTTGCATATGCTGGTGAACGACAGCGAAGTTTATTTCAGGTTAATCGGCGAGTTCAATGCCTATAATTTGCTGGCTGTATATGGTGCAGCTATTTGTATGGGTGAAGAAAAGGGTAATGTATTGCAGGTGTTGAGTAGCCTGGATGGAGCAGAGGGAAGATTTGACTATATGGTAAGTGCAAACGACCGGATTATCGGCATTGTTGATTATGCGCATACGCCAGATGCGTTGCTGAATGTATTGGCCACCATCAAAAAATTAAGGCAGGGCAACGAGCACATTATTACTGTAGTAGGCTGCGGTGGCGACAGGGATAAAACAAAGCGGCCTATCATGGCAGCAGCTGCATGTGAACACAGCGACCGTGTAATTTTTACAGCTGATAATCCCAGAAGTGAAGATCCGCTGGAAATATTAAAGGAGATGGAAGAAGGTGTAAATGTGGTAGCAAGAAAAAAGTATATCACCATCGCCGACAGAAGAGAAGCCATCAAAACTGCAGTGAGCCTGGCTGTTAAAGAGGACATTATTTTGGTAGCCGGCAAAGGCCATGAAAAATACCAGGAGATAAAAGGAGTGAAGTATGATTTTGATGACAAAAAAATATTAAATGAAATGTTTGAGTTGCTGGACAAGTAACGAGTTAGCAAATTAAAAAGTAGCAAATTAATAAAGATAACAAAACATGCTGTATCACTTATTTCGCTGGCTAACACAAAATGGAATCAAATTCCCTGGCAGTGGCGTGTTTGAGTTTATCACCTTCAGGGTACTGTTGGCGGTTATTCTCAGCCTGGTGATAACAACGGTATTTGGTAAACGGCTGATCAGGTTTTTACAAACCAGGCAGCTGGGTGAAAGCGTGCGTGATTTGGGCCTGGCCGGTGAACAGCAGAAAAAAGGTACCCCCACAATGGGCGGTATCATTATCATCCTGGCTATCGTAATACCAACCTTACTTCTTGCAAACCTGGATAAGGTATACATACGGTTGATGTTGCTGTGTACACTCTGGCTGGGTACCATCGGCTTTATAGACGACTTGTTAAAAATCAGGAGTAAACGAAGGGCACAGGCGCTGGGGGATACCTACAAAAAAAGTGATGCTGATGGGCTGGCGGGCAGGTTCAAAATTTTCGGACAGGTAATGTTAGGTATCATCGTGGGAGCGACTTTATATTTTAACCAGAGCGTTGTGGTGCAAAGGGAAGTGTATAACCCGGATATTAATTTCGTAAAAGACTCGCTGTCTGGTTCAGGGCAAAAATTGATGAGTGATTCTTTTAATATCGTGACCATTGATGGTAAAGAGCACCTTTTTGTAAAAGTAAAATCACCCATTGCGACCATACCATTTGTAAAGACCCACGAATTTAATTACGCAAAATTGTTGCCTCAAAGCTGGAGAGAATATACTTACATACTGTATATCATCATCGTAATATTTATGGTAACTGCAGTAAGCAATGGCGCCAATATAACAGACGGACTGGATGGGCTGGCAACCGGAGTAAGTGCGGTGATTGGTATTGGCTTGGGCATATTTGCCTATGTAAGCGGTAACATAAAGCTGGCGGAATACCTGAATATAATGTACATCCCCAACCTGGGTGAATTGTCCATTTTTATTGCCGCTTTTGTGGGTGCCTGTATTGGATTTTTATGGTACAATAGTTACCCGGCACAGGTTTTTATGGGCGATACCGGAAGCCTTGCCCTGGGTGGCATTATAGCAGCATTGGCCATCATTGTGCGTAAGGAATTACTGATACCATTTTTCTGTTTTATTTTTTTGGTAGAAAATTTAAGCGTGGTAATACAAGTGAGCTGGTTTAAATATACCCGGAAAAAATATGGTGAAGGCCGGCGTGTTTTTTTAATGAGCCCGCTGCATCACCATTATCAAAAGCTGGGATATCATGAAAGTAAAATAGCAGTTCGTTTTTGGATTGTAACAATACTTAGTGTGGTGGTGGCCATTGGAACATTGAAACTGAGATAAATTTTTTTCTAGAAAAACCCGGAAACGAAAAGGAGTTAAATCCAATTCAAGTTTTTCATCCAGTACATCCCGAATTATGAAAATTAACTGAAGCCTAACCCGCTAAGTTCTATGCTGTTGAAGAACCATTTTTTATTACCATGGTAATAAGAAAACAACTGAAAAGAACCTTGTTAAATTCTTTGCTGTTGAAAAACCTATTTTACTATTACAACAACTGAATCAACAGAACAAATGCTCTGTCAAATTTGATGCTGTTGAAAAACCACTTTTTAAAGCCTTAACGGGCAATTATTTATTTGTATAAATGCATGCAGCAACAAACATAGCAGGTCAAAAACCGGTAGTTAACAATAACGCTAAAAAGCTGGCGATATTGGGTGCCGGCGAAAGTGGCGTTGGCGCCGCATTACTGGCAAAGCAACAAGGCTATGATGTTTTTGTAAGTGATGGCGGACCTATCAAAGAAATATACAGAGCCGAATTGCAGCAGGCCCAAATTGCTTTTGAAGAAGCGCAGCATACAGAAATCAAAATTTTATCTGCAGATGAGGTAATCAAAAGTCCGGGCATTTCGGAAAAAAATGAATTGGTAAAAAAGATAAGAGCTAAGGGAATACCGGTTATCAGCGAAATAGAATTTGCCTATCGCTACAAAGGGGATAGCAAAATTATCGCCATCACCGGCAGTAATGGAAAAACCACTACTACTGCATTGATTTATCATATGTGCAAACTTGGTGGTAAGGACTGTGCCATGGTAGGAAACATCGGGTATTCGTTTGCAAAGCAGGTAGCTGACGACCCGAAGCCACTGTATGTTGCAGAAATAAGTTCTTTTCAGCTGGATGATATAAAAACGTTTCGTCCGGATGTGGCGGTGTTAACCAATATTACCGAAGATCATTTGGACAGGTATAATTATAACATTCAAAATTACATTGACAGTAAGTTTCGGATAGTAGAAAATCAACAACCCGGAGATGTATTTATCTATTGTCTGGATGATGAAACAACAGTAAAAAATATTAACAAGTACAACATTAAATCAACCTTATACCCAATTACCATGAGTAAAGAATTGCCGCAGGGAGCATACCTGGCCAATGTAAAGATGCACCTGAAATGGAAAAGTGAAGAAATGCAGATGAGCATTGACGACTTTAAGTTAAAGGGTAAACACAATCAATATAACAGTATGGCAGCAAGTTTAGCCGCAACAGCAGTTGATATAAGAAAGGAAAAAATAAGGGAAGCACTGCAAACATTTGAAACCCTGGAGCATCGCATGGAACCCGTTGCTACAATAAAAGGCGTTGAATTTATTAACGACAGTAAAGCAACCAATGTAAACAGCACCTGGTTTGCACTGGAGAGTATGGAGAAGCCGGTTGTATTGATTTTGGGTGGTGTTGATAAAGGAAACGATTATTCAACCATGAAGGAAATGGTTGCTGAAAAAGTGAAAGCCATTGTGTGCATGGGTGCCGACAACATTAAAATTCACGAGGCATTTGAAACCCTTGTTTCAGCAATGGTAAATACATCTTCGGCTGAAGAAGCTGTACAGGCAGCATTTCATTTTGCAACCAAGGGCGATGTTGTTTTGTTAAGCCCCGCATGTGCAAGTTTTGATTTATTCAAAAATTATGAAGACAGGGGCAACCAGTTTAAACAGGCAGTAAAGAATTTGTAAGTAACCTATACTTCGTTAGTAGTTTAATCTATGTTGATTAAAAACCACTAACGGTGGCTAAAGAGACGAACGGTGAATTGAAATAAATTGTTTAATAAAATCAACAATAAAATGTCCTAAAAAAAGGAATGGCAGATAACATCAACATAAAGGATTTTTTTACACCCAACATCAGTAATATGGGCGATAACCTGGTTAGCAAAACCAGGGGCGACAGGGTGATATGGGCCATCGTTGTAATCCTCACGCTGGCAAGTTTACTGGTGGTGTACAGCAGCACCGGTTCACTGGCATACAGGCACAGCAAAAGCACGGAGAGTTTTTTATTCAAACAATTTGCGTTCATTATTTTAGGCGTCATCATTATTTATTTTGCGCACAGGGTAAACTATACCATTTATTCCCGGATAGCACTGATACTTTTTTTGATAGCTGTACCGTTGCTCATTTACACCCTCTTTTTTGGAACCAAATTAAATGAAGGCAGCAGGTGGATCAAGCTACCGGTTATCAACATGACCTTTCAAACATCCGACCTGGCAAAGCTGGCTTTATTCATGTACATGAGCCGGCAATTAAGCCGCAAGCAGCTGGTAATAAAAGATTTTAAAAAAGGATTTTTGCCCATCATTATTCCGGTGGGTATTATCTGTGTATTGATAGCGCCGGCCAATTTATCTACTGCTATACTGGTAGCAGCAACCAGCTTGTTGCTGATGTTTATTGGTCGCATCAGTACCAAACACATTTTGCTAACTATAGGGATTGCTGCGATACCAGTGATTATTTTATTAACGATCGCTGTAAAGTATTACGACAAGCAAGAGCATAAAACAGCAGAGTTACCGGCAATTTTTTCTGCCGGAAGGATTCCCACCTGGATCGGACGTATACAAACTTTCATGTACAGCCATAAGGAGGACGACAATGAAAAATCATACCAGATCAACCAGGCAAAAATTGCTATTGCCAATGGTGGCTGGTTTGGTGTTGGTCCGGGCAACAGCAGTGCCCGCAACTTTTTGCCGCACTCCTACAGCGATTTTATTTTCGCCATTATACTGGAAGAGTATGGCTTGCTGGGCGGGACATTTATTGTGTTTATATACCTGCTGTTTTTGTACCGGTGTATCAGGCTGTACCGGAAATGCCCTTTTGCATTTGGTGCATTCCTGGCGCTGGCCCTTAGTTTTACGCTGGTGATTCAAGCCATCGCCAACATGGGTGTCAACGTAAATGTATTTCCAAATACAGGTGTAACACTTCCGCTAATCAGTATGGGCGGAAGTAGTTTTTTATTCACCTGTATGTCAATAGGCATTATTTTAAGTGTAGCAAGAAATGTGGAGCAGCAGGAAGGAAAAAGTGTTTTGGCAGAGGTAAAAGCGCCCACATCTTCTCAACAGGAAGAAGAGGAGTAGTAAAATTGTGTGACCAGCTTTTTGTCCTGTGTGCATCATCGTTGTGTCACTCACTTGTACAAAAAAAACAGTAAGGGGCGTGAAGAGTATAGCAATTAGAAAACCACTAAAAAATTGAAAATAAAAAGTAAAAATTAAAAAATAAAAAAGTGCAGTAGCCAAAAAATGAATGATGATCAAAACATAATTTCTCTTCAGAATTCTCCCTCGGGGGGTGGATGGGCTGCTTTACGCATCATCATCGCAGGCGGAGGAACCGGCGGACATATTTTTCCCGCCATAGCAATTGCCAATGCCTTAAAAAAAATACAACCTGAAGCAGAAATTTTATTTGTAGGAGCCAAAGGTAAAATGGAAATGGAAAAAGTACCGCTGGCGGGATATACAATTGAAGGGTTGAATATTGCCGGCTTTAACAGAAGTTCTTTGATAAAAAATATTGCTCTTCCTTATAAACTGGTACAAAGTTTTTTACAGGTAAGGCAAATTTTCAAAACGTTTAAACCCGTTGCCGTAATTGGCGTAGGAGGTTATTCAAGTTTCCCTGTATTGAGGTTTGCGCAATCAAAAGGCATCAAAACTTTTATACACGAAGCCAATTCTTTTGCCGGAAAAAGCAATATGCTGCTGGGTAAAAAAGCCACACGGATTTATACAGCAACGGATGGGATGGAGAAATTTTTTCCAGCTCATAAAATAATGATTACCGGCAACCCTATAAGGGAAAGTATTGCCAGTAGTAGCGTTAGCAGGGAAGATGCCCTTCGTTTCTTTAACCTGGATCCCTATAAAAAAACAATCTTGTCTATTGGCGGAAGTTTGGGTGCTAAAAATATAAATGAAGCACTGGCGGCGCACCTGGATCAATTTGAAAAAAATGATTTGCAGTTGATCTGGCAAACAGGCAAGCCGTTTTTTTTAACAGCCGAACAAGCAGCCGATGATAAAGCAACTATTTGGGTAAACGATTTTATCATGCAGATGGAATACGCCTATGCTGCGGCAGACGCAGTCATCAGCAGAAGCGGCGCCATGTCGGTATCAGAATTATGCGTACAAAAAAAGGCAGTGTTATTTGTGCCCTATCCGTTTGCTGCGGAAGATCACCAGACTGCCAACGCAAAAAACCTGGTGGATAAAAATGCCGCGATGATGATCAAAGACAGTGATGCCATGAACAGTTTGGTGCCGTCAATTATTGCATTGGTGAAAGATGAACAAAAATTGGAAACGTTTAAAAATAATATTGGTAAACTGGCGATCACAAATGCAGATGAAGTGGTTGCAAAAAACATAATCCAATCCATCCGGCAGGATCAGGCCGCAGCCTGATCAGCTTGAAGAAACAAAAGAAACACTTTAAATTAATTTGGAAAATCAGCAACACCGGGTTTCAAAAAAAATAAATGAACAACTACAATAATATATTGACCTCGCTAAAGATAAAGCCGGTAGCAGAAAATGAAACCGCGGCAATTTATTTTTTAGGCATCGGTGGTATTGGTATGAGTGCACTGGCAAGGTATTTTAATAGCATCGGTGTACGGGTAAGTGGTTATGATAAAACGCCTACGGCATTAACACGCCAGTTAACAGCAGAAGGAATTAACATTCATTTTGAAGATAGCGTTGAGTTGATTGATAAAGCGGTACAGTTAGTGGTGTACACACCAGCAGTACCTGTCAATCACACAGAACTAAATTTTTATCAGCAACACAATTATACAGTAATAAAACGCAGCGATGTATTGCAGGCAATCACCGAAAATTCTTATAACGTCTGTATTGCAGGTACGCATGGCAAAACTACTACCAGTACAATGGTAGCCCATATCCTAACCCATAGCGGGTTTGGTTGCAATGCTTTCCTTGGTGGCATCGCGGTAAATTATGACACCAACTTTTGGGGTAGCGAAAAAAATGTGTGTGTAGTGGAAGCGGATGAATATGACAGAAGCTTTTTAAAACTGAGTCCGGACGTAGCAATCATCAGCAGCATGGATCCCGATCACCTGGATATTTATGGCACGGCTGAAAATATGGAACAGGCATTTATTGATTTTTCAGCACGTATAAAACCAGGCGGTTTGTTGCTCAGTAAATTCGGCCTTGAAAGAGGGAAAGAATTGAGAGGCGATCAACGTTTAACCTATCATCTTGATAACAGCAATGCTGATGTGTATGCAACCAATATTACAATGAGTAACGGTAGCTATCACTTTGATGTAGTCAAAGCTAAAGAAGGCTCTGCCGGAAATTCGATTTTAAAAAACGTGGTATTGAATATGGGTGGCCTGCACAATATTGAAAATGTACTGGCGGCAATTGGTGTTGCACATCACTTGCAAATTGACGATAACAAAATCACTGATGCGGTGGCGGCTTTCAGGGGAGTGAAAAGACGGTTTGAATACATTGTAAAAGCGGAAAAACTGGTGTACATAGATGATTATGCGCACCATCCGGAAGAGTTGCGGGCTTTGATAACCGGCGCAAAAAAATTATTTGCCAATAAAAAATGCGTGGTTGTTTTCCAACCGCATCTTTTTAGTCGTACCAAAGATTTGGCGGATGGTTTTGCTGAAGTGCTTGACCTGGCAGACGAAATAATTTTATTGCCAATTTATCCGGCGAGGGAATTGCCAATGGAGGGAGTTAGCAGTGACATGATTATTGAAAGAATGCACAGTGAAAGTAAAATGGTGTTGAGCAAAGAAAACTTACTGAAGCATTTGGCACAGGAAAAGGAAGCGCACGTGGAAGAAGGGTTTGAAGGGACATTAATTATCACAGCCGGCGCAGGCGACATTGACACATTGATAGAACCAATAAAAGCAATAATTGAAAAAAAATAATTAAATACGTTCTCCGCAGATTTTCCTTACGGCAGATATTGGAAGCTTAACATGGTAATAAAAAAAGCAATAGTAAAAAAAATAGCGACCTCCATATGGATTGCCATTGGTATTGGTGCTATTGTGTTGCTCGTTGCTGCCATAAAGCGAAAAGATGCCCAGCATTGCAGTGGCATGAGTATAACGATTGAAGGAGTGAATAATAATTTTTTTGTTGATAAGAAGGACATTGCAAACGCCATAGCATTTGTGGTAGGCGGCAGTGTTACCGGCAAAGCAATGAGTGCGTTTGATTTAAAAAAACTCGAAATCGCACTGCAAAAAGATGTCTGGGTTAAAACATCCCAGCTGTTTTTTGACAATAATAATAAGCTGGTGGTTAAGGTGATAGAGCGGGAACCGGTGGCCAGGGTATTTACTACAGCAGGTACTACTTTTTACATTGACAGTTCATTGGCTATGCTGCCGCTCAGTGAAAAGTTCTCTGCCAGGTTGCCCGTGTTTACTGGCTTTCCTTCAGATAAAGCAGTATTGTCGCCGCAGGACAGTGCCTTGCTGAAAGATATTTTGACCGTGAGTATGGCCATACAAAAAGACAGTTTTAATATGGCCATGATAGACCAGGTAGACATTACGTCGCAACGCATTTTTGAAATGGTGCCCAAAATAGGTAACACCATTATTGTGTTTGGCGATGCAACCGATGTGGCTGCCAAATTTTATAAACTCCAGTTGTTTTATAAAGAGGTAATGGTAAAAACTGGTTGGAATAAATACAGTGAAATAAATGTACAATACAACGGACAGGTAGTGGCAAAAAGAAAAGGAGCAGAAGATAAATCAATAGACAGTTTGCGCACGCTGCAGCTAATGCAGGCCATCGCTGAAAATACTGAACGGCTGTCAAACGATTCGTTACATATGATTACGGCTGACAATGAAAACAACACAACCAATGCCGACCTGGTGCAGCAGTCTATACAGCGGGATGATGAGCCCGGAGGCAGAGCGACTGATAAGCCAGCTCCGTCAATTGTTTCCGTTACTAAACCTGCAGCTGTTACAAAGCCACTGGTAGCTTTAATGCCCAAGCTGGCTTCGGTGGGTGTAAAAAAGCCGGTGGTTGCAAAACCTGCGGGCACAGTAGCAAGACCGAAGCCAGCGGTTGTAAAGCCAGCTATCAGACCAATTGTAAAGCCAAAGGCAGTGTTACCAAAACCGGTAGCTAAGCCACAGGTAAAAAACCCAGGCAATGAGTATTGACAATATGATGAAGATCGTCGAAGCAAAGAAGTAAAAATTAAAAAGTAAAATAGTAGCATCATAATAAAACCAAACACACAAACAAACACACATACAAACACACAACTATGAGCAACGAACAAAACATGACAAACGATAGCGGGGTGGCAAATACCAATCCCGTAATTGTTGGTCTGGATATCGGTACAACAAAGATTGCCGCCATTGCGGGTCGTAAAAATGAATTTGGTAAGCTGGAAATATTGGGCTTTGGCCGTGCCAACAGCAATGGCGTACAACACGGAATGGTGTTGAACATTGATCAGACGATTAAAGCCATTCAGACTGCACTGGAAAACTGCTATGCATCCAACCCTAACCTGGTATTGAACGAGGTATATGTAGGTATTGCGGGGCATCACATTAAAAGCCTGCAAACCCGTGGTGATATTGTTCGCCAGGCAACGGAAGAAGAAATCAGGCAGGAGGAAATTGACCGCCTCATTGCTGATCAGTACCGCACTTATATTCCAGCCGGCGACCAGATCATTGATGTTATTCCGCAGGAATTTACGGTGGATAATTTTCAGAATATTCCTAACCCGATTGGCTATAGTGGCGTGAAAGTTGGTGCCAATTTTCACATCATCACCGGCGATAAAAATGCCATCCGCAATATTAACCGCAGCGTGGAAAAAGCGGGTTTAAAAACACAGGATTTGGTGTTGCAGCCTTTGGCATCTGCAGCAGCTGTGATGTGCGACCAGGACCTGGAAGCAGGTGTTGCTATTGTTGACATTGGTGGCGGCACAACTGACCTGGCTGTTTTTTATGAAGGTATTTTAAAGCATACCGCAGTAATTCCATTCGGGGGTGAAAATATAACCAACGATATTAAGAATGGGTTAGGCGTTTTAAAAACACAGGCCGAACAAATGAAAGTTCAGTTTGGCAGTGCGTTGGCGGATGAAGCAAAAGCAAATGCATTTATAACCATACCGGGTTTGCGTGGAATGCAACCAAAAGAAATCAGCGTAAAAAACCTGGCAGGTATTATACAGGCCCGCATGAGCGAAATTATGGATTTTGTCAGTTATCATTTAAAGCAGGTTGGTTTGGATACAAGGTTACTGAATGGTGGTGTAATTCTTACTGGTGGCGGTTCACAGCTAAAGCATTTAATTCAGCTGACGGAATATGTTACCGGTCTGAATGCAAGAATTGGTTATCCGAATGAGCACCTGGCGGGTGGTCATATAGATGAACTAGCCAAGCCAATGTACAGCACTTGTATCGGTTTAATATTAAAGGGATACAATGATTATGAAAATAAGGCCAAGCAGTTTGAAGAAAATTTCCGCAAGGTGGAAGTGCCGCAAACCTTGCAAAAACCACCAGTGGATGAAGTGCTGGATGTTGCTGCGGAAGAGCCGGAACCAATGGAAGTAAAAGTGAGCAAGGTAAAGGAACGCAAATCGCTGAAAGGATTTATGGACTCTTTTAAAATAGGTTTGATAGACCTGTTTAAGGAAGAGGAAGATTCCAAATTCTAAACAGCTTTGACAGTTGCAGTTCTTTACAGCTGATGCACAAAAGGAACTCACTTTTTTAAATATAATCACAAGAGGTATTTATAAATACGCAATAAAAATGGCAGTTTATTAACCCAATTACAGTAACAGCACGTTTTTTTCTGCCTTACTAACTGAAAAAATAAAGTGCGAAAATCAAAAAAATACGGTTTCATTTTTAAATCATCAAATGGAATTGTATTTAGGAGAAACAAATTATGATACATTTTGATTTGCCAAAAGAACAGTCGTCTATCATTAAAGTAATAGGCGTTGGTGGCGGTGGAAGCAATGCAGTAAACCACATGTTTTCGCAAAACATTGAAGGGGTAAACTTCATCATCTGCAATACAGATGCGCAGGCAATCGCCCAAAGCAAAGTACCAAATAAAATTCAGCTTGGGCCTCACCTGACACAGGGACTTGGTGCGGGCGCCAATCCCGATATTGGTAAACAGGCAACGGAAGAAAGCCTGGAAGAAATAAAACGGATACTGGAAGTGAATACCAAAATGGCTTTCATTACTGCAGGTATGGGCGGAGGTACCGGCACGGGGGGTGCACCAATTCTTGCAAAAATTTGTAAGGATCTTGGTATACTTACGGTAGGTATAGTAACTACTCCGTTTGCCTATGAAGGCAAAAAAAGGCTGGCACAGGCGGAAGCAGGTATCAGTTTACTGAAAGATCATGTGGATACTTTATTGGTGATAAGCAATGATAAACTGCGCCACCAGTTTGGCAACTTAAAAATGAAGGAAGCTTTTGCCAAAGCGGATAATGTATTGGCCACGGCAGCCAAATGTATTACCGACGTAATCAACAGCACCGGCCAGATCAATGTGGATTTTGCCGACGTTTGTACTGTAATGAGTAAAGGTGGTGTAGCGATTTTAGGCAGTGCATCTGCACAGGGTGAAAACAGGGCGCAACAGGCAATTGAGGATGCATTGAATTCTCCGTTGCTGAACGACAACGATATCCGCGGCGCCAAATGGATACTCATCAACATTAATAGTTGTGAAGGCGAAAATGAATTCACTATGGATGAGGTGGAAATTATTCAAAACTATTTGATGGCACAGGCCGGACCGGATAGTGATGTAATTTTGGGATTAGGTTATGACAATTCACTGGGGTCGGAAATAAGCATTACACTCATCGCAACAGGTTTTGAGCATAAAGATCCTTTTGCAAAAACCATCAACCAGCCAAAAGAGGAAAAGAAAAACGATAAAATTGTAATGACCCTGGCAACGCCTGAAAAGGATGTGGTTAAAATGCAGCAACAACCAACGCTGCAATTTGAAGATTTGGAAGAAGTAAAACCGGTAGCCAGGGTAGCACCTGTTGCGGCGGAAAAAGTGGTACACGAACTGTTTACACCGCCCGTGGAAGCGCCGTCAGCGTTGACAAACGTAGTTTTACCAGGTAAAAATACTGGGGAAAAATCGCAGGAGGAATCTGTGTTTTTTGAGATATCTTCGGCATCAGATCAAAGTCCTGTAATAGAGTTTGATATACCTGAGCCACCTGTACCCGTTGACAAGCCAGCAACTGCCACCAAAACAATATTTTCATTAGATAGTAAAAAAGAAGCTAGCACCCCTCCTGTATCGTCTGCAGGTGGATTTTTGGCTAAGCCTTCCAGGATTTATGTGGAAGAGCAGCCGAAACCAGAGTCCAACACTAAGGAAGAACTGACCTCTTTGCGGAGTACAGTGAAGGAAGACGAGCCTTTATTTGAAATGCAAATGGTGGTTAAAGAATCCCAAAAGGCGGCGGAGGAGCAACAGCCAATTGTACAACAAACTCAGCCAATCATGATGTCCAATGTTGAGGAGCGGGCGATGCCTGACGAAACGGAGGAATTACGGCGCCGGGCTATGGATCGAATTGCAAAACTGCGTAATTTGTCATTCAATATTAATGCAGCCGATCCGAATAATGAGTTTGAAACGGTACCTGCCTACCTCCGCCGCAATATGGATTTACATAATTCCATTGCGGACGTAGAAAGTTTTTACAGCAACTACACTGTAAAATCAGACGAAAATAACCAGGCCGAAATAGGCACCATCAATACATTTTTAGACGGTAAAAAACCAGATTAAATGTTGTTCTTATAGTTTGTATAAAGGCCCCTTGCTGCAAAGTAAGGGGCTTGTGTTTGCAGGGCTATTGTTGAAATTAAATAATGTTTGTCCCGGCTAAGATGCAATGTGGATCATAGTTGCATCGCCCTCTTTTACTTTTACAGCTCTTTTGTACAATCTCCAATCCGGCGGTTTTTTAATTGCATGCCGCCGTAAACACAAAAAAGCCTCCCGTGAAAAGAACCGCCTTTTGTAAACTATCTTGCAGGCAGGACTTGTAAAAAGCAGATTTTAAACATATATATAGCAATGAAAGAAAATCATTGGGCAGTTTTTTTGTCGGACAAAGCAGATAAACAATTACTGACAGGGCAGTTACTAAGCAATAAAAAGCCTTTACCTTTTGACGCTTTCAATCAATTGAAAGGAGTATTGTTTTCTCCTTTTTTAATTAAGGAAATCATTGAAGAAGAGGAGCGGCACGACCAGGTGGAAGTGGCAACCAATCTTAACCGTCACCTGCGGTCGCTATCAGGTGGCGAACAAAAAAAGGCCTTGTTGCAATACCTGTTGTTGCAGCAACCTGATTTTATCATTGCGGACAATCCTTTCGATAACCTGGATACCAGTTCACAAAAAGCATTGCTGGAAATGCTGCAGGAAATAAGTCAGCATACGTACATTATTCAACTAATTAACCGGGCAAAGGATTGCCTGCCATTTATTGAAAAGTCTGTTTGTATTGGAGATGATAATTGTATTGTTCCGGTTACTAGTTTAAGGGAATATGTACAGCAACAAGAGCAAGTTAGCCGGATCAAATTGAACGGCCGCATACCGGTATCTGATCATTTTTATGATGCAGTTGAAAATCCGCTTGTTCAATTTAATAATGTAAGTGTTCAGTACGAAGGGAGGATGATTGTCAACAACATCAACTGGCAAATCAATGCCGGGGAGTTTTGGCAACTGACCGGGCCGAATGGCGCAGGTAAAACAACACTACTGTCAATGATTACCGGCGATAACCCAAAAGGATATGGGCAGGATTTGATTTTGTTTGGCAAAAGAAAAGGCAGTGGTGAAAGTGTGTGGTCTATTAAGCAAAAGATAGGTTATTTTACCAGCGCCATGACCGATTTGTTTAGCAGGCTTAGTACAGTAGAAGAAATGGTATTGTCTGGTTTTTTTGATTCTGTCGGCCTGTATATAAAACCATCCGGCAGGCAAATAAAACTGGCGGATGAATGGCTGGCGCTGATCGGCTTATTACCGCTGAGAAAGAAACATTTCTACCGGCTTTCGCCAGGGCAACAGCGGATGGTATTGATTGTAAGGGCCATGGTAAAACACCCGCCTTTACTTATCCTGGATGAACCAACGGCTGGGGTTGACGATCAAAATGTTTCAATCATTATTGCATTGATCAATAAAATGGCAATAGAAAGTAAAACCACTATATTATACGTTTCGCACAGGGCAGAAGAAGGACTTAAACCAAACTATCGTTTTGAATTAACGCCTGGTAACGCTGGGTCAACTGGCAAAATAATATAACGGGTAATTAGCACAGCTTGTTAATAAATACTACGGATTTTTAAATTCTGTACTGTTATTGATGAAGTTTATCTGCGTAAAATTTACAGGCGTATTAACATCTGCTTTCTTTTGAATGATGAAACGGCTGTTGCGGATCGTCGCTTTTTCCTGATCAGTCCTGGCATTACCCGTATTCAGCCAGGCCAGGTGTTTAAGATGCGGTATAAAAGTGCAGCTATCAAATAATATCCTTCTTGGTCCATCACATTCTATCAAAAATTTCCCATAAGGTTCCTGCCCTTTATAAGGTTTATCTTCAAAAATACAATTGATGTAGCGGGTTGCATCCACATCGTTATCTGCATTATAACCATGCACAATACTACCGTAAATATTACACCCTGTAAAAGTAAACCTGGGCATGGTAACCCAAACTGACCAATTGGAAGTTCCCCAGAAAAGACAATTATTAAATCGGCAATCACTGGCTTTACCTCCGCCGGTTACCATGCCACAGCCGGTATTGTCGATAAATTCACAATTATCAAATTGGCCATTGGTTACAGGTCCCACTTCAGCTTCAATATCTACTCCGGCACCTGGAGGCGAAAAGTAAGCGCCTTTTCCACTGTGATTGAATTTACAATTCTTTGCAATCAAAAAATTGCCTCCCACCCAGGATAATCCCTGCCGGCAATTGTATTCAAATGCTGAATTTGAAATATGTATATCATCTTTTGAAACGGATGGCGCATTCATTATTTCAATGCCGTCCAGTCCAAAATAACTTGCAGTTAAACGGTCGATAAAAATCGAGCGTGAGTCACGGATAAAAATGCCTACATGTTGCAATTGAATACCCTGATCATCATACCGGCCCCCAAAATGGATCAATTTATTATTGCCATTTAATACCAGGTTGTTAAGCGTGATCTTATTACAATTGGTAAGACTAATGCAGTTCCCAATATCTCCTGCATATTTTACCACTGGCGCTGCGGGGTTGTTGCCGTTAAAAGTTTCACCTGTTACCGGGTCAAAACTTCCGAGTTTAAGTTTATCCTCATATTTTATAACAGTGCCTTTTTCACCCTGCAGCACCAGGGAACTGATATTTTTAAAGTCAAGAATATGAACACCCATATAGGCGCCCCTGCTTACATCCCCGTTGCTAAAACTTTGTTTCCCTACAATATAAACTCCTTTCGGAATTACCAATGTGCCATTGCCACCACGCCCGTTAAAAAAAGCTGCCGCCTTAACAAAAGCCTCTGTATCGTTTGTTTTACCATCTCCTTTGGCACCAAAACCATGTATATTTTTGGTAACAGGTTTTTGTGCGTTGATCGGGCTGAAATTAAAAATGCAGGTAAAAAATAGAAGTGCAAAATAGTTAGTCATATTATCTCATTTGAATATATTCATATTTTCTGGACAGTGCTTTTTGAGCATCCCGGGACTTAAATCATTACCACATCTGTTTCAAAAATAAACCTACGACATAAAATTTGTTTAACAGAACCTTTAGCAGTCAGCGGTTGTTAAAATTATTCTGGGTAAAATAACGCTTTTCCATATACATTTGTGGCGGTATTTGCAGTATGAAATAGCGTACAGCGCTGCTGCCAAAGCCCTCTTACCAAAAATATAGCTAGTGCAAAAACAGGTTAACAAAGTAACAGCTGCAGGTTTAATTGTTGCTTTAGGAATTATTTACGGAGATATAGGAACTTCTCCGTTGTACGTTTTCAATGCCATTATTAATAGCAAACCAATAAGTGAAATCCTCATAGTAGGTGGCTTATCCTGTATTATCTGGACGCTTACCCTCCAAACAACACTTAAATATGTGGTGCTTACTTTAAGGGCGGATAACAAAGGAGAAGGAGGCATATTTTCATTGTATACACTTGTAAGGCGACAAAAACGATGGCTGGTGATTCCAGCGATGATTGGCGGAGCTGCCCTACTGGCCGATGGTATGATCACACCGCCCATCTCTGTTTCTTCAGCAATTGAAGGTTTAAAACAGATTGATGCATTCAAACACATTGAGCAAATCACCATAATTTATATCGTGCTGGGTATATTGTTATTCCTGTTTTTTTTACAACAATTTGGTACCGCTTCTATAGGCAAATTGTTTGGCCCTATTATGATGATTTGGTTTACCATGCTGGCCGTATTTGGTATCATTCACCTTACAGATGACTGGGATATTTTCAGGGCCTTCAATCCCTATTACGCGATTAAACTACTGACAAATTATCCCAAGGGATTTTGGATATTGGGAGCGGTTTTCTTGTGTACAACAGGTGCAGAGGCATTGTACAGCGACCTTGGCCATTGCGGACGGGCCAATATCCGTTTCTCCTGGATATTTGTAAAAAGCTGCCTTATATTAAACTACCTGGGTCAGGGCGCCTGGTTATTATCGCATCATGGCGGCCAGACTATTACAGATGAAATGATAAAAAGTGGTTTCAATCCTTTTTTCGGTGTAATGCCGGAGCAGTTCCGGTTGATCGGTTTGGTAATTGCAACCCTGGCAGCCATCATTGCCAGCCAGGCATTGATCAGCGGTTCCTTTACTTTGATTTCGGAAGCTATCCGCCTGAATCTTTGGCCTAAGATGAAAATTAATTATCCGTCTGAAGCCAAAGGCCAGTTGTATATTCCCGGAATTAACCTGTTACTTTTTATAGGTTGCTGTACCATTGTATTGTATTTTAAATCGTCCAGCGCCATGGAAGCGGCGTATGGTTTGGCTATCACTTTGTGTATGCTGGCCACTACTATTTTGTTTGCCAATTACTTAATCTCCCGCAGAACTTCCAGTGTCTGGATCTACCTTTTTTTAGCGGTATATCTTTCTATCGAAATAAGTTTTCTATCAGCCAATCTTGATAAATTTCCGCACGGTGGTTTTATAGCCCTGCTGGTAGGCGGAGGTTTATTTGTAGTGATGTATGTGTGGTACCGCAGCCGTAAAATTAAAAACCGCTACGTTGAGTTTGTGCGCATGGAAGAATACATTCCCAAGCTGGAAGAACTAAGTAATGATACAACAGTGCCGAAATATGCCACACACCTGGTGTACATGACAAGTGCCAACAATCCAAAAGAAATTGAACATAAAATTATTTACAGCATCTTAAGCGGCAAACCCAAACGAGCCGATATTTTTTGGTTTGTACACCTGGATACACTGGATGATCCTTACACCTGTGAATACATCGTTGACCACATCATTCCCAACGATATTATCCGCGTGGAATTCAGGCTGGGCTTCAGGATTGCGCCAAGGGTAAACCTGATGTTTAAGAAAGTGGTGGAAGATCTGGTGGCCAATAAAGAGGTAAATGTTACCAGCCGCTACGAAAGTCAGCAACGCAATAACGTTGTGGGCGATTTTCAGTTTGTGGTGATGGAAAAATTCTTGTCACAGGACAATGAACTGCCATTCATGGAGCGGATCATCATGCATTTGTATTTCTGGATAAAGGAAATTTCTTTGAGTGAAGAACGTGGTTTTGGCCTGGAGCAAAGCAATGTATCGGTAGAAAAATATCCATTGGTAGTGGCGCCCACCAGCAAGTTTAAATTAAGAAGAATTTATACTGACGAGGAAGAAGAAGTGTAGCCTATTTAAACCTGCTTACAACATGCAGCAAACAAAAAGCATTACCGTTATCCAGTTAAAGGAACTGATGGATAATCAATCAGATTTCCAGTTGATTGATACGAGGGAGGCATACGAACATGCCAGTTTTAATATCGGTGGTACATTATTTCCGCTGGCAGAAATCACCAAACACATTGCTGAAATAGAAAAAGAGAAGCCGGTGATATTATATTGCCGGGCTGGGGTACGCAGCCAGATTGCCATTCAGCGCCTGCTGCAAAAATTTCCTTTTCAAAACTTATACAATCTTACTGGCGGCACCGAAGCCTGGAAGCGTACTTTCGAAATCCGGTAAAAGTAATCATTAAAAAAGATCCGGGCGTGTCCGCCAGGCGGCCGGGCTATCCACTCCAAGTCCGGCACAGCCCCTGCGCACCAATCCTCACCGGGCTTTCCGTTACTATCTCTCACGCAAATGCAGCGTTCAGTCATTTCATTTTGCTTTATTATTTGTACATTCAGCAATGGCAGTAAGCATAAATTAAACTGCCCAACTAACTTGTCATCTACCATCATCTATATAATCATTGGCTACCTGGTTTTGCTCGCCGTAGCTTACCTGGCGCAGGAACGGTTTATTTTTAAACCCGAAAAATTAAAGCCCGATTTTAAATACCAGTACGATGTGCCATTCAGGGAATTATTTTTTGATGTGGCAGAAGGCGTAAGCATCAATGGACTTCACTTTTATGTTGAAAAACCTTTCGGCCTGATCCTGTATTTTCATGGTAATTCAAGAAGTATAAAGGGCTGGGCAAAATATGCCAAAGATTTTTACCGCTATGGCTATGATGTGGTGCTGGTAGATTACCGCGGTTTTGGAAAAAGCACGGGCAAAAGAAGTGAAAAAGACATGCACAAAGACATGCAGTTTGTATACGATACACTCGCCACTAAGCATCATGAAAATCACCTGATTATTTATGGAAGAAGCCTGGGAAGCGGTTTTGCAGCTAATTTGGCCAGCGAGAACAAGCCCCGGTATTTAATTTTAGATGCACCTTATTTTAGCTTTAAAAAAGTGGTTGAACGTTTTTTACCCATCTTGCCGATGCGTTTTGTGTTGCGGTTTCACATGCGTACTGATAAATGGATACCAAAAGTTAACTGCCATACCTACATTTTACATGGTACCAAAGACTGGCTGATACCTATCAGCAACAGCGAAAAATTGCAGGCCTTAAATCCACGGAAAATAACCCTGATACGCATACAGGGCGGTGGCCACAATAACCTGCCTTCCTTTCCGGAATATCATAATTTCATCAGGGATATTTTAGCGCCCTGATATCAGTAAATGTGTTGGGCAACTTTAGAATAAATACTTCAGATGAATAACAGGATAAAAATTAAAGTGAGGAAGTGGCTAAAATGGTTGGTTATTGTATATGTATGCATCGGGATTGCTTTGTATTTTTTGCAGAACTTGTTTTTGTTTCACCCGGTACATCTTGCCAGGAATTACCAGTATCATTTTAATGTTCCATTTAAAGAATATGACATTCCTTTTAACACAAAAGATACCATCAATATGGTGAAATTTTTTCCGGCAGATTCACTGCGAAAAGGAGTTGTCATTTACTTTCACGGTAACCGGGGCAATATCAACCGCTATGCAAAATTTACATCCAATTTTACCAAACATGGCTATGAAGTATGGATGGCAGATTACCCGGGTTTCGGAAAAAGTACAGGTACACGAAATGAAAAAATATTGTACCGGCAGGCAGAACAAATCTATGCTTTGGCAGCTGCAGCCTTTCCTGCTAACAATATTGTTGTTTACGGCAAGTCATTTGGCACCGGCATTGCGGCTTACCTTGCATCCACACAACAATGCAGCCAACTGATTTTAGAAACACCTTATTACAGCATTGCCGATTTGTTTGGCTGCTATGCACCCATTTATCCTGTAAGCGCCATGGCTAACTATACTATTCCATCCAACAAATACCTGGCTAAAATCAAAGTGCCCGTCACCATTTTTCATGGAACATCAGATGGGGTAATTCCTTACAGTTGTGCTTCCAGACTAAAAAAGGTTTTAAAACCAACTGATCAGTTTATTACAATCCAAAATGGCACGCATCATAACCTCAACGAGTATGCGCTTTTTCATCAAAAGCTGGATTCTTTGCTGCTGCAATAATTTATTGTTCCGATAACTGCACTTTAGTTTTACCAACAGTCAACTGGTAAGTACCACCTATTTTTAATGCATAGTTTTCCGTACCATGGCTAACCGGGAAGTGAAAGCATATGGGGTAAGCATAATCTTTTACTATATCATAAATCACTTCATCAATATTTTTCCCAAATGGCCTGTCTGTATCTTTCATATCCGTAAAACCGCCGATAATTAAACCGGCAAGGTTATCCAGTTTGCCACTGCGTTTTAACTGGTACAACATACGGTCGATGCCATAAAGATATTCTCCGATGTCTTCGATAAAAAGTAATTTATTTTTTGTGTTGACGTCAGATGGTGTACCTGTTAAATGTGCCAGCAGCGAAAGGTTGCCACCCACCAGTTCACCGCTTGCGTTTCCCTGCTGGTTGTACGCATGAGTACCTGAGGTGTATTTATTTTTTTTACCAGCCAGCATTTGTTTCAAAGAGAGCACATACTCATTTTCCGCACCACCATCATTAAAAGCGGATGCCATTGGCGCATGTATGCTGGCTGTTTTGCAGGTTGTAAAAATATGATTTTGCAAAACAGTGATGTCACTAAAACCAATGATCCATTTGGGTTTTCGCTTAAATTTTTTAAAATCGAGCCGGTCAATAATTCTGCTGGTACCGTAGCCGCCGCGGCCACATAAGATAGCGTGGATGCTGTCATCATCCAGCATTGTCTGTAACTCGTTCAGCCGTTCTTCATCGGTACCTGAAAAATAGTTTGCTGAGTTACTGCCCAGTGTTTTGCCCACCATTACCTGGTAGCCCCATTGTTGTAATGTATCAATACATGTCTGTGCTTTTTCTTTGGCCATATAACCGGCCGGGCAGGTAATGCCAATCGTGTCGCCTTTTTTTAAATAGGGAGGAGTTTTTATCATAATTTTTCAGTTAGCATGCTGCTATTTAATTCAACTTTTAAGGTATGCTTTACACCACATTTTAAAGCAACATTATATTTCTGATGTCCCACCGGAAAATCAAATGCCACCGGAAAATCATATTCCTTTACTTTCTCCAGCACGATATCTTCCAGTGCTTTTCCAAATTCTTCACCGGGATCATCAGGTTTTATTTTGAAGCCACCTACAATCAAACCGGCAAGGGAAGAAAGCTTACCACTTCTTTTTAAGTTCCAGAACATACGGTCAATGCTGTACAAATACTCACCGGTATCTTCTACAAAAAGTATTTTATTTTTTGTGATGATATCGCTTTTACTGCCTGCCAAAGACTCAAGCGTTTTTAAATTGCCACCAACCAAAGTGCCGGTTGCAACGCCCAATTTGTTTTTAATATTTGGCAAAAAAGAATAAGTCATTTTCTCCCCAATGAGGCATTTGAAAATACTTTCTATACTTTCTCTCTGCACAGGTTCTGCAAGGTTCCAGTCTGCCGGAAAACTGTTACACATTTTTGAATGAACGGATGCAACTCCATAGTTACGGTTCAGGTGACTGTGCAGCACGGTAATGTCGCTGAAGCCTATGATCCATTTCGGGTGCAGTTCAAACTGTTTAAAATTCAGACTGTCAATGATTCTTACAGCACCATAACCTCCCCGTGCACAAAGGATAGCCTTTATTTTTTTGTCATCCAGCATTTGCTGAAAGTCATTTCTCCTTTCTTCGTCGGTACCGCCAAAAGTAAAATCCTTTTTTCCAACTGTAGTACCAAAACTTATTTTAAAGCCCCATTCAGTTAATTTGTTCACTGCCGGTAACATGTCTTCATTGGTAATGAAGCCGGCAGGGCAGGTAATTCCGATAGTGTCGTCTTTTTTTAAGTAAGAAGGTATAACAGTTTTACCTTCAGGTTCTTCAGAAGATGCAATTGTTGCAATTCCTGGAAACGAGGCTGCCAGCGGTACTACAGAGGATATAAATTTTTTTCGGTTCATCGTGTGTCAATTGAGTATTGCTTACCGTCCCGTTATAATTCAAAGCCCATTCCACCTTTTAAAGCTTTTTGATATTTACGTAAATCAAATTTGTACAACCACGGAGCCTTATGTGCTACGCCTTTTTTTGTTTCATTTAATCTTTTTAAAATGCCCGTACTTAAAATTTTTCGCTGAAAATTTCTCCGGTCGAGTTTCCGGTCCAAAATTGTTTCGTACAATTTTTGTAGTTCCGGCATCGTAAATTTTTCGGGTAAAAGATTATACCCAACCGGATGGTAATTTAATTGGGATTGCAAATTCTCCAGCGCTTTTTTTAAAATTTCACGATGGTCCAGCAACATCTCAGGTATGTCATGAATATTAAACCATTCGCAGGAACTGGATAAAACATCGGGTACCGGCTTTACCTCAGGAAAATTCACCAGCGCTGAATAACCAACGGTTACAAATCTTTCAAACATCCAGCTTTCATTAATTTTTACGCCTGCATTTTTTAAAAACTGCTGATTGATTTTTTTTGTCGATCTTGATGGATCACTGAATACATGAAACTGCTGCATGTAAATTTCTTCCAGTCCTGTACGTTCCTTTAGAATTCGTTTGGCCGATTCGTCCATGTGTTCATCTTTTAACACGAAGCCACCCGGCAGCGCCCATAGTTTGGCATACTTGGCATATAATAACAATACTTTTAATTCATTTTTATCAAATCCAAAAATGATGCAGTCAACAGAAATATTACGCAGATATTTTTCATGACCAAGCAAAAAGTGCTCGCTTAATTCTTTATCGAAACTCATACTATAAAAATAAAGGGCTGCAGGCACATTAAAAATAAAATTATTGGAGAAAAAAAATAATTTACCATTGTGTCATATTAACGCAATGAACTTTTATCTTTGTGAAATAAGAACGATCAGGCCGTTGTCGCAATTTTTTAACGCTTTGTCTCATTTCAAAAAGTGGGCGGTAATTGTTAATTAAGTTTGCAGACAATTAAAAATTATGAAAAAGAAAAACATCATCAGCCTTAGCATTGCACTGGCTTTTTTATTCCTGTCCGTTACCGGTTTACTGCTTTATTTCGGTTTAAAACCAGAGTTTGTAACATCTATCCACGTGTTGCTTGGCCTGGTATTTATTGGCTTTGCCTTTTTCCATATTAAAAATAACTGGCCCTCTCTGAAAGTATATACCAAGGATCGTAAAGAAGGTGGCATAAAAAAAGAGTTTCTTGTTGCCGCTGCAGTTGTTGGCATTTTTTTATTAGGTGCCGGGTTTAGCCTCCCGCCTTTCGGAGAGATACAGCATTTTGGAGAAGACTTAACCCGTGGTGGCGGTGGCAAAGGCGGCCGTATGGAAAAAGCATCTTTTGATAAGATTATTACCAATAAGGATAAACAGGGCAAAACCATTCAATTGATTATTGAAAAAAGTAACGAAGTAATTACGCCTGTTATCACTATCTGGACAAACGATACAGCCGGTAATTTTATCGATAATCTTTTTGTGCCGGCCAAAACAATTGAGGTCACTTCCGGTGAGGCCGATAAACGCCATGCGTTGTATGAAGGCGAGACTGAAACTAACAGTTTTACACCTGCAATGTCACCGGGCTGGCAGGCTGCTACAAAGGATACGGCAACCAATTATGCTGAGGCTACACCTACCGATAATTTTTTTCTTACCACTAAAACAAAAGCGGGTGATACATTTCAGTTGATGCTGGAAATAAAAGACAATGGCAAAACCGAATTGTACAAAGCACTCGTGGATAGAACAAAAAGTAATGCAGTTGCTTTAAAAGCCGCGAATGGGGCATTACTGGTGAGAGCTGTTGCTGAACTGGAATAAAAAAATTACATCACTATAACACAAAGCTTCTGTATGAAAAGAATTTATTGTTTGTTTATATCGGTTCATTTATTGGGTGCCGCTCCGGCACAATTACCAAAGTTGGGCAAAAGCCCGGTAAAAGAAATAGTCGCCGCCATGACGCTGGAAGAAAAAGCCAAACTGCTCACTGGTAACGGATTTAAGATGCCTGGAATGAAGCCTCCCGGCGGGCCGGTAGTTGGAACTACGCAGGACAAAGTGCCCGGTGCAGCAGGTACAACATTTGCCATTCCGCGATTGGGCATTCCGTCAATAGTAGTTGCTGATGGACCAGCGGGGGTACGCATTGATCCCGTTAGAAACGGCGATAGTTCCAAAACATTTTATGCAACTGCCTGGCCTATTGGTACGTTGCTGGCTTCTTCATGGGACACCGCACTGGTTAGAAATGTAGGTGTTGCCTTTGGCAGCGAAGTACATGAATATGGCGTGGACATTTTGCTGGCGCCGGCATTAAACATTCACCGCAATCCCCTGGGCGGAAGAAACTTTGAATATTATAGCGAAGATCCGGTTGTTGCCGGCAATATCACTGCTGCGATGGTTAACGGAATCGAATTCAACGGTGTTGGTACTTCCATCAAACATTTCGCTGCCAACAACCAGGAAACCAACCGCAATACGGTGAACACCATCCTTAGCGAAAGGGCACTCAGGGAAATCTATTTAAAAGGTTTTCAGATAGCCGTTAAAAAATCGCAACCATGGACGGTGATGAGTTCCTATAATTTAATCAACGGAACCTATACCTCCCAGGAATATGATTTGCTTACCACCATACTTAGAAAAGAATGGGGCTTTAAAGGTTTTGTAATGACAGACTGGTTTGGAGGAAAAGATCCGGTAGCACAAATGAAAGCGGGTAATGATTTATTGATGCCGGGTACGACACAACAATCGCAGGCGATTATTTCTGCTGTTCAGCATGACTCGCTGGATGTAAAAGTACTGGATGAAAATGTGGAAAGAATGCTCAATGTAATTTTGGAATCACCTGCTTTCAAAGGATACAAATTCAGCGACAAGCCAGATTTGGCAAAGGATGCAGCACTTTCGCGTACGGCTGCTGCAGAAGGAATGATACTGCTGCAAAATAAGAGCAATGCCCTGCCTTTGGGTTCAAAGGGTACAGTTGTCGCCCTGTTTGGTAATAATGGTTACGACCTGATTGCGGGCGGTACAGGAAGCGGTGATGTAAATAAGGCTTATACTGTTTCGTTGGCGCAGGGGCTTACCTCGGCAGGTTTTAAATTGGATGCAGCATTGCAGAACACTTACACCAATTATTTAAAGGAAGAAAAAATAAAACATCCAAAAAAGGGATTCTTTGAGGAGTTCATGCACCCCACTCCACCCATCGCTGAATTTGTTGCGGAGGAAAAAATGGTTGCGCAAAAAGCATCGTCTGCAGCAATTGCCATTATTTCTATTGGAAGAAATGCGGGTGAAGGAAGTGACAGAAAATTACCGGGAGATTATTATTTGAACGATACAGAAATGGTGATGATTAAAACAGTCGCCAATGCTTTTCATGCGCAGCATAAAAAAGTGGTAGTGGTATTGAATACAGGCGGCGTGGTGGATGTTACCAGATGGAGAGATGCGGTGGATGGCATTTTAATGGCATGGCAACCTGGTTTGGAAGGTGGAAATGCCATTGCTGATGTATTAAGTGGCAAAGTAAATCCTTCCGGTAAGCTGGCAACCACATTCCCAGCCGCTTACGCTGATGTACCTTCTGCAAAAAGTTTCCCCGGCAAAGAATTTCCGGAGCGTGCCGTTACCGGTATGATGGGCATGCGGCAGGTTCCGGCGGAAGTGACTTACGAAGATGGCATTTATGTTGGCTACCGGTATTACAATACATTTAAAGTAAAACCAGCATATGAATTTGGTTTCGGTTTATCGTATACCAATTTTGCTTACAGCAATCTTACCTTAAGTTCGTCTGTATTGAATGGTAGCATTAAAGCTAAAATCACCGTTACCAACACAGGTAAGGTGGCCGGTAAAGAAGTAGTGCAATTGTATATCAGCGCACCTGCGGTTAAATTGGCCAAGCCCGCTGAAGAACTGAAAGCATTTGCAAAAACAGCATTGCTGCAGCCGGGTAAAAGCCAGACGATTGAATTTGTGATTACTGCCGCCGACCTGGCATCTTTCGATACTAACAGCACATCATGGGTGGCCGAGGCTGGAAAATACATTGTTAAAGCTGCTGCGTCTTCTGAAGACGTAAAGCAACAAGCTACATTCGAATTGGCAAAAGATATTGTAACAGAGAAGTGTAATAAAGTACTGGTACCACAGGTTGAAATAAACGAATTGAAAAAATAATTTTTCCGTTGAAAGCCATTGAAACCTCCGCCCGCTGCGGAGGTTTTTCTTTGTTTGGGGATTGCACTTGCTTTAGGTAAATTTGCAGCGTTTATATTTAATTTACTCTGCATGTTTGCAAATTAACATGTAAAGAAGGGAAGAGCATTTATTACTTGCAGGTTGTTTTGATTTGAAAGCGTTTAATATTGGATTGATGTAAAAGAGTGCGACGCCAATGAAGCTTAATAGTAGTACAACAGACAGGACAAAAAAAGTATTATGACAGAACCAAAAAGATATTTGATTACTTCAGCATTGCCTTATGCAAACGGTCCAAAACATATTGGCCATTTGGCGGGTGCTTATTTGCCGGCAGATATTTATGTGCGTTATTTAAGAGCGCAGAAAAAGGATGTGGTATACGTGTGCGGCAGTGATGAACATGGAGCTGCCATTACCATCCAGGCGATGAAAGAAAATACAACACCGAGGGCGATTGTAGATAAATACCACGCTATGCTGAAAAGCAATATGGCCGACCTGGGTATTTCTTTCGATATTTATCACCGTACATCTGAGCCCATTCACCATGAAACGGCCCGGGAGTTTTTTACTTATTTAAATGACAACGGCGACCTGGAAGTAAAAGAAACAGAGCAATATTTTGATGAGGAAGCCAATACATTTTTGGCTGACCGGTACATTGTAGGTACCTGCCCGGTGTGTGGCAATGAAAATGCTTACGGAGATCAGTGTGAAAGATGTGGGACCTCTCTTAGCCCGGAAGAATTAATTAATCCGAGGAGTACTTTAAGTGGAAATGCGCCCATAAAAAAAGCTACCAAACACTGGTACCTGCCATTAAACAGGCATGAAGATTTTTTACGCCAATGGATATTGACGGATCATAAAGATGACTGGAAAGCCAATGTGCTTGGCCAATGTAAAAGCTGGCTGGATGCAGGTTTGATGCCAAGAGCGGTAACACGTGACCTTGATTGGGGCATTGCTCTTCCACAAAATGTGGAAGGAGGGAAGGGCAAGGTATTATACGTTTGGTTTGATGCCCCCATCGGCTATATCAGTGCTACCAAACAATGGGCGCTTGACAATGATAAAGACTGGAAACCTTACTGGTACAATGAAGATACCAAGCTGGTACATTTTATCGGCAAGGATAATATTGTGTTTCATGCGATCATATTTCCCGTAATGCTGAAACTGCATGGGAATGTGTTGCCTGATAACGTACCGAGCAACGAGTTCATGAACCTGGAAGGGGATAAGATGAGCACGAGCCGCGGCTGGAGTATTGAGATGGACGATTACATAAACGATTTTGTAAAGAAAGAAAATGGTGGCGACCAAATGGTAGATGCATTGCGTTATTACCTTACTGCTATTGCGCCGGAAACCAAGGACAGTGAATTTACCTGGAAGGGTTTTCAGGATGCAGTGAAAGGCGAGCTGGTGGATGTATTTGGCAATTTTGTAAACAGGGCTTTTGTGCTGATGCATAAATTGTGTAAGGGGAAAGTACCACCATTGCATGCAGCATTGCTGGATGAAACGGACAAAGCTTTATTGGAAGAAATAGCGCAGACAAAAGTTACTATCAGTGGTTTGCTTGAAACATACAAGTTCAGGGATGCACAATATGAAGTGATTGACCTTGCCAGGAAGGGCAATAAATACATGCAGGAAAAGCAACCCTGGATTGTGGCGAAAAGTTTGGAGACCAATCCTGCAGGGCAGCAGTTAATTGATAATTGCCTGCATATTTGTTTGCAGTTAACGGCCAACCTGGCCGTGTACATCAATCCTTTTTTACCACATGCCGCCAAAAAAATGTGTTACATGATGAAGGTGGTAGATAAGATGCTGGACTGGTCAAATGCAGGTAAACCCAACTTATTGAGTGTAGGCTATTCGTTGCGGGAACCACAATTGTTATTCAGAAAAATTGAAGATTCGGAAGTTACAGAGCAGGTAGAAAAATTAAAGATTAAAAGCGAAAAAATTAAAATGGAAAAAGAAAACAAGGAAGCAGCAGAAAAAGTAAGTGCAGCTGAAACAGCCGCTGCTGGTGAAGTGACTGAAACAAAGAAGCCTGAAATTAATTTTGAAGATTTTGCAAAAATAGATTTAAAAGTAGGTACCATCATAGCTGCTGAAAAGGTAGCCAAGGCAGATAAATTATTAAAGCTTGAAGTAGATTTGGGCGTTGAAGTAAGAACTATTGTGAGCGGCATCGCTATGCACTTTGATCCTTCTGCAATTGTTGGAAAACAGGTTACCGTAGTCACCAATCTTGCACCAAGAAAAATGAGGGGCATAGAAAGTAACGGGATGATATTAATGGCCGAAGATGCAGATGGTAAATTAAAATTTGTAAACCCGGATGAAGCGGTGAAAAACGGTAGTGGGGTAAGTTAGTAGTAAATATTTTCTGCCGGCAGAGGTATTTCAATTCAGCATTGTTGTGTCACTCTCTTATACTTTTCCAGCTTTGTGCAGCAACTTCGATTCAGCGAATATTTTTATTTTGATGAGCCTGAAATTGCGGTCTCACCGTCGGTGCCGACCGCAATTTCAGATGGTGATTTGCTGTTAATACTCATAGTTAAATCGCAGGGATAAAGAGCTTCAATTATAGATTTGACGCACTAACATTTTAATCCTGCTACCAATCTTAAAAAACGAGCGCTGCAATTTCCGGTGTCAATTACTAATATGCTTGTTACGGTAATGTGCAGAAGCTGTTTGCAGAAAAGCCTTCATGCGTAAGGCCATGCTGTCAATGCCGGTTGTATAGCGGGGTTGGGACAGCAGATTATGTTGTTTCCGGGTATCTGTCAGGTAATCAAAATAATACAATGACTTTCCTTCAATGGCATTAAAGCCCAGTACATATTCGTTATTGATGGCCTCATACACTGCGTTATTCATCTTGGTAAAAACAGTCCGGTTGGGCTGTAATATAGTATCCATCAGGCTTGTGCCATAACTCAACACACTGTCTTGTTTACTGCCTGTCTGCAAAATAGTGTTCACCACATCCAGCTGACTTACCGGGGAAGCAATCGTGCGTTTGGTTTCTTTGCCGGGTTCATAAATAAACACCGGTATTCTAAATCCACTGGTTTCGTCCAGCTTTACATTGTCTGCATCGGGAGTAGCCCAGTGATCTGCGCAAAAAATAAATACCGTGTTCTTATACCAATTTTTTGTAGCAGCTTCGTTAAAAAACTGCTGCAGGCAATCATTGTAATACGCCATCGTTTTCATAGAAGGTGTGGTATTTTGCCGGGGATATCTGTCATTAAACGATTTAGGCAAATCGTTGGGGTAATGTGTGCTGATATTGTACTGCGCCGCAAAGAAAGGCTGTTGCATTGCGGCTATCTTTTGTTGCATAAAAGAGAGTACATATTCATCGTGTAAACCCAGGCTGTGCTTTTCCATTTGCCGGTACCCCGGGATATCTTTCATGCAATAATAATGCTGTATGCCCAACCATTTGCAGCATTGCGCAAATCCCATATCATCATAATTATCGCCAATAAAAAAAGAAGAACTGTAATTATTTTTTGCCAGCAATTTTCCAACCTCACTTCGCTCCATGGATAAAAAATTGGAATGATACAAAGGAATATCAGTCAATGTTGGCAATCCGGCAAGTATAGCGGTAATTCCTTTGTTTGAGCTGTAAGAAAAACTAAATGCGTTACTGAAAAAAGTACTTTTATTTACAAGGCTGTCTATAAACGGCATTGCTACTTTGTAGGGGCTGCTGTTGTCGAAAAAATCATATGGGATACTTTCCATAATAAACAGCACGATATTTTTTTTATCAGTCACTCCAGCTGTTTTATTTTTTTTCCATGCAGGAAACAACAGGGCAGCCTGTTGTGGTGATATATAATTTGCGGCCGGTAAAAAAGTTTCATTTTGCCGGTAAAGGGAATAGATAAAAGTATGAAAAGAATTTTGTGCCAGCGGCAATTGAACAGGCTCCAGCTGGGTTAGCGGATAAGAGGGCAGTGTTTTTTTTGTGCCATTCCAAAAAAAGAGCAAGGTAAAAAGCAGTAGTAAAATAAGTGTCAGTATAAAGGGTTTACCAGTTGCGGCTGGGTGCAATAGTTTGGATAAGTTGCTGTATACAATCCAGGCTATTGTGATACTGGCCGATACAATCAACAGTACGAGCAACAAAACAGTAAATGTGCTATTGGCAAAAGGATTTCGTAAAACATACAGCAGGTCGGCATCGGCCCGTTGCAGGTGAAAACGGAAGTAAAAAATATCTGCCAGGTTCAGCACAATCAAAAGGGTGTCAGCCAATGTAAAAATTAATAAAAGCGGCAAGGCAATTAGTTTTTTTTGAACCAGTTGAGTAGCCGCTGAAATCAAAATAAACAATGGCAGGTGAATGAGGGCAATGCAAAAAATATCATACAAAACAGACCATTTAATTATCTGAAATGCATTTTTTGCATCAACTACTGACCAGCCGTTAGCTACACGATAATTATAAAAAAAGAAAACACATTTTAAAGCGCCTAGTAAAATAAGTAGCTTTGAAAAAAACAGTAGGGATGTTTTTTCTTTGATAAATGTGTTTTTTAAAGTAACCAAGCCGGGGGCTTTATTTAAATGAAGAAAAGTTATTTTTTACTGAACAAATATACACTCTCAGTGCTCATATTGCTGATATGCCTGGCGGCAGATATTATTTTGCATAAAGGCATGAGTCGTGTGCTGATACCAAAATCGTTCACCATAAACCGTAGCCCCCAATATTTAAAATTACGTGAGCAGCCTTTGGTAGTGGCCAACAAAAAATGGAGCAAGGCGGTGAATACGGTTCAAAAAATGGAGCAGCTTCCTGCAGGTACGGCCGGACTGGAAATGGATGTGTATTTTGACACCAGTAAAAATAAATTGCTGGTATATCATGATTCATCTGAAAGCAATCATCCTTTTATAGAAGAGATTTTAAACGTATATAAAGTCAGGCAACTAACGGCTTCTATCTGGTTGGATTTTAAAAACCTGACACCTGTCAACAAAGAAAAGTCGCTGCGATATATTTCGTTTTTGCGGCAGCAATACCAGCTCCAAAACAAGGTCATCGTAGAATCTTCTGTACCAGAATGTTTACCGGCTTTTTGTGATAGTGGTTTTTTTACGAGTTATTATACACCATTTTTTAATCCCTACCTGCTTACTGAAAAGCAAATTACCTCTGTTATTGACACCATTGCCGGCAACCTTACAAAATATCCTGCGAGCGCCTTATCGGGTTACTATTTTCAATACCCTATGCTTAAAAAATTCTTTCCGAACTACCCGGTTCTTATCTGGGCAGAAAAAGACAGGTACAGCTTTGTAAGTAATATTTTCAACTATTCCCTGGGCAGCGATACTCAAGTTAAAATTGTACTTTATCCCTGATAATTTAGTGCAATAACCAGCTATCCGTTTTTGGACAATGAGCCAATTCACTTAATTGATTTAGTTTCCAATCATACATTTTTATGCAGTGATTTTTATTTTTCGCATAATTTAAAAATGCTACCTTCGAATTTCAAAATAGTTGTTTAACTAACTAATTTTCCCAATCCCCAACGGGCTAAAAAATACATATGAAAAGAATCATCAAAAAAGTAGCGGTATTAGGAAGTGGTGTAATGGGCAGCCGCATTGCCTGTCACTTTGCCGGTGTGGGCTTGCAGGTTTTATTGCTTGATATACAACCAAAGGATTTACCCACGGATGCAAAGCTTGCTGACAAAAATAAAATTGTGAATGATGCACTGACCGCAGCGATTAGATCAAATCCTTCGCCGGTGTATACAAAGGATGTTGTTAAAAAAATAGCAACTGGTAATTTCACGGATAACATGAAAGACATTGGCGGTTGCGACTGGGTGATTGAGGTAGTGGTAGAAAGACTGGACATTAAACAAACGATTTTTACAGAAGTTGAAAAATACCGCAAAGCCGGAACGTTGATAAGTTCCAATACATCGGGTATTCCTATTCACCTGATGGCCGAAGGCCGGAGCGATGATTTTAAAAAACATTTTTGCGGTACGCATTTTTTTAATCCGCCCCGCTATTTGCGTTTACTCGAAATTATTCCGACTCCTTTTACTGATCCTGGTGTGGTTGACTTTTTGATGGATTACGGCAGCCTGCAATTGGGTAAAACCACTGTGTTATGTAAAGACACGCCGGCCTTTATCGCCAACCGCATTGGTGTATTTGGCATGATGGCGATAATGAACACCATGGAAAAACTGCAGTTATCGGTAGATGAAATTGATTCACTTACCGGCCCCGTTATCGGTCGCCCCAAATCAGCCACTTTCCGCACCGCTGATGTGGTAGGTATTGATACGCTGGTAAAAGTGGCCAAAGGTGTATACGATAATTGCCCCGATGATGAGGCGAAGGAACAGTTTGTAATCCCAACCTGGCTAAATAAAATGGTAGAGAATAACTGGCTGGGCGATAAAACCGGGCAGGGATTTTTTAAAAAGATGCCGGCAACAGCTGGCGGCGAAAAAGAAATACAGGTGCTGAATCTTTCAACACTGGAATATGAACCCCGCAAAAAGCCAAAGTTTGCCACAATTGAAACTGCCAAACCAATCGACGATTTAAAAATACGGTTAAAAGCATTGTGTGCCGGTACAGATAAAGCAGGTGAATTTTACCGCTTGTTTCACTATCATTTATTTGCCTATATCTCTCACCGTATACCTGAAATAAGCGATGAGTTGTACCGCATAGATGACGGCATGATGGCTGGCTTTGGATGGGAGATTGGTGCATTTGAAAGCTGGGATGCGCTGGGTGTTGCTAAAACTGTAGAAGCCATGAAGGCGGCTGGTTTCCATGTTGCGCCATGGGTGGAAACAATGCTGGCTTCTGGTGCAGTTAACTTCTACAGAATTGAAAATGGGAAACGTTTATACTACGATGTTAACTCAAAAAATTATAAGCCCGTACCAGGGGGCGATGCATTTATTGTAATGAAAAATTTTGTCAATGAAACCATCTGGAAAAACAGCGCCTGTCGATCTTACCACTTGGGAGATGATGTACTTGGGCTGGAGTGGTATACAAAAATGGGCAGCATTGGCGGGGAAGTATTGGAGGGCATTCAAAAATCAATTGCACTGGCAGAAGATAAGTATAAAGGCCTGGTGATTGCTAATGACGGTGCCAATTTTAGTGCAGGCGCAAATGTTGGGATGATTTTTATGCTGGCCATTGAACAGGATTATGATGAGATTGATATGGCCATCCGGATGTTTCAAAATACCATGATGCGGGTGCGTTATTCAGGCATACCCGTGGTGCTGGCACCACATGGACTGGCTTTGGGTGGAGGTTGTGAAATTTGCCTGCATGCTGATAAAGTGGTCGCTGCGGCGGAGACATACACGGGCCTGGTTGAGGCGGGCATCGGTGTAATACCCGGCGGTGGAGGTACCAAAGAATTTGTGCTGAGGGCGGCTGATGAAACACAGGAAGGTGAAGTAGATATTCTTACCATACAAAACCGTTTCCTTACCATTGCAACCGCCAAAGTGGCAACCTCTGCTGCAGAAGCGTTTGAGATGGGCATTTATCGTAAAGGCCGCGACCAGGTAAGCGTCAACCCCGGAAGGAGAATTGCTGAAGCCAAACAGGCCGTGATTGACCTGCACAGCGATGGTTATATTATGCCAGTACAACGCACGGATATTAAAGTGATGGGCCGCTCTGCTTTAGGTACTTTGCTGGCGGGTATTAATGGAATGAACAAAGCAAACTATGCCACTGCACACGATGTTACGGTAGCTAAAAAATTAGCCTACGTAATGTGCGGAGGCGATTTAAGCGAACCTACCCTGGTAAGCGAACAATATCTTTTAGACCTGGAAAGGGAAGCGTTTTTAAGCCTTACCGGAGAGAAAAAAACGCTTGAAAGAATACAGAGTATTTTGAAGAGCGGTAAGCCGCTTCGCAACTAGCAACAGTCACAACGGTAGGGCAGCTCATCGATTTAAACTCTCCGCAAGGAGACGGTGGAAGTGATGCGTGCCCTGCTCTCTTGTAACAGAATAACGGCCCTGCTGGTAAAACCTTGATACAATACCCTTTTGAACATTTTGTACAATTTCTTCATCTTCCATTTCAACTTTATCCAGGTCGCTGCCGGCACCTTTATCATACAATTCCTCTTTCCATATAAAAGTTAAAAATGCAACTTTGGTTTTATTTACTTCTACCGGACTAACGATATTTACCGACAAACCCCAGGGATAGAAATTAAACATCATATTGGGATATACCCAAAAATAATAAGCTGCTACTTTGGTACCATAATCAACAGAACTTTCCGGTAAATCAAAACACGCTGCACCGTCTTTACTTACGCCCAGTTGCAGACTGGCTTTGGCATAAAGTTCTGTTGTATAATCGCCAAAACTCAATGCAGTGTTTAAGGATGCGTGCACAAAAGGAATGTGAAAGCCTTCCAGGTAATTTTCGCAGTACAAGGCCCAATTAGCATCTATGTTAAAAGTCTTATCCAGATCAGGACGATAAATAAACTCATGAATTGGTAACCAATGCATGCGCTCCATCATCTCACTAAAATAATTGGAAGCAGTTTCTTTTTGGTGCAGGCTGGTAAACAACAAATTGCCCCAGCTAAATAAGGGTAATACCGGGAGGTTGTCAGCCTCGGCGGGGAAATTTTCTACCTCTTTAAACTCGGGCATTGAAATGAATTTGCCGGATAACTCAAAAAGACGTCCATGATATTTGCACCGCAGGTTAGTGGCCTTACTGCATTGCTTGTAAGCAATCAAATTCCCCCTGTGCGTACATACATTACTCAGGCAATGCACCCCGCCATCCGAATCTTTTGTAAGCATCAGCGGTTCATTCATATAATTCTCCAGCAAGGTAAAGGGTTGTACGTCGCCATTAAATTTTACCATTTCTTTACTGCCAATGAATTGCCAGGAAGGAGCAAATATTTTTTCTTTCGCGGCGTCAAATACTATTTTACTGGTGTACACATCAGTTGAAATGGTACTGGCTTTGGCTATGTTGGGGTGTACCCAGTAGTTGCTCATAAAACAAATTTACCCAAGTTAAAAAATATAATCTCAACCCGGGTAAATAATCTCTTAAAATCAAGTTCTTGACCTCCAGGATGATTAGACAACAGCGATAGTAAAAGGTGTGTGGCAATTGTTTGTCTTCACTTATTCCGCCCTTCAAGATGAAGAATAAAAGTGTAATTTTACATCATGGGCGAAGCAGAGATTAAACCAGCCAGCCAGCAGCTTTGCATTTATTCCACATTGTTTTTTTATGGCGATGCGGCTAATGACGCACTTAGCCTGGCTATTGCGAAAGATATAGCCGAACATTGGAACGAAGCCGGAGGAAAAGTAAAGATTAAAAATGCTGTGTATAACGTGGTCTTTAATATTGAAGGCATCTGGGCAAAGTCGTTAACGCCTGAGATGATTTTTGAAAACACCAACCGTCGCAATAATTATTTCAGGGTTGAAGCATTTGCCAGTGGTAATATTTCTTTTGTAGATGGAGTAGGATGTAATACAGGGTATTTTTTACTGGATAACCTGCTCAACAATTCCACTACAGCGGCGCATGAATATGGCCATACTATCGGCCTGGATCATCCGGACATGTTGGATATTCGTGGTAAGGGAACGCCGGGTATTATGTATCCGAGAGGTACAATTGTTGATCCGCAATTTCAGTACAGCCCTGTAGCAGCGCCGCTGGCCCCTGGCGGAACCATCAATCCCTTTACCAGGAAAGTGTTGCAGGAAGATATCGACAACCTGCAGTTACAACGCCTTGCTTATAACTGGAGCGGCATTGCCATGATCGGAAACTTCAGCAATATCTGGCATCAGCAACACGAACGGTAATTGCCACTGGTCCCATTTGCGTCCTTCCACGGTGATAAAATCCCTTATCTTCAAACCCTAATTGCAAATAACTTATGTCGATTCTTTCTGTTGATAACTTATGTAAGAATTATGGAGCAGTGCAAGCCCTGAATGGCGTTACATTCAGTGTCCCGAAAGGTTCGGTCTTTGGTATACTGGGGCCTAATGGAAGCGGTAAAACCACCATGCTCGGTATTATCATGGACATTCTAAAACCCACTGCGGGCAGTTACACTTTATTTGATACCACACCGGATGAAAACAGCCGGAGGAAGATTGGTACTTTTTTGGAAACTCCTAACTTCTATCATTATTTATCTGCTGTCAGAAATTTAAAAATTACTGCTGCCATTAAACAAAGAGGTGATGAGGATATTCTGCAGGTACTGGAAACAGTGAATCTTACAGAGCGTAAAGATTCCCGTTTTAGTACCTATTCATTGGGGATGAAACAACGGCTCGCCATTGCGGCTTGTTTATTGGGTAATCCGGATGTGTTGATTTTTGATGAACCAACCAACGGACTTGACCCCGTGGGCATTGCAGAAATACGGGAGTTGATAAAGCAATTACGCCAGCAAGGAAAAACTATTATTATGGCCAGCCATTTACTGGACGAAGTGGAAAAAGTATGCACGCATGTGGCGATTTTGAAAAAAGGGAAACTCATTGCTGCCGGCGATGTAAATGAAATTTTAGCCAATGACGATATTGTTGAATTGGGAGCACCCGATATGGAAAAGCTAAAAAATATTATTGGCCGTTTAACCGGTTACAACGATATGAAAGAACATGATAATTTGTTGCAGTTGTTTTATCCGGTTGGCACTACCAACCTGGAAAGCATTAACCGTTATTGTTTTGAAAACGGGGTGGTGCTGAATTATATGCAACTAAAAAAGAAAAGCCTGGAATCTAAATTCTTTGAACTGACTAATTAAAACAGTTGTTTGTTATGATACAATTATTGAAGATAGAATGGCTGAAAATTAAAAATTACAATGCCTTCATTATACTAAGCAGTTTTTTTGCATTGGGCGTAGTAGCCGTTAATTATGTGGCTTTCAGCGTATATAAAAACATGATTAGCGAGGTAAACGCAGCAAAAATGATGAGCTCATTTTCGCCATATGATTTTGACAGAACCTGGCATACAACAAGTTATTTTGCCGGTTGCATTTTGCTGCTGCCTGGTTTATTAATCATTATGCTGGTTACAAACGAATTCACCTATCGCACGCATCGTCAAAATATCATCGACGGATGGAGCAGGAAACAGTTTATTGAAGTCAAGATTGTGTTAGCAATAATTGCCGCATTGGCAAGCACGGCGTTAGTCATCCTGACTGCCTTGGTTTTTGGCCTGGCATCGGGCACCTCTTTTTCGCTGGAAGGATTTTCAATCACCGGAATTTTCTTTTTAAAGGCTCTTACATATAATATGGTGGCTTTGTTAATCAGCGTACTGATAAGGCGTACAGGTTTTGCGACCGGTATGTTTTTTATCTACATGGGTTTTGAAAATTTCGTGTCACAGCTTCTCGATATCTGGAGCATCAAATTAAGAAGAGACAATACCATTGATCTTGGCAGTATGGGCGATTACCTGCCCATGAACGCAGCTGACGGCTTACTGACTTTTCCTGATAATCCCGTAAAAAGCCTGGCAAGGGGTGTGCTGCCAACTAATTATACTCCGGTAGTAATGGTATTGTGCGCTGCTTACCTGGTACTGTTTTGCTGGTGGAGTTATAACCGGATTATTAAAACCGATTTATAGATGGGTTCACTCCAGGAGGAACAAAGAAAACATTTGACGCAACATATTAACCCTTGCGTTCCCTGTATACTTAGCGTTCTTTGGGGGACTGTTATTTGGGACACAATTGCTTTAAAGCACCGCTGATAGAAGGGTACAAAAAGGAAAAGCCAGCCTGTTGAATTTTTGCAGCGCCTACTGTAGTGCTTTTTAAAACTTCAATACTTCTTTCGCCCATCATTAATTTTAGCACCATTACAGGTACCTTAATTGGTATAAACCATTTACCGTTCATTTGCTTTGCCAGTTCAATCGTTAAGGCTTTATTGGTAACGGGCGCAGGAGCCACTGCATTATAAACGCCTGACAGATATTCATTTTCTATCGCGGAGATATACATCCTGCAAAGATCATCCACATGTATCCAGCTAACCATTTGCTTTCCCTCACCTAATATGCCAGCCACGCCAAGATGAAGCGGTTTCTTAAATTCTGCCAGCGCTCCACCAGTGTTACTTAGTACAATCCCGGTACGAAGTTTTACAAGTCGTATCCCCAGGCCCATAACAGCATCAATACTCTGTTCCCACAACCTGCAGGTATTGCCGAGAAAATCGTTTGCGGGCAGATCTGTTTCCGTAAATGGCTTGCCGCTTTTATCTGCACCATACCAACCAATGGCAGATGCGCTTACAACAGTTTTAACTTTATTAGCAGTTTTTTTTAAGCTGCTGACTAATAAACTGCTGCTATCTGTTCTGCTGTCCAGTATTTCTTTTTTATAAGCCTCAGTCCATTTTTTATCAACCACACCAGCGCCTGCAAGGTGTATGATATGATCCGCTTTTTTTATCGCCTCCATATCAATTGTTTGTTTTTTAACATCCCACACTGCATAGGACAGGCCCGGGGTTTTCACAATTTCATCAGGCAGTTTCCTGCTTAATACAATTACACTGTAATGTTTTTGTAACAACTGGTGCGTAATAGCTTTACCAATCATTCCGGTGCCGCCCGTTATTAATACTGTCTGCATAAAAATTTTATTAGATAGCTATTTGAAGATGAAAAAACAGCGTAGGTGAATGAGCATACTTATACCGCCGGTAAATTTTTAACATAAATAAAACACTGGTTATAATTATGTAAAAACAAAAGTTCCGCCATCTTGTTTACAAATTATTAAAAGATTATAGCTTAATTTTAAATTATAAAATTGCCGCATTACCATGAAAGGAAGAGTCTCGTTTATTACCATGTTGTTTTTGTTGCCCCTGTTTTTGCAGGCGCAAAAAATTTCTTACTCGGATGTGTTAAAAGAGAATAGCCGCGACATGGATTTTGAAATTGTAGGTAAAGTAAGCGGAAATATACTTGTATTCAAAAATGTGAGTTCAAGGTATGCGATTTCTGTTTACCAGGGCGATATGGAACTAAAGGAAAAGGTGGACCTTGATTTTATTCCTTCCAAAGCATTTAATGTTGACTTTGTTGTGTATCCTGATTTTTTTTACCTGATATACCAATACCAAAAAAGGGGGGTGGTATATTGTATGGCTGCTAAAATTGACGGCAATGTTAAAAAATTAAATGAGCCTGTTTTACTGGATACCACGCAGGTAGGTGTATTTGGCGATAATAAAATTTACAACGTGGTAGCCAGTGAAGACAAGCAAAAAATAATGGTTTTCAAAATACAGAAAAAAGACGACCGCTTTAATTTTGCAACGTTGTTATATGACAATCAACTGCAGCCCATACATAAAAGCCGCCAGATAATGGACTACAATGAAAGAAAGGATGTCCTGAGCGATTTTTTTGTAGACAACGATGGAACTTTTGTATTTGCAAAATCAATTAAGTCGAGTGCCAGGGATGATATTGGTACGCTCGATCTGGTTACCAAACCTGCAATGCAGGACACGTTTACTTACAGGGTGCTGCCGTTGAATAAAACGTATATAGACGAAGTGAAAATTAAAGTGGATAATGTCAATAAAAGGTACGTGCTCAGCTCATTTTATTATGGAGAACGTCGTGGTAATATAACTGGCATTTATGCTTCTGTTTGGGATATAAAAGGGGATAGTATCTATACAAGTGTTTTTAATCCGCTGCCGGATAGTGTGCGGAGTATCGCCAAAGAAAAAGGCGGGTTGAAATATGCCTTTAACGACTTTTTTATCCGCAACCTCATCTTAAAAAAAGATGGTGGATATTTGTTGGTAGCTGAAGATTTTTCGGCCCAAAGTACGGGTAACAATCAGTGGAACCGGTGGGACTACCTCTATAACTCTCCTTTCTCCAATCCTTATTATTACAATTTTTACAGCCCATATTATGGTGGTTATTACAGGCCGTATAATAGTTTTAATAATTATTACAATAACCGGTATTATTATTATAATATTTTAGTGCAAAGCATAGATAACAAAGGCGTAACCGAATGGAGTAATATCATTCATAAAGAACAATTTGCAGATATAACTGATAATTATTTGTCTTACGCTACTTTTAATACCGGCGCAGGAATTCATTTCTTATTCAATAATTCAGATAAAAGAAACCCGTTGCTGATTGACAATGTTATAGCCGGTGACGGTACTTTAACCAGGAATCCCAGCCTGAAAAGTTATGACAAAGGTTATGAATTTATGATACGGTATGCCAAACAAACCGGCGCCCGGCAAATGATTGTGCCTTGTTCTTACCGCCAGCAGATATGTTTTGCCAAAATTGATTTTTAGGCACTGCCATTAGTTTTGGAATGATTTTTTAAAGCCACAATTAATGTGCACTTTTGCAGTGCATAAAACAGATCCTTACGTGACAGGCACATTCAAGGCCAACAATCCTTACAATACATTTTTGCTGCTGGTATACGGGCTGCTGCTGAAGTTGCCTGTTTTTTTGCATCCCACCATACCAATTCCCCAACAAACGGATGGTTTTCTATTTAAGACACTGCTGGCCCAGCTTGCACCCTTAGGAAGAAATGTGCCGGTAATTTATTCTTTTATCAGCTTTATTTTTTTGTACACGCAGGCCATCACTTTCAATAAACTGGCTAACGACCAGCGTTTAATGCAAAAGCCAAATTACCTGGCTGGAATGGCCTACCTTCTGATAACTTCACTCTTTAAAGAATGGAATGTACTATCTGCACCGCTTATTGTGAATACGCTGCTGATATGGGTTTGGGCGAGTATGAGCGGGCTGTACAATAACAAAAATGCAAGGTCGGCCCTGTTTAACATCGGTATTATTATAGGAATTTCTACTTTTTTTTACTTTCCCTCTATCGCATTTGCTATTTTAATTATTGTCGGTCTTACCTTAACACGCCCCTTTAAATTGGCAGAGTGGCTGATTGCATTGCTGGGTATTATTACTCCTTATTATTTTTTGTTATCCTACGTTTTTTTGGCAGATAAATGGAAAGGATATAAGCTGCCCGGCTTTTCTGTAAGTCTGCCTGTTTTTTACAAATCTTACTGGGCCTCCGCAGCCATGATTATAGTACTGTTTGCTACCGTAATCGGAATATTCTACGTACAACAAAATTTCAGGCGCCAGCTTGTGCAAACCCGTAAAAGCTGGACGCTGGTATTTTTGTATTTGATCGTAGCTATATTTATTCCCTTTATAAACACCGCTCATAGTTTTGAGTATTGGATATTGTGTGCTGTACCGCTATCAGCCTTTGTGGGAAGCGCTTTTCTGTATCCTCAAAAAAAATGGTTTCCGTTGCTATTGCACTGGCTGATGGTAGGTTTTGTAATTGCGTTCAGCTACTTCGAACAATAATTAAAATGTAATTGTATTTTTGCTCCTGATTTACAATAAAATCAAGGCAAAGCTTTCTCAATAAAAATTAAACACAAACACTAGTATGAAATTTGGCGTAGTAGTTTTTCCCGGCAGTAATTGCGATAGAGACATGATAGAAGCTCTTAAAACCGACCTTAAACAGGAAGTAGTGGAGCTTTGGCACAAGGATAAAGACCTTAGCATGTTTACTACTGATGATTGCATTGTGTTGCCGGGCGGTTTTAGTTATGGTGATTACCTGCGTTGTGGCGCCATCGCCAAATTTAGCCCGATGATGCAAAGTGTGATTGAATTCGCCAATAAAGGTGGTAAGGTGCTTGGTATATGCAATGGGTTTCAAATTTTGTGCGAAAGCGGTTTATTACCAGGCATACTGCTACGAAACAGTCACCAGCAATTTGTTTGTAAAAATGTTTTTATAAAAGAAGCGGCATCTGAAACCTGTGAAGCGCTTAAAATTCCCGTGGCACACGGTGAAGGCAGGTATTTTGCGGATGATAAAACACTTGAAGAGCTGGAAATGCATCGCCAGATTATTTACCGCTATTGTGATGATAAATGTACTGTTAACAGTGAAGCCAATCCCAATGGAGCTATCCATAACATTGCAGGAATCTGTAACAGGGAAAGAAATGTATTTGGCATGATGCCTCACCCAGAGCGGGCCTGCAGCAATGTATTAGGTAATGAAGATGGCAAAAAAATATTCGCTCACTTATTTGGAATTAATTAACAGCTGCTTAACCCAACTGTTTAACAGTGTTTAACATCTTTAAAAACTAATTGGCCGTTACTTTGTTGTACCTCCACTTAAAAGATAACAAAAATGAAAAAAATAGTAACTGGTATTTTATTAACCCTATTATTAAACGTGGCAACGGCACAGCAAAAAATAAGCTGGAGCTTCACAGCAAAAAAACTGGCTGATAACAGGTACGAACTACACATGACAGCAACACCACCTTCTGGCTGGCATGTTTACTCACAAACAACTCCGGAAGGCGGCCCGATACCCACAGAATTTAAATTTACCAATAACGGGCTGGTTACTGTTGCAGCTGCAAAGCCGAAGGAAGTAGGCAAGCTGGTATCTTACTTTGATAAAAATTTTAAAGTAAATGTGAAGTATTTTGAAGGTAAGGTTGATTTTGTTAAAACGGTTACGGTAAAGGGAAAGATCAAGACCAATGTTAGCGGAACTGTTGAGTCGATGATTTGTAATGACAGAACCTGTATGCCGCCTACAACTGAAAATTTCAATATCGCATTAAACTAGCAGTTACAATTTTAAAATGATAAAACATATCGTATTATCGGGATTGAGTTTTTTTATATTACTCGCCATTACTGCACAGGACCAACAACCTGTGCAGTTTAGTTTTAGCAAGGAAGAGAAAGGCAAAGGAGAATTCATTTTGCATATTGCAGCTAAGCCATCCCCTGGCATAAAATTGTTTTCAATTAAGAAAATTTCTGCTGAGTTACCTGTAAATACTGCTATTCAGTTTGATTCAACTGTTCAAAACTATTTAGCCGACAGTATTGTTGAGAAAGGACATATGCAAACGAAAAATGATGCGGCGTTAAATAATGCTGCCATTCATTTTTATACCGATTCGGTAGAATGGTTACAGAAAGTAAAATTAAATTCAGGAGACAGTATCCGCATAAAAGCTAACATTAATTATTATTATGAAAAGGGTGAAAGCGTGGAATCCGCCGATCAAACGGTTTCCATGCAGTTTGAATATAAAGAAAACACTTCTGACGTAAAAACTGCGGTGGTGGCAGATGAAGGATTTGCCAACAAATCGTGGATAATATTACTGATGCTGGGTATGGGAGCCGGGCTGCTGGCTTTTATTACGCCATGCGTTTATGCGCTGGTACCCGTTACCGTTAGTCTGTTTTTAAAAAGAAGCAAAACGCCTTTGCAGGGAAGAAAGAATGTATTATTTTATGCGGTATCTATCATCCTTATTTATTCTGCCATCGGTGCGCTGGCTTCGGTGGTACCAAAAACATTCTGGAATAATTTATCTACTCATTGGATATTCAACCTGTTTTTATTTTTGATGTTCCTTGTTTTTGGACTATCTTTTTTAGGTGCTTTCGATATCAATCTTCCATCTTCCTGGGCCAATAGACTGGATAGCAAAAGTAATTCCAACAGTTATCCTGGCATCTTCTTTATGGCTTTTACTTTGGTGGTTGTTTCGTTCAGCTGCACGGGTAATTTTGTGGCCTCCATCTTAGGATTGGCGGGCGGTAAAGCGGGCAATTTGGGCCCGGTCAGTGGCATGTTTGGTTTTGGGTTTGGTCTGGCATTTCCATTTATCATTTTTGCTTTTTTTCCCAGGCTGTTGACCGTATTAACCAAAAGTGGTGGCTGGCAAAATGCTTTGAAAGTAACACTGGGCTTTGTAGAACTGGCTTTTGCTCTTAAGTTTTTAAGCAACGTAGATGTGGCAAAAAACCTGCGCATCTTGGACAGGGAAGTATTTATTGTATTATGGGTGGTAATTTTCTCCCTGCTGGGGTTTTACTTGTTGGGTAAACTGACTTTTAAGCATGATAGTGAATTGCCAAAGAATGATTGGGGGTTACAATACATTCCTATACCAAGGTTGATGCTGGCCATAGCTTCATTTGCATTTTCTGTTTATTTAATACCGGGTTTGTGGGGCGCTCCTTTAAATGCAGTCTCTGCTTTTGTTCCCGCAATGGGTACCCAGGATTTTATTTTGTACAATCAAACAGAAAAATCAGCCTTAACTATTGATAATAGTCAGCCTGCTTCAGCGGCGCTGCCGCCTGTAAAATATGTAAAACGTCTAAGCAATTATGAGCCGCTGGCAGCCAAACAAAATAACCTGACCATTTACTACGATTACAAAGAGGCGCTTGCTGCGTCCAAGTTGCTGCACAAGCCGGTGATGATTGATTTTACGGGTATCCAATGCGTCAATTGCCGGAAGTTTGAAGCATCTATCTGGCCGGATAAAGAAGTGATCAGTAAAATGAAAAATGATTTTGTTGTGGTGTCTTTATTCAGCGATTATGATGACGAAGAATTGCCCGACAATGAAAAGTTTTTTTCCAAAGTATTAAACGGGCAGGTGGTAACGGTAGGAGATAGAAATGAAGATTTACAACAACAATTGATACAGGCCAGCGGCCAGCCAAATTATGTGTTTGTAGACAGCGAAGGCAAATTATTGGTGCCAGGCGGTTATGGCTATGACCCGACAAAAGGAGCAAAAGAATTTGCAGCCCATCTCGACAAAGTATTGGGTATATATAAAAAGCAACTTTAACATTCTGGAACTGTGTATAAAAGTAAAACCCTTCAATTGTGAAGGGTTTTACTTTTAAAGGGGGTTACTTATTAACTTTATAAAGCAATTTGTTTTTCTGCCATCATTTTGCGCATGTTGATTAAACCATAGCGCATACGGCCTAAAGCTGTATTGATGCTGCATTTGGTAAGATCTGCAATTTCCTTAAAGCTCAGGTCTGCATAGTGGCGCATGATGATTACTTCACGCTGATCTTCAGGCAGCATATCAATCATTCTGCGAACCCTGTCGTGACTTTGGCTTTGCATCATACGGTGTTCTGCACTTGGTTCAGAGAAATTAAGCACTTCAAAAATGTCGCGGTCGTCACTTGTTTTGATACTCGGGCTGCGTTTTACTTTTCTGAAATGATCTACGCAAAGGTTGTGTGCAATGCGCAGTGCCCATGGCAAAAACTTTCCTTCCTCTGTATATCGTCCGCCTTTCAGCGTATCGATGATACGGATAAACACATCCTGGAACAGATCTTCTGCCAGGTACTTGTCTTTTACAAGCAAATAAATTGAAGTGTAAATTCGGTCCTTGTAACGTGTTACAAGTGTTGAAAGAGCGTCAGTGTCTCCATCCATGTAAAGATGTACTAACTGCTGGTCGGTTAAATTGATAAGGCATTTCATAAACTTCTACAGTTTTTGTTGGTTTAGGACTTTTGTTTGGAAACCAATAAGATGGGATGAGCGTAGAAGTTCTTAGATAGGCGTTCTTGGCTTTTCACTTTATTGGATATTGGAATGTGAAAGTATGAATAATTTTTGAATTGCCAAATATTTCTTAAAATTTTTTTTTGACATATTGTTTAATAAAAATAATATAATTCATGTACGGTAAATATTGCTGGATGGATTTTGGCAATACTTTCACAATATCACTACAGCAAAAAAGAACGGCTTATTTTTGCATTTCTATATATGACTACAACGAAATCTATCAATAAAAAAAAGCCTCTTAATCCCGCAAATAATACTGACGGTATTTTTATAAAAGGCGCCAGGGTACACAATCTGAAGAACGTAACGGTAACGATACCACGCAACCAACTCGTAGTAGTTACGGGTGTGTCCGGATCGGGCAAATCTTCATTAACCATCGATACTTTATTTGCTGAAGGGCAGCGGCGATATGCTGAAAGTTTAAGCGCCTACGCAAGGCAGTTTATGCAACGCATGAACAAACCAGATGTGGATTATATCAAGGGTTTATGCCCGGCCATTGCGATTGAGCAAAAAGTAATTACCCGTACGCCAAGGAGCACCGTTGGCAGCATGACGGAAATTTATGACTACCTGCGGTTGTTATTTGCACGAACCGGTAAAACCATTTCGCCGGTTAGCGGAAGGGAAGTAAAAAAAGATGATGTTACGGACGTAGTAAAAGCCATCGCTGGTTTAAAAGAGGGAGATAAAGTACTATTGCTGGTGCCATTTAAACTGCATGCCAATCGAGATATAAAGGAAGAACTGAATATATTAATACAGAAGGGTTTTTCAAGAGTAGCCATTCCGAATGCTGCCATTGGCGGGACTTTTGAGGCACAACGTATTGAAGATTTGCTTGAAGACAATAATTTGAAATTGCCAGCGCAAACCTGCTTATTGATAGACAGGCTGGTTGTTAAAGAATTTGATGAAGATGATACGCACCGCATCAGCGACTCCGTTGGTATTGCATTTTATGAAGGCGAAGGGACACTGATGCTGGAAGTAAATGGGAAAAAAATAATACACTTCAGCAATAAATTTGAACTGGACGGAATACAGTTTGAAGAACCTGTTCCTAATTTATTTTCATTTAATAATCCGTTTGGAGCCTGTCCCACCTGTGAAGGATTTTCACTGGTGCTGGGGATTGATCCGGACCTTGTAATTCCCAACAAACAATTAAGTGTATATGAAGGAGCGGTAGCACCCTGGAAGGGAGAAAAATTGAGCATGTGGAAAGATCAGTTTATCAGAGCCGCCAAAAATTTTAATTTCCCTGTTCATACGCCCATTATAGATCTTACAAAAGAGCAATACCGCCTGTTGTGGGAAGGAAATAGTTACGCCAATGGTATCAACGATTTTTTTAAAGAAGTAGAACAAAATTTATACAAGGTACAGTACCGCGTTTTGTTAAGCCGCTATCGTGGCAAAACACTTTGCCCGGATTGCAAAGGATATCGTTTACGCAAAGAAGCTTTGTATGTAAAAGTAAGTAGCAAACACATTGGTGAATTGTGCGAATTGCCCGTTAAAGATTTGCAGGTTTGGTTTGATAATTTAAAGCTCAGTGCTTATGATGAAAAGGTAGCCAAAAGAATTCTGATAGAAATACATCACCGGATTAAAACATTGACAGATGTGGGCCTTGGTTACCTTACGCTAAACCGGTTGGCCAATTCTTTGAGCGGAGGCGAAAGCCAACGTATTCAATTGACGAGAAGCTTAGGAAGTAATTTAACCAGCTCTCTCTACATCCTTGATGAACCTTCGATTGGTCTGCACAGCAGGGATACCGAAAGACTGATCAGGGTGTTAAAAGAATTGCGTGATCTCGGAAATACAGTGGTTGTAGTGGAGCATGATGAAATGATGATGCGGGAAGCCGATTATATTATTGATATGGGGCCGCTGGCAAGTCACCTGGGCGGAGAAGTGGTGGCAGCAGGCAATTACAAGGAATTGATCGCAGATAAAAACAGTCTTACCGGTAAATACCTTAAAGGAGAATTGAGCATTGATGCACCCAAACATTTGCGTAAATGGAACCAGAGTATTACGGTAGAAGGTGCCAGGCAAAACAATCTTAAAAACATCAACGTTGAATTTCCGTTGAATGTTTTTTGTGTGGTGAGTGGCGTAAGCGGCAGCGGTAAAACAACATTGGTAAAACAAATTTTATATCCTGCGCTACAAAAAATTAAAGGGGAAGGCGTTGATAAAGCAGGAATACATAAATCTGTTACGGGTGATCTGGATGCCATCTCACAAATTGAAATGGTTGACCAAAACCCCATTGGTAAATCATCCCGCAGCAACCCGGTTACTTACATTAAGGCATACGACGAAATAAGGGAATTGTACAGTAAACAACCGCTCAGTAAAATGCGGGGATTTTTGCCAAAGCATTTTTCATTTAACGTAGATGGGGGTCGGTGCGATGCCTGCAAAGGTGAAGGCGAACAGATTGTTGAAATGCAGTTTTTGGCAGATGTGCATTTAACCTGTGAAGTGTGTGGTGGAAAAAGGTTTAAGGAAGAAGTGCTGGAAGTAACTTACAAAGGAAAAAGTATTTATGAAGTGCTGGATATGAGTGTGGATGACGCCATTGTATTTTTTAAGGAAGAGGCCGATGTTGCAAAGAAAATACAACCTTTGAGTGATGTGGGTTTAGGCTATGTAAAACTGGGCCAGAGCAGCAATACGCTGAGTGGCGGCGAGGCGCAGCGGGTGAAGCTGGCTTCTTTTTTAGGCAAGGGCAAATCGCAAGGGCATATCTTTTTTATTTTTGATGAACCTACTACGGGGCTTCACTTTCATGATATTAAAAAACTGCTTGCATCGTTTAATGCCTTAATAGAACAGGGCCATACTATCCTGGTGATTGAACACAATACAGATGTTATTAAGTCTGCAGACTGGGTAATAGACCTGGGACCTGAAGCAGGCGATGCCGGAGGAAACCTGGTGTTTGCAGGAAAGCCAGCTGACTTGAAGAAATGTAAGGAAAGTTATACGGGAAAGTTTTTATAGTCACAGTTTTGTAATATTCAAAAAGTAGCTTTTTCAGTTAAACGTGCAACTATTTTTCTTTAAATATTTGCTTAGCCATTTTCAAGATGATATAAATGGTTAAGAGGACCAGGATGTAAGGTCCCAATATAAATAGCCACAATAAAGGATCAAAAAGATCGAACAGTATTTTCATTGGTATTTATCTAAAATTAATAACCGAATCCGTTTATAAAAATATAATAAAACCCATCAAATTGCAACGAATACCGGGAACGTTTTTGCAAACAATAATTAGCCTTTGGTGTACGTCTAAATTAATGCATCAATATTGTCACTGCATGGCTGAAAATAGCTAAAGCATTATTGCTGGCTTAAAAAAAGAGCCTTTATCAAAAATAAAAACCAAGCAGTTAACTTTTATACTTTTCAATGCAACTGGTATGTTTAATCTTAGAACAATTATTAGATATCATCTAACGAAAAAGAGGCTGCTCATGCTTTGAGACAGCCTCTTTTTTAAATAAGTGGCGTTCATCACCTCAACCTATTACTGTCTTTTATCAATTTTTCGTCTTTATTAATGCCGCTTGCTGCAAGCAATAATGCAGCGATAATAACTGCATGCAATACCGCTGTAAAGGCATAGTCACCTTTTGAAAAATTTTTGGTTGCCATGTAATATAGGATCACCAAAATTACATCCAGCGCAATGGCGGCTATGCAAAGCCATAATTGAGTAACCCTGTTTTTAAATAAAAAAATCGTGATCAGGGTTAGCACACCCAAGCCGATGGTCGGTATCATTAATGTAAAATTTTCCGTACCATTTAACTGGTGGTATAAATTATCAGGCAGATAAGTGCCGCTGTAAAAGGACAATTTTAACGTAAGAAAAGTAACAATGGATGCTATTAAAAGCCATACGGATTGAATGCGCTGTATCATACAAATAAATTTTTGATGCTATCCCAATTCAGGATATAAAATAAACTGTCCCATAAATTCATTCACCTGGCCACGGATGGTGCTGATGACTTTTTCATCGTCTGCGTTCATTAATACATTGTCCAGTGCGTTTACAACAAACTGCATGTGCTCTTCCTTCATACCACGTGTTGTGATGGCGGCTGTACCTACGCGAATGCCTGAGGTAACAAATGCACTTTTGTCATCAAAGGGCACCATGTTTTTGTTTAAAGTAATATCTGCTTTTACCAGCGCCTGTTCTGCTTTTTTACCACTGATGTTTTTGTTGCGCAGGTCAATCAGCATTAAATGATTGTCTGTACCGTTGCTGATTAATTCATAACCTTTTTCAACAAAAGCTTTTGCCATGGCCTGTGCATTTACAATTACCTGTTTAGCGTAATCCGTAAATTCATCCGTTAAAATTTCGCCGAATGCCACAGCTTTTGCAGCAATAATATGTTGTAATGGTCCGCCCTGTATTCCCGGGAAAACAGCCATGTCCATCAGGTTACTCATCAGGCGGGTATTGCCTTTTACATCTTTTAAACCAAAAGGATTTTCAAAATCTTTTTTCATTAAAATAATGCCGCCCCTTGGACCACGCAATGTTTTATGTGTGGTAGAAGTAACGAAATGACAATGTTCAAAAGGGGAATTTAATAATCCTTTGGCAATTAAACCGGCCGGATGTGCCATATCACATTGTACAAAAGCACCTACTTCATCCGCCACTTTTCTTATGCGGGCATAATCCCAGTCGCGGCTGTAGGCGGAGGCGCCGCAAAAAATCAATTTCGGTTTTAATGTTCTTGCTTTTTCTTCCAGTGTATCATAATCAATTAAACCGGTTTCTTTTACCACACCATAAAAATGGGCTTCATACAATTTACCGGAATAGTTTACCGGAGAGCCATGGGTAAGATGGCCGCCCATGCTTAAATCCAGCCCTAAGATAATATCACCCGGTTGCAATACAGCCAGGGCTACCGCAGCATTGGCCTGTGCACCACTGTGCGGTTGTACATTGGCATAATCGCAGTTAAAGATCTGCTTCAGACGGTCGATAGCCAGTTGTTCCGTTTGGTCAACAATTTCGCAGCCCGCATAGTACCTGCGGCCGGGGTAGCCTTCCGCATATTTATTGGTCATAACACAGCCTGATGCCTGCATCACCTGTAAAGAAGTAAAATTTTCCGAAGCAATCAGTTCAATCCCGTGCCGTTGACGGTCCATTTCCTGCCTTATTAAATCAAAAACCAATGTATCTTTTTGCATGCGTTATTTTTAAGGTGCAAATATACAAACCCGCACTAACTTTAACGGAGGTAGTAAAAATAATGACATTTTTTATGGTGTACCGTTTACACAAAATTCACTACTTTCACAACCTGTTTAAAATAAGCAACATCATAATTACCAATAAAAATGTAGCACTTAGCAGGTGTAAGGTTTTACAATGAAGGCTATTATCCCGGTTGCCGGCGCAGGCACAAAATTGCGTCCACATACTTACACACAGCCCAAGGCGTTGATACCCTTAGCAGGTAAAACTATTTTAAGTATCATAGTTGATCAATTGCACGAAGCCGGGATAAACGATTTTATATTTATCGTGGGTTACCTGGGCGAAAAAATACAGGATTATGTAAAAGCAAAATATCCCCATCTTAATTGCCATTTTGTTTACCAGAATGAACGGTACGGTACAGGTCATGCGATTGATCTTGCTAAGGAGATTATTGGCAGCGAGGAAGTATTTATAGTACTGGGAGATACGATTGCAGAATATGATATTAAACAAATGCTCAGCTCACCTTATTCTATGCTGGGTGTAAAAAAAGTAGACGATCCCCGCAATTTTGGCGTGGCAGAAATTGAAGAAGACGGCTTTATAAGCCGCGTGGTAGAAAAGCCTGCGATACCAAAAAGCAATATGGCGCTGGTAGGCATTTATAAAATAATGGAGACTGATTTGTTATTTACTTGCCTCAAAAAAATAATTGAAAAGAAAGACATTGCACGCAATGACCTGAGCCTTACAGATGCGCTGGAATGCATGATACAGAGCGGTTCAACCTTCAAATCGTTCAAAGTACAAAATTGGTTTGATTGTGGTAAGAAGGAAACGATACTGGAATCTAACGCCACTTTACTGAAAAAGTTTGGCGGCAAAATTCCTGAGCTGGACAGGTATGAAAATACAATTATCATCCCGCCGGTTAGTATCGGCGAAGGATGTGATATAAAAAACTCGGTTATTGGTCCCAATGTTACCATCGGCGATAGTACGTTGTTAAATTATACAATTGTAAAAGATTCTATTATAGGATCGTTTTCAAAATTGTATGATGTGGTGCTGGATGATTCATTAATTGGCAGCGATACGGGTATAAAAGGCGAAACGAGATCACTTAATATTGGCGATAACACAGATATAGATCTTGGATAATGCAGCAGCTATACAGGCATTTTGAATTGAAGGAAGTTGATAAAAAGCACCAAACGAATGCCATCTTTCACCAACAGAATTACTCATCTTTTTGGTATTGATTATCCCATTATCCAGGCGGGAATGGTTTGGGCCAGTGGCTGGCGTCTGGCGGGTGCGGTAAGCAATGCCGGGGCGCTTGGCTTAATCGGCAGCGGCAGTATGCGTCCGGAAGTATTGAAAGAGCAGATTCAAAAATGCAGGGCAGCCACCAGCAAACCTTTCGGCGTAAATGTACCGCTCCTGTACCCCGATATTGATCAGCACATCAAAATAATTATAGATGAACAGGTACCGGTTGTTTTTACCTCTGCCGGTAATCCCGCTACCTGGACTGCTGTTTTAAAACAGGCAGGTATAAAAGTAGTGCATGTAGTCAGCAGCAGTAAGTTTGCACTAAAAGCACAGCAGGCTGGCTGCGATGCTGTTGTAGCTGAAGGTTTTGAAGCCGGTGGTCACAATGGACGGGAGGAAACAACTACGCTGGTACTTGTTCCGGCAGTTTGTAGTGCTGTCAATATTCCTGTGATTGCTGCCGGTGGCATTGCTACAGGAAGGCAGATGCTGGCCGCAATGGTATTGGGTGCCGAAGGCATCCAGGCCGGAAGCCGGTTTGTTGCCAGTAATGAGGCATCAGCGCATGATAATTTTAAACAGGCTGTCATTCATTCTGTTGAAGGTGGGACCCAACTTTCACTGAAACAGCTAACGCCTGTCAGGCTGATGAAAAATAAATTTTTCGATGAGGTACAACAAGCAGAACTGAATGGCGTTTCTGTTGACATATTACAAAAATTATTAGGAAAGGGTAGAGCTAAGAAAGGAATGTTTGAAGGGGATCTTGAAAATGGCGAGCTCGAAATAGGGCAGGTAAGTGCGCTGATTAAAAGCGTTCAACCCGCTGCTGATATAGTGAATGAGCTATGGAGTGAGTTTGAATTGGCATTACGGCATCCACTGAAATAAATTATTATATTTGCTTAGTTTCAAAATTATTGTTCATTAACCCACCCAAAATGGAGTGTATTTTTAAGTTTTTTGTTAAGAAGTTTGCTACGGTGTTATTTGGTGTAACCTTTATTTCTTTAACTGTCTGCGGACAAACGATAGAACCCACTCCACAAAACCTGCAGGAATTATTGCCCAATGTGGATCCCACACAATTAACCAAATCGGGCTTTGAAAATTACTTTAAGGATAATAATCAACCAAGCAGAAAGGGTACCGACCGAAGCAGGGAAAGCGCTTCGGCTGCGGCCAAGAAATTTGACAACAAGGTGGTAGATAAAGATAGCACCTTAAATGACAATGTAAAGAACGCATCCTATAATGCTTTAAATACTTACGGCGCAAACGTTTTTAAAAATTCATCTATGTACGACATCGGTGAGTTATCTACACCTCCGCTGGATTATCCAATTGGAGTGGGCGACCATATTGTTGTAGCCTTGTGGGGTGGGGGCGAATACCAGGAAGACTATATTGTGGCACGGGATGGAGCTATTTTTCCCAACAGCCTGGGCAAAATATCAGTTCAGGGATTGACTTTTGAAATGGCCCGCTCATTAATTTATGCAAGATTTAAGAGTGTTGTACCGGCCAATACTAATATACAAGTAACCTTGGGACAGCCCAGAACCATTAATGTGAATGTTGGCGGGGAGGTTGAAAATCCCGGCCCTGTAACAGTTTCAGCGTTTTCAAATGCATACAATGTAATTGGGTTGGCTGGTGGTATTACAGATTTTGGCAGTTTAAGAGATATACAGGTTAAACGTAGCGGAAAGGTGATAGAAACCATCGACGTGTACAAATACCTGGCAACCGGCGAAATGGGCAGCCGGATTTATTTGCAAAACAATGATTTTGTATTTGTGGGTAATGAAGTAATAAAAGTATTGGCAACAGGACAGTTCAAAAGGCCAATGTACTACCAACTTAAAAAGGACGAAGGCATAAAAGCACTGATTAAATTTTCAGGCGGTTTTACATCCGAAGCGTTAACTTCTGCAGTAAAAGTTATCCGAACAGAAAACGAAGACCAGGTGATTCATGATGTGAATGCGACCAGTATTATAAAAATTCCCGATACTGACTATAAACTGGAAGATGGGGATATTGTAAGAGCAGATTTGGTGAAGCCCGGTCTGGTAAATAAACTGGAAGTGAAAGGACCGGTAAAATATCCCGGTATTTATGAGCTAAGGAAAAACGACCGCCTGTTTGATGTGATTAACCGGGCGGGTGGAATTACCAGGAACACCTACCTGGCCCGGGCCTATATATTTCGCGGAGCCGGTGATTCAACCGCTATCAAATCAGATAAGTTGGAAGTTGATTTGAATGATTTACAGAACAATAATTCCGCATCAAGCAGCAGTAATGTATTATTGATGCCAAACGATATAATTCAATTGTTTTCAAGTAATGAGTTTGGTGACCAGGAATTTGTTGACATTTTCGGAGAAGTTAGAAAAGAAGGGCATGTCAGGAAATACGGCGGCATGACCTTGCAGGACCTGCTTTATTTATCCGGTGGTTTAAAGCAATCCGCTGAATTTGGGCGACTGGAAATTTCCAGTATCGTAGATATCGATTCTGCAAAAAAAGGGCTGAAACCTACCCGCAACATCATCAAGTCTTTTTCCATTCAACCTAATTTGATTTTGGATTCTGTGGCAGCCCATATTATTTTAAAACCCTATGACCAGGTATTTGTAAGAAAAAATCCAACTTTCGAGCTGCAGCAAAATGTACAAATTCTGGGGCTTGTAAAATATGCAGGGGCTTATTCCAGACTTGATAAATATGAAAGACTGTCTTCCTATATTCAAAGGGCTGGCGGAGTATTAGAAAATGCTAATATTGGCGGCGCAATTTTGTTTAGGAAAAAAACCGATTTTTTAAGAGAAAAGATCGTGTATCAACCAAAGAGGGACTCGCTGGGGAATATTATTAAAGACAGTACATTAGCAAATCTTGAAGAGCCGGTTAGTATAGATTTATACAAAGCGATAAAGTCACCTAATTCTGTACACGATATTATACTGCAGGAAAATGATGTTATATATATTCCGGAAGTAAATCCATTTATAACCGTTCGCGGAAAAGTGCAATCGCCATTAAAAATTACTTTTGATAAAGAACACACCAACCTCAGTTACTATATCGACAGGGCAGGCGGCTTCGGTATCAGGCCATGGCGCAAAAGAGTGTATGTAACCTACGCCAATGGAAAAAGCATGCGCACCAAAAATATTTTCTTTTTTCATATTTATCCAAGAGTAGAAGAGGGATCTACTATTACTGTACCACCGCGTCCGGAAAATAAGGACTTTTCCAATGCTATGGCGACAGCACTTACAACAGCTATACCTTTAATTATTACTTACCTGATTTTTAAGATTAAATAAAAAAAATTGACAAGCACAGTACTGTTAAGAAGCATTTTTTATAAGCTGGGAAAATACAAGCTTCTCATTGCAGGGGTTGGTGTTGCATTTGCACTTTTGTTATTTTTTTACGGACGCCACAACAGGGTTGTCTATACTGCAAAAGCAACTATTTTTCCATTAACAAATCAATCTGAAAATACGCTTTCAACAAGCGCATTAAGTGGAATTTTAGGTATTGAAGGTACTTCAAAAAGCTTTAGCAGTGAAGCTGCCATTAATATCGTGGAACTTACCATGAGTCGCAACGTAAGACAAAAGGTTGCGGCAACACGATTGCCTCAATTTGGTAATAAAACAATAGCCGAATTGTTGATACAAGATATAAATGACCACAGTTTTTTTTGGCAGAAGAAACTAAAAATGCCGGACGACACCATTGCATTGGCTTCTGTGGGAGCGGAAATTTTAAACGACTACCTTACCGCAAAGATGAGTAAGACTGAAGTACTGGAAATATATTTTAGCAACGCCAACAAACCATTGATCACTCCAATAACAAATGTGCTGATAGATAAACTGTCGCAGTTTTATATTGATCTTAAAACTTCCAAAGCACTTGCAGATTATAATTTTACCGTGAAGAAAATAGATTCGCTGGAAGGAATTTTAGGCAGGGTAGATAAGAAGGCAATAGCGATGCAGAACACTACTTTCTTTACTCCAACAGACAGGTTGGAATATGACTTGCCTAAAGAAAATTTGTCAATGGAAAAAAGCAGGATTGTACGGCAGCGTGACCAGTCTGTAACCAACAGGGAGGAGGCCACCTGGCGTTTACAAAAAGCCACTCCAATCATTTCAGTATTGGATAAACCAACCGAGCCATTTGCAATGTCCAAAACTTCTTCTGTATTGCTGGGTATTGGCGGCTTTATTGCTGGTAGTTTAATTTGTATCTTTTTCTTAATAGCAGGCTTGTTGTATGCTTTTACAAAAGCTGAAATTTATAAAAGTCTTTTTGGTGATGAGCAGTAAGAAGCCCCCGCCTCATGATTTTCTAAATGCCCATTTGAACATTTCTTTCCAACTCGCCTTTTTGCCATACATTAAAATGCCTGTTCTATAAATTTTAGCAGCCAGCCAGGTAGTAAATAAAAAGCCGGCAATCAGTAATGCCATTGATACAACCAGCTGTTGCCACGGAACTCCACTCGGTATACGAGCCATCATAACGATAGGTGATGTAAACGGTATCATACTGGCCCATACCATAATGGTACTGTCGGGCGTGTTTAAATTGCTTGTCATAATAATAAAGGCAAAAATAATGGGCATCGTAATCGGCAACATAAGCGATTGTGCTTCCTGCGGATCTTCGTTTATTACACTGCCGATAGCAGCAAACAGCGAAGCGTAAAAAAGGTATCCTCCGAGAAAATAAAATATAAAACAAGTAATAATCATCGACCAGTTTACATTGCTGGCAGTTTGCTTAACATCCATTAATTTCATGGCCATGGCGCTGCTACCCCCCATAGGTATATTCTTATTCACCTCACCAGCCTGTTGCACCAGCTCGTGCGGAATAAATGCGCCAATGGCAGTAGATAAAACCAGTATCAAAACAATCCATAAAAAAAACTGTGTAAGTCCAACCGCTGCAATACCTAATATTTTCCCCATCATCAATTGAAACGGTTTTACGCTGCTCACAATAACCTCTGCAATGCGGTTCGTTTTTTCTTCCATTACACCCCGCATTACCATGGCGCCAAAAATAAACATGGTGATGTAGATCAGAATGCCACTTCCAAATCCAACGCCGTAGTTAAGCTGAGCATTTACTTCCTGCGATTTTCCCTGTGCTGTGGTTAACCGGTTCTCTACCTTAAATGCCCCCTTTGATTGCTTACTTATACTGTCGAGCGTTTCTTTGCGGATACCCTTTTTCTGTAACTGGTTAATTTCGTAAGCCCTGTCCAGCGTGGATTCTATCAGTCCCTGCGCATCTATACCCAATTGTTTTTTTGAATGGATAGTAAATTTTCGTGATGCAGAATCATTGTTTAAATTCAATACAGCATCATAGCCTTTGGTGGAAAAATTTGTACTGTCAATATTGTCTTTAAAATCAAAAATCAAACTGGCGGAATCGCCTTTTAAGTTAGCCCTGAAAGTACCGGGATCATTGATAACCGCTATTTTTTTTAATTTTTCTTTAGATGACATGGCAAAAAAAGCACTGCCAAAAATAAAAAGTAACATTACAATAGGCAGTAAAAAGGTAGACAATAAAAATGTTTTATTGCGCACCCGGGTTATGTATTCTCTTTTTAGTACGAGCCAGATCTTATTCATGTTTTTTGGATAAATGCTACTTAAAAATTAATTCATTTTTTCAAACTGTCTTGCATAAGGTGTGCCTTCTACCAACTGAATAAAAATCTCATTGAGTGTAGGTAGTACTTCATTAAATGAGTGGATTTGGATGTCCTGGCTGATGAAAAATTTCAATACATCATTGGTAGTGGAGTCATGCAGTAATTTCAATAACAATTCGTTTGGCTGGTGTTTAATTACTTCAAAAATATAAGTCATTAAATTATGTGCGTTCGTGCTGGCGCCCAACCGGTAAACGTTTTGCTTAAATTGATTTTTTACATCTGCCACACTGCCATCTAAAATCTTTTTACCTTTATTCACCAATACAATGTGGTCGCAAATTTCTTCTACCTGTTCCATGCGGTGGGTGCTGAATATAACTGTGCTGCCATTTTTAGCCAGATTAAAAATTTCATCCTTTATCAGGTTGGCATTTACTGGGTCTAATCCACTGAAAGGCTCATCCAGTATAATCAATTCAGGTTCATGTAAAACAGTGGTAACAAATTGTAGTTTTTGGCTCATACCCTTGCTTAAGTCTTCTACCTTCTTGTTCCACCAGCTTTCCATTTCAAATTTTATAAACCAGGCTTTTATTTTTTTCATCGCATCACTTCTGCTTAAGCCCTTTAACTGCGCAAGATACAGGGCCTGTTCGCCGATTTTCATTTTCTTATACAGGCCTCTTTCTTCAGGCATATAGCCAATGTAGCGCACATCATTCACCGGGTCAAAATGCCTGTTCTTTAAAAATATTTCGCCGTTATCGGGATAAAAGATGCCAGTGATCATTCTTAACAAAGTAGTTTTGCCTGCACCATTCGGACCGAGCAAGCCAAATATACTGCCCTGTTCAATAGTAAAACTTATGTCGTCAACGGCCTTCTGTGTGGAAAAATATTTTTGTACATTTTTTAGCTCCAGGATATTCATTGGGTTATTTTATTGAGGTGTAAGATTACTAAAAATTTAATAGAGAATTATACAAAGTACATCAAAGTTTTATGAGTGGTAAACTTAACGCCTCAAGAAATAAAAATTGTGCTTTCCGCAATGCCAGCGGTTGTGTGGTGACAATATTTTACTTCGTCAGCACGGCTGCAATTTGCAGTGCAACGCGTTCGCCATCCATAGCAGCACTCACAATTCCACCTGCATAGCCAGCGCCTTCAGCACAAGGGTATAAGTTACTAAGTTGGGGATGCGCCAGGCGTTCTGCATCCCTGGGAATTCTTACGGGCGAAGAAGTACGGCTTTCAGTAGCAACTACAACCGCATCATTTGTAAAATATCCTTTCATTTTTTTTCCGAATGCAACAAACCCTTTTGCAAGTGCATCATAAATAAAATCTGGTAACACTTCGTTCAGCGGTGCCGCATTTAGGCCAGGCTGATAAGAGCAGTCCGGTAAATTTGCAGATAACTTTTTGTTTGAAAAATCAACCATGCGCTGTGCGGGGGCCACAAATTTTCCGCCACCGGCAGCAAAAGCTTTTTCTTCTACGTTTTGCTGAAATTGCAACATGGCTAGATCACTGCTGGTATTAATTATTTTTTTGCTGATGACATCTTTTAATTCCACCTGTACTACAATGCCGCTGTTTGCATATGGATTGTTGCGTTTAGAAGGACTCCATCCATTTACTACTAATTGCCCGGGCGAAGTTGCTGCCGGAGCTATAATACCTCCCGGGCACATGCAAAATGAAAATACGCCACGGCCGTTTACCTGTTGTACGAGGGTATAGGCCGCCGGAGGTAAATAGCCGGCCCTGGTTGCACAGTGATATTGTACAGTATCAATTAAACTTTGCGGATGTTCTACCCTTACACCCAGGGCAAAAGGTTTGGCTTCAACCTGTATTTTTTTTTGATGCAGCAATTCAAAAATATCGCGGGCAGAATGACCTGTTGCCAAAATAAAAGCATCGCCGTTAAATACATTTCCATCAGCTGTTTTAACAGCACTTAATTTCTCGTTGCTGATTATAAAGTCTGTAACCCTTTTATTGAATAAAAATTCACCTCCGCAGTCTTCAATTGTTTGCCGCATGGCTGTGATAATGGAAGGCAATTTATTGGTGCCAATATGCGGATGAGCTTCGTATAATATTTTTTCTTCGGCACCAAAATGTACAAAGAGGTGTAAGATTCTGTCAATATTTCCACGTTTATTACTGCGGGTATACAATTTACCATCGCTGTAGGTGCCTGCACCACCCTCTCCAAAACAATAATTGCTGTCGGGGTTTAAAGTGCCTTCTTTATTAAGCATGGCGAGGTCTCTTCTTCTTGCCCTTACATCTTTACCTCTTTCAAGCAATACCGGTTGAATACCCATTTCTATCAGCTGTAGTGCCGCAAATAAACCTGCAGGGCCTGCGCCAATTATCACCACTTTTTTTGTTCCGGGGCGTACCGTGTTAAAATTGAAGGTTTCAATTGTTCTATTGTGAAAAGGCTCGTCAATAAAAGCGTTAACAGTAAGATTTACCCAGATAGTTTTTCCCCTTGCATCAATTGATTTTTTGAGAATCTGAAAACCCGTTATTCCGCCTGCGGTTTTTCCGGTGGTGTTTGCAAGCGCATGCATAATTGCTTCATGATCGGCAGCCTGCTCAGGAAGTAATTTGAGCGAAATTTTTTGTTGCATACTCCTGAATTCCGTTAGAAAAATGAAAAAGAGCATTAAGGGCAACTCTTTATCAAAACCATTGATTGTATGGGAGGTGTTATTTAAATAACTTTACGTTAGCGTGTTTTTTTAGAAAGGCAGATCATCAATTGCATCAGGTGAGGTAGATGAAAAAGTATCCAGAGGCTCCATATATTCGGTATCAGTAACTCCCTTGTCAGTGCCTGGAGATAATATTTGCTCAATGCGCCATGCATCCAAATTGGTGATGTAATTTACCTTGCCATCTTTTTCCCATTTACTTCCTTTGATGTTAAAAGATACTTTTATTTCGTCACCGATGTTTACTTTATCAATCATAGTGGTTTTATCCTGTACCGACTGAAATTTTACATAGTTGGTAATTGTGCGGCCACCAATATCTTCTGTTTTTTCAACTGCAAATTCTCTTGTTTTGAACGTTCCTGTACGTTGAACAGTATCATATTTTGCAACCAGTTTACCGGTTAATTCGTAACTCATGTTTGTAATGTTTATATTGTAAAAGTAAACTTATTTACCAATAATTTTTTTTGACTTTTTGATTCATAACTTTTATTGAACAAAAGTCTTTCTTTTGGTTTTCTCATCAAAATCTTTCAGGGTAACCTGGCAAAAATTTTCATAAAAAAATTGCAGTGTTATTTCTTAAGATGACAACCATGTTACTTGCGCAGGTACAAAACCAATAAGCCGTAAAATATTTTCTTCATAACCAGACAGTTTCTGTTAATTGTATTCATGTTTAAACAACTGAATGATTGCTTAAAAGTTGAGCAAATTTGCATACTTTTTTAAGAGACAAAAACAAGTATTTTTTTTCAAAATCAAAATTAGCGTAAAAGTACGTTGAAGAATCATGTTTTGCAATGAAATGCAGTATGGTAAAGGGTTACAGCGCAAACACTTCTTCGCTAATAATAAAAGAAGGAAAATAAAATTTCATAAACTACCATACTGTGGTAATACGGTAAAAAACAAGGGAATAAAAAATTTTTTTTTCAACAAATTATTTTGATATTCGCTCTCCCCATCAAATATAGGTTCACATTTTACTATAAACAGACGGTTCTGGAATATTTTGACTGTGGATAATTTTATAAATTCGTAAATTGCTTAAGGAATAATGGATAAAGTTTTTGATAAGGTATGGTCTAATTGTTTAGAGATAATCAAAGACATTGTAGAATGGCAGCATTTTAAAACATGGTTCGAACCTATTAAACCCGTAGCCCTCAAAGAAAAAGTATTAACGATACAAGTACCCAGTCAATTCTTTTTTGAATACCTTGAAGAGCATTACATTAGTTTACTGGCAAAAACTTTAAAGAGAGAATTAGGTAAGGATGCCCGTTTAGAATACAGGATAATGGTAGATAGCGGTAACAGTAAAAATAAGCCGCTTACAATGGATGTTCCCGGTCATGGTTTTAAATCATATTCAAATAACGAAATGGATTTTCCACTTGTGATAAATAACCCGGTTAAAAACCCGTTTGTAATTCCTGGTCTGAAAAAGATGCAGATAGATCCGCAGTTAAATCATGCGTATACATTCGATAGTTTTATCGAGGGTGATTGTAACAGGGTAGCAAGAAGGGCTGGTAAAACAGTTGCAGAAAAACCTGGTACAACCTCATTTAACCCACTGGTAATTTATGGTGGTGTAGGCTTGGGTAAAACGCATTTGGCACAGGCAATAGGTAACGAAGTAAAACGCATTCACAACAATAAAGTGGTGTTGTATGTAAGTTCAGAAAAATTCATTAACCAGTTTATAGATCACGGCCGCAATGGCGCCATCAATGATTTTATACATTTTTACCAGTTGATTGATGTTCTGATTATTGATGATGTGCAATTTTTTAACAGGGCAGAAAAATCGCAGGATGCATTCTTTTCTATTTTCAATCATTTGCATCAAAGTGGAAAACAACTGATACTCACCAGCGATAAACCTCCCAAAGATCTGGAAGGGGTACAGGAGCGTTTATTAAGCCGTTTCCGGTGGGGATTAAGCGCCGACTTGCAGGTGCCGGATTATGATACCAAGATTGAGATATTAGAAAAGAAAATGAAGAACGACGGGCTTGAAATGCCTAAAGAAGTGGTAAAATATATAGCCTACAATATCAGCAGTAACGTTCGGGAACTGGAAGGCGCATTGATATCATTGTTGGCACAATCTTCGCTAAATAAGAGGGAAATAGATCTTGAATTGGCAAAAAAAGTACTACGAAATTTTGTAAAATCTTCCAGCAAGGAGATAACTATAGACGCCATCCAAAAAATGGTATGTGAGTACTTTGATGTTCCTTATGACAAACTTTTACAGAAAACCCGCAAAAGAGAAATTGTACAGGCAAGACAGATCACCATGTTCCTCGCAAAGGCCTTTACCAAAAACTCCTTAAAAACAATTGGCGAGCATTTTGGAGGCAGAGATCACACGACTGTAATTCATAGCTGCCAAACAGTGAAAGATTTAATGGATACTGACAGCCTTTTTAAAGAAAGTGTAATGGAGTTGCAGCAAAAGGTTCAACTCGCCGCTATGTAGCATGATCGTAACCATAAAATATTTAAAACGGGTTCTTAAACGAACCCGTTTTTTTATGAGATAAGCATGCAGTGAGAAGCATTGGTGATATCCGCTACCGGCATGTGTGCATCGGTAAAAATGACTGACATTAATTCGGGATTAAAAAGTGATTTAAAAATTATTTTCAAATTATTTCAACATATTTCCATTTAGTTTTGGGTATTACAATGTTGAAGTGTATTTTTGCAACCCCTTATAAAAGTTAAGGGCAGGTAGGAGAGATGCCTGAGTGGCCGAAAGGAACGGTTTGCTAAATCGTCGTACGGGTAACACTGTACCGTGGGTTCGAATCCCACTCTCTCCGCAACAAGTTCTTACAATTTATTACATCATTCCCAATAGACAAGATGCCTGCATCAAAGCTAAATGGTATAATATAAGTTGAGTAGTTCGGGATGTAGCGTAGCCCGGTTATCGCGCCTGGTTTGGGACCAGGAGGTCGCAAGTTCGAATCTTGCCATCCCGACTTCACAGGACAAGCTGGAATTATTTCCACTTGTCCTGTTTTTATTTTCGCTAGAACCCACGTCCATACTGTATATTAGCCTTGCCACTTCATTGATGCGATTAGTTCGAACTGAAAATCCGTCAAAAGTCATTTTTTCGGGGTACATCGAACTAATTACCTCCCTTTTCTTTTCTATATCACCAGTTTCATACACATAATCGAGTTTTAAGAGATTATTTACTCCCTTAGTTAACAGGCCATTAAAGTCTAACTTATCATGATTAGTAGCGCTTAATTTCGCCTCTAGTTTTTCAAGTTTAGCGGAATACTCCGCTTTCATTTCCCTGAAATCAGCAGGCTCTAATTGCCTTGAAGAAAGTAATTCCCTGATGTAAGAAAGCTTGTCCTCATATTCTTTAATTTGCAACTGCAACTGCTTACTATCATCCTGCAAATGATTGGTCTGGTCGTACCATGCTTCGGATAAGGTTATTTTAAATAATTCTATCATTTCCGGGCGTGGAATATACTTTTTAAGCTCGGCACTAAAAATAGTATTGACATTATCAGCCCTATACCTGCATGAACAACCATCTGTGCAGTGATAGTATGAATAATATTTAGTCATTCCTTTGGAAGCACTACCAGTTAATAATTTATTGCATTTAGGGCATATTAAAAAGCCCCGTAATGGTAATGAGGCATTAGAGACCACTTTAAGCCGATAATGTCTTTTTCTACCGTCTAGGACGTCCTGAACCTGGTAATATAAAGCTTCTGAAATAATAGGTTCATGCGATCCTTTGACGAAGCAACTTTCTTCATCCTTGTATTTTGGAATAAAGATTTTGCCACAATAAATAGGATTGCGTATGGCAAACCAAAACAGCCCTTTTGTACCAGAAAAGCCTTTTCCCTTTGCCATTTTGTAAACCTGCTCCGTATTAAATACCCCCTCAGCTATTTGACTAAATGCCCACTGTAAAACTTTTGCCTGCTTTTCTTCGGGAGCTATATATTTTCTTCCAGCTTCATCAGTTTTATTACTATAACCGATGGGAGCTAACCCCATATAGCGACCTTCTTTTCTTGCCCTACGCATCCCATGGATAACATTCAATGCTCGCCGGTCATTTTCCACTTCAGGGGCTGCTAAATAAAATGCCAGCATCATTTTGTTTTCTGGTATCGATAGATCCAAAGGCTGCTCTATAGCTTGTGGTTCCACGCCTAATTTCCGTAGCAGGTTTATCATTTGATAGGCATCACCTGCGTTTCGACTAAAGCGATCCCATTTCAGAAAAAGGACGAAATCTGCCTGGCATTTATGTTTGCGAAGTTCGACCAGATATCTTTTCCACTCAGGTCGATTAAATGTTTTGGCAGAATGATCTTCGAAAATTACTTTTCTAATTGACAGATTATTGATTTCGCAATATTTTCTTAGAAATTCTTCCTGACTTCGTTGGCTATAGCCTTTGTCGGCCTGTTCATCTGTACTAACCCGGATATATAAATCTGCTATTTTCATAGATCATAAATTGAAGGTTACTAAAAATTTCACTTACGCCCTTCTTTGGCTGTCTAAATATTGTGAAACCATGATATTAGCAAATTTCCGAAGTAATTCCAGAACCTGAACAGCTTGCTCCAACGAGATATCCACACCTTTTTTCCTTAGCATCTCTAATGCTTTTTCTGGTTTTAATTTTTCCATCTTACACCTCACTTTTTTATCATTCTTCACAAATCATTCTCTGTGTAAGAGAATCTTTACAAGTCAATTAAATATATTGTGCTGGAGTTGACAGCGTTCGTAGACGGCTTGTATTGCACGTAACCAAAGTCTTTTAGGTTATTTATACACTTGCTGTAAGTATATCTGGCATTTATTTTTGCATATCTCATAATGACACTTCTTTCAATTGGAAAGGGATTTTTGCCACCATTAATATTACAATGTCTCAATAAAGCCATGTACAGACTTATATGAGTACTATTAATTCTTGAATCTTTTTCAATGGTTTCATAAAATCTACTCAACGCTGGAACTAGTTCCATAATCTTAATCTAATTTATTGATGCTGTTTCTTTGTAACTCGTTTTCCACTGATTCTTTTCTTCCTTAATAACCCACTACTTGATGAAGGCAGGCTATCAACTGCATCATCAGCCACCTCCGAATTTTCGGGCTGTTTTTTTCGAAGCAAAATTTGCTTTTCCAACAACCTGTTTTGCAAAAATCTGTATGCTTCATTAACTGAAATACAAGGCTGTCCTGTTGCACAATAGAATCGTTGGGAGATTTCATATTTATTTTTAACTGGTGCAATATTTCCAAACAAATCCTGGTATGGCAAGCCAGCCCAAAATTCCAATTTCAGAGCAGTAGCAATTGATTTACCGTTTTCAGATTTCTCTAATGCCTCTAATTTTTCGACCACTAACTCTATTTCCTCTTCATTTTTCCATTCAGATTTTTCATTGACTGGCAAGTTCCTCCCCGTTGTTAAATCAAAAGCATTTTTCCAGTCTATCTTTGCCATTGCTATTTTGACTTCGCCAATATCAATACCATTTATGAATTGCTCATTCGTATCTGAACTTACTTGAAGGGTGGCATCATAATACAAAAGCTCATAATTATCAGTTACTAGATTCTTTTGAATAAATAATTGAAAGTTCAAGTCACTATTCAGATGATTAGCCTTTGACAGAAGGCAAAAGCTCTGTAGCCTGAATGAAATCTTCTTTAATAGCAGGTATCCCAAGTGGTCAAACCCCAATGCTTCAAGTTTGTTGGAAAGCGCTGTAATATTTTGAATATCCATCATAATACTTTTAATAAATAAAAAATAAGGTTTAGGAGTTTATGAAACTCCCAAACCTTTCTTATTGCCTTCCCTTTTTTTAGGTAAAAGGCTTTTGTCATTTTTCTTAACTACTTTGTCTTTTTCAGGCTTGATGTCCTGTTTCACTTCTTTTTTTTTATCATCTGCCACATCTTCCTTTACTGCTTTGGCTCCCTTGTCTATTCCTGTTTTATATTGGTCTAAAGATTCCTTTGCCACCATTTTCATATTGGAATCATACAGGTTCACTTTTTTGAATTGCGGATCAGCTTCGATAAACATTTTATGGCTGCTTCCATCCTTCTCAATGGAAACAGACTGAACATTTCCTTTTTGCAGTGATTGCATCAATGCCTTCTCTTTATCGGGTTCTTTAAGTTCAGTTATTGCAAACTTTTCAACAGCGGCCTTTAAATCAAAACCATAGTTTTCATGAAACTGCTTTACTTCAGAATTGTTGTTCTTGTCTTTTTTTTCAAAGTCAAGCTGAATCCAGGCCTTGTAAGGTTGGCCTTCCCTTGTGACCAGGTCTTTGTGAACGGCCCTGCCATCCAGCAAATTGAATGCTTCCTTGCCAGTAACGCCTTTTCCTTTGTTGAGGTAGAATGTTTGTTCTTCTTTTTCGCCATTGGCTTTTCCAAGCGAAGCATTATAATTGTTAAAGAAGTACATATCTGAAGAATCGGATTTACGGAAGTTCATTGTTACTTCAAAAGGCTTTTTATTGATTTCTGCCTTGTAGTGTAATTGGAACTCCCCTTTGCCCTCTTTCAGATTCTTTTCCAATTCCGGTTTCAGGTTTTCACCGAAACCCATGTACTTGAGGTTGTCACCCAAATACTGAAAATTTTCATTGTTCATAATATCTGTTTTTAATTGTGATTTAAATAATGATTGTTGTTGTTCTATGTGATCTATTAGCGCATCTGTAAAATCGTTGCCTTCATGATTGTAGAGGCCGTTGGCATCTGGATTAGGAACGGTATTTTTTGCATAAGGAATCGCTTTATAGATATTAAGGATAGATTCAAAATGAAGCACATGGAAGTGATCTCTGTCACTGATGTTATTATCTGCAAAATCATTTGCTTCGTCCTTTGAACTAAAAAAATACACATCGCTTTTATCGATAAAATAAAGTGAGTTGTTATAAGCCATCCAATGCTCACCTTTATTAAGTGCTAACTGAGCCAGTTCTAATACCTCATCAGATATGGGATGTTCGTTGTTCATTTCAAATCAGGTAAGATGATTGCATGCATTATTTTTTTATTGCTCACTTTCATAGACAAATGCCTGCCGCCATTTTTCTCCATAATCTGCACAGCGAGGTATTTGGCATCGGGAATTGTGAATTTATCCAATGCAAAAACTATGGAGGAAGTGCTATTCGCTTTTACTTGGGAAGTATTACCGGAGATGTGAAGTGGTTTTAAATCTGTTTCCTGAATAGCAGTACGTTTACCTTTCCTTTTATCCCTAATAAAAAAGCGAAGCACGTCAATGTCATAGTCAACGGGACTTTTATTAGCAATATTGAGTTGGTAATACATGATTTCATTTTTTATGTAAATACCAGAGACCATCGCTTTAATATCCCATTGTTCGTCTTTGATGCCGTGCATTGTCCTGGGATTGTCCAAGATCCCATTTGCATACGTTGCCAACGTCGCATACTTGTTTGTTGGCAGGTGATAGACCCAGGTTGCCGGGTCATTGTCATAGCATACAACAAAAGAATAGACACTTCCATCATCCGTTACGACACTGAGATTCGTTTCTGGAAAGCCTTTCTCAGCTGCTTTCACTAATAATATTGTGGGTGATTCTTTTACCTGCTGAGCCAATATTGCCTGTGTACCCCGATCTACATGAAGTATCGAAAACGGAAATACAAGGCTAGTCGTTTTTTCGGTTGAAATGCAAAGCGATGTTTGTGCCTTAAGAGAAAAGAAAAACAAACTCATCAATGCCAACCACACTAATCCTTTCATAGTTTTTATTTTATAGTTGAAAAATATTATTGATTGCTCTTGCTTTTAAGGAGTACTCTATAGCCTTCTTTAACCAGTACTTTTACCTGCTTAACTTTTCTGCTTAGCAAGCCTTTGGCAGCACTGATGCCAGCGGCGGCGGCTTGTGCTTTGAATGATGGATCAACAGAAGAAAGTTCCATTAATTGTAAACTGTTGTCTGCGGATTGTTTAGCAACGTCACGAGTAATGGCACCAGGAATATGAATGCCGGGTAGTCCATCAAGATCATAAACTTCCAGCTTCACAGGAAAAAGAGAAGTACCATACCGGATAGAATTGATTTCTATTTCAAGCCTTTCATCATTTAGCGAAGCGGAACCATAGACAAAGTTTCCCTTCGGAATTAATGTGCCGTTGATGTAGATATCGGTAGATAAGCGGAGTTTGATAATACCCCCATTGACCAGGGTTTGATTGGCATGAACAACAGCCTCTACTGCCGGTTCATCATTTGAATTATTGGAAGTTTCACTTGTTCCATAGAAACCCACCGTCGATGTTGATCTATGCTTTATTGTATCTAACAAACTGATGTTATCCTGGGCTGGTGTTTTTGAAACTACAAAGACGACTTCCTTTTGCTGCAACGATTTTTCTTTCAGTTTGTCCTTGACTCTTTGCGGATGCTGGATGTCTAAAATTTTTTCCAGCGTTCCATTTAATTGTTGCATTTCCGGGTCCGTTTCCTGTTTGTCATCCATCATTTGCATCATCTGCTGCATCCTGTCTACATCGTTTGTAAACTGCTCATTGTTTTGATAAGGTGCACCCGCATTGTTTGAAGAAGATGCAATAGTTTCCGGAGCATTAATTTGCTTATTGATTTCATTTATCTTTTGATATATCTTTTGTTCATTGGCATCGGTTCCAGATTGATAAACTGAAGTGTTTAACCCATTTCTTGATGTTGATGGATTATTTAAATGCTGTGTAGCGTCCATCAAAGAAACCTTTGTTTGTAATGAGTCCTTGTAGAAAGGGTCACTTCTTAAAAGCTCTGCTCTTTTCAATGAATCAGCATCAGCCTCCATATAAAATGAAAGCTTATCTTCATTTTTATCACTTTTAAGATTCGCATTGGGCAGTTGAAGATTAAGGCCAGCCACTTTATTTTTATCGGCATCATTGCCAGTTCCCTTACCGCCACCCAATGCCCAAAAAGCCATTGTGATAAATGGAAGTACCAACAATGGTAATACCACCATCATTTTTCTTTGCCTCAAAAACTTTACTGAATGTTTGTTTTCCATTGTGTTATTTTTTTTGTGAATAATAGACTTCTTCAATCAAGGTCAAACTATCAAAAAGGCCTGGCCGTTCTGTCTGCAGTTTTGGATGCTTCGCCTTATACTCCTGCACTTGCTGAAACTCGTTTTCTGTAATTGCAAAACCATTTCTTTGTTGATGGATACTTTTTGGAACAGCAATGGGCTTTGGAATCAGGCTGCTGTTAGTGTCCTTAGCTCTAAAGGGATTGACAATAGCGGCAATGCTTAGGCCACCAAAAACCAAGCAGACCAAATACAGAAAGATCCATTGCTGTTTACCCTTCCAGTTTTTTGATAAAGACCGCATATATTTTTCAAAAGCACTTTGGGTTTTTAAAATGCCTTTCGCTATTCCGTTAGCAGCTTTATCTGTCATTGCTTCTTTATTGATTTGTCTGTTCATTATTTTCATCTTGTTTCAGTTTTTATATCCCTATTTTCAATGGTCTCCCATCTTTCGATTAAGAATCCATGAGGATTATGGTCAGAGCGGGAAACATTTCTTAAATAGCCCTGCGTTATTAGATTGCGGGTAACGACGCTATTGGGCCTTATGATTTTAATTGTGGCGTAGCAATGAAACAAATACGGCTCGGCATTCATGCTTAATGAAATACTATCTACAACAATTTGCTGGCTGATATTGCCGGAGATAATACCTGAATAGTAAGAGGTTTCCTTAAGGTTATCATATTGTCTTTTAGCAGAACCATCAGCCAGGTATAACGCCTTCTTAATATTAGATTCAATTACTTTTTCATCTGGGTCGAGCGTAAAAAAATCGGTATGAAACATGGCAACATGGCTTCGGGCCTCAACTTCGATATTGTCTTTCCTTTTTGATGCAAACGCCTCCATCGCTTTATCACCTGAAAGAATATAGATCCTGTCCTGAACCTTTGCAGATAACTCATAACTTTTATACAACACAAAACCGCAAAGGATAAAGCACCCAAGAACCAGTAGTAAAGTGAAAAACTTTATATGCCTGAATGACGCATCGATATTTTTTGTTTGTTTGAACATAGCTTAAGATTTACCAGATAATTTATCCTGCATGTAACCATTTGTTTTGTTACCCCCATCTTGCTTAAAATATCCTCCGCTTACACTGTTTGAAGCAACACTTCCGCTCATGTTTGATTTGGCATTACCAAAAGCATCAGCAACCATCCCTGCGCCAGATGATGCGGAATTCACAATGCTCCGTGAGCTACTTGATGTAAGACTTGTGACTTTATACAGTAATGTATTTCCACCACCAGCATGAACGATATAGTTGGCTACACTTGGTACAGTAAAGTATCCAACGATCCCAATGATCATAAAAATTAGGTAGGCCGTATCCGTTGGAGAAAAGAAGGTGTCTCCGTAATCCTGCACCTGGGCAATGTCAACCTTCAACATATTTTCCTGTATTTTGCCAATGATGCTGCCGAAGATGTTGGCCACCGGTAACCAAAGAAATATATTGATGTACCGGGCTATCCAAACCGTCAGTGTATGCTGGAATCCATCAAAGACCGCAATGCCAAAGACTAGTGGGCCGAGTATAGCAAGAACAATAAGATAAAATGTCCTTATAGTATTTATGCAGAGTGAAGCGGCTTCAAACAGCACTCGCAACACTTCACTCATCCATTGTTTGATTGAATTTCTGAAATTGTAGGAGGCTTTTGCCATGGCAAACTTGATGTCATTGCCAATCCCCTCAAAAAATCCTTCCTTTGAAGGATCTTCGTTTAAGTGTGTGTATTTATACCACTTGTCTCTATCACCACTACCAGTTTCACCAACATACATTTTCCATACATCAGTTTTTTTGATGGCTTCTTCCTTTTTTTGCAATAACACGGCTATTGCCTTATTAGAATCATTAACCATCGAGGCAGTGCCGGTTACCGTTGGATTCATTACCCCGTTTATCATGGCGATAACAGACGGAAATATGATTACTGCAAAACCTAGAACAAAAGGACGGAACAACGGATAAAAATCAATGGGTTCAGCATTAGCAATATGCCGCCAAACTCTACTCGCTATATACCAGGTAGCTGCAAAGCCGGCAATACCACGACCAACACCGATCAACTTGCTGCACAGCGGCAACATTTCTGTATAGAGTTGCTCCAAAACCGTATGCAGGCTTTTCACTTCATCAGCAAATCCTCCATTTTGAGCAAACAATAAATTGGGCATCAATGCCACAACAAAGAAAACGATTACACTCACGCACTTTTTCATACACAACTTTTTAATCGATTATAAACTAAAGGCCATTCAATTTTTCAGAAAGCTTTGTGTCAACCATTTCCCTTCCTCTTTGAACTGCCAGCACAGATCCTTCATTATTAAAGCTTCTCAAAAAAACCAGCTTGTCTGAAATGTCTTTATAAATTCTGTCTATTGCCGCAATCCTTTCATCATCACTCATTCTTAACTTCCCGGCTGTGAGTACCATCCCCAATTCATCAAGATTCTGAAGGCTTTTATTAAAGAGATTTTTATAAACATCTTCCATGTATGTCATTTCGGAAGAATTAAACAGGTTGGTAGATTTGAAGCGATTAAAGGCAGATCGGTATTCTTTAACTATCTGAGATTGACAGCTAATGATATCGGCAACCCGCTTGTATTTTCTTACAGTAGGACTTACCTGTAACAATGCATTTAAGAATGCATCATGCAGATTAAAATTTCCTTGGGAAATGTCCTTGATAGTATTGTAGCCTGTACTTACGATCTCATAGCCTTTTTTCATATTGCTGAGAATCTTTTTAAGCTGGGCTAATTTTTCTACGTTTAGCAATAGTTGTTGTGCTTCGGTTGACTGTGCATAGAGTACATTACTGGAAATTTGGGCAGTCAGCAGTAATAAGATAAGTAAGCTTTTCATTTTACGTTATTTAATTTCTTTGAGAATAGAATTTCATTTTGTTCATTCATTCGTTGTATGCACAGCCCTTTTGTCGTATTTCCAAACGATCTGCTGAACGCTTGCTTATCAACCAAATCATCATAAATTTTATCAATAGTTTCGATTCGCTCGTCATCTTTCATCGTTAGGCTTCCATCTGTAATAACTGCAAAAAGTTTATCGAGTGATTTGGAACAATCACTTAACAGTTGATCAAAAACATTTTGGAGATAGGTTAATTCTGAAAGGGTGAGTTGTTTTGATTCTTTGCAATAGCGGATGACGGATGCAGTTTGCCTGACAATATTTATTTCGAGGGAAATAATGTCTGCTACCCTGGTATATCGCTTAATAGTTGGATTTACTGATGCTAAGGAACTGAAATAGTTTTTATGAAGATCAAAATCGCCGTGCTTGATATCCTGGATGGTGTTGAGGCCTTTTTTTGCAATAGAATAGCCCTTTGACACATAGCCGATATAAACTTGTAATGCGGCAATTTGCTGTATCAGGTATTTCTTCTGAGTTGCCTTTTGCCTGAACCATTCTGCAAAGGTTTGTGCAGACACAGGTTTTGTTAATGACAGCAACATTGCTATCGCAATTATTTTTTTCATACTTCACATTTTCACTTTCACACAAATAATTACTACTCTATTCCATAGAGTTTCTTCACTACATCAACATCATTTCTTTCTTTCGAACGCTGTAAACTAATTCTGATATTTTGCTGGTTAAATTGTCGAAGGTCGCCTAGATTGCGGTCTATATTATCCGAAGCATTATGGACAATTGCTAATCTTTTTTCGTCCGTCATCTGGGTTGCAAATGCCGTCACAACCATTTGCACCTGTTCAATATTTTTCAGGCTTTCTTCTAATATGCCGGAATAAACTTGTCCCATATACTCAATTTCCTGGGCTGTAAAATTCTGATCCTGTTTAGACAGGTTAAAGGCTCTTGAATATTCCCTCACCAACTGACCTTGCTTGCTGACAATATCTCTTACGGCCTGATAGGTACTTATCGCACTTTTTACTTTTGACAATTCTTCAAAATACTTTGAATACAATTGCTTTTGTTTGTCTGCCCAATCTCCAATCTCTTTGAGCTTCAGCTTTGACATTTCATTTTCCAATGTTTTTTGGGCATTCTGCAGCCAGATGGTTTTATTTTGTAACCGCTGAATTTTAAGGTCGATGGCCTTAATTACCTTTTTTACACCTGCTTTGATAATTTCCAGAATTGGAATTTGCGCATGAATTGTTTGGACAGGCGCAAGACTTATCAGCAGGATAATTCCTGTAACAATTAGTAGTTTTTTCATACTCCACATTTTCAATTTCACAATTCATACTCTATTCTTAGCAAACCAATTCTTTGTCAGTTAGCTATTTTCTTATAAGTTGTCTCTCCGAACTGGAGGGTTAGATTGCCACTGTTCCAAATAAGTGTTTTGCCATTCCTCACTTCTGTGAGTGTTTGTTTATCTGGATTGTAGTCTAATGTCCAGGTATCATTTAGTACTTCTTTTGGAAAGGTCTTGCCATCCATCTTTTTTATGACACCGGAGTGCCTGACAATTTGATAAACCCCATTCCCTTCGTTTGCCTTTTTAAGAACTAATGTATCATCCGTTTTTGCAAATTCATGCTCAAACGAAGCTGTATAAATTCCATCTAAAGCGGCGCTATTTTCAGAACTACGGCAAGAAAAAATAAAAATCAGGATACAAATAAAAACGTACTTCATAACCTATATTTTAAATTGTTAACGATGCGATTCCTTTTTCAATACTACCAAACTTCTGGGCGGCAGCCTGCACTTTCACTTTTTCTTTTTCCTCTGTTGTATAAGCCAAATATTCTTGCGGCGACACTTCTGTCCTGTACACTTTACTTAATACGCCACCAAGCGAAATAAATACCTCTTTGTATTTTTTTGTTGGGTCATTGGCTTTATTAATGGACAATACCAACGCCTTTTCCTTATCTGTCAATCCTAACAATTCCTGTATCTGGTCAAACTTATTCTGATACTTACTTTGATCTAATAAAATCTTACAATCACTGTTATTGATGATTGCCTGTTTTACCACCGGCGAGGAAATTATATCTTCCACTTCCTGGGTTACGACAATAGCCTCACCAAAGAACTTTCGTACTGTTTTAAATAAGTATTTGATGTATTCAGCCATTCCTTCTTTCGCAATTGCTTTCCATGCCTCCTCAATCAAGATCATTTTACGTATTCCTTTCAGCTTTCTCATTTTGCTAATAAACACTTCCATGATAATAATGGTTACCACAGGGAAGAGTATTGGATGATCTTTGATATTGTCCAATTCAAAAACAATAAACCGTTGTTGCAACAAATCCAAATTTTCCCTTGCATTCAACAAGTAATCAAATTCACCTCCTTTATAATAAGGCCTCAGCACGTACAGGAAATTTGAAACATCAAAATCCTTATCCTTTACATTATCGCCTTTCAACACTTCAACAAACTCATCCTTTAAAAATTCATAAAAGCTATCAAAGCACGGAAACAAGTTTTTGTTTACACTTACTTTATCGAAATATAGCTGTAAGGCATTTGAAAGGGCAACATATTCGCTACGGTTGAAGGTTTCATTGTCTTTCTTCCAAAGGGCAAGCAATAGGGTTTTGATGCTTTCCTTTTTTTCTGTATCCAGCGTATCGGCTTCGCCAATGTAAAACGGGTTGAACTTAATAGGATTGGTTTCTGAATAATTAAAGTAGTAGCCATTCACCATATCGCACAACCCTTTGTAAGAATGGCCCACATCTACCAGCACAATATGTGTGCCTTTTTCATAGTAGCTCCTCACCATATGGTTGGTGAAAAAGGACTTGCCGGAACCAGAGGGACCAAGGATAAACTTATTGCGATTCGTACAGATTCCTTTCTCCATTGGCTCGTCTGAAATATCCACATGTACTGGCCGGCCACTCAAACGATCGCCCAGCCGGATGCCAATAGGACTTACAGAGGAGCGATAGTTAGTTTCCAGGTTAAAAAAACAACAGACCTGTGGAGAGAAGCTATCAAATGTATCATTCATCGGAAAGTCGGCAGCGTTGCCTGGAATACCAGCCCAATAAATTTGTGCAGATCCTTCAGTTTCCAGCTTCGGCGTAGCATCCATTTGAGTTAATGCCGATGAACAAAGGTTCCTGATATTTTTCAATTCCTCCCTGTTATCCGTCCAGGCCAATAAATTAAAATGCGCTTTCACCGGAAGCCGCTGTTCCGCTATTGCTTCATTCAGAAAATTATCTGTAGCATCTTTCGCAATGGCATTTTCCCTGCTATATGCTGATAGGGATTGAAGCCTCAATCTTTTTCCTTCCAACTTTTGCATGGTTTTTTGAACGTCCTCAATAAAAACATATTGGTTGTAGATATGATTGCAGAAGAGCAACTGGCCAATGGGCGAAGCAAAGCCAACGCTGAACTTTGTTTTATCTGTTGAATATTTATCGTAATTGATTCTTGAACCACACAAAGGCGGTACAAATTCCGCATCTGCCATTGTGTACAACTGGCAATGGTTTTCACCAATCATCCATTCGGGTTTAAATTCAATATCCCGAATCACTTCACCGTCGGTCTGCAGGTTGAGATACTGAATTACTACATTAATCAACTCTGCATTATTCAATCTTTTTAATGAGATAAATCCACTGTCAGATAATATTTTTTCAAATTGCCCAACATGGTTCAAAAATTCATGGATGTGTTTTGGCTGTAAGGTTTCTTCAGGAACAATTGTCTTTCTTAATAAACTTGAAAAAACGGAAGATGAAGCCTTTCTGTTGGCAGGCTTCTTAGTCAAAAATATATAGCATTCATGATTGAGGTAAGGCCTTTCGTTAAAGAACCTTTCACTGCTTCTGGTTAAAAAACTGGTATCATCATTTGAAAAATCAGCGCCATATTTTGTTTCCGTAAACCAATCTTGTTTATGAAGTAATGCATTTGTTGGCAGTACTTTGATAGCTTTAATCCAGGCATGATGAAAAGCTTCATACTCGTCATTGCTCATGGTGAATAACTCAGGCAATTCAACCTTGAAGCCAATTGTGATGTCGCCCATTTTTGATAAAATGGAATTGTGTTCAACACCGTATATTGGTAGTATATCAAACAAGTTTTTCATGCTGTAGTTGCTTTCTTAAAAGAGTTATGGAATAGCTTTTAATGACGTTTGGCACTGCCTTCTTTGCTACCTTTTTCATTAGGCCATGTTCCCCATACGTTCGGCTCAGTTTATAAACATACATGAACAGGGCTGTTGCCAAGCTTACGATAAGTGCAAGGCAAAAGAAAATATTCAGGCCAATAATATAGATGATGGCAAAGAAAATGAGCAACACAACAAGCCCACCGCCAAGGTGCCAGATGTACTGCGCTTTTAGTCCTTTAAACTCGATGGACTTGTTTATGCCCTTGTTGATTTGATAGATACTGTTGCTCATGATAAATCGTTTTACACACCAAAGAATGACCGGATAACAGTTGCCACTATTACTAAGAAAACGCAACTGCCAAACCAGGCAGCAGCGACTTTTCCGGTGTCATGATCGCCGCTGTTCCATTTCTGGTACACCTTGACTGCACCGATAAGACCTACTATCGCACCCACCGCGTACATCAAATTCATACCTGAAGCAAAATAACTTCGCACTTTGGTGTTTGCTTCATTGATACCAGCATTCCCATCTTGTGCAGCGGCACAAAATGATAACAACATTAAAATACCTGTTACTCCTATAGTCAGTAGTCGCCAGATTTTGTTTTTTTCTCTCACACTTTTCATACGCTCATATTTTTAATGATGAAGATTTAAAAGAATGCTCCACCGTGCCCAACCCCACATAATAATCAATCCACACCGCACAATGAAGCATAGTTTTTCATATCACTGCCAGAGATTTTCAATATCATTTGGCTCAATGATATCAGGGTAAGTATTATTGACTTCAAAAAGAATTATGGTGGAAATTTCAGTTAAACAATCTGCTGTTTTTAGTGCCGGATACTTTGATGTAATTGATTTCAAAGCGTCAAGTAAATCTTGTTTTTCAATCCACGGAACAGCATCCTGTAGATAACCTTTTATCTCATCCCTGAAGGATTGAATTAGTGGCGAGATGTCGACTGCTTGTTCGTTCTTGGGCAGGTATTTTTCGTGTTTTTCACCTTCCATTGAAGATTTAAATTCGGCCATTGAGGGAATGGCAACTGAACTGCCATCAATCTTTTTGATTCCTATGACGCCAAGAATTTCCCACTTATAATACTTAAAGGCAACAAAGACGTAATAAAAAAGTAAAAGGAGAGCAATACCAATTAAATATTGTCCCCAGGTAATTGAACTAAACATAACTCTTATTTTTTCTTGTTCACAAATCAATTTCACTGCAAAGAAGTCGTCAGTAAATTAGTTGCAAATATTTTTCCAAAAGAGGCCTGAAGGTGGGTAAACGAGGTAGGACAACCTCCCTAAGAATGTTGAAAATGAAGCCAGTAAGTTTTAGAAATTAGTCAAAATCGGTCTGGAGAAGTTGGGAGGGAGTTATACCCAATGCTTTGGCCAATTGTAGAATAGTGGAGAATGTAATATTTATCTGTCCTTGTTCAATTTTCGAGATTTTGCTATTATCAAGATCGCATTCATAAGATAGCTCCCGCAGGCTTAGGTTTTTTGATTCCCTAAGTCTTTTAATATGCACTCCAAGCTTTTTAAGATTTGCGTTATTGCTTCCCCTGCTCATTTCGGAGCAAGATGGATAAATCAGGCATTAATATTGCGGTCTAATAAGGCCGCAACGATAAATAAACCAAAGATTTTTTCCATGCAACATTCAATTACATCTGCCGCAATACTAATAATTCCCATCAGGGAACTCGCGCTATCTGAGCTGTTTAAGCAAATGGCACAACGGAACGATTTTAGAACTTTAAAGGATATATTATTTTGGCCTGCAAGTGTGTTGCTAACGCACCAGCATTTCACCTATCATAATTACCAGGAATTATGGAATTTTCTAAAAAGTAATAATCTTTTGATTTTTTTTAAAATTCAGTAAGTCACAACTTGTCTAAAATATGAATCCATTTAAATAACATATCCTTCACCGCATTAACGGTATTTTTATCAGGCGCATGATATTTTGTTTCCAGGCTGCCAAATGAAATTTCATCTTTTTGCAATGTCGTAACCGTTTTGGCAACCACCCGAAGCATTGGGGCCACCGTTCTATTAATAATAATTTTGTCAATTACCAGTAAACGTATAATGATTGCAAGTTTTGCGACTGACAAGGACGTATGAATTTTGTTTTCATTTTCTTGTACTGTTTCTGATATAGCGGCAGGCAAGGGCATAGACTCCAAATATCTTATTTCTTCGATGATCCAGCCATTCATCTGCTCTTTCAAAGAAGGCATATCCTGACTGAAGCAGCAATGCAACTTTACACTCTGTTGATTAATTATTTTTTGTTCAAAGCGCAAGACTTCAATTTTGGCGTTGTTTGTTACTTCATTTTCGATCAACTGTTGTAGCCGGGAATATTCAGACATAATAAAATTGGGTTCATTGAAATTTAGAAAAAACAACGTGTCACTAATAGTTTTCGATGATAGCTTCGTTTTTAGTGTAAGCAGTTCATTCATCAAAATTTTAAAGTAATTGAGTTGGCGATAAGTAATAAACTCAACATCTTTATTAATTACCTGATTAATACAATTTGCGATGTGGTTGAATAATGCACTATCTATAGCGCTTTGTTTTGATGCAGCTATTTTGAAACGCTTCAGTTGCTTCCTTAAATCCTCTTTTGCTATTGTAAAATACGGTTCCGGTATTTTTTCGTTTAGGTCGAAATAATTACCAAAGAATTCTTCCATAAAATCAAGGGTACACTGCAAATGGTTGCAAATACCGTCATAGAGGGCGGAAAGATTTCCCTCATTACTGCAGCCCATCCTATTTTGAAAAATAAGATCCAATAGCCTGATTAAAAAGGACTGGTGAAGCTTTACATATTGCTCCTTGTCCCTAAAAGTCGTTTTGCCTGTTAAGTCTTCAATCAATAGTGCCCTGAGCGTTTCATGGTCAGTTTCAGAATCATAAATCATTTGTTTTACAAATCCGGCTGTTATTGTACTTAAGTCAATAATGTTGGGATTAAGTTTGCCGTTAAGCAAACCCGTCCATTTATCTAAAATGATGGAGGGCGAATTGATTCTCAATTCACTCTCACCATTGATCTTCCATTGGCTGAAGAGTATAGGTATTTGTTTAGCGGGAGTATTTTTCATTTACGGGAGCCGTGGCCTTTTCCCGTGTCCATCAAAGTCTACGCCTTTATTCAAAATTTAGTATAAGCAATTGATACTATTTTCTTACGCATAAATGAGTATGCTTTGTATAAGTTATTAAAGCTCAATCAACAATTTTCTCGCCATTCTAAAAGTCAGGCAGTTTGTGAATATTCCAGTTTATTAATCAATTCTATTTTGTTTGAAACCTGCAGCTTCTCAAATATATTTTGCGCATGTTTGGTAACTGTCCTTTCGGCAATAAACAGAGCTCCGCCAATGTCTTTGTACTTTTGTCCCTGGCAAATGAGTTTGGCAATATCTCTTTCCCGGGCAGTAAGGTTGTACAAATCACAGTTCAGCTCAAAACTACTTACCTGGATTTTTTGATGCGATGTACCGTTTGAACTGACTCGGTCAAACGTCATATTCAGAATGGAGCGTTTTTGCTTTCCTGCATATGTTAGAATAGAATCAACCTTGTACAGAAATTCTGCAATTGAAAAGGGTTTTGGAACATAGTCAATTGCCCCTAATTTCAATCCTTGTAATTTGTCTTTGAGCGCAGCCTTCGCCGAAAGAAATATAATGGGGATGTGAGCAAACTGCTCACTTTTTGAAATGATTTTCGCGAATTCATAACCATCAATCTTGTCCATCATAATGTCTGTTACAATCAGATCTGGTACTACTTTAACTTCTTTTAACTTCCTAAGCCCATCACTTCCATTCATAGCAACCAGGACATTATACTTTTCGCTCAACTTATTGGTGAGATAATTGATCATTGCAATATTGTCTTCAATAACTAAAACCGTAAACCTCTCTTTGTCAACTACCTTGTCAGTCGGCGTTAACAACGGCAACTGTATTGATGGCGCCTTTACAATTGCTGCATTCAGTGGTTCACTATTGGTATTCTTATAAGCTTTTAATGAAATCTTTATTTTTGTACCTCTTGCTTTTTGGGGATTACTGTTAATATAAATTTTACCGTTCAACTCTTCTACTACTTTTTTTACAATTGGCAATCCAAGCCCCATGCCCTGTGTGTTGGCTTTTTGACTATTGAGCTGGTAATATGGTTCAAATATTTTCGCCTGCATGTTCAACGGAATACCGATGCCTCTATCGCTTACAATGAATTGAATGTCTCCGTCATCATTCTTAGATAGAGCGATCTCAATAGTATCATTTGCTTCTGAAAATTTCATTGCATTTTCAATCAGGTTGTTAATGATCCTATTTATAGAAAGCGGATCGGCCTGTATTATAATTCCCTGGTGAATCGAAACTTCAATTTTAATCTCTAGGTCTATTGCATACTTTTCAAACAGCGCCATGCTATCCTTTAGTATGTCGCTAAAGTTGCAAAGTTGGTTATGATTGTACACCGCAAATCCTTTATTGAATTTTTCTATGTCAAACAGGTTAACAATATCAGATGATAATTTATTGATGTTCCGTTTTACAATATTCAATTCTTCAGACGGAGTTGTTTTTTGAATGTATTCTTCCAAGTAGTTATTAATTAAAGTAAGAGGTGTTTTGGTTTCGTGGGCCAGGTTGACCAGGGTGTTTGTTCGTTGTTGATTAATAATTTCCAGTTCTTTTGTTCTCTTCGTAACTTCATTTGTTAAGTTGCTGTTCCAGTTTTGCAGCTCTTTTTGTGATTCTACCAATCGGTTATGTTCTGCACGCATTTCATGAATGTGCCTTTTCATTTGCAACGCGAATAAAGATAAAAAACCGATGTTTGTTATACATGCCTCTGTACCCTGTCCCATATTGAAAAAGTCAATTACTGGTAGCATTACCCATGGAGTTAGGCTTATTAGTAATACAGTCATTTCTTCTTTGGATTCCCTCGAACTGAAGTCCTTTTTGTATTTATAACGGATCGCTTTTATCATTGAAATAATCACCCACAATGCATAAACAACTGGTAGGGCCAATAAATCTTTTGCATCCTCCAATTTTTCCGTTATTGCAAAAACCACTACAAACAAAAAGTAAGGAAGAATAAGAAATAAATAGACTCCTTTAAATGCATGGAAACGCATTTTTTCCAATGCAAACGCTTTGTGAACATAATATGGAAAAAAGCATGGAGTAATAAATCCTGTCGCATATGCAATCACATTTTGCAAAAAAAATGAACCTGGTAAATTCTCATCAGGAAGCAATCCACCAGTGATATTATACATCAGGAGAAGAAATATAAGAACGATGTTTAAATAGGCTGTAGTATCATCAGGTCGGGCTAGCCTGTAAATCAGTAGATAGAAAAGGATAACAATTTCTATGGACACAAAAATGAATGTGACAATATGCATTTGGGTGCCGGGTATAAGCATATTGATGTATTGTTTTAGTCTTTTTTCATACAGAACAGCGTATATCCAAAATCAAATTGTTTATAAATTGTCAAGCCAAATTTTTCGTACCAGGGAATATTTTTGAGCGTCGAAGTTTCCAAACACAGCGTTCTGTTAAGCTTTTCTGCTTCAGTAATGATATTGTTCATCAGGTCGCTTCCAATTCCCCTATGTTGCTCATTCTGCGCAACGCCGATAAACCATAAGTAATATAGGAGACCATCGGGATGAGCTTTATGAATTGCAGCCTCCCGCTTCATAGCTTTTTTTATATTGCCCAAACCTAAACAAGTAGTAATAAATTTAATATCCAGTAAGATTGATTTTAAAGTAGTTTTCTTTTTTTCTGGATATATAAGTAGGGCACAACCTTTTTTATCATCTGTTATAAATACCTCACCGAACATTTTGCACACTTCGAAAGAATATTCCATCAGGCGTTTTATTCGCAGCTTTCTTTTATCATCCTGATTTATAATGTAGTTAACGCTCTTGTTGTCTTCAAAAGAATCCGTTAGAATATTAACTATCCTTTCTCTATCAGTATTGGCTGCTTTTGTCATGAGGGGGACATCAATTACTAAAAAAACATCAATTTTTGTACCGGTTAATTCCACATTTACAGTAAAAAATTGAATGAGCATGTTGATTTTTCTGCCGCTCCAGGTTTTAGCTGGTTTTCAAAGGTTTATTAGGTTCCAACTTTTTCTTAAACAGCAAGTTTGGTGGGGTGGGGGATTTGATTAAACCTTTAAGGATTTTCGCTACGATAGCACAATTGACCTATCTAAAGGGGCGAGATAGATCGATTATTCAATTTAACTGTCAGATTGAATTTCGGATGTATTGGGCGTACGAGATTGACAAATGACTCTGTGTAACACTAGAATCCAAAAATATCGGTTTATATAGTCAATAGGTAAGAAAATGAATTATGGAAGGAATGGATCGTAAGACCTCACTTTGTATTATCTTATCAAAGTAGTCATACCTTTAGCTGAAACAACATTTCCATTGATATCCCTACCTTCTGCAAACCATATATAACTTCCCGTATTTTGTACCCGACTTTTATATCGTCCATTCCATCCATTATTAAGTTGATGAGTTTCAAAAACCAATTCTCCCCATTTGTTAAATACCCTGAAAAAGTCTAGTTGTATGTAGCCGATTGATTTTGCCGACAGAAAATCATTTTTGCCGTCATTATTCGGAGTAAACGCAGTTGGGACCACTATAAAAGATTTATCGACCACTTTAATAAATACCCTCGCTATGGAACTGGAGCAAGTGCCGTTGGTCACCAAAACGTAAAAACTTGTATCTGCCGCAATGTTGGCAACATTAAAATTACCACTGCTATTTTGTTGCAATATCTGTTGTCCGGATAAGTTGGCCATTAGCTGATAAGACCCTACCGTTGGATTTTTTAAAACGATATTGGCACTTGAGTACCTTGGAATGACGAGTGAGTCATACTGCGGCAGTGCTAAAGCTGAATCAGCATTAACTATCATGATAGGATTGGAATGAAACGTACATACACCGGCGTCATGTACTTCTAAGATATAATTCCCTGCCCCAATATTTGATAACTGTAATGTGTTTCCGACAATATTATTATTCTGATCTTGCCAGGTATAGGTCGAAGGTCCTGTAAGCCCGTTTATTTTTATAGATGCGATACTGCCCTGGTGCAGGTTGCATACATCGTTTGTTATTTGCTCCTGTGAATAATCAAAGACAGGTACAGGTAACACTTTGATTGAATCGCTAAAAATTTTGTTGGTACAACCATTGCTGTCGGTCGCAAAAAGTTGGTAAGTTCCTGCTGCTAAATTACTAACAGAAGTGCCGGTGCCTGCAGCAATTCCGGAAACACTATCAATCCAATTGAATGTATACATGGAACTACTTGAACTAAAATTATTGATTGTGATTGATCCATTATTCCGAAGGCATAAGCCATCTTTCGAAGTGTATGCAGTTACTCCAATAGGTAAAAAATTGGAAGGTGGAATAGCAATCTGTGGTGAAGTTGCTGAACATCCATAATGATTGCTAACGCTTAATTCGTAATTGCCCGGAGGTTGCGAAAATATGTCTAAAGCGTTACCCGTCAGGGTGTTTGTGGCAGTGTTTTTCCAGGTGAAAACTTCTCCGTTTGTGACTTTTATTTGCTGGATGCTTCCAGTGTTAGCACTGCATTTGCTGGCAATTATTAATTCACTTGCTGTGTCAATAAGGATATCTCCATTATCAGTAACCGTAAAGTATGGTGTTTGAATTGTATCGCAACTACTTTGGTCTTTGAATTTGAGTGCATACTTCCCTTTATAAATACCCGAGAGGTTAGGAGTGTTACCTACAGGATTGTTTAGTGAATCTATCCATTGATAAAAAGGTGTGCCGGAAACATTAATAGCAACAATTCCCGTAATGCTTCCATTATTCTTGCCACAGGTGGAAGGTTTTATTGCAATGTTAATAGTATTTATCGAAGGGCCGGACTGATTAATAAGCGTGTAAAAGCCGGTAGAATCTGAACACCCGGAAACGGTATCCTTAACGATCAATTTATATTGACCGGTGAACACATCTATCAAGTCAAGCTGATCTCCAACTACTGTGCCGGAAGCATCTATCCAGGAGATTTTTATGTCCTGATAGGTATTGATAGTGATGTTCTTTACAAAGCCATTACTCTGGCCACAAGTCGGATTTTGCAAACTAACCAGAGATGTATTCAATTTTGGCGTTAGGTCATATAGGTCATATCGCTTAAAATCACCCCTGCAGGTATTTCCAATCCAGGCATCAAAAATATAGATCCCAGGGCCGGCACTATCAAGATCTACAGTGGTTGCATACAAAGAGTCTTTCCATACGCCATTTACTTGCTTAAGTAAATGCCATTTTACATTTGTATTACCAGAGACTAACAGCCCTTTTATTGATCCATTTTTCTTACTGCAATTCGGTTGCTTAACCTTAACGTAGTAATCTGTAATACCTGGTGTAGAAAATTCAGAAGTTTGCCCAGAGCCTGATGTTGCGGTAGCGACTACAGTGCCGCTAAATGTCCCGGTATACTGCCAGCTACTGTCTGGATTTGACAATGTAAATCCCAGGAATTTTTTTCCTTCGCAAGCAAGACAGTCATCATCTAAATACACGTCTATTCTGCTATTCGGGCTCGCTTTTCCTTTTACAATATTTGTATTCATTGAATCAATGCGAACCCAACAATTCGGATTGATTGAGCCATTGTAATTATAGCTGATTATACTCGATCCTGCGAACCTGTTGCAATAGGTAACATTATTTCTAATAGTTGTTTGAGATGCGGCATCAACTCTTATCGAGGCTACAAAAGTTGCATAGTTATTAAAGTAATAAATAGGGTCCGTATAGTTATTGTAGATGGTGTTAGTTTGATAAGCTGAATCACCACCCACTATTCCTCCACCATAATTATTTGTCAAGGTAATTGATGCATCATAAACTGTATTAACATAGGGAGCAAAAATAGTGTTGCCTTGTATGTAAAAATATTTGCCAAGGTCATTTAATAGCAGCTGCCCTTGCAAAACATTGTTTATAAATTTAAATTCGTAGTCAGTATAAAAATTGTTGGGTATGTAAATGAAGATTGGCATCGGACCAGTTGGTGGAGGCCAGGAACCATCTTTTTTGGTACCAAATTTATTATTTTTCATCACTAAATATCCATTATCAGCATCCCTGCAGGTTTCAATAATTACGTTATTTCCAGTTACAGAATAGTTGGGGTAGGGTAGGTTCACGCTCATGGCAATGGTATTGCCCTCGCCAGGCTTATCGCCTCCAAAAAGTATGTCAGCGGTGCTTATAATGTATATCGGTAAATAAATAGGCGGTACTGTTTGAGACTGGTACGTATTGCTAAAACCTCCTTCTTCGTCAAGACCAATTATGTTGCTTTGCAAAGTAAGTTGCCGGCTTGTATCGCTGTAAGTGAAATTATAATATGCTCCTGTATTGCAATAGAGCGCTCTTGCGCATCCCAAAATATAATTTCCTGCACCAGCCTTACCGATCTGAAGATTGTGGCACCTCAAGTAGGTGATAGCGGTTACCGGTGAAACAAAATCATTGGCAAACGTACTTACCATTGCAATACCGTAAATGCCAACGTCACTACAGTCAGTTGCGTCAAGAAAGCTAAAATTCACACCGTTGTTTGTAAGTAAAAGCACAACTTTCGCGTCACTAACTCCAATGGAACTCCCGGGCTGAGAAGCTCCATAAATAACCATATTGGAACTAAGTTTAGGAAGAGCTGAAAGTAAAGTGATTGTTCTCGCAGTAATTGTGGTGGATGGTATTGCAAAAGCGATGGAATCTCTCCCAATAATGCCGTTGCTGTTGCAAAAGGTCATAGCTTCCCTTAAACTGCCAGGACCACTATCAGCATTGCTGATAACAATATAGGTAGTCGCACTTGCATTGAAATAAATCAGCAAGCAGTAAATCAGACAAAATTTATTTTTCATAAAGACAATTCAAAATTCAAAGTATCGAAAAATCACGATTTTTAATTGGCATTTATAAATTTACAAATGAATTACTATCCTTTTTTAATTGTCGTGCAAAGAATGTGATCGTCCAATTCGAGTAGAAACAATGATATCAATATAACTAAATTGCTTTAGTTGTTTATAAAAAAATCTGAAATAATCCCCAAAAGCACATTTTCAAGATCGATGCTTACAAACAAGAATCAGCACAACGGCCCGGCTTGCCGTGTAGAAAGAAAAAAGTAAACCATGTGGAAAATACGGTATTTTAATTGCGTATAAATACCCAATTTTATGAAGTTGAAATCTTTTTTTTCGGATGTAATCCTTATTCATAAAGGGTTTAATGTTTTTTGCCGTTAACGAAGTATTGGGAAGGGCAACAAGATTTAAAAAAATATACTACGTTTAACATGGATATAAGATCTAAGGCTTGTTTTAAAAAACGGTGGCCATTTCGCATAGTCCAATATCCTGACGCATTGCCATTTCGAAAAAATACTCTTTTTCAAGCTACAGATTTACTTCCAATCTAATTCAATCTTTTTATTTTCTAACCCCATTTTCGGGAAGGTTAATCCTATGCCAAATCAGTAATTGAAATTCCAGCGGTTGCTAAATTTTTTTGATAATAATTACGTGAAAGGGCTTATTGTGGTGGTGTAAATATTCTGATTTTGATTGTGGGATATTTTGCACGAATATCTTTGAGTTGAAAAAAATGATTGATGTAGTAACTTTTTGCGACAGAGAGAATGAAAAAATGCAATCGGTTTTTGTAAATCTGCGCAGTGCCGGCCCGTTGTAATTTCTTTTGTACTTAGTAATATCCAATATCATTGATTTAGCCAATTTAAATTAATTTTTGTCCCATACATTACATGCCTAAGCTGCAATTATACCTCTGTATTTTCACCTTGCTGTTAAGCCATTTGTCCATGGCTCAAACCGCTGCTGACAGCGCTATTGATAATCTTAATCGCATTCCCACGAAATACATCACTGGTATTGATAAAAAGATAGACAGGTACACTAACCAGGTAACCAATAAAACAGAAAAAACACTCACTAAGCTCAGCCGTTGGGAAAATAAAATACGTACATTATTGCAAAAAGCCAACCCCACTGCCGCAGAAAAATTATTTGGCAATAATCAGTTGACTTTTACATCTATGCTGCAGAAATTGAAGGCCGGCGAAGCTGTCGTTTCTCAGTACCCAACTGCGTATGATAGCTATCGCGATCACTTAACTACAAACGTAAAATATTTACAGGATCAGAAATCAAAACTCAATGGTAAGTTGAGCAATGTACTTGATTCCGCTAGTATAAAAATTGCTTCTTTAAATGAAGAAGAGGACCGATCAGAGGCATTGCAGCAAATAATTAAAGAAAGGAAAAGACAAATTATCAGCGAGTGTTTTCAATACCTGGGCAACAATAAGTACCTGGGTAAGATAAATCAGGAGACTTATTATTATCTCCAAACTTTAAAAAACTTCAAAGAGCTTTTTAAAGATAGTCAAAAAGCTGAACAAGCCGCTTTGACTATGTTGAATAAAATACCAGCCTTTCAAGCCTTTGTACAACAAAATTCAATGCTCGCTGGTTTGTTTGGCGCTCCTGCTGCAAGTAACGGAAGTGCCGCCAGCATTGCGGGTCTGCAAACAAGTTCAAGTGTTAGTGCCCTAATACAAAACCAGATTGCCGCCGGAGGGCCTAATGCAATGTCGCAGATCACCGGGCAACTTCAGGCAGCTCATAGTGAATTAAGCAAGCTCAAAGACAAAGTACTAAAAGCAGGTGGCAGTAGCAGTGATGCTGAAATACCTGACTTTAAAGCCGATAATACCAAAACAAAAACATTTAAGCAGCGGCTTGAATTTAGTGTTGACATGCAATCAATCGGTGCCAATGCATACCTGCCAGCTAAGGAAAATATTGGATTTAATCTTGGTTTCCAGATTAACGAGAAAAGCTCGGCCGGCATTGGCGCAAGTTATCTGGCGGGCTTAGGAACTATTGAACACATTCATTTAACACACCAGGGTGTTGGGTTAAGAAGTTTCGTAGACTGGAAATTAAAAAGACAGTTTTTTCTTAGTGGAGGTTTTGAAATGAATTACAACACAGTTTTCAAAAATTTATCACAATTACAGCAATACAGTACATGGCAGCAAAGCGGCCTGGCAGGTATTAGCAAAAAAATGCCCATTAAAAATAAATGGTTTAAGGGTACAAAATTTCAGTTACTGTATGATTTGCTGGCATCGCAGCATCCATTTAATACACACCCAATTGTATTTAGAGCGGGTTTTAATTTTTAACACAAGGAGTATGTTTATCACTAGTTCATTAATGAATCGTAAAATGAGGACAAAAAAAATCGGCCAAAAGCGATACAGCTTTTGTTTGTTTTTTTGCTTAGTACTGGGCAAGTTATTTAGCCAAAGCCCTATCAATTCCGGTAACCAATTTGTTATGGATCCTGGCCTTGTTTCCGTGGCAACACCGCAAGCTGCTTCGATTCAAAAATTTGGCCGGGTACCAGTTGATTTTTTCAATGGATTGCCCTCTGTTGATGTTCCCATTTATAAATTGCCGGTAAAAGGCTTAGATATTGATATCCGTCTAAATTATCATGCAGGCGGTGTAAAGCCTAATGAAAAAGGAGGCACCGTTGGTGTTGGTTGGTCTTTAACCTCAGGAGGATGCATTACAAGAGTCCAAAACGGGACCCTGGATGAGCATGTAAATACAAGCTATTCGGACTCAATGCTTGGATACTATTGGAATCGAAGTCAATTAAATAAAACTAGCTGGAATAATATAGATACCATGGCAGGATTCTTAGTGAGTTTAAAATGTGGTTCCGGGCCATGCACCGCCTATGGTCAATGGCATGATTGGGCTCCTGATGAATTTATGTTTAGTGTGCCAGGTTATTCCGGTAGTTTTTGGATGGATCAATCTGGTAATTGGCAGGTTAAGGAAAATAATGGTGAGAAACTAAAAATCACCGTGTCAATGGCACCGTACAGCTATAAATATCCGACCTTAACGAAATCAGTCGTTGTAAAATATTGCTTTCAAAATTTTCAAATTTCCGACAGGTCGGGTAACACTTTTGTATTTGGCAACGATGCAAATTCGATAGAATTTAATCGAAATAGTGTAGGTGATACCTGGCCAGCGACAGCAACATCCTGGTATTTAACTCAGATTATCACGAGTAAAGGGGAGAAAATAAATTTTAATTATCAACGAAGCATTTATTCGTATTCTGTTTACGGCTCAATGAATGCTTACCAGTCACAATATCTTGGCAATACCTATTCAGCTTATTCATTGCAGGCTCTTTCAGGCATCATCCATGATCCAGTATACTTACAATCCATAACCTACAACAAACTCTCTGTACAATTTACCTATTCTCCATATAATATTTACTATTATTCGTTACCTAAAACTACGCTTAACAACTTTGGTGTTCCAGCGTCTGACAATACCCTGCAAACATATTCCGCAATACCCAACTTGTGGGCAACATTGGGAGTTTTGGATCCAGTGACAACACTCCCCACAGATTATAAACTTGATAAAATTCAGGTGTCATATAACAGTGCCCAAACCATGTCCTTTGGGTTTGCCTATTATGACTCTACCGTTGCTAATCGTCTTTTCCTTAAAACACTCAATTTTGGCACAGTGAAATGGCCTTTGATATATCAATTCAACTATAACGGTATGAATTTTTCGAATTATTGTGATGGCAAAATTGAAGATGGTATTCTTACAACAAAAATTGATCACTGGGGATACTATACTGGCAAGTTTCCAATGAAGACTTCTGTATTGCCAAGTACAAACGGACAATATAATAATCCTTATGCTCCCCCATCCGGAAACGGAGGCTTTCCGAATGAGGATTTTATCAATACATATTATACAAATAGACAACCCGTTTTTGATTCTGCGAAGATTGGATCATTAGCTTCCATCACTTATCCAACTGGTGGTTATACAAATTTTATTTATGAGCCTCATGACTATTCCTCACAAATAAATCCGGCAAACTACCAGACAAATTTTTTAAGTACAAACACCACAGCGGGAGGATTGCGTATAAAAGAAATTGATTCTTACAGCGATGCCAATGCAATTCCGACAGTTAAGAAATACCAGTACAAAAATGACAATGGTTTTTCAAGTGGCATTTTAAATAGTGCAGGCATTCTGTACCGCGACTCAGTAAACGCTGCAGATATGACCGGTACTATTATAATGAGATATTTCTATGACAGAAATTTAATGCCTCTGCAAAATACCAATGGCAATCATGTAACCTATTCTAAAGTTGATGAGCTGAATGCTGATGGTAGTAAAACGTCTTATCGATATAACAACTACGATAACGGACATGGCGATATCTTGCCGAGTGCATTTTTAAGTACAACAATTTCCGCCAATTATTTTATGCAACCCAATAGCAGAAATTTTCAACGTGGTAAATTAATCGCTCAAACAAATTATGATAGCGCAAAAAATATTGTTTCAAGAGACACTATCAATTACATCAATGATGATGCTATAACTTCCAATCGGGTTGGAATTCGTAGTTACAGTTTTAAATCTAAGGACATTAAAATGTATAGTTTCGCTAGCGCCCATCAGGTTGGAACGGTAAATATTTGGACATCCAATGTTACTCCTTTTGTTTACTATACACATTTTTATCCAACTATACAAAAAGCTAGTACCTACTACCAGTCGCCTGATTCAATAAAAACAATTGAAACATTTGCCTATAATGACAGTAACAATAAAGTAATGCAGGATACCTTAAAGAATCTAAGTGATGGGTCAAGCAAAATAACTTCTATAAAATATCCTTCAGATTTTCCTGGCAATACGTTTTATTCCAATATGGTCAACCAAAATATTAAAGACCCTGCAATTATGATTACAAAAAGTAATCAGCTAGGTAAGATATTAATGGTTTCGAAAGATAGCCTAAAATTAAATACTACGAATAATGGTAGTTTTTATTGGCCTTTCGAGAAAGATCAATACCAGGTATCGTCAGACATTATAAAGACCAATATTTTACAGTATGATTCCATTGGCAATCCCGTTGATGTTATAGGACCAGATAGCATAGCAACTTGTTACTTGTGGGATTATTCTTCTCTTTATCCGGTGGCCGTTGTGAAAAATGCAAACAATGCATCTGTTGCATATACTTCCTTCGAGGGTGAGGGGAAAGGAAATTGGGTATTGCCTGACAACAATTATATTACTGCAAGCCTTACCGGTAACCAGGGCTATGTGCTAAATAGCACCAAAACCATCACGGCAACCGTGCCCTCAGGAAAGCAATATTTTGTATCCTATTGGGCGAAAAATGGTTCCGCTACAGTCAAGTCAAATGGGGGCACTGTATCAGCATCGACTCCCGCAGGATTGACAAAGCAGGGGTGGACATACTATGAACATTTGTTACCAACAACAACAACAGCGGTAAATGTTACAGCGGCGGCAATTGATACCGTTGACGAATTAAGGTTATATCCATCAAAGGCAATGATGACCACATATACATACTCTCCAACGTTTGGAGTTGCTTCAACATGCTCACCGAGTAATTCGATAGTCAAATACGAGTGGGATGCGGGTATCCCTAGATTAAAACGGATTTGGGATATGGATAATAATATACTCAAACAATTTGACTATAAATATCAAATGTTGGCGGTTCCGTTTTATAATGCCCCTTTAAGCAGGGTGTACAATAAAAATGATTGTGGATCAGCACTTTTGGGTAGTGCTGTAACCTATAATGTTCCAGGCGGTACATACAGCTCCAACATAAGCCAACTAGATGCAGATAATCAGGCCACAACAGATACAACAACCAACGGTCAGGCATATGCGAATGCTCATGGTGTTTGTGGCGCTTCAGTAAGTGGGTTTGATTATTCTTCTGGTACAGGAGGATTTATTGCGACATTTACTCTATTTGGGGGCGGCGCTGTATATTCTTTTCCAATTGATATTTTACATCCGGGAAAAATTGGTTTTATTCCAGCCGGAAAATATTCATTGACGATTGCTAAGCCTGGAAATACTACCAGTTATACTTTTTCTGCAGGTTGTACCTTAACTACAACCGGGACCTCTGCTACATTTGGTTCAGTCGTAATCGGCGTAAATCTTTGCTCGCCTATTTTTAATCTAACTATTCAATAATAAACACTCAAAAATATGTATCTGTTAAAACTTTGTTTTCTGATTGCCGGGATAGGGATTAATATCGGGCTATTTGATATCCACGTCGTAAAAATGGATAACACTGACATCTCTATCGGAGACTTACAAGGGAAAAAAATAATGATAGCAATTTTACCTGTAACCAATACAAAATCAGATATAGCATTTCTGAAAAAAATAGACATGATAAGCAAGCTATATGTTGATAAAATTACTGTTATTGGAGTACCTGCCTATGAGTACGGATATGACGAAAATAGGATAACCGATTTACAGGATTTTTACAATGGAATAATTGGAAAAAATGTCATTATCACAAAAGGAATGTACACAAATAAGACATCTGCTGATAAGCAGCACCCATTGTTTTCATGGTTAACTGATGTTAATCAAAATACTCATTTTGACCAGGAAGTAAAAGGAGTCGGGGAAGCCTACTTTATATCTGCAGAGGGAGAGTTATATGGTGTCATCGGCCCTGAAAAGGAGCTATCGGATATTCTATTGAAGAAATTACTTCAATTACAATAAACAATTTTTTAAAAAATTAGGTGATGCAAAAAAATATTAACCTCGTAACTACATTGAAGGTAATCATATTAACAATCTGCTGTTTTGTTTATATGGAGTCTGATGTAAAGGCGCAGATTAAAAACCCGCTACCGTACGGAAGTAGTACGTTTATAAATTATGTTCGTACCTATACCGCAAAAGTTCCGGAATCAAGCTCTTCTGCTCTTGTTGTACGGCCTGTAACAGATGTAATACAATCAACTGATTATGTGGATGGCCTTGGCCGCCCCCTGCAAACTGTAGTTAAACAGGGGAGCCCTCTATTGAATGATATGGTAAACGCCTCCGTTTATGACAGTATGGGAAGAGAAACATATAAGTACCTTCCATTTATTTCCAATGTAGCCAGAACAGGAGATGTAATTAATGACGGGAATTTTAAAGCAGACCCATTTCAGCAGGATTCGATTTTTAATAAGGCTCAATTTTCAGGCGAAAATTATTATTACGGTAAAACAAACTTCGAAAAATCGCCGCTGGAGAGAGTTACCAACAGTTATGCGCCGGGCTTGAATTGGGTTGGTGCAAATGTTGGAATAAATAGTCAGTACGTTATTAATGCATTGACTGACAGTGTAAGGTTGTGGTCAATCCTTCCCGCTGCTGGCAGCATTCCGTTTAATGTAGGAATGTATACAGCCGGGCAACTATACAAAAATGTTACTATCGACGAAAGCAGTCATAAGGTAATTGAGTATAAAAATAAAGAAGGAATGGTGGTGCTAAAAAAAGTACAGATTGATAATGCGCCAGCTGTTGGTCACACTGGTTGGCTGAATACCTATTACGTTTATGACACATTGCAGAATCTCCGGTTTGTAATTCCTCCCCGGGCAGTAGAATTAATAAGCCCTACCTGGACTATTACGCAAGGCATTGCCAATGAACTGTGCTTCCGTTATGAATATGATACAAGGAACCGGATGATCATTAAAAAAATACCGGGGGCTGGTGAGGTTTGGATTGTATACGATACCAGGAACCGACCGGTAATGACACAAGACAGCGCCCTGCGAACCACGGGAACAGGGCAATGGATGGTGACAGAATATGATGAATTGAGCCGTCCTTACAGGACTGGCCTGCTTACAAATGCCAATGACCGTGTGTACCATCAAGGCCAGGCAAATATTGGGGGTAGTTATCCAAACACCAGTGCCAATTACGAGATACTAACCCAAACCTTTTATGATGACTATGCCAGTTGGATTACGCCCACAGGTTTAAGTTCTACTTTAGTTAGTACTTATGCGACTGACACAAGCTATTTTGTTACAGTCTTCAACACTGCTCCCTTATATGCGCTCCCGCTAACTGTAAATTATCAAACGCGGGGCATGGTGACCGGCACTATGGTGAAAGTGGTGGGTTCAGCAAGCACCTATCTATATACTGCGATATTGTACGATGATAAAGGGCGAGTGATACAAACGCAAAGCACAAACTTAAGTACCGGAATAGATATCGCGACCACACAATACGATTTTAGTGGTAAGGCTTTACGTACCCTTTTACAACATAACCAAAAAACTGGTACTGCTACGCAAACCCACAACGTTGGAACTAAACTGGATTATGATCATATGGGTCGCTTGTTAATGGCACGAAAAAAAGTGAACAGTATTGTGGGCACCCAAAATATTACCGTTGCTGAAAAAATAATTGTGCAAAATTCATATAACGAATTAGGGCAGTTAAAGGCAAAAAGATTAGGTCAAAAGGCAGGGAGTACTACAGAGCTTGATGCCCTAAACTTTGACTATAACATACGAGGTTGGCTTCTTGGAATAAACAGGGATTTTTTAAATGGCACACTAACGAATACTTATTTTGGCTTTGAACTAGGTTATGATAAAACCAGCGCAAGAAATACAGCTACCAGTTATGCCGCAGCTCAACTCAATGGTAATATTGGCGGGCTGCTTTGGAAAAGCAAAGGCGATGCAATATGTAGACAGTATGATTTTGGATATGATAATGCCAATCGTTTATTGAAGGCCAATTTTAAACAGAATAATGCATCTGATAACAGCTGGAATAATTCGCAGGTTGATTTTTCTGTAAAGATGGGCGACGGTACAAGTTACCTTACTGCGTATGACGCTAATGGCAATATAAAGCAGATGCAGCAGTGGGGTTTAAAAGTGAATACCATAGCCCAAATTGACAACTTGATTTATACTTACCAGTCAAACAGTAATAAGCTGCAAAACGTTCGGGATAATTTAAACGACACCACTACAAAACTTGGAGACTTCCGTACATCGGCACTTCATCCAAATTATGCGGCAAAAGTTGCGGCTACAGATTTGACTACTATTACAGATTATACCTACGATGGAAATGGTAACTTAAAAAGAGATTATAACAAAGACATCGGTAACCTAACCACTGATGGCATACAATACAATTTTTTGAACCTGCCGCAGCAAATAACTGTAAAAAATGCCACTGCTGTTAATGGTAAGGGTACCATCACTTACAAGTATGATGCATTGGGCAATAAGCTGCAAAAAATAACAGTGGAAAATAATGCCAGTGTTATTTATAATGGGCCTAACACTACTAACATCACTACTACAACAGATTACGTAAATGGTTTTGTATATGAAACTAAGATTTACTCTAACGCTATATTAAATGCACCATTTGGTGATACTACGAAATTACAATTTATTGGTCACGAAGAAGGCAGGGTACGGGCATTATATACTAATGGAGCCAGTCCAAACCTACTTAGCGGGTTGGCTTTTGATTACTTTGAAAAGGACCATCTTGGTAACACAAGAGTAGTCCTTACAGACGAAAGGCAACAGGATGTATATCCGGCAGCGACACTCGAGACATCATTGGTTGGAACTGAAAATAAATATTACACAATTGACCCCACTAAGGTTGTAGCCAACAGTGCCGCTACCGGTATAACGGCGTATCTTAATAACAACAATATTTTAAACAACAACCCGTCATGTACAGGCACGCTGTGTACCACAACAAACAGTCAACTTATTTACCAAACGAATGCCAATACCAACAAGACTGGTTTAGGTATCACACTCAAAGTAATGGCTGGGGATACGCTGAATATTTTTGGCAAAAGCTATTGGTTTCAAAATAATACGGGTGGGAGTGGGGCAAATAGTTCAGTACCCGTAATTGACCTCTTAACCGGACTGCTGGGAAATGTAAACGGACAAAACCTTGTGACTGCGCATGGAGCTGTTACCCCGGCCTTAATAAACACAGCGAATGGTATAGCAGGTATCAGCATCCTCTCTACCAACGAAACCAATCAAAGCAATACAGCCCCAACCATACCCAAAGCGTTTATCAATTACCTGTTTTTTGATGAGCAATTTAAATGTGTGGGAAGTGGCTTTAGCCAGGTAAAGTCAACCCCGGTAGTCAAAGATCATAATACCGAAGATGCTTCAATGCGCAATATACCGGTACCCAAAAATGGATTTGTGTATATTTATTGTAGCAATGAAAGCCCGGTAAATGTGTTCTTTGATAACTTGCAGGTGGTGCATACAAGGGGACCTTTGACTGAGGAAACCCATTACTATCCATTCGGCTTGATTCAAGCCGGAATCAGTTCTAAAGCGGCCGGTAAATTCGAATCAAATAAAAAGTTTCAAGGCCAAGATTTTGAACACAAAGAATTTACTGACGGAAGTGGTTTGGAAATCTATGAATTCAAGTATAGAATGGATGATCCCCAAACTGGTAGATTCTGGCAGATAGATCCACTTGCAGAAAAATACCTGTATAATACGACTTATGCTTTTTCGGAAAATAAAGTTGTAAGCAGCATCGAAGTTGAAGGATTAGAGGCCTGGGATATTAATGATGGAAGTGGTGGAAAAACATACGGTCCTTTAAGTAACGACTATGTCGCCAAGAATGGGTTAAGTAGTGCTGGATCACCAAGTAAAGCAAATGATTTAGGCCCTTTTGTAAGTGGCGATTCTTGGGGATTTAATGAACCTTGGCAAAATAGAGGAGCTACTCCGACAAACTTGGACGAAATAATTGGTCAATCTGAAACGTACAAGGATGAAAATGGAAAATCGATTACCGTTACACTAGCAGGAGCTGAGGTAGTACCGACAAGTGATAAAGGAATTGGACAAGCTGAAGGCCTTTCATCAGCTATCCCTGCCTATGGTTCTGGAAGAAATGCAATCAGTGATTTTCAAAACGGTCGGTATGTCGGAGGGACATTCAATGCTTTAATGGCAGTGGGCGATCTTTCAGGACTAAAATCTCTTGCGTCCGGTTCGGCAAATTTGATAAAACTGTTTACATCATCATTGTCAAAAGCGCCCTCGCGTACCTATACCATATTAGAGGCAGGGGGAGGGGTATTTAAATTTGGTGTTACAGACGCAAATTTCAAGAGGATGGAACAGTCTTTAAAATTAGCTGGGGATGGGGCAACTGCTTCCTTTTCGGGAGTTATGACTAAATCTGAAGCCCACGTAGCTGAAAAATATTTACGAAGTTTACATTATAATTCCACTGGACAATATCGTTTACCTGGAATGAAAGTCCCTTTCCCTATCGACTTTACAACTGGATTTCGAATAAGATTTTAAAACAAAAGTTTCAAATGAAAAAAAGAATTGAGAGGTGTCTTTATTGGTTTAAGGATGGAAGAGAAAATTTGAACAATTTAGACGACTTATATTTTGGTTTGAGTGTTTTACTAACCACATTATTAAATGAAAAATATGACGGTGTAAAAATTAAGTTTATAAATATCGACTTAGCAACAGAAGACACTTATAGAATTGTCCCAGCACTCGAAAAGTTTAAAATATTTTATCAGCCTGGCCATTTACGATATTATGGGGTGTTAGATATAGATAGTTTTCTTAAAATGAGTGGATTTGAAAGAAAAAAATATCTTTGGGATGAGGCTCACAATTTTCTTCGGAAAGCCTCTAAAGTAATCGGAAATCCTCAATTAGGCGATGCATGTGAATATTGCTACGCAAAGGGAATTTCTATTAACTTGAATACTGATTATAAAGTAATAGAGACTGAACTCAATCTTTATGATAAAGTAGTTCAAGCAACTTTATTAATACAATTTGACGATGCGGGAATGTATTCCAAACTAATATTACGGCAAGGGAATTCAATTTTTTACGAAAAAACTATTGACAAGGCCCGTAATGGTATTGAATTTTTTTTAGAGATGTACAAGAGTGTTGAATCAGATGGCAAAAGTATTGTTATAAAGGGTGCTAAAGATGTAGACTATCTCCCTTTAAAAATCGCTATTGATAAATTTTAATTCGGTTGTGTTGGCGATGAGTGGCATCAGTTCTCAAGCGGCAGGCATGAAAGAAAACAAAACGAAGTTCCAAAGGCAAGAGTTTGCACACAAGAAGTTAGCGATGGAAATGGGTTAGAAATGTACGAGTTTAAATACCGTATGCGTGATTGCCAAACAAGAAGGTTTTGGCAAATAGACACCAAATCGTTCAAGTCAGCCGCCCCCTATTGGCGCACCGTGTGCTGTGAATTGAGTACTGGTAGATATGCTGGTACAAGAATGTTGTATGAGAGATTATAGTAGGTCTATCACAGTCGCTGTACAAGCGGAGGGAAGCTTACATTGTGATATAAATTTTGAATTACAACTTTATAATGGGTGTTTATCTTTTGTGGGAAATATTCATAGTCGACTTTAAATTCAGTTTGCTCAAGTTGAGCGTCTTGAAAATCCGTGGTATCAATACTAAGAGATGTTTTGGAAAATGAATTTTTAATATCATCATAACCGATCGTTTCTATATGCATTAGTTCTCCTATCTGGAAGGAACTAAATCTGCCAATTCCCTGTCCTTTCTCTTTAGCAGTAGTCCCTATTTCAAGTATTTTTTTATCAAAGTCTGAATAAGAGACTCCGTGCCCGTCGTCAAATATTTCAATCTGTTTAATTGATGATTTACATAAGAGGTCTTCTGTATAATCAATTTGCAGGTTTATACTTTTTGCTTTTGCCTGAATCGAGTTATTCAACAACTCCTTTAAAGCAATAAACGTATCAGTATACTTAGTAAATAAATCTTTAATTACTCTTGTATTGGTCGTTATTTTTTTTGTTACACTTGTCATTGGTAATGATCTTAAATATGGCGGCTAACAACTTCTGTAATGTCGAAACTCAATATCAATAAGCTTGCAGCAACTAAACCAAGATACAACGTATTTGCGAAAGTTGAATAAGATAAGCTTCCTATCTATCTCCCACCTTAAAGATTGCCTAATGCCGCAACGTTTAAATGAAAGATCTATTATTAAATGCAAAGCCCCTGCACAGTACACCAGTCTTATTTCTTTTCGCCTTTGGCAAAAAAGCCAGGCGAACTATGCCGGACAATCATATTGGTCATTGAGATTGGCTTCCCGAAGCTTCGGGACTGGCTGTTCCTCGCCAACCACAATTCCAGATTTAAAAACTCCGTAGCATTCTCAAATAAGATTATTAAAGTATTCCACTTGGGAAGCTACAAAGCAGATTCATAAATGAGTATTATTTAAAACTCATTCATCCTTATCTGTCGCAAATTTCTTGACAGGCTTTGACAAAAGCAAGGTCTGCGTTTCGCCAAAATACAGGGGCGAAACTTGCCACCGGTTTTGTAAAAACAATCTCCACCCCGGTTTGGCCTCCTTCGGAGATATATCTGTGGGGTAGTATTCTTTTTACAAAAACCTTGCTTTTGCCAAATCCTTTTCAAGGCCGGGTTGCTACGATTAGAACGAACGAGGCTTATGCCGAGTTAATCATCACTTAAAAATAACATCGTATGCACACACAACAACTTTCAGCACTCATGCGGCTTTCATGGAAGATTCAGCACTCCAAAAAAATAAGCCGTTCAAAATCCCTTGTATCAGCATGGGTAATCTATCAGCAGGCCGACATCATGGTTTACTATCTGGTAAAAAAGCACACACCGGAACAGCGAACGACCGCAGCCATTGACAAGAATCTGAAACTTATTTTTTAATCATAAATCTATCAATCATGGAAATGACAGCAAGATTAACAGGAGATGCAAAAATCAGCACCCTGAAAAACGAAAAGCAAGTAGTAAATTTTAATGTAGCTATTAATGACAGCTACAAAGCAAAGGGCAGTAATGAAACTACCAAAATTGTAACCTATGTGCAGTGCGATTACTGGGTAAATCCCGGCATTGCCCAATACCTCACCAAAGGCAGTTTGGTTGAATTGCAGGGGCGCATTGGCGTAAATGCTTACACGGGGAAAGATGGAGAAGCAAAAGCCACATTAACCTTTCATGTAAACACAATCAAAATGCACGGAAGCGGCAACCAAAAGAATGAAACACCCCCAACAACACCGGAACCCGCAAAAGAACCGGCAGCGGATGACCTCCCATTTTAAATTTTCTCACAACAACATTTTCAAAAATTAAAAATTAATTATCATGGCACACAATTTAAATTTCAATGAGCAAACAGGCAAACACAGTTTCTTTTCAGTAAAGGAAAAAGCATGGCATGGGTTAGGGCAAGTTGTAGAAGGTTATCCTAACAGCGCAGAAGCATTAAAATTTGCTGGTTTGGATTATACCGTGGAAAAAAGAAAACTGTTTACGTTCGACAATGAAAACCAAACAGCAGACGAGGACACCGAAATAAAAATCCCTGAAATTGAAGTATCCAACTATTTTGCAACGGTAAGAACTGACAACGAAAATATTTTGGGAGTAGTTGGCAGGGATTACGAAGTTGTTCAAAATGTGGATGCATTCAGTTTTTTTGATTCCATTGTTGGCGGTGATGGCATCCAGTATGAAACCGCAGGCGCATTGGGTAAGGGGGAAAGGATTTTCATTACGGCAAAATTGCCCGACTATATCAAAGTAGGTAATAATGATTTGATTGAACAGTATTTGTTTTTAACCACTTCGCATGATGGTTTTGGAAGCATTACCGCAGCCTTTACGCCGATTAGAATTGTATGCAATAATACTTTGAACGCAGCCCTTCGCAATCATACCAACGCTTTTAAAATCAGGCATACCGCCAACGCAAAAGAACGGCTGGAAGAAGCCCACAAATTAATGGGCATCACCAACCAGTTAAGTCGTCAACTGGAAGGTATTTTTAACCAATGGGCAAAGGTTAAAATTACCGACCCCGAAATAAGGAAGCTGATTCAAATGGCGTTGGTTCCAAACAAAGAAGTATTGCAAAATATACAGGCTGGTAAAGAGGATGAATTATCTACCTGCTTTAAAAATATGACGGATGCCGCTTTTGAATATGCCATGACCAACGAGAGCCAGCAGTTAGAAACTACCAAAGGCAGTTTGTTTGGAGCATACAACGCAGTAACCGGATATTTTCAAAATGTACGTACCTACAAGAACGATGAAGCAAAATTAAAATCTTTATTGTTTGGAGGTACCGGGCAAATGAGAACACAAAAGGCATTCAATCTTTGTGAGAGTTTTGCAAAGGGTGAAATGTCAGGATTTCTTAATTGATACTCAAAAAGGGGCATCTTAAAATGCCCCTTTAAAATGTCAAAAAAGCTGCCCCGCAAACATTGCTGTAGAGTTTGCAAAATGGCGGGGCAGCTTGGTGATTTAGTATCTTTGGTAATTATAAGAATGAATGGAAAATAAGCACGAAAATTATTTAGGAAATGTTTCTTTTAAAATTTACAGAGATTCCAGGTGATCTCAATAAAATAAATAGAGAATTTATCGGTAATCCAATTGATGAATTCACAGACATATATGAGAGATTTACCAATCTTTATGCAATTAAAAGTTTGATTTCCGATGATGAGCTGCATAAAAGGCCTTTAAAGAATAGAAAGAACCGGGTGTGCAGGTTTTGTGGCGTTCCTTTTAGTGCTGAAGAAAGATTTAAATCAAAGGCGCATTTATTACCGGAGTTGATTGGCAATAAAAACCTTTTCTCAGATTTTGAATGTGACAAGTGCAATAGTCTTTTTGGCAAGTATGAAACTGATCTGGCTAATTTCCTCGGGGCAAGTCGTGCCTTTAGTATTGCAAATGCTAGGTCGGGAGGCCTTAAATTCAAATCACCAGACAAAACATTTATAGTGCAAAAGGATCCTGAAGGGCCACGAAGCGTACCAAAACTCCGGATAGAATCGCATGAAGAAATAAACGACCATTTTACTTTAGATGCTGAGAATAAAAAAGTAACCTTTCGTACCACGCGTCCATCCTATAATCCACATCATGTATTTAAAGCGCTCTTAAAAATGGGCCTGTCGGTATTACCTGACCAGTATGTTAGTGATTATGAGATTGCTTTTGCTATACTTCGTTCAGTGAAAAAAAATGAAGAACCTGATAACCCTCTGTATAAACTGAATGTTTATGTGCATCCGGGGCCTGCTTTTCCATCGCCAATGGTTATTCTTTTTGAAAAGAAACAAAAAACAGATGAAATACCGACCCATATAATTTGTATCATGTTCCATAGCTATACCTACCAACTAGTATTACCGCTGAACAAAAAAGATAAATGGATGTTTGACGGTGAAAAAATTGTCACTGTGCCAAATATGCCGCCATTTATTGACAAGCATTTCGCTGCGAGGTTTGGAATGCCCAAAGGGCATTGCTTAAATTTAAATCTTGATGAACTTAAACGAAATGAAAAACATGAAATGACATTTACTTTTGAAGATTATACCGATACAAGGTTAAATGAATAGTTCAATTTCATACAAACTGTCGGGAGTAATCCGGGGAAAACGTATAATAAGAGAGAGGTTTTATCAAGAATACTCAATAAATATATTATTTAAAACCGGGTGCTTTTTAGCTTTTAACAGAGGCAGAACATGCTTTTTCATATTTTCTGATTTGAATATTCGTTTGAGATAATAGTGTGTTTGATATTCAAGAATCCATAGGGGATTAAATTTTTTATAGTCGAATCCATCCGGATCAAGAATCCAATCATAATAGTCTGAAAACCCTTTAAATTTTTCAAAGAAATCGTCTTTAGTACTCAACCCATTTTTGAAATAAATATTCAATAGCTCATTCAGTCGGTAAAGAACAGTTTCTCCTCTCATAAATGGATGCGTTGGACCATCTCTTTTTAAGGGCGGGGTGCACAGGTTTTTAAATTTATCCAGGTATGGTGCGAAATCAATGACCCCCATTATTGCCAGGGAATAATAGAAGTCCGGATTAAATTTCTGCTGCAGTAATTCTGCTATCAGCCGGTGAATCTCCACCTTGAAATTATGATTCAGCAACGGGATGAGATGGGGTAAAACATCTGTATGGGGGTGATCACATGCTGAACAGTTAGCCAAAAAATTATTTCTGATCGATTCAAAAACGTCAGTTTCAGAAATCAGAATGTTTTTTTTGTTTTTGGTTAGCTGTTTGCTCAGTGAATAAAAGATATTGTATTCATGTAGGTGCTTATTTTGTATTGCGAATTTTAATAGTTTGCTTAGCAGTGGTTCAGAAATGTATTTACCCTTCCTGGAAATAAAATCAGCCAGCGACTTGACTTCATCACGGGATATCAATTCTTTAATTTCCAACACCGGGAGTAACGCTTCTAAAATCTCATCAAAATTATATACATCTTTTGCTAGCGTTAGAGTGACAAGGAAATTGTTGAGTATCCTTCGGTTTTTATCGAAGAATAAAAATTGCGTGGCCTTCTTGTAGTCGTCTGACCTGTAAAGTTTATCCAATCCTAAAAAAAATACTAGAGCTAACTCAGGCAAACGGGAGTTTCTTGTTGGTGCTTCCCTGTATTTGAGACTGGTAAGATTATACCGGTTATAATACTTAATGATATTTTCGGTTTTTGCAAACATGATTATCCTGCTCAACAGATAATCATTTATAAATGCGATCCTGGTGCTCTGTTGCCGGTTAAAGGAATAGATCATGAATAATCCTTCCAATAGCCTGTCTACTACTTTTTCAAATTCTAGATAATTATTGTACACAAGGAAATTAGCCTCAAGAAATGTATCTATTTCCGCAAACTGACTTATCAGGACATCTAAATTGCTGTTGCTGCTATGACCGCCTCGTAACTGGATATTATAATGATCATGGATTTTGTCGACCGTGCTTGTTATACTTGCCAGGGACTGGCTATAAAAGTTATCATCAGCAATCCAATCGATAACCTCGTTTACAAAAGGATTTGTTGCGGGAATGGATAACCTTGCTTGTCTTAAAGAAATTTTGGAAACCGCTTCGATTATTTTCTTAGACTCATTATCTGCACCGTTCCCATGACCCAAAATTAGCCTGCCAAGCCTTTTTAGATTGGTAAGACAGATAAACTTCAATATGTACTGGTCTTTTTTCTTACTGTTTTCATACACAATATGAAAAAGCTTAAGACCAGCTGCATACTGCTGAAACTGGTAGAACATATACGCCTGCTTCAAAGTATCATGATCTGTTGCCTGGGCTTTTTTATCAAGCAGACTGAAAGCACCGTAAATGTCGAATCTGTTATAAGTACATTTTATACAAGGGCATTCATTATGATGCGTCAGCTGTAAATTGGATTTTAAATTATTGCCAATGCCGTTAATATCGTAGATCAAATTGATATTTAGCTTCTTAATTATTTCAAGTGTTTTTTCCTTTACTTTTTTTTCATTTCCTCTATGTTCGCCTGTTTTAAAATGAATGGAATTCGCTTTGCCAATTCTGAACGAACTGAAAAACTTCATGAGTTTGTCATTATTCGAGTTTAACTGGAAGCTGGAGTGGTAAGCCTCGGTATGCCGGAAGTTGAGCGTTTTAAACGGAAAAATCCGGGCAAGGAAGTCTGTGGGAATAAAAGGAAGTTGATCGTGATATATGTCAAGGACTTGGTACACCTGGTCGACCACATTATCATACTTGTCCTTCGGAAAAAAATAAAAGATCTCCGTATAATCGGCGGCTGCATTACTTTCACTATTGATATCAGTCCCTAAATCATTTTGTAACCTGCTGACGCCAAGAGCGATGGGAGCAAAGTACTGGACATCTATATCTGGAATTAAGAGGCCGGGATGAATGTCGATGTTGGGGTTTTCAGGAGCACCGAAATCCTTTACATTCTTTGTGATGAAAACAAATGAATCGATTTTCTTTTTTTTCAAATATTCAATGGTCGCAAAATATATGTAAGCATCATTGTGGCTGTTTTGTTTATGAAATGGCGGGAGCTTTTGCGTGTACCTGATTCCAACTATTTCGTGCACTTTTTTTGTATTCTTAATTTTTACTGCCCTCAGGAGAATGGTTTCAATTTTTTCAATTTTTCCTTCGGCGACCCTGTAAGCTTCTTTCAATTTTGACTTGGCATCTTCATCTGCACTGTTGGATAAATCTTTAATCTTTTTATCAAGAAGACCCAATTGTATAGACTTCTGTCTTACAAATTCTTCGTTAAGTGTTTCAGGGAGCAGGAACTTAACCTTGCCGTCTTTTTCCCACTTTAATAGTTGTTCCAAGTTTTTTTCTTCGGCAATGTTTGTATAAAGATCGATCCATGAGTTTGTATCTATCAACAAATTCTTCATAAATATGTAAATTTTTCTTCATTAATTCTCCCACGAAGTTCGGCTTTTGGCTTCTGTAGCGGCAATGAAATTCCGGCATAAACCGCTGCGCTATTTATTCCGTTGCTTCATTGCCTTGGTCGCCAAAAGCGTGGGCAGGTTCCATAATTAATTTATAAATCTTTAAAAAGAATGTTATGGAACAGATTACAATGATTCAACCAGAATGGAGCAAAGTAGCAGAAGTAGAATTGGTTTATAAAACCAAAGTAAAGGCTTCTGAAAGACCAATGATTAAGACTTCTAAAGATTGTTATCAAACCTTCCTGAAAGTGTGGGATGAAAACAAGATGGAGATGCAGGAAGAATTTAAAGTGCTATTAATTAATAGAGCTAATCGGGTAACGGGGGTTTATGAAGCATCTGCCGGAGGAATTACGGGCACTGTTGCTGACCCAAGATTGATACTGGCTGCGGCTATTAAAGGGCTGGCCGTGGGAATTGTCTTAGCTCACAACCATCCAAGCGGCAATCTCAAACCAAGCATGGCAGATGAGCAACTTACCGCAAAGATTAAAACTGCGGCGAGCTACCACGATATAAGGGTGTTAGATCACATCATTGTTACTACTGACGCTTATTATTCATTTGCAGATGAAGGGCTTTTATAGCCCTTTTTTTATTCAGATCAGTCGTAAAATATATTATGAAAAAACTTCAAAAAATTTTATTGAAGTAAATAATTGATTATCAATAAATTAATTAATATCGCTTGAAACAAATCAAATAATTTACAGGACTCTACAAATTTTTTACAAAATATAGTGTATGTTTGCATTTTACAGAACTCTACAAATATAATGCAGCAGGCAATAGAAAACATATCAGATATCAAAATAGGCTTCCCCGGTCAGGCAGAAGTGCAAGGTAACATCCCCTTCCTCCAGCTACGGCAATTTAATGACGACGGGATGCTTTTGACCAATGATGCTGACTATATAAAGTTAACTGAAAAGATTGGACCCCATGTCCTGCAAAACGGCGATGTGCTATTTGTGGGAAAAGGCCATCGGTTGTTTGCCTGGTGTTACATTGACAAAAATATACCCACGGTGGCCTCATCAAGTTTCTTTGTAATTCGCCCGAATACTAAAAAGATTCACCCGGAATATTTAGCAGCAATCCTAAATGCCCCACAAACAAAAACAGCTTTAATGCAATTGGGTGGCGGCACTAATATTTTTTCAATTCGCAAATCAGAGTTAGCAGCTTTTCAAATACCAGTTTTACCAATGGATCAACAAATCAGGGTTGCATCATTGGCCAGCTTTCATCAAAAGGAAATACAACTGGCTAAAGAATTAATTAGCCAGAAACAAAGCTTGTATTCCGCAATCATTTCAAAACTTATTAAATAATCAATATGGATAAGAAGTTAGACCAATCAGATATTAATAGAATAGTATGGAAAGCCTGCGACACTTTCCGGGGCACTATTGATGCTACCCAATACAAAGATTATATACTCACCATGCTGTTCCTAAAATATGTTACTGATGTATGGAAGGATAAAAGGGCAGCCTACGTAGAAAAATATAAAAATGATGAAGTGCGTATTGAAAGGGCATTACGCAGCGAACGTTTTCAACTTCCTGCTGAAAGTTCTTTTGATACCTTGTTTAAACAACGTAATGAAAGCAATCTGGGTGAGTTAATAAATATTGCATTGGAGAAATTGGAGGATGCTAACCGAAGCAAATTGGAAAGAGTATTTCGTAACATAGATTTTAATAGCGAAGCAAATCTTGGGCAAACGAAAGACCGCAATCGGCGCTTAAAAAATCTACTGGTGGACTTTTCTGAATTGGATATTCAGCCTTCACATTTGGAAGGTAATGATATCATTGGCGATGCTTACGAATTTTTGATTGCGAAATTCGCCAGTGATGCCGGGAAAAAGGCGGGTGATTTTTATACACCAAGTGAGGTATCTACTCTATTAGCAAAGCTGCTTGCACCAGAGCCAGGTTATCGCTTATGTGACCCTACTTGTGGTTCAGGCTCGTTACTTATTAAAATGGGCAGAGAAGTTGGAAGTAGTAATTTTTCTCTCTATGGACAGGAAAATAACGGAAGCACTTGGGCGCTGGCAAGAATGAACATGTTCTTGCATGAATTTGATAATGCGACTATCGAATGGGGAGATACCATCAATAACCCGAAGCTGTTGGAAGGCGATCAATTAATGAAGTTTCATGTGGTAGGGGCAAATCCTCCGTTTTCTTTAGATAAATGGGGTGCCGAAGATGCGCTGGCTGATCAATACAATCGCTTTCATCGTGGAGTGCCCCCAAAAAGCAAAGGTGACTTTGCCTTCATTACACACATGATTGAAACTACCTATGAAGATATTGGCAGAGTTGGTGTAATAGTGCCGCATGGTGTTTTATTCCGTGGTAGTACTGAAAGTAAAATAAGGGAACAACTAATAAAAGAAAATCTTTTAGAAGCTGTAATAGGCTTGCCTGCTAACTTGTTTTTTGGAACCGGTATTCCTGCAGCTATCTTAATTTTTAATAGGGCAAAAGGTGAAAATAAGGATGTGCTATTTGTGGATGCCAGCAGAGAATATGAAGCAGGTAAAAATCAAAACAAGTTAAGGGAAGATAAAGATATTCCACACATTGTTGAAACTTACAAAGCCTTTAAAGTAGCCCAAGCGCTAAACTCAGATGAAGGTGCAGTAATAGCTGAAAAATATGCATACAGGGCAACTTTAAAAGAAATCACTGAGAATGATTTCAACCTAAATGTACCACGCTATGTAGACACGTTTGAAGAAGAAGCACCAGTTGAAATCGCCGCTACACAATCTGAAATTACCCGTTTAAAAAGCGAACTGCTGATTGTAGAAAATAAAATGAATGAATATTTAACAGAATTGGGATTTTAACATGAGGAGTAATAACAAACATAAACCTGGCTTTAAACATACGTCTTTAGGTTGGATACCCATCGAATGGGATGAAGTAGACCTTGAAAGTGTAACAAATAATAATCGTCCAATATCCTACGGCATCGTTCAAACAGGAAAATTAATTGATGGAGGTGTAAAATGCGTGAGAGTACTTGATTTGGTAAACGGTAAAATAAACCCAGAAAAGCTGATAACAACCACGCAGAAAATTAGTGATTCTTATAAGAGAACTATTCTAAGAGAGAATGATCTAGTTATTGCATTAAGGGGCAAAATTGGGGAAGTAGCAATAGTTGATAGTAAATTGGTTGGATGCAATTTAACAAGGGGAGTTGCACTTATATCTCCTCTACAGAAATACTCTCATACGTTTTTATACCAGCAGTTAACATCGCCGCATTGTAAAAAAGTTTTCGAACGTAATCTCAATGGGAGTGCATTACAAGAGCTATCAATTAGTATAATAAGAAAAATTCCTATTGCTATTCCAAAATCTCTTCCTGAGCAAAATAAAATTGCTGCCATACTAAGTACTTGGGATGAAGCCGTTACCAAAACTAACCAAATCATCTCTCAGCTTAAGCAACGAAATAAGGGATTACTACAACATTTAACAACTGGAATAGAAAGATTAAAGGAATTTGAGAAGACTAAATCCCACGTTTTGCCAATTCATTCATTTGCCGAAGAAATTTCAAAGAAAAACACAACTGATTTAGAATTAATTGTTTTATCCTGTACTAAGTATGATGGGTTAGTTCCCTCTCTTGAATATTTCGGAAGAAAAATCTATAGCGATGATTTAACAACATATAAAATCGTTTCAAGAAATTGTTTTGCTTATGCAACTAACCATATTGAAGAGGGTTCAATTGGCTACCAAGCAAAATATCCGGCGGCATTAATTAGTCCGATGTACACAGTATTTAAAACAGATGATTCTGTTGATGATGAGTATTTATACAAAGTTTTGAAATCACATCACTACATACACGAATACAAAAAAAGGATGGAGGGTTCAATTGATAGACGTGGAGGTTTAAGGTGGGATGAATTTTCAAAAATAAAAGTATTAATTCCTTCATTGAAAGAGCAAAGAGCAATTGCAGATATTTTAAATAAAGGTGACGAAGAAGTTAAGTTACAGCAACAACGACTTGCAGCGTTGCAACTGCAAAAGAAAGGATTAATGCAGAAACTGCTTACGGGTGAATTGAGAGTTAATACATCAAATTCTTAAAAATGGCAAAAAGTATTCGAAATTGTTTCGTTAGCTATCATCATGACAGGGATCAAAAATATCTCGAAAAGTTACGCCGTACTATAGGCGGAATGATGGTGGCAGATTATTCTCTGAAGGACGACATTGGTGATTTCACTGAAGATACAATTTACAAAAAGATTAGAAGCAAAATGCGGAGCTGCTCGGTAACTATAGTTCTTGTAGGTGAGCGTACAGGTCATAGGAAATGGATTGATTGGGAGATTTGGGCTTCGCTCAGAAGTTACAGCCATTCTGACCCGCTTAGATGTTTTAAACCAAACGGTTTACTTGCCATTTATTTGCCAGTTGACGGTTATTCAATACCTGAACGCTTACAAGATAATATTGATTCTGGCTACGCAGTTTGTATGGATTGGCGCAACTTAGAAAGTGACTTCGAGAGTAAGGTCAACTATGCTCACTGGAAGAGAACTAACAATGCCTATAAGATTGATAATAGTAGAGAGCGCATCGATAATAATTATTGGGATCTTTTAGGATTTAAAATTTAGAGTTATGGCATTAAACAGATTTTATTATCCCACGAAGTTCAAAACCCGAAATGACTTTCTTCTTTTGAACGTGAAGTGTGTTTTTATCTCATATCAACAAAAGGATAAGAATGAAGCTAAACAGGTAGCTGACTATTTTCAAAATGCAGGAATTGACGTTTACTTCGATGAGTATGATACAGAATTGAGGATACACCACCAAGGGAATAATCCAAAAAAAGTGACAGAGTCGATATGCAATGGAATTAATAACAGCAGCCACATGATCGTTATTGTTTCACCTAATACGGTAAACTCAAGTTGGGTGCCTTTCGAAATAGGCTATGGTTTTGAGAAAACGGATTTAGGGGTATTATGCTTGAAAGGTATACCCAAAGGCAGCCTGCCCGAATACATAAGAACAGCACCAATTATAAGGGATATTTATGATCTAAATAATTTAATAGGAAGATTGACAGGGAAACCAAGGGAGGTTCTTTTAGAAACAAAGATGATGAGCAGTTACGATAGTGGGCAAAATCCTTTAACCAGGGTAATGGACTCATTAATTAATGACCAATATTAAAAAGAAGCATTATGGCAAAATGGGAAGACTATGTATTGACGAAAATTTCGTTCAATCAGGAAGGACGGCAAATAGAAGCCGCTTTCGTATATGATGATTATGAAAATCATATTGATAATGGAGAATTAAGAACAAGAGATTGGCTTGTGGCTGAAACTCAAAAGGGTAAAACATTTTGTGGTGCAACCAGGTCAGCGGACGGATGGTACCGTCTTGGTCCATTCAATTATGAAGGCGCATTCAAATGGGATTTTAAATTGCCTCAGGCTCTAACAAGAAGGAAAACTTTTCTTAGCTATTACCATCATGATGATCAAGCCTTTCGAGAAAGTTTTCAGAAAATTACCACCGATTTAATAACAAGTATATCTGTCGAAAATAATGATATTGATTCGGATAATAGTGACGAGTATATTAAACAGTTGATCCAAAAAGATTACATATGTGACATCACTGTACTCATAGTTCTTGTTGGTCCTAAAACAAAATGCCGAAAGCATGTTGATTGGGAAATATCAGGAGCATTAGATCACAAGGTTGGAGATAGATATGCTGGCTTAATTGGTATTCTACTCCCAACTCACCCTGATTATGGAAAGGGCACGTACAATTCTGACAACTTACCAGAGAGATTAGCAGCGAATGCTAACTCTGGATATGCTCAAATTTATGATTGGACAACAGACAGAATTAAGATACAGAATTGGATCGAGGCGGCATATGGAAGGAGATCTGAAGACAAGAAGATTATTAATAGAAGTATACCTCAAATGCAAAATAATTCTTGTGTATGAATAACAGATTAAAATATCCTCTTTCAATATTTGTAGTTTGGCACCCCAATTTTATTCAGGGGAAAGAAATTGCCAACAACTTATATAGTACTTTTTGCAGGGATATAAAAGAGCCACTGTCCCGTGGCTTAGGCATACCCGTGTATTATCGTTCGTTATTTGTGGATAAGGTACCTATACCGGTTCAAACAACTAATGCAAACCGTAATGCAATTGTATTGTTGATAGATCAACAATATATGATAGATGATGGGTTTAGGGCTTACACTGAGACACTTGCGCAGCTGGTTGATGATAACACAAGAGTATATCCCGTCGCATTATGCGAGCAATCTTATGGTATAGGTTGCAACCTAGAAAAATTACAATTCATCCGTGCTTACCACGGCGATTTGTCCGTTTCAGAAAATCTACAGTTTTCGCTAAAGAAAATAAGGTCAGAGATGTTGCACGATTGTGCAAGGCTAATGATGAATATGCAACCGATATGGATGGATTACAAAACTGCAAAAACACCTTCACCAGTAAAGTTGTTTCTAAGCCATGCAAAAAAAGATGGATTGGTTGCAACGGAAAACTTTAAAGCTTTTATCGAAAAGGAAACTAAACTTGATGTATTCTTTGATACTGTTGATGTGGCTGATGGCTATGATTTCGAAAAACAATTCGAGGACCAGATTAAAAATTCTGCCTTAGTTGTATTCCATACTGACGAATATTCATCACGAGAATGGTGCAGGATAGAGGTATTAATAGCGAAGCGAAACAAATGCTCAATTGTAGTTGTTCACGACATTAAAAATGGTGAAAAAAGAGCATTTCCATATTTAGGTAATACACCAACTATAACTATGCAGTCAGATGAGGAAAGCAGCTTTTATGAAATTGTGAATTTAACTTTATTGCAAGTACTCAATAACTTATTCCAGTTGCAATTACTTCAAATTATCCAGAGCGGATACGAACAAGAGGGAACCGAGTTTATATCAATAACGTCCCCGCCAGAACTGTTTAACTATATTGATATTCTAAAAAAGAAAGTTGAGGTAGGAAAAAAGTTAGTCATTTTATACCCTGAACCCCCACTCGGAGCAGAAGAATTGAGAATATTAAATGAAATAGATGCTGAAATTAAGTTCATAACACCTATTAGTTTACCAACCTTATAAGTTAAAAAATGGAAAAAGAATTAAACATATCTGGCGTTTCTAAAAACTTGGCTGCATCCATTGCTGACCAAACTGAAGAACAGATCGATATTACCCATGCTTCTTTTCTGCATGGAAGAAAAATTGCCATCTCAGTTTCTGCAAGTGAGGAATTAGATTACTTAGGACTTTCTCTCAATCACCTTGATGATATATCCATTGAAATAGCCCGTTACCTGATTGTAAATGGAGCTACTATGCTATATGGTGGCGATTTAAGACAGGGTGGTTTTACAAGACTTTTTACAGAATTGTCCTATCAGTATAAATATTTAAGTGATAGAGAGCGGCGATTTGTTAACTATTTTCCGTTTCCAAATTCTAAGTCTCTTACAATAGAAGATAAGGCAGATTTTGTCAAACAACAAGTTGAGCCAATTATTTTGAATGTACCTGTGCATTTAGGTGAGATTGACACTGATAAAGAGTATAAACCATTTACTGATGTGGATGATAGATTCATCTTTTCCGAATGTTTTGCAGATATGAGAATAGCAATGGCAAACGATAGCAATGCAAGAATAGTTCTTGGAGGCAAACAGAAGGGATTTCTTGGTTATTTACCAGGCATCATTGAAGAAGCTTATTACACTTTGACCACCAAGAAGCCCATTTTTATCCTTGGAGGTTTTGGTGGTGCAGCAAAATCTTTGTCACAGCTCATACTTGGAAAACAACCAACCCAATTAACAAATGAGTTTCAATACGAAACCGATTTTTTCAAAGAGTTCAAAAAGTATTCCGAGGAAAAATCTATAACACCAATAGATTACGATAGGATTTCTGAATTTTTTCAAAGTCATCCAATAGAATACATCTCTGAATTGAATGGACTCTCTGTGGACGAAAACAAAACACTTTTTGAAAGCACAAATATTCATGAACTAGTATTTCTGGTTATCAAAGGGCTAAAAAATATATTTAGTAAATAATGTTTCAGGTACCATCATTCAAAGAGGATCACATATCTCAAATAACTGCTTTGCAGTTATTGATAAAACTTGGCTATAAATATCTAGCGCCACTAGAAGCATTTGAAGCCAGGGGCAATCGAATTTCTAACGTCCTGTTAGAAACAATACTCAAAAAGCAGTTACAGCAAATCAACAGAATTGACTACAAGAACAAAGAATTTCAATTTTCAGACACCAATATCAACACAGCTATATTGGCCATAAGAGATTTACCGTTACAGGATGGTTTTACAGCGGCCAATAAATTCTTTTACGAGCTGATAACATTAGGCAAAAGTTTAGAGCAAAATGTACTGGGTGATAAAAAAAGCTTTTCTTTCAAATACATCGATTGGGAACATCCTGAAAATAATGTTTACCATGTAACAGAAGAATTTGAAGTGCTGCGTTCCGGAAGGTCAGACACTTATCGACCAGATATTGTTTTGTTCGTCAATGGCATTCCAATGGTGGTGATTGAATGCAAAAGCCCAAACTTAAAAACCCCTATCGATCAGGCAGTAGAGCAGAGTTTAAGAAATCAAAAAGATGATGGTATCCGTTCACTATTTCAATACTCAAATATTGTAATGGGACTCGCTGTGCATCAGGCTAAGTATGGCACTACATCAACCAGTAAAGAGTTCTGGGGGGTGTGGAAGGAACAATTTCGAACAAAGGAAGAGGACGAAAATTATGTGATTAAACTACAGCGGTTAAAAAATGCACCATTACCCGATACTGACAGAACAGTTCTCTTTAAAGAACGTTTTCGTTTTGTATTGGAGTATTTTAATAAGTTAGAAAGCAGCGAAGTTATTGTTACGGAGCAGGATAAATTATTGTTCAATTTATGCAGGAAGGAAAGACTGTTAGATATAATTTATCACTTTATTTTATTTGACAACGGAGAGAAGAAGATTTGCCGTTATCAGCAATATTTTGCCGTCAAATTCACTTTACAGCGAATCGAAAATATTCTGCCTACAGGCGCAAGACGTGGTGGAGTTATTTGGCACACTCAGGGAAGTGGAAAGTCGTTAACTATGGTTATGCTGGCGCAATTGATTGCAATGGACCCCAAAATTAAGAATCCAAAACTTTTATTAGTAACAGACCGTGTTGACCTGGATGACCAAATTACGGATACATTTAAAAAGTGTGGTAAGCAGGTTAAACAGGCAAATACAGGTAAGCATCTGGTGGAATTACTAAAGGACAAAGATGATGGCATCATAACAACAATCATCAATAAATTTGAAGCAGCCATCAAAATTGCTGAACCATTTACCAGCAACAATATTTTTGTGTTGGTAGATGAAGGGCATCGCAGTCAGTACAACAATTTTAATGTCTACATGCAACGGGTTTTTCCAAATGCGTGTTTTGTGGCTTTTACAGGCACTCCGTTAATGAAAAGAGAAAAGAATACTGCTGCCAAGTTCGGCGGCTTAATCGACGTGTATTCTATTAAAGATGCTGTTGAAGATAAGGCGGTGGTTCCTCTATTATACGAAGGAAGGCACAACGTAATGGAAGTAAATGAAAAGCCTTTAGATAACTATTTTGACCGTGTAGCAGAAGATTTGACTGAATACGGTAAAGCCAGTTTAAAACGTAAATTCTCTGCAAAGAATAAAATAGTCCAGTCACTAAGTTTTATTGAAAATACAGCCTGGGATATTTCAAAACATTTTGTGGAGAATATTCAGGGTACTGGGTTTAAAGGGCAGTTAGTTGCACCCAATAAATTGTGCGCTATAAGATATCGTGATGTACTGAAAGAGATAGGAAAAATATCCGTTGAATTATTAATCTCTGGCCCTGACACAAGAGAAGGCGATACAGATGTTTTTGAAGAAAGCGATGATAAAGTAAGGGCTTTTTATAAAGCCATGATGGATAAATATGGCACACCTGACAACTATGAAAAATCAATCATTAATGGTTTCAAAAAACAGGAAGAACCAGAGATAATTATTGTTGTTGATAAATTACTAACTGGCTTTGATGCGCCGGTAAACAGAGTATTATACCTAACACGAAATTTAAAAGAGCACACCCTATTACAGGCAATTGCAAGAGTAAATAGATTGGCACCCGGTAAAGATTACGGTTTGATAATTGACTATTATGGAAACCTTGAAAATTTAGATGGTGCATTAAAAATGTACGCCGGAGAGGATGATTATGATGATGAAGATCTAATTGGTACCGTAACTGTCGTAACTAAGGAGTTAGAAAAATTGCCTCAAGCGCATTCTGAATTGTGGGATATATTCAAGGTAATTAAAAATAAATACGATGAACCTGCGTATGAAGAACTCTTATCTGATGAAGAAAGGCGACATAAGTTTTACGAGAAGCTTTCTGCTTTTGTAAGATTATTGAAATTGGCCTTATCAAGTGTCGAATTTGCAAACAATACCGCTCCAAAGCAAGTGGACAAATACAAAGCCGATGCAAAATTCTTTTTAGGGTTGCGGGTTTCAGTTAAGAGACGCTTTTTTGACGAGTTAGATTTTAAGGAATATGAAGCACAAGTCCAAAAGTTAATCGATAAACATATTACTACAGATGGAGAGGTATTAAAGATTACCGAGCTGGTTAATATTTTTGACAAAGAAGAAAGAGAAGCAGAGATAGAGAAAATTACTGGAAAGGCGGCAAAAGCTGACCATATTGCCAGCAGGACTATTAAAGCCATCAGTGTGAAAATGAACGACGACCCTGTATTCTACAAAAGGTTGTCCGAACTTATAAAGCAAGCCATTAAGGACTTCCATAATCAACGTATTTCCGAAGCAGACTATCTGGCTAAGGCAAAAGACTATGAGAACACATTCTTTACCGGTAAGAGAGACAATGTTCCTGCAGCATTAAAAGATAATGAAACAGCTATTGCATACTATAACTTGATATGTGAAGAGTTTAAAGAAAGCTTGTCTTCAAAAGCCAATCGAGTTGATATAGCTGTTGAAGTTGCATTAGGGATTGACGCTATTATCAAGAGCAATCTATTTGAAAATGGAAAGCAGTTAATTGATTGGATTAAGAATGATGATATTAAAGGAAAAATCACCATTGAAATTGACGATTTGTTATTTGATTTTAAAAGCAAATTTGATATTGATTTTGGTTTTGATCACATGGATGTATTGATAGCAGATAGCATTAAAGTTGCGGAATCAAAATACAAAGATTAATGAAGCAACGAATTCAATTTGGCACAAAGAATATCGATTTTACATTATCATTTGTAGAAAGAAAATCGTTAGCTATAAAGGTTCATCCCAATTTAAAAGTTGAAGTATTGGCCCCATTTGGTAGCGACAGCAAAAAGGTATTGGCGAAGGTAAAATCAAAGGCTCCATGGATACTTAAACAAATTGAACAATTCAAAACTTATAAACCGGGCACACCCCTACGCAGGTTTATAAATGGCGAAACACATTTATATTTAGGTCGTCAATATCGTTTGAAAATTGTACCGGATAAGATTAACGTTATTAAAGCTTTCCGGGGCCAATTATTTATTCATGCAACAGACACAAATAAGGATGCTTTGGAAAAGCAGTTACAGCAATGGTATAAGCAGAAGGCAACGATTGTATTTACCGAGATGATAAATGAAATATTGCCTCAATTCAAAAAGTACAAAATTAAACAGCCGGTACTGAACATTCGTAGGATGTCAAAGCGCTGGGGAAGCTGCACTCCTGCAGGAAAGATTATCCTTAACACTGAGCTGATTAAAGCGCCCAAAGGGAGTATTGAATATGTGGTAATACATGAGTTAGCACACTTGGTACACCACAACCACACCAGACCTTTCTTTGATTTGCAAAACCGCATGATGCCGGATTGGAAAAAGTGGAAGGATCGGTTGGAATATTTTTTAGCTTGATGCTGCCTTAAAACAGGTGTAATTTGGCTACGAAACTCGGTATTTCACTTTAGCGTTAACAGCCGATTTTAAAAGCCTGAATATTGTCATTTTTGTACATTTTTTTGCATCTTTAAAGTCGGACATTCTGAAACTGAACAATATTGGTAGAGAATTTGGATTTGTTTTCATGGATGACTATAAACCACCGAATTTAGATAATAATTTATCCTTTTGCACGCGAGCCACAGGGAGTTCGACTTTATTGTCCATGGTAATAATGTAATCAAGTCGATTGAAATGCTTTACCTTATTTAGGTTAATAATGAATTGGCGATGAATCCGAAAAAAATGCCTTTCTTCCAATAAATCCTGCACATCTTTTAATGTTTTAGTAATAATAAATTTGCTTCCATCATCCATTATTAACACTGAATAATTCCCGCTTGCTTCTGCATAAACTATCTCTGCAAGACTAATAAAAGAAACCCCGGCTTGTGTAGAAACAGCAATTTTTTTGATGGGCTCTCCATTAATTTGCTTTTGCAATAATCCAATTTGTGTTTCTGTTGGATGATTATTTTTTGCAGCCTTTTCAACTGCATCAATCAAATCTATTGCAAGGATAGGTTTAACTAAATAATCAAGAGCGTTATAGCGGAAAGCTTTTATTGCGTATTCGTTATAGGCCGTAACAAATACTATATTAAATTGCAGCGGCATCAATCGTTCCAATAATTGAAACCCATTTAATTCAGGCATTTCGATATCTAAAAAAAGCATGTCCGGTTGCAATTCTTTTATTGCTGTCAAAGCCGTAACTGAACTATCATAGGTACCAATTAACGAAACTTGTTTGCAATATTTTTGCAACTGTAACTGCAAAAGTGCAATACTATCTGGTTCGTCGTCTATAATAATTGTTTTTAGCAGGCTCATTATTTAATGGGCAATTTAATTGTTATCAACGTACCACTTGGCTGGCTCAAATCGTTGTAAAGGTCGGTCGTTTTCACTTCTGCAGATAGCTGATATTTTTCGTTTATAAGCGCTATGCGCTCCCCGGTTATTTGCGTGCCGTAAGACTTGTGTTTTTCAGCAGTTTTACTTTTTAATTCCGCTGCTTTTAGGCGGCCTATACCATTGTCAGTAATAGTTATTTGCAGTAAAGAATTATTATCGAGTTGAGCAAAATGGACATTTATATTGCCACCTTCTTTTTTGTGCATTAATCCATGCCATATAGCATTTTCAATATAAGGTTGTATCATCATGGGCGGAAGCTCTATGAAATCAACATCCACGTTTTTGTCTACTGCTACTTCGTAGAGCAGCTTTTCTTTAAAACGCATTGCTTCTAATCTAAGATAGAGTTCTATAGTGGCAATTTCTTCCGAAAGAATCACTTTTTCCCTACGCGCATTATCCAAAGAGCTGCGTATTAGTTGTGCAAACATGCTCAGGTATTCACTGGCGGCTTCATTATTGTTTTGTTCTGTATAAAGTTTTATTGAATTAAGGCAATTAAAAATAAAGTGTGGATTCATTTGGCTACGCAACGCGGCAAAATTTACATCGTTAATACGGCTTTGTAAGTTGGCTTCTTTTAATTGTTGGGAAAGACGTTGTTTGCGGGCAAGAAGGATCACTCCAACTATCCCTAGAAGAAGTAATAACACAATAAACGCTACGGCAAGGATGGCCACAAAAAGACTGTTAGCTTTCATGATTTGTTATGAGTATCCTTTTTTCATTAAGATAAAAAATAAAAAAAGCGTAAAGGATTAGGCAATATCTCATATCGTTCAAAATCAATAAAAAATAATTTAAGAACGTGGCTTGAGATAAAGACATACCGCCTTGTATATCTTGTGTGGCCAAATCGAAAATAGAGCATCCATAAAAGAGTATTACACTAATACCAAACCAAAAAGCCGCTTCAAGTTTTAACATAACGACAGGCTTTTTAAGACTTATTTCAAAAATTAATAAGAAATACAATAACACGTCGATAAACGTTCCTAGCGCTAAAGCAATATTTGAGAAACGATTTACTCCGTTCTGAGCAATACTGAAAATCCAAAATAGGGTAAAAATTACAGTTGAGAAGATTGTGTATTTTCTGTATTTGGTATTGGATAACAAATCAAAAATTAGATATTGAAAGGGGAAGTCTATTAAAAGGTAAAAATTATAGAGAAAATTATTGTTCCCATTATTGAAACGAATTTCTTTGATGTAAAATCCCAAAAATTCAATAAGTAGTGAAAAAATCAAGTAGTAAAAAATAAGCTTAAACGAAAAACTAAACTTTCTTTTTAACGAAAAACTTACCATTATTGTAGTTGTTTCGACTATGTGCCTCAAAGCAAATTTTACTATCAATTGAAAATTAATTAATCTGAATGAGTTATTTATTGGGGGCAATTAGTTGGGCATTTTTCAGTATAATCTGCGCCCAAACCGGCAAAATTATTGTAATTATTCTTTAACGTTCTTTTCGTAAAAGATTCTTTAGATAAATTGTAGGATGCAACAACATGAAGCTTTCCTTGAAATTTATTAAATCCACCAGGTTTTCGAAATCTGTTTATAACAAATGAAAACTTTATTAAATTGAAACGATTATTACAATCGCCACCATTATCTTCATACATTCTTATTATTTGCTGCATTGGCATAAATGCATATCTTACATCATTGTCCTTAATTTCATTGTCATCAAGGTTCTTTACAAACTTATGTGTGTCTCGTCTTGATGGTGGATCATGTGTTATATAAATCTTACTTAGTGGATTTTGAAACTGGTTCTCGAAATTAATAACATCAGTGTCACGTAATTTTTTTTGGAAATTACCTTTCTCGTCAAACCTATAAAAAACTCTTGATAGATGGTCTATTACTGTTCTGACAGAATCAGTACCCATCTGTTTTAATATTATCGGTTCAAATATAATTATCATACTGTCCTTATCCAAACCATAGTGCATTTTAATACCGTAATAGTATGAATTGGAAGGAAGATAATTTTGATTTTGTAATGTTTTCGCCATATCAATTAGACCAGTTAAACTGACCGATTCTTCAGTTTTTTTTAATTCTCCAAGAGAAGTGTTGCCCTTAGCGTCAGTTCCTTCAATCTTAAACATTTCACTAAATTTTGTACGACCAGGCACAAAATCAGTATCATGATCATAATAATACATGTTGGTTTCCTGGTCAAATATATCGCCGAAATTTAATGGGTGTTCAGCCTTTATCAATTCGCATAAATTAAGACTGGAGTCTTTCATGACAATGTTTTTTTCGTAAGAACCACCATTTGTTTTTGAACTTATTAAAGGTTTGGTTGTATTGGCAGAATTTTTCGTTCTGCTATCTATGCAACTATTTAAAAATGTTGCCATAATGGCAAAAATGGTAATTAAAAAAAATTTCATAACAATTTTTTTGTGTAGTAATTAAATTTAGATTCATACATACTTTTCTATTGGAATTTCTGCTAAATTAAAAATGTCTATAGTTAGATCAGAAAGAATTGTTTAACGATATTCATTTTAATGATGAGTTGAAACATTTGGCTAGTGAGCTTGGAAGAAGACGCTTTATTATAGCGGCAGAAAAGCGAATTATTTGGAGGTGGCAATTGTCTCATAATTATATTCAGATTATTAAGATACATAAAATTGTCAACTTTACCGTTTCAAATATTTTACAGAAATTTTTTCTCCTCAGTGAATGTCAGATAATAAATAATTTTTGCACTCCAATCGCCAAATCCATCAGTTGGCACAGAAAAATAACAACTTACCTCAATGACGCAAATAACCATCTATTGGCGTCTGTATGTTTGCTCTGGAATTAACAACCACTTAGCCCAAAACGGAAATTAAAGTAGGCGTGGGAAGGCCAAAGTTTTACGAAAAAGTTTAAAGGTCTGGTTGCTAAGGCGCTACTATTCGTCAGCAAGCATTATATCAAAGCTTGCTGTAGACTGGCAAAAAGTTCGCAATTATTCACCAAATATAAAAATCAAAAAAAATGAAAAAGTTAATTTTAACAGTGGCTCTAGGTATTGCCTTATTCAGTTTGACATTCGCACAAACAAGTAAAAAAGAAATTCGTAGCGTATCCGTTACATTCAACACCACGTCCAATGACAAAGACCATGACACTTATCTTGATGTCTATTTGAATTATCACGATTATCAGGATAACACCGATTACTATGTTGCAAAAAAAAACGGGATTGGCGGACATTGGAACAATGGCTCATCTAATAACGTAACGCTAGATATGGCAGGTAAGCTTGATTTGGAACAGCATAGAGACGCCCTTATTAAGTTGCATATTTCACCTAATGGAAACGACAAATGGGAATTTGACTATACTGTCAATATTGTCTATGTCGATGAAGATGGTAACGCAAGAACGCTTACTAAGGAGTTCAAAGGGAAAATTTTAACCCAGGATAATCAGGACACTTCGGACGCATTATTTTAATACTCACCACTTCAATTTTTGGACGGATATTCTAAAAATTGAGTAGTCTTTTACTGTGACTTTTTAAGCTCTGTCCATTAACATAATTAACTAAAATAATTTTTATGAACAATAATCTCACTCTTAAATTTTTGTACACATTAGTTGCGGTTTCTTTTGTAAATCTAAAAACAAATGCGCAATCATTCTCAGATCACAATAATAAAACGCTATTTAATATACTACCTCAAAAGAATTTTTCCTACGATGTGGGTGGAACATCTGCAGATATTTCCTGGCTATTTGCCAGGCATAAAAAATATATCTATTATGTCGGTCCTCAGCCAAAAACTATGATTACTGATATAACTACTAAGCCTGATAATGCCACAAATTATACAACTGCCGATAACAGCCTTGTCTTTGTTACTGGCTCTATTTCAAACGTTAATTCGGCGTACAAATCATTCTTTTCAAATCTAAACCAACCTACCGTTAGTCTTGCAGTTGCATACGCTTTTAATAATGCCTTATGGATGAATTGGGATAAGCTCAAAAGATTGAAGCAATGGAACGGCTATTTAAAATTTTTCGTAAATAATACCGTCAGTGCTTACTACGACGTTGTAAACAAAGATAGTATTGCTGCCAAAAAGTTGCCGTTACTAAATTTTGGTGCTGAATTAAATTACACAAATTTTGCAACTCCCATTCTATGGTTAAACTTTAATCTATCGACGACAGTTGGTATGCCGGTTGACACGTTGAATAGTTATCAAAACTCTATAGCAATTCCTATTAGTTTATCAAATCCAACTGTTGTACCGATTGGAGAAGGTGCAGGAAAGTATGGAGGCGCATTGTCGAAAAATCAAGTTAATTATCGATTAGCATTTACGCCATCTCTATTTTTTAGAGAAGGTTCAAAAATTTGTGCGTTCCCATTCTATGAAATGTACGGCAGTTCAAGTAAAATATGGACACATTTAGTTGGTGGGGCAATAGGAATCCTCGGCAGTAAATTCGATCCTGCGAAAGCCGCTATTTCTCCCGTTCTTGAAGTAGGTATTGACTGGAACTCAAATGCACCGACGCACAATAGATGGAGTGGCGCTAACTTTATAATTTCATTTAAGGGAACTTTCGGAGGCAGTTAAATCAAAAATCGGTATTTAGCCTACTTTTTTTTGCCCAAAAATTGTATTTCATTTCAATGCTTTTGAGGATTATACTGTCTGACAAAGGGCTACAAATTCTATAATTTAAAAGGAAACAAAAGGAGATAATCTTTTGCTATGCATCTTCAATTATGCAAAGCTCCCTGATCAATTTATAATAAGAGTTTAATTAATTGCCAGCCTGAAAAAGGTTTAACCGAAGCGCAGGGCGGAGGGTTTTCCAAAATAATTTGTATTGATATTTCCGGGTTCATTGCTTGATTCAGTAATGCTTTAAAGGTGCCATTGGCAAACTACCTGTTTCCCTTACAAAAGATTTCAGGAAAATTTACCTGCTGCAATGCTTTGTAGCTGGCTTCCGCCACTATGAGGGAATGCAATTGCTTGACAGTATGAAAGAAGGTGATTTACTGGAACTGGTAAGGGAGCCGGAAAATGAATACGATGACTGCGCCATCGCACTGCATTTGCAGAGCAAGAAAATAGGTTTTATTCCCTCTTCACTTAATGAAATGCTCAGCTATTTATTGGATTCAGATGCGTTAAGTTTGTTTGCCATAATAACCCATTTGGAAAAGAGTTCTCAGCCATGGGAGAACGTAGCTATAGCAGTTTATTTGTTCAGGAAGTTAATAAGGATTTACCAGCCCATGCCAGTTATTTAACCAGAATTGAAGCTCCTCATTATAGGACATTAAGTAAGAATAAAAATGAGGCCAAAAAAAAAGAATTTTAACGCTGGATCATCTTTTCGATGATACAAATAAGGTAATCAATTTAGAAACAATTCCAGCTGAACAAATTGAAGCAAAAAATCACTTTTAAAAATGGTATTCAAAATACCCTGTTTCAATAAATAAGCCAGGCAGATTTCTGCATATTAAAGACGATGGCATCTACACTTACATGTACGAAATCGGAGATGATATTCAGTTGGTGAAAGATAATAACGGTGAAGAATTTATGGAGTTTTTTCTTACTTAAAATCAGTCTTTCCAAAATTAAAATATACGGCCTATTAAACGCCTGAAACTTCTTTGTTTTCTTTCGCATCAATTGCAGATTTTAGCAACCTCAATAACCCTTTTTCAACGCTGGTTTTTGAGTCTTCAAAGTCATACCAATTCCCGTCTTTTGTCTTGTATAACTTGCAAGAATTTTGACCGCTTTCGTCACCTTTTTTTGCAAAATTATATTCCTGTAATACTGCAATATTATGCCCCAATGCGTTCTTTAAATCGTAAGGAGAAATAGAATAATAAAATATGCTGCTGTCTTCCAACACAACCTGGCTACTAAAAACATGTTTTAGGGAATCTCTCATTTCACAATAATACTTCAATCTCCCGGAACGGAAATAAAATTTGTTCACATGGCTAAATATTAGCCATGAAAAACTGGCTTTTGGTATAGTATTTCGACCTTTTCCTGTATTGGATTTACCGTGAAAATGATTCGTTGTGAGTGTAAAAAATCTGATACTAATAAACCTGCTATTTCCTATTGGGTGGTCTGCCTGGCCGCAGATTTCGATATTCTTCAAATCAAAAATTACAGAATCTCTTACAATTAGTCTTTTTCAAGGCGTAATGTGCCGGGTCTTGCACATGGCAAGATGTACAAACGTGGCCACGTTTGGAATCTTGCCCCTTCACTCCGAAGTCGTACGGGGGATTGGAAAGATGCTGCAACCATTGATCAAAGATTTAAAAATGAGATTATGAAGAAGAACGAAAATGAGGTAAGGAAAATAATGCTGAAAGTCAGGATGAATGAAAGTGAATTTCAACAGGTGAAAAAGCATCAGCAAAAAAGTACCGAAAAAAATATCAGTGCTTATATAAGGGAAGTCGCCATGCAAAAGCCTGTTTTAATCAACTATCGGAACCAGTCTGCAGATGACTTTTTGAAGGACATGCTTGCTTTGAAAAAAGACCTGAATGGAATCGGAAATAATTTCAACCAGGTGGTGCACAAGCTGCATATTCTTGATAAGATACCTGAGTTTAGGACATGGGTGAATCATTACGACGGGCTGCATCAATCTTTAGTAAAGAAGGTGAATGAAATAAAATTAAGGATGAATCAACTCTACGAAGAATGGTTGCAAAAATAACGATACCAAAAAGTATAGAAGCTGCACTAAACTACAATGAAAAGAAAGTTCAGAAAGGAACAGCGCAATGTGTGTTTGCCGGCAACTATCTAAATGATGCTAACAAAATGAACTTCTATCAAAAGCTCGACGGCTTTGAAACAAACAACCGGTTGAACAAAATGGCTACAACAAAAACGCTGCATGTTTCTCTCAATTTCGATCCAACAGAAAATTTATCTGAAAGTAAGCTTGTTGAGATTGCCGGGGTTTACATGGAGAAGATAGGATTTGGTGAGCAACCCTTTCTTGTTTATAAACATGAAGATGCCGGGCATCCGCACATCCACATAGTAAGCACTACCATCCAAAATGATGGCAGCAGAATTAACACCCATAACATCGGCAGAAATCAATCTGAAAAAGCAAGGAAGGAAATAGAACAAGCTTATGGGTTGGTAAGGGCGGAACGGCAGCAGCAAATAATGAAGCCTGGGATCAAGCCGGTAGATGCTGAGAAAGCTATTTACGGAATATCAGAAACCAAGAGAAGTATTTCCAATGTAGTCAGTGCTGTATTCAGCCAATTTAAGTTCAGTTCTTTACCGGAATTTAATGCAGCCTTAAAACAGTTCAATGTTGTTGCCGACAGGGGAAAAGAAGATGGTAGGATTTACAAGAACCGTGGATTGGTATATCGTATCCTGGATGCAGAGGGAAATAAAGTTGGTGTACCTATTAAAGCAAGTACCATAGGTTGCAAACCCATGCTTGATAATCTTGAAAAGCAGTTTTTGATCAATGATTCTGCAAAAGAATCGCTGAAACAGAGAACTAAAAGTGCCATTGATGATTGCCTGCAGACCTCGCCAGCAAGCATGAACAATTTAGTAGCTGCTTTAAGGCAGAAACAAATCTACACCGTGCTAAGACGAAATGCAGAAGGACGATTGTACGGTATCACTTTCGTTGACAATCAAAACAAAGTGGTTTTTAATGGAAGCGATTTGGGTAAAGGCTACAGTGCTGCCGCACTGCAAAGCAGGTTGAGCCAGGGTGGTAAAGATGTGATAAAAAAAGTAGAAAATAAATCAAGCAGCACATCAAATTCAAACAGCAGCAAAATGGAGCAAAAGCAATTTCACAAATCAAATGAGTTGCCTGTAAAAAATGAAAGCTTGTTAGAAACACTGATGTCTGCAAAAGAGCAATTCGAAAATGTACCTAACAATCTGCTACAAAAGAAACGCAAGAAAAAAAAGAAGAACCACAATTTGTAAACTCTAAAACTATGTTATGTCACAAACAGGGGAAAATGAACAGGGGTTAAGGAAAATAGTTGACCTGACAAGATTTGCCAGCATCTTCATTTTGCTGCTACACTTTTATTACTACTGTTATGCCGCTTTTAGGCAATGGGAATTCAGAAGCACTATAACCGACAGGCTAATGACAAACATCATGCACACAGGTTTGTTCAGTAGCCAATACACTTCCAAGTTTATAACGATTGGATTATTGATTATTTCCTTACTCGGAGCACAGGGCAAGAAAGATGAAAAGATTAACTGGAAAGCTGTAGCGAGTTATTTACTTATTGGCATCCTGCTTTTCTTTAGCAGCGGCATACTATTACGGTTAAATTATTCACTAGAATATATTGCTATTCTTTACATGGTTGTAACAGGCCTTGGTTTTTTACTAATACTGGCAGGAGGAAATTTACTAAGTCGTTTAATCAGGCTGAACCTGTCAAACGATGTTTTCAATTCTTTGAATGAAACATTTCCGCAGGAAGAAAGATTGCTGACAAACGAGTACGCAATTAACCTGCCTGCCCGTTACAACCTTAAAGGACGGATTAGAAAGAGTTGGATCAACATCATCAATCCCTTCAGGGGATTATTGGTTATTGGAAGTCCGGGTGCTGGTAAAAGTTGGTTTGTAATTCAGCATGTCATTAAACAGCATATTGAAAAAGGCTTTGCCATGTTTGTGTATGATTTTAAATACGATGACCTTTCTAAAATTGTTTACAACTGGCTGCAGCAAAGCAAACACAACTATCCGGTTAAGCCATCATTCTATGTAATCAACTTTGATAACCTTTCTATTTCTCATCGTTGCAATCCGCTTGACCCAAACACGATGAATGATATTACTGATGCCACAGAATCTGCCAGGACGATATTGTTGGGATTGAACAGGGAATGGATTAATAAGCAGGGAGATTTCTTTGTAGAATCTCCTATCAACTTTGTCACAGCCATCATTTGGTTTTTGAGAAAATATGAAGATGGAAAGTATTGTACTCTGCCGCATGTTATAGAACTGATGCAAGCTGATTATGATGAATTGTTTCCTGTCCTTAATACTCAACCTGAAATTGAAGTATTGGTAAACCCATTTATAACCGCCTACCAAAATGACGCTATGGAGCAATTGGAAGGGCAGGTAGCATCGGCAAAAATTGGTATGGCAAGGCTCGCCTCACCGCAATTGTATTGGGTGCTGTCAGGCAATGATTTTACACTGGACATCAACAATCCAAAACATCCTAAAATTGTTTGCGTTGGTAATAACCCGGAGAAGCAACAAATCTATGGCGCAGTTCTATCGCTTTATATTTCAAGACTAATCAGGCAGGTGAATAGAAAAGAAATGCTGAAATGTAGTTTGGTGTTTGATGAATTTCCAACCATTTACTTTAACAACATGGATAGCCTGATTGCAACGGCAAGAAGTAATAAAGTTGCCACTACTTTAGCCATGCAGGATTTTAGTCAGTTGAAAAAAGATTATGGAAAAGAGCAGGCGGATGTTATCGTAAACATTACCGGTAACATCATCAGCGGCCAGGTGATGGGAGAAACTTCAAAACTGCTATCAGAAAGGTTTGGAAAGATTATGCAGGACAGGCAGAGTGTTTCTGTAAACCGGCTGGATACTTCTATCAGTAATTCAAAGCAATTGGATAGTGCCATTCCAGCTTCGAAAATTGCCGCCCTTTCTTCTGGGGAATTTGTAGGTTTAGTGGCTGATAACCCCGATCAAAAAATCAAGCTGAAGATGTTTCATGCGGAGATTATTAATGATGCGGATAAACTAAATGAGGAAATGAGACGGTATAAAAATATTCCAGTGGTATCAAATGTATCTCAGCAACAGGTGCTGGATAATTATTACCAGGTTAAGATGGAGGTTAAAAGGTTGATTGGGGAAGAAGTGGAGCGGTTGAAGATGGAGAAGACAGTCGAATAAGGGTAATATGACTGATTAGCATCCTGACCTGACGATAAAGTTCCACTTACGGTTTAGTTTCTGTTATTACTAATAGTAGTTTAAATTTGTTCAAAACAGTCTATAATCTCAAAATATCTTAAACCCAATAGTGAGTACTTTCGATAACAATATTTTTAAATTGGCCTTCAAATTTGTCAACGAGACAAACAAGTCGGTTTTTCTTACCGGGAAGGCTGGAACTGGCAAAACAACATTTCTTAACACTATAAAACAAAATACCTTTAAAAAAACAGCAATTGTTGCACCTACCGGAATTGCAGCCATTAACGCTAATGGAACTACGATTCATTCCTTTTTTAACCTTCCTTTGGGACCATTTATTCCAAATAAAAGACAAATCAGAACTTCACTTGACAGTGCAAAAAAAAAGGTGCTGAACGAACTAGAACTTCTAATTATCGATGAGGTATCAATGTTAAGAGCAGACACATTAGATGCCATCGACTACATGCTAAGAACTACGAGAAAGAAAAACGACTTGCCATTTGGTGGAGTTCAAATCTTATATGTAGGAGACTTATATCAACTTTCTCCCATAATAGCAGACGATGAATGGCAGCAGATAAAAGAGTATTATAATGGCGTTAATTTTTTGAATGCCATGGCAATCAAAAAAGAACCGCCTGTTTTTCTTGAGCTTAGTAAGGTCTATCGTCAAACAGATGATACTTTTATTGAAATATTAAACCAAGTTAGAATCGGCAAGTGCCTCCAAAAAGAAATCGACATAATTAACGGCCGTTTCGACCCAAACTTTCTGAATGAAAATAGCTATGTAGTTCTCACAACACATAACGCAAAAGCAGATTTTATAAATGAAAAGGAACTTAAAAACCTTAAATCTCTGGAACATAGCTTATGGGCAGATGTTGAGGGAGATTTTGATGAAGCCTCTTTTCCAGCAGAAAATTGTTTAAGATTGAAAACAGGAGCAAGAGTGATGTTACTTCGCAATGATAAGGGGAAAGATAAAAAATACTACAATGGAAAAACAGGAATTGTGCAAGATATTGGCACTGAAAAAATATCAATTTTGCTCGAAGATGGTGCTATAACAGAAATTGAAAAGGAAGTCTGGTCAAAAATAAAATACGGATTTAATGAATTGTCTAACTCTATTAGCCCTGTCACTATTGGAACTTTCAGACAATTTCCAATAAGGTTGGCATGGGCAATTACAATTCATAAAAGCCAGGGTTTAACATTTGAAAACGCAGTTGTTGATCTAGAAGGTGTCTTTACACCAGGACAGGTTTATGTTGCCTTGAGTAGGGTAAAATCATTAAACGGGTTGATTTTACATTCCTTAATCAATGAACAAATAATTAATAAGTCGGTTTCTGTTTCGGACGATTCATATATTTCTTTATCAGAAGATAATTTGAATGATCTTCTGATAACTGCACAGGGACTTTTTGCAGAAAAAACGTTGAAAGAATATTTTAGTTGGTTGGAGTTATCAAATATGGTTTCTCAAAATTCCAATTTGATAAACAATAATTCTGCAATGCTGACTGTTGTAGAAAATTTGAAAAAGTGCCATACAACATCGCTTAAATTTCAAGAAGAAATAGGTAGCATTTGTAATTCAAAAAAGGAGGATAAATATTTGCAGCTTCAGCAACGAATCGGTTTAGCAGCTTCGTATTATATAGGGGAAATTGATAAGCGTATTATGCCGGTAGTTAAAGATGAATATTCGAAAACAAAACACAGTGTTAACTTAAAACTGCTTTTCCGTTTTTACAACGAATTAAAAAATGGTCTCGATAAAAAGCGAAATGAGTTAATAGCTGCAGAAAGTTTCATTGAGCACTTTGTATCCCAGGTTAGTGACAATGTTGATATTTATTTAAATTCTCAAAATAAATCTGCAAATCTACATGCATCTTCAGAAGTTAAAGCAAAAGTTATTACGCCCGTTTTTAGCATAAAAACAAATGTTCTGCAGATGTTTAAAAGCGGTAAGTCTATAGCAGAAATATCCAAGGAAAAGTCATTAAATGTATCTGCTATTGAAAATCAGTTAGCTGGGTTTATTTCAACAGGAGAGATTAGCGTGCATGAACTAATTCCTGAAAATGTGTTTCAAGAACTCATAATCTTGATTAAAAGTAACAGTTCATTATCAAGTATTAAGAGCCAGTTAGGAGACAAGGTAACCTACGGTCAGATAAATGCAGCCAAAATTTACCACTCAATAATTCAGAGAGATTAACAATTTCTAATTAATTATCAATTACTTAGCTGGATATTTAGAATCGGAAAAAAGTATTTCGAAATATCGCTTGCAATATCAAGCAATGATTTGTATATTTGCTTGCAATAATTAGCAAGATAATAAATTTACTACTACATGCAACACTATGGAGAATATATAAGAGCGCTAAGAGAAGCAAAAAATATGACCTTAAGGGAAGTGGAAAAACTTGCGGATGTTTCAAATGCATATTTAAGTCAGCTTGAATCGGGAAAAGTAAAACAACCTTCTCCGTTGACACTTCACAAACTGTCGGAAATATATGGAGTAAGTTACGACCTGCTTATGGAAAAGGTCGGGTATCCAACTCCAGAACGAAAGGAAAATGTAAAAAGCGAATCTGGTAAAACATCCATCGCTTACAGAATAGGCCACATTTCAGATGATGAAGAATTAGAATTACTCAACTATTTGAAATTTATTAGAACCAGAAAAAAATGATTTCAGTTAGCGGTTATAAACAGTTTAAACAGTGTGAAAGGCTTTGGTTTTACAAGAATATTGTAGCTGATAGTCGTGTGAAAAATGATTTGTTTAGAAAAGAGGTTACACTTCTTTCAAAACTGCAATCAATTTATGCATGGAGGGGTTCAATTGTCGATGCTATATTAAGTAAATATCTGGTGCTGGCAATAAATAATAAATACCCAATAAAAAAAGATTACTTTATTGAACAGGCTATGAGCATGTTTAATACGCAGTTAGAATACGCTGTTCTACAAAAGTATCGTGAGCCCGATGCTGTAATTACAAATAATCCGTCTTTCAATGCTTTTTTAGAATGTGAACTTGGCGATGGAGTTTCTGATGCGGAAATTAATCAAGCTAAGGATGATATAACTAATGCTCTTACAAACATTCTTGATGATAATTATTTTCTGGATTATCTGAAATCAGCAAAATACGTAATCAGTCAGCGGCCTTTAATTTATAATTTCGATCGGTTTAGTGTGAAAGCGATTCCGGATTTTATTGCATTTTTTGATAACAGTGCACCACATATTTTTGATTGGAAAGTCCATACCTATGGGACAACTTCTTATGACGAACAATTGATTGCTTATGCAGTTGCACTTTTTAAAGTAGCTAAACTTAAGCCGCATGCAGATTTTCCTTCTGACCTTTCCAAATGGAAAATAAATGACTATAAATTAACCGAATATCAACTACTTCATAAAGACAGAATAAAAAGGGATTATGATGTGACAGATGATAAAATTGAAGATTTTGGACAAAACATGTCTTCTGCTATAATAAGGATGCACATGGCTGGCGCTAACAAAAAGTACAGTCAATTAAAATCACAAGATTTTTCTACAACAGCACACATTGAGAATTGCCAAAAATGCCCATTTCAAAAAATATGCAAAACAGATGATTATGAAACAGTCACTAAATACACAGTACGAGACGAATATTTTCAAAATTGAAAATTGTAGTCAACTGTCGGCTGATTATTTCCTATATGAAATAATCGGATTAAAAGAGTCAAAGGCCAATGATGACGCTGATGACGATTTTGATGTCAATATTCAATACATAATAAAAAGTCTGGCGTATACACTTCGGCATCCAGTGACCGTGGTAACGCAGGAAAACAAACCTTACTTAGTTATACGAGCAGATGAAGAAATTATAAATAGAGTACCCGTTGAATATTCGGTAAAACATGGAGATGTTGTTTATTTTAAAAAAATTGACAATCCAATAAAACTTGATTTTACTAGTTATAATGAACAGACTAAAAAAATAATTCTAAGATTTTTGCAATTTGACAGTCAGTCCGAACTTACAAAAAATCAAGGATTATGGCAGCCAGGTTCGGGTGATGGCTTTTTCAATGTAGTTGCATACGAACAAACAAATCCCGTAGGTATTTACACAGGATTTTATTCAAGAGTTGTTGAGTTGCCTACTAAGGGGTTTGGGTTTGAACTAGACATCACCAAAAAGTACATATCGCTTCACTCTTTAAATCCCAGGATATCAAGAAATGAGTTTAAATCTAATAGAGTAAACAAATCTCATTATGTATATCAATATGGCACTACCAGGTACGAAATAATACCGTCAGAACTCAGTGACTTAACAGTTTCTACCTATAAATTTACGAGGCCGATTGATGGTAAGGTAGTAACGCTTCTGCAGGATATTCAGGAAAAGTTCGGGCCTTCCATGCCACCAGAGGTAGCAAATCTGCCAGATGATGCTTCTGTATTGGTTTACCGAACAAACGACGGACAAGAAAGAGCAGCCATAGCTGCACTATGCTACAAAGTGTACGACACCGAAGATCCTATTGTCCAAAAGATACATCACAAGTCTATTATAAAACCTTTCCCAAGAAGAAGGCTTATACGGATAATTCATAATAATTTTTTCGGAAGACTTATGTATGGCAAAATCAAATTGCAAGTAAGTATAGAACCTTTGTTGGTAGAAAAGATGAAGTTTCAAGCACCTGATTTATTATTTGGAAATGATGTGTCTTTATCAGTTCGAAAATCAGAAAACTCTCTTCATACATTTTTAGAAGACCTTGGTAAAAGACGTAAAGCTTTGTTATTTGATGAAAGCGCTGGATTTTATACAAATGCAATTTTTGAAACACAATACTTTCTAGTGCCGCAAACCATTTATAATATGTTTGGGAATGAAAAACATTTCCTTGGTCACTTACGTACCCAGGTAAACAAAACTCATCCTACAGATGATGGATGGAATCCAATTGTAATTACATATGACAATAGAAATAAAAGAACTTCGGTAGCGATTGGGTTTGAGATTTTACAGAAAATGGAAGAGAAAATTAAAAAAGGTAGCGGTGGATATGCACTGATTATGCTGCCATCAGGCGTTGAAAAATCTCAACGTCAGCATGATGATTTGGCTGCACTTGTTGTGTCTGAATGCCTGGAAGAGTATAGTATCACTGCAAGTATAATGCACAGTGATTTTTTGGAAAAATGTTTCTTATATAGCGAAGCCAATGGGCAAAAGGGATACGTAATAAAAAGAGAATCGAAAGGTAAATATGATGGGTATGTAAAAGGTGTGGCAATTAATCAGGTACTTCTTAATAATGAAAGGTGGCCTTATGTTTTGAACACTCCTCTAAATGCAGATTTGACAATTGGTATTGACGTAAAAAAGCATATTGCAGGGTTTACGTTTATTGATAAGTATTCGAAAAATATTCTAACAAAATTCGATAAGTCAAAAAATAAAGAACGTTTATCAGAAGGGCAAATTATCAAAATGCTAGTTAAATATATTGCAGTGCAGAAAAATAATAGCACAACCGTTTTAAGAACAATAGTTATTCATCGAGATGGGAAGTTGTTCCTTGTTGAACGAAATGGCATATTTAGGGCAGTTGAATTGTTAAAAGAAAAAGGCGTTCTTCCAAGCGATGTCTCAGTTAATATTGTTGAGATTCCTAAGCATTCAATACTTCAATTACGACTTTTCGAAGTATTGAAACAATATGATATTCTTAATACTCAACAGGATAATGATTCGGTTTTAAATCCGGAGATTGGTTCTTGGGTTAAGATAAACGAACGGGAAGCTTGTCTTTGTACAACCGGAAGGGAATTTGTCCATAATGGAAGTTCAAATCCCCTGTACATTAAATTTCCTTACGGAAATATGGAAATAGAAAAAATCCTGGAAGACATTTACTATCTGTCATGCCTTGCATACACAAAGCCAGATGATTGCTCCAGATATCCTTTAACAATAAAAATAACTGACAGAAGAATTAATATTCTTGGAAGTGATTTTGATATGGAAGCACTTGATGTTCTTAAAACTATTCACTCTTAACATTAAACTTATTATCATGAGCAATATCGGAATAAATACAAGCACTTTTCGCATAACCAGTAAGTACCTAGATATACTTAATGATTTTATCGTAAAAGCTAAAATAAACCCGGAAATCACAGAAGCGAGACAGGAGCAGCTAATTGAATTTTTGTCTAAACTAACCGATGTGAATAATACTGAGCCTCAGTTTCAAATGCTATCAAGCATTATTGAACGTGAATTGAGGAATTCACATAAGCGACCTGAAATTTTCTTTACCTCTCTAATAGAAGATATTCAGAATAAGGATACAGAAACTGTTATCCCAAAAATTGAATTAATCACAGAGGCTTTGGATGTTGAAAACAGCGAAATTTTAGCAAAAATAATTGGCGACTAATACTATGAGGAGTTATATTAATGGAGCAATAAAAGAGGCAATAGCAAAAGGACGTGTTTTGATGTCAAAAATACCAGGAGCGAGGGAACTTGGCGTGTACTTTCCTTCATTAGCAACGATTGCAAATAGAGAGATTGATCAAATTATATCTGAGCTTGATTATTTGTATAATGATGATGACTACAATGATCCCAAAAGCATCAGGCAAAAATTTTCAAAGTTCAAGCAACTTTCGGGAAGGTTATCGGATATTGAAAATGTGGTTATAGCCGCTATGAGCAGAAAAGCTGCCGATGACGAGTTTGTCAATAAACTTGTCTATCAGATTTGTCAGGAAATTAATTATCCTTTACAAACCCCAGTAGCATCATGTCTTTCTCAGAAATATTATCACATCTACCCGGATTATAATCTGATCTGCATTCCCCTTTTGGAATCTGAATTTGTGCTGCATATCCCCGACATATATCACGAATTAGGACATCCTTTATTGTACTTAGAGAATCCAAAACTGGAAGCAATGCAGAATAACTTGGGATTATTTAATGTTGAAGTAAGAAAATATTTTGACGATGAAATAAAAAGGCGTGAACTAAATAAAACAAATGTAGCAGAATTTGACGCTATTCATGTTTGGAAAGAATCTTGGCTTGAAAAATGGTCCGTTGAGCTTTTCTGCGATTTGTTCGCAACATATACTTTAGGTCCAGCCTATATCTGGTCAAACATTCACATGTGCACTAAGATGTCATGGGAGGTTTATAAAATTCCGACATTTCAAAAGTCGTCACATCCCCCCGGTGAGGCAAGAATGAAAGCAATTTTACATGGCTTGGAATTAATAGGATTTAAAAAAGTAAAGAAGGAAATACAGGATAAATGGGAGCAGTTTAAGGTTATTGTTGATCATAAAAAGCCTTCGGGATTTCCCATTGCTGTACCCGACAAACTATTAAAATTAGCTGCAGAATTTTGTCTGGTTGGCACAAAACAAATCGGTTGCGATATCATTACTCCTGACTCAAAAGGTAAAGTTTGCGAACTGTTGAATAATTCTTGGAAGCAATTTTGGATTGATCCGGAAAATTTTTACGAATGGGAGAAAGCGACAGTTGCGGAGTTCAAATCAAAACTATAAAAAATTAGGTAACTTGAGGTATGGAATAATTTTTAGCTTTTCAATTTTTTAATTTAACATTTATGGATAACAATATAGAAACGGCCAAAAATAAGATTATCACCTTTTTTGATAATTCTGAAGGAGAATATTGGAAAACCCTTGATGAAATATCATCACAAACAAAAACTGATTTAAGTGTTGTTGTGAATGTAATTACTAATTCAGGGGAGTTTGTACGCTCGTCTTATAGGAAAAAGGCAGGTGAACCTCTATTTACTTCAAGAAAGCTTTTTAGAAGTAAAGCACCGATGATGGATAAGATAATTGGAACATTTAAAAACCGAATAGATTAAATATGTCAATACCAGAACCAGTTTTTATCTCCGGGTTAGGAGGCGCTGCAGTACAGATTCTTTATCTAATTGATGGTATGAATGCTCCAAAGGATAGACGTCCTGATTTTAAATCATTTTTGTATTACTTGGCTATAATTTTCAATATAGCACTCAGTGTAATTCTAGGATATGTTTATTTTGACGACACACAGAAATTGAACAAGATTGTATATTTCCATATTGGTCTATCGGCGCCTTTAATTTTACGTACTTTAGCAACAACTCTTCCCGAAGTAATAAGAGCTTCGACTACCAACGAAGAAAAATAAATAAAGATTATTCAATAAGTGCCATTATCAAAAATAGAGCAAGTAGGGGGTAGTGATATCTTATATCATCTTAGCCAGAATGGAATAGCACCTCCCCGAATAGTTGGCGCTGGTGTTAACATTCAAAATGTTTCAAGCAATTATTCTAGTCACATACCTGAGCAAGCCTTACATATCGCAGATTACCCGGGTACCAATTCAATTATCGGGCTTAAAGTTGGCTTCTTTGAATTAATGGCCTGGATGAATAAACTTTTACAATAAAAATGCTCACTTCAGAATTAAGAAGCGAAATCGACAAATTTGCGATACCTTCTGGACCTGTGGCCTATCCATTCCACTGACTGTTGTAGATCAACTTATCAGCTATTTATTAAGCGGCTTAGTGAAGAACAGCAGCGGATGTAAAAGCAATCTCAATTATTGGGAACTTCAATAGAAAAAGCAGTCTACACTAAAAATCAAACAGAAATATCCATTATCTCCGATACAGGCAAACGCACAGCTTCCGGTTAAGCATTTATACAATCTTTCAACAGGTAAATCTGTCCACTATCAAAAATGCTGTTCAGGAATTGCAGTTGTCCCTCTGAATGCTGATGATAATGTTCATAGTTTTGAATCCAGTCTTCGAATATTTCGCGTAACCCACTTTCTATGTCTGATTTATACTGAAAGTAATTATTCATAAATTAAAAACGCAATTTCGCATAAAGCTTTCGTAGTAATGAATTCAACTAATTGTAAGTATACCGAAAGGTCGGTAGTCCATGTACCTGATATAAGTTCAAACACTTATGCCCGTTAGTAAACAAAAATTTATTTTCAAATTAGTGTATTTGGCAAAAAATTAAGTGTACATTTAATTATTAGCAAATGAAGACTCATATTACTCTTGCTTGATGATGAGGAATTTTAAATCTGATATCGAAAAAAACTACGTTCATTTCATTCATACCCAATGTAATTCAAATCTACAGGCTTCCCTGATCACCTCTGCAAATCACCGGTAAAATATAAAATTTACTTCTGTCGTACAGTTATCACCTGGTTGTAAAATTGCCGCCTGATAATGGAAAATTCAGAGTATTCGAAATCCGAATTACATGGAGCAACGTTCTGTAAGAAACATTTCAATTCAGACAAATCAGCCCACTATTGTCTGTATAAAATCCGGTGCTGATAAAACTGCCGCGATGCTTGAACTGATCGTTGCTGCTGATTTGATCAGATCAATTGAACAAGAATGGAAAGTTTCTGGCAAAACCAAAGAGTCATTTTTAGTCGTTATCAAGCCTGCATTTGGCATTGATAAGCATGCAACGGATTGCCTAGTCGATGCGGAATTGCTGAGCCTATGCGCCGGCCAAATCAAACAAGCCGGGTTTTCTAATACAATTGTCACTCAAGCCAGGGCCAATAAGAATACAGCCGAAGTCGAATTTGATTTCGGCAGTTTCCTAGGAAAATATCTTGTAGAGAAATCCTGGTATGACGCCGACTTCAGAATTTCCTTTGCCAAAAACCAAACAGATTCCAGGAATTTTTATACTGGTTGCATCAGTACAGTCGGCTCTGACCGTGGTTGGAAAAGAATTCATTCTAATGGCAAAAAAGCGAGGCAGCCTGAATTTGCGGTACTGTTTGCCGATAGGCTGAAAGTTCATTTTGGGTTTGTTGATGCTTGGATCAGTTTTGATGGCAATTCCGGAAGCAGGCAAAAGCAGACGCAAACTTTGATGGCATCATCCAATATTCTTGCACTAGATTGGGTCATGGGCGAAAAAATGAATTTGAATCCGGGATTCAACCCGGTCATGCAAGAAGCAATGCACCGGTGGGGTGTGACTAAGATAGTCCGCCAGGGAAATATGACGCCCTGGGAAAATTGGGAAAATCCATCCATCCTTTCTGTTACCCTGAAAAACCTGTTTTGAATAATTCATTAAATGCTTAAACATGGAATTTCCGATGAAGATGTATGGGATGAATGCTTATGAATATGCATTGTCATTCTTGTTGAAAGTAAGCAGCTGGTTTTGTTTACTGATTGGGATCATTGGTTTTATATTCAGGCACGCTTTATATGGTAGTCCACTGACCGCGGGCCTGGTGACGATTGCATTAACAGGTTGTGCTGTACTGTTAGGTTTGACCGGTGCCGGTGTTCGTCAAAACAAAGCGGTCAAGGATAGCGCTTATTTTTGTCTGTTGCTCACCAGCATATTGCTTCTATACTCTGGCATTCATTTTTGGAAACTATTTCCGGTCGTTGCCGGTGTGTTGCTGCTGCTGCAATTGGGTCTTCTTTCCATATATTATTACAAATCATTGCAGCAGCGATTTAAGCCACGCTTTTTTTCGTTGCGGCAGTTCGAAACAATGATCATGATTGCAGACACGATGATCGATGCCGATGCTGAACAGGCTGTCGATCCCGTAGAAGCAGCCATCACCGTTGATCACATGTTTAATAAAATTTCTGCCCCGGCTCCCATCAAAGAGATTAAACTGGTGATGTTTTTGGTGGAATGGATTCTTCCGCTTCTGGTGGCCCGGCCCTTGCCATTTAGTAATCTCGGGACCAATGAAAGGCGATCACTGGTTGAAAAAATAATTGGGGCAAAAGACATTTTCAGGAATGTCGCGAAAGTATTAAAGTTATTTTCCTGTGTCGGGTATTATGGAAACCCCAAAGGTATGGCGCAGGTCGGGTATATTCCATTTGATGAAAGGCCCTCCAGCCAGGGCAAATCACAAACACCTTCTTTTTATCCAGACCCTTTCAGCCCCGGAGGTGCTTTGTATGGAAAAGTTTGATGCCATTGTTATCGGTTCCGGTGCCGGCGGCAGCGTGATGGCGCATCAATTAAGCCTCAAAGGCCTTCGTGTTGCCGTTATCGAAAAGGGAAAGCGCGAAAATCCGATCCTCTTTGAGCACAGCGAAGTTGAAATGTTTCCGCAATTATATAAGAACGCCGGGTTACAATCATCAAAAGACAATGCTTTGACCATTGCGCAGGGTTGTACCGTTGGCGGATCGACCGTTATCAACAATGCGATTTGGCTGAGACCCGACCTGGATAAAATATTACCTGAATGGGAGAAAGCCGGCGCAACGGTTCCGAAAAATGAACTTATAAAAATCTATGGCATCCTTGAAAAGGCGTTAAGGGTTAAACCAATTGATCCGCAGAAGGCCAACCGCGGTGCAGATATTTTTATGCGGGGATGCCAGGAGCTGGGTATACCCGCATCCTATCTTGACAATAACCGGGAGGAGTGCCTTTGCTGCGGATGGTGCAACTATGGCTGCAGGTATAACCGCAAAACCTCCATGCTGGTGACTTTCATTCCATGGGCTGAAAAACTCGGCGCACAGTTTCTTGATGAATGCATAGATACTCAAATACTAACGAACGGCAAACGTGCCACCGGTGTACAATTTTACCGGCAAGGGTCCTTACAGCAAATCTATGCCGATAAGATAGTGGTAAGCTGCGGGGCAATTGGTTCCAGCGCGCTGTTGTTGCAAAGCGGCATTGCGCTCGGTGGAAGGGTTGGGCGTGGCTTTCACATGCTGGGTGGTGTCTTTGTTACGGCCGAAACGATGGAGACCATCAATGGTTATGATGGAATTGGCCTCACCTGTTATGCAAAAGCAAGCGAAGATTATGTGATCGAAAGTTACTTCGCACCTCCCGTCGTCTTTTCTATCAGTGTGGGCGGTTTCTTCCGCACCCATTTTGAAAGGATGATGAATTATTGCAAATACGCGGATGCAGGCGTGATGATCGCTACTGATCCGACCGGTGTAATAACGCTCGATAAGAAAGGAAATGCGGTGATTGATATCAAATATACCGACACGGATCTTTCACGGCTGAAAGAGGGAATTAAAACATTGTCAAAAATATTTTTTCGCGGAGGCGCGGTAAAAGTGCTCCCTTCGAGCTTTAACATCATTGAGTTCGGCAGCGAAAATGATTTGAATTCGATTGATACTCTTGTAAAAAGGCCGGAAGACCTGACGATTGGTTCAGCCCACCCGCAGGGAGGAAACGCGATGTGTGAAGATAGTCGCAAAGGCGTCGTGGGTCTTGATTTCAGGGTGCATGGATATGATAATATTTTCGTCGCGGACACCAGTGTTTTCCCAACGAATATACGGGCGAACTGCCAGGCGACTGCGATGGCTATGTCTTATTACGCCGCCTCTTTTGTCGCTGCATCATAAAAAAATGACTGTTATGATAAATTCGATATCAAATTCACCAGGTTACCGCCGCGTACGGCTGGTCTGTATTGGCGTTGCGGCCATTCTTGTGATTGGCTGGCCAATATCCATCATCATTAACTGGGCAGACATCGTAAACAGTGATGCAAGGCTTGGTTATTTTATTGGAGACCTGGGGTTGGTGTCACCATTACTAATCGTTTCCTGGCTGACATTAAAAAAATCTGAGCCTAAAGGTTCTATGTTATTCCTGGTCGCTGCTGGTGCACTATCATACGATGCGCTGCATTTCGGGATCTTCCTCATTAAAATAAAATTTCTATCCGTTTCGCCTGTGCTGTATGCATTGCTCATTGCCGTGATTCTTTTTATCATTTTGCTGCTGGTGAAGGATAGAATAAAATACCTGCTCACTATCACTCAATAACATTAAATTTTTTACAGATGCAAGCCGAGGAAATTGTTCAATGTTTTGATGCCTGGCTTAAGAGCATGGATCCGGATGATGAATACAAAAGAGATCCGGACTCTTATCATGAGCAAAAAAGCGGTATTTTTCAACCTTCCTATCCGAAGAGATCAACACCGATCCCGCATGATGGTAAGGGCCAGGAAATTTTTGTTGTCAGCGATCTGCATATGGCTTCCGGGAAAAACCGGGATGGTGTTTATAATGGTACGGAAAATTTTTTTGCAGATGAATCTTTTGCAAGATTTCTCGATCACATCGGACAAATAAAAAAAACAAAAACTGCTTTGCTGGTGTTTAACGGCGATTTGTTTGACTTCTTGCGCGTGCTCGATTATCCGGGCAGGACAAGGGCAATAACTATGACAAGACGGGTAAGATATTTTTTTCAGGGTTATAAACCAGTCCCGCCGCCCAAACCAGATATTGCCGAGATTACTGATGAATTTGAAGAATGGTCATTCCAACTAAAACAGGTAGACCTGCACTTCGATGCAGATGAGCTGGAAAAAAGCATATCTAAAAAAGAGAAAACATACGGGCTGGAAACCGATGATTTTAAAACGATTTATAAGCTGATAAAAATCAGGAAAGGCCACCGGTTGTTTTTTGAAACCCTTGCGCACTGGCTGATGAATGATAACGAAATTTTAATCCTGAAAGGAAACCATGATCTTGAAATTTGCCAGTTGAGAGTGAGAAATTACATTCGCCTTCTTCTCGCAAAGGACATCGTTCAATTGTATCTTGGCAGCGATCTTAAAAATATTTTAGAACAAAAGATATTTTCCAAAATAAAATTTGCAGATGATGCGGTCATCATTGATCAGGATTTTTATCTTGAACATGGGCATCGTTACGATAAGTTCACGATGGTGCTTGATTCCCCCTTCTTTGGGAAGGAAGAGGGTCAGGTAAATATACCGTTTGGGTCTTTTTTTAACAGGTATCTTATTAACAGGGTCGAACTATTCTACCCCTATTTGGATAAAGTAAGGCCCACCCGCAATGTAATTCCCATGCTGGTAAGGGATAATTTTCCGCTTGCCCTGAAAATTATTTTCCAGCAACTGCCATTGATGATTCGTATACTCAGAACAAACAGGAGATATGTGTGGTTCATGTTCCAGCGGGCTACACTGATGATACTTGCAATCCTCGTACCGGTTATTCTTTTGATCTTTTCCAATTGGCAGGCAATCGTTGATTGGCTTTCCGGCAACGGACAGTCAACTACAAATCATTCGCCCATCCGCGCATTTCTGCTGAGTGCTTCAAAGAATATCGGGTTCCTGATACTGTCTTATCTTCTTGCAAGAATCGTTTCCTGGTTACAGCTTACTGAACCGGTCACACTGGAAAAATATGCGCAAATGCGCATGCAAAAAGAAAACTTCCGCATTATGACGATGGGACATACACATAATCCCGGCGCATATACCTTCAATGATAAAGTACATTTTTATAACACGGGAACATGGATACCCGTGATAGAAATTTCCAACGCAGATGTCCGGCAGGACCGCACCTATACTTTTCTCCACGTCGGGCGTGACGCAGATAATAAACTTGTTCCTGAAACCCTGGCACGATGGAACGACGATGCCGGGCGTGCAGACGACCAATTATTGTTAGCAAGAAAATAAAAAACATTCAATAACCACTCAAAACGTAAATATGGCAAACTCAATAATTGATACCAAAACCGATGAAAGAAATTTTGGCGGGATGATCCATGAAAATATTTCTACTACCCTCAATTTGGTGCAAACCGCAGTCGGCAAATTTGGGGTAACCTATCAAATTACCTATACAGGAAGAAAGACTGGCAGTAGTTCAGGTGGTCCGCAGGCAGTAGATGGGAATACCAGTTTCCAGGCAAGTGATGATCCTCCGGTGACGGTGAATGTCTCTGATTATTCTGACTCCGGATCTTTTATTTCAATACATGTCAATATAAAAGTCAAAATACCAATCGTTGGTTTCAAAGATATTTTTGACCAGACACTGGCTGGAAATTATTCAACCCCTGGCGCCAACTTAAAAAACATGTTCAACCGAATTGCCGAAATATCAAAATAATGATCAATACAATCAATGCCGTTACAATCAGGAAACGCTGGAAAAATTATGTACATGATCAGGAAGCGCATCCTCTTAAATATTTTAAACCGACGACCCTGGGGGAACTGGTAACAATCGTGCAGGATGCTGAACAAAAAAATTATACAGTGAAGGCGGTCGGTTCTGGTCATTCTTCTTCTGACATTGCTTTGTGCAGGGATTATATGGTCGGTACGCACGGCCTTAACCATGAGCTGGATATTTCCGCGCTTTCCCTTAGCGAACAGGGTGTTAAGCAGGCAGGCAATTTATGTTTTGTAGAATGCGGCATTCGTGTGAAGGCCCTGAACAAATTGTTGCAGAATAAAAATAAAGCACTCATAAACATGGGTGCCTATGATGGGCAAACAATAGCAGGCGTCATCTCAACATCGACCCATGGGTCGGGTATGACCTTGGGATCGCTATCCAGTTTTTTAAAAGCTGTCGTCCTCGTTGGAGAAGGAGGTGTGATCTATCATATTGAACCGTCTGCCGCTACTGCTATATCAAAAAGCGCGGTGCAGTTAAGCGGTTTTCCCAACATCACGTTCATCCAGGATGATGACCATTTCAATGCAGTCGGAGTTAATATTGGCTGTATGGGAATTATTTATGCGGTCGTGATAGAAATAATGGACAGTTATTTTTTAATGGAAAACAGAAAATTCAGCTGCTGGAAAGATGTCAAACCCTTGCTGGAAAACCGGGAACTGCTTAACAACAACAGGCATTTGGAAGTCCTTGTAAGTGCTTATAAAAATAAAGAAAATGATTATACTTGCATGGTTACTGAACGTAACATCGTTCCCCCAAGAAAAAGTGGCCCCATCATTCCGAGGGGACATCGCAAGATCATTTATGAAATCATTCTGCGTATCGTTCCCGACTTTATTCTTGACGCCATCATGCGCACCATCATCAACCGGCTTCCAAAGCTTATTCCCTGGATGGCCAAACTGCTGATTAACTCACTTACCGATAAGGATTATATTGACAGGAGCTTCCGGGTGCTGAATTTAGGCAGGGCAAACAATCTATCAGCCTATGCCACCGAAATTGCATTTCCCAGTAACAAATTCATCGATGCAACAGAAGCGATCTTACAAATCGTGCACAAATCCGTAGAAGAAGGCATGCAATATTTGTCTGCGCCGTTTTCACTCCGATTTGTAAAAACCAATCATTTTTTTCTTTCGATGCAATACGGGCAGGAAAATGATTTTGTGTGCATGATCGAATTTCCGACGGTTAACCGCTCCGTGGGTGGTATGGAAATGTTATCACGTATTGAAGCGGCCATGTATGCGTTCGGTGGGATACCACATTGGGGACAAGTCAATCACATTGGCGGACATAGTGATGCAAGGCTTGACAAACTTTATCCCCGGTACCACGATTGGATGAATGTATATAAACATTATTGCTCAAAAGGAACGTTTCAAAACGATTTCAGCAGGCGTGCAGGCATTGAAATTTGTTAGCCCACCTGCCAAACATCAAATCGCTGCCCGCGAAAACGATAAGTCTCTAAACCAAAAATGTTATATCATTAACGCCCAAACAAAATTCTATGCTGACAAAATTGAAATCTTTCCTGCAGCTTGCAATTAGTTGTTATGCTTTGGCAATCCTGATGTGTTCCTGTCACGATAACGCGGAAGCTCCAAAAGAAATAGTTACAACCACCGAAATTCCGGTCGCCGCTTCCAGCCTCAGTATTCCTCTCTTGTTTTCAAACACTGCGCTGGGAGAGCAAATAAAATCAAAAGTACCGGTGCCCTTAAAACAGGACAACCAAACGATCAAAATTCCTGTCTTGAATCCCGTTACAGGACCGGTAACCAAATTTATTGACGTGCCTTATAAATACCCCTGCGACATTATACAAAAGGTGCAACTCAAAGGGTGGAAATGTGCAGCTTGTGGTGGGGTATGCTGTCTTGTAGACCAGGTTGTGCATACAGTTTGCGACGGAACTAAAAAAGTAGAAACTGTCGTGAATGAAGAAATCATAAATAAAGTGACCCTTGATGTCCCCATTGAGTATAAAGCGATTTTACAAAAAATTTCGTTTGACGGCAATACCAATGAATTACATGTGCATGCAGTAGTTGATTTCTCCCTAAAAGCGACAGTTGATGCAAAAGTAATCAAGACGCTGCTTGCCAGTTGCGGGGTTAATGAAACGATGCCGGAAATCGAATTAACGTACATCACAAAGTTGAATTTGCTGGACGATGGAAAGATTACGCAAACAGATAAAACATGGGGTTTAAAATGGAACAGGCCCTGTAACCTGACCGCCCTCGAAATTAACGTCGAAGACCTGATGAATCTCCCGGTAATCAAAGGCATTATAGAAAGCAAAATAAATGATATAGTCCAAAACAAAGTTCCCAATACAATAGATATTAAAGCTGAACTCGCAAAAAGATGGGACCAAATTGGAAAACCCATTCCGAAACAGGGCGTGGGAAATCTTGCTTTAAATATTTCTGAACTGGATTGGCAGGACCTGAATGTATCGGATGACAGCATACGAACAGAAATAGGTGCCATCTGCAAACCTGTATTTCATGTAACGGACAAAGACCCGTCTAACACCGTTACCCCACCCTTTCCCAAAATTGTAGTAAAGAAAGGAAATGACAGTTTCAATATAAATATTTTAGGCGCAGCCGATTTCAAACAAATAAATAAATATGCGGAAAAAATACTGGAAAAATTCAATGATGATATTAATAAGTGGTACCTGACAATAGACGGTGTACGGTTATACCAGCACAAAGACAGCCTGGTGGTAGAGGTAATGCTTGACAAACCGTTTAAGGGCAAAATTTACCTCTGGGGCAAACCATCAATAGATGTGCAATCGGGGATTGTGTCACTTGCAGATCTGGATCTAACGGTCGAGTCCAAAGCGTTGCTTGGCAAACTCGCAAAATGGGTGTTGGATAACGGGACGGTTGAAAAGCTGGTTAAGAAAAAATTTCAATATCCCTATAAGGGGAAGATAGCGGAGGCAATCGCTGAATTCGGCGATATCAACCGTGAAATATCGCCGGGAGTGTTCCTAACCGCAAAACTGCACGAAGTAAAGCCATTACAAATTGTCATCTCTGATGATGCCTTACAATTTGTGGCAAACATCAGTGGACAAGCTTACGTACAATTAAAATAGTGCTACATATGTAAAATTTATTTTATAGTTTAACCGGCAGTGACGGGCTAATAAAGCATTTTAAATTACAACAGTGCCATCCTGGGGTCAGCTAATTGGTTCGCAGGCGTCGAACTAATTGAAAAGTGGTGGGCATACACGTTTGAAAATATTCTTATTTTTTGAAGTTACCCGTGGAAAATCCTTTTAGCCCTAGAAGTTTCTTCTGTAGTTCAGCAGCTGTCTAGTCAAGTTCTTTGACCCGCCATTTTTTCGCCCTTACTTTGTCGGAAATCGATAGTCCGGTTCTAAAATAAAGCTTCAACTGTTCACTATTTGCTAACCTTGCAGCTGCATAGCAACTTTACAGAATTTGCTTCTTAGTCGATTGGCTAAATGATGCAGGTTTAACCAATTTTCATTTTCCGTCCTTTTTTTATAATTAGGATACGATGAAAAGAACCTAAAAACGCTAATTGTCAAGCCACAATTCTTGCTAATCGCTTTAGGTCCATTATAAATAAGTTCGAAAATTGTACAGGGAGGACGACAGTTTTTACAAGTGCTAAAACCCGCTCCAAGAGCGGGTTTTTTAGTTCGCACAATTTTGGATAACTTTTCCTTATAGAGCTTAATAAGTAGAATTTGAATTATTTATATAGTTCGAATGTCCTCACACTGTTTATATCCCTTTTTTGGGTTGTTGCGTGGCTCATTCCCATACTGTCCTTGTGGTTTATTAAGCTATTTGCAGATTAGACTACTTAACTAAAAATTCATCCATTATTTTGCGTCAACTGTCCATTGATTAAAACTTAATATCATCGCATCTTTAGCAAATATTTTGCCGCAGTAGATTTAAAATAAGCTCGTTTCCGATCCAAGATATATTTTGAGGCTTATTAATCACTTGTTATTATTGATGTTGGCATGGTTTCAATAAAAATAAAAGAAGCTGGTATTGGATTTCCGCTAATGGCCAAACCAGGCAGGGGAGAGAGAGGTTGAACTAAATGGTGCAGATGCAGAACCATCGCATATCTATGATCCCCGCTTTTCATTTTTTAAGGCATAAAAGGTTATTGCAAACCAGTACAGGATGATGTACCCGGCAGCATTTATTAATAAACAGGCTGGCATTCCCTTTATGTTTTTTAAATCCTTTAAGGATACCAGGAAGTTGGAAAAGGAATATAAACAAAGTGTACATTTTATATGACTGTCATTGATTTTACTACATCAATGAACTTGGAATTTACACGCATATATTTTTGGCATATTATCACCTGATCCTTCTTTAATTTTTCTATTTCGTTATATTTTTTATTGGTTAAGATAAATTCTCCATACTGAAGTATTTATTCACCACTGCCATCGTTGTTTTTGGTGGAATTACCCCGTTGAAAATTATCCATCCTATTGCGTACATCCTCCATTTTATAGCGACATTATCCGGGGCATCTTTGCACTGTCAATAACGACATCAAAAAATTGAAAAATACAAAATGAAAAATTTCACAGTTCCAACAAGAGAACAAGTAGGTACAACCAATCAGGGCATTTTTGACACGTTACAAAAGGCTTTGGGCTTTGTTCCGAACCTGTATGCTACCATCGCTTATTCAGAAAATGGCCTTGCTAAATACCTGGCTTATCAAAATTCTAAAACGAGTTTAAGCAACAAAGAAAAAGAAGCAGTAAACCTTGTCGTTAGCCAGGTTAATAATTGTGTGTATTGCCAAAGTGCTCATACCGTTATTGGTAAACTGAATGGATTTACAGACGAACAGTTGCTGGACATCCGCAAAGGAAAAGCAACAGATGCTAAACTGAATGCGCTGGTTCAGTTAGCTGAAAGCATTACAAAAAACCGTGGCAATGCAGATGCGTTTTTAATTGACAACTTCTATGCACAAGGCTACACCAACGAAAACCTGGTTGACCTTATTCTTCAGGTCAGTGATAAAACGGCTATGAATTATTTGCATAATCTTACAAAAGTACCTGTAGATTTTCCGTTAGCACCGTCTTTATAAGTACTTAGCATATGCGTAATATGCTGCATACGGTGGTAGCCAAACAAGGCAGTCCGCACTAACGTACTACCTTAAAAGTATTAATCCAGGGAAAATTGTCCATGCCATTGCGTTAATCCTCCATTCTATTTCCTGTTGTTTAGTGTCAACTTTGTACTGTCAAAAAAAGATAAATGATAAAATTTATACAATGGAAACAGGAGCTGAGATAATAACGCTAAAGAAATCTGATTACGAACGGTATTTACAAAAAGGAATTGGATACAATCAATACAAGCAGCAGATGGCAGCAGATCTGGCTACGAATGCGAACTCAAAAATTAAAGAATACATCAACCTGAACCAACGCCGGATGTACCGGGTTGAAAAAACTTTTGAGATTTCTGCGCAGTTGGCGGAGCAAATTAAAAACCTGAAACATAAAACTTATTGGTTGATATTGACAGAACACTGGTGTGGAGATGCATCGCAAACATTGCCGGTTTTTAACGCCCTGTCAGAAATGAGTAATGGCAAAATTGAAATGAAATTGGTATACCGGGATCAAAACCCTGAATTGATGGATGCATACCTTACCAATGAAACCAGGTCCATTCCAAAACTGATTCAATTGGATGAACACTTTAATGTGACTGCTTTCTGGGGGCCAAGACCTTCGGTGGCGCAGCAATTGGTAAAGGAGTTAAAATCCAATCCGGCAACAGCTGCCACTTATGCAAATGAATTGCATTTGTGGTATGCAAGAGACAAGCAAAAATCACTTGAATCAGAAATAGCAAAACTTATTTACCGGGCTAAATTATTTTGTCCCGATTGTTTATCATAATTAAAAAATCAACACCATGGAACAAAAACTTCCA
>NZ_JAUFQJ010000014.1 GCF_030409685.1 Ferruginibacter paludis
CAATTTACACACCGCTATATAACGAAAAAAAAGGCTGCTCAACTTTTGAGACAGCCTTTTTATTTTTTTAATCATTCCCCGTTACCAGGTCCTTACCCGCGCAGCAATAATTTCTTTTTATGTAAAACAAAAAGCGCCGCAAACCTGCGGCGCTTTTTTATAAATTTTCTGTAAAATTAAAAGGGAAGATCATCTGCTGCGTCTGAAGCCACACTCGCCGCTGCGGAAGACACAGGATTGTTACTGGCAGGCGTGTAAGAGGAATTGCTTTGATTACCCTGATTATAATTGCTGCTGCCACCTGATTGCTGGTGAGCAGGAGTATCTACACCACTTCCGCCTAACAATTGAATATTTTGTACCCGCATACGCAATGTTGCGGCAGCCTGGTTGTCCTTGTTCATGTAAGCTTCCGCTTCCGGCGCCCCTTCCGCATATACAGTTTTGCCTTTTGTAAGGTATTGTGCCACGGCAGTTTTATCCGTCCAGTAAGCACATTCTACCCAGGTAGTTCTTTCTTTTTGATTGCCCTGCCTGTCCTTGTAACGCTCTGTATGGGCTACGCTGAAATTGATTACGTTTTGTCCGTTTACCTCTTTTACGATGCAATCTTTACCCAAATTGCCTACGATTTGTAACTTGATCATAATTGTGTGTTTTAAATGTTTAACCGATGTATCTGAATGTGAAAATTATGAAAATGTACTTTTAAAAATCTATTTAGTTATCTGCTTTTTACTAACAAAATTTACGGGTTATACTATTGATTTTTTTAGAGTGCTGATTCCGCAACACCTTTTATTTGTACCAGTATCGGGTTCCAGCCGTCGCCGTTGTTATAAACGTCCTGGTATCGTTTTTCTCCGTCCGCCGCACCTTCAAAACCATCCTGTGTTACCGTTAAATTTACTTCACCATCCGGGCCGGACAATTCATATGTCACGTTCAAATAATTTTCAGGAATATCGGCCATTGTTGCATTTGGATCTATGACGGTATACTTCAGCAATTTTTGTGGTACAATATCAACGATGGTACCTTTTACAAAAACTGTTTCCTTTCCTTCATACATGGCGCTCCATAATAATGGACTGCCTACTTTCCAGTCGGACACTGTTTTGCAACCAAACATATATTTTTTTGTTTGCTCCGGGTTTATTAATGCACCCCAAACCGCCACCGCAGGTGCATTAATGATAATATTATTTTTTACAACTAGGTTTTCCATTGAACTTTTTATATGCATGACCAGGAAATGAACAAAAAGGTCGAAAAGTATTTTTTAGTTCAGCTTTTTCTTTAGCGTGCTTACCTGGCTCTGCAAATTATTTACCATACTTGCCAAAGAGTTCATGTCCCAGCGCTGTTGCGCACTTACTTTGCTGATGACCATTTGCGCCTGCCACAGTTCTACCACATCTTCTACATTTACCTGGTAGGGCTGGTATTGCGGATTGTCACTTACCAGTGTGAATTTATTTTTGAGCTTATTATTTTTTACCACTCTTTTATATACAATTCCTTCGTGCCGGCTTATAACAATGTAGGCCTGGTCACTTTTCACGTCTTCATTAAAATCTACCTTTTCACCTACAATAATACTGCCACTTGGGGTGGGTAACATACTGTCTCCAATAATTTCAAAGGCTCTGTAGTTACCGCCGGCAAGCATGGGTAATGTAAACGTGTTCAACTCATCAATAAATTCACTGTCGGCATATCCGGCCAGGTAACCGGCAGCAGCTTTTACAGGCACAAAATGAATGATGTTTCTTTCGGCTGTCAGCATTTTTTGCTGCCTTCGTTTGGCAAGGTAAGTACTGGCAGTGTTGCTCAAATCTTTAAGCAATAATTCGTCCAACGTAAGCTTAAAAATATCGCATACAATTTCCAGTACTTCCAAACGGGGGTCGGCCCGCTCTTCTTCGTAAGCACCGATTAAAGACCGCTTGATACCTAATTTTACTGCAAATTCTTCCTGTGTCCAGCCACGCAATTTGCGGAGATACTTCAGATTTTGTCCTGCTTGTGACATAATGCAACTAATTTGATTAGCACAAATATACTAATATATTTAGCTTTACAAAATTTATTTTTAAGGTGAAGCGGGTATGCAATTATATTAAGCCATCTTTCAGGCAACTTAATCTCTTGGTTATTGTTATCATTGCTAAAGCCATGCGTTTATGAAATCAGCCATGCAAAAAATAGCTGTTGTTTTAATTGCGTTCTTCTTTTGTATTCAAAGCAGTGCACAGATTTTTTTGCCTGTTGATGCAGAATCATCCGTAAAATTTTCCATTAAAAACTTTGGACTGACTACTGCTGGTCATTTCGCAGGGCTGAAAGGAAAAATACAATTTGATGCGGGTAATACAACATCCGCCAGTTTTGTGGTAAGTGTTGACGCCGCCTCTGTTAATACAGACAATAATACAAGAGACAAACACCTGCTGAAGGAAGACTATTTTGATGTTGCAAAATATCCTTTGATCAATTTTACTTCAACGAGTGTAAACAAGGATGCGGCAGGTAAGTTTTTAGTGACTGGTAACCTCTCCATCAAAGGTGTAACAAAACAAATTTCGTTTCCGTTTACTGCCGAGGTGCAAAACAACGGGTATCGCTTTTCGGGGTCATTTATTATTAACCGGCGTAACTTTGGGGTTGGTGGCAACAGTATGGTGCTGGCAGATAATCTGCAGGTATCACTCGATGTTTTTGCCAAAAAGGATTGACGATTTGTAGATAGCCCCGAATTCATACAACCGGAAATAGAACAGCTGTTCAACCAATAAAAATTAGTTGCACCGAAGACGGGAGTTGCTTAAGAAGATATTGTACACGAGGCCGACGCAACGATGATCCACAAAGCTTCCCAGCCCGGACCAATTATTTTGTACCCGGATTTATTTCTCTATGCTATCTAACTTTTGAAATGCATATAACATGCAGCTTACGTGCAATGCCTGTGCAAATTCATTGCGTTGCAACATGCTTCTCACCTCTTCCACCGGTACAAGATGGATGTCAATTTGTTCGTGCGCATCCAGACTTTGTACATTGACTTGTTTTCCGCCCCTGGCTAAAAACAAATGGGTATAGCCGCTTAACACGCCTGGGTTGCCTGCTACTTTTCCTACCTCATCTATCTGGGTAAACTCGTAGCCTGTTTCTTCCAGCAGTTCCCTTGCAATGGCTGTTGCTGCATCTTCACCTTCATCAGCAAAGCCGCCGGGTATTTCGGTAAGTACTTCGCCAACCGGGTGGCGGTACTGCTTTACGAGAATTACTTCCCCCTCGTCCGTAATGGCCATCGCACAAACAGTGGGCGGCAGTTCAACCACAAAATAAGATGGCACCATTGTGCCATTGGGCATTTCGCACACATCTTTGCGTGCCGTAAAATAGGGATGATTTGAAAGGTATTCGGAAGAAAGTATTTTCCAGTGCATATTGTTGCTTTAAAAATAAATCCGTTTAAAAACAGGCATGGCAGCAACCCATGGCGTTGCATTTTCGCTGCTTTTAAACGGATACAATTACCAATTCATTCTTTGCCTTAAGGCTGTGATATGTGCTGTATGATGCAGGCTGTGCCATGCATACATACCCAGCAAGTGCCATAAGGTAATTTCTTTTTTTTGTTCGGGATGAAACACGGTTTTGTTCCACTCGTCTTCTTTAATATTTTCCAGCACCGCCACCCATCTTGTGTGCAGCGCAAACAATAATGTGAGCGATACATTAATTGGAATGGCTTTGCTGTCGTTTAACAATGCCCATGCGCCTTCATCGTATGGCTTTATTGTGGGGTTATTTTCTGTAAGCCCCAGTTTAAAACGGATGTAGGCATTCATATGACTGTCGGCCACGTGATGTACCAGTTGTTTCACCGTCCAGCCGTCAGGGCGGTAAGGTGTTTCCAGCTGATGTTCATCCAGGTTGATGACCGCATTTTCCAACTGGTTCGGCAGGTATTTAATATCAATAATCCACTGCTCCAGCTGCTTTGCAGAAAAGGGTTGTGGCTGATATTTACCAATGGGATATTTTAACTCTTCCATATTAGTTTTGTGGCTTTGTTGTATCGGCTCCTATTGGCTTTAGTTCGCCGGTAGTAGCAGGTGCATTTGGTTTAATACCCAGTAATTCCATTTCAAAAATCAAGGCAGCACCGCCGGGAATATCAGCGCCAGCACCTCTTTCACCATAACCCAATTCACTTGGAATAAATACTTTGAACTTATCGCCGATGTGCATTAACTGTAAAATTTCTGTCCAGCCCCTGATAACACCGCCAACAGGTATAGTCAACGGTTCGCCTCTTTTGTAAGAGTTATCAAATTCTTTTCCGTCAATTAATGTACCTGCATAATTTGCCACTACGGTATCAACTGCTTTAGGAGTTGCTGAAGTGGCATCCCCTTTCTTCAATACTTCATATTGTAATCCACTTGGCAAAGTAATTACACCAGTGCGCTTTTTATTGGCTTCCAGAAAGGCAGTTGCTTTTGCTTTTTCAGCGCCACTTTTTTTAGCTGCATTGGTCTGCAATTTTTGCTGGATACACATATTGGCCTGCTGATCATTCAGCGCAGCAGTTCTCTTTTTAAAAACATCTTCCATGGCTTTTTCCATGGCTGCGTATGTAATTTGGTCAATACCCTGTTGTTTTAAATTATTGGCTACGTTCATACCCAGTGCGTAGCTGAAAGAATCGGTTGAACTTTTTAATGCACTTACCGCTGGTTTAACCGCACCTGCTGCAGGTTTTGCTGCCGTAGTTGTTTTGGGTTTTGATTGCGCACTTACCTGCATACCTGTAATTGTAACCACGCAGGCCACTAAAAAAAATTGCTTCATTGTGTTGTTTTAATTGTTGATTGATATTTATTGAATATTGATTTTTAAACCGGTACAAAATTATTCTTCCCTTATTTCTTTTCCTGTCAGGTGAATAAATACATCCTCCAGGTTGGCGGATTTTACTTGCCTGGGTCTTTCAAATCCGGTAGCCACCAGGTCGTCAATCAGCTGATCAGGCGAAGCCAGCGCTATGATTTTACCTTCATCCAGGATGGCGATGCGGTCGCACAATTGCTCGGCTTCATCCATATAATGAGTAGTAATAATTACTGTGGTGCCTTTTGAGCGGATGCTTTTAATCAGCTCCCATAAACTTCTTCTTGCCTGCGGATCAAGCCCGGTTGTTGGCTCATCTAAAAAAACAATTTTTGGCTGGTTGATCAACGTGGTAGCGATCGAAAAACGTTGCTTTTGCCCACCGCTTAACTCCTTGTATTTATTCTTTGCCTTATCTTCTAAATTTACCAGGTGCAGTAGTTCCATGGGCTGCACAGGGCGGTTGTATAATCCCGCAAATAACTGTATCAGTTCCAGTAAAGTCAACCCCGGGTAAAAGCCCGATGTTTGCAACTGTACCCCGATTATTTTTTTGATGTCATCCGCAGCCGTATCCAGGTTCAGCCCGTCTACTATCACTTCCCCGCTCGTTTTATCCCGCAGGGTTTCAATAATTTCCAACGTGGTTGATTTACCTGCACCATTAGGGCCCAGCAATCCAAATATCTCTCCTTCAAAAACGTCAAAAGAAATGCCTTTTACCGCTTCGAAAGTTCCGTAACTCTTTCGCAGGTTTTTAACTGAAATAATGGTGCGTTGCATGTAAAACTCCGTTTGCTGAAAAAAATTATTTGCAAATTAAGCGAATTTGGCCTGTTGTAAACCAATTATTGCCTGATGCTCCTCAGAATTGGCGTTTACTTTAACTTTTAAGCGCCCGAATAATGGTTTACAAAGCAAGAAGTGCGACTTTTGCAACTCAATTTATTTTAACAATTACTCACTCACCAATACCCGTAGTACAAATGAAGGTTTTTAAATTTGGCGGCGCCAGCATCAACAGCATCGAAAGGATACAAAACGTAGCACGTATTATTCAATCTTTTTCAGGAGAAAAATTACTGATCATTATCTCGGCCATGGGCAAAACAACCAATGGACTTGAAAAAGTAGCAGAAGCTTTTTTTGCCGGTGATAAAGAAATGGCTCTGCAGCTGTTTCACCAAATTAAAGAAGAGCATGTGAAAGTGCTGGCTCAATTAAACCCGGCAGCCACCAATATTTTAAGCGATTTATTTACCGAAGTAGAATGGTTGCTGCACGATAAACCACTGAGAGAATATGATTATTACTACGATCAGATTGTTTGTTGCGGCGAGTTGCTGAGCACTGCCATTGTAAGCAATTATTTAAACAGTATTGCTGTAACAAATAGCTGGGTCGATGTGAGGGATATTTTTAGAACCGATGACAACTTCAGGGAAGCCGGCATCGACTGGCAGTTTACTGAGCAAAAAGTACAGCAGGACATTGTACCGCTTTTTGAGAATACTGACATCGTCATCACGCAGGGGTTTGTTGGAGCTACCGATGAAAATGAAAGTACTACGCTCGGCAGGGAAGGAAGCGATTATACCGCCGCCATTTTCGCCAACATGCTGAACGCCGAAAGTCAAACAATCTGGAAAGATGTGGAAGGAGTGATGAATGCAGACCCAAAGCTGTTTCCGGATGCACAATTCATCGCCGCCTTAAGTTATACGGAAGTCATTGAAATGGCTTATTACGGGGCCCAGGTCATTCATCCAAAAACCATCAAGCCGCTACAAAACAAAAGTATTCCCTTGCATGTACGTTGTTTTTTAAAACCCGCGTTACCCGGCACCATCATCGGCAACGAGCCGGTGCGGAATCTTCCGCCCATAATTGTTTTAAAAAGCAACCAGGTGCTGATGCAGTTTAACTCAAAAGATTTTTCGTTTGTGGAAGATATGCTGGTAAGCAAGTTGCATGGTTTATTTGTGGAGATAAAGATAAGACCCAACCTGTCGCAAAACGGCGCTATCAGCTTATACTGTAGTTTTGATAACTGGCCGGAAAAAATAGAGAAGCTGGCACTTGCAGCAAGTGAATTATTTGATGTACAGGTGGAAAAAGATATTGTATTGCTTACTGTACGTCATTACACCGATGCTGTTGTTGCTGAACTTACCGCCAATAAAACAGAATTGCTCAGCCAGCGGACAAGAGAAACTTTGCAGGTACTTTTGAAAGATAAGTAGTATCGCAGAAGTGAATAAGCAATAGTGAATAGGCAATAACTCATCCGCCTTTTTATTCTTTAAACGATACCATCTGATAATTTGAATACAAAGTGCAGAAGTAAAATCAATCAATGATATAATGCCCGGCCTTATTGACAATGATTACCGGCAGTTTCTTTTTTTCTTCAAAATAGTCAAATGCTTCTTTTAAACTAATAGCGAATTTTTGAAGTCCCTGGTTTTCTTTGGTGGCCAATGCAAGGTATTCGAATGATTTTTTATTACTGTATTTTACCGGAAAAACATGCACGGGAATAAAGTCCTGCCCGTTTTCTTTAGCCAGGCTGGTCATCACATACAATTCTTCTATGGGTTCATCACTGATTGCAATACATCCGGTAGACACACAATTGCCATGTATATAAATATTGTTGCCAGGCCTAAGGGAATCACTTAAAATCCGGTCGCTTGCGTTGGGATAATTCAGTCCAAGTGCCAAATGATAATTGCTGTTGGGATTAAATTCATTGATGTAGTAAAAGCCTTCCGGTACCTGGTAATCTCCTTCAAAACGTTTGGGGCCCATCGATCCGCTTTGCATGCAAACCTTGTAGGTTTTAAATAGTTTAAAGGTTTCCTTATCAGCGTTTTTTACCCACACTTCCAGTTGCTTATCGTATTTAAAACTGCGGATATAAACTTCCTCAGGGGGCCATTGCAGTTTTTTTTGTTCAAACTGTTTTTTTAAACTGTCTTCTGTTTTACTGAAACCGTCAAATAATCTGCCGGTTGATTTTGATATGCTGATAAAACTGTTTTGAGCCGACAATCTACCTGCTGCTATTAACAGCAAAAACGATAAACTAATTTTTAACAGCCGGGTTTTCATTATATAATAATTATCAGATATAACAGGTACATAAAAATAAGAATTTTATTGAAAGTTCATCGTTAAACATCCAATAAAACATTTGGATTTTGCCGGTAAGACGTTAAGTCGCTTTTATCTCCATTGAAGAATACACTTTAGTTGCGCATTTTAAAACGTTCCTGACAGTCCACCGGCTACAAAGTCCTTAAAAATAGAATAGTGATTATTACTTTAAACTTGCCATGTCAATTACAAACCGATATTTCACATCATTTTTCAACATTCTTTCATATGCTTCGTTGATGTATTGCATTGGTATAACTTCTACATCCGCCACAATATTTTTTTCGGCGCAAAAGTCGAGCATTTCCTGTGTCTCGTCTGTACCGCCAATCATAGAGCCGATGATACAACGACGATTTTTGATTAGTTCAAAAGTGTTTACTTTGGGTTGGTCGCTGGGCAAACCTACTACCAGTAACTTACCATTTAAATCCAGCAGCTTCAGATAAATTTCATAATCGTGGTTGCCGCTTACTGCATCCAGTACCACATCAAAATGGCTCTCCAGTTTTTTCATTGCTTCTGTATCAGAACTCAGCACAAAATGATGCGCCCCCAGCTTACGGGCATCCTGTTCTTTAGAAGGTGACGTGCTTAACATGGTTACTTCTGCCCCCATCGCTACTGCAAACTTTACCGCCATGTGTCCGAGTCCGCCAAGGCCGGCTACGGCCACTTTATCACCCGGCTGTACATGGGCATATTTTAAAGGAGAATAGGTGGTAATGCCTGCGCACAACAAAGGAGCAACTCCAGCCAGATCAAGCGAATCCGAAACATGATACACCCATCTTTCATCACAAACAATTTGTGTACTGTAGCCACCTTGTGCAATGGTTTTCTTATCTCTTTCATAACCGTTGTAAGTACCTGTCATTCCTTCTGCGCAATATTGTTCCATGTACTTTTTACAGGGTTTACATTCGCGGCAACTATCTATCATTACGCCTATCCCCGCTGTTTGACCTGCAGTAAATTTGGTTACACCACTACCCACCCCAATTACTTTGCCCACAATTTCATGTCCCGGAACCATTGGATACATGGAGCCGCCCCATTCATTCCTTGCCTGGTGCAGGTCGCTGTGGCAAACGCCTGAAAACAAAATTTCAATCAGCACATCCTGTTCTCTTAAATCTCTTCTTTCAAAATCAATCGGCGTTAATGGAGAGGTTGCGCTTTGTGCTGCATATGCTTTTACTGGTATCACCTTTTTAATTTTTATATTGTTATTTTTCTATAATCTGTATGCCTTCATTCCCTGCAATAATTACTTTAGTAACCAGGTTATAAAACAACGATGTTTCCACAACTCCGGTGATGTTTTTCATGGTCAAATTCAGTGATTCCAAATCAGGCCATTTGTCAAACCACACATCCATCAGATAATTACCATTGTCTGTAATGGTGGCGCCATCCTTCTTATTTCCCATGCGCAGATCGGTTTTTGTGCCGGGAAATAATTGCTGAATGCGTGCGGTAACGTAGCGCAGTGCTTCGGGCAACAATTCAATTACCAACGGACATTGGGTCGTAAACCGGTCTACATATTTTGAATCATCGCCAGCAATAATAAACCGGGTTGCCATTGCCGCCAGTAGTTTTTCCCGGGTGTGGATGCCGCCACCACTTTTCAGCGCCTGCAAATTATGATCTACCTGGTCGCAACCATCAAAATACAAATCGATTTTTTCAACATCTGCTGCCGGCAATACTGTAAAGCCATTCTGCAGTAACAACTGGCGTGTTGTAAAAGAAGAAGTGAGCAATTGTATTTGTAACCCATTTTGAACCTGCTCCGCCAACCAGGTTACCATATATGCAATGGTGGACCCGGCTCCCAAACCAATTACCTGCCCGGACTGTATCAACCCTGCAGCTTTTACTGCGGCAGCTTTTTTAAAATCCATGCTTCTCTTTAATTTATTATTATAATTTAATGTTGGCCGTTATACACACGAATGATTCTTAACTCAATATTGCAATGTCAGTACAAATATAAGTGCACCGTTAGTAGTTTCATTCACTGGTATAGATTTAACCTTTGCAACGGGATGTAAGTCATTCGCGGGGTAACTAAAATGTTTAAGTCCTTGCAGAAGGAAATTTTTACGGAGACAAAAGCAGCTATAAAAAAAGCTGCCTGAAATTAATCAGACAGCTTATTCCTCTTAAAAATCCCCGGGCTATTTTTATTTTAATCAGCAGTTTTCTGCTGCGCTTTTACACTACAATGCTGTTTGAGTACGCCCCATTCGTTCTTAAGCAATTTATCTACGTATTGGAATTAAAAAAGGTTGCCTGAGGGAAAAGATATTTTTTTTCCTCCATCCTCTCTTTGCAAACATTCATGCATTAACACAGTCACTTCAACACCGGAATGGAATTGCTGGATCTGATTTCCCGGAATTTCTTTGCTTACCTCAATATTAAAACCACCGGTAAAATTTTACATTAGGTTATTAAATATGTTTTTTATCCTGAGCAAAAAGTTATTTTTAGTTATGATAATTCCATTTTCTATGAGATTAGTAATTTTAAACGCATAATGTTGGAGAAGGTAGAAAAGGAACGGTTATACCGTTCAAACAATAATAAAAACTGGAAAAAGTGGGGGCCATATTTGTCTGACAGGCAATGGGGTACCGTAAGAGAAGATTATAGTCCGAATGGAAATACGTGGAACTATATCAACCACGACCTGGCCCGAAGTTATGCTTATCGTTGGGGCGAGGAAGGCATAGCCGGCTTTTGCGACAGTGACCAGATTTTATGCCTGGCGCCGGCATTCTGGAACGGTAAAGATTCTATTTTAAAAGAGCGGCTTTTTGGTTTAACCAACGGGGAAGGCAATCATGGTGAAGATGTAAAGGAACTATACTTTCATTTAGACTCCTCGCCTACCCACTCGTACTGCAAATTCCTTTACAAATATCCCCAGCAGGCATTCCCTTATCTTGACCTGGTAGATAAAAATAAAAAAGACCGGTTAAGCCCTGAATATGAATTGATGGATACGGGCATCTTTAAAGACAACCGTTATTTTGATTGTTATATTGAATATGCCAAAGATGAAATAAATGATATTTTGATGAAGGTTACGGTGCACAACCGCGGGCCTGAAGCAGCCACCATCCATGTATTACCGCACCTGTGGTTCCGCAATTTCTGGAAACACAATCCCCGTTTTACCAGGCCCGAAATTGTTTCACTTTCACCCAATTGCCTGCAAACAAACTCGGCCCGCAATGGCAGTTTCTATTTTTATCACGAAGGCGGTGAGCAATTGTTTTGTGATAATGAAACCAATAACCAGCGGATGTACAACAGGCCGAATGACATGCCCTTTGTAAAGGATGGCATCAACAACTATGTCATCCACAAAGAGCAAACAGTCAATACAAAAAAACAAGGTACCAAAGCCGCCGTTTGGTTAAAAGAAACCATTCAGCCCGGCGCATCCGCCACCTTTAAAGTAAGATTAAGCAAATACCAGCTGGAAAATCCCTGGACTAAATTTGATGAAATTTTTGACAAGCGCCTGGCCGATACGGATCAATATTATGAGGAGCTATCACCAAAAAAATTATCAACCGAACATCAAAGTTTGCTTCGTAGCACCGTGAGCGGTTTGCTATGGACCAAACAGTTTTATTACCTCGATGTATTTAAATGGTTGTTTGGCGAACCTGGCGAAACACCACCCCAGCGAAGTCATCAACGCAATTATGACTGGCAACATCTTACCTGCCGCAACATTATTTCCATGCCGGATAAATGGGAGTATCCCTGGTTTGCTGCCTGGGATCTTGCGTTTCATGCCGCCACTTTTATACATGTAGATCCTGATTTTGCCAAGCAGCAGTTGCTGGTTGTGTTGCGGGAATATTACATGCATCCCAACGGACAAATTCCGGCATACGAGTGGAATTTCAGTGACGTCAATCCGCCGGTACATGCCTGGAGTGTTTGGTACGTGTATGAAGCGGATAAGAAAAAAACGGGCAAGCCTGACTGGGATTTCCTGGAAAGGGCTTTTCAGAAATTGCTCATGAATTTTACCTGGTGGGTAAACCAAAAGGATGCCAACGGAACCGATATTTTTGAAGGTGGGTTTCTTGGCCTGGATAATATTGGTGTGTTTGACAGAAATCATATGCCGCCCGGTATTAAAAAATTACAGCAGGCAGATGCTACGAGCTGGATGGCCATGTACGCTATCAATATGTTGCACATGTCGCTGGAACTGGCACAGCATAACCAGGCATATGAAGAATCGGCCGCCAAATTTTTCCGGCATTTTTTAAATATTGGCTGGGCGATGCACCACATGGGGAAGAAAGATATTTCCTTGTGGGACGAAGATGATGCTTTTTATTATGATGCCATACAATTTGAAAACGGCGCCAGCCAGCGATTAAAAATCCGTTCTTTAGTGGGCATTATTCCATTATTGGCTGTTGAAATTATCCATGGCAGCGTGTTTAAAAATTTGCCTCAATTTAACACCCGTTTGGAAGTGATCAGGCTTACGCGGCCTGACCTGACCCGGATCATTTCCGGCATTGATAACAAGAACAAGGATGGCAATTATTTATTTGCCATTATGATTGATGACCGCCTGGAAAGCTTACTGAAAAGGCTGCTGGACGAAGCGGAGTTTTTATCCGATTATGGCATTCGTTCGCTCTCCCGCTGCCACAAGGATAAGCCCTATGAATTTGGCTACCAGGGCAATAATTACAGTATTCAATATGAACCCGGTGAAAGCTCCAGTTCCATGTTTGGTGGTAACTCCAACTGGCGTGGCCCCATCTGGCTGCCACTGAATTACCTCATCATTAATTCTATTCGTAAATACCATACTTATTATGGCGACAGTTACCACTTTGAATTTCCGGCTGGTTCGGGAAATATGTTAAGCCTGAAACACATTGCCAATGCCCTGACTAAAAGAATTCTAAAAATATTTGAACGCAATGAAGGCGGACAATTTCAATACCATGCCAGCGATCAGCCTTTATGGAGCAAGGAAAATTTTAAAGAGCATCACCTGTTTTATGAATTCTTTCATGGAGATACCGGCCAGGGTTTGGGGGCCTCTCATCAAACCGGATGGACGGCTTTGATTGCTAATTTATTGCTGGAGATGGATGAATAATAAACCTGGCAAACGGGGCGTTGCAGATGCTGTCAAAATTTGAATGTTACAATTACCGGAACATGATCACTGTATTGTTTCCAGAAATCATAGTCCCCAATTTCGACTTGTTCAATTTTGTCCATCATATCTGAAGAAGCAAAACAATAATCAAGGTGATAGGGTTTGTCTTTATGCCGGTAAAGATAAAATGTGGGATGTAGCTCCTGCCCCTGTACCTGTTGATGATGCGAATGATAGCAGCTAACAATACCTTTTTGCTCCAGGCGCTTTACTACATTTGAATGATTGCCTTCCCTGTATTTTCTGTCCCAGATGGTGTTGCTGTTAAAATCGCCAATGAGGATGGTTTGTTTTGTCTTTATTTTTTTATCGTAATAATGAAGGGCTTTCCAAACCTGCTCAACGTACTGTCCGTCGGGATCTGCAGGATTGTTTGCCCAAACCGCATATAATGTAAAGTCGCAATGGCCACCGGTAACCGCAACCGGTATAATCATTTTCAATTCCGGGTTATGATTTTTAAGCAGTTTTAATTTGAAGCTGCCATACGAAAAAATACCAAGACCCTTATGTTGATTGGTGCCGTACCAAAGCATGTCAGTTGGCTGCTGTATACCTTCACCAAATGCCAAATTTTCAATGCATTCACATTCGGGAACAATTAAAATATCTGGCTTATACTTCAGGATGAAAGACGCCTTTTTTCTAAAGGCCATATTGCAGTTCCATGTAATAATTGTCATAACCCGGATTACTTTTTAATTATTAAACCGCAAGAAGCTTTACAAAACCCCCTTTCATATTCGCGTATAAACAATTGCTGCTTTTTAGCCGTTGTTAAATTGCCCGAAGTGCCAGAGAATGCCGGAAGGATCATGCAAAAAACACTCGCTGCCCCACGGCTCGTTTTTAACAGGCGTTAGTCTCACACCAGCATATTTACCCTCGAGGTTCAAAGCGAGTAATTCTCTCCAGTAACGGTTAACATCATCCACTTCCAAAAAAATCATCGAATTATCTACCCAATCCTTCACCCAGGCATTCTGCAAGTAAAACCCCAGTACGCCGGTTTTAAACAAACACATATCAGGTGACAGTACTATTTCTTCAAAACCAAGATCCCGGTAAAAGGCTCTTGAAAGTTCATAGTCTTTGGCGCCAATGAATGGCCGGATTGAAATGGCATTATGGTTCATTGTTTTACTTTTTGTGGTGAATATCATTTGGCTCTTTCTTTAGTATTATCTTAAAACTCCATACTGCAATAAGGCCGTATTTTAAAGCAAGATAATATATTTTGCAGCAGGTGTTCACGGCAAAAGGCTGTTCAGTAAATTTGGTAAACAATAAAATTCATTACATGTCAAAACAAACCCAATCATCCCGCAGGCGTTTTTTGCAGCAGATCGGTGCCACCGGTATGCTAGCTGTAGCTGCCCCGTTAAGTACCCTGGCTGCACGGGAAAAGGCAGAAGAAAGAACACTGTTTTATGAAAAGAAAATTTCAACAGGCGATACCATCCGCCTTGGCGTAATTGGATATGGTATACAGGGACATTTTGACCTGGACACAGCGTTAAAAGTACCCGGTGTAGAGCTGGCAGGTATATGTGATTTGTATACTGGCCGGCTGGTAAATGCAAAAGAAAAGTTTGGCGACAGTCTTTTTACAACAAGGAATTATAAAGAGCTGCTTGACAAATCTGATATAGATGCGGTGATTATCGCCACTACGGATTGCTGGCATGCCCGCATTGCAAAAGATGCACTGGCAAAAGGCAAAGCTGTGTATTGTGAAAAACCAATGGTGTACAAAATAAGTGAAGGTGCTGGTGTAATTGAAGCTCAAAAAAAATCGGGTAAAGTATTGCAGGTAGGCAGTCAGCGGGTAAGCAGTATTGGCCTTGCAAAAGCAAAAGAATTATTAGCCGCAGGTGAAATAGGAAAACTAAATATGGTGAATGCGGTGTACGACCGGCAAAGTTCCATCGGTGCGTGGGAGTATACTATACCAAAAGATGCCAATGCAGAAACCACCGACTGGAATAAGTTTATTGAGGTAACAGCAAAAATGGAATATGATGCTAAAAAGTTTTTCTGGTGGCGTGCATTTAAAGAAGTAGGTACGGGCGTAGCGGGAGATTTGTTTATTCATTTGCTGAGCGGCACGCATTTTATAACCAATTCAAAAGGCCCGCAATCTATTTACGGTTCGGGCCAGTTCAGTTATTGGAAAGATGGCCGCAATATGCCGGATGTAATGGCCGGCGTGATGCAATATGGTGATACACCTGAGCACCCGGCATTTCAGTTAACACTGCAGGTAAATTTTATCAGTGGCACAGGCGGGCAGGAAGTGATACGGTTTACAGGGTCAGAAGGTGTGATGGAAGTAAAAGGAAATGACATCACCATAAAGCATAGCCTGATGCCCGAAGCGCCCGGCTTTGGCGGCTATGATTCCCTTTTTACTTTTTCCAAAAGCATGCAGGAAGAAATGCAGAAAGACTACGATGCAAAGTGGACAGCTGCACAAAAAAAGCGACCTGTAAAAGACGATGTAACATTTAAAGCACCGAAAGATTATAATGAACATTTAGATCACTTCACTAATTTTTTTGATTCCATACGAAAAGGTAAACCGGTAGTAGAAGATGCCATTTTTGGTTTCCGGGCAGCGGCACCCGCGTTATCGTGCAACGAAAGTTATTTTCAAAAGAAGATCATTCAGTGGGATCCGGTTAATATGAAACTGGTTTAACATTCACACATTCCAATATTACAGCACAGTACTTTTTTAAAACGCTGTGCTGTTTTTTATTTACAGGTGCGAATGTCTTAAACAACAAAATATAATGCCGGTAAATAACTTTGCAGATAAAAAATTGATTTGTTTACGCTGGTGATATTACCATTGCTATTCGCTCTTGCTTACTGCTTGCTTAACTATTGCCTTGTTATACATAAACAATAAAACAATATACACCAACCACACAATGGAGAATGCAATGAGACCTTTGAGATTGGATTGCACATCTTCCGGATCAAAACGACCGTGTATTTTTACATGCAATAATTTGTTGGAATATTCCTGCGCATACTCAACGCCTATTCCAAATAAAAAAAGGAAAATAAATATCAATACATGAAGGCTTATTTTTCTGCCGGCAAATAACACATTCAAAAAGGCAGCCGCTAAAAAATAAAATGCAGCGTGCAGTTCCTTGTCAATATGCCGGAAGCCGGATGGAAGCTTTACCATGAAACCAATAACAGATGCTGCAAGAAAAGCAGTCACCAACAATATTTTAGTCCAGTTATTGATTGGTAATTTCATTGATTGATGACATTGTGTTAAGTGTCAAAAATAGGACTTCAGTCTCACTAACAATACTTTCAGCAAACAATGTTTCTGTTAAAAAATAAGCAAGTAAAAATTGCAGGATTGAAAAACAAAGTTATGCAGGAGCAAGGTCTTCTAGTTACCTGTTGCTCATTTCCGGTAAGGATAATTTCTATCGTCGGGAATATTGTTTACAATAATTGCCACGAGTAACAGAACTAAAACGCCACTCATTACAGGGGAGAGTACATAATAAAAGCCCAGGCTTTTTATTTTTTGAGAACCGATATTAGCTATCAATGCCGTTGCACCGCCGGGCGGATGCATTGTTTTAGTTATCTGCATGGCCACAATAGAAAGCGATACTGCAAAGGCAGAACACAACCATATTTGATTGGGCAGTATACATTGTACCGTTACACCAATTATCGCACAAACCAAATGCCCGCCTACCAGGTTGCGGGGTTGTGCCAGCGGGCTGTTGGTGGCGCCAAACACCAGCACGGCCGAGGCACCAAATGATCCGATCAGGAAAACATTATCACTATCACTTAATTTAGTTGTCTGAAGCAATCCAATTAATCCAATCCCTGCAAATGCGCCAATAAATGTCCACAGGTGATCAATGGGTTCTATAATAGTTTGCCGGTACACAACGTATTTAGCCAAACGGTAACTCCGCTTTATTTTTTGCTTCACTGATTATTTATTTTGGATAGAAGGGCCAGGTTTGGCTTGTAAAAAACAGCGGCGCATTTATATCTCCACGTCCGTTTTATTCAACTGTTTTGATTGCTTGTCTTTACTAATGTTCATGAGTCGCTGGCCACGGACCAGCATTTTAAGGCCTTGCTTTTTTAGCGATATGGAAGGTTGTTTTCGTTCATGCTGTTGCGCCTCCCGGCTGTAAGCGCCTATAATATCTGAATACCCAAGTACGCCGACAATTTTATTCTCTTTTGATACAATGGGCAGCACATCTACATTTTCTGCCGCCATTTTTTCAACTGCCGCCTTCAGGCTGCTGTTAACGGATAGACAAATATTTTTTCGCTTGATGAGCAATCCTACCGGGCTTGCAATATCATGCTGGCTGTTGAATAAACTGGATGAACTGATGATGCCTTTAAAGTTGCTTTGGCCATCTGTTACGATAAAATAATTCGCCTTGTTTTCATCCTCATTCTCAATCCAGTTTCTAACTTCTCCTACTGTATTGTCATCACTTAACAGCACCGCATCACCTTTCATCACATCTGCTACCATCTTTTTATTTAAAATATCAGGCTCAAAATGATCCGGTGTTTGCACCCCTCTTCTTACAATTTTTTCTGTCATGATGGTAGTTTCCATCAACAGAAAAGAAACAAAATAAGCACCCGTGCAGGCAGCAATCAAAGGCAGCAACGCATTGTACTGGCCCGTAGTTTCCAGCGCAAAGATGATGGAAGTAATAAAGGCTCTTGAAGCACCAGCAAACATGGCTGACATACCAATTAAAGCCGCCATCGGTATGGAAATGCCCGTCGAAGGAAACAGGCTGAGCCAGGCGGCACCGAGCAAGGCGCCGGTAGCACCACCGATCGTTAACAGCGGCGCTAATGTTCCGCCCGAAGTACCACTGCCCAATGCCACAGACCACGATAAAAATTTAAAAGCACATAACGATAAAATAATGGCGACAGATAAATTGCCTGAAAGGATATCAGTAATGTTTTCGTACCCTACCCCCAACGTACGGGGATTGATGTACCCTACCGCTCCTACCACTAACCCGCCAATTGCAGGCCACCACATCCAGTGCACCGGTATCTTTTCAAAAATATCTTCAATGAGATAAACAACTTTTGTTGTGATTACGGCAAGTAAGCCAATGATAATTCCAATCAGGCTGTAACTGAACAGGGCGGTGTTGGATGATGGCAACATTGTTTTTGCAACCATAAATACCGGCGCCGCGTCAAATAAAAAATGGTGGCCCGCTGCGCCTGTTATGCAGCCCAGTGCCACCGGGATAATGGAACGGGGCGAAAACTCAAACAACAACAATTCTATCGCTAAAAAAATTGCAGCGAGAGGGCTGCCAAATATGGCAGACATCCCCGCTGTGGCGCCGGCAGCCAATAATATTTTTCTTTCGTGATGGGTAATATGCAGCAACTGGCCAAGGGTTGAACCCATTGCACCACCAGTTGCGATGATAGGCCCCTCCGCACCGAAAGGTCCGCCGGTACCAATGGCAATGGCCGCAGAGACAGGCTTTAGGTAAGTGATGGCGGGTTTAATTTTACTATTGTTGGTCAGCACCTGTTCCATTGCTTCAGGTATCCCATGGCCGCGGATGGCTTTAGATCCGTACATGGCCATCAACCCCACAATGATACCCCCGATAGCGGGCACCAGTATAACCCACAAACCAAGGGCATTTCCCAACGGGCTTGCATGAGCGGTGGAAAAAATTCCGTGAAAAGAAATATTGGTGACAAGATTGATAAGGCCCACCAATGCTTTGGCGATAAAACTGATGCAAACGGCAATTCCAATAGCCAGCACCGAAATCAACACCACCCGTTTCCTGTTCTGTGTTTCACGGGGATGAATATTTTCCGACTCCAGTGTGGAGATTAAAGACGTTGATAAAGGAATTGTTTTATTACCAAAAGCGTGTGTACCCATTACTAACCTGTAATTTTTGCAAAGGTCTGCTACATCGGCCAGCAATGAATTGCCATTTGGCAAGTAATGAATTATCGTTTTGAAATTTCTTTCCTGATCCTGCTAAGGGAAGTATTGGTAACGCCCAGGTAAGAGGCAATGTATTTAAGGGGCGCATTTTGAAAAACATCCGGACTGGAATGTATCAACAGGTTATACCTTTCTTCGGCCGTATCCTGCACCATGGATAGCATGCGTTGTTTTAAATCTGCATAAGCGGTCACCAGCATCGACCGGCCAAATTCCCTGAACTCAGGCATGGAATGAAAAGCGATTTGCAGATCGGCAAAGCTGATATACCAGGTACGGCAATCAGCAAGGGCCTGAAAATTTTCTTTGGTTGGCCGTTGCTTAAAGAACGAAAACATTTCGCACACTACCTGTTTATTGGAATAAAAATTGGTGGTAACGTCATCTCCGTTTACATCATGCGTATACGACCATACAAAGCCTTCATCTAAAAAATGAAACTCCTGGCATATTCTACCCTCCTGCAACAAAAATTCATTTTTTGCAATGGTCTTTTCCCGGAACCTGTCTGCAATTTCCACTGCCTTTCGCTGCGATACCGGAATAGTGGCATGTATATACTGAAGCAAATTTGTTTTATCCCGGATCATCATCATTTAAAACGTTTATTAATAAACTTCCTCAAATATAACCACCAACAGTCATTTTTACCATTCGGGTTTATAATAATACCGCAATAGCAAATGCATGGGTAAATATTGCTAAAATAGAAGCTATACAGTGGTTATACCCTCATAGACACTATCTATAAGTGTATAGGATATATAAATATCAATTATCAAAAGAACAGGCTACATTTGACTTTTAAAAAACAAACCTAGTAAAATGGAAAATGTAACCCCACAGGGCACCAAGGCCCTCAACGTAAATGATGACGGACCGAAATGTCCCTTTCATAGTGGTGCCCTTAAGCAAAGTGCCGGCAGCGGTACAAGAAACCGCGACTGGTGGCCGAACCAGTTAAAACTGAACATCCTTCGCCAGTACTCTTCACTCTCTAACCCCATGGGTGAAAATTTCAATTATGTTGAGGAGTTTAAAAGCCTTGACCTGGCTGCTGTTAAAAAAGATATTTTCGAATTAATGACAACGTCGCAAGACTGGTGGCCCGCAGACTACGGTCACTATGGTCCTTTCTTTATCCGCATGGCCTGGCATAGTGCAGGCACTTACCGCATCTCCGATGGCCGTGGTGGTGGCGGGTTTGGAACGCAACGTTTTGCGCCGCTGAACAGCTGGCCGGATAATGCGAACCTGGATAAAGCACGTTTGTTACTTTGGCCAATTAAAAAGAAATATGGCAAAAAAATTTCCTGGGCAGATCTGATGATTCTTGCCGGTAACTGTGCGCTTGAGTCAATGGGATTAAAAACTTTTGGTTTTGGTGGCGGCCGTGCAGATGTTTGGGAACCTGCGGAAGATGTTTACTGGGGTGCTGAAAATGTTTGGCTCGGTGGCGACAAACGGTACACCGGGAACCGGGAACTGGAAAACCCGCTGGCAGCTGTACAGATGGGATTGATTTATGTAAATCCCGAAGGCCCGGACGGAAAGCCTGACCCAGTGGCTTCAGCCCGCGACATACGTGAAACCTTCGGCCGCATGGCGATGAATGATGAAGAAACAGTGGCATTGATAGCCGGTGGACATACATTTGGTAAAACCCATGGTGCGGCAGATCCCGGCAAATATGTTTCTCATGAACCTGCGGGTGCCGGTATTGAAGAACAAAGCCTGGGCTGGAAAAATACTTACGGTAAGGGCAACGCAGGCGATACCATTACAAGCGGCCTTGAAGGTGCCTGGACTACCACACCAACAAAATGGAGCAACAATTATTTCGAAAACCTTTTTGGCTTTGAATGGGAACTCACCAAAAGCCCGGCTGGCGCACAGCAATGGAAACCAAAGGATAATGCAGGCGCCGGTACCGTACCGGATGCACATGATCCGTCAAAGAAGCATGCACCATTTATGCTTACCACTGATATCGCATTAAGAGCAGATCCGGTGTATGAAAAAATTTCCAGGCATTTCTTCGAAAATCCTGATCAGTTCGCAGATGCATTTGCCCGCGCCTGGTACAAACTAACGCACCGCGATATGGGTCCCATCACCCGCTATCATGGCCCGGAAGTACCTGCCGAAGTATTGATCTGGCAGGATCCGATTCCAGCTGTTACACATGAACTGATCAACGATGATGACATCACTTCATTGAAGAGTAAAATATTGGCATCCGGACTTTCTGTAGGTCAGCTGGTATCAACTGCCTGGGCTTCCGCATCCACTTTCCGCGGTTCCGACAAACGTGGTGGTGCCAATGGTGCACGCATTCGCCTTGCACCGCAAAAAGACTGGGAAGTAAATAACCCGGCGCAATTGTCAAAAGTATTGGATACGCTTGGTAGCATTCAGCAGGAATTCAACAGTGCACAGTCAGGCGGCAAAATGGTTTCAATGGCAGACCTGATCGTGCTGGCAGGATGTGCAGGCGTAGAGCAGGCTGCAAAAAATGCCGGTCATGATATTAAGGTTCCTTTCACACCTGGCAGAGCCGATGCTTCGCAGGAACAGACCGATGTTGAATCGTTTGAAGTACTGGAACCAAATGCAGACGGTTTTCGCAATTACATAAAAAAAATACACACCGTATCGCCTGAAGAAATGCTGGTAGACAAAGCGCAACTGTTAACGCTCACCACACCGGAGATGGTTGTGTTGGTTGGTGGATTGCGTGTGCTGAACATTAATTACGATCAGTCGCAACGTGGTGTATTTACCAACCGCAAAGATGCACTCACCAATGATTTCTTTTTAAACCTGCTTGATCTTGGAACAAGGTGGCATGCAACTTCCGATACACAGGATGTGTTTGAGGGAATTAACCGTTCAAACGGCGAACGTCAATGGACTGGTACACGTGTGGATCTGATCATTGGCTCCAACTCCGAATTACGTGCCGTTGCTGAAGTATATGGTTGTGAAGACGGACGGGATAAATTTGTAAATGACTTTGTTGCCGCATGGACCAAGGTGATGAACTTGGACCGTTTTGACCTGGCATAATTTCGAAGCAATATTATTAGAAAGGTGGTCCGTTATTGGACCACCTTTTTTAATTGCTGTCTTTAATCTTATTACAAAAAAAATTATTTATTTTTTGTACCCGGCATTTATTATCAATTAAACATCGTTGCGTCGCACACTTTTGCGGCATACCATTGGGCAACTTTATCGAAGCGGAGATTTAACTTTGCATTTTGTTCAATTATTTAGCAGCCTGCTTTTTCGCCCATTCATCCATTGATCTTTCAATAATATCCAACGGCATACAACCATCTTTTAAAAACTCATCATGAAAGGCGGCGAGGCTGAATTTATCACCGAGTTGCTGGCTGTATTTATTTCTCAGTTCCCTGATTTTTAATGCCCCGGTTTTATAACTCAATGCCTGTGCAGGATATACCATATAACGTTCTATCTCCGCCACGGCGCCATCTTCACTAATGGCTTCATTCTGCATCATGTATTGAATGGCTTCTTCTCTTGTCATTTTACCAGTGTGCATGGCAACATCTACCACCAGCCTGATGGCACGATGTATCTCATCACCCAAGGCACCCATATGCTGGTAGGGATCGGTGTAAAGGCCCAGCTCTTTTCCCAAACTTTCACAATACAAGGCATAGCCCTCACCATAGGCCCCATACCAGATGAACCGGCGAAAAGCCAGTAGTGATTGGTTTTCTGATTGAATGCTTGTTTGATAATGGTGCCCGGGAATGGCTTCATGCAGAAATAAACTTTCCATACCACTGGTAGTATTGAATTTGGTAGCGTCAACAATAGGCACATAAAAAATACCAGGCCTGCTGCCATCCGGCAAACCCGGGTAATATTCCGCACTGGCACTTGCCGCCCTGAAGGCTTCGGTTTGCCTGATTTCAAATTTTGTTTTGGGCGTTAGCGTAAACATTTTTTTAAGATTCGGATCTATAGTGGCTTGTATCTTTCTAAATGCATTCAATACTTCATCCGCCGTTTTATAAGGCATGAATTGTTTATCCGTTTTCATAAAAGTAAAAAATGAATCAAGGCTTCCTTTAAAACCCACTTCATTCTTAATCGTTTCCATTTCCGTCCTGATGCGTTTCACTTCTGAAAGTCCTGTTTGATAAATGGCATCCGGCGTTTTGCTGGTGGTGGTCCAGTATTTAACCAGGTACCTGTACAAGGTATCACCTCCCGGCAATGCGTTGATGCCGGTACTTGTTCTTGCCTTGGGCAAATATTCCATTTGTAAAAAATCGCCCAGCTTTTTATACGCCGGTACAATGATGTTGTTGATCATTGCGATGTATGCCGCAGTCAATCTTTTTTTATCACCTTCAGGAAACGTAGCAGGTATCAATTGCACGGGCGCATAGAATAAACTTTTGGTGGCATCGGCAGTCACCATGTCTTTCATTTGAGGAATCATTTTTATCACCACTGCTTTAGGCAGCACATAATTAATTGCCATTCCTTTTTTAAAATACACAATAGCACTATCAGCCCAGGCCGAAAACGCGGCCGCTCTTTGCAACCAATTGTCATAATCATTTACTGTTTTAAAAGGCTGGTTACCGCTACCCGAACCCATTTGCCCGAAAGAGATGGGAACGCCGTTAAACTGGTCAAAGGGCATGTAACGGTTATCTGCTATGGCTGAGCTCCCCATAAAATTCAGCGCAAGACCTTCCAGCGCCATATCCATTTCATACTTGAAAATGGCGTAGCTTTTTTTATCATTGTCATTCAGCGTTGCTGGGTCAAACCTGCTGATCGAATCTTTATATCGGCTAAAAAAATGGTTCAGCTTTGAACGATAGCTGTCTGTAAAATCTGCAGGCAACAAATTATTAAAGCGCTGGTCTCCGTTTACAGTAGCTTCTACAGGAAACAATTCCATCCTTTCATTAAAGTATGTATTTAACATGCCGCCCAATGCGGCATTGGCTGCCGCCGGGGTTGCGCTGTTTGTAGAATTTGAATTACAACCAGCTATTACTAGTAGCATGGTCAACAGGTAAATTATTCTTTTCATTTGGTTGTTTTGAAATATGAATATACCACTAAAAAACAACGACGTAAACCGCAGGCATGGTCATCCAAAAATGCCTTTCACCCAATAGTGCGACGAATACCCCTTATCCTGCGACGTAGAGCACTTGTTACTTTTAAACGAAGCGCTGCATTACACATCTTATATACATTGAATTACTTTTTAAAATTTACAATTATGAAAAAGATTTTTACACTTGTTTTATCAGCCGCCGGTACAATCAGTATTGCAGCAGCACAATCAAGAGATCAAAGAAACAATCCATATAGCAGCAGTAAATATGAAACAAAAGCTGTGGTTACGGATTACAATCACCAGCGGGGTTTTGATAAAAATAAATCCGATGCTTACAATGTTCCTTCTTTTTACTTTAAAGAAAAAGAGCAACAGATTGAAAAGATCAACCGCACATTTGACTGGAAAATTGACGCCGTTAAAATGAACAGGCATTTAAGAGGCTTTGAAAAAAACAAACAAATCCGTATGCTGCAAAATCAACGGAAAGAAGCCATTGCACAGGTGCAATACCGGTACGAGACAAGCAATCACCACAATGTTGGGTTTGAAAAAAAACATGACCATAAATGGTAGGCGATGTTCATCATTTATTTAACTCAGTAACAATTAAAACAAATACAATGAAAAAATTAGTGATAATACTTACAGCAATAGTCGCTTTCAACGTAGCGACTGCGCAACAGCGTAATAACAGCAACTACAATGATCCGTACGAAATGAACAACCCAAGAAACAACGATCATTACGGCAGCCAGGAAAATTCCACTGACTATGCATACAATGAAAATAGCCGTCGCAATGATAACCATGACCGCGATCGCATAACCAGGCAATACGATCGAAGAGACAATGATTATAGGAACGACCGTTCAACACCAGGTTACGGAAAAAGCAGGCGAATGGGCCGCTGGGAAAGAGACAGACCGCAACAAAGAGGAGCATCTTTTGGAACCGGTGTAACAATAGGTGCTGTTGCGGGTGTTTTGCTTGGTGTATTGATTTCGCATTAGTTTTACAATTTTAAACTTCAAAAAAAGGCTGGTAAAATACCCGCCTTTTTTAATTTTAGTCATAAGTACTGCTTTTAATTACCGGATACAGTAAGGCCGGTCTGCACAACGTATTTGTTTATACCATCATTCCATTTTTAAAAATAGTTTTTCAAACATTGCTTTTCCGTTTAAGGACAACAACTTTACATTGTAAATTCCTTTTGATAAATTACTGATGTCAATTTTTTGTCTGTCAATATAAGGACTTACAATTTTTACAATAACCCCATCAACTGAAACAATTTGTATTGTATTTACATCTGTTGGACGGTCACAATAAATCTGGACAAAGTCACCTGAAGGATTAGGGAGAATTGTTAAACCTGTTTTGGTTTTGAATGACAATTTTCTGGTGTCCGAATAGTTGTTTGTGCCATCCTTATATATCATTTTCAAACGATAATAAGCTGTTCCGTTCACCCCCGGATGCATAAAACGATAGGTGTGGTTAGCCCCTTCGGAAGATACATTCCCCAAATCCCTGAAGTGCGCAGCATCCCCGGCGTATTGAACAAGATAGCTGTTCAAATTAATTTCGTCTGCAGATTTCCATTGTAAGACAGCGACATTTCCATCAGTTGTACAAGTGAAATATACCAAATTAACAGGAACAACTCCCAACGGAGTTACCCGCATATTATCTGCCATAAAAATTACACCATAATCCTGGCAGGTGGGTGGGCGGCTGTCATAATGTACTACTACGCTATCAAAACCTTGCTGAAAACTACAGCGCAGGGTATCTACCGGCCAGGTTCCGGGATTGCCCGCTGTTTTAGTATTGGTGCCAACAAGACTGCCATTCATATAAGCTGTTACCCGCATGGTAGCTGCATCATCACAGCCAAGTTCCTGGCACGAGTACATGATAGAAAAATCGGTAAGTTTTGTGTCGAATCGCACCAGCAGGTCTGAAAGAAAAACGCTGTTAGGATAAATAACCCGGCCCGAAAACCCCTGTGGCGTAAAACCGAGGACGTTGGCATCTTGTATAGAATATCCCTGACCTGTACCGGCTAACCGGGCCGTGATGCCGTTAGCGGTTTGGCTGATTGGAAAACCTGAATGAAGCGGGGCATTATCAAAATCAAAAAGTACCGACTGGCCAAACACAATGGTAAAGAACCCGGCATATATGCAATACGCACCCATTGCAATTAAATAGTTGCAAATTCCTGGTTTCATTTTCAATAATTATGAAGGTTTATAATTCTTGTTTGAAAGTAGCAACGATGAGAAATCAAAACAATGACTGTCATCACACAGATTTGTAAATCCCGTCAGTCAAAAACCTCTGCTCTGATACGCCGGCTGTAATCATGCTACCCTATGCCGGTTTAATAACACTGGCTTCTGTTGTAGTATGGTAATTATTGCAGGTTGTTCAGCTGTATTTTCGCAAGCCCGTGTACAAAATAATGTTGAAGGACCGTTCCCGTATGCCCAGGTTGAACAAGGTTTTAAAAATCACTGCACGGAGTTATAAGTCAAATATCACCTGCTTCGCATCATTTGCAGTTATAAATATTCGGCCCGTGGGTGAACATTCTTATCGCGGTCAATGCCATTCAGCCGGCTGTTAACTGCAACATAGTTTGATAAGTTATCCGTACCAACCTTACATACGCTATCACAACCGGTTAAAAAAATGATTACGGTAAGATTTGCTTTATTCTACAACTTTGCCGTAAATACTGTGTATGTTTACCCTGCTTTAGAATGGTATCGCAACTGGCCGCATTGTAGCTACCCTGGAAATAATATAGCTCAGGTGTTTTAAAAAATTTGCATGCAGCGAATTGTAAAAAATGATGTCAAAGTAGGTATTATAATTCACCATTATTATTAAAAAATAAACAAACTCTCATGAGAAAAATTGCAGTGGTCTTTACTGTACTTCTGTGCAGTATTTCTGCCGTGTTCGCCCAAAACACAGTCAAGGGCAGAGTAACGGATATGAAAGACGGTACTCCTATTGCAGGTGCCACAATTAAAGTGAAAGGAGAAAAGAAGTCCATTACCTCAGGTGCGGACGGCTCGTTTGAAATTAATGTAAAGCCGGGAAGCGCAATAGAAATCAGCGAAGTAGGGCACAGCCCTCAAACAGTTCAGTATGATGGCTCCGGCGATCTGGATATAAAGATGACACAGGACACCAAGGCCCTGTCTGAGTTAGTAGTAACCGCCCTCGGTATCAAAAGAGAAAAAAGAAATTTAACCTACAGTGTGCAGGAAGTAAGAGGAGATGCCATCGTTGCCGCAAAGCAGGATAACGTGGTAAATTCTTTGGCGGGCAAGATTCCAGGAGTTCAAATCACCAACTCGACCGGTATGCCAGGAAGTGCCTCACGTATTGTAATCCGCGGCGCCACTTCTTTAACTGGCGAAAACCAGGCCTTATTTGTTATTGATGGTGTGCCCATGGATAACTCAGAAACAGGTTCACCGGCTGCGGGCTCGCTCACAGCGGGTTCATCTGCCAACAGGGCGATAGACATTGATCCAAACATTATTGAATCAGTTACTGTTCTGAAAGGTTCTGCTGCCAGCGCCATTTACGGTTCTTCCGGCGCCAGGGGTGTTGTTTTAATTACCACCAAAAATGGTGGGCTTAATAAGAAGGCACAGCTGAATTTTTCCAGTTCGTACAGCATTGACAATCCCATTTTACCCGGCTTCCAGGATAAATATGCACAGGGCCTGAACGGGGTTTATGTAGATGGCAACAATGGTCAGTTTGGTTCTGGTTCATGGGGACCGTTGATTGATACCTTAAAAGTAAACGGTGTACCGGTAAAAAAACATAACCAGGCGAAAGAGTTTTTCAGAACCGGCCATAGTTACGACAATACGGTAAGTGTAAGTGGCGCCGCCAACAATTCACGCTACTTCTTTTCTTATTCTTATTTAAAAGATGATGGTCTGATCCCCACTACCAGTTTAAACCGGCATGCTATTTTTGGAAAATTTTCCAACCAGTTGGCGGATAAACTCAACCTGTCTTTTCAAATGAACTACGTAAATACCGATAACCACCGCACAAACGAAGGTAACGGTTTGGGAAATCCATTGTGGACAGTATATGGAGCTCCTATTTCATGGGATCCTCTTCCCAGCACCAATCCTGATGGAACACAACGCTTGTATCGTGCTGCAAGAAATAACCCTACATGGCTGGTTAATAATACTGGTTTTCAATCCAACGTAAACAGGTTTATACCAGTAGCCGCACTTACCTATACTCCCTACACCTGGCTTACACTAACCGAACGACTGGGTGCGGATATGTACACCGACCAATCTGACTATCATGAAGCAAAAGGCATTGTAGGCGGTTTAAGTCCGGATGGCGGCGTGATTAACCGCAACGAAAACTTCAAGCAGTTTAACAATGATTTCATTGCCGATATACATAAGCAACTGACTTCAAAAATATATGGCTCTTTTCTGCTGGGAAGCAACCTGTTCTCCAAAACTGACCGGTTTGACCAGGCCACAGGTTTGGGATTAGGCATAGATGGCTTCTATAACATCAGCAATACTTCCAAACAAACATCCAGCAGTAACCTTTACAGGTATCGTAAAGTGGGATTTTATGCGCAGGCCAACCTGGAGTACGAGAAGCTGCTAACCCTCGCCTTAACCGGCCGGTATGATGGTACTTCCACACTGGCACAGGATAAAGCTTACTACCCTTACGGTTCAGCAGCGCTGGGCTTCATTTTCAGTGAATTAATGCATGATAAATCCTTCTTAAGTTTTGGTAAAATAAGGGCTTCTTATTCACTGGTAGGCAGTGATAATATCGGGCCTTATGCCTTAACAACGCCTTACTCTTCAGCCGTTGTTTCCAATATCACATTCCCCTACAATGGCCAGACAGGGTTTTTATTAAATACAACCCTGGGAAGCAATAAGCTGAAAAATGAATCATTAAAAGAAATGGAAATTGGCCTTGATTTGAAATTCCTTAAAAACAGGTTGTCTTTTGAGGGATCTTATTTTAAACGTACCAGCTCAGACCTGCTGGCGCCTATCCAGATTGACCCTGCCACAGGGTTTACCAATGCCAATTTAAATGTGGCTACCATTGAAAACAAAGGATTCGAATTGTTACTTAGCGGTATACCCATTAAAACAAAAGATGTAACCTGGGAAATAAACCTCAATTTCAGCCGCATCCGCAATAAGGTGATTGACCTTGGTCCGGGTTTAAACTCTTACCAGTTTGGTGGCTTTTCAGGAGGCGGCGGTATCTATGCCTTTAAAGACCAGCCGTATGGCGTTATTTTTGGTTCAAGATATAAGCGGAATGCTGCCGGAAGAATTTTAGTGGATGATGACGGAAGAGCAATACTGGATGACAATAACGGGCCGGTAGGCAACACCAATCCGAACTGGACAGCAGGTTTTTCCAACACCATTACTTATAAAGGATTTTCTTTCAACTTTGTTTTTGATGTAAAGAAAGGTGGCGATCTCTTCAACTTTGACGAACATTACAACTGGTTTTACGGCACGCCCAAAGCTACCGAAGACCGCAGTCCAAGACTTATCAATGGTGTTCGTGAAAGTGATGGAAAAGAAAATACAACACAGATCTCAGCCCAAACTTATTTCAGGGATTTAAGTGCTATCGACGAGGCCGTAATTGAAGATGGAACGTATGTGAAGCTGAGAAATGCGGGTATTTCCTATACGCTCAGCCGCGCCAAAATGAGCAGGTTTCCTTTCAGTGCTTTAACATTTACCGTAGCCGGCAGAAACCTCTGGATATACAAACCACATTTTTACGGATCTGATCCTGAGGCCAACCTGCAGGGCGGTGGTAACGGCCAGGGCCTGGTGAATTATATGGTACCTACAACCCGTTCAATCAGTTTTGGTTTAAAAGCTACATTTTAAAAAACAAGCAACATGAAAAAAATTAATTTCCTCATACTATTTGTATTTTTTATTTCCGCGAATGGTTGTAAAAAATTCCTGGATGTAAATAAAAACCCGAACAACCCCACGGAGGTTCCGGAATCTATTTCACTGCCTGCAGTGGAAACAGTAATTGCTACCGAAATTGTGGGAGGCAATGTAACTTTCGGCGTCTCCACTACCACTTCGTACTGGACACAACAGCTGGCATTGAACCAGGAGCAGCCGCAGATTGACGGGTACAAGATTACAACAGACGGAGTGGACTGGTATTTTCTATACCCTACTATTAAGAACCTGCAATTGTTAAGTACCAAAGCAGTAACCAATAGCAATTACGCATACGCTGGCATTGCTGAAGTGTTGTCGGCTTATACCATGGGCATTATTACCGACCTGTGGGGTGATGTGCCTTATTCGCAGGCGTTAGCCTCCGACAATATCCGCCCGACTTATGACAAGCAGGAAGACATCTATAAAGGCCTGCAGGCACAATTAGATAAGGCAATTGAATACTTTGGTAAACCAGCAGGATTAGCACCAGGTTCAGATGATTATATTTATGCCGGAGATATGGATAAATGGAAAAAGTTTGCCTATACCCTTAAAGCAAGATATTACATGCACCTTACAAAGGCACCAGGCTATACCGCTGCTGCGCAGGCAGACCTTGCGCTGGCCGCTTTGCAAAACGGGTTTGGCAGCAATGCTGATGAAGCATCATTTGCCTACCCGGGAACTTCCGGAAATGAAAGTCCTTGGTTCCAGAACACCTTATCCGGCGCCGGTGGTGTAGTGCTATCTTCCACCTTGATAGACTCCCTGGTTGCACGCAATGATCCACGATTGCCGGTAATAGCTGCTGAAGCTGCCACAGGTGGCGGGTATCATGGAAGGATAATCGGTACTGGTGCCAATCCCGACCCTGACGCATATTCACGCATCAATGATTTTTATGCCGGTGCGGCAGCCAGTGTGTATATATTAACTTACACTGAAGCGCTGTTTCTTAAAGCCGAAGCAACTTTAATCAAAACCGGATTCAGCGATGCACAACCTATTTACCAGGCGGGTATTAAGGCACACATGACCAAGCTGGGACTCAATGCCAGCTCTCCCGCTGTAGCAGCTTACCTGGTTAAAAGAGGTACGTTGACAGCCGGCAATGCATTGCAAAGAATAATGGAAGAAAAATCGCTGGCTGACTTTTTATCCGTAGAAAATTACAATGACTGGAGGCGCACTGGCTTCCCTTTGTTAACCCCGGTGCAACACAGTTATTACCCTGCCATACCAGTACGTTTTCCGTATCCTTTAACATCCATTACCAGCAATCCTCAACCTCAGCAGTCTGCTACTGTTACCACGCCTGTTTGGTGGGATAATTAATATTTTTTAAAAACTGAAAGAGGCTCTTTGCGTAAACAAAGAGCCTCTTTACTTTTTAAGCAACGCTGCAATAAAAAACTGCTCTTTATTTCCGTCGCCTTCCTGTCGTTGTACTCGTTTATCTAACGTGCTTATAATTTTAATCTGTGTATGGGCTGGAACGTTAGTTTTTATGCCGCTTAAAACTGCAGAACAAAAAATTTTGTTTGGTATCAAATGGGGTTACGTGGTCTTCTGTAATACAACGTATTTTATCAAACCCGTTTTGAAGTTCGGCTGTTAATTTTTCGTCGCTGTATTGCCTGGTTTGTAGCCCGCTGCATTTTTCCGGTCCACTTTCTGAAAATGTGCCGATGGTCAAAAACCCAGCAACTGAATTTTTAGCGATGTCTATATATTTTGCAATTTGCTCGCCGGTAGTTAAAAAGTGAAATGTAGCCCTGTCGTGCCAAACGTCAAAAGTAGTATCGGGCTTAAATTCCGTAACATCACTTACTACCCAGTTTATTTTTTTTGCCTTATCTCCCAGCCGCTTCTTTGCATTGTCAAGTGCCTGGGCCGAAATGTCGAGCACCGTAATATTTTCAAACCCTTCATCAAGCAAATAACCGGCAAGCTTACTATCGCCGCCTCCAACGTCTATAATCCTGGCAGTTTTTGGCAGCCCAAAAGAATGGATAAATTCCAGTGAAGTTAGCGGAACGGCCTGCGTCCAGCTAACCTGGCCAGGCTCCTTTGTTTTATAAACATTATCCCAATGTTGTTGTGTTGTTGTATCCATAGTATAAAGTTCTAAAGAAAAACATTTTTACTGTGTTACAAAAGTTGCATTTGGGTTGACTATTTTTTTAAAGAGACCACAACTGTTAAAATGAATAACAATGATTGGAGTTATAAAAAGCAGGTGAAGATTTACTACCGCTGGTACAATTTAACGTCAGCGGATTGCTGTTTCAATAGCATTGCTGCTTTATGCAAAATAATGGCTTACGGCTTCCTGAACTGCCTGCAGTGAACTGTACCGTGGCTGATAGTTTAATAATTGCTTTGCCTTTTCAATACTTCCGTTAGGGCTATGGGCTATGTGATCCAGGTTAATTCGGCGTCCCGTTCACTAACCGTCTTCTTCCATTCTTCCCATGGCTTAAAACTAAGATGGGCATGCAGCCCGTACCATGTTGCCATTGCCATGGCATAGCCTCTTAATGTAAGTGCCTGTTCAGAAACAATATGAAAAGATTCGCCGATACAACGTTGCCTGTTGCCGATTGCAAGCATAAAGGCCTGCGCAACATCACCCGCATGCACATGATGCAGGGTTTCCATCCCCAGGTTAGGCAAAGTAATTGTTTCGCCCTTCGCCAACAACCTGAATATTTCCGGGTCCAAATTTCCTGCGGGATTAATGGGTAACCACCCTGGTCCGGTGATATGCCCCGGGTGCAATATGGTAACCGGAAAACCCTGTTGTCGTCCAATTGAAAGAAGATAAGATTCAATGGCAGCTTTGTTGATACCGTATTCTCCAAAAGGCTTTCGCTGCTGGCTTTCGCGGGTTGGTACCTGTTCACTGTGCCCATGCACCCACATCGTGCCGCAATGTATAAAGTGTTCAACTTCGCCAGTTAACGCTGTTGTTAGCATCGCAGCACTTTGAGGAGTAAAACAAATCAGGTCAATTACAATCTCACCCTGCAGTGCTTTAATGTCTGTCCCAAAAGTACCATTGGCTTCAGCAGACAACCGGTCGATGGTGACATGCTGTACCGATTTCCACAATGGGTGCAAACTATAAGGCTTACTTTTATTACGGCTTACGCAGATAACCTCGTGCCCAGCCATTACCAACCTGGGAATTAAATATGTACCGATATGACCTGTACCGCCGATGATTACAACCTTCATCTTATTCAAAGTTTTGTTTGATACCAGCACAAAAATCCAAAGCACGTAATCATCAACTTTTAAATTTATCCGGTTGATTATTTGATCAGTTGACCAATGGATGCAAAAGAACCATACTGTGCAACAAATATCCACTTTAATATTTACATGTAATTGCTTATGAAGCACGACGCATGCAGATGTTTAAACAATAGAATTACATTTTCATTAAAGCGGGATAAAATCTTAAATGCACTTCAAATGCCATCGGGTTTTTACCGTACAAACTGTTCAACCTACTATCTGCATGATACAATGTAAACTGACTTCCGCCGGCTAATTTTGTTTTACCAAGGTGTAGCAAATCATAATTAAACCCAAGCGTAAAAGCATTCACCGGAAAAACGGCCCCGGGGCCATAAATTGTTTCATCCAGGTTTAATTCTTCCACTGATTTTTGAACATATTCATACCTGCCATGAATGGCAAGTTTGTTGCGGAGCCATGAAGCTTCCAGCAATAAAGCATTTTCACCATCGTGGCCTTTTATTTTATTTTGCCCCCAAAGTGCAACGGCATTTAACCAGGCGCTGCCCGGCAAAGGCAAACTGTAAATGGCAGAAGCTGTAGTACGGTTGACGTCTTCGCTTGCATGCAACTCTTCCGGACTTTTTATAAAACCATGCGACACCTGCAAAGCCCAGTTTTTGGAAGGGTTGTACGATAATCTGCCGCTCCAGCTGTCAAAAGTTGGCTTATCAAAATCAAAACGCTTATCATTCGGCTCCCTCCCGGTAAATGAAGAACCTTCCAGTTTAACATTACCCAAACGAACCCCCAGCGTTGCTACGCCGAACGTAACGTGGGTGGCATCAGCCCAGTGGTGAGAAAGTGGCGCATCGGGATTGTATAACGCAGACGGGCGGTGCATAAAGGCCACCGGACCCAGCGCAGGTTCGCCAGGATAAGCCAGGTAAATAAACACGTCGGCTTTTTTTGAAAGCGCCTGTGCATAGCTTAAAGACAGCTCAGAAAATAAGTCGTGCGGATGTTGCCTGTCGACAATCGGCTTGCCTTTATAAGCTTCGCCGCTTTGAAACAACAACGGATAACCACCGCCGCCCATCGTGACGGCATCCAGCGAAAGCATAGTATTGAAATGCAACAACCCGTTGTTGCCTGCTTTTCTTTGGCCCATCCACATCAGCCAGTTCGGGGCATCCACTTTATCGCCACCCCTTACCCCTTTGTTTGAAAAATCCTGGTTGTTGTACCTGAGAAAAAGGTTGTAATGCAGCATGTACATCCAGTTTTTTTTATGATACATATTGCCATACATCGGTGAGGCATCCGGCAGCCACCCTGTACCGGAGCCATTTCGACTCATGGGGAGGTGTAGCGAAAAAGCATGGCTCATGTTGCCCATATCCATGTCATCGTCCATCATCGTATGGTCTTGCTTCATCATTGTATCCATTTCCATTGGCATTGTATCTTTAGCTATATGCTTCGGAGTATCCTTCATGGGCATCGGATGTTGCTGCGCAGTTGACGCCAGGATCATCAAACAAAATAGTACTGTGAACCCAATTAATTTTTTCATGTATCGTAGTTTGTTTTTCATTACAGTTTATAAAAGTGAAACAAGCAAGCCGGCACTCATTGCTATCATCAGTGCGTCTTCAATAATGGTAACGCTACTCATTGGTAAATTGAAAACCGCTCCCAGGCACGCACATTGTATTTTTCTTTTATTGAATACGCTTTGCAATACCCCTATAATACTTACTCCCATAACAATTAGTGTTCCTGAATTGGTGATGAATGGCTGAAAGTTCAGGGCATATGCGATACCCAGCAACAGCTCAATAAAGGGGTAAATAAAACCCCATAGTCTCATTCTTTTTGCTACAATATCATACATCGCATAACTATCGGCAAAGCCGTTCAGGTCCAGCATTTTGAAGAATGAAAATGTGAGAAAGAAGCCTGCCATAAAAACATTCATTCCCTGCATTTGATTAAACCCGCCCTGTGCAGTAGCGACAATTAATGCTACGGTTGTGATATAGCCAAAAATTAGCAAGAGAGGTTTGTATGCAGCCAGCCAGCTTTTTGTCTGTTCCGCAGTTTCGTTGTGTTCCGTTGCAGCTATTGCATATTTTTTGTCAAGTGCCTGTTGAAGAACAGCAAGTGGAATATGCTGGTCCATACTGATAACTGCTGTTTGCTTTTCTTTTGAAACTTCAACGGCCGTAATATTGGGCAGCTTCAGCAGACTGCTTTTTACATTGGCTTCGCAATGACCGCAGGTCATGCCTGTAACTTCATATGTATGTGTCATAATTGATTATTTTGACACAAAGTTAGTCTGCGCTGCAGGGCTGCCTGTTACGGAATTTTGTATTTGATTTGTAACATTTACAGGTCTTCTATATTCCGCCTTTTATTTTCTTTAAGCGACTTAAAATAGCTGGGTGTAAAGCCGGTTATTTTTTTAAACTGGTTAGATAAATACGCAACGCTGCTGTAGCCCAATTGATCAGCGATTTCAGAAATTGTCATTTCATCATACACCAGTAATTCCTTAGCCTTTTCAATGCGTTGATGAATGAAATACTTTTCAATGGTAGTGCCTTCAACTTCTGAAAACAAGTTGCTTAAATAATGATAATCCTGGTGAATTTTAGAGGTGATAAATGCCGACAGGTTGGTGTGCAGGTCGTTGCCTGAATGATGTACCAGTTCAACGATGGCATTTTTAATTTTTTCGATAGTCTTACTTTTTTTGTTGTCTATCAGTTTAAACCCAACCGCTTTTAAAGCCGTATCAAGCTGGAGTAACTGATCTTTTGATAATTCGTTTTCAATTTCAACTTCGCCCAAATCAACTGATAGTGGACGATGTCCCATACTTTCCAATTGCGCCTTCACCATCATTTTGCAACGGCTGCAAACCATGTTTTTTATGTAGAGTTTCATATTTTATTCATCTTGTTGTACCCGCGAAAGTTAACAGGGCAATACTTTATATCTAAGTGATATAGCTGCATTATTTCATCAGATATTGTCCGGATATTTTGCGTACAGTTCAGGAAACATAAGCTTCAAATCATCACTCTCTTCTGTCCATTCTTTTCCGGTTGTGCCCTGGTGTTCTTCAAATGCAGAGGGTATATCCTGCCCCGTCATCTCCTGGAAAACAGTGGAGGCAACATAGCCCAAACCTTCCCAGTCAACCTCCTCTATTTTATCTGTGTTAACTTCTACAAGGCTTTCCGGATCTTGAATCGTTTTATAATAAAAGGCTTTGCCTTGTCCTATTACCCATTCCCTGAAATCGTTAAAACTGTCGTCACTACATCCGCCATGGATAATATAAATGGCACCCCAAAGCTCCCAGGTATTTGCCCGGCCCCTTAGATAACGAAACCGGTTGTCAAACAATATGATGTCTCCGGCGGTTAGCTTACCCAATTCATCTGCCAGCGCTTTCTGTTGTTGTTCATAGTCGCCACCTGACTTATCTTTTGTTGTTTGGATAATTTTCCAGAATGGATCTTCATCCATTAAATGATCTGAGGAAATCAAGCTGGTGTCTTCGGGCAGCTCAACGTTTGAGCCTTTCTTTGTTCCGCCAAAAAGTTTGTCAAATAGTCCCATAACTAATTTTATTTATTGTAATGTACCACTTGTTTAGGATGAAGGGTTCCACATTCCGCCACGTCATCTTCTTTCATACATATTTTCCCAGCTGCTGATAATTAGTAATTACATTTTCGCCTGGCAGGCTTTCATTTTCCCCAAGATAGTCATACAAAACGGTAGCAATACCCAATTCTTTTGCTGCTTTTATTTCTGAATGCAGGTCATCACCAATAACCAAAACCTCATTGGGGGTAAGATTATACCTCAACATAATATCCTTAAAAAAATTCTTTTTTGTCAGGGAAGAAGCAATCGGATCAACAATGATTATTTCTTCAAAATGATCTTTAATATTCAGCTGATCAATTTTACTCAGCTGCAACTTTTTAAATCCGGTTGTTACTAAAAATTTCAAACAGGTTAATTTTGTAGTCAACGCATAATCATCAAAAGGAGCTATTGTGTCATCATAAGTAAGTTCGGTTAGCAATTTCAAACAGGTAGTTGTCAGTGCATCGCTGAAGGCATACATCTTTGCTACTACCTGGAATGGCTTTCGCATAATCTCCGCTTTTATTTCGCCCATTGTGCCTTGATAATTCCCATCTTTCTCAATGGTTCTAAAAAGTGATTTGAATAGTTGATCACCTATAGCCGCAACCGGGTAGATGGTATTGTCAAGATCAAATATGATTGCTTTTTTTGTCATGGCTAAATTATTTACCTGCTGTCATTAACCGATAATGAACAATATGGACAGGTGGCATAAACATGAAGCAGTGTGCTATCAGGCATGGATTCCAGGAAGAGCAATGATCGTGTATATAAATGCCTGAGAAGAAATTTGGTTACCTCCTCAATATCTTTTCCATTGCTTTTCCTTTGGCTAATTCATCGATGAGCTTGTCAAGATATCGTATCTTTTGAATTACTTTGTCCCCGATGTCTTCTACCCGGTATCCGCAAATAACACCAGTGATTTTTGAAACATTTTCGTTCATCTCAGGAGCCCCGGCAAAAAATGTTTCGAAATCACTTTTACTGTCAATTTGTTTTTGTAATGTTTCTTCGTTGTAACCTGTTAACCAAAAAATAACCGCATCAACCTCATCCTTCGTACGCCCTTTTGCCTCCGCTTTTTTTATGTATAAAGGATAGACACTGGCAAAAACAAGTTTATATATTCTATTCTTGTCCATTGTAGCATTGTTTAAAAATCAAACTGGGTTAATGTTCAGGTCTTAACACAGCCGGGATATTACTTTCGGCCGCACAAAACCCTGCGCTGAATTTATAACTAAAAGTTCAATATTCTAATTGCAATTCAAAGGTATCCGTTAATCCGGAACTAAATACTGGCTTGCTTTGGTTAAAGCTAATAAGATCAAGGCCTCAATTCCATAATACCAAATGATGGTAGCAGGCTATTCTTCAAATTGTTTTATTTTTTCAAAATACGCCATTACTTTTTTTTCAGTTTTAACCTGTAAAATAGTGTGTACTTTAAAAAGTTCAGTTCTAAGTTGCCTGTAAACTGAAACTGCATTTTCTAAACTATTCAAAAGTGATGCTCTCGTATAGCCGGGTATTGTCGCTTTTAAATCTTCCAGGTCTTCATTTGAAATTTGAGTTTCTATTTTCCTGACACCTCTTGGTAAATTGTTGTTTTTAATGTGTAGCAAAGGGCCTAATACCACCATCCTTAAAAAACCCAAAAAGTCAAATGCTTCTAATAGTTCACCACGTCCGATTTTCAAAAGTGCGTAGTGTATCCAAATCCAAAAACGGTCTTCAATCCATTGGTCGTCCGGGTAAGGAAATTGAAATTCTGTCTGTTCAATAATTTGTTGTAATTGATTGTTTGTATCCAGCAAAATTACTGGTTGCTCAATTCTATGTTTAAATTCTTCAAGTGTCAAAAACTTGATATCAACGTGCAACAATGGGTTATCGTATAAGCAAATCAAAACCCTTGGCTCGCCAACATGTTCCCCTGTGAATCCGGTTAAAAGATCTCCAAACTGGCTGGCATATCCAAGCATTTTATTCTTGTCGGCTGAAATTTTTTCCTTGGCTACCACTATGAGGTCAAGGTCTGAAAACTCATCAAGTTCATCGGTAAGCCACGAACCTGCAACGGCTAAACCAATAACTGAATTGTCTGTTTTTAAGATTTTTTTTACCCTGTTTGCAAAATCTACTTGTAGCATCTTCGTCCTGCTTTGAATTTAAGGCTATGTCACTTTATGTTGGCGCTAACACCTCAATGGATGGTATTGCACGCAAGTAAAATAAAAAAAACTGAAATTGAAAAGCATTTCTTTACCATTGGCAATCCTGTTTGTTAACCGGACAATGCACCACCATCATGCTGTATTTTCTTCATTGCAGCAATCGTATAATTGCTGTATACAGTAGCCGGTTGTTGTTACTGATATGCAAATAATGCCAGGTCGTTCTGCTGTCAAAAAAATAGCAAGCTATTCGCACAAGGCTGTCGTCTCCCGGGGTATATGCCGGAAGGATGGCTACTTTGATAAGCCGTCAATTTATTTAACAAATAAAAATTTGCAGCAGCGTTTACGTCTGCACCAGCATCCAGTCTGCATTGGACGAATGATGCAGCTACCACATCATTAAAAGCACCGCACCCACACACAGCGTTTGCCGCAGTTGGCATTGGTTTTGATTTTAGCAGCATACAACCAACCTCATGACTAAAAAACTACTATTGGTACTGGCGCTGATTACAGGCAGTATCGCATTTAAAGCTGCAGCCCAGGTTCATATTAATGTAAATATTGGCGTTCGTCCGGCATGGTGCCCCGTTGGGTATGTGCAGGCAGCATACTATTATATGCCAGATATTGACGCTTACTATGATGCACCGCAAAGACAGTTCATTTACCTTCAGGGTGGTGACTGGATTTTCGGCGCCTCCTTACCTGATCGTTACAGCAATTATGATTTGTACCGCTGTAACAAAATAATGATCAACCAGCCAAGGCCTTACCTGCGGAACGATTATTACCGCCGGAGGTATGGCGGCTATTGTGGCTACGAAAATGAACGTTTTGTAAGTTATGGCCGCAACGAAAGATACCGTGAGGAGCGGGAGCGTCCATACGAACGCAGGTGGGTTAACAACGATGGCTACAACCGTGGCTACGGCCGGGATTGGCACGAGCGCGGGCGGCACAATGGTCATCGCAGGGATTAACAACATGGATTACCTTTCATTATATAAAGGTCAATTTTTCCACTTGCGAAAAATTGACCTTTTTTATTGGCTGCAATCGAGGGATTGAAATAAATAAGCTGCAATATGCAGAGAGTTTGTTGGCCCTGTAAGACTAAAACGCTTTTCTCAGTTGTTGGCACTTTTTAGAAAATCAGTAATTTTTTCAACATCAGTTTTGGTAAGGTTAGCCCTTATTTGCATGTGTGTACCAACGATATCCCAGTTATCGTTATTTAATTCACCCGGGGCCGGTGCATTGTGGCAACGGTTACAGTTTTCTCCCCACAACTGTGCGCCCGATTTGTTGGCTACTTTAGCTGATACATAACAACCGGTTAATAAACTGGTTGCTAAAATAACAATGCTGAATACAGCGAATATTATCAATATTTTTTTCATACAATTTTTTTTAGGAATTAAAAACCAAATACAACAGAAGCATAGAATGTTTTAGGCTCATCGCTTTTAGACTGATATGCCAGCTTTATAAGACTGTTCCAGTGCAGCCAGTAATCAACCGCAAACTCATTGGAAGTTACGGCGGCTCCGCCCCATGGGGCGTTTACAGGTCGTTTATAATTGGAGTACCTGTAGGCAAATTCCAGGTTTCTGAAAAAAGTATTGTCAACCAGCGCAGGCCTTAAACTCCCTGATAAATACCAGGCCCTGGGTGAATTGGCAAACAAGTATTTTGTTACGCCATCGGCGGCCAGGTAAGCTGCGTTGTCGCCTGTTTTCTGGTGCCTTAATTCACCCGTAATACGCAGCGTACTTTGCAGGGCACTGATATTTTGGTACCAGTTAAGATCCACCGCCTGCATATCCAGGCTTACGTTCTCATTTTCAGTACCCGCGTCGCCGGTTTTTGCTTTATGCTGAAAAGAAAACCCCAACTCAAGATTAGATGCTGCCAATGGAACAATAGCAATCCTTCCGCCCACCGCCAGGCTGTTATTATTGGCTGTATAAGCTTCGTAATCAAACTGCCCGGCATTTAATGTATCCGTTAATAAATGAGGCCCGTTCACAACATAGCAATCGTACAAAATTTTAATGTCGCCAAAAGGCAAAGCACCCAGGGCACCAACACCGGTTTCAACAGAGGCACCAATACCGCCATCACCAAAGCCTGTGGGATTAGATGAAAAGCGGTTTATAAAACCTTCGGCAAGCCTCCCGCGGTAAGCGCCGAATTTTGGTAAAAATCTTCCTGCATGCAGAGTGAGGTAAGGGTTCACGGTATAGCACATATTGGCGTATTCAAGGCCAAGGTCTGCACTGCCGCCGCCGGTTTCAATTTCCATTTCCGCTTCTATAAAAAGCTTGGGCGAAATACGCCATAAAAAAATGGGTTTAAAGTTGATTTCACCAAAACCTTTAGCAACGCTGTTGGAAATATAGCTTGCTTCCGCATTGCCATAAACAGCAAATTTGTTTGAACCGGGAGATGCCTTTGCAACGGCAACATTGACGGAATCCTGAGCCTGCACCGATACGCACGATAACAGCAGGAGCACAATAGCCGGAATTATCTGTCTCATATATTTTGTTTTAGTTGTTTATTTTTTTGCAAACGTTCTGATGTAGCTGATCAATTCCCAGCGCTGTTTTTCGGTTAGCGTAGTTTTGTAGGATGGCATCGGATTATGCCCCTCACTCATTTCCCAAAAAAGTGCACCATCCGTTTGGTTTTGTATAAAGGTAGAAGTATGATCTGCAGGCTTTATCGCTAAACCTGCAGCGGCAACACCATCGCCTTTGCCCTTGCTTCCATGGCAGGGCATACAATACGTAGTGTATATTGTTTTAGCCTCCTTTAAAGTTGCCGCATCTGGCACAACCGGATTTTTTACCGCATCTGCAGATTTTGGAGCGATCCATTTGCCACCCTTTACCTGGGCCTTTGAAATAACGGCAAATAATAAAAATAAAATACTGATGGTTAACCGGAGCTGTAATAAAGCAAAACGGCTTTTGTTAAATTTGTAAGGCAGCATAAGTTTATTTTTTTATAAATCTACTCCCAATACCGGCCTTTGCCTATGACTTTTTTACAGCATACAAATGATTGGTATCATGTTTAAGATGCCTTCAGCGGGATCAATTGATGCAATAACAATTGGTTAACACAACACCCTTGACATTTAAGGAAAAAAATCAACCATCAAAGTGTAAATAATTTTCGCAGTGCCATAGCGTTGTAAGGCAGTAGGGTAAATTTATCAGTTGGAAATTTGTAAAAACCTTCTGCTAAAATGGAAGCTGCCCAACGGGCTGATGGTTCCATTATGCCATTCAGGCATAATGGAATTTGCATTGTTGACACGCACTAGGATTTGAAAGAATCAGCTAAAGCTAAAACCAAGCCGCCAAAAAAAATATACCATACCAATACGAATACGTTCCGGCCATCTGTGTCCTGGAAACAGAAAGTGCGCAGAAGGCGTCCGTATTTTAGACAACTTTCCCTTTTACGGAACTGTTCACTTTAAAGAAAAGCTGCCAATAAATGGTCGTCATGCGGCGGAACTTTACTACCCCACCAGCAGTATTTACAGGCGTTTTTACTTAGTTATTCTACAGTAAAGCAGGTTGCCGAATTCTAATTTGCAACTGCGTTCGTTCCGTTACATCAGCCGTTGCAATTGTACCTCGCAGCATTTAATCCGACACATAAAACTACCATTTATGAAACAGCATCATTACATACCATTTTGTTTCGTCCTGCTTTTACAAAGCTTCTCTATACAAAGAACTACAGCCCAAATTTGCCAGAAGGAAAGTAGTCAAACCGATTTTTTAGCAGGCACTGCTTACAATGTTGATCTGTTGAGCAGCCCCGGAGATATTACTTTACCAGCATTGGTTATAGACCAGCAAAACGCCTTACTAAGCAATACCGGTACAGCGCTTACGCCCACCAGTTATGGCGGACAAACATTTACACCTGCTGTAAGCGGCAGCCTTGCCAAAATTGCAGTTAGCCTTTTCTGTAGCAGTTGCACGGGCACTACCCCCGATCTTATTGTTGAAATAAAAGCTACTGCGGCGGCAAAGCCAACTGGCACAGCCCTGGCAACCGGAACCATTGCAGGCTTTAATTCAGGGACCGCTATAGATGCGGTTGCTAATTTTACAAGTGCGGCTACCTTAACTGCGGGCACTATGTATGCCATTGTAGTTCATCCGTTGGCAAAACCATCTGCAGGCAGTTATGCCATTCAACGCAGCACCGGTGATGTATATGCAGGGGGAACAAATATCTGTGGATCCTCTTCCGGCACGGTGTGGTCAATACCCCTCACGCCCGGCTCTACTGATGTACGTTTTAAAACTTACATGATAAACCCCAACCCCATTTCCGGCAATTTTACATCACAGTTGCAGGATGCCGGAACGTTATTAACATTCAGCGGCCTGGGATTTACCGCTGCCAAACCTGCCGGAACAGATATTAAATTCCAGGTAGCGGCCAGCAACCACAGTGCAGGACCTTTTACATTTGTTGGTCCGGATGGCACCCCCTCCAGCTATTTTACCAACAGCAACGCCTCACTTTTACAGTTTACCAATGTGCAGTATATTCAATACAAAGCGTACTTAACTGCCCCTAACGGCTATGCTTTACCCATAGTAAACGATGTAAACATTTGTCATTTAACCACCATGACTGTTAAATGGCTGCAGGTGTCTGGCGATATAAACGATCAGCACCAGGCCGCATTAAATTGGACCATACAGGAAACCAATACCGACCACTACATTATACAAAAAAGCGCCGACGGTAAACAGTTTATCAATGTTGGTACTGTTGCCAGCAAAGGGGATGGTACAAAAAGATATGCCTTTACAGAGGCTGTGGAAGGCAACGGCGGCCTTTTGTTCAGGATACAGCAGGTAAATAAAAATGGAAGTTCTTCCAACTCACCCGTTAGCAAAATACTTCCACGTGTGTTAAATAGTGTGGCGGTTTTCCCTAACCCTACAGATGGCGTCGTAAGACTGAGCACAGGTGCGAGCCTGTTAAACACAAAAGCCATACTTACCAACTGCGATGGTAAAATAATGCTTGGCTTTGCTATTCAATCTGCTTCGTATGTATTGAATTTAAGCAGTTTTCCTGCCGGCATTTATATCTTAAAACTGGCCAATGGCACTTCTCAAAAAATAATTAAAAGATAACGGAACCGGGCTTTCTTGTCCTGACAATCCAATGCTCCTCACCCCGGCAACAAATGGTTGAGCGTTTGGAAACTAAATGCCTTGTTTAAAAATTTATTGAACAATTTTTTGTGGGTTTACAGAGCCGCTTTGTTGGGATGCAAGGCGGCTTTTTTTGACCTGTTGTTTGCATTGTACAATAACAGGCAGGCAATTTGCTGCCCCATACTCCATGCATTGTTTGAATTATACAATCATTGGTTTGAAAACAGCAATCGCTGCCTGCAATGCCTGTCGTAGTTTTGCAGCACAATCATTTGCCCACCGGGGCAGCAACATTCATCATTTAAAAATTAACGCAACATGAAGTATAACCTGCTTGGCACTACCGGGCTGAAAGTATCTGAGCTTTGCCTGGGCACCATGACCTTTGGTGGTAAAGGCATGTGGACCGCTATTGGCACGCTGCCTCAAACCGAAGTTGACACCATTGTAAAAAAATCGGTAGATGCTGGCATTAATTTTATAGATACAGCCAACGTGTACAGCGAAGGCCTCAGCGAACAACTCACCGGCCAGGCCATCCGCAACCTTGGGCTGCACCGCGACGAGCTGGTAATCGCCACCAAAGTAAGGGGTAAAATGGGCGAAGGGCCTAACCAATCAGGCCTTACCCGTAAACATATTTTGCAACAGGCAGATGAAAGCCTGAAAAGATTACAACTGGATTACATTGACCTGTACCAGATACATGGCTCTGATGCGATTACGCCATTTGAAGAAACCCTGCATGCGCTGGATACACTCGTGAATAGTGGAAAAGTACGATACATCGGCTGCAGCAACCTGGCCGCCTGGCAACTGATGAAGTCGCTGGGTATAAGCGAGCGGAAGGGATATGCTAAATTTGTGTCATTGCAGGCGTACTACACCATTGCCGGCCGCGATTTGGAAAGAGAACTTGCACCACTGTTAAAAGATCAGCAGCTGGGCCTGATGGTGTGGAGCCCGCTGGCGGGTGGATTTTTAAGTGGTAAATACACCCGGCAACAGGGCGCTGAAGACGGCCGCCGCACTGCCTTTGACTTTCCCCCGATCAACAAGGAAAAGGCCTATGATATCATTGATGTGATGCAGGCAATTGCCACCATTAAAAATGTATCAGTAGCGCAGATTGCACTGGCGTGGTTACTGCACCAGCCGGTGGTAAGTTCTATCATCATTGGTGCTAAAAGGCTTGAGCAGCTGGATGAAAATATCAAAGCAACAACGGTATCCCTTGACGCAGATGAGCTGATAAAACTGGATGCTGCAAGTAAATTAAACCCGGAATATCCCGGCTGGATGCTGGAAAGACAGGGTGCCGACCGAAAAGCATAAATCTAAAAAATAAAGATGCCAACAACAGAAACACTGGAAGATTTTTACAGGAAAAAATTCAATCAGCTGCCGCCGGGGCTGCAGCAGGACCCCGGGCATTTCAATGTGTTCCGCATAGAAGACAGTGTGGGCAATGGCAAGCCGCCCATGCAGTACAGCCGCCGGGAGTTTTATAAAATCTCCCTGGTAAGAGGTCATCAGCGTTATCATTATGCTGATAAAAGCGTTGAGGCGGAAGGTACCACGCTGCTGTTTTTTAATCCTACTGTACCGTATAAAATGGAGCAGGTAGGTGCCGCACCAACAGGGCGCTTTTGTATTTTTAAAGATGCTTTTTTTACCGAGCATATACGTGGCAGCCTAAAAGACCTGCCCATGTTTGCCCCCGGTGGAAAACCTGCGTACATGCTGGACAGCCACCAGGACCAATACATCAATGCGGTGTTTGACAAGATGCTGGATGAGATCAACAGCGGTTACCGTTTTAAGTACGACCTGATACGCAACTACATCATGGAGATTGTGCATTATGCATTGAAGATGGAACCGGCGGAAAATTTATATGAGCATACTGATGCCAATGCGAGAATCACAGCAGTGTTTACTGAGTTGCTGGAAAGACAGTTCCCCATTGAATCACCGGCGCAGCAGTTTAGTTTGCGCAGTGCGAAAGATTTTGCACGGCAGCTGAATGTACATGTAAACCATTTAAACCGGGCCATCCGCAACACCACCGGTAAAACAACCACCGCACATATTTTTGAGCGGCTTATCAGCGAGGCCAAGGCTTTGCTGAAACATACCGACTGGAACGTATCTGAAATCAGCTATTGTTTGGGCTTTGAAGAACCGGCGCATTTTAATCATTTCTTTAAAAAGCAAACCAGTACTACGCCTACGGCGTTCAGGAGTTAGATGAATTTTATGATATCGTGAGATGGCGCCTTATTGTAGCAGTGTACATTTTTATAACGATAAGCAAAAGCAGCATCCTTGCAGTAACACAGGCCACCAGTTATGGTGGCTAATCGGCATGTAAAAATTCTTTCGGAATTGCCACAGAATCGGCAACATTAATTGTTTTGGCAAAGCTTACTTTCCTTTTATCCTGCTATAAAAAGAAACAAAAGAATCAATACGCCGTGGCGGATAATTACATAACGGCTTATCTTTAAAATCCCTACACTTTAATCTGGCAGCAACCCGTAACGTTGTATCCCGTAAGCGTGAATTTTTTCACTGAAAAAATAATTTAGTGAAACTGTTTGAAATTAAAATAACAGGAGCAGCGCTTACATCCACGTAAAAGGATCGCCGGATGCAATGTGCGTAATGGGTATCCCAGGTAACATGGGTTGCAACCATTGCGCTACCCACTCCATGCCTGGCTCCTCGCTTACGCTGTGGCCCAGTACAACAAGTGCAGTCTTTGACCCCAGCAGTCTGCCATCGCGGATAAATTCAACTGTTTCCCATTCAGATGCTTCGCCGATAATCAGTACATCAGGCTTGTCTTGCAATACCGCTGCCATTTGCCTGTCGCCACCCCAGGCCCCCGGCAGCAAGGCGATGCGCTGGCAGTTTTGCTGCGGATCGCCTATTACCCGTACATGCGCAATGCCCAATGATTTTTTGAGGTGCTGAATGAGTGCGGCAAATTTTATTGCCGGAAGCTCCAGCAGCTTTTCACCTTGTTTATAATAGGGCAGCCATCCCGAATTTTTTGCCACGCCATAACTGATGGCATCCGGTTGTAATGCATGGCAATAATCGTGAAAGCGCCAAACCGTAATATTATGCTTTGTCAGCAGGGTCGCCTTTTGCTCCACTATCGTATTGTCTTTTACCTGCGTTTTATTATCGGTGTGATTATAAAAAGTGGGCTCGTGGGCGATGATAAAATTGGCATTTCTTTTCACTGCCGCATGGATCACATCAATGGTGGCAAACATGGTGGTAATAATGCCGGCTACTTTTTGATCACCACTACCGCTTTTAAGTGTGTCCACGGTTTCCTTAAAAGGTGCACCCGGTACTTCTTTTAAAATCAGGTCCATTATTTCCTGCACAGTATATTCTTTCAGCGAAGCACCAGCTGTTGCTGCCATCGCAAAGTTGTTGACTGACAACAATGAGATACCGCCGGCAAGTTTAACTGTATCGGATAAAAAAGATTTTCTGCTGTAATTAGTTTTTTTGTACTGGTCGGAAAGCTGTTTCATATTTGCGCTATTGTTTACAAAATGGAAATTGATTTAATAAATACCTGGCATTAAAGGCATATGATTTGTTTAAAAGAATGACGTAAACCTACTAAAAAGTTATAAACCTGGAGGTGGTATTTCATCCAGCTTAGTAACGATATAATTTACCTGTGCTGTTAAAATACACCAGGTGACGAGTCGAAGGAGAAGAAAAATAGAACAGCCATGGTAAAAAAGGTAATCACTTTAAAGGTTAAAACAAAGCGTCCCGGCATTTTTCGTGTGGGAACAAGCAATGTTGTTTTGCCCGGCAACAAGCAATCTTTTCCAACCGGCTTTCAGCACAGTAGCAGGCTGCAATATTACGGTTCCCTATTTAACACCGTAGAACTAAACAGTACTTTTTATAAACTTCCACGTTTGAGTACGTTTGAAAAATGGGCACAGGAAGTAAATGGCAATTTTAGTTTTACCATTAAACTTTCCAAAGAAATAACACATGGAAAGGAGCTGCGGTTTGACCCTGAAAAGATTACTGAATTTATGACCGCCGCGGCAGGCATGGGCAACAAAGCCGGTTGCCTGCTGATTCAATTTCCTGGTAAGATTACGCTGGATTATTTTGCCAAAGTAGAAAATATTTTTGAACAGCTTGCAGCAGCAGATCAACTAAATCAATGGCGCAAAGCGGTTGAATTCAGGAGCGCCGGCTGGTATATTGCAGAAACTTATGAACTGCTGAATGAATATGGAATGGCACTCGTATTGCACGACATATCAAAAGGAAAAAACAGCAACCCAGTGGCCTCACCCGGTTATATTTACTGCCGGTTTCATGGACCAACAGGCGATTACCGGGGAAGTTACAGCGATGCGTTTTTACTCGAACAATCCATCAAAATAAAGGGCTGGCTTAAAGAAGGAAAGGATGTGTTTGCCTACTTTAATAATACCATGGGCAACGCCTTTACAAATGCCCTTACCTTACATCGCATGGTTGAAGCATAGTTAAACCATGCCGCTACTTATCACCTGTTAAGGTCCAAACTGATACAGATCCCGCCGGGCAATAAAACTCGGCCCAGCCTGTTTCATTGATTGTTATTTCCGCCGCATGTTTTCCCAAAATATCTTTAAATATTTTACCTGCATAGCGCTGGCCTATTTCCATCATTTTAGTTCCTTCTTCGCCATTGCTGCATACCACGGCGCAACCATGGTGTTCATCGTCACCCTCTCTCGTCCAGCCGATACAATTAGCATGATCAAAATAATCACGCTGCATACCATAGGCATTGTTTACCCTTGCCTGCATCAGTAACTCGATTCCCTCTACCTTATCCAGAAATATTTCATAGTCCTGTCCATCTTTTCCTTTATCGGTGTAACTGCATCCAACCAGGTCGGGATAAAATATACAGGGATACCCATCCACCCTTAATAAAATAAGTGCATATGCGATCGGTTTAAACCAGGGTTCTACCGGGGCTTCCAGTGCCTGCAGCGGTTGTGTATCATGATTATCCACCACTGTTACGGCCAGCAACGGGTTGGCCTTTACCAGGCTGTCATCAAAAATAGTCCGCATATCAAAGTCGCTGCCACTGTTGGATGCATTGTGTAAGTTATGGTGCAGGGCTGCATCAAACAAACTCATATTGCCTTCTGTCATTTCAATATACTTCAGCAACAGAGGCAATTTGCCTGGTGCCCAGTATTCGCCTACGGCGAATATTTCCTTGCCTGTTTCTTTCCTTAGCCTTACCAGCCATTCGTTAAAAAATTTGGGCGAAATGTGTTTTACAGCATCCAGCCTTACACCGTCAAATGCCACCATATCATGGTACCATTTTCCCCAACTTGCCAGTTCCTCCCTTACCGCAGCATTCCTGAATTCAATGTCGCAATACATCAGGTAATCATAATTTCCTTTTTCATCATCCACCATGGCTTCCCAATCACTGCCATGTTCATTCAGCAACGAGTAAATAGCGGTTTCGCCCGTCGCATGATTGTAATCTACCCCGGTAAAACAGCGGTAGTCCCATTTAAAAGAAGAATATTGTTCTTTGCGGCCGGGAAATAAAAATTTGGTATAAGCTTCAATTTCTTCCGGCTCTGCAAGCGGCTGATTCCGGTCTTCTTCATTCACTTTTACCGCCATCACTTTTTCAGTTTCATCACCACCTGCCTTATGATTGAGCACAACGTCTGCTATCACTTGTATGCCGGCACTTTGTAACGCATTCACTGCAGCCAGGTATTCTTCCTTGTTCCCGTATTTGGTACGCACAGTACTCTTTTGATCAAACTCCCCGAGGTCGTATAAATCATACACATCATAACCTGTACTGTAACCTCCACCAGCGGCTTTATAAGCGGGTGGCAGCCATGCACTGGTTATGCCAAGCTTTGCCATTTCCGGGGCTTTTTCTTTTATCTCTTTCCATAAACTATTATCGGAAGTATACCAGTGAAAATACTGGATCATGGTGCTGTTTTGCATTGTTGCCGGGGTTTTGCTATGCCTTAAAGCAAAGAATAAGCCATGCGGTAAAACAGTCAATTTGTTTCAGGTGTAAGCCTTTCATCAATAGTAATACCTGAACAAGCAAGCAATAACCGTAGCATTTTTTCCACAATATTTGCTGAATTAAAGTTTTACATCAGCAACAGGCTATGCTGACTTGCGGTATGCAGGTTGCGCCATACACGGTTAATTTCTGTTGCAGGGTTGGCAGCCTGCAGACCACAATAAGGATATATTTTATCTACTGATTGCCGGGCAATGGCAGCGAGGTTCCTGCTTGCATTGGCTACAGCATTTAATAGTTGTTCCTGGTCCCGCTGTTTCAACAAATGCGCCCGCCATGATTGATCAATGGCTGTATAAAAATCATTTCTTGCTGTTTGTAGTACTGTGTGGCCCGTCATCCATCTGTCCAAAGAAAGTGTTATTGCATTTGTTCCATGGTTAGCCGGCTGGCATAGATCAAAAAAACGCATGGCCATACCCGAACTGTTAACTGCCAGCGTTGCTTCTGCCAGTTGCTGAAACGGATACATGTAAACGGGCAGCTGCAATGTGGCCGATGCACCTGCAATAATAAAGCTCCGGTTTTTCGGAACCCGCAGTCGCTGTACCCCAAAACTATTGCTGGCCGTAGCAATCATACCTATCGTCTTCCAGGTGGGATGCAGACTTACCTCCTTTCTTAAAAACACAAAGCTTTTTATCACCGGGCTACCATCATTATTTTGCAACAGCTGGTCATCTTTTTCTATCACGCAGTTAGCGGTAAAGGCAGTGGCCATAAAAGCGCCCGTGGCGTAGTTCCAATGACCGGTTACTTCATAGGCATCTCCCAAATCTGTTGCCTTGCCCGTAGCTCTTCCACTACCGGCTAGGCAAACTTGCGGATTTGAAAAAAGTTCTTTCGCCAGCGTGGGATCAAGGAATCCTACAAACCAATTGGCACCGCTGCAGAGTGTAACTGTCCAGGCTGTGCTGCCGTCTGCCCATGCCAGACCTTCTTCTTTTTGCAGTGCTTCAGGCAATGATAACTGCAGGCCACCAAATGTTACCGGTACAAAAAGCTTCAGCCATTTTTGTTGGTGAATAACGGATACCTGCTCCGGATGCAGGTATTGTAATTGTTCCGCCGCCGCAGCATATTCAATGATAGTGCCTGCAACGGCAGCATCAATAAAAGATGCAGGATGAGGTATGGGCAGTGTTTGTATCATCGTCATACTGTAACGGTACTTGTAAACTGATTTTCTTTTCTGGCAATTTTTCTCCATTCAATAAATCCCTGTATGGCAACTATAAAAAGAAAAATGGTGAGACCGCTGTACAACAGTAAATGTTTATACAGCAATAATGGAATGGCGAACAGATTGGAGATGTTGAGCAATATCCAGTTTTCAATTTTACGTTTGGCCAGCAGCCACATGCCTGCCCAGGCGGTGGCACTTACCCAGGCATCCCACGCCGGCACAGCTGACGGGGTGAAGTTTTTTAAGCTGGAATATAGAGTTGTAAATGCCGCTACCACAATCAACACAACTGTTCTCCATTCGCTACGGCTGCACCGGCTCACTTCTACGGCCGGCGCATCTTTCTTTTTTATCCAGTACCACCAGCCGTAGATGCTCATCGCCAGGTAATACCCGTTTAACAATCCTTCAGCATATAATCCTGCCGCAACCAATACATAAATTGAAATAACAGTACTGGCAATACCTGTGGGATACAACCATATTTTATTGGCTTTGGCATACAAAACTTCTGCTACGCCAAAGGCTACTGCCAGCCATTCCATCAAGGTTGTTTCTTTCATTTGAAGCAGCAGCAATTGCCACCAGTGTTGTAAATCCATCAGTAATTAATTAAAAACACTTTGCAGGGTGAAACAAAAACAACGGCAATAAATACAAAGTATTAACCTCTTTCCTACGCCGGCATTATCCGGATCAGGTGCATGAAAAGAAACTGGTTTGTTTAAAAACAGTTTCTTTCAATGGGTATAATCTCAGCCTTTATTTCATCAATTATTATACTGCTGTCAACAATTGTAAGGCACCCCTTGAGTGTGGATGCAAAGATAGGCTGAAAAGTAATAGCCCTGGTTTGTTCCTTTGCGGAGTTCCCGCTTTTTAAAACGGTTTCATTTTTGATTGCTGATATAATTTTTACTACCTTAATCAATGAGTAAACATACTTTCATCCGAAGAATAAATTATGAAAATAGCAACCTATAATGTAAATGGTGTTAACGGCCGGCTACCCGTTTTACTACGCTGGCTGAAGGAGACTTCTCCGGACGTAGCCTGCCTGCAGGAACTGAAAGCTCCGGATGAAAAATTTCCGCTGCAGGCTATTAATGATGCCGGCTATGAAGCCATCTGGCATGGGCAAAAAAGCTGGAACGGCGTAGCCATACTCTCCCGCATGGGGAAAATTAAAGAAATTCGCCGGGGACTGCCCGGCGATCCGGATGACACCCATAGCCGTTACCTTGAAGCGATTGTAAATGATGTGATCATTGGCTGTCTATACCTGCCCAATGGCAACCCGGCTCCGGGTCCTAAGTTTGATTATAAATTACGTTGGTTTGAACGATTCACCAAACATGCAGCTGAACTACTGGCTTCGGATAAGCCGGTAGTACTCACCGGCGATTACAATGTGATGCCAACCGAACAGGATGTATACAAGCCGGAACGATGGGTGGATGATGCCCTGTTCAGACCAGAAACACGTGCTGCTTTTAAAAAGCTGGTAGCACAGGGCTGGACAGACGCCATCCGAAAATTATATCCGGACGAAACCATCTATACTTTCTGGGATTATTTCCGCAATGCCTACGGCCGCAATGCAGGGCTGCGCATAGATCATTTTTTGCTGAGTCCGAAAATTGCCAAACGCCTTACCGCTGCTGGTGTGGACCGCGACGTACGTGGCTGGGAAAAATCAAGTGACCATGCACCGGTGTGGATTGAATTATAAAAGCTGTTTAGCAGAACTTCCTGTTGTTTCGGCAATGCTGAGTGCTAAGAAATTTCTTCTATCATAAAATAGTAAATAAACATCCTGATGTCCGATCAACAAGTACTTATCATCCAAATGATACTCGACAGCTGGAACCAGCAAATCAGCAAAACCGCCAACCTAATAAATAGTCTTACAGATGAGCAGCTGATGCAGGGAGTTGCCCCTGGCCGCAACCGTGGTATTTACCTCTTCGGGCATTTGATAGCTGTGCACGACCGGATGCTGCCATTGCTAAATTTATCAGAACAATTGTACCCGGAATTAAATGGCCCCTTTCTCGACAAACCAGACAGGGCAGTGGCCACGATTCCGACCGTTGCAACATTACGGGCTCAATGGAAAACAGTGCATGCAGCACTCGCCATACATTTTGAAAGTATGCGGCCTGAAGGCTGGCTGTTAAAACACAATGCCGTTTCTGAAGAAGCGTTTGCAAAAGAGCCGCACAGGAACCGGCTGAATGTGATTCTGAACAGAACAAATCATTTGTCGTACCATTACGGGCAACTCGCTTTTCTAAAAAAATAACAGGGTGCGTTTTAAATGCCTGCCTCTGCAAATCTTCTAACGGCAATTCTTTTCTTTCTTCGCTGAATGCTCCACAAGTCCACTGTAGTAAAGGTTCTTCCCTTTGCTCCACTATCAGTGTTTGCAATGGCTTCATGCACTTCTTCCGTAAGTACATTCATGTCTTTTTTGTTTACCGGCACAAATAAACCGGGTAGTAGCTTTTTCATAATGATTATTATTTTGCGTTAATTTTTAATTTGCAGCACAAATTTTCTATTGTTTTTTTTGGGTTCAAATAACAAGTGAAATGAATTGCTGAAAGCACCTGATGAATTGAGTATAAAAGTGATAGGAAGCGTTCTGCGAAGGGTCTTTCGAAATAAAGATGACCGGTACTTATCTAGATTTCAGGCTGCAACTGTTCTGTACAAATATGAATTTTAGCAAAACTTTATTCCCTGTAAATTAAGACGATTATAAAGTCATTTTCTTGAATTAATGATGTAATGTGTGTAATTTTTGCCACAAAATCACTGTACTTAAACACTGATGTGTTATCGTTATTACATCGCAAGCAACAATAAATAATTGGCATTTATTTTGAAAAAATCCTATCGCAGTTTACTACTTCATTATTTTTTTACATGAGATTCTTCTGCCTTAATTAAAGGTTTATGTAATCACGTAATGTTTCCGGACAGCACTTAAACAAATTTCTTGCTGCGTTAATACTGCTGCATTTAACCTGGTGGAGGTATTGAATGAACGGGCAGGTTTTTTGAATACGGCACTTTAAATTATTTTGATTATGGCTACAGCATTGTCAACCAAAAAAGATACAAACATTCGCCTGCAAAAAAGCCCCACGGGCATTGCAGGTTTGGATGAAATAACTGAAGGAGGTTTACCCAAAGGCAGACCTACATTAATTTGTGGGGAAGCAGGCGCAGGAAAGACGCTTTTTGGTATTGAATTTATAGTGAAAGGCGCCACGCAGTTTAATGAACCTGGTGTTTTTGTTGCCTTTGAAGAAAAGTCGGATGAACTTGCGGCCAACGTAGCCTCGCTGGGCTTTGACTTAAAAAAACTGGTGCAGGAAAAAAAGGTGCGGCTGGATTATGTACACATAGAAAGAAGTGAAATTGAAGAAACGGGCGAGTACGATCTGGATGGACTTTTTATTCGCCTTGGTTATGCGATCGATGCGATAAAAGCAAAGAGGGTTGTACTGGACACACTGGAAAATTTATTCAGCAGCCTGAGCAATGAAGCTATTTTAAGAGCTGAATTACGCAGACTGTTTGAGTGGCTGAAAACAAAAGGTGTTACTGCTATTGTTACAGGTGAAAAAGGCAACAACCAATTGACAAGACAGGGGCTGGAAGAATATGTTTCCGACTGTGTAATCCTGCTGGATCACAGGGTACAAAATCAAATTTCTACCCGCCGGTTAAGGGTTATAAAATACCGGGGCAGTATGCATGGTACCAATGAATATCCGTTTTTAATCGATAGCAATGGTATTTCAGTTTTACCCGTAACATCACTTACCCTGGAAAATAAAGTGTCCTCCCAACGTGTTTCTACAGGCATCCCGTCACTGGATAACATGCTGGGCGGACAAGGATTCTTTAAAGGCAGCAGCATACTGGTATCAGGAACAGCAGGTACGGGTAAAACTAGTATCGCTGCACATTTTGCCAACGCTGCATGTATGCGCAGTGAGCGCTGCATTTATTTTGCATTTGAAGAATCCCCGGAACAGATCATCCGGAATATGAAATCTATTAATGTAAATCTGGAAAAACATGTAAAATCAGGCTTGCTGAAATTTCATGCCAGCAGGCCCACCTTGTATGGTCTTGAAATGCACCTGCTGGTGATTTACAAAACGATACAGGAGTTTAAGCCAACCACAGTGATACTTGACCCCATTACGAACCTGGTTACTGTTGGTACGGTAAGCGAAATAAAGAGTATGCTGATGAGGCTGATAGATTATTTACAAAAAGAGCAAATCACCGTTTTGTTTACGGCGCTTACTTTAAATACCATTATCAATGAAAATACGGATGAAGGTGTATCGTCGCTGGTAGATGCCTGGTTATTGGTAAGGGATATAGAATTTAACGGGGAAAGAAACCGAGGGATGTATATCATGAAAAGTCGTGGAATGAAACACAGCAACCAGGTACGTGAATTTGTGATCAATGACCATGGACTGGAACTGGTAGATGTGTTTCTTGGTCCGGAAGGCGTACTTACAGGCAGTGCAAGAGTAGCGCATCAACTGATGGAAAAAACAGAAGATGCGTTGAAAGCATTTTCGCTGAACAGGAAGGACCGGGAGATTGAAAGAAAAAGCAGTATGCTGGAAGCAAAAATAAGTGGCCTGCGCAACGAATTTGAATCGGTAAAAGACGAGCTGAACCGTATATACCAGGAGGAGGAACTGAAGCAGGAAGTGTTGAATCAAAACAGGGAAGCCATGATCAACCTGCGAAAAGAAAAAGTGCAGCAAAGCACAAAAAAATAGTTTTATCACTAATAGAAAATACCATGGAAGAGACCTGGCAATTAAAATTATATGTAGCAGGCAAAACAATAAAATCAGCTGCAGCTTTAAGCAATCTTAAAAAGTACTGTGAAGAATATTTAAAGGGCAAATACAAAATTGAAGTAATAGACCTTTTGGTAAAACCACAACTGGCTGAAGGTGATCAGATATTTGCGGTGCCTACACTGGTAAAAAAAGTACCTGAACCAATCAGGAAGATCATTGGCGATCTTTCAAACAAGGAAAAAGTTTTAGTGGGACTAAACATTATTCCTGTAAACAAATCATAATGAAAAAGCAGGAATCAGTTGCAGCGGATGAGTATGAGTTAAGACTATTTGTTACCGGTGCATCACCCAATTCCGTTAGGGCTATTGCTAACATCAAACGCATTTGCGAGCTATACCTGGCTGGTAATTACAATTTGGAAATTATAGATGTATACCAGCAACCATTACTGGCAGAGGAGCAACAATTAATTGCGTTACCGATGCTGTTAAAATCGTCTCCGCTGCCACAAATGCGTTTAATCGGAGACATGAGCGACACACAAAAAGTGCTGAAAGGCCTTGGCAAGAACAATGAAACAACAGATGGAATTGAAGAAAACTTATAAAGAACTTGAAGAGGAACTAGCGAAAATTTCTTTACAACTTGAGGAAGCTACGGACAGCATTGAAGCCATCCGCAGCGGGCAAATAGATGCGCTGATAGTGAAGGGAGAAAATGGGAGCCAGATTTACACCGTAAAAAGTGCAGATCAAACCTATCGCATGTTTATTGAAAAAATGAATGAAGGTGCGCTTACACTCAACATTGATGGTTTAATTTTATATGCCAACTCCCGCTTTGCTGAAATGGTGGCATTACCTTTATCTAAAGTAATCGGTCATCCCTTCCTACAATTTGTACCGCTGGAATATAAAAAGGTGTTCACCGAGTCAATACACAACGGGTGGCAGGCGCATAATAAAGGTGAAATAATCATCACAAGAAGTGATGGTCATTGCATACCTCTTTTGTTTTCGCTCAGCACACTTGAACTGGATGAAGGCATGGCATTGAATATGATATTGACAGATCTTTCCCTGCAAAAAGAAGGCGAACAGCGGCTAAAAGAAACCAACGAGCAGCTTTTGAAGGCGAACAGTTATGTAGAAAGAATGAACGACGAACTGGAACTGAAGGTTAAGGAAAGAACAAAAGATTTACTCATCAGCAGGGAGAATTTTAAATTCTTAGCTGACAATATACCGGTGATTGCATGGACTGCTTTGCCGGACGGAACAATCAATTATTTTAACCAGCGGTTCTATGAATATGCCGGCGTAGATGCCAGCGAATTTTTTATGAACGACTGGATGCAGGTAATCCATCCTGAAGATAGAGGAAAGACAATTGCGCAATGGCAACATGCCATCAAAACTGGCCAGCCACTGGATATTGAATACCGCTTTAAATACGCTCCTGACGACAGTTATCATTGGCATTATGGAAAAGGCCTGCCTTACAAAAATGAAGAAGGACATATCATTGCATGGTTTGGCACTTCTACGGATATTGAATTGCAGAAAAAAGAGCTGGAACAAAAAGATGAATTTATCAGCATGGTAAGTCATGAATTAAAAACGCCCTTAACCAGCCTCAAAGGATTTACCCAGCTGTTGATGTTTACTACAAAACAGGATAATAATAACCAGGTAGATGGATACCTGGAAACGATGAATAACCAAATCAATAAACTTACCCGTTTGATTGCTGACCTGCTCGACATTACTAAGTCGAAGGCCGGAGAATTGCAGTTTGACAATGAACTGTTTGATTTTAATGAACTGGTAAAAGAGGTTGCGGGGGAAATGCAGTTGACAACCATCAAACATACTATTGCCATTAAGCTCACCACTACCGTTGAGATCAACGGCGACAGAGACCGCATAGGCCAGGTTATTACCAACCTTATTTCCAACGCCATTAAATACTCACCGGCGGCGGATAAGATTATTATCAGCACCAGAATTGAAAACAATAAGATCATTTTGTGTGTCCAGGATTTCGGGATTGGCATAAGCCGCTTGCAGCAACCCAACTTATACTCCCGTTTTTATCGGGTACTTGACACTTCCGAAGCGCATACCTTTCCAGGGATGGGACTGGGATTATACATATCAAAAAATATAATTGAAAAACACATGGGTAAAATGTGGCTTGAAAGTGAACCAGGCAAAGGCGCTAAATTTTATTTTGCCCTGATGATTGCCGATAACTAACAAGCAATAGCGTGAGTTGTAATTACACCTTCAGGTTATATGCTTTGCACCGGTTGGTATTTAACAGCGGTGCTTATTTTCGCTAAGGCAACGTTTACAAGTTTCAATTATTTACGAATGGCAAGTTTAACTCCCTCTATAAAACTTTCAGCTGTAATTGCAGGGATGCCATGCATTTTATAAAGCTGACGTAGGCAGCGTTGGCCGGCCACCTCATTATAATTTTTTTGGGCCGCACAGGCGCTTTTACGGATCAGTTTGGCAAACACTGGATAACAGGGTGCAAGAAGCGACAAGCCGCAATAGTTAATTGAACCAAATACCGCATTGTACAGCAGGGGCTTACTTTGCCTGATACAATTCATCAGGCCGCGAGGTAGATTGCTGTATAACCAGTGAAGCTTTCAGCTGACTGGTACTGATTGTCCCATTATACAGCAAATTACTGAGCAGGTAGCTAACCGCCAATTCTCCAATTTCTTCAAGGGGTTGCTTAATATAGGTAACAGGTGAATAGAAAAGGTCAAGCATTTCGGTATGGTCAAAACAAATTACTGCCAGGTCGCACGGTACCCGCAACGAAAGCGAATTAATCAATTTTAAACTACTTGTTGCGATTTTATTTGATCCGAACAAAACGGCATCAACCGCCGGGGTAGCTGAAAGCAGGGCGCGGACAGCATCTTCAATTTGCTGTTGGTTATTTTCAATACCAACCAGCTGCAGCCATTCTTTTTCCACCCGCACACCATTGTTTTCTAATGCCCTGATATAACCGTTTTTTCTTTCCAGTAAATGTTGTAACTCGCTGTCGTAGGTAATCATGCCAATTCTTGTTCGTCCCGTAGATAGTAAATGATGAACAGCTTCCATTGATGCAGCAAAATTATCAATGATTACATAGCTGGTTTTGATGCCGGGAAAATACCGGTCCAGCAAAACAATCGGAATATCCTTTTGCTGCAGGCTTTCAATCACAGCTTCTGATTTTGCTGGCGGAGAAAGGATGAGGCCATCTACTTTCCTGTTCAGCATGGTGTGTACCAATTTGTCAAATTTGCCGGGATCTTCATCGGAGCTACCGAAGATGGTTGTGTACTGGCATTTTTCCGCTTCATCCTCAATAATGCGGGCAAGGTTGGCAGAAAACGGGTTAGAAATATCTGCCACTATAAGCCCAATGGTATTGGTTTTATTTGTTTTAAGGCTTTTCGCCAGCTGGTTGGTACTGTAATTTAACTGTCCTGCAATATCCCTTATTTTTTGGGCTGTAGCTACGCTAATCCTGCCCGAAAGGCGGTTATTTAGCACATATGAAACGAGTGCAGCAGACACACCTGCTTTTGCCGCAATATCCTTTAATGAAACCCTCTTTTGCATGGTAATTTGTAAAAGTTATGCAAAGTCAACAACCAGCCGGCTGTTAATTCTACGTTAACCAATGGGCTTTTTTTGAATAAATTAAACTGATAACGAATGGATTATGCAAGCAGATGGCAACGGAGCAAGCTGCGTGTTTAATCGTTTAAACAAAAGTACGTATCTTTGTGTAATTATTACACGTTAAACAAATAAATTATGGCAAACGTAATGAATGTGGGATTGATAGAATGCAGGGATGCAGCCAGGCCTTTTCAATTGGACAGTAAAAACGAATCGAACAATTTCCACATAAAAAAAGTATTGGCAAATACCAGCCATTCATTCGCCGCATATTACCCTGATGCAGAATTTGTACAGGACAAAAACGCGATTCTGCAGGATGGGTCAATTGACCTTGTAATTATTTCTTCACCTGGTCAGGAAGGAATGCACCTTGTTACTGAAGCCCTTGAAGCCGGTAAAAGTGTAAGGATACTGTAACACAGTTACACCTTTCCATACGATTATTGCTACCAGGTACACTGCTTAGCCGAACGGCCAGGCAGTGTACCCCGATTGTACGCTTGTACACCCTGCATGTGCAGCAGGCTATGTATTGCGTGTTAAACAATTGAACGATTGTCTGCCTGCAGGCAGTTGCTTAAAGCAGCAGCCGTAAAACAGGGCATTAACATTCATCTTTAAAAACTAAACAAATGAAAACATTCACCTTAAAACAATTCGTAAGAATAAAAGCAGTATTTACTACCCCGGCTGAACCGGCAGAAAGTAACCCTGCAACCTCCAAAACAGTAAACAATCGCAAAACCGCTGCGTTGCATCGAAAAGCCCATATGGGTAACTTCTTTGCAGGTCCGCACTGTGTATTTGACCCAAGGTTGTTTTAATACTATCAGAAAGGAACTTTGTTGAATGATAGCCTATAGACAAGCAGGTGCCCCGCCAGTGCAGGGGCCTGTTTGTTTACATCTCTGTTTTCTTTGCAGGAAATCCATAACACTTATATTCGTCATTAAAACCGCGTCCGTCCTGATGGACAGAAGATGCAGGAATAATAACAAGAGGTTTATCCTGAAGCAAAATCATTTAATCAAATAGCCGAAGCTGTTTTAAAAAAGAGCTGTGGCGGTTTCGAAATTTCATCGTTGCAGGCGTACAGGTTAAATCCTGCAAACGCACTACAACCTGTAAATATCAGGGCACTGCGACAAAAATTCTTTTCAAACCTTTCCTGATTTATGCATACGTATACAAACAAGGTGAAGGGTTAATGAAGTAAACATATAGTTATTGTAAAAAAGAGACACGGAAAATCCTGTATATTATTTAGTAAAACTAAACAGCCTTATTTATTATTTTTAGCCTTTAGTTTTTTTTCAACCACATCCGCCGGGTACTTCAACGCCAGCTGTCGTATCTCATAGCTGAATTCTGTGAATGTTTCCTCCCATAATTTCGCTTCTTCCGGCGTATAGTTATAAAAGCCGTGCGCATTGGCAACTCCTTTGCCGCCTTCCCGTACAATTTTATCAATGAGTTCCGGCACTTCGGTACCGTTGTGTAAGGTTGGAAAAAGATCTTTCATTACGGTATGATATGCCGGCACGCCTGTGAGGTCCATCCAGCGAAACACGCCTACCAGCGTCATCCAGTAACCGGTATTATTGCGGCAGGCCCGGTCCACATCTTCCACTGTAGCATAGCCATTTTCCACCAGGTTCATAGCTTCCCGGTACATGGCATACATCAGGCGGTTGGTAATAAAACCCCTGATATCTTTTCTTACCAGGGTAGGCTCCTTACCCCATTGATGCGACAGGTTGTATAAAAATTCAGCCTTTACCGGATCACTTAATTCACCGCAAATAATTTCAAGAAAACGGGTTGTATGAGATGGTTCTGCCCAATGCAATCCAAAAAAACGCTCCGGATGCAGGGTCAGCTTTTGCAAAATACTGATAGGTATTGCGGATGTATTGCTCGTTAAAATGGCATCGCTGCCAATAACTGCCTCAATCTTATTGTACACTGATTGTTTGATGATTTCGCTTTCCAGCGTGCATTCAATTACTACCCCGCAATCCTTCAGCAAGCTGTAGTCTTCCGTGATAATTAATTGCTGCAGGTAATACCCGGGCTGCTGTTTAACTAAGCCATGTTCTACCGAGCGAGTCAAGTGATCCTGAATTCTTTTAGCCGCATGTTCAAGATCAGCCGGCAACGGCGCCACCGCAACTACGGGATGCCCGGCCATCAGCAGGCAGGTGGTAATGCTGCAACCCATCAAACCAAGTCCGACTACGCCAACGGGAATTTTGGTTGTATCAATTGTTTCCATTTTATTAATTTATCAATGTAAGATGAAAATATTTTGAATTGAATTTTAGCTGGCGTCGCTTCATCACTTATCTTCCAAACTCATCGCTATATTCTGCTGCGTACTTTTCGAATCTTTTTATCAGCGTGATGTTTTTTCTTTCTACATCCGTAAGCATGTTTTTTACCTCAGTTGTAATGGGGATGTACCACTCTTTATTTTCAAATAACTGGCGCAGGTATTTCTTTTTAAAACAATATCCATGTCTTGCAAAAATTTCGTTGCGCATCTGCTCCAGTTCTTCCGTATTGAAATTGTTTACATCCTCCTCTTTCAGCAGCCGTTGGGAGCCCTGCGGATAGCTACCAACTTCAGTCCTGTAGACAAAAGTCCGGCGTTGCAGTGTATATTCTTTCGATCCTGATTCATTTGTCGGCTGGTATGGATCCCAGGTTCCCTTTAACACGCCGGGTGCTTTGTTATCGAACGAAAATTTAAATATTCCATCATGCACTTCTTCGCCGGGTTCTTTGGCAATAACAGTAATAACACCATCCTCAGCTGCCATCACGCCTTTAAAAGGCCGGTCATTACCACCCACAACCGACCTGCCTTCCAGGCTATCGCCGGTAACTTTTGTAATAAGCAATGTAATCATGTTGTCGCCAAAATTTCCGGCATAAGAACCTATAACGTTTGTGCTTGCCGCAAGCATGGAAGCTTCTGCGCCATCCGGTTCTGCAGCTGATTTCGCATTGATGTTTTTGGACTTACAGGCAAACAGTAATGCTGCTGTGATAAATAAAAAAATGCTGCAGATTCTTTTCAATCGTATCATGGCTTTATAGATTTGGGAGCGAATACAAGTGACAGGTATATCCATTCCTTACATCAATATCCTATTTTTGCGTGTACAAAATAGGATATTGAAACCAACCTGCAAAAACATACCCGCAAAAATAGCCTTGTTCATGCTGGCGATATTTAGCTGGCTGATGCTGAAAATTGTTTTACAATATACATCGCTGGATATAAATGCCGCTTTCTTACAATTGAAACAGGCGTATATTTTAATTGATGTGTGGAGGGTTTCGTTTTATATACATGTGTTCAGCAGCATGTTTGCATTGATGGCAGGTTTCAGCCAGTTTTCAACAAAACTACTAACAACCAAACCAAGGCTGCACCGCCGGCTTGGTTATGCATACGTAATCAATATTTTATTTGTTACCGGGCCAGCTGGATTAATAATGAGTTTTTACGCGAATGGTGGAATATACTCCCGCATTGCATTTGTATCCCTATCGGTGTTGTGGATGATATTTACATCGCTGGCTGTATTCAAAGCCTTTAAAAAAGATTTTACTGCTCACAGGGCTTTTATGATCAGGAGTTATGCATTGACTTTATCGGCGATATCATTACGTATATGGAAAGTAATTTTGGCTGATTTCACCAACCTCGGCCCGATGGACCGTTACCGGATCATCGCCTGGCTGGGCTGGGTGTTGAATTTGCTGGTTGCAGAATGGATATTGATGAGGTACGTAAATAAAAGAAAGACTGCATTCAATTGAAATGAACTGTCAATTACATCAGCTTATTCATTTTAAAAGTCAGTAAAAAAATGAATGCGGCTATTAGTACGGTAACATGAATTCCGAAAAATGCATACTGCGATACTTTCAGCAAATTACTTTTTTGACCAGCAACAATTGTATACACCGCACATGCGATTACAACTATCTCAAACGCTAAAACAATTACCTCTCTCGTTTCAATATAGTGTTGCGTAACCATCAGTTGCCTTACGGACCAGTAAATAATGATGGAGGCGCCTGACAGCAGGTTTACCGCAGCAGTAAAAAGAATTAGTTTATTGGTACGATACCCAATTATCCAAACAACTATATGCAACAATAATATTGCTACTACGGTAATAATTACCCATTGATCTGATTTGCTCATGATTGTTTTTTTACCGGAGTAAATGTAACTGGTAAATAGTTAGCAATGTCAATCAATGAGCGAACGGCAGTACTTAATTAGCATTCATAACTTCTACTCTTTTCATTCAGGTCTATAAAAACAAACAAGCCATCAGGCATTGAAAAATCAATTGCTTAATGACTTGCGTCGCATTAGGCGTCAATTAAATTCGGTTATTGCTTTTTATCCGTTAACCCTAAAGAGGAACCGCTAAAAATTTAGAATCTGCATTGGCGGCTTCAGGCATTTTTCCCACTTCAGCCCAGCCGGAAGTGGATTCAACAATACAGAAATTCACGAAGTTCTTCATTGCTCCCAGCGAACTCTTCTTAATGGAGAATTCAATAATTTTCTTACCGCCTTTAACAGTGATTGCTGAAAAATGCATGGCATCACTAAAGCCTGCAACAGAGTTCCAGCTCCAGTCGCCAGGACCGCCTGCATGCTGCAGTACATCTCCCCAGCCGCCAACAGGACTTCCTTCGCACAAATATTCTACACCCGAACCGGCAGGGTACATCCAGGTACTGAAACCTGTAGCGGGGTTATTGTCAGTGTCCATGTACAAATCAATAATCTCCATATTCATATCCGTTGTGCCTTCCAGGTAAAAATTAATTGCCTGGCTGGATGCAAAGGTTTTGATGCCAGTCATGCTGCTTACATAGGTAGCCGCATTTTCATGCGTGTAAGGCACGTATTGCCAGTCACTGAAATCACCGTCAATTTTTATATTGGGTCCGATGATACTAACGGTGTCAATAAACGTATTGCTTTCGGTACCATTTTTTGCAGTGAGCGACACCAGGAAATCACCTTTTTTTGTAAACACATGCTGGGGCGTTTTGCCGGTTGAAGTAACATTGCTGCCATCTCCAAAATCCCAAACATACTCTTTAGCACCGCTGGAAAAATTGGTAAAGTTTACTTTATAGCCATCCGCCACATAACTAAAAACGGCTTTTAAACCACTGCCCGCCTTGTCTTTTTTACACGAGCTGCCAGCAAGCACCAGGGCAAGCATTCCAAATAAATAAATGATATTTCTTTTCATACTTTTATTTTTTAGTGTTTGGTTTTTATTTTATTATCAGTTGATGTTTCAGGTTATTCATGCCGCCATTTTCTTCTACCCATGTATCTGTATTGGCTAGTCTTACAGCATATTCTATTCTCGGTTTTAAGTTGGCTGCATTGTCTGAAATGCGCAGGTACATATCATACGTTCCTGCCGGAATGCCCGTCAGCGCAGGCGTTTCACTGACAGCCAGTGTAGCAGCTGGCTTGCAGGTACGCAGATCTGCAGCCAGTGCCACCTCATACAAGGTGCCGGAGGTTTTGTCTTTCAGCACCAGGTAAGTATTCTTTTTATTATAGAGCGGCGCATAGCCCTTGTTGATAATACTGATGGCAACAGCAAGCGTACCGTTGGCAGTAACCTGGTCAGGAAATTTAGCGCTTACCAACGCCAGCCGGTAACCGAGGTAGGTATGAAATTCATCAAAGCAACCGGAATTTTTCCATTCATTGATGGTTGCAGGATACCAATCTAAATTCAGGTAAGTCCACCGCAACAGTTTCATCTCATTTCTGCCTTCATTACAAGTGGGGTCATACCCGTTTTCCGGCGGACAAGTTTCTCCACCGGTAGGAACATACAATGCGTCATCGCTGATGTATTGTTTCTCTGCTGTTACGTTGGTATAGGTTCCATAATTGGTTCCGCCGGTTAAAAAACAGTCGTTGTGATGACCTACCCTTGCCCTTCCTTCGCTGGTATAGGCAATATCTGCCGTTACAGGTAAATTGCTGTTGAATATTTGCTGTTTGGCTGTGGGTGTTCTCACCTGCACCATAATATCCTGGGGTAAAACACTCAATAGTTTGTTCAATACCTGCCGTTCATTGTCGGCCGTGGCAAGCCCGTTGGTTGAGCTGTGCCATTCGCCCCACGCGCCGATAAAACCAGCCTGCACAAAAGCAATCACATCTTTATTGGCTTCAAAAATGGGCTTTAGCTGATCTATATGTTGGGCAATAATCGCATACGGTGCATCTGCCCCGCCAATGCTATCGGTATATGCAAAACGAAGTATCGCCTTCAGGCCGGCCACCCTTATTTTATCCAGGTCACCCTGTATTAAACCGAGTTCCACGGCACTGATGGCTTTGTCTTTAAACGCTTCCAGGTAAAAAAAGCGCAACACCATGGATACATTCTGTGCACGCATGGAAGCAAGCAAAGTTGTACTTAGCGGCGTTCCCTCAGAGTGCACATCCATGTTATGCATAAACCCTCTTTCAGGATTGGGAAAAATCGCTGCCGAAATATCGTAGGTAATGGTATTGTCAACAACCGGTGGTGGAGTTGTTTTACTTTTTTTGCAGCTTAGCAAACAGCACAATACCACACCGGAAAAAAATATTCTATACCAGTTTTTCTTTTTCATACTCAATTTTATGTGCACGTATTTATTAAAAAGTTTGCTACCAACTATCGCATTTCATAGCAGCATCGTTGTGTCACTCCCTTGTACTTTTTCAGCTTTGTGCGACGCCTTCAATTCGCAAGGCCTGCTCCTTTTATGCACTGTGCTGGTTTAATTATACCCCGGGTTTTGAATAAACTTACCCTTGCCTTCACTAACTGCTTTTAAAGAAAAGGGATACACCACTTTGTTAGGTCCTGTATAAGTTGACTGTGTTACTTCCTGGCAGCGGCTTACAAATTTGCCATGGCGAATAAGGTCTGCACGGTACTGGCCATTCTCGCACCAAAACTCGTGGCTTCTTTCCAGTAAAATCAAATCGTTAAATGCAGATAACGAACTGTAGTCTGATAATTTTTTATCAGCAAGTCCTGCTCTTCTTCTTACTACATTGATCAATTCCATTGCCTCTTCTGTCGGCGTACCTGCATTGGCAATTGCTTCGGCTTTTGACAGCAACACATCAGCATAGCGGTACATCACAATATCTACTGTTGTAAGACCGGTTGTTCTGTCTGCATCCTGGTTCATCTTTAATGGAATCGGCCCCCAGTCCAGTATCGCTCCCGGGCTGGCCCTGTTATAGGTAATGCCATCGGTGCCGGTAAATTCTGTAATCATCATTTGCTTTCTTTTATCGTTCGCTTCAAAGCGGTCGTAAAACCACCAGGTGCTGGTGATCGTTCCAAAACCACCCTTGGGTGCAAAGGTTGCCGGCAATACCATCAGTTGCCATTGATTTTCGCTCGTGCCTGCATAATCGCAGGGTATCGCCCATATTACTTCATGGCTATTTTTGGCGCCATCCAGATCCCACATGGCCGCATAATTAGCATCCAGTGAATAGGCATTGTAGGCAATGATTTCATCGCTTAGTGTTTTTACTTTCGCCCAGTTTTTTTCATGCAGGTTCAGCCTGATATCAATCATTTTTGCGAGCGCTTTATTAAAGCGGCCATATTCACCATCCTGGGGTGCAGGTAAGTCGATGGCGGCTGCTTCCAGGTCGGCTTCAATAAATGCTACCATATCTGCATTGTTCAACCTTGCCAATGGTGCTTCCTGCAACGGATTCTGTAAAATTTCCAGTGGAGCAATTACCAATGGACCGTATAAATCAAATAAAGTGTACGCCAATAAACCTCTTGCGCAACGCACATGTGCAATGGCTTTTTTCTTAAGGTCATCACTCACGGTTGATTTCTCTATTAAATCAATCGTTAAAGTCATGCGGCTAATCTTGTTATAAAAATCATCATAGTACCGCGTAAACAACTCGTCAGTTGGTTTATAGTTTTGCAACGAAGCCAGCATCTGGTCGCCATATTTACCATGCAAAATTTCCGTAGTGGCATCGCTTAAAAACATCACGCCCCTTTCTGAAGTAGAAAAAATACCATCAGACCATGCTCCTCTTAAAGGATAATAAGCCGCATTCACCATCGCATCCAGGTCGGCTGCAGACTTGGGAAAAATACTGGGGTTAATCTCCGCATAATCAATCGGCACAAGGTCTTTGGTACAACTGTTTAACAGCAGTAATAATGGGAGCAGTAATAATTTATATAGTTTCATCTGTTTTATCTTTTAAGTATTTTATTAAAATGTAAAATTTAATCCCGCAGTAAATGTTCTGATGTACGGATAGGCGGCAGTATAGGAATCTGTTTCAGGATCAACACCGGTATAGGGAGTGATCACGAAAAGATTCTGCGCATCCACATGAATACGGGCTGATGAAAAAACGCGTTTTAAAATTGTATGCGGCAGGTTGTATCCCAGCGACACATTTTGCAATCTTACAAACCAGGCTTTCTGTAAAAAGAAATCTCCTACACTGTAAGGTGAAAAACCCCAGAAAGAACTTGGCTGTGTGGTTGATGGATTGGCTGGTGTCCACCTGTTTTTTACAGACCGCAATGCATTGTATCCTTCGGCATACACACCATAAGCACTGATGCCATAAGCGGTATAATTTGGATCGGCCAGACGACGGCCAAACAAAGCATTGAAATCAAAATTCAAAGAGAAATTTTTGTAAGTAAGAATGTTGGTAATGCCAGCCATATAACTTGGGTCAGAGGTACCCAACAGTCTTGTATCAGCATCATCAATCAAGCCATCTGCTTTACCTGTTCTTAAAAATCTGCCGTTGGCATCCACTGCCGGGTTGCCATTCACATCCCGCTGAAACCCGTCCACATCTTTAATCTTGATCATGCCGGGCTTAAGCTCGGGCTGGGAGGCAGGTACTTTTTCTCCTACTTGTAAAATACCATCAGAAAGCCGGCTGTATACGGATCTTATCGGGTCATTTGCATTTTCATACACGGTAGGTTTCCAGTCGGGAGCTCTTTCCTTCCAGTTGTCTTTGTACCTGGAAAGTGCAAACATGGTGCGCCATTGAAAGTTAGCGGTAGATATGTTGCGGGTATTGATGGTGATTTCAAAACCGCGGCTTTGCGTTTTACCAATATTGGCGATGATGGTATTTACTTCCTGGTAAGAGTTCAAAGTTTTTGTATCAAGCAAATCAGAAATCACATTGTTATATACTTCTACCGATCCGTCAATTTTTCCGTCCAGCAATGAGAAGTCCAGGCCGAGATTGGTGCCGGTTGTTGTTTCCCATTTCAAATTCGGATTCTCCAGTCTTGATAAAGAAACGCCGATCATTCTTGAATCACTTCCTGATAACCAGGCGGGGTAAGCGCCATAAGCAGCAAAGGCATTGCTGTTGATGGTGGCATTACCTGTCTGACCATAACTCACTCTTAATTTAAATTGAGATACTACGTTTTTCAGCGGCTTGAAAAAAGATTCTTCTGCTACGTTCCAGGCAAAGGCTGCTGATGGAAAAGTAGCCCATTTGTTATTAACGGCGAATACACTTGCTCCGTCTGTACGTACGGTTGCTGTTAATAAATACCTGCTTTTAAAATTGTAATTGATGCGGCCAAAATAAGATGCGATCAGGTTTTTGGAGCCTGCAGAATTCGTTGGCAATTGTATGCTTCCTGCGCCGAGGTTATTCCATAAAAAAGCGTCCGTAATAAAACCCGTTGCGCCGCCGCTGCTTAAACGGTTTACAAATGTTTGTTGTGATACACCCGCCAGCAATTCTATTTTATGATCCGTTAAAAATGTTTTGGAATAGTTGGCTGTTGCTTCCAGTAAATAATCATCTTTATCTCCGTTGCTAACAGAAGCCCTTCCATGTTCCAGCGCTCCATGCAATGTAGTCGTGGGGATATAGCTTTGTCTTTTGGTATAGCCCCTGTCCATGCCGGCTTTTAATTTAATCACCAAATCGGCTATGGGAGTAATGTCTATAAAAACATTTCCCAGCATTCTTTCTATCCTGCTTTGATCGGTAATGGTTAATAAAGAATATGGGTTGGGTTGCAGAGCCAGCTGCGGATTCAACGGATAGTTACCATCTTCATCAATGGCCTGTATATGCGGCCCCTGCTGAATCGCAGCCCTTATCACTCCTGAGTTTTCGTATTGATCACCACCCAGCTGGCTGTTGTTGTTGTCTATCCTGCTGGCAGTTAAATTCATACCCATCTTGATAAACTTGTTAATGTCCTGGTCGATGTTGGCCCTGACTGAATATCTTTTAAAACCCGAATTCTTTACAATACCCTGCTGATCGTAATAATTCCCCGATAACAAATACCGGGTAGATTTGGTACCACCCGAAACACTGATATTGTGCTGCGCTGTTGCACCATCCCGTGTAACGAGCGACAACCAATCCGTACCCCTTCCCACATTGTTGATGGCATTTTGTGTATACAGTTTTTTGTACAATCCGTTCACCGGGTTGGCTTCTGCTTCAGCTCGTGTACGCGTGCCATAAGGAATCACATTGTTATCAAAATCCCACTGCTCTTGCCCGGCTTCATTGCGCACCTGCATCCATTCATTCAAAGGCAGTACATCAAAAGGATTGTTGTAATGCTGAAAAGAAAAATTATTGGAATACTGCACTTTAACAGCGCCTTCAGCACCTCTTTTTGTAGTGATCAGGATAACGCCATTGGCAGCCCTTGATCCGTAAATGGATGTGGCACTGGCATCTTTTAATACATCAATGGATTGTATATCGTTCGGGTTGAAAGAGTTTAAAATACTCTGTGTACCGGCCTGGTAGCGGCCGCCACTTTCTGGCTGCTGCAAATCAGAAATCGGGAAACCATCCACCACAAACAGCGGTGCGTTACTGGCATTGACAGAGCCTGCTCCCCGGATGAGTATATCCAGTCCGCCACCGGGCTGCGCACTGTTTTGACGAATGGTTAGTCCTGCGACTTTGCCTTTCAGCATATTGCCAATTTCAGGACCAGAAGATATTACGAGGTCTTTTGCTTTTACTGAGGATACAGCACCGGTGAGATCTTTTTTCTTTTGCGTGCCATACCCGATGATCACTACTTCATCCAGCGGTTTATTGACTGCCACTAAAGTAATGTCAATGGAAGACTGGTTTTTTACAGCCATCTCTGAATTGACATATCCCACAGATGAAAAAACGAGCGATGCATTTCCGTTAGGGACTTTGATGCTGTAAGCACCATCCGTATTGGTACTGGTGGCAGTTGCTGCACCTTTAACAACCACAGTAACACCAGCCAGCGCTTTTCCTTCTTTATCACCGGTTACTACACCAGTTACTGTGCGTTGCTGGGCCAGCACTGTAATATTAAAACAGAGCAGTATGATAAACAGCCAATTTCTTTTAAAACATTTCATTGCAATTCAGTTTTTGGTTTATAATATTTAAGCAATATTTTTCTGTGGTAAATAGCAGCGGCTTCGCAAGGCGTCAGACAAAAAATGCTGTTATTATTGGTGTTGCTAATTTGGAGGATAATACCTTCTTAAAAAAATGGCAAAACCACTACATTGGTGGTTTTTAAAATTGCAATCGTTTGTGTAAACAGGTAAAACGTTTGCTTAACTTCTCAACATTATCTTGTTTGAATAAGAAAGCGATCAAATAATGTAGAAAGGTAAATTTCGGGCATTGAATCGCCCGGCAAAAAGGTCATTTCCCTGTTGGTCATAAATCAAATTTTCAAGATTTATCACAACTAAAGGCGGCAATTATTGCGGTAATACAAATGGATTATTTTAACGTTTGCAAAGCATAGCAATTGCCTGCGTAATCGCAGATTACAAGAAGCACATATACCCTGGCCCTAAGGGTAAAAAGCGATTTTGTGCAAACTATCAGCAGTGATGGTAAATTTATTTTATGCGGATTGTGTGGTGAAGATCATTGTAGCCTGTTGCTTTCTCAACCATATTTTCATTGGCCAGCATCACAGCGTATTCGGACCGACCAGCAAGGGTTTCAGCAGCATCGGGTAAAAATAAAAGTAACTGGTAATTACCGGGATTGATACCCAAAGGTAGTTGCAACTTTTCCTGTATGTGGTGGGTTCCGCTAAACCATAAACGCAGATCTGCTTTTAAGACAATGGCATATTCTTTTTTTGTTGTGATGTTACGCAAAATAATCTTTACCGGCCTGGGGTTATATGCAGCCGCATAGCCAAGATTGGCTATCGTAAAATCAATTGCTATCGGAGATGCTTTACTCAATTGCTGTTGTAATATTGCTTTGCGTAAAACAAAACGGTAGCCAAGATTTCTTTTGATGTTGTCAAGACAGCCGCTGCTATCCCAGTCGTTGTTTACATCATTATTGTAAGCCGCATTCAGGTAACTGTAATGCATGCTGCGCATTTCCTTTTCTGCATGGCCGGCAGGGGCACAATCATTCTGCGGACTAAAACTATCATCGCATGTTTCACCGCCAACAACTGTAAATTTTGTATCCACTTCAATGTATTTTCTAAGTACTGCGTTTGCCGGTTGTCTTTGCTGACTGGAACTTCCATAGTCGTAAAAAGTACCGTAATCATCTTCTCCCGATAAAAAACAATCATTGTGAAAACCAATCCTTGATGCATCGGAATTATTAAACGCTGCTGTTAATTGAAGTGGTGCGCTCGTAGTTGGTGCCGACGGGCCATATACAAACTTTTGTTTTATCTGTGGCGTACGAACCTGTACCATCCTGCTTTTGGGCAAGGCATCCAGCAAGGCCTGCAGCAATTCATTGCGGTGACGCCAGCTGCTGTCAAGCACTTTTCCAATGCCGCTGTTGGATGCATCGCCAAAATAATCAGTAAAATAATTCTCACCCCAGATACCGATAAAACCCTCCTGCAGCACGGCGATTACATCCGCATTGTGTTGCAGCAACGGCTTCAATTGTTGTATATGATTGAGCGTGATGTTTCGTGGCGCATCCCCATAAGGAGGACATATTTTATACTCATCCCCGCAATTGCCTTCGTGCGAAGTATTGGTGTATGCAAAGCGCAGAATCATCTTTACCCCCGCTGCACGTACCGCATCAAAATCTTTTTGCAGATTGGCTAAAAAGGCAGCTGACAAAGGTTGATTTTTAAAAGTATCCAGTTCATAGCCGCGGTAAATTAAACTTACCTTCACCGTGTAACTGGCTTTGGAACTGCGCTGTGGGTTATTGCGGTACGCCTTCAATTTTTCTGCGTCCAATACAACAAAATTGCTGGCCCTTGTTCCGGATGGAATGTAAAAACCTCTTTCAGGATTTACAATATCTTCCTGGCTCTCTTTATATACAATTGTTTTGTTTTGGGCCGCTGCTATCATTACAGTAAAAATGCCTGACAGAACAAATACGAACTTTGTCATTGATTGATTGGTTTTAAATTATTGCAATTGTTATTATGCAATGGATGTCTGCTACACGTAGAGTAATGTGCTGTAAAATGCACATTATTCGTCCAGGAAAAATCCTTTGCATAAAGCGTTAAATTATGCAAAGGTTTGCGGAGAAAACTACGCAAACGTTTTACTGTTTTAACCACATGTATAAAAAACGATTTACTTTAGGGCCATGGAGCAAAAGCCAACAACGATTAAAGAAATAGCGAAACAACTGAACATTTCTTTTTCAACAGTTTCAAGGGCTTTACACGATCACCCAAACATTGGCTTACGCACCAAATTGCGTGTACAGCAACTGGCCAAAGAATTGCATTACGAGCCCAATCAAACAGCGATTTTTTTTCAGCAGCGAAAAACTTTTACTATCGGGGTTATCATTCCTGAACTGGCGGAAGCCTTTTTTTCCACCTCTATAAATGGCATTGAAGATACGGCTGAAAAGAATAAATACACAGTACTCCTTGGCCAGTCGCATGATAGTGAAGAAAGAGAAAAAAAGATTTTGGAAACCATGAAACAGCACCGGGTGGATGGTGTGATCATTTCCATTTCTAAAAACACGGTCAATTACGAACATTTTGAAAGCCTGAAAAAATACGGCATCCCCGTAGTGTTTTTCGATCGCATTCCTAAAATGAGCGATATCCATTATGTAAGTTCCAACATGATTTCCGGGACATTGCAGGCGGTTTCATTCCTCATTAAAAAAGGGCACCGGGTAATCGGCATGATCAATGGTCCTGAAAAATTACTGGCCAGCCAGGAAAGAAAAGAAGGCTACCAGCAATCAATGACAAAAAGCCGTTTGAAGTTTGATCCATCGCTTGTTGTAAACAGCGATCTTTCTTTAACAGGTACACAACTTGCCATGGAAGAACTGCTGAGCTCGAAACGAAAACCCACTGCCATCGTTACCTTCAACGATTACGTGGCACTGGATGCCATCCAGTATGCGCAAAAAAGAAAACGAAAAATAAACAAGGATATCTGTTTTGTAAGTTTTGCCAATTTACCCATCAGCAGCTACAGTGCTTATCCACCGCTGGCTTCAGTGGAACAATACCCATATATACAGGGTCAAAAAGCTACTGAAATTTTGCTGGAACTAATGAATAAAAATAAAGACGAAACCGGGCAAAAGGAAGTGTATTACAAGATCATCGTTGAATCGCAACTGGTTTTGCATGAAAAGAAATAAGCAAGACGCAAGCGTCTTCACAGGTTAGATTTTTCCAACTAAAATTATTGAAATATTGCTTGCCAAAATTTAAAATGGTGAAGGACTGATACAGGTCCATCCGCCATCCACCACTAAACTTTGCCCGGTAATATGCTTTGCTTTTTCTGATACCAGGAACAGTGCCGTATCTGCTATATCGGTAACAGTGGCGGCCCGGCCCATAGGCGTTATACGACTCCAGGTGGCTGCGTATTCCGGGTCATCCATCGTGCGCTCGGTTAGCGTGGCACCGGGCGCAATGGTATTTACATTGATTTTAAATTGCGATAATTCTATCACTAAATTTTTTGCCAGCATCTCCAGTGCCGCCTTGCTCATGCCATATGCTGCCAAATCCTTATGTGCCTGGTGCCCGGTAACAGAAGAGGTAAATAATAAAGATCCGCCAGAAGCCTGCTTTTTCATTTGATTGGCTGCTGCCTGCGCTAAAAAGAAAGTACCACCGAGGTTCACCTGCATTACCCTGAAGAATGCTTCCGGGGTATAAGTAAAAAAATCACCAAACAAAGTGATGCCGGCATTGGCTATTACAATATCGAGCTGACCAAACCTGGAAACTGCGGTATCTACCATACGTTGTATAAATCCAGGCTCGCCCGCATCTCCCGAAAAGGCAATGCAACTTGCACCGCCTGCATCTATAACTTTTTGTACGGCCTTATCAGCAAGGGTTTCATCCAGGTCGTTTAAAATTACATTGGCGCCTTTCTGTGCAAGTTTGCTACATATCTCCAGACCAATGCCCTGCCCTGCCCCTGTTACAATTGCTGTTTTGTTTTTAAAAGACATGTTCTTTGAGTTATAAGTTGTAAGTAATAAGTCATAAGTTTTTAAGAGTTGTAGGTTATAAGCTTTAAGTTATAAGTTGCAGAGTCTTACATTTTGATTCTTTTTAGTTGTCACAAGAGCAATATCAATATGGGTCTTTACACTTATTAGCCGGAAAAGATGCATACAGCTTCGAACCCGTATGCGCCAACTTAAAACCTATAACTTACAACTTATAACTTTCTTCATAACTCTTTAGTGCGAATCCCTGCTTACCTTACTGCCCGAGCCGCCTTTTAGAAAATCCATGTCTGCACCCAGGTGTGCCTGCTCTACATGCGTTTGATACAAGTGCACATAGCCCCTTGTCTGCATCGTTTCTGTTTGTTTCCAGGCAGCTTTGCGAACAGCCAGTTCTTCTTCACTCACTTCCAACTGCAATGTTCTTTCATGCGCATCCAGGCTGATGATGTCTCCGTTTTTTACCAGCGCCAACGGGCCGCCCACTGCGGCTTCCGGCGACACATGCAACACGGTTGTTCCAAAACCTGTGCCGCTCATCCGGCCGTCTGAAATACGTACCATGTCTGTAACACCCTGTTCCAGTAATTTTTTTGGCAGGGTCATATTGCCTACCTCCGCCATGCCGGGATAGCCCTTTGGTCCTACATTTTTTAACACCATAATGCTGGTTGCATCTATGTCCAGTGCAGGATCGTCTATGCGTGCGTGGTAGTCTTCTATATTTTCAAACACCACCGCTTTACCGGAATGTTTTAATAGTGCCGGTGTGGCTGCCGATGGCTTCAGCACCGCACCATCGGGTGCAAGGTTTCCCTTTACTACCAGTATGCCTGATTCGGGCTTGAATGGCTCCTGCATGGTGCTGATAATATTGCGGTCATACACTTCTGCTGCCGCACAGTTGTCACCCATCATCTTACCATTTACAGTAATCGCATCATTGTGAATAATAGATTTCATTTCTTTGATCACCGCAGGTAAACCACCAGAGTAATACAGGTCTTCCATATAATTGTCACCCGATGGCTGGATGTTGGCCAGCAACGGTATTCCCTGGGAATACTTATCAAAATCTTCAATGTTTAAATCAACACCAATGCGACCTGCGATAGCCAGCAGGTGAATGACAAAATTGGTCGACCCCCCTATGGCAGCATTCACCATGATGGCATTTTCAAAAGCTTTACGGGTTAAAATTTTTGACATGGTAAGGTCTTCCTTTACCATCTCTACAATGCGTCGCCCGGAGAGTTGCGAGAACACTTTTCGCCTGGCATCCGCTGCTGGTATAGAAGCATTGTTGGGCAGCGAAAGTCCAAGTGCTTCTACCATTACCGCCATAGTAGAAGCTGTACCCATCACGGCGCAATGCCCCTGCGTACGGGCCATGCAGGCTTCCGACTCCATAAATTCTTCGGTTGTAATTTGTCCCAGTTTATGTGCCGCATCAAAACGCCAGATGTCGGACGTGCCGATGTCTTTTCCTTTCCAGTGGCCCTTTAACATGGGGCCGCCGGAAATAACCAACGTGGGAATGTTCACACTGCAGGCGCCCATTACCAGCGAAGGCGTTGTTTTATCACACCCGCACAATAACACTACACCATCTACCGGGTTGGCCCGGATAGATTCTTCCACATCCATGCTTACCAGGTTGCGGTACAACATGGCAGTAGGTTTAATCAGTGTTTCACCCAGCGACATTACGGGAAATTCTACGGGAAAGCCACCTGCTTCCAGCACGCCTTTTTTTACTGCTTCGGCCAACTCTCTAAAGTGTCCATTACAGGGCGTTAATTCACTCCAGGTATTGCAGATGCCAATCACTGGTCTGCCATCAAACATGTCTGGTGGTGCACCCTGGTTCTTCATCCAGGCACGGTATATAAAACCGTCCTTGTCTTTACGCCCAAACCAGCTGGCGCTTCTTAATTTTTCGGGTTCCATAGTCTATTTTATTACAGGCAACAAATTACGCATATTGCCTGACTGACATTTATTTTGTTTGAGGGCTATTATTGCAATGGTTCATAATCAATCTCCAGAAAATCCTGCACGTACTTTACCCAATATTGCTGAATAAATTGTTGATGACCCGGATGGCTGGAATACGCATCATACGATTGCTGGCTTTCAAACTCCATTGAAAAGCCGAAATCAAAACTATTTTTTTTACTTGTTTGTTTAAGCATTTCAAAATTAAGCACTCCTGGTATGTTGGATAGCGTTGCAGCTGCTGCTAAGAATGCCTTTTCTTCGGCACTATTTTTTAAGCAGGTTAAGGTAAAAATAACGGAATGACGTATCATATATAGCCGAATTGTAAGCTGCGGTGGTTTTATTCAAATTCCCTTATGGCAACTCAAAAAAACAAATAATCAGGCAAATAGCAAGCAGGTATTTTTTTGTTGGATGAATTTTATTTTTGTTTCGCCAAGTGGCTGCCAGGTTTTGAAAGATGGACAAACCTGTTTAAAAAATCCATGCAACCAATTTGATTGTATTTTTGTCAGCCTGTAAAAGCTATGAAATATATTCTATTGCTGGCATTAGCGGGCCTGTTATATTCCTGCAAAAAAGAAAAAGTTGTGGTGTATGCCAATGAAGGCATGATTACAGGCATTGATTTGCGGTATTGCCCGTGTTTGCTGGAATGCCCGTGTGCATGTGGTAGCCTGGTTTTTCATTTTACAAATGGAGCCGATACTTCGAGGATGACTGTAGACAACCCTGCTATATTTCAGTTACCAGATAGCCCCCGGTTCCCGGTGCGTGTAAAATTGAACTGGCAAAATACTTCGCGTTGCAATATGAAAGCGATTAAAGTGACAGATTATGCCACATTTTAATTTCATTTCATCTGGAGAATACAATAAAAATTACTCCGAAAAACTATACCGGCTGAATGTGCTAGAACATATACGTTACCGTTGAGTAATAAAGTCCGCCAATAGAAGGTCCGCCAAGGAAAGAATAGTAATAACGATTCAACAGGTTGGTGGCACCCAGTTTTACGCTTACCCCTGGCTTTTTAAACTGGTAGTTCATTTGCACATCCATACTGCCGTAAGCAGGCACCTGGCCGTTTACCAAAAAAGATTGCCAGTAATAACTGCTCTGCCATTTGTAAGTAATACCAGCACCAATGCCTTTATAAAGATGATCCGACGATAGTGTAATATTGGTGATCCATTTGGGTGTATTAAAGCCATCCTCCAAACCATCATTACCGGTTTTTCTATCCAGCTTTGCGTAAGCAACATTGGCATTGATGAGCAGGTTGCGCAAGAGGTTATATTTTACACCCAGGCTGCCACCATAATTGAACACGGTGGTTTTTGAATTGGTCCATAACCTGTAGCGGTCCTGCAATTTATTGTCATTCAAATAAAAAGCGATTGAATCTGCAATGTTTGTTTTGGCAATACTTGCTTCTACCTGGGCGATAAATGAATGGTACTGGTTGTAATAAAAATCGACATCCACCAATAATTTTGATTCAAGAAAAAGGCCTTTATAACCAATCTCAAACGATTTAATATGCTCTGGCACCAGGTAAGTGTAGCTGTTCTTCATTAACATGGTTTGGTTCTTTTTAATGGCTGCGGCTTTGGTAAGTCCCCCGGTATTTACGTCTTTAATTACAGCTGCCTTAAATGCATCAATAGATGACTTTAACCAGGAGTTTTCAAAAACACCATTGGACATTACTTTTAACCCACCCACTCTTTTTACACCACCGCTGTTGACATTGCTAAACCCTTCAAACAAGCTGGGAAAACGGTAACCGCTTTGGAACGATATCCTGAAACTATTTTTTTCGGACGTAGCATAAACAGCTGAAAAACGTGGGTTAAAAGTAGTATGGAAATAATCATTTTTATCCACCCTTAAAGTAGCACCCAATTTCAATTGTTTGTTAAACAGTTGTTTTGCTGCCGCGATAAAGCCACCGGTTTTACTGTACACCAGGTTGCTGTACGGATCCTGCTTTACAGGGTTGATAAAGTAATTGCCGTCTGGCACAACGATATACGTTCTGTAATCAAAACCAGCCAGCAATTCTATCAGGGCACTCTTTTTCAGGCCGGGTAAAAACGCGTCTGTTATATTGATCTGCCCGTCGATATTTACCAGGTTGGCTTTAACACGAAGCGCTGCACCGGCATCCCAGTTGTTGATGTTTTTTAATTTATCAAAAGTCGTTTTCCAGGCATTGCTGCCGGGTTCAAATCTACCCGAATCAGCAAATGACCTTGCCATCTGCAAAGCCTGCGGTATGGGGGTACCAGCTGAGACTGTACCGTTAAACCGGCTGGAATAATTGCTAAACCAGCTGTCATCGCTCTTAAAAGCCTTGTCCATATTTTCTGCCATGGAGCGCAGGTTATAAGAATCTCCGGTATTCTCTGCATTCCAGTACGCATGGGCAGTTACGGCCAATGTCTTTAACGTAAACCCTTGCTGTTGCACCCGGTAATTCGCCAGCCGGAACCGGTTGGCACGCTGGTAAATATTATCCAGTATGGCAAATTTGTAAGTGTAGGTAAGGGTACTGTTTTTATTGATTTTATATACCAGTGCTGCATCTGCTTTGGCATTTTGCAGGTGATAATCCGCGACCTGTTTTTCATAATATCCAGTACGGGCCACGACGTAGCTTTTCCCCCGCAACACAAGTGTTCGCCTGTTGGATGACTCATTGCCATAACCGTTTACAGGATCAACGGCAGGATTATCTGCGCCAGTCAGCCCTGCACTGGAATTGGCTGTTGCATTTAAATCGGTGCGATCATCCGCTACCCAATCATTTCCCTTTGTAAAAGTGGCGTTTATTTTAAAGGCAAATTTATTAGAAAAAGCGTGCGCAATGCGAAGGCTGGTTTCGGTAAAAATGGAAGCGCTGCTGTTGGCATCATATAAATGATTGACACCGGTTTTCTGTTGTATACTTACCCCTTCGCTTGTAAAAGGATCTTTGGTAATGAAGTTGGCCAGGCCATTGATTGTATTCATTCCGTATAAGGCAGATGCCGCCCCCGGAATAATTTCTGCACTTTCTATATCAAGATCATTGGGACCAAGTGCATTGGCAATCGGCGCACCCAAATGCGGTGCCTGTATATCCATTCCATCTACCAGTTGTGCAAAACGTACATTGGTAGTGTTGGCAAATCCCCTGGTATTGATTACCTTAAAACCCAGGCTGGGCGTAATCATCTGCACGCCCTTCACATTTTCAAGTGCATCAAAAAAAGAAGGAGAAGCCGAGTTTTTAAAATAGACTGCCGTTTGCTTTTCGATACTCACCGGCGATTGCAATATACTTTCAGGTATCCTGGAAGCCGTAACAACTACTTCATTTAATACTGCAGCATGTGTTGAATCACCGTAGTTTTTATTTATTTGGCTGCTGTCCTGCGCCAAAATCGGCGTCATAAAAAAATAACTTATAGCAATTCCAGCAACAAATTTCATTGTTTATCTTTTATAGTCCTGGTATAATTGGAGGAAGACTTGGAACAAGTTTCGTTATACCTGTTGAGGTATAACGAAAACAAACATAATACCAAAATGGCATTTTAAAAAATAAAATGCTGTGTTTGTTGTGCAAGCAATTGCTGAAATTTTTTATTGAAGCTGTTGAAGAGCGCAATGTATTGTTCGCCTTTTTCTGTTACAGTTGCATTGCCACCACCCTTGCCACCCCGCGTTGAAATTACCAGGGGCGTTTGTGCCTTAGTGTTCATGTCATCTATTAACTGCCAGGCCTGCCGGTAACTCATTTCCATCGCCATAGCAGCCTGCCGGATAGAGCCATATTGTTTAATTTTTTCAAGCAGTTCAATGCGGCCTTTACCGACCAACTTTCCCTCAGCGGTACTGATCCAGATACGTCCGTCGGCTGCCAGGGGCAATTTCTTTTTTGATGCAGGCATTCCCTTATTTTATGCAATGATTAATTGCACTAAGTTAAAGCAGTTTCCTAAATTTCGTCAGTGCACACCAGGCTGAGTTTTAAACTGCATGAAGTGAGATTTAAGGGAACGAAAATAATTTTAAGGTAACTTTACGCATGCAGCCAAATTCTACAAACCCTTCGACAGACACTTTCTGGGCGCTTAAACCTGAAGATGCTTTCAAAAATATTTCCTGTTCTTCAAAAGGACTATCAACACCAGAAGCCAATGCGAGGCTTAAACAATATGGTAAAAATAGTTTCAAGGCAAAATCAAATTCATCGGCTATTATTCTTTTTCTGTTACAGTTTAAAAGCCCGATCACGATTTTGCTGATAGCTGCTGCTTTGTTGTCAATGGCACTGGGTGACATTTCAGACACGGTCATTATTCTGCTGATTATTTTGGTAAGCAGCATACTCGGTTTTTGGCAGGAAAAAGGAGCCGCCAATGCCGTGGAAGAGTTATTAAAAATGGTGCAGATAAAATGCAGGATCGTAAGAGACGAAAAAGAAATGGAACTGCCGGTTGAAAACGCAGTGCCGGGAGATATCATCGTTTTATCCGCAGGAGGCGTGATCCCTGCCGACAGTTTACTGATAGAATCTAAAGAACTGTTTATTGATGAAGCCGCTTTTACCGGGGAAACATACCCGGTTGAAAAATCGGTGGGCATAGCGGCCATTGATGCGCCACTTTCCAAAAGAAGCAATTCACTATTTATGGGTTCGCATGTAATCAGCGGCAAGGCAAAAGCGTTAGTTATTAAAACGGGCAAGCAGACTGAATTCGGTAAAATATCAGATAAGCTGGGAACAAAAATTCCGGAAACAGATTTTGAAAAAGGTATCCGCCAGTTTGGATACATGCTGATGGAAATTACACTGGTACTGGTGATCATCATCTTTGCCATTAATGTATTGCTGCATAAACCTGCGTTAGATTCCTTTCTATTTTCTCTTGCATTGGCTGTCGGACTTACACCTCAACTGTTGCCCGCCATCATCAGTGTAAATCTTTCTGTCGGTGCCAGGGCTATGGCGAAGCAACAGGTAATTGTAAAGCGGCTTTCGTCTATCGAAAATTTTGGATGCATGAATATTTTATGCTCCGATAAAACGGGTACCATCACGGAAGGCAAAGTAACACTGAAGGATGCGCTGGATATTGAAGGCAATCACTCAGAAAAAACATTACAATTTGCATGGTTAAATGCTACGATGCAGCAAGGATTTAAAAACCCGATTGATGAAGCCATCCGTTCAAGTTACACGGGTGATGGAAAAGGCTTTACAGTACAGGCAGAAATACCGTATGACTTTATCAGGAAGAGATTAACCATACAGGTGAAGAACGCCACTGATAATTTCGCCATTACGAAGGGAGCATTAAATTCTATTCTTACTATTTGTGATGAAGCTGAAACAGCAGCAGGCGCTATCCCCATGAAAGATAAGCTGGAAGCCATTCGTACAGAATATACCACATTGAGCGCTGCAGGTTTGCGGGTATTGGGTGTGGCCTATAAAAAGGGATCGGCTGATAAAAATTTCACCCGGTCCGATGAAATCAATATGATTTTCCTGGGTTTTATTACCTTGTTTGACCCGCCTAAAAAGGATGCACAGCAAACCATTGCCAACTTGCATAATTTAGGTGTATCACTAAAAATAATTACGGGAGATAATGAACTGGTAGCGGCAAGTTTTGCAAAGCAGGTTGGCATGGCAAACCCGGTGATTCTTACGGGTGCGCAAATGAGAGAAATGAGCGACAGGGCTTTGTTTGAGAAAGCTCCACGAACAAATATTTTTGCAGAAGTTGAACCCAATCAAAAGGAACGTATCATTTTGTTTTTGAAAAGATCAGGCAATGTAGTTGGGTTTATGGGCGATGGCATCAATGATGCACCGGCATTGCATGCTGCGGATGTGGGCATCTCTGTTAACACGGCTGTAGACGTAGCGAAAGAGGCCGCATCTATCGTATTATTAAACCGGGATCTGAACGTATTGGTTACGGGTATTGTTGCTGGCCGTAAAACGTTTGCCAACACAATGAAATATATTTTTATGGCCAGCAGCGCCAACTTTGGCAATATGTTTAGTATGGCGGGCGCTTCCTTGTTTCTCCCTTTTTTACCCTTATTACCTAAACAAATATTATTGACCAATTTATTAACCGATTTTCCGGAAATGGCAATTGCTACCGACCGGGTGGATACGGCTTCCGTAAGCAAACCGCAGCGCTGGAACATTCATTTTATCAAACGTTTTATGATTGTGTTTGGCCTGCTAAGTTCCGTGTATGATTACCTTACTTTTGGCGTATTGCTTTTATTAATGAAAGAAAATGAAAAAGTATTTCAGACGGGCTGGTTTACAGAGTCTGTTATTTCCGCCACTTTGATTGTATTAGTTGTAAGAACCAGGCTGCCATTTTTTAAAAGTTTACCTGGTAAATGGCTGGCCATTGCTACCAGCCTGATTGTATTGTTTGTATTATCTATACCCTTGATGCCTTTCGCGGGTTTATTCGGTTTTGTTCACCTGCCTTTATCTTTTTATGGATGGATGCTGTTGATCATCAGCTGTTATATTATTTCTGCCGAGCTGGCAAAGCGATGGTTTTATAAAAAATTACAGAACCAATCCTAAAGGCTTTTATATATGCCTTAAGCAACTTTCCGAATACAAAAAATAAATCTGTAAAAACAGTTCAGCAAAGTTATTTTTCAAATATTAAGGTATTTATTGGGCACATTGGGAGGATAATATTCAGTTCCGTAAGCAGCCTTCATCAACAGGGAAACAACAGTATAAATATGCGCCTCGGTACGCTGGAACTGGCGCAGCAATCCCATCATAGCATAGCTGATTGGGTTTACCGAAGGAATAAAAGTTTCCCATTCATAGCCTTTGCCCCATACCAGCCCCTTTACCGTGTGTAAGAGGTCGGCCTTTTTAGAAATCAAATATTGTAACACATCAATGCTTTTATTGGCGTCCTGGTTTACTGTATGAAAAATGGCAGTTTGTCCGCCAAATCCATTTTCGTCAAGTCCAGCCGTTGCATTTAAATCGGCACCATGTTGCACCAATACTTTCGCAGAGGCTAAGTGGTTGTATTCAGCACAAATGTGTAACAGGGAAGCTTCCCGGAGTGGTGTAAAAGTACAGTCAAAGGGATATCTTTTTAGCAGTGCAGCTTTATCTTCATTTAATTGCATATTCAGCGCAGTTGCATCATCCAGTAAAACCGACAGTAATATTTTGTCTTCGAAATCTACTCCATACTCTACAAAGGCCCGGATGCATTCTTTAAAAAGTGGTCCGCGTGTATACATGTTGATTAAGGAGTAGATAAGCGGTTTACCATCCGCCATCTCATTGGGATTTACGCCCTTTTTAAAACAGCTATTGATTCCCTCAACCGAATGCAATTCAAAATTGATTATGATTTCCCTTAAATAATCCATGCGTATTCAGTTTAAATTAGTTGCTGCAATTTGCTGGGTTGAGCAGCTGCAGTTTAAAAGCGCATTTCTTCAATTGTATGCGTGCTCTGTTAAAATCACTATACGAGATCCAATTCAGCATTACACAAAATAGCGAGCGAGCGTCTTATAGAATACGACAGCAATAAATTTGCCGGATATAAACCGCAGAATACCTTTTGGCAATTCTTCCAATGATGGGGTAAAAAAGAAAACGATATGCCTTCAATTAGCAGGCATCTTAAAAAAAGGATTGCCAACCCTTGCGCCTTAAACTATCTTCAACATAGTCTGTACAATGATTGGCAAACCTTTTACGTGCTGCATCCGGATGTTTTGCGACAATAAGATATTGCCTTTAATCTCCTTACAAAATTAACCGTACTTACTTTACCAGGTCAAATAACTCCTTATCCATTTGTGGCTTTACTTCGCAGGTATTATCCAGGTGCATGGTAGCAGTGCTTGCCGTTGTATAGGCAGGCCAGTTGGGTAATCCCTTGTGATTCGGATTTCCGGTTTTTGCAAAATTGATAAATGCATTGGAAACTTTATCGGCTAAAACATAGGCATCTTTATTACCACCGGTCATCTCATTGCAACGTTGAATGTTATTGAATACAAAAGGAATTTCCATGCAGTGAATGGCTTTGTATTTACCATCCATCACAGGCGATTGCCAGGTGAACAAATACATATAAACAGGTGCCGCATTCAATGCGGATTTTTCATTGGCCTGGCTAACTGCGCCCGGGCGAAACATTACATCAACATCCAGCAAATCGATTGGCTTTGTATCGTTGGGATATGCCTTCTTAACGGCGGCCAGGTAGGCTTCTGCTTTATCGCCCCGCTGGGTTTTGATTACTTCCTTTATTTTTTCAAGCGACGCATTGTTCAGGGCGCCGTTTGCAAAAGGGGCGAATTCATTTTTTGTAGTTCCAATCAGCAATGGAATATTTTTTGATAATTCGAACGCTTCTTTTGAAAAGAGCTGGTAGGGAAGGTCTTCTCCATCGATGCTGGGTCCCCAGCTCAAACCAAAGCCCGGTGCTGGTTTACCATCTGCTTTCATTTTATCAGCTACCACTTTAAGGGCCTTTTTACCTGCTTCGCTTAACTGTGCAAACGGTATATGCTGCAGGCTATCCGCCTGGCCAGCCTGCAGGTTCAATGCCTTTAATACTTCTGCCGTAATTAACCGGGTAGTTGCTTTTTCAAGCATATTCGATCTGAACGAACCGCTTTCGTTGATGGCTTTGTGAAACAGCCCTTTTGCAGATGGCATGGCCATTAAGGTATTAACTTTTGCCCCTCCGCCTGACTGACCGAAGATGGTGACGTTGTTTGGATCGCCGCCAAAATTGGCTATGTTATCCCTTACCCATTCCAATGCGGCTTTAATATCCAGTATGCTTGCATTGGCTGAGTGTTTGTATTTTTCCCCATATGCAGAAAGATCCAGGAAGCCCAATATATTCAACCGGTGATTAATAGACACCACTACAACATCTCCATTTTTCGCAAGATTTTCACCATCGTAAGAAGGCAGCTCCTGCGATGAACCGGCTGTAAAACCGCCACCGTGAATCCAAAACATAACCGGTCTTTTCTTTGAGTTATCAATACCCTTTGTCCAGATATTTAACCGCATACAATCTTCGCTTGTATAGCCAAAATCGTGATGAAAAATAAACTCTCCTTCATCCTGAACCGATGTAATGGGGTCGAGTAAAGGCGCAACCGGGCCGTATACCATTGAACTGCGAACACCATCCCACGGTTTGGGTGGCCGCGGTGATTCAAAGCGATTGGCTTCCGCATACGGAATGCCTTTGTAGGTATACACTGAGTTGTTAATATATCCCCGCACTTTGCCGGAATTGGTGCTGGTTACCGCAATATTTTCGCCGGTTACCAGCTGGCTGATGGCAGCGTTAGCAATGGCCAACAGGCCTAAAGTAAAAAGAGTTATTTTTTTCATTTGCAATTTTTTAATCGTTACAGGTAATTTATTTTGAAGATAAGCAGAAATGCTAAGCTGCAGGCTTTAAAAGTGTTGGTCAATTTCACATATCCGTTACTAATCGTTTATTTATTTTGATTAAACAAGACCAATTTGGACAAAAAATCTTCCAGCAACAATCCCGTATCCAATGCTGTATACACCCGTATATTTCTTCCCTTATGATTTACTTGATACAAACCCTGGCTATTAATCAACGGAGACGGACGCAGTACATAAAAGCTTGATGAAGGATCCGCCTCAAACGAAGATTGCAACGCAGTTAACAGCACCAGTGGGCTGTCACCAATAATGTAGGTTTCGCCAACATTGAAATTATATTTAAGGCCCATCTTCATAACGCGTTCAATATTCGTAGTTAGATACGCTCCTATCCTGCCCTGTATTTTTACCTTGAGCAACAATGATGAGTAAGGCAGCATAACCTGGCGATAAACGTTTCTTGGAATTTGCCAGACATTAATGGCTGACTGATTAAAAATTACCTGCCCGGCCTTAAGATCTATTGCCAGATTGTATTCAAGGCTTGTGTAGCCCGGCGGCGGCGTAGCCAGTTCGGCATATTCCGGCCCACCAATCCAGATCAAGGTTAAACGGCTTGCGATGGCCGGCTCCTTTAAATATGCACTTGCAAGATCAGTTAAACCAGCACCGCATACTACGTATAAAGGAAGCTTGGTATCGTCCCGCATGGCTTCTTTAATGATAGCACTTGCTGCAGCTGATGGTTGTGCCGTACTATCGTTTTCCAGCGCAACGTTTGACCCCTGGTATACATTAAAACTTTTGCCGGCATTCATGATGTTTAGTACTTCCTCTATTTTCTTTTTTGCATTGGCTGCAGTTTCTTTGGAAGGATCGAAACCATCTCCTGCTCTTAAATGAGACCCTATGATACCCCGTATTTCAACAGAAGGCGACAGCAGGTGATGCACCAGTTGAAACAAGCCATCGGGATCGCCGCCGAAATCATTGTCGATGATAATACGCATCCTGGGTTTTACAAGGCTATCTGCAAAAAGTTGCGGCGCATGTTGTTGCGCAATAGCAGCGGCTAATGTGCTGCACAAAAAAAGCGTTAGTACAAGCCATTTTTTTTTCATGATGGTTCAGTATTTAGATTTAGTGTTGGTGGTCAGCTATAATTGTAAAATGCGCAAGCCGTTAGATGATGTATTTATGATTTCATATATGGCTGTCTTCGGTTTCAAGGTAAATATTTTTAAGACTAACTCCGTCATTTAAGCTTTTTAAATTTGAAACCTGCTTGCATCAGAAGTCGTCTGTACCACCGGCTAACCCCTTAAGGAAGTGCCTGGATACTTCTGCTTCACCGGCTGCCCACAAAAAAACCCCTGAAAAATCAAGGGTTAAAAAATTACCGGCGTTCAATCAAAATCTTGCTGCGGCTTTTATACTTTATAGGTAGTCGCAAATCTGCTTAATAAGTATTGATAACGTTTACCGTCAATGTATGTAAGGCCTGCTTTTTAAGAAGGTAACAGCTTCTTAAACTATATTGCTATTTCCATCAGGATCAAAACTAAATCCCCCGGTCGCATTCATTATTTCTTTACCTGGGTAAGCGCTACTATTTGCGGATCTTCAGCTGTTCCATAAGTTGCATCTGCCGAAAAAGTGATTACAGGCTCCGACTTGTACATGTAAGCTGTTTTATTGCTGTAATACCTGATGGTAATTTTATTTGTCTCATCGGTTAAGCCTTGCACCAGCACAAAGAACAGATTCTGTTTATCCACCTTTACCACTACCCCTACCCCCCGGCATTCATCATTGATGAAGGCGGCCAGTTGATCATTTTCCATCGCATTGGCAGCAAGTGCCGAAGGCAAAGCAATTACGGCGGTCATGGTGGCCGGGTACTTGCCGGTATCATCTGCTTTCCAGTCTGGCATTGGAAAAGTAACAACTTCCTGTACCGGCATATCTGCCGATTTTTTACTGCACCCGAAGTTTGCCAGGACGAGGGAAATCAACAGCACAACTGATATCCTTTTCATGCTACATAGTTTTAAGAAGGTTTGCAGCAGGGCAGTCTGTACGCCACTGCTGCAAACCCGGATCTGTGTTATCAATTATTGTTTAACTACTTTATCAATATGCGGCACACCATCAATGATCGTGTGAATAAAGTACACTCCGGCGCTGCTCATCATACCGCCTGCATTTCTTCCGTTCCAGTTGGTGGTGTAACCAGTGCCTGACACTTTTTGAACTGGTTTTGTCAATATTACTCTTCCTGTTGCATCAACCACCGACAGGCGGATTTCATGAGTCTCATTCGCAGGTAGTCCGCTTAAATTGATGCTGATGTTGGTAATATTGTTGAACGGATTTGGATACACGGTGACCGCACCTGCCTGTTTAACAAAATGTAATTCCAGTGGCCGGTTCAACGTACCCATGATGGTATTGTTGCTGTAATTGACAATGGTACTGGATTGTGCGACAATGTTGCCTCCCCTTTCTATCATAAACACCAACGGCTGTTCGGCTTCGCCCCCTATATTAAAGAAGTAACTGAACTTGTTTATTTCCGGATTAAGAATAGGCTTCGCTTTTCCACGCAACTCACCATTTACAAATGCTATAACACTGTCACCCTTTCTGAAATCAAAGTCGGCAGCCACCGTGGCAATGATGGTCATGTTGTTGGCATTGCTGAAGTTGCCCGGTACCGGTCTTTGATCAGGATTAGCGATCACACCGCCAGTTATGGGTCTTCCGCCTGAAAGACTTCCGATGATTGACGGATAGAAAAAAGCCGTATCATTTGCCCGTGTTCTGTATAACATGTACCCTTTACCCGGTTCCAGATAATTCAGGCTTCCGATCCATCCGTTTTGTGCACTGTACATAGCAAACCCTGTCTGCGACTTAATCACGTCCTGGTCAAGTGCTTTGTACCCGGCCAATGCTTCTTTAATGGTAGCATTCACCTGCGGCAGATAGCTGATGTAATTCCAGCGGGCGCCTTTCAATGGTATGGCCGTAGTGCTAACGTTTACCGGTATGCCGTTTAATGTGAGTAACTGGGCATTGGTGGCTTTTAATTTAAAGAGCGAAATATTGTCAAGGCTCTTTAAAGATCCAGTCCAGCCTGTGCTTGTATAATTACTGAATCCGGTCAGGTCGTTCTTAATTAAATCATTGCTGGTCCACAAGCCATTGGCCAAAGTTGTACTTACCGGAGTATTGACTGGTATGCCCAGGTTAAAGGATACCCAGTTCCAATTTTCGTTGATGACCATATCCTGGTACAACATGCTGCTGCCATCAAAAATTACAGGCAGGGAAGGTGACCCCATAATGGCATTGCTGGCGAAGTTGACAACAGTAGATGGTGTTGCCCTGAAAGTCTTGCTGGTGCTTGACTGCCAGATTCTGAACTCCACATTGTTGTTTGCCAGGTCATTGCTGAACATGGTAAGATAAACATACCACAGGTTGTTGGATGCATTATAAGTATTGTTGGCTACGCCTACACACTTGCCGTTTACAAACGCACCCAGCATATCACCTTTGCTGATAGAGAAAAGATTATTGAGCCTTATTTTTCCGTACACATTCATGTTGTACTGGTAGTCGCTGGGCTTAACAACCCAGTTTGGCTTTTTTCCGTTTACCTGCAGGGTTAATTTCAGCGCTTCTGTTTCGTTGTTGTCATTGCGCATGAAAATAATTTCTTCATAGCTGCCAATATTCAATCCGTCATTTACCGTAAACTCAATGGTCAGGTTGCCCTTAGGATCAACAGTTCCGGTCAGCGGATCTGCTTTCAACCAGGATGGCAGGTTTGACAATGTAAAGTGCTGGGAACTTCCACCACTGTTTACCAGGTGGCTTTCAAAACTCAAGGGCGCATTCACTTCCTTCACCAGGTTGATTTCCTTATCACTCCATTTCAGTTGATTCTGATCTATATAAGCTGTCCAGGTAACAGGCGATAAAATCTTGTTACCATTCATGTCGCGTACATTCTTTGACTGAAAGGTGATGACGGTTTTATCGATGGATTGTTTTGGCTCCTGCATGTTGATGATGAGTGCATCGTTGTTTACCACAAAATCAAAATTGAGGTTAGCAACCGGGCCGTGGTCTTTCATTGGGGCCGCCTCATCGCTGGCTACAGCATTCAGCAAAACTGCATCAGGTACAATGGCATTAACGTCTTCCTGTATTTTTAAATCCTTCGGCGAAAAATACAAACTGGTATTGCCCTGGAACATTTCATAGTTCTCAAACGGGTAGTATGCCATCAGTCCGAACTCATTACCCATCAAACGCACATTGTTATTTTTGGATACCAGCGTTTGGTTCATGTAAGTGTTCCATATCCTGAATTCATCAATATACCCTTTAAAATAACGATCAAATTTTGGCACTGTCGTAGCATCTGCGCTATACCAGGTTCTGACACCGAGATAGGTAACCGCTGCAGCAATTCCACCCAGATTTTTAGCGTCAGAAAACTGGTTCAGTACACCATCTACCAATAGCTGTGCACTGCCTGAATTACGGTTTACCGCAACTGCCACATGATGCCATTTATTGTCGAGATAATTGCCGGTGGCCTGTATTTTAAATCCATTGTTCTGGAATGTGAGCAGGCCGCTTTCAAAACCAAGGTTGAACAGGTTGAGCGAACCACCGAACTCTGTGCCATCACCTTTGCCATTACTGGCCAGCGTGCTGTTTGTTTGCGTGGCATCTCCTTTAAACCATAGTTCAATGGTATAATCCATGGCAGCCAGCACCGGTGCAAAGGAAGTGTTCAATTTAGCATAGCCGTTACCGTTGAGGCTGATGGCTTTACCGGCAGGTGTGCTCCACAATCCATTCAGTGCCGCGTTGGAACCATGTGCTTTGTCGAATGCAACCGAGCCCTTTCCTTCATTCATCGGGTAATACGCCAGCAATGAATTTTCAGCACCTGATAACATGCTTAAACTATTCACCTGCAGTTTGACGGAATTGAGTGTGTCATTCCATATCCTGGCTTCATGCATCTTGCCGGCAAAGTAACTGTTCTGCTTGCTGATACTGCGGCCATACTCGATGTGTCCCGTGCCGGTATATGGGTTCACAGGTGCAGCATGTATCATCTCAACAAAATTATAAAAGGCGGATACGGTTTTGCTCTTATCATTGTATATCATGGCCACATGCGCCCATTCGCCAGGTTTATAATCATATGCGGAAGGACTTTTTATGATGGTACTACCGACCGTAACCTGCATTTTATTATCGGCTGTCAATGACAGTTCCAATGACTCAATAGCACTACCATGACTGAATAAAGTCTGGTCGGCTTGTTTTGAAGGAAGTATCCACATTTCAGTGGTAATGCTTTTTCCTGTGAAACATTTTTCAAATTCTGTAGCGAGATAATTTGTGGTGCCATCCAATTTAACACTCACTGCATGATCACCTTTTACGCCATTGCGGATGCCGGTAACCTGGAAATCGCTGTTGGTTAAAAGACCGGCTGCAATTGTTTCATTAAAGTTCAGCCTGATATCGTCGTTTACACTTAACACGCCATCTGCCGGTTGTGGTGTACCAAACAAACGTGGGTTGTACGTGTCTTTTATACCGGTGATGAGGTTAGATTCCGTTGTAACAAAACCAGCACCCACTTTACAATAACTAACCGCCTGCACATCATAATTCTGGTCGTTGAAAGATCCATCGTCCATTACAAAATTGTAAATGATGCCGGATGCGTTGGTGATGAATTGCTTCTCGCCCTGTGCGGCTTTCATTTTAACTGAATCCGAATAAAACTTCATCGCGGTAATCCAGGTACTCGAAGATGTGGGCTTGTATTGCAATTCTATGTGATCAAACAAACTGTTGGTCACATCAAACTGGTCAACGATAATGGGCAGGTAACGCCTTCCCTGCGCATTGACCGGCGACTCGGAATTAAGCACCCATTTATCTTTTGGTGATTTGATATTGATATCTGAACAGGAAGGAATAAAGTGCGCTGAAACAAGTACGGTATCAGCAATGTTCGACCGGTAGCCGGTAGGATCGTACTGGCAACTGGAGTGCAGCAATATCTGGATGTTGTTATAATCCATTGCATTCGGCCCTCTTGTTATGGTCAATACTTTAGTGATGCTTTCGCCATATTGTAAATACACCGCACGGCCTGCGCCACCTATCGGGCTGCCGTCCACAGCAATGGTAGCGCCTTTTATGGAATCATTGTCAACATAACCGATTACAAATGTTGCCGGAAGTTTGGCTTCTGATTCGTTGCGCAATGTAAGGTTGTAAGTGGCTTTGCGGCTGGAAGGAACATCATTTACAACCGGGTTGTCCACTAATAAAACCGGTACTTCAATGCGCTGTGTAGGTTGATCAATTAATGTGCCTGGCTGATAATATTTAGAGATAGTGGCCCCGGTATAAGGGCAACCACTTACGCCACCTTTGGTATGAAACACGAGGCTGTTATCGGCTGCCTTGTTCAGATCGATACTAAAATAATCATCCGTGCCTTCGGAAATAAGATTGAAGCCCAATGTTGAACTTGTTTCTGTACTGCTGCCGACACTGCCGCCCTGGTCGGTTCCTATCGATTCCGTGTATTTAAATTCCATTCCAATACCATTAATTTTTACAGTGCTGGAATTGCCGCCCTGGTACGCAATGATAAAATTAAAAGCATTTTCTTTTGTTTCGTTGATGGTGGTAGTGGTGGAATATTCTATCGGGCTTCCTGCGTGGAAAGAATAGTTTTGAATCAGCGAAGACTCCAATTTTGCTTTCTCGTTATCCGCCATTCTTTTTTCCCAGTTGGATACATACTGGTTCAAAATCATGATGGTATCCGTGCGGTATAGAGAGCCCGCAGGGAACAATATCCGGTAGCTTTTTCCATTATCAAACGCATCGGTTTTGGCAGTTGGGCCAAACGCCGTGGTATCATTATTTGATTTACCAAAGTTGGGATCGTCATTAGCAAGTTTGGAAATGTACACTGCTTTTTGCTTGCTGTCAGCCAGGGACTGGGCATCCGCTAACGAAGTGGTAGCTGGTAACAGGGCAATGTTCCTTATATTGATAAGATTCGGAATCAATACCTTTTCAATATGCTGTTGTGGAAAAGCAAATAAGGTTCCGAATGTTTCACCCACATTAATGCCGGCCCTCTGAATAACAATGTAGGTGCTGGTAGGCGAAGACTGAAACAATAAAATATCAGAAGCCTTCAGGTTAGTTCTTTTGATGATGGTGATGTTGTTGCTTTGCCCGTAGGTGATGTTGGTTGAATAACCTATAAATACATCCGCTACCGGGCCAACAAACAACGGATCGTCGCTGGTTTGAAACTTTGTTGTGAGCGTGGTGGATGACTCTTTTGTACTTGTGTTGGAATAATGTTCTTCATGATGAATGCCAATACTGGCACCGGTAGATGCTACAGCGGAGTTAATGACTCCCACACCAAAGCCGGTAAAGGTTACCAACTCAGCACCTAGTTTTTGTGTCAGGTCAAGGTCGCCCACCTGGTCAACCTTACCGCTATACGTGGTTGAATTGGTAATGGTAGATCCCTTTTCTGCATAAGAGAAACTTTTAGAACCTGGAGGATCACGGAGTACCATCAATACTTTATCTGGCCCGGCTGTTACAAAATCAGTACCTGTCAGTTTTCCTCCAATTACAAAGCCCTTCAGTTGCGGATCGCCGAACCATGTCCAGTTGATGGTGGTTGCTTCTCCAAAACGAATACTGGTGGAAAAATCTTTTATGCCCTGCGTTGCCGGGCTTGGGTCGCCTGCGGTAAATTTATATTCCGCCATGCCTTTGTCATCCAGCCTGAAGGTATCCGGTGCCACTGTACCATTGCGGATCCTGTTTAATACAGATACAAAACCATCGCTGGTAGGTACATTATCCAATACATTTTTGCCGCCAACCTGCTGTATTACCGGCACGCCATTTACCACACTGGCATAAAACGGGTATTGTTCAAAGGCTTTGATGCCAAAAGTGTATTGTTGATTTTGAATGAACACAGGGTTGCCAAAATTATAGATGGCCTTGCCTGTGGCGGTTGTGTCTACTACAACAACGTTCTCTTTCTGACCCGTAAGCGATACGGATTCATACTCCAGGTTTCCAAAATACGGCAAGCCCTTACCGTCATTATCCTGTTGTAAAATTTCTACCGAAGGCGTAACGCGTTTGATAAATTTGTAGGATGCGTTATAAGTAAGGCTGTCATAATAGTTATTGGTATCGTAGGTGTTTTGACTGTTTAATGTTGAATCAGTATAATGGCGGACGGAGCTTTGCACACTGAATTTATCGATAAAGTCCAGCAATACAGGTTTGCCGTTTAATATATCGCCCCACCCCGTAACATTTACTGTAGCTGCAAGAAATTTAACCGGCATAAGATCGGCCACAAATTCACCGGTTAAAGAATCCGGTGTAATAACAATGCTGTTGGCATTGTAGGTAACTTTTGTTTTATGAATTTTTGATGAGTCTGTTACATTGGAAGGCAACAGGTGATTGAGTGTAACGTTTTGGCTTGTCGCAGCCGTGTTTAATAAATACTTATTACCTGTAGGCAATAACAAGGTTATGCTCACCACTTTGCCGAGATTGTTTACCGACACGGAATGACCAAGCGGCAAATCCTGCTGAATAGCTCCACCTGCAACCCTGCCTATAAAACGAATGGTGGTGGTATCTGTCAAACTAAGCCCGGCAATATTGTCCTGGTAGTTTAAATTAAAGCCATTGCGGTCAGTAATTTTTCCATCATTGGCGAAACCGTGATTGGCTTTTACCGTTTTTACTTCGTGTGTACCAACTGGCACGAGGATGCTGAACCGCCCATTTTCATCCGTTTCTAAAATGGTGCCGTTGCTTTGTTGCGCATACTGTCCATCAATTTTAAATTGAACACCAGGCACCGGCACAGTGCTGTTTTTATAATACACAAATCCGGAAACAGCGAAAGACGACTTGTCTTTAAAATCAACCGTAAATTGGGTGGATGAGGGAGAGATAAGCCTGTTAACAGAAACCGGATCAAACTGGTGTGTACCCTTTAATGGCACAATGGTATAAGTTGTACCATTGCCGGTATAGGGAATGCCGGCAATAAAATAATTGCCTGAAAGATCTGTAAATGATTTAAGTGCAAGCTGGTCGGCGGTTGGTATAATACCCGACCGCGTAACATCAGCTGCGCTCATAATCCCGTTATTTCTGTTGTAAGTTTCTCCATGAAACGACAGGTCGTAAAACTGGTCTTTGATCGCTTCATCAAATCGCCAGTATGCTGCAAGACCCGTTTCATCGCCGCTAAATAATCGCGTTTGATTTTTAATGGCATCAGCCTGTGAAATAGCAATGTTGTACACACGCATTTCATCAATGTATCCCTTAAATTGCTGTGCAGTCTGGCCACGGCCTATGTACACTTTCTTGTCGGGAACCGATGCACTATATGCCGCTGGTATTTTACCAATCACGGTACTGTTCAGCATAATAAACAACGAATCTTTTTTATGAATGCCGGTAACGTGAACAAATGTGTTGGTTGCGTTGGCATAAGTTCCTGCTGCAATAATGCCTTTGTAAGAAAAGAATAATTTACCCGCAGCATCAAAGCCCAATGCATACTGGTTGTTCCTGTAAAACAGCATTTGGTTTACGGGGCTGGCAACATCAGGTTTTATCCATGCTTCAACAGTAAAGGCTGAGTCGGAAAATGGCGCAGTTGTACTGTCCAGTTGCAGGAAACTATTTGTGGTGCCATTCAGGTAAATGCTTTTACCCAATTGCACCTGGTCGTTGCTTTGCAGGCGTACAGAAACATCCTGAACTGCCTGGCCATTATCATAAGTAACACGGCCATAAATATTACCGGTAGGACTTCTGAAGCCAACACCAGCCAATGTTTCTTTTGAGAACACCGTTGTGTTGTTGCACTTTACAGCACCTATTACCTGGTAGGTATAATACACACCGGGCGTGCCTTTTGCATCATCCGTCTGGTACTCGCTGTTGGTTGAGCCGGGCACCGTTGCCATTTGTACAAAATTGGTAGTTCCATAAACAGCACGCTTTATAATAAAGTTATCAAAGCTGCCATTGGTTGACCAACGCAGTTCTGTTCTGTCGGGGAAATAGCCTTTTGAAACATCCAGTTTTATCAGCGATCCAATTTCGGTTGGCAATATTTCATTGGGAATTTGCACCGGGGCGAAGGCAGTAAAACTGGAGCCAACAGGTGGTAAAACCTGCAGGGTATAATTATAACTGTTGCAGGTTGAAATTTGCACATCGCTGTAAGTACCCTTATCAAAATCAGCTTTATTCAATCGGATTTCGCTTTGCGTTTTTGCTGTGTTGTTGATACGGGTTATCACGAATGCTGCCCCGGGTAACCAGGCTGTCGCCAACGGGTTCCATGTAAGCATGGCTGTTTTGCTATTTTGTAAAACAGCCGTAGCCGTTAATGGAATGGTGGTGAAAGTAACAGGTGTACTGGCCTGCTTTGCCAGTTCCCAGTTGAAACCCGTATGCGCCCTCGCTACCCTAAAATACATCTGTGGCGAAAGGTCTTTATCGACTACATAACTAAATGATGATTGGGACGGATCATAATCATAACTCACTTCTCTTGCATCCGTAAAATTGGCGTTGTTGGCTACCTGTATTTTAAATTTGTCGTTGATAAAATTGGTGCCGCTTACCGGGTCGATGGTCCATGAAAATGTTACCTTTTGAGCAACTGGATCATAGGCAGCTGCCGCGGTTTTTGGAAAGGTAAAAGCAGGTACAGCAACAGCTATTGAGCTATTGTACCATCTTTCGTTATACGCCAGCTGCTGGTAATAATAATTTTTTACAACGTTCAATGCGGGGAGTTGGTTGGATCCGCTGGTAGCCACGGCCAGGTAGCCTGTCAGGCGTTTATCTTGTGGCGGGCTGGACTCGTTTATAACCATATTGCTGATCCTGTCAATGTCACCGAGGCTTGTTTTGGTATAGCTAAATATAGCTTTCGGTTCAAAAACGCCATTGTTTTGAACCGTAGCAAAATCAACTGTCGGCGTATTGATTGCCGTAAACTGCGGAATGGCAATGTCCTTTGTATCAGAGCCAATATACCAGTCATGATTGCCGCAACAAATTTCGCCCCACATTTCAAAATCGATCTTTATGGCTTTGATGTTTTTCATATTGTTATCCAGGTACAAATCAACGTATCGTATTTGCGCATTGTCTACCTGCATGATATTAGACAACTGGTTATAAGGTGGGAGAAATGTGGTGTAGGCAACTGTGCTCTGACTATTGCCAAACTGAAAAAAAGGCGTCCAGTTAACGCGATCAGTAGTAAATGAAAGGGTAGCACTCCGAAGATATGCCATATAGTGGCTGGCCGCCTGCATCCAGTAATCCGGGTGTTGGGCAAACGTTTCAATATGCAGGGAACCATTTGTTATATTAAAACTCACTTTGAATTGGGAAGCAGCAGAAGCAACCCCTGTTCTCGATTGTGCCCACATAGTTTGGGCTTCTAATGTCACCGACGTACAAAAAAAGATGCTTAACAAAAGCATTGTTCTGAGTAGTTTGCCAATACGCTTGTTACATGCTGCATCTCTGTGTTGACGTACTGCCGGTGTGTGGTTTGTAAATACTAAGCTCATTGGGGGTGTATTTTGGTTTGATTAAAAGAAAGGGGTATATCTGGCTATGCGTATTCAGGCTATCATATAATAGCCGCTGGCAAACACTCAGATAATAGACATGGTGACAGTAATTCTTGTTGGAAGCAGACGTAAGTTTCGGAGCTTTCAGTAGGGGCGGTCAGGTATCAACAAAGTGCTTTACTTTTTTTGCACTTCCTGATATTCATTTCACGTGCAGGTACAGGCGAGTTTTCAGCCTGCATCTTTGGAAATATTCATTCATATCATTGAGTGTATATTGCCTGGTCAATATCTTATTGAAGGAGTTTTATACAATGACTGAATAAAAATACTGTTAGTAGACGAGACAACAACAATAGCAGGGACGAACAGGGCTTAAAACTGTCCCAAAGCAGGGTGTTATTTATCAGGGGTGATTCAATTAAAACTGCTCACGTGCAGGATGGTTTTAAAAACAAATTATTCGTCCGCTGGTTAGAATTGTACGGCCGAATTATATGCTATTTTCAAAATCCAGTTTATCCCTTGATTGCATTTACAAAAGATCATACTTGCTTGTAATGCCGGAAATCAGGTATAATTCAACGCGGCATATTGAGGCTCTGCTATCCGGGAGGGTAATGCTTCTTTTTTAACCGGAATATTTTTACATACTGTTTCAGAAAAGAATAAAAGATTTAAACCTGTTCGTGGTAAAAAATACCTTGTTAGCTTCGTTGGAGTTTTTCTTGTAATGTGCTTCAACTTCATTGACTTAAGTTGTAATCCGGTTATATCAATTAGCTCCATTATAACAGCTGAATGATCTTCGCAGGCTTTTACTATATAAAAATCTGACTGTTGATTTTGTGCGTTTAAGCTGCTCATTGTTGCCATTGCCAACATGTTTGAAGTGATGAATAATTGTCTCATTTTTTTATTTATTTAATGAGGCAAATTCCAACTTCAATAATGGATAAACGATGACCCGGGTTAAGTCTTTTGTATTTTAAAAATCCGGTGAAAAGGTAAAACAAAAGATAAATGACTACCGCCTCAAACCGCGGCAACTTGACGCAAACCTTACGACAATGGAAAAGTTTAGTTGTTTGAAGATGTACTTGCGTCAGGTACTCCTGCATTCTTATGAAAGTAAAAAACACAGGGAAATTTTTATTTTGGTGTTGCTGTTTCTTCCAGGATCCTATATTTTGCTATCTGAATACATCTTCCACTTTCATTGTGCTTATTCTCCGGACACTCAGAGGCAAGGGCCTTCTTGCGGGCCTCGTCTTTGGTAAAATTCAGAATGCTTTCCCATGTAGGTTGCAGTTCGTCATCGTATATACTTTCATCAAGTGCTTCCAGAAAGAAATGCGTAAAAAATCCTCCCTCTGTTGGGGTTCCGCCGGCAAGTTCTGTGGAGTCTGAGGCCGTAGCGATGATGGATAGCGGGTTATCTGGCATAAAAAGGTTATCAAAATCCTTCGTGTCATTTTCCATTTCATCGGGTTTCGGCGGCTGTCGTTTACGTTTGGTCATCTTCTCTGCGGAACCGGCCCTGGCTCCGGGAACCGAATTGCAGCAATCGCTTAAAACAATATTAACGCCGGCTCCCATTTTTACGATGGGGTTAAATATATCTTCCTCCAGGCTCAGGTTGGCAGTGGCCGTATTTTGATCATCGGGTGTTTTTAACCACATCCGGGGATAAACACTTGTATCGTTTTGAAACCGAAATCCATGACCGCTGAAATAAAATACCACGATATCTGCCTTGGTTGGCGCCATTGATTTTAGCCAGATATTGATAGCATAGCTTACTGAAGCTTTACTATATTGTTTGCCTTTAATTACTTTTGGAACTAGAGTAACCATATCAAGCCACGAAGAAAAATCTTCAAAGCTGGCTGTTATTTCTTCAAGGTCTGTTTCACATCTTTGTCCAATAATTTCATCATCTGAATCAATTACTGTTATTAAAAACAGCCTGGCTTTGTCATCGCTTTTATGCTTTTTGATAACATCCCCGGATGCAAAGTAATTGCTATAACCGCCCGCATGCACCGGTAAGCAACATACAAGCATTATCAATCCTACAAAGTAATTTTTAAAAGGCCTGGCAAAGCGGTAAATTGTTTTTTTATTCATAAAAAATAGTGTTTAAACGTGCACCCAAATTAATTGATAACAACAGTTGGCGCCGCAAAAATAAACAGCTTGTTTGCTATCAGAAAATATCAGCTGCAATTGTTTGTAATAAAAAAACGTCGTATAAATGGAGGAATTAAACAGCGATAGCAATCTTATCAGTGAAGCATAGCTGCGCCACAGAATAAATGTGAAGTATTAAATGAATCAAACTATAGAACCCCTACGGCTGCAGTGGCGGTTTTCCACCAGTTTGCGGTGGAACAGGCGAATGAACAATTGTCGGGTCAAGTGGCGGAGCATCCTCGTCACTCACTTCTGGTTCACCCTCATCTGTTTCTTCATCACCCGGACCGGCTAAATTAACAGCGTCACGAAAAAAATCTAAAAGCTGGTTTTCTGATTCAGCGAAGCCAGTTGTGTTTTCTGAGAAATTACTAATCGAATTTTCCATATCTTCATATTTATAGTTAAACCTAACATTTTTTTTGATTATTCCCAATTAAAAATCTTGTCATTCCGGTTATCATCTGTAAGATCAACTGCTGTTCTATTTTTCAGGCGCAATACAAATTGTATACTGGTTCAGGAAAAACAATTTTAAGCGTTTTGAATGATATGTTTTAAAGAATGTTTGATCAGTATTAGTTTTACATCAGTACCCATCCAATTTTAGTTATGAAGTTATTATTTAAAATAACAGTTTTAGCTGTACTGATTGCAATGGGTACTCCGGTTTTTGTAACAGCACAAAATGATGCAGATGTTTTTCAGTTAAAAGAAAAATTAAAACAATTTGAAAAGCGGCAGGTCTACCTGTCTGATACTGCTTATGTAAATACGTTGAACGACCTCGCTTATATTTATTCTTACAGCTATCCTGACAGTGCAATTGCCCTGCTTGCGGGCAACGCCGAACGTAGCCATTCAGCCGGATACTTTAAAGGTGAAACGAATACCTTTATTATTCTGGGAGATGCTTTTCAAACTAAAGGAATTTATAAACAAGCGCTGGGTTATTATGAAAAAGCGTTGCTGCTTGCACAAAAAAATAGTCCCCGGGATGTATTGCCACTTGTACTGAACAGGATTGGCATGATACATCTTAACCAGGGTAATTATGCAGAGGCGCTGAACAAATTTTATGAATCGCTTAAGACCGCAGAAGCTTCCGACAACAAAGCATTGATTGGTGCCACACTCAATAACATAGCTATTGTACATTTTCACCAGGGTAATTTTGTGGAAGCCGAAAATGATTATCAAAAGAAACTTAAAGTGGCAGAAGCTATGCTCGATACCAGCAGCATGAGCCTCGCTTATAACGGCATAGGTGAAGCAAACCTGCAAATGAAAGACAACGTTAAGGCGCTGCATAACCTTTCTATTGCGAACAAGCTGGCCTTACAAATTAACGACCAGGAAATGCTGTTAACTACCTCCTTGTCCCTTGCAGAAATTTACTACGCGACAGACAGTTTGCAAAAAGCAGTTTACCTTTTTAACAATGCACTGGCGCTTTCAAAACAAAAAGATAATGGCACGCATATTTGCAATGCTTTAATTGGTTTGGCAAAAGCCTACAACCGGCAGGGGATGTTGAAAGAGGCGCTGGCTGATGGGTTGGAGGCACTGCAAAGAGCCGAAAAAATGGGCCAGGTGCAGCTGATAAGAGATGCCAGTGAAATAGTTTCTTCCATTTATGAAGGCATGGGTGATGGGATAAAAGCCATCGCCTATTACAGGATATATAAAACAAATTCAGACAGCCTCAATAGCCTGGCAAGTCAGCGTGCAGTAGCGATAGAAAAAACCAGCTACGAATTTTCAAAAAAAGAAATTGCGTTTCAGCGTAAAACACTGCAGCAACAATGGTTAATTTTTTCCGCACTGGCGGCGCTCTTTTCCCTCGCAATTATTTTATGGGTAATCAGCCGCAGCCGCAACCGGCTTAACCATACTTATAAAGATCTGCAGCACAAAAACGAAGTGATTGCCGCTCAGAAATTAACGGCGGAAGAAACGCTTAGTAAACTGAAGGCGGCACAGTCACAGTTAATTCAGTCAGAAAAAATGGCGAGCCTTGGAGAACTTACCGCAGGCATTGCACACGAAATTCAAAATCCTTTAAACTTTGTCAACAATTTTAGTGAAGTAAGTGCCGAGCTGGTCGATGAAATGAACGAGGAAATTAACAAAGGAAATATACAGGAAGCAAAAGAAATAGCCGGGGATTTGAAACAAAACCTCGAAAAAATAAATCACCATGGTAAACGGGCAGGCGATATCGTAAAAGGAATGCTTCAGCACAGCCGTAGCAACAGCAATGCTACGATTGAACCAACTGATATCAATAAACTGGCTGATGAATATTTACGACTTGCTTATCATGGGTTAAGAGCAAAAGATAAATCTTTCAATGTTGCATTAAAAACAAATTTTGACGAATGCATCGGTAATATCAATATTATTCCACAGGATATTGGCAGGGTAATTTTAAATTTAATTACAAATGCATTCTATGCTGTAGATGAAAAAAAGAGATCAGGAATTGAAAACTATGAACCAACCGTTTCAATAAGTACAAAAAAGATGCATGGAAAGGTGGAAATAAAAGTTGCAGACAATGGCAATGGTATTCCACGGAACATAATAGACAAAATTTTTCAACCCTTCTTTACCACCAAACCATCCGGACAGGGAACAGGGCTAGGATTAAGCTTAAGTTATGATATTGTAAAAGCACATGGGGGGGAGCTGAAAGTGGAAACAAAAGATAGTGAGGGGAGCGGGTTTATTGTTTCAATACCAGTTTGAATTATTAAAAATAAAACTGATAAAAAACAGAGGAGCAGTCTTGATAACACCAATTACTTATTTGGCTGAGGATTGCAGAGGGTGATCCCTGCTCCACCGCAACAGCACATTCACCAACGGGATACTTGCGCAAGGTATTCCGGCAGTGCCGTTGTTTACTAGTTTGAAGAAGCGCTTAGACTTGGTGGGATGCAAAAGCCCTTGCAACGATGAGTGAAATTGACAACAAATCATTAATCAGTTAGCATGGTACAAAAAAAAGTGATATTCTTTATCATTTATAACGCGTCAATTAAACCGTGGTAATAAAATAAGAATAATAAACACAGGGTTCAAGGGCCGCCTTTTTGAGTATGCTTTAAAACTATACATTTCTCTGCGCCACACAAACTATTATTGTCCAGTATCTTGCTGGGGGAGCATAGAACAACTTACGAAGATTTTAAAAAATCAACTTGGCACGATGGGCATAACTGATGCCTTGTCCCACAACACGTGTATTTTAAAGGAAAAGCAACTGCTTATAATAGACGAAAAAGGGGGAAACTTGTCAGTTTCCCCTCAGGTGGAGCTGCAGGGAGTCGAACCCTGACTATTTGGAATGTTAACCGTGTATACTATGATATCGTTAAACCCCCTACAGTTAAGCCATTTAATAGTGTAGGGTTAATTTTAATTCTTTCTTGTTAACAATTTATTTGCTACCTTTATTGCTACCTAACATTTACAGGGGTAGCAACTTTAATTTACATTCAATCGCTTACTTATGGGTACTATTCGATTCACTTTAAGAAATGATAAGCAGGATAGTAAAGGCCTGGCTCCCGTTGAGCTAGTTTATCAAATCTCGGGGCAAAGGAAATATTTTAGAACTAGAGAAAAACTTCACGTTGAGAATTGGAACGATGTAGAACAGTTAGCCTTATACCTAGACCGGAAAACAGCCAAGAAATTACTACCTGGCATAGACTACGATTTACTCCCGGCGGCGAAAGAAGTAGACGAAATAAATAACAGATTGAACGCAATTCGTAAAGACATTGCAGATATTGAAAAACGATTCGAGCTTAATAGAGTCACCTACTCTGCCGAAATGGTAGTAACCTCACTAAAAGAAAACAGAAGCCCCTTAACAAAAAAAGAGGCGCCGACAAATCAGCTTTTTGAATTCATTGATAAATACATTACAGACCACAGGGAAACTAGGGAACCAGGGAGCCTGGCTGTTTATAAGACGCTAAAAAATCATCTACAAGCTTTCCAGATTGCAAGAAAAAAGAAAATTACTTTCAACACGGTTGACTATAATTTTTTTATGGAGTTTCAAAATTTTCTAATTTCGGACCAGAAGTTAAACAACGTTACTACGGCTAAAAATTTAAGTACCGTCAAGACATTTCTATCCTATGCGAAAACGCAAGGCATTGCAATCTCTGAAAAGTACAAAGACTTCAAAATAAAAAAAGAGAAAAGCCTAGAAGTTATCGCCCTCACTCAGTCGGAGTTTAACGCTCTCTATAATTTAGATCTTTCTGGAAAACAAAAGCTTGACCAGGTAAGGGACGTCTTTTGCTTTTCGACTGCCACCGGGTTAAGGTATTCGGATTTATTCAATTTAAAAAGGGAGCACATAGGTCCGGGTGAGATAAGATTCACAGTAAAGAAAACAAAGGAACCGTTAATGGTACCGTTAACCCCTGTATCCAAATCAATATTAAATAAATACCGGGATTTAGTCAAGCCCCTGCCTGTCATATCAAACCAAAAAACAAATAAATATTTGAAAGAGGTTTGCGAATTGGCCGGCATTGATTCACCCGTACAAATAGTTAGATTTCGCGGTGTTAAAAAGGAGGAGCAAACCTTTCCAAAATATAAACTCATAACAATCCACGTAGCCCGAAAGAGTTTTTGCACACTTTCACTTAAAAAGGGTATAAGTGCAGAGGAGGTTATGCGTATAAGCGGGCACTCTGATTATCGGAGCTTCCAAAGGTATATCAGCTTTACCGAAGATCATTCCAAAACAGTTATGGCGAAAGCCTGGGGCAAATTACCTCCTAAATTAAAAGCAGTATAAAGCATGCCTGGTAAGAAAAATATCATTGTAGAATCCGGATCCGAAAGCGCTATTCCGGATGGACTGGAAAAACGATTGTTCGCAATTTGCCAAGGATCCCCGGCACTAACATCCAACGAACAAAAATTAAAAACGCAAATAGAAGAGCTTAAAAATAACGGCCTTATCATTGACATTCCAAGCGATTGGAGCTAAGACTTACCCTATGGCAAATTATACAATGCAAGAATTGGCAGCACATTTAAAATTGGATCCTGATACTATTATAAAGGCTATTAAAAAGGGCCATCTAGAGGGCCACAAATTCGGTAGAGTGTGGCGATTTTCCGATGAACAAGTAGCCGCATACAAAGCACTGAGGCTTGTCAGCTTCCAAAAAAATAAGCCGAAAAGAGAGAGGCCGGCGGCTGAAAATAACGAGCTAGATAAAGCTGGTGAAACCATTGTTGAGGACTTCAAAAACCGCGTTAATGATCTCTTCGTAATGCTAAATGACAAGTACAGTCTTAAAAATATTAAGCGTGACAGGACCCAGCATTTACAAGATTTATTTATAGAGGCTTTGACGACTAAAAAAATACCGGTTAGTTTCGCGAGAGGCATTAATATTGATAGCTTGGAAGAGTTGAACGACAGTATTGCCCAGGCCGAAGCAGCATTTAAGCTTTCAAAAAATTAATCTCTTTTTACATAGTTGCTACCGAAAGCAAACATTTTAATTTATTCAGGGTTGTGTTTTTACACGGCCTTTTTTTATATACTAAACTCCGCAAATACCCGCTATACACCGCCATTTACCCCGCATAAATAACAACGGCCCCGTTGTTTCGTCTCCGTTCGGCCTCTTATGACTCGTCAAGATACCTTGTGGCTCAAAAGCAAAGCAAATGAAAAATCCTGTAGAAAGTATGACAGAATTAAATATAGCAAGTCAGCAAACAGCTCCGTTGGATCACCTCTACACGCTTTCTGAAACATGCGGTTATCTCTGCTGCGGTAGAAAGAAAATTGCCAAGCTTCGAAAGGCTGGAAAATTAACTGCTGTTATTTCTGGACGAAACGTTTTAATTACCAGGTCGTCATTAACCGAATATGTATCAAACAACAGGGAGGTATACAATGGATAAAATCATTCTCACACAAATTCCCCTGGCTGATTTAAAGGAGCTTATTAAGCAGGCTTTGAGAGAAGAGCGTGCTGAGAGTATCAATCCGGACAGCAAAAAGCTGGATAAAAACCCGTCCGCTCCTCCTATCTCACAGAAAGAACTTAGCGAGTTTTTGAAAGTAACACCTCAGACTATAATCAGATGGAGAAAAAAGAAGCGTATACCATTTATGACGATTGGCTCAGCCGTTAGGTTTGATCTGAAAGCCGTCGTTGAAGCTCTCAAAGACTAGTCACAATATCCTCTAATAAATTCAAGATGCCTCTACAATTGAAATACGATCTGAAATTTGAAATAGCTACCGGACGCAGCCGCGAGGAGACTAGTTGGAAAAATAAGGAAATGCTTTGGAGCGAGTTAATCGAACGACTCGAGAAAACTCATTATACCGCAGAAACGCAAGCGGAATACGCCCTCGCAAAGAAACCGAGACAGCTTGAAATTAAAGACGTAGGCGGCTTTGTTGGGGGGTACATTGCAGGCGGACGCCGTAACCCCACTAGCGTTAAACACCGCCAATTAATAACACTCGATCTCGATTACGCGAAAGGCGATTTTTGGGAGGATCTGCAGTTAATGTATGGTAACGCCGCCCTGATTTATAGCACGCATAGCAGCTCGCCTGAGAGCCCCAGATTTAGATTAATTCTTTTGCTAGATCGTCCGGTACGGCCGGACGAATACCAGGCTATCGCCCGCCGGATTGCCGGCTGGTTGGACATTGAGCAGTTTGATAATACCGGGTTTCAGCCAGAGCGCCTAATGTTTTGGCCAAGCACGTCAAAAGATGCCGAGTACATTTTTAAATATCAGGATGGCCCGCCGATGTGTGCCGATGCTATTTTAAAAACTTACCACGATTGGAGAGACTCGAGCGCCTGGCCGGTATCTGTACGCGTCGATAAATTACTGCAGCGCAATATTGCTAGACAAGGCGACCCGTTATTGAAAGATGGGAACATAGGCGCTTTCTGCCGTACCTACAACATTGACGAAGCAATAGCGACTTACCTGAGTGATATATACGATCCATGCGACACGCCTGATAGGTACACTTATAAAGAGGGCAGCGCCGCGGCTGGATTGATCGTGTACGATGACAAATTTGCTTATAGCCACCACGGCACGGATCCTATTAGCGGTAAACTATGCAATGCATTCGATTTGGTCCGACTGCATAAATTCGGTTTGATGGACGAAGGGGCTACCGGCAAGGTCCTCCCCTCCTTTACAGCAATGCAAGATTTATGTACAAAAGATTCAAAAGTAAAAGTGCTTATCGGTATTGAGAGAATAATCGATGCAAAACAAGCATTTTCTGAATTTAAAGAATTGGAGAATATTGAGACAACTGCAGGTACTAAAACACAAGTAGAGGTATCAAATACCGACTGGCTGGAACGGTTAGACACCGACAAACGCGGGAATTATACAAGCTCAATCAATAACATATACCTAGTGCTTAAACACGATACCGAGCTCAGAGGTAAGCTTTATTTTAACGAGTTTGAAGGGCTGTTGATAGCAAAGGGAAATTTACCATGGCGAAATGTAACAAAACAGACAAATGATTTTACGGACGACGACGCAGACTGCTTGGCTCACTACCTGGAAGTTTATAAAATGCCCTTCACACATTTGCAAAAAGCACTTTCGAAAATAAGAACTGAATATAAAACACACCCGGTCCGAGACTACCTCAACAAACAAAAATGGGATAGAATCCAGCGCCTGGATTCTCTGCTAATTGATTACCTGGGTGCCAAAGATGATTTTTACACCCGTACCGTTACGCGAAAGAGTTTTATCGCTTGTGTTGCTCGAGTATTCGAACCCGGTGTAAAATTCGATACAGTATTGACCATGGTAGGCAAGCAGGGAACCGGTAAAAGTACCATACTTGCCAAGCTCGGGGGAGAATGGTTTTCGGATTGCCTGGGGGATATCCACACAAAGGAGGGTATGGAGAGCCTTCGTGGTGTTTGGTTAATGGAGATAGCCGAAATGGCATCTTTTAAAAAAGCAGACCAAGATGCCATAAAAAGATTTTTAACAAGCCGGGAGGACATATACAGACCTGCTTACGGCAAACAACAGGTCAGATTTCAGAGGCAGTGTGTTTTCTTTGGTACAACCAATAAAGAGGACTTCTTATCGGACCCTACGGGGGACAGACGTTTTTTGCCTGTAGCTACGTCCGTCACAAAACCAGCTAAAAACCTATTTACCGATTTAACGCCTGCAGTTGTAAACCAAGTTTGGGCGGAGGCGCTTCATTATTATAACGAAAACGAATCTATTGATTTGTCCGAAGAGGCCAAAGAACTCGCGGAGGTAATTCGAGAATCCCATACAGTGCAAGACCCAAGAGCTGGGCATATTCAAGAGTACTTAAAAAAGCCGATACCGGATAATTGGGACACTCTCAATACCTATGAAAGACGGGCTTATTTGCAGGGAGACGAATTACAAGCCCCGGGCACTATCCCTAAAAATGTAGTGTGTGTGGCCGAGGTTTGGTGTGAGGCTTTAGGATGCACGCTGAAAGATATGACCACAAACAGTACAAAATTTATACATGAAATTCTGAGAAATACTAAAGGGTGGCGACCTACAAAAGGCAATAGAAAATTTAGTCTATACGGCTATCAAAGGGCTTATGAGCGCGTGCCGAGCGCGTTTGTTTCCGCCAAAAACGGAAATAGCGTGTTTGTCCTTAAAACAATCACGGCAAACACCGACAAACACCAAAAAAATTAATCGTGTTTTTTGTAAATATAATATAGCAAAGGATTACGGCGGCAAACAAACACGACAAACACGAAATATATGAACCTTTTAATTTTTAATTATTAGCCTTTTACTGTCTTTCTACAGCTTTTAATACCTATAAAATACGGGCATTACAGAAATGTAAGAAAATGGTGTTTTCGTGTTTAGCGTTTTTCAAACCTTAAAAATAATTCGACATGCAAGAGCCTAAGACGTTCGACGATTTTCTGAAATGGAGTGACAAACTTAAATGTGAATGGCTTGACACTCTGCCCGGCTTATCCGGCCAAAAAGCGGGGATCGTGGTTGAGCCTGGGCTAGATTTATTTTTATATTTCGAACGCAACTCGCTTGGCAAAATCACTTTTATAAAAATTGAAAAATTTACCGAAGTTCAAAGACGCCACAGAGTAGGAAATTTAGCAAATAAGGCAATGGCGAATATGAATTAATTAAAAGGTTCAACTCCTTACTACTCCACATCAAAGAGGCTTTTTTAAAGCTGAAAAGCAATGGTGCGGGTAAAAGGTAGCAAAACAGGTGGCAAATAATTTGAAATGCCCCCTGTATAACCTGTAATAATCGGTCCCTTGTTATTCAATCTTTCACAGTCCGCGTAAAGACAGTTTTAGCTTTACCAAAACACTCTTTTCAGAATAGGCAAATTACTTTCTTAACAATAAACCAAAAATTACAAAATGACTACTGACGAAATTCTAGCTAAGTATCCGGCGGAGCACCGTGCGGAAATTGTCGAAGCTGTTAAGCAACAAATCGGCGCCGCAAAAAAAGAGGATTTATCACTCACCCAGGACGACATTAAAAAATGGGCGGCAATGGAAGCCGTTGCGAAAAACAAATAATTTGAACCTCAAATAAAAAATAAGCAAAATGAACCAGAAAAAAAACATCAAAATAGACAGTGTTGGTAATACCCCTGATAGCGGTGACAACTTTATAGGAACTGTCTTAAGATTTGATAAATTAAATTTCGAAGCTAATCTTAAACGATATGATGCTTTGATTTCGGCAACTAACAGGGTAATGGAAATTTATGAGGCCCTAGATCCGACATTCGTGTTTAGTCAGGAAACCTGGCTAGATATGGTTAAGAACGGTACAACTAGAACTGAGATTAAGTACGAAGGCATAATAAGAATGCAACTGGATTCCGCAAAATTAACAGCAAAAGCCATCATCTCAGCAACGGACAGCATCGCAGCGAAAAATTTAGATGAGTTAAAGCTAGCGTTGCAAAAGGTAGCGGATACACTTGCCGACGAGTTTACAAATAGCAGGGGACTTCATTTGCTCGATCTAACGTTTATAGAGATTAAAGACGGCATAATCGGGCTTAGCGCCGAGGGCACTGCAGCGATAAGATTTAAATACGAAGATATAATTACAACCGAAACTCAAAATGAGTTTTACATCCACTTATTAAAAGTCCAAAGTGCTTATTCCGCTCTTAGAAAATTCATGTTAGAAAAAACAGTATTTGAGATTAATCACTCTCTAATTGGAAATACTGCTGCAGATCTTTTGCACGAAAACGCAGACGGCAATTTATCCTTAAACCCTTACGCTTTGGGGTTTTTAAAATAGATTATTTATATGGGTGCTAAAAAAAATGCGTTTTGGAAGCTCCGCTCTTCACATGGCCGCGAAAAAATATTCTCCGATCCTTCGATCCTACTCGAAGCCGCGGGCGAATACTTCGACCATGTTGATAGACTCCCTTGGTTCCGAGTTGAGCCCATTAAATCCGGAGATAAAGCGGGTAAGCTGGTAAAAGTTCCTTGTCAGCGTCCTTACACTCTGTCTGCGCTCTGTCATTTCTTGGATATCCATTTTACAACATGGCAGCTTTACAAAGAGCGACCCGATTTTAAACAAGTTGTAGAAAATATTGAGGAGTTTATTTATAATCAGAAACTCGAGGGTAGTCTTGTCGGGGCCTTTAATGCTAATATTATTGCTCGTCATCTTGGCCTTGTAGAGCGAACGGACCGCACTTCGAAGGGAGATAGTATTAGTGGCAGTTTTTTGCATTTTTTAAAGGAAACAGGAACGGTAGACGAAGAGCATGAATAAAAAAAGGCGCTTTTAAAATTTATTAAACCGGCTGGCAAGTAGCCTGCCCTAAACAGAAATAAAATGGCAGTAAAGGTTAATGGGGACGATGGCGCATTGCATTGGGACGCGAGCATTTCTACGGATTCTTTTGAGCAAAGCGTCCAGGTTATTATCAACGGCCTGGAAGGTACCGTTAAAAAAGCTACCGAGATGGCGAAAGCCCAGGACGCAGCGTTTACAGGCACCTCCAAGGCCGTTGACAATGTTTCAAATTCAATCAGCGCTCTACAGACGGCGCTTGACGGCTTTAAAAACGCTAAGCAGCAGGTAATAGACGTCCAAACTGAGTTGGCAAAATTAACAGCCCCAGGTTTCGCAGATGGCAAGAGCGTCGCGGAGGTTTCTAACCTTAATAAATACATTGAGCAAACGAAAGGCGATCTAAAGACTTTGCAAAATGTTGTTTCTGATTATTCGAATCAAATTGTAGCACTTTCAAACTTACCGGTAACAGCGCCGGCAATTGTTACGAAAGCCGCAAGCCAGTCTGTCAACGTCACGAATGTTATAGCGCCCCAGGTAATTGAGGAGCTTAAAAAAGCATTTGGCGAAATCGATCAACCGACACAAAAATTTATACAGGATCTGATAGCACTAGAGTTGAAATTGCAAGACCTGACACTTTGGCAAAAAGAACTAGACGCTGCTTTCAACCAAAGTAAAATTTCGCAAGAGAATTACGCTCAAACATCGGCTTTCCTGATAGCGGGTATTAAACAGGTAACGGACCAAACTGCGCAATTAACAAATAATCAGAAAGCCTATGAAGCTTCTCTATCCAGCGGCACGGGCAGCATAAAAGACAAAAAAATAGCTCTTGCGGACCTTAGCCGGGCTTACGAGGTTTTGACACAAGCCCAGCGCGATAGCCCCGAGGGCGTTACAATGGCTAAAAATATCGCCTCTTTAAAAACTGAAATTGCAGGACTTGACCCAGGCAAAATAAATGCCGTTGGTGAGCGGTTACAAACGGTGCAATCGGAGTTAAGAAAATTGCAAGAGCTAATGGTCCGAAATCCAAACTCGCCATTATTTGAGAACTGGAAAAAAGAAGCAGCCGAATTAAAGGAAAATTTGTTATCCGTTAAGACAGGCGTAGAGCAGGCAACAAACAGTACTGCGGGCGTGGAAGCCTTTGCAACTGGTTTGCGTGCAATAATCGGCGGCTTTGAGGCGGCTACCGGCGTTATTGGCCTATTCACCACAGACACGAAAGAATATGAGGAGGTAACTAAGAACGCGGCGAGTGCATTAGCTCTTATGAATGGTATTCAAGAGGTTTCAAACGTGCTGTCGAAAACGAGCGCTTTGAATGTTTACCTGCTTGGCCTGGCTCACAAAGGTGTAGCAATTAACACCGCTTTGGAGACAGCCGCCGTCGAAGTAAACAGCGTTGCTGTCGGAATTAATACAGCTGCTTTAGAGGCTGAAACTGTTGCAACTGTAGAAACTACGGTAGCTACCCGGGGATTGGCTGCCGCACTGCTCGCCAACCCGGCGGCGTTAATTGTTGCGGGCATTGTTGCGATAGCGGCCGCTTATTTTGCATTTCGTAACGAAGCGAAAGAATTAACTACGGCGCAAAAATTACTTAATGAGCAAACAAAATCAGCCGGTGATATTTTCGCAAAAGCTGCCGACGGAGCAGGCACCGCCGCCGGAGAGGTTGCCAGGTTAACCAGTGAAATTGATTTAGCAAAGAAAGGATTTATCGCTAAAAATAAAGTTGTTGACGCCTATAACACGTCGATCGGAAAAACGACCGGCCTTGTAAAAGATATTAATGAGGCTGAGGCCGCTCTTGTAAAAAATGCCCCCGCATACATCGAATTAATGTTTCAAAAAGCAAGAGTTGCGGCGGCAACAGCGCTTTACCAGGAACAAATTTCGAAGCAAATTAAAGCAGAGCGATTTGAGGGTTTGGCAGACATTCAACTATCAATAAAAACCGGCGACGCCGCTGCAGATGCTGCCCAGGCTAAGATAGACAAGGGTATACGTGATAGAAACACAGCCCGGAAAAATGAAGGAAAAGCATCTGTTGATTATTTCCTCAATATCATAAAAGACGGCAATGATGCAATAGGTAAGATTGTTAACGATAAGAAATGGAACTTTTTTGGAGATACTGAAAAGGACAGCAAAAAAGTTTCAGACCAAATTAAAGGCCTGAATGAATTGCTTAATCAGCAAAAGTCTTTATTGCAGGATATAGAAAATTTGCACCGAGGGGCGTCTCAATCCGGGCTTACTAAAGAGCAAACAGAGCTCGATAAAATAAATGAACGCTATGACCTTGCTATAAAAAAAGTAACCGAGTTTAACAACAAGGCAGCGGAATTCAACAAAAAAAATCCGAATAATAAAGTAGCCTCTGTTTCTATCGATAGCCTGGTATCCGATAGGGCGCTGGAACTGCAGAACGCCACTTTTAGGAAAAACGCGGAGGATTACAAAAAGAGTCTCGAGCTGCAGCAAAAGTATTTCGAAGATTTTGAGAAAGCGAAATTAGAAGTTGGCGAGGCTAAAGCGAAAGAGCTTTATAATGCTCAATTGAAAGGCGCTACATCGTATCTCGATTTCTTAAAACAGCAGAAAGCGGATATTGAAAAGGCTATACCCGTTGGCGCTAAACCAAATCTTGAACAGGCTTTAAAATTAGCGGCCATTGACAAAGAGCAAACGATAGAGCATAATAAAGCCGCCGCCGCGGCCTTTCTAAAACAAATAGCAGACTATAAAGCACTCCTCGAAGCCGCGATTTCATACAATGAAAAGAAAGCAGAGATAAATAAAAAGTACGATGGCCTGGAAGCGACTCTGCAAAATGATAGTAATACCAGCGCCGCGTTAAAATCGCAAAAAACGCAGGTCCTAGAAGATCAAAGAGCGGATGAATTGAGAGCAGTTGAGGAGGATGCTTTTCAACATACCGAGATTTATAAAAAAATGAATGAGGATATTTTAGCGCTCACTCATGACCGTATCAAAAAAGAAATTGGCCTGGCTAAGCAACTTTTAACAGCCGGCACAACTACGGATAATCAGGGCAACACTTTAAAAATATCTGATGACGAGCGGGCCAAAATACTAGAGTATATAAATCGGCTGGAAGAGGCCGAGAAAGCCACTCGTACCGTATTCGGTTTAACTGCAGAGCAATTTAAAGACATTGCCGACAAGGCGAAAAGTATTGCCGGTATTTTTGGCGATTTAGCAAACGCTGTACGCAGTACAAACGGAGGTTTAGCCGATACCCTGGATACAATGAGCAGCCTCAGCAATATAGCCGGGAGCGCTGCCAGCGCAATTGGAAATTTTGCCTCCGGTAACATTATTGGCGGAATTGCTTCCACGGTACAAGCGATTACAGGGATCTTCTCTATAGGTGCAAAAAGCCGTGAGAGTGAGCGAAAAGCCAATGCCGAAGTTGCCAGTTTTCAACAGACAGTTATGTTTGGCGAGCTCGCCGTTAATGAGCTTTATCGGGAACGGGCGAGGCAGCAAGTTTTGCTCAACAAATTAAAATTGCAGGGCCTGGCAGATGAAAGCAAGTTATTAGCCGATCAACTTACTGCAAATGCAAACGACTACCAAAAAATTTTAGCACTAATTCAAAAGCAACAATTCGTAGCCGGGGAGCATACAGAAAAATCAGGCGGCTTTTTAGGAATTGGCCGATCAACAAAAGTTGTACAGGATTTTCAAAGCCTGGGAGGTAAATCTTTCGACGAGTTGGAGCAATTATTTATGAGCGGGCAACTAGACGCAAAGGCGAAAGAGTTGTTTACCCAACTTGAAAAGATAAAATCAGAGGGGGTAGATATTAAAGCTGAGATTGAGGCAAACAGAATAGCCGCCCAAGAGATTTTTACCGGTACTACTTCGGATTCCATTCTCGATTCCATTGTACAAGGATTTGAATCCGGTAAAAGGGCAACAGCGGATTTTGCTGACAACTTTCAGGATCTAATGAAGCAATCTATTTTAAACTCTTTGAAATATTCAGCTATCCAGGAACCGCTAAAAAAGTTTTATGCGGACTTTGCTGCAGCTTCTGAGTCGGATGGTATATTAACCACCGCAGAAATAGCCCAGCTGCAGGCGTCGTATAATGCCACCATACAAGCGGCAGGGCAGCAATTCGACCAGCTGCAGCAAATTGCAGGTATAAACTTTAATAACTCAGCTGCGGGTAATGGCAACAGCCTGCAGGGCGCTATTAAGGGTATTACTCAACAGCAGGCGGATTTATTGGCTGGCCAGTTTGGCGGGCTTCGTATTACCGCATTCGAGCAATTAGCCCAGGCCAAGTTTCAGTTAAACGCTTTGAATATAATAGCAAATAATACCGGGCTAATTGTTGACACAAACGCCCTGCTTCGCAAATTTGATACAACCGGCATTAAAGTAAGATAACATTATGACTACACAGGAAAACAGGTATTTTATAGATGGCGCCGACCTTTGGATTTATTACGGCCTGGAAAAATTCTTAAAGTTTTTTAAGACAAAAGAAGCAGTGTATAGTTTCTGCGTTGAATCGATTGCAGAGGAAAAAAATCTAAACGAAACAGCAAGGCTAGAATTAAACGAGGTTATCAAAGAAGAGTTAGATCGGATGTTTGAGAAATTAGACCACAGGGATGCCGGAGATGAAATTTTAAACAAAATACTATAAATATGACTAATCAGCAATACGAATACGTTGGTAAATGGGTAGCCAAAGTTCTACCCGGTATTTCAAAAATAGCCCTCTGCCAAATAGAGGCGCCAAAGCTTTTAACAGAGGCTGAGGATGTGCGTATTTTGATTGCTGTCTTTTCAGATTATTACGGATTTGAGTTTTACGAAAGTCTGCCAACTATGTGCAATAAAGACCGGACGGAATATAAAATGAAATTTGTCGCCCTCTATCTTTGCTGCTACGATCCCGCTACTATAAAAGGCCTATACAGAAAGAAAATAGACCGAAATCTAAGGAGTAAGCTTGCTAAGATTTTAACCACACATCCGGCTATGATAAGCCAATGGTTACCCAAAATAAAATTTTATTTGGAAAGACAGAAAGGCTATGAAGCTGAGATCCGGCAAATGATTGCAGCCGTTAAACTAGAAAAAGAATATTTGTTCGAAAAGGACGAAGCTCTCCCTTAGCGATACATAATAATTATCCAGGTGAATAGCACGCGGCCAAACACCGTTACTCAAAAATGTGCATAAAATATTTAAATGTTTACTATGTTTACATTTAAATATTACATAGCTTGCGTCTATTATCCACAAACATTAAAAACAAATTTTTATGACTAGTACACAGATTGAAACATCACCCCTGGCTAAAAACGCGACAGCCGCTGAGACAATTGAAACATTCCTTGCTTTGAAATACCCCGACGGGGCTAAGGGTAAAAGATATTCTATGGAATGGCTTGTATTTGAGGGACTAATGGGAGGTCCTAATGAGCCGATGGACGAAGCGTTTGTAATTAAAGATGCCTTTCTCGATCTTTTGGTGGGATTGAGTAATCCTAAGGTTAATAAGGCTTTCACGGGAAGGTCCGTAAAAGCAATTTCTGAGATGTCTAGACGTATAGTGGGATTTATGGAGTTTTTACAGGAGGAGGAGGCGCTAGCACTTTTAGAGATGCAATTGACGAAAAGCACTAGGACAGCAGACGAGCAAATGGAGAAGCTCTTAAAAAAGGAATACGGAGAAAAGATAGCTGAGCATATTCGCAAAGAGAAACTTAAATCCGATATTGCTTAAAAATAATTGATATGAATACTAAGAAAAATAAGCCGCTGCCCGTAGGCCGGCCAAAAAGGAAAGACAAAGACAACACCAAGGCGCCCAGTGTAGAGCGAGGAACGATCCCAGGAGACAAGCGCAAAACTTATATTGTCAAAACCGAAACGGCGGACAAAGTCGACGCTATTGCTTATTGGGACCGGATCAGTATTAAGGACGTTGTTGGTGAAGCTTTCGAAAACCATATAGACGCCTGGGAAAAAAAGAATGGACCTTTAAAAGTTCCAAAGAAAAGCAGTTGAAAATTTTATTGAATAGGCCCGGATTGGATCCGCGCCTATTTTTTTTTGTTCAATAATCTAATTTTACTTTGTACCGAAATCGAAAAAATAGTAGTGTCCCAGTTTGCAAATAGGTGCTTTTATGCAAGCTTCAGCAGGGATGTTTGAGTTGTTAGAATTGATATATTTTCAACTCTAAAATCAGAGTCATTAGTTACTAGTACTAAATTTTGTTTAAGGGCAACTTTCGTAAAAACGTGATCATTGAAATCTAAATGTCGTGGAATGTTTTTTATTAAAGTATCGCAGGTATATTCATTTAAAGAATCTGAGATAAATGAAATTTTGTCCTTGTAATCTCTAATAGACACACAGGCATCTTCCAGGTCTAACAAGTAATCAGCAGACTGTCTGTAATTTTTTTTATAGTGAGTATGTTTTTTTTCTCCGTCTGCCATTGGAGTGTGTAGGCAATATTCATAATAATAAATGTCATTCATAATCCTATTTATTAATTCTGAAATTAACAAAGATGGCATGGCAATGGTCGCAGTTGGCGCTGTTCTGTTTCTAATGATTTCATTAAAAAATTTGGTATACGGGTCAAAGTATGGCTTATTATAAAAGTCATATAAAACCGCTAACCAAACATTCGAATCAAAAAAATACCTACACCCATTTTGTGGAGAAGTTCTTCGAATATCAGATATTAGAAAAGCCATTATGCTTTACCTATCGCATTATTGTAAATTTCATGAAAAGCATCTGGGTTGAGAGCCCGCCTTTTCAATCTTTGGATCTTATTTGGAATAGCTTCATTTTCGTCATCAAAACCTACAAACTTCACATATTCGTCAACTTTGGCTCCGAAATGAAGATATAATTTTCCTAAGAAGTTATTCAGAAATATAGTAGAACAGATATCCATACCTTCAAACGAAAGGTCAATATTTGTTTGCGTGGCTATAGCATTTTCTACAATAGGCAAAACCAATGCTGCATCTTCCATAGAATCAGCACTTTTCTTATTAATGACGGATAATATGTTGAGAGTTTGTGTCATGTTTACAGTAATCCTTTGCAAGCTAATATACAAAAAACATACAAATCTACATTTTTTTTCCGTAGCCGGGTGTTAATTTTTGTAATCAACTGCAAATATTAGGTTGAGTACGCTCCCATTGAAGTTATGAGATAGTTTATAGCCCTCAATCCCCATTGCCGCCAAACTACTACTCCAAAAGCCTTTACCAGTGTAAATCTGAAATATCCCATTGTTATTGATACAATAATCAAATATTCCTGATAAACCCAGTCCTCCGATTTCGCATGCCGCATTTACAACCTTACTGCTGCCTCCGCTTACCGCCCATTTTATTGCTTCTATATCTGTATTAATTGCTCCCTTTTCGTGCTCTCTTATTGGCACAAGAAAGCCTACGCCCAAATCAACTAAGGTTAACATAAAACGTTTTTTGTTGGGATAATATTGCCCACAAATAAATCCGGGTAAGTCTGTTCTTGCATGCCTTAAAATATTTTGGAAAACATCATACAAATCAGAATGAATTTGATGTTTTATTTTTTTCTCGATATAATTCATACCTCTATTAGCCATGAGTTGTAGCTGGATGTATTCAGAAAAATCTTGTAATTCTGTAGGTAAAAATTTTTTGACTGGGATTGTTGTTTTCTCTACATCTTCAAAGCTGTAATTTGAATCTTGCAAACAACCATTTCGGAATAACACATGAAATTTTGAGAATGCGTAATCAAAATTTGTTGTGAGTGTTAAGTTGTTTTCTGTTTCTAGTTTAAAAATAAGGGCTTCAAATAAAGCGGCTAGGTTTGCGTCAATCCATGTCATATTAGATAAATCCACCTCTATCACTGTATTGTAATATTTAGAGGCGTCAAAATAAAACTGCATTAGAATATTGATACCTTTTGGAGAAGTTGTTACATTGCCAACAATGTTTACAATAATTTTATTTTGAGTTTCCATATGCCTTGAATCTATTTACCTTCATTATCTTTTTACTTTAATACTTCTTCTTTTTTGCATTTCGTCTGGTCAGTTCTTTATTTTTACACATACTTGTCTATGTAAGCTGTGATTGTTATCTTTACAGTAATAAAATAGTGATCCCGGAAGGGGTCGGACCTTCATTTTCACCTTAGCGGGGCGGTGTTCTGACCATTGAACTACGGGACCCTATTAAATTTTTAAAAACCATCAGCATTTGGCGCTCAAACTACTTTGCTGATGGTTTTTGTATTTTTATATCTCGATACTTTCTTTCATTCTACCTGATAATTGGTTTTCATTGTACGTGTGTTCTTTTTTAATTGAGCCCTCAGAGTCTACCCAGGCTTTTGAGCCCCAAAAAATATTAAGGTTTCCTTCGCCAACTTGATAGCTAACAATCACCTTATCACTCTTAAGAGAATATACTGCCTGCTGCGTTCTCTTTGTTACAACTTTTTCATCCTCATTCGGTTCCTTTTTGATAGCCCTTTCAACTATTTCCCTCATGTGCAGAAAATGGCCGGCTTCTTTTAAAATACTCGCAACTTTCATCTTATTAGAGATCCCACCTGGCTCTCCAATTGGAACAGTGTTACCAGGCGTAACTAATGCATTTGCTTGTTTCTTATCGTTAATATTATACGCGCCCTTTAAAGCTCCTAGTGCATTTACTAAAGACTTATATAACAATACATCTGGCTTTTGCTCCAATTCGTCAATTTTAAGCTGAATAGATTCAATAATGCTCTTATCTTCCATATAAATTATTTTACTATAGTAAAGGTATAAATAAGAATTTGAAATAACACTGAAAGAAATTAGGAAGTGAGCCTAAAGGATGGCCAAATGATAACCAGTTAGATTCATGTATACACACAAACAACTGTATATCAATGATATATGTTATAGAAATGCGGACAACGGTGTTTTTATCCACAGGTGTTAACAAAATGGGCTACTCGGAATTTATCGAAGTAACCCATAGTATTTACTGGATTTTACATTATCGATTTACGCTATCCTTTGACTAGTAGGGTTTTTCGCTATCTCAGTGCGTCTCTACGGTGATAGTGCACTGGCTTTCGGGCGTCACCTTTCAACCCTCCGCAACTGCCTATGCCACAGCAGCAGCTTAAGCTTTTCTGCTATTTTTATTTCGTTATTCAGCTCCGCAATAAGCGTTCCCGGGGTTCAAACTTTTTGATATCCGCTCTTGCCGGGTAACAAGAGTTACGTCGCCCGCAGGTAGGTTGTTTGCATTTGTCAAGAGAGACTTTGTTATTGACGAATAAGGACCGTTTAAAGCGATAAGATTTTTCTGGAAGGGCTAAAGAAAGTTCCTTTTATTTAAAATGTGGGCGCTATTTTTTTTTTGACATTATGGTTTTATCTACATCAGCTGTGAGAAATTGAGATTGTATACTTTTTACGGGTTTATTTGCTACCCTTTTTGCTACCTTTAAAACAAAAAATCCTGAAATCCTTATCAGTAAAAGGTTTCAGGATTTAAAAAGTGGAGCTGCAGGGAGTCGAACCCTGGTCCAAACATATTCGCCATAAGCTTTCTACATGTTTATTGCTGCATTAATTGTAGGGAAAAAGCCGGGGCAACACAAACCAACTTTAACCTTAGATGAATGGTCTTAAGCAATGATCACATCATTTCATTGCAGCAACCTGTTTTCTTTTTGAGTCGGCGGAGGAACTTGGCAACCGGCCAGCCCGTTCAACGGCCCTAATGGGTGCTAATCTAATAGATTAAGCAGCCATGGCATACTGAGTATTGCCATTTGAAGTTTTGGGTATTCAGATTTAAGTGCTAATTATCCAACGCACTACATGCTTACACTTACAAAGATCTATGCTGTCAAAACCGGTCAGCCCCGTTCCTTTATTAATAATTAAAAATTGATCATTGCTAATAAAGAACAGCAAATTTACGAAAACTATTTTGTTACCACATGTAAAACTGTTGTGCAATACATTTGCACTTCTTATTTTAACAAAAATTACAATGCCTCCAGAAAAATATTACAAGGACAGGATAACAACGCTACAACAGCAATTACAGCAACAGTTGCAAAAAAAAAGATGGCTGGGCTGGTCACGTTTTGCTGTTGTACTGATGCTTGGCTTAGCCATTTATCTTCTACTGCCTTCTGGCCTCGCTTACGTTGGTGCCGCTACGTTGGTGTTAGGTATTGTTTTTACCAGGTTATTGTTTACAGATCTGCGCAATAAACTGGCCATAGAAAACACACTTCACCTGGTACAAATTAATGAGGACGAAATAAAATCACTGGCACATAATTATTACTCCTTTGCTGATGGCCAAGGGTACATGCCGAAAGAACATCCCTATGCAAATGACCTGGATATTTTTGGAAGGGCATCGTTGTTTCAATACGCTAACCGCACTACTTCTGATATGGGAAGTGCTACCTTAGCACAATGGCTTTTAGAACCTGCGGATGTAGTAACCATCGTGCAAAGGCAGGAAGCTGTAAAAGAATTGGCTACCGTAACTGAGTGGCGCCAGCAACTGGAAGCATACGGCCGCCAGCAAAAAATTACCGCCGGTACGCAACAAAGATTGCATGACTGGCTGCAAGCCACACCACATTTTATCGGCAACCATTTTTGGAAAATAATTCAATACGCCGTTCCTGCTGTTATGATCAGCATACTTATCCTGAATATCGGGGATGTTGTTTCAGACCATGTACGAAATCTTTTTTTACTCGGCTCCGCCATCATTGCTTATGCCATGGCAAAAAAAATTGCTCCACTGCATGAGCAGGTAAGCAAAATGGCGGATGAATTATCTGTACTTGCCAACAGCGTACAGCTGATTGAACAAACGACTTTTAAGTCACCACTGCTAAATACACTGCAGCAACATTTCATTATTGAAAATACCAAAGCATCTGTTCAGTTAAAACAATTGAAAAAAATTGTAGAAAGACTGGACATCAGACTAAACCCGGTAGTGTTTGTTCCGCTGGCCATTATTTTTCAGTGGGATGTACAACAAGCCATGGCGTTGGAAAAATGGAAGCAGCGCAACCGGCAAAATATTGGAGAGTGGTTTGATGCTATAGGTGCATTGGAAGCCCTGCATAGTTTTGCAGGACTTATTTTTAATAATCCCGATTGGTGCTTTCCGGATTTTAAAACGGAGCATTTTTTTATAGAAGGCGAAAGTATTGGCCACCCGCTCATCAGCGCTGTCAAAAGAGTGAACAACAATATCAGCATAACGCACAAGGGCGAATTGATGCTGATAACGGGCAGTAATATGGCCGGAAAGAGCACTTACCTGCGCAGCATTGGTATTAACACCGTGCTGGCAATGGCAGGTGCGCCTGTATGTGCTGCATCCTTTACATTATCGCCGGTACAGATCATCAGCAGTATGCGCATTGCAGATAACCTTGAAGAAAGTACGAGTACATTTTATGCTGAATTAAAAAAATTAAAAGCTATCATCGACCGGGTAAATGCCGGTGAAAACATATTTATTTTACTGGATGAGATATTAAGGGGTACCAACTCCTTAGACCGGCATACAGGATCGGTAGCGCTGGTAAAACAACTGATCAGGCACCAGGCAGCCTGCATTATTGCAACACATGATGTTGAACTGGCCAGGCTGAAAGACACCTACCCTGAAAATATATTAAACTATCATTTTGATGCGCAGGTAAGCAAGGACGAGTTGTATTTTGACTACAAATTAAAAACGGGCGTTTGTGAAAGTTTGAATGCCTCTATACTGATGAAAAAAATTGGAATAGAACTCTAATTTATGTCTGATATCTGATTTTTTGATGTCTGACTTCATGCTGCGTTAACCATGGTCCGTCTATGTAACAGTACTTTGTACTAATTTTTTTCCACAACGCATCTACGATAAATTGAAGCCGAATTCGTGATTTTTGATGTCAGGATATTTTCCGCCATGAAGCTTTTGATTTCGCGGGTTAGCTAAATAAATGAATTTCTTCCCATTGCTAAAATTTCAGAAAATCCCAAAAATTACAGACCAAAAGAAATTAGACATCAAAAAATCAGCCATCAGATAGTCCTGTCTATTTCTTGCTAAACTGCACGTGTTCCCCTTCAGCCAATTCGGGACTGTCCACTTTTAGGGTGGTTGAGTTTACGGAAACAAAATTCCAGGTTTTGGTTAATAAATCCAAGGGCGCACTTGTGCCTAAATTTAATGCAATGGCAGATTTGGATGTAGAACCATAATAAGTAACTGCAGGTGTATAACTCCATGTGCCTTGTGTTTCCACGCCTTTACTGGTGGCAGTAACCGTACCATTGGCTGCAAAAACAAAAACATAGTCTGCAAATTTGGATGTTTTATCTTCTGTTCTTTGAACAAAGGAGCTCAGTATCCATGTACCAGAAGTTAACGCAGTGGTTAACGTTGCAGGTGTTACTGTGGTGGAAGTGGAGGTATCCGTCGGAGAGTATTTGGAACAGGCTGTTAAGAATAACATGGTCCCTATTAACAAGGTAGCCGGAGTGATGATAAACTTTTTCATGATCTGCTTTTTAAATGAAGAATGTATTTATCCTTTGTAACTGTGGCAATTAAATTGTAATCATCTTTTTAGAATATTTTGCCATTTTTTTACAAAAAAAAGAGAACATCAAAACGACGTTCTCTTTTATATAATTTTTATCTCCGTTCCGGAAAACTTATAACCTACAACCTATAACTCAAAACTACTTGCTTCGCCCCCAGCCAAACCAGTCGTTGCCATTTGCAAACAACATCAGCCCCAGCAACAGCACCATGCCCACTATTTGTGCATATTCTAAAAACTTTTCACTTGGCTTTCTACCGGTTATCATTTCGCCCAACGTGAACAATACATGTCCGCCATCCAAAGCGGGTATCGGCAATAAGTTCATAAATGCGAGTACAATTGACAGGAAGGCGGTAATGCTCCAGAAGCTTTGCCAATCCCACGGCGTAGGAAAAACAGAACCAATGGTTTTAAAGCCCCCCATGCCTTTGTAGGCGCCGGTTTTAGGGTTGGCCATTTTTTTAAACTGGTCAACATAACCACTTAGCTTTTCCCATGTTTTAGCAACACCAGCAGGAAATGATGCCAGCAGTGAATATTTTTTTTCGTCTATTTTCAGCAGTCCTAAACTATCCAGGTCATTAAAGGTCAGCCACGGCAATCCCATTTTACCATCTGCGTTTACACCGCTTCGCAATGCTAATTTCTGACCGTTTCTATCCACCTCAATTGTTACGCTGTCATTTTTCTTTTTCTCTACCAGTTTACCCATTTCATCAATAAAAGTGATTGGCACACCATCTACGGCAACCACTTTATCCATCCGCTGCAGGCCCGCTTTTTTTGCATTCATAGTGTCAAACATTTTATCAGATAAATCACCTACGATGGCATTTCTTCTAAAGTCGATAAAGCCTACGCCCTGCTTTTTCATTTCCACCAGCTGCCCTATTAAATCAACCGGCATCACTAGTGTTTTTTGCTGACCTTCATGTTCAACCGTTACATTGGCTGCGGTAATCATTTTGGCAGGCACGTCATCAAAATATTTTATTTCCTGCCCGTTAATAGCGATGATTTTATCTCCGTTATTAAGACCGTATTTCAGCAATAAACTATCCGCACAATAAATACCGCCTTTGAATGAATTGTTTACAATTTTTTGCTCGCCCCAAACGAATAATATCATAGCGTAAATAAAAAATGCAAGCAATACATTTACCGTTACTCCTCCCAACATAATGATCAGTCGCTGCCAGGCTGGTTTACTGCGAAACTCCCAGGGCTGTGGTGGTAATTTCATGGCTTCCTTGTCCATGCTTTCATCTACCATGCCACTGATTTTTACATAGCCACCCAGCGGCAGCCAGCCGATACCATATTCGGTGTCGCCAATTTTCTTTTTAACCAGTGAGAACCATGGATCGAAGAAAAGATAAAATTTTTCTACCCTGCATTTAAACCACCGGGCGGTGATGTAATGACCGAACTCGTGTAAAATAACCAGTATGGAAAGGGATAAAATTAGTTGTGCGGTTTTTGAACCCACGCTTACCCAGTTAATCGCTAATAGTGTCATATTGCCCCCGTGCACACTGCATCGGGAAGTTATTTAAGTGTATAAAATTGGTGATTGTAAAAGGCTGTGTTGTGAACGCATTCCAGGTTTTACATCTTTATCAAAGACGCCGCAAAATTACGGGCTTCGCCATCACTTTCAAAATATTGTTCAAGTGTGGGAGTTTGTATAAAATGTACTTTTTCCATGGCTTGTTCCACAACAGCCGTTATGTCCAAAAAGCCGATAAGGTTGCGCAGAAAGGCCCACACGGCTATTTCGTTGGCTGCGTTTAATATGCAGGGCATGTTACCACCTTTAAAAAGTGCTTCTGTCGCCAGGGATAAATTTCTGAAAGTCTTAACATCCGGCTCTTCAAAATTCAGCGTACTAAACTTCTTAAAATCCAGTCTTGGAAAATCGTTGGCAATGCGCTGTGGAAAAGTCATGGCATATTGAATGGGCAACTTCATATCGGGCAATCCCATCTGCGCCTTGATACTGCCATCTTCAAACTGTACCATGCTATGGATGATACTTTGCGGATGCACCACCACCTGGATTTGTTCGGGTTGCAGGTTAAACAGCCATTTAGCTTCTATCATCTCCAGCCCTTTGTTCATCAGTGTTGCCGAGTCGATGCTGATTTTAGCACCCATCGCCCAGTTGGGATGTTGCAGGGCATGATGCCTTTTTACATTTACTAAAAAATTCGGTTTCTTACCTAGAAAAGGTCCGCCACTTGCAGTTAAAATTATCTTTTCAATTTTGTTTCTTCCTTCACCAACCAGGCATTGAAAAATAGCAGAATGTTCACTATCGACCGGAATTACAGGCGCCCTGTTTTCCATTGCTTTTTGCATTACAATTTCACCCGCTACTACTAAGGTTTCCTTGTTTGCCAGCCCAACAGCTTTGCCTTTTGATACGGCTTTTAAGGTGGGTTTTAAACCTGCAAAGCCTACAATACCCGCCAGCATCATATCATACGTATCAAAATCAGCCACTTCCTCCAATGCGCCTACACCGGAAAAAACTTTTGTATTTTCTGAAGCCAGCGCATCTTTTACCTTCTGGTATTTAGATTCATCGCCGATTACCACGGCATTCGGTTTAAATTCAAGCGCCTGCTTTATTAGCAGCTCGTCATTTGTTTGGGCAGTTAAAATTTCCGCCTCAAATATCAGGGGATTGGCACGAATTACTTCGAGGGCCTGGGTGCCGATGGAACCGGTGGAGCCAAAAAGTGCAATTCGTTTTTTTTGAATGGCATCTGCCATAATTTAATTTTTTTATGCCTGAGAAAATTGGAAAATAATATAACGGTTTTTATCAATGGATTATTTGATTTGGCAAATTACATCTTTAAATCTTTAAATGCATCAGTGTTGTATTTTATATATATCTAAGTGTGTTACAGGATTTATTTGCAAATAAATTCAGGTAACAATAGTCAAATTATAACGTAATCACCTTCATTTCAGATCAGAAAAAAGTTCTAATCTGCAAAGGCGGACAACTTGCAAGAATGATGCTATAAATTAAAAATGAGCCAATTTTTTTTGTACGGTACTACCCTAACAAATTACCGGTAAACTGCATACGGATACGCAACTGAAAATTTTCAATGGTTTTGAAAATTTCCTTCAAAGTAAGCTGGTCTATTTTTGATAATTGTTGAGGCATAATGTAATTATCCGGTGGCAGGTGATCGTGGATAATATGCTGTGACTGTGTTTTAAGCCGGAGTCCCATTAAGTAATAGTATGACTGTAGCAGCTCTGTTACTTCACTTTCAGTGAACACCTGTTTGTCTTTTAATGCCTTTAATCTTTCACCGGTGTTGGGTTCAAAGATGCGGTTTTTCAATGCGTATACCCTTACCAGGTCAACGATGGGCGTCATGGCTTTTTTAATATCAAATACTTCTTTTTTATCTACTTTAAATGTTCGGATACTTTTGAAGAAAGGCGTAAGAGGCGGCTCGTACTGCAGTGCATTCTTCGCCATAAAATGAAACAGCCTGTCCATAGGATTCTGCAACTGTTCATCCAGAAAAGCTTCCAGCTCTTTCATGATATGTTCATCTCCGTAAATGTAACGGCAATCAAAAAAAGTTGCTATCTGCATTACTGTTTCGGGTAAACTTTCATTCATCCAGGCCACGTAATTATTTTTCCAGTGCGATAAGGAGTGCGTCCATTTTGGGTTCTGGGCCATATAACCGCCGGTACAATAGCTAAACCCAATCGTATTTAAATGCCCGGAAACCATCGTTGCAAATTCCAGGAAATATTCCCTTACCTCTTCCCTGTGTTCATTGGCTTTGTCTTCATAAATAATGGCATTGTCCTGGTCTGTTTTCAACGTTTGTTCTTTACGGCCTTCGCTGCCCAGCACCATAAAAACAAATTTTGCCGGTGCGGGGCCCATTTGTCTGGTGACCGTTTCAATCACTTTGATAGCAATTGTATCCGATACTGTTGTGATGACCTGATTAACAATCGCTGCATGCACGCCGCGTTCGAGCAACTGGGTCACCAGCCGCGGAACCGCTTCCCACTTGCGTTTCAGCTCATCTATTGATAAAGCCTGCTTTACCGATTGAATGAACACGAGTGGCGACTGGCCTTGTTCGCTCATCAATTTATTACGACTGATAAACCCAATGTATTCGCCATTTTTTTCAACCAGCAGGTAACGCTTTTTTGTGCGGAACATATTCAGCACGGCTTCATAAACAAAAGCATGCACATTAATGGAAGCCACCGGACTATCCATAATACTGCTGACGGGGCTTTCGAAACTGGCTTGTTTGGCAACCACATTATCCCTGATGGTAATATCCGTTACAAAGCCAATTATTTTGCTTTGTTCATCTTTTACAAACAGGCAACTTATTTTTTGCTGGCCCATCACAATGGCCGCCTGGTACACCGGCGTATCTGCCCGGCACCATATAATTTCCCTGTACTCTATGCTCTCAATGCGAAGCGAATACAATTGTTCTGATGAGATAAAACTCTTTTCGAAGTTGGTAGGGTTTTTATAAAAATGCGCAAACTCTTCGTTGAGCATTCTTTTGCCGAATGAATCCGTAAAATGCTGGTAAAAAGCTTCATGCTCCCGGCACAACGCGTTGAAAGCCTTCCTGGGCAAGGTATACACCACCGTGTCCTTCTTTACAATAACAGTAGTTAATGATTTTCGTCCGTTCAATAGTTCTGAAATACCACCAAAGCAATCGCCCGGTTTAAATATTTCTACCAGTCTTTTATTGTGGCTGCTGTCATAAAAAAAAGTTTCATATTCGCCGGCTGCTATAATATCAACCCCTTTTAATCGTGTAGTTTCCTGGTGATAGATGGTGGCGTCTTTAGGATAGTGCACTTCGCCCAATAACCCCGCAGTATGCTCAAGTACGTCTTGCGGCAATAAATTAAAAGGCACTACTGTTTTAAGAAAACTAATCCGGTTATCCATAATGACTGGCTATTAAAAAGGCACTTATTAAAAGAAACAGTACAGCAATTAACCAAACCGATTTTTTCCGATTTTTTTCATCCTGTTTAAACTGAATAGGTGGTTGTGTAAAGCTGCAAATTTCTTTTCTTTTTACCAGTTCAAAAAAACATTCTGCTGTTGCAGTAGCATCTACCATTGCATTGTGCTGACTTAACAATGGGTGCTTAAAAAGTAATTCGTATAAATTGCCCAGGCGTAAAAATTTGCTATCAGGGTTTTGCTGCAAATGCTGGGTAGCTTTCATGATGCAAAAAGTGCTTAATTTCTCCAGAGGATTTTCCAAGGCTTCCCTGAAATAATCAGCGCCAATGACCCGGTAATCAAGCTCTGTAAAGTGTCCAACAACCATAGGTTCGTATTGTTGCAGATCTTTTGAAAGTAGTAGCAATAAATCTTTGCGGGGCATACCCGATTGTTGCAGAAACTGTTTGGTGAGGCCGTGAATATTTAATGCCCCGGGCGAGATGTCAAAATCATTGTTATTGATGTAGTGATTTTCTTCTTTAATCTTTTCGCCAGCCTTTGTAAATATCAGCCAGGAGATTTGTACAGCATGCGGCCAGTTATTGGGAACACTGTAAGGAAGAGTCCATTTTTTTGGTAAGCCGGAAGTTTCTGTATCAATAAATAAAAGATAGTCTTTCACCGGCAAAGCGATAATTTTTGCAAAGATATTATTCCTTGCGATACCGATTACCGTATGAACAAAAGAAGGCTGTTTATTTTATGGGAAGCGTATATCAGGCAAGCAGTTCGTCAATAGCCTCATGCACTTTGCTGAAATTGAATTTTGTGATCACCTGGTCCATCATCTGCTGAATTTGTTGGTTGCATAAATTGCCGATCGAACCTTCGTGTGTATGAGCTGTTACGGGAGTATAATTAAAATTGCCGGCCTCAATATCAAGCCCCACTTTTTTATAGGCATCCCTGAAAGGTGTACCCTGCAGCACCAGTTTATTTACTTCTTCCACACTAAAGAGGTACTTGTATTTTTCATCCTGTAAAAGATTCCGCTTTACTTCAACATTGCTCAGCATCAGCCCGGCCATCCGCAGGCAGTTTTGCAGATTTTCAAACGCAGGAATGATGTGTTCTTTCAGTAATTGTAAATCACGCTGATAACCGGAAGGTAGATTAGTTGTCATCAACATAATCTCATTTGGCAAAGCCTGTATGCGGTTGCAATGCGAACGAATCAATTCAAACACGTCCGGATTTTTTTTATGCGGCATGATACTGCTGCCGGTAGTTAATTCATCCGGGAAACTGATGAAGGCAAAATTTTGATTGAGGTATAAACAGGCGTCCATGCTGAGTTTGGAAAGACTTGCAGCAATATTGGCCAATGCAGATGCTACAATGCGTTCCGTTTTACCGCGACCCATCTGAGCATATACTACATTGTAATTTAAATTTTCAAATCCAAGTAACTGCGTAGTCATGGTGCGGTTGATGGGAAAAGAAGAACCATACCCTGCGGCTGAACCTAGCGGATTTTTGTTGACGATTTTATAAGCTGCTTCCAGCGTAAGCAAATCATCTGTTAAACTCTCTGCGTAAGCACCAAACCATAAACCGAAAGAGGAAGGCATAGCGAGTTGCAAATGCGTATAACCGGGTAGCAAATCGTCTTTATATTTTTCGCTCTGCGTAATCAGCAGATCAAAAAATTCTTTTGTGCTGTACACCAGCTTTTCAATTTCACTGCGCAGAAATAATTTTAAGTCCACCAATACCTGGTCGTTGCGGCTGCGGGCGCTATGGATTTTTTTACCAATATCGCCCAGTTTTTGGGTGAGCATCAGTTCCACCTGGCTGTGAATGTCCTCTACCCCATCGTCTAATTTAAAACCTCCTTTAGTTATTTGGGCATAAATTTCTTTTAACGCCACTTCTAACACTACCAACTCATCTTTCGTTAGTAAACCAACCGACTCCAGCATTTTTGTATGTGCCAGCGAACCCAGCACATCAAAAGGTGCTAGGTAAATATCAAGGTCACGGTCATTGCCTACCGTAAATTTTTCCACTTCCTTTAAGGATGCTTTATCTTTTTGCCAGAGTTTCAATTAGTTTGTTTTTGTTGTATTAGTCAAAATATTGATTGTATAAAAAACAAAGAATATGAAGTGTAGAATCTTTAACCTTCATACCAATTCTACTTTCATCTATATACAATTTGTAATAATTTTTAGCAGATGTGCTATGGATGTTTTTTACGTCTGTCGGTGAATCAACAACCTTTAATTGCTGATAAGCAACCCTGAACTTTTGTTGAAAGGAAGATGGGCATTTTTGAAGTTGTTCTATAAAAAACTCTTCAACGTATATCACCATTTCATTCTTTTTTCAAATTCATCAGAAGAAATAAAATTCCCCTTTTTAATTTCCTTCATTTTCAAAACGTCTATATAATCTTCTACTTCCTTATTTTGGATAATGGATAATAGCTTTAATACTTCTGTTGTCGTCCAGTTGCCTTTCTGCTTCTTAACTGAAAAATTTGCTGGCTTTAATCCGATTTTTTGTGATAAGTAATCATTCCTGAATCCACTTATTTCGATCAATTGCCCCATATTGCTTACCAGCATCTGATAATTCAATACAATTCTTTCCAACATAATAAATAGATTTTAAATTAAAATTTTTGTTTTATAATTTAAAATTAAGAAATTAAAATTAATTTATAAAATTTGTTCAATCAATTGTATGTACGTTTCAATACCATTCTGAATTTCTGCCAGGTAAATAAATTCATCTGCAGTGTGACTTCTGGCGCTGTCACCCGGCCCCATTTTTAAAGTCGGGAATGGCATCAACGCTTTATCAGATGTAGTTGGGGAACCATAATATCCTTTCCCCAATTTAATACCCGCCAATACCAATGGATGATCCAATGGAATGGAAGTTGATTTCATTCTCGTTGTACGGGGTTTAAACTGGCTTTTTAAGTTTGCCTTTAATGCATCCAGTATTTCATCAAAAGTGTACAATTCATTCACCCGTACATCAATCACAAATTTACATTGGGCCGGTACAACATTGTGTTGTTTGTTGTCTGTATCAATAACGGTCACGGTTAGCCGCGATTCGCCCAGCAGGCTGCTCACTTTATCAAACTTATAATTTCTTATCCAGTTAATATCGTCGACTGCTTTATACAAGGCATTCTCTCCTTCAGCACGGGCCGCATGGCCTGCACGGCCAATAGCAAGACAATCAATTACCATCAGGCCTCTTTCGGCAACCGCCATTTCCAGTTTTGTAGGTTCGCCCACAATACCAAAATTGATATTACCCAGGTAAGGCAATACCAGTTCTATACCATTTACCCCGCTGATTTCCTCTTCGGCACTTGCCGCAAATACCACGTTATGCGTGGTATCCGGCTGGTTGTGAAAATGTAAAAAAGTGGCCATTAGCGACACCAGGCAACCGCCGGCATCGTTACTGCCCAAACCAAATAATTTACCGTCTTTTTCAACCGGAGTAAAAGGGTCCATTGTGTATCCTTTATTCGGCAATACGGTATCATGGTGAGAATTTAACAGGATGGAAGGTTTGTTAACATCATAATGCCTGTTTTTTGCATAGATATTATTACCCACCCTGGCGAAAGGAACATCATGCTTTTTAAAAAAAGCACAGATAATTTCTGCGGTATCATTTTCTTCTTTTGAAAAAGACGGAGTCGCAATCAATTGCTTTAGCAACCCCACCGCTTCGTTGTATAGTTCGGTTGTTGTCATCATTTTATTAAAGTTCCTTTTGTATCGGGTGTAATATTTTGCAATAAATCATTTGCATGGCCAATCAATACTTCCTTTACGCCACTGTTGATGGCTGCAAATGCATTGTCAATTTTTGGCAATATGCCGTCGAATAATTTTTTGTCTTCCAGCAGTTGCTGGTATTTTTCTTTGGTGATTAAGGTAATCACTGAATGATCATCGGCTACATTTTCCAGCACCCCATTTTTTTCAAAACAATAAATCAGCCTTACATCATAACTGGCTGATAAAGCAACTGCAAGTGATGACGCAACCGTATCCGCATTGATATTCAACATTTGCCCTTTTCCATCGTGTGTTAATGGCGCAATAACCAGTGTAAAACTATTGCCAAGCAATACTTTCAGATTTTTTACACCGATTTTTTCTTTAACTACATCCCCAACAAATCCATAATCAATATCTTTTACAGGCCGCTTTACCGCGGGGATGATATTGGCATCAGCACCTGTTAAGCCAATCGCATCGCATTGCATTGATTGCAATTGAGCCACTATTTTTTTATTCACCAAGCCGCCATACACCATCGTAACAACATCAATGGTAGCTTCATCTGTAATCCTTCTGCCATTTACATAATTGGATGCAATGCCTAACTGCTCTCCAATTTTTGTAGCAATTTTTCCGCCGCCATGCACCAATATTTTCTTTGCTTTGATGGAGGCAAAATTTTGCAGGAATGCAGCGAGATTTTTCTCGTCATCGATTACATTACCTCCTATTTTTATAACAAAAAGCTGTTCCATTAAAGTCCGCTTAATATTTCTGAAATTACCGCCTGCGCTGCCCAAACCCTGTTACCAGCTTGCTTTGTAACCAGGCTGTTTGCGCTGTCTAATATTTCATCGCTCAATTCTACATTGCGGCGAACTGGTAAGCAATGCATCACTTTTGCATTATTGGTCAGTTTTATTTTATCTTCTGTCAGCATCCATGCTGGGTCATTGCTGTAAATTTTTCCATAGTCATTGTAAGTACTCCAATTTTTTACATACACAAAGTCCGCATCTTTCAATGCGTCATTTTGGTTGGTATTAATAGTTGCCCCTTTTGTATACTGCTCACTTAATTCATAATGTTCCGGATGTGTAATTACAAAATCAGCTTCGCCCCAGGAATTTACCCATTGGGCAAATGAATTGGCAACACATTGCGGCAAAGGCTTTACATGTGGCGCCCAGGTTAATACAATCTTGGGTTTATGTGATGCAGCAAATGTTTCTTTTATGGTAAGAATATCTGTAAGTGATTGCAATGGATGTAGCGTGGCACTTTCCAAACTAATAATGGGCACGCCGGCATACTGCACAAATGAATTCATCACCAGTTCGCTGTAATCATCTTCCCTGTTTTTTAAAGAAGGAAATGTGCGGATGCATAAAATATCAAAGTACTGGCCGAGGATTGGTGCCGCATCTTTTACATGCTCTACTGTGTTACCACTCATGATAGCACCTTCTTCAAATTCCAGTGCCCAGCCTTCTTTATCTACGTTAAAAACAATGGCTTCCATACCCAGGTTTTTAGCGGCTACCTGTGTGCTTAAACGGGTACGCAGACTTGGGTTTAAAAACAACAAGCCAATGCGTTTGTCTGCACCCAAGGTTCTGTCTGCAAATGGATTTTGTTTATAAGCCAATGCCTTTGCAACAAGCGCATTGATATCCGGTACATCGTTTACAGAAATAAAATTTTTCATTCTTAAAGCTGAAAGCTGAAGGCGAAAAGCTGAAAGCAAAGAGCTTTAAGCTAATAGCAAACAGTATGGTTAATTAATAGCTATTTCCTTATTGATTTTATTAAATTTATAAGCATTGCCTTAACAGAATTTACTTTGCTATTTGACAATTGGTAAATTTCGTTATTAATATATTGCAAATCAAAAGCAAGCAGTAAACAATATTCGGTTTCCTGAGCCGAACCTAAAGAAATATCAAGGAAATGCACAAAGTCCTTGTCAGTACTACGGCCACATCCTTCTACAATATTTAAGGGAATTGAATAAGTCGCCCTTTTTAATTGAGATAGAAGATCATACTTCTCGTTTATTGGAAAAGATGCCAAAACTTCTTTGTAAATAAACAAAACAAGCTCGTGCGATTTAACCCAAACGTCATATTTTTTATAATCTCTCATCTTATTTAAAAAAGATAGCTTAGAGCCTGTGCCGATTTGTCGACTGACCATTCTTTAAACACTGCATTTAGCTTTTAGCTTTCAGCCTTGGGCCTTAAGCTCATCCTTAAACGCTTCTAAAAAAATATCAGCCTCCACCTTCCTAATATTCAATGCAGGCAATAACCTGATCACATAAGGCTTCGCTTCACCGGTAAATATTTTGTGTTTGAACAACAGGTTCTTTTTCACGTCTTTTAATTCTTCGGGTAATTCTATCCCAATCATTAACCCACGGCCTCTTACTTCTTTTATTTTCGGTAGTTTTTTTAATTCAGTAATCAGGTAATCTCCAACTGTTTCAGCATTTGTCATTAACGCATCTTTTTCCATTACTTCCAGCACGGCCAGTGCTGCTGCGCAGGCTAAATGATTGCCGCCAAAAGTAGTACCCAGCATAAAATACTTTGCATGGATTTTTGGGGCTATAGAAATTCCAGCCACCGGAAAACCATTACCCATGCCTTTTGCCATTGTGTATATATCGGCGTTTACGCCACTGTGGTCGTGACTGTAAAACTTGCCTGTTCTACCATAACCACATTGCACTGAGTCGGCAATATAGACTGCATTATAATTATCACATAGACTTCTTATTTTTTGAAGAAAACTATCCGACGCTACGTTGATTCCCCCCACACCCTGGATGCCTTCTATGATCACAGCACAAATTTCATCCTGCTTGAAAGCTTCTTCCAGTGCGGCTTCATCATTAAAGGGAAGAAAGATAACATTATCAGTTTGGTTTACCGGCGCTACGATGGATGGGTTATCGGTAACCGCAACAGCCAAAGATGTTCTGCCATGAAATGCTTTTTTGAAAGCGATTATTTTTTTTCTACCGTTGTAAAACGAAGCCAGCTTTAACGCGTTTTCGTTTGCTTCGGCACCTGAATTACAGAGAAATAACTGGTAGTCTTCCTTGCCGGAAACTTGGCCTAATTTCTTTGCCAGTTCTACCTGCAGAGGAATTTTTATGGAGTTGGAATAGAAGCCAACTTTATGTAACTGGTCTTCTAAACGCTGCACATAATGCGGGTGTGTATGACCGATGGAGATAACCGCATGGCCACCATAAAGGTCTAAATATTTTTGATCTTTATCGTCCCAAACATAAGAGCCTGCTGCTTTTACAATGGTGATGTCGTTGAGGGGATATACGTCGAATAGATTCATTGTCTTTGTTGAAGTTTAAGAATTAAAAATTAAAAACACATCGTTCTGCCTAAAAGTATTTACGGGCAGTGTTATCGTCGGACACAAAGCGTATCCGCAGCTAAATAAACCGCACATTGAATTAGTGCTACCGAAATCTTTAATTCTGTACAACTATGCATAATTAATTTATAATCTATAACCTGCAACGTCACTAAAACCACGCGGCTTTCAATTTCAAGCCAGCGGTTTCTTCCAGGCCAAACAACAAATTCATATTTTGTACAGCATGGCCACTGGCGCCTTTTAGCAAATTATCAATGGCTGAATGAACCACTAGTTTAGTACCCACTTTTTCAAGCTGAATAACACACTTATTGGTATTGACAACCTGTTTTAAAAATACAGGAGCTTTGCTGATGGCAACAAAGGGGTGCGTTGCATAAAAACCTTCAAACAAAATGTTTAATTCTTCAATGCTCAAATCGCATTTTAAAGTGGAGCTTATAAAAATACCTCTCGTAAAATCTCCCCGCCATGGAACAAAACTAATATCAATATCGTCATTCTTCTGCAGTTGTAACAAAGATTGTCCAATCTCGCCAAGGTGCTGATGCTCCAGCGTTTTATAAGCCTGGATATTATTTGCCCGCCAGCTGAAATGCGATGTAGCGCTTAATGCCTGTCCCGCGCCTGTTGATCCGGTAATGCCGGTCGTATAAACTTCATTTAATAAACCAGCGTTCGCGAGAGGTAATAAACCCAGCTGAATAGCTGTTGCAAAACAGCCGGGATTGGCAATGTTTTTTGCCGTGCGGATAGCTTCCCTGTTTAATTCAGGCAGACCGTAAACAAAGCTGCGGTTACCAATGATGGATTTATTACTTAGCCTGAAATCCTGGCTGAGGTCAATTATTTTGATGTGATCTGCAATGGTATTTTCTGATAAAAATTTTTTGGCGTCACCGTGACCAACACATAAAAAAAGCACGTCAATATTATCGCTCAAATCAGCGCTGAAGGTTAAATCGGTTTCGCCAATCAGGTCTGCGTGCACTTTACTGACGGGGTTGCCGGCATTGCTGCTGCTGTTTATAAAAGCAATATCAACCTGCGGATGATTGATCAGCAAACGAAGCAGCTCGCCGCCTGTGTAACCTGCACCACCAACAATGCCAACTTTTATTTTACTGGCCATTGTTGGCTTCTTTTACTTTGTGATAAATAGAAGTCTGGTTACAGAAAATTTTGCTGAATCCTCTTACATCTTCACCTGTAAAGCCGGTATTCATTTCACCATACTTACCAAACTTATCGCTCATTAAATCATTGGCAGATTCAATCCCAATTACCTGGAAACGGTAAGGATTTAATTGTACAAAAACATCCCCTGTAACCGTTTGCTGGCTGCTTTCAAAAAAGGCCTCAATATCTCTCATCACCGGGTCCATAATCTGTCCCTCGTGCAACCAGTTGCCATAAAATAATGCCAGCTGATCTTTCCAGTTTAACTGCCATTTGGTAAGCACATGTTTTTCTAATGCATGGTGTGCCTTTAGTATAATCATTGGAGCGGCTGCTTCAAAACCAACACGTCCTTTAATGCCGATGATGGTATCACCAACATGTATATCGCGGCCAATACCATAAGCGCCCGCAATGCTTTGCAGGTATTGAATGGCTTCTGTCGGGTGATCAAAGCTTTTATCGTTAACGCTTTTTAATTCTCCTTTTACAAAACCCAATTTCACTTCTTCGGTACCTGTTTTTGTTACCTGTGTTGGCCAGGCTTCTTCGGGTAAAACGCCTTTGCTTTTTAATGTTTCCACACCCCCTACACTCGTCCCCCACAAACCTTTATTGATGGAATACACCGCTTTGGCGAAATTCATTTCTACGCCCTTTTCTTTCAGGTAAGTAATCTCCTGCTCGCGGCTTAACTTTAAATCTCTTATCGGGGTAATGATTTCAACTCCGGGAATCAGGATATGAAAAATCATATCAAAACGAACCTGGTCGTTACCTGCACCCGTGCTGCCGTGTGCGACACCATCTGCATCCAATGCTTTGGCGTGGGCGGCTATATGCAAGGCCTGGCTTAATCTTTCAGCACTTACGCTCAACGGATAGGTGTTATTTTTTAAGCAATTGCCAAACACTAAAAATTTAATAATGGTATCGTAATAATCTTTTACTGCATCAACTGTAGTATGCGTTGTAACGCCCAACGTGTAGGCATGCTGTTCGATCGTCTTTAATTCTTCCGGTGTAAAACCACCGGTGTTTACAATTACCGAATGTACCTCGTACCCTTTATCAATGGTTAAATATTTTACGCAAAAAGAAGTATCTAATCCGCCACTAAAGCCGAGTACAATTTTACGTTTTTGTGCCGTTCCGGCCGTGGCCACATTTTTTAAATCCGTTGCTGCTTGATCCATTATTTAAAATTTATTTATAACAAATTAAAATACTTCAATAAAGATTTTGGCAAACTGCCGCCGCCATCTTTTTTCTTTAACAGCTTCAACAAACGGCTTTGCTTTACATGCATAAAACGCTCGTATAATTTTGAGTGCTGTTTAAAATCTTCTTTTGTTTCTTCAGGTTCATAATGATCTGCAGGATCGTACAGCATCGCCGTACACATACAGTTTTTGCGCTCCTTGCTCATCAAAATATCGTAGTTCACACAGCTTTTACAGCCTGCCCAAAACTCTTCGTCATCTGTCAGTTCAGAATATGTTACCGGTTCATATCCCAGGTCGCTGTTGATTTTCATCACGGCAAGGCCGGTGGTTAAACCAAATATTTTTGAAGTGGGATATTTCTCTTTACTCAAATCAAATATCCTGCGCTTGATTTGTTTTGCAACGCCGCTTTTTCTAAACGCTGGTGCAACTATTAAACCGCTGTTGGCAACAAACTGATCGTGACCCCACGCCTCGATGTAACAGAAGCCAACCCATTCGCCGTCGGTGGTTACGGCTATTACAGCCTTGCCTTCATTGATCTTTTTTTCGATGTATTCAGGAGAACGTTTGGCTATGCCCGTACCACGGGCCTTTGCAGAAGATTCCATTTCGCTGGTAATAGTGGTAGCATAATGGCTGTCGCTTGAAGTGGCAACCCTAACTATGATGTTATTCGTTTCCAATTGTATAAAATTGAACTGTTGTGTAAATAAGAATTTGTAAGAACCTGTTTTTTGGAGATTTTTTCACTGACAGGGGCAGGTTTCAAGTGCTCGGCCTATCAGCATCCAGGACTACGTCGGGGGCATGTAACCAATGCATTCATCGCTGAAAAAATAATTTCAGCCGCCTGGTTGTGAGTATTATATGGTCTGTTTTGCTTCACTTGTTGATTTTGTTATTCAGCAGATGCAAATGTATAACATTTTATAAATCAAATGTGCTAAAATTTACAAAACTTTTATTGGCGTTGTTGTTAACCAAAGCTTTAGTTTCCGCATTGGCATTGAGCGTCATCAGGCAAAAGCAATCCTGTTGTTTAATATAAACGGTTGCAACTCTTCCGCAATTTTACGGTCGTTGCTTAGCCTTGGCACTTTATTTTGTCCACCCAGCTTACCAACGCTTTTCATATAGTCGATAAAACCATTCTTTTTTACAGGTGCTATTTTTAATTGCTGTAAAATATTACCGGCAATTAAATCATCGTAATACACATTTTTTGTGCGTAAGTTGTCATCTATTTTCCGGGCAAATGCATTTAAATCAGTTGGTGCATTTTCAAATTCTATAAACCATTCATGATAACTTTTACCGCCATTGGCTGATATCATCGGAGCTACAGTAAATTCTGTTATATGGATGTTTTCTTCATTGGCGGCTTTCATTAACGCTGCTTCTACTTCTTCGCCAATTACATGTTCGCCAAACGCAGAAATAAAATGTTTGGTTCTGCCGGTCACCAATATGCGGTAAGGATTAGTAGAGACAAACTTAATGGTATCGCCAATATTGTATGCCCACAAACCGGCATTGTTACTGATAACAAGTGCATAGTTCTCGCCCACTTTCACATCTTTCAATGTAAGCCTGGTGGGGTTTTCATTAAAGATTTCACCTGCAGGTACAAATTCAAAAAATATTCCACTGTCAGTGTTCAGCAACAATCCTTCTGCTTCCTGCGAATCCTGGAAAGCAAAAAAGCCTTCACTCGCAGGGTATAACTCTATGCAATCTATTTTGCGGCCAATGCTTTCGTTCAGCTTGGCTTTATAAGGTTCAAAGTTTACACCGCCCTGTACCATGACGCTAAAATTGGGGAACAGGTCGCCTATTTTTTTACCGCTTTTTTCCGCAAGCCTGTCAAAATACATTTGCATCCAAGGTGGTATGCCACTAATGAGCGTCATATTTTGTTCAATGGTTTCCTGCACAATTTTATCCAGCTTCGCCTCCCACTCTTCAATGCAGTTGGTTTCGTAATTGGGTAACTGGTTGGCACGTAAATATTTTGGTACATGATGATTTACAATACCACTTAATCTGCCTGTCGGGATGCCGCCAATGCGTTCCAGTTCAGGCGAACCACTTAAAAAAATCATTTTACCATCGGCAAATTTTGTATTGCCAGTTTCTGACATATACATCAGCAGTGCATTTCGGGCCGTGTTGATATGGTTGGGAATAGAATCTTTTGTTATGGGAATATATTTTATCCCGCTGGTGGTGCCACTGGTTTTGGCAAAATAGATGGGCTGCCCCTTCCACAAAATGTTGTGTTTGCCTTCTTTTATTTTTTCAATATAGGGCTTAAATTCTTCATAGTCCCTGATGGGAACCTGGCGGACAAAATCTTCGTGCGTTTTTATGTCGGCAAAGCCGTGTTCTTTTCCGAATACGGTTTTGGAGGCTGTTTTGACAAGGTCGTTAAAGATGGATTGCTGATCGTCTACAGCCGTTTCCATACTTTTTTTTATTTGCTTATTTATATAACCAGCAAATGGCTTTGCAAGAAAAGATTTTATTTTCATGATATCCTCAATCGTTAAAGCACAAACTTACACAGTTTTATGCATGCTAAATGTGAAAAAATCTATTTACAATTACAAGGCCATTCCGTATCAAGGTCTATGCAAGTTACTACTTCTACCGTATTATTTTCCCTGGGAGCAAAAACTATGCGAACATGTTGTTTATCGTGCGTGATGCCCTCCAGCGGGTAGGTTTTTCCCCTTGGGTCTTCTTCAATTTTGTTAACGTTTACTGTGCCCGTGGCTAATATTTCCTTTACTTCACTCTCATCAATATGCCTGCAATCCATGCGGCAATGGGCATGTTTGCTATAGATGATCCGTTGTGCATTCCTGTTAAAATCGTCAACGGGTTTTATGGCCGGAACAGTTATTTCTGTATTGTTATTTTTTAGTTTGGGGTAACTGCTGGCCTGGTGCGTTTTAACCCACCAAAGTAAAAATCCAGCGGCCAGCAAAACAAAATAAGGAAGGTATTTTTTAAACATGCCGCAATTTACTCACTAACGGTTACATAGTTTACTCTTGCATCAAAGTTTACACCTTTTTGAACTTGTGTAAACTTTGCAGGAGGTCGCGTTAGGGATTGCAGCGGAAAGCCCGGAGAAGGCCTGGTACGCCCGCCCTGTGCCGGACTTGTATCCGCCGCGGCGGACCCGCCGCGGCGGACCGGCCCGCCGAAGCGGAAACGCCCAAACCAATTTAAACGACCTGACTTATGCAATAAAACATCCTGTTGTATCTTTGCAGTGTATGAATAAAACAGTGGCGCTACATACGCTTGGCTGCAAGCTAAATTTTTCAGAAACATCTTCTATAGGGCGGTTACTGGAAAACGATGGTTTTGTAAAAAAAGACTTTACGGAAATTGCTGATGTGTACGTAATCAATACCTGTTCAGTTACTGATAATGCAGACAAGGAATGCCGGTTACTGGTGCGCCGTATACAAAAAAAAGCACCGGAAGCCACCGTAGTGATTACAGGTTGCTATGCCCAGCTAAAGCCCGTTGAAATAGCAGCCATACCCGGTGTTGACCTTGTATTGGGTGCTGCAGAAAAATTTAATATTTCGCAGCATTTAAAAGATTTTACCAAAGGCGACAGTACTAAAATATGCAGCTGCGATATTGCTGATGTAAATGAGTTTACGGCGGCACATTCCATTAATGACCGTACCCGTATTTTTTTAAAAGTACAGGATGGCTGCGACTACAATTGTTCTTTTTGTACCATCCCGATGGCGAGGGGCAAAAGCAGGAGCAACCCGATCAATAACGTGGTAACAGAAGTTAAAGCCATTGCTGCAAAAGGTGCCAAAGAAATTGTTTTAACTGGTATTAACCTGGGCGATTTTGGCAAGGGTAGTTTTGTTGGAAAAAAGAAAGAAGAAAGTTTTTTTGAGCTGATACAGGAACTGGATACCATTGAAGGCATTGAACGTTACCGAATCTCTTCTATCGAACCCAATTTATTGACCAACGAGATTATTGAATTTGTGAGCAACAGTAAAAGATTCATGCCGCATTTTCATATTCCCCTGCAAAGTGGCAGTAATAAAATACTTGGGCTGATGCGCCGCCGTTATAAAAAAGAATTATATGCGGAACGTGTTGGCCTGATAAAGGCACTGATGCCGCATTGTGCCATTGGGGTGGATGTAATTGTGGGCTTTCCCGGCGAAACAAATGCAGACTTTAAAGAAACGGTCGACTTTTTGATAGATCTTGATATTAGCTATTTGCATGTATTTACTTACTCGGAAAGGGCCAATACTTTAGCAATGGATATGCAACAAGTAGTACCTGTTTTCGTTCGTAACGAAAGAAACAAACAGCTGCGTAACCTCAGTTACCGCAAGCTGCAGCATTTTACCAATCAGCACATTGGGGAAACAAGAAAAGTGCTGTTTGAAAACCCTGATAAAAATGGCATGGCAGAAGGCTATACGGATAACTACATTAAAATAACTGCTCCGCATAAAAAGGAGTGGACAAACAGTATTGTGGAATGGAAAATATAAACGACGAAAAACTCAGCAAATTCCAGGTTACCATCCGTTTTTATATGGATGAAGAATTTATGAAACTGGTACCAACACACCGCATTTACATCAACGGACTGATTGATAAAAATATCATCGATTACTATGCTGTCAGCATGGAAACGCAACGTTCCTGGATGATCATTAATGCCGCTGATAAAAAAGAAGTACAAAACTACCTGGAGCAATCTTCTTTATACAATTACTGGACGGTAGAAATTGATGAGTTGTTTGTGTACGATTCACAGGCTTACCGGTTGCCGGCGCTGCAATTGAATTAGGCTTCAAACGCTTTATTACATCATCCGTAAATTCATAAATGAGTTTACGGATTTTATTTTTCAGTATTGATTAAAGGCTTGCCGGGGCTCGTTCTCAGTAATATTTCCTGCCTCCAAATAAATATTCCAAATACGATAGTGTAAGATTGATATTGAAATAATTTTCACTTAACTGGCTGGTAGCTGTGGTGCCTCTTCTGCCCGCTTCCAGCGATATAACATAGCCCAGCGGACTGCTTTTTGAGTTTCTTGAAAAGCCTATACTTCCACCAAAATCAGTTATCTGGTGGCCATCCATTTTCAGGTAGGAGTTACCGGCATATAAGCCCATTTGAAAAAAGCCTTTTTCATATTCCACACCATAAGGATTTCTGGCCCTTTGTGAATGCTGAAAGCCAAGTGACAACTTATTGCTGTTTACGAGTTGGTAGCCGCTGCCGGCATATTTGAGTGAACTCCAGTTTTGTGTTTGTGCATTGACAGTATAAGTATAGACGCCCTTATTGATTAGAGCAAAGCCGGCATTGATGGTTTCGGGCAATGTAAAAAAATCATTTTTAAGTATCTCATTTTTAATCTGTGTATTGCCATCTGTAACAATCAGGGAATGTTCTGCATACAAAGACGTTTTGGGAGTATAAGTCATCCCATAGGTTGATTGCCATTTTTTACCCAGCTTTAATTTGGTCTGTAATGAAAAATTAAAATAATAATTACGTAAATAAAGATTGCTTTTGGTAACCAAATCAGATGTTAAGTCGTTGCTCAGGATATCTTCTGTTTGATTGATAGAACCAAACAATAAAGACGAGGTAACACCAATAGAAGTATTTTTTGTAACCTTATAACCATTGGACCAATAAAATTGGTTAACACCACCCTGGCCCTGGTAGCTGGCATCTACATTCAACAATGTTCCCTGTATATTTTTACTGGTTGAAAAGTTAAAAGCTGCTGTACTAAAGGGCATCAGGCCCATGCTGCTGCCCCAGTTTTTTGTAAGCTTAGCCGCCAGGTTTACCCTGCGCACCGCAAAATCCGTTGTTTTATTATCAGGTGCAACAACGCCCGCTCCTGTGTACACTACCTGCTTAAAACGCATAGAGGTCTCAAAGGCAAAAAAATGTTCCCGCAACTGCGTAAGCGAAGCTGCATTGCTGTTGTTAATATAACGCTCATCGCCCAACGCAACGCCTGCATTAGCCATGCCGGTATACTTGTTAAAATAGCTGGTTTCAATATCGCCGATACCCAACACAGAATAGGGCGAACTGTTATTCTGCCCCTGCGCAATTGCGGACATCATTAAACAAATTGCAATAAGACTAACTCTTTTATTCTCTGACATTCTTTTTTTATTTAACAGCCGCATAATAAATTTTTACCTGGGTTTTATTGGCGCCGTTTGCAGCATTGGCAATCAGCAGCCTGTTAAAAATTACGGTGGCATTGGGCGGTAAAACCAGCAAGCCATTTTTACTACCTTCCGTATTAGGCAACTGCGCCTGCAGGTAACTGGTTACATCATACGTATAAGCCGTGCTGGTGCCATATAAATTATCTATGTAAAGACTGCCATATTGAACAACGGCCGATGATCCAACAACTGTTGTAAGATCAATACCCAGTTGGTTTGTCTGGTCGGTAGCAGATAAGCGCAGGCTGGGTGGTAAACTGTAATAGCCTAAAAAACTATTTTGAACCGGCTTAACCTGCAGCTCCGCCTTTACAATTTTTAAAAAATCCGGTAATTGGTATAAATCTTTGATATACGGAAAACTAATTCTTGCAACAGCTCCTGAAATGTATTGGCTATACCCAGCATTACCGGTAGCTGATGAAACCAGTTGCTTATTGGATGGTCCTAAAGTCGAAATGGCTGTACCTGACCTGTCGGCGGTAATATTATTAAACTGAAAATTAGTTTGATTGACGCCAAAATCAATGGTGGCATTTTCAGCAAATACGCCTGGCTTTTTATAATGTAACCGCATGGTAAGACTGTCTTTAAATCCAACGATACAGTTGTTGTTGCTTCCCCCAACAAACGCCAGGCCTCTAAAATAATTTACAAACTGATCAACCGTCTGCACTTCGGTAGTTTTGTTTTGCAGTTTGTTAAAAAGATCCTGCCCTAGCGATGGAGATAATTTTATTGCCAACGTATCTCTTGTTGAAGGAGCAATGACTATTTCGCTGCTGCCAAGTACATTGTTTGAATATGGCCAGGAATTGTTGTTATAGAAACTGTACTGTGCAGCTGAAAAGCTTATTTGCTGGGTTAGCTGATGAACATCGAGATGATAGGGTACCAGTGTGTCACCATAAAAACTTTTGTTTAATTTTAAGATCACCTCCAATGAATCAAAGACTGAACCGTTCGGAATATCGTAAGTGGTATTGGATGGTAAGCCCAGTTGAACAAAGGACTGCGATGCAATGGTTCCGAATTTTTCATCTTTATACTTTCCCGCTAAAATAGCCTTTGTACCCGAGGTTACAAATGAATCTACATATACAGTAGACACGTTCACCGTAACCGTATCAACCAGCACAAGGTTTGTAATGGTATTGTCAATAAAACCGCTTCCAAAAGTAATATCCTGTTTTTCGCAGGAACTGATAATAAATCCTGTAAATAAAAGGCAGGCCGGCAACAAAAAAATGGTAAAATAGCGGGGTCTTTGCTTCATAATACTCAGTTCATTTTTAATTGTTGGCAATATTATTCCCTGATGGCGCTGTAGTATTGTTAATATGGATTAATAGCCGCAGATCATCTACCAACATCTTTATTGGCACTGCTTCTGGCTGCATTTTGGCAAGCAGTGCGGTTAACCGTTTGATAGTTGATTTTTATTGATTGATATACCATTTACATGGCTTTGTAGATGATTAATACCCGTAAATACTTTTTAACGATTTTAACGTTTGCTTCCGCAATACTTTCGGCAAAAATTATACAGCATGTACAAACTAAAGCGGCTTACGTTATTGAGTATTTCAGGTATTTCTTTGTTGATTGGTTCCTGCACAAAAACATCCAGCACTACCACTGATACCAGTGGTAACTGGGTTAAAAGATCAGATTTTGAGGGCGTTACACGTAGTGAGGCTGTTTCATTTGTAATTGGTGACACCGCATATATTGGTACGGGCTATGATGGTACCAACCGCCTGGGCGATCTCTGGGCATACGATCCTGCACAAAATTTTTGGCACCAGCGGGCTGATTTACCGGGTGCTGCAAGAAGTTCAGCCGTGGCGTTTGCGGCAGGTGGCAAAGGTTATGTCTGCACAGGTTACAATGGTTTAGACAGATTGAAAGACGTTTGGCAGTACAACCCCGCAACCAACAGCTGGATACAAAAGAATGATTTTACCGGCGGGGCAAGATATGACGCAGTAGCTTTCAGTATATTGGATAAGGGTTATATTTCTACCGGCTACGATGGCAATTACCTGAAAGATTTTTGGCAGTATGATCCTGCATCAGACACCTGGACGCAACAGTTAAGTATGGGTGGATCCAAACGGTCAGGCGCGGTTGCTTTTGTATACAATAACAAAGCGTATGTATGCACCGGAAGCAATAACGGCAGTACCTCCGGCGTAAATGATTTATGGGTTTTTGATCCCACCGCAACACCTGTATGGACAGAAAAAAGAAAGATCAGCAATGTTAGTACCGATGCCTATGATGATGCTTATGCTATTATCAGAACCAATGCAGTTGCCTTTGTAATGAATGGCAAGGGGTATATCACCACAGGAGAAAATGGTGCAGTATTGGGTGACACCTGGGAGTACGATTTTACAAACGATGTATGGACTAAGAAAACTGCTTACGAAGGTGTGGCAAGAACCGGGGCTGCAGCATTTTCAGTAAATGACCGTGGTTTTGTTTTAACCGGAAGAAGCAGCAGCACTCCGTTTGATGATATTCGTGAGTTCTTTCCGTCTGACGCATACAATGCCAATGATTAATGGAGAGAAAAATTTCAGCGTAAAAATTATTCATAGTTGTCAAGCAGTAAAATGAAATCTACCTTTTTTTATATCGCAGTGTTTTGCCTTCTTAGTGCATGTTACAGTTGTCAGGATAATGCTGTGGCCGCTTTCCCTGCCAACAGCAAAGATTTTATGCCTGTTGGATCATATGCATTTAAGACCGGCGATGGATGGGGCTATGCTATCACTGTTGACAATAAAATTTTTATAAAACAATCTATCATACCATGCATAGCGGGCGAAAAAAGTTTTGCCTCTCAGGCCGACGCTGAAAAAGTTGCCGACCTGGTGCTTACTAAAATAAAAACACACCAGAAGCCGTCCATCTTTAAATCAGAGTTGGAAAAACTGGGAATAGCAGAATAAATAGTGAAGAGTGATTACCGTGAGAGGATAAGGAACGGAGTGAAAGTGTTTCACTCCGTTCTTTATTTTTTACGTTAGCTATTTTAAGAAGCCTGGTGAATTATCTGGAACAGTGAGTTACGGTAGCTTTCGCCGATGGGAATAAATTTGTTACCAATAACAATTTCATTTTTACTCACTACATCAATGCTGCTTAAGGAAATTACGTATGATCTGTGCACTCTTATAAAATCATGGGCAGGCAATTTACTTACAAATGTTTTTAAATTTTGCAGCGTGATAATGGGCTTGGGTTTATCAACCAGGTATACCTGCGTATAGTCTTTCATGCCCTCACAAAAAAGAATATCATCAAATTTCACTTTATAAAACTTGTATTCAGATTTTACAAAAACAAAATCGGTGGCGGGTGTATATTCCTGTTGCGTTGGCGGATACAAAAATTCTTTTGCCCTGCTGACTGCATAATAAAACTGGTCGAATGAAACAGGTCTTTCCAGAAAACTAAATATATTGCTGCCAATGTCTGAAGCTGACAAAGCAGTTTTGGAATCAACCACAATGATGAGCGCATTACTGGAATGGTCAGTTAAAAAGTTTTCCATTTCAGCATCTGAAATGGTGGCCATGTCACAAAAAATAATGTCGGTTGTAAATTCCTGCAGGTAATGCCGTGCCTCTCTTGCATTGATAGGCTTACAAATAAAGGATAACCATGGTACTTTTGAAACGTGTTCAAAAAGTATTTTACCAGATTGCTGGTTACCAATCAGCAGGCATTTTAGTTGAAGCATAATGTATATTCAGTTAAAACCAAAACTAAATCAGTAAAACTGCAAGGAAATGTGAAAATTGCCGGGCGTAAATATTGGCCGGTTCTTTAGTACGTTTTACCTTTTTTCAAATTTACTTCAATCATTTCATTCCCTATTTTTACACAATCAATTTGATTGTTATTGTAACGTTATCGGATGAAAGACTTATTTATTAAAATTATTGAATGAATAAAAAACTGCTCACTGTATTAATTCATATTTCCGGCTGGATGGCTTTTTTTTTGTTTCCGTTTCTTTTACTGAATGTATCTCATTCAAATGATGTGGAGCATCTAAAAAACTTTCACCATCCAGGCAATCCGAGACCGGAGCCCAGCTTTTTGTTCTTTTTTCTGCGCAACAGTCTTCTTATTGTCTTCTTTTATTTAAACCTGTTTTTACTGCTGCCGAAATTGTATTACCGGCAAAAGAAAATGCCTTACTTTTTGATAGTGTTCATTTTTATGCTCATTGCTATTTATTTACCATCGTATGTAAGAGCTGAATTTATGCCACCCAAAATGCCACTCCCGGATGCAGGCTTGGGTGTGCCCCGAAGAGGTCCGGACACGATAGGAAGTGTCTTCGGCTTTCTTCATTTTTTAATCATCTGGTTTTTAAGCAGTATCATTCACCTTGCCGGCCGCTACCGGCAGATGGAGCAAAAGAACAAGGAAATGAGGGTGCAGAAACTGGATGCTGAATTGTCTTATTTAAAGGCACAGATCAACCCGCATTTTTTGTTTAATACGTTGAATAATATTTATGCGTTGGCCATTACCCAACACGATCAAACCCCGGAAGCGATATTAAAATTATCCGACATCATGCGGTATGTAACAGAAGATGCCAACACGGCCACTGTTCCATTGCAAAAGGAACTCGATTACCTGGAAAATTATATCACCCTGCAGCAACTGCGCAGCAATGATAAACTAACCGTAGACTTTACTATAACCGGCGAAGCAGGCACCAATAGCATTGCTCCCCTGCTATTGATTAATTTTATTGAAAATGCATTTAAATACGGCGTAAGCAATCACGAGCCTTGTTTTATCAACATTCATATTCTTATAAACGAACGCCAGCTTACGCTAACTGTAAAGAATAAGGTAATGGTAGTTACAGCAGAGCAAAGTACATTTACCGGCACCAATAACACGTTGAGAAGACTGCACTTGCAATATGCTAAAAAGCATAACCTCACCATAGATGAAAACGACAATTTGTATGGTGTATTTTTACAATTAGACTTAGCATGATAAACTGTGTAGCCATAGACGACGAACCACTGGCACTGGAAGTATTAAAAAAATACATTTCGAAGTTGCCCAACCTGCAGTTGCTGATGACATTTTCTGATGCAATTGATGCATTGGCTTATCTGCAAAAAAACCAGGTTGATCTGTTGTTCCTGGATATCCAGATGCCCGACATCAATGGCTTTCAGCTCTATAAAGATTTAACAGAAAAACCCATGGTAATTTTTACAACGGCTTATAAAGAATTTGCTGTAGAGGGTTTTGAAGTAGATGCCATTGATTATTTATTGAAACCATTTAACCTGGCCCGCTTTGAAAAAGCAGTCGCAAAAGCCATCGCCAGGGAAACCAGTAAAGACAAGGAAGAAGCACCATCTCAATATTTATACATTCATGCGGATTATAAGATGGTTAAAATACCTTTTGCTGACATCATCTATATGGAAGCCCTGGATGATTACGTAAAAGTAGTGACCGGCACACAGTCATACCTCACATTGATTTCGATGAAAAAAATCCTCGAGAAGCTACCTAAAAAACAATTCATCCGGATTCACCGCAGTTATATTGTTGCCATTGATAAAATTACTTTTTTACAATACCGTAAAATTGGGTTACCTAATAACCTGGAACTGCCGGTAGGCGACACCTACCGCACAGAAATAGCTTCATTAAAAAGGCAGGAGTAACCATTTTGCAAAAAAAATAAAATAAGAAGCGAAAAAAATTTTGGTACAAACATTTTACCCTTATCTTTGCCATCCGAAAAAACGGTAAAGGGAGCATAGCTCAGTTGGTTTAGAGCATCTGCCTTACAAGCAGAGGGTCCGCGGTTCGAACCCGTGTGCTCCCACAAAGACCTCACAGAAATGTGAGGTTTTTTTATGCCTCCGTTAAAAAGTTTCCTTTTCATTTACCCGGTTATTAAAGCACCAGGAAATAAAACTAAATGACCGGATTTACAGCTTTAACCATGGATCTAAATAAACTTTATTCCGACACAAGAACCGGCGCTGTGATGCAGTCTGCCAATATTGATGTACGTACAGATTTTCAAAGAGACTTTGACAGGATTATTTTCTCCTCTTCCTTCAGGCGGCTGCAAAATAAAACACAGGTATTTCCATTGCCCGGCAGTGTGTTTGTACACAACAGGCTCACGCATTCGCTGGAAGTAGCTTCAGTCGGCCGTTCGCTGGGTACGCTGATCGGCGACTTTATCATAAAAAAATATGCGAGTTCATTGTCAGATCAGAGCAAAGGCTTTTTTAATTATGGTTTGTCCAATGTAATTTCTTCCGCCTGCCTTTGCCATGACATCGGTAACCCGGCTTTTGGTCATTCAGGTGAAGATGCCATCTCCAACTTTTTTATAAAAAATGAAAGCAGCTTAAAATCTCATTTTTCAAAAAAGGAATGGCTGGACTTTATCAATTTTGAAGGCAACGCGAATGCCATCCGGGTGCTAACGCACCAGCAGAATGGAAAAACAGAAGGGGGTATGATGCTTACCTATTCCACCTTATCAGCCATTGCAAAATATCCCTGTGAATCTGAAGGATCCTGCAAAGCCTTCACACACAGAAAAAAATTCGGCTTCTTTCAGTCAGAATTAAAAACGTTTAGCGATGTAGCAACGGCCACCTCCATGATCCTGGATCAAACAGATCCACTAATCTATTTCAGGCATCCCTTTGTTTGGCTGGTAGAAGCAGCCGACGACATCTGCTACAATATCATCGATCTGGAAGATGCGCATCGACTGGGCATTATTGGTCATGATGAATGCAGGGATCTACTGGTTGCGTTAATTGGATCTATCGGCATAGACAATATTGCCAAAGTAAAAAAGCGACTGGACAATTTTAGAGATAAAAACGACCAGGTATCTTATTTAAGGGCCAAGGCTATTTATTCTTTAACCATGAAATCAAAAGCCATTTATGAAGATCACTTTGAAGCCATTTTAGACGGATCATTTATAACACCTTTGTTTAACCAGGTAAAAAAAGAATGCCCGGCGTTGCAACTGATAACAGATTTTTCTATTGAAAACATCTACAATCACCGCTCGGTTTTAGAGATCGAAAATGCAGGTTATAATGTGATGTATGAGTTGTTGATGCATTTTGTTCCACCCATCATTAAAGATAAAAGCAGCCGGTCGAAATCTGAAACGAAAGCCATTAAACTGATACCATCCCAGTTTTTATATGCAGAAGGAAGCAAGTATGAGATGGTAATGGGTGTGCTGGATTATGTATCCGGTATGACAGATAATTATGCCACAGATTTATACCGGAAAATAAAGGGGATAGATATCGGCATGACCATTTAAAGATGAAAAGCGAACGGATATCCTGTGGCTGTACCCTATAAAAGCAGCCGATGCACCTGAATAGAAATTTAAAGTGATTACTCCCTTGTTTTAATACGGACAACAGTAAATGAATAATCAGCCAACGAAGCTGTAAAGGTTTGCCCGATGCTGATAGACGATACAATCGGGCGACTATTCGTATCGGCCGGCTTACCTGCGAGCACTGTTTTTATTGCGCTGGTATTCGCAATATTGATTCCTTTTAAATCAATCGTAACTGTTGTTGCAACAGGCAAAAGGTTAATCATTTTTACAATTACATCGCCCGTTTTTGTGTCTCGGACAATTGACGTGGCGATCCGTTTCTTTACAGCATCCTGGCTGCTGGAAATAATTACCTCCGCAGGCAGATATTCATTGCCCGAATTTTGTCCAAACAACTTTTGCACCTCATAATCTGTTGTTGTTTTTACTACCGCATTGTCAAAATAAATCAGGTCGGGCTTCCATTGCGTGTGGGCTTCTTTGGCAAGTAACGGTGCATACGATGACATGGTAACCACATCGCCATTGCGTTCCAGTGCAGTTAGATATAAGGCTTCTGCCAGCGCCGTTTCAATATTGCTTGGCCTGCCGGGAAGATGAGCCGCATATTCGCCCAAGTATACTTTTGATTTGGTGCGGTCATATTTATCGTAGAAGGATTGGTTGTTGATAAACCACCCGGGCGACTGGTAATAATGTTCGTCCACTGCGGCAATGGAAAGCTTATCTGCAAGCCGCCAGCCTTCTTCGTAATCCGTTCCTTCAAAGGTCGGGCCCACCGTACCGATGACGGTTATTTCCGGATGCTGCTGTTTCATTGCACGAAGGATCATTGTATAGCGTTCTTCAAAAATATCTGTAATTAAATCTTCGTTGCCGATTCCGATGTATTTTAAATTAAATGGTTTTGGATGACCGGCTGCAGCACGCTTCTTCCCCCACTCTGTTGTAACTGGCCCGTTTGCATACTCTACCAGGTCCAGAATATCCTGCACATATTCATCCATTTCATTCATCGGTATACCGCCCTGCTGGCCGCCACCGCCAACTGCTGAATTCTGGCATGGAACGCCTGCGGCAAGCACCGGCACAGGCTCTGCACCAATATCTTCGCAAAAACGAAAATACTCAAAGTAGCCAAGGCCCGCACTCTGGTGATAGCCCCATAAATTCCGTTGTGGTTTCCTTGATTCCAGCGGACCAATGGTATTCTTCCAGCGGTAGATATTGCCGAGGCCATCACCGTGCGCCACACTACCACCCGGGAAGCGCACAAAACGTGGATGTATATCGGCGATGGTTTGGGCAAGATCAGCCCTAAGCCCGTTGGGTCTTGCCTTAAATGTATTTTTGGGAAACAGCGAAACCATATCAAGCGACAGGCTTCCTGCTGACAATGGTAGTAATGCAATATATGCATCCTTTGCGTCTGCGCTGGAGGTAAGTACAACCGAAATCTTTTTCCATGATGAAGTGGATGCATTAACAACAGCTTCCGAAAGCACCACATTATTGTTACCAACGAGCTTTATCAATAAATTTCCACGACCAATATTTCTTTTTACAAAAAGGGAACAGTTGTACTGATCTCCTTTCTTTACATTGATACCATCAAAGCCAGTATTGGTTAAAGCCGCTCCCGTAGTTACGGTTTTTAAAACTGCGTAGTGTAAATTATTCTTGTGAACCGGCGAAACGGAATCAATAGTAAATGCTGTGCCAGTACCTTTTACAGACCATGAATTGGTACTGTTCCAGGCTGTATCATTTCCTTCCTTATCTGCAAGCGAATATTCAAAATCACGGTTTTGAATCAGCTCTGCATACAACCCTCCATCTGCGGCATAATTAATGTCTTCAAAAAAAATACCGAGCAACATATCACTGATGGCTTTTGCTTTTGCGGGAAGTAAACTCAGTTTTACATCCACCAGTTTCAACTCTGCAAAACGTTGTGCATGCTGTACTGTTGTCTCACTGTTTTCCGTCCTTTTAAAAGAGGATGCTTCGTATGTTTGGTTGAGTTTTTGAACCACGGCCCATGCTACTTTATGCATCTGACCTTTTACAGTTACCCCATCAATTATCGCAGTAATACTTTCATCATTATAAGCAGCTGGGGCAACTTCGGCAGCTGGTGTATAGGATTTAAAATCAGTGGTTGAAACCGCATAGCATTTACCGTCATTGCTTTTGTAGACAACGGTATAATTGTCAGCTGAAGCGTTATACCAGATGATTGGCTGCAGGCAATTAACACCCTTATTTAAAACGGGATAACTCTGCCTGCCCCAGTAAACAAGATCATTGGATGAAGCATGTGCAAATGCATGATCCTGTTCATTCAATTGCCACACACATTCCCATTCATTGTTCCTGCCCAATATTACATAGGGATTGATCATCTTTTTTTGAGTACCCCACCGGCCATAATCACTCCATAAAAAAGTAAATTCATTGCCGACGCTTTCCCATTTTGTAAGGTCCTGGCTCCAGGCAAAATGTAATCCGTTGGTATTATTGCTTTTGCTGGTGGTATAAGAAAGAAGGTAAACTGAATCGGGTTTGTTGGCAAAACAAACAGGCATTATTTTGAAGAATAAGAAGCAAAAAAGTGATAATTTTTTTGTCATACAATCAATTTTTTTTGTCGCAAACAAAAGCTTCTTCAGAAGGTACGATTTGATGGATTTTGAACATTATTTTAAAGCACATCAATGTAACATAACCGCTTTAATACCTTTATGTGTGGGTGTTATCTGCTTTATAGATCCGTCTATATTAAACTGCAGTTTATCAATACATACTTCCCGGTTATAACCTGCCGCATCGCCCATCTTAATTCCATTGGGATAATTGAAACGGTGATAAACAATGTACCATTCGTCTTTACCCGGAATTTGTATAACACTATTGTGCCCTGTAGCGTAAATACCTGCAGCCGTATCTTTTGCTATCACCAGGTTTTTTGCTGGTATAGATATCGGCCCGGTGGGAGAACTGCTTGTACCATACCGTACTTTATAATTTTCACTTCTTGTATCGTCCTCTGACCAAAGAAAATAATATTGTCCGTTTCTGAAAAAAACAGTGCTGCCTTCGCGGAATGTATTGTCTGGCGTAATTACTTTTACGGTCTCCTGTTTCAACGAAATCATATTGTCATTGAGTTCGGCGCAGGCCATATAACCATTGCCCCAGTATAAATAGGTCTTGCCTGTTTGCGGGTCTGCAAATACATCGGGATCTATTTGCTGCCCACCTTTAATGCCTTCCGGCAACTTATCAATAAGTGGTTTACCCGAGTCAACAAATGGCCCGGCAGGATCATCTGCAACAGCTACTCCAATTTTTTGTGCAGCGGTAAAATAGAAAAAATATTTGTAGCTGTTCCCCACTTTCTTTTCCTGTATACAAGGCGCCCAGGCATTTCGTTTGGCCCAGCTTACATCTTTGTTCAAGTCCAGTATCACACCTTCATCTTTCCAATTAACTAAATTGGTTGATGAAAATGTTTTGAAATAAGTGCCCGACCAGTTGTTAAAACCATCACTTGTAGGATAGAGATAAAATTTATTTGTTTTGTGAGAATACAAAATATCAGGGTCCGCATAAAAACCATCCAGGACAGGATTGTGGTTTTCTGCTACCGATACAAACCATTTTTTCGGCGCCTGTCCTTTGATTGTAATTTGATATTCAACCGGCCCTTTTGTGAAATTCTGCAGCCCAGCCGGTGCTATTTTCGCCCCCGGAAAAGCAATAAAAGATGGGTTAAAGGCATCTAAATTTGTTCCCGGTTTTACAGACAGGAATAAAGTACTTTTTGCAGTGTCTGCCTTTATATTGATCTTTTTGATTTTGCTGGCATTGGCTGAACCGATGATATCTGCTGCAGTTCCCCATTTACCAACTAATCTTTCTGCCTCCTGTGTTGTAATGGGCATTACCGTTCCGTGGCGGGGATGAAAGTTCATCGTTACCGCCTGGTCCACCACGGTAAAATGTTCCAGGTCTTTTGTTTTTGTAAACTGGTATTTTCCTTTTACATACACATCATACATCAGGATGTATCCTTCTCCATTGTTCAGTTTAAAGACGCCCGCACCTTCTACCTGGTCTTTGGTTTGCTGCACATATTTATCCTGCAATGTATATCCCTTTGTCAGCTGATCCGATACAGCAATTTTAATTCCATCGCCAGTGCCTTCAGTTTTAAAGAACAAATGATATTTGCCATCCTTAAAAATTATTTCGCCGTCAATACACGAACTGTTGGTGGGGCTGTAAAACAATTGTTCAGGCGATGTATCAAGGTTGGTGAATTCAGTATTGGCATAAGCATAATAAATTTTATCAGGACCACTGCCATATTTCATCGACCAGTAGATCATATACTTCCCGGCTTTGGCATCATAGATGGTTTGCGGCGCCCATACCCTAAGCAGGCTGTCATTTCCGGGGAAGCGGCTTTGAATATTCACCACACTGGACGTCCAGTTGACAAGGTCTGTTGATTTTAATAAAACCATGGCCCGGTTTGAATTCCAGCCTTTATCCGAAACCATATCCGTTGCCACCATATAAAAAGTTTTTCTATCCTCACCCCGTAAAATATGTGGATCCCGCACGCCGCCGGACGAACTGATTTTTTCCGAAGCAATCACCGGGTGATCATTATTTAATGCCCTGAAATTGTACCCATCATTGCTCAATGCAAAATGGATGGCCTCTTCGCTTTTTTGATTGCCTGTAAAATAAGCGAACAGGTAGGCAGTGTAATTTTTACCTGTTAGTTTTTTTTGCGCCTGCGCCTGAATTGTTAACTGTCCTGCCAACAAAAGCAGTAAGCCACCCACCGTTGCGTTCAACTTTCTCATCATTTTTAATCAATATTTATTACTCAATAATTTTCCATGTAAAACAACTGCCATCTTTTCTGTCCGGCCTTGTACCTGCTGCATCTGCCGAGGTAAGACTTTTGGCATTGGGATCAGCAATAAGATACCTGTGTGTCGCAATTGACATTAGCATCAGGTCGCCGCGTAACATATCCTGCCATTGAAACAGGGATGCTTCACCTTTCTCTTCCTTTTCAATCCTTACTTCTGCCATACCACCCAAGCCTTTCACGGTAACAAAACCACTGTCAACTAAAGATTGTAACGCGATGCGCCCATTACCCCGGTCAAGTACCCGAAAATGGGCATGCCCGCCTTCTGCAAAACGATCTTTGCCTGGCAGAGGCCGCACAAAATCTTTCCAGTTTACCAAAAGAGTACTATCTGCAAGGCTGGTTAACGTGATGACTTTACCATAAGGAATGGGCTGCGTGAGTCCATGTGGCCGGGGCTCCTGTACAATAAAATCATCAAAGTCGGCGTAGCCACCTTCAATGTTGCTTGTGTTGAAATTGAAAAGAGAAAACCGAACGCCCTGGAATGTTCTGAGCTGAAATACCATGATGATTGTATCGCCCAAATCACGAAAAATATTTCCGTCGCTGCTGTAACTGAACACCGCCTTTTCCGTATCAAAATCGCAGTGCACACGAAGCCATAACCTGGAGGCTGTTGCTTTTGCAATAGTAACCTTCCCGGTTTGATGATCAAACATTTTTATTTTAGTTGTACCGTCTTCTTTGCTAATGCCTATCCACGCATAAGGCAGGTTTAACAATGCCAGTCCTGCTACATCACCGCTCTTTAATCCGCCGGTTTCAATCGATGTTGTTGCTACAGACTCGGGGCCTATGGCCCGCTGCGTGAGGGAATTACGGGCTGTCCAAAAATCCGGTGCCGGCAGCGATTGCAACCGCAGATATCCTTTGCGTTTTACCAGCGACCATTTTTTATCAACCGGCACATGGTTCCATTGCCAGATGGGTTGCAACTTACCTGCGGCGAAATCATCAGATCGTTGATAGGGTGCATGCGGCGGTGATGAAAATCCGGTACTGGGTTTTATCCAGGTTCTGGGTGAACGTGTTAAATTGCCCGGCAGTCCAAAATACGGCCAGTCATCTTTCCATGTTACAGGTGACAATGCCGTAACGCGGCCTACCGAATTATGATCCAGCATAGACCATCCCCACCACTCACCGGATTGAATTTGTACAATGCCGCCCTGGTGCATCGGGATGCTGCCTACAAAATTTTTAACCGGGGGCATCAGCTCAAAAGGCGGCCCCTTGCGGATATTTTTGTGTTGCCAGCCCGTGCCTACACCCAGGTTTTCTTTGGCACTCATCACATTTATTTCGTACGGCCCTGTTGGCTTATCAGCACGCAGACAAACCTGGTAACACAGCGGATCGTAATTGGTGTTGGTGATATAGTACCTGCCATTGATTTTATAGAAATGACAACCTTCGCCGGCACCGCTTCCTTTGGGAACAATCACTTGCTCTGTGCCGGGTTTGGTGTCGGTCAGGTCTGCTGTTAACTCTGCGAGGTGCACTTCATCATATCCCCATACAACATATACCTTACCATCATCATCAAACAAAACAGACAAGTCATGAAATGATTTTTTCATTTTAGTCTGTGTCCACGGACCGGCAGCGTTGGTTGCAGTAAAGAGTTGAGTTGTCTGACCATTTACATTGGTGAAAATATAAAATTGCCCGTTATGATGACGCAGGCAGGGTGCCCATATACCCTGGCCATAAATATCCAGTCCGTTTTCCAGCCGGTACGCCGGGCCAAAATCGAGTTTGTCTACAACATAACAAACAAAGTCCCAGTTTACCAGATCCTTTGAATGCAAAACCGGAAGGCCCGGCATGGCATGCATGGCAGTACCGGTGAGGTAATAATCATCCCCTACCCTTATTAAATCCGGGTCAGAAAATTCATCGTAAAACAATGGATTGGTAAAGGTGCCATTACCGTTATCTGAAGTCCAGGTTGGGCCCTGATTAAAATTTGTTTTGGATGCTGTTTGTTGTGCATTGGTTTGCAGCGTTTGCAAAAGCATTGCGAAAAACAGGATAAAACCCTGGCGGGAATATGTAAGAATCATAAAAAATGTTCCGGTTTTGATGAGTTAAACACCTGTCATTCTTATTTCCGGTTTTAATGGAAATTTATGATGATTAAGGGTTTAAAATATGGCTTATCGTTATTTGTATTTCAGGATAAAAAAGAAAGGTAAGACAAACAAAATTAATAATAGTAATTATGACATTTAAAAGATAGAAGTCAGGCCATCGCCCATTCACTATTCAATGTCGTTTACTTAGCGAATGAAGGTGGTCGACCTTTTTATAGTTATCAGTTTTTAATAAGGTCGACCACCTTTTCCCCGGAACTGAATTTCCTTAAGTAAACGACATTGATTCACTATTGACGATTCACCAATACCTTAATTCTATATGAGCAGCCTATTTTTCTTTGCTCATCAATGCCAAAGAGAGCGCCGCCATATTACCGATATTTTCCGAAAGACCGGCAGGCACAATTTTACAGGCATCAACAGAATCCCGGATAGCTTCTTTTTGTATTACTTCCATCATCACGGGCTCCAGCAGCGACTTCGATCTTCCATAAATGCTGCCGAGTATGATGAGTTCCGGATTTAGAATATCAATTAACAATGCAAGCCCTTTGCCCAATTGTCTGGCGCATATTGTATACACATCAATTGCCACAGGGTCGCCTTCCATGGCCGCTTCCGCAACTGACTTTGCGGTAATGTTTGCCAGGTCTGCCATGCCACTGCAAAAACTTACAGGCTCGCACATCTGTATTTTTTCCCTTGCTTTCATCTGGCCGAGTTGTGCAATGCCGCCACCGCTGCAATAGCCTTCAAAAGACCCTGATTTGCCGAAACCGACAGGTCCTGTATCCGACAAGCGTAAATGACCAACTTCACCAGCCAGGTCTGAAATACCGGAATATAATTTTCCATCTAATATTAACCCGGCACCCATGCCTGTACCAAAGGTTAAAAAGATTAGGTTATTGTAACCTCTTCCTGCACCATATTTCCATTCAGCCACTGCACAGGCGTTGGCATCATTTTGTAAAAACGCCTTTTTATTAAATCGCTCTTCTGTCATTTGAACGATGGGTATATTATCCCAGCCAGGCAGGTTAGGCGGCGATAAAATGAGCCCCTTCTTACTGCTCAACGGGCCACCACAACTGATACCGATGCCTTCAACAACATCAATTGATAGCTGGTTTTTGGCAAGCAGCTCCTCTGCCACTGCAAATAAATAACGGATCATTTCATAAGCGGGTCTGTCTGTTGCAACTGTTGTAGCAGTTGTTACCATCAACTGCCCTGTTGCATCGAGTGTACCCAACACAACGGCGCACTTGGTACCGCCAATATCGAAACCTAAAAGCATATCAATTTTTTAATTGTTGTCTACAATAGGATTTATTTTGATTGATTTAAATTGAACTGCACCATGTTTGGCATATAACCAAACAACACGTCCTTTTTGTTCGGGCATACGATTTACAATGCAACGACGGTTATCAATACAAACATCTATGATATCATCGTTTAAAATGATGTCCACTTTAATTGTTTTACTTAACCCGCTCACCGCCTTTATGTTGGTGTTACCCAAATCAACCATTGCGTTATTGGCACTAAAATTAAGCCGGTAGCCAATATCGGCTTTATCGTCCGAGCGCAAATACAAGCCATATTCTTGAGTAGGTCCCTGCGGAGTTATCTCCAATGTTATGCGGCATCTGGCAGGAATATCTTTTATACTGGCAGAGCCAACACCATTGGGTGCGTTGACTTGCACGGCGTCTTTACCTGCATTCGTTGCATTCAATGCCGCTTCAATTTTAAAGGGCATTGCCGGTGCTGTTACAGGTATCATCTCTGCCGGAAATTTGGCAGTCAATGTACCGTCCGGCAATTGCATCACTTCGCGGAATATGGAATTGCCCCCAAAGATTTCATCGTTGTCATCCAGGTTGTCCTTGCGGGAAGGTACCCACGCGGCTGCAATACGACGGCCGTTTTTAAACGAAGCAGTCTTTACCACATTGGCCCACGACTCATTCAAAGCCTGGTAAGGCGGCTCAATCCAGGGGCCATATGGACTTCGTGACTTTACATAATAGGTCTCACTATCATGGCTGTATACCAGGTAATACCAGCCATTCCACAAAAAATAATCCGGGCATTCCGGCACGGAGGATTGCCCCGTTAACACGGGTTGCAGCACGTTCCAGGTTTTTAAATCTTTTGAGGTAAGATGTACCAGGCAACCTCCCGCATTTTGCATCACCGTGTTCTGCTGCCAGCTGGAAACAAACAAATGAAACTCACCCGTTTTTTCATCTACAAAAACTTTTGGATCCCTGAACTCCCTTTTGCTGTAACCTGGCGCTGAGGTATAAAATGGATTGGGTTGTTGCTTTTGAAAATGAATACCATCAGCACTGGTGGCGTAACTTAATTGTTCGTTCACCTTACCCTCACGGTTGATGAGCCTGGTAGCATAAAACGCATAATAAGTATTTTTGTAAAATACTACCGAACCGGTACAGATCGACTTTTCCCAGGGTTCGTCAATCCCCAGTACAATGGGATATTGCTTCCAGTTTTTTAAATCGTTGGTGGTACTCAATACCCATTGATGGCCACCCAATCCATTTAAACTTTTATGATGGGCCGAATCGAGTAACCAATAATAATAGTAAGTACCATCTTTTGAAAACGGGATGCAATCACCCACAAACAAATCGCCTTTTGGCTTAAAGTACTGCAGGTTTTTAGTGGCCTGAATCGTTGGATCATACTGAACTCCCAACTGACCGTAAGCGATTGCAGAGAGTACACATAAAATGCCTGGCAGAAAAAATTTTTTCATGGCTTGCTATTTGTTGACTCAAAGATATAAGAAGCTATTCATCACTACTCTTTTAATCAATATTACGTTTATGCTAATCGTGCGCACTCATGTCAGCCACTTCTTCATCTGTTATATTTTTGCAATAACTAGTCATTAACCTAATTCTGCTGTACATTGAAAGCGGCTTATACCTCTTTCGTATATCAGCAAAAAATTATTTCACAAATGAATATTATTACCATTACAGGCTTTATTGCCGCGGCGCTCACCACCGGTTCCTTTTTACCGCAGGCTATTAAAACCATTCAAACAAAAGATACCAGCGGCATCTCATTGTTTATGTATTCGCTCTTTGCGCTGGGTACCTTGTTGTGGTTGCTGTTTGGATTGTTTAGTGGTAATATGCCCGTTCTTGTAGCCAATACGGTCACACTCATTTTTGCATGCATCATTCTTGTTTATAAAATAAAGTACAAGTAAATCCTTCTAAAAAAATAATAAAACTTATGGCAGAAAAAAAACTTAGCGGACAAACAGCACTTGTAACGGGCGCCAATTCAGGCATCGGAGAAGGAGTAGCCATTTCTCTGGGCGAAGCTGGTGCCAATGTGGTAGTAAATTATGTAGTAAATCCTGATGCAGCCAATGCAGTAGTTGACCGGATAAAAGCAGCCGGGGGCAATGCCGTTGCGATACAGGCGGATGTTAGCAAAGAAGACCAGGTGATCAGCATGTTTCAGCAGGCCGTGCAACAGTTTGGTACCATTGATATTTTGGTAAACAATGCGGGCTTGCAAAGAGATGCCAAATTTCATGAAATGACATTGGCGCAATGGCAACTGGTGATAGACATTAATTTGACCGGGCAATTTTTATGTGCAAGGGAAGCTGTGAGAGAATTTTTGCGCAGGGGCATGGTGGCCGATCGTTCTGTTGCCCTCGGTAAAATCATTTGCATGAGCAGCGTGCACGAGTTAATACCATGGGGCGGTCATGCGAATTATGCTACCAGTAAAGGTGGTATTAAGATGCTGATGCAAAGCCTGGCGCAGGAATATGGCGGACAAAAAATTCGTGTGAACAGCATTTGCCCCGGCGCCATTAAAACACCCATTAATAAATCAGCCTGGGATACACCTGAGGCCTACAACAGCCTGATGACGCTGATACCGTATAACCGCATTGGTGTACCGGAAGACATCGGCAAACTGGCGGTTTTTTTAGCAAGTGATGACAGTGATTATATTACCGGAGCCAGCATATTTATTGATGGTGGCATGACGGTATTTGAAGGATTTTCAACAGGAGGCTAATGCCTTATAAAGGGGGAACTGTGAGAAGAAGATGGAGAATAAAAAGCACAGTTTAAATAATGCGGATAAAGTTCAAAAATGGTTTGCAGTACAAGAGGGCGACGCAACGTTGATGCCATGAAAAACAACTGCTGGTAAACAAAATAAATACATGTCAGAACAAAATATAACTGCAGAGCAGCGGCGGTTAAATGCCAATGCATTAAAAGAAGTGCCGCTGGAAAAATGGGGGCCTTACCTGGGTGAACGGCAATGGGGAACCGTTAGGGAAGATTACAGCGCCAATGGGGATGCCTGGAATTATTTTACGCACGAACAATCCCGCAGCAGGGTGTACCGCTGGGGCGAAGATGGCATTGCCGGCATCTGTGATATGCACCAGAATTTGTGTTTTGCTATCGCCTTGTGGAATGGAAAAGATGCGATTTTAAAAGAACGATTATTTGGATTGACCAATATAGAAGGCAATCACGGCGAGGATGTAAAGGAGTTGTATTATTACCTTGACAATACACCAACGCACTCGTACATGCATTATTTGTACAAATATCCGCAGGCGGCGTTTCCTTACGAACAGCTGGTGGAAGTCAATGGAAGTCTACCCAAAACAGCACCAGAATTTGAATTGCTGAACACCGGAATATTTAATGACAATGATTATTTTGATGTTAACATACGATATGCAAAAAATAATTCAGAAGATATCTGCATTGAAATAACAATCATCAACCATGGTAACAACACATCACCTATCGTTGTATTGCCCACTTTGTGGTTTCGTAACCGCTGGTTGTTTGGAGATACAGATGAAAAGCCACTGTTGAAAAAACAGTCTCCGCTGCCAACAGCTGGTGTTGTAAAAGCTACGCACGAAAGATTAGGCAGCTATTTTTTATACCACCAGCTTACTGCCGAAACGCTGATGACAGAAAATGAAACCAATACGCAAAAAGTATTTGGTTACGCCAACACTTCCCCCTTGGTAAAAGATGCTTTTCATGACGCCATTGTTTATGAGCAAAGTGATTTACAACAACTGTTACAGGATAAAGAAAGGGGTACAAAATACTCACCGGTATATCGTTTGAATATTCCGGCAGGTGAATCACAAACAGTTGTTTTAAGACTGAGTAAAGATGAATTGCAGCAACCTTTTGACGCCGGCTTTCATACGACTTTTTCCGAACGGAAAAAAGAAGCAGATGAATTTTACGATAAGCTGTTGTCCAAAAACGCTTCAACAGATGATGCAATTATACAACGACAGGCCTTTGCGGGGTTATTGTGGAGCAAGCAGTTTTATCAATACGATATTGAACGCTGGTTAAACGGTGATGCTCATAATATTCATCCGCCTGAAGAAAGAAAACACGGCCGCAATGCAGGCTGGGAGCATTTGAAAATAGCCGATGTTTTATCTATGCCCGATAAATGGGAATATCCCTGGTTTGCCGCCTGGGATCTTTGTTTTCATTGTATTCCCCTGGCCATGGTTGATCCTGTGTTTGCAAAAAACCAATTGATATTATTGTGCAGAGAATGGTACATGAGCCCCACCGCCCAGGTACCGGCTTACGAATGGAATTTCAGTGATGTGAACCCGCCGATACAAGCCTGGGCTGCATTGCAGGTTTACCGGCTTGAAAAAGAAATTCACGGCACTACTGATATCGCCTTTTTAAAACGCATTTTTCAAAAACTGATGCTGAATTTTACCTGGTGGGCCAACCGGGAAGACGCCAACAGCAACAATGTTTTTACAGGTGGATTTTTAGGCCTGGATAATATCGGTGTGATAGACCGTAACAGTCTGCCCCCCGGGACTTTTCTGGAGCAGGTAGATGCAACTGCCTGGATGGGTATGTATGCTTTGAACATGATGGAAATGGCGCTGGAGATAGCGCAGACGGATATTACTTACGAAGATGTAGTGACCAAATTTTATGAACATTTTGTATTGATTGCTGGGTCGCTGAACGAAGCGTTGTGGGATGAAGATGAGCAGTTTTTTTACGACAGTCTGCATACAGAAGACGGCAGCAGTATTAAACTGAAAGTAAGGTCACTTGTTGGCCTGAGTGTTTTGTTTGGCGCCGGTATCATTACTAACGAGGCGTTGCAAAAGTTACCCGATTTTAAAAAGCGAATGAATTACATTAAGCAGTACCGGCTGCAAAACAACCTTTTTTTACCCAGCGAACAGGTAAGCGAAAAGGGTGATATCCTGCTGTCATTATCACACAAGGAAAGGTTATCACAACTGCTTGGCGTAATGCTCGATGAGAACGAATTTTTGTCACCAGGCGGTATCAGGGCTTTGTCAAAATATCATCAGCAACATCCCTTTCATTTACAATTCAATCACACTGATTTTTCCATCGGCTATGTACCCGGTGAAAGTGATAATGGCATGTTTGGCGGCAACAGCAACTGGCGTGGACCGGTATGGATGCCACTTAATTTTCTACTGGTACAAACATTAAGACAGCGGCACTTTTTTTATGGAGAAAATTTACAATTACCCTACCCAACCGGCTCGGGCAATATGGCATCTTTGCAGCAAATAGCCGACGGGCTGGCGGAAAGAATCATTTCTATATTCCAGGTAAACAGCAATGGTATGCGCCCCGTAAATGGTGATGAAAGCTGGTTTTATCAGCGACCTGAAAATAAAGACCTTATTTTATTTTATGAATACTATCATGGCGATACGGCAAGAGGTGTTGGCGCTTCGCACCAAACAGGATGGAGTAGTTTGGTAGCAGCGTTGCTGAGAAACAGGTAGTATTTGTTAAAGCCTGGCCGCACTATTTGCGCCATTATTATCAACTTCAAAAATTGCCGGATTGAAATAAAAAGAATGTTTCTAAAAAAAAGTATACCAATAATTTTTCTTTGCCTTGCAGTTTGCACGTTGCTTACTGCGCAACAGTTACAAGACAGTGCGGAGCAGCGTTCAGCCTATACGGTCAACAACACTTTACCTGCCACACCGGCGCAACAGGATATTAAAGATGTAGTTAAAAAAATATTTAAAAGTAACCCAGCTGTTGACGACGAAACAGGGCAGCAAAAAAATAAAATATACAACAGCTTTTTCCCCATGGCGGGCTATACGCTGCAAACGGGTTTTGCAGTTATTGTAAGCGAAGGACTCGCTTTTTATACCGATACCAGCCGCGACCAAAAAATTTCCAGCATACTTACCAGCGTTGCTTATACCCAATACCACCAGATACTTTTTCCCATGCTGGCTAATTTCTGGACGAAGCACAATCAACTAAACATCGTGCTGGATTACCGTTTCATCAAATACCCATCCACAACGTACGGACTTGGCGCAAGAACAACAGACGATGATGCCTATACCTTAAATTATAATTATGTCAAGCTGCACCAAACCATCCAGGCAAAAATTTACCGGAACCTGTATGCTGGTGCCGGTATTTATTATGACCATATCTGGAACATCTCCGAAGTAAATCCACCCGCCGGTGTAAGAACTTCTTTTCAAAAATATGGTGTTAGCCAGACAGAAACCGCTTCGGGTATTGCGCTCAAACTATTATACGACTCCCGCATCAACCAGATCAACCCGGGCAATGGCGCTTATGCCAATATTGTATACCGGCCCAATTTTAGATTTATGGGCAGCGATAACAACTGGCAGTCGTTGCAAATGGACGTTCGCAAATATTTTAAATTATTTGGCAGCGACAAAAATATTCTTGCCCTGTGGAGCTTTAACTGGCTCACTCTGGCTAAATCAAAGCCTCCCTATCTGTTGCTGCCCAGCACCGGCTGGGATGATTTTTACAATACCGGCCGCGGCTATATCCAGAGCCGTTTCCGGGCGAAAGACATGATTTATGCAGAAGCAGAATATCGTTTTGGCATAGCAAGTAACGGCCTGCTCGGCGGTGTGGTATTTGGCAACGTGCAATCCTTTTCAAAAAACCTTGCTACCCAATTGGCAGTACTCGCCCCGGGCTTTGGTGCCGGTCTGCGGGTAAAGCTCAACAAATTTTCCAACACCAATCTTTGTATTGATTATGGCTTTGGCATGAATGGTTCGAGAGGGGTGTTTTTAAATTTGGGGGAAGTATTTTAATAAGGCTGAATTTGAAATATACAGAACTAGCCTGGTTGCAGAAGTAGCTTTCAATAAGATCAACTCTCATTTTTGTTTTGTGTATCAACACGTATACGTTCTCTCCCGGTAAATCTTAAATTGTTGCAGGCTTCTGGGTTCCTAACCATAATTAAACAACTTAAATAACATTGACATGCAATCGCACAAAAGGCTCGCACCTATTTGTCTAATTGTTACAGCACTCAAATTTCCCCGCTCAGGCCTGCACCAATCCTTTCTCCGCAGCAAGTTCCTGCAGCTCATTTTCCAGCAAGCCTACACTTTGTTCTGCCGCATGCATGGCCTGCATAAAGGCTGTATAATTCAGTTCCGGTGTGGCTGGTAATTGTTTATAATAACTGATTCCGTCATGGAGGTTCTTAAAAAATTCAGTGTAGTATCGTTTTCTCTTGACGTCTGGCTCTTTTCCATTTTCATTTTCCAGTTGCTCTTTTATAAAGTTGAGGTAAAGACCCAGTTCTGCTACAAACAGGTTGGGCCTGTCTGCAACATCCATAATATTGGTGCGACCGTAAATATGATCCGTCATAGTTTGCAACGTCACCACCTTGTTGAAGTAAGCGATATTCGGCCCGGGGCAAATAGTAACCGCATCCATATTTTTTACAAACAACTGTTCGTATTTAATGGTTGCGGCGTTGCTCAATCCAACACATAAACATTCTTTAGCTAATACACCTGTCAGTTGTTGCTGGTATTCCTTTTCGGGCAGCGCCATGGATTGCAGTTCGGCGATTTTCAGCTTTTGGTATTTACGGCTGGCGGTACAAATGGGTTCAGGGCCAAACTCGGTATTAAATGCCAGGTGTTTTTCTGTACAGGGGCTGCCCGGTTTATTTTTTTGAATTCGTTGCTGTTTTTCGATATCACTGGTAGTGCCTTTCAGGTAATGAAAACGCACACCCAGCGGAGAGTTATGGCTTAATACAACATCTTCCTTTTTTGCTTTGCACAACAGCTCCATGGTATGTTCATCCACAGTAGTTGCTTCGGGCACCAGTAAAAAAGGCGTGCCCCAACCGGTACTTTCTACGCCATAATAGCTATGTAAAAAATGATCTTCACCTGCCGTTCCAATGCCACCCTGGACACTGATAATTTGATTAGGTGGATACACAAATATTTTACCTGTTTTCTTTTGTACAGCAGCATTAAAAATTTCGAGCAATGTATCAATCAGTTCCTGCTTTTTTGTTTTAAATTCTTCCAGTATCGGGCCGAGCAAAAATCCATCTGTGGCAAATGCATGCCCGCCACAATTCAGGCCTGATTCAATCCTGAACTCGCTTACCCATACTCCTTTCTTCGCCAGGTATTTACCCTGTATCAGCGCCGACCTGTAGTCGCTTACTTTGATGATTACTTTTTTATTAAAACCGCCGTCTTCATTTACTTCAAAGGCGGAACATTTTTCCAGGTAATTGTATAACCGCGGATTTAAGCCTGCGGAAAAAACAATGGATGAATTTTTAAGATTACTGTTCGCATAGCCTCTCAGCGCTGCTACTGCATCTGAACTGTCTTCCGCAGCCGCACCGGTGTTACCGGCATTTTCGCGGTCTAATTTCGTCATGATGTTTACATCAATACTGCCGGCCAAAATATGGCTTCTCAGGTAATTTTCGAGTTTTACTTTTTCTTCTGCATTTTCACAAGCCAGCATCTGCAGGTATTGTTCTTTCAGCTTGTTGTCATCGGGCAACATTTCAAAATACTGCACTATTTCTGACCCTTTTTCAAAAGGCAGTTTTTTTAGTGCTTCCAGCTGGTTGTGTACAATTGTATTTACCAGGTTCAGGTAATCGGTAACCCGCTTTGCACGAAAATCTGTTTCATGATTGCTGATCTCAAAGTAGGGTTGGTTGATGAGAGGATAATATTGTTTACGCATCATTTCCATCAAGCGGTCTTCTACAATTGATATAACAGACGAGATACCAAAACGGGCAACTTTTATTGGAGAGTCAACAGTAAAAGCGAGGCCCATTACCGGGATATGAAATTTGTGTGGTTGAAGGTTTGTCATTATGGATGATGTGATTTTTTATGACCGATATATTTTTATGTCTGATGTCTGATTTATTTCTTTGCGCTACCTTTTTTTGATGCTGATAAAGCTTTTATTTCGCCGGGTGAAATCAGTTCTTTCTATCAACTCCCCGACCCATTTGTTTTTACTTTTGATTTTTTATTTTTTACTTGTTAAATCGCTTTGCTAAACGTCTTTGCCGTGCTTTCATTTTTCCATAGTTTTATATCCAACGCTGCACTGATGTTCCTGATAAATGAGTTTCCTTTCGGTGTAACCTGTATATCATCGCCTGTGATCTTTACCAGGCCGTCGGCTTCCAGTGCATTCAATGCCGAAAAAACATGCAATTTAAAATCTGCATTCGCCAATTCTTTGTGCAGACTGGTTTTACTTTCACACATCAGCTCAAGTATTTTTTTACGGATCACCAGGTCTTCTTCGTTTAACAAATGACCATTTACCAACGGTAATATTCCCTGGTTGATTTTTTCTTCATAGGCTTCCACTTCTTTTTCATTTTGTGCAAAAGCAGTCCATGAATCGCTTATGCTGGAAACGCCCAAGCCAATGATGAGTTTTGATTGGGTGGTGGTATAACCCATAAAATTGCGGTGCAGTTGCCCGCTCGCCGCAGCGGTAAATAATTTATCATCCTTTAAAGCAAAATGGTCCATGCCGATACTTATAAAACCTGCTGCTTCCAGTAATTCTTTACCCCTATTATACATCTCCCACTTTTGTTCTGCAGCTGGTAAGTCGGCCTCTGTGTATCTTCTTTGTCCCTTGCTTTTCCAGGGCACATGCGCATAGGAATAAAAAGCGATCCTGTCAGGCATTAAGCTTGTAATTTTCTCAACCGAAAACTGCACGCTTTGTACGGTTTGATGCGGCAGGCCATAAATCAAATCGATATTGATGCTGTTGTAATTGTATTTTCTTGCCCAGTCAACCACTTCTTTGGTACGCTCAAAAGATTGCACCCTGTTGATGGCGAATTGAACAACGGGGTCAAAATCCTGCACGCCGAGGCTGATGCGGTTAAAGCCCACCTCTGCCAGCTTTTTCAAATGTTCTTCTGTTGTATAGTTGGGGTGTACCTCAACACTAAATTCGTGATCCGCATTTACCACCGCATCTTTTGTAATGCCGTTAATCAGCTGCACCAGGTTTTCCGGACTAAAAAAAGTGGGTGTACCGCCGCCAAGATGTATTTCTTTAATGACCGGCGCGGCAGACAGCAGCGAGCGGTAAATTTGCCATTCTTTTAAAACGGCTGCTATATAAGGATCTTCAACGGAATGATTAACAGTAATACGCTTGGTGCAGGCGCAAAAAGTACAAAGATTTTCGCAAAAAGGAAGATGCACATAAATGCACAATTCCCCAGCTTCTTCAGCGAATGTTTCCAGCACAGCCTGTTTCCAGCTTGCTTCATTGATGGTAGAAAAATCCCAGTAGGGTACGGTGGGGTAGCTGGTGTACCTTGGCGTTGGTACATCATATTTTTTTAATAAAGGAAGTATTGAATTGCTCATGGTATAACGTCTTAGACAACTGAATATGTTTGATCTGTGTTTGCTGAGTGGTATTTGATTAACGGATACCTGCAACAATACACAACTCTCCTTGCCAGGGCAAGTCAGAACGGCTGCAATTTAGCCGCTATCAAAAAATTATTCTGTGATGATAATCATATTTTGATATGCTTTAAAACATACGGGCAGGGGTGCCGCATCCGGGCGGTTTATTTTTGGGGGAAATGCCTATTTAAATGCCTATGGAATTACTTTTATTTCAGCCTGTTTTTTTCAACGCCGGCTTTGGTGATTGTTACTTTTTTGATCAGTCCCTGTGTATCAAAATACATTCGCTCAATACAGGTTTCCCTTGAATTGCCGTCAGTTTCCGTCAACGGCCGCCGGTGGTAAATAATGTACCATTTATCCTGACCGGGAACCTGTATCACTGAATGATGTCCTGCGCCGGTAGCGATAGAGGGATCCTGCTGTAATATTTTACCTATCCGTTTAAACGGACCAAAAGGCGATTTGGCTACAGCATAGGCTACGCTGTAGTCCGGGCCTGTCCATCCGCCCTCCGACCACATCAGGTAATACTGCCCTTTACGGATAAACATCAGGGGCCCTTCTACGTAGCCACCGGGAGTAATTTCCCTAAAGGTGGTACCATCTTCAAAAGTTTCCAGGCCAGTAAAATCGCTTTTTAACCGGGCAATGTTACAATGCTGCCAGCCGCCGTAAATAATATAATACTGTCCGGTAACATCTTTAAACACGAACTGATCAATGGGCTGGGCTCCATTATAAAACTGGTCTATCAGTGGCTTGCCCAGATAATCTTTAAACGGGCCTTCGGGCTTGTCGGCCACTGCCACGCCAATACCACCTTTTTCATTGTTGTTTTGAATATCGTTGGCGCCGAAAAATAAATAGTATTTGCCGCCCTTTTCTACAATCGCTGGTGCCCACAGAGCACGCCTGGCCCAGTGTACAGCCGAAGTATCTAAAATATGGTCATGCTTTTTCCAGGTAATTAAATCGGGGGATGAAAAACAATCGAAGAAAACCTGCTTGTCATACTTATCTGAAGTGGTGGGATAAATCCAGTATTGCTTTCCGAAAATCACCCCTTCCGGATCGGCATACCAGCCGGGAAATAAGGGGTTGCCGCTGGTAACAGGCCGCGATTTTTGTTGTGCTGTTATCGATAGCGCCAGGAATAATAAAGAGAAAAAAAATATAGCAGGCTTAGTCATTGCAACGTATTTAATAGGAGCTAAAGATAAATCGATTTTGTTTCACACGAAGCCATTTCACACAAAGCGAACAGAGGATCAAAGAAAACAACGCATAATTACTTTGTTACTTTGCTTTAGTTGTGCCCGCTATGTAAAACTTTTTCATCGGCCGTTGTGTGAAATTTTTTCGTAGGGTCCTTTGCGTTAAAATATTTTGCTTTTTAAAAATATGTCTCTACTTTCGACCTATGAAGTATGCCTGCCCGCCACTGCGTGATTTTATACAGGATTTTAAACTTACCAACCCTTTAGGTGCAGATTGTTTTGAAGCCACCGTTGACTTTATTGTTGGAGGTAGTAATATAAAAATAGAGAGTGAGGTACATATTGTTACCAGTTATCCAGGTAAAAGGGGTATTGTATATTTGTTAACCCGCGAAATTACCGTGAACGAATTGCCGACCATGTTTGATGCTAACAGGGAGACCTTCGAATACATTCCACAGCAAAATTTAAGAATAGAAGGTACCCACCCTGCCGCAGGCAAATACATTGCGTTTATAAGCCCCACTAATACGGGAGTCACTTACTGAAAAATTTTACTGCAAACAACAAAACACTTGCTCCATCGTTTAAAAATCGCATTGCAATCAGTCCGCAATTTTTGCACTGCTCCTGCCCGCTTTTATCTTCTTTAAACTATTGAACAAATTTTTATAGATGAAGGGGTTTGCCCTTACTTTTGTAAAAAAACGAATATTATGCAAGCAATACTGGTAATTCATAATTTACTGCGCTGGGCAGTGGTACTATTTGGGGTTTGGACTTTAATCAACGGCCTGACAGGTTATTTTGGCAAGCGCTCTTTTACTGCCAATGATAACCGCAGCAACTTGTTTTTTATGATCAGCTGTGATATACAGTTATTGGTAGGGTTGATTTTGTATTTCAATAATGGCTGGTTTGCCAGGCTGAAAGATTTGGGCAATAACATGAAAGATCCTTATACCCGTTTTTTTACCATGGAACATTTAACCATGATGTTGGTAGCATGGGTGTTGGTGCATGTGGGCAGGGCAACCGTTAAAAAAGCCGGCACAGATGTGGCAAAACACAAAAAAATGCTGATCTTTTTTGGCCTGGCTATTATATTGATTCTGGCCTCTATTCCATGGCCCTTCCGCGAAGCGATTGCAAGGCCGCTGTTTAGAACAAGCTAGTTTTAATGGATAATTATTGAATGGATATTTGATAATGACAACATTAATTATCCATTAAATAATTCTGAATTGAAAAATATCCATTATCCATTTATAAATTATCAATTAAGAAACAAACGATGGCTGCTGCTAAAAAAACTAAACTTCCAACTATACTTATCACCAACGATGATGGTATAACATCGCCGGGTATACGCAATTTGGTAGAGGCGGTAAAAGGCCTTGGCAAAATTGTAGTGGTGGCACCCGACAAACCCCAAAGCGGCATGGGGCATGCTATCACCATTGGTCAGCCGTTAAGAATGAGCAAGAGCGATTTATTTGAAGGGGTGGAAGCCTGGCATACCAGCGGCACGCCTGTAGACTGTGTTAAACTTGCCGTAGATAAAATACTGCATGGCAAGCCTGACCTTTGCCTGAGTGGCATTAACCATGGCGCCAATCATTCTATCAATGTAATTTATAGCGGTACCATGAGTGCGGCCATGGAAGCTTGTATTGAGAGCATTCCAAGTATTGGTTTTTCGCTGATGAGTTATAACTACGAGGCCGATTTTGCACCGGCAAGGCATTATGTAAGACAAATTGTAGAGTCGTTACTAAAGAAAAAAATGGACAAGCATTTACTGCTGAATGTGAACATTCCTGATATACCGATGGAACTGATAAAAGGTGTAAAAGTTTGCAGACAGGCGTATGCCAAATACGAAGAAGATTTTAAACAACGCAAAGATCCGCATGGCAAAAACTATTACTGGCTAACGGGTGCCTTTGTAAATTTTGATAAAGGAAAAGACACCGATGTATGGGCGCTGGAAAATAATTACATCAGTGTTGTACCTGTTATTTTCGACCTTACCAACTATCCTTTAAAAGCACAGCTTGAAAAAACCTGGAAAATAAAATGATATTTAAAAAAGATAATTATGGCCTTGGCATTGTGCTGGGCCTGCTTGGTCCCGTTGCAGGCTTTGGCATTTTCAAGCTGCTGAAATACCGCATGTTTTCGCTGAAGGAAATGTACCAGTGGATGACCCTTAATCATAACCTGATAACCGCCTGGATAAGTGTGTCGCTGTTCGCCAACGCCCTGTTGTTTACTTTGTATGTAAATGCCAGGATAGATAAAACTGCCAAAGGAATTTTTTTGGTAACGGTCATCTACGCTATCACCGCATTGCTCATTAAATTTTTCGGTTAACAAATCATTACTATGCAATCGCACCCCTGGTTTAAAGATTGGTTTAACTCGCCTTATTACCACCAGCTCTACTTTAACAGGGACGAACAGGAAGCCGCCAGGTTTATTGATGCTTTAATTGATCACCTGAAACCAACTGCCCGTGCCTATATGCTGGATGTAGCCTGTGGTAAGGGCAGGCATTCTATACACTTGGCTGAAAAAGGTTTTGAAGTAATTGGTATTGATTTAAGCGAAGACAGTATTAAAGAAGCTTTGCAGCACGAGGCCGGTAACCTGCATTTTTATTTGCATGATATGCGCCTCCCTTTCCGCATCAACTACTTTGATTATGCCTTTAATTTTTTTACCAGCTTTGGCTATTTTGCCACACAGCGGGAACACGACAATGCCATACGAACCATTGCCCAGGCAATAAAAAAAGAAGGTCGTTTTGTGCTGGATTATTTAAACGTTCATTATGCAGAAGACCATTTGGTGCACCAGTTTGACAAGGAAATCGATGGCGTAAATTATTTCATCACCAAATGGTTTGATGAAACACATTTCTATAAAAAAATAACGGTAGAAGATGAGGCCCTCCCTGAACCATTGGTTTACCAGGAAAAAGTAGCCAAATTTTCGCTTGGTGATTTTACAGACATGTTTGCCTACCAGGGTTTGCAAATACAGGAAGTGTATGGCGATTATAACTTTGGTAAATACGACGTAAAAAAATCACCCCGCTTAATTATGATTGCAAAAAAAGTGTAAGCACCGCAATCATACCCACGCTTCAATAAAGCTGCCATAAAAATATGTTGTATAAGTGTGCGACGCCACTGAAGTGCAATCAGGGCAAGCTGTTCGGACAAAAACAAAAACTCTTTGTCCAGTCAACAAACCATTGTTCAATATCCTTGCATCGCCCTCTGGTACGCTTTGTTCTTCGGTCAGCACTTCCAGGTTGCATACACTGTTGCTATTTGTAACTTAAATAAAAGCAAGGTCACTGTTTCGCATGATTGTTCACCAGCATCCATCTTGCGGTTTCATACATGGCACTGGTTAATTGAGACAAATGCCGCTTGACAGAATCTGTTTCTTGGGGCGAAAGCAACGGTGCGTCATTGCGAACGGGAACCAGTTCTTCCTGGCTGATCCATAAGTTTTTAATGTAAAAAAAATCGTCATTTACAATACCAATTTTCCCCTCGTCATGGTGAATAATAAAGGCAGCATTTTCTTTTGTTTTTGAATGCAATAAGTCCCTTCCAAGTGTTTTGTTGGTATAGGGTTGGTGTATCATTCCCGCCAACGTGGGCAATACATCAATTTGCGAAGCCGTTGTAGTAATTTTTTGCGGCACCAGCAATGCCGGCGCATAAAACAGCAAAGGAATGTGCTCATCATTCAACCGCTGATCAGTCCAGGCTTTGGGATACATGGCGTCGGCATCGCCTTCCACGCCATGATCGCCCATAAAAATAAAAATGGTATTGTCAAAATAGGGCGACAGCTTTGCGGCTTCTATAAATTTACTGTAGCAATAATCGGTATAACAAAATGCGTTGAATTCTGCCAGGGACTCAAAGCCATATTTGTGCAACTCTTCAACCGGTACCGTACGTTTTACAAAATCCCTATCTTCTTCCGGTATAGAATAAGGGCGGTGATTATCTGATGTTTGTATGATGGTGAAAAAAGGCTTCTTTTGTTGCTTCATCACTTTGTCGGCCTCTAAAAATAAATTTTTATCGCTGATACCCCACACATTTAACTTGGGCGCACTAAATTTTCCTTCCTCGTAAATATGCACATCATTAATGGTGGAAACAAGCCCACGAAAATTATTAAAGTCGCTGCTGCCACCTAGAAAATAAAATTTATCATAGCCCTCAAAATTATTGATGATGCTGTACTGATTGAGCGACTGGGGGTTGCGGCTGCTAAACTTGGAGAGCTGTACATCCGGTATGCCGGTCAGGATAGCAAACACGCCACGTGCAGTTCCAAACGTGGGCGAAAAGCAACGGTCGAAAAAAATGCCCTGTTGCGTTAGCTCATTGAAAAAGGGCGTACTGTTTAAGGGATTGCCGCTCATGCTGCTTTTGTACATGCTAAAACTTTCGCAAATTATCAGCACAATATTCGGCTGGCTTTCGAGCGAGCGGCTGCCGGGGTTGATGGTGCGTTCGTAACCAGTTGCAGGCGCACCCGTTTTATTCAGCTGTAAAAAATCGCTGATGACGGGATAATACTGTTTGGCTTTTCCTTCATCCAGCGCCGGCTTGCGAAACTGCAGCGTGGTGAAAAAATTCTGCAGTGGGTTTAATGCCAGATAACTTTTAAAATTATCGTTCAGCGAAAATGCATCCCGCCAGCGCAGTGGTTTAAAAGCTAAAAAGCCAAACAAAAACCAAAGCAATAAAATAATGGCTGCGCCATGCCAGCGGCGGTTATAACTAAATTTATGTATGTTGATATTGCGTTCCTCCACGCTTACATGTGTTCTGGAAAACATCCAGCCCATCATGCCCACGGCGCCTACCAAGGCGGCAAAAATCCAAACCATCGGGTAACTTTGCCATAACATTTCAAAAGATATTTTAGCATCTTCTGCAAAGTTTAGAGCGCTTGCATTTAACCGGGTGTTTACGTAGGCAAAATGCCCAAAATCGGCACCGAAAAAAAATAACACCAACAAGGTTACTACTGCCAGGTAAATGGCCCAGCCGGTTTTACACCGTTCAGAATAGAAAGGAGAAAATTTGGGAAACAAGGATATAAATGCTATTGGCAGCAGCACAATACCAATCCAGCGCAAATCGTATTGTAAGCCCAGCCAAAAAGAGGGTAACAGGTCTGCAACCTTTGTGGCAGCAGGTTTAAAGCAAATTAATGTAATAACGCGAAAGCCCGTAAATATGGATAAGTAGATAATAAACAAGTTTATTATCCATTGGATTGTTTTGGGAAAGCGCCACCGGGTGAACATAATTACAGTTGTTATTTATTGGACAGATACCGAAACCAGCTTGAATATGCTAATATTTTCTTTTATTGTTGAATAACAGGTACCGTGCAGTTTCGTAATATGCCGTTGTTAGTTTCGCCATATTATTTTTAATGCTGTCTGTAGTTGCCGTAACCGGCACCGGGTTATTATCTGTTACAGAAACAATCGTTTCCTTTTTAGTACTTAAATTTTTTAAATAGAAATAGCGGTCGTTTACCACGCCTATGTTTTTTGTGTCATGATCAATGATGAATGCATATTTCGCTGCATTGTCAATTGTATCAAATAAATTTTTGCCCATGGAATTGTTGTGGTAAGAAAGGTTAGATAAAGAAGCAACAGAAGGAACGATATCTACCTGAGAACACACAGTATGAACCAGTTTGGGTTGCAATAATTTGGGGGCATAGAAAAGCAAGGGTACATGTTCCTGTGTAAGCCGCTGCTCCGTCCAGCTGGAAGGATAAAGCGCACTAGCGTTGCCCGCGATGCCATGATCGCCTACAAAAACAAAAATGGTGTTGTCAAAATATTTTTCCTTTTTAGCCGCTTCAAAAAATTGCTGGTAACAAAAATCAGTATAGCGGAAAGCGTTCAGCTGATCAATATTTTCAAAGCCATATTTATGAATACTGTCATCTGTATAATTTACTTTTTTAAACTCGCCAAGGTCGCCCGCTGGTATTGAATAAGGCCGGTGATTATCGGCTGTTTGAATTATGGCGAAAAACGGACGTTGCTGCTTGGCCAATGTGTTGTTGGCTTCTAAAAACAAATTCTTATCATCAATGCCCCATACATTCAACTTCTTTGCTTTAAAATTTTCCTGGCTGTATAAATGCAGGCTGTCAATATTGTTCAGTAGCACGCCTTTAATATTGGCCCAGGAAGGATCGCCGCCTAAAAAATAAAATTTATCATACCCTTTAAAATCGTTGATGATAAGCTGCTGGTTGACAACTTCAGGGTTGCGGCTTGCAGAACGGTTATTATCGCCCAGTACATCCGGAAGACTCGTAACCGTGGCCCATACGCCACGGGCAGTAGGATAAGAAGGCGTAAAACAGCGGTCGAAAAAAACACCGTTTTTACAAAGCGAATTAAAGTAAGGTGTTGTGTTTAACGGGTTACCGCTCATACTGCTGCGGTACATACTAAAGCTTTCACAAATAACAATTACCACATTGGGGTGGCTACCGGTCACATTATTTGTAACTACATTTCTTTCATAATTTAAATGAACACTGTCTGGTTGCTGCACGTTCAGGTACCTGGCTATTTCGGGGTAAGCAGCACGTACTTTTTTTATATCAGGCCTTGTATCTTTAAAATTAAGCGTACTAAAAAAACTCTGAAACGGATTGAGTGAAAGGTTGGCTTTAAAATTATCACTTAGTGAAAACGCATCGCTCCAGCGCAGGTTAAACTGCCCCAGTTTACCAAATACACCCAATGCGAGCAACAAGAAAAAAAGAATATAAAAGATAGAAAATTTTCGTTTAGGCAATTCCGTCGCCGGATGATTTTTTAGCATCCGGTTAAATATATAAAAAGCATACAAGGCAATGAGTAACACAACAAACAGTGTCTTGAACACAGGATAAGATTCCATCACCATGTGTGTTGATATGCTGGCATCACTGGAATAATTGAGTATAGAAGCGTTTAAGCGTTGCTGCAGGTAATCATAATAAAAATAGTCCACCACATAAAACAACAGCACTACTATCAATATCACAGACAATAACACCATCCATATTTTTTTTGCGATTTTATTCCGCAATGGATTTACAAAAGGCAGGCCGCACAGCGCCAGCATTACCACTCCTAAAATAGAAACGAACTTTATATCAAACCTTAGCCCCATTAAAAAAGCAGATCCCGAAAAAGGTTTTCCCGGCGGGTTATATTTAAAGAAAAAGAAAAAACGGTAAGCAGTCATTACAAATAAAAAAACGAGCAGCACGGCAATAATCCATCTAACCAACCCTGGTAACTTTTTATAAAAACTCATTGTAATAAAATTAAACTGCCTGCAAAAATAGATTAATTATTTTTGGCTATAATTAATTAACAAATGCAATCAATACAGCAGTGGGACCGGATGGTATTACATCACATCAATGCGCAGTGGCATAACAGCTTTTTAGATGGCTTGCTTCCAGCCATGCGCAATCCCAATACCTGGCTGCCACTGTATCTTTTTTTGTTTTTATTTATAATCATCAATTATAAAAAAACCTGGTGGCAATGGATACTGCTTGCCCTGGCTACCGTTGTTGTTTGCAACTACATCAGCAGTGATTTGTTAAAGGAACACATCGTGCGGTTAAGGCCCTGCAATGACCCCGCAGTAGGCGGATGGATCCGGTTATTTAAAGGCATTTACCTGCCACAAAGCAGTGGCTTTGTCTCGTCGCATGCTGCCAATCATTTTGGTATGGCGATGTTTTTTTACATCACTTTATCCCGGGAGTTCAAAACCTGGCCAGGGTTGTTTTTTGTTTGGGCATTTGGAGTTGCGTATGCCCAGTTGTACATCGGGGTTCATTATCCGACAGATATTTTAGGTGGTACGCTTATTGGTCTTGGGGTTGGTTATTTAGCAGGCAGAATATTTAATCAAAAATTTGGATTGGGATAAAATCCTAAACATACAATTATAATTTTTCAGGTATCATTCTGCCTCCTTTGTGGGCTGCACTTTCGCCCTCTTCGTGGTATTCCGCATCCTGGTTTACTTTCCATAAATCATATAGTTCTTCTCCCGCAAGAATATTTTTCACTGCAAGCATCGCCGTCATCATGCTATGGTCCTGGTTATTATATTTATGCATTCCGTTGCGGCCCATTAAATATAAACCCGGGTATTGACGCAATGCTTCCTTTACCAGCGCTATGTTTTCTTTATAGCTGTGATCGTACACAGGGTAAGCCCTTTTTTGCCTCACCACATATCCGTCTTTCACCGCCGATGCCTGCGCAAGTCCAATTTTTTCAATTTCATTTTTGCCCAGCATAATTAATTCGGCATCACTGCTTTGCCACATCCCGTCTCCTTGAAAACAAAAATATTCCAGGCCATAACAAGCCATGGTTTTATCTGGTACCATATCCGGGCTCCAGGATTTAAAATTTTGTACCCTGCCTGCTTTTACTGCAGGATCATGCACATAAATCCAGTTCTCTTTAAATGTATGCTCATCTTTTAAAATTAAAATAACGGTGATGAAGTCGCGGTACTTTAATTGCTTGGCTGCCTGTAATGCGGCAGCTGGTAACGCCGGCGCAACTGCCGGCAGCAATTGTGCAATTGCAGCAGAGGATAAAACATAATCAAAACCTCCGAAAGTAGCACCTGTTGAAGTTGTAAGCTGCCATTTGTTTTGCTGTAACGAAATTGCATTAACTGTTGCATTCATCAGGATGCTTGCTCCCATCGCTTTACTTTTTTCAGCACAGGCAGTCCACATCATTCCCGGCCCAAGCCTGGGATAGCGGAAGGTATCAATCAGCGTTTTAATGATGGGCCTCTTACTTCCAGCGGACGGCTTTATAACGGCATTTATAATGGCTCTGCTCAACGACAATCCTTTAATGCGTTGAACAGCCCAATCTGCAGATATCTCCCTGCAGGGTATACCCCAAACTTTTTCTGTATAGGTTTTAAAAAAAATGCTGTACAACCGCCTGCCAAAATGATTGCTGACCCAGTCTTCAAAATTGAGTGGTTTTTTTACCGGGAACATTTTTGCTTTTAGATAACTCAATACACAGTGTATCGATTCAGCTACCCCGAGTTTACGCAATGCTTCAATGGCATTTAACGGGTAAGAAAAAAAAAGGTGTTTATAAAAAATGCTGGAGCTTCTTGGTCTTTCCAGCATATCGTTGGGCAAAATTTCTGTCCATAGATCTTCCACTTCTTTGTTTTTGGAAAAAAAACGGTGACCACCGATATCAAATAAATACCCCTTGTAATTTTCGGTTCTTGATATGCCTCCAACATACTGCGCATCAGCTTCAAAAACAGTTACTTCCTGACCCGCTTTGGCTAACTGGTAGGCTGCTGTAAGTCCAGCAGGGCCGGCACCAATGATGGCAATTTTCTGTTTATCCATAACGACCGGGCAAATGTAAATGCTAAGCAGCTATCAAAAAAATAATGCTGTATTCCAACACCATAAGCAGTTTGCCTAACGTTTAAATCCGTGTTTTAGATTAGAATGTAGATATTTGCATCAACTACCGCTGTTCTCAAACGGCGGTTTTAGTTAAATTTTATGACAGAAATATTTATTTTACTGGCCCTTATTATTGTAAACGGGCTTTTTGTAATGAGTGAAATTGCCTTGGTGAGTGCCCGCAAGGGAAGACTGGAAAGCCTTGGTAATAAAGGAGATCAGAAGGCAAAAGCCGCATTGGACCTGGCAGCTAATCCGGAGAAATTTTTATCTACCGCTCAAATTGGCATTACATTAATATCCATTTTGACGGGTGTATACTCGGGCGAGAAATTCAGTATGCACTTGAAGCCATTTGTGGAAAAATTTGATTTGCTTAAGCCCTATGCTACTACTATTTCTACGGTATTGATAGTAATGCTGGTGACATTTTTGTCAATTATTTTAGGAGAGCTGGTACCTAAAAGAATGGGAATGCTAAGGGCGGAAAAAATTGCCCGGCTGGTAGCGGGACCAATGAACATCCTTTCTACCATAGTTTACCCCATTGTATGGTTACTGAATACCATCACCAACATCATCTTTAAAATTTTCAACGTTAAAGTAGCCAGCGATAATGCGGTAACGGAAGATGAAATTAAAGCTATGATAAGCGAGGGAAGCGAACACGGCACTATTGAAACAGAGGAGAAAGAAATCATTGAAAGGGTATTTCATTTGGGTGACCGTAATATTACTTCTTTAATGACGCACCGTACTGAAATTGCTTGGTTTGATATTGATGACACGGTACAAACAGTTACTGAAAAATTTGACCAGATTACTTACTCGACTTACCCTGTTTGCGAGAAAACGGTAGACGATATCAAGGGGCTTATTTATATTAAAGACCTGTTGAAAGCCGCACCGGCAACCCCATTGAAAGCACTTATCAAACCGGCACTGTTTGTACCCGAAAATAACAGCCCTTACCAATTGCTTGAAAAGATAAAGCAAACAAAAATTCATAGTTGCTTTATAGTAAATGAATATGGCACACTGGAAGGCATGATTACCCTGAATGATATACTGGAAGCTATTGTAGGAGACGTACCGCAGACCGGCCAGGAAGAGTATGAAATTACTGAGCGTGCTGACGGAACCTACCTGGTTGACGCCCAGATTACGTTTTACGATTTTTTAAGCCATTTTGAAAAGACAGAATGGATGAATGAAGGTGAACATGAATTTGATACCGTGGCGGGTTTTGTATTGCATGAACTGGAACGAATTCCTAAAACCGGCGATACATTCGATTGGCGGGGTTTTGAATTTGAAATTGTTGACATGGATGGCCAGCGAATTGACAAGTTATTGGTGAAGATATCGGAAGAATTAAAAGATAATATGGAAGAGTAATTTCATTTACACCGCTGTTTATGCCTTATTCCACAGCCTGCTTTTTTATTCTTTATCAGTCACTGCCGCTTCCGACTTTTATATTAAATAATATATAATACATTTATTTTACCTATAAAATGGAAATATCTTTCTTATTCTAGTAAATTAAATCAAAATAATTTTTTTTATAATAAAAAAGAAAAGCTTTTGGATATCATGATAAAAGTAGGTGCTAAATTCTGTACTACAATACTTTATAAATTTAAAAGTAGTTTAACCATCATTAAATTGCAGTCAATTTAATTTTTTATATACAAACGCCCATACTACTTTTACAAAAGAAATATGGGCGTTGTTGTTAAGCGGTAATTTCGAGAAAAAGGCAATCAATCGTTAGTACTACGCAAATATAAAGTGTAACAATTTAATAATAAAATAATTTTAACAGTTTTGTAAGATTTTCATATGGCAAGCAATCGTTAAAGTCCTTCCGTTTCTACGGAAGGACTATTTTTTTGTGGTCATTCCTTTTTTCTGCATGATTGCCTTTTCTTAATGTATATATAAGCTTATACCGGAAAAAAATAGGGATGCCTATTTTTTGTGAAGACCGGGCATCCTGTTCATCACCTTAGTATTTCTCAATAATTTCAATGCAGTTTGTGAGGATAAACACCAGTTCACGCATACTGCCATGGTATTATCTCGAGAACCATAACCTCATTTTTTGCGCATTTTCCGGCTACTATTTTCGATTTATATAAGATGATTTGCCTGCAATTAAGCAATAATAGTATTTGCTTTGTGAACCGATTGCTGCAATTCCTCCATGCCGTTTATTGGAATACTGTCTGCAAACGGTCGGTAGAATTTTTTCGCAGGACAAATTCAGGCACCACATTTATGTTGGCCATCATTAAAAAAACATGGTGTGAATCAAACACAACAGGCCTTTTCCTTGATATGTATATACTTAACGGTCATTAAACATCTTATAAGATAGTTTTTTACACACAGGTGTACAGACTACTTTTACAAAAGAAATAAGGGCACATACAAAAAGCCGGGAGAAAAAGATAACAAGCCCTAATGTGCAGTGAGATATTGAAGAGATCAATTCTACTTTTTTAAGATTTTCATATGGCAAGCAATCGTTAATGTCCTTCCGTTTCTACGGAAGGACTATTTTTTTGAGCAATATTTTGTCTTGCTGCCAGGCTTCCCCATAATTAAATGAAGAAAAATAATCTTATTCTTCTTTATACCCCATAGAAAACAGCAGATAAACACTCCGGCTGCAAAGTGCCTTGGCTACATGTTTCCTGGTGCAATCTTCTCCGGACCTGCTTAGCATCATTCTTGTAAATCTACCCTTCATCGCAATGCATAAAAATCAATAAATACAGGCAGTAAGTTGCAGGAAATTAGTACTGGGTAAAGCGAGAGAATAAAAAATAAGTACCTAATTTCATAGCATATTCAGGAGGGACCATTTTACGATCTCTTCTTTTTGAAGAACGTTATTATCAAAAACGAATTAGCTCCATATTGTTAAACACTCAGGTATTGAAAATAATATTGACTTGCAACCGGGGAGTATACCTGACTGACAAAATTTGCTTTGCTATTTTTTGCCTGCTTTTTGTCCCATTTGGTTTACAAGCGCAACTTTGCAACGGTAACCTGGGTGACCCCATTGTAAATGTTACATTTGGTGTAAAGAGCTCAAAATTGCCTGCTTCAGCCACATCCTTTGATTATTCCGGCGGTTGCCCTGGTAAAGGAACGTACAGTGTTACCAATTTTTTGCTGGGCTGTGGTGACCATACATGGTTTTTATTAGCAGGCGACCACACCCAGGATGAGGGGGGTGCCTATATGGTAGTAAATGCAGAAAGTACACCAGGAGTAATTTACACCGATACTGTTCATGAATTGTGTGGTAATACCAATTATCAATTTGCCGCATGGATTACAAACGTAATGCAGCCAATTACCTGCGGGGGTACCGCAGTATTGCCTAATATAAATTTTACCGTTGAAACGCTGTCGGGAACTATTTTAGCCAGTAGCAGTACCGGTAATATACCCGTTACAGCCGATAAAGTATGGAAACAATATGGGGTATCCTTTGTAATGCCGGCCAATATCAACGATGTAAAAATTATCATGCAAACAACTCCCGCATATGGCTGTGGAAGCGCCTTTGCAATAGATGACATAACATTTGCAATGTGTGGTCCGGCGATAAGGGCTACACTGGATACCAGTGCTGAGCCTGTAAATGTATGTGCAGGCTATTCAAATCCATTTATATTAGGTGCGTCTTTTGAGCCCGGATTTACTGACCCTGTAACGCAATGGCAAAATAGTATTGATAGCGGTAAAACATGGAAAAATATCACCGGGGCTACCTATTCAGCTTATTCGATTCCAAGAAGGGATTCAGGTATGGTGCTGTACAGGATATTGCTGGCAGAAAGATCCAATATGGGTTCTGCAAAATGTTGGATAACTTCTAACTTTATCGTGACCAATGTTCATCCCCTGCCTGCGCATTTAGCTCCAAAAAGTATTCGTGGATGCCTTGGAAAAGATGTGGTCCTCCCCTATCGGTCAGACATTGCCACCTCGGCTTTATGGACCGGGCCAAATGGATACCTGTCTGATAACAGTTTATCCATTGTTCCAAATGTGCAATTTGCCGACACTGGTTTATACCAGCTGGCACAATCCTATAATTCTGGCTGCAGCACATTAGATAGTTTCTACCTGGGGGTTTTTCCGGGAGTTACCATTTCCATCAACAAGCCCGAAGCATCAATTTGCCAGGGAAAGTCTGTGGTTCTTTCCGCTGCAGGTGGCGAACAATATCAATGGACACCGTCCAACGGCTTATCCAGCTCCACTATTGCAAATCCAATAGCATCCCCCAATAACACCACTATATATAACGTTGCCATCAGCAATGCTTTTGGGTGCAGGGATTCTGCCTGGGTTAAAGTAACGGTGCTCCAAAACCTGTATGTTAATGCAGGGCCCGATCATAACATAAACCTGGGCGATTCTGTAATATTGAATGCCACCGTTACAGGAACGCTGGTTGATTTTTTTTGGTCACCAGCTACATTCATTAATGACAGTCATTTGGTAACTCCCACAGTGTACCCTACAGAAGATGCCGTATACACATTGAACGCAAATTCAACGGTTGGATGTGGTTCTGGTACCTCATCTGCCAAAATAAAAGTATTTAGAGATATTTTTATACCCAGCGCGTTCACCCCTAATGATGACGGCAGAAATGATAAGTTCCAGGTAACAGCTGCAAATAATTACAAACAATTTAAGTTACTCATCTTTAATAAATGGGGTACATTACTTTACTCAAGTACCAATATCAACAGCTACTGGGATGGCAGATACAAATCTGAGCTTCAGGCCACGGGAGCTTATGTTTACTATGTTGAAATACGTACTGCATCCAATAAAAAAATAATCCGCAAAGGAACTGTTATGTTGTTAAGATAAAAAACGCATATAGTGAAAACGATGTTCTGCAGAATAGTTTTCATGCAACAATATTTACAATCCTTTATCCGCGTAAAAAAAGGGCCTGAATTACGTTGATACAGACCCTGTAAAAAACACTGCTCTTTATTTTATAATTTTCTCCACTATATATTCTCCTACTTTTCTTCCGGCATTAGCACCTTCATCCACACTATTACGGTAATGGATGCCCCCATACACACGGCTGATGGAAGCTTCATCCGCTGCCTGTACAAATGAATTAAAGTGACGTTGCATGCCGATATAACGAAGATCACTGGTATCCTGGAAAGCAAAATTATCGCCGAATAATTTTGTTAACACAACTGCAGCCGAACGGGTGATGGTACTATGCCCGCTGGTGTATTCAGGAAAAGGGGGTGTTTGCAGATAAGGTGTCCATCCCTGGTCTATTGATTCATTTATTACAGTGACTGGCCGGATAACATTGCTGCGATATTTCTCATCCCAGCAGGATATGAAGGCATCGTACATGGCAATGGCAGTAAGCGCATAGGCCTGTGCCGTTTTTACCGGATCCGCGTGTGTTTGTTTACAGGCAATTGCAGTAATCCCCATCCAGTGGCCGCCCGGTGTAATTTTTTTATTACCAAACATCATGTGTCCGGAGTGTTCAATTACAAACGGATTGTCATCCCAGTAACGGGCCGTTGCCTTCTGCTCTTCCGTTAAATTTATTGCGATATTGTAAACCTCCCGGGTATTTTTATAAAAAACGCTGTTGGTATCGGTGCTAAATGCAGGCGGCCTTGGCGGCATAAACTGAGAAGCAGAATCTAACACCATGGGCTTCATTGTATTCCAGCACCACTCTATTCCATCTGAATAATCCGGCGGTGTGGGTCTCCATTTGCCGGCCTCTTCGCTGCCAAGATGTTTAGGCTTTCCCCTCGACTGCAAATAGCCATCAGTTTTTGCCCTGGCCAGTATTACTTTGCCAATCGTATCCCCCAGTGCAACAGAACGTTCATAAACTGAATCATCCAGGCTTTCTTTAAAATTCGTGTATACGTTTTCTTCATAGCTTTTTAGCGAATCCACCGAAAAGACTTTTACATTTCTAACCACCGTAAAAAAGGCCTTGGTAGCAGCAAGCGTAAAGTCGTACTTTTTACCTTTTTCAGGTGCAGGTATTTTACCAAAACCCTTTAATTTTTCCGCTATTGAAGGAGTTCCTTCCTTACTGTATTTTATGGCCTCATAGGAAGCAAGTGAAGAATACACATATATCCTGCTGGCTACCGGTGGCGTAAATACATCGTAGATTATAATCTGCGTAAGGAGATCCTCGTTCTGATGCAGTATTTCAGCATCGGAAATTTTTGGTACCGCTTTCTTTTGATGGCAACCGGTAATCAAAATAAGGAGAAATATATAGCAACCGGATTTTTTGAATAAGCTTTTCATTTAATTGTATATTTTGGACAAAATGTAATTGGTATATGCTGTTATTTTTTAATCGTATTTTTTAGTACAACGAATGGGGGGCCCTCCTTCCAATTGGCAGCTGACCTAATTGAAGTTGGTGCAATGGAAAAATTTCCCAACACCAGGTCTGTTTTTCCGTCACCGTCTAAATCTCCTGCATCCATCGTTAGCCATCTTCCGGCAGATGTGCCGGGTATTTTGTATGGTTGAAAATCGAGGTTACCTTTATTTGCAAGGTAAATAAAAGTTTCTTCCGGTTGCTTTACATAATCGGCAAAAAAAGAAATTGCTGCAATATCCAGATTTCCATCTCCGTCAAAATCTCTCGCAATGGCTTTAAAACACCCATGCATTGGGTAAAACCAGGTTTGTTTAAAGTGATTGGTGCCATCATTTAAAAAAATATAGATTCCGTGATATGGCTTTAATACGATGGAGTAATCCGCGTTGTCCCCACAGGTGTAAACAATATCTGGTTTACCATCCTTATTAAAGTCTGCCATTTCAAAATAAGACGAACCATATATGGGCGGAAAGCGCAATACCTGCTCCTGATCAAATTTGCCCTTACCTTTATTGGTAAACAGAAAAACGCCTTCATCACCCTGTGCAAACAATGCCCAAATATCAGGCAATCCATCCTGGTTTACATCCCGTACATACGCTTTTATGGCTCCGGGAACTTCCCTTATTACATGCCTTTCAAATTTACCACCTCCCTTATTTTCCATCCATGATAAAGCGCCAACCAAATTTCCATATTCGCAAACCAGGTAATCTTTGTGGCCATCGTTGTTAAAATCAGCAGTGGTAACTTGTACAGGTCTTGCCAGGTTGCTAAAGCTGATGCTGGTGTCGGTTTTCAACTTTCCTTTTACATCGGTAACTATAAATGCAGCGCTTCCAAACTTACCATTATTTGGATTCATTATACCTATGTTACACGTTATAAAACCTTTTTCATTTCTTTCTAAATCAACAACCGGGCTTAAGGCCGGTATGGAATCAGTAAGCTGCAATTGATTATTGAAACTATACACTTTTTTTGTGGCCATATCCGCCATCATTATCCGATGTGGGTTAAATACAGTATCTATCTGAACGAAAGTGGTAGTGGGTATGTACCGCCTGTATTCAGGCATTGCAACCGTAAATAGCTGAGCTCCATCTTTTACAACAGCATTGCTTTTTTGCTGAGTTAACGTATCGGGTGCCAATGCAGTATAATAGTCAATAATATACTGCCATTCCTGTGTGCTGATTAATGGCTTTTCGGGATAAAAATTTTTCGGTAACGCGGGATCATTTTTGCTGGAAGGGTATGTTTTATTTCCATAATAAAAAATTCCCAGCCGGGGCCCCATTTGCGGTAACACCCCGTTTGCCCAACTATTGGAATTAAGCAATGAAGGATCTGGTAACAGATGGCATGATTTACAATAGGTGCCGGCTAAAACTTTTCCTCTGGCGATATCAGCATCCGGTGTGTTTTTGTGTGCGTGATTCTTTTTAAAATCAGTACAGGAAAGCATAACAAGGAAAGTTAACACCCATAAAAAACACCTGATTTTAAAAATATCCTGATATAATGAAATCATTTTCGACAATTAAAATTCTTAAATTACCAGCTTTTAAATACCAGCAAATGTCCACGCCGTATTGGTGGTCCGTCTATAGTATCAGGTGATTATCAAAACGGCAACGGGTGTACATAAGATTGTTCATGGCATGGTGGCTACCACCCTCGTTTTTCCGTTTCTGCCTGTAATTGTTACATTGGTCATATTGGCATTCACTTTTAAAAACCTTGCAGATTGAGAAAGAAAAGACGAGCCATAATACAATTCTTTTTTCTGTTTCTTACCATTCTTAAATAAGATCGCTGCACTTTCATCGCCCGGCTCCAAAGAAATAAAGCGAGCATCTTTCTTTAGTTCAAATACTTTTAGCGGGCCCCGGTTTTGGCCAGCAGCAAGCAGGTATTTTCCATTTACACTTCTCAATTCTACCAATGCCTTTCCATTGCCCGGAATATATATACCACTTTCCAGAATAGACTGTGGTTTAAAATTTCCCTGGCCATCACCCTTCAGGAGTAATCCATTCAATGCATCATAACGGCCAACAGTTACATCAGTTGAGTAATCATTGGTATTAATAACCAGGTCAAGGTTTCCATCATCATCAAAATCTTCTGCTACCATGCCATTTAAGGCTGATAGCTGCGCCTGAACTGGCAATGGCACAAGTGTAAATTTGCCTCCGCCATCATTCCGTACAAAGGAAGAATTAAAATTATTTGCCCTTAAAATTAAAGCATCTTTCAATTGGTCTTTCGAAAACAGTTGTTGCATGGTGGCAACAGCATATGATTTATAATTTTGAAATTTGGATCGCATCCCTATCATTTGCTTTACAGCGTCATCCCTGGTTTGTGCCGGAAACTCTTTTTTGGTGGTATCTTGCTGGCTTACCGGAAGGTATATCGATGGAAATGCGTCATAACTATTATTATTATCAAAGTCTTTGGCATAAATTGAAACGGGTGTTTGGTCCGTTGCTTTATAAAATGAGTTCTTTCCTAAGTTTCCAATTACATAATCTATATCACCGTCATTGTCAAAATCACCCGCAACGATGCTGTTCCACCACCCTATTTGGTTTGCAATACCAGTAGTTGTCGTTATGTTTTTAAAAGTTCCTTTGTCATTTTTTAAAAAAGTTACCGGCATCCATTCTCCTGCCAGTATTAAATCAAACCACCCATCATTGTCAAAATCCGTAAAAACTGCATCGCATACAAGGCCGATATTATTTAAATCTTTAGCCACCAGCGAAGTCACATCGGTAAATTTTACGTGCCCGTCTTTGGAATCATTTCTGTAAATAAAACTAGAGACCGGTTTGGGATAATTCCACGGGTCAACTCTTCCTGCAATGAAAAGGTCCAGATCACCATCTTTATCATAATCAATTGCCCTTACACAGGATTTGCTGGTGAAGTTTTGAGGCAATGCAAGAGATTCAAGAGTGAAGCCCGCTTTACCGTTATTGATATACAATTTATCCTGGTAGGCTGCTGTATTAGCTTTGCTTTCAAAACCACCATGAGATAAATAAAGGTCCAGGTCGCCGTCGCCGTCCACGTCAAACAATGTAGTTCCCATGTCCTGAAACTGCATAGCTATATCTTGAAGGGGTTTGGGCAAAGTATCTCGCGAAAATGCGCCATTGCTTTTTTGCAGTAAAATAGTTGCACCAGCCATAGAATTACCGCCAACAACAATATCATCCAGGCCATCGCCATTTAAATCTCCGGCAGCGAGTGAGGGGCCATACTCTGAAAGTTTATGAGGCAATAATTTCTGAATATTAAAATCAACATAATCTTTTTGCTGATGAACGAAATGAATACCCAGGTTATCAGTTATGTCTTTAAATAAATTGTTCCGTGCAAATATGTCTTGAGTCCACGAGTAGGTATCTGTTGCGTTTTTTATGTCTATTGTAATTGTTTGATCGGTCTTTACATTTTTCAATACTTGTTTTTTGTTACCCGGCCATTTAATAACAATTGAATCAATGGCCATGTAATTACCCAGGCCGAAATGAGCATTTGTTTGTACAGATGATAAATATCCACGGTACGGTGTTTCTTCATAAACCTGCTGCATACCACCTCCATAATAAACTTCTATCCACGCCCCTAATCCGTTTTTGTTCAACGAATCACCTGTGAGTTGTACACCTAAATAGTGGCTTTCTGTTGGTCTTAAATCCCTGAATGTATTCTCATAAACAGAAGCCTCATCATTGATATTGTTAATAACCATATCTAAATCGCCATCATTATCCAGGTCTGCGTATGCAGCCCCATTTGAAAAAGATACGTTAGTAAGACCCCAGCTGGATGACACATTATTGAAAGTGAGATTTCCGCTATTTTGAAATGCATATTTATGCAGTTTAACCTGGGGAATTTGCTGCAGGGTAAATTCCTTGGAAGCTATTGCAGATGACTGTTGACGAAAAGCGATGAAATCATGATCTGTAATGTCTTTGGGATATCCATTGGTAACTACCAGGTCACGATAGCCATCATTGTTAAAATCGGCCACCAACGGGCACCAGCTCCAATCTGTTTCTGCTATGCCGGCAAAATAGCCAACGTCACTAAAAACAGGGTCGCCAATAGAATCGTTTCTGTTTATCCTTGGGCCCTGGTTCACCTGCAGGGTATTTCTTACGTATTGATACTGATAATTAAAATAATCGCTATTCTGGTAATTTTGATAACCGCCGGCGCTCAACATCATTTTTTTTCGATAATTATCTTCAGGATTCATGTCCAGTTCTACCAGATCAGATAAACCATCATTATTGATGTCGATAATATCCTGTCCCATACCATTTGCCGAGGTATGTTTAAAATAGGATGATGCTTTATCTGTAAAAGTTCCGTCATGATTGTTTATATACAACAGGTCATTAGAATTAAAATCGTTTGTTACAAAAATATCTTTCCACCCATCCCTGTTGATGTCAGCGATGGAAACCCCATGCCCGTATCCTTCAATAGTAAGCCCGGCTTCTTTGGTCACATTTGTAAATACAGGATGTTTTAAGGTAGCATTCATGTCATTTCTATACAGCCTGCCGGTACTGGCGAATGTACCATCTGTTATCTTAGGCCTGTAAATAGCAGGATTGACTGTTTTTAAAATCTGGTTAACTGCCAGGTACATATCCAGGTCGCCGTCGTTATCATAATCAAAAAAAGCTGCCATGGTAGAATGGGTAGTGTCATCTAAGCCATATGCTGCAGCCATTTCTTTAAATGCCGGGATCCCATTTTTATCCGGTCCCTGGTTTATGTAAAGCAGATTTTTTCGTTTTTCCGGATCTCTATCCATGGAGGCACATATATACATGTCTTGCAGGCCATCATTATTAATATCTATTACGGACACTCCCCTGCACCATTTACCCTTTCCATTTACGCCAGCTGCATTTGTAACATCTTCAAAATGCATTTTGCCTTTGTTCAGGTACAATTTATTTGATACCAGGTTTCCTGTAAAATAAATATCCTGCAAACCATCATTATTAAAGTCTCCTATTCCCACGCCACCACCGTTATAAATATTGGTTATGTCAATTGGGTTTATGGAATCGTTTTCAACTATTTTGTTATTAAAGTATATCCCCGATTTATCTGCTGAAACTAAATGAAAAAGGGTAGTTTTTTGTTTGCAGGAAAAACAGAAAGAGGCGACAGATAATAAAAAAGCAATTCCACAGTTCGGTTTCATACAATTACTTTTCAGCAAGGTTAATATAAGTTGTTAAAATTACAAAAAAAGAGACAGGGGTTGGCCTGTCTCTTTTCTATTATTTAAAATGCACAATAAGTATTAATAACCAGGATTTTGTTTAACCCTGATTTTGCCGTCTGAATTTAAGTTGTCAATCGTGCCCAACGGTATTGGAAAGTATTCATTTTTACCTGCAACAAAATTCGCATCCTGTTTTAACGGTCTGGCATCTTTTTCTCTTGCGATATAAGTATTAATTGTCGGCGCTGCAATTCCCCATCTTACCAGGTCAAAGAAACGATGACCTTCCATTGCCAGTTCCAGACGTCTTTCAAACTGGATGGCTTTAATTGCATTCTCCGACGTGAATGTCGCTGCAGTGTACAAACCAATCTTATAATTAGAAGCTGGAGTAGTCTGATCTTTAAAAGTAGCAGTAGGAGCATCATAGGAGGTAACATCAGCAACGCCATTCACTACAGGATATTTGTACACCCATCCAGTTGGGTTTGCTGCCCTTGATCTAACCTGGTTTACATATCCCATCGCAGTAGGAATATCGCCGGCAGTCACGGCACATTCGGCAGCCCACAACAATATGTCTGCATATCGTATCAGGTTAACATTATTGGCTACCAATTCGGTTGGTCCCCAATAAGAACTTCCCACGTCTGTGAATGCACCTTTCTGAGAGGCCGCATAAACATTTTTCATAGGACTAAAATGCCCGTCATTCAAAACGTTTCTTATCCATGCGTCTCCCGGATGGTTGCCCCAATCCAGGTAAGGAATACCTTTCCTGCCGATTGTCCAGTCAATACGGGGATCTAATGTACCTGTGTAAGGAGCAGTAGGGTCTCCTACTTTTGCACCAGTTGCGTATGACTCATCAAGTAGCGGAAGTCCGTTAGCATCTGTCTTGAATGCATTAGCAAGATCCTGTGAAGGGTTATAAAAACCGCAGCATGCACCCGGACCACCATTGTAAGGAAAGTTTAAGATATCACCGTAGTTACCATTAGGAGAACCGCCCCAATCAACTGAAGAGCCATCCTGAACAGAGGTTTGCGCAGCAAACACCGATTCTGAACTATTCTTCTGGGCAGGATTAAAATTCGAATAGAAATGTGGAAGTAAAGCATATTTCGTTCCGCCAGAAGTTTTTCCATTAGCTATAAGATCCTGCAAAATAGGATAAGCATCTGTAAATTTCTTCTGGAACATGTATGCTTTCGCTAAAAACGCCTTCGCTGCAGATTTATTAACTCTTCCAACCTCACTCCATGTTTCAGGCAAATTTGTTATCGCATATTTTAAATCCTCTTCAATCCTTGGCCAAACATCAGTTTCATTGGTAACATCAGTGTTGGCGGGAGACACCGTTTCATCAGCATAGATAATGTTGTTGAACACCTTCTTTAACTCCATGTGAAAGAAGGCTCTTAAAAAACGGGCCTGTGCTGTGATAGTGGTTTGGGTAGCTGCTGATATACCCGGGGCAATTGCCAATGTATTAATCACATCATTGCAACGCTGTGCACCATTGTAACACAGGTTCCATTTTTGTGGAACAGCTCCATTGGTTGGTGTTAATGAGATGAATTTTTCGAAGGGTGCAAAGTCGTTTACATCCGTCGGATCAGAACCTTTGTATGCGTCGTCACTTGCTACGCCACCATACCCCCAGTTAGACGCAGCCGACCCATAGTTACCATCACCAGAGGATCCATTTCCATCCACCAACGAATACGCACCGATCAGCAGGCCTTGAACACCAGCTTCTGTGGCTACAATCGAAGGGTTGAGCGTTCCTAACGGAGGCTTATTTAAAAACTCCTTACTACACGCCACCAGTACTATTACAACGATAGCCGTGGAAATTAAAAATTTATATTTGATACTTTTCATAAAAAAATAATTGAGTCAATTTTAGAAATTAAGATTTATACCAATCAGGTAAGATGGCGTATGTGGATAGTTCCCCTGATCGATACCAAACTGAGTTGTATTATCGATTGTTTTTCCATTATTTGAAGAAGTACTTTGTAATTCCGGATCCAGTCCTTTGTACTTGGTAATGGTGAACATATTAGCAGATTGGATATAAATCCTCAGACGCTCAACTCCAAATTTTGACAGCAACCTGCCAGGCAATACATAGCCGATCTGCATTTGCTTATTACGCAGGTAAGACCCCTTACTGATAAAATAGCTGTTTGCAACTGCGTCAGAACTGAATCCACCTGTAGTACGCAATTTAGGCACAGTGGCACCGGGGTTGGTAGGTGTCCATGAATTGACAGCTGCTTCTCTTCTCATACCGCCTTTAAAGAAATCAGGAAAATCCGTAAAGGTTTTTGTATTATCAAAAATATCATTTCCTTTCATTCCGAAAAAGAAGGTAGAAAAATCAAAATTCTTATAATTGAAGCCAATATTCAGACCATACGTAAAATCAGGATTTGGATTACCTATGAAAGTGCGGTCGTTATCATCGATTTTGCCGTTTCCATCAACGTCTTTATATCTAAACAAACCAGGAGCTGCATCAATTTGCGTTGGTGCCTTTGCAACCTCATCTGCGCTCTGGAATAATCCCAGCACCTGGTATCCATAAAATGCACCTACGGGATGACCTTCCTGGTTACGTGTTGGTGTTATATTTCTAATGCCAGGGCCGTTAAAGTAAGGTAAACCCGGTATGTCTACAATCTTATTGTTATAAGATGTAAATGTAGCCGTGATATCAAAATGGAAATCTTTGGCCACCGCACCATGGTAAGTTAAACTACCGTCGATACCCGTATTTTGCATATCGCCGATATTTACTTTTGGAAGATCTGCATCACCCACAAATACCCTGTCGTAAGGAATACCTGACGCAGTAAATAACAAGCCACTCACTTTCTTTTTATAGTAGTCGACCGTTAAATCAAATTTATTATTCAGGAATACCGCATCAAATCCAATGTTAGAGATGATATCGCCTTCCCAGGTTGTTGCGGGGTTACCAATATTACTTCTGTAAAAACCACCATTTGGTGAAGTACTGCTACCATTTACAGAATAGAAAGAACGGCCAAACCTTGTTCCATACAAATTAAACGGATTGGTACCATTTACGTTACTGATAGACCCCAGTTTACCCCAACTATACCTGATTTTAAGGTCATTAATAAAAGTAATGCCTTTGAAAAAATTCTCTTCGGAAATTCTCCAGGCTGCTGATACTGCAGGGAAATATCCTGTTCTAACACTGTCTACAAATACTGACGATGCATCTCTTCTAAGACTTCCGTTGATGAGGTATTTGCCTTTATAACCATACTCAAGGCGTGCAAATTGCGACCAAAGAGAACTTTGATAGGCATAACCAGAGTTTGACTGTGCTCCTGTTCCTGTTCCGATTGTCCAATAATTAGGATTTTCTGAAAAATAATTACTTCTCCCGGCACCTACCCCGCGTCCAAAATAACTAACCGCTTCAGTGCCTAACAGCACTTTAACACTATGATCTCCGAAGGTGTTGTTATACGCCAACGTATTGGTAAAAGTCCATTGGTTATCGTAATTAGCTCCTTCACTAAAAGAATTAGATCCGGTATTTCCTTCGGCATTTTCATACCCTACATAACCAAAGCTATAGTTGTACCCGTTAGACAGCGTGCCTCCAAAGCTGCTACGTGCTGTAAAATGTTTTAAGATGTCCGCTTCTGCATAAACATTTCCTTGTATGGATACCTCTGAACCTTTATTGTCTTTCGTTCTATAGATATCTGCGTATGGGTTACGGGCGTTACCGAAATCATTGGATTTGGTACCGGCGAAATTACCCATGATGTCATACACCGGGATAACAGCAGACTCACGATAGACCGTAGTAAACGGACTTCCTTCTCCCTGGTTGCCGTAAGTGGGATTTTGTTTATAGAAAATGTACGCGTTTTCACCAATGCGAACCTTATCCTTTATATTAAATTGTGTATTCGCTCTTAAAGAATATCGTTTATTGTATTGAAACTTGGCAATACCTTGTTGGTCAAGATAACCCAGTGAAAAGAAGTAAGAACTCCTTTCTGAACCAGAACTGACAGAGATATTGTGGTTTTGAACAGGAGCATTCCTGGTTATTTCATTATACCAGTTGGTCCCTATTTTATTTGCCTTTGTAATTTGATTGGAATTGATGTTGTAGGTCGCCGGATCAGTTTTGGGATCACCGGTCATTCCTGCAGTAGGCGTTATATAATCCGGAATAACTGGATTGGGGCCCTTACCGAACTGGTTACTGCTGGGATTGGCAATACCTGAATTACGCTGCTGCAGCCAGATAGCGTTTGCTTCTTCCTGGCTGTTTGCCATCTCGTATCCTTTACCTTGCGTTGTACGACCGTAGTATGCATCGTAACTAACTTTTGCCTTTCCTGATTTACCACGCTTTGTAGTAATAATAATAACACCATTTGAACCGGCAACACCATAAATCGCTGCAGAAGCATCTTTTAGCACCTGCATTGACTCAATGTCAGGTATATTAATATTATGCAAATCACCGCGTACGCCATCTACAATAACCAAAGGAGAGTTATTACCGAAAGCGGTAATACCCCTGATCCGGATATCACTTGCTGCACCAGGCTGGCCAGAGGAAATGATTGTAACACCAGAAGCTCTTCCCTGCAACGCTTCTTCGCCAGTACCCACAGGTGTTTGTTTCAGGTCTTTAATATTAACTACTGATACGGCTCCTGTAATTTCTTTCTTTTTTTGAGCAGTATAACCTGTTACTACTATTTCATTGAGGGATGATGTATTTTCCTTCAATGTGACAAGCACATTAGATTTACCGGAAATACTCACTTCCTCGGTGCCATAACCTACTGAAGAAATAACCAGGGTTGATTTACCGTCTGGCACACTGATAGAAAATTGCCCGTTGGCGTCAGAACTCACGGCAACTTTAGATCCTTTTACACTTACAGTAGCCAGCGCAACAGGAGTATTATCCTTTGAATTGGTGACCGTCCCTGTAATTGTTTTTTGCTGTGCACTAATTTGTGAGGAGAGAAATATAAGGCACATCAGCGCATATATTCCCGGGAGAAGTCTTTTTAACATATAGCAGCGTATTTGGTTAATGATGAGGCAAATGTGGGTGTTTTTTTTAACAATTTCAAAAATAAAAATGCACATTACTGGTATTATTTTATCCGATTATTGCAAAATTCGGGTTGATATATTATAATACTGATTACAATCAGCCTAACTGCCCGTTTAAAAATTTTTATTAAATCTTTTGATGGCTTATTTCAAGCAAAATGCCGCCAATTCTGGATAGTGCTTTTTTAAACCTGTAAAATTTAAAAGATATAAGAAGTTTGTATTATTACATGGACGAAGTCTTTTTCATTAATACGTAGTAAATACAACTAGCACTATTTTACCATCGAATGGTATAGATTTCCTTAATCCCGAGTTCTTTCCAACTTATACATTGAAAGGTATTTCATTTAGGGATTGTTGGTAATAATACAAAATTCGAATACATATAATTAATGGAAGCCTGATATTGCTTCGGTTTAAAATTTATATTACATGAGTGATGCTTCAATGATATCTATGAGTGAGGATAGCTTCAATTTTAGGTGCTCAATAAAGCAGTCAAAATTCCATATTAGCCTTAGTTATTGACTTTGTGTTATTCACAAGGATTGCAAATTGGCAGTATAAACCTTCCCCCTGGAATCTGTAATTTGAACAGACAGGACATCATCGCCGATATTCAGGAACCTTGCGGACTGGGATAAAAAGGAAGCTCCATAATTGGTTTCCATCTTTTGCTTTTTTCCATTTTTATACGTGATAAGAGCACTTACATCCAGCGGTTTCAGGGCGATCACTTTTTGGTTTGACTTCCACTCAAAAACTTTCAACTTACCCTTATTCTGGCTGGCAGCTATGATAGTTTTACCTGAAGCGGTTTTTAATTTTACAAGTGCTTTACCATTGCCGGGAATGAACCAGCCACTTTTTAAAATGGATACCGGGAAAAAATCTCCTTTACCATCACCCGTTAATAAAAGCCCGTTACCGGCATCGTACCTGCCAACCGAAACTTCGGTACTGTAATCATTTTGATTCATCAGCACGTCCAGATTACCATCTCCGTTAAAATCATCCACAAGCATTCCATTAATGCACGAATACTGGGCTTGGGCTGGCAATGGAATTAATTGAAACCTGCCATTACCCATATTTTTTAAATAGCTGCTGGCAAAATAATCAGCAGTTAATATTAATGCGTTTTTGAGCTCTGCTTTTGAAAACATCGAATCAATAGTTGCTGTTGCATATGATTTATAATTTTGAAATTTCGATCTGAACATAATCATTTGCTTTACCATATCGTCCCTGGTGTGTGCCGGAAATTCCCGTTTAATAGTATCCAGTTGGGAAGATGGTAAAAACAAGGTCGGTACTGCATCAAAACTTCCATTGTTATCAAAGTCTTTTGCATAAATTTTTACGGGATAATTTTCAGTGGCACGATAAAAGGAATTTAATCCCAGGTTACCTACTATATAATCCATCTTGCCGTCATTATCAAAATCCCCCGGCACGATACTCGTCCACCAGCCTTTTTTATTTTGAACCCCGGAGAAGGAAGTAACATCTGTGAATATCCCCCTGGTATTTTTTAAAAATGTCACTGGCATCCACTCTCCGGTCAATATCAGATCCTGCCAGCCATCATTATCAAAATCGGTCCAAACTGCATCGCAAATAAGTCCCGCTTTAATTAAAGATTTCGCAACAGTGGAGGTTACATCAGTAAATTTCACAACACCTTTTTCAGAGTCATTGCGGTAAATAAAACTGGATACCGGCATCGGGTACTTCCAGGGTTCAACCCTGCCGGCAATAAATAAATCAAGGTCGCCGTCGTTGTCATAATCAGCAACCCTTACACACGACTTGCTTGTAAAGTTCCTTGGAATAGCCATTGAGTCGGCAGTGAATTTGCCTTTGCCATTATTAATGAAAAATTTATCCTGGTAGGGATAGGTTTCGGCCTGGTCTGCGTAACCGCCGCTGGCTGCAAATAAATCCAGATCACCATCACCATCTGCATCAAATAAAACAATCCCCATATCCATTGATCGTGTACCGGTACTGTCGGCTTTATCAGATAATTTATTTTGTAAAAAGGAGCCGTTCCGCTGTTGCAGTAACAGCGTGGTCGCTTGTTTGTCAGAACCCCCGATTACAATATCGTCCAATCCGTCCCCGTTCACATCGCCACATGCAAGTGCAGGTCCATATTCACTGAACTTATGAGGTAATAATTTTTGCACATTAAAATCGATAAAATCATTTTGCTTATGCTGGTAATGTACATTGACAGCATCTGAAATTTCCGTAAAAAAAGTATGCTGGGCAATAACAGGTTGGGCCCAATCAAATTTTTCAATGGCGTCTTTTTTATTAATGGTGATGGTTTTGTCGACCGCTACATTTTTTAAAACCTGCATTGTGCCATTCTGCCATTTAACAATCACTGAATCAATCTTGGCAATATTGCCTAAGCCAAAGTGAGCCTCCAACTGGTGAGAAGATAAATACCCTCTGTAAGGAGTTTGCTCAACAACCTGTTGTTTACCACCGTAGTGCAACTCAATCCAGGCGCCTATTCCATTGCGGTTAAGTGAATCTCCCACAAGCTTTACAGCCAGGTAATGATTGTTGTTTTCCTTCCTGTTCATTGATGTATTTTCATACACAAGTGCCTCATCATCGATATTGTTTATAACCATATCCATGTCACCATCATTATCAAGATCTGCGCAGGCGGCTCCGTTGGAAAAAGTTGGCTTTTCAAGACCCCAGTTACTGGTTTCATCGGTAAAGTTGGTGTTACCATTATTGTGATAGGCATAATTGTGAATTTTAACCATGGGGACCTGGGATAATGTGTACTCGGTACTGGCAATTTTAAATGACCGTTGCCGGAAGGCAATGAAATCATGATCGGTAACATCCCTTGGAAAACCATTTGTAATAACAATATCCCGGAGGCCATCATTGTCAAAATCCTGCACCAGCGGCGTCCAGCTCCAGTCTGTTTCGGCTATGCCTGCAAAAAAACCAATATCGCTAAAAACAGGGTCTCCTATTGAATCTTGTTGATTAATCCTTGGCCCCTGGTTAAGTTGTAACGTATTGCGTACATATTGATATTCGTAACCGTAACGATCACTGTTTTGATAGTTTTGATAACTGTTGGCAGACATCATCATTTTCTTCCGGAGATTGTCCTGGGGATTCATATCCAACTCTACCACATCTGAAAGTCCGTCGTTATTGATATCAATCACATCCTGTCCCATTCCATTGGCAGATGTATGTTTAAAATAAACACTGGCTTTATCACTGAACGTTCCATCATGGTTATTGATGTATAAAATATCACTGGAATTAAAATCGTTTGTGACGAAAATATCCTTCCATCCGTCTTTGTTAAAATCAGCAATATTTACGCTGTGGCCATAGCCTTCAATGGTTATTCCTGCCTGTTTTGACACATTTGTAAACACCGGATGTTTCAGGTTTGGATCCCAGTCATTTCGATATAATCTACCTGTGCTTGGATGGGACCCATCGGTAATGATTGGACGAAAGGAACCCGGGTTATCATTTTTTAAAATTTCATTCACCACCAGGTACATGTCGAGGTCGCCATCGTTATCGTAGTCAAAAAAACTGGCCATAGTGGAATGCGTAGTATCATTGAGGCCATATGCTTCCGCCATGTCAGTAAAGTGAGGAACCCCGTCTTTATCAATACCTTTATTTATATACAATATGTTTTGTCTTTTAGACGGATCTTTTTCCATAGACACACAGACATACATATCAAGCAGCCCGTCATTATTTATGTCAATCGTCGCAACGCCCCGACACCAGCGACCTTCACCGGTAACATTCGCCTTTTTTGTAACGTCCTCAAACTTTAAATTTCCTTGGTTAACGTAGAGTTTATTTGAAACAAGATTGCCACTAAAGTAAATGTCCTGCAAACCATCGTTATTAAAGTCGCCTATCGCCACACCGCCGCCGTTGTAAATGTTAGTAACATCTATCGGATTAATAGAATCATTTTCTTGTATTAAATTATTGAAGTGAATATTCGAATGCCCCGGGGATACTTCCACGAAAAGAGTCCTGTTATGGCATGAAAGAAGCATACAAATACCGCAAAAGACAAGTAAAAAAGTAAGCGATCGCATATGGCAATTTTATGGAAATGTAGTAAATTCTGGTATATAAAAAAGGCAGAGAATTAACTCTGCCTTTTTAGTCTAAATATTCTTTAATAATTCCAGATCACGATCGGTTAATAGCCGGGATTCTGTGTAAGCGTATTACCATACTTGGCAGCTACATCAATGATACTTGCCGGAATAGGGAAATATTCATTTTTTCCAGCAGTGAAACTGGCTGTTGACTTGTAAGTTCTTTTCAGTTTTTCCTTTGCTAAATAAGCGTTCAATGTTTCCGCTGCAATACCCCAGCGCACCAGGTCAAAGAAACGATGGCCTTCCTCAGCCAATTCCAATCTTCTTTCAAAACGCACAGCTGTTCTCGCTTCAGCCTGTGAAGCAAACGGAGTACTATATTCATTAATTACATAGTTAGCAGGCGCTCCTTGTACCCAGCTTGCAGGGTTTTTAGCCCTTGCACGTACCTGGTTGATATAAGTCTGCGCTTTTGCCAAAGAACCTACTTCAATTTCAGCCTCTGCAGCCATTAGTAATACGTCTGCATAACGAATGAGGTATATGTCTTTTGCTGTAATGTTTTTCCAGCCGGAAGATGTAAGTGTATTTTCATCTTTTTTAGAAAAAACGTGCTTTTTAGGGCTGAAAGGACCTGCATAGTTCTGATCCCTTATCCAGGAATAACCGGGGTGAGGACCCCAATCCCAATAAGGAACACCTCTTCTACCAACTGACCAGTCTAACCTTGGATCGAGCGGAGTTGTAATGTCGTTTGTATAAGGATCTGCATCTTTAAGGCCTTGGTCATTTTTAAGATCAGCATCGTTAAATGTTGTAAATAAAGGTAAACCGGCAGGGCTTGTTTTATAAGCATTTACTAAATTTTGAGACGGCTGAAAAAAACCGCAACATCCAAAGTCGCCGCCATAGGGAAATGCAAGCCCTAAGGAGCTTTCACCACTCTGATCTACTGAACCGGAAGCTGCCATGGCTACTCCAAATACTTCTTCTTCATTGTTATCATAATTGGCATCAAAACATTTCCAGTATGCATCCTGTAAACCATAAGTTTTGCCATTTGATGTTTTGCCACTTACAGTAATCACATCGTACAAAGCCTTTGCTTCAGTAAATTTCTTTTCGTACATGTAAGTTTTGGCGAGATAACATGCTGCTGCCCATTTGTTAGCTTTTGCAGCTGCATCCTGTACTTCAGGAAGATTATCGTATGCAGACTTAAAATCGTCTTCAATTTTTGACCATATTTGATCGGCATTGGTATAACTAGTAGTGGTTTCGTCAATATACGGAACCTTATTCCACATCTTTTTGGCTTCAAAATGGTAGTGCCCTCTTAAAAAACGAGCCTGCGCAACGATGTTCTTTTTATCAGCATCAGCCAAAACCAGGTTGGGGTCATTCGCATCTTTGATAACAACGTTTGCCCTTGCAATACCCTCGTATACTGCAATCCATTTATCATAAAAATAAGGGTTTGCCGGCTGAGACTTATATTGCTCAACTTCCGTCATCTGCGGTTGGTCATTGGCATCTGTACCTTTATACGCATCATCTGCGCATACTCCGGCTGTCGCCCAGTTACTTGCGGATGGCGCCCACGTACTGGTTACCCCCTGGCCATCTAAAACGCCATATACACCCACCAGTTTAGCTTCCAATCCCTTTTTGTTATTTACCAGGTCGGAGCTATACTGTCCGTACGGTTGGGCATCCAAAAAACTTTTTTTACATGCCTGTAGTATTAGTGTGCCCGCTATTACGGTACAGCCTAACACCAGCACACGCATTTTACTTCTTTTCATATACTTAATGATTTAAATCTTTTAATTAAAATGTCAGGTTTAAGCCAAGAGATACAATTCTTGGGGTTGGAAAGTTACCATAATCAACACCTAAACTGTTGGCGTCAGACTTGGCTTGTCTATAATCAGCCTTTCCCACCTGCTGAGTTGTAAGTTCAGGGTCCAATCCAGTGTACTTTGTAACTGTAAAGAGATTTTGAGCCTGTAGATAAAAACGCAATTTGTCGACGCCAATTTTCCGCAATAATTCTGCAGGTAATGTATACCCTATTGATAAATTCTTAAGTCTTAAATAGCCTCCTGGTTCAACATAATAACTCACCGGAACCTGTCCACTACTTCCGTCAGCACCGTCCAACACTGGTAGTTTGGCATCTCTGTGCTCCGGTGTCCAGCTGTCGTATAATACTCTCCTATCTCTGTTACCCTGGAAAGTATTAAAATCAGTCCAGTAGCGAACATAATTTATTAACTGTCCACCGTTTTTCCAGTAAAGGAATGTAGCGATATCAAAGTTTTTATAAGAAGCATTCAGGTTAATTCCTGCTGTAAAATTTGGATGCGGACTACCCATGAAAGTTCTGTCATCTGGAGTAATCAACCCGTCTGGTTTACCACCCGGACCGCTGAGGTCCTTGTATCTCCATTTGCCAATACCTTTATCTGATTGTTGAGATGCATCCACCTCTGCCTGGTTTTGGAAGAATCCATCAATGATATAGCCAAAGAAGCTAGACATTGGTCTGCCTGTAACAGATCGGTTGAAGGGATCAATACGGGATCTGTTACCTTCCAGGAATGGATCCCCTATGGATCCTACTTTGTTTCTATACAAAGAAAAACTCAATCCCGCATCAATCTTAAATTCTCTTCCTAAAGTAGTGCGATAGTTAACAGCAAGATCAATTCCTTTATTGGTCATTTCACCAATATTGGTTGGCTGACGATCAACGCTACCAAATAAAATCGGATCTAGTTGCTTCTCATACAATAAATCAGTTGTTTTGCGGGTATATAAATCGAGAACAATATTTAGTTTGTTGTTAAACATCGTTGCATCTATACCAACGTTGGTAGTAGCAGACTGCTCCCATTTAATGCTCGGATTTCCTATCGCAAATAACCTTAAGCCCTGCGTAAAACCAGTATTGCTTCCGTCTATAGGGTAACCTGCATTATTGTCAAATTTATAAGCCGTGATAAAACCGAAATCCTTGGTATTATCGTTTCCAAGAATACCATAACCAACCCGTAACTTAAGATCATTCAACCAGTTGAATTTATTGTGAAGAAATGCCTCTTCAGAAATACGCCAGCCCGCACTCAACGAACTAAAGTTACCATACTTATTGTTTGGACCAAAAACGTTTGAAGATCCATCTCTTCTGAAACTTCCGCTCAAAAGATATTTATCCTGGTAGTTATAATCCAGTTTAGCAATTACAGGGGAGGACTTCCTGTAACGATATTCGTAACTATGTCCCGCAGGAGTCGTACTTAACCCTGAATTGATCTGCCAGAAATTTCTGTCAAAAGAAAAATAGGTGTTATTGGAATTATCCAGCACGCGACCTGCACCTTCAACCATTTCAGTACCTACCAGGGCTTTGATATCGTGTTTACCAAACGACTTTTTAAAACTTACTGTATTAAACCAGGTCATCTGGTAGCCGAAGTTTTGACCTTCGTTAAACGTACCAACACCACCGCGACCCTCAGCGTTTTCGTAGGAAGGAACGCCAAAGTTATAATAGTAACTTGTTCCGTAATCCATACCAATTACTGATCTAGCGGTGAAATATTTTAAGAAATCGAACTCAGCATAAGCAGATCCTATAATACCGACTTTTCTATCCTTATTATTTTGGCCGCGGTAAAGACTTGCGTAGGGATTTTCAGCATTACCGAGGTTTGATCCACGTGTACCTGCAAAATTTCCCTTGATATCGAATACAGGTACAATTGGTTGCATGCGATAGGCCATTGAGATCGCATTGCCTTCATCCTGATTATTAAAGCCATGCTTGTCTATGTAACTAACCTGGAGATTTTCCCCTACACGAACTTTATTTTTTATAATAAAATTGGTATTAGCCCTAACCGAATATCTTTTGTACCCTGTGAAATCAACAATACCATCCTGATTGTAATAGTTTAGGCCTAAAAGGTAATTACCCGTTTCACTGCCGCCGGAAACAGACACGTTGTGACTTTGCATGGGAGCGGCCTGCGTAACGGCACCCAACCAGTCCGTACCTGTTTTATTAGCTGCTACAATTAAATAAGTACCGTCTCCATTTACATCATTCAAATCTAATTTGTATTTAGATGGATCGGCAGCAGGATCCCCAGCCTGTACACCACTTGCTGTTCCTGCTAAAATATATTCGGGAATTACTGGAGTGGATGTTGTTGTTTGCCCGCCGTTATATTGGCCAAGATTAAATGTAGTAGCAGTTTGACCTGGGATTCCCTGTTGCAGTTTCAACAGATACTGACCATATTCCTGCGTATTTAAAAGATCAAATTTCTTAATCAGAGACTGTGATCCATAATAGGCATCATAGGTAACTTTAGATTTTCCTTTACCTTTTTTTGTGGTAACAATAATTACACCATTGGCGGCAGCTGCACCATAAGCAGCAGCCGAAGAACCGTCTTTTAACACCTGCAAAGATTCGATGTCATTGGGGTTAAGATCACTGATAGAACCTACCCTGGCACCATCCACCACATACAATGGTTCATTTTGATTAAAGGTAGTAAACCCCCTGATCCTGATAGACGCGCCAGCGCCCGGAACACCGGATGTACCAACAGTTACACCAGATGCTTTACCCTGAAGCAAACTTTCAACGTTTGATCCTGGATTAGCAACCAGTTCTTTAGCATTTACCACAGTTACAGATCCTGTAATGTCCTTTTTTCTTTGGGCACTATAGCCGGTTACAACTACCTCATTCAGGGCACTTGTTCTTTCTTTCAATGAAAGTTTTACAGATGAAGTGTTAGCGATGCTTACTTCATCTTCTTCATATCCTACTGAAGAGACAACCAGTAGATTTTTACCTGAAGGCACGGTGATGGAAAATTCTCCATTAGCACCTGTTACAGCAGCAACCTTGGTTCCTTTTACACTTACTGTCGCCATTACAATTGGAGAATTGTCTTTAGCATTGGTAATTACACCAGTTACTGTTTTTTGTTGTGCATAAATTTGAGAAGAGAGGAGTATACAGCATATAAATGCGTATATCCCCAATAAGAGTTTTTTTGACATATAGCAGCGTCGTTTTGTGAATAATGAGCCGAAGATAAAAGTTTTTACAATACAAATGTTAAAACATTGCAAAAAAAACACTGCTATATTTTGATTTTATTTTGGTTGTTAAAACCTACAGAAATATTAATTGTCCGCCTAAACCAATTTATAATTACAAAAAATTAGAAATACTTTACAAAACGGTTATATTTTTAAACATCTACTAAAATAGACCTTTATATACTGCCTTCAAATTGACATTACTTAAAATCATTACAAAAGTTAAGATGACAATTAAAACAACCGTTTTATGTTTTTTAGGCTGAAAAAAATATAAAAAACGGCAAAAGTGGGCCTAAGGTCCTTGAATTAATATTTGTAACCCATTTGCTGAGAGTGAATAATGATTGATAAGCATACTTTCACAACTGATGTATTTTAAATACTATGTTGGTGTTATAAATTTCCTCTTGCCTCCTGCTCCCTTTCCAACGCCTCAAACAGCGCTTTAAAATTGCCTTTTCCAAAACTCCTGGCGCCTTTTCTCTGGATGATTTCAAAAAATAAGGTTGGCCGGTCCTGAATTGGTTTGGTGAATATTTGCAACAAGTACCCTTCTTCATCCCGGTCTATCAATATTCCAAGTTTGCTTATCGGTTCCAGGTCTTCATCAATCGTACCTACCCTATCGAGTATATTGGAGTAGTAGCTTTGAGGTATGGATAAAAATTCGATGCCCCGGCTTTTTAATTGGGTCACAGTGTGTATAATATTGTCTGTTGCAATGGCTACATGCTGAACGCCTTCACCATTATAAAAATCAAGGTATTCTTCCACCTGGCTTTTTTTCTTTCCTTGTGCAGGCTCATTGATTGGAAACTTCACATAGCCATTACCATTACTCATCACTTTACTCATCAAAGCAGAGTATTCCGTGGAAATATCTTTATCATCAAAACTGAGAATATTTTTAAAACCCATTACTGCCTCATAAAATTTCACCCAGGTGTTCATCTGGTTCCACCCAACATTGCCCACACAATGATCTACATGTAAAAGCCCCGTTGGGGCCGGGTTATAATCCGTTTTCCATTCCCTGAAACCGGGCATGAAAATTCCATTGTATTGTTCTCTTTCAACAAATACATGTACGGTTTCGCCATAAGTGTGAATACCACTCATCGTAACTTCACCTGAACTATCTTTAAGGATAACGGGTGCCTGAAATGGTTTAGCCCCCCGGTTAATGGTTTCACTATATGCCGCCGTGGCATTCTCCACTTTTAGTGCGAGTACTTTTACACCATCGCCATGTTTATAAATATGATCTGCGATGGCGTTGCCCGGCCGCAGCGGTGTTGTCAATACAAATGTTATCTTGTTTTGCCTTACCACGTAACTGACTTTGTCCATCGTGCCCGTTTCCGGACCTGCATATGCCAGCGACTGAAAACCAAAAGCAGTTTTATAAAAATGGGCTGCCTGCTTTGCATTTCCCGTGTAAAATTCTATGTAATCGGTGCCGAGTAATGGCAAAAAATCTGTTGTGGAATCTATAACTGTGGCGGATTGAATAGTAGTGTCCATCTTGCTATTTTACTGATAAAAAATTACTGTTATAAAAAAATTATAAACAGCAACACGAACCCATAGCAAGAGCGTCCATCAGCAATGTATAACTGATGCGTTTGTCAGAAAATATTTTATGTGGATAATCCGGCTGCATAATCGCTTTATAAAGTTAACTATTTTGATTGAAATTATCACATGCCTGCACCGGAACTGTTCCCTGAAAAATTAAACGCCATAGGATATTTCCTTAAAAATATCAACTAATAAAAATGACAGGAATGATTTATTTTGCAGCCATGAGTACAAAAAAAATTGGCATCTTAGGCGGCGGACAATTGGGACGAATGTTATTACAGGCTGCAGCCAATTACCCTGTAGATACTTTTGTAATGGAAAATGATGCTGCATGCCCCGCAGCGCACCTTTGCCACCAGTTTACCAAGGGCGACATCACCAATTTTGATGACGTGTACAATTTTGGAAAAGGGATGGATGCCATTACCATTGAAATTGAAAACGTAAATGAAGATGCACTTGAAGTGCTGCAAAAGGAAGGTGTTAAAATATATCCTTCACCCGCTGCATTAAAAATCATCAAAAATAAAATACTGCAAAAGCAATTTTATAAAGCACACCAGATACCCAGCAGCGAATTTATCATTACCACAAATGCAGCGGAACTGCAACAACATGCCGGCTATTTGCCTGCCGTGCATAAACTGGCAATGGGCGGCTATGATGGAAGGGGCGTGCAGGTAATTAAAACTGCTGCAGACCTTGATAAAGGTTTTGATGCTCCTTCGGTGCTGGAAAAAATGGTGCCGATCAAGAAGGAAATTGCCGTAATCATTGCGGTGGATGATAAGGGTGAGCATGCCATGTATCCTGCTGTGGATATGGTTTTTGACCAGCGTTTAAATCTGCTGGAGTACCAGCTAAGTCCCGCGGAACTGACAGAGAAAGTATTGTGGAAAATTGAAGCAATTGCTACCAAGCTGGTACAAAATTTAAACAGTGCCGGCATTTTTGCCGTTGAATTATTTATAGACAAGGATGACAATGTACTGGTAAACGAAACTGCCCCAAGGGTACACAACAGCGGGCATCACACCATTGAAGGCAACTATTCTTCGCAGTTTGATATGTTGTGGAGAGTAATGTTAGGCTACCCGCTGGGTTGTGCAGAAGCCATTTTGCCCGCAGCTATTGTAAACCTGCTTGGTGCAGAAGGCCATAGTGGTGAAGCAAGTTATGAAGGATTAAATGATATTCTTAAACTGGAAAATGTGTTTGTACATATTTATGGAAAAAAACAAACCAAACCCGGCCGTAAAATGGGGCATGTCACAATACTGAGTAAAGAAAAACAGGAACTGGTGCACCAGGCAAACAGGATAAAAAATACATTGAAAGTAGTAACTGCCCCTGTCACCTAAAGCGGGATTATTTTAAAGTTCACAATTTTTGGTGATGTATTATGTAAGAAGAATACCAGGTTGAAACTAATAAAATGCGTTTCAGCAATTATTGTATTTGTAAATTCAATTCATTAGCCAGGCGCTTCAATTCAATCTCGGCAGTTTTTGCTGCATAATTCAGATTTACCAGGCGATAGCCGGAGGCTTCAAAACTTTGTTGTGCATTTTTTACATCAACAATGGTGGCCTGCTTAAATTGAAAACGCTGTAAAGCCAGCTCCAGCAATTGATTGGATAAATTGTAATTCTGCTGTTCTGTTTCCAACTGTTTTAATGTAGATGTGTACGATTGAAAAGATTTAACTACTTGCGCACTGTAATCCCGCATCAATATTTGCTTATCCAGTACAGCATTATTTACATTTATTTCCGCTACCTTTTGCTGGCGTTTGTAAATTGATCCGTTGTAAATAGGTATACCAATGCTAACACCAACTGATGGACCATAATTCTGATTCAATAATATCTGGCCGGCAGCAGCCTTATTCCTGGAGAAATTGTAGCCTGTTGTTGCCCTGATGGATGGATAGCGCAAAGCCGCAGTTTCCTTCACCAGCAGTTCGTTTATTTGTACCTGGTCCTGTGCTGCGATAATGTCTGCATTTTTATTCAGCTTATTCAACACATTATCCAATTGTATATTTCTGTCGACTATAATAGTATCCTGTATTGCAATGGAAGAATCCGAATTAACAGTAAGTTGCCTGAGTAATTCTGTTTTAGCCTGGTCGATAATTAATTGCTGCGATTGCTGCGCCTGCACCAGGGCGTTGAGATCAATCTGCGCCTGGAAAAGATCTGCATTATTCGCCAGCCCTACTGATTGCCTGGCTTGCACAATTTGCAATTGCTGATTGGATGCATCAATTGATTTTTCGATCGTCTTCATGTAACTCTGCTGGCGCACGATATCATAATACCCAACCATAACATCCGCCAGGATATTTTGTACCTGTGCATTCAATTGCTGTTCACTTTGTTTTACCAATGTTGCCAGCCGGGCCTTTGTTGCAATCACCCTATTGCCGTTGTATAATAAAATGCTGCCCGTAACACCCAATGCAAAGTTATTGGTAGCAGCTGCATCGCGTTGAATAGACACGCCGGTATTTAACTTTTGATTGATGCTGGCAATTTGCTCATTGTCTGTCAATGATCCGGTAACCAGCGGAAGGCCGCCCGCCACGCCGTAATTGTTGAGTACGGTATTGGCTTCTACCAGGTTTTTATTTAACTGTATATCCAGGCTATTTTTAAGGGCAATATTTACAGCATCGGGTAAGCGCAATATATTTTGTGCTTTTACACAAAGCATGCTGAAAAATAAAAAAATAGATACAACTGTTTGCTTCATTCTTTTGTGGTTTATCCAATTTCGGGTTTTGTATCACTTTCATTTTTTCCGGTTTCTTCAGCAAGTACAGCCGTTGTTGAATACGCTTTGTCCGTGCCTTTGTGTTTGCCGGATAGATAAGTATAAATGGCGGGTATAACAAATAAGGTAAGAATCAGAGAAAAGATAATTCCTCCTACCACCGCAATACCAAGCGGCACCCGACTAGTGGATGAAGCGCCCAGACCCAATGCAATCGGCAATGCTCCCAATGAAGTGGCAAGGCTTGTCATTAAAATGGGTCGCAACCTTTGCTGGGCAGCATGCAGTATCGCCTCCATTTTATCGTGCCCGTCTTCCCTTTTCTTATTGGCAAATTCTACAATCAATATCCCGTTTTTAGTCACCAGCCCTATCAGCATAATCATTCCTATCTCAGAAAAAATATTTAAGGTTTGATTAAATATAAATAAGCTTAGCAAAGCACCGGCCAACGCCAATGGTACAGTAATCATAATGGTAAGCGGATCTACAAAACTTTCAAACTGGGCAGCCAGAATAAGGTAGATAAGCATCAATGCAAGGCTAAAAGCAAATGCAATATTGGAGGAACTTTCGGCATAATCCCTTGATGGCCCGGTCAGCGAAGTCTGGTAACTTTCATCCAGCAATTTCTTTGCAATGGCATCCATTGCCTTTACACCGTCACCTACGGTTTTACCATCCGCAAGCGAAGCTGATATGGTAGCAGATTTATACCTGTTGAAATGGAACAAGGTAGCAGGGCTGCTGCTGGCCTCCAATTTCACCACTGCGCTAATGGGTATCTGCTGACCCTTATTGTTACGTACGTACAATTTTGAGATGTCGTCCGGTGCACTTCTGTCACCTCTATCCACCTGGGCAATTACGGAATATTGAAATCCATTCATTATAAAGTAAGCCAGGCGGCCCCCACTGAAGGCAGCTTGCAAAGCAGCAATCACATCCTGGGATGATAAGCCAAGATCTTTCACTTTCATCCTGTCGAGCGTTAGCTGAATCTCCGGTTTATTGAATTTCAGATTTACATCCACGTTGGCAAAAGTTTTATCTTTTCTTGCTTCTTCTAAAAACTTCGGAATCACCGTTTTTAACTTATCCAAGTTTTGATTCTGTAATACAAACTGAACAGGTAATCCGCCCTTACTGCCAGCGCCTACTGCGATTGTTTGCTCCTGTACAGCAAAAATTCTTGCATCGTTAAAGCGCACTAATTTTTTTTGAAGGTCACTTGCTATCTGTGCCTGGCTCCTGCTTCGCTGATCCGGATCAACCAATCCCAACCTTGGCTGGCTGCTGTTGATTGGGCCAGCGGGTGTACGTGCAAAAACAAAGTCCCTTTCAGGTATAGAATCGTACAGGTAATTGGCGATATTATCTGCAATATTCACCATGCTTCCATAGCTGGCACCTTCTGCTCCGGTCACAGTAAAACGAATACTGTTTCTGTCTTCAAGAGGCGCCAGCTCACTTTTTAAATTAGTGATAACGAGACCAATTATCACGCCGCAGATTGCTATCAATACCCAGGCCATCCATCTAACTCTTAAAAATGCGTGTAACCATCGTTCATAGCCATCTTCCATTGCCGTAAAAAACGGTTCCGTCTTATTGTAAAACTTGCCATGACCTGCCTTTTTTCTGCTCAACACTACGTTCAAAACCGGTGTAATGGTTAATGAAACCAGTGCAGAGATCAATACGGCTGCCGCCAGCGTAACGCCAAACTCCCTGAAGAGCCGGCCGATAAATCCTTCTAAAAATATTACAGGTAAAAAAACTATGGCGAGTGTAATTGAGGTGGAGATTACGGCAAAAAATATTTCTTTACTGCCTTCCAATGCTGCCTGTTTAATGGGCATCCCTTTTTCAAATTTACTAAAAATATTTTCTGTTACTACTATCCCATCGTCCACCACCAAACCGGTTGCCAGCACGATGCCCAGCAAGGTTAAAATGTTGATAGAAAATCCGGAAAAATACATGATGAAGAAAGTGGCAATTAACGAAATCGGAATGTCTATCAATGGACGGATCGCAATCAGCCAGTCTCTGAAAAAGAAAAATATTACCAACACCACCAGGGCAAAAGAAATACCCAACGTTTCTTCCACTTCTTTTATCGACTTGCGGATATTGGTAGTGTTGTCCAGCAACACATTCATTTCAATATCCGACTTGTTTGATTTTTTGATGGACTCCAGCTTCTTATTAAAATCGTCTGCGATCTGGATATTGTTGGCGCCGGGCTGTGGTATCAATACAATACCAACAGCATTTACGCCATTGTATTTCCAGCTTTGTTCCAAATTCTCCGGACCTAATTCTATTCTGGCAACATTGCTCAATCTTACAATACCTGTGCTGTCTTCTTTAATGATGAGGTTTTGAAAATCTTTTTCACTCGTTAACCTGCCCAGCGTTTTAATGGTTAATTCCGTATTGTTGCCATAAATTTTTCCGGGCGGTAAATCCACATTCTCATTGTTCAGCGATGTTCTGATATCACTGAATGAAACACCCTGGGCGTTCATTTTATCAGGATCAATCCAGATACGCATGGCATATCTTTTTTGACCAAAAATATTTACCGCACTAACCTGGTTGATGGTTTGAAACTGTTGCTGCAACACGTTTTCAGCGTAATCACTTAATTCCAGCAGACCTTTGGTTTTACTTTGTACAGCCAGTATTAAAATAAAATCACTGTTGGCATCTGATTTTGTAACCACCGGCGGTGCATCAATATCCTGCGGCAAACTCCGGCTTGCCTGGCCTACTTTATCACGTACGTCACTTGCCGCAGCTTCCAGGTCAACACCCAGTTCAAATTCAACCGTAATATTGCTGTTACCCAGGGTACTCGATGAAGTAATGGTTTTAATACCTGGTATCCCATTGATCTGTTTTTCCAATGGTTCTGTAACCTGGCTCTCCATAATATCCGGGTTGGCTCCGGTATAAGAAGTGGTTACAGTAATAATAGCCGGGTCAATGGCGGGATAATCCCTGATGGCCAGAAAGGTATAGCCTACTACACCAAAAAGGATGATCATCAGGTTTAATACCGTGGCAAAAACAGGCCGCTTTAAAGAAAATTCAGAAATATTCATGCAGTAAAACGGGGTAAATTATTTTAAAATTCGTTGCTATACATTAAACAGATTATCTATTTCGCCGCACTGGTATCACTCACATCATGCAGGGTTTTAACACTTCTTACCTGAACGGGATTTTTTGGCCTGGCAAATAAAACGCCCGTTACCACAACAGAATCTCCTGCTTTAATACCTTGTACCACTTCAACCATACTTGCTTCGCGTATACCCGTTTTTATATTTACAAAACTGGCCATTCCATTTTTTACCAATACCACCTGGTTGTTTTTATCATCAGGAATAATACAATTGGTTGGCACTTTAATAGACGTACGGCTTTGACCGGCATCAATATGCACTTTTACAAAAGCACCCGGATTGGCAGTACCGCCCTGCAGCAATGCCCGTACTTTTAAATTGCGGGTGTCTGTATTGGCACCCGGTTCGGTGGCCACAACAATAGCTTTGCGAATGTCTTTGGATGCAGCATCTACTTCAACTGTAACCAACATTCCTTTTTTTATGATATTGCCATACATATCCGGCAACGTAAAATCAATCTTTACCTTGTTTGTTTGCTGAAGCGTGGCGATTACTGTGCTGGGTGATACAAAGGCCCCAGGACTAATTCCCCTTAAGCCCGCCACCCCGCTAAAGGGAGCCCGTATAACGGTCTTGTCAACCAGCGCCTGTGAATAAACAATGTCTGCTCTTAAACTGTTTACCTGGTTTACAGCCGCATCATAGTCCGCCTGGTTAAGACCATTGATATCCAGTAATTTTTTGTACCGGTCTACGGTTGTTTGTGCCAGATCAAGCTGCACCTTGCTTTTGGCAATCTGTGCCTTCAGGTCTGCATCGTTTACCCTTGCTATAACGGTTCCTTTGGCAATGTTTTTACCTTCCGGTACATTCAAGTAAGTAAGCCGGCCGCTTATTTCTGGTCTTAACTCTACATACTCTTCTGCTATCACTGTTCCATTGGCCTCCACCACATTACTGATAGTTTCCGGCGCTGCTATAATAATATCCACAATTGGAATTGTTTTTTCACTTTTGGCGGGGGAGGGTGCTGTAGATTTATTTTTACAACCGGAGAAAATTAATACATAAAGGGAAAAGGTAACACAATAGCAAATCCTGGTAAACGAGTTTAGCATTATATATTAAGTATTAATAAAGAAAACAAATATAAGTGGTTTAGCCTGTGCATAAAAGTACAATACATGGCTGGTAATAATATATTGCATTGATCTGTAATTGTTATCAGCATGTGATTGTTTCAAACATCAATCCAATGTTTCAACAGCGATTTTTTTAAAATATCAATGGCGCTATTTATAATTTTACCTTTTCTTTGCGTAAAATTATAAAACATGACTCCTCTTGTTGGTATTATCATGGGCAGCGAAAGCGATCTTGAAATTATGAAAGGTGCAGCGGAAATGCTTCGCCAGTTTGAAGTTGAACCCGAGCTAACCATTGTATCTGCCCATCGCACACCCGAACGGTTGCGTGAATATGCCAGCAAGGCAAAGTCAAGAGGATTGAAGGTAATCATTGCAGGAGCCGGGGGCGCCGCACATTTAGCAGGCATGGTAGCCGCCCAAACTATTTTGCCAGTAATAGGTGTTCCTGTTAAATCTTCCAATTCACTCGATGGCTGGGATTCTATCTTATCTATCTTGCAAATGCCTTATGGTGTACCGGTAGCTACAGTGGCTTTAAATGGCGCTAAAAATGCCGGCATTCTGGCCGCACAAATTCTCGCCCTGCACGATCCATCCATTGCAGGGAAACTGGAAGCATACAAAGAATACCAGGACGATATCGTAATGGAAAGCGTAAAAAATGTAAAGTACCTCGGCTTTACAAATGAGTTTGATACCTTCGAAAAATAATTTTTTATTTTTTGTACCAGGCAGGGAAACACGCATCAACTTCAGTGGCGTCGCACGCTTGTACCTGACAGCTTTGCTGAACTTTTACAGAAGCGACTGGAGGAACACCATTATTCGAGTATCACGCCGAACTCCTGCTGCAATCCTTTTGAATGGCTGTAAATCATTTTGATAAACTCTTTGCCATGGCTGGCGTAAAAAGGCATCAGGTTATCCACACGTTCCTGCAGGCTGTTGTTGGGGAACAATTCTTTTTTTAATTTTTCCAGCTGTCTTTGCTGCGCCTCAAATTTTCTTTTTTGTGCACGGAACATTTTCTTTTCCAGTGCCGTAATTTTTTTCAACGCCTGAGTTTGTAACGCATTGGTATGTGTTTTTAAAGAGGTATCAATATCGCCGGCGATTTTTTTTATCTGATCATATAGAGCGATCATATTTTCTTTTTCTTCTTCCAGGCTTAACTGTATAGTGCTGTCCCGTTTCACCAAATGATTCACCAGCTCCAGTTCTGTCGCAAATAAGCCCGCATATTCTAACTGTAATTTTTTTGTAGCGGCCTGCATAACAGTATTCACAATCATAAACGAGTTGCGAACAATCAGCATGGGGTAAGGAACCTGCACCGCTTCAAATACTTTTTTCAATTCAAGCCAGTAGGCAATCTCGCCACCACCGCCGATAAAAGCGATGTCGGGTAAAATTGTTTCCTGTAACACCGGCCTTAAAATTACATTGGGACTAAAGCGTTCAGGATGTTCCTGCAGTTCTTGCAGCATAGCAGCTTTACTAAATTTCAGCTGCATATTCACAATCAAAAAATCATCGCCTGCTTGTTCAATTCTTTCCCTTTTACCATCCACCAGGTAAAATAAATTAATGGCCCTGCCACTAGCCTGCGCCTTGTATTCTTCCGGAAACTGTGATACGGTCTGCTGTACTGCAGGATGAGAAAATCCTTCCATCAGTTCCTTCTCTATAACTGGCGCGAAACGCCTTTTTACTTCGGCACTATCCGGCAATAAAATCAATACGCCGTATTCTGCAAACAGTGCATTTACCAGTTTAAAAGTAGCCTGCTCAATGGTTACTCCAGGCTGGTAACAATCTTTCATCAAGCCGGTTATTTCAGCACCAAATGGAAGGACCAGTAACTGGCCGCTGATGGCTTCTATCAATTGCACCAGCGTCTTATCAACTATCATCCGGCCTACCGCACCAGTCTGCTTGGTGGCCCACTCATACTTTTCGCCGTTTATAAAAACATGCCCCAGTTCATCAAGGTCAGCATCTTCGCTACCCATGTAATAAACAGGCACAAAATTATTTTCGGGTATTACTGCCTGTAATTCCTCCGCAAGTTTAACGGCGTGCAGTATCTTATAAATAAAATATAAAGGCCCTGTAAAAATATTAGGTTGATGGGCAGTGCAAATAGTAAATGTATTGTCGCTGCTTAACTGATGGATATATTTTTTTTGCTTTTCTGTAAGCGGAGTTGTTTCATATTGTTCGTTCAGAATGTCAACCAGCAATGCCCTATCGGTAGCGAATGATTTGCGTTGCTCAATTGATGCTTTAATGCCATCCAATGAAACAGGGTGCATGTAAAATGGCTGCAGCCGTGGTGCTTCACTTATATAATCAGCAACCATTGAAGAAAAAAAACCAGTTTGCCGGTAAGGAATAAACTGCGCTGTTGTATTCATTTAAAAATAAAATTACTGCTGTAATAACAAATTTTAAAGCGTGTAAAAAATCGTTCGAAAATTATTAAGCAACCACTACTTCTCCCTCAATGTCATAATCGTATGCTTTGGTAATTTTTACGTTTACAAATTCACCAATAGTTAATTTCTTTTTACTCTCAATAATCACTTCATTGTCTACTTCCACACTGTCAAATTCGGTACGGCCCAAATATCGTCCGGCTTCTTTTTTATCAATCAGCACTTTAAAAACCTTCCCCACTTTTTCCTGGTTTTTTTCAAGGCTTATTTCCTGCTGCACTTCCATTATTTCCTGCGCACGTTCTTCCTTTTCTTCTGCGGGTATATTGTCAATCATGCTGTGGGCGCTGGTTCCCTCCTCGTGGCTGTAGGTAAATATGCCCATCCTGTCGAACCGCATCTTCTGCAAAAATATTTTTAATTCTTCCACATCATCCCTTGTTTCGCCGGGAAAGCCCGCTATCAACGTAGTGCGTAAACATATGTCCGGAATACGGTTGCGTATCTCGCCAATCAAATCTTCCATCTCCTCCCTTGTTATCTGCCGCTTCATTAGTTGCAGCATGTTATTGGCTGCATGCTGCAAAGGCATATCCAGGTAATTGCAAATATTTTCCCTTTCTTTAATGGCATCAATAATTTCTATCGGAAATTTAGACGGGTAAGCATAATGCAAGCGTATCCATTCCAAACCTTTTACATCCGCGAGCGCATGCAACAGTTTTGGCAATTCTCTTTTTTTATAAATATCCAGCCCGTAATAGGTTAATTCCTGGGCAATCAGCATTACCTCTTTTACGCCTCTGTCCACCAAACGTTTGGCCTCATCTACCAGCGATTCTATTGTTCGGCTAACATGCTGACCACGCATTAACGGAATGGCGCAAAACGAACAGGTGCGGTTACAGCCCTCACTGATTTTCATGTACGCATAATGCTGCGGCGTATACAGTAACCGCTCGCCTATCAGGTCAGCTTTGTAATCAGCATTAAATTGTTTCAGCATGCCGGGCAATTCCATTGTACCAAAATAGGCATCCACTTCCGGTATCTCCGTCTCTAAATTATTTTTATATCGTTCGCTGAGGCACCCGGTTACATAGACTTTATCTATCTTTCCGCGGCGCTTTAATTCCACCTGGTCTAAAATGGTATTGATGCTTTCTTCCTTTGCTTTTTCAATAAAACCGCACGTGTTTATTATTACGATGTTGTGGTCCTTTTTACCGCTTTCATGCACCACATCAATTTCATTGGCAATGAGCTGACCACTCAGCACTTCACTATCCACCATGTTTTTACTGCACCCCAGCGTAATGATGTTTACCTTATCCTTATGTAACGATTTTGTCTTCATATAAATGTTGGCAAAGGTAAGCAGTTTAGGCGGAGTACTTTTAACGGCCTATTGTAAAAACCTTGTAAATTAATGGACCCAACCATATAACCGGCGTGTAATGTTAAGACTTTGAATTGCTGTTGTCAAAAATAGAAAACAATTTAACAAGGGCAGGAATACCAGCGCCCAGCGTGGCTATATAGGTAATTAGTTTGGAATAAGCTTCTTCCTGGGAGATCAGCAGGAAAACAAGAATGGCTACGATAACCATCATCAGCGGTTTTTTTAACCTGCTCCAGTTGCCATTGTCCTTGATGAGCCTCTTAATTTTCATGGCTTCTGAATTGCCTATAGCCGTTAAAATGAAATTGCGGAAGCCTTTATTGAAAAGCTTTAATGTGCCGTCTGTTCTGATGATGACACCCTTTGCCAATAACATGGTAAGGTTGTAATCATCAAAAGAATTGACGAGGTTGTCTTCAGCAAGATCATAGAGTAAAAACTTTTCTTCCTTGGTTAACGATTGCCAGATATACATATAAAAATAATGCGACATCACCTGCAGTTTAAAAACCATTTCATCTGCTTTTTGGGCTCTTTCATTTTCTGGCAACGAGCGGGCAACAGTCATTGCACATTCTCTCATTTTATTTAAGAAATGCGTATGCGCTGTTTCTTTCAGGATCACTTTATATTCTTCCGTAGCTTCTGCTACCGAGCTTTGCAGTGGAAAAACTACAATGCGGTAATGCCCCAGCAACACATGCCATCTTTCCAAATCCTGGCCCGGTATACCTTTTTCAGCAACAGACTGATCCAGTACCGAATCAAGAAATGCAACGGGGTGAATGGTAGAAAGGATGATTACCTTGCTGGTGTTTTGCAGCATGATTTGTTCCAGCAAATTCAGTTTAATACGGTTGGTTACGGCGTCCTGGATATTGTATTCAAAATGATTTACTATAATGAGCTTGTTTTTCGCATCCGTTAGTTTAGCAGTGAAGAGTTTCCATGCATCATCTTTTTCCCTGTCGTTTCCTATATCAGGAATATTGATCAGGTCTGCTATAACCACATTGTTTTGAGGATCACTTTCTTTATAAACAAAGGGTGTGTTGCCATTGGCTAATGTTCCGTCGGCTATTTTCTCCAGCACCTGCGACAATTTGCCTGAGCCTGGCAGCCCAATAACAAACAACAGGTTATTTACTTTTTCATTGTTCAAAATTGAGTCATCTATTGTTCCCCACAAACTGAGATCGGGAAGATCAAGGCAAAATAATTTTTTCAGCACATTGTAAATAATAAAGTAAAACATCACCAGCAGCAGCAACAGGCAAATCCAAAATAGCCAGCCATTGTAAAATTTTTCGCCGTACAGTTTTGGCAGCCTGTAATTAAGGTTGGCTGCTGTTATTGAAAGACTGCTATCGCCACGATTTGCTGCAAGCGTGGTAACGGTAACGCTGTCATCTTTTCCTGCCCTTTTTAAAAGCGGACTGTAAAAAAAGGAGCTATCGGCCGCACCAGTCATATACATTTTATCTTCCAGCACTGCTTTGTCGCTGATGTCGATTCTGAACATGGATAACAGGGTCGCTGTAAATTTTTCCTCTTTTGTATAGCCTGCTTCCAAAGGCAATTTTCTATACGCAATGTTTTTAATCCATGCGTCGTCATAATAATAACAAACGCCCCCAACATTGTTGTGTTGATTTACTTTTACCAACTGGTCATTTGTAAGTGTGGCAGGCAAACGCTTTGCGTATTGTAACTGGCCGTAACGTGTGCCGATATGCTGCTCAAAATTGTAAGCCGTAACATAAAAAAACAGTATCGGCAAACCGCTGGTAAGCAGCAGCCTTGTTAAAGCCATTAAGGTAAAACTATGCGCATAATTACCAGCGAAAATCCTACGCATAGACCGGCTGTATAAAAAGTATACCGCCGTCCTGCCGCACCGCAGCAAGAGCCAGCCAACGAAAAATATCAATAATTCATAGAGCGTAAATACCATCATATTCTTGCCATCCAGCACCCGGAGAGCGCCAAGATTTAACAACGTGATAAACAGGTAAAGCCAGCGGATGGTAGTTATTTTAAAACGGTAGTTTTCACGTTGCCCTGATTTTTTATACCTGTATGCAAACAATGAATTTAAAAAAAGAGAAGTAAATATCACAGAGAAAAAAAGTATAAAAAAATAGGTTAAAACGGAACTGAAATTGAAAAAAATAACCATCAGGACAAGTACAATGCAATTGGTAAGCGCTGCAACATTGTACTGGTTTACAGAAGATATTTTTGGGCCAACCCAACTGGTATCAAATAATTGCCTTTTGAAAAATGAGCGCTGCGAAGACACAAGGAACACGCTAAAAAGCTGGAACACCAAAAATAAAAACAACAGCAGCATCATTGAAAAAGTAAAACTGTAAATTTCAACATCCCTGGTTTCTTTAAAACTGTTATCACTAAAAATTACAATAAAATAGGGTAGGTTATTTACAGGTTGCACACTAACTGAATAGTCCCTGCTAAAATAACTGCTGGTAAAAGCATCGCTGGTCCTGGCTTCTATGCAGCTGCGCAATTTTTCATTTTCGGATAATTCACTTAGTAAATTTTCATTCAGGTTCCTGGCAGAGTCGGAATGGTATAAAACTTTGCCTGCTTCATCAATCATGGCAAATGTATAGCCAACCGGTGTCACAGGCTGGCGAAGGCTTTGCATGTTAAAAGACATAGCCGCAACCGTTGTGCCAGGCACTGTTGAGGGAATGGAAATGACCGAGGTAAAAGTACCGGTGGTCCAGGAAATAATCTGGTCAAGATAAAACGGCTGAGTAGCCGCGTGCTGGAGATGATAAGGCTTATTTTGGGAAATGTTTTTAAAATAAGCCCGCTGGCTGAAATTCCCATGTGGCGCATTTTTATCGCTGCTAATCCAGTTTATTTTTTCATCACCATTTTTGCCTAACCAATAAACCTGGTTAATACTGCCGGTTTGGGCAATAATGGCCAGCTTTTTCAGCGCTTCATTTTTGTTGCCTGACGCGTCTGCAATAGTTTCTGCATTGCTTAAGTTAACAATGTCCTTTTTGTACCGGGCCGTATCCGACGACACAAGGCTGTCGTACGATGTAATTTTTTCATATACGCTGTCAATTTCATCTTTTAACGCACCGGTAATTTGCGTGGCCAGCACTGCCTTGGAATCAGGGCTGTTATCGGGCTTGAAAAAAAGATTGTATTTAACCAGCATAAAAAATAACAGCGACATCAGCAGCATGGAAACAACAATCGTGGCAATACCATCCGTTACAGTAAGCCTGTCTGTGTTGCCCATCTGGTACAGCTTTATCCAGGGATAGGCAACTATGGTAATGAGTACAACTGTCAGCAGCAGCAATACGCCCTGTGAGGGTAATTGATTTTTTTCCTGCTGGTAATGTTTGTTGGATAACAGACCGGTTACCACCAACTGCCTGTCGGCAGTAAAACTTACCGGCTGAAAAAACAGCTTGTAATCTTTGCCACTTACGTTCAGGCTTTTGACGGCCGAACTGGTGATGCCTCCTTTTTTGCCGGATAAGCTATCATTCAAAAAACCGATACCGGAAGAAAAATTTTCATACACCACCTGCCCGTCGCTGAAAACGATGTATTGATCAAACACATTGGCCGGTAACAGGTTTTTTATGAACTGTTCAAAAGTAAATTTCATCTGCATGCTGTAATGCAGGCTGTCATCTTTTTTATTACCGGATTGCACCGTTGCCAGCAATGTAATTTGGCGGCTGTTGTTGTTTACAATGATGTTGAAATTACTGTCCGGATTATCTTTTGTATACTGACTATCGGGCACAGACAAGGTAAAATTGCTGGAGTTGTATCCTTTGATATATGCAAGCAGTGCAGGTCTTTTAGCAATACTGTCTTTGTATGCTACCAGGAGGTTATGCATCAGCGCAATACTGTTGTCTATCTTGGCATGAATATTTTTATCAATATTCTGCAACGACCTGAAACGTTGTTCCTGTACACCTTTTTCATTTTGCGGCACATACAAATAAAAATAACCAGCGCCCAGAAAAATCAGGAACAACAGGGTGACCAACACATCATTGTAATTTTTTGTAAAAGAGAAATACCGCATGGAGTATAGTTTACAGAGGTATTACAGCAGCATGAAATTTAAAAACCATCATGAGTTGGTACCCATTTAAAAAAACATTGCAGTAAAGAGGAGGGGATTTCGCAGGTTGAATTATCAGCCTTTAAAACTATAGAGATTAATTGGCATTCGCAATAGCCTGTTTGCGTAATTTTTAACCGGTGGAATTAGCTCACCTTCTCAAAAATAACAAAAGGATAATATGGAACGCTTTTTTAAAAGTTCAATTTTACAATTCATGTAAGAATGATGACAGACAATAGCAACCATATAATTACAGCCAAAGACTTCGGCAAAAATTTTAGCTGGGGTGTTGCCATTGCAGCGGCTCAAAACGAAGGTGCCACCAACATTAATGGAAAAGGCAAAACCATTTGGGACACTTTTTCGCGGAGCGGCAGTAATATAAAAGGCGGCGCCAAACTTACCACGGCCTGCGATTTTTATTACCGGTACAAAGATGATCTGTTGCTGGTGAAAGCCCTTGGATTTTCCGTATTCCGCTTTTCCATTTCGTGGGCGAGAATACTGCCGGACGGCACCGGTAAAATCAATAAAGAAGGCATACTTTTTTATCACCGGGTAATTGATGAGTGCATCAAACTCGGACTTACACCCTATATAACCCTTTACCACTGGGATCTTCCGCAGGAGCTTGAAAACAGGGGCGGCTGGACGAATTATTTAATCATCAAATGGTTCAGCCGTTTTGTATCTGTTTGCGCAGAGGCTTATGGCAATAAGGTTAAGCACTGGATCATTTTAAATGAACCGTTTGGATTTACGTCCCTCGGCTATATGCTGGGCAAGCATGCGCCGGGTAAAAAAGGGCTCAGTAATTTTATACCCGCCATTCATCATGCAGCTATGGCGCAGGCAGAAGGAGGAAGAATCATTCGCCGAATGGTGGAGGCTGCCCATATTGGAACTACCTTTTCCTGCTCACAGATCATTCCTTATTCCGACAGAAAAGAAGACCTGGCCGCTGCTAACCGCATTGATATTTTAATGAACCGTTTGTTTATTGAACCTGCACTGGGAAAGGGTTATCCCGTAGATGATTCATTTAAATTTTTAGAAAAATTACAACTGCATAATAAAACCTGGAAGTATACAGAGCGGCTGCATTTTGATTTTGATTTTATCGGGCTGCAATATTATTTTCCGGTAATGGTTAAGCACAATAGTTATGTACCGATAGTACAGGCAACCCAGGTAAAACCAACTTCCAGAAAATTACCGGTTACTGCCATGGGCTGGGAAATTAACGCCGATAGTTTTTACCGCACTATAAAAAAAATATGGTTGTATGGAGGCGTAAAAGAAATCATCATAACAGAAAATGGTGCCGCGTTTAAAGATGAAATTAAACATGGGGTTATTGATGATGCGGAACGGATTGCCTATTTTAAACAACACCTGCAGGCGGTATTAAAAGCAAAAAAAGAAGGTGTCAATATCAGGGGCTATTTTGCCTGGACGCTGATGGATAATTTTGAATGGAGTGAAGGCTACCATCCCCGCTTTGGTTTGGTACATGTGGACCTGAAGACACAATTACGTACTATCAAAAACTCAGGTTACTGGTGGCGGGATTTTTTACAGTAATCATTGAACAAATTCATTTGCTGCGTGCAACAAAGGCCTGAAAAATCTGTTGTGACAAGCATGAATACGGTATTGATAAACGACACAAGCTTTACCCTTAAGGAACTGGAACAGGAGGTGTGGAAACGGTTGGAAAAAGGAGCACTTAGTTATAAAGATGCGCTGCACAATCCTGTTGTGGCCAATGTCAATACAGATGGCGTAAACATGCGCACGGTGGTATTGCGAAAAGTGTGGCCACCTCAAAAACAACTCGCCTTTTATACCGATAAAAGGAGTGGCAAATGGAAAGAACTTGCCCTGCAAAATAACATCAGCTGGTTGTTTTACGATGCCGCAAAATGCATACAAATACGACTCAGCGGGGATGTAACATTGCACCATGATGATGGCATTGCAGCTGAAAGCTGGGATGGCACTACCATGAACAACAGAAAAAATTATTCAGGAAGAGAACGGCCTTCCTCCGTGGTTGAATTCCCTCTAAGTGGTCTGCCTGCTGTATTTGAAACAAATGATCCAACGCCTGAAGAAAGTACTGATGGCAGAAAAAATTTTGGCGTTGTAATCACGAGGGTGCGATGGATGGAATGGTTGTGGCTTAACAGCAGCGGCCACCGCAGGGCCACATTTACTTATCTGGAAGATGGGAGTTTTACTGCAAACTGGCTTATTCCTTAACCGGCATAATATCCGGGTGAGCCACCCTTTTTGGGGTGACCCATCAAGCTACTCTTCCAGGAGCTTGATGCCCGTTTTTTCGAAAGCTATTTTTCTTTCTTTATACAAATTTCCGGTTGTCATTTTAAAGGTCTTCTTGCTCATACCGAAAAAATCATAAATATCTTCCGGCTTGCTTTTGTCATTGTAAGGCAGGTAGCCATCGTTTTCCCTCAACAGGCGCAACAATTTTCCAGCTTCATCTTCTACCCTGTTATAGCCTGGTTTGCCTGCAGCCACATCAATGCGAAAACGATCATCTTTGTCATTGCTTACGGGATATATTTTTTTGATGAACCCTTTAAATTTATCTCCTACACCTATGTTACGGTAAATTTCATTAAAATGCAATACACCTGTGTGCTGGTTGTTGATGATACACACATAACCAATATCAGTACGGCGGTATACAATCAGGTCTACTACTTCAAGCTCCTTTACGGTTAATTCTTCATTGCTTAAATACGGCTCCAGCTTTTCTGTAGCTGCAATGCGTCCGGTTTGTTCGTCCAGGTAAATCTTCACCAGGTATTCACCGTTTACCCGCATCTCGAATATTTGTTTGCTTTTGGGAACGAAAATATCTTTCATCAAACCCATATCTAAAAATGCACCGTGGGGAGTAACTGTCACTGTCCTTAACTTTACAATGTCACCCAATATGCCTTTCGGTTCCTGCGTAGTTGCAATCAACCTGTCTTCACCATCATGGTACAAAAAAACTTTCAATTCATCTCCAATTGCGGTTGCAGTTGGCACAAATCTTTTAGGCAATAAAATACCTTCTGCCCCGTCATCCAGGTACACCCCAAAATCTACCGCCCGTATAACTTTTAATGTATTGTATTTACCTACTTCTACCATGGGAGAGAATTAAAAAATAAAAAGTGAAAATTAAAAACTGGCCCTTTTACCGGAACCACTTTTTAACTTATGTTACCCGCAATGAAATATTCTTAACAATAATCCCTTTGGGAAACGGGGAAATAGTTCTTTAGGCAACAGGTGCAAACAATCCTTCTACAAACTGGTGTTTATCAAAAACCAGCAGATCTGTTGCCTTTTCGCCTACGCCGATAAATTTAACCGGTATCTTAAACTGGTGGGCAATTGCCAGCACTACACCACCCTTCGCCGTGCCGTCTAATTTAGTAATTGTTAAGGCAGTCACATCCGTTGCGGCGGTAAAATGTTTAGCCTGTTCCAGTGCGTTTTGCCCGGTACTTCCATCCAGCACCAGCATCACTTCGTGGGGCGCTTCGGGTATTACTTTTTGAACCACCCTTTTTATCTTGGTCAGCTCATCCATCAGGTAAGCCTTGTTGTGCAAACGGCCTGCCGTATCAATGATGATCACATCCACGTCCTTGGCTACGCCGCTAATCACCGTATCGTAAGCTACTGATGCCGGATCACTACCCATTTCTTTTTTTACAATCGGCACGCCGGTTCGCTCACTCCATATTGTTAACTGGTCTACCGCAGCCGCCCTGAAAGTATCTGCGGCACCCAGCAACACCGATTTACCCGCCTTTGAAAAATTATGCGCCAGCTTACCAATGGTAGTTGTTTTTCCTACACCGTTTACACCTACTACCAAAATCACATGTGGTTTATGGCCTGCAGGTAATTCGTAATTTTCGTAACTGGTATCCGATGGCGAAGCCACCAGTATATCTTCTACTTCCTGTTTAAGGATGGAGTTTAATTCGTTTGTGTTAAGATATTTGTCTTTTGCTACCCGCTTTTCTATGCGATTGATAATTTCTACTGTCGTTTCAATACCTACATCTGCACTTACCAATGCTTCTTCCAGGTTATCCAACACCTCTTCATCCACAGTGCTTTTGCCGGCAATAGCTTTGGTTATTTTGCTGAAAAAACCTTCCCTGGTTTTTTGCAATCCCTGATCCAGCGTTTCCTGCTGTTGCTTTTTACCGAAGAGTTTATCAAAAAGTCCCATACCTGTAATCCCTTTAGGGATATTGATTTGTGATTATTATAAAAATAAAACTACCCGAATCCAATTGGATTTGGGTAAAATTAAGAAAGCTGTTCCGATATTAACCAGAACAGCTTGAATATAGTAAATCCAGGTGCATTTAAACTATTGAGCTAAATATTCCTTGATCTTGTCTTTGTGGACGATTGACTCTTTAAAAGTATAAGCACCGCTTTTAGGGCTACGAACCGCACGAATCACTTTTGTCCAGTTTTTTGCATCTGCTGCGGCCTTGGTATCCTTAATTTTCGCGTTCTTTGAAGCTGCTTTTGCCATGACTATTTAATTTGAAAATTTGAAAATTTAAAAATCTGAAAATGATAAGTACTTTTTGCACAGCCCATTTTCACATTTCGTATTTGCACAAGAAGAAATTTACTTGATTTCTTTGTGTACAGTTACTTTCTTTAAAATCGGGTTGAATTTTTTCAACTCCAAACGCTCAGGCGTATTCTTTTTGTTCTTTTTTGTGATGTAGCGGCTGGTACCTGGTTTGCCACTGGTTTTATGCTCAGTACATTCCAAAATAACCTGAACCCTGTTACCTTTCTTTGCCATTGTTATTTATTTTGTTACCCGTCTCCTTCAAAAGAGAATGGGTGGGTTTAAATTTTTTCGCCTGCTGCTCTTAGTTCTTTAACAACTGAAAACAGACCATTTTTGTTGATCGTTCTGATAGCTTCTGAAGAAACTTTCAGCACCACCCATTTATCTTCTTCAGCTAAAAAGTAACGCTTGGTTTGCAAATTGGGCAAAAACCTGCGCTTGGTTTTTATGTTTGAATGCGATACTTTATTACCTGTGATAGGCTTCTTACCTGTAACCTGACATACTCTAGCCATTGTACTAATTTTTTGGACGGCGAAGGTAAGGAAGAAATTTGATTTTTAGCAGATAAGAATTGATTTTTTTTAAACGTACACTGCAATCAGTGCATTTACCTTCAAAAAATATTTTTTACCTCCGCAAAATCCGGCTGCTATTATACCAAAGTCTCCACATTTGTAAAATAACTGCCAGCAAAATTAACCCAACACCTGCATAAAAGTGCCTGGAAAGCGATTTATTTTCATGAAAAAAAAGAAAGGCCAGAATGATGCCGTACACAGGCTCCAGGTTATAAGTGAGGTTGGCGGTAAAGGGAGATATTTTTTTTAATGCGTTTAGCTGAAGATCGAAACAAAGTACGGTACAAAGCCAGGCCAGTACCAGCAGCCACACCCAGTCTGACGGCGTAGGCAGGTAATAGTCCGCCGGAAAACGGATTAGATACACCGGCACAAACAGGCATAGAAACAGAAACCCGCCTCCCAGTTCGTACAGCGTAAGGGTGGCCGGACTAAACCTTACCAGCAATTTTTTATTAAAAATGGGAAACAGTGAACTGCCAATGGCTGATAAAACGCCGAAAATAATACCGGTTTTAAACTGGGGATAAAAATCGAAGATGATATAAATACCTGCGATGGCAAGCAGGCCAAGCAATACCTCCCGGGGGTTAATGCTTCTTTTAAAAATAAGGGGTTCAAAAAAAGAAGTGAAAAAGCCAGAGCCCGAAAAACAGACAAGGGCCACGGAAACATTGGCATATTTAATACTGCCATAAAATGTTACCCAATGCAGGGCCACTATTAAGCCGACGCCGCCTATTTTAAGGGCGTCTTTAAACGCAATGCGTTGCAGCTGTTTTCTCAAAAATAAGATCACGCCCAATGTGAGCACCGTCAGCAGCATGCGGTACCAAACGAGCAAGCCTTCATTTAAACCAATCAGTTTGCCCAATATGCCGGTAAACCCGGCTAAAAAAACGGCTGCATGCAACTGGAACAAGGCTTTTTTCATCGGCGACAAAGATAGGATTTGGATTGTAGGAACAGTAGTGGCTTGTTTTTACCTGTATAATGGGGAAAGAACCAAAAAGGTATGCCGTAAAAGAGGGCGATGCAACGATGTTCATCAGCGTATCCCCGGCACGGACCAAAATAATTTACCCCGGGCCGGCCGTAATTATATTGGGCAGATAATGGAATTATTTACCTTCGCACGCAAATGACGGAAAAAATTTTAATACTAGATTTTGGTTCTCAATACACCCAGTTAATTGCAAGAGCCGTAAGGGAAGCCAGTGTTTATTGCGAAATCACCCCTTTCAATAAACCAATTGTGTTTGGTCCCGAATTGAAAGGGGTGATTTTATCAGGCTCGCCTTTTTCGGTAAACGAAGAAAATGCGCCGGTAGTAAATATCGCTGCCATCGCATCAAGGGTACCTGTATTGGGCGTATGCTACGGAGCACAGCTTACGGCCAAACTATTTGGAGGAAAAGTGGAAAAGAGCGACAAAAGAGAATACGGCCGGGCCAAACTGGAAAAAGTAAAAGATAATATTTTATTGCAAAACGTATCGCCGCACAGCCAGGTTTGGATGAGCCATAGTGATACGGTAAAAGAATTACCGGACGGTTTTGATATACTGGGTACAACAGAAAGTATTCCGGTGGCTGCGTTTGTTCGTACCACTGAAGGGTTTCCCTTGTACGGGCTCCAGTTTCACCCCGAAGTGTACCATAGTACCGAGGGTAAAATCATTTTGAAGAATTTCCTGGTAGATATTTGTGGCTGTTCCCAGGACTGGACACCGGCACATTTTATCAGCGATACCGTGGCCGCATTAAAAGAAAAGATTGGCGATAAAAGGGTAATCATGGCGATGAGTGGCGGTGTTGACAGTACGGTAGCCGCCACCCTCATTCACAAAGCCATCGGCACCAACTTATTTGGCATTTTTGTAGACAATGGCGTACTGCGTAAAAACGAATTTGAAGACGTACTCAAAATGTATGAGCAACTGGGCCTGAATGTAAAAGGCGTGGATGCAAAAGAACATTTTTATACCAAGCTGGCCGGCAAAACCGACCCGGAAGAGAAAAGAAAAATCATCGGCGGCGGCTTTATTGAAATATTTGACAAAGAAGCCAAACGCATTGAAAATATTGATTTTTTAGGCCAGGGTACCATCTACCCGGATGTAATTGAATCTGCCTCCGTGCATGGTCCCTCGGTAACTATTAAGAGTCACCACAATGTAGGCGGGTTGCCTGCCACCATGAAGCTTTCGCTGGTAGAACCTTTAAGAGCTTTGTTTAAGGATGAAGTAAGGAAAGTGGGAGTAGAACTGGGTTTACCACATGATATGTTGTTTCGCCATCCTTTTCCCGGACCGGGTTTGGGCATCCGGATATTGGGCGATATTACCGAGGAAAAGGTACGGTTATTGCAAGATGCAGATGCGATCTATACCAATGGATTGAAAAAAGCAAACCTTTATGCGAGTGTATGGCAGGCCGGTACCATTTTACTACCCGTAAAAAGTGTTGGGGTAATGGGCGATGAAAGAACTTATGAATTTACGATTGCTTTAAGGGCAGTAACTTCTGTAGATGGGATGACGGCCGACTGGGCGCATTTACCGTATGAATTTTTAGCCGATATTTCTAACGAGATTATCAATAACGTAAAGGGAATTAACCGGGTGGTATATGATATCAGCAGTAAGCCACCGGCTACGATTGAGTGGGAATAAAATTTGGATGCCTGATTTTTTTAATTCGGGATAGGCAGCGGATTAGCTATAGAATTAGGATCGTTAGTTTGCAGACTTTAGAAATCAGAACGAATAAAAATACTTTTTCATCCAGCGTTGTAAAACAACAAGTAACAACCCTAAAGAAATCAGACATATAATATTATGAAAGAAGAAAAGGTAAAAAAAACGTGGACAACACTTGTTGTTTTGTCTGTTGTTTTCAGCTGTTTTATTTTACCTGCAACCGCACAAAATACAGTGCAGCCCGTTACCAGAATTTACCGCGTTGGCATTTTTGCCCCGCTTTACCTGGATACGATTTTCACCAATACCGGTACCATCCGCTTTACAGACGCCATCCCCAAATTTATTACGCCCGGGCTTGAATTTGTGCATGGTGCACAGATTGCACTGGACTCAATGAAGCTGCCGAATGAGAATGTAGAAGCCTTTATTTACGATACCAAATCGTACACTAAAACAATTCCCCGCTTAATTTCAGATAAAAAATTAGATACGCTGGACATCATCATTGGCTCGGTAAAAGATGTGGATTTCAGGCAACTGGCAGATTTTGCGTTGAGCAAAAACATTCCTTTTATTTCGGCCACCTATCCAAACGATGGCGGCGTTACTGCCAACCCTTCTTTAGTGATTGTAAACTCTACACTAAAAGCACATTGTGAAGCTATATTCAGTTACCTGGTACAAAGCCATGGTACGGACAGAATATTTTTATGCCGTCAGAAAGGACCGCAGGAAGATAAAGTAGCGGCTTATTTCAAAATGATCAATGCGCAGGATGGCAAGCCCCTGCTGGATATTCAGACCCTGAATTTTGACAGCATCGTTTCACCTGGTTTATTAAAAAACAGGCTGGACAGTAACCGCCAAACAGTCATCATCGGCGGCTCACTGGATGAAACTTTCGCCACCAAATTAACCATGGCCTGTTACGAACTGCACGAATCTTACCCCATCACGTTGCTGGGCATGCCCAACTGGGACAGCTTTAAAGCCCTGATGAATAAAGATGCCCTGGTAGATTTCCCGGTGTTTTTTACCAGTCCTTATTTTAATACCAAATGGGATGACTACAGCAAAATGGTAAATAACGTGTATGCAAAAAAATACAAAGCCCGGGCTACCGACATGGTTTTTAAAGGCTTTGAGTGCACCTGGCTTTTTACCAAATTGCTCACCAAATTTCCGGGCAATGTTATCAGCCATTTAAACGACAAATCTTTTAAGTTGATCACGGATTATAATTTCCGCCCGGTGATGTTGAAAAAAGATTCACCTGTTACTGACTACTACGAAAACAAGCACCTGTATTTTGTACGTATCATGAACGGCACCATTTCCAAAGCCTGGTAACAGGCATCAATAAATAAATTAGTAAAAGCCTGTATTAACAGGCTTTTTGCATATCCGGCCATCGTCAGCCAAACATATATCCGCTTTGTTTGTAATTAGTATTGAATGTATTTGTATATGTGATGGCGCATAAAAAAGGGAATCTTCCTGCTAAAATTTGTGTTGTTTGCAAACTCCCTTTTACCTGGCGAAAAAAGTGGCAGAAAAATTGGGATGAGGTAAAGTATTGCAGTGAAAGGTGCAGAAGTAACAAGGCATCTAAGTAAAACAGGTCGTTGTTATAAGAAAGAAATATTGCCCGGGCGAGCAAGCAATGTGGAACCATATTGGCGACGCTCCGTTCAGCAAAATACCCTTGTGGATCTTCAGCCTCCGGATTGAAGTAAACAAGATAAATGGTTGCATTCTTGAATTGGAATGAAGAGCCAAAAAGCAGCAAACGCTGCATTTCATTATCAATTATCCATTAAAAAAATTATCCATTAAAAAAATGCCGTTAATCGAATTCTCCGACAAAGGCCTTTACTGCAGACAGGGCAATTTTTACATTGATCCCTGGAAGCCTGTGGATAAGGCCATCATCACCCATGCGCACAGCGACCATGCTCGTTGGGGAAGCAAGTATTATCTGTGCCACCATCTTACCAAACCATTGCTGCAGCTGCGATTGGGAGATAACTTGTATGAATCGGTAGATTGGAATGAACCGGTTTTTATGAACGGCGTGAAAGTCTCACTGCATCCTGCAGGACATATCATTGGCTCAGCACAAATACGTGTTGAATATGAAGGTGAAGTATGGGTTGCAAGTGGCGATTACAAGACAGAAGATGACGGCATCAGCGGTGCCTTTGAGCCGGTACAATGCAACACGTTTATAACGGAATCAACCTTTGGCTTGCCCATTTACAAATGGAAAAAGCAACCGGATATTTTTGAAGATATTAAAAACTGGGTAGCACAGAATAAAGAAAATAAAAAAACCAGTGTACTGATTGCCTATAGCCTTGGTAAGGCACAAAGAGTACTAATGCCGCTCTCCGAAATGGGCTTGCCGGTGTACGTGCACGGCGCCGTTTGGAACGTACACCAGGCTCTGGTAAACAGCGGTTGGAAATTACCTGAAGTAAAACGGGTTCAACCCGACACGCCCAAAGAAGACCTGGTTGGTAATATTGTAATAGCGCCACCCAGCGCAGATGGTACGCCCTGGATGAAAAATTTTTATCCCTACAGCGTAGGCACTTGCAGCGGCTGGATGCAGGTAAGGGGCAATGCAAGAAGACGCAATACCGACGCAGGTTTTGCCCTGAGCGATCATGCTGATTGGGATGGGTTGTTACAGGCAGTAAAAGCAACCGGCGCACAAAAAGTATATGCCACACATGGCTTTCAATCTGCCTTCAGCAGGTTTTTAAATGAACAGGGCATAGAAGCCGGCGAAGTAAAAACAGAGTATGGTGGTGAGGAGGAAGAGAGTAAAACGGTCGGGGAGAATGAGGAATTAATAATTAAAAATTAATAATTAATAATAACCGGCTGCCAGCGTAAACATTAACAAATTACCCCCTTTTAGGGAATACGGGAACAACCATGAAACAATTCGCAAAACTTGTAAACATACTCGGTACCAGCACCAAAACAAATGATAAGCTGCAGGCTTTGCAGGATTATTTTGAAGTGGCTTCAGACCAGGATAAGGTATGGGTAATTGCCATCTTTAGCGGCAGGCGTCCCAAGCGCATTATCAACTCCACCATTCTTGCGGGCTGGTGCCTGGAAATTGCCGCCATTGAACCCTGGTTGTTTGATGAATGTTACCATACCGTTGGTGATCTGGGTGAAACCATTGCACTCTTATTACCCGAACAGGAAACACAGAATGAAACCGGCAATGAACATACTTTGTCTTATTACTTACAAACATTTATCCGCATTGAAAAAGAAGCCGAGCAGGTAAAAAAAGATTTTATTACCAGCAGCTGGCAACAAATGGACCGCAATGAAAAATTTGTTTTTAACAAGCTCATCACCGGCGGCTTCAGAATTGGTGTGTCACAGACAATGATGGTAAATGCGCTCGCAAAAACGGTGAAAGTTTCGTCTTCCATCATAGCGCACCGCATATCTGGTAACTGGGATCCTGCCACCACCTCGTTCGATGATTTGCTCAGTGAAACCGTTGCTGCAACGGACTTTTCAAAGCCCTACCCTTTTTATCTTGCTTATGCCGTTGATGAAGATTTAGATAAGCTGGGCGAAGAAGATCAATGGCAGGCAGAGTGGAAATGGGATGGCATCCGCGGGCAGATCATCAAGCGCAACAAAGATTTTTTTGTATGGAGCCGGGGCGAAGAATTGATGACAGAAAAGTTTCCGGAGTACAATCATTTTAAAGACCAGCTGCCGGATGGCACAGTGATAGATGGTGAAATTATCAGTCTTGCTGCACCGGCAGACGAAAGTGTTTTTAAGCCCTTGCCTTTTGCCGCCCTTCAAACCAGGATTGGCAGAAAGACAATTACCAAAAAACAATTAACCGAAGCACCCGTTGGTTTTATAGCCTACGATTTACTGGAGTTTGAAGGTGAAGATATCCGCTATAAATCCATGGAAGAACGCAGGCAATTGCTGGAGCGGGTGATCGCCAAAACCAATTATCCGGCACTGCATATTTCTCCTGTTATTTCATTTAACACCTGGGCAGAATTGGGCGTTACCCGGACAAAATCCAGGGATATGGGCAGCGAAGGCATCATGATCAAAAGAAAAAGTTCACCCTACCAGTCGGGCCGCAAAAGAGGTGACTGGTGGAAATGGAAAATTGATCCGCTCACCATTGATGCCGTAATGATCTATGCGCAAAAAGGCCACGGCCGCAGAAGCAACCTGTACACCGATTATACATTCGCCGTAAAAGACGGCGACAAACTGGTGCCGTTTACAAAAGCCTACAGCGGATTGACTGATAAGGAATTTGCACAGGTAGATTCATTTGTAAAAAGAAATTCCATTGAAAAGTTTGGCCCGGTACGTACCGTAAAACCAGAGCTGGTTTTCGAAATTGCCTTTGAAGGCATTGCAGCCAGCAACCGTCACAAAAGCGGTGTAGCATTGCGTTTCCCCCGCATGAGCCGTTGGCGAACCGATAAAAAAGCAGACGAAATTAATACGCTGGAAGACCTGAAAGAAATGCTGAAAATATACAATCAGCAGGGCGTTGTGGAAGCGACTGACCTTTAAAATTTTTATATGCACGCACCAATAATTGCATAAATTAGATAAGGAAAACACTATGAAAAAGTTAAGCATTTTATTGGCGATGGTTATCACCGGTTTTGCATTTGCAAGCCTTACCAATCGCCTGAATGAAAACCCGGAATTTATTGCACCAAGCAAACAAAGAACAGGCGATGTTGCAAAAGGCTATCAATATTTAATTACCGGCGATTATCTGAAAAGTGGCATTCCTTTTAATTTATTTATGCTGGGCACCGGCAAAGACACTACCAATTTTTTACAAAGGGATGGCTACAATAAGAATCTGAACTACAGTTTTACCGCAGTTAAGGCGCCCAATGGTGTGCTGGTAGCAGCACCCAATTGCCTGCAATGTCATGGGCAGGTGTTCGATGGCAGACTGATTGTTGGCCTCGGTAACTCGCTGAGTGATTTTACCCAGAACCGGCAAGGCACAGCGTTGTTTGCCGAAAAGTTTTTGCAGAACCTGAAAGGCGAAGAAGCCAAAAAATACGATGCCGCTAAAAATTTTATTCAGGCCATCAAAGCAGTCTCCCCGGAATTGATTACTACTACAAAAGGGGTTAACCTGGCCGATGCATTGGCAGCATTGCTTGTGTCGCACAGGGATCCGCAAACCCTGCGATGGAGCGATAAAAACTCTTTTACATTACCTACAGAAATGATACCCACCGATGTACCCGCCTGGTGGTTGCTGAAAAAAAAGAACGCCATGTTTTACAATGGTTTTGGTCGGGGTGATTTTGGAAGATTTTTAATGGGCAGTAATTTATTAACCGTTTCGGATACAGCCGAAGCCGCTGAGGTAGACAGCCATTTCAATGATGTGCTGGCCTTTATCAATTCCATCGAAGCACCTAAATATCCAAAGCCCATTGATGCCGCGATGGCTGCGCAGGGCAAAGCTGTTTTTTCGGCCACCTGTAAAAAATGCCATGGCAGTTATGGCGATAGTGCAAGCTATCCCAACCTGTTAATTCCCGAGTCGATCATTAAAACGGATTCTGCTTTGTATACCGCTAATTACAGCAACCCGCAAATGGTCAACTGGTTTAACAACAGCTGGTTCAGCAGCGGCGATCATCCTGCAAAGCTGGTGCCTTACCGTGGCTATATTGCCCCTCCGCTGGATGGCGTCTGGATCACCGCACCTTACCTGCACAATGGTTCTGTGCCCGATCTGGAAACATTGTTAAACAGTAAAAAACGACCTAAATACTGGCAGAGGGATTTTGCGAAAATAGATTACAACTATGAAATACCCGGTTATAAATACCAGGTAAAAGATGCCCCCGGCAACAGCGAAGTCTACAACACAACGCAAAAAGGATACAGCAACCAGGGCCACTATTTTGGCGATAAATTATCCGACACAGAACGTCGCTCGGTGATTGAATATTTAAAAACTTTGTAAAATAATTTTGTCACCAGCCACTACCCCTGGTTGAACTTCAGTGGCGATGCTCCGTTGAACATTTGTATTTCAATTAAGCTTTTACCAAAGCGAAGCAGATGCAAAATTTGCCAGCATTGATCCGGCAGTCAGGTTCAAATTAGTACACACTTCAACAACCCCGACGGCGGCTATAAGCCCCGTCGGCGGTTAAAGCATAAGCAACCAATTTTGTAATAGCAAGGGTATAATAAAATGTAAAAATCCTGTTGTAACTTACAATAAATAAATGATCATGAATACCATCCTCCATCCGCCAAAGACTATTTATGATGTTTGGGAAAGTTTGCCGGAAGGAACACTTTGCCAGTTAATCAATAATAATCTAATCATGAGCCCATCACCACTGGATGTTCACCAGGCAGTATTGAACGACATCAATATTGCACTCGCTGTGTATGTTAAGAAAAACAAATTGGGGAAGGTCAGGATTGCGCCTTACGACGTGCATTTTTCCAAAAGCAATATTTTTCAGCCAGACTTAATTTTTATTTCCAACGATAACCTGCATTTAATTGAAGCCAATGGTTTAAAAGGCGCACCGGATATTGCCATTGAAGTATTGTCACCTGGAAACAAACATATTGATTTAGGCGAAAAAAAAGATGTGTACGAACAATACGGAGTGAAGGAATATTTCATTGTGCATCCCGATACGAAACTGGTACAAAGCTTTATTTTAAAGAATAAAAAATTTGAAGAAAAACAAACAGCAACAGGATCGATTGTATCAGATTTGTTACAAACAACCATTACATTTTAGGTTTACAAATAGTATTCTATTCGCTTAAATTTTCTCTAAAATAAATCCAGTGAATAACATGTTTAAAGCTGGCGATTTTATCAGAGCATCGTTTTTATATAATTGATTCAACCAGTAAGCTGAAGTTCAGCAAAGTTTTAAAAGTACAAGGTGTGACGCCATCCGATAGCTATCGGATGCAGTTCCACAAAGCTTCTTAGCCGGGACAATAATTTTCACCACTCCAACCACACAAATAACAAAAAGGAGACTATTTTTTGAAACTACTATCCACCAAAGGTTATAATATTATCAGCGACTGGCTGGCTGCAAAAGGCCATCATCCGTTTCTTTTCCAGGAGCAAACCTGGCAGGAAATTATTGAGGGTAAAAGCGGGCTGGTGAATGCGCCGACGGGTTGCGGTAAAACTTTTTCTGTGTTTTTAGGCGCAGTGATTGACTTCATCAATCATCATCCGGATAACTATCAAACGAAAATAAAAAACGGGCTTCAACTGATTTGGATAACGCCCCTGCGTGCGCTGGCAAAAGACATTGGCCGTGCCATGGAAGAAGTTATTATGGAGCTCGGCATGGGCTGGAAAGTAGGCATCCGCAATGGCGACACTACCATGAGCGATCGGCAAAAACAAAAAAGGCAGATGCCCGAAGTGCTCATTATAACACCCGAAAGTCTGCATTTGTTACTTGCACAAAAAGGTTACGCAGAAGTTTTTGCCACCTTAAAAATATTGGCCATAGATGAGTGGCACGAATTGCTCGGCAGCAAACGTGGTGTGCAGGTAGAGCTGGCAGTATCAAGGATATTAGCCTGTCACCGGCAAAAACAGTCCAAAAAAATTGAAGTGCCGGAAGCGGTTCTTGAAAATACAAATGAAGGCGCAGTAATGGTAAAAGCAAAGAAGCTCAACAAACCAACAACTGAAGACAGAAAACTTTCCATCTGGGGCATCTCTGCAACCATCGGTAATCTGGAACAGGCAAAAGAAGTGCTTCTGGCTTCTTTAAAATCCAAAGAGGGAGCTGCAGGAAAAATTATCAAAGCCGTAGTCAACAAAAAGATAGAGATAGAATCCATCATTCCGGATGAAATAGAAAAATATCCCTGGGCTGGTCACCTTGGGTTGAAGCTGGTAGACAAAGTGGTACCGATTATCAAAAACAATAAAACAACCCTCATCTTCATCAACACCCGCGGCATGACGGAACGTTGGTACCAGGCTTTGCTGAATGTAGCACCCGAATTAGCAGGCGCCATCGCATTGCACCACGGCAGTATTGAACAGGATCTGCGTTTATGGGTAGAAGATAATTTACATACCGGCAGATTAAAAGCAGTGGTATGCACCGCCAGCCTTGATTTGGGCGTTGATTTTCGTCCCGTGGACACGGTGATACAGGTCGGCTCGCCAAAAGGGGTGGCCCGATTTTTACAAAGAGCAGGTCGCAGTGGTCACCAGCCGGATGCCACCAGTAAAATTTATTTTTTGCCCACGCACTCGCTGGAGCTGGTAGAAGCCGCTGCCTTAAAACAAGCCATCAGCGAAACCTTTATTGAAAGCCGGGAACCCATGCTGTTGTGCTTCGATGTGCTGGCCCAGTACCTGTGCACGCTGGCAGTGTCAGACGGTTTTGCACCTGCTGAAATTTTTGAAGAAATAAAAAAGACGCATTGCTATAATCAAATTACTGAAGATGAATGGCAGGAATTGTTGTTCTTTTTAACCGCAGGTGGTGCGGCCTTGCAGCAATATGATGAGTACAAAAAAATAGAAGTGGAAGAGGGCGTTTACCGTATCACCAACCGGCGCATGGCCATGCGGCACCGCATGCACATCGGTACCATTGTAAGTGACTCCATGCTAAAAGTAAAATTCATGAGCGGCGGTTATGTGGGTGTAATCGAAGAGTATTTTATTTCGAGGTTGCAACCGGGTGATGTGTTTACATTAGCCGGCAGAAACCTGGAATATGTGATGATAAAAGATATGACGGCGATTGTAAAAAAATCGACCTCCAAAAAATCAATTGTCCCCAGTTGGAATGGTGGTCGTATGCCACTAAGCGCCAACCTTGGACTGATGCTGCGCAGAACATTTGACAAAGCTTTTGAGATGAATGGCCGCACGCTTGTAAAAAAAGAAAGACAGGATAACCCGGAGTTATCGGTGCTGAAACCCCTATTCGATTTGCAGGAAAGTTTGTCGCATATTCCAAAAGAAAATGAACTGCTGGTAGAACACATAGAAACAAAAGACGGCTTTCATTTATTTGTATATCCTTTTGAAGGCCGGCTTGTACATGAAGCCATGGCGGCAATACTGGCCTATCGCATCAGCCGGATAACGCCCATCACTTTTAGCTTTGCTATGAATGACTATGGCTTTGAATTATTAAGCGATCAGCCGATACCGGTGGATGATACCAACGTGTATGAACTGTTTAGTCTTGATAATTTGTTTGCAGACATTCAGCGTTCTGTAAACAGTGTTGAAATGGCCAAAAGAAAATTCAGGGATGTTGCCGTTATCGGCGGCCTGATTTTCCAGGGAACGCCGGGCGAGTATGTAAAAACAAAACACCTGCAAAACAGTGCCAGTCTGCTGTTCAATGTGTTTACCGAATATGATCCGAAGAATATTTTATTAAGACAAGCCTACCAGGAAGTGCTGGATCAGCAGATGGAAGAAGTGCGTTTGCGCAATATGCTGGAACGCATACAAAAAGGCAATATTAAAATACAATTTCCGGCCAGGCTTACTCCTTTTTGTTTCCCTTTAAAAGTAGACAGCATGAGAGAAAATCTTTCATCTGAGCAACTCGAAGACAGGATAAAAAGAATGCAGGTCCAGCTGGAAAAAATATAACTTTAGCAGGTCATCTTCTGGCGATTATACCACAAGATATTTTCTTTGCCTTGCATATAGTATAATAAACAATATGGGAACACCAACGCCCAGGATTACGCTGGTTACACCCGTGAACTGTTTGGTTCCTAACAAAATAAAATTTCCAATCACTGGTAAAATTTCTCCGGCCGAATAAATCCAAAATCCGTCCTTTTTCAATTTGCGCATCCATAATGCACCAACAAAACAAAGCACCAATGAGACAATGCTTATCACCAAAATAGGAACGAGATTGTTCTGCATTAGCTCTATGGCAGCCCTGCCTTTTTGCATATCTTCCAACTGTTTGGCAGTCATTTCCTGACCGGAGCTAGCCGCCTTATCCATAATGCCAAGTAAAAATTTGTTGAGCATTGGCGCTAACAGTGTATAAAGTAAGAGGAGACCGCAGCCAATAAAAGTTAAAATGGTTAGTGTCTTTAAGCCTGAAGGAAGTTCCCGCTTTTCGCCGGCAAAATCCAAAACATCAGAAGTTGAGTTAGTTTCATTCATACTATAAATTTTTACCCAAAGTATACACTTATTCTTTCATTTCAAAACCATTCTTTTTTCAGAAACCTGTTATCGGGTTAACTTTGCAGCAATGTCATTTGTAATTCCACACCGTATATACAACAATACCTTTTTGCTGTCGGCTGACCGATGTATTTTTTGGGAAGAAGAAAAAATATTGATTTTATCTGATCTCCATTTAGGCAAGACCGGTCACTTCCGAAAAGCTGGTATTGCCATTCCGCAGGCAGTTTTTAAAGAGGATATGCAACGGCTCGTATCACAATTGCAATCTTTCAAACCGCGACAGGTTATCATCATCGGGGATATGTTTCACAGCGAAAGCAATAAGGAACATGAGTTCTTTTTAAAATGGAGGCAGGACTTTGCATCTTTACCCATTCACCTGGTAAAAGGCAATCATGATATTTTAAAAAAGGAATGGTATGCACTGGCAGACATTACCATACATACCTGCGAATTACTAATCGGCGATTTTGTTTTTGTACATGATGTGGTGGATTGTACCGTGCCGGATCACGGCTATATTTTCAGTGGCCATATACATCCTGCTGTAACTATCCGTGGCTTGGGTAAGCAATCGTTAAGTTTTCCCTGCTTTTATTTTGGCATGCGATACGCCGTGTTGCCCGCCTTCAGCAAATTTACCGGCACATTTACCATTGAACCAAAAGCGGGTGAAAACGTTTTTGCATTGGTGAAGCAAACCATCATCTCATTTTAATGCAGGATAAAATTTTAAAAATCGCATACGACCCAATTTATGCGCATCCTTTACCTGAAGGTCACCGTTTCCCGATGCTGAAATATGAATTGATACCAGCCCAGTTAATACATGAAGGAACAATCACATCAGCAAATATTTTTTCACCTTCTATTTGCCCGGATGAAGTTGTACTATGGACGCATGAGAAAGATTACCTGGATCGGTTGCATAACCAAAACTTATCACCTAAAGAGCAGCGTCATATTGGTTTTCCGCAATCACCTGCATTAACCACCAGGGAATTGATGATTGCGCAGGGAACGATTGAATGTTGTTATTACGCCATGCAAAATGGAGTGGCGTTAAATGTAGCCGGCGGCACCCACCATGCCTTTGCAGATCATGGCGAAGGATTTTGCATGCTGAATGATATCGCAATTGCAGCCAATTATTTGTTGCATAAAAAGCTGGCGAAACAAGTTTTAATTATTGACCTGGATGTGCACCAGGGCAATGGTACGGCAAAATTATTTGAAGCCGAAAACAGGGTATTTACTTTCAGCATGCATGGTGAACACAATTATCCTTTTCACAAAGAAAAAAGTAATTTGGACCTGCCTTTAAAAGATGGTATGGATGATGCAACCTATCTTACCTTATTAAAAGAAACCCTGCCTGCACTCATCGATAAAACAGAGCCAGACTTTGCTTTTTATTTATCCGGTGTTGATATTTTGAATACAGATCGCTATGGTAAATTACAGGTAACTCCGGATGGGTGTAAGCAACGGGATGAATTTATATTTACCAGCTTGCTGCAGCACAATATTCCATGTGCCGTTTCTATGGGCGGCGGTTATAGTGCGGATGTAAAAATAATTGTGGATGCCCATTGCAATACATTCAGAACTGCAAAAGATTTATATGCTCTGTAATTTTTTTTGCCGATGATTTGTTATGCAAAACCACAGAATACTTCGTGGCCTTAATTTCATTGTTGCAAAGCAATACAATTACAAGGCCTTCCTCCTTGCTACTTCTTTCTTTATCAACCCCAACTCACGGCCTGTTTGGCCGCCCACGGATGAGTTTTCTTCTGCTCTCCGCATCAGGTATGGTATAACATCTTTGATGGGGCCAAATGGTAAATATTTACTAACCGAACAGCCCGCTTTTGCCAGGTTAAAAGTAATGTTGTCACTCATGCCAAACAGTTGGGAAAAATGCACATGCGGATGATTAAGCGGAATATTTTTTTGTTGCAGCAGCTGTGTGGTCAACAAATTACTTAGCTCATTGTGCGACGCCACAATTACGGCAATGATATCGAGGTGTTCGATACAAAATTGTACGGCCGCGTCATAATCCCGGTCAGTACTTTGTTTATCTGGTTGGATGGGAGAAGGATAATTCATTTCCGCCGCCCGCAATCTTTCTTTTTCCATATAAGCTCCTCTTACAAGCTTTGCACCGAGGATAAAATTTCTTTCGGCAGCGGCTTCATAACTATCCTGTAAAAATTTGAGCCGGTCGTGGCGGTATAGTTGCAAGGTATTGTACACCACCACCCTGTTTTTATTAAAGGCGTCCATCATCAAAATGGTAAGGGCATCTACCGGATCCTGTATCCAGGTTTCTTCTGCATCTATCAATACGCCAATTTTTTTTTCCGCCGCCACTTCACAAAGCCGCATCAGTCTAACCCTAACCCGGTGCCACTCTTCCTTTTCGTTGGCGGGTAAATTTTCTATTACAGATAAATAACGTCGCATCAGTGTACCGGATGCTTCCGACATCAGCTGATCCATTTTTTCGAGTAATCCAAACCGGGCCAGCCCTGTTACCTTAACACTCATAAAAGGAATGTTAGCCTGCGTTGCAGCATATTCTATCACCCGTATAAATTCTTCAGTGGAATGATCAAATCCATGCTCTCCATCATCCCCACCTTCAACACCATAATCTAAAATTACTTGCACGTCATACTCGCCTAATTTTTTTGCAACGGCAGAAGTTTCTGCCAGCGTTTCGCCACCTACAAACTGTTTAAAAATAGTATTGCGGATTACCGGCGTTGTAAAAGGCAATTTCCATTTAATTGCGAGTGGAGTGAATTTCAGGCCAAGGTTTACGAGCCATGGCTTGCCCATAGCGCTGAAAAGAAAATGGGCATTTGTTAGTTCGCTGTTTTTTTTGTACGCAAAAGCATACTCAGTATTATCGAAAGAAATAAAGTGATTGCCGTTCATAAAAATGGAAAAAATTTACCAAATATACAGCATACTGTTTCACCGTTTACCTGACCTGGTTCAGTGCGCCGTATGTTTAACGGCATATTATTTTAATTGCAGAGTTTTTAAACAGTTATCGGTAATTATATAACCTGGTGATTAAAAGGCTGCAAAACCATTTCATTGATAACGCCACTCGCAGGCTGCTGGCATAAAAACCAGATGGCTTTTGCCGCTTCGTGTGCCTGTACCATTTTTTCCCTTTGAACTTTTAAATCAATGGTATCCCAAAATGGAGAGTCCACGCCGCCCAGGAATAAATTGGTGATGCGGATATCTGTTCTTTTTACTTCTTCCCTTACACTTTGCATCATGCCAACCAGGCCGTATTTACTGGCGCAATAAGCGGCAGCACCGGCCATGGGCACCTTGCCCAATATTCCTGGTATGTTGATGATGAGTCCCTTTTTTACTTCTTTCATAGCAGGCAAAAAAGCTTTTACCAACAGGAAGGATGCAACTAAATTGGTGTTGAGTGATTGCAGAAAATCATGTTCTGTTAATACATCCATTGGCTTTATAATACCGATGCCCGCTGCATTGATGAGGATATCGATGGAAATCATCTGTGAAAAATATTTTTCCCTTAAATCATTTACAGCACCAGCATTTGATATGTCCAGTGCCGCGATCCTTTCCGGTGAAATATTATTCGCTGCAGCAAGTTGTTGCAACTTTTCCTGACTACGTGCCGCAAGAAATAAATTGGCACCACTGCCTGCTAACAGCTTCACCAGTTTTGATCCAATGCCGCCGGTGGCCCCGGCCAGTAATATATTTTTCCCATTTAAAGTTTCCATCATAAAATGTTTGCTTCCTCAAACAATGTGGCAACCATTTTGTTTGAAAGCTACTGCAATATGCAATCAGTCACCATCATATTTCCGCACCAGCTTTTTAAACAGCATCCTGCTGTTAATGCCGGCCGCAAGGTTGTACTGGTTGAAGAAACCTTGTTTTTTAAACAGTATAATTTTCATCAGCAAAAGATAATATTGCACCGGGCGAGTATGAAATGTTATGCTGATTTTTTGCAGCAGCAGGAAATTAAAGTGGAATACATCGAAGCTGATTCCCCTTTATCAGACATAAGACAGTTACTGGCGCAGCTTCATCACCAGGCAATTACCAGCATCCATGTGGCCGATGTTACAGATGACTGGTTGTGCAAACGACTGGCATCAGCCTGTAAAAAATATGCCATCCAAATTGTAAATTATCCAACACCCTGTTTCATCAATACAATGGATGAGGTGAAAGATTATTTTGATAAAAGCAAAACCTATTTTCTAACAGCATTTTATATAGCTCAGCGTAAAAAACGCAATATTTTACTGGATGCCAACAGGCAACCCGAAGGCGGTCAATGGAGTTTTGATGCAGACAACCGCAAGCGATTTCCGAAAACAGAAAAGGCGCCCATTGTCAATCCGGCAAAGGAAGATGGCTATGTGCAGGAAGCAAAAAAATATGTATCCGTTCATTTTTTATCCAACTATGGTGATGGAAAAAATTTTATTTATCCCGTCAATTTTAAGGATGCTGAAAAATGGCTGGATGAATTTTTAGCACAGCGTTTTGAAAAATTTGGCGTGTATGAAGATGCGATTGTTGCGGATGAACATTACCTGCACCATGGCGTACTAACGCCCATGCTGAACATAGGTTTATTATTGCCACAGCAAATTATAAACAAGGTAATCAAGGCCGCAGCCCAATATAACATTCCACTGAATTCGCTGGAAGGATTCATACGCCAAATCCTTGGCTGGCGTGAGTTTGTACGCATTGTGTACGAGCGGAAAGGCAGCCACCAGCGTACCAACAACTACTGGGGATTTACCAGGAAAATTCCCGCCAGTTTTTGGTCAGGTGAAACGGGTATTGTACCCGTGGACAACGTAATAAAAAAGGTATTGCAGACAGGCTACAGCCACCATATTGAAAGGCTGATGGTGATGGGCAATTTTATGTTGCTCTGCGAATTTGATCCGGATGAAGTATACCGCTGGTTTATGGAAATGTATGTGGATGCCTATGATTGGGTGATGGTGCCAAACGTGTATGGGATGACACAGTTTGCTGATGGTGGGCTGATGACAACCAAGCCTTACATCAGTGGCAGCAATTATTTATTAAAGATGGGCGATTATAAAAAAGGTGAATGGACGGAAACCTGGGATGGATTGTTCTGGCGTTTTATGCAAGTGCACCGGGGCTTCTTTTTACAAAACCCCCGCCTTGGCCTGCTGATAAAAACCCTGGATAAAATGCCGGCAGAAAAAAGAAACAGGCATATTGAAACAGCGGAAAACTTTTTAAAAAAACTGGATGAATAACATACATGAATTAGCGCAAAATAATCACCGGCCCGGCATCAATGAAAAAGCACCGGCGACAATATTTACCGTTATTGAAACAGACCGCATTATTGAAATGGCATGGGAAGACCGCACCAGTTTTGAAGCCATTGAAGTACAATTTGGGTTAAAAGAGAAAGATGTGATTGAGCTGATGCGCAAAGAAATGAAGGCATCGAGTTTCAGAATGTGGCGCAAACGTCATCACGGAAGAAGCACTAAACATGCGGCTTTGCGGGGCAATTCAGTCAATCGCTTTAAATGCAAAAGCCAGCGGGCGATAACACTAAATAAGATCAGTAAAAGATAGCTGCTTTCGTTCGCTGTTTATTTTACTGGTCAGCAGCGTGCTATTTTTTACTTACATAACAAATTTACAAAGCCGCTGAATTCAGTGCATAGTTTTCAACCAGGAAGCTGAAGCCAAATAGCAGCAACCAGTTAAAGGGTGCGACGCCAATGAAGCCCAACCATGGTTCAATGCCCGGATCAAAAAACCTTTTAACAATGTATGCTGCAACATCCTATATCCGACATCAGCCATTCCAACTTATCTTTGCCAAAATTTTTACATGGACAAAAAAGCAAGCGAATCGCTGGTAGTGATGACGGAACTGGTATTACCTAATGATACCAATACTTTTGGCAACCTGATGGGTGGACGATTAATGTACTGGATGGACATCGCTTCTGCCCTGGCAGCAATGAAACACTGCGGGTCTCCGGTTGTAACCGCTTCGGTTGATAACATCTCTTTTGAAAACCCTATCCGGCTCGGCAATGTAGTGCATATTGAAGCCAAGGTAAGCAGAGCGTTTAAAACCAGTATGGAAGTGCATTTAAAAGTGTGGGGAGAAGATGCATTACATCAATATAAATACAAAAGTAACGAAGCCTATTTTACCTTCGTAGCCCTTGACCCCAACAGCAAACCCAAACCGGTAAACCAGCTGATTGCTGAAACGGCAGAAGAAATAGAATTGTATGCAGGCGCATTAAGACGCAGGCAATTAAGACTGGTACTGGGTGGCAAAATGAAAGCCTCGGAGGCAGAAGAATTAAAAGCGCTGTTTGCGTAAATAAATTATTCCGGCACATAATTGTAAGGCAGCATATTCGCTGCCTTTTCGTATATCCAGTAGCCCGCATACAGTACATCCATTGGGTTGTTAATGATGCCCGCATTGTTAAGACTGATGGCTGGGGACGTAACAGTTACGTAGGCCCGGAACCCAACCGGAAGCCCGCCCTGCAAAAAAGTATTTTTGCTTAAGTAACTTTTTGAAGAAGGATTTTTTCCATATTGTACCATCAACTTGCCGGGAATAACGACGTTATAATTACTGGTGTTACTGGTATCAGCTGATATGATTTGTGCTGCTGTTACTTCGTACGCCATATCCATCTCTTCCCTGCTGCTTTTTTTGCTGGTATCATTGGTCATCCGCACCGGCTTTATCAAATAAATATGATAATTTTCTTCCTTTAACCGGTTACTAATAAGCGCCCGGTAAAAATGAATGGTACTGCCATAGTAGCAATGCTGCCGGTTCTTTTTCCATTTGTTTTTAACCCCCATTTCGTCAAAGCGGGTATAGCCGTAATATGAGGTGCGACCGCTTTGTTCATCATAAAAAAACTCCACCAGCTCAAAACTTATTTTGTAGCCCATCATTCTGTTTGTTATCACCAAAGGTGTGTCGCTGTAAGCTTTAAAAGAATTTTTACTGCCGCCGTTGGTAAAATAAATGTCTTTTTTATTTTGAATACTGCTGCGACTTGCTTCTTCCGTAATACCTAAAAATTCCTTTTCAAAAATCGCCAGGTATTTTTTTCTTACGGCATCTGTTAATATCAATACATCTTTTAACTGTTCGGCTTTTTGTGCCAGTTTAAATACAATCGTATTGTGCTGAATTGTTGAAGCATCCGGTTTATACACCAGTCGTTCATATCCCACGCTGGAAATAATCAACTCAGCATTTTCCATTGCCGGCAACGGAATTGAAAAAACACCTTCTGCATTGCTGCTGGTGCCGATAGATGTGTTGTTGAAATATATACTGGCACCCTGCAAAGGCTGAGCGGTGGCCTCATTCACCACTTTACCGCGTATAACGGTTTGTGCAACGGCACTCAATGCACCTGCGAATAAGGCAATAAAAAAAAGCAGGTTGATTTTACAGTTTATACATCTCATATGGCTTCATGTAGCAGCAGGCTGCAATAATCAATAATTTAAAAATGGCCTGCATGCGCAATGCCGGAACGTTGTACTATTTTAAAGGCTTCGGATCAGGTTGATAGTCGAGCGGCAAAGTATTGGCCAGTTTCTCATAGCTCCAAAAACCACCGTATTCCAATTCACTGTCATCCACAGGCACACCAATGGTTGTCAATTCCACCGGCGCATGTTTAATTTCTATGCTTGCTTCTATCCCTTTTTTTAAATCCCCATCTATATACTCCAATACAGTCCGCAGGTAATTTTTTGTTGCCGGATTGTTGTTGTATTGAATAATAAGCTTGTCTTTTATGCCTATAGAATAATTATTGGTGCTGTCAATCCACAAAACCTGGGTGGCAGTTAGTGGTCTGTAGAGATCCTCATCGCCGGGATGCCGGGCACCGGCTGCAGGTACAGTGTCCTTTACAAATACACCAAACCCCTCCTGGTACAATTTGTTGGCTATAAGACTGCGATAAAAATGCTGGCTGCTTCCAAAATAGCAATGGTTGCGGGCGGTTTGAAATTGACTGCCATCTGCCAGGGACTCGTAATGGCAATACCCTGAAAAATAGGATTGCCTGGTATATGTATCATAATAAAAACTCACAAGGTTATAATACATTTTGTATCCGCAAAGTTTATTTACAATTATCAGTGTGGTATCTGCTGTGGCAATAAATCCTTCGAAGGAAGTATCCCTCTCAAAATAAACATCTTTTAAATTGCTCACCGTGCTTTGAACTGCTTCATTTGTAATCCCCAGCAACCCTTGCAGGAAAGCTTGCCGGTAAGCCTGCGTGTTAGCCGTTTCCATAGCATCTTTTGGTAAACTACCAGCCTTTTTTTTGCGCATTTTAAACACAAATTTGTTACTCCCCATTTTTGCCGCGGCTGGTTTAAACGAAAACAACTCATATCCCGGGCTGATAATCACAACATCAGTATTAAAAAAACGGATGTTGTGAAAACTAAATTCGCCCTGCGCATTTGTTTCGGCAGCAATGGTAGTATTGTTGAAATACACGGTAGCATTTGGTATAGCAGCGTCGCTGTTTTCATCAATCACCTTACCTGTAAAACTTACCTGCGCAGTGGCCGTTTGTAAAATAAAAAACAGGGACAGAATGAAGGAGCAAACATTTTTTGGGTATGGTACATGCATAGTTAATCGCTGGGTTCAATTGGTTACGTGGTGCCTGCCTTTCAGCATATATTGTTTGCTTTGTTCAATACTATCCATCACCTGTTCCAGTATGTTTTCACTGGTATCATTGTAGTCAATTTGCAGCGGGGCTTTAAAAGTAATGGTTAGCCGGGTACCTCTCTTTTTAAATTTCAAACCCTTTTTATCAAAGGCACGCCAGTAGCCGCCTATTACAACCGGTATTACAATGGGCTGATGGTGTTTTATAATAAATGCCGTGCCTTTGCGCCCGGGTGCAAACGGTTTGGTTGTTCCCTGTGGAAACGTAATGACCCAGTTGTCGTTCAGCGCCCGTTCAATTTTACGGGTATCGCTGGGGTCTAAACTTTTGCGCACTTCTTTTCCATCTTTTACCCAGGTACGCTTTACGGTAATAGCACCTCCAAGGCTCAGTATTCTGCTGATCCAGTTTTTCTTCATGGTTTCTTCGGCCGCCACATAGTAAATTTTTGTAAATGGCCACAGCAGGTAATAAGGTATTCCCAGGCCATGCTTTTTTCGCCAGCTTACGGCGCAGAAAATATGTATAAAAGTAATTACTTCGGCAAAATAGGTTTGGTGATTGCTCACAAAGAGCACATTTTTCTTGGGCAGTTTGTGCAAATTCTCCATGCCCGTAATCTGCAGCTTATTAAAAATATTAATGCCAGGGTAGGTAATGGTTCCAATAACAGCATATACGATTCCCTTAACAAATCTGCTCTCTTTAAACTTCGTAAAAAATGTTGTCATGTAATTTTTTTAGCCGCAATCTCCCCTGCAATATACGGAATTATCATTTTTATAACTGCCTTAAAATCATCTTTAACGATTGGGTTTTGCAGCATGCCTCCAGGTAATTCATGGGGTTGTCAACCCATCAGTGACGAGGGCAGGTGACGGCTCCCGTTTTATGCTCCGCTAATAAGTTAATATCTTTACCGCTATGCAATTAAACACCGTAATTTTTGATATGGACGGGCTGCTCGTAGACTCTGAACCCTTATGGGGCGAAGCAGCAGTTGAAGTTTTTAACCGTTATAACTTTCAGTTAACCGCCGCACAGTATGCCACCACCACAGGCATGCGTACCAAAGAGTTCGTTGAGTGGTGGTTTAACCATTATAAAATTGAAGGCCGCCACATGGCCGATGCAGAAAGCGCCATCTTAAAAAGCGTGGTAGAAAAGGTAGCCGCCAAAGCCAAACCGATGCCCGGTGTGGAGCACATCTTCAATTTTTTTATTGAGCGCAATTTCAAAATCGGTCTGGCTACTTCCTCCGGACAGCCATTGATTGATGTAGTGGTAGATAAGCTGGGCATCCGCAATTTTTTACAGTCTATTGCATCTGCTGCAGACCTGCCCTATGGCAAACCGCACCCGCAGGTATATTTAAATTGTGCCGAAGCGCTGGAAAGTCGGCCAACGCAGTGTATTTGCTTTGAAGATTCTTTCAACGGCCTCATCGCTGCCAAAGCCGCCCGCATGAAATGCGTGGTAGTACCGGCCCCGCACGACAGAAAAAATGAAAAGTTCAATGCCGCCGATTTAAAAATTTCTTCGCTGGCTAACTTTAACACCTTGCTGATGCAGAGTTTGTAAATATTTTTTGGTCCACGCTAAGAAGCAATGTGGAACATCGTTGCATCGCCCCCTTGTGCTTTTTTGGTTTTGGGGAGCTTTATTGGTGCGTATAAGATTTACACTTTATCCAGCAATATAATGTGTTTGGTTGGATTGACGCAATAGGTTAAGTTAGATGCCCAAAGCAGAGCGTTGTGCGTCATTTTATCGTGACAGTTAACGAAACCAAAAACTTTTATTGCAATGAGTAAATCAACAAAGGATTTTGACTTTGAACTTGACCTGATATTTTCGGGACAAAAAAATCCTGTTGAAGCGTTTTGACAGATTGGAAAAATGTATGAAAGATTGTTGTCTATTGACCAGCAAATTTTATATAGCATTTTGCCGAGTGCTAAATTGGAGTATGAACTCATTGACTTAGAATATTCTTCCATAAAGTCCAAGGTTAATCAGATTTTAAAATCAATACCCGACGACATTTTAAAAGACATATTAAATCCAGGAAAGTTATTTGGACACCTTTTAGTTTATATTAAAAAGCGACTTATAAAAGCGACCGAGACTAACGAGGTTCAATCGGTTGAGAGTTTGCAAAAGGTTACTAACGACATTAATAGTGAAATTAAGAAACTACCCACAACGACAATCATCATTCTAGAAGTCAATAACTATTTTATTTTAAATGCTATCAATGAATTAAGTATTGAAGGTCGTGGGTTAAAAAAAGAAGAATATTTTGAATATAAATCGAAGGTGGGAAATGCAAGGATTGGAAATGGTAGTTCTGTAAACATGGCCAAGTTGCTTTATGAACTTGGTGGTCAGACTTTGGAACAACAGAGAATTGAAACTCTAAAAGTTAAGACATTGGATTTGCTTTCAGACAAAGCAAGTTGGAAACTCATTCGACAAGGGAAACAAATTGAAGTAAAAATTCTTCACAAGGAATGGCTGGAAGATTACCATAATAGAAAAATTGTTATTCAGCCCAATGACTATTTGAAAGTTGATTTAAAAATAACTTACACTACAAATAACAACACTTTAAAACCTATTGTAACCTACGAAGCATTACAAGTGCTAGAAGTTATTCCACCCGACAAAATCGAAGGGACTAATCAAAATAACTTATTCGACGGCTAGAAACACGAACACACAACATTGGGTTGGGATGCAAGCTCCTGGCGCAGGGCTCCTGCCCTGATGCCTTGCGTTACTAATACCACAATCCAAAAAATTCACCCACTATACTTATAGCATTGAATTTAGCTGCGATAATTGCACGATGAACTCATTTAGCAGCTGCTTTTGATTGCATTGATACAATCATTTATTTTTAGTTGCACAAAGCAAAACGTTGCCGTAAATTGTATAGCAACCCGCATAATAAACAAAGTACAAAAAATGGGAAGAAAAATTGTAAGTGTCATCGCAGGTTATATAATTTTTGTGATTACAGCCCTGGCGCTTTTTAAGTTTTCAGGACAAAAACCGCATGCTGATCCAACAACTACTTTTGTAATACTAACAGCGATTTATGGAGCAGTAACTTCCTTCATCGCCGGGCTTGTTACACAAATGATTTCCCGAACAAAAAGCCTTATAATAAATTATATCCTCGCTTTTATTATTGCAGGTTTTGCCACTTTCTCATTAGTCAAATCAGCCGGTAATCATTGGACACAACTGCTCGCTATTATTATTTTTGCACCAGCTTCAATCGTTGGAGGCTTAATTTATAATAAAAAGAACACGTAAATAATTTCTTTTGTTCTTTTCCTTTCTTCTCAGCTGGCGCAGGTTTTAAGTTGCATCATTAAACAATCTGCTCATCACTTGACCAAAGTAAAACCCGCCTCCTTCACACTCGCAGAACTTCCACCAACAAACACTTTAAAATCGCCCGGTTCAAAAATATACTGTAGTTTGTCATTGTAAAAGCGAAGGTCATTTGCAGTAAGGATAAACTCAACCGTTGTGGAGGCTCCTTTTTTCAGCTGTATTTTTTTAAACCCTTTCAACTCTTTTACCGGTCTTACAACGCTGCCTACCAAATCGCGGATGTACAATTGCACGGTTTCTTCACCGTCATAATTACCCGTATTGATAACCGTACATTTTACTACCAGTTTTTCTGTTGGTTTAAAAACGGGTTTGCTTAATTCAATATCGCCGTATGAAAAACTGGTATAGCTCAATCCAAAGCCAAACGGGTATTTCGGGCTGTTGGGCAAATCGATATAAGATGAAACATAGTTTAAATCGCTATCATTTTTAGCGGGGCGGCCGGTGTTGTAATAATTGTAATAGATCGGAATTTGTCCTTCTGTTCTGGGGAAACTAATGGGCAATTTTGCAGAAGGATTGTAATCACCAAATAATACGTCGGCGATGGCGTTACCCGCCTGGGTACCCAACCACCAGGTATACACAATGGCGGGAACGTTGTCTGCGATCCAGTTAAACACCAGCGGCCTTCCGGCACTCATCAGTACCACAACGGGCTTACCCGTTGCCACGATGGCCTTCACCAGCTCTTCCTGCACACCCGGCAGGCGGATAACACTTCTGCTTTTTGCTTCACCGGTCATGTCTCTTGCTTCGCCTACAGTCATCACTACAACATCCGCCTGCATGGCGGCTGCAACGGCTTCACTAAAACCTGCACGGCTGGTATCTTTTATTTCGCAACCTTTTGCATACAATACATTGGAACCGGCAGCCAGCTTGCTTTTCACACCCTCCCACAATGTAACAATGCGGGCAGTATCATCCGGCCAGTCGTAACTCCAGAATCCGAGGTTATCAGATTTTGCTTTTACAAACGGACCAATCAGCGCAATGTTTTTAACATCTTTACTGAGCGGCAATAACTGCTTTTCATTTTTCAGTAACACGATACTTTTTTTTGCCACTTCTCTTGCCGCAGTGATATGGGCAGGGTTATTGGATTGTTCGTTTTCTCTTGCTTCATTGCAAAATCTGAACGGATCATCAAACAGGCCCATCTCAAATTTCTTTCTCAGTATTCTTTTTACGGCATCATCAATCACCGCTATTTTCACTTTACCTTCCTTCACCAATTTGGCTAAATTTTGAATGTAGCTGCGGCTTTCCATATCCATGTCACTGCCCGCATTGGCAGCGGCCATAGCGGCTTCATAATTATCTTTTACAAAACCATGGTTGATCATTTCACCAATACTTCCCCAGTCGCTCACCACAAAACCTTTAAAGCCCCACTGGCCTTTTAAAATGGTTCTTTGCAGGTAGGCATTTCCACTGGCCGGTACGCCGTTCAGATCATTGAAGGAATTCATGAAGGTGGCAGCGCCTGCTTTTGCGGCCGCTTCAAATGGGGGTAAATAAGTTTCCAGTAACTGGCGGTTGCTCATGTCAACACTATTGTAATCCCTGCCTGCCACTGCTGCACCATAAGCGGCAAAATGTTTGGCGCAGGCCATCATGGCATCTGTATTGCCCAATCCTTTTCCCTGGAAACCTTTCACCCTTGCTGCGGCAATTAAACTGCCCAGGTAAGTATCTTCACCTGCGCCTTCCATTACGCGGCCCCAGCGTGGGTCCCTTGCTATATCTACCATCGGCGCAAAGGTCCAGTGAATGCCGGCAGCAGCGCCTTCTGTTGCCGCCACCCGTGCAGACAATTCAATGGCCGGAAGATCCCAGCTGGCCGCTTCTGCCAGCGGTATGGGAAAAATCGTTCTGTAACCGTGTACTATGTCCTGCCCAAACAACAGGGGAATTTTCATTCGGGACTGCATTGCCAATTGCTGCAGTGTTCTTGTATGATCTGTACCGGTAACATTCAGCATACTACCCAGCATGCCCTTCTTTATCTGCTCCTGCTTATCGCCGTCTTTCGTTATAGGACCAGTTGCCGCCCAGTCGCCGTTGTACTGGTTCATTTGGCCTATTTTTTCATCCAGTGTCATCAGGCGTAAAACAGAATCTACCTTTTGATCAAGGCTCTTTTTTTGCGCTATGGCATTGTAAAAAGGTGTAACAAGCAATATCAATAAAAATAATGGTGAAAAAAGTAGACAGGATTTCATACAAGCTGTTTATTTGAAATGCAAAATTACGGAGTGCAGATCAGTGGGACAGTTTTTAAATGAGTTCATTGAGTATATGTCAAATTTTGATTGGATGGCGCTGTCAACCGGTACGGTCATTCAACGGTGGATATTTGCGTTTGGTTTCAATAGCCGTTTGCTAATGATCCGTGGCGTTAGATTTATTTGCCTGAGTAAGTACAACAGCCGCCTTTCTTTTATCACTTAGTTTTTTAAGATGCCGCAAGATGCGCTTTTCAGGAATATTTTCATTGTCATCGCTCAGCAGTATTGACCACGGTTTCAATGCATCTATCTGGGAAAAAATCACATTCACAATGGCAATGGTGGGTAGCGCTAAAAAGATACCGGGCAACCCAATCATAGAACCGCCAATTACAACGCCCACAATCGTCATCAGTGCATTAATCTTTACTTTTGATCCGACAATCTTGGTCATCAAAAAATTCGCATCTAAAAAATGGATCGTTTCCATACCGACAATGATCCAGATAATTTCATTCATGCTTGATGAATTACCCAGGGTTACAAGCACGGTAAAAACAAGGCTTGTAAACAATCCTATATACGGCACAATATTTAGCACCGCTGCAAAGACGCCCAAGAATACAGCATACTTCACCCCGATAATCAACAACACAGCTGAATTGCAGGCTGCTACAATAGCCATTTCTATCAGCAACCCAGTCATGTATTTTTGAATAATCTGTTTTGATTGGAGCAATACAAACTGCAACCGTTCTTTGTGCTGGCTGCTAAAAACGGCAAACAAAAACCGCCTGATTAATTGCCGGTAGCAAAGAATCAGAAAAGAATAAATAGCTACTATAATTGTAAACATGACTGTTTGCGATACCGTAAGAAAAGTTTGGCCAATATACTGGCCGCCCGAATGCCGAACCCCTTCCCGGATATCGTCGATGTAAGATTTTTGTACCTCAGTGCTGATATGCACTTTTTGTTCAAGCCATTTTTGCAGTGAAGTAATATGCCCGGCCAGGTGTTCCCTTATGGCAGGAACATCGTTTAAAAAGCCAATCATCTGCGCTGAAATAAAATAGACAATTGTGGCGATTACCGCAAGGGCTAAAATAACCGCCACAAGGTTGGCCATTGTTGCCGGCAGGTAACATTTTTGCAGCAGGTTGGTAACGGGTAACAATAATATCGATAAAAGAATAGAAAAATAAATAGGTACCAGCACGCCATGACCAACAGAAATGAAAATACCGATTAATAAAATCAGTAATAATTGAAAACTAAGTTGCTGGGCGTAAGATATAGTTCTAATGTTGTTCATCGTAGCATTTGCATTTTATCCGCTAAATTTCTCTAGCTAAAAAATAGTGAAATCAAAAACAATGGTGAGTAAATTATGTGCCGGATTTATGCAACGGCGAAAACGCTCTCTAAAAATTCAGTGGGCATTATTTTACTCACCACCGCACTTTATTCGATATCTCTCCCGCCAATCAACGTAATTTTCAGTCCCCAATACTTCGCAACAAAATTTTTAAACATTCGTTTCCTTTGAGTATTTCTTCCTGGAGACAGGTGCTGGCTGGCTGGTGCTGTTCAGTCCATTTGAAAACATTCATAAAGGTGGCTGGTGCGGACTGCGGTACACTGGCAACACCCCAAAACGTTTTGCTGGTGTCATTTATGACCGTAATACGAAGTCTGATAACGGCATGGAATAGGCTTGTGGCGAAATTAATACAGTAGTAACTTTCTAATTATTAAATTACCTTCTTGAATAAAATTGCGCTTTACAATATCAAGGGCGGTGTAGGTAAAACTACTACCACCGTTAATATCGGCACTTAAAATGATGTGCTGGTTACAATTAACTTCAGCTGAGTGTAAAAAAATGAATCTCCATTATGAACCGTACGAGTGTTATTCTACTATTGTTTTTAACAGCTGCTCTACTTATTATTTATTACCCGGTTTTTACTGCCGAGTTCCTCTATACAGATGAAGCCAACCAGCTTTGGGATGCCGCAACCAGGCTGAATTTTGAAACATCTGTTCCACAGGGAAGATTACTTACCTACAAAATTTTTGAATGGGTATTCAGCCACATACACACTGTTCACCAGGTTATTTATGCCCGCCTTTTTTCTTTCTTTGGATGGATGCTGTGCTTGCCGGTTTGGTATTATATTATCAGTACCCTGGTTGTTAAAAACGGTTTACCCAAACAGCTTGTCTTGCTGGCAATGGTTTATCTTATCTGCATGCCACCCTTTATTATTTACATTGGATGGAGCGCCTGTATGGAAATGTTTATAGCCTGTTTAAGTGCGCTGCTGTCTGGGTTTGTGTTATATCAAGGTATAAGCTACAATGGTGAACTGGTAGAAGTATCATCTAAACGGATAGCACTATCCATTATTACAGGTGTAACTGCATTGTTCATTTATCAACATTGTTTTGGCTGCTTTTTTATCCCTTTTTTTATTCATTTTATCGCCACAAAAAAAATCAGCAAAACCATTTATATCGGCTTTGCTTTTTCCCTGGTAATCTTTATTGTGTATTACCTGGCATTTAAATACTCGCTGAATGTGTATGCATTGCCAGCCAGCAGCAGAGGGGCGTTCGCCACTAATCCAGTGAATAAATTGTTGTTTTTTTTCTCAATGCCGCTGGCAACGGCTTTTCATTTTACGTATATTTTTACAGAAAAAAGTGTTGAGGGACTGATTGTTTACGGAACTGTTTTATTCGGATGGCTGGCGGCTACTCTAATCACGCAGCGCACAAAATCATCGGCAGATAACCTGGTGTATTTATTGGGGCTGATTGTTTTTGCCATGTTCGCCGATCTGCCTTCTCTTATCGTGCAGGAAAATTATTCTTCCAACCGCACCTTGTTTGCTCTGGATATGATTGCATTTTTACTTGTAGCGGAAACAATTTTTTCTCTGATTAAAAAAGAAAACACCAGTAACATTGTTGCAGGCGGGTTTAGCATTCTCTTTTTAATGAATGCCTGGTATAATTACCATAAACAATTTATTGATCCGTTACAGGTGGAATATAGCCTGCTTAAGAATGTCATTACAAAACAATATCAGCCGGGTATCACCTCCATCTATTTTATTTGCCCCGGCGAAAATGCATTCAAAGAAAAATATGGTATTACCCCTTCATGGGATGAATTTGGTATTCCTGCCACTGCAAAAATTTGGGCGCCTGAACCTACCATTAAACAATTAATTTTTGAAAAGACCGGCGACCGAAAAATTGCAGAAAAAATGGCAGTAAAAAGCTGGCCAAATAAAGTTGCCTTTGAATCTTCCGGAGGCATTCTTCCTCCAGAAGGGTTGTTGATTGACATGGAAGCAACACTGGCTAAATAATATGACGCGGGGAAAAGAAGTTCGTCTTTTAAGAAACTCGACCTATTTGGATGGATTAAAGCAAAGAGCTATTTTAAAGGCTTAATGTACAAAAAATAAGCGGGATAAACTCCTGCAGCAAAGCGTTGCGAATCAACAATTGAATTAACTTACCATTATTATTTAATTGTTGAACCACCAACCTTAAACCACTTTGATTTTGAATCGCTGTATTTTTTGCATTGCATTTATCATTACTTCTATTTCTGTCAAACCCGTCAATGCCCAGGACCTTTTTAGGGGCTACGAACAGTTATTTACCACCCCACTGCAATACACCATTTACAAAACAAAAGACCCTATGAAAATTGATGGCAAATTAAAAGAAGCATCGTGGAGCAAGGCAGGGTGGTCAGATGATTTTGTTGACATTGAAGGCAATAAAAAACCCGTTCCTCCATTGAAAACGCGTTTTAAAATGCTTTGGGATACGCAATATGTATACATCGCTGCTGAGCTGGAAGAGCCCAACACCTGGGCCACACTGAAACACCATGATGACATCATTTTCAATGACAATGATTTTGAAATTTTCATCGATCCGGATGGCGATATGCACAACTATTTTGAGATCGAAGTAAATGCGCTTAATACCATTTTCGATTTGTTTTTAACCAAACCCTACCGCAATGGTGGCGTCGCCCTGATCAACTGGGATGTACAGCAATTGAAGTCTGCTGTATCCGTGCAAGGTTCTGTTAATAACACCAGGGACATTGATAAAAAATGGTTTGTTGAAATGGCCATTCCATTGCGTTCCATTGCTACCGGCTTTAAAGAACAGGTGCCTGCAGATGGAAGTTTCTGGCGCATCAATTTTTCAAGGGTTGAATATGAAACTGAAATCGTTCATGGTAATTATATTAAGAAAGTGGATTCTGTTTCAAAACGTCCGCTGCCCGAACACAACTGGGTTTGGTCGCAGCAGGGACCAATCAACATGCACATGCCCGAACGCTGGGGTTACCTGCAGTTCAGCACGCAAAACGCAGGTTCATCAAAAATAAATATGCCGTTGCCTGCGGCCGAAACATACAAAAAATATTTGTGGTTACTGTTTTATAAACAACAGCAATACCGGCAGCAACATCTCCAATACGCAACCGATTTACCGCTGTTAAATTTTCCTTCAACAATTGAAAGTGCTGGCTTAAATTGCCATATCGAACTGGTGGCAACAGGGCTTCAATACATAGCAATCCTGCAGCCTGCCGGTATTGGGGAACGGTGGCAGATAGACCAGGATGGTAAAATAAGTAAAGCAATCAATCCATGATCAGCAAAAGACAATTTTTAAAATCAGCGCTGGTAGCAGGTGTAGCAAGCGCACAGCTCTCCCTAACCGCTACCGCAGGTGATGGATATTTAAAAAAGAATAAAAAGAAATGGAAGCATTGGGTATGGATCAATCCCAATCCAAAAGATACAGATGCAGTCATTGATGCCTTGTATGCAGCTTATCATGATGCAGGTATCCGCGGTATATTTTTTGAAGCCGACAGTGAAAAACATTACCGGCTGGCAAAGAAAAATAACATCGCAGCTCATCGCTGGATGTGGACCATGAACCGTGGTGAAAAGGAATTGCTGGCAGCACATCCCGAATGGTATGCGGTAAACCGCAAGCTGGAATCCTGCGCTGAAAACCCGCCTTATGTGAGTTATTACCGCTGGCTTTGTCCATCCAAAGAAGAAGTGTACCAGTATTTGGAAGCTGATGTGAAAAGCATACTCAGCAAAGATTATGTTGATGGTATTCACCTGGATTATGTGCGTTATTGCGATGTTATTTTGCCATTGAATTTGTGGGATAATTATGGGATTGAACAAACCAAAGAATTGCCTGAATACGATTATTGTTACTGTGATGTTTGCCGGGAAAATTTTCGTTTACAAAAAGGCGTTGATCCGTTGTCTGTAATGTATCCCGAACAGAATTTATCCTGGCGCAGGTTCCGTTACAATAACATAACAAGAATTGTAAACAGGCTGTCTGCTGTAGCCCATGATTTTAAGAAACCCATTACAGCAGCGGTTTTCCCAACACCGGAAGTGGCTAAAAGAAATGTGCGGCAAGACTGGACGAACTGGAACCTGGATGCTGTTTGCCCGATGATCTATCATGGCTTTTATAAAGAAGATATTGGATGGATCGGCGATGCAGTAGCTGAAGGAGTTAAAGGAATTGGCGGAAAATTTCCGTTGTACGCCGGGTTGTATTTACCCGATTTTAAAAGCAATGATGATATAAAAAAAGGCATTGAAATTGCGATGCAAAATGGTGCAGCCGGTGTATCCTTGTTTGGACATGTGGATGCGCCCATACTGGAAATATTAAAGTCTGTGTCTTAAACAATCATTGCTTTTTGCTCCTTATGTAAACTAAAATAAATTGCCTGAAATGACAAACGATACGATTGCCCTGCCAGAAACTGACCCTGCTGATTTGATTGGTTTAAGAGACAGCGTTTACGCTACAGACCTGTTGATCACTGCGCTTGGCCATCTCGATTTTTTTACAGCCATTGAAAAATACGAACTGGATTTCGAAGGCATCTGCAATCACTTTAAAACAGACCGTCGGTGCACCGATGTAATGCTTACTTATTTTGTTGCACTGGGCCTGATATCCATCGAAAATGGTCACTATGTAGTTACTAAAAAGACGTCCGAGTTTTTGTTATCTACTTCAACATGGAACCTGATCCCCTATTTTTCCAACCTGCTTGAGCGGCCGATTATTGAAAAAATGCTGGATGCATTGAAGACCGGAAAGCCACAAAGCTGGGGCGCTAAAAAAGATGAGCTGGACTGGGCGAAAGCCATGGAAAGACCTGATTTTGCAGCGATGTTCACAGCGGGTATGGATAGCCGTGCGGCATTAATGGCTCCGGCTATTTCAAAAAAATTCGACTTCAGTAAATACAATACAATGCTTGATATCGGTGGTGCTTCCGGTGTGTATGTTTGTTCCATCATTGATCATTTCCCCAACCTCACCGGTGGCATTTTAGAAAAATCACCTGTAGATAAAATTGCTGAAATTTCTATCCGAAATAAAGAAAAAGAAGCATCTGTAAAAGTCATCGAAGGCGATATGTTTCAGTCCATCCCCGCAGGTTTCGACATCCATTTATTTTCGCATGTACTGCACGACTGGACGCTGGAACAAAACCAAATCCTGATCAACAACTCATTCAACAGCCTGAATAAAGGTGGCGTAATCATGATTCATGATGCCCATGTTAACCCGGATAAATCAGGCCCGCTGTCAACGGCCGAGTATTCTATTCTGCTGATGTTTTCCTGCTGGGGCAAATGTTATTCCATTACAGAACTGGCTCCGCTGCTGGAAGCTGCCGGTTTTGTAAACATACGAGAAACCCACACCACCGGCAACAGAAGCATCATCACCGGAGAAAAGAAATAACACGAATACTTCTCTGGGAATGGCGAAAAAAGGCCAGGCACAGACCATCCCCAATTTTTACTTTTTACTTAAGCATTAAGCCTTTTGTCTCCTGCCTTTTGCCTACTGCTTTCTGTCTTTGCCTTCAGCGTTCAGCCTTAAGCTTTAAACCTTCTGCGTTCACCTACAAAATACCTGCGTTTACCGCCTTTCCACCTGCAATTGCCTAATGCCATTTTCATTAGTATTTGCGCTACTATACATTTGTGTTATAAAATTAAACACAATGGAAAACAGTAAAGGAACAAGAAACTATGATGGAGGAAGAGTAGTAGCAGGATTGATACTGGTGGGCGTGGGTGCTTTTTTATTATTGCGTAACATGGGCTTCTGGCTGCCAGGCTGGTTATTTTCCTGGCCAATGATTTTAATACTGGTAGGTATTTACTCCGGCGTAAAACATAATTTCAGAAACAATGGGTGGATAATTTTAGTCGGTGTAGGCGGCTTTTTTTTGGTAAGCGATTTTATTCCCAGTCTTGGCTTGCAGCCTCTTTTCTGGCCGCTGGTGATAATAGGCGTGGGAATATTGTTTATACTAAGGCCCAACAAAAAAAGCTGGGTTGATTTTAATGCCGATATTAATATCAATAAACAAACAACCAGCACAACCGACGTATACGGCGTTCCCCAATCGCCGGTTGTAGCAGGTTCTATCGACAGCTCAGACTTCCTGAATGTACGTTCCGTGTTCAGCGGCGTAGTAAAAAATATAGTATCAAAAAATTTCCAGGGTGGCCGCATCTCCTGCGTATTTGGCGGTGCAGAAATTGACCTGAGCCAGGCCGATATTAACGGAACGGTGATATTAAAACTGGAAGCCGTATTCGGCGGTGTAAAACTGGTAATACCTCCACACTGGTCTGTGCAAAATGACATCGAAGGTGTCTTTCATGGCATCGATGATAAGAGAAGATTCAATCCGGATGCCACCATCAATCCCGGAAAAATATTGATACTAAAAGGTTCTGCGGTATTCGGTGGCGTGGAGATTAGAAGCTACTAGCGAGTTGGTGAATGGTGAATAGTGAGTGGTGAATAGGGCCCACAAAAACAAAATCACCAACGACCATTGACGATTGAGCGCTCACAACTCACCATTGACTATTGACCATTCACTATTGACCATAACAAAACTACAGCTCATGAATTGGTTCCTTGCAAAATTGGTTTTCAGAATTGTTTGCGGATCGGGTACGCATACCGCACAATTTGAAGAACAGGTCCGCCTGATTTATGCAGATGATGAATTGCATGCGTTTCACAAAGCCAGATTACTGGGAGAAGGTGATTGCTTAAAAGAAGGAAGTCTCATAGGCGTGCAATGGAAATTCATTGATGTATGTGAGCTGCATTTGCTTGCACAATCCACCGATGGCGCAGAGATATTTTCTACGATAAAAGAAGAAGCAAATGCAGAGGCGTACATTCGCAGCATACAGAAAATGGCGTCGCAATTGTTCCAGCGAAGCCTGCATCAGTTCACTTGTTTAAACAGCATGTCCATTGGCTCGTAATACCTCATCACAGAAAAAAAGCGTACTGGTTTTCTTTATCACTTTCCTGTCCTGGTTTGGGATATGGAGCACGCTGCAGGTAAATGTGTTGCTGGATTTCGGCATCCCTGTATCCCGTGCCATCACAGATTCTGTCATCAGCAATTTACTGCTCGAAGCCTTCTGTTTGCTCATCATCAACAACATGAGGTACTACCTTCCCAAAAAAGAAAAATACTGGTACACACTCATCATCAGCTTTGGGTTAAGTTCTTTATGGCTCTTGTTATTGCGCATCATTTTATGGCGGGTGTTTAAAAATGATACGGCGTATTTAACAATGCTTGGCCATACTTCCCTCATCCGGTTTGCCATTGCTTTTTTGATCATCGGTTGTTGTACCGTGTTAAGTTTGCTCTGGTATTCGCAGCAGGATCAGCAAGCCGATAGCGAACGGAAGCAGGCCATGGAACGGTTGGCAAGAGAAGCAGAACTGAATAAATTACGCCAGCAATTGCAGCCGCATTTTTTATTCAACAGTTTAAACTCCATCAGCGCCCTTACCGGAAGCCAGCCAGAAAAAGCCCGGCACATGATACAACAGCTGAGTGATTTTTTACGCGGCACATTAAAAAAAGAGCAGCAGCAATGGACCAGTTTTGAAGAAGAACTGCAATACCTGCAATTGTACCTCGACATAGAAAAAGTACGCTTTGGTTACCGCCTGCAAACACAGATTGAAACAGAACCTGCTGCCTTGCAAATGCATCTTCCGTCTATGTTATTACAGCCGTTGGTTGAAAACGCCATCAAGTTCGGACTGTATGATACCATTGGCGAAGTCACTATTTTTATACGGGCAAAAAAAGTGAACGACTTGCTGGAAGTCAGCGTACAAAACCCTTTCGACGAAACTACCTCAGCGCCGGTAAAAGGAACGGGCTTTGGTTTGTCTTCCATCCGGCGACGTTTATTTTTGTTATTTGCAAGGCACGATTTATTACAGATAAAAAAAGAAGCACAACAATTTATTACAACAATCAGCATACCGCAACAAAATGAAAGCAATCATAATTGACGACGAACCACTGGCAAGAATGATGGTGAAAGAATACCTGCAGGCTTATCCGCACATTGAAGTGGTGCAGGAATGCAACGATGGTTTCGAAGGCATGAAGGCCATCCAGCAACACCAGCCCGATTTAATTTTCCTGGATATACAAATGCCCAAAATAAATGGCTTCGAAATGCTGGAGCTCATCGATAATCCGCCGCAGGTAATTTTTACCACGGCCTTCGAAGAGTACGCCATCAAAGCGTTTGATGCCCATGCCGCTGATTATTTATTAAAGCCATTCAGCAAAGAACGCTTTGATAAAGCCATGCAAAAACTGCAGCAACCTCACAACAACGCAGCACAAGCCGTTGTAGAAACTGCGTTACAGGCAGCCACGCAAAGCAACCGCGTTGTAGTAAAAGACAATGGTAAAATAAAAATCATCCCCGTAGCACAGGTACAATACCTGGAAGCCGCCGACGACTATGTAAAAATCGTAACGGCCGAAGGTAGCTTCCTGAAAAAGAAAACCATGCAGCATTTTGAAGACATGCTGCCACCACAGGAATTCATCCGCATACACCGCAGCTATATTGTCAACGCACAACTCATCACCCGCATAGATCCGTACGAAAAAGACAGTCACCTTGCTTTGCTAACCACCGGCGCACGTTTGCCTGTAAGCAAAGCCGGCTATGCTAAATTGAAAGAAGTACTGGGGATTTAGCGTGGTAATTTTTTTTATGTAACCATCAGTATTTTTTATGGCGGCATCGTTGCGTCGCACACTTTTACCGCATGCCGTTTTGGGACTTTCATTGACGCGGATGGCGGAATCGATAACTGAAATGCATTTTCAAATAACGTCTTATTTTTTTAATAAAGGCATATGTACTTTCGGTTAACTCAGCAACTTTAGAGTTAGTTGAAAAGTCATCCCAGTTCAATTCTTTACTAATGGTTTTCTCAAGCACTATTTTAAAGAAAGCGCATTGGATCACAATAGCCGGGCTTTGAATAAGCGAGCGCACATTCAACTTTAATTTTTTAATGATAAGGAACCGGAATTTCTTTTAGTAAATGACAAGAACAACAAACCAGCCGCCAGAGCTTTTGGAAATAATGGTAATGCATGATCAGCATTTTTTGCCGGCACAATTTTATTCATTTGCACAACCTGCACTTTAAAATTTTCTGGTACAATTTATTTATATGGGCAAAAAAGAAGCAACGGAGATTATTTGGTGCAGAGGTATTGGCAGCATGTTAAAAACAACTGGCATAAAACAAGGATATGCTGTACGGAAAAATATCCGTAATATGCCAGTTTTAAATCCCTTTAATTAGCAATCGGAGCTGGTTTTACCTGCGCAGCCGCTGCTAATTTGTTTCTACCAACAGCCCTGGCTTCTTCGTCATCCAGTACAACTACTGTCTGCAGGTCCAGCACATTATTCCAGTTAAGCGCCCAGCTTGCTACTGCCAATGCATCATCACATTCGCAGATAGCAACGCCTGAAAACTGGCTAAGGTCGTGCCAGCGGCCAATCAGCCTGATTTTGTCGCCCATGTCTCTTTTATCATCTTCGGCGGTCATTTGAGAAAAGGCGTTAAAAACAGCCTGTCTTTTGTCGGCGTGTGTACGCCATGTAACCATAAATTTCATACTTACCTCCTTTTGTTTAAAAATGAAAAAATAAATACTGTATCTAATATAAGTATAATAAAATGCAGATGCAAGTGGGTAGCAAATGCTTGATTACTCTATTACCGATATTGCTGAAAATATCTTTTTATTTACTTCCCGTTTCGTAATTACACCGGTCTGACCTTTGGTGCCGACCGGTGTACCCCTCGCTCAAAACAAAAATAATTTGAAGCTTTTGAAAATTAAACACTACGTTTATATCAACACAATTTAATAACATCCATTAAACAATCAACCGGTGAATAGAGAAATTGAAACAACACGTTTTCAAAAAATAGCAAGAGTAATGCTCGGCACTTTTATGGTGTTGGCCGCAGCCGGGCATATGACATTTCAGCGGGCTGCATTCCAGGCGCAGGTTCCTGACTGGATACCCATGAGTAAAGATTTGGTCGTGTTGCTCTCAGGTGTTGTGGAACTGCTGTTGGGCCTTGCTATGATCTTTTGGAAAAAAGAAAGAGTAAGAGTTGGTATCGCACTGACAATATTTTATGTATTGATTTTTCCGGGTAACATTGCGCAATATGTAAATGGTGTAAATGCTTTTGGTCTCGATACCGATGCTAAAAGATTAACCAGGTTATTCTTTCAACCCCTGCTGGTGCTTTGGGCACTATGGTCAACAGGTGCGTTGAAGGCACTGCTTAAAAGAAGAGCAAATAATTGACGCCGGTGGTCTTTAACCTGCCCAATAAAAATGGTGCAGTGCTGCTTTGAATTTGTTCTGCTAAAAAAATACGCCATTAAAACGAAATGGCTGTGTATCAATAAAACGTTCCCAGGTGAAAAATATTTTTTTAGTTTTGGTGCTGGCGCTGATATTTCAAGCAACTGCAAAGGCCCAAACATGCGATGATTTGCCGGCTAATTTCCGGTCGTACAATGAGGCCACCCGCGCAATACAAAACACGTCCTTCGTACTCTCCGATGAACTTCCCTTCGGTAAAAGCTCCTGGTTTTTAAGTGCGGCGTACTACAGTTGTGATAATTATTTTGGCTACCTGGTATACTCAACACAGGACAGAACAGAACACATTCTTGAAGGCGTTCCCCTGAAAGTGTGGACGGAATTTAAAACCGCCAAAGTAACCGTTACCTATTACATACAAAACGTAAAAGGGAAATACCGTATGGTGCCTGACTAAGAACTTATCTGCATCAAATAAAAAAGGGTCATGCTATAATGATGCATAACCCTTTAAGGAAACCCCGCTTTGTATTTACTGAAATTTAATCGGTGTTTTATTATCCTTTACACCAAGGTCTGTCCACAATGTTGTCGCAATACCAGCCAGCTGCTGGGACATGGTTGCCAGCTGGTCAATTTGTTTACGTTGATCAGGCGGCATTTTTTCATCCCCTGCAAAATGGGCTATAGTGGCGTTTCTGAACAATGGTGCTGCAAAGGAAGCAAGCGGCGCTGGCGCACCCAATAGTGTGGTAAGGTAATAATTAAAATAGCCATCCAGGTGCTGGGTAAGAAACATATTTGAATAGGCGGTAAAACTTAAACCACCGGGCAAGGGAGCCGCAATAGATTGTACTGTTTTTGTATCTACATCCAGTGTATTTTCTTTCATTGTTATAATGCGGTATGGGCTGGGATTGGTTACCAGCGAACCTGTTTCAATATCAAAGAGTTCCTTTCCATTGTGGGTGTAGGCGGTGATGTCATTGGCATGATAGTGACCGGTAAAAATGATTTTTATTCCAGCGTCCATCAGGCTATTGGCTATGTTGATATTATCCTCCACTACATAACCGGGGTCTATCTGTGTTTGCCCTGCATAATGCTCTACAAGATTGTGGTGCATCATGGCAAAGACAGTGATGTGTTGTTGCTTTGCCAGTGCTAATTGCGTTAGTGCCCATGCAAGGGTTGCCGGTTTAATTCTACCGGCAGCAATGTCGCCGGAGGGACCGTACTCTTCATACCTGCTGGCATCAATTGCAATGATGCGTAATCCTGCTTTTGGTTGTACCACATAACTTAATGAGTTCGCATCCCTGGAAATAGCATTGTTGTATCCAAAATTGCCATAGATGGTTTCAAAATCAGTTTTTGTCGTCATCTCAACGGGGTAGTCGTTGTTACCATCGTATTTCTTTGCCTTGGCATTGTTAATATCGTGGTTGCCGGGCATAACGTACACCTTGGTACCACCGCTTTGCAACTGGTTAAAAAAAGCCGCCATCGCCTGGTGGCCAATCTTTTCGCCATCCTTTGTAAGGTCGCCCGGAACAAGTAGAATATCCGGCCGCTGTGCTGTTAAATCAGCCAATACATTCCTGAAAATGGGATCACTGAATTGCACCAGTTTAGGATCCTGGGCTACGTAGCTTTGAAAGGCTACGCCCTCGGCGCCGTTGTTCACCAATAAAGACGGGTGCATGTAATGTATGTCGGAAACGACAGCAATGGTAAGGTGGGGATTGTCTTTTAGCAATCCGTCGTCCGCCTGGTTGTATTTAGAAGACAGCGTTTCTTGGCTGGTAAATTCCTTTTTGCAGGACAAAACAAACAGGCTTAATACTGCTGCAAGCATCCATAGTTTGAGTTTCATTTTATAGATTTTAAATGATGAAAAATAGTACCCGATGTTGGGAATCGATAAGATTTATAAGACTTAAAATACAGTGTTTCCGGAAACTGTTCAATACCAAAACTAATAGCCAAAAGAGCTGTTGCCAAATTGATTTCACCGTGTATCATTGTGTGTGACCGCATGGTCAACCAAATAATAACTTTGCTGACTTGTAATTGGTAAAATCTGCAAAACGATCAGCATGCTGATGTGGCATTTGCAAAAAATGCTAAAAAGTAAAAACAGTGTTATACAATTCTGCGAAAGAAATTTATCAGGGTAAACCAACTTTATCCTCTTTTCCGTGGCACACACCATTCAGTTTACCTTATCATGCTGCACTATGAATTCCGTCAGATTGAATTTACCAACAATGGTCAAACGTTAAACCAAAAATAGACATGGCTTTAAGGTTTGTCAATGACAATTATTAGTGAAAAAAATGATTGTGGTCAATAAGTTTGTTTTGTCAGCGGTCTCCTGATTTTCTTCCCGTGCTGCATTAGCTTACACATAATTCCCGGTTCGCTTTTCAGCATTTTTCTATCCAAAACTATCCGCTATATTTGGGTAGGCTGAAAATCCTTTATTATGCAAATTTCACCTGCCGACAAATTATCCGGTTTAATAAAACATTACCTTTTTTTAGAAAGCAATCAGTCGCAGATACGAAAGCTGCGCTTGTTTTCTGATGGTAATCCCGCAATGGTACTTTCCCTTAGAAACAACCTGGCTGATTTTAGCAACGATAACGGGCTGCCGCAATATTTACCGGGTTCATTTTTATACGGTCAGTTAACTAATTTCAGGGACATTCATATGTTCAACGAAACAGCCCTGATAATTGTAGTTTTTCAACCAACCGGCTTATATCAGTTGCTTGGAACGCATATTGCCCAAATGCAGGATGCCATTGTACAAACAGAAGACCTGCTTGGCAAAAAGGCAATCAGCCTGCAGGAAAAATTAGCAGATAATTTTTCTCCCGGCAAGGCGGTTCATCTGCTGAATAGTTTTTTCATGGACATTCTTGTAAGAAAATCATTTATTGACATTACAATGGTGAACGCAGCCGTTAATTGTATTGTATCAAACAAGGGTATTGTTCCAATTCGCCATTTGGTAAAATTAACCGGTTATTCAGAACGGCACATTGAAAGAAAATTTATTGAATCTGTCGGTATTGCTCCAAAAAAATTTGCCGGCATTGTACAACTACATTGCTTTCTAAAACAATTAAAAAAGGGTGAAAACCTTACTGCTGTTGCGTATGCCGCAGGTTATGCTGATCAGTCACATCTTATCAAGACTTTCAAAAAACATACTGGTATTACGCCGAAACTATACCTGGGCAAAGCGCAAAAACTAGCTTCCAATTTTGTGGAATTTGCTGAAATGTAATTAAAGTGCCGTGTCGGAATTGTACAATTTTATTAATCCCCTGCTGCATAATTTTGTGCAACAACTAAAATCATTATCATGAATAATCTCAGGATATCTACCGCCCAGTTTGAAAATAAAAGCGGTGACAAAAGTTATAACCTGTCTGTTATCGATTCCCTTTCACAACAGGCAGCTGCCGGCGGGACGGATGTTATTGCCTTTCATGAATGCTCTGTCACAGGCTATAGTTTTGCCCGTCATCTTTCAAAAGAACAAATGCTGGAGCTGGCAGAATTTATTCCGGGTGGTGAAAGTATTGCTGCGCTCACTGCGATAGCAACAAAACATGGTATTGTTATTTTAGCGGGTCTGTTTGAAAAAGATGAACAGGGGAACTTATTCAAAGCATATGTATGTGTAGATGAAAAAGGGCTGGTGGCCAAGTACAGAAAATTACATCCGTTTATCAATCCGCATTTAACACCGGGCGATGCGTATTGCATTTTTGAAATCAAAGGTTGGCAATGCGGTATTTTGATTTGCTATGATAACAACATTATAGAAAACGTAAGGGCTACCAAACTGCTGGGGGCCGACATTATCTTTATGCCGCACGTAACCATGTGTACGCCGTCTACCAGGCCGGGTGCAGGTTTTGTTGATCCGGCATTATGGCTCAACCGTGAAAACGACCCTACTTCTCTGAGGCTCGAATTCGATGGCATGAAAGGCCGCAGCTGGCTGATGAAGTGGCTGCCTTCCAGGGCGTACGACAATGCGGTATACGTTGTATTCAGTAATCCGATTGGTATGGATGATGACCAGTTAAAAAATGGATGTTCTATGATCATTGATCCGTTTGGCGATGTGCTTGCCGAATGCCGTTTGCTGGATGATAGTTTTGTAACGGCTACCTTTACACAGCAAAAATTAACGGAAGCGGGTGGCTATCGGTATATAAAAGCAAGACGACCTGATTTATACCGGGATATCATTGGCATGGAACATCAGCCGGAACAAAAAGTTGTGTGGCTGAACGGAGATAAAAAATAGCAGTCTTGTGCAACGAGGACTTATTTTTTTCCATAACTAATTAAATTCGCCATAATACGGTAAGCGCCTGTTACACCATTTGGCAACTGCCGGTGAAATGCATAAGCACAATACGTATAATAACCTTTTCCAACTTTAGCCATCAGCCATCCGCCGCTCTGCGGTGCCTGGCCTTTATCGTAAGCAGCAATGATAGGCGTATAAGCAGTATCCCAGGTGGAGAAGAATTTAGAGCCTCGTTGTTCCTGCCACTGCTCAAAATCTTTCAAGCTAATTTTGTTTGGATAATTCAACACCCGGTGATGCTCAGCCAGCAGCTGAATGGGGGAATCTTCTTCAGAAACCTCTTCTGAATTATCCGGTAATACCGCAGGATAGGGGGCCATTTTCCGTGGCATAAATTCCGGCGTTTGAAACAGCACAATTAAGTGTCCGCCATTGTTGGCATAATCCAACAGCCGCTGATTGTAAGTGTTTAAATCGGCTCGAACGGCGTAAGCTCTCGTGCCGAGCATAATTACATCATACCTGCTTAACACACCCGATGAAAGGTCACTGGTGTTAAGTAATTGTACTGCGGCTCCCAGCTGTTCAAGGCAACGTGGTACTTCGTCACCTACACCCATTACGTAGCCAATACGTATGCCTGGCGTGACTGTGACATTTATCCCTTTTATGCTGGCGATAGCTGCATGATAGAGTACAGCCTGGTCCATATCACGGTGACTGATTAGCTCATAGCCCTCCGTATAGGCTTTGCCGTTAGCCGTTGCAGTCGCCTGTATGGAGTAGCTTTTTTCTTCGATGGCTGGCATTAACATTTTTATTGTAAAGTTGTTTCTTTCGCCTGCCCTGCTGAATGTAAAAGGTGTTTGTTGCGGAACTGTTTTCCAGCCTGCAGGTACCTGCAAAGCCAGGGTTCCGGTAATTACACTATCATAATTATTCACCAGTTCTATAGTTACATCGATGCTCTTAGCTTTCTTACTCAGCGGAACAATACCTTGCCGGGGTTGGATATTTACGGCGATTGCCGGCGCTATTTTTAGCGTATAGTCGTTATAACCGTAAGGCAGATTGACCTGCCTTACCTGCACCGGCATTTGTAGTTCAATTGCTTCTCCGTTAATGGTATAACTGGCTGAAACATTCATTGCCGGGGCTCCCCATGGTAAATACTCGTATGCTGAGTTTTTTAAAAAATATTGATTCTGCTGCAGCGAATCGCGGTAAAAATAGGGTTGCGAATAAAGTGCATTTTCAGGAAGGGTTACATCACATGTCTGCGTTATTTTTTCGTTGGCTTGCAACAGATTGAACATGGCCTCACTACCGATCAACCCAGTTCCGGCCGGGCCGTTAACCTGGATCTGTTTAGGTTCAATTGACACCGTGCTGTTGTTTACCAACTCAATTTGTACCTTAAAAGTTCTGCCAGCAACAGCAAACCCCATCGTTGCAAGTGGTTCCCAGAAGTTGCGGGTATCGCTTGTATTTTCCGGCACGGCGACGGCTTGCAAATGAATACCCAGCGCAGTATTGATAGCATCCGTGAACTGGCGCTCTTTAACCTGCAATAAAAAAGCTGCTTCAGACTGATGCGGAAGTAAACGAATGGCAGTCCGTGTTTTCGACAAGCCATCCGTAAGCTGGGAAACAATGGCTGCAGGTGTATTAATACGAAGTGCGGCAATGGCTTGAGTCACATCTGTTGCAATGTCCGTCAGCAGAGGCATTACTCCTGTGGGTGCCGTTTCACCAGTTATGGTAAAGATGCAGGTAAGAGTGGTATCTATTCCATCAAAAAAACTATTTTCTTTTTCATTGCTTGTTACATTGCTGTAAAGCCGTTCATAATACTGAACAGTGGGGCCATTGACTTCATTGATTTGCCCGCCAAACTGCGAGCGGTGAAAGCTATAACCCAGCGCAGCAAAATTTTTATACGATTTGCCCAGCCATGGACTATATTCCCCGGTATTCAATCCGATATTCCAATGCTCATTTTCCTCTACGCCCCCGCGGTAAAATTTAAGCGCCTTCCAGGGCCGTAACCCTTCACTGGTAATTTGTTCAGGGAATGCTAAAGGATCGCCGGCGAGTAAAAAAGCCTGCTGACTTATTTCGCCCGCTGCCTCGTGATTGCCATGCCCGTCTCTTGCCGACCCATAAAAACGGGACACAATCACCAATGGTCTGTTGATGCGGATCACTTTTACCATTTCCCGCAATACATTTTCTTTACCCCATTTATCGTAGGCCTCTTCTACCCTTTTTGAAAATCCGTAATCAAGCAGTTTTGTAAAATACAAATCATCCAAACCATAATAACTGGCCGCCAATAAAAATTCTTCTGTTCTTAATAATCCTAATGCATCAAATGCTTCTACACCCACCACGTTTCCACCACTCTCGCCGCGGTTCAACGACAGCAAAGCAGTACGGGCGCCAGTGCCGCGACCAAGATAAGTCACCAGGTCAGCAGCCTCATCATCAGGATGTGCCTGGGTATGTAGCGCACTGGCAGTAGTTGTAAGTTTCAGTAATTTTTGATATAGCCCTGTTACACCATGATCCTGCGGCAAGTCACGTGCCGCCTGTTTTTCGCCGATGAGCGTTAAAACTTTATACAAGCCATCCGTGTTGGTTTGCGCTGATACATCGGTGCTGTCAACAACGATAAAACAAATAATAAAACCGCAACAGGTAATTACTTTAAAAAAGAAAGAGTGCAGGAACAACATACATTTCATGTGGCTGATAATTTACTGAATTGAAATTACTGCAATTGAATGGAATTCATCTGACAACAATTTCAATAAATCTCTGCCTGCAATAAATTCGTCATTCATTTAAACCGCATGAAAAAATGTTTCCGATGGTCGTACAAAACACCAGGTTTCTGTTATACTTACACCCTTTCAACCGAGCAATTATAACAGCCTTGTTTAGCGCTGTGAATATGGATATAAGTGATGGAAGGATTTGAAAACATAATGTCAATCTGATCACTCAATGCGTCAACTTCTGTAACAGCTGCCTCTTTCATAAAACCTTTTTCATCATACCCCCTTAAAGAAAGTGGCTTGTTCATCAATATCACCGGAATTTGATTGACTGCCATTGCAGCTGTTGTTGCCTGCTTTCTTACAAAGAGGGGTCCGCTGGATTGATAGGGTGAATTTGTTTTATGGTGCTGGTAAGGGAGTAATAAAATTTCTTCTCCTATGGCAGGATTATCCAGGCTTACCCTGCACGGAAACCCGCGTTCCTTATCCACGATCATTCTTACAGCGCCTGTTTCAGCCAGCTGATCATCGATCAGATCAAACAGGGAACTGAATTCATTTTCGTTTAAAGACTTCATCAAAAAATTTGTTTTCATCTTGCTATTTTTTTTATAAAAGTAGTATGCCCTGCCATTTTGTAAAACCCGAATCTTGCTATGTCTGCTGGTATTTATTTTATTTTTTTTAAACCGCAGCCCTGGCAGAAATTGTGCAAAAAATTGCCCACCGCTACATTTATATTTCGCCTTGTTCATACCCGCAAATTATTAATTGATTAAATTTTGTGTAACGATTTGAATGAAATAGCGATTTATATCTGAACACGTCTAAACCATAAACTATCCTCATACAATTATCAATGCCTGGTTCTTCAACAAAAGTCTATGTAATAAAAAATCAGCATGGGTATTGTAGTAAATTTTTCCCGTTAGCCTTTTTATTTTTCCAGCATTGCAACAGGTTTAAAATAAACAAACAACTAATCACACTATGAGATATCTATTGCTGCTACTAATTACGACGACTCTTGTCAACGCTACGTCATGCCGCGAAACAAAAAAATCTGCAACAGCAACCGCAGTAACAGACAGTTCAAAAACCGGGGAAATGAAAATAATGATTCCAAACACTTATTGTTATTCAAACCCGGGCGGCAAAGATTCCGTGTACTTAAAACTGGAAAAATTTCCGAATGTAGTCACCGGCAAGTTGATGTATAAATTGTATGAAAAGGATAGTAATACCGGGGACATCGATGGGGTATTGCATGGCGACACGCTGATTGCCGATTACAAATTTTTATCGGAAGGAGTGACCTCTGTAAGGCAAATCATCTTTTTAATTAAAAACGATACGGCCCGGGAAGGGTATGGCGAAATGGAAGAGCGGAACGGCAAAATGGTCTTCAAAAATCTGCAGGAAACCGATTTTACGAAGAGTGTACTGCTTAATAAAACAGAGTGCTCTATTCAGTAAATACTTCGGCTAAATCATAGCTCTCATCATCCATTTGTTTTAAACTTTTAATTATGAAAAATTTAAACCGATGCTTTATTGCAATTGTTTTGCTCATGCTGTTATCCAATTGTTCCAGCACTAAAAAACAAACTGCTTTTACAGGTGGCAGCGAACTGCTGTATGCCAACCAATGGAATCTTATAGAACTGAACAGCACACCGGTAACCTCAGGCAAAGCCCGCTTACTTTTTTTCCCAGGCCAGGTTAGCAGGGTATCCGGCAATGCAGGCTGTAACAACCTTACCGGCACTTTTGACTTGACAGGCGTAAACTTCATACATTTTTCACCGCTCGTAACAACACGCATGGCCTGTATTGAAGCCACCAGGGAACAGGAATTCACGGAGGCACTGGGCCAGGTAAATAACTGGAGCATTGTTAATAACCAACTGCTGCTGAACAATGATAAAATATTATTGGCCAGGTTAACTGCAGCGCCGGTTAAACCAATAAATTTAGCACAGTAACTATTGTACACACTGTGCGAGACTTGTCTTTACCCCGCAAAAATCTTTTATTCCAAACACTTCAAACAACTATTATGAGATTCATTACTTGGACTGCAAACCTGATTTTAAAATCAACGCTTACCCTTGCCGCAGTTGTATTTTTGCTTACCGCCGGCGCTCAGCATCTTAAGCCCGGTTTTGATAAAGAAGAGTATAGACAATTAATGTTATTGAATGTAAGAACCGCCGCCAATGAAAAATATGCAAAGGACTTTGAAGCACCAAAAGATTATCAAATGATCTATCGTTCTGCTGTAATTGGTCTTGATAATTTATGGGATCTGTGGACCGCACCCAACAATGCCGCCGTTATCAGCATAAGAGGTACCACCGTAAAGCCGGAGAGTTGGCTGGTAAATTTTTATGCCGCCATGGTACCGGCAAAAGGCAAGATTCAAATCAACGACAAAGAAGTTTTCAACTACCAGCTGGCGGCCAACCCTAATGCAGCCGTGCATGTTGGCTGGTTACTGAGCACGGCTTATTTAAGTAAAGACATACTGCCAAAAATAAAAGAGCTCTATAGCAAAGGCACTAAAGAGTTTTTAATTATGGGTCATAGCCAGGGTGGTGCCATTGCTTTTTTAATGACCTCTTATTTATACAACCTGCAAAAAATAAATGAACTACCAGCGGATATCCGTTTTAAAACATATTGTAGTGCCGGCCCCAAGCCGGGCAATTTGTATTATGCCTACGAATACGAAGCGATGGTCCAGGGGGGCTGGGGTTACAATGTGGTGAACGCAGCAGACTGGGTGCCGGAAGTGCCTTTTTCTATTCAAACAACCAATGATTTTAATCGTCCCAACCCTTTTGCGGGGATCGGCGACATGATTAAGAAGCAAAGTTTAATCAACAGGATTGCTATAAAATATGCCTACAATCAATTAGATAAACCTACAAAAAAAGCGCAGCGTAATTTTCAAAAATATCTGGGCGGTGTAGCATCTAAAATGGTAAGTAAATCTATCCCGGGTTTTAACGCACCAGATTATTACAACAGCAACAATTATGTAAGAACAGGCACTACCATTGTATTGTTACCCGATGACGCTTACTACAAAGAATTCCCGAACGATACCAGTAACATTTTTATCCATCATCTGCACAAACCCTATTTGATGCTGCTGGATAAAATGCCTGCGGAGGCACCTAACGCAACCTCAGCTACCAGTCTGGTGTACAGCCCGAGTCCGGCAGATATTGCAGCTGCCAAAGAGCGCACAAAACCATTGGTACCAAAGAGAATGGTGTTGCATAGTGCCTTCGGTTTTCAAAGTCCCGATTTTGATAACCTGAATCAGCAACTGGCAGCGGCGGGCTTTATGAAATTGAATAAAACCTACTTCACCAGAGGTGCTGGCTTCTTTACCGTGTTCCCGCAAATAAGGTTGGCCACATTAACCAACTATCAAACCTATACCGCCACTAAAGATGATGGCAATGCAGAAAATTCATTGCGTGGTACTACGGTCGGCACATCCTTGGGCATTTCATTGCTAAGATCTTCTACCACATTTATCATTCCTTTCGCTGGCGTCAGCTACTCGTGGTTTGGTGCAAGAATTTCAAAAACGCTGGCCGGCACTCAGTCGTTTAATTCCTATTTAAACGGAACCGCCAACCAGCAACATATTTCCTATAACGGATTTGTAAGCAACGTTGGTTTGCATGTTTCTTGTATGCCGTTAATCGATAAAAAACTTTTGCATAATACCGTGGTAGGTTTTAAGGCAGGCTATTTTTCCGGCATTGGAAACCCTAAATGGAAAACAAATACCACTGCGTTGAATGGCGGACCCAAAACAAATACGCAGGGCTTTTATGCCAATGTTGTTTTGGGTGTTGCATTGTAAACAGCAACAATAAACGCAGTGTTAACCAGTTGATAAATGGCGGTTAGCACTGCGCTTATTTTTTAGCAAGCCTGTTCGTTATTGTACTATTCTCTATTGTACGACATTGAAAAATGTTTCTCTTTGATATATTGATCCTTAAATTTTTTGAAAATTTCATCTGGTTGTTTAACCCCATTTACAATCAACTCATTATTGCTTAATTTATAAGAGCTCAGTTCATTTTTATCTGTAATAATATGCTCTTTGATAAGGCCCGCAATTATTTTTTCCTGCAACAACCTCGCCCGCTCTTCGTCCTTTTTTGCCGGGACTTCATCTTTTGCGGCCTGCTCCATGTCCCTCTTTGCCTGCGCCATATCTTTAGCGGCCTCTTCCATATCCAGTTTGGATTGCTTCAAATCTTCTTTCATTTCTTTTTCCGCCTTTTCCATTTCAATTTTTGCCTCGGCCATCTCAATATTCGATTGCGCAATATCCCGTTTTGATTGCTCGATATCGTTGTCAGCCTGCACTTTATCCAGTGCCATCTCCTTTGCGGCTTCGTCCATTTCTTTTTTGGATTGCTCTAATTCCTTTGCAGATTCAGCCATCTCTTTTTCAGATTGCACCATTTCCAGTTTTGCCTCTTCTATTTCCTTTTTGGATTGCTCTATTTCTTTCGCAGATTCGACCATTTCTTTTTGTGCTTGCTCCAGCTCAATTTTAGTGTCAGTCAATATTTTACCGGTAACTTTTTTATAATTGTCCATTTTTTCCTCCGGTATTTTTTTGCCATCCACATACAGTTCTTTTACCTGGTTGTTTTCTGTTACCAGCGTGTATTTTTTCCCGTTTTGGGTTGAATTGATGGTACCATTGATCATTTGATCAGTTGCCGAAGGAACAGGAACCGTGTCTGTTTGAATAGTTATGCCAGTCGCACTATTATTACCGGGAGTTTGTGTTTGGGCGTTGTTAGATGTGAATGAAAAAATCAATACACTGGTTACAATAATACCCGTTGCTAAAAATTTCTTTTCCATGTTATTTAAGGTTTTGTTGTTGTTATAAATAATTCGTTTTATTCTGTTCATCAGGTGATTTTTTTCACCGTTGAAGGCTGTAGCCAATGTTGCAGCCTGCGGTAAATTAAAGGCTTCAAAAGATAATAAGGCATTGATGTATTGTTGTTTGCTTTTCGTTTGCTGCACAGCTATTTCATCACAGCAATTCTCTCTTTCCGATTTTATTAAAGATGAAACCCACAATACAGCAGGATTAAAAAAGAAGATGATTTCAGCCAGTTGCTGCAACAGGTTTACCAGGAAATCTTGCCGGCGGATATGTGCCAGTTCGTGCAATAACACGGCTTCTATTTCTTCCGGAGGCAACGATGCAAGCATACCTGCGGGGAATAAAATAACCGGTTTAAAATACCCAATCACCGCAGGCATTTTCACAATCGCTGATTGAAGAAGTTGTACTCTTTTGTTTATGTGCAGTTGCCTGCTTAGTTCAACAATTCTTTCATTCCACCAATCGCCTGCATTGAACACCTGCCTGTCTTTTAATTTATACACCCTGTGCAGTCCGGCCAATAGCCGTATAAATTGTACTGCTATTATCAAAAGCCATACTATTACTATTGCCCGGGCATTCGCATCAATAAAAGCAATCATCGCATCAACTAAGGATATTTTGTTTTCAGTCAATACCTTTTTCAAAGCGGGTGCTGTTACTTGTGTTTGAACTGCTGGTGTAAATGGTGTGGTATCTATCAATTGTTTTGCCTTGATCAACTGCAGGCTAAATGTTGTGGCAACAGCCATTATAAATACAAGTAAAGCGCCCAATAATAAATTATACCGTACCTGCGGACTTGTGCTTCTGGTTGAAAAAATAATAATGGTTGCAATTATAGACAGCAGCATGCCTTGCCATAAAGAATGAACCAGCATCGAGGCGAATGCCTGGATCATTTCTGCAACAACCGGCGTTGAAAAAAGAAATTCCATACAACAATTTGAAAGGTTAATTATTCTCTGTCTTATTCCATTTGCATTTGATCTGCTATATCAGTGCTGGATTATTTTTGTTTACATGCACCCAACATTTGATCTGATTATCCGGTCTGATTTCTCTTTCACAAAACTAAGGTAGGAATTTTTTCGTACGAATACAACATCATGTATGCTTTATATTTTTTTTAACAGGGATGTAATTTATGCGGCTGTATTGTTACCGTCTGCATGCCAGGTTGCCGCGATTGCTGATATTTTCAATATCTTAGCCCGCTTATTACAATACATGAAACGACTAACGATACTGCTGCTACTCAATTCTTTTTATTCTTTTGCCCAGGACAACGATATGTTTAAACCCGATTCGGTGCGCCGGAGCCTGGAAGCGGTGCAAATACAAACTACCCTTCATATAGACGGACAATTGAAAGAGCCAGAGTGGCAACTGGCAAGACCTTCTGCTAACTTCATACAGGTAGAACCATTGCAAGGCACAGCACCTAACTTTCAAACACAGGTTAAGGTATTGTACAACAAACAGTTTTTATACTTCGGCGTTTTCTCGCAGGACTCGCTTGGTAAAAATGCCATACGTGCTACCGATTTTAAACGCGACTTCAATGTACTGCAGCATGATTTGGTCATGCTATCATTTGATGGATTTAATGACAAACGAAATTCCATGTCGCTTGCAACGAATGCTTATGGCGTACAGCGGGACTTGTTGTCGTTTGATGATATCTATTATGATCTTGACTGGGATGGACTTTGGAAGGTTCGAACAACCAGGACGGACTCTGGCTGGATAGCTGAGATTGCTATTCCATGGCAAACATTGCGTTACCCAAAAACTACCGATAGTGTGCAAAACTGGGGCTTTAATATTTACCGCAATCGCCGGCTTACGAATGAAGTAACAGCTTTTTCACCCTATCCACGCTCGTTTACTTCAATGCGCATGGATTATGCAGGCATGTTAAGGAATTTACAACCGCCACCACCAAAAACCAATATCAGGGTACAACCCTATTTAATTACTTCGTACGATAAACAAAAAGTTGACGGCGTTAAAATAGCAAGCGATGCCAAACTAAAAGCCGGTGGCGAAATTAAGTGGGCCATCAATCCCAATGCTGTGTTGGACCTTACTGCCAATACTGATTTTGCGCAGGCCGATGCAGACAGGCAGGTAAACAACACCACGCTGTTTTCTGTTTTTTTCCCTGAACGCAGGCAATTCTTTTTAGAAAACGCCAGCCTGTTTGGCATCGGTGTAAGTCAGAGCCCGGATGAGTCGGGCGGTTTGATGCGGATACAACCTTTTTTCAGCAGGCGTATCGGGCTGGATGATAACGGCAACCAGATACCGTTGGAGTATGGTGGCCGTTTTGTATACCGATCTTCCAAAAGAAATTACGGCGCCATGATGATGCGGCAAAAAGAATTGGAGGCATCGCCGGGCACCAACTTTTTTGTTGGCCGCTATTCAGAAAATTTTGGAAAACAAAACCGCATCGGCACTTTGGTTACGGTTAAAAATCAGCCGCAGGGTAACAATACAGTTGCTTCTGTTGATGGATTTTTTCGCCTGGCAGAATCACATTCCGTAAGCACGATGGTGTCAGCCAGTAACACAACCAACACCGGCAAACGCGGTATGTCTGCTTACGCACAATACTACTTTATCAGTAACAAATTAAAAATGTGGTGGACAGAATCCATCGTTACAAAAGACTATGATCCGCAAATGGGTTTTGTATCCCGTACCAATGTAATCGGTACTACGCCCGGTGTTTTCTGGTGGTATCGTGGCAAACACCTGCCCTTTAAAAAATGGTTGCGGGCGTATGAACCAAGTGTATTCCCTGAGTTTTATCACCAGGTGGGCACAGGCAAATTAGTGGAGCGTAGCTGGACGATTTATCCTGTTTGGCTGAACCTGCAGAGCGGTGCTTATTTTGGTTACAGTGCCACGCCAACGTATCAGTTTCTCACAGAAAATTTTCAACCGCTGGGAGTAAAAATCTTAGCCGGACCATACAAATATACCCGTCAGAAAATTTACGCAAGCACTGATCCGGCACGCAAATTAAACCTGCAAACCATCTACTGGTGGGGCACTTATTTTAATGGCCGCCTGCGCAGTGGTGACTGGACATTGCAGTATGCACCATCACCTCATTTTTCCTTATCGGGCCGTTTTAACCGCAACAATTTTTTAAAGGTGGGGGAACTCAATACGTCTACAAAAATTGACCTCTATTCAATTGAAGGACGCTTCGCCGTTAATCCCCGTGTTCAGCTGATTGGCTTTTACCAGGTGAATGCTGAGAATGATTCCAAGAATTACAATATTCGTCTTTCATGGGAGTACCGCCCACTATCTTATATCTATGTAGTGCTTAACCACCGCGATTTCCAGGACCTGACCGCAAAGACACAAACACAGGACCAGGCTTTGCTAAAGGTTAGTTTTTTGAAGCAATTTTGATACTGGCGAAAAACACGAGGACCTATTACAGCGGTAATACTGTTTCAAATCATAAATGTTTATACTGATTTCGGTATCAGCAACTGGTTTGCCTTAACAGTCACTAGATTTCCTGAAGACTTCAAACGCTTCCATTGCCATTTCTCATTGTATTCTATTGTTGTACCTGTAAATTTTAATGATGTCCGTCATCACGCCTTTTGACAACTATCATAGCATTCCATTTTCACGTGAAATAATTTTATTCAATTAAAACATGCTACTTCTCTGCTATTTAATGGTGCTGAAATGAATTGCTTCTACGGCTGTGAATTACCATATTACACCAGCCGGTGATTGCATAAAAGAAATTTTATAAAATCAATTCAACCTTCTCTTTCGAAAATCAAATGTGCTAATAGCCATATTACATTATTTAAAAAAGATACAATGAAAAAGATTTTATCCACTTTAACTTATCTCTTTGCTGGGATATTTTTTATGCAGGCACAAACCCTGTACGGTGTAACATTTAACGGAGGCGAAAATGGCGGTGGCGAAATTAATAAGTTTGTTCCTGCTACTAATACTTTAATCCTTGCCAGCGTTGCATCCAATCCCCTCTACTCCAATTTCAACCATGCATACAATGGAAAGTTATACGGTATGACTTCCAAAGGAGGAGCCAAAGGCTATGGAGTTATGTTTTCGTATGATCCTGCAACATCTATTTATATAAAACTGTGGGATTTTGACAGTGTTAATGGGGCAAACCCAAGTGGTAGCCTGGTGCAAGCAACTGATGGAAAGTTATATGGAATGACAACTAATGGTGGCAGCAATTGTCGCGGCGTTATTTTTTCCTATACACCAGCTTCTTCTACATATACAAAGTTGGTGGATTTTAATGGTATTAATGGAGCTCACCCTTATGGCAGCCTGATTGAAGCAAGCGATGGCAAACTTTATGGCATGACGACCTATGGTGGTAACAGTGATTATGGTGAGTACGGTGTTATGTTTTCTTATTCTCCAACTTCTTCTACCTACATAAAGCTTTTGGATTTTACCAGAAATACTGGCGGTAATGCTTATGGCAGCCTTATACAAGCAAGCAATGGGAAGTTATACGGAATGTCATATAGTGGAAGAGCCTGTTGCGGCGGTATTTTTTCTTTTGACCTTTCGACTTCATCGTTTACAAAGTTTTATGATTATTTTTACTATTTAGGCGGCAGTGCTTATGGCAGCCTGGTACAGACGCTTGACGGAAGGCTTTATGGCATGGCCAGCGGACGAATTTATAAGCAATCGGGTGCTGGTTCTATTTTTTCCCTTGACACTTCTGGACTCGATTATAAAACGCTCCATTCGTTTAATTACTACGATGGTTATCGTCCTGTAGGGAGTATGTTACAGGCATCGGATGGTAAGCTTTATGGCACCACTCCCATCGGAGGAGCGCCATTTTACAAAGGAGTTATTTTTTCTATTGATCCCATTACGTCGGCATATAAAGTCCTGAATAATTTTAATGGACCTGACGGCAGCAATCCACAGGGCAACCTTATGCAGGCGAGTAATGGAAAACTTTATGGCATGACACACGAAGGTGGAACTAACGGTCTCGGCGTAATATTTTCATTCGATCCTGTAACAGGAACCTATACAAAACTAAAAGACTACAACGGTGAAAACGGAGCCAATCCATATTACGGTTCTGCATTTATTGAAGTCAATGACTGCACTGCCGATACCACCTATTACCGCGATGTGGACAACGATGGCCATGGCAATTTAAATGATTCGTTAAGAGCATGTACCAAACCCACAGGTTACGTAAAAAACAGTACCGATTGCAATGACAATAACGCCACCATTCATGCCCCTGTTACTTATTACCGGGATGCGGATGGAGATGGTTTTGGAGATGCCAGCAATTCCATCAGTGTTTGTGAATGCATACCACCTGCCGGTTACGTAACCAACAATTATGATTGCGAAGATGTTGACAGGCCGGGCAAAGGGCGGGACGAAAGAGTGGTAATGTGCCACAATGGAAAACCACAATGTGTAAAAGTAAAGGAGATCGATAAAAAACTACGGCAAGGATGGGCGTTAGGACCATGCAATAATGCCTGCGGCACAGATTATGAGAAATTATTGGCCAAAGAGCAATCCATTAAGAAGGGCTACAGCTTTATCAATTATCCAAATCCGTTTACTTCCACTTGTACTATACAATATCAGATTCACTTCGATAGTCAAGTCTCCATAAAAGTCTACGACGTATTGGGACGTCCTGTAGCTGTGCTGGTGAATGATTACAAAAAGGCAGGCGTGTACACCATCAATTTTAATGCAGGTAATTTGAATAAGGGCTTGTTGTTACTGAAAATAATTGCCACGTCAAATGAACAACAGTTTGAACAAACCAATAAGCTGGTGCTGGTGAAATAAATATTCATTTTCTGGCAAAGCCGCTATTTCAAAATTTGAAATGCGGCTTTTTTATTTCGTTTATAAAAAACAACCCAATGTCGCATTGTTAAAAAAATCATTCTTTCAATTCTATCATATAAACGTAAAAATCAATTTTAATTAATGGATACATCTGGTACGTTCCCGAAAGCTTTTTGCGATAATATTACCAGGCAAAAATCACTTGTTCGCCCAATCGCTTTGATCATTATATTTACAGGCCAATTGCCATAAAATATAATAACGATGGAAGCCTTACAATTAATATTCAACGAACTGATTTCATTTTTAGGAATTAACGCCTGGTTACAAATGTTTAAATCAGGAGATTACAGTTCACTATCTACCCTGGATGGATTTACATCGGCCATGGGCCCGCTGATACCTTTTTTACTGCTATTCGAAATTATAAGAGGATTAATTTTTAAAAGGTTTACAGGTGGTGTTTACAAGGTTAATTTTTTCATCTTTATTTTCAATCGCTTTACCGGCAGGTTTATTTCCATCGCGGCAGTTGCCTTTTGTATTGGCTTATTTGAAAAATATGCCCCGTTCAAAACTACTTTTACCTGGTATTGGTTAATATATGGCTACATCGTTTGGGAACTGGCGCATTTCGTTTACCATTATCTCGCCCATAAAGTAAGATTGTTCTGGTGTTTGCATTCTACCCACCACGTACCTGATGCCATGAATCTTTCAGTAACCTATGCCCATTTTTTTCTTGAAGGGCCTTATGCAGATGTCATCCGGACTTCTATCTGTATCATTCTTGGCGTACATCCTGCCTTGCTTTTTTTTATTATGTTTATTGACGGCACCTGGGGCGCATTGATTCATGTAGGCGAAAATATTATTAAAGATGGCCGGCTCGGGGTTTTAAACCGCATTATATTAACGCCTTCACACCATCGTGTTCATCATGCGAGAAATCCGTTGTACATGGATACCAACTTTTGCAACCTGCTCAATATTTGGGATAGAGTATTTGGTACTTTACGACATGAAAGAGAAGATATGCCTCCCGAATACGGCATCACACGCCCAATGAATCCTCACAACTTTTGGGATGCTTATTTTGGTGAAATTATTTGTCTTGCAAAAGATGTTTACCATGCTCCTGGTATAAAAAATAAGCTGGCTTATATTTTTATGGCACCAGGCTGGAGCCATACCGGTAATCACAAAACGGCAAAAATTGTAAAGCAACAATACATACAAACAAAGCAACCACTTTCTGCTGCTACTATCAAAAATTAGTGCAACGTATTTTAACATCTGTTGACCTTCAATAAACCGACGATACCATTCCGCCTGAAGCGGCAAAAATTTCGCGCCTCTGTAAAACCTGCCTTGAATCACAGCACTGGGCATCATCGGTAGTAATGGCATTTAAATTCGTTACCTTCGCCGCCGTTAAAAATAACTGTTACTATGAGTTTTGAAAAAGAGTTACAAAAAAGAAGTGGTGAACGCTGCGAATTATGCGGCTCGGCTGATGCAAATACGTCTTACGCTATCCCTTCAAGCCCCGGCAACAAGTTGGCGCATCATGTATGGATCTGCCCAACCTGTCTACAGCAAATGGAAAACATTGAAACAGCAGATGCCAATCACTGGCGTTGCCTTAATGAAAGCATATGGAGCGAAGAGCCTGCAGTAAAAGTAGTTTCATGGCGTATGTTGCACAAATTAAAACAACTGGACTGGGTGCCAGATTTACTGGACATTGCTTACCTGGAAGAAGAAACATTGGAATGGGCCAAAGCATCTGGCGATGATAAAGATCCTGATGATATTGTGAAGCATGTAGACTGCTATGGCGCTTTATTACACAATGGGGATAACGTTGTATTGATTAAAAGCCTGGATGTAAAAGGAGCAACTTTTAGTGCCAAAGTAGGTACTGTTGTGCGTAAAATTCATTTGGTGGAAGATAATCCCGAACAAATAGAAGGCAGGGTAAACGATTCAATGATTGTGATATTGACCAAATATGTAAAAAAATCTGCGAACTAAATTGTACATCCATAAAATGCTTGTTACATAATTCCACCAGTATTAATGACAAAATTTAAAACTAACTTTAACCTTTCAACCCTGAAACATTATATTTAAAATAAGCATGTGATTAAAAATATTTTTTTATTCATTTGTAGTTTGCTTTTTTATTCTTTACAACTACTGGCACAAACAGATCCATTTTCCGGTACCTGGCAAATGGTATATTCTCCGGATGCAATGCCGGGTATAAAATTTCAGTTACAAATTGGCCCATCGCAACAAAATATATTATACCCTGCACATATTTTAATCAGCTGCGATAGTTTTTTTGCTGAATATGATTTATTGCTGGCAAAAAAAAATATCCGGGAAGTAGGCATCAGTAAAAATAAATTTCCTCGCGTTCAAAAGCCATTCGGATTAAAAGACCGGACTCTTTTTTTGACCGGTAGCTTCGATCTTAGCAAAGATTTAAAAGGGGCTCCAGTCTTAAATTTCTTGCGCATTCACTCCAAACAAAAAGATATTATTGCCACAACAGAAGTAAATTCGGATAGCGCAAAATTGGTGGCAAAGCTTAAACATTTTTTAGGTGATGAAGACATCAGCTTAAAAAAAATCAGCAGCATTCCCTGGCATAGTGAAAATTCGGATGATATACTTGAACCGGCTCTGTCGCCCACTTATTTTGGTTTAAAGGATACTGTGTATTTACCCACCCGCGATGGTATTGCTAATTTTTCAGGAATCAAAAAAAGAAAAAATGATCGTGTATCCGTTACATTAAATGGTATTGTAATTTTTGATAAAATTGATATAGAAAAGAAGACACAGCAATCCGATATCCTGCTACGCCCGGGACTAAATATCCTTACTTTTTTTGCTGATAATTTTGGTAACGATTTACCAAATAGCAGCCGGCTGAATCTTGAATTTGGCAATAAAAAATTCGCACTTGATTTCGCAAATAGAAAAGACAGTGCTGCAATATTTATTGCGGTTAAATTAATTTGCGATCCCGATAAATCAAAAGACAGGTATTTTGCTGAATACCCGCAATCGGGCCTGGAAAGCTTATTGAAAAAAGATGAAAAACTGGTGGGAAGTATTAAATCCGTAAAACAGCAATTGACACTTGCTATTTGGGATGAAGTAATTGATGACGGAGATACTGTATCAATAAAAATTAATAACGAATGGCTGATTAAAGGATGCCCGGTAAAAAAAACACCCAGGTTTATTACAGTAACACTTCAACCCGGCGCCAACACCATCACTTTTTTGGCAGACAATCTTGGCTCCATACCACCTAACACTTCCGTACTGGAAATCATTGATGGCAAGCGGAGGAAATCTTATGAAATGGAAAGCAATCCCGGGGAAAAAAATCTCATCAAAATATTTTACGACAGTGGTACGCCGATAAAATAGTACAACGTTAATACTTGCCTGAATATACAAATGGAATTGAATTTACAATAAAGCGCCCTGTATAGTAAGGCGCTTTATTGTAATCACTAAAACGAGTATCAATTATGCATCCGCTTATTTACCTGGTGTAATCAAAATATTGCGGTATTCAATGGTGCCATGATCTCCCTGCAACATGATTGGCCCGGGTTCACCTTCATTGCTATCTAAAGCTCCGCCTGTAACCCCGGGAATATCCTGCCTGCAAATAACTTCCACTCCATTTGCTACCAGTGATACGGTTCTTCCCACCAATGTTACATCATAGCTTTGCCATTCGCCGGGCGCTTTTGCCACCATTTGCAACGGTGCGATAAAGCCATAAATGGCACCCAAATAATCTTTCAAAGGTTCCATGCCTTTATTGTCCGCCACCTGTATTTCATAACGTCCCCGCAGGTAAACACCGCTGTTGCTTTCTGCAGGATAACGAAACTCAATGTGCAGTTTAAAGTCGTTGAATTTTTGATCGCTGATGAAATTTGATCCCGGGCGGGGGCTGCTTAAAACGCCGTTTTTTACCTGCCATTGATTTTCACCTTCTGTATGCCAGCCTTTTAAATCAGTGCCCGAAAAAAGCTTTACCTGCTTTCCCCAAACAGGCTGTTTTGTTCTTCTTAAATCGGGCGCTCTTACACCAGTCCAGTTATGGCTTTTACCATTGGCTCCAATAATGGTACCTGCTAATTTGCCGTCTTGCAATGTGCCTTCAACAACAATGTCCCTGTCTTCCGGCTCCCATTGTGGCGGCAACGTAAAGCTTATTTTCCCATCTTTAAAATTTACTCTTGAAACAGGCCTCGCACTGCCGCCCGCTCCAACAAATGATCCAGTGAGCATATGCAAACCGGAGTGCCTCACTTCCAGCCAGGACGGAACTGATTTGCCATCCATATCAACGGTAAGGTCCCACCTTCCTTCAATAGCAGGGTCTGCAGCTGGATGATTGTTATTTGCCTTTGCGGTGGTTACCACCAGCAGCAACATCGCCAGTTGTAATAAACGCTTAATTGAAAATGGACGATTGACGCTCTTCCTGTTTTTTTTCATATGACTTTTTTGTTTTAAAATGAAATGGTGAAATAATGATCGTTTGTTCAGAATAATAATAAAATTTAAATGCTGACTAACTTTTACAAAGTAAAGAAATAACAAGGTACAAATATGGATCTATAGAGAACCTTTCACTGTATTGTTTGCCGGTCGTAATCCAATGGAGGGCATTTCACAAAGTTGTTTTGTAATGGACACCAAAGCCAAGTTTACAGTTTCGGGCATTCCAGGCTTTGCCTTGATTTCCTGGATCCACGTTCTGCGCTTCCGCCTTCTGATCCATCACGATTTTTACCCGGCCGGATGGTGAGTGCCAGGTAAAAACCACCAGACTGTATTTTATTTTTTGAAACGATATTGGCCAGGTTATGCGATCCCAATAATAACGGCCCTGCTTTAAAAGCGGCTCCCAGCCACAATTGCTTCTGATTGTTTAATTGAAGGGGTAGATACGCTCCCCAGGTTTTTGTTTCCCAACGGGGAGTTACAGCCACCAGGTTCATGTCTTTTATATACCTGATTTGTTTTGGCACCAGGGGAAAAACCGGCAACGTCAGTTCTCCATTTAAATAAAAGTTATTTGCAAGATGCTGATCAACATTGATGATAACACGTGCAGGCTGATAAATATTAAATAACCCGGCTAAACTGGTAAATGAAGCTGCTACCGTTTTTAACCCGTTATTAAAATCATCGGTTGAATTAATATTAAAAAAAGCATTTGATACGGCTGTATCACTCATGTTTGGCTTAATGCCGGCCGCATTACTGCTTCTGCTGCTGTAACGGAATTTATTCCGGCCTACATCCATTAACGAAATGCCGATTTTTGTGCGGTAGGTAAAATCATTCCCATCTTCTCCAGCTTCGTCATCCAATAGAGTATATTCAAGTCCCGCATCAGCACTTATGCCCGCCATGGTATGTTGAAAAAAACTCTTTTTGTTGGCAGAAGCGGACCGGTTACTGTCGATTTCATCAAAGTTGGAAGAATATCCATATTGCACATTTCCCCCCGTTACCTGATAGCCTGCGGTATTACCGGCCGGTATATAATTTAAGCCCGTTGCGCTAACATACTCGCCGGCCAATGCACGATTTATTTTCAACGTTAGACCTGCCGTTAAAATTCGTCTATTGTCACTGTAGATAGTGCGTGCGTAGGTCCCATATAGTTCCGCCCAGGAACTACCTCTTGATTCGCCTGATAAGGGCAGGCGACCATTATTGATTTTCATAAAATCCTGCAGACGTTGAGTAGTATCCTGCCAGTTAACCTGCGATGTAGTTGCATAAACATAGCTTCGGATATTGGCACCAAAAGCAACTGCCGAAACATTGTTCAAATTTATGCGGGTATTTAAAAGGCGAATATTCTGGTTGGTGAATACAAATCTTTTCGATGTGCCGTTTTTGCCAACCAATTTTGCACTTGAAGAAGGTGACAGTAATGAAAAATTGTTAATGACAAAAGCATTGGTAGCCTGCTTTGTCTGCACTGCAAAAGGAGTAATATCCCAGGAGAACGGCACTTGTACAATAGAGGCCGGATTATTTTGCGCACTTAAACTGCCTGCATAACCCGACCCGTTAATGGCCTGGTAATTTTGCGCCTTTAGTGAATTGTATATCAAAAAGAAGTGGAGTATAAAACAGAATTTATTCAAGCGCATATTCAGGCGTAGATAATTAAAAATTTTTTATAGCTGGAAGATACAATATGTGACAAGCACTATTTTAATGCCATTAAACAAAATTAATTGTTTACTACATTAGATTTTATTAAATTACTACTCACAATGCCTTACCTTATATGTGTTTTTAATATCAGGTACTTTAAAATTGCTAGTCAACAGGACGCTTCATCTCAGTTCAATTCAATATCCATTCTAAAAATCTTCCGAAAACAAAGTAGTGGTGAAACCGATTAAAATACCTTTTTAAACAGTTTTAATAATAAAAAAAACAAAGTATGGAAATTATTTGCCCCATTTGTAATCAGGGAATGGTTTTATTTACCCGCAATAAAGATCTTCAAAAAAATGGCGATCAAAATATCTACAGCGCATATGAATGCAACAAATGCAATATTTTGTTTCAATATCCTTTTTGGAAGCAGGAGGAAACATACCCTTTTTATGAAACTACCTATTATGCCCATACTGATAATTCGATAATATCCAGATCGCTGAGGATTCTTGATTTCTATTTACGAGATAGTTTTTACAGTAAACTTTTCTCTCCGTTCCTGAAAAAAAAGTTATACCCTTTTTATGATGATATTGTGCAGGCGAAGACCGTCCTGGATATTGGATGTGGAAAAGGGTCTTTTTTAGACGTCATGAAAAAACACAATAAAAAAACATATGGCCTTGAACCAAGTGACCAGGCGAGTGCAATTGCGTTTTCAAAGGGACACACGATGATTACCAAAGAATTCTTTTACTCTGCTAACAAGGAAGTGAAGTTTGATTTGATAACTATGTTTCAGGTAGCTGAACATTTATCTGTACAGGAAATATTTGATGAAAATATTTTTTCGGTCATGTATGATTCACTTGCAGAAGGTGGCCGGCTTGTGATTGAAACTCCTAACTATGAATGCAACTACGCTAAAAAATATAAAAGTAACTGGAGAGCTTTGGAAATGCCCAGACATTTGGTAATTTTTTCCCCCTCAAGTTTGTCTAAAATATTGAATATGCAGGGGTTTGCAACTCATGTTTTTACAAGAGTATCTCCTATTGACGTAAGAGAAAGCTTTAAATTACAATTCAGGGAAAACACAATTAAAAATAGACTCAATAAATTTATTACCCTTTTGAAAATCGCCATTAATCAAAAAAACAATAGTAGCCTTGTTACTGTAATAGCACGGAAAAATAGCGAATAGGTAACCGATAATTTACTGTGCATTAAATTCACTTTTTAATTGCAAATAGTTTGGGGCCTGAAACCCCTGAAAAAGCTGGCTTTTCAGCACTTTTTTCCGTTTAATTTCTTACCTTTGCCCTCCCGTTAAAAAACCGGGAATTATATTATGTCATTTAACATTATTAAACAACTAAACGCAGATGCACAGGAAGGAGCAGCTACCAATGAAGGTACTGAACCTGCTGCGGTAACAAATGTGCCTGTGGAAGCGCCTGCTGCCGAACCGGTGGTGGCGGCTGCACCCGTTGAAGAAAGAATCGTGACAGCTCATGATGACTTCGACTGGAGCGTTGACAAACGTAACGTTTCAAGTTACAACAAAGAAGAAAAAGCCAAATACGATGTTGTGTACGACAACACGTTCAAGCAGATCAATGACGGCGAAATGATCCAGGCTACAATTGAAGCAATCACCAAAACAGATGCAGTTGTAAACATCGGTTTTAAAAGTGATGGTCTGATTTCTCTGAATGAGTTCAGGGATATACCAGGCGGATTAAAAGTAGGTGACATCATTGAAGTAATGGTGGTTGAAAAAGAAGACAGGGACGGTAACCTGAATCTTAGCCGCAAACAAGCCCGTACCAGCAGAGCCTGGGAAAGAATTGTTGAGTTACACAAAACTGGTGAAATTGTTACCGGTATTGTTACCAGCAAAACCAAGGGCGGTCTTATCGTAGATGTATTTGGTATGGAAACATTCTTACCAGGTAGCCAGATCGACGTTAAGCCAGTTACAGACTACGATCAGTTTGTTGGTAAAACAATGGAATTTAAAGTGGTTAAGATCAACGAAACCATTAAGAATGCAGTTGTATCTCATAAAGCACTTATTGAAAGCGATATCGAAGCACAACGTGCTGAAATTATCGGTAAATTGGAAAAAGGACAAGTACTGGAAGGTACCATCAAAAATATCACCGACTTTGGTGCGTTTCTTGATTTGGGCGGCTTAGACGGCTTGTTGTACATTACCGATATTTCATGGGGACGTATCAACCATCCAACAGAAGTGTTGAAGATGGATCAGAAACTGAATGTTGTTGTATTGGATTTTGATGATGATAAAAAACGCATCAGCTTAGGCTTGAAACAATTGACTCCGCATCCTTGGGATACTTTGAGCGAAAACATTAAAGAAGGTGAAGTTGTGAAAGGTAAAGTAGTTAACATTGAAGACTACGGTGCGTTCCTTGAAATTATGCCTGGTGTGGAAGGTTTGGTACACGTAAGTGAAATTACATGGGCCAACACTCCTATCAACGCTAAAGAATTCTTTAAATTAGGTGATGAGTACGAAGCGAAAATTGTAACGTTAGACAAAGACACCCGCAAGATGAGTCTTTCCATCAAACAAATGGCGAACGACCCATGGAGCGAAATTGATGTGAAATTTCCAGAAGGAAGCAAACACACCGGTATCGTTAAAAACATTACTCCTTACGGCGTGTTTATTGAACTTGCCACAGGTATTGGTGGAATGATTCACATCAGCGATTTGAGCTGGTTGAAACGTTTCAACAATCCCAACGAATACACTAAGGTGGGTGCATCAATTGAAGTGATCATTATGAACATTGATAAAGATGGCCGCAAATTGCAATTGGGACACAAGCAGATAGAAGAAGATCCATGGAATTCACTGGAAGAAACTTTTGCTGTTGGAACCGTGCATGAAGGAACTGTTACAAAGAAAGATGACAAGGGTGCTGTTGTTCAATTGCCATACGGACTGGAAGGCTTTGCGCCTAGCCGTCATCTTGCAAAAGAAGATGGTAAAACCGTTGGAGCTGATGAAATTGCCCAGTTTGTGGTGATTGAATTTGACCGTAACGACAAACGCATCGTTCTTAGCCACACACGTTTGTGGGAACAGGCTCATGAAGAAGTGAAGCAAGCTGAATTTAAAGAAAAGAAGGCAGATGCTGAAGTAACCAAAAAGGCTGTAAAAAATCTGCAGAGCAAAGTAGAAAAATCAACTTTAGGTGATCTTGGTGTTTTAGCCGGATTGAAAGCAAAAATGGATAGTGCTGCCGCCGCTGATGGTGCTGCAGATGAAGCTCCAAAAGCTGAATAGCTCTTATATTTTTATTGCAAATCCCGGTACGAAAGTATCGGGATTTTTTTGTGCATTTTCATTCTCCAAAAAAAGCAAATCAGAACTCTTTAGAGCCTTGCCATATCGTAAAACAATGGTGATAAGTAAGAAGGATGGCAACGATATTTACGTTTAACAACCACATTGCTTTAAGTGACAGGGATAAAAAATAACTACCTTTGCTGCATGAATAATTTCAACAAATATTTTAAACTGATGGCCCTTATTTTTGGAGGTTTTATTGGTTTTATAGGACTGATCATTGGCATTTTTTACCTGCTGAAATTATTTTCTGTTACGTTATTCTACATTCCTGGTTTTGACCATTTCTTTAGTTTTATAATGATTATTATACCCTATGTTGTTTTCTTTTCAGGATACTATTATTTACATAAAAAAATCCCGCTTTCAAAAAATAAAACAACTGCGACAATCGCAAGGGTATTGATGATTTTGGGAAGTTTGCTCTGTGCTGCTACTATGATTTTGTCAACCCTTAAATTATTTGGCGTGCACAAAACCTTCGTACTCGCTTTTGATGAAAAATCACAGTATGGCTGGATGATTCAAATTGTACTCCTCTTTTTTACTGCATTATTTGTTGCTTCAGGCGATGCCAAAGAAAAAGATTGGATGCATAAGAAAGTTATAAGTGATGAGTTATAAATGCTTCGGGTTTGCCCTTCTTTAAACTATTGAGTAGTCCTGGTTGCTATTGCTTTGGCAGCAATAAAGCCAGTTGTCCAGGCATTTTGAAAATTAAAGCCGCCGGTTACTCCATCGGTATCCATCACTTCACCACAAAAAAATAAATTGGGAGCTATCCTGCTTTCCATTGTATTGTAATCAATCTCATTCAGCAATATACCACCGGCAGTTACAAATTCTTCTTTGAAGGTGGTCTTCCCTTTCACTGAAAATTCCTGCGCACATACATTTTTTATAAGCCGGTTTTGTTCTTTGGCAGGGAGATCGGCCCAGCGCATATCCTCATTTACGCCAGACTGCTGCAACAAATACTGCCACAAGCGCTGAGGCAAAGAAAATGGATTGCGGTTACTTATTTTTTGTGCTGCAATGTCAAATCTTACCTGCTGAAACTTGTCTTTTAAAGTTTGTTCGTTGAAAGCCGGTGCCCAGTTTACAATGGCAGTGAATGTATAATTATTGTCTGCCAGCTGCCGTGCCCCCCAGGCTGATAATTTCAAAATGGCGGGGCCGCTCATTCCCCAGTGTGTAATCAGCAGTGGTCCTTGTTCTGCTAATTTTGTTCCGGCAATCTTCACAATTACATTTTCTACTGTAACACCCATTAATCCTGTAATTGCATTGCCAGGCATATTAAAAGTAAATAAGGATGGTACAGGTTTTTCTATCGTATGGCCTGTTTGTTGAAGCCATTCGAACTGAACAGGTTTTGGATATCCTCCACTCGCAATACATACATAGTCAGCCGCCATAATAGTTTCATTAGCAAATAACAAATGCCATTTATCGTTCAGCCTGCTAAAGCCTTTTACTTCTTTGTTCATCAATATTTCAACATGATATCTGCTAACTTCCTTCATCAGGCAATCAATAATTGTTTGGGAAGAATCAGTAACAGGAAACATACGCCCATCAGGTTCTGTTTTTAAATCCACACCTCTTTCCTTAAACCAGGCTATCGTATCTGTTGTAAAAAAATGATGAAAAGCCTTCTTTAAAAAACTGCCACCACGGGGATATTTTTTAATCATGTCAGCAATGCTGTAACAGGCATGTGTAACGTTGCAACGGCCGCCGCCGCTAACCTTTACTTTGCTTAACAGCTTGCTGCTTTTCTCCACTATAATTACCCGCAATAAAGGATTCAGCCGGGCGGCATTTACCGCACAAAAAAAACCAGCCGCACCGCCTCCAATAACAACTAAACAATTCTTATTCATCAGTAATCTAAAATTGTAAGTGATAAAAGTAATTAGTAAATACTACATTTAAATTTCGAATGTCACAATCATAATAACCCGGCAAACCTTAACCAATAGCATGGCTATTTCTATCAGCAAACAGCAACTAAAAAAACACCCATAACGTCTTACGAGACAATAAGACCATTTCTAAAAACCGGCGACTTATTTTTCAGCAGTAGTAGTTATGCTTTTTCAGGAGTGATACAAAAACTTACCAAAAGTACCTGGAGTCATGTAGCAGTAATTTATAAAGATGAAGAATTGGGAAGAGTACTGATATTGGAGGCGGAACCTTATGTTGGCATAAGACTCATTCCATTATCAAAATACCTGCACAATTATAAAGATAAAAGACGACCCTATAAAGGCCAGATTGCTATCAGTCAGCTAAACGTAACTGTATCAAAAGAAATATGAACAAGGGCATCTGCTTTGGCTTAGATGAATTGACCAGGCCTTATGATAAGTTTGAGATTGTCCGCATCATGGTACGCATTCTCTTTCACATCAGCCGTCGCGAAAGAAACCGCAGCTACATTGGCAGTGAACTCATGAGAGATATTTTTGCAAAGACTGGTATTAACATTCAATGTAAAGGCACTTACATCAGTCCTGACAATATCTGGAGCGATGACAGAGTCCAAATGCAATACCGGATTTTGTGACTGCTAATAATCTGAACACAAATTTACATTTGCTTTTTCAGCGGCCTCAATTTCTGTAAAGGAAGATAAAATATCCGCCTTTGCCCCTTTCTGAATGGCTACTGTATGTTCATAATGTGCTGCGGGCTTGCCATCTTCTGTACGGATGGTCCAGCCGTCTTTATCATGATACACATTTTTCGTTCCCAGGTTGATCATTGGTTCAATTGCTATTACCATTCCTTCTTTCAGCTTTGCTCCGGTTCCCCGCTTGCCATAATTGGGTACCTGTGGCTCCTCGTGCAGATGCCTTCCAACACCATGTCCAACAAGCTCTCTCACAACACCATAACCATGCTCTCTTTCAGTATAATGTTGTACTGCATAAGCAATATCACCCGTTCTGTTTCCCTGCGTTGCCTTTTCAATTCCCTTATATAAAGAATCCTTTGTTACCCGTAACAATTGTTTCACTTCCGGTGCTATTTCACCTAACGCAAACGTATATGCACTGTCGCCATGAAAGCCATTAATATAAGTGCCTACATCTACAGAAACAATATCGCCATCTTTTAAAGCCGTTTTTGTTGGAAATCCATGTACCACTGCATCGTTTACCGACATGCAACAGGCAAAAGGAAATGCAGGATTGCCATAACCTTTAAAAGAAGGTGTGGCCCCGTTGTCTCTTATAAACTGTTCCGCCACCTGGTCCAATTCCCATGTTGACATGCCCGGTCGAATGATAGCAGCCAGTGCTGCGAGTGTTTTACTTACCAGCAAATTGCTGATCCGCATCAGTTCAATTTCTGCTTTTGTTTTATAATGAATCATACTACCACTTTGTTTAACAATAAACCCTGACGGTTAATGTCAGGGTTTAAATAAAATATGCTGATCCCATATAAACCGGGATAGAGTAATTGTACTATACTCCGCCTACAGCTGAAGTTTGTCTTCCCTGGATTCTTCCTGAACTCATAAGGCCATCGTATTGACGCATCAACAGCTGCGTTTCTATCTGCTGTAAAGTATCCAAAATTACGGCTACCATAATCAATAAAGATGTTCCACCATAAAAAGTTGCAAAAGCCTGCTGCGTTTTAAATACTAATTGAAACAGACCTGGCAGAATACCTACAAAGGCCAGTAAAACGGCACCAGGTAAAGTAATTCTATCCATGATAGTACCAATATAATCAGCAGTTGGCTGTCCTGGTTTAACACCTGGAATAAATCCATTGTTGCGTTTCAAGTCTTCAGCCATTTGCTTCGGATTAAAGATTAAGGCTGTATATAAAAATGTAAATGCAATTACACAAACTGTGTATACCAACATATACACCCCATTGGTATGATCAGTAAAATACTTAGCCCAACCACCACCGGTGAAGCCAGAAAATATAGTTGGTAAAAATAAAATTGCCTGGGCAAAAATGATCGGCATAACACCGGAAGCATTCACCTTTAAAGGAAGGAAATTTCTTGCGCCACCAAACTGCCTGTTTCCAACAATTTGCTTTGCATAATTCACGGGCACTTTTCTTGTTCCCTGTATCAGCAAAATTAATCCCATGATGATCGCCACTAAAAATGCAATCTCAATTAAGAAGATGAGTAAACCGCCACCGCCTCTTGCGGCTCTTGAAGACCATTCCTGTATGAATGCCTGTGGAAGTCTGGCCAGGATACCCATCATGATGATGATTGAAGTACCATTGCCCAAACCTTTATCCGTAATTTTTTCACCTAACCACATTACAAACAATGTACCCACGGTTAAAAGAATAACGGTAGAAATAACAAAGAAGCCAGCATAGGAAGGTAACAAGGCTTCTGCATTACCGGCACTTTTCAAATAACCAATATATGCTGCAGCCTGAAACGCAGTAACGATTACTGTAAGGTAACGGGTCCATTGATTAATTTTCTTTCTTCCACTTTCACCTTCTTTCTGCACCTTCGCCATTTGCGGAACCAGAATAGTAATTAACTGCATAAAAATAGAGGCAGAAATGTAAGGCATAATACCTAATGCAAAAATAGAAGCCTTAGAAAATGCTCCTCCCACAAACGCATCCAATAAGCCTAACATGCCATTTTTAGTGCTATTGCTTAGGTTGGCTAACTTATTAGGATCAATACCTGGCAATACGATAAAAGAACCCAAACGATAAATAAATATCAATAACAGGGTAAACAATATCTTGTTCCGAAGCTCTTCGATGCTCCAGATATTTTTAAGTGTTTGAACAAATTTCTTCACAGAATTAAGGCGTTTAAATGTTTTCGTAAACTAAAAAAGACGCTTTCAATACCGGCCCTTTTCGGCAAGCAGGAATGCGTCTGCAAATATCGTGAAATTATTTAACTATCTCTACGGAACCTCCGGCGGCTTCAATAGCAGCTTTAGCTTTTTCGCTAACTGCATTTACTTTAAAAGCATACTTGCCTTTGATTTCGCCTACACCTAAAATTTTGATGTTGTCATTCTGACTGATTAAACCATTGATATACAAATTCTGAGGTGTAAATTCTGTGATACTGTATTTTTCTGCGTAATGATCAATCTGACCTAAATTGATCACTTTATATTCAATACGGTTGATATTTTTAAAGCCGCGTTTTGGAACACGACGCTGAATAGGCATCTGGCCACCTTCAAAAGCCATTTTGCTTTTGTAACCTGCACGGCTTTGTCCGCCCTTATTACCTTTGGTAGATGTACCACCTTTACCACTTGCTTCACCACGGCCAATGCGCTTTGCTTTATGCGTTGCTCCTTTGGCTGGTCTTAATGAATGTAATTCCATGTTTATCTGATTTTGTACTTACGGGGTATCACCCCTCGCAATTAATTTTAAAATTTGAAAATGACTCAACTTTAAAAATGAATTCAAACTATTAAGTCATAGTGTAATAAAGAATTTGCGAATTATGCAAGTTCTTCAACAGAAACCAGGTGATTCACTTTGCGAACCATACCCAGAATTTGTGGAGTGGCTTCTACTTCCACAGAAGCATTCATCTTCTTCAATCCCAAAGCCACCATTGTTCTTTTCTGGCGTTCCGGCCGGTCGATTACACTTTTAACCTGTGTTACTTTTATCTTTTTCATGCCCTGATCCCTGAAAGGGAATTTTATTTTTAATTAAAGATTATGCATTCAATGTTCTCAAGAGAACACTTGCATTTATCCGTTAAATACCTTCTTTAAGGAAATTTGTCTTGTTTTTGCAACCGCAATTGGTTCACGCAAAGTAGCCAACGCTTTAACAGTTGCTTTTACCACGTTGGTTGGGTTGGCAGAACCAAGGCTCTTAGCCAATACGTCTGTGATTCCGGCAGCTTCCAGTACAGCACGCATACTGCCTCCCGCAATTACACCGGTACCATGTGCAGCTGGTTTAATAAAAACCTTTGCAGCACCTTCCTTAGATAATTGTTCGTGCGGAATAGTACCATGCATAACAGGAACTTTTATCAAATTCTTTTTTGCATCTTCAATACCTTTTGTAATAGCTTCCTGTACTTCTTTTGCTTTACCTAAACCTTGGCCTACAACACCTGCACCATTGCCAACTACTACCAGTGCAGAAAAACTAAAGGCACGGCCGCCTTTGGTGGTTTTTACCACGCGGTTGATAGAAACAACTTTTTCTTTCAACTCAAGGTCACCGGCTTTTACTCTGTTATCGTTTGCTTTTAACATGTATAGTTCTTATTAGAAAATTTATAATTAAAATTGTAAACCACCTTCTCTCGCGCCTTCAGCAACTGCCTTTACACGACCATGATAAATGTATCCACCACGATCGAACACAACTGTTGTAAGACCCAGGTCAGTTGCTTTTCTTGCGATGGCATTTCCAACCAGTTTACTCTTTTCAGTTTTTGTAACTTTTTGAGCTTTGATATCCTTGTCCAGTGATGAAACAGAAGCAATGGTAGAACCATTTTCGTCGTTGATCAACTGTGCATAAATAGCCGCGTTGCTTCTGAAAACACTTAACCTTGGCCTTGCTGCAACACCATTTATTTTTTTACGGATACGGAACTTAATCTTTTCCCTTGCACTTGATTTGTTGTTCATGATCTTTTATTTTGTTCCCCGATACTGCCGGGGAAAATTTGAAAATTTGAAATCCGAAAATGTGAAAATTACTTTGCTTGTCGTGCCATTTTCCAATTGGCCTTTTCACGCCCTCACTTATTACTTACCAGCAGACTTACCAGCTTTTCTTCTCAATACTTCACCCTTAAACTTAACACCCTTTCCTTTGTACGGTTCAGGCTTACGCAGTCCACGGATTTTAGCACACACCTGGCCAAGTAATTGTTTATCTACACTCTCTAAGGTAATGATCGGATTTTGTCCTTTCTCCTGTGAAGTAGTTACTTTTAATTCTTTAGGTATTTCAAAAACAATGTTATGCGAATATCCTAAAGCAAGATCCAGCAGGTTTCCAGTGCTCGCAGCTTTAAAACCCACACCCACCAATTCAAGCTGTTTTGTATATCCTTCAGAAACACCTTTTACCATGTTACTAACCAATGAACGGTATAAACCATGCATAGCCTTATGACGGATTTGATCAGTTGGTCTTACAAGTTCCAGATGACTATCTTTGACTTCTAGTTTCATATCTCTGTCAACCGCCTGTTTCAATTCACCTTTAGGTCCCTTAACAGTTACCACATTATCCTTACCTACTACAATTGTAACACCAGCGGGAAATTCAACCGGTTTTTTTCCTATTCTAGACATAGTCGATTTTAATTTTATTATTATCAATCCGGGTCGTGTTCAGCCACGACTTTGGCTTAATTGTCAAACCATTTATATGCTTATTCTTTTCTTCTTACAAAGAAAAGTCTTAGTAGATATTACACAATACTTCACCACCCACATTTTGAGCTTTTGCTTCTTTATCTGTCATTACACCTTTTGATGTAGACACAATTGCAATACCCAAACCATTTTTCACTCTCTTAAATTCACCTGGCTTAGCGTAAGTACGCAAACCCGGACGTGATACTCTTTCCAGGCTTTGTATTACCGGCAATTTTGTAGCAGCATCGTACTTAAGCGCAATTTTAATTACACCTTGTTTGCTATCGTCCTCAAATTTGTATTTCAAAATGTACCCCTTATCGTACAAAATTTCTGTCATGCGTTTTTTCAAATTCGATGCAGGAATTTCAACAATACGGTGATTGGCCATTTGTGCGTTACGTATTCTTGTAAGAAAATCCGCTATAGGATCAGTTACCATAATTAGTTAAATTGACTTTGTTATTAGATAATTTTTTTACAGTGATTTCAATATTGCTACTGATCTGCTGTTTTTAATTTCTTACCAGCTTGCCTTGGTAACTCCGGGTATTTTCCCAGCCAATGCCATATCACGGAACATGTTTCTTGATAAACCAAAATGCCGCATGTATCCTCTAGGACGGCCGGTTAACTGGCAACGGTTTCTTAAACGTACAGGAGACGCATTCTTTGGTAAAAGATCCAAAGCTTTGTAATCGCCGGCAGCTTTTAAAGTTGCTCTTTTTTCAGCAAATTTTGCGCTCATTACTTCACGCTTTCTCTGCCTGGCTTCAATTGATTTTTTTGCCATGTTCTGTTATTGTTTAAATTATTTTTTTACATTTTTAAATGGCATTCCCAATTCTTTCAGCAACTCAAATGCTTCTTCGTTTGTTGAAGCAGTTGTTACGAAAGTAATATCCATACCGGTAATTTTATTTACCTTATCAATATCAATTTCTGGAAAGATAATTTGTTCTGTAATACCCAATGTGTAATTACCGCGACCATCAAATGACTTGTCATTGATACCTTTGAAATCACGTACGCGTGGTAAAGAAACAGATACAAACCTGTCAAGGAATTCAAACATCTTAACTCCGCGAAGTGTAACCCTTGCACCAATTGGCATGGCTTTACGCAACTTGAAGTTCGAGATATCTTTCTTACTCATAGTAGCAACTGCTTTCTGACCAGTTATTGTTGATAACTCTTCAACAGCAATGTCTACTAATTTTTTATCTGCTACAGCGCCGTTCACACCACGATTCAAACAAATCTTGGTAAGCTTCGGTGCCTGCATAATGGTTTTATAACCAAATTTTTTCATTAAAGCAGGTACAACTTCTTTAGTGTACTTATCTGCTAATCTTGGAGTGTAAGTTGTTGTGCTCATTATTTTATAGCCTCCCCTGATTTTTTAGATACTCTGATTAATTTACCGTTTTCCCTGGTGCGCTTAATTTTTGTTGGCCCACCTGTTTTAGCATCCCACAACATCACGTTACTGATATTGATCGGCGCTTCGATTTTCACAATACCACCTTTCGTGTTCTGAGAAGTTGGCTTGGTATGTTTGGTTACGATGTTTACACCTTCTACCAAAACACGACCTTTTTCCAAAATTACTTCCAGCACTTTACGAGGCTTTTTAAGGTCCTTGTCTTCACCGGTAATAACAACTACGTTGTCGCCTTTTTTAATGCTAAACTTAGGTTTAAATCTTGTACTCATTTTATTAATGTGCCCTTCGGCTTTTTATCTTTATTTATAACCGGCTTTAACAGCCTCACTCAAAATCGTTGTGTCACTCACTTGTACCTTTTCAGCCTCATTCATCCCTTTCAACGGCAACAGTATTATAATACTTCCGGAGCCAGCGATATAATTTTCATATACCCCTTGTCCCTTAATTCACGGGCAACTGGGCCAAAAATACGTGTACCTCTTGGTTCGTCTGAATTGTTCAGCAATACAACCGCATTGTCGTCAAAACGAATGTAAGAACCATCTTTACGACGCAATTTATTTACTGTTCTTACAATAACGGCTTTGCTTACAGTTCCTTTTTTAATACCACCGTTTGGTGTAGCATCTTTTACGGTAACCACAATTTTATCACCGATTTTAGCATAGTCCTGGCCGGAGTTACCCAACACCCGAATACACAATACCTCTTTGGCACCACTGTTATCCGCTACGTTCAATCTGCTTTCTTGCTGAATCATTTTATTAAGTTTTTAGTACTGAGTATTTAGTACTGAGTACTGAGATGTTCCTAAAATTTCTTACTATTATTGTCTTAGTAATAAGTACCAAAGTCTTACTTAACTTTCTCAACTATCTCAACCAGTCTCCAGCGTTTTGTTTTGCTGATAGGACGTGTTTCCATAATCTTTACTGTATCCCCGATACTGCATTCGTTCTTTTCATCGTGTGCATGAAATTTGGTAGATTTTTTTACGAACTTTCCATAAAGCGGATGCTTCACTTTTCTTTCGATTACAACTACAATGGATTTATCCATCTTGTTGCTGGAAACTACTCCAACTCTTATCTTACGTAAATTTCTTTCGATCGTTGTTTCTGTTGCGCTCATTGTTGCAAAATTTATGGTTTAATTTAAACCGAGTTCAATCTTTCTTAATGCTGTTTTTAAACGGGCCAAATCTCTGCGCAATAAACGCATACTAACGGGATTCTCCAGGGGAGAAATACTGTGAGCAAAAGATACTTTCTTTAAACGTAATTCGTCTTCAGCGATCTTGGCTTTTAAATCTTCAAGACCTAAACCCTTAATACTCGTTAAAAAATCTGCTTTCTTTGACATTATATTCTAATTTGAAAATTTGAAAATTCGAAAACCGGAAATTACTACTCACTTAACAATTACACATTTTCCTGTTCTCTTATTTGGCAATCACTTCAGCCTGGTAATCTCTGCGAACTACAAATTTTACGGCGATTGGTAACTTTTGTGCAGCCAGTTCAAACGCTTCTTTTGCTACCTGTAATGGAACACCATCAGCTTCAAACAAAATACGACCAGGTTCAACTACTGCAGCCCAGTATTCAGGGTTACCCTTACCTTTACCCATCCTCACTTCAGCTGGCTTCTTGGTAATTGGTTTGTCAGGAAAAATTCTGATCCAAACATTTCCTTCCCTTTTCATATGACGGGTTAAAGCCTGACGGGCACTTTCAATCTGCCTGTTAGTTAACCAAATTGGTTCCAGTGCTTTTAAAGCAAATGATCCGAAAGAAATAGTTGTGCCTCTTTTAGCAGTTTCCCTGATTCGGCCTTTCTGCGCCTTTCTATGTTTTGCTCTTTTTGGTTGTAACATTATCTATCAATTTGAAAAATTTGTTATTATTGTTTTCTGGAAAAGAAAAAATTATCTCCTTCCACCCTGGCCACCACCGCGGTTTGCACCTCCCTGGCCACCACTGCGTCCTCTGTCTCCACCTTGTCCGCCGCCTCTTCTGTCACCACCGCCTCTTCTATCATCAAATCCACCACGGTTTTCAAAACCACCTCTTGAATCACCTTCTTTACCGCCACCGGCTAAAATATTTGGATTCAAATCTCTCTTCGCCAATACTTCACCTTTACAGATCCATACCTTGATACCGATTTTACCGTATACAGTCTGTGCAAATACACTGGCGTAATCTATATCCATACGTAAAGTATGCAATGGAGTTCTTCCTTGTTTAATTTCTTCGCTACGGGCAATTTCAGCACCACCCAAACGACCACCGCATCTAACTTTTATTCCTTCAGCACCCATTCTTAACGCAGAAGCAATCGCCATTTTAACGGCACGTTTAAAGTTGATCCTTCCTTCCAGCTGCCGGGCAATTGTATCAGCTACAATCTGCGCATCCAGTTCAGGACGACGGATTTCCAATATATTTATCTGAACATCATCCTTACCGGTTAATTTCTTCAGCTCTTCCTTAATCCTGTCAACCTCTCCACCACCTTTACCGATGATGATACCTGGCTTGGAAGTATGGATGGTAACGATCAGTTTGTTAAGCGTACGCTCGATAACGATCTTAGAAATACCACCTTTATTGATACGGGCATTCAGGTAGGTTCTGATCTTATGATCTTCAATTAACTTGTTACCGAAATCTTTTTTATGTGCATACCAATTACTGTCCCATCCACGGATGATTCCCAGTCTGATACCAACAGGATTTGTTTTCTGACCCATATTCTTGGTTAATTCGTTTTAATTAATTTATTAACTTTTGCTGTCTACTATTAATGTTACATGGTTGCTACGCTTGCGCACTTTATAACCACGCCCCTGTGGTGCAGGGCGCATACGCTTAATCACTCTTCCTCCGTCAACCATAACTGTTTTTACAACCAGTTTAGCATCTTCTACCTTTACATCTGTATTTTTTTGCTCCCAGTTGTTGATAGCACTTTTTAATAACTTGTATAAAGGAACAGCCGGATGTTTAGTGTTGAACTGTAATACACCTAAAGCTTTTTCTACTTCCATTCCACGTATCAGATCAACCAGCAAACGCATTTTACGCGGTGAAGTTGGATAATTGTTAAGTTTAGCTACTGCTTCCATTTTTATTTAGTTTCAAGTTTTAATTTCCTGCCTGTTACGACAATTAATTGCAAACTTCTTTTATTACATTTTTTTACTTGAGTGACCCCTGAAGTTTCTTGTTGGCGCAAATTCCCCTAATTTATGACCTACCATAAATTCGGTAACATAAACCGGAATAAATTTATTTCCATTATGTACTGCTAATGTGTGACCAACAAAATCAGGAGTAATAGTAGAACGGCGTGACCATGTTTTAATAACACCTTTCTTATTCTTTCCTTCATTGATCGCTAATACTTTCTCTTCCAGATTAGCATCGATATAAGGACCTTTTTTAACCGAACGTGGCATAGTATTTATTTTTGTGTTGATTCTCCCGGTTTAGCACCAGGATATTTTAACCTGATTGAATTATTTGTTACTGATCTTCTTTCCGTTTCTTCTCTGGATAATCATCTTATCAGATCCTTTTCCTCTTGTACGTGTAACCTGTCCTTTTGCATACTTACCTGTACGGCTACGTGGGTGACCTCCGGATGCTCTACCTTCACCACCACCCATCGGATGATCTACCGGGTTCATCGCTACAGCTCTTGTTCTTGGTCTAACACCTTTCCACCTGTTTCTACCAGCTTTACCAGCACTCTCCAGGTTATGATCGCTGTTGCTTACAACACCAACTGTTGCATAGCAATTGATCAATACTTTTCTTAACTCACCGCTTGGCATTTTTAAAATACCATACTTTTCTTCCTTATTCGCTAACTGAGCTGTGTTACCAGCACTACGAACCAACTTACCACCTTGTCCTGGTTGCATTTCAATGTTGTGCACATTAGTACCAAGTGGCATGTTTTTCAGTTGCAATGCATTACCCAATTCAGGAGCAACACTATCACCGCTTAAAACTGTTGCGCCAACCTGTAAGCCATTCGGAGCAATGATGTAACGTTTTTCACCATCAGCATAATTCAACAAAGCGATGAATGCTGTACGGTTTGGATCGTATTCAATACTTTTTACAGTAGCCGGAATATTCTTCTTATCTCTCTTGAAATCAATTACACGATACATGGTTTTGTTACCACCACCCATATAGCGCATTGATCTTCTACCCTGTGAGTTACGACCGGCAGTATTCTTCTGCTTTTCAAGCAACGTTTTTTCAGGAATGTTGGTAGTGATCTCTGCGTACGCATTACCAATTCTCCAGCGTGTACCTGCTGTGGTCGGTTTGTATTTTCTAAGTGCCATTGTAAACTACTTTTTTATTTGTCAAAACTTTGCGGTGCTGACCACCATACATTAATTATAATTTGCCGAATCCATCCGGATCAAGACTATACTGTTCCGTATATGTCAATCGATTCTCCGTCTGCCACTGTAACAAATGCCTTCTTTTTAGCAGGCTTGCGACCGCTAACAACACCAGCTTTTGTGTTACGTGATTTAGCTTTACCAGGCATAACTGTTGTGTTAACATTTTTTACCTGAACACCGTAGAATTCTTCTACCGCTTTCTTAATCTCCAGTTTATTAGCTTTTCTGCTAACAACAAAAGCATAGCGGTTCATTTTTTCAGTTTGCTTATTTATCTTTTCAGATAAGATAGGCTTTATTAAAACTTCAGACAGTTTCATGTTTCTAATTTGATAATTGCTAATTAAATTATGCTTCCGCTACTTCTTCCTCACTAAAAATTCTTGCAACACTTTCGGTAAAAACCACCACTTTGGCATTTACGATATCGTATGTATTTACATCGCTCAACAAACTTCCCTGAACACCAGGTATGTTTCTTAAACTCAGGTAAACGTTATCATTATCTTCAGGAATAACAAACAATGTTTTTTTATCGCCAACCTGTAAGCTTTTTAAGATACCGGCAAACTGCTTTGATTTTGGAGCTTCCATGGTGATATCTTCTACAATCACAATTGCATTTTCTTTTGCCTTAGCACTTAATGCACTGATTTTAGCCAGGTCCTTCACTTTACGGTTTAATTTAAAATCGTACAGGTGAGGTTTTGGTCCAAAGATGGTACCACCACCTTTGTATATAGGACTACGCAAATTACCTTTACGTGCACCACCAGTTCCTTTTTGCTTTACCAGTTTCTTAGATGAACCGTTTGCTTCAGCTCTTGTTTTTACTTTATGCGTACCCTGACGCTGCGCAGCCAGGTATTGTTTTACAGCTAAGTAAACAACATGTGTGTTTGGTTCTGCACCGAAAATTTCTTCCGGTAACTCAATGGTTCTTCCGGTTTTGGCGCCTGCTATATTTAAAATATCTACTTGCATGATTATTCAGATTAATTTTTGTGTTAGGAAACACAAAATGATGTGTTGCTTACTTTTGTATTAAAACGATTGAACCATTGTGACCCGGTACTGAACCGCTGATCAATATGTAATTTTTTTCCGCGAAAATCTTTACAACTTTCAGTCCTTTCATTTTCACCCTGTCCTGTCCCATACGGCCACCCATTCTCATACCTTTAAATACCCTTGAAGCATCAGAAGAGTTACCAATAGAACCGGGAGCTCTTGAACGATCATGCTGACCGTGAGACTGACCGCCTACACCATGGAAGCCATGACGTTTTACAACGCCCTGAAAACCTTTTCCTTTGGTAGTGCCAACTACTTCAACACTGTCGCCTTCGGCAAAAATGTCAACCGTAATGGTTTCACCAACTGATTGTGTTAATTCGCTATCGCGTATTTCTTTTACTACTTTTTTAGGGGATGTCTGAGCTTTGGCGAAGTGGTTAACTTCAGCTTTGATGGAGTGCTTTTCTTTCTTGTCGCCAAATGCAATCTGGAGTGCATTGTAGCCGTCTGTTTCAACGGTCTTCTTCTGGGTAACTACGCATGGTCCTGCTTCGATGATGGTAACGGCAGTTTGCTTGCCTGCTGCATCAAAGACACTGGTCATGCCAATCTTCTTTCCAATAATACTTTTCATTGTATCTGTTTTTATCCAGCGCTGTTTACGGTATAAACAGATGGATGTTTCAATATTTATTTAAGAACTAACCTTTTGCCTGTCCCTGTTATGCGGGACGGTTCATCAGGCCTTTATTTCAACGTCAACACCACTTGGCAGGTCTAATTTACTCAGAGCGTCAACCGTACGGCTGCTGCTGGTGTAGATGTCTAACAAACGTTTGTGCGTGCACAACTGAAACTGCTCACGGGCTTTTTTGTTAACGTGAGGAGCACGTAATACAGTAAAAATTTTCTTGTGTGTTGGTAAAGGAATTGGTCCCGTTACTACTGCACCGGTACTGCGTACCGTTTTTACGATTTTCTCTGCTGACTTGTCAACTAAGTTATGGTCGTAAGACTGTAATTTTATTCTGATTCGTTGTGACATATTTAAAGAACTTTAAACTTTCGTTTTTTAATTTGGAGTGCAAAGGTAGGGGGACGGTTTCAAATAGCAAAGTCTAAAGCAAAGTTTTTTGAAGTTTTTTTTGAAACAGCCTGGCAGAGATGTAACAACAGGCCTTGTTGATGCAATTATAAATGATTGGTTATGAAATATTACAAAAAATAAAGCCATTTGATCAACTTAGCCGTTCGGATAAACAGCAACTATTTTGCTATAACAATCTGCTCTTCGGCAAGCAGGGGTAAATTCTTAAAACGCAGTACAATATTCGCTACGGTAACAATATCCTTTTGGCAATACACCGCAATACGTTCCAGATCATTTTCTTCCCAGTACACATGCCCTACCATACTGCCATCAATATCATCTTTGGGAGAAGGGATATTCAGAGATGCGGCCAGTAACTTCAGTGAAGTAAAGTTTTTATAGTCGCCAAACCTCCAGTACTGAAAAGTGTCAACCATATTGGTTTCCCATGGTTTCATATTTTGAAAATCGAGATAAGCCGGAATGGCAATACTGTTGATGAGCAGTCGCCTGCACAAGAATGGAATATCAAACTCCTTAATGTTATGGCCGGTAAAGCACCAATGATTGTGCACTGCCTCTAACTGATTAACGGTTGCAATAAAATTTTGCAGCAACTCTTTTTCGTTATGCCCAAAAATGGACTTTACCCGGAACTGATATTGCCCCTTTTCTCTTTTAAAATAGCCCATACTGATACAGACAACCTTGGCAAATTCCGCCATAACACCCGCTCTAAGCGAATAATATTCTTCCGGAGTTACATTCTCAGGTACAGCCCGCTGCACTTTTTCTTCCCACAGGTGCTGCCAGTCTTCGGTGAGTGAATTATAATTTTGCTGAGATGAAACTGTTTCAATATCTATCACCAGGAAGTTTTCCAGGGGCATTTTTGCTATCATATTTATCAGGATTAGTATTAAAAATAAATAAAGGATTACTTAATTGCAACCATTTTTTAAAATAAAGTATGCTATTGCAACAGGATTCATCAAAATTAGTATCCAGTAAACGACAACACCATCCCAGATGTATCAGGTTAATTTCTATGGCCTGTAGACCGTTTTAACCGTGTTCGTGAATAAACAGCAGGATAATCAGGAGTGCAGATGGGATGGCATTTTTGTCCAGCATACGTAACAGCATATGGCAATGGGTATCCGACGAATTAGGTTCTAAACCTATAAAATGTTGCTGAAAAATGTTTAGGCATTGATGTTTCGTTAATGTATCCACCGTTTGCATAAAACAAAACCCCGTACTTGCGTACGGGGTTTTTTCTATTTTAAAAGTGTTTGAATTAATCTTCCACTTTTTGTTTGCCTTTTTGTTTAGCAATTACTTCTTCCGCAACGTTGTTTGGTGCAGGAGCGTAATGACTGAACTCCATAGTTGAAGTAGCACGGCCGCTTGACAATGAACGTAATTGCGTCACATAACCAAACATCTCGCTCAATGGCACTTTGGCTTTAATAACCTGCACACCATGTTTGCTATCCATACCTTCCAGCATACCGCGACGACGGTTTAAATCTCCCGTAACATCACCCATGTACTGATCCGGCGTTAACACTTCTACCTTCATGATTGGCTCAAGCAAAACTGGTTTTGCTTTACGGCCAGCTTCACGGTAGCCTTGTTTAGCACACAGTTCAAAACTCATCGCATCACTATCCACCTGGTGAAAGCTACCATCATATACTTTAACACGCATACTTACCATCGGATAACTTGCCAGTACACCTGTGGTCATTGCACTTTCAAAACCTTTTTGAATGGCAGGTACAAATTCTTTAGGAATACTACCACCAAACAAACCGTTCACAAACTGGAAGTTGCCTTTTTCTTCTTTCAAAAATTCTTCTTCAGCCGGCCCAATTTCAAACACGATGTCGGCAAATTTACCACGACCACCCGTTTGCTTTTTCAGCGTTTCCCTGTGCTGAATGGTATTTTGGAAAGCTTCTTTATAAGCTACCTGCGGCGCACCCTGGTTGATTTCAACCTTAAACTCACGACGCATACGATCTACAATTATTTCCAAATGCAGCTCGCCCATTCCACTCAAGATGGTCTGGCCGGTTTCTTCATCTGTACGTACTCTTAAAGTAGGATCTTCTTCTACCAGTTTGGCAATTGCCATACCCATTTTATCAACGTCGGCCTGAGTTTTTGGCTCAACCGCAACACTGATAACCGGTTCAGGGAAAGTCATTGCTTCCAGTACAATCGGATGATTTTCGTTACATAATGTATCTCCGGTCTTGATATCTTTAAATCCTACAGCTGCACCAATATCGCCCGCTTCAATAAAATCAACCGGGTTTTGTTTGTTGGCATGCATCTGCATAATGCGGCTGATGCGCTCGTTCTTTCCCGTACGGGTGTTCAATACATATGAGCCTGAATCCAAACGGCCAGAATAAGCCCGGAAGAAAGCAAGACGGCCTACGAAAGGATCAGTCATGATTTTGAAAGCCAGCGCACTGAATGGTTCTTTAACATCGCAATGACGGAAAATTTCTTCTCCATTGTCAGGATTAGTTCCTTTTACCGCTTCAATATCCATTGGTCCCGGTAAGTAACGTACGATGGCGTCAAGCGCAGTTTGCACCCCTTTATTTTTGAAAGAAGAACCACACATCATCGGGATAATAGAAATATCAATTGTTGCTTTGCGGATAGCTTCATGAATTTCATTTTCAGTGATCGTGTTAGGATCATCAAAGAATTTTTCCAACAGTTTATCATCATAATCTGCAACAGCTTCAATTAAATGTTGCCTCCATTCATTCACCTCTTCAATCATATCTTCCGGAATCGGCACTTCATTAAAAGTCATACCTTGTCCTGCTTCATCCCAAACCATTCCCTTCATGGTAATTAAATCTACCACGCCTTTAAAATTATCTTCTGCACCAATTGGTAATTGTAAAGGCACTGCTTTAGCACCCAACATTTCTTTAATCTGTTTTACCACATTTAAGAAATCAGCACCGGAGCGGTCCATTTTATTTACAAAACCAATACGGGGAACTTTATACCGGTTAGCTTGGCGCCAAACAGTTTCACTCTGAGGTTCTACACCCGACACTGCACAAAACAACGCCAGTAAACCATCCAGTACACGCAATGAACGCTCCACTTCCACGGTAAAATCTACGTGGCCGGGAGTATCAATGATGTTGAATTTATACTGTTTGGTATCTGGTGTTTTTTTGTTTTGTACCATCGGAAAATTCCAGAAACATGTGGTAGCGGCACTTGTAATAGTAATACCTCTTTCCTGTTCCTGGGCCATCCAGTCCATGGTAGCGGCACCATCATGTACCTCACCTATTTTATGATTAACACCCGTATAATATAATATACGTTCTGTGGTAGTGGTTTTACCGGCATCAATGTGAGCGGCAATTCCAAAGTTGCGTTGATAACGTAAATCTGCCATTTTATTTGAATTAAAAAATTTAGAATTAAAATTTGCTTATTGAAATGAAAACCGTTGCTGATTATTCATCTTTATTTTGTGCCCGGCCGTTGAATCTCAATTAAACTTCATTGGCGTCGCACTCTGGTACTATTTTTCTATACTGATCTTTCCATGCCTGGTTATGCCAGTGCAAAATACCCGTAAGTGCTGGGCGCTGTTTGATATGATTGATTTACTCTCATAATATGCTAAATAAATTGCAGCTACCATCCTTAACATCCTTCTATGCTGAACTTTTTAGCGCCGCAAAGGTAAGTATTTTTTTGTAAAAAAAACAATCTGCTATCCGGGTATCACAGCTTCTTCACCAGGTTGTGGACTATCAAAATAATAAATGATGGCTCCAGCCAAAATGATCCCGATGCCGATTAAACTTTCCAATGGTCTTTCAATAATTGTAAACACCAGCACCCAGGTATTAAACAACAAAAATATGATCTGCAACCACGGTCTGAAAGGGCTTGAAAATGTATGTGGCTGGCGATCTTTAATAAATATACTGGTTGCCACGGTTAAGGAAGCCATTAGTTGTAATACAAAACCAGCATACAAAAGTATCTTTTCAAAACTTCCCGTTAAGGCGAGCAAAATGCTGATAAAAACATGCAGCCAAACCGCCGCAACAGGTATACCATGTGCATTTTTTTTTGCCAATGGTTGCCAAAGCTTATTTTCTTTGGCCATTGCCATGGTTACTCTCGGCCCGACCCACAAATAAGAGCTTACAGTTGCAATCAATTGAATGCCGATAAAAACACTTACCCATTTACCACCGGCACTTCCCAGTAAATTATCAAATGAAATAAAGGTCACTTCTTCCTTACCAGCCAACTGCGTTACCGTGGCATTTTTCAATAATACAAATTGAAAAAGCAAGTACACTACTGCTACAAACAGGGTACTTGCAATCAATGCCTTCGGTAAGTTTTTATGAGGATCTTTTATTTCATCCACTACATAAGCAGCCGCATTCCACCCGGTATAGGCAAAGGCAACATAAACCATTGAAACGGCAAATCCTGGTTTTAAAACCTCCCGTTGCCAGCTATTACCAAAATTAAGGGCACTGTTTATGTTGTTTGGAGTAAAAAATCCAAGGCCAATCAGGGTAACGATGAAAACTACTTTTACTATGGTAGACAGGTTTTGAAAACGGCTACTATGGCGTATGGTAAAACTATGCATCAGGCCAATCAACACGATAACTGCAATTGCAAGCCATACATTATTTTGTAGTCCAAATGGAGCAAGATACTTGGTAAAAGCCATTGCTGCCAATGCCACTGGTGCAGAAAACCCGACCGTTAATCCTGCCCAGGCAGATAAATAACCCAGCAATGGATGAAAGACCCTTGACAAATAAATGTAGTCACCACCCGACTCTTTAAAATGGGTACCTAACTCTGCATAGGCAAATGCACCAAAAAGAGAAAGTAATCCACCTGTAAGCCAAAGTAGCATGATGCTCCAGGTATTTTGTACCGCAGATAATTGAAAGCCAACGCTGGTGAATACACCCGTACCTATCATATTAGCTACCACAATAGCAGCAGCGGTGTAAATGCTTATTTTTCTTTTCAAAATCTGCAACAGATGTTAGATGAATTCCTGTAATTAAGGAAGATAAACAATAAAAGCAGCTAAAAAAAAAGCTATCCTTTGCAGGATAGCTTTATATAAAAAAAATTTAAACTTAAATTCTAAAGTGAGCAAATGCTTTGTTAGCTTCAGCCATACGGTGTGTATCTTCTTTCTTTTTGTAAGAAGCACCTTCACCTTTACTTGCTGCAACTATTTCATTAGCTAATTTTTCAGCCATGCTGCGACCATTGCGGTCACGACTGTATTTTACCATCCATTTAATGCTTAAAGAAACTTTTCTGTCTGCACGAACCTCAGCAGGAATCTGAAAAGTAGCACCACCAATACGACGGCTACGTACTTCCACACCAGGAGTGATATTGCTCAGGGCTTTCTTCCAAATTTCGTATCCATTATCACCTGTAATTTTACTCACTTTATCCAAAGCATCATAAAAAATGATGTAGGCGCCACTTTTTTTGCCAGCCCACATCAGGTTATTTACAAAACGTGTAACTAATCTGTCATTAAACTTAGGATCTGGTGCTAAGGGTATTTTTTTTGGTTGTGTCTTACGCATTGTTATTTACTTTTTTTACACCCAATGAAGGGTGATAAAACTTTAATGAATTATTTTTTAGCTTTTTCTTTCTTGGTACCGTATTTACTCCGGCTTTGCTTACGGTCTTTAACACCTGCAGTATCCAAACTACCACGAACAATATGGTAACGTACACCCGGCAAATCTTTAACCCTTCCGCCACGAATCAGCACAATACTATGTTCCTGTAAATTGTGTCCTTCACCCGGAATATAGGCAATAACTTCAATTTTATTGGTTAAACGCACCTTGGCTACTTTACGTAAAGCAGAGTTTGGTTTTTTAGGCGTAGTAGTGTAAACTCTTGTACATACTCCACGGCGTTGCGGGCATGCATCCAAAGCTCTTGATTTACTCTTAGCTTTAATTATTTCTCTTCCTTTTCTAACTAACTGTTGTATTGTAGGCATTTTGAACCCTTTATTTTTGGACGGCAAAGGTAGCGTTTATGATTTAAAATGAAACACTATTTTACAAATAATTTATTTTTTTTTATTTACAATCTTCAATTCCATGGCAATGCGGGTATCTTTTACCTAAAAATTGCCTTACCGGTGAAAATTTCGGCGCTGTTTAAGTCTTCTACCTTTAAAATATACAGCCCCTTTTTCATGTTGGGTGTACGTTCAATCTGAAAAATGCCATTTACATCTTTAACTCCTTTAAACTCTTTTACTACTTGGTTTAAAACGTTCAGCAAAGCAATATTGTACACGTGATTTCTCGGATTAATAAAGCCAACATTTAAAATATTACTCACAGGATTAGGGTATAACTGAATATTACCAGCCTGGCTGTGTTTATTTAGCGTTACAATATTGCTGTACGATACAGACTGGCCGTTATTAAGCCATTTAACACGGTAAAGGTTTTGCTCTCCGGGTTGCCTGTCAATGAAATTATATTGCCCTGCATTGCTGCTAATATCGCCAACGTTTATCCTGCCAATTTCTTCAAAATCATTGGCTCCTGTCTTTTTCTCTATCACAAAATACTGAACGCCTGGTTCTGTTGCCGCCTTCCAGTTTAACACAACGGTTTCACCGGTAAAGCTACCTGTAAAATCCTGCAATGTTACCGGTAAATAATGAAAGCATGAACCGTCAAGGTGATAGTAATAAGTCCGGTTAATGCAGCCTGCGCCCACAATTATACGGCACACATAAATACCTGTATCACCAGGAGTTACTTCCGGCACAAAGATGCTGGAAGCACTTCCCATGTAAGTACTGTCAGTGCTGCTGCCCTTATCTTTTTTATACCAGGCAAAAGTAGCATTATACACAGTATCTAAACTCAGCGTAGTAGCAATTTGAAAGCAATTATATGTATTAATAATAGCATTGTTAGCGAGGGGTAAAATACTGGCATCTGCAAGGGTTGCATTGCTGCAGGCATCAAGTGCCCTTAATCTTACCAATGTATAATTGGTACCGTTATTAATGTAAAATTCAGGGCTTGTTTGCGGGCCGGCGATAATGGAAGGTGTGGCAGGTGAGCTGCCAATTATTTCGTAGCTGAAAGGACCAACTCCGTTAGAAACAATGGCCTTCAAATTGAATCCATTACTATCGCATTGGTATGCAGATGATCGACTTAAATCTGGAAACTGGTATGGTTGAATTACAACTGTATCCTGAAAATATACATTACAGGCATCATTGGCTTTATAACTTAGAATATAAGTAGCGGGTCCCAAATCCTGGAAGGTATAAGTGCTGTCAATTAGCGTATTGGGGGATACCCCCGGAGACAATGTGGCGTTGTCTTTTTTGATGATTTTCACGGTCAAGGAACCCATATTGGTGCCAGCTACTGTTCGAATATCACCCGAACCATTTGCATAGGTTCCGCTTGGGCACTTAGGAACAGCCGAAACCGTATGCGTGAGGTAACTAGCTACTGCGTCTACACTGACTGAATCCTGTTTACCACAACTGTCAGTCACAATAACCTTGTAGCCTTGTCCCGTCAGAGAGCCAGGAATGCTGTCTATGCTGAAATTGTTACTGTTATAGTTGCCGGTAAAAAATAAGCTTCCGGTGTAAGTATATATTTTTATATTCACGGGCAAAATTCCACTCACAACCGATATAGCAAATTTTGCAAAATTATAGCTGCAGGACTTTGTTGAGGTAACGGCCAATTTCGCTGATAAAGCGCTTGCTGCAAAGCATCTTACTATGGTTGTGTCATAGCAACTGTCCTTCACTTTTATGCAATAACTTCCATATAATAAATTATCAAACTGGCCGGTATTGTTACATATTATTTCAGCGCCGGTACTATCATAAATGCAATACAAAGGATTAGTTAAGTTATGCTGGCCGTGAATTTGAGCAGAAAACGTGTTGCAGTTTCTATTAATAATTCTGACACTACTGCTAACTACCGGTACATCAGGGTTAACAGTAATACATTTGTAAAACGATGTATCGGGACAGTCATTTCTCGCTTTTATACAATATGAACCGTAGGGAATATTATTAAATACACCAGAACTGTCACAATTTATCAATGAATCGTTTGCGTTATAAAGGCAAAACTGGGCATTCTTGATATTGTTACTGTTAGCCGATAATGTGAAAGATGAACAAATTTTATTTGAAACGGTCAATGTGATATCATTGACAATTACAGGGGAGCCTGCTGTGAAACATCTTATAAAAGTGGTATCAAAACAAGAATCATGAATATGAGCACAATAATTCCCCAGTATCAGGTTATCAAAAACGCCGGTATTATTACAGCTTACCAATCCGCCCACACTGTCGTATAAGCAGTAACTCGGACTTGTTAAACTATCTCCACCAATAGAAATATTAAAAGTACTGCACGAAACATAACGCGGTGTTATCACTGCTGGAATAGAGGGCACAGGCTTATTTGGCAAAAAGCAAGTTGTAATCGTAGTGTCCCTGCAGCCATCCTTAACCTTTATACAGTAGTAGGCGTAAGTAAGATTATTAAAAACGCCGGTGCCGTTACAAATCAGCTGTGTATCAGTTGAGTCATACAAACAGTAGCTGGGGTTTGTGAGTCCGTATTGCCCGGTTACTGTTGCAGAAAAACTTGAGCAGGTTTTATTACTGATGGAAACCACATTGCTTATACCTAGTGGGGGTGGTGCGACAGAAAAGCAGCGTGTAATTGTAAGATTTGTACAAAGGTCGTGTGCCTTAATACAATAATTACCATAGCTTAGACTAGGAAATATGCCGGTTGAATTGCAGTCAATCAAAGTATTGCTGTTATCGAACAAACAATAATCAGCAGTAAAAAAATTAGTAGCCCCCGTTACAGTTGCTGTAAAGCTTGTACACCCCTGCGATGAAATTACAACCGCGTTTATGGATGGCGCTATATTAAGCTGAACAGGTGATTTTTTTATATTACCGCAACTGTCTTTGGCCAGAACTGTAAAGCTCGTGTTGCCCGCTAGGTCAAACTGGAAATTTGCATCAGGAGACCATATGGTGTCACCGGGTTGTCTTACAATTCCATATTCAAAACCGGGAATGCCGCCAAGGGTGCTGATATTTCCCCTGCTATCGATCACTTTTATAAAACCGCTTGCAGAATCACACCCAATTTTTGTAAACTTGTAACCATCAATAAACCATGTATAATCATTTACGGTAATTTGCCTTGTTTGAATTCCACCGCAGGAGTCGGTAAGCCGAATGGTATAATTGCCGGCGGATAAATTATTGAATACTCCAGAACTGCTAACAGTACCAATCCCCATTGGAGAGGGTGCAACTATTGAATAAACAAAAGGAGACCTGCCGAATAATTGGCCGGCAACCGAAATACTTCCATTATTTCCTGCAAAACAACTTACATCTACTTTATTAAGTGCAAACCGGGGATCTTCGTAAGATCCAGGCACAATTATACCAGCCTGAGTGTAGGTACAGTTGGAAACAATATCTGTAACAACAACGGAGTAAGTTCCAGCCGAAAGTCCGGTAAGTGAATCAGAAGTGGTAAAATTGGAATTTACCGGCCCCAACGCTTTATACTTATATGATCCTGAGCCACCCGTTGCAAAAACCTTAATTGAGCCAGTAGCCGCACAGCGGGATTCGTATGCCTGAAAATTTGCATTTAGGAGAGAACAATTCTGAGCCTCAGCTATTTTTGGAGTAATCGAAAAATAAGTAAGCACAAAAAGTACAGTGAAGTAAATTTTTCGCATTTTTCATAGTTTGGTGGATAGGTACAGGCTTCTAAATCTTTCAATTTATGCCACTAATGCAACGTTATTTTAGATTAGTTATTGGCTAATTTCTTTTTTAAAGTAGTTATACCCGACAGTAATTTCTGTTAATTACTAGTAAAAATCCCATGACGATTTTTTTAGAATAAAATACCAGGAAAAGATTACCAGTATCCAAGTTATGTTTGCATTTTCCAAGTGCTATTTTTCTGTCCTGCCCAGGCAGCTTTGTGGTACTTCATATGCGTCGCACACTTGTACAGTTGTATTTAATGGCAACTTGGGGATATTTTGCTTACAGCAGACTTAGATTAAAAATATTGCAGTGGAATATGGCGTGATGAATTGTTTGGGTTGGAAGCAAGAAGGAAAGATGCTTCCAAAAAAGTTTTTTGCATAAAAAAACCCGATCAAATACATGATCGGGTTTCAAATGAATATGGCAGCTACCTAC
>NZ_JAUFQJ010000015.1 GCF_030409685.1 Ferruginibacter paludis
TGGCAGCATGAATAACAAAATATTCAATCGCTCTCTCAGGTGGGTCAACATGCAAGAATAAACATCAACCATAGACCTATCTAGGGGTGGGTCAACATGCAAGAATGGTGGGTCAACATGAACAGGAATGGTGGGTCAACATGGTCAGGAATCTATAGTTGCATCAAACGGGGTTGTGGCGCCCGTTACGGTTTCTTTTTTTGCGGTAATAACAAGATTGCCATTCTGCAACTGGAGATTGGCAGCCTGGTAATATTGCAGTTCATTGTTGTAGGCACCACCGGTCCACACATTCCATTTGGTAAGGTCTGTATCAAAATTATCTTCAAAAACTTTAGTATAGCCCGCCGCTGTTACAGCAGTTTCATTAAACACATAATCGCAGGTGCCTGTTGCACTTACAGTGACATTGCTTAACGAGACTGGGGCCAGGGTAGCGTTTTGTTGCAGGGATGCGTCCATCGTTTTATGGCAAGCCGCCAGGTTGGTAAGGCATACAAGGGCCGCAAATAACCTGTTGCCTGTTGTGGTTACACTTTTCATGCAATAATCGTTTGGTGAACTATTTTATACAATAATAATACTTTATAATGTGATTAAAAGCATACTGCTGCCGGTTTAGCCGGACGGGACAAAAATAATTTGCAATGAAGGCGTTTGTTTTAAACATGCGGTGATAAACCGACGCCCATTGCGGAAGGGAGTCTGTGCCGGCTGTATTTTGGGGCATATACGGCAGGGTTGTTGGTGTGTTAAATCAAACAGGAGTGGTTTTAAATCATACAATGGTATGTTTCAGGCCCGGTCGCAGCTGCATAAAAGGATTTAGCTTACTGAAAATAGAATCATGTATAATATTTTGATTGTTGAAGATGAAGTTGAATTGTCTCACTTGTATGTCAGGTTATTTAGCCTTTGCAGGTACCATATAAAGGTTGTATCTACCGGAAAAGATATTCATGCTGTGATAACCGACTATCAACCAGACGTCATTCTCCTGGATATTTATTTAAGAGGTGAAGATGGAAGGGATATATGTAAAGAAATAAAGCAAATCCATCAAAATATTCCCATCATTTTGGTGTCTGCAGCCAACCAGCTAAAGCAAATGGCGGATGCCTGCGGCGCAGATGACTACATTGAAAAGCCCTTCGACATTTATAACATCATGAATAAAGTTGCCCGGTGGGGAAAGGGGTATGAAAATTAAAACTTGATTCTGCAAAATAAATTTCCACTCCTTTTACGCGGCTGAATGCTGATATCATCCAACTTATACAATTAAATAAATCCTATACTACCCCTGGTTCGTGTCAATATTCTCTTTGGGTCTATTATTGTACAGTGCAGACTTTACTTTAATTAAAAAGCTAACCATGCCCAATATTTTAATTGTTGAAGATTCTGCTGAGTTTAAACATGTTTACATTCAGCTTTTTTCAATGTATAATATACATGTTACAGTAGTATCAACAGGCAAGGGGCTAGATGCTATTATAGAAGCGGCAAAACCTGATCTGATTTTATTGGATATATATTTAGGGCATGAAGATGGAAGGGATATATGCAAAGCAATCAAATTAGCCCAGAAAGCAATTCCAGTAATTATGGTATCAATTAGCAGTGGCCTTAAAGCAAAGTCGGTTGCTTGTGGTGCGGATGACTATATTAAGAAACCTTTTGACATAAAACATTTGTTGGGTAAGGTAAATAAATGGACACAAAATAGCCCGGACTAAAACAGGGTTCACCAAAATAATTTCAACTCGTGGCACCCGGCACAATACAACTGCGCAGTAACTATTTTGATGATTGAAAACAGGTCATTAGCAAAGTAATTGTTAAACACAACTTGCACCATATGTTGGTTTATATAATTTTGATGTTGGAACTTTAACGAAGGCAATTACTTTCAAAGTGAGAACGTTTCGTTTGTGCTGATAATTACCATCTGAAATTTTACATCGCCCCACATGAAGAAGATTCTGATAGTTGATGATGAACCTGATTTACTACAAATGGTTTCGATTGTACTCAATTTCGACAATTTTGAAACATTTACTGCTGGGTCCAAAGATAAAGCCCTGGCGATTTTACAACAGGTGATTCCGGACTTGATCATACTGGACGTAAACCTTTCCGGCTACGATGGCAGGGATTTTTGTAAAGAATTAAAATCCAGCACCGCATTTAAACATATCCCAATACAGCTGTATTCTGCAGATTCACAAAAGTTAGCTGATTTTGAATTATGTAACGCAGATGGAGTGATTGGTAAACCATTTGAAATTGCACAACTTACTGCTACCGTTAAAAGTTTAGTCACAGCAAGATTCAACTGACCAGGTATAGACTTTAAACATTTGCCACCTGGTAAACCCTTACCGTCCGCACATCAACAGGATTTGTACAATTGTAATTATCGCCCGTACGGCAGCGTTACCGGTGCAGTGTATTCAACGTCGGATTTTACGGCAGATGCGTTATTCGTTTTAGTATTTGCTGTGTAAACTCCGGCTGGACAAAAGGACGTCCCTGCGCCTGATGGGTACATAATATCCCATCACTTATTTTTAATGATACCTGAAAATTGTTCACGATAAGTTATGCCAACCGGTATTTGTTTTTTATTGATAACAACCATCCCCTTCTCAATAATTTCAATATGCTTCAATGAGATGATATAGGATTTATGAATACGGATAAACTCTTTGGCCGGCAGCATCTTTAATATATCGGTCATAGGTAATAAGGTCATGATTTTTGTTTTTACCGTATAAAAGGTCATATAATTTCCTGCAGCTTCAATATAATAAATGTCATCAGTTGCTATTTTATACGTTTTTGAACCGCTTTTAATCAGTACTGATTCTCTTTTCTTTTCTGTGTCCGCAGCTACGGATGAATCTTCTTTTTTTGAGGAGGAAAAGTCAGCCACCTTGTTAACCCCCTTAAGAAAGCGGTCATATTTTATAGGCTTCATCAGGTAGTCTACAGCATTAAGCTCATAACTTTCTGCACCGTATTCTGAATAGGCGGTGGTAAATATTATTTTTGGCAACACAGGCAATGCCTTCAACAATTCAATACCTGAAAGTTCCGGCATATTAATATCGATAAACACCATATCCACCGGAGTTTTTAATAAGAAACTCATAGCGTCAAATGGGTTGGTAAATGCCGCGACAAATTCCAGGTGTGGCGTTTTTTGAATATACCCGGATATCAGTTCAAGGGCCAGGGGCTCATCATCTATAGCAATGCATTTCATACATGAACTGGTTTTAGTTGGATTTGTAACGTTACCTGGAAAAAATCATCCCCGTCGTTTATTTCCAATGAATATTGGTTTGGATACATCAGCAGCAGCCGTTCCTTTACATTTTTCATTCCTATACCTGAATGGGCCTTGCCGGGGCCAACCGGACTATGGTTCTTTAAATTTTTTGATTCAAACAGCAGGACCCCCGAATGTATCGATAACGAAATGGACATTTCAGGTTTCTTACTTAACATGATCCCATGTTTAAATACATTTTCAATAAATGGAATAAGAATCATCGGGGCGATTGTAAAGCTTTGATAATCTCCTTTGACTTCATATTTAACCTTACCTGCAATTTCGGGGGACAAACGCTGCAACTGCAGGTTAATATAATTGTCAATATACAGCAACTCTTTTTCAAGCAGCACCTGGTCCTCGTTACTCTCGTAAAGAACATAACGCATAAACCCGGATATTTTTTCTATAATGTCTGCAGTAGGCTCATCATTACTTTTTACCGCACTGGCATAAGCCATATTTAAAGTATTGAAAAGAAAATGAGGATTGATCTGGGCTTTAAGATATTTTAATTGAGTATTTAAATTTTCGCTTACCAACTGTTGTTGCAATTTATTGCTGATCACCCAGTTTTTGGTTAGCCCATAACCTAAAGACAAAGACAGGATTAAGAATTTACTTATAAGGTTAGCATTGACTTCAGCAAAGAGCGGTTCTTTTTCACTGGAAAAAAGAGATATCGCATAAAAATGATCAAAAGTAGTATTGATCAAAACAATACCAACATATATACCTGTCAGTGAAGCAATATACCATGCGAACCGCTGTCTCGAAAAAAAGCGGGGGATGAGGTACAATGCATTACAGTAGAACAATAGCATGCTTAAAAGCGTATTCCAAATCAATGGCGGGTAAATACTCCCATCTACTTTACGAAACGGTCCCAAAGTTCTAACCTGCAACCACATCACCATAAAAAAAGAGCTCCAAATAAGAAAATGAACCAGGGGTTCAATACGGTCTTTCAACCGGGATATTTTGAGCATCTTCATCATTTAGCTTGTAAATATAGTTGAAGAACAATTGAATAGCAGGGCGGAAAATTCATTATTATTTGAATTGCGTGTATTGCTATTTGTATTGCGTTTGTCCATTAAATGGAGGCAGTACCATCACTTTAAAGCCTGTTCAGATAATTGATTTATTTCTAAAAATTAAACCCTGGTATTTTGTAAAAAATTATCATTAAACAACTTTATTATGACAACAACAACTTACCTATCAGTAATCCTGTTATTTATTGCATGCTCCGTTTATGGCCAGCAAAAAGAGCAACCCTCATTGGAAGGCTCCTGGATGGGTAAAGCTAACGCCAAAGATTTGTCTTTGGAAGAATTGGTACTATTCAGATTTGAAAAGAAAAACAATTCGGTTAAAGGCTTCATGGATTTTCCTGACAAGAGATTAAAAGACATCCCTCTTGATAAAGTTTGGATGGTTAAGGATAGTGTTTTTGCAGATGCAAGAAAGTCGTTGGGCTGGCCAGAGTCGGCGCCATTAATTTTTAAAGGACGTATCATGCCTGGCGATTCCATTATAGATGGCGTATGGGGCGGTGAAAGGCATTTAGAAGTGAGGCGCACCAATGATGTATTTACACTTAAGACAAATTTAAACCCTGCACTTTCTGGTTATAAAATAATTAAATTAATAGAAAGTACTCCCATTAAAGACCAGCAGGCTACCGGTGCCTGCTGGAGTTTTGCAACTACCTCTTTTATTGAAACTGAAGCAATCAGGCTAAAGAAAAAAGCAGTTGTACTTTCACCCATGTTTTTCGTTCGGCCAACTTATATCAACAAAGCCGAGAATTATATAAGAAGAAACGGGAGCAGCGCTTTTGGGGAAGGGGATTTAACTTTCAGCGTTTTGAAAGCCTACAAAGAATACGGCGCCATTCCTGAAATGGTTTACCCGGGAAAAAATGGATCTGATACAAAATATGATCATTCTGAAATGAATATTGCCCTGCTGGAGAAAGCTAAATATTATTCGCAATCTCATGGCAATTTAACACCGGCACTGTACAGGAAAGATATGGACGACATCCTGACTCAAACCCTGGGTAAAGTTCCTGCTACATTTGTTTACGAAGGAAAAGTATTTACCCCTAAAACATTTGCAACAGAAATGATTGGCATCAATCCCGACGACTATGTTGAAATTACTTCCTTCAGCCATCATCCTTTTTATACAAAGTTTGTTTTGGAAATTGAAGCAAACTGGAATAATAATTACTATTTGAATTTGCCTCTTTTAGATTTTAATTCCGTCATTGATGATGCGCTGCTGCATAATTATTCGGTTTGCTGGGACGGGGATATCTATGAAGGGTTGAACAACGGGTTTGCTGTTTTGGATAGTAATAAAATGATTACACAACAGATCAGGCAGGCAGCCTTTGATAACCGAACCACTGAAGATGTACATAATATGCATATTATTGGTATGGCTAAAAACCAAAAAGGTGAACCATTCTATATCCTTAAAAATTCATCTGATGGTAAAGACTGTGGAGGGTATCTGTATATGTCAAAAGAATATTTACTTTTAAAAACCATTTCTGTAATGGTTAATAAAAATGCTATTTCCAAAGCAATAGTTAAGAAAGCAGGAAATAATCTTTAGAAGTATTACCAGGCGGATAAATACCCGTTTCCCTAACCCAAATCAGCTAATTTTACACAGCCTCACATGTCTTTACAAATAAAGATGTTGATGTAGAAAACTAACCGGAGAATACATTTAAAACCATTTCAATTATGCCAGGAAAATTAAGCGGTAAGATCGCCATTGTAACAGGTGCCAGTGCGGGAATAGGCAGAGCCTCCGCCCTTGCTTTAGCCGCCGAAGGAGCCAAGGTTGTAATAACAGCCCGCCGCCAGGACAGGCTGGACTCCTTGGTAGCTGAAATAAAAGCAATGAACTCGCAAGCCTTTGCGGTTGCAGGTGATGCCAACGACGAAGCAACCGCCAAAAGATGCGTTGAAACCGCACTGGATCAAGCAGGAAGAATTGATATTCTTTTGAACAACACCGGCATGGGCAATTATAAAAATCTTGTTGATACTTCTTTGGAAGAATATGACCAGCTGATGAATACGAATATGCGTAGCACTTTTATTTTTACGCGGCAAGTGGTGCCACACATGTTATTGCAGAAGCAAGGCACTATCCTTATGATCTCATCGATGGCAGGCCTGTATGGTTTTGCAAACCAGGCAGTGTATTGTGCCACCAAATTTGCCCAGGTGGGTTTTGCCCAATCGCTTGATAAAGAACTTAGACCGGCTGGCATTAAAGTGGGCGTTATTTGCCCTGGCGGTGTAAAAACGGAGTTTGCCATTGGTGCCGGCCGCACGGAAGAAAGTGTTGCCCAGTCGGGCATGCTCGAAGCAACGGATGTAGCAGGGGCAGTGTTACTGGCTTGTACGCAAGCCCCGGGGTCAAGAATTATTGAAATTCAAATGCGGACGATGAGTGAGTCGCTGTAAGCAATGTATGACTCCACACGACTATAAAATACCAGGACTGTTTTTATGGGCCGGCAGGATTGCTGCTATTGCACATCGTTGCGTCGCACACTTGTACGTTCTGTTCACATGCAGCGATCAATACATACCAGGGCAAGAGGCGGGCGGACATGCTGCCAAATAAGCAAACCGTCTTTTTAGTGTATCCCTGCAGGTGTCCACTCACGCTGCCGGCTTTGATACGCTCACCTGCAGCGACAGGGAGCGGTGGTAAAATGCATACTTAGTCCGGCTTCACATATTTGCGCCAGTTATGTTGTTCTTTAAACCCCAACACTTCGCGGATTTTACGGTTTGAAAACAGGGCTTCATGTTCCTCCAGTTCATGGGTAACCGGCACACCGGGAAAAAACCGCTCAACCAGTTCTTTGGCGGGGATAATTGCGCCATTGTGATCATTGCCGGCATTGAAAACCTGGAAGCCAAGATGATCATTTTGCAAACATAAATCCACAATTTGACCCAGGTCACGTGCATCAATATAACAGAAAGCATTCCTGCGTCGCATAGCAGGGTTTTTAAAATAAGCCGGAAACAGTTCGGCGTATTCGTGGGGCTCAATCACATTCCCAATTCGAAGCGCATAGATATCAAAGCCTGACCGGCGCTGGAAGGCACGAGCCGTTTTTTCATTCACCACCTTCGATAAACCATAGCTATCCATTGGGTCAACATCATAGTCTTCCTGTAAAGGCAGCACATGAGGGTCTGTTTTGCCATCTGAAAAGCAGATACCGTACGTGGTCTCCGACGAAGCAATAATTATCTTTTTAATGCCAAGCTTCACGGCTGCTTCAATCACATTATAAGTACCGATTGTATTGACCCGGAAAGTTTCATTATCAGGTGTAATTAAGATCCTAGGGATAGCAGCAAAATGTACTACCGCATCAAAACGCGGTGCGCCGTTACCTGGTTCCAACTCATCTAACCCTGCATACGAACTCATCGCATTAAACATTTGTCCGGAGTCGGTAATATCAGCTACCAGGTTATCCACCCCCGGATAGTCTAAACGCACCAGGTCTACATTCATCACCCGATGCCCCTGGTTCAGCAGGTAAGCTATTACGTGTTTTCCTGCTTTTCCCGATCCCCCTGTAAATAATATACGCTTTTTAGTCATGAAGTATCCTGTTTAATAGTGATTGTATGCTTTGGCAGCCAGCAGGTACTGCGGTGCAAGCTCCCCGGCAGAACCATTGGTGATTACAAATGTAGGAAGAATGAAGTCTTAAGCCTTAGTTTTCAAAGCCGCTCTCACCGACGGTGCAATGACAGTGATGGCATCGTTGCCTTGCTGAAAAAAAGTGACTCCCTGCCGGAGATCAGGCGGCCGTATGGGGTAGGAATGAGGGCCGTGTTGTTGTTCCTGTCGTGTCTTTCCTGGCTATGAGGCTTTGATTTTTTTGCAAGCCACAGTACTCGCCCCGGAATTTTTGGGCGGAGAATCGGGTCGAAAGAAAAAAAATGAATACACTGCTATGGAGTAAAATTATCAAATCGCTGGAGCTGCTGCTGCAATTTGAAAACTTCGAAGGCGGGTTGCTGCGCTGGCCATGACATCCCACAATGTTTCCAAGCCGCAGGACCTGGGAAATTGCTGGGGGGAGACTCCGGTCGGAAGAAAATTTGCAATGCTTGCTATGAAAATCCCATCAGGATAGAAGCTGGCGCAAATAGAAATTATACTTAATTTTGGGAAATGCCTTTTAAACATGAGTTACAAAATATCATTTCAGGAACTGGCAGTACAGCAAAAGAAAATACTATCCAGGCAATCTCCCACTACATTAGAAAAAGCAAAAGAGCAGGTACAGTTGCTCAAAAAGAAGAGCTCATCAAAGAGCAGGAAGCTGCGCTGATTTTGGATTATGCCGGTAGCAATAATTTTTTTTACACGGGCATAAATCATTCAAGATATCTTTCAGAAGGAGCAGAACAAAAGGTATATCTTGATATGGATGATATCCATGTGGTCAAAACAAATGATGCCATTTTTTATCTTACCTGGCAGGATTATTTTAACAGTCTACAGCTTCACAATTATTTCTTCCCCGCCACATCCTACGAATTGTGTGGATTTATTTATGAGCATGCAAAACTCTTTGCAGTAGTAAAGCAGCGCTATATCAAGGCTAATGAAAACACCAGTATAGATTCCATTAAAGAATTAATGCGGTTGAATGGTTTCATCAACACCAAAAACGACGATTATTTTAATAAGGAACTGGGGATTATACTAGAGGATCTGCATGATGAAAATGTACTTACCTATAACGGTGTTCTATTTTTTATTGATACCGTGTTTTATTTAACAAGGCAGTTTTATTTGCGCTAAAATTTGAAGAAAGACACAACAACTACTCATGGTTTACCTGTATTATTTTACCCGAGCAGGCTCCCCCAACAAGGACATGAAATTGTTACCAACAACGGCCAGAACCCTCCTGAGCATTTTCTGAATGTAGACTCGGGCGGAAGAGCGCCAGCAAGGCTGAAACGTTGTAGTTATTCATCACATCCCGATTCAAACATATGAACTGCCAGGACAGAGGCAGGGCACTCGTGTACAGTGGTTTTCCAATTGAGCAATGGGTGGAGAAGTGCGCCTTGTTTCTACGCTCTTACTTAGTTGCCTTAGTAACAATTTGAATCCGGACGGAGGCCGGCGCCTGATGGGAATAACGAAAATCGATACTGTTTAAATTAGTACATAGCACCCTGCAAATGACGGGATGCTTTTATACACGTTATGCGTATGTTTTGTAGGGGTAGTTGTAGATGATGTTGAAAACCCTTGCAGGTGTTATTCCTGCAAGGGTGTTGCTATTTATTTCTTTATTATTTTTTTCGTAATTACTGTTGTGCCATTGCTCAATCGCAGTTCATACACACCGGCTGCTAAAGTGCCTACTGCAACGGTTTGATTACTACTGCCATCAATATGGTTGAACGTTTTGTTCAACACTTGTTGACCGAACTGGTTGAACAACGTCACGGTGTAACTATCTTCCTCCCAATTGCTCAATTGTAATTGAACACTATTGCCTTTGAAGGGGTTTGGATATACCTCCAGCCTGGCGCCTTTACTGTTGAGTTTTACCACTACTATTTTGCTGTAAGTCACTTCGCCATTTAAGCTGGTGGTTTTAATGCGGTAGTAATTAGCACCGCTTATCGGACTTTGATCGAAGCAATTGTAAGTGTTGCTTGTACCTGGCTTAGAAGCCGTAGTATTTATTGTGCTAAAATTGGTGCCGTCGGCAGATTTTTCTACTTCATATTGTAACAGGCCATTTTCGCTTTGGGTATTCCACTCTACCGCTATACCAACATTTTGCTGGTAAGCTTTTACGTTAGTCAATGTTACCGGTAAAACAGATAAAAAATCCACTGTTATTTTCTGATCCCCTGTACCAACCATCCTGAATTTTCCATTATCAACAATAATATCACCGATGGTTGATTTGTCAGTAAGTGTGGTAGTAGTCCAGCTGGTGCCATTGGAAGAATAAACCAGGTAGGCTTCATACGTAGCAGCATCAATGGCTGTGGCCACAAACTTTCCATTGCTATAAGCAATGGCACCCTCTCCATAAGAGCTGCCAACTATTACGCCAGCAGGCATATTGCTAATGGTTCCCTTATTGGCATAGGAACTGGTGGTGGTTGGAGTGGCTGTGGAAATAGTGAAAAAACTATAATCTGCAGCTGCACCCATAAAATGATACTTGGTGCCATCCCATGTTACATCATTGTATGCATACACATCAAAGCCCAAACCAGTTGGCGTTACGTTTGTCCAGGTAATACCATCAGCAGACCTCATGATTACACCAGAAGAAGCCGGGTAGTTATTATCTATTCCCAGGGCAAAGAATGCGCCATTCAAATATCGTACTTTAAAGAATGAAACATTTGCTGTGCTGGCTGTGGTCCAGGTAGTACCATCGGTAGAATATTTCAGGAAATAACTGGAATAGTCTGTTGCATATCCACCCACCACATATTTTGAACCTCCATAAGCCATACAGGCAAATACTTCTGCCGGCGTTGCAATAGAAGACCATGTGTTTCCATCAGTAGATGAGATAACAGTTCTATCCCCAACTGCTACAAACCTGCTTCCATCATACACCACTCCAAACAATGGCTTTTGTGATGCCAACGATCTGTTTGTCCAGGTATTACTGTTAAAAGTGGTGGAAGAAAAAGCATTGCCATTGAGACTGATGTAACCTACACCCACATACGTAGTGTTGTTAAAAGCAATGGCATTAAAACTACCATTTGGAAAAGAAAAAACAGTACCGTTTGCAGAAGTAGCTAAACCTTCATTGCCTGCTATAAAATGTTTTCCATTAAGTACGTAAGCTTTATTGGCAATAAAATTTAATGGATTGCTTTGCAAGGTTAAAGCTGTTAGTGTGGTGGAAGTAAAAACAGCACCATAAGCGCCCCCATTATAATTACTGAAGCCACACCAATAATAAGTGGTGCCATCATAATAAACAGTATTGAAATAATTGCTGTTACCAACAGCGCCAGTGGTACTGTTAGGAAAAGTAATGCCCATGGTTGCTGTTATATTTGTCCAGGCAGCTCCATCTGAAGAAGTAAACACGTTTGTGCCTGAAGTAAGCAGCACAAACTTGCCATTTACAAATGCCATCTTGTTTAAATTGGTATTTCCAAAAACACCAAAACCACCCACGGTGCTCCAGCTATTAGAAGCAGCAGTAGTTGACTGATAAGTCATCGGTCCCTGACCAACAGTTGAACCAGCACTGATAATGTACTTTCCTCCTCCATAAGCTATTTGGTAAAGAAAGTCTGTAGCAGTACCAACACTAACCGTTACGGTTGACCAGGTGGTGCCATTAGCAGAACTTAATACAGTTCTGTTTTGTCCAACTGCATAAAAAACACTTTGCAGGTATTGTACATCATTTAATGTATTGGTAGTGCCTGATGTTCTTACAGTCCAGGTTATTGCATCCGCAGAGGTAGCAATGTAACCCGTATTACCAACCACCATAAAAAGGGAGTTGGCAAAAATGATGTTATTAAGCGTTTGCCCTAAAGAAACAGATTTTGTCCATGTGGTTCCGTCTGTTGAAGTATACACATCACCACTATTGGTAATGGCAGCATACTTACCGGCACCATAAGCAATGCCATAACAAGGAATATTGGCACCTATCGGAAAACCGGTTGTTTTGGTAATGAGCGGTGCTTGTGCATGTAGTTGGGTAATGCCTAAAAATGCCACCAGGCAAATGGAGAAGAATTGTTTCATTAATGATATTGGTTTTGTATAAGGTTTAAAATAGTATTCACAAAAGTAGATATTCTTTATTTCTAAAATATCAGCGGGGGCATTTAAAAGTGTCGGAAAAGTTGCCAATCCTGGGTAGTTTTTTTTCTACTAAAAAAACTTTAAAAAAGGTTGGCAACCAGCTAAAAGGTGACTGCCAACGTAGCAAGGAAGATTTTTTTCATACCGGGGTTGTTATGGTATTGCCTTAACGGTTGGCGTTTGCAAATGTTGCGAAAGTTGTACTGTTAACCCATCAATCACTGTTAGTTGAGTGGAAGGTAACGCAACATGCAGCTCCATTTTTATCCATTCATCCACCCCGGGGAAGAATGCGTTTGAACCGGTGTACCGAAGACACCGCCTCGTCTTCGCCCAACGGGCCGGGTTTGCGCTTGTTCGTTTGTAAACAGGTGTCACCTCTTAGCTAACGGATTACTTCTCAAAATATAATTCCGGCAAAATAATTTTAAACTCTTGTTCAGTATCTTCTTTTTTCCAGTATATAATAAAATTGACTTTGACTTGCTTTAAGTGATAGCCTTTTTGCTTTTGTAATTCGATTGTATTGAGAAATTGTTTTGAAAATTTCAAGACTGACTGACCTTTTGTTGTCGTACACTCATTGCCGTTTGTTAGCAATGAATCCCCACTTGTTAACTGTGAAATAATATGTTGTCTTGTTATAAAATAGTCTAACCAAACATCTTTGAAGGATAAGTGCATTGCCAGCTCACTTGGCGGTAAATGCTCTTCTTTGTCCTCAACTCTCTCCAAATTTTCTGCTGCGAGGTTGTCAAGATAATTTCCTGTTAAATGGATTGTAAGGTTTCGTTTTGCTCTCGTAATTGCAACGTACAATTGGCGTTTTTCTTCATCGGTTGTAGGGTTGAAGTTATCAAGCATGATAAAAACATTATCAAACTCTTTTCCTTTTGCTTTATGAATTGTAGAAACAAAAATCGTTTCTCCGTTTTCACTGTAGAAATCCTCCAACTTTGATTCCCTTACGAAAATTTCAAAATCTGATTTATATTTCTTCTTTGAATTACTAAATTCAAATTGTTTGATAAGGTTGTTGCAGACCTCTAACTTTGAACTTGGCTGAAATTTTTTCCTCATTTCACTTATTGCATCTGCCCAAACATCATCACTGATAACTTTTACATCCTCACCCATGTTGATCTTATTCAGAAGAAAGCGAACTTCCAAAAGGTTTTGCAAATTGAATCCATCATTGCTTTGAATCAACCTGGCTTGCATCCCATTTTTCAAAAGTAGACCCGTAACCTGTAAGGCTTCATCGTTTGTCTTTGTAAGCACACAAGTGGTTCCTATAAGTTCTGTTGTAAGTATGTCCTGTATTAATGGAGAAATAAGATTTCCATTTTGATAATGAACCAACTTTATATTTCCATTGTCGGTTTGTTTTGCAGATATGGGTGTTTCTTTCAAACGGTGGTGAATCTTTTTCACAAATCCGTTTGTAAAGTCGACCAAATTGCTTTTGCTTCTGTAGTTTTCTATAAGTTCATGTTTGGCTGCTTTTCTTTCTTTCATGAACAGCTCCAGATATTTTGAACTTGCGCCTCTGAATTCGTAAATATTCTGATCATCATCTCCTACGGCAATCACTCTCATATCTTCATTCTGTTCCATCAATGTATTAATCAAGGCAAACTCGTCAGCATTCATATCCTGAGCTTCGTCAATTACCAATACCGTTTTTGTAATTCGATTTGCTTCGACCTCACCGTTCTTAATCTTATCAATAGTGCTTTTCAGGATCGCATCTGACTTTTCCAGGCTTCCAACCTTGCCCAATAAGTCAAAGCAGTAAGAATGAAAGGTTTTTATTTCAATATAATGAGCGGCGTTACCAATGAGTGAAATTAAACGCTTTTTAAATTCTGTTGCTGCCGCTCTTGAAAATGTTACCATGAGTAATTGCTCATGCTTAACATCCTCCATCAAGAGCAGTGATGCTAATTTGTGGACCAATACCCTTGTTTTCCCACTGCCAGGTCCTGCAACAACTGCCAGGTGTTTTGTGTCATTGTCTTTAATAATTTCTAATTGCGTTAGGGACAATGAACCAAATAACTGTTGAAATTTTGCGGGAGTCAAATTTCTTTTGATTTCGTTTTGCCTGCTACCCTTAAAATATTTATTTAGAAATGAAGTGTAGTTTAGTTTAAAATAGTCGTCTACGAATTGTAATGCCCCTTTGTAATCGCCAATCATTTTTTTTGCATATTCACCAACAATATGAATTTGCTGTACTTTATTTTCGTAAAATTGATTTAGCTTCTGATAGTCGTCATTCTTATATCTTCTCTTATTATCTTGCTCAACTCTATCAATGGTAAGTCGATTATAAGTAACCAAAAAACCACCTTCAATTTTTATCGCATCGATTCTTGAAAGATAAAAAAGTGTATCCTCTATATCTTCAATTGAAACCTTAATCTCAAAAAGTCTTGGCTTTTTCTCAAACGCTTCTTTTAATTCATGAACTGAAAACTCAACCAATATTTCTTCTTTTTCCTTTTCACCTTCTGCAATAGTTAAATCGCTTTTCTCATAGAGATATTCAACAAGAAACCTGGCTAATTCATGTCGCTTCTCTAACTTTTGCTTTAATGATTCTTTCGGCTGAACACAAAGAATCACAATGTGATTCTTTGAATGTTGTTCATTATATCGTTTTATCCAATTTTTGATTGCCCAAAAATTAATTATAGTCTTTAATCTGTTTGGCGTGACATCTTTACAACCTTTTTGTTCTGCATCTTCATTCAATTCCTTTATATGAAATGTTGTTTCTTTTTCCTGAATCACCGCCAAAAGGAAATTTTCAATCTGACTAAAGGTTTCTACTATCTTTAATGACCGGTTTATATTTTCTCCTTTTTTTATAAATGCAGTTAAATCCTTTGCATCTGCTAAAATCTTTTCCTCGCGAAGAAGATTGACAATATTTATTACTTCTTCTTTTACAATTCCCAAATGGTCAGAGATGTAATCTATTCTTGATTCTGCCGCTTCGTCGTTGGATTGTTTTCTACTTTTACTTGAAAAGAGTTTCTTGATTATCCTGATTCCTTTTTCTTTTTGCTTTTCCTCAAATCTTTGTGAGGCATTTATTTTATCAATAGCTTCTTGTGCAGTCTTTGAAAGAATACTGTTCGCAAAAATCCGGGGCATATTTTGCCCTCTTTTTAAATAACCAGCATCTTCCAGGGCTGCTATGGCTGTGGTTACCCTCGTTTCAATTTCTACTACATTGTCATCCCAACCGGCCTTTCTGGCGATCTCTAATGCTGAATTTGAAACTGAAGAACGAAACCTTGTTATGTCTTTTATTGCTTTCCATACTTGCTGTATTTCTTTTATTGATAGTTTCGTTTGGTTTAGCAATATGAAATGTTTGCTTAGATCTTCCTCATTAAACAAAACAAAGCATTCTGCCGTTATGCTCTCGTCACGGCCTGCTCTGCCGGCTTCCTGAATGTAATTCTCCAATGAATCGGATATGTCAAAATGAATAACCATTCCAACATCTTTTTTATCAACTCCCATTCCGAACGCAGAGGTAGCGACCATAATAGGAACTTCACCTTTAATGAATGCATCTTGATTGGCTGTTTTTTCTGTCACATCCATTTTACCGTGATAAGGTTTCGCATTGAAACCATCTTCCGTCAACCTTTTTGCAAGTGAATAAGCCTTTTTCGTTCTGGAAACATAAATAATAGTTGGACAGTTTTTTTCGTCAATTAAATCTCTGACGGCATTATATTTATCTTCCTCATCTCCTTTCTCAAAAACTTTGTATTGCAAGTTTGTTCTTGCAGCATTAGAACTGAAAATTTCTAAATCAAGAGAAAGTTTTTCTTTGAAGTAAGCACAAATATCTTCAATGACTTTTAGCTTTGCAGTTGCAGTGAAGCAGGAAACAGGAATTGTTTCTTCCAGATTTTTCTTCTCTTGAATTTGTTTGATGAAATCACCGATGTATAAATAATCCACCCTAAAATCTTGTCCCCATGATGAAAAGCAGTGAGCTTCGTCAATAACAAATCGAACAATTTTTCTTCCCAGTAAAAGTCTTTCAATTGTTTTTGAACGCAAAGATTCTGGTGAGATATAAAGCAGCGATGCTGAACCGTCTTCAACTCTTTCAAAGGATTTCCCTTTTTCTATAGGGTCGAGCAAACCATTTATTGTAACAGCGTCTGTGATACCAATTTTTTCTAAATTATCAACCTGGTCTTTCATTAAGGATTGCAACGGAGAAATAATGACTGTCAAACCTTTTGTTGCGACACCACTCATTAAGGCTGGAACCTGAAATGTAATTGACTTACCGCCACCAGTCGGAAAGACAGCTAAAAGGGATTTGTTTTCAATGGCTGCTTTAACTGCGTTTTCCTGCAATCGCTCATCCGCGTATTTTCTATAAGAATCAAAACCAAAATAAGTTTTTAGTCCCTTATGTATGTCTAACGACTGATTACAATATATACAACCACTGAGACACGGTTTGTTTCTCAACTTTATCATTACCCTTTCTATTTCCGGATATGTTTTCAACACCCAGGGAGGGGTAATTGAATAGCGATTCCGGCAATTTATTAAAACTAAAGTGTAAGCTAATTCAATTGGATTTTTTGAAATTATTTCTGTTAAGTTGGCTTGTTCACAAATTTCAGAATGAAATTTTATACGAATTAGTTGTTCAAGATCCTTATTATCACACTTGTATTTAGTGAAAATAAAAAAGGAGCCAAACTCCTTTGTTTCATTTAAAAGAATATATAAAATTTGTTTGAGTGTTTCGTCTGTTTGATGAAATTCTGCCACTTCTTCGAAGAAAAGATCTCTGGCTTTGATAGAATCGTTAAGCGGGTTATTGGCATCTTCCGTTTGTAGCTTGTCGTCTTTAAGCAAGGCATGATATGGCCTCCTTGGAAAAAGTAGGGGAGAGAGAAACAGCGTGTCAATAACATTTGCCGGATTTATGCCTGCATCATGAACAGCTTGCTTAACGTATTTTAAGTCGTGATTGAGAATGTTGTGACCACAAAGGAAATCTGCTCCTTTTAGAAAATTAGTCAACTCATTTATTGAGTTTGAATGAAGTAGATTGCCATCAGTTTTGACACCTCCGATGTCAAGAATCTTTCCGCTTTTTGGTTCAATCTCTGTATCTATGAAAGCAATTGAAAACATTCGTTAGTTGCTGATTAAGGCTTAGTAAGGCGTTCCTAATGTAATTTAATGAAACAAGCCTGATTTTTGCGGTGCCTGAGATTTTTCTTCGAAGGCAAGTTCTGAACTGGCCATGACATCACCCTGTTTTTGTAGGCCGCAGGACCAGACCTATTGAGATGGCATTTGCAAATTGCTTCTGAGCAATTATGTGTATTGCGTGTACTCCACGCTGTTAGTCGGTGAGTCCTGCAACTTATGCTGGTTGCAAATTTCAGTAATCTGTGCAGGGACTCGCCCGGGAAATTTCTGGATGGAGACTAGGAGGGGGAGAGAGGTTTATGTGGTGCAGGTTGCCTTTTTGAGTGGCCTACCTTTAGGTGGCAAATTTTTTATATAATTTGATAGTTGATTTTTCATATGACCCCGAAACCTATTCTTTCTAAATACTCAAATGTATTATTATAATAACTTGGATCTCTTGTTGCATCAATTGTATCTCCGTTAGGCACTACTATAACCATCCCTTGTCTTGCTCTTGTTAAAAGTACCCTGTAAGCATTTTTTAAATAAAGCTTTCTTTCTTCCTTTCTTATGTGGTGCCATTTTTCACCGACGAAAGAATATGTTTCCCATCCCTTTTGCGAAAAACGAAAGTCAGCATCCCATGTTACACAAGCCCAGTCTAACTCTAAACCTTGCACATGAAATTCGGTAGCTACATCTTCTAAATAAAAGGAAGAACGGACATCTTCCTTTCCATCCAAGAACCAATGTATTGGATCCATTGGTGACCTTACATCAATTGCTAGTGGTTTTAACCTTTGAGCTTGAGAGGACACAACTATTCCATATCGTTCTGTACCCCTTGCTTTTTCTTTTAGCCATCGCTTCGCGGCGGTTAAATCTCGACTAATAACTATTGGATATTTTTCTTTAATTAGTTCATAATTTCTTTGTGCCTCTTGTAAATCAAGGTCAAGCAAATTTTTGATTAACCCCGAAAGATGTTCTGCTCTGAAAGAACGCATTGAAACGGCTAAATGCATTTCATCTTTTACAAAAATTTTTTCTTTATTCTGTAACTTATTTAATGCATTGCCGGCAGCATATTCGCTATCTGTTAATTTTGATGACATATAAACTTGCCAATGAGGGAAAGTACGATTAATTGAGTCTATCCATTCGGAAATACCTGCTTCACCTGTGTTGATTTCCTGCCCACCCCCAACTAAGCAAACAATTACAGCCCAATCCTTATGTCGATCTAAGCAGGATATTAAATACTCAGGTTCTGAAAGCGGAAAATTAGGGAAGTTCTTTTTTCGACGCATGAACGATGCTGTCTGTTGATGATCCCAAGCTCTTTGAGCTTCATCGAAAATTGCTACATGATCAAATGGTGCGCTTTCATCTTTTAAATATTCATCACGAAAGTTGTGAACGTTTTGTATAAACATTTTCACTTCACGCCCAGCTTCTCCTTTTGTAATTTTTATACCCTTTACTTTCTCACGCTTAACTTTATCTCTTGTTAATGCTTCTCGTAGTATTGCAACCAATGGCCCATTGCCTGAAAGAAATACACTAGCTGTTCCTTGTTCTTTATCTAAGTGTTTAGTAGCAATATCTAAACCTACTAGTGTTTTTCCTGCGCCTGGCACACCAGTTACAAAACAGATTGCTTTTGCATTGTTTGCTTTTGCATCGTCGATAACTTGCGAAACAGCATTGCTCGTTACGGTTAAATTAATTGCTGATGCATCACTTCTAGAAATTTCTGCAACAGAATGACTGCTATAAAGAGCCATTGCTGCTTCTATGATAGTTGGGGTAGGCTGATATCTACCTTTACTCCAAAACTCACAATCTATATTTTCACCTTCAGCGAACAATAGGATATTGTTAAACAATTCCTGAAGATTGGAGGTATTAGTTCTAATTGGAAAAAGAATATTGTCGTTATGAGGTGTTGTCTCGATATTGTAAATAATATCTTTTGCCTTTGTTGCAATAAGAATTGGAGCAATTAAATGTTCATGACTTGTTTCATGGAAATTTTTTAAATCGAGAGCGTAATCAAAAACTTGATCTAATGCACTTGATAAAAACTCACTTTCCCCAACTTTAAATTCTAGAATAAAAATTACGTTCTTAATAATTAAAACAATATCAATTCTGCGCCCCATCCTTGGAATAGAATATTCAAAGAATATTGTCCCATCATAACCTTTCAGGTTTTCCTTTAGAATTGTAATTTGCTGAAGCCAAGCTTCTTTCTGAGAAACTTCATCTGCAAAACCACTGTTTTGTGTTAGGGTACCAAAAATTTCTTGCGGTGAAGAATTTAAAAATGCTGATATAAGGGCAGAATAGAAATGGCGTATCATTGATTCAAAGATTGAGTATTTTTTTCATTATCATTGGGTATAGCATAAAAGACTTAAATAAGAACTTAAACGCAATCTCCTAAATTACATTAATTATCTGCGATCAGCGTTCAATGCCAAAAACAACCATGTATAAAAATGAGGGTATTGTATTTTGGTAAAACGATATCAGGTTTGCCGGGCAATTTTTTATCGTGCAGGCGGTAACGGTACCCATTGGCGTGTAAAAACCTGCGTACCAGCATTTCGGGCTTTGTGTTTTTGCCCCTGATCATGCTCATGTTATAGCTGCGGGTTGCTTTGTTGTGTACATCGGCCATGGTGCAAATTTACAATCCCTAATTTACAACGTGGGCAAAGCTCCACAATGGTATGCCGTACAAGGGAGTGACACAACGATGCCGCCCAAAGCTTCCACAGCCGGTAACAAAAATAAAAGCCCACTTCCGGAGAAGTGGGCCATTATTAATTATTCTATGATCAGTTATCCATTCATCTTGTCAGCAAGTTTTTAATGAAAGTTATTTAACCAGGTTCTCCGATAAAATCTGGTCAATGTCCGTTGGTTTCAGCTCGTGGAACATGTTCAGTATTTCAGGCAAAAAGCTTTTAAAAGTAGGGTATAACGTACGGTTGTTTTCATATTCCGCTATCTTCTTTTCCAGCAGGGGCAGCAGAATAAATTTGAATTGCGTTACATGCAGCTTTCTTACCCGCTGCTCTTCCTTATCGTCGCCCATAGATCTTGCAATCCTTATTTCACCCAGCCTTACCAGGTGTTCAATCAAACAGGTTTCCCACGTGCCTATGTAAGATGGTTCAAGCGCCTTTGCCAGCGCTGGTGTGAACAAGGCAGTATCTTTTAACAGTTCGGGCAGCAGCCCTGCCACATCAGTATTTACAAAAGAATGCCCCAGTTCGTGCACTGTCAAAAACCCGGTGACTTCAGCATTATCAAAATTGTACAACACCTGCCCGCATTTATCCACACCATGTGGAGTTTTTAATTATACCGAATACTTGCATTTTAAATTTTAACGCACTACCTTATCGAAAGTTTTAAAAACCCTGCTGCAAACTGTTGTTCTATCCTGCTTCCCTCTGTTGCTGCCATTTTATTTGTTTTATCCTAAAAATTTTTAAACATGAAAAAATTATTTTTTTTCGCAGGCATCGCATTGGCTGCAGGTTGCAGCGCACCCGCCGGTAAAGAAGCCGCAACGGAAAAGAAGGACAGCATGGCTACTGCTGTTACTACCGCCCCGGCCGCTACTGTAACAGACTATCCCTACACGCTGGCCAAGCCCTGGCAAAACTGGCAGGCCGGTGACCCGCAGCTGGCAGTAACAGCACTAAAAGCACTGAGGGGTTTTGAAACCGGCGATATAGCCGCCAGTATGGCCAACTTTGCCGATAGTGTGGAACTGCGGTTTGATTATATGCATGCCAAACTAAGCAAAGACAGCCTGGCAAAATTTTTTACCAGCGAGCGGGCAAAATATGGTACCATCAGCATTGAAATGCAGGACTGGGAACCGGTGACAAGCGCCGATAAAAAAGAAAGCTGGGTAACCATGTGGTACAAGCAAAAATGGACCGACAAGAAAGGCAAGGCAGACTCACTGAACGTGATTGATGACTGCAAAATGGAGAATGGCAAAGTAGCCATCATCGACGAAAAAATACAACACTTTGCGGTGTCAAAAAAATAGACGGTTCCTGATGATCAACCAACGCCTTGTGCACCCATGCACAAGGCATTTTTTGTATTACCTTTTCTAAAAACCAAGCAACCAAACAACCTTACAGTGAAAAAAATAATTAAAACAATCAGCATACTGCTTGTCGTGATAGTGCTCATCATTATTGGCATAGCGGGTTATGTAAAACTGGCTTTGCCCAATGTTGGTGCAGCACCCATTGTTACCGTTCCTAAAACCGCCGCCCAGGTGGCAAGGGGCGAATACCTGGCCAACCATGTTACTATTTGTATCGACTGCCATTCTACCAGGGACTGGTCAAGGTTTTCGGGTCCGCCGCTGGAGGGTACCAAAGGAAAAGGCGGAGAATTATTTGACCAGAAATTTGGTTTCCCGGGTGCATTTTATTCTAAGAACATCACACCGGCAGGCATCAGCCGGTACACGGATGGAGAACTTTTCAGGGTGATTACAACCGGTGTAACGAAGGAAGGAAAAGCCTTGTTCCCGGTAATGCCGTATCATTACTACGGCCGCATGGATGCAGAAGATATTTACAGTATCATCGCCTATATACGCAGCCTGCAACCTATCCAGAATGAAGTGCCGGCTTCGTCGCCTGATTTTCCGATGGGCATTATCATCAATACGATGCCGTCAAAAGCAAGCCTTACCAAAATGCCACCCGAAACAGATGTGTTGAATTACGGAAAATACCTGGTGAATGCGGCCGCCTGTATGGAATGCCATACCCAATTTGAAAAAGGTAAGCTGGTGGCAGGCACCGAGTTCGGCGGCGGCAGGGTTTTTCCTTTCCCCGACGGCAGCATTGTGCGTTCGGGTAATATCAGTCCTGATAAAGCAACGGGCACAGGCTCCTGGAGCGAATCTACCTTTTTAACGCTGTTCCGTTCCCGTTCTGATTCTGCAACCTTAACCAAAAAATTGCAGCCGGGCGAGTTTAATTCCATCATGCCATGGACCATGTATGGTAAAATGAAAGAAGAAGACCTGAAAGCCATTTTCGCCTACCTGAGAACGGTAACGCCCATCAATAATAAAGTGGTAAAATTTACACCGGGCAATACAAAAATGTAACCGTATTTAATCTTTAAACACTCCCGTGCAGCACCCGTGCTGCACGGGAGTGTTGGGCATTCCTGCACCCGGCTTACGGGATATATATTTCACCTTTCACGTACTAATGTTTGCGGAAGCGTACGTTTTTAAACGCAACGGGTTGTTGAAGGAACCGTACTATGGACAAACCTGCAGGGGCGATCCGGGTTAACGAAACATCACCACATTTCCATTCATCAGCATGGCAGACTGGCCTGCAAACTGGTAGGAGCATTGCCATATGAAGGAAGAAGTGGGCAAAACCGCTCCCTTAAATTTTCCATCCCAACTTTTTTGGGGATCGGTGGTACTAAACACAAGTACGCCAAAACGGCTGAAAATCTGCAGCCGGAAACTGAGCAGGTTACCATGAACAATGGCTTTAAAAACATCATTCCTGCTATCGCCGTTGGGTGTAAAAGCGGTAGGTATAAAAACTCCGGCAACACAATCTTTTTGAAAGATATAGATGCTATCGGTACCTGCGCATCCATTCGCATCTTTTACAGTAAGGGTGTATAAACCAGGGGCCGTGATTGTGATTGCTGGTTGTATCCCGCCGGCAGACCAGAGATACGAAGTAAAACTGCCCACCGCAGTTACAGTCATTTTTTCGTACTGGCAAATACTGTCTGTCGCTTTTAAAAAGCCGGCAGGTAACGGGATGATATTTTTTACGATGACAGTATCTGCTGCGGTGCAGGCATGTGCATCGGTAACACTAACGCGGTAAGTACCGGTAGTGGTAATATTGTAATACCTGCCTGTACTGCCATCCTGCCAAAGGTAGCGGTTAAAAATACCTGCATCCAGCTGCTGCCGGCTACCCTGGCATAAATTAAAATCATTGCCGAGTGAGGGCCTGGGCAAAGCATACAACTGTACCTGCAGGGTATCTTTTGCCTTGCAGCCGTTCATATCCGTTGCGATAAGGGAATAGCTGCCCGCCTGCTTAACAATAACCGTTTCTGTAACAGCACCGTTGCCCCAGCTGTATTGCTGATAACCTGCGCCGGCACGCAATACAATTGAATCCCCTGTACAGAAACTGGTGTCATTCCCCAGCGAAACCGGTCTTGCTGTTTTAACGGACAGTGCCAATGTATCATAGGCTTTGCAACCTTCAATGGTGGTTGCAATGGCAGTGATAGTCATATTCTGAAGCGGATAAAATGTAGCGGCGGCACCTTGCCCGTTCACCACCGGTGTGGGTTTCCAGGCATACTGGTTAAAGCCAGCCGTAGCTGCCAGGCGCAACGTGTCGCCTTTGCAAATACTGGTATCGCGGCCTATGTTAAACACAGGTACATTTACCTGTTGTACAATGATGGTGTCTTTATAAACATCGCCGCAAACATTGTCAACGGTTACAGCATACATGCCCGGCTTTGTTACAGTCAAAATAGAATCAACCGATCCATCCTGCCACAGGTAGCTGTTAAAACCACTGCCGGCATTCAGTTGTATGCTGCTCACTTTGCAGAGAACGGTATCATTGCCCAGGCTAAAAATACCCGGCGATTGTTGCACCTCCACCAACATACTATCGGTAAAGAAACTGCAGCCAGCATTGAGCTTGAGCTTTATCCAGGTGCTGCCCTGTTTTTTAAATGTAATTGTTGCAGTGGTGTCATCAATCGTTTGCAATATTGCAAAAGCAGTATCATAAAACCATACCGGTTTAATAGTACAACCTGTATTTCGGCGGGCTGTATAAGTATAGGGCTGGTTGAGCTTACAAAGCTTGCTGGTACCGGTTAGTTTAATTGAAGTGCAGGTAGGTGTGCTGCTGCATACCAATTCTGCAACCTGTTCGCCATAAACATCAGGGATGAACGTAACCGGAATAGTGGTTGGGGTCATTGATCCATCAGGAAGGGTGGTAAAAGGAACGACCGTTGTTTGCAGAATGAGATCGCTTAAGGCATATGTCCGGGGTTGGTAGGCACATGTACCCGTTACACCTTTGGGATCAAACTTCCGGAGCGTAGGTTCAGCATAGTTACTATTTGCACCACCAAAAAAGTAACTGCCAGGTACATAAATATTCCCTTCATTACTTACTTCCATGCCTGAAGGATAGCCCGGGCGGATAAAGTCAGACTCGTTGACAAAATCAAGGGATAATGAGCTGTCTGCTTTTATAAACAGCTCTTTCGTTTCAATGCCATTAAAATACTCACCTATTGCGTATAATTTGCCGCCGCGTGCAGTTGTTGCACGCAAACCCATGCTGACGGGAATGCTGCTGAACTTAACCGGCTTACCAGTTGTATCCAGTACACCCATCAAAAAATTATTTTCAGGGGTAAGGCCTGCGTACAATATCCGGTCATTTTGAAATTTCAGCAACCCATTTGTTCCAAAATTGCCACTGTTACTTGCGTAGTGATAAACGTTTAATAATTCCCCGCTGGTTTTATTAATGTTTAATGAAATGCTTCCCCTGTCTGGTCCTTCTGCAACTAACACGAGCGAGGTGTTGGTAGCAGTGGCAAGCATTCCTAGCAGATGTGTAGCCGGAACTTCATAGAATTTAGTCCACACCGAATTTCCTAAAGCATCCATTTTGTGCACGCCCACTCGTACAACATTTTCAAAAAAGCCTCCGGAATTTGAGAACAAGTATAAGTTTCCACCTGCATCTGTTATGACATTGGTGGGTGCAAACTCGTTGCCCGCACTGTTGTAGTCAATTGATTTGCTCCAGATTGTCTGCAGGTTATCATCTATCAGTGAATACGTATTTTTACCCGGAGAATAGCCTATCATTAACACATGCAGGGGGTCTATTTTTTTTATTTCAATAGAGGTTGAAACGTCGTTATGAAACACAGTTACGCCCTTTACAAAATTCCCATTCTCATCAAACAAGCCCAGGCCAGCAGAAGCCGTATTCATATCACCAAAAACCCTGTCGAGCCGGCTTGTAACTACTAGCTGCCTGTTGTTACGCATCAAAGCGTAAGTACCAAAACTATTCGCATAACTATTGGACCGGTAAGTTTTAAAATAAGAAGCCAGGCAAGTGTCCTCTGGCGGCAAAACAGGACAATAGCTTTGATTACAATCAAACTGCGTAAGCAACGATAATCCGTTTTCTGTTGCATTCGCTGCATGCTGGTTGGCCGTAATTGTATTTGTAGTGCTAATGCCTGAAACATTGGATACATTAATTTGCTCGGTATAATTAACGGAGCTATTTTGATAATTGCATCCCGCCAGTATGCCAATGCTATCTGTCTTAATTAAAATAGATTCACTGCCTGCCGCTGTGTTCAATGCAAACAAAAACCCACCATCATTTACCGACCGGGTAACGCCCGCTATACTTGATCCAACGGGCACGGCATAAGTTACCGCATGTTCCGGGGCTGATTGATAATAGGCAAAATGACGGAGAAATAAAAGTTTACCGGTAGCTGGAAAGCAGAAGCCCATTACATCGCCAGCATTATCCTGTGCACTGGAAATACCGAAGTCAATTGTTTCGCCAAGGGTGTACGAATGCAAAGTTTCTGTTTGAGTTGATTCAGACATAATCTGCCGGCTCAGCATAAACTGGCCCGCGTTATTTTTAGTGATGCCCGTGGTAACAATCCTGTTACCAAAAGCAGTTGCCTTATTTGTTTTATTTTCCTCAGTGCCATCACCCAAAATATTTGAACTTACCATATTACCGGAGAGTTCATCTGCTGTAATTAACTGAACTTGTTTTTTTCCTGCATTGGTACAGTTAAGCGAAAGTATCAGTGCAGAAAAGTTATTGTGGCCCACACCGGCCAGGTTATCGAGCCCTGTTATATTGAGCTGTTTGCTCCAACTTATTATACCCGTATTACTTAACACTAAATGAACCACTGCATTGTTTACCTGTGCTGCCAGGTAAATCTTGTTGTCTGTAATAACATCCAGTAAAGTACCCACCGGGCCGGTTACATCTAATGTCTTCATCCAGCTTACAGAAAGGTCGCTCTTCAGCAAAGCAACAAACACCTTATCGGTAGCTTCATGCACAATGCCCGCCATCGCCACCTGGCCATTGAACATGGTTTTGATATTAAAAATGGTAGTGGGTTTGTTATTGATCCTTACCTGTTTTTGAGCAATGACTGCACCGGCGTTAGACATTATACAAAGCAATCCTTCCTGTTCTGTATTGGGCAGGGTTACATTTCCTGCCAGCAAAAAATTGCCATCCGTCATGGTTTGAATTTCCTGTAGTTTTATTTTCTTACCGGCATCTGCGGTAAGGTGCATCCTGAAAGTAGTGGTATTACAGGTGGCTGTAATGCCAAGGGGTCTGTTTGCCTGCTTATCCATTTTAGCAGGCATCATCGCAGGCCTGGCATGTTTAACGAACGAATCAGTAAAAGTGAAAAAAGAAATTTGTCTTTGGATACTATTTTTTACAGGCTGTTTAACCTGTGCTTTACCAGTAACGGCCACAGCCATACAACAGGCGAAGCAAAACAAGGACCTTAAGGCAAAACGGTAAGCAACAGGTAGGGTCATAAGCAGCTATAAACTAGGGTAGTTGAACAATGGTACTGTAATATCCAGAAAATAGCTGGATTGGGAAAATTAATCTGGCAACCCCTGGAAAACAGTTTGCCTATCTGCTGATCTTCCTGACGCCTTTCGACTTTGTATCCGCCACAGCAAAATGCGCAATGGATGGAACGGCACTTGCCTGCAAAATGTTCAACCTTATTTTTGAAGCAGTACAATATTCAGGCAATAAAATAATACGGCAGGCACCAATGGTATCGCCCATATGGACCGTGCTCCAGGCTCCGTTATTAAATACTTCAATTGAAAATTGCTGCACAAAAAATTTCCGGATGGTACTGAAGCCATCCGCCAGGCTGCTGTCCTGTGATTGTTCAAATATAGTGATGCGGTTAAAGCGGCTGCCGGGTTTTAAATCCATTTCCAGCGAGGCCCTGGTATCACCAGCGGTCCACCAGGTTTCCAAACTAACATCATTTGCTTTTGCCGGAGCAAATTGTTTATCAGGCGAACTGTTGGTGGCAGTGATGGGAATATTAAATGCCATGTTCTGATAGCCTGATGGCAATGGCGCTTTGCCGTCGCGGATGCCAAGCCTGTCAGCCAGCGACAAAATCGTGTTGCGTTCATGCGCTCTTATTTTTCCATCCTGCCCCGGTGGAACATTTAAGATGATGATGTTGTTGTGCGCCGTTGTCCAGTAAAATAATTCTTCCAGTTCATCCACGCCGCGTGCGGGCATCATAGCCTTTTTCTGAAACCAGTTCCAGCGATCAGAGAGGCAAAGCGTATGCTCCAGGATCAGGTATTTATTTTCCTTATTGCGACTGTATATTTTCGGGTCGTCCCATCTCGCCAGGTTGGGATCTTTTGTTCTGAAATCAACCGGGTAAAAACGGATGGGGTCACCCGCCTGCATATCAACCGGCAACTGAATTTTATCAATCTTTTCCCGCGTGCCGATGGTATGGTTAACCGTTACCAGGCAATTGGGCTGCAGCTTTTTAATGTGTGCATATACTTCAGGTATTTTCCAGTCGTCATCTTTTTTTGCCCAGCCGCCGTCAAACCATACCTCGCAAATGGGGCCGTACTTTGTAAGCAGTTCCGTAAGCTGGTGCTTCATGTACTGAACATACACTCCCGGGTCAGGGTTGTTGTGCGTGGGCTCATGCCGGTCCCACAGCGAATAGTACAGGCCCAGTTCAATACCATATTTTTTACAGGCTTTGGCGACCGCACCCACCACATCTGTTGTAACCGGAGACGAAGCCACATCGTAGTTAGTGTATTGACTGTTCCACAAACAAAAGCCATCATGGTGTTTTGTAACCAGTATCACATACCTGAAACCTGCTTCCTTAGCCGTTTTTATCCACTGGTCGCAATCGGGCTGTGTTGGGTTGTACGACGATACGGGCAGGCTGCCATCCGACCATTCTGTTTCATTAAACGTGTTAATGCCAAAATGAATAAACATACCATACCCTCTTTTAACCTGCGTGAGCTGTAAGGCGGAAGGTTTAATTTGTGCGGCTGCGCTGCCGGTTATTACAAGCAAAAAAAGCAACATCAGCGTATTGTTGAACAAGGCAGATTTCATTATAGCGGTTGTGTTTTTGAAACTTGAAATGTAAACTGCTTTAAAGATAAGGCTTGTAAGTTAAAGCCAATCCCAACCCGGCTCCATATGGCAGGTAAAATAGATCATTCAATAACAATTATTAATTGTAATGCGACTTGATTTTAGTCTGCAGACAAATAATTTTTTTAACAACGCCCTGCTTAAATTTGCTCACAAACAGGATATGAAAAAATTAATCACGTTTCTTTTTATTGTGATTGCGGGCCACAGTGCCGCTCAGAAAAAAGCTGTATTTATAATTGCAGACGGCATACCTGCCGATGTAATTGAAAATGCTGCTGCACCGAACATACAACGCATTGCGAAGGCAGGCACGTACACGAGGGCGCATGTAGGCGGCGATAAAGACACCTACAGCCAAACCCCCACGATATCTGCTGTTGGCTACAACAGCTTGCTTACCGGCACCTGGGTCAATAAACATAATGTGTGGGACAATGACATTAAAGAGCCCAACTACCACTACCCAACTATTTTTACTTTGTTCAAGGCGCAATATCCTGCCAAAAAAATTGGTGTGTACAGCACCTGGCTGGATAACCGGACAAAGCTGGTCGGTGAAGGCATGGCGGCAACCGGCAACGTAAAAGTGGATTATGTTGCAGACGGATTTGAACTCGACACCATTCATTTTCCGCATGATGATAAATCTGCCTACCTGCACAACATTGATGAAAAAGTAGCCGAAGCCGCTGCGCAATCCATACAACAAAACGCACCCGACCTTTCCTGGGTGTATCTTGAATACACGGATGATATGGGGCATATGTATGGCGACAGTCCGCAACAGCTGGACGCCATCGAAAAGCTCGATAAACAGGTAGCTAAAATCTGGCAAGCCATTCAATACAGGCAACAACATTTTCATGAAGACTGGCTCATCATCCTCACCACCGATCATGGCCGGGAGGAAATCAGCGGGCACAACCATGGAGGACAGACACCAAGGCAACGCACCACCTGGATGGTTAGCAACAAACGCTTTAACAATTATGCACAGGTAAGCAATCCCGGTATTGTAGATATTATGCCGGCACTGGCCGATTTTTTTAAAGTAAAAATTCCGGGCAGCATTCAACGGGAAGTAGATGGCATCTCCCTGCTTGGCAAAGTATCTGTAGCGCTGCCGCAACTGAATTACTTTCAAAACAAAATGGACATCAGCTGGCAGGTATTTGATACCGGAGGCACGGCAAAGATCTGGATCAGTACTACCAATCATTTTAAAGACGGAGGCCAGGATGCTTACCAGTTACTGGCAGAAGTGCCCGTAACCCAACGGCACGCCACCATCAACATCAGCCGCATCCCCGCCGATTTTTATAAAATTGTTATTGAAGGAAAATACAATACCGTTAACCGTTGGTACGTAAAGACGGCGAATTAAAAGCAAACAATATTGTGTGGTAATCAGCTGTTGACTGATACATGGATTTTTGCCTTCATCAGGGGCTTGAATTTACCGGCGTACCTGCAGATTTTACTCTTTAAATATCGATGAAGGAAGTACAGGCAGCACTTAAAAATCACCCACCTCAAGGTGTAAAAATTTGCTACGCGAATACTTTTACCTCAACAACTCATCCACTCTTTTAAATGCATATCCTTTTTGTTTTAACGCCGTTATCAGTTCACTTAAACGGTCATACAATTTATCGGTACGGCGGCTGTCTGTACCAATGTGCAGCAATAAAATATAACCGTTTAAACCATGTGCATCACTTGCTTCGGTTTGCAAAATGGACTGGTAGATTTCACCTGAGCTGCGGTAATTTTTTAAACCGGGGTAGGTATAATCCGCATTGCTCAACGTACCGGGCGAGTAGTTGATGAGCTGCAGTCCGGATGCTTTTGTCCAGGCCGCAATGCTGTCGTTGTACCATTCATAAGGTGGCAAAAAACAGGTTGGTTTTGCAATGCCGTTTTTGCTGATGGCCTGCAGGTTGGCCTTGAGGTCGGCGGTGAATTGTTTTTTTGTTACCAGCAAACTGTCGCGGTTGTTCCAGTCGCAATACAGCAGGTGCTGGTCGCTGTGTGGCCCAAGGTAGTGGCCTTGTTGCCGCAGCTTTTTAACCAGTGAACGAAAGGCGGGGTTGCGGTAAAATTTACCGGTAAAAAAGAAACCGGCTTGTATGTTTTGCTGGTGTAACACACCAGCAATGTGTTCGCCGCCATCGGCAAATTCATCACCGGTAAATACCAGTGCCAGTTGTTTTTTATCTGTTTGTCCCCTTGTTACTGCGCCCTTAAAAATAGTGTTATGCGGTTGCTTTGCTTCCGCCTCTTTAGCAGCCGCCAGGTAAATCAGCGATGCCGTTCCATCCATGGTAGGTTCGTTGGTGCTGTAGTCGCCATAGTCATCGTGGTAAACGGCCAGCCCGCTTTGAAAAGCCGCGTACTCATCTGCCTCCTGCAACCGGATGCCAATGAGGTTACTAAAAATGGTGGTGTATACCGGGCCATCTACCAGTCCGCCGTTGATGGGATATTGTTTTAAATGCGTAAAGGCAGAGTGCGGATCTACCGGGCTATCGCCCCAGGCCGGTAAGCCATACACCATGGAAGTACCCCATGGATTGCAGCCAAAGAGCCAGTCAGTGTTGGCCTGTTCCAGTTCGGCAAAGGTGCCGTCGCCTGTGAGTTGCCGGTACCAGTAACATTGAATAGCGAAGGACGTTGTTAGATTATTACTGCACCAGATAAATGGTATGCCGCGGTAAAATGCGTTTTGTTTGGCCTTGCCCCATACCCGTTCAATGCCAGTTTTGTAATAGCCGGTGATGGTGTCTTTTGTTTTACCTTTTAGTTGTTTGGCTAATTCATAATGACCAATATTTACAAACGGGTACCACTGGTAATGTTTGGCGGTATCAGCTCCCAGCCAGGGCGTGACCGGCTCTGCCGCTGCATAACGCATAGCCTTGCTGAGCGTGGCAGGCAACAATGCATTGGGTTTGCTGCGCCATTGTGCCTGAATCATTTTTGCTGTTACAGCATTGGCCAGTTCCATATCATCCACCCAATTGTCTTCTGCATAAATGTAAGGCGACCTTACGGAAGCGGTCTGTGTAACCCCCGGCTTCCTGCCTGCAAATGCCAGTGCGGTAATTGCCTTCTGTTGTAGTATAGTTGCAAATGGTGTATCAGTCTTGTCAAATAATATGGAACCCAATCCAAAGGCACTGGCAAACTTGGCTGCTGTGGAAGATGTGCCGGTAGTGTTGTTCATAAACTTACCGCGTTGCTGCGGTTCGCCGCTTACAAAATATACCGGCCGCTCAAAACCTCTTCCATAAAAACTATCTTCTTTGGGTATGCGCATGCCCATGTGATCCCGGTCGTCACCCAACTGGTTAAATAATAAACCTGGCTTCGGGTGCATTTTTAACAGCCAGTCCAGCCCCCATTTGGCTTCGTTGAGCACATCGGGCAAGCCGTCTTTTCCGTCCAGGCCATTGGCCAGTTTTTCATCTGTAAACACGGAAGGAAAATCACGGTAGGCCATCAGCAAATGATAGGTGGCATTGGCTGAGGTGGTGGAATACTGCAGGTAATCACTGGCATCATGCCAGCCGCCTGACACGTCAATATGCGTACTGTCTTTTATGCCGGCTGAAGCAGCATACAAAGTATAGCCATCGTGTGTGTGACAACTGTCTTTTAAATATGGATTAAAACCACTTCGCTGCTGCCGCATGTATTGCAAACAAAAATCGGCCACGCCGTTGTAAACGGCCGCATCAATTGAGAACGCCGGTGACAGGGCATTGCCTGCCGAAAGATAATATTTGCCTGGTTTGTTGAATAATGAAAAATTGAGCCGGAATGTATTTTCAAAAGGACCATAAGCGTCAAAATTTTTTGATGCCGGTGCTGTAAAAACTGTTTTACCGCTTGCTGAATCCACCAGATTAAACGAGGTGATTTGTTGTGCGCCTTTGCCACACCATACCGCTATCTTAATGCCGCCAGGTGTATAACCCAGTTGATTAATTCTGATCCATGCATCCTGGCCCGGCGCATCAAACATGGAACACAACAGGCAGATTGATAAAAAAGAAGCAGCGATAAGTTTCCGGTTCATAATGCAGCATGGTTTATTGGACCCTAAAGTTAAACCATCAGCTCACGTTTCAGAAAGGTTCTTTTCATTCAAAATAAAAGAGGAACCAAGCTGTTTTTACAAAGATTATTATCCATATCAATGGAAAAAATTGTGACGCGGAAAAATAAAAAATATGCTTATCTATTTTAGTTTTTCTTTAAAAAAATCAATGGTGCGTTGCCAGGCAAGTTCGGCAGCCGCCTTGTCATAGCGGGGTGTGGTATCATTATTAAAGCCATGGTTTACGTTGGGGTAAATATAGGCAGTGTATGTTTTGTTGTTTGCTTTTAATGCGGCTTCATAGGCGGGCCAGCCTTCATTTACACGGGTATCTAAACCAGCATAATGCAATAACAGCGGCGCCTTTATTTTGGGCACGTCATCCACAGGAGGCTGACCGCCATAAAAAGGAACAGCCGCGGCAAGTTCCGGGATACGCACTGCCATCTGGTTAGCGATGCCACCACCAAAACAAAAACCTACCACACCCACTTTGCCATTGCAGTCTTTGTGTTTTACCAGGTAGTCGTAGCCTGCTATAAAGTCTTCCAGCATTTCATTTTTATCCCGCTTGCTTTGCAGTTCACGACCTTTGTCATCATCACCCGGGTAACCGCCCAAGGGTGTTAATGCATCGGGTGCAAGCGAAATAAATCCTGCAAGCGCCACCCGCCTTGCCACATCTTCAATGTGCGGATTAAGGCCGCGGTTTTCGTGCACTACCACCACACCGCCCCATTTGGGTTGCGAACCGGTGGGCATTGTGAGCAACGCTTTAATGGTACCGCCGCCCCTTGGCGACGGATAGGTAATGTAGCTGGATTGCACCCTGGGATCACCGGCTTTTACCTGGATGGCGCCTTCGTAATCGGGCATCAAAAAACTCATGAGGGAGGTTACCGTAATACCGCCTACCGCATAAGCAGTTAGCTTTTGCATAAAGTCACGCCGGTTTACGCGGTTGTGGGCATAGTCGTCATACAAATCAAATACCTCCTGTTGGATGTCTTCCTTTTTTATATTTTCCATGGCAGCCTGTTATGTGTTTTTTAAAGTTACAAAATAGGTTGCAACAAAAAAGGGGCCATGAAAAGGAGATAGGTGGCTTCTCTTCAACACAGCTTACAGGAAATATATAACCCCGCTGCTCATCTGACTTACCAGCAGGAAGCTGGATTTGATGATGAATGAACCAGTCAATGGTTGGTTTAAAATAAGCACGGTTTTTCGGTAGCGGGAAATCTGGATAACAGGCAGCAGGCTAATAAAAAAGCCATGTATATTTGACTTTAATTTTCAATACTTCATTGCTGTATGGTTAACCATTTATTTAAAAGTATATTGCTGGCGGTTGTGCTGTTGCTGACTTTTTCCGTAACAACTGCACAAAAAGTAAAAGAGCCCAGGACTCCTGCAGAATGGACAAGGCCTTATCAGCCATTCCGCATTGCAGGCAACCTGTATTATGTGGGCACGTATGATTTGGCGTGTTATCTTATAACAACAAGCGAAGGAAATATCCTCATCAACACAGGACTGGCGTCGTCTGCTGCACAAATCAAAAAGAATATCCAAACCCTCGGGTTTAAATTTGCTGATACAAAAATACTGTTGACTACACAAGCCCATTACGATCATATGGGTGCGATGGCCGCCATTAAAAAAGCAACCGGTGCACAACTGATGGTGGATGAAAAAGATGCGGCGGTATTGACATCAGGCGGCAGTACGGATTATGCATTGGGTCAACATGGAATAAGCTTTAAACCGGTAAAAGCGGATCGTTTACTCCGTGATGGGGATACCATTCGCCTCGGCAATATGCAACTCGTGCTGCTGCATCACCCCGGTCATACTAAAGGCTCCTGCAGTTTTTTATTTACGGTAAAAGATGAGCAGAGGTCTTACAAAGTACTGATCGCCAACATGCCTTCAATTGTTACGGATAAAGCATTTACAGCTATCTCCACCTACCCTGAAATAGCCGGCGATTATGCGTATACTTTCAACGCAATGAAAAATATTTCTTTTGATATCTGGCTGGCATCGCATGCCGGTCAGTTTGACCTGCATAAAAAGCATCAGCCCGGCGATGCTTACAATCCGGCTGCTTTTAAAGACCAGCAGGGATATGATGAAGCCCTCAGGGATTTGCAGGAAGAATATCAAAAAAAGCTGCGGCAGTAAGGTGCGGTCGTCAGCAGGAATACAGTGGCGCAACCTGGTGTTAATAACTTGCGGCGGTACAACGCTTTTTGTATTTTTATGTACCACCGTCCATTTTTGTAGTGTGTTTTTTAATTATCTACTATACTAAAACTAACAAACATGAAAGCAATTCAATTTTTTATGTCGCTGTGCCTTTTATTGTGCACCGTCAATTTTGCCCAGGCACAATCACCAGTAAATGATATGGTGAAAGAATGGGAGCGGGCCAAAGAATATACAAAAGAATATTTGGATACCATGCCCGAACCGGGCTACGCCCTGAAACCCACGCCGGAAATGCGTTCATTTGCAGAACAGATGCTGCATTTAACCGATGCCAATTATGGCTTTGTTTCTGCCGTTACAGGGGAAAAAAGCCCGGTTGGTTTTGGTGAGTCAGAAAAAACAACCGACAAATCAAAAGCTAATGTAACCAAGCTGGTAATGGCAGGTTATGATTTTGTAATTAACAGTATTAAAAAAATGACACCAGCGCAGCTGAATGAAAATGTAAAATTGTTCGGCAGATTTGATTTGACAAAAGGCGCAGCGCTCGCTAAGTGCTTCGAGCATCAAACGCATCACCGCGGGCAAACTACTGTGTACATTCGTTTGGCAGGAGCTAAGCCACCAGCGGAGAAATTATTTTAAGCGATATGCTGATATATTATTTTCAGGCGCAGATAAGTTCTGCGCCTTTTTTATTGAAGGATGATAGCGGAGACGCCGGTTATTATCAACTACTCTAAGCATGTACTAAATAACACAATAGTCTTCCTGTATCGTTCTCTTTTTTGATTCGTTGACTTCGCCTCCACAGCCAGCGGGCTGCGTAACTGCGACGCTGCTGCTTTTGCTTCTTTCAAAAAAATATGCTTCGCATTTTTTTGAATTCCGGCTGGCCGGAACCGAACCAAAAGATGCAGCTTTCGCAGTTATTGTTTTCAACTCGGAGGGATACTTTGTGTTGCCTAAAGTGACAGGTTTAGTATTCGGAATGAGGGGTAGGTTATTTGATTTCTACAGACATTTAAAATAAAGTGATCATTATCTTGTAAAATACAAAAGATAAGGTTCTTTAAATTGTAAAAAATTAAACATCAGCAACAACCCGGCTTGCCCGAACAACACTGCATCGCTGAGATAGGCTGTCCGGTAAATATTTCTTCCTGTGTGGCAGCTCTTATGCTTTTAATTGTTACATCATAATAAAGCGTCTGCCCCGCAAGCGGGTGATTGGCATCTGCTGTTAAATAATTTTCATCCGCCGCAACAATTGTTGCTTCCCTTCCATCCGGCATTTGAATGACATCATCCACATTCACAAAGCCGGTATGCCGGTACGCCTGTATTGGAAGCCGGTACACCTGCGCTTCATCATACAAACCAAATGCATGTGAAGGAAGAAGGGTGATCTTTTTATTTTCATTGATGACACTACCGTACAAGGCTTGTTCTATTGCAGGTAAAATAGTTCCGGCTCCCTGCACAAAGTCAAGTGCGGCAAAACCTTTATTGCTGTCCAGCACAGTGCCCTGCTCATTGCTGAGCTCATATTCAATTGATACAACGGTTCGGCTTGCTACTTTCATCTCCATTGCTAAACAATTTTTATGGTTAGTTGCTGATTTTTATCAATAATGGTCCGGCCTGCCAGCGTAATAATTACCTGATTACCATTTTGCACATAATTACAAGGAATATTTGTTGCACCCAGTAGAACAGTTATCTTATTTGCTTTAGCACTTGTTTCCAGCGAGATGCTTTGCAACTGCAGGCTGCCATATTTCAGGCGCAGCCGGGCTGTCATAGCAGTTGCATTTTGTTGCTGTTCATACGTACCCCAGCCGGCCGCTGATGTAAAGGGCGCTTTAAAATTACCGGGGCTTATTTTGGGTGCAAATTTTATATAGCCTTTCGGTCCATGGTATTCAAATCCACAGGCAGTAATGAAGGTACCGTAGCTGGCCATTGCGCGGGCATAGTGGTCGCTGCACTCTATTTCATTAAACGGGTTTCTTTTGGCTGCATGGTAACGGTCGTGAATAGTTCTTGTCAATACCAGTGCTTCATCCGTCATACCTTCTGCCATCATATGTGCGGCCACCTGGTGTTCAAAGCCACTCATACATTCATGAAAATAGCCTATCTGCCAGCTCACATTTTCTCCATAGGCATTGGCCTCATTTTTTGGATTGGTATTCATGATCATGCCACCCTCGCCGGGTAAAGCATAAGGTCTCCATTTCACCTTGTCTTTCAGGTAAGGCCCCACATCCGGCGTAAAATTATATTTCCATAAACTCTTCAATGCATGCATGGTTTTTTCTTTATCCAGCACCCTTCCAATGCCTGCCTGGAAAGCCCAGCTTTGTCCGTACACCTGGTCTATATGACAGGTATTGTAAGATCCTAAATTTTTTCTTCCTTTCACTTCATCAGGCCGGTGAATAAAATACTCGCCGTTAAATAATTTGTCTTCCATATTCTTTTTCCCTGCTGCAACATAGCTGGCGCATCGCTTGGCAAAACCATCATCCTGCATTTCAACCGCCATCATTTCACCGGCTTTTACGGCCGCAATACATAAGCCGACAATCCAGGCAATTTCTCCATCCCACTCCGCATCCAGTGTATTCATCAACGGCGTGTCTTCCATGCCATCCGTATTTTTATCCAGCGTCATCAAATACTGTATGGTGGTTTTTATTTTTCTCCAGTTCTGTTGTAAGAAGGTGTTATCGGTACTCATTTGATGCTCCCTGTAAAAGCGGAGAATGGTACCTGCCTGTCCGTCTACCGCCGGCACTTTGTGTGCTTCACAACGGTACCACATACTGCCATCTTTTTGTAATGATAATCCAAGATCAACCCGTTCACGGATATCTTTTTCCATGTGCGGAAAAATTCTTCCGGATGCCTGTGCATACTGCCATACGTGCGTGCAGGTTCCTTCGCAACAGCCTACGCCTTCCCATGCATAATAGCGGCCGCTTTCCATGCGGTGAGAGGTAGTAGTAGCCAGGCAACCAATATTTAAAAATGTTCTTTCTAAAAACCAATAAGGTAAAGTGGATTCATAAAAAGTTTCTTTCCATAGACGGGTTTCACCCGCAAGCTTTGTAAATTTTTTTTGAATATAAGCAGTTACTTCGGCCGCATTTTTAAACAGCGTATTGTAAAATTGTCCGGCATCGGGTATCGCAGCCAACGTAAGATTGGCGAAATGCCAGGCAAAAATAAAATCAGCTTTTTGCGTTTGATTTGGTAAAATATTCAATGTTGAACATACGGCACCAACTAATTTTTTATCAACGGACGATGTTACTTTATTGATAGTCGCGGGAACAAAGAGTGCTTGATTATTGTCTGTATCCACGGTCGCAATGGCAAATGAATTTTTATGCAATGCGGCTACACCCAGTGTGCCATAATCCGGCTGCGCTGCTAATTTATCCGGATCCGTTTTGCTTTCAATTGAACAAAGAACGGCTGCAGTACCTTGTTTTACGGATGCTGTATTGATGCGTTCTTCGTCCTTACCAGCAGAGCGGATACCAGTTTTATTTTCTATCCAGCCGGTAATTTGGACCTGTACCGGAGCGGCTGAATTGTTTTTAATATTGAAAGAATAAATGGTGGCCGGAAGGCCGGAATTCAATTCATCCAATGGAATAAACGGAGAAAAAATTTCCGCCACAATCTGCACCGGCAATTGCTTATCCATGTAGGTAATTTTGGCCATGGGATAGGTTGCTTCAAATACAATATCATCCCAGTCTGCGGCCAGCATTCTTTTAACAACGGTACCACCCTGATGTGTGATCTTAAATGCAAAGCCCTGGTCCAGCGGACGAATATCTTTTGCCGGTGCCACGTAAGCGGAGCCATCCTGGGAGCGGACTTTCTTTCCTACATGCAATTCGGTAGGCCAGTCGATTTCCTTTGGATCGATGCCGTTTTGATTGGCGTTGAAAATATCCCATAACCACAGTCTGCCATCTCCACCCAAATACACCGTGCCTGCGTTGATACCGCCTACGGGCATACCAATGTATTGCAGCTCGTTTCTTGACTGCAGGTATTTTGTCACAAAGCCACGCTTGTATAAAGACTTGATCCATTCGGGGTCTATTTTTTTATCAACGGGTATCCGGGGACCAAGTTCACCGGGCGCAAAAGGGCCGGCGATGGCATTAAAACGGGAACTCAATACGCCTGCCGCAAACAAGCCGGATGTTTGTAAAAATTGTCTCCGCTGCATGAAATTATTTTAGTCAATAAATGTATGACAATAGCTTTTTATTCCATTTATAATTTTGAGACGAATGGCAGATTTGATTTTGCGGCAGGCATCTTTTTCACCTAAATCAATGTCTTTATTTTTAGTAACCCAAAATAGCTGATGAGAACACTTGTATTTTCTGTAGCCTTCCTGTTTTTAACAATTACCGTTGCCGCTCAGCAGGCCACGAATACTGATACCATCTTCAGGGCAACAGCCAATGCTTTTGATCCGAAGAACAATCCCTTTCTTCCCTATGCAGGTAAAATTATCCGGCACATAAGGATAAAAAATGTGGGTTTTGAAGGCGACATCAAAGACACTACAAAGATGAACGGTGGCTTTGGTGTGGGGATTGGCGATGCCCTGCACAAAAACACTACCCGGAAAGTAATTGCCAATAATTTATTGTTTAAAGAAGGAGATAAATTAAATCCCTACCTGCTTACCGATAATGAACGTTACCTGCGGGACCTTGATTATATCCAGGATGCCCTCATCATCGTGCAACCAGCCAATGATGCACCTGCCGTTGATCTGCTGGTGCTGGTTAAAGACGGATTTTCCATTGTGCCCAGCGCTGGTATTGGCGGCACAAAAAAATACAAGCTGGGATTAAAGGAACAAAACCTGGCCGGTACCGGATCGCTACTCGCTGCAAGTGTATTGTACGACGGCAACCGAAACCCAATGTTTGGGTACAGTGGCGATTTTTTGCAACGCAATATCGGGGGAAGTTTTATCAACTGGGGACTTGGTTTTAAGACCTATAATAAATCATTTACCAGCGGCAGGGATGAGGAGAATGTATATTACCTGCGTTTGGAGAAACCGCTTGCATCGCAGTACCTGAGCTGGTTTGGGGCATTGGATCTTTCCAATAACCGTACCATCAACGGCTATATCGCGGATGCTGCCTATAATGATTTTAACCGCTATGAATATTATAACGTGGATGGTTGGCTGGGGTACAATATCGGCGCAAAAAAGCTGTTGTATAAAAACAAAAAAAGTCCCTTGCGCAGGCTGGTCGCCTTAAGAGGATTGCACCAGCATTTCAGCCGTATACCAGATAAAGAATCGGCCACCAATGACGGTGTGTTTGCCAATACGCTTGGTGTGCTTGGAAGTGTTAGTTTTTTTAAACAGAATTTTTACCGTACCAGTTATATCTATGGTTTTGGCAGAAATGAAGATGTACCACAAGGCCTGACCGTTTCTTTGATTGGTGGTTATATAAGAAAAGACAGTCTGAGATTGCTTACTAAAACCAGGCCCTACTTAGGCGGCGAGTTTACTTTTGGCCGGTACACAAAAAAGGAAGTGTATGGCTTTGTTAATGTAAGGGTGGGCGGGTACACTTATAAAGACAAATGGGAAGATGTGGAATTACTGGTGAGCGGCGATCATTTTACAAAGCTGCAGAAACTGAGCGATAAATGGTACCGGCGTTTTTTCTTCAATGGTTCTTTCGCACGTCAGTTCTCCAATACACTCAACGCACCACTGCAGTTTATCAGCAATTATGGATTGCCCTATTTTACCCTGCCAAAAGATTCGGCGTATGAACTGCCAAAAGGCGACATGCGGATTACTTCTAAAACCGAGATGGTATTTTACGGCACCCGGAAATACTGGGGTTTTGGTTTTGCACCGTTTACTTTTGTAGATGCATCTCTTATTAAACCAAAGGGTGTCGCGATTGGTAAGAGTGATATCTATACCGGGCTGGGTGCAGGCTTCCGTATAAGGAATGAGAACCTGTTGTTTGGTACTATTGAAACCAGGTTCTCTTACTTTCCCAGAACATTGCCGGGCATGAATAGCTTTAAAGTAAAGTTCAGCACCAACCTGCGGTACAAGTACAATAACAGTTTGGTAAGAAGACCGGATTTTGTTTCGCCGAATTAGAGATTGATGCTTTGCAAACTTCATTGTATTGCTTATGGTGCAGCGTTTTGTAAGGTGGCCGACCTTGTTCCATTTAATTTTGCAACAATCTAACTCTAAGGTCGACCACCTTTAAGAAAGCTGCTGCAAATATTTTCTGCATAACAAAACAACAAATTATAAAATTGCTGCCGGTTTGGTTTATGCTAGAGCTTCGTTTATTTTTGTCAGCGGCAATTTTAGTAAATCAGTTTCAGTACCGTAGCGTTTTTATAGATTGAATAGTATGCAGCATGAAACCAGTTAATGTAGAAACTTCCATTGAACCATTGATCAATTCCTTCGAACGGCTGATTCCTTTAAGCAAGGCTGAAAAGGAGTTGGTGAATAAATTGTTTCACCCACGCCTGTTTAGAAAACGTCAGTATGTATTGCAGGAAGGCGATGTATGTACCCAGTTTAATTTTGTTGTAAGGGGCTGTCTGCGATCATATAAAATTGATGAGAAGGGCAATGTTTATGTGCTGCAGTTTGCGGCGGAAAATAACTGGATCAATGACCTGGGAAGCTTTCACAATATAAAACCTTCGGCCCTTAACATTGATGCCCTGGAAGACACGGTGGTATTACAAATCAGCCTGGATGACCTGATTGTGCTGTATACAGAAGCACCGAAGTTTCACCGCATCTTCAGGGTGCTGGTAGAAAATGCATTTGTCCGCCTGCAGGAACGCTTGCTGCAAAACATCAGCTCTACGGCTGAAGAACGTTACCAATCATTCCTGGATCTTTACCCGCATCTAGCCAACCGCCTTTCACAAGTGCAGATAGCCGCCTTCCTTGGCGTAACGCCGGAGTTTTTAAGCAGGCTGCGCAACATACGCAGCAAAACTTCAAAGTCCGCAAAACCTTAATCTACATCAAGACTATTTCTTAACCAATGTCATTGGAGCCAGCCCCTTCAATGCGGGAGCTTTGCATTACAAATAAATCATGTAATCAATTAAAAAAATAGTTTATGACACAGCATTTAAAAGTTGCAGTAATCGGTTTAGGAAATATCGGAACCGTAGTAGCCACCAATCTTTTAAAAGGTAACCGTTCAGTCATTGTTGCCGACAGATCAATCGAAAAAGCAAACGCGTTTGCGCAGCAAGCAGGCAGTCTCGCAAGCCCGGCATCCATTGCCAATGCTATCAAAGCAGCAGACATTGTGGTACTGGCCGTTTGGTTTGATGCCATCAAAGAATTGTTTAAAACCTACGCTACAGCACTGCAGGGAAAAATTATCGTCGACCCTTCTAACCCCATTGCACCTGATGAAAAAGGCGGCTTTAAAAAGATCATTGATAAGGATCAGTCTGCGGGAGAGTTACTCGCTGCATTGCTGCCTGCCAATGCAACACTGGTAAAGGCGTTGGGTACATTGGGTGCTGCATCTCTTGCCGGCGCTGCTTTTCAGCAACCTGCCAATGTATTGTTCTATGCCAATGATGATACCAGTATCAATGCAGACATAGAGCAACTCATTCACGACAATGGCTTTGAACCGGTTCGTGTGGGTGGTCTTGACCAATCCATCCGCATTGAAGTATTTGGCGACCTGCACGAGTTTGGTGCATTAGGCAAGCCTGTTACGTTAGCGAAGGCCGAAGAAAAATTGGTAATACATCAATAAGTATCGTTTACTTAAGCAGTTTATGTGATAAAATTGAAGATTCATTTTGCATTCGTTGTTACTTTTCAATTTGTTGATTTCGCCTCTTCAGCCGGCGGGGCTGCGTAACTGGAACGCTGCTGCTTTCGCTTCTTTCAAAAAATATGCTGCGCATTTTTTGAATTCCGGCAAGCCGGAACCGAACCGAAAGAGGCAGCTTATCCAGTTACTGTTTTAAATTCGAAACGCACTTCGCAGACTTCATGCTTTTTTGTAAAGTATTAGCAACAGGATAAATATTAAATGAATTAGGTAAACAACATTTACACATCAATAAAAATTCAACAACAGCATTAAACATTTATAAAAGAAAATAACATTAATATGAAACTGAAATATTTTAAATCATTCACCATTGTCTTTGTATCTATCATTGTTGTAGGGCTTATGCAAAGCTGTAATCAGCATTCATCTTCCAATACTGCAGGCAGCTCTAATATCGATAGCCTGAAAAAAATCGCCCAACAGTTAGTGGTTTCCAACGATACCATTGCTGGTCATCTTAAAACCTTTGATGCATTGGATTTTGATGTATTCAGCAACCAGCAATGGGACCGGTTCAAAGAAAGTCATGCACAAAATATAAAAGTTTTCTGGCCTGATGGTCATGTTACCGAAGGCCTGGCCACGCATATTGAAGACATGAAAAAATTGTTTGTACATGCGCCCGACACCAGGATCAAAGAGCATCCCATTAAATTTGGTTCCGGCAGCTACACGTTGGTAACAGGTGTGTTTGAAGGCACGTTCACTAAACCAATGCCGATAGGTAATGGAAAATTTATTCAGCCAACCGGCAAGGCTTTTAAAATGCCGATGGCCACTGTAGGTATATGGGAAAACGGTGTAATGAAAGAAGAACATTTGTTCTGGGACAACCAGACGTATGCAAAACAAATTGGATTGCAGTAAAGCAAAAAACGGGAACCAGCAGCAGGGAAGGCTTTTTAATAAGTAAGATTTGGTATGCAAACCGGGATGATTTTTGGACCTTTGAAAAAATATTATGCAATTAAAAAATTCAATTATGCCAGAGATAGTTATTGAAGCCAGAACAGCTGCCATCAGCCCGGCAGTAAAGGTCAAACGCATCCTTCCTTTCCGTCTTCGCAGAATGATTGGTCCGTTTATTTTTATGGATCATGCAGGCCCCATCATTGATGCACCATCGCCACCTTCGGCATTGGATGTACTGCCGCATCCGCACATTGGTTTGTCGACCGTAAGCTATTTGTTTGGCGGGCAGGTAACACACCGGGATAGTTTGGGTGTTCAGCAAATCATTCGGCCGGGTGAAGTAAACTGGATGACTGCCGGAAGTGGCATTGCCCATTCTGAAAGATTTGAAGAGCCGTCAGCACTTTCAGGCGGCCTGGAAATGATACAAACCTGGGTAGCGCTGCCGGAAAAAGATGAAGAGGCTTCACCAACTTTTAATAATTACACGCCTGAACAATTGCCCGTATTTACAGACAAAGGTGTGTGGATGCGGCTGATAGCAGGCAATGCGTACGGATTGAGGAATGACGTGAAAACAAATTCACCGCTGTTTTACCTGCACGTTGCGTTACAAAAGGGCGCCACATTTGATCTTCCGCGGGAGCATTCCGAAAGGGGATTTTACATTGTAAAAGGAAGCATCGAAGTAGCAGGGATTGGCTATGGCGAAGGCAATATGCTTGTGTTCAGTAAAGGAGATCAGCCCTTGCTTATTGCTAAAGAGGATACTACATTAATGATGCTGGGAGGTGAGCCGATCGGAGAACGTTTTATCTGGTGGAACTTTGTTTCGTCGCGTAAAGAACGCATAGAGCAGGCCAAAGAAGACTGGAAGCAGGGTAGAATTATTCTGCCACCAAACGACAATAAAGAATTTATCCCCCTGCCTGAAGACAAATCAAAACCGGCCGGAAGTTCACCAACACCAGGGGCGCTGTCTTAAAAATCATCTGTAAAATTGCATAAATGAATATCAGCATACACGCTTTGATGCTGTTGCTTTTTTACTTTCATACGGACTTTAATAAGAACAATAAAGGACGAATACCATTACAATGGGAACAAACAGCAACACGCCAGAAAGCCTGGTGTTACAATATCTTGCCAGGGAGCCGAAGGTTCAATCAGCAAAGAAGAAAGCAATCATTTTATTGCATGGAGTAGGCAGCAACGAAGCTGATTTGTTCAGTCTTGCTGATCAGTTGCCGGATGATTTTTTAATTATTTGTCCCCGCGGCCAATATACTTTAGGTGCCGGAAGATATGCCTGGTACAATGTTGATTTTTCTACAGGCAAACCAATCTTCGATACCGCACAGGAAGCCTCCAGCAGGGAACTTATTAAACAATTTGTGACACAGGTAAAGCAACAATACAAGGTGGATGAAGTATTTCTTGGAGGTTTTAGTCAGGGAGCGATCATGAGTTATAGCGTTGGGTTAACAAATCCCAAAGACATTAAAGGCATCATTGCATTGAGCGGCAGATTACTAATTGAAATCAGGCCTTCCATCAAGAATGATGGGGTGCAACAATTAAACGTATTTATTGCTCATGGCGTGCAGGATAATACACTACCTGTTCAATATGCAAGAGAAGCTGAATTATATCTCGAAAATCTGGGCATTCAATCAAGCTACCACGAATACAATATGGGCCATCAGATAAACGGTGCAGTTATAAAAGATTTAAATGACTGGCTTGCTCAACAATCAACACAATAAAAAAAGAAATACTTATAAATGAAATCACTTTTTTTTATCGTTTTAAACTTTTTGTTGCTACATACGTATGGCCAACAACAGAGGCCCAAACAGCTCAGGCATTTTATGCAATCCGTTGCTTCGCCAGCCAATGCAATACAATATGGCAATAACCCCAAAACAGGGCATTACGCAACTGTAGGTGATGCAAAAATTTATTATGAAGTGTATGGCAAAGGAAAGCCATTGGTGATTTTTCACGGCGGTATATTTGGCTCCACGTACGAGATGCACCAGTTTATTGACAGCCTTTCAAAAAAATACCAGGTGATTGCAGTATCTACCCGTGGACATGGTAAATCATACCTGGGAACCGAAGCCATTACCTATGAGCAAAAAGCGAATGATGTAATGGCGGTGATCAATGCAGTAACCAAAGACAGTGTGATTGTACTGGGCTTTAGCGACGGCGGTTATGCAGGTTATAAACTGGCAAGTATGTACCCGGGCACTGTAAAAAAACTGATCGCTATTGGGGCTACTGAATTGTATCCGCGCCTTCGCAATTTTTCTTTTGATGTTCAGCAAGCCGTTGCGTTGGACAGTGTTTACTGGAAACAACAATATAACCTGATGCCCGAACCACAACGATTACAGGAAATGTTCACCAAACTGGGCAGCATGTACAACAAGCTAACGTTGGACAGTGCATTTTTTCAAACGATACAATGTCCGACGCTGGTGATGGCTGGTGACAAGGATGGAGGTAATCCTCCGCAGCGGGTTGTACATACCGCACAGATGATACCGCATAGCCTGGTGGGTGTCATTCCCAATTGTGGACATGGTGTTTTCTTAGAAAATTTTCCTGCGGTGTGGGCTTGTGTTGTACCTTTTTTAAAGCAATGATTCCGGGAAATGATTATCATGAAAAATACCTGGTTATTCATATTCTGCGGCTTCACACTCGTTGCAAACAACCTGTATGCACAATCAATCAGCCTTAGTAAGAACACCGTTGAGCCAGTGCATGTTTACCTATCGCTTGAGAAGATGAAGGGAAAAAATGTATTAAAAGTTATAAAGGATTCAAGTATAAAAGAAGTGGACGAGCCAACTTTTGTGACGATCAAGGGAATTGATTTTAAGAATGGAACGATTGAAGTAAAGGTATTGAGCAGGCTGTTAAAAAATGCACCAGACTTTGCAAGAGGCTTTATAGGTGTTGCTTTTCGTATCAACGACAGCAGTACAAAATATGAAAGTATTTATATCCGGCCCGTCAATGCAAGGGTGGATGACCAGGTGCGGCGCAATCATTCCATTCAATATTATGCTTACCCGGGTTATAAATTTTACCGCCTGAGAAAAGAAGCTCCGGAGCGCTATGAAGCCTATGCAGATATGGAAATGAACAAATGGATTACGATGCGAATTGAAGTGAAAGATGCACAGGCCAAACTATTTCTCGATAATAACAAGCAACCGTCTTTAATTGTAAACGATTTGAAACACGGCGCCGGTTTATCCGGTGCTATCGGCCTTTGGGTGGAAGTTGGAACTGAAGGTTATTTTACTGATTTGAAGATTTATCAAAAAAATTGAAATTGCAAATTCTAGTTTAAACTTCATACAAAGTGTCGACATAATACGCTATTTTCATAGCATAATACGCTTCTAAAATATCCCATCTCCCTGGTATTTCTATAATGGAGGCTTATGCATACCATAATTATTGCTAATGAGCAGAATTGCCACGATTGCATTATTACTGCTTTTTTTAAACGCGTCTGCCCAGCACCAGGAAAGAACAGTGCTTGTTTACAATGTTGCCTTTGGAGGCTTTAGTGCCGGCATAGGATCTTTAATTAACAAACCAAAAGAGGTGAACTGGAAAAAAGCTTTTGTAAGAGGATTTTGGCAGGGAAGCATTGGCGGACTAATCAATTATTCAGGCAAGAAAGTTGTATACCTGGTAAATAAAAATCAGCAGGATGTATATGCCTGGCCTGCAAAGCTACTGCATGCCGCAGGATATTCCATTATAGAAAATGCAGCAGCATACGCTCCATTTCTGCAAAACTGGACTATTGATGCCGGACTGCTCAGGTTTGATTTTTCGTCAGCGACAAAAAAAATCAAAGCAAGGTTATTACCTGAAGCATTGGTAGCAACTATTATTGCGGCGAATTACGGAAAATTTGATGCAGGCACCAGCCTGCGGACAGGAGAGATTATTTTTAAGAATAATAATCTTTTGAATTTGCCAACTCTTTCGGAAGGCACCTCCGGCGTAACATTCGGCAGAGCGATTGTGTATGCCTATGGCCCGCAAAGTGGTTACACAAAAGACAGGATACTTTCTCATGAATTAGTACACCGTTTTCAATATAACGAATACCAGGTTTTTAATACCTGGCTACAGCCTTTTTATAAAAAGACAAACTCAACAACTTTGAAAAAAATATTTTCCAGGTACGTGTATGCTGATATTCCTTTTTTATTTCTGCCATATTATACACTCTACAGGGTACGGCTGGGTCAACACTATTACCGGAATTTTTATGAGTTTGAAGCCGAAAGATTTTCAACCAATAGTTATGTACCCCGATAGTAATTTTTTATAAGAGTATTTAATACCCGGTTAGTTTTTGCCGGGCTTTCCCCGGCTTTAAGAAGGTATTGTTATTGACGCAAAACAGTGTGCATCGTTAAGGTATTTATCGTTAAATGAATAATGCCGTTGAAGATAAAAAAAGGGGCCTGGGACAAAAATCCAGCCCCGTTTTAATCCAATATCCTATGAAAAACCTGCATAAAAATAGTGACCGGATAAATGCCGGAAAATATCCGCAGTCAGCCAATTGACATCAGCTTTTTTATAACAACAAAAATCACAGCCAAAAAACGTTTTTAATTTACATTGATAACCGTCAAAACTTCGGCTGATAGCGGTCATTTTTCCAGTACGGATGCAGGTTTACCTTGTATTTATTATTCAAATTGTAAAATTAGCATCATGAAAAATTCAAAAAAAATATTGACAGCCATTGTAGCCGCAGCTGCCGCCGGACTTATCGCAGGTATTTTATTCGCACCCGATAAAGGCACAGAAACAAGAAAAAAAATAAAAAAACAAAAACAAAAATTAGCTGATGAAGTAAAAGACAAAATAAACCAGGGTAAAGAAAAGTTCGCAGGATTTAAAGGCAACGGGGAGTCGAAGATAGTTCAAAGGGCGGATGAATTTGCACAGGAGAGTATGTAAGTGTTAACAATGCATTTTGAAAGTTGATTTAGTGGCATAAGCAATACGCAGCCACCTATTGTTAATGTTGGATGCACCGCCCGAGCCAGATTTGCATACAACACTATTGTAAAAATTAAGTGTCATAAAAAGAAAGAATGCTTTCATTTTTATGACACTTTTGAAGCTATCACTTATTAATAATAATGCTACTGCTGAACCGCCCACGCTAATCCATCGGGCACACCTCCAACATCAAGCCGCCCCATTACTTCCAGCGTTTTTAGGTCGATCAACGCAATATAATTATCTGCGGAACAGGCGACAAACGCACGGTTACCCAAGGGATCCATCAAAATACCTGCGGCACCTTTACCTAGTTTTACTCGTTTTATTTCTTTCCGGGATTGCGCATCAAAAAAAGTCAGTTCGCCCGTTTGCAGACTGGAGATAAAAACCTGTTTTCCATCCGGTGTAAACTTCAGCCTGTTGGCACCATTCACCTTACCATCTACTTTCGCGGACAGTTTTTTTGCTGCCAGGTCGATGATAGAAATGCTACCGTCTTCGCTGGAGGCGGTCCATAATTCTTTACCATCGGGCGACACGTCAAAGCCTTCAGAACCTCTTGCAGTTGCAACAACAGTTTGCGTCCAGTCTTCATGTGGCTTTGCATTGGGAGGTGCCATTTTTCCGGGCTGTAACAGCGTATCAATCAAAATGCTCACCGTTCCGGAAGACACGTTGGTGGTATAAATTCGTTTGGCATCCGGGCTCACATAAATCATATGCGTTCTGTCCTGGCCTGTTCCCATACTCCAGTCGAGCTTGCCGGTGGCGGGGTCATAACGGCCGATAGATTTGGAACCTTCTGCAGTAAACCATGCTTTCCCGTTTACAAAGCTCACATCATGCGGACCGTACAATGGTCGTGTATCAATATTGAGTAAAGGTTTTTGGGCTACCAGGTCAATCACATTCAGCTCATGCAAACTGCCACCCCCATAAATGCAAACGTAAGCCGTTTTACCATCGGCGGATGCAACCACTTCATGCGGATCTTCACCAACAGGAATGCGTGCAAGAATAGTCAGCGAAGCGGGATCAACAATGGCCAGTATATGGTTGGTTTTTGATAAAGCCAGTAATGCACGTTTTGGTGTGGACTGCCCTGTGCATGAAATTGTTGCACACATTAATAACGCAAGGAAAGCAGTTATTACACGCAGCCGGTTTGCAAAGCATTTAAAATCTTCCATAACCAGAATATTTTACTTGTAATATACGATTTTTTGATTCCTGCTGCAGCGCACTACCAGGGTTTTATACCTTATGATTTTCTTACAGAAAGTAACGAATGCATTTGACAACTTATGCAAGTGCCCGTCGATTGAAGCAGTTCAATGCATGGAGGGTATTTTTTGACCGGGCCGAAGTGCTGCTATTAAGCTTCATTGGCGTCGCACACTTTTACTGTATAGCATTTGGGAGCGGCTCATTAAAGCTCAAACACGTAAGTCTTACCTGCTGTTGTAGGCAAATCATATTCGTATACCTTTTTTAAAACTGGTTCCGCAGGCGTTGCAGTGGCTGCAATAACCGGTGCCTTGATTGACAACACTTCATAAAAAGGATTTGAGTTAGTAGTATTCCTTCCTTCAACCTGATGGGCATCTTTCAATTCCAATGGTTCGTAACTCCTGATACGGCAATTGCCGCCAAGGGCAGACGTTATAGCAAGCTTTTTCAATTGTCCGTTCTGCCAGTCCATATCAACAATAAATCCACCCCTTGCTTTTAAACCGTGCATCGAACCGTTTTGCCATTGATCAGGTAAAGCAGGTAACACGTGTATCGCACCATCATGCGATTGTAATAACATTTCTGCAATACCTGCAGTGCAGCCAAAATTACCATCAATCTGGAAGGGCGGATGGGCATCAAACAGGTTGGGGTAAGTGCCGCCGCCTTCCTTATTTTCACCCGTTGGCGTAAGCTGGTTGGTAATTAATTTATAAGCATGATTGCCATCCAGCAATCTTGCCCACACATTCACTTTCCATCCCATTGACCAGCCGGTTGAAATATCGCCGCGATGAACCAGCGATGTTTTAGCAGCTTCAAATAATTTTGGACTGCGGTAAGGAGAGATTAAACTGCCAGGATACAAACCCCATAAATGAGAGATGTGGCGGTGCTTGTCATCCGGGTTATCCCAGTCGTTGAGCCACTCCTGCAACTGGTTAAATTTACCAATCTGCATCGGCGCCATACCGGCGGCTTTTGATTGCATTACTTTAATAAAGGCAGGATCAGCATGCAAGATGGTAGCGGCTTTGATGGTATTGTGAAGTAAAGAAAAAACCATTTGATTATCCATGGTTGTGCCTGCTGCAAGACTGTTGCCATCATGTGCATTTTCAGGCGAAGCAGATGGCGATATCACCAGCCAGCCCGTGTGCGGATCTTTATACAATACATCTACAAAAAACTCGCTGGCACCTTTCATGGCCGGGTAGATGGATTGTAAAAACTGCTTATCGCCGTTGAACAAATATTTTTCCCACATGTGCTGGCATACCCAGGCACCTCCCGTTGGCCAAAGTCCCCACGGCCCATCAATGGCACCCGTTGCCCTGAAGATATCCGTGTTGTGGTGCAGTACCCAGCCCCGTGCCCCATACATTATTTTAGCGGTTGATTGCCCGCTTACACTCAGGTCTTTCACCATCGAAACCAGCGGCTCGTGCATCTCTGTCAGCTGCGTTATTTCTGCCGGCCAGTAATTCATTTCCAGGTTGATATTATCAGTATACTTGCTTCCCCATGGTGGATTGGTGTGTGGGTTCCAAAGGCCCTGTAAATTAGCCGTCTGTCCGCCTGGCTGCGAACAACTGATGAGTAAATAGCGGCCAAACTGAAAATATAAACTCACCAGTTGCGGATCGTTGCCATCTTTAAATTTAGCCAGCCTTTCGTTGGTCGGCAATTCGGTTGCTTCTGTCTGACCGATATCAAAATAAACCCTTTTAAAATATTTTTGATAGGCTGTTATATGATTGCTTAATAAAGTATCAAATGTTTTCTGTTGGGCCTGTTTATCTAATTCAGCTGATTTGGCAGCAATGATCCTGGCAGCATTTACAGAGTCAGCAATCATGCTATGGTAGTTCTTAAAATTGGTAACCATCGATAAATAGATGATGGCACTGTTGGCGTTTTGTATGCTGATGCTGCTGTCTTTTGCCTGCACTGTTCCCCCGGTATTGTGCACCTGTGCATTTACTGACGTCTGTATCACGCCAGGCAAGCCACTGTGTTTCGGCGCAATTACAGCGAGGCTTAAGGTATTGTTACCAGCCATAGTCAGTTTGTGTTTTTGAGGTGTTTTTAAACTGGCCGAAAAATTAATTTTTCCGGGTTGATCTGCTGTCAGCTGAATAATAATCACCTGGTCGCTGAAAGATGCAAAGCTGGTTCTTGTATAATGAACACCGTCCACTTCATAGGTGGTGGTGGAGACTGCTTTTGCAATATCCAGTTCACGTCTTAAATTTTTGTATTGCTGGTGATCTTTGAAATCAAGGTATAAATCGCCTGCCGGCTGATAGTTTACGCCATGTACTTTTTCAGCAATAAAATTGACTGCGTACTTATCTGCTTTGCCATACTCTCCATCATTGATCATTCGCCGGATTGTAGCCAGGGCTTTTGGTCCTGCATGCTTGTTGTAATTGGTATATGGGCTACCTGACCAAAACTCATCGTGGTTTAACTGCAGGTGTTCCTGCGCAGGAATGCCATACACCATGGCGCCAACATGTCCGTTGCCAATGGGCAATGCTTCTTCCCAAACATGGGAAGGCTGATCATACCACAACTTCATGGGGTTTTTATCTGTATCCTGGCTGTAGCTATTCGTTTGAAACAGTATACAACAGAATAAAAAATACAGGAGGCTTTTTGTCATGGCTGGCTGTGTTAAATGGAGTAACTAATATAAGTTAGTCTGGCGTAAAATGGATTTTATTTTGCCTTCAGGGTATTTACTTCACCTGAAAGCATTCTATTTAGTGAACTGGTAAAATTGCCTGCAGTAGAAGCAAATCAAAGCAGCACTTTGTTACATCAATTTTAAATGTGCTGGCGAACACAACTAACAGGTTCATAAATATTTTACATTTGTGCAATTCAATAACGGCTAAACCGTTGTTAGCAACAGCAGCTTTACACCCAAAGTAAAATCAAAGAGCGTCCGCATTGAGAAAATATTTACTGTTCATACTAACTGTTGTATTAATTTCCTGCAGCGTTACCCGCTATAATCGCCAGGAAGTGTATGATAACGAAATCAGCCGCTACGGTTTGATTGATGGTGATACACTGGTGGACATTGGCTGTGAGACGGGTTTTCATGATAACCAGATCGCCTTCTATTATCCTCATATTTATTTTGTACTGGAAGATATTGACACCAGCAACCTGGCCATTATCAAAAGAAACATTGCCAGTACCGGTTTTGTAAATAATATGCAGGCAGGCTGTGAAACCATCGTTGGGGGTGTTAACAATATTCCGCTGGCATCAGGGCGATACAAAAAAATACTTTGCCGTAAAACCCTGCATGAATTTGAAAACCCCGATCAAATGATCAATGAATTTAAAAGAATATTGATACCGGGAGGTGAAGTGATTATTGCAGAGATTAACCCAAAGTATCCCGGGCAAAGATTTCATGATTGTGTGCGCCCCTTCTTAAACAGAACACAGATCATGGACCTGTTTGTTCAGCAAGGCTTCACGCTAAAATCTGCCTATTCCTTCACTTCGAAAAAAACCGATTTGCAGAACGGGAATATTATCGTGTTTGCCAAATAGTGCTTTCGGCTCTTTTTACAATTGCTCTCAGTTTGTTTGGTGACTAAAACAGCGTATTTTACTACTTCATTTTGTCAGTTAAACCATTCATTAAAACTCATCTTTATGAATAAAAAATGCTGCCTGCTGTTTTTGTCATTCGCAACCTGTGTATATTCGTCAGCACAGTCTGCCTTAAAAGTAGTGCCGGAAAGGCAAATAAAAGTTGCAGCCGCAGACAGTTTGCTTGCTGTTGAACCGGCTGTAAAAAAACAGCTGTACCCGTTTATTGGCAGGTCCAAAAAAGTTGGTGCAGCCCATTTGTTATTAACCGGAAGTGATAAAGGAATATCAGATAATACCAGCCGGTGGCTGGCGGCCAATATGCAAAAAAATATTTACCGGGTAAACCTGTCGTCGCTGGTTAGTAAATATATCGGTGAAACAGAAAAAAACCTGGATGCTGTATTCAATAAGGCAGCGCAAATGAATGTTGTTTTAGTATTTGATGAAGCCGATGCTTTATTTGGTAAACGCACCGACGTAAAAGATGCCCATGACAAATACAGCAACCAGGAAGCTGCTTACCTGTTGCGACGAATACAAACGCATACTGGTACCGTTATCATTACCTGCATTTCAAATGACTGTATAACAGAAGCTGCAAAAAGTGGATTGGTAAAAATAGGGCTGCAATAAGTTGTTGTTTGCATTTCGCCGGAAACCGAATCTGATAAACGGCTTTTTGAAATATACAAGCTGCTGATGCATTTTTGTTGTAGCTTAAAATTGAGTTGAATATTTTTTGCTGCCTTTCGCCGGGATAGTTTTGGCCGGATATAATTTTTTATATGCGGCCAAAACTCCAAAAAGCAAAGTATGTACGATTTGCATTCTGTCATTGTATATCTATGGCTTTATTTTATAACAATTTGAAAAGAGCATTCATATCTAATTGCTGCTGTACCAGCTGGTCGGCATACTCGTTATCTGTAACGCCGTAAGTCGTGATCATAGTTATAAACAGTGTTTTACGCGGCTTAATTTTTTCGGTAAATACGTCCGTTTTTTGCTTTAATACTTCTGCATATTTCTTATCAATTGTAAATGGCTTATTATAAAATTTCATTTCACAAAGATTAATAATAAGGTCTTTCCTGTCGATTATCAGGTCAATTTGTGCACCTTTTTTTTTACTTCCTTTTGCCGGAACAAACCGCCAGGCAGAGGTTTCAGCCCCCTTCCTTATTTTCAGGCCATGCATGATCTGGTCAATGTGTTTTAAACAAACTGCTTCAAAGGCAATGCCGCACCAGGTAATGTAGGAAGGCTCTTCGCTTATTTTAGCCCAGTTATCTTTACCACCCGGCTTGCGCTTATCCATAAACTTGAGGTAAAAAATAGAGAACTCATCAATAAGCCGATAGATGGCATCTTTGCTGACTTTGCCATAAGGAATGGTTTGCTGAATGAAGCCGGATTTTTCCATTTCATCCAGCACAATAGTTGCCCTTCCGCCGGAGCTTAAACCGCAGATTGTAATCAACTCCTGCCTTGTAAGCCCCTTTCCGCTGGCGCCCAGCGCCCTTACTACTTTGACGTGATTGTCCGCCAATTCAAATAGAGAACTGTATAAATTATCAAATTCCCCGGTCAGCAAACCCTGTTTGGAAAAGCAGGTTCTTTCAATTACCTGTGCGGCACTCTTGTCTTTTCCCACCGTTTTTAAATAATGCGGAATACCACCAAATACCATATAAATCTGTAAAATCTGGTAACGGTCAAGTTTACAACCGGTGCTCCTGAGGTAGGCTTCTGTTTCTGCAAGTGTAAATGGAGCAAGGGGTATTTTGGCTGTGATGCGGTTATGCAGGCCGCCCTTGTTATTGATAATATTTCTCAACATCCAGGATGCTGAAGAACCACAAACTACCACAAGCAATTGCGGCTGACGGCTGGCCCAGTTATTCCAAAAATGTTCAAAGGCAGAAAGAAAGCCGGACTTTCGTCCATCCAGCCAGGGAAATTCATCCAGGAAAACTGCCAGCTTTTTCTTTTGCAACAGGGGCGTAAGATGTGCCTGCAGGGCACTAAACGCTTCGATCCAATTGGCTGGTGGTTTTAATGCAAGTGCGGAGCCAGTGGCATTCTGAAGTACAATGCTGAATTGCTGTAACTGCTCTTTTAAGCCCGCCTGGTACATGCCTGTAAGATGAAAAATAATATGCTCCTGCAGGCAGGTCTGAATCATATAGGTTTTCCCTACTCTTCGCCTTCCATAAACGGCTAACAGGTCCGCCGTTTTTGATTTTAGTAATTCCTGCAGTATGGCTATTTCTGTTTCCCTGCCGCTAATAGTAATCATTAAACGGGTTTTTATTTATGTAAAACTATACTTTTGGCCGGATATAAAAAATTATATCCGGCCAAAACATCTTTTTTAAATGCTGTTTTGGCCACTTATAAAATTGTATATACCGCCAAAACCTATTGAGACGAAAATACCGCATTGATAAAAATTCCCCACTGGTATATTGTAAAAGTGTGCGACGCAACGATGTTTAATTGGAAAATAAATGCCCGGTTCAAAATTGTATTTAAGTAAATGTTAGTGCCATTTACCAACGGTTGAAAGAAAGCTGTGGTAATGAATTTAAAGATAAACAGCGGCGGTTTATTTGCCATCCAATGAAGCTGGCAGTGGAGCTACAATAACAGGCTCGACTGTACAGCTGCACCAGGTAGTATAGATATCCGGATTTTCCCGTAAGGTGCTGTAGCCCGAACGATCGTATACCGCTTTTTCATATCCAGCAAACATACCTGCTTTCCAGAAAGCTTCTTTTAAAGATAGATTTTTTCGTGCAGCGCCGGCATTGTAGCCCATATAAAGCGATTGATAAAATGTTGATATCGTACTGATGGATTGAATGGCAAAGCCTGTAGCTGTGTGGTCCGGATGATCAGTTGGATTGATTGCCGTATCGGGATTTAAATAGTGCACCCGTTTATTGCTGATACCATGGCTTTCAAAACTAATAATCGATTCAAGCGTGCTAAGCAATGCAGGCCAGCTCTCGTAGCGGGTGGCATGGTCAACTGTTTCAATGGCCTCCGTTTGCCCGGATGCAAATTTGGATAAACTTTGAAAACCAGTTGCTTCAAATCCCTTACCATCCAGGTTACCATCAGGTAAGCGTAAAAAGTAAGCAGTTGTTGTATTTGCTGACCAATAATGCACTGTGTAATGATTGATTTTTCTCTGGCCACCAGATTCAGAAATATCGTTGAAAGGTGCCAGGCAAAAGCGGATAGCACTTTTTAGCCCTTCCTCTCTCGCGAGCAAAAAATTTTCTCCAAAGCCGGAATCACCAGCGGTTGTAACTATGATAATAACTTTGCAGCCTGGGTCTATGATATCATTATACACATTGGGATGCATAAATAAGTGCCAGTCATCTGCATGGGCTACTATATAAAAAGAGATGCTGTCAAATTGCTGAAAAGGTTTGTGCGTATTTTTTTCCACTGTCCCGGGTTTAGGTGTAAAGTATATTACCTGCGGCTATTTGTTTTTGCCATTCAATGATCCATTGCCATTCAACGTTTCTGTCAATTGGAAATTATTTTCCGTTGACTGTAGATTGGAAGAAGTGGCGACCTGTTTCAGCAGAGCAGCTGTTTTGCGGGTATTCTCCACTACATTAAAATGATCCTCCACCCGCCGGCGGCCAGCTGTACCCATTTGCTTCAACAACTCTGGTTGCTCAAGTAAAGAGACAATCTGGTTGCCCATTGCTTCCCAGTCATTTTTTTCTACCAGCATACCGGTGTGCTCATTTTCAATTACCTCACGTACACCACCCACGGCCATGCCAACCACAGGTCGCCCGCAGGCCATGGCTTCCATCAATACAAGCGAAGTGCCATCATTGCGGGAAGAATGGACCAGCAGGTCAAGAGCGGGGTACATGTCCGCTGTATCTTCAGACCAGTCGACAAAATGCAGGCAACTTTCCATCGCCATTTGTTGACCCATTTGTACAAGGTGTTTTCGCATACTTCCGGCACCGACAATTACAAACTGAACACCGGGCAAAGTTGCATGCACATGCCAGGCAGCACGCAAAAACAGGTCAGGCCCTTTTTCGTGCTCAAGCCTGCCAACAAAACCAACCAGTGTTGCTGTTGTTGGCACACCAATCCTATTACGCAATTCTTGGCCTTGCCTGCCTGGTGCAAATACATTTATATCAACACCATTGTGAAAGAGATTCACTCTGTCTGCAGGCACACCCAGCGCCAGCGCCTGTATAAACGTTTCCTGGCAGTTGGTAACCAGGTGCGATTTTACAGCAAGCGCCACACCCAGTTCGTAAGCGGTAACATGCATGCCATGTACCGTGGCTACAACCGGTTTATTCAACAGGCTTCCGGCAATGCCAGCGAGCACGTGTGATTTGGGCATATGCGCATGCAAAATATCTACGTGGTACAAACGGGCTACTTCCATCACCATTTGAATTGAACGCCATTCAGGGTCATCTGCAATAGGTGTTATAAAAACAGCTTCCACTCCCAGCCCCCGCAACGCAGTAGTAAACCAACTTTCGTTGGGGCAAATGCAGATGATCCGGAACTTATCTGCAGGAAGATTTTTTATAAAATTGACTATGTAGTTTTCCATGCCACCCCGGGTAGAACTACCAACGATTTCAAGCACGCTGATCCGGCGATCGGGGGATGTTGATATGCTGCCGGTTTGTATGCAATTTTTTATATCCTTTTCCACGGTTGTGCAAGTGCCGCGTTTGTTAACGGCAACTTACTTTCTAATGCTTTGATGGTTACAAATTACATACCATTTGAAATAGTTTTTATGCAGATGATTTTGCGAAAGATGGATTTGTTGGCTGATGTTTAACGATATCAATTGCAAGGCAAAATGTAATACTTAAAAATCCTACCGAAAATGACGTCCAGTAAAAATCATTCACATCACTTTTTATCAACTGAATGAATACATTTGGAAAAATAAATTCAGCCGCATGGTTAGTAAGATAATTTTCAGCACAGTCATGGTTGCACTGCTTATTACCGCGACAAGCGGTTACACCCAAACTTCCAGCCGCAATATTCGTACACCGGAGTATCAACAACTGCAGGCCAAACTTTGTAAGGGATGGAACACCTGGTACAATAACAGTATGTTAACGCATACGCTGTTACCGCAGGGATTCTCCATTAATGTATCCTTCGGCACAAAGGATAACAAGGCGTTTTTGAAAGATGCGCTCAAAGCTTCCGATATTTTGAAACGCCCGGAGAAAGTTTTACCGGGACTAAGGTCGGATGATGGAAGCTATACCAGCCTGCAGTTACAGTATATGCAAATGGATATCACTGTTGAAACAGCAACAGATGGAGAGGATGAAATTATCCTGATTTCACCAGCAAGACCGTCTGAAAATTACCTGGTAATAGAAGCGGGATTATTATGGAACGGGGAAGGTGAAACAGGCATGAAGGGAAATCAACTGACAGGTAAATTCCCCGGCAAAACTATTACAGTAAGCGCAACAACTGATCCTGTAAGCAATGCGTATAGTTTTACAACTGCGCCGCACCTGAGTTTTTTGCTCCACGGCGAAACAGGCATTTATACAGGGAAAACCAGGACACTTTCGAACATTAAAGGCATCATTGCCAGTCATCGCGAAGCACAACAAAAAAAAGTGAATGGTTACGGTGAGTTGGCCGAGTCGTTCCAGGCCATGCAAAACATCCTGGCGTGGAATACCATTTATGATGCACCCCAACACCGGACCATCACACCCGTTAGCAGGTTATGGAACCAGCAATGGGGCGGGTTTGTATTATTTGAATGGGATACTTATTTTGCCAGCTACATGTTTTCTTTATACAACAAGGACCTGGCCTATGCCAATGCAATTGAAATGACGAAGGCCATTACCCCGGAAGGACTGGTACCCAATTTTCAATCGGTCAGCGGCTACCAGGCAGCCAGCGGTGATAGCTCACTATTGCGTACTTCATCGTGGGACAGATCTGAGCCACCTGTTGGCAGTATGATTGTGTTGAACATCTACAAAAAATACAAGGAGACATGGTTCCTGAATGAAGTGTATGATGAGTTGCTTACCTGGAACAGGTGGTGGAACAATAACCGGGCTGTTAAAGGATACCTTGCCTGGGGCAGTTACTATAAAAATGATACTGCCCACGCACAAACGGAAAGTTACTGGCAGAGCGCTGCATACGAATCCGGCCTGGATAATTCACCGATGTATGATGGTGTGCCTTTCAATACAACCAAGCACCTGCTTGAATTGGCAGATGTAGGCCTGATGAGTTTATACATCGCCGATTGCAATGCCCTGATGGAAATTGCTACCGTGTTGGGTAAGAACGTTGAAGCTGCGGAATTAAAAAAACGGTCAGCTTTTTATACCAAACAGCTTGCTACGCTGTGGGATGAAAAGGCCGGCATATTTTTAAATAAAAGGCTGGATAATGGTGATAAAAGTGAGCGCTTGTCACCCACAAATTTTTACCCGATGCTCGCCAAAGCCTGTACACCGAAACAGGCGGAGCGGATGATTAAAGAGCACTATTATAACCCGGAAGAATTCTATGGTGAATACGTGATGCCATCGATAGCCCGCAATGACAGTGCTTTTAAAGACAACAGCTACTGGCGGGGGAGAATATGGGCACCGATGAATTTCCTGGTATATCTTGGAATGCAACAGTATGATGTTAAAAATGCAAGGGCTGACCTGATCAACAAATCTAAAAACCTGCTGCTGAAAAACTGGAAAGAGAATGGTGGCGTATTTGAAAACTACAATGCAGTTACCGGCAAAGGCGATGATGTGTACAATGCCGATGGCTTTTATCACTGGGGTGCATTGCTGGGTTTTATGGAGTTTATTGAAAGAGGATATATGAAGCAGTAAGCTGACAGATTCATTTTTTACTAAGAAAATTTACTTATCAGCTTAGGCTCTGGGAACGAAGATGCTATATGAGACGTCCCTATATAAAAAAGGGTTTCAAACATCGACGCTTGAAACCCTGTGTAATTTTATCCAAGCCGGTTATCTAAGCCGGTTGCAATGCTTCTATTTCCGGCAGGCTTGCTTTCAGTTCTTCATCCGTAAAAAAGTGGTCGCTTAATTTACCTTCAAAATAATCTGCATAGGCCTGCATGTCAACAAAACCATGACCGCACAAATTGAATAAGATGGTTTTCGAAACGCCTTCTTTTTTGGCCTGCTCTGCTTCACGGATTACCTGTGCAATACCATGCGTAGCTTCGGGTGCAGGTATGATACCCTCAGCACGGGCGAATTTCACACCGGCATCAAAACATTCCAGCTGCTGCAATGCCTGTGCTTCTATCAAACCGTCACGCAATAACTGGCTGCACAACACACTTGCACCATGATAACGTAAACCACCGGCATGGATGCTGGCCGGCCTGAAGTTATGGCCAAGCGTATACATTGGCAGCAAAGGCGTGTAACCGGCAGTATCACCAAAATCGTATTTAAAAACGCCCTTGGTTAACTTAGGGCAACTGGCAGGCTCCACAGCAATGAACCTTGTTTTTTTACCATCGAGTATATTGTTTTTAAGAAATGGAAAAGATATGCCGGCGAAGTTGCTTCCGCCACCGAGTGGTGCGATTACAATGTCCGGGTAATCGCCTGCATATTCCAGTTGTTTGATACATTCTTGCCCGATGATGGTCTGGTGCATTAACACATGGTTCAATACCGAGCCTAAAGAATACTTGGTATGTTCATCACTCACTGCACGTTCGATGGCTTCTGAAATAGCGATGCCCAAACTTCCTGAAGACGCAGGATCCTGTGCCAGAATGTTTCTGCCTGCCTGTGTATGATCGCTTGGCGATGCAAAAACTTCCGCACCAAATGTGTTCATCATAAACTTGCGGTAGGGCTTTTGATCGTAGCTGATACGCACCATATACACTTCGCATCCCAGGCCAAATTGCTGACAGGCAAAACTCAATGCAGTACCCCATTGGCCTGCTCCTGTTTCTGTGGTAAGCCGTTTAACACCCGCCTTCATATTATAGTAAGCCTGTGGTACAGCCGTATTGGGCTTGTGCGATCCGCTGGGGCTCGTGCCTTCGTATTTATAATAAATTTTAGCAGGTGTGTCCAATAATTTTTCAAGACCGTAAGCCCGCATCATCGGTGTTGGACGCCATATTTTATATATTTCCTGCACCTGGTCGGGTATTTCAATGTAGCGCTCGGTACTCACTTCCTGCATGATCAGGTCCATCGGAAAAATGGGTGCCAGATCATCAGGTCCAACAGGTTGTTTGGTGCCGGGATGCAGTGGTGGTAAAGGTTTGTTGGGCATATCTGCAACGATATTGTACCAGTGGGTAGGCATCTCAGACTCATTCAGCAAAATTTTCTTTTGTGGCATGATTTGTTTGTTTAAGTATTTTATTAACTGTGAAAATCGGGATTGAAAAGGTAGCAATTAATAGAGTACAGCAAATCAATTAACAGAAAATTATTTAAGTGCAGCCAGAAATTCCCGTTCTTTCAACAAATCTTATTAAGATTGTTGGTCATTAAAAATGATACATATGCCTTGCTGAAAATAAAATAGCAGTAGATTTACCTGACCAAAACTACAGTCCCTTTTTTGCTGATAGCATGGCCGTTAAAATCTACTCCTTCAACCGTCCATACAAAGGCGCCGGGATTTTGCCTTATACCGTTTAGTGTGCCGTCCCAGCCTTTGTTAGCTTCCGATGTTTTAAAAACCAACTGACCCCAGCGACTGAATACCGCAAAATATTTTAATTCTTTTATACCAATCAAAATGGGTTTGAATACATCATTCTTTGCATCATTGTTGGGCGTAAATGCATTGGGTACATAAATTTCCGGTCCCTGGTAAACCCTTACCCTGATATCATCTTTTGCAGTGCAACCTGCGGCGGTAGTCGCAGTGACGATATATGTAACATCTCTGTCAATAATGGCAATGGGGTTTTTTATAAAGAGGTTATTCAGTCCAAATGAAGGCGACCATTGATAGTTGCTGAAGCCAAAATTATTTGTATCAACAGCATCCAGCTGCAAAGGTTGATTGATTGCGATAGAAGTATCATTGCCTGCAAATATGGTTGCCGGTGGAGTGACTGTAACCAAAACTGTATCAGCTTTAAGCGAACGGCAGCCGTTAGTACCCGACACAGTCAATACATACTGCTGACTGTGTGTTGGTTTGATCACAACCGGATTGGCAATAGCGGTACCGGAAAGAAATACACCAGGTGTCCATTGATAAACAGTTCCGCCGGTTGCATGCAAGGTGATATTTTTTCCAAAACAGGTGACTGTATCTTTTCCCGCGTCGGCAATGGGCGCTTTGTTTACGATTACTTCAACCTCATCAGTTTTAGTGCAAACTCCGGTAGTCGCTTTAATAGTATAAGTAGTTGTTGTAACTGGTGATACCATGGGCTGAAGAAATGCATTATCGCTGATGCTGCTTGTTGGCGACCATGTAAAACTGACACCATTGCTGACTGCATTTAGTTTGGTAGAATCTCCTTCACAGATTGTTATATCAGCACCTGCATTGAGCTGCAAAGTATTTTTTAATGGAACATTGATATTCCTTGTTGCAATACAGCTCCCTGCATCTTTTACATAAGCCGTATAATTTCCCGTAGCGAGATTTGTAAATATATTGCTGTTCTGATAGTTCGTTCCATCAATGCTGTAAAGCGGTGTTGATGCACCGCTGGCGGTAATGGTAATGCTGCCATCATTATTGGTGCAGGATGCAGCACCAGCAGCGGCAGTAAGGGAAGGCCCGGAAGAATTTACTGTAACCTGAACCGTATTGATACATGCATTTGCATCTTTAATCGAAATGGTGTAAGTACTTGCTCCGAGGTTGGCAAAAACATTATTCTCCTGGTAATTGTTGCCGTCAATGGAATACAGGTATGGCCTTGTGCCGCCGGTACCAACAGCAGTAATTGATCCATTGGCGGTATTGCAGGTTGCTGTGGTGGAAGTTGCCGTAACAGTAGCGCCAGCTATACTGCTTACGCTGACAGTGCTTGTGGCAATACATCCGTTTTTGTCTTTAATGGTGATAGTATATGAGGCTGCAATTAATCCCGAAAAAGTATTGCCCTGCTGAAAATTAATACCATCAATCGCATAACCATAAGGCGCCGTTCCTCCACTGGCCGTAGCCGTTATGCTGCCATTTGTTTTGCCGCAAGTGGCGGCGGTAGCAATTGCTGATATGCCGGGAGCATTGGTGTTTGCCACAATTACAGTTGCAGTGCTGGTGCAGCCATTTACATCTTTTACAGTAATTGTATAATTATTAGCTGCCAGTGAATTGAAAATATTGTTTGCCTGAAAATTGGTTCCATCGATTGAATATTTAAAAGGCGGCGTGCCCCCAGTTACTGCTGCATTAATTATTCCGTTTGCGTTACCGCAATTGGCTGTTGTAGCAGTTGCTGTAATGGATGGCCCGTTTGTGCCGGCGATTGTCACTGTTGTTGTATTGCTGCATCCATTTGCATCCTTTACATAAACAATGTAATTATTTGCCGCAAGGGCATTGAAGATATTGGACGTTTGAAAATTAATTCCATCAATTGAATATTGTAAAGGGGCTATGCCACCAGAGCCTGTTGCAGCGATGTTGCCGTTTGCATTTCCACAGCTTGCTTTTGTTGTGGTAGCTGTCACTACAGGCCCGTTGGTATTACCAATTGTTATGCTGGTTGAAAAACTGCATAAATTAACATCCTGTACAATCAGGGTATGACTTCCTGCAGCTAGATTCACGTAATTCAGTAAGGTCGAAAATGGGCTACCATCCAGTGAGTAAGTATACGGCACAATTCCACCGGTAATAGTTCCAAGTGTGATTGAGCCATTACTCTTACCACAGGTCGCATTGGTTACAACGGATGCAATTGCCGAAATCGGAACCGGCCCAGCTGTAACTATTACACTGGTGGCAACAGAACTGCAACCAGTTGTATTTTGGGCCGTTAACAAATGTGCTCCCGCACCAACTCTGGTATAACCTCCCGAAGGATATGTTGTAAAAATACCTCCATCCAAACTAAACACAAGGCCTGTAGTAGCCGATGTGACTGCAATGGTTCCGGTAGCCACATTACAGGTTGGTTGTGTAACGGTAACAGTTGGTGCAGCCGGTAATGCATTGACTGTAATTGTTAGGGTAGCTGTTGAAGCGCATTGTCCTGCTGCCGGGGTAAATGTATATGTTGTGGTAGCGCTGTTATCTAAAGCGGGCGCCCAGCTTCCGGTAATACCTTCCAGTGAAGTTGTCGGTAATGGCGATAGCGGGGTACCGGCACATACAGCTGCCACTGGTGCAAATGTTGGTATTATAGCAGAGTTAACGGCAATGGTTAACGTTGCCTTTGAAGCACACTGCCCGGCAGTTGGTGTAAAAGTATAGGTAGTTGTTGCGGAGTTGTTCAACACCGGGGACCAGTTACCAGTAATGCCATTTAAAGATGTTGCTGGCAAAGCCGCCAGGGATGCTCCTTTACAAACAGCCGCAACTGCATTAAAAGTTGGTACAATTAAACTGGTAATGGTTACAGATGTTGTAGCGATAACCCCGGTACATCCTCCGGATGCCGGAACGGTATATGTAACAATATATGTTCCGGGTGTACTGCCTGAAGGTATGATAGAACCCGTGCTTCCATTCAGCGATAACCCTGTTGGTGCTGTGTAACTGCCGGTTGCAAATGTTCCCGTGCCTGTCAGGGTAACGGGTTGTGGGTTTAACTCGTCCAGGCAAAATGGAGTTGAATAACTGATTTTTGCAGTAGGCGGTATGCACGAAACAGCAGTACAGGTAGCGGTAGTACTGGCAAAGCAGGAGGCCCCATTGCCAGTAGGAGTAACTGTAATGGTTACATTGCCTCCCGCAGATAGACCCGTTACTGAGTAGGATAACACATTGCCAATGGCGCCAACGTTGACTGAAGTACCGGCATTTACCTTGTAGGAAACAGCGTAGCCTGTTGCACCATTCACTGCTGCCCATGTGAATGTGGTTGACGAAACAGTCGAAATGCCACAATTGACAGTGGCCGTTTCAACTGGGGTAACAAAGATGGTTAAAGTTGTTGTTTTAGCACATTGACCAGCAGTTGGTTTAAAAGTATAGGTAGTAGTGGAGACATTATTTAATGCAGGAGTCCATGTGCCGGTGATACCGTTTAATGATGTTGTTGGCAAAGGAGATAATGTGCTGCCTGCACATATTGGTGTTACCAGATTAAATACAGGAATGATTGCAGGATTTACTGTAATTGTTAACGATGATGCTGCTGCACATTGCCCTGCTGCTGGTGTAAAAGTATAAGTTGTAGTGAACGCATTATTTAACGCAGGTGACCATGAGCCATTAATTCCATTTAAAGATGTTGTCGGCAATGGTGACAACGCAGCTCCGGAACAAATGGGCGCTACTGCGCTAAACGTTGGAATAACCGCAGGATTGACTGTAATAGTCAATGTTGCAGGTGCTGCACATTGCCCTGCTGCTGGTGTAAAGGTGTAAATAGTAGTGGTCGTATTATTCAAAGCAGGTGACCATGAGCCTGTAATTCCATTTAGAGAAGTAATTGGCAATGGTGATAAAGCAGATCCGGAACAGATTGGCCCTACTGCGTTGAAAGTTGGTGTTACCGCAGGATTAACTGTAACAGTCAATGCTGCCGGTGAAGCACATTGTCCTGCTGTTGGCGTAAAAGTGTAAACAGTTGTAGCGGTATTATTCAAAGTGGGTGACCATGTACCAGTAATTGCATTTAGTGAAGTTGTTGGTAATGGTGCCAGTGCTGTACCTGCACAAATTGATGCTAAGGAGTTGAACGTTGGCACAAGGGCTGGATTAACCGTAATTGTCAACGAGACAGATGATGCGCATTGCCCTGCCGATGGTGTAAATGTATAGATAGTGGTTGTGGAATTATTCAGTGCCGGTGACCATGATCCAGTAATTCCATTTAAAGAAGTTGTTGGCAACGGACTCAATAATGCTCCTGAACAAATTGGAGAAACTGGCGCAAATGTCGGGGTAACGGTTGACTCTATTGTAGCTACCGTTATATTTGCAGTTGCTGTACAGTTCCGGGTATCTTTTACTGTAATTGTATAGGCACCTGCGGCCAGTCCCAGAAAGACATTGCTTGTTTGAAAAGTCACACCGTCTTTGCTATAGCCAGGCACGCCCGTTCCGCCAGTAGCCTCAGCAGTAATAGTTCCATCATTTAAACCGCAGGAAGCCGGCGATGTAGTCAATATCAGGCCGGGTGCTGGCAGATTGATTATTGGAACCGGCAATGTTTTTATACAACCGTTGGCGTCTTTTACTGACAGAGTGTAAACGCCGGCAGCAATGCCATTGAAAGTTGTTTCAGCCTGGTAGGTGCTGCCGTTAATTGAAAATTGCAATGGCGCAGTACCGCCGGTTGCGGTCGCAATAATGCTCCCGTTGCCAAGCCCGCAGGCTTCGTTAGTAATTGCAGCCGTAAGTGTCTGGGGGCCGTTGGTGTTGCTGACCAAAACAATTTTTGTAGTTAAGCATCCATTTGCATCCTTTACAGTGATTGTATATTCTTTCGGTAAGAGGCCGGTAAAAACTGTTGATGTTTGAAAATTGACCTCATCAATGCTATATTGCAAAGGTGCTGTGCCGCCACCAGCAGTGATGGTAACACTCCCCGTTGGATTGCCGCAGCTGGATGGAGTAATAGTTGTGGCGGAAATAACAGGCGCAATTGTGTTAGCAACAGATACCCCTGTGGTGGTGATGCAACCCCTTGCATCTTTTATATAAACAGTATAAAACGTAGCTGGCAAATCTGAAAATGTATTGCTGCTTTGATAAACTGTTCCGTCAATACTAAAGGTATAGGGCACTTCGCCCAACAGCCCTTCTGCAACAATGGTTCCATCATTATTTTTACAGGTTGCGGCAATTGTATAAGCCGTTGCTTTTGGCATTGGTGTATTGGCAATGGTTATATCCAGCGTGCCATAACATTTGTTGGCATCTGCTGCATACACAGTATAATTTCCCGGAGCAAGACCCGTAAATACATTGCTGTTTTGAAAACTGGTTCCATTGATACTGTATTGCAACGGAGCAACGCCTCCTGTTGCCGCAACAGTGATTGTTCCGTTATTGGTATTACAGGAAGTGGATATAACATTTGCAGTTATTACCGGGCCTGGTAAGCCTGCCAGGGTTACCATTACGCCATTTGTACATCCTGTCGCGTCTTTCACACCAACAGCGTAATTGCCGGGTGCCAGGTTATTAAATACACCGCTGGTAAAGTAAGCGCCGCCATTAATATTGTAACTGTAAGGAGCAACTCCTCCGTTACCATTTACAGTAATGTTGCCGTTACTGGCATTGCAGGTAGCATTGGTTTGGCTTGTATTTATACCTGCCCCGTTGGTAGAAGGAACACTCACAAAAATGGTATTCAAACAAGCCCCGGGGATGTCGGGCGGTCCCGTTGTAAAATCTGCGTCATCTGCTATGATAACAGGGTATGTACCAGGTGCAAGGCTGCCAAATGTGAATGTAGCCGCAAAGGTTTGGTAGGTAACACCATTATCGATGCTGGCATGATAGGGTGTGTTTACCCCAACCCCTGTCACTGTAATTGATCCGCTGGTAGTATTGCATGCAGCAGCTGTTGACGTGGCTGTTGCTGTAGCAGGTGCCGCCTTTCCCACAATGGCAATTCTTGTTACCGTACAGGTGCTGCCTGCAAGTCTTGCGGTAACTGTATGCACACCGGCAGGTACATCTTTAAACTGGTTAGCACTTGTAAAGGCGCCGCCGTCTAAACTAAATTCGTAAGAGGTGCCACCACCTCCTCCTCCGCCACCGCCGCCACCTCCACCTTCCCCCCCGCCGTTGGGCAGGCCTTTTATATTTTTAATTCTGCCTAAACCACCGGTACAATCCAGGGCATCCCTGATAGTGAATGTTACATCGGTAGGTGCCGTTCCTGTTCCATTATCTGTAACGGTGACTGTTCCCGCTATGCTGCATCCGGTTGCATCTTTTGCAATAATGTTGTGTGTGCCAGGTGCTACATTTATAAAAACACCATGAGGCTGAAATGCGCCGCCGTCAATATTATAGGTTAATGGTGCCACACCGCCTGAGCCATTTGCCCTTGCTACACCATTGGCACTCCCACAAGTGGCGTTTTGCTCAACTGATACAGTTAATAAAAGACCTGAGGCAGAAGTCACTGTCACTTTACTGGTAACAACGCAACTATTTGCATCTTTTACATAGACTGTATAAATTCCCGGTGCTACACCTGTAAAAATAGTTGAAGATTGGTATACCGTTCCATTGATGCTGTATTGCAGCGGCGGAACGCCGCCTTTAGCTGTTGCGTTGATGGTTCCATTACTGCTGCTGCAGGAAGATGAAACCGAACTGGCTTTTAGCGACAATCCGGACAAGTTGGCAACATCAACAGTTGTTGTTTTAATACATCCATTGGCATCCTTTACATAAACTGTATAGCTACCGGTTGCAAGGCCAGTATAGACATTGCCAGCCTGGTAAGTAATATCGTCGAGACTGTATTGCAGTGGGGCTGTACCGCCCGTTGCGGTAGTAGTGATAGTTCCCGTATTTGAATTGCAAGCGGTCGCGGTTGTTGCTGCATTAACTGTTGCGCCTGCCGTGTTGCCGACAACAATAATCGCGGTACTGATGCATCCGGCAGCATCTTTTACATACACTGCATAATTGCCACCACCAACGCCTGTGAAAACATTGCCCGCCTGGAATGTTATTCTGTCAATGCTGTACAGGTAGGGAGCTGTGCCCCCGGCTGGGGTGGCTGTAATAGTACCGTTATTAATATTACAGGCAGAAACAGTTGATGTTGCTGTTACAGTCGGGCCTGAAGTACTGGTTACTGTAACGGTTGTTATATTGGTGCATCCGGTGTTGTCTTTTACCGTAACGGTATACGTTCCTGCCGCCAACCCGGTAAAAATATTACCGGGTTGAAACGTGATACCATTAATGCTGTATTGAAGCGGTGCGATGCCACCTGCGGCAGTCGCTGTAACCGTGCCGTTGATGTTGGCACAGGCTGCGGCAGTAGCAACGGCGGTAACAGTTGGAGCAGGCGAGTTGGCAATATTAACTGTTGTAGACTGCATACACCCATTGGCATCTTTTACCGTTACAGTATAAGCGCCAGGAGTACAATTTGAAAAGACATTGCCGGCCTGGAAAATATTTCCGTTGATACTGTATTGCAATGGTGGCGTACCGCTGCTTCCAAAAGCTGTAATCGTTCCGTTGGCAGTACCACAGGTAGCCGCTGCAGGAATGGCTGTAATTAAAGGACTTGGTGAACTGGTGATAGTAATTACTGCAGCATTGGTGCAACCGGTGGCATCTTTTACAGTAAGGGTATAAGTACCTCCAACAAGTCCTGTAAAGAAGTTGCTGCTTTGATAAGTGGTTCCGTTAATGCTGTATTGATAGGGTGGTGTTCCACCGGTTACATTCGCTGTAACATTACCATTGTTACTTCCACAATCAGCATTGGCACTGGTGTACGCCAATACCGGCCCGTTGGAATTTAACAGGGTTACAGTCCTTGTGCTTTTACATCCGCTGGCATCTTTTACGGTGATCGTATAAACGCCTGCCGCCAGTGCTGTAAAGTTTCCGCTGGCATTAAATGTCGAGCCATCAATGCTGTAAGTATACGGAGCGGTGGCACCTGAACCCGTGGCCACAATTACTCCGGTGCTGTTGCCACAGGTTGTATTGGTTTGTGTAACGGCGATAACAGCACCAGGAAAAATAAAAGCAGTACTGGCCTGCGAGCCACTGCAGGCCTGGTTAATAGTGGCTACTACTGTGTAAGTAATATTGGGATTAAGTGCAGTAAACAGGCCGGTAGTATTGCTGGCGATTTGGGTGCCACCAGCAGAGAGTACATAAGTAACTGTTGACCCAGCCGGTGGCGCTGGACTTACTATTACGCTAGCGCTTGCAGTTAAACAGTTTGGTGAAACATTCAACGAATATCGTGTGGAAGGGCAGTAGGCCGCAATATCAAAAGAAGCGACAAAACCATCGCCACTGGCATACAATATTTTTTTTGATTCATCATAAGCCAGGTCATAAACTGCTTTTCCGTTAAACCCCGGGATGGCGATATCTGGTGCCCCTGCATCATCAAATACGGCACCATTAAATTTATACACTTTTATTACTCCGTTGCCATCACCCACAAAAATATTGTTGCAGGCATCAGCTACAATACCGCCCTGCATCAGCGTTGTATTGGCAGTGATCAAAGGCGTACCCACCCCATTTCCGGTGGCTTTATCAAACGCTTTTAAATTTTTTCCATCCCAATAAAAAAGATAAGCACTGTTGATGGCAAAGATGTTGGCCGAGTTATCAATCTGGCCACCCAGCAAATACGGGCGGTTGGCAATTTCCTCAACTGCTGTAAAACCAGAAGCAACATTCCAGGCAACTGATGCGCCGCTATAGGGAGCGGTGTTTTTATAAATTTTATTTGTTAAGGAGGGGTTACCAAACAGTGATCCGTAAATGGTATACATGTCGTTGTTGGAAGGATCGATCACGAAGTCAACAATATCCTGCGCCCAGCCGGCACTTCCTGTATAGGGAATACCGGTTACATTCAATGCACCAATTGCTGTGGATGGCGGAGCAAATACGCCGAAGTTGATATTGGAGTTAGTACCGCCGCCCGCAACTAAAATTTGCGGGGAGCCATTGTTACAGCTCCACAATATTTTCCAGGCTTCCCTGAAATTGGGATTGGCAGCGGTGATGTAATTATCATACAAACCCGTTGTGCTTACCCGTATCACCTGGAAACCAGTTGAAGGATTAAAGCCCTGGCCCAGGTAGATATTGCCCGTTGGCTTTTCTACCATCCACCCACCCCAGTAAGTTCCGAAGGTCCATGACGGAATGGCGAGACTGCCATTAAAAGTCCATTGTAAAACACCGGCTGCATTGAATTTCGCCAGTTGGTGAACGTTGGAATTTCCTCCACCGGTTACATACATATTGCCTGTATAATCAAAGTCCACATCTTTTGCTTTGCCGGCGTTTAAGCCAGTAAGATTGGCGGTGGTGGTTACAAAAGGATCTATTACCAACGTCTTTGAATTATCATATCCTTCAGGAAAAGAAAAGCTGATTTCATTTTCATTTACTGTAAAACCAGCTATAATTTTTTGAGTAGTATTGTTTTGGTAAAAGCAAACAGGCGCTGTTTCAATAATGCCATTAATGGGTGATTTGATAACAAGACTGCCATTGTTTTTAAGCCAGGTGCTGGTAACATCGCCGCCGTACTTCATCTTTACAGCGCTGAGATTGGCTCCGGGTTTTACAACAAGACTGTACTCAAAGCCCGGCTTTCTGGAGGCAATAAAAGAATAGATTATATCAATGCCGGGATACAGATCCCGGTAAGTAATTTTTCTAAAGCCCCTGGCTTTTTGCTGTACGCTGCCATAAGTATGATATCCGGGTGCGATATCTTCTGCTATTATCTGTGGATTGGGGTTGGCATTCAGCCACTGCATGGTAATTGCTTTATCAATCACTTCCTGCTCTTCAATTTCTTCTTCGGCATGGATTTTTTTATGTTTCCTGCGTTCCCTGGCTTCCTCCTTTTCTCTTTCCAGTTCAGACGGGCCTTCCAGCTTTCTTTGTAAATAAATAAGCCCCTTTGTTGTAAATAATACCGGCATACCCCATCCTTCGTAACCATATTTTATTGTGCCCATTTGCTGGTGCTGATTCATTGTTTCACCGTACTGACCCACGTTTTCTATAAAGGCCAGCCGGGATCCAAACAGGTCGTCGTTATTGGTAGTGACGCATTTCAATAAAGCAGTAGTATTTAAGCGCCCGTTATTTTTTTTATCATCAGGCAATTGCTGGGAATAAAGAGCTGCAGCATTCAATAGCAGGATTAGCAATAAAGCAGCCCCTGGATAAAGGTTTAAATAATTAAATTTTGTTTTTAAAAAATCAACCATGTGGGTTTTATTAGTTAGTTGGTAACATGGTTTTTTCACAGATAACTAAATCAATAGCACAAGCAGCACACTTGTAGCTAGGGTTGGTAAGCGCCGGTTAGCAAAATGTAACCGGCATTTTTAAATTTTTCATTAACAGCCTCAATAAAATTGCTATGTCAGCCTGTCTAAAACAGAATCGGATAAAATCTGTAGAAGGAAGCTTCGGTTGACTGACAGTATTGCTGAAGAGATTAGCCAGAAAAAGATTTAACGGGTAGAAGAATTACTATTAAAGCGAAATACTGTAAATACTGATATTTATCAGGATTAGTAATTATACTAATGTTGTAGTTTTATACATGTTACCGGACCTCTGTTAAACAAATCTTCCTCAATTATCAATTTTAATTCAATGAATCACTTCGGAAAGGCGGAGGATTTTCTTCCTTACGATTCGCTGCTTAAGCTGGCTTTTGAAAGTAAGGTAGCAGCAACTGTTGTTTCTCTAACCAGCGGTAAAATTGTAACTGCAAACACCGCAGCAAAAATATTATTTGGTTATAGTGAAGTAGAATTCGGTTCGCTTATGATAGCTGATCTGCTGGCACCAGGCTGTGGCAGCAATTTGATATCCGGTGAGGTCAAATACGGAAGTCCTATAGAAACACTGCCTTTCATCCGCAAAAACGGCGAACTTTTTAATGGTAAAACCTCAGCACAAATTTTAGCAGGCAATAATGGTACTGACTATGTATACATCAGTCTCATTGAAATTAATCAACAGCAACTTGTTGATGCTCCGGTTAAACTTGCAAGTGTATCGCAGGATGGTTGGAAACAATTCAAAAATTTGATTGAAAATCTTCCCGTAGGTGTTTTAAAACAAGCTCCTGATGCATCCATCCTTATTTCAAATAATGCAGCTTTGGAACTGTTGGGATTAACAGAAGAACAGTTGTTGGGCAAAACATCCTTCGATCCTGACTGGAATGTTATTCATGAAGATGGTTCACCGTTTCCCGGTCATACTCACCCCGTGCCAGCAACTATTGCCTCCGGTAAATCTGTTAAAGATATTATCATGGGTGTCTACCGGCCTTTAAAAAAAGACAGGGTTTGGTTGTTGGTAAATGCAGAACCGGAATTTGATGCCACAGGCAAGTTGGATCATGTGATATGTACGTTCGATAATTTCACGGAACAGATAATTACCCGCAGAAAATTAAAAGAAAATGAAGCGCATTTAATTGCACTCAATGCCAGTTTGGAAGCGAAAACCGCTGCTTTAATCAATAAAAATGCCGAGCTGGAAAGCTTTGCCTATGTGGCCTCGCACGACTTACAGGAACCACTGCGCATGGTAAGCGGCTTCATTAAATTATTTGAAAAAAAGTACGAAAATATTGTTGACGAAACCGGAAAAAAATATATCCAGTTTGCTGTAGATGGGGCGGAGCGGATGAAAACGCTGATCAATAATCTTTTAAAATATGCGCTGATTGCAAAAGAGCCGGAAACGGTGACCGATGTGGACATGAACGTTGTAGTAAAAGAAGTGCTATATACATTCATCAGCGACGGCAATCAAACAGAAAGAGAAATTGATGTTGAAAAATTGCCGGTTATACGAGCTGGAAAAAACGACATGCTGCAACTGATGCAAAACTTAATTGGCAATGCATTAAAATATGCAAGCGATGAAAGACAGGTCATCAGGATATCAGGGACTGAAACGGCAACCGAAACTACCATCAGTGTACAAGACAACGGGATTGGCATAGATCCCAAAGATTCAGAAAGAATTTTTATCATGTTCCAGCGGCTGGTTACACAGGATAAGTTCACCGGAACAGGTATTGGCCTGGCTACCTGTAAAAAAATTGTTGAATTGTATGGAGGTAAAATCAGGGTAGAATCTGAATTGGGCAAAGGTGCCAATTTTACATTTTCCATTCCTAAAAAGCAGGCTGTTTAGCGGTTGATTTTCAAAACTCCAATTGCAAAAGAAATACTCCAATACCGGCAGCAAATCCAATCAACGCCAGCCAGCTTATTTTTTTCAGGTACCAGATAAAATCAATATTTTCAATTCCCATTACGGCCACGCCTGCGGCAGAACCGATGATAATGGCACTGCCACCTGTTCCTGTCGTGAGCGCAAGAAATTCCCAAAAAGGATGGTCAGTTGGATAGGTTGATAAATCATACATGCCCTGCGATGCAGCCACCAGCGGAACATTGTCCACCAGTGCTGATAACAACCCCAGTGTTGTACCGATTAAATAATCATTTTTTAGCGTGTGGCTTAAGGCGCCCGCCAGTTCTTTTAATAATCCAAAAGATTGTAAAGCTGCCACAGCCAGCAGAATGCCGAGGAAGAACAACACACTGGGCGTATCCACTTTTTGTAACGCTTTTGTTACGGTATATTTTTCTGCCAGTTCCGGCTCTTTACCTTTGTGAATAAAGGAGGTAATCAACCACATCAAACCCAGCGCCAGCAACATTCCCATAAAAGGTGGTAAATGTGTAAGTGTTTTAAAAGCCGGTACAAAAACTAAAAATCCAATGCCGGCAAAAAGAATAACCTGACCCTCTTTTTTTTCCTTTTCAGTTGTCGCAGGCAATAAAATAGTATCCAGTTTTTTTCCTTTGAAACGGGCCGCAATAATCAACGAAGGAAAAATACACACGGCTATGCCGGGCAATATCAGTTGCTTCATAATGTTGAGCGCTGTTATTTGACCGCCAATCCACAGCATGGTAGTAGTAACATCTCCCAAAGGCGACCATGCGCCGCCGGCATTGGCTGCTATAACAATCATTCCGCAAAACCATAATTTATCTTCTTTATCGCTCAGGATTTTTGAACACAAAGAAGCCATCACAATTGCCGTAGTTAAATTATCAAGTAAGGAAGAAAGAAAAAATGTAATGGCTGTTACAATTAGTAGCAGGCTACTTTTGCTGCTGGTAGTTATTTTTTCGGTGATGATATCAAAGCCATTATGCGAGTCAATCAATTCCACAATCGTCATGGCACCTAATAAAAAAAATAAGATAGACGCGATTTCGCCCAGGTGGTGCAATAACTGTTCGCTTACCTGTTGTGGTGCATCGCTTTGTACAATGTAGATTGTCCAGCAAAGCACGCCCGTTATTAAAGCACTGGCGGCTTTATTCAGTTTTATCACATGCTCAAATGCGATGGCAATGTATCCCAGTATAAATACGGTAATAAGTAACAGTGCAATCATAATTTTTTTGAGCTTGAGCTTTATAAATGTTAAAACAGTATTTAATTTTTAGCCAGTCATTGTATTATGCAAAACAGGCAACAATTATTTTTACTTTCTTCCTGCTACTATAAGGATGTGTTTTTCTGGTTCGCCTCTTGAGCATTACTGAATATTGAGACGCAGGACAAAAGTGATTGATTGCAAATGAAAGAAACAGCGTTATTCTATGATAATACAATCGGCTGCGGCTTTCGCTTTTTTACGGAGCTCATTTATATCTGAATCCGGTTCACCATACGCCAGGGCAACGGCCATTCTGCGGTAAGGGCGGGTGGTTGGCTTACCAAAAATGCGTATATCTGTGCCATCCAGTTGCAGAGCTTTCTCCATTCCGGAAATGGTAAAACTGGCAGCAGCTTTATTGGCCAGTACCACGGCGCTTGCCCCGGCCCGTTCCAGTAGTATAGAAGGAATTGGTAAGCCCAGTATAGCTCTTGCGTGTAATTCAAACTGCGATAAATTTTGTGTGCCTGCCAGTGTAACCATGCCGGTATCATGTGGCCGCGGACTTAGTTCAGAAAAATATACACCTTTATCTGTAAGAAAAAATTCAACTCCCCAAATGCCGGCGCCCGTTAATGCAGCGGTAACTTTTTTGGCCATGTCGCAGGCATCGGTATAATCTTTTTCGCTGATGGCAACCGGTTGCCAGCTTTCCTGGTAATCGCCCCGTTCCTGCCGGTGCCCTATCGGCGGACAAAATAAGGTAACTCCATTTTTTTGGGTAACGGTTAGCAAAGTAATTTCGGTGTGAAACAAAATAAATTCCTCAATAATTACTTCCTGTACATCGCCTCTTGAATTGGTAATGGCATAGTCCCAAACCTGTTGCTGATCTTCCGGGTTTTTTAAAACAGATTGTCCCTTGCCGCTTGAAGACATCAGGGGTTTTACAACACATGGCAGCCCGATTACCTGTACGGCTTTTGTAAATTCAGCGAAGCTGGTTGCATAAAAATAGGCGGCTGTTTTCAACCCCAGGTCTTTACTTGCCAAATCACGAATCAGCTTCCGGTTCATGGTAAAGTTGGCTGCCCTTGCGCTGGGCACAACTTGTATCTGCTGCTGTTCGTAGGTATATAAACGTTCTGTACGGATGGCTTCAATTTCCGGCACAATTAAGTGGGGCTGATGCTTGGCCACAACTGCATCCAGTTGCGTTCCGTCCAGCATATCTGCTACTTCATAATCATCTGCTACCTGCATGGCAGGCGCACCGGCGTAGCTGTCAACTGCAATAACGGTTTGGCCCAGGCGCTTTAATGCAATCACCAGTTCTTTACCCAATTCGCCACTTCCGAGCAGTAGTATTTTTTTATGCATGCCGCAATATAAATTATTTGATGAATAAAGTTTAAAGAGAGGATTTTTTAATGGTGTGAGAAAGCGGGCTGCATTTTTAAAGTAAATTTTTACTTTGCCGGGATAAACTGGTAAACTGATACTGCCTGGCAAAGTGCAAGTTTGTTCATCAGGTACGTTGAGCGTATAGCAATACTGACCATTGTAACCAATAACGGTCAAAAGCGTAGAATTGGTCATTAAAATTTAAGTAAATGGTTCGTACATTTAAACTCCAATACAAACAACTAACACTTAATAATTTCTCATGAAAAAATGTTTTGCCATTGTTACTGCGCTTTTCTTTACCCAGGCGTTAAAAGCCAATATACGCTTGCCGAACGTAATCAATAATAATATGGTATTGCAGCAGCAATCGGCTGTAAAATTATGGGGCTGGGCCGGTCCAGCTGAAAAGATATTTGTTACCACATCCTGGGATAACAAAACAGACAGCGTTATCGCTACCCGGGACGCCGTTTGGTCACTGAGCGTAAAAACGCCTGCTGCCGGCGGGCCTTATACTATAACTTTAAAAGGTCAGAATACCATTGTGCTGAACAATGTGCTGATTGGGGAAGTGTGGGTTTGTTCCGGCCAGTCAAATATGGAGATGAATGATGGCTGGGGCGGTATACCGGATATTAAAGCAGCGTTACCCAATTGTGCCAACAGCAATATCAGGTTCTTCACCATTCCAAAAACTACCTCTCAATATCCGCAGGATAATTGTGGTGGCGAATGGGTTGCATGCGACTCCAATACGCTGAAAGTGTTTAGCGCCGTGGCCTACTTCTTTGGTAAAAAACTGAATACAGATATGAACGTACCTGTTGGGTTGATCAGCACCAACTGGGGCGGCACACCGGCAGAAACATGGACGGAGACAGGAGCAATTAACAATGATCCGGAATTAAAAAATGCCGCCGCAAAACAACAACCATACGACTGGTGGCCGTACTTACCAGGTGCTGCATTTAACGGTATGATTGCACCTGTTACCAATTACAATATTGCCGGTGCCATCTGGTACCAGGGCGAAGGCAATACCATTGCGCCAGACACATACGGTAAACTATTAACTACTATGATTGGCAGCTGGCGCAAAGCATGGAGCAAGGAACTGCCATTTTATTATGTCCAGATTGCCCCCTTCACTTACGAAAATAAATTTATCTCCTCTGTAATAAGAGAGCAGCAGACAAAGGCCATGACATTTCCCAATGTTGGTATGGCTGTGATCACTGATTTGGTTGACAATGTAAAAGATATTCATCCAAAAGGTAAACGGCTGGTAGGCGAACGCCTTGCCAACTGGGCACTGGCACAAATTTACCATAAGGATGGCTTACTGTTTAAAAGCCCTATGTATAAAAGTATGGAAGTGCAAAAAAATAAAGTCGTGATATCATTTGACAATGCGCCCAATGGCCTTATGACAACTGGTAAAAATATTACCGAAGTATACATTGCCGGATCCGATAAAATATTTGTACCTGCTACTGCAAAAATTGATAAAGACAAATTGATTGTAACAAACTCTAAAGTGCCACAACCGGTGGCAGTCAGGTTTTCGTTCAGCAATGCAGCCATGGGCAACTTATTCAGCAAGGAAGGATTGCCGGTAAATCCTTTCAGAACAGATGACTGGGAACTTGACAGAAGTAAAGAATAAATTATCCGCATTTGTATCGAATACATCTTTTATTTTTATGCGGCTGGTAATTACCGGCCGCTTTTAATTGGTACCCATTACTGCAATGTTTTAATTTGTATTAAACATATAGTTATAGTCAATCCTTATTACTAATTTGTTATTCTACGTAAACACGGTTGTTGTAAACCAAACTGCGCATTGCCATTTTTACTTTCTTCAATCCTTCTAAATAGGCTAGAGCAAGAGGTTTCCCAATACGGGACTTATTTGTACAATGCCTTATAATCTGTGAGCAATTATTTACTCTCACCAGTACAGACTCAACGCTAAAAAAAGCGGTAACTCAGGAAAGTAGCCTAGTTACAAAGCAAAATCAAAATAAGCTTGCACACCTGATAAATAATCCTAAATGGGATCAAAGTTTGATGATTGTAAAATTATCAAAGCCAGTAAATTTTATTACCCAATTTTTTAAAAATATCACTGCTCATGCCCCCTGTCTTTTCATAAATTTCCGTGCAACATATTATATTATCCAGAAACTTATTTACAAGCTAGATTAAAAAATCAACCCCAAAAGATGAAAAATTTTAAACTGATTTCAACAACCATTGTTTTGTGCGCCTTCATAATTACCAGCTGCACAAAAGAAATTGGTACCAGCAACAATCCCAACTTACAAAGCGAAAGTACTTTATCAAAGCAACCAGCATTGATATCTGCAGATTTACAGCTAAAGCTCACCAAATTACGTGCATCTATGCCCGCAGGCTATGAAAAACGGGTGCAAAAAAATACTGCATTATTATTAAAAATGCATCCTGAATACCGGGCCATGGTACAACGGGCTTTGAGTGCAAGCTCTCCAGCAAGCTGTAATGATAATACGCCATTAAATCAGTTACTGGCCAGCCAGCTGGCAGACTGGAACAGCGATATTATTTACTTTGCGCTGGCGACTGGTATGCTTGATTTTCCTACCTACGATGCGCTGTTATTTGAAAATACCGCAGCCACACAATATTTTGGCGTGAAAGGAGAATACACCCAAATAATGGCAAAGACTTTTAAAGACCTGAAACGCTTTTGGAATATTCAATCAAACAATATTGTGTTGGTGGGAATGCACGGAAGTATGTTGCTGAACCGGGATAAATTGATCAGGATTGATATGATTCTTTATGGCGACAGCCAGGTAACAGCAGCATATACTGCAGACCTGATTATATTATTGTTGAAAGATGTACCTCAATATCAAAACGGCAACCATCCGATTTTTACGTTTAATTCATTTGCGCAAAATGCTTTTACTTTTTCTCCCTATGGAATAATACCCGCCAAAATTGTGATGGGAGATGGCATTATGCAGGACTTTACTGCGACAGGTTATGGAGACGTAGCGCCGCAGGCAATACTAGCCCATGAATTTGGCCACCAGATTCAGTTTCAGCTCGGCGTATTCGGTACTGTAAGCAGCCCTGAAGCAACAAGAAGAACTGAGTTGATGGCTGATGCATATTCAGCTTATTACCTTTCTCATGCCCGTGGTGCTTCTATGCAGTGGAAAAGGGTGCTGCTGTTTTTGCAGGTGTTTTTTAATATCGGCGATTGCCAGGTTACCAATGATGGACATCATGGAACGCCAACACAAAGAATGGCTTCCGCACAATGGGGTTACAGCGTTGCCAACGATGCACAAAAGCAGGGACGTATTTTAACCAGCCAGGAATTTACCGCGCTTTTTGAAAAGCAGTTACCGGTGATTTTACTGAAATAATGTTAGTGGAAAACCTGACAATAAATGACAAGCGGCTGAATTTTTTTCAGCCGTTTGTCATTGGTAACGCCTGCATTCGCTATAAACCCATTTCATCCGCACTGGGCCCATAACTTCCCGGAATGGGAATATTTAGTAACCGGAGATAAACACCCAGTTGCGCCCGGTGATGAATGATCTGCGAAAAACACATTCTAATTACCTCTCCCTTTGGATCTTTTACCCAAATCTCTTCCCCATTGCGCAGGGTCCAGATTTCATTCAGCTGTTCATCTTTTCCATTGGCTAATGCGGTTCTTGCCTGAACAAGGTTTTTTTCGAACAAGGACAGCAACTCCGCTGTGTTGTCAACATTTTCGGGCTGGTACGGGTTCGTGGCGAAATCAAGTTCGCTGGTGTTCAGCGTCATACCAAACCAGGTAAATATATCAGCGATGTGAGTTGCCAATACCTTAATGGTCATACTCTTTTGATGTGGTTTCCAGTCGTATTGATCGTCGGGAATAACGGAAAACATTTTACGGGTAGTAACCGCTTCTTTTTCCAACTCTTTTTGGAATGTAGCAATTTGTGACATGGTATAATTTTTTTGTTTATACCACAAAGAAAATCCGGGGTTGTGACAGCCTTATGTCAGCAGGAAAAATTAAATTAAAAAAAGTATAGAACGATACAATTGCCTTTCTTTGATGCGACATCAATTAGCTGTATTTACTTTTTTTGAAATGGAAGCCAGCGCAACTTTTACTTCATCCATCAAAGCTTGCGGACTTTTAATAATTGCATGATCACCGAATAAAAGAAACCATCTTGCAAAACCAATTAGTGAGCCGGTTAAAAAAGTCATTTCAATGGTGTTGGCATCTGCTTCTCTTTGAGACACAAAACCATTGTAATATTTCTGATCACCAAAATAAGGAAGCACATTTTTATCAATCAGCAGCACCACGGTCTGCAAATTTTTTTCTTTGGACACCTTGTTTAAAAAGCTTTTTAAAGATGGATGCTGCTTATCAAAATGTACATCCATTACGGTAAGCCTGCTGATGCTACCGAATTTGAAAGTGCGGTAGTCTTTACGTAAACGGCAGTAGGCTACCATATACCAGTTTTCGCCTAAATAATAAATGCCTACCGGCTCCACGTCCCGGTTGCTTTGCTGTTGATTGTGGTTGGCAAAATAATCAAGCTGCAATACTTTTTTAGACGCAATACTTTGCAATACCTGCTGAAGGTGAATGGTATCATTGCTGCGTTTGGGAACATATTGATTTTCGATTACTTCAATGTGTTGCTCCATAGCTTCCAGATAATCTTTTTCTGTAAGCCGCAGTACAGCTTTTACTTTAAGCATTGCCGTGCTATAATTTTTCCTGGTGGATACATCGGTTAATTTTTCTACCAGCTTTTCTGCGGTTAAAAAAGCGGTGGCTTCTTCGCGGGTAAACATGACTGGTGGCAGGCGATAGCCCTCCATGATTGAATAGCCAACACCTGCTTCGCCAATTACGGGAACACCTGCTTCATCCAATGCTTTTACGTCGCGGTAAACGGTGCGCAAACTAATGTTAAACCGGTCGGCAATTTCCTGTGCTTTTACCACACGTTTAGATTGCAGTTGAATAAGGATGGCGGTGACGCGGTCAATGCGGTTCATGTTATTATTTGTGTGTAAACATAAAAATAAAACTTGCCTTTAAACAAAATTTATTGCGACGCATTTAACCGAACAAGCTTTGAGAGTTTCGATTAAAATAATTGCTATTAAATATTTAATCAGACAGCCTGGATGATTAATAGCCAGCGTTTCATTCTGCAAAAATTGACTGATATTAAAATTTCAGTAATTCCTCCCCAAAAAATATAGCACGTTACTTATCCATTTCATTGTTTACATTTAAATATCTAAAACCTTAAAACTAAATCCGCATGAACTTTTTCGACCGCTTAAGCAGCGGATGGACGATCAGCATGAACAGTTTCTCCATCCTTAAAAAAAACAAACAACTGATTATTTTCCCCATTCTTTCCGGTATTTCGCTGGTGCTAACGGCAGGTGTTTTTATACTGGGTATACTGGCCGTTGCCGGATGGAATGTGGAGTACATTAAAACAGACAACCGGGTGATAAATTATGCGCTGTTGTTCGGCTTCTACTTTATAAATTATTTCATTGTTGTGTTTTTTAACATGGCGCTGATACACTGCAGTAAATTGTATTTTGACGGCGAAGAAGTAACCGTAAGCAAAGGCCTGCAATTCAGTGCCAGTCGTATCGACGTAATTTTATCCTGGGCGGTGTTTGCCGCAACAGTTGGCACCATCTTAAAAATAATACAGGAAAATACAGGTACCATCGGCAAGATTGTTACCGGGTTGCTGGGCTTCGTTTGGGGCATCACGACGTTCTTTGTAGTACCGGTAATAGCATACGAAAACCTAGGCCCGGTTGATGCATTCAATCGGTCAGCAGAGTTGATGAGAAACAAATGGGGCGAAAGCCTTGGTGCAACTTTTAGTGTTGGGTTGGTACAAATGGTTGTAGTTATACTGGCTGCAATTCCTGTATGCTTAATTGCTGCTTATGTAAATATGTTTGCCGGAATTTTCATTGGTATTATGGCTGGCGTAACAATATTTGCGGTATTCAGCGCTGCGCAAACAATATTTATCAGTTCAGTATACAACAATGTTACGGGTAATATTGATGAACATTTTAACCAGCAGATAATCGACAGTCTTTTTACAGCAAAAAAATAATGTGCACTTTTGAAGCAGTAAGGTCCGCAGTCATTGGCTGCGGATTTTATTTTTAGCCAATAGCTGTTAATGATTGTCCGGATTAATTTCCGGGTAGAATTATCTTTAAAAAAACATACTCCCTTTTGACCGAACTTTAATGATTAACACCAAAATTGCTTCTCTTTTAAAATGATGCGACCTGAAAAAATATTGAAAATTGTTACGCTGAAAGCTTTCCTGCTTTGCACATTGTGCAGCGATGCACAGTTGGTTAAAAAACTGGATAGCCTGTTGTTTCAGCAATCGAAAGATCAGCCTGGTTTTGCCTTATCAATAGAGCAGGATGGCAAGTCATTGTACAACAATCAGCTTGGACTTGCGGTGTTGGAAGGAGCTAAAGAAATTGATGCAGGTACTAATTTTCGCATGGCTTCAATCACCAAGCAATTTACAGCAATGGGAATTTTGTTGCTGGAAAAGAGTCATCAGTTATCTGTAAACGATGCCATAGGCAGATGGTTGCCGGGCCTGCCTGCTGGTGTTGGCAGCAGGGTGCACATCAGCCACCTGCTCACTCATTCATCCGGCATACTGGATTATGAAGAACTGATGCCGGCATCACAAACAAAACAGTTGCTGGATGCAGACGTTCTGAAATTATTGCAATCACACGATACAACTTATTTCACGCCGGGGACTCAATTCAGGTACAGCAATTCGGGTTTTTGTTTGCTGGCGCTCATTATTGAAAAAGTGTCGCACCAGTCTTATGCAACGTTTATAAAACAAAAAATTTTCATGCCTTTGCATATGGATGAGTCAGTTGTCTATGAAGCAAAAACCTTGATTGCGCAGAGGGCGATGGGCTATGCCAAAGACAGCAGTGGGAATGTTTTTTTCAGCGACCAAAGTATGACAAGTGCTACCAAAGGTGATGGCGGTGTCTATACATCCATCAATGATTATCGTAAATGGATGAAAGGCATTCAGAATAATACCTTGCTGAATTTACCGAAAATTATGCAACGCATGTATGTTGCAGCGGGAGGTGTAACCAATGCATATTACAGTGCCGGCTGGTTTTTTAAAACTGCGGGTTCATTGGTTTTGTTTCATTCCGGCAGCACCTGCGGATTTAATAACTATGTAATTACCGTACCGGCTAAAAAATTCTGCATTGTATTTTTTTCCAATCTTGCAGAAAACACCAGCCTTTTCCGGGATATTCTTGAAATCCTTCACCAGTGTGGGTTTGCAGATTATAGGAGCCTTTTTGCCTTGCATGAATTAACAAGGTAACTTAGCCACCTTTTTTGGAAACTTCATTGTAATACAACTAAAGATCAAGCTTGCATTTTAAATAGCCGGCCATTATTTTCCTAATCTTGCAGCTCATCAGAACGAAGTTTTTTAACCATTCACCGAAACAACCTGTGCATTAAACGAAAAATCCGAAACAGCCGGATTATTCGCTGCATTTTTACATCGATAAGAGCAAAAGATCAATTACCAACATCCAAATCCCTTAAAAGACCAACAAGACCAAATCCTGAGAAGAATTAAAGACCAGCATCCAAATTCCTTTAAAAGACCAGAAACTCTGAGAAGAATTAAAGAACCAGCATCCTGGGAAAATTGAATAAAACCAATCATCCGATCCTTTAAAAATCAACAACAACCAAAATCCTAAAGAAGAATTGAATCAGTATTCGATAAAAGATTTAAACCCATTTTTTTTAATAGACAACTGGCTCCCTTGAGTGCAAACTCTGAAATAATAAAAAAAATTATTCAACAGGAGTTGCAATAAATGATCATTACAAACGCTAATATAAAAGTTTAACGTACCCGAACCCCTACACTTTACATGCCCCATTTTATGGGGCATTTTTTATACCCATACCCGGTCAGGCACATTATTTTTTATCTTTCACACAACGGAAGCCAACAGTTGCATTTCGTTCAAAGCCCGGGCTAACCCTTAACAGGTATTGACGGTAATGCAATTCTCTTGGTCCGCTTTGTACATACCACCAGCTGCTGGAGGGCTTAAAATAAGAGCCGCCTTTCATCATAATGTAACGGTGACTGCCACTCATATACAAATCATTTGTTAGCTGCCAAACACAACCTACCAAATCGTTTAGTCCGTTGGGATTGGCACCTGCGGGATAACTTCCAACAGTATATAATTTTCCATTACCCAGGTTGCAGCGGGAAGAATCAATGCCCTGTAACTGGCTAACGGTAAGGGTAGCATTGACCACTTCTTCTTTTCTTGTTACAGGTTGCTGCTGTACCCACGGCCATTCCCGCAAATCGGGCGTTTGCGCTGCATACTGCCATTCCAATTCAGAAGGAAGGCGTTTGCCGCACCATGCTGCATATACTTTTGCATCTTCATAACTGATATACACTACAGGAAAATTCTCCTTTCCCTGCGGAATAGTGCCGTTTATCCAGTGCTTTAAAAAATTCGCTTTATCGGTCGGCCGGTAAGCGGTCGCATCCAGGAATTTTTTAAACTCCCGGTTAGTAACGGGATATCGATCCATAAAAAAAGAAGGCATTGAAAATACACTGTCCTGGTCCTGTTTTGGATAAGCAATGAACTCATCTCCATTGGTAGCATTGAATTTAAATTTGCCGGCTGGTATTACGACCATTCCGGCAGGTGCGCTAACTGACGGTATAGTTGGCTGCATTACAGACACACGGCGTGCCGTGCCTGGGGCAATCGTAACAATTGTTTCGTCCTGCAAAATTCCGTCCTTCATTAACTGGATCACAAAATCACCTTCATAACGCCCAAAATATTTACTGATGCTGATTTTTTGACGACCGGGTTTAAACAGTACAGCCTGTTTATCATAAGCAGGCATACCAGCCCACATGCGAACCTCAGTTCCTTTGTTTGCAGCATCAATAGTCAGCTCATCACCATTCAACTTTGCCTGTATTAAAATGGGCAGACGCGCAATGCAATCCACTTCACCTTCGTTGTTGGTGCCCATGTCGCTTACATTAAATGCATCCGTGGCGGCCTGGATAAACCATTGATTGTTGTTACTAACTGGCTCCAGTAAACGATGTTGCCACAGGTCAACATAATGAAAGTTTTTAGCAGGTTCCACAGTAAAAAGATTTCCCTTATAACCTGCAGGGATGGTGCTGTAAATGGTATAGATAATTTTATTATCGTGTTCCCACTTGTTTACCCAAATGCTGTCTGTGGTTGTGGCTATTAAGGGAGTATATCCCTGGTTGACAAAGTTGTCTGTATTTTCTCTTAGTATCCTGCTGGTACGCCCTAAATATTTATACTGTTCTTCCACCCACGCAGGCTGACCGGGCGCCATAATATTGATCTCTGTTCCATAACCATTGAAAAAGGAAGTGGCAAATTCTCTTTTTATTTTTTCTTTAAATAATTCTGCCACCCGGAAAATAGTAAATTCAGGTTTAATGAGTTTGTTCAAATTGAGCATGGGTGGATAATACAGCGCATTGTGCACCCTGCCGGACACGATATTCGGCATATCTTTAGGTACTGCCATTCCTTCACTGTACATGATTACGCCCGGCCTTATTTTATCTGCTGTTTGCTGCAGTTCCCTGCTGGATTCTCCCTTTGTATCCAGCACCACACCATCTGCTGTGGTGGCACCTATCAGGTCTGCCAACCCTTCAAAATGATTTTTACTGTTGGTACTTTCATCCCAGGGATTGTAACAAATAAAAAAACGGGCGCCCATTTTTCTGCTCATCAGGGCCTGCTTTTGCATGGCATTTATGCCACCGGGCAAGTCATGAAATAAATCAAACTGGTTGCGCTGATCAAGCCCCAACGTTGGCCAGGTGGGCCATATGCTTACTACGTCATCACCTCCATATAGCTTTTTACCTCTTGCTAAAAAATCCTCCAGCTTGTATTTGCCTTCATTGCTGTCGTAATAAAATTTATCCCACGCATCCATCAGGTGCAATACATAACTATGCCGCATCCATTGCAGATCCTTTCGCTGGTACAAGCTGTCGTTGAATGTATCCAGGTCATACAGCCAACGCTGCTGAAAAGCCAGGTTCAATCCCTGTTGCCAGTTGCCTGTATACATTTCCCCGTAGATAATATAGTCTACACTGCCTCCCGGATACAGGACGGTTTCGAATCTTTTTCGTTCGCCCTGTTTTATGGAGCTGCGGTTGCGCCGGCTCAACAGCATTAATTTTTTATCTGCCGAAACAGGAAACCCATTGTAGCCAAGGTCCCAGGCATTGTCGGGTACAATTACATTCACCGGCAATTTGCCCGGTAGGAAAAGATTCGTGCGGGAAAGCGGGTGCGATCCCAGCCCGGTGATATATGCTTCGCTCCCATCCCGTTGCAGCGGAAGCACATTGCTTAATTCAATGGTATCTGCTGAAGTATTGGTGAATGTTACGGTAGCTTTTACATAAGGGGCCACTGTATCTTTAAAGTTTACGCTAACCTGAACCAGGGAAGAACCTGCATTGATGGAATACTGTTGTTGGTTGATGGTATAACCCAACAGGGCAACAGGTTTTTGAAGCGATAAAGTTTTGTCTCCTGTAACAACGGAAATAATTTGTTTGTTTTCGTTGAGGACTATTTTACTCAAGCCCAATTGGGCATTGACTGCCAGTGGAAAAAAGATAAACTGTATTGCGAAAGAAAATATGATGAAGCAGGTTTGATATTTGTTCATATTGGATGTATAAAAAATAAAGTGACTGAAAACTGTAATTTAAATTACTATTGGTTAGTTATTACAAGATAATATTTTGCAACCTCAGTTTGTTATAATTTTAGTACTACCTGATTTGTCTGTAATCAATTCGAATCAATGTTTTACTAAAAGATTTGTATTCCTTAGTTTTATCAAAACGAGGATTTCTATTCATTCGTCGAAACAACTTATACATTAAACGAAAAATAAAAAACCAGCCAAATATTCGTTGCATTTTTACATCAGAAAAAAACAAAGCAGCTAAGTTTTAAGTAACAAATCCTGAATCCCAATTCCTTTAAAAAGCCAGTAAAGCAGTCAATATCCTAAGAAAAAACAAGACCAAATCCTACAGAATTATGTGATACCTTTTAAAAACCAACAACAAATATTTGAAGGAATTTTTTCATGATTTTAAGCACCAATATTCAACTTCAGAAAAACCGATGTCAAAAAAACAACAGTAAAAAGCACGATAAAATAGTTAAAGAAAGCTCCGATGATACTTTAACGTACCCTGAAACCCTACATTTAAATGTCCCGTCCGCGGGACATTTTTCGTTTGCAAAAAGATGACTCATTGAAAAATCAATTGAAGATGCCGTTAGCTACAGGATAAAGCACCATCGTTAAAACAAATAAAATTCTTCCGTCCAGCATGGCTTTGTCGGCATTGAGTTTTGGCGATGCAAGGAATTTATCATCCGTACAATTCATACAGCCCAATATAATATCAGTATTTTTAAAATCAACTTTTCCTTCCGAATCGGAAAATATTAAACCGGGATTGGGAGAGTTTCCGCCGCAAAAAGTAAAATTGCCTTCATTTAACGTGCGCAGCTCAAACAGGGGCATACCAGGATGTATACCACTTTTGGTTAACCAGTCATTTTCTGCGGTAAATTTATCATACCCTTCCTGGCTTTTTAATTTGTGAGCCCCTCCAATAAGTATATTATCCAGTTGGCGCCTGTTCAGTCCATCCCGCCAAACAAAAATTACCTGGCGTTTGGTATTATTAAAAAGTACGGAACATTTTACAATATCATTTTTTGAAAAATAGTACACATCTTTTTTTACATGTTTTTCACCAAAATAATAAACCAGGTATTCATGTGAGGTAAAATCCAGCAGGTCCTCTGCAAAATGTACATCACGGGTTAACGGAAATTCTTTTTTAAAAAATGTAATTCCATACCAGTTGGTGCCATCTTCATTTGTTACAGTTGCATCTGCTGTATAATCTTCATGCTGATATAAATGTGATTTTACCGTGCTATCCTTTTCGTATTCGCAGTAGAAGGAATCTTTTTTTAATTTGTCAATTATGCCGGTATATTCTGCGGGCGAAGTGGTTTGGTAAGTGAGTGTAAACGTTTCTTTGAGGGACGAGATTTGCATCCTTCTCGCTATCGAATCAGCCGTCATTTTTTTGCTGTTTTTTATAACGGGGCGGTATTGATAGGTTCTGACGACGGTATCCCCAAATGATTCGGAGCCAGTGAAACGATACTTTTTACTTGTTACCTGTTTTTCTATTTTATAATGGTCGCCGGACAACATTTCAATCAACCTGGATGCAGAAAAATCCTGGGCGTTTGCGGATGTAAAAAATGCTATGCAAATAAATACAAGTAAAAATCTTCTCATTGAGGTTAGCAGTTATCTTGAACAAAAGATGCAGGGTATGGATTGTAATTGCATTCGATCACTTACTCAATAAGGTAATTAACCGGGCTAAGAAATTCCATACACCCCATCCGGATTGGTTTTTATACTGCCAATTTACAATAAAAAAAATAACCCGCTTTGTGATGAGCTAAATTTGAATTTTGGAAGAAGAAATAGGATGGTTGAGGTTTCACTTCGGGACCTCCTTTTACGGACTTTAAAAGCGATGGATCAATAAGACAGACAGAATTATTTGTGTTGCCTGAACAACCATTCCATCATCAGCTGATCTCTGTAAGCAGCCAGCCACGAAAAATGCCCGGTGGAAGGATATTGTGTAAACCCTGGATGGGCACCAGCTTTTACAAGCGCTTCCAACATATTTACCGAGAAGGCAGGGTTTACCGCAGGGTCTTCAGCACCATGAAAAATCCAGATAGGCATTTTTGCAATCAGTGGTGCTTTGGAAACATCGCCACCACCACAAACAGGAACTGCGGCTGCAAATAAATCGGGGTATCTTTCAATGGCATCGTAAGTGCCAAAGCCACCCATTGATAAACCTGTTATGTAGATGCGATTGGTATCAATGGCAAATTTTTTAACCATCTCATGTACCAGGTCAATCACAAGACCCATCACTTTTGAGGGGGCAGGCTTCAGTTTTAGATCAATACTTTTATCCCTTCCGTCGAAATTACTCCAGCCTTCCTTTTCAGGGCACTGAGGTGCAATTACAAAAGCAGGATGCATTGACATGGCCTCGTCGGTTGCAAAATTTTGTGCACCCCATTTTAGCTGAGCTTCATTGTCATTTCCCCGCTCGCCGCTGCCATGTAAAAAAATTACCAGCGGGTATTTCTGCATATTGTCCGCATCCGGAAAAAGCATCCGGTATTTCAATGTATCCTGGTGGTTGATATATTTTTCAAAACTGAACCGACCGCTTTGCGCCTGTAATGATTGTATACCGGCCAGTAATAAAAATGTCAGGCAGCAAATATCTGTTTTAATGTTGCAAGAAATCATGGTACTGTTTTTAGAGACTAAATATAAGATAATAGCGTCATTATCATTGTCAGTTCATTTTACCAAACCCGTTTCCTGGAGTTGACGGCATTTTCCGGTAAAAATTTTTTCACCAGCAATAACCCGGCAAAGAAGCCGCCGATATGCGCTGCATAGGCAATGCCGGTTGCCTCATTGCCCCCCAGGTAACCGGTACCGTTGGCAAGCTGCAACAATATCCACGAGCCGAGTACAATAAAGGCCGGCACATGTATAAAAAAGAACAATAGAAAAACGGTCACTCTTCGCGTTGGGAAAAATAACAGGTAGGCACCCATCACACCCGAGATAGCACCGGATGCACCCAGGCTTGGGATGAGGTGATTTTCACCAAACAGGTAGTCCGTAAACACATGAGTTAACGAGGCTAGAATGCCACATAGTAAATAGAAGAAAAAATAACGTACATGTCCAAGCCGGTCTTCGATATTATCGCCAAAAATATACAGGTACAACATATTGCCACCCAGGTGTGCAATGCCGCCATGCATAAACATACTTGTTAAAAGAGTAAGCCAAACGGGGATGGCCGTAACACCCAAACCTGGTATTTGCAGGGTTCGCCCGCTCACGGGATCGTGTACAATTACCGCATCTGTTACAATATCGTGGCCTGATAAAATTTCGGCAGGTACCGTGGCATAGCTGTAGGTAAAATTGGTGTTGGTGCCCCACTGCTGGTAAATAATAAACACCAGTATATTGAGTATGATGAAAATTAAATTTACAACAGGAAATGTTTTACGGTCCGAATTGTCGTCGCTGATAGGGAGCATGCAAGTTGTTTTATTTTTCAGCTAAAATACATTCCATCAAATACAGAGCTTTTCTGAATATACAATACAAATGTACGTATCGCCGGTGTGCAAAATATCCCTTGCCTGAACAATTATTAAACCAAATTTTACCGAGAACACATTCGTTATTCTACTGGCGCACGCTCTTCGTTTTCGTTATTGCTCTTTTTAAATTCCAGCTTGCCAAACTTCCAGGTAAAATTAAGGGCGATGGAACGGAAAGGTATTTTTCGCTCACTGTTTACCGAAAACCCAGGGCCAAACAGCACTGTTTTTTGACTTACATATTCCTGCAGAAAATTATTTGCACTTAATGCAAGGCTTCCTTTCTTTTTCCAGAACTGTTTGCGCATAGCAAAACTGTAAGTGGTAAAAGAAGGATACCTGCCCTGCGCCTCGTGCCGCGGCGAATTGAAGTTGCCGAAAAATTCAGCTACCAGCGTATTGGTAAACTGGTAGTTGGCGTTCAGGTTAAAACGATAATTAAAACTGTTATAATCGTAGCCCTTGTCCAGTGTATTGATGGTATGCCGTCTGAATAAAAATACATTGCTGCGCAGGCCAAATTTGGTATTGATGTGTACATCTGCAAAAAGGTTCATTCCCACGTTTTGCTCCTTGCCAATATTTTGGCGGGTGCTAACTGTTACGTTTGTGTAGGTGGTATCGCCCACTGTAAATGAAGGATAGTAAACCAGGTAAGGTTGTATATCATTTTCATTCAGGCGGTAAAATAAATTGGCCATAAGGGATCCTGTTTTGCCCATATCACGGCTATAACCTAACTCATAGCGGTGGCCGATTTCGGGCTGCAGATTGGAATTGCCTGCAGTAAGATTTTTAGGATCGTTGGTATTTACAAAAGGGTTCAGGTCATCATATCCCGGCCGCTCAATTCTTTTGGAATAGCTAAGTTTGATGGTATGATGATCGCCGATTTTTTTTGATAAAAAAACAGAAGGAACCAGTGTATTATAGCCCGGTATTTTTACCTGGTGTTGCGCATTGGAATAAAAAGAATTGATTTCTGTACGCTCATACCGTTCCCCAATTTTTGCCTGGAATAGTTTTGCCACGGGGAAGCTGATTTCGCTGTACAGCGCATATACTTTTTGATGGTATTTTAAATTATTACTGAGCGAAGCATCCGGCTGGTATAACTGCAGGTCCGCAAGATAACCATCCACTAGTGAAGTACTGTTGATATTATAAAAAGACGACTTACCGCCAATGCCAAAGTTGACATCTTTCATAATGGGCTGCGCATAATCTATCCTTATTTCTGTTTGATTTACTTTGCCGGGGTTACTGCTTTTGCGGCCGTAAAACAAAGAGTCCTGCGGCAACAGTAATTGTTCATTCGCAGAAGTATTTTTATTGGTTTCCGAACTGGTGTTAACATTTATTTCCAGCTCCTGGTCTTCCTTTGCAAATGTTCTCTTATAGTTTAAACCAGCATCTACATTACTGGATTTATAAAGAGAATTGGAATTGATACCAGAAAGTATAGGTGGTTGCCCGGCAACTTTATCTGAATGCAGCACCTGGTTGTTATGCCCTGTGCCTGTGTAACCAAAATCGTTATAAGACAGGGAGCCGGAAAAGTTATTGTGTTTTTTATACGTCCAGTCAAAACCGGTACCAGCCTGCAATCCGTGGCGCTCAAACCGGCCTGTTCCTTCCTGGTGCAGGGTACTGTTGCTGATGCTGTCTGTTGTTAAACGGTCACTGGTGGAATGTGTAGTTGAAGTAAGGCGCTGATTACCACTGATAAATGCATTGACACCAAAATTGTTTTTACGGGCATTTAAATTAAAAGAACCATTTTCATTCCTGGTGCCTGCGGTTAAGGATAGATTGCCATTATATCCTTTTGCCGTACTGGTTTTTAAAATGATATTAATTATGCCGCCCATGCCCTGTGCATCATATTTAGCGCCCGGATTGGTAATTACTTCGATGCTTTTTATCTGGCTTGCCGGGATGGCTTGCAATACATCTGCAATGCTGCTTCCAAAAGCGGTGGAGGGTTTTCCATTAACCAAAAAACGAATGCCCGAACTGCCCGCCAGTTGCACATTGCCATCTACATCTATAGAAATCTGCGGTACTTTTTTCAGCACATCTGTCGCTACGCCGGACTGAGAGCTGATGTCCTTCTCGGCATTATACACCATTTTGTCAATCTTATTTTCTACCAGTTTGCTTTGCGCAACCACTGTTACTGATTGCAGGTTTGTTTTTTGCGGATCAAGCGCAATGGTTTTTACATCCATTACGGGGTTGGTTTTATCGAGCCGCACATCTTTTATACTGACCGATTTGTAACCTATAAATTCAAACACAATCGTGTACACGCCGTCTTTGATTTCATTTATTATAAAGTGGCCTTTATTATCTGTAACTGTTCCGTTCACCGGTTTGGTACTTCCTTTTGTAAATAAACTCACGGTAGCATATTCCAGCGGAAGATGAGAGATTGAATCCCGGATGTTGCCAGAAACGGTATTTGTTCTTTCATCCTGGGCCTGCACCATTAACACGGGTAGAAGTATAATCAATAACAGTACTATATTTTTCATTCAGCTTATTTAATTGGATGCAAATTTCTCATCTAAAGCTCAAACATGGACGATAATAAAAAAGTTGTGGCATATTTTATTTAAACGGCAACTATAACTGATAAATTAACCCTAAATTCATGTTCATAAAACGCTAACCCTCCTAAGCAACGATTTCCAATACTACTTGGCCTAACCGAAATCAAGATGATCGGTCATAACCGTCATACTTTCAGAATATTTAATTGACTTGCTTTATAAAAAATAAAAAAATTGTAATGCCTTTAATCCGGTTTATTATGTTTTGCTTCTTTTTTGTTGGACTTACAATCATTGTAAAGTCTATGAAATCAAGCTAATACTTGCCCAATTTTAGTTGGTTTGGATAATTCCTATAACAAGAAATGACTTTAATTGAATATGAAATTGTTTGCCGGCCAATGCCGCACGGCAATATTTTACAATTAAGATGCCAGTAAATGGGAATAATTAATTGGTATCTATTCAGCCTTATCTGAGGGCTTCTTTATTTTTTCGAACAATAAAAAATGCTGAATCGGTAAAAAATCACCTTTAAAACTCAGCTTAAAGCCATTTGCATTGAGTTCTTTATTCAGCTGGGCCACGGTAGTTTTATGCAATGCTTTGATAGGAATAGACGCATCTTCACCACGGTACTCGATCAGTAATAATTTGCCATCGCTTTTTAGTGCGTTATAAATGGAACGTAACATTTCTGCCGGGTATTTCAACTCATGATAGACATCGGTCATTATCGCCAGGTCGGTACTGTTTGGCGGCAGGTTGGCAGAAAGAACTGTGCTCTTGATGATGTCTACCACACTGTCTTTTAATTGTTGTTTTTTGTTTTTGAGGAGGGCAATCATTTCATCCTGTATCTCCACAGCATATACTTTTCCTTGTGGTACTTTAGCCGCCAACCGAAAACTGTAATACCCCGTGCCAGCGCCGATATCAGCCACTACGCCGTTTACAGGCAATTGTATTTTTGCTATGGCGAGCGATGTATTTTCTTCTTTATCGCGATCATCTCTCTCCAGCCAGTCGCTGCCGGAGGCGCCCATTACATGTGCAATTTCACGCCCAAGATAAAATTTTCCAATACCATCCTCCGAAGCCTTGCCAATAGTATAATCCGGTTTTTTTGCTGTTGATTTTAATACAGCGTCATTCTGTTGCGGGTGGCAAGCTGAAAAGCAACAACTGAAATAAACAAAAAAAAGTACAAGTTTTAATTTCATGGTATTCAAAATTATTCGTAATTGTTTGCTACAACAAGGAAACGACACGCAACAGTAAAATGTTTTATCAAAATAACCATCAAACAAACGTCCTGCAATCCGGCGCAGCCAGGCAACCGGGTTGTAGCAGGCTATTTATTTTCGCTGAAAGTAACTTCAAGTTACGCTTAATAAACTATCGGATATCTGCTTCGGTTGGCATGGGTAAATCAATCAGCAGCTGGTTAAAGTAATTTGATTTTACGGCATGATAAAACCAAATCACATCTGATATGTTTTCATGGCCGTGAACATCTGCCAGTTTAAAAATCAACAGGTAAATAATGCCCGCAGCAGGCAGTATGTGTATTTTATGATTGATATAAGTCCATCGGTCGTGTGGCGGAATAATCAGGGTTGCCTGGTATTCCCGGAATAAGCCGTACGACATATCATGCAGTTCAATGGTACGGTAAATGCGGTCTCTTTTTTCCGGTATTTCATCAAGGCTGGGTGCCAGTATTTCCATGGCTGCCATCAGGCCGGCAAGACCATGACGTTTGTGGGCCGGTTTGCCCGTGAGCGGATGTGGCATCACCATTTTTTTATCTTCCACAGGTTTACCAATATCATGCAATAAAGCAACTACTTTCAGCTCATTTTTTAATTCTTCCTTGTCTACATTTAACTGCTTTAAAAGATTGAATAAGTCTCCGTAAAAACCTGTTTCAGGTTGTTTGAAGATGGTTTCCACATTGTCATACACCTGCTGCAAATGATCTGTCAGCATAATACCACTGTTATTGCTGTAATGGTTGTCCACAGTTACAGCTGCCGTTTTCCACCAGTGAGATTGTTTAATGATTTGTTCTATTTGGGGCAGGTTAAACATAGCAGAATCTATAAAAAGTAAAAGTACATTTTTGATAAGTAACATTTCGTAAACGCATCTCTTTCTTAAAGTACTTGCAGCGATATTTTGAAAGCGGATGTTTTAGGTCACACTTAGTCAATTGATGCTGGTTATTTATTATTTCGTAATTTTCATTATAACAATTGCCAGGCAACTCAAAAATAGATTTTACCCAAAACGCCCAAGGCGAAAAACTTGCACTATGCCCGATAAAAAAAAACTATTTAAAGTTAAGGCGAACGGGTTTGAATTTTCCTTCACTGAAGCCGAAGCGGCAGCTGCCGATATAATACAAACCGCTCCGGGTGAATATAACCTGTTGCACGAAACGCAATCGCTGAATGTAAAAATGCTGCACACTGACATGGCTTCTAAAAATTTTACCGTAGAAGTTGACGGAGAAAGTTTTGAGGTGTCTGTTAAAGATGAGATGGACGAAGTACTTGAAAAAATGGGCTTTGGTTTAGCAACGAATAAGCAAATAAAGGAAATAAAAGCGCCTATGCCGGGCAAGGTGCTGGAGATTGCTGTAACCAATGGCCAATCTGTAAATGAAGGGGATAAAATGCTGATTCTGGAAGCTATGAAAATGGAGAATTGTATTGTAATCAGCACCGCCGCCATCATAAAAAAAATAGCCGTAACAGCCGGGCAAACGGTAGAAAAAGGCCAGGTTTTAATAGAGCTGGAATAAATTTTTGTGCAGACCTTTAAAATAACAAATGCAATGCAAAAAATATTAGTAGCCAACCGCGGAGAAATTGCGTTGCGTATCCTTCGCACCATCCGTAAAATGGGCATCCGGTCGGTAGCCGTTTTTTCAGAACCAGACAGAAATGCACCTCATGTACTATACGCCGATGAAGCAGTATGCCTGGGACCAGCGCCATCCACCCAATCCTACTTAAATGGCAAGGCCATCATTGCTTTTGCCAAACAATTGAATGTGGATGGTATTCACCCGGGATATGGTTTTTTAAGCGAGAATGCTGCCTTTGCACAAATGGTGGAAGAAGCAGGCATCGTGTTTATTGGACCTTCGCCAGAAGCCATGCGTATAATGGGAAGTAAACTTGCAGCTAAGGCTTGTGTTAAAAAATACAACGTGCCCATGGTGCCAGGTGTTGATACGGCTATTGAAGATGTAGCAATGGCAAAAAAAACAGCCGCAGCAATTGGCTACCCGGTTTTAATAAAAGCCTCTGCGGGCGGTGGTGGTAAAGGAATGCGGGTGGTAGAAAAAGAAGCAGATTTTGAAGAACAAATGCAGCGGGCTTCCAGCGAAGCAACCTCCTCTTTTGGAGACGGGGCTGTTTTTATTGAAAAATATGTTGCCTGTCCACGGCATATAGAAATACAGGTGCTGGCGGATAAAGCGGGCAATACCGTTCACTTATTTGAGCGGGAGTGCAGCATTCAGCGAAGGCATCAGAAAGTAGTGGAAGAATCACCCTCCTCCATTCTAACACCAGCATTGCGCAAAGCCATGGGAGCGGCAGCTGTGATGGTGGCAAAATCCTGTAATTATTTCAGCACCGGCACAGTTGAGTTTTTGATGGATGAGCAACTCAATTTTTATTTTCTTGAAATGAATACCCGGTTGCAGGTGGAACATCCCGTAACCGAAATGATCACCGGGATTGACCTTGTGGAAGAACAGATAAAAATTGCCCGGGGAGAATTATTAGGATTTTCACAAGAAGACATCACTATTAACGGACATGCGCTGGAACTACGGGTTTATGCGGAAGATCCTTTCAATAATTTTTTGCCATCGATTGGAACGCTCACTACCTATTCGCCACCATCAGGCGACGGGATAAGAGTAGATGATGGATATAAAGAAGGAATGAGCATCCCTATTTATTATGATCCCATGATTGCAAAACTGGTAACGCACGGAAAAAACAGGATAGAAGCCATTCAAAAAATGAAGGAGGCTATAGCTGCATATAAAATTGAAGGTGTGTCCACCACATTACCTTTCGGCAGTTTTGTTATGCAGCACGACGCTTTTGTTTCAGGAAAATTCGATACTCATTTTGTAAAAACTTTTTACAGCCCTGAAAAGATAAAAGCGCAGCAGCAGGCAAAGGCGCGTGCCGCAGCGATTGTCGCATTGCATTATTGGATAGAAGAACAAAAAATTACAAGAGCGGTGGAAAATAAATCTACCAGCTGGAAAAGAAGGCTGGCCTGAACCAAACACCGGTACAATTATTTTTTAAATTTTTTTTGATGAAACCAAAAACGGAACTGTTACAAAAAAAGATAGGGGAAGGCAAAGCGGGCGGCGGTGCTGAAAGGAATGCGATTCAGCATAAAAAAGGAAAATTGACGGCGAGAGAACGGATTAATTTATTGATGGACTCGGGATCATTTGAGGAGATTGGTGCGCTGGTCTTGCACCGCACAAAAGATTTCGGTATGGAAGATCAGCAGTATTACGGCGACGGCGTAATCACCGGCTATGGAACTGTCAATGGCCGGTTGCTGTATGTTTTTGCGCAGGACTTTACCGTTTTTGGCGGCGCTTTATCTGAAACACATGCGGAAAAAATTTGCCGCATTATGGATCTTGCCATGAAGACGGGAGCGCCCATGGTTGGATTGAACGATTCAGGCGGCGCAAGGATTCAGGAAGGGGTACGTTCACTCGGAGGCTATGCCGATATTTTTTACAGGAATGTGATGGCTTCCGGCGTTATCCCGCAGTTATCGGCCATAATGGGCCCCTGCGCCGGTGGTGCTGTATATTCGCCTGCCATTACAGATTTTACACTGATGGTGGAAAACAGCAGTTACATGTTTGTTACCGGCCCCAATGTTGTAAAAACCGTTACTAATGAAGCGGTAAGTTCAGAAGAGCTGGGTGGAGCTTCTACGCATTCAACCAAATCGGGCGTAACACATTTAACCGCTGCCAACGACATGGAATGTATTGCGCAGATGAAAAAATTACTGAGCTACATGCCGCAAAACTGCGAAGATGTTGTGCCAAAGTACGCCTATACACCGCAGGATGAAACCCGCGAGTGCCTGGAAGAAATTATTCCTGAAAGTACCCATCAGCCTTATGATATCCGCCAAGTGATTGATGGCATTTGTGATGCCCAAAGTTTTTTTGAAATTCATACCAACTATGCCCAGAATATTGTTGTTGGTTTTGCAAGGCTGGCTGGCAGAAGTATTGGCATTGTTGCCAATCAGCCGATGTGCCTTGCAGGTGTGCTGGATATTGACAGCTCAAAAAAAGGCGCCCGCTTTACCCGGTTTTGCGATTGTTTTAATATTCCTTTGCTGGTATTGGTAGATGTGCCGGGCTTTTTGCCGGGAACCGACCAGGAGTGGAACGGCATAATTACCAATGGCGCTAAACTATTATTCGCTTTCAGTGAAGCCACCGTACCAAGAGTAACCTTAATTACACGTAAGGCTTATGGTGGAGCCTATGACGTGATGAATTCAAAACACATTGGTGCTGATATGAATTTTGCCTGGCCTACTGCGGAGATAGCCGTAATGGGGGCAAAAGGCGCCAGCGAAATTATATTTAAAAAGGAAATTGCAGAAGCTGCAGATCCGGCAAAAAAGTTATTGGAAAAGGAGGCTGAATATGCAGAAAAATTTGCAACGCCCTACCTTGCCGCTGAACGAGGTTTTATTGATGAGGTGATTGAACCAAAGGATACCCGTAAAAAATTAATCAAGGCATATGCCATGCTGGAAAATAAAGTGGCGAAGAGGCCGAGAAAAAAACATGGCAATATTCCTTTGTAAAAAACGGCGCCATTGCTCTTTTATTCAATAACCTCTCTGGTTACACCCGGGATTTCCATTACCAGGTTTTCGCCATAGGCGCTGGCGGGGGTTTGATAGCCGGGAGAAAAATTACCATTTAATATTTTTTGTACAATTATTAAAGCGCTGTGCGTAGTTAAGGTATATCCTTCCGGAGCACTCAAACGCACCATGGCCGTTTTTCCATCTTCATTTATCACCTGCCCCCAAACCAGGCTGCGGGCATTTGTTCGCTGCTCGTCAGACGGACCAGCCGGCTGCCGGTTAATTTTATTTTTAATGATTTTACGGATGCTGCTTCTGCGCAGTACCCAGTTAAACAGCCATTGCAATTTTAATAAAGTAAAAGTTTTTTTAGCAACCCCGGTATAAGTTTCAATATTGGGAATGCCTGTGGTAAACCATGCAGTGGATACGTCGCCCCATGGAATGCTCATTACAAACAATTGCTTAGGGCCAAAGTCAACCCACATGCCTTTTTTACCCAGCGGAACTTTTACTATTTTTCCTTCTTTTCTTTCAGCTCCGCCCTCGCCTAATTTTTCCGTCATTGTAGTGGCTGTTCCGTGGGATAATGAACCGCCTGTAGTGGCAAAAGCCAGCTGAAGCCGCACGGCATTAGGTAATAAATTTTTTAACTGCAGCGCAATACAGTCGGTAGGCACCACATCAAAACCGGCACCTGGCAACAGCATCACACCTGCTTTTTTGGCTGAGGCATCATATTGCTTTATCATCTCAAAAACCTCAATGCTGCCATTGATATCCAGGTAATGTGTGCCCGTAAGCAGGCAAGCCAGTACCATTGGTTTTGCTGTATACTCAAAAGGTCCGGCAGCATGTATTACGGCTTTCACTTCTTTAAGGGCGGCCAGCAAAGCACCTCCGTCATTCATGTCAAAGATTCTATAAGGCAATCCTAATTTAGCAGCCAATGGAGCAATCTGTTCCTTCCGTCTGCCTGCTAGTATGGGCAGCAACTTGTATTGCATGGCATGCCTTGCAATTAACTCACCCGTATATCCATTTGCACCATATAAAAGAAACTCGTGTTGCATGATTAAAAATACGATAAACAAGAATACTATTTAATTTAAGCAACAGTTATTCCGGCAACTAAACCGAAATCCTGGCAAGCCATCACTTTTACAGCGTGCCTGTACAAACGTGTTTTTAAACCGTCATCCTTTTAGGAACCTGACACTATCCGTTTTTGCAATGTGTAGTCAATAAAAAATGCTAATTTACCCATCTTAAAAACTAATTGTGAAGTATTTAAAGGTTTTATATGTACAGGTAATCATTGGCATTTTGGCGGGGGTATTGGTTGGGTTTTTGTTCCCTGGTTTTGCAACTACAGCACAGCTGATCAGTGAAACATTCATTAACATGATCCGCATGGTGATTGCCCCGGTGATATTTTTTACGATCGTAAGCGGTATTGCGGGTGCCGGCGAATTAAAAAAAGCAGGCCGCATAGGCGGCAAAGCTATTTTGTATTTTGAGATAGTAACAACCCTGGCACTTATAATTGGGTTAATAGTTGCCAACCTTGTAAAACCCGGTGCAGGTATAGTGTACAGCAATATGCAGGCAGATAAAGTGGCGCAATATGCAACGCAGGCAAAGGCAATGAACTGGGGAGAATTTTTTTCGCATATTGTTCCAACCAATATTGTGGAATCATTTGCCAAAGGCGATATTTTACAGGTCCTTTTTTTTAGTGTGCTGTTTGCTATAGGACTGAAATGGATTGGTAACAGGGGAATCCAATTGTTGAATAGTTTTGAAACCATCAATAAAGTGTTGTTTAATATCTTAAAGATCGTGATGCGGCTTAGTCCCATCGGGGCCTTTGGCGGTATGGCTTTTACAATCGGCAAATTTGGCTTTACAAGCCTTGCTTTGCTGGGCAAACTAATGCTTACTTTTTATATTACGGGCTTGCTGTTTATTTTTGTGGTGCTGAATTTAATAGCCCGTTATTATAAATTTAGTTTGTGGAAATTGCTGGTTTACATCAAAGAAGAAATTCTGATAGTATTGGGTAGCAGCAGCAGCGAAGTAGCCTTGCCGTCAGTTATAAAAAAGCTGGAAGATGCAGGATGTGATAAGGAAGTAGTAGGGTTAATTATCCCGACCGGTTATAGTTTTAACCTGGATGGAACTACCATTTATTTAAGTATGAGTGTAATATTTCTGGCCCAGGTATTTCATGTGGATTTGTCGCTTGGGCAACAGTTAACTATTATCGGCATATTACTGTTAACCAGTAAAGGTGCTGCAGGCGTTACAGGCAGCGGTTTTATTGTATTGGCATCTACATTAACTGCATTAAAAGTAATACCGCTGGAAGGGCTGGGTTTACTAATCGGGGTAGATCGTTTTATGAGTGAGGGAAGGGCGCTGATCAATTTTATTGGCAATACAGTTGCCACCGTTGTGATAGCAAAAAGTGAAAAAGCCATTAATGAAAACGTCTACAAGCATGTAGTTACGCTGGGCAGGAATGCTTCAAAAGAAGGCTAGCCGCCTATGCAGCCGTACTTTTATCTTCAACATTTTTTTGTATAAAAGAATGTACCTGCTGTTGCAGTTTCACTTCTTTTTCCATTAATTTTTTCAGCAGGGTTATTTGATTGTTTGTCCTGTACAGGTTGTGATTCGGGTAACTGGCGCCGTAATAAATATTATTCATTAAATGATCTGCAAGAAAACGGATGGCCTGCATATAGATCATAAACTTACCGGCGTAAACAAAATGGTCAACTTCTTCTTTACTTAACTCGTATTGCATCTCACCCAGGTAACCCTCTACAATGGCAGCAAAATAATCTTCTCTTATTTCAATTTTTGAAAAGTCTTTTTCTTCTTCGCTCACCGGGCTCACATAGGTTCTGATCATATCCCCCACGTCGCTGATGAAATAGCCGGGCATGATAGTATCCAGGTCAATTACACATAAACCATTGTTGTTTTCATCCAGCAAAATATTGCTGATTTTGGTATCGTGATGTGTTACCCTTTTTTTGAAAGCAGGGCTCTTTTTGATGGATTCAAATATTTCAGTAAGGTGATAATTGGCTTTAATAAAGTCAATTGATTCCTTTGACTGTTCGATCAATTCCGGTGTAGTACCAGCCAGCGCGTTTTCAAACTGGTGATACCTGAAAGATAAATTGTGAAAATCGGGTAATGTTTCCTGCAGTTGGGTACAATCAAAACCAGCGAGCAATTTTGTAAACTTTCCAAATTGTTTGGCTGCTTCATAAGCCTCTGCCGTACTGTTTACTACATCGACGGTATGCGATCCGGCAACAAACGGAAACATTCGGAAATAACCCAGTTCCGCATCATGCACCAGTTCTTCATTATTAACAGTTTTAACAGGTGTTGTAAATATATAACCGGGCGCATGCTTATTTAAATAAGTTGCCAGCAATTGTATGTTGCCTGCTATTGCGTGGGGGTTTTTAAAAACCTGATGATTGATACGTTGAAGTATAAAAACTTTTCCGCCGGCGGCGACTCTCCAGGTGCTGTTGATAAGGCCATTGCCGAATAATTGTACGCTACAATCTTTTATATTGATACCGTATGCTGGTAACACTTTTTGCCACATATTATTAAGATAGAAAACAAACCTAAACAAAAGCCTGCGAGTAGCGATGTGCAAACGATTGCGCCGGTTTGCGGGTAAAAACAATATTTTATAACACCTGGTCTGCTATGTTATTTTCTTTAATCACCAGCTGAGATTCAAGAATTATTTTATAGTACGTATTTGTTCCTTCCTGTCCGCTGTCCTTATTGCTCAGCAGTTCCAGCAAAGTTTCGGTTGCTTTTTGGCCCTGCAGGTAGGGAAACTGTTCTACCGAAGCCATGGGGGGAAAGGCCGTATAATGGCTGATAGGCAAATTGGCATAGCTCACAAAGCAAATGTCTTTGTTGATGCGTAACTTTTGCCTGCGGGCATACTGCACCGCATCCAAAGCAACATAATCGTTGAAGACTACAATGGCCGTGGGCTTACGTTTCAGCTTTAATAAATGTTCAGTTGCAGCGTAAACCTTATCGGTACTTAAATCGCAGTTTACCACCAGGGTAGGGTCAAATTTCAACCTGTTTTTTTTCATAGCCTGTATGTAGCCTTCTTCTCTTTCTTTGCTGGCAGCCAGTTTTTCAGGTCCGTTTAACATACCGATTACACGGTGGCCTTTCTTTATTAAAAAATTGATTGCCTGTATAGTGCCCGAGATTAAATTGCAGGCGACATAATGAATATCGGGCATGTCTGGTATCCTGTCGAAAAAAACAACGGGTATATTATATCTTTTTAAGGATTCAAAGTGATCGTAGTTATTGGTTTTATTGGCGATGGAAACCAGCAGGCCATCCACGCGGTGGCTTTTCATAGTTTCAATAATTTGTTTTTCTTTTTCTTCACTATCATGCGATTGTCCCATCAGCACCGTATACTTATTTTTATAGGCACAATCTTCAATACCGCTGATAGCCGCCGAAAAAAATGCTTCCGAAAGCTCAGGCAATACCACACCAATGGTAAATGTTTTTCGCTGCTGAAAAAAGATGGCCGTTTGGTTGGGCTCGTAATTCAATTCCTTCGCCAGCTCCTGCACCCGCATTTTTGTACGCAGGCCAATGCTGCTATGATTATGCAAGGCCCTTGAAACGGTAGAGGCAGAAATATTCAATCGCCTGGCAATTTCGGTAATGGTCGGCAGTTTGTTTTCCATTTTGCAACTTATTAAAATTTATGCAGGCAGTAAAATATTTGTGCAAACGATTGTCATGCGCAATGCCCTATTTAACAGGCTCAGGCGATTTTTTACATAAAAAATTTTGATTTACTTTAGCGGCAATTAAAAATCAATCTCTTGACGCAACTGTCCAACTGTTTCTTAATCATCGTTATGTTCTCAGCCAGGCTTTGCCAATTAATAATCCTTTAAATACAGGTAAGAAAAACTACAATTCAACAAGCAAAAAATGTATAAATGAAACATAAAATTGACTTTACAGATTCACTCGAAAAAATTGCCGTCAAAATATTCCCCAACTCTGCGTCAGGATCAGTGTATGTGGCACAGGTAATTGCAGATTTGATCAGGACAAAAGAGGCCGAAGGAAAAAAATGTATCATTGGTTTGGCCACGGGCTCTTCACCCAAAACATTGTATGCCGAACTGGTGCGTATGCATAAAAACGAAGGGCTGAGTTTTAAAAATGTAATCACATTTAACCTGGACCAGTATTATCCCATGGAAGCCGATGCATTACAGAGCTACCATTACTTTATGCGCAAAAATTTGTTTGAGCAAACTGATATTGATCCCAATAATTATTTTTTGCCAGATGGCATGGTGCCAAAAGATAAAGTAAAAGAACACTGTGCAGCATACGAAAAAAAGATAGCAGATGCCGGTGGATTGGACCTGCAAATATTGGGAATTGGTGTAAACGGGCACATTGGTTTTAATGAACCCGGCAGCGGCATTTATTCAAAAACAAGATTGATTACTTTAGATAACAGTACCCGCATTGCAAACAGCTACGAATTTGGTAATATGAGCCAGGTGCCCCGTATGGCCATCACAATGGGAATTAGCACCATCTTAAAATCAAAAAAAATAATTTTAATGGCCTGGGGGCACGCTAAAGCGCCTGTTATACAAAAAGCAGTTGAAGAAGATGATACAGAAGAAATACCAGCTTCTTTATTACAGAATCATGATGACTGCACTTTTGTAGTAGACGAAAGCTGTGCAAGTGAACTTGCCCGTTTTAAAAAGCCCTGGCTTACGGGCGAGTGCGTTTGGACCGACACCATGATTAAGCGTGCGGTAGTCAACCTGGCGCTGGAGTTGAAAAAGCCGGTATTAAGCTTAACCAACAATGACTATAATGATAACGGATTGAGCGATCTGCTGGTGGAAAGAAACGATGCATATGAAACCAATTTAAAAGTGTTTTATATGCTGCGGGATAGTATAACCGGCTGGCCGGGGGGCAAGCAAACAGAACAACGTTTTCACCACCCGGAAAGAAGTGAGCCGTTTCCAAAAAGATCAGTTATTTTTTCTCCTCACCCTGATGATGATATTATCAGCATGGGCGGTACTTTCATGCGTTTGCACGACCAGGGCCACGAGGTGCACGTCGCTTATCAAACCAGCGGTAATATCGCGGTTACCGATGAATTTGTAACCAGGTTCATCGATTTTGCAGTGGGCTTCGAAAGCATGTTTGATATTGATGAAACAAAAAGTAAAACCATCCTGGAAAATGCGATTGCCTTTTTAAAAACAAAAAAATCTACGGAAATAGATACAGCCGAAATAAGGGCAATCAAAGGATTGATCAGAAGGTGCGAGGCGAAAGCTACCTGTAAATATGTAGGTCTTACAGATGCGCAAATACACTTTCAAAACCTGCCATTTTACGAAACAGGCACTATTGAAAAAAGTCCGATGGGAGAAGGAGACGTAACGATAACTATTGAATTGCTAAGAAAAATAAAACCTCACCAGATATTTTGTGCAGGCGATTTCGCAGATCCGCATGGTACCCATAAAGTTTGTTTTGATGTTGTGATAGAAGCTTTGAAACGAATCAGGGCGGCCGGCGAGCCATGGCTGGATGACTGCTGGCTATGGCTTTATAAAGGAGCCTGGCAGGAATGGGATATTACTGAAATTGAAATGGCCATACCTATGAGCCCCGACCAGGTGGTTAAGAAACGCAATGGCATTTTTATTCATCAATCTCAAAAAGATACCATACCATTCCAGGGAACAGATGACCGGGAATTCTGGCAGCGGGCTGAAGAACGCAATGCCAATACTGCAACATTATATGCGCAATTGGGATTAACTCAATATGCGGCAATGGAAGCTTTCGTGAGATGGCATTATTAAAATATAACCAACTTAAATTATAACAAATGGGTGCAGCAAGGCACCCATTTTTGTTATTGTTTAAGCATCAAAGACGGAAAATATTTCTACAGTCTTTTTCCCACTCCATAATTTTATCCGCTGGTTGTGGAAATTGATTCCCACCTTATAAGCAATTTTATACTGAAACCATTCTGGCACAATTATTAATCTTATAGTTTCGGTTTTCATAGGATATTGGACAAAAAACGAGGCTGGATTTCTATCCTGGCTTCTCTTCTTAAATCCTTTTAACAATAATTAATTAACAATCATGAGCGCAAAAAGGAATTTATTAATCGGAGTCGGAATAGGAGCGGTATTGGGGATATTGTATGCGCCACATAAAGGTTCCAAGACCAGAAAGCTGATCGCTAAAAGAGGATCAGAATTTCGGGACGGATGGGAAAATTTAAAAGAAACTGTTGGTAATGTATTTGATAAGGGTGAACAAACTAAAGACGAATTGTTAGATGAAGGTTCCGCCACTACTTCCTATGCAAGCGCTTCACTTCACGATCAATGGGACTTATAGCAGTCGTTATTTAAAAGTATTTATTCTCCGTTTATATCCATATTCCCCTTCCTTAATCCTATTTATATCTCGGTTTTTATTTATCCTTATTCATAGAGGTCTCCCTGCGATGCAAGTATTTCCCGGTATTTATTAAACAATTTTGTTTTTGAAATAAAACCAGCAAACTTTTTATTTTCATCTAAAATTGGCAGGTACCAGCTTTGTGTAACGTCAAACTTTTCCATTACGGTATGCATGTCCTGGTCTGTAGATAATATCGCTGCGGGTTTTTTCATCATAGATTTGATAGATACTGAATTATAACAATCAGGCTGAAATAGCTTCTGCTTAATATCGTTTAATTCAACAATCCCCATAAACCGTTCTTTATTATCAACTACTGCAAAAATATTTTTTTCACTTCTTTTAATTACCTCAATCAGATCCTTTAATTTTTTATCCGGTTCAATACTTTCATATTGTTCCTGCAGCATGTCTGCTAATACAATTGAAGTCAATATGTTTCTTTCTTTTTTATGCGTAAAAATCTGTCCTTCCATCGCCAGCTTTTTTGTTTCCATCGAGTAAGGCTCATAACTTTTTACAATAAAAAAAGAAATGGAAGAAACAATCATCAGCGGGATAAATAATTCATAGCCATTGGTAATTTCTGCAATTAGAAAGATAGCTGTCAATGGACAATACATTACGCCACTTAAAACGCCGGCCATTCCAACCAAACTAAAATTACCTTCCGGTATTTTTATTACAGGGATATTATTAATCAGCTTAGAAAAAAAGAAACCCAGGTAGGAACCGGTAAACAAGGAAGGTGCAAAGTTGCCGCCATTACCGCCACCACCAATTGTGATGGCCGCAGCTACTGGCTTTAATAAAACGATAAAAGCCGTAAAGGCAACAAGCGCCCAGTTTTCATTGAGCAAAGAAAACAGGGTAGTATTATCACTGAATTGTCTGAAGTCGCCATTGGCAACAATTTTTACACTTTTGTAGCCTTCTCCAAAAAGTGGTGGAAAAATAAAATAAATCAGCATAAGTATGCCTCCGCCCAGTAAAGCCTTTGCATAAGCATTGAGGGTGCTGCTGTGCAATTTTTTTTCTACTCTTTTAAAGGTTCTCGCATAATATAAGGAAACAAAGCCTGCCAGCAGGCCAAGTAAAATATAGAAAGGCACATTTTCGTAGTTGAAAGTTTGTTTCAAAACAAAATTAAACAGTGAAGCTTCCTGCAAAATTATTTTAGAACAAAGAGCGCCAACAACCGACGAAATAATTAATGGGATAAAATAACTAACAACAGTCTCTGTCAACAACACTTCAATGGCAAAAATAACACCTGCAATTGGGGCGTTAAAAACGGCAGAAATTCCTGCTGCTGCACCGCAGGCAATCAGCAACGTACGTTCCTGGTAATTGAAGTCTGTTATGCGGGCAATGTTAGATCCCACTGCGGATCCTGTTGCAACAATCGGAGCTTCCAACCCAACCGAGCCGCCCAGGCCGACTGTTATTGAACTGGTAATAATATGCAGGTAACTGTGTTTTAAAGGAATGAAAGAAGATTTCCGGGCAATGGCTTGTAAAACCATAGCAATGCCTTTTTCAATATGGCCGCCAAAAAAACGTTTTACGATAAACACCGTCAGCAATAACCCGAATGTGGGAAACAACAGGTATGCAAATTTTGTGGCAGGTATATGCTCTATCCAGTGCTGAATATAATGTACCAGCGTTTTTAATAGCACCGCAACCATTCCTGATACGAAACCTGTCAGTGTGGCGATCACCATCAAAAACTGCATCCTGGTAACTTTAGTACGCAGAAATTGAAATATATATTGATAGAGTGCTTTGAAGAGTGCCAATTAAAAAATTTTAATTCAAAATTTTGTCATGCAAAGATAGGCTGACCTTAATGTAATTCTTCACGGGATAATAAGGCCGGTTAATGAAAAGAGTAAAATGGACAGGTGATCCTTTAGCCGGCAATTTTTTTATTTATACCGGCGATAGTTTTAAACACTCTTGCCTGTTTTTCACCATCCCATAAATAACATGCCTGCGCCGCAAACAAAAATTGTTAAACCTCCCAATGCATGCACATAACGCTCCAGCCTTTCTGTTTTTACAAAAGCTATGCCCATAAAACCCAGCACCACCATTGCTATCATGGTAATCAATGTCACCGCTGTATAAATTGCTATCAACAAAATCATGCCACCCCAACTGTTTTTTGCTGCAGGAAAATAGAGTAGCGGAATCATCGGTTCGCAGGGGCCTAAAATAAAAATGATAAACATTACCCAGGGCGTGATTTTATGCCGGTCTTGCGGCGCAACGGCCTCATCGTGGTGGTGTTGATATACATAAATTTCACCGTCGTTCTGCAGGTCAAAATGTTTATGGGGTTTGTTTTTATATGCCCGGTATAATCCCCACATGCCATATAGAAATCCAAACACCAGCATCACCCAGCCTGCAATGCCGCCACGAATATTTTCCATCCAGCTTAGTTTTGATAAACTCCAGCCAATGGCGGCGCCGCCCAAACCCAGCAGCACAGAGCTCCATACATGACCGCATCCGCAAACAACAGTCCAGCCAATGGTTTTCGCAAACGACCAGCCCCTTGATTTGGAGAGCGCAATAAAAGGCAAGTAGTGGTCAGGCCCCGAAACGGTGTGCAGGCAGGCAACAGAAACAGCAGCAAATATAAGTACCTGCATTTCAGATTGCATACGGAATAATTGTATGGTGAGCGTTTAGCGGAAGAAGGCCTGCAATCATTTTTAAACAATCAAATAATTGCTCTGCTTTTTGACCAAGGATGCGAACAACGAGGCCGTTTATAGGTGCAGCCGTAATTCCAAAACTTGTATCTTTTTGCGCAGTTAATATTTCAGTTAGCTGTGCCATTATTTCTTTTATATCTGCCTCTTCATTTAAATATATCAAACTGGCCTGGTGTGTAAAACCCTGCAACTGGCCGATGGTAGTTACATCAATCGATGCCGGCTGCATTAATAGATTTTCTTTTATTGCCAGGCGATCATTCACAAAAATTTCAGTAACGGTGTGGTATTTTGCAAACAGAAAAACTTCGCCATTTAGTTTTCGGCCACAGGTTAATATTTCACCAAAAACCAGGTTACAATTATCTGCTAAAAATATTTTATTGCGTGATGAAAACCCTGATTTTTGATGCGGTACGCAAGGATGTGGAATAAAACAAAACGATGCACCTGCAGCAAGCCGGACTTCCATTTGCTGGCTGGCCTGTTCTGCCATTGTAAACAAACGCTGGTAAGATTGTGTGTGCAATTGCAACGAACAGTTTTGCTCCAGTTCAATATTGATCTTGTATTCGTCTCCATCCAGTATACCCGGCGAGGAGCTCATCAGCATTAAACTCATCGTATTACTATTTCTTTCTTCTGTAATATTGGCCACTTTAAATGGCGTAGTGCAATAGCAGTTTGTAAGCCGGGTGCTGTTGTTTATATAACTGGTCTGTATCTTCAGTTCAGCCTTCATCTGTACAGTGCAGGTTCGGTAACAGGTTCCAGCAATGCATACTTTTTTATCCAGCCGATAACACTCTCCAAACCTTGCAGGCTCATGAGGTTGGTAAAAATAAAAGGATTGCCATTGCGCATTTTGCGGGCATCACTTTCCATTACCAGCAGGTCGGCATTCACATAAGGAGCAAGATCAATTTTATTGATCACCAATAAATCACTCCTGGTAATACCGGGACCGCCCTTGCGGGGGATTTTATCACCTTCCGCCACATCAATTACAAAGATGGTAACGTCCGCAAGGTCCGGACTAAAAGTGGCGGATAAATTATCGCCACCACTTTCAATAAAAATAATTTGTACATCAGGAAAGCGTTGCGCCATTTCTTCCACAGCTTCCAGGTTCATGCTTGCATCTTCCCTGATTGCTGTGTGGGGGCAACCGCCCGTTTCAACACCGATAATTCTTTCGGCAGGAAGCAAACTGTTCTGCGTTAAAAACTCCGCATCTTCTTTTGTATAAATATCATTGGTAATTACAGCCAGGCTGTAGTCCTTGCTCATGGCCCTGCTCAGGCGTTCTATCAGTGCTGTTTTGCCAGAACCCACTGGCCCCGCTACGCCAATTTTTATGTAATTTCTTTCCGTCATTTTAAATTTTTTGAAGCCAGCAGTTGTCTTTCAATTGAGCATCGTTGTGTCACTCCCTTTTACGGTTTCAGCTTTTTTCACCGCTTTCTCACAATCAACACATCAATAAATGATCAGGCATTAAGACATGTATAACCTTGAATACAATTGCTCGTGCTGCATGCAGGCAATATCAAAACCAGTACAGCACAAACCTATTAAATCTTTATCAGGTTCCATTGAATCCGTTACTAATTGTTGTATCATAGGCTGAAGCGAAAATAACAGTTCCTGCCCGTCCTGTTGCCCCAGGGGAATCAGTTTAACACTGTTGGTTACAAACCCTGCCGCTGCATTGTAATAAAAACCGGTGAGTGCATCTTGTTTGTCAATACCCAATGCAGATGCATACATACCGAAAGCAATACAATAATGCCCGGCAGCTTGTTGTAATTGAATGGCCTTTTGGTATTGCGCTGTAAAACTTTTTTCACAAACTGGTTGAAATAGCTTTATTAAACGGATGCCCAGCTTCTGGCTTGCCTGACGTATTTCAGCCGGTAATTTTACCGCATTGCATTCGTTATCGAGCACTGTTATTTTTGCAAAATCATTTTGTTTTGCAGCATCAAAAGCAAGGGAAACAAATGCTGCATCTGTGTATTGCAAATTGCGGGCAAGCATTTCTGTGATAAATGTTTTTGCTGTAGCCGCATTCTTTACAATCCCCTGCTGTACATACGTTTCTAAGCCCGCAGAGTGGGCGTAGCCGCCAATGGGCAAAGTGGGATCTGACAATTGTAGTAGACTTAACAGCGCAGTATTCATTCAGGATCGGTAGTTAATTTCATGATCCTGTTAAACAAACTATTGCTGCTGCCATGTGGAGCAACAGTAGTTTTAAGTGGCGATATTAATTTTCGTTTTGCTTTTTCAACTGCGTAGCCGCTGCTGGTCAGCAACTGGAACAGTGGCGCTTCAAACGCCACCAAAATTTCATCGTCCTGGTAAAATAAAGGCAAATGTTTGTTGCCAATTTCATAACATACCGCCGCCACTTCATGCATTGATCTTGGCCGGATAACAATGGCGTCGCATTCATTGATATCAACGGCTATCAGTCCAAAATCATCTTCATAAACAATATCACCCACGCCAAGTTGGGGATTTTCATTTAAAAATTTCATGCTCAGTTCCCGCCCCAACACTGTTTTTTTATGCAGTATGCGCTTATTGGTTTCGTACCAATCCAGCAATACATAATCAATGTTCCTGTTGTTGATGGCGAATAATTCCAGGTTCCCTATTTTTTCTTTTACCAGCATTTTAATACTTTAATTTACTAACTAGCTGATTGGCTAATGTGCTTATTTTATAAACGTAATTTTTTCATACGCAGTTGCGCTGAAAAATAAACTACTAAATTACAATGCCGCTTTAAAACAAAAAATACCGTTGCGTCAAGGGCAGTTCAGCCAGCGGAGCGCAGGTTATTTTTTCTCCGTCCACTTTCACCTCATAATTTTCAGGGTTCACTTCAATCAGCGGTGTTGCATCATTGTGTATCAAATCTTTTTTAGAAATGGTACGGCAATTTTTTACAGGCAACACCATCTTTTGTAAACCATAACCCTGTACAACATTTTTTTCCAAAGAAAGTTTGGATACAAAGGTTGCACAGGTTGTGTACAATGCCTTTCCATACGCTCCAAACATGTGCCGGTACATTACCGGCTGCGGTGTTGGAATGGATGCATTAGGATCGCCCATTTTTGCTGCAATGATCATTCCACCCTTTATAATCATCTCAGGTTTTGCGCCAAATAAGGCAGGTTTCCACAACACGATGTCCGCCAGCTTACCTGCTTCCATGGAACCAATATAATCTGAAATACCATGTGTAATTGCCGGGTTAATGGTATACTTGGCAACAAATCTTTTAACCCTGAAATTATCATTGTTGTTTTTTTTATCTTCCGCCAGCGGTCCCCGCTGTACTTTCATTTTATGTGCTGTTTGCCAGGTCCTGGTAATTACTTCACCCACCCGACCCATTGCCTGGCTGTCGCTGCTCATCATGCTAAACACGCCCATATCATGCAAAATATCTTCGGCTGCTATGGTCTCCGGTCGTATACGGCTATCTGCAAACGCCACATCTTCCGGCACATTTTTATCCAGGTGATGGCATACCATCAGCATGTCTAAATGTTCATCAATTGTATTGATGGTATAAGGACGTGTTGGGTTGGTTGATGAAGGCAATACATTCGGGTACATCGCTGCTTTGATTATATCCGGGGCATGACCGCCACCTGCTCCCTCGGTATGAAAAGTATGAATTACCCTGCCATTGATGGCGTTCATGGTATCTTCCAAAAAGCCGCCTTCATTCAATGTATCAGTGTGTATAGCTACCTGCACATCATGTTTATCCGCAATTTGCAGCGAGGCATCAATTACAGCGGCAGTGCTGCCCCAGTCCTCATGAATTTTTAATCCCAGCGCACCTGCTTCAATCTGTTCTTCCAGTGGCGCCAGCGAAGCGCAGTTTCCTTTGCCAAAAAAACCCAGGTTCATTGGAAAGGCTTCCGCGGACTCCAGCATTTTTTGAATGTTCCACGCACCGGGTGTAACCGTAGTGGCATTGGTACCATCGGCGGGTCCGGTACCACCACCAATCATTGTAGTGATGCCGCTAAACAAGGCATGGTCAATTTGCTGAGGGCAAATAAAATGGATATGTGTATCAACACCGCCGGCAGTAGCAATTAACCCGGCACCGCCATGTACTTCGGTGCTGGCGCCGATAATCATATTGGGTGTAATGCCTTCCAATGTGTCCGGATTGCCTGCTTTGCCGATACCCACTATTTTTCCATCTTTAATACCAATGTCTGCTTTTACTATTCCCCAATGGTCAATGATCATTACGCTTGTGATAACAAAATCCAGGACGCCTTCTTTTCGGGTAGCAGTTGCTGATTGTGCCATTCCATCACGGATGGTTTTGCCGCCGCCAAATTTTGCTTCGTCACCATATACGGTAAAGTCTTTTTCTATCTCAATAACCAATGCCGTATCGCCCAGCCGGATTTTATCACCGGTTGTTGGACCGTACATGTTGGCATACTTTCTTCTGCTGATATGTAAACTCATGCCTTATTGTTTTTAAAGTGAAGGGATTGCACCAGTTCCATAGCGTGTTCTTTTGCAGATGCAGATACGGTTTCACCATTTGCCAGGTTATTAAAACCAACCAGTTTTTTAGCACCGCCGAATGCTACCAATTCCACTTCTTTTTCTTCTCCGGGTTCAAAACGAACTGCCGTGCCGGCAGCAATATTTAAACGCATACCGAACGCTTTTTCTCGGTTGAAGTCCATTTGTTTATTCACTTCAAAAAAATGAAAATGCGACCCAACCTGTACCGGCCTGTCGCCACTATTTACAACCGTTACCCGGGTTGTAGCTCTGCCGGTATTGCATTCAATATCACCTTCAGCCAAAATGTATTCTCCTGGTATCATAAAAACAAGTTTAAAGTGAAACAGTAATTTTTTGGGATACGTATACTTTCCATCGGACCGCAAACCTGATCGCTGATCTACTGACCTTCTTTTAAGGTGCAGTTGTGGTCGATCTTATCGGATCGTGTACCGTTACCAGTTTGGTGCCATCCGGAAAAGTAGCCTCTATCTGTATCTCATGTATCATTTCCGGAATGCCTTCCATTACATCAGCTGATGTAAGAATAGTACAGCCATACTGCATGAGTTCGGCTACTGTTTTGCCGTCTCTTGCGGCTTCCTGTAAATGGCTGCTGATAAGCGCAATGGCTTCGGGATAGTTTAGTTTAAGCCCTCTTGCTTTTCTCTTTTCTGCCAGTTCGCCGGCTAAAAAAAGCAACAACTTTTCAGATTCTCTCGGGGATAAATGCATGGCTAAAATAATTATTTGATGAGTTCAACCGGCATGCAATCGTAGTAATCTTTTTTGAAAGATGTTAAGATAAGAAAAAACAAAATACCACCGCTTTTGTTTTTTTATTGTGATGGCAATAAAGTTTTTGTTTAAACGATTTATATATTGAAACCAAGCAATCAACAGATTGTTAACCTGAAAAACCACTGACTATTGAAACCTCTTTTTTGTAAGTCCTTTTTAAAAGGCCGCTTATCCGTTTGTACCATTTATTCAGCAAATTTATCCCGGTATTCATCTTCCATTAAATGGAAATTTTGATTGGTCAATTTTGTTTTAGCAGGCATAATCATTTACCAACCGCTTATTATAAAAGATGTGTAAGTCACGTATGAGTACTATCTTTCATAGCAGGCATTATATTGACATAACTTTTTAAAATTCTTAATACGAAGGCGTAAAATTCTACAGTTTACCTTTTTATTGTTAGGCACGACAGAAGAGCAAAGACCCCGAAATTGGACGGGGTCTTCTTCTTTTTACAGATGCATAGCGGCACCTACCAGCTGACAAATAAAGCCCACCAGCAAGCCCATATAAATTTCTTTTGGAGTATGATCGCTGACAATTAACCTTGCAGTGCAAACCAGCCCGGCTATTAAAAATGCTGCACTTAAAGGCCAGGTCATTAACATGGTATTTTGCCGCATGATTACATAACCAATACCAATAAGTCCGCCCATACCAATGGCATGCATGCTTATTTTAAAATAAATATTGGCAATTAAAGCGGCGGCTGACGAAATAAAAACACCAAACATAAATGCCACCAATATCCTTGGTATTTCTGGTTGCTCTCTTAAAGAATACTGTGCCCAAAAGAAAAATATCATAGACGTTATGTATAGCAATATCCTGTCTTGCTGGGTATAGAAAAAAACAGTATCAATAAAACCCAACGCTTTCAGCAACAAAACAGTAATTAACGGATAGGCAACGGCGTTAATAGTAACCATTAACAATACTCTTGCTTTATAAGGAACGCTAAACCCGGAAAAATACGAAGGGTGAATAAAAGCTAAAAACCAACCAACATAAATCGGCAGAAACAATGGATGAAAAACAATCGAGATAATATGTGCAAGCAATCGTACAATAAATGGCTGGTTGTTTTTTGCAGCCGGCCCAATATTGTCCTGCAAAGACAATTCACTATTCAGCATTTGATATTTTTTATGATCCGGTTCGGGAGATGATTTATAATTCTTTTCTTAGCCTTGCCACCGGCACATTTAATTGCTCACGGTATTTGGCTACTGTCCTTCTTGCAATATTGTAACCTTTTTCCTGCAACAGTTCAGTTAAACGTTCGTCGCTCAGCGGGCGCTTTTTGCTTTCACCTTCTATTAAATCGCTTAGTATTTTTTTAACCTCTCTTGTACTTACTTCTTCGCCACTGTCGGTTTGCAGACTTTCGCTAAAGAAGAACTTTAACCGGTAGGTACCAAATTCTGTTTGTACAAATTTACTGTTGGCAACGCGGCTGATGGTACTGATATCAAGATTAGTTTTTTCTGCGATGTCCTTCAGAATCATTGGCCGCAGTTCTGTTTCATCGCCGGTTATAAAAAAGTCATACTGGTAATTCATAATAGCGTCCATCGAACTCAGCAGCGTGTGCTGTCTTTGTTTTATAGCATCAATAAACCATTTGGCAGCATCAATTTTTTGTTTGATAAACAATACCGCCTCTTTTTGTCTTTTATCTTTTTTTGAACCCTTGTCGTAATCCTTCAGCATATCCCGGTAACCTTCGCTGATGCGCAGGTCTGGTGCATTTCTGCTATTGAGTGTAAGCTCTAATTTGCCAGCATTGTTGATAATAAAAAAGTCGGGAATCACATAACCTTCCCCCTTACTGCTTTCACCGATGTTGCCTCCCGGCTTGGGATTTAATTTTATTATCTGGTTGATGATCTCTCGCAACTGATCATCCGTAATATTTAAACCACGCTGAATTTTCTCGTAATGTTTCTTGGTAAATTCTTCAAAGTATTTATCCAGTACCTTGATCGCCATTTCCACATGTTTGCCCTGGTGCACATTTCTTTCCAGCTGTATCAACAGGCACTCCTGGAGGTTGCGGGCGCAAACACCCGGCGGGTCAAATTGCTGAATCTGCAAAATAAGCTGGCTGATTTCTTCTTCATCTGTAATGATGTTTTGCCTGAAGGCCAAATCATCAACAATAGCGCTGATATCCCTGCGCAGGTAGCCATCATCATCCAGGTTACCAATAATTTGTTCGGCTACCGCTTGTTTGTGTTCGTTCAAGCTTAGCTGGCCCAACTGTTCCAGCATGAGTTCATTGAAACCAGTTTCTACTTTATGTGGTATTACCTTGCTGTCATCCTGTTCGGGATAATTTTCGTCCCGCATTTTATAATCTGCGATATCATCATCTCCATCCTGCACATAATCACTTATATCTATGCTTTCGTATTCGTCCTGGCTGCCATCTGGTTCAAATTCATCCAGCGGCGATTCAAATTCTTCTGTTACATCATTCTCAAATTCTTCCGCTTCTTCTTCTTCCCCGGTTTCAAGGGCAGGATTTTCTTCCAGTTCTTCTTTTATACGCTCTTCCAATAATGCTGTGGGCACCTGCAACAATTTCATTAGCTGAATTTGCTGCGGCGATAATTTTTGTAATTGCCGTTGATATAATCCCTGACTTAATGCCATATGTTTTATTCGGGTTCTTTAAAACGATTAATGAATATACTTTTTTGATTACCGGTTTTTTCTACCAATCCGGAACTATAATTGAAGCGAAGCATCATTGCAGTTTAAGTACTGGTAGATGGTAAACATTGGAAATATTGTACAAAAATTCGAACTACTGCTCTTATTAAAACGTAAATTTACAAACATTGAAACTTGAAAAGTGTATAAAAAAGCTAAAATTTTATTTTTCTGCATGATTTTTGTTGCACCGGATATTTATTCGCAGGTTTTAGTACCCGTAAAGACGCCCTTGCCAGTAGCTAAAATGGCTTCAAACGTAGTGCCAGCAGTACTTTCAATCAATCCACTTTTGAGGCAGGTTGGTTCTCCCAAACCTTTTTTATCGCCGGGTTATTATGCCTCACAATTGGGCTTTTTTTGCAAACAGGAAATAAAATTGGAAAAAACTGCTAAAATTCCGTTTAAATTTAGATTGGGCAGCGTAGATGACTGCGACAGGATGGAAGGAAAATTTCGGAGCCATTAAAAAAGGCAAACGGGTTACCGTATGCCTTTTTTTGAAAAAATAAATTTATCAGGCTGTTACCTGGTGTTCTTCTAAAATTTTGCTGATAACTGATTTCATTTGTTCTCCTTTGGTTTTAATCTGTTCTTCTGTCCAGGATAAACTAATGGCGGTAGATATGCAGCGTCCCATCACAGCGTTGCTTGCGCTGAAATCTTTATTGGCATGATGCATTACAGCAGCTTTTAAATCGGGATGCAAATGACTTAGCGTAACGGAATTTTTGAGGTGATCCCATTTGCTGATATAATGCCAGTTATTTACAAACCAGTAAAAATTACCGGCCAAAATTCCCTGAGCTTTCAATTCTGCAACTACTGCTTTCGTGATGGCTTCTGTAGGCAAAAACCAACTTAAAAAACTACAGCTGTCTCCGGCTTCATCCGGAACCCTTCTAAAAGTAACTTCAGGAATGGAGGATAGAATAGTTCTAAGTATTTTGTTATTGTTCCGCTGAATAGATAAAAAATTATCGAGCTTTTTTATTTGTGCCAGGCCTACTGCAGCATGCAGTTCACTGATTCTGAAATTGTAACCTATAAAAGGGTGCAAATCTGCACCACGGTCCATACCGCCTTTATGATCATGTCCGTGATCGCTGTAACCGTCGCATGCGGTGTACACATCTTCCCGGTTGGTCATTATCACACCTCCTTCGCCACAGGTAATTGTTTTAACAAAGTCGAAACTAAAAGTGCCGGCATCGCCAATAGTACCCACCTTTTTACCTTTATAAGTAGCCCCAATGCTTTGGCAGGCATCTTCCAGCAATATCAGGTTGTGTTCTTTACAAATGGCTGCCAGTGCATCCATATCAGCCATACTGCCACACATATGCACAGGCATCACGCATTTGGTTTTTGGGGTGATGGCATTACGTACCGCTTCAGGACTAAGGGTTAATGTATCATCTACATCTACCAAAACGGGCACAGCACCTACAGAAAGCACCGCTTCAAAACTTGCTACAAAAGTAAAAGCCGGTAAAATAATTTCATCCCCGTAGCCAATACCCAAAGCACTCATCGCCGTGGTCAACGCAGCCGTACCACTACTTACCAACTGTGCATAGTTACAGCCAAAAGTTGCACACACAGCCGCTTCCAATTCTTTGCTTTTCCAGATACCTTTTCTTGCGCCATCAAATCCATAGCGCATCAGGATACCGGTTTCTAATACATCATTTACTTCTTTGCGTTCTTCTGCTCCAAAAAATTCAAATCCGGGCATAGCATAAATTTTATTTGTACAATTAAAAACAAAGGTAGATAAAAACGGTTTGCATGAAAGACAGAAGCTTAAATTACAGCCGCAAATTTAAACAGGACGAAATAAGATGTTTGAGAGTTTATGCCATTATTTTATCCAGTCCATTGCCGGGATTGCAGCAGGCTCTTTAAAATAATGCAAGCGCAGACTGTCACTCCAGCCATTGGGATTATTTTCAAAAGACTTGCTGCTGAAAAAAATCATGCCCTGTATGTTAGGTTTGGTACGCAAGGCTTCTATTTGTCTGGGAAGCTGGCTTGTTTCACGCCAGGCCTTGTTAACGTTTGCTTTGTAAATCCCCAGGCCGATGTAACACTGCCGGCCAAACGTGTGATTGTTCCACCAGTCTAGTAACAAATCGTAGGGCGCAGTACGGTGACCAAATTCCCAATACAATTGCGGGGCTACATAATCTATCCAGCCATTTTTTAGCCATAATAAAATGTCGGCATATAAGTCATCATAATTGCTGGCGCCGCCCTTGGTTTTACTGCCATTTACCGGATCCCTGTCAACACTGCGCCATATTCCAAAAGGGCTGATTCCAAACAGGCATTTTTTATTGGTTGCTTTTATTACCCTGCTTAACAGGGCGATGATGGAATCTGTATTGCTTCTTCTCCAGTCGTCTTTTGTTAAGCCATTGCCATATTGCTGATAACTGGCATTATCAGGAAACGTAACGCCTGCAATTCGATACGGATAAAAGTAATCATCAAAATGAATGGCATCAATCGGGTACCTGTTCACCACATCTTTTACAACGCCGGCTACATATTGCTGCACTTCTTTATTGCCGGGATCGAAATATCTTTTATCTCCATAAGTTAAAAACCACTCTGGATGCAATTTGGTGATATGCGTGGCAGAAATGGAAGAAGTACCGATTGTAAACTCAGCCCGGTAAGGATTCATCCAGGCATGAAACACCATGCCCCGTTTATGCGTTTCGGTTATCATAAATTCCAGCGGATCGTAATAGGGAACGGGCGGCTGCCCCTGCACGCCTGTGAGCCATTCGCTCCAGGGCTCGTACTGGGAAGGATAAAAGGCATCGGCCGCTGGCCGGATCTGCATAATCAATGCATTGATGCCGTTGCGCTGGTGCATATCCAGCAGTTTTATAAATTCTGCTTTTTGAGCCTCGCTGTTAAAATTGCCTTTCGTTGGCCAGTCGATGTTATCTACAGTAGCAACCCATACACCCCGAAACTCAGGTTTTGTTTGTGATTGACTTTTACAGATGAATAAAATGGTAAGGAATAAAAAAAAGAAATATCGCTGCATTATAATAATTAATTGGATTGGCGGATTTTATCTAAAAGTGTGTTTAGTGTTTCTGCTTCTATCTTAGAGAGGGATTTAAAAATATTTTCCATTTTGTCTTCCTGTGCGTCCAGCTTTTCCAGTAGTTTCAAACCTTTGCTGGTAATGGTTACATCTACCAGCCTTTTATCAGTTTTACAGGTTATTTTTTTTACCAGGCCTTTTAAAACCAGGCGGTCTACGATGCGACTTGAGTCGCTCATTTTATCCAGCATGCGTTCCCTTATCTGCAAAGTGGATAAGGGTTTGGTGCTTCCTCTTAAGATGCGTAAAATATTAAATTGCTGCATAGTGAGGCCTTCCTCTTCAAATAATTGCTTTAATTGTTCCGTCGTCCAGTTATAGGTAAAAATTAAATTTACCATCGCTTTCTGATGTTCGCTTTTAAAGCTTGCCTGCTTAATATCTTTATCTATACTCATGCCCCTAAATCTTTAATTTCTTTTTCGGTTGTAAATTCATTAATGTAAATTTTAATGAGGATAATAAAATAACTGATGAGCAAAGGTCCAAATATCAATCCTATAAAACCAAATAACTTTAATCCTACTATTACGCCCAGCACCGTGATCATGGGGTGCACATTGCCCATTTTTTTTAATAATCCCAACCGCGTGATATAATCAACGTTGCCGGTAACTACAAAACTATAAATCATTAAGCCGGTAGCGGTATAATTATGACCCGTTGAATAAAGGTAAATTACCAACGGCACCCAAATGATCATGGTACCCACCAGCGGAAAAAATGCAAACACGCCCGTTACAAAACCCCACATACCCCATTCCTGTACGCCAAATAGTAAATAACCAAGGGCAGCAAAAGCACCTTGCACTATGCAAATAATGGGTATACCCAGGGCATTGGCCTTTACCATTAAAATGGTTTCAGCAGCCAGTTTATCTACATTTTCCGATTTTAAAGGAATGATATGGTTTAAATATTTTTCTATCTCTTTACCACTTACCAGCAGGTAATACAATAAAAAAAACAGCATGATAAGATTCGTTAAAATAGTTGCTGTACTATTGATCAGGCTGGGTATAAAGGCAGAAATTTTTTGTGAAATAGCCTGCGTATTCTTATCAGAAAATAATACAAAGCCGGTAGTACTTTGAATTTTATCAGAGAAAGTTTTTACACCCTGCATTACGGCTTCCTGGTTATTTATTAAGGAATTGATTTTTGGTTCAATCATTATAACAGAAAAATAAACAGGGATGGAAATGATGAGAAGGGAACAAAAAATAAACAGGATAGCCGTTGCTGACTTATTCCATTTTTTTTCCAGCGTTAATTGCTGAAATAATTTCCTTGTCAGGATGTACAAGGTTATCCCTCCAAGAATACCGGGTAAAAAAATATACAGTTGGTTAATAAAAACAATAACCAGGAAAAGGATAAGGCCTATCATTAGCACCTGGCGTAAGCGGTTGTTGAAACTTATTTCTTTCATATTATTAAATAAGCAAATTATAAACCATTGCGTCAAAAAGCAATGACGGCAAAAGATTAAAAGTAATTAATTCAAAAATGAAATTTTGGTAATAGTCAATCCCTCCATACCGAAGCGCCTTCGCTGCAGTTAGCACAGATGTCAATATTTTTGCGGCTCTTCATTAAATCATTGCGGAACTGTTTGTAATTATCGTTCTTCCAGATGGATTTAAAAGACTGTGTTTTTAAATTACCCAGCCGGTGCATAGCATCTTTATCAAAACAACAAGGAACAACAAGTCCATCCCATGTAATAACGTTGGCGTGATGCATCTTCCAGCAACGGTTGGCCAGTTTATTTTTGGGGGTGTAACTGCCATCCGCATTTTTTTTATACCGGCTAAACTTGTCTGTTGCCGGGATCAATTGGTTAGGGTCAGTTTCATAATCGTATATCTGTGCTGTTTTAAAACGAACTTCATCTACCCCCACTTCGGCGGCTAATTTTTTAATGTCGTTTACCTGGTTTTCATTCGGCTTCACAACTAAAAACTGAAAAAACACAAAAGGCGTTTTACTATTCAGTTCTTTCTTCCACCTGACAATATTTTTTGCGCCTTCTATTACCTTATCCAGATTTCCACCAATGCGGTACTGCTGGTAAACGTCCTGAGTTGTGCCATCAATTGAAATAATCAACCGGTCCAAACCACTTTCTACCGTTTTTTTTGCGGCTGCATCGTTCAGGTAATGTGCATTGGTGGAGGTGGCAGTGTATATACCTTTTGAAGAAGCATATTTTACCATTTCCAGAAAGTCCGGATTCAGGTAAGGTTCGCCCTGGAAATAAAAAATAAGGTAGAGTAATTCCTCGTGAATTTCATCAATGGTTCGGGTAAAAAAATCTTTTTGCAACATGCCCGTAGGCCTGGTAAAAGCCCTCAACCCGCTGGGGCATTCCGGGCAGCGCAAGTTGCAGCTGGTGGTGGGTTCAAAAGAAATGGATACAGGGTAACCCCATTGCACCGGCCTGTTCATCAGCTTGCTGATATAAAAACTGCTGAGGACTTTGATACCGTTCCAGCACCTCTTAAAAGTGAGTTTGCTGGCCAGGTTGATGGTATCGTTCCTATTGATTTGGGGCATATCACGAAGTTAGTTCATCAACCTATTATTAAACTAAATAACCGGCTTAAGCTAGCCGGATATTACAATATTTTGACTTCTTTATGTATTAACGTGCTGCTACTCCATTTCAGGAGGGCTGACAAATGCGCAATTGTCGGGCACTTTAATTTTAACCGGGGTAAAGCTGAGGTTATTGTTGGTAAAATTATCGTAGTTATTGAAGATAACGTTCAACGTAATAAAGTTCATCACATAAGCCTGTGTTTCTGCCGGTAAAAACTTTTTTACATCCCAGAATGTTGGATTGGTTTTACCGCTTTTTTCCATTGCGTTCCAAACATTTCCAACGCCACAATTATAACTTGCTACTACCAGCAGCCAATCATTGTCCAGGTTCACGCTTCTGTCGTGCAGGTACCGTGCTGCAGCAAGCGTAGATTTATTAAAATTTTTGCGGTCGTCTTTTTGCCTTGCCAACGCTTTAAAAAATGCTTTGGCTTTCCTTGGATTTTTTTTAAGCATCTTTTTCCTGTCTTCCGTACTCAAGCGTTTTACGCATTTTAAACCATATTCCTTTGCTACTTCATCCATAAATTGCCAGTAACCTACTGCACCTGCTTTTGATATTGCGTTACCATCGCCGGCAGACTCCATTAGCATCAATACCGCCAGTTCTTCTGGTAAATTATATTTTTTGAGAACAGTGTTTACCTGTGGCAACATTTTTTTGCTTTTCATTCGCATGTTCTGCAGGTAACCTCTTCTGTTATCGCTGAATGAACTGATATACGCCACTGCTTTTTCTTCATTGCCCTTTAATATTTCCGGGAAAATAACATTTGCCTCCTTTATAATATATTCTTTTTCACTGCGGAGGTCTGCTGAAGCCAACAATACTCTTTTCGAGGAATCTAACCTGTTTTGAGCTACGACAGCACTAACAGAAGTTGCCAGTAAAGCACAGGTAATAAAATATTTGCTTGCTACCATATCCAGGATTTTTTAATTGACTTTTTTGCTAAGGTTTATGTTACAGCAAAGAGCAAAACTAACGTCTGAGGCCTGTTTAAATTGCTTCCATCTTGTTAAAAAACCGCTTACATAGTTCTGTAACCGCTTACCTGTTAGTGATTTTAGACGGCAATGTTGTTAGTTTTATGCACTTTTGCAGCTATTCTTAAAAGGTGGCAAAAAGAAAAAAGCAAACTCCGTCAAAAAAAATACTGATTATTTCCTTCGTGCTATTGGCTGTTACAGCAGCTGTGTATTATTACGGCATCAATTTTTTTTACAAGCCGCGTTTTATTCATTATGATGGTTTTGGCATTGATATTCCGGCCAATTACACTATTCATGGTATTGATGTAAGCCGCCATCAGAGTAAGATTGACTGGGATGACGTAAAGGCGATGCAGATAAAAGACATTCGCATTGGATTTGGATTTATAAAAGCTACAGAAGGTGTTAAAAATGTAGATGACCAGTTTGATAAAAACTGGTCGGAAGCTAAAAAGGCGGATATAGCAAGAGGAGCGTATCATTTTTATGTTCCATCCAAAAGCGGCAAACTGCAGGCTCAAAATTTTATAGAAACTGTAACATTAAAAACGGGCGATCTTCCACCGGTACTGGATGTAGAATACATCAGCTTTACCACTATTGAGAAATTGCAGCAGGGAGTACAGGACTGGCTGACGATGGTAGAGGCACATTACCATGTTAAGCCTATCATTTATACCAATGCCTTCTTTTATAAAAATTACCTGGGTAAAAAATTTGACCAATACCCTTTATGGGTGGCGCATTACCTGGTAAAAGATAAACCGAACATTGAAAGGGATTGGTTGTTCTGGCAACACAATGAAACGGGCCAGGTAAACGGCATTGACGCGTATGTTGATTTTAATGTTTTTAATGGAGACAGCGCAGCCTTTAAAAACTTGCTTATAAAATAGTTTGCATGCGGTAACTTTAAGGAAGACATAGCTTTGGCTGAGCTGAAATAAAAACCTGTTCAATTGTTGTTTATGGAAGAACCGGACGTAAAATTATTTTTAATACGCATTGTTCAGACAATTTCGATGGCTATTGTTTGGATGCTGGTGAATATGTGCGCTGGAATTTATTTTGGATATGCTTTTTTTGAAGGCGCTCCTTCCCTGGGTAATTATATTTTTTATGTATGGTTTTTACTAAGTTTTGCGTGGCTGATTAATTATTTAAGAAAAAAATGGAAGGGGTGGAAAGAGATTGGAGAGTAATGAACTTAGGTCTTTACCAGACAAATAAAAATTACTTATTTAAAAATGTTTTTTGGTTTGTACGCGGGCTTATTAACTGCTATGGTCTGTAACAATCAGCCAGTGGTTATTGATTTTGCGAAACAGCAATGTAAATGCACCACTTAAATCGCCAATGCTTCTTGCCAGGTGAAACTTACCTACTACGAAAAAATATTCTGCTGACAAACGTTTTACGCTTAACAAATTAAAGTCGAGCTTGCCCATTGCCACTGTATCCGGGTAATGCTTATTGTAATTATCAAGCGTTTGCTGCCAGCCGTACGTAACACCACCTTTGCCAACAAACATCAGGGAATCACTTTTCCAGTAGCTGTTCATAAAGTTTTTTGTATCGCCATTGTTCCAGTCTTTTGTCTGCTGGGCCATCACATTGCGAACTGCTTTTTCATCCGCAGATTGAGCAAAGACAGTATTCAAAACAAACAGTAACACCGGAAGCAGTCCTATTTTTCGCATGTGGGGAGTTTTATTCTTTAAAAATAAAGGTTCGTTCACACATTACAAAGAATGAAACTTTAAAGAGCGTCAGTATAATGCAGGGTAGCAAATAAATTAATGCTGGTGATGAGGTGAGCTGCATTTGCTTTGGTGACAAAGCCGGTAATTATAAAAATGGGCAGAAATGATGAAGAGTACGGCAATAGATAAAAACTGCAGTTCAAATTTTGGGGCAAACTGCTTTAACACAAGAAAAATAAAACCAATGGAAAATATCAAAACCGGCACTGCAGACCTATGGTGTTTGATATAACCATGAAACAAGGAATAACTGCCCACAATAAATGCCAGGCCAATCATGGCCCATTCAAAAACTAAATTATGGATGATATTGATTCCCAAAATTGGCAGGGAACTGATCAATACCGGCAGCAAAGCACAATGTATGGCACAGGCTACAGATGTAGCAATTCCCAACGCATCCCAATTGATTTTTATATTCATTTTAAAGAAGGGCAAAGATAGTATATTTGCAATAACGTTGCAAGTTTTGAAAAATCAAATGATTTTGAAACGGCGGTTTTTAACAATGGGTTTGGATGTAGCTTTGTAAAAAAATAATTGTATGAATAAGAAGTGGTGGTATGTAGGGTTCTTTGTGTTGTTATTTGGAGTGTATTTTATCTATGTATTCAGCCAGACTGATATTTCACAATCCAACCTGCCGGTAATTAATAATAATGTACAGGCTTTCTCTTTTACCAATCAAAACGGCAAAACCATTTCTGAAAAAGAGGTTGATGGAAAAGTATATGTGGCTGAATTTTTCTTTACCACCTGTAAAGGAATTTGCCCTAAAATGAACGCCAACATGCGCCGGGTATATGATGCATTTAAGACTGACAGCAATTTTATTATTATCTCACATACCTGCATGCCGGAGACAGATTCTGTACCATTGCTGAAAAAGTATGAACAAAAAATGCTGAATGGCAAGCTGGAAACAAATACAGATGGTACTTATAAAATCGCCTATGATACCTTAACTGGTGATAAACAAACACCGGCCAATCCAATGTGGAATTTTGTGACGGGTGATAAGACATCTTTATACAACATGGCCCGCCATAGTTATCTTATTGATAACAATAAACCCGACACATCGCAAAATATAGCAGACCAGTTTATACATACCCAATTATTTGCGCTGGTGGATAAACAAACCAGGGTTAGGGGAATTTATGACGGATTAAAGGAAGCGGAAATGCAGAAACTATTGAAAGACATTGCCGGGCTGCTGAAAGAAAAACATCAAAACCGGGAATTGAAAAGTTATTGATTTATTTAAATTCTTTACTGAATGCGGTATGAATTTTAAACAGGTTTTTATCCTAAAAAGAAATTACAATGGAAACCTTACTCAACATTTTTAAAAAGAACCAGCTCAGTGTTACTGATGGGCGGAAAAAAATACTGGAATTATTTTTAAACAGCGATGGAGCCCTTGCTCATGCGGATATTGAAAAAAATACGGGCGCCAGTTTTGACAGGGTAACCGTTTACCGTACGCTGCAAACCTTTGTTGACAAAGGCATCATACATATTATTCCAACGACAGACAATTCGATTTTATATGCTTTGTGTAAAGATAATTGCGAAGCGGGTCACCACCATGATGACCATGTACATTTTGTTTGTGATGCCTGCAGCAAAACCATTTGCCTCGAGGAAGTAACGGTTCCGTTAGTAAAACTTCCGCAAGGTTTTAAGCCCAGGCATGCCGCCATGGTGGTAAATGGTATTTGCGGCGATTGCCAGCAATAATGCTTCCCGGTATTAATTCAGCTGGTCCATTTCTTTTTTCACAAATTCCATCAGCACTTTAATTTGTGCAGGCGAAAAATCAAATTTTAATCCTGCGGTTGAGTACAATTCCGGTAATGTTTTGGTAGCACCCAGGCTTAGCGCATTGCAATAATTATCCAGTGCTTTTTCAGCATTATTTTTAAACTGCATCCACATGCCGATTGCACCTAACTGCGCAATACCATATTCAATGTAATAAAAAGGCACTTCAAACAAATGCAACTGGCGTTGCCATGCATTGCTACGGTATTCATCCAGGCCGGAATAATCAATCACATCATCTTTAAATTCATTGAGGATAGCATTCCACTGTTGCGTTCTTTCTGTTACTGTATGGATTGGATTTTCGTATACCCAATGCTGAAATTTATCAATAATAGCAATCCATGGAAAAATAGTAATTACTCTTTCCAGCTGATGTTCTTTAGCCCTTAACAATTCTTCATTATTATTGAAAAAGACTTCCCAATGTTCCATACTAAACAATTCCATTGCCATACTGGCAACTTCGGCAATTTCCATTGGGTATTCTTTAAAGCCAGATAAAGCAAGCGGATGTGCCAAGAAAGAATGTACTGCGTGGCCACCTTCATGCACCATGGTGGTTACATCATTCATCTGGCCGGAAGCGTTCATAAATATAAAGGGAGCTCCACTTTCTGCCAAAGGGCAGTTGTATCCACCGGGAGCCTTGCCAATCCTGCTTTCCAGGTCAAGGTGTTTTAGCTCCTGCATTTTTTGAAGACACTCACCAAAAAACGGACGCAGCTTTGTAAAGCAGTCAACTGTTTTATTGATTAGTTCTGCACTTTCTTTAAAAGGTCTTAAAGGCTCGGTGCCTGCGGGCTCCGCATCGGTATCCCATGGGCGTAAGGTATCCAGCCCTAATTTCTTTTTTTTCTTTTCATAAATAATGTTCACCAAAGGCAGCACATGCAATTTTACAGCCTCGTGAAAAGCAAAACAATCCTCCTTGGTATAATCAAACCTGCCCAGCTCTTTAAAACGATAATCACGGTAGTTACTGAATCCTGCATTAACCGCTTCCTGCGCACGTTTTTCAATCAGCTGATTGTATAAGTCATTCAACGCGTCTTTATCCTGCAGTCTTCTATCCTGTATTTTCCTGTACACTTCTTCCCTTACACTTCTGTCGTGGCTTTGCAAAAATTTAGAAGCCTGCTGCAAGGTATAAGCCTGGCCGTTCATCGTCACCGTCATCTTGCCTGAAATAACTCCATACTGCTGTTTCAATACAGATAATTCTGCCTGTAAAGGAATGTTTTCTTCCCTGAACAATTCCATTCCTTTGCGGATGTTGCGGAGGTAGGTAAAATATTTTTCTGTATCCAGGCTGGCCGCCAGCGAATGGCTGGTTAATTTTTTATTTAACGCATCCGTATAAGGCTCGATGTTGGGTTGTATTTGCAAACAGTAAAAATTGAATGCTTCTTCCAATTCTTTATTTTCTGTATCACAAGTCATTTTTATCTGGCGCCAGCAGGCATCTTCACTTACCACCGCTTCCAGTTCGCTCTGATCTTTCATCCATTGTTCAAGCGCCTCCGGCGTATCAATATTTCTATCCAGTAACTCTTTAAAAAAGGGCTCCAGGCTTTGCCAGTCGGTTAAAACAAAATTGGCCGGAACAAAATGACGCGGTGTTTTTTCAATTGCTGCTGTGTACATAAGAATTTCGTTGAGTTATCTAACAACACTACCGTAGTTTAGGTAACTACGGTAGTGTAACATATTGTTCCTTTTTTAGGAACAATCAATAACGTTTAGCGGTTAAGCCATCTTCCTTGGTGAGTTTATTTTTTTTGGCGGCGCTGCTTTTACGTTTACCTGTTTCGTTTCCGGTGCCTTCGCCTTTGGTGTTGCTACTTCGTGTGCTGCAGCGTCCGCTTCTGTATTTTCTGATAATTTAATTTCAATATTATTTGTTTTTAAAAGGTCATACCAGCGGATCATTTTTTTCATATCGCTGTTGTACACTCTTTCAAAATCCATATCAGGATATACTTTTTCAAAATAGGCTTTGATTGCTTTGTTATCCGCTTTAGCATCGGGTAATTTTTCTGTGCTGGTCTGCATGGCGGTAAATACCTCTACAAGATTCACATTGTCCTTTACAGTAAAAACTTCTATACTTTCCAGGTGCGAAAAATTATGCAATCGGGTACTTACAAATTTGGTGCTTTTATCTTCCAACGACTTTACTACGCCACCATCTGCTTTTGAAGACAATAATTCGTACAAACCGCCTAAGCCGGTTACTGAAACGAGTCTGTTATAATCCATAAACTGTAATTTTTTGAGCATCAAAGATAAACTTCTGTACTGATTGACGGATTGTTAAATTTTAAAAAATGCATAAAGTTTTAAACGGATTTCTTTGATGACATTTTTTGTAAATAATATCATCAATAAAAATAAAAGTTAACAAAATCGCCTGTTTTATTCAATATCGTCGTCTTATGAGTAATATAAACTGCAATACATGACAAAATTTACGAGCGCTTTTCTTTTTTTAATTTTTAGCGCAACAGGTGTTTATGCTCAAAATGGTAGCCTGAAAGGCACAATACAGGAAGCCACAACGAATGCTCCTGTAAGAGGCGCATCAGTCGTTATTTTTTTAGAAAAAGATTCAGCAAAAAATGAGATAAAAAGCACTGTTACGGATGCCGCCGGAAATTTTGAACTGAACGATTTACCTAAAGATAGTTTTTTGATTGCCGTTAGTTCAATCGGATACCAGCAATTGATCAGGCCGGTTATTATTGGTGACAGCGTAAAAAACCTGGGTGTGTTGCATTTTACAAGACAGGGAAAAGACCTCAGTGATGTAACAATTATTTCGAAAGCGCCGCCAGTGGCGCAAAAAGGTGATACCACACAATACAGCGCCAGTCAGTATAAAGTAAATCCCGATGCAACCACCGAAGATCTTATAAAAAAGATGCCAGGCATTACCGTAGATAAAGATGGTACAGTAACGGCGCACGGTGAACAGGTAAAGAAAGTTACGATTGATGGAAAGGATTTTTTTGGGGATGATGCTTCTGCGGCATTGAAAAATTTACCGTCTGAAGTGGTGGATAAAATACAGGTTTTTGACAGGCTGAGCGACCAGGCGCAATTGACCGGCTTTGATGACGGCAACAGCGTAAAGGCTATCAATGTGGTTACTAAATCAGGTATCAAAAACGGGCAGTTTGGCCGCATTTATGGCGGGTATGGAACAGACGATCATTATGCTGCGGGAGGTAATATCAGTTTTTTTAATGGCAACCGTCGAATTTCCCTGGTTGGCAATTTCAATAATATCAATCAGCAAAATTTTGGTTCGCAGGATTTGCTGGGTGTTACCAGCAGCGGTGGCGGACGAGGCGGTGGCGGACGGGGTGGTGGCAATACAGATAATTTTTCCGTCGGCCAGTCACCCGGCATAAGTAAAACCAATGCCATTGGTATAAACTACAGTAATGTGATTGATAAAAAAGTGACTATTACAGGCAGTTATTTTTTCAACAACAGCAATAACAGCAACGAGTCTGTGGTAAACACAGAAACATTTTCTTCCCCTAAAAATCTTTTCAGCACACAGCAATCCAATTCCATCGCCAACAATAATAACCACCGCATCAATATGCGGCTAGAGTATAAAATAGATTCCTCCAACTCGCTTTTTATAATACCGAGCCTGAATTATCAGAATTACAATTCCAGCGGCCTGACTTCTTTACAAAATTTTTATGGAGCGGGCGATTCGTTGAATACATCTATCAACAGGAATACGGCCGAGCGGGAAGGTTTTAATATTCGCAACAATATTATGTTCCGTCACTCTTTTGCAAAAAAGGGCCGCACCCTTTCTTTAGGCTTCAATACAAATTATACGAAGAATGATGGCAACAGCGTAACCAATGCGCAATACCGCTTTTTTAATGATGCTGCAATTGTTGACTCGCTGCAGCAACAGTTGTATGATAACAATACCAACGGACATACGATTGGGGGTAACATTGCCTACACAGAGCCAATTGGTAAGATCGGTATTTTGCAAGTTGATTATACCCCATCTGTACAAAAAAACAAGGCTGATCAGCAGACTTTTTCTTTTGACGGACAGAAATATTCCATGTTTGATTCTACACTGTCAAACAAATTTGATAACACTATTACAACCAATAATGCGGGCTTGAATTATCGCAGATCAAAAAACAGGGATGAGCAATTGTCTTTCGGCGTAAACTTCCAAAATGCCAGATTAGAAAGTCAGCGGATATTTCCGATCGTGTCATCTGTTAATCAAACTTTTTCCGATATTTTACCCAATGCCATGTGGCGTAAAAAGTTCTCTGCCAGCAGCAATATCCGGGTATTTTACAGGGCCTCAACCAATTTTCCATCTGTAAATCAATTACAGGATGTGGTTAATCTTTCCAACCCATTACGGGTTAGTGCTGGCAACCCGGCTTTGAAAGAATCGTATACCAACCTGCTTTCCGGCCGGTACACCTATACCAATTCTAAAACCAGCCGCAGCTTTATTGCGAACGTGTTTTTACAAACAGCCAGTAATTACATTTCCAATGCGATATATATAGCCCAGCAGGATACGGTTATACAACAAGGGATACAATTGAAAAAAGGATCACAGCTTACCAAGCCGGTTAACCTGGATGGCTATAAAAGCCTGCGTACCTTTTTAACCTACAGCATGCCAATTAATCCTATAAAAACAAACATTAATTTAAATGCAGGATTTTCTTATTCCCGGTTGCCGGGGTTGAATAATTATACAGCTTCTATTACCAATAATTATGCATATAACACAGGGGTAGTACTGGCAAGTAATATCAGTGAATATGTAGATTTTAACCTGTCGTATAATGCCAGTTTTAATAATGCGCAAACCACATCGACTTTTGCTTCTACTAACAATTATGTAAATCAAACAGCCGGATTTCAATTAAACTTATTGGATAAGAAGGGATGGTTTGTAAGAAATGATATCACCGGGCAATCTTATAGTGGTTTGAGCGCCGGACTGAACCAGCATTTCTGGCTATGGAATGCAGCGATCGGAAAAAAATTCCTGAAAAAACAAGCCGGCGAATTAAAATTATCAGTATTTGATTTATTAAAACAAAACCAGAGCATTGTGCGCACGGTAACAGGCGCTTACATTGAAGATGCACAAAGCCAGGTATTGCAACAATATTTTATGCTCACTTTTACCTACAGTCTGCGAAATTTTGGTGTAGCAGCCAAAAGCTTTAATGGGGAGTTCAGGGGAAGAGAAGGTATGAACCGACCAGTTGGAAGAAATCCATCCTTTTAACTATTTTTAGATTGGATTTAAAAACTGTTAGTGTTGAACCAATCTGAAGCGGAGTTAATAAAAAAATTACAGCAGGGCGAGCAGCAGTCATTTGCAGACATTGTGGGGCTGTACCAGGATATGGTGTACAATACAGTTGTAAGCATTGTACAGAATGAACTGGACGCGGAGGATATAACACAGGAAGTATTTTTGCAGGTGTATCAGTCAATAGGATCTTTTAAAGGAGAGGCAAAACTATCAACCTGGTTATACCGCATAGCCATAGCAAAGGCCCTGGACAGTGAGAAAAAAAAGAAACGTAAAAAGCGTTTTGCATTTATACAAAATTTGTTTGGCGAGCATGGTGAAGAACAATATAATCCGGTAGAATTTAATCACCCTGGGGTACAATTAGAGAATAAGGAAAATGCCGCGGTTTTGTTTAAAGCCCTTAAACAAATACCCGAAAATCAACGTATCGCTTTTACGTTGAATAAAATAGAAGGATTGAATAACCAGGAAATTGCAGCCATTATGAACACCAGTTTTTATGCGGTGGAATCTTTGTTGGCCAGGGCAAAATCAAGCCTTAAAAAAAGTTTAAAAAATTATTATCTGCAGGAGCCCAATAAAAAAAACAGTCATGAAAAATAATAAGAATACTGAGCAGGAAATTGAAGATGCCTTAAATAGTTTAAATCACATTGAGCGGGCTGCACCTGCTCCTTACCTGTTAACACGTATCCAGGCACGGCTTAACAATCCGGTAAAAAATACATGGGAAAACATAGCTGGTTTTATAAGCAGGCCGGCTGTGATGGTGGCGGGCATATGTTTCCTGGTCATCATTAATATTTCCGTACTATTTTATAAAAATTATAACACGTCTAAAATAACTACTGAGCGTTCATTTACAACGGCTGCGGACGAAGAGGATGAATACAATAACCTTGCAACGATTGATAATATCGAAAACCAATAATGTAATGAATACGAAACCAAATAATAAATTGCTGTTGCTTATTATCGGTTTTTTGCTGGTGACGAATATAGTTATGCTGGTATTTTTATTGAACGGCCGGCCTTCTGAAAGAAGGAATATGCGGGCGGAAAGAAAAGTCATGATGACAACTTTTTTGCAGAAAGAAATTGGCTTTAGCCAGAATCAATTAACGCAATATGATTCACTGACTGAGCGGCATAAAAGAAAAGTAAGATCGATGTTTGAAGCTGCAAGAAAAGATAAGGAAGGACAGGTTAAACAATTATCGGCTGATAATTTCAGCGACTCATCCATCAATACCATCGCAGGTATAGCAAGTATGAAACAAAAAGAAATGGAAGTAGAAATGTTTACCCATTTTAAAGCTGTAAGAAGCATATGCACACCTGCACAGCTGCCCAAATTTGATTCGTTGTTTTATACCATGCTGAATAAAAAACCGGATGAGCGAAAAAAATAATTATTTAAAACGACTGTTTTTTTTAAAAAGGTCGTCTAATCATTCAGAAAACAAGAAATACATCATTATGAAAAAACAAATCGCATTATCTATACTGGCCCTTTTTTTGACAATTGGTTTTGTATCAGCACAAGATCAGCGTGGTCCCCGGTTAACAGTGGAAGAAAGAGTAAAAGCAGTAGATGAAAAGCTGGCTGATTTTAAACTGGACAAAGACAAGCAGGCTAAAACCGACAGTGTGTTTACGGCTTACTATACTACCATGCAAAAGGAGCGGGAAGCTATGATGAGTGGCGGTGCAACCCCGGACCGTGAAGCGATGAGGAGTAAGATGTTAAAACTGAACATTGACCGTGATGAACAGTTAAAACAGATTTTTACCGACGAGCAATTTAAAAAATGGAAAGATGATATTGAACCTGCCTTACGGCCACAAAGGCCCAACAGGCAGCAATAATAAAGATGGTTATTTTGGTTTTTTGATTGAGTGATTAAGACCCTGTTTCGTAAAGAAGCAGGGTTTTAGCATTCCGCTGTTTTGTAATTTTTTTTGAACTGTTATAAGCTTCGATTTACTCCTCTTCAGGCGACGAGCGCAATTCTTTCAGCACATGCTGAATTCTCTCATTCACTGTTTCATAATCGCTGAAGCCTTTAGCAATCAAATAAAATTTGCTGTCATTTTGTTGAATTAATACCTGCGGAAAGCTGGTTACCTGCAGGTGTTTGCACAGGGCAAATTCATAATGCGCCTGCTCTTTAAATGCTTCACTTTTTAGTTTTGTGTAAAATTCCTCCTCAGGTATTTTATATTTTTGCAGCAGGTGACGATAGGCTTCATCATCATCCAAATCGCGGCCTTCGTAATTCAATGCATACTGCAAATCACTTGCAAAAAGAATCGCATCATCCGGGTAGTATTCTTTAAAAACACACAATGCAATGGCCGGTTTTTCAGAGTTCATTACCCAATCACTTTTATCCGGATTGTTAATATGCCATAAAAAATCTTCGCCGAATTGGATGCCCGTTAGTTCTTCTACCCGGCGATAGGCTTTCTGAATGTAGGGGCCAATTTGTTCAATTGGCATTACATGCTCTCCTACCATCATGCCGCCACTCAACACTTCAATAAAGAACTCTTCTTTATACTGCGATACAATTTTTTTAATAACCGGGCTGAAGCCGTAACACCAGCCACAGTAGGCATCGTAACAGTAAATAAGGGTGAGTTTATTCATAGTAATTTAGTGTTTGTTTTGTATGAATATTTATTTCGGGAATGGTCATTATTCAAAAACGATTGTTTTGTTTTTATGTATCAAAACCCGGTCTTCAAATACCAGGTGTAAAGCCCTGGCTAATACCGCCGTCTCAATCTCTTTACCGGAACGCACCATATCAGCAGTAGTAAAAGAATGGGTAACTGGAATAATTTGCTGGGCGATGATAGGGCCTTCGTCTAATTGGTTGGTTACAAAATGAGCGGTGGCACCTATCAGCTTTACGCCTCTTTCGTACGCCTGCTTATACGGACTGGCGCCAATAAAAGCAGGTAAAAAAGAATGGTGAATGTTGATGATTTGAAAAGCAAATTGTTCAACAAAATCAGCAGAAAGAATACGCATAAACTTTGCCAGTACAAGATAATCCGCTCCCCATTTTTTAATAATGGAAAGCAGGGAAGATTCGAAAACGGGCCTGTCTGTATTATCGGTTGATACAAGGTAAAAAGGTATATCAAAGCGTTTACAAATTTCTTCCAACGCAGCATGATTGCCAATGACGCACTGTACACTGGCACCCAAAGTTTTAAAATGATTTCTTACAAGTATATCACTCAGGCAATGATATTCTTTTGTTACCAGTACGACTATTTTTTTTTCTGCCTGGTGGCTGATTTTCACTTCGGCGTCAGCAGGTAAAACGGCTTTGAGCTGGCGCCCGGCTACAATTGTATCTATACTGCCGTCAACGACTATACGAAGAAAAAAACGGTTGTCAATAGTATCAACATGTTCCCGCATGGCTACAATATTAATGTTCATAGCCGCGAAGATATTGGCTACTGCTCCCACCAGGCCCACCTGGTCTTTACATTGAATTAGTATTACCATTTTTTATTTTATTGAGCTCACGGGAGTGGAATTATTGACTCTAATATTCTATCACAGGTGAGCATCCTTTTGGGGTGACCCACCTGTGACGACCCACTCTAATGTGCTTCCAGCCAGTTGTCGCCTGCTCCAATTTCCGCATCGGTTGGCACTTCATTAGGTAGTTTCAATGCGGATTGCATGCACTTTAAAATGACAGGCTTGATTAGTTCTATTTCACTTTTGTGTGCATCAAAAACCAATTCATCATGTACCTGCAACAACATTTTTGATTTAAAACCACGGTTGATAAATTCCTGGTGAATTTTGATCATGGCCAGTTTTATCATATCCGCAGCGGTGCCCTGAATGGGTGAATTGATGGCGTTACGTTCTGCGAAACCACGCACTGTAAAGTTCACGCTGTTGATATCTTTCAGCCACCTTTTACGACCCATCAGCGTTTCCACATATCCATTTTCCTTGGCGAAGTTGATGGTATCATCCATGTATTTTTGAATATTGGGAAATTGCTTTTTGTAATTGTCAATGATCTCTTTTGCCTCCGTGCGGGAGATGCTTAAATTCTCCGCCAGGCCAAATGCACCCTGGCCATAAATAATGCCGAAGTTGACGCTTTTGGCTTTGTACCTCATTTCTTTGGTAACGTCTTTTTCGTCCACATTGAATACTTTAGCAGCTGTAGCGGTATGAATATCTTTACCCGTTTTAAAAGCATCACACATATTGACATCGCCGCTGATGGCTGCAACAATACGCAATTCTATCTGCGAATAATCGGCCGAAACAAGTACATGATTTTCATCTCTTGGAATAAATGCTTTTCTTATTTCTTTCCCCCTTTCTGTTCTTACAGGAATGTTTTGCAGGTTGGGATTTGTACTGCTAAGCCTTCCTGTTACAGCTACAGCCTGCGCATAGGAAGTATGCACCCGCCCGGTTTTTTTGTTGATCAAAGCAGGTAACGCATCGATGTAGGTATTTTTTAATTTGGTGAGTTCACGGAAAATTAAAATATCGTCACATATTTTATGCTGACTGGCCAGTTTTGCCAGTACATCTTCACCTGTTGCATACTGACCGGTTTTTGTTTTTTTTGCTTTTGGATCCAGCTTCATTTTATCAAACAATACTTCTCCCAATTGTTTGGGCGAGGCCAGGTTAAACCTTAAGCCAGCTTGCTCATACACACTTTCTTCACTTATTTTGGCCTCTGTTTCCAGGGTTTTACTGTATTCATTTAAAAAGGCTTCGTCAATCCGGATGCCTTCAAATTCCATATCCGTCAATACTTTTATCAGCGGATTTTCCACCTCGTAAAAAACCTTTTCTACTTCCTTGTTTTTTAACTCTTCAAGAAATACTTTTTTTAACTGCAGGGTGATGTCGGCATCTTCTGCAGCATACTCTTTTATTTTTTCAGGTTCTACATCCCGCATATTGCCCTGGCCTTTTCCTTTTTTGCCAATCAGTTCTTCAATATGTACCGGCTCGTAACCCAGGTATTTAGCGCTTAACGCATCCATACTGCTTTTGCCATCAGGCTCAGTTACATAATGTGCCAGCATGGTATCAAAAATATTACCCTTTAACTCAATGCCGTACCATTTCATTACCAGTAAATCATACTTAATATTCTGACCAACCCATATTTTTGTTGCATCATTAAACAACACTAAAAAAGGCGCTAACAAGTGCAAACATTCTTCCCTGGAAGCAGGGCAGGGAATATAAAAAGCCTCGCCAGGCTGATAAGAAAAACTAAGACCGACCAGATCAGCATCATTGGCATTAACAGAGGTTGTTTCTGTATCAAAACAAATTTCCGGCTGGTGAATCAGTTTATTAATCAGCTGGCCTATTCCTTCAGTGGTGTTCACCAAAAAATACTCATGTGGTGTATTGTGGATGTTTTTATCAACGGATAAAATACTGCCTGCTTCTTCCGGTACAGCTGAAGTTTGCGAAGCTGCGACCACATTTACAGTTTGAGTTACTTCTCCAAAAAGATCCATTTGTCCGCTGGGTACCTGTTTACGGCCACCCGTTTCCTGTATTTGCACGCCTGGCTGCAACTGGATTTCTTCACCCAAAACCCTTTTAATAAATCCCCTGAACTCCAGTTCTGTAAATACTTCCTTCAGGCTTTCGCGGTTCATTTCTTTTATCCTGAAATTTTCTTCATGAAATTCTGTCGGAACATCCACTATGATCGTAGCCAGTTTTTTACTCATAATGGCGGCATCTTTTCCTGCCCTTATTTTTTCTCCAAGAGCGCCTTTTATATTATCGGCATTGGCCAGTATGTTTTCCAGACTATGGTATTCTTTCAATAGCTTGGCAGCTGTTTTTTCGCCAATGCCAGCTATGCCGGGAATGTTATCTACCGCGTCGCCCATTAAGCCCAAAATATCAATTACCTGTGCAACATTTGCAATGTCCCATTTTTTACAAACCTCCTGCGGACCCATTATTTCAATGGTTCCTCCCTGGTAAGGGGGTTTATAAATCTTGATATTTTCACTTACCAGCTGGCCATAATCTTTGTCGGGGGTAACCATAAATACCTCATAACCTACTTTTTCAGCTTGCTTTGCCAATGCCCCGATTACATCATCTGCTTCATACCCATCAATTGCAATCACGGGTATATTAAAGGCTTCTATAATTCTTTTAATGTCAGGAATAGAGGAACTGATATCTTCTGGCGTCTCCTGCCGGTTGGCTTTGTAATCGGCAAAATCTGTATGCCTTTCCGTTAACGCATGGGTATCAAAACATACCGCCATATGCGTAGGCTTCTGGTTATTGATGAGATCAATTAAAGTGTTGGTAAACCCAAACTGGGCATTGGTATTTCTGCCTTTGCTGGTAACGCGTGGGCTGCGGATAAGAGCGTAATAAGCCCTGAAAACAAGGGCATAGGCATCGAGTAAAAATAATTTTTTTGACATGCCGTAAAAGTAAAACAATTGTGCACGCCAATCAAACTGATGGGCAAAAGTTTGATTCTGTTACCTGGTAAAATGTAATTGGGTTTTTATAAAGTGATTGTTTGCAAATCTTGAAGAGAAGTGAATGGATTAGCAACTTTTAATATTCAAGTAATTTGTCAGATTTTGACCAGTCAATAATGTAAAGTATCACCGAGAAAAAAAGAGCAAATGTAAGGACTATAAAATTTTTCATATCAGGGTTGTTGGTACCCTTTAAGTAACTGAAAAAGCCTGCTATTATTGTGATACAGCCCGGTTTTTAATTCACATAAACTACATTTTACTTTCAGTAATTCCGAAAATTAGTGTCAATTAATTACAAATCAGGAAGATAGCTTTATTATGAAACAATTAAAATCTTGTATCAATAAATAAAGGTAACATGGCCCTCCAGGTTGGCCAGTCGTGTTTCCATTCATTGCCCCAAACACTCAGCTCATAATTAATTCCTTTATTATATAAAATTCCGGCAAAGTTTTTAGCTGCTTCAGGATCTTCATAATCGCCGCAACCGGTTAAAATGTGAATATGATGGCTGCCGCGTATTTGCTCCAGGATGCGGTGGTCTGTAAGATTCGGCATATACATGGCCGGGGAATTAAAATAAACCTGTTCATCGTAAAAACCTTTGGTATATTCTCTCAGGTCGTACACACCGCTCATAGCAATTACGCCGTCAATCAAATCCGGCCTTTTTAAGAATAGATTCATGCCATGCAATGCACCAAACGATGCTCCGGAGACAATCACCGGTGTTTCCTGCGAAGTAGCATTTTTTATAAAAGGAATCACTTCATTGAAAATGTATTCATTAAACCTGTTATGATTGATGGCTTTATGTTCGCCCTGCATGCCCGGATGCATCCAGCTTTCCGTATTCATGCTGTTAACGGAAAATACTTTTACTTTTCCCCCATTGATGTGCGGGGCCAGGGAATTGATTAACTGAAAGCGTTCATATTCCAGGTAGTCCGCCGCTGCAGTAGGAATCAATAATAAAGCAAAACCATAATCTCCATATTGAGCAATGGGCATTTCTCTTTGTAATGCAGGGCTGTACCAGCTGCTAAGTTCTCTCTTCATAATATTTTTTGTGGGATGCAGCCAAATGCGCTGCTATAATCCTTATTGGATAGCTGGACGTTGTTATTAGATAATTATTCTACTACTCCTTCCTTAATTTCGGTCCACAAATCGCGGTAAGATTTGGCGGCATAACTGCTGGGTGCAAACTCTTCAATCGGCTGTCGATGGATGCCCATTTTTTCGACATCAGACAAATAAGGAATATAATTTTGGAAAAACCTTTTGTCTTTGTACAAGTGTTCCATTATTTCGTTGTGCATATTTTTACGTAAATCAGCCATCGTAAAAAAACACATTAGTTTGGTACTGTCAAGGTCTTTTTCCTTAAAATAATCTTTTACCATATTGTAGGTACGGATAGAAAGTGTGGTGGGGATAATAGGCATTAACACTACATCTGCAGCATGAAAAATATTTTCACTCAATGCACTGAAACCGGGCGGGCAATCAATAAATACAAAATCATATTCTTTTTCCAGTTGCTTCAAAATTCCCTTCAACCTGCTTTTTTGCCCTTTCATTTCTTCTACCATTATATCAAAACTTTTTACTGCATTGTCGCTGCCAATAATTTCCAGGTTGTCATATTCAGTAGCTAATATAGCGGTGCCAAGATCAGCATCTTTACTGATAAGGCTTTTTATTCCATGCGCATCTTTAGGTTTAACCTTATAATAAAAAGTAGTGGATCCCTGCGGATCAATATCCCATAATAATGTTTTAAAACCATCTTTTGCTGCCAGGTAAGCGAGATTTACGCAGGATGCGGTTTTGCCAACGCCGCCCTTTAAATTGTAGAGTGCTACTGTAATCATAAAATAGATTTATTTTATTAAGGGATAGATATGAAAGGTAGTAAATTATTTAAAACGGAAAAGCTGTTATTTATTGTTTTGAATATTATTTGTTTTCATATACTGTTGTTTGGAGAACTGGATTCAAGCGCTTACAACGGGTATTTTTATCTAAATCCGTGGTCAGATAGATAGTAGTCAAAGACAAAAATGAAAATGTAAAGGGCCGATCTTCAGGCTTTAGGGCCTGGCCATAAAAAAATGGCATCAGTTTACTATTTTATAATGATAGAGCGCCTTAGTTATATCATTTAGGTAAGCTTGGATATAGATTTTACCTGATAGGTAATCAGTATGTTATTCACTGGATAGCAGATTAAAAATGTTCAATTAAAAAAATCATTTTTTTACTTTTTATTTGATAATTTTATTATGTCTAAACTAACCCCATGCGTAAATTATACCTCCTCATTTTTCTCACAACATATTTCAGTACGGTCCGCTCGCAAAATATTACTGTGACGGGTGAGTGTATAAATAGCCCTGCTTTATTAAACAAGATCGCCGATGTTGATGGCAAAGTAGCTTATGAGGGAACCGGAACAGTGGATGGTAATGTGGGTGTTGTGATAGATGTATATTGGATAGGGGCACCTGATAATGTATGGGTGGTTGCTTTTGACGGCCAGCCTTACTTTCAGAACTCATGCAATACCATCGCACCTCCCGGTACAGGAAATGCTGCTTGTTTATGGTCAGCAGTCAGCGGGCAAACGTGCACCGGAGGAACAGCATTAGCCGTTACCGGATCAGGTGTTTTGCCAATTACCATCAGCAACTTTACAGCAGGTATTAACAATAACCAGGTTACTTTAAAATGGAAAACTGCCAGCGAGAATAATAACAAAGGTTTTGAAATTCAAAGAAGCCAGGATGGTTTAAACTGGGATGTGCTTGGATTTGTTAGCGGCAACATTAATTCTTCTGTTGAAAAAAAATATGAATTTGTTGATATGAATCCTCTTTCCGGTACTGGCTTCTACAGACTTCGCCAGGTAGACCAGGATGAAAAATTCAGTTATTCAGCAGTGGCTTCAGTTAAATATTTAAAAGCCAATTTTTATTCAATTATCCGCAATAACGGCAACAATCGTTACCAGCTAAATATTGAACCAGCAACGCAACCGGTAAATCTTTCAGTAATTGATGCCGGAGGAAAGAAACTGATGACTAAATCAGGGGTCGCCGGTATTCAATATATTGATATCAGCCATTTCCCGTCCGGTATTTATTTGCTGCAGATAGCAAAGGGTACTACAACATTTACAGAGAAGCTGATTAAATTTTAAAGCATGACTAAGAACCAATATAACCGCCGGAACTTTTTAAGTTGTATCGCTATCCTGTCTGCAGGCACAGCAGTGGGATCAACTGTCAACCCATTTATTACTGCAAACAAAAAAGAAGAAGCCCTTGACAAAAACTGGGAGCGTTTTTGGAAAGAAACAGGGGGGCAAATTTTTAACGGCAAGATCGATTTGAAAAAACAGCAGTTTGTTAACAATACCAGTGGTCACCATTATCAAAACGGAGGCGTAATCTTCTTTGAAAAAGAAAATCTTTTAGCACAGCCAACCTGGATTTATTGGGGCGATGACCGTACAAATCCAAAAGATGTTGTAATTACCTTATTTGAAAACAGTGAAACTCAAAAAAAGATTACCAGGTTAAATCGTTTTGAAATAGATGCTGTTTACAGACTCTCGAAAGAACATGCTGCTGATCAGCTTTTACTGACTCATCACAATTCAACAAAGCCTTTAGCTGGTAACATCAGCACGTTTATACAAAACAAAACACTTATTAACAGGCATTCCAATACCCAGCACCTGAGCTACTTTAAGGAGCAGTCGTTGGTCTTTCACAAAAAAATTATTTATAACGTTTAAACTTTTATTTTATGGATCCTCTTCTTGCTTCTATTGTACTTTTTGCTGGCAACTTTGCCCCAAGAGGCTGGCTTTTTTGTGAAGGGCAAATACTATCAATTAGTCAAAATACAGCATTGTTTTCACTTTTAGGAACCACCTATGGCGGTAACGGCCAAACCACTTTTGCGTTGCCGGATTTAAGGGGCAGGGTTCCTATTCATCCCGGAACAGGACCCGGCTTGTCAAATTATGTACTTGGAGAAATGGCAGGAACCGAGAACACTACGCTTTTGATCAACAATATGCCTGCGCATAACCATACGTTAAACGCGGTTTCAGACGCTGGTGATACAGCGGCGCCTGCAGGAGCTTTGCCGGCCAATACCGGCGCTTTAGATAAAGAATACAAAGCAGCTGCCGGAACAGGTGTAGCTATGAAAGCAACCGCTATAGGAATAACCGGGGGATCTCAACCATTTAGTATTATGCAGCCTTTCCTGGCCTTGAACTATATCATAGCCATAAACGGAGTTTTCCCAAGCCGCAACTAGCGGTCATATAAACTGAGCGTCGGTTAAGAAAGCATATCACAGTAGATATACTCTCTTAACCGGCAACTCTTCACTCACTTAAACAGTACAATTCATAAACCCGGTACAATAAACTTTTTAAACTTGAAAGATTTATTGACACCAGCCGAATGGTGGAAACAGCTGGAACCCCAGTGGAAGGAAACTTTCAAGTGTTCTGTTTTATTGCATTCCAATGAACCGGATGCAAATGAAATGAACAGGTTGTTTAATACGCAGACACTTCGGTTAGCCGGCCCTAAAGCGCCATTCCCAAACAGTCAGATTGAGCTAACCAATCTTAATGGGGTAGAAAATTTAGTAAATCTTTCGCTGCTAATTGTAACACACCATAAGATTGTAACGGTAGAACCATTGTCAGGTCTGAACCACCTCAAATCATTGTTCCTGTTTAATAATGGTATCACCAGTTTAACTGGCGTTGAAGGACTCATTAACCTGGAAGAACTGTATGTGCAGCACAATCAAATTACCTCCATCAAACCCGTTGAACGCCTGGTAAACCTGAAGGAGTTTTATATACACGACAACTGCATATCATCCCTGGAAGGATTAACCGAAAATCACGCCGATAAGTTGACAAGACTTGTCTGTCGCCCGAATGAGCAGCTGAAACAAAAAGAAATAATTTGGGCTGAACGGGAGCTGGGTATTATTTGCCGTTGATTTCAGTCAACAAAAATTGGAAGATTATATTTGCCCATGAGTGTTTACGCAAATGCCGAAATAAACGACTGGCTTCCCTGGAAACTATTAAATCATACAACCGAACCAGCCTGCAACTGGCTTTATACCGGCGACAAAAGTTTTACTGAACCATTTTTTGATGACACCATTTCCATTTGCAGAAGAATGGAAAATAATTGCAAATCTTTTAAGCCGGTTAGCAGTTTGTCGTTAATGTCAGAATGGGCAAATGGTGCAGATGCCCTGTCTCCTACCGCCATTATCTTTCATGTCTCCCGCTGCGGTTCTACACTCTTATCTCAATTACTCAGTTTGGATGAAAATAATTTAGCACTTTCTGAAGTGCCATTTTTTGATGATATGCTTCGGCTTCCCTTTAAAAATAAAACATACAACAATCTGATGGCAGCCAGATTTTTGAAGGCCGCTGTAACCTTATACGGTCGTAAAAAAACGGGTAATGAAAAACACCTTTTTATTAAAACGGACAGCTGGCATATTCATTTTTACGAGTCATTGAGGTCGTTATATCCTGCAGTACCGTTTATTTTTTTGTATCGAAATCCATGGGAAGTTGTTCTTTCCCAGCGAAGGCAACGCGGTATGCATGCTGTACCCGGTGTTATTGAACCTGCTATTTTTGGTTTTTCAAACCAGCAGATAAATCTACATGACCTGGATTATTACATGACAAAAGTTTTGGAAGGCTATTTCAATAAATTGATTGAAATAGTACAGGCCGATAAGCAGGTTTTGCTGGTTAACTATAATGAAGGTTTAGACAACATTTTTTCAAAAATGTATGCTTTGCTAGGACTAGAGATAGATGTAAAAATGCGGTCGCAACTAACTCAACGCACCCTCTTTCACGCAAAGCATCCACAGCGATTATTTAAAGAAGAAAACAGGGAAGAAAAGGCACCAACTTACCTGTCGCCTGTGCTGGATTTATACAATCAATTGGATGTAATACGCCTGACTACGTTTGGATGAAATTCGAAACATAATTAATTAATTGTTCGCTGCATTCTTCAATGGAATTTTCACTTGTATCTACTATCAAGTCGGCTTGTACAGGTATTTCATAGGGATCATTTACGCCAGTAAGATTCCACAGCTTATCCGGGTGATCGTCAGGTAAAAGCGCCTTCCTGTAAAGTCCTTTAGGATCTCTTTTTGTAAGAACTGAAAGGCTGCAGGTTACCCAGATAATTTTAGCTCCATATTGTTTGACAAGTTCAACCCGCAGATCTTCAAATGGATTGATAGCAGCAACGATGGCAATGATGCCTTGCCTGTTTTTATCATAGGCTATCCGGCAAAGGCGTTGTATATTTTCCCTTCTGTCGTCAGCAGAAAAAGAAAGATCAGTGTTCATTGTTTTGCGATAAACATCTCCGTCAATCACTTCGGCGGCAATGTTTAAAGCTGATAGTTTTGATAATAATCTTTCAGCCAGTGTAGATTTCCCTGCACCCGACAAACCCGTCAACAGGAGCATTAGCATGATCTATGATTGTTATAAAACTTCGGGAACATTTTAAATAATTTTGAATTAGTCTATTGTTAGTCTCGCAGCCATTTTATCATGAAAGGATAGGTATTGGTATCAACCGGATTTTTTGAAGTCGTTGTCATTCCCAGCCATTGCAAAACGGGTACACCAAAATAATTTCCCTTTGCAAAATTGTCTACTATTGATTCAGCGCCCCCTTTATATCCTTGTTCATGAAAAACAAAATACGGATCGATTTCTAAATGAATACAGGCTGCGTAACTCCAGGCTATCGCCATCATTTCTTCCGAAGCTGCGTCTTTTCGCTGACCAATATTTTCGCCTTGCAATAAACTCCGTTCGGCTGAAGAAACAACTGCGATATGGGCAGCCTCGTGAAACAGGTCACCGGGATATTTTACTTTCGTTTTATCAATGACTATTTTTCCATCCGCAATTAAAAACCCGGGAAGAAAGCAGGCCTCGTCTTTTAAATCTTCATATAATGTTTCGATGCCTATTTCGTTTACAAAGCTTACGGCTTTTTCAAATAGTAAGTTATCCATTTTTAGTTACTGTCGTTTTCCATTTTATTTGCCAGGTCAAGCGATACAGGCGTTGCTATCATTCTGAGCTGATGTATTATTTTGGCTTTATCGGCGGCGTTATAGGATTTTTTAGCTGGCATCTCAGTGCACTCCTCTGTCAACTCTGCCTGGTTATTAATTAGACCCTTTACCCAATTATTTACTTTACAATCAATAACAAGGTGAATACGGTTGGTGGCGCCGGAGTTATTTACCCGGTGCCTGAGCGATAGATTCAGGTACCAGCATTCTCCCTCATCCATCGGAATCTGTTCTTCTTCAATAAAAAATGCCACGTCGCTGTTAGTAAGAACAGGGATGTGAAATCTTGCTTCACCTTCCTCTAAACTCATCTCATAATCGCTGTGTTCTTTAATGCTGGCACCTGCGTTTAAATTCATCAGGCGTACCGACATTTTTTCACACTTAAAATAATTGAGCACAGATGCTAAATACGGGCAATCGTTTAGAAGAGTCGTATCCTCGTACTGCATGTTTGTCTGTAAAGAACAACTGTGGATAGCGATGTTATTTTCTATACTACCGTTCAAAGACCGGAGTGGTAAAATTGTCCAACTGCCTTCGTAATGCTTTTCATTATAATGAGGTTTCCAAAAATTTGCTTCAAGCCTGTTCACTTCCTCTTGCATCTGCTGCACATCAAACCGCTGTTTTATTCTGCTGTATTTTATCATTGCTGTGCTAACAATTTGGGGAGTTCCTTTTTGATGTTACCAGATTGCTTTTTTAGATAACTGAACAGAGCCTATTTCTTCATTCCTTCCAGTTCTTTTTGCAACCGGAACATTTCATCCCTCAAGCGGGCAGCTTCCATGAAATCAAGATCCCGGGCCGCCTTTTCCATTTCTTTTTTAATTTTGGCAATGCCTTTTTCCATTTGTGGAATCGTCTTGTATACTTCCTGGTCTTCGGCTGCTACAGTAACCAAATCATCCGAATCTCCGATTGAATAAGGGTTTGAAGGATCATAGCCCTTGACGTCCAGCACAGAACCTTGTGCAAAAATCTGCTCTTTACTTTTAATAATGGTTGTAGGTGTGATGCCGTGCTCAATATTATAAGCAATTTGCTTTTCTCTTCTGCGGCTGGTTTCATCAATGGTTTTCTGCATGCTTTCCGTCATCTTATCGGCATAAAAAATAACCAGTCCGTCCACATTACGGGCTGCCCTTCCGGCGGTCTGGGTAAGACTTCTTTCATTGCGTAAAAAGCCTTCTTTGTCGGCATCTAAAATGGCTACCAGCGAAACTTCCGGTAAATCAAGTCCTTCCCTTAACAAGTTCACGCCAACTAATACATCAATAATACCAAGACGCAATTCTCTTAATATTTCTATTCTTTCCAGGGTATGAACTTCGCTGTGTATGTACTTACTTTTTATGTTAATTCGATGCAGGTATTTGTCCATCTCCTCCGCCATTCTTTTGGTTAAGGTAGTTACCAAAACACGATCGCCTTTTGTAATTCTTTTATCAATTTCATCCAGTAAATCATCAATCTGGTTAATGGAAGGGCGAACCTCAATTGGCGGATCCAACAGACCAGTAGGTCGTACAACTTGTTCCACCACCACGCCACCTGTTTTTTCCAACTCAAAATCCCCTGGTGTAGCAGATACAAAAATGGTTTGGTTCACCATGTTTTCAAACTCATGAAAATTAAGCGGTCTGTTATCCAAAGCAGAAGGCAGCCGAAAGCCATAATCAACCAAAATCAGTTTACGGCTTCTGTCGCCACCATACATGCCGCTTACCTGCGGAATTGTTTGATGACTTTCATCGACAATGCAGATGAAATCTTTGGGAAAATAATCCAGCAAACAGAATGGCCTTGTGCCAGGTTTACGCCGGTCAAAAAACCGGGAATAGTTTTCTATGCCATTACAATACCCCAGCTCCCTGATCATTTCCAAATCGTAATTTACCCGTTCACTCAGCCGCTGTGCCTCTATAAACTTACCACTGTTTTTAAAATATTCCACCTGCGCTGCGGTTTCATCCTGTATCTCATAAATTACCTGCTGCATAATATCTTTTGGAGCAAGATAAAGATTGGCGGGAAAGATAGCGGCATTGTCAACGACCCCAATGCGCTTACTGGTAGAAAGTTCCAGCGTTTCAATGCTTTCTATTTCATCGCCAAAAAAACTGATACGGTAACCAAAATCGACATAAGGCAAATTGATATCTACTGTATCGCCTTTTACCCTGAAAGTACCACGTGTAAAATCGCCCTGCGACCGGGAATACAAGCTGTTTACCAGGGAATGCAAAAAGCCCTGCCTTGAAATCACCTGTCCTTTTTGAATTCGGACAATCCCGTTTTCAAATTCAGTCGGGTTACCCATACCATAAATACAACTCACACTTGCCACCACAATAATATCCCTGCGGCCACTTAACAATTGTGCGGTAGCCTGTAACCGTAGTTTGTCCAGCTCTTCATTTATGCTGAGGTCTTTTTCAATGTAAGTATTGCTCACGGGCATATACGCTTCCGGCTGGTAGTAATCATAATAGCTTACAAAATAACCAACCGCATTATCGGGAAAGAATTGTTTAAACTCACCGTACAACTGGGCAACAAGCGTTTTATTATGCGTAAGTACCAGCACCGGCCTTTGTACATTTTGAATAACGTTGGCAATTGTATAGGTTTTACCGCTACCGGTTACTCCCAGTAAAGTTTGATATTGCTCGCCCTCGTTAATGCCTTCCGTTAACTTGCGGATGGCATCCGGCTGGTCACCGGAAGGAGCGTATGATGATTGCAGATTAAAAGGCATATTGATTTGCTAAACAATAAATGTAGTAAGAAAGTTCCGGGAAATATCCGGGAGATTTAAATTTTCACAGTGCTTTTTGCCACCGATTCTCTTCGCAAAGACTTTTCATTTTTGAGTGTCATTTTGCTGATGGCATCTCTGCGGATGAGCCAGGCGATGGTAAAAGAAGGAATAATATCCGTAAAAGGAATAATCTCTTCCAAAAAATCAAGTACGCCACCAATTAAACCCAGCCGGCCGCCAAACAATTTAAAAAAAATGTAGCCGGAAATGGGCGCCCATATAACATCAGTAAATTCACCCATTCCAGGGAAAATAAAGCTAGCCATACCAATCAAATCCATTGCTACGCAAATACCGATGTGTGGCAAAAACATTTTTTTGTCATTTTCTTTCATTCCTGATATAAGTTTTTATTAATCTATCAATTCTCCTGCCATTTAAAGAACTGTTGATATTTAATATTGCGATATCCAGCTATTGAATTTACTTTTTTTAAGAGGGGGTAAACGTTAAAATAATTTATACACAAGTCCCACTACAGTAAATTAAGTGGTTTTCATTGTAAAATTGTCTCAAATCATTGCCCACACGGTCTGATTTAACGTCTTTTTACGATCATAAGTTTACATTTAACCTTGTGGTACGGCTGAATTTGCTTACTTTCGCACATTCAAAAAACAGCTGAAGTTTTTTGGGTAACCGGATTAACCTTACAGATTAACCGGGGGCTGAAAAAACAGCTAAAAGCAAAGTAAAAAATGAACATAAGAAACATCGCCATCATTGCGCACGTAGATCATGGCAAAACAACCCTGGTTGACAAAATTCTGCATACCACGAATATTTTTCGTGATAACCAGGAAACAGGCGAATTGATAATGGATAGTAATGACCTCGAAAAGGAACGTGGTATCACTATTTTTAGTAAAAACGTATCTGTAAACTACAAAGGCGTTAAAATTAACGTGATAGATACTCCTGGTCACGCCGATTTTGGCGGTGAAGTAGAAAGGGTATTGAAGATGGCAGATGGCGTGGTGTTACTGGTAGATGCTTTTGAAGGACCAATGCCCCAAACACGTTTTGTATTGCAAAAGGCGTTGCAACTGGGTTTGCGCCCGATTGTAGTGATCAATAAAGTAGACAAGCCAAACTGTCGCCCTGATGAAGTGCATGACGCGGTTTTTGAATTATTCTTTAACCTGGATGCAACTGAAGAACAGCTTGATTTTGCTACTGTTTACGGCAGCAGTAAACAAGGCTGGATGAATACAACGTTAGAACCAACTGATAATATTTTTCCATTGTTGGATACTATCCTGGAAAAAGTTCCTGAGCCACATGTTACCGAAGGAAATTTGCAATTGCAAATCACTTCACTTGACTATTCTTCATTTTTAGGAAGAATAGCAGTGGGCAGAATTGCAAGGGGTACCATCAAAGAAAACCAGCCTGTTTGCCTGATGAAAACAGACGGCTCGGTAGTAAAAAGCAGGGTAAAAGAATTGTATATTTTTGAAGGCCTTGGTAAAAAGAAAGTAGCTGAAGTAAGCGCCGGAGATATTTGTGCAGTTGTAGGTATTGAAGGATTCAACATTGGCGAAACCATCGCTGATTTTGAAAATCCGGAAGCATTGCCCATTACGAGCATTGATGAACCAACAATGAACATGCAGTTCAGTATCAATAACTCTCCTTTCTTTGGACGTGATGGTAAGTTTGTTACCAGCCGCCATTTAAGAGACAGGCTGGAAAAAGAACTGGAAAAAAATCTTGCGTTGCGTGTGCAACCAACCGACAGTGCGGACAGCTTTATGGTATACGGTCGTGGTATTTTGCATTTAAGTGTATTGATTGAAACCATGCGTCGCGAAGGATATGAATTAACTGTAGGACAACCACAGGTACTTACAAAAGAAGTAGATGGTAAAAAACACGAGCCATATGAAGTTTTGGTGGTAGATGTACCGGCTGAATTCAGTGGTAAAGTAATTGACCTTGTGACTCAACGTAAAGGCGAAATGCTGGTGATGGAAAGTAAAGGTGAAATGCAGCATCTGGAATTTGATATTCCATCAAGAGGTTTGCTGGGATTGCGTTCTCAAATGTTGACCAATACGGCTGGTGAAGCAGTAATGGCGCATCGGTTTAACGAATACAAACCATGGAAAGGCCCGATTCCCGGAAGAAACAATGGCGTAATGCTGGCTAAAAATGCCGGTTTCCCAACTGGTTATTCTATTGATAAATTGCAGGACAGGGGATCTTTTTTTATTGATACCACCGATGAAATTTATGTTGGCCAGGTAATAGGCGAAAGTACCAAACCCGGCGACCTTGTGGTAAACGTGGTAGAAAAGAAACAGCTTACCAACATGCGTGCAAGCGGTACGGATGATTCAGTTCGTGTGATTCCCAAAAGGCAGTTTACTTTGGAAGAATGTATGGAGTATATTCAGCAGGATGAGTGCATAGAAGTAACACCAAAAAACATCCGCATGCGTAAAGTAATTCTGGATGAAGATGAAAGAAAGAAAGTGTCAAAAATGATGAAAGCAGAAGTAGCGTAAGCAAATTTTAATAGTATTTCGAAATCCCTCAATATAAATTGGGGGATTTTTTTGTAAACGCCAAGCATCATTATTTAGGATATTTGATCTAAATAACAAAGAGAATGCTGATATTTTCGTGAAATTATCTGAGATAGAAAAGTGGGTTGATAACTAGTCTGCACAGCGAAATGCCTACCGGTCTGCGTAGAAGTTTATATCAAATTGTGGTAAGCTGTTAAACAACCAAAATGTATATAACAGTTTACGGGAAGAAACATAAGATAATGGCGTGCGTGGTAAAACTTGATATGAATATTGCTGGCTTAAGAGCGTTCATAAAACAAAAAAGCCTTTGCAATTTTTGCAAAGGCTTTTAGCTGTAGGGGGAGGGATCGAACCTCCACGGAGCAGTTAGTTGTAGCACAAAGTTGAGTGGTCGACCCTGGTCGAGTCTGCATTGCTGCAGGCACGGCTCTATGCTATATTTATCCTGTTATCTCCACCCCCGAGACAAGAGGGCATGTCTGCCAAAGATTTCATCACCCCACAATTTTAAAGAACATTTATAGTGCAAATCTACGTAAAATGCCATTGTATTGAATATATTTTACTAAATATTTTAAAAATATAGATAATATTCAATCAAATGTACATATATTTGAATAGTTATTAAAATCAAAATAAAAAATGGCGACCAAATTAAATCTTGACAAACTTGATTTGCAAATTATTCATGAAATGATGGAAACCGCTGAAATTTCTTACGCCGAACTGGGTAAGAAATTATTTGTAAGTGGCGGTACCATTCACGTACGTATCAAAAAACTACAAGAGTTCGGAATTGTCAAAGGTACTAAACTAAACGTAGATATCCGGCAGTTAGGTTATGATATTACCGCTTTTGTTGGAATTTATTTAGAAAAAAGCTCGTTATACGATGCGGTAGCTAAAGAATTAATGAATATTCCTGAAATTGTGAGGCTTAACTACATCACGGGTAATTACAGTATGTTTATTGAGATTGTTTGTAAGGATATTACACAGCTGCGTTTTGTACTTCACGATGCCTTGCAAAAAATCAAAGGCATTGATCGTACCGAAACTTTTATTTCGCTGGAAGAAGGATTTAACAGGAACGTCCAGGTAGCCCCGGTTGATTAAAGTTGGGTATAATAATCATAAGCACTTTTAAGAAATGCTCTTCACATCCGCTGCATCCCGCAAACCATTACCCAGTAAATTAAAAGCGAGTACCAACAGCATAATGGCAAAGCCGGGTATAAGGGCCAGTATGGCATTGTGGGTAATGATAAAATTATAATTTTCCCGAATCATTAATCCCCAGCTGGGTTGTGGCGGTTGTACCCCGATACCTAAAAAACTTAAGCCGGCTTCAATAATAATAGCTGTTGCAAAATTGCTTGCTGCAATTACCAGTACCGGTCCCAGTATGTTAGGTAAGATGTGCCGGGCAATGATTCTACTATTGCCTAACCCCATAACTTTCGCTGCCTGTACGTATTCCATTTCTTTCACAGCCATCACCTGGCCGCGGATCAAACGGGCAACGCTTACCCACATGGTAAGGCCGACTGCAATAAATATTTGCCAAAAGCCTTTGCCCAAAGCCATGGTAATGGCAAACACCAGCAGCAAAGTTGGAATGCTCCAGGTAACATTTACCAGCCACATAATAACTTCGTCTATCCATCCCCGGTAGTAACCGGCAACAGCACCCAGCGCAACCCCCAGGATTAGTGATATAAGCACGGCGATGAGGCCGACTGCAAGGCTTACTTTTGTACCAATGATTAACCTGCTCAAAATGTCACGGCCAAATTTATCAGTGCCCAGGTAGTATGTTTTGGTAACAATATTTTGCTGAAGCAATTTGGCTGGCTGGTGATTGGTTAACTGGCTAACGGAATAAATTTGCATTACGCTTGTGTCATCATCTACATATTTATTTACTGCAAGCGAATCGTTCCTGACCTCGTATTTACTGATTGGTAAATACCGGCAATCCTCTGCCTTTCCACTGATCAGTTTTGTAAACCAGCTAACTGAATTATTTTTTTTGTCAGGAATTTTTAAAAAGAGTTGTTTGTAACCTGGATTTTTTGCCTGTATCTCTACGGTTTGCAAATCCGCATTGGGCGTGGCATCCGGCGCTACCAGGTAACCAAACAGGGACAGAAAGATGGCAATAGCAATTACCGCCAAGCCAAATAATGCGGCCTTGTTTTTTTTAAGCCGATGCCAGGTTTGTGCTGTAAAAGAAAATGATTGCTCCATTGTAAGCATTGCTGCGAAATTATTTTACTGAACGGTCTTTCCAATGATAGCTGCCAAATTTTCCCAGCCAGCCAGCGATGACCGTGTACAAAATATGAAAAGGCTGGGCTGCAGGAAACCACCACAACTTGGTTTTTTTATTAAAAAAAGCCGCCACCGGAAATAAAAAAAATAGTTCTGTAACTGTTTTTAAAACCAACAGCAAAAGCCAGTATTGGAAAATGGTAAAGCTAACCCGACCAATTTCAAATGTGGCACTACTGAAGATAGCTGTTATGGGCAACAGCAACAACAGCAAATTAAAAAAATATACCAATATGAGCACTGAAATAATTCGTTTATCGTCATAGGTATCTGCCTTACTTGCCCAGCGGATACGTTGGTTAAAAAAGTCTTTCCAGCTACTCATGGCTTCAGTTGTTACGATTGACTCAGGCGACTTTAAAAACAGTACCCTGTCGGGATAGCGTGTATAAATTTTGTGCATCAGCAGCATGTCATCACCGCTGGCGATATGATCTATCCCGGTAAAGCCATTCACTTCATAAAATGCTTTTTTTTCATAGGCAAGATTGGCACCGTTGCACATGCTGTGTATTTTTTTGTAAACAGCAGCCCCGGTAATGCCCTGTAAGGTCATAAAATCAAGCGATTGAAAAATGCCCAAAAAACTGCTGCCATCAATGGCAACCGGCGCTGCAATAAAGGCGGGCTGATAGTTTTCATAAAAGGCAGCTATAGTTGACAACCAATTTTTTTCCATTGTACAATCCGCATCCGTAGTAATAATCAGGTCGCCCCGGGATTGGGATATGGCGATTTCGATCGCCTTTTTTTTGTAGGCATTTAGTTTTTCATTCACGTGATCTTTTAAAGCAATGCAATGGATGTTACCTTGATTAAAGGATTGAACAATCGCCGCTGTCCGGTCTGTCGAATGATCATCTACCACTATAATTTCAACCAGACCCATTGAATGGGTTTGATTGAGAATGGATTGCAGGCAATTGCCGATATGGTGTTCTTCATTCCTGGCGGGAATGACAATGGTAATTTTTGTAGATAGATTATTGCTGGAAACATGTTTACGTGACGCCTCCCTAAAAGTTGGAATTTGAATCCAGCAATGGCGATAATAGATAATAAGTACTGCGTAACCTGCAAAAAAAACGCCAGCGGTAATGAGTAGAATGGGCTCCATATTGGTATGCCGTACAAGAGTGCGACGCAACGATGTTAAATTTTTGCACAAAAGCCGGGAGCACAAAAATAATTTTTAAAAGTTCAAACGAATCATATATCTTTATATAGTTGTCTAAACAACTATATGCCAAACAACCAATTTAAAAAAGGTGAATTATACAGCTTTATTACCGGTAAAGCCAGCACGGCCATTGCACGCAGGTTGCAGAAAAATTTTAAAGATGCGGGTGTAGAAATAACGATTGAACAATGGAGCGTATTATATCATTTATGGAAGGAAGACGGGCTGAGTCAGCAGCAATTGTGCGATGCCACTTTCAGGGATAAGCCCAGCATTACTCGGTTGGTAGATAACCTGGAAAAACTGCAACTGGTAAAACGGGTATCCAGCAAAAACGACCGGCGGATGAACATGATTTATTTAACAGCAGAAGCAAAAGATTTGCAGGAAAAGACCATGGAACTCGCCAACCAAACTTTGAACGAAGCACTGGAAGGTGTTACCATTGAAGAGGTAGAAGTGGCTAAACTTGTATTGCAGAAAGTATATGATAATCTCGCCAGCATATCAGCTTAAAATTTTCAAATAAGTCTTAAATAATCATACCCCAAAAACGCTGTAATTGCGAGGCAGGGGACAAACTTTATAACTATGAGCGCATCAACTTCAACTACTGCATCACTTAAAGGTGGTGAATGGTTAATTAAAGAAAGCAATGCATTTGACTCTTTTACCCCGGAAGATTTTAATGAGGAGCAATTGATGGTAAAGGAAATGTGTTTGCAGTTTTTGCAGACAGAAGTACTACCGGTTGCCGACCGCATTGATAAACTGGAACAGGGTCTGATGCCATCGCTTATGGTGAAAGCGGGTGAACAGGGATTATTGGGCGCATCTATCCCGGAAGAATATGGCGGCCTGGGAAAAGATTTTGTTACGTCCACTTTGGTGAACGAAGGCCTCGGCGGCGGTTATTCTTTTAGCGTGGCCATTGCTGCCCATACGGGTATTGGTACCTTGCCTATATTATATTTTGGTACTGCAGAACAAAAGCAAAAATATATTCCTAAGTTGGCCACAGGTGAATGGAAAGGCGCTTACGGATTAACAGAACCCAATAGTGGCAGCGATGCCCTGGGGGCTAAAACATCTGCTGTACTTTCTGCCGATGGCAAAAACTATATTTTAAACGGGCAAAAATGCTGGATCACCAATGGTGGCTTTGCCGATGTGTACACTGTATTTGCGAAAATTGACGGCGACAAATTTTCTGCTTTTATTGTAGAGCGTGGCTTTGAAGGTTTTACGCAGGGACCGGAAGAACACAAAATGGGAATTAAGGGTTCATCCACTGTGCAACTGTATTTTCAGGATTGTAAAGTGCCGGCGGAAAATTTACTGGGCGAGGTTGGCAAGGGGCATATCATAGCCTTTAATATTTTAAATATAGGCAGGCTGAAGTTGTGTGCTGCAGCATTGGGCGGATCCAAGATGGCATTGAACAGCACCATTGATTATGCAAAAACAAGAGAGCAGTTTAAAACAGCCATTGCAAATTTTGGCGCTATAAAACATAAACTGGCTGAAGCAGCCATCAGGATTTTTTCGTGCGAAAGTGCCTTATACCGCACAAGTAAATGGATTGACGACAAAGAAATTGAACTGGCCAATGCAGGCAAACCTTTTAATGAGGCTTTGCTGGGTGCTGCAGAAGAATTTGCAGTTGAGTGCGCCATATTAAAAGTGCATGGTAGTGAAGTGCTGGATTTTGTGGTGGATGAAGGTGTACAGGTTTTTGGCGGCAACGGTTTCAGCGATGAATATCCAATCAGCCGTGCTTACAGGGATAGCCGTATTAACCGAATTTATGAAGGCACCAATGAAATTAACCGTTTGCTTACCGTGGATATGATTTTAAAAAGAGCCATGAAGGGTAAGCTTGACCTGATGGGCCCGGCCATGGCGGTTTCCAAGGAATTAATGAGCATCCCGGAATTTGGTAATGAAGATGATACGCCTTTTGCAGCCGAAAAAAAATCCATCGTAAATATGAAGAAAAGTATTTTGATGGTTGCAGGCGCAGCAGTGCAAAAACTGATGATGAAAATTTCGGATGAACAGGAAATATTGATGAACATTGCAGATATGGCGATCGAAACGTTTGTAGCAGAAAGTACTTTATTAAGAATAATAAAAATGACAGATAAACAAGGCGAAGCTGCAGCCACAATCCACATTGATATGATGCGCTGCTGTTTAAATGATGCGATTGATAATGTAAACAAGGCTGGTAAGGAAGCCATTAATGCTTTTGCTGATGGTGATGAACAGCGCATGATGCTGCTTGGGCTAAAACGTTTTACAAAAGCCGCACCCTTCAACAGTAAAGATGCCAGAAGAAGAATTGCAGATACACTGATTACTGCGGCTAAGTACCCCTGGTAAAAAAGGTAAAAGGCTGATTCTATTAGAATCAGCCTTTTACCTTTTTGTACGATTGAAAGATTATTTATAAGAGTAAGCAACTCCTTTTTTTATAGCCTGCTTAACTCCAAAGCCATCACTTTTATCTGATGTCATCAGTATAAATGGCGCTCCGGCTTCAGCAGCAGCTTCTTTAATTCTTTTTGTGGCTTTCTTGTCAGCAGAGCCGGCCGTGTTGTAACTAAGCAATCCCGAAGTCTTGCCTTTTATTTCTTCGCCTTTTGCAAGTCCCAATACCTGGCTTTTGTCAGTTAATATTTCAACTTTTTCCCAGTCATCTTTTCCGGTAATAACAATTTTTTCTGAAATGGCTTCTTTACGGCCGCTTCCGCCATAGGTAATGCTGGCCACGGCAAATTTGCCGATAGTTTGTTCAGCTTCTTCACCAGGGTATTTGTAAGAGATGGTCGTTTCTCCTACTTTAATAACTTTTACTTCCAGCGTTTCACCAGAATGCTTCAACATTTTATCGTTGGTTTGGCAAAACGAAAACAACACTAACATAGAAGACAATACGGACAACATAATTTTTTTCATATTTTTTTATTTTAGGGGATGAATATATACTTTATTTGAATTATAAAAATTTTGATACAGTAATTTTTTTATTGCGTAAATCCCTGTAAAAATTTCAAGAAACTTTTTTCTGTTCGTCAACCATGGCCCGTTAATCGCAGTTACATTTTCTAATCGTGTATTTTTACCTTTCTATAAACTATTAAAGTGATTAAACTAATTATATCAGTATTTCTTTGTGCAGGAGGTATCCATTCCTTTTCCCAAACACCCGATAAGCCTTTTATCCGCCTGGTACAACCTTCAAGGGAATCCAATCAGGTCTCCTGGTCAACAAATTTTATTATTGGCAGCACCTGTAAAACCTGCATGGTTACAGTAAACGGATCTTCGGTAAAAGTGTATCCAACAGGCGCTTTTGCAATTGAATTAAATTTGCATCCGGGAGATACTACGATTAACCTGGCCGCTGTTATCAACGGTAAAACAGCTACTAAAAAAGTTACTTATACTTATTCAGTGCCAAAGCCTGCTGAACCTGTAAAGGAACTGGGCATTGAAAGCATTCAGACCTATCCCGAAGGAAATTTAGTGCTGTCTCCCGGCGATAAAATTCAATTCAGGGTAAAGGCCTTTACACACTGCACAGTAAAAACCATTGGCGATACCCGTTTGTATGAATTGCCTGTTACGCAAACCAGGGGAATGCCCGGTATTTACCAGGGCGAATACATCGTAAAAGAAACAGATAGTTTTGCCGTAATGAAAATGCCGGTTACCATTACAGATTCTTTGCAGATTAGTACAACCAAAGAAACAAAACAGGTTTTTTCTGTAATGTCCCCGCTGGCCTCTGATATAGCACTTACTAAAGGCAGGTTGGCGCATTTGGAATACGGACTCGGGGATGACCGCCTGGGCGGCGCTAAGATTGGTTATATTGACAGCAATATTGTGCTGAAAATTATTGGAAAGGTGGGAACGCATTTTAAGGTGCAATTGTCAAAAAGCAGAACAGCCTATATTCCCGATGAATTGGTAACATTAATGCCCAAAGGAACTTTTACTCCTGAATCGTTGACTGATAAATGGAATGTGTATGGAGACGACCGGTACGATTACGTAAAGGTGGGCTTGTTTGCAAGATTGCCTTACCAGTCATACCAATTTACAGATCCTTCTACCTTAGTGGTGGATATTTATGGCGCTACTAATAATACCAACTGGATTACCCAATTGCAAACAGCAAAAGAAATCAGGAAGATTGACTACCAACAGGTGGAGGATGGACTTTTCAGAATAACCATTTCTTTAAAACATGCGCAGCATTGGGGACACCTGATTTATTACAGTGGCAATACCCTGATAATAAAGATCAAACACCAGCCGGAAAATCTTTCTTTAAAAAACCTGGTAATTGCGGTTGATGCCGGCCATGGCGGTAAAAATACCGGGGCCGTCGGTGCAACAGGTGTTTACGAAAAAGAAATCACGCTGGCGGTGGCGTTAAAGTTGCAGAAAGCATTGGAAAAGGAAGGTGCAAAAGTGATCATGACCCGTACAGAAGAGGAATTTTTTGATAATAAAGAGCGGATACTTTTTTACAGGGATAGTCTGCCGGATTTATTGTTAAGCGTTCATCTTAATTCATCCGAAGACCCGTTTCGTACCGGCGGTACCAGTACCTATTACCGGTATATCGGGTTTAAAAATTTAAGCCTGGATATTTATAAACGCATGCTGGAACTGGGTTTAAAGGAATATGGCAATACTGGCTCTTTCAATTTCATGCTCAACAGCCCCACCGAATATCCCAATGCGTTAATTGAAACGCTTTTTCTTAGTAACCTGGAGGAAGAAACAAAAATTCTGGACGAGGGTTTTCAGCAACAAATGGTGGAAAAGATTGTCGCCGGTGTAAAAGATTTTTTAAAAGAGAGTAAAGAACAATAAAGTGCAGAACTTAATTGTTAATGTATATCGGATAAGTGTTTTCATTTTCTAATGTTAGCATCTATTTGTAACTTTACACACTAATAAAAAGTCCATATGAGTGAAACAGTAATTTCTGAACCCGTACAAACCCTAACTGCAAAAGACTTCGCTACTGACCAGGAAGTGCGCTGGTGCCCGGGTTGCGGCGATTATTCCATTTTGGCCCAGGTACAAAAAGTAATGCCTACGCTGGGTATTCCAAAAGAAAACATTGTAATTATCAGCGGTATTGGCTGCAGCAGCCGTTTTCCGTATTATATGAATACCTATGGTATGCATAGTATTCATGGAAGGGCAACCGCAGTAGCCAGTGGACTGAAAGCTGCCCGTCCTGAATTGAGTGTTTGGATAGTTACAGGTGATGGTGACGGTTTAAGTATTGGTGGTAACCATACCATTCATTTGCTGCGCAGAAATTTTGATGTAAATGTATTGTTGTTCAATAACCAGATTTATGGTTTAACAAAAGGGCAATATTCGCCTACATCGGAAGAAAATAAAATTACCAAGTCATCTCCTTTTGGCAGTATCGATCATCCGTTTAATCCATTGGCATTGGCTATGGGAGCCGACGCCAGCTTTATAGCAAGAACTATGGACAGAGATCCAAAACATCTTCAGTCTATGTTGTTGCGTTCTCAGGCACATAGAGGGTCTTCATTCTTAGAGATCTACCAGAACTGCAATATTTTCAATGACGGGGCTTTTGAAATATTTACTGAAAAAGGCACAAAGCAAGAAGAAGGATTGTACCTGGAGCAGGGAAAGCCATTGTTATTTGGTGCTTCAAAAAATAAAGGCATTAAACTGGATGGATTTAAACCGGTGATTGTAGAAGTTGGAGAAGGTAAAGCAAGTGCAGATGACCTTTGGATACACGATGAAAAAGATTTTTACAAGGCGCAGATATTGATCCGCATGTTTGATGATCCAAGACTGGCCGGCCATTTACCAAGACCATTTGGAGTATTTTTTGAAACTGACCGGCCTTGCTATGAAGATGGAATGGCGATGCAGATAGAAGAAATTATTTCTAAAAAAGGCAAGGGCGATCTGGATAAATTATTACGCGGAAATGAAACCTGGACGATTAGTTAATCATCCTGAAATAATAAAATGAAATTAAACGGCCATCTTTTAAAGATGGCCGTTTTTAGTTTTATTAAGATGGGTTTACACCAATCCCTTTTCGAGCAAATATTCTGCAATCTGCACAGCATTGGTGGCAGCACCTTTCCGTAAATTATCGCTCACAATCCAGCAGTTCAACGTATTCGGCTGGGTTTCATCCCGGCGTATTCTGCCGACGAAGGTTTCATCCTTTTCATGAGCGGTTAATGGCATCGGGTAAATGAAATTAGCTATATCATCCTGCACCACAACACCCGGCGCTTTACTCAACAGTTCTCTTACTTCTGCAAGATCAAAATCATTTTCAAATTCTATGTTCACGCTTTCGCTATGGCCGCCCATTACGGGGATACGCACCGTGGTAGCGGTTACTTTAATATTGGCATCACCGATAATTTTCACCGTTTCGTGTGTCATTTTCATTTCCTCTTTGGTGTAACCATTTTCCAGGAACACATCAATTTGTGGGATAGCATTTAAATCAATTGGATACTTATAAGCCATTTCTCCTTCCACGCCCTTTCTCTCATTCATCAATTGTTCTACCGCCTTAACGCCGGTACCAGTAACGCTTTGGTAGGTAGATACTACAACTCTTTTAATTTTATATTTGTCATGCAATGGTTTTAAAACCACAACCATTTGAATAGTAGAACAATTTGGATTGGCGATAATTTTATCGTCAGCAGTCAGCACATCCGCATTTACTTCAGGTACAACCAGTTTTTTTGTGGGGTCCATACGCCATGCGCTGGAATTGTCGATTACAGTAATGCCGGCTTCAGCAAATTTTGGTGCAATGGCCAATGATGTACCACCACCGGCTGAAAAAATAGCAATGGCTGGTTTTGCTGCAATAGCGTCTTCGTAACCAACTACCTTGTATTTCTTTCCTTTAAACTCCACTTCTTTACCAATTGATTTTTCAGAAGCGACAGGAATTAATTCGGTTACCGGGAAATTTCTTTCGGCTAATACCTGTAACATTTTTGTGCCTACCAACCCGGTAGCGCCAACTACAGCAACTTTCATTTGTTTAGTTTTTATTTTGATTAAAGGTTTTGATTTGTTCTCAGTCTGCCTTTAAAAGAGAGGACAAAATAAAGCCTCCCGTTTTGGCGGAAGGCTGTGCATATTGTGTAACAAACAAAACACTGATTACCTCCCGCTACCGGAATGTTTCTTAGTTGTTTTTGTATGTTTTATTGTCATCATTGCGGGTGCGAAAATAAATACTATTTCTCAACCAGCCAAACATTCCTGCAGGTAAAATTGTGAGGCATTTAATAAAACCATTCTTTAATTAAATTACAAATACTGTTTTATAAGCCTTATTGAAAGTTGTACAATTCATTTTTTACGTTTACGATTATAAATAAATATATTAAAAACAGTATCTTTAAAATACCCGGTAGCTATATTCTTCTTTTAAGCTGTCCTCTTGCTTTCCTTTTTTCTCCACTTGATAATACCTGAAATATTTAAACCCGTTCTCATGCATAAGATACTAATGATTTTCATGCCCATGATTTTGTGTACTCATTTAATAACGCATGCACAGATCTCAGAAAATTTTTCCGACGGCGACTATACTTCAAACCCTGTATGGACAAGCACTGGAGTCGACTGGATAGTAAACCCGTCCGGCCAGTTGCAAAGTAATAACACAGTGATCAACAGCAGTTTTTTTATCACTACGCCCAACACACTGGCGGTAAATGCGCAGTGGGATTTCTATATTAATTTGACCTTCGCTACTTCAGGTGCCAACTACACAGATGTCTACCTGGTATCCACTTCAGGCAATTTGGAAGCGCTTGACAATGCGGGTTATGTAGTACGAATCGGAAATACTGCCGATGAAATAAGCTTATACCGTAAAGACGCAGGTAATGCAACAGCAGTTAAAATCATCGACGGTGTTGATGGCGCTGTCAGCAGCTCATCCAACAATAAAATAAAAATAAAAGTTACAAGAGATGCGGCAAACAACTGGACATTAAATCGTGACATGACGGGTGCTGGCACAAATTATTTTACAGAAGGGACCGTTTCAGATGCCAACATTACAACTTCTTCATTCTTTGGAATACTTGTAAAACAAAGCACAGCCAGCTTTATACAAAGACATTTTTTTGATGACATAGAAGTAAAAACGATAGCCCCCGATATTACTCCACCGGTTGTACAAAACGCAAAAGCAATCAGTGCAAACGAACTGGATGTATTTTTTAATGAACCGTTGGATAATATCAGCAGCCAGGTAGCGGCTAACTATTCTGTAAATAATGGAATAGGAGCATCGGTCAAAGCTTTGCTGGATGCATTTGATAATACAGTTGTTCATCTAACATTCAACAACAATTTGCCGGGCTTGCCAAACAATCAGCTAACAATAAATGGGGTACAGGATATAGCAGGCAATGCAATCATAAATGCAGTTGCGCCTATTGTATTTGTAACGCTTAACAACAGCCATTTGTATGATATAGTAATCGATGAAATAATGGCGCATCCTGTAACACAGGGTAATTTGCCAAACAATGAATGGATAGAATTGAAGAACACTTCGATAACACCCATCAATTTAAAAGGATGGAAATTGAGTGGTCGTTCAGGCACAAGCGGGGCCATGCCTGATTTTATTTTACCATCAGATAGCCTCGTAATAATCTGCTCCAGCAACGCACTTGGAACATTTACAAGCTTAGGAAAGGCGATCGCAGTCACCAGTTTCCCTTCACTGGGAAATGAGGGTGATGTGTTATCAATTATCTCATCACAGGAAAAAGTAATTCATGCTGTTAACTATTCAGACAACTGGTATCAGAATGAATTAAAAAAGCAGGGCGGATGGAGCCTTGAAATGACGGACACTAAAAATCCTTGTTCAGGAAGCAGCAACTGGAAGGCAAGCACAGATGCAAGAGGAGGTTCGCCGGGTATAAAGAATACCGTCGATGCAATAAATCCCGATACCAATGCGCCGAAATTATTGCGTGCCTATGCAACAGACAGCGTAAATATTGTCCTTGTTTTTGACGAACCACTGGACGCCCTGAAAGCCATTTCAGTAAACAATTACAGTATCAGCGATGGCATCGGTTTGCCTGTCGTTGCCACCGCTATATTTCCAGTGCCGGATAAAGTAAACCTGGAGTTAAGCGCTCCACTTGAAGCGTCAAAAATTTATTCTGTCACCGTAACGGGCATTACAGATTGTGTTGGTAATGCTATTAGAATTAAAAATATTGTAAAGGTTGGACGAAGTGTTGTAGCCGACAGCCTTGACCTAATCATCAACGAAATTTTGTTTGATCCGCCAGCAGCAGGCAGTGATTATGTTGAACTCTACAACCGCAGCAATAAAATAATTGATCTTAAACAAACCTACATCGCTAACCTCGGAACCAACGGCGCCATCAGCAATATCACAGCAATCAGCGCAGAAAATTACCTCCTCTTTCCGCAGGAATTTATTTTGCTAAGCAAAGATATTGACTGGGTAAAATCATCGTACGTCACGCAGAACCCTGATGCTTTCGTCACAGTAAATCTGCCTTCTTATAATAATGATAAAAGCAGTGTGGTTGTTTTAAATGCACAGGGAAATATTATTGATGAGGTAACTTATAGTGATCAATGGCATTTTAAATTGCTCGATCATACGGAAGGTATATCGCTGGAAAGAATTGATTACAATGCACCATCGCAATCAGCAGCCAACTGGCATTCAGCAGCCATCAGCGCAGGTTACGGAACTCCCGCTTTCAAAAATTCACAATTTCATATCACCGAAACTTTACAGGGCGAATTGAAACTGGCACCAGAAATTGTTTCGCCCGATAATGATAGTCAGGATGATTTTGCAACACTCAGTTATAATTTTCCGGAGCCGGGCTATGTGGCTAACATCACTATCTTTGATGCTGCGGGCAAAAAGGTGCGTTACCTGCAGCGCAATGCGTTGTGTGGTACGAAGGGTAAATTTATTTGGGATGGATTGGGAGAAAAAAGTCAGCAGCTGCCGGTAGGAATTTACATTGTGTTTGCTGAAGTTTTTAATTTGAAAGGCAAGACAAAACAATTTAAATTACCGATTGTACTGGCAAGAAGAAATTAGCAGACAGGTAATTTTAATTCGCTGTTATATCAACATTAATACTTTACTAAATACTATCCACATATGCACCTGCAAACAAAAAACTGGCTGCCTTTGGCAATTATAACAATGGCGGCTTTATCATGTAATAACAAATCAACTTTGAAACAAACCTCTTACAACTGGCCAGCTCATATCGCACCGCCGGTATGCGAAATAAAACCGAAAGAATTAATCGCCCACGGCGATACAAGAACAGATAATTATTACTGGCTAAATGACTTTTTTAAGAAAGGTCCTGACAGTACCAAAGTAGTTGATTACCTGGTGGCTGAAAATAAATATTACGACACCATGATGTCGGGCACAAAGGCATTGCAGGAAAAATTGTATCTGGAGATGAAAGCCCGCATAAAAGAAAAGGATGAGTCCGTGCCATTTTTTAAACAGGGCTATTTTTATTACAGCAGGCAGGTAGAAGGCAAAGATTATTTTGTGTACTGCAGAAAAAAAGGAACATTGGGTGCGCCTGAAGAAGTATTGCTCGATGTGAATGCGATGGCGGAAGGACATAACTATTTCTCAGCTACCGGCTTTGCCATCAGTCCGGATAATAATTTGCTGGCTTATGGCATTGATATGCTGTCAAGAAGGGAATACACCATCTACATAAAAAATCTGCAGACGGGTGAAATTTATAAAGATGCCATCACAGATACTGAGGCCGACCCGGTTTGGGCCAACGATAACAAAACTATTTTTTACACTGCAAAAAATCCGGTCACCTTGTTGTCAGAAAAAATAAAAAAACATGAGCTTGAAACCGACGCGATGCAGGATAAAATTGTATACGAAGAAAAAGATCCCAGCAATTATATTGGCGTAAGCAAAACCAAATCAGACAAGTACATTTTAATCACTTCACAGGCAACTTTATCGTCAGAAATAAAATGGATCAATGCCGATAAACCGGGTGATGCATTTGCGGTTTTTCAGCCACGCATGAAAGAAGTGTTGTACGATGTGGATCATGCCAATAACCAGTTCTACATCCGCACCAACCTGCATGCAAAAAACTTTAAAATAGTCACCTGCCCCGAAGATAAAAAAGACACCAGCAACTGGAAAGATATGGTGCCGCACAGCGACAGTATCCTGGTGCAGAATTTTGAATTGTTCAAAAATTTCATGACGGTGTCTGAAAGAATCAACGGACTTACACAACTCCATATCATCAGCCTGAAAGACAATGCCAGTCACTATCTCGCCTTTGATGAACCAGCCTATACGGCCAGTATTGGTACCAACGCAGATTACAATACAGATGTGCTGCGGTTTAATTATACCTCCTTAACAACACCAGCTTCTGTGTATGATTATAACATGGTTTCAAAAGAAAAGAAGCTAATGAAACAACAGGAAGTGCTGGGGGATTTTAAAGTGGGCGATTATACAACTGAGCGTGCATTTGCTACGGCCAAAGATGGTACAAAAATCCCTATCTCTATCGTATACAAAAAGGGCTTTAATAAAGATGGCAATGCGCCCGCGCTGTTGTATGCTTATGGTAGTTATGGCGCCAGTACAGACGCCGCTTTCAACAGTATAAGGTTAAGTCTGCTCAACCGCGGTTTTGCTTTTGCCATTGCGCATATTCGTGGTGGCCAGGAGATGGGCCGTTACTGGTACGAGGATGGAAAAATGATGAAAAAGAAAAACACTTTTACCGATTTTATCGATTGCGCTCAATGGCTGCTGGACAATAAATATACCAGCACCAAACATTTGTACATCAACGGCGGCAGTGCCGGCGGCTTGCTGATGGGTGCCGTAGTAAATATGCGTCCCGATCTTTGGAACGGCGTAATTGCAGCCGTGCCTTTTGTGGATGTGGTCACTACCATGAGCGATCCATCCATACCGCTTACCACCAATGAATACGATGAATGGGGCAACCCCGCCAACAAGGAAAGTTACGACTACATGAAGAGCTATTCGCCCTACGACAATGTAGAAAAGAAAGCCTATCCAAATATGCTTGTAACAACGGGCTTACACGATAGCCAGGTACAATATTTTGAGCCCGCTAAATGGGTAGCCAAATTAAGAGCCATGAAAACAGACAGCAATAAATTGTTTCTGTACACCAACATGGACGCCGGTCACGGAGGCGCTTCCGGAAGGTTTAAACCATTAAAAGATAAGGCAAGAGAGTACGCGTTTTTTCTTGCACTGGAAGGCATTAACGAATAACAGATCAGTCTAAAAAAGTAAAAGCCGAAGTTTAATCGCTTCGGCTTTTGTATTATCTGTGATGTTATTTTTATTTTGTCTGGGCTAAGAAGCTATGTGGTAAATTCTTGCGTCGCCCTCTTGTACGTTATACCTATTTGGTTCATTGAGTTTGGTAATTGAAGTCATTAATTATGTTTGTAATTTTTAACACATTGCGAAATAGACTAATAATTTTTTGGTTCCATGCTTGCCTTAAAATTAATGTTCTCAAATGTTCCTTTTTTCTGCTTATCTCTACGCATGAATGAACTTTTTGTATTTAAACCAGATGAGGTTAATTCGGCCAATTATCGTTAATTTTAATAAGCAAAAACGAAAATTCAATGCCTGCCTTTCTCTCTAAAAAAATCACTGTTGTGGCTATCTTGTTCCTCGTGGCGGGCAGTAGTTTTTTGTATATCACCAAAAAACCACCAGTTGATTTTACAACAGAGGTTAAACCCATCTTCAACAAAAACTGCATTACCTGCCATGGCGGCGTAAAACAAAAAGGCGGCTTTAGCCTGCTCTTCCGCGAAGAAGCGCTGGCCATTACAAAATCCGGTAAGCCGGCCATCATACCCGGCGACGCCGGCAGCAGCGAAATGCTCAGGCGGCTGTCATTGAAAGATCCGGAAGAACGGATGCCTTATAAACACGATCATTTATCAGCAGCAGATATCGAAATCCTCACCCGCTGGATTAATGAAGGCGCCCATTGGGGCGAGCACTGGGCCTATGCACCAGTTAAAGAAACGCCTGTTCCGCAGCCAGCAACTTTTTTTGGTTTATTTAAAACCAGCAGCAAATGGGCCAGCAACGAAGTAGATAATTTTATTGAAGCCAAACGGAAAGCAGCCGGAGTATCCGCTTCACCGCAGGCCAATAAAGAAACCCTGCTGCGTCGTGCCGCATTGGATATCATCGGCATGCCTGCGCCTGAAAATATTGCCCAACAATACCTGATTGACAGCAGCGACAAAGCTTATCAAAACCTGGTTGATTCCTTGCTGGCATCGCCGCATTATGGTGAAAAATGGGCTGCACTCTGGATGGATCTTGCACGCTATGCAGACACCAAAGGCTACGAACGGGACGATACCCGGAACATCTGGCATTACCGCGACTGGCTCATCAATGCCTTTAACCGGGATATTCCTTATGATAGTTTTCTTACCAAACAAATAGCCGGCGATTTATTACCGGGGGCAACCGACGAAGACTTCATTGCAACAGCTTTTCAACGCAACACTATGACCAATGATGAAGGCGGTACAGATAATGAAGAGTTCAGAACAGCAGCCGTAATGGACAGGGTGAACACCACCTGGCAGGCCACCATGGGAACAACTTTTGCCTGCGTGCAATGCCATAGTCATCCCTACGATCCATTTAAGCATGAAGACTACTATAAGTTCCTGGCGTTTTATAATGACAGTCGCGATGAAGATACTGAAGCAGATTATCCCTTATTACGGCATTACAATGATAGCTTGCAAAAAGAATTGCTGGCCGTAACTAACTGGCTCCAAAGCAATGCTTCTCCTGCCAAAGCAAAGGAAGCCTATGTATTTTTAAAAACATGGGGACCCGCTTACAACAGCCTTACCTGCGATAGTTTTACCAATAGCGAATTGTCCGATACCAAATGGCTGGCCTTGCGCAACAAGGCGCTGTGCCGGCTAAAAAATGTGGACCTTACCAACCGCACACAATTGATTTTCCGGTACCAAGGTTATGCTGCAGGCGGTACCTGGCAAATACATATTGATGAGCCAACCGGTCCTGTTATTGCAAATGTTCCACTGAAGCAAACAAAAAATGGCTGGACAATTAACGAGACCAACATCATTCCACAAACTGGTTTTCATAATTTATATTTTACCTACATCAATCCTTTGCTTAAAAAACCGGAAGCTACCGGTGCGTTATTCGACTGGTTTTATTTTACAAACGAACTCGCTTCCGCCAGCAAGCCGGGTTATGACAGTGTTGAAAAAAAATACTGGCGTCTGCTGAATGCCGATGTGCCCACTACGCCGGTAATGATGGATAACCCCGCCAACCTGCACCGCACGTCTTATGTATTTGAACGAGGCAACTGGCTTGTAAAAGGTGCGGCCGTGCAGCCGGATATTCCGAAATCGTTGGGCAAGCTACCGGCCAATGCGCCGGCAAACAGGCTGGGCATGGCGCAATGGTTAACGTCTGACCAAAATCCCCTGACTGCACGCACAATGGTCAACCGAGTATGGGAACAATTGTTTGGCACCGGCCTGGTGGAAACGCTGGAGGATATGGGCTCACAGGGCACAACACCTACGCACCAGGAACTGCTGGACTGGCTAAGCTATCGCTTTATGCATGGTGATCAATGGAGCGTAAAAAAGTTAATCAAAACAATTGTACTCAGCAGTACATACCGGCAGGATTCAAAAATAACGGTGGAGCAATTACAGAAAGATCCGTTGGATAAATTCTACGCACGCTATCCAAGGGTTCGCTTATCCGCTGAGCAAATCAGGGACCAGGCACTTTGCATCAGCGGCGTGATCAGCAATAAAATGTTTGGCCCCAGTGTTTTTCCTTACCAGCCAAAAGGCATTTGGCTTTCGCCCTGGAATGGTGCCGAGTGGGTGCAAAGTAAAAATGAAGATCAGTACCGCCGGGCCTTGTATACTTACTGGAAAAGGTCCGCGGCGTATCCCTCTATGTTAACCTTCGATGGCGTTTCCCGCGAAGTATGCACCGTGCGCCGCATCCGTACCAACACGCCATTGCAGGCGCTCACAGCCTTGAATGATTCAGCTTATATTGACTTGGCGCGGCATTTTGCGTACCGCATGCAAACCCTTGCCGGCAGCGAGGTAGCCAAACAAATTAAGACCGGTTTTAAACTCGCTACTCATCATGAAATAGACGCAGGCAGTTTACAGGCATTGACCAATTTGTATAAAAAAGGGTATGATCAATTTAAAAATAACGCAGATAACACCTGCGAAATGGTGGGTGGCATCAACGAACATACCAACCCCGAAACTGCTGCCCTGATTGTTGTTGCAAATGCGATATTGAACCTGGATGAAGTGGTGACGAAGAATTGAAAGTTTACCCTGAATTAAATATTCCATTCAGGTCAATGCATGTGCCAGCTACCTCATTTATTAAATGGATGATAGGACATCCAATCCACCTCCAGTTCGTAAGGTTGATTTGGTTTTTCTATTGAACTGGGATTAGTTTGAACGGGCCAGTTGTTCGTGTGCCAGAAGTTCATCCTGTAATGGCTATGATTTTGCGGTATCCCCCTTTGCGATCCCTGGTAATCCCACAGTATAATTTTTTCATTGGTCACAGGGTGCAATATCCACCAGCGCAGGCGGTCCGGGTACCAGTCAAAACCATAGGTATAAAATTTTAAAGAAGCATTGTAACCGGGTATCGGTGCGATGGATGCCGGCTGACTTTGCATCCCAGTCAATTGCTCACTTGCGCCATTATAATTTTCTTTATACTCCGTGGTGTAAATGATTCCCTTGGCCAGGTTGATGGTGCGGCCGATTCTTTTTAAAGTGCTTTCGTGTCCTGTCCATGTTCCAATATAAATTACTTGCGGGTCAGCAATTAACCATTCAAAATCGATTTCACTGAGGCCGGGAATGCTATCAACGTGATAGGTAAAATACCCGACCACTGCTCCGGCATTGGGCTGTGTTTTTACAACATCAGGTATTTTAAGCCTTGCTGAATAAGTGCCAAAATGGGTAAAGTTGTTTGAAATAATTTCTGGTCCACGCCCGGGCCCGGCAGAGTCCGTCGGATCAATCTTAAAAGAAAGTATTTTAGTACCTTGTTCTGTGATTGAATTTACTCCGAGTGCCTTTTTAAAATCAGCAGCATTGCCAGTTGAGCCATACCTGAAAATTTTTGAAGCAGGGTTATTGAAATTTTCAACAAATGATCCCTCCTCTTTAATTTTTTGAGCCTGGATAAAATGGTAATTCAAGAAAAATATCATTATCAATAAGTACTTCACGTGTCTTTTTTTTATGTCAATAAATGGCTGAACTGTACAAAAAAGATTCAACCTGATGGAAGATTATTATGGTTATTATTAACTCTAAATTTACACAGAAACTTAATAATACAGCAGTCAGATTCTTCGGGTCAATTCGTGCATATACACCAAATAATTTTTTAAAAACATTCTTCCATACAAAGTTTTAACTTTAAGGGTAACATTTATACTCAACCTGCTCTTCCGGCATGCATAAAAAAATCATCTTTATTGTTTTGATATTGGTTGCCCTGGCGGCGAGCAGCTGGCTGATCGGCATCCGGAAATCAACCATCGATTTTACAACCCAGGTAAAACCTATCATCAATAAAAATTGTATTACCTGCCACGGCGGGGTAAAACAGAAAGGTGGTTTTAGTTTATTGTTTCGAGAAGAAGCGCTGGCCAAAACCAAATCAGGCAAACAGGCGATTATACCCGGTGATCCTGAACACAGCGAAATGATCCGCCGTTTAACCCTGAAAGATCCCGAAGAACGGATGCCTTATAAACATGATGCACTCAGCAAAGAAGATATTGAAATCTTGTCAACCTGGATAAAACAGGGTGCAGCCTGGGGCCAGCACTGGGCCTATGCCCCGGTAAAGGAAGTCGCTGTTCCACAGGCCAAAAGTTTCTTTGGTTTAATCAATAAAAAAAGTGACTGGGTAAAAAACGAAGTTGATTATTTTATAGAACAAAAACTGAATGAACAGGATTTAAAACCATCGCCGCAGGCCGATAAAAAAACGCTGTTAAGAAGGGTTAGCCTGGATTTAATTGGTATGCCGTCTTCAGAAAATATTGCGCAGCAGTTTCTGAATGATAGCAGCAACAAAGCCTATGAAAATCTGGTTGACTCCTTACTGGCTTCGCCGCATTATGGTGAAAAATGGACCAGCATGTGGCTTGATCTGGCACGTTATGCCGACACCAAAGGCTATGAGGCAGACATGGGCAGAAACATCTGGAAATACCGTGATTGGCTCATCGAAAATTTCAATGCAGACAAACCCTATAACCAATTTTTGGTGGAGCAAATTGCCGGCGATTTGTTGCCGGATGCAACAGACGATGACTATATCGCCACCGCTTTTCACCGCAACAGCATGACAAATGATGAAGGTGGAACCGACAATGAAGAGTTTAGAACCGCCGCCGTAATGGATCGGGTAAACACCACCTGGCAGGGATTGATGGGCACTAGTTTTGGTTGTGTGCAATGCCACAGTCACCCGTACGACCCGTTTAAGCATGATGACTATTATAAGTTCATGGCTTTTTTCAACAACGCAAGAGATGAAGACTCTCAAGCCGATTATCCCTTGTTGCGGCAATACTCCGGCAGGGACAGCGCCACCATTTTTCGCTTAACAAAATGGATTACCGGCAATTCATCGGCTGATACAGCCAAAGCCTATTATACTTTTTTAAAAACATGGCAGCCAACCATCAACTCCTTGCAATGTAACCAGTTTGTAAATGCAGCCCTTGTAAGTAGCTGGTATGCAGGCATGCGCAATAATGGTTCCTGCAGGTTACAGCATGTTGATCTCAGCAATAAACAGGAGTTATTGTTTCGCTATACTTCGTCTGTAAATAATGGTGTTTGGACCATTCATACCGATTCTTTAAACGGTCCGGTTTTAACTACCGTACAAATTGCGCCGGTAAAAGAAGGCTGGAAAATTGCCAATACTAAAATCAAAGCGACCAATGGCTTTCATGATCTCTATTTTACCTATAAAAATAGCAGCCTGAAGACACCGGAACAAACCGGCGTTTTGTTTGAATGGTTTCGTTTTAAAGAAGCCTTTCCCGGCAAAGAAAAACCGGGATACGATTCTGCCTACAGCTGGTTTTGGCAACTGGTGAACGCAAAAGTTACCACAACCCCGGTGATGTTTGAAAACCCACCGGACATGCATCGTACTTCGTATATTTTCAATCGTGGTAACTGGCTTGTAAAAGGCGACGCGGTGGAACCGGATGTACCTAAATCGCTCAACCCTTTTCCTGCCAATGCACCCAAAAACAGGCTTGGCCTGGCCATGTGGTTAACGGCAGAACAAAACCCATTAACAGCCCGAACCATGGTGAATCGTATATGGGAACAACTGTTTGGAAACGGACTGGCAGAAACGCTGGAAGACCTGGGTTCGCAGGGCATTGCGCCAACGCATGTTGAACTGCTTGACTGGCTCAGTTACCGGTTTATGCACCAGGATAACTGGAGCGTTAAAAAACTGATCCGTACAATTGTGATGAGTGCTGCCTATCAGCAGGATTCAAAACTCCCGCCTGAATTACAGCAAAAAGATCCTTACAATAAATTATATGCCCGCGGATCAAGGGTACGTTTATCAGCCGAACAGGTCCGCGACCAAAGCTTAAGCATCAGCGGCTTGCTGAACCAGGCAATTGGTGGTCCCAGCGTTTATCCCTGGCAGCCAAACGGTATCTGGCTTTCGCCCTGGAACGGTGAAGAATGGCAACAGCCAAAAGGAAACGAACAGTATCGCCGTGCACTGTATATTTTCTGGAAACGTTCAGCACCTTACCCATCTATGATGACATTTGACGGTGTGGCACGTGAAGTGTGTACCGCCAGGCGCATCCGCACCAATACACCTTTGCAGGCGCTCACCACATTGAATGATTCTGCGTATATTGACATCGCAAGAAACTTCGCTTACCGTATTCAGGCCGTTGCCGGGAAAGAAACCAGTGAGCAAATAAAAAAGGGATTTCAGCTGGCAACCATGCATGATATTGATGCAAAAAGTTTACAGGCTTTATTAAATTTATACAACACTGCTTTCAATAAATTTAAAAAAGATGAAGAGAAAACATGTGAGCTGATTGGAGCACCGAATGAACACAACAATCCGGAAACAGCCGCATTAACGGTCGTGGCCAATGCAATGCTGAACCTGGACGAAGTGGTGACGAAAAACTAGGGAACAATTATGAGTGATGATTTATAAATGATGTTATAGAGCAGAACTAATTGCAGTAGATAACACAACAAACTATTACAATGACACAAAAACAATTACACCAGCAGCGGTTGATAAGGGAGGCTGAAAAAGCCGTGATGCAGATGAATACCCGCCGCCACTTTTTAAAAGAAAGTGCAATGGGTTTGGGTGCGCTGGCATTGGGCTCGCTGTTTGGAAGCTGCGCCGGCAAAGGGCCGCAGAGCAGCAGTGTAGCGTTTGATCCTGCTCATCCGCTGATGCCCAAGTTGCCGCCTTTTGCCGCCAAAGCAAAAAGCGTGATTTACCTGCATATGGCAGGCGCCCCATCGCAACTGGAGCTGTTTGACTACAAGCCCGAGCTGATGAAAATGGATGGACAGGATTGTCCGCAGTCATTACTGGAAGGAAAGAAGTTTGCTTTTATCAGAGGTGTTCCTAAAATGCTGGGGCCGCAGGCAAAGTTTGCGCAGCATGGCAACTCCCGTGCATGGGTAAGCGAAAATATGCCGCACCTGGCTTCTATTGTAGATGAAATAAGTTTTTTAAAAGCAGTTACTACCGACCAGTTTAACCATGCACCGGCACAGCTGATGGTGCATACGGGTTCGGCACGTTTAGGCAGACCCAGTATTGGATCGTGGGCTACTTATGGCTTGGGTACAGAGAATCAAAACTTGCCCGGATTTGTGGTGTTAACCAGTGGAGGAAAAAATCCCGATGCAGGTAAAAGCGTGTGGGGAAGCGGCTTTTTGCCAAGCGTATACCAGGGCGTTCAATGCAGAAGCGAAGGCGATCCGGTATTGTTTATTAAAGATCCGGAAGGTATGGACAGGGACCTTCGCAAAGCAAGTATTGATGCCATTAACCAGGTAAATGCAGAAGAATATAAAACCTACAATGATCCTGAAATTTTATCAAGGATATCGCAATATGAAATGGCTTATAAGATGCAGATAGCTGCACCGGAAGTGATGAACATTAACAATGAGGCTGCTTATATTCATGAAATGTATGGCACCAAACCCGGCCACGGATGTTTCGCCAACAATGTACTGCTTGCAAGAAAATTAGTGGAGAAAGGTGTTCGCTTTGTACAATTATTTGACTGGGGCTGGGATAGTCACGGTACCGATGCCAGCCTTGCAATTGACCTCGGCTTTATCAATAAATGCCGCTCGGTAGATAAATGTATCACGGCTTTAATACTTGATTTAAAGCAACGAGGTTTGCTGGAAGAAACGTTGGTGGTTTGGGGTGGTGAATTTGGCAGAACGCCGATGATGGAAAACAGGGAAGGCAAACAAAATCCTTACAAGGGTAGGGATCATCATACAGAAGCATTTACCATGTGGATGGCAGGCGCCGGTATCAAAAAAGGGTTCTCTTATGGAGAGACAGATGAAATTGGTTATAGCGCCATCAGTGGTAAAGTTGAGCCCTTTGATATTCAGGCAACGATTTTAAATCAACTGGGTTTTGATCATGAAAAACTAACCTATGATTTCCAGGGAAGGCCATTCAGGTTAACTGATACGAGAGGAAAAGTAATTACTGATATTTTAAGCTAGTATTGTGAGTAGTGAGTGCTGAGTGAACGATTGCTCAAAACTCACTACTCACCACTGACCATTTACCACTGACCATGCTGTTAAACCGAAGAAACTTTCTACAAACAACCACATCTGCAACAACGGCGTTATTGCTTACTTCGCTGGATGTATTTGCCATACCACAAAAAATCAATCAAATGAATACAGGTTTTCAACTGAAAGTACTGGCTACCAACTGGGGCTACCAGGGAAGCATAGACGCTTATTGCGCCAAAGTAAAACAGGAAGGGTACGACGGTATAGAAATATGGTGGAACAATTCACAAAAAGAAACCGATGAATTATTTGCTGCACTTAAAAAGTATAACCTGGAAGTAGGCTTTCTTACAGCCGGTCATCAAAGCAATTATGCAGAACATTTTTCCAGCTTTAAACAGATGGTTACAGCTGCTGTTACCAATAAAGTACAATCGCCTTTATACATCAATTGCCATAGCGGTAAAGATTATTTCAGTTACGAAGAAAACAAGGCGCTGATTGATTTTACTATGGCGCTGTCAAAAGAAACGGGGATAAAAATTTGTCACGAAACGCACCGTTCGAGGATGCTTTTTGCGGCACCGGTTGCCAAAACATTTATGCAGCAAATACCCGGCCTGCGCATTACAATGGATATATCGCACTGGTGCAATGTGAGTGAAAGCTTACTGGCTGATCAGCAGGAAACGGTGAATCTGGCAATACAGAGAACCGATCATTTGCATGCCCGCATTGGCCATGCGGAAGGGCCACAGGTAAGCGACCCGAGAGCGCCGGAATGGGAGGAAGCGGTAAAAGCGCATTTTGCCTGGTGGGATACTGTGGTTGCCATCAAAAAGCAAAAAGGAGACGTACTAACGGTACTTACAGAATTTGGTCCGCCGGATTATATGCCCACTGTTCCTTTTACCCACCAGCCACTAGCTGATCAGTGGGCTATTAATGTTTATATGATGCATTTGTTGAGAAAGAGATATTTGTAACAGTCTTTTGATAACGGAGGGAAATTTGGTTATGCACAGAAGACTATATTTTCCTTTTTATATTTGGATGTAACACGTTGTTTCCTTGAAGTATTGTGATTAGTTATTGCATATTGCTGAAGATGTACAAGGGAGTGACACAACGATGCTGATTGGAAAACAACTGCTTGTAACAAAACTCTTTTACACTAGCAGGACAAGCCTTTTTATTTTGCCTTAATAAAAATTTATCTGTTGAAACTTTTATCTGTCATTGAATTTTTTGGTCATTTTCATCCGCTGCTGGTGCACTTACCCATCGGTATTTTGTTCGTCGCATTGTTGCTGCAGTGGATGAACCGTAACAACCAATATGCAGCACTTGCCCCGGCAATTCCGGTTATTTTGCTGGCTGGTTGTTGTATGGCTTTTGCTTCCTGCATTACAGGCTACCTTTTATCAATAAGTGACGATTACGATGAATCGCTTGTAAGCTGGCACATGTGGATGGCCATTGCGGTAACATTGATTTCGCTGGTTTTGTATGCCAAAGAAAAAAATCCGGCTTTTGCTATTAATAAAAAAATACTTTCGGCCGGGTTGTTTGTGTTACTGATGATTACCGGCCATTTGGGCGGATCGCTTACACATGGATCGGATTATTTGAGTCGCCCGTTGCAGCAAATTTTTAGCAACGATACTTTGGCGAATGCGACAATTAAGCCCATTGCCAATGTGCAGGAAGCCATTGCTTATACTGATGTAATTGTTCCCATTTTACAAACCAAATGTTACAGCTGTCACAACGTCAATAAACAAAAAGGCGGCCTGCGGATGGATGAAATAAGCCTGCTGATGAAAGGAGGAAAAGATGGGAAAGTAATAACGCCAGGTAATGCAGATGCAAGCGAATTGATAAAAAGATTGTTGCTGCCAACAGATAACGATCACCATATGCCGCCAAAAGAAAAGCCACAGTTATCAGAGAGCCAGGTTGCTTTGCTGCATTGGTGGATTGCCAACAACGCCGACGCACGAAAAAAAGTAAAAGACCTTGCACAAACGGATAAAATAAAGCCTGTTTTACTAGCCTTACAAAGCGTTGCTGCAACACAAAAGCCAAGAACAGATATTCCTGCAACCACGGTTACCAAAGCAGATGAAAAAATAATTGATCAGCTGAAAGCAAGAAATATTGTTGTGTTGCCAGTTGCCCAAAACACCAATTATTTAATGGCCAATTTTGTAACAGACAGTGTTGTTGACAAAGCAGATTTGCAACTATTGCAGCAATTAAAACCACAACTCATTTGGCTGAAATTACAGAATACCAATATTGCGGACGAACACATTTTACAGATTGCACAGTTGACCAATCTTACCAAACTCGATTTATCAAACACTTTTATTACTGATAAGGGCTTGGCACAACTGGCAGCAATTTCCGGCCTGCAATATTTAAACCTGGTGGGCACAAAAGTTACTGCAAGCGGTGTGGCTCAATTAAAAACACTTAAAAATTTGCAGTGGTTGTACTTGTACAAAACAGGCTATACTTCACAAGACTGGAGCACAATAAAAACGATGTTTCCTAAAACAATGATTGATACCGGTGGATACCAGGTACCATTATTGAAAGAAGATACCACACTCGTAAAAGAACCGGTAAAAAAATATTAAGCGTTTATTTTAAAATCCCTGCCAGTTTGCTTTCAAGCGCATCGCCTCTTAAATTCATGGCGATAATTTTTCCTGTTGGGTCAACAAGAACGTTGTAAGGAATTCCATCAAAGCCATACAATTTAACAGCAGCGCTGCTCCAGTATTTAAGATCGCTGATATGATACCAGTCCAGGCTGTCTGCCTTGATGGCATTTTCCCATTGGCCTTTATCCTGGTCAAGCGAAACGCCTAAAACAGTAAAGTTTTTATCTTTGAAAGTATTGTATGCTTTTACCACATTCGGGTTTTCTGCCCGGCAGGGAGCGCACCAGCTGGCCCAGAAATCTACCAGCACATATTTACCTTTCAGCATACTCAATGCAAATGGTTTGCCTGTTGTGTCAGGCAAATTTATTTCGGGCGCCATACCGCCTTCGTGCGGCTTTGCCTTGAATTGCGCAATAAGTTGATTGTACTGCGCAACCATGCTGTTCAAAGCCATATGTTTTGGAAACCTTGCAGCAAGACCGGCGACAGGTTTTTCTAATTTATCGGGCTCAATGGTTTGTGAATATCCCAACGCAAACATTGCCACAACAGGGTCTGTGGTGGTGTCGACATACTGGCTGATAAAATGATTGTATACCACTTCCTTTTCCGCCAGCTCATTTTTGTTTAGAGTTAACAGGCTATCGGACTGACCTGAAGCGGTCATCTGCCGCAGTTCGGCCGATTTATTTTCAAGTGCTATTCTTTGTGAACGGATGCCGTCAAGGAATTTTTTTAATGAAGCATTTGCGGGAGAGGCAAATGTGCCTGCCTCAGTAGCAAGTTTGTTGTAATCGGCTGTAAAACCGATTTCATCTTTATCATTGATCAATACAAAAAAGGCGCTGTCTTTTTCCAGGCGAATGCGGTACAACCCTTCTTCCACCGCCAGTGCAGATACTGTAAAGTGACCATTTTTTATCTCGCCAGTGTCCAGCACTTCCGGATTCTTTTCACTGAAAAACAATTCTTCCAGGTATATTTTTTGATCAGGCGCATTGCTGATCTGTCCGTTTACTATAAATTTTCCCGGCTCATTTTTATTATTGCATGATAATAAAGTGGCAGCACACAAGGCAATCGTTAATAAGTTTTTCATTCCGGTTGTTTAATTTAATTTTTCTGCCAATAATTTATTTACAAGATTCATATCTGCTTTGCCCTTGCTTAATTTTTTAACTTCGCCTACAAATAATCCGATCAGGCCTTTTTTACCACTTTTATATTCCTTTACTTTTTCAGGCATCTTAGCAATTACTTCGTCAACCCAAACAGCAACCGAGCCTGTATCGCTTTCCTGCAGCAGGTTTAAGGTGGTGGCAAGGTGTAAAGGTTCCTTTCGTGGATCAACCAATAAAGCATTAAATATTTTTGAAGATGCGATACTGAAATTCACCTTGCCTTCATCCACCAGTTTAATCAGTGCACTTATTTTTTCGGGCGTTAACGGAAAGTCTGACAGATCAATACCCCGATCGTTGCAGTAAGATTTTACAGGACCCATCAGCCAGTTAACTACGGCTTTGTAATGATTGGTATGTTGTATGGTCGCTTCAAAAAAATCAACGAGTAATTTATCACCACAAATTACCTGCGCATCATACACTGGTAAATTAAATACCGAGATATACTTTTTTTCCAGTTCTTCAGGCAGCGCAGGCAATGCATCTTTTACCTGTTGTAAAAATTCATGCGTGATGTTAAATGGGGTGAGATCCGGGTCAGCAAAATAGCGGTAATCATCTGCTTCTTCCTTGCTGCGCAACGAGAAAGTGGTGTTGTTATCCGCATCATAACTTCTTGTTTGCTGTATCACTTTTTCACCACTTTCTACAATATCAATCAGGCGATTTACCTCTACATCAATGGCACGTTTTACGTTGCGGATGCTGTTTAAGTTTTTCACTTCTACCCGGGTGCCCAGCTTTGTTTCGCCTTTTAAACGAATGGAAATATTGGCATCGCAACGCATACTGCCTTCTTCCATATTGCCATCGCAGATATTAAGCCAGCGCACGAGTCGACGCAGTTCTGTTACATAAGCAAAAGCCTCTTCACTGCTGCGCAAATCGGGTTCACTTACAATCTCAAGCAAGGGAACACCAGCACGGTTTAAATCAATGGCAGTATAATTTTCATCTACATCATGTAAACTTTTGCCGGCATCTTCTTCCATGTGGATTCGGTTCAGCCGGATGTGGCGTTCGGTATCTCCGGTCTTAATCCGCACTGTACCGTTTTTACAAATGGGCGTCGTATGCTGGCTTACCTGGTAGCCTTTGGGCAAATCAGGGTAAAAATAGTTTTTGCGGGCAAAATAATTTTGCTGTTCAATTTCACAATGCAGTGCGAGCCCCAGTTTTACAGCATATTCAATGGCCTGTTTGTTCATTTTGGGTAGTGTGCCCGGGTGCGCCAGTGTTATAGGACTGATATGGGTATTGGGTGCAGCACCAAAGGCAGCGCTGTCGCCACAGAACAATTTGCTTTTGGTAAGCAGCTGGGCGTGCACTTCAAGCCCGATTACAACCTCGTATTTATCATTTTTTATCACGGTTGCAAATGTACAAAGAAGTTGGTGGCTATTTTCTAAAGGAGGAAATTTCAAATGCCCTCTTTTAGATAGGGTAAACAAGAAATCCATCCGCCAATGGCCGCGGCCACAGACGAATGGATTTTACATGGAGGTTTTCGTTTATAAGTTAGCGGTCTTCAGTTTTTTCGGAATCTTGATATCGAAATTCATTTCTGTTCCGTTTCTCTTCGCTTTGATGGTGTAGGCAGATTTGTCGGCTACTTCCTGTAACTGCTCCCTTGCATCATCTGTATTGCTTATTTTCTGACCGTTTATTTCAGTGATTACATCGTCTTTTTTAAGACCGGCTTTTTGTGCAGCGGATGAATCTTCTACGTCAATTACTTTTACATTTCCACCTTCTTCTGTATCCTGAATTTTTAATCCCAACCTTTTTTGCCGCGGAAACATGCCGCCTATTATGTCCTCATTCGGGCCAAAATTAAAATTGTCATCCATATTGAAATTCCGGAACATGTCACCATCGGGCATTGGTCTTACCTGCACACGGGGAGCTTTAAAACCACGCGCCATCGGACCGGAATTGTCGTATTTAAAAACCATATTTCTTTCTTCAATCCGGTCGCCCAATACAGCCTTAACATCCTTTTTTTTGCCATCCCTTATGTAGGCTATTTTTATTTCTTCCTTTGGTTTTTTATTGCTGATGATTTCAGCCAGTTCTCCGGCATCACTTACTTTTTCATCGCCGATTTTGGTAATGATGTCATCTTTTTTTAAACCGGCTTTTTCAGCGGCGCTTTCTTTTAGTACTTCCACAATTTTAGCGCCTTCTGCAGTTTTTTCTGTTGTTACGCCAAGGAAAGGCCTGTGAGCACCGGGGCCTCTTTTCATTCCCTGTAAGCGGTCAAGACCAGCAATCTCTGGCATTCCATCCGGGCCGTCAAAATTAAAAGTCATATTTCCTCCATGATCGTCGCGGATGATGAATTTCCTTTTATTGATGGTTACATCTGCATCATTAAAATCAGACAAAGGCTTTCCGTTGATGGTAACTTTATCACCGTCAATTTCAACATTCAGTTTAACGGGTTTATCACCATTGCTTTTAATAATAATTTCCTGTGTTTCTTTTTTTTCTTTTTTATCCGGTTTTGTGATGTAGTCTTTTGAGTCTTGTTTAAGATCCTCCTGCGCTGATGCAGTAAATGACAAACTAATGAAACCTGCTGCCAGTGCGGTAAAAATTATTTTTTTCATGTTGGTTGATTTGATATACGAAATATTTAGTAGTTCAAATGTAGGTAGAATTTTTTAATTACGAATTTATTCGCAGATTATTTAATTGGTTTAACAAAATTTTTAAATCAGGCAGGGGTAGGAACATGCCGCAGCCTGTTCCTACGGTGCAAAAATGGTATGCCGTACAAGAGGGCGACGCAACAATGATGACCATGGCTGTATCCTGGCCCGGACAAAAAATTGCCTTACAAAAATTAAATCAGTTCGGCAATGTGTTTATGAATATTAAGTGCAATTTTATCTGTGGGCACATCATTTTCATCGTTGCCAAACGGATCTTCGATTTCTTCGGCAATCAGTTCCAGGCTGGCTAGTACATAAAAGATAAAAGCTACTACTGGTATTACGTAGTACCCGAGGCTGAATACATAACCGAAGGGTAGAGTCATTACATAGAAAAAGATGAATTTTTTTATAAATACGCTGTACGAAAAAGGGATAGGCGTGTTTTTTATCCGTTCGCAAGCACCGCAGATATCAGTAAAAGATTGCAGCTCTGCATTGAGAATGATGAGCTGATCGCCATTAATTTTTTGCTCTTTATACAATTGCTGAATATGCCTGAACATAAGTAAGGCAACCTGGTTGGGAATGTGTTTTTCTGTATCGATGTGTTTAAAAATAGGATGCCTGGCATCTTCTTCAAACAGTTCAATTCTTGTTTTTTCTGCTTTTAAGTGATTGCGCAAGGCATATGCGTAGGCCGGAATTATTTTCCTAAAAAAGAGGCGTTGCTCCTTATCTTCTTCAGACAAAATTACAGTAAGTTTGATGGCCAGGTTACGGCTGTTATTGACCAGGCTGCCCCAAAGTTTGCGGCCTTCCCACCAGCGATCGTAGGCGGTGTTGGTTCTGAAAACAAGCAGCATGGATATTGCAAAGCCAAGCAGGCTGTGCATAAGCGGAATGTTTTTTAAAAAGCTATTTGCGGAAAGCTGAAAATATTCCATCTCCACGTAAGCAATAATACCTGAATAAATACTGATGCCGATAATCAGGGGGAACAACCGGCGAAAGCTATCTGCTTTGTGAAAGCGGAATATAAATGTAAACCACTCTTTAGGATTGTAGCTGATCATGAATTATCATTTTACCAAAGATATTTGTTTACCGATTGCGGCTATAATTTTTATAATGATTCAGTGGCACGATATACTTTTACCTGCACCTTGTCTTCCATAATTTCTTTTACATACTGCATTCCAATTTTTTCAAGTACGTTTTGAGATGCGGTATTATCAATGTGAGCCTTACCAAAAATTTCCTGCAGGTTCAATTGATGGAGGCCGTAGTTTAATGTATGCTGTGCCGCCTCGGTAGCATAGCCTTTGCCCCAATGAGGCGGCGTAAAGCGATAGCCCAGATCTATTTCATTTGTTGATTGCAGCCATTTTAAACCGCACCAACCAATAAAATCGTTGTTGTGCCTGGTGTGAACAGCCCAGCGGCCCAGGTTATTTGCATATTGAGGCAGGATGATATTTTGCAATACATCCGCAGCCTCTTGAACATTCGTCAGTCCCGGTTCATGAATGTACTGCAGCACACCTGGTGCACTATTGAGCGCCAGTATCAGCGGCGCATCCGCCATGGTAAACTGGCGCAAGACCAGGCGGGGAGTTTCTATAATTATTTTCATGACATGTAATAAAAAAGGGAAGCCATTACAACTTCCCTTCGTTAAAAAAATAAGAAGTTGATTTTTATAATAAGGATTTTACCTTTTCAATAATGGTTTTAAAATTACTTACATCCTGTCCGCCTGCAGTGCCCAGGTTTTTTTGTCCGCCCCCGCCCCCTTTTATTAAACCGGCAACCTGCTCTTTGATGATCCTGGTGGCATCCAGGTTTTTTGCTGCTACCACCGTATCTGCGATACCAATGGCCACAAATGCTTTACCGTCTATGTTGCTGCAAAGCACTATCACGCTGTCGTGTAAGTGGCTTTTAAGATCAGTACATAATTTTTTAAGCGCATCTGCATTGCTGACTTCTATGATGGCGCCAACAAAAGTTACGTTGTTGATGATTTCATCCTGCTGTAATAATTCATTGCGGATACCTACCAGTTGCCTTGCTTCCAACCCTTCAATGCGTTTGGACAACAGGCTGTTTTCCGATTGCAGGTATTGAATGGATTTCGGAATATCTTTTGAGTTTTTCAGCAGCCCACGAATTTCATCCAGTGCAACAAATTGTTCATTTATGTAAGATTCTGCTGCTGCACCACAAACGGCTTCAATTCTTCTTACACCAGCTGCCACAGCACTTTCATGCTGTATTTTAAATATACCGAGCTCGCCCGTACTTCCCACATGCGTACCGCCGCAAAGTTCAATACTATACCCCGGGTCCATAATCACTACCCGCACAATATCACCATATTTTTCTCCAAACAACGCCATCGCACCCAGCGCTACGGCTTCATCCTTGTGCATGGATTTTATCACCACCGGAATGTTTTCCCTGATTTTTTCATTTACCATTTTTTCTACCGCAGCAATTTCTTCGTTGGTTACTTTGGCAAAATGGCTAAAGTCAAAACGCAGGTAATCATTGTTTACCAAACTTCCTTTTTGTGCTACATGCTTGCCCAGCACCGTACGTAAAGCCGCATGCATTAAATGGGTAACGCTGTGATGCACTGCGATGGCTTTTCTCCTGGCTGTATCTACTTTTGCAGTAACAGCTGTTTCAATTGCAGCAGGTAGCTTATCTGTAAAATGAATGATCAAATCATTTTCTTTTTTAGTGTTGGTTACTTCGATGGCTTCATCACCAAATTGTAAAACACCTGTATCGCCCACCTGTCCGCCACTTTCAGCATAAAAGGGTGTGGTATCCAATACCAGCTGATATTGTTCCTTTCCTTTGGCTGTTACTTTTCTATACTTGATTATGTTGCTCTTTGTTTCCAGCGAATCGTAGCCAACAAATTTGTTGCTGACATCATCAATCAGCGTTATCCAGTCTTCTGTTTCTAAAGAAGTGGCTGCACGGCTTCGGTTTTTTTGTTGCTGCATTTCGGTTTTAAAACCAGCCTCATCTACTGTTAAATTATTTTCTGCTGCAATCAGAATAGTAAGATCAATCGGAAAACCGAAAGTATCCAACAGTTCGAAAGCGGTAGCGCCGTTGATCGTTTTCGTTTGCTGTGACTGTGCCATCGCTTCCTCGATCTTCCTCAAACCCTTATCCAGTGTTCTTAAAAATGCCTCTTCCTCTTCTTTAATCACTCTTGCTACAAAATCCTTTTGTGCATTCAATTCTGGAAAAACATTTTCAAATTGGGTAGCAATTGCAGGCAACAGCTGAAACAGCAATGGCTGCTTATAATCCAGGTAAGAATAATAATAGCGCACAGCTCTGCGAAGTATGCGCCGTATAACATAGCCTGCGCCTGTGTTTGAAGGCAACTGTCCGTCTGCGACACAGAAACTAATGGCCCGTATATGATCAGCTAAAACCCTGAACGCAATGCTTTCTTTATCATCACCAGCTTTATATTCTTTCTTTACTATTTTACTTATTTCGGCAATTGTTCCCGTAAAAACATCTGTATCGTAATTACTTTGTTTGCCTTGTATCACTCTTACCAATCTTTCAAATCCCATCCCGGTATCTACATGTTTTGCCGGTAATGGTTCCAGGCTGCCATCTTTTTTACGGTTAAACTGAATAAACACATTGTTCCAAATTTCAATCACCTGCGGATGATCGTTGTTTACCAAACTTGCGCCTGCTACCTGTTTTCTTTTGTTGTCGCTTCTGCAATCCACATGTATTTCGGTGCAAGGGCCACATGGACCGGTATCACCCATCTCCCAAAAATTATCTTTTTTATTGCCTAATAAAATACGGTCTTCAGCTACATACTTTTTCCATTCATTGTAAGCTTCTTCATCTTTTGGCAGGCCTTCTTTTTCGTCGCCTTCAAAAATGGTTACGTACAATTTATCTTTATCTAACTTGTATACTTCTGTTAACAGTTCCCAGCTCCATTCAATGGCTTCTTTTTTAAAATAATCGTCAAAGCTCCAGTTGCCGAGCATCTCAAACATAGTGTGGTGATAGGTATCTACGCCTACTTCTTCCAGGTCATTGTGCTTGCCACTTACCCGCAAACATTTTTGCGTATCCGCAGCCCTGTTATAGGGCGCTTTTTTATTGCCCAGAAAATAGTCTTTAAACTGGTTCATGCCCGCATTGGTAAACAATAGGGTCGGGTCATCTTTTAAAACGATGGGGGCCGAAGGCACAATGGTATGTCCCTTTGATTGAAAAAAATCAAGAAATTGACTGCGTATCTGTGCACTCGTCATCATAACCTGCTGTTTTGGGTTGATTTTTGCAATATAAGCGTCTATATTTGTAGACGGTAAAAAAACTGTGGCGCAAAGGTAAGGAAAAGCTTATCCTTGGTATAGAGGTTGGCAACGGATAATAGCAGTAAGCATACAATTTTTTTAGCAGGCATTTAAACAACACATAACAGCAGCATTTCGTTAGCATAAGAAAATTGTAAAATTTTGTACTAAAGCCCGGGAAGGGTAAGGCTTGCATGAAGAAAATAAAATATTATTATAACACCAATACGCTACGCTATGAAAAGCTGATTACTCCCTTCAGGGTAAAGCTGCTGCGCATATTTGGATTTCTTTCTGCTTTACTCGTAAGTTCCGTGCTGATCATCTGGTTGTATACTAAATTTATTCCTAAACCAACCGACCAGGAATCGAGGTTAAAGGAGGAGATAATGAAAGACAATTACAGGGTATTGAGTGAAAAGGTAAAAACTCTGCAGGAGCAAATGGCAGGGTTAGAAAAAAGGGATAATGAAGTGTACCGGTCTATTTTTGAAGCCAACCCGGTACCGGATAGTGCAAGGGCAAAATTGCAGGAAAAATCAAAAGAGCTGGATAAAGTAAATGTGATAAGTGATGATGAACTGGGCAAAACAATTTCCCTCGATTTAAATAATATCAGTGCCCGGATTGCGTACCAGGAAAACAGTTATGCCGGCATTGAAAAATTAATCAATAACCAGGAGAGTAAACTGGCCTGTATTCCTGCTATTCAACCGATCAGTAATAAAGATCTTACCCGTATTGCAAGTGGTTTTGGATTTAGAATTCACCCGATTTATGGTATTCCCAAAATGCACAACGGGCTTGATTTTACAGCTCCCCAGGGAACTCCCATTTATGCTACGGGTGATGGTACGGTTACAACAGCAGGAGAAGGAACAGGTACCGGTAACCATGTAATTATCAACCATGGTTATGGATATGAAACAGTCTACATGCACATGGTACGTATCAAGGCAAGAGACGGACAACGGGTGAAACGCGGAGAAGTGATAGGATGGGTAGGCAGTACAGGGGCCAGTACAGGTCCGCATTGCCATTACGAAGTGCATATTAACGGAAGAAAAGTTGACCCGGTTTACTTTTTCTATAACGACCTGAATGCAGAACAATACGACCGCGTGTTAAAACTGGCAGCAACAGGAAGTGCAAAGAGCTTCGACTAAAAAACTTTTATCTGCAAATACAAAACCAGCAAAAAAGGATATTTTTATATACCGTTTAATACATGGCAGTACAAACACAAATAGCATTTGATTTTGATAATATCGAGCAACCGCCATTGCCTGAGAAGAAGCCTGTTGTAAAAAACGAGAAGGTAATTGTACTGCCTGCCGAAGTATCTGTTGTAAAGCAAAAATCAACCCGTGGAAGAAAGAGCTTAAAAGAAATGAGTGCCGGTGTTGACTTGCTGGATATCCCGGAAGATGAAATTCTGTTTCAGAAGATGTATTATTCAATCGGCAAAGTGGCGGCTATGTTTAAGGTAAATCAATCGCTCATTCGCCTTTGGGAAAATGAGTTTGATGTGTTGAAGCCAAAGAAAAATGGCAAGGGAGACAGGTTGTTCAGGCCGGAGGATATAAAAAATATTCAGCTGATTTACCACCTGATGCGGGAGCGTAAGTACACCATGGAAGGCGCCAAGGAGTTTATAAAAAACAATAAAAAGGCCGATGAAAAATTTACAGCCATAGCTGCACTTAAAAAGATGAAAGATTTTTTGAATGAACTGAAGGCAAATTTATAAGGCATTGGTTGCCTGGTATTACTATTGTTTTCGGTCATTATTTATAACAATCGTACCTGGCTCGCCGGAAAACTCAACACCATTATCTTCCAACAATTTTTTTGTCTGCAGATTGATGGTTTGTTTTAGTGTATCAAACTCACTCAAAACAATGGCATCAGTAAAATATTCAGTGTTGATTGTAATTCCGTTTTTACTGAGGTCTCTAAAGAAAACGGAATAAGAAAGCAGTTGTGTTTTTTTGTCATCCAATATTTTCTTTATACCAGCAAGTATAATCTCCGCTTTTACAACGCTTGTTTTTACAGACAATTCCAGAATAATTTCTGCCCGTCGCTGGGTCCGCATACTCCAGTTGTCTACGATGGAATCTACCATTTGCTTGTTAGGCATTGTAACAATGGTTTTATCACCGGTTAATATTCTCGTGCTGCGCAATCCAATTTTTTCAACTCTGCCTATAATGTTGTTCACTTTAACGGTATCGCCTGTAAAAAAAGGTTTATCAAAAAAGATGATGAATGAGGCGATTAGATTTTCCAGACTTTCCTTTGCGCCCAGCGCCAGTGCGGCACCTACAATACTTAGCCCGGTTAACAGGTTGCCCAAAGGCTGGTTGAAGCAAGCTTTTATAATCAGCAGTATGCCTATGATACCAACAATTACTTTTAAAAAATCCCTTAGAAAAACAACCAGCTGGTTATCCCTTGCATCGGGCGTAAGGTTGGCTCTTTCTTCCAGCACAAAAGCAATAAAATCTATCAGCCTCAATACAAGCAGTATGAACGATGCGATGATGATGCCGGTACCTATCCGGGCTATAATATCCGCTGTTGTATGTCCGTACAAGGTGTACAACAGAATGTTGGGAAAATTTAATTTGTCGATCGCAAATACCGAAATGAGCAACAATAAAAACCATTCAAATGGCCCTACGACAAGGTTAACAAAACTTTCTTTACTCACCGTTTTCCAAATCCGTTTTACGAGCCGGAAAATTAAGGACACCAAATACCGCGATAAATAACGTTTTAAAAGCAACACCAGCAGGATGGTGCTGCCTACTACCAGGTAACTACGGAGCGTATTGTCGAAATAAACCTTGTCTAAAAAATCCATACTATAAAAATACTAAATGAGGGCTATTATTTTAGTGAAAATTGCTGCAGCCCGTCTTTTTGTAACACAAACAACTTGTTATTACCGGCCTTAATTTGCAGCGCATTTTGAAAAGAAACAGGCAGGGTATAATCTTTTAAATTTAAAGAACCTGGTTTGTATTGGTGCAATAGATGATCGCTGAAACCATATAATGTATTGGCGATTACATCCGTACTGGTCCAGCCTAAAAACGGAATCCTGGTTTTGAAAGAACCGTAGTAATCAAATGTATAAAACCCTTTTGCAGAGTCGTATAAGTAAAGAAATTTATCACGGTCGGTGATTTGATCCGGCGAAGGAACACTGTCGAATATATTTCTAAAATCTACCGAAGTCATCAATACTGATCCGTTATCGTCTATCTTTTTAAGTGTAGCATCGCCTTCATCAAACAGCCAGATATTGTTATCGTACGATGCTGCGATGGCTTTTACTTTAAATATATTTTGCTGCCGCAGGTTGATGGTGTTGCGCACATTCAGGAACCTGTCCAGCACAACTACCGTAGAAAAGTTTTTGTAATACAACAGCACTTTTAAGGGATTGGTGGCATCGATAGAAAATAATTTTCCGTACCGCCGCACATCGTTGAACAACGCAGAATCACCATTGGGACTGATTTTTTTCAGTTGGTTGTTATTGCTGAGCAGATAAATATTATCGAGATTATCGATGGTGAAATACGAGAATGTGCCGGGATAAGATTTGGTTAATGTAAACGAAGAATCATTTTGGGCAACAGCCGCTAAAGCCACACTGGTGCAGAAAAAAAACAACATTAATTTTTTAACCTGCATCATTTGTTAAAATATTTTAGTGTGGTAGTTGCTCCGTCAAAAACGGCGTAACTGTCAAAGTTGATCCATTCTCCTAAATTGATATAGCGGCTGTTGTCTTTTAACAAAAAATCGATCGGCAGGTGCCTGTGCCCAAAAATAAAATAATCTATATGTTCTTTTTGCAATACTTCCTTGGCATAAATAATCAGCCATTCATTCTCCTCACCTAAAAATACTTCTTCTTTTTTGTTTGCCTGCTCCCTGCTTTTTTGAGAAAAATAATTGGCGATGCCCAGCCCAAAAAATGGCGGCAAAACTCCAAATGCCCACTGGCAAAAAGGATTACGGAAAACTTTCTTTAAAAATTTATAGCCATGATCACCCGGGCCCTGACCGTCACCATGACCTACCAGGAATTTTTTTCCGTTGAATTCAAATTGCGCCGGTTCGTAATAAACAGGAATATTTAATTCTGTTTGAAAGTAATCCCGCATCCACATATCGTGGTTGCCAACAAAAAAATGAATCTTCATGCCCCCGTCGGTCAGCTCGGCCAGTTTACCCAGTATCCTTGTATAGCCCCTTGGCACAACATATTTGTATTCAAACCAAAAATCAAACATATCTCCTACGATAAAGATTTCCTGTGCATCATGTTTTATGCTTTCTAAGAATTGAATAATTTTTTTTTCTCTTAGCAAACTTGCCGCAGGGTTGGGAGTACCCAAATGGAAATCGGACAGGAAGTATATTTTTTTATTGGGGAGTAAATTCATTGTTGTTCTTTATTAGTTCAATGGCCGCTTGATTAACGAAGATTATGGATTTACTGTTGTTGTATCTACCAAAAACAAATATACTTCTTTGGGCCCATGGACGCCTGTAACAAGGGTCTTTTCGATATCCGCCGTACGGCTTGGGCCGCTGGCAAAAGTTATTAATGAGGGGATGGTGGAATGTTTTTCTTTCACCACTTGCAACGCATCTTTTATATCATACACCAGCTGGCTTGTATATGCAATGCAAATGTGTATGGGAGCATACACGCTGACTGTACGGCCGCTTTGCTGTGCCGCACTCATCACGATTGTTCCCGTCCTGGCCACCAGGCACTCGCAGCCGGTGATAGAAGCATTGCAGCTTTCAAGATTAATGGTGTTGCTGTAAAGTGCATTCCATTGGTTTTCGTTGCAGTAAATTTTCATCCATTCCCGGCTGCTGATTAATTGATGTAACTTCAGATGCAGTTCTTTTTCATCGGCACAAAAAATGAATTTGCCTTGCAGTTTGGCAAAGTTTTCGGCAAAAATAATCTCCAGCTCTTCGCGGGCAATTTCATAAAGCGACGCATCAGGCTCATCTAATACAAAAGGCAAAGGCACTGGATGATCCAGTGCCTGCTTTATTTTGTTTAAGATATTTTCTTTTGCTGTTGAATTAGCCATACGCTTTTTAAATTTGTGGCGGATTTTTTAATTCCTCAGGTAATGCTGTTGGCGGCTCTTCTGAAACGGTATCTTCAGGTTTAATATCCAGCGCCTTTTTTTCTTCGTAAGGTCTTTTGCCAATTAAAGCTTCCACATCACTTTTAAACAGCACTTCTTTTTTTAAGAGCTCTTTAGCCAGTAATTCTACCTCGGCTTTTTTAAGCAACAACAATTCTTTGGTCCTTACATACGCCAGGGTAATGAGCTTACGTACTTCTTCATCAATCATTTTGCCTGTTTCTTCGCTGAAGGGTTTGGTAAAAGTATTTTCCTGGTTTGGATCGTAGTAGCTGATGTTACCCACCTTATCATTCATACCATACACAGTGATCATGCTATAGGCAATCTTGGTAATTTGCTGCAGGTCATTGCTTGCGCCGGTGCTGATTTTTCCGAAGAAAATATCCTCACTTGCACGTCCGCCCAGCGTCATACAAATCTGGTCCATTAACTGGTCTGTGTTATACAGGTATTGTTCTTTAGGCGTGTACTGGGCATATCCTAATGCAGCAGAACCACGGGGAACCACCGTTACTTTTAATAAAGGATAAGCATGTTCCAGGAACCAGCCGCAAATAGCGTGACCTGCTTCATGGTAAGCTATAATTTCCTTTTCTTCCGGAGAGATAATTTTGTTTTTCTTTTCCAATCCGCCAATCACCCTGTCAATGGCATCCTGGAAATCGCTCATGTCCACCGCTTCTTTATTTTTACGGGCTGCAATTAAGGCAGCTTCGTTGCAAACGTTGGCAATATCCGCACCGGCAAAACCAGGAGTTTGTTCAGCCAGTTTATAAATATCCAAAGTGGTAGATATTTTGATTGGCGCCAGATGCACTTTGAAGATGGCTTCCCTGCCCACCATATCCGGTTTATCAATGGTTATCTGGCGATCGAAACGACCCGGACGAAGCAGGGCCGTATCCAATACATCCGGTCTGTTGGTAGCGGCTAAAATAATAATGCCTAAGTCTGTGCCAAAACCGTCCATTTCCACCAGCAACTGGTTCAGGGTATTTTCCCTTTCATCGTTGCTCATCATCATATTTTTACCCCTCGCACGGCCAATGGCATCAATTTCATCAATAAAAATAATGCAGGGTGCTTTTTCTCTCGCCTGTTTAAATAAATCTCTTACGCGGCTTGCACCAACACCTACAAACATTTCCACAAAATCACTACCACTTAAGCTGAAGAAAGGCACCTGGGCCTCGCCTGCTACTGCTTTTGCCAGCAATGTTTTACCGGTACCGGGAGGGCCAATCAGCAAAGCGCCTTTCGGAATTTTACCACCCAGTGCAGTATATTTTTTAGGATTTTTTAAGAAGTCAACTATCTCCATCACTTCCACTTTCGCTTCATCCAGACCTGCCACATCACCAAAGTTGATATTTACCCTGGATGCCTTGTCGAACAAGGTAGCCTTTGACTTACCGATATTGAAAATACCACCCGGTCCGCCGCTGCCACCGCCTGGTCCGCCTACTTTACGCATCATCATTACAAACAATAATCCTATTAGTAAAATAGGTAAAAGCGTAGTTACCAGCTGGCCAAAAAACTCACCTTCATCATCCGGAGAATCAGGGATTTCCGAAATATTCGGATACTTTTTATAAAAATCCTGCATCTGCGATGCAAAGGTTTTTTCATCAACTATGGGAAAAAACAACTGTGGCCCGGCTACCTTAGCGGCATTATCTGCATCATACTGTTTACCCATGATAGGACGGTAAACATCCTGCTTTTTAAGCAAGCTGTCTTTCTTAATAAAAACCCGTACAATTTTTTTATTGCGGATGGTTTTAATGCTTTCTACATCCCCCTGCTTTACCAGTTCGGTAAATTTAATCTGGTTGGTTTCAGCTCCTAATATACCAAAGCCCCTGTAAGCATTGTAAGCCAAAATGCCGGCAAATACAAGGCCATACACCCAGTAAATATTAAAACGGTTTTTGTTTTTCTGCTGATCATCGCCAATTGGTGGTATATTATCCGGGTTGAATTTCCTCTTTGGTAAAGGTTTTTTATCTTCTGCCATGTTTTTATGCTTCAGTATTTATTTTATTGCTACCTGTAAAAATAGCCTTATGATGGTTTAATCGTTGTGTTCTGTTACTGCGGCATCGCTCCACATTTCTTCCAGCCGGTAAAATTTTCTTGGTTCGGGCAGCATTACATGCACTACTACATTTACATAGTCAATCAATATCCACTGCTGTGCCTGCCGCCCCTCGTGTTTGTAAGGAGGTTCGCCGCATTTTAATTTTACATCTTCTTCTATAAAGTCGGCAATAGCTTTTAATTGGGTGTTATTGGTAGCTTCGCAGATAATAAAAAAATCGGCAACAGCTTCGGGTATTTTACGAAGGTCCAGGCTTACAATATTTTCACCTTTTTTTTCCTGTATGGCGTGAATGATTGTTTTTAAAATTTTACTGTTTTTGGTAAGCCGGGTAACGGAGCTTTTTTTTCTGTTGGCCAATAATGTAAGATTGTTCAAATTATATGCTGTTTTAATTAACTATTACATGTATTACCATGTATAATATTTGTAGACGATTCTAAGAATGTTTTGTTTTACGGTTGCCTGCATGTAGCTTGCAATTATAACAAAAGTACTAATTGTTTACCAATCGTCGTATGATGCCAGTAACCAAACCTTCCTTTATTATTTTAGATTCGGTTGACAGCACCAACAACTATGCCATGGCAAAAGTTCACGCAGGTTTGGCGAAACACGGCGATGCGTACTTTTCATTTAACCAAACCGGCGGAAAAGGACAGCGTGGAAAAAAATGGCACACGGGTAACGGAGAAAACATCGCCGTTAGTATCATAACCGACGCTTCTGAGCTGCATATTCATGAACAATTTAAGTTATCGGCCGCAATTGCATTGGCCTGTGTTGATTTTTTTGGTTCATTCGCCGGAGATGAAACGACTATTAAATGGCCAAATGATATTTACTGGCGTGACAGAAAGGCAGGGGGTATTTTAATCGAAAATGTGATCGGGCATGGCCTAACCAGTAAAAAAAATGAAACCAGTACACGTTCGGGTGCATACTGGAAATATTCGGTTGCAGGAATTGGCATTAATATCAACCAGGATATATTCGAAAATGACCTCAACAAAGCCATCTCATTAAAACAAATAACGGGGCAGGACTTTGATATAACTGTGTTAGCACAGCAATTGCACCTGGCAGTGTTGGATTCATTCAAACAACTGCTGACACAACCTTTTGAAAAAATTTTACAGCGCTATAATGAACGCCTTTTTAAAAGAAATCAAGCTGTGCAACTAAAAAAAGGAAACATTGTTTTCTCAACCACTATCAAAGAGGTAACAGAAAGCGGGCAACTGTTTACAGTAGACCTGATTGATAATTTATTTGGTTTTGGAGAAGTGGAATGGCTTTTATAACAAACGGGTTGCCATTTGACAACCCGTTTATAGATTTTATACTGATGTTATTTGTAGAGGTAATTTAGTCCGGTAACGTCAGCGGAATTAAATGTACGGTCACCTCCATTTGAGCAGGCCAGCATCCAGGAGGCCGCGGCCAGGGTAGCTGCAGAAGGTGTTCCGGGTATCAAAATAGCGCCAATGGTAGATGCGCCTTCGTTGCTTGTAGCACCACCGCAACTAATACTCCTATCATAATAATCTGTATGGCGCATTCCTATACAATGTCCCAGTTCATGTTGCAGCACGCTGCCTACGTACTTAACATCTGGGTTGGTTCCATAGGCCTGGGCATTGGTGTTCATTTTTATGGTATTGTATGGAGCACCTGTTGAAGTAGGAAAACCTGAAGATCCGAGTGTAATATAACCTCCTCTTGGTCTTTGATTAAATCCAAGAACGGTAATATCCGGAGTACCTGATGTTATCCTCTGGAACGTAAATTTTAAACCCAATGCATTATAGCGGGCAATGGCCAAATCAGTTCCTTGCTCAAAGGCGCTTGTTAAATTGCTTACCAATATTGTATACACACGGCCGGCGGCTGGCGTAATTAAATTTGTGGTGCGGTATTGCTCAGCATTACCAACTCTAACCAACATCTGACTCGGAGTGCTGTTTAAAAGCTCATCCGTCAGGTTGATGTCCCCTTCAACCAGGTATCCATCTTCTGTTTTTTTAACATCACTTGTTCCAAAACCAAGTTGGGCGATTTTTGCTTTTGTTTCAGCTGAAATCTCATCAGTGGCGGGAACGTCAGTGGTTGCTGTTTTTTTACATGAACTTACGCTGAACGCAATTGTTGATACCAGCATCAGATGTAGTAAGACTTTCTTCATAAAAGAGTATTTTTTAATGAATAATTAATTTGAAGTTAAAAATTAGGTTAAAAATTTGATAAAAATCAAAAGAAGGCTTTTATTTTTTATCCCCGTTATTTACTGAACAAAAATTTTGAAAGTATTAGTGAGGTTGGTTTCCGGGTTACTAACGGCAATAAAATATATTCCCTTTGAAAAGCTAACCGGCAACTGTACAATAGTGGAATTGGTCTGTTGATTATAAACTATTCTACCGGCAACATCCGTAATTTTTATCCATTGATTTTGCAAAGCGTTCATTCGAATTGTAATGTTGTGCCCCTGAGCAACGGGATTTGGATAAATTACAACTTCAGTATTTTTAAAATAAAAAATATCTGTTGCGGCGCTGTAAATAATTCTGCCATCTTTCAATTCAATGCGGGCACGATATGTATTGACTCCTTTTTGAAGACTGTTATCTATTGCACCAAAATTCAATGAGGAAATAGCATTGATTTCTTTAAAGCCAATAAAAGTGCCGGAATTTAATTTTTCGAACACAATTTTTCCTATTAAATAATCAGTTCCTAACTGCAATTGGATGGCGGCCGTTTGATCATTTTTGAGATCGACTAAAAAATTATTTATATAGCAATCAACACCCTGCAACGTATAGTCTATCGTATAGCTTTTTACACCTTCTTTACCGCCAATTATAGGCGCTACGGCAAACTGGTGCCGGGGTAAATTTATTTTGTTGAACACGAATTGCGTATCGCTGGTAACAGCAATCGGTTGAAGCGTTTTGCCTTGCAGACTAAATAGCCGGTAGCTGTTTACGCCGGATAATGCGTTCCAGAAATACAAAACCGAATCAGCACAATTAAAGCCTGTTTTAAAAATTATTTTTTTACTTATGGTGAATGTATCGGTTAGAAAATCACCGGTATTGGTTTGCATTTTCAAAACGGCCAGCGCAGTGGTATCCGGCACGGTCCAGTAAAAATATGGATTGCCGGTATTGACTGAACTGTCAATTGCAATCCAGTTTCTTCCCTTATTCAAACTGTAAAATAACCGGGCGTTGGCAAAAGGTATATCGGTAGTCCAGCGAATGATATTTGCTGTGCCGGGAAAAAGATTGTCGCCCGCCGATGGAAAATGCCACGAAAAATTATTGGTTGTATCCAATTCGTAAGCGATGTAAAAAGACTGGCCTGTTTCGTTTACAGCAAAGCCGTTTACAATAATTTTATAATTGCCTGCGGCTGGGTTATCCAGGGTGATTTGTTCAACTGTGTTAAGACTGTCTCTTTTGCGAATTGGTAATGCAGATAGCGATACAGCATTGGCAAAACTGTTTAAAACCCACGGTTTCCATGACTGGCTGGTTGCCGGCAACTGTAGTTCCAAATCAAGATCATTTACAAGCGCTTTGTACGCATTTGGCAAGGCGGGTACATCATTCCATACAAGCGTGAATTTGGCTTTGCTGATGCCGGCAGGAATAATAACCGAAAATTCACGGTTGCTGTTATTGACTGCCGTACCAGCAAAATATTTTGCGCCGAGTAAATCTTCTGCCGCCTTCATTGCATTAAGGTTGCCGTAACCAGCTGTGTAATCAATTCCTTTCGGTCCAGCATCATCTGCACTATTTAGTAAAATGGCTTTTATTAAGGCAGCTGAAGGAAGACTGCCGCTATGTGTGCTTGCATAAGCCTGTTGCAAAACAGCGGCCGTACCTGATACCAGGGCAGCAGCACCTGATGTACCATCTTCTCCATAGGCCACCATTTCCGGCTTTATTCTTCCATCATACGCAGGTCCCCGGGAACTTGCGTTGGCTACATTTTCAAAAGAATCTACTGCACCTACAGTAATAATATTCTTCGCCATTTTAAAACTGCCTGAAATGTTCGCATAGCCGGGCAAACCTGCATAAGTGGCCGAAGCTGGCGCAGCAGAAGCGCCATAGTTGCCGGCGGAAAACACAAATAAAAGGCTGTCATTTTTGAGTGCAGCTCCATCATACGCGGCAGCATCTGCACCATAAAAATTTTCTATGCCAACTCCATATGAATGGTTTTGCACTGTAATATGCGATTGCCAGTAACTGGCATCGTCATCAGGAAGCAGGTTGCTAAAATCAGAAGAGGTAATTGTTGCTGCGTTGGCAACACCTTTACCCAAATACCAGCTGTTGCCTGCACCAGCCGCCATTGTAGCCATGATGGATGCGTGAGATGAAACAACTTTTGCCGCCAGTGGACTATACTGATACCTTGCCGAAAAATCGATATCGGTTGTATCCGGTAAATTTTCTTTGATTGAAATGGTGGTTCCCGCGCCATCTAAAAAAGGCAACCTGCTGTGCAATAGACTAATTTTATTCACACTTAAATCAAGATCATTTATCTGCAATTCTTCTTTTGGATGCCGGTTATTAAATCCTATAAAAATGATGCTGTTATCCTGTAGCAGTTTATTAAAATCTGCCGCGGTATTGATTGTTGAAATAAAAATGTTTTCATCCGGTGTACTTGTGAATGAAAGTTTCTTTTCTTTTTTAAAATTCAAGAGATCTATACCAGCAGCAATGTTTACTACAAAAGAATTTGGAAAATTTAGCTGCTGACTGTTTTGCTGCCATAAAACAGCTGGCGACAATTTCCAATTTAACGAAGCTTTTTTTATCCAGTTGAAATCAGATTTATCAACCGGTTTATCTGAAGCAATAATATAAACGGAATCATTTAGCTGCCGTTGGATGCGAATGGTTTTGCTATTGGTTAATGCTTTTATTTTACGTGATAGTACGCTACCGATGTAAAATTGTTCTTGCAGATTGTTGACTTTTGATGAAGAGTCTGCATCAATAAAATCTATATAAGCATTTAGGGATACTGCGCCGGATTGCTGCGCCGTTGCTTTAATTCCGGCTGCAATAAACGTAAGTAAAAAAAGGTATTTCAAAAAAGTAAGCATGAAAGAAAATGAACAATAAATATACAACTATTCATTTTCAGCCGCTCTTGCTTCAACCTCAAAGCGATTATTGTAATAGCCCTTTTTCAGGCTCTCCCACAGATATTTTACAATAAAGCCTGTCGTGCCATGCTGCTTGTATTGCCTGATATGGCATAGCTCGTGCTTCACCCAACGTCGATCTTGTAAAAATTCACCGGCAGTGGTATTGTGTAAATGAATTTTATTGCCTATGACCATAGCTACAGCTGAAGAGCGTAATTTTTTAGCGGCAATCTTTGCCAGCCACGAATTTTCTTTTATGGTGAAATTGTCTTCAGCCAATTGCTTTCCAGGCGTTTAAAATTTCTTCGGTGTGTTGTTTGCTTTTGGGCTTTAAAAAAACTTTTTTGATGATGCCGTTTTCATCAATTAAAAATGTCGTGCGTATTAAGCCCTGGTACTTTCTGCCGAACAGCTGCTTATCGCCCCAAACTCCATATTTATCTATGATGGCGTGTTGAGGATCGGCGAGTAATGTAAATGGCAGCTGGTACTTTGTTTCAAATTTTTTGTGTTTCGCCACGGCATCCGGGCTTATACCTATAACAGTAAAACCAGCGTTTTTTAACGCACCAAAATTATCCCGCAGGTTACAAGCCTGTTCGGTACAGGTAGGTGTATCATCCTGCGGATAAAAATACAATACAACTTTTTGCCCTTTAAGGGATGTCAACGAAACCTTATTCCCATTTTGGTCTGTTCCGGTAAAGGCCGGCGCTTTTTTTCCTTCTGCTGGTATGGCCATTTTTATGTTTTGATGGTTTATATCGTTCTGTTTATAAAAAATTATCTGCTGAAATGATACCATTTTTCTGTTGTATTTCCTGCACAATCTGCAACACTAATCTTTAGTTCATGCTTACCGGGCCCGCAATGTTCATCCATTTTATAAATGAAGGTTCTGCCTTTATCATTGCTGAACCGCAGCCATTTGCCATCCAGCATTGCTGAAAAATTTTGCAGCTCTTCTGTTGCATCTGTAATAACAAAAGCCAGCCGGTTTAGTTTAGCAACATTCATACCTTCCCAGAAACCAACAGGCGTTATAGCAGGCGGTACCGTATCCTGCAGCAATTGAAAATTACCGAATGCTTTAAATGAAGCAGTGTACCAGCCATCATTGTGAACGGCTTTTGCATAATCATTTTTACCATTCGCAAAACGGTGCATTACCATTTTATCCGGATAAACAGCATTGCTGTTTTTTATCATCAGGGAAAATTTTGTTTGCAATGGAACGGAAGCATTGTGCACCTGGTACACCGGAAAGCCTGTGGCAGGAATAATTTCTTTGTAAGTAAACCGGAAGGAGTCATACAGGCAGGGCTCGGGCAGGTAAGCACAAATTTTTTCGTTTTCAAAAATATTCACAAATCCAGGTCTGAACGCTGTTTGCGAAGGAGCAGCCGCAATGCCGGACATCGTTTTTGGTTGTACTGAAGTACCTCTTTTTATATTAAATTTTAAGATAGAACTATTGCCAGCTGCATCTTTTACTTCTATTTTGATGGCGTGTGTACTGTCGTCAGTAAGATCAATAACGCCATCACCACTCACTTGTTTATAAATACCTTCGGGATAACCGGGCAACCTGCTCAAATGCTGTACAAAAGGTCCGCCATCACTGCGTAATTTATAATCGATTTGTGCATTCACATAACGGGTTTCATCGTAACTGATGCTGTCTATCTGGAAACCAATTACAGGGCGTTCATCATTGGATAACGAGGCTTCGTAAATTCCATATTTGTGAGGCGACCCACTAAAGCGATCCGTGGCTGCAATTGCGAAACTAACCTTATCTGTATTGGTAATGATTACCGCAGGAATGGTATATATGCCGTTCTCTTTTTTAAGATTGTAAAACTTTGGGCTCTGTTCATAGGTGCTGAGACAGCGGTCATACATGGCTACGCGGAAAATATCGGGTGGAATGTTATCGGGTAAACCCATGCCGAATAAAAACGGGTTAAGTACTTTATCTGTTTTGGTATCCCTTATTTCAAAATGTGTGTGTGGCCCCTGGGAGCCGCCGGTGTTGCCGCTAAATGCAATTTGCTGGCCCTTTTTTACCGGGAACATTCCTTCCGGAATATCAACAAATACTTTCCAGCTCTGTTGTTCATATTGTAGCTCGGTTATGTATTTCTCCAGTGCAGGATAAAAATCATTCAGGTGAGCGTAGAGCGTTGTAAGGCCATTGGGATGGTTGATATAAATGCATCTGCCAAATCCAAAAGGTTCAATTTTTACTTTTGCGATATAGCCGTCAGCAGCCGCTACAACAGGAACATTTTCTCTTTGATCAGTTTTACAATCCAGCCCCATGTGATAATGATTGGGCCTTAACTCACCAAAGTTGGCTGCCAGGGCATGTTTGGCTATTACCGGCCATTGAAAATAACCCTGGGGATAATTTTTTGCCGGAAAAATTTGCGCAGTGGCCGAAATAAATATTAGCAAAAAAAGACATAACGCCGTTAGTTTGTGTACATTCATATTGTAAAATCAGTATGCAAACTTAATTGTAAAATCACACTAAAAATTACTATCATGAGCGTAAATTCAAAACACATCGCAACTTTTTTATTAGGCGCTGCAGCTGCTTTAGCCGGTGCGAAATATATGAGCATGACGCCGGAAGAAAAAGAAAAACTGGCTGCCGATTTAAAAGACAAGGCGCATAAAATGAAAGACGAAGCGGAAGGCGCATTCGATAAAGCCAAAGATTATTTTGACGAACTAAAAACAAAAGGTACCGAAGCTTTTAAAGAACACTTTGGGGAGGCTGAAAAAACAATCAGCGATTTGTTTGGAAAGAAAGACAGTACTGCCGGTACCCCATCTTAATGCGCTAAGTTGTAAATCTTATTGGGTAAATTAACGCCAGCTTTTCAACACAGAAAAGCTGGCGTTTTTTGTTAATCCCATTCTCAGGCGTTAAAATTTTTTTCTGAATAAGCTTAAATTAATTACTATTTTGTAACTGGTTGTTCATGGTTACTAACCTGCTTTTCCTCTCCGGTAATAAACTCCTGAATTATTTGCAAGTAAGAAATTTATAAAACCCTAAAATAAACCCCATGCGTTACAAAAAAGAAAGCAGCGATCTTAAAATTTATGCAGTTGCAGGAACACAAACTGTATTGTTGTCTTTTGATATTGCGAAGAGTAAAATTGAAAACAAAAATTTCCTGGGGTTTAGTTTGGAAAGAAAAGATAAAAATGGCATCATTAAATACCTGAACGGCACTAAATATTTTGCTTCGCTGCAAACAGTTACAGATCCTGAAATAAGGTACACTTCCTTATTGCAAACCTTTTACTGGCAGGATTATACGGCCGATCCGGGACAGACTTATACCTATACCGTCAAGCCAATGTTTGGCACTGCAATTAACCACCTGCCTAAATATGAAAATAGCATAGAAGTTACCACAGAAAATCTGCAGGAAGGCAAACATTCTGTTTACTTCAATTACGGCGTTACGGGCTCGCAAGCCTATGCACATAACAAAGAATATGGTAACAGACCTATCAGCGATTTACAAGGTGTAGCGCTGGAACATGCGCTGGCGTTTTTAGGAAGAGACTTATGGAGTGAAGGCTTGCTAAAGTTTGTGCGACAGGCTACCAACAACACGTTCAGCATTTATGGTTCGTTTTATGAACTGCAGTTTCCGGTTTTTTTAGATGAATTAAAAGCAGCTTCCGACAGGGGTGCAGATGTTCAGCTGATCGTTAGCGGCAAGCCTGACCAGTACGATGATAAGATTTACAAAGACGGCACTGTACGGCTGAACAACAAGTCGATGCTTAAAAATGCTGGTCTGGAACTGATGATAAAAACCGTGCGAACCAAGCCCAGCCAGCCGCACAACAAGTTTATGGTTTTATGCCAGGATGGTAAACCCAAACAGGTATGGACAGGTTCAACCAACATTACACTAGCAGGAATTTTTGGTCAGTGCAATACCGGTCACTGGATTGTGGATGATGCGATCGCTAAAAAATATCTGGATTACTGGACGGGTATTCAGGGTAACCCGTTTATGAGCATACAGGCAAAATTATGTGAAGCCATACAACCAGATACCGACCTGGTAGGTCTTACAAAGGGAACCTATGTTTTTTTTAGTCCGCGGGATTTGCCAGTTGTAAAAAATGTGGCGCCTGCACATTTGCAGCATTATGCCGATTTAATTGACAGCGCAAAGGAACTGGTTTGCATGGTTTTTCCTTTTAACATGGATGAAGTGTTTAATACCGTTTTTAAAAGAGACAAAGAATGCTTGCGGTTGCTGTTATTTGAATCTGCTTCAGATGCTGAAGGTGTTAAAAGCAATGATATTGATGTGAAGGTAACTGCTGGTGCCGTGTATGAAGGCGGTGAAAAGCAATGGGCAAAAGAAATTACAACAAAAGCAATTACCGGTGCCGGTATTTTGTATGTGCACAATAAATTCTTTTTGGTAGATCCCTTGTCTGATAAGCCCGTAGTAGTTACGGGCTCGGCAAACTTTAGTGCCAACTCCATTCAAAACAATGATGAAAATACGCTTGTGATAAAGGGCGATACCAGGGTGGCTGATATTTACCTGGCGGAATTTGACCGCTTGTTTGTTCATTTTTGGCCAAGGTATTTGAGTAAGCTACAGACAAAAAATAACCAGCCGTTGCAGGGATTTTTAAAACCGCTGGATGAAACGTTCACCTGGCACAAAGACTATTTTGATGAAACCAAATATGTGATGAAAAGAAAATTGTTGTTTAAAAAGATGAAGGGAGCGAAAAAGGTTAAATAGTGCTTAATTAATTCTACCTATCGAACGAGTATCTACGCTTAAATCAAAGCCAGATAGCAGCACTGCGGATAAACGGATTGCGATGCAACGATGCTGCTATGAAATGATTGACTGGTATCACCTTGTTTTAAAAACCTGTTACCATTGCTGGCCGGGATAAGTTTTAATTTTTCTCATTTCATTTTTTCCGCTCAGTCCCTTACTTTTGCACGCCTACAGACGGCAACATATTATGCCAAAAGACAATTCCATCCACTCAGTATTAATTATCGGCTCTGGCCCAATCGTTATAGGACAAGCCTGCGAATTTGACTATTCGGGAACACAAGCTGCAAGAAGCTTACGTGAAGAAGGTATTAAAGTAACACTGATTAACAGTAATCCAGCCACTATCATGACTGACCCGATGATGGCCGACAGGGTTTACCTGCTGCCACTAACGGTGGAAAGTATTGAACAGATACTGGAAGAAAATGAGATTGATGCAGTGTTGCCTACTATGGGCGGACAAACTGCCCTGAATCTTTGTAAAGAAGCAGATGAGCTGGGTATTTGGGAAAAATTTAACGTGAAGTTGATTGGTGTAGATATTAAAGCAATTGATAAGGCAGAAGACAGGGAGAAATTTCGTCAGTGGATGATTGAAATGGGTATCCCGGTTTGCCCGGCAAGAACCGCCAACTCTTTTTTAGAAGGAAAGGAATTTGCAGCTGAAGTTGGTTTTCCGCTCGTAATAAGGCCTTCGTTTACCCTGGGTGGTAGTGGAGGCAGTATTGTTTTTAGGAAAGAAGATTTGGATGAAGCGCTGAACAATGGTTTAACCGCATCGCCGATACATGAAGTACTGGTTGAAAAAGCGGTGCTGGGCTGGAAGGAATATGAACTGGAATTACTTCGGGACAACAATGACAATGTTGTAATTATTTGCGCCGTTGAAAATTTTGATCCGATGGGCGTGCATACGGGCGATAGTATAACCGTGGCACCGGCTATGACTTTGAGCGATACAGCTTACCAGTTGATGCGCAACACGGCCATCCGAATGATGCGTGCGCTGGGCAATTTTGCCGGCGGATGTAATGTGCAATTTGCCCTCAATCCACAAACAGAAGAACTGATTGTGGTAGAAATAAACCCAAGGGTTAGCCGCTCCTCTGCCTTAGCAAGTAAGGCTACTGGTTACCCGATTGCAAAGATTGCCGCCAAGCTGGCAATTGGTTATAACCTGGATGAATTGAAGAACCAGATCACGCAATCTACTTCCGCTTATTTTGAGCCGGCACTGGATTATGTGATTGTAAAAATACCGCGTTGGAACTTTGATAAATTCAAAGGTGCCAATGATACACTGGGCTTTCAAATGAAGAGCGTAGGTGAAGTAATGGCCATTGGCAGAAGCTTTGCGGAGGCGATACAAAAGGCTTGTCAGAGTTTGGAAAATGAAGCTGTTGGTTTGGGTTATTATGGCAAAAGTTTAATGCACGCCGATGAGCTGATTGAATACATCAAGATACCAAAATGGGACCGGGTGTTTCGCATAAAAGATGCACTGATGGCGGGTGCCAGCGTAAAACGCATTTGCGAGAGTACAGGCATCGACCGCTGGTTTATTTACCAGATTCAGAAGATATGCGATTGCGAAAAAGAGATCGCTAAATACGACCTGAAAACATTGCCGGATGAACTGCTGACACAAGCTAAATTTTTAGGATTTAGTGATGAGCAGATTGTACGCATAATGAAAGAAGATGATGCGGAAATTATTTATAACCGCAGAAAAGAAATGGGTTTAACAAGGGTGTTTAAAATGGTTGATACCTGCAGTGCCGAGTTTGAAGCTAAGACGCCGTACTTCTATTCCACCTTCGAAAAAGCGCCCTTAAATTCCCCGGTTGACAAAGCGCTGGAATCCAACGAATCAAAAGTCTCGGCCAAGAAAAAAATAATTGTCTTAGGCAGCGGACCTAACAGAATTGGCCAGGGTATTGAGTTTGATTACTGTTGCGTACACGGATTGCTGGCGGTTAAAGAAGCTGGATATGAAGCCATTATGGTGAATTGCAACCCGGAGACTGTTTCTACCGATTTTGATATTGCCAATAAATTATATTTTGAACCCGTTTTCTGGGAGCATCTTTGGGAAATTATTGAGCATGAAAAACCCGAAGGCGTAATTGTACAGTTAGGTGGACAAACTGCCCTAAAGCTGGCAAAACAATTACATCAAAAAGGCATAAAAATCATAGGCACCTCTTTCGACAGTATGGATATTGCGGAAGACCGCGGCAGGTTTAGTGATACGCTGAAAGAATTAGGCATTCCTTATCCTAATTACGGTACGGCTTATAATACAGACGAAGCCATTGAGGTTGCCAAACATGTTGGTTACCCGGTGCTGATTCGCCCCAGCTATGTAATTGGTGGACAGCGTATGCGCATTGTGCTGAATGACGAAGACTTGGAAAAAGGTATTCTAAGTCTGATCAAGCATTTGCCCGGTAATAAAATTCTCATCGATCACTTTTTGGATCGTTGCCAGGAGGCTGAAATTGATGCCATTTTTGATGGAGAAGAGTTTCACATCATGGGTGTGATGGAACATATTGAACCTGCCGGTATACATAGTGGCGACAGCAATGCGGTGTTACCGCAGTTTAACCTGTCGCCGTTGATCGTTACCACCATGGAGCACTATGCAGAAAAGATTGCCCGCAAGCTTCACATCAAGGGACTTATCAATATCCAGTTTGCTATTAAAGACGGTAACGTTTTTGTGATAGAAGCCAACCCAAGAGCTAGCCGTACCACACCATTTATCGCAAAAGCATACCAGATTCCTTACCTGAACATCGCTACTAAAATTATGCTGGGTGTAAATAAATTAAGCGATTTCACTTACGATAAAAAACTGCAGGGATTTGCCATTAAAGAACCTGTTTTTTCCTTTAATAAATTCCCCGGTGTTAGTAAAGAATTAGGGCCAGAAATGAAGAGCACGGGAGAAGCGATCCGCTTTATAAAAGACTTGCGTGATCCGTACTTCAGGCAGCTGTACAAAGAGCGCAGCATGCATTTAAGCAAGTAGTAAATACAGGAAGCTAGATAATTGTAATGGAAAGATTAGCACTTTTTGAAAGTGTTACTCTTTCCATTATTTTTTTGAAATGCCAAAAACCGATTTTTCATCGGCACTTTCATATTCATTTATTTATAGTTATCTTGGAGTATGTCAAAACCATTTGATATACCCGTTTGGAAAAAAGCGCCGTTTATCAGGCTGCTGGTGCCTTTGATCGCAGGCATACTCCTTGAATGGTACCTGCAAATTTCAGTTGCCGCATGTTTAACCGGGACCATTTGTTTCAGCATTGCTTACGGGTTGTTTTTTCTTTTTCCTGTAGCGGTGCAGTTTAAACTGCAATTTTTGCAGGCCACTATTTTAAACCTGCTCATTGTTTGTTTTGGACTGCTGGTAACATGGCAAAAAGATATGCATCACAACAATAACTGGTTTGGCCAATACTACCAGAACGATGATTATTTGGTGATAAGGATAAATGAACCCCTGGTTGAAAAATCAAAATCATACAAAGCAGATGGGTATGTAGAAGCCCTTATTCATCATGATAAGGTGGTGAAAACTGAAGGAAAAGTGTTATTGTATTTCGCAAAAGATACGCTTCCTACCGGGTTGCGATATGGCGATAAAATAATTATTAATAAAAAGCTGCAGGCAATAAAAAATTCCGGTAATCCCGGTGCATTTAATTACGAGCGGTACGCCGCCTTTCAATCTGTCTTTCACAATGTTTTTCTTCAGCCAAAAGATTGGGTGCAACTAGATGAGAAAAATGTCAATGCATTCAGGCAATTTATTTTTTCTTCCAGGGAAGCTATCCTGTCTGTATTGCAAAAAAATATTTCTTCTGGTAAAGATGAATTGGGTATTGCAGAGGCCTTACTAATTGGCTATACCAATGATTTGGATAAGGACCTGGTGCAGGCGTACAGCAATACCGGTGTTGTACATATTATTGCCATTTCAGGCATGCACCTGGCATTGATTTATGGATTACTGGTGTGGCTATTTGGTAAAATTCCGCTGATCAATAAATCAACAATTACACAAGTAATACTGATATTAGCCTGTCTTTGGATTTTTTCTTTGTTAACAGGCGCTGCAGCCTCCGTGTTGCGATCTGCCGTAATGTTTACTTTTATTGCTGTAGGTAAAAAAATATCTAAACAGTCCTCCATTTATAATTCACTGGCAGGCTCTGCGCTTGTAATGCTTTGTTATAACCCCTATTTTTTATGGGATGTTGGATTTCAGTTATCCTACCTCGCCGTTGTAGGTATTATAATTTTTCAAAAAGCCATTTACAACTGGTTCTACTTTAAAAATAAATTGCTCGACGAAATTTGGAAACTGATGGCCATTTCGCTGGCGGCACAGGTGCTTACTTTTCCTATCTGCATTTATTATTTTCACCAGTTTCCTAATCTTTTTCTTGTCACAAACATCGTAGCAGTACCATTATCGGGCGTTATATTATTTGTAGAAATTGGCCTGGTAGCTTTTTCATGGGTGCCATTTGCAGGCAGTTTTCTTGGTACGCTGGCAGGTTGGATGGTTTGGTTAATGAACAGCATTATCCGCCTGGTAAGCGAAGTTTCTTTTGCAGTCTGGGACAATATTCCCTCTTCAGTTGCCAGTACATGGTTACTATATGCAGTGGTAATTGGGGTGGGTATGTGGTTGCTGAATCAAAGCAAAGCTTCTTTCAGGATGGCGATCATTTCTTTATTGGCATTTGTAATATTGCAGGCTTGGGAAAACTGGAAGATTAGACAACAGCAACAATTAATTGTATACAATGTACCGCAGCACCAGGCCATTGATTTTGTGGCTGGCAACGACTTCCATTTCGTAGGAGACAGTATTTTGCTGGAGGATGGCGTGCTGCAAAATTTTCATCTAAAGCCGGCGCGGATTGCATTTCAATTGCATAAGCGCAGCGATTCCCTGCAAACCGTTTTTCAGCAACTTCAATTTTATCAGTTTGGCAATAAAAAAATATTGCTCATTGATAAACCCCTCTGGTTTGAACAGGGGCAGCAAAAAATAGATGTCGATCTCATTATCATTTCAAAAAATCCTCCGCTTAATATATCCCGGCTGGCAGCAGTTTTTAATTGCGGAAAATATATTTTTGATGCATCAAACAGTTTTCGAAGAATTGAACAGTGGCAAAAAGATTGTACTGACCTGCATTTGAATTATTTTTCCATACCCGCCAGTGGGGCCTATGTTTGTAACATTAAGATTTAAGTTATTAACTTGCGGCTTGATTTTTCGTTGGAATTTTTTTAAATAATCAGTTATCAAAAAGCCATTATCTCTATACTACGCTGCTATCCGCCTGTGCAAAATAAACCTGGCAGGACTATTGTTTTTTGGCATTTTTTGTTGTGTTAAAGTTGATGCCCGGGCTTTAAAAAAATGGCCCGAAATGATCGATCATCATTCTCCCTTTAAAATAAATTGTTTATCTGCCTGTAACAACTCAAAGTATTATCTCAATGATAGTTTACCAAAGTACAGTGTTGACACGGTGGTTATTCCCTTTGAGTATAAGCAATCCGCCTTATTTCAGCCATTTACTTTTAAAGCCATCGACAGTGTAATCGGCATATTACTGGAGAGAGACGATGTACTGCTTTCCATCAACGGTTATGCGCATGTGGATGAAGCTGGTGATTCTATTTGTTATTATTTGTCACTCAACAGGGCGCTGGTAATTAAGGATTATGTGCTTGGGCGGGGCGTTGACAGCATGCGGATTACTTCCTTAAAAGGCTGGGGCAATGTACGTTCAAGAAACCGCAAAACCAATGCAGACATATTGCGGTATAACTGCCGTGCCGAGATCATGCTAAGTTATCCCTTGCCACCACCTCCACAGGCTGTAAACGACCGGGATGAAGATGGTGTTGCGGACGAAGTGGATGAATGCCCCGACGAATATGGAGAAATATTAAAATACGGATGTCCGGATAAAAGCGCCATCATCGTTCCTTTTGAACCGGAGCAATTCTCCCTGTTTTCTGTTTCTTATGCGGTATTGGATAGTGTAAAAGCGATATTGTTAAGAGATCCTGCCGTTTCCATCACCATTTCAGGTTATGCATACAAAACTGAAGGAGTAGATGCTGTTTGCAAAAAATTGGCCATCGAACGGGCGGATATTGTAAGGCGTTACTTACTGAGCCGTGGTATTGATGCCGAAAGAATTTTATCGTCCAAAGGGCTGGGGAAATCAAAATCTATAAATGCCGGTAGAAATCCACTGGAAATTATCCGCAACGCAAGGGCGGAAATATCATTGATTCGACGCTGATATTTATAATCAACCCTTTGATTGGCTTTTTTCTTCACGTTCTGTTTACAATTTGAGAGTAATATAATTTTCCGTCGATATTTACCACCTCCAAAAATCCTAATTTTGCGCCATTATTAAAAAGCCGGGCTTAAACATCCCGGAAATCCACAACTATCAGGCAATGAACAAAAAAATTCAGTCGGCACTAATTTCCGTTTTTTATAAAGATGGCTTAGAAAATATTATTAAAGAATTGCACCAGCTCGGCATAACGATTTATTCAACCGGTGGTACGCAACAGTTTATTGAAGCTTTGAATGTCCCATGCGTTCCGGTAGAGTCGTTAACCAGTTACCCATCGATCTTAGGCGGACGGGTTAAAACGCTGCATCCTTCTGTATTTGGCGGTATCTTAGGTAAACGCAATGACGAGACGCACGTACAGGAAATGAAGCAATACAATATCCCTGAGCTTGACCTGGTAATTGTTGATTTATACCCTTTTGAGGAAACCGTTAAATCAACAACAGACGAAAAATTAATCATAGAAAAGATTGATATCGGCGGTCCGTCCATGATCAGGGGTGCCGCAAAAAATCATGCAGATGTGGTGGTGATCGCCGCTAAAAAAGATTATGCATTGCTGGAACAGATTTTAAAAGACCAACAAGGCGAAACCACGCTGGAACAACGACGCGCTTTTGCCATCAAAGCTTTCGATGTTTGCACCGGTTACGATTTGGCTATATCCAATTATTTTAACCAGACAGACTTTGCCAATCCATTCGATAAAACAAAGACTGTGTTGCGCTATGGCGAAAACCCACACCAGCAGGGGATTTTCTACGGCAACCAGGAAGAAATTTTTGACAAACTGCACGGCAAAGAATTATCGTATAATAACCTGGTGGACGTAGATGCCGCTGTTCAATTGATACAAGATTGTAACACTGCAAGCTCTGAAAATAACTCCCCTTCAGGCGACAGAAGCAGCAGCGTCACCTTCGCCATAATCAAACACACCAACCCATGCGGCATTGCATCAAGAGCAACCGTAAAAGAAGCCTGGGATGCGGCACTGGCAGGCGATCCCGAAAGTGCCTTTGGTGGCGTATTGGTTTGCAATGCAGCCATCGATAAAGCAACAGCTGAAGCCATCAACGAAATATTTTTTGAAGTATTGATTGCTCCATCTTTCGATGCAGATGCACTGGCAATTTTGCAGACAAAAAAGAACCGCATATTGCTGGTTCAGAAAACAGCCTTAACAGCAACACATCAATTTAAATCTGTTTTAAACGGCACGCTTACACAACAAAATGACGTGGGCAATTTTACAGAATGGAAAGAAGCCGGTGGAAGAGAAACGACCGCTGCTGAAAAAGAAGACCTGGCTTTTGCTAACCTGGTAGCCAAACATTTAAAGAGCAATTCTATAGCGCTTGTAAAAAATAAGCAACTCATTGGTAAAGGTTGCGGACAAACATCCCGTATTGATTCTTTGCGCCAGTCTATTGAAAAAGCAAAGCAATTCAATTTTGATTTGACCGGTGCAGCACTGGCCAGCGATGCATTCTTCCCTTTTGATGATTGCGTAAAAATTGCCCACGCAGCCGGTATCGCTTCTTTTATACAACCCGGCGGTTCTATCCGGGATAAAGACTCAATCGAATACTGCAAACAAAACAACCTCGCCATGGTAATAACGGGGCTGCGGCATTTTAAACACTAAGAATAAACGCCTTCAGTTACAAGGCGGTCAATGAAAGAGCTCGCCAATAATATCATCGCTAAAACTCCCTTCAACCGCCCTGGAGGCAGAGCTATACTTGCGCTGATTTGGGTGTGCTTTTTTTGGGGTACCACCTGGATTGCTTCCAAACAGGGCGTAAAATATATTCCGGCAATACAGATGTGTGGCATCCGTCAATTGTGCGGCGGTACACTTTACTTATTGTTTTTTTTGTACAAAAAACAACCCTGGCCAAAAGGCAGGCAATGGGTAACCATCTTTATTTTAAGTATCCTTAATTTCATGCTTACCAATACGCTCAGTACCTGGGGAGTAAAATATATTTCCAGTGGCCTCGGCGCCATTATAGCAGCCATCGTTCCTTTATGGATCGTGATCATCACCATGTTTGAAGGAGCACGTCTTCCCGCAAAAGCCATAACAGGCCTCATTCTTGGCTTCGGCGGTATTTGCATTATTTTTTACGATCACCTGAAAGATTTCTTAAACGCCGATTTTCGCCTCGGTATTTTTTTATCGCTTGCGGCCAGTATTTCATGGGCTTTCGGTGGTGTGTATACCAAAAAACATGCAGCCAATTTCAATCCCTATTTCAGTATGGGCTTACAAATGCTTATCTCCTGTGTGGCATTGTTCAGCATTACCTATACCACGGGCGACTCGATCAATATCGCCGACATTCCACTGAGTGGCTGGCTGGCAGTAAGCTATCTTGTAATTGTAGGTTCGGTTTTAACCTTTATTGCGTACGTATATATGCTACAGCGTTTACCAACGTCGCAGGGATCTATTTATGCCTATATAAACCCGGTAGTGGCGGTGCTTTTAGGTGCAATTCTTTTCCATGAAAAACTAAACATGTATGTGGCTATTGGTGGTGCGGTAACTATTTTTGGTGTTTACCTTGTAAACGATAGCTTCAGAAAAAAGCTGATGTAGAAAAATAAAAAAATATTGGTCCGGGCCAGGAAGCTCTGTGGATCATCGTTGCATCGCACCCTTTTACCGCATACATGTTTGGTACTTCAGCCTTCTAACCGTTAGCAACTGCTCTGTTACCAACAGCAATAAAAAATCAATAATCAAAAAACAATCACTAAAAACTCACATTATTTTTTGTAGAAATTTTTCATACATGCTCCCCCAGCCTTTGTATAATTTGTCTTCCCCCACCATGTGGTTATGCCAAATGGTAATCAATTCGCCGTTCACGTCTTTGCAGGCCACATAATACTGCATCACCTCTTCAAAAGCCGCGTCAGCATTCAATCTTTGTTCATAATAACTGTTGGCTTCCATAAAACAAAAAGGATGAATGCGCAGCGAAGTAACTTCATTCTTCTCCAGATCAAACCAGTAAAAAGAAGAAGCAACAGAAGCCCTGAATCCATTAATGCTGCCATAGCCCATGCTATAATCATCACTGATATTTTCTTTCAAAAGTCTGCGGTAACCAGCGGGCAAATTAAAGCGGATATAATGCTGGCGTGACCTGGTAATTTCCTGCTGGCTCATCAATCTTAACTGCGCTATCTCCTTAGTCAACAAATAATCATCATCCCCACTTTGCCAGGATGGATGAATACCAATGGGATATTTATCAGCATGCTTTTTTACCAATTGATGCATGGCTGTTTTAGCAGGTAAAATGTTTTTGTCATACAAGCCATTTTTTGCTGCCACTAAAAAAAAGTAAACCGGATATAACTTATATTGCTCATGAAGATCAATCAGCCAATCATATGTATCAAACGGGTCTTTACGCAACCCCAATAAAATCTGTATTCTATCCGGAGAAGGCGATTTAAAAAAACCACCAACATTCCGCATCAAACCTTTGTGTTTAAAAGAGTAAGCAATATCAACATCGTAAGTTGGAATAAATTTAAAGACCGGAACATGAATAACAAGCGCCGGAAATTTATTTTGCAGTGCAACCGCAAAATCCTTCACCCAAATATTTACCAATGGCAGGTGTAAAAAATCTTCCTTAAACGCCAGCGAATTTTCATGTGCAAACCGGCCATACATATCTTTTTGATGCTGTAGGTATTCTTCGTAACGGCTCAGTAAATAAAAAGCAGTGGAAAAAATATCAAAGGCAAAATCACTATTTTCTCTTTTAAAAAATGCTTTGTAATGATTTATTGTAAAGCATTCAATTGTTTGCGGAGTTATTGTTTGCTCAGCCAGCAAGCCGGAAGGTGACAGATGAAATTCATTGTTGCAAACAGGACTGTTGCTGTAGTTGATTTTTATTCCCTCATAATTCTTAAAGTCATTTAAACTGGTAGTGATAGTGCATTTAACCCCCATCAATTCTTTAAAAATAAAAGCACAGATATACTGTAACCGAGGCGAATGATTTTGAGTGTATAAAAGTACCTTCATTAAACTTCTAAATATATTTGAAGGTAATACTGTTGCTGTGCTTTGGCAAATCAATCAACTAAAAGTAATAGCGACTTCTTACTAAACTTATTTTTTTGTTTTACTGTATCAATTTAGCAATCTGCTGAAAGGGAATGGTATTAGCCATATCAAGAATTTGCGTATCTGTGCAATCATCTACTTTAAAAGTAATCAGCGCATTGCCCAGTGGCATTTGCAGCTGGTAATCATTTTTATCATCCGTGCTGCCCGGCTGTTTTTCAAGCCTTGCTTTGTAGCCCTGTACTTTCACTGTTTTTGTTTTGCCATCGCTCATCATCCCGCCCAGCAAAGGCGAATTTAAAAATGAATTGATCATCGCAACCATCGGCGAATTGCTGATAATCGAAAGGTCCGCCTGCTTACCTGGCTTTCCATACACACGGTGAATGGTGCAACCCACGAAGCCAACATTGGAAGTTACATTGTCGTCTTTGGCATTGTTTGTTAACGAGTCCATTTTTGGCGGGAGTAGTTTCAATACTTCTTTGCCAACAATCAAATCCACTTCCTGCATAGCCTGCTGTAAGGCAAAATGAGTGTCTTCCAGTTTGCCTGCACTGTAGGCGGTTTTGGCATTGGTCATTGCTTTGGCAAAGTCTTGCGCCATTCCATTCATGCTGCATATCAAAATGGCGGTTAATGTTATAATGGATTTCATGATTATTTTATTGCAGATTAAAAAATTATTGTTCACCGAGCATTTTTTTGATGCCGTCAATATCAAAGCTGTTGGCGGCTGTCATTACTTCCTGCTCATTGGCAAAGTTGATGCACTCCCACACGATCATCGAGGTTTGACCAATGGGAACAATCAACGTGTAACCTTTGCTGTCTTCGTATTGAATGATGGCTTTATTGCCTTTTACCCTCACCTGTTTAAAATTTTGTTTTTCTCCATTGGCTTCCATCATGGTGGCATTGGCGAAATACATATTGGCAAGGCCTGAATAAATGCCGGCATTTCCAATGCTCACGGTCAATTGTTTATCGGCCCCGTTTTTATACACCCGCTGGATGTTCAGGTTGCTCCAGCCCCATTGTGTGCTCATCACTTTATCCTGCAGCGTATCAGCCGGTAAAGCAACAATCGTTGCAGGAAGCGATTTTAGAATTTGCCTGCCCAGTTGTATCTCTACACCCATCAAAGCCTGTTGCAAAGAGTAGCGGGCATCGCTGTAATTTTTGGCGCCATGGGCTGTTTCTGCTTCCGCCATTTGTGCTTTTACATCCGGCGGCTCTGTGTTGCTCAAGCCGCCTCCACCTTTATTGCTTGGCTTGCCTGATGAAGAACTTGAACTGCTGTTGTTGGTTCCCTGGTCTGTTGGTATACCAGTTTTCTTTTCAACTTCGTTGCCAAGCGCTTTGTCAACAGTTTTATTCACCTTGTCTTTCATTTTTTTTAGAAAGCCCTGTGAATAGCAGTCATTCGAAAGTGTTAGCGCCGTTACAAAACAAACCGGAAAAAAGATCCGTTTCATGATATATAATTTTGAGTGATGGACATTTTTAAGCCTTTAAAGTAAGCAGTTAAATTTGTTTTTGCAATATCGGCCGTCAGTAAGATCAAAAATTTCTCCCGCCAGGCCTATTGAAGTGGACAAAAATTAATTTCAGGAAAAGAGGCTCTGATGTTAAATTTTTCCGGGAGGATATAAGGTTGTTTCAGCACAACAAATTTATAAATATAAATTGTTAGCCTGCAAAATAATTTTCGGATTTAGAGTAGCATGGCATTGTTTACAAGGTCACTTGCCTTTTCTTTCCTTCCACATTTCATTGAAAGTCTTTTTACTAAAGTCAAGGTTGCTACGGTTTTTGCTCCATCCTTTAAAGAGGCCGTTTACCACTTTATTTTTTAAATCACCATTGCCCATATTCATGAGCCGCCTGTTCAGGCTGGAAAGTTTCCAGAGTTTCCAGGCCATTTTTTCAGCTATTGGAGCAAACCCTTCTTTTACAGATTCGTGCCGGTTTTCCAGCAATAATTCGTGCAGGCTTATTTTTACCGGGCATACTTCGGTGCAGGCACCGCAGAGAGAAGATGCATAACTTAAATGCTTAAAATCCTGCATGCCCTGCAGGTTGGGTGTAATCACACTTCCTATCGGACCGCTATAAGTAGTGCCATAAGCATGGCCACCGATATTTTTATACACGGGGCAAACATTTAAGCAAGCCCCGCAACGAATGCAATACAAACTTTGGCGTTGTACCGGATTTTTTAAAATGTTGGTTCGCCCGTTGTCCAGTAATATCACATACATTTCTTCAGGTCCATCAGTTTCATTGGCTTGCCTCGGACCGGCAATAATGGTGTTGTAAACAGTCACCGTCTGCCCTGTACCAAAAGTAGAAAGCAGCGGCCAAAACAACGCCAGGTCAGTCAATGAGGGAATCATTTTTTCAATGCCCACAATAACAATATGCGTTTTTGGAAAAGCGCAACTTAGCCTGGCATTACCTTCATTTTCTGTAACTGCTACCGCCCCGATATCGCCGATGATAAAATTGGCACCGGTAATACCAATTTCCGCCTGCGTATATTTTTCACGCAAAATTTTTCGTGCTACCTGCGTTAATTCTTCAGGAGTATAATTTGGGGGCGTGCCCAATTTTTGATTGAACAGCCTGGCCACATCTTCTTTGCTTTTGTGCATGGCAGGCGTTACAATATGGTAAGGCGGTTCTCCGTCCAGTTGTTGTATGTATTCGCCCAGGTCGGTTTCCACACTTTCAATTCCATTTTCTTCCAGCGCACGGTTCAGGTGAATTTCTTCAGTTACCATGCTCTTACTTTTTACAACGGTTTTGCAGTGTTTGGTTTTGCAAATGGCTAATATTTCTTCAATAGCCTGCTCCGCAGTTTCTGCCCAAATAACTTTACCACCCCGTTGGGTAAAATTTGTTTCAAATGCAAGTAAGTAGTGATCCAGGTTTTCTATAGCCTGCCACTTAATATTTTTAGCAGTTTTTTTTGCCAGCTCAATATTGGTAAACTGCTCTTTGCCTTTTGGCACTACGGCATTGTACCTTCCTATATTGAAATTTATTTTGCGGCGATGGTCAAGGTCGGCAGCTTTGATGGTGCTTTTGGCAATGAAGGTTGCTGATTGTTCGGACATGTTTATATTTTGTAAACGGCTAATTGCAAAAAGCAACGGCAGATGGCGACGCTCCGTTCAGCAGTTGTAATTGCTATGGTTTTTTATTGAAGCGAAATTACCGCATAAAATTCGTTTATTTAATCCTTGTTAAAGTGCCCGTTTGGTAGCTGTTAATAAGGTAACTATCTACAGAAGGCGTTTCTGCTGTTCCTTTGCCCGATGCCTTTTTATCATTTAGGTTAATGCTAAAAAATTCAACCACAAGCTGATCATTTTCTACGCGGTAATTATCTACAATGGTATTTCCCTGCACCGTAAAAGCACCGTGAACAGCATTGCCGTGCACATAGCAATCAAGCAATATCCCATCTCTTTCATCTACTACCCAATGCCCTTTGGCTGTATCAACAGGTTTTAAAATATAGGGCCGGTTGTCCTTCAAAGAATCTCCATAAATAATTTGCCAGGTATATTGCCCGGTTGTATCTGCCGGTTGTATGCGTAGTTGCATCGTAAATTGCTGGGTTGGTTTTCCAGCCCTCATCCATTGCAGCGTACCTTTCCAGTTACCAGTAAATGACTGCGGAAAGGCTTGGGGGTAATATTTCTAATTATTGCAGTTTGTGCAAATAATGTTAGCTGTATCACCCATAACACGGCGGCTAGAAATAATTTCTTCATAGATTAATTTCTTTCTCATCAAGAGTGCTTAAAGCGTTGAAGTCAACACGCCCAAAACCTTCCCCACTTTTGTAAACGCTGCAATGGCCTTATCCAGGTGTTCCTGTTCATGAGCCGCACTTAGCTGTACCCTTATCCTGGCTTGGCCTTTGGCTACCACCGGAAAGAAAAATCCAATCACATAAATGCCTTCTTCCAGTAAATGAGCTGCGAAATTTTGAGCAACCACCGCATCGTATAACATGATCGGCACTATAGGGTGCTCGCCTGGTTTAATTTCAAAACCGGCCTCGGCCATTTTACTTCTGAAGTATTTTGTGTTGTAGGCTAATTTATCTCTTAACTCAGTTGTTTCACTCAGCATATCCAGAACTGCAATGGAAGCACCCACAATACTGGGTGCAAGCGTATTGCTAAACAAATAAGGACGGCTACGCTGGCGTAACATTTCAATGATTTCTTTTCTGCCACTGGTGAAACCTCCGCTGGCGCCGCCCAGCGCTTTGCCTAATGTACCGGTAATAATATCCACCCGCCCCATTACGCCACGGTACTCATGTGTACCCCTTCCCGTTTTGCCCAAAAAACCACTGCTGTGGCATTCATCCGTCATCACAATGGCATCATAGCGGTCAGCCAGGTCACAAATTTTATCCAGTTGTGCAATGGTACCGTCCATACTGAAAGAACCATCAGTAACAATAATGCGGCTGCGCAGGTGTGCACTTGCTTTTAACTGTTCTTCCAGACTTTCCATATTGTTGTGTTCGTAACGAAAACGCTGTGCTTTACATAAACGAACGCCATCAATGATGGAGGCATGGTTCAATGCATCGCTGATAATGGCATCTTCTTCACCAAACAAGGGCTCAAAAACGCCGCCATTAGCGTCAAAAGCTGCCGCGTACAAAATGGTATCTTCTGTACCCAAAAAATCTGCAATCTTTTTTTCCAGTTCTTTATGAATGTCTTGCGTACCGCAGATAAACCGTACGCTGCTCATGCCATAGCCGCGGGTATCAATGTATTTCTTGGCGGCTTCCGTTACTTTGGGGTGATCCGACAAACCCAGGTAATTATTGGCACAAAAGTTAAGCACCTTGTTGCCATTTACAACAATTTCTGCACCCTGGGGGCTGGCAATGATGCGTTCTTTTTTTAATAAACCAGCTGTTTCAATTGCTGAGAGTTCGGTTGCTATTCTTTGTACAAATTGTTGGTTCATCTGTTGTCAATTTTCTTATAAATAAAAATTTGCAGTTTGCTACGAGAGTTATGGATTTATACAACCCGGTATTCATCATCTGCAGGACAAATTTAGTGTAAGCCGCCTCTGAATTTACAGCACACTTATAATAAGTTTAACAATTATTACTAAACACTGTAACTTTTTACTTTTATTTTCGTTACACCCCACAAAACAGCCGTTTATGCCACTAAAAAAATCTGCTATGTTACTGATTGCGCTGGCAATAAGCTCAATTTCAGTATTGGTGTACTCAGCAAATACAATAATGCCCGCAACCAAAACAATTAACTGTTGCAAACAGGTCAATCAAAAGGAACTTTTTGTTCCCTGGAACATGGTTGCGCATTCAATGTTGCTATCTAAAGCATAAATATTTTTTTATTTTGTAACTTTTCTTTTAGCGAGCCGTATTTAATTTAACCAATCAACTAAATCAATTAACCCACGCACCAATTGTTTATGACGGAAAGAGAGTATAACCAATGTGTAAATCAGTATGCAGACAATGTGTACCGCTTTATACTGAAAAATCTGGGGCATGAAGCAGATGCGCAGGATGTGGTGCAGGGTGCATTTGAAAAAATGTGGGTTAACAGGCAACAGGTGGAGAATGAGCGGTGTAAAAGTTATTTATTTACGGTGGCCTATCATCAAATGATAGACCATATAAGGAAAAATAAAAGGATCACTTTAAAGGAAGAGTTTAAAGAGGAGGCAAAAGTGACCAACCGCCAGCAACACGATACAAAAAAAGTATTGAATGACGCGTTGAATAAATTAACCGATATACAGAAAAGTTTAGTGATGCTGAAAGATTATGAAGGATATAGTTACCAGGAAATTGGTGAAATAACAGGGTTAAATGAAAGCCAGGTAAAAGTATATTTACACCGGGCACGGTTACTGCTGAGGGAATATATTGTTAATCCGGAAAATGTTATTTAGTATCCGTATTTATAAAGAAGAAAAGTACCGGTGGGGTTAAAAAATTAAAGCAATGAACATTAACCGAAATAATTACGAATCATTTTTTTTACTGTATACAGATAATGAATTGTCTGCTGCGGAAAGAAAAGCCGTTGAGTTATTTGTAAAGGATAATGCAGATCTGAAACAGGAACTGGATATGTTGCAACAAACTGTTGTGCAGCCCGACAAATTTATTTTTTCAGCAAAAAACAGCTTGTTAAAACCAGAAGCTATTTCAGCTGAAACAGAAGAAAGATTATTGCTGTATATCGACGGGGAGTTAAGCGCACCAATGACAAAAGAGCTCAAAGCAGTGGTTAGTGCAGATAATAAAGTAGCCGCCGGATTAAGTGTATTGCTACAAGCAAAATTATCGGCCGATACAACGATTGTTTTTCCTGATAAAAATGTATTGTACAGAAAGGATGATAATAAAGTAATACCATTTGGTTGGTGGAAGCTGGCTGCTGCAGCAGTTTTTATTGGATTCGGTATCTGGGGTATGAAATGGTACGCCAACCAAACAAATGTTGATACAGCAAACCAGGTTGCCAGTACAACAAACCCCCAACCGGCCATTACCCTTTCAGATACTAATGCTAAAAAAACTGTTAAGCAGCATGTAATTGCAGCTACGCAGGCTACATCACCGAAAGAAGAAATCATGCTTAAAAAAGTTAAGCCTGCTAATCAAATTAAGGCCCGGCAGATTATTGTTCATGAAGAGAAAATGTTGGTAAAGGCAATAAAAGAAATTAAACCCAGTAACAATTTACCCAAGCCTTATTTTGAAAATATTAACAACTTAAAAAGTAACCCAAATGATGTTGCCGGCGTAACACCACAAACCCAGAAAAGTAACTTACCTGCAACTAACAGTGAAGGTACCGGTGGAATAAAAAGACAATCCACAGCAGACAATAACGTTTACACTGCTGCATTTTCTGAAACCAATAATGACAAACAAGATCAGTTTGCCTTTTCAGATGACGAACCCAAAAAGTCTAGGATTGGCGGCCTTTTCCGCAAAGCAAAACGTTTACTCGAACGTAACACCAAAATGAAACAAGGCGATAACAATTTAAAAGTCGCCAACCTGGAATTTGCAATTCAATAAATTTAAAAAAGAAACGATGAAGAAGTTATTTACACTAATGGTGCTGGCATTAATATGCACTGCAGCCAATGCCCAAAACGACAGTACAAAAACAGATTCCACCAGGGGGCGAAGCGAAAGAAGTGACACCATCCGAATAGGAAATATTGTAATTATTACAAATGGAGCAAACCACCGAGAGTCTGGCAGTAACACCAGCATTTCCATGGAAAGAAGGCGTCATAAAAAATTATCCAACATCAGTACCAACTGGGGTATTGTTGATTTAGGTTTTGCCAATTATACCGATAAAACAAATTATATCGCAGCCACAGCAGCACAGAATTTGGTAAACGGACCCGGCAGCAGTTTTCCATTGGGTGCCGGTGATTTTAAATTAAGGGCGGCAAAAAGTGTGGATGTTAATTTATGGCTTTTTATGCAGCGGCTCAACCTGATTCAGCATCATGTTAATTTAAAATACGGGTTGGGGCTGGAATTAAATAATTATCGTTTTCGTTCCAATATTTCGTTTAAAGAACCAGGCACTTCTCCTTATTCTTCCAATGTGTCAATACCCAATGCTTACGTGATAAGGGACTCCATTAGTTTTTCTAAAAACAAACTGGCAGCTGACTATATTACTGTTCCGCTGATGCTCAATTTTGCCACTAACCCCGGTGATAATAAAAAAGGCGTTAGTTTAAGTGCAGGTATTAGTGCAGGTTATCTTTACGGACAGCGCAACAAGCAAATCAGTTCACAAAGAGGCAAGCAAAAAAACAAAGGAGATTATGATTTGGAACAATTTAAACTTTCCTATATCGCCGAAATTGGCCTCGGCCCGGTAAGATTATATGGCTCTTACAGCCCAAAATCAATATTTAAAAATCAGCTGGATATGCGGCCTTATACATTAGGAATAAGGTTAAGCAACTGGTAAAAAAATCACTTTATTTTATATTTTGCCATCCGGTTAAACGGGTGGCTTTTTTTTGCGTCTATTTATAAATTTGTTAATGTTCCACAGGTAAATGAAATAATATCAACCGGCATGTCGTTTGACTGTTGTTATCAAATTAAATAATTGTATGAATAAAAAGTGGGTGTTTATTTTCGGTGGTGGATGTACACTTGTTTCGTTGATGGCGTTTATGCCTGTCGCTAAAAATAAAATAACTGCTACCACAAGTCATATAAAAAAACATCGTACTACAGATACCACTGACAACCCTTATTACATAATTATTGATAAAAGTGATTATGAATTAAAAGTATTTGATGAAGATGGCTGGTATGCCACTTATCCTGTTGTTTTTGGTGGCAAAGATTTAGGTGATAAGATGAAAGAAGGAGACAGGAAAACACCCAACGGCAGTTTTAAAATAATCTTAAAAAAGATACATCCCAAATGGGGCCCCGAGCTTTTACTGGATTACCCTACCCCAATCAACTACCAGCGTTTTAATGAACGTAAACAAAAAGGGCTGATACCAAAAACTGCAAAGATTGGTGAAGGTATTGCGATACATGCAACCAGGCCCGAGGAAGAATGGACCATTGATAATTTTTACAACTGGACGGATGGTTGTATTTCTGTAAAGTACACTGAAATGAAAGATCTTTTCAGCTACATTCCGGTAGGTACTAAAGTTACCATTCAACCATAACATCCTAAAATTGATTTATAAAAATCAGGCTGCCATCTCCATAACTTAAAAACCTGAAATTGTTTTGTAACGCATAATCATACATACTTTTCCAGTTGTTACCAATGGCTGCTGCAACCAGCAATAACAGCGTTGATTGCGGTTGATGGAAATTAGTTACCAGTGCTTTTATTATTTTAAATTTATAACCAGGTGCAATCAGTATCTGTGTTTTTGCAACGAGATTTTTATGATTGTTTTTATTCATCCATTGCAATAAAGCTTGCAAAGCTGCTGAAGCTGTTATTGAAACGCCAGCCAGTGGATGTTCGTACACTTCCCATTGCCTAACGCCCAGCTCCTCTGCAGCAATTTCAGGAAATAAGATTGTTTTAACGCCCATCCAGTAAAGGCTTTCCAGCGTCCGCAAAGATGTGGTCCCCACCGCAATAATAGTATTATCAGCATTTTTAATAAGCTCTTTTAGAAGGCCTGCCGTTACGTCCAGCCATTCAGCGTGCATTTCATGCTGTTGCATAGTACCGGCTTTAACGGGTTTAAAAGTACCTGCTCCAACATGAAGTGTTACAAAAGCCGTTTGGATATTCTTTTCTTTCAGTGAAGTAAAAACATGGTCAGTAAAATGAAGACCGGCTGTGGGGGCTGCAACGGAGCCGTCGTGTGCTGCGTAAATAGTTTGGTATCTTTCTGTATCGCTGTTTTCTGCTTTTCTTTTTATATAGGGTGGCAGGGGAATTTCTCCCATGCAGGCGATCACTTCTGCAAAGCTCATACCGGCAGGTTGCCAGCTTAATTCAACGACATAAGCATCGCTTAATTTTTCCACCAGCCTTGCCTGTAGTTCTACTGCTATTACATCAGCGGTAAATTTTTTTACCAATGGCCCCTGCTTCCATTTGCCTGCTCCTCCAATCATGCATTTCCAGCGCACGCTTTCTTTTTTACTCATGATGCTGGTGTAATCCTTATTGGCTTCATAAGGTTCCAGGCAAAAAATTTCGATGATGCCACCAGTTGATTTTTGAAATAAGATCCTGGCCGGAATTACTTTGGTGTTATTAAAAACAAGCAAGCTTTCGGCAGGTAAACAGTCAGCAATATTTTTATAAAGATGCTGCTGCATATTGCCGTTTTTATATACCAGTAATTTGGATGCATCTCTGTCTGCAAGCGGAAAAGCGGCAATTTTTTCTTCGGGAAGCGAGTAGGTATAATCTATAATAGCAATATTTTGCGGATGCATGCGGTAGTTAGTTTTTAAGAAAGTCTTGCACTTCACTCAGCCATTTTGCATTTTCTTTTTCACATAAAGATTCATGGCCTGCATTATCGTATACAACCAACTTTTTGGGGGCAACGATGTTAGCGTAAATCAAATCCGTTTCAGCCTGTGTAACACGCGGATCCTTGCGGCCCCACTGCAGTAAAACCGGGCAGTTTATTTTTTTTACAAACTCGGCTGGTTTCATACCAAAGGCCCAGAAACCATGTTCGGTACCACCCCAAAAAGTAATAAGGGTAGCCAGCGGTTCCGGTGGTAACTGCATCATTTTTATTCTGCCTTCAGCAGCTTGTAAAATGCTGCCAAAGGGCATTTCCAGTATAATCTTGTTTGCCGGCAAATTATAGTCATTGATGGCTTTTGAAACAGCGGCTGCGCCCATGGATATTCCCCATAGCACGATATTTTTCTCTCCCTTGTTTTTTATAAAATCGTAGGCAAGCTGCACATCTTCAGCTTCATAATACCCGATAGTAGTAGTGTTGCCGCCGCTGTTGCCGTGCGCCCTGAAATCCATCAGCAGCGTATTGTATCCCATTTTTCCAAACTCTTCTGATTCCAGCAAAATTCCGGCCTTGGTGCTTCCGTGGCCATGAAATAAAATAACCGTGCCTTTGGCGGTGTCCGTGGTTTTGATCCACCAGCCTTCCAGTTGTATACTGTCTTTTGTATAAAGATATATTGTCTGCGATGCTATTGTGTTTGTGATAGAATCTGGCTTTTTGGCCACATTAATCCCGAACAAAATATCTTCTGTTTTATCCCACCCTGTTTTTTGTTGCTTTACGGCAACATCTGCTGCATTGTAAAAATGAGTAAATTTATAGGCGTGAAACGCAGTAATGATATTAACAAGAATAAATATTGTCAGCAATGTGCGCAGCAATATTTTAATCAGCAGTTTCATTTGCTTTGTGTTTTGGAGGTAAAAATAAGAATGTTTTGAATGGTATTTCTGTATGCGGTTTATAATGTATTTTTAGAATTCACCTTCTATTATTAAATGTTCTTTATGCAAAGCATCAAAAATGTGTTGATTTTATTATTGTTGTTTACGGGCAACACCCTCTTTTCTCAAACTGCTGGTCATGAGTGGAAACAAGCCACCAGCAACGGGTACACTTATAAATACGTAACTGGCGATCCGGCAAAGGCCAGGTTTTACAAACTCAAAAACGGACTTACCGTTATCTTAAGTCCCACCGCAAAAGACCCCAGGATACAGTGTTATATTGCTACAAAAGCAGGCAGTAAAACTGATCCCGCTGATCATACCGGGTTAGCGCATTACCTGGAGCATATGCTCTTTAAAGGCACTGATAAATTCGGTTCGCTGGATTGGGCAAAAGAAAAACCGGAATTGGATAAGATAGACGATTTGTATGAGCAGTACAATCATACAGCAGATACTGCTTTACGCAGAAGTATTTATCATAGCATTGATTCCGTTTCGGGTAAGGCTGCCAGTTTTGCTATAGCCAATGAATACGATAAAATGATGTCGTCCATGGGTGCGCAGGGTACCAATGCCTTTACCTCTTTTGAACAAACCGTGTACACAGATGATGTACCATCCAACGCAGTTGATAAATACCTGGCAGTACAAGGCGAACGTTTTCGCAACCCCCAGTTCAGGATATTTCATACCGAACTGGAAGCAGTATACGAGGAAAAAAACCGCACTTTAGACAATGATGCCAGGAAGGTACGGGAGAAATTATTTTCCGGCTTGTTTAAGAATAACAATTACGGCAGACAGACCACCATCGGAACAATTGAACACTTAAAGAATCCATCACTGCTGGAAATCAGGAAATATTTCAACACTTATTACGTACCTAATAATATGGGTGTAATTATGTCGGGTGATTTTGATGCTGATGCAATGATTAAAAAAATTGATAAGGCTTTTGCGTATATGCAAAATAAACCTGTGCCGCCCTACAGGTTCGATCCGGAGCAACCTATTACGGCGCCCGTGACGGAAGAAGTTGTTGGACCAGATGCTGAGAGTATTTCAATTGGCTACCGTTTGCCGGGCAACAAATCGAAAGATGTGCTGCTGGCAGATTTGGTGGGGCAGATACTTACAAATGGTAAAGCGGGGTTGATGGATTTGAACCTTGTAAAAAAGCAAAAATTATTAAGGGCATCGGCATCCGCGTTTACCCTTATTGATTATGGCGTATTATTTATGCAAGGGACACCAACACAAGGGCAGTCGCTGGAAGATGTGAAAACTTTGATGCTGGGAGAAATTGATAAACTTAAAAAAGGCAATTTTGATGATGGCCTCATTACATCCATCATTAACAACCAAAAGAAAATTAAAATCCTGGCAACAGAATCTTACGATTCAAGGGCGAGCGATTTAATGGATGCATTTACTTCTGAACTGGATTGGAAAGACCAGGTAGCCTACACAGATCAATTATCTAAATTGACTAAAAAAGACATAGTAGCTTTTGCCAACAAATATTTCAAAGATAATTATATCGTGATTTTTAAACGCAAAGGAGAAGATAAAAATATCGTTAAGGTCGACAAGCCAGCCATAACACCGGTTGAAACCAACCGGGATTCACAATCTCCTTTTGTAAAATCGGTTAACAGCATGCCTGCTGCACCGCTAAAACCTGTTTTTCTTGATTACACAAAAGATCTGCAAAAAGGCAAACTGGGACCTGCAGAAGTGTTGTATGTTCAGAATAAAGACAATGCAATTTTCAGGATGCAGTACAGGTTTGATATGGGCACCTGGAACAATAAAAAATTAGGACTGGCAGCACAATACCTGCAATTTTTAGGAACTGGTAAGATGAGTGCGGAAGACATCACGAAAGAATTTTATAAAATTGCGTGTAGTTTTTCTGTTAGCGCGGGCGCTGAATTTACTACAGTAAGTATTGAAGGCCTGCAGGAAAATTTTACCAAAGCCGTAACACTTTTTGAAAGCCTGCTAAAAAAATGCCAGCCGGATGAAACAGCTTTGGCAGCTTTGAAGGCCCGCATTTTAAAATCAAGATCGGATGCCAAGCTGAACAAGGGAGCCATTATGAGTGGGCTTGTTGCATACGCACGCTACGGTGCCACGAATCCATTTAATTACTCTCTGAGCGAAGCAGATTTAAAAAATACCACTTCTGCAGAACTGGTGGATATGCTGCATGATTTAAACAGTTATTCGCACAAAATTATTTATTATGGTCCCCAGTTGCTGGCTCCTTTAACTGCAGGTTTAAAGCAATTGCATGTTATACCGGTTGCATTTAAACCAGCTCCTGAAAAAGTGAAATTTACCAATGCAACACAAACCAAAAACCAGGTGTTGTTTGCAGACTATAACATGGTTCAATCTGAAATTCGGTGGGTACGCAACACCAATACTTACAATGCCGACGAAGAACCGGTGGTTGATATTTTTAATAATTATTTTGGTGGTGGAATGGCCGCCCTGGTATTTCAAACCATTCGTGAATCAAAGGCCCTGGCTTACTCCACTTTTGCATTTTATGCGATTCCAGATAAAAAGGAAGATCCTTTTTATACGCTCGCTTACGTGGGTTGCCAGGCGGATAAATTTAATGAATCAATTGTTGCCATGAATGAGTTGCTGAATGATCTGCCGAATGTGGTAGAGAACATCAAGGTGGCCAAAGCTGGCATTAAAAAAGATATTGAAACAGGTCGTATTACCCAGGATGGAATTATCTATAATTATTTAGCGGCGCAACGCAAAGGGCTCGACTATGATATCCGCAAGAAAACCTATGAGGCTGTTGATGGAATTGGATATGACGAACTGAAAAAATTTCACAGCAGTTATGTTGCCAACAAACCTTACACGTATTGCGTGGTAGCATCTGATAAAAAAGTAAGCGATGCAGATATGTCAAAATATGGCGAAGTAAAAAAACTAAGCCTGGAAGAAATATTCGGCTATTAATAAATTGAATTATTTTAGTAATGGCCGGTAGAAACACCGGCCATTACTTATTTAAAAAACGAATGTATGAAAACAGATACACCGGTATTTATAAGATTACAGCCAATAGCATTAACAACAGAATTTCTACGCATTCTGTTGGCAAACGGATTTACAAAAGAAAAAGCAACCGCATGTGCAGAAGTTTTTACAACCAATAGCATTGACGGCGTGTATTCGCACGGTGTAAACCGATTTCCTAAATTTATTGAGTATGTAAAATCCGGCGGCGTGTTGCCAAATGCTGAACCAGTCAACGTTTCCGGCTTTGGCGGTATTGAGCAATGGAATGGTAACATGGGGCCAGGACCGCTGAATGCATTGCAGGCGACGGAACGAGCCATGTTGCTTGCACGTAAAAATGGCATCGGCTGTGTTGCGCTTGGCAATACCAATCACTGGATGCGGGGCGGCTTGTATGGCTGGAAAGCAGCAAAGGAGGGGTTTGTTTTTATCGGCTGGTCAAATACCATTGCCAATATGCCGGCATGGAATGCAAATGATAACAGGTTAGGCAATAACCCACTGGTGATAGCGATTCCTTATGCAGATGAAGCGATTGTGCTTGACATGGCCATGTCGCAGTATTCTTTCGGCGCAATTGAAATGGCCTTATTAAAAAATGAACAACTGGCGGTAGCCGGAGGATACGATTTGGAAGGTAATGTTACCAATGATCCGCAGGCGATAATGCAATCAAAAAAAGGCTTACCGATGGGATATTGGAAAGGTGCAGGATTATCTCTTTTACTGGATATGCTGGCTGCTTTGTTATCAGCAGGCAATGCGGTAAAGGATATTTCTAAGCAAGAAATGGAAACCGGGCTTTCACAAATTTTTATCGCCATTGATTTAAAAGCCCTGAATAATTTTAAATCAATGGATTTATTGTTGCAGCAAATTGTAGATGACTATCACCAATCAGTTCCTATAGAGTCGGGTAAAAAAATCATTTATCCCGGTGAACGGGTATTAATGACCCGTATAGAAAACCTGGAAAAAGGAATCCCTGTAGCTGAAAAAGTCTGGGAAAAAATAAAGGCGTTATAAAAATTGTTAATCGTCTTTTAAAAAATAGGGCATACGGTAAAATTATCATCAGGCTATTTTAAAATGTACGCAAATTAAAATCCATCCAGTATTTCGGGAATGCCACGTGAAGCATCCATCGTGTTTTCGTTTTTTGCTTCTTCGTGTAAATAGTCCTTTCTTTTTAATTCAAAGTTTTTACCGAGGTACAGTCTTCTTACCTGTTCGTCACCAGCCAGTTCTTCGGCTGTGCCGTGTTTAAATATTTTACCATCAATCAGCAGGTAAGCTCTGTCGCAAATAGACAGCGTTTCATTTACATTATGATCAGTAATCAGGATGCCGATATTCCTGAATTTTAATCGGGCAACTATGGTTTGTATATCTTCTACGGCAATAGGGTCAACACCTGCAAACGGTTCATCCAGTAAAATAAATTTGGGGTCAACCGCCAGCGCCCTTGCTATTTCAGTCCTTCTTCTTTCGCCGCCACTTAACGTATCGCCATTGTTTTTTCTTACCAGCTGCAAACGAAATTCATCCAGCAGTGATTCCAGTTTATCCCGTTGTTCCAGCTTGGTAAGCTTCGTCATTTCCAGCACAGCTTTCAGGTTGTCTTCTACAGTTAACTTTCTGAAAATGCTTGCTTCCTGCGGCAAATAGCCAATACCCATCTTGGCCCTTTTATACATGGGCAGTTTTGTTATGTTGATGTCGTTTAAAAAAACTTCCCCTTCATCCGGTTTAATCAAGCCCACCACCTGGTAAAACGACGTGGTTTTACCTGCCCCGTTAGGGCCCAACAAGCCAACAATTTCACCTTGTTGTACATTGAAGCTTACATTGTCAACAACCGTACGGCTGCCATAAATCTTTACCAGGTTTTTAGTGTAAATAGTTAAACTCAAAATGATCGATTTGCCACAAAAATAATGTAAACCGCTATAAGGGCTACAGGTCATTTATATTTAACAGCAGTTTGTGCTTTATTGCTACTTAACTATGTTTGCAGATATTTAGAGATCATGAAAATTACAGAACACATTGAACAGGCTACCAAAACGCTTGTGTCTTTCGAAATTTTACCGCCGTTAAAGGGTAAAACTATCCAGTCCATCTACAATCACTTAGATCCTTTAATGGAGTTTAAGCCATCGTTTATAAATGTTACCTATCACCGCAGCGAAACTATGTTTAAGAAAAAGGCTGACGGTACCTTTGAAAAGGTAGAAGTGCGCAAGAGGCCCGGTACCGTAGCCATTTGTGCGGCTTTAAAAAATCATTACAACATTGATACCGTGCCACACTTAATTTGCGGCGGTTTTAGTAAAAGAGATACAGAAGATGCCCTGATTGACCTAAACTTTTTAGGTATAGATAATGTATTGGTGTTAAGAGGTGATGCGGCTAAAAACGAAGCTAATTTTGAACCCGAACCAGATGGGAATGCTTATGCAGTAGACCTTTTAAGGCAGGTTGTCAATTTAAAGAACGGAATTTACCAGGAAGAAGACATTAAAAATGGTGGCAAGCCTGATTTTTGTATCGGCACCGCAGGGTATCCGGAAAAACACTTTGAGGCACCTAATTTAGAAACCGACCTGATGCATTTGAAAGAAAAAGTTGATGCCGGCGCGGACTATATTATGACGCAAATGTTTTTTAATAACCAAAAATTTTTTGATTTTGTGCAGAATTGCAGGGATATGGGCATTCATGTACCTATCATACCAGGTCTTAAACCCATTACCAATAAAAAGCAGCTGAGTATTTTACCAAAAGTATTTCACGTAGATATACCAACCGTATTATCCAATGCCATTACAGCGGCCAAAACGGATGAAGAGGTTGAAAAGATCGGTACTGAATGGCTTATACAACAATCGAAAGAACTAAAGCAATCTGGTGTACCGGTGTTGCATTATTATACATTAGGCAAGCCGAAAGTGATTTATAATGTAGTGAAAGAATTAGTATAGCAGCGATCGGGCGTTTCTGATGCAGGTTATTCATTGATAATCTTAAATGCTATTTGTACAATTATTGATGATTTTCAACAGTTAATTTAAAATGTTAAACAGTTTTTAAACATCCTATATTATATTTGTCATTCACGCAAGCTTCGTAGATACATATGTTCAATCTTATACTATTTGGTCCTCCCGGAAGTGGAAAGGGTACTCAAAGTGAAAAACTAATTGCCAGGTACGGTTTAAAACATCTCAGCACAGGAGATTTATTAAGGGGAGAAATAAGCCAGCAAACACCACTTGGTATGGAAGCCAAAAAAATAATGGATAAAGGTCAGCTGGTGCCGGATGAAGTAGTAATAGGAATGATCAGTTCTGCGCTCGACAATAACCCGCAGTCAAAAGGATTTTTATTTGATGGGTTTCCCCGCACCGACAAACAGGCAGAAGCGCTCGACAAATTACTGGATCTTAAAAAGACGTCGATTGCAGTGATGCTGGCGCTTGAAGTTAGCGAAGAAGAATTGGTGAAACGCCTTGTAAAAAGAGGAGAGACAAGTGGAAGAAGTGACGATAATAACGAAACGGTAATAAGGGCAAGAATTGCCGAATACAACAGTAAAACCGCTGCTGTGGCTGATTATTACAGGAGATTTAATAAAGTAGTATTGATAAAAGGAGAAGGAGGAGTAGAACACATTTTTGAAGTATTGTGTACTGAAATTGATTCGAGGTTAGATTAGTTAAGTGTTAATAGGCAATAGTGAATAGTTAATTATTTGCTATTCACAGATCGGGCCGCTATTTTTATTCTTTACATAGCGCCAGTTGTAGATTATTTATTTCATTAAATCTATTTTAATAATACAAAAAAAGCAAGCTGTATGGCTTGCTTTTTTTGTTATCCTTAATTACAATAAAATGGTTTGTAGTACAAGCAAGAGCTTACATTTTTCTGACCAGATCAGGAAACGATCAAAGACCAGCCGTAAATTATTTCAGCACATTACTATTGCTTGAAACTGTGTTTCGTCTTTTGTAATGCTGGCGATGCAATTTGTATAAGCCTGAAATTTATTATTTCAAATTTACATTATCCAAACCGCTTTTGGTCGTAGATTTATATCCGAAACGATTAATACCATCATTACAACCGGGCAATTATATCAGCATATTTGTTTGCCCGTGTCACCACAATCTCCTGCGAAATAGCTGCCGTAAGTGCAATGAAGACATAATTGTGATTGGCAATAATATTGATGATAATCAGTAGTTAAAACTGACAACCTAAAAAAAAATCCATGTTACAGGAACTAAAAGAGGGGTATGTACAAACAGAAACCCACCAAGGCATTACAACAATTGAATTTTTTCATGCCAAAGGAAATTCTTTACCCAATAAAAATGTAGAAGCCCTGGCGAAAGAAATTCATTTTGCAGGATCGCATGCTGAAACAAAAGTGATTGTTTTAAAAAGTGGTGGGGATAAATCTTTTTGTGCGGGGGCAAGTTTTGATGAACTGGCCGACATGAAAACAGAAGCTGAAGCAACCCAGTTTTTCATGGGCTTTGCAAACGTAATTAACGCCATTCGAAAAAGCAGCAAATTTGTAATTGGCCGCATACATGGAAAATGTGTGGGCGGGGGCGTAGGGATAACCGCAGCGGTGGATTACGCCATTGCTACCGCACATGCAGACATAAAATTAAGTGAGCTGGAAATGGGCATGGGACCTTTTGTAATAGGTCCTGCAGTTGAACGTAAAATCGGAACAGCCGCATTCAGCGCCCTTTCCATAGATGCCACCATGTGGCGTAACAGTGACTGGGCAAAAAGAAAGGGCATGTTTGCAGAAGTGCATGAAACTGTAGAAAATATGGATGAATCTATTTTTCGGCTTGCCAATCACCTTTCGCATAATAGCCCGGACGCCATGGCGGAAATGAAAAAAATGTTATGGCACGGAACGGAACACTGGGATGAGCTGTTAAGAGAAAGGGCCGCCATTAGTGGTAAACTGGCCCTGGGATCTTTTACCAAAAAAGCCATCGAAAAATTCAGAGCAAAAGTGTAGACTTGCTTTGTTCCCGTACTTTTTTCAGGAAATGGAAATATCAATTGTTTAATTTTTACAATCATAAATCAGCCTTGGTCAGCGAGTGCTGATTTTTTTTATTGCCTTTATAGTAGAATGGAATCTTTTTCTGATGAGAATTTTATATCCCTTTGTGATCAGCTGGCGTCACTTGATCAGGACCTGAACCTGGTTATTCAGCAACATGGTTATCCTCCATTATGGACGAGGGCTGCCAGTTTTGAAACGCTTATACACATCATTTTAGAACAACAGGTTTCGCTGGCAAGCGCATTGGCGGCATTAAAAAAAATTAAAGAAAAAATTGTTGATATAACACCGGAAAATCTGCTGGCATTATCAGATGCGGAACTAAAAGCCTGTTATTTCAGCAGGCAAAAAATTGTGTATTGCCGGCATCTGGCAAGTGAATTCATAAGGGGTGAACTTAACCTGGATCAGTTGCAATCGCTCGGCAATGATGCAGTAAAATCAATACTTACAAAGATAAAAGGGATTGGAAACTGGAGTACCGATGTTTACCTGATGATGGTGTTGCACCGCTGCGATATATTTCCGTTAGGTGATATTGCCTTGCTGACAAGTGTAAAAGAAGTAAAGAATTTATCAACGGAAACAGGCAAAGAAACCATTGCATTGATTGCAGAAAAATGGAAGCCTTATCAATCCATTGCCGCTTATATTTTATGGCATGCCTATCTCTGTAAAAGAAACCGGCAAGGTTAACATTACTGCCGCTTTAACTTTTAAAGATCATTGTATTTGTAAAGCGGATCAATTTCAGCATTTGCTTTCATTTCAAAAACAGGGTTAATCAATCCATCTTTTAATCCATATACCCAACCATGTAAATCCGGGCTGTTGCGCTCCTTCCAGGCTTTTTGAATAATGGATGTTTTGGCTAAACGCTGCACCTGTTCAATCACACTTAATTCTGTAAGCCTGTCTGTACGCAAATTTTCATCTGCTATATCGTTCAGTTCTTCCTTATTGTGCCGGTAAACGTCTTTTATATTTCGCAGCCACATATTTAATACCTGGCTATAATTATTATTGCTCATAGCAGCTTTTACACCACCGCAACCATAATGACCGCAAACAATAACATGTTTTACTTTTAAATGCACCACCGCGAAATCCAGTACGCTTAATAAGTTTACATCGGTATGTATAACCAGGTTGGCAATATTGCGATGCACAAAAATTTCACCCGGTTGTGTACCCGTGATTTCATTTGCCGGCACCCTGCTGTCGCTGCAGCCAATCCATAAAAACTCGGGTGTTTGCAGTTCAGACAGTCGTTTAAAAAAATCGGGATCAACAGCCACTTTTCCTTTTGCCCACGCTTTATTTTCATTCAATAATACTTCGTATGTTTTCATGTTAATGCCTTTACACAAAAATAGCAGTTAATCATTTTAAAAATGCAGCGGAGTGTAGTATGGTTTTCGGGATGCGAAAATTTATATAGTAAACGCGTAAAACTGATGTGATAAAACAAATAAAGCAAGAACAGATACATGACGATGTAAACGCAAAAAATGTTAGAAACATAGTACCAGACAGCATTTCAGAATATACTATTGTTGTTCTTAATCACGCAACAAAAATTTACCTCAAACGTTAAAATATGCAGCCCATAGAAAAACGGTTTGGTTGCAACAGACTAAATTGTTAATTTGCGGCTGATAAAATGAAGAGTAAAAAGTCATATACACTATTTAAAAAAGCGACCGCCATCTTTTTGATGATGACATTGCTATGGCTTACGGTAAGCACTCCATTTGTTTTATCTGTTCAGCAAAAACTGGCCAAACAACAAAAAGCTTTTTCTATTAATTCCTCCGCAAGCGATAACCAAAATGAAAACAGCGATGAAAATGGAAGTAATTCCGTGGAAGAAAAAACGCCGGTAAGCAGCAATTTATCAGAAGAGTTTTTGCATGCACATCATGCTACCCATATTTTTTTCACCGTTGTTTCCCTGTACCATAAGCTCGAAAATGCCGGTACCTATATCGCCTTTCATGGCGAACTCCTCGTTCCTCCACCCAATGTGGCATAATTCTATTCTTTATTTAATTAACTGAGCCAGGCTTATTACTGGCTATTCCTGATTATTTATTTTAACCAATTATTCATCGTGGTACTGTTACCGTTATACGGTAACTGCCACCTAATATTTATATACATGAGAAAGCATTCACAAGAATTCTTAGACAATCTTACGCCCAGCCAGGCTTACGAATTATTGCTGGAAGGCAATGAAAGATTTATCGGTAATCTTAACAATGATCACGACCACCTGGAGCTGATCAATCAAACCAGGGAAGGCCAGTACCCGTTCGCAGTGATATTAAGCTGCATGGACTCCCGTACATCTGTAGAGTTAATATTTGACCAGGGTCTCGGAGATCTTTTTAGCATAAGGGTGGCAGGCAATATCGTAAATAATGATATACTGGCCAGTATTGAATATGCCGTAAAATATGTAGGTTCAAAAGTATTGATGGTGCTGGGGCATACGGAATGCGGTGCTATTAAAAGTGCCAAGCAAAACGTAACAGACGGCCATATTACCGGCCTGTTAAAAAGAATCCAACCTTCCATCAGCAAATCGCTGTTATATGACGATAGTTATTTGTTCAGTGATAAAGTGGCTTATGCCAATGTAGAAAACAGCCTGGAAGAAATACTGAACCAAAGTGAGATTGTAAAAGATATGTTTAAAAAGGGAGAGATTGGCCTTATCGGCGGCGTGTACAATGTAGACAATGGCAAAGTTGATTTCTTTAAAAATCTTACTAAAAAACAACAGGAAGAAAAACTATTTGCTCACGTTTAAAACTGATTACATCAAATGCAACTCAATACAAAAAATTTCAAAACAGATTTGCCATCCGGGTTGGTGGTATTCCTGGTGGCGTTGCCGCTGTGCCTGGGTATTGCACTGGCATCGGGGGCTCCATTTTTTAGTGGTATTATTTCGGGTATTACAGGCGGTATTGTCATAGGCCTTTTGAGCAACTCCCAGTTAAGTGTAAGCGGACCGGCCGCAGGCCTGGCGGCGCTGGTATTGGGTGCCATTACAACCATCGGCGATTTCAGGCTTTTTTTATGTGCCGTATTAATCGCAGGCATTTTGCAGGTGCTGATGGGCATTGGGAAAATGGGGGGTATTGCCAATTATATTCCTTCGAGTGTTATTAAGGGCATGCTTACCAGCATCGGGATATTAATTGTCGCCAAGCAGATACCCCATGCTTTTGGATACGATAAAGACGAAAAAGGAAATATCACCGAGTTGTTGCCTTACGGAAGTGAAAACATGCATGAGTTTTTGCAGCCCTTACAACACATAGAAGTAGGGGTAACGCTTATCTGTGTCATTTCAATTATCATTATGTTGGTGTGGGAAAGACCAGCCATCAAAAAAAGACTGCCCTTTATACCCGGTGCATTGGTGGCGGTAATTGCGGCTATTTTAATTAATCAACTATGGATTAGCACCGGCAGTGTGCTGGCTGTACAAAATGAACACCTGGTGCAAATAAAAGCAGCCTCCTCACCGGCAGAGTTTCTTGGCTTCTTTACCTTCCCGGATTTCTCAGGTTTCTTTAACAGCAAAATTATTGTATATGGTTTTGCTATTGCCATCATCGCTTCGCTGGAAACATTGTTAAGCATTGAAGCAATCGACAACCTTGACCCGGAGCGGCGTGTGACCAATACCAACAGGGAATTGATGGCACAGGGAATCGGTAACGCTGTAGCAGGTTTAATAGGAGGCTTACCCATTACCAGTGTAATTGTGAGAAGTAGCGCCAACGTAAATGCCGGAGCAAAAAGTAAAATGTCTTCGGTATTTCATGGTTTGTTGTTGCTGGTAAGCGTTATACTAATTCCTTCTCTTTTAAATAAAATTCCATTGTCGGCCCTGGCGGCAATTTTATTGCTGACTGGTTATAAATTGGCAAAGCCTGCAGTGTTTACGCAAACCATTAAAAACGGAAGGTTTCAATACATACCTTTTTTGGTAACGGTAATTGTTATCATTGCAATAGATCTGTTTGGTTTAGTGCCGGCAGTAAGTGGAAAGGGATTACTGATTGGTGTAATAGCCGGCATCGTTGCCGCCTTTGGAGCTATCCTGCATGGCAACCTTAAAAATTCTTATTTCTTTCACAAAGAAAAACACCATGAAGGCGACCAGATAAAAATTCATTTGTCAGAGGAAGTGTCGTTTTTAAATAAAGCCGCCATCAGGGAAACGCTTGACCAGTTACCAAAAAACGCAACGGTAACCATTGACGCCAGTAATACCACCTATATCGATTTTGATGTGCTGGAACTGATAAAAGAATTCAGGGATATTAAGGCGCCAATAAAAAATATCAGCAGCAAGCTGGTGGGTTTTAAAGAAAAATACCAGATAGAAAATGAACTCAATGTGCAGTCTGTTCACTAACGCAAAAATAAAAAGAGGCTGTATAAAACGATGATACAGCCTCTTTCATTCCGGCAATCCGGATTAAATATTTAATCCGCCACAGGCGCTGATGGTTTGCCCCGTTACATAACTGCTTAAATCACTTGCTAAAAACAAGGTAACGTTGGCAATATCTTCTGTAGTAGCAAAGCGTCCTAAAGGAATGCCCGCTTTATATTTATCCGCAGCAGCGCCATCCTGTAAATAACTGGTCATATCAGTTTCAACAAAACCCGGGGCAATGGCATTACAGCGGATATTGCGGCTGCCCAATTCTTTGGCAATGCTTTTTGTAAAGCCAATAACACCGGCTTTGCTGGCGGCATAGCTGCTTTGACCGGCGTTACCCATTTCGCCAATCACGCTGCTCATATTAATAATGCTGCCGCTCTTTGCTTTCATCATCGGGCGTATCACCTGCTTGGTCATGTTGAAAACACTTTTCAGATTAGTCTGCATCACATCATCCCATTGGTCCGGCGTCATGCGCAGTAACAAATTATCTTTTGATATACCGGCGTTGTTTACGCAAATATGAATTTGTCCAAATTCTTTCAAAACATCATTTACAAAAATTTCGCAGGCTGCATAGTCACCAGCATTGGTTTGGTAAGCTTTTGCTTTTACACCCAAAGCTCCCAGCTTTGCTTCCAGTGATTTCGCTCTTTCCGTGCTGCTATCGCTTACATAAGTAAATGCAACAGACGCTCCCTGTTCTGCAAACTTAATTGCAATGCCCTCGCCAATACCGCGTGCTGCGCCGGTAATGATCGCTACTTTTCCCGCTAATAATTTCATATAAATCTTTTAAGTTGGCAACAAAAGTAAATAAATCAATCATTACAACCTTAACCACACTGAAATTGCAGAGGCAGTAAATTATTCAACCAAGCTTTAACCTGAGGACATAACGTCTTCAACATCTCATAATAATCTGAATGAACCTAATAGCGATGTTAAACGTAGCCAACTAAGCATGTACAAAAAATAAAACCAGCATTCTGCTAAACTAAAAATATTTTTGCTGATCAATACTCCATCTGCAACATGCATTTAAAAAACAGAACTACTATTATCTTGATACTTGGCTTCCTGTCAGCCATTGCACCTTTTTCAATTGACATGTACCTGCCGGGTTTCCCGGCCATTGCAAAGGACCTGCACACTTCCATCGAAAATGTAGCCTATTCGTTGTCCAGTTTTTTTATTGGAGTCTGTATCGGCCAGGTGCTGTGCGGACCGTTGCTTGACCGGTACGGGAGAAAAATGCCTTTATATACCGGGATGATTTTGTATATCCTGGCTACAATCGGCTGTGTATTTACCACATCGGTAGAAGTATTGATTGCATTGCGTTTTTTGCAGGCAATTGGTGGCTGTGTCAGCATGGTAGCACCCAGGGCCATTATCAGGGATTTGTTCCCGGTGGAAGAAAGCGCAAAAATATTTTCTTACATGATTTTAATTTTGGGCGTATCACCCATTATTGCACCTACAGCCGGAAGTTATATCATCACCCATTTTGGCTGGCATGCTATTTTTATCATCTTAACTATTTTGGCTGTGCTGCTTGTTGCGGCCATTGCGATGGGCCTGCCGGAAAGTAAACAGCCAGATCCGACTTATTCGCTTAAGCCACAGGTAATTCTTTCAAGCTTTCGCATTGTACTATGGCAGCCGCAATTTTTTATATACGCAGTTACGGGTGCTATTTCTTCTGCCGGCTTATTTGCTTACCTGGCCGGTTCACCTTATGTATTTATGAAATTTTTTGGCACAACTGAACAGCAATACGGTGGTATTTTTGCTTTAATTGCTACCGGATTAATTACCTGCAGCCAGCTTAATAACCGCCTGTTAAAAAAATACACTAGTCAGTCTATTGTAAAAATTACGCTTGGTATACAAACCATTGCCGGGATATTGCTTTTTGTAGCAGCGACTTTTAATTGGTTGAATGTGTACAGTACCATTGTATTAATTTTTGTATACCTCAGCTGCCAGGGATTCAATTTCCCCAACGCTTCCGCCTTATCGATGGCGCCCTTTTCAAAACATGCGGGCAGTGCATCGGCATTAATGGGCGCCATACAAATGGGTATGGGTGCATTGGCATCTGCCGCCGTGGGAATGTTTACACCACACAATGTAATGCCGCTGGCAGGTGTCATGGCCTTTTGTGTTGCAAGTGCATGGTTGCTGCTTTTTTTCAGCACCCGAAAAGTAGCTTTTACTGTAAAGGCAGAAGATGTAGAGGAACAGACTTTGGATATGATTGAAAAGTATTAGGGGTGTTTTGTAACAACCTTTTCATAAACAATTATTTACTAAACCATACTAGCACTAAATCATCCCGCCGATGTTTTTTTGCACAATATTCATTTCATGCTGCATTTTATAAAGAGAAGTTTACCAAACAGAAGCATTATTGGCAGTCTTTGCCTGTTATTATTTTTTACATGTTGCAACAAAAATGGGTTCAGTCAGCAACAAAAAAAAATGAATAGTATTTATGGAGGCTATATTTCTGAAGTGCCGGAGCCATCTATCAATTACGACCATGTTTTCAGCTATGGAAAGGTATTTACCAAAAGCTACCGCATTGGTCTATCCATTTATAATGATTACCTGGCCCTGCCACTTGGCGTGCAGTTTTTTACGGGGAAGGAAGCCCATCATTTTGAAATGAGTCTCACTGTACAGCCTTATGTAGAAAAGTACAATCAATTGTTTGCCGGCAATAATCTATCAGATAAAAAAATGAATATTATGACGGGTGTCGGATACCGGTATCAACAGAGCACTGCCGGTTTTTTTGGGAAAATAATAATTGGTCCGATGCTGTTACTGGATCCTGCATCGGATAATTTCTGGAGAATGGAACCAAGCATAAAAGGCGGTATCAGCATTGGAGCTGGTTATAGTTTTTAATATATTGTTCAGGCCTGATGATGCTTTTTAGTGACGCATTGTTTCCGGCACACAGAAAAATAAATTTACGCATAACTCCCTTTGTTCCGGCGATGTTTTTAAAACTATAGGAAGACACTTCTAAAAATATAAACCCCGGCACTGCTAAGGTCTTGCCGGGGTTTTCTATATGGCTTAATCAATTAATAGTCTATAGAATGTTACAATTTACCATCCTTAATTTCATCTACCACACCAGGATCCAGCAACGTGGTGGTATCGCCTAAGTTAGCAATTTCTCCTTCAGCAATTTTTCTTAAAATGCGACGCATGATTTTGCCACTTCTTGTTTTAGGCAGTCCGGTCACAAACTGAATTTTATCCGGTTTGGCAATAGGGCCAATAATTTTTGAAACAGTCAAACTAATATCCTGGCGGCGCAGGTTTTCATCACCATGATGACCATTGTAAATTACAAAAGCATAAATGCCCTGCCCTTTGATATCATGCGGATAACCTACCACAGCGCTTTCCACCACGCCGGAGTGCATGTTGATCGCATTCTCTACTTCGGCGGTACCAATGCGGTGACCGCTGATGTTTAACACATCATCTACCCTGCCGGTAATGCGGTAGTTACCACCTTCATCTTTCAACGCCCCGTCGCCTGTAAAATACAAGCCGGGATAGGTTGCAAAATAATTGGTACGGCAGCGTTCGTGATCACCCCAGGTAGTGCGTAGTATCCCCGGCCAGGGAGCCTTAATGCAAAGGTTGCCTTTCAGGTGTCCGTGCTCATCCTTTTCAGTAATTTCATGACCCCTCTCGTCAACCAGCAAAGGTTGTACACCAGGCATTGGCAAACTTGCCCAACTTGGTATGCCAGGCGTTACACCTGCCAGGTTACTAATTAAAGTACCGCCCGTTTCGGTCTGCCACCAGGTGTCCACAATAGGACATGCTTTTTTGCCGATGTTTTCATCGTACCAATGCCATGCTTCTTCGTTGATGGGTTCCCCCACGGTGCCCAGTACTTTTAATGATGATAAATCTTTACCCTCTACCGGTGCAGTGCCATAACTCATCAGGCTCCTGATAGCAGTAGGTGCCGTATAAATACAGTTCACTTTATGTTTCTGTACGATTTCCCAGAAGCGTCCTGCATCTGGCCAGGAGGGGATGCCTTCAAACATCATTGAAGTTGCGCCTGCAGCCAGCGGGCCGTATACTATATAACTGTGGCCGGTAATCCAGCCGATATCTGCTGTACAAAAATGCACATCGCCTGGCTGGTACTGAAACACGTTTACAAAAGTATAAGCCGTCCAAACCATGTAACCACCAATGGTATGTACCACGCCTTTTGGTTTGCCGGTGCTGCCTGAAGTGTACAGAATAAACAGCGGATCTTCAGCATCCATTTCTTCTGCGGGAAAAAATACTTTGCCATCTTTTTCAACCTGCGTTTCTGCATAATCCATTTCATCTTCCCACCAAACATCTCTTCCCTTTATCATGGATACCGGAGTTCTTGTACGGGTATATACAATCACTCTTTTAACCGTTCTGTTGCCAATCAACGCATCATCAATCACACTTTTTAAAGGAATGTCTTTTCCGCCACGGAATGCACCATCGCAGGTAATGATAAATTCCGCCTGTGCATCATACAACCTGTCTGCAATGCTTTGTGCGCTGAAACCGCCAAAGATCACACTGTGGATAGCGCCAATTCTGGCGCAGCCCAGTATAGCATAGGCCAGTTCGGGCACCATGCCCATATAAATACAAACCCGGTCACCCTTTTTTACCCCATTGTTAACCAGCATTTGTGCCACCTGGCAAACTCTTTTATGCAGGCGGGCATAGGTTACCACGCGTACTCTTTCTTCAGGATTATTGGGTTCCCAGATAATGGCAGGTTTATCAGCCATCGTTGCCAGGTGACGGTCAATGCAATTTTCTGTGATGTTGAGTTTACCACCTTTAAACCATTCAATTTTTGGTTCGGTGAAATTCCAGTCTAATACTTTGTCCCACTTTTTACGCCAGTAAAAATTGGAAGCGACGTCGCCCCAAAATGCTTCGGGATCTTCAGCACTTTTTTTGTAATCGTCGTGATATTGCGCTAAACTTTTAATCTGATAAGGATATGACATGCAATGATTGTTTAATTATTTATTCCAAATACTCGCCACCAAATTAATATATTTACGTGAATTATACAGGGCAAACGATTGACTAAAATTCTAATACTTCTTCATGGCTGTTACTACTACTAAAGGAATCAACAAGGTAATCTTTTCTTCTTCATTGGGCACTTTAATTGAATGGTATGATTTCTATATTTTCGGCATGCTGGCAAAAACCATTTCAGCACAATTTTTTCCGGAAGGAAATGATACAGCAGCCTTACTCAGCACGCTCGCAATTTTTGCTGCCGGATTTTTAGTACGTCCTTTCGGTGCGCTGGTGTTTGGAAGATTGGGTGATTTGATCGGAAGAAAATATACATTTTTATTAACCCTTGTATTAATGGGAGGCTCAACTTTTTTAATAGGGTTGGTACCCGGTTACAAAAGTATTGGCATTGCAGCCCCGCTGTTGGTATTGTTGCTCAGATTAATACAGGGCCTGGCACTGGGAGGAGAATATGGCGGAGCCGCTACTTATGTAGCGGAACATGCTCCTGAAGGCAGGCGCGGCTACTTTACTGCCTGGATCCAAACCACGGCAACGCTCGGTTTGTTTGTTGCGCTTGGCGTAATTATGGCCGTAAAGGGTAATATGACTGATGCATCTTTTAGTGCAGAGTGGGGCGGGTGGCGGTATCCTTTCTGGCTATCCATTTTGCTGGTGGGGGTGTCTATCTACATCCGCATGCGCATGAATGAATCACCTGTTTTTGCAAAACTGAAAGCAGAAAAGAAAACTTCCATCAATCCGCTGAAAGAAAGTTTCGGCCATAAGGGAAATTTTAAAATGGTATTGCTGGCATTATTTGGCGCTGTAATGGGACAGGGAGTTATTTGGTACACGGGGCAGTTTTATGCGCAATCATTTTTAGAAAACACAGTGAAAATTGAGTTTATGCAAAACAGGGAAATTTTGCTTTGGGGCATTGCACTTGCTACGCCGTTCTTTGTTTTTTTCGGGTGGCTGAGTGACCGGTTTGGAAGGAAATGGATTATGCTGACGGGGATGCTGCTGGGCGTAATTTTTTACAGGCCGATATTTGGAACGATGCTGAAAGATGCTGATGCCAAAGTTTGGATGGCACAACAAGAAAAAATCGTAGAGCAACCGTCAAAAAATCCTTTCATAAAAAGAGATACAATTAATAAGTCTGCAGCCGCAGTAGTAATTGTTCAAACAAAAAAAGTGTTAGTGTTTAACGGCGATACAAAGTTTACCCGTATTTCATCCGACTCGATTTTTAAGGGCATTGACGGTTTTTCTTCTTCCCTTAAATCCGATACCAAGCCTGTATATGCTGATAAAATTTTGCCAGCTTCTCTTAAATGGAAGTTCATTTTTTTAGTCTGGATAATGATCATTTTTGTAACGATGGTGTATGGACCTGTTGCGGCTTTCCTGGTTGAATTGTTCCCCACAAAAATCCGGTACACATCTATGAGTTTGCCTTATCATATAGGAAATGGTGTTTTTGGCGGATTGGTGCCTTTTATTGCCACATTGTTGTCAACCACTTTTACAAGCGATCCATTGGTAGGGCTTTGGTACCCCATCGGTGTGGCTGCATTGTGTCTTGTAATTGGTGCGTTGTATTTGAGCAATATGGCAGATAAAAATGTAAATGATTAAAATGCTTGCATGGAAAAGTATCTTTTTACAAGGTGTTATTGGGTATAAACTCTCAATTAAAAAAAGGAAAGATTAAAATTTTTATATGAATCAATTAAAAAAAATGATGGGAATTGTTTGGATGCTGATTGCACCCTTAGTGATATATTTTTTGGTGACAGGTGCCATTCATAACATTAGTGCCACTGGTACAAAAGATATTAACAAGCCGGTTCCCTGGCTTATCATCATTGGAATTTTTACACCAATCGCCATTGGCTTGTTTATTTTTGGATGGTACGCGTTAAAAGGCGAATACGATCACCTGCCGCAAAGTTCTGATGAAATTACAGATTAATGATTGCGGGTGGCCTCTTTGGGCTACCCAGAAAATCAATGTGTCATTGCTTTATAAATCGCCTCATGAATAGTGGGTCGCACATTCATTTTTCCCAGCAAAGGATTATCTCCCACCGGTGTAACGCGGTTACTTAAAAATACAAACACCAGCTTCTTTGCAGGATCGGCCCAGGTACAGGTTCCCGTAAAACCGGTGTGGCCGAAGGTGAGAGGCGATGCACTTAAGCATGGATAAGGTTCCGGGCGGGTAGCGTTGTCTTTTTCTGGTTTATCAAACCCAAGTCCACGACGGCTGATTTTACTGTGATAAGCCGTAAACAAATCCACTGTTGATTTTTTGAAATAACGGGTGCCGTTTATTTCACCGCCATTCATCAGCATTTGCATAATAACGGCGATGTCGTATGCTGAGCTGAACAAACCTGCATGACCTGCAACGCCACCAAACATAGCAGCACCGGGATCATGCACATCGCCGCGAATCAGTTCCATGCGAAAAACTTTTTCATTTTCAGTAGGGGCGATTCGGTTCAACGGCAGGCGGTCTCTTGGTATAAAGCCGGCAGCGCTTAAACCAAGTGGCTGGTAAAATTCTTTTTTTACATACTCGTTTAAGGGTAAGCCGCTTAGTGCTTCCACTACTTTGCCTAAAAAAATAAAATCATTGTCGCTGTAAATATAGTTGCCCGTTGGGCCAAGCGGGCTTCTTAAAATTTTGTTGTACATCGTGTCCCTGTATGCATTGCGCATAAACAAATTGTCGGCAACCCGTACGCTGAAAGAATCACTTTGCTGATGAGCAAAATAAGCTGGATCAGGGATACCGGTAACCGTATCAATTGCCTGCCTGTAAAAAGGTATATACGCCACCAGGCCGGCCTGGTGTAATAAAATATTTTCAATTAAAAGATGTTCTTTATTGCTTCCTCTTACCATGGGCAGGTAATCGCCCAGTTCTTTTTTCAAGTCAATTTTCCCCTGCTCATACAGGCGCATGATGGAAATTGTGGTAGCGCAGATTTTTGTAACTGAGGCCATGTCATAAACGGACTCGGTTGTTACGGGTGTTGGATCATCATAATTATAATGACCGAATGCTTTTTGGTAAGCGACTTTTCCATCTTTAACAACCAGTACTACACAACCGGGTGTGGCGCCTTTGCTGATGGCATTGTTGGCGATTGAATCAATGCTGGTTAACTGCGAGCTGTCAAGACCAACTATGGCCGGACTAACAGCAGGCAATATCTTTACAGCCGTCATAACGCCACTTCCAAACGGGTACGCTTCGCACACGGTAACAGGTAATTTTCCTTTGGCATCTATCTTACCCTGCAAAAAATCAGCGGCTGCATTTTCGGTGTATTCATCATCTTCATAACAGGCAACTATATTTTTTGCTGCGCAGAAATTTTTAATGGCATATGGATTACCGAAAACAATACTCATGCAATTGGTTTCATTTTGTAACTGCGTTGCCAGTTCAATGGCAGAAGCAGGTAAGCCAAAATTATTGGCAGGTCTGCGGCTGTAATTGTGAATACCAATCACTACCTTTTTGTACCTTTTTTTTATCAACTCCACCATCGATAAAATCCTTATAGGATCGGCCTTGTAATCAAAATAAAACACAGCAGCATTGTAGTCGCTACGCATTCTTTTGGCAAACGCATTGTCAGTATTAATGCCGATACCGACATAGGCGATGTCTGCACCGCCATTTTTAGCATCAGCCTTTAACCGAAAAAAATCGTTGCCCGTTTTATTTAACAAGGTGAGTGCGTTTTCTGCAACCAGTTTTTTCATCGCAGGCACCTCTTTATTTAAATCTGCTGTAATATTCACAGTGTTTACCGGTTCAAAATGCTGCAGCCCATACTGGTATTTTGCCAGCAAAACTCTTTTGCAATGCAATTCAATATCATCCCAGCTCAACTGCTTATTGCTGATGGCTTCTTTTATTTTTTGTATGGTTGAATCAACGTTGCCTGGCAAACACAGCATATCATTGCCGGCTATCAGCGACTGCACAGACGCTTCTCCGCCAGGGAAATATTTTTGCACGCCCTGCATTTCCAACGCGTCTGTAAAAGTTAATCCCTGGTAACCGATTTCGTTGCGCATCAGCCCCGTTACATTTTTTAAAGAGATGGAACTCGCCCTGTTGGGGGTGCTGTCAATTGCAGGAATGTATAAATGCGCAATCATCACACTACCAATGCCCGCTTTAAAAACTTCCCGAAAAGGATATAACTCCAGCGAATCTAATTGGGCCATCGTTTTATTTATCACCGGTAAGTCGAAATGAGAGTCCACTGACACATCTCCATGACCCGGAAAATGCTTGGCGCAGGCCATTACGCCCGCATCCTGTAAGCCCTGCATATATTTTGTGCCGAACAGCGCAACTTTGTATTTATCTTCTCCAAAACTACGGTCGTTGATCACAGGGTTATTGGGATTGTTATTGATATCTACCACCGGGGCATAGTTAACATTAATGCCTAAGCGATTACATTGTTCGGCAACTATTTGCCCGTACTTATAAACGATGGATGCATCCTGCATGGCGCCCAGCATCATCTGGTGGTGCAGGGGGGCCACACTGTCAAACAGGCGCATGCCGATGCCCCATTCCGCATCGATGCAGGACATTAATGGTGTTGTGGCTAGACTTTGTAAATGATTGATGATAGTGGCGAGTTGCACTGGATTTCCCTGGAACGGGCAGATTCCACCGACATTGTATTTTTTAACGGCCTCCGCTACGGCACTGTCGTAATAAATAGGAGTTTTGGTTTTAAAATCGTAGGCAGATAAACGCAATACCATTAATTGAGCAATGCGTTGATCGGGATTCAGGCTGTTATAAACACTGTCGGCCCATGCCTTTGCAGCAACACGTTTGTCTTTAAAAGTTTGTGCTTTTGCCACAAAAAAAATTCCCTGTAAAAGGAAAAAAAGCCAATAGAATTTTTTCATAAATAAAAGATATACAACACAATTTAAGCACATTTCAATAGAGATGGGTTCGGAAAAAAATTTTAACTTTATGTCATGTCAATTGCAGAAAGATACCGCCCTCATTATACTTATGAAGATTATTGCCAGTGGGAAGGCCGTTGGGAATTAATTGAAGGGATGCCCTATGCGATGAGTCCTGCGCCGGTTCCGGCACATCAGAGAACTTCTTTTCTTTTAGGTATGCGGCTGGAAAATGCACTTAATGATTGTAAAGAATGTAAGCTATACCCACCACTGGATTGGAAGATTAAAGAAAATACAATTGTACAACCCGATTTGCTGATTGTTTGTAATACGATAGAAAAAAAATACCTCGATTTTCCTCCGGCGTTGGTGGTTGAAATTTTATCGCCTGCCACTGCGGCCAAAGATCGTGGAGAAAAGATGGAACTTTATCAGTCTCAGAAAGTAAAGTATTACCTGATTGTTGATCCGCAGTTTAAAAAAGTAGAAATCTACGAATATATCCATGCGCAATACGAACCCGTTGCACTAAACCCGCAGTCTTATCAATTTGAGTTGCATGATGGTTGCAACGCAGCGGTGATCCTGGCAGATATTTGGGAGTAACCCATTTATTATCTACGTAATTTTACAAAAAACAAGGAGAAATTTTGCCCGACATTATTCAGTTATTGCCCGATAATATTGCCAATCAAATTGCGGCAGGTGAAGTAATTCAGCGACCGGCCAGCGCTGTAAAAGAACTGCTGGAAAATGCAGTCGATGCAGGCGCCACTGAAATTAAGCTCATCGTAAATGATGCAGGAAAGGCCTTGATACAGGTAATTGATAACGGCAAAGGCATGAGCGAGACTGATGCCCGGATGAGTTTTGAAAGACATGCCACTTCCAAAATAAAAAATATAGACGACCTGTTTCATATTAAAACAATGGGTTTCAGGGGAGAGGCGCTGGCAAGTATTGCTGCCGTTTCGCAGGTGGAACTGAAGTCGAAGAAAGCGGAAGATATTACCGGCACCTGTATCGAAATTGATAACAGCGTGGTAAAAAAACAAGAGCCCGTTGCTATGCAGCAGGGCACCAGCATTGCCATGAAAAACTTGTTTTTCAATGTGCCTGCCCGGAGAAATTTTTTAAAAAGCAATCCATCAGAACTGCGCCATATTGTGGATGAATTTATCCGTGTATCCATGGCTTTTCCTGCCATCTTTTTTTCGCTTACCAGTAACGGGCAGCAGGTATTTCACCTGGAAAGTGGTACGCTGAAACAACGCATTGTGCAGATACTCGGCAACAGCTACAATGCCAAGCTGGTCAGTGTTCAGGAACAAAGTGATTACATGAATATTTATGGTTTTGTCGGCAAGCCCGAGACTGCTAAAAAAACCAGGGGCGATCAGTACTTTTTTGTAAACAGCCGCTTTATTAAAAGCGCATACCTCAACCATGCGGTGATGGGTGCCTTTGATGAGATGATTGCAAAAGACAGTTTCCCGATGTATACTTTATTCATAGATCTGGATCCGGCGCAAATTGATATCAACGTACATCCTACCAAACAGGAAATAAAATTTGAGGATGAAAAAATTGTATATGCTTTTGTAAAGAGTGCGGTCAAACATGCACTGGCGCAGTTCAGCATTACACCTACCCTGGATTTTGAACTGGATTCTTCTATCCAGCACCTGGATGCGGTAACCAAACCATTTACAGACGAAAGGAAATCTTCTGCAGCCTCTTCTTCCTTGTACAATACATTCACACAAAAAAATCAGGCACACTTTATTGAAAATAAAAGTGAGTTAAAGCATTGGAAAGATTTGTATGAACCTGCAAAAGGAGAGTCGGGTATTTTGAATGCGTCTATTGAAAGTGAAATTGTAGAACCCATCATCAACAGGGATCCTGGTTTTGTAAGTCTGCAATCTTTTATATCGCAACCGGCCATGTCGCTGGAGTATTTAACGCAGTTGCACAATACATACATAGTTGTACAAAATGATGCCGGCTTTATGGTTATACATCAGCAAAATGCGCATGAAAGAATTTTGTACGAGCGTTTTATAAAAGCAGTAGAAGGAAAGCCCATCGCTATTCAGCAAAATCTTTTTCCCATCACGATGGAATTAACAGCTATGGACGTGGTGATTGTAACAGAACTGTTACCGGAGCTGCATTTACTCGGCTACCACCTGGAACCCTTTGGTAATAACACTTTTGTAATACAGGGAACGCCAGCCGATGTTGACCAGGGCAACGAAAAAACAGCGATAGAAAAAATGCTGGAACAGTTTAAACACTTCAGCGCCGATTTAAAATACAGCAAAAGAGAAAAATTATTCCGTTCGCTTGCATGGCAGCAGGCGGTTAAAGGCGGCACCTCACTTACTCAAAAGGAAATGAAAATACTGGTGGAAGATTTGTTTGCCTGTACGGCACCCAACATTACACCCAATGGCAAACCAACTTATACTTCATTTAAAAAAAATGAACTGGATAAAATGTTCGGCAGGTAGTGGTGTACTTATTTTATAAAATTAAAAGTTACCATCATGATGGTGACAAAAAGACAAATTAAGCCTGATAGAAAAATAATATCGGCAATGCTTTCGTAACGGTCAGACCTTGTTGTATTACTTCGGATGGAAAGAAAAGACAGTATGCTGCTGCTCATAAAAAGAATGGTAGCGAAGGAAGTGCATTCGTCAATTAAAGTGGTTTGATTTAACTTTAAAACTTTTAAAGAAGTGAGTACTAAAAAGCAAATTCCCAGTAAATTCGCGGATGTATTTAAAATATGCGGGGCTTTGTCGTTTTTCTGAACCATAATTATTTTTACAGGGTAAAATTAAGTTGCTAAAAGGCCACATCCGTTAACCACGGGTTAATTGTAAATACTTTGTTTTCAGATTGAAATTTTTTTGATTCTGTAACAAGCTTATAAAAGCTTACGGCCGAAGACCGACTCATTCATTTTAATAAATCTATTCTATACATAATATACAAAAAATAAAGCAGCATGTCGTTTACCGTTGAAAGCAAAACTGAAAATGGGTTTGATAAGATTATTTTGAAAGACAACAGCAGCAATACATCCGCTGAAATTATCCCCCGTTGTGGCGCCATTTTACATGCCTTTTCAATCTGGCACAATCATCATTTTATTAACGTAATTGATCAGTATGATAGTGCTGAGGATTTTGCCGCCAATGTAGAATCAAAAGGAATGAAGAGTTGCAAACTTTCTCCTTTTGCATGCAGGATAAAAAATGCCAAATATAGTTTTGGCGGCCATCAATACACTTTTAATAAATACATGCTGGGCGATAACGCCATACACGGATTGTTGTATGATGTTGCGTTTGAAATAATAGACCAGGAAGGCAATGATGAAAGGGCGCAGGTAGTTTTACAATATGATTATAAGGGAGAAAATGCTGGGTTTCCATTTAGTTATGTTTGTAACATCACCTATACCTTGTCAAAGGAAAACACACTGGAAATTGCCACGAAAATAACAAATACGGATAAAGGTATCATCCCGATGCAGGATGGGTGGCATCCATATTTTAAACTGGGAAAAAAGGTAGACGAACTGCAGCTGGAATTTCAGAGCAAAGAAAAAATAATTTTTGACGATACCCTGGTGCCCAACGGCGAAACGGAGCCTTACCAGGAATTCGGCTCACTTAAACAAATAGGGGATACTTTTTTTGACAACTGTTTTACTTCAAATTTTGCAGAATGTCAGCCATTATGTGTGTTGAGAGATCCTGTTCAAAAATTGCAGGTAGAAATTCATCCGGATAAAAGTTATCCTTATTTGCAGATTTACACCCCGCCGCACAGAAACAGCATTGCAATAGAAAATTTAAGTGCCGTGCCGGATGCGTTCAATAATGGAATAGGTTTGATAACTTTGGCACCGCAAACATCACAGGTGTTTGCAACCACCTTTAAAATAACTCCGTTAAACTGAACGATGAATTCAATTGCCGTTACTGTATTAAACCGCTTCAGGGAAAGCTTTACATTCGAACCAACCCTCTATTTTTCTCCCGGCCGCATTAATTTAATTGGTGAACATGTGGATTACAATGACGGCTTCGTATTGCCTGCCGCAATTGACAAAGGCGTGTACTATGCCGTTGCTCCAAACAACAGCGACAACCTGAATTTTATTGCCATTGATTTTGATGAGCGCCTGTCTGTTGCTGTGATGGATATCAAAAAAATGAGTAACTGGCAGAATTATGTGCTGAGTGTAGTAAATGAATTTGTATTACTGGGTGTTGCTGTAAAAGGGTTTGACTGTGTTTTTGCAGGTGATATACCAAGAGGTTCCGGTATGAGTTCGTCTGCTGCAGTTGAGGGTGGGCTTGCATTTGCATTGAATGAAATGCTGAACACAAAAATGAACAGGGTAGAATTGGCTTTACTTTGCCAGCGGGCCGAACACAATTATCCGCATGTTAATTGCGGTATTATGGATCAGTACGCCAACATGATGGGCCGCAAGGACGAAGTGATTATGCTGGACTGCAAAACGGTCGAACATCAATATTTTCCGTTGCGTTTGCAGGGCTGCAAAATTGTTTTAATCAACAGCAAAGTGCATCATACGCTTGCCTCCGGCGAGTATAATATCCGCAGACAGCGTTGTGAAGCAGGAATGGCCGTTTTAAAAAGTGGTTTGGGTATTCAATCTTTTAGAGATATAAAAGATGTGGAGGCTTTGATGCCTTTTAAGGATAAAATGGAGGAGAAAGTTTTTAATTGCTGCAAGTATGTGGTAGAAGAAATTGCCCGTGCAAAAAAAGCGTCAACTGTATTGAAGCAGGATGATTTGGTTTCTTTCGGAAAACTAATGTATGCCACACATGAAGGCCTTAGTAAGCTGTATGAAGTAAGTTGCCCGGAGCTTGATTTTTTGGTGGAGCTGGCAAAGCAGGAAAGCGGCGTAATTGGCGGAAGACTAATGGGTGGCGGCTTTGGCGGCTGTACCATTAACATTGTAAAAGACGAAGCCATCAACCATTTTATTGAAACAGCCAGCAAAGCCTATCATCAAAAATTTAATATTGATGCGGAGGCTTATATTGTATCCACAGGTGATGGTACCAAACAAATTGCGGTTACACCTTAATGTAGATTTTCTTCTTATCCAGCAGCCAGGCAAAACTCCACATCATTGTTATAAAACAAAGTGCATAAATTAATGAGCCTGCTCTTGGTTCGGCAGGCAATATTGGTTTACATACATGTTCATAAAACCAGGCGAATGGCGTAAAATAAGTGGGCTTACCGTCTAACCCAACACCGGCCGGTATGCGTATCAAAGCCAGCAGCCTTGGTAAAATAGCACTCATTGCAAAAATAAAAAGGGCGTTTTTTCCAAACACATCAAAAAACCGGCTCCACCTGCCACGCCATTCTTTAAATTCAATAACATAAATCATCAGGGCAAGAATGAGTAAGGCCAGGCCTGTTGTATAAACTGTATAACTGCTGGTCCATATTTTTTTGTTGATAGGGAAAACCATATTCCAGCAATAACCTGTAAAAAGCAGTACGCAGCCGGCCACAAATAAACCGTTGACCATTTCGGCCGTTTTGCCTTTTTGTACGATATAACTGCCGGCGAGGTAACCAAAAATCACCTGTACAACAGCGCCTGCGGTACTCATTAAGCCTTCCGGATCAAACGATGAGCCTTCGCCTTTGTAAATATGCGCTTCTCCAAGTAAGGCCAGATCTATCTTAGTTCCAAACCAACCTGCAAAGCTAAATGGATCGGCAGGGTTTGCTGCAATGCATACAAACCAGTAGGCCAGCAATAAAAAAGCACCTGCAACAAATGCGCCTTTTTGTTTTCCAAAATGAGCAATAACAGATGCAAAAAAGTAGCACAGCGCTATGCGTTGCAAAACACCAAATATACGTATGCCAGAAGCTTTGCCATCACTTGTAATATAGGCCCATGGCTTGGCAACCAGTTGGTCATTGTCCCATTTAATAAATGGAAACCAGTTTAAGAATAGCCCGATTAAAAAAATGAGGAGTGATCGCTTCATAACTTTTTTCCAGAAAACAGATTCGCCTGCAGCTTCCAACTTGGGTAAAACAAAAGCCATGGCATTACCAACGGCAAATAAAAAAAACGGAAATACCAGGTCTGTCGGTGTAACACCATGCCAGGGTGCATGCTCCAGCGGCGTATAAATATGCGCCCAGCTGCCAGGGTTATTTACGAGTATCATTAAAGCTACCGTGGCCCCACGAAAAACATCCAGGGAGTAAAAGCGTTGGTTCATTACAGGCGGTTTCATTCAGCAGAAAGGTAACTAATTCTTTTCACTCAACTCCAGCCAGCGCATTTCTTTTTCATCCAGCAGTTGTACGATTACGCCAATCCGTTCAGCAGCTTTTTGTAATTCATCAAAACCTAAATTGCCTTCATTCATTTTCGTTTCAAGGGCGGCTTTTTCTTTTTGCAGTTCGGGCATTTCTTTTTCCAGCAGTTCCAGTTCTCTTTTTTCTTTGAAAGATAATTTTTGAGTAGGTGTGCTGGAAGGTGCTGCTGGTGCTGCTTCCGGTGCTTTGGTTTCTTGTTTTATCAGTTGCCTGTCATCGGTTAAACTGCCATTGGAAACAGCTTCCCGGTATTGGGTATAGTTACCCGGGTAGTCCCTGATAACACCGTTACCTTCAAAAGCAAATAAGTGATCCACCATACGGTCCATAAAATACCGGTCATGACTTACAATAAGAATACAGCCGGGATATTCCATTAAAAATTCTTCCAGCGTACGCAATGTCTGCAAATCAAGGTCGTTCGTCGGCTCATCCAGCACCAAAAAATTGGGGTTTAAAAACAACACACTCATTAAATGCAACCTTCGTTTTTCGCCGCCGCTCAGTTTACTTAAAGGCGTAAATTGTTGCTCCGCAGAAAAGCCAAACTTCTCCATAAACTGGCTGGCACTTATTTTTGTGCCATCGTTCAAAGGAAAATATTCCGCCATATCTTTTACATACTCAATGGCTCTTTTATCTTCTTTATAAATCAATCCATCCTGGCTAAAGTTGCCAAACACCACCGTATCTCCATGATTTATTTTTCCGCTATCCGGTTTTTCCTGCTGCAGGGCAATCTTTAAAAAAGTAGATTTACCCACGCCATTTTTACCTACCACACCAATGCGTTCGCCGCGTTTAAAAGTATAATCAAACCCCTTCATAATCTGGAGGTCGCCATAACTTTTGTGCACTTTAATCAGCTCCAATATCTTTCCGCCAAGCCTTGTCATTTTCACCTGCAGACTTACTTCTTCCACATCTTTTTTCAGCTTCACCCTGTCTTCTACTTCCGTAAATGCATCCTGCCTGCTTTTACTTTTGGTGGTGCGGGCCTTGGGCTGCTTGCGCATCCATTCCAGTTCTTTTCTGAAAATATTTTTGTCCTTCTGCAACTCGCTTTGCTGTACTTCCAGGCGCATACTTTTTTGCTCCAAAAAGTTATCGTAATCACCCTTGTACACAAACACTTTTTCTTCGTCTATTTCAACAATTTCATTGCTAACAGCATCTAAAAAATAGCGGTCATGCGTAACCAGCAGCATGGTAACTTTTGCTGCGGCCAGGTAGTCCTCCAGCCACTCAATCATATCCACATCCAGGTGATTCGTAGGTTCATCCAGTATCAGAAGGCAGCGGCCGGCATGCAAATCAGCTTCAATCAAAGCTTGCGCCAGGGCCACTCTTTTCTTTTGTCCGCCACTTAAGTTGCCCACTTTTTCACTCAGGTGGTGCAGGTTTAATTTACCGAGAATCTGCTTCAGATCGCTCTCAAAACTCCAGGCATTCAGGTCATCCAGGCGTGCCATCAACTCGCCCAGTTTATCAATGTCTTCCAGCCCATCCTCTAAAAACTGCTCGTATTCTTTCACCACTTTCACCACCGGGTTATCCAGTCGCAACACATTATCCCAAATGGTTTTGTTGCCGTCAAAATCATTGTCCTGCTGCAGCATGACTACTTTAATGTCTTTATGCACCCACACCGTACCGGTATCGGGCGTATCCAGGCCGGTAATAATTTTAAGCAGGGTACTTTTGCCACTGCCATTGCGGGCCACCAGGGCTATTTTATCGCCTTCCTCTATGTTTAAAGTGATGTTTTTAAAAAGGGTTCTTATCCCGAAAGATTTACTAATATTTTCTATTGAAGCGTAATGCATGGCGGCAAAGGTAACGGAGGAAATATTAAAACAGTCATCAGGGTTAATGTGTCAACAAATTTGCCGGGATTTTTAACAGAAGTTAAGGCTGGCGACGGCGCTAAAACTGGTGCAGCAGGTCAGCGAATTGTTTCATAATAATCGACAAATCAAAATCTTTTGCTCTTCTTATTCCCGCGGCAGCATATTCATTCCGCAAATTAGCATCATCTATCATGGCAAGCATAGCATCCGCAAGTGCCGCCGCGTCATTTACAGGAATTAACAATCCGAAAGTTGCTTTTTCAATACCGGTACTATGTTTGGTTGGTGTGAAAGCACAATCCAGCAATTCCCGCGGACCGGTGGGGCAATCGGTACTTATTACCGGTGTGCCGCAGGTTAGTGCCTCCAGCAATGCGTTCGGAAAGCCTTCAGAATCGGAAGTTAATAAATGGCACTGCGAGCGGGCCACATATTTAACTACATTTCTGCGGTAACCTAAAAAAACGATTTTATCACTGATACCCATTTTGTGCGACAGGAGTTTAATATGTTCTTCCTCCGGCCCCTGGCCAATCAGCAGTACTTTAAAATCCCGTTGTTTTATTTTTTGTACGGCAGCCAGCACCAGTTCATGATTTTTTCCTTTTTCTATCCTGGCTACGTGCGAAAAGGTAAAGCTGCTGAAATCAACATCGTCCACAGATTCCGCCATATCTTTTTGCTGCATGGTTATATTAACCGGGTTATGAATTACCGTAAACGAATTTGTTAAATGAAAATTGGTGGTTAGATCATGCTGAATGCCGGCAGAATTGGGTACAATCACATTGGCAAAGGGATACAGTTTTTTTACAAGCAGCCTGCCTGTTTTGCCGGCTATTGTATGTGGATTGTAAGCGGAAGAAGTGTGGGATCGTTCGCTGATTAAAATAGCTCCTTTCCAGTTTAATATCCTCAAAAAACAATTGATATAATTTGACCTGTTTAAAGCGGAAAAACAAATGTTGATATTTTCCTGTTGCAGATATTTTTTTAAACGAAACGCCAGCAGTGGAATTTTTAAAACATCTTTGGCACTTTTTCTTTTTTTAAGATTGGAATTGTCAATTGTCTTGATGGTGATGTCATTCACCGGCAATTCAAATTCAATGGTATTGTTCAGTAAGATCAGATGAAGGTCAAATTCTTTATAAAATGAGTTGATGATTTGCGCCACCACTTTCTCAGCCCCTGCCACTTCGAGCGCATTGATCAAAATAGCCACTTTCTTTTTTTGCATGTTTACAAATCCCCTTTAATAAACCTTATTGGCCAGTTTAAATAAAAAATCAGGTAAAAAATAGTACGATTTAAAAAAGCTATCGCATTTTTTGGATTGTAAATGTATAGCCGAAAATTTTATGGATATAAAATTAAATTATAGTATGCCAGGCGATCAGGCCTTTTTTAATGCTGCAACGACTTAAAAAAATTACTTTTGTCGTTAAGGCAGATTTGCTTTTCGTATGATGACAGACAAAAAAAATATCATTTCCAGGCTATCAATGCTTCAGCCGGTGATTCTTGATTTGGGATGTGGTGCATTTAAAAAAGAGCCTCATTGGATAGGAATAGATATGCTGGATAAAGATGCCGTTGATATTGTAGGGGATGTTTATGAAATACTACAGTCTTTTCCTGATAATTGCGCCGATGAAATACACGCCTCGCATTTTTTTGAACACCTGGCAGACGTACCCGGCTTATTGGTAGAATTAAACCGTGTTTTAAAACCAACTGGTTTTATCGAAGTGATAGTTCCTCATTTTTCCAATGCTTATTTTTATTCTGATTATACGCATCAAAAATTTTTCGGCCTGTACTCATTTTCTTACCTGGTAAAAGATAATTTGCTAAAAAGAAAAGTGCCCGATTATAATGTACATACCGGGCTGCAATTGCAGAAAGTATTTTTGCATTTTAAATCTCCCTGGATAATTAACCGGCCATTCCGGAAATTATGCCAGCTCATATTTAATGCTAGCACTTTTATGAAGGAGTGGTATGAGGATAGCTGGAGCAATAACATATCGTGCTACGAGATTCAATTTATACTTGTAAAATTGTAGGTATTTTATGAGTGAAAACCCTTCTGTTTGTATAATGATTCCGGTTTACAACCAGGAGCGTTTTATTGCGAAAGCTATTGAAAGCGCCCTGCGGCAGGATTACAGCAATATTGAGATCATCATTGCTGATGACAATTCAACTGATTCTACAGCTGCCATAATAGCGAATTTTTTAGGTAAGCCTTCTATAACGTATAAAAGAAATGGAGTCAATTTAGGCAGGGTTGCCAACTACAGAAAATGCCTGTATGAATATGCGAAAGCAGACTGGGTGATCAACCTGGATGCCGATGATTACTTTACAAATGATCAGTATATTTCGCAGGTAATGCAGGCCATAAAAAAGAATGGTTTTGATAAAACCTTGTTTTATCAGGGCGTAAATATTATAAAAAGTGACCGGTTTGAAAAACTAAATGAACCAAATATAAAATCCGGCGAAGCTGTTATCACTGCGGGAGATTTTTTTTTAAATTATTTTAAGCGGAATTATTTTTCTCACATGTCAACACTTTATCACCGGACCTCAGCGATGGCCAGTGATTTTTATTCAAGAGATGTAATTTCATCCGATATATTTTCTTTACTGCAATTGTGTATCAATAACAGCAATAAAGATGTGATAGTAAGTAAAAACATTTCCGGCGTTTGGTATCAGCACTCCGGCAACATCAGCAAAAGCCTGAACCTAAAAAAGCATTTCAACAATTTACGGATTTATGCACAGTTATCCTTCCTTGCTAAATTAAAAGGATACAGCAAATGGCAAACACTTAATTGGCTTGCTAAAGCAGGGTTTATTTATATCAGAAGTTATTTGTACAGCTTTGTCAGAACAAAAAATTAGTATTGATACACCTGGGACAAACAACATTATTTCTTTAACAGCATCACTTTTAAAAATACATAAAACTGGCGTTGTAAAATAATAAGGGGGCAGGTAGACAAGGATTTTAAAAAATATTTAGAAGCGTCTTTTTTTAAACTATTTACAGCAAGCGTGGTGGCAATCAATAAATATATTCTTGCTGTGAAGTCAGCCTTTTTATGGTTTAAAAAACTTACAACAGAATTGTTTGCTAAAACGATTTTTAAAAAAGTCTCAAAACGGGTCACAATTTTTTCGCCGGAGGCTGCGACATTTACACTGCGTTCGGTATGTTCTATCAGAATAGAAGTAGGTTGTTGCGAGGTATAAATTGTAAACTTTGCTGCCATTCTTAACCACAATTCATAATCTTCAGAAGCGGAAAGCGACCTTGTTTCATTAAAGGGAAAGTGCAGGGCTATATCTTTTCTTACAAAAACAGGATTACATGCCAGGATGTTTTGTTTATACAAAATAGCGTTGCAGAAAGTCGCAGGTAATATAACTTCTCTCACCGTTTTTAGTTCCGGAGTAGCTATTGTAAAAGAAAGGGCGAATATTTCCGGCTGATTGTTTCGCTGTATCATTTTTACAGCCTCTTCCAAATGATTGGGCAGCATTAAATCATCAGAATCAAACCAGGAAATGTAATCACCTTTCGCCTTACCCGTTCCAAAGTTTCTGGCCGCAGATCTTTCAGCGTTGTCTTTTTTAAAATAGGTTACCCGCTCACTTAAAAAAGATTTTATTGCATTTTTCGTGTCATCGGTGCTGCCATCATCCACAATTATTATCTCGAAGTTGGTATAACGTTGTTGTAAAACGCTGTTAATAGTTTTACCTATTAAATGCGCCCGGTTATAAGTGGGAATTACGATCGAAAAAAATGGGTTCGTCATATTTTGATCCAATTTTTTGGTACTATATCTTTTGTATCCCATTTACTGTTATGAAACCATATTTTTGGAGCAATAACAATTTTATCATTATAGCTGCCAAGCCATGCAGCCCACCAGCCAAAACTACTGTTGGGTATAATAAAGTGCTTACACGCAGTCATCAACGAAAAATGACCCCTTGCTTTTTCAGCGGCAAATTCGTCGTCTACATAAACTGCGGTACCTTGTGTCACAATATTTTTTTTACACCAGTTAATGTCGTCTGAAAAGATATAAAAAACAGGGTTCAAAATTTTTTCTTTAATCAGCCTCACAGCCTCGCTGTAATATTCCATTCCCAAAGTGCCGTGCATCGTAGTGTTTACAAAATCGCCCCTGCGCACATGCAGGCAAACCGCGTTTGCAGTTTCTATTTCCGCCCGTAAATTTTGTATGTGTTCAGGTAAAGGCAATTTTAAAACAAAATCTTTTCTTATAATTTGTTCTATACCTGTAAAATAATATTCACTTTGCCAATAGCCGGTAAGATATACATTGTCTGAAAGACTTAATACAGAAGGGTTGAAATTAAACTCTTTTTCTGCAATAAGCCTAAGCGGTTTTGGTTGAATACAACGGTTAATGATTTTGGTAAAGATACTTTTGTGCGACCCATATTTTTTTGAAACCGGGACAGGGGCCACATTAATTTCGATATTAAAAATGTCTAAATCAAGTGTTCTGAAAGTGAAATTTTTTCTCGGCCTGCGGGCATTTAAATAATGCGTATCTACATGCAACTTTGCGTTATTTAAAACAGCAAGATGCCTTCCCAATGCGTATTGAAACATTTGATTCCCCAGGCCGCCTTGCAGTTCAACCACAATCATAAAACTAATTCGTTGTTTTAATTTTTGACATTGAATTTTTCTTTTTCAGAAAATAGGACTCTATATACTGATTAGATAAATAAGCAGCCATCACGGTTAAAAGTATCACAATAGTTAAATATAGAAAATAATAGAAAATAGTATCCTGTGGCTTATAAATAAACTTAGCCAGAACAAACATAACGGAAACATGATACATGTAAATGCCATAAGAAATCCGGCCCAGAAAGTTAAATAGTTTCGACTCAAGCGTGATGATAGTATTTCCATTTTTAGATACGTTGATGAGAAGTATGGTAAAAAATATGGAATAAAAGTCTTCTGTAAAAATGCTGAACGGTTTTAACCATATCGTAAATCCAATTGCAAAAACAATCCATGCAAATATTTGGACAAACTTGTTAAATAAAAAAGGGAGAACGTAATTTTTATACAGGGTCTTATCCAAAACAAGATAAGCTCCAATCGCCCCAATGGCCATACAATCCAGGCGGGTCTGACTAATAAAAGGGGAAAGGATAGTGTCAACAAAAAAAAGACGGATAACAATTTTTATAATTGCAAACCCTGCTAAAAAAAACAAAAATATTTTTATAGGGGTTTTAAAAACCTTTAATAGAAGAGGCCAAAACAAATAGAATTGTTCTTCCACACCCAAAGACCAAAGTATCACAAGTATTGGGTAGTTATCATGAATTGGCGAAGGGTGTACAGCACCAACAATATTACCTGCAAAAAATATGTATAAAAAAATCTCAGTAAGACTGCCATCTGAACTATTCAGTAAATTTTGATTATACAACAAATACATGATTGCAATGCCGAGAATAATTATCAGGTAATACAGGGGCCAGATTCTTAAAATTCTTCTTAAATAAAAAGATTTCAAAGATATTGTTCCAAACTTATCTTTTTCCAGCAGTAACAGATATGTAATTAAATATCCACTCAGTGTAAAAAATAATGTTACCGCTAATCCCCCTTCATTATATAACGAAAAGGAAAATCCAAAATCAGCACCAAATATTTGGGTAAAATGTGCAATAACTACAATTATGGCAGCAATAGCCCGCATTCCATTTAAACCAGGCAGATATAATTTATTCATAAGCTATTTATAGACGCCTTTTTATTATTTATTTATTCACCGTTGCTGCTCTTAATCCTCGCCAACACCATTTTCTTTCTTAAAAAATAGTTTTCTATATACTTATTAGATATGTAAGCCACTATAATAGTTAGAATAAGAATAATACTTAGATTAGAAAAGTAATAAAAAATATTATCAGCCGGAAAATACACGATTTTCTGAAATACAAAAATTACCAATACGTGATACATATAGATGCCATAGGAAATACGCCCAAGAAAATTTAATATTTTTGTCTCTAAATTTATGAGTGTATTTTTATTTTGAGAAATGTTAATAATAATGATCACAAAAAATAATGCATAAAAATCATCACTAAAAATACTTAATGGCATCTTTAATGTTGCAAAACCTATTATAGCAATTGCCCACGACAATACCTGGACTTGTTTACTAAAAACATAACGGCGTACATATTTATTAAATAGTTTGGCATCCAGTACAAAACATGCCCCTAGTGCACCTATTGCCATGCAGTCTAAACGGGTTAGGGAAATAAGTGACGAAAGAAAGGTGTTAGAAAGAAAAACGCGGATAATAATTTTGAGTATCGAAAACGCCAATAGAAATGTAAAAAATACATTGATGCCTGGTTTACAAAATTTGAGCAATAAAGGCCAAAACAAATAAAATTGCTCCTCAACTGCTACCGACCAGAGAACACCAATAGGAGTAAATGCTAATTGATAAATGGATTCGGCAATATTGCCGGCGAAAAATACAAACAAAACTACAGCGTTAAGATTGTTTTGATTTTTGCTCAGTAAATTTTGCTGGTATAAAAAAAACATTACACAGATCGATGCGATAATCATTATATAGTACAATGGCCATATCCTTAAAATTCTTCTGAGATAAAATGCCTTTAAGTCAATTGTATTGAATTTTTCTTTTTCCAGAATCAGCAGATAAGTTATAAGGTATCCACTTAATACAAAAAACAAAGTAACGGCAAGGCCTCCGCCCAAATAAACGGGAAATGAAAAATTAAGATGTGCTTTAAACAACTGAGTAATGTGAGATATTACAACGATTAAAGCAGCGATAGCCCTTATTCCATTTAAGCCCGGCAGGTATATTTTGTTCATATGCCACTGATAGTTTTAATAGGTTATCGATTATTTTTTTTCTGAAGAAAGAAACAAATCAGTGTAATTATTTGATGGGTGCAAAATGTGTTTTATTTTAAGGTTATAAAGAGATAACTTCTTTATTATTGTTGATATTTACCGTCTTTTATCCAACCATCATTTAGTAACAACTAATTTATTTTTAATACATTATTTTTTTGTTAATAGCTTAATAAGGTCTCTTTTTATTTTACCAGAAAAAATAGTTGATATCACAACAGACATTATTCCCGTTAAAATTAAAAAAATAAATATTTCCGTAGGCGTAAATTGGCTGATCGGGATTAGAGTATGAATTAATAAAATAAATATAAGACAACTGATAAATGGCTTAAAAGTATCATTCCAAAACCATGGAAAAAGATCTCCTTTAAGAAATTTTTTATGTATTACATAAGGTACAAAAACAAGGTTTATCACATTGAATACTATCCAGCAATATCCAGCGCCTGTAGTTCCATAAAGCCAGGTAATAATTGCAATAGAAGGTGTTATTATAATGGCGTAGTAAATGCTGATATATACAGCAAACTTCGTCCAGTTTAGTGCAAAGGTGAAGGAGAATAAAATACTTGCCACAGCGTTTATTGCGGTGCCAATTGAGAATAACCGTGCAACGTACCAGGTATTCTCAACAGTTGTGGCATTATGTGTCCATAACAATAACACTTCCTTAGTAAAGAAAATTATTACCAGTGAAGCTGGAAATATGATAATGCTAACGAGCTGGCAACATGAGTGATAGGTTTCCTTTAGCTGATCTTGTTTATTTAACGCCGCCAGGTAAGAGAACTTAGGAAAGAAGGACTGGGCGACAGGATTAACAATTTGTAAAACAGCCATGCCTAATGTAACAGCTATAGTGTAATATCCAAAATCAGCAAGCAAAATTGTTTTGCTTAGTACTACCTTATCTGCCTGCAACATTAATATGGCTGACAAAGAAATGGCAGCCATCCCTCCGGAAAATTTAGCCACCCGTTTTAGTTCACCCAAATCAAATTTTGCCTTAAATGAATCACCAGCTATAAGCCCGCGTAATAAAAAGCGATAGCATAAAACTGTCAAAACTGTTATTATAAAATTCCAGGTAAAAAAAACTATAACTGAATTTGAATAATACATCAATAAAAGTACTGCGCCTATATTTTTAACAATAGCAAACAACACCCGCACGGCATTGTATAACAAATGGCGTTGTAAGCCAAGCAATCCTCCCGCATAAAAGCCGACCGGAAACTGAAATACAAGTGTAATGCTTAAAATAAAAAAGGCGTGTAAAACGGTTTCTTCACTTAAACCTTTTGCCTGTACCCAACTTGTTGCTAAAAACCAGGATGCTGCCAAAGCAATAATACCTACCAATATCGCAACGGGCCAGTATACTGTTTCAAGTGTTTTTACAAGATTTACAATCCGTTGTTTATTACTCACACCTGATGACAAGCCAGCCAATTCTTTGTTGAGTGTTGTACTTAAGCCACTATCTAAAATATACAGTATTGATTGGATACTCGCAAATACACCAATCAGTCCATATCCTTCGCTGCCGATGTATTTTAAATAAACCGGAATAAATAGCAGGTTAATGACAGCCATAAACCCATTGCCGGAGAAATTAGCAACAATATTAGCTTTTAACGAAGTTGTTAATAGTAATTTTTTAAGCACAGCTTTTTAATAAATGATTTAAATACTTAACCCGGTTGCAGGTATCTTTTGAAATTATAGTGTTGTTATTAATTTTGACTCAATGGTTATTTTATTAAACTCTTTATCAAAGAAATTAGCTGCAAAAATAAGATATAGAAAGTAAGCTTGCTTTTATAAAACAATTGGGATAAAAAATTAAATAAAATACGGATTGCTTATGCCGGAATGCCAGGGTAGCATTGCAGAGTAATTTCTATGGGGTCTTTTAGTTTAATACAGCAATTTTCATTAATCTCATGTCCAGTTTATTAATGTCGGTGCAAACTTTCATTTTAGAATTTTAGTATACTTTCGTTGGATTGTAAACACGCCGGCCGAAGTTTAAATTACCCTGCTAAAAACAGATGTTTTACATTGATTTCTTAAAAGCAATTGCAGTTTGCTAAAACAACAAGTAAAAAGTAAGATAAGATAAAGTATGTGTGGACTAAGTGGATTTGTAGACTTTAATAAAAAACTGACCCGTGAACAGCTTATGCGTTCCTGCAATACGCTTCAACACAGGGGCCCGGATGATTACGGAGACACATTTTTTGAGACGACAGAGGCATTTGTTGGGTTGAGCCACCGTAGGCTGGCTATATTGGATCTTTCACCTGGGGCTCATCAACCCATGCAAAGTATAGACGGATCAGTCATACTTATTTTGAATGGGGAAGTGTACAACTTTAAAGAGATACGGGTTGAATTACAGGCGAAAGGATACCATTTTTTATCCGGTTCCGATACGGAAGTAATTTTACAAGCCTATCAGCATTTTGGAATTGACTGTATTAACCATTTTATCGGCATGTTTTCAGTGGTAATTTATGATGCCAGTATTCAAAAGATTTTTTTAATAAGAGACAGGCCTGGCGTTAAGCCGCTTTACTACTATTTTGCAGATGGATATTTTTTGTTTGCTTCCGAATTAAAGGCATTTCATCCCTTTCCCTGTTTTAAAAAAGAAATTGATGCAGCATCGGCAACACTTTATTTTAAGTATGGCTATATAAAAGCACCCAATAGTATTTTTAAAAATACACGAAAACTTCAGCCCGGATATTTTGCAACCATCGATTTAGCCAGTAAATCAATACAATTAAAGCAGTATTGGAATGTGCTGGACTATTATAACAAGCCAGCTTTTTTTTCTATTGATAAGACGCAGGCCCTGCAGGAACTGGAAAAGCTTTGCGTTTCCGCATTTCAATACCGGATGATAAGCGATGTGCCGGTGGGGATATTTTTAAGCGGAGGTTACGATAGCTCTTTACTGGCTGCCATACTGCAGAATAACAGCGCCAACAAAATAAAAACCTTTACAATCGGGTTTAATGAAAAACAATTTAATGAAGCAAATCATGCAAAAAAAATAGCTCAATATTTAGGAACCGATCACAATGAGCATTTTTGTACAGCAGCATCAGCTTCAGAAGTAATATTGGCTCTTCCGTTTTATTATGATGAACCTTTCGGAGATAGTTCTGCAATACCCACCGTATTGTTAAGCCGTTTCGCAAAGCAACAGGTAACTGTCGCACTTTCTGCGGATGGTGCAGATGAACTATTTGCCGGCTATAACCGTTACACCCAGCTATCAACCATAAACAAGGTGCAAAAAATTGTACCGGTTTCTATCAGACGCACTATTGCAAAAATGATCGGATCTGTACCAGCCATCAATACAAAATATAAAAAGATTGCTTTGCTTTTATCCGAATGCGATTCAACGACTTCAGGTGACCTATTGAATACTGTTTTTTTAGAAACAGATTTGCAAAATCTGCTACAACCTGATTTTGCTTACGATGTTATTTCAGAAAAAAAACATACCAGAGAAAAATCAGGATTTATCAATAGCCTTTTGGCAGCAGATTTTACAAGCTACCTGCCGGATGATATATTGGCAAAGGTAGACAGGGCCGCAATGAGTACAGGACTGGAGGCTCGTGAACCCTTTCTGGACCACAGGCTGGTAGAGTGGGCAGCGCAATTGCCAGTGGACATGAAGTATAACAACGGCCACAAAAAGTATTTGCTCACAGAATTAACCCATCAATATTTGCCGGGCGAATTGATGAAAAGGCCCAAAATGGGATTTGGAATTCCATTGAGAAGCTGGTTAAAAGGAAGTTTAAAGGCCCTGGTAATGCAAACGATTATTGAAGAAAACCTCTCAAAACAAAATGTGCTGGATAAAAATTATGTACTTCAGCTTAAGGAAGACTATTATTCAGGAAAAATTAATGACGATCAGCAAATATGGTTGATATTAATGTTTTTGTTGTGGTGGAATGAATGGATGTGACCGCTTAAATATAATACGGTATTATGAATTGAGGATTGAAATATATGCTTTATGATTATATGCTTCATCAAATTCCAATTCTGCCTTTGCCCTGCTTAGCTTACCCATTCTGGCCAAATCTTCTGCCGTCATCAAAATCATTTTTTCCATTGCTGCCTCTAAAGCGCTGGCGTTTTTTATTTCAATTAAAAAGCCATTTTCACCATTGTCAACCGTTTCTTTACAACCAATATTATTAGTTGTAATTACTGGTAATCCCTTGGCTAAAGCCTCTATTAAAATTTTCGGAATGCCCTCCCTGTAATAGGAAGGAAGCACCATTACATCTATCGTATTTAAAACACTGCTCATGTCATCCGTTCCACCCCGGTAGTCAATAATTTTTTGCTCATGCATCTTCTCCACAATCTGTAAGGGTATCGATGAAGGATTATCTGCCTCCAGGCCCAGTAAGGCACAGGTGATGTCAGGATATTTCTGCTTAAGATTTTTTGCCGCTTCAAAATATTCCGATAAGCCCTTTTCTTTTATAAGCCTGGCCGATAATAAAAAAACCAATTGGTTTCCGGTATTAAAAAATGTTTTTTGGTTAAATTCAGTAAGATTTGCGCCTGATCCCTTTACTAAAATAATCTCCTGCCGGTGATCTATAATTTTATTCTGCAGGAAATAATTTTTGTCATCGTTATTTTGAAAAATAATTGCCTTTAAATTTTTAAAGGCAATTGTATATAATTTTTCAACCGTAAACTTAAGCCATCCGGGCTGACCCTCACTAAAAACAAAACCAAGACCATTGATAGTAGCTACTGTTTTTATTCCGGTAAATTTGGCGGCGAGAGAGCCGAAAATATTTATTTTGGGAGTGAAGAAAAAACAAAAATCAAGGTGGTTTGCTTTAAAAATTTTACGTAGTTCAAGGGTAAGCGATATGTCATGAAACGGATTTTTGCCTTTATTGTGAATATGTTTTAATTCGATAAAAACACAACCCAAGGTCTCAATCTCTTTGACAAATTTGTCTTTTGGAGCAATAGCAAAAACATTATAACCTGCGCTGATTAACTTTTGCAAAAGGCCTTTTCTAAAATTATATATGTACCAGGAGGTATTTGATACAATCGCAACGTTCTTTATTGTGTCTGAAGCCAATTTTTAAAATTTATTATACCTTTTTTAAAGTTAGTCTTGGGTATATAGTTTAATAACTGTTCTGCTTTTGAAATATCCGCAAATGTAATGGGTACATCTCCCATTTGTTCGGGCAAATGGTTTAAAATCGCTTTTTTATCAAATACCTCTTCTAAAGCAGCAATCATTTCAGACAAAGATACGGTTTGATGATTTCCTAAATTAAATACCTCATAATTTGACCATGTGTATTGTATAGCATTAAAAATTCCCTGTACTGTGTCATCAACATAGGTGTAATCCCGCCTGGTACTTCCATTGCCAAAAAAGTTAATAGGCTCCCCATTAAGCAATTTCTTACTAAACAGATGAATAGCAAGATCGGGGCGCTGCCTTGGTCCGAAAACCGTAAAAAAGCGAAGTGCTATAAAACGGATACCAAATAAATGACTGTAGACAGAACCCAGCAATTCGCCGGAAATTTTAGTGCTGGCATAGGGGCTGATCGGGTTAAGAACAAAATCAGATTCTTTCCAGGGGAAATTTTTATTAATACCGTAAACACTGCTTGAAGAGGCAAAAACAAACTGTTTAATATTCTTGTGCCTTGCAAATTCAAGCATATTTTGAGTACCCTTTACATTCACATCCTGGTAAATAATGGGGTTCTCCAGAGATGGACGTACGCCGGCTTTTGCAGCCAGGTGAACAATTACCTCATATTCTCCCGTTAATTTTTTATAAAGCTCTTCTGTATTCAATATGTCTGTTTCAATAAATCTCAGAGAAGGGTGATTTATTACAGCTGCAATATTTTTAAGTTTTACATCAGGAGAGTAGAACGGATCCAGATTGTCGATCACCGTTACTGAGTAATTGGAAGTCAACAGTTTTTCTATTAAATGACTTCCTATGAAACCGGCCCCTCCTGTAACAATTATTTCTATCTTATTTTTACTCATAATGGGCAATAATGTAAAATTTTCAGGTCGCAAGTTACTTGTTTTGGCGGATGAAAGTAGTAATGCAACGCTTTCCAATCTAAAACTATCTGGATTATATGGTTAAAAAATAAACCTTTATTTATTATAATTAAAAATATAGAATAATCAGTCAACGCACTGTTTCTCAAAAAAAACAATTGTTTTTGCAATGGCTTCTGATAAAGAAAATTTGTTTTTCAACAGCCTGGCGCCATTTAATCCGAATTGGGTCGCAATACCTTTATTTTGCAACAGATACTTAATTTTCGCTGCCAATTCTTCAATACTATATGGAACGACAAGGCATCCAGTTTCATTATCAATTATATTTTCATCAAAGGCAGTTACGTTAAAAGCCACGACAGGCTTAGCACAGCTGTAAGCTTCCAGTACCATCAATCCAAAAGCCTCAGCAGTTGACGGAGCTACAACAATATCAGAGCATTTGATATAATCACTTACATTATCTGAATATCCTGCAAATATCACAGTGGAATTTAAATTGTACTCATTTACCATTTTGACAAGAACGGGCATTTCTTCTCCTTGTCCTAATATAATTAATTTTATATCAGTAATTTCTGTGTTTAGCAATTTAACCGCTTTAATCAGCAGGTGGTGTCCTTTCAGGCGCCGCAACCGTCCGATAATTAACAGCTGATTACCGGAATGCCTTAGTTTTAAGTCCGAACGTATCGAAAAGTCAGGTTCTAGACCATGATGTATTACACTCATTTTTGAGGATTGGCAAATTCCGGATTTTATATAAAAATTTGCCAGGCCAACCGAAACCGAAAAATTGTCAGCAACAAAATATTGTAAAAACTTTTCTACCTGATAACTAACGCTTAGCCTGTTAACCTTTGTGTAATCCAAGCCATGTACGTCCATAAATTTTTGAAGATAACCGTGTTTTGTAACAACCAGTTTGCAGTGTGTGTGGAAGAATATTTTGGAAAGGGAACTAATTATTTCAGCGTGTATTAAGTGTGCACTTAGGATTGAGTAATTTCCCTTTTTTATTACTTTGGCAAGGGAACTGGCTGCTTTTAAACTTACAGGTGAAGATGCTTTGCATATATAAACAGGTATATCATATTGTTTGTAATATTCGGCAAAGCGGTTTATAATTTCCTGGTTGTTATCTTGAAGGGTGCAAAAAAAACCCACCTCAATATTTCGTTTTTTTAGTTCTGGTAATAGCGTTAACAGGTACCTTTCTGCTCCCCCCATTACTACCACTCTCAGATAAAATAAAATTTTCATTTTTGTTATTGCTTATTCACCCTTACTCTTTCCCTTATTTAATTGATAGTGATTCAAAAACAGACTGATATTTTACAAACATAGTTTTATTGCTGTAATTCAAAACAGCAAAGTTATAGGCTGATTGTTTCAATGCTTCAGCTTTTGCTGAGTTATGGATGATTACAGAAACTGCTTCTGCAAGAGCTGCTTCATTCTTAACAGGCACTAAAATACCAGTGTCATTATTTTTTATCATGTTATTAATGCCTGCAACATCCGATGCTATAATTGGTAATTTGCAGGCCATAGCCTGCATAATCGCTGTACTCATTGTTTCTCCCAGCGAAGCATGTATATAGATATCGAGAGATTGTAAAAAAGCTACTAATTCCACTTCATTCAGCATGCCGGTAAATGTTACAGCATTATCTATTTTTAAATCCGCAGCGAGTTGCTTCATTTCGGCTAGTGACTCTCCGTCTCCTGCAATTTTTAGTTGCATAACAAGTTCAGGATATTTTTGCTGCAATAATGCAAAAGCTCTTAATAAAGTGGCATGATCTTTTATCGGTACTATGCGGCTTTGCATACCAAGCACAATTGTTTTATTAGGTAGTTTAACAGCAGGCTTGAAAATTGCCAAATCAAGCCCATTATTGATAACCGCAATTTTTCCGGCGTTGTAAAAAAGGCTTAATTTTTTCTTTATCTCATCTCTAAAGCTATCGGTTAAAAAAACGATACTATCAGCAAGCACCATGGCTAAAATTAACCACAACCATTCGGCCTTTGTTTTAAGCTGATTGGCCTGGGTTTCGGTAACCATTATCTTTTTCTTTTTTTTACTAATAAAGGATGCAATTTTTGCCAAAATAATAAACCTGCTTCCGTTGAGAAGAATAATGGAGCATTGACTGGTTTTTATGGTTGCAATAAATTTTTTATTGAAGTCAATATCCAACCGCTTTCGTTTCTTTATAAAGTTCCACTCAATATCAAATTCATCACTTTTTTTAATATACTCTTCTCTTATATCTTCTACCCCGGCAAATATGGCTTCGTATTCATTTTCCTTATCTTCATCTGCAGCAATAAAGGAAAAGAAAACATTTCCATGTCCGCCTAACCCGGAATATAAAACCTGTAATACTTTCATTGTTTATAAAATTTATAGCCAATTTTTTGAAAAGAATCATAAAACAGTATTTAGTATTGCTCTTTTTCTTTCACCTTTTTGTGAGGCAGCACAGTATAGTATAACAAAATTAAATAGGTGTAATAAAACGGCACTACAGGAGCTTTATACCTGACTAAAGTTCCAAAATTGAATGAAACAAGGCCCGCTAAAGGAGCCAGCAAAAGAGTAAATATTAAAGAGAAGGTTAAAATGCGGTTTTTAAATGCAGCACTAAAAAATCCTGTAATTTTTAATTTAATTAAAAGATAAAAAGTGAATATGAAAACTAAAAGAGATTCAAGAGCATTGGCCGTTGCTATCAGGTTCGGTATTTCCCAAATATAGGGCCTGAATAAGGCAACAGTAAGTGAACTGAAATAGGTTTTTATAATGCCCCAAAAACTAAAGTCATCTACATTGGATAGCACATATACTGAGCCTCCCTGATTTTTTTGACTGTTTTGTATAAATAGAACTTCATTCATAAATCCACCCGAGAGAGTTTCTATGATGTAATTTTTTTGCCAAAAAAGGAAAGCTACAGCAAAAAATAATAGAAAAAGTGACCCTAGTTTAAAGAAAATTTTAAACCTGCTGACAGATGAGGTAATAAGATTTATATAAACACTGAAAACAGCTGCCACACAAAAAATATAAAAAATATAGTTTTTAAAAAGGAGCATCATAATTGCGCCCGTAACCATTTCAAGCACTAAAAAAAAAGTAAACCTACCCTTCATAAAATTATACAACGCACTCACACAGAGGCCAAGTCCAAAAATACACAGCGGATCTTTTAAAACGTTTGTGCTCCAAAAAATAAAAGAAGGTGCAAAAAGGCAGCTTAGAGCAATTTTGTTATAATGCGCAGGAAATTCCTCAGCAAAAACAAGGAAAATTTTCCAGGTTCCAATAAAACTCAGCAGCGTAAAAAATAGTGCAACCGGCAAATAAGTGCCAAAGCAAAACATTCCGACAAAACCGGAAAACTTAAACATGTTCATCATTGACGACACATAATCCTCATTTGACATATGAGATGCAAATTGTTGTGCAGCCTGCGAGCATTTTTCCAACGGCTTAAAAACCAGTTCTAGTCCGTATACTGGATTTGCTTTTGTCGCATTCCAGATTTCAATTGCACCATTAAAATAAAATTGAGAATCGCTATAACCATAATAAAAGTTATACAGGCATGCCAACAGAACACAACAAATTGACTTTAGTATAAACGCCGGGATAATGTATTTTTTTAAGGGGGAATTTTGGTAGCGTTTTTTTTTCCAATAAATAATCCAAAATAAAATGAGTACAAAATAGATTGGGGTAAGCAATAAGTCATAATATGATAGAAGATGAGCTGAAACCGTCATTTGATCTTGCATACGTCTATTACATTACCGTTTTAATAATTACAAGCGTAAAGATATTGACATTTGATGACTGCCTTAATCATTTCGCAATATTACCAAAAGCACGTACTTAAGAATTTATTTCTATTTTTACACACTTTTAATAAAAACAACCTATGCATACAGTGTTAATTACCGGTGGCGCCGGGTTTATTGGTTCTCATTTAACAAGATTATTTGTTACAAAATACTCCCAGTACAAAATTGTAAATATTGATAAGCTAACCTATGCAGGTAACCTTGAAAATTTAAAGGATATTGAACATAGCCCCAATTATGAATTTGTAAAAGGCGATATTACGGACCTGCCTTTTTTGCGTTCTTTATTTGAAAAACACCAATTTACTGCGGTACTTCATTGTGCGGCTGAAAGCCATGTTGACAGGTCTATTACTGACCCGCTGGCTTTTGTCACCACCAACGTGGTTGGGACCGGCTGCCTTTTGCAAACTGCCAAAGAGTTTTGGAAAGATAATTTTGATAATAAGATTTTCTATCATATTTCTACTGATGAGGTATATGGCTCGCTTGGAAAAGAAGGGTTTTTTACTGAAGAAACGGCGTACGATCCCCGCAGCCCCTATTCCGCTTCCAAAGCAGCTTCTGATCATTTGGTAAGGGCTTTTTATCATACCTACCATATGCCGGTAAAAATTTCCAACTGCAGCAACAACTACGGACCTTTTCATTTCCCTGAAAAATTGATTCCACTTTGTATACACAATATCATCAACAACAAGCCTTTACCCATTTACGGAAAAGGGGAAAATATCAGGGACTGGTTATATGTGGAAGACCATGTAAGAGCCATTGATGTTATTTTCCATACTGGTAAAATTGGTGAAACTTACAATATTGGCGGGCACAACGAATGGACCAATATTGATTTGGTAAAAGAACTGTGCAAACAAATGGATTTGAAACTGGGACGTGAAACTGGCGCTTCTGAGAAGCTGATCACTTACGTAAAAGACAGGGCCGGACATGATCTTCGCTATGCGATTGATGCAACAAAGCTTAAAAATGAATTGGGATGGATGCCGTCGCTGCAATTCGAAGAAGGTATTTCAAAAACTATAGATTGGTACCTGAACAATACAGAATGGCTTAACCACGTTACGAGTGGCAATTATCAAAACTATTACGAACAACAATACGATAAGCGGTAAAAAGCAATTTCATTTAAGAATTCAGGAAATATATGAAAGGAATTATTTTAGCAGGTGGCAGCGGTACAAGGTTGTATCCAATAACAATGGGCATCAGTAAACAATTAATGCCTATTTACGATAAGCCGATGATCTATTATCCACTGAGCACTTTAATGCTGGCTGGTATAAAGGAGATATTGATAATCACAACGCCGGATGACCAGGCGCAGTTTATGCGTTTGTTGGGCGATGGCTCGCAGTGGGGATGCAAAATTGAGTATGCAAAGCAGGAGGTACCGAACGGACTTGCGCAGGCTTTTGTTATTGGTGAAAAATTCATTGGAACTGATAGTGTGGCACTTGTTCTGGGAGATAATATTTTTTATGGAAGTGGCTTCAGCAAATTATTACAAAATTCAGCCAATCCTGATGGTGCTGTTATATTCGCCTATCCCGTAAGCGATCCGGAACGCTATGGTGTGGTTGAATTTGACGGGGATTTAAATGCCATCAGCATTGAAGAAAAACCCACTCAGCCCAAAAGCAATTTTGCGGTGCCAGGGTTATATTTTTACGATAATGAGGTGGTAAAGATTGCCAAAAATATTCCACCCAGCCCAAGGGGCGAATATGAAATTACAGATGTAAATAGAATTTACCTGACCAACAAAAAACTAAAAGTGGGTGTGCTGGACAGGGGTTTCGCGTGGTTAGACACCGGTACTTTTGAATCGTTAAGTGATGCGAGTGAATATGTAAGGGTGATAGAAAAAAGACAGGGACTGAAAATTGGTTGTCCCGAAGAGATCGCTTTTCGAATGGGCTTTATTGCAAAAGATCAGCTGCTGAAATTGGCTGCTTCATTAAGTAAAAGCGGCTATGGCGAATATTTAAAGCGGGTAATTTTATAAAATTAAAAATCACAATTTAATTGTTGCCACTCATCTTAAAAACTTAAGCCGGGTGGCAATTTTTTTGATTTGCAGCCAGATTCTAAAATGGGTGCGTGATTTTTGACCGACTACTTATCAGCCTATCAATTTTTTGCATTTCTGTTGGTTGCCACCTTCACTGCCCCGGTTAAGTTTTTGTAGCAACATACCTGCGGTTGTAGCGATACTACTAACATTTTCCGTTTGTAAAATAAGGTACGCTAATATGCGTTTATCTAATATCCCATACGGGGTAATACAATTGTATTTTTTGGCTGAAATGTTTACACAATATAAATGGCTGTATCAGGATACTTTAATGAGCTGAAACGCAAACCAGGGTTGCAGTCTGCCGGCGTGTACACATTTACAAACTTCTTTACCAAGGGTATTTCTTTTCTGTTGATCCCTGTTTTTACCAATCCCCGTTTTTTAACGCCTGCGGATAATGGCATGTTAAGCTTATTCAGTAGTTCGGTGCTCTTTTTAATGCCCTTTATATCCCTTGGGCTCACACAGTCTGCCAGTACTGACTTTTTTAAGCTCGATAAAACTGATTTTAAAGATTTCTTTACCACAGGATTTGCGTTAACAATCACCACAACACTATTGGCAATAGGTATCATTTTTTTGCTGCAGGATTACCTGCATGCAACATATGGACTGCCGGTTATCTTTGTATGGATTGTTCCTGCGGTTACTTTCTTAAATTTTTGCTCTGAACAAACAACCGGGCTTATCCGAAATAACGATCAGCCTTTTCGTTACCTGGCAATCGGAATTTGCAAAACCGTGGTAGAGCTCGGGGTCGCTTTGATGTTGATAGTGGCTTTTCAATATGGGTGGTTGGGGCGCATCACCGGGATGATGACGGCATTGATATTAATTTCAGGATATTCTTTATACTATTTTATTAAAAATGGCTACCTGTTTGGAAAGGTAAAGCTACGGTATATCCGGGCAGAGTTGCTGTACGCCTTTCCCATTATTGTTATGCAGGCCAATATGTTTATCATGAGTTCTTCAGATAAATTTTTTTTGGCTAACGATCATACTTTGCTGGGAGTATACACCATTGCCTGCACTTTTGCGTCGGTGATTGTGATTTTTTCGGCGGCACTGATACAATATTTTTCGCCTAAAATATTTGCCTTGTTATCTGCTGATAAAATAAAGTATAACGAGATAAAAAAATTGTTGCTGAACTATGCTGGTGCAATGTTTGGCAGCTTTATTTTATTCCTTCTTTTTACAGCTTTATTTTATCGGCTGTTTATAAACGTTAAATATCACGAAGCTTTACATTATATTTATTTTATTGCGGCGGGTTATTTTTTTTGGACGCTCGCTTCAATATTGTATTCTTTTTTTCTTTTTTATAAAGAAAAAAAGAAAATCATTGTTCATTCTTTTTTGTCTATGACAGTGGCACTTGCGGCCAATTATTTTTTTATAAAAAGATGGTCCGCGTATGGAGCTGCCATGGCTGTTATGGTGAGTTACTTTTTTGTTTTACTCATCACAATTGTCAGTACAAAGAAATACATCTCGGCGATATTTAAAAAACAGGTTGCAGGATAAAGCAGACTACGACTGTTAAAAAAATTAAAAAACCCGGTTTAAAAAAGAAAAGCATGTGCGGTATTGCAGGGTATATTTCATTGAACAATTCTTTTTCAAAAGAACAGCTTGAAACAGCTTTGTCTTCTATACAGCACCGTGGTCCGGATGCGGAAGGAATGTATTTTTCACCTGACGGAAAAATAGGGCTTGGTCACAGGCGCCTATCCATTTTAGATTTATCAGCAGGCGCCAACCAACCAATGTTTTCTTCAAATGGCCGCTACTGTATTGTGTTTAATGGAGAGATATACAATTTTAACGAATTAAAAGAGCGGCTTGCTGACAAGGGCGCATCACTTAAAACAACATCTGATACCGAAGTACTGGTTGAGTTATTTGCCCAGCATGGTCCCACTATTTTTGCCTCAATGAATGGTATGTTTGCATTTGTAATTTATGATGTACAGCAAAAAGAAATTACTATTTGCAGGGATCACATCGGCATAAAACCTTTGTTTATTTTCCAGGATGAAACCACGATTGTTTTTGCTTCTGAATTGAAAGCAATCAAGGCGCTGCTGGGTAAAAAATTGTCTGTTAATAAAGCGGCAGTGCCTTATTTTTTACACCTGGGTTTTATCCCTCAACCACTCACCATTTACAATAACACCACCAAGTTTCCTTCGGCACATTACGCACAAATTTGCCTAGAAAAAACTGAGCAACATAAACTATTTTTTGATTTGGTAAAATTTTGGCAACCCGAAACGTTGTTAAACAATACAAAAAAAAATGATGAACCGGCGGCAAAAAGACAACTGAATAATTTGTTGACGGATGCTGTACAAAAGCAATTAATTAGTGATGTGCCAATAGGAACATTTTTAAGTGGCGGGATAGATAGCAGCTTGGTTACTGCGATTGCGGCTAAAATTTCCGGTGCCGGCAAAATCAAAACATTTAGCATTGCCATTGACGAGGGTAAATACAACGAATCAAAATATGCTGCACAGGTGGCGGCGCATTTAAATACCGACCATCATGAATTTAAAGTAAAAGAAAAAGAAGTAATAGACCTGGTTGATAAGTTAATACCTGCCTATGATGAGCCTTTTGCAGATAGCTCTGCTTTTCCTACTATGATGGTAAGCCGGCTGGCGCGGCAGCACGTTACCGTTGCGCTCACAGGCGATGGAGGGGACGAATTATTTCATGGGTACGGCATGTACCAATGGGCAAACAGATTGTCGATGCCGCAATGGCATTTATTAAAACGGCCACTATTTAATGCTTCCCGTTTGTTGAATAGTAAATACCAGCGAATTGGAAACATGTTTGGTTACGAAAACCGGCAACACATTATCACCCACATTTTTTCGCAAGAGCAATATTTTTTCAGGGAGCAGGAACTCTCCGCCTTGCTTGTAAATACTAATTTTAATTTTGATGGTATCAATTCCCTTCCACCGGAGGCAGCTAATTTAAGCGAAGCAGAGAGGCAGTCATACTGGGATTTAAACAATTATTTAAAAGATGATTTACTGGTTAAGGTAGATAGGGCAAGTATGCAGTATTCACTTGAAGCAAGGGTTCCACTGCTGGATTACAGGCTGGTAGAATTTGCATTGGGATTGGATGAAAAATGGAAAAATAACAATGGTACAATGAAGTATCTTTTAAAAGAAGTGCTTTTTGATTATGTTCCCAAAGAGTTGTACAACCGGCCAAAATGGGGATTTAGTATACCCCTTGCCACCTGGTTAAAAACTGATTTAAAATTTTTGCTGGATAAATACACTTCAGAAGCTGTAATTGGCAAATACAGTATTGTAAATTATATGGTGGTTAATAATCTGAAGAAAAAATACCTGGGCGGAACAGACTATCTATTCAACAGGCTTTGGCTTATCATAGTTTTGCATTGGTGGCTTGAAGAAAATAATAATTAAAATGCAAAGGAAAAATATCCTCTTTATATCATACGATGGAATGACGGATCCGCTGGGTCAAAGCCAGGTAATTCCCTATCTTTCAAACCTTACAAAGTTCGGGTATCGGTTTACTATATTAAGTTGCGATAAGCCCGATCGTTATGCTGCCAATCGCGATTATGTAAAAAATATACTTGCGCCATACGCCATTCAATGGGTATCAGTTCCCTATCACAAAAAACCGCCTGTACTTTCTTCTTTGTATGATTTTTACATATTGAGATCAAAGGCAAAACAACTGCATGCCATTTATCATTTTGATATGGTACATACCCGGCCAGGGTTGCCATCGTTGGTGGGCGTTTATTTAAAAAATAAATTCGGAATAAAATTTTTAAACGATATACGTGGATTTTGGGCAGATGAAAGGGTAGATGGCGGCATATGGAATTTAAAGAACCCGCTGTTAAAAAAGATCTACCGGTTTTTTAAAGCACACGAAAAAGACTGTCTTGAAAAAGCAGACTATTCTGTTTGTGTAACCTATAAAGCAAAGGAAATAATTCACAGCCGTACAGATTTGCGCAATCAGCCTGTACCGGTAGAAGTAATCCCCTGTAGTGCGGACATGGAATTATTTGACCCGGAGAAAGTAGATCCGTTGCAGAAAGCAGCTTTTTCATCCGCCCTTAATATTAGCAGCGGCGATTTTATAATCACCTATCTTGGCTCGCTTGGTGGCTGGTACTTAACGGATGAAATTATGCGCTTTTGCAAAGCGGTGTCAAATAAAATACCTGGGGCAAAGTTTCTCTTTATATCACCTGACAGCCAGGGTGCTGTTGCCGCAGCGGCAGTCAAATATGGCCTCGCTGATGGACAAGTAATAGTTCAATATGGCAAGCGGCACGAAGTGCCTGTATTATTGTCATTTAGCAATTACGCTGTTTTCTTTATAAAGACATGCTATTCAAAGCAAGCTGCTTCACCAGTGAAGCATGGCGAAATAATGTCAATGGGTATTCCTGTAATTACAAATAGTGGAGTAGGCGACCTTGACGAAATTGTTGAAAAACAACATAGTGGGTATCTGCTGCCCGATTTTTCAGAAGAGTCATTCACTGGGGTGGTTCAAAAAATTGTAGAAGGTAATCCATTTGATAAAAAGACCATTCGCAATAGTGCCGCCAAGTTCTATTCGCTTACCACTGCGGTGGAAAGGTATAAAAAAGTATATGACACAATATTGTCCTGATTTAGATTTCTACCAATAAATACACTCCCCGTTTCTATATGCAATAAAATGTATAAATATTCAGCAACCCCGGTTCTTTTTGCTGATTATTTTGAATAATAAAATGGCATAAAAACCGTTTACAGTATAGCCTGAAATACATATGCTTAAATGTTAACCATAAGGCTACATACATACTCTAAATTCTTAATGCCGGCTTACCCACATAGCAATGAAAAAGGGAATTCAACAAATTTTAATGATTGTTCAGTACCCTGAAAATGTCTCGCCGTGCCAACGCTTCCGGTTTGAATTATACAAAGACACCCTCGTAAAAAATGGATACGAAGTAACTACAAAATCATTTTTAGATCCCGCAGACTTTAAGATTATTCATCAGTACGGGTTTCTCTTTAAAAAATCTCTTGCATTATGTAAAGGTTTTTTCAAAAGACTGCTATTGTTATTTAAAATAGGCAAATACGACTTCGTGTTGGTACAACGTGAATTTACGCCAGTTGGCCCCCCGGTTTTTGAGTGGCTTGTAGCCAGGTTATTTCAAAAGAAACTGATTTATGATTTTGATGATGCGATCTGGTTGCCATCGGTATCTAAGCAAAACCGTCTGGCAGCACATTTTAAAAACGCACAAAAGGTTAACGCTATTTGCAAAATGGCTTACCGCGTTAGCGCCGGCAACCAATATTTATGCAATCATGCCCGTCAATACAATAGCAATGTTGTATATAATCCAACCTGTGTTGATGCCGTCAACCGGTACAATGTACTAGCCAAGCATGACGTTGAAAAAATTACCATTTCCTGGACAGGAAGTTTTTCTACCTTAAAATATTTAGCCATTGTAGAAAATGCGTTGAGGCGACTGCAGGATAAATACGATTTTAACGTAAAAATTATCTGTAACCAACAACCATCGCTCAATTTAAAAAATGTAACCTATGTTGAATGGAGTGAAGACAATGAAGTGTCTGAACTGGCCGCATGTCAAATTGGGTTAATGCCACTTACAGCAGATGAATGGAGTGAAGGAAAATGCGGATTTAAATTAATTCAATATTTGTCGTTGGGTATACCCTCTGTATCATCATCCGTTGGTGTAAATAAAAAAATTATAGAAGCAGGAGTAAATGGTTACTTTGCTGACTCCGATGATGAATGGTATAATAATATTGAAAAGTTGTTGCTGGATGCTTCCTTAAGAAAAAGAATGGGTATTGCCGGCCGTCAAAAAATGATTGCACAGTACAGCCTGCAGTCGAATGAAGCAAATTTTTTAAACCTGTTCACTACTATTGAACCCGCTATACTTACACTTAACCGTTCTTTTAAACTTCCATTACGAAAGTTGTTCAATCTTCGAGCCATGGCACATCTCGTGCTTAGAAGAGGCAGTGCATTAAACGCATAAAGCTTCATATCTCCGGAACATTTCCGGCTTCTCTCTTCTTCTTTGGTACCGCTTCCAGTATCAGTAACAAGGCAATTATATAAAACGGCAGGCAGGGAATTTTATAACGTACAAGTGTGCCAAAATTAAGCGTGGTGGCACCAACAAATATGGCAAATACAACGGAATAGAAAAAGCAAAAAGAGATCATCGGGTCAGTAAATAATGTCTTTAAAAATCTGTAGGGACCAGCCTTTATCAGTACGTATACAGTAAGTAAAATCAGTGCAAGGCTTTCTACTGATGACATCAGCGTAGAGATTTTTTTTGACTCCCAAAGAAAAGGGCGAAAAAAAGTGGCCACAATTGCTGCTGGTGTCATTTTCAATAAACTGCCTGGCGATCCATCGTATTCCACGCCCAGAGAAAAAGATGACTCAGCACCTTCTGCCATATTGATAAAATTGGTTTGCTGCGTTTTAACCGATTCAACTATTTTATCCAATGCAAAAAAGCCAAGCTGATCTTTTAACGTGTCGGCTAAAACAAAAATGCCAACAACAACAGCAGATAAAATCAGTACACCAATAGACCATTTCAATATTGTATTTTTCAGCATTTTCAGGTTAACTAAAACCAGGTATAAAATAAAAAAAGGCAGATAGCAAATAATGATGTAAACCTTAACAATGTACAATGTATAAGCGGCAATAACTGCTATGAATATATTTTTAAAAGACACCCGGCGCTTTTCAAAAATACAATACAGAGAATAAGTTAACCAGCCCAGCATGCATATACAAACCGGATCTTTCAGCACACCCGAGCACCAAAATACCAGTGAGGGTAAATAAATAATGGTGATGGCTAAGCCCTTATATAAATGCGGGTAATGCTCATAAAAAAATTTGTATAACCGCCATACGCCGCTATAAGCTACCATTGAAAAACAAAGATTTATCAGCAGGTATTTTCCGAATGTAAAAAAGCAAAAAAAGGCTACCAGCCTTGCTATGAGAAAATTACTTTCTATTTTAAATGAGTTAATATTATCCGGAACCATCAAGAGATTTTCATCATAGTTTATGCCGGGTGTAAAAAGCAGGTGAATATTTTTGATGGGATTATTTAAGATAAGTGAGTACATATGATACCCTTCAGGATAATACAAAGAAGTACTGTCGCCCGGCGTGAGATAGACAAAGAAAACAGTAAATGCAACCGAACTAAAAACCCGTATCCAAAAGCCCTGCCGCTGGTATTTTTTTAAAAACGGATCAGTCATACGTTTTCGCCTGGCCGAAAAAATTAAATGAAAAATGAGGACATAAAATGGAAATAATATGAAGTCAGTAAAACCCATCCTTTTTAATAAGAAAACTTTTTATACGTAAGTGTAAATGCAGTGTGCAGACAAATTTATCCCAAATTATCATCTGCTATTCAATAATATAGAGTTATTTTGTTGATACTAAAGATAGTGTTATATGTGTGGTATTGCAGGCGCAGTAAATTTTAAATTATTATACAAGCAAATTGATGAACAAATGTTACACCGCGGTCCTGATGAGCAGGCCGGCTATCTGGTTGATAATATAGACTTATACCATCTGCGTTTATCCATTGTTGATATTGGCGGAGGTAAGCAACCAATGCATTTACGGGATCGTTACACCATTATTTTTAACGGTGAAATTTATAACCACAAAGAAATAAGAAACCTGCTTAATTTGCATGGCACTACGTCGTCCGATACAGAAACCTTGCTACTTTTATACCATCAATTTGGCGTTAACTTTTTGCATTACCTGGAAGGCATGTTTGCATTTGCCTTGTACGACAGGCAGGAAAAAAAAATGTTTATTGCCCGTGACCGTGCCGGAAAAAAGCCGTTGTATTATTACCAGGATAAAGAAAAATTTGTTTTTGCCAGCGAACTGAATTGCCTGAAAGGCCTGCTGCCACTGCAAATGGATGACCGGCATTTTTACCATTACCTGCGGTTAGGCTCTTTCTACGGAAGCTGCACACCCTATAGAAATGTAAGCGAATTAAAGGCGGGCCATTTTTTACTAATAGATTGTACTACGCTTGACATGACTGATACCTGCTGGTGGAGCATCAATGATTTTTACCGGCAAACTCATACAGATAATTTTGAACAAAGCGTTGAGAAGGTAGATGAATATTTGAATGCGGCTGTAAAAAGAAGGGTTGAGTCATCTGATTTGGAAGTGGGCAGTTTTTTAAGCGGCGGTATTGACAGTGGTTTAACTACTGCCATTGCCAGTAAATATAATAACAGGATAAAAACATTTACAGTTTCGTTTGACGGAGAGTATGATGAAGCACCACTTGCAAAACTGGTGGCGGAGAAATATCATACCAACCACACGGAAATAAAAATTTCTTTTGATCATTTGAAGAATGATCTCGAAAAAATATGCAGTAATTATGGCGAGCCATTTTTTGACAGCTCTGCTATACCTAGTTATTATGTAAGTGCTGCGGCAAAAAAGCACCTGACCGTTATTTTAAATGGCGATGGAGCCGATGAATTGTTTGGCGGATACAGACGCTATGTTCCTTTTGCCAAATATGACTTTTTTAAAAGCCATGGAGCGGTAAAAAATACGGCTGCACTGGCAAAGCATTTGCTTCCCCCGGGCCATAACAAAAAATCCAAATACAATTATATTTACAGGTTGCTTTCGCTGGCATCAAAAAATAGCCTGGAAATTTATTTATCTGCAGGGGTTGATATTATGGAAGATTATGAGACAAATATCACTGCCAATGGAATGAATTACCTTGAATCAATGCGTGCGGATTTTACCGCCGTGGCTAATGCGCCCATCAGTGGATTAAGAAAGATTATGAACATGGATTTTAATACAACCCTGTTTACAGATTTACTGGTGAAGATGGATATCGCCAACATGGCTCACTCACTGGAAGGGCGCAGTCCTTTTCTTTGTAAAGATTTGCTGGAATATGCGCCCGGTATGGATGACAGCTTTAAAATTAATGGAAGTACTACCAAATATTTATTAAGACAACTGGCAAAAAAATATTTACCCGGTGAATTAATTAACCAGCCCAAAAGAGGATTTGAAATACCATTGAAAAAGTGGGTTGAAAAAGAGTTGAGGGATGTAGTGTTTGATTATGTTGGCGCCCCGGATGCGATCAGTAACCAGTTTTTACAGCATGCATTTTTAACCGGGCTGTTAAATAATACCATCAAAATATCCGCAGAAAAAAGAGCAAAAATTTTGTGGACTTTATTAAGTATGGAAATTTGGTATAAAAAAGTTTACCTCAGCAAATGAAATCAGCCGGCATAAGAAAGAAAAAGATTCTGCATACAACTACGCGGCTGGTATTGGGTGGCGGCGTTGAAAAAAATATCTATTACACCATTGCCAACCTTTCTGGGGAATTTGAATTTCATTTAAGCTGTGGTGTGGAGTGTAAGGATGATTTGTTTTGCAAGCATCCTGAAATAAAAATGATTGTTTGCCCTTACCTGGTTAACACCATTCACCCATTAAAAGATTTGCAGGCGTTGTGGTTTTACTACCGGCTTATCCGCAAAGAAAAATATGACATTGTACATACGCACGAAACAAAGGCCAGCTTCATTACAAAACTGGCTGCATGGCTGGCTCGTTGCCCTTACGTAATTTACGGATTGCATGGGGTTACCTTCAATGATCCGATGAGCAGGTTAAAAAGAAACTTTTATATCCTGCTTGAAAAGTTGACTATTTATTGCGCCGACCTGGTAGTGGCGGTAGGAAAGGATACCGTAGACGAATACAGGAAAGAAAATATCGGTGAAAAAATACCTTTTGAAATAGTAAGAAGCGGAATTGATATTGACAGTTATATGCAGCAGGCCGTTCAAACAACAAGCGATAAAATTTTGTTTAGAAAATCGTTGGGGATAGCAGAGGATGATATTGTATTTATAACAGTCGGCAGATTTTCTTATTCAAAAGCGCAGCGGTATGCTATTGAAGCCTTCGCAGAATTACAAAAAAAATATATTAACCTTAAGTTTTTATTGATTGGAGAAGGGGAATTGCTGACTGAATGTAAAGTGCTTGCAGAAGAAAAAAGTATCTACAAAGAGAATATCTTGTTTTTGGGCTATCAAAAAGATATCCCCAAATATTTGTCTGTAAGCGATATTTTTATTTTTACTTCGTTAAGAGAAGGATTACCAAGGGTTATCGTAGAAGCATCGCTGCTACAGGTACCTGTATTGACCTTTGAAGTAGAAGGTGCAACAGAAGTATTGGAAAATGAAAAATCAGGCTTTATTGTTCCGCAGGCCGACAGGGAAGCATTAGTTAACAAAGCGGAACAACTAATTTTGCAACCTGACTTAAGAATATTATTTGGCAGGCGGGCACAACAACACGTAATGCAACACTGGGATATGCATGTAATGTCTCAGCAGTTACAGATTATTTATAACCGAAAGAACTAAATGAAAATTGCTTTTACAGTTGATTTTGAAGATTGGTACCAGGGCATTGACCTGCCCGTGGACAATTGGATAAAACTCGAAAAAAGATTACATATCGGGCACTATAAATTGCTGGAACTTTTTCAAAAAGCCAAAATAAAGGCAACGTATTTTTTATTAGCAAAAACAATCGAGGATCATCCCCAAATGATCCGTGAAATTATTGCGGAGGGGCATGAGATTGGCTGCCACACTTATTCTCATCCGTTCATATATAAATTAACACCCGATCAGTTCAGGGAAGAAATACGGAAATCAAAACAATTAATTCAGCCGTTTGGCGTTAGTTATACCGGGTTCCGGGCACCCTACTTTTCGATTGATGCAAGAAGCCTTTGGGCGTTGGATATTTTAAAGGAAGAAGGGTTTCAATACGATTCAAGTATTTTCCCGGGAGATGCAAAACGAACCGGTATACCAGGATTCAATCCCGCCATTCAGCATCTCAGCAATGGTTTGCTTGAATTTCCGGTAAGTACATTAAAAGTAATGAATTTTGATTTTGGTGTGGGAGGCGGTTATTTCCGGTTGCTGCCTTATTCTTTCTTTAAAGAAAAGATGACCAGCATGCTTAAAGAAAGGCACAGCATTTTCTACCTGCATCCATGGGAACTTGATATCAACCAGCCAAAAGTACCGGGCATTAACCGCAGGATAAGATTTACGCACTATGTAAATTTGTATTCTGCCGAAAAAAAAACAAGGCAGCTGTTATCCGATTTTGAATGCACAACAGTATCAAACATTTTAAACAACCATACATAATGACCAACACAAAAGAATATATTTCAGAAACGAAGGATGTAGCTACGTTTTTTCACGGATACGCAGCAGATTTTGACAGTATTTACGGTCACACAAAAAAGAGAAGTAATTGGGATAAATTTTTAGATAAATATTTCAGGGTGTCTATGCGTCTGCGCTATGAACTGGTATTGAAATATACTGCAACCAATGAGATTAGAACCATACTGGATGTGGGTTGCGGCGGCGGCGTTTATTGCGAGGCCTTGCTGAATGCAGGTAAAACGGTAACTGGAATAGACATCGCCGAAGGTATGTTGCAGCTGGCCGAACAAAAGACAGCTCAATACATTACAGAGGGTAAAGTTAATTATATACACAGCGGCTACCTGGAACATCCGTTTTCTCAGCAGTACGACGCAGCAGTGTTGGTTGGATTTTTCGACTACATAAAAACACCCATTGACACATTTAAAAAACTGGAAAAAGAAGTAACTAAAGAGTTATTGATGAGTTTCCCGAAAAGTGGCGGTTTTCTTGGCTGGCAACGCAAAGTTCGTTACAAGATGCGCAATTGTCCATTGTATTATTATTCTAAAACCGACCTGGAATCGCTGCTTGGACAAATGGGATGGTTGAACAAAGCAGAAATTATCGATATCGAGCGGGATTTTTTTGTTCGGGTAACACTTTAGATGATTTGAAAATATGAATAAAGGTTATCCCGGTTCCGAAAGGAGCCGGGATTTTTTTTTACGCTATAGACCCGGGAAGCAAAGTTCTTTATTTAACCTTCCTGAAAAAGTGACTTAGAATCGGATTTGTTAATCTTTTAACTGCTATCTTTAAACAAAATAATTTAACCATTGTTAAAAGGCCAAAAGAAATAACTCACCAACTATGAATTCATTCACAATAAAAGATCTCGAAAACTTATCAGGTATCAAGGCGCACACCATACGAATTTGGGAGCAGCGTTACAATTTTTTAAAGCCATCCCGGTCGGATACCAACATAAGGTATTACAGCAACGACGAGTTAAAAAAAGTCCTTAATATTTCCTTACTAAATAAATATGGCTACAAGATTTCTCATATAGACAAGATGGGAGACGCTGAGGTTAGGGAAAAGATATTATCGTTAACTCAGACACAGGCCCAGCAGGAACGCATTGTACATGATTTAATACAATGCATGGTTGATTTAAACATTGAAAAACTGGAAAGCATACTTGATAACTATATCCGTGTGCGGGGCATTGAGCGAACGATCAGGGATATTATTTTTCCTTACCTGGAAAAAATAGGAATTCTGTGGCTTACCAATCACATAAATCCAGCGCAGGAGCATCTTGTAACAAATATCATCCGTCAAAAGCTGATAGTAGGTATTGAAGGAATTGTTACCTCTCTGAAAGTTACTAAAACAGTATTGTTGTTTCTGCCGGAAGGTGAATACCACGAGTTGGGGATGTTATTTATGTACTACCTGTTGAAGAGCAGGGGCATTTCAACCATTTACCTTGGGGCAAATGTACCCATGCAGGATGTGGAGTATGTGGTAAATTTAAAAAAGCCAGACTATTTATATTCTCATCTCACCGCTGTGGGGCATAATTTTAATTTCGATAAGTTTATCTCAGCCATCACAAAAAAGTTTCACTCAACACCGATTATTATTTCAGGCCTGCTTACTAATACTTATGAAAAGAAAATTCCCGCGCATATCAATTTCAAAAAGTCATTTCCTGAAGTGATGGAATTTGTCGCTGCTTTGTAAACCACTTTTCCTGCTTACTCCTTCATTTTATTTGTTTAAGAAGATGTTAAAAAAATTAAACAAAAAATAGTGCATTATTCAATTTTATTTGTTTAACTTTACAGTATAACAATTTAAACACTTTAAGATGGCAACGATAGACTTCAATCAATTGCTTGTTAACAATACTGAATTTTTAAAGCCCTTTGCTATCACCCTTACGCGGGACAATGAGGTGGCGAAAGATTTATTGCAGGAAACTATGTACAGGGCCCTGGCCAATAAAGAGAAATACAATGTGGGTACAAATATCAAGGCCTGGTTGTACACTATTATGCGCAATATATTTATTAATAATTACCGGCGCAAGGCAAAACAAAATACCATTTTTGATAGCACTCCAAATGAGTTTTTATTAAATTATAACCAGGTTACTACCAGTAATGCAGCTGAAGGCGCACTGAAGTTAAAAGATATACAAGCTGCGGTGCATGAATTACCTGCTATTTTCCGCAACCCGTTTATGTTGTATTTCGAAGGGTATAAGTACCACGAAATTGCAGATATGTTGAGCGAGCCCCTGGGTACCATCAAGAGCCGGATACACTTTGCAAGAAAGTTATTGAAGGAACAGATTACCCGTTATTAATTTTTACCCATTCCTTTACCAAAATAAAACGCTTTAGGTTTACCTTAATTTGAAAAATGTAGTCATCATAGGAAGCGGATTTGCCGGCTTATCCGCTGCCTGTTTTATGGCAAAAGAAGGCTGGAATGTTACTGTTGTAGAAAAGCAATCTATGCCCGGCGGAAGAGCGAGGTTGTTACAGGCAGCGGGATTTACTTTTGATATGGGCCCCAGCTGGTACTGGATGCCGGACGTGTTTGAACGCTTTTTTAGTTGCTTTGGCAAAACGGTTAGCGATTATTACCAACTCGACAGGCTCGATCCTTCCTACAGAATTTACTGGCCCGAAAAATATATGGATATTCCGGCCGATTACAATTGTCTTAAAAATTTATTCGAAAGTATTGAGCCGGGCAGCGGAGTTCAGCTGGATAAATTTATGGAGGAAGCCCAATATAAATATGAAGTGGGCATCAATAAACTGGTACATAAACCCGGGCAAAGTATTGCTGAGTTTGCAGATCTTGATCTGTTAAAAGGCATTTTTAAGCTGGATGTTTTTACATCCATGAAGAAGCATATTAGTAAATATTTTAGGCACCCGCAATTGCAACAGTTGCTTGAGTTTCCTGTGTTGTTTTTAGGAGCTTTGCCACAAAATACGCCGGCCTTATACAGCCTGATGAATTACGCGGATGTAAAATCTGGTACCTGGTATCCTAAAGGCGGGATGTATAAAATTGTAGAGGCGATGCACCAGCTCGCAACCGAACTCGGCGTTCTTTTTAATTTCAATCACAACGTTATAAAAATAGATGTTGAATCTGGCCTTGCAAAGAGTGTCGTTGCTAATACACCTGATAAACAAGGGCGGATGGAAGAAAAAATATTTGATGCGGATGTGGTGATTGGCGGAGCAGATTATCATTTTGTTGAAACAAAATTATTATCCCAACAATACAGATCTTACAGTGATGCATATTGGGATAAACGTGTGATGGCACCTAGTTGCCTGATATATTATGTTGGTCTAAATAAAAAACTGGAAAACGTTTTACACCACACGTTGTTTTTCGATACCAGTTTTGAAGTGCATGGAAAAGAAATTTATACCGAACCACAATGGCCGGAAAAGCCTTTGTTTTATGTAAGTGTAACTTCAGTAACTGATGATACGGTGGCACCGGAAGGATGCGAAAATTTATTTTTTCTGATACCTGTTGCAGCAGGATTAACTGGCGATACGGAAGCACTCAGGGATAAATATTTTGATGAAATTATTGAGCGGTATGAAAACCGCATCGGGCAAACAATTAAAGATGCGATTGTCTACAAGAAATCATATGCTGTGAGCAATTTTATTGAAGACTACAATGCATTTAAAGGAAATGCATATGGCCTGGCGAACACTTTGATGCAGACAGCTGTCTTAAAACCAGGCTGCAGAAGCAAAAAAATAAGCAACTTATTTTATACCGGTCAGCTTACAGTACCTGGCCCGGGAGTGCCTCCCAGTTTGATAAGCGGGGAAGTTGTTGTAAAAGAAATAGTAAAATATTTTTAACAAAAACGGTTTTGATTGGTTATAGAAATTGAAGTTGTGTTTAAATGGTCGTAGTTCAATGCGATTGCTATCATAATACTTTTCCACCAGGAGGCTGAAGTTCAATACAGCTTTATAAGTATAAGTGAGTGACACAACGATGATGCACAGAAAACAAATGATCACCAAAAAAATCAGTTAAGAAGCATGATAGACTTGTTTCATGAATTGAGCCAGCAGTGCAGTAAGGCTACTACGGAAATGTACAGTACATCTTTCAGCAGTGCCATAAAATTATTGCATCCCAACCTGCGTACACCGGTGTTTAATATTTATGGGTTTGTGCGTTTTGCTGATGAGATTGTTGATACATTTCACCAGCATGATAAGGCTATGCTGCTGGATGAATTTAAAGATGAAACCTATCTTGCCATTAAAAGGAAGATCAGCCTAAACCCAATACTGCACAGCTTTCAGATAACCGTAAACAAATACGGCATACCGCATCATTTGATAGATGCTTTTTTTACAAGTATGGAAATGGATCTTAGCAAGGCAAGCTATGACTGTGACGGTTATAAAGCCTATATTTATGGTAGTGCTGAAGTAGTTGGCTTAATGTGCCTGTATATTTTTTGTGAAGGAGATGTGGTGATGTATGAAAAATTAAAACCTTCTGCTCAGTTGCTGGGTGCCGCTTTTCAGAAAGTAAATTTTTTGCGGGATGTGAAAGCAGATTATGAAGGCCTGAGCAGAACCTATTTTCCGGGAGTGGATTTTAATAATTTTACTCCTTCGATGAAGCGGCAGATAGAGCGGGAAATTGAAGAGGATTTTGCCGGTGCATATGAGGGTATTGTTCAGTTACCCATCAAGGCAAGGTTCGGTGTTTACGTGGCGTACAAATATTATTTATCACTTTTTAAGAAAATAAAAAAAACTGCGCCACACCATATTTTAGAACAAAGAATTCGTATACCCGATTATGGCAAAGTGTTAATTGTAGCCAAGGCTGGCGTAAGAAACCAGTTCAATATTTTATAAAAGTGCAACTTGTATGGATGTTATTTTAGTAGATGAAAACGATGTGCCAACAGGTACAATGGAAAAAATGGAAGTTCACGAAAAGGCCCTGCTGCACAGGGCTTTCAGCGTTTTTATTTTTAACAGCAACGGCGAAATGTTGTTGCAGCAAAGGGCAGCGGGTAAATACCATAGTCCTTTGTTATGGACCAACACCTGCTGCAGTCACCCCGCACCCGGGCAGGATATTGCTGAAGCCGCGGCAAAGCGTTTGAAAGAAGAGATGGGCTTTACAACCCAACTGGAAAAAGCATTTGAATTTATTTATAAAGCGCCTTTTGATAACGGACTTACCGAATACGAATACGATCATGTGTTTACCGGCGTATACGATGGGGTTATTATTCCTGATGCAGACGAGGTGAACTGGTATCAATATGAATCTACCGAAAGCATCCAGTCAGATTTGCACCTGTATCCTGAAAAATACAGTGAGTGGTTTAAAATCGCCTTTCCAAGACTACAGGCGTATCTTGCACAACGCAACACGGCAAGTTAGCAGCAACGCTGATTGCGTCGTCGTTATTTAATCATGCACAAAAAAAAAGCAATCATTATCGGAAGTGGTATAGGCGGTATGGCCGTAGGCATCCGTCTTGCAGTGCAGGGTTTCGATGTTTCAGTATACGAAAAAAACAGGGTGCCAGGCGGCAAGCTATCAGCATTTGAACAAGATGGTTATTACTTCGATGCAGGCCCATCTTTATTCACACAACCTCAGAACATAGTGGAATTATTTGAATTGGCCAATGAGCCAATGGAGCAATATTTTTCTTACGAATCGGTTCCCATCGCCTGTAAATATTTTTATGAAAATGGTAAGGTAATACATGCGCATACGGACGCAACCCTGTTTGCCAAAGAACTAAAAGAGCAATTAAACGAACCGCCGGAAAATGTAATCTCTTACTTAAAGAATGCTGAAAAATTATACAATAATATTGGCACCGTATTTTTAAATAACTCTTTGCACAAGGCAGCTACATGGTTTAATAAAAGAATATTTCCCGCATTAAAAACATTACGGCCTGATTATTTATTGAAGTCGATGAACCAGTACAACAGCAAACATTTTGCATCACCAGAGGCGGTGCAGTTGTTTAATCGCTTTGCAACTTACAATGGTAGCAATCCGTATAAGGCCCCGGCCATGCTGAGTTTGATCCCTCACCTGGAACAAAACCAGGGAACATTTTATCCGCACGGCGGCATGATTAGCATCACCAATGCTTTACATCAACTGGCAGTAAAAAAGGGTGTGCAGTTTTATTTTAATACACCCGTTCAACAAATTATGCATGCTGATAAAGCAGTGCAAGGGGTGCTTGTAAATAAGAACGAAGTAAATGCTGATGTGGTAGTTAGTAATGGCGATATTTATTTCACCTATAAAAATTTATTGAACAACCCTCTGCAGGCCAAGAACGTATTAAAGCAGGAGCGCAGCAGCAGCGCTATCATTTTTTACTGGGGCATCAGCAAACCATTTCCGCAATTACACCTGCACAATATTCTTTTCAGCAAAGATTATAAAACAGAGTTCGACCATATTTTTGAGCAAAAAAAGTTAATCGACGATCCCACTATCTACATCAACATAACTTCCAAGATGGAGGCGGGTCAATGTCCTGAAGGAAAAGAAAACTGGTTTGTAATGGTGAATGCACCGGCCAATACCGGGCAAAGCTGGGATGAATTAAAAACGGTTCTAAGAAAAAATGTCATCAGCAAATTGAAACGTATGCTGAAGGAAGATATTGAATCCTTCATTGAAACAGAACAAACGCTCGACCCGGTGATGATAGAATCACAAACGGCAAGTTACATGGGATCACTGTATGGTACCAGTTCCAATTCCAGGCTGGCGGCCTTTTTCAGGCCATCTAATTTTTCCAATGCATTAAAGGGTTTGTATTTTTGCGGTGGCAGTGTGCATCCCGGCGGAGGCATTCCGCTTTGTTTAAAGAGTGCCAAAATTGTAAGTGAATTAATTGCAGCCAATCACCCAAAACAAGCTCACTGATATTGCTTAACAATATTTCTAAATACCAGGCGGCCACTTTTATAGCCATCCTTTTTCACACAATCGGTTTGGTGGGCATACTTGTTTTTAACAGCACATTTATCATCCAGTCAACGCCGTTTAATTTATTATTGAGTGCGACCTTGCTTATATGGACGCACAAAGACAAGAACAAGTTTTTCTATCTGTTCGCGGTGATAGCTTTTATTGCTGGCTTTGCAGCAGAAGTAATTGGTGTAAACACCGGGTTGCTGTTCGGCAATTACAGCTATGGCGATGTACTCGGTTTTAAATGGCAACAGGTGCCGGTTGTAATCGGCATCAACTGGCTGATTGTGGTGTATTGTTGCGGCATTACAATACATACTTTTTTAAACAATATCATCAGCAAATTAGCCACTGAAACTAAAGCCCCACCAATAGCTTTAAAAGGCATTTCTGTGATTGCAGACGGCGCCACGCTGGCTGTTTTGTTTGACTGGCTGATAGAACCAGTGGCGGTAAAACTCGGCTACTGGCAATGGAAGAATGGCAGTATTCCACTGTACAATTACATGTGCTGGCTGGCTATTGGCGCATTGCTGCTGGCGGTTTTCCACTTTTGTAGGTTCAACAAGCAAAACAAATTTGCCATACATTTGTTATTGATACAAGTGATGTTTTTTTTATTACTCCGCACTTTTTTGAAATAATATTTTATACAATGCACTGGCTTTTATTTTTATCAATTACACTGGTCACCTTTTTTTTAATGGAAGGCATTACCTGGCTTACACACCGCTACATCATGCATGGGTTTTTATGGCACCTGCACCAGGATCATCACCAGCCTAAGCCTGGATTTTTTGAAAAAAACGACGCCTTCTTTTTGATATTCGCCATACCGAGCTGGTTGTGTATTATGCTTGGCCTGCAGCACCAGGTGTATACCGCAGCCGCTATTGGCTTTGGCATTGCCTTGTATGGCTTCGCCTATTTTGTTGTGCACGAAGTCATCATCCACCAGCGGTTTAAATGGTTTACCCGCAGCAACAATACCTATATCCGCACCATCCGCTGGGCGCATAAAATGCACCACAAGCACCTGGATAAATACGAGGGCGAAAGTTTTGGTATGTTGTTCGTGGCAAAAAAATACTGGCAAAAAGTAAAAGCCGATAAATTAAGAAACGCTCAATAATTTTTTTGGCCAAACAGTTGATTTACTTTTGAGCTTCACAGGCGTCGCACTCTTGTACTGCATTTCATTAATGATCTTTTATCTTAGCGTAGAATCCATTTGCAAAACTATTTCTAATTTAAACAATTGAACAATCACTACACTTATTTTTTAATTCTTGGCTGCAGCCTCGCCGGGCCGCTGGCGTTGAGTTTTGATAAGAAGGTAGCCTTTTATAAAAAGTGGAAATACCTGTTTCCTGCAATGCTGTTTCCTGCATTCATTTACATAGCCTGGGATATTTTCTTTACCGCAAAAAATGTCTGGAGCTTTAATGACAATTATATCACCGACATAAAACTCTTCAACCTACCCATTGAAGAAGTATTGTTTTTTTTCGTAGTACCTTATTGTTGTGTATTTATTTACGAGTGTATCAGGTGCTATTTCCCATTGCTATCCGATAAAAAACAGGCAAACATTTTGATGCAGTTATTGGCAGCCACTTTGTTAATAACAGGATTGATCTTTTATAACAGGTATTACACCAGCTGGGCCTTTATACTTTGTGCGCTTTTTATCATCAAGTTGTTTGCATTTAAAAAATTCTTCAGGGATTTTAATACAAATTTTTTTTTAATAGCGTATGCTGTCATTTTAATTGCGTTCCTGCTGGTGAATGGTTTTTTGACAGCCATCCCGGTGGTTTTATACAATGATGCAGAGAACCTGGGCATTCGCATTTATACCATTCCTTTGGAAGATATATTTTATGGTATGCTGTTGATTATGATGAATATTGCGCTGTATGAAAAGCTTAGGAATAGGAAAATTGAAACCTTGGTGAAACAAAAAATATAAACAGTTTATTTATGGAATTTGGACGTGTACCGGAAAATGAATTGGATAAGATTGACTTTAGTCTGCCCGCTGAACCGGCCTTTAACAATGCGGTATTAAATGGCGTACCTGTTACAAATCCCAAAGTATACATTGGCTGTGCCAAATGGGGGCGCACAGAATGGTTGGGCAAAATTTATCCACCCAAAACAAAAGAAAAAGATTTTCTGCAACACTATGTGCAGCATTATAACAGCATTGAATTAAATGCTACGCATTATCAGTTGTATGGAACAGATACCATTCAAAAATGGGCAGACAAGTCAGCAGGAAAAGACTTTTTATTTTGTCCCAAAATGTACAACGGTGTAACCCATATCGGCAGCCTCAAAGGAAAAGAGGGATTGACGACTGAGTTTTTAAAAGGCATACAAGCCTTTGGCGATAACCTTGGTCCCATCTTCATCCAGGTAAGCGAATCTTTTTCACCCGCCAGAAAAAGCGAATTGTTTGCCTACCTGCAATTCCTGCCTAAAGAGTTTCAATTTTTTGTAGAAGTCCGTCATCCGGAGTGGTTTGCAAATGCCACTATCTCCAAAGAATTTTTTACCACATTGCGGCAATTAAACATGGGCGCAGTAATTACAGATGCCAGCGGCAGAAGAGATTGCGCACACATGTATCTGCCAGTTGCTAAAACTTTTATACGCTACGTAGGCAACAGCTTACATCCGTCTGATTATGCAAGAATCGATGTATGGGTAAACCGCATGAAACAATGGCTGGATAAAGGTTTAAGCGAAGTCTATTTTTTCATGCACATGCACAATGAAGCGACTTCACCGGAGCTAACAGTTTACCTGGTCGACAAGCTGAATAAAGAGTGTGGACTAAAATTGCCAAAACCAATCTTCGTCCCCCAACAACAAAATTTGTTTTAACAAGTTGATGATAAATGTTGCGTGATCTTTAAAGCTTCATTATTATTTCACTTCGCACATTTCATCCCAGCGGGTAGTATATCTGGGGCTGCGCATTTCCTGCCGCATCTTCCAGTTGCGTGTGGTGCCCGATGCTGCAAATTTTACCATATCGTCCCGCATAGCGAAGTTTACATTGTCCACCATGCTCATTAATAAACGCTTGTTGTTGTTGGTTTCTTCTTTAAATAAGTTTCCTTGTATGGTGTCATCCGGTACCAGTCCGCTCAATGTTACGCCTGCTTTTTTGTACCGCTTGCCGGGTTCAAATAATTTGTCTACCAGTTTCATTGCCGGCTTTATCAGTTCATGTGTGGCCGCGGTTGCAAAAGGTAGGGTGGTATAATTGCCCACACTTGGACCATGCCGGAAGCGTTCGCTGGTGCTTGCTTCTTTGGGCACAACGAAAACACTGATCACATTCGCAGCACTTTTTTGCCGCCGCAACTTCTCCGCAGCACGCGAAGTATAAGTCGCAATGGCTTCTTTAATTTCTTCAATGGTACTCACCGCATTGCCGAACATACGGGTAGAGGCAATCATTTTTTTACTGCTCAACTGGTCTTCCATTTCATTCACCGGTTCGCCTTTTAATTCTTTCAATAAACGAACACCTACCACACCACCCAGATGCACCTTCGCCCATTCTTCTTTTCTTTTACTAAGATCCAGCGCCGTATAAATGGCATGCATATCCCTTAACTTTGTTGCATACTGGTGGCCCACACCCCATACATCACTGATAGGTGTTTTGTACAATGCATCGGTAATTTTTTCTTCCGTATCCAATACCATTACACATTTCTTCCGCTTGTCTTTTTTCGATAAACGGTTGGCTACTTTCGCCAGCACTTTGGTGGGCGCCACCCCGATGGATACTTTGATGCCCGTCCACATTTCTACCGTATCTAAGATATAGGCTGCCAGGTCATATAAACTGTTCGCATCATAATCGCTCAAATCCAGAAAGGCTTCATCAACAGAATAGACCTCCACATTTTCTTCACCCAGAATCATGCGCAGGGTTTCCATCACCCGCCAGCTTAAATCGCCATACAAATTATAGTTGGAAGAAAAAGTCGCCACATTGAATTTTTCAATCAGCGGCTTAGCCAAAAAATAGGGCCCCGCCATACCCACGCCAATAGCCTTCGCCTCATCGCTCCTGGAAATAATACAACCATCATTGTTGCTCAGTACCACCACCGGTTTATTATCCAGGTGTGGTTTAAACAGCCGTTCGCAGCTGCAGTAAAAACTGTTACAATCTATGATGGCTTTAAAACTCCGGCGCTCAGTCCATGAGCTTTCAATTGAGCCCGATTCGTCAAAAACATTTTGTAAATCCATCAGAAAATATTTTAAACTTTTAAATTCCGTGAACATAACCCCGTCAGCGGCTATAAGCCCTGACGGCGGTTAATAAGAGACGGAATAAAAATTATTCTATCATGAATTTCTCCATCCCTTCTTTTCCATATCTTTCTTTATGTGCGTCTTCAAATGCAGCAACTCCACCGAACCAATCCAACACTTTTGTGGCAGCCAAAAAAGTATCGTCATTCTTTAAAATTGAATGATAAGAAGAAAATTCCCATCCTTTAAAATCATTCACAAAACCGTGCAGCTGCGCATTGTAGTGGCAGTAATAAATAACTGTGGTAATATAGCTGGCATCATCAATTAACTTTCGTTTAAAGGGAGATTCAAATAAAGATCCTGTACGTTTATTAATGCGGTTGACAGATTGTGCGTAGGAATTAAAGAAGTGTGACAATTGTTTGGATGCGCTGAGCTGTAAAATTCCCTGGCCATTCGATTTAGCCACCACCACATTTTCTCTTACATGCACCAGCAGATGGAAATGATTTTTTAACAGCGCATAGCAATAGATTTCAAAAACATCGGAACAATAGGCAAAGTATTGCTGTAGAAAATAATAATAGTTCCGCCGTTCTTTAAAAATATCTTCCCCATTTACACCCCTGTTATAAATATGAAAGAACTGTCCTTGGTCCAATGTTTGAATGTCCATATGTATTGTTTTATTTTCTACGTTTAATATCCACAAACATCTAATTCTTCCATAACCCCGACGGCGGCTATCAGCCCCGTCGGCGGTTAGTAAGAGATGATCAATCTTAAAAAAAGAACTTCCTACCATCAACCGCCGTCAGGGTTTATAACCGCTGACGGGGTTGCATACCTACACATTCCTGATCACACAAATCACCACTCCCCATATTTTAAAATCCATAAACTCACTCACATCAATGGTGGCCAGCTTGGGCGTCTCCGGAATCAGCCGCAGTTTATTAATCGTTCGTTCGTAGCGGCGGATCAACATTTCACCATCCAGTACCGCGATTACAATCTTGCCATTACTCGGTTTAATACTCCGGTCAACAATCACAATATCGCCATCAAAAATACCGGCGTTGATCATGCTGCTGCCGCTCACCTTCATAAAAAAAGTTGCCGGTTTATTGCGAATCAGTTGTTCATTCAAATCAATTCCCCGCTCCATATAATCATCTGCGGCAGCGCCAAAACCCGTAGCATTCGCAGCGGTCACATGGTGCTGGGTAAAACGTTTAGTGCCGGTATAATTGCTGCCAAAAAAGTTTTCCACTTCCATATAAATTATTTTATTGTTAACTAAATTATTTAGTAAATTTACACTAAATAAATTGGCAATTCCAAATTTTAAAATGCACATTGTATGGAAAATAAATTAACCGCAGCGCCACCAAAACCGCCGAAAATGAAGACGAGGGATTTAAGCAATACTACGCCCGGCTACAAAGTTTACGAGTACCTGCTGGTGCTGAATCCGCACGAAGAACTGCGCAATAAAATCATGGAAACGAAAAAATACTTTGCAGAAAAATACCAGTCGGAAACGGCACTCTTCAGCAAGCCGCATTTGACGCTGGCAAATTTTGTACAGTACGGTATGATGGAAGAGCGCCTCCTCAATCGCTTAAACACCATTGCCATGGGCTATCACCCGGTAAAAATTGAGTTGAAGGATTATGGCAGTTTTCCTTCGCACACCATTTATATCAATGTCACCTCCAAATTGCCGATACAGGATTTGGTAAAACAAATCCGAACCGAAGCGCAGCAACTGATGAAACTCAACAACGATAACAAGCCCCATTTTATAATAGAGCCGCATGTAACGGTCGCCAGAAAATTACAACCCTGGCAATACGAAAAAGGCTGGCTGGAGTATAGTCACAAAAGTTTCACCGGCCGCTTCATAGCCGATGCTATGCTGTTACTGAGAAGGCCGGTGGGCGAAATGAAATACCAGATTGTGCAACGGTTCGAGTTTCAAAATTTACCGGTCACCACAACGCAGGGATCGTTGTTTGCATAAAATAAAATGTTGGTCCGGGCTAAGACACCGCTATGGTCAGCATCGTTGCGTCGCCCTCTTGTACAAAAAAGCTATGGGCAGCATCCGTTCAATTTGAAGCTGCCCTCAAATCAAAAAACAGTTTCCATAGAAAGCCAAACGGAAGCAAAACCCCGTCAGCGGTTAAAAACCCTGACGGCGGTTGACAAACAAAAACGGTTCTATAAATTCAATACCATGAGCAACGAATCAACTGCTGCAAATAATAGATCAAAACCAGGGCAGCTTCAACAGGACAGTGTACCGGTAAAATCAGTCGCAGCAATCAATAAAGAGAAAGAAGAAACAAATCTGCAGGTATCAAATCCCTCGACCTTCGGGGTAGAAGGAAAGGGATTGCTCTATCACCACGGCCGTGGTGCCCAGTTCAATACCAAAAACAGGTTTCTAAAAAATGAATCTACCCGGGAACACATTGAAGGCATCGACGATTGGGAAGAAGGAAATATCCCCACCCAGTACATAGAGCAGCAAAGCAAAACAATCGTCAACAAAATAGAAAGCAAGGACGTGGGCATGAGTTACAGCATGAACCCCTACGCCGGTTGTGAGCATGGCTGTATTTATTGCTACGCCCGTAACGTACACGAATACTGGGGCTACAGCGCCGGGCTTGATTTTGAGCAAAAGATTATCATCAAAAAAAATGCACCGCAACTGCTGCGCAAGTTTTTAATGCACCCAAAATGGGACGCAACACCCATCATGCTCAGCGGTAACACCGATTGCTATCAGCCGGCCGAACAAAAGTTCCGGCTCACAAGAGGCCTGCTGGAAGTGTGCAATGAATTCAATCAGCCAGTGGGTATTCTCACCAAAAATTCATGGATACTGAAAGACAAAGACGTGCTGCAGGATATGGCGAAGAAGGGCATCGTATCTGCCATGGTAAGCATCACTTCTTTCAACGAAGATTTACGAAGGATCATGGAACCAAGAACCACCACGGCCAAACAAAAATTAAAAGTAATTAATGAACTCAGCAGTGCCGGTGTGCGCATGGGTGTTATGATGGGGCCAATGATACCCGGCCTGAATGAACACGAAATGCACCGCATCATGAAAGCCGCGGCAGACAATGGCGCAACGTTCACGGCGTATACTTTCATCCGCTTAAATGGCGCCATCAAATTGTTATTTCACGACTGGTTGTTTAAAAACTTTCCCAACCATGCAGATAAAGTGTGGCACCTGATTGAGCAAAGTCATGACGGCCAGGTGAACGATACCCGCTTTGGCGTGCGCATGCGGGGCGAGGGACACATTGCGCAAATGGTAGCGCAGCAATATAAAAAGTACGGCAAATTGTATAACATGAATGCGGAAGAATGGAGTCTGAATACAAATATTTTTAAACGGCCGGGCGAACAGGGCAAATTATTTTAAAAGATAAAAATCAGCAACATGAACTCAGTAACAAAAGACTACCTGACAGAAATTATTTTTAAAAAAGCCAGCGAAAACATCGACAAATACCGGGAGTCGAAGCAGCAGCAGTTTGACAACGAACCCTATCCCGGCGCAACGGATGAAGAAGTGCTGGATTTCATTATCACCATTCCCTACTTCGATGTAAAGCTGAAAGATTTTTTGCTGGGCAACATTGCTGACAGCACCATCATCATCAGCCAGAGCTGGGAAAATGAATTTATAAAAAATACAAAACTGTGGGCGGAGAGTTTTGAGTGGTTGCATGGTAATGATTATTTTTTAAGCGAAGCACACACCAGCGGTATCAACAAAGACAGAAACTTTTTATCACTTCCATATTGAACCAATTTTTTCATTCCTGATTTTTATAACCATGATAGCCGTAACCGGAGAATATTTAATCAACATCATCGAACGCCGCGTTAATCAAACGATTGGTTTGCGGCGCAATTTATCCGCAACCGAATTATTAACAGCGCCATTGTTGTATGCCACCAATGAAGAGATTGCAGATTTCATTTTATCTATCCCTTACTTTGATGAGCGCCTTAAAAACTTTATCCTGGGATTTTCAACCGAGCAAACCATCATCATCAGCCAGACCTGGGAAATTGCGTTTAGTGTACGCACCGGAAGATGGGCTGAAAGTGATGAGTGGCTGCACGGCGCATTCCGTTTGTCAATGAATTCGCTTGGCGACGTGCAACCCAACAACCCCGATTTTTTGACGCTTCCCTATTAAACTGTATCGCCGATGAGTGACCGTATCACTGAAAAACTATCCATCCTTGCAGATGCTGCGAAGTATGATGTAAGCTGTGCCAGCAGCGGCAGCGACCGTAAAAATAACAACAATGGGTTGGGAAATGCCAGCAATGGAATCTGCCATGCCTATACCGAAGATGGCCGCTGTGTTTCCCTGCTTAAAATTTTGCTTACCAACCATTGCATTTTTGATTGCGCCTATTGTGTAAGCCGCAAGAGCAATGATATCAAACGGGCCGCCTTCACCGTACAGGAAGTGGTAGACCTTACCATTAATTTTTACCGCCGCAATTACATTGAAGGATTGTTCCTGAGTTCTGGCATTTTTAAAAATGCAGATTATACCATGGAGCGACTGGTATCTGTAGCAAAAAAATTAAGAACAGAACATAAGTTCAACGGTTACATTCATTTAAAAACCATCCCCGGAGCAAGCGATGAACTGGTAAAAGAAGCAGGCTTATGGGCCGACCGGTTAAGCATCAATGTTGAAATGCCAACGGAAAAAAGCCTCGCCTTACTGGCACCAGATAAGAACCGTGCAGACATGCTGAAGCCAATGCAGTTTTTAAAAGATGCCATCATACAAAACAAGGAAGAAAAAAAATTATTTGCCAGCACGCCTATGTTTGCACCGGCAGGACAAAGCACGCAAATGGTGATTGGCGCCACACCCGAAACGGACCTGGAAATTTTATACCTGGCCAACGGGTTTTATAAAAAGTTCAACATGCGCCGGGTATACTACTCCGGCTATGTGCCCATCAGTAATGATAATCGCTTACCTGCTATCGGTACGCCGGTGCCGATGATTCGTGAAAACCGTTTGTACCAGGCCGATTGGCTGATGCGTTTTTATGGCTTTAAAGTACAGGAAATAGTAAACCGTGAAAACCCATTACTGGACACGGACATTGATCCCAAACTAAGCTGGGCGTTAAGAAATCTGCAACTGTTTCCTGTTGATATCAACAAAGCCGGTTATGAAGTAATTGTTCGGATACCCGGCATTGGGATACAGTCTGCCCAGAAAATTTGTGCTGCCAGAAAGTTCAGGCGGCTCAACAGTTCGCATCTACAAAAGCTGGGTATCGCCTACAACAGGGCAAAATATTTTATCAATAGTGATACGGATTTTGAAAAGAAAGACTGGCAACCAGGCCAGATAAAATCTTTTATTTTAAAAGAAGGCAACAGTAAATATGAAGCCAATTTTTCTCCCCAGTTAAAATTATTTTAATGACGGTTGTTGTATACGATGGCAGCTTCGAAGGTCTGCTGACAGCGGTGTTTGAGGTATACGAATATAAATTACCGCAACCTTTTATTGCAAGAGAAGCAGCCACAACCGGAAGCCTGTTTGGTGAAACGCATATCGTAATAACCAATGCTGAAAAATGCAACAGGGTATATCAAAAATTGAAAGCAATTGTAAGTGCAAAAACAATCAAACAATTGTATGATTCTTATCTCTCAGAAATAAAAGAGATTGAAAATGTGCTGCTTCGGTTTATACAATATGCTTTGCAATCCAACTTCACCATTGAAAATGATTATACCAACGCAGACGTATTGCTGATACAACAAACCAGCAAAAAAGTAAACCGGGAAAAGCACCGCATGAAAGCCTTCGTGCGGTTTCAGCTCACAAAAGATCAGTTGTATTATTGCATCATTCAGCCCGATTACAATGTGTTACCGTTGATTGGCAAACACTTTAAAGAACGCTACGCCGACCAGCGCTGGCTTATTTATGATGGCCTCAGAAAATACGGTTTGTACTACAATGGCCAAACGTTAGCAGAAGTGCAAATGCATTTTGAAGCTGATCTCAACAATGAAAAAAATCTTGCCACCCTGCATGATGAAAAAGAAGAACTCTACCAACAATTATGGAAACAATATTTCAGCAGCGTAAACATACAGGCCCGCAAAAATATGAAATTGCACATACGGCATATGCCCAAAAGGTATTGGCGGTATTTGGTGGAGAAGCAATAGACTAAGAACAATAGATTTAATTGACAATAAACTAGCGGAGGCCCTAATATTCTCAAAAGTCGGCTTTAAACTCTTTTAGGATTGTGGTAGCTTTATCACTAATTAGTTTTATGAAAAAATCGCATAGTGTTGTTATTGCCTTTACTGTTCCTTCACTCAAGCTTGTATTTAAGGAATTGTTCTTGAACAAAATAAAGAAGCCCCTAAGAGTTCAATTATTAATGAAAGATGTGCAGTCAGAGAATGTTGACAAATATCTAATTTACACTCCTAAATGGATAACAATTACTATAAATGAAATTTATTTTGAAAATAGATTTTGGAAGCGCAATCAGAAAGAATTTTTTGATCTTCTATTTAGCTTTTTTGACTTCATGTTTTCAACTCTTAAAAATGTTAGTAAAAAAAATCTGTTAAAAGTAATCTTCAAAAGTCACACAGGTAAAAACATCCATTTTCTTTTTGAAGAAACGGAAGATCCCAATTTTCTAAAATCTTCGTTTTTATTGATGATGAATAAGATTTCTAAGTATAGAGAAAATGACATAACCACATTGAACGAAATTCGAAAGACTTTTTCTCCAACAGCAAAAGGTTATTTTTATGAATTTTTAGACGGCAAGTGGCAAATTGTTCATCTCTTGCACAACGCTGGCAAATATCATCATGGTGAAATTGCAAAGAATATTCAAGACAAAAGGATTTCGAAGCCAGACATTGTAGTTGATAAAAACTATTTAAAAAGAGCTATTGCATATCCTGCAATTTGGTGTATAAAATCTAATGGCAAGGAAATTTTTAGCACGAGACCAAATGATATTTCCTTATACTCAAACATTGCAATGAATAACCTTAACAGGGCGAAAGAAATTTTTGACAGTGAGATTTCTGTACTATGGAAATATAATCAGAATGCAGCGAACGATGTTGCTTTGATGAATTACTTCGAGTTGATAATTACTTCAGTAATTATCGCTTATTCATCGATTGAAGCGCTTGTAAATATGGCAATTCCATGGGACTATGTTCATAAACGTAGGGAAAAAAATAAAAACACCAACAGAATGAAGACTGTTAAGAACACTAAAAGCGATATTGAGAGATGGTATACACTTGATGATAAGATGAATATTATTCTTCCAGAAGCGTTAAATGTTATTTTACCCAACCAACAAAAATGGTGGGTTAGATTTGACAAGCTAAAAAAACTTAGAAATGAAATTATCCATTCTATCGATAGTAAATCCAATGATAGATATTCAAAATTTCTGAAAAAGGATATTTTTGGGATAGTTGGATCACACCTCGATGTAATCAATTTTTTTAGTAAATGGTCTTCAGACAATCATCACTATTTGATTAACAAACTGCCTTACGGATTCGGTTATGACGATATAATCCCTGCGCTTATGAATTCAAAAGAATTTGAGAAAACGGAAAAAGAGCTTTATAACATTAAAGAGCTACCGAAATAGTAATGGCACAATCTAGTATAGAATCTACAGGAAGACCTGGAAACCAAAACCAGTTGCAACAAAATCTCCGCAGGTTGTAAATGTTGCTATGAAGAAGTAATGACTAGAAGATTGTTCAATTAAATTTCTGCAGTACAAGAGTGCGACGCAACGATGTTGCCACCTGCACAACTGCCGGTAACAAAAATTTCCCTTCATATCTCCACTATTTAGTATTTTGAAATGTTTCTCATTTCAACCAACCTTTTTATGTCAAAAAAAGATATCATCACCATTGCCGGCGCTATCATTATGAGTATTGTAGCCGGGCTTGCTACTAAGTTTGAACTGAATGCAGTGTTGCTGTTTGTACTTACTGCGGTGGCGCTGGTATTTTTGGCAATGACAGTCAGCCATGCTACCGATCAGCTGGGAAGCCGCATGGGGCCCGCTTCGACAGGTGTATTGCAATCTGCATTGGGTAATTTGCCTGAATTGTTTGTCTGCATTTTTGCATTGAGAGCCGGGCTGGATAAAGTGGTACAAGCCGCATTGATTGGCTCTATTCTTGGCAATTCATTGCTGGTTTTCGGGTTAGCGTTGTTCATCGGCGGACTAAAAAACGGTACTCAAAAATTTCAATCGGAACCCCCTAAAATGATTGCCACTTTAATGCTGCTGGCCTTTGCAGCGCTGGCAATACCCACACTTACAAAAGAGTTGCACACCAGTGCCGAAGGACATTTAAACACGCTGAATATAATGGTGGCTATTGTGTTGCTGCTGGTGTTTGTTGCCAGCCTTACCTTTTCCATCAAAGGGGATAAAACAATTGTACCTGCTGACGGTGTTGAAGTGCATGCAGCTTCCTGGTCGATGCCGCTTACGTTAGTGGTATTGGCAGGCGCAGGCGTGGGCGCCGCTTTTGTGAGCGACTGGTTTGTAGAAGCCCTGCAACCCGCCATGAAAGCACTCGGCATCAATGATGTTTTTGCAGGCCTTGTTGTAGTGGCCATCGCCGGCAATGCTATCGAAAATTTAGTAGGCATTCAACTGGCGTATAAAAATAAAGCAGACTATGCCGTAAGTGTTATTTTAAACAGTTCGCTGCAGGTAGCATTGGGGCTTTTTCCCTTGCTTGTCTTAATGTCCTTCTTCCTGGGTGGAGCGGTATTGTCTTTCGTATTAAGTCCGTTGTTACTAGCCGCTTTGGCGTTGGCTGTTATAGTAAATGCTTTCATTGTTTTTGATGGCGAATCTATCTGGCTGGAAGGTGTTGCCCTGGTGGGTTTGTACATCATTATTGCGGCGGCGTTTTGGTGGGGATAGCAAGTCCACTTTCCTTCAACTGGCATGTGACTTTGAGAAAGATAAAGAATGGGGATATTGGTATATTCTCTCAGTAGAAATTAAAGGAATAAATTTTTAATCAATTTATTTCATCCTTGTAAATCAAAAGTATCACGTTGGATTTACAAGGATGTGCTGACTGTTTTTTGTAATGGGTTAAGATATTCTAAAATAGTTTTTTAAAATTCACCCTAATAAACGCTCCATTTTCTTCAATCAAAATCAATCAGAAATAACTCCGATAATCTTAAAATAATTTGAACGATCTAGCACTCTTTCCGCAATGAATTTTTATGCATGTCTGTAACATACAATTTTACTTTTAACGATGGTATTTTTACATCGCTGCAGTGGTAAGACCTCGATGATGCAAAAAAATATTTTTAATTCCCCTGAAACCATTGATTTTACAGGTGTTTCAGCCACCTTGTTTTTGCAGCAATAAAAATATTTTTAAAAAATATTTGGCAGAATGAAAAAAATAATTTCATCTTTGCAACGCAAAACAAATTATAACCAACAACAAAAAATGTTTCAACGCAATCAACATATAGCAACAACAAAATGGTACAGTCCGTTAGCGGATTGTTCATTTTCGGGGGCAAATTGTATTACACCTTAGTTACCAAACTAACTGACTACAACATGGCCCCGACAAAAAGTTGGGGTTTTTTTATGCCATAAAAATAATCGCATCACCGCAAAAAAATAATTGGAATGATAAAAAACAAATTACATCAATCGCCGAATCGCCTTGAGTGGAATATGGATAGTACCCATCTGTATTTTGGTATAAGCATGTGCAATGATGAAACATATAAACGACCGTGTAATACAAGAACCTGACAGGCAAAAGCCTGTTAGCGTGCGAGCCCGGTCAGATTGAAAAAATCTAACCGGGCTTTTTGTTGGGCGCTGGTTTATAAAAAGGAATAAATGAAAATGATCGCGGCCGTTTTTATTTTCAGGATGATCATAACACAACTGGAAAAATTAACGGCAAGAAAAAATAAATAAAGAGATGTCAAAGGAGGAGTAGCGTTCCCTGTGAGATGCAATAGGGGCGCTATTTTAAATCCCCCATCCCCTAAAGGGGTAAGAAATATAGCAGCATTCCAATTGGTTGGATACTCCGCCTGGAACGGAGAGGATACAGGTTCGAATCCTGTCTGTTATACCATCGTTTATGCGACCGGCTTAATAGTGTAGCGGCCAGCACATCAGATTTCTGAAAGGAAGGTGCTCGACTCCCGTTTAAGTCGCAATGGTTCGTTGGTGTAACGGCTAACATCACAGATTGTCGATCTGTTGAAACGGGTTCGATTCCCGTACGAACCGCAAACCCAAATTGAAAACAAGAAGTTGTCTCTAGCTTAACAGGCAAAGTAGCACACTGTGAATGTGAAGAACAAGGTTCGAGTCCCGGAGACAACCAGATTAAAATTGGCTCATAGCTCAATGGTTAGAGCAGGAACCTTATACGTTCCAGGTTAACAGTTCGAGCCTGTTTGAGCCAACGTTAAAAAATAATGCGGTTGAGTGTAATGGTAACATCATCTTCTTCCTCTGTTTCTAAGAGGTAAACATAAGAAGGTTGTATCCGGTTCAAGTCCGGAAGCCGCACAAACTGGCTCATAGTTCAACGGATAAGAATACTGCGCTACGAACGCAGAGATAAAAGTTCGATTCTTTTTGAGCCAACAACAAATTGCGGTTTAGAGTAACGGTAACTCAAAGGTCTCATAAGCCTTATATGCAAGTTCGAATCTTGTGGCCGCAACAAAAGATTTTGATGGCTTAACTCAATTGGCAGAGTGCTATCCTGATACGATAGTGGTTAAAGGTTCAAGTCCTTTAGTCATCACAAAACAGTTTCGTAGCTCAATGGTCAGATGCATCCCGATATTTATCGGGAGGGTTGAAGGTTCAAATCCTTCCGGAACTACCAAATGGATGAATAGCTCAATGGCAGAGCGGTGGCTTGTTAAGACGATGGTTGAAAGTTCGAATCTTTCTTCGTCCTCAAAATATGTTGGAGAGTTGACAGAGTGGTATTGTAACGGCCCGCTAAGCCGTCATCGTTGAGTCGGTGCAAAGGTTCGAATCCTTTACTCTCCGCAAAACCGGGTGGGCGGTTTTATCCTGTGCGTGCGACGAAGTTGGAGAGTCGTGGCGGTCTGTAAAACCGTTGCTGTTAGCTGAATAAGTTCGAATCTTTCGCAGGACTCGATAAAATAATTGTTTGTTGATAGTTGAATTCGATAATGAGGAAACAGGGATCAATCAAAAAATTTGTCACAAACAAAAGGACGAATAGCTCCAACGGTAGAGCACTGCGTTGAAGCCGCAAGGGTACAGGTTCGAATCCTGTTTCGTCCGCAATAAAATATCAGTATGATGTAACGGTAGCATGATAGCTTCCAACACTATCTGTCAGGATCGAATCCTTGTATTGATGCAATAATAAAATGTGGGCAAAGATGAATGATGGTATGTAGTACATGTGAGTTACACAACGATGATGCCATGAAAAACAACTGCTGGTAAACAAAAATTTTTAACAACCCTTCAGGGGATGGGGGCAAAACATGCAACAATGGAAAGCGATCAACAGCAATGGAGAAAATTGAATGGAGCTAAAATACGCATCCCGATTGAAGAGGAAGTAAGGGCTGCGATTGCCAGGGAAAAAGCGGGCGGGCATGAGCTGAAAGTGTGTATCGGTACCGATAGCCAATTGAAAAGTAAGGAGATTGAGTTTGCTACTGTAATCGTTTTCATCCGTAAAGGGAAAGGAGGTTTTATGTACATCCGTAACGAAACCAAAACACAAAAAATGAGCATCAAAGAACGGATGCTGGTGGAAGTAGCAAAGAGTATTGAAGTGGCGTATCCGTTGTGCAATATTTTCAGCCGGTATAGTGTAGATATGGAAGTGCATGTGGACATTAATACCAATCCGAATTTTAAAAGTAATGATGCGTTGAAAGAAGCCATGGGCTATATACTGGGAATGGGTTTTGTTTTTAAAGCCAAGCCGGATGCTTTTGCAAGCAGCAGTTGCGCTAATAAAATGGTGCATTAAAAAACGAAAATGGAACACCGGATGGAGATGAAAGAATAAAACAAAAAAATTAATTACAATGATACTTTTAATGACAGTATTGGCTGTGCGGTTTTTGATCTGGGTAATTCCGGTGGCAGAAGCGTATGCACAGCAACTATACAGACGAATAAGACAAAAAATGGCAGGCAAAAAATTGCCGGGCTTTTTTGAAACCAATTACATAGAGTGTAAAGCCTTTTATGTAAGGGAATACAATACAACGCCCTGCATCAGTTTCATCAATAACCTGGATGTTGCGAAGGCGTATGCCTACATCAATAACGGATTTGCAGGAAAGGTGCTGGCCATTTACCAGCGCAATTATTACAGCTGGCAACATGAGCAGCAGGAATTTAGTTGTACAATTTTTAAGCTGGAAGGCAGCGTACTGATTGAGCTGGGAAACGAATACGCAGAGATACTGTTTGATAATAACAGTTACCCTTATGCGAACAACCTTATAAAAGTTTTCTGTACTTATAAGGCGCCGGAGAAGGAGGCAGATTTTGAAATCAATATCATTACGCATACCAGCAACGGGCTTGATTTAAAGCAGCTTGAAATTAAGCCAACAACACTGGACATCGGTTTATACTACAATGATGATTTTGAACCTGTAAACGCCATCATTAAAGAACGGCTGGCCAAAGAATGCGACAAAGGCATCATTTTGCTGCACGGGCTTCCGGGTACAGGTAAAACAACTTACCTGCGTCATTTGATTGGCGGTTTAAAAAAGAAGGTGTTGTTTGTCGCTCCGGGCGTAGCAGGCAATTTAATGGATCCGGAATTTATTGATTTGTTGATTGACAATCCGAATGCAGTGCTGGTAATTGAAGATGCAGAAAACATTATAATGGACCGACGTTTTAATAACAATAGCAGCGTGAGCAATTTGCTCAACATCAGCGATGGCTTGCTGAGCGACTGCCTGAATGTACAGATCATTTGCACATTCAACAGCGCAATCAGTACAGTGGATAGTGCATTGCTGCGCAAAGGCAGGTTGATTGCAAAATATGAATTTGGAAAATTGAGTGTAGAAAAGTCGCGGAAGCTGAGCAATCATTTAGGCTTTGATAAAATAATTGATAAGCCAATGACCATTGCGGAGATTGCCAATCCGGATGATATGGAAGTGGCAGTACCTGCCATACAGGTTATGGGGTTTAGAAGAGAAGCATTGATGAATTAAAAAGAAGCTATGCCGGGAGTATACTCTAATCCTGGCCCCGCTTCATACAATGCCGCCATCAGTTTTAGAGGATAGCCGAATTGATGGTTTAAATTAATTGGTGAATAATGCGATTTTAAACGCAGAGGTGGATACCTGGGATGAAGAGAATTGATCAATGACTTTGAATTAATTGGCGCTTCATAAAAGCCGCATATTAATTCTGCCATTGAACGGAGCATCACCACTGTAATTCAATCAGGGCAATCAGCCGGGATCAAAAAATAATAAAACAAAAAAATAAGCGCCCTCAGCGGAATCTGCGGGCAAATAAATAAAATGAGCAAATTAAAATTAACCGGAAAACAAATCCGTGCCATCGGCTACGAAGAAGGGCCGGTAGTAAGTGTGGCCATGCATACCATGTGTACACACCTTAAACATGCTACCGAAGAAGAAGCATTGACAATATTAAAAGATATTTTAGCTGCGCCGGAAAATTACCTCGCAGATGAAGTGTTGTCTAAAATTGCAGAGAAATTAATGGTAGTAGTAGAAGAAGAAGCAATAGAAATTCCTTTGAATGAAAACGGCGTTGCGTATAATGTCTTCGGTGCCAAGCACATTGAAGAGGGCGCTTTAGCGCAAATGCGAATCGCTGCTAAATTACCCGTGGCTGTCGCCGGTGCTTTAATGCCCGACGCACACCAGGGATATGGTCTGCCGATTGGCGGTGTGCTGGCAACAGACAATGTCATTATTCCTTATGCGGTGGGTGTAGATATCGGGTGCAGAATGTGCCTGAGTATTTTCGCTATCGATCCGGAGGAACTGAAAAAAAGAGAAGCATATTTTCAAAGAGAATTGGTGGCGCATACACTCTTTGGTGCAGGCCGGGAATTCAGCGACAGCAGGGACCATGAAGTAATCGACCGGAAAGAATTTAGCGAGATCGCTTTCTTGAATGGTTTACAACACAAGGCACTAAAACAATTGGGTTCCAGCGGTAGTGGTAATCATTTTGTGGAGTTTGGTAAAGTAGAAATTAGTGATGCCGAAAACCCAATGGGTTTAGCAGTTGGAAATTATGTTGGCCTGTTAAGCCATAGCGGAAGCCGTGGTATGGGCGCTTCCATTGCTAATCATTACACACAAATTGCCATGGAAAAAACAGTGTTGCCAAAAGTGGCAAAGCATTTGGCTTGGTTAGACCTGGACTCAGAAGAGGGCATGGAATATTGGCTGGCGATGAATCTGGCCGGTGATTATGCAAGTGCCTGTCACCATACCATTCACGAAAAAATTGCCAAAGCGATTGGTGAACAAGCACTGGCTACAGTTGAGAACCACCACAACTTTGCATGGAAAGAAATGTTGGAAGGAAAGGAAGTGATTGTGCATCGCAAAGGCGCTACGCCGGCAGGTAAAGATGTGCTGGGAATTATTCCAGGCAGCATGACGGCGCCGGGATTTATTGTAAAAGGTAAAGGAGAAACAGCTTCTTTAAATTCAGCTTCTCACGGCGCCGGAAGAAAAATGAGCCGGAGCAAAGCGCTCGCCAACATCACCCATGAAGCCTTGAAAAAAGAGCTGAAAGAGCATGGTGTAAAATTAATCGGTGGCGGACTGGATGAAGCGCCCTTCGCCTACAAGGATATCAACGAAGTAATGCAAAGCCAGACAACATTGGTGGATGTGTTGGGTAAATTTTATCCTGCCATTGTGCAGATGGATGGGAACGATCCGCGGAAATTCAGGAAGCGAAAAGATGAAATTGTTGGGGAGTAGATTTGTAATTTACAAAGGCCTGTTGCTTAAATGCAGCAGGCCTTTTATATTATTAGTGTATAATCTTCAGTATGATTATTGGTGATATTTTTTATGAGGTAAACATCCTCGTCAACATCAAAACATATAAACCAGGTTGTTGCAGCATTTACTTTGTAGCTGCAGTAGTAAGATCCGTATTTATTATTTTTTGTTTGTTTATGCTTGCGTCTTGGAATCGTATGAATATAATCGATGATGTTGTCTACGTAAGCAATGGCGGTTTCTACAAATCCAAAATTGGCTTTATCATGCAGAATAAAAACAAGGTCAAATAACTTGTCTTCCAGGGCTGGAAGAATGATTATTTTTGCCATGCGGTTTTTATTCTTTTATGCATTTTTTTTCTAAAATCTTCTAAAGGAATTGCTGATTCACATTCTTGTTGAAACGTTGTTTTTTCTATCACGCCTAATTCATATAGCATGGGTGTTATCAATGCCCGGTGTTTCTGAACATCAATTGTAACATGGGTAATTTCACCTCTGTTATTTTTTTTTGTCGCTATCCCCGCAATTCGTGCCATGTTGTAAATTTTGTTATTTGCAAGTTACAAAATTTTATTTAAGCTCTTTATTCCTTGAAACCAAGCTTTAAGTAGATTAACATTGCGACAAAACCATTTAGTCAATGCACATTACAAAAGAATATTCAATTATGCTTTATTCTCCTCTGCATTCAGCTGACCCACAATTCCCCGCAGCTCATCAATAATTCCCTGCAACCGGTTATCTTCTCTTCTTAAATTTTTTCTGCCAAGATAAAAATAAGCAAACAACATCCAGGCAGCATATACGCCGATAAAAATAAGCACATTCACAACCGGCCTTCCCGTAAATATTTCTATCATATAGATTGCCATGGCTACATTCAGCAGTACATAATACACCGGCATGTTCCAACGATTTTGTTTTTTTCTCAGGTCATAATAGGCTTCCCATTGTTGCAGGTGAGCAGATGGTTCAACTGTATCATCAATGGCTTTTATTTTTTTATAAGTGGCATACATAAAGCCCGCCTGCACCAGGCAAATCATACAGATCAACACCATGCCGCCGTAAGTATACCAGTGTATAAAATTAAAATTGCCGAACAGGGCAAGGCATGCAATTAAAATAGCTGTAATGGTAAGCGCTATCGCACCATGTAATTGAGGTTTTTGCAATTTCATTTTTGTTGTTTTTGTATTGGTGATACTATTCAGTATTTCTTTGTTGACTTCGCCACTTTTGGTAGGCTGCTGCCACATATTTTTTAATGAATCAAAGTCCTGCATGGCTGTTATAAATTTGAGTGAGTTGTTTTTTAATGCGGTGAATTTTTACCCGGAGGTTAGCTTCCGTGATACCGGTGATAGAAGCGATCTCTTCATAAGGTTTGTCTTCCAGCACCAGCGTAATAATTACACGTTCCGTTTCGGGCAACTGGCTGATGCATTTGTATAACAATTGTACTTCCTGTTCTTTTGTGTTAATCTCATCCGGCAGCATCGCCAGCGAAGTGTTTTCAATATCCACCATCGTGGCCGTCTTTTTCCGCAGGTGTGTAAGACAGGTATTGACAGCAATGCGGTAAATCCAGGTACTCCATTTGGCATCGGCCCTGAACTGTTGCATGTTATTCCATACAGCAATAAAAGTTTCCTGCAGCAGATCCTGCGCCAGCACCGCATCGCCTGTATAACCAAGACATAATTTTTTTATGCCTTCGCCATATTCATTGTACAGCCTTGTAAATTCGTCTTGCTGATTCATGCGGTTAAAAATATCTGTTGATTCAAATGATTGAAATATAATTTTTCTTTTGCTGTAAATATTTTTGGCCAGGCATAAGTGCTGCTATGATGCTTTATTGGCGTCGGACTCTTGTACCACAAATCTTTATTGAACAAATGACGCCAGTGCATGCTCTTTATCGCGACAGCAAAATAATTCAGCAGCATCAATTCAAAAAAGCATCCAGCTCATGGTAAAACCATTTCGGCTGATCGTACATAATAAAATGTTTGCTATCCGCCACGTGTATGGTTGCTGAAGGTAGATTTTTAAACTGCTGCCCGATCAGCTCGTAGCTTTTTTCTTTTGTAAAGTAAATACTACCCAGCACCAAAACCGGTGATGTAATACGGGCAATATCTTTCCGAAGATCTGTTGTAGCCAGTTCAATTAAAGTTACGCCAAGCGTGCGCTTGTTGCTGCGGTATTGCCAGGTGGCGATTTGTCTTGCCCTTACCGTATCAGCCACCTGCCATGCAAGCGCCTTCGCAGCCATATCAACAAATCCGGGATCATCCTGCCTGTCAAAGCTTTTGATGACTGCGGCCTCATTCAACGATGGATTATTCTTTAATGAATCGGCATTGGCGTTAGGATCATTCAATGCTGAATAAAAAGGCATGCCATCTACACAAACCAGTTTGCCAAAAAGCCACGGTGCAGTACTGCTAATCCACAAACCCATAAAAGAACCCAGGCTGTGACCAATCACAATTGGCTTATTGAGGTGCTGTTGTTGTACATATTGTATCAACTCATCCCTCACTATTTTTAATCCGGGCGAATTAATAGCTGCAGTACCGGCATAACCCGCCAGCGTAAGCACATGACATTGAAATTTGCCCTTTAAATGATCCACCGTTTCTTTCCAAACGTCGCCGCTGCAGCTAAACCCCGGTATCAATATTACCGGTTGTCCCTTGCCGGTGACAGTGACAGAAAATGATCTATGTTGTTGTGCATTGCTGTCAAATAATACCAAACTCAATATTGCAATGATCAATAATTTTTTCATCGTTGTTTAATTTACTTTTTTAAGGATACGTACTTGGCCTTTCCGTTGTTTACATACATTGGATGCATGGCTGATAAATTTGTTACACGATACTGTAATATTTTTTTGAAATAAAAAATAGGCCACATAAAAAATGGCCGGCAAAAGCGATTCATCCACTTTTGCCAGCCATGCGCTTAGTAAATTAAAGCCCGCTATTTACACCGACATTTGCATATAAATTTGCGACCCCCCAGACAAACCTGACCTTTCAAATTAGCAGTGCTGAAAAATAGAATTGCCGGCAAAATGTTGTTAACATCTGCCGGCAATTCATTTAAAATATTAACCAGTATAACTACTAAAAGTATTTCGTTACACCCGGTACTGCAATTGGATAATGTCCGTCTGCATCTGGTACCAATGGTGGTAAAGCATCCCATGCATATTCTTTAGGATGCAGGTCCAGTCCGCAATTGATGGCTTTGTCCCACTCAATGATTTGTCCGCTGTAAGTAGCCATACGACCCAGTATAGATGTCATGGTACTCTTGGCGCCATTTTCTGCATCAGCAAATTTGTATTCGCCTTTTGCAATAGCGGCAAACAGCTCGTCGTGCTCTGTCTGGTAAGCGTTTTCTTCTTTTGTTTTATCAAACTGGTACAACACCTTTCCCTTGTGATCGATGATGTTGGCATCACCGGCATGTATCTTTCCTTTGGTACCTATCAGCAACTCATCTACCCTGCTCATAGTGCCTGGGATGTGCCGGCACTGGCTGTTTAAAATACTTCCATCTGCATAAGTAAATTCTACATAGTGATGATCAAAGATTTCACCATGGTCTTTACCCTTGCGCACCTGTCTTCCGCCCATACCTTGCGCCTTCACTGGATAGCCGCCTTTAAACCAGTTGATCACATCAATATTATGGATGTGCTGTTCGTTGATATGATCGCCGCAAAGCCAGTTAAAATAATACCAGTTGCGCATCTGGTATTCCATTTCTGTCTGGTTGTATTTACGTGGACGCACCCACACACCATCATTGTTCCACCAGGCTTGCGCAGAAGTGATATCACCAATCATGTCCTTGCGCTTATACAATTCGCGGTAGCTGTTTTGATAGTGTCTTTGCAGACCAACCACTACGTTTAATTTTTTTTCTTTTGCAATCGCCGCTGCGGCCAATACCCGCTGAATACCCGCAGGGTCAGTAGCTACCGGCTTCTCCATAAAAATATGTTTGCCTTGTTTAACCGCTTCTTCAAAATGTATTGGGCGAAAGCCGGGAGGAGTTGCCAGTATCACCACATCAGCCAAAGCGATAGCATGTTTGTAGGCATCAAAGCCGGTAAATTTATTTTCTTCCGGTACATCTACTTTACCTTTTAAATTACCACGGCCATTGGTTGATTCAGCAATGTCGTCACTGGTAAGTTGTTTATAACAGGCATCTAAATTATCACGGAAAGCATCGGCCATAGCAACCAGCTTTACATTTTGTTTGCTCAGCAAAGCCTGTGTAGCCGCACCGGTACCGCGACCACCGCAGCCAACCATGGCGATTTTAATAACACCGTCTGCACCTGAAAAATAGTTGGCGTGAGATAAAAGGGGAGCAGCCATCAAGCCACCGGCCAGTAGTGTTCCCTGGCGCAAAAATTCCCTGCGGCCGGGGTTGGTAAGTTTAGAAGCATCGTTGTTCATAATTGATCTGGTTTATTGTTTTTAAGAATTAATTCAATTGTCAAACTGTTTTAATAGTCATTGAACCAGCAGTTGTTTTTCATGGCAACCGCATTGGCGTCGCACCGTTCAACTTTATTTTTTCATGGCGTCGCTGGCTTCCCGGTCGAACATCCAATACAAAAATTTCAGCAAACATCACCGTTGCAACTTTCGACCTTATCAAACAACCCCAAAAACACATTTATTAACGCAAGTGATTTTCGATATTGCATAATATATAGTTATTCTGTTGCTCTCCGAAGCTGAAAAAAGTCCGACATCAGCCATCCAACATCATACTATCTTCCGATATATGTTTTATAGAACTCAAGTGCTTTGGCAGGTGTCGGCTGTTCCAGCGGACAAACAATGCGGAATCCAATCGCAGATGCATCGGTAAGCCACCATTTGCTTTTCGGAATCTGCGGATCACGCCTGTTCCATATGGCATCTGATTTATAGCGGGTAGCACTTCTTAACTGGCCGGCTTCGTCTGCAAACCCTCCACCCTTTAGTACTTTCGGATATTTTGACGTATTGGGTTCTACCACGGGATCAGTTGTGTTGTCTGGTAAATGTTCCAGTCGCTTGCTGTCATAATGGTCCAGCGTCCATTCGCACACATTGCCCAGCATGTCATACAATCCCCATGCGTTGGGAAGTTTCATTCCGACTTTTTGAAATTTGCCATTGCTGTTTTTTTCGTACCAGGCATAATTATCCAGTTGCTTTTCATCATTGCCAAAATAATAACTGGTGGTACTTCCTGCACGGCAGGCATATTCCCATTCGGCTTCTGTTGGCAGGCGATAAAAAACACCGGTTTTGGTGTACAGCCATTTGCAGTACATCAGCGCTGCAAACTGCGACATGCTGTTTACAGGATAGCCGCCTTCTTTACCCATTCCCCAGCTAAGATCAATGTATTGCGGGCTCGGTCTTGTAACGGCATCTACCGCAGAATTTTCACTGGTGGTTTCGTCTTTATAAAAAACATCAAACTCATCCCGCGTAACTTCATAAGCGCCCATCCAGAAAGCACTTACGCTCACCCTGCGCTGTGGTCCTTCATCGGCCATGCGTTCTTTTTCTGTTGCCGGACTACCCATTAAAAAATTACCCGATTCTATAGGTACCATCTTGCATTGCAGGGTTGATCCGGGTATACTGAATTTGTAGGTGACAAATAATTTGACTGAATCCTGTGCTGCGGCCAACTGGCAGGTAACGGATGTAAATAAGAGGATAAGTAATTTCTTCACAATCGTACTAAAAAATTTTAGGCGGGAAGTTACGCAATAAACCGTAACAAATAGAATTGGAACGATTGCGTTTCAAATTTCATACAACAGCTTTTTGTACAGGGTCTTTTTTGCAACTTAAAATTGGAGCTATTTATAATTTGTATTAAAATTTTTGGTAGAATAAAAGCGCAGCTTGCCTTTTTTGTTTTCGCCAATCAGCATCGCGGCACCAAACTGTGCGGCTAATTTTTTTGCTTTTTTTATGGAGAGAATACTGCATGCTGTTGCCAGCCAGTCGGCACTGGTACAGTCATTCGCTATTACCGTGACGTTTCGCTGAGAGGTTAAGCCGTATCCTGTCCGTGGATCAATGATATGGGAATATCTTTTTCCACCATGTTCAATAAACTGGTAAATATCACCGGAAGTAGTAACTGCTTTGTGATGCAATTGCAATTTGCGTGGCAATAATTCATCTGCTTCTTCAGGAATGTTGATGCCAACCGTCCAGCCATCAGACGCTGGTGGTGCTCCGCTTACAGCAATATCACCACTTACATTTACAAGGGCCTGTTGTATATTTTGCGTAGCTAAATAATCCATTACTTTCTGTGCAATGTATCCTTGTGCAATACCCCCCAAATCCAGTCGCATGCCAGCTTGTGTTAAACTTACCTGTTGATGGATAGTGTCGAAAATGATTTTATTAAAACCAACCAGTTGTTTTGTTTTTATTACCGAATCTTTATCAGGGAACTGTCTTGCTTTTCTTGCTTTGCGCCATAATTTGGATAATGGCCCGATGGTAATATCAAATGCACCACCGCTTTTTTCATACGCCTTTTTTGACTGCAGTAAAATATCCCACATGGCTGGGGAAACCTTTACCGGCAATGCATTGGCCGCGGCAGAAGCACTCAGTCTTGACAATTCGCTGCTATCAATATAATCACTGAAAATGGCAACAAAGCTATCTGTAAGTGCAAAACTTTGCTTTGCAATCCGGCTGGCTTCGGCACTGTCGCTGCAGTAAAAAATAATGGCAAACGGCGAACCCATTTTAGATTCGGTAAAGGAGAATCTTTTTTGTTGTGCAACAATTTGCAATGAATTGCACAACAAAATGGCGGCAATCAATATCCTTAAAAACAATATTTAATTTTTTGTAAATGAATGTTGGTAAATTTAAGCCACAAAAAACAAAATCATGCAAAGAAGAAAATTTATGCAGCAATCGCTACTGGCGGGCGGGGCCTTGCTAACTACATCTGTTAACGCACTTGCCGACAACAATAATGTACCAGCAGCTAACAGCGATAAGCCTTTTAATTTGAATTATGGCATTCATGACGGTATGTTTGAAAGCCATGCGGGCGGAAATTTTTTAGATCAGATAAAATTTGCTTACGATGCAGGATTCAGATCGATAGAAGACAATGGCATGAGCGGCCGCTCAGATGACGAACAGAAAAAGATCGGTGATCTGTTGGCGAAACTCGGTATGGGTATGGGTGTGTTTGTGCAACCGGGTCTTGGTAATGATAGTAATATGCTGGCATCGGGCAAAGCCGACCAGGTAGAAAAATTTGTTGCTTCGTGTAAGAAGGCCGTGGAAATTGCCAAACGCATTAACAGTAAACTGGTAACAGTTGTACCAGGTGATTTTGTACGTGATCTGCCTATTGGAGTACAAACGGGTAATGTAATTGAAGCGGTAAAAAAAGGAACTGCCATTTTAGAACCGGCTGGTATTATCATGGTGCTGGAACCATTGAGCGATAATCCCAATTTGTTTTTGCGCACGCCAGACCAGGCATATGCCATTTGTAAAGCGGTGGGCAGCCCAAGTTGTAAAATATTATACGATATGTATCATGTACAACGCAACCAGGGTCACATTATTCCTACGATGGATTTGGTGTATGATGAAATAGGTTATTTCCAGATTGGCGACAACCCTCATCGCAATGAACCAGGCACCGGCGAAATGAATTATAAAAATATTTTTAAACACATTTATGGCAAAGGCTACAAAGGTATTTTAGGCATGGAGCATGGCACGGCCGGTAAAGGAAAAGAAGGAGAACTTGCGTTGATAAAAGCTTACCGCGAAGCGGATAGTTTTATGTAAGAGCATAACGAAACTTGTACAAAAATTTTTTATACAAATTCCACGAATTGATACAACATGTTGTATCAATTCGTGGAATTTGTGTTTTGTAATCCGTGTGTTATCCTCAGTATTTTTCCCTGATGCCTTCGATATATTCTTCAACTGCACGCCGCACCCTGGTAGCACTTCCCTGGAAATTATTTACCAAAACAGAGAAGATAATTTGTTTGCCTTTTTTAGTAAACAGGAAACCGCTTAATGCAATCACATTGCTTAAGCTGCCGGTTTTTGCGAAGATGTAGCCGGCGTCTTTCAGGTAATACCGTTTTAAAGTTCCGGTACCGCCGGTGGGCAGAATTGTTTTTAACCTGCTTATACCAAACTCCGTTTGCATCTTATCCAAGATATACACCATCGCCTGCGGACTAAATAAATTATACCGGCTTAAGCCGCTGCCATCCACCCATTTCGGTTGTTGCGGTATGTCTTTTAAATCTGTCTTCAGCAGCGTGTTAATAATGGCATCATCGCTCATGTAGCCGAGGTGTTCGTTGCTGGCCATTAATAAAGTTTGCTCTGCAAAAAAATTATCACTGTTGTGCATCATGGGGGCAAAGAGCGAGTCTGCAGGTTGCGAATGAATTAATTGTAATCTATTATCATTGTTAGCAATTGAATCACTCGCAAGATTACCTTTCAAACTAATATTCATTTGCAAAGTGTCTGACAAAAAAACTGTCGATTCATTATAATTAGTTTCAAGCGGAATTTCATAAATATTTTTTGTTGGATGTAGCGAGACTATCGAAGAATAAATTTCATTGCTATCCCATTTGCGGAAGAAAGAGTATTCAATACTATCTCCATATTTTTCAAATCCTTTTTGTATTTCCAGAGGTATTTTTTTTGGTATGATGCTAAGTTTACCGTTTACTAAAGATATCCTTGCCAAATTGCCATATATAGGAAATTCACTTCGTTGTACCATGTAGCTATTATTGTAATCATCCCATGCCCAGCCCGCACCAAGCGACTCTGTAAAATATTGCGTGCAATACATTATGTTGTTGCTCTTTTTTAGAAAATCAAACACCGGTTGTTGTTTAAAATCAGGATGTAAAAAACTGGGGTCGCCTGTTGGATAGATGATTAGCCCACTGTCCGTTTGCTGGTAACGCAGCCCGGTTAAACTATCGCCGAGGTATTTTAAACCGGCGTACAGGCTGAATAATTTTACATTGCTCGCCGGCACAAAGTTTTTTGTTGCATCATGATTGTACCAATATTTTCCTGTTGAAGGTTCGTATATGCTGATGCCGGTGAAACCGGAGCCGACAATGGTATCATTGAATAAAATTGTTGTAGCCTGTTTGTTAATTTGTTTGGTAACAGAACAGGAAAATAAAAAAAGCGATATACCTGCAAAAAATATTAAATGAAAAAATGATTTGCAGTGAGTGTGTACACTTGCATCCGTGGGCTGAAGATGCACACAGGTATGCGGATGAAAGGATTGTGACACAACGATGCCGCCATGAAAATTGATGCTGGTATTGTTTTTATTCTGATCCATCTTCATGTATTATTTAGTCAATGGCTTTACTAATTTCTTTCCTGGGTTCTTAACCAGCGCTCGGGAATTTCGTTTCGGCTGGCATTTATATAATCGCTGTAACTGCAGGCGATGATGCTTTTATCGGGCAACTGCATCCACCAGCGGCCGGTTTTACGACTTTGTAAAAAGCGCGTATCAACTTCTGCAAACACGGTATGAAATTCATTGAAGCTGGCACTGTCTTCCAGCAACGCTTCCTGTTTACTGCGGCTTTTGCCATCAATAAAATACCATAACATTTGTGCAATTTGCTTGGCGGTTAAATCATGGATATCTGACCTGGGCTGGTAGCCGTAAATGCCGAAACTGGTGAGTGCCGAACTCATGCCGGCATAACGGGTAAGCGTACACGCTTCTTCGCCGCTGAAGCCGTTGGGACTGCATTCGTTGGCCGGTGCGTCGCTGTTTTTAATGGCGTTGATATCGAAGCTGAGCAGGTTGGTATTACGGATCACCGGTTCCATTTCTTCCATGCTGTCTTTTACTTTACCAACGCGGTAACAATCAAAGCGCAGCTTGTCCATTGTTTCCAGCATGTGCGGGTGCACCAGGTAACTTTGAAAACCAATGTGGTTATAATGCTTTACCAGGTTGGGTTCGCCGGTGAGCATTTCGAGTAAAAAATTTTCACTTCTTAAAGCACTTTCCCCGCGTAAATCAATGGTGGCGTCTATGCAGGTGGCTTCTGTTATTTTTTGCAGTTTGCGGTAGGCAAAATATTGCGCCAGGGTAACATCGTGCGATCCGCCGAGGAGTACCACCGTTTTGTTAAGCGCCAATAACTCGGCCAGTACGGTGGTGATGGCGGCATAACTGTCGCTGAGGCTGGCACCGGTTTTAATATTGCCCACATCTGCAATTATTACATCTTTATGCCAGTAATGCAGTTGAAAAAGTTGTTTGCGAATGGCGTCCGGCGCATCGTTACATGCATCAAAAACGCCGCTGCCCCTGGATTCTCCCACGCCCACCAGCACAATATCAGCTGTTTCCAGGTTAGGTATTTCACCTTCATTAATCAGTATATGTTTAGCCAGCTGGCCATCGTTATATCCCTTGTCATCGTTTAAACTGTAAATATTGATGGGTTGTAAAAAATCGTGCAGGTCGTACATCCGTTTTATAATTTGCAGCAAACTTATTAAATAGTTCTCAGTTGTAAGTCGATAGTCCATAGTTGATGGTCGATAGGTCACAGTCACCAGGCAATAGTAAATAGGCAATAATGAGCTAGTTGCGGCGTGGCAAGTACAGCTACCTGCTTTGTCTTCAAAGTTGATACTATATACTTTGTACTTGCCACTTATCCGCTTGCAGCTATTTCCTTATTTTTGCACTATGGATAATTTATTATTGAAGATTGATCAATACAAAACAGAGATCAGCAATTTTACAGCATCTGACGGAGAAACGGCGGAAGCTTTTCGTATCAAATACCTTGGCACCAAAGGACTGGTGAAAGAACTGATGGGCGAAATGAGAAATGTGGCGCCGGAAAATAAAAAGTCTTTCGGCCAGGTAATGAATGAATTTAAAGTTTTTGCAGAAGCGAAATATGAAGCATTGAAAGGTGCTGAAAACAGCAACGGAAAAGCCGCTGCGGATGAACTGGATCTTTCCCTGCCGGCAGATCCTTTGCCATTGGGCAGCCGTCATCCAATCAGCCTCGTGCGCAACCGCATGGTATCTATTTTTCAACGCCTTGGTTTCGCCGTTGCAGAAGGCCCCGAAATAGAAGATGACTGGCATAATTTTACCGCACTTAACTTACCCGAAAATCACCCGGCACGTGACATGCAGGATACTTTTTACATCAGCCAAAACCCAGACTGGTTGCTGCGTACACATACATCCAGCGTACAGGTAAGAGAGATGGAAAAGGGTAAATTGCCGATCCGCATTATTTGTCCAGGCCGTGTGTACCGCAACGAAACAATCAGTGCCCGGGCGCATTGCTTTTTTCACCAGGTAGAAGGTTTGTACATTGCCGAAAATGTTTCTTTCGCCGACCTTAAACAAACCCTGTATTTTTTCGTGCAGGAAATGTTTGGCAAAGAAGTGAAGATTCGTTTCAGGCCAAGCTATTTTCCTTTTACGGAGCCCAGTGCCGAGATGGACATCAGCTGCCTCATTTGTGGTGGCCCGGGTTGCAGCGTTTGCAAACATACAGGTTGGGTAGAAATATTGGGTTGTGGCATGGTGCATCCCAATTTGCTGGATAACTGCGGCATCGATTCCAATAAATACACCGGCTTTGCTTTTGGTATGGGCGTTGAAAGAATTACCATGCTGAAATACCAGATAAAAGATCTGCGGTTGTTCAGTGAAAATGATGTGCGGTTTTTAAAACAGTTTACCAGTGCAGTATAGAAATTGCCTGATTTTTGCCGGCAATAGTTTTTTATAGCGCCATCGTTGTGTCACTCACTTGTACGCAATACCTTTTTGCAGCTGTTGACGCGGGGTATGACGCTATCCGGTTAATCTGATTTAACCATTTAATTTTTTAAAAAATAGTATTGAAGCTACCTTAATAAAAGCGGTAGCTTTTTTTAATGCAACATGGTAAATATATCACATTGATAATAAGTTGCCTGACTTTTAATTTTATCTGGCTACGGCATATAGCATACAATTTCCCTTTGTAGAATATGTTCCTCAAATACATTTTGCTTATTCTTTTATTGAAGCCTGCTAACTGACATTTTTTGTGGCATCCAAATTGCCTTTCTCAAAAAAACAATTAAACTATTGTATGAGAAATATACAAAAATATGTTACTGCCTTCCTGGTGCTTGTCTTGCTTTATTCCTGCTCCGCTTCAAAAGAGGCTAGAGATATGAAACATAAGATAGATGGTACCTGGATGCTGGAAACCATTACTACAGAAGGTATTGAAGGAAAAGTGAAAGCCACTGTTTTTAATGAAGCATCCTTTAATTGCTTCGTGGGTAGTTCCTGGAATTTTGTTTCTAATAATGGCACAGGTATTTACAATATTAATTCGAGCGGCTCGGAATGCAGTGCTGTACAGCGTTTGATAAAATGGTCCATTTACGAACCAAAAGACGCGGCAAAACAATTTCAATTTAAGAGACTCGATGATAAACGAAATCCGATGGATAATGGTGATGGTTTCCGGCTGGATATCTCAGGTTTAACTGATAATAGCATGCAGCTGAAATCACACATAACATTTGAGGGAAAGCCTGCAGTATATGTATACAATTTTGTAAAAAAATAAGTTTTAAAATAAACGACTATGTGTAAGTTAAAAGGGTATTTTTTGCTGTGTCTGGCGGCAACTATTTTTGTTTTGCCAGCCTGCAAAACCACCAGGAAAATGAACAACAAACAAAAGGGGGCCACCGTTGGTGCTGCAAGTGGGGCTGCTGTTGGTGGCATCATTGGAAACAATGTTGGTAAGAAAAGCAATACTGTGTTGGGTGCACTTATTGGAGCCGTAGTAGGCGGCGTCGCTGGTGGCTTGATTGGTGACAAAATGGACAGGCAGGCAGACGCAATAAAGAATGAAGTACCTGGGGCACAGGTAAGCAGGGTAGAAGAAGGTATCAATGTAACCTTCGATGAAAAAAATCCGGATGGTTCGGCAGCGGGTGTTTTTTTTGCTACCAATCAATATAATATTACAGACAATTCAAAACTGGCATTGGGTAAACTCGTAAAGATATTTAACCAGTATCCTGAAACTAATATTCTAATTGAAGGGCATACCGACAATGTGGGTACTGCTCCCTATAATTTATCCCTTTCACAAAGAAGGGCTGACGCTGTAGGGGATTATTTAAAAGCGCAGGGTATTTCATCAGGCAGGTTAACCATTAAATGGTATGGCGAAACACAGCCAAAGGCAGATAATAGTACTGAAGCAGGAAGGGCAAGTAACCGCCGCGTTGAATTTGCAGTTACTGCCAATGATAAAATGAAAGCGGAAGCAAAACAACAGGCAGCTCAAAAAAATTAAAGGCTCAGGATCTGGCTGCGGTCTGATCTGTTTCTATATCTATTTTAAAAAATTAGAAAATTATCTGAAAGAAATTTTTCATCTTGGTATTTGGTTTTGGTTTGCTGCTATGTGGCCTGAGATTTTGAAAAAAATCGATATGGTTGCATAGCAGTTTTTATTTCTAAACTGTAATAATAAATTGCGGCAGCTACAGGTATTTTAGCTTTCACAGATTGGGATTATCTTCGTGACCAATCTTATATCAAATATTATGATTCTTGTCACAGGCGGCAGCGGTTTATTGGGTAAAGAGGTAATTACGCAATTGCTTGCACAAGGCAAAGGAGTAACAGCGATTTACAATAAAACCGCATTGCCTTCTTTTGATTCAACATTATTAACACAGGTACGCTGTAATATTTTGGATGTGATTGGTCTTGAAGAACTGATGCAGCAGGATATTACACAGGTATATCATTGTGCAGCCATCGTTACGTTTAATCCCCGCCGTAAAAAAGAATTGTTTACTGTAAATATTGAAGGCACTGCCAATATCGTAAATGCTGCATTGAATGCAGGCGTAAATAAAATGGTGTATGTAAGTTCCGTAGCAGCGTTGGGAAGAAAATTTGCCGGGGAAATGATCAATGAAACAATGCCCTGGACAGAAGAAAACAGCACCAGCAGTTATGGCCAGAGCAAATACATGGCCGAGCTCGAAGTATGGCGTGGTATAGCAGAGGGACTGGATGCTGTGGTAGTTAACCCCACTATTATTTTAGGTGCAGGAGACTGGGAATCTGGCAGCTCCCAGATTTTTAAAACAGCCTACGATGAATTTCCCTGGTATACGGATGGTATCAACGGCTTTGTAGATGTCAGGGACGTTGCATCCATCATGCTGCAATTAATGGACAGTAATATAACAGCCGAGCGTTTTATTGTAAGTGCGGCCAACAAAACCTACCAGGAAATTTTTAATTTAATAGCCACCGCTTTTCATAAAAAGCAACCGCATAAGAAAGTTACGCCACTCATTGCAAAAATGGTTTGGCGTATGGAGGCACTTAAAAGCCTGATTACCGGGAAAGACCCATTACTAACAAAAGAAACCGCAGCTTCCGCGTTGTCGCAGGAGCGGTATGATAACAGCAAGTTAAAATCCTTTTTGCCTCAATTTAATTACCGTAGCATCGAATCAACCATCAATGAAACCAGCAGGGCATTGCAACAAAAGCTTAACAACCGTTGATGTATTTTCGGTGGCAATTTTGTTTGTAAAATACCGTTTCTGTTATTTATAAAATGGTGTTGGATTAATTCTTTTTGTATGAAAAAAATCATCTTTTTATTGTGTGTTGTTTTTATTACCAGTCAAACCCGGGCTCAGTTTGAGCAGTATATCATTACCGGCCGGGTGATAGATGGCAATACCAAATTACCGTTGCAGGGTGCAAGCGTATTCGCACAAAACACAACCATTGGTACTGCTACGGATCAGCAAGGAAACTTCAGTTTGCACCTGTTAAATGGCGGGTATGATTTGATCATCACTTTTACCGGTTACCAAACAGCCAACCGGCGCATTACTACCTCCGATGCATTGGATAAAAACATAGTGATAGAAATATCACCCAAAGAAAAAGCACTGGAAGATGTTGTGATAAAATCAAGCAACGAAGTAAAAGACGGGCTGGAAAAGTATGGGAGTTTTTTTGAAGAAAATTTCATTGGCAAAACTGTCAACAGTAGTCAGTGCGTTATAAAAAATAAAGAGGCCCTTCATTTTTATTTTTACAAAAAGAAGAACAAGTTAAAGGTGTTGGCAACAGAACCTTTGGAGATTGAAAATACCGCTTTGGGATATTCTATAAAATATACGCTGGACTCTTTTACACATGAATACGCATCACAGTTAAGCACTTACTCCGGTTATCCATTATTTAAGGATTTGCAGCCTGCAGATGAAGCGCAAAAAATTAACTGGTACAATAACCGGTTAAAAGCTTACCAGGGATCAATGCTGCATTTTATGCGCAGCGTGCATGATAAAAAAATAAAGGAAGAAGGGTTTGAAATTCAGTTGGTGACAAAAGCAAACGAGGTAGAAACCGCCATCCCTGTGCAGGATTTTTATGGCGCTCTCAACTATACAAAAAATGACAGTACGCAGGTGGTAGAAATACTGCCCAATCAGCCCAACCTGGCAGTGTTGTACAACAAGCAGGCGCCTGACCCGCTGTACCTTTCAACCACCGGTGATACACCCAGGAAATTTCAATTGTCAATTGTAACCTTTGCGCCGGACCAATCACTGGGCATAGAGCAGAATGGTTACTTCTTTGATCAGAATGACATTGTGATCAACGGCTACTGGACATGGCAAAAAGTAGGCGATGCACTTCCATACGATTTCAGACCGCAGTAATTTTTTTCCGATAAGACGTTAAGGCGTTTTTTATTTTGAGAAGATTCTATTAATAGATTCCGGTAAAATGGATAATCTTTATTACGTAATTGTCTAGTATGCCTTCTGCTTTAAGCTTTCTGCCTGAAGCCTTATTTACCCATGACCTTATCCCACAGCTGCGGAATTCTTTTGATCCATACCAGTTCCCTCCTGGCTAAAACTGCATCCTGGGCCGGGGTGCCCCAATAAGTTTTGTTACCCTCCAGGCTATGTGTTACTCCTGATGTACCCAGCAGTACCGCATTGGCTCCAATGGTCAATGTTTTATTAACAACCACCTGTCCCCAAAGTGTAACACCATCTTCAATGATAACACAGCCAGCAACAACTACCTGAGCAGCGATCAAACAGTTTTTTCCAATCACCGTATCGTGACCAATATGCACCAGGTTATCAAACTTGGTTCCTTTACCAATTTTTGTGACTGCACTCACACCCCGATCGATGGTACAACCGGCTCCAATTTCTACATTGTCTTCAATTAAAACGATGCCGCAACTGCTCATTTTTTTGTACCAAACGTCCCTGTTTTTTTTGGTGTTGAAATAGAAGGCGTCGCTGCCGATCACAGTGCCGGAATGTATCTCTACTTCATCGCCCAAAATGCAATTATCATAAATACTAACATTAGGATGAATGATGCAATTTTTACCAATGCGCACATTGTTTCCAACAAAACAGTTTGGCATAATTACCGTTCCTTCACCTATGATAGCACTGTCGCTGATGGCTTTTAAGGATGCTTTGAAAGGTGAAAAATGTTCAACAATTTTACTGTATGCTTCAAAAGGATCCGCTACAATCAGCAATGCTTTTCCATCAGGCACCGTTGCTGTTTTATTGATGATGATAAAGCTTGCAGCGCTGTTAATGCACTTGTCATAATACTTTGGATGATCAACAAAAACAAGATCGCCTTCCATAACATTGTGTATCTCGTTGATGCCGGTAGCGGAGCCGTTTACATTACCAATTAATTCTGCACCAATGAAGGAGGCTATCCATTGTACAGAAACAGGAGAAGGGAATTGCATGCAATAAAATTTTTGTCAAAGGTAGGCTGCTTTGTTTTATAAGCGCAGCATCAAAATATTTGTATTGAAGCATCAAAAATGCACGCCGCAGTCAAAATTTTTCTAAATTTTTTTTCATCAAAAAAATCATAACAAGAGGTTCCGGTATGGCAAAATAAAAACCGCAATGGTGCTGATATAATTTATCACCGCACCTGATTACATAAACTACAAATCGCTGAAATACCTGTAAAATCAATACTTTCAGCGAACTGCTATTTTTCAATGCACATCAAAAATAAAATTGACTGCTTCCATTTTGCTCTCATCGTTTTGTAAGATGCGCTAAAACATGCAGCCCTTATCCACAGCTCAAAATAAAATGTGCATAAAATTTATTAAAATAATTTTTCAGATAGAATAAATTCTTTTTAATATTGTGTAAGGAAATTTATTTCCTGGTACTTACTAACCCATTAATATAACAAAGCCTGGCTATTAAACGTCGGGCTTTATTATTTTTACAACACATTCAGCCGGGTTTATTTTACTGCTCATTGTTCAATTTTATTCATCTATAATTTTCTTTCTGTTGGAATATTACTGCATCGTTTACAAACCGTTTAATGTGTTATCGCAATTTACATCTGGTGATGGTAAACAAACACTCGCTGATTATTTTGAAGTACCCAATGATGTGTATTCAGCAGGAAGACTGGATTACGACAGTGAGGGTTTGCTTGTACTTACCAATGATAAAAAACTCAATCATCAATTACTCAATCCATCCTTTGCACACGAACGGGAATATTGGGTGCAGGTAGATGGAGCAATAACGGATGAAGCGATGCATGATTTACAAATGGGCGTCGACATCAATGTGGATGGAAAGATGTACCGTACAAAAAAATGCAAGGTGGCTCCGTTTAAAACTGCACCTGTTGTACCTGATAGAAATCCACCTATCCGCTTTAGAAAAAACATACCCACCAGCTGGATAAAAATGATTCTTACAGAAGGTAAGAACAGGCAGGTAAGAAAGATGACAGCGGCAGTTGGATTTCCCACCTTGCGATTGATTCGCTACCGCATAGAAAAGTGTAGCATTGATGCCCTGCAGCCCGGCGAAATGCGCATACTAACTTCCGGCGAAGCATACCATTTTCTCTTTAATGGTAAAAATGATCCGCTTAAAGTAAACAAATGAGTTTATTCCTATAACTTGTAGCCTCTTTAATACAACATTGCAACTTATAAAATAATAACCGCACTATGCTTAAATCAATGACTGGCTTTGGCCGGGCAGAACAAACAGTAAATGATAAAACATTTTTGGTAGAAATAAAGTCATTGAATGGCAAACAGTTTGAAATGCAGTTGCGGCTGCCGCCATTGCTTCGTCCGTATGAATTTGAAATACGCAATATTTTACAGGAGCAATTGGTAAGGGGCACTATTGATTGTGTAATCACCATCAAACAAAATGGCACTTCCAAACCGGTTAACATCAATACTGATTTAATCAAGGCTTATTACCGCCAGATTGAAGAGCTGGCAGGTGAACTAAGTATTGATACCAATTCTGTTTTAAGTGCCTTGTTGCGCCTCCCTGAGGTGGTAACTCCCACCAACGACATGCTGAATGATACCGATTTTGAAGACTTTAAAAAAGTGTTGCAAACAGCCCTCACAGAATTAAATAAGCACCGGGAAGAAGAAGGTGCCAGCCTGGAGAAGGATCTTATTAAACGCATTACCAACATCAATGCGCAGGAAGAAGCCATCGTACTACTGGAACCCAACCGCATGAAACGCATCCGCGAAGAAATAGTACAGCTGCTGGAAGAACATGTAGGCAAAGAAAATTATGATGGCAACAGGCTGGAGCAGGAACTGATTTACTACATCGAAAAAATTGACATTCACGAAGAGCAGGTTCGGTTAAAACAACACTGCGAATATTTTATAAGCCTGCTGGCAGACAAGGATGAAGCAAAAGGTAAAAAATTATCGTTCGTGATACAGGAAATTGGCCGTGAAATTAACACCACAGGCAGTAAGGCGTATGATGCCGGCATTCAGAAGTGCGTGGTAACAATGAAAGATGAGTTGGAAAAAGCAAAAGAACAGGTGCTGAATGTGTTGTAATATCATTTGGATACTTCGGCGATAGACGATAGAGGCAGTGGCTAATCGCTAAAGAGTTTTATTTTTGTATAAATTTTTGTTGTGAGCATAAAGGCATATTTACCCGTTACAAATCATCGTTTTTTATTTGCCACCATTCTTGTTGCAAGTATGTGGCTCACCGCCTGCAAAAGGATGGATGTGTTTGAAAAAAATGTGGTGATACCCAACAACCAATGGGCATTTAGTTTAGAACCTGTTTTTGATTTTACCATACAGGACACTACCGCTTCGTACAATATCTACATTGTATTACGCCATACGGATGCTTACCGGTACAACAATATCTGGCTTAAAGTAGGCACCCAGTCGCCGGGAGATAAAATGCGTACCCAGCAATTTGAATTGCAACTGGGCTCGGATGCAAGGGGCTGGGAAGGGACAGGCATGGATGATATCTGGGAAGTAAGAAAATTAATTACCAGCTCCCCGGTAAAGTTCAACAAGCCCGGCACTTACAGGTTCCAGGTTGGTCAAATCATGCGGGAAAATCCTTTGCCGAACATTATGAATGCCGGAATCCGGATTGAAAAAGTGCAGTAGATTGCTTCGTCGATAATGGTTGTAAATAAATTTTTTCCTGTTACCTTATCCAAAGAAGTATTTATATAGCTTGCCCAACTACCATCAAAGTCAATTTAATAACACCATGATATTATAATGACATTTCCCTCTTTTAAAACAAAACGTTTACGGCTGATTTTTGCGGTGTACTGGGTGTTGCTGATCTATATTGTATCGGCCCTGATGTATTGGTTTATTGCCCTTAACAGGCAGAACCACCAGATGATACAATTTGAAACAGAGCAGCTGAAAAAGGACAGTGCCGGTTATTATGATGCCATTCAGCAATTGAATGCAGCAGAAAAAAGAAAGACAATTCAATACATTGGCGAAGGCAGTATTTTTTTGTTGCTGATACTGGCCAGCGCCGTTTTTATTTACCGTGCGGTAAGGCAGCAGCTGATCTCCACTCAGCAGCAACAAAATTTTATGATGGCCATTACGCATGAATTAAAAACGCCTATTGCCGTAACCAAGTTAAATTTAGAAACCCTGCAAAGACGAAAGCTGGACGAAACACAACAGCAAAGACTGTTGCAGAATACCATACAGGAAACCAACCGCCTCAATGCGCTTTGTAACAATATGCTGCTGGCATCGCAGATAGAAGCCGGCGGATACAGTATAACAAAGGAAGATATTAACTTAGCAGAATTGGTAAACGAGTGCGTGCAGGATTGTATCATCCGCTACCCGCAACGGCAGATTAAAGCCAGCATTGGCGAAAATATATTTATAATGGGCGATCGCCTGTTGTTGCAAATGGGCGTAAATAACCTGATTGATAATGCCATCAAATATTCCCCCAAAGAGACGCCGGTATACATCTTGTTGAAAGAACAAAATAAGGAAATCAGTTTTTCGGTGAAGGATGAAGGAAAAGGAATTGATGATACTGAAAAGAAAAAAGTGTTTGATAAATATTACCGCACCGGTAACCAGGCAACAAAGGGCGCCAAGGGAACCGGGCTGGGTTTGTATCTTACAAAAAAAATTGCGCAGCAACACAATGCAACAGTTTTATTGACGGATAATGTACCCGCTGGCTGTAATTTTACCATTCTTTTCAGGCAATAGCTATTGCAGGTATAAACAATAAACAAATTAAGATGGCAGAAAATAAGATTTCGATTTTACTGGTGGAAGATGAAGAAAATCTGCAGGAAGCTTTAAAGCTGAATCTGGAACTGGAAGACTATGAAGTAACCTGCGCTTCTGACGGGCTGGAAGCATTGAAAGCGGTACAGCAGGAACATTTTGATTTGATGATACTGGACGTGATGTTACCGGAGCTGGATGGCATCAGTGTTTGTGAAAGCATCCGTTTGCAAAACAATGATATTCCCATTTTAATATTAAGTGCCAAAAACAGCAGTGCTGACCGGGTACTCGGTTTAAAAAAAGGCGCCGATGATTATTTAACCAAACCTTTTAACCTGGAAGAATTATTGTTGCGGGTAAATAAACTGGTGGCAAAAAGCAAGCGCCTGGCAATCAGAAAACCGCTGGAACAAATTTATAAATTCGGTAAAAACCAGGTAGACTTTAAAGCCCTGGAATGCATTACCAAAGATGGTGAAGTGATTGAGTTAACAAAAAAAGAAATCATGCTGCTAAAGCTGCTGATTGAAAATAAAAATGAAGTGGTTACCAGGGAAAAAATTTTACAGGCTGTATGGGGCTACAATGTATATCCTACTACCCGTACCATCGACAACTTCATTTTAAGCTTCCGTAAATATTTTGAAGAAGACAGCCGCAATCCAAAATACTTTCATTCTGTAAGAGGCGTGGGATATAAGTTTACAGAGGTCTGAATCATTAAACCGCATCAAAAGCACGAATAATGTTAGTGGCTGTCTGGTACATTTCCTGCATTTTATTTTCATCTGTAAAGGGCGTATACAATTGCCACTCTATATCATCCAGTAATTGTTGTACCTGCAGGCTTGTACCGACACCAATACCTTTTTTATCCAGTTCCTCAGCAATTCTTTTTTTATTGATTGTTTCTACGGGAACAGCCAGGCGGCTGGCTAAAAACCGGCGCATTTCGGCATTCAGTGTTTCATAAAATGGTTTGCTGTTCTGTTGCACCAGGTGATATTCTGTATGTGCCAAAGGATTGGCAGGTAGTTGTTCCTCTTTTTTTGTTTCAGCTAATTTAATTGCTTCTTGTTCCGCTTTACGGTTAACTGCTACTACATGTTCTTTGCTGTTTTCTTTCTTAACCCAAAAAAACAAACCTGCAAAAATCAAGAGTGCTACCGGAATAATAATCCAAAGCCGGTTGCTGAAAATAGTAGCCGAAACACGCTCGTTGGTACTGCGGTCATCAGCAACATATTTTGCAGTATTGTTCTTCCCGGTTCCTGCCGTAACGGTAATGGTTACAGGTTTGGTGCTGATTATTTTATAACTGTGTTGTACCGGATCAAAGTAACTGTATTCAACTGCGGGCAACGTATAGGTTCCTGCTTTTTTAACTGTGAATGAATATTCAAAACCCTTGCTGCCGCTGATTGGTACGTCCAGTTTATTGAGTGATTCTACCACTCTTGGTTCGTAACTTTCAATGCCATCAGGCCATTTAATTTCCGGGGCGTTCAGTAAATTCATATTGCCACGACCAGTAATGGTAAACTGAAATTTGCCGGCATCATCCGTTGAAAAAGTTGATTTTTCTACACCGGCATCCAAAGTAAAACTACCAACAGCACCGTTAAAAGAAGCAGGCTTGTTTGTATCTGGTAATGGCTTCACATTAATGATCAGCGGCTTGCTTTGCAGCGTAACTTTTTCATCCTGCATGGCATCAGCCGGCAAGCCGGCAAAACCCAAATCTTCCAGCAACGCATCTGTACTTCCGCGGCGGCTTTTAAAATAATCTTCCTTCACAAAATGAATGGTGTTTTCTACTTCCGCAATTTCTGCTTCCATGGCGCCGGCCTGCAACGGATACAATTGCGACTTGCGCAGCGTATACACATTATATTCTTTGCCGTTCAATTTTTCGGTGGCATAATATGGCCGGCCGGGCTGGCTCAGGTCAACAACAGAAAAGCCATTGAAGGAAGGATTTTTGGTGATATTACTTTCCGATTTTAACCGGGTATACAATTTATAATTTACTACCACCGGTTCACCAACATAACAGCTTGTTTTATCTGCATCTACTTTAATAAAAATATTTTTAGCAACCTTCTCCTGCACATTTTCTCCCTTCTTTAAAATATAATCCCTGTTATCCGCACGCGGCATGCCGTCGTCGTATAAAGAGGATAGGCCACTAAAGGGAAAGTTGCCGCTGTTTCGGTTGGAAGCAGCCGATGATGTTGCATTGGTAACCTGTAATTTTACCGCATTGCTTTTAAGTGTTTTGCCATCCGCTTTTGCAATGGCTTCACCAATGGTAAAATTACCTTTTGCTCTGGGTTGCAGCTCGTAGGTAAGGCCGATAGATTGCCTGGTAACGCCATTCACGGTTTCAACACTGCTCTCCTGGTTGGGGCCGCTTACTACAATAAAATCTTTAAATGAAGGGGGAATTATTTGCTGTACATCCTGTGCATTTTCAACCATCAGCCGCAATTCGGTTGTTTCATTTTTACCAATTACAGCAGGCGAAACGGAAGCCGAAAACCGCACCTGTGCCAGTACATTGCACTGGCAAAAAAAGCACGCTAATAAAATCAATAGTAATAATCTCTTCGATAAAGCATTCATAATAACTGGTAATACAAAAGTAAATTATAGCGAAGCTGTAATGTAACAGAAAAATAGAAATGATTGTAAAAAACTGTTAAATGAAGCTGCCTTAATGTGACCTTGAATTGTTCTTTGTTAACCACACTAAAGATCGCCCAACTGAGGCCGTATCACAATATCCTCCACCACAGCCTGCAGAGATAATTTAGTGGCTGCTATAATCATGGCAGCAATATCATTGGCTTCCATAATCCGGTGGTTGCTGTTATCAAAATCTCCCCACGAATCGGTCATTACGGCACCGGGATAAACCGCTGTTACTTTAATATTATAAGGCTTCAACTCTTCCCGTAAATTTTTACTAAACCCCATAAGCGCAAATTTGCTGATGCTGTAACTGCCACCATTTGCGTAAGCCTGTAAAGATGCAATGGAACAAAGGTTAAAAATATGTCCCTGTTTGGCCGCCATCATCGCAGGCAGCAACTGTCTTGTAAGCTGGTAGGCACTGTACACATTAACCGCCATCATTTGTTCCAGCAGGCCTTCCGGTTCATTATATACACTGCCCGGCAAAAATTGTCCCGCGTTATTGATCAGCACATCTGCAGTACCCGCTTTTTGTAAAATCCATTCAGCAAATTTTTTATTGTCTTCCTTATTGGCAACATCTGCCACCATGGCGTTAATGGTACTGTCGGGATATTTTACCTGCAGTTCTGCCACCGTATTGTAAAGGGCCACTTCGTTGCGGGCACATAAAAAAAGTTCGTGATTGTCTGCGGCAAAAGCGGTAGCCACAGCTTTACCAATTCCTTTAGAAGCTCCTGTTATTACTATATTCATGGTAAAAAGGTTAACAGCTGCGCTGTGTAAAATGTTTGTTCAAAAAATAATTGTCCGGGCTAAGAAGCAATGTGGTACTTCATTGGCGTCGCACACTTGTACAATATTGCTTTATTCAACTTCAGCCATCGGGGCCGAAGTTACGGCACTGCCAGCAGGTTTTAAAAATGCCGTCTGTGCAGGCTGCATCATTTTATAACAATACCTTTTATAAATGCCATACATGATTTACCATTAGCTTTGCAAAAATAGTGACAGCGTTAAAATAACCAGCCCTGTCTTCCGTTGGGAGACCAGCGAAATACTCAACCATTCCATAAACATGCCCGAATACAAACATTTATTTTTTGATCTTGACCATACCTTATGGGATTTTGATGCCAACGCCAAAGAAGCGCTGATTGAAGTGTACGACCATTTTGAACTGGAAGCAAAAGGCGTTCATCCCTTTGTTGATTTTTATAAACACTACCTGCACCACAACGAAATTTTATGGGACAGGTACCACAAAGGGTTTATCACCAGCGACGAGTTAAAATGGAAGCGCATGTGGCGTACCATGCTGGAGTTTAAAATTGGCAGCGAGCAACTGGCCAGGGATATGAGCGTACATTTTTTAGAGCGCTTACCTGTAAAAAAAATACTGTTTCCGCATACCATTGAAATATTGGACTACCTCACCGCCAAAGGATACGTGCTGCACCTCATCACCAACGGTTTTGAAAAAACGCAGTGGAGCAAAATCAACAACAGCGGGCTTAATAAGTACTTTACGCACATGATCACATCAGAAGCAAGCAACAGCCTGAAGCCGAAAAAAGAAATTTTTGACTTTGCTTTGCAAAAAGCCGGAGCCTCGCTGGCGGAAAGCATTATGCTGGGCGATAACCTGGATGCCGATATTCAGGGCGCCATCAATGCGGGCATGGACTGTGTATTTGTAAATCACTTGAAGATAAGCACCGATATCAAGCCAACTTACATCATCCATCACCTGGAAGAGCTGGAACAAATTTTTTAAATAAAAAGCTGGTTCGATAATTGAATCAGGGTTTTTTATATAAAATAGGTACTTTCATTTTTTTATTATTGTTCATTTTATAGCAGCACAAATTTATGAGCTCATTCGAAGTAAAGGGTGGCAAAAAACTGTCGGGAGAAATTACACCGCAGGGTGCCAAAAACGAAGCATTGCAGATTATTTCAGCGGTATTACTTACGGCTGAAAAGGTCACCGTTACCAATATCCCTGACATTATTGATGTAAACCTGCTGATAGAACTGCTGGGAGAAATGAACGTAAAAATAGACCGTGTAAGCAGAGATACCTGTATTTTTCAGGCCGATGATGTAAATGTTGACTATTTAAACAGCGACGACTATCATAAAAAGAGCGGCAGGCTGCGGGGCTCTGTGATGCTTGCCGGCCCTATGCTGGCAAGGTTTAAAAAAGCCTTTTTGCCCAAACCCGGAGGTGATAAAATTGGCAGAAGGAGATTGGATACGCACATCATGGGATTTGAAAAACTGGGTGCGGCTTTTCAATACAATCCTGATGGATATTTTTACCTGGCCGCACCTGAATTAAAAGGCGCCCACATTGTGCTGGACGAGCCAAGTGTAACCGGAACTGCCAATATTTTAATGGCGGCGGTGATGGCCAAAGGTGTTAGTACCATTTACAATGCAGCCTGCGAACCGTACCTGCAGCAGTTATGTAAAATGCTCAACCGCATGGGGGCTAAAATAATTGGTATATCAAGCAATATGCTCACCATTGATGGAGTAGATGAGCTTGGTGGTACTGACCATCGCCTGTTGCCGGACATGATTGAAGTAGGGAGTTTTATCGGCCTTGCTGCCATGACGCAGGGAGATGTCACCATAAAGGACGCAGGGCTGGAACACCTCGGCATCATACCGGAAAGATTCCAGCAGCTGGGTATACAAATGGAATTTATCGGCGATAATATTCATATTCCTTCGCAGGATTTATATGAAATTCAGAAATACATGGATGGAGGTATATTGACCATCTATGATCATCCCTGGCCTGGGTTTACGCCGGATTTACTAAGCATTGTACTGGTAACCGCCATACAAGCCAAAGGCAGTGTATTGATTCACCAGAAAATGTTTGAAAGCCGTTTGTTTTTTGTAGACAAATTAATTGATATGGGCGCCCAGGTAATTTTGTGCGATCCACACCGGGCGGTTGTAGTAGGGCTGGAAAGGGAACAACAGTTGCGGGGCATCACCATGAGCAGTCCGGATATAAGGGCCGGCGTAGCTTTGCTCATTGCGGCCTTAAGCGCAGATGGCAAAAGCGTTATCCAGAATATTGAGCAAATAGACCGCGGTTATCAAAATATAGATGCCAGGTTGCAGGCATTAGGCGCAGATATTAGAAGGGTGGGTTAGTTGCTGGATTGTAAAGTTGTTTTATTGTTTTTGGCACATTGTAAACAGGGCAGCTATTTTTATCCGAAGTCTCGAATAACAATTCCAACCATGAGCCACTCAACCATAAATGTTTTATGGCTTGGTTGTTTAACTTTTAAACAGGGTAGATGTTTTTTTATCGGAAGCTGCAAATAACAATATAACAATTCACTCCTTCAACAATTCATCCATTTAACCATTCAGCAATTCAACCCCAACAATTGCCTTTTCTTTCCTTTCTTTGCAAATGGCCATCCCAAACAAAATCATCATTATTACTGCGCCGTCGGGTGCAGGCAAAACGTCCATCACGCAACATTTAATGCGTGTTTTTCCTCAACTTGCTTTTTCTGTTTCGGCTGCAACCAGGCAGGCGAGGGGCAGTGAAAAAAATGGAGTAGACTACCATTTTATGAGTACAGAGGAGTTTAAACAAAAAATTCAGCAAAACGAATTTGCTGAATGGGAGATGGTATATGAAGGAAAATATTACGGCACTTTAAAGAGCGAACTGCAACGCATTTGGGATGCTGGTAAAATACCTATCCTTGATATTGATGTAAAAGGAGCCATTCATGTTAAACAGCAATATCCCGAATCTGCCATCAGCCTGTTTATTGTGCCACCCTCTGTGGATGCTTTAAAAACCCGTTTAGAAAGCCGCGGTACAGAAACACCGGAATCACTGGCAGCACGTGTAAACAAAGCTGCCTACGAAATTTCTTTTAAAGACCAGTTTGATGAGCAGATTGTTAATGATACACTGGAACATGCGTGCAGCGAAGCGGAGCGCATTATCGGCGCTTTCATAGAACGGTAAATTCATTTGGTGTTCAAATCAATGTTTGTTATTATTTTTACTATATGGACTGGATAGCACTTTTTGCGATTATAATTTCTTTACTCCTCATTGGCTTTTTCTCCGGGATAGAGATTGCTTTTGTATCTGCCAACAAGCTGTCAATTGAACTGCGAAAAAAGCAAGGCTCCTACAGCGGCAGAACCTGGGGCGATTTTGCGGACAAGCCGGCCCGTTTTATTGGCACCATGCTGGTGAGCGTTAATATTGTACTGGTAGTATATGGTTTACTGGTGGGCGAATTTTTATATCCACTCTGGCATTACATCGAATTAAAGCTGCCGGTGGCACTGGCCGATTATGTAAAGTATATCAAACTGCTGGTAGAAACAATTTTGTCAACACTTATTGTACTGTTTGTAGAATTTGTATTTAAAGCATTCTTCAGGGCAACCAACGAAAGCATTTTAAGCAGCGGTTTCATTGCTTACATTGTGCAGTTCTTTTTTGCCGCCTTTTCTGCGATCTCTACTTTTTTTGTCAACATTGCAGAGTGGGTGTTGCGCTATATTTTTAATGTAAGGCTGAGTGATAAAAAAGAAGTGTTTACGAAGATAGACCTGGAACATTTTATCCAGCAAAGCAAGCATCATGATGAAGAAGATACCAGCGACATCAACAAGGAATTATTTGAAAATGCCTTGTCGCTGAGCGAAATTAAAATAAGGGAATGCCTGATACCCCGTAAGGAAATTGAAGGCGTAGACATTACCCGCAATATTGATGAGGTTAAAAGTATTTTTATCCAGACAAAACTGAGTAAGCTGGTGGTGTATGATAAAAATATTGACAATATCCTGGGCTATATTCACCAGTTGGATCTGTTTAAAAATCCATCGGATGTACGATCTATATTATTACCCATACCGGCAATCCCTGAAAGTATGAGTGCTACTGACCTGATGAATAAATTCAGCAGGGACAGAAAAAGTATTGCCTGGGTCGTGGATGAATTTGGCGGTACTGCCGGGATAGTAACCATGGAGGATTTGCTGGAAGAGATTTTCGGCGATATCCGTGATGAACACGATACCGAAGAGTTTGTAGAAAAACAACTGGCCACCAACGAATTTATTTTCAGCGGAAGACTTGAGCTGGATTACATTACGGAGAAATATGAGCTTGAATTTCCGGACAGGGCTGATACTGAAACACTGAGTGGTTTTATAATTCATAACCGGGATGAAATACCCAAACAGAAACAAACTTTCACCATTGGAAATTACCAGTTCGACATTTTAAATGTAAGCGATACCCGTATCGATACGGTGAAATTAAGAGTGTTGAAGTAGGGCGCCTGCCCATACCCTGAAGGAGAGTTATTTGACGACTGTAATTTCAACCAGGTATTTTATTAGCCATCCTTATACTGCCAATTTCCGCCGCGTAATCAGCAAGCTTTTCGGATTGAAGACGTACAGCAAAGCTGAAAAAGTAAGAGGGCGATGCAACGATGATCCACAAATATGCTTAGTCCGGACAATCATTTTTACAAAACTGCTCCACAAATACGTTGGTAAAATTGTGGAGCAGCATACTGTTATGATAAGAAAGAAATCAGACATCTAAAAATCAGCCATTTGCTTTATTCATTTGGCTTTTCCACCTTACTTACCACCCGCATTTTTCTCAATAGTTTCCTGTTTTCCCTGTGGTGCATTAACTTAAATTCGAGTGCGTAAATAACTGGCAAAATTAATAGCGTGAGGATGGTGGAGGTTACCAGGCCGCCAATCACCACTACGGCCAGAGGCTTTTGCGTTTCACTTCCGATGCCGGTTGAAATAGCCGCGGGCATCAGGCCGATCATGGCCATCAGCGCCGTCATTACTACCGGGCGAACTCTTGATTTTACACCTTCCCTGATGGCATCATCCAGGTGCATTTTGGCATCCAGGTTTTTTCTGAAAACACTGATGAGAATTACACCGTTTTGAATACATACACCAAACAAAGCGATGAAACCAATGCCTGCACTAATGCTGAAATTAATACCCGTAATGTGTAAGGCCAGTATACCGCCAATCAATGCAAAGGGTACATTCATGATGGTTAAAAAAGCGTCTTTGGCATTGCCGTATGTTACAAAAAGAATTAAGAAGATAACCAGCAGGCAAATGGGCACTACTCTTGCGAGTGTAGCGGAAGCCCGTTGCTGGTTTTCAAACTCACCATTCCAGCTTAATTTATAGCCTTGTTTCAATTGCACTGCTTCATTTACTTTTTGTTGAGCGTCCGCAATCGTGCTTCCTAAATCTCTTCCGCGTACGGAAAATTTCACTGCAATATGCCGCATGTTATTATCACGAAAAATAAATGCAGGTCCGGTCAAAGTGCGGATGGAAGAAATTTCCTTCAGCGGAATTTTTGCACCGTCATTGGTAGGTACCATTAAATTTTCAATGGCTTCCTGCGATGCCCTGAACTCCTGCCGGTAGCGAAGCCTTACGTCAAATTTTCTTTCGCCTTCGTATAATTGTGTTGCGGCTTTACCACCAATGGCCATTTCAATTACGGCATTCGCATCGGCAGTATTGATACCATAAAAAGCCATTTTTTGCTGATCCAGTTCAATGCGAAATTCCGGTTGGCCGAGGTTACGCAACACGCCAAGGTCTTCAATGCCTTTTACTTTTTTCAACACGTCCATTACGGCATTGGCGGTGCTATCGAGTGTTAGAAAATCAGGTCCGAAAATTTTAACTGCCATGGCAGCATTCACACCTGCAACAGCCTCTTCTACGTTATCACGGATGGGTTGTGAATAGTTAAACACGATGCCGGGAAATTTACGCAACTGCACATCCATTTCATCTATCAACTGGTCTTCGGTTATTTTCCTTTTCCATGTTTTTTGTGGCTGAAGATCTACCTGTATCTGTACATTAAAAAATCCTTTGGGATCTGTACCATCATTGGTGCGCCCCACCTGCGAAAGCGTTTGTTTTACTTCGGGAAATTTTTGCAGGATGTCAACCATTTTATTGCTGACAAGATTGGCTTCTGATAGTGAAACACTCATAGGCAATTCTGCTTCTACCCATAACGCACCTTCATTCAGATCCGGTAAAAATTCTGAACCTAAAAATTTGGCAGAGAAAAAAGTAAGTACCATTACAATGATGGCAATGAGTACGCTTAATTTTTGATTTCGGTAAACAATGGCCAATAATTTTGCAACGCCGTTTTCGAAAAACAATACAATGGGATTGTGCTTTTCCCTAACATTTTTACGAAGCAAAATACTTGACAGCGCCGGTACCAATGTAAGGGTGAACAGCAATGCACCTACCAGCGCAAAGCCTAATGTATATGCCAGTGGCGAAAACATTTTGCCTTCAACTTTCTGAAAAGCAAAAATGGGAATCAGGCAGGTTATGATAATGAGTTTGGAAAAGAAAATGGACTTCCCCATTTCTGTTCCGGTAGTTTTAAAGAGGCCGAGTTTCGCTAACTTATTAAACTTCTCCATACCCACTTCGCGGGCCTTGTGGTCCATGGCAACGAATAATCCTTCTACCATTACGACGGCGCCGTCGATGATAATACCAAAATCAATGGCACCCATCGAAAGTAAATTAGCGCTCATGCCTTTAATGCGCATGCAGATAAAAGCAAATAGTAACGAGAGCGGAATGATGATGCTAACGGTAACGGTTGTACGCCAGTCGGCCATAAACAATAGTACGATAAGTGTTACCAGAATAATACCTTCAATCAAATTATGAATAACTGTTTCCTGCGCAAAATCCATCAGGTTGGTACGATCGTAAAAAGTATTAATTTTTACATCCTTTGGTAAAATATTATCGTTGAGATCTTTTATTTTCGCCCGTACATTATCCAATACTTCGCTTGGGTTTTCACCCTTTCGCATCACAATGATGCCTTCTATAACATCCGTTTGTTTGCCGTTTTTATCTGCTCTTTCAACTTGTCCCAGCCTGGGTTTGCCTGCTTCCACTACATTGGCTACATTCTTTATCAGCAATGGAACGCCATGTGTTTTTGTGATGATGATGTTTTGAATTTCATCCACATTATTTAATAAACCAATTCCTCTTACCAGGTAAGACTGGCCATTTTTTTCAATCACATCGCCGCCCACATTCACATTGCTTTTGGCGATGGCATTGTACACATCCAGCGAAGTAAGATTGTACTTCAATAACAGGTCAGGATTGACACTTACTTCAAAAGTTTTTTCTTCGCCGCCAAAACTATTTACATCTGCTACACCGGCTACGCTTTTAAACTGCCTGTCAAGTACCCAATTCTGTATAGTAGTTAAATCACGTATAGAGCGGGTTGCACTGCTTAATGTGTAACGGAATATTTCGCCGGTAGGGCCATAGGGAGGTTGTACATCGGGTTTTACACCGTCCGGCAAATCTGCGCCGCTTAATCGGCTCATTACCTGCTGGCGTGCAAAAGCATCATCTACATCATCATCAAAAATAATGCGGATGTAGGACAGACCAAAAGCTGAAGTTGTGCGCAGGTTGGATTTTTTCTGCACAGAATTCAGCACCGTTTCCATTGGGATGGTGATGAATTTTTCAACTTCCTCTGCGCTTCTGCCGCTCCATTGAGCGATGATAATAATTTGTGTATTGGTTACATCCGGAAAGGTTTCTATGGGCGTATTTTTATAACTGATTACCCCTATGACCACGAGAATGCCAGTCAGAAAAAACACCAGTATACGATGCCGTAAAGAAAAATATATTATTTGTTTGATGAACTTATTCATAACAGGTGTAAAAAACTTTTAAGAAAGCGGTGTGTAATAGGATGGATGTTATTTTTCCGTCAATGCACGGTAAAGCAATATCTGGTTGGCAGAAATTACTTTTTCGCCCGCCTGCAAACCGGACTTCAGATAAGCTTTATCACCGGAAATTTTAAGCAACTCTACCTGCTGTACTTTTAAATCGCATTTACCACGGTACAGCACTACATAATTGTTTCCGTTTTCTGAAACAATGGCTGTTGCAGGAATACTGATCGCATCCTGGCCTTCCTTATTTAAGACCGTGATGTTAGCGAACATTTCCGGCTTCAGTTGCAGGTTATCATTTTTTAAGCGAACTCTTATCTTCATCACTTTTGTCTCAGGGTCCAGTATCTGGCTCACTTTATCGATAATACCGGTAAAAATTTTATCAGGGTACGCAAGGGTTGTAACGTTGGCAGTATAACCCTCTTTTACTTTGGTAATATCTGTTTCATACACATTTGCCCAAACCCAAACTTCACTGATATCGCCAATGGTAAACATGTTTTCCGTATTGTCGGCACGGATAAATGCGCCGGCATTGATCTTTTTTTCAACCACGTAACCAGCAATAGGAGCGGTTATTACGTAAGAGCCGCCTATGTTGGTATGGCCGCCGCCATTGATACTGATTTGTTCTTTCAGCTTTTGAACAGCTGTAGCCGCCTTACTATAATTTTCTTTTGCCTCACTATATTCTCTTTCACTTGCAATACCATTTTTATACAGCGAAGCCTCATTATCCAATTGTCTTTTGGATATATTGTAGTCATTTTCCGCGGTTGAAAGATCACTGTAATTGCCAGCCACTTCCACACTCTTGATTGTTGCCAATACTTGTCCCTTATTTACTTTATCCCCTTGCGATACTTTTACTTCCATCACTTTGCCACTGCTGAAAGGAAACACTTTAACCACTTTACTGTCGCTGAAACTAATTTCACCGGAAAGTTTTAATGCATTTTCTATGTTGCCACTGGATGCAGAATCAATGTGTATGATCTGTTCCATGGAATCCGTAATGCAAATTTTTGCGTTTGGATCTGCTTCGGGTTCTTTCTTGTCTTTACAGGAGAATAAAATCGCAGCGAAAAAAAGCAAGGTGACTATTGGGGTTACTTTCATTGTATGTTTTGTATGTTGATGAGTTTTGTTAAGAGCGTTCTGTTTAAAAAAGATGGGGCTATTCTGTGAATCAATTAGCCTTTTTACTGAAGACGGGTTATAAATTAATCGAGTTTTATCACGTCGTTGCCTACGGTATAATTGAGGTCAGCCGCAGCATGCACTAAACCGTTGTGTTGTTCAAGCAGTTTTAATTTGGTGTCTTTATAAGCATCCATAAAATCGATAAACTCCAGCAGGCTTAACTGGCGTTGCTGATAACTTTGCAACATATTGGTAAACAACGTATCATACTGCTGAGAAAAATTTAACTGCTGCCTGTTGTTTACACTTTGGTAAAAAGTAAATTTGCTGGCCGCATTTGAAATTTCATTTTTTATTCTTTCGGTGGTAAGGTCTGTAACAGCCTGCTGTTGCTGTATAGAAAATTTGGCGGCTGCAATATTACCCTGGTTTTTATTAAAAATATTTAACGGTAGTGAAACCGCCAGCCCTACGTAATTATTGGCATAACTGCTGCGCTGATCATATTCCGTTCCGATACTGATATCAGGTTTTGCCAATGCTTTCTGGTATATAAGATTATGGTTTTGTAAAGCCAGTGCGGTTTGTGCCAGTCTGGCGTCGGGACGGTTTGCAATGGCCTGTTGCAGCAAAGCACTTGTATCGGGAATAGCCACGGTTGTAAGATCTCCAAATTTGTAATCAAAGTAAGGCGCTATAAATTTTTGCTCGTTGTTGTTGAGCAATAATTTCACTTCACTCTCAATGTTTATCAACTGGGCGTCGGTGGTTACCAGTTCGTTTTGCAAACTAAACAGCAATGCTTTTATACGCAGGTTATCTTTCACAGAAACATTACCGGCCTGCAGTAAAAGATCCATTCCTTTGGAAAGTTTATTGACCTCATCTATTTCTCCGGTATATACTTTTTTAATTTTCAGCAAATGACTCACTTCCAGCAAATCATTGTGCAGCGTGTAACGAAGCGTACGCAACAAGTCATCAAACTGTTCCTGGGAAATAGTGGTATTATCCGCGGCGAGCTGCGCTGCCTTATTTCTTTTGCCTGCAGTTCTTACCAGTTGCATTACCTGTACATATACTTGCCCGGCTGTCGCGTTGTGCTGAAAAAACTTACCGTCATAAATGTTTTGGTCTGTCGTCAGCACCGGGTTATCCCACAGTTTTGCCTGTTTGATCAGAGCTTTATTTACATCCACATTATACCTTGCCGCCAGCAATGACAGGTTGTTTTGTAAAAATATTTTTTCTGCTGCAGGGAATGACAGGGACAGGGTGTCGACCTTAGTTTGTGCGTTTACCCTGAAAAAACACAACACTGTGATAATAAAAAAAAGCGAAATCTTTTGCATGGGGTTATGATAGATTTTTCATCAATGGGCAAATATAGACTGGGCTTTGGTTAAGCGTTTATTAACAAAAGTTAACGACCGGTTAAGCAGATTAGTTGACAGACAGTTGTACAATTAGCAGGATAAGTTTGACAGGCCTATTTTTGCAGTAATGAACATAGTAGTAAATATCAATTCGATAAAAAAGGCGGCGGCGTTTGCTGAAGTGAATTTTATAAAGGATCGTTTTAATCAATTGTTTAAAGATCACCCTCAACACCATTTTTTTTTACTGGCTGCAGACCAAAATGACCTTGTGGCTTCCTTAAAAAACAGTTCCCTGATTCATGTGCCATATTACAGGAATCGTTTGCTGCAATCAATGTGGTATGACTACCGGTTGCCTGTTATCTTAAAAAAAGTTAAAGCTTCACTGTTTGTAAATCTGGAGGCTGTTTGTTCTTTCAGAACCACTGTGCCGCAATGTTTGGCGTTACCGCATTTTTCAGTGGTGCCTGACTCATATAGGTCACAGAAAAAAATGACGGTTCATTTTGATAAAGCTGCACAAATCATTACCAGTGCCCAGTGTTTTAAAAATAATATTTGCACTCAATACCAAATTGATGAAGAAAAAGTGCGGGTGATTTATAATAACGGAGATAACAACTTTAAACCGCTTGACCAGTCGGAAAAAGAGATTTGCAAAAACAAATATGCTGACGGTAAGGAATATTTTTTATTTACCGGTGAATTAACGGGCGACAATAACCTCACGAATTTATTAAAGGCATTTTCATTTTTTAAAAAAAGACAACAAAGCAACATGCTGCTGCTGATTGCCGCTACTAATTACAGTGCCGATAATGTGTTTGAAAAAAGCTTGCAGACATACAAATACAGAAACGAGGTAAAAGTACTGCCTAACCTTAACGGCACAGACCTTGGAATAATAACTGCTGCAGCCTATTCATTTGTTTATGCGACACGACAAAATACTTCCTATATTCCGGTACTTAATGCGATGCAGTGCGGAGTACCAGTGATTGTAAGCAACTCGCTGCTGATGAATGAAATTTGTGATGATGCGGCATTATTTACGGAACCTGCCGTTTTTGAAAATATGGCAGATAAAATGATGCTGATTTTTAAAGATGAAACCCTCCGAAATGTATTGGTTGAAAAATGCAAATTAAATGCGGCAAATTTTGATGCTGCCAGGGCCAGCCAATTACTTTGGCAATGTCTTGAAAAATGCGCTACCCTAAATGATTAAACACAAAGGCTTTATCTTTGCATCTGTAAATTTATCATTCAAATAAAGCAATCTGGAAAACAGGTAATATTAAAATTGTATGAACCAGTCTACTATAAAAATTGATGTATTATTGGATCCGGATAAAATTCCACAAAAAATAAGCTGGGCGGCCAGCGACAGTACAGCCGATATGGCCCAGCAAGCCAAAGCGATGTGTATTGCTTTTTGGGATGGCGCGGATAAAACAGCCTTAAGAATTGATCTTTGGACAAAAGATATGATGATGGATGAAATGGCGGACTTTTATTACCAGATGCTGATGACGATGGCCGATACTTTTAAAAGAGCTACACATCAGCATGAACTGAGTGATGATATGAAAAAATTTGCCAAAGAGTTTTTTGACAAATTCAGGGCAATACAGTTGAAAGAGCAGCAATAAAAAATAACGCCACCTGTTTGTGGTTGTATCAAATAAAATCATTATTAACGATATAAAAAAGTCCGGCATATAGATGCCCGGCAATTAAACATATGAATCTTGAACAGCAGATAATGAGTGAAATGAAAGATGCAATGAAAGCAAAGAACGAAGGCGTTTTAAGAGGCCTGCGTGCTATTAAAGCAGAAATCATAAAGGCGAAGACAGACCCGGGAGCCGGCGGTGAGATTGATGCTGCAACCGAACAGAAATTTTTACAAAAAATGATGAAGCAGCGCCGGGATTCACTGGAAATTTTTGAAAAACAGGGGCGGGAAGATCTGGCGGTAAAAGAGCGGGAAGAGATTGCTGTTATAGAAAAATTTCTTCCAAAGCAAATGACTGAAAGTGAAATTAAGGAGGCTGTTGCTGCAATTATTGCTCAAACCGGGGCAAGTTCGCCGGCGGATATGGGCAAAGTAATGGGTGTGGCCAGTAAACAACTGGCAGGCCTTGCTGATGGAAAAGTAATCAGCGCCATTGTAAAAGATTTATTGAGCAAATAATATAACATTTTTTGATAGACATTATTTTTGCCATATTGATTGTAATAGCCGTTATTAAGGGATATCAGAAGGGCTTTATTGTGGCAGTTTTTTCTATCGTGGCATTTATACTTGGCCTGGCTGCTGCACTAAAATTATCATCAGTTGTAGCAGTTTACCTGCAAAACAATGCAACCATATCAGCCTCCTGGCTACCTTTTATTTCTTTTGCCATCGTATTTGTTGTAGTGGCCGTATTGGTAAACATGGGCGGCAAGCTGATAGAAAAAACTTTTGAAATGGCCATGCTGGGATGGCTTAACAGAATTGGCGGCATACTATTATATATTGTTTTATACATCATCATTTTCAGCGTGTTTTTATTTTATGCAGATAAAATACACCTGTTCAGTGAAACTGCGATGGAATCATCCAAAGTATTTCCCTTCGTTAAGCCCTGGGCGCCGTTTGTAATAGATGGTTTTGGAAAAATCGTCCCGGTGTTTAAAGATATGTTTACACAACTGGAGGGATATTTTGAAAGCTTGTCTTCCAAAGTGGCTCATTAATTTGAGGCATTATTTTATTTACTGTAATTTTAACCCGAATCACTATTTTAGCGGTTAGTTATATCACCTGCATTTATCAGTTCCAACAATGAGTTACGAATTTAAACAAGACGGAAAATTTAAGTACATAGAAGTTGGAGAGGGGGAACCATTATTGTTGCTGCACGGATTATTTGGCGCACTGAGTAATTTTAAAGACCTGATTGAACATTTTCGCTTAACGCACAAAGTGATTGTGCCTATTCTTCCATTATTGGATCTTGATTTGCTTCATACATCTGTAGGTGGATTGGAAAAATTTGTTTTCCGGTTTATAGAGCACCGCAATTATAATAATATTCACTTATTAGGAAATTCGCTAGGTGGTCACGTTGCATTGGTACATATTTTAAAACATCCGGAAAGAATAAAATCATTGATATTAACCGGCAGTTCTGGTTTATTCGAAAACGGCATGGGAGATACTTACCCAAAGCGTGGCGACAAAGAGTATATCCGAAAGAAGACGGAGCTTACTTTTTATGATCCTGCCATGGCAACGGAAGAGTTGGTGAATGAAGTATTTGAAATAACCAACAACCGTATTAAGGTAATAAAAATAATTGCGCTGGCGAAAAGCGCAATTCGTAATAACCTGGGCGAAGAATTAAAGGATATTAAACAACCCACTTGCCTTATATGGGGTAATAACGATAGTATCACTCCCCCTTTTGTAGGCAAAGAATTTAATAACCTGATTCCAAACAGCGAATTGCATATTATCGACAAATGCGGGCACGCACCTATGATGGAAGTTCCGGAAGAATTTAACAGGGTGTTAGATGATTTTTTAGCAAAACAAAAAGCGCCCGCTGCAACAGTTAAACAAATTTAATTGTCCTATACTTAAAATAACTTTTTTACCGTTATAGTATTGCTACAATTGCTCTTTTATGCTTACAGCAGAACTGATTAATAATAATATTCCCAGACTGCAGTTGCAGGATTCTGTTGGTAAGGCCATTCGTCTTATCAATGATTACAGAGTTACGCACCTTCCTGTGGTAAATGAGGAAATTTATTTGGGGATGATCAGTGAGGACGATTTGCTGGATGCTTATGATGAAAAATCGGGTATTGAAATACTACAGGAGCATTTTGTACACGATTCTGTAAAAGATGATGTCCACTTTTTAAATGCGGTAAATTATACCAGCCTCCACGAAACTTCCATTGTGCCAGTTATAAGTAAAACCAATGCATTAACCGGTGTGATAACTGCACCTGATTTATTAAAGGCGATGGCCGCCTTTTCAGGATCAAGCGAATTTGGTGGCATAATCGTACTGGAAATGGAAAGGCAGCAGTTTTCCGTTTCGCAAATAAGCAGAATTGTAGAAAGCAACGATGCCGTTATTTTGAATCTCAACACTACAAGGCATGCGGATTCTGGAATGTTGACTGTGACGCTCCATCTGAACAAACAGGAAGTTTCTGCTATCGTTACTGCATTTGAGCGGTATGAGTATAGTGTGCTCTATTCTTTCGGAGACGAAAAATTTGAAGATAATATTGATACCAACTATCGCCACTTGATGAACTACCTGGATATTTAAGTATCGTCTTTCCATTCCTCCTATTGGTTTCCTTTTTTACAGGCTGATCTTAGATAGATTTTTTGACCCCTTCCTTTTGTAGTAATTAGCTCCTTCTGTTTTCAAAGAGGCGTATTTAAAAAATTAGTAAATAATTTTCGATTAAATTAGCAGACTAATATTTTACCACTAACTAATCAATGTTTTATAAATACAACGACACTAATTGTATGGCAATGCAGGTGTTTGTATAAGGTAATGATAAAAATAAAAAAATGAAAATTGCAATATATAGCCGGGGTATAGAAAACGACCAGCATAAGGATATTGAAACTTTTATGGAGGAACTGAAGACCTACAATGTTGAGCCTGTTTTTTTCCAGGATTTTTTTAACCAGTTTTATTCTGCCGTAAATATGCGGGGCAAATACGGCACTTTCAATGCTGCGGAAGATCTGGACGACAGTTATGATTTCATGATTAGCCTCGGTGGAGACGGCACATTGCTGGATACGGTTACCCTGATACAGGATAAAGGAATACCGGTATTAGGAATTAATTACGGAAGGCTGGGATTTCTTGCCACAATAGGCAAAGAAGATTTAGGCTCGGCCATTAAGGCATTAGTGGACAGAACTTATGTGCTTGATGAGAGAACCCTCATTCACCTGGATGCCGATCTTCCCTTGTTTGGCAATGCGCCATTTTGTTTAAACGAGTTTGTTATCCATAAAAAAGATACGTCATCAATGATAAAAATTCATACGTACTTAAATGGAGAATTTTTAAATACCTACTGGGCGGATGGCTTAATTGTTGCTACGCCTACCGGGTCAACCGGTTATTCACTAAGCTGTAACGGGCCAGTAGTGTTTCCTGAAAGCGGCAACTTTGTAATTACACCGGTAGCGCCTCACAATTTAAACATACGGCCCATTGTGGTGTCTGATGATAATATAATTTCGTTTGAAGTGGAAAGCAGAAGCGACGGGTTTTTATGCAGCCTGGATAGCAGGAGAGAATTGGTACCAAAGGAAGTACAACTCGCTGTTAAAAAAGAAGAGTTCTCAATAAACCTGGTGAGGTTAAATGAAAATAATTTTTTACAAACCCTGCGAAATAAACTTTCCTGGGGGCTCGATAAGCGCAATTAATTTTGGTTCCTGTCGTTAACTGCTGTTGCATAAACTTCTTTCATCTGGCAGGGGAATAGGCTGACTTATTTTAAAACAATTATTTACTTTGTAATTATGAAAAAAACCATCCTTTCTGTATCGTTGCTTTTTTCCCTGGTATCTGGGGTGATGGCTCAAAAAGAATATGGTACTGTTCAGCAGGGCGAGTTTGGCTTCACAGCTGGTGTGGCGCATTATTTTGGCGATTTAAACACAAGGGCAAAACTTAACAGGCTGAAACCGGCCCTGGGTATTTTTTACAGAAAACAGTTCAATAATTACCTGGGCCTGCGAGTGAGTGCACACTATGCTCAGCTTGGTTACAGCGACATTTACAGTAAAAATAGTTTTCAAAATACCAGGAATCTAAGCTTTAACTCTGATATCCTGGAATTTGCCGTTCACGGAGATTTTAACTTTTTAAAATATATCCCTGGTGACCCCGACTTTTCCTTCACTCCCTATGTAACACTCGGATTGGGGATTTTTAGCTACAATCCTTATGCATACTTAAACAACAAAAAAATATTTCTACGCCCGCTTGGCACAGAAGGACAGAATATAAAATATGTTGGTGCAGACGGTAAAGTAAGAAAACCCTATGGAAGTACGGCTATGTGTATTCCAATTGGTATGGGTATAAAATACAGTATCAACAGCAGCATGAACCTCTCTTTCCAAATTGCCGAACGCCTTACTACCACCGATTACCTGGATGATGTAAGTACTACTTATGTTGGAGCGGATAAATTTCCGCCTTTAAACGGACAGCCGTCTACAGCCGGTCTTTTGCAGGACAGAAGTTACGAAAAAGTGCCGGTGCCTATCGGAAACGAAGGCGTGCAGCGTGGCTGGAGCAAACAAAAAGATCAATACATTATTTTTGAAGTTGGACTGTCGTTTAACATCAGCAGTTATGTGTGTCCAAAACCCTGATTAGTGTTTTCCAAAATATAAAAATTGCCGCCGGAGATAATTCCGGCGTTTTTTTTTGGCTGAAGCATTAACGGTTAAGATTCGGTTAAAACGCTTATTGCAACTAAATTTTATTACTTTTGCAGCCCAAAGTCAGTCACTGTCGCTGATGCTATTTTATATGAGTTTGAAGGATACAATCAACATGCAAAAATTGCCCCGTCACATTGCCATCATTATGGACGGCAATGGAAGATGGGCAAAAGAAAAAGGCGAAGACCGTCTTTTTGGCCATATGCACGGGGTGGAAAGTGTTCGGAATATCGTGGAAGGCTGTGCCGAATTAGGCATTGAGTACCTTACCTTATACGCATTCAGTACCGAAAACTGGGACAGACCTGCATACGAAGTAACCGGTTTGATGGAATTACTGGTAGATACTATCCGAAAGGAAGTCCCAACATTAAATAAGAATAATATTAAGATGCATGCTATCGGCGATATGAGTATGCTACCCGAAAATGCGAGGAAGGAATTGAACGAAGCGTTTGAAGAAACAAGTGCGAACACCGGTCTTAACCTCATTATGGCACTTAGTTACAGCAGCCGCTGGGAACTAATGGCTGCGGTAAAGCAAATTGCAACGGACGTAAAAGAAGGAAAGCTTCAGCCTGAACAAATTACACAAGATACCATACAACAATACTTATCAACCAGTAGTTTTCCTGATCCTGAATTAATGATTCGTACAAGTGGCGAATACCGTATCAGCAATTTTTTATTATACCAGCTTGCCTACGCTGAATTGTATTTTACAAATACCCGTTGGCCGGATTTTAGAAAAGATAACCTCTATGAAGCCATTATAGATTTTCAAAACAGGGAAAGAAGATTTGGTAAAACCGGTGATCAGATCAAGGAAGAAATACCCATTTCATAATTGTATGCTTTATTCTGCAGTGCTTAATATTTTGAAGCCACAAATCTGCAGGATGAACAGGTATGTAAGCAACCCTGCAGCAATATATCATATTGCACATTAAAAAGGGTAAGAAGATTGTAATTTTTATTTAAAAGCACTGTTAAAAACAGGGTGATTGTTTAACAAATAGTTTTCATTATAGCAAGTAATTTGCCGGATAGTAAAAAAACCAATTAATGCACAGGATTTACCAGAACTTTTTATTGATAGTTTTTATCGCTTTTATTGGCAATGCAGCAGTTGCCCAGGTAGTTCCTGATACTTCGCACCCGGTTTCTGCAAATCCCGAATTGCTGGAAATCTTAAATGCTAAAACCCCCAAACCATATACGATCGCTGGAATTACAGTAACGGGAAATAAAGGCTTTGATGGCAATCTTATTATTTCTATCTCTGGCCTTGCAGTGGGTGATAAGGTGCAGCTTCCAGGCACAGATATTTTTAGTAAAGCCATTACCAAATTATGGAAACAAAATCTGATAGCTGATGTTGCTATTTATTTCACCAGGCTGGAAGGCAAAGACCTCTATGTAGAAATAGCAATTACTGAAAGACCCCGTTTGGCTGATTTCAAATTCAATGGGATTAAGAAGGGGGAAAAAGATGATTTGGCCACCAAGAGCGGATTGGTAAAAGACAGGGTGGTAACCGATAATATGAAGATGAGTGCCATGGATGCCATCCAGAAATTTTTTGCAGATAAAGGATATCGCAATGTAAAAACTGTTGTTAAGGAAGAGAAGTCTCCTTCCTCGGTAAATGCGGTTATTTTAGAATTTAATATTGACAAGGGCAACAAGGTCAAAGTAAATTCAATTGACTTTTCAGGTAACGATAATATCGGCGACCTGAAATTAAAAAAGCAGATGAAGGGTACACATGAGATGACAAGATTTACTTTGTATCCACCTAAAAGTACCAGCCCTTTTGGCGACAGCAGCAATAGAATTTCTTTTGGCGACTACCTCAAAGATTACGGTTACCTGTCCCTATCCAAAACAAAATCTTATCTGGATCCCTGGTTCCGCTTTAAATTATTCAGTTCAGCAAAGTTTAACCCGGTTAAGTACGAAGAAGATAAAGAACACGTGCTTGATTATTACAATTCCCAGGGTTTTAGAGATGCCAATATTGTAGAAGATGCTAAAGTGCCCAATGCAGAAGGAAATTTGGATGTGTATGTAAAAGTAAACGAAGGGCATAAGTATTATTTCGGCGACATGGTGTGGAGAGGAAACACAAAATATTCCGATTCAGTTTTAAATCTGTTGCTGGGTATCCGTAAAGGAGATATTTATAACCTTGAATTATTGAATAAACGCTTAGGTAAGCAGTTAACGGCAGAAGGTGGTGATATAGGTAGTTTATACATGGATGATGGTTACCTGTTTTTTAAAGTTGATCCAATAGAAACATCTGTTTACAATGACACCATCAACTTTGAAATTCGTATGCAGGAAGGCCCCCAGGCCACTATTGGCAAAGTGGAAATCTCAGGCAATGAAAAAACGAAAGACTATGTGGTAAGAAGGGAATTAAGAACAGTACCCGGTGAAAAATTCAGCCGTCAGGATATTATCCGTACACAACGGGAATTAGGCCAGTTAGGCTTTTTTAACCCTGAAAAAATCACTCCTAATATCGTTCCCAATTCTGACAATGGAACAGTGGATATCAACTGGGGTGTGGAAGAAAAATCGAATGATCAGTTGGAATTATCTGCCGGCTTTGGTGGCGGTATTGGTTTAACAGGTACATTGGGGATTACCTTCAACAACTTTTCCATCGACAATATTTTTAATAAAAAAACATGGGATCCTTTACCATCGGGTAGCGGACAAAAATTGAGTGCGAGGGTGCAGTCCAATGGACGTGCATACAGGTCGTATAACCTTTCGTTTACAGAACCATGGCTCGGAGGTAAAAAAAGAAATTCCTTTTCTGTGAGCCTGTACAATACGAAATATGCCAACGCATACAACGCATATGGACAATATTGTAACAGTTGCGGTGATAGCTCATACCTGAAAACAATTGGTGCCGGTGTATCATTAGGTAAACAATTAAAATGGCCGGATGATTATTTTTCTTTTGTTACCTCTTTAAATGTGCAGCAATACAAACTGAAAAATTATGCTAACATCTTTAAAGGAATTAGCAATGGTACTTCTACCAATATCAGTTTAAAACTGGCACTGGCGCGTAGTGCCACACAGGGTAATCCTATTTTCCCAACGGGCGGATCGAACTTTATGGTGAGCGGACAATTTACATTGCCTTACTCAGCACTTGGTCTCGTGAACGAAACTGAAAATCCTTACAGATGGCCGGAGTTTCATAAATGGCGCTTTAACGGCGATTATTATGTACCACTGGGTATAGCGCATGGTGCGGATAAAAATAAACAGTTTATATTAAAGGCTTCCGCCAAATATGGTTTTATAGGCCGCTATAATTCCAAACTCCAGATTTCGCCATTTGAGCGTTTTCAATTGGGAGATGCAGGTTTAAGTAACAACTTTGCCATATTGGGATATGATATCATTGCCCACAGGGGATACCCGGTGTATAATTCTTCTGACCCGAAAGTGAATCCTGATAACGTAACGCCTTCTGAGTTCTTTACCATTTTTAATAAATATACGGTTGAATTAAGGTACCCCTTCAGTACCAACCCAAGCAGTACAATTTATGGTCTTGCTTTTTTTGAAGCTGCCAATGGATGGTATGATTTTAAAGATTATAATCCGTTTAAGTTACGCCGTTCTGTTGGCGTGGGTATGCGTTTCTTTCTGCCTATGTTTGGCTTGTTGGGATTTGATTATGGTCTTGGTATAGACAGGATACAGGCTGGACAACCGGTTAAAAACGCATTCAAATTCACCTTTATGCTGGGTCAGGAGCCTGAATAATTATTAACAGCTTAAATTTTATCCCTTAATTTGTATAAAAAGTCTGAAGATGAAAAAAATATTAACGCTTGTAAGTGCCTTACTGTTGTTTTCTTTTGTTGCCCTGGCACAACGATATGCAGTAATTGATTCAAAATACATACTGGAAAAAATGCCTGATTACAAGGAATCCCAGACCAAGTTAGACCAGTTTAGCGCTCAGTGGCAGCAGGAAATTGAAAAAAAACAGGCCGACCTGGATAAGATGTATAAGGATTATGACGCTGAACAGGTTATGTTGAGTGACGATTTAAAAAAGAAAAGAGAAGATGAATTATTTAACAGGGAAAAGGAAGTAAGGGACCTGCAAAAAAAGCGCTTTGGTTTTGAAGGCGACTTGTTTAAAAAACGACAGGAATTGATAAAACCCATACAGGACAGGGTTTATGTAGCCATCCAGAAATTGGCTGTGGAGAAATCTTATGATTTTATTTTAGACAAAAGTGAAGGAATTACCGTTATATTTGCCGACCCAAAACTTGACAAAAGCGACGATGTATTGAAGTTGCTGGGTGTTAAATAAATCACAATCAAATATTGGCATGCAGCCAAAAACCACAAAAAATAAACTATAAACAAAACAATTAAACATTTAAACCAACGATGAAAAAATTATTCGCAGTAGTTGTATTAGTTGTCTCAATTTTAGGATTGACCAATACGGCTTTTTCACAAAAAATCGGCTACATCAATACCGAAGAATTAATCGGTGCAATGCCGGAAGCAGCCACAGCTACTACCCAGTTACAGGATTACCAGACAGCATTGCAACAGCAATACACTGATTTAAATTCAGAGTTACAGGAAAAAGACAGTGCTTTCGTAAGGGATTCGGCCAAATTATCTTCTGCTACTAAAGAATTAAGAAGATCTGCCTTAATTGAATTGTACCAAAAATTACAGGGCTTCCAGCAAGCAACCCAGCAGAAATTACAGGAAAAGCAACAGGAGTTATTGATGCCAATACGTAACAAAGCTTTGGAAACAATTAAAGTAGTTGGTAAAGAAAATGCTTACACGTACGTGTTAGACCAAAATGCAGTAATTGTTGGCCCTCCCGGAGATGATATTTTGCCACTGGTAAAGAAGAAATTAAACATTAAGGATAAGGAAGCGCCAAAAGCACCGGCAGCAAAGCCAAAGCCTTAATTTAAATTATAAATTATACAAAAGCCATCTTGTAAACGGGATGGCTTTTGTATTTTTGGTATATGGTAAAAGGACCAATTGGAGTATTCGACAGCGGCTATGGAGGCTTAACGGTTTTAAGGGAGATAAAAAGCCAACTTCCTGGTTATGATTATGTTTATCTGGGTGATAATGCAAGAGCACCCTACGGCTCAAGAAGTTTTGAAACCATTTACCAATACACGTTGCAGTGTGTTGAGTGGTTTTTTAAACAGGGATGTCCACTGGTGATATTGGCTTGTAATACAGCGTCAGCCAAGGCTTTGCGCAGCATACAGCAGCTTAATCTGCCCTTAATTGATCCTTCTAAGAGAGTATTGGGTGTTATACGCCCTACTTCAGAAATAATTGGCCATTATACATATACTAATAAAGTAGGCGTATTAGGAACAGCGGGAACAGTTCAATCTCTATCCTACCCGATTGAGATCGAAAAATTCTTTCCCTCTGTCCAGGTATTTCAGCAAGCCTGCCCCATGTGGGTGCCGCTGGTGGAGAACAATGAATACAATTCTCCGGGGGCTGATTACTTTATAAAAAAATACCTGGATCAGTTGCTCGATCAGTCGAATGAAATTGATACCGTGTTGTTGGCATGTACGCATTATCCATTGTTGATTGATAAAATACGGGCTTACCTGCGTCCGGCTATTTCAATTGTATCACAGGGCGATATTGTTGCTAAAAGCCTGGTGGATTATTTAGAACGCCATCCTGAAATTGAAAGCAAATGCAATAAGCAGGGCAATTCTGTTTTCTTTACAACAGATTCAGCCGACGATTTTAACCAGAAGGCGACCATTTTTTATGGAAACTCCATCCAGTCTGAACATTTGGTTCTTTAAGTATAAAAAATTTTGAAATCACACCATCCAAATCACAATTTTACCTTACCTTCGCCGTCCTTTCACAAGCAGCAGGGATGGTGCCCTGATGAATGTAGATTAAAAATGCTTTTGTAACTAATTTTGTAAAGGAAAAAACTTAATACAATGCCAGGTAAAAAAAGAACATACCAACCACATGTACGCAGAAGAAAACATGTTCATGGATTTCGTCAGCGCATGCAAACTGCCAACGGCCGCAAGGTATTGGCAAGCCGCCGCAAAAAAGGTCGTGCAAAGCTGACCGTTTCTGACGAACGTTTCGGAAAAAAATAAACCGCTCCAGTTCCTGAAAGGGGATACCAAGCATCAAAATATAAGCTTTCCTTTTGGAAGGCTTTTTTTATTTTTGTTATAATTGCAATCTACAATACGATATACGCTGGGCAAACAGGAGCGGCTTAAGAGCCGTAAAATAATTGATCAATTATTTAAAGAAGGAAAATTTTTTTCTGTTTTTCCAATAAGGATTGTTTGGCAGTACCGGGAAAAAACATCCACCAGTTTACAGGCTGGATTTACGGTAAGTTCCAAACATTTTAAAAAAGCGGTCCATCGTAACCGCATCAGGCGGCTGATGAAAGAAGCGTACCGGTTACAAAAAAATAATCTTCAGCTGCAAGTTGAACAAAGTGACAAACAACTGGTTATTTTTTTGATGTACGTCGGCAAGGAAATACCGGAATACTCACTGATTACGGAAAAAATAAAAACCGTTTTAAGCAGGCTTCAAAAAATGGTGCATGAAGACAGTACAGCAAATAATTAGCGCCCCTTTTATATGGATTATAAGGTTATATCAGTTAATCATATCTCCCTGGTTACCCAGCCGCTGCCGTTTTACGCCTACCTGTTCTCAATATGGAATAGAAGCTTTTAAAAAATATGGCCCACTCAAAGGTTTTTGGTTAACTGCAAAAAGAGTTGTGCGTTGCAATCCCTGGGGTGGACATGGACATGACCCGGTGCCATAAAAAAGCCATCTTACAAAACCACAAATGATTCTGTAAAATGGCGTCAAGCATTTTCCTTGCTTGATTATGCTATCTTAAAATGCGTGATAAGGTTCGCTATTTTCTCTTACAATTTCTCTTTCCCTGAATTTGCTACCTGCCTGGTCGGCAGAAATTAAAATGAAATCACGCAGATCCTCATTCAGCCTTTCTTTAGCCGTATACCATAAACCGTGTGGCTCACCCTCATAAACTATAAACGTTGCATTCGGAATTAATTTTGCACTTTCTTCACCTGTAACTTTTATCGGGACTGTTTTATCGCTGTCGCCATGAATTATTAGAGTGGGCACGTTTATTTTTATTACATCCTTCCTGAAATCGGTAGAAGAAAATGACTGTGCACATTGCAGTGTAGCAATCGGCGAAGACTTCATCACCTGCGTTAAATTATTGGCTAGAAATGCATCGCTAACCGGGTGATTTAGCAACGAAACGCCGAAAAAATCTTTACCGAAACTTTCCATAAAAGCTGGCCGGTCCTGTTTTATTCCATTGGCCATTTCATCAAATTGCTCTTGTGGAACACCTTCCGGGTTGTCGGAAGTGTGTAACATGTAAGGCACCACCGCACTCACCAACACTACCTTCGTAACACGGGGGCCTCCGTATAAAGAGAAATATTTTGCAATTTCACCGCCACCCATCGAAAATCCAACAAGGGTCACATCTTCCAGGTTCAGCTCATCTAATAAAGCTTTCAAATCTCCGGCCATCGTGTTATAGTCATAGCCCTCATAAGGCCAGTCCGATTTACCAAAACCACGCCGGTCGTAAGTTATACAACGTATACCTTGTTGCGTCAGTTGTGTTACCTGGTACTCCCACATAGCGCCGTTCAAAGGCCAGCCATGAATAAAAACCGCAGGCTTACCTTTTCCGCAATCTTCATAATAAATATTTACAGGTTCGGCATTATTTTGATTGGATGTTATAAATGGCATAATAATAAAATTAAAAATGAAACAATATAGTTACCGGATAACTATATCAACAATGTTGCCAGTAAGTACAAGCTATATTATGAGCTCTGTTGCCGTGTTATGTAGAAATTTCTTCGCCTTGCGGGCCAAGTTCCGCACAAAAAAAGCTGCAATATTTCTACTGCAGCTGTAAAAAAATTATCTGAAATTATTTTGAAGCAGCCTCAAAACGCTCGGCTACTTTTTTCCAGTTGATCACATTCCAAAATGCGGCCAAGTAATCAGGGCGCTTGTTCTGGTACTTTAAATAATAAGCATGTTCCCAAACGTCCACTCCCAATACAGGTTTACCTTTTACTTCGGCAACATCCATCAACGGGTTATCCTGATTAGGGGTTGAAGAAATTTCGAGTTTGCCATCTTTAACAATCAGCCATGCCCAGCCACTTCCAAAACGGCCAACACCTGCTGCTGCAAATTTTTCTTTAAATGCATCGAAAGATCCGAAGGCCGCGGTAATAGCATCAGCCAATGCGCCGGTTGGTGCGCCGCCTGCATTAGGTGCCATTGTCTCCCAAAAAAAACTGTGGTTCCAGTGACCACCTCCATTATTGCGAACGGGTGCGCTGATGGTTCCTGCAACAGCTACAATTTCTTCCAACGTCTTGCCTTCATTAGGTGTTCCAGCAAGTGCCTTGTTCAAATTATCAACGTATGCCTGGTGATGTTTTCCATGATGTATCTGCATGGTTAAGGTGTCAATATGTGGCTCCAATGCGTCGTGAGCATATGGTAATGCCGGTAATGTAAATGCCATAATTGTTGTTTTATAGATTGATTTTAATGTAAATACTTATTTAATATAACGCGTAACCTATTATTTTTTACAAATTTAGTAGCCTTATACCGAGATGTCAAATACAATGCCGTTTCATTTTTTAAGAAACTGTTATGAAATATTGACATGGTAATTGCGTTGACATATACCCCATAATTAAATTCGATGTTCAAACCATTACTGTTTATTCTTTGTTGCCTCTATAGCTGCTGCTGTCTTGCACAGTCTGTGCAAGCTATGCAAGTGTCCGACAGTATTCCCACTACTGCCGTTGTAAATGCCATTCCGGAAAAAATAGTGAGAACCGAAGACCATACGTCGGTGAAGATTTATCCCAATCCCGCTAAAAATAAAATTTCATTGCAGGTGCAGGGTTTTGAGCCCGGTATAGCCCAGGTAAAAATTACGGATACAAAAGGAAAGTTATGCCGGCAGGACAACCGTTTACTCACAAACGGGCAGGAAGAAATTGCTATGTTTTTATCGCTGATGCCCGGGATCTATTTTATTTCAATCAATCAAAAAGATAAAGTGGTAAAGAAAAAGCTCGTGATATTTTAGGCTGGCCACATGATCAGCCAATTGCATGCTACCGCCTTTGTTTGAAGAAATCTTTCATTAGTTGTGCGCACTCGTTTTGCAAAATGCCACCGGTGACAGTTGTTTTAGGATGAAACGGGGAGACATCTTGCGCCACCCTTTTGTAACCATTTTTTTCGTCCTCGGTTCCATATACAACCCGCCCGATTTTACTCCAGTATAAAGCGCCACTGCACATGAGGCAAGGCTGCACAGTTACATACAATACAGCTTCCGGAAGATATTTGCTTCCTAAAAAATTAAAGGCTGCGGTCAATGCAATGATCTCTGCATGAGCCGTGCTGTCAGTTAATTTTTCTACCTGGTTATAGCCTCTCGCAATAATACGGTCATTCATTACAATTACAGCACCTACTGGTACTTCGCCTTCATCAAAAGCTTTGTGTGCTTCTTTCAAAGCCTGCTGCATATACTGTTCATCCGTCATACAAATGGTTTAATTACCTTGCTGCAAAATTATCATCATGCCAGTAATAAATGATCTTTTAAAGATGCGCCAATATTTTGAAAGCGGCGCTACAAAATCATTTGCATTCAGAAGGGAACAGCTAACGCGGTTAAAACAAACCATCTTAAAATACGAGCAATCAATACAGGAAGCACTTTACAAAGACCTTAAAAAAAGTCCGGAAGAGACCTGGGTGACAGAGACAGGGTTTTTGTTATCAGAAATTTCATATGCAATCAATCACTTAAAAAAATGGATGAAACGGGAATCGGTTGGTACCAACTTATTGAATATTCCCTCAAAAAGTTTTATTGTAAAAGAGCCTTTAGGAACAGTGTTAATAATTGGCCCCTGGAATTACCCGCTGCAACTGTTGTTTACTCCACTAACGGGGGCCATTGCTGCTGGTAATTGTGTTGTTTTAAAGGCATCTGAATTTGCCCCGGCAACTGCGGCATTGATGAAGCAGATCATTGCTGAAACTTTTGACCCGCAGTATGTTTTATTTACAGAAGGGGATGGCGCCACCGTAATTCCGGAGATGATGAACAACTTTGTATTTGATCATGTTTTTTATACAGGCAGTACTGCAGTTGGTAAAATTATTTACCAGATGGCTGCCAAAAATTTAGTACCGGTTACCCTTGAACTGGGCGGTAAAAGCCCCTGCGTGGTAGAAGCAGATGCCGATATTGCAGTTACAGCGAACCGCATTGCAATGGCCAAGTTTTCCAATGCAGGACAGATGTGTGTTACACCGGATTATGTGCTGGTACATGCTTCGCAAAAAGAAGCATTGATAACCGCACTTAAAAAAACACTGACTCAGTTTATGGGGTTGGATGCGAAAGACAGTTACGATTATGGGCGAATCATTAATGAAAAACAATTCGACCGGATAGTGACTTACCTGGCGCAGGGGAATTTGCTGGCCGGTGGTAAAACAGACAGATCCGCCCTATACATTGAACCTTCTTTAATAGATCAGGTTTCAATGAGTATGCCCATTATGAAAGAAGAAATATTCGGACCTGTGTTGCCGGTTATTAGTTTTACAACCATGCAAGAAGCCAGGGATATCATTGCAAAAAATCCCAACCCGCTTGCATTTTACATATTTACCGGGAGTAGTGAAAAAGAGCAAGAATGGATTAATGCTATTCCTTTTGGTGGAGGCTGTATTAACAATGCGGCCTTGCATTTAACCAACCACCAGCTGCCTTTTGGCGGGCGGGGAACAAGCGGTACAGGCAATTATCATGGCAAATTTTCTTTTGATACGTTCAGTCATAGGAAGGGGATTTTAAAAACACCCACCTGGTTTGATCCTAAAATGAAATACCCATCTTATAAAGGCAAACTAAATATATTCAAATGGCTGATGAAGTAATTCCAGGTGCTAATAAAAAACGTATGACTATTAAACAAAGGTTACTAAAAGTGTTCTACCCTGCATTGATGAAATTAAGCGGCCTTAAAAAGGATCGCATAAAAATTAACGGACAAAAAATACCGCCGGTAGTTTCCATTTACACACTGAAGCTGTTAAAAAGTAATAATGAACTGCTTTCATTAAGTGACCTAAAAGGGAAAAAAATCCTGCTGGTAAATACGGCTTCCGATTGCGGGTATACACATCAATACGAAGCGTTGGAAAAACTATATAAAAAGTTCAACAATAAACTAATAATACTTGGCTTTCCGGCCAATGATTTTAAAGAGCAGGAAACAGGCACCGATGAAGACATCGCATCAATCTGTAAAATTAATTATGGCGTAAGTTTTCCTTTGATGAAAAAGAGCCGGGTTATAAAAGGCGCTGACCAAAACGCTGTTTTTAACTGGTTAAGCAGCGCCGATAAAAACGGCTGGAACAATAAAGCACCTGTTTGGAATTTTTCAAAGTACCTGGTGGATGAAGAGGGCGTACTGACTCATTATTTTGATCCTTCGGTATCGCCGCTTGGCACGGAGATGCTGGCAGCCATTGGATAATTTTTTTATTGTATATATTACCCATCAAATAAATCTATGTTTACAAAAGCGGATATTGAAAAATATTTTAACGCAGAAAAATCCGAAAGCCTGCTGTTTATAATCATTGGCATAGCCGCTATATTACTGGCATTGATTTTTTTCTTTTATCTTAAAACCAATTGGTACAAAGGGTTTGCACTTCCTTTTTTAATCGTGGGGCTGATGCATTTAACCATTGGCTTTACAGTATATAAAAGATGTGATGCTGACCGTAAAAGAAATGTATACGCTTATGATATGAATCCAGGCGAGATTAAAACCAATGAAATCCCCCGCATACAAAAGGTGAATGCAAATTTTGTTATTTACCGCTTTACAGAAATTGCGCTGTTGCTTGCAGGAGCCGGCATTTTTTTTTACTTTCGGAACCATACAGAAAAATCTTTTTGGGCAGGACTTGGAATGGCGCTGGCTATTGAAGCCGCCATTAGTTTAGGGGCAGATTTTATTGCTGAAAAAAGAGCACATCAATATACAACAGGTCTTCAAACTTATCTTGATCAACTTAAATAGTTATCCAATGACAAAAGATGAAGTGATTAAAACGCTGGCAACCCTGGGCAGTGAACAAACCAAAAAAACATTTACACGCCATGGTGCGAGGGAGCCGGTTTTTGGCGTGAAGGTGGGTGACATGAAACCAATTCAAAAAAAAATAAAAAAAGATTATTCACTAGCCCTTGACCTGTTTGCTACCGGTAACGCAGATGCCCAATACTTTGCAGGACTGATAGCCGATGAATCAAAAATGACAAAAAAAGATTTGGCGGCCTGGGTTAAAAACGCCAATTATTCCATGATCAACGAATATACGGTTGCATGGATTGCAGCTGAAAGCAAGCACGGTTGGAAGCTGGCATTGGAATGGATTGAATCATCCACGGAAAAGATAGCCGCATCGGGCTGGGCAACATTCGCCAATATTGTTGCGATACAACCTGACGATTTACTTGATATTAAAAAACTGGAAGAGCTATTAAAAACGGTTACAAAAAAAATTCATACATCAGCCAATAGAGTAAGGCATACGATGAATCAATTCGTGATAGCAACAGGCTCTTATGTTGTTCCGCTTGGCAATAAAGCAAAAGAAGCCGCAAAAGAAATAGGCCTGGTTACAGTAAATATGGGCGATACTGCCTGTAAAGAGCCTGATGCTATCAAATACATCAACAAAGCAATCAGCATGGGCAAACCGGGCAATAAAAAGAAAGAAGCCCGGTGCTAGTTACAATGGACATTTTTCGTGGTAATTGATTAATTCTATCGGTGTTTTTTCAAACTGGTAGCCGGCGTACTTAATAACAATTTCATCCAGCACGGCATCAATTTCTTCTACTGTTTTCAACGTTACCAGCTGGTAACGATAATCTTTAATACCAGGAAGCCCTTTTAAATAGTTGGCATAATGCCGGCGCATTTCAAAAATACCAACTAAAGGACCCTTCCATTCAAACGATTTATGCAAATGCTTTTTACATACTTCTACCCGGTCCTCAATAGTTGGTGACGGTAAAATTTCACCTGTTTTAAGAAAATGTTTTATCTCATCAAATATCCATGGGTAACCAATTGCAGCACGGCCAATCATAATACCATCCACGCCAAATTTATCTTTGTACTCCAGTGCTTTTTGCGGACTGTCAATATCACCGTTACCAAATATGGGGATCTTGATCCGCGGATTATTTTTCACTTTTCCAATCAGTTCCCAGTCGGCGCTACCTTTGTACATTTGTGCACGGGTGCGGCCATGTATAGCAAGTGCTTGTATACCCACGTCCTGCAGACGTTCCGCCACTTCTTCAATATTCCGGTGTTCATCATCCCAGCCAAGCCGTGTTTTAACCGTTACCGGTAATGAAGTAGATTTTACCACGGCGGCTGTCAGCCGAACCATCAGGTCAACATCTTTTAAAACACCTGCTCCTGCGCCTTTCATTGCAACTTTCTTTACAGGACAACCAAAATTGATATCCAGTAAATCAGGATTGGTTACATCTACTATTTTAGCAGCCATCGCCAAACTTTCTTCGTCGCCACCAAAAATCTGAATGCCTACCGGTTTTTCATAATCAAAAATATCAAGTTTTTGCCGGCTCTTGATAGCATCCCTAATCAATCCTTCCGAAGAGATAAATTCAGTATACATTAAGTCTGCACCCTTGTCTTTGCAAACGGCCCTGAATGGCGGGTCGCTTACGTCTTCCATAGGCGCAAGCAATAAAGGAAATTCCGGAAGTTGTATGTTACCGATAGAAGGCATAAATATTAATTGCTGTTGATGTTGCTGATTACCGGGATACTGTTTAAAATGATTTATAAAGTAACGGCAGTAATAAACTGCAAACTGTAAACTTTTAGGCTGTAAATTTACGCACTTATAAGCATTTACTATGGCGCATTTTGCTACCAAACGTTATAATTACTGGGGCCAGCTGGGTATTTTAGCCGTTTTCTGCGGGGTGGGGCTCATTTTTGGCGGCTTTATCAGTTTGATTCCATTGATTGGTAAAATCCACCTGAAAGATCTTTCCGGCGGATCTTCTGCAGCAATTATGGATAAAATACTGGTACCTGAAAATGCGACTGCATTGAGATGGATGCAATTTATCAGCACTTTATTTTTGTTTTTTTTACCGCCTTTTTTTTACGCTTTGTTATGTCACAGGAAGCCATGGCTGCACCTGGGATTTACACATAAGGTAGATATAAAGCAGGCAGGAGTTGTAATACTGGTTATGTTTGCAAGCCTGCCAATTGTTGGCGCCCTGCAGGAACTGACTGAACTGATACCCTGGTCAAAGGCAACTTTGCTGCAGTTTAAAGAAGCAGAAGATGCTTACAATAAACAGGTGGCCGTTATCGCAAGGATGGATAATTTTTTGGATTACCTGGTGTCTGTAGTGATGATCGCTTTTTTACCGGCTGTTTTTGAAGAAACAATGTTCAGGGGAGGTTTGCAAAATTTATTATCCCGCTGGTTTAAAAAGCCGATTTTGGCTATCATAGTTACGTCCATTATTTTTAGTGCTATACACGGATCGTACCTAGGATTTTTAAGCAGGTTCGCCCTGGGCTTTGTGCTCGGCTGGGTGTATTACCGCACCGGCAATATCTGGTTAAACATCATCGGGCATTTTTTTAATAATGCTTTTGCAATTACGATGCTGTTCATTTCAACCAAGCCGGGAGCAAAAACGGACCCTTCAAAAATAGATGATCATTTTCCATTGTGGTTTGGCGTGGTAGGTATTGCATTGGTGTACTGGTTGTTTAAATATTTTGAAAAAATAAGTAAAGCTGATATTGACCGGCCAGGCGAAGAGGTACTGATACCCGGTTATATTGATACCAATAATCCTTTTTTAGCCAATTCAGAAAATATTGGCGACACTCATCAATCCTGATAAATGGCAATAAATGTCGAAGTTTTAAAAACCCGGGCGCTAACAGCGGTCGTTTTTGTAGCAGTAATGCTAACCGGTTTGTTATGGAACCAATGGAGTTTTATTGCGTTGTTTACCATCATTCATTTTGGATGCTGGTACGAGTTTGTAAAGCTGATGAAGAAGATACATGGAGAACAGTATTTGATGCATTGTTTGCTGGGACTGGTTTATATTACAATGCCCATACTTCTGATGATAGGAATTTACGCCCAATATACAACTCCCAACTTACCTTACCCTGCGCCGGAAATTACACTACAATACTTTGACGCAAGAGTAATTCCTTGTGGGATTATTTTCTCTATCTGGATAAATGATACAATGGCATACATTGTAGGTTCCTTCATTGGTAAAACGCCTTTCTCAAAAATTTCACCTAAGAAGACTTGGGAAGGAACGTTGGGAGGAGCGATACTTTGTGTATTAGTAATTGCTTTATTAGGTTTTTTTATCCCTGTTGCAAAAGAAATCGCGACACGTCATTGGATCGCTATTGCGGCCATCTGCGCCATATTTGGCACTGCAGGTGATTTACTGGAAAGTAAAATAAAGCGCATGGCGGATGTAAAGGACAGTGGGTCCATAATGCCCGGCCATGGCGGTTTTTTAGACCGTTTTGATTCTTTGCTCGTAGCGGTTCCGTTTGTGTGGTTGTATGTAATTCTGTTTATTTACACCAGCTGATCGGAGAATATTATTTTACAGTTATTACAGTTATAAACTTATTTTGACGAATGGCTTTGTTTACTTTGGTTTCTTTACGGCCGTTGTGTGAAACATTTGTAACCAAAACTAAAAATTTTGTGTTTCTGCAACGTACATTTGCCGTCTCAATTCTAACGCATGACGATTCACAGGGAAGGCTATAAATCAATTGCCATCGGAACACTTATTTTCGGGGCCATTAATTTAATCTACTTTTATTTTTTCAGCGCCAGCAATGCCTGGCTGGGCTATGTTATATTTTTTGCTACGCTGTTTCTGCTGCTTTTCCTCATCTCTTTTTTTCGGATACCCAACCGCACATTAACCATTAACGATAATGCTATTGTAGCACCCGCTGATGGCAAAGTAGTGGTTATAGAAGAAACAGTTGATCCGGAATATTTTAAAGATAAACGCCTGCAGGTTTCTATTTTTATGAGCCCGGCAAACGTACATGTTAACCGCAACCCGCTTAGCGGCACGGTAGTGTACAATCAATATCACAATGGTAAATACCTGGTGGCCTGGCATCCTAAATCTTCCACTGATAATGAGCGTCACTCTGTTGTGTTAAGAAAGGGCAATACAGAAATTTTGGTAAAGCAAATTGCAGGTGCCCTGGCAAAACGTATTGTAAATTACCTGCAGGTTGGGCAAAAGGTAAGCCAGGCGCAGGAATTTGGCTTTATTAAATTTGGAAGCCGGGTAGATTTGTTGTTGCCCATAGGGACAAAAATAAATGTAGAACTCAACCAGGTCGTACAGGGTGGTGTAACTGTAATTGCTACTTTGCAAAACGCTTAAACCTTCAAATTACGGGTTTGGTTAAAAATAATATTCTTGTTACATTTACGTCGAAGTAAAAAATAAAATATGAAAAAAGCATTCTTGTTAGCAACCGCATTTATTATGATATCAGGTGTAACATTTGCCGACAATGGCAAAAAGAAAAAATGCACCAAATCCTGCTGTTCAAAATCAGGCAAAAGCTGCGGTAAAACAAAAACGACTACTGCAAACTAATTGGTAATTGACTTTACAAAAAAACCGCCTCATTTTGAAGCGGTTTTTTTTATGTAAAATAAAAGCGTTTAGAACCGCTTTTTAAAGTTTCTGTTATTATTTCTGTTGTCTCCGCCTCCCGGCCTGTTACTGTTTCCGCCGCCGGTTCTGTTATCACGCCCCGCATTGCTGCCCCTGTTATCTCTGCCTGCGTTGGTGTTATTGTTTCTTCCAGTAAAGTTCTTGCGATAACCACCTGTGCTTGTGCCGGTACTTCTGTAATCATCACGGTCTGGCCTGTTGTCGGTACGATGTTTTACAAAAGGCCTGTTGTTAAACTCAAGCTGGCCGCCCGTAATACTTTGCAACTCCGATTGAATATTATCATCATGCACCAGTTCCTTATGCCAGTTGCTGTAAGTAAGCTTCATGTAATAAGCAATGGCGTTGGCAAATCCCTGGCGTTTTTCAGGATTGTCTTCTTTTAAAGCTTTGTTGATAACCACTTCAATATTTTTTCCCAGGTGATTAAACTTGGGATATCTTTTGGGATATTTTAATGGTTCCGGCCTTGCCTTTAATGTTTCCCTTGTAGGGATTGGATAAGGGCTTTCTACATCCAGTTTAAAGTCACTGATTAAAAACAAATGGTCCCATAATTTATGACGGAAATCCTCCACATTTTTCAAATGCGGATTTAAAAATCCCATCAGCTCAATCAGGCTCATCGCATTGCGCTGCCGCTTCTCTTTATCCTCAATAGTCAATAAATAATCGACCATTTTTTGTATATGGCGGCCATACTCCCTCATCGTTAAATAACTACGTGTGGTATTGTATTCCATATTCTCTACGTTCATCATATAGGCAAATGTACTAAAAACTGTCGCAAGCAGCAATTAATGAATGTTTTTTGTATCATAAAAAATAATCCGGAAAAATGAATTATTGTTCGGGCAGGTAAGCCTTCATGGTCATTGGTCGCGTCGCACACTTGTACTTTTTAAGCTTTTGGGAGCGGTGCTTGCGTTGTTGACGTGTGTTTACAATTAAGATAGTTCCGTAAAAACTGTAAATCAGCCGGGTTACTTCTTTAAAAAAATAATCCTGCTAAAAATAAATGCGCCCAGGGCGCCCGTGCTGTCAGCCAGCCAGTCCATTAAATCGTAGCTTCTGCCTTCGGCCCAATATTTTTGCATCAGCTCAGTGCAATAGCCCACGGCGCTTGTAAGCAAAGCAATAACGATAAAATAAATGATCCTATTTTTTCGGGGAGTATCAGTTTTATAAAATGGCCAGCAGAACAAAACAGCCAGCAAACCGAAAATGCCCACATGCACAAATTTGTCGAAATCAATTTCAAATAAAAATTCTGACTCAGGCAATTGTTTTCCAGGTATCATCACCAGGCCTAATACAACGCCCAGCCAAATAATACCCGGAATAAATTTTTTGAAAGCGACTTTATTTACTGCCTGCATCGGTAAGGAGTTACTGATTTCTGAAAAGAAATAAATGAAAAATTCGGGTTATAAATTAACCCACCAAGGCAGTATAATTTTCCGCAGTCAGCAAAGCTTCCACATCGGCGGTGTTATCAACAGTCATTTTTATCATCCAGCCATCACCATAAGGATCGCTGTTAACCAGTTCTGGTGCTGCTTCCAGCTTGGGATTAATCTCAGTGATTGTTCCTGCCACAGGTAAAAAAAGATCGCTCACGGTTTTAACGGCCTCTACGGTACCAAAAACTTCTTCGGCGGCCAATGCTTTTCCTTTGGTAGCAATATCTACGTACACAATATCACCCAGTTCGCCCTGTGCAAAATCTGTAATACCAATGGTGGCAATATTATTTTCTAACGAAATCCACTCATGGTCTTTTGTGTAGCGGAGATTTGAAGGAACATTCATGTTGTATATTTTAGGTGTTGAAATTTATGCCTGATACTTGATACTTGTTTCCGGTCTGCAAATTAAATCATTTTCCATCTTCTTTTATCACTTCCATTTTCATGCTAATATTGGTAAGCGGGCGGTTATTACCATCCTTTGCAGATTGTGCAATTTCATCCACTACCTCTATTCCGCTTTCTACTTCGCCGAAAACCGTATAGTTCATATCTAAATTTGGCGTACCGCCATTCATGGAGTAGGTCATTCGTTTAGCAGGTGAAAAATAAATGCCTTTCTGCATTTCAATCACGTCAAGTTCACTGTTGCTATACTTTCTTCCCTGTACAATATAGAACTGGCAACCACTACTTGCTTTTTGCGGGTTATTATCCCTGGCTGCCGCCAATGCGCCTTTTTTATGATACAGTGTGGAATCAAATTCAGCCGGTATGGTGTATCCCGCGCCGCCGTTGCCAATCAGTATGCCCGGCGCAGCATTTTTACTTGTCGGGTCGCCGCCCTGTATCATAAAGCCGGCAATAATACGGTGAAAAAGCAGGCTGTCGTAAAAATGGCTGTTCACCAGTTTTACAAAATTATCCCGGTGTAAGGGTGTTTTATCCGACAGTTTAACTATAATCTCACCCACGCTGGTGGTTATTTTAATTCTTACAGGCGTCGCAATTTTTACACTGTCGGTTATAGTTTTTTTTGCGACGGCAGCAACTGTTTTTGTTGTACGAACAGGGAGTTTTTTAACCGGTTTCTTTTTGTTCTGCGCATAAGACAAACAAACAGCGACACATAATACCATCATCAAACTTAGCCTTAAAAATAACTTCATTGTTAATCTTCTTTTTTATAAATCTGTTCAAAGTAAAGCAAAACATGGTCCTTTAAAAAATTCTCCTGTTCAAAAACATTGAATTCAGGCAATGGCTTTAATTGTTTAAAATGCGGCCAGCCTTCATCATCCAATCCTTCCATCACATAATAACCACTCTGCGACAAAACTGTGCAAACGGCAATGTGCATCAGGTCTTGCTTTTGTTCTTTGGTGTATACCTGTTTGCCTGTGCCCAGTTCCTGCACACCAATCAAAAAAAGTATGCCGTCCATATCCGGCTTAATGGCGAATTTTTCTTTTAAAAAAATACGGAGCTTTAACCACCTTACCTGTAAATCCTCTTTTGCATGTTCCATCGGGCAAATATAAATTTAAAAATGCGATTGGTGATAGAATATGGATGGCATTGATTGAACTGATTTACACCGGTAAATCTCAGACGGACAAATCGATTAAATACAAACCTGTCAAATCTTTATTACAGTCAGCCACTAAAAATCTGTACTTATCCGCTTAATCCGTATCATCAGTGTTCTATCTTTGGCAAAAATTTAAACATGTTACAGATTGGATTTATACGTCAGAACGCGGCATTGGTGAAGGAACGGCTTAGCGTTAAACATTTTGGCGACGTGTTGCTGGTAGATAAAGTAATAGCACTGGATGAACAGGTACGCAAATTAAAGGTTGAGTCTGAAACATTACAGGCAGAAATGAATGCTGCCAGTAAGGCCATCGGCCAGTTGATGGGCAAAGGAGAAAAAGAGCAGGCCGAACTAAAAAAGCAGGAAGTAACGCAGCACAAATCAACCTTGCAGCAGCTCAGCGAATCATTAAACCTAGCCGAAAAACAATTACAGGATGCAATTATATTATTCCCCAACCTGCCGCACGTATCCGTACCGCCCGGCAAAACGCCGGAAGAAAATGAAATTGTAAGAGAAGGCGGGTTAAAACCTTCGCTGCCTTCAAATGCAGTACCGCACTGGGAACTGATAAAAAAATATGACCTGGTTGACTTTGAAACGGGGGCTAAAATAACCGGCAGTGGTTTCCCTTTGTATAAAGGAAAGGGAGCCAAACTGCAACGTGCGCTGATACAGTATTTTTTAGATTACAATACGGCGGCCGGATATACCGAGTACCTGCCCCCGTTAATGGTAAATGAAGCCAGCGCTTATGGTACGGGCCAGTTGCCGGACAAGGAAGGTCAAATGTATCACGCTGCAGCAGACGGATTTTACCTGATACCAACCGCGGAAGTACCGGTAACAAATATTTACCGCGATGAAATTGTAAAGGAAGCAGACGTGCCGGTAAAAATGACGGCTTATACACCTTGCTTTAGAAGAGAGGCAGGCAGTTTCGGCAGCGACGTACGAGGCCTGAACCGGGTACATCAGTTCGATAAGGTAGAGATCATCCAACTGGTAAATCCCGATAAAAGTTATGATGTATTGGAAGAAATGGTGCGGCACGTGGAAACATTATTGAACCATTTACAGTTGCCTTATCGCATACTGCGTTTATGCGGCGGCGATATGAGTTTTACCAGTGCACTCACCTACGACTTTGAAGTATTCAGCGCTGCCCAGCAAAAATGGCTGGAAGTAAGTTCTGTAAGTAATTTTGAAAGTTTTCAAACCAACAGGATGAAGATAAGATACAAAAATGCCGAAGGTAAAACTCAATTGCTGCATTCTTTAAACGGCTCTTCCCTGGCGCTGCCAAGAATTGTTGCCTGCCTGCTGGAAAACAATCAAACCGATGCTGGCATTAAATTGCCACCTGTACTGCATGCATATTATGGCAATGCCATAATTCGGTAAGACGAAATGTAAATCATAAAAAAGGAGTTTGCTAATGGCAAGCTCCTTTTTTTATGACAGTAAGATTTATCAAAGTACTCTAAAGCCGGCCCTTGGTCCTCCAGTTGCAAATACAGCCTGCATCCTGGTTTTTTGTCCTGCAGAAAACATGTACATACATGCATCATCAGTATAATCCATATAGTTCATAGTCATTTCAACAGGTGTGCCTGTACAGGTACTGTAATGTGGATACGCAGGGCAACCAAAATTGGCTGCATTGTGGGTCGGCGTATCGTTTACCAAATCGCTGCCGCAATTGGCATCGCCCCAAATATGGCGCAAATTCATCCAGTGCCCTACTTCGTGAGTAGCAGTTCTTCCCTTATCATAAGGTGCAGTAACAGTGCCGGTATTGCCAAAAGCATTGTTGTCTATTACTACGCCATCGGTTGCTGTGCTGCCGCCGGGAAATTGCGCATAACCTAAAATACCGCCGCTGAGGTTGCAGCTCCATAAATTTAATTCAGTGGTTGGGTTGGTAGGATCAATACCGCCACGTTTGCTTTTTTTCATTGCATCATCCGTTCTCCAGCTTGCTTTTGTAGTGGCTTTTCGAATGATTTTATCCAATACAAAACTTACTCCCACATTGCCAGAAAGTACACTTTGAAATAATGTCGGTGTATTACCATAATCCGAATTCATCGCCTTAAAATCTGCATTCAAAACAGTAATCTGGGAGTTAATTTGCGCATCAGAGATATTTTCAGCCGCAGAGCTATACAATACATTTACTACCACGGGAATTTCAATGGTTCCATCTGCAAGCAACCTTGCCGCATCAGGGCTGGCCATAATTCTGCTGGTAAAGTTTTCAATGTCATCCATACGTTTGCGTAATCCCGGATCTGCTGCAAGGTTTGCTTGCAAAACTTCCATTGAACCACAGGTACGCCCTTGTAATGGTGATGCAATTGCTACAGCTTCGCCATTAATAGTTGCAGGCTTTTGATTATCGACTTTAGTACAGGATGCAAAAAACATCACGCCTGATAAGAGGTAAAAGCTAATTCTTTTCATGTTTAAAGTTTGGTTAAAAAAGTTCCAAGTAAATATATTAATTAAGATTATAAATTATGCTTTTGCACGTCGTTAGATATCAACATTTGTGCGCTTACATAAGGCTCGTGAAGACCGGGTCAGTCACTACTCCATCTCAATTTCACTTTTTTTCATCGCAGTTTTATACAACATCCAGCCCATCACTCCAAACAAAAAAGCACCAAGCAGGTAATACCCATTTTCAGTGAATGTTTTTATCAGCCAGCCTTGCAGGCTTATTTTGTCCATACCCGCAGCAATGGCTTCGTTCACGCCTAAAAAAGCAAAAATTACGCCCATTAAAGATCCCCCTGCAACCAAACCTGTGGCAAACAAATTGCCTGTTTGCAAATCTTCTTCACCTTCTTTTAAAGTATTTTTTTGTTTTTCTTTTACTTTATCAACCATACCCCGGATGGCGCCGCCAATAAATATCGGTAGCGTGGTGGATAAAGGCAGATAAACTCCGATGGCAAAATTCAGCGATTTAACGCCGCACAACTCCATCACCAAAGCCAGTGCAGCACCTACCAAAACAAAATTCCAGTCAAGGTTAAAAGAGAGAATGCCTTTTATCAAAGTAGCCATCAGCGTGGCCTGCGGCGCATTGTATTTGGTGCCTATCGCATGTGTAATGCCCTGCGATAACATGGCGGTGCTGGGCGTATCCAGCACTTTTATTGTAATGCCGATAACAATGGAAGAAACAATAGCGCCAATAAAAAGTGCAAGCTGCTGGTATTTCGGTGTGGATCCAACTAAATAACCTGTTTTTAAGTCCTGCGACGTAGCACCGGCATTTGCGGCAGCAATACAAACCATGCCACCAACCACCAATGCCATTGGCTCATAGGATTGACCAGTCCAGCCCACCGCCACAAAAATTAAACAAGTGATCATTACAGTTGCAATCGTCATCCCTGAGATGGGGTTGTTGGATGATCCTATAAGTCCCACAATGCGGGAAGAAACGGTAACAAAAAATGCCCCGAACACAATCACCAAAATTCCAACCAATGCTTTATTAAAAATATTATTGCCAGGTATAATGGGCAATACAGCCATCAATACAACCAGGGCGATGCTGCCAAATAAAACAATCTTAACATTCAGGTCTTTATCTGTTCTGCTAATGGTGGCGCCGGTTTTATCTTTCACCGAAGCAACACTTTCTTTAAAAGAAGTAATAATGGTAGGAATGGTTTTTATCAGCGTGATCATTCCACCGGCGGCAACCGCTCCCGCACCTATTTGCCTGATGTACGCCCGATAGATCGCATCTGCTTTATCAGCGAAAGTTAAAGTGACAGGATCCCAGTTGCCATAGTGTTTGGTGGTATGGGTAAGATCGGCCATAAAGCCCAGTTTGATTTGTTGCAATGCAATTACCTGGTCTGGAATTAAAGAAGATAATAACGGTATAAATACCAGCCAGCTTAGCACCCCACCTGCAACTAAAATGCCTGCGATTCTAAAACCAATAATATAACCTACGCCAAGATATTCAGGAGTAATGTCAGCAGCCACATTTGCCGAAGGGAAAATTTTATTGGATGCTTTTGTGGCAAACGAAGCAGTTTCTGCAACTACCTTAAATGCTCTTTGCAGCAGGGCATAAACAAAAGCAACGCCTAAACCATAAAAAGCAGTTCTGGCAACCGCACCACCTTTCTCACCTGCTTTTAAAACAGCCGCACAGGCGGTGCCTTCGGGGTAGGGTAATGTATCATGCTCTTTTACAATCAGCGAACGCCGCAATGGAATCATCATCAGTGTACCAAGCAAGCCGCCAAAAATAGCCAGCACCAGTATAATCACATAATCAAAATAATGAACGGAATCTTTTGCTGTTAAAAACAAAAAGCCTGGCAAAGTAAATACTACACCGGATGCAATACTTTCGCCGGCTGAACCGGTAGTTTGAATGATGTTGTTTTCAAGAATAGTCGTTTTAAACAATCGCTTGCCAAGTGTGATTGCCAGCACCGCAATTGGAATGGAAGCAGAAACGGTAAGTCCGGCATTCAATGCCAGGTATACATTGGCGGCGCCAAATAAAATCCCGAAAATGCTGCCCATTACCAGCGCTTTTACGGTAAACTCTTTCATGTTGGTATCGGCGCTAATAAAAGGTTTAAATATTTTCTGATCGCTCATGATAAACTATTTTAATATTACTCTTCAATCAGGGACATCATTTTCTTTAGTCGGTTAGATAACAAAAGGAGAATGATGCCTGCTATTCCGGCCATTATAACAAACAACATAAAAAACTCATAAAGATTTGAAATCTGGTATCCAAGAAAAGAAGTTGTTTTTCCTGCTGAGGGATATAGAGAGCTTAAAACACCAGCCAGTTTATTACCACCCGCATTCCCCAAAAACCATACAGCCATTAACAGTGAAGCAAATCGAAGTGGCGATAATTTATTGAACAATGAAAGACCAATCGGGGAAAGACACAACTCGCCCAAAGTGTGTAACAGGTACATTCCTGTAAGCCAGATCATACTCACCTGTACATTGGCTTGTATGTCTTTTACGCCATAGGCGATCCAGAAATAACCAGAAGCCAGTAAAATAAGACCTAAGCCCATTTTAGCAGGAGTTGAGGGTTGTTTTTTTCCCATTTTCAGCCAAATCCAAGCTAAAATGGGGGCAAGTATAATGATGAAAGCAGAGTTAAAAGACTGAAAGTAGCTGGAAGGCATTGTGTAACCAGGCCATAAATTGAGATTGGTTTGACGGTCTGCAAAAAACACCAGTGAAGCACCGGTTTGCTCGTAAGCACCCCAAAAGAAAATAACAAACACTGCTATAATTACCATTACCCATATCCGCTGCTTTTCATGAGCAGTAAGGTTTTTATCGGAAAAAATGAGGATAAGAATAAATAGAAAACTCGCCGAAAGAAGATAGAAAAGATAGCTCCATTTTGTATCGAGATACATGGCGCCAATCATAACTGCGGCAAATAGCAAAGTACCTATCGCAATATAAGCTGGATTGAGCCAGATGGCCGATGGTTTTTTAACCAACTTGTGTTCAATACCTGTTAAAGGATCAATAACTACCGGCGTGGCTCCCGGCGTTAAGCCAAGAATATTTCCATCCGGAGATTTTACGTATTTATCATGAAAAAGTTTTTGGATCACCAGGCTCAATAACATTGCTACACATCCAACCAAAAATGCCCATCTAAAATCCGCCGGATTACCGGTTTGACCCACCAGTCCGCAAATAAGTGGTCCTACCATTCCTCCAACATTAATTCCCATGTAAAAAATAGTATATGCAGCATCTTTACGATTATCACCATCCGGGTAAAGCTGTCCAACAAGCGAAGAAATATTTGGTTTAAAAAAGCCATTACCTGCAATCATAAAACCAAGGCCAGAATAAAAAAGAACCTGTGACAAACCCGGTGAAGAAGCATAAACAGACCCACAAAAAAATAAAATCAACTCACCAATTGCCATTACTAAACCACCAACCAAAATGGATCTTTTATTACCCCAGAAACGATCGGCGATATACCCACCCAATAAAGGGGATAGATAAATAAAGCCGATATAACTACCATACAGGTTGGACGAAAAATGATCATCAAAAAGTAAAGCCTTGGTCATAAAGAGTATCAGCAGTGCCCTCATGCCATAGAAGTTGAACCGCTCCCACATTTCTGTTGCAAACAGTACATACAATCCTTTTGGGTGGCCTGCGGTTTTTACCTTTTCATTCATATGTTTTTTTTGCTGGTGAATGTTGATTTTTATCGCTCAAAGTAGCCAATTTCTTTTAAGTAAAACAACCCATACCATTATTTCTCAAAAAATATAAACCGCAGTACCATTGCGTTTAAAAAAATTATGGTTTACTGTGGTGGCTGCTTTAATTTCGCAGCCCATAGATTTCACCCAACAATTAAATTAAATACATGAACATATTATTAGTGGGCGGCGGAGGAAGAGAGCATACACTGGCCTGGAAAATAAACAAAAGTTCCCTTTGTGATCAGTTATTTATAGCGCCCGGAAATGCGGGCACTCCGCAGTTTGGAATTAACGTACCAATTGCTGTAACCGATTTTGAAGGGCAGGCAACTTTTTGTATTGCCAATAATATTACTATGCTGATTGTAGGTCCCGAGGAGCCATTGGTAAAAGGCATTTACGACTATTTTAAAAACCGGCCGGATACTGCTCACATAGAGGTAATCGGGCCTTCAAAAGAAGCTGCCCAACTGGAAGGAAGCAAGGCATTTGCAAAAGCATTCATGCAACGGCATAATATTCCAACAGCGGCGTACCAGGAGTTTGATTCCAATTCTTATGAGGCAGGTATTGCTTATATCCGCAATCATTCCTTGCCGATTGTCTTGAAGGCAGATGGACTTGCAGCCGGAAAAGGGGTACTTATTTGCAATAACCACATCGAGGCCCTGGCAGAATTTCAGTTAATGATACAGCAGTCAAAATTTGGCGAAGCTGGTAGAAGGGTGGTAATAGAACAATTTCTGGATGGTATTGAACTAAGCGTTTTTGTACTGACTGATGGTATAAATTTCGTTGTACTGCCTGAGGCCAAAGACTATAAAAAAATTGGCGTTGGAGATACCGGCCCTAATACCGGTGGTATGGGTGCTGTAAGTCCGGTGCCATTTGCTGATGCGGCTTACATGAAGACTGTTACCGAAAAAATTATCAGGCCTACCATTGAAGGTTTGCAAAAAGAAGCACTCGATTATAAAGGATTTGTTTTTATTGGCCTGATTAATGTAAAGGGAGAACCTTTCGTGATAGAATACAACTGCCGCCTGGGAGATCCGGAAACTGAAGTAATTATTCCAAGGATTGAAAATGACCTGATAGCAGTTTTATCCGCTACCGCACAACAACGGTTAAACGAGATCGAAATCATTACCAGTAAACAAAGTGCGGTAACAGTGATGGCGGTTAGCGGGGGATATCCCAATGATCATGAAACAGGCAAAGTGATAAATGGTCTTGATGATACAAGGCTTAGTAACACAATGATATTTCATGCCGGAACCAGGCTGAATGGTGATCAGGTAGTAACCAGCGGTGGAAGAGTTTTAGCCGTAACTTCCTTTGGAAACAATCTTGTTGAGGCTGCGGAGCAATCGAATTATATGCTGGAGCAGATACATTTTGATGGCATGTATTTCAGGGAAGATATTGGATTTGAATTCAGGTAGTCTGTATCGTATCTATTATCATTCTTGTAATAAAACTATCAGGTAAAGTAACCCGATCGGAGAGGTTTATAACAACAACTAAAAAAATTAGCAGGACACTTTGCAGGACACGGTTTTCATCCTTTGGTGATTAGTTAAAACCATTCTGTAAATTGTTTGAAAATAAAGTATTTGTCATTGTTAATTCAAATAAATTAGTTCAACTTTGCGTTCATTATCTCACATTCTTTTTTCTCTAAAATAATTTATGGGTCTTTTTAATTTTTTCACACAGGAAATTGCCATGGATTTGGGCACTGCAAATACCCTGATAATCTTTAACGATGAAGTTGTTGTAAACGAGCCTTCCATTGTTGCCCTAGACAGAAACAATCCTAAAAATATTTTAGCGGTGGGTAAAAAGGCATTGATGATGCATGAAAAAACCCATGAAAGTATACGGACGGTACGACCATTAAAAGATGGTGTAATTGCCGATTTTAATGCTGCGGAATTAATGATACGGGAAATGATTAAAATGATCTATCCCAAGAAACCACTATTTGCGCCCAGCTGGCGGATGATGATTTGTATACCCAGCAGTATTACTGAAGTTGAAAAGCGTGCGGTGCGTGACAGTGCTGAACAGGCCGGGGCCAAAGAAGTTTATCTTTTGCACGAACCAATGGCGGCTGCCTTGGGTATTGGCATAGATGTGGAAGAACCTGTTGGAAATATGATCATTGACATTGGCGGTGGTACTACTGGTATTACTGTAATTGCATTGGCGGGTATAGTGTGTGATCAAAGCATTCGTATTGCTGGTGATGAATTTACAGCTGATATTATGGAAGCGCTCCGCCGTTACCATAGCCTGCTGATTGGCGAACGCACTGCAGAACAGATTAAGATACAGGTGGGTGCAGCAATGAAAGATCTCGAAAATCCACCGGATGACATCCCTGTAAATGGACGTGATTTGGTAACAGGTATTCCAAAGCAGGTGATGGTAAGTTTTCAGGAAGTGGCTGAAGCGTTAGATAAAAGTATTTTTAAAATAGAAGAGGCTATACTAAAGGCATTGGAAACAACACCTCCGGAACTGGCTGCCGATATTTACCGCCGTGGCCTTTATCTTACTGGTGGCGGCGCTTTGCTGCGTGGGTTGGATAAACGCATTGCCGCGAAAATAAAATTACCGGTACACGTTGCGGACGATCCGCTGAAAAGCGTGGTAAGAGGCACAGGCATCGCACTAAAAAATTATGATAAATATCCTTTTGTAATGCGATAGCCACGGCACAGCTTTTTGCCTGAATTATCTTCTTTATTGTTCGTGCGTTAAGTTCTTTTGTTTTGAAAACTGTGCTACATATCATATACTCAAGTTGCTCTCCCTTTGAGAGATTTGGAGGACTGCTTCATGCGTAATATCTTTCTTTTCATTCGCAGGTATTTTAATTTCATTTTCTTCCTGTTGCTACAGGTGTTTTGCATTTATATAATTGTTCATTATAACCGTTACCACAATGCGATAGCTTCTGTGTATGTAAATGAAGTAACAGGCCGGGTAAATGAACAATACAACAAAGTAGATTATTATCTGCAGTTAAAGAAAGCAAATCAGCAACTGGTAGAAGAAAATGAGCGGCTACGCAATGCGGCTAAAACAGATTTTGAAACACCGGATACTTCAGTAAAAATCGTAACTGATTCAATTCCATATGACACACTTGGCAATCACCGTAAATGGGCTTACCAGGCGGCCAAGGTAGTATCAAATTCTGTTACGTCACAAAGTAATTTTATTGTTTTAGGACGGGGTGCCGCACAGCAACTAAAAAAAGACGAAGGCGTAATAGATACAAACAATGGCGTAGTGGGAATTGTAACGGATGTAAGTGACAATTTCGCCGTAGTTATGAGCATGCTGCATAAAGACAGCCGCATCAATGCGTTGCTAAAGAATGATCCGCAGGGGGGTGGTACGATTGTTTGGGATGGTAAGGAACCTAATTATTTGTCTATGATTAATGTAAGAAAAAGTGCAAAAGTAGCCAAAGGAGATACAGTGGTTACAAGCGGCATCACTACTACTTTTCCGTATGGATTAATGATTGGCACGGTGGAAGAGGTATTACCGGAAAAAAGTTCCAATAACTACATCATCAAAATAAAATCAACAGCTAATTTTTATAATCTTCAGCACGTATATGCTATTGATAATTATCAGCGGGAAGAGATTAATAAATTGGTGGAAAAAGCAAAATCTAAAATTAATAATTAATTGCTGCGGCGGCATCGATGAGTACTCTGGTTAAAAATATTCTGCGGTTTATTTTACTGATACTGGTACAATTTTTTGTGCTGGACAGGGTGCATTTAAGTTACATGGTAACGCCCTATATCTACATTTTATTTATCTTCTGGATGCCCTTTAATTTCAGCCGCACCCTGCAAATGGTGCTGGCTTTTTTACTTGGTTTTGCATTGGACAGTTTCCGGCATAATCCCGGTTTTCACGCGTCAGCCTGTGTACTGATAGCCTATGTGCGGCCCTTTATAATAAATATTATGTTGCCGCATGAAGGCGCAGATACCAACTACGAAGAACCATCGCTGAAAAGCATGGGCGGTTTTATACCCTATATGGTATATGCCGGCGTACTAACCCTGCTGCATAATAGCTGGCTTTTTATGCTCGAAGCCCTGCAATTTGGGAATTTCTGGGAATTTATCGTAAAAACAATGTTTTCTACACTCATCAGCCTGCTACTTATTGTAGTCGCTGAATTACTGTTTTCAAGAAAACAAAAATTCCGTACCAACACTATTTGAATTATAATGCTTCAGGTTTGTTTAAATGGCCCGACTATAGTTTAAATTTGGTTAAGTACGCCGGCATTTAAATTCAATTAAGAATAAATTAAACCATAAAAATTGTCTGTTTTTAACCAGTCCCGCCAAAACGTAATCCGCTTAACCTTTGCTGTTATGTTTGTGGTGATCATCGCAAGGCTTTTTTCCCTGCAGGTGATTTCATCCAAATACAAAATTATGGCCGATGACCAGGGAAAATTCCGCAAGGTAGTTTATCCTGACAGGGGAATAGTATACGATCGCCATAATAACGTACTGTTGCAAAATACTACCATCTATGATTTAATGCTGGCACCTAATAAATTAAAAGGCGTTGACACTTTAGCCATGTGCAGAATATTGGATATAGATACAGCCCAGTTTAACAAAAGAGTTGTGGAGCTAATTATTAAAAATGGCAGAACCCGGCCATCTGTTTTTGAACCACTGTTAAGCGATTCAAAGATGGCTATGCTCAATGAGGTGATGTACAAATTCGCCCCGGCCTTTTATTTGCAGGAACGGTCTGTAAGAAGTTATCCGTACGATGCCGCCGCCAATGTGCTGGGATATACGGCAGAAGTAGATACTAATTTTTTAAAAAAACATAAGGATGAAGGGTATGTATCCGGCGATTATGCCGGTATGACGGGCATTGAACGCAGTTATGAAAAAGTATTGATGGGAGTAAGAGGCATTGAATATTGGAAAAGAGATAACAAAAACCGTCTGACGGAAAAATTAGAGAATGGAAAGTTTGACACAGCAGCAATTGCAGGCCAAAATATGCATACATCCATTGACATTGAATTGCAGGAACTGGGCGAAAAACTGATGCAAAATAAATTAGGTTCTATCGTAGCCCTCGACCCCAGAACCGGTGGTATATTGGCAATGGTAAGCGCCCCAACTTACAAGCCGAAATTTCTTTCAGGCAGTGAGAGGAGGAAGCATTTTTCGGAACTTTTTTTGAACCCTGCCCTTCCATTGTTAAACAGAACTGTGGGTGCAACCTATTCCCCGGGGTCAACTTTTAAAACGCTTCAGGCATTGATAGGTCTGCATGAAGGTGTTATCAATACTCATTTTAAAGTAGCCTGCTCCGGAGCCTTTTATGGTTGCGGAACAGGGAAGCCAAAATGCTTAGATAAAGGTGTTTTTGATCTGCGCGGGGCTATAACTGTGTCCGATAATACTTATTTCGCCACAGTTATGCAAAAAGTGATCAACAATCCCAAATACCCAACTATCGACAGCAGTCTTTCCAATTGGGACAGGTATATGTATGCCTTTGGTCTGGGACATCGACTGGGTGTAGATGTGCCCGCAGAAAAAAAGGGATTTATTCCAACAGCGGATTATTTCAACAGTCCAAAAAGATATGGGGAAGGAAGATGGAACTATTGCAATTTTGTTTCTGTGAGTATTGGGCAGGGCGAGGTAAATGTTACTCCCTTACAGGTTGCCAACGAGATGGCTTATATTGCCAATAAAGGGTGGTATAAAACTCCTCATGTGGTTGATTCTATTGAAGGTGGCGACAAATTTAATATGTTGGCAGCTTTTAAAGAACAACACAACGCCATTGATATTCCAGACAGTGTTTTCGAGGCGGTTCATGATGGTATGGAGGGAGTGGTTGAAAGGGGTACAGGTTTAGGAGCCAAAGTAGAAGGAATTAGCATTTGTGGTAAAACGGGTACAGTTGAAAATTATATTGGTTTGGTGAAACAACCTAACCATGCGTTCTTTTGTGGCTTTGCCCCAAGAGATAATCCCAAAATTGCTATAATGTGTGTTGTAGAAAACAGCGGAAAATTTGGGGGCACTTATGCAGCGCCAATTGTTGGGTTGATGATTGAAAAATATCTAAAAGACTCTATTACTGGCACAGCAAGGCTGGCACAAGTTGAACAGTTGTCTAACCTTAATTTAATACCTGCCCGTATTTATGCTGCCATAAAAACCCAGGACTCATTACGGCATTTGAAAGATTCAGCTTACATGGTTGCAAAAGGCTATCTTAAAGGGATAAAAGATACCATGGAACTGGAGCAGGACGATGAATCAGATTTATTGGATAAAATCAAGAAAGATGCTGACAGTACCACAAAAAAAGAATTGCCCAAAAAAGACAGCAACAATAATTTACCCGGAATGAATACAGATGCAGTTTTGCCTAACGAAAAAAGAAAGACAGAGCCGAAAGACACTGTAAAAAATTAAAATGAAATGTATCAGAAAAGTCCGGAAATAGGAAAAGGAGTTGACTGGTTGTTGATATGGCTGTACGCCACGTTGGTGGCCATAGGTCTGTTGTGCATCTTTTCTGTAGAATACCGGAATGGAGACGGAGTATTGCAAAGTTTTTTAGGGTTTAAAAAAAACTATAGTAAGCAATTATTTTATTTTGGTGCCTGTATAATACTCGCTTCTTTTATCTTGTTAACCGACAGTAAGTTATTTACTGCCACTGCCAATTTATCTTACCTGATAGGCATTGCATTGATATTGGCCACCTTTGTTGTAGGAAAGGAGATTAAGGGATCCAAAAGTTGGATACCATTGGGTTTTATGAATCTGCAGCCGGTTGAATTATGTAAAATATTTACGGCTTTGGCACTGGCAAAATTCCTGTCGATGACGGAAACGAATTTTACCAGGCCGGCGGCACAGCTGGTGGCTGCTGCAATTTCTTTTACGCCGGCAGCACTGTCAATACTGCAGGGAGAAACCGGATTGGCACTCGTATATTTTTCTTTTCTGATCCCTATGTACCGCGAAGGATTGCCGCCGGGATACCTGATAGTAGGCGCTGCGATGGCAGTATTGTTAGTCGCCTCGCTATTGTTAAGTACCAAAACATTGCTGATTGCTTTCAGCGCATTGGGCGTGCTGGCACTTTTTATAAATAAAAAGCAAATCAGGCGTAACAATGGATTATTGCTGATGATTATTGGCTGTTGGGCTTTTTGTATTTTGTTTGTAGGGGTTATTGTTCCATTTACATTTAAACATGTATTTAAAAAATACCAGGCCGACCGTATATTTAGTATGGTGGGCGTTGATAACCCTTTTGCCGGTAAAAACACCGGCGAACTGGTTAATACAGCCGATGAAAAGGCTAAGCAAAAGAAGAATGATCAGCAGAATTACAACGTAAAGCAATCAAAAATTGCTATTGGCTCAGGAGGTTTGGCAGGTAAAGGTTTTTTAAAAGGCACGCAAACACAGGGCGATTTTGTACCCGAGCAACATACAGATTTTATATTTACATCCGTTGGCGAAAATTTTGGTTTTTGGGGCAGCACTTTGCTGATGCTGATTTACCTGGGCTTAATATTACGCATTGTTACCATTGCAGAACGACAACGCAGCACTTTTAGCAGGGTATATGCGTATAGTGTTGCAAGTATTTTCTTTTTTCATGTGGCCGTAAATATTTCTGTTACTATAGGCCTGGCACCGGTAATAGGCATTACACTGCCATTGCTAAGTTATGGCGGTTCGTCCCTGTTAACTTTTACTATTTTACTTTTTATATTAGTGAGGCTGGATGCGGACCGGCAAATGGTACTGCGATAAACGATATCTGCCGCAAACGATTTTATTTATCATTACTCCCGGATGATTTGGAGTTTAAAATTCAGACTGATAACAAAACCATTAATGAAGATTATACCACTGAGTGAAGGTGCTTTTACTGTTGACAAAACGAAAAAATTTGTTGCTTTCGATAAAGAAAATGATGATCTGCAGCAGCGTTCTGCAGGCAGTTTGCTTGTTGAAGTACAGCCCTTTTGTATTGTTACAAAAAGAGACATTATTGTCATTGATACCGGCCTGGGATTTACCAAACCAGACGGCGTATTGCAGATACATCATAACTTGTTGGATAATAGCATAAACCCAATGGATGTTACCAAAGTTTTACTAAGTCACCTGCATAAAGATCATTCCGGCGGTATTAGCGTCGAAGACAAAGTATTGCATCATCACTTTCTTAGTTTCCCCAACGCAATATATTACGTTAATAAAGAAGAACTTGCATTTGGCCTGGATAAGTCCAACAGCTCATACATTACAGAAGATTTTGAAATTCTTTCCAACAGCGACAAGGTAATTTTTACAGAAGGCAACGGAGTGATTGATGGCTATATCCGGTATGAAGTTACTGGCGCACATTCACCCTTTCATCAGGTTTTCTGGATTGAAGAAGATAGCAAAACCGCTTTTTTCGGAGGTGACGTGGCACCGCAGTTACAACAAATGAAAAGCCGTTTTATTGCCAAGTATGATTTCGACGGGAAAAAATGTATGGAATTAAGGCAGCAATGGTGGCAAACAGGACAAGAAGAACATTGGACTTTTCTGTTTTACCATGATATTAAAACGCCTTTTGTTGAATTAGACTAATAGTAATAAATACGAACTTCCTTTAAGTCTTAACAACTCAACAACGGAGCTCCTAAAAATTTCTTCTGAAGGGTCTGTTTGGCCGGTTTTGCAACTGGTTTTGTTTACGCATAGCTTTAAACAATAACTGACGAAATCTGCCTTCTGCGTTGTACATATTATTCACCCTCTGCGGACCTAATATTTTAGTAAACCGGTCCCTGTAACTCTTTCTAAGATTCAGCACTTTTTCATCTCTTTCCAGCACATCCGGGTTGTCAATTTTGGTGGCAGCCAATTCCTGTGAATATTGATTATATACTGGCCAGAATTGTTGCGCTTCCTGTGGCGTAAGCGCCAGTTCCCTGCTGATAAAAGCTACTTTAAGTGCTTCAATATCCGCTTGTTTTTTACCAGCAAAATCCTGTTCGTCCTGCGCTTTTGCCAAACCTGTGATGGTTATAAATAACAGCAAAAAGTATAGCTTTTTCATATCTCTTCTCCTTTACTGTTTAGTTTTTAAAATTGATTTTATCCAGGTAATTATCCAGCGTTTTATCATCCAGCAAATAGTCATCCTGATTTGGTAAATCAATTTCATCAGGGCTTGACGTTAACAAGGATACATCTTCTTCGCTGCCATTTTTTTCAAGATAACTGGTAATATCATCTTTAGTTAAATTATTTAATTCCGCATTGAATTCTTCTTCATTCATACTTTTCCCTTTTTCAATAGCTGGATCTAGCTTGGCAAAAGAAGTCGGAGTACTTTCTGTTTTGGGTATCATTGGCTGGTTGACAGATTTATAAACTCCCAAAGCTATGGCACCAGTTATAGCAGCAGCTGCTGCATACCTGAATAAAGCTCTTACTTTAGGCATTCCAATAACCCGGGTATCTCGCATTGGCACCACTTTCACCGGTTGTACTACATTGAATACATTATATGAGACAGTATTAAAATAACCGGCAGGTACATCAAAAACATTCACGTGCTGAATATTCAGCAATAATGGAGATATTTTTTTCAGTTCCGATGCAGGACTTTCCTCTAAAGCTTTTACGGTGTTTAAAATTCCTGAAGACAGGTTGTCAAAATATCCTGCAGGGGTTTCAAAGATGCTCAAATGCTTTAGACTCAACAATAATGGCGATACTGTTTCCAACTCATTTCCGGCGCTTTCTGGCAACGCTTTAACCTTACTTAACATAGCAGAAGACAGGTTTTCAAAATAGCCAACATGTAATTCAAAAACATTGGCATTTTTCGCTGTCAGCAATAAAGGCAAAATTTTTTCCAGTTCCTCAAGTGAATTTTCCGGCGATGTTGTTTTTAATTTATCTAAAATAAGGGATGGTAAATTGTCAAAATATCCTTGTGGAACTTCAGATAATTTACCCGGTTGTTTATTTTTCCATAAGGAGGGGATGGCAACACCTTCTTCTCCAACTTCCGTATTATCAGGCTGACTAACCGCCTTTAATTTATCAAGAATAGATGAGGATAAATTGTCAAAATATCCGGCAGGCACATCATTCTGTTGAATAGGAGAATTTGTTCCCGCCTGTTCATTTAAACAAACTAAAATGGTATCTCCAAGGGTATCAAAATAACCATTCGGTACAGACAATACATTCGCCTTTGGCAAACCTGCCAAAAGAGGACTTAATGATTGCAACTCAAATAATATGTCATTGTCTGGTTTCACGCGTTTTTTAGACCTTCAGTGAGGTAAAAAGTTTAATGGTTTAATATATAGTCTTCTATTTTTTTTACTGCGTGATGATAGCTAGCCTTCAAGGCACCTTCGCTGGTTTCAAGCACAACACTCATTTCCTGGTAGGGCATTTCGTCATAATAGCGAAGGTTAAAAACCACCCGTTGTTTTTCTGGTAGTTGTTGCATGGCCATCTGCAGTTTCCATTCAATTTTGTTACTGTCGTAGTTCTTGTCAGCTTTTAATTTGTTGCTTAAGCCATTCTCCACATCGCTGAGCGAAACCGAAGCCCTTTTCTTTTGCTGCTCCAGGTATGTCAGGCTTTCATTGGTGGCAATGCGATAAAGCCAGGTATACAGCTGGCTGTCTTCCCTGAAATTATCAAGTGCATTCCAAACCTTTATAAACATATTCTGCAATACATCATTTGCATCTTCATGGTCAACTACCATGCGGCGGATATGCCAGTATAATTTTTCCTGGTACTTTTTAATGATAGCTGTAAATCCCTTTTCTTTTGTAGCGGGATTTTTAAACTGCATTAGTAGTTCAGTATCGTCTAAGTGTGGTTGGCTCATATTGTTTAACAGGTATAAAAATAGAAAAAACCAATCTAAGATTGGTTTTTTGATCAAAAGTTTAATTGAGTTATCCCTTTTTCCTAGCAATTACCTTTTCGGCGGCGGCCACAATATTAGGAGTATCTAAACCGTACTTGGTTAATAGTTCCGTAGGTTTACCACTCTCACCAAAAGTATCATTGGTGCCAATAAACTCAATGGGGATAGGTAAGTTTTTAGCCGCAAACTGGGCAATACTGTCGCCTAACCCCCCAATAATGTTGTGTTCTTCGCAGGTTACTGCGCAGTTGGTTTTTGTAATGGATTCCATGATGGCTGCGACATCCAGTGGTTTGATGGTGTGAATATTTATAATTTCCACGCTGATACCTTTTTCTTCCAGAATTTTTCCAGCTTCAATTGCTTTCCAAACCAGGTGACCACAGGCAAAAATGCTTACATCCTTACCATCAGAAATTTTTTGAGCTTTGCCGATAATAAAATCGCTTTCTTTTGTAAATATCGGCCATACCGGGCGGCCAAAACGCAGGTAAACTGGCCCTTCAAATTCTGCAACGGCCATGGTTGCCGCTTTGGTTTGATTGTAGTCGCAGGGGACTATTACCGTCATGCCTGGTAACATTTTCATCATACCAATATCTTCCAAAATCTGGTGTGTAGCACCATCTTCGCCTAAAGTAAGGCCAGCATGCGAAGCACAGATTTTTACATTTTTGTTACTGTAAGCAACCGACTGACGGATTTGATCATATACACGACCGGTAGAAAAATTAGCGAAAGTAGTGGTAAAAGGAATTTTACCGCCTATGGTTAAACCTGCAGCTACGCAAATCATATTCGCTTCTGCTATACCACACTGGATAAAGCGCTCCGGGAATTCTTTAACGAATGCATTCAGCTTCATGGACCCTAACAGATCTGCTGTTAATGCTACTACATTTTTATTTTTTTTGCCAGCTTCTAAAATGCCATCTCCAAAACCGCTGCGGGTATCTTTGTTACCTGTAACCTGTATTTCTTTTAACATGGAATATTTGCTTATCTTTTTTAAAATTGGGCGCAAGATAAGTCTTGTGGACAATTAACCCAGTGTTTTTTAGCTCGTTTTATTATTTTTCAAGGTAAGCTCCCATTTCCAGGCACTATCCATCATTTCTTCCAGGCTTTTGGCTGGCAGCCAGCCCAATTCTGTTTTAGCTTTGTTGTTGTTAGCATAGATGGCTACCACATCACCCGCCCGGCGGGGGCCGATAGAGTAGCTTAATTTAACGCCGCTTGTTTTTTCGAAAGCTTTTATAACCTCCAAAACCGTAAAGCCATCTCCAGTACCCAGGTTAAATATTTCGGGGTTTACTTTATTTTTTTTGTTGATCAGCAGATTCAAAGCAAGGGTATGGGCATGTGCTATATCGCAAACATGAATATAGTCACGTACGCAGCTACCATCTCTTGTCGGATAGTCTTCACCCCAAACCTGCATTGTGGGCAATTTGCCGATGGCAGTCTGTGTGATGGCAGGTACCAGGTTGGCTGGTCTGCCTAAGGGAATTTCGCCGATTAAAACAGAAGGATGAGCTCCAACGGGATTGAAGTATCGCAGCAAAATTCCCTGGAGCGAACTGCTTTTTACAGCATCCGTCACAATTACTTCACCCATTTGTTTGGTAGCGCCGTAAGGCGATTCAGCAGGCTTTTGTGGTGTTTCTTCGGTTACCGGAATAGCGTCAGGATTACCGTAAACGGTGCAGGAAGAAGAGAAAACAAAGTTCGGCACCGCGTATTTTTCCGCACACTTCAAAATGTTTACCAATGAGCCGAGATTGTTCTCGTAATACATCAGCGGTTTTTCAACCGATTCGCCAACGGCTTTGTAAGCAGCAAAATGTATAATACCATTGATATCTTTGTTTTCTTCAAAAATGGTTTCTGTTTCTTTTAAATTACACAGGTCAACCACGTAATTTTTAATTTTTTTGCCAATAATTTTTTCAGCGCCTTCCAATATAGATATATTACTCCTGGAATTGTTATCTACAGAAATTACTTCGTACCCATTTTGTACAAGGTCTACTATTGTATGTATCCCAATATAGCCGCAGCCACCGGTAACCAATATTTTGCTCATGTCTGTTAATTGAGTTTAGATTAAGTGTTGCGCAAAATTAGGGTATGTTTTTCATCAAATAAAAATCGCCAGTTTGAATGACTCTTAAGGTATTCAAACTGGCGATAAAGCATTACCGCTTTCAGCAATTAAGACTGCTACAAGAATAGTTTCAGCAATTGATAAACCAGCGCAGCCAATAAACCACTGACAGGGATGGTTAATATCCAGGCCCATACAAGACTTACTGTTACACCCCAGCGAACTGCACTTAAACGTTTGGTAGCGCCTACACCAACGATAGCACCCGTAATAGTATGCGTCGTACTAACGGGAGCACCCAGGTTAGCGGCGGTAAATAAAGTGATGGCACCGGCGGTTTCTGCGCACACACCTTCCAGCGGGGTAACCTTCGTTATTTTGGTTCCCATTGTTTTAATAATTTTCCATCCACCACTTAAAGTACCAACAGAAATAGCAGTATAACAGACAAGTGGAACCCAGTTTGGCATGTCTTCTAATCTGGCAATACCGTAACCACCATGTGACTGACTATAAACCAAAGCCGCTGAAATAATCCCCATTACTTTTTGGGCATCACTGCCGCCATGGCCAATACTGAACGCTGCGGAAGACACCAGCTGTAATTTTTTATACATATTGCCTGTTCGATATGCGTTTTCACCTTTAATATAATTCACAAAATAAGTAATGACAAAAACAATACCCAGGCCCAGCAAAGCCCATCTTTCAAACTCTTTTTTAAAAGGAATAAACAGGACGCATGCCGCTACAAGGGCAATTATAATACTTATTTTAAGCCAGAAGTTTTTTTGAACTGTTACAAGGGTAATAAAAACAGAAATCAGCATTCCTATCAGGGGTGCCAGTACAATAAAAATGATTGTTTTATAAATGCTTTGCGCATCAATACTGCTGAATCCTGCATGCGCAATAGCTGCACCTGCAAAGCCGCCAATCAAGGTATGAGAAGAGGATGAAGGAATGCCATACCACCAGGTAAGCAGGTTCCAAAAAATGGCTGCTATAACCCCGGCCAGTATAACTATGAGGGTAATGCTTTCTTTATGAACAGTTTTGGCAACAGTATTGGCAACGCCATGATCGTGAAATATAAAGAAGGCTACAAAGTTGAAAAATGCAGCCCAGATAACAGCCTGAAAAGGGGTTAAAACTTTGGTGGATACAATGGTGGCGATGGAGTTAGCCGCATCGTGAAAACCGTTTATAAAATCAAATGCAACACAAAGAATAATGATTACAACTAGTAACGTACCCATAATTTTTTTTTGGCAATGCTTAATTAAGCGGTTAAGCGTATTTCACAATGATCGATTCTATAACGTTGGCTGCATCTTCACATTTATCAGTAACAATTTCCATCACCTGGTAAATCTCTCTCTTTTTTATAACTTCTTTCGCATCGGGTTCGGTTGCAAAAAGACGTTCAATGCTCATATCAAAAATATCATCGGCCTGGTTTTCTATACTATTTATGGCAACCAGGGCGTCTGTTATCTGGCGCATATTTTTCATATTGCGCAATTCAGTAACTGCCTTATGCACCTGAACACAACCAACGGCAATTAATTCAGCCATTTTGAGAAAGCCTGTTTCATTGGGATTAACGCGATAGAAGTTTATTTTTTTTGCCGATGCATAAATATAGTCGGCAATGTCATCAAGTGAAGTAGCTAAATAATGAATGTCTTCCCTGTCAAATGGCGTAATAAAATTTTTACCCAATTCGGTAAATATATTATGAGTATAGTCGTCATTCACATGTTCCATGTCTTCAATTTCCTGTATTAATTGACCTCTTTTATCAAAGTCGGGTTCATTTACAACTTCCTTGAGTTTGTACCCCATTTTAACAAGCTCCTCTGCAACACTTTCAAATAGCTGATAAAACACCCTGTCTTTAGGTAAAAAGATCTTGAAAATTGAATTTAATCCCATGGTTTAAAATTTCCGCAAAGGTTACATATTGCCTTAAAAGAATAAAGCGGTTTTGAAATGGTAACATTTTGGTAATACAGAAGTAATATTAAATTGTTATTACCATAGAATTTAATTGTTAAAGTACCCTGATTTACACGAAGGTAAAAGTTTGTAAAAAAGTCAGTTTCTATACGTATGATAACAGAATTTATTTGTGTTTATGATATTTATATATATAACCCTATGTCGGTAAAGACAGCATATGGCTGGTACATTATCATTCACCGGCTGACAGTCTTGGTAAGAGGTGTGTGCCCATGTTACATTAATTATTACAACAAATATAAATTTATGTTTATGCATTGTTTGAAAACATTTAAAAATGTTTTTTGTAGAAAACTTAAATTATTTTTTATAAATTATACACCCTTCAGTTCAAAACTAAAGGGTAGGTAAATGTAATCCTAACACATTACCTTATTGTACATATCAGATAAATGTTGATTTTTTGCCAGAAAAAACAAGTTTTAAATCATTTACCTCACTATTATTGTCAATTTAACCATTAAAAAATTGTTTTTTAGTGCGACGCAGCATTATTACATTTATCATTGCCCTAAATAAATGTAAATAAATAGTTAAATTATTTAAGCGGTTATTTCTTTTTATTTGTTACATTCATTTTTTTATTTCTTCAACCAAACTATTCTTATGAGAAAAATTGCAGTAATGCTGGCTGTGCTCTTTTGCAGCACTTCCGTGTTAGCCCAAACCCTCGTCAAGGGAAGGGTAACGGATTCTAAAGATGGTTCACCCATTTCAGGTGCCACAATCAAAGTTAAAGGCGAAAAAACATCCACCACTTCCAATGCTGACGGCGCTTTTGAAATTACAGCCAAAGCAGGCAGTACACTTGAAATTACCGAAGTCGGACATGCACCACTGACAGTAAAAAATCCGGCAGGTTCGGGGGTACTACAAGTGGTAATGAGCCAGGATACAAGGGCGCTGTCTGAAATTGTGGTTACTTCTCTTGGTATTAAAAGAGAAAAGAAAGCGCTTGGCTATGCTGTTTCAACTGTTGGTAAAAAAGACCTGGAGTTAAGGCCGGAAGCCGACCTGGGCAGGATTTTAAGTGGTAAAGCGCCAGGGCTGAATGTATTGGCTACGAGTGGTCTAAGTGGTAGCGGTACCAACATCAACATCCGCGGTATCAGTACCATTACAGGTACCTCTGATCCGCTTTTCGTTGTGGATGGTGTACCATTTAACAGTTCCACAAACGCCAAAGCCGATTTTACTTACGGTACCCAAACTTCCAGCCGTTTTCTTGATCTTGATCCCAATAACATTGATAACGTAAGTATCCTTAAAGGACTAAGTGCGGTTACGTTGTACGGTGAGGCCGGAAGAAATGGCGTTATCTTAATCACTACCAAGAATGGCTCCACATCAACAAGCAAAAAGAAAACGGAAATTTCTGTTTCTCAATCCATGTTTGAAACCAAAGCTATTTTGCCTGAGTACAATACTTCTTATGGCGGAGGATTTGATCTTAGTCTGGGATTGTTATTCTTTAGTAACTGGGGGGCAAAATTTACGAATCCGCCTGCTCAGGTAACGCATCCTTATGATAAGGCTTCTTTGAACGCCGATTTTCCGGAATATAAAGGTGTGCCATATGATTATAAGTTTCACAACAGCGTTCCCAATTTTTTCCAAACGGGTAACACAAGTACTACTGCTGTAAATGTTGGCGGTTCTGCAGGAAGTGTTAACTACAATATGAATTACAGTCATACTGATGATAAGGGTTATCTGCCGGGAAATAGTCTTTTAAAGAATAATTTCGGTGTAGGTGGTACAGCTAAACTGAGCAATCGTTTTACTATTAGCGGTACGATGAATTATGTGGGTACCAATGTAAAATCGCCTCCAACAAGTAACAGTTATGGTAACAATGCCACTAATACATCTGTTTTTGGTAACGTAATGTATACCCCTACTGCCATGGATTTGATGGGCCTTCCTTACGAAAAGCCATCAGATCATTCGCAGGTATATTACCGGAATGACAACGGTATTCAAAACCCCCGCTGGACTTTATACAATGCCTTTACAGTAGATAAAGTAAACAGGGTTTACGGCCAGATGAGTACTAAATATGATATTGCCAAAGGGCTTTTCCTAACCTACCGTGTTGGGTACGACAATTACAGTGAATACCAGGAATATTCTCAAAATAAAGGTGGTGTAGCCACTCCAACCGGTATATTAAGAACATCTACCGGTATCAACACCATTTGGGATCATACAATGTTATTAAACTTCAGTCACAGCTTAGGCGGAAATTTCAGCCTTAACGCAGATGCGGGTGTAAACAGAAGGCAGGATTTGTACGATCAAACTGGTATGACCAGTTCTCAGCAGTTAGTATATGGTTTGATGAACCATGGCAATTTTATTAACCACACTACCAACAGTGAAAATGGAACAGCGCTTAACTATAAGCAGGAGCAATTGGTGCTGGCTGGTTTTTTAACCGGTACTGTTGCTTATAAAGACTACGCCTACCTAACCGTTGGCGGTCGTAATAGCTGGAAGTCTACCGTAGAAGAAAAAAACAGGAGCATCTTCTATCCAAATGCGGCGTTGTCTTTTATACCGACCTCAGCTATCGCTGGACTGCAGAATAATAAAAGTATTAATTACCTGAAATTAAGAATTGGCTACTCAACAAGTGCCAACTTTCCACCTCCTTACGCCACAAGAAGTTCTTTGTTTATTGCATCAAGAAGTTTTGTGACCGCAACTGGTACGCCTATTAATGTAAATGCAATTCCTAACCTGCTTCCGAATTCAAATTTAAAACCTGAATTATTGAAAGAAACAGAAGCTGGAATAGAAGGTAAGTTTTTCAATAACAGAATTTCGCTTGATTTAACCCTTTACAACCGCGTTGCAAGTGATCAGATATTAAGACGGGATCTTGATCCAAGTACCGGTTACACCTCGCAGCAGATTAATGCAGGTAAAGTGACCAATAAAGGAATAGAAATTCAATTAGGCGTTACGGTTGTAGAAAGTCTGGGCTGGAAATGGCAGATTGACGGATTATATACTTTGAACAAGAGTATGGTTTCTGATATACCTTCCGATTTGGCACAGGTAAATACTGCCGGATATTCGAACGAAGGCACTTTCGCCAAGAATGGCTATCCATTGGGCGTAATCATGTCCAACTATTTTCAGAGAGATCCTAAAACTGGTCAGCGTTTGGTTGGAACAGATGGAAACTATATCAATTCAAATGATATTGGTGTAATTGGCGATCCAAACCCATTGTACAAAGTTTCTGGTATCAGTACATTAAGTTATAAATCCTTTAGTTTTAGAATGCAGTGGGATTATACACAAGGCGGGCAAATGTTTTCCGGAACTGCGGGTGCTTTGCTTGGAAGAGGTGTAACCAAAGACACGGAGTTTGACAGAGCAGCTTCTTATATTTTGCCAGGCGTATTGGAAAATGGCAAGCCCAATAATATCCAGATATCATCTTCACAGGCGTATTATGGTAACAGTATTACCAACGGCGCCGCGGATGAATCAGCTATTTATGATGCCACTTGCATCAGGTTAAGGGAAGCTTCACTTTCCTATAGCGTTCCGGCCAGGTTTTTAGACAAAACTCCTTTCGGTTCAATATCGCTGAGTCTTTCCGGTACCAATTTATGGTATTATGCGCCCAATTTCCCTAAGTATACTCATTTTGATCCTGAAGCTTCCGGATTAGGTGTAAGCAATGGCAGGGGACTTGAATTTCTTTCCGGCCCTTCCGCACGGCGCATGGGTGCAAGCATAAGAGTAACTTTCTAACACATTAAAAAGCAAATTATGAACTATAAAAAAATATTACCAGCGATACTTGGGATATTATCTATCGCAGGAATTTCATCCTGTAAAAAGCAATTTGATAAATTGTTAATCAACCCCAATTATCCAAGTGCTTCAACAGCGGATGTAGATTTATATCTGAACGAAGTGCAGCTTGATTTTAATTCCTTCTGGACTTCAGCCGGTGATTACGGTGGTCAGTTAAGCAGGCAACAGCACTGGAACGGACCATTTTACAGAAATGGATATACACCATCTTCTTTTGATTTTCAATGGACGATTGCATATACCGGCGTTTTAACTAATGCAAATGCAATGATTCCGCTGGCACAATCACAAAGAAAATACGTGCAGTCAGGAATTGCACGAGTGTTAAAAGCGTACACCGTGGCAACATTGGTGGATAATTTTGGTGATGTGCCTTATTCAGAGGCAGTTTTAGGAAACGACAACGTAATTCCAAAAGTGGATGGTGGCGCAAGCGTATATGCGGCAGCTCAAAGTTTGCTGGATAGTGCAATTGACGATTTTGCCAAACCCAATTCTGCTCCATTTGTAGGAAACGATTTGTTTTATGGCGGCAGCAAAGCCAAGTGGACAACATTCGCAAAAACGCTGAAATTGAAGCTTTATATGCAGACGAGGCTAGTAGATGCGTCGGCTAAAGCCAAAATTCAGGCACTTATTACTGAAAATGACCTTGTGAATACAGCGGCACAGGATTTTGTGTTCCGCTACGGTACGTCTGTTACGGCGCCTGACGCAAGACATACACATTATGCATCTAATTACACAAATAATGGTAATGGTGAATACCTTTCCAACTACTTCATGTGGCTCGTTACTGCACAAAAATATGGAGGTATACCAAATAACACTACCGGCGATCCCCGGGTTAGATACTATTTTTACAGGCAGGTAGGCAATTACAATTGGGCAACTTCATCAACTTGTCCTTGTTTTGCAAAATCCCAATTCGGAAGTTCAAGTTTCCCTTCATGGTATCCATCTGTACCCGATGTTAGTCCGTATTGTACAGTAGGAAAAGGATATCATGGACGTGATCATGGTGATAACAGTGGTGCACCACCAGACGGTAACTACACAACTGCGATGGGTGTTTATCCTGTGGGCGGTCAGTTTGATGCAGGCCAGTTTAAACAGGTTACATCTACCATGGGCGGACAAGGAGCTGGTATTAACCCTATTTGGCTGTCTTCTTATACTTCGTTCCTTGAAGCAGAAGCCGCATTGGTGTTGGGAGTCTCAGTACCTGCAGGTACACCGAGAGCATTACTTTCTGCAGGCGTTAATTCATCAATAAGTAAAGTAATGGCTTTTCCGGCAACTGTAAATGTTACTCCAGATCCGGCTTTGGTTCCGTCAGGCACTCAAATTACGGACTATGTTGCAAAGGTTTTAAGTAATTATGATACAGCAAGCACCGATCTTTCCCGCCTGAATATAATTATGTCTGAGTATTACATTGCATTATGGGGAAATGGTGTAGAATCTTATAACAACCTGAGAAGAACGGGCATGCCTTTGGGCGCACAACTTGCAGTAGCAGTACCTAATCCGGGTCTGTTTATGCGGTCTTTCTTTTATCCATCTGTTTTTGTTAACAGGAACTCAAGCGCACCGCCGCAGAAAGATCCTGGTAATGTAGCCAACAAAGTGTTCTGGGATAATAATCCTGACAATTTCATTAAATAATTTAAAAAAAGAAATTATGAAGAAATACTTAATTATGATCATGGCGGTTTGCGCAGTTTTTGCTACGCTCAACTCCTGTAAAAAGACCGATGGGAATATCAATCCGTTAACTGATATTAAATATCTTGGCGTGGGGTCTTACCTTGTTCAGGATAGCATCATCAATGCCAACTTAAACAGTACAAGCAACACTTCTACTGTCGGTATTATTGTTCACCAGTACCCGGCGGGTGAAGAAGTAAATAGTATATTACTTTATGCAACCTTAGGCACGTCTACTGATACTACACAATGGAAACTGGTTAAAACAATTGCTTATACAACAGGCAGCCCGGCTACGTTGACAGCTACAACAGCAGAGTTAGCAACTGCATTTGGGGTATCCGCTTCTAAATTTGAGCCTGGGTCGATATTTACATTTTTTACCAAGGCGGTTACTAAAAGTGGTAAAACTTATGATATTAATAACGCTGGTGACAATGGCGGCGGCGGTTTAATAACAGGTCCCAAATATAAGGCTGCATTCTCCTTCACTGTGTACGTAGTTTGTCCTTATACCGGCGGTATGACAGGCGATTATACGGTATTGAGAGATGATTGGGTTGACTGGCACGCAGGTGATATAGTTCACATTACAGATGGCCCTGGTGTAAACCAGATTAATCTGAGTGAAGTTTATCCAAACGGAGGCACTGTTATTAACCCGATCATTGTAAACATTGATCCGGTAACAGGTACTGCTTCAATTCCTAAGGTCATATATGGACGATACGGTGGAGTGAATTCAACACAATATATTGCTGAAGGCGCAGGAGCTAATGATGTTGCAGGATACGTATTTTCCTGTACAGGTTTTATTACTTTAAGTATTAATCAGTCAGATAACGGCGGTGGTGATTACGGTCCCAACAAATTGATCCTACAGAAGGTGCAATAGAAAATTTTTAAAAGTAATGCAAACGGCTGTCTCAATTTGAGACAGCCGTTTGCATTACAGTCTATTTATAATGTGAGTACCCAACTATTTCAGTCTAAGGTTCTCCGTTACCATTTTTTCTCAGATTTTTTAGAAAAAAATAAGCAGTTGTATGCAAAAAAACATAATAATAAATATCTACCAGTTTGGTTAAAACTTTAGCGAAATTTTTAAAAACTAGGTGAAAATTTGTTGAAAGCGGTTTATTAAAGTGATTTTAATAAATGAAATTAATTATAACAAGGAGGGGTAATAAACCAGTATTATTTGAAAATTGATAAAAAATTAACAAAAATTTTGTTGTTAACGCAGCAAATCGTTCCTTTATTGCGTCTTTATTAAATAAATGTTAATTCAGCAAATTTGCCCTTGCTGAGTCTTCGTTTATTTTTTTCATTATAAAAAATAAAAAAAAATCTATTGAACATGAGAAAATTTATGACAATGTTGACGGTAGCCTTACTGTCATTTGTAGTAGTTTCTGCTCAAACCCGGTTAGTATCGGGTAGGGTAACAGATTCCAAGGGAAATCCTGTACCGGCAGCTACCATCAAAAAATTAAAAGGCGAGGGGACTGTCGCAGCAGACCAGGGTGGAAATTTTAAAATCAACGCCCAAAACGGCGATGTGCTGGTTATTTCATCTGTGAATTATGGCGCAGAAAAAATAACAGTGAGTGCGGGAAAGGATCAATATTCCGTTTCGTTAGCAGATAAGTTAAGCATGATGGATGAGATTGTGGTAACAGCGGGTGGTATAAAATCCAAAAGAAAAGAAATTGGTACAGCAACAACAGTCATCAATGCGCAAACGATTACTGCCGGTAAAGCTACCAACGTAGCAAGTGGCTTGCAGGGCAAAGTAGCAGGCTTCCAGATTAGCGGAACAGGCGGTGGTGTTAACCCCAGTTATAGATTGATATTAAGAGGCCAGCGTTCACTAACAGGGAATAACCAGGCCCTGATAGTGTTAGACAACGTGATTGTACCAAGTGAGGTTTTGGGAAATCTTAACCCGGAGGATATTGAAAATGTTGTTGTATTAAATGGTTCCGGTGCTGCTGCTCTATATGGTTCGCTGGCTTCCAATGGAGCTTTGATTGTAACTACAAAAAAGGGGAAAAGAGGTGTTTCTGCTATAACTGTAAGCAATACCACCACTGTAGAATCAGTTGCTTTTTATCCTAAAATACAAACTAAATTTGGGGCCGGCGGCACTGCATATGGATTGGATGCCAATGGACAACCTTTTTATAATTACCTGGAGAATCAATCTTACGGAGCCGCATTTGATGGCGTTGTAAGACCATTGGGACCACCATTGGAAGATGGGTCACAGGATTCAGCTGCTTATAAATACAACGATGGTCATTTTAAGTTTTGGCAGAAAGGCATCACCAACCAGTCTGATTTTTCTGTTTCAAATGGTGATGAAAATTCTACTTTTTATTTGTCTGGACAATATGCAACAGTAACTGGTACAACGCCTGGCGACAAATACAACCGTACTTCATTAAGGGTAAATGGTACCCGCAGAATGGGCAACAAAGTAAATGTGTCTTACAACTCAGCCTACACTCAAAACAGGTATGACGTTACCACTCAGACAGGATCAATGTACGGTAATATGTTAAATATGCCTTCGAACGTAGATATCACCAGGTATAAAAACTGGAGAACTGATAAGTTTGCCAATCCGATAGGGTATTATAACCCATGGTATCAAAACCCCTATTTTACAGCGGATAACTATAGATCAAAATCACGGAATGATTACTTTATCGCAAATGTGGAATTGAGAGTTACCCCAGTAACAGGGCTTGACCTGGTTGCCCGTCAGGGTATTACCACCAGGAATTATTCTGGTAAAAGTACAGTTGGAGCTTTTAAGTTTACAGAATATGCAAAAAATACAGATGCAAGCTCCAAATCAGATATTTCTGCATCCGTAAGTGATTATAGTTCTTATACCACCAATCTGTTAACTGATTTGTATGCTGACTACAATAAAAAATTCAGCAATTTCAATTTCGGTTTATTGGGAGGGCTTCAATTAAATCAAAATCAGTCAAAATTTGTTAGCGTAGGAGCCAATGGGCTGGTAATTCCAGATTTATTCAATGTCAGCAATGGTGTTGGTACTCCAAACGCAAACGAAAGTAATTATAAAACTCGTCAGCAAGGTGCTTATGGCAAGTTAACATTGGGATATAAAAGCGTATTATTTCTTCATGCTACTGCAAGGAATGACTGGGACTCAAGATTATCGGTTACTAACCGTTCTTTCTTCTATCCTTCAGTTGATCTGTCCTTCATTGCCAGCGACGCTATTGGTGCAATAAAAAACAGCAATAAAATCAGTTATCTGAAATTCAGGGGCGGATATTCAAAAACGGGGTTGGTTAATCTTGGTAACAGCGGTGATTTTGGCGCATATTACTTGTTGCCAACTTACAGTACGGCCAATGGATTTCCTTACGGCGGTCTTGCTGGATATACCGTTGGAAATGGGTTGGTATCTAACAACCTGAAACCTGAGATAACAAAAGGGTACGAAGTGGGATTTGATCTGAATCTATTTAAAGATCGGTTTGTATCAAGTGTTACATGGTTTGATACCAAAACTGATGACCAAACTGTAAATACAGCTGTTTCTAATGCCACTGGTTTTGGCGGCTTGTTGACTAATACTGGTCAAACACAGAGCCGCGGATTAGAAGCAACCGCTCACTATGCGCTAGTTAAAAATTCTGACTGGAATGTAACTGTGGGAGGTAACTATACCTACCTGGACAACAATGTAAACTTTATCAGCGCCCAATTACCTAAATTGTCTTTGTCCAGCAATGGTTCAGGAGCTTCTTACGCTGTTGCAGGTTATGCTTTTCCAGTAATCATGGGTTTCGATTATGTTAGAGATGCTGCTGGACATGTTATAGTAAATAGCACTACGGGATTACCAACAAAGGCTTCAGCTATTTCCGTGTTAGGTAATGCCAGTGCGAAAAACAGGCTTAGTCTTGATGGTTCAATTCAGTATAAAAACCTGCGTTTATCATTCTTGTTTGAACATCGTGGCAATTACAAAGTATTTAACTCTATGGGTACTGAATTGGATTGGTCTGGTACCGGCATCAGAACTGCAGTTTACAACAGGCAAAGTTTTGTTTATCCTAATTCTGTTATTGCAGATCCGAATAAACCAGGCAGTTATATGCCGAATACAAGTGTAGCTATTGCAAATGGTAATGGTAATAATGGTTTCTGGACGGATGGTATTAACCGTGATGTAACCTCTAACTACGTTACGAACGGTGATTTTTGGAAATTGAGGGAAGTATCTGTTTCATACGACATTCCTGGCCGCTCTTTTGGCAAAAAGAACAATACAATAAAGGGAATTACAGTAAGCCTGCAGGGCAGAAACCTTGCTTTGTGGATGGCTAAAGATAACTTATACACAGATCCGGAATATAGCAGTGCTGGTAATGATAACAACGGTATCGGTATCACAGGCCTTGACTCAGCGCCTCCATCCCGTTTTTATGGTGCCACAATATCTTTCAAATTTTAAGTTTACCTGGCTTAAAAACAACCGACATTATTAAAACCATAATACGCCAACAGTGTAGTTATGGCAAACAAAAAAATATTAATTATGAAAAAAACAATCGCAGGTATGCTTATAGGAATCGCAGTGCTGGGCACTTCCTGTAAAAAATATCTTGATATAAATACTAATCCCAATCAGGCAACATCGGCTACACCGGAATTGATTCTGCCTCAGGCACTAACTTACACTGCCAGTGTAACAAATTCATATAATTCTTACGGATCACAAACAGGAATGTATGCTGCTAATGCTGGCGGATATGGAGGCTTTGGAGAATCAATCACCTATAATTACACTACGTCCAATACAGGTTTATGGGGCATTACATACGATAACCTGGAGGATTACCAGGCTATTTTAAATAAGACAGCCGGCCAGGATATTTATGATTATTATAATGCAGCGGCCAGAGTAATGAAAGCATACGAATTTCAACTGTTGGTGGATGCATTCAATGACGTGCCTTATGAATCGGCGTTACAAGGGTCAAATAATCTGACACCCGCTTATTCTTCTGGAAAAGATATCTATAAAGATCTTGCAAACCAGCTTGATACGGCGATTGCTTTATTTAATGCTGGTGCAAATGTACCCGGTGTTACACCGCTGGGAAGCGCAGACGTATTGTTTGGCGGTAGTGCAACTAAATGGAAAAAATTTGCAAATACGCTTAAATTAAGATTGATTATACGCGGTGGGGATAAGGTAGATTTTGCAAACAAGACTTTCAGCAGTGACGGATTTTTAACCACTGATGCATTGGTAAACCCTGGATATAATAGAGATAATGGCAAACAAAATCCTGCCTGGAATACCTGGGCTTATGGCTATACCGGAAGTGCTGCAAACAAGGCATGGATGCCCAGCAAGTTTATTTTTGGATTTTACGATGGTAACACAATAATTGATACCGCAAGAGGGACTGCAATCTACTTTAAATTTCCAAATACAGGTATTAATCAACTGGGTGTCGAAAGCAATAACCTTGTTTCAAGTCCAACGGGCAGTTTTTGGTTTTCAGGCACAGACCGGGACGGCACCGCTAATGGAAATCAAGTTGGTATTCTAAAGGGCCCCGATGCTGGCCAGCCACTTATGCTTGCTTCAGAAAGTTATTTTTTACAGGCCGAGGCTGCATTAAAGGGTATCATCACCGACGGTGATCCTGCAGTGCTTTTCGATAAAGGAATAACAGCGGCTTTTAATTATACTTTTCAATTGCCTGACGGCTCTGTAAGTGAAGATATTCCAGCCCTGGTAACAAAATACAAGGCTGATAACAGCAGTAAATATCTTGTTAATTTCGCCTTGGCAAATACAACTGATAAAAAAGAAGAAGCAATAATTACACAAAAATTTATTGCGCTTAATTTTGTAAATGGGCAAGAGGCCTGGAATGAATATCGTCGGACACACTATCCCACAATAGTTCCAGGAGGAACCGGATACCAGACTTTTGCTTCTACCGTGTCTGAAAGTACACGTCCGGATAAATTGCCAACAAGAATCATGTATCCTGTATCTGAAAGCACGTACAATGGGGCTAATGTACCAACCGGAATAGCACCGTTCACGTCCTTAATTTTCTGGGCACAATAATTAAAACTTAAAACTATCAACATGAAAATATTTAAAGTGAAATATGCATTTGCCATTTTAATAGCTTCGTTAAGCATGGCATCATGCCTAAAAAAGGGCGATATGAATATTGATCCTGATAAAACTACAGCCCCTATCATGGAGTTGCAATATTTACAAGCCGGAAATAATACTATAAATTCAGGGTTACAAAATTTTGCAAGTGCAGGTTTAACTTATAAAAGCACAGACCTAGCTGATACGGCGAACTATAATATAAGTCTGGCTGGACCTATCACTTTTAGCAAAGATCTTAACGTAACGATTGCCGTTGATCCAAGTAAACTAATGGACAATTTGGGGGGAGATTCTATTAACTATGAATTGATGCCGGATTCTACCTACCATTTAGTTTCAACTGCAGCAGTCATTAAGGCGGGACAAACCATTGCACCAATGCAGGTTGTTTTTTACCCTTCCAAAATTAGTGTTCTTAAAAGCTACATGTTGCCTTTAACCATTAAGGACGCTGAAGGTAATATTGTGAGTTCAAATTTTGGAACAATATATTTTCATGCTATTGGTAACCCAATTGCAGGGTCTTATACCCGTGAGTATACTCGATATAATAATTTTGATGGCACTGGAATTCCTGTGATTCATAGCATTACTCCCAGCACTTTTTCTCCAATTAGTCCAAAAAGTGTTTCTGCTCTTAGCGGTGCTGCAGGTTTAAAGTATATTATAAGTTTTACAGATAACAATGGCGTATTGAGCAATTTTAAAGTTAAATTTGATGCCGAAAGCGTAGCGAAATCTGGTGTGGCTATTGTTGGAGATATAACTATTGTAACTGCAGACCCTGTGGCTCATAAATTTGAATTCAATTTCCACTACGACAATTTAGCCGGAGGGCTTCGGAATCTTACTGACAAATTTTATTGAGAATAATTGTATATCGTTTAGTACAAGTAGATATTGAAACAGGGCTCACGCTTTAAAGTGTGAGCCCTGTTTTTATAAATGTATTTAGGGTTCAAGAATAATTTATGCTACTTTTAAATATATTTCGTGTTCTAATCCGTAAAATTATTATGAAGAAAATAATATTTGCATTTTCAATTATTTTAAGCTCATCATTTATCCTGTACGCCCAATCCTACGATGATAGTGTGATTGCCCACCAATCCTATTTGTATGATCAGTTTGTTGACGGTACTGTACTGTTAAAATCTGGCGAGGTAAACCAGGCCCCTTTAAACTATTGCGCTTATGACCAATCCATTCTTTTTAGAAAAGATGGCACAGCTTTCACGCTGACTGGTTTAACAACTGTGGATACCATTTACATTGCCGACAAAAAATTTATACCCGTAAAAAATATAGTGTACGAAGTTGCAACCCACACGGGCAAAACAGATTTACTTATTAGTTATGGCAGTAAAATAAACCCTATGGTGGCTGCAGCGGATAACAATGGCATATCCAATCAAAATGCTGGAAAGGTAAATAATACAGTCACCAGTGTATATGTTAGCCGGCCTTTTAAGGGGAATTATGCCATCGAAATAACAAGGCATTTCTGGCTTAAAAACTTTAATAACTTATACAAAATCAATACGCCAAAGGATTTTATGAAAGCCTTTAAAGAAGGTACAGCACTGGCTATTAAAGAATACATTCAACAACATCATCCCGATTTTAACAAAGAGACCGACCTGCTGACCATGTTGGATTTCTGTAATCAACTTTAAAGTATTATAAACGGCTGATCCAATAATCCCCGTTTCCCTGCTGTTAATTCAACAACTCCATTTACTACAGTAAAAGACATTTTTTTAGATGTGCTGCAGTTGAAATTTTGGACAGATATAAGCGGGGTAACATTCGCTTAACACAGCCGTAACCTTTCCGTAACATTGCGTTAACAGCCGCTTAACATAGCCACCGTCTCTTTGCACAAATTATAACGCATGAGAATTGGAGGATTGTTAGTACTGTTTATTGTCGGCTCGTTGAACGCTTTTGCTCAGAAAAGCAAGATAGAAGGTAAGGTGACCGATTCAAAAACAGGATCAAATTTATCAGGAGTCAGCATTGCAGTTGACGGCGCAAAAGCCATTACCTCAACCAATACAGATGGCTATTTTCAGTTAAATATCGATGCCGGAAAAAAATATACCCTTCGTCTTACCTCCGTTGGTTTTATCACAAAAGAATTAGCTGATGTAGAGGTTAAGCCCAATGAAGTTACCCACCTCGATATTATTCTTGAAGCTTCAACTAAAACTGAAACAGGGGTTGTAATACGGTCGACTACAAAAAAAGAATCAGTATCGGCTCTAATTGCTTACCAGAGAAATGCCCCGGTTGTAGCGCAGGTGATCAGTGCAGAGGCTATCAGAAGATCTCCGGATAAAAACACCGGGGAAGTTTTAAAACGCGTTCCCGGAACATCCGTTCAGGAAGGAAAATATTTAGTGGTAAGAGGATTGGCGGATCGTTATAATCAGGCTATGCTGAATGGCATTTTAATGAGCAGTACAGAACCAGACCGTAAAACATTCAGCTTTGATATTTTACCCTCTTCTATGATTGATAATATTATTATCAATAAATCTTTTATACCGGAATTACCGGGAGAGTGGGCTGGTGGCCTGATACAGGTGAATACGAAGGATATTCCTGCAAAAGATTTTTTGAGTATCCAGGTTGGTACCGGTTTTAATACACAAACCATCGGAAAAGACTTTTATACTTACAAAGGAAGCAACACTGACTTTCTGGGTTACGATAACGGAACAAGAGGCTTACCTGCAGGATTCCCATTAAAAGGCGCTTTTGCTGATCTGGATAATGGTGCAAAAACTGCTTATGGAAAAGACTTTACCAATATCTGGAGTACACAAAAAAATAGCTCAAACATTTTACCGCTTTTAAACGAAAGTTTTTTGATCAATGGGGGATTTAATAAAAAGCTAGGCGGCAAGAATACACTGGCAGCAATTATGGCTGTAAATTATAACCGCAGCAACAGGGCCATAGATTTTGAAAATCAGGTAAATCTTTTTCAAAACAATACAGCCAGTTTAAACTTCGACTACTTTAATAATAAATATTCAACTGATATTCTTGCGGGAGCATTGGCCAACTTTACGCTTCAACTGGGCAGCAATACCAAAATTTCGCTCAAAAACATGTTGAATGTAAATACAACTGATTATACCACTTTAAGAACAGGAAAAGACTTTGAAACCAATCCTGCGACGGGCGATAATATTAAGGCGTATGAATTGGCTTTTAAAGCAAATACTTTTTTTAACACACAGCTAACCGGCGATCATAATATTAAAAAATACGGCGCTAAATTACACTGGTTTGGCAGCTTTAATATCCTGGATCAGTATATACCCGATCAGCGTCGTGTGCAGTACAACCAGGATGATCCTACCAATCCGGCTTCTCCTTATTCATTGTTAATCGGAGCTTCAAAATCATCACAAAAAAGTGGTAGCAGATACTATGGTTTTTTAAATGATTACGTTTATACCGCAGGAGGCGATATGAGCAAAAGTTTTAAAGGCAACGGGTTAACGCAGACAATAAAAGGCGGCTATTTTTTCCAAGTTAAAGACCGGTTGTTTGATGCAAGGCCTTTTGCAATTTACCTGCCTTCTGATAATCCTGGCTTGCGTCATTTGGGCCTCGACCAGGTGTTTGCGCAGGAAAATTTTGGAACTGGCTTTGACAATAAGTTTGCTTTTAATGAATTGTCCGGCGAAGGATACCGCTACATAGCCAATTCAATTTTAAACGCCGGTTTTCTGCAATTCGATAATCAGATTACCAATAAGTTTCGTGCCGTTTGGGGAGTACGCGTTGAGAATTTTGACCAGGTTATTGGCAGCATGAAAAAAAGCGATCCAAGACATGTACAGAGTAAAGTGACTGACTTTTTACCCGGTGTAAATCTTACTTACAAGTTAACAGATAAATCCAATTTCAGGGTATCGGGATCGCAAACAGTTATTCGTCCTGAATTCAGGGAACTGAGTACTTTTCAATTTTATGATTTTGATTTGGGAGCAACGGTTGCAGGAAACACAGCATTGGTGAGAACCAAGGTTACCAATTTTGACCTGCGCTACGAAATGTATCCAAGAGCCGGCGAATTGTTTACGCTCGGTGTTTTTTATAAGTATTTTAAAAACCCCATTGAAGCTTATTTTAATGTGGGTTCAGGCGGGGCAAGCACTTATAATTTTATCAATGCAGATGAAGCCAACAGCTTTGGAGCAGAAGTGGAATTCAGAAAAAAGCTTGACTTCAATCCTTCCTTTAAAAATTTCACCGTACAGGGAAATGTGTCATATATCTACAACCGGGTTACCAGCCAAAGTACATCGCTTGACAGGCCAATGCAGGGACAAAGCCCCTATCTTTTAAACGCAGGTCTGCAGTACGATATTGAAAAAACAGGCCTTACTACAACGCTACTGTTTAACCAGATTGGAAGAAGAATTGTATTTGTGGGCGGCTCCGATCAGCCACCTATCTGGGAAAATCCAAGAGCCGTAATGGATTTTCAGGTAGCTAAAAAAATTATGAAAAATAAGGGCGAACTAAAACTGAATGTGTCGGACATATTTAATCAGCAGGCCATTTACTACAATGACTTAAATGATAATAAAAAATACGATAAGGGTATTGATGCATTTGCGATCAAAAGAAAATATGGAACGAACGTAAGTGTAAGTTTTGGATATAATTTTTAAAAGACAAACTAAAAAACAGAACAACAAAAATAACAACATGAAAAAATTATTTCTCTACAGTGTGTTAATTGCTGCCACATCTTTGGGATGCCGCAAAATAGAAATGGACGGACCTACAACAGTAGTGCAGGATACCACAACAAATAACCAAACTGTAAACACGATATTGGAAGGAAGGATAAGCGCCAACCTTACTTTGAAAGCAGCCTATACGTATAAGCTCCGTGGATTGGTATATGTAACAAACGGCGCCATTCTTACAATTGAGCCAGGAACAAAGATTGTAGGCGAAAATGGTAAAAACGGTGGATTGATTATAACAAGAAGTTGTAAAATAATAGCTGACGGAACTGCCGATAAGCCGATTGTATTTACTTCAGAAGCAGCAACTCCGCAGCGTGGAGACTGGGCTGGTGTAATATTATTAGGCAATGCTCCAACGAACGCATCTTTTAACGGAGTTCAGGGTATTGGTGAAATTGAAGGTGGTGTAAACAATAGCGATGGTCTTGGATTGTATGGAACTCCTGCATCTCAGGGTCAGAATCCTGCAGATAACAGTGGTATTCTGAGGTACGTCCGCATTGAATATGCAGGGTACGCTTTTTTACCTGACAAAGAAATTAACGGTTTGACTTTTGGCGGTGTAGGCAATAAAACCATCATAGATAATGTACAGGTATCTTACGCAAACGATGATTCTTTTGAATGGTTTGGTGGTACAGTAAATTGCACCCACCTGATTTCTTTCCGCACGCTGGATGATGATTTTGATACTGATAATGGATTTAGCGGTAAGGTACAGTTTGGTATTTCGCTAAGAGATTCATCAGTTGCAGATATTTCAAAAAGTGAGGCATTCGAAAGTGATAATGATGCTTCCGGTAGTTCGCTATTGCCACAAACAAGTGCAATTTTTAGCAACATGACGGTAATGGGACCTAAAGAAAAATTAACTAATACCGGCAATAGCCTTTTTGTTTGGGGAGCACAAATAAGAAGAAACTCAAGCTTGTCTTTGTTCAATTCCATCATAATGGGGTATCCGAACGGTCTGTATATTGACGCTACCAAAGGAGTTCCTACCGACAACAATATTTCAGGTTCACTGTTTGTACAAAACACAATTATTGCCGGTTGCCCAACACCAGTACTATATAGTTTGGGAACCAATAGCAATACGCCGCTTACGCCTAACACTACGGCAACTATTACTACCTGGTTTAACACCCCTGACTATGGCAATAGCATTTTAGCTACCAACGACCTTGTAGGTTTAACCGCGCCGTTTAATTATTCAACTCCGGATTTTAATCCAACATCAGGGTCCCCTGCTGTAACTGGAGGATCTTTCACTCATCCAAAACTGGCGAATGGTTTCACAAGTGTTAGCTATAAAGGGGCTTGCGCTGTTGGCGATACATGGTGGAAAACATGGACAAAATTTAATTAAGATCTTTTAATACAAATAAAAAAGCAGCTACTGGTTAGCTGCTTTTTAGGTTTTCACTGTTAACCGTTTATTATTTACAAATGAAATACGTTTCAATAATTACCGCTTTTCTTTTTATGTTCGGTTGTAATGCCAAAAAAGAAAAAGCACCGTCGACCACCGGCGTGAATTACAACTGGCTTGATTCAATTAAAAAAAGCAGCGACACCTCGTACGTAAAAAAATACGGCACTAATAAATTTGCAACAGCTACCTATTATATTAGTAGTAAGGAAACTGTTGTATGCCAGGTAATGAAAGATGCGTCGGACACTGTCAGGCAGATTATTATTACAAAAAACAACAAGCGGATTTTTTTTGCTGAGTATTATGGCAACGGTCAATTGAAAGCAAAACTTCCGCTGGATACATTCGGGCAATACCACGGCCCTGCAACCTGGTTTTATGAAAATGGATATACAGAAAGTGAGGGAGATTATGTGCATGGATTCAAAAAAGGGGAGTGGAAAAATTACAATCAGCTGGGCGAATTGACAGGTAAAAATGAGTATGACTCAAATGGGAATGTTGTAAAGATTGTAAAACCATAGATTGTATAACAACTATTGTGATAATAGAAAATCGGTTAACAGCCATTCACTTAAGTCATTTAAGGTGATTTAATAAATTAAGTTTTGGATAAATCAGCAGGTCTGTCTTTATATAAATAAACGTTAGCGTGCCAGGATGTATTAACCTGTCAATAACATAAAATACATATTGCCTTAACATTGGAGTGAGTGCTTTGCAGAAAATAAAAAAATGCAAAGTTTTATGAGAAAATTAATATTTGCTTTATTAATGTTAGCAGGAATAACAGGTTACGCACAAGAAACTGTTTCATCTCTAAGTGGTATTATACACGACGAAAAAGGAGCGATCATTCAGGGAGCAACAGTGGAACTTACGCACGTGCCAACCGGTGCAGTTTCAAAAACACAAACTAATAAAAAGGGTATTTTTAGTATTACCAACTTAAAGCCTGGTGGCCCTTATACGGTCGCCATCTCCTTTGTGGGCTTTAAAGAAGAAAGAGCCCAGGATGTAAATTTAACATTGGGTAACAACCCCGATTTGAATATTGTAATGAAGGTTAACACAGGCAGCCTTGAAGCAGTAGTGGTATCAGCAACAAAGAAAAACAGTAACGGACTAAGCATCGGCAGGGCACAAATGAATACCTTACCAACCCTGGGCAGAAGCCTGGGCGATTTTACAAGATTGACACCTCAATCAAACAACAACTCTTTTGCCGGTAGTAATTTCAGGTACAACAATCTTACTGTGGATGGCGCTATCAATAATGATGCTATTGGCTTTAGCAACTCTTTTGGTGGTACAAGTGGTGGTGGTCAGTCAGGTGCTGCTGGTGCAGGTACACGTACCAATCCCTACAGCATTGATGTAATACAGGAAGTACAGGTACAACTTTCACCCTTTGACGTAAAGCTTGGAAATTTTACCGGCGGTTCTGTTAATGCAGTAACTAAAAGTGGTACCAACACAATACACGGATCTGTTTACGGTTATGGCCGTAACCAGGCACTGATGGGTAAAAGTGCAGATGGATTGAAAACGAAAATTGGCGCTGATTTTCACGACTATCAGTATGGTGCAACATTAAGCGGGCCTATCGTAAAAAATAAAGCTTTCTTTATTGTAAATTTTGAACAAACACGTCGCCAGGAACCAACATTTTACAATGCAGGCGATCCTGGAGCAGCAATTAGTTTAACAGATGCTGCAAGTATTTACAACCAATTAAAAACCAAATACAATTACGACGCAGGTTCCTACCAGGGAGCTTATAAAATCTTTACCAACAGTGATAAGTTATTTGCCAGGCTGGATTTTAAATTGAATCCTAAAAGCACATTGACTGTAAGAGGAATTTACACCAATGGTGTAGGTAACAATCTGGAACGCACTTCTACCAACTTCCAGTTTGGCTCTACTGATTTTACACAGCATACAAAAAATATAAATCTTACTTCGGAATTAAAAACTACTATTTCTAACCAGTTAAGTAACCAGTTAAGTGTAAGTTATATCAACGTACATGAGTTCAGGGATTTCCCCGGTGTACTGTCTCCCTTTATGGATATTGGCGGTGGTGCGGCATGGGTAGGTACATGGCGTGAAGCTTCTATTTACAACATGAAGCAGCAGACCATTGAAGTTAATGATAATCTGACCCTTACAAAAGGCATTCATAAGTTTACTTTTGGTACACACAATGAATTTTATAAACTTACTTACGGTTTTGTAAATTCCTGGAATGGCCGTTGGGAATACTCAAATTTGGCCAACTTCCTGACAGACAAACCCAGCAGAATTCGTGGAGCATATTCTACCAACGACAAATATCCTAACACAAGGGACGACTTGTATAACAACCCACCAAGCCCCTACAATGTGAACCTGACAAGCGTTTACGCACAGGACGAAATTTCTCTGCATCGTAATTTTAAACTGACCGGTGGTTTCAGAATTGACTATCCGTTCCTTGGCAATAATGTGGCGGTGGATAAGGATTTTGCAACCGCAAAAAACAATACCTCTAATGCAACTTATAACAATACACCATTTAACCAGCTTACCAATAAATGGCTTGGTAAACCTACCATTTCGCCAAGGCTTGGATTTAACTGGAATGTAAAAGGCGATCAAACCCTGGTGGTAAGGGGCGGAACAGGAATTTTTGTTGGCAGAATGCCTTTTGCATGGTTAGGCTATGCGGAAACGTTGTCTGGCGGTAACTATAATAACATCGATTTCAGGCCATCTGCAACAAATACTATTGGTGGTAATGTTAACGTACCATTGGCAATCAATCCACTTAACCTGCAGGATACCATTAATGCTCATGCACTGGCAAATGCGAATGCAACAAACACAAGAGAAATTGATGTGATTGATAACCACTTTAAATTACCCACTGTTTGGAGATCGAATATTGCGGTTGATATCCGCTTCGGAAAAGGGTATAAATTGACGCTGGATGCCTTGTATACTAAAACATTGTATGATGTAAAATTTCAGCAGATTAATATAAAAGACAGCGTGCAGTATTTTGGTTCAGGCCCTTCCCAGTCACCTGTTTATGTAGGTGGTAAATTGAATTCTCAATACTCGAATGTTTACTTGTTAACCAACACTACAAAGGGCTATCGGTATAATTTAACTGCCCAGCTAAATAAAAATTCAAATTATTCTAAGCTGGGGTCGCACAGAATAAGCTTAAACTGGAGTGCTGCATACACTTACGGAATGAGCAAAGATTTAAGCAACGGTATCCGTAATTCTTTCCAATCTAACTTCGAAGTTAATCCTGCGATAGTTGCAAATAATCCGCAATTAGCCTATTCAAATTTTGACTTGCGTCACAGAGTAGTTGCTACAGCTGGAGTAAATCTTGAATGGAATAAAGCGAATCTTACCACACTTGCTTTCTTTTATGCTGGCCAATCTGGTAGTCCTTATTCTGTTGTTTACAATTCAGGAGGCAATCCTTTTGGTAATTCGGCCAATGCTAACCTGCCATATATACCAAGAGATCAAAATGATATCCGGCTTGCGGATTTTACAAAAAATGGCCAGGTTTACACTGCGGCTCAGCAATGGACGGACTTAAATAATCTAATATCAGGTGATAAATATTTAAACTCCAGGAGAGGGCAGTATGCAGAAAGAAATGGGTTAAGAACCCCATGGAACCATGACGTTGATATGAAATTAATGCATGAGTTTAAATTTGGTAAAGAGGGTGGCCGCTCTATTCAAATAAGCCTCGATATTTTTAATGTGTTGAACCTGCTGAATAATAATTGGGGTCATGTTTATTTTGTTACCAATGTAAATAACTACACTGCTAACTTACTCACTTTTGTTAAAGATGCAAATGGTGTAGCTGCTGGTAAACCTTCATCTGGCTATTTGCCAACATTTAATTTTAATGCGCCAACAGGTTTAAACAATCACTATTATACAGTTGATCCATTAAACAGTCGTTTCCAGGCACAGTTTGGAGTTAAATATAATTTTTAATAGAAAGAGTGATCAGCATCTTTAAATATGCAGCAAGTCGCTGAAACAAATCACCCGGCACATTTTACCGGGTGATTTGTTTTTATTGAATTCATTTTTGAGATTTTGAATCGATGTTGGCTAAGGTGTTGTACATCATATAACATTTACGTAACCCTGCAATAATATTTTGGTAACACACATTTACCAACTTGCAACCATTCTATTGGCACCTGAACCTTCTTTTAAGTATAGCAATCTCAAACAAGTTTCCTTAAGCAAGAACAAATTTAAACGCTTGTACCACCTGGTAGTCCTGCCAGGTGGTTTGTTTTTTGATTACAATATTAAATCCGGTCTTGTATATTTACAAAATGAAGATGATATTATTTGTCTGCTTTTTAAGTCGCTTTATTGCTTGCAGCAGACCAAACACTATGTTACAAGAGCGTATAATAACCGCCGACAGTGTTGCCATCAATTTTTTTAAAGGCGATGGCACAATGGATACCGTGGTTGTGGTAAAAATTATCCGCGATAAAAAAACTATAACCAGTTTAAGTAATGCAATCAGTGCATCAACTACAAAGCCTGATTTGAAATGTGGTTATGACGGGTCGTTGCATTTTTTTAAAAATAACATGGTATTACAGGATATCGATTTTAGAATGAACGATGCAACCTGTAAATATTTTACCTTTAAGCAGGCTGGAGAATTAAAGGCTACTGTGTTGTCTGATGAGGCAAGCCGCTTGTTGCAGGATATCCGGAGTAATGACGTACTTAGGTAAAAGCAGCCGTATAATTTATACCCAACGGGGAAGTAAAATGCCATTGGCAGGCAAGCTTTTAGCACGTTTTTTGTCAACGATTTTTACTGCCGGCATCGCCAATACGAGGTCAATAATTTTTTCCGTTTCGTCCGGAAAATAAATTTGCAATGCATTCTTTTCCTTCAGCCAGTTTTCAACTTTGTGCAGGTGCTTTTTCTTAAGACTTTTTATAACAGGCACACCCAGATCCTGTGCGCCGGCAGCGTTTAAATGTTGCTCGTATTGATGTTTCATAGGCACTACCAATAATTTCTTACCCATCTGTAATGCCTCCGCCGGTGTTTCAAAGCCAGCTCCACATATAACACCTTCACAGGTGGTAAAACTTTCTGTGAATTCAGCAGTGCTTACAGGCTTAATGCTGCAGTTGCCTGCGGTGTAAGATTTTTTAGTGTGTTTACTAAAAATCTGCCATTGGATATTTTTAAAGACGGATAAAAAAGCGATTAACTTTTTATCCGAATAAGCTGGCAGATAAACAGTATAATGACCAAGATTTTTTTTGGGGGCATTGCGAATTTCTCTTTTTATCACCGGCGTGAAGATATTTTCGCCATAAGGCTTAAAATGAAATCCTACACCGGTTTTACAGGGTGCATAATGTCTTAAAATCATGGTGCCGAAAAAGTCTTTAGATGCAGGTTTGGGGGCATCTTCGTGTAGTACGGCCCACTGATGGCTCATACCAATGCAGAGGACATTTTTTAACTTGCACGCCCAGGCGCTTACAGGTTCAAAATCATTTATAACAAGATCATAGTCTTCAACCGGAAGTGATTTTATTTCCGATAAAAACTTTTTCGACTGCATTTGCTTAAACGTTTTGTACATGTCTACGCCGCCCTTCTTGCCGAATATAAAACACAGTCCCTTCATTTTAAATTTAATGGGGTAATTAAGCCCTACATCTGCCTGGGTGCCGCTCAATAAAATGTCGAGGTCGCATTTTTTTTCTAAGAAGGGAATAATTTCATTGGCCCTGCTTACATGTCCATTTCCGGTGCCTTGGATGGCGTAGAGTACTTTCATAAAAATGTTTTAAGATGTAATCGCAAAATCCTGCATCATTATTTTAAACAACTCAGCCGTACGCAGGTATGCAGCTTCGTCTGTGTAGAAAGAATCTGTCAACTCCTGCACTAACTTATCTTCCTGGAAATAGTACACAGCCCATTTATTGTCGTCGTATTCAAGAGCAGTTAAATTCTCAATCCAGTCGCCGGAATTGAGATAATTAACGCTGCCATTGCCGGTATTGATTGTCCTGTTCGCCGGCTGGTGAATATGTCCGCACAATACATAGTCATAACCTTTCTCAATAGCAATGCTGGCTGCAGTTTCTTCAAAATTATTGATGTGCTTTACTGCACCTTTTACGGAATTTTTTATTTTTTTTGAGAGTGAAATTTTTCCTTTTCCCAATTTTTTGCTGATATAGTTAATGAATGCGTTAATGTAAATCAGTGTATCGTAACCAACGGCTCCCAGCTTTGCCAGCCATTTACTGTGTTGCATAATCACATCAAATACATCGCCATGAAAAATCCAACTACGTTTACCATCGCCGTGATGAATTACCATTTTATTTACAATGTGAAAATCTCCAACTGAAAAATGTTCAAAGCGGCGAAGCATTTCATCGTGATTGCCGGTAACATAATACACTTTTATGCCACGGCTAAGCATACTGGTAATTTGTTTAATCACCTGCATGTGTCCGGGAGGCCAATATTTTTTGCTAAACTGCCAGATGTCAATAATGTCTCCGTTTAAAATTAAAATGGCGGGATCAATCGTGGAGAGATAGCGGGACAATTCATTGGCACGGGAGCCATAAGTGCCTAAATGAACATCAGAAATTACAGCTACATCAAGTTTTCTTTTTATCAACGGATATAGTTTAATGTAAAGTTCACTGTACAATGTGTACTAATTGTAAACAGTACGTTACTAAAACCTTAATAATAATCTTGCGGGAAATGCAGTGGATGACCCTTTCGTAAAAGAAAAGATTCAAGTAAGTAGTTATTGATCTTTTTTAGACTCGAGCGTAAATCCAAAAGTAGTGCCTACATCAATTGCGCTGCGTACATGCATTGCCTGGTTATGGGCTTCGATGATATGTTTGCAAATAGCAAGCCCTAAGCCGCTGCCACCAACTTTACGGCTGCGGGCGAGATCGGTGCGGTAAAATCTTTCAAATATCCTGTCCAGATGTTCTTCAGCAATGCCGTTGCCGTCATCACTAATTTCAATTAAAATTTGTTTACCATCAATCTTGTAAGCACTTGCCTCAATGGTGCCATTTTGCTTGCCATATTTAATGGCGTTTTCTACCAGGTTAATCAGCACCTGTCTTATTTTTTCTTTATCAGCAAATACACTCAGCGGTACCTCGCAACCTTTTTTTATTACCATGCGTATCTGCTTTTTTTCTGCTTTTATCAACAGCGACTCATACACATCTTTTACCAGTTCCTGTATAACGAAATTTTCCTTGTACAGTTGTTGTTCACCACGTTCCAGTTTAGATATTTCATCCAGATCGTCCAGCAGGTTTACCAGCCTGTCAATATTCCTGGAGGTGCTGTTTAAAAACTTCATGTTTACTTCCGGGTTTTCCAGTGCTCCATTGATGAGTGTATCCACATATCCCTGGATGGCAAAAATAGGAGTCTTCAATTCGTGCGACAGATTTTGCAAAAATTCCTTTCGGTATACTTCGTTTTTTTTAAGTACTTCAATTTCTGCCTTACGCTGTTCGGCCCAGGTTTCTACATCTTCTCTTACTTCATCAATGCTTTTTTGAGGTAAAATATTTTTATAATAAAATTCTTCTCTTTTGCTTGCTTTTGTCTGGTAAATCAATTTGTAAATCAATTTTATTTTACGGTAAACAAAACGTTGTACCATAAATAAAATCATTCTATAGCTGCCCAAACAAATGATTATAAAAGAAAGAACAGGTACATACCAAACAGGATGAAAATAATAAATTGCAGCGCTGATGGGAGCTGCAATTATAAACGCGGTGATAGCTGAAAGTTGCTGTGGACTTAAATTTTTGGTAGAAAACATTTTTTACAATTACCTGTTTAAATATTTGGGATTAAACAAGTGTAAGTTAAACTGTTTTTATAGAAGAAGGGGAGTTGTGTCATGTAATCCGCATGACTAGCCGTAGCGTTACAATTCAAATTTATACCCGACACCTTTTACGGTGGTAATACAATCCAGATCAAGTTTCTGACGAATTTTACGGATATGTACATCAATTGTACGGTCGCCTACAATAACTTCAGTTCCCCAGACCTGGTTTAATATTTCATTGCGTAAAAAAACCTTTCCTGGTTTGGAGGCCAGTAAAGCAAGTAATTCAAATTCTTTGCGGGCCAGAATAATATCATTTCCCTGGTAGTTGATAATGTATTTTTCCCTGTCTATTTTTAGGTCACCCAGTTGTACAGCATCACTGCCTTCTTTATTTAATCTTCTGAAAAGTGCATTTACTTTACTGGTAAGTACCTTCGGGCTGATGGGTTTGGTCAGGTAGTCATCCGCGCCGGTTTCCAGGCCACGTACTTCTGTACCTTCATCGCTCAGAGCACTCAAAAAAATGATTAATGTTTCTTTAAAAGCCGGCTGCATGCGCAGAATATTGCACACATCAATGCCATTTTTGCCTGGCATCATAATATCCAGAATAATCAGGTCTGGATGATGTTTTTTAGCCTGGTCAAGCGCCTCATCGCCATTTTTTGCAGTTACTACTTCGTACCCTTCCTGTTGAAGGTTAAATTGTATGATCTCCAGAATGTCTGGTTCATCATCAGCAATTAATATTTTTTTAACATTACTCATACCTTTTTTCGATGCACAAAAGTAGTCTATCAGCTGAATATTGCATCAGCCACAAGGGATTCCGATATTATCAAATTGTTAACCGCATGCAGTAACTTTGCACTGCACCGTATTAAAATCAATCTTTAAAAAGAGTCAAGTATTTTTAGTCATCTTTGCAGTTGAATGTCTTTATGAAGAAATATTTTTTACCCATTATATTTTCCGTGCTCTTTTCGGATGTTTTTGGTTTGGCAGATTCTGTTGTTGTACCGATACAGCGCCAACGCAACCACGAGCGCATAAAAGAGGAGCAGGTTAAATGTGATAAGGCAGACGGAAAGCTGGATGGTATGATTAAGGTTTCTTCCAATGAAGAAGTTAATCTGCAGGTAACGGATGCGATATTCCGTAAAATAAAAGGTCTGCAGGATTTCATAGAAACAACCAGTAAAGTGCCTACTAATAATGAAAAGATACGCCAGTTAAATTATGTTCAGGAAGTGGTGTTAAATTTCAGATTGGAATGGAAAGCACATAAACTAAATCCGGTACTTGCTCCATTGCTGATCAATAATTTCGAAAAAATTCTGAGAGCCAATATCGACAGCCTGAGTATGGCTTCCATTATTGAAGAAGCACCGTACGAAATAGGTAAAATAAATACTGAAATATTTAAAGCAAATAAAGGTTACAACGAAAGTAAAAAAATCATTTATCTAAAGTTCTGCACGCTGAATCCGGATAAGATACTTTCTTCCATTCGCCCCTTTGTGAATGAGCCATTTGCAGACAGCATGGTGGTGTTGGCCAGTTTAAATAATCCCAAACAATTGTATGATTATGCCTCTTCCGGAAATTCTCCCGAGGCCAAATTAATCCAGAAAAATACCAACCCGCTGGTGACAGCTATTGTAAAAATCAGCCATACTCCCAATGCGTTGTTTTACTTTCCTTTTTTAGATGATATTATCAATGGCAAACAATCTATCGACAGCATAAAAAAGCTGATAGGAGATGGTGAAGAGCGAATGGACAATGTGGGGTATTTTAAATTACTGGTAAAAACGGAAATCAATTACCAGCAAAGGCTGATAGCAAAAGATACACCGGTAGCAATGTTTGGTGGAAACGGCTTAAGAGAAATGTTACAAACAAAAGCCATTAAATATTTTATAAATCCCATCAATGAATTGCACGAACAAAACAATTTGGCCATAAGGATGAAGGCAATTGAGCCTTTGTCTGCACAGGATTTGTACTATGTAATTGTAATGGGAGAAAACGACATTTATACTTCAAGTTACAAGCATAGTTTCGCCAGGTTGTTGCAAAAAATGGGAACGACGCCAAGAGGGGATGAACTGATGCTGAGTGTGAACATGGATTTCTTTAGGAAGTTTATAAAGATGGCGGCCAACTTTAACCAGCTGGATGTTTTTTTAAAAACAATGCCCCAGGATAAAGCGACTGTGCTGATGAAAGCGTTTGTTGCTAATCTTGACAAATCCAATAACCTGGAAGATGCCGTTGATGTGGCCGATAGTTACAGCAGTATTAAAGACACGGCTTTGTTACAAACAATTTTGAAAAATGTGAGCAACAATGAACAACGGAGCATGAACGATAACAATGGCAGGGGTAAAATAATTTATAGCCTGTTAAAAACAATTTTTCTTTCAGCTGACAGCAGCAATATTGATCTTACCAGCGAAATTGGTATTCCTTCCATTTATTCAGTAGAGAATAAGTACCTGGCTGATGACAGCGGTCGTATTGTGCAACAGGTATTTTTTTATGGTGATGATGATGGGAAAGCCAATTTTTCGGGATTTATGAATTCCTTCAATACAAAAGAATGGAAAGTAATTCAGCAGAAAGAGTGGGTTGAAATAAAATCATTGAAGGGAAGGAAAAAGGTATGGATATACGCCAACCTGCCTTTGGATAGCGATAAAAATTTGGATGATACAGCCCAGGCGCACTTAACCCGGTATTTGGAGAAAAAGGATATTGTTCCGTCTATCGTAATTCACAGGGGCCATAGTTACTGGTTGCCAGGCACCATAAACAGGATGGCAGGAAGCGCAAAAATAATTGTGCTGGGTTCCTGCGGCGGGTATAAAAACCTCAGTAAAATATTATCGATTTGCCCTGACGCTCACATTATATCCACCAAAGAAATTGGCAAAGGTGATATTAACCGGCCCATCATCAATTATCTTAACCAGGCACTTGTTTCAGGTAACACCATCGTATGGAAAGATATGTGGGCAGCATTAAACAAGGTTTTCTATGCCGATCCCAATAAAGAAGTGCGGGAAAGTTGGGACGATTATGTGCCGCCCTACCGCAACCTGGGAGCCATATTTATTAAAGCCTATAATAAAAAAACAGAACTGTAATAACAAATACCTGCAACATTTTAAATAATAAAGCACACAACCGGCACATGATGCACCGGCCGAATAATTAACTTTGCAAAATGAGCGAACAGGCTAAGGCAAAAACTATTTTCAATTTTTCATTGCTTCGAAGGGTATTTCAATTTGCCTCGCCCTATAAAAATAAGTTTTACTGGTCGCTTTTTTTAGCCGTTTTTTTAGCTGTAATTTCTCCAATAAGGCCGTGGCTGATACAACTTACAATCAACCGGGGGTTGCAGGCGGGGAATCATTTCTGGTTTTTAAAGGGTGCCGGCCCGGTAATAATCGGCATCACAGTTATCCAGGTGGTACTGCTGTTAATTGAAACTGCTTGCCGTTTTATTTTTACTTTTTTTACCGCGTCTCTGGGACAAAGCGTGGTGAAAGACATGCGGGTAACTACCTATAAAAAAATAATCAGCCTTAACCTTTCCCAGTTTGATAAAACACCTATCGGCACACTTACTACCAGAACTATTAATGACATTGAATCTATCAATGATATTTTCAGCGACGGGCTGATACCAATCATCGCTGACCTCCTGTCCATTTTTGCCGTACTTGCTTATATGCTTTTTATCAGCTGGAAATTAACCCTGATCTGTCTTGCACCATTTCCGGCATTGATTGTTGCTACTTATTATTTTAAAGAAAGTGTAAACAGGTCATTCATCCGTGTGCGCAATGCGGTAGCACAGCTGAACGCCTTTGTTCAGGAACATATAACGGGTATGGGAATAGTACAGGCTTTTGCCGCTGAAGACCGGGAGTTTAAAAAATTCAATGCTATCAATAAAGAACACCGCAACGCTAACGTAAAATCCATCTTTGCCTATTCTGTTTTTTTTCCCGTGGTGGAATTGGTTTCTGCACTATCCGTGGGTCTTTTGGTGTGGTGGGCAGCCAGGGAATCTTTGCATTTGCCTGACATAGAAAAGCCCGCCATTGCCGGGGTAATCACTTCTTTTATTTTGTGTTTAAACCTGTTGTTTCGTCCGTTAAGAGTTATTGCAGATAAGTTTAATGTTTTGCAAATGGGCATGATTGCAAGTGAAAGAGTATTTAAAATTTTAGACAATCCGGATGTAACAGACAATTCTTCAGCAAAAGGCATGGAGCAAAATGTGATAAAGGGAAGTATTGAATTTGACAAAGTTTGGTTTGCCTACAACGATAAAGATTATGTACTCAAAAATATTTCCTTCCACATAAAGGCAGGCGAAACTCTCGCCATTGTTGGAAATACCGGCAGCGGCAAAACTTCCATCATCAGCCTGGTAAACCGTTTATACCACATCCGTGAAGGAGCAATAACAATAGACGGGCAGAACATCGAATCCTATGATCTTTTTTATTTGCGAAGCCGGATTGCAGTGGTTTTACAGGATGTGTTTTTGTTCAGCAGCTCCGTATATGATAATGTTACCCTTCGAAATGACAGCATCAAAATGGAACAAGTGATAGAAGCCGCCAAAATGATAGGCATACATGACTTTATTATGCAACTGCCCGGTGGCTACAATTATAATGTGATGGAAAGAGGAGCAACACTGTCTTTAGGCCAGCGGCAATTGCTGTCATTTGTAAGGGCTTTATTATACGATCCTGCCATACTTATCCTGGATGAAGCCACTTCATCTGTAGATACCGAAAGCGAGCAGCTGATTCAGCATGCAATTGATAAATTAATTGCCGGCAGAACCTCCATTGTAATTGCGCACCGTTTGTCTACCATCCGCAAAGCAAATAAAATTATTGTATTGGACAAGGGTGAAATAATGGAAATCGGCTCCCACAATGAGCTAATTGCTAAAAAGGGTTTCTATTACCAACTGCATAAAATGCAATTCGAAAAACAGGAAGTAACAGACATCAAAATGTAGCAGTCACCTGATAGAGGAGAATCCCTTTAAAAATTGCTCGTCACCTGATTAATCATTTTTTTTATGAATTTTTTTATCCGGTGCTTTAATAAAAAATAATATCAGCCCTTTTAAGTAATCACATTTTGTGAAAAGATGCACCGTTTAAAGCATAATTAAAAAATATAATTTTATACAATAGGGCAGCGTGCACACAGTAAAAAAATACCCAATAATTTCTCTTTTCTCCTTCGCCATTTATCTGTTAAACCCCTATCTTTGCGCCAAATTTCAGGTACTATATGGCATTTAAGCGCTTCAAAACTATACTGGTATTGGCTTTTAGCACAGTTTTACTGTTTTCTTCCTTAAGTCTTATTGCGCAGGAAGGTGAAGTAAAAACCACCGAAGAACATGGAACGGAGAAAAAGGGTGAATTCAATGCCAAAGAGGTAATATTTGGTCATATCATGGATGCCCATGAATTTCATTTTTTAGAATTTGAAGGAAGTGATGGTCAAAAACACCCTGTTTCAATTCCTTTACCCGTTATTTTATACTCTCCTCAAAAAGGCCTGTCTTTTTTCATGTCTTCCGCATTTGAGCATGGCCATAAAGAAGTGAATGGATATAAGCTAAATGAAGATGGTAAAATTGAAGCCACAGAAGAAGGGGTAAAAGTATATGACTTTTCTTTAACCCGTAATGTGGTTCAAATGATTCTTGCTTTAACGTTGCTGGTTTGGCTGATGTTAAGTGTAGCCAAAAGTTACGGTACAGGTCAGGGTGTTACATCTGCACCCAAGGGCAAGCAAAATCTTGTAGAAGTGTTGGTTTCCTTTGTAAGAGATGAAGTAGCAAGGCCTAACCTGGGACATAAAGCAAATCAATATTTACCTTACCTGCTTACGGTTTTCTTTTTTATACTGATAAATAATTTGGTTGGATTAATACCAGGTACTGCTAATGTAACAGGTAATATCGCTTTTACAATAGTATTGGGCGTTATCTCTTTTGTGGTGATATTGGCCAGCTCAAACAGCCATTACTGGGGGCATATTTTTAACCCACCCGGAGTGCCTGGATTTGTAAAACCGATTTTGGTGTTGGTGGAATTTTTAAGCGTTTTTATTAAACCTTTTGCATTAATCATCAGGTTATTTGCAAATATGGTTGCCGGGCATATCATTATCATTTGCCTTATCTCCCTTATTTTCATTTTTGCACAAATACAACCTGCAATTGGATGGGGAGCTTCTCCCGTTTCGATTGCGTTTACCATATTCATCTATTTTATAGAATTACTGGTAGCATTTTTACAGGCCTTTATTTTTACCGTGCTTACTGCCGTTTTTGTTGGTCAGGCTTTTGAAGGCGAGCATCCGAAAGATGAACATCTTCCTGATGATGCGGTAATAGTTTAATAGTTTATTTTTTAATCAATATAAAACAGAAGTATGAGTTTAATGACCGTTTTTTTAGCAGGTGCTGGTGCGCTTGCTAACGCAGGTGGTGCTGTTGGTGCCGGTTTGGCAGCAATGGGTGCAGGTATCGGCATTGGCCAGATTGGTAAAGGCGCTGTTGAAGCCATTGCCCGCCAGCCCGAAGCCTCCAATGACATACGTGCAAACATGATTCTTGCAGCTGCCCTTGTTGAGGGTGCCGCACTGTTTGCAATCATCATTGGTTTCCTTGCAATGGTATTGTAAGCAAGTGTTTAAGTTTTATCAGCAGGTGTGTGCAATTGCATTTTATCTGTTTGATTAAAACTTTACAACTCTTTACTGCATCCAAAGTACAGGACGGAGGATGCAGTAATTTTAAAACTTCAGCACCTGTTATTATGGGGCTTTGGTACGACAAGTTGAATTGATAAAATCTTATAAATAAATACTCCCCCAGGGAGAATGGAGGGCAAAAAAAATGCAATTATTAACACCGGATCTGGGATTACTAATTTGGACACTGTTAGCTTTTTTAATCGTTTTCTTTATTCTGAAAAAATTTGCCTGGCCTGCTATTATCAAGGGGTTGAGCGACAGGGAAGCAAATATTGCCGGATCAATAGCTACTGCTGAAAAAGTAAAACTTGAAATGGCGCAGTTGAAAAATGAGAACGAAGCTTTTATGGTTAAAGCACGTGAAGAAAGAGCAGTTATGTTGAAAGAAGCCAAGGATACCAAGGATAAAATTATCAGCGAGGCAAAAGAACAGGCGAAAGAAGTGGCTGCTAAAATTGTAGCCGATGCGCAGGTGACTATCAATGAACAAAAGATGGCTGCTATTACAGACATGAAAAACCAGGTAGGTAAACTGGTGATTGAAGTAAGTGAAAAAATTCTGCGCAGGGAATTAGCTGGTAAGGCAGAGCAGGAAACTTACATAAAGCAATTGGCAGACGAAGCAAAATTTTAATTAATGGTTATTAAACGGGCAGCCAAAATGGTTTGGCAATCAGTTAATCAGCACATAAAGTAAACAATGAATAACCCACGTTTAGCAGGCAGGTACGCAAAAAGTCTTATTGATCTGGCAGCAGAATTAAATCAGGTAGACGATGTGTGTACAGATATGAAATTCGTGCAAAGTATTTGCAAAAGCAATCCTGACTTTGTATTGGTATTGCGCAGCCCGGTAATTAAGCCGGCTACTAAAGAAAAAATTATAGAATCCATCACAACGGGCAGGGTAAATAATACAACTGCCGCATTCATAAGGCTGTTGGTTCGCAAGGGAAGAGAAACAAATTTACCTGAAATTGCGAATGCGTATATAGATCAGTTCAATGTATCAAGAGGAATTCACCAGCTAAAGATAACAACTGCTGCACCCATCAGTGATGAATTGAAAAATGAAATTATTAGTAAGGTAAAGGCATCTACATCCTTCCAACATATTGAAGTTGAAACAGACATAAAGGAAGAACTCATTGGCGGGTATATGCTGGAAATGGAAGGTTCTTTAATTGACGCCAGTATTTTAAAAGACCTGAAGGATATTAAAAAACAATTTATGGACAACCAATACATCCATAAACTCAGATAAAACAACTTTTTAAAAATAAATAGTTATGGTACAAATTAAACCGGATGAGATTTCAGCAATACTCCGTCAGCAGTTAAGCAATTTTAATGCTGGTGCAAGTTTGGAAGAAGTAGGAACTGTTTTGCAGGTAGGAGATGGTATTGCCCGTGTATACGGACTGAACAATGTGCGCAGCGGTGAATTGGTGGAATTTGAAAACGGAGTAAAGGCAATTGCATTGAACCTTGAAGAAGACAATGTGGGTGTGGTACTCATGGGAGAAAGCAGTGAAATTAAAGAAGGTGCAAAAGTAAAGCGTACTAACAAGATTGCTTCTATCCGTGTGGGCGAAGGCATGAGCGGCCGCGTAATTAATACGTTGGGAGAACCGATAGACGGTAAAGGACCTTTACAGGGTGAACTATATGAAATGCCGCTGGAGCGTAAAGCACCGGGTGTAATTTTCAGGGAGCCTGTAAAAGAACCACTGCAAACAGGTATCAAAGCGATTGATGCAATGATTCCAATTGGCCGCGGTCAGAGGGAGTTGGTAATCGGTGATCGTCAGACTGGTAAAACAGCGATTTGCGTTGATACCATTATCAATCAGAAAGAATTTTATGCTGCAGGTAAGCCTGTTTATTGTATTTATGTAGCGATTGGCCAGAAGGCTTCAACCATTGCAGGTATCATGAAAACGCTGGAAGAAAATGGCGCGATGGCATACACAACGATTGTTGCCGCATCAGCTTCAGACCCTGCTCCTTTGCAATTTTACGCTCCGTTTGCGGGTGCAGCGATTGGTGAATTTTTCAGGGATACCGGAAGGCCGGCTTTGATTATTTATGATGATTTGTCAAAGCAGGCGGTGGCTTATCGTGAAGTTTCGTTGTTATTGCGTCGTCCGCCAGGCCGTGAGGCTTACCCGGGTGATGTGTTTTATCTGCATAGCCGTTTACTGGAAAGAGCTGCCAAGGTAATTGCAAGAGATGATATCGCAAAGCAGATGAATGATTTGCCTGAGTCTATCAAACATCTTGTAAAAGGAGGAGGTTCATTAACTGCTTTACCTGTTATTGAAACACAGGCCGGTGACGTATCAGCCTATATTCCTACTAACGTTATTTCTATTACGGACGGACAGATATTCCTGGAAGGTAACCTATTTAATGCAGGTATTCGTCCGGCTATTAACGTGGGTATTTCTGTTAGCCGTGTGGGTGGTAATGCGCAGATTAAATCAATGAAAAAAGTAGCTGGTACATTGAAGCTGGATCAGGCGTTATACAGGGAACTGGAAGCATTTTCGAAATTTGGTGGCGACCTGGATGCGGCTACAAAAAACGTAATTGATAAAGGTGCACGTAACGTGGAAATTTTGAAGCAATTGCAATATTCTCCAATGACTGTTGAAAAGCAGGTAGCTATCATTTACTTAGGTACACAGGGGTTGATAAAAGACGTTGCTGTTAAAAATGTAAAAGCATTTGAAGAACATTTTTTAATGGAAATGGAAAGTACAATGCCTGAATTATTGGCTGAATTTAAAAAAGGTAATTTGCCACAGGATGGCTTAAATAAAATGGGCGACCTTGCAAAAGGCTTGGCTGCTCAGTATAAATAACTGGCATAAAACTAATGAAATAACAAAAAGAGTTGCGAAGGCAACTCTTTTTGTTTGTAAGTCAAGGCTACTAATCACTGCCTTTTATACTGAAAACGATATTTTGCATATTTTCGACGAAAGGATTTGTTGATTTCATTTTCCTGTCTACCTTTACCAGAGAAATACGAATCGTACCCAGCCAGATCCCCCATCCTACACAATTACCACAAGAAAAATTACCACACATCCTCTTTTTATTTTAGTTAATCAGCACCTGATTATTAGCTGTTTTATTTAGTCTGTAAAGATTAACGGCTAATCATCCGTGTAACCCTATCCACTTATCTTTTGTATCTCCGCTTACAATTTTAGTTAATTCTAAACCTTAAAGAGATGAAAAAGTTTTACACAATTATTTTAACTGTTATCAGCTTATACAGCTACCACATCACCAATGCTCAATGCACCGGTGTTAAAGGGCCTAACCTGTTAGGTGCAAAAGGAACGTTCAGTTCACCAGCCATCACAATTAATACACATGCTTCCAACTGCGCTGAATCCGGTTCAAGTATATATAGTCCTGTTGAAAATGTAGGAAATGCATTAACCGGTTGTACTTCAGCCATCGGAAATTCTATTCCCTGCTCTGATTATAATTATACAGCTTCCAAGGACGGTTTGCTGCCTGAATTTACTTATTCAATTGTAAAGACAATTGGAAACAGCACCGGCGGTAATTGTTTAAAGGGCGATTGGAGAGGCTCGGAACACACCGGCGACGGCGGTTACTTTATGGTTGTTAATGGGGCTCCTAATACAACTTATAGCCCTATATTTTATCAAATCAAACACATCCCTGTTTGTATTGGAACAACATATGAATTTTCAGCCTGGGTATTAAATGTATTGCCTGCTTCAAGCCCATCTGCAAATGCAGGTTCTGAACCAAATCTATCTTTTAAAGTAAATGGTACAATAATCGGCAACTCGGGAGCTATAGCTTATACCAATACACCAACCTGGGTAAAAGTTGGCGGTTCCTTTATAGCAACTACAAGTTTTGTTGATTTGCAGGTTGTAAACGCAACATCCGTTGCAAGCGGAAATGATTTGGGAATTGACGATATCTCAATCAATGTATGCCAGTCGCAGATAGCAGTAAATGCCCCTTCTTCTGTGATGGAAGGCAATGCTGTAACCGTTAATTATGTGGTTACTGACCCAACACATACTAACACCTGGTATAAATTACAGAAAAGCACTAACGGCGGCGCCACTTTCAGTGACTTTGGTTCAGCCGCCCAGACTACATTTACCGGTAATACTTTTTCTTTACCATTGTCTCTTGGTATTGTTAGTGCTAACATGAATGGGTTCAAATACAGGTTAATTGTTTCTCCTACAGAATCAGGTTTGACTGATCCGGTTTGTACTTATTTTAATGATTTTACCCTGATTGTTGCAACAGGCGGTGCATTACCGATCCAGTTAACTTCATTTACCGGAAGTTATTCAAATGGGCTGACTACTTTAAACTGGCAAACAAGCCAGGAGCTGAACAGCGATCATTTTGAATTATTCAGAAGTTATGATGGTGCAGATTTTACAAGTGTTACAAAAATAAAAAGTGCAGGCACCAGCAACACAATTAAAAATTATAGTTTCCAGGATCATGCTTCGGGAAGCAACCATGTATACTATCGTTTAAAACAAGTAGATAAAGATGGTAAAGAAACTTTTTCTTCAATCGTAAGCCTTTCAATGGGTGCAAGTACAGGTGCATATATTTTCCCTAATCCCTTCACAAACAATTTCACAGTTACTATTAATACTACTAAAACAAACTTCGCAACTTTAAAAATTCAGAATACCTCAGGTCAGTTGGTTTACAGTAAAAATATTAACCTGAATAAGGGTAACAATTCACTCGTAATTACTAATCTGCCATCTTCTTTGGGCTCAGGCATTTATTACGTAACAATTGTAAATGACGAAATCAATTACAATTCAAAATTGCAAAAATTATAAGCTTTTTATAAAGTAATTAAACAAAAGGCAGCTGTAAAAGGTTGCCTTTTGTTATTTATTCAATATGCTGTAACTTTTCAATATAAATCAATTGAGGTATGACAATAGGCATTATTGCAATATCACTGCTTTTTATGTTAATCGGGATGATGGTGCAATTTCAGTTGAAAAGTAAGTTTACTGAATACGGCAAAGTAGCTACCAGCAGTGGTTTGAGCGGAAAGGAAATAGCAGAAAAAATGTTAAGGGACAATGGCATTTATGATGTACAGGTGATTTCTGTTGATGGCTTCTTGTCTGACCATTACGATCCGGTAAAAAAAACGGTTAACCTGAGTGCTGATGTTTTTGAAGGCAGAAATATATCTGCAGCGGCTGTTGCTGCGCATGAATGTGGCCACGCAGTACAACATGCAACAGCCTATTCTATGCTTATGCTAAGGAGTAAACTGGTACCCGTAACACAAATAAGCACTACACTTTCCCAATGGATTATTCTGGCAGGTTTAGGCGTGATGGGTTTTGGTGGCGGAAGTCAGACTATTTTATTAATAGGGATTCTTTTATTTGCGGTAACCACCTTATTTACAATTGTAACGCTCCCTGTTGAATTTGATGCCTCTGCAAGAGCATTAAAATGGCTGGAAGGAACAAATCTTGCTACATCTGTTGAGCATGATAAAGCAAAGGATGCATTGAAATGGGCCGCTCTGACTTATGTGGTGGCAGCAGTTTCATCAGTTGCAATGCTGGCGTATTATATCATGATTTATTCAGGCAGAAACAGGGATTAAGCAATTAAATTTGATCAGACGCAAAGCTGATCGGATAGACTTAGTTAAAGTTGAAAAGCTGGAAGAAGGCATTATAATTTAATCTCTTCATCGCTGTCATCAAAAAAGCGAAACTCAGTTAAATGATAAGTTGACTTTGAAACTACCTTAATTTTTTGCTTGTATTTCCAGCTCCATTTTCTGCGTTTGGAAATTATACCACTGGTGAGGAATGTATACAAAATAGGATTTACCTCAATGGTAAGTCCCTTGTGATTTTGCATTATTAAGTAGCTGAGGTTCTTTTCAATTTCATCTTCCAGTATCAATGTAGATGAAATCTTTCCACTTCCATTGCAGCTGGGGCAAATTTCTGAAGTATTGATGTTCATTTCCGGCTTCATGCGCTGCCGGGTAATTTGCATCAAACCAAATTTACTGATTGGTAAAACAGCGTGTTTTGCACGATCTGTTTTCATAAATACTTCCATTGAATCAGCAAGGCGCTTTTTATTTTCCATCAATTTCATATCAATGAAATCAACTACTATAATACCGCCTAAATCCCTTAAACGAAGCTGTCTTGCAATTTCTTCTGCAGCTTCCAGGTTGGTTTCCAAAGCGTTTTGTTCCTGGTTATTGCTTACGCTTTTATAGCCACTGTTTACATCAATTACATGTAAAGCTTCTGTGTGCTCAATGATGAGGTATGCACCACTTGGCAGGTTAACAGTTTTGCCAAAAGCAGCCTTTACCTGCTTTGTAATACCAAAGCTATCAAATATGGGGGAACCATTGTTATAAAAAGTCACGATGTCGGCCTTTTCAGGAGCAATGCGCTGAATGTAACTTTTAGTTTCTGCAAAAATGGTTTTATCATTTACCACAATGCGGTTGAAGTCTTCATTCAGTAAATCACGCAACATACTGTTGGCTTTGCCCTGTTCACTTAATATTTTTGAAGGAGGGGTAGCATCTTTAAGATTGGCCTGTATTGTTTGCCATGTTTTTACCAGGGATAACAGATCTTCATGTAGTTCAGCAGTATGCTTACCTTCTGCCGCTGTACGAACGATGACACCAAAATTTTTGGGCTTAATCGCTTCTATAATTTTCTGAAGTCTTTTTCTTTCATCGCTTGAATGAATTTTACGCGATACCGCAATAATATCATTGAAGGGTGTAATCACAACAAAACGGCCTGGTAAAGATAATTCACAACTAAGGCGCGGACCTTTTGCTGCTATGGGTTCTTTTAAAATCTGTACCAATATATTAGGCCTTCCACTTAATACTTCCGCAATTTTACCTGTCTTTACAATTTCAGGCTCAACTGAAAATCTACCAAAATCAAGACCAGCTTCGGTTTTATCGTTGATGGCTACATTGGTAAATTTTAATATCGATTTTACGTAGGGGCTTAAATCAGTGTAATGTAAAAAGGCGTCTTTTTCAAAACCTACATCTATAAAGGCAGCATTTAATCCGGGGATTAATTTCTTAACTTTTCCAAGATATAAGTCTCCCACAGCAAAGTTGGCATCAGCTTTTTCATTGTGCAACTCCACCAGTTTTTTATCTTCCAGCAAGGCTATTTCTACGCCCTGTGGTGCAGCATTTATAATTAATTCCTTTGTCAAAAAAACACATTTAAGTAGCTACGAGTACATCACACGGAAGGATAATGTACAGCAATATTTTTATGATTTACCGATAGGGCAAGCATAAAAATATTGCTGATAAACAGGTGCCGGCGGAGATGCCGTCACGAGGTATAAAAAGACACTATTTCTTTTTATGACGATTCTTTCTTAAACGTTTTTTACGCTTGTGCGTTGCAATTTTATGACGTTTTCTTTTTTTACCACAAGGCATAATAAGTCTTTTTTTGTTGAATAATAATTTTATGTATGCTCGAAATTTAATCCCGATATCTTAATAATCGAAAATAAATTTCGATGTACTTTTTTACTTTAGCATTTTTATACGCTCATCTACTGCTTTGGTATAAGCCGGATCATTGACCATCTTTTTACTTACTTCATACCATTTTAAAGCGTTTGTCTTATCGCCTTTACCTGCGTAAGCATCTGCCAGCCATGAAATGGCTTCTATATTGCCAGGCTCCGTTTTAATAACGGTTAGTAAACGGTCAACGGCTTTATCGTATTGTGAAGAAATAACACCGCCAATACCCAGCACCAGTTGTGCTTCCATATTAGCAGAATCTTTTTTAACAACCTGCAAAAGTTGCTGTATCCCCTTCATGGTTGATTGTGCATCGCCAGCCATTCCTTTACCAAAAACATAACAACTTCCAAGCTCTACCTGCAAGCTGTCGTTATTAGGATTTAAATCAATTGCCTTTTCAAATAAACTAATCGCCTGTTCTGCTTTCCAGCCCCTTTTCGCATTATCTTCCTCGTTACGCAGGTCTTTTAAAGTCAGTCGGGCGGCAAAGGTGAGGTTTTTTTCAGAATTTACCAACTTAGCAGCTTCTGCAGTGTAAAAAATATAAAAATCATTTTGATGAACCGAGTCTTTCCAAAATGAAGCCAACTGGTTATTTAACTTGATTTGCTGGTCTTTTACATCGCCTCTTTTCACACTATTTTCAAGATTGTTTAGATAGTTTTGCTGGTATACAGGCAACTTTTGCCTTGCGGCCTGCAGGTAATTGTTCCAGTTAAAAAGAGGGACTGACGATGCTGCAGGACCGGGCATGCCAGTATTTTCTTTTTTGGTAACGGTTGTACCAAAAAAGAATAACGAAGCTATCAGTACAATGCCTGCGCCTGTAAGAATAAGTTGCTGTCTTTTCACGGAGAAAAATATTGAGGCGCAAAGGTAAGCTATACGGAGGGTTCGTTATCGGGCAAATTTTTATTTTTTACCTCCTGCACAAATTCTTTTGCAGGTTTAAAAGCGGGGATATAATGCTCGGGAATTTCTACGGCAATATTTTTCTTTATGTTACGCCCTATTTTTGCTGCTCTTTTTTTTGTAATAAAACTGCCAAAGCCACGGATATAAATATTTTCTCCTGCAATCAGGGACAACTTTATTTCCTTAAACATTGTTTCCAGCGTTACCATCACGTCCACTTTTGGAATTCCTGTTTTATCAGAAATTTCGGAAATAAGATCTGCTTTTCTCATGTTGATAATATTTTTGTAAATAGCTATCTATCAGAAAGATAGCACATTAAATTGTAAAAAACAATACTAAAAACTGATAATCAGGTAATATTAATAATTTTCAAAGCTACAATTTTTTTTAAAAAGGCATGCAACGTACTGATATTTAATATTATAACTTCTAGATTAAAAATAGTTAGTTTCCCCCGAAAATGAATCAAATTTGACAATAATGACAATTACAGGACACAACCACTTTTTTGTAAAGCACCTTTTAGAATGGAACCGGCAGCAGAACACCAGACAGATGCCATGGAAAGGGGAAAAAGATCCATATAAAATATGGCTCAGTGAAATAATTCTTCAACAGACAAGAGTAGACCAGGGACTGGAATATTACAATCGTTTTATCGCTACATTTCCGGATGTGCATCAATTGGCCGCAGCTCCTGAGACAACCGTATTTAAACTTTGGGAAGGGCTGGGGTATTATACGCGTTGTAAAAATATCATCGCTACGGCAAAATTTATTTCTCAGCAATTGAACGGTCAATTTCCTGATCAATATGAAGCAATATTACAGTTGAAAGGCATCGGCCCTTATACTGCAGCTGCAATTGCGTCTTTCGCATTCAACCTGCCACATGCAGTAGTTGATGGCAACGTGTTTAGAGTATTAGCCCGCTACTTTGGCATTGCAACAGCCACAGATAGTTTACAGGGGAAGCTGCAATTTACCTTATTGGCAAATGAATTACTTGATAAACAGCAGCCCGGCATTTACAACCAGGCGCTGATGGATTTTGGAGCGGTTATATGCAAGCCGCAACTTCCTCTATGTGCAACATGTGTTCTTAAAAATAAATGCGTTGCCTATACCGATGACCAGGTAAACCAGCTTCCAGTGAAGGAAAAAAAGATTAAAAAAACTACAAGGTGGTTTTACTACCTGGTGGTGGAGTACAAGAATAAACTGTATGTAAGAAAACGCGCCGCAAAGGATATATGGGAAAACTTATATGAATTTATTCTGATAGAGGATGATAAACCTGTACAGCCGGAAAAAATAGCCGGGTTACAAAAAGTAAAAGAAATATTCAAGTCGGTTAGTTTTGAGATTATCCAGATATCCCCGGTATATAAACAACTGCTAACTCATCAAACAATTCAGGGGCAGTTTATAAAGGTTATAATTGAAAAAAAACTGGCGGTGGACGACTATAAACTTTTTACGGCTGAAGAAATAAACACCCTTCCATTTCCGAAATTTATAACAGCCTATTTGAAAGATAAAAATGTATCTTTAAATTTGTTTTAGAGTAGTAAGCAGTAAGACTTAACAGATTAAAGTTAACAACATGAGAGGGGTAAACAGGGTAGTGTTAATTGGCAATTTAGGGAAGGACCCAGATATGCAATTTCTGGAAGGCAATATTGGCGTAGCTAAGTTTTCACTGGCTACTACTGAAACTTATAAAGACAGAAGCGGAAAACTTATTTCGCAAACAGAATGGCATACCGTGGTACTGTGGCGGGGATTAGCCGAACTGGCACAAAAATATTTACACAAAGGAAGTTTGGTTTATATAGAAGGTCGCCTTAAAACCCGGAGTTGGGAAGATAAAGAAGGCAATAAAAAATTTGCAACTGAAATAGTGGGCGATAATCTTATCATGCTGGATAAGCGCCATGATGGAAGTGCTGCAATGGGGAACATTGATGGAATGGAAGGGCTTGAAGGCGATATACCGCCAATAGACGATGGCCCGGAGAGGCTGCCTTTTTAATTACAGTGCTGCAACAGCCAGTTAATTGTTGCAGTTAAATATTTTTCATTAAAATTGAATCATTTTGGATTACCATCCGTTCATTGATTATACCAGGTTTTTACATTTCCCTTTACTGGCAATAACTCCTGCTGCATCTGCAGTGCTGATCTTTATAATTGTATTATTGTTTATCATTTCCTTTTTATTGGCCGGTGCTGAAGTAGCGTTTTTCTCGCTGACTTATAAGGATATTAATATGCTGAAAACTAAAAAACAGCCGTCCTTCAGGCGCATCGTGAATTTGCTGGAGCAGCCTAAAACACTGCTTGCGTCAATGCTGATTGCGAATAGTTTTATAAATATCGGCATCATTTTAATTTCTAATATTGTGATGGATGGATGGCTGGAAGTAGTGGACTTGAGTTTTTGGATAAAGTTTTTAATAAAGGTTTTATCAGTTACGTTTTTACTTGTACTATTTGCAGAAGTATTGCCGAAAGTATGGGCCAATCATCATAAAATTTGGTTTGCTTCTACTGCCTCGATGGTAATAGAAATTTTTAATATTTTATTTTTTCGGTTCAGCAAAAGAATGGTTGGGTTTAGTGATGGAATTGAAAGAAAACTTTCTGTTAGCCGGTCTTCCCTGCTGGACAACAGCCAGCTTGATTATGCCATTGACTTACTGCCTGAGCATGAAGCGACCAGTGAAGAAAAACAAATTTTAAAGGGTATCCGAAAATTTGGAGACACAACTGTTAAGCAGGTAATGCGAACACGCCTTGACGTTAGTGGCATTGATCACAACAGCAGTTTTGAAGATGTGATAAAAAAAGTAGAAGAGCTGCACTATTCCCGTTTGCCGGTATATAAGAGTAACCTGGACGAAATTGTAGGCATTTTACATACCAAAGATTTATTGCCGCATGTGAATGCCAGTAAAGTGGAAAATTACAACTGGCATAGTTTAATGCGTGCACCTTTATTTGTTCATGAACAAAAATTGATAGAAGATCTGCTGCAGGAGTTTCGTAACCGCCGTATACACTTTGCAGTGGTGGTGGATGAATTTGGCGGCACTAGTGGCATTGTTACACTGGAAGATATTATGGAAGAAATTATAGGGGAAATAAAAGATGAATTTGACGATGAGGAAAGCATCAATAAAAAGATTGATGACAGCACCTATATTTTTGAAGGTAAAACAATGATCAATGATGTTTGCAAAGCCATGCAGCTGCCGGGTGATACTTTTGAAGATGCAAGAGGAGACAGTGATTCACTGGCTGGCCTGGTGTTAGAAATTGCAGGTGAATTTCCCCAGGTAAATGAAGAGGTGTCCAGCGGTGCGTTTACATTTATACCTTTGGAAATTAACAAAAACCGCATTGATAAAGTGAAAGTAATCATCAATGTTTAATGGTGAGCAGCCAGCCCAAAATTGAAAAACAACAAATAAGTTTAGATGCAAAATAGAAGGAGATTTACTGCCAGGCGATTTCATTTTGGTTTTATTATTATCTGCTCCTGCGTTTTTTTTGTGGCCTGCAATTCCCCTTATGTTTCTAAAAAAAGAGGATACTACACTATTGATCTTCCCAGCCGCCAGTATCAACAATTCAATCAGCCCGGTTTTCCTTACAGTTTTGAATATCCTGTTTACGCCACCGTTATGCAGGACACAACTTATTTTGACAACAATCCTGAAAACTCCTACTGGAGAAATATCGACTTTCCACAATTTCATGCAAGAATATTTTTGAGTTATAAAGAGATAGGAGGAAAAGCCATGTACAAAATAAAACAGCCTAACGGCCAGTATAAAGATTCGTTTGCTGTAAATGTATTTGACAAAATGGTAGCAGATGCCTTTACGCTTACAAACAAAAACAACGTGGTATCCAATTCCATCAACGATAGTTTAATACATACGCCCAACGGCATACACGGCGTATTTTTTAAAGTGGGAGGCAATGCAGCTACGGCTAAACAATTCTTCCTGAGCGATACAACAAAAAATTTTATAAGGGGCGCCCTATATTTTGACGTTACGCCAAATGCAGATTCCTTGAAGCCCGTGCAGGACTTTTTGCAGGTTGATATGGAACATATGATCAATACTTTTAAGTGGAAGAATAAATAGCAGGATCAGGCAAGGTTATTTGTATTAAATGGCCTCCCAGCTTCGCTTCGGTAAAAGACGCCATAAAATTGCAGCACAAGAGTGCGACGCATATGAAGTATCACAGGGCTTTACGGCCCGGACAAAGTTTTTTACCCTGTTATCTAACTTTTAAAACAGCTTTTTATTGCTACCGCCTTTGCATTACTTTTGCACCTGATATGATAGCTATAGACAATATTTTAGTAAGTGATGAAATTGTGCAGGAACAATTTGTTTGCGACCTCAACAAATGTAAGGGAGGTTGTTGTGTGGATGGTGACGCCGGAGCTCCGCTTAATAAAGATGAACTGGAAAAAATAAACGAAGTCTTCGACGCGGTGTTGCCCTATTTGCCGGAAGAAAGCAAAAAAGAATTGCAACGCCAGGGAAGATACGTTTATGATAAAGAGTTTGGCTGGGTAACACCTACCATTGAAAGCAAGGTTTGTGTTTATGGCATTGTGGACAAAAATGGCATTGTTAAATGTGGCATTGAGCAGGCGTATAATGATGGTAAGGTACAATGGAAAAAGCCAATCAGTTGCCACCTGTTTCCGATACGAATACAACAAAGCAGGGATAAGCAAACTGAATATGTAAACTATGAACCAAGAGAAGATCTTTGCAGTGCCGCCTGTACGCTGGGTGAAAAATTAAAGGTGCCGGTGTACGTTTTTTTAAAAGACGCATTAACAAGAAAATATGGCACCGAATTTTATGCAACCCTGGAAGCGACCGCCGAACACCTAAAAAGCAAATCCTGACATACAATCAAATGCGTTGCTGAAATGGCAACAATTCTACTTCTACCATGAAAAAAATATTAAATACCCTGTTGCAGCTTACCTGTTTTGTATTACTGGTTACAATTTTTTCCTGCTCGGTAAACAGGGCCAATGTTGATGACAGCCTTAAAAAGTATTTTGATGATAACAAGGTGGAAGGATGTTTTACCATGCTTAGCAATGGCGACGGTAAGGTAACAGTTTACAATCTTGCGCTGGATACGGCCCGGGTTTTGCCGGCATCAACATTCAAAATTGTTAACTCATTAATTGGTTTGGAAACCGGCGTTATTACAGATGAAAAGATGGTGATTAAGTGGGATGGAATTCAACGGGCCAATGCGGACTGGAACAAGGATATGAATATGCTGGAAGCATTTAAAGTAAGTTGTGTGCCTTATTATCAGGAAGTAGCAAGGCGTATTGGAAAAGATACCATGAAGCTGTGGATAGATTCTTTAAGCTACGGTAATAAGAATATTGGCGATAAAATCGATACCTTTTGGCTGGACAATCATTTAAAGATTTCCCCCGATGAGCAACTGGGACTGATGAAACGTTTGTATTTTGATCAACTGCCTTTCCAAAAAAGAACCCAGCAAATTGTACGGGATGTTATGTTGCAGGAAGAGAATACAGCTTATAGCCTGAGCTATAAAACAGGCTGGGGTTTTGACGAAAAGAAAAATAATATTGGCTGGATAGTGGGCTGGATAGAAGAAAATAAACATCCTTATTTTTTTGTAACAATGGTAAAATCTGCCGATGCTGCAATTGATATGAAGGCTGTTCGGTTAAATATTACAAAAGGCATTTTAAAACACCTTGGATTTTTTGATGGCAGGAAGTAGTAATCAGCCAGATAATTTGTGATTGTTTTCACAGCGTTGCAGCATTTAAGGTGATATTTTTGAATCAGCAATAAACATGTTATCCATTTTATTTTTTTTGAATTAACATCAGATGGTCCGCTTTCAGCATATAGAGTATTTATTGGCATTGGCACTTGTACCCTTAATGGTACTGGTATTTTTATATGTGCTCCGCAGTAAAAAAAATACTATCAAAAAGATAGGCGATCCGGCCCTGGTAAATCAGCTGATTAAAGATTACAGTCCATCGAAATTTCTTTTAAAATTCCTTTTGATTGTTGTTGCTTTTGTAGCGGGCGTTATAGCGCTGGCTAATCCGCGAATGCCGCAGGGCAGTACGATGGTAAACCGCAGCGGCATTGATGTAATGATTGCATTGGATGTAAGCAAGAGTATGCTGGCCGATGATATAAAACCAAACAGGCTGGAACGTGCCAAACAATTTATTGCCAAACTGATTGATAAATTACCCAATGATCGCATCGGAATTGTTGTTTTTGCCGGCAGAGCTTATTTGCAGATGCCGCTGACAACAGATCATTCCGCAGCTAAAATGTATTTATCCTCAGCAACACCAGACGTTGTGCCTACACAGGGTACAGTAATTGGTGACGCTTTAAAAATGTGTTACAATGCATTTAACACCAAAGAAAAGAAATATAAATCTGTTGTGTTGATCAGCGACGGAGAAGATCATGATAAAGCCGCCGAAAAAATAACAAAGGCAATGGCTGATGAAGGGGTAATGATCAATACGGTTGGGATTGGATCACCCGAAGGAACTACTATTATTGACCCGGCTACCGGCGAAACAAAAATGGATGCCGAGGGGCGCCCGGTAATAACAAAGCTGAATGAGCAGGAATTGAAGTCCATTGCTGGTAACGGGAACGGCTTATACCAGCTTTTTACCAATACAGATGAAATAGTGGATGCAATGGATAAACAATTGCAAAGCATGGGGCAGCGGTCGGTTACAGAAAATTCATTGGTCAATTTCAGGAACTTTTTTCCGTGGTTGCTGGGACTTTCACTGGCACTGTTACTAACAGAATTTTTTATTTCGGAAGTAAAAAAAATCGCCAAAGTAAAAAAAGTAATTGTAAAAAAGGAAGTAGCAGTGCTAACAGTATTATTTATACTGCCTTCCTTGTTGTTTGCCCAAAACAGTAATACCCTTATTAAAAACGGCAATGACGCTTATAACAAAAAGGAATATGATGTAGCTGCAGACAATTATAAAAAAGCGGCTGATAAAGAACCCAACAATGAAAAGGCACAATACAATCTAGGTAATGCCTTTTACAAAAAGGGAAACGCAGATGATGCACTACAGGCGTATGATGCGGCAATAAAATCAAGCAAATCAAAAAGCGATCAATCTGCATCCTGGTATAACAAAGGCGTATCATTACAGAATAATAAGAAATTGCCAGAATGTATAGATGCCTATAAAAATGCACTGAAGCTAAACCCGGCCGATGAAGATGCCAGGTTTAACCTGCAAAAAGCATTGTTGCAGCAACAAAAAGAACAGCAGCAAAAAGAGCAGCAGGACAAGGAAAAAAAGAAGCCTAAGGATGATAAGCAGAAAAACAAACAACAGCAGGAGAAAGAGCAGCAGCAACCCAAACCGCAACCTTCTAAAATGACAAAAAAAGAAGCTGAGGAAAAACTAAAAGCCTTGCTGCAGCAGGAAAAAAATCTTCAAAATAAATTAAGACGAGTAGATGTGGCCTCGCCGGACAAACCTGAAAAGGATTGGTAATTAAAAAGAAATGAAGCAGGGCAAACAACCCCTGCTTTTTTGTTGTTATTTTGTAAAGCAATGCGTTCGTGACCTGTTGCGATAAATTAGAAATATGCAATTTTACTGTGAATCGCTTACTGAATATAAACGGCTAAAAACAAGAGAAGTCAAAATTGGTAACCTGCTTTTGGGAAACAACCATCCCATTCGTGTACAGACTATGACCACCACGGATACGATGGATACTATTGCCACAGTGGAACAAACCATTCGTTGTATTGAAGCTGGTGCTGAAATGGTTCGGATTACAGCACCGTCTAAAAAGGAGGCAGAGAATTTACAAAATATTAAAGATGAACTGAACCGCCGGGGATATTTTGTGCCGCTGGTAGCAGATATTCATTTTACACCCAATGCGGCTGAAATTGCTGCAAGAATAGTAGAAAAAGTAAGGGTTAATCCCGGCAATTATGTTGATAAGAAAAAGTTTGAGCAGATTGAATATACCGATGCTGAATATGCAGAAGAGATAGAACGTATCGGGGAACGCTTTTCACCATTGGTGCTGATTTGTAAGGAACATGGAACGGCCATGCGTATAGGTACCAACCATGGCAGTTTAAGCGACCGCATCATGAGCAGGTATGGCGATACTGCCATGGGTATGGTTGAAAGTGCCATGGAGTTTTTACGCATAGCAAGAGCGCTGGATTATCACAACATTATTTTGAGTATGAAGAGCAGCAACCCGTTGGTGATGGTGCAGGCTTACCGTTTACTTATCAATCATATGATGGAAGAATTTGGCGAATGTTATCCGCTGCACCTCGGCGTAACGGAAGCGGGTGATGGAGAAGACGGAAGGATAAAATCAGCAATCGGTATCGGAACTTTACTGGAGGATGGTATCGGCGATACTATCCGGGTAAGCCTTACTGAAGATCCGGAATTCGAAATTCCGGTTTGTAAAGATCTGGTAAAAAGATACACTTCAATTAGTGCGCAAAATGATATTAAAAAGGCAGATGAAATTAAGCTTCCTTATTCTCCCTTTGAATATAAGAGAAGATATACAAACCAGGTGGTGAACATCGGTAACAAGCATGTGCCTGTTGTTATAGCAGATTTTATGCTGGCTCAAGCCATTACCCATGCTGATTTACAGGCGATCGGTTACACTTACAATTCCAGTACAGATAAATGGGGCATCAGTGATGCCGCCGCAGATTATATCTACACCGCCAATAAAAAAATTGACTTTGCTTTACCTGGAACACTGCAGATTATTTGTGATTATGCAACCTGGTTAACAGAGGCAGATAATATAAAATATTTTCCGCTTTTTCAGCCGGATGAATATTTAAAGGCAGGAAGAAAATCAGGTACGGTTAACTTTATTGCAACAAATGTGCATGATATTTCTGACACCTTTCTTGACAAAATAAAAGAAGATGTAACAGCTGTTTTATGTATTTATTCTACTGCTCAAAATGCAATGCAAAAAGTTAGAACATGTATTGCTAAGCTGATGCAACAGCAAATAAATTGCCCGGTAATTGTATCTGTTGAAAGCAGTGACAGTTCTATTGATGAACAGCTTATTCACTTTAGCACAGAAGCCGGTGCTTTATTTTTGGACGGAATGGGCGATGGTATCTGGCTGATGAATGATCCCTCCAAACTGATCCATCAGCAGGTATCCGGAAGAACTTATCTGCAGACAAAAAACAACCACCAGTTTATCAACAATACATCGTTTTCTATTTTACAGGCAGTGCGTACGAGAATATCTAAAACAGAATATATCAGTTGCCCAAGTTGCGGTAGAACCTTATTTGAGCTGCAGGAAACTACCGGTAAAATACGTGCAGTTACCAATCATTTAAAAGGCTTAAAAATCGCTATTATGGGATGTATAGTAAATGGACCCGGCGAAATGGCGGATGCAGATTTTGGATATGTTGGCAGCGGCGTTGGCAAGATCACTTTGTACCGCGGAAAAGAGGTGGTAAAAAGAAATATTGACAGTGCCATAGCAGTAGATGAACTAATCAATTTGCTAAAGGAAAGCGATGTATGGATTGATGCAGGTTAAGAAAAATAAAACGATTTTAGATTGCAATGAAATAATACAATTATAATATCGGCCAATAACCATGATTTGGCTTTATTAGCGACGCTCCGTTCAGCTGTCAATTATTAATCTGCTTCAATCTTCAAAAAATAGCCATCAGTAACGATCATTGCCGGGTAAAATTTATCTACTACTTAAATACCCTTTTTAAAACAGGCACTTTCATCATCCCCGATGCGTCACGGTAGTCCACCATTTGCTTATCGCCAGGGTTATTAAAGCGATATTGTTTGCCACTGATATTTCCAGTTACAGTCATGGCGGTTTTACCAATGTACTCAAAATATACTTCGGGCCACATGCTGCGTTTTTGTGGTTCAAAAATTTGATTGCTTAATTTAGATGATGGCGTTCCTGCCAACTCCGTTCTTTTATTACCGCAGTTGCACATTATTGTAGTTTTTAATCTTCTTTATAATCAGGAGTATTCTCCTTATTGTTTTTTAATGTTGTAGTAGCTTGTTCCAGCAAACAGGCAGCACCTGATAATGCCCACCAACACAATAATTTTTGCCACCAGTTATTTCCCTGACATAAACCAAATGGAAAAGCTACCCAAACACTCACACAGTAAAAGCAATCGAGCAGGCTCCCGAAGAAGCCTGCCCCCGCTTTTTTTCTAACTAAATAAATCACATCAAACGGGCCATCTTCCTTGCTAAACAAATGCGTGATGCGCCAGGTGGCCAAAGCCAATAATATAAACGGGAATGCGCTCATTGTTGCAATTTATTAATGTCACTATTAAGGCTCTAATGCAAATGCTGCTATTCTGTAAGGCGCATCATTAGCACTAACGCGACTGTTACCATCTGTTGCCATAGCAATTACGCTCAATGTTTCTGCAAAGGCAGCTTTGCCATCAATGTAACAAGTATCTAATAATTGTATTGGCGTAAAATGTTTATCGTAAATGCCACTGTTTAGTGCATAGCCAGATGGACTGTCATCGATCACCATTCCGCTTGCACCGGCATTTGGAACACCACCACAAGTACCTTTTGTAACGCCAAAACTAAATACTGCAAAGTTGTTAGGATGTGTGGCTTTAAATGATAAGTCAAGATCTGCTTCTACTCCTCCAGGTTTATAGCTAACAAATCCACAACAGTCAGTAGATGCAGGTAAGCCATTTACATTTACTGTATAAATATCTGACTGACATTTTGAATTATCAATTCGCACAAGCACCTTGAAAGCATTTGCGGTGGTGGCAGTAGGGCCGTCTAATAATTCATCCGGTGCATTTACACTCAGTCCTGCATCATTATAATCCGGCACTTTAAAGGTTGACCTTGGAATATTGGTCAGCAAATTCCCCGCCTGGTCAAACAATTCTAATGTAAACTCATATAACCCATCGCCACCCGGCATTGTTCCATTCATCAATGCAGTTGAATCGAAAGCAATAGTCCTGGTATTATGTGTACGCTCATACCATTGTGGGCTCGCTTCAGGCGCATTGAATGGTGGTAAATTAGGTTGTGTAGGTGGAATGATATACAGGTTATTGGTGCCGCCAACAGGAAGTTGTGGTCCAAGTTTTACACTGTTGTACCCAATTTGTACATCACTATTTGAATCAATATATTCAAAATCATATCCTTTCATTTCAAGGTTGGTCAAATATTCTATCGAACCAGTAACAGAAGATAAATCTGCTCTGCTAACCTGTTGATATCTCCATCGGTAATAATAAATGCCCGCATTCGGAAGGTCACTGCCGAAGCCCATATAAAACGTGGGGCTACCTCCAAAGGGGCGTTTAAAGTCTCCCACTGCAGTGGCAAAAAATCCATCACCATTAGCCGCAGCATCTGTTAATCCAATGCGGTTGTAGGCTACGTTTTGTCCGGGCGGTGGTTGCGATATCAGTGCTGATTGATTGATATGCGAAACACTTGTTCCATTTCCTCCTACAGTTCTTATCCATACCAGTTCGCCAGGTATTGGACAATTGCAACAACAATCACCCGGCACACGTGGATCAGTAACAAGGATATTAATATTGCTGCCACAGACATAATTCCATAACGTATAGCAAGGTATCGGTGGATTGTATACAGTAGTCCATACACCATTAATCATATATTCCACCCAGATATAAATATCTGGTTTATCACCAAAGCACCAATAAGAAACATTGGTATCAAAACGGCCATTGGCATCTGTATAAACAATGGCCAATTCATTGCAGCGATAGAAATATGGCCACCACCATGGCCATAAGCAAAACCACGGATGAAAGAGGGTATAGTTGTTTAGAATAGTTTCCCGGATCAGGTTCAGGTTACCAGATGCAAGATTCTGCCGGATATCAAGACTTAATTCAGGTAAGGTAGCGGCAGCTTCCATTAATTGCTGGTCTATCGAAACTGTCTTAAATATATCAGCTGGTTGTTGTGTAGAAGCAGCAACTTTATTTCTGAAAAAAGGAGCGGGGTCAGGCGTTGGAACAGGAAATTTAATTACTTCCTTTGGAGTTAAAATTACCTCAGGAATTTTTGCAATAATTGTATCCGGTATATGGTAAATCCAATACCGGATAGCATCAATTTCACAAATGTGTACCCTTGCCCTGCAAATGGACCGTTCCTTCCAGTTATTGCCGATTTGAAACCATTTTAATACTTTGCCGGTTACCCTGCAATTGCAAAAAGGCCAGAATTGCACTATGATTTGGGGGATAGGAAGGATACTTATTCCACCATTTGCATCTGTGGTAAGCACGGGTTCATAAGGTTTGTACTTTTGTAATTCTTCAATGCTACTCACGCTTTGGAGTTTTTTGTCCGCGGCAGGTGCAATAAATAACCTCAATTCATTTGAGTCTATTTCTGCAGGGAAATTACCCGTGGTTGATTTTTCAAAATTAAATTGAAGCGTGTTATCTCTTACTGCCTGCTGCTGTAAAAGCAACCCGTTACAGTAAAATAAAAAACCTGTTAGTGCTATTTCTTTTTCTGGAGTTTGTTCAAAACTCACCTTAATTGATAGCTGTTTTAATTTTGCCATGATTAATTTTTTAAATGATTATTAATGTGGTGTTTAACGTATGATCTTCTTCAGGGAATTAATTATCGGTGTCTGTCGAAGCCACCGGGCAGCACCTGTACTCCTGAGATTTTTCCAGCAGTTCTATTTGCTTGCGCAACAGGTCATTTTCCAGTTGCATCCTTTCTTTTACAAGAGGCTCACATGTATCGCAATCATCCAGGCAACCTTTAACAACAATGCCGGGTGTGGGAAGTGAAAATTCCATGTCGAAGTTGATAGAGAGTTTTGTTTCCTGCGAAACTTTACCATCTTTTCCAAGCAGATTTTTTGCAATTAATTGCTGATCCACTTCTTTCAATGCAGCCATTCTTGTTGCTTCGTCTAATGGTATTCCAAAATTCTGTTCAGTAGCAAATGCAGACCTGTTAAGGGTTTGATTAACATTCAACAGGGATGCCGTATCAATATTTGCAAAAGCCGTTGCACTGGCTGCTACTGTTGTTCTTCTTAAAAGGGTAGTGGCCGGTATGTCCTGCGGTACCAGTGCAATGGGAAGTTTTGCAGCACCCGGTTGTAAAATACCGCCGATAGGGGCATTGCTGTCAGCCACCCTTCTTTCAATAGCCACCAGTTCAAAATTTATTTTTTGTTTTTTGTTGATGCGGTAAAACATATAGGTTACCGCATGGCATTTATTGTAGTTGCTGAATTCCCGCGAAGCGGCTTCAAAATGATCTTCTGATTCGCCCTGGATATGGGTGCGACTGCTGACTTCACCGATGGAGATCGAGTGTGCTTTCCTCGTAGCACCTACCGCCTGGGTGGCTGAACTTTGCACATGCGATTTTTGCTGGTTTAAATAATCAGCCACCGAAGAGCTGTTGTGGCTTCCGCCCGCACTTGTGCTTGCACTGGCACTTAAACTAAATGGATTGATACTTCCGCCTGCATCGCCATGAAAATCCCATTTACCTTCAGATGAAGTTTCTGCGTTGCCTGATTGCGAAGCGGAAGCATCGGCCAGGTATTTTTGCGTGGCCGTCATAAAATATTGTTCTTCTGAAATTTGTTCACTCCGGTAGCTCAGTTTCGTTTCACTGTCGTACGTAAAGCGGCTCCTTCTATCGGTTGTTGAAAGGCGCACTTTTTCGCCGGGTAAGAGTGTGGTACTATAGGCCGGATCGCCAAGGGTGAGACCCAGTGTACACCTCGTAAGTTTGAAGTGAAGAATTACCTCAACGTTCACCCTTCGCCGGTTATCGTTGTTACCGGTAGGGTAGGTAAGTACCCTGCTAAAATTGATGACATCGCAATGATCATCTTTCATTAAGTCAGGACAGCAGGGAATTGCAGCAGCATCTTTTTCGTTTGCCATGATTGTATTTTTATTTTTTAAGAATGTGTGTTTATTCAGTCACCCGCATAGGAATACCTGTCGAATAACGCTTCGTTTTTTTATATCCTCTCTGTAAAAATTATGGGGGTTCTTCTAAGATGCTCAGATGTAACCTGTCGGTAGGAATCGGGGGTTAGTAGCTTTCTTGATTGCTAAATAGGATGTAAACCTACAATTAAAATTTGCCTGTAGCAATACCACAAAGTGATGATTTTAAAAAATGGTCTCCACTAAATAAATACCCTAAAGTGATAACTGCTGAAATTGAAACCATGTATGTTGTAGCTGAAATGCTACCTGAACTTTCAATTAAGCTGTGATAAAATAAAAAATGCAATCCACGAGATCTTGATTGCAACTGTTGACTTTTGTAATTTAAAGAAACAAATTAAAGTGTATGGAAAAGCAACACCACTCAAAATAAATTATTAATCATTAATCTGTTAATTTTAATGTTCAGTTAATTACAAACAACATTATGCAGACAGATTTTTTAGTAATTGGTAGCGGCATAGCTGGGTTAACCTATGCCCTCAAAGTAGCAGAAGCTTGTCCTGATAAAACCATTACCATACTCACTAAAACCCAAAGTGATGAAACTAATACCAAGTATGCACAAGGCGGTATTGCAGGTGTGATGGATTTTGACAATGATAGTTTTGAAAAACATATTGAGGATACATTGATAGCGGGTGATGGTTTGTGCAACAGAGCTGTAGTAGAAATTGTGGTAAAGGAAGGCGTGGAGCGAATAAAAGAACTGATTGAATGGGGTGCTAATTTTGACAAAGACAAAGAGGGCGATTATGCTTTGGGAAGAGAAGGCGGACATAGTGAATTTAGAATATTGCATCACAAAGATGTAACGGGTAAGGAAATGGAAAGAGCTTTATTGGAAGCTATAAAAAGCAAGCCCAACATTCAACTCATCAGCCATTGTTTTGTGCTGGATATTTTAACACAGCATCATCTCGGCTACCTGGTTACAAAAGCTACTCCAACTATTGAATGTTATGGTGTGTATGTGTTGAATTTAAATACCCATAAAATCGAAAAGATAGTAGCAAAAATAACGTTGCTTGCAACAGGAGGTAACGGCCAGGTTTACCGAACCACTACCAATCCCGCCATTGCAACAGGTGATGGCGTAGCAATGGTGTACAGGGCCAAAGGAAGAATTGAAAATATGGAGTTCATACAGTTTCATCCCACAGCCTTGTACGAGCCTGGCGTGCGTGGACAAAACTTTTTAATTACAGAAGCGGTACGTGGCGATGGCGGTATTTTGCGCAACCATGCTGGCGAGGCATTTATGGAGCGATATGATGAACGAAAAGATTTGGCGCCAAGGGATATTGTTGCAAGAGCTATTGATAATGAGATGAAGATAAATGGTACCGAACATGTTTACCTGGATTGCCGCCATTTTAGTAAGGAGAAATTTACAGAACACTTCCCCAATATTTATGATAAATGCATCAGCATTGGTATTGACATTACGAAGGACATGATACCCGTGTCCCCGGCAGCACACTACAGCTGCGGAGGCGTACAAACCGACGAGACCGGTAAAACTTCCATCAGCAATTTATATGCGGCAGGCGAATGTGCGTGTACCGGTCTACACGGCGCTAACCGCCTGGCAAGTAACAGTCTGCTGGAGGCCATGGTGTTTGCCCATCGCAGTTATTTAGATGCGGTAAACAAAATTAACCAGGTTGCATTTCAGCAGAACATCCCTGACTGGAAGGCGGATGGCACCAGTGCCCCAAAGGAAATGATTTTGATTACGCAGAGTTTAAAAGAAATGAAATTACTGATGAGTGATTATGTAGGCATTGTGCGTAATAATGAACGTTTACAAAGGGCCAACCGCCGCCTTGATTTGCTGCATGAAGAGACCGAAGGACTGTTCAAAAGAACGATTGTGTCACCGCAATTATGTGAACTGCGTAACATGATCACGGTGGCTTATTTAATTGTAAAAAGTGCAGAATTCAGGCACGAAAGCAGGGGGCTGCATTTTAACACGGATTATCCAGCAAAAAGTGATAAGGTGCAGAATATTGTTCTGTAAGAAGGCTGCAGAACAGCTTTCTTACAGAACAATTTGCCGGCCTTTTTTTAATTCAAAACACTGGCATCCTTCTCAATTTTAATGCGGTTTTCTTCTTTAATTTTTGCCCAGCCCCCGGTGATATTTCTTAAGTTATGTAATCCCTGTTTTTTTAATATGGAGCAAGCTATTACACTTCTATAGCCACCGGCGCAATGCAGGTATAAATTCTGATTTTCTTCAAAACCTGCTATCAGCGCCACGTCTGTCATATCGGCGAGCGGCATGTTAATTGCATTTTTTACATGCCCGTCTGCAAATTCAATTTCTTTTCTCACATCCACCACCTGCAAATTGGGATCAAACGGAATATCCATTGCCAGCTCGTCTGCTTCAACACTTATAATCATATCCACTTTTTCACCGGCTTTCTGCCAGGCATCAAAGCCGCCTTTCAGGTAACCATCAATTTTTGAAAATCCAACCCTTGCCAGCCTCACAACTGTTTCTTCTTCTTTGCCTTTTTCAGTAACAAGTAGTAGTGGTTTATCAAAGGGCAGCAAACTGCCGGCCCACTCCGCGAAGCGGCCCTCAAGCCCAATAAAAATACTGCCAGGAATAAATCCTTCCGTAAATATATCGGCATGCCTTGTGTCTGCTATAACTACATCTTCTTTTAATTTATTTTTAAATGCTGTTATCGTTAATGCAATAAGCCCATTTGATTTTATTGCATCCAGGCTCTCATATCCCTCCTTATTAATTTTGGCGTTGATGGGAAAATACCTTGGCGCATCTTCCAGCCCGTCTGTAATCGCAGCAATAAAATCTTCTTTCGTCTGTTGCTGTAAAGCATAATTGTTTTTGCGTTCATCTCCGATTGTACTGTGTGTATCGAGACCTAAATTTTTACCGCAACTGCTTCCTGCGCCATGTGCCGGGTACACTAAAACATCATCGGCCAGGGGCAATATTTTATTCTGGATGGTATCATATAAAATGCCTGCGAGTTCTTCTTTGCTCATGTCGCCGCTGCTTAAATCCGGGCGTCCAACGTCACCTACAAATAAAGTATCGCCGGTAAAAAGCGCATGGTCTTTTCCTGATTCGTCTTGCAATAAATAGCAGCTGCTTTCAATAGTATGGCCGGGTGTATGCAGTACTTTAAAAGAAATTTTTCCTGCTTTAAATACCTCACCATCTTTTGCTATGTGTACTGGAAAACTAGTGGATGTCTCCGGTCCGTAAATAATAGTTGCCCCGGTTTTTTTAGCCAGATCTAAGTGACCACTTACAAAATCTGCATGAAAATGTGTTTCAAAAATATATTTGATAACAGCATCCCTTTCAGCAGCCAGGGCAATATATTCTTCCGTGTCCCGTAACGGATCTATTACTACCGCCTCGCCATCGCTTTCAATGTAATAGGCAGCCTCACTTATACAATTTGTATATATCTGTTTAATAAACATAAAAAAGAATTTTTTAAAATCAGTATACCTGAAAAAACGAGCGCAACTATTTGGCGTAAACCGGTTATTGCATCTAATTCAATATATCTCGATACCCATTAAAAATAATAAGGTTGCAAATATAAAAAACAAAAAACGGATGCTGTTGGGCACCCGCTTTTAAATTGCAAATAATTGTATAATTATGCAACAAGTTCATTTACAAAATTGCTTATTTCGTCAATTCTTTTATGATTAATAATGTAAAAAATAAACTTGCCATCACGCTGGGTACTAACTACACCTGCCTTACGTAAGATGGCCAGGTGCTGAGATGCTACTGATTGCTCCAATCTTAACCGAACATAAATTTCGGTTACCGTGATCTTCTTTTCTTCTTCGATTAGTTTCAGCAATTGCTGGCGTAATTTGTGGTTGAGCGCTCTTAAAATAAGGGCTGCTTTTTTTACACTGTAGTAATCAATTTTGATACTACCTGTGGTAGGAGTTTGTGGTAAAGCTGGATGCTGCTCCGGCGGAGCTGAGGCTGTGAGATTTGTCATAGAAATTAAATTTTAATTGTGCTTGAAAGAACAAAGATACAAACCATTTAATATTTATGAAAATGCTTATTGGAATAATTTAGATTTTTACTAATATTTTTCGTTAAGACGGATTAAAAAATTCCTTTACGTACAGCGGCTGAACGTAGGCGATATCTTCAAATTTATTATTAATAAATTTTTTATAGGATAGTTGGCTCATATACAGTGCATTTGTTTCATTTTCTATAAAATAAGCATTTGCATTGCTACATATCCCTCTCCATTTCGTGGAACCATTTCCAGAAAAAACTATTTTATTCGTTAACAAAAAATTTGCAAAAAAATCATTTTCAAGTACGAGCGCTGCGGGTTTTAGCAGTGATTGAAGATTGGCGTCAAATATTGCAGTAAATACTTCCATACGCCTGGCATCTATCATGGGACAAAATAAAACTGGTAACGGAAGTTGTAAATTTTTAGTTTCATTGATTGCCTGCCAGGCTATCAACTCCAATGCTCCAATTGCTATTAGTGGAATATGTAAGGTATAACAGAGACCTTTGGCACTTGCCATGCCTACCCTCAGGCCGGTATAACTTCCCGGGCCGGCAACAACCGCAATAGCATTTAGTTGATTTAAATTGACTCCTGCTGTTTGGCAAATGGATTTGATTGCAATATGTAAAAAGGAGGCATGGTCTTTTTGTTCCTTGTTGGTTGCTTCCTGCAAAATATAACCATCCTTTGCAATGCTTACAACCGCTATGTTACTAGCCGTATCGATATTTAACAGTAGGCTCATTTAAATCATTTATTATTTATCTAACAACAGTTTTCTTTCCCTTTTAATTTTAAGCAGAAGGTTGATTTTTCAAAGGCTGATTTAACTTTTGACAACCTAATGCTTCATCTATTAAGTCATTGTTTTTTCGAATAAATGATATTGTTCTAATGGCCATCTAACGAAAATTTTTACAAAAATAGGTGGTTGATAAAAGATATATTTGTAAATCTTAAGTAAAATCATGAGCAAACAGATTATTCAGACTAACAATGCACCGGCACCAATCGGGCCATATAACCAGGCTGTAAAAGCCGGTAATTTATTATTTGTATCCGGCCAGGTAGCCATTAAGCCCGGCACAAACGACCTTGCCAATACAGATATTATTGAAGAGACTCACCAGGTACTCCAAAATATAAAAAGTATATTGGCCGAAGCTGAGATGGATTTTAGCAATATTGTAAAAACAACCATTTTTTTAAGTGATATGGACTTGTTTAGCCGGGTAAATGAAATTTATGCGAAATATTTTGACGGAGATTTTCCGGCCAGGGAAACGGTGGCAGTAAAGGGACTTCCTAAAAATGCCAACGTTGAAATCAGTGTAATCGCAGCCATCTGATATCAAGCTTCTTTCGCCATTGATATGTAATCCATAATCAAACCGGAGGAAAGGAATTCACTAAATCGATCTTTTGCACAATGGAGCGCAACTGCAGGCCGTTGAAAAGGTTACTGTTCACATCGACATCCTCTAGTAATGATTTAAAAGGTTTCTAATTTTGTCCACCTCTTATCTTCTTTATTTATACCGATGAAAATACAACTATGAATAATACAAAACAGGTTGTTATAATAACCGCTAAAACACATCCTTTTCTAGAAAATACCCTGGCACAAAAGGGTTATGATGTACTGTATTTACCAGAAATTACATACGAAGAGTTAGCGATCCAAATTAGGCAGGCAACCGGCTTAATTGTAACTACCCGTTTAAAAATTGATGAGCCATTGCTTGAAAAAGCTACGAAATTGAAATGGATTGGCCGGCTGGGTAGTGGTATGGAATTGATTGATGTGGAGTATGCGCAAAGCAAGGGCATTACGTGCGTTAGCAGTCCTGAAGGTAATCGTAACGCTGTGGCCGAACATGTTTTGGGGCTTTTACTCAATTTGATGAACCGGATATCTTTCAGTGCGGATGAAGTAAAGCAAAAAAAATGGATCAGGGATGCCAATCGTGGCACGGAATTGAGTGGTAAAACGGTAGGTATTATAGGGTTTGGTAATACAGGTTCAGCGCTGGCAAAGTTGCTGGCGGCGTTTGAAGTGACCGTACTGGCCTATGATAAATATAAGTTTGACTTTGGCGCCGGGTTTATAAAGGAAGCAAATATGGAGCAAATTTGCCGTTACGCAGATGTAATAAGTTTTCATGTGCCGCTTACGGAAGAGACAAGGTACATGGCGGGCGCCGGTTTTTTTAACGCCCTTAAAGAAAAACCTTTCTTTATCAACGCCTGCCGGGGACCGGTGACTGATACTGCTGCCCTGATTGAGGCATTAAAGCAAAATCAAATTGCGGGTGCAGCACTGGATGTACTTGAAAACGAAAATCTGGCTACCTTAACGCCTCTGCAACAAGCACAATTAGACTTTTTAACTTCACAAAACAATGTTATTATTACACCTCATATAGCGGGCTACAGTAATGAGGCTTTTTACAAAATGGCTGCTGTAATTCTGCAAAAGTTGGGTATTTAATTATTTGTTTATATTTGCATTCAAATACAACGCCTTGGTACAGCCCGGGGCGTTGTATTTTTTTCTATTATCTAAAAAGAAGTGTTATGAGCGGAATGAACTATGTAAAACAAGAAACCTTCGAGCAAATGAAAATTGAGCTGCACCATATGAAAAGTGTAGAGCGCCCTGCTGCCAGTAAAGCCATTGCCGAAGCACGTGAAAAAGGTGACCTGAAAGAAAATGCGGAGTACGATGCCGCAAAAGAAGCCCAGGGCATGCTGGAAGCCAAAATAAAATACCTGGAAGGAGTAATTGCGACTGCCCGTATTTTAGATGAAAACAATATAGATACCAGCAAAGTATCTATTCTAACGAAGGTTACTGTAACCAACCTGGGTACCAAAAAGAAAGTTACCTACCAGATTGTGTCGGAGAAAGAGGCTGATTTAAAGCTGGGCAAGATTTCAGTAACTTCTCCCATCGGAAAAGGATTGCTGGGCAAAGCAATTGGCGACGTAGCTGAAGTAACCGTACCTGTGGGCCTGTTAAAATTTAAGGTAGAAGATATTACGATCTGATTAGCAAGCTTGAAGTTTTCTAACCCATTCAATTTTTGAGTGGGTTTTTTGTTTGTACATTTAGCCAAAATTTACCAGGTATGACCATCTTTTCAAAAATAATTGCCGGCCAGATTCCTTCTTATAAAATTGCAGAAGACGACAAGTTTTTTGCTTTTCTAGATATCTACCCACTGGTAAAGGGGCATGTATTAATTACTACAAAAATTGAAACGGATAAGTTCTTTGATTTACCTGATGACTATTTAAATTCGATTATGGTTTTTGCAAAACCCATCGCCCATGCAATCGAAAAGTCATTTGATTGTAACCGTTGCGGGATCAGTGTTATCGGCTTGGAAGTGCCGCATGCGCATGTGCACCTGATGCCGATCAATTCAGAAAAAGACATCAGCTTTACCGGTGGAAAATTGAAATTATCGCCGGAAGAATTTAAAGCCATTCAGCAAAAAATTATTGCCAATTTGTAACAATTATTTTTTTAAGCGTGCCGGGTTTTTTTTTAGAAAATCATCCCAACCGTTTACTTTATTGCCGCTGCCTGGCATCACCGTGTTTTCCTGGAAATAGTGACAAACGGCCACCGCCAGTGCATCTGAGGCATCAAAATATTTAGGGTCTTCTTTAAAATTCAGTAATCGTTGCAGCATTTTTAATACCTGTTCTTTGCTTGCATTTCCATTGCCCGTAATAGATTGTTTTACCTTTTTTGGAGCATATTCAGTAACATCCAGGCCATGCCGCATGGCAGCCGCTATGGCTACGCCCTGTGCTCGTCCCAGCTTTAGCATACTCTGTACGTTTTTGCCAAAAAAAGGTGCTTCAATAGCAAATACATCCGGTTTGTATTTTATAATCAACCCGCTGACTGTATTGTAAATCAACTGTAATTTTTTATATGGATCATCCACTTTGCCGGGTCTTAAAATATCAAGGTCTATTAATGATATTGTACTGCCGGTTATCTTTATTAATCCGTAACCCATCACCACGGTGCCCGGATCAATTCCTAAAATGATGGTTGATTTTTTTTGCAACTGCTGCTTGGTATTGTTAGATTGATGGATTAACTGAATATTTCAACTATACTTGTAATTAATTAACTGCAGTTAAGTAGCACAAGGTCCGTAACAAAAGTAAATTAAATGCTTCATTTCCCTGCGCAGGCAACATGCAGGTGAAAATAAACAAATCCCTCTTGAATAAAAAAGTAAAAATATTAATCAATTATTTTTTAGGGCCTTTGCTATTTATCATTTTGTCGTGGACATTATACCGGCAAATAATTAACCGCCCCAATGTGGGTACGCAGTGGCAGCAAATAAAAAGCAGCTGGATAGATGCCCGGCTTTGGCTGGTGGTTTTTTTAATGCTGGTGAACTGGGGTATCGAAGCCCGTAAGTGGCAAAAGCTGGTACAACATGTTCAACCGTTTTCTTTTTACCGGGCGTTTAAATCAGTGCTTTCTGGATGTAGTATCACCATGCTAACTCCCAACAGGATCGGTGAATATGGTGGCCGTATTTTATATGTAGATGATGGCAACCGCATTAAAGCCATTTCACTTACGATCGTTGGTAGCATCAGCCAATTGCTGGTCACGATGATAATGGGTTGTGTCGGGTTAACATTACTAAAATATTTTTCGCAGGCTGCCAGTGGTGTCACAACTATTTTGCCGCCTTTTTGGCAAACAGTAATAACATCACTTAGTATTGCGTTAACGGTGTTGCTGTTGTTATTTTATGTTCGTTTAGGGTGGCTGGTACGCACAATGGAAAAAATACCGGCACTGGATAGGGTAGTTCGGCACATTGCTATTTTAGATGAATTTAACAATATGCAGTTGCTTCAGATACTATCTTTATCGTTTGTGCGGTATGTGGTATTTGTTTTGCAATACCTGCTGCTGTTAAGGGTGATGGATGTGGAGATTGCCGCAGGGCTTGCTTTTTGGCTGCTCACTATTTTTTACCTGGTGATGGCCGTTGCACCGACATTTGCTTTTATTGAATTACCGGTGAGGTTAAGCGCAAGCTGGGCCATTTTTCAGTTTTATACCGGTAATCAAACAGGTGTTAGCGCTGCCGCCCTTGGTATTTGGATCATTAACCTGGTAATACCGGCTATTATAGGCAGTTTATTAATTTTAAGTATCAAAATTGTAAAAGAAAGATGAAAGGAATTTTAATAGCCTTGTTTTTAACGTTGGGGTTTGGCGCTGTTGCGCAAAGTGAAGAGAAGGATGATTTTTGCGGGATAAAAAACACCGCTTTTATTGCCGGCGAAGTGGTTACCATGAAGGTGTTTTATAATACGTTGGGTATGTACGTAGGCGCAGGCGAGGCTACTTTTACAACTACCATGGAAAGGTTCAATGGAAGAACTGCCTATCATTGTTTGGGCGAAGGAAAAAACTATCCATTTTTCGACAACTTCTTCAAAGTACGTGACCGTTACGAAACCTATATAGATACAGCCACTATGCTGCCTATGAAATTCATCCGCAATGTAGATGAAGGGGGCCATAAAATTTATAACAATGTAACTTTTAACCAGGGCACAGGCACCGCTATCAGCAATAATGGAGTGTTTAAAACCAGCCGCTGCATACAGGATGTAATCAGTGCTATATATTACGCCCGCAATATCAATTTTAATAAATACAAACCAGGCGATAAAATTCCTTTTGACATGTTTTTAGATGACGAAGTCTATCATCTGTACCTCCGTTATATGGGCAAGGAAACTGTAAAAACACAATACGGAAAATTTAAGGCCATCCGGTTTAAACCCTTGCTGGTAAAGGGAACCATCTTTGAAGGCGGTGAAAAAATGAACGCCTGGGTTAGCGACGATCCCAATCATTTATTACTGCGTGTTGAAAGCCCTGTAAGCGTTGGTTCAATAAAAGTGGATATGTATGGTTACAAAAATTTGCGGTATCCGCTCACTTCCCTCATCAGTGTAAGAGGACTTTAATTTTCACAACAAACAGAGGAATAATCATGGCGTGTCCCAGGCTGCGCAAGGGCCGGGCTTTACGCAGCAATCTTTTTTTCGTTCCTCAAAAAAGTATTTCCGCTTCAATCCCTCACGCACCAATTTGAGGTGCCGGCTGTAATAAAAAGCTTACACAATTTCGCTCAGCTTAAATACATCCTTTACACGAATACCTTTTTCGGTTTGTTGCAACGTGCAGCATTCATTTACCGGATCATGTTCCAGAAAAAGGATGTAGTTATTTTGAACCGCTTCGGTTAAAAATATTTTCTTTTCGTGCAGGGTTGTTAAAGGAAACATGTCATATCCCATCACATAGGGCAGGGGAACGTGCCCCGCAGAAGGCAACAGGTCAGCCATGTAAACAATGGTTTTTCCATTGTATTCAATTATCGGCAACATCATCGCATCTGTATGACCGTTGGCAATAATGAATGTAACATTTTTTGTAAAAGCTGATCGCCCAATCTTTTCAACTCCGTTTTCAACATCGTGTTGTACAATGGATGACTGTTTATTTATCTCAGCAAATTGCAACCTGCCGCTTTGCTGAATGGGTAAAATATTTTCTTTTAAAAAGCTGGCCTTTTCCCGGTCGTTCGGCTGTGTGGCCCATTGCCAGTGGTTTTTATTGCTCCAGTAAACAGCGTTTTTAAATGCGGGCACCAATTCGTCCCCAGCCCTTTCAATGCAACCACCGCAGTGATCAAAATGAAGATGCGTTAAAAAAACATCTGTAATATCATCTTTTGTAAAACCATATTTATTCAGCGATTTATCAAGGGTGTCATCACCATGCAAATAATAATGTCCAAAAAATTTCGCATCCTGTTTATCACCCATACCTGCGTCCACCAAAATCAATCGGCCTTCGTCTTCAATTAACAGGCAACGCAAGGCCCAGCTACACATATTGTTTTCATCGGCAGGGTTTAATTTGTTCCACATACTTTTTGGAACAACGCCAAACATGGCGCCGCCATCTAACTTAAAATAACCAGCATTGATGGAGTATAATTTCATGATGCAAATGGATTTATTTTTAATTTCTTGTCCTCAAAATTAAATTAATAAATCCTGCTTATGCTATTTTGCTTGTTTTCAGTTTTGCTGACGTAAGCAGTAACCACACAAAACCCAGCACAAAAAATACCACCAGTGATAAAATAGATTGGCGGATGCTGCTGATGCCTTCGATAAAACCAAATGTAAAAAGGCCGATTACAATGGCCAGTTTTTCCGTAACATCATAAAAACTGAAGAAAGAAGCCGTGTCTTTTGTTTCAGGCATAAACTTGCTGTAGGTGGAACGGCTGAGAGATTGTATGCCTCCCATCACCAAACCAACCAACGATGCGATGATATAAAAATGCGTTTCTGTAGTAATGAAATAGCCGGCAATACAAACACCTATCCAAAGCAAAACTGTAAAGATGAGCACATTTACATTACCGAACCGGGCCGATAATTTTGACATACCGATGGCGCCGACAATCGCCACCAGCTGAATGATCACCGCTGTAATAATGAGTTTCTGATCGGCCAGTTTTAATTCTTTAATACCAAAATCAATCGCTACCAGCATTACGGTCTGTACGCCCATGCTGTAAAAGAAAAAAGCGGTTAAATACCGTTTTAAGACCGGCATATGTTTTAACTGGTTCCATACAATTTTTAATTCTTTAAAACCATTCACCAACACATGGTGCTTTGCCTTACGTTCTGTAATGCTGCTGATGGGTAACCGGTTAAAAGTAATTTGCGCAAAGCCAACCCACCAAACACCTACCAGTAAAAAAGTAATTTTTAACGGCAGCGGATTGTCGGGCATAAATATAACCAAGGCAAAACCTACCATTTGCATCAGTACGCTGCCTATGTATCCAAATGTATAGCCCTTGGCGCTAACCCTGTCCTGGTCAGCTTCTGCGGCAATTTCAGGCAGGTAGGAGTTGTAAAAAACCTGGCTGCCATAAAAGCCAATGCCGGCGAACATAAAACACATTAGCCCGAGGGTTACATGGTCTCTATCGAAGAAAAACATCAGCGAACAACTGGCTGCGCCCATGTAACAAAAGAAGCGCATAAAGTTTTTTTTGTTGCCTTTGTAATCCGCCATGGAAGAAAGTATGGGCGACATGATGGCGACAATTAAAAATCCAAATGCCAGTACATAATCTTTCAGTTCGGTATTTACAAAATGACGACCTAAAAAATAAATGCCATCCGGGAAATTCTTAAGGCCGGTGATGGCTGCATAGTAAGCGGGAAAAAAAGTAGTAGTAATTACCAGGTTATACACCGAGTTAGCCCAATCGTACATGGCCCAGCCGGTAATTACTTTTTTGGAAGCGGTTTGCATTAATTAAGGTTAAGCATTTAAATTAGGTATTTTAATTCAAAGGCAGGATAATTATTGGCGACATGATAAGAGTCCGGATAAGAAAATGCAGTAGATAAGTTTTGTTTATTGCACTGCCCCTTTCCAGATAAGTAACAGCAGCGTAGCGCCCAAAACAATGCGGTAAATACCCCAAACACGAAAGCCGTATTTTTTCAAAAAGGTAATGAAAAATTTGATGGCAAGCATTGCAACTATAAAGGCTACGATATTGCCAATGGCCAGCTGTTTGATTTCTTCAGCTGAAAAGCCACCGCTTTCTTTATAATATTTTAATAATTTATAGACTGTAGCTGCCAGCATGGTGGGCACGGCCAGGAAGAAAGAAAATTCAGCAGCGGCACTGCGTGTTAATTTTTGTTGCATACCGCCAATGATAGAAGCCGCACTGCGGCTGACACCTGGTACCATTGCGATACATTGCCAAATGCCAATAATTACGGCTTTACCATATGATACTTTTTCTTCTGATTGAATGGCAGGCTTTGTAAAGGCCTTATCAATAAACAATAAAACAATACCACCTGCGAGCATGGTAATGGCAACTGTTAAAGAACTCTCCAAAAGGGCATCAATTTTTTTACTGAATAAAAATCCAAAAATTAAAGCGGGTACAACTGCCACAGCCAGTTTTGCATAAAACTGCCAACGGTTAAAGTTGAAAAATTTTTTGGCATACAACACCACAACAGCCAGAATGGCTCCCAATTGTATTGCTACGGTAAATACTTTTATAAAATCGGTTTCTGTTACACCCAATGCTTTTTCAGCAATGATCATGTGACCGGTAGAAGAGATAGGAAGAAATTCGGTAAGCCCTTCAACAATGGCTATAATAATGGATTGTATGGTGTTCATGCAGGTTGTTTTGTAACCAGGATATAAAAATTGCGAAGCTCATACTTCGCAACTGCTTTTATTAACGTATAAATTATTCGCTTATTTTAGGCTTCTTCATAATCGCAAATATTTCCACCACAAAACCCACAATGATTAAAAAAGGAGCCAGGGTTATGCGGGTGAAACTGTAAATCTCATTATCATTGAATTTTGTAGGGTCAGGGCTTTTACCACCTGCCATTAAAAAAAATCCGATGGCCATTATAACCAAACCAACCAGCATCCAGGTAAAATTTTCTTTACCAAATAAGGGATTTGGGGTGGCCTGTTTTTTATTCGTGATCATGTTTGTTATTTTAGAAATGCAAATAAAGGCAATAATATTTAATTGAACGTTGCGGCACCGTTAATAAAGATCGTCCAGTTTCATTTTAAGGTATTTCAAAACGGCCAGGTAAGTGCTTACCAGCGTCATGGCAATGCCGAGTACGATGATGACTAAAAATAAAATGATCAGGCTTTTGTTATCATGCAGCAATTTGAAGTTGGGTATAAAACTTTCCGTGAGCAGTATGGTGCCCCAAATGGCAGCAATGGCCAGGCCCGCGGCAATCAAACCATTGAGCACCGCTCTTGAGGTAATTGGCCTGGCAATAAAGCCCCTGGTTGCCCCTACCATCTGCATGGTTTTTATTATAAAGCGGTTGCTGTACATCGCCAGCCGGATAGTATTGTCAATAGAAAATATTACGAGGATAGTAAGAATGCAGGCGCCGATTAAGAATACAATGGCACCTGTTTTTACATAGCCGCTTATTTTGCTCACTGTTTCTGTAGGAAACTGGAATTCTTTAATTACACCCGGAAAAGTGGTTTCCAAATTTTCTGACAACATGTTCAGACTATCTTTTTCCACATGATCGGCCTTGATGTAAAAATCAATACTTTCGGGCAGCGGGTTATAGTCCAGCAATTTTTTCCAGGTACTGTCATTGTCTTTATTCCATTCCATGGCCGCCATTTCTTTGGTAACATGTTTTACATCTCTAGCATATGGAATGGCTGTGATATAGTCTTTCAGGCTGTCAATTTTCTTTTTACCTGCATCGGGATATAAGAAGGCGTGTACCTGGATATTTTCTTTAAAATAGTCACCCGATTTGCGCAGATTCAGAAAAAACCAGCCCACAATACCAAATAAAAATAGCACCAATGCAACGCCGATGATGGCATACGCGTACGTCGGCTGACCACGTTTACTGCTTGCTTTTCCGAATTGAGACATAATTTTTATTGTTTGGTGGAAAGGAGTTTTTAATTTTATCTCCCCATAACGAGGGGGAGCGCAAAAATAAAGGTTTTTAGCTGCTTTACTGTACTTTTGCCCACTGCAAAACGATTGCCTGCCAAATATATTTTTATTGTTGGATATCTTGTTGGAGAAGAACGTTTAAATAACTTTTCTTTCACAAAACAGTAAGCAATGGCTGATGTCTGATTTCCGGATGTCTGATTTTTTCCGGCTTGTTATAGTCTTCAGACAGTATGGACACATCAAACTGAAAGTTTTGTAATTGATATAAGGTAGCAAGTTTAGGAAGTGTTGAATAGTGGTTTTCAGTACAAGTGAGTGACACAACAATGTTGATCAATGCTGTGTAATTACCCGGACAAAAATTAATAGAACATACCCTTTTAAGCAAGGAATAATAAATAAGCAGTAATGGAATACAGATTTAACGAGATTGAAAAAAAATGGCAGGATCAGTGGAAGGCTGATAAAGTGTACCAGGTATCCAACGAGTCGGCAAAGCCAAAGTATTATGTGCTGGATATGTTTCCGTACCCGAGTGGTGCAGGGTTGCATGTGGGGCATCCGCTGGGCTACATTGCCAGTGATATTTACAGCCGGTATAAAAGATTAAAAGGATTTAATGTGCTGCACCCGATGGGCTTTGATAGCTTCGGTTTGCCTGCAGAACAATATGCATTGGAGACTGGTCAGCACCCGGCCGAGACCACAAAAAAGAACATCGCCACTTTTAAAAGTCAGCTGGATAAAATTGGTTTTTGTTACGATTGGGAACGGGAAGTGCAAACGAGCGATCCCAATTATTATCAATGGACGCAGTGGATTTTTTTACAACTCTTCAATAGTTATTTCTGCAATACTGAAAAGAAAGCCTTGCCCATTTCGCAGCTGATTAAAAAGTACGAAACAAAAGGTGCTTTGCCCAAAACCGGTGAACCCATACCTGGTAAACATTTTACTGCGGAAGAATGGAAAGCATATAGCAAACAGCAGCAGGAAGAAATTTTAATGAACCGCCGGCTGGCCTTCAGCAAATACGGTGAAGTAAACTGGTGCGAAGCTTTGGGCACTGTGCTGGCCAATGATGAAGTGGTAAATGGCGTGAGCGAACGTGGTGGCCACCCGGTAGAAAAAAAGAAAATGCGCCAGTGGTATTTGCGTATTACAGCTTATGCCGATCGTTTGCTGGAAGGCCTGGAAACAGTGGAGTTTAGTGAGAGCATGAAGGAAATGCAGCGCAACTGGATCGGCAAATCCCAGGGTGCTGAAATGGATTTTGTTATAAAAGGCAATGATAAAAAACTACGCGTATATACGACCCGCCCGGATACTATTTTTGGTGTGGACTTTATGGTGGTGGCGCCCGAACATGAGCTGGTAGCCGCTATTACAAGTGCGGAGCAGAAAGAGGACATTGATAAATATTTGCAGTATGTAAAGAGCCGAAGCGAAAGAGAAAGGCTGGCGGAAGCCAAAACTATCACCGGTTGTTTTACAGGTGCCTACGCCATCAATCCTTTTGATGGAAAGGAAATTCCTATCTGGATTTCGGAGTATGTATTGGCGGGTTATGGTACCGGTGCTATTATGGCTGTGCCTTGCGGCGATCAACGGGATTTTGCTTTTGCAAAACATTTTAATATCCCCATCACCAACATTATTGGCGACCATTATACTGGTGAAGAAGCCAATGCCACCAAGGAAGCCATTTTGCAAAACAGTGGTTTTTTAAATGGCCTGTTGATGAAAGATGCGATTGGCATTGCGGTGGATAAAATTGAAGAATTGGGCATCGGTACACGCAAGGTGAATTACAGAATGCGGGATGCAGGCTTCAGCCGTCAAAGGTATTGGGGCGAACCATTCCCGATTATCTGGAGGGATGGCATAGCCATACCGTTGGGTGCCGAAGAGCTGCCACTTGAATTACCGCATGTAGATAAATACGGTCCGGGGCCGGAAGGCGAAGGGCCGCTGGCGAATATTACAGAGTGGGTGAACACTCCTGCCGGCAGAAGAGAAACTTCTACAATGCCAGGTTATGCAGGATCTTCCTGGTATTTTTTGCGTTATATGGATCCGCACAATGGCAGTACTTTTTGTGACCGAAAGGCAAGCGATTACTGGAACCAGGTAGACTTATATATTGGCGGTACCGAACATGCAGTTGGCCATTTACTTTACAGCCGTATGTGGACGAAAGTATTATTTGACCTGGGTTTGATTGGTTTTGATGAGCCGTTTAGGAAGTTGGTTAATCAGGGGATGATAACTGGAAAATCATATTTCTTTAATGTTGTGGTTACAGATGATCTGGCAGATAGGAAAGGTGGTGCAAACAAGCTAGGCTCATTTGTAAAAGACAGTCCTTCCAATGTGCTGAGAAGATTTAGATTCGGTCATCAATATGTCGATGCAACTGGTAAACTAACTGAAAATAATTTACGGAAATATAATAGTGAACATCCGAATGATCAGGTTACTGACGATATTGACTGGCTAAATAACGGAGAGGAGAATTATATCATTCTAAAGGAAGAGTCTGAAAAGATGTCCAAAACGAAATTCAATGTTGATAATCCGGATGACCTGTGTGAAAAATACGGCGCTGATACTTTCCGCATGTATGAAATGTTCCTCGGTCCGGTTGAAGCCAGCAAACCATGGGATACCAAAGGCATTGAAGGCGTACACCGTTTTTTAAGAAAGCTGTGGCGGTTGTTTAATGATGACCTTAAAGGCAGGGTTTGGACAGATGAAAAACCTACCGATGCAGAATTAAAAATCCTGCACCGCACCATCAAAAAAATTGAAGAAGATACCGAGAAGTTTTCTTTTAATACGGCCGTAAGTGCCTTTATGATTTGCATCAACGACTTGTTTGATGTGAAGTGTCATAAAAAAGAAGTGCTGGAAAAAATATTGATTTTGATGGTGCCTTATGCACCGCATATTGCTGAAGAATTGTGGCACCAATTAGGTAACGAAGGCAGTATTTTAGATGCAACTTATCCCACGTTCAATCCTGCGCTGCTGGTAGAAAGCACCAAGGAATATCCTATTTCTATCAATGGAAAAGTAAGGGCCAATCTTTCCCTGGCTTTAGACCTCGATCAAAAACAGGTGGAGGAAATTGTATTACAGCATGAAGTAGTACAAAAATGGCTGGAAGGAAAAGATCCAAAGAAGATTATTTATGTTAAGAATAAGATGATTAATGTGGTGGTGTAAAAAGGTTGCCGGGTGGGTCACCCCAAAAAGGGTGGCTCATCCGGCAGGGATGAGCGTTACTGTTTATTAGGATAAATGCCGAAATATAAATCAAACAACACATCACAAGGTGAGCCACCCTTTTTGGGGTGACCCACCTTGATGAGCTATCCTGCCTCAGTTTAACCCACCGGAAAAGATCCCCATGCCGGTTTCCGAATCGCTCAAATCGCCCTTTCTACCTGACAACCATTATCACCTGGTATTTAAAAGCATTGATGGTATTCTATTATTTCGTCAAAGTGCTGATTATGATATTTTTTTAGAACGATTCCAGCAGTTCACCCGTTTTGCAATTGATACCTGGGCATACTGCCTATTGAGCAATCATGCACATTTTATCGTAAAAATAAAATCCATAGATGCAATAACGAATGCTGTCAGCAACATTGATTTTGCAAAGCAGACTGTTACGATGAAAAAGTTATTGACAGCGTGTGATAAAGAAGCAGCAGTAGTTGATGAAATGTTGGAACGGCAGGTTAATAGCTTTATGGTTTCATTCGCTAATTACACCAAAAATAAGTATCGGCATCATGGCGGTCTTTTTCAAAAGCCGTTTAAACGGTTGGAAATTGATACAGATAACTGGTTACAGACTGCTATTATTTATGTACATCTCAATTCTTTAAAACATAAAGTGTTCAGTGATTATGCTGCTTATTTGCATGGCTCCTATTTTTATTTTGTGCAGCAATGCAACACTTATTGTGCAACGAAAGATGTGCTACGATTTTTTGGCGGATTAGATCAATTTATAGCACTGCATGCAGCACAAGCTAAGTATTATTATGAGCACGGATTTCCCGATTCTAAATTAGAATAGCCACCATCCTCCAGGGTGAGCCACCCATGTGGGGTGACGCACCAAATGCAGAAGCCGTGGGGAGGTTGAACAAAATTTCATCTGCAGTGTTTTATAGGGTAAATTTATCGCATGGCAAATCCAACTATTGAACTCATCAACGCTCTTCGTTTAACCGCAACCAATCTCCGCAACGGCGCTTATCATAGCTGGGGCCATCATGGCGCCTGCAACTGTGGTAATTTGGTACAGTCTGTTACCAGTTTTAGCAAGGAAGAAGTATTAAGATATGCGCATACCGGCACCGGTGAATGGACTGAACTGGCCATAGAATTTTGCCCGGTAACAAATGCACCGCTGGGTTTGATATTTGCCCGCTTGAATGAAATCGGTTTAACACCAACCGACATTCACCACATTGAATATTTGTCAGATAAGGCAGTGTTGCGGCAATTGCCTGGTGGCTTTCGCTGGTTGAAACGCAATAAAAAAGAAGACGCTATTCTTTATTTTGAAACCTTTGCCAATGTGCTGGAAGATCAGTTGCTGCAGAAGGTGGATGTGCGGCTGGAAAATATTACCTTACCGGTTAAGCAACAAGATTTAGCCTTGGCTTATTAAAGGGGATGGCCATTTTTAGCCCACCTTAAAAGATATGCTTACCTTCATTTTATGAACAGCCCGCTCGAAAATGTCTTGCAAAAAAACCAGCCTCACTTCCGCAACGTTGTAAATTTTAATCCAGCTACAGATAAATTAGTAGCCCTTGATTTTACGGCAGTCAATAAGGAACTTTCGGAAGAACTTATAACTGATACACAAAAATTTACTCATTACATCGAAAACAAATTGGCTGCTGCCAATGCAACCTATGGCATCGGTGGTTATGGCGAAGACAGGGTATTGTACCAGCGCAGCAATCACTTTGCAACAGGATCTGCTGATACGGCAATACGCTCTATTCATCTCGGCATAGACATTTGGGGACCGGCAGGTACAAAAGTTTTTGTGCCGGTTGGTGGTACGGTACACAGTTTTGCTTACAATGATAATTTTGGTGATTATGGCGCTACTATTATTTTACAGCACCAACTGGAAACGATTGTATTTCATACCTTGTACAGACACTTAAGCCTGGCCGATCTTTCCAATATGCAGGAAGGAAAATATATCAGCCGCGGAGAATTGCTGGCACATTTTGGCGGACCCTCCGAAAATGGCGACTGGCCGCCGCATCTGCACTTTCAAATCATTGGAGATATGCGGGTAAGTAAGGGCGATTATCCCGGAGTTTGCACGATCGCTGAAAAAGAAAAATATTTACACAATTGCCCTGATGCGGATTTGATATTGAATATGATGCAGTATGTTTAATGAAAATTAATGTTACTGGGGAAAATAGAACAGACACTTACGCCTATTAAAAATACCAATCCTGCACTGAGCAGCAATCCTTTTCCAATATCCCTGCTGCCGGATGGAATGCACAAAATCAAGCCGAAAAAAAAGTAGGCCACGCCTAACAGCAATCCCGTTAAACCAATGCCAGTTGCGGCTTCTTTGGTGGTCAGCAAAATTAATAAAGCTATTACTGCATAAGCAGCAGAGCAACCAATCAACGTATTTTTTAAGACAGGTTTCATATCTTTTAAATTAGTGCATTCCGCCACCCAAATGCATATTACTGCAAATGGAATAACCAATTAATAATTCAACACCCCATATTCCGACACCAATCAGCAGTAACTTTTTATCATTCTGTTTCTTTGTTGCATCGTTTCTGCTTAATTGAACAATACCGGCAATCATTAAAATAAATGGTGCAAAAATTAATAGAAATAAAAATTCCATTGTTATAAATTAAACAGGCAATGCAGCTCTTTCCTGTTGCAGTGTCTTTAAATAAGTTTCCTTATCATCCCGGTAAAATAAATTCATTGTTTCAAACGGAATGATGCGGCCATCTTTATGTACAATGTGTACGCAACTTTTCTTGATTGCCCTTACATCAAAATCATACGCATCAATAAACCGCATGATAATGATACGGAATAAATTATCATAACCCAAACCGGGCGCTTCAATCTGTGGCAAACAGCAGAGCAGTTGCTTCATATTTTCTTCCACCCTGTCAACGGAAATGCCGGTACTGAAAATATCAATCATCTTTTCTTTCAATGCATCATCCTGTTCATAAATAATGGTATTGCGGCTGTTGTCCAGCAGTTGCGCCGGATCGATATACCTGGTTAAAGGAAACGTTTGCCCGGCTAATTTTAATGCGTATCCCATCACCAGCGCATCCGGATTACAAGGCACTGGTATCAGATCGTTCGGCTTAAATACAGTCGTCTGATCCAGTATTTTCTGGCGTACATCCGTTAGCGTAATGCGGTCGGTTGCCGGGTTAAAGTTTTGGGTTCGTCCTGCAACCTGTGTAGGTTGAAACGTAACGCCCCGAACACATTTTTGCTGTAAAGCAAAGTTAATTATTTTACCAATCTCATCATCGTTTACGCCTTGCTGAAGCGTTACTACCAAAGTGGTGGAAAGATTCAGCGCATTTAAATTTTCCAGGGCTTTCATACGCACTTCGGTTAAATCTTTGCCGCGTAATTGTTCTAATGCGGATGATTTAAAAGAATCAAACTGTAAATAAATTTCAAAGTCGGGTGCGTAAGTTGCCAGCTGTTTTGCAAACTCAAAATCTTTTGCGATGCGTATGCCGTTGGTGTTTAGCATTAAATGTTTAATGGGCTTTTGCTTCGCAATATCCATAATGGCAAAGAAATCAGGATGCACGGTTGGCTCTCCACCACTAATTTGCACCACATCCGGTGTGCCTTCGTTGGCTACTATAATGTCCAGCATTTTTTCAACCTCTTCAATGGTTCGGTGCCGCCCATAATGCGGACTGCTCATGGCATAGCAGGTGGGGCATTGCAGGTTGCAACGGTCAGTTATTTCAATTACGGTGAGGCAACTGTGCTGCTCATGATCGGTACAAAGGCCGCAATCATACGGGCATCCATAATGTGTTTTGGTATTAAAATGCAAAGGCGTTTCGGAAGGCTTATTGTAATTGCGGATTTTTTTGTAGTAAGCGATATCAGTTGCAATCAGTACCTTCTCAAAGCCATGCTCCCGGCAGTTTTTGTGCATGTACACATTGCCATTTTCAAAAACAATTTTGGCATCTACCCGGCGTAAACAGGTGCTGCAAATGCTGAGGGTAAAATCATAGTAAGTGTAGGGGCGTACTGGCATTTGTTTGTAATAATTTTGGGGGGTGAATCAGGTAACGGTAATAGTATGATAATCCGGCAATGGCTGTTAATTGTATGGTAGACAAACCGGCAACAACAATATCCGATGGCTTGATAAACTCCTGTAAAAACCGGTAAGCGATATATGCAATCATGAAAATTTTAAACCTGGCGCCTTCGGCCAACACATATCTTTTTTCAACTTGTTGCAGGCCAATCCAAAGTACAATTAAAAATACAATTTCATATAAACTTACCGGGTGGCGCAGTATTCCATCGCCTAAATTCATTCCCGTAAAAAATGTAGTAGGTGTACCATAAGTTTCCTCATAAACGCCCATACTAAAACAACCAATCCGGCCAATAATGAGCGCCAGTATCATCGGGTAAGTAAACAGATCCCCGCTGCTTCGTTTTTCGCCAATTAATTTCTTTACCAGTTCTACGCCAAACAAGCCGCCTAGAAAGCCACCTAATACGGTTTTGTTGGTGTAGATATATTGCCAGGTATTTTTTGTCGTAAGTAGTTCGTGTGGTTTTTCAAGCGCACCAATCAGGCGGCTTCCTATCAATGCCCCAAAAATAGCCCCGATTAATATCCAGGTTCTGGTATTTGATTCTATAGTATCACCTTGTTTTTTTTTGAGGAATAAAAAATACCTGAAACCAATAAAAAATCCTGCCGTTTCCAGCACAGCATGCAGTGGCAGATTGCTTTTCCCAAAATGAATTACTACCGGAAATTGCATGTGAATTAGTTTGGCATTAGCCTACAGGCTGTAATATTTTAAAAGCAATGATACTATTATTTGAACAAAATATTTAAGCTACATATTGCTGATGGTCAGATCAATCTTTGATTATAGTACACTATTTAGTAATGATTTATTTAAGAGGGCAGTTCTAAAATGAGGATTATTAAAAAGACTGGATGGCGTAAGGAAAATCTCCCTGATTAAATAAAACTGGTTTCCTTAAATAATGCACAACTTTTAACGTTGTACATTTGTTAGAATCACCGTGTAAAGCGCCTGAAATAGTAACTTTGCACCGCAAAAAGTAAACAATGGATATCAAAGCCGGCAAACTGTTAAGTGAAATCAATAGCCCTGATGACCTTAAAAAACTAAGCAAAGAACAATTGCACCTGGTTTGTGACGAACTGAGGCAATACATCATCGACGTTGTAAGTGTGCATGGTGGCCACTTTGCTGCCAGTTTAGGTGTGGTGGAATTGAGCGTTGCACTGCATTATATCTTCAACACACCATACGACCAGCTGGTATGGGATGTAGGTCACCAGGCCTACGGGCATAAAATTTTAACAGGCAGGCGGGATCAGTTTCCTACCAACAGAAAATACCATGGCTTAAGCGGTTTCCCCAACAGGAACGAAAGTGAATATGATACATTTGGAGTAGGACACTCGTCAACCTCCATCAGTGCGGCTTTAGGAATGGCAATGGCCAGTTATTATAAAGGGGAGAAAGACCGTCAGCATATAGCCGTAATTGGCGACGGCGCAATGACGGCAGGTCTCGCTTTTGAAGCTATGAATCACGCCGGCATTGCCAATAGTAACCTGCTCATTATTTTGAACGATAACTGCATGAGCATTGACCCCAATGTGGGTGCGTTAAAAGAATACCTTACTGATATTACCACCTCGCATACCTACAATAAAGTAAAGGATGATGTTTGGAACCTGCTGGGAAAATTACCCGTGGGAACGACGTTTTCCCGCTCTATGGCGCAAAAATTAACCGATGGTTTAAAAGGCATGGTCAGCAGCAGCGCCAATTTATTTGAAGCACTTAACCTGCGTTATTTTGGTCCTATTGATGGACATAATATTACCAAGCTTGTTGACACTTTATCTGATCTTAAAAATATTCCCGGCCCTAAATTATTGCACATAAAAACGGTGAAAGGTAAAGGGTACGAGCTGGCAGAAAAAGACCAAACCAAATGGCATGCCCCAGGCCTGTTTGATAAAGTAACCGGCGAAATACAAAAGAAAAAATTTGACATTCCTCAGCCGCCCAAATACCAGGATGTATTTGGCTATACCATTATTGAGCTGGCTGAAATGAATGATAAGATTATGGGAATTACCCCGGCAATGCCGAGTGGATCTTCCTTAAAATACATGATGGAAAAAATGCCCGACCGCGCTTTTGACGTCGGCATTTGCGAACAACATGCCGTAACCCTGAGCGCTGGCCTGGCAACACAGGGCATGCGGGTATTCTGCAATATTTATTCCTCCTTCATGCAAAGGGCATATGATATGGTAGTGCATGATGTAGCCATACAAAAACTACCGGTAGTGTTTTGCTTAGACAGGGCAGGCCTTGTAGGCGAAGACGGCGCCACGCATCACGGTTGTTATGATATAGCCTATATGCGTTGCATACCCAACATGATTATCAGTGCACCGATGAATGAAAAGGAATTGCGCAACCTGATGTACACATCGCAATTAACAACTACTACCAATCCTTTTGTTATTCGTTACCCACGCGGCGAAGGCACTATGCCTGAATGGAAAACGCCATTTGAAGAAATTCAGATTGGCAAGGGAAGAAAATTAAGAGATGGACAGGATGTAGCGATTCTTTCTTTTGGTCATCCCGGTAATTTTGCTGCCGCTGCAATACGTGATGTAAAAGCAGAAGGCATTAACCCAGCGCATTATGACATGCGTTTTGTAAAGCCCATTGATGAAGAACTGCTTCATGAAGTATTCAGCAAATTCAACAAAATAATTACCATTGAAGATGGAACCGTTGTGGGCGGTTTTGGTTCGGCTGTACTGGAATTTATGAATGGCAACGGATACAAAGCCGATGTAAAAATCATGGGTATTCCTGACCGCCTGGTAGAGCATGGTTCTGTGAAGCAACTGTACGATGAAATCGGCCTTGATGCCAATGCTATTGCTGCGACATTGAGAGAGATGGTAAAGGATAAGGTAACTGTTGCTACAACTTTCCAGTAAAGCTTAATCTCATCGCATTTGATAATTTTAGCCATGCAGTTGTGCTCCTATTTAGCTTCATTGGCGTCGCACTCCTGTACATTTTTTTATTATTGAAGATTTTTCATGCGGTTCATAGAGCAAAAACTTCTAAATACATTACAGCTACAATAATTGTTGCAAACAATATGGCAACTGAATTTATTATCACAGTATTGAATTTAAACTAATTCATTCAAGGTATACCTGACTCCAATTAAAGTATTGTTTCAGGAGATTTTCATCAAACCTCTACATCTACCCCTGCAATTTGCTCTCCGGTAAAGTCCGGTAAAACTGATTAACTTTGCATCTTATAGCAACTACACAATGACAACAGAAACAAAACGACAAAAACAAGTGGCCGGGCTGATTAATGAAGAACTCAATGATATTTTTCGTCGTATGGGTATGACTATGATGGATGGCGGTATGATTTCCATTTCATCTGTAAAAATTACACCGGATCTATTTGAAGCCAGAGTTTATCTCAGCATGTTCCAGGTAAAAGATACACAGGCCTGTTTATTAAAATTTGAAGAGAAAAATAAAGAAATTCGCAAGGAACTGGGCACCCGCGTTCGCCACCAGTTGCGAAGCATTCCCGAGCTTAAATTTTTTATTGACGATACGCTTGACTATGTGTTTAAAATGGAAGAGTTATTTGAAAAAATAAAAAAAGACGAAGGCGCTGAACCAAAACAAACGAATGAAGGCGAATAAAAATCACAATCAATTTTTTAACTGCTAAATAATCCGCCGCGGTGGAGACAGGATATGTATTTAACTTTTGCGTGGCGGTATTTCAAAGCTAAAAAAAGTGCCAACGCCATCAATATCATTTCCTGGGTAACGGTTGGCGTAATAACCTTCGCCATCGCCTGTCAAATACTTGTACTAAGTGTTTTCAACGGTTTTGAAGGGTTGGTAAAATCTTTGTACGCTTCATTTTACGCAGACATAAAAATTATTCCCACCAAAGGAAAAACATTTACACTAACCAACAACCAAGTTAAATTAATAAAACAGCAGCCGGGAATAGCTGCCGTTTCTTTAATTGCCGAAGACAAAGCATTGTTGCAAAATGAAGATCTGCAAACAATTGTATTTCTGAAAGGAGTTGACAGTAATTACGAAAATGTAACCGGGGTGGCAGCCAAGACTTACCAGGGAAAGTTTAATACAGGTACCATTGATGAGCCGGGTTTAATTGTTGGTGCCGGAATACAAAATGCCGCTGCCGTCAATGTTGATGCTGCTTTCAAAGCATCCACCCTCACACTTATCTTACCCAAAAAAGGAAAGGTCACTACATCAGATCCAATGCAGTCCATCAGCGAAGGCACGGTTAAAGCAACCGGTGTATTTGCCATTCAGCAGGATTTTGACAATAAATACGCCATCACCAATATCGATTTTGTAAAACAGCAAATGGGTTTCGGTACAGATGAATACAGCAGTGCTGAAATAAAAATCAACAGCCAGTTAAGTGCCGTCGACATCCAAGCGCAACTCGGTTCGTTATTAGGAACTAACTATACTGTACAAACAAAATATCAGCAAAATGCCAACCTGTACAATACAATGCGTATGGAAAAATGGATTATTTACGCGGTACTCACACTGATACTTTTTATTGCTGCTTTTAACATGGTAAGCGCATTAACTATGCTGGTGCTGGAAAAACAAAAAGACATCAGCGTTTTGCAGAGTATGGGAGCTGATAAAAGTATGATATTGAAAATTTTTCTCAGTGAAGGCTTGTTGCTTGCAGGAATTGGTACAGTAACGGGTATTTTGCTCGCACTGATTGTTTGCCTGTTGCAGGTAAGTTTTAAAATAGTCAAATTACAGGGTGGCTCCTTTCTGATAGATTATTTTCCGGTACAACTCCAGTTAACAGATTTTATACTTGTTGGTTTAACAGGAACACTCATCGCCTTCCTGGCTTCCTGGTTGCCCGCCCGCAAAGCTGCGAGGCAACTGATTGAATTACGATAACAATCTGAAATAAACAGCATAAAAAAGCTTCCGTTGCAGGAAGCTTTTTCTTAAATATCTAAACCTGTATTCATTAAACAACAGGCAATAAAATCATTCTTAATAATCTCCCATTGTTTCAGGTAGCTGCGCCAGGGCTTTTTGCAATTGTTCGTCATTGGGTGCAATTCCGTGCCATTCATGGCTTCCCTCCATAAAATCAACTCCTTTACCCATGGAAGTTTTCATCAAAATAACAACGGGTTTACCTTTTCCTGAAAGCGATTTAGCCTTCTTCAATCCGGCCACAATTTCATCCATATCGTTTCCCTTGTCCAGATGAACCACTTCCCAGCCAAAGGCAGTAAACTTGCCTGCCAAATCACCCAGGCTCATTACTTTATCTGTCGGGCCATCTATCTGCTGACCATTCCAGTCAATTGTTGAAATTAAATTATCTACTTTTTTGTGGGCAGCAAAAAGAATCGCTTCCCAGTTCTGTCCTTCATCCAGCTCTCCGTCTCCGTGTAAAGAATAAACGGTGGACGAATCATTATTCAGCTTTTTTGCTAAAGCCGCACCCAAAGCTACACTCATTCCCTGGCCCAAAGAGCCACTCGCAATACGCACGCCGGGTAAATGTTCATGGGTGGTAGGGTGTCCTTGCAAGCGGCTGTTTAATTTTCTAAACGTGGCCAGTTCCTGTATAGGAAAATAGCCGCTTCTTGCCAAAACACTATAAAAAACCGGTGAAATATGGCCGTTGCTTAAAAAAAACAGGTCTTCGCCTTCCCCGTTCATATCAAACGCGGGATTGTGTTTCATAATATCAAAATACAAAGCGGTTAAATAGTCTGCACATCCTAACGATCCGCCCGGGTGGCCACTTTGAACGGCATGAACCATTCGTACAATATCTCGTCTTACCTGGCTGGCTGTTTCTTTTAAATTGGTCATTTTTTAAATTTTTGTATGCAAACCTACTTCAATTAGTATCATCTCCAAAGTAAAAAAAAATATGTATGAGCCCCATTAATAATAAGTTCATAATTTATGCGTTAATTTGCTGTAAAATTGTTCGGTTTAAAAATTGTTTTTTATTTAATCAGTCAATATAAGATTTACCATTCATACCATATGCTTGTAAGTTGCTTGCTGTATTCCGATAATTTTAGCCTTTTTTAGGTATTTAGTTGTAATCATTACCATATTAATCGTGCATGCATGGATAACATAATACTCAGTTTCGGCCTGGCATTCCTGATTACATTTTTCGCTATCCCCATTATTATCGAAGTGGCAAGGCGAAAAAAATTATTTGACGAACCTGATGAGCGGAAAGTTCACAAAATGGTTATTCCCACGCTGGGCGGCCTTGGAATTTTTGGTGGATTTATTTTAGCCACCCTCATCGGTTCCCCTGAAGGCAGTCATGAGTTACAGTATTTTGTTGCATCAGCCATTGTAATTTTTTTTCTAGGTATTAAAGATGATATTTTAGTGCTTTCGCCTGCCAAAAAATTCATAGGTCAACTCATTGCTGCTGGTATAATAATTAAATTTGGCGGTGTTCGCATAATGGATATGCATGGCTTTTTAGGTATCACTGTCATTCCTCAAGTTGCCGGTATTGTATTAACCCTATTTACGGTTATCGTTATAATTAATTCTTTTAATTTAATCGATGGTGTTGATGGGTTGGCAGGCAGCCTTGGGCTATTAACATCCCTTGTTTTTGGTATCTACTTTTTTTATGCAGGCCAGTTGTTATACTCTGTAATGGCACTATCACTTGCAGGAAGTCTTGTTGGTTTTTTATTATACAATCATTCTCCGGCTAAAATATTTATGGGCGATACAGGCTCCTTACTTATTGGCCTGATCAATTCTATCCTGGTAATCAAATTTATCAACATTGCCGGTTCTCAGTCAGTACCTGTTCCATTAGAAGCCGCTCCTGCAATTGGGTTTGCTATATTAATTGTTCCCTTGTTTGATACCCTTCGGGTATTCGCGTTACGCATTTTCAACAAGCGTTCTCCATTTAGCCCCGACAGAAATCATGTACACCATTTTTTACTACAATTTGGTTTTAGTCATCGTAAAATAACGCTTCTTTGTGTAGGGTCAAACATAGGTTTGCTCTTAACCGCTTACTTCCTGCGCAGCTTCGGCACAACCATAGTAGTAGGCATATTAATGATTGTTTCCTGTGCCTTCACTGCGGTGATTTATTATAGCAGGCCAAAAAAGAAGGTAACCGAAATGAAAGATACCAATACAAAAATGCCGGTCGTTAAATATCGCAAAATGACACCTGTTATACCCAATTCCGTAGAAGTAAACTAACTGCTTTTTTTCCACCTCATCATTTATTTATTTGCTTATTGTTCTTTTCTTTAGTTTTGCATCCACTTAATTTTCTATTATATGTCAGAAGAATTAGAACTTGTTAAACTGGATACAGAATCCCTGATGAAAAAGGCGATTACACACCTTGAAACAGAATTGATAAAAATAAGGGCAGGTAAAGCCAACCCGAATATGCTGGATGGTATTGTTGCAGACTATTACGGTTCTCCAACGCCGCTTGCACAAATTGCCAATATTTCTGTGCTGGATGCCCGTACTATTTCCGTTCAGCCCTGGGAAAAGAAGATGCTTCAACCAATTGAGCGGGCCATTATTGCCAGCAATATCGGCATCAACCCGCAGAATGATGGGAACTACATCCGTTTATTTTTGCCGCCACTGACAGAAGAAAGAAGGAGAGAGCTGGTAAAAAGATGTAATGGCGAAGGTGAGACCGGGAAGGTTTCTATCCGTAACATTCGCAGGGATGCCATTGAACAGATAAAGAAATTGCAAAAAGACGGCTTAAGTGAAGATGCGGCCAAAGATGCGGAAGCAGACATACAGGAAAAGACCAACCGCTATATCACGTTGATTGAAAAACACCTGGAAGCCAAAGAAAAAGAAATTATGGTGGTATAAAAACCGGTTTTTAAAAATTAAAAATGGCGAAGCTGGGATAGTTCCAACCTTCGTCATTTTTTTATTCGCTAGCCGGACCTTTACAAAAAGTCTGGTAATGTATTGATCTCTTCCAGCTGTTGGTTGCAAAGCGTAAATGCATATCCATAAACACCGTTGGTAATTACCAGGTAAGGTACCTGTAAATTGATATTATAACGGAGTGCCTGGCTTAATACCATGTTGTTTAACTCCACATTCATTTCCTTGCATTCAACCAGCATCCAGGGCTGCGTGTTTTTATCATACACCACAATATCAAAACGCTTTTTGATATCCCCCAGGTAAATTTCTTTTTCTATAGCAATTAATGCCGCCGGATATTTTTTGATTTGTATTAAATGCTGTAAAAAATTTTGTCTTACCCATTCTTCAGGTGTAAGCAAAACCCACTGTTTTCGTACTTCATCAAATATCATTTCTCTACCCGGTTCCTGTTTAATTTTAGCCTGGTAATCCGGGTATGTTATCTTTATCATCTGTTGTAAATAATATATTCTGTACTTTTATCAATGGCAAATAAACGAATAAACCGATAAAACAAATAAATGAAAACAAAAGACGATATAGTAGAAAACTGGTTACCCCGTTACACAGGTGAAAAGCTTGAAAACTTTGGTGAATATATATTGCTGACCAATTTTTCTAATTACGTTGCCATGTTTGCCAAATGGAACAAGGTAAAAATTATAGGTGCAGACAGACCGATGCAATGTGCTACAGCAGGCAATATCACGATTATTAATTTTGGAATGGGTAGCCCAGGTGCAGCTACTGTAATGGATTTGCTTACCGCTATCAAACCCAAAGCAGTACTGTTTTTGGGCAAATGCGGAGGATTAAAAAAACGCAATAAAATCGGCGATCTTATTTTACCGATTGCAGCGTTGAGAGGCGAGGGAACCAGCAACGATTATTTTCCACCGGAAGTGCCGGCGTTGCCGGCGTTTATGCTGCAAAAAGCCATTTCAACAACCATCAGGGATTATGCATGCGACTATTGGACGGGTACAGTTTACACCACCAACCGAAGGGTTTGGGAGCATGATGAAGCGTTTAAAGAATACCTCCAAAAGGTAAGGGCTTATGCCATCGACATGGAGACAGCCACCATTTTTACGGTAGGATTTTACAACAAGATTTCAACTGGCGCCTTATTGCTGGTGAGTGATAGTCCCATGGTTCCCGAAGGCGTTAAAACAGAAGACAGCGATAAAAAAGTAACTTCCGAATACGTGGAGCGCCATTTAAAAATCGGTATCGATTCTTTAAAGCAATTGATGAATAACGGACTTACTGTGCGACACCTGCAATTTTAAAAGACAATTGGTCCAAACATTTTTTCATTGATCAGCATCGTTGCATCGCCCTCTTGTACTTTTATTCAAAAGCAACTGCTACATTCATTTTAATGCACTTTTTAATTCTCAGTTTATAACAATTTTCAATGGCTTCTAATTATTCTTACCAGCAACTCTATACTTTTTCAAAAAATATTTTTATCAAAATAGGTTGCAGCAATACAAATGCATCAACAGCGGCTAAAGTGTTGTTGTCGGCAGACTTGCGTGGGGTGGACAGTCATGGTATTGCCCGTTTAACTGGCTATATAAGGCTTTGGGAGGTTAATCGTATCAATGCAAACCCAACCATCACAATTGTTCATGAGACACCGTCTACCGCCACAGTAGACGGTGATAAAGGATTAGGATTGGTGGTAGCACCGGCAGCCATGCAAATAGCGATTGACAAAGCAAAGCAGGCTGGTACAGGTTGGGTAAGTGTGAAGAACAGTAATCATTTTGGTATTGCCGGCATTCACGCCATGATGGCACTGGAAAATGATATGATTGGGATTGCAATGACCAATGCTTCGCCACTGGTAGCACCTACGTTTTCAGTAGAAAGATTATTGGGTACCAATCCCATTGCAGTAGCCATACCGGCAGGCAGTGAGGCGCCTTTCGTTGCAGATTTTGCAACTACGACTGCGGCTAACGGAAAACTCGAAATACTCCAGCGAAAAAACGCACCGACACCCGCAGGCTGGGTACAAACCAAAACCGGTGAACCAAGTACAGATGCCGCTGAAGTTAGAAATGGGGGAGCCTTGTTACCATTGGGTGGCGATAAAGAACACGGTAGTCACAAGGGGTATATGCTTGGCAGCATCGTAGATATTTTTTCTGCCATCCTCAGCGGTGCTAATTATGGTCCCTGGGTACCGCCTTTTCCGGCCTATGTTCCCATGCCCGAAAATATGCCGGGTGAGGGAATCGGGCATTTTTTTGGTGCCATGCGCATTGATGCCTTTCGCCCGGCGGCAGATTTTAAAAAGCACATGGATCAGTGGATACAACGTTTCAGCGCAGCTAAAACGGTTGCAGGCGAACAAAAAGTAGTAATACCCGGCGAACCTGAAACGGCAATGGAAGCGGAACGTAGGAGGAATGGCATTCCATTGCAGGCATCGGTAATAAATGAACTGGAAGAACTGGCCCAGAAGTTCAGCCTGGAGATATAACATTTCAGGAAAAATTATCCTCATAATCTCCCGCTGATTATATTTGCAATCCAATTTAAAATTTACGGTAATGAAAATAATGAAGTTTGGTGGTACCAGTGTAGGAAAACCAGAGCGGATGCATGAAGTAGCAAAACTGATAACAAAGGATGAAGAGCCAAAAATTGTAGTATTATCAGCTTTGAGCGGCACCACCAATTCACTGGTAGAAATAAGCAATTCGCTTGCGGGCGGCGATAGAAACCTTGCCAAGAAACAAATTGAAACTTTACAGGAACACTACCATAATTTCATCGGCCAGCTGGTTAAAACCGACGCTGCCCTTGCAAGTGCAAAAAATATTGTCACCGAACATTTTGAATTTTTAAACATCATTTTAAAAATCTCTTTCAGCGAAGCACTGAACAAGGATATCCTTGCGCAGGGAGAACTGCTCAGTACCAAATTATTTTCAGTCTATTTAACAGAGCAGGCAATTGATCATGCATTGATTCCTGCGCTGGACTTTATGGCGATTGACGCCGATGATGAGCCACAGGTAGCCAGCATAAAAGCAAAGCTGGATGTAGTATTGGAGCGCTTGAAAGACAAAAAGATTTTCATTACACAAGGGTTTATTTGCCGCAATGCAAAAGGAGAAGTAGATAACTTAAAAAGAGGAGGAAGCGACTACAGTGCATCGTTGATTGCAGCAGCGGTAAATGCTTCTGTATGTGAAATATGGACAGATATTGACGGCATGCACAACAACGATCCGAGAATAGTAAAGAAAACATTTGCGATAGAGCAGATGAGTTTTGATGAGGCTGCGGAGTTGGCTTATTTTGGTGCTAAAATCTTACACCCTGCAAGCATCTGGCCTGCGCAATTTTATAAAGTGCCGGTTAAATTATTAAACACCATGCAGCCGGATGCAAAAGGTACGTTGATAACAGAATTGGCGGGGAGTGTAGGGGTAAAAGCAATTGCGGCTAAAGATGGCATCACTGCTATAAAAATCAAAAGTAGCCGTATGTTACTGGCCTACGGTTTTTTAAGAAAAATATTTGAGGTGTTTGAAAAGCACCGCACTTCAATTGATATGATCACTACTTCAGAAGTAGGTGTATCCCTCACCATTGACAGTGACAGCAGCTTGCCTGCAATCATCCAGGAGTTGGAGCCATTCGGTACCGTAGAAATTGACGCTGATCAAACTATTGTTTCTATAGTTGGCAATGAAATTACAGAGACCAAAGATGTAATGGAACAAATCTTTAAATCTTTAAGTGGAATTCCTATCCGCATGGTAAGTTATGGAGGAAGCAGTCACAATATCTCCATCCTGATTCCTAAAAATTATAAAGTACAAACGCTGCAGTTATTAAATTCAGGTTTATTTGGGCTGATGTGATTTATAGGGATATACCCAATCTTCTATAAATAAAACTCATCAGCCAGGCAGGACCTATTAGCAAAAATTGAAGGTCTTTAAAAAAGGAAGGTTTCTTTCCCTCTATTTTGTGCCCGTAAAACTGGCCAATCCAGGCTGCGATAAATATTAACAGCGAAAAAGCCCAGAGCGGCATAAAAAAATGTAGTTCAATTAAGTGACATACCAGCAGGCAAATTGTGCCGAATAAAAGCATGCCAATCCACAGACTTTTGCTTAGCAGGAAGTAATAAAAAATAATCAGCACAAACGCAATCAAAGCCACATTTACCCGGTGACCTGTTATTTCAAAAGGGAGTTTGATACTGTATAGAAATCCAACAATTGAAAAAAAGATGGCGGGTACACATATCCAGTGAATCGTTTTATTGGTAACGTTTTGATGGCTCTCTCCATATTCAGACAGCCATTGTTGTAAGGTCGGCATGACATCGTTTTTATATCTCAAGTTAATTCATCCTGTCCATATTCGAAACGGAGACTCGCCGCTAAGGGAAGAGTGCCAGGAAATTATTTATTTAAAAAGCATGCAACTTTTAGTAGTAACTGAATGTCTTAGCATTGGTTTTTCATAGGATATTGGATTTAAAACGGGGAGAGATTTTTATCTCACCCCTTTATTTTTTAGGTCAGTATCCCAATCGGTAACAAATTGCTTCTCAAAGTGGCCCAAAAAAAGCCGCAAATTTTGCAGCTTCTTTTTATAAATATTTCACTTCATTCCTAAACGATCAGCATGGCATCTCCATAACTGAAAAAACGGTATTTGTCTTTAATGGCTTTTTTATAAGCTTCCATCACTACATCATAACCTGCAAAAGCGCAAGTCATAATTAACAAACTTGTTTTTGGCAAATGAAAGTTGGTAACGAGTGCATCAGCAATAGAAAAATTATATGGCGGATGAATAAACATGTTCGTCCAGCCTTCCGAAGGTTTCAATAATTTTTGAGCGGTAAAAGAAGATTCCATTGCCCGCATGGTTGTTGTGCCAACAGAGCAAATTCTTCTGCCATCAGTTTTTGCCTTGTTTACGATAGCACAGGCTGTTTCATCAATGCCATAATATTCAGCATCCATTTTGTGTTTGCTAAGATCTTCCACTTCAATCGGGCGAAAAGTACCAAGGCCTGTATGAAGCGTTACTTCTGCAAAACGAAGCCCTTTGATTTCTAGTCTTTTTATTAATTCTTTACTAAAGTGCAATCCTGCGGTTGGGGCTGCAACAGCTCCTTCATGTTTTGCATATACTGTCTGGTAACGCTCCTTATCTTCTTCATCCGGCTTGCGCTTGATATATTTTGGTAAAGGCGTTTCACCCATAAAGTCCAGCATAGTCCTGAATTCTTCTTCTGTGCCATCCCATAAAAAACGAATGGTACGTCCACGGCTGGTGGTGTTATCAATTACTTCTGCAACCAGTTCATCATTTTCACCAAAATATAATTTATTGCCAACACGAATTTTACGGGCTGGGTCAACAATTACATCCCACAAACGGTTGGGCTTATTTAATTCTCTCAATAAAAACACTTCAATCTTGGCACCTGTTTTTTCTTTGCGTCCATACATACGGGCAGGAAAAACTTTAGTATTATTTACAACCATTACATCCTTGTCATCAAAGTATTCAATAATATCACGGAAGTTTCTATTTTCAATTTCACCGGTTTTGCGATGAATTACCATCATCCGGCTGTCTTCTCTTCTTTTGGTTGGGTTTTGGGCAATAAGGTTTAATGGAAGGTCGAATCGGAACTGACTTAATTTCATATTGATCAATAAATTTTTGAATGATAACCAGCCCTGATACTGTAGTGATTTACAGAGATATGTAGCCATTGAAAGGCACTTATCATGTTACGGCATGATTTTAAGAGTGCAAAGCTACGGCTTTTTAAGGAATTTGATTTAAGTTTTATGGAAACCGCATTGGTACAACATATGCATATTTTAATTCGTTAAATATGCCTTTATATTTTGTAAAATGTGCTATTCTGCTCAACTTTATAACAATGGGAAAATTTAATACAAAAACGATGTTTTACAGGAGCAGAAAAGTGATCATGGTAATAGTGGCAGTACTGTTTTGCCTGCAGGGTGTGAGTCAAAAAAACGCTTCAAATAAATATCCCAGCCTGTTTTGGGAAATCACCGGAAACGGGTTAAAAAGGCCTTCCTATCTTTTTGGTACTATGCATGTGAGCAATAAAATGGTATTTCATCTGAGCGATTCTTTTTACTACGCCATGAAAAATGTGGATGCAGTAGCGCTTGAGTTAAACCCCGATGTTTGGCAGGGCCAGATGGTTAACCTCGACAGGTTAAAGCAGAACTACTCCAATTTTGTAAAAGCACCGGGTGATGATTTGCTAACCGAGAACTCCTTCCGAATTAAGCCTTACGATGACGAATTAAAAATTGCGCTAAGCACCGAGCCTACTGTTGTAAATAATTTGCTGTACCGCAGTTACAAGGCCAGGGAAGATTTTGAAGAGAATACATTTTTGGATATGTATATTTTTCAGACCGGAAAAAAAATGGGAAAGCGTTCTGCCGGGGTAGAAGATTTTTATGAAACGGAAAAAATAGTGCTACAGGCGTATGCGGATATGGCAACAGAAAAAAATAAAAAGCAGATAGATACGGATGGCGAATCAATGGGAGATATTACCAAGAAAATACAGGAAGCTTACCGCCGGGGTGATCTTGATTTGATGGATTCGCTGGACATCATGACAGAAAGATCCATTGCTTTCAGGGAAAATTTTTTATACAAACGCAATGAAGTACAAGCCAACTCCATTGATACCATTATAAAAAAAAGCAGCCTTTTTGTTGGTGTTGGTGCGGCGCATTTGCCCGGCCAACGAGGGGTTATAGAAATGCTGCGTAAAATGGGATACCATTTGCGGCCGATAAAAATGACCGATAGGGATGCTGCAAAAAAAGAAGAAACAGATAAATTAAAAGTGCCGGTGGTATTTGTTGAAAGACAGGCGGATGATGGGTTCTACAGTGTTGATATGCCCGGGCCTTTATTTAAAATGACGGACGAATTTCATGGGTTGGATAGAAGACAATATTCAGACATGAGTAATGGTAGTTACTACCTGGTAACAAGAATCAACACACACGCAGCTTTTACTGGTCAAAGTGAAGAACAGGTGATGAAGAAAGTGGATAGCATGCTGTATGAAAATATACCAGGTAAAATCGTAAAAAAATTGGCTTTAGAGAAAAGTGGTTACCGTGGATTTGATATAACGAACAAAACAAGAACGGGCGATCTGCAGCGTTATAATATTTTTATAACGCCATTCGAAATATTAGTTTTTAAAATGAGCGGTAAGGAAAGTTATGTAGAGGGTGAAGAAGCCAATCATTTCTTTTCCTCCATCCGGTTAAAAAAAATGGAGGACAAACCCATGGTTTACACCCCGGCTCAAGGCGGATTTTCTGTTAAAATAATTCACCAACCCAAAGAGAGTATGGATGGCAGCAACAGTGATGGTATTGACAGATGGGAGTATGAAGCAATGGATAAAACAACAGGAGATGCCTACCTTATTCTTAAAAAAATGGTATACAATTTTAAGTTCCTCGATCAGGATACTTTTGATTTAAAGTTGATAGAGGAATCTTTTCGTTCACCAGATTATTTTTCAAAGCAGCTGCAACGGCGTATTGGCAATTTTAATGGCTACCCTATGCTTGATGTGAAGGAGAAATTAAAAGACGGCAGTTTTGTTACCGCAAAGTACATAATAAAAGGGCCTCAATATTTTGTGATTGCCGCCAGGAGTAAAAACGAAAAAAGGGATTTCAGTGACTATTTTAATTCTTTTCATTTTGCACCTTATAATTACACTTCTCCTAAAGTTTATACAGATACTTTTATGCACTTTATTGCAACAACCCCCGTTTCGCCTGATTTTGATGAAGGCTACCGGGCCAAACTGGAACAGGTGAGTAAAGAAGTTGCAGGCAGCAGAAGGTATGCCAACTATAACAGTTACTGGCCTAAAACCCGCAATGCGGTATTTAGAAGTGATTCCACAGGAGAAATGATCGGGGTTTCCATTCAGCGTTACCCTAAATATTTTTATGTAAGAGATACAGCAAAATTCTGGACTGATGAAATGAAAAAGTATACAGAGAAAAGTGATCTTTTACTGTATAGCAAAGATTCCTTTTTACTTTCCAATGGAACAAGGGGTTTATCATTTGTATTACGGGATTCCGGTTCTTCCGGGACCATCAACCGCCTCAGTTTATTACAGGGTAATTACCTTTTTAACCTGGTTACGATGGGAGATACGATGAATGTTCAAAGCAGTTTCATCCATACTTTTTTTGACAAATTTGAACCCGGTAAAAAAACAGGAAGAAGTATTTTTACTGATTGTCTTGACAGCTTTTTTACCGATCTTTTTAGTAAAGACAGTTCCACCCATGCAAAGGCCGTGCAGGACCTGAGCAATATATATTATGGAGAAAAAGGGGTGCCGAAAATAATGAATGCATTGCAGAAATTATCGCCAAAAGACAATGATTATTTGACTCTTAAAAGTAAACTGATTGCAGAACTGGGTTATATCAAAGATACATCCCACCAGGTTGTAGTTGATCATCTTAAAAACATATATGAACAAACTGCCGATACCAGCATTTTTCAAAATGAAGTGATAGAAGCGTTGGCAAGGCATAAAACCACCAAGGCTGTTAATCTTTTTAAGGAATTGATTTTACGGGATCCTGCTGTTTTTGACAGAGATTATGGTTACACCAATTTGTTTGAAAGATTGGAAGATTCGTTGCAGTTGGCAGCTTCATTGTACCCGGAAATTTTGCAGCTGACATCTTTAGAAGATTATAAAGAACCTGTGACTTCCCTTCTTGTAAAACTTGTTGACAGCGGTTTTATTAAAGCGGCACAATACAGCAGCTTCTTCAACAAGATTTATTTTGATGCAAAAATAGCCTTGAAAAAACAGCAGGGAAAAGAAGAGAAAAAACTGGCTGAAAATAAAATGAGAGATGATGGCGACGATGACAACGAATTGATGCGGGTAAAAGGATACGATGCCAATAACAACAATGAAGCTTTGAATAACTATGCTACCTTATTGATTCCCTTTTATGATAGTAATGCTACTATACCTAAATTTTTTGATAAACTGCTCCGGTCCCGGGAAGATGATATTGTAATGAATACTGCCTTGCTATTATTGCGGAATAAAAAAACAGTTGCAGATAGCGTACTGTTTGCACTGGCGGCAAAAGATAAAACAAGAGGTTTATTGTTTGAAAAAATGGAAAAGATAAACAGGCTTGATAAATTTCCATCGCTGTATAAAACGCAATTGGCAATGGCACGCAGCTACCTGGTGGCGAATAAAAATTATGCAGCGATTGACAGTATTGTTTATGTATCGAAACAAACTACAGCGTATGATAAAAAGCGGGGTACCGTTTATTTTTTTAAGTACCGGGTAAAAAAGCAGGATGACTGGAAAATTGGTATCAGTGGCCTGCAACCTGAAAATGGAAAAGATGTAAGCAGTGATGATAAATTATCTCTTATGACGGATAAAAAAATTAAAGAAGATATTCCGGTGCTGGCGCAGTTTCAGGAGCAACTTAAAAAGATCTTGTTTAATGTCCATAAGAGTGCCCGCAATTTTTTTGAGATGGATACAAACGGTTATCAGTTTAAAAGAAGAATGACTGAAGAAGATTAGGCATGCGGTTCACCGTAAGCAATTAAAAGACAATTGATTTTCCCGGTACGGCAGCTATCAATTTTTTAGTGTAGTCATTTCGAGGGTTGGTATATACTTCATCAGCAGGACCTTCTTCTACAATTTTTCCTTTATTCATTACCAGTATACGATCACTGATGTACCGAACTACAGAAAGGTCATGTGATATAAAAATGGAGGTAAAGCCAAATTCTTTTTTAAGATCGTTTAGTAAATTTAATACCTGCGCCTGAACACTCACATCTAACGCACTTACGCTCTCATCAAAAATCAAAAATGAAGGATTTAAAACAAGCGCACGGGCAATACAAATACGTTGTCTTTGCCCGCCGCTAAACTGGTGGGGATAGCGGTTGAAGTGTTCCGCCGTTAAATTTACTTTTTCAAGTAAATCCACCACCCGTTCTTTACGCTGACCCTTACTATTTAAAATGCCATGCACATTCATTGGTTCAGTCATGGCATTACCAATCGTTATTCTTGGATTCAACGAGCCGTAAGGATCCTGGAAAACCATTTGTAATTCCTTTCTTAACGGCCGTAATTCGTTTGAAGATAATGACGCCAGGTTTGATCCATTCAAAATAATGCTGCCGGATGTGACAGGAGTTAATTGTAAAATCGCCCTGCCCAACGTTGTTTTTCCACAGCCACTTTCGCCCACAAGTCCCAACGTTTCGCCTTTACTGACATTAAAACTTACTTCATCTACGGCCTTAAAGGGTTGGGTAGGTTTGCCAAATAAAAATGACCGGTTGACACTATAATGCACACTCAATTTTTCAACATTCAAAACCGGAGTCAATACTGCATTGTCAGCAATTTGATTATCTGCATTTAACAAAGTTTTATGCTCATCAATTTCCGAAGTAACAAGCGTCTTTTTCACGTGTGCATGATTGTTTTCATTGCCATCAAAAAAATCACTGACAACTGGTAGTTTTACTCCATGTTTATGCAGGGCCGGCCTGCACGCCAATAAAGCCTTTGTGTATGGTTGTTGCGGGTGTTGCAACACTTGATTTGTTGTACCCTGTTCAACAATCTGTCCTTTATACAATACTAATATGCTGTCAGCTATATCGGCAACAATGCCAAGGTCATGAGTAATGAAAATAACGCCCATGCCAGTCTTTTGCTGCAAATTTTTTATCAGTTCCAGTATTGTTTTTTGAACGGTTACATCCAGTGCTGTCGTTGGCTCATCGGCAATTAAAAGAGAAGGGTTACAGCTCATCGCCATCGCAATCATCACCCGTTGTTTTTGACCACCACTCAGCTGGTGCGGATAACGGTCAATTAATTCCGTGGGATTGGGAAGTTCTACCTGTTGAAGAAGTTCAATGGTTTTATGCCTGGCTGCATTTGCAGAAATATGCTGATGCAATTGAATTGATTCCATTACCTGACGGCCACAGGTAATGACTGGATTGAGCGATGTCATTGGTTCCTGGAAAATCATGGCAATGTCTTTTCCTCGAATCGAATTCATTTGCCTGCCACTTGTTTGCAACAAATCAACCGCCTGTTGATTTGCTGTTGCAAATAACAATTTGCCTTCTACCAAAGCTTGTTGTGGAAGTAATTGGAGCAATGACAAAGCGGTAACAGATTTCCCCGAACCCGATTCACCCACAATCGCCAGGATTTCGCCGGCATCAACGGTAAATGAAATGTTTTGCACAGCACAGTTTACAGATGCTTCTGATGTAAAACTAACCGATAAATTTTGTACCTGTAGAAGAGGCTTAATCATGGCCGTTAAAATTAGCTAATTAACATTTAATCGCTGCTTTGGATTGTGGGAAGTGCGTCGTTTCGCTTGGTAAATAATTATTTGACGCCGCATTTTACAGCCGGTTTGTTATGCAGTTAAAGACAGGATGCCTGCTTAGGCGTTATAATGATATGGGAAAAATGATTTTCCCTAAATTTGCAATCCGGTTCAATAACCGGCAACCTAATAAAAGTAAAAGTAAGACCATGGGAAGAATATTTGAAGTACGAAAAAGTTCCATGTTTGCCCGCTGGGACAAGATGGCGAAGAACTTTACCCGCATTGGTAAAGAAATTGTTATTGCGGTAAAAGCCGGTGGACCAGATCCTAATGGCAATGCGGCGTTGCGAAGATGTTACCAAAACGCCCGGAGTGTGGGAATGCCAAAAGATAGGGTTGAGGCGGCTATTAAAAGGGCCATGGGTAAAGAAATGGTGCATTATGATGAAATTTTGTACGAAGGATATGCGCCGCATGGTATTGCTATATTGGTAGAAACTGCGACCGATAATCCTACCAGAACTGTTGCCAATGTAAGAATGCATTTTACCAAAAGTGGTGGTAGCTTAGGAACGAGTGGAAGTGTTGCTTTTACCTTCAATCGGCTGGGAGAATTTAAAATAAAAAATACCGGCTTAAATATAGAAGATCTGGAACTGGAACTGATTGATTATGGATTGGAAGAAATAGGTGAAGATAGCGAAGGGAATATTGTTATCCGTACCACTTTTACTGAATTTGGCCACATGGCAAAAGCATTGGAAGAAAAAAAGATTGAAGTGATTACTGCAGAATTGACAAGGATACCAATGAATACGACAGAGTTGAGTGAAGAAGCCGCCCAGGACGTGTTTAAGCTAGTTGATAAGTTAGAGCAGGATGAAGATGTACAGAAAGTATATCACAATATGAAATAGTTGTTATGGCTTATGTCTGTTTTTCTTTAGGGATGTTATTTTTTAAAAAGAAAAGTCGTCGTCGAGTTGAAGGATCATACATTAGCCATCATAATCAACCATCGTTAAATGGTTATTTCCCCTTTCATATAAAAAACGCATTGGCCGCTGATAGTTACCCTTTCCGCATTCAGTTGTTCGCACCATAATTCGCCGCCACGTTTGGATAATTGCAATGCACGCAGTTTATTTTTACCGAGTTTTTCGCTCCAGAAAGGAATTAATTGAGCATGCGCAGAACCGGTAACTGGATCTTCATTAATGCCGGCGCCGGGTGCAAAAAATCTTGAAACAAAATCGGCCTTTTTCCCCGGCGCGGTAATGATCATTTTATCAAAATGCTTTTTCATTAAAGTAAAATCAGGAGTACAATTTTTTACATCCTCTTCTGTTTCCAGCTCTACTAAAATATCACGGTACTTGTATACCCCCGTAATGATTGGATTACCCAATATTTCACTTAAAGAATCATCATATAATTCCAGCCTTTCCGGCTTCCAGCTGGGGAAATCCATTGTTATCAACTCTTCTTTTTTGGTTATGGTAAGAACGCCGCTTTTAGAATTAAAACGTACTGCATTTTTATCAAACCCGAGTATTGAGAACAATACATAAGCGCTTGCCAGCGTGGCGTGACCGCAAAGATTGATCTCTACTTCCGGCGTAAACCACCGGATATCATAATCTGCACCGGCTGTGCCTGAGGGAACAAAAAAGACGGTTTCAGATAAATTATTTTCAAGTGCAATGTTTTGCATTACTGTATCATCCAGCCATTGCTGCAGCGGAATGACGGCTGCAGGATTGCCGGAAAAAAGTCGGTTAGCGAAAGCATCAACCTGGTATAATGCTAAATTCATAACAACAAACGATAGATTTAAATTAACAGTAAAGATTATTCTGCCATCATTTCTTTCACCACCCTTACCACATCTTCAACGTTGGGCTTGCTGAAGTAATCGCCATCACTTGCATAAGATGGCCGGTGGTCCTGCGCAGTGATTGTTCTTGGCGCAACATCCAGATATTTATAACCTCCCTGTTCTTCCATCACTTTGTTAAACATAAATGCAGCGGCGCCTCCGGGCACATCCTCGTCAACAAACAAAATGCGGTTGGTTTTTTGCAACGATTTTGCAATGATGTGATGGATATCAAATGGCAACAAAGTTTGTACGTCCATTACTTCGCAACTGATACTTAGTTTATCAAGCGAATTTACTGCTTCAAGCACGACACGCAGGGTAGAACCATAAGTCACAATGGTAACATCAGAGCCTTCATGCACAATTTCCGGTACACCCAGCGGCACCGTAAAAGCGAGTAAATTATCGGGTAATTTTTCTTTAAGGCGATAGCCGTTCAGGCACTCAATCATCAGCGCAGGGTCATTGCTTTGCATCAGCGTGTTGTACATGCCTGCAGCCTGCACCATATTTCGTGGTACACAAATGTAAATGCCGCGTAATGAATTTATGATCATTCCCATAGGGGAACCACTGTGCCAGATACCTTCCAGCCGGTGTCCGCGGGTCCGTATAATCATGGGGCAACTTTGCTGCCCCGCAGTACGAAAATGTGTAGTTGCCAAATCATCACTTAACGTTTGTAAACCATACAACATGTAATCAATGTATTGAATTTCGGCAATAGGCCGCAAGCCTCTTAGTGCTAACCCAATACCCTGCCCCATTATTGAAAGCTCCCTTATGCCGGTATCAAATATGCGCTGGTCTCCATATTTTGCCTGCAGTCCGCTGAAGCCCTGGTTTACGTCGCCAATAAAGCCCAGGTCTTCGCCAAAGGCTGTTACCTTATCATTACTGGAAAACAGCGCATCAAAATAATGGTTAAGCACTTCATACCCATTTACAATTTTGGCATCTTCTGAATAGTATGGATTAATTACGGTAACATTCAATGCAGATTTAGGTCCTTCGTTATACAAGAAAGAATTATACAGTTTTGCGTTAGCCCTTCTTAGCTGCTGGTAATGATTATTCAATTCCTCAGTCCCCGTACTATTGCCCGCAACATCAAGCGCAGTAGCCATCGCCTTTAAAACTTCTCTCCGCAAGGGTTCCCTGTTGTTGTTCAATTCCAGGATAATATTGCTGACTTCTGCACCTTTTTCGGCAGTTAATTTTTGCGAAAGATTACTTAATAGAGGAAGGCATTCTGCTACCTGTTGTTTTATGGGAGCGATGTATTTTTCCCATGCCTTTTGTTTACTTTCCTTAATAAATAATTTTGCATTTATCTCAATTTCAACCAATTCATTTTCTTCGGCGAGTGCATTTGCCAAAATCCACTCCCGCATTTGCTTAATGCAATCCCATTCTCTCTCCCAGGCAAGTCTTTCTGGTTTTTTATACCGCTCGTGGCTACCGGATGTTGAATGTCCCTGCGGTTGTGTTATTTCTTCTACGTGAAAAATGGCAGGGATGTGAGTGTCCCTTATTTTCTGAATCGCCGGTTCAAATACTTCACACATGCCGGCATAATCCCAGCCTTTTAATTTATAAATATCAAGACCATTTGTGCCCTCTGTTTTTTGCATTCCCCTTAATGCAGTAGAAATAGAGCCTTTGGTGGTTTGCAAATGTTTCGGAACAGAAATGCCATATCCGTCATCCCAAATAAAAATGGCCAACGGTACCTGCAGAACGCCTGCTGCATTTACTACTTCCCAAAAATGTCCTTCGCTTGTAGATGCATCTCCTATGGTACAAAAGCACACTTCGTTACCGTTATCACTTAAGTTACGATACTGTTTAAAAACGTCTACATTTCTGAATAATTTGGAAGCCAGTGCCAAACCTAGTGCACGGGGCATTTGGCCAGCGGTGGGGGCCATATCACTGCTGGTATTTTTGATATTGGCAAGATCAAGCCAATCGCCATTTTCATCTGCATTTTTTGTCGCAAAGTGTGCGTTCATCTGACGACCTGCACTAAATGGGTCATTGTTAATATCGGGATCTGCAAATAATTGAGCGAAATATTGTTCAACTGTAGCCATACCTGCAGCAAACATAAAAGTCTGATCGCGATAATACCCTGCCCTGAAATCACCAGGTTTAAAAAATTTGGCCATTGCTACCTGAGCGACTTCTTTGCCGTCTCCAAAAATGCCAAATTTTGCTTTGCCTGTAAGCACTTCTTTTCTTCCCATCAGGCTGGTTTCCCTGCTTTCGCAGCTAATACGGTAATCTTTCAGCACTTCATTCCGGAAATGATCAAAACTTAATTTTTCCTGCAATGCAGTATCATTGGTATTTACTGTATCCATTCAACAAATGTAAAATAATAGTTGTGATGATTGTTAAAAAAAACATAACCCCCTGACAATTTGTAATGGTTTTAATCGTTTTTGTATCTTTGGATCAATATTTGAAAACTTACACATCAAATGAAAAAAGTATTTACACTGGCTGTTGTTTGTTTTGCTGCACTTTACGTGCATGCACAGTCAACAGATTTAGGCAAAAATACTCCTAAGCAACCTTCTTCTTTAAGCGGAACAACTACTGTACCAGCAGAGATTTTAGGTTTAAAAGAAACAGCATTTGATTTTGGTAAAATTCCGCAAGGCAGACCGGTTACACATATTTTTGAAGTGATAAACAATGGAAAAGATTCATTAAAAATCAGCAATGTGCAGGCAAGTTGCGGTTGCACTACGCCCGACTGGGATAGAAATAAAGTACAAGCTCCAAAAGAAAAAACAGCCATCACGGTTGGTTATAATGCAGCAAGTGAAGGACCTTTTACAAAAATTATTACCATCACTTACAACGGAACCGAAACCAAACAGATAACTATTACAGGAGAGGTTTGGAAAACGCCAGCTACTTCTGCACCCGAAAATAAAGAACTAGGAATTTTAAAAGATTTATAATAAATTTAAAAACAATTCAAAAGAATATCATGAAAACATTTTTATTATCCGCAGCTGTACTTGCGATGACGTCAACAGTATTTGCACAACCACAGGCAAAAAAAGTAGCTGATGTTGCCAAATTTACGAATGAGACAATTGACTTTGGGAAAATAAAACAAAGTGTTCCTGCTAAAGGTACTTTTACAGTTACCAACATCAGCAGCACACCTTTAATTATTGAGCAAGCAAATCCAACTTGCGGATGTACTATTTCTGATTATACAAAAGAGCCAATAGCTCCGGGTAAAACTGGTGTTATCAATGCAACTTACAATGCAGCCAATGCAGGTCATTTTGAAAAACATTTAACTGTAAAGTTTGCTGGTATTGATGAAATGAAAAGCATCACTTTTACAGGTGAGGTTATAACAGCAGAGGAGTTTGATAAAGCAAAAGCAGCGGCTCCGGCAGTTGAAGCAAAACCAGCAACAACAGCTGTCGCAGCACCTGTTCCAGCGAAAGTGGTTAAAAAAGTAAAAACAAAAAGCAGTAAGAAATAACAAAATAAAAATTTGATTTAAGAAAGTCTCCGCCACAACGGAGGCTTTTTTATTTTGCTTTTTTATTAGTAACATAAACGCCAGCCAGAATGATCACCATGCAGATTACCTGCAGAATGCCAAGATATTCTCCATAAATAATTCCCCATGCAATAGCAACAAATGGAATCACATAAGTAACCATACTTGCGAAAATTACCCCCGCTCTTTTTACCAGCATATAAAATATAATCGTGGCGATAGCTGTACCGCCAACACCTAACACAACTGCCGCTGACGTTGATATCAGTATTAAGGTGTGCTGTAATGGCAAATTGAAATATCCCGTATATACAAGTATCAGCAGTGCAGGAATAGCATTTAATGAAAGAGCTACAGCTGTAATGTGAAGGGAAGGAATGTGCAATAGTTTTTTGGAAACCATATTTACGTTAAAACCATACAGAAAGGTGGCTAACACAATGAGCAATACCGACATGGGATTTTGACCGGCTTGTAAATGCCTTTTACTTAGAAGTAACAATACGCTGCCACTTAAAGCAATTGCAATACCGGTTACTTTATTTACTGACGTATGGGTATGAAAAAAAATAACACCATTGATAATTATAAACACGGGTGTCAATGCGTTGAGTGTGCCTGCCAGGCTGCTATCTACTTTTTCCTCGGCCATACAGAATAGAAAAGCAGGTATGAGGCTTCCGATACTTCCTGACAAAAAAATAAGTAGTAATTTTTTTGCGGGAATACCTTTAATACATTTTAGAGCGATCGGTAATAATATCAGTCCGGATGCCGCAATCCTCACAGCGGCTACCTGGTAAGATGACAATTGTCCTAGACCTATTTTCATTAAGATGAAGCTGCTGCCCCAAATCAATGAAAGTAACATAAACAGCAGCCAGTCAATAACAGTTTTATTCATTTTGAGCCTGCAAAGTAGCAGTAAATAAATCAAATCTTTAAATTGTATCCAGATTATGTTACCTAATTGTTTTTCTTAATATTTTGTTGGAAACATAACAATAAAAATATATTTTCGTATCGTCTTATTTTCTATCAATTAACCATTTAAAAATCATTATTATGGGATTTATCAAAGAATTCAAAGATTTTGCCATGAAAGGCAACGTCGTAGATCTTGCAGTTGCTGTTATTATTGGTGCAGCGTTTGGTGCTATTGTATCTTCTCTCGTAGATGATATCATCACACCTTTATTATTAACTCCGGCATTGAAAGCGGCGGGAGCAGCCGACATCGAACATCTTAGTTGGGGGGCTGTAAAATATGGCAAATTTCTATCTTCTGTAATTAAATTTATTGTTATAGCCCTTGTGCTGTTTTCTATTATAAAAGCTGCCAACGCGGTAAAGAAGAAAGAAGAAGCTGCCCCACTACCACCTGCAGAACCTTCTTCAACTGACAAGTTATTAATGCAGATAAGAGACGAGCTTAAAAAATAATGCAATTTTTTATGTTATATAAAAATACACCTGCAAAGGTGTATTTTTTATATCAGGCAACTTATATTATCAAAAAGTTGTCTTAGCGGTAAAATTATTTATTTCAATTAAAACCAAATAGAATGAAAAAAGCTATTTATCTGTGTTCCCTGTTATTAATCAGAGTTATTACTTCACAGGCACAGTCAGAAACAAATGTAAAGACTTCAACCAATGTAGATGGAGCAATTTCAACAGTAGCAAAAAATAAATCAGATACCACTGTAAAAGATGGTTGGGTTAAAGCCGGAACAATCAATATCAGCCTGACAGAATTAGGACAAAATAATTATTGGACAGCTGTTAAAGGTGGTGGTAACACTTCTTTTTTTGGTGTTAAGGGTATTATATCATACGATTTCAACAGAAAAAAAGGAAAGACAAACTGGTTAAATTCTTTAAATGGAAGATATGCAGGCACTAGTTCTTCAGTCTATGTTCCTGCAACAAACAGTTCCAAGTCAGTGCCTTTTACAAAGAGTGACGACTATTTAAACTTTAGTTCTATTTACGGAAAAGAGTTTAGTAAAGAATGGAGTTATGCAGCCTTCTTTAGTTTGGAAAGTCAGTTTGAGCGGTTCATGACTCCCGGTTATATCAAACTTGGCCCAGGGTTTTTATACAAGCCAAGTAATCATTTCAACTTGCTTATTTCTCCGGCAATGGCCAATTTAACCACCAAATTAACTGCCAGTTCCAAGCCATTGTCACTGTACGGTGTAGATGCAGGTAAAAAAGTTGCTTTTGGATTAGGGGCCTATGCCAGGGCCAGTTTTTCTTACGATTTGTCTAAAGGAATTTTATATACCGGTTTTGCTGATGTTTACTCAAATTACCTGAAAAATCCGGGCAATTTGATTGTAAACTGGAACAACCTGTTTGCTTTTACAGTAAATAAGTATATCGCCGCAACAGTTAGTTTTAATTTACGTTATAATGATCTGGAAGTTGCCAGAATGCAAACGCAACATGGAATTGGTATCGGCTTCAACTATAAATTTTAATAGCTGTAAGATTTTCTTATACAATTTGGATTTTTTAGTAAATGGCTGGTGCTAAAAAATGCCAGCCGTTTATTTAGTTCAAAATATTTTCAATGAAATACCTATTTGTAACTGCAGTCTTTTTGTGCGTTTTGGATATTGCCATTGCTCAGGATACATCTCTTAAAGAGATGAAAGTAATTGCAGAAAACGCTGTAAAAAATGATACTATAAAAAAAGCAGATAAAAACGGGTGGATTAAAGGCTTAGCATGCAGTATCAGTCTTACCCAGGTAAGCAACAGCAATTGGATTTCAGCAGGAGGCGATCGATTTTCTCTTTCATCAGCAGCAACTGTTAATGCTTTTGCTTCCAAAAAATGGGGCAGAAAAAGCTGGGATAACACGCTGGATTTTAACTATGGCCTGATAAAAACTACTTCTCTTGGTTCGCGAAAATTCAATGACCGCATTGACCTGGTTTCAAAATATGGGTATGCGCCTGCAAACTGGAAGAAAGTAAATATTTCAATTTTGGGCCAGTTAAGGACGCAATTAACCAGCGGATATGAATACAATTATTTTGAAACTGCAAACAAAAGAAGGAATTCAGGCTTTTTTGCCCCTGCTTATATTGTGATAGCACCTGGCATCAACTGGACTCCACTTTCCTGGTTTTCTTTATTTGGTTCTCCTCTCGCAACAAGATGGACAATTGTTACCAACGGTCCTTACAGTTATCTTTCCCAGGGCGGTATATTTAACAGTCACATGGAAACTCCACTGGCCACACTCTATGGTGTAAATCCTTTGAAACAGCATAGGGGAGAGTTTGGTACTTTTGTTACAGCAGTGATCAGGAAAGATATTGTGAAAAATGTTGCCTATTCCGGCAAGCTGGATTTATACAGTAATTACCTTAGAAATCCGCAAAATGTTGATCTATTTTGGACAAATCAATTTAAGCTAAAGGTAAATCGATTTATCCAGGTAAGTTATTCTTTAGATCTTTTATATGATGATGATGTAAAAAAATCTTCAGTGCCGTCGCAGACAATAGGTTTGCAGATGTTATCCACCTTGGGTATGGGTTTTGCGCTTAATTTATAAATCTCTCTTAACTTATTTATACATTTGCCCTCCGGTTTAGCCGGAGGATTTTTTGTAACCTAACTTTTTACTTTGGCCAATAATACATACCAGATAAAACTGGACCAGTTTGAGGGACCGTTTGATTTGCTTCTCTTCTTTATTGAAAGAGATGAACTGGATATTTACAATATTCCGATTACAAAAATAACCAATGATTTCCTGGATTTTATCCATCAAACAGAAAAGCTGAACATTGAACTGAGTAGTGAATTTATTTTATTTATCAGCACCCTGATGCGAATAAAGGCAAAAATGCTTATTCCAAGAAAGGAAATTGATGAACAGGGCAATGAAATTGACCCCCGGCAGGAACTGATCAATAAAATACTGGAATATAAAAGATTTAAAGAAGCATCGGCAAAAATGGCGGAGTTGGAGGAAACACGCATGCTGATGCTGAAGCGTGGCAACCTGCAAAGAGAATTATCGCAAATAGGGGAAGAAGCTGGTGAAGGTACAGAGATACAGGCTGTTACTTTATTTAAACTGATGAAAGCCTTCGAAAAAGTGGTGCAGCGACTACACGAAAAAAATAACAGGCCGGTGCACACAGTTGTGCAATACAATTATACAATGGAAGAAAGTCGTGATTATATGTTAACTACCTGCCGTGCTGCTAAAAATGCTTCATTCGAAAAAATATTTGAAGTATGCCAGGATCGTATACATGCACTGTTCCTTTTTTTAAGTTTACTGGAGTTGTCACAACAGAAATATTTAATTATTGTAACCGGGGAAGGACGAAATAATTTCCTGGTAGAGTACAATGAAAACCGGGAGGAAGATAACAGCATTCCCTTAGATTATAACGAAATGACCAGTTTTAACTAATTAAGCCCCCTCTTAAAGGGGGTATTTTTTTGCTGTTTTGTCAGGTAATTTAAAGCGGTACCAAATTTGAAGTTTAAACATTGAATTTTGAAAAAAAATAATAGTTTATGACAACAGTATTGTATAAAGCAGCCGACAGGGGCACAGGAGATTATGGTTGGTTAAAGCCTAATTATTATTTTAGTTTCGGCCAGTATCACAATCCAAAAAACTTACACTTTGGGGTATTAAGAGTTTTGAATGACGATTATATTGCAGGGGGTGGGGCCTTTCCAACCCATCCACATGACAATATGGAAATTGTTACCATACCTTTTACAGGTGCACTGAAACACAAAGACAGCACAGGCGGGGCTGGTATTATTAAGGCTGGGGATGTACAGATTATGAGTGCCGGTACAGGTGTACAACATTCGGAAGCAAATGCGTCAGCAACGGATCCGGTTACGCTATTTCAGGTATGGGTTTTTCCAAAGGTGAATGACATACAGCCACGATATGATCAGCGGACTTTTGATTTAAATGAACGAATCAATAAATGGCAATATATTGTTAGTGCTGATGAAAAAGATAGTGCGCTCTGGATTAACCAGGATGCCCGCTTTGCATTAACCTCGATAAAGGCGGGAAGCACACTTACATACAGCAATAAATTTTCCGGCAATGGCGTTTTCCTGGTAAATATTAGCGGTACTGTAACCGTAGGGGAAACTACATTAGGCAGAAGGGATGCACTTGGTATTGACGGAACAGAGAGCTTTTCCGTTACGGCAAATGAAGATGCGGAATTATTGGCAATCGAAATCCCAATGAATTAAAGATACCTGAATAAAAAAAGGAGAATTGTCTTCACAACTCTCCTTTTTGATATCAATTAAATTATTTTACAGAACCCATTTTTGCTTCTATACTTAATGTAGCGTGAGGTACCGCTCGTAAGCGGGCCTTATCAATTAATTTGCCCGTTACACGACAAATTCCATAGGTCTTGTTCTCAATTCGCATAATGGCCTTTTCCAGATGATCAATAAAAGTGATCTGGCGGCTTGCCATCTGGCTCAGTTGTTCTCTTTCCATACTCAGACTTCCATCTTCCATTGTCATGTAGCGGTTATCACCTTCATCTCCGCCCATTTCATCTTTCCTGGTAATTAAACCATGCAGGTAAGCCAATTCTTTTTTTGCCGCTTCCAGTTTACGCTGAATCAATTCTTTAAATTCAAGTAATTCAGGATCGCTGTAACGTTGTGAAGGCGCACCCGGATCTCTTTCAGTTTTATCCAATACAGATTTTGTAAAATCCGGCTGGTATTTTCGAACTGTTTTGGTAGCAATTTTAGGAATTACTACAGGCTTGGGGGCAGGCACTTTAATATCTTTTGCTTTAACATCTGCAGCTGGCTTTGAAGTTGCAGCGGCTTTTTCGCCAGTTGGTTTGGCTACTGGTTTTGTAATTTCTTCTTTTTTTGCCATAGGTTTTAATGCTGGTTTAACAGCTTTTGCAGCAGCTTTTTTAACGGCAGCTGGTTTTTTAATAACTTGTTTCACAACCGGTTTTGCTGATTTAGCAGGTATCTTAACTTGCTTTGCAGCTGGCTTAATTTGTTTTTTAGCCTGAACCACTTTTGGCGGAGGCACATTTTTTTTAACGGACGCAGCTTTTTTAGGCGCAGCCTTAACTATGGTGTTTTTAGGTTTAGACGCAGCTTTAACTACTTTTTTAGCGACAACTTTAACGGGCGCTTTTTTTGACGCCACTTTTTTAACAGGTATGGCTTTTTTAACAGGTACAGCTTTTTTTACTGGTTTGGCTGTTTTATTACCAGAAGTTCGGGCAGATTTTACAACAGGCTTTGCTGCTGCTTTCTTTTTTGTTCCCATACTACTCTACTTGTTTAACTACGTTTACTATTAAGATGGCGTCATTCACTTCAATTTCAGTGCCGTTGTTTACAACCGGGGAAAAAGCAAGCGAATCTGCCAAAATTTCGGCGCAAATATAATCTTTATATTGATTTAACGAAGATTGTAATATTTCATTTTGCAATACTGTCACATTTATCCTGTCAGTCAACTCAAAATTGCTTTCTTTCCTGATATTCTGAATCTTGTTTACAAATTCTCTTGCGTTGCCTTCCTTTTTTAACTCATCGGTAATAGTAACGTCTAAAGCTACGGTTAAACTTCCTTTATTCGCCACTTCATAGCCGGGAATTTCGTCTGTAGATATTTCTAAATCATCTGATGTTATATAAACGGGCTCCTGATTATCTGAAAGATATGCAGGATTCAATAAATATGGTCCTTCCTGAACTTTATTTATTTCCGAGTTATTGAATGATGCAATAAGTCCGGCAGCCCACTTCATCCTGGTTCCCAGTTTTTTGCCGAGCGTTTTAAAGTTGGCCTTTGCTTTTTTCTTAATAAAGTCATTTTCAGCACCTAAAATATCTATCTCTTTAATATTGGTTTCGGCTTTTATGATTTCTTCCGCCATTTTTATTCTTGCAGCCATTTCGGAGTCAATAGCAGGTATAAAAGCTTTTTGCAGCGGTTGCCGTACTTTAATATTTACCTTTTTGCGCAGAGACAAAATGAGCGAGCAGGCATCCTGGGCCAACTGCATTCTTTTTTCAAGATCAATATCTATCATATCTTCGTTCACAAGCGGAAAATCAGTATGATGAACTGATTCTTCGTCAAATCGCTGGCCAACAGAATTCAAATTATTATATAACCAATCTGCAAAAAAAGGAGCTATGGGAGCCATTAATTTGCATACCGTTTCCAAACATTCATATAAGGTTTGGTAGGCACATATTTTATCGTGGGCATAATCTCCTTTCCAGAACCGCCTGCGGCAAAGCCTTACGTACCAGTTACTTAAAAGCGTATCAACAAATTCTTCAATTGCCCGACCCGCCTGAGTTGGCTCATAATCCTCCAGACTGAGTTGTACAGTTTTTATTAAAGAATTAAGGCAAGATAATATCCATTGATCAATTTCCGGCCTGTCTTTTAGGGAGATATCTGCCTCTTTAAAGGCAAACCCATCCACATTCGCATACAATGCAAAAAACTGGTAAGTATTATACAACGTGCCAAAAAATTTCCGTTGTACTTCTTTAATCCCTTCTACGTCAAATTTAAGACTGTCCCACGGAGAAGCATTGGTAATAAGATACCAACGTGTAGCATCAGCCCCAAAACTGTTAATGGTGTCAAAGGGATCAACAACATTGCCAAGCCGTTTGCTCATTTTGTTGCCATTTTTATCCAAAACCAAACCATTACTCACTACCGTTTTATACGCAACGCTATCAAACAGCAAGGCGCCCAGCGCATGTAAAGTATAAAACCAGCCCCTGGTTTGGTCAACACCTTCACATATAAAATCTGCCGGAAAGGCGCCGCTTATCGGGTTGGTTTTTGAGGCTGCGTGATATTGCCAAAAATTTGCTGTGCTTAGCGGACCAAATTCGTTTGAACTGGTATCAGGTAAACCCCACTGGGCGTATGGCATAGCACCACTATCGAACCAAACATCCACCAGGTCGGCCACCCTTTTCATTGGCTTGCCACTATCGCTTACCAATATTATGTCATCTACATAAGGTTTATGTAAATCGAGTAAGTTTTCATGCAGGTAATGCTTATTTGTTTCGCCGCCTAATACTTCACCAGCCTTTTTTATTTCACTATTCAGTTCTGCAATGGAGCCAATACATTTTTCTTCATCCCCCTCAGCTGTACGCCAAACCGGCAAAGGTGTTCCCCAGTACCGGCTCCGACTTAGGTTCCAGTCAACCATGTTTTCCAGCCAGTTGCCAAAGCGACCCGTACCTGTTACTGATGGTTTCCAGTTGATGGTTTTGTTCAACTCAACCATCCTGTCTTTTACAGCAGTAGTTTTAATAAACCAGGCATCCAGCGGGTAATAGATAATTGGTTTGTCGGTGCGCCAGCAATGCGGATAGTTATGCTCAAATTTTTCAACTTTAAAAGCCCGGTTTTCTTTTTTTAGTTTTACGCTGATATCAACATTAACATCAACATAATCCTTTTCATCCTTGTAATTTTTTACATAGCGACCGCTGAATTCGCCTACACCGTCAATAAATTTACCCTGCTTATCTACAAGGGTTAAAATACCAAGATTATTTTTTTTACCTACTTTATAATCATCTGCACCAAATGCTGGGGCAGTGTGGACAATGCCTGTTCCATCTTCGGTTGTAACAAAATCGCCCAAAATAATTTTAAAGGGAATTGCCGCCGTTGTGCCTTCCTGTATTTTTTCAATTGTATTTGCCTCAGATGGCAGCAATTGTTCATAATCTGCCCCTTCAAGTTGCTTGCCTTTAAACGAAGTCAAAATCTTCCAGGGCAGTATTTTATCGCCTTCTTTATAAGCATCGAAATCAGCATTTTCCGCTTCTGCCTTAAAATATTTGCCAACCAATGCTTTAGCCAAAATTACATTTACAGGCAGATGGGTGTAAGGGTTAAAAGTCTTCACCAAAACATATTCAATATCCGGCCCAACGGTTAAACCTAAATTTGAAGGAAGCGTCCACGGAGTTGTCGTCCATGCTATAAAGAAAACGTCGCCATCCACTTCCTCAATCTGTAATTTTTTATTTTTAACTGCCTTAAACATAGCAACCACACTCGTATCCTTCACATCCTTGTAAGTACCCGGCTGATTTAATTCATGGCTGGACAGACCCGTGCCAGCGGCGGGAGAATATGGCTGAATGCTCACACTTTCATACAAATAGCCTTTTTTATACAATTCTTTTAAACACCACCACAGTGTTTCCACATAGTTATTTTCAAATGTTACATATGGATTATTTAAATCTACCCAGTAACCCATTTTTTTGGTAATATCGTCCCACTTGTCTTTAAATTTCAGTACTTCACGGCGGCAGGTGGCATTGTATTCCTCAACACTTATTTTTTTGCCAATATCTTCTTTTGTTATGCCCAATAATTTTTCAACGCCCAATTCAACCGGCAAGCCATGGGTATCCCAGCCTCCCTTGCGCTTTACCTGAAAACCCTGCATAGTCTTATAGCGGCAAACAAGGTCCTTCAATGTTCTGGATATAACGTGGTGAATACCTGGTAAACCATTGGCACTTGGAGGTCCTTCGTAAAATACAAAAGGCGGATGCCCTTCTCTTAGGGCAACACTTTTTTCAAAAGCATTCTTTTCGTTCCATTGCGCCAGTACCTCCTCGCCTATCCGGGGCAAATTCAAATGCTGATACTCTTTATACCTGGTTGCCATAATATTCCTGCTATGTAAACATTAAAATGTGTGCAAAGGTAGTAAAATAGGCTTGTTAGAAGCAACTGAATAAATGTCAATTGTTGAATATTGTAGCTTCGTTTCTAAGTTTTGCACATTATTTTCATTTGGCATAGTATTGGCTCTTTTTTAAATGTAGCTTTTAGCTGAAGATATTAAAAAAATTGCCATCGAGGGCTAAATTTTTGCTGGTTTAGGGTTTTATTAGGGTAAAGACGGGAGTAATCCTACTCCCGTTATTTTTTCATTTGATTCGTTAATTGTTCTCGCTTTATATCCAATAGTTTAATTCCATTTTATTTACGTTATTGTTAATCAATATCGATTTGAAACCAACGTAGCTCAAATTTGATTATTGAAAAGTCTAGATGATTTGAGTACAATGTAAAAGGCGTTCTAACATTATTAGAACGCCTTATTTTTTTCGCAAATTTTAATTAGAACGAGAACAAATCAATGAAGAAGCAATTCGCAGGGCTTGATTCCGGTATGTTTTTTAAAAGCTGTACTGAAGTGCGAAATGGAAGAATAGCCCAGCAGCATGGAAACTTCTGTTACACTCAGGCCTTTCTCGTAAAGTAAATATTTTGCATGCTCCATTCGCTGACTTTGATAAAAGTCAAAGATGGTAGTTCCAAACATTTCTTTAAATCCTTTTTTAAGGTAACACTCGTTAATAGCCACTTTCCGGCTTAATTCCTTAATAGTTAAAGGTTCGCCAATATGCTGCAGTAACACCTCTCTTGCTTTGGTTATTTTTTCCCTGTCTGCTTCGTTTGCTAAAAATTTACAGGTAAATACTTCTTCTTTTTCATCTAACATACAGTCCAAACTGTATAAAAGCAAAATCTGCGTTTGGGCATTAATGAAAATATTTTCCAAAGTATCTGTATAATTGTGATTCAGTAAACCTTCAATTGCCATACGGGTTTTGCCGCATAAAGGCAATAATTTACTAAAAGATGCAGTATGAGTAAATGAAAGCACTTCGTCCGAAATGGTTCTTTGCTTTTTACCCCCGACAAACTGGGTTAAATAGGACGGCTTAAAGCTGAAGCTTAGTACATCAATGCTATTTACTTTTTCTACACAAGTTTTGGAAGCATTCATTTTACAGAAATCACATTCTGCCTGTTTTTCACGGCAATACACATTGCCTGTAACACAAAATTTTAATTCAAGGTAATTTGCCTGCGGGCTATTTTTTTCATAATTGTACACAAGCATACCGGTATCTTCCATGTTCCAGTGAGCGTCTCTGCGGTACCGTTTTATAGAATAATGAACGGAACCAGGCACAGACCGGTTGATATCCTGCAACATTGCCAGTTCATTCAACATAAATGGCTGATTGTGCGCTATACTCAATATGTCAGGCTGTTGATTCATTGATAAATTTCGATGCAAATATACATCATATAGCTGAATCTGCCGGGGCTTAGCGAACGATATATTGTAAATATTGTGTCATTAAATAGCAGGATATTGACAAAACGTATTGGCGCCCAAATCAGGGGTAAAGGAATCTATTTTGTGTGGAAATCTTTGTATAAATGGCTGGTGTAAAAGACCTGTTTCAGTGACCTGAGAGCCTGATTTTCCTTATATTTGCAGGAATGTGGATTTTGACCACTAAAATTAGAATTTGCACTCAATTATGACTACAGAAACAGAAGAAGTACTGCCAGTGAAATCACCATCTGTTAACGGCGGATATGAGGCAGACAGTATACAAGTATTAGAAGGTCTTGAAGCTGTCCGCAAAAGACCTGCCATGTATATTGGCGATATCGGTGTAAAAGGTTTGCATCACCTGGTATATGAAGTAGTTGATAACTCCATTGACGAAGCGCTGGCTGGCTATTGCAAAAATATTACCGTTAATATTAACGAAGATAATTCTATTACGGTAGAGGATGATGGCCGGGGTATACCTACAGGGATGCACACCAAAGAAAACAAAAGTGCGCTGGAAGTAGTGATGACAGTTTTGCACGCGGGGGGTAAATTTGACAAGGGTTCTTACAAGGTTTCAGGCGGGTTACATGGTGTAGGTGTTAGTTGTGTGAATGCTTTAAGTATTAAACTGCATGTGACCGTAAAACGGGAAGGTAAAAAGTTTGAACAGGAATACTCCAAGGGCGTACCTCAATATCCCGTTAGGGAAATTGGTACAGCTACTACGACTGGTACCCGGGTGCATTTTTGGCCCGACATGAGCATTTTTACAGAAAGCGTATACAAACGGGAAATACTGGAAGGCCGTTTAAGAGAGCTGGCGTTTTTAAACAGAAAGATCAACATTACGCTGAACGACTTCAGGGAAAAAGAAGATGATGGTAGCACCTATACAAAAACTTTCTACAGCGAGGGCGGTATAGTAGAATTTGTGGAAATGCTGGATAAAAATGCCAACAGAAACGCTTTATTACCGACTGTTATTTATTGTGACGGGCATGATGTCAACAGTAATGTGATGGTAGAGGTAGCTATGATGTACAATACAGGCTACCAGGAGCATCTTTTTAGCTATGTAAACAATATCAATACTATTGAGGGAGGTACCCATGTTGCCGGGTTTCGCCGGTCAATTACTAGGGTGTTTAAAAGTTATGGCGAAAAGGAGGGCATGTTTGAAAAGGCCAAAGTAGAAATTGAGGGTGATGATTTCCGCGAGGGGTTGAGCGCTATTATTTCTGTAAAGGTACCGGAGCCACAATTTGAAGGTCAGACTAAAACCAAGCTGGGCAACAGCGAAGTAATGGGTGTGGTTGACAGTACTTTAAGCCGCGTACTAATCGCCTATCTGGAAGAAAATCCGAAGGATGCCAAAACTATTATACAAAAAGTAATACTGGCTGCCCAGGCAAGAGCCGCTGCAAAAAAGGCCCGTGAAATGGTACAGCGTAAAAGTGTGCTTACCGGTGGAGGCTTGCCAGGTAAACTGGCTGACTGTAGTGATAAAGATCCCCACCGCTGCGAACTATACCTGGTGGAAGGAGATTCCGCCGGTGGAACTGCCAAGCAGGGACGGGACAGGAGTTACCAGGCTATTTTGCCACTGCGTGGAAAGATATTGAATGTAGAAAAGGCGATGGAACACAAGATTTATGACAATGAGGAAATTAGAAATATGTTTACTGCATTGGGTGTTAAGATCGGTACGCCTGAAGACCCCAAAGCATTAGATACGTCCAAACTCCGGTATCATAAATTAATCATCATGACGGATGCCGACGTGGATGGCAGTCACATCGCCACCCTGATACTGACGTTCATTTTCCGTTATATGAAAGCACTGGTTGAGCAGGGCTATGTATTTATCGCCCAGCCACCGTTATACCTTGTCAAAAAGGGAAAAGAGCAGGATTATGCATGGACGGATGAAGAAAGAAAAGCATTGATTACCCTGTTTGGACAGGGTAAAGATGAGAGTGTTACCACCCAGCGTTACAAGGGTTTGGGAGAGATGAACGCTGAACAACTGTGGGAAACAACCATGAACCCGGTTACCAGGACTTTAAAGCAGGTAACCATAGAAAGTGCTGCAGAAGCTGATCGGGTGTTTAGCATGCTGATGGGAGACGAAGTGCCTCCACGGAGGGAATTCATTGAAAGCCACGCCAAGTATGCAAAAATTGATGTGTAAGCCAACAGTGGTAATAAGCAGCAAATTTTGGTAAACCCAATAATTTATGTAGCTTGTATCCTGAAGTTTACAACTTCCCCATATTTACTAACCATAAATTCTACAAAATGTCAAAAATGTTAACAGCCTATTGCATGAAAACGAAAGAAAAAAACGTTCCATTGCAGGATGCAGTAATAACCAAAACAGCCCGTGGCGGCTACATGGCACAAGGTCATGACGGCAAGGGAAACAAAATGACTACCATGTTAAGCGAAGCAACAGCGTTGGAAGCTGTAAAAAATGGCGTAGCTAAAAAAAGCTGGTAATTCAGTTGGTACCAAAGAATTAAAAGGCTGTCTGTGTAGATGGCCTTTTTTGTGACCATAGCTATTTGGTAAATTGATAAGCTAACATTGCTTTGCATCATCATGCCATTAAAGGAGCCTTGAGAATGTTTTGATGCATTCTATGAAGAAACCGGAATAACTCATTCATCGTTGTAACCTCATCAACCACCAAAATTCCATTTTTACCAACCTGTTTCAGTTTGGCTTTATTAGTACCTTTTTGTAAAAATTGCAATAATCCAAGAAATGTTTCACTTTGAAAATAGGGCGAATCAGGATTGCTTACAAAGAAGCATTTTAGTGTTTCATTTTTTAATAACATCTTCTCAAAACCAAGCGCTACAGCCAGTTTACGGCATCTTACCGTTGTAAATAAATCTTCTACCGGAGCTGGTATTGGCCCAAAACGGTCTAACATTTCCTGGTGAAATTGCTGCAAATCTTCTTCTGTTTCACAATTGTCCAGGCGGCTGTACAAACTCAGTCTTTCAGTTATACTTTCCACGTAACTGTCAGGAATTAGAATTTCCAGATCCGTATCAATGGTACAGTCTGTTACAAAGTCATCCTGTTGCTGAATTTCTTCTTTATACAATTCTTTAAATGAAGTTCTTTTCAATTCACGGATTGCTTCATCTAAAATTTTCTGGTACATTTCAAAACCAATTTCAGCAATGAAACCACTTTGTTCACCACCGAGCATATTGCCGGCACCACGTATATCCAGGTCTCTCATGGCAATTTGAAATCCACTGCCCAGGTCACTGTATTGTTCTAAAGTACTTAACCGTTTACGACTGTCTTCCGGTAAAGTGCTCATGGGCGGAGCTACCAAATAACAGAACGCTTTTTTATTGCTACGGCCAACCCTTCCCCGTAACTGGTGTAAATCGCTTAATCCAAACTGGTGAGCATTGTTTACAATGATGGTATTTACGTTCGGAATATCTACACCACTTTCTACAATGTTAGTACATACCAATACGTCATATTTTTTATCCATAAAATCCAGAATGGTATCTTCCAGATCATCGCCATCCATCTGGCCATGTGCAAAAGCAATACTGACATCCGGACAAAGACCTTGTATCAAACTCTTCATCTCGGCTAATCCCTTTACCCTGTTGTGTATGAAGAAAACCTGACCACCTCTTTCGGTTTCATAATAGATAATATCTCTGATGGCATCTTCATTAAATACCATTACTTCCGTTTGGATAGGTTGCCTGTTGGGCGGTGGGGTATTTATGATGCTAAGGTCTCTTGCACCCATCAAACTAAATTGCAATGTCCTGGGGATAGGTGTAGCCGTTAATGTAAGGGAATCAACTGTTGTGCGTAATTGTTTTAATTTTTCTTTTGCAGCAACACCAAATTTTTGTTCTTCATCAATAATCATTACACCCAGGTCTTTAAACTTCACTTCTTTACCTAATAAAGAATGGGTGCCAATAATGATATCTACTTTTCCTTCCGCCACTCTTTGTAATGTTTCCTTTTTTTCTTTGGCTGATTTAAAACGGTTAATGTAATCAACCGTTACCGGAAAATCTTTCAATCGTTCACCAAAAGTTTTAAAATGCTGATAGGCCAATATCGTGGTAGGAACCAGTACTGCAGCCTGTTTTCCATCGCAGCACGCTTTAAAAGCTGCACGGATAGCAATTTCCGTTTTGCCAAAACCAACATCTCCGCACACGAGCCGGTCCATGGGAGAAGGCTTTTCCATATCCCTTTTTACATCTTCTGTTGCCTTACCCTGGTCGGGCGTATCTTCATAAATAAAACTTGCTTCCAGTTCAGTTTGCATATAATTATCCGGGCTAAATGCAAAGCCTTCCTGGCTTTTTCTCTCCGCATACAGTTTAATTAAATCTGTCGCAATATCTTTTACCTGCTTCTTGGTTTTTTCTTTTAATTTATTCCATACATCGCTACCCAGTTTGTTCATTTTGGGTATGCTGCCTTCCTTGCCACTGTACTTACCTATCTTATGTAAACTGCTGATATTTACATACAGTAAATCGCCATCTTTATATTGAATACGTACAGCTTCCTGCATTTTGCCATTGGCTTCAATCTTTTGTAAGCCACTGTACACGCCCACTCCGTGGTCAATATGGGTAACGTAATCGCCGGGCTGCAGCTCCCGCAACATTTTTAAAGTCAGCGCTTTGTTTTTGCTGAACGCCTGTTTTACCTTGTATTTATGGTAGCGCTGAAATATCTGGTGATCAGTGTAGCAAACCACCTTAAGATCATCATCAATAAAACCGTGATGAATAGATGTGGGAACAGGAACTACATTAATTTCGGCCTTTAAATCAGTAAAAATTACGTGCAGCCTTTCAAGCTGTTTTGGGTTATCGGCAAATAAATAAATGTTGTATTTCTTTGCTTCATATGCTTTCAGATCTTTTATTAAAAGATCAAACTGCCGGTTAAATGAAGGCTGCTCTTTAATGTGAAATACGATCGGTTGGTTAGAGTTTGATTTTGTAAAATAAGATTTGCCGCCCATTTCAATGATATTCCTTTCCTTGATTTCCTCTTCAAGTACAGCCGCTTTTACAAAATCATTTACGTTAACATCCAGCCGCTCATTTATCTCGCTGTCATCATCAGCCAATTGTTTTTTATCTGCAGAAACATCTTTGGCAATAGATAAAAACAATTCCAGGTCTTCTTCCTGCTGTTGAATTTTTTCTTTTATAAGTTGCCAGTCTTCCGTCCATATTACAGTGTTCTCCGGTAAAAATTCCAGCAGTGAAACACGGTCTCCTGTTTCAAATTGTGTTTCAACATTGGGTATAATATTTACCTGCAACAATTTACGTTCGCTCAATTGCGATTCCGGATCGAATAAACGTATGCTGTCCACTTCATTACCAAATAACTCAACACGGTAGGGCTTTTCATTACCGAAAGAATAAATATCAAGTATGCCACCACGTACTGCAAACTGGCCCGGCTCATACACAAAATCAGTACGCTCAAAACCATACTCCACAAACCGGAACAATATGTCATTAACATCAATCATTTCGCCCTGCTTGATGGAAATGATATTGGCGGACAGTGTTTTTTGCAACACTACTTTCTCAAATAAAGCTTCCGGATGTGTAATGATTATTTTTTTATGAATGCCTGAACTTGCTGCCGCTGTAGCTATTTTTGTAAGCGCTTCGGTGCGCAGCATTACGTGGCTGCTGTTGAGCAGCCTGTAATTTTTTTTATTTTTAAATGAAGATGGGAAATAAAAAATGTCTAAAGCGCTGGTAAGATTTTCTAATGTATTGTGAAAATAAGCAGCTTCCTCCGCATCTCTTAAAAGCACAAGATGATTTAACTGAGCTGCTGCAGGGTGGTTGAAAACAGCGGCAATCACAAATTCATTAGCACTGCCATGTAAGCCCGAAAGATGTGTGTGCGTTGGTTTGGACAATGAGATTCCATCCACTATTTTAAAACAGCGGCCATCATTTGCATATTCTTTCAACAACACTTCCAGGTTCATCCGGCTGCAAAGATATGGTTTGAAAAAATTATACGCCAAAAATTAGGTTGCTGCAATACATCTTTAGCAAAACCGTTAACAAAATACATTACCAGCTCAACATATATTTATATTAAGATGTTGATCGTAATAAACGCAACGTTGCTTACATCATAAAAACAATTGCAAAAAAAGCCAGCTTGTTAATTAAAATTGCAGACCAGCCGAGGTAAAAAAATAGAAATGTTCCTGATGAAAAAATGTTGCCTTGTACTATTTTGTTTGTTAAGTTCCTTTTTTTCATTGTCGCTGTATGCGCAGCAGGAAAAGGTCGTTCGCTTTGCCAATGGTAATTTTGTTACCGGCAGTAACATAAAAAAACAACAGTTTAAAAAGGAAAACATCCGCAACGCCCTTGTTGGCGACAATTATTTTGTACTTGTTCAGTTTGATAATTTGCCTGCCCGGGAGGTGAGGGAAGACCTGGTAAAAGCAGGTATTCAATTGCAGGAATACTTACCTGGCAATGCTTACCTGGCGATAATGAAAAATAAGTTTGATGTTGGCAAGGCATCTCAATGGGGCATAGTATCCATCAATGCAGTACCGGCTGTTTTTAAAATAAGCCGCCAATTGTATAATTACATCCCATCTGGTAATAAGAAAGCGAATCCGCTTTTTGCAGTAACCTATTTTCCGGGTGTAGATAGGGCAACAATAACAGTTGAATTGCTAAAAGCGGGAGCTTTACTGGTTCCTTCAAAAATTATTTCTGTAAATACTATTTTTATACAAGCCAATAAGCAACTGATTAATGCAATTGCGGCAATGCCTTTTGTAAGCAGTATTACTTTACAGACAATAAGTGATAAGCCGCTCAATTCCAATAGCCGGGCTGTGCACGGAGTAGAGAGCCTGAACGAATTAAATGGAAAAAATCTGAATGGAAGAGGTGTTACAATAGGTATTGGAGATAATGCAGATATTGCTACTCATGTTGATTTTTCAGGAAGACTGATTTCCCGAACGCCATGGATACCTGGGGATCATGGAACGCATGTAAGCGGTACAGCAGCCGGAGCTGGTTTAATGAACGCCAGGTACAGGGGTATGGCATCTAAAGCCACTATCATCGATCAATTTTTTAGTGATATTATTACAAGTGCGCCTGTATATGTTGCAGATAACAATATGGTACTAACCAATAATTCCTATCATTCCGTGGAGGATAATTGCCCGGGAGAGGGAAGCTATGATGTGTTAAGTAATTATATTGATGAGCAAATGGGACGCTACAAGGATCTGCTGCATATAACGGCAGCCGGCAATGACGGCGCTTTGAGCTGTGGTGCTTTTCCTGCATCTTTTGGCACTGTTAAGTCGGGCTGGCAGTCTGCCAAAAATGTATTGACAGTAGGTGCGATGAATGCAAGAGATTATAGTGTTGCAAGTTTCAGCAGCCGGGGTCCGGTAAATGATGGCCGCATCAAACCCGAAATTACTGCCAACGGATGGGCGGTAGTTTCCACTAAACCTGGTAACAATTATGGCGCAGATTACGGCACCAGTATGTCGGCTCCGTCTGTAACCGGTGCCATTGCGTTATTGGTTGAAAGATATCGTCAGCTGCATGGCGGCGGCAACCCTTCTGCTGCTTTAATGAAAACACTGGTGTGTAATACAGCAGAAGATTTAGGTAATCCGGGGCCAGACTATTCATTTGGTTTTGGGATGCTGGAGGCTGCAAAGGCCGTAGATGCATTGGAACAAAATCGTTATAGCATCAATAAAATCACCAATGGAGGAAGTGTCAGTCAAGTCATTTCAGTGCCCGCCAATACGCGTAGGCTAAAAGTGATGTTATATTGGGCAGATACAGCAGCTGCCGTAAATGCGGCGACCTCACTTGTAAACGATTTAGATATTACAGTTGGTACGCCCGCAGCGTTATTGCATTATCCATTAATTTTAAACCCCGCTCCGGCAACAGTAAACAATCCAGCTACTGAAGGTGCCGATCATGTAAATAACATTGAGCAGGTAGTAATTGAAAATCCTGTTGCGGGCAACTACACCATCAATGTTAACGGTTATGCCGTTCCATTCGGCCCCCAGGAATATGTTGTTAGTTATGAATTAATGCCCGACGAAGTAAAGGTGCAATACCCTGCCGGTGGCGAAAAGCTCATCCCCGGTGATATTGATAACATACGCTGGCTGGCGTACGGTAACGAAAGCAATACATTCACACTAGAATATTCTGATAACAATGGCGCCAGCTGGACGCTGATTAATAATAATGTTGCAGCCAACAGCAGACTGTATGCATGGACTGTTCCAACCGCCGTTACAAACAATGGCCTTGTAAGGGTGACCAGAAATGGGACTGCACTCAGCGGACAAAGCAGTTTTGGTTTTGGTATTTTGGGACAGACCGTTACTAATGTAACCAATGTTTGTGAAGGTGCTGCGCTGTTAAACTGGACAGCTATTGCCGGGGCAACAACCTACGATATATTTCAGTTAAGCGGTGATAGTATGAAGGTGATCGGTAACACTGCCACTACTTCTTTTCTGTTAAAAGGTCTGGATAAAAATAGTGCGGCATGGCTGGGCGTTGCCGCAAAAAATGGCAGCTTTTCCGGCAGGCGTTCCGTATCAGTTAAAGTGGTGCCTGACGCTGGCGCATGTACGCTAAGTACTTTTAATAACGACGTTAAGGTAGATAGCATTTTAACGCCTAATACAGCCAGGCAATTTTTTGCCAACTCCGGCAATGCAACAGCGCCGGTTACAATACTGATTAAAAACTTAGGAGCAGTTCCGGTAACCGGACCTTTTAATGTTTCGTTTAATTATGGCGGAACCATTGTTACAGAAAGTGCCAATACAACAATTGCTGCAGGAGGTTCTTACACCTATGCATTTACCGGTTCTTATCCTGTTATTCCTACTGGCTACCGGTATGATTTTAAGGCCTGGATTACACTCCCTGCAGATAGCAATCACCTGAATGATACTGCATATAAAACAGTAAAATCAATCAACAACGATCCAATTGCTGCCATGCCGGTTAAAGAAGGATTTGAAACGATGGCCAATGCTGATTTTATAAAAACAGAACAAGGTATAGGAAATAATAAATACATTGATTTTAGTGCGGCAAGTTCCAATGGAAGAGCCAGGACCTTTGTTAACACAGGCTTTGCCCGCTCAGGTGTTCGCAGTTTAACATTGGATCAATCCCCCTACACTGAAATCAATAATGTTGATTCGCTCACTTTAAATTATAACCTCATTAACTATAAAACTGATCAGCTCCGCTTTGATTTTTATTATTTCAACCATGGCCAGGCAGGCAGTGCCAACAATAAAATATGGATAAGGGGCAGTGAAAATGATGTGTGGCTACCTGCCTACGATTTGGTCCTTAACCAGGCCGATTTGGGTAAATGGGCACACGGCCAGGTTAATATCAATGAAGTCCTTAATACAGCAGTACCTGCACAAAATATCGCTGAAACCTTCCAGATAAAAATAGGGGAGGAAGGAAATACATCTTCCAATGACCCAACACCCGTAATCGATATAGATGATGGATATACTTTTGATGATCTTACACTGAACCAGGTTTTTAATGATCTTGAATTAAAGAAAATCAATTCACCTGGCAAAGCTGGATGTGGTCTTTCTGCTGCCAGTGCAGTAAATGTTACAATAAAAAACTTTAACAATACCAGCCTGGATAATGTAAGTGTCAGCTACCAGGTAAACGGTGGAGCAGTGATAACCGAAATTATTCCCTTGATTGCAGCAAACCAAAGCCTGGATTATACATTTACAAAAACTGCAGACTTGTCTGCATACATAGATTACAATATCAACGCCTGGATACATTATGCGGGAGACAGTTACCCTGCCAATGATAGTATATTAAATTATAGTTTTCACAATTCACCTGTTGTCAGCAATTACCCTTATTTGCAAAGTTTTGAAAACAGTGATGGCAATTTTTTTACAAAGGGAACCAATACAAGCTGGCAATGGGGTACACCCGCAAAAACGCTGATCAACAAAGCACCCAACGGTACCAAAGCATGGGTTACCAATTTAACGGGTAATTACAATAACAACGAAACCTCTTTCTTGTATTCTCCCTGCTTTGATTTAAGCGCTTTAAAGCAACCTGTATTATCGTTCAGTCATATTTTTCAGGTAGAACAGGATTATGATTATACCTGGGTAGAGTATTCAACGGATGGTATTGTGTGGCAAAAATTAGGGGATACTTTAAGTGGCACCAACTGGTATGACAATATACTTAATAACTGGAGCTTAACCAGGGCTAGATGGCATGTTGCCAGTGTAGCTCTTCCTGTAACGGGAACGAATATACGCTTCAGGTTTGTGCTGAGCAGCGATGGCGGAGTTACTATGGAAGGTGCAGGTATTGATGATATCAGTATACATGAAAAAAGCCTTGTTGCTGCAGCTGTACCCATCACAACTATCAGCGTGCCTGCTATTGCGGGAAATAGCTGGATCCCGTTTAGCGGCGGCAATCAATCAACCGGGTCTTTACATATCATGGCGGAAATAAATCCCAACGGGCAGAACCTGGGCAATGTTGACATCACTGTTTATCCCAACAATACAGGCCATATAAGGAATACAGGCGATCAGTATTACCTGGATAGAAATTATGTTATTCATCCATCCAACCCACCAACAGGTAACGTTGGGGTACGACTGTATTTTACGGATGCAGAAGCAGATTCATTGATAGATGCTGCCGGTTGTGCGGTTTGCACCAAACCCGGGGATGCGTATGAATTGGGCGTAACAAAATACAGTGGATTGCTGGCAGAAGAAAATGGCTCACTGCTGGATGATAACAACGGTTTTACACAGTACATCACGCCGGCAAACACAATGATAATACCCCACGGAAATGGCTACTATGCAGAGTTTGCCGTAAATAGTTTTAGCGAAATTTGGTTCAATAACGGCAATGGCAGTAATACACAACCATTGCTTGTAAACTTGGTTTATTTCGATGCAGAGAAACAAGCGGGTAATGCCTTATTAAGCTGGAAAGCTGAACATGAAGTAAATGTTGCTGATTACGCATTAGAAAGAAGTGCCGACAGTAGAAATTTTACCAGTATTGGTTCCAGGCTTGTTAATGGAAATAACACTGGCAATTATAATTTTACCGATTCAACTCCTTTGCATGGAATCAATTACTACCGGCTCAAAATATTGCAACGTGATGGAACTTATTTGTATTCTGCAATCAGAAAAATTGATTTCAGTAATAATGCAGATGATGTGCTGGTTTATCCCAATCCCGTTACAGGGCAAACAGTATTTATCTCTGCAAGTGCCAATTGCAGCGGCGCTGCATTGTACGATGGTGTCGGTAAATTAGTAAAAAGTTTTGCTTTGCAGGGAAGCTTCAATACAATTAGTTTGAAAGGAATTGCAAAAGGGATTTACATGTTGAAAGTGGTGTCGGTAAACGGCTTAAGTATTCAAAAAATGCTGGTACAGTAAATCGTAGCACTGTCGGAATGAGTGTAAATTTTTAAGAGATTCCATTTTTTAAATTGGGAAATAATCACTTTTTGTATCCTGGTCTACCACTATTCTTTGTACCTTTCTGCAAACAATTGCACAATGTCTTTAGAACCATGGCGCACCGGCAAGGTGATACAAATTCAACAACAAACCAACGATACAAGAAGTTTTTTTATACAGGTACCTGAACTGACAACACTCAATTTTAAACCGGGCCAGTTTGTTACACTTGATTTACCCATACATGAAAAACCAAACAAGCGCTGGCGAAGTTATTCCATCGCTTCCAGTCCAGATGGGTCAAATGTTTTTGAGCTGATTATTGTGCTTGATAAAAATGGCACAGGCACTCCCTATCTTTTTAATGAAGTAACCGTAGGTTCGGAATTAAAATTTCGCGGCCCGCAGGGCGTATTTACCCTGAAAGAACCCATTGATAAAGATCTTGTTTTTATTTGTACCGGAACGGGCATTGCACCCTTCAGGAGTATGTTGCAGTATATAAAGCGCAATGCAGTAGAACATAAAAACATCTGCCTCATATTTGGCTGCAGAACAAAAGCCAGCCTGTTGTATTATGATGAGATGAAACAACTGGAACAGGAATTAAAAGGGTTTACCTACTTACCCACGTTGTCAAGAGAGGAATGGGATGGACAAATGGGGTACGTGCATCCAGTGTATGAGTCGCTGTGTGCAGACCGAAGGCCTGCCGAATTTTATTTATGCGGCTGGAAAGGTATGATTGATGATGCAAGAAAAAGAATTGCAGATATGGGTTACGACAAAAAAGAAATTCATTACGAAATTTATGGATAGTATTTTACCCATAACTTTATTGTGAAAACCGTTGCCTTTGAGCATGACACATATCATTTGTGCCTATGATTGCCGCGGTACCTGTATTGGTATTTTTTCCTACCTTGTAGTTCTAAAATGTTGGTAAAATAATTGTTTTTATGGGAGCATCTTCGATGATTGTTTTGATTCTTGCAGCGTTAACATTTTCCTCTATTGCCATTTTAATTGCTAAAATTGTAACAAAGGCTACCACTAATAAACAAAAGGGCCAGCCATACGAATGCGGTATTCCAACACAGGGAAAAACATGGACCCAATTGAATGTAGGCTACTATTTATTTGCCCTGATCTTTTTGATATTTGATGTAGAACTGGTATTCTTGTTTCCATGGGCAGTAGTAGCAAAAAAGGTAGGCTGGATGGCACTTGTAGAAATCATTGTCTTCTTTTTTATATTGTTTATGGGTTTTTTATATGCCCATAAAAAAGGTGCGCTGAAATGGATGTAGGGCAACCCCCGCAGACTCTCCCAAGGTGGAGGAATGAAATGCACAGTATAATAATTTGAACCGCATTTCAAATTTAGATAACGAAAAATGAACACTTGGTAAATGAGTGAAACTTCAAATAATTCAGGATCTTCTTCAAATTCCGCCCTGGGAGTTGGGGGTGGCACTTTTCCAGGTCAAATACACGAAACGCCTGGAGGCGGTATTGTGTTGAGTAAGCTGGATGATGTGATTAACTGGGCCAGGTCTAACTCTTTGTGGCCGCTTACTTTTGCCACCAGTTGCTGCGGTATAGAGATGATGTCCGTTGCAGCAGCAAAATATGATTTTTCAAGATTTGGTTTCGAAGTGGCCAGGGCCTCGCCAAGACAAGCCGATGTAATTATTATCGCCGGTACCATTGTAAATAAAATGGCGCCTGTTTTAAAAAGACTATACGATCAGATGGGGGATCCTAAATATGTAATTGCGATGGGCGCTTGTGCAATCAGCGGAGGGCCTTTCTTTTACAATACGTATTCAGTAGTAAAGGGTGCAGACCATATTATCCCGGTGGATGTATATGTTGCCGGTTGCCCGCCGAGGCCGGAAGCATTGTTGCATGCACTGATTAGCTTACAGGAAAAAATAAAAAGTGGTTTAACACGAGAACAAATAAAAGCAGGCTGATGAATTAATTGAACCTGCTTTGAATTATATGACACGTCCATTGTCCGAAAGATAATTATGACCAACGAAGCATTAAAAGAGAAAATTTTACAACTGTCGCCGGCAGTTAGTTTTGAGGAAGGAGGCCAATGGCTTACCATCATCGTGACGCCCGCTGCCTGGCACTCACTTGCCGCACAATTAAGAAATGACAAAGCCTTGTTTTTTAATTTTCTTTTCTGCCTCACCTGTATTGACTGGAAGACACATCTTACCATGGTGTACCATCTCGAATCTGTACAATTTCGCCACAACATTGTAATAAAATCAAAACTGGATGCTGCTGATCCGTCAATAGCAACTGTGAGTGATATATGGCAAACAGCTAATTTTCATGAACGGGAAGTGTATGAAATGTTCGGTGTAAATTTCATCAATCATCCTGATTTAAGGTTGTTGATTTTACCGGATGGATGGGAGAACAAAAGGCCATTGTTAAAGAATTTTGAAGACCCGGTCAATATGATAAAATTGTAACCCCCATGCGCTTAACAGGGAGGAAGGCAGAAGTTTTAAAATATCAGGATATTAAAAACTATTTTTTAATAATAAAAACAATAGTTCCCCTTTAGGGGATAGGGGTATGGTTGAAGAAATAGGCAGAACAGCAGACGGTAATATCATCATCAACGTGGGACCACAACACCCCGCTACACATGGCGTGCTGCACCTGGTTATTACCATCAATGGTGAAACCATTATAAAGGTGGAACCACACCTTGGCTATATCCATCGGTCTATCGAGAAAATGTGCGAAAGCCTTACTTACCGGCAATTCATATACGTTACCAGCCGCATGGATTATTTATCTTCTCACATCAACAACCACGCTTGCGCACTTTGTGTAGAAAATGGGTTACAGGTAGAAGTGCCCGCACGTGCGCAGGTAATACGCGTGCTGATGGATGAACTTACAAGAATTGCATCCCACGAATTGTGGTGGGGTGCCATGGCGATGGATCTTGGAGCATTTACACCGTTCTTTCATGCTTTTCGCGAAAGAGAAACCATCAATGATATTATGGAAGAAACCTGTGGTGCAAGGCTTACAATGAATTACATGGTGCCTGGTGGTGTGATGCAGGATATTCATCCCAATTTTCAACAAAGAGTAAAAGATTTTATTAAATTATATAAATCAAAAATCAGCGAATACGATGAGTTGGTAACCGGTAATATTATTTTTCAAAACAGGATGAAAGGTGTAGGCTACCTGTCGCCGGAAGATGCTGTTTCATTTGGTGTAAGCGGACCTCCGGCAAGAGGCAGCGGTGTTAGTTGCGATACCAGGAAAACATACCCATACGAAATATACAACCAGTTGCAGTTTGAAGAAATATTGGAAACGGAGGGTGACTCATTCGCAAGGTATATGGTGAGGATAAGAGAAATGAATCAGTCAATAAAAATTATTGAGCAATTAATTGATAACATACCCGAGGGTGATTTTCAGGCCAAAACAAAAGCTGTATTGAAGTTACCGAAAGGAGAATTTTTGCAAAAAGTAGAAACAGCCAGAGGACAGTTTGGTGTGTACATCGTGAGTGAAGGTGGCACAACGCCTTACCGTATTAAATTTCGCTCGCCGGGATTTTCCAATCTCTCTGCGCTGGATCACATGGCCAGGGGTAGTAAGTTAGGAGATTTGGTAGCCATGATGGGAACGCTGGATTTAGTGATACCAGACATTGACAGATAGAAGCGACCGCCTCTGACTCCCCCATGGGGCAGAACAAAATGCGGAGAATGGCGACTATAGTGTTGCTGAATAGAATCCAATGTTGAATAGAATAATAAAAGAATCTCTAAGTATGAATAAAATATCAAATCAAAATTCGCTTCTTAAATCTCCCCTTAGGGGTTGGGGAAGCTTTGGGAGGTGTTTATGCTGAGCTTTTCAAAAATATCGCAATTGATTGATAGCTGGTTAAGGGCGACCTTTAATGCTACCTGGACCATGGTAATTGAGATGGTAATTGCCGGTGTGTGTGTCATCGGCCTGTTTGCCGCATTGGGACTGGTTTTGGTACTGATGGAAAGAAGGGTAGCTGCATGGATACAGATTCGCCTTGGACCCAACAGGGTTGGCCCAGGGGGTATGTTACAATCACTGGCAGACACGTTGAAGCTGCTGGTTAAAGAAGGAATGACGCCAGATGGTGCAGATAAATTTTTGTTTAACCTGGCGCCTTTTATCGCAATGATGGTGGCAATGCTTTTGATGGCGCCAATCGCTTTTGCAAAAGACTTTCAACTATGGGATCTTAACATTGGTGTATTATATATTTCTGCGGTTTCGTCCTTAATGGTCATCAGCATTTTAATGGCAGGCTGGGCTAGCAACAATAAATATTCGTTGATGGGCGCTATGCGCAGCGGTGCACAGATTGTAAGTTATGAACTATCAGCAGGGCTCTCCATTCTTACAGTAGTGATATTATCGGGTAGTTTGAATCTGAACGAAATTATTTTATCGCAGTCAGATGGCTGGTGGATTTTTAAAGGACATATCCCGGTGATTATATCCTTCGTGATTTTTATCATTGCCGTAACGGCAGAAACAAACAGGGCACCCTTTGATCTTGCAGAAGCCGAGTCTGAATTGACTGCTGGTTTCCATACAGAATATTCAGGGATGAAATTCGCTTTGTTTTTCTTAGCAGAATATATCAATGTATTTATTGTTTGTGCTATTGGCGCAACGCTATTCCTTGGCGGATGGATGCCGTTTCATATCGGGCACTGGGAAGGATTTAATCATGTGATGGATTTTATTCCATCCAGTTTATGGTTCTTCGGAAAAACATTTTTCCTGATATTTTTAATTATGTGGTTCAGGTGGACTTTTCCAAGATTGCGGATTGACCAGTTGCTGAATCTTGAGTGGAAATATTTATTGCCGATCAGTATGTTTAATATTTTACTGGTAACGGTAATGGCTATTTTGGGGTGGTATTTTTAACAGCCCGGCCCTTCTAACTCTCCGCAGCGGCGGGAAGAAGGGAAATGCAGTGGTTTTAAAAGTGGAAGGGCTGAATGTCCTTGCTAATTTTAAAAAAAAAAGACATGTTGAATAATGGATAAGAATTTAAATAGTAAAAATAGTTCTTCATCGCCTTCTTCTGGCGGAGGGCTTGTTCAATATATCAAAGATGTTTTCAATGGCGTAAAGTCGTTACTGGTAGGGCTTAGGCGAACCATGTATTATTTTACGCATCATAAAGAAATCATCACAGAGCAATATCCCGATAACAGGGCTACGCTTGTTTTTCCTGAAAGGTTCAAGGGGGAAGTAGTGATGACGCATGATGAAAATAATGAGCACGCCTGTACTGGTTGCACCGCTTGTGAACTGGCTTGCCCGAACGCTACTATTAAAATCATTACCAAATTTGATGTAAGTCCTGAGGGCAAAAAGAAAAAGGCCATTGACAAATTTGTATATCATCTTGAGCTATGTACAATGTGTAATTTATGTATTGTAGCCTGCCCAACAGATGCAATAAAAATGGCGCAAACATTTGAACACAGTGTATATAACCGGGCAGACCTGACAAAGATCTTAAATAAGCCGGGATCAAAAATAAGGGAAGGTGTTGAGTGATAGCGCTTACTGGCTACCTCCGGAAATTATAAAAATCCAACGTTCCTGGAATTTGCGCAGGGTTAGTCGTAGCGGAATAACAGGAGTTTTGAATAATAATGTGGGAAAGGATCAGAAATGGTATGTTGTACAAGTGAGTGACACAACAATGCAAAATTGAAAAGCAATGCCGGCAAAAAAATGGCATCCATAATATTACCAGGTATAAAAACTGGTATTAAAAACTTGACATAATAACCCTTAAATGAGCGGATCAACAATTATATTTTACATGCTGGCGGCACTTACTTTAGTGAGTGGTGTGCTGGCGGTTACCACACGGCAGATTTTCAGAGCAGCCATTTTTTTACTTTTTTCTTTAATAGGTATCGCAGGTTTGTATTTCTGGATGCAGTATGATTTTATTGCAGCCGTTCAGATAGTGGTATATGTGGGTGGCATAACGGTGCTGATCATCTTCTCCATTTTTTTGACACAGCAAGCCGGGGAGTTATTACCCAAACAAAAAATCGGAAGACAAATTTTTTCAGCACTGGCCGTGTTTTGCGGCTTTGCACTAACCATGCTGCAATTATTTCAGCATTCATTTAAACCTACCGCCGGGCAGCCGGTTCTGCCAATAGTAGCTAACATAGGCGATCGTATGCTGGGCGTTGCAGAGGATGGATTTGCCTTGCCTTTTGAAGTTGTGAGTATGTTACTGCTGGCGGCATTGATTGGTTGTATTGTAATTGCTTTACGTTCTAAACCTGCAACATCATGATGGAGCCTGGATTAAACCATATTTTAGTTATTAGCGCAGCCTTGTTTTTTATTGGTGTGTTTGGATTTTTTACAAGAAGAAACCTGGTTACTATGCTGATGAGCGTTGAACTGGTGCTCAACAGTGTAAACCTGAACTTTATTGCTTTCAACAAATATGTATGGCCCAACAAAATGGACGGTTTATTCTTTGCCATTTTTGTAATTGCCATTGCTGCGGCAGAGGCGGCGGTGGCGATAGCCATCATTATCAATTTATACAGAAGCCATCACTCCATTGATGTAGAGAATGCTGAAGAAATGAAATTTTAAAGGTTCGTTATTTTAAAACCAACGAACGACTACTATATTATGAATGATTTTTTACAAATGCCATTGCTGCAGATACTGCCTGCAGGAAAAGGTTCAGCACTGGCCCTGTTACTGATTCCGTTACTACCATTTGCTGGTTTTTTATTGCTCGGGATTTTTGGCAGAAAACATATCAAAAGCGCATCGGGGGTTATCGCTACAACCTTATTGCTTGTGTCTGCAGCCCTATCTCTCTACACTGCATATGGATATTTTTTCGATTATGGAAAAGTGAATGGGGTTTACCAAAAATTTATTGCAGTTCAATATACCTGGCTCCAGTTTTCACCTGGCCTTTCAATAGATTTAGGCATCTTGCTGGATCCAATTTCAGTGATGATGCTGGTAGTGGTTACGTTTATTTCACTGATGGTGCACATCTATAGCTTAGGTTACATGAAAGGTGAAGAAAGGTTTGCAACTTATTATGCATTTCTTGGCTTGTTCACTTTTTCTATGCTTGGTTTGGTAATGGCTTCCAATCTTTTCCAGATGTATCTTTTCTGGGAGCTGGTAGGCGTTTCATCATTTTTACTGATTGGATATTATTACAATAAACCTTCTGCTGTTGCCGCATGTAAAAAGGCTTTTATCGTTACAAGGTTTGCCGATCTTGGGTTTTTAATTGGGATATTAATTTTATCCTTTCATGCCGAAACGCTGGATTTTAATACGCTGATTGAAAGACTCACAATAGATGGCAGTCATGAGTTGCATACTGCTTACTCTTCCATGTTTTTGGGTGCATCTGCGCTAACCTGGGGTGCGATATTGATTTTTATTGGCGGCGCTGGCAAGAGTGCCATGTTTCCATTGCATATCTGGTTGCCCGATGCTATGGAAGGTCCTACGCCGGTATCTGCATTGATACATGCTGCCACCATGGTAGTTGCAGGTGTTTATCTTGTAGCAAGAATGTTTCCTGTTTTCAGCATGTCTGCCGGTGCCATGCACCTGGTTACTTCAGTGGGCATTTTCTCCGCACTGTTTGCAGCAATAATCGCCTGCACACAAACAGATATAAAAAGGGTACTTGCTTATTCTACTATGTCGCAGATAGGTTTTATGATGTTTGCATTGGGCGTTTCAGGCAGTAATTTAATTGAAGGTTCGTTAAATTATGCTAACCTTGGTGCAGGCTACACGGCTTCTATGTTTCATCTTTTTACACACGCTATTTTTAAAGCCTTGTTATTTCTTGGTGCTGGTTCTGTTATTCATTTTATTCACAGCAACGATATGAAGGATATGGGCGGACTTAGAAAATATTTGCCCATTACGCATATTACGTTTTTGGTTGCATGCCTGGCAATTTCAGGGGTTCCTCCGTTCGCAGGGTTTTTCAGTAAGGAAGAGATACTGCTTGCAGCCTGGCAACATAACAAAATGGTTTATTATGTTGCGTTGTTTACATCCGGTCTTACTGCATTTTATATGTTCAGGTTATACTTCAATATTTTCTGGAACAAAGGAGCGATTGTGCATGGTGAACACCATGGAGAGGGTGGCTTTGTGATGATGCTGCCACTGATATTGCTTGCAGTCGGTGCTGCAACGGCGGGCTTTATTCCTTTCGGGAATTTTATAACTGCTGATGGCAAATCATTGGAAAGCGAATTTCACTGGCAGTTTTCAATAGCGCCGGTGGCCATTGGTATAACAGGAATTTTTACAGCCATGTGGCTATATAAAAACGAAAACAATAAACCTGCTGCCATTGCCAGCTCATTGGGTGGCCTGTATAAAGCTGCTTATCATAAATTTTATATTGATGAAGTATACCTCTTCATCACAAAAAAGGTACTGTTCAATTTAGTGGGCAGACCTGCGGCCTGGTTTGATAAAAATGTGGTGAATGGGTTGGTAAATATGACGGGCAATACGACGCTAACTATTTCTGATAAAATCAAAGGATTTCAGTCGGGTAAAGTACAGCAATACGCCATTTACTTTTTAGCAGGTGTAATAGGTTTGGCAGTGCTGTTTATTTATATCTGGAAATGATAAATTTTATATTGCTGTTGAAACTGAATAAAGCTTCTTAAATAAGATAAAGGGCCAGACTTAATAAGATAATTCGAAAACGAATACATGAATTTACCAGTACTAATATTATTGCCTTTGCTCACCGCGGTTGTAATACTGCTGATGCGCAATGCAACACAGGTTAAATGGGCGGCATTGGCAGGTGCTGCTGCACAATTTGTTTTGGCGTTTGCATTGCTGTTTGCCTTTCGCAGCGAAAGGGCTGCAGGCAATGAAGCACAGATGTTATTTGAGTTGCAGTACAACTGGTTTCCGGCATGGCATATCAGTTTCCATTTGGGAGTAGACGGTATTTCTGTTGCCATGATTTTGCTTACATCATTTGTTGTAATCGCCGGTGTGCTGGTTTCGTGGAATGTGGAAAAGATGACAAAGGAGTTTTATTTTTTACTCATCTTGCTGAGCCTCGGTGCATATGGATTTTTTATGTCGCTTGACCTCTTCATACTTTTCTTCTTTCTTGAAATTGCGGTGATACCAAAATATTTACTCATTGGTATCTGGGGCAGTGGTAAAAAAGAATATGCAGCTAATAAGCTGGCGCTGATGTTAATGGGAGGTTCAGCATTAGTGCTGGTAGGTTTGCTGGGTGCTTATTTCGGCAGCCCCACAAAAACATTTGATCTGATGACTTTGTCTCAATTGAATATCCCTGTGTCAGTTCAGCATATTTGTTTCCCGTTATTATTTGTTGGCTTTGGTGTGTTTACAGCCTTGTTTCCATTTCATACCTGGGTACCGGATGGTCATTCTTCTGCGCCCACTGCAGGATCTATGTTCCTGGCAGGTATATCCATGAAACTCGGTGGCTACGGTTGTTTGCGGGTAGCTACCTACATCATGCCCGACGGTGCGAAGGAATATGCCAACATAATTATTGTGTTGTCTGCCATCGCTATTTTGTATGGAGCCTTCGCTACTATGATGCAGAAAGACTTGAAATATATCAACGCTTATTCTTCAGTAAGTCACTGCGGTTTTGTTTTACTCGGTATCGGTATGTTAACTAAAACAGCTATGACAGGTGCGGTAATGCAAATGGTATCGCATGGTTTAATGACGGCCCTTTTCTTTGCTGTTATAGGCATGATTTACGAACGTACACATACAAGACAGGTAAATGAAATGGGCGGCTTGTTGAAGGTAATGCCGTTTATTACGACGGTGTTATTCATAGTTGGATTGTGTTCGTTGGGTTTGCCGGGGCTGAGTGGATTTGTTGCAGAGATGACTGTGTTTATGGGTTCCTGGCAAAATACTGATGCGTTTCATCGCATTGCTACCATTGCCGCCTGTATGAGTATTGTTGTAACCGCAGTATATATTTTAAGGGCTATCGGTCAAACAGCTATGGGGCCTTTAAAAGCGGGGTATGAAAATTTAACGGACGCAACCTGGAATGAAAAAGCCGCTGCTATCATTTTAATTGCGGGCATTGTAGCTATTGGTGTTGCTCCGTTTTGGCTCAATGACCTGGTTAGTCCGGCAACAGAAATAATAATGAAAAAACTGGCTGCTGTTACGGCCGGTATGTAGAACGACTGAGCCATCTTAATTAATGCTCTTGTTATTTCAACTGAAAAAAGAGCACACATTTAAACTGTATGTTAAACGAATTTTTGATATTGATGAAATCTGAACTGGTGCTTTGCTGCATCATTTTCCTGCTATTATTTATTAAGGTGGGAACAGATATGACAAACGAGCGACTTGTGCCTTTGGTGCAGGTTTTATTGCTGGTAAATGTAGTGGCCAGTTTTATTTTTAACCAGGAGGGAACGTTATTTGGCGGCTTGTTTACTACGAATGCATTAATGGCTTTCCAAAAAAGCATTTTAAGTATTGGTATTTATTTAATCTCATTATTGTTTGCAGACTGGTTAAAGAAAAGCGAACACATGCCCGAGTTTTTTATACTGATGTTGTCGGCTGTATTAGGTATGTTTTTTATGATTTCCAGTGGCAGTTTACTCATGTTCTTTTTAGCACTGGAGCTTTCTACCATTCCTGTTGCAGCCATGGCCAACTTTGACCTGGAGAAAAAATTATCTTCAGAAGCGGCCATGAAAATGATTTTATCATCCGCTTTTTCTTCGGGCATTTTACTTTTTGGTATTTCTTTAATTTATGGGGCTACCGGTACAATTAATTTTGCTGAAATACCTGCTTTATTGGATGGAAGTCCATTGCAAATATTAGCCTTTGTATTTTTATTCACGGCCTTTGCATTTAAATTATCCATCGTGCCCTTTCATTTATGGACGGCCGACGTATACGAAGGTTCGCCTGTTGCAGTCACCTCTTTTTTATCCGTGATATCCAAAGGTTCTATTGCATTTATATTGCTTACCACATTGTATAAAGTGTTTGCACCCATGCAGGAAATTTGGTACAACATGGTGATGCTGTTATCGGTTATTACAATGATTGTCGGCAACCTGTTTGCATTGCGCCAACAAAACATCAAACGCTTTCTTGCATTTTCATCTATTGCCCAGGTAGGTTTTATATTGGTTGGCCTTAGCAGCAATTCGCCGCATGGAACCGCGTCGGTTGTGTATTTTATCCTGATTTATATTTTCTCTAACCTGGCTGCATTTGGTGTGGCAGGTGCTATTTCACAACAAACGGGTAAAGAGCGCATTGATGATTTTAAGGGCCTGTATCAAACCAATCCCTTTATTAGCTGGGTGCTGGCACTGGCATTATTTTCCCTGGCAGGTATTCCGCCAACGGCCGGATTTTTTGGTAAATTATTTTTGATCACAGCCGGTGCATCCAAGGGCAATTATTTCTTTATAACCGTGGCCGCGTTAAACCTGATTGTTTCATTGTATTATTATTTACGGATCATCAGGGCAGTGTTTATGGATAAAAATGATCAGCCAATTGAAAAAATTATTTTACTGCCTGCTACCAAACTGGGTATGCTTATTTGCGGGGCAGGTATTATACTTACTGGATTATTAAGCTGGGTATACGATTACATTACATCACTAACAATGTAATAAACAAATTATGGCGATTAATAAAAATCATGAGTTTGAAGAACTGGACGGTGTAAAATGCGGCATCGTGGAAAAAAATGTTTCACCTGAAAGAGTTCAGTTTTTAAAAAAGTTACTGGAGTATAATCATTTTACAGTCGTTGCAGTTCCATCACCACCACCAAAAGCTGCGCCGGCACCCGTGGTAAAAGTCGCAGAAGGAGCCGAACCTGCACCGGTGCCACCACTACCTCCTCCTGCACCGGAGACATTTACAGTGGGTGTAACTGATTATACTTTTAATCCTGTCAATGCTATATTCGGCAGGTTGTTACATACACCAGACGGGCATGTAGTAACGCAGGCTTACTGGCAACAGAAGGAAACGGTAAGCCATGATGAAGTGCCGTACTATGAAAGAGGTGTTTAATTAAAAGAAAAAGGAACTGCAAGCAGTTCCTCGTTTATTTAGGTATCTTTTCAATTAGTTTATTTTGCCCAATATCAGGTGCTTCACATCTGCCAATGCAATTCTTTCCTGCACCATGGTATCCCTGTAACGGATCGTAACGGTATTATCTTCTTTTGTCTGGTGATCAATTGTTACACAGAATGGCGTACCAATTGCATCCATACGACGGTAACGTTTACCGATGGCATCTTTTTCTTCATAAAAACACATAAAGCTGCCTTTACAATCATCCATCAATTGTTTGGCAATTTCAGGCAGACCATCTTTTTTTAACAACGGCAAAATCGCCAGTTTGGTAGGGGCGATTTTAGCCGGAATGCGCAACACAACCCGACTGTCTTCTGTACCATCTTCCTTCGTCCATTTTTCATTTGCATAAGCCAGGCTCATCACGGTCAGGAAGAGGCGATCTAATCCAACGGAAGTTTCTACTACGTATGGAATGTAGTTGCCATAAGGCTTACCGTCTTCTTTTAACTCATTGTCGAAGTACTGGATTTTCTTTTTGCTGTACGTTTGATGTTGTGTTAAATCAAAATCAGTTCTTGAGTGAATACCTTCCAGTTCTTTCCAGCCAAAAGGAAATTCAAATTCAATATCCAACGCTGCATCGGCATAGTGCGCCAGTTTTATATGATCGTGGTAACGTAATTTTTCCGGCGGTATACCCAGGCTTTCATGCCATTTTTTTCTTTCTTCTTTCCAGAAATTATACCATTCCATTTGTGTGCCGGGACGAACGAAGAACTGCATTTCCATTTGCTCGAATTCCCGCATGCGGAAAATAAACTGCCTTGCTACAATTTCATTTCTAAAAGCCTTACCGGTTTGTGCAATACCAAAAGGTATTTTCATACGGCCAGTTTTTTGCACGTTTAAAAAATTTACAAAAATACCTTGTGCTGTTTCGGGGCGCAAATAGATGGTGTCACTTTCTTCTGCCACACTTCCTATCTGTGTGCTGAACATGAGATTGAATTCCCGAACATCTGTCCAGTTACAAGTTTTGCTGATAGCGCATTTTATATTGTTGTCAACAATCAGTTGTTTAAGGCCCGCGTAATCACTTGCAGCAATTAACGCATCCATGTTTTTCAGCAGCGCAAATTCTTCTTCCTTTTTTCCTTCAAGCGCCAAAGCTTCTGCATGCGCTTCAATCAAATGATCTACGCGGTATCTTTTATTGCTGTCTTTGTTATCTATCATTGGGTCGCTGAAATTATCCACGTGCCCGCTTGCTTTCCATGTTGTCGGGTGCATAAAAATAGCAGCATCAATACCCACGATATTATCGTGCAGTTGCGTCATACTCTTCCACCAATAATCGCGGATATTCTTTTTTAACTGGGCACCGTTTTGTCCATAGTCGTACACCGCCGCCAGGCCATCATAAATTTCTGAAGATTGAAAAATATATCCATATTCTTTACAGTGAGCAATCAGCTCTGCAAAATTGTTCGATTCGTTTGCCATAATCCTGCAAAAGTAAAAAATAAACCCCTCAAAAAATGCGTTGAAAATATTATTTGGATACGGATTGTTTTTTCACCAGTTCTTTTACTTGAAGCAGAGCTTTATACATAGCATCATTGTCTTCAATAAATTGCCGCAGTCTTTCACTAGGAGGATGTGATAACCAGATAGCAGTGGTCGGTACCGAAGGTCAGACCGCGTTTTGCCGAAACAGTTATCCGGTCTGACCTTCGGTGCCGACCGGATAATTATTTCAGCTTTTCATTTTCCTTATGCCGTTCTCCATCCCGTAAACTCTTCTTTTCAAAATTTTTGTGTAAAGCATCAGTTAGGTCAACACCGGTTTGATTGGCCAGGCAAATCAACACCCACAATACATCCGCCATTTCATCACCCAAGTCTTTCCCTTTATCAGATTCTTTAAAAGACTGTTCGCCATATTTTCGAACCATTAATCTTGATAATTCACCAACTTCTTCCATTAAAATACCCAGATTGGTTAATTCATTAAAATAACGAACGCCAACTGTTTTTATCCATTGATCTACTTTAGTTTGCGCTTCTTTAATTTCCATAACACGAATTTTATTTTTAGCAACACGAATTTCAAAGCACTAATTACACGAATTAAAGTGCCATTTTGAAATACCACTCTTTTTGATACGAATGAGGGCTCACCAAAGTTGGCGATAATACCTAATTGCAACCCGGAAGCTTTTAAATAATTAATTGTTTGTTTTACGAACCCATTTATTATTACCGAACATGCTTTCACTTCAAGTATTATCGAACCGTGAACTACAAAATCAGCATTATACTGGTGTGGAAGTATGATTTCTTTGTAACTGATTTTAAATTGTTTTCACGGAATTAGGGAATGTTTTTTGTTTTAAATTCATATTCCAACGCATCTTTTATAAACAATCTCTTTAAAACCCATTCCAAGTTCCCGATGTACTTCCATACAAATTCCAATCAGCTAATAAGATTCTTCTTTTAAAACAATGTCTGACGTAAAATTGTATTTCAATTCGTGTAATTCGTGCCCAAAATTCGTGTTTATAAAATTAAAGTTATTCCTTCTGCTTAGAATCAATCCAAATGGTAACCGGCCCGTCGTTTACAAGTGATACTTTCATATCTGCACCAAATACGCCGGTAAATATTTTCTTCTCCAGATCGTTTTCCAATTGTTGAATCATCTTCTCGTATACAGGTATTGCAACAACAGACTTACTGGCACGGATATACGAAGGACGATTGCCTTTCTTGGTATTGGCATGTAAAGTAAACTGGCTCACCAACAAAATGTCGCCACCAGTTTCTTTCAACGATAAATTGGGCACTTTATCTGCATCATCAAAAATGCGCAGGTTAACAATTTTGTTGCTTAGCCAAACGATGTCATCTGCTGTGTCGGCATCTTCAATACCCAGCAATACCAGCAAACCATTGGCAATACTGGATTTTAGCTCTTCATCAATTGTTACTCCTGCAGTAGTTACTCTTTGTATTAATGCTCTCATGCAATAAAGATAACGACAGTTTTATTTTCATGGAAGCGTTAGTTATGCAAAACTTGTTGACTGTAAAAAACAGGTAAGAAAACTTATTGGTTCTGTTACTTAATGTAAAATTGCCAGCTCATAAAATACAAGTTGATATGACGTAGCTGATATAGTATTTTAAACAGAATTACAAAAAAATATCCGGAGCCATATGATGAAAATCATATCGACGACCTGTAATATCCTGTGCGCTTGTAATAGAAAAATTTATCCACCCTATTTGTGCACAGGTGTTGATATTTACCCTTTTGTTTGTTCAGCTACAACAAATATTTTCGTTATCCGTCGTTAACATTTCAATAACCCATCAATAAGTTTCTTTATCATGCCTGCACAGTATATAAGCAATCCCGGCCTCACTTTCAGCCGCCAGTTTACAAAAGAAGGAGTTTCACCATACGATATGTTTGAATACGATTACCGCACTTCGGTAATTAAAAATCCTTCAGGCGAAATTGTCTTTCAAATGGACAATGTGGAAGTGCCAAAACAGTGGAGCCAGATTGCTACAGATATCCTGGCACAAAAATATTTCAGAAAGGCAGGCGTGCCACAGGCAGATGGAAGTGTAGGCCGGGAAACTACTGTTAAGCAGGTGGCGCACCGTATGGCGCATTGCTGGCGTGTTTGGGGCGAGCGCTACAATTATTTTGCTACAGATGATGCGGCACAAATATTTTATGATGAACTTGTATATTCTATTTTGAACCAGGCTTGCGTCCCCAACAGTCCGCAATGGTTTAATACAGGCCTGCATGAAGTGTATGGCATAACCGGTAAACCACAGGGACATTATTATGTAGACCCTGTTGATGATAAATTAAAAAAATCAACCTCTGCCTACGAGCGTCCGCAACCACATGCATGCTTTATTTTAAGCGTGGATGACGACCTGGTAAATGAAGGCGGCATTATGGATTTGTGGGTAAGAGAAGCAAGGATATTTAAATACGGCAGCGGAGTTGGAACCAATTACAGCAGCATTCGCGGGGAAGGTGAAAAATTGAGTGGTGGCGGTACATCCAGCGGGTTGATGAGTTTTTTAAAAATTGGAGACCGTGCCGCCGGCGCCATCAAAAGCGGGGGCACCACCCGTCGTGCGGCCAAGATGGTTTGTTTGGATTTAGACCATCCTGAAATTGAAAATTTTGTAAACTGGAAAGTTGGGGAGGAAGATAAAGTAGCGGCTTTAATCGCCGCCGGTTATCCCAGCGATTATGAAGGCGAAGCATACAAAACCGTAAGCGGACAAAATAGCAATAACTCTGTTCGCATACCCAATTCATTTTTTAAAACGCTGGATAAAAATGGCGTATGGGAATTAAAAGGCAGAAGTGATGGCAGGATAATGAAGAGAGTAAAAGCAGCAGATTTGTGGAGTCAGATTACCCATGCCGCCTGGAAATGCGCTGATCCCGGAACACAATACGACACTACCATCAACGAATGGCACACCTGCCCGGAAGGCGGCCCGATAAGAGCAAGTAATCCTTGCAGCGAATACATGTTTTTGGATAACACCGCCTGCAATTTAGCCTCCGTAAACCTGCGCCGTTTTTTTGAAGAAAGCAATAATAGTTTTGATGTAAAAGGATTTGAATATACTAGCCGGTTGTGGACAGTAGTACTGGAAATATCCGTTTTAATGGCGCAGTTCCCATCAAAGGAAGTGGCGCAATTAAGTTACGATTACAGAACATTGGGATTGGGTTATGCCAACCTCGGCAGTATGCTAATGGTAAGCGGCATTCCTTATGACAGTGAAGAAGCAAGAGGTATTGCAGGCGCTATCACAGCGATCATGACGGGTGTTGCCTATACAACTTCTGCAGAGATGGCGGGCTTTTTAGGTGCCTTTGCCCGGTATGAAGAAAATAAAAAACACATGCTGCGTGTAATGCGCAACCATCGTGCTGCGGCATATGATGCACAGGAAGCCTACGAAGGCATTGAAATAAAACCACAGGGCATCAACGCAAAATACTGCCCGGATTATTTATTAAGTGCCGCGATTAAAGCATGGGATGAAGCGGTACAGCTGGGCGAAAAAAATGGCTACCGCAATGCACAAACAACAGTAATTGCACCGACTGGTACTATCGGTTTGGTTATGGATTGCGATACTACTGGCGTAGAGCCAGACTTTGCATTGGTGAAATTTAAAAAGCTAAGCGGTGGTGGGTATTTTAAAATCATTAACCAAAGCGTGCCTGCTGCTTTGCGCAATTTAAAATATACTGAAAGGCAACTGCAAGAAATTGTAAACTATGCCAAAGGTAATGCAACGCTGGAAGGAGCGCCTTTCATCAATACACAGACATTACTGGCAAAAGGATTTACAAAAGAAGAACTGGTAAAAGTAGAAGCTTCTTTAGGCAGCGCTTTTGAAATTGGCTTTGTGTTTAACGTATACACTTTTGGGGAAGCCACCTTGCAACGTCTTGGGTTTACGTCAGATCAATATTTTGATTTTGAATGGAGCCTGCTGGAAGCATTAGGATATACGGACGAACAAATTGAAGCCGCCAATATTTTTGTCTGTGGCACCATGACTGTTGAAGGCGCACCTTATTTAAAAGAAGAACACCTGGCAGTATTTGATTGCGCCAATAAATGCGGACAAAAAGGTGAGCGTTTTATACATGCGCATGGCCATATCCGGATGATGGCTGCGGCACAACCATTTCTTAGCGGGGCTATCAGCAAAACGATCAACCTGCCCAATGAAGCAACGGTAGAAGAGATTGCCGATTGCTATCGCATGAGCTGGGAGCTTGGTTTAAAGGCCAATGCACTCTACAGAGATGGTTCTAAATTATCACAACCACTCAGCAACAAATCAGATAAAAAGAAAAAAGCTGCCGGCGAAACTGAAGCAACCACAACAGAAGAAGAAAGCAATATTCAATCAACCGCAAGCCATCACAGCCAGATTGTTGACATGAGTAAACTAACTGTTGACGAGTTGCTGGATGAAGTAAGCAAACGCATGCAGAATAGTCCCGATACAGTGTTGAAAAGTAAGCTGGCAAAAATTGTTGAGCGTAAAAAACTGCCGGCCAAACGCAGGGGCTTTACGCAAAAGGCAAAAATAAACGGGCAGGCATTATTCCTCCGCACCGGCGAATACGGCGACGGAACTGTAGGAGAAATATTTATTGACATGGCAAAGGAAGGCGCTACCGTTCGCAGTATGCTCAACTGTTTTGCCATTGCTATTTCTATCGGTTTGCAGTATGGCGTACCGCTGGACGAGTTTGTAGAAAAATTTGTGTTTACCCGTTTTGAACCTGCCGGAATGGTAGATCATCCTAACATCAAGAGCACTACCTCTATCATGGATTTCATCTTCCGCTCGCTGGCGTTTGAATACCTTGGCCGCACCGACCTGGTGCATGTGCTGGATAAACCGGAAGTAGAAAATCTTGGCAACAGCAGCTGGGATGAAACAACGCCAACCATTGGCGAAAGAAAGCCGGAACTGAGTGAGGTAAGGGTAATGGGCGCCGCCGCCTCTTCTTCGCCCGCAGGCAACATTAATTCCGCTGCTGTTAAAGCGCAGTATGCTGCAGGCAATGACGGTACACAAAATTATATGAAGAGTATGCAGAGCGATGCGCCCTCCTGCAACACTTGCGGCCACATCACCATCCGCAGCGGTACCTGTTACAAATGTCTAAACTGCGGTAACAGTATGGGATGCAGTTAACAAGTTACTTTTTGGGGAAGTAGATATTACAGCGCCACTCAATTGAGTGGCGTTTGTATTTTACTGTCCGGGATAAGCCGCTTTATGGTACTGTATTGGCGCCGCAGCCGACAGGAGCTATCGGCTCTTGTACAGTTGCTTTTATTGAGCTTTGACTTCCTGGTTATTATTGTCAGCTTTGTAGACTAAATAGTATGTCTTGATATATGAGGTAAATTGCTTTTTAATAAGAACCGCAATATTCTTTTACCGATCACCTTTTTTTCAATTTGACATCTATAGGTTTTACCTTGCCGGTTTGTTTTATTCAGCTGTATATATTGACAGATAACAACCGGCCCATAAAAGCGGCAAATTGATCGAGAACAATTTAGAAAATAAGCGATACTTTTTAAAAGGTAAAAAGTAAAAGCAAAGGGCCAATATTATCCTTGCTTTATCTCAGTTTCTTTTTGTATCTTCTCAATTTTATCAACCCGTTGTACCAATGCATCCAGGTTACGGAAGTGGATATATGATTTGCGGTATTTGTTGGCATCAAATGCCGGAGAACCCATAAAGACTTCACCTTTTTTGGTGATGCTTTTTGAAATGCCGGATTGTGCAGTGATAATGGTATTGTCTGCAACAGTCAGATGCCCAACAATACCAACCTGCCCGCTGAACATACAATTCTTTCCAATCTTAGTTGAGCCGGCTACTACACCGTGCGCAGCAAAGTAAGTATTCTCTCCAATCTCCACATTGTGGGCAATGTGAATGAGGTTATCAAATTTTACTCCTTTACGTAAAATGGTAGAACCCAAAGTGGCTCTGTCGATAGCGCAGTTGGCACCAATTTCTACATCATCTTCAATTACAACGTTGCCTATTTGCGGTACTTTTTTATTATCACTTTCTGGATTGAACCTGAAGCCATCGCTACCGATGACGGTGCCCGAATGGATAATACAGTTTTTACCAATCTGAGTTTCAGAATAAATTTTCACGCCGGCAAACAGCGTGGTGTTATCACCAATTACGGCGTTGTCGCCGATGTATACCTGCGGGTAAATTTTTACATTGTTACCGATGATGGCATTTTCGCCTACAAAGGCAAATTCACCTGCGTATATATCCGAACCAACGGCAGCACTTTCTGAAATAAAAGATAATTTGGAAATGCCTTTTTTATTCAGCTTTACTTCATTGTACATCTCCAGTAATTTGGAAAAGGCATCTTCTGCTTTTTCTACTCTTATTAAAGTGGCCGTTACCGGAGCCGTTAAAACAAAATCTTTATTAATGATAACGATGGAAGCTTGTGTGCCATACAAATATTGCGTGTACAACGGATTGCTGAGAAATGAAATGGAACCAGGAACACCTTCTTCTATTTTTGATAATTTGCTCACGCTAACATCAGCGTTTCCTTCAATTTGTCCGTTTAACAGACCGGCTATTTGTGTGGCAGTAAATTGCATGGCAATAATTATTTTAGGTATTGATTAAAGGTAGCAGCTTATAAACAATTCAGCAATAAAAAGGCATTGTTAAGCGTGCATTTTCTGAAGACCTTTTACACCAATCATCTGGTTGCTTTCCTGGTCCCAGACCTTTAATTTGAAACAGGCATTCATGTCTTTTGGTGTGAGCCTGGTTATTTTGCAATTTTGTAATTCTTCAAAATGTTTCATCACTTCGGGTAAACGGTAAAAAGGTATTTTTGAATTCAAGTGGTGTATATGATGATAACCTATATTGCCCGTAAACCATTCCATCACCGGGCTCATCTTCATAAAGCTGGATGATTCCAGAGCTGCTTTTTCGTATACCCAGTTTTTATTTTCGTAAAACTCTACTCCCGGAAAATTATGTTGCGCATAAAATAAATAGGCGCCCATACCAAAGGCAATAATAAAAGGAAGAAAAAACATAAAAAACCAGGCCTGCCAGCCAATAAATACAAATAAGCAAACAGCTACAGTAAAATGCAGTATTAATGCAATCAGGCTATCGTAGTGTTTGCGTGGGTTGCTGATGAATGAACGCAGACACATCCCAATAATAAACATGGAAAAATAGCCCAGCGCAATGGTAACGGGGTGGCGGACTGCCAGGTAAATAAATTTTTGAGCCGCAGACATCTCAAGGTATTTCTTTCGTGTAACAATGGGATACGAGCCAATGCTGGCGCTGAACAATTTTGAATTGTGATTATGATGATGATCATGCGATCTTTTCCAGATACTTGTGGGCGACAGCATATACATACCAAAAACAGTCATGATAGCATCAGCTATTTTAGAATGCGTAAGGATGGTGTGATGTTGGTGATCGTGATAGATGATAAACATCCGTATCAGCAATAAACCGGCTAATACACTGCATAGTAATTTAAAAATTATTACCGGGGCAACTAAAGTGCCCGCCAGTGAGAGTATTAATAAAGAAAGCGTGGAAATAGTATGGAACCAGCTTTTGGATCTTATTTCTTTCGCAAATGGCTTAGTCGCTAATATCAGGTTTTTCCCCAGGAGCATTGTGGACATTTAGAAAGTAAAGATAACTTATTTCAATTTCAAATACGTTTGTGCTTCCATCTTTTATGCGCCCATAGCCATGTTTCGGGCTGCGAGCGGATATCTGCCTCCAGTTTTTTTGTATGCAATTCTGTGATATTACCTTCAGCATCAGCATATGGCGGCGATTGTAATAGCTCCGCCGTTAAGGTATAATAACCTCTTGTTAATCTTTTCACAGAAACGAAAACGATCGGGTATTTTACCTTTTTCGCTATCTTTTCGGTACCCATAAATACAGGAGTATCCTGCTGTAAAAAATTCATCCAGTGTGCGGTGGTTGGGTTGGGCGACTGATCTGCAATAAAAGCAGTGGCAGTAAGCTGGCTTCGGTTTTTTACAATATCCCTGAAGGTTTCTTTCATAGGTATCAGTCTTGTGCCAAACCTTTCCCGCATCCTGCAAATAAGACCATTAAAGTATTTGTTCGCCAGCGGGTGGTAAATTACGTACAACTGATGTTTACAACAAAGACTAAATGTGTTACCCGCCCACTCCCAGTTACCATTATGCCCCATTACTATAATGATGCTTTTATTTTCCTCAGCCAGTCCATTAAACAAGAGTGCTGCTGCAGGATCCAGACTACAATGCTTCAACATTTTTTCCGGACTTATGGAAAGGGTTTTAAAAGTCTCCAGCACCAGATCGCAGAAATAGCGAAAGAATTTTTTTTCCAGCACCAATATTTCGGCTGGTGTTTTTTGTGGAAATGAATTGGTAAGGTTTGTACGCACTACTGCTTTACGGTAGCCAACTATATAATATAAAAAAAGGTACAAGCCATCGGAAATAACATAGAGCAGCCGGAATGGCAGCACGGATAAAAGATAAATAAAAGGCAGTGTCAAGTAATAGATGAGTGCAGACAAGGAGTAAATAATTTGAGCGAAATTAAAATTATCCGGTGATTAATTCCTGCTGTTAACAAAATCTTTCAGGTAACAGCGGTATTAAGCGTAGGGTAAAAACAACTACCATATCGTCAATTGCCATAATCTTTGCAAGCCTGTTTTCGCTGAAGGTATAAGCCCGGTAACATGCTGTCTGCGTTTGATAGATTTGGTATCCTGTAACCTGATTTTCAACTAAATTTTTCCACCATGGTATCATGCTCTCAGCCAGGGCGTGGTGCTTAGCCGTGGGTCTTTAAAATAGGTATTCATTGGTTATAAAGATGAGAGTTATAATTTTTTAATTGTTGTAAAAACAGTTTGCGGCTAAAAATCTGTTATGATTTATACAATATCTTTACTACATGACTTCAACATTTTTTACATATAACAAGGGTAAAGTTATTCAGGCTTTGCGGTATCATTTTATTACCCGTAAGGAAATAAAAATCATGATGATCCTCGTGAATGTATTTGCCATTGTAGCGGCGGCTTTGTTCTTCATGAAAGAGGTATCAGCCGTATCGTTTTTATTAAGCTCTTTTTTATGGTTTGCATTGATGATCTCGTTTTGGTTTCTACTGCCACTAATCATTTACAAAAAGTCTGATACTTTTAAAGATAAGTTTAAGGCTACGCTGGGAGCTGAAAACTTTAGTATTGAAAATGAAAGAGGAAGCCGCAAGTGGCCATGGACCGCCTTTACCACCAGTATGGAAAGCCCGCATTTCTTTCATTTGTATTTTGATACCCGCTCTTTTTTTATAATTCCGAAAGATGCTTTTAAAGCTGAAGATTTACACGAAGCAAGAAAAATATTGTCAACAAAAATCCGCCATTAATTTACATCAGTATTTTTTCCATTACATGATGTTTGGTTTTTACTTCTTCAAATTGTTCCCCTTTAACAGTGTAGCCAAATTTTTCGTAAAAACCGATTGCCGTGTCACGGGCGTGCATAGTTAATATTTTGTAACCTTTATCGCGGGCGATATTTTCAGCAAAACTCATCATCGATTCACCAATACCCTTTCCCTGCAAGTTTTTTTGCACTGCCATTTGTCTTAGTCTTATACGCCGTTCATCTAACCGGGTTAAAATACAGCAACCCAATATTTCTTCTTCATCAAATGCTGCAATCAGTATGTCGTTTTTTTCGGCGTCAAGTTCCTCTTTAGTGAATGATAACCCAAGCGGTTTGCGTAATACTTCCAACCGCAGCTTCACCATTTGCTGGTATGCTTTGCTACCGTGATCAATTTGTTTTAAGGCCATAACAATCGTTTTTTTGGTTTCTGACGTTTCATATCGGGTAGCAGGGAGTACAATATACAAACTTTTTTATTTACCGGCGCGTCACTCAACATTTGGCAGAAGCAATAAATCAATCCGCTTAATCATGAAAAAGAAGAGACCGAAAATATATTTGTTGGTTTCAACTATCAACAGCAATTTTGCCTATTACAAAACTGTTCAGGTGGCATAAAAGGGGCTAGTTTGGCTTTATTTATATTTCTTTGTATTTATTGCAAAAAGTATATTTTTGCACCTGATTAACTAAATAATTACTACCATGTCAGACATTGCAACAAGAGTAAAGAAAATAATTGTTGACAAATTAGGTGTTGATGAAGCTGAGGTTACTCCGGAAGCTTCTTTCACAAATGATTTAGGTGCCGATAGTTTGGACACCGTTGAATTGATCATGGAATTTGAAAAAGAATTCAACATTTCAATTCCTGATGAACAAGCTGAAACCATCACCACTGTTGGTCAGGCTGTAACTTACCTGGAAGAACACGCCAAGTAATCTTCATCTCTTTTTTAATTATCGCAGGCAAATTTTATGGACTTTAAGAGAGTAGTTGTAACCGGATTGGGCGCCATCACTCCCCTCGGTAAATCCGTTGCTGAATATTGGCAAGGTTTATCTGATGGAGTAAATGGTTGTGATTTAATCAAACAATTCGATGCAGCTAAATTCAAAACCAGGTTTGCCTGCGAGGTTAAAGATTTCGATCCTACCAATTACCTCGACCGAAAGGAAGCCCGCAAAATAGATCGCTTTTCCCAGTTTGCATTAATCGCCAGCGACGAAGCTGTCAAGGATGCCGGCATCAGCAAAGATAATGTTGATGTTGACAGGGTAGGTGTAATTATTGGCAGTGGCATCGGTGGTTTAATTACCTTCCAGGAAGAAGTAATCAACTTTGCATCCGGCGATGGTACCCCACGTTTCAATCCCTTCTTTATTCCAAAAATGATATTGGATATTGCCGCAGGCCATATCTCTATCCGTCATGGTTTCAGAGGTCCTAATTATGCGGTGGTAAGTGCATGTGCATCTGCCACCAATGCCATTATTGATGCGTATGATACCATTCGTCTTAATAAAGCAGACATGATAATTACAGGAGGAAGTGAGGCGGTTGTAAGCGCTGCAGGCGTTGGTGGTTTTAACGCTATGAAAGCCCTGAGCGAAAGAAACGATGATTATAAAACAGCCTGCAGGCCATTCGATAAAGACCGTGACGGCTTTGTGATGGGTGAAGGTGCCGGAATACTAATCATTGAAAGCCTGGAACATGCTTTGGCAAGGGGTGCAAAAATTTATTGTGAAATAGGCGGCGGTGGCGCCAGTGCTGATGCCTATCATATTACCGCTCCGCATCCGGAAGGACTGGGTGCGCAAAACGTAATGCGTGCGGCATTAAAAGATGCCGGTATGAAAGCCGAAGATATAGATTACATTAATGTGCACGGTACCTCTACACCACTCGGTGATATTGCAGAAACCAAAGCGATCTTAAATGTATTCGGGGAACATGCTTACGATTTAAATATCAGCTCTACAAAAAGCATGACCGGACATTGCCTTGGTGCAGCAGGCGCTTTGGAGGCATTGGCATGTATACTTGCTGTTACAAAAGACATCGTTCCGCCCACCATCAATCACTTTACAGATGATCCGGAACTGGATCCTAAACTGAATTTTACCTTTAATAAAGCACAACACCGAACAGTAAATGCTGCACTGAGCAACACGTTTGGTTTTGGCGGTCACAACGCTTCTGTTATTGTTAAAAAATACGTTGCTTAACTACCCATGTTATTTGCAATGGGCATTCAATTATTTTAGACAGCACAAAACTTTGTACAGGCAATCTAACCGCTCGTACTCTTAGTTACAAGCGACAAAAAATATTTCTCTCAAATCACACTTGATTTCCTGTACGAAAATTGATTTATCCTCAAAAAAAAATAGTATTACAGTTGTAATTTCGGACTGCTTGTTTGTTAGTTATTATATTTTTTGATTGCAGTAAATAATATTAATTTCGAATTCACTTATTCTATCCAAGTTGAATTTATTTAAAGATTTTTTTACCGTTAATATTAAAAAGAAAGAGTTTAAAAAACAACTCAACAACGTGCTTGGCTTTACACCCGGTAATCTCAGTTTATACAGAACTGCTTTAAGCCACCGTTCGGTAAGGGAAGGAGCCGATGAAAACAATGAACGGCTTGAATTTTTGGGAGATGCGGTATTAAGTTCGATTGTTGCCCACTACCTTTTTATGAAATACCCTTACAAGGGAGAAGGGTTTTTAACCGAGATGAGAAGCAAGATGGTAAACAGGCAACAGCTAAACGACATCGGTATAAAAATGGGCCTTAAAAAAATTACCATCTATAATAAGTTTGACAGTTCACTAAAGATATCCCAGATATTTGGCAATACGCTGGAAGCATTAATTGGTGCTGTTTATCTTGACAAAGGCTACGATAAAACCCAGTCATGGGTTGAAAAATATATTATCTCTACTCACATGTTTATTGACGATTTGGAAGGCATTGAAATCAACATTAAAAACAAATTATACGGGTGGGCAAACAAAAATGGCAAAGCGCTCGAGTTTGCTACACTGGAAGAAAAATTTGAAAATGGCCGCCGCTTGTTTACGATTGGTGCTACAGTAGACGGAGAACTGGTTGCACAGGGCAAGGGGTTTAATAAAAAAGATGCCAGCCAAATTGCCGCACAGCTCGCTGTTGACAAACTCGGATTGTAAGCCATTTGCAAATCTGCATACAAGAATTTCACACAAAATTTATAGCTCAAATTTAAGTACGAAGGTGCTAACTTTATTGCATGGATTTTAGGTAATTGCATTTGATGCAGATAATAAAATTTTGGGTAAAATGAACCTTACTGTGCGCATGAAGAAGTAGAAGTAAACATCGGTCATCCCAATTTTAAGTATATCAGTACAATCACTGAAATGCTGGCTACGTTAGAATAAAGAAATATGAATTTTGGAATATTAGGTAGTGGAAGCTGGGGAACAGCACTGGCAAAAGTTTTAACAGACAATGGCCAGACAATTTATTGGTTCAACAGAAACCGGAAGGCTATTGATCATTTGATGCTTCGGAAACACAGTGCCCACTATTTGACTGCTGCTTATTTCGATGTGCACCAGTTGAAGTTGACAACGGATGCGGCAGAAGTTATTGCACAATCTGATTGTATTGTGATAGCCATACCATCTGCTTATGTTGAAGCCACATTGGAACCGCTTGATAAGAATGCTTTTGAAGGGAAAAAAATTGTCAGTGCGGTAAAAGGGATTTTGCCATCGCAAACGTTGTTGTTGAATGATTATTTAAAAAATAAATTCGGTGTTGCGCTACAGGATTACTTTACAGTTCTCGGCCCCTGTCATGCTGAAGAAGTGGCCGCTGAAAAATTATCTTATCTTACTTTTTCTGGCATAGATGAAATGACTACGCATCATATCGCCCAATATTTTAAAACCGATTATTTAAACACTATTGAGAACAATGATATTTTTGGAGTTCAATATGCAGCTGTTTTAAAAAACATTTATGCGGTAGGGGCCGGCATGGCACACGGGCTGGATTATGGAGATAATTTTCTGAGCGTTTTGATTGCCAATTCCGCGGACGAGATGGCGGGCTTTTTAAAAATGGCCGGTATAAAAAATGTAGAAGTAGGCCATATTCATAACCGCAATCACAATTATGCATCCTCAGTTTATTTGGGCGATTTGCTGGTAACATGCTATTCGCTTTTCAGCCGTAACAGGACCTTTGGAAATATGATTGGCAAAGGGTATTCTGTAAAATCCGCACAGATAGAAATGAGTATGGTAGCAGAAGGATACAATGCCAGTAAATCAATGCATATCATTAATCAAACTGTAAAGGCAGATATGCCGATTGCGGATACGGTATATGAGGTTTTGTGGGAAGGCCTGGATGTGAAAGAAGCCTTCGGTAAGATTGAGCCTTATCTTGTTTAGTAGTAACCGTTTTTTGATTTAAAAAAATAAATCGGCGGCAATACCATCAGCAAATAATTTCCCTTCTTTTGTTAATATGATTCTTTTATCATCAGCAAAAACCTTTCCCCCCAGTTTCCATTTTTCACTTGCAGATTGCAGCTGACGGGTTATTTTATTTCCAAACCTTTCTTCAACAACACCAAGACTCAGCCCTTCGATAGTTCTAAGCGAAGTCATGATGTATTCATTTAATTGCTGTATTGCTGTTAAATTTTCTTTCTCGAAAGGAATAACATTATTTTTTAAAGACTGAATATACAAGGCATTGTTGGCAATATTCCATTGCCGGCTTTTACCGTCAAAGGCATGAGCCGAAGGTCCAAAACCGTAGTATCTTTTTCCCTGCCAGTAACTGCTGTTATGTTTGCTTTTCATCCCTGGTTTGGCAAAGTTGCTTATTTCATAATGATCATACCCGGCCAGTTCCATCCAGTCCATCAGTAATATAAATTGCTCTGCCTGTTTGCCTGCATCAACGGGCTCTTTTTTATGTTGATTAATCATTTTATTCAGCGCCGTCTTTGGTTCTACCGTGAGCGCATAGCATGAGATATGCGGTATGTTTTTTTCAAAGATGGTGTCAGTATTTTTTTTCCACTTATCATTCGTTAATAAGGGGGAGCCGTAAATCAGGTCAACAGAAAAATTAGTAAATCCGGCATTTTTTATATCCTCGATACATTGAAGGGATTCAGTCGCCGTGTGAGCCCTGTTCATCCAAACCAATTCTTCTTCTATAAACGACTGGATGCCTACGCTAAGCCTGTTGATTCCAATTTTTTTCCACAACTCTAATTTTGCGGGTGTAATGTCATCGGGGTTGGCTTCCAGGGTAATTTCAATTTTCTCACTAAAAATAAATTTTTCATGTAGCGCTGCCAATAATAATTCGAGATCTTTTATATCAATGATACTTGGCGTTCCTCCGCCAAAATACAGCGTTTCAATAGGTTCTTTTTTATTAGTAACAAGTAGGTCACTTTCTTCTGTACCTATTGTGGTAAGTGAAATCTCTTTTATCAACGCTGCAATCATCTCATCTTTTAATTTCAGCGAAGTAGAAAAATGAAAATTGCAGTAGTTGCAAGCCTGTTTACAAAATGGAATATGAACATAAATACCTGCCAAGCTGCTTAATAATTTAGTTTTGCGATATAATATTTAATCTTGATAACAGTTTATAGAAGCATGCAAAGGAAAACAAGGAAAACAATTTTCAATCTCCGGTTATTCGTGGTGGTGATAGTTAGTTGTTTTTTTGTTGCACAGGTTTCTGCCCAATACCAGCTTCGTATACAATATCTCAGCAAAGATACTCTCTTTCAGCCGCAGGCATTAAAACTGCAAACCAGCTTCACCAATCAGTTAGCCTGTGAAGACTATATTAATAAGCTGACTGCATTGTTAAATTCCAAAGGATATGCGGCTTCGTCTATTGATACAGTAAAGTACGACAGCAGCTTTGCAGAAATAGCATTATACCTGGGAACTCAGCAAAACTGGGTTCAGTTAAAAACTGTCGGTATTGAAAAAAGGGCGTTGGATGAAAGTGGCTACATGAGTAAAAATTTTACCAACAAGCCCATCAACTTCACACAACTGACCTTTATAAAAGAACGGCTGCTGAATTATTATGAAAAGAATGGTTATCCTTTCGCGGCTGTATTTTTAGATAGCATCCAGCTTAAAGAAAATAATGTCACGGCCATATTAAGCGCTACCCCTGGACCATTGTATCACATCGATAGCATCCGCATCAACGGCAAAGCAAAAATTTCCAATAACTTTTTGCAGCATTACCTGGGCATTCCTAAAGGAAGTGTTTACAATAAAGAGAAACTGGAACTGGTAAGTAAACGTATGCTGGAATTGCCTTACGTGCAGGAGCAGCAACCTTCTGAATTGATGATGTTGGGTACCGGCTCTATATTGAATGTATACCTTCAGCCCAAGCGTAGCAGCCAGGTTAATTTTTTGATAGGATTTTTGCCCGCCAGTGATGCTACCGGTAAACTGCAGTTGACAGGAGACGTAAATTTAAATTTAAAAAATTCGCTCGGAAAAGGAGAGACCATTTTGCTTAACTGGCAGCAGTTGCAATTAAAATCACCGCGTTTAAATTTAGGTTTTCAACAACCCTATATTTTTAATTCTCCTTTTGGTATTGATTTCCTGTTTGAAATGTTTAAAAAAGACTCAAGCTTTGTACAATTAAATGCACAGCTGGGAGTGCAATATCTCTTATCAGCCAATCAATCCGGTAAATTGTTTATTCAAAAACAAAATTCCTTTTTGCTGGCAGCCGGTATAGACACCAATCAGATTAAGGCAACCAAGCAGCTTCCTGCAAATATTGATGTTAGTGCCGTTAATATTGGAATTGATTACAATTTTAATAATACGAATTACCGCTTCAATCCAAAATCAGGCAATGAGTTACAGTTGTATTCTACCATAGGTATAAAAACCATCAGCAGGAACAATGATATCATAAGCCTGACCGACCCCGCCTTTAATTACGCTTCCCTGTATGATTCGCTTAAATTGAAGGGGTACCAGTTAAGGATAAAAGCGATGGCGGCGCATTATTTTACAACCGGTAAACGTAGCACTTTAAAAGTTGTACTTAATACAGGCGTTTTCAACAGTCCAAATGTTTTCCGGAACGAATTGTTTCAAATTGGCGGGTACAAATTGTTACGTGGATTTGATGAAGAAAGTATTTATGCTACCCGCTACCTGGTTTCAACTGTTGAATACCGGTACCTTGTCGGCCTAAACTCTTATTTGTTTGGATTTGTGGATGCGGGCTGGGTAAAAAATAAATACCAGACTGTAGATGTTACCAGTAATTTCATCAGTACTGGCATCGGAATTTTATTTGAAACGAAACTCGGTTTGCTGAATATGAGTTTTGCGGTTGGCAAACGCAACGATGTTAATTTTAACTTAAGCCAGTCATCCAAAATACATTTTGGGTATATCAATTACTTTTAGAAAATTCAATTTAATTTTACTGCATAAATTTTTTGATTGAAACAGGTTTTATATTTATTTCTGCTGATCGCTCTGCCTGTTTTAACTGCTGCACAGCATCCCGATAGTATCAATACAAAAATAGTCGATACGGCTTCAACTAAAATGCCGGATAGCGCCGGGATTAAAGCGAAAGACAGCGTTGCCATTAAATTGGACTCGTTAAAAAAACTGCAACCACCTTATCGTATCCTACTGCAAGAAATCCTGAAGGAAAACAAATTTCTGGATATCAGCAGCACCCCTTTAGCAAAGAAAATTTATGTCCGGAAACAGCAACCTGACGATAGTGTATTTTACGCACTGCTGATTTTGGTTGCTGCTTTATCTTTTTTACGATTCTTTTATGTCCGTTATTTCAATAACCTGTTCCAGGTATTTTTTAATACATCCTTACGGCAAAGTCAGCTAACTGACCAATTACTGCAGGCCAGGTTACCCTCTATGCTTTTTAATTTAACGGCTGCTTTTTCCGGGGGTATCTTTTTTTATTTTTTGTTAAAGTATTTTGGCTGGGTGAATGAGCGAAAGCCGTTGGACGTGATGCTATTAAGCAGCTTTTTTGTAATGGCTATCTATTTTTTGAAATATGTCTCCTTAAAATTTACCGGATGGTTGTCAGGCTATTCCAATATAACCAACACCTATATTTTTATAATTTTTCTTATTAATAAAATACTGGGTATTCTTTTATTACCACTTATTATTGTAATGGCCTTTTCTATTCCTGTGTTGATAAAAGTATCAGTAATGATTGCAATTTTATTAACTGCGCTTATGTTTTTGTTGAGATTTTTCAGGTCATATAGTTTGCTGCAAAACCAGGTAAAAATAAGTGCCGCCCATTTTATGCTTTACATTGCAGGCGTGGAATTAATGCCGCTTTTGTTGATTTATAAGGCCTTGTTGTTTTTATTAAGTAAAAATATCTAACTTTGTAAAACCATTAATATTCTCATTTTTCTATGGTTAAGAACGGGGAAACAAAAACAGATCAAAAAAGCCAGGTGGTTAAAAAAGTATTGATTACCCAGCCAAAACCGGAAGGCGAAAAGTCACCCTATTTTGATTTGGCAAAAAAGCACAATATCGAGTTACATTTCCATCCATTTATAATTATTGATGGCATTCCCGCCAAAGAATTCAGAAAACAAAAAATAGAAATCCCAAATTATACAGCAGTTATTTTTACAAGCCGGAATGCAATTGACCATTTTTTCAGGGCCTGCGATGAAATGAAGATTAATATTTCACAGGATACAAAATACTTTTGCATTACAGAATCGGTAGCACTTTATCTCCAAAAATTTATCCTTTACCGCAAGCGCAAAGTTTTTTATGGTGCCGACGGTACCAATAAGAGTTTGTTCGATGTAATAAATAAGCATAAGGACAATGAAAAGTTTCTTTATCCCTGTTCGCAATCGTTTGATAATGAGATTACCAACTGGCTAAAAAATAATAATTGCGAATATGCCACCCCAGTAATGTATAAAATTATCAGCAATGATGTAAAAGAAATTATTTCCAGAAACTACGATGTGATATGTTTTTTTACACCCGGTGGCGTTAAGAGCCTATTGGAAAATTTTCCACATTTTAAGCAAAATGGAACCAGGATTGGCGCTTTTGGCGCCAACACTTTTAAAGCAGCAGAAGAAGCTGGTTTAACACTCGATATTAAGGCGCCACAACCGCAGGTGCCCAGTATGGTGAGTGCGCTGGAGCTGTATTTAACCTCCCTTAAAAAGAAATAAGTCTTTCCACTAGAATATATTAAAGGTAACTTAACAAGGTTACCTTTTTTATTTGTCAAAACAAACGCCTCGGTTATCTGTTTCTTTTAAAAGGTTAGCCGGCTATTGAAGGCCTGAACTACTCATCGTGGCATAACTTTTTAACCTGATTGTCTGCCATATTTTATTTTATTCAATTATCAGTTGTATGTCACACGCTTTTACCAATAGTTTAATTAAGGAAACAAGTCCATATCTTTTGCAACATGCCCATAACCCCGTTAACTGGTATGCATGGGGTGAAGAAGCATTGCAAAAAGCAAAAGCTGAGGACAAGGTAATTCTGGCGAGTATCGGCTACTCAGCGTGCCATTGGTGTCATGTTATGGAAAAAGAGAGTTTTGAGAATGTAACTATTGCCGCATTGATGAATGAAAATTTTATAAATATTAAGATCGATCGTGAAGAGCGCCCCGATCTTGACCATATTTATATGGATGCAGTGCAGGCGATTGCCGGTAGTGGGGGCTGGCCTCTGAATGTATTTTTGACTCCCGACGGCAAGCCTTTTTACGGGGGCACTTATTATCCACCTGTCAGAGCCTTTAACCGTTCTTCCTGGCCGGAAGTTTTACAGGGGATTGCTGCAGCATGGCAGGAAAAAAGAGATGAAATAGAATCTCAGGCAGAAAATCTTATTGCACATTTAAACCGGTCTGGAAATTTTACTCAAACCGCTACCAGTTCAATTAGCTCAAATGATGAAAGATTGTTTTCAATGGACAATTGCCATCAAATGTTTAAAAATATAATGGCAACTGCTGATAAGGAGTGGGGAGGATTTGGAAAAGCGCCCAAGTTCCCCCAGACTTTTATTATCCAATTCTTGCTGCAATACCAGCATTTCACAGGAAATAAAGAAGCGCTGCAACAAGCTTTATTGTCGCTTGATAAAATGTTAGATGGAGGTATTTATGACCATATTGCTGGTGGAATGGCCCGGTATAGCACTGATAATGAATGGCTGGTACCGCATTTTGAAAAGATGTTATACGACAATGCCTTGCTCATCGATGCCCTATGCGACGCTTGGCAGATTACCAAATGCGATAAATACAGGAACGCAATCTTAAAGACGATAGGATTTATCCAGTCGGAATTAACCAATGACGAAGGTGGATTTTTTGCTGCTCTTGATGCAGACAGTGAAGGGGTAGAAGGAAAATATTATGTCTGGACAAAAACTGAGATTGACGAGGTTTTAAAGGAGAATGCGGCCATCTTTTGTGAATTTTTTGACGTAACGGAAAAAGGGAATTGGGAAGACGCTAATATCTTGCGCATCCTTGAACCCATCTATGACTTTGTTACCCGAAAAAATTTAGATGAACACACATTGACTGAATTGTTGCAAAGTTGTCTTCATAAGTTGGCAGCAGTTCGTGCTGGCCGCATAAAGCCTTCACTTGATGATAAAATAATACTGGGATGGAATGCCCTGGCCTTAAAAGCAATTGCAAAGGCCGCTTTCATTTTGGAAGACGAAACATTAAGGATGCTTGCATTGAAAAATTTCGCCTTTATTGAAACCAATTTTATAAAGACCGCTGGTTCATATGAAATGCACCACACTTTTAAAAGCGGAGTTGCTAAATATCCTGCATTTTTGGATGATTATGCTTTTTTTATAGCGGCCTGTTTTGAAATGTACTCGCTGACTTACGATACTGAATTTTTGCAAAAGGCAAAAAATCTTACATGCTTTGTTGTTGACAGTTTCAGCGATGGAGAAAATAATTGTTTTTTCTATACACCAAAAAATCAAACAGATGTTATTATTAGAAAAAAGGAAATATATGATGGAGCTTTGCCCTCAGGCAATAGTGTGATGGCGGCAAATCTATTTAAGCTTTCAAGAATTTTTAACATTCCGGATTGGAAATACACATCTATACAAATGTTAATAATAAATTCTGAAGCAACCATCAAATATCCGTCTTCGTTTGCGGTTTGGGCTTCATTTTTGCTACAAAATGTGGTTGGCTTTAATGAACTGGCAATTATCGGGAGAGATTGTTTTCAATTGTCCCGAAAAGTGGCCAACTATTATATTCCGTACAAAATTATGATGGCTTCAACCTTATCGAATGATGAATTTTTACCTTTAAAAAGCAAACCTGCTTCTATTCAGTCCTTGATTTATCTCTGCAAAAACAACATTTGTTTTAAGCCGGAGGAGCAAATCGATGGCATCTTATTGTATCTCAACGAATCATGAAAAGAAGATATAAGGATACAATAATTGAAAACAATAGACGTTTTAGAATTGTGTTGCTTTTTTAACACAAAAAATAATCATTCAGGCAGGTGTATGATTATTGAAATTGGAAATAATCATTACATTTGCTAATACCCCTCAAAGTTAAAACAATGAAGAATCACTCATTAGTTATTATAGCGGCCAGTGCTATAGTCTCTTTATCAGGCTGTAATTTGCTTGGTAAAAATAAAAAAGGTAGTGCTTTGCCGGATGATGGGCAGTTGCATGGCGTAGCACCTGCTAAAGGGTGGTCTTTACCCAAACCCCCGGGTATGGTGTATATTCCACCAGGAACCTTCCATATGGGGCCAAGTGATGAAGACGTGAATTTTGCGTATACTGCAAGAAACAAACAGGTTTCTATAAGTGGTTTCTGGATGGATGCTACCGAAATTACCAATAATGAATATCGGCAGTTTACCAACTGGGTAACTGATTCTATTGCTGCAAAGCAAATGGGTTTTATTAAGCAGGGTACAGATGGCAATGAGTATGTTGACTGGAAGAAAGCACGTGGTATTAAATGGAATGATAAAGCAACCCTGGAAAAGATTGATGCAATGATCTTTACCCCCGATAACAGGATTTTCAATAAAAAGGAACTTGACCCAAGTAAAATTGTTTACCACTCAGAAACCTTTGATTATAAGGAAGCTTCCAAAAGGGAAAATGCCGGGGTACAACGTTCTAAATTTATTATCAAAAAAGATATTATGGCCTACCCGGATTCATTGTGCTGGGTTAGAGATTTTGCTTATGCCTACAATGAGCCAATGGCTAAAAAATATTACAGTCATCCCGCTTTCGGAAACTACCCTGTGGTAGGTGTTAACTGGAAACAGGCTACTGCTTTCTGCGAATGGAGAACCCATTATCTTAACTCCTATTTAGATTCCAAAAAAAGAGCAACTGAATCTGATTTTAGATTACCTACAGAAGCCCAGTGGGAATATGCTGCACGTGGCGGTCGTGCCCAGTCACCTTATCCCTGGGGAGGACCTTATTTGAGAAACAAAAAAGGATGCCTGCTGGCCAACTTTAAACCAGGTCGCGGAAATTACCCTGAAGATGGTGGTTTTTACACTGTAAGAGCAGACGCATACTGGCCAAACGATTTTGGTTTGTATAATATGGCTGGTAATGTAGCTGAATGGACCTCTTCTCTTTATTATGAGGGTGGATACTCTTTTCAACACGATATGAATCCTGACATTCGCTGGAATGCAAAAGATACAGATGTGCCACGTATGAAACGCAAAGTGATTCGCGGTGGTAGCTGGAAAGACGTGGGATTTTTTCTTCAGACAAGTACACGTAATTACGAGTACCAGGATACTTCAAAATCTTATATAGGTTTCCGTTGCGTAATTGATCTGCCTCCGGCAATGAAAAAGCGTGGCAACTAGTTACTAACTTATTTCCTGCCTAAACTAATGTTGAGAATTGTCTTACAGTATTTTTTCAAAAAATGCTGTAAGACTCTAATCACTATGTAATAAAGAATTCAATATATAAAATAACCCCCTTATTAAACTTTAAAATTCAAAAATTATGGCTGCTGGTCAATCACGTCCAATCGATCGTATTCTTAACATCTTTGTATCTGCGGCAGCTGTGCCGGTTTTATTAGGTGCCCTTTTCAAAATCACCCACGCTCCGGGAGCTGATGTTTGGTTAAAAATAGGACTGTGGACAGAATCGATCATATTTCTTGGTTATGCTTTGTTATATGTATTTGCACCCCCACCAGAGGCACCAATGGCTGCAGCTGCGCCTATTGAAACAGGTAACCCTGCTCTGAAAAGTATGGACAAAATGTTAAGCGAAGCTGATATTACTCCTACAAGCTTGAAAAAATTAGGTGAAGGTTTTCAGAAATTGGGAACTACTGTTAACAACATGGGCGAAATTGGCGATGTTGTAAAATCGACCGGTGACTTTGGTGCTAAAACAAAAGAAGCAACATTGGCTATTGGAAGCATGGCTTCAACATTTACAAGTACTGCAGCTACAATGGCTTCATTTAATAAAGCTTCTGAAAGCACACAGGGGTTCCACGAGCAGGTTCAGGTTTTAACTAAAAATTTGGGTTCTTTAAATACTATTTACGAATTGGAATTAAAGGAAAGTAACAATCACCTCAAGGCCTTGAATGGCTTTTATGGCAAAATGGCTGAGGCAAGTGCCGCCATGATGGGCAGTGTGGATGACGCGACAAAGGCAAAAGATCAAATCAGTTTACTGGCAGGCAACCTAAGCAAATTAAACTCTGTGTATGGAAATATGCTGAGTGCTATGCAGGTGAAATAAATGCAATATAATTTTGTTACCAAGTTCAAAACCCTTTTTAAAGGTAAATTTTATCCTAAAGAAACAATTCACTTAAACAATCGTAAAATCTGAAATACTATGGCTTTACCTAAAGAGCCCCGGCAGAAGATGATTAACCTGATGTATCTGGTGTTGACAGCATTGCTGGCACTGAATGTATCAAGCGAAATTCTGAATGCCTTTAAAGTGGTTGATAAAAGTTTGCAAAATTCCAGCGCCAACCTCACTGCTGCGAACACCACTTTATATGCCTCACTAACCGAAAAACTGGCAGATCCCAAAACTGCTGAAAAGGCTAAAATTTGGGAGCCGAAAGCTGAACAGGCGAAAAAATTGTCTGATGATTTCATTACCTATCTTGATGGATTAAAGACAGAACTTAAAAAAGCTTCTGACCTTACTATGATAGATGGTAAAGAGTCTTTCAAAGAAGATAATCTAGACGCTGCTACCCGTTTATTTGATAACCAAGGTAAGGGAAAAGAACTGGAGGCAAGACTAGCGGCCTATAAAAAGGCAATGCTGGACGTTGATCCAGAAATCAGGGCAAAATTTGAAAAGACGTTGCCCATAGATACAGATCCCCCTGTAGGACAAGATGGGGTTAAAAAAGACTTTACGACAGGTTACTTTCATATGACACCAACCGTAGCAGCCTTAACGTTATTAAGTAAATTTCAAAATAATATTAAGAATGCAGAAAATCAAGTGGTTACATTTTGCCACGAACAAATCGGTGCTGTAAAAATTAAATTTGATAAAACTGGTGTGTTGGTAGGACAGAGTTCCAATTATCTAATGCCTGGACAGGAAATGGAAATTACTGCCGGAATCGGAGCATATAGTTCTGCCGCCCAGCCAAAAATTTCAATCGGAGGAACAAATCCTGCGGTTGTTGACGGGAAAGCTACTTATAAAGTAACAGCCAGCGGTGCAGGCCCCCATACAGTTCCGGTAACAGTTACCTATCTTGATCAGGATGGAGTGTCCCAGACAAAAACTGAAACTGTTGAGTACACAGTAGGAACTCCCGGAGGAGCTGCCATTATGCTTGATAAAATGAATGTATTTTACATAGGAGTTCCTAATCCAATAACTATTTCATCTGGTTCAGGCTGGGATAAGACGACTGTTTCAATGACTGGTGGTACTCTGAGTGGTTCTAATGGTAATCGTGTAGTAACTGTTAGCGGTGGAACTGCGGCAAGCATAACCGTAACTGCTGATGGAAAATCAAGCAAATTTGATTTCAGGATTAAAACCATACCTGATCCAATCGGGATGGTTGGTCCTAGCCCAGGAGGAAAAGTACAGTCAAATGTTTTTAAAGCACAGGATTTTTTACGGGCAGAACTTAAAAACTTTGATTTTGACGCTAAATTCAGTGTAGCCAGTGCGACTGTTTATTTTGCAGGAGCAGGATTTACCAGTAGCGGAAGCGTACAGACAGCGACAATGAATAGCGGAAGTTTTGCACCTATAAGAAGTAAACTTGATTTATGTAAACCCGGATCTACAGTGACTTTTGATGATTTGAAAGTAGTAGGACCTGATGGCAGGCAAAGAACCATACCGCCCGTGTCTTTTGTGTTATTCTAAAATATCTTAAATATGAAAAAGTATCTTACTAAATTTTTGTGCCTGACGGTTGTACTGACCCTTGTATTCTCAGTAGCAGACGCACAGAAACAGAAAAAGCGTGCGGCTACCAAGCGAAGCAACACCACCACAAAAAAAACAACCAAGGGTAAAACCAAGGCAAATATTAAATCTGGTGGCCAGGTCGATTCTGTTGCAGCAGTGGTATCAGCACCTCCGGCTGCGCCAAGAATTGATAGCTTACCCGTTCCAAAAGTAAAAAAGTCTTTACGGTTGGACGAAGCTGTAGAAACAAAAGATATTATGGATAGGACTCCTCTGGCCTATGAACATTTGCGGGCTGACGATGCTGTTTTTCGTCATAAAATATGGAGAGAAATAGATACCAGGGAAAAAGTCAATTTGCCGTTCAGGTACTCCGCCGATGAGAACACGGGCAATCAGCGATTCATAAGCATTTTACTCAAAGCTATACAGGATAGTGCTGTCACAGTTTTTGACCCGATTGATGACCGGTTTACTACACCACTTACTATTTCTCAGGTATCTAAATTACTTGGAGGAGGTGGTGATACTGTTCCACATTACAATGATCAGGGTGTGATTGACCGTTATGATTATAAAGCGAGAGAAATAAATCTGGATTCAATTTATAAGTTTAAAATTAAGGAAGAGGTAATTTTTGATAAAGAAAGTTCGAGATTATTCTGGCGTATTTTAGGTATCGCTCCCGTTAGGAATATTTATTCTTCAAGCGGCGAATATCAGGGACCCGCTGACGTTTTTTGGGTTTATTATCCAGATATGCGTCCAATCTTCGCAAAGTACCAGACTTATAATGGTAAAAACTTTGGAGCAAGGATGACATGGGAAGAATTATTTGAAACCAGGATGTTCAGTGGCCGCATCATAAAGAGTACGATGGACAATCCGTTCGATTTATTTATAGCTGCTAATCCAGGATTGAAAGACAATGGCGTATTTCAATTGCTTGAGGGCGAACGCATTAAAGAGAAAATTTTTAATTACGAGCAAGACTTATGGAGTTACTAATTTTCCAGTAAAATATTAAAAGAGGCTGTCTCAAAAGGGGCAGCCTTTTTTAATTCACAGTTGTGGAAAAACGGGTTCAGGATTTGCATTGATTTTGCGGCATGTATAGTATGGCACAAGCAAAATTTAAAACCTACACCCGCAATCAGTTGCTGCTGATTCCCCAAAGCTGGGAGGAAAAGATACCGCAGGGTCATCCTGTCCGCATTGTTGATAGTGTAATCGATCAGCTCAACCTTGCT
>NZ_JAUFQJ010000016.1 GCF_030409685.1 Ferruginibacter paludis
CCAGGTGATTGAGCAATTTAATGTAAGAGCCATCGAGCTTAGACAATGTTACCTTTTCTATAAGGCGGTTCATATTGAGGTAAGTGGTTTTATATCCCTGCAAACACGCCTGGTGGCCCAGTGCACAAGCCAGGTAACTTTTTCCGCAGCCTGTGGAACCGGTAATTAAAACATTCTCTCCCTGTTGCAGATAACGGCCTTCAATAAGCGTGGCCATTTGTTGCTTGCTCAGGTTGCGGACAGGACCGCATTCTATTTGTTCGACCGTTGCAGGCAAACGCAGTTTTGCCAGTTTAAGATAGTAAGCTGTTTTTTCATTGCTGCGGGTAAGCTCTTCGGATTGTACCAACTGGGCTACCAGATCATGTCCATCCAGCTGCTGATCCAGCGGTAGTTCCAGTTGGGTGCGGTAAGCATGGTACATACCCTGCAGCCGCAGCTGTTTCATTTGTTCAAGCGTTTGTGTTGTGTTCATTTTTACTTTTGTTTTAGTTGTAATTATTGATAGTGATCTTTTCCCCTGATGTTATCATGCAGTGGTATGCTGGTAGCATTTTCAGGAACTATTGTTTGTTTATCAAGCCCGCGTTCAAGAATGTTTCTGATCATTGTATAGTTAACCCGGGGTCCCTGCAGTGCTCTGTTGCAGGCGGCTTCCAGCCGCTGTTTGGTATACTTTTTTTGAAGCATCAGCATACCAAAGCAGGCTTTGTAATTCTGTTCGATATAAATACTGTTTTCCAGCATTAGTGTAGCCGCCTGTAAGGTTGCGGTACCGATGCCGCCTGCCTGCAACAGAAGGTCTTCTTTATTCCAGCCCTTAATGGTTTGCATGCGCTGGTGGTGCGGAGGCATATGGTCTGTAAGGGTTGTATATGCTTTGCTGTGCGGCTTTCTAAGATGCAAGGCAATGCGATCAGTGTTCAGGTAAACTTCTACTACCCGGTTGTCATAAAGCACTTTCACTTTTTTGCCAACATGTTGATACGGCACACTGTAATACAGATGGTCTTCTGAGAGTTGAACATGATAGTTACGCTGAACAGTAAGTACAACAACTTTTTTAGGGCTAAAGGGTTCTGAAGGCAGTGGCCTTAGCAAGCCATGTTCGTGCCTATCATAAAAATACCAGCGGCTGTAAGCCGTATTTTTATAGGGCTTGTTATTAAGTAAATATAGTTGCCGGGTCATAGCCTCGTTAAGAGTAACCAGGCTTGTAAACTCCTCCTGTCGCAGCGGTGCATACACATGCGCATATACAATGCTGACAGCCCGTTCTACCATTGCTTTATCATGCGGGCTATAAGGACGTGCAGCGCTAAAGGTAGTAGCGTAATGTTCACTGAGCTGGTAGCATATATCAGTAAATACAGGTTCATAACGGCTTGGGCGGATAACTGCAGTCTTCAGGTTGTCACATAAAATAGTAGCCGGTACACCGGCATAATATTTTAGCATGCTGTTGATGCAGGTAGTAAAATCTGCCGTTTGCTGGCTGTGAACAGCTTTGCAAAAAATAAGGCCGCTGTAAGGAAGTATAGCTACAAACACCTGACACTCTATACACTCACCGGTAGGCAGATCAACATAATGTTGTTTCTTACCGGCAAAATCAATCATGATTATATCCGCAGGCTGGTATTCCAGGTGCATGGATACATCGGAGTTTTTAAGGTGTAGTTTTAAATGATAGCAGTACCGGCTATAACTGTATCCATCGGGATAAAGTCCCATGTATTCCTGCCAAAGCAGCTGGCGTGTTACACCGGTTTTTGATAACTCTGACTGGCAGGATTTAAAATGCTGGCTAAGTTGTTCCATCCGCAAAGCATCATGCTCCAACTGATCGTTGTTGTAGGCTTTATCGGCCAGATCCTGGTTAGATAACTCGGGACAGTCTGCATCCTTCGCAGGAAGCAACATGGCAAGATATTTACGAACACTGTTACGGCTTATACCAGTTCGGCGGG
>NZ_JAUFQJ010000002.1 GCF_030409685.1 Ferruginibacter paludis
TTGGGCTAATAAAATAAATACCAATGGCCAAAAATTTTGCAGCAATCGCCTATTCTGATGCGGTAAAAGAAATGCAGGAAAAACTGGGTAGCAGGGCAACATATGCCAGGATGGAAAGGGATACTTACATTGATGGTTTAACCGATAACGAGGTGGATTTTATAGCACAGCGGGATAGCTTTTACATGGCAAGTATCGGAGAAAATGGCTTCCCGTACATTCAGCATCGTGGCGGACCGAAAGGCTTTTTAAAAGTGCTGGATTCAAAGCGAATTGGCTTCATTGATTTTAAGGGTAACATGCAATACATCACTGTCGGTAACCTGGCTACTAACAATAATGTCGCATTGATAATGGTTGATTATCCTGCAAGAGCAAGATTGAAAATTTATGCTAAGGCTGAGATTATAGAACTGAAAAATAATCCGGAATTGTACCACTTGCTGGATTTAGGTGATTATAAGTTTAGGCCCGAGCGCATGATGGTTTTGACTATTGAAGCGTATGACTGGAACTGTCCGCAACACATTACTCCAAGGTATTCAGCAGAGGAAATTGAGCAGGCATTTGCCCCGCAACGTAAGCGCATGGCGCAGCTGGAAGAAGAAGTTAAAGTATTAAAGACAAGGATAAAAGAAGCAGGTATTGATGCTGGTTATGATGGCTAGTAAAAAATAAAAAGGGGATAAGATGGTAAAAGAATTAAAAAGAGTGGTGATAACAGGAATGGGTGCAATAACACCTTTGGGAAATACGGTTGATACATTCTGGCAGCATATTATTGCCGGACAGAGTGGCGTTGGATGGATTACAAAATTTGATACCACTTATTTTAAAACAAAATTTGCTGCAGAAGTAAAAGGGTTTAACCCGGCTGATTATTTTGAAAAGAATGAAGCCCGTAAATACGATTTGTTTACACAGTATGCGGTTGCCGCAGCAGATGAAGCGATAAAAAATGCCGGTATTGATTTTGAAAAATTAAACAGGAATAAAATTGGTGTTATCTGGGGATCTGGTAACGGCGGTATTCAAACCTTCCAGGAGCAGGTGGAAGATTTTGTAAAAGGAAACCGGCGACCAAGGTTTAATCCTTACTTTATTCCTAAGATGATTGCAGACATTCCTTCCGGAGTTATTTCTATCCGGCATGGATTGAGAGGACTTAATTTTTCAACTGTTTCGGCCTGTGCCTCCTCCAACAATGCCATCATTGATGCCTGCAATTATATTCGGTTGGGCAAAGCAGATATGATTATTACCGGCGGTTCAGAAGCACCCATTAATGAGAGTTCAGTTGGAGGTTTTAATGCATCCAAAGCATTGTCGACAAACAACGAAAATCCGCAGGCTGCCTCCAGGCCGTTTGATGTAAAAAGAGATGGCTTTGTAATTGGCGAAGGCGCGGGTGCATTAATTGTAGAAAGTTTAGAATTGGCATTGAGAAGAGGTGCAACTATTTTAGCTGAAATTGTTGGTACCGGAATGGCGGCTGATGCTTATCATTTAACCGGCACACATCCCGAAGGTGAAGGCGCTTACCTGGGCATGCTGGATGCATTGGAAGATGCAGCAATAGCCGCTTCTCAAATTGATTATGTAAATGCGCATGCTACGTCAACACACATGGGTGACGGGAGTGAACTCAAAGCAATCAGCAGAGTATTTGGTGAAAACAATCATTTAAATATCAGTGCCACGAAATCTATGACCGGGCATTTACTGGGGGCAGCCGGAGCAGTTGAAGCCATTATTTGTATTAAGGCAATTGATGAAAAAATAGTTCCACCAACAATAAATACAGAAGTGGTGGAGGCTGCATTTGCAGGCAGGTTTAATCTTACATTGGGTAAAGCCCAGGCAAAAGAAATTAATTATGCAATGAGCAATACCTTTGGGTTTGGCGGCCATATTGCTACCACCATTTTTAAAAAGTATTATCCTTAATAATTGAAGAATAAAAATCAGTTATGCTTAATCAGTCGAATTTTACACTTATCAATCAGCAAAACGGCAACCCTGCGTTCAAGCTTTTTTCATTTGAAGGAAATGAATTTTTTGATCATTTACAGCGAAATAATTTTTTCACCCTTATCTGGGTTACGGAAGGCGCAGGCACAGTAAACGCCAATTTTGAGGGGTATGATTTTGAGGCCAACAGCCTGTTTACTTTTGCGCCTTATCAGCCTTACGTATTCACGACTGCGAAGCCCATTAAAGGCATCGCTATATACTTTCATTTCGATTTTTTTTGTATTCATAAACACCAAAAAGAACTGGAGTTGAATGGTGTTTTGTACAACAATGTTTACCAGCCGCCTTTTGTTAAAGTAGATGAAAATTCTGCTGCAACTTTTAAAATGCTTTGTGAACAAATTGAAGCCGAAATGCAACATGCGGCACTGGCTCAACACGAGTTGCTGGTATCTTATCTAAAAATATTTTTGATAACTGCATCCCGTTTAAAAATTGAACAACAACCAAAAGTCGCAGAAATGGTTAAAGACAGTAAAGAGCCTTTTATATTGCAGAAGTTAAAAGATGCCATAGAAGAAAATTTTAAAACAAAGCACACGGCCAGCGAGTATGCAGAGCTGTTGTACATTTCTCCAAAAGCGTTGGCAAAAATCACCAAAACGCATTTTAATAAAACATTATCTAGTTTGATCAATGAGCGGATCATTATTGAAGCTAAGAGAGAACTATATCTTACCGATAAAACCGTAAAGCAAATAGCTTACGAATTAGGCTACGAAGATGAATTTTATTTCAGCCGTTTCTTTAAAGTAAATGCGGATGTGTCGCCGCAATTATACAGGGATACAGTGGGATTTGCAAGAGGCTTGGCGTAGATACCCTGGTATATTATTTTCCACCATTATTGCATGTTTGCAGCTCACCACAAACCCGGACGGGGAATACTGATTCCTTTACAACAGCCGGGCAATACCTAACGCAGTGACAGGGGTAAAATAATGCTACGGTAATACAAAGTGGATATGGATAAAATAGCTATTCTTCAACTAACGGCAGTAGCCTTTAGCGTTGTGACTCTATTCCGACAGGTAACTTAATTTACCCCGGCAAGTAAATAATAAACTTACTCCCTTTCCCCAACTCGCTTTCCACAACGATATTTCCTTTTGCAGCGTCTACTATTTTTTTGGCGAGGTACAGGCCAATGCCCTGCCCTTCCACGTCATTGTGAATTCTGCCATACATGTCGAATATTTTATTGATGTGGGCCGTTTTGATGCCAATGCCATTATCCTCTACCGACAGCACGACATAATTCCCCAGCTTTTTTGTACGCAGGTGAACCACTGGTGGCTGTTCGCCTTTAAACTTGATGCTGTTGGAGATAAGATTGTATAAAATACTGCGGAGATTCTTTTTTGAAAATAAAATTTGCTTTACTTCCAGTTGCCGGTGAATGACTGCTTTTGATGCCGCTATTTTATTATCAAGGCTCCATTCAATATTATTCAATATTTCATCCAGGTCAACCATCTCCAGCGCTTTCATATCGCTTTCTATTTTTGCAATATTGGCAATCTCGCTGATGAGTGTGCGGAATTTTTTAACGGACTTATTGATGATGTCTAAAAATTTATTCAGTTCCGGATCAACCACTTTTACCTCGTTCATCACGGCAATACTCATTTCAATACTGCTAAGCGGCCCGAGTAAATCATGCGAAGCAGTGTTTACAAAGTTTTCAAGATCAGCATTAATACGGGACAGGCTTTCATTTTTCTCATCCAGCTCCAGCTGCGTTTGTTTCAGGGCTGTGATGTCATTAAAAGTAATTATGGCGCCGGTATTTTTATGATCAGCCTGTTGCGTGTAAGGCATCGTCATTACCTGGTACCACTTGCCATTGTTGGTTTCAATTTCTTTTGAAATCACTCTGCCATCTTTAATTACCTGTCTGATATCGTCTGCTATTGTTTCAAATTTAATGTTGGTAGAAATATCACTCAGCGGCCTTCCGATATCACCCGGCTGCAGGTTGATCTGCTTTACAGTGCCCGGCGAAAATTTCATCAGCACCAGGTTATTGTCTACAAACAGCTGCCCGTTGATATTGCTTTTAAAATAATTATCCAGGTCATCATTTAATTCCTGCAGTTCTTTATTTTTTAGCTGGTAGTCTGCATTGATGGTATGCAGCTCTTCGTTTACCGATTGCATTTCTTCATTGGTACTTTGCATTTCTTCATTGGCTGAAAGCAACTCTTCGTTATACGACTGCATATTATCGTTGGAAGCATCCAGTTGTTCATAAGTTGTATTCAGCTTATCCTTTAAATTATTAACCTCTTCTTCTAAAATTAACGTATACTCGTCAAAATATTTCTTTTCATCGTATACAATGCCAGTATCTGTGGTCTCCTTAACAAGCTTGTCTTCACTAAAAGTCACCATTAGTAAGCGCTGTAGTGGTGTTTTCAATACCAGCGGCTTTACCGCCATCGTTACATTTATTTCCGTTTCATGCTGTGGCATTTTAATCGTGGAGATAGCCGCTTTTTTACCTGTTTTTTTTACCTGGATGCTAAGCGTATTATAAGCAACTGCAAGCGGCCTTGGCAGTAATTCAACCAGGTTTAAATTGAAGTTTTTTTGCAGCAGGTATTTGGTAGTATCGCCATAGGTCTTTACCACCTGGCCGTTTTCATCTACACAAACCACCAGGTAGTCGAGCTCTTTAAAAAATGCCGTATTCACAGCTTCTGCCAGGTTTGTATGCATAATTTCGTTTATATCCCCAAGGGGCGAAACCTCCCGCATGCCTTTTACATCCGCCATCTGCGGTAAAGAAAATCCATCAAAGTTGATGGTGCGTTTTGTTTCCAGGTTTTTATAAATTTTCCATTTTTTATTAATTACTTCCAGGTGCTGCAAAATAGGCATGGGGTTTTCGCTGCTACCTAAAAATAAATACCCGTCCCGTTTAAGCCCGAAAAGCAGCATTAAAAATATTTTCTTTTGTAAAACCGGCGTCATATAAATCAGCAGGTTGCGGCAGCTGATAAAATGCATATTGCAGTAAGGTGGATTTTTTACGATGTTATGTTGAGCGAAAATCAGCATATTGCGTATTTCCGGTTTTACTTTATAGCTATCTCCTTCCTTACTAAAATATTTTTCAAGCCGTTCGGGTGTGATGTCCCTGGCAATGCCTGCTGCATAAACTCCTTTGCCTGCATGCACGAGTGCGACGGCATCAATGTCGGTAGCAAACATTTTTACTACCACCTCTTTTAAACTATCCTTTAACTGCTCATGTACCAGTATGGCCAGCGAATAAGCTTCCTCTCCGGTAGCGCAACCGGCAACCCATATTTTTAATTCTTCACCCTTCGCAAGGCCTTTGAGTATAACCGGTAAAATATCCGTTTGTATAAAATCAAAAGCTTTGGGATCGCGGAAAAATGTAGTGACGCTTATCAGGAAATCCTGCGCCAATATTTTTATTTCTTCGGGTGAAGTTGTTAAAAATTCAAGGTACTTTTCAAGACTGCTAAAATTATTATACGCAGCCCTTCTTTTTATGCGGCGCAGAATGGTCGGCCGCTTGTATTCAGAAAAATCAAGCGGTAATTTTTCATTTATCAAACTTATGATGGCATTGCAATTTTTTTCATCATCCTGATCATCCACCAGCAGCAGGCCATCCTGTTTAACATAGTCTTCAATAGTGGAGGGCATTAATGCAGGTTCAAGAATAAAATCTACCAAACCGGTTGCAATGGCATTGGCGGGCATGCTGCCGAACTCCGCTGTTTCCGGATTGCGGGCAATCACCATTCCCCCTGCTTTCTTAATCGCTTTTATTCCTTCTGTTCCATCAGAACCCAGGCCGGAAAGTACTACCGCAATGGCCTTTTTTCCATAATCTGCCGCCAGCGAATTAAAGAATGCGTTGATGGTAAGGTGCGGACCTTTTATATTTTCCTTATCAGTTAAATACAATTTGTTTTCATGAATGGTCATGAACTTATTGTTGGGAATCAGGTACACCTGGTTGCTTTCAATAGGCATATCATTGCCAGCTTCTTTCACTTCCAGCTTGCTGTGGCGCCCAAGTAATTCGCTCATCCTGCTTTTAAAATCGGGCGACAAATGCTGAACGATTACATAGGAAACGCCATCCAGCGGCGTATGGTCAAAAAAAGCGTTTATCTCATCTAAACCGCCGGCGGAAGCACCAATTGCAATAACATGGTGTGGTTGAACAGTGGGCATAATAAAAATTAAACGATGAAAAAATAAACTAACAGGAAAGAGCTGGTAAGGAACGAATGATTAACCAGAATCTGACGAAGACTATCAAAGGTAAGCCTGTTTGCTTATCAGTATAGCAAATTATCATCATCCTGTCTGAATGATAATAATCAATTTATAAAACACCCATTCAACCTGTAATTGTCTGGTGATCAAATATGCATCTTTCACAAATGAAAGTTTGACCGGGTGGCAATAATACTATGCTAATGGCATGGTGTTCAATTAAGTAGGTAACCATGGGTGGAGTGCAATTGTCTGGTAAAGTTCACCAATTTTCAATACTTGCGGTTACACAATTATGGAATTAATTTACATAATTTACTGATTGAGGTGCATGGCTGGCAAATATTTCAACTCTTCTTCACACTTTCGCAGTGCTTATTGCCCAAATGACAAAACAAAAAGCAACGCTATGCAGTGATTATATGTTTGTGACGGCAATTTGTCATATCAGGCAGCAGATTATTCCAGAGTGGTTGACTCGTGATGGCCACACTTTGTCTGGCGGATGGTTAATGGATGTCTGCAGAAAGCGATTAACTTGTAGCTAAAGAAAAGTGGGTGAGGTATAAGTGTTAAACACGTCACTTTTTTTATGTGCGATGTTTAGACATGCATCTGTTTTGAATCTTATATTCAGGTTTGTATCGTGCTGGAAAATGAACGGGATTTGTTGTTTTATACCGCGTCACATATGCTCCATATACCAGTTCAATTCTTTTTTCACTTTCTGGTGCAGGAGAATGGTTTCAATGATTCGTTGCAAACGAACAAAAGCAGTTTCGCTTTTTACGACATAATCAAAAGCTTTGTGGTGCATACAGTTTACCGCCACTTCTATTTTATCCTGCGATGATAACATTACCACCGGCAGATCTGGGTTAAACAGTTTAATTTTTTGCAGGGTTTCCAGTCCGTTCATCACAGCTACTTCAATCCCATCCAGGTGATAATCCAAAATGATCACATCAGGCTTGAAGGATAAATTAGCGATGCATAATTCGCCTGTAGCAAATGTTTCAACAGTATATTTTGTATGCATGGCAAAATCAATCTCCAGCGATTTTAACAGCAACGCATCATCATCCACTAAAAATATTTTTACTTCATTTTGTGCATTCATCACTTTTGTTTTTAATGCTGATCAATTCTTCCCTCAATTCCATACAGGCCTGCACGCACACGCTTTCCAGCTGTAACACCATATCCGGAAGTCCTGCCCTGAATTGCTGCGTATGCGCATATTCCTTTATCACTCTTGCCATGTTTTCAAAATCGGTGCTGATGCCCATAATTGAAAAAGATGGAATCATTTTGTGCACAGCTGAATGTAACAATTGCCAGTTCTTATCATGAAAACTTTGTTTCATGGCGCTGATCAACGGAGGTGTTTGTTCCAGGTACAGCAAGATCATTTCGGTCATCAATGCCGGGTTCGATTTTGTGCGCCGGTTTAAATATTCCAGGTCGGTACATTTTTCGTAATGCAAGGCGGATGTTACCTTTTCTTCACTCACTACTTTGTTGCGCTTTACCTGCTCAATCAATTTGCTATACAACAGTCGTTCGTTCACAGGTTTGGCTATGTAGTCGTTCATACCTACTTCCCTGCATTTTGCCACATCCACTGTTGTAACATCTGCGGTTAAAGCAATGATAGGAAGTGTGAGCTTCATTTTTTTCCGGATATAATCTGTTGCTTCAAAGCCGTTCATTTCCGGCATTTGCAAATCCATCAGGATAATATCATATACCCCGTTTTCCAGTTTTTCGATGGCAATTTTCCCATCCGCGGCTATATCACATTCAAATCCAAAATCATCCAGCAGCGTCCTCATCAGTAATTGGTTCAACGCTATATCTTCCACTACCAGTACCCGGATGTTTTTAATCTTATCATCGAATTCAGCAATCTCATTCAAAGGCTCTGCTACTTCTTTTGTTTTTTTAAAAGGCAATATAAAACTAAACGTGGTGCCTTCACCCATTACACTTTTCACCGTGATACTACCTCCCTGCGGTTCTACCAGCTGCTTCACTATGGCAAGGCCCAGGCCGGTACCGCCGTACAAACGGGAAGTGCCGCTCGAGGCTTGCTGAAAGTTCTCAAAAATCTTTTCCATTTTATCTTCCCTTATGCCAATACCGGTATCTTTTACAAAAAATTCAACACTGGCGGTATCATAGTCTTCCTGCAACAGGCGTACGCCGACTGTAATACTTCCTGTGGTGGTAAATTTTACGGCATTGCTAACCAGGTTTAAAATAATCTGGTGCAGGCGTACGGGGTCGCCCATCAGCACTTCCGGAATATTGCTATCGTATTCTTTAATGAGCTTTAAATTTTTTTCCTGGATTTTTATTTCGAATAAATGCAGCATGGCGGCTATTGACACGGATAGTTTGAAAGGTATTTGCTCAAAAGACATTTTACCGGCATCTACTTTTGCCAGGTCAAGGATATCGTTGATGAGTACAATCAGTGCATCGCCGCTTATCTTAATGGCGTTCAGGTATTCCTTTTGCTTTTCTGATAAATCCGTTTTTAGAACCACTTTTGTAAAACCAATGATGGCATTCATTGGAGTGCGTATTTCGTGACTCATGTTCGATAAAAACTGCTGCTTTGCCTTTACTGCGTTTTCAGCTATTTTGGTAGCCGCTTCTGCATTGCCCTGGGCTTCCCGTGCGGTGGAAGTTGCCAATTCCGCGACTACTTTTGCTGCTATCAATTCTTCTTCAATTCTCTTTTGGGCAGTTACATCCCGTGCTACAATTACAACACCCTGCACATGGCCCTGTTCATCTTTGTAAACCGATCCATTGAATAATACATCCGTTAATTTGTGGTCGCGGATGGTAAGCGGGTAATCGGCAACAAAGCCTACGGCAAATGTCCGCTCGTAAGCTTCCCGCGCTTTTTCAGGTTCGGTGAAATAATCGAAAAAATTGCTGCCGGTCAATAGTTCCCTACTGGCACCCGTAATATTTACAGAGGCGTTGTTCATATCCGTAATTTTTCCGTTGGTGCTGATTGTGAACAACGGATCCTGACTTGCTTCGATGAGACTTCGGGCATAATTGGCAATCCGCAATTCGGCTGCCCGCTTTTCTTTTTCGTCATTTTGAAAAGCCAGTTCTTTATTGGCGATCACGAGTTCTGCTGCCCGCTTTTCTTTTTCGTTGTTTTGAAAAATCAATTCTTTATTGGCAATGCTAAGTTCCTGTGCCCGCTTTTCTTTTTCATCGTTTTGAAAGGCCAGCTCTTTATTGGCGATGATTAGTTCCGCGGCACGTTTTTCTTTTTCGTTATTTTGAAAAATCAATTCTTTATTGGCAATGCTAAGTTCCTGTGCCCGCTTTTCTTTTTCATCGTTTTGAAAGGCCAGCTCTTTATTGGCGATAATCAGTTCTGCCGCCCGCTTTTCCTTTTCATCATCCTGATAAGCCAATTCTATGTTAGCAATACCCAATTCTGCCGCCCGCTTTCCTTTTTCGTTTCCCTGGAACGCCAGTTCATTATTGGCGATAATCAGTGCGGCTGCCAGCCTGTCTTTTTCTGCTTTTTTAAAACTAAGTTTTGTCCATGCAATATCCAGTTCACCGGCTAATTTTTGCTGGTTAAGGAGATTCAAATTTTTACTATTCACCAGTTCCGTGACTTCTGTAAAGATGATAATTACACCCGTAATACTACCTTCTTTTTCTTTAAAGGGCTGATAACTGCAGGTAAAAAAAAGTTGTTCTTTTTTATTATTCCGGAGTATGTAAAATTCCTGCTCACTGATGCATTTAGTTTCACCGCTTTGCGTTACAGTATCCATCAATTCTCTTATTACGGTTGATTGCAGTTCAGGAAAAACTGCAAACATCGGTTTGCCAATAATGGTGTTGTCTTTACCCAATAATTGTAAATAAAGTGTATTTACAAAATCGATGGTATAGTTTTTCCCCTTTAAAATGACAATAGCCACGGGCGACTGCATCATTGCGGCATAAATATGCATTTCCATTGTATTTTCAACCAGTTCAGCCCCGATGCTTTCTTGTTTATTCATTGTATTATTTTGGAACAATCGTGTCTTAAATTTCTTCCAGCGGAGTGCGCTTTTTATCTTTTAATTGTTTAAAATGCGATGGCGAAAGGCCGGTTACTTTTTTAAACTGGTGTGACAAATGAGCAACGCTGCTGTAATTCATTTTCCAGGCTATTTCAGAAATGGTAAGTTCGTCATACATGATTAGCTCCTTGATGCGTTGCACCTTATGCGAAATGATAAATTGTTCAATCGTGGTGCCCTGCACTTCGGAAAATAAATTGGCGAGGTAAGTATAATCATGATGCAATTTTTCGCTCAGCAAGGTTGAAAAATTAACTCTTTCTATTTCTTCTGAATAATGCACCATCTCAATAATGATTGTTTTTATCCGTTCAATCAATATCGCTCTTTTATCATCCATTAACTGAAGCCCGGTATCAAGCAGCGCAGCTTGCAATAATTCCCGCTGCTGTTCGGTGATATTTTCCATGACCTCAACTTCCCCCAAATCAACCATAATAAAATGCAGTCCTAATTTTTTAAGCTCTTCCTTAACTGCCGTTTTGCACCGGTTACTCACCATGTATTTGATGTATAGTTTCAACTATATTTAATTTAAAGGTTATTACACACAAAGATGCCGGGCTTTGAATAGTAAAGTCTTTTAAAATTTTATGAAATAGTTGTATAATTCACAGTTATAGGCGGACAGATTACAAACAATTTTACTTTTGCAAAAAATACTGACTTGTAAAGGTGAGTTGGTGGCTAGCAATCATTGGTTGGAAGAATGCACTTTTATTTTAAGTGGAATAACTTAATTGGTAAGTGTGCCGGGGGCAGGTTAATGGCAGATTAATTTTTTTAGTCTGTTGAAAATGTTGAAATGGCTTACATTTTATATTAAATATGCACGCAGTTAGTACTTAATTATTATTAAACGAGAGAATAAAAGTGGTGCCTTTACCTTCTGTAGAATCAATAGTAATATTTGCCCCGTTGGCTTTTAAAATAGTATAGCTTAGTGCAAGGCCAACACCCAACCCATTTGGCTTGGTTGTATAGTAAGGTTGAAAAATATTTTTTAAATTTTCTTTCTTAATGCCGCATCCGTTGTCTTCAATCCTTACCACGAATTTATTATCCTCATACCCCGTAACCAGTGTTAGCATTCCGCCTTCAGAAGCCATCGCATCCACCGCATTTACAATCATATTGGTCAGTGCAATTTTCATTTTTGGTTCATCCATTGTTATTTTATAATCAGCAGGGGCATAGCTTTTACGCACTTCAATATTTTTTAGTATGATGCGGTCACCGGCAGTTACCAGCACATCCTCCAGTAATTGCTGAACGGATTGTTTTCTTTTATCGGCCGTATCCTCCGCTTCTTTTTTCAGCAGTATACTGATTAAATCATTGATGCGTGTATAACTTCTTTTAATGATATCCAGGTATATTTTCTGGCTGTCATCCGTCATCAGCGCTTCCAGGATGTCGACAGACAGGTTGATATTGGTAAGCGGGTTTCTAACCTCGTGCGCCAGGATAGAAGCAAACTGCGGCGGCAGTTCCTTTATTTTTTCAGGCGCTTTCCAAACAACGTTCAGGCTGTAATTGTCTTTTACTGGTAACAGAACAGTAGCAACAGCGGCGGTTTGGTTGTATAACATGGTTAAATTTTTTTGATAGTAATTGATTCCATAAAGGTGAGGAAGCATTTGTTCACAATTGTTACATAACTCTTGCTAAAAGTTACATCATTCACATGTTTCCAAAAAGAGCCCACTGAATAAAATTAGAACTACGTTCAGACATATCCCCGGTTATTTCGAGGCTTTAAAATAATTTGGCTCATCGTACATAATTTCCCTTACATGAAACCTGGCATAAGGATAGTCACCTTTTTTCAACCGCCACAACACTTCACATACAGTTGGAACAAGTATTCCGTTGAAATTTTTATAGTCATTTAGCCTGATGATCCATGTCTCACGAATACCTGCTTCCATAAACCTGGTAGTTTCCATTGTGGCTATTTCGTCTGCAGCATTAAAGCTTACCCGGTAAGCAAACGCAATTCCCTTATAGCTGAATGATAATTGTGCAGCCGAGTCATTGATTGCCGTCCAGCTGATATGTTCACCAGGCAATAGATTAGTGGGAAACCAAACATTTTCCCCAAGCCATCGCTGTAGTTCCCCTTCATTAAAATTTGCTCCCTTACTATCTGCTACTTTAAACACATTGAAGAGCAACACCACAAGCCGCCCCTCGTCTGCAATGTACATATCGCGTGCTGTGAACATACTGGTAGTTCCTTTCCATATAAAGCCTGGCTTTTGCGCTGTAAAATATTGTTCCCCTTTTATATCAATCCAGCCCTTATCTAAGCCGGTTTTAAATTGCCCGTCGTGTTTAAGGCTTACATAACTGACGTATGCCTGCCCTTCTTTTAAAACATGTTTAAAATACCGCTGCACCGGAGCAGGCAGGCCAGCAAGCTGAGGGTAGGAAAATGTGCTGGCTGAAATATTTTGAGACAATGAAAAAAGTGTTTTCACCTGTTGATGAAACCGCTTGGATAAACTGATGCTACCCACAATAAATACAATTATCAGCAGGCTTGCAATCGCTATTATAATGATCATACTCTTTTAATTTTGTATTTCAGAATCATTTTTGCCTAAAAGCAGCCAGCCAATTTGGACAACAATTTAGAATGCAAACTGAACGTCAGCAGATGTCACTGCTGATCCTTGCCCGGGCCGCTTTTTTTTACTGTAAGCTACCACTTAAAATCTTCGCCGGTATGCAAAAGTGTGAATGATGCGACTCTTTCCTGCAATAGTGTAATACTCTTCCAACGATATAAACGCATCTTTAAGCCATGATCATCCGGCAAAAAAATCAACAGTAATTCCAATGAAGCATTAAAGCCGCGACGCCTTTCAATTTCCACAGTTAAGTTGTAAACTAAAACAGTATGTCTATTATTACAGCCGCACTGAGGGACGATTAAAAAAATCATTTCTTAATACCGGAGTGTAACAAAAGAAATAGTTTCTATAAATATTCCGCATTGATAAGCTTTAAATTCTTGTCAAAAGTATACAGTCTCGGCACCCCTGTCGGGATATTCACCTGCACCACGGCTTCGGGGCTGATGTTTTCCAGGTACATCATCAGGGCCCTCAAACTGTTGCCATGAGCCACTATCAATACATTTTCTCCCGCATGTACCCTGGGCTCAATTACCGCTTTGTAATAAGGCGCCGTTCGGTTGAAAGTATCTTCCAGGCTTTCACCACCGGGTGGCCGGACAGCATAACTTCTTCTCCATATTTCCACCTGAGCTTCTCCATACTTTGCTATCGTGTCTGCTTTATTCAGTCCCTGTAAATCGCCATACATGCGCTCATTCAGCGCTGCATTTTTTATTACGGGTATAGTTGTTTGTTCAATAGTTTCGAGTATGATCCGCAAGGTTTCCTGCGCTCTTACCAGCATGGAAGTAAAGGCGACATGGTAAGCAAAATTTTTTATTTTTTTTCCAGCATTCACCGCCTCTTCTTCGCCCAAGGCGGTCAGCGGTACATCCAAGTTACCTGTAAACAGGTTGGCAAGATTATAAGTGGATTGCCCGTGGCGGATGATTGTTAATGACATTTCAGGTGATTTATTTTTTTACATAAAATTGATATTGTTGAAAATAAGAACATTGTCTGCTAAAATTAATCATTCACAACTTTTTATTGTCCCGATGTGTGAATGATGCAATTGTTTTCTGCAATTGTGTAACAGCGGCTTCAGTATTAACGCCAACTTAGCATACTGGTTTAACCATATACAAACAAAAGAGCAAATAATGAAAGTCGCTATTTTCAGTACAAAATATTATGAACGGGAATACCTTAATAACGCCAATGCCGGAGGCAAACATCAGCTGACTTTTTATGATGCGAGCCTCAATGAAGACAGCATCAATCTCACCATCGGGCATGAAGCAGTTTGCGTTTTATTGTCTGATAAAATCAGCAAAACAGTTATTGATAAGTTATCTGCCAACAACATTAAATTGATTGATCTGCGCAGCGCAGGTTTCGACAATGTAGATATTGAAGCCGCTGCCAAACGCAATATAAAAGTAATGCGCGTGCCGGCCTATTCACCCCAGGCCATAGCAGAGCATGCTGTTTCGCTTATCCTGGCGCTTGACAGAAAAACATACAAGGCCTACAACAGGGTAAGAGAAAATAATTTTTCACTGAACAACCTGATGGGTTTTAATCTTTCGGGCAAAACGGTGGGTGTTGTCGGTACCGGCAAAATCGGCAGGGCATTTTCCGCCATCATGCTGGGCTTTGGATGTAAAGTAATTGCCTACGACATTAAAGAGTCAGATCTGCTGAAAGAAAAAGGTGTTGAATACAAAACCTTTGAAGAACTGCTGCAGGTGTCAGACATCATTTCTATTCATTGCCCGCTTACTGCCGATACACGTCATTTGTTTAACAGCTTTGCTTTTGGCAAAATGAAAGTAGGCGCAATGCTGATCAATACCAGTCGTGGAGCTGTTATACAAACCTCGCATGCCGTTGAAGCATTAAAGAGAGCGCAGCTGGGCTACCTGGGAATTGATGTGTACGAAGGAGAAGAAAATTTATTCTTTAAAGATTTATCCGGAAGCATTGTACAGGATGATTTGATTGAAAGGCTGATGTCTTTTAACAATGTGCTGATTACACCTCACCAGGCATTTTTTACCAAAGAAGCAGTTGAACAAATTGCGCTGACCACCATTAAAAACTTTACCGATTTTGAAAATGGTATTCCATCAGTGAACGAAGTAAAAATTGAAAAGACAAAATTATTACAGTTATCATCATAAACACCAAACATGAAAGAATACAAATTATTCCAGGCTACCAAAACCGGATCAGCCACATTATTAAACCACATTGTAATGGCGCCGATGACCAGGTGCAGGGCAATTGGCAATGTTCCCAACGATTTAATGGTGCAGTATTACCAGCAACGCTCGCAGGCCGGTTTAATAATTACAGAAGGTACTTCACCTTCGCCGAACGGGTTGGGCTATGCAAGAATACCGGGCATATTCAATACAGCGCAGATAGCAGGATGGAAAAAAGTTACGGATGCCGTGCATGGCAATGGCGGAAAAATAGCTGTTCAGCTGATGCACACAGGCAGAATCAGCCACCCGCTTAACATGGCGGAAGGAACTGAAATCATTGCACCATCTGCTGTTAAAGCAGCCGGCCAAATGTGGACAGATAGCAAACAATTACAGGATTTCATTGTGCCAAAAGCAATGACTGCTGAAGACATCCTGCTAACAAAAAATGAATTTGTTATGGCTGCAAAAAATGCGCTGATCGCCGGCTTTGACGGCGTTGAATTACATGGTGCAAATGGTTACTTACTGGAAGAATTTTTATCTCCTTTTAGTAATACACGTACTGATAATTATGGCGGAAGCATTGAAGACCGCTGCCGATTTGTGCTTGAAGTAACTACTGCAGTTGCAGCAGCCATAGGAAAAGATAAAACCGGCATTCGTTTGTCGCCCTATGGTGTGGCAAGTGACATGCCGCATTACCCTGAAATTGATGCAACGTATGGATACTTGTCGAAAGAATTAAATAAAGTTGGTATTGCCCATATCCATTTGGTGGATCACAGTGCCATGGGTGCACCCGCGGTACCACTTGAAATAAAAAGCCTGATCCGGAAAAATTTCACCAACTCAATTATTCACTGTGGCGGCTTTGATAAGGAAAGAGCTGAAGCAGATATTGAAAGCGGTCTGGCGAACCTGATTGCCTTTGGCCGACCTTTTATCAACAACCCCGACCTCGTTGAACGGCTGGCGAATAACTGGCCTTTGTCAACTGACCTGCATATGGACCTCTTTTACAGTGCCGACGAAAAAGGCTATACAGATTACCCGTTGTACCAGGAAAAACTGATCACGGTATGATAATCACTTTAGAGGCCGCCTGGCTTTTTTTACTGGCCATACCCATTGCCTGTGTGGCATGGACGGTTACGCATGAAGAAGTGTTCAGGGAACAGGGTGTATTGCAGCAACCGTTGTAAAACAGGTAGAAAGTTCTTTTACCTGTTGGAGCCTGATGTGCTGGAGACGCTTAAGAAATCGTCGTATGAATTTCTTGAGCAGTCCAAAAAACATCTTGGCGGAAATAATATAAACACAATTGTCAGAGAAGGCGATGCATCCACCTCCATTATAGAAGTGGCAAAAGAAATAAAAGCAGATGTAATTGTGATGGGAACTCACAGTCGCAATTGGCTGGAACATATTTTACTGGGCAGCACGGCAGAATCTGTATTGCAACATACAGGTATACCAATGTTTATTATCCCGGTAAAAAAATAAAAAATCAGTTCACCCACTGATGTGAAAATTTTTTTGCGCTTTTCTTTTTTATAGCATTCATTTTTCAGCCTGCAGTGCTTCCAAACCATTTCTCGTTGGTAAAAACCATCAGCTTGCTTGCAATCCCAGGATAAAGGCACAGAAAGAAAAAAAGTTAATTTAACCAGTTGCAGCTGAATTTTCGTCAAGTCCCTCAGCCATAAACAACTTTGTTAAGAATAAATCTGCTTGCGTTTTTTGTTAAAATGATTTAACTGCGCTGTTGGGTGGATTGGTCTACATTACATCCTTATATAGTAGTAATTAAAAATTAAACAAGCAAACCAATGGCAACAGAAAGACTGGATATCGGAACAAGTGAAATTGAAAAAGACAAAGTCCACATTATTGTAGAGATCATAGAGTATATACCCAATGCAGTATTAAGCAGAACCATCGTTAAAAAAACAACGGGCAACGTAACCGTTTCTTCATTTGCAGCTGGAGAAGAACTGGCAGAAAAAATTGCTCCTTTTGATAACTTCATACAGATAATTGATGGTACTGCGGAGATCACCATTGAAGATAAAAAATTAAAACTAACACTTGGGCAGGGTATTATTATCCCCGCCCATGCCAAACATTGCTTTAATGCCGGTGAACAATTTAAAATGATTTCAACTGTAATTAAAAGTGGTTACGAAGAATAAGTATTACCTGCTGAGGTTTTGTAAGTTTCACCAGCCTTTTTGTGGCTTATCCAATCCGGCACTGGCCTTTCGAAAGACTGGTCACCTGAAGTTGGAAATGGTTTGCAATGCGCCCGCTGCGCTTAATTGGATCAATCAGTTGTACTGATTACAACATTTAGTAACCCGGCTTGATTATGGAGGTACATTTTTGATAAAATCTTTAACAACAGCAAGCAATGATACTTTGAAGCTCTACATTAAATACATGGTAAGCCTGCGCTGCAAAATGGTTGTAAAAGATGCATTTAAAACTTTGGGACTTCATTACGTAACTGTCAATTTGGGGGAGGTAGATGTGTTGGAAGATCTTTCTGAAGGAAAGAGAGAGGGTTTAAAAATACTGCTGCTAAAATCCGGGCTGGAACTGATGGATGATAAAAAAGCCATCCTGATTGAAAGAATCAAAAACGTAATTGTGGAAATGGTGCATTATGCGGATGATTTGCCCAAAACGAAATTCTCTGATTTCCTGGCGGATAAATTGCATCATAATTATACCTATCTGTCAAATCTTTTTTCCGAAACCCAGGGCACTACCATTGAGCAGTTTATCATTATGCATAAAATTGAAAAGGTAAAAGAACTTATCATCTACGATGAACTTAATCTTACCGAAATAGCCTACAAATTGCATTACAGCGATGTAGCGCATCTATCCAGCCAGTTTAAAAAAATAACCGGGCTCACACCTACTTACTTCAAGTCTTTAAAAAAGAAAAAGCTCAACCTGCTGGAAGATTTGTAGCGCTGTTTAACAAGTGTTCTTTCATTGTAGAAAAAACGAAAGCGGCCTATAAAACGAATTCATTAAGGCTGCTGAATTAAATACTAAATGTTATCTCTCCTGCAAGCACCCGTGAATTATACAATTTTTTCCAGAAATTTTGCAACTGAAAAAATAATAATCAACGGTTCTTTGCAGAAGGTTTTCATAGGATATTGGACAAAAAAAATGGAGCTGTATTTCTATACCGGCTCCTTTATTTTTTTTACCTGCCTTCCTTATAAAATGAGGCTGGTAAGGCATTTTGGGAAATGCATAAACGTGGACCGACATTTGTGCCACATATTTCAACACACTATAAATTAAAAAAATGGATACGGAAGAACTTGAAAAATTACCCAGTAAAGAAGGTGAAATTGAAAAAGGAAAAGCTCACATCATTGTTGAGTTGATAGAATATGAACACAACTCGGTTTTAAGTAAATCTATTTTAAAAAAAGCGACAGGCTCTGTCAATGCCTTGTCATTTGCCAACGGTGAAGGACTCAATGAAAAAATTTCGCCTTTTGATACCTATGCTCAGATCATTGATGGCAGCGCTATCATTGTAATTGATGGAAAAGACACTACACTGCAAACAGGCCAGGGAATACTGATTCCTGCGCATCAGTCAAGCCATATAAAACCCAATGGCAGATTCAAAATAATTCTGACTGTAATAAAAAGTGGATATGAATAAAACAGCCATTATCCAGCTGACGGCAGCAAGCCGGAAAGTTGTGATATTTCGCCAGGTAACTTTATTATCCCAGGCAGATAAATCATAACCTGCCTCCTTTTCTTAACTCACTTTCAGCCATCATAGTTCCCTTTGCAGCGTCTGCTATTTTTTGGCGAAGCAGGGGCCAATCTCATCATCTTTAGCTGCTGTTGAATTTTGCCAGCTACAGCACAATATAATTCTTCACCTTTTTCTTACGCGTTCATGCTACCCGCTACCGGCATATTCAACGGCCATTTTTGTTTGCTTGACGGGGGATGTGAAAAAGGAAATGGTAATTCGAAATTCTCGGCCATAAAAGGAAATCCAGTAAGATCAGTGATAAATGCAATTCGCTTGCGGGGCTAACTGTATAGGGCACCAACGGGGCTGAATTACTTATTGTTGCAGCTGATAAAGCTTAATATATTTTTGAAATGTTTCGTGTGAACAATTGATGGCAATTACGAAGCCGTAAAATCCATCTAAAAAACCAAGCCTGATAAAATATCCGTAAATAAAGCGCCAGAGCGGATTGATCAATATTTTAGCCCAGTTGCTTCGCACACCTTTTGCGTATAATGCCGCAGCAGAGATAGTAGTATAGTGATTGATTCTTGCTAAATGTTCTTCAATAGTATAATAAGAAAAGTGCAGCATGTCACCTTTTAAATACTGAACAACTTCATTTTTCACTGTTAATTCTACCTTGTCATGTGGATTGATGCCTCCCCATTGCGCATGACGTTTGTCAAACAAACGGATTTTTTTATCCGGATACCAGGAGCCATTTCTTATAAAGCGGCCGCAATAGCTGGTGCACCGGTTAAAATGATAAGCTGTGGCCGTAAAGTTTTCTTTAACTGAAAGAATAGATTGCACAAGAGCTTCATCCAGCGCCTCATCTGCATCCAGGCAAAGCACATAATTATTTGAAGCAAGTTCCAGTGCGGCATTTTTTTGCTGAATATATCCAAGAAACTGCTGCTGTTTAACAACCACGCCCATTTTAGACGCCAAAGCAACAGTGTCATCCGTGGAAAAAGAGTCCAGAATAATTATTTCATCAGCAACCTGCCTGACAGAGTTCAGACAACGCTCAATATTATGCGCTTCATTAAAAGTGATTATTACTACAGAAAGCGAAGACATAGGGTTAATCTTAAAATTACGCAGGCAGTCAATATTTAAATATGATTGATACGAAATTAATTATTGGAATTGTAAGTACTGTTGAATGAACGAAGATAATTGATCTTGTATTAGATTTTATATAAATTTAAATTGCAAGCAAGTAACGTTCAAAATACATTTTGCTGAATTTTTTGCCCGAACAATAGAAATTTTCTCTACTGACACATTGGTTTTACATTGGTTTTTTAATTTATTAATAATCTTTTTATCAATAATCATTTATATCTGTAATAAGGTTCTTATATTCGCCTGTCGCGCCAAATGTAAGCTATGATATGTCCAACCAACCTTATTGATCTCTGTATTATAATACCGTGCTATAATAATCTTGAAGGTCTGCGTACCTCCTTAAACAGTATTCATTATAACCGGGGCAAATATGTTATTATAATTGTAGATGACGGGAGTATAGATGCCGTCACAATCGAAAAATTGCACTGCCCGCAACACGATATCAAAATAATTACCAATAGCAAAAACCAGGGCATTACAATAGCGTTGAACAGGGCGCTGGAATTTATTTATGCAAATTATGCCACGAGGTTTATTGCTCGTCTTGATTGCGGTGATATTTGCTCGCCCAACCGATTTTATACACAAATAGCCTTTTTTGACAAGCATCCTGAGATTCACCTAACAGGAAGCTGGTGTTATTTTAAAGATAATACAAGCGGATCTGCCTACAGCTATTGCACCCCTACTCTTCATAAGCACATAAAACGGGAGATGTATTTTAGAAATGTATTCATCCATCCTACTGTGATGTGGCGCATGGCTGGCGTAGGAAAATTGAAGTACCCTGAACAATATCCCTGTGCAGAAGATTATGGCCTGTTCTACGCAATGACAGACCATGCGAAAACTGCTATCATCGATGAATTTTTGGTAACCTGCGAAATAAATCATAAAGGAATATCCATATTACAAAGATCTGTTCAGTTAAAAAGCCGTAGAAAAGTGGTATCGTTTTATGGCAAGAACAAATTTCTGGCTATGCTGGGATCTGTGAAGCTGTTTATATTAATGATGATACCGTACCAAATTATATTTATTACAAAAAGAGTTATATATAATGCAACGTAATTAAGAAATTAGTAGTCATCCCAATATCAACCCCTTTAAAAACAGCTATCCCTATTAAGATGAAAATTGTACATATTGTGGAACCCCTGGCGGGCGGCATTGTAACATTTTTGCAATCGCTGGTAGAAAATCTTGATAATGATTTTCACATCATTATTCACGGAGAGAGAAAACAGGTAACGCCTTTTTCTGAAGTAAAAATACAGCTGGCCTATCCGAACGTTAAGTTTTTGCGCTGGAAATCGGCGCAACGGAGTTTACGGGTAAAGGCAGACATTTCCGCTGCTATAGAACTTTATGTGATCCTCAAACGCCTCAAAAAAAATGGCTCTTTAGATATAGTGCACCTGCATAGTTCAAAGGGTGGGTTTATTGGCCGGATAGTTTGCTGGTTGTTGGGTATTCAGCACCTGGTTGTATATACGCCCAACGGTGCACCTTTTTTAGGCAGTGCCAGCAGTTTCTCAAATTATATTTACAAAAGACTCGAAAAGTTTGCTTCCGTATTTGGCGGCCAGGTGGTATGCTGTTCTCTGTCGGAGCAAAAGGCATATGAGTTGGCTGGTATTAATGTTATGATGATTAATAATGGCACGCCCAGCAGGCCAGCTGACTGTGTGCCGGATAACTTTCAGGAAAATAATCTCTTCAAAATCGTAACAAGCGGACGAATTGTCAATCAAAAAAATCCAGCGTTGTTCAACAGCATTGCAGCCTATTTTGAGGAATTTGATCAGTTTGAATTTATATGGGCAGGCGACGGAACAGACCGGCATTTGCTGACGGCAAAAAACATCCGCATTACGGGCTGGCTGGGTAAAGATGAATTGAATGGTATTGTCAGCAGTGCAGATATGTACCTTTCTACAGCCACTTTTGAAGGATTGCCTTTTTCTGTACTGGAGGCACTGGCGTTGAAAAAGCCCGTGCTGTTAACCGATTGTGTAGGAAACAAAGACCTGGTGATGAAGGGGTTAAATGGCGGTACATTTCAACACGAAAATGAGGCGATTAATAAAATACTGCAGTTTTATAATAACAGCAGCATGTTACGGATAATGGGAGAACATTCTGCCAATTATTGCAAAAATACTTTCGATTATACCGATACCTGTGAACGATATAGAAGGCTATACCATAAAGCCGCTTATAAACAGCCAGCATCCACCATCCACCTAAATCAATTGGCACATGGAAACAGTTGACAACAACGTTCACCTCGAGATAAGCGAGAGCCTGGTCCAGATTAAGCAATACCTTGAAAAAGACATTGAAAATTTGCTGCAGTCAGTACAAGGGAAAGATACAGAGCTCAGGAATTATAAAGAGCAGCTGGAAAATGCCCGGAATTCGATTGAGGGTAACAGGCAGCTGATCAATAAGCTGCTGGGAGATTTAAGCAAGTTGCAGAATGATATTGACTGGTATAAAAGAACGTATGAACAAAGGAGTTTTTTGGGCACAGTTAAAGAAAAGATTTTTAGAAAAAATGGCAATAATAAAAAGTAGAGATAAAAATTATAACAGGTTTCAACCCTTCAAATTTTGTAGACAGCAAATTATAATCGGATACGGTAACTATTATCCTCCGCTGTAAAATAAATTGAAAGAATAGTTTTAGATGAAAACAAAAAATAAAATTGAAGTATCTGTAATTATTCCCAATTACAATTACGGCCATTATATAAAACAATGTATCAATAGTGTACTCGAATCAGAATTCCAGCATGATATGTTGGAAATAATAATTGTTGATGATGCGAGCACGGATGATTCGATAAATATAATAGAGGGCATTCAAAACAATGCCAAAGCTAAAATTCATCTCATAAAGCAAAGCATTAACCTGGGCTTGGCGAAAAGCAGGAATGCCGGAATAAAAAATGCATCGGGCAATTATTTGTTTTTTTTAGATTCAGATAATTATATTAGTAAGAGCTGTTTAAAAATGCACTTTTATTTTTTATCTAAAAATGTTGAATATGCGGCCTGTTATGCACCAATTCAAAAATTTGAAGACCGGACCGCCAGAATACTAAATGTATTTTCCAACCAGGAGTATGATTATGATAAATTAATGTATGGTAATTACATTGATGCAATGTCAATGATAAAAAAAAGAGATTTAATAGACTTAGGCCTTTTTGATGAAGAGATGCCATACAGTGGGTGGGAAGATTATGAGCTTTGGTTAAGAATGGGGAGCAACAATAAAAAGGTGTATTTTATTGAGGGAAAACCTCTTTCCTATTATCGAATCCATGACAATAGTATGATACGTAATTTGCAAAGTGAGAGTATCAATAAACTAGCCAGTTATATCAGCGAAAAATACACGTTAGAGGCTGCGAAAAAAAATGATGAGACACCTTACATAAAAATTCAATGTTTTTGGGCAGGCGCGGCTGGTATCTTTTTGGAGGAGTGGTCTGTTTTCCAGTTTGTACGGTTACAAGGTACCAGGAAGTCTTTTAAATTTGAATTAGGTTCGTTTGATGAAGGTGTAGAATTTATTCGCTTTGATTTAGGAGATGATATTGGCCTTATTAATATTCACAGTATTGACATAAAGGGTGGTCTTCAAAATATAAAATGGTCATGGGATAAATGCTCTTTGCATGCTCAACAAAACCTTATTCTGGTAAAAAATAAAGAGTTGTGGCCAGATAGTATTCTTCAAATATCCAGAGCCATTGACCCTGCGTTTACTTTAATGACCGGTAAAGCCGTTAAAGAATTGTCGTCATCGGGATTTTCGATCGAAATGTCTCTTTCGGGCCCGGATACTCATCAGCTCAATTTTTTAAATACACATACACAACCTTTAACGTGTTTTAGCGAAAGCGAATTTACTATATTGGAACAGCAAGTTTTCAGTTTGAATGTTGAAAAAAATACTTTGCTTAAAGAATTAGATATAAAAGATAAGCGTTCACAAAATTTAGATAAGGAGAATGCAGTGCTGTTTGAAAATAATAAATTACTTCAACAATTTAACAAGCAACTTAATGATGATAAAGTCAATTTGAATAATGATAAACTTTTGTTGAATACGGACCTGCATCAAAAAAATGAATTGATAATTAAAGCGACGGGTAAAATAGAAGAACTTGAAAAGCAACTTATTGAAAAAGTCAATAACGAAGTGGCGCAAATGGATGCCCATAGAGTTGTAGCTCAGGAATACCACCAAAAATTTCAGGTACAAGAAAAATTATTTCAGAAAAAACAGGATGAACTTATAGACAAAATTGGAATTGAACAAAAAAAGGTAACGGAATTAAATAATCAAATTGTAATTAATCAAATTAAGTTAAATGAGTTGCAGTTGATCTGCGCAATGAAAGAAGAAAAAAATAATGAGTTAATAAGTAAAAACAATAAGATAGAGAAAGAGCTTAACACTTTGGCGGATACCTTAAGTGAAAATTTAAAGCAAAAAAATGAATTAATTGCAGCTATCAGTTTGCACCTTTCATGTATAGAGCGGTTAGTTGAAGAAAAGAAAGAAGTAGCAGACAAGTATACTATTCTGCTTAACGAGATTCTATCAGTTAAACTGGAAAAGCAGCAAACAGAAATGTACTTAACTGAGTCACACAAAAATAACCGGGATTATGAGCTGTTGATTAAGCGATTAGAAGAGGATAACTTAAGATTTAAAAATCAAAAGCTAATCGCATTTATTAAAGGAAAAATAAATAATAAAAAGGGGTGAGTATCTTCAATTAAGTCATTTGCTTATTTTAAGATACATCATGAGTAATAAGATTTAGTATTGTTAAAAGCAGCATACTTAGAGTGCAAACAAAAAGACAAAGCAGCTCTGATTTATAGGCGGAAATTAGGAGTATTTACAATTCATAACGCTACTTATTAACAACAAAAGCGTATTTATATAATGTCAGTTTACAGTTTAACTTTACTTCAAGATCTGGAAATAATAAATACTTACGAAGGAAGTGTTCATTACCGTAATGAGGGCATCGACCCACATTTCCATGTTAATCTACCCAAGTCATTAAAAAAAGGTTGGTATGAAATAATCATTCCGATAAAGTGTTTGAAAGGTGCTATTAGGGAGCCCAAGATTTATTTTAACCTCGGAGATGGGTATAATGAAAACTTCACAATTCCTATTCCTGAAATAAAAGAAGATAAAATAATTGCTGTTGTCGCCTTCCCCGGCGAAGTGAAAAGTATTCGGTTTGATCCAACAACTACACCATCTGAATTTTTAATTCAAGATATTAAGATCTCCAAATTATCGCAGTTGAGGGCAGCAAGAAAACTGTTTTTAATGCTAAAAAGCAAAAATAAGCATAACACCATGCCATTTCTGTTTACCACTTTAAAACGTAATGGGATAAGTGGCGTTAGAAAGGAATTTCGTGAAGCGAGCTACTTGCACGTATACCAGCATGGCAATGCTGACAACCAATCTTATGAAGAATGGCTTGCAAGTCAAATCGATGATTCCCGGTTAGCGGGCAAAAAAATGAAAGACACAACTGCTGCTTTTAGTTACAGCCCTCTGATTTCAATTGTTATAACAACTTATAATACTCCGATAGGATGGCTTGATGAGTGCATATCTTCCGTGCTGAATCAAACTTATAGAAATTGGGAGCTGTGTATTTCCGATGATGCATCTACCAGTTGGGCTGTTAGAGAATCATTAAGAAAATACGCCGAAAAGGATTCGAGGATTAATGTTACGTTCAGGAAAACCAATGGATACATTTCAACCTCTACTAATACCGCTTTAGAATTAGTTAAAGGAGAATGGGTAGCTTTCTTAGATCACGATGATACTTTAACAGAGAACGCGTTATTTGAAATGGTTAAGTATCTTCAGAATTCAAATGATCTGGATGTTATATATTCGGATCAGGATAAAATAAATGTAGACGGCAGTTATTATCAGCCATTTTTTAAACCAGACTGGTCACCTGTTTTTTTCTGTGGTGTTATGTATGTTGGACATCTGCTTTTCGTAAGATATTCTATAGGTAAAAAAGCGGGCTGGTTCGATTCAAAGTTTGACAAGGTGCAGGATTATGAATTTGTTCTCCGGGTTTCTGAAATTACTGATAAAATTGGACACATTCCCAAGGTATTATACCATTGGCGTGAAAGCATAGGTAGCACAGCCCTGACTGGTGATGCTAAAGGCAAAATAGAAATGCTCCAGGAGCTTGCCGTCAACTGGCATTTTAAGAGACTCGGAATTCCTGGTTATGCCAGACAAAACAGATTTGCACATCGATTATCACTGTTGCCCTTTGAAAGACAACATTACCCTAAAGTTAGTATCATCATTCCGACAAAAAATTGTGCCCCGTTGTTAAAGAATTGTGTTGAAAGTATCTTAGAAAAAACAGCATATCCTAATTATGAAATTGTAATTATAGATACAGGTAGCAATGAAAGTGATGCTATCCACCTGTTGAATAAATTTAAAACAAATGAAAAAATCAACGTGTTAGATTATAAAGAAAAATTCAATTTTTCTAAGGTAAATAACTTTGGAGTTGGTCATGCGTCAGGTGATTATTATGTTTTTCTAAATAACGATACAGAAGTGATTGTTGAAGAATGGTTGAATAATTTGGTTTTTTTTGCGGATATCAAACAAGTAGGCGCTGTTGGTTCTCTGTTACTGTTTCCCAATAACGCGGTGCAACATGCAGGGATTGTTTTGGGTTTTAGGGAAACTGCCGATCATGTAATGAGAAATTTTCCTTCAGACAGTGATGGATATTTTGGGTCACTTTCATGTACAAGAGAAGTGTCTGCAGTAACTGCAGCCTGTATTATGGTAAGGAAAGACATATTTCGACAGGTAAACGGTTTTGAAGGAAGTTACGAGTCTGTATATCAGGATGTAGACTTATGTTTAAAAATCAGGAACAAAGGCTATACAATTATTTGTACGCCTGCTTCGGTTTTATTTCACCATGAGTCTATAAGCAGGGGCAACGACTATGATTTTATGGATAGAATGTTACTAAAAGATCAATGGGAATCAGTATTAAGGTCCGATCCATATTATAATCAAAATTTTAAGCTGAATATATATGGACAGGGGCAAACTGGTTATGAACCTAAATATAAAGTGGTATAATGAAGATAATATTTGTACTGTATCACGATTTTAAAAGCAATAGCGCCCTTCATGTTTACCATTATGCAAATGCATTAGTGAAGATAGGTCACTCGGTTACAGTAGCTGTTCCGTTTGGAAAAGACTCCTGTAAGGAAGTTGGATTGACTCCGTTATTTTCTATAGCTTTATTTGATGATTTACTATTCGGACAGAATGATGATATAGATATCATTCATGTATGGACACCGAGAGAAATAGTTCGTAAATTTTCTTTAAACCTTCGAGGCAGGTGCAGGAATGCCCAATTAATCATTCATTTAGAAGACAATGAAGAGTCGATACTAAAACAAACGTTTGGCGTAAACAGGATTGAAGACATTCCCGATGACCAGCATATCCCGGGACATCTGTCACATCCGGTTTATTATAAAGAATTTCTTTCGGTATGCGATGGAGTTACAATTTTGATGGATACCCTTTCTGAATTTGTTCCTAAAAACATACAGCCTCAAATGATTTGGCCCATTATAGATGTGTCCAAATTCAACTTGAATATTGACTCTTCAAAATTCAGCAAAAAATATAACATTGGTGAAGGGGATTTTGTCATCGCCTATATTGGAAACGTCCATCCTGCAAATTATAAAGAAGTAAGAAGTTTGTACCTGGCCGTTGCCCTTGCTCACAGGCAAGGGATTCCCATTAAACTTTTGCGCACAGGTGTAGACCATTATGATTTTTTTGAAGATAGGTCCCGCTGGGATAGTACTCCTTTCGTTGAGTTAGGATTTGTCTCTTACGAAGAAATACCAATTATCCTCAATTTAGCTGATGCTTTGATACAGCCTGGTGAACCAAATAGTTTTAATGACTACAGACTACCTTCTAAAGTGCCTGAGTTTTTAATGACTGGAAAACCAGTGATCTTACCTCATACTAATCTTGCAAAATACATGAAGGAAAATGTAGAAGCAATTTTTTTAAAAAAGGGAGATGCTTTGGAAATCCTTTCAAAGATAAGACTGTTACTTTCTGAACGGGAATCTGGAAAAGCCATTGGTAAAAATGGGTTAAATTTTGCAAAGAAAAATTTTGATGAAAAAGAAAATGCTTTAAAACTATCTGATTATTATCAGGCACTAATAACTAATAAACTAAAACAAGATGAACTATCAAAAACTGCTTGATTTATACAAAGGCAACTATGCCTGTAAAGAGGTTAGTTATGGCACGGTCAGAGATTTTGCAGACAGCAGAAATAATTTACCGGAAATGTGTGGTTTAAATGGGGATCTGAAAAATATTCAAAGGGCGTGGATGGTTAAAGCTATCCTGGGGAATGTGCCGATTGGTTCAAATATTATGGAGATAGGTGCAGGGGAGCCTATAGTAGCAAATATACTGACAAACCTTGGGTATAATGTTACCATAATCGATCCGTATGATGGTAGCGGAAACGGTCCTACTCAGTTTGATGAGTATAAACAAAAATATCCAAGAGTAAAAATTGTGAGAAGATATTTTGATGAAAATCTTCCTATGCTCTCTAAAAATTCATTCGATGCTATTTATTCAATAAGCGTTTTAGAACATGTACCCGCAGAAAAAGCTACTCAATTAGCTAAAGCAACAAAAGTTTTTTTAAAAAATGGCGGGAACAATATTCATGCTATTGATCATGTATTTATGGGCGAGGGGAAGGAATTTCATGAAGCTCAACTTGATAATTATTTTAAGGGCTTTGAAATACAGGAAGTTTATACAGTAGTTTTAAACAAATTAAAAGATGATGTTGAAACTTATTTTATGAGTGCAGAAGGACATCTTTTTTGGATGGGGAATACGGAGTATAACAATTTTCCTTTTCGAAAAGTAGTTTCAATTAATTTGAATATTTCATAAAAATAATCGGAAACTAATATTGTAAAAATTTATTGCACATTTTGATCAAGTTAATATATTTATTTTGGCAAACTTAGCAATCCTTACACATTTATACTATGAAGATTCATACGATGAGTTAAAAAGCTATTTTTTAAATTTTGAAAAATTAAACAGCACCCTTCTGTTTAGCGTGAGTCGCCATCAAAAAAGTAAAATAATCAGTGATAGAATAAAGCAAGATTTCCCACGTAGTTATATCATTGAAACTACCAATATTGGAAAGGATGTGGGCGGAAAATTAGCCCTGATAGATTTAAGCATAAATCTAAATATTACAGTGGATTATTTCATTTTACTTCATGACAAACGAAGTCCTCATACAAGCCTGGGACAATTATGGAGGGAAAAATTATTTCGTGTAATTGAGCCGGACAATATTCTTAAAATAAGCAAGTTATTCGAAAAGAAAAAAAGAATAGGAATTATTGCCGCTTCAGAATTTGTAACTAATGAGTATAATCAAAGAGATGACAATTTTGGTTGTAATAGTAATCGAATTCTCAAAAAGCTAATTTCTGAATACGGGTTCAACCATATTAAATATGATTTTGTAGGGGGGACAATGTTTTGGGTTCGTAGTGAGATAATTGTTTCTTTTTTTAAAAAATATAACGCTTTGAAAATACGAGCCACGCTTGAAAGAGGAAATGTACTGGACAACGAATTTGGAACTAACACCCATGCCTGGGAAAGAATGCTGAGCTGGATTGCCGGGAGCCAGGGATATTATATACAGGGCATATGATGAATACTATTTTCATAATTACAAACGATTATTCATTACTCGATACAGGCATTGACATTGATAATATGATCATTTCATTTGTTATTGATAGTGTTGCAACCATTGAAAAATTAACTCTAAAGGCGTTACACAACTCCATTCTGTTCGAAAATAAAAACATATACTTTTCGCTCCACTTTGATGTTCCGGATAATAATCTTGATTCATTTGTTGAAACAATACAAAGACAGGAGAATATGTTCATGCAGTTATTTTTTCATCCTAAGTACTTTAATGTTGCTGAACGACCTGTAGTGAGTTTAGAAAGGAAAAGCTGGACAACCTCGCCTCTGGAAAAAATAATTTTAAGTTTAGATGAACAAGCCGTTGATCAGGGATTTAACGGCATTCGGCCTGTTTTTTTTGCCGGAGAGGATTTACTACCCGGAGGTGAAGGGAATTTAATTTATAATGGAGATGTCAGCTTGCAGGATTTTGTAAACACGTACTACGACTTATTAAGTAAGCGTTACTACGCCTCAAAATACATCGGGATTAAATCAAAGGATTTTATACAGCTTACAAATGCTTTATCTGATACAGAAACTAATTTATTTAAAGAGAATCCAGATCTTTTCAATCATTTAAATCAATTTTGCCAATTAAAAAATGCACTGGTTTACCTCAACGAAAATATACAGGTAGCAAAGGAAGATTTAGCAAATCAAAAAGCTTATTTAAAAATATTTAAAGATCAGGATGAATCGCTTAATATAAATGAATTTTACCGAAATGAGTATGAAATACTGCCTTTATGGTATAAGCAGCTGGGACATTTGATAAAAGTAATGATGGGTAAACGAACATGGCGTTCACTTTTTAATAATAACGTAAAGAAATATAAAAATTGAACTATTGGCTTCTTACTACAGAATATCCTCCTGAATTTGGTGGAGGGATCAGTACATACTGTTTACACACCGCTGTTATGCTTCAACAGCAAGATTGGAAGGTAAGTGTATTTGTTAAAGATTTTTCAGTAAAAAAGAAGCATGAACAAATTGAAGCATCCGGAGTAAGAGTGATTCGTTTTAATCCTAATGCAATGGTGCAAAAGAGCGAACTTGGTTTTGAAACAGCGCAAAGCTATGCCTTCGCCGAAATAATAAAGCAATACCTGGAAACAGAGGGCATACCTGAAGCTTTGGAATCGCAGGAATTTGGAGGCATCGCCTATTATATCATAAATTATAAATGGCTTCAGTACCCCTTGTTTAAAAATCTGAAGATTATTGTCACATTGCATGCTCCCTCTTTTTTGTACTATGAATACAATAAAGTTCCTTACCACCGCTTCCCTTATTTTTGGATTGGAGAGATGGAAAGGTTTTGTATCAGAGGAGCAGATCTGCTCATTTCTCCCAGTCAGTACTTGGTGGATGAACTTAAGGTAAGAATGAAATTAGATGACTTGGAGATTACAGTAGTGCCTAACCCATATGTTTTTAAACGCCAGTCCGTATCCCTGGTTAATAGAAAAGATAAATTGATTTTTTTTGGGAAATTGACCCTGCAAAAAGGAGCCATTGAATTGATCCAGTATTTTCAGCAGTTATGGGAAAATGGGTTTGAACATCCATTGTATATGATTGGTGGAGGAAATCATATGTATTATCCCGAAGGAACAGATATCATACACCATATAAAAAGAAAATATAAAAAAGAAATTGCAGAAGAAAAGCTGCAGTTGCTCGGTTCTATTCACGAGGAAAAAATAGACGGGTATCTTAGCAATGCTTGTGTAGTAATAATTCCAAGCCTTGTAGATAATCTCCCTTACACTGTTTTGGAAGCCATGAGTAAAGGTAGAATTGTTCTGGCATCAGTTCAGGGAGGACAATCAGAAATTATCGAAGATGGGGTAAATGGTTTTTTATTTAGTCATAATGAGACCGGTTCTTTTAAAAATAGACTCAACACTATTTTATTATTAACTGACGAAGAAGTGAACGAAATTTCAAAAAGAGCTTTGGAATATATTGAATGTACTTACACTTACAATGTTATTTTTAAAAAAAAAGCATTATTAGTAAACCAGCTACTACAAAAAAATACAGCCCGCAAAAGTTTCCCGTTTATACGTCCCATTATAGCAAAGGAAGAAAGCAGTCTTGCAAAAATTGCAAGCGAGCCATTATTAACAGTTGTGCTCCCTTTTTATAACATGGGAATGTATGTTGAAGAATCTATTAAATCTATTATCGCCTCATCTTACAAGCATATCGAAATTATCGTGATCGATGATGGCAGTACCGACCCTGAAAGTTTAAAAGTGCTGGGTGATCTTTCTAAAAAATACAATTTTTTGATTCATCATAAAAAAAATGAAGGACTTGCTTTAGCAAGGAATACAGGAGCCCTAATGGCAAGAGGAGAACTTATGGCATTTCTTGACCCGGATGATACTGTGGAAGCTGGCTATTACCAAAAAGCCATACAGGTTTTAACTGCTTATGACAATATTGGGTTTGTGGGTTGTTGGGGTAAATATTTTGGAAACAGCGAGAAGATTTGGCCCGCATTTAACCCCGAACCTCCTTATTTACTTACTCATAATTCGGTAAACAGTAGTGCGTTGGTTTACAGAAAGGAGAGCTTTCTAAAGGCTGGTTTAAACGATGCTGCTATGATTTATGGAATGGAAGATTATGATAGTGTGATCAATATGGTTAAAAATGGATTTCAAGGTGTAGTAATCCCAGAACCGTTATGGAATTACAGGATAAGAAAAAATTCGATGGCGAGAGCATTTACAAATGATAAACAATTGTATTTATACCGATTGATTTCTGAAAAACATGCTGATTTTTATGCTACATTCGCAACCGACATTTCAAATCTACTAAATGCCAACGGCCCTGGAATGAACTATGATAATCCCACGTTAATGTATGGTTTGCCCGGTGCTGGTTTTATAAGTCAAAGGGTAAAGCAAAAAATGATTGCAATAATCAAATCGAATAGCATATTACGCAAAGCTGCAATTACAGTAAAAAGATGGTTATGATGATGACTGGTATATTACAAGTGAACTAAGACCTGCCGCATTAAAATAAAAATTGAATACTGTCAAATTTTATAAAACTCAATTTCTAAGATTAAAAAATATTAAAGTAATAGATTAAATAAAATTCTGTTTACCCTCAAAAATTAACTTACCCATGATAGGAAACATATTAAAAGACTGGAAATCCAGAAGCAATAAATACGAACGCTTGTGGCTACTTGCAAAAATTGAATTTAAGCTACGGTATTATGAAAATAAGTTGGGGTTATTTTGGGCATTATTAAAGCCGTTAATGGATATAGCTATCTATTATGTGGCGTTTAAAGTAATTTTAAAAACTGACGTTCCTGCGTTTGCATCTTATCTTTTTATCGGACTAGTTTTCTGGATATTTTTTGTAGAATCAACTACAGGAACTATTCAGATTTTAAATACAAAAAAGTACCTGTATGAGTATAGCAATATGAACAAGCTGGAGATTTATATTTCAACATTATTTTCTAATAGTATTGGCTTTTTATTCAATCTCAGTATGTTTTTCCTTTTTTATCATTTCTTTGAATCACAATCTAATCCAATATCGTATAATAACCTTTGGGTAATTGTGCTTTTCATAAATCTCTTCATTTTATCCCTGGGCTGTTCGTTGATGCTTTCTAATCTTTATATCATTGCAAAAGATATCAATCAAATCTGGATGGTATTTATTTCGTTCTTGTTTTTTCTGTCCCCCATATTTTACAAATTATCTTCTTTTAAAGAATCTCTGCCAGCACTTGAATACGGCAATCCAATGGCTGGTATAATTATAAATTCAAGGCGGGTAATGATGGACGGTGTTGCACCGGATTTTGAATTGCTGGCTTTTGATTTCGGCTATGCCATCTTTTTTTTATTGGTCGGCATTATTTTATTAAATAAACTTGGCGCTAAGGCTGCCGAAAAATTATAGTTATGGAAAGTACAATTGTAATTAAAGCAAGAAACATCAGTAAAACATTTCACATCAGTGAAGACAGTCACAACACTGTAAAACACCGCCTGTTCAATCTCTTTAATCCGCCACGCAATAAAAACTTGGAGGCAATTAAGATGATGAATTTTGAAATTAACAAGGGTGAGTGTGTGGGCCTGATAGGCAGAAACGGTTGCGGTAAATCAACGTTGATAAGGTTGCTTGCTGGCGTTTATCCAACTGATACCGGTTTTGTTGACATCAACGGTACTACATTACTAATGAACCTTGGTGTTGGCATGAGTCACGAACTTACCGCACGTGAAAATATTTATGTATCCTCTTCGGTTTTGGGGATGAAGATTAAAGACATTGACGCAATCTTTGATAAAATTGTAAGTTTTGCAGAGCTGGAAGGATTTATTGATACCAAGATCAAATATTTTTCTTCTGGTATGGTGGCACGCCTGGGATTTTCGATTGCGGTAAACGCAGGAGCAAGTATTATGTTTTTAGATGAAATATTTGCTGTAGGCGACATGAAGTTCCAGGAAAAGGCTATTAAAGTTTTTGAATCCTCCTGGATAGAAGGCAAGACCGTTGTACTTGTTAGCCATAGTATGGAAGTGATAAAAAAATACTGTGGCCGCACTGCGTATATGAAACATGGCGCACTGGCTTATTTTGGAGAAACAAATAAAGCAGTAGAAATGTACCTGGCAGATAATCAGTAGCTGTTCGTTAAGGACGTTTTTTACAACTGCTGATAAACGCAATAAAAAATGCCAGTAAAGTATTGCCCATCGTTCTGTCAAGATAGGTTTCTGCAAACAGTGATACACTGAAACTAATCAATATCATTAGTCCATACCAGTCACCGGTATGAACACATTTATACGCAGGTAAAATAATAAATCCAGCCAAAAAAATAATCAGCCCGGTAAGCCCCAAACTCATCCATACATCAAGATAATTATTGTGTACATTTCTGTTGGTCTGTATGCCAAACGCAAAGCCTTTCCTGGCATATTCCTGTTTCAGTACATCCATTTTGTCGCCCAGACCGGTACCAAAAATCGTGTTTTGTTTAATAACCGTCCAGGCACATTGCCAAACCGCTATGCGTATGTTGGCGCCATTCCACTGATCTGCTGTAAGGGCCATATTAAAATGGCTTTCTTTGGCTTCGCTGCGGTAATCAAATTTGGTATAGCTAAGCTCTTTAAAACGGTTGATTGTTTTCGGAAAAAATTTTACCAGTAAAAAGCCAGCCAATAGCAATCCCATTATTAGAGTAATGCCTTCCAGCCATTTTTTTTTGCGGATGATCTGGATTATGGCAAATACAAATGCGGTGCTATACAAAATAATAATGGCCATTCTGCTGGCAAGTAAAAAGTTCACCACCAATAAAATAATCAATACAGGCACCAATAAATTTTCATTAATGAGCGTCGATTTTTTAGCCATCAAATAGACGAAACTAAAAACAGCCAGGTTTACCAGCATGGCAAAATAAATTGACTGAAAATTGATGATATCACTGAGATTATCATTGTACATTAAAGACCAGTCGTGATTTGCACCGGCACGATACATACCCCAGGCCAGGCAACCGATGGCTGCACAGGCAGTAACAGTGGCAAAGCCTGCAACCACCCTTTCTTTCAACTGCGCATTGACATAAATGGAGCCAATAGCAAAAGGAATCACAAATAAGCTGATTCGTATCCCGAGAAAGGAAATGCCTTCCTGCCGGTTGTGCGATACAAGTGCGCTGATTGCGTTTAGTAAAAGGAAAGCCATCATCAGCAATATCTCTTTTCGCTGCTTTAATAATTCCCATTTTTGTAACATGGAATTAAAGAAAAAGCTATACACAAAAAACAGCCACATGGCAACATTATACAACCAGGTTACCCCCGGCATATAAAGGCTAGCGAAAAAAAACAGTAATAAAAAATAAAGCGTCTTTTCTTTTTTATCAAAGCCGGAGCCTCGAGTATCCCGGAGCAGTAGTCCTTTCAGCATGTACCAATTTTAGGCAAAAATATGGGTAATGGACATTGTTTGATGTTTAAATTGGAAAGGACATTTTTTCAATATGATTGCCATGCGATTCTTAATTATCCTGTTTGTTTCTTCCTTTTTCATTTGGATATAATTGATACACAGGATCGCTTTGCCAATATTGTTTTGTATCAACATCCATAACGCTGAGTTTACCTGTAAAAGCGGCCCCGGTATCGATATTCCAAACGTTGCAGGATTGCATGGGAACGTCTTCATCATAATAAATTGTAGGCGTATGGCCGATGTATATTTCTTTAAATAGATTTAATTTTTTGGGAAAGAAAAGTGAGCCTGGTTTTTCCCGCAGGTGCATGGTAACTGCCATATCCCATAAGGTACGGTCCCTGTTTAAGTCGGATATATTGCTTTCTTTCTGCGGACCCTGATTGGATGTAAAACCCGCATGTACAAATAACCGCTTTTTAGCATCAATAAAATAATAAGGCAGTTGCTCTAAAAAAATAAGGTGCCAGCTGCGGGCTTCTGTAGCGGCTGCATAGTAGCTGCTAATGGTTTCTTCGCCGCCATGTGCCAGCCAGGTGCCGTTTGCCTTTCCAGATCTTAGCCATTCTTCGCACCATTCATCATGATTGCCTTTTAAAAAAATGCATTCATTTGTTTTATCAAGGGCAAGTAAATAATCAATTACACCTGCAGATTCACTCCAGCCATCAACATAATCTCCCAAAAAAATCAATTTATCGGTTGTAGTAATACCTGCACGTTCAAATACCTGTTGCAGCGCTTTTAATCCGCCATGTACGTCTCCTATAGCAATCGTCCTGTTCATTCAATATAGCTTTAAAATTTTGGCTGGTTATCAAACAGGTTTGGTCTGACAAGTAGAATACCAATCCTAACTAAATACATTTAATTAACTAACGGATATGGATGATTAACCGCGGCAAAATTACAAAAGTTGACTGCTATTCTTTTCACAAATTATTTCTTTTCTTAAAATTTCAGCAGGTTTCAAACAAACCAGTTTATAAATTTGATAGAATCAATCAACGACGATACCCGTGTGTGGTTGCGGTACAATTACTTTGTAGTTCTTTCTGCCAGTACCCGCCGGATGGAACATAAGATATAACAGGGCAACTTGAGTACAACTGCCGAAAAACTTCGTTATTCATCATCGCAAAAAACGCACCGGCCATAAACGCAGGTACATAACGTTTCGATTTGCTGATCTGAACAGCAATAACATCTTTTCTTTGCTGATTTGATAGTTTCTACAGGTAGACTTAACCTCTGCTCTTATTTTTTAAACCTGTGTCTTTTTTAAATTTTATTTGTCAAATTTTGTTACTACCTTATTGCTGATAAATGTTTACGCTATCAAAGATTTGTTGCAAATGAATACATACTATCAACTTAGTACGGGCGATGTTATAAAACAATTCAATACATCCTTCACAGGTTTAAGTGACGAAACAGTTGCTGCACTTCAAAAAAAATACGGTGCGAATGTGTTAACGCAAACAAAACAAAAGAGCAGGCTGGCTATATTACTGGGGCAATTCACAGATATAATGATCCTGATATTGATTGGTGCTGCTGTCATTTCGTTTATTGCTGGCGAACATATAGATGCCTGCGTAATTTTAGCCATAATCATTGCAAATGCCTGGATGGGTTATTCGCAGGAATACAATGCAGAAAAGTCCATACTGCTGTTACAACAAATGGATCCGCGTTATGCACTGGTAATACGTAATAATAACCCGGTAAAACTTGTAGCGGCAGAATTGGTACCCGGCGATATCATGTTGTTAAACGCGGGTGATATTGTGCCGGCAGATGGAAGATTGATTGCTGTTCACTCGCTGCTTACCGCCGAGGCGTCGCTTACCGGCGAGAGCAATGCAGTTGAAAAACATACCAATACAATAGCGCATCAAAATCTTGTGCCCGGCGATCAGCTTAACATGGTATTCAAAGGTACGCTCGTAAGTGCGGGCAGTGCCAAAGCGGTGGTGACGGCTATTGGTATGGACACCGAACTGGGAAAGATTGCCGGCATGCTTTCGCCTGCTACCCAGCAAACGCCGCTTCAAAAGCGGCTGGCGGTCTTTAGCAAACAATTGTCTGTTGTTGTAATTATTATTTGCCTGCTGGTTTTCGCATTGGGGCTTTGGCGTGGTGAGCCTGCCTTTCAAATGTTTCTTACGGCTTTATCATTGGCAGTAGCGGCGTTGCCTGAAGCTTTGCCGGCTGTAATAACTATTGCGTTGGCGCAGGGAGCCCGCCGTATGGCAAAACAAAAAGCGTTGATAAGAAAATTGCCGGCCGTAGAAACACTGGGTTCTGTCACCTATATCTGCACCGACAAAACAGGTACGCTTACACAAAATAGTATGCAGGTTGAAAACCTGTACGCAGCGCCCGGTTTAGAAGATTTGCTACTGCATGCAATGCTGCTAAATAATGAAATAAGTTTTGCAGCAGGTGGTTTACTCGGAGATCCGACAGAAAAAGCACTGGTAGATTATGCCATGCAGCATGGCATTTTAAGAGAGGCTGCACGTAACCAGTTTCCGGGAGTAGCAAGACTGCCTTTTGACTCCGAAAGAATGAAGATGAGTACCTTGCATAAGCACGGCAACCGATGGATTTTATTTGTGAAAGGAGCACCGGTAAAAATGCTGGAATCCCTTGATGAAAAAAGTAAACCACAAATTCCGGAATGGCAGACTAAAAACAGGCAATGGGCTGCTGATGGGTTAAGGGTATTAATTTTGGGGTATAGAATATTTGACCAGCCGCCTGCCGTTGTAACCAACGAAATAGAAACAGATTTGGAATTACTAGGTATGGTGGCAATGATTGATCCGCCAAGGCCCGAAATAATTGATGCCATTAGTCAATGTAAAACAGCAGGTATCCGAACAGTCATGATCACCGGAGATCAGCCACTTACCGCCGCAGCAATTGCCGCCCGCATGGGAATAACGGGTGCCACTTACGATGGAATAAAAACTGGTGCAGATCTGACTGATCTTGCACCGGAGGAATTTGCAGGTATAGTTAAAAGCACGCTGGTATATGCAAGGGTTTCACCGAAACAAAAATTACATATAGTACAACAACTTCAAAAGCAGGGAGAGTTTGTTGCTATGACAGGAGACGGCGTAAATGATGCGCCATCATTGAAGCAGGCTGATATTGGTATTGCCATGGGCATAACCGGTACGGATGTTAGTAAGGAATCAGCAGACATGATTTTACTGGATGACAATTTTGCTACGATTGTAAATGCTGTCAGAGAAGGAAGAAGGATTTACGACAACATACGCAAATTTATTTTGTATGTGCTGGCCTGTAATCTGGGCGAAATATTGACCATTTTTATGGCGCCACTGTTTGGCTTTTCTATTCCCATGTTGCCCATCCACTTGCTTTGGATTAACCTGGTAACAGATGGGTTTCCTGGTTTGGCCCTGGTAGGGGAACCCGCAGAAAAAAATATCATGCAAAAACCTCCCCGGCCTCCGGGAGAAAATTTGTTTGCCGGAGGCCTTGCCGTAAATATTTTATTTACCGGCGTTATTATAACGATAGCAACGCTTTCTGTTCAGTGGTGGGCTGTCCGGCAAGGCTATGACGTTAAGGCACAGCAAACGATGGTGTTTACCACATTGTGCTTTGTACAGTTAGGCAACGCGTTGTCTGTAAGATCTTTTCAGTTTGGTGTATTTTCGCGTAGCCTATTTGCCAATCAGTTTATGTGGGTAACAATTGTGTTAACAGTGGCATTGCAACTGCTGATTGTATTTGTACCGGGTTTGCAAACCGTCTTCAAAACTACCGCCGTGGCCGGAAATGCACTATGCGTGGTTGGTCTTGCTACATTGGTATCGGTGATGTGTACAGAAGGATTTAAACGCCTGAAGTTTCGCCCATAAAAAAATCAGCCGTTAAACGTGGCTGATTTTTGAGCATGCTTGTAGTCAAAGAGAATATGCGTCAACTAAGTAAAATCATATATTCTGTGCGAACCTGGAATGAACAGGTCGTTAAAAAAGGTTTTAAATTTTTCTTTTACAGACGAAAACGTTGCCTGTTTATTTTCGCAGTATTCTGCATGTAAAATTTTAAACTTGATTAAAACAATCCCCACGTTGCCGGTGCCGGAATTAGCGTCTGCATCAGCACTATCTGCATCTTCTTCTTTTACAATTGACGCTCTTCCGTTCAGTTTTAAACAGCTGTCCTGTCCTTTTCGGTAGTATTGCAGATGGGCAAAAAAATCCTTGTCAAATTGCGTCGTATAAGCGTCTTTACAAGACGTAAAAAACCACACGTTTCCGTCATCATCTGTTTTAAAAGTAGCAATGATATTGTTCGGTAGCTGTAGCTCTGAATCCATCTCTGCCCTGAACATAGCCATCTTAAATTCCTGAATTTTATCCTGTATAAAACGGAGATTATCATCCTTGCCCATACAACTAATTTTATAACAATAATTCAAATGGTGTACCACGATGTTTTACCTTACAAACAGACTTTCAGGAAGGAAGGTGTAGAGAAATTTACTCGCAACTAACAGGAAGGGGAATATTTTTTATCAGAAACAATTTGCATCAGCATCAAAAATTAGGGCACAATACTTTCAGATAGGAAAATAAAGTAAAGAAATTATGGCAGCAGTCGCGGAGGAAATTTTACAAATACCGAAAAGAAAAATCCGGCGTATCATTGGCGATCCTGAAAAAACAGCACAGGCTATCAATTTAGTTTATGTGCACGACACAGAGCCCGGTATACAACGGGTTAAAAAGGGAGATGAGTTTTTATATGTTGCACCCAATACAAAACGGGTGACGGATGAACTGCATTTAAAAAGGATAAAAGGTTTAGTAATTCCACCTGCCTGGGAAAATGTGTGGATATGTGAGGCAGACAATGGGCACCTGCAGGCAACAGGCATTGATGTTAAAAAGCGAAAGCAGTACAGATACCATAATCTTTGGAACCTGTTACGTAACCATACAAAATATTATCGCTTATACCAGTTTGGAAAAGTGTTGCCGGCCATTCGCTTGCAGGTAGAAAAAGATTTGTCTTTACCGGGGCTGCCTCTTGAAAAAGTGCTGGCTTTGGTTATCAGCTTAATGGAGCGCACAAACATTCGGGTTGGCAACAGTATGTATGAAAAAATGTATGGCTCCTTTGGGTTAACAACCCTGAAAGATAAGCACATAAAGATAAGTGGTAGTGAAGTTAAATTTTCTTTCAAGGGAAAAAAGGGTGTTCATCACGATATCAGTTTACGTAGTAAAAGATTATCGGCTGTCGTAAAAAGATGTCGTGACATTCCGGGTAAAGAACTGTTTCAATACTATGATGAAACAGGAAACCGCAAATCAATTGATTCCGGTATGGTGAATGACTATATAAGAAAGACAAGTGGCGGCGACTTTACGGCAAAGGATTTCAGAACCTGGTCCGGCACACTGCATGCATTTTTGGCCTTTAAGGAGTTAGGCTTTTTTGACACTGCTACGGAAGCCAAAAAGAAAATAGTGGAAGCCCTTGATAAGGTATCAGTGCAGTTAGGGAATACACGCACGGTGTGTAAAAAATATTACGTGCACCCGGTAATATTATCGCTGTATGAAAATAAATCGCTGGAGAAATACCTGGCACAACTTGATACAATTGAAGCAGACGATAATAAAGCTGGCCTGACAGCTGAGGAACAAATAGTGATGAAAATATTAGAATCAAACTAATGCAATTACAAAAAATAAATTTCAATGTATGCGACCCATCTGGACAGGAGCAATAGGTTTTGGCCTTGTAAATATCCCCGTAAAATTATACAGTGCGACACAGGGCAGCGAACTGGACCTTGATATGCTCGACAAAAAAGATTTGGCAAATATCCGCTTTAAACGGGTAAATGAAAAAACGGGAAAAGAAGTAGCATGGGGCAACATCGTGAAGGGCTTTATGATAAACGATAAATACGTTGTACTGGATGATAAGGATTTTGAATCGGCTAATGCCGTAAAAACCAAGGTGATTGAAATAAGTGACTTTGTAAACGAGACGGAAATTAACAGCATTTATTATGAGAATCCTTATTACCTTGTACCAGAAAAATCAGGTGTGCGGGCATATGCATTACTAAAAGAGGCATTACTAAAAACAGGTAAGGCTGGCGTGTCAACTTTTGTATTGCGTAACAAGGAACACCTTGCAATTTTGCGGGCAACTGAAGACATCATGATCCTGAATCAGCTGAGGTTTCACGAAGAAATACGGAACCCGAAAGAATTAGAAATAGGGCCTTCTGCTGTAAAGCCGGCTGAACTTAAAATGGCTATTTCCCTCATCAACCAGTTAACAGCCAAATTTAATATTTCGTCCTATAAAGATACTTATACACAGCAATTATTAAAATTGATTAAAGCCAAGGCTAAGGGAGCCAAACCCGCCGCTGCTCACATGAAGGTAGTACATAGCAAAGCTAAAGATTTAATGGGTCAGTTAAAGGCAAGTTTGTCTGCCAAAACAAAAAAAGCGTCCTGATTCGAGCGCCTGAATAATAAATACTTCTTTATGAACAAAGCAACATCAACCGCAAAAAAAAGTGCTTCAGCAGGGCAAACCGGCGATGTAAATGATAAAGAAATTGTTATAGGAAAAGCCAAAATAAAAATCACGCACCCCGGCAAAATTTATTTTCCTGAAGATAATGTTACCAAGGGTATGGTGGCAGATTATTACCAACAAATGAGTGCCTGCATTTTACCTTATTTAAAAAACCGTCCGGAGTCGTTGAGAAGAAATCCGAATGGCATTCATGACAGTGGATTTTTTCATAAAGATGCGGGAGAAGATGCGCCTTCCTTTGTAAAAACAAAAGAGCTGTTTTCGGAGTCGGCCGACAGGGAAATCGATTACATAATTTGTAACAATGCCGCCACGCTGGCTTACCTGAATAACCTCGGTTGTATTGAATTAAATCCCTGGCACTCCACCACTAAAAATCTTGATAAACCCGACTATTTATTAATTGATATTGACCCGTCTGAAAAAAATACTTTTGAACAGGTGATTGAAACTGCCAACACTTTCAAGCAATTATTGGACAAAGCCGGCGCCGTTTCTTTTTGTAAAACCTCGGGGGCTACAGGCCTGCATATTTATGTTCCGTTGGGTGCCAGATATATGTATGAGCAAGTAAAAGACTTTGCGCATTTTTGTTGCAGTAAGGTAAGTGAAATACTACCGGCTTTTACCACATTGGAACGCAGCCTTTCTAAACGCGGGGACGAACATATTTACCTGGATTATCTGCAAAACCGGCGTGGCCAAACCATTGCAGCACCTTATAGTTTACGTCCAAAAGTTGGAGCCACAGTATCTGCCCCGTTACAGTGGAAAGAAGTAAAGAAAGGGCTTCACCCCGGAGACTTCACCATTCATAATATGCTGGCGAGGGTGCATCAATCCGGCGATTTTTTTGAAGGTGTGCTTGGTAAAGGAATTGATATCGATCAATGTTTATCCAACCTCGCTTAATACATCTTGTAGAATTTATTCCACGTAAGTACCCAAATGTTTTGCAATAGCGAAAGGGATGGTGCAAATACAGCTATTTTAAAACAGGCATAATATTTTACTACATATGGTTGATTAATGGTTACTGAAAGTGGTAGCTGATACATGTAGCAAGGTAAACCGGGTTTAGTGAATGACAACAAAAGCAATTTTAAAAAAGACAGGTAAAATTTTTTTGTACCTGTTGTGTACCATTTTCTTTCTTGTAATTGCTGTATTCATTTATATAAATACCTCCTCCGGCAAAGCGCTCATCCGAAACAAACTTCAATCTTTTCTGCAGCAAAAATTAAAAACAAGAGTATCTATTCAGGCCGTTGATTTCAGCCTGCCCAAGTGGGTGGAATTAAAGGGCATATACCTGGAAGACGAAAGAAAAGATACTTTGTTATACGGCGAACAAATTTCAGTTGACATCAACATGCTTCACCTGGTTACCGGTAAAATAGATATAGGCAAGGTGGCAGTCAAAAATATGTACGCTAATATTTTCAGGCCTGAAAATGATACCACTTTCAACTATCAGTTTGTTATGAATGCATTTGCCGGTGCAACAAAGGATACAACTATTATTGCCGATACTGCGGCGTTGAAAATTAATTTTAAAAAATTGATCCTGGATGATATCCGCCTGAAGTTTACTGATAATTACGGAGGTAATATTTTTACTGCCGGTATAAAAAATGCGGTGGCTAATTTAAACCAGTTTCAACCAGACAGGATGCGCTTTGGTGTGGATGATTTTATTGCCTCGGGTATTGTTGTTAATATGGTAACAATAAAAGAGATTCCAGCTACTGCTACAGATACCACAGCCGTTGACCTTTTTTTAAATGCAGGTAATATCAGGCTTGCTGATATAAAAGTTGCGTATCAAAATAAAGTAAACGGAATGTATTATGCCAATAACATACAACATTTGGAGGTTACTAAAGCCAACCTCAATCTTGCTGCTGAAAATGCGAGCCTGGGCGATGTTGTTCTGGACAGCTCTTCTATCAAATTTACGGCGCCAAAACTGGCGGTTCATTCAGTGGCGTTCAGTGCTGCTTCAAACAGCAACTGGAAACTGGCCATCAATCAGTTGTCGTTAAAAAATGATATTGCTGTTTATGATGACAACAATAAAGCGCCTCAACCCGGCTTTGATTATTCCCATATTGGATTGAACAAAATCAATATCAGCACCGGTAAAATATTTTATTCCAATGACACCATTCTGGCCGATATCAGGCAGCTTGCCTTTGCAGATAAAAGTGGTTTTATAATAGATACTACGCATGCCAAAATAAGGTACAGTAATCAGGGAGTTGAATTGAAAGAACTGTTTGTAAAAACACCACAGAGTGTTATTCAAAATCAACTGGTGGTAAAATATGATGATGTAAAAAAGATTACCCTTACACCGCAAAACAGCCATGTTGATGTGCGGTTAAAAAATACAAGGATAGCTATCAATGATATTTATATGGTAGCGCCATTTGTAAAGAAGTATATTCCGGAACAAAAATTCCGGAATGCATTCATTTCCATATCTGCAGCCATCAATGGTACATTAAAGGAATTAAATATCCCTGTGTTTCAGCTTTCGGGATTAGACGGTACTACTATAAATGCCAAAGCAGTTTTATATAACGTAACCGACAGCAATAGCCTGGCATATGATATTACTATTTTTAACAGCAGTTTGCCCAAATCGGATATCATAAAATTTTTGCCTGCTAATTCAACTATTGAACTAATGAATAAACTGCCTGCTACTTTCAGTTTGGGAACGCACCTGAAAGGCAACATGAAAAGCAGCACGGCAGACATTGATATCAACAGCACTGATTTTAATTTGCAGGGAAAGGGTACAGTTAAAAATATAGATAAACCCGCATCACTTCGATACGATGTGGTTATTACCAATAGCCGGGTGAAGAGAAGCTTTATTGAAGCTCTTGTTCCGCCTGGTACTATTCCACCAACCGTTATTTTACCTCAACTGATGATACTTACAGGTACGGCAAAAGGTGATATGAATAATGTGCAGCCAAATCTTACCCTTCGGGGAAGTTATGGCGTGGCCAAAGTGAATGGATATGTGCATCATTTTAAAGATCCCCAAAAAGCCAGCTATGATTTAAGTTTCGCTACACAGGATTTTGAGGTAGGCAAACTGATAAAGCAAGATTCAATTATTGGGGCCCTAACCTTCAACGGATATGCGAAAGGAACCGGTTTGGATTATAAAACTATGATGGCCGTAGTAAAAGCAACTGTAAAAAAAGTGAGGTTAAAAAAATATGACTATAACAACATTTTGTTCAACGCCAATTTAAAAAATGGAGATGTTGTCAGTGATGGAAGTATTGATGATCCTAATATAAAACTTAATTATGATGCTACTGCAAATGTAAGTGGCCAATATCCCTCTGTGCAAGCAAACTTGCGATTGGATACTATACAATTGAAAGCGCTTAATTTATATCCTGATACATTGAATGCATCTTTCAATGCATTTGTAAAAGCTGATAATTTGAATCCGGATAGCATGGACGTATATACCTCAATTGATTCCTCCCACTTAACGATTAAAGGTAAACGCTATGCGCTTGACAGCATTGTTGCAAAAGCAACAGCTTCCAATGGGAAGAATAATATTAGTCTTGTTTCGCCAATGGCGGATATCGTTGCCAATGGAAAATTTGCATACGATAAAATTGGTCCTTCTTTGTTGCAGTACATCGACAAATATTATCACGTAACAGATACGGTTATTCGAAATGTTCAGCCGCAGCAGATCAATTTTAGTGGCACTATTAAAAAAAGCCCGGTAGTGGAAGGCCTGGTAGATGGGTTTACCTATGAAAATATTGTCTTTAAAGGAAGCTATGCTTCTGATGCACAGGACAGTGCACTGCAACTACATGCAACGGTGCCGAGCCTTGTGTATAAAACCAATAGTGTAAGCAACGGAACAATCGATATAACATCACTCAATAAAGATATTTCGGGGGCAATTAATTTTGATACGTTGCATTTTGGCAGCAACAGCTTTTATAAAACCGCTGTTATTGCAGCTGTTGCCGGTGATAGTTTAAGTATAACAGCATCTACCAGAGATGTAAAAAACAACAACCGCTTTGTTATTGGCGCCGACATTGCGCAGCAAAATAAAGGATATACTTTTTCTTTAAAAGATACCTTAATGCTGAATTACAAAAAATGGTTGGTTGCACCTAACAATAAAATTACTTATTCACCCGACGGCATACTGGTTAACAATTTTTTGGTTAGTTATGATAGCAGCAAAATTGCAGCCGCCAGCAGGGAAAATGTATTAAACAGTCCTATTGATGTAACCATCAGTAATTTTAAAATAAGAGATATTACCTCCATGATGAACAGCGATACGCTGCTGGCATCGGGTGTAATCAATGGCAAATTTTCCGTTGCTGAATTTAATAAAAAATTACCGGCCTTTACAGGTAACATTAATGCAGACAGTTTGCAGTTTATGCAACAGCCTGTAGGAAACATACACCTGATTACAGAAAAATCAAGCGAAAATGTTATCTCGGCCGCAATGGATTTAACGGGTAATGGTAATGAGGTGAATGTAAAAGGTGACTATTATCTAAATGATGATACCAAGCAGTTTGACATCACCATGCAAATAGGCAATCTAAATATGACCACTTTGCAGGCTTTTTCGCAGGGGAATCTGGTAAATTCTTCCGGTCGCATCAGTGGTAATATCGCCATCAATGGAAAGTTTGCTGAGCCGCAGTGGCATGGAGCTGTAAGTTTTGATACCGCTCGTTTCAGCATTGCAAAACTAGGTACTACCTATACCATTGACAAGCAAAAAATCTCTTTTGACTATCCCACTATTTCACTCGATAATTTTACGGTAAAAGATTCTGCCAACCATACCCTTGTGCTGGATGGAGAGGTGACTGCCAGATCCATATCAGAGTATAATCTAAATCTTGCCGTCAATTCTACCAATTTTACATTGGTAAATGTGGCCAAAGCTTTTTCAAACGAGGTGTATGGTTTTGCAGCGGTGGATGCCGATATTTCCGTTACCGGAAATTCAACCTCTCCCAATATCGAAGGCAATATTTCGCTTAATGATAAAAGTGATGTAACGCTGGTGTTGCCTGAAAGCAATGTAAATAAAGATGCCGCCAAATCAGTAGTTCGGTTTATCGATCGGGATACTTTTGCATTACCTGAGAAAACGCCTTTCCGTACGGCAAAAGAAGTAAAGCCTTCCTTTGCACAATTTCTAAATTACAACCTCAATATTGAAATTGGTAAAGCGGCAGCACTAACCATCATCATTGATCCAAGTACGGGTGACGAATTAAAACTAAAAGGCGATGCACAGTTGAACGCTGGGGTAGACCCCGGCGGCAATATTATTTTAGCTGGTAACTACGAGCTTAGCAGCGGATATTACATTTTAAACTACCAGTTTTTAAAAAAGCAGTTTAATTTATTGCCCGGTAGTACCATTGCTTTCAGCGGGCCGCCTGCCAACGCACAAATAAATATTACTGCGGAATATATCGCCAACACTTCTGCCAAAGATTTACTGGGAAATGAAGTAGGTACAGTTGATCCAAGGCTCGCCAATACTTTTAAGCAGGAAATTCCCTTCAGGGTTTTATTGACATTGAAAGGAACCATGCTGAAGCCCGAAATTAGTTTCGATATAGAATTGCCGGAAGAAAGCAAAAACCTGAATATTAGCAGCGAACTGCGCACTACCATTGATAACAAACTAACGCAGCTAAAGGGTGACGTGGCTGCAACTAACCGGCAGGTATTCTCCCTGCTTTTATTCAACCGTTTTGTAGGCGAACAAAGTACCGACTTCTTTTCTACCGGCAGCTCCGGGGGCAGCAGTGGAGGCTTTGGTGATTTGGCAAGGCAGAGCGTTAGCAAATTTCTTTCTTCCGCACTGGATAATATTGCATCTGATCTTTTTAAAGGATTGGACGTTGATCTTAACCTGAATAGTTACAAAGACTACACCAGTGGCGACGCCCAGCAACGAACGGATTTAAATGTGGCAGTAACCAAGAGTTTTGTAAACGACCGTTTGAGCATCAGCGTAGGTAAAAATTTTGGTATAGAGGGTCAGGATGCCGCGGCAAAAGCAGCACAACAAAAAGGAAGTGGATTTTTACCGGACGTAACAGTGAATTATAAATTAACCCAGGATGGTAAATATCTTTTAAGAGCATACAAAAAAACGCAGTTTGAAGTGATACTGGATGGTTATGTGCTTGAAACAGGCGTTGCGTTTATTGTTACGATGGATTATGATAAGTTCAGGGAATTATTTGCGCGAAAAATGAAAAAGGTTACAAAATAAAAATGAAGTATTTCAGCATATACGGTTTGTTTTTTTTACTGCTAACTGCTGCGGGATGCAGCGTTGGCAAGCGGCTGCCTCCCGGTGAAAGGCTCTACCGCGGCGCAATTATTAAGGTGGAAAAACAAAAGGATGTGAAAGCATCTGCGAAGTCGTTGCGCAGCCAGCTAAAAGCAACAGCCAGGCCGAAAACCAATAAGTTTTTATTGGGTCAGCCTTATAAAGTGTGGTGGTATTATTTCATCGGCGAACCCAAAAGGCCCAAAGGCTTCAGGGCATTTTTAAGAAATAAACTGGGCGAACCTCCTGTATTGAGCAGCCGGGTAAATGCAAAAGTTACGGCCGAAAATATGAACGCCTATCTTGAAAACATTGGCTATTTCCATAGTAAGGTAAAGGGCGACACGGTTAACAAGGGTTATTTTACAACTGCGGTTTACAACGCAACTGTTTTTCCTCAACATACTATCCGCAACATCACCTGGGTAAACGATAGCTCTGCTTTACTGAAACAACTGGATACTAAAAAAAAGCGGAGAAGCCTGTTAAAAAAAGGGATGCCTTACCGCCTTAGTGATATTGTAGCAGAAAGAGACCGGCTTGACCTGAGGTTAAAAACAAAAGGGTACTATAACTTTAATCCGGATTACATCATGGCCTATGTAGACAGTACCATTGGTAATTACCAGGTAGACCTGTTTTTTAATATAAAGAACACTACCCCGGAAATTGCCAAACATCCTTACACCATTAACCGCATTACCGTTTTTCCAAACTACACGTTATTGCGCCCTCCTCCTGATACCAGTAAAGTAGGTACGACTGATGTAGATGGTTTATCTATAAGAGACACGGTACATGATTTTAAACAAGATTTATTTAAACGTACCATTACCTACAGGCCGGGTAAAATTTATAGCAGCATTGATCAGAATACAACGCTGAACCGTTTGATCAACCTGGGTGCATTTAAGTTTTCTAAAAACCGTTTTGAAGCGGTTAAGGACACGGCCAATCCATACCGCCTGAATGTATTTTATTATTTAACTCCGGCAAAAAAGAAATCGCTGCAGGGAGAGATAGATGGTTTTAGCAAGGAAAATAAATATGTGGGTTCGCAGCTAAGTATTAACTGGAAGAACAGGAATACTTTTCATGGATCGGAACAGCTGGCCGTAAAAATGTATGGCAGCTTTGAAGTTTCTTCCAATGATTCGCTTAAGAAAAATAACAATTACCGTGTTGGTACAGAAGCCACTTTAAATTTTCCACGGTACTTAATTCCTTTTTTTCGGGTACATGAAAGCAATCTTTATCCTGCCCGTACTCAATTGCTGCTGGGCTACGAATATTTCATCAAAAAAAATTATTATTCCAAAAATATCTTTCGTTTTAACTACGAATTTCAATGGAGGGAAAGTGCGAACAAGCAACATATCCTGGCACCGTTTTCTTTTACTTATGTAAATGCTGCCAATGTTACAGATAGCTTTTACAAAGCAGCTTCATTAAATCCGGCACTGTTAACCAATGTGTACAGCGAGGCTATTGTGTCATCTTATTATAGTTATACTTACAACACATTAAATCCACTGGGTAAAAATCAGTGGTTCCTGAAATTAGACGGCGAAGTTGCAGGTACCACCATTGGACTAATATCAGGTGCCAAAGAACCGCGTTCAAAAAATGTGCTGGGCGCACCCTTTGCCCAATATGTAAAAGGAGACCTGGATCTGCGCTACACCCGGAGGTTTCGCAGTAGATGGCAATTGGCTAACAGACTGCAACTGGGCATTGGGTTTCCCTATAATAATTCTGCTTACCTGCCCTTTTCAAAACAATACATTGTTGGCGGATCAAGCTCTATCAGGGCATTTGCAGTTAGAACACTTGGCCCCGGAAGTTATAAACCTACCCTGCAGGACCAGGCATATTATCAAACCATTGGCGGTGATTATAAGCTACTTGGCAACACCGAAATACGTATACCAATCGTAGGTAGGTTTAGTAGTGCTTTTTTTATTGATGCCGGAAATGTATGGACCAAGGACACTGTTTTATTCGGTAAAGCCGGACAGTTAAAAAAAGATTTCCTGAAAGAACTCGCCGTGGCGTCAGGTATTGGACTACGGGTGGACGCCAGTGTAATTTTATTAAGATTTGATTTCGGAATACCCTTACGCAAGCCATACCTGCCTGATGGACAACGATGGGTAATTGATAAGATTGCCCTGGGTGATAAAACATGGCGCAGGGAAAACCTTGTTTTTAATATCGCTATTGGTTATCCTTTTTAAATCAATACTGTTTCCATTAAATCAACTATTATAATGGCAGCAGAGTGGTGGTAAAGCATGGTTAGGAAATTTTGCATGTTCCAACTAATTAATAATATTTTTTACAATGAAGATTTTTTTTAAAATATTGCTTGGAGTTGTCTTGGCGGGTGCTATAGCAGGGTACATTTACTGGCAGCAACATAAAAAAGGAATTGTAAAAAATGCCATACAAAACGCCATTGAAAACAAATCCGACAGTTTATATTTTATACACTACGACAGCTCGCAGATTGATGAAATCAATGGCAATGCGTCGTTTTATAAAATTACTTTACAAAGCGATAGCATGCAACAGGCGATGCTAAAGGCGGGGGATAGCTTACCCAATGCCTTATATAATATCAGGGCAGAAGAAGTAACTGTAAGAGGGGTAGATATTCCGGGATTGGTTCAGGGGCAACATGTGTCAGCTAAAGCAATTATCATTAATAAGCCGCGTATTCAAATAATAAATACAGGTGCAGATAAACCGAAACCTTTTACCTACAATGATACACTTGAATTATACAAAAAAATTCTGGGCAGGTTTAATAGCATACGCGGCGACACCATTCGTGTAGTAAATGGTACTGTTTTAATAACCGATAAAAAAGGAAAGCCTTTAACTACCCTGGAAAATATCAACATTTCGCTTAATAATTTTTTAATTGACAGCACCAGGAATTATCAAAATATCATCAGTTATTTTATAAAAGACGTTACGGCTTCTGTTGAGAATATTCAGCTGCCCGAGTCTGCGAATAACAGCCGTATTAATATTACCAATTTAGTGTATGATGCACCAAAAAAAATATTGAAAGCAGGTGGTGTACAGCAATACAAACAACACAATACCGATGCTTTGGTGGACATAAAAAATGTGCAGGTGAGTAACCTGAATACAGACGCTTTTATTTTATTTCAACAACTAAAGGCAGGAGTGGTTACCGCGGATGGCGGACTGATAACGATCTACAAAAAAAGCAAAAAACTACAGTCTGGTAACGAGTCCACCGTGTTAACAAACGACCTCATAGATGAAGCGCAGATTGGTGGCATACAGTTGGGCAAAACCACTGTTATAATTGAAGATCCTGAAAAACCCGGCAAGCCTCCCTTTAAAATAAATGATGTTGAGTTTTCTGCGGCAGATATTGTCAGCAGTACCAATGGAGGCACTTTAAGCAACCTGGTTAGTAATGCCAATTGGAATTTATCTGCAGGCGGTTTTTCATTTATCACTAAAAATAACTTGTATAAGGTGAGGGCTGAAGGGTTGGTATTAAATAATAAGGCAGGTACAATAAAGGTAAAGCATGTTGCATATAAGCCGCTTTTAACTGAGGCAGCTTTTGTAAAAAAACTTTCCATTCAAAAGGACCGGTATGATATTGATGCAACTGATATCAATGTAAGTGGTTTGAATTTTAAAAAACTTATCAACGATAACGTACTGGAAACAGACGAGGTGTCTTTACGGGTAATGCTAAAAGTTTTTAACGATCGCACCTTGTCGTTTGATACCAGCAGCAAAGTAGGCAGATATCCTTACCAGGCTTTGTTGAAATTACCATTTCAATTATATATAAAAAGGCTCTTGGTGCATGATGGTGAGGTGTTGTATAAAGAACGGGGGAGAAAATCCAAGAAGACGGGCATTGTAGGTTTTACCCATATCGATGCAACTTTGAGCAATGTCACGAATATTGCAGCAAGAATAAAAACAAATAGTACATTGGTTTTAAACGCGAAGGCTCAATTTTTAAACGCTGCTGATATTGTTACTGAGTGGCGGATGCCGTTGAATCAGTCGGATAGCACTTTTTCGGCAGCCGGTTCTTTAGGCGCCATGAACGCTACCGTCTTAAATAGTATTACAGAACCTTTGGGGCTGGCAGCTATAAAAAACGGCACTATTAATAAATTGGCATTTGACCTTACCGGAAATAATTACAAGTCAAAGGGAAACACTACTTTTTTATATAATAACCTGGGAGTGTCAGTATTAAAGATGGACGATAATGATGAACTAAAAAAGAGGGGGCTTGTCTCGTTACTGGCGAACACTTTGATAGTTAATAACAATCCGAAAAATGGCAATACCTATACCGGTGAAATTGATTTTGAAAGGGACATACACAAGTCGTTTTTCAACTTTCTCTGGAAAAGCATTTTTGATGGTGTTAAAAAAACCGTGATACGTAAATAGAAAATAGTAAAAATAAAAACCGGGCAAAGTTATTCGCCCGGTGAAGTATGAGGAAACGTATAAAGATATCCGGTTATTATTACCGGTTTATACTTTATCCTTGTCTGTGCCGGTGTTGTCTTCTTCAGGGATTAAGGAATCATTTTTAACTCCTTCTTCAAAGCCCTGTAATTTTTCATCCGATAAATTTTTATCATCCTCAAAATTCAGGATGATGTCTTCATCCTGTTCATTCACTATTTTTTCTTTTGGATCTTGATTCATCCGCATTGAGGTTGTTTGAAAATTACTATCTTTTGTAAGCTCATCTGCATAATTGTATTCTTTCATGACAATTGTTTGATGGGTAAATTAAAAATATTTTTGGCAATGGCAAGTGCGATTGATTTGACCTTGTAGCGGTTGTTTGCAAAGAAGCGGTTAATATTTCCTTGTACTAGTTTGTCTGCTGCTTTTGCAACAAAGGAACCATTGTTGAGACCAATTTTATTTTTCATTAAATCCGTAGCGGAATAAAATGACTGATCAATCAAATTATCAAAAAGCTGCGGGATATGGGCTGTCCCGTTTCCCAACTTTCTTTTCAATAAAAACACCGGGTCTACTGATTGCTGAATAGTTTGCAACTGGTGAATAAACATAGCTTTCTCGACCCGTTCAGCTGCCTTCAAATTTTCGATGTTATTGGCTAATTGCTGCCTGTTAATGATAGACATAGAAAAAAATACAGTTCATAAGGAGTTAAAAAAAATGACCTGGTTAAAACAATTCTCCACATCTCAATTAATGAAATCTAATCTAATCGTATAACCAGGCCACCAAATGTACTTTTTTTAAAAAGCTTTTTCAGGGTTGTAATTCTCGCTGCTTTCTACTTCTTTCTTTGCCTTATCCATCATTTGCCTGGCATCGCCTTTTATGTTTTTATATTTTTCAGAAACGGTTTCTCCAAATTTGTTAACACCTTCCTTAACTGAATCAGTCAGGTCATTGCCTTTCTTTGCAATTTTTTTTCGTGTTTCAGATCCCTTATCCGGAGCCATTAATATTCCTAAAATTGCGCCTGCTGCGGCACCTGCTAATACACCTGTTAATAATTTTGCTTTTGACATAGTATTTGTTTTTAGAATCGTTTTAAAAAGTTATTCAGGTATAGGGTTTCCAAAATGCTGCCAACTGTTGAAAAGCATTGTTAATACTACCTAAATCAGTGCAATTAAGGCTTTTCAACGTGTCTATGGTCGCATCTAATCCAATGTTCTTCTCATGCCTGAGTATCTTTTTCTACAAATGAGGAATATAAAGCACATGGAAAAGGATGGAATAAACATTTAACCCGCTTACAATACTGTGTTTGCCGGGCAACAGGGTTAAAATTAACGGCACGATTGTAATATAATGCTAAGTGTAATTCATTTGAAAGACGCAGAATGCAGTAAAACAATCAATCTTTCCTAATAGTGTTCTCAAGAACTATTTTTTAAACTTTAAACCTGATCAACGCGATGAAAAAAACAACACTTTCAACATTATTGCTGGTAGCCGTAGCAATAACTTTACTACCTGGTTGCCAGGCAATCGGCGACATATTTAAAGCCGGTATGTGGACGGGTATACTGGTAGTAGTTATTGTAGTAGGTTTAATAATTTACCTCATTAGCAGGTTTGGAAGAAAAGAGTAAAGGGTGATTGAATGTAATACAACCGCAACGAACAGTTGAAGCCGGAAATGCGGTGCAGCAAATGTGAGATTAAATAAAGAAAGCAGGCTCTTGTGCCTGCTTTCTTTATGTGGGTATGTGTTTACAAATACAGCCGGCATGATAACTCAATGCGCCAAAGTTTCCATAATTCCGTTGATGGTTTCTTTGGAAAATGGTTTGCTGAGAAAATAGTCTACACCCTCTTTGAACGCTTTCTGTTTGTCAGCAACGTTGTCATGTGCTGTAATCATAATTATTTTGGAAAGAGGATGAAAGCGTTTGATATAGCTGATAAAATTTACGCCCAGGCCGTCCGGTAAATGGTTGTCTAAAAAAATTATTTCAGGCTCATTCTTCTCTAGCATACTTGCTGCATCTTTTAATGAGTTAACGTATTCGGACTGTAACCGCTTTTTTCGCAACAGGTTGCCCAACAGATAACAGATATCTTTCTCATCATCTATAATTAGTACATCAATTTGTTTAACGTCAAGGGTAGTCAAAATAAATAGTTTTATTATACAAGTGTCAATTATAACGCCAACTTGCCGTAGGAGCAAACGAGTTAATAATGAAAAATGCTAACAATGTACCTCCACATATCGTTGAAAAATCTCCCCATATACTTTATAGATGTATTACATGTAATGAAAAAAAAAGTGGCAGGATATTTTCAATTGTTACAATAACTTTCGATAACTACCAATTAAAACAGTATGAAAAAAAAGATATTAATTATTGATGACGATCTTGATATGTGTGCCTTATTAAGCAGCTTCTTAACTCGAAATAATTATGAAGTGGAAGTATCTTACTCGGCGGTGCAGGGTATAGCCAAATTTAAGCAATCTAATTTTGATATTGTCATTTCTGATTTTAGGTTGGGTGATAAAGATGGCAAAGATGTATTGCTGGAAATAAGAGCCCACAATCCCAATGCGATTGTACTCATCATTACAGGATACAGCGATATAAAAATTGCAGTAGAAGTGATTAAGTTAGGGGCATACGACTATATAACCAAACCGTTGATACCTGACGAGGTGCTGAGTGTTCTTAAAAATGCAGTCAATAAGTTTAATGCAAATGCCGAAAAGCAATTGAATCATCCACTTAAAAATAGTCCGTTAACCGATGATAAGTCTTTTTTAACCGGCCATGCCGACAGTACAAGAGAATTATACCGCCAGGTAGAAATAGTAGCAACTACAGATTACAGTGTAATTCTGTATGGGGAAAGTGGGACCGGTAAAGAAGTAATAGCCAAAAAAATTCATGATTTAAGCCATCGTAAAAACAAGCCTTTTGTAGCAATGGATTGTGGCACCCTCTCAAAAGAGTTGGCAGGTAGTGAATTATTCGGACATGTAAAAGGTGCGTTTACGGGAGCCCAGTCTGATAAGGAGGGGCACTTTGAAATGGCCAACGAAGGGACATTGTTTTTGGATGAAGTGGCCAATTTATCATACGATATTCAGGCTTCGTTGTTAAGGGTGATACAGGAAAGGAAATTCAAAAGAGTGGGAGGCACCAAAGAAATATCGCTCGATATAAGAATCATTGTAGCTTCCAATGAAAATCTTCAGGATGCTTACCGGAAAGGCAAATTCAGGGAAGACTTGTATCACCGTTTTAATGAATTCTGTATACAATTACCCCCATTACGCCAACGGAAAGAAGACATCCCGTTATTTGCCAATTTCTTTCTTAAAAATACATGTGCAGAACTTAATAAGGATGTAAAGGGATTCGCCAATGATGTAATTGACATGTTCGTCAATTATACATGGCCAGGCAATCTGCGGGAATGCAGGAATGTAATTCGACGCTCGGTATTACTTTGTAATGAAGAAATTATCACAGCCAACTTATTGCCCGCGGAAATCATTTTACAATATGCTAATAAAGAATATAAACACGATAACCCCGTTTATACATCTGGGGATAACAATACCAACGGATCTGAAGTGTTAACACCTGTTAAAAAAGATGTCTATCTTAAAGACACTGCGGCCAAAGCAGAATATGAAGCTATTATGAAAGTGCTGAAGGAGGTAAACTTTAACAAGACAAAAGCTGCCATTATTTTAAATGTTGACAGAAAAACCCTGTATAACAAAATAAAAAACTACGAAAATTAAGGTGTAAAATTTCTTTCCGTATTTGAAAAGCTGGTATGAAGTTAGCACCATACACATGCAAATAATTGCCTAATATTTAAAACATTCGATTATGAGTATCACACCAGGTGAAATGACAACCCTTTCCGCCGTACTGGAAAAACTGCGTATTAAAAAGCGTGATAGCGAGTTTAGAATGACGCCAGAAGGATTCGGCACAGGCAATGGTAAATATTATACTCCGGAACAGCTAAAGATCATTAAAACATATCGGTTCGAGGGAGATTCTGATCCTTCAGATTCTTCTATTATTTACTTAATTGAAGCAGATAATGGATTAATTGGTTATAGCCTGGATGCCTATGGCGCATACAGTGATCATGAAGATGATGGTTATGATGATTTCATTCGCAAGATTCAAATGGAAGAAAGGGATGAGCAAATTATTTTTGAGGATAAGCCGGAAAATTTAACACCCGTGGAGTAATCGCCCAGGGCGTAAAAAAGTGAATAGCTTTACGACAGCATGCAGAATTTAATTCCTTAAATTATGTATGCTGTTTTTTTAGGTCTTTTGGGTATTGGCGTTTAAACATCAGTTGACTGATTGCCCCATAGATTTTGTGTAACATAAAGTTGGATTGTTGAAAAAATAAAACATACAGCATGACACTCTCTTTACAGATTGCATGGCTTTTTCTGTTACCTGTACCCATTGCCTGTATTGCCTGGACAGTAACGCACGAAGAAATATTTAAGGAGCCCCGGGAATTTTGTGTACAATGCAGCAAGGAAGGATCGTTGCTGAAGAAAAAGTTCTTTTACCTTTTTACGTGTGAGTATTGCTTTAGCCATTATGTAACCGCGGCGATGCTTTTATTAACCAACTTTAAGTTATTACTTCCAGACTGGAGAGGGTATATAATCGCAGGCTTTTCTTTGGTTTGGATTGCTAATATTTACATGAGTTTATATGCCCGTGTCCGAATGGAAATTAAAAAAGAAAAAATTGATATTGCAGAAAAAGAAGAACAATTAAATAACAGGAAATAAATGTTGAACTTGTTGAGTCAACATTTATTTCCTGTTATTTAAAATATTAGCCGGATACAACAGTTTCATTGGCCGGTTGTACGATATCTTCCAAACTAAAGAACATATCCGGTTGCTCCTCGCCATTTACGATCAACTTGCTAACCTGTCCTTCATTTACTTTTTGATATTTAATTTCAATTACCAGTGGTACATCTTTGTAGGTATAGGTTAGCGTAACTGCCTGCCATGTTTCCGGAAAGCACGGATTTATTAAGAATTTATCGCCTTCTTTTTTGAAACCAATGAAAGACTGTATCATCAGCTGGTACATCCACCCTGCAGAGCCTGTATACCATGTCCAGCCGCCCCGGCCTTTGTGCAGCGGCTCTGCATACACATCGGCAGCAATTACATACGGTTCAGTTTTATACACTTCAATTTTATCAGCAGTATTGCCGCGGTTTACCGGGTTAATCATCTGCAATAATTCCCATGTTCTTTTTTTATCTTCCAACGCGGCAAATGCCATTACAAGCCATATGGCAGCGTGCGTATACTGCCCGCCATTCTCCCGCACGCCCGGTACATAACCTTTTATATAACCCGGGTTCATGGAGGATTTGTCAAACGGTGGAGTAAACAATTGTATCAAACCGTCTTCCTGCTGCACCAGGTATTTATCAGCAAAATGCATCCCTGATAAAGATTTCTTTTTATCACCACCGCCAGACAGTACAGACCAACTTTGCGCAATAGAGTCTATACGGCATTCTTCATTTTCATGCGATCCCAAAGGAGTACCATCATCAAAATAAGCACGCCGGTACCAGTCTCCATCCCAGGCATTGGTATCAATATTCAACTTCAGTTTTTCAGCCTCCTGAGTGCACCTGGTTACAAAATCAGGGTCATTTTTTATAGATGCCAGCTTTTTAAAATTAATCAGGATATCATACAGAAAAAATGCCAGCCATACACTTTCACCTTTTCCATGATTACCTACTTTATCCATACCATCATTCCAGTCGCCGGTACCCATTAGTGGCAGGCCGTGTACGCCAAAAATCAGCCCATGTTCGATAGCTTGTACACAGTGCTGGTAAAGGGTTGCAGTAATATCTGATTTAATAGGCAAGTCAAAATAAGATTCTTCCCCTTCATTTAGCAGTCGTCCTTCCAGGTAGTTAACAGGCTCATCCAAAATGGCCGTATCGCCTGTTGCTGTAACATACCTGGCAGCAGCATAAGGCAGCCATAAATAATCATCCGAACAGGTAGTACGCACACCACGGCCAATCGGAGGATGCCACCAGTGCTGTACATCTCCTTCTTTAAATTGACGGGATGCACATAGTAATAATTGTGCCCGTAAAATTTCCGGTTTGGCATATATCAGCGATAAAGTGTCCTGTAACTGATCGCGGAAACCGAAAGCGCCACCGGATTGATAGAAGCCACTTCTTGCCCATATACGGCAGGCGAGTGTTTGGTAATTCAGCCAACCGTTGGCTAAAATATTTACCGCCCTGTCAGGCGTTTCAATTTGTAAAGTGCCCAGGGTAGTTTGCCAGTACTTGTGTACCCGTTCCAGGGCATGGCGGGCAGCAGGAGCACCTTCAAAATTGCGGATGATGTTAGTAGCATCCTCCATCGATTTACCAGCACCCAGCCTGAAAATAATTTCTCTTTCCTGGTCTTCTGCCAGGTCAAAAACAACCTGTATTGCTGCACATGGATCCAGCGCAGCGCCCGTTTTGCCGGACAGCTTTGCCCTGTTTAGTGCATCCGGATTTTGCAGCGTTCCATTGCGGCCAATAAATTCGTACCGGTCAGTAGTGTGCGTTTTATTGATGTCATCTACATCAAAAAAAGCAACTCTGCTTCCAAACTCAGTGTTGTATGCATTCCTGGCTAGTATAGCTCCGCTCTGCGCATCTATTTCAGTAATCGTATGCATCAGCGTTTTTGCACGAAGGTCACCAAGCACCCATTCAACATAACCCGTTGCAGAAATGCGGCGTGCCCGGGTAGAGCCATTGCGTACTTTAATTACTACAAACTTAACGGGTGAATCAACATCCACATATACACACATGTTGCTTTCTATTCCATCCTCGCTGTGTTCGAATATGCTGTACCCAAAACCATGTCTGGTGATATAGGGTGATTGGCCGCGGACAGGCAGGGGTGACGGCGACCAGAATTTGCCACTTTCTTCATCCCGCAGGTAAAAGGCTTCGCCTTTTAAATCACCGATGGGATCATTGTTCCAGGGAGTAAGCCTTAATTCATGTGCATTTTCGGTCCAGGTATACGATTGTCCGCTTTCTGATATCACCGTACCAAAATCGGGGTTGGCCAGAATATTTACCCAGGGAGCCGGCGTTGCTTTTGACGGTGTTGTTGTGATCACATATTCTTTACCATCTGCAGAAAAGCCCCCGGTACCATTATAAAACTGCAGGTTGGTGGCGGGTTTAACAGCCGTATAAAGAGATGCGTGAAATTTGCTGGGACTGAAATAAGGGATGCTTGTTTTTAATTTATTGCGCCTGTTCATTTGTTCTTCTAGGGTGCCGAGTGTATCTGAAATGACAATATGGGCAACCGTTTGAAAAAGAATCCGGTCTTCATTGGCTATCTGATCTGCCGAACGGATAAAAATGCCACCTGGTTGTTCCCGGGAATCGCCGGCATGCCCCGGCGCAACAAGACTCTGAATATCGTTGTGCAATACTTGCCTGTAACCTCCATGATCCTCATTCCATATCACCAGGTCTACCATCAGCCCTTTTAAGCGCCAGTAGGTATGCGCCTGTACCATTTGTTTTACCAGGCCGATATTAGCTGCATCTTCAATCTGCAGCAGTACAATCGGAATATCTCCGGAGATAGAATAACCCCACAAACCCGATTGGCCACGCTGGTTTTTTATGATGATGGAAGGGTCTGTACGTAAAGAAGGATTTGAGAAAATAACAGAACTGGCCAGTTTACTGAACAATTGTGCATCCGCTTCCGAAGCATTGATCTGTCGTAAAATAACCTGGCTATGCGTCCAAACCAATTCAAGTACCCTGTTGGTCAGATGCCTGTCCTGGTATTTATCAATCAGTATATCGCACGTTTCTTTTGTTTCGGCAACGCCAAAAATCATATCTACAATGGCAGTTTCCTGCGGTTCAATTACAATACGGTACTGTATAGAAATAACAGGGTCCAGCACAGAGCCGCTGCTATTGGATAAGCCAGCTTTTTGCTTTAGTGCTTTAGGTGCGTTAATGGTATTGCCCCGGCCGATGAACTGGTCCCGGTCTGTTTCATACGCAATATTTTCAATAGGGGCATCATGCACTTTCATCAGGTGAAACATCCAGGGTGGCTGCTCATCTAAAGACCTGGCTCTTCTTGTGCATAGTATGGCATTGCGTGCCTGGTTAATTTCTGTTTGAACAAACAGGTTACTAAATGCAGGATGAGCTTCATCTGCCGCGGCCGATGTCAGCACTACTTCCGCATAACTGGTTATTTCCAGTATTCTTCTTTTGCGGGACCTGTTGGTAATGTGCAACCGGCGCAGTTCAATGTCATCTTCCGGGGATACCACAATTTCTGTGTGCGTTTCCAGGGAGAAATCACGGCGGCGGAATTCTGCCCTTCCCTGTGAAAATACGGCTTCATAATTATCCCCTTCCTGCAACGAAGGTTGAAAAGAAGAAGACCAGAAAGTATCGCTTTCCAGGTCGCGGATGTAGCAGAAAGTGCCCCAGTTATCAGCCGTGCAGTCTTCACGCCAGCGGGTAAGCGCTATGTTTTTCCAGCGGCTATAGCCACCGCCGGCATTGGTTACCATTACATTATAACGGCCATTGGATAACAACTGCACTTCCGGAATGGGCGTGTGCGGTGTATTAATCACCCGCATGGTAGTATCTGCAGATGGGTTGACAGCTGTATCGCCAACGTGTACACTTGGTGAATAGAAGGTAGTAATTCTTGGTATTCTTTCCTGAAGCAATAGCAAGGTAGCTTTTACCTGAACATCGTTTTCAAAACGCTGTTGCATTGGTTTGTCAAATAACACATACGCCAGTGATAAAAAACTCATGCCCTGGTGATGTGCCATAAAAGATTTTACTATAGAATTAGTTTGCCGCCTTAATAACCTGGAAGCAGTATAGTCAATGGCTTCATAATAACCATATTGCCCCTCGAAGCCCGCTTCTTTTAATACCTGCAGGTTATCGCAGGAGTCCTGGGGGGCTACCATTAAACTCATAATAGTGGAATAGGGCGAAATAACGAGGTCTTCTGCCAGTCCGCGTTTAAAGCCAAGGCCTGGCACGCCGAAAGCCCGGTACTGGTAGTTTAAATGCGCATCCACCATATTGTAACCACTTTCCGAAATTCCCCATGGTACACCTCTTTTTTTACCGTAATCAATTTGTTTTTGGATAACCGCTTTATAGGTTTGATCGAGTAAGGTATTTTCATAAGTAGGCATTACAAGCAGAGGCATCAGGTATTCAAACATTGAACCGCTCCAGGATAAAAGAATCGGGCTGGTACCCAGGTTGGTAAGCTGGCGACCTAAAGAAAACCAGCTTTCCTGCGGTAACTTGCCCTGTGCGATGGCCATAAAAGTAGTTAACCTTGCTTCCGAAGCCAGCAGGTCATAGTAGCTGTTGTCTCTCCGGTGTTCATCTACATTGTAGCCAATTGTTAGCAGGTGTTGCGACCTGTCGTACAGGAAATCGTATTCCACAACAGACAGGGTCATGCACTTCATGGCCAGCCTGTCAAGGGTTAATAAAATTTCCTTTGCCCGCCGGCCTGCTTCTGTAACATACTGCCTGAAACTGGTAAGCCATTCGTTTTCTTCCGGTGTGTTAGCGGTCGTATAAGCTGCAAAAATGGTTTGTAGTAAATGCTGTTCAACTTTAGATACTTCTCTAACGGTAGGGATTGCCGGAAGCTCTTCCAGCAGGTAGCTGAACTTTTCAGGCACTGCCGGTATTAACAGCCAGGGAACAAAAGAATGCAATTCCCTTTTTGCATTTGTTATCTGCGCCATCACTTTCTGTGCCCACTCGTCATCTTCATTGTCTGGCTCAAAATCAAGCTCAATAATAATTTTTGTAAACGCCGTTTCTGTTTGGTCCAGGTAATCTTTGGCATCTGCTATGGAAGCACATTTATCTTCATATTCCAGCTCTATTTTTTCATACAGATTTTTTATTGGTTCTGCATTGTCAGTTTTTTCAAGCAGTACTCCCAATGCATCCAATATGCCTTCATATGTGCGGGGCGTAAATATTTTTTTATCTGCCAGCATCATCAGGCCTTGCTGCATGGTAATCAGGTGACCGGTAAGGTTACCACTATCAACAGTAGATATATAACGGGGGGACAGGGGCCAGAGGCTCTCCGTATCGTACCAGTTATAAAAATGGCCGCGGAACCTTTCCATTTGCTGCATTGTTCCAAGTGTATTGGTAGTGCGGGTTATCACTTCTTCAATACCAATGTAGCCAAAATCGTGGGCGGTTAAAATAGATAGCAAACTAAGCCCGACATTGGTTGGCGACGTGCGGTGGGCAATTCTTTTTACCGGATCTTCCTGGTAGTTATCCGGTGGTAGCCAATTGTCTTTTTCTGAAACAAACGTTTCAAAAAAGTTCCAGATTTTTCTGCCCAGAAGGCGTAAAAAAATGGTTTGGTCGGCAGAAACAATTTCTTTTTTATCTGTTACCTCCCTGCTTATAAACCAGGCTGCAAACGGGCCTGATATCCATATAAGAACAAACGGCACTGCAAAAATTAGCGATCCCGGCACATATACCGATAAATAAACAACCAGCGCAACGGCCAGGAAGGGGCCAAACCACATTTTTGCATAAGCAGATAGCAGTTTTTTTTGATTGTTCAGTGTGCTGTGATAGGGGTTCCACTGCAATAAATGTTTATGGCTGATGAACATGCGCCATAAAGTACGCAGGATGGCATCTGTATTTGAAAATGCTTCGTACGGTAAGCAAAAAAGCTCAATTACATATTGGTAAAACTGGTCGCTGGCCGAACGGAAGGAAAATATAAAATGCTGCGAAAAAATAACATCGGCAGGTTTTGAAAATAATGACCAACAAAAACTGATGATAGAAGGCAGTACAACTATAAGTGAAACAGCAACCGTCCAAAACAGGGGAGCAGGCGACAATACCCACCCGTATAAAAGCAGCAATAGCAATGCCTGTGGTACCAAGCTGCGGCGTATGTTGTCAAAAATTTTCCATTTGGAAAGCAGTGACAACGGATTTTTTACGATTTTTTTATTCGGACCTGGTACAAAGGGCAAAATCCAGTTGGCAATCTGCCAGTCTCCTCTTATCCAGCGGTGCCTGCGCTGCATATCTGTAAAGTAACGTGCCGGGTAATCTTCGTACAATTGAATATCTGTTATGAGCCCGGAGCGGGAATAACAACCTTCCAGCAAATCATGACTCAGGATAGAATTATCAGGCAACACATTGTGCAGTACTTGCTCAAATGCGGCCACATCATAAATGCCTTTACCAATGAATGATCCTTCCTGAAAAAGATCCTGGTAAACATCTGATATAGCTCTTGTGTAGGGGTCGGTACCGGGTTCGTTGCCGTGTATTTTTGTATAGATGGAACTGTTGCTTTGCGGTAAACTATTACTAACCCGGGGTTGCAAAATAGTGTATCCGTTAACGACTCTTTTTTTCTTTTGAGAATACACGGCGGTATTCAAAGGATGAGACATTGTTGCTACCATTTTCCAGGCTGCATCCCTTGGTAATTCGGTATCGGTATCGAGTGTAATGATGTATTTTACCTGCCGGTACACCATTTCATCACCAACAATAATTGAAAAGAAATTTTGATCCCTGCCCAATATCAAGGCGTTTAATTCTGATAATTTTCCTCTTTTCCTTTCAAAGCCCATCCAGATTTTGTCCTTCGCATTGTATTTTCTGTTACGGTGAAAAAGGAAAAATGTATCATTGCCCGGCCGGTCATATTTTCTGTTTAATTCAATGATTTTATTCCGTGCAGTATCTGCCAGCAACTCATCTTCGGGTAAACTTTCGGTGGCAGCATCTTTAAAATCTGTCAGCAATGCATACTGCAGGTTTTCATCCCGGTTAGCCAGGAAGCGTACTTCCAATCCTTCTATCAAATCACTGATGGCATTCACCGAACTAAGGATGGTGGGTACCACTACCATGCTACGCTGCTGTTGCGGAATGCCCTTCGAAAAATCCATCCGTGGCAATAAATATGGCCTTGCAATCATATTTGCCACCCAGTTAATGATGGCTACTGACAAACGACTTGTAGCCAGCATAATTAAAATCGCTGCAATGGCCAGCTGCCATCTTACCAAGCCTTCTTTGTACATGATATACACGAGGTACCAGGAAACAAGCGCCGACATTATTACAATGCCGCCGGCATAAACGAACAGGGGAATTTTATTAAATATTTTTTTGCAATGATCAATGGTGGACGAGCGCATTTTTGCGAGCTGCATCAATTCCGCCCGTCCATCGCCGGTAAAAAAATAACCGGCATGTATCAGCCTTGGCTCATTGGTTTTTGCTGCATTTCTTTTGGCCAGCTCTATTGCCAATTCTGCAACTTTTTTTTCCGTAAGGTCACTATTTTTAGCAATTTTTTCTACCACGTGGCGGTAACTGTCCCGGGTGAAAAAATCCATTTGTTGATATACTCCGTTGATATCCTGCCGCAAAACCTGCTCTACAACGCTGGTGTTTTCAACAAACTCCCGCCAGTCGGTAGTACTTAAAAAGCGAAGGCTGCTGATGCTATTGCTGATGGACACCTGGTCAGCAGCTTGTTTCTGGTTTTCCTGGTGTATTAGTTCATTGCTGCTAAGGCTATCTTCAGACAACCGTTGTTCTATCCAGTTCAGCGGTAAAGAAAGGGCATTGCCTTTTTCCTGCAGGCGCCTGGTGAGTTCCGCCACAAATGCGCTGTCCATCGGAGGCTCACTCCTGGCCATATCGGCAATTACCAGCACCAGGGTTTTAGGGTCATTTTCAGCAGCTTCAATCATATTATCCGCCCATTTATTAGCCAGGGCTTTGTCAATGATGTCACTTGCTATTTGTATCGAAAGGCGACGCAGATTTTCAATCAGTGCCAGCCGAAGCATAATTGGAATGGCCCATAATTCGCCCAGCTTTAAATAAGTATTGGTTTGATAGGCATTTACAAAACCAACGAGGCTGTTTAAGTCAACATGTCCATCACTGTGGGAAATAATTTCTACAGCTATATCATACACGCGGGGTAAACCTGCCGATTCGCCCTTTAAAAGTTGGGGTAATCCCTTGCTGTATCCTTTGGGTAAATGTTTTTTCCCGGTATAAATCTGTTCCTCGATGAGGTAAAAATTATCCAGCAGCCATTCACCCGCCGGTACTATTCTTGTATTTGTTTTAATCGCTTCAGTTAAAGCCGCGTGCACTTCCAGCAAAATATTTTCGTTCTCTGCCAGTCGTTTTAATAATTGTTCGGATGGATGGCTTGTAATTAACTGGTGTTTTTTGGAAAGTGCACTGGCATGTTGTTCCAGTTGCTGTTCAGTAAACAATTCCGACCTGAGGGGTGGGCGCTCATTTGCATATTTATCGTACCGTCCGTCTCCGAAAATGGGTTCTATTATATTTTTTCTCAATGCGGCAATAGCCTGGGGCAACATTTCAAAGAGATCAGTTGTCGGATTTTTTCTTTGATTACTCATCTTTATAAACAGGGATTTTATTTTACATATACCTGCCAGGGAACACAGGTGTTTCAAGTTGTAAAATACCGGCTGCTAATATCATGCCTCGTAATTGCGATAAAATCAGCACATAATTTGTTTCATCAAATAAATGCAGGTTGGGTTGAATTTAATATTTTAGTTAAATGTAACCGGCATTGCGATATTTGCTTTTTTATTATTAAATGTCCGCAGTACTTTTATTTTTTAGATTCTATAAAAAATGCCGGAATTAAACAATTCAGCATCTGTCCAAACAGAGCACCCTTTTCTTTCCGGTAACGGTGAAATGGCCAATTTAACCCGGTTGAAAGACTGGAAGGATACGCCATTGGGTGATCCGGCGTATTGGCCACAAAGTCTCCGTACTACACTTAGTATAGTTTTAAATTCAAAATTTCCAATGTTTTTATTTTGGGGATCAAAGCTTACCTGCTTTTACAATGATGCCTTCCGTCTTTTTTTAGGTGTTGATGGTAAACATCCCGGCATACTTGGATTGGATGCCGCAACAGCCTGGAGTGAAATATGGACTATTATAAAACCCCTGATTGATGAAGTATTGCAAACCGGCTCTGTGGTTTGGCGGGAAGACCAGCTGATACCAATTTTTCGTAACGGCCATATGGAGGATGTTTACTGGACATTCAGTTACAGTCCGGTAACGGATGAAACAGGAAAGCCGGGCGGGGTACTGGTTATGTGTACCGAAACTACCCAAAAAATAAAAGGTATTCAACCAGGGCTATTAGATAAAAGACTGGTAGATAAAGAAAAGCAGGCTCAACTGGATTTTGTTAACCTATTTAATGAAAGCGAAAAGAAATTCCGCAATACTGTTATGCAGGCGCCGGTAGCCATTGCGGTTTTTCGCGGGCCTTTATTTATTATTGAAACGGCTAATTCGCTGTATCTGCAGGTGGTAGGAAAGGCAGAAAATGAACTGATAGGGAAACAGTTATTTGAAGTATTACCAGAGGTAAGACAAGCGGTAAGTTCACTGATGACGGATGTTTTAACCACTGGAATTTCAGCGAGCCTCCTGGAATACTCAGTTCCCATCAATAGGTTTGGGGGAATAGATGACGCTTATTTTAACGCCATTTTTGAACCACTTAAAGAACCAGATGGCACCATATCAGGCATTATTGTAGTGGCCACAGAAGTAACATCGCTGGTTACAGCAAAATATAAACTGCGTGAAAGCGAGCAGCACTTTAGGAAGCTGGTCATGCAATCGCCCATTGCAGTGTCAATTTTTCGTGGTCCGGATTTTATTATTGAGATTGCCAATACAGCTATGTACGAAAACTTCTGGCGCAAAAAAGAAGAAGACGTAGTAGGCAAAAGACTACTGGATGTTTTTCCTGAACTGAAAGATCAGAAATTTCCAGCTTTGCTTAGGAGTGTTTTTGAGAATGGAATCACCCATAGGGAAAATGAGGCCGCGGCCTGGCTAAACTGGAACGAAGGAACAAAAAAGTTTTACCTGGACTATGAATATGCGCCGTTGTTCCAGTCGGATAACACCGTATCGGGTGTAATGGTTACTCTAAACGATGTAACTGAAAAGGTAGAAACCCGGAAAAAGCTGGAAGAGGAAGAAGATCGGCTGCGGCTGGCTACAGAAGGCACAAAGCTGGCTACATGGGACCTTAACCTGCAAACAGGGGAAATTGTGCATTCCCCCAGGCTTGCCGAAATATTTGGGCACCCGGCATCTACGATATTATTACACAGCCAAATGCGCAGCCAGCTTCATCCCGATGATTTGTATGCTGTAGTACAACCAGCTTTTGATGAGGCAGTAAAAACCAGTATCTACAATTACGAAGCCCGGATAATTTGGCCCGACAAAACTGTTCACTGGATAAGAACCAAAGGGAAGGTATTTTATACAGAAGATGGAAAGCCGCAGCGAATGATTGGCACGCTGTTAGATTTTACAGAAGAAAAAGCGAACCAGGAAGAAGTAGCAAGACTGGCTGCTGTGGTGCAATCTTCTGCAGACGCTATTATTAGTAAAAAACTGGATGGCACGATCACGAGTTGGAATGAAGCCGCTGAAAAAATGTTTGGTTACAAGGCCGCTGAAATGATTGGCCGGTCACTCAATACCATCATACCCCCGGATTACCTGGATGAAGAAGCAGAGATATTAAAAAAAATCGGGCAGGGGTTAGGAGTGTACTCGCTTGAAACCAGGCGGATAAAAAAAGATCACACGCCGATTGATATTTCTTTAACCATTTCTCCCATAAGAGATCCGCATGGCAATATTATCGGCGCTTCAAAAATTGCCCGGGATATCACTAAACAAAAGCAAATTGAAACAAAAATTGTTGCCAGTGAAGAAAGGTTTCGCCTGCTGGCCAATTCCATGGCACAGCTCATCTGGACGGGAGATACTGAAGGAAACCTGAATTATTTTAACCAGGCGGTGTACGAATTTTCAGGAATGATTTTTGAAGAATTGCAAACCGACGGCTGGTTGCAAATGATACATCCCGACGACCGGGCTGAAAATATCCGGAGATGGCAGCACTCAATCGCTACCGGAGAAGATTTTATTTTTGAACACCGGTTTAAAAAATACGACGGCACGTTTAGGTGGCAGTTAAGCCGGGCGCTTCCGCAAAAAGACAGCAATGGTAACATACAGATATGGGTAGGTACCAGTACCGATATTCATGAGATAAAAGAAAGTGAACACCAAAAAGATTTTTTTATCAGCATGGCCAGTCACGAACTGAAAACTCCCATTACATCTATTAAGGGGTATGTACAGATTTTAATGAGCATGTACAGGGACAAAGATGATGAGTTTTTAAATAATTCGTTGAAAACAGTCAATAAGCAAATTTTAACCCTAACCACGCTGATTGTAGATTTGCTGGATTTATCAAAGATTAAATCCGGAACCCTGCAGTTGAATATGGAGCACTTTTGTTTAAACGAGCTTATCACCGAAATTGTAAAAGAGATACAGGTTATTGAACCAGGTTGCGTAATTCATTTCAGTCCGGAAAAAAATACCGGCGTTTATGCCGACCGGGGCCGCATCGGCCAGGTATTGATTAATTTTTTAACTAATGCTACCAAATATTCACCCACTTGTAAAGACATAAGGGTAAGTACAAAAATAACAGCCACTGAATTAAAGGTCTATGTTGCAGATTCAGGCATCGGCATCAGTAAAACGGACCAACAAAAAATATTTCAACGCTTTTACCGGGTAGCAGGAAAGGACGAGAAAACGTTTCCGGGATTTGGAATTGGATTGTTTATTGCTGCTGAGATTATTCAACGCCACCAGGGGAAAATTGGCGTCGAGAGTGAGCCCGGTAAAGGGTCCGTTTTTTATTTTTCGCTTCCTTTGACTCTAAATAATAAAACCATTAATTAACAATGCAAAACGAACAGTATCACATTTTGGTAATAGATGATAATGCAGACATTCTGTTTATGATAAAAGCCATGTTGGAAATGAAGGGATATAAAATAACTGCAAAAGATAGTCCCGAAAACATTGAAATTTTTATAGAAACGATTAAACCCGACCTGATACTGATGGACATGCTCCTGTCTGGAGCTGATGGCCGGGAAGTGTGTAAAAATTTTAAAATCAACAAACAAATATCTCATGTGCCTGTTATAATGATCTCGGCCCTGCCGGATGCAGCTGCCAGTTGCATCGAATCGGGTGCTGATTATTTCCTGGGTAAACCCTTTGAAATGAAAGATTTATTTCAAACCGTAAGTTCCGCTTTATCAGCGGTAAATACTTAATGGTTTAATTGGCACATTTTTGTAGTATTCATTCATGTAAAAAATAAAAAGGTTATGAAAAAAGTATTCACAATTCTTTCCATGGCAGGTTTGCTGCTTGCAACAAACGCTTTATCTGCGCAGGATAAAAAAGAAGATAAAAGTAAAAGACCCAGTCCACCAGCAAAGGTTACACAAACACTTGCGTCAGGGGCCGTAATTAGTATAGATTATAGCCAGCCTTCTGTAAAAGGCCGTACCATTGGTAAAGACCTTGAACCAAAGGGCGACGCGGTTTGGCGCACGGGAGCCAATGAAGCCACCGTATTTGAGACAAGTAAAGCAGTGAAGGTAAATGGACAAGCTTTGCCAGCAGGTAAATACGGACTATTCAGTATTGCCGGAAGCGGAGAATGGACGATCATTTTTAATAAAACATGGAAGCAATGGGGTGCCTTTGATTATAAAATGGCAGACGATGCTTTGCGAGTAAAGGCAACTGCTACAAAAGCTGCGGCCTTTGCGGAAAAAATGACTTTTACAATTGGTAAAGATGGATTAGTTACATTGCTTTGGGGCGACCACCAGGTAACTTTCAAGGTGGAGTAATTTTGTATCTGAAAATATTAAAAATAAGTTTTACAACGTGCAACATGGTTTGCACGTTTTTTTATGTACCTATGCTTATACAGGAGTTTGGCATGCCATTCTCTTATTCATTAAAAACATTGTATGAACAAAGAACCAAACCCCATAACGGAGCACGAAGAAGTTGCTAATAATCCGGATAATAAAATAGACCAGGATTTTAATGGTTTTCCACACGGAGCAGCTGCTGAAAAAATGATCAACCCATCTACTAGGGAAGAGAAAAAAGTAGCCGCTGTAAATATTACCGACGGTGAAAAAGTAAATAAAAGAGCGGCAGAAAAAGATGAGCAGGAATCCGATGGCTCTGGCGGCGCCTTTGGTGCTACAGAAAATATGGAAGATGATTAATGCTGTTATCTTACCGGGTGATAAGTTTTAACTGCATGCTGCAGCACTTCGTTTTTATCAAGCGTCATACGTTTGGTTTGATGATTTTGAAATAGCTGCATCTGGTCTTTGTAATGAGGTGAGTCAGCATGGCTGGAAGCTCCGAAAGTATTGACTGATTCTATTACCGGCAACCCGGTTTTAGGATATCTAACAAAACAAATATAGGCATCTCCAATAGTTATTTTTACAATGCCATTTTTATAAGGTGAAGTGTATGCTGCCGCCAGTACATCCGGTAAACCGCTTGCCGGCCGGGCATCTTCCCCCCGTACCAGTTTCTGAATATCTCCCAGTACAAGATCGGTGCGCTTGAAATGCTGCATCATATAATTGTATACATATTGGTAAGCTGCAACGCTTTCTGCATGTGTAACTGGCCTGGGTGATGCACCTGGTAATCTTTTTGCGAAGTAGTCGTACACCAATAAAAATACCGCTGCCCCTTTACTGCCAGCGGAACCGCTGTGATCCCATTGCTGCAGGTTTTTTATCACATCTTTCATAAGCGGATAAGCATTGGCATCCAGCTGGATCATGCTGTCGATAGCATAGGCAAATTGCAACGTTGCGGGATACTGCTGATCAAATTTGATTCGCTTAAAATGTTCATAATCCATTTTGCCAACATCCGTCATTAGTTCTTCAAAACGCTTGCTCCGGTTGTTATCAAATAATTCGTATCCATCTTTGGAATCGTACATTGACGGCTTCAGGTTATATGCACCATCTGTTGCTAGAAAAGGTGAATGGTTCGTATTGAATAAATATCCCGAAGGGGGATTAATGTATTGCGGCAAGGCTGTCACCGGTTTAAATTCATTCCACAAAGTAGCGCTTGTATTGCCGGGAAGGGTGCTATGCCAGTTGTATTTTGGGTCGGAATTGCGGACAGGTATTTTGCCATTGCTGATGTAAAAAATGGTATCATACCGGTCAGCGTACATAATGTTAAACATGGGCAAACTTACCATGCTAACGGCTTTATAAAACTCAGTAAAGTTTTTTGCTTTGTTCATGCGATACCATTCTTCCAATGCTTTGCAATCCATATTGGCACCGAGCCTTATACTGAATGCGCCTTGCTTTGTCTTAATCGTTGCACCATATTTACTCCAGTATAATTTTTTACCTATGGCTATTGGAATACCTTTTACATGCAATTTTGCCTTGCTCACTTCCAAGTCAATCCAGTCATTATCAAATTTGTACTGGTTGCTGTTTTCAGGATTCATCTGTAATTGAAATACATCAATTTTATCCTGGTTGTTTACCGTATGCGCCCAGCCTAAATTTTCATTGGTGCCATGAAAAATAAGACATCCGCCGGGGAACAAACCACCGAGCATATTCCAGCCCTCTTCACTTTGCACATGCGCTTCGTAAAATGCGGTAGGTCCTTCAACAGGCTGGTGTGCGTTGATGGCTAAAAAAGCCTCGCCGGTTGTTGTACGGGATGGATGAAACGCAAACGCGTTGGAGCCCTGTGAAGTAAAGCCAACGGTTGCAATTTTGCCCGACAATATTTGCGGCAATACATGATCAACGCCGCAAAAAATACTGATGGAAAAAACTACGGCTGTCAGGTATTCTTTTTCATTAAAAGGAAATGCTTTTTTATACTTAACCTGATTTGGAAATGCCGCAGCATAAGCATTCAATCCACTAACGTAACCTTTTACAAGTGCCACAAAATCCGGGCTTAAAGTGTTCCATTGTTCAATTACCAATTGCCTGCACCTGAGCAGTTGTACAACATAATCTGCCTGTGCACCTTTTTTGCCTAAAGCGCTGCCCAGCATGGCTTTGCCCGAAAGTACCACCAGCTGTAAAGTTTCAAAATCATCTTCAGCATGCGCCCATGCCAGGCCATAAGCAACCTCCGCATCCGTGGGTGCAAAAATATGCGGCACACCAAAACTGTCTCTTGCAATGGTAATGTTAGATGGATTTATTTGCGCAGTAACAGTAAGGGGAAAAAGCAGGATCAGTAAGCAATATAATTTCATACCCCAATGTAAATAAAACTGTTGTTAAACGAACTGCGGACCTTATTAATATTTTAATAAACCAAGCCCTGGTTGTGCATATTTATATACTTTAAAATACAGGGTTGTTTTTGTTTGATTTACGCCGGCTAACTTGGAAATACGGTTGATAAAATCCACCAGGTGTTCGTTGTTACGACACATCACATCCACTTCAAGGTCATGATCACCTGATGTACCTGCAAGGAAACTTACTTCGGGCATGGCGCTGATCTTCTTTGCAACTTTGTCAATCAGAGTGGCAGGCCTTACAAACACGGCAATTTGTGCATAAGAGTTAAAACCCACTTTGTCAGGGTTTACCCTGCCAATGATATTGACCGTGCCGTCTTCAATCAATTTATTGCAACGGGTGCGAATGGTTCCGATGGAGACCTTTAATGTTTCTGCCATTACAGTAAACGACATCCTGCCATCTTTTTGCAGGCAGGATAAAATAGCGAAATCCAGTTCGTCCAATGAAGCTGTGTTCTTTTTTTCCATAGTACATTATTTGCTACGTACAAATATCTGCCTATTAAATATAAATATGTCAGCAATTTTGCCATTCACTAAAATATTTTTAAATTACCATTTTATTGCTGCAAAATTTATAGTTAACACAAAATATGAAATACGCCCCTGTTCAAAATTTTATTAATGGCCAGTTTGTTGCTGCCGCATCATCCCGTCAGCTACCGGTAATTTCTCCGTTGGATGGAACGCACTTATCAGTCGTTCCAGTATCAACACAATCAGACCTGGACGATGCAGTAACCGCTGCAAAAAAAGCTTTCCCGGGCTGGAGCAAAACGCCCATCAAAGAAAGAGTGCAGGTGTTTTTTAAATACAAATCGTTATTGGAAAAACATCTGGACGAACTGGCCAGATTGTGCAGTGAAGAAAATGGCAAAACCTATGGTGAGTCTGTTGCTGAAATAGAAAAATGCATCGAGCTCACAGAATTTGCTACCTCACTACCGCAACTGGTAACGGGCGAAGTACTGGAAGTAAGCAGGGGAGTAGAATGCAGAACAGAGTATGTTGCCGTTGGCGTGGTGGCTTCTATCGTGCCATTTAATTTTCCGGCAATGGTACCCAACTGGACGATACCCAATGCCATTGCTTTGGGTAATTGTATGATATTAAAACCTTCAGAAAAAGTGCCGCTGACTTGTGGAAGAATAGCGCAGTTATTGAAAGAAGCAGGATTACCCGACGGTGTGTTGAATATTGTGCACGGCGATGAGACAATGGTGAATGCAATCTGCGATCATGCCGGCATTGAAGCCGTTTCTTTTGTTGGATCTACCAAAGTTGCGAAGCTGGTATATCAGCGGGCTACCGGTAATTTAAAACGATGCCTGGCACTCGGTGGCGCAAAAAATCATTTGCTTGTCTTGCCGGATGCGGTTGCCGGTATGACGGCGCAGAATGTAGTCGCCAGCATGAGCGGCTGTGCCGGCCAGCGTTGTATGGCTGCAGGTGCTATGATTGGCGTTGGAAATGTGGATCATATCATTGATAGAATTTGTGACGAAGCCCGTAAGATTACTCCCGGAGAAAATTTAGGTGCAGTAATCAATAAAGCATCACAGGAAAGAATAGAAAGATTGATTAGCGAAGCGGAAGCGCAGGGTGCAAAAGTGTTGGTTGATGGCCGGAATGCAAAAGTGGCTGGCAAAGAAAATGGCAGTTACGTAGGCCCGACAGTAATTGATTTTGTTACACCTAACATGGGCGTGGCAACGGAAGAAGTTTTTGGTCCTGTAATCTCTATCATGCGTGCCAATACGGTAGATGAAGCATTGGCTATTGAAAACGCCAATCCTTATGGCAACGCAGCCAGCGTATTTACACAAAACGGGGGTATGGCCCGCTATATTATTGACAGGGCCAGTGCGGGCATGACGGGAGTTAATGTGGGCGTGCCTGTTCCGAGAGAACCGTTTAGTTTTGGCGGATGGAATGACAGCAAATTTGGTGTAGGTGATATCACCGGCAAAAGTTCTATTCAATTCTGGACGAAGCTGAAGAAAAGCACGGTGAAATGGAATGCAGAAGCCGGCGTGAACTGGATGAGTTGAAACGCTATTGTGAGACGGTTTTAATTTGAGTCAATCGCCATAAAACCACACTTTAAATTTTAAACATAATATAATTGTATGCAAACGCAAACAGTTTCACAAACGCGGGAAATTATACAGGATAATCTCGACTACACATTGTTTTCCTGGAGCAAACAAAAGGGCATTGACCCCATTGCGGTAAAATATGGTGAAGGCGTCTACCTGTATGATTATGATGATAAACGCTACATCGATTTTTCATCGGGATTGATGAATGTAAATATTGGTCATGGCGACCAGCGCATTACTGATGCTGTTGTGCGGCAGATGCAGCAGATCAGTTATGTTACACCCAGTTGTGTTACCAAAGCAAGAGGTGAGCTTGGAAAAAAGCTGGCTTCCATTTGTCCCGGTAATTTAAACAAAGCCTTCTTTACACTGTGCGGCGCAACCTCCATCGAGAATGCCATTAAGCTCGCCAGGTTGTACACGGGGCGGCATAAAATTTTAACCCGCTACCAATCATATCATGGTTCCAGCAACGGTGCGATGACGGCTAGTGGTGACCCAAGAAAATTGTTATCAGATGCCCAGCAGGCACCCAATTTTGTGCACTTTGATTTACCCAATGCTTACCGATGGGAGTACGGCGAAGAAAATTTATTGAAAGAAGCTGTGGTTTCGCTTGAGCGCATCATTGCCTATGAAGGACCTTCCAACATCGCGGCTATTTTACTGGAAGGAGAATCAGGTTCTTCAGGTTGCCTGAAGTATCCTGAAGGTTATTTGGCAAAACTGAGCGCACTGTGTAAACAGCATGGCATTTTGCTGATAATGGATGAAGTGATGAGCGGTTTTGGCCGGACCGGAAAATGGTTTGGATTTGAACATCATGGTATTGTACCGGATATGATTGCGATGGCCAAAGGTTTAACGTGCGGCTACTTGCCTTTCGGTTGCCTGATGGTGAGCGATACGATTGCAGCAAAATACGATGACAATATGTTACCACTGGGATTGACGTATTCAGCACATCCTGTTGCCTGTGCCGCCGCATTGGAAACACTGCAGATTTATGAGACTGACAACCTTATAGAAAACGCCGCCGAAATGGGCAGGTATATGGAACAACGGGTGGAATTGCTGAAATTAAAGCATCCGTCAATAGGCGACTTTAGAAATACCGGTTTGCTAGGTTGTATTGAACTGGTAAAAAACAGGGTAACCAAAGAACCAATGGCACCTTTTAATGCCGCCCCGGCACAAATGGAGGTAATGAATAAAGTGGCTGCCAAAATCAAGGCGCTGGGGATGTATACCTTTACCCGCTGGAGTTATATTTTTATTGCACCACCCCTTTGTGTTACCAAAGAACAGATCGATGAAGGTCTTGACATTATAAGTGAAGCAATCAGCATTGCAGATGCTTATGTACAGTAAATTATACTGCTTTTTAAAAATAGTTGCCTTAAATAATAAACCCCGCAAATGCGGGATTTATAGTTCTGTATAAAAATCTGAACATCATTCATATTTCAGCAATCCCAGGCCATCATTTTTATTTTAAAAAATAGCCTGCCTGACCGTCCAAATTTTTTACTGTGCCCGTACCTATTCAAAAAGAGGAACAATAACTTTAATCAGTTTTTTAAAGTTCTGTTCGTAAGTAACTTCATACACCCGTTGTTCTACCAGCCTGCCATGCATTCCGGAAATATCGTAACCGGTTTCTTCCGATCCTTCCACCAGTTTTACTGACTGAAAGCCACTCAATTTTTCTTTGAAACTCTTGTCAATGGCTTGTTTTGTCATTAAATGTGCTTGTGGATTGCCGTCATTTTTTGGATCGAGGTCCATATTTTTTGCAAAATTACTAAGCCGCACTACTTTCTTAACAGAGCTGTGCATGTGGGTAACGGTACCGTCATTATCAATAGTAACTCTCACAATACCCTGATCGTGATTTACTGTTGGTACACCATTGATTTCCTGTTTAAACTGCACTGTAGTATCGGTAATATATTCTTCTCCTTTTTGTTTGATATCTTTTGTATCGCCACCTGCAGTAACTCCCAGCCGGATCATATCAAATTTTAATTTTTGGCCATGATCCAGGTCGTGTTTTTTAATGTGATTTTCTGCAATTTTGATCGCTTCTTTTTCATCCAGTCTTTTTTTATTCTTATAGTTGATGTTGGCCAGTTTGATATTGAGATGGCCCTGTTCATTCATGCTGACGATTTTATCTTTTGACTGAACGGAAAAAACACCATCCTTGCTTAATCCGGCAACCGGGTTTTGAAGTCCCAGTGTTTTTGCTATCATGTTTACTTCATCCTGTTCAAAGGTTACATGGGCCAGTTCCGCTACCATTAACTTTTCAGGAACCATCCTGTTACGTGCGGCAACAGAAGCCGCGTAATACCAGCGCCACTGGTACCAGTTGCGTGCAACTGCAGACCAGTTGAAGAAGCGTTCGTTGTACAAAATGTTGGAGGCTTCTGTGGCATTGGCGCCAGATGCTACAACGCTGGGAGATTGGTTATGGTAAATATCCCAGCTGGCATTTAGCCATGCCGTCGAAAATGATTCACCGCTTTTCCAGTGGTTCCAAAAATTTGAACCATAGTTGCCACTGTCAATACTGGTTGTTTCAAAACCAAACAGCATTCTAAAGCCAGGGTTGCTGTCATCTGCCCACCAGGTGCTGATAGGGGTTAAGCCACCACCGACCCTGCAGGAAAGACAGGTTGACCAGAAAACATAGCGCACCCGCTGGTTGCCAAAAAAGGCTTTGTTATTGGAGAAGAACCAGCTTTCATTATTCCATTTACCTCCCATGGGTGCCTGAAAAACACCACCAGACGTCATGTTGCCATGGCCTGAATGATAAAAAATACATACCGCATCTACGCCATAAATATTTTGCCAGTGATCGTAAGGCTCTTCGTACAGCCAGGTTTTTACAGCGCCGTCACCATACCAGTAATTGGCTGTGTACCAGTTATTCAGGTAAGTGTAAAAGCCTCTTGCATCTGCATGGGTTGCATGCAAATCAGAATTGTGGTTGCCGAAAACACCGGAAAAATCCTGGATGCTGCAAAGACCTAATAAATTATTGGCTGCAGCAGGAGCGGTTGGCGCCTTTTTGTTTTCATCATCCAAAACAGCTAGCGGAGACATCAGCGATTTGATGATCAGCTGTTCTGATGCGAGCAGATCGTGTTTTGTTACTTTGGGTTTTGTTTGCATAATGTTTAATTTTTCAGATTTAAATAAGAAATAAAAAAACGGTTGCTGTCAGCCCTTTTTCAATGACAATTGAATCGGGTATTTGGGGATGTGTCAGGGAAATTCAGGCTATGAATATCTCAAATGCAAAATGTATAATCCGACGGCTGAAAAGAGTCTTTTGGCAAGTAGCAGATGAGAATATGGATGCCTGTGACAAAAATAAACGCAGAGTTGACCGAAGTCCAAAACTATTTCGCCAAAAACATTTCACGTACAGGGAAGGTTATTTTTTTACAGCATCCAACATATATTTTGAAATGCAATGGGGTACAGGAACAGGGAAATTATCGTCAATAAAAAGAATTTTATCAGCTTCATTAATGCCTGCAAAATGTGAGCGGTTTAAAAGATAAAATTTATTTAACCGGATAAAGTCCCCACCAGGCAGTATACCCAACAGATCTTTTATAGTACAATGCCTGCTCATCCATTTTTTTTGTTTTCCATAGCTGATAAGGGCTTTTACATAATGATCGGCACTTACAACAAAACAAATATGTTCCGGCCGTGCCCAGAAATATTTTTCTTTTTTTTCTTCAAAGCGTATTACAGGAAGACCGGCGGAAAAGAGTGCCGATGCGTTTTTTGCCAGGTGTTGCAGGCCGATGGCTGTTTTGTTCAAAGAGATGGTTTGCATAAAGAAAAGTTTTCAATTTTAAACAATAAAAACAGCAGGATAACTGGATGTAAATGGGGTACTAAAATAATATTTTATTTTTTGGATACATAGCAAATAAGACTTTATTTATGTTCTGGCGACTTCATAAAACGGGCGGGGAAATAATTACAACTCCCTGGGTGATGACAGATAAATCTTAGGATGCAAGGTACAGGCTGCTTTTTTAATGCCTTTAAAGAATAGCGGGATCGTCTATAAGGGTAAGTGATAACAGTCGATAGCCCAAAGCAAAAAGCCACGCATTTTCGCGTGGCTTTTTGATAATTTACTTTGCTATCAGGCATTTACAGCCTGGTGAAGATCCCTGTATTTTTTAATCAGGTTATGGGCAGTTCTTAATGTTGACTGTTGATTTGTAATCAACTGCCTTGTTTCTGTACTCATTTCAGCATCTGAAGCCAAAGCACCATTGTACGCTTTCTGAGCAGCATCTTCGCCAAATTCGCATGATTCTAAAACAGACTGACGATCATGACCAGTGAAGGTTGCTTTCACATCCATCCATGCACGGTATAACTTACCACTTGTTGTGGTGTCTGTTGTTGCTTCACCACCAAATTTATTCACTTCCTGTGTTAATTCTGCAGCGTATTTCCGGCTGTCATTTGCCAAACTTTGAAATATAGACTTTAAATCTACATCCAAATCTTTAGTCTCTTCAAGTGCTCTTTCATAACCTCTGACACGGTCATTATTAATTTCGATAAGGTCATTTAAAACCTCTACAATTTTTTCATCTGTTTGCATAAAATATAAATTTAGAATTAGTTAGAAACCAAAATGGTGCCATTCAAATTACCGGTTGTATTAACAATATTTACGGTCAATTTTTTACCTATCTTCTTCCCGGTTGGGGAAAAAATACCTGTTTAATTTTGTGATGAAAAAATAACAGAATAACAGCGTAATTTGCCTCTATGAAACAATGTTTAACATTTGTATTTGCCATCTTTTTTTTATGTAATTGTACGCAAAAAAAATACAGCACACCACATGTGCTGATCAACACCAGCTATGGAGATTTGGTAGTGGAGCTGATGCCTGTTAATGCACCCATATCTGTTGCAGCTTTTTTATCTTATGTAGACTCAGGGTTTTACAAAAACGGATCTTTTTACAGGGTATTGAGCAATGATAATGTACCTAAGCAATATAATACCGGCTTAATCCAGGGAGGGCTATTCACTTACAACCAGGCCCTGCTGGATCGTATTCCTGGTATTGCTCATGAACCTACTTCCGTCACTCATTTATCTCATACCAATGGAACTATTTCATTGGCAAGAACAACTCCCGGAACCGCCAGCACAGAATTTTTTATTTGTATAGGAGATCAAACGCAATTCGACAGCAACCAGTCTGCCGATAGCCTGGGCTTTGCAGCGTTTGGAAAAGTGGTGGAAGGAATGGATGTGGTAAGACAAATTCAAAATAATCCCAGTCGCGGAGAGTATTTTACGGTTCCTATTCGCATTGAAAATATAAAGAGATTGTAACCGGAAGAGAAGTTGAATGTCTGCGCCAATTACTTGCATTATTATAAAGTGAGCTTTTGTGAGCACGGTGATGTTTACAATTGAAGTACAAGTCTATTTATAAAATCAATCTCGTCTTGGGTTAACGACACGTGGATTGCCCTGGCATTTTGAACTGCCTGCTCTTTATTCCTTGCTCCAACTAAAGCGATCGTAATGCCGGGCCTTTGCAACGTCCATTTAATAACCAATTGCGCAAGGGTAGCATCTTTGCTGTCGGCTATGGGTTTTATTTTTGCCAGGAAGGCATTGGTTTTTATAATACTTTCCTCTGTAAAATATTTATTGGCTGCCCGGTGATCACCTTCGGCAAATTTATAACCTGGTGTTATTTTGCCTGAAAGTAAGCCACGCTCTATAGGGCTATAAGCCAGGATAGACTTGTGATTTGCTATGCAATATGGAACAGTCTCCACTTCTATACCCCGGTTTACCATACTAAACGGAACCTGGTTGCTTACCAGTTGTATCGTTTGCTCAGCTTCTGCCATTTGTACTGCATTGTAATTGCAAACGCCTGCATACCTTACCTTTCCCTGTTTTATCAATGCATCCACAGCTTCCATCGTTTCATGAATGGGCGTAGTAATATCCGGCCAGTGAATCTGGTACAGGTCGATGTAATCTGTGCCCAAACGTTTCAGGCTGTCCTCACATTCTTTGATAATGCTTTCTTTGCCGGCATATTTATAAATATCGATGTCCTCTCCCTGGTTGTTTTTGCTTTTAAACGCCAGTGTTCCTTTTGCAAGATCCCAGCGCATACCAAATTTGGTTAGCAGCTGAATTTTATCTCGTGGAAAATCTTTGATGGCTTCACCAACGATCGATTCACTATCGCCCTGCCCGTAGATGGGCGCTGTATCAATAGAAGTAACACCTTCGTTGTATGATGACCTTATGGCTTCAATTGCATCGTTGCGGTCGGTTTTGCCCCACATCCATCCGCCCGCAGCCCAGGCGCCAAATGTAATTGCGGATAATTTAAAATTTGTATCGTTTAAATTCTTGTATTCCATATCAAAATATTATAACAGTTAATTAATGCTATAAGTTAATAAGTAAGAGGGATATTTTACCAACATGTGTTGACGATTTTTGAATAGAATTCTTGATTTACAAAGTAAAAAAAAATGATACCTCTATAAGCAATAGCCAAGAAAAAAAAGGAAATCATCCTGGATATACAACGACGATATGGTAGTCAAATTATTGTTTTCTCCACTGGAGATATAATTGACTTCTTCACGTAGCGATGCTATAACGCCACTCATATTCGCAATGCTGTCTTTTACAAGGTGGCCTGTCATTGTAAGCAAGGTGTCGCCGGCAATTGTAAATTTATATCCGCTTGCCATTGTTGCTGAATTATTACTACCCGGAACATTGCCGGAGATGATTCCGCCAGCGGGGAAGTACACAGAATCATTGCCTATTATTTTATATTGTCCGGACGAATTGGTTGGCGATGCTGTAAACGACATGGGCATACTCATTGTGTCTGTCAGTTGCCCATTTTCATAAGACGCGGTGAATACATTTGTTTCCAAAGAATAACCAATTCCCAGGGTTGTGGCAGTACCGTTAGCAAAAGAAAAAGAACCCACTCCATTTGTTGTTGTGTAATCTGACGTGGTAATGCTGACCATGGTTGTTCCACCAAAATCGTACGCCATCGTTGCCTTCGTATTAGCTTTCATCGTTAAAAATTTCCAGTGGCCTTTTAACGGATCAGTATTATTGCCTGCGGTGCTGTCTTCTTTTTTACATGAAATAATGAATAGCGATACGGCGAGTGTAGTAAATAAAGGGATTTTTTTCATAAATTTTTTAAGGGTAAATAATTAATGTTCGGTAAACATATAAAAAATAGCAATGCACTTTGCCACCAAAAAATTTTTTATCAGATAAATGTTGAAAATGCAATCAGGAAAATAAGAAGGGCAGTATAGAACTACCGCCTTGTTAACGATTGCTTGCCATATGAAAAAATGGACGTCACGGATGGATTCGAACCATCGTAAAAAGTTTTGCAGACTTAAACCTAACCACTCGGCCACGTGACTGTTTGGATGCTTGCGCACCTTCATTAAATAATCTATATACCGCAGTTGTACCCGTGATTTTTTTATTGCAAAACTAAGGGGTAAATATTAGTCTACCAAATTAATAGACTATTTATTTTTGTACGATCAATTTTAAAGGTCCGGTATGCGGAGGTCATAGTTAAATGAAAAACGGTGATATTGAGACTTTCGCTTTGGACAAAGTCCAACAAAGGTATGCCGTAAAAGAGGGCGACGCAACGATGATCCACAAAGGTTGTTAGCCCGGACCCAAATTTTTGTGCATGGATTTAAAATATAAAAGCCTGCTACAATCAGCAGGCTATAATAAACAAAAAAACAAAAATGATTTTACACAACTCCCGCCAGTTCAAGGCTTCGCTTGCTTATTTTTTTATAATCAATATTTTCTATCACCGCATCGGGGCAAGCTATCAAGGAAATGCCTGCCTTTTTCCACCAGTCAGATTTAAATAAATTCGCTGCATGCACCACGCCGATAAGCCAGCTGTAATTAAACTCATTGTGCCATTCTTCTATCCACTCAAAATCTTTTTTATTGAGCTTTTCAATGTTGTCAACGCTCACAAAAACTTTTAAATAATAGTCGTTGTTCAGCACCGTATCGGTTTGATGTGCAATTTTTTTGTACTCGTATTTATAATCATAGCGCAAGGCAGAGATATCACTTAGTACCGCAGAGGCGGTAGGAAATGCACCGGCACCTTTGCCTTTAAAAAAATGTTTGTCTGCGAAACTGCTTTCGGTTGTGATGGCGTTGAACTCGTTGTGCACATGGTATAAGTCATCCGCTTCGGTTACAAATTGCGGCAAAACAAAGGCGGCTAATTTTCCATCAGCAAGCTTTTGTGCATTGGCCACCAGTTTAATACTGTACTTTTTTTCTTTGGCCACGGTGGCATCCTGCAAGGAGATATTGGTGATGCCATTGAAAATAAAGCGGTCTGTTTTTGCGATGATGCCAAAGCTGTGTGCCAGTAAAATACTGAGTTTATTAGCGGCATCAAAGCCGCCGATATCCAGTGTGGGATTGCTTTCTGCAAAACCAAGCTGTTTGGCCAGTAGCAAGGCTTCATTAAATTCTACCTGCTCCTGGAATATTTTGGTAAGTATAAAATTGGTCGAGCCGTTGATGATACCGCGGAAGGATTGCAGCAAGTCATTGTCGTAATATTCTTCCAGGTTGCGGATGATGGGCATGCTGGCGCAGCAGGCGGCTTCGTATAAAAATGGCGTATTGTATTTTTGTTGCAGGGCATAGAGTTCTTCAAAATGTTCTGCAATCATTTTTTTATTGGCGCTTACCACGGCCTTACCATTTTCCAATGCTTTTTTTACAATCAGGTAGGCGGCGTCTGCATCATCAATCAGTTCAACAATTACGTTGATGTTTTCATCATCCAGTAAAACGTTGGCATCAGTTGTAAAATTTTCTGAGGCAATGCTTCTTGGCTTGCTGTTATTTTTAATACATATTTTTTTGATGGATGCCTGTAAGGTGGGTGTGCTATGCAATACATCGTGTAAGCCTTTGCCTACAACGCCAAAACCAAACAGGCCGATACAGAGTTTATTAGTTGACATGTTGTTATTTTTTATGCTGTTTGAAGGGACGACAATGCTGTCGTTGAATTATTTGCGGTGATTTTTTCAAATGCCTGTTCCAGATCGGCGATCAGATCTTCTGCTTCTTCCAGGCCTACACTCAAGCGGATAAGGCTATCGCTAACACCATTGGCCCTGCGGATGGCTGCAGGAATACTTTTATGCGTCATGTTCGCCGGGTGACTGATCAGGCTTTTGATGCCACCCAAACTTTCTGCCAGCAAAAAATATTTTGTGCTTGTAACGAATGCTATTGCCGCGGCTTCTGTATCTTCTTTTAAAGAAAAAGAGATAATGCCACCAAAACCTTTGGATTGTTTTGTTGCAATATCATGATTGTGATGTGTTGCAAGACCGGGGTAATAAATTTTGTCAACCAGCGGATGTGTTGCAAGCCAGTTAGCCACTTCGCCTGCATTGATGCAGTGTTGTTTTACCCGCAGGTGCAGGGTTTCCAGGCCCCGTATCAGCAGCCAGCTATCGAAGGGAGAAAGGATCGCACCGCAGGCATTCTGTAGAAATTTTATTTTTTCGCCAACGGCTCTGTCTTTACAAATTACGAGACCAGCGATTAAATCACTGTGACCGCCCAGGTATTTGGTGGCAGAATGTACTACTATATCAGCTCCCAAATTAATGGGTTGCTGCAACGCCGGAGATGCAAACGTGCTATCCACACAAAGCAGGCAGTTGCTGACTTTGGCGATTTTGGCGATAGCTTCAATATCGCTGATTTTTAATGTTGGGTTGGTAGGTGTTTCCAACCAGATGAGTTTTGTATTGGGTGTGATGGCGTTAAAAACATTGGCGGCATCCGTGGTATCAACATAAGTTATTTTGATGCCAAATTTTTCATATACCTGGGTGAATAAGCGAAAGGCTCCGCCATAAATATCATCTACCGCAATAATTTCATCACCCGTTTTTAATAGTTTGATTACTGCGTCAATAGCTGCCAGTCCGCTGCTGAAAGCGGCTGCTGTACTACCTTTTTCCAGTTTGGCGATGATGCCTTCTAAAGCTGTCCTTGTTGGGTTGTTGCTTCTTGCATAATCGTAGCCTTTGTTTACGCCGGGGGCTTCCTGCACAAAAGTGCTGGTTTGATAAATGGGTACACTGATGGCGCCTGTAAGCGGATCAACCGGGATGCAGTGTAATAAATCTGTTGCGTTGCTCATGATAAAAAATTTTTAGTTCCGGGTTTTATTTAAACCGGAAGTGAATAATAATTTCTTTCATGCCTTTCAAGAAGATTGAAATATACCGGGTAGGTTTTTTTATTTCCCTTACGTAAGGGGCAACAAAAAAGCTCACCCGATAAATCAGATGAGCTTTTAATATTTTGTGCAGATATTTTGAGCTGTGGATCTGACTTATCTGTCCCGATAACCATCGGGATGGAATTGGCACCTTTTCTTTTATTTCCTGCGGAGACAAAAGATAGGTTGTCAAGGCTTCACAGGGCCATAACCCTCTGCCTTTCTTGATAAGCGATAAAACTAAAGAACTGGTACAAAGGTATAACCACGAAGTTTAAAATTCCAAATAAAAATTTTAATAAAATGTTAAGGAGTCTTTAAAAGCTTTACCTGTATTGCATTACAGGTGAATATATTTTTTATCCCCAGTTTGCAAATTCTTTTTTCATAGCAGAATGGGTAAAAGATTTTTATCTTGTTGGCGGGATAAAATTAACCGACCCGATATGTACAATATTCAGCAGACTTTACAGCAATACTTTGGCTATAATTCCTTTCGTCACAATCAGGAAGAAATAATTGAAAACGTGCTGGCGAAAAAAGACAGCATTGTTTTGATGCCGACAGGAGGGGGGAAATCTTTGTGTTACCAGGTACCTGCTTTGGTGCTGGATGGGGTGACTATTGTTGTGTCGCCATTAATTGCTTTGATGAAAGACCAGGTAGATGCGTTAAAATTAAATGGTGTTGCAGCGGCTTTTCTAAACTCTTCCCAATCTTCTTCAGAACAGGCTACTATCATTCAGCAGTTGAAAAATAACCGGCTGAAATTATTGTATGTAGCGCCAGAACGTTTACTGGGACAAAACAACTTACTCAATTATTTAAAAGACATTAATGTGTCACTCTTTGCAATTGACGAAGCACATTGCATCAGCCACTGGGGACACGATTTTCGCCCGGAATATTTGGTGCTGGGGGAACTGAAAAAACAGTTTCCTGCTGTGCCTATTATTGCCTTAACTGCCACAGCCGATTCGCTCACAAAAAAGGATATTATTCAGAAGCTGGAAGTAACTGATTATACGGTGTATGAAAATTCCTTTAACCGACCCAACATCAGTTACTATGTAAAGCAGAAGCGCAATTATTTTGATCAGCTCACTGATTTTTTAGCGGAACATAAAGAGGACAGCGGTATCATTTATTGTCTCAGCCGCAGCTCGGTTGATAAGCTGGCAGAAGATTTAAGAGAAGAGGGATATGCAGCGGCAGCTTACCATGCAGGGCTTGACAAAAGTTTAAAAGAGCAAAATCAGGACTTGTTTTTAAAAGACGATATCAAGATTATTGTAGCCACCATCGCTTTTGGAATGGGCATCAATAAAAGCAATGTTCGCTTTGTCGTGCATGTGGATTTACCAAAAAATATTGAAGGCTATTACCAGGAAACTGGCCGGGCAGGCAGAGATGGATTGCCCAGCGAAGCTATTTTGTTTTACAGTGCCGCGGATGTATTTAAACTGAAGAATTTCGCAAGGGTAGAAGGCAACGAAGCACAAAGTAAAGTGATGCTGAAAAAGCTGGACCAGATGGCGGCTTTTTGTGAGACAAGACAATGCCGCCGTAAATTTTTGTTGAATTATTTTGATGAACCGGCGGCCAACTTTTGCGGCAGTTGCGACGTGTGTTTAAGCCAGGAAGAAAAGACAGATGCTACCATTGAAGCGCAAAAACTATTAAGTGCAGTTACAAGATTGCAGGAAAGATTTGGCATCAATTACGTGATTGATTTTTTGCGTGGAAGCAGTACTACAAAACATGAGCATCAGGGAATTAAAACATTTGGCATTGGAAAAGATATCACCAAAGACCAATGGAAAATGTATGTAAGAGATATGCTGCAACTGGGGTATTTACAACAGAGTGATACGGAATACCCCGTGTTGCAATTGACTGAATTGAGTAAACAGATATTGAAAGGAGAGCTGAAAGTGATGCTGGTAAAATCTGTTACGGTAAATAAAGAGCTTGTGCAAAAAAATGCGGCGCCGGAGTCAGTGAATGCTGATTTATTTAAGACTTTAAAAACTATCCGCCTCGGGCTTGCCAAAGAAGAAAATGTAGCGGCCTTCCAGGTATTTAGTGATGCCACGCTGGTTGAACTGGCAACTTACCTTCCGCTCACCAAACCAGCGCTGGCAAAGATTTCTGGCTTTGGTACCATTAAACTGGAGAAGTATGGCGACTATTTTTTAGACGCCATCATTGACTATTGCAGGGAAAACAACCTTACCACAAAAATAGATTCCAAGCAACCCAAACGGCAGCGTAAAAGCCCGTCAGTTGAAAAGACGAATGATACAAAAAAGCAAAGCTTGCAACTGTTTCAACTGGGCAGATCGGTGGAGGAAATTGCTTTTGAAAGAGGATTGTCAACCGGCACTGTTGAAGGCCACCTGGCGCATTTTATTTTTTCCGGTGAACTGAAGATCAATGAAATGGTAAGTGCAGAAAAACTACAAATTATCAGCAAAACCATTGAAGAAAATAATCGCAGCCTGGCTATAGCGCCCATTAAACAAAAATTGGGTGATGGTTTTAGTTACGGTGAAATTACTGCCGTAATGAATTATCTGAGAAGGATGAGTGAAGCCTGATTAATCCTGCATATTTTTTTTCATCCAATCACCCTGCGAAGCAGCCGTTTGTTCAACCAATACTTTTGCCGCAATTTTATTTTGTCCTTTAATGATTGATTCTGTTACATAGGAATGTTCAATGGATTCGTTTTCTTTAAAACCCAGTAGCTTAATCAATGGAACCATTTTATCGCTGCCGAAATGTTTAAACAACGGCTCATCCATAGCGCTGTAAACCGGGATGTTTGTCAGCTGCCAGTCTTTTACCAAATCCAATTCTTTTGCATGTAACGGGTAATGCTCTACAAATACCGGCTGGTAATTTTGAAGCAGCGATTGATCCAGGTGGGCTGCAAGGATTAATCTTTTAACATCGATGTTATACTGGTTAAAAAACTTTTCAAAAGTCGCGGCAGTTTCTGCAAACCAGGCAATAAAAATACTATTATTATTGGTGGTAGCCAGTTGCAGGCAGGCTACTATTTTACCGGTTGAGTTGAGAAAGACTTTGTCTTTAAATATGGCTTCGGATACGTTGCCTTCTTTTTTACCGAAAAGGTTTGATAGCATTGGCTGATTGTTATGCCGCAAATTAATAAAACAATAAGGGAGTCAACTAAGCCCTGCTCTTTTTGTTTTGTATCTTTGCAACTCAGGAAAATATTACATGGCGAAAGTTAAAAAAGGGCTCTCAGAAGATATCATCCCCAACGAATTTATTGAAGTGTTTGGTGCCCGGGAGCACAACCTCAAGGACATCGATATAAAAATCCCTAAAAATCAATTGGTGGTGTTTACCGGCGTTAGTGGAAGTGGTAAGTCATCGCTTGCCTTTGATACCATTTACAATGAAGGTCAGCGCAGGTACATGGAAAGTTTCAGCGCTTATGCAAGGCAGTTTGTAGGCGATATGGAGCGTCCGGATGTGGATAAGATTACCGGACTGTCTCCAGTAATTTCAATTGAACAAAAAACCACCAATAAAAATCCCAGGAGTACTGTAGGCACCATCACAGAGATCTATGATTTCCTGCGCTTGTTGTACGCAAGAGTGGGCGAAGCTTACAGTTACAACACTGGGAAAAAAATGGTGAAGTTTAGTGAAGAAGAAATCGTAAGTAACATCTTTGCAAAATTTAAAAATAAAAAGATCAGTCTGCTTGCGCCATTGGTGCGTGGACGCAAAGGCCATTACAGGGAGTTGTTTGAAGATATTCGCAAGAAGGGATATTTAAAGGTTCGCATAGATGGCGAAGTAAAAGACCTGGTGGCAAAAATGCAAATCGACCGGTATAAAATTCACGACATAGAAGTGGTTGTTGACCGGCTGGCTGTAACGGATGACATGAAGGTAAGGCTGAGCCAGAGTGTGCAAAAGACTTTACAGGTTGGTAAAGACCTGATGTTTTTATTGATCAACGATGATAATAAAACGGTGCAGTACAGCAAGCAGTTAATGTGCGAAGAAACTGGTATCAGTTATGAAGAACCCAGCCCCAATGCCTTTTCTTTTAATAGCCCGTATGGTGCCTGCCCTACCTGTAAAGGCCTGGGGACGGTTTATACAATTGATATGGATGAAGTGCTTCCTGACAAAACAAAAAGTGTAAAAGATGGAGCCATCGTACCATTGGGTGAAGAGCGGGATGCCAGTGTGTTTCAGCAGGTGCTGATATTTGCCAGGAAATATAAGATCAATTTAGATAAACCGCTGAAGGACCTTCCGCCGGAGCAATTAAATTTGCTGCTTTATGGCGACCAGCAAATCAATCCTGCGCTGGAGCTTGACCTGAGTGATGAAACTGTTCCTTTGGAATATACCGGCAGTTACGAAGGCATAATTCCGATGTTGAAAAGATGGTTTGCATCGCCTAATAGTGGAGAAGCGTTGCGGGATTGGGTGGAAAAATTTATGCAGCTGAAAGAATGCGGCACCTGTAATGGCAGCAGGCTAAGAAAAGAAAGTCTTTGGTTTAAAGTAGATGAAAAGAACATCGCCGAACTGAGCAATATGAATTTGGATAAGCTGGCTACCTGGTTCGCCAGCATTGAAAAAAGGCTGAGCAATAAACAAAATGCCATTGCCAAAGATGTGCTGAAAGAGATCAGGGAAAGATTGCAATTTTTACTGGACGTTGGATTAACCTACCTCACCTTGTACCGTCCTTCAAAAACACTGAGCGGGGGCGAAAGCCAGCGTATAAGACTGGCAACGCAGATTGGAAGCCAGTTGCAGGGCATTACCTATATTTTGGATGAACCGAGTATTGGTTTGCACCAGCGGGATAATCAGCGGCTGATTTCAGCATTGCAGAACCTGCGTGATATTGGCAACAGTGTGCTGGTGGTAGAGCATGACAAGGACATTATGCTCGCAAGTGATTACCTGGTGGATATTGGTCCCAAGGCGGGTACGCATGGCGGTGAAATTGTTGCCATGGGAACACCGGATGAAGTATTATTATCCAAATCAGAAACAGCCAAATATTTAAGCGGCGAAAAAAGTATTGAGATTCCAAAAGAAAGAAGAAAGGGCAACGGCAAGTTTATAGAATTGACAGGAGTAAAAGGAAATAATTTAAAAAATGTTTCGGTAACGTTTCCGCTGGGAAAACTGATTGTGGTTACTGGTGTAAGTGGCAGTGGCAAGTCGACCCTGATCAACGAAACCTTGTATCCTTTGCTGAACAAATATTGCTATAATTCCAAGGCCAATCCGCTTGAATACAAATCCATTCGAGGGCTGGAGCAAATTGATAAGGTAATTGAAATTGATCAAAGTCCGATAGGCCGTACACCAAGAAGTAATCCTGCTACCTATTGCGGATTTTTTACTGATATAAGGACCCTGTTTGCGACAGTGCCGGAAGCTAAAATCCGTGGCTATACAGCGGGGCGTTTTTCATTTAACGTCAAGAGCGGACGTTGTGAAGTGTGTGAAGGCGGTGGTATGCGGGTGATAGAAATGAACTTTTTACCGGATGTATATGTGCATTGCGAAAAATGCAATGGCAAGCGGTACAACAGGGAAACACTGGAAATAAGATACAAGGGAAAATCAATTAGTGATGTGCTGGATATGACGGTGGATGAAGCAGTAGAATTTTTCCAGGCGGTGCCTTTTATCTACCGAAAAATAAAAGTGCTTAAGGAAGTTGGATTGGGCTATATAACGCTTGGCCAGAGCGCTGTAACCCTTAGTGGTGGCGAAGCACAGCGGGTGAAGTTATCAACCGAACTGGGTAAAAAAGATACCGGAAAAACATTCTATATATTAGATGAACCAACAACTGGATTACATTTTCAGGACATACAGCATTTGCTGGAAGTGATAAATAAACTGGTTGACAGAGGTAATAGTGTGTTGGTAATTGAGCATAATATGGATGTGATAAAAGTGGCCGATCACATCATTGATATTGGCCCTGAAGGTGGCGATGGTGGCGGACTGGTGTTATTTGAAGGTGTTCCGGAAGACCTGGTAAAAGTAAAAGAAAGTTTTACCGGAAAGTTTCTAAAAGCAGAATTGAAAAAATGACAAAGGATAGTAAGGAAATTAGAATTGTGGTTTCAGGGGTAAGCATTTGCACGCATATGCAGAAGCTACTGTTATCTCCGTTCTATCGCTTTGCCATTTAATTCATTTTGATCATTAGAGGGTAAACAAAATTTTATTGGTCACGTACCAGGCAAACCGGCCAGTATGCGTTATTTTTTTTGACAATAAATAAAATTGGTGATTAACCTCCCTTCGATTTGTTGTAAAGCATCACCAGCATAAAACAGGTCACCAAAACAATCATCTTAAAAATAAGGGGATTGGAGTGTAAATTGTTTTTCATATTTAATTGGTCTGATTTTTTAATTTTATTTTAAAATCTTGCCGGGCACCTTGTGTGCGCCACCGCATTTGCATCGTCGCCATTTCCGCCACCAATTCTTATCCCCACTTTTAGTAAGAATGAAAAATAGGCATCATAATTTTTTGGATTACCCCGCTGAAAACCAGGGTCTGTCCTCGTTAAAACACCGGTTGATTTATCTGAAATTGCGGTAGCAATATTGGCATCCGCAGCCGATAAATATTTATTAAATAAGTGGTAGTCAATATAAGTTGTACTTACGTCATCGATATAGTCTGTAAAGGTTTTTCTGTATAATAACTCCCCACTTAAATTGATATTGTCTGTCAGCAAATATTTCAAGCCTCCACCTACCGGTATGTTCACCTGGGTAAGTTTATAATTTTTCCTTTCAGGGTATTCGGCAAAGCCTTCTCCTTCGGTATGCAGTGGTTGTAAATAATGCCATGTTTTGTTGCCGTTTTGATCCGTGAGTGATCCCTGGGGATTAAAATGAAAAAGACCCGCCCCGCCAAAAATATAGGGCCTTATTTTGGGTTCATAATCTTCTTCACCCCGGTGTAAATACATTAGTGGAAAAAATTCGATCGCGCCATATGCTTCCCATACATCACTTCTGAAATCAAGATTGCGGCCTTTTCGGAATGATTCAGGTCTTCCATTGGTAGCAATGATCTTATCTTCTCCCGCAAGGTAGGTGTATTGAGCAGCCAACCTAAAACCAAGCCATTCGTTTGGAGAAACACTTATAAAGGCGCCCTTCATCAATTTTGTCAGCGGAATATTTAAATCTTTCACGAAAGTAGTTCCATAGCCACGATGGCCTCCCAGATCGCCAAGGAAAAATGTGGGGCCAAAGTTTAAGCCAATTTCTACGCGGTTACCCAGCAGTAATGATTGAGCGTAGGTTGGCCTTGTGAATATTGCAGTAAGACAAATCGTTATAAAAAACCTGTAAATAAAATAGTGTAGACGATTTTTCATGCCTTGCCGGATTTTTGGATATTGGTGTTGGATACGCGTTTAAATAGTTACATAAACTATAAAAAAATGCATCTGATGAATAAAACGCCAGCCTGCTTTAATTATTGTACCCGTGCACTTGTAAGAAAAGTTATTGTGGAAAACTCAGCAAGTGCTCCTATTTAGCCCGGGAAGTGGTATAAACAATCAGTTTATGTAAACGAAAAGTGACAATGCAGGTGGGAAGGTTAATGTTAAATGCGTCCCTTCATGATCTGGCAAGAAAACGCTGCGAGCTTGAATTACTTATTTGCATCAGCCATTTTAAACTGCATTAATGCAGCGATAGATTTGGCGCGTGTTTTAGCAAGGGCTGCTATTTTGCCCTCGAACAAATCATCAACAGCAGTACAAAACAACAATACCCATTTAGCAAAATGGGCCTTTTGCAACGGCATTTTTTTGTTCAGTACATAATGCACTTCCATTGCGTTTTTTGTATACACGGGATTATCCAATAAGATGGATTCCCAAAAATTCACTATCAATGGTATATGATGATCCCAGTTAATTTTTGCAACATCAGTAAAAATAAAGCCGATGGTATCATCTTTTTTTACCTGCTCATAAAATGCTGCTACCAGTTGTTCAATGTCTCCCCGTGAGGTGATATCTTTTTTAGTACCCATATTTTGTTTTCCATCTTTCTTTTAAAAACTTTCTTATTTCTTCTTCACGGGGATTTTTTTGCGGAACATAAAACGGTGTGCCTTTTAGTTTATCGGGTAAGTATTCCTGCAAGATAAAATTATCCTGGTATTGATGAGCATATTGATATTCTTTTCCATAATTCATTTCCTTCATTAATTTGGTAGGTGCATTGCGCAAATGAAGTGGTACCGGCAGGTCGCCCGTTTGTGCAACTGCCGCCAAGGCCCCGCCGATAGCCGCATATGCAGCATTGCTTTTGGTACTGCCTGCTAAATAAGTGGCACACTGCGACAGGATAATCCGGCTTTCAGGATAACCAATCATACTCACTGCCTGGAAAGTACTTGTTGCCAGCAACAAGGCATTTGGATTGGCATTGCCAATATCTTCACTCGCAAATATCACCATGCGGCGTGCAATAAATTTTACATCTTCACCGCCTTCAATCATTCTTGCCAGCCAATAAACTGCGCCATTGGGATCGCTGCCCCGCATACTTTTTATAAAGGCAGAAATAATGTCGTAGTGCTGTTCGCCCTTTTTATCATACAGCGCAATTCGTTGCTGGGCAATTTCCATTACGGCCTCATCCGTAATTACAGCATTATTATCCAGCACGTCAGTTATCAGTTCCAGCAGGTTTAGCAGTTTGCGTGCATCACCGCCGCTGATGGTTAGCAACGCCTCTGTTTCTTTTAGGTTAATATTTTTTTTGCTTAAGACTTCATCTTTTTTCAGCACATCTTTCAAAAGGCCAACAAGCTCATTTTTATCAAGCGCTTTTAAAACATACACCTGGCAGCGGCTAAGCAAAGCGCTGTTTACCTCAAAAGAAGGATTTTCTGTTGTGGCGCCAATCAGCCTGATAATCCCTTTTTCAACGGCGCCCAGCAACGCATCCTGCTGACCTTTATTAAAGCGGTGAATTTCATCAATAAAAAGAATGGCACCGGGTTTTGTTTTAGCGTCTTCAATTACTTCCCGTACTTCTTTAACACCGGAGGAGATAGCACTGAGCGTATAAAAGGGAACTTTCAACGTGTGAGCGATGATGTTGGCAATGGTAGTTTTACCAACGCCGGGCGGACCCCATAAAATCATAGAAGGAAGCTTGCCCTGCTCGATGGCCGTACGTAAAATACTTCCTTTGCCAGTAAGGTGTTGCTGACCTGCCAGTTCATCCAAATTTTGCGGCCGCATTCTTTCTGCTAACGGAGCTACACTCATACCCTAAAGGTAAATTGTTTTTTCAGCCTTCCTTCTTAATAAAGTTTGAAAATTTATTTTACTGCTGACAGGGAAGATTTTTAGACGCTTCAGTAGTTCACTATTGAAGTACACGTTTTAATCAATGCGATCATAATAATGATTGCCGGCAAGTGAAGATTGTTCAAGAAAAATAAAAAGTACAAGTGTGCGACGCCAATGAAGCTTGATAGCAGTACAAAAGTCAGTACAAAAAAATTACTAAACGATTTCTTATTGCAATAATGGCAAAATATCTGCTGCGCTAACGGGCTTTTGTACATCGTTCAATTCTATCACAACCAGGTAACCATCTGCGCCACCTGCTGCTTTTACTGCATCGGCTAATTTTTGCTGATCGCTTACAATGCGTTTTCCGTCTACATTCCAGCGTTCTTTTGTGCACAGGCAACCAGCCGTGGGTGTATATGGATAATATTTTTGCCCTTTGTAAAATTCAGTATCAACAGCGGTTCCATGTGCAATAATTTCAGTCCGGCCAGCAGTACCGGCAAAATAACTTTCGTATAAAGGGCTATAGTTAACCAATGCCGGTGGCAGCAGTTTTTGATACCAGGCGGGTTTCCAGGCCGTATCAGTAATGCTGCTGTCTTTTAAAAAATGGCGGATAGAAGTTTCGCCGGGCATAGTGAGTTGAAGGTTTTCAGTGGGGCCAATAAAGTTGCTGCGGCTCTTGTCAAAGCCATGCATCCGGTAAATGCCTTGTGGCGTATTACCATTGGTTAAATAGTACGGCATGTTACTAAGGCTTCTTGCCAGTTGTGGCAGCGTGAGAATTTGTCCGCTGGAATCAGTTACAAAATTGCCGGCCGTGTCTTTAATAACCAGCATGCCGGTGTAATCCCGGTTTTTTCTTTGAATGCTATACACAACTGTATTGCCTTTTAAATACCCTTGTTTAAACAACGGCTTAAAAGATGAAGCAACTATTTTTTTTGTTTGATAAGTATCTTCCAGCCGTTTATGCAAATGCATCGCCACCATAAAATTGTCATCCTGGCTTAGCTGGTTCATTCTTTGGGCTACCATTTTGGTAACATAATTTTTGTTGGTTGCAGATGTATCGGCAATCAATAAATACTCAGCGCACATGGCGATTATTTTGCCGTTGGCAGTGGTTCTGAATAATTCATTTACCTGTTTGCCATAGGTTGTTTGACCGGTTGCATACAGTAGTTCAATATAGCTTCTTTGAAATTCCGGACTTCGTTTCAGAAGACTGTCGGCGGCTGTTTTCAATTTAAAATTGGTCCAGGGTTGCTGATAATAAATCAATTCCATGGCACTAAAGGCGTCTTCCCAATTTTCTTCCGTACTGTCATTTAGCGGGAGCGATAAATTTTTACTGATGGAGTTTTTTATAAGGTTGGTATAAAATTTTGTCCGGTTTTGCTCCGTGGTAAATTTTGAATAGACGGCGGAATCTGTTTGTGCAAACCCACTACAAAACAACAATAGAAGTATTACAGACCAATAAATTTTTTTCATGAGATAAAGTGAATGAAGATGTGACGCCACGATCTGCAGCAAAATTAAATGCTTTGTTACAAAACATTTGTTTCAATAAATGCCTGTAATTTATTGAAGGCATCAAACATGGTAGCGTTATCCCAAAAGCCAATATGGGCCGTACCTGGGTAAAAAACATATTGATTGGTTACGCCTGCATTTACCAGTTTTGTTTGTACTTCTATTGCCTGCGTTGTACTTACCAGCGGATCAATACCACCCTGGAAAAGGATGGTTGGTGGCGATGAACTGGTAATAAAATTAACCGGGCTGGAAGTCGCATATAATAAAGAATCCTGTGTGGGCGTATTGCCGACTGCCTGCGCCAAGGCCAGGGAAATAATTGAATTTCCGCCAGCAGGATGATTGTACATTTCAATTAAGTCAGCCGGTCCGGAAAATGAAGCAACCACTTTGGGCTTTACCGGGGAAGTATATTTAAAGCCCTGCAACATAGCCAAATGAGCACCGGCGCTAACACCTACCAATGCGTATTTATCAGAAATTAAATATTCAGCCGATTTACTGTAAATAAAATCCAGCGCCGCTTTTACGTCATTTTCCTGCGCAGGAAAAATATTGTTTGGATAGGCTGACAAACGATAATTGATATTGAAAATAGCATATGCCGGCAATCTTCTTTTCAACGAATCTACGTAACCGGTCAGATCTTTTTTGTCGCCACTTGTCCAGGAGCCGCCATGTATGGTTACTATTACTTTGGTGGTTGCGGCAGTTCTGTCAGCCGGCAGAAATATATCCATTTTTTGCAACGGATCAGTACCATAAGCAATATTGGTTTGATTGACTGCTGCAATGGTGTTTGCCGTAGATGCATCTTTTTTACAGGAAGCCAGGACAATGAAAAAAAGTATTAACGGAGCGTATTTGAAAAACTTCATGCAGGTAAATATTAACCAGAAAGTTAGCTACAAAATTGTTAAGGAAAAATTATACCGAAACGTATGGGCATAAAAAAAGCTGTCAGCAGGTTGACAGCTTTTTAGTTCTTTATCAGTTTTTATTTTAAGTTCAACTTTATCTGCAACTCATCAAACTGCTTTTCATCGATGGTGCTTGGTGCATCCAGCATCACATCCCGGCCACTGTTATTTTTTGGAAAAGCAATGAAGTCACGGATGCTTTCACTGCCGCCAAGAATAGCACATAAGCGGTCGAAACCAAATGCCAGTCCGCCATGCGGCGGTGCGCCATATTCAAAGGCGCCTAGTAAAAAGCCAAATTTGTGGTGTTGTTCTGCTTCATCCATACCCAGTGCTGCAAACATTTTTTCCTGCAAAGCCCGTTGAAAAATACGGATGCTTCCGCCACCAATTTCATTGCCATTTAATACCATGTCATACGCATTGGCTTTGATACTGGCGTAAGGATGTTCCAGGTATTTGGCGGCATCTTCAATCACCGGGTTGTTGTTGATCATAACGTTGATATGATCCGGTTTGGGTGAAGTAAACGGATGATGCCTTGCCACCCACCGGTTATCATCTTCAGCATATTCAAACAACGGAAAATCCAGTACCCACAATAATTTAAATTCATCTGTTTTACGCATGCCCAGCTTATCGGCCATGTACATGCGCAGGTCGCTGGCGGCTTTCCTGGTGCGTTCTTCTGCGCCCGCCAGTATTAAAATTAAATCGCCTGCTTTTGCATTGGCCGCATCTGCAATGGCTTTTAATTTTTCGGGGCTATAAAATTTATCTACGCTGCTCTTGTAAGTACCATCGGCATTGCATTTAATAAATACTAATCCCTTCATGCCTATTTGCGGACGTTTTACCCACTCCGTCAGTTCATCCGTTTGCTTGCGTGTGTATTCGCCGCAGCCGGGTATAGCAATAGCCAAAACTGTTTCGGCATCGTCAAATACACCAAAGCCAACACCATCAATTAATGCAGCCTGGGATGTTTTTGACGGAAAAGTATGCTGCGGAAATTTCAGGTTGGCAATTTTTATTTCGAAACGAATGTCCGGTTTATCATTGCCGTAATTCCACATCGCTTCTTCCCAGGTCATACGTTCAACCACATCAGTATAATCTATATTTTTTACATCTTTAAAAATGCGTTTTACCAGGCCTTCAAACATGTTTAAAATATCTTCCTGCTCCACAAAACTCATTTCACAATCTATTTGTGTAAACTCGGGCTGGCGGTCAGCTCTAAGATCCTCATCCCTGAAACATTTTACAATCTGGTAGTAACGGTCGTAACCACTCACCATCAGTAATTGTTTAAACGTTTGCGGACTTTGTGGCAAAGCATAAAACTGGCCGGGGTTCATCCTGCTTGGCACCACAAAATCTCTTGCACCTTCCGGAGTAGATTTTATCAGGAAGGGTGTTTCAATATCCATGAAATTATTTTCATGCAGGTAATTGCGGGTGCTGCGGCCAACCGCATAGCGCAGTTCCAGGTTTTTCTTCACCATGTTTCTGCGTAAATCCAAAAAGCGGTATTTCATCCGCAGTTCATCGCCACCATCTGTATCATCCTGTATTGAAAAAGGTGGCACGGCCGACTTATTTAAAATAGTAAACTCGCTTACTGCAATTTCAATTTCACCTGTTGCAATGTTTGCATTTTTATTGCTGCGTTCATTCACAGTTCCTTTCACTTGCAATACAAACTCACGGCCCAGTGGATTAGCGTCCAACTGTGCATTCAGGTTTTCGGCAAACAACAATTGTGTAATACCGTACCGGTCGCGGAGATCAACAAAAGTAATGCTGCCAAACTTGCGGATGGTTTGCACCCAGCCACTGAGGGTAATTTCTTTTTTTACATCGGTAATTCTTAATTCACCGCAGGTATGCGATCTGTACATATGTTTTTTTTTAGTCCGTATTGCTGAAACAAAACCGGGCGTTAATTTTATTTTGGAACCAGCAGTTGAGCCTTGGTGAAGCTGCATGGGCGACGCTCCGTTCAGGTATGGTACTGCTATAAGGCTTTTATCAAGCGGCTGCAAATATACAAATAGAAAGTGTAGAGGTAAATGATTTTAGCGCAGGGAGGTTGTTTTGTGGGAATGCCCATAATAAGTAAAAGTGATGCATTGGAATAGTTTCATCTTTTTGAAGTAAAACTAAGGGGGGCAAATGTTTACATCGTTTCCAATACCATTGGATGTTTTGGCTTCCACCATAGATAATAATAGGCCAAAATTATTAAACCTATCATAAAAGGAATAATTGCTAAATGTTTGTAGGTAAATTCTCCAAATAGTGGATTACCGTCAAAGTGTAAAAATTCGCTGATCATCCAGTAAGAGTTGGCGGTAATCCAAACCACAATAGCCACATTGTGACATACTTCACTCATGAATTGCCTTGTACGGAAGGCGATCACAATAGCAATGATGAGGGTGGGGAAAATCATGGCAATACCCAGCGGCTTCCAGATCATGCACCAGCTGATATCTTTCAAAAGCCAGAATACAATGTGCAGGTTTTCCATTTTACGATATTTTATCGGAATGGAGTACACTTCGTTGCTCATGCAGTAGTTAATTGTTGAAATGCGAATATATATCATTCACAATACAGGTATGCCGGGTATTGCCTGCCTGCATCAAATTTATTGACCACAAGATTTCGGGAGAGAAATAGTTCCATAAAAAAAACCTGCCGAATGATATTCAACAGGCTTTTAAATGATATTATTAAAAGTAAAAATTATTTTACTGCAGAAAGCGCATTCACTTTTCTGGCCAGCTTGCTTTTTAAATTGGCAGCCTTGTTTTTATGAATGGTACCACGTTTTGCCAGTTTATCAATCATAGCGGTAACAGATGGTAATTTTTCTGCGGCTCCTTCTTTATTATCTATTGCCCTGATATCACGTATTGCATTACGCGTTGTTTTACCGTAATAACGGTTACGCTCATTGCGTTTGGTGCTTTGACGGACATCTTTTTTGGTTGCTGCGTGATTTGCCATTTTTAAATCTATTTTTGGGCTGCAAAGATAAGGGTATATAATAAGAAACAAACAATATAACGGTAGTAATTTTCAAAAATACGCTTACAGTCTGCAAATCAACTTGTTTTATTTGAAAAAATCGGTTTTCTATATGACGTAACTTCATGCAACCCGGCACTGAATTGGCGTATTTTCATGCCATATCCGTTTCACTAACGAGTTTAATTTTTTATTGGCACTGTTTCTGTCAAATTAAAAGCCTAAAACAATTCATGTTTTATGAGACCTGCCAAAAGTATTTAAAGATGCTTTTTAAGGGCGATGTTTATAACAATTTTAATTAAAATGCGTTTACTATCTGTTTATAAAAACCGATATTTGCAGACACAATTTGCAGCGATAAAATAAATAATTTTCTAATTTACCATGAAGGATTTTCAATACATCACGAATGCCCATCCCGCCTACATCGAAAATTTATACAATGACTTTATAAAAAATCCGGAAAGTGTTGATGCAGAGATGCGCAACTTTTTTGAAGGCTTTGATTTTGCCGTAAGTAACTACAATGGCAATGGTAACGGAAAGCCTGCAGCAACAAATGGGGTAACAGCAGATAAAGCGCAGACAGATACGGTTCAGCTGGACAAGGAATTTAATGTATACCAGTTAATTTTAGCCTACCGGCGAAAAGGTCATTTAATAGCCAGCACCAATCCCATTCGAGAGAGAAAGGATCGGAAGGCTAACCTGGGCCTGGAAAATTTTGGATTCTCTGAAGCAGACCTGTCAACAGAATTTGAATCTGGAAAATTTGTAGGCCTGGGTAAAACGTCCCTTAAAAATATTGTTAGCCATTTACAACGATGCTATACAACACACGTAGGTGTTGAGTTCAGTGCCATTAACAGCCGGAGGAAAAGGGACTGGATTATTAACGCGGTTGAGCATACTATGCTGGAGCCCTTATCTCTGGAGCAAAAGAAGAGGATATTACAGAAATTGAATGAGGGGGTAATGTTTGAAAAATTCCTTCATACTAAATACATCGGTCAAAAAAGATTTTCGCTGGAAGGAGGTGAAACAACCATTGCGGCACTGGACGCCATCATTAATACTGCATCTGCCAACAATGTGCAGGAAGTGGTAATCGGTATGGCCCACCGCGGCAGGTTGAATATCCTGGCCAACATTATGGGCAAAACCTACGAAAATATTTTTAATGAATTTGAAGGCACGGCAACACCTGACACTACCATGGGATCTGGCGACGTAAAGTATCACCTTGGCTATAGCAGTGAAGTAGAAACCGACCTGGGGAATAAAATCAATTTAAAACTTTGTCCCAACCCGTCGCATCTTGAAGCGGTGGACCCTGTTGTAGTGGGCTTTGCCAGGAGTAAAGCAGATGTATTGTACAATAGTGATTTTGATAAAATCTTACCGATATTGATTCATGGAGATGCATCCGTTGCAGGGCAGGGTGTGGTATATGAAGTGTTGCAGATGTGCAACCTGAAAGGATATTATACAGGGGGAACCATTCACTTTGTAATCAATAACCAGATAGGCTTCACTACAGATTTTGAGGACGCACGCAGTTCGGATTATTGTACTTCTATTGCCGCAATGGTAAAAGCGCCGGTATTACACGTAAATGGCGATGACCCAGAAATGGTGGTAAAGGCAGTACAAATTGCAACTAAATACAGGCAGGAATTTAACAGTGATATTTTCGTGGATATGGTTTGCTACCGCAAGCATGGTCACAACGAAGGCGACGAACCGAAGTTTACGCAGCCTCAGTTATATGCGTTAATTGATAAGCACCTTAATCCAAGGGAAGTATACACCCAGTACCTGATACAAAATGGCGAGGCAGACGCCCAGGAACTGGCTAAGGAAATGGAGAAAAAGTTTTTGGCAGACCTGCAGGAAAGACTGGATGAGGTAAAACAACATCCATTGCCTTATACTTTCCAAAAACCCGAACTGTGGTGGAAAAGTTTACGCAAAGCCGCGCCGTTGGATTTTGAAACGTCCCCGGTAACCGCTATCAGCGAAACCAATTTTAAATTATTGTTTGATGGGTTAATGAAATGGCCTGCAGATTTTAAACCCTTGCGCAAAGTAGAGAAGCTGCTGCAGGATAAAATAAAATTGTACAACGATGAGCATAAAGTAGACTGGGCTACAGCAGAACTGATGGCCTACGGCAGTTTATTAATTGAAGGCAAGGATGTGCGTATGAGTGGTCAGGATGTTCAACGGGGAACTTTTAGTCACCGGCATGCCATTTTGAGAGATGAAAATAATAACAATGAATATAGCCGACTGGATCATTTCACAGAAATGCAGGCACCTTTCCGCATTTATAATTCATTACTGAGTGAATATGCGGTGCTGGGTTTTGAATATGGTTATTCTATGGCCAACCCAAATGCACTGGTAATTTGGGAGGCGCAGTTTGGCGACTTCTGTAATGGCGCACAGACTATGATTGACCAGTTTATTGTTGCAGCTGAAACCAAGTGGCAACGTATGAATGGCGTGGTAATGCTGCTGCCGCATGGCTATGAAGGACAGGGACCAGAACACAGCAGCGCCAGGATGGAACGTTTTTTACAAATGTGTGCCGAATTGAATATAGTAATCACCAATATCACTACGGCCGCCAATTTTTTCCACGCCTTGCGCAGGCAGCTTTGCTGGTCGTTCAGAAAGCCTTTAATTAATTTTTCGCCCAAGGCAAATCTTCGTCATCCAGGCAGCTACAGTTCAGCCAGTGATTTTACTAATGGAAAATTTAAAGAGGTGATAGACGATGTGTTTGTAAACGATGCCGCTGAAGTAAAGAAAATATTATTCTGTTCAGGTAAAATATATTTTGACCTTGCTGAAAGGCAGCAGAAAGAGAACCGTAAAGATGTGGCCATTGTGCGACTGGAACAAATTTATCCCATACCACAAAAACAGCTGGATGAATTATATAGCAAATACAGCAAAGCCATCTGGCACTGGGTGCAGGAAGAGCCGCTGAACATGGGTGCTGCCAGCTTTTTGCGCATGAATTTAAAGAACATTAATTTCTTTATCATCAGCAGGGTACAAAGCGCATCAACTGCTACGGGTTATGCTAAAATTCATGCTAAGGAACAGGCTGAAATAATTGATACAGCGTTCAGTATTTAAATTATCTCTAAAAACAAAATTCAAAACCGGCTCATTGCCGGTTTTTTTATCCTGAAACTAAAGCAGTTCTAGAAGGATTAATTTAAATGGCTCCTGTTTTTTTATTGACAAGATTAACCGAAATTCGCACAACATTAAATAATAACAATGGCAATAGAAATAAAGGTACCTTCTGTAGGAGAAAGTATAACGGAAGTTACGCTCGTTAAGTGGCTAAAAAAAGACGGTGAATATGTTGACAGGGATGAAGTAATTGCAGAATTGGAAAGTGAAAAAGCCACTTTTGAAATCAATGCGGAACAGGCTGGGGTGTTAAAAACAATTGCGGCGGAAGGGGATACATTGAAGATCGGTGATATAGCCTGCAGTATAGATACGGAAGCAGCCAAACCTGAAGGAAAAGCAGCGCCGGCTGAGATTGTGGCAGCACCAATAAAAGCAGCTGCAACAGAGCCTGTAGCAGCACCTAAAGCAATTGAAGCAGATGTAAAAGCAACGCCGGTAGCAGCGGCTATCATAGCGGATAAAAAAGTAGACGTTAAAACTGTGGTTCCCAGCGGCAGCAATGGCCGCATTGTAAAACAGGATGTGCTTGAAGCCATCAATAATCCCGGCAGAAAGCCTGGCGTGGAGTTGTTTGGCCGGGAGAAGCGTACAGAAAAAATGAGCAACCTGCGCAAAACAATCAGCCGCAGACTGGTGGAAGCTAAAAATACCACCGCGATGCTCACCACTTTTAATGAAGTGGATATGAGTGCCATCATGGACATAAGGGCAAAAAATAAAGATAAATTTAAAGAAAGCCATGGAGTAAATCTTGGCTTTATGAGTTTTTTTACTAAAGCCTGTTGCTTTGCATTACAGGAATGGCCTGCGGTAAATGCCATGATAGACGGGGAAGGTATTCAGTACCATAATTATTGCGATATCTCAATTGCTGTGTCTGCTCCAAAAGGCCTGGTGGTACCCGTTATAAGGAATGCCGAAAGTTTGAGCATGGCTGAAATAGAAAAAAAGGTAGTGGAACTGGCAACAAAAGCGAAAGAGAATAAGTTAACAATTGAAGAAATGAGCGGAGGTACTTTCACCATTACCAATGGTGGAGTTTTCGGATCTTTGATGAGCACACCAATCATCAATATTCCACAAAGCGCTATTTTGGGAATGCATAAAATACAGGACAGGCCTATGGCGATCAACGGGCAGGTAGTAATAAAACCCATGATGTACCTGGCTTTGAGCTATGATCACCGTATCATAGATGGGCGGGAATCGGTAAGTTTTTTGGTAAGGGTAAAAGAACTGCTCGAAAATCCTGCCTTGCTTTTATTCGGAAAAGATCCTGTGAAAAGTTTACTTGAACTATAAATATTTTACATTTTATTAGCACGGCTGGTTTTTCCAGCCGTGTATATTTTGTATATTATGAGCCGTTTTCACTCCTATATAAACACAACAATAAAATTGGTGGAGTTGTATAAAGGCGATCAGCCTTTTGCCATTTTCATCAAATCTTTTTTTAGCAAAGAAAAAAAGTATGGTTCAAAAGACCGTAAACATATTGCTTCACTTTGTTACAATTACTTCCGCCTTGGTTTTGCCATGCGCAATTATTCAGCGGAACAAAAAATAAAACTGGCTGTTTTTTTATGTGAAAAAGAATCCACTGATTTTGCTGAAAAAATAATTCCTGAATGGCATGACAAAATAAGTTGGCCGTTAGAAAAAAAGCTGGCACTGGTAAAAGATCAGTTTTTGATAGCTAACATTTTTCCTTTTAGTTCGGAATTGAGTGATGGTATCACTGTTGAAAAATACTGCCTGTCAATGCTGGTACAGCCACTTCTTTTTTTGCGTATTCGTCCACAATGCAAAGTCACTACCACAAAAAAACTGGAAAAATCCAAACTCGATTACCAGTTGATTGGTACCGCGTGTATTCAGCTTCCGGCTGCTGTGAATGTGGATGATTTTTTTATTATTGATAAAGAAGTGGTGGTGCAGGATTACAATTCGCAGCGGGTGTTAAATTATTTGCAGGTGAATGAGGACGGGTTATTGGGAAGCATAGTCGGCAATAAGGGAATCATTACCTGGGATTGCTGTGCTGCAAGCGGCGGTAAGTCAATTCTGTTATTGGATACATTAAAACATAAGCTAGATCTTACTATTTCAGATATCCGTCCGGGAATTGTAATGAACCTCCATCAGCGGTTTAAAAAAGCCGGTGTTAAGCAATACAATTATTTTATTGCAGATGTGGGCGATACCAATTTTTCACCACCCGCCAGGGATTATGAACTGATCATTTGCGATGCACCCTGTACGGGAAGCGGCACCTGGAGCAGAACGCCGGAACAATTGTCTTTTTTTGATTTAGAAGATCTCAAAAAATACAGCGGCATACAAAAAAGAATTGCAGGCAATGTGGTGTCGCATCTTAAAAAAGGGGGCATATTTATTTACATAACCTGTTCCGTATTCAGGGAAGAGAACGAAGCCATTGCCGGTTTTATACAAGATACACTGCATTTAGATTTACTGCACCAGGAAATACTGGAAGGCTTCGGTAGAAGAGCTGATAGCATGTTTGTAGCCGTATTTAAAAACAAGGCGGATTAGGGTACAATTACTTTTTTTGTAATGACTTTTTTATCATTGATAAGAACGGTGACAAAATACACCCCCCGGCTCAACTGCTTTACAGGTATAGAAAAAATTTTCGTTCCACTTACAGGCTGTTTCAGCAGGCTGTACACTTTTTGCCCGCTGCCATTATATAGTTCTATTGAGGTATTGACAGCAGTATTTCTTGTTACAGAAATAAAAATATTTTCAACTGCAGGGTTGGGATTGATGCTTATTTTTTCTGTAAGATTTACTGTATTACAATTGGGGGTATAGTTCACAGAGGTCGAATCCAGGTAAAAGCTGGTGTCGGAAGCAATGGTCATTTTGAAACGATATTCTATTGCCAGACTGTTTTTTATGGCGCTCAAATCATCGGTATAACTGAAGGTTTTTTTTGTAAAGTCGGTGTTACTGGTTTTTAAAACTGAAAGTGTTGTGTAGGATGTTTCGCCCGGCAGTTTTCTTTCTATATCCACAAACATATCCGCAGCCGTTTTAATATCCAGTTGCAACTTAATATCGCAATTGCTACCTGGCGTAATTTGTTGGGCGTATAATTTTTTTATCAGCAACACAAACGCATTTTTTACATCTGGCACACCATAACCGGTGCGATCGTTGGGCGTAGTAAATTTATCTGCCGAGCGCCCGAGCGCATCAATAACCTGCATATTGTTTACTTCCGGAAAAGCCTGCCACAAACAGGTTGTAATACCAGCCATGATAGGGCAGGCAAACGATGTTCCGGAGCCATAAGCCGGGTTACCACTGTTAGCGTCAGCTATTACCGCACGAACGCCCACTGCAGCAACAGTGGGTTTTACCTGGCCGTCACTGGAAGGGCCATAACTGCTGAAGCCGGCAACCTGCCTGCTTGTATCAACTGCCCCTACAGCCAGCACACTATCAGCATCCGCAGGAGTGGTAATGTAATGCCAGTTGCTTGCACCTTCGTTGCCTGCAGCAGCAACCATTAAAATTCCTTTTTTTGCGGCAAGGTCTGCCGCCCCGGCAATTGTAGTGGTATTGCCGTCCATGTTAGCATAGTTGTAATTAAAAATGGGATTATCAAAAGTGCTATAGCCCAACGACACAGAAAATACATCTGCTCCTAAACTATCCGCCCGTTCTGCCGCCGAAACCCAGTTATCTTCTTCTACCGGATATTCGCTGCTGATGTCTTCTGTACGATATAGATAGAAAGATGTTTTTGGCGCCGTACCTACAAATACACCAGGCATATTGGCAGCAATGGTACTTAAGCAATTCATGCCATGCGCAAAGTCTTCGTTTACACTTGCATTACCTGCGACAAAATCCCATGTTTCCAATACCTGGTTGTTGTTGCGAATGCTATCAAATGTAGGTAAGCTTTGATAATGATAAAACCCGGCATCCATAATCGCCATTTGCATTCCTTCGCCCCTGAAGCCATGATTGTGTAAGAATTCAACATTGTGTAAATGCACCTGAGGGTAAGCAACGCCATAATTGTAAAAACCGGCCGGACTTTGAGGTCTGTTGGTTACACCAGCAGGTATAGTTGCTGCTACACTATCCGGTTGTTTATCACGATGTAAACTCAAAAATCTTGCTGCAACCGGGCTGGTGTTTTTTACAAAAGAAAAAGCATTGATTTTGTTTAAAGCCCCATTATCACTGGTTTGTATACACACCTGGTTAAACCATTTACTTACGCTGAGAATGGTTACAGTGCCGGATAAGCGGATGCTGTCGATATAGGCAGGCGTAACAGGTACATCTGTTTCATCTATATTGATATTGTATCTAGTCCTTCTGTCAATAGCCCGTTGAGTTAAAAACTGTGACGGATTGCTGGTTGAAAACGAAGACCCGTTTTTATCTTTTAACCGAATAACGTAACGGGAAAACTGGGCGAAACTATCGGTGTGGAATGCGATTAAAACGACGTAAAAAAAAAGCGGGAGTTTCTTCATTTGTACTTTGATTAACCTGTTCATCAGGTATCAAATTTAAAAAGAATTATTGAAAGCGGTTGGCCGCTAATTGTGGTCAATCATGGTGAGTGTAATACCATAACCTAATTTATAGGCAGCTACGCCGGGTCTTGCGGGCTGGTACTCCTGGTGAAGAAAGCGGTGATATATTAAACCGATGCCCTTACCATAATTGGATACGCTGAAATCTGTTTCAGTTAAAACTGCAGGGTCATTGGGATTACCAATTACCTGGTCAGTTTCAAATACTTTTAAAGTACTGTCAACTGTTAAAGAGCCAAGCTGCAATGGTGCATTCAGGCTGTCATATGCATAATCCCATCCGTCATAATAATTGTAATCTGAGTAAGAAGAGTTAGCATCGATGTACGAATTTCCGCGCCAGGTAAAACCATTTTGAATGGGCATTTTTAATTTGATAAAGCGAAAATTATTTTCCACAAATTCATATGAATCACCTGTATTGATGGCAAAAAAGGTATTGTCCGCAATCCATTCGTCAGTAGATTTTTTTCTTATAAAGCGCCTGATGCTAAACCCTTTTCTGCCAAGGTTATCGGTTACAGTATCCTGCACCAAATGTTTTACCTGGTAAGTCATCACTGTATCATTGGGGGTAATATTGTCGGCCAGTATAAGAGAGTCCAGCTGGTAAGTAATGTATTTGCCTATTTCCAGCGGAGCGTAATCACTAATGCTGTCTGTTTTGAACTCTTCGGTTTTTTTGCAGGCGCTGCAAATGATGGCGAGTGCCAAACCGGCTAATAAAATATTTTTTTTCATAAAACAGATAGGTTATTAATCAGACCCTGATTTTATGTAAAAGGCTGCTCCGCCCGTTGAATGATCCCGCCGCCAACTACGTCGTCGTTTTCATAAAAAACAGCACTTTGCCCGGGAGTAATACCTTTTACGTATTCACTAAAACGAACAGTTACCCCGTTTTGGTATGTGTGGAGGGTGCTATTTGCGCCTTTATCTTTATATCTTATTTTAGTTATTAATTCCATGCCTTCCGTTACCCCTTCGTACTTGATCCAGTTAATTTTCGCTACCTGCATTTCATTGCCTTTTAAATCATCTTCTTCGCCCAGCACAATCGTATTGGTATCGGGATCGATGGCTGTTACGAAGGCGGGTTTGCCAAGCGCAATATCAAGACCTTTTCTTTGCCCGATGGTATAAAAAGGATAACCTTTGTGATGTCCTAAAATATTACCGGCTTTATCTGTAAAATTCCCACCCGCAACTCTTTCCTCCAGCCCTGCTACATTGCGTTTTAAAAAGCCCCGGTAATCATTGTCGGGCACAAAACAGATTTCATAGCTTTCTGCCTTCTTGGCCAGTTCGGGATAGCCAAAATCATGTGCCATCTGCCGGATAGCCGTTTTATGATAAGTGCCCAGGGGTAGCAGGGTACGGCTCAGGAGGTCCTGCTGAAGACCCCATAAAACATAACTCTGGTCCTTGGTTTCGTCAATGCCCTTGCGGATAAAATAACGTCCATTGGTGTGCTGGTGAATCTGGGCGTAGTGGCCAGTAGCAATAAATTCGCATCCAAGCGCATCGGCTCTTTTTAAAAGCGCCCGCCATTTAATATGTGTATTGCACATTACGCATGGATTGGGAGTGCGTCCTGCGATGTATTCTTCAACAAAATTATCAATCACAAAATCACCAAATTCTTCCCTTATGTCCAGTATAAAATGTGGAAAGCCGTGCTGTACTGCCGCCTGCCTTGCATCATTAAAACTATCCAGGTTACAGCATCCGGTTTCTTTTTTACCGGTAGTGCCCACACTTGTAGCGTAATCCCATGTTTTCATGGTAATACCCACCACTTCATACCCTTCCTTGTGCAGCATCAATGCAGCAACTGTGCTGTCAATTCCGCCACTCATGGCCATCAAAACTTTACCTTTTTTACTCATATCGAAATTCTTCGATGCAAAGATACAGATAGATAACCAAAATGATTTTCCAAATTGGATAGCCAACGTTGCGTTAATTCCTCAATTTGAGCAATCATAATTTGGTTTGGATACAATTTTTAACCGGAGAAGGCTTTATGCAATGCTGATTTGCTGGTTTTTAAAAGAAGGCATTCTATTTGAAATCACAGAAATATAATTTTATAAAAAATTTATGACAAAACGATACAATATAACAGCATGCATTATTACCGCAGGTATTTTTTGCGCATGTAATATGAAAAGTAACAATAACGGTGATGGCAATACCATAACTGGCGGAACAGACAGTTCCATGATGTCGAAAACAGATACCAATATGGCATTGCCTGTAAAGCCGGGAGCAGATACTATTACCGTTGGACCAATGACTGCCGAAAAAACTGACTCGATGGTGAAAACAGGTATGGCGAAACCAGACCCGGCTAAAAAAGGAAAAAAAGGTAAAGTAAGTATCGTTACCATCGAAACTAAAAATAACGGAAGTATGGAAGCCGATAAGGAGGGCTTTTATGCCAACACAGAAGTACTGCCGGCATTTCCGGGCGGACAAAAAGCATTGGAAAGTTTTTTTGAAAAAAATATCGAATATCCTGCTGATGCAACAGATAATGGGGTAGAGGGAACTGTTGATCTGAATTTTGCAGTGGATGAAAAAGGTAAGGTTTATGCACCTAAGGTAACCAGTGATGCTATCGGTTACGGAATTGAAAAGGAAGCATTAAGAGTATTTGCAAAAATGCCCACCTGGACTCCCGGCAAAATCAAAGGAAAAAACGTAAAAACCAAATATACTTTGCCGATTAAATTTCAACTTTATTAATTTTAACCGGTATTAAACTCCTTTATAACTTTTAAAACTAAAAAAAAATGACAATCAAAAACCTTTTCAAAATCGCAGCAGTTACACTTTTTATTTCTTTCGCAGTTCCTTCCCAGTCGATGGCTACAACAAAAGCGCCCGTGTCTGACAGTACAACAGACACCCGTATTTTAAGTGAAATTGTAACCCGTGTAAATGAAATTCAAAACATGGATAAATCTAATTTAAGCATGTCCGAAAGGAAAGCGCTTAAAAAAGAATTGACTGCGATGAAGCAAAAAGCTGATGGATTGAACAGCCGTGTTTATCTTTCAGTTGGAGCCATCATCATTATCATCTTACTGTTGATTCTTATACTGTAATAGGCATATTGAATGCAATAAAAAAACGCTTCCCGGAAACGAGAAGCGTTTTTTTATTAAGAAGATTCGTTTGAAATTATAAACCCATTTTCTTTTTCAGATTTTCATCAATGGCATCTAAAAATTCTTCGGTGTATAAATAATGTTCGCCGTGTGTAACCTTGTTGCCATGTATGCACACAGCAAGATCCTTAGTCATTTTACCGCTTTCCACTGTTTCAATACATACTTTTTCAAGTGCCTGGCAAAAATCAATCAAGGGCTGATTGCCATCTGTTTTACCACGAAACTCCAGTCCCCTTGTCCAGGCAAAAATAGATGCAATCGGGTTGGTAGATGTAGGTTTGCCAGCCTGGTGATCGCGGTAGTGGCGGGTTACCGTGCCGTGGGCTGCTTCTGCTTCCATTGTTTTTCCATCAGGTGCAACCAATACGGAAGTCATTAACCCTAATGATCCAAATCCTTGCGCTACTGTATCGCTTTGCACGTCACCATCATAATTTTTACAAGCCCATACAAAGTTGCCATTCCATTTTAGTGCACTTGCTACCATGTCATCAATCAGGCGATGTTCGTATGTAATACCAGCAGCATCGTACTGCGTTTTAAATTCAGCCTGGTAAACTTCTTCAAAAATATCTTTAAAACGGCCATCGTATTTTTTAAGAATTGTATTTTTTGTAGACAGGTACAAAGGCCATTTTTTTGTAAGTGCCATATTGAAACAGCTTCTTGCAAAACCATAAATACTTTCATCGGTATTGTACATACACATGGCTACACCGTCGCCTTTGTAATTGTATACTTCAAAAGTCTGCGCCTCGCCACCGCCTTCTGGCGTAAAGGTCATGGTTAATTTTCCTTTTCCTTTTATTACGGTATCGGTAGCACGGTACTGGTCGCCAAAAGCGTGACGGCCGACAATAATCGGCGCCGTCCAGTTGGTTACCAGGCGGGGAACATTCTGCATTACGATAGGCTCACGAAAAACAGTACCATCAAGTATGTTGCGGATAGTACCGTTGGGTGATTTCCACATTTGTTTCAGGCTGAATTCCTTTACTCTTGCTTCGTCAGGTGTAATGGTAGCGCATTTGATACCTACGCCAAATTCTTTAATGGCATTGGCCGCATCAATGGTAACCTGGTCGTTGGTTTCATCGCGGTACTCCATGCCAAGGTCGTAATATTTAATATCCAGTTCCAGGTAAGGAACAATCAGTTTGTCTTTAATAAATTTCCAGATGATCCTTGTCATCTCATCTCCATCCAGCTCAACCACCGGATTGGCAACTTTAATTTTGGCCATGATTTGATTTTTTTTTTGCAAATGTACATTAATCGAAAGAATCTGGATGCCGCTGCCCGAATTCTCAGGTTGCTACAAACTACTGCTTTTCTTCAACATCACATCCGACGTTACCACGCCCATGTTTGCAATAATTTCTTTTCCAAATTCACTGGTTTTTAAGAGGGTGGCGCCACTCATCAAATTGTAGAAATCAATGGTTACTCTTTTGCGCATAATCGCTGCCTGCAATGCAGAAGTAATCAGTTCAGCAGCTTCATGCCAGCCCATATATTCCAGCATCATGCATCCGCTTAAAATTACAGAGGACGGGTTCATGCTGTCTGTACCGGCAAACTTTGGTGCCGTGCCATGCGTGGCTTCAAATACGGCGTAACCGGTTTTGTAATTGATGTTGGCACCAGGCGCAATCCCAATCCCACCAACTTCTGCGGCCAGTGCATCGGAAATATAATCACCGTTCAGGTTTAAGGTTGCTACCACAGAATAATCTTTGGGAGCAATCAGTATTTGCTGTAAAAAGTTATCAGCAATAATGTCTTTTACTAATAGTTTTCCATCGTGCAGGGCTTTTCGCTGTACCTCGTTGGCGTGTGCTTCGCCATGCTCTTTTTTCAGTTGGTCCCATTCATCCCAGGTAAAAGTTTTATCGCCATATTCCTGGCGGGCCACTTCATAGGCCCAGTTTTTAAATGCACCTTCGGTAAACTTCATAATATTGCCTTTGTGCACAATGCTTACAGAGGGCAGGTTGTGTTCCAGTGCATAGTCAATTGCAGCACGCATCAGGCGCTTGGTCCCCTGCGATGAAACGGGTTTTACGCCATAACCGGAATCGCCGGGGAAGCGTATATTTTTCACACCCATCTCTTCAATTAAAAATTTTTCAAATTTTTGTGCTTCGGCGCTGCCAGCCTTCCATTCAATACCAGCATAGATATCTTCTGTATTCTCCCTGAAAATCGTCATGTCAACCAGCTCAGGATGTACCACCGGTGAAGGCACACCTTTGAACCATTTTACCGGCCTCACGCAGGCAAACAGATCAAGGTCCTGCCGCATGGCAACGTTCAACGAACGGATGCCACCGCCAATGGGTGTCGTTAAGGGGCCTTTTATAGAAATGATATAATCTTTTGCAACCTGTAATGTTTCTGCCGGAAGCCATTCGCCTGTTTGGTTAAATGCCTTTTCGCCGGCCAGCATTTCTTTCCATTCAATTTTTCTGTTGCTGCCGTAAGCTCTTTCAACAGCGGTATCAAATACCACTTGTGCCACTTTCCAGATTTCGGGTCCAATACCATCGCCTTCAATAAAAGGAATGATTGGATCGTTGGGTACATTGAGTTTGCCGTTACTGCCCATGGTGATTTTTGCTGCCATAATATGTTTTTAAAGATATGTATATGAATTACTGTAAAGATAAGCTGCCGTATTAAAATTTAATGGCACAATTCACCCATCCATTATCTAATAACACGTTATCCAGCTTTTTATAAAAATTAATAGCCGGCTCATTCCAATCCAATACCTGCCAGGAGATGCCTGCATATTTTCGTGCTTTCGCTTCTTCAAATAACTGATCAAACAACAGTTTTCCAACGCCCATACCACGCAGCTTTTCTGTAACGAGCAAATCTTCCAGGTACATGGTTTCGCCCTTCCAGGTTGAATACCGGGTGTAGTATAAAGCCAGCGCCTGCACGATTGCCACCCCTGACTCATCGGTTTGTTCCGCCACAAAGGCCGTCCAGACAGGGTTTGGGCCAAAGCCTGCATTGACAAAATGGTCCAGCGTTACCGTCACTTCCTCTGGTGCTCTTTCATACACGGCCAGTTCATAAATCAATTCCATCATGCGTGCACAATCTTCTTTAACCGCCTTTCTGATAACAATACTCATAAAATAATTAGTGTTTTTTCAAAATTCGCACAAAGCCTTCATATTGTGGGAATAAAATAAATCAACCCTGTTTTTGCATTAGCAACAGACAGCTTAACTTGCATCCATGCAACAATATCTTGAGCTTCTTAAACATATTAAAGAAACCGGTACAGATAAAAGCGACCGTACCGGAACAGGTACACGCAGTGTTTTTGGTTACCAGATGCGCTTTGATCTTAGCAAGGGTTTTCCATTGGTAACTACCAAAAAATGCCACCTGAAAAGTATCATTTATGAACTATTGTGGTTTTTGCAGGGCGATACCAATATCGATTATTTAAAACAACATAACGTAAAAATATGGGATGAGTGGGCGGATGAAAATGGCGATCTTGGTCCGGTATATGGCAAGCAATGGCGTAGCTGGCAAGGTGCAGATGGAGTAGAGGTGGACCAGGTAAAAGACCTGATTCACCAGATTAAAACAAACCCCGATAGCCGCCGCATGATCATCAGCGCCTGGAATGTGGCCGATTTGCCAAAGATGAAACTGATGCCTTGTCATTGCCTGTTTCAGTTTTATGTCGCCAACGGAAAATTAAGTTGCCAGTTGTATCAGAGAAGTGCGGATGTCTTCCTTGGTGTACCTTTTAATATTGCTTCTTACGCTTTGTTAACGATGATGATTGCGCAGGTGTGTGGACTTGAACCGGGCGAATTTGTGCACTCATTTGGCGATGTGCATTTATACAATAATCATTTTGAGCAGGCAGATTTACAATTAAGCAGAACACCTTTCCCTTTACCACAAATGAAAATAAATCCTGCTGTGAAAGATATATTCGATTTTACATTCGAAGATTTTGAATTGTTGAATTACCAGAGCCATCCGGCGATCAAAGCGCCGGTGGCGGTGTAGGCCGCCAACCGTCCAAAGAGGAACTTTGGAGCAAGCAATTTGTATGTCAATTCTGTTGCTCGAAAAATTCAGCTGTTTTTTAAAAGGGATAAAAAAGATTGTTATGATCAATGAAGGAATAAGCAAAGCAGATTCAAAAAGTTCCTCTTTGGACGATGGGAGGCCGACCATCGCGATGATAGTGGCTGCATCCGAAAATAACGCCATTGGAAAAGACAACCAGTTGCTTTGGCACTTACCCAACGACCTGAAGTTCTTTAAAAATACAACCTGGGGTTTTCCGGTCATTATGGGCCGTAAGTCATTCGAATCAGTAGGTAAGCCATTGCCGGGGAGAACCAATATTGTAGTAACCCGCCGGCCGGACTGGAAGGCCGCAGATACTATCACCGTTGCATCCATTGAAGAAGGAGTTCAGCAAGCCATTACCACAACAAACAGCAAACTGATTTTTATTACCGGCGGTGGCGAAATTTACAAGCAGTCGATGGACATTACCGATATCATCTACATGACAAGAGTACATGCAACGCTGGATGGAGATACTTTTTTTCCGGTGATTGATGAAGAAAAATGGAAGCTGGTATCTAACGAGGATTTTGATGCAGACGATAAACATCAGTACAGTTACTCATTTCAAAAGTGGGAAAAGAAATAGTGTACTTCTTTGAAACATATTGTCGGACATTTCTCGGTTTCTTTTTCACTATCTACATATTCGCCGTGATTTTTTTGATAGGCACCACTTTCCTGGTAAAAGGAAAAATAAAAGGAGAAAGCTATAATTTGCTGTATGTATTTAATACGATGTATGCCTGGCTCAGTTTGATCGTTTTTACATCTTACATAATCGGGTTGTTCCTTGCAGGGTATGGACAAAATCCTTATGAATGGTACGCCTTTACAGATCAATCCAAATCTTTAAATTTAAAATGGTTTTTTCTGAAATTTATAGTTCTAAGTATTGTGCCATTTATATTTTTTATTAGAAAGATTAGAATACACCGGGTGATTACTTTAGCTATTTTAGTCATCATCAACGTTAAATATTGGCTAACATACATGCAAAATTTTTTCCGCGATTATCAACCTGCGGCATGGTCAATTCACTACGAAGATTCATTATCAGAAAAAATAGCAATGACATTTTGTTTGCTGGTATTGTTTGTAAGTGTCTATTGGGTTGCCCTGAAAAGAAAAAAATTACCTTACCCTTCTTTAATTTTTACTAATCGTGTATAGTACCTTCCAATTAGCAAAAAAATACCTGCGTTACTATTTAACCGCTTCCAATGGACAAGGCCATGGCATTCATTCTCCCTTTGTATTTGATTTTATAACGCAGGTGTTGACGGATAAAAAAACATACAATTGCTACCGCGAAATTGAAGCAATAAGGAAACAATTAAAACAAAATAACACCGTCATTGAAGTGGAGGATTTTGGTGCCGGATCTGGTAAGATCAAATCCAACCAACGTGTTGTGAAAGCGATTGCGTCGTCTTCTTTAAAACAGCCCAAATACGCACAATTACTGTTTAGAATGGTGCAGTATTACAAGCCTAAACTGGTGCTGGAACTCGGCACTTCTTTAGGCGTTACTACTGCATATTTAGCCAACGGAAATGTTGCAGCAAACGTGTATACCTGCGAAGGAGCAACACAAATAGCCGCGATTGCGCAGCATCACTTTAATGATCTGTCAATAAAAAACATCTCCATAATTACAGGCGATTTTGCTACAACATTAACTTCATTATTACAAACAACAGGCACAATTGACTTCGCATTTATTGATGGCAATCACCGCAAAGAACCAACGTTGCAATATTTTCAACAACTACTTGAACATTCTGACAATAATACCATCCTGGTGTTTGACGACATTCACTGGAGCGCCGGAATGGAGGAAGCGTGGGCTGCAATTCAACACCATCCTGCTGTTACGCTTACCATCGATCTTTTTTTTATAGGCATTGTTTGTTTAAACAAGGATATAAAAGCCAGTCAGCACTTCGTTATAAAATATTGAGATATAAATTGTGCATAGCAACAAATGCATTAATATATATCATAGCGTAAGCAGATATGGATCACAACACCAGAGGAACGGGGCAAATAATTTTTTCCTTATCTTTAATTTAATTATTCCACTTATGATCATTGGCGTTTTAAAAGAACCTTTTCCTGAAACCAGAGTCTCTTTACTTCCCGAACATGTAACCTTTCTGAAAAAATGGAATGTCGATGTGTTGATTGAAGATAACGCCGGCGCTACGGCTTTCGCTTCCAATAGCAGTTATGAAGCAGCCTGCGCAACAATTGCATCCCGCAAGCAAATTCTTGAAACGGCACCGATTATTTTATCCATCAGCAATTTTACCGGGGAAGATATTGAAGCGCTTAATGAAAATGCCATTGTATTAGGCGTGTACCAACCCTTGTTTCATTATCAGGAAATCAGCAATTGGGCTGCAAAAGGATTAACAGTTTTTAGTATGGATATGCTGCCGCGGACAACCCGTGCGCAAAGCATGGATGTGTTGAGCAGCCAGGCGAATATTGCCGGTTACAAAGCCGTACTTACAGCCGCTAATTTGTTCCCCAAATATTTCCCCATGTTTATGACGGCCGCAGGAAGTATACCTCCGGCAAAAATACTGATACTCGGCGCAGGCGTTGCCGGTTTGCAGGCAATTGCTACCAGCAAAAGGCTGGGTGCGGTTGTGGAAGTATTTGATACAAGACCCGCCGTAAAAGAAGAAGTGATGAGCCTGGGTGCAAAGTTTGTAGAAGTAGAAGGTGCTGCAGATGCCAGCAAGGCAGGCGGTTACGCGGTTGAACAAACACCTGAGTTTTTACAAAAACAAAAAGCAAAAATTGCAGAGAGTGTTGCCAAAGCAGATATCATCATAACAACGGCGCAAATTCCTGGTAAACCAGCGCCAGTGCTGCTTACAACCGATATGATCAATGCCATGAAAAACGGTTCGGTAATCATTGATCTTGCAGCGGCTACAGGTGGAAATACTGAACTTACCAAAAATGATGAAACAGTCCATCATAACGGAGTTAGTATTGTGGGTACTTCAAGACTACCCGGCACAATGCCATCAGACGCCAGCAAATTATACGGAAAAAATATCCTTAATTTTTTACAACTCATCATCAATAAAGAAGGAGAACTGAATTTAAATTTTGAGGATGACCTTGTAAAGGGAACCTGTATTGCACATGGTAAAGTAATAATAAATGAAAGAGTGAAGACATTGGTTGTATAAGTTTGTAACCAGCGCATTGAAAAGTTATATCACAAAAAGAGCATTGAATTATGGAAAGTATTTTAAATTTTATTTCATCTAACCAGCAGATTATCTACATCGTAATACTGATGATTTTTGTTGGCATAGAAGTAATTGGTCATGTACCGAGCGTGCTGCACACACCATTGATGAGCGGTGCCAATGCTATACATGGCGTGGTGATCATCGGCGCCATCATTGTAATGGGCAAAGCCGAAACGGATAATTACCTGGCCCTCGGACTAGGCTTTTTAGCGGTTATATTAGGAACGCTGAATGTAGTAGGCGGTTTTGTGGTAACCGATAGAATGCTGGAAATGTTTAAGAAGAAAAAAGCCTCCTGATAATACGGGACTTAAGCGATTTTATTTGAATGCAAATCATAAAAAAAATATTAAACACATAACACAACCTTCTCCACTTATCTTTCTCTGGAAAAAATAAGTGTTGCCTTCATTTATGGAACTAAACTTACTTACACTTTGTTACCTCATAGCATCAGTAACATTTATCCTCGGGTTAAAAATGTTGTCCAATCCTGTCAGCGCCCGTAGAGGTAACCTGGTAGCGGCTTTTGGAATGACAGTCGCCATTTTTGCCACCATTTTTTTATATGAAGACAATGGGGAAAAACTACACAACTATGTCTGGATATTCGGTGGTTTAATCATCGGTACCATTGCCGGCACCCTGGCTGCCAAAAAAGTGAAGATGACGGCCATGCCGGAAATGGTAAGTCTCTTCAACGGAATGGGTGGAGCCTGTGCCGCATTAATTTCTGCCGCAGAATTTTACCACATTTATGAACTGCATAAAGATTCACCTGCCACCGCATTTGCTGAACTTGCAACAGTTGGCCATTATATCACTATTGTGGCAGGAGCTATCATCGGTACAATTTCTTACACCGGCAGTATCATTGCCTGGGGTAAATTAAATGGCCGGGTAAAAGATTATTCTTTTAAAGGACAGCACATCGTAAATATGATTGTGCTTGTGCTGGTAATTGTTGCAGCAGTCTGGGCTTATCAGTCTACGCTTGGTAATATACTTGTTCCATTTATGCTCATTGGTTTTTTTGCACTCATCTACGGCGTTTTATTTGTAATGCCGATTGGCGGTGCGGACATGCCGGTAGTAATTTCTTTACTCAATTCATTTACTGGTGTGGCGGCTGCCTGCGGCGGCTTTTTATATGATAACAAGGCCATGCTCACAGGCGGTATTTTAGTAGGCGCTGCCGGAACTCTGCTGACCATCCTGATGTGTAAAGCGATGAACCGGTCTTTGACAAATGTGCTGATTGGATCTTTTGGTGGCGGTAATAAGACAACCGCGGTTGAAGGTGCAGCAGGGCCACAGGGAAATTACAAAGAAATCAGCCTGGCAGATGCTGCCATGGTAATGGCCTATGCAAACCGGGTAATGATTGTGCCAGGCTACGGACTGGCAGTGGCGCAGGCCCAGCATACATGTCACGAACTGGAAAAGATACTGGAAGAAAAAGGGGTAGAAGTCCAGTACGCCATTCACCCGGTAGCAGGCCGTATGCCGGGCCATATGAATGTTTTGCTTGCAGAAGCAGATGTGAGCTACGATAAATTGCTTGAAATGGAAACGGCCAACGACGTTTTTAAAACAACGGATGTGGTACTGATACTGGGTGCCAACGATGTGGTTAATCCGGCTGCCAAAAATGATGCGCAGTCTCCTATTTATGGCATGCCGATACTGGAAGTAGAGCAGGCCAAAACCGTAATTGTAAATAAGCGCAGTATGAAACCCGGTTACGCAGGCATAGAAAATGATCTTTTCTTTCAACCCAAAACCTCCATGTTATTCGGTGATGCCAAAAAAGTATTGCAGGATCTTTGTACCGAAATAAAGGCAGTTTAGTAATGGCACTTTAAACATATAATAGCATAAAATCCTTTTTTCTTACCGCAGAATGCCGTAATTTACACACAGCATCTTAACCTTTCACCTCCTTAAAATTGATTGCCATGCTTAAAGTTGCCGACATTTTGAAAAACAAGGGAAAAAACGTTTACTCAGTAACACCTGATACCTCTGTGTATGACGCACTTACCATTATGGGCCAAAAAAATATTGGCGCATTGATGGTTATAGAAGGAGAAAAACTGAAAGGGATTTTTTCTGAAAGGGATTATGCCCGTAAAGTGGTGCTGGTTAACAGAACATCCAGGGAGACCATGATCAGTGAAATTATGACAACCAATGTAATTACGGTATCGTCTTCAGATAGCATCGATCATTGCATGGAACTCATGAGCGGCAAAAAAATCAGGCACCTTCCTGTATCAGATAATGGCAGTGTAGCAGGCCTTATTTCTATCAGTGATGTGGTTACAGCCATTATCGAATCGCAGAAGGAAACTATCTCTTATTTGCACAATTATATTTCCCAGTAGTAAATTTTGTAAACAGCAGGTTTTTAAAATGATGGCTTTGAGGCCAAATGGGAATTGTATATTTTGACATTTTCGCCAGAATTCGGCATATCAGGACCAGTTCTCTGCACCATCGGATTTTTAAGTTTATGCAATGGTCTTTATTTAACGAAAGCTGTTTTCTTTTTACAATATTTTTTGTTGCTGCAACCAGGCAAAGCGGCCCAGCATTTCGAGCATGCCGCCCTGTGCTACCAGGTTAAGCGCGTGCTGTTTTCCCATCAGACCATCATCATTTTTATTTGTATCCAGTGCGGCATCAATGCAGTCTTTAAAGGCAAGGATATATTTTTTATCAGGGTTATATTTTAGCAAGTGTTGATACGCTCTCAACAATACAGCACTAAACCAGTAGTCATCTTTAAAATGTTTATTGGCAACAAAAAAGCCCACTGAACTATCCGCAATGGCGGTAGCCTGCCGAAGGTATTTTTTATCATGCGTACATTCATAAAGGTAAACATTCGCCTGCAACATGGTGCCGGTGTTATAGGAATATTCCTTTTTATCAACCCGGTAATTGTCCGTTTTAATATTATCGTAATACAGACCTGAAGGCGACCTGAGATTTGCATTTACCCAATTGTACAACAGCAAAGCGGTATCAAGATAAGCCTGTTGTTTCGTGGCCTGGTACAACTGCAGCGCTAAAATAATTCCAGGTCCGTTACTGCAGGTATTTTTTGATTTTTTATTATCTTCCTGCCAATACAAACCGCCGCCAGTAAGCGTATCGTAAGCCGACATTATAAAACGGTAAATTTCTTTTCCTGTTGCCAGCCATTGTGTTTGCCTCGTACGTTTAAAGGCATCCATAGCCGTAATCCCAATCCATTGATTGTCATCGTAAAAGCGGCTGCCTCCGCCCAATGCCATTGCATAAGATGCATACCCGGGTGCAGGCGGAAATGTATTGTGGTATTTTTCAATTATTATAAAATCGGGTTGCAACAAATCTGGTTTACCCAGTAATTCCATTTCGTTATCTGCCTGTAATAAGGCGCAAAGCGGCCATAAAAAAGATACAGGTCTTCCATCTTTTTCCGGTTCAGCAGTTTCTTTATAAAAGCCGGAACTATCAATAAAAAAATGCTGGCGGATGCTTTGGTGAAGCAGCTCCATTTGTTGTTTATAATTTTTTACCTGTGCCTGTGCTGTAACACCATACCAACAAAAAAACAGGAAAATAATCAGTCCTTTAAAATTCAGTTGACTGCGTTGCATTGTGATTTTAAATTAGAAAAAGGGTTGACAAATAATAGTTTGTCTTATCTGCAAACTACCATAAAAATTGGTACTATCATGTTTCTTTTCAATCATTTGTTATGCACTTCTAAACAAATCGGTTGACATCTAGAGACTTTCTTTTTAAGTTATTTTTTAATGAAGGCTATCAGCATTCAGTTTCAATCACCTTCAGGAACAGGACGGCCCCAAAGAAATTGAAGAAGTGTTCTATAATCCACCGGTACATAAAGCACCCGAAACCAGTCAGCAAAAATATAAGGACAACTTTGTTACTTATGGTGTCGCAAGGTTAAGGCTGGAAGAACAGGAATAAAAAACGCGTTTAAACTGGGCAGCGAATGCGGGCGCCTCAATCAAATCACCAGTTCCTTTTCAAAACAAACACTGTTTATCATGCTTTGATACTGGCCGTAGTTGGGAATTATTTTATAGCTGCTTTTCTTGTACAAGGCAATGGCTTCCGGCTGATTTTTGCCTGTTTCCAGTACACATTTTTTATAGCCCAGTTCGACGCTCCATGTTTCAAGCATTTGCAGCAGGGCCGATGCAATGCCTTTACCACGGCAGGCGGGTAAAACAAACATGCGCTTTACTTCCATCGTATCCGGGTTCAATTCCCTGATGGCCCCGGAGCCTACCGCCACATCGCCATCATAAGCCACCAGCGCATATTTTATGGTTGCAGCTTTGTTAAACTGTGCATAAAATGCATGCTCATCACCGTCGCGGATTTTTAAGTCTGCGTCTAATTGTTGTACCAACTCCCGGAAATGGCTGTCATCCGAACTTGTTCTTTTTATTGTAATCATAATAGAATTAAATAGGCTGAAAAAACAGGCGACCAGCAGCCCGTTTTCTGCTATTTGCTAAAGTAACAAAATTAATACAACACATAAGTGCATATAAAATTGTCGTTGTTTATTTGACCTCATGGATTTCTAAATTGGCCGTTTAGTAGTTGAGACGTTAAGCTTAAAAATAGAATGATGTCTTTGCGACTAAACGCATGTAATGAGTTGCGGCCTGATGACGCAACAATTTTAAGTGTAGCACAATCCTTTCATAGAAACAACTGTATGTAAAATTATTCGATGTATTGAGTCAGGTGACTTTTTACCTTGGCAACATTTAGGTAATGTGACTTTATATGTTGATCGTACAGATTACATCAGGTGATAAACCAAGTACACTGTTAAACTGATTTTTTACTTTCTCAACTGCCTGCAGGTGAGTATTTCACTTGTTATATTGCTCGATTGCAGGCTGCCCCAAATATTTAGTCTGATTGTTGAAGATTTTATGATCAAAGGTTACTGTTTTAGTTGGACGCCATTCATTGTAGCTGTATGGTGTAAAAAATTCAACCACCAGATCTCAGTATACGTTGAAGCATTTACCATTGATGTTTCCAAACAATGATTCACCCGGTTTAATGCGGAGTGTTGAAAATTTTCCCCTTAAAAATTATGTTGCATTCCCCAACCGGCACTGTAAAGTATTTGTCCACCCATATTTGCGACTGATTAAGGGAGCTGAATGTTGGCAGGTATTTGGTAAGTATACCTCCGTAAAATAATAACCTGAAATCAATTTACTCTTTTAACGGTTCAAATAATGCCTAATCAAATTTTTACAGCCGGTCTTCATAATATGGCAGACCAGGTATATTTTTTTAAGTCGTTTTTCCGCAACATTTTTAAAAAAGGATTTGAGTGGGAAGAATTGTTTCGCCAAACCTACCTGATTGGATATAAATCAATAGGCATAATTACATTAACGGGATTTATACTGGGGATTGTATTAACACTGCAATCTCAGCCTACCATGAAAGAATTTGGAGCTGAAAGTTATATTCCCCGCATGGTATCTGTTTCTGTTATAAGAGAAATAGGACCCGTAATTATCGCCTTGATCTGCGCAGGAAAGGTAGCCTCTGGTATTGGGGCGGAGTTGAGCAGTATGAATGTTACAGAACAGATTGAAGCCATGGAAGTATCCGGGGCTAATCCTGTTCAGTTTTTAGTAGTTACACGTATACTGGCTTGTATTGTTATGATACCGCTGCTGACGATTTTTGCAGACGCTATGGCTTTGGTTGGTGGTTTTACAGCTACTGTGCTAAGCGGGGATATTACCGCCAAGCTCTATTTTACCAATGCCCTTACCATATTGGATTACAGCGATCTATTGCCTGCGCTTTTCAAGACGATACTTTTTGGATTTGCCATTGGTTTTGTGGGTTGCTTTAAAGGCTTTACTTCTAATAACGGTACGGCCAGTGTTGGACTTGCGGCAAACTCCGCTGTTGTAACCGCTTCTGTATGGATTATTATTATTGATGCCATTGTTGTACAGGTCACCAATTCAATTTTATACAGTTAAAACAATGGAAGCAGAAAAAGTAATAGAAGTAAAAAACCTGGTGAAAAGCTTTGGAACCAGGGAGATACTTTCCGGTATCAGTTTTAATGTGCACAGGGGTGAGAATGTGGTGATACTGGGTAAATCCGGAACAGGTAAATCAGTAACCATTAAATGCATTGCGGGCTTGCTTAAACAGGATGAGGGTTCATTAAAAGTATTTGGCGAAGACGTAAACGAACTGGATGAAGATGCACTGAAAGCGTTACGCTGCAGGTTGGGATTTTTATTTCAAAGTGCCGCCTTATACGATTCCATGACAGTGCGGGAAAACCTGGCATTTCCCTTAAAGCGGGTGCTGAAGATAAAAGACAAAGCAGAAATTGAAAGCCGATGCATTGAGGTATTACGTTCCGTAGGCCTGGAAGATGCCATTGATAAAATGCCTGCAGACTTAAGTGGTGGCATGCGCAAGCGCATGGGGCTTGCACGTACACTCATAGTAAAGCCAGAGATTATTTTATATGATGAACCAACGACCGGCCTTGATACAATTACTTCGAAAGAAATCAGCAGCCTGGTACTGGAAATGCAGGAACAGTATGATGCAACATCTGTAATTATCACTCATGATATACCGTGCGCAAAAATTACGGCAGACCGCGTAATGATTCTGCATGAAGGCAAGTGCATTGCTGAAGGTACTTATGCTGAGCTTGAAAATAGTGACAACGAATTTATACGCTCATTTTTTAAATAATCAACATGAATATTTCTGCGGGTCAAAAAACAAGAACCGGAATCTTTGTCGTAATCAGTCTGCTATTGTTAGTTGGATTGATATTTTTGATCGGAAAACAAAAAAATTTATTCAGCCGCACGTTTTTAGTGTATGCCAATTTTAAAAATATTGCTGGTACAAAGGAGGGCAATTTTGTACGCTTTGCAGGCATTAATATCGGTACAGTACAAACTATTACTATTGTTAACGACACTACTGTTCAACTGGCATTGAGTATTGATGATAAAGTAAGGCAGTATATAAAAACAGATGCTGTTGCCAGTATTGGAAGCGATGGTTTGATGGGTGATAAACTTATAATGATTGCACCCGGCAATACCGGATCTGCCGTGGCAAAAAGCGGTGACGTATTGCTGAGTTCCAACCCGTTAAATGTCGATAAAATAATGAACAACCTTGCTAAAATTGCCGATAATGCTACCGTGCTAACGGAAGGGTTGGCAGATATCGTTACCAAGGTGAATCAGGGTAAAGGCTCACTGGGCCGCCTGATGAACAACGATAACCTTGCCCGCAAAATGGAAAATACCATAGCAACAGCCAATGAAACTGCTGCCAGTATTAAAACTACGGCCAACACTGTTAATGAAAATATGCAGGCGGCACAGCACAGTTTTTTACTGCGGGGTTATTTTAAACGAAAAGAAAAAAAGCGCATTAAAGATTCGACAGAGAAAGCCGAAAAATTAGTAGCGCCTGAAAAAATGAAAAAGGATGGCGGTAAAAAAGACGCAGCAAAAAAAGAAGATGCTGAAAAAGAAAATTGACTATCGGTAGTCAATTTTTCGTAAGTAGCATATAACCTTTAATGAACGCAATACCGCCACGTTGGTTAAGTGGGCCTGTCGGATGTATTGCGGATAAGACCGATGCCGGCACCAAAGAAAATGATGCCCAATATGCCATACATCACAATGGTTTTAATACTGTGCGTACCAGTACCAGAGTTCATAAAATAATAGCCGGCGGTGATTAGCCCAATAACACCCAACAAGGTGAGGATGATTCCAATGATTCGTTTTTCCATGATGTTTTTTCTATACAATTACAAACCGAGTGCCGATTTAAAACTGAAATAAAATCCACCTGGAAAAACAATATAAATTGCAACCTCTTAATTTAATTTGTAAAGATGGGTCGGAAATACTGTGAGGCCAAAGCAATTGCATATATAATTCTGATCAATATTCCATAATCTCGATCTTTCTAAAATCCATCGGGTGGCTGTTGGATTGCAATGAAATGTAGCCGCTGGTAACTGCATCTCTATTGCCAACAATAAATTTCTTTCCCTCTGAATGGGCTGCGTCATAATGCGGATTTTCGAACTGAAGAATTTGTTCGCCATTTACAAAATGCATGATTCTTCCATTGTTCACATCAATTTCAGCCGTCACCCATTCATCGCCATTGAACGTTTCTTTTACTGTTGGCGCTGTGCAATAATCTGTATTTCTTTTTCCATCAATTTCAACATACATACCCGAGGCACATATTTCACCGGTAGGGCGTTCAGTTTTTCCATCCCCACCATGCAGGTTGTACTCCAGGCAAACAGGAAATTGCTGACGCAAACCTACTGTTGCAGGTGGCTGACAATAATACTGTATGCCGCCATCTTTAAAACCCCAGGAAGGGGCACCAGGTGTTAGTTTGCCCACAAAACGGTACTCCACTTTTAAACGAAAATTGGTAAATTTTTTATTGAAATATAAGGCGCCGAAACGGTTGGCAAAACTATCGTACTGATCGTACCGGGTGCTTAAAATACCGTTTGCTACACGAAAAGTTTTGCCGAAATTGTCGCCCAGTTTATAACCATTTATTTTAGCTTCCCATCCCTGTAAATTCTTTCCGTTAAAAAGGCTTGTCCATTTACTGCTGGTGCGTCCAGTTTCGTTAAGCCTCACCGTTGTACAAGCCTGCAATGCTAACAGTAACACGATTGCCAACCACTGAATTTGTTTCATATTAAAAATAATTTTGGGTAAGATAACGAAATAACGGGGTTTTCAAAATTCTTGGCGGGTAGCGGATGTTTAAAATATTGGGTTAACTTTCGGCGATAAAACAACCTCTACAATATGCGTACAATGTTTTTTTCAAGTCTGGTATTGACCAGCTTTTTTAACGTAGCCACAGCTCAGAAAATGAAACGTTTTGATGAAAAGAACCTACAGGTAAGCTGGCGGTTGATCGCCAACCATTACAATCAGTCAATCGATGCGTATTGTGCCTTTACCATTTTAAACAAAGGGAAAGCGCCACTACCTTCAGGCGGATGGGCTATTTATTTTTCCTCCAACAGCGATATTGCAACCACCACCGCACCATCAGGTCTTGAGGTAACGCATATCAACGGTGATATTTTTAAACTCTATCCTGCAGCGGGTTTTAAACCCATTGCGGCCAAAGATTCAGCTCGTATAGAATACGTTTCTCCCGGGTTGTTGCTCAATCGTTCATTGGCCCCGTCAGGGCTCTACATTGTGTGGGATAATGATCCGGCCAATGGATTTCCCATCGCCAACTATACTGTAGGCTCTTTACAAAATGCTACTACCGGGTTGGTAACACCAGCAACAATTTACCAGAGAAACAGTGCGACAAAAGATATTCCCGCAACACAGTTACCAAAAATATTTCCTACCCCTGCAAGCTATAAAGAAACCGGTGGGGCATTTTTATTAAGTGCTGATATCTCCATTCAAACGGATGCTGCGTTTCAAAAAGAAGCCGGATATTTATCGCAGGTGTTGGGCAGTGCAATTGGCAAAAAGCCTTTAACGATTGGTAACGGCGGAGCTAAAGCAATAGCGTTGCAAAAGGCTGATATGCCACAGGAAGCATATAAACTTTCCGTAAGCAGCAACGGCATTGTGATATCAGCAGGTTCCGGTGCAGGCATTTTTTATGGCATTCAATCGTTGCGCTCAATGGTACTCCCCGCCACAGGTGCAACACAAACAAGCGTTTCTATACCGACGGTGGAAGTGCAGGATGCGCCGCGGTTTGGGCTTAGAAGCCTGATGCTGGATGTGGCAAGAAATTTTCAACCAAAGGAGCAAATTTTAAAAGCACTTGATTTAATGGCGCAGTACAAAATGAATGTATTGCATTTTCATTTCAGTGATGATGAAGGCTGGCGCATTGAAATTCCTTCATTGCCCGAACTGACCGCCATTGGTGCCAGGCGGGGTCATACACTGGACAGCAAAACCATGCTGCCGGCCTGTTATGGAACGGGGCCCGTTGCGGGCAAGGGCGCAGGCAGTGGCTTTTATACAAAGAATGATTTTATTGAAATACTGCAATACGCAAAGGATCGCTATATAGAAGTAATTCCGGAAATCGAATCGCCGGGTCATGGAAGGGCGGCCATTAAAGCAATGGAGGCACGGTATGACCGGTTGATGAAATCAGGCGATAAAACGGAGGCCGAGCGGTATTTGCTGAGCGATAGCAACGACCAGTCTGTATACAGCTCGGCACAAATGTGGAAAGATAATGTGATGTGTGTGGCATTGCCATCCGTGTATACTTTTATGGGCAAGGTAACCGAAGAATTGATTGCCATGTACAAAGAAGCCGGTGCGCCACTCAGCACCATTCACATGGGCGGAGATGAAGTGCCGGCGCACGTTTGGGAGAAATCGCCGGTAAGTTTACAACTGTTAAAAACGGAACCGGAACTAAAAGAGATCAACGACCTCTGGTATTACTATTATACAAAAGTCAATAAAATGTTGCAGTCGAAAGGCCTGTTTATGTCGGGTTGGGAAGAAGCCGGCATGCGCAAAACAACACTGGACGGAGCGAAAACACTCATCGTTAATCCACGCATGGCCAATGATAATATCCGCCTGCATGTATGGAATAATATGGTAGGATGGGGCAATGAAGATTTGCCCTACCGGTTAGCCAATGCTGGGTATAAAGTAGTACTGTCCTGCGTGAGCAATAACTATCTTGACTTGTCTTATTTTAAATCGTCTGATGAGCCGGGTTATTACTGGGGCGGTTTCCAGGATATTGACAAACCCTTTTATTTTATCCCGTACGATGTGTATAGAACAACAAAAGAAGATGCGGCCGGCAACCCGGTTGATCCCTCTTATTTTAAGGGTAAAGACAGGCTGACGGATTTTGGGAAATCCAATATAGCTGGTGTACAGGGTTTGTTGTGGGGAGAGAATATCCGTTCAACCGATGCAAGAGATTATATGTTGTTGCCCAAAGTGCTGGCCGTGGCAGAAAGGGCATGGGCCAGTGACCCTGCATGGGCGGTCATACAGGATAAAGCCGCCTTTCAACAGGCTTACAATGAAGCCTGGTCTGTATTTGCCAATGTGATAGGTAAAAGAGAATTGCCGAGGCTGGATGAACTGGCCGGCGGATTTAAATACCGCATTCCTACGGTGGGTGCTGTTGTTGAGAATGGGAAAGTGGTAGCCAATATACAACTCCCCGGTTTGACGATACGGTATACTACGGACGGAACAGAGCCCACCCTGAACAGTAAAATATACGAAGGGCCAGTGGCAGACAAAGGCACCATTCGTTTAAAAGTCTTTAATAATAAAGGTCGCAGCGGCAGAACGATCATTGTTGAAAATAGGTAACTGGAAAAAATACTTTTTAGATGACCGGAGTTGGTTACAGAATATTTTATTGTGTACCTTAATGCGATAATACGCTTGCAAAATAAAAATGACATATGAAAAAGTTAATGCTTCCGGCGGTATTGCTTGTATTGATTGCGGTACAGCTATCTTCCTGCAAACAAAAAGCCACGGGCGAAGAAGGATATAACACCACGATTAGTTTTGGTCCCGGTGATGAAAGTAAAATTGTGGAAGCATTTTTATCCATTAAGGACAGTACGTCTATCTTATTAAAACAAGGCACTTACAAATTCGACAACCTGAGTATTGCAGAAGTCAATCATATCCGGATTAAAGGAGAAGGATATGATAAAACAATCCTTGATTTTTCCGGTCAAACCCAGGGCGGTGAGGGCATCAGGATAACCGGTGTAAAGGGCTTTACAATAGACGCCATGACCATCAGGGATTCAAAAGGAGATTTAATTAAAATAAACAAGAGTCGTGATGTGACCATTACCAACCTGCACGCCGTGTGGAAAACGGCCGACAGTACCAGTGGCGGGTATGCCATTTACCCCGTACTGTGCAAAAATGTGCTGATTGAAAATTGTTATGCAGAAGGTTCTTCCGATGCTGGTATTTATGTGGGTCAATCAGATAGCACGATTGTAAGAAAGTGTAAAGCTGCAAAAAATGTGGCCGGTTGTGAGATTGAAAACACCTCCCATGCACAGGTGTACGACAATGAATTTTATAACAACACCGCGGGCTTCCTGGTGTTTGATCTGCCCGGGCTTTCACAACGGGGCGGCTTTGCAAAAGCGTACAACAATTATATTCATGATAACAACAACCGTAATTTCGCCAAGGCCGGTAGCTTTGGCACCATTTCAGGTGTTGGCAATGCATCGCCGGGTAGTGGTGTCATTATTTTAGCGGCTTCCAATGTTGAGATTTATGGCAACAGGATCATCAATAACAATTCATCTTCTGTAACCATTGCCTCCGGTTTTTCTGTAGATGAGAAGGCGGCGGAAAAAATCAACGATCAGTATTCTCCCATTTCTACCCATATAAAAATTTATGACAACACTATTGAAATGGGCAATGCTTTTCCTGAACCGGCATACCAGCATCACATCGGCAAATTACTCGTGGCTATTGAACAAAAATTGAATGTGCAGGATCCCAATCGTAAGAATAAACGCATGCCCTTTATTATGTACGATGGTTTTTCCACCAATATGTTGACTGGCGGAAAGAATGCCAATCCGGATTCCATTTGTATCAACCAGCCGGGCGACAATGTATTTGTGAATTCCGATTTCATCAATATGGCACAGCCTGGAAAATGGCATCCCGATACCAATATGACGGCCTTTATTTGTAAATAGTGTCATCACCGTTTTTTCAAAAGAACGTTTTAATTTTACTTACAAACCTGTAGCATGCGGAAAATAGTTGCTTTAGCAATTGTGATTTTTATGGTGACTGCTTCAGTGGTGAGTATCCATGGTTGTAACAATCAACCACAGCAGACTGCCAATACGGTTGCAGCAAACCGAGCCTTTCAATTTAAAGAAAAACTATCTGAGTACGGATTTTTTACGGGTCAACTCAATGCGTTGCAATCGACGCAACAGGTGGTGAAATATGAGTTGAGTACACCTTTGTTTACCGATTATGCAGTTAAAGACCGCTTTGTTTTTTTGCCAACAGGTGCCACTGTAAAATATACATCCTCTGGTGTGCTGGATTTTCCGGACTCCACCATCATCATCAAAAATTTTGCCTACACCAATACAGCGCATCAAAAAATAATGATTGAAACCAGGTTGTTGGTGAAAGATCCGTCAGACAAAAAATGGAAGGTGATGGACTACCTGTGGAATGCTGCACAAACGGATGCTGTGAAACATATCACGGGTGCCCGCATACCCGTCACGTTGCTGGATGACGACGGCAACGAACACACAACTACCTACCAGGTGCCCAACACCAATGATTGTAAAAGATGCCACATCAACAATGAAACCCTTACACCGATTGGTCCTAAAGCAAGAAATTTAAATTATACAATACAAGGTCAAACAGATAATCAGCTGGCGCAATGGGCTGCAAAAGGTATGCTGACCGGCTTGCCCGATTTGAGTAAAGTAGAGCAATTGCCCAACTGGAAAGACGGGCAGCATTTTACACTGGAACAGAGAGCGAGGGCTTACCTGGATATGAATTGCGCCTACTGCCACACCAAAGGAGGGGATGCTTACAATACCGGTTTGTTTTTGGAATACCAGCAGACAGATGCGCATCAACTGGGCTTGATGAAAGTACCTGTTTCAGCAGGCGGCGGAGCGGGCGGCATGAACTACGACATTGTTCCCGGCGATGCAGCACATTCTATTTTAGCCTACCGGATGAACAGTACAGAAACGGGCACCGCCATGCCCGAACTGGCCCGGACGATTATTCATAAAGAAGGTGTGCAACTGGTCAATGACTGGATTCACAGCATGCCTAAAAAGAAGAATTGAAGATGGGGAATTTGTAAAGTATAGCCCGGATATTTATTTATTACTGCTATTCAGCTTAGCCATTGCCCTAACCGGAAATGTACCCACGCCTTTAAATTTTGGAGGAATGGCGCTGAAAGTAAAGCCATCTGGTGGTAATAAATATAAGTTGCATAAATGCTCCACGATCAAAATCTCAGCTCCCAAAAGTGTAGTGTGAACAGGCCTGGATTTTCCATCCGTACTGTCGATATTATGCGAGTCAATTCCAACTAATTTAGCCTGGCAGTCCCGCAGGTATATGGCAGCTCCTTCTGTTAAATGGGGATGGTGCTCATAATATTTTTCGGTGTTCCAGTGAGCATCCCAGCCGGTATGTATTAATACAGCCCGGTTACGTATTTCGTGATTTTTTAAATGTGCTTCTGTTATTTCGAGTGTTGTTAAAAATGGAATACGGATAACAACCGCGTCAATGTCTGTAAAGCATTCCAGGCCAACCTGTGAAAGGTCTTTGCCATCCTGAAACCGGTGAAACGGGCAATCGATATAAGTGCCTGTGTTGGTAACCATTTCAATTTTTCCAATTTGAAACTCGGTGCCTTCGGCGTAGAATTTTTTTGAATCTTCCCTGCTCAGGTAGTCGCATATTATGGGCGCCGGTAAACCTTTATAGGTTATGAGGCCGTGTTCAATGGTGTGGCTTAAATCAATGAATAAATCAGCAGCTTTTTTTGGGGCGATTACTTTTCTTTTATGCGGCTCGACGATAATTTTTTTGTTCCAGATTTTGGTCTCACCAACCATCAGCAATTTAAGATCTGCTATTATATAATCAGTAAGCGCCTGGTCAGTAATATCTTCCCCCATTATGTCAAGCCGGAAATCTTCACCCTTTAAATTACCGCCATTGGTAAACTGAATCTCAAAATCAAATTGTACTCTCTTTTCCATATCCCTTTAATTTTTTTGGTTGTTATATCTGAAGGTTTCGCAACGCCTGCTGCGCATTCAATCAATTTATAGTTTGTATACTTTCGTCGTGATTAGGGATAAACTTAAGGCAAGTGGTAAATGTAATATTTGATGTTAATCCGCAAATTGCAGATATACCAGCAAACCTGCCGCAATACTCATTATAATCAATGCTGCAAAGCCCAGTATATTGGTGGTGCGACCGTTTACATACTCGCCCATTATTTTTTTATTATTGGAAATGTGCAGGATGATGGCAATTAGAACGGGTGCTGTCAAACCATAAAGAATAGCCGTATAAATCAATGCCTTTACCGGCGAAATACCCACATAATTCAATGAAAGCCCCAGCAGGAGGGAGATGGCAATGATGATATAAAAGCCTTTTGCTTCGTGAAATTTTTTATCCAATCCTTCTTCCCAGCCGAACGTTTCTGAAAAGATATAAGAAAGTGACCCACTTAAAACAGGAATGGCGATAAGGCCTGTGCCGATTACGCCTGCTGCAAAAAGCAGGTAGGCCAGATTACCTGCCAGCGGTTTTAAGGCCAGTGCTGCCTGCTCCACCGTGTCAATCTGGTGAACACCGGCTTTAAATAAAACAGTGCCGGTGGTAAGAATGATAAAATACATCACAAGCCCCGAAAATGTCATTCCAAAATCTACGTCTGTTTTTATTTCGTCAATCAGTTTCTTGTCTACTATCAGCCGGGCTTCCCGGTTCTTTGTTTCCTCCACTTCAACCGATGCCTGCCAGAAAAAAAGGTAAGGCGAGATCGTTGTACCAAGGATGCCCACCAAAATAGCTATAAAATTTTTATTAAATCGTATCGTGGGGATAAAAGTGGCTTTCAGAATAGCACCCAAATCCTGCTTATATAAAAATGGAACCACAAAATAAACCAGCATAACGATGCATAAATATTTGAGGATGGCTGCAATTCTGAGGTAGGGCAAATAAATAATCAAGCCCAGCAATAACAGTGTAAAAAAAACGCTGAAGAAAGAAGCGTCAACAGCGGGAAATAACAAATTGCCAACGGCGCCCATGCCGGCGATATCAGCGCCAATGTTCATTACAATAGCGGGAAAACTAAATAACAGCATCAGGTACAAAACAGGCCGGGGGTAATGTTTTTTGAGTGTTCCTGTTAAACCCAGTGACGTAACAATGCCTATTTTTGCACACATTTGCTGAATGGCCGCCATCAATGGAAAAGCAATAATTGAAGTCCACAGCGTTGAAAGTCCATACGCTGCGCCAGCCTGCGAATAGGTTGCTATGCCAGAAGGATCGTCATCACTGGCACCTGTTACAAGTCCTGGCCCCAGTAATTTCCAAAACTTTGATAACCGGTTCGTTTTTTTTATATGGGTCATTTTTATTGCTTAACTAACTTTTATCCATTCATCTGGTGATTGCCCGTCTTAGTTGCATTTGCAAGGGTAAGTTCCGTAAAAAAGTCTTTCCAAAAAAATACTATGTATAACCAGGTGAGCTAACTGGTTTAAAAATTGAAGTCGTGTTGATTGGATAGGTGAAAGTGGTTGTTTTTTACTTGCCCAATGTTGTGATGGTGTTAAACAAAGTAATGTAACTTTTTTTGAATTTTTCTTCCGCATTTTCAGGAAACCTGAAGCCATCCGGGCCTACATAAATTTGAGTAGTACTGGCGTCGTTGTTGATCTTTCTAAACAGGTTATATTTAACCGGCCATGCATCGTAATGCTCTACGAGGGAAGACGCTTCTCCCAGCAATTCAGGCGGAATATGGTGACCATTTTCAAGAATTAAGTCCCGATGCGTTTATTGGATGTGTAGACAATTTCGTCTTCAAAATAAGCATTGTATGTATCCAGTTTGGAATAGGTATTTTCAAACGCCAGCCGGGTGCGGTTTAGGTGAATGTATACCTGGCCAAGTAACTCGGCAGTCTGTTTCTTTCATTCAAAGTTAGTGGTTTCAATTGCAGAGCGGTTTTCAAATTCCCGTTTTATTTCTGCATTAAAACGTTCTGTTTTCTGGTGCAGCAGGTAGGATATAATACCAGTGGTAATCGTTGTCACGATGGAGCTGCCTAAAATAATTTGCACAACATCTGTCATACGCTTTAATTTTCAAGGTTTAGGTATAATGAGCAAATATCCTGTTTACTTTGCCCTGTTCGTTGAAAAACATAACCTCAATGGACATTTTATTCATAACTGATTTGTAGTACAAGGCAACAGAATTTACACCTGTTGTTACCTCCACCAGTTCAAAATGCAGGTCGGGTAATTGCTGCAATGCCTTGATCCAATAGTCCGCTACCGCCGCCTTTCCTTGTAAGGTGTCAGTATCACCCGCGGTTGCAATGCGTATCATGGGCGTGGTAATCTCTACATCCTCTGCGTAATGTTTCAGAATGTCATCCAGGTTGTGTGTATTCCAGGATGCGATCCACTCTGCGGCAAATTTTTTTGAATCCATTTCCATTTTATTGATTGTTATTCCTGCAGCCTGTTTACCATTAAGTCTTAGCTGCACATATTGAATTGCCCGCTGCACCAACAAATATAAAAAACTGACAGCAAAAAAGCCACCAATACAAAGCCCGCAGGTATTTTTTGCAGGTGGTTGTACATGACGGCTTTGCTTTTCATCTGGTAAGTTGTAAAAATATCCTGCGGAGTATAGCAACTTCAAAAACGAATTGTTGTAAGTGCTCAAACTGATATCCGCTTAATAAGTTGTAGTCAGATCGCCTGCAAATCAAAATTATTTTAGCCAACCAAATGTGTGAAAGATGCAAGCCTTACTGTTAATTATGTAACAAATATGGGCCGTAAGGGATTCACCTTTGCAGGATAAATAATCATAAAAAAAACACAATGAAAAAACTATTGCTGATATGTACCTGCCTCGCATTTACATATATTACCAATGCACAAACGCAAGACAAAAAATGGAATATTGGACTGCATGGGGGCGCCACACAATCCAATACAGACTATGTAAATGATTTTTATAAAGGTCATATGCCCTTTTATGCCTTTGGAGGTTTGTCGGTATCAAGATACCTGGGCGGCCATTTTGATTTAAGCTTACTGGCTACCAAAGGAAAAGTAGGTTATTCAACCATCTATGGCCGCACCAGCCAGGATTTTACAACGACCAGCCTGAATGCCAGGTTTCATTTGCTTGGTCCCAATACGCCGGTAAGACCCTATTTATTTGTGGGTGGTGGTGTAATGATTTTTGATAAAAATCTTGATATTAAAAAATCAACGGTTGATTATATTACTCCTTCGTATGGTGTGGGTGTAAACTTTAAAATGGGGCCCACTGTTATGCTGAACATACAGGAAACTTTTCTCAATTCATCTGAAGATAAAAGGGACGGTGTAGTAAAGGGCGGTAACGATTCGTACCTGATGCACATGGTGGGCCTGACTTTTAACTTTGGTAAAAAGAAGGATGCCGATAAAGATGGTGTGGCCGACAGAAATGATAAATGTCCCAATACACCTGCAGGTGTAGCAGTTGATAAAACTGGTTGCCCGCTGGATAAAGATGCTGATGGCGTGGCGGATTACCTGGATAAATGCCCTGATGTAGCAGGCGTTGCCGCTTTGATGGGTTGCCCTGATAAAGACGGCGATGGCATTACAGATGCAGAAGACCGTTGCCCTGATGTTGCAGGATCGCTTGCAATGAAAGGTTGTCCCGATACAGATAAAGATGGTGTAGCTGATATTGATGACCATTGCCCGGATACCAAAGCTGGTTACAAAGTAGATGCTGCCGGTTGCCCGATGGACAACGATAAGGATGGCATTGTAAATGAAGATGACCGTTGCCCGGATGCTGCCGGACCCGCCAGTTTAAAAGGATGTCCTGATACGGATGGCGACGGTGTTGCGGATATAGATGATCGTTGCCCGGCCATTAAAGGTACCATCGCCAATAAAGGCTGTCCTGAAATGACCGTGGAAGAAGTAAAGAAAATTACCGAAATAGCAAGTAAGATTTTCTTTGAAAATAACAGTGATAAACTGAAAGTAGCCTCGTTGGTACAATTGGATGAACTGACCACACTGCTTAAAAAATATGAAAATGCGAATTTGTTAATCGGCGGATACACTGACAGCAAAGGAACAGATGCGTATAATTTAACCTTGTCTCAAAAACGTACCGAATCTGTAAAAGCATATTTGATGAGTAAAGGAATCATGGAATCCCGTTTATCTGCAACCGGGTATGGCGAAACTTTACCCATCGCTGATAACAAAACTGCCTTGGGCAGAGCAAAAAACAGGAGAGTGGAATTAAAAACTTCTTATTAGGCAAATCAATCGTTGTTAGCTTTCTAAAGTAAAAGGGCTGTTGTTTTCAACAGCTCTTTTTTTATGCACGGTTCATCCGGCTACCCTTCCGCCGTATAACAACAATGGCGGGATCCGGATTTAATACATCAATACTGTTTAAATATCCGCATGGCAACCATGTACTGCAGGCAGGAGCATGTATCTGTTTTATTCAGCTTACTTTTGTTTGGATGTTTGAAGTTATTTTTTCCCATATTCAAGAAAAGGTGCAGCTAACGAAAGAAGAGCAGGCATTGATCAAAACTTTCTTCACGCCCAAGAAGCTGCGCAAAAAGCAGTACCTGTTGCAGGAAGGGGATGTTTGCAGGTACCTGGTATTTGTAGAAAAAGGTTTGCTGCGTTCGTACAACGTTGACGAAAAGGGCGTGGAACATATGATCCATTTTGCCTGGGAAGGATGGTGGATGTCAGATACGTACAGCTTTTTATCGGCCGAAGCCTCGGCTTATAATATTGATGCCGTTGAAGATGCTGAATTATTGATGATTAATTTGCAGGGCTTTGAAGAGATGCTGCTGAAAGTACCTGCAATGGAACGTTATTTCCGCATCCTGTTTCAAAATAATATTATCTCTAAAGAGAGAAGGCTGATCAGCTCCATCACCCATTCGGCGGAAGAAAAATACACACAACTTGCGGCTGCCAACCCGCAAATGATTCAACGGATTCCCCAAAACATGATTGCCTCTTACCTTGGGCTCACACCGGAAACACTCAGCCGCATAAGAAAAAAACTTTCTGCCGGCGCATAAAATACTTGATACAGATCAAGTGTTTTTATTGACCTGCCTCAATAGTTGGAAGCCTGCAACGCAGGTAAATTTGCATTTCAATTTTGATGAAATGAATTACAATAATACGGTTGCGATCTTGGGTGCCTGCAACAGTTTAGGCAGCCAGCTGGCCAAAAGTATCAGCAGCCAACACCAGTTGCTGCTGATGGACGAATCGCAGGACGAACTCACCCGCTTGTGCGGAACAGTTACGGCACTGAACAAGAATGCCTCAGTTGCTGTGTTGCAGTGCAGTAAATCTGCATCCTGGGAGGCCGATATCATTGTAATTACTGCTGCGACTTATGCATTGGAAACCCTTGCATCTAAAATACAGGAAGTAGCCACCCGTAAAATTGTGATATGGCTTACGGATGCACCTGCAAAAGAAGGCCAGCTTCAGGCGCTGCTTCCGCATTCGGGTGTTGTGACTGTTATGATTGCAGGGACAGCTGCAATCGTTACAGGAGACGATGCAGCGGCGAAAGCAGTTGCTGAGGAGATGATGCAAATGTGTGCGTACAGTATTGCTTATTTAAACGCCTAATACAAGAGTGCGACGCAACGATGCCGCCATGAAAAACAACTGCTGGTAAAACAACAATTAAATACAATAAAAATCAAACAATAATATGGCAAAGGAAATTTTATTTACTCCGTACAAACTGGCCGGACAGGAATTAAGCAACAGAATGGTAATGGCTCCCATGACCCGCAGCCGCAGTGATAACGCAGCACATGCACCCACGGCTTTGGTAGCTGAATATTATGCGCAAAGAGCCACAGCAGGTTTAATTGTAACCGAAGGGGCGCCTGTTAGTCCAAAGGGTGTTGGCTATATTAATGTACCCGGCATTTACAGTGATGCACAGGTAGAAGGCTGGAAGCTAACCACAAAAGCGGTACACGATAAAGGCGGTAAAATATTTATCCAGTTATGGCATGTGGGACGTATATCTCATCCCGACTTTCACAACGGTGAATTACCGCTTGCACCATCAGCAATCAACCCCAATGAAAAATCTTATACGGTAAATGGGTTTACCAACACGGTAACACCGAAAGAAATGACCATTGAAGAGATACAACAAACCGTACAGGATTTTAAAAATGCTGCTGCCAATGCAGTGAAAGCCGGCTTTGATGGGGTTGAAATACACGGTGCCAATGGTTATTTGCTGCACCAGTTTTTTAATGGCACCTCCAATACCCGTACAGATGCGTATGGCGGAAGTATCGAAAACAGGGCCCGTATTTTATTTGATATACTGGACGCTTTTAAAGAAGTGATTGATTTAAATAAAGTGGGTGTACGGCTGAGCCCGTCATTGAATGGTTTGTTTGGCATTACCATGGATGAACAAACGATACCCACTTTCGATTACATAGTGCAACGCCTGAATGATTATAACCTGGCTTACCTGCATCTTACCGAACCATTTGTGCCGGTTGACCATTTGCCGTTTGCTGTTAAAGAAGTAGCAAAGCATTTCAGGCCGTTATATAAAGGCACTTTGATCATTAACAGGGGCTTTAATAAAACTACCGCCATCAAAGTACTGCAGGATGGAGATGCCGACCTGGTAGCATTCGGCGTTCCGTATATTGCCAACCCCGACCTGGTACATCGTTTTGAAACAGATGCCGTTTTGAGCCAGCCTGATCAATCTACTTTTTACACACCCGGAGCGAAAGGGTATACCGATTACCCCGCTTTGGCAGAACAATATTCAGCAGAACTGGTTACTGTATAAACCACTTTAATAGTATAAAATAAAACAGATGGAATCTTTAAAAGGAAAAAATGCGTTGATCACCGGTGCCGGAAAAGGCATCGGTAAAGCATTGGCCATTGCATTGGCGAATGAAGGTGTAAATATTGGCCTGGTGGCAAGAACTGCAGGCGATTTAACCGCCGTGGCAAAAGAACTGGAACACATTGGTGTTAAGGCCGTGACCGCTGTTGCCGACGTTAGTGATATCAGTGCGGTAGACAAAGCTGTAGCCACCATAGCATCTGCACTGGGTAATATTGATATACTCATCAACAACGCAGGTACAGGCACTTTTGGTAAGTTTTTAGAGCTTACACCAGCACAATGGGAAAACCAGGTGAAGGTGAATTTGTTTGGTACCTATTACGTTACCAGGGCAGTTTTGCCCGGGATGATTGAAAGAAAAACCGGTGATATTATCAATGTGTCTTCTACAGCAGGTTTATCGGGTGCAGCGGTTACCAGTGCCTACAGCGCTTCCAAGTTTGGCGTGATGGGGTTAACGGAATCGCTGATGCAGGAGGTACGCAAACACAATATTCGTGTAACAGCGATGGCGCCGAGCACGGTGGTTACGGAGCTCGCGGTGAGTGCCAACTTAATTAATAACAACGAAGAAAGAATGATGCATCCGGAAGATTTTGCAGAGCTGGTTGTAGCGCAGTTGAAATTAAACAGGCGGGTATTTGTGAAGGCATCATCTGTATGGTCAACCAATCCCTGACTTTAAAAAAAAATTATGAAAGTAGAAATATGGTCGGATGTAGTTTGCCCGTTTTGTTACATCGGCAAACGCAAGTTTGAAACTGCGTTAAGTGATTTTGATAATAAAGACAAGGTGGCAATTGAGTGGAAGAGCTTTCAGTTAGACCCGGCAATGAAAGCGATACCGGGTAAAACGGTGCACCAATACCTGGCTGAAAGAAAAGGCGTTAGCGTAGAAAAAGGTAAGGAGATGAATGACTACATGACGGCTGCAGCCAAAGAGGTGGGACTGGAATATCATTTTGATAAAGCCATCATCAATAACACGCTGGACGCTCATAGGTTGCTGCATTTTGCAAAAAAGAGAGGTGTACAAAATGAAACAAAAGAAAAACTGTTTGCAGCTTATTACACGCACGGGAGAGATATTGGTGCTGCAGAAACGCTGATAGAAGTTGGTGAATCTGTTGGATTGAATGCAGCAGAAATAAGTGCCATGCTGCAAAGCGATGCCTACAACAATGAAGTAAGCCAGGATCAATATATTGCACAGCAGATTGGTGTGCAGGGCGTTCCCTTCTTTGTATTTAATAATAAGTATGCAGTATCTGGTGCCCAGCCTGTTGAAGTGTTTGCAGAAGTATTGGCTAAAGTTTGGCAGGAAGAACATCCCCTCATCAATGCGGCTCCGGCTGCGGGTTTCTGTACCAGTGACGGGGTTTGCAATTGAAGAACTGAAAGCAAAATTTACAACCGGAATTCCAACAGGTACTGTTGGAATTTTTTGTTTGATGTTGGTACGCCAGGATAACATGGCAGTTGATTCAATATCCGCTTTTCCTGGTGGGGTTAGCCAATTGCTGCCAGTTGTCGCATATAATTTGCTATGCTATTGGCTAATTCAATATATTCGTTTTATAACGATTTTACGAAGCCTCAATAAATTTGTATGTTAAAAACTCCACCAACGATTGCCCTGCAATCCATTGCCTGCCTTTTACTTTTTACATTGCTATCACCGCTTGCAAAAAGCCAGGGTATAAGCGGAAAATTACTGTCGCCCGATAATAAAATTGAAATCAATTTCCAAACCGGCCAGCTGGATAAGAAGTCGGTTGCTACGCCACTTTTTTATACGGTTTCTTTTAAGGGAAAACCATTGTTCAAGCCTTCCTTGTTAAGTCTTAATATTAAAGGGGCGCAACCCCTGGGAGGCGATGTGCGCATCACCAACAGCAAAATAATGCCAGTAGATAATACCTATCAATTGGTGGTGGGCAAAGCTTCAAAAGTGCGTGATCAATACAATTTGTTGCAGCTGGAGTTGCAGGAAAACAGCGCCCCGGGCAGAAAGCTGATGATCGAAGCCAGGGCTTATAACGATGCGGTGGCCTTCAGGTACATCGCTCCTGAGCAGGAGGCGTTGCAGTCGGGTTACGAATTGATGAATGAAAATACCGAGTTTCATTTCAGTAACGACGCTACTACTTATGCGCAGGTGTTACCGCATTACAGATCGATGTACGAAAGTGAATACCTTAAGTTGTCTGTAAGTGCCTTCTCTAACCAGGGCGGTGTAAAAAGTTCCGTATTAATCGGGTTACCCATGCTTGCAGAAGTGCCCGGCGCAGGATGGGTCGCTATTGCGGAGTCTGAATTGCAGGGCTATAGTTCCATGTATCTGACCAATCCTTCCGGCGGATGGTCGGGCCATACCATGTTGTCAAGGCTTTCACCAGCACTGGACAGTTCAGGCATTGCTGTAAAAGGAAAAGGAAGTATCCGTTCTGCCTGGCGCATTGTCATGATAGGCGACGATCCCGGAAGAATTATCGAGTCAAATGCGGTGATGAATTTAACAAGTCCTTCAGCCGTTGCCAACACAGACTGGATTAAACCGGGTAAAGCTTCCTGGGATTGGTGGAGTGGTAGCCTTGGCGCAGATGGCAAGCCTGCTTTTACAACAGCCAACATGAAATATTATGTTGACTTTGCAGCAAAATCCGGCCTCGAATATATGCTGGTAGATGCGGGTTGGAGCGAATTCAGGGACATTACCAAAATGACTGGCAAAGTGGATATTCCTGAACTGGTTAAATACGCCGCTGCCAAAAATGTAAAAGTTTGGATTTGGTTGTATGCGCCAACCGTTATGAAACAAATGGAAGAAGCTTTTGCCTTGTATGAAAAATGGGGTGTGGCGGGTGTAAAAATTGATTTTGTTGAAAGGGACGACCAGCAAGGAATTGAATTTTATTACACCACCGCGAAAACTGCGGCTGCGCATCATTTGATGGTAGATTTTCACGGTTCCACCAAGCCATTTGGGCTGGAAAGAACTTACCCAAACGTGATGAATTATGAAGCTGTATTGGGCATGGAGCAATCAAAAGGAGGCACAAGGGATAATCCCGATAACCATGCCATGCTTCCCTTTACCCGTATGCTTACCGGCCCGATGGATTTTACACCCGGTGGATTTGACAATGTTACCAAAGAACAGTTTTTTGCACGCAGTGATTCGCCCATGGTGATGGGCACAAGGGCGCACCAGCTTGCAATGTACGTAGTGTATCAGGCGCAATTTGGAATGGTATCAGATTATCCTGCAGCCTATGAAGGTCAGCCGGATTTTGAATTCATCAAAAAGGTGCCTGCTTCCTGGGATGAAATAAAAGTGTTGCACGGCGTTCCCGGAGAATACATCAGCATTGCCCGCCGCAGGGGCAACGACTGGTACATAGGAAGTATCACCAACTGGAATGCAAGAACCCTGGGCATACCGCTTTCTTTTTTAGGAAGCGGAAATTATACCGCAGAAATTTACAGTGATGCTGCCGATGCTGCAATCAATCCAAAACATACTGCTATCAGCAAACAACAGGTGAGTAATAAAACCGTGTTGCAGGCAAAACTGGTAACAGGTGGTGGCTATGCGGTGCGGATAACAAAAAATAAATAAGGCTGGCAAGAATCGAAATGATGCTTCATCTACTGACGTTTGCCAGTTTGATACCGGGAGTTTTTATCTTCTGCATCCCATGCCTGGTTGTTGATTAGTTTGAAAGAGGGAGCATCTGCGTCCGTTATTTTTTCATCCTGGAAAAATACATGGTGGTCGTCTTTTACATAAAACAGAAACTGGTTGGAGGTATCAGTTGGATATAACAACTGCAGCTTTTTTACATTCAATCCTTCCAGCATGGAAGCTTTAAAGAATACATGATTTGAATCAATGCCCCACCGGTACTCATACAATCTTTTAAAGGTGGCTGGGTCGGCTCCTGTAACTACAAACCTTGTTCCCCCGGCTGCATTCAGGTCATAATAGTATACATGGTTTTTATCTTTTGAATACTGGGTAGCATCCAGTTCAGTAAAAGTAGGCACATCAATAAACTCACGTAGTAATTTTTTACTAATGCTGTTGCCTGTTTTTACGGAAATGGTACTGTCATAGTACCCCACCAGTTCACAATTACAGGCACTGTCTGCCGGCCCTGCCATCGCATGTTTTTTTTCGCACAGCTGCCCGTTTTTGTTATAAAAAAACTGCCAGGTAGCGTTTTTATAAAGTGAGTCATCAGCCGGCTCCCTGTTATAGAATTGTGCAGGCTGAAGGCTCCGGTCCTTTACCTTTTCTTTGCATGAAAAAAATAAAGCGCCTGGCAATACCAGTAAAATTGCAATCCATAGCTTCATAAATACCGTGAAACGTTTTGTATAGTTTGCTAAATTAATGCTTTTGGTTTTTGCTGCTACAGCTTGCAGGGTGGCGATCTTCCATCTGCAGATTTTGAAATAAAAATGCTGAAGTAACAATAACCACGATGGGAGGGAAGTTGAAAAATTACTTATCTTCCGAAAAAAAAACATGTACCCATTTAAAACCTTGTTTACCACATCGCTTGTTTTTTTGGTGCTGATTTCGAAAGCCCAGTCAGTGCGGCAGCCAGATACAACCAAAACGAATGCCGCCAAAATTGTGGCAGTAGAAATGGAGGCTTCGTACCCCGGAGGTAACGACGCATGGACGAAATATTTAGAGAAAAATCTAAATTCAAATGTGCCCAACAAAAACAAAGCACCCATCGGAAAGTACACGGTGATCGTTCGGTTTATTGTAGACAAAGACGGATCGGTAAGCAATGTACAACCCGAAACAAATTTTGGTTTTGGAATGGAAGACGAGGTTATACGGGTACTTGAAAGGTCCGGTAAATGGACTGCAGCAACAAAAAATGGCCAGCCGCTGAGAGCTTACCGCAGGCAACCCATAACGTTTTTACTCACCACTCCGGATTTTGAAATAACAACCGCAGAGCCCTATACGTTGTACGCCAATACCGACAATGAAATTTCAGTCACCGTAAAAAAAATGAAACCCGCTGATATTTCGATTTTTGTTGAGGGAGGTAAATCTACTGCAACGGGCGAGGGCAAGTTTATTGTGCGGGCAAACAAACCAGGGCGGGTAACCATCCAACTTGTAAATAATAAAAAAGACGATAAAGAAATTGGCCTGGCAAGTTTTGAAGTAAAGGCAAAGTAAAGGAGTTGGTAAAAGGCCGCTGTTTAATTGCTGCATTTTATTTCGATGGAAGCGGAATCAAATCAACCCGCCTGAATAATATTTCAGCACCTTCTGCCTGTATTTGTATATGGCCGCTTGTGGGCTTTACATTAAATGCATGATTCACTATTGTGCCATTTAAAATAACGGTGAGTTCGTTCCCATCAGCAATGCATTCCATGATGTTCCATTCGCCCATGGGTTTTTCTATGTCATGAGTGCCACGAAAACCGATTGTATCTTTCCATCCTGCATCACGGGCATACCAGTTCACCCGGTCACTTATAAATTTCATGGTATCACCTCCTGGCTGGTAAACATAACTGTCGTCTGTTTTTTCTTTTGCTACGGTGGTTGTTAACTGAAAGGCATCACTGCTGTCGCCTACCACAATAAAGTCACCGGTGCCGCCCTCTATCACCTGGCATTCTATCGAACGCATCCAGATTCCCTGCGAGCCGCCATCTGGTCCCTGGGAATGTAACAAAATGCCGCAGTCACGGGCATTGCTGATTCTGGGTGCATAGGTTTTACCGCCCCATTTAAATTCAGCCACCAGGCGGTAATTTTTAAATTCCTTATTGGTTGTAATGCAACCCCATTCTTCACCGCCAATGTGGATCATGCCGTTGGTTACAGAAAACACTTTTTGGGGATCTTTATCACGACCGCTTTTTTGCAGAAACGTGTACCAGCCATTGAGATTTTTGCCGTTGAATAAATGAATGATTGATGACAAACGGTGCGTTGATTTTTTTGATACCTGCGAACTGGCGGTGATTGAAAAGCAAATAAAAAGCGCCCCAATGAAAAATATTTTCTTCATACAATGGTGTTGATGGTTTATGTAAGGCAAAATTGAAAATAGTATTTCTTTGGTAAAGCGATACAAACAGAAACTGGTATTTGCTGAATTGTGCCTGATTTATTTTTTATGCCGTATTGAATCTTGTAAAGCAGCCCTGTTTTTATTTATCACATTTATTAAACTATCTACCTGTTGCTTTAGTTGTGTGTTTTCTGTTTTGTTGTCATCTGCTTTCTTGGTAAAATAGAGTGTTATTATTGCGGTCGCCAGTAAAAGAAATCCATTTATAAATAATCCAAATTTTTTAAGAAAATCCAATATCCCGTTTATTATCCGCCATTTATATTTTTTACTGTAACTGGATTGCGATAAGAAAGTCAGTCCGTTTTGACTTATTAAATAAGCAATTTCAATAAGCTCATATCCGGGGTGAACATCTGATTTAGGTTGTTCCCTGGAAAGGACAAAACCATCTTTGGTTAATTGCGCTAAAATGCTTTGCAATTCACTTCTTACCGGCTCGTCAAAAGCATATTCGCTCACCGTATCATATTGCGTTGCATTGTTGTTCTTTATATAGTTCAGCACTATATCCAGTTTCTCATATTGCTTCATTTTAGTATGATTTAAGCAATGGAAATTTATTGATTTTTTGCTTACAGGCTATCAGGAACTTTCTGAAAACCTCATTTATTTTTTCGACATAAGATGCTTAGTAACTGGCTGAACCAGCCACCGGGTGATCATCATAATTGGGTTCAGCATCCGCGTGGGTTTAACGGGTGTGTATTACCTGGTTGAGCAGTTACGACAGTGCAAATCAATAGGGTGAAAAGGAAAAGGTAGTGTCGTCGCATTTGCATAAGGTGTTGATCGATTATCCAGTTGTTTTTAATCAGATGCTGGTTTACGAACAGGCTTCGCCGGGTGGGTCCACATTGTAGCGATTGAACCATCATTCGCATGGAGACTCAATCAAATGGTATAAACGCTGTCTGCCGCAGGAAACAAAACTACAGCAGGCAGCGTTTATATCATGACTCTTTAAATGACCGGCTTTCAAAATGAAGGTCGCGTTTATCCCAGCGATGCCATATCAATTACAAAGCGATATTTGATATCGCTCTTCAGCATCCTTTCGTACGCCTCCTGTATTTTTTGAATCGGAATGATTTCAACATCCGACACGATATTGTGTGCTGCGCAATAGTCCAGCATCTCCTGTGTTTCCGGCAATCCACCGATTAGTGAACCGGCTATACATTTACGGGCAAATACAAGGTTGAACGCCGGCGTGTTGATGGGCTCGGGAGGAAGCCCTACACAGATCAGTGTGCCATCTACTTTCAGCATGCCAACATACATATTGTAATCATGACTGGCAGACAAGGTGTCCAATATAAAATCAAATGTACTGGCAACTGCTTTTACCTGTTCTTCATCTTTGGTAACAACAAAATTATGCGCCCCTAATTTTAGGGCATCGTCTTTTTTATTGGGCGATGTACTCAATACCGTAACCTCTGCTCCAAAAGAAGCGGCAAATTTAATCGCCATGTGCCCCAATCCGCCCAGACCGATGATACCTATCTTGTGCCCTTTGCCCACCTTCCAGTGGCGCAATGGTGAGTACGTTGTAATACCAGCACAAAGCAGCGGTGCTGCATGTGCAGGCGACAGTTTTTCTGATACTTTTAAAACAAATCTTTCGTCCACCACAATCTTGTTGGAGTAGCCGCCCTGCGTAACTGTTTTGCCGTCTTTTTCAAGGCCGCTGTAGGTGAATACGTTACCGCCCTGGCAATATTGCTCCAGGCCCTCATTGCAATAATCACATTCCCGGCAGCTATCCACCAGGCAACCCACACCGGCCATATCGCCAGCTTTAAATTTCTTTACATGGTCGCCAACAGCGGTAACCCGGCCCACAATTTCATGCCCCGGAACCATGGGGTAAATAGAAAAGCCCCAGTCATTGTTAATAAAATGGATGTCGGTGTGGCAAACCCCGCAAAACAAAATATCAATCAGCACATCGTGCGGGCCCGGATCTCTTCTTTCGAAATTATAAGGAGTTAAGGTTGCTGCGGCAGCCTGTGCCGCGTAGGCTTTGGTGGAAATCATACAAGTAAATTTTAAGGTGATTGGTTAGATGCGGGCGGACCAGTTCATTAATGAAAGCAGCATTATAAGGGCAGCTACAATGGTTACTTTATTAAGTTAGTTTAAATCTACCTCTTTTCATTTACAAATGCAATAGCCAGTTTGCCAGCTGCTTTTTAGATACATCTTATTCCTTTTTTTGGTTACGCAACGCTTCGGATTGTCAGTTTTAAAATTTTGATGTTGAATATTTGCAAAGGCGCACGAATTGCTGAGTACGTCAAGCTGCCGTAAATCCGCCATGTCAAAGAAAATTTTACCCATTTGTTCAATTGTTACAAATTACCTGAATAAAAAAGGACAAAGGATATCTGCTGCCATTTCAGCAAATCCTAATTTTGAGTAAACAACGCCAATGAACAGTCAAGTATATGAACGATACCAGCGCCAGGTAATATTGCCGGAACTGGGTGAACAAGGCCAGCAAAATCTGTTGCAGGCAAAAGTATTGGTGATCGGCGCGGGTGGATTGGGTTGCCCGGTATTGCAATACCTGGCCGCCGCCGGGGTAGGCACCATTGGTATTGTGGATGATGATGTGGTGGCGCTAAGCAATTTGCACCGCCAGGTGTTGTATGCAGTGGCAGATATCGGGACCTCAAAAGCGGAAACAGCAGCAAGGGTATTGAGCGGGCTAAATCCTGATATTAACATCATTGCGCACAATACACGACTCTCCACAGACAATGCACTCGGCTTAATGGATGCATTTGATATTATCGTTGATGGCACGGATAATTTTGCCACCCGTTACATGATCAACGATGCCTGTGTGTTGCTGGATAAACCGCTTGTGTATGGCGCCATTTCGCAATTTGAAGGACAGGCTGCTGTATTCAATTATCCCTCAAAAAAAAATGAGGAGAAAATTAATTACCGCGATATTTTTCCTCATCCACCCAAAGAGGGTGAAGTACTGAATTGTGCGGAAGCGGGTGTGCTGGGCGTTTTGCCGGGTATCATAGGTGGGTTCATGGCCAATGAAACAATCAAAATGATCACCGGCCTGGGAGAGTTGCTGGCCGGTCAGTTGCTTATTTATAATGCTTTGAACAACCAGGTGTACACCATGAAATTAGCGGCAGGTAACAACACCCGTTCATTGATACCGGGGGATAAAGAAGCATTCTTAAAAACGGATTATATATGGCTTTGCGCTGCCCCGCATTCCGAACTGGAAATAGACGTCCACACATTCAACGACCTGCTTGCCAACGAAAAAACGGCCACCATTGTAGATGTTCGTGAACCCGGTGAAATGCCGGTGGTGACTGAATTTGCGACGATAAAAATTCCGCTCGGGCAGTTGGCCAATCAAACGGATTTGATTCAATCAGATACCGTCCTGTTGTTTTGCCAGAGTGGTAAAAGAAGTTTGCAGGCAGCCAACACCTTAGCAGGTATTTTCGGCAATACAAAAAAGATTTACAGTTTAAAAGGTGGCATTGTGCAGTGGAAAAAACAGCAACAAGTTCTATAAAGCCAACCGACTAATCAGTAAATTGAACGGAGTATACCATCGGTAAATAATTATTCACTGTCTGCCAGTTGTCACCGCGGTCGGGCGAAAAAAATAAATTACCCGTTGTAGTACCAAAGGCAACCGCATCGCCCGACGATGCAAGGCAATGGCGATATACAATATCAAAACAATTTTGCTGCGGCAATCCGTTCCGCTGTGTTTTCCAGGTTTTACCGCCGTCATCTGTTCTGCAAATACAAAGCGATCCTTTAATGGCCGTACGGGTCATATCGCTGCTGGCGGGCGCCACCCATGCCTGGTCCGCATTGTCTTCCGCAACGGCAATGGCAAAACCAAAATAAGCAGGTCCTCCGTTTTCGCTTATCTCTGTCCAGTTTTTTCCTGCATCGGGTGAACGGTAAATACCGCAATGATTTTGCTGCCACAATATATCGTGGCTGGAAGGCGCCGCTACCAATATATGTGGATCGTATCCTGTTTCCGCATCGGGGTTTGGCAGAAACTCTGCTTTCATTCCTTTATTCCGGATGTCCCACGTCTTCCCCGCATCAAATGTTTCAAACACGCCGGCGCAACTGATGGCAATGTGTACATGATTCTCATCCCGCGGATCAACCACAATAGAATGAATGCCGGGCTGATCGCGGCCACCGCCAAACCATCCTTCCTTGCGGGTAGGGTGGTTCCATAAGGATTCCACGAGTTCAAAACTGTTGCCACCATCTTCGCTGATAAACAATCCGCCCGGGTCGGTACCGAGCCACAAACGCTGCGGAAATTTTTTGCCGCCATGCGCCATGGCCCAGATATACCGGGTAGTTGCCGGCGCACCATCTTTTAGCTCTGCTCCTTTGGGGTAGGCCGGGGCTGTTATTTCTTCCCATGTTTTTCCCCTGTCGGCCGAACGATGCAGTTTTACGCCCCAGTGGCCATGATCCTGGCAGGCCCACCAGGCGCCTGTTCTTTCATCGGCATAGGCAATGGAAACCGGGATGCCTTCAAAAGAAGTATTTTCTGCCGACCATGCACCGTTGTTAAAATGGTAAGCGATCAAACCCTTACGGGTACCAAGAAGCAATGTTGATTTCATATCACTGTTTTATGTTTATCCACCTGATAATGCCTGCATAATATAAATCTCGCTTCCGCTGGTAAACGCATCGCTTAGTTGCTTACGATCGGTGATCATTTTACCGTCAATAAAAATGTTGACGTGTTTACGCAGGCTGCCCTGTTCATCCAGGATATAGGAAGAGATGCCCGGATACTGTTGATCCAGTTCCGTAAAAATTTCCGGAAATGATTTCCCCGCCGCCGGTATGGCTTTCAGTTCCGGGAAAAACCTTTTCAAAGCGTAAGTGAATTTAATCGTTGGCATCGCAATTACAGGATGAGGTTTCTAAGATAATAAAAATCGGAGAGAAGGAGTATATGGCTGTTATTGTTTTTATATAGTCCTTAGATTGGTGTTTATTTTTTATTAACAAGTAACCTGTTGTGATTTTAAAATCCTGAAGGCCCACATGACCGAACGGGCAGGGATGATATCATTTTGGGTTTGTACTAAGATACCGAGGGTGTAGTAACGGTGGGCTACAGGGCAGAGCCCTGCGCCAGATGGTAAACTCATCAGTCACAAAATTATTAACGTTCAAAGTATAGCAGTATAACCCTTCCCGGTGCAATCATCATTTATAGTAAACTAAATACACCAATTTATTTTTATCTAGCGATTGGGCCTAAAAGGTGTCTCCTCTTATGCAAAAGCTTGTACTTGGGTGTTTTTTATTGCCTATCGTTTGCAAAAGGCACAAGAATTGCCAAGGCAAAATTAACTACACCAATACCCTATGCAAGAGGAACAAAATACCAATGGCGGCAAACGTGAACACGAACACCGACGAAATTGTACAATGTTTTATTATAAAAATTTTCATAAAACACATTTATTATCTTGCATGATAACTTTTCAAAATAATGGATATTCCAAAAGTATTTCTTTCATATTCTCATGACACGTTAGAACACAAGAAATGGGTTCTGGAATTAGCGACAAGATTGAGAACAAACGGAATTGATGCAATATTAGATCAATGGGAACTTGGTGCTGGGAGTGATATCCCACACTATATGGAACAAAATTTAGCTAACGCCGATTATATAGTAATGGTTTGCACACGTAATTATGTAGAAAAGGCTAACATGGGTACGGGCGGAGTAGGGTATGAAAAGATGATTATTACGGCTACATTAATGAGATCAATAAATGAAACAAAAGTCATTCCTATCGTGCGGCAGTCAGGCGAAAAAATGGTGCCAACCTTCTTAACGTCTAAAATGTATATAGATTTTTCAAAACAAGATGAGTTTGAGTTAGCTTATGATAATCTTATCCGAGCAATTCATAAATCGCCGCTTTTTATAAAACCACCTGTCGGCAATAATCCATTTGAGAGAATCGATGCTAAACCTCCAGAAGTTAAGCACGATCCAATTAAGAATATAATGGCATATTTCGCGATTGAGTACGAGAAAGAAAATGAACATTTATACTTCGATGATATTTTATCTAAGTTCCAAATATCCAGATTAATGCTGCAGCATATATTGACAGAGATGCAAAACCTAAACTTGATTTATTATCATACATCGTCTCGTTCGGCTAATTATTACAAACTAACTCAACTAGGAATCAAATATATAGTCGATAAGGGAATAATCAAATAGACATAAAAAGCTGCTAATTTTTTCAAATTTAATGAGCTTATCTAACGAATGAAGGCTGGAAATGGCTTAACGAAAACACTACCGATTAGAAAAAGGACTGCGGATGTTCGTTTGCTGTGCCAGGTTGCGCCGGCGTTAGTTTTCATCTTCATTTATTTTGTCAATTCGTTGTTTTATGAGTTTTTTTAATTCAACATACATATGATGGACCTCCTTAAAAGCTTCTATTTTTTCTTTCCCGAATTCTTCTAAAATTTCCATTTGATCCTTATAAAGGTCTTGCTTTAACGTTAGTTGTTCTGGTAGTTGGGCTACCTTGAATTTAATATTATGTTGAATAAAAAGGTATTTTATTCTAAGTGCATAAGAATTGACAAGTGTTTCAAGCGCAACTGTTGCGATTGATAAATTCTTAATGACCTCCAAGACCGGCTGATCATGCATAAACAAATGCAAACGGGATTGGGCCATATCAAGCTCATACTGTTTTTCATCAAATTTTTCTGAAACTGAGTCGAGTTTCTCATAATTGTCTTCAGAATATGTAGAAAAATTAAATCTCATTATCGAATATATCCAGCCGGAATATTTATCGTTAATTGAAAATAATGCTTCTCTTTCGGCTGATTTGATACTGAATTTGTTTTGATTATTTAGGGCAAGTTGAGACTTTAAAAATTCGGTCTCCTTTACTAGATTAACTTTTATACCTTCAACAATTTCAGTGATTTCGCCTATATCTTGTTTGGTGGCAAGATTTTTCCCCTTCTCCTCAAAATATTTTGGGTAGTAATTTTTAAAAACAAAAGCTAGAAATAACCCCGTTATAATGATAAAGAATTGCAAGATTAGGGATAGAATTTGCATCAGGCAGGCTTTTAGAAATGTGTAATTATAAATTCTTCTGTAAAACCAATAAGACTTTTCACATCTGCAGTATCTAATTTTGTCCACTCGGCGTGAAATGCCTTGTTCCTCAATTTAACAAAGGAAGTTAAAAGTGTAGCCTGAATACCTTTGATTAGCCCTATACTTTTTAGTGAGTTTACTATTTCTGACATGCTTTTGTCATCAGTTTCAAGGTTATTAGTTTTGGCAATTCTTTTAAGCGCATCCTCTAAAGCAGCACATCCCAAAACTGCGGCTGTGTCTTTTGCAGAGTTTTCAATGGCTTCCCTAGCCATTACTAATAAGTCTCCATAAACTTCTCCAGTTATTTCATTTTCGATTGAAGTTAAAATATCAAGCTCAATTTCTGATTTCAAAAAATCAAGTTTACCAATGCAAATTAAGAGCACGTCATCGTAGTCAGAATTTATTCTAGGATTGTAATAATCAGAAAGTTGTTTTCGAAAATTTTGGATATGTTCACTTGTTTGCCCATAAACTTTCGTCAATATAGAGAAAGTCAAGGAACATAATTCATCTACCTTACTGCTCGAAATAATTTGAGATTTTGGAGGTTTTGTTTTTGATAAAACCGATGTCCCGTCAGAATATGTCAAACTATATGCAGCTTCCTTAATCATCTGAATAGTACTGAGTATTTTCTCTTTTGTAAGTTTACCCATGTGATATTTCTTTTAGCTTTCTTTAAACCGCGTATTTACACTAAATATACACCTCTTTCCATATAAAAAAAATTGCTACAAATTGACTTATAAATCATTGCGAACACTAATTGATAGTATTGGCATAGCACAAATACAAATTGCTCGCATAAAGAAAAAAAGTTCAAATAAATTTTAAAAATTAACAACCGAAAAGGAACTCCCCAAAGCTGCCGCTTTGCCCGAGCCATCATTTTTAGCTTTATAGTGCAAATACAACAAGCCAGAGCGTTGTGTTATACCAATGCCTCGTACAAAATTTCTACCGGGTACCTCCGCAAGAGGTGACACCTTTCGTAGGCCCTTTCATGCTGAAAGCAATAACAGTTCTCGCAGGCGCATTCAATTTGGCAGACACTTTCAAAAAGGTGTCACCTCTTATGCAGGATTGTTTAATTAGCCGGCAAGATTTGCAAATGGCCGGTTACCAAATTTTTTCCTGCGATGATTCGCAACGGTTGTTATTTTTTGCTTTGCTTTAATTTAGCGAAAGAGCAGTAACGAATTGCAACAGGGCAGAGCCTTCCGCAAGAGGGTGGCAATAGTTCTATTACGTCGTCTACCGTAATTCACTTTCAATGTATCGTTGGATGATTAGCGAAAACCCTTTGTCAAGCCAAAAGTCCGAACATATCATTCCCCTAGACATGCCAATGGTCTCATATTTTTCTACGTGAATAAATTTACCTTTTTGCGGAGGTTCGCCAACCAAATTTTTAAATAGTTTATGCAATAACTTTTCTAACTCATTTGCTGTTGTGGGAATATTTGCTGATTCCGTTTTTTGTTTCATATCTCTCCACAAATGAGGGTCGCCACGAAGCCCCCATTGAATCGGCTCAGGGTCGAAATATCTAGCTACAAAATTATCCGCAGTGTCAAATAGTTTGAAATTATCAGATAGAGTATTGTATACGTCTAATAAAACTAAAGAATCTGATTCAGTAGAATTTTTCAAGGATTTAGGAAAAATGGAAATGCCAGTATAGGTGTTATAGCGCAAAGTAAGTTCTCTCGCCTTGTAGGTAAAATCCCAATAATGTGATTCTGTGTCACTAAGTTTATTACTAAAAAAAATACCTAAGGTTGTTTTAAGAATCTCAGCAATTTTATAAAACTTATCTATTGAACATTTTGAATCTATGACTGCTTCCGTCCAACCTTGACTGTGGTCTATTTTCATTTTGGAAAGTTGGGGTCTTTAAATTACTACCAACGTTCGAGGCTATGTACAGTCTGCGAATTGACCAAATACCCACCCTGAACTGAAGCTAAATTTATAACTAAAAGCCGAAGTTCAGAACTACTGCCCGGCAGATTTGCCTCCGCCGAATATGAAGCTTGGATATGCACTACCGATGATTGTTTCAACGTCATACCCAGATTGCACAAAACCTGTTAGTGGCAGCTTTGGTCACGAGCTTCAATTTTATAAACTGCATCGTCGATAACCATTCTCAAAAAACTGTCTCTTGTTTTTTTATACGCTTCTTTTAAAATGGGAATTGATTTTAATGTCCCAACTGTTGAGAGTGGTCCACAAATCATTCCTTTCATGTGTGTGCTGGTAATTTTGAATTCGTCTAGCAATATGTCTTCCACGTCTGGGTCATTTGTGTTTGATAGTGCTTTGATTGCCGCATGGCTCTCGTCATGCGTTCCCTCCTTAACAAGTATTTTGATTGGTTCAATGTTATAGCTTGAATCTTTTATTACATTTCTAAGTCTCGATAAAATGGAAACCTTTACACTTTCATCGTCTTCCTGTTGAACTTTTTCAACCAGATAATTAAAAAGGTCTTTGTCATTCGTATTAGAGCAAATACTTGAAAGGCAACAATAAATATATTTTTTGAAGGCAGTGTATTTCTCGTTTGCAAGCAATTCCAACAGCTCTTTTTTGTTTTCTTGAGAATTCAGTTTATCCGACTGCCGATATGCATACCATGATACACTGTCTTCGCTGCTATAACTCATGTCGGTTTTTCGTCTCTCCAAAATTAGCTCGGAATATTCGTCATTGCTTGCCATTTTAGATATTAAAAACTCCATTCCATTTTTCTCCAAATCAGAAATGAGCTGTTGCCGGGCGATTGCTAATTTTTCCGCTAATGTCAGCGGTTTACTGTCCTGCTTATTTTCTTTGCGCCTAAATATGTTGAACATAGAAGTGTGTCAATAAAGTTGCCACTAACCTGTGCATTTACGCTAAATATACGCTACTTTATATTTAAAATAATTTGCCACAAATTTTTTTAAGCTCATTACACAAAGTAACTTGTAATGTTTAGAGTAGCACAAATACAACTTAATGATTAATAATAAAGCGGAAAATTTTCAGATAACCATAAGAAACCAACAACCGAAAAGGCGCTCCCAAAAGATATAAAAGCACAAGAGGGCGACGCAACGATGTACCACAATGCTGCTGCTTCGCCCGGACCATAATTTTTACTCATGCAGTGCAAATACAACAAGCCGGAACGTTGTGTTATACCAATGATTCCTAAAAATTGCAGCCGGGTGTTGGCGTGTACTACTATCTCTGCAGGGGTTGCCAACCTTCGCAAAATTACCGGGTGGGGGCTTCATTGTCCTGCACAGCCAGGGCCAGGCGCTTGCTGGTTGCCCATTTATTTTTTTACCGAAAGATCTGCAATGGTTGTCACCTTTCCATCTTTGCTGATTTTTCTTACACGGGGGAACCATCCTTCAGTGGCAGGTCCGTTGGCATTGGTGTATTCCAGCACATAAATATCTCCGTTATGTATGGCAACTCCGGTAGGTGACCAGGGGCGGTCAGCTTTTAAAATTGTTTGTACTGTTCTGCCGGCAGCTATCTTTAATACACAATGGCAACTCGTTGCTGCAATGTAAACAAGCCCATCTGAACCAACAGCAATCCCTCTCAGAAGAGGCATTCCCCGGTTAGCCCGGTTATGGTCTGCCGGGTCTTCGTCACAATCACGTACATCAACCGGGTGAGCGATTGTTGTAACGCGGCCATCCATGGTAACTTTCAATAAAGAATTCCAGCAGGCCACATACAAAGAACTATCCGGTGCAGCTGCCAGGCCTGTAATACCATCATTGAGTTCATTTAATATTTTTTCAAGCGCAGCACTAACAACTGTTTGCTGTTTAGAGGGCGTCTCCCGAATGAGTGTTTTTGCTCCCGGTTGTTTATCACCTTTTTGCCCACCACAATAATAAAAATTTCCATCGCTGCCCATTGCTATCGGGGAGCCGCCACCGGCATACAAAATTGCAGGCTTTATTCCATCAGGCGTGATTCTTTCAAAATACGTTGGTTTTGTTTTTGAAAAAAGTCCTTGTTCATCCAGGCACATCCAATGTCCGTCAGTTGCTTTATGGATGTAAGTGATTTCGCCGTCAGTGGAGATTTTTACAACCCCGGTTTTTGAATGTATAAAATAAACATTGCCATATTTATCTACAACAATACCTGAACCGGGATGTGCTGACACGGCATGGGAAAATCCAATTTGTAATAATACCGTTGCGAGTATTAATCTGGCCCTTTTCATGTTCCTGAATGTACGAAATATTTCAGATTTATTACGAAATGGTGTATCGGGGATACAGCCTCAGGCTTGCCGCCACTCCTGGGATCAGGGTAGCAAAAAACGTAGGCAAAGGCTCAAGTGTTGCCAACTAATGATGGTGTGTTGGTTTGTCCGTTACAGTAAGTGAAAACAGCTGAAGCTAACAGCAGGGAGTAAATTAGTTTGTTAATGCCCCAGGTAGTCATTTCATTTTGATTTCAGCTTGTGCAAAACTAATCATATCCGCCACCTGCGGTAATTTTAAACAATGCGTGAAGGTTAATTTGAATTTCAACATCCACCCTTGCCGGGTATGATGGCATAGATCACGTTGCCTGAAACAAATAAATTGAAGACCTTACCGTCTACTGAAGGAAGTAATAATTTCCATGTTTTTCCCTTGTCTGATGATTTGAAAATGCCATCACGATGAGTACAAACTAAGTTTTCACCAACCTGGAAAATATAAGGCATGAAGGCTTTCAAAGTTGGGTGATCATTCCAGGTGCGTCCTATTGAATCAATAACAACTTTGTTGCCTGCATTATTGGGCTGCCAGGTTTTACCGCCATCATAGGATGTTTTTATCCCCCTGGGATTCGAGGCTGAAGTAGAAATCATAGCAGCGAATCCACCGTTGATCTGTTTTACATCCCAAACCTCACTGCTATCACTGATCACCGGCGCCCAGTTTTCACCATTATTGGTCGATCTTATTATCTTTCTCCAATTGGTTGCCAGCAGTATGCCATCCGCCTCTGCCATATGCCCCACCAGCGTTCCTGCATACACCTGTTTCCAGGTTGCTCCATTGTTATCGGTTTTAAAAAAGCCTTTTTGTGTGCCGATGAAAATGGTACCTCCGGCAGTTTCAAAAGCGCTGCGTACTACCGGTATTTGAAAAGTGTCGAATACCGGCGACCATACACTCGTTCCGTTTGTTTTTTTCACATTGACGGTCCAGTACTTGCAGGCAACTATACCGGACTTATCGGGGGCAATGCTGGTAGCTTCGCCGTGTAAAATTTCTTTGGTCCAAAACGGAGCGGTGGCATTTGGTGTACTGAGATAGAATCCGTTTCCAACCTTTAGAAACAGCCCTTTATCATTTAGAAAGAAGCTATTTCCCCGGATACTATCTTTCTGCAAATTTTCCGGCAGCCCTTTACTGATGTCCTGCCATGATTGTCCGCCGTCTGTAGATTTGAAAACAATGCTTGTTTTCTCGTCCGCTTCTTTTTGTTTTAGTACAAAAGAATTTACCAGGAATAATACCAGCAGTATGGCCGGCACAAACACAAATAATCTTTTCATTTTTTTAATTGAGCGTAAAAGATTTTTAACAATGTGACTCCGTCTGTATACCATAAATCACGTTGCCGGAGACAGATAAAATAAACATCTTCCCTTTATCAGCAGGAAGCACCAGTTTCCATGTTTTTCCCTTGTTGGAGGATTTGTAAATGCCGTCAGTATGACCACAAAAGAAGTTTTCACCCACCTGGATAATGGAAGTTTTGTACTCTGGCGCCGGAGGGTCGGCTTCTTTAGCATGCCAGGCTGAGTCAGTGCCTTGTGCCGGATTGCCGATATTAGTGAACGACCACGGTGAGTCGATAATAGCTTGCCCCGGGAATCCAGCATCAATGGGCTGCCAGGTTTTACCGCCGTCATAGGACGTTCGTATTCTCCGGGTCTTTGCGGCGGTACTGTAGGTAATGGCAGCGAATCCACCCTGGATGCGGGCTACATCAATGCCCACGCCACCCTCGCTGATCACCACCGACCAGTGTTCACCATTATCGGTTGATCGTATGATCCCGCTCATGCTGGTGGCCACTAATACACCGCTTGATTCTACCATTTTAATTACCCAGCCTCCGGCATGCACCTGTTTCCAGGTTTTTCCATTGTCAGTAGATTTATAAAGGCCGTTGTCGGAGCCTATGAAAATAGCGCCTCCGGCAGTTTCAAAAACCGTGCGTATATTCCCTTGAAAATTTGTGTACACAGGTGACCATACACTTGTTCCGCTTATTTTTTGTACAATCTGCCCCCAGTAATTATACGCAAACATCCCGTTTTTACCAGGGGCAATGCTGCTCCAGTTATCAGGGAAAATCTCTTTTTGCCAGAAAGGAGTGGTGGAATTTGGGTTACTATGATAGGTGCCTTTCCCGGCACGTAACCAAAGCCCGCTTTCATTTGCAAAGAAACCACTTTGGGCTGAATTTTCAGGTAGCCCCTTGCTGATATCCTGCCATGATTGTCCGCCATCTGCAGATTTAAAAACGATGTTTGCAGTTGCAGCCTTATCTGTTTTTTGTATTGGCTGATCGTCCGGGATTGGAAATACAAAAGGAAATTGAAAAAGGAGTAAAAAAGCAAGGCTATAAATTTTCATGACCATAATTGATTGGGTGAAACAATAAAGTAAAGCTACCGGTTGGCAATTAGCCTGCAGCTTTTTAATAGTAAAAACTTGTAAAGGATGTGTAAAACGTTTGTAAAACCACGTAAAAACTGCGGTGTATAGAGTAATTTGCACACATGAAGAAGTCATTTATGCTGGTCGGGTCATCCGTGATGGTAATTGCTGTTTTGATTGCTGCTGTTGCATTTAGCAATCAGAAAAATGACATTCCCGCAAATCACCTGGAAGTGGTATTACGTGATATCGGGCACGAGTTGTTGCTTTCAGCTAAAGATTCTTCCTCCCGGGTGCTGCCGGTTAAGAAAATAAATGAACACACTTACCAAATTTCCTTTCAAAATGAGGTTGGTTTTATTTCAGATTCGCTCATCAATTTGGTTCAGCGAACGTTTCAAAAAAATGCGCTGGCAAAAGACTATATAGTGAATCTGAGGAATTGTAAACAAAATGAAACGGTTTTTGCATTCGAAATAAATAGCCATACCGGCGATTTAACTCCCTGCAGGGGTCGTACACTGGAGGTTGGTTGTTATGTTATTGAAATTGATTTGTTGAAAAAAGAGCAGTTTAATTTCTTTTGGTTGTTGCTGTTGATCCCTTTGAGTGTTCTTGGTTTTTATGTGAACAATACCTTTCGGAAAAAAGTAGAAAAGGAAGAGAACGAAGATAAAGATGAGCAAGAATCAATATCCGGTAACAATGATTATATACCATTAGGAAGCTTTCAATTTTACACAGCTGATCATGTGCTTAAAAGGGAGCATACAACTATTCCGCTTTCGGAAAAAGAAACAAAAGCACTAAAAATATTTGCAGAAAATGTAAATCAAATTGTAGCAAGGGAAAAGCTGATGAAAGAAATCTGGGAAGATGAAGGCATCGTAGTAATCAGTAGAAATGTGGATGTACTGGTATCTAAATTACGCAAGAAATTAAGCGACGATAACTCCCTTAAATTTATTAACGTACATGGTAAGGGGTACAAGTTTATTATTGAGTAGATGCCAGGCAAAAAGCGGGTAAAGCGTATAACAAATCAGGCGTATGATTCATTCTTTGTCAACTGTTATGATTGGTTGTCTACTGACCCGAATTATCATTGCCCAGCCCTGCTTCTGCCAATTCATGTTAGCGGTGGTTTTACTGTTGTATCCTGTGTTTAAGATCCATTCTGCCATGTAAAATCCTGACTATTTCAATTTTGGCAGCACTAAGCTTTCTGTAGAATAATACATGTTGTCCGGCTATGAATCCAAATATTTCAATATCAATTTCAGGATAATTTTTGCCTCTCACTGTACCGTCTGCCAACTCCTGGCAAGACTCTAAAAGCATGAAGTAATATTTATCAGCTTGCCTTTCTGACCAGGTATCTACAGTATATTCCCATATTGCAGATAAGTCCTGGACTGCTTTGTTTGAAAGTATGTAACTAGCCATTTTTTCTTCTGGCAGCTTTTAATTTTTCAAGATGCTTTTTGGGGTCAAAGTTTTTGGCTACGCCACTTTCAATACCCTCTTCTATGGCTTTTTTGAGAGCGACTATTTTAGATTCTTCTTCTTCAAGCAATCGAAGCCCTGCCCTGATCACTTCACTGGCATTCTTAAATCTTCCTGTTGAAACTTTATCGTCAACGAAATCCTCAAAGTGATTTCCTAATGAAATGGATGTATTACGTCCCATTGGCTGAAATTTGAATAAAGTTACCAATTTTTGGTAATTTTTCAAATTTTGTCAACCGACCGGATAGACTCATTCGTGCGATCATCAATATGCACCAATGCTACCCCCTTGCCGCACCAACATTTATTTTAAAAATGCAAATACAACAATCCGGAATGTTGTATTAGATCAGCGCCTCGTACAAAATTTCTACCGGGTGTTTGGCGTGTACCTGGGTGCCGTCTTTTATCTGGTGGCGGCAGCTGGTGCCGGGAGCGGCTACAATAACGCTGTCGGATTTTTTATTGCGTACAGCCGGGAATAATACCAACTCGCCAATCTGCATAGACAAATCGTAATGTTCTTTTTCGTACCCGAAACTACCAGCCATACCGCAGCAACCGCTGGGGATAGTTTGTACGGTGTAATTTTTTGGCAGTGATAGCATGTCGGCAGAGTAACTAACGGATGACAATGATTTTTGCTGGCAATGGCCATGCAGCAGAATCTGTTTTTCATCAGTAGTAAACTGGTCTGCGGAAATGTGGCCTCTTTTTATTTCAGCGGCAATAAATTCGTCGATGATAAAAACGTTTTTACTTAGTTTTTTCGCGGCTTCCAGCAGGTCATCATTTGCCAGGTCAATGTATTCATCCCTGAAAGTAAGGATGGCGCTGGGCTCAACGCCAAGCAGTGGCGTTGTGTCATTGATAACATCTTTTAACGCCACAATATTTTTATTCACAATTTCTTTTGCCTTCCTGATTAACCCCTTGCTGAGCCAGGTTCTGCCACTCTCCAGGTGTTGGGGGATAATAACGTTGTACCCCAATTTTTCCAGCAACAGGATTGCTTTTATACCAATTGAGGTATCGTTATAATTAGTAAACTCATCACAAAACAAATAAACAGTCCTACCTCCATCTCCGGAAGAGGTGTTGCGGCGCTTCCTTTGCCAGTTTTGTAACGTGGTTGTGTACATCAATGGCATGGACCTTTTAACTGCAAACCCACTTAATTTTTTAATGAGGTTGCTGATGGGTTTGTTGGTCATGGCAAAATTGTACAGTCCCGGTACCAGCGCACCCAGTTGGGCCGACTTTGTAAAGTTGGCAATGAGCTTACTTCGGAAAGGCACACCGTTGGTGTCGTAATACTGCTGTAAAAATTCTGCTTTTAGTTTGGCTACGTCCACATTGCTGGGGCACTCCGATTTACAGGCTTTGCAACTGAGGCAAAGATCCATCACTTCATAAATTTCTTTATGGTTAAACCGGTTTACTTTGGTGGAGTTGGTTAAAAACTCCCGCAATATATTGGCCCGGGCACGGGTAGTATCTTTTTCGTTCCGCGTAGCCATAAACGAAGGGCACATGCTGCCGCCGCTTAAATGGGTTTTACGGCAATCGCCGCTGCCATTGCATTGTTCGGCGTGTTGCAATACATCCTGGTTGTGGTAGCGAAAGATGGTATTGAACTTGGGTGTTTGCTGCCCCGGTGTGTAGCGCAGCATGCTGTTCATGGGCGGGGTATCTACAATTTTATTGGGGTTAAAAATATGCTGCGGGTCCCAGGTGTTTTTTACCTGCTTTAACAACTGGTAATTTTTAGGCCCCACCATCTGTTCAATAAACTCACCTCTTAAACGGCCATCGCCATGTTCGCCGCTTAAGGAGCCATCGTATTTTTTTACGAGCGTGGCAATTTCCTGTGCAATGGATTTAAACAGGTGGTTGCCTTCTTCGGTTTTTAAATTGATGATAGGGCGCAAATGTATTTCGCCTGAACCGGCATGCGCATAATGCACGGCATGCAAATCGTACTTCACCAATATTTCGTTGAACTCCCGGATATAAGCGGGCAGGTCTTCTACATCAACTGCGGTGTCTTCAATCACCGGAACGGCTTTTTCATCACCGGGTAAATTGCCGAGCAATCCTAAGCCCGCTTTGCGCAGCGTCCATATTTTTTTGGTGTCGTTGCCAAACAGCAAGGGGAAATGATAACCGAGTCCGGCCGCACGCATATCGGCTTCTACTTTATTGCAGATGTCGGTTATTTCTTCGCGGGTATTTTTTACAAACTCCACCACCAGAATAGCACCGGGATCGCCCTGTACAAAAAAGCGGTTTTTGCTTTGTTCAATATTGTCTTTGGTACATTCTAAAATATAATGATCTATCAGCTCGCTGGCGCTGGGCTTGTATTTGAGCGCAATTAAATTGGCCCGCAAACTTTCATCAATGCTGTTAAAATGTACACAAAGCAGCCCCGTTTCTTTGGGTGGCAGCGGTACAACATTCAGTTTTATTTCGGTGAGAAAAGCCAGCGTACCTTCAGACCCGGCGATGAGATCACAAAAATTAAAATCGGGCATGCCGGCGACGAAGGGCGATTTTTCCAGCAGCAGATCAATGGCGTAACCGGTGTTGCGGCGCTCGACTGATTTTTTGGGAAACTGTTTTCTTATTTCCTGCTGGTTATCGTAATTGCTTAATATGCCGCGGATATTATTATAGATTTTTCCTTCCAATGTATTGAGTTCGCATTTGGCATGGAAGTCATCATTGCTCAGCGTTTTAAATTCAGCTTCTGTGCCATCACTTAAAATGGCTTTTACTTCCAGCAAATGTTCTCTTGTGCTGCGGTATACCACCGAGTTGCTGCCGCAGGAATTGTTGCCCACCATACCGCCGATCATGGCCCGGTTGGCGGTGGAAGTTTCGGGGCCAAAGAATAAGCCGTAGGGTTTTAAAAACATGTTTAGTTCATCACGGATTACGCCGGGTTGCACCCGTACCCAGTTTTCTTTTGTATTGAGTTCAAGAATTTGTGTGAAATTTTTCGACACATCTGCAATGATGCCGTTGCCCACTACCTGGCCGGCAAGCGAAGTGCCGGCCGTACGTGGAATGATGGACGTATGATTATTGTGTGCAAACTGAATAAGCTTTTTAATATCGTCTGTAGTTTTGGGAATGGCAACTGCCAGCGGCATTTCGCGGTAAGCTGAAGCGTCCGTGGCGTACAATATCCGCATGGTATCATCTGTAAAAAAATCTCCTTCCAGCAATCCGGCCAGTTCCTGTAGTTTTTCCTTCATTAAAAATGTTGCTTTGCCGCAAAATTAGTTTTTTTATAGAACACTGATAACACCGATTGAGCGGACTAACACGGATATATATAGGATGCTGATAATGATAGAGTCCGGATGGGGAAGGAACAGCGAAAATGCTTATTGAGTAATTTTATGCTGATAAAATACAATGCGTTGGTCCGTTATCAATGCCCGGATAAAAATTAGTTTTAATTAATTTGATCCGTATTATCAAGGCTACTACGCATTGCTGCAAAGCAGCAATTAAAATCCGTTCGATTGGTGTTATCAGCGTTCCATTGTATTAATTTTGAGAACTATGGAGTGTTATCTACCTCAATTACTGCTGGAATCGCTGGAGGGCTTGCCTGGTTATGACCGCACAGCTTTTGAAAACATACATTGTTCCGGCGAACAGGTGATTTCTGTACGGTTGAACAACCGTAAAATACCTGCTGTTGCTGAACTTGCTTTTGCCGATGCTGCGGTTGCGGGCAATGTGCCCTGGAGCACGGATGGGTATTATTTATCACAGCGGCCATCATTTACATTGGATCCTGTTTTTCATGCCGGTGCTTATTATGTGCAGGAAGCCAGCAGCATGTTTTTGGAACAGGTGCTACGTCAGACAACCGATCTTACTCAATCCATTAAGGTGTTGGACCTCTGCGCTGCACCGGGCGGTAAATCAACTTTGCTGCAATCGCTTATCAGTAATACAAGTTTGCTGGTGAGCAACGAAGTGATTAAAACCCGGGTGAATGTGCTGGCAGAAAACATTACAAAATGGGGCGCTGCCAATGTGGTGGTCACCAACAATGATCCCAAAGATTTTCCGCGACTGGAAAATTATTTTGATGTAATTGTAGTGGATGCACCCTGTAGCGGCAGTGGTTTGTTTAGAAGAGATGCTGACCTGGTAAAAGAATGGAGTCCGCAAAATGTAACCATGTGCAGTCAGCGCCAGCAACGAATTTTGGCGGATGTACTGCCTGCGTTAAAAGAAGGGGGCAGTTTAATTTATTCCACCTGTTCTTATTCGGAAAGCGAAGATGAAACCATTGCCGACTGGCTGGTGGAGGAATGCCATTTAATACCGGTAGCAATACCAACGCAACCGGAATGGGGGATTGTTGAAACAAGGTCACCCAAACACCAAGGGTATGGCTATCGTTTTTACCCGGATAAAGTAAAGGGCGAAGGTTTTTTTATTGCCGCGTTTACTAAGGGAGAAAAGGTTGCGCCGGTTTGGCAAAGCAATAAATACAAGACCAAATCAGAGCGGCTCGCGGCTAAGGAGATTGATATTGTGCAACCGTATCTGACAACAAATGAATCATTTTTCTTTATCAAACAACAGGATGAAACCATTGCGTTGCCTGCGCATTTGGAAAATGAACTGGCTACCATCCAGCATAGCCTGTATATAAAAAAGGCCGGTGTAAAAATGGGTACTATCATCCGTAACGAACTGGTACCGGATCATGAACTGGCATTGAGTAACTGTATCAGCAAAACGATCCATGCGATTGAAGTTGATAAAGCCACCGCCCTGCAATACCTGCGTAAACAGGAAATAAAATTGGCCACTGACTTAAAAGGCTGGGCGCTGCTGACACACCAGCAATTGCCGTTGGGCTGGATAAAAATTTTGCCTAACCGCATCAATAATTATTACCCTGCCAACTGGCGCATTTTAAATAAGTAAAATAAAAACAAAAAAATATAGTTTAATCAGTGGTTATAACAGCTTGTTAAACTAATTTAACAGTTTCGGGAATAATTGTTAACCAACTTATTTTCCCATCTTTGCAACGAAAATTTATATCTGATGAAGCGTTTATTAATATTGTTATTTTGTCTGCCTTTGACCCTGCTGGCGCAAAATGCACCATTGGTGGTTGAAGGAGCTTCTCCCAATTTATACCTTACCCATACTGTAAAATCAAAGGAAAATTATTACAGCATTGGCAGAATGTACAATATCAGCCCTAAAGAAATTGCCCCATTTAATAACCTTGCGCTGGAAAAAGGTCTTAGCCTCAACCAGGTGATAAAAGTGCCGTTGACCGATGTTAATTTTTTACAATCGGGCAATGCACCTTCGGATGAAGTGCTGGTGCCCGTATATCATATTGTAAAAGATAAAGAAGGATTATATCGCATAGCCACCAATGCCAAAGTAGCGCTGGACAATTTAAAACAATGGAACAATATTAAGAGCGATGCCGTGGCCAATGGAACACATTTAATTATAGGCTATTTAAAAGTGAAACCTTCGTTGTCTGCACTATCACCGATGGCTAAAAACAAACCGGCCGACCTGGCCGTGACCGCACCTGCTGTTACAAAAACAGAAGCACCAGTTGTAAAGGCTCCTGAGCCGGTTAAAAAAGAAGCTGTTATTGTAAAGGAACCTGTTGCTACACCGCCAACTGTAAAGAAAGATCTGCCGCCGGCCGTAAAGGAAGCAGAACCCGTTACGCAGCCAGTGGTAGTGGCCGGTAAAAATTTCAATGGAGGTAGTTTTAAAGCCAATTTTGATAAACAGGCCAAGCCCAATCCGGTAAGTGAAAGTGGCACAGGCGCTGTGTTTAGGAGCAATAGCGGCTGGCAGGATGGAAAATATTATTGTTTGCACAACACCGCCGCACCTGGCACTATTATAAAGGTTACCAGCAGCAGTACCGGTAAATCCATCTACGCAAAAGTGCTGGATGTAATTCCGGATATCAAACAGAACAGCGGGCTGATCATTCGCATCAGCAATGCGGCAGCGCAGGAACTGGGTTTGGGCGAAACTAAATTTGATTGTACGCTGAATTATTCCAAATAGCGAACGATCATTTTTTTGCGGCAGTCGTTTTCTTTTTACCCCATCTTTCTTTTACATAGGCATACGCTTTTACTTCGTCTGCTTCCGTAGGTTTTGCTTCAGCAATATACCGCAGGTAATATTTTTGTGCCTGCTGTATGTTATGCAAATGTGCTTCCGCAATGCGGCCGCAATTGTAATTCATCACCGGATTTTTAAAAAGATAATACGCCGTATCATACTGGTTAATTGCTTTTGCATATTGCTTCAGCGATTCATAATTTAAAGCAAGGTTATAATAATACATCTCCGCTGATTTTGAAATGGAAAGGTTCACACATACCCTTAGCAACGCATTGCTCTTATCATAGTCTTTTAATTTGGCCCAGGCTTTTGCTTCATAATAAATAACATTGTCAACCATGTAACCTTTATCATTCAGGTATTCACAAACCCGGATGCAATCGGAATACAGTTTAAGATTGTAATAGCCAATCAATACCTGAGTAAGCGCAGTAAGCGGTGATTCTCCCATGCGGATAATTTGTTCCCCCGGTATCCGAAGACTTTGAAAATCGTCCGCATTGTAAGCAGAACGAATGCGCAGTTTTAAAAAAGAGAGATTGACGGAATCCTGTTCCAGCCCTGCTTCTGTCACACTATCGGCACGGGTATATTCTTTTCTGTCAAGTAACACATCCGCCAGGCCAACGCCATTTTTATAATCTTTCGGCGCCAGCGAATAAGCCTTGCTGAAATAAACAAAAGCAGAATCCTGCACATCTTTTCTTTTAAATAGCTCGCCCATACTGCGGTAATAAACTGCTTTGGCTGGCTGCAGCAGAATAAGGCGGCGGGTATATTGCAGGGCTTCATTCGGACTGTCATTTTTAGTAATCAGTGCCAGGTATTGCAGTGCAGCAATATTATCGGGGTCGATGAGTACAATTTGCCTGTAAACATTTTCGGCCTCCCTTGTATTATCGTTCATGTAATGGGCGTAGCCTAAGTAGCCAAGAAGCTGTATATTTTTAGCATCTGCTGCAATAGCCGGGGTTAAATAACTGACAGCTTCATCAAATTGCTGATTTTGAAAAAAGTCCATCACTTTATTTTTATCAGCAGCAGCTGATTGAGCAAATGCAGCAAAGGAAAACAATGGCAGGATGAATAAGCTGAAGGCTATTTTTTTCATAAAGAACGAATTGTTGTGATAGAAAAATACAAATATTATTTAAAGTGTTTTTTATTTTATGTCAGACGTAGTTATCTTTTTTTTCCATAAAAGGATTGAAAAATAAAAGCGGCATTTATTTTCTTTTTTAGCAGATAACATTTTTTGTTCAAAATCAGCACCAGCATTTGTTTGACCACTACTTATTATACTTTACACTTTTCAAGCGTTCAGATTATAACAGGTCACTCATTTATTGCGCAAACGTTTGTAGCATTTTTAAATAGTATTGTGTGTTATATTGGTAAGGCAAGCAGCTCTGCACCTGCCGCACTTCATTTCAACCACAATCAACTGTTATGTGCCTGTCATTTTCAATACGCCTTTGTTTATTGCTTGCGGTACAGATTATATGCAGCCATGGTTTTTGCCAATCTGCCGATGTGATTACGCTTAGCAGCTTTCGGCCGGTTTCAATTTATAAAATACCCCAAACCTCCATCGCTAAAGCCAAATACCCGGTGATTGATTTTCATTCGCATGATTATCCTAAAACTGACGCTGATGTTGAGGTGTGGGTAAAGAGAATGGATGAAATGAACATCGAAAAAACATTGATCCTTACTTATTCAACCGGCGCAAGATTTGATTCGCTGGTAGATAAATATGCTCCTTACAAAGACCGCTTTGAAGTATGGTGTGGTTTTGATTATACAGGTCATGAAATACCCGGCTGGCAAAAGCATGCACTCGCGGAACTGGAAAGATGCCATCAAAAAGGCGCCAGGGGCGTAGGCGAACTGGGGGACAAAGGTTTGGGTGAATTATACTCCATGCCCACACCGGGATACGGTTTGCACATGGATGATCCGGCGATGAAACCTTTGCTGGAAAAATGTGCTGAATTGCATATGCCCGTGAGTATACATGTAGCCGAAGACCAGTGGATGTATGAAAAACCCGACTCAACCAATGATGGATTGATGAACGCGGCCACCTGGAAAGTGGATATGAACAAGCCTGGCATTTTAACACATGATCAACTGGTAAAGACGCTGGAGAATGCGGTAAAGAATAATCCTGCCACCACTTTTATTGCCTGTCACCTGGCCAACACCAACGCCGACTTAAGCATGCTGGGAAAATTGTTTGATACCTATCCCAACCTGTATGCAGACATCGCCGCCAGGTTTGGTGAGTTTTCGCCCATACCAAGATATACAAAAGCTTTTTTTGAAAAGTATGCGGATAAAATTGTGTACGGTACAGATATGGGTTTTGATAAAAGCATGTATCAGACAACTTTTCGTATTTTAGAATCTGCCGATGAACATTTTTACGATCACCAGTTATTCAGTTATCACTGGGCTTTATATGGTTTGTCATTAAACAATGCCACGCTTAAAAAAATATACAGCGGCAATGGCAGAAAAATATTGAACCATTCAAAAAAATAAAACCAACAATACTTTATGAGCCAACCTTTTCAAGCTGAACCGCAGACTGCTGCAGAAAAAAATGTTCCGGCAGCAGCAGTTAATCCGCCAATGCCTGTCAGCAGAATTGCTTCGGTGGATGTTTACCGCGGCTTTGTAATGTTGCTGATGATGGGAGAAGTACTTTCTCTTGAATCCGTATCAAAGGCACTTCCGGATAGTTCGTTCTGGGGCTTTCTTGCCTTCAACCAAAGCCATGTGGAGTGGACCTGGCTTTCGCTGCACGATATGATCCAGCCTTCATTTACTTTTTTAGTAGGCGTAGTATTACCCTATTCCATCGCCGGCCGGAAAAGTAAAGGCGCTTCTTTCAACAATATTATTTTGCATACCATCAAGCGGTCGCTCATACTGATATGCCTCGGGATATTTTTACGCTCTATGTGGAGCACCCAAACCAATTTTACTTTTGAAGATACGCTGACACAGATAGGCATGGGCTATACATTTTTAGTGTTAATCTCCTATTGTAAACCCCGTATTCAACTCATTGCACTGATTGTGATTTTGTTTGGTTACTGGCTGGCATTTGCCTTGTACCCGTTGCCCGGTGCTGGTTTTGATTATGCTGCTGCTGGTACCGAAGCCAATTGGGAACACAACCTTCACGGGTTTGCGGCACACTGGAATAAAAACACCAATCTTGCCTGGGCTTTTGATCAATGGTTCTTAAATCTTTTTCCACGGGAAAAACCATTTTTAAATAATGGTGGCGGTTATGCCACGCTTAGTTTTATACCCACGCTGGGCACCATGCTGCTGGGCCTGTTTGCAGGACGGGCATTAAAAGATGACACGACCACACAACAGCAGAAAATTAAATTTTTTGTTACAATGGGCGCCGGTTTACTGCTACTCGGTGCCGTGCTGCATTTTACGGGGATCAACCCAATTGTAAAACGAATCTGGACACCGGCCTGGACTATTTTTAGTGGTGGTGTTTGCTGTTTATTCCTGGCCTTTTTTTATGGGGTGGTAGATGTAGCACAAAAAAGAAAATGGGCTTATTTTTTAATGGTGATTGGAGCCAATTCTATTGCGGCCTACGTAATGGCCGATGGTGGTATCCGCTCGCTGATCTCCAACTCACTGCACATACATTTAGGTGCGGACTATGACCATATTTTTGGAGCACCTTATGCGACGCTGGTTAACGGAATACTCGTGTTATTTTTTCTATGGCTTATTTTAAACTGGATGTATAAGAAAAAGATTTTTATAAAAATTTAGGTCTGTTTTAAAAAGCCCGGTGGAATTACCGGGCGTTTTTTGTTGTTATAAATGATAGCAAGCCACTGGTTGGCTACAACTGTTTCAACACCTGCTGATAATATTCTGTCAGTACCATTTTTTTTGCCGCGGCTTTATCAGTCTTTCCACCGAAGGAGATGAATTGTATCATGCCATTTTTATCCAGAACGATACTGGTGGGGAAGGCATTGTTTTGATTCAGCCGGTAACATTCCTGCTGCGTTACAGACATGATCTTATATTGCATGTGGTATTTCTTTGCCAAGACCTGAATTGTTTTGGGCGATTCGTACGTAAAGGAGACAAATTCAAATTGCTTATTTGTCTTCAACTTTTTATACAACTCATTCAATGCATCCAGTTCCGCGATACAGGGCGGGCAGTTGGCAAACCAAAAATTTATAAATACTACTTTACCAGTTATATCCTGATTGGTAAACGTCTTGTTGTGCAATAACGCTTTAAATAAAGGAAATGGTTTGCCAATGCTTTCTTTTTGCCTGGCACTCACCAGCGAATCAAAATCAATTTGCTGCTGCTGACCATAAGTGATCAGACTTATCAATAAAAAAATAAGTACAAAATATGGCTTCATCGGGTTGTTTAAAATAGTTTGGAAGTGATATTTATCCATCCTAAAAATAGTCCATTGGTTCTTTACTATTAAATGTCTTTTAAATATACTGATGAAGTGTGGATTCAATTTTCATTAGGGTAATATGGAGTGGTCTATGACTGTAGCAGTTAAAATCTCTTTGTATCCCAATAAATATTTCTTCAAACATATTAAAAAAGCGAGAGTTCTCTTTGCAAATTTTCTTTCGCCTGTCGCTCAAATTTTGTGTAGAAGTAATCTGTTTTAAAAATGCGTACCATTGCTAAAAAATGTTTCAGCACTTTTCGTCTTCCCGGGTTGTAAATAACATCAGGATAAATGGCATATTCTTTTCGTACGTTTTTAAAGTAAGCTGAATACGTATCCCAGTCGGTTCCTAAGATAGAGAGGTCTGCATCTGTAAAATAGTTGGTGTCGGTATCTGTATTGTCAAGATGTTTTTTGGTAGCTAAAATTTGTGCTTTGCAAGCTGCAATTATTTCGGCAGGAATAATCATCTGTGTCATCCGTTGCTCAGCAAGCCCTGCACTCTTTTCTTCGTTATCAGATTGTAACGCATTGTAAACACAGTCGTGGTAGTACAATGTAAAAAGAACGGTATCCCAATGTTGTATATTGTTTTTCACCTCCAGTAACTGGATTAACAAATTTTCCAGGTGAGTCAGTGTATGGTAAAATCTTTTTTTACCTGAATAGCTTATTTCAATTTCATTCCATAGTTCCGTTGACAGCTGATTGTTGCCGGCGTATCCAGACACCAGTTGAATGAAAGTTTGTTTGAGCATACGATCTTTGGTTACAGGCATCTCAACAAGTTAATTATTTAACGGTTTAAATTACATTGTCATCTTAAATTTCTTGCAATCACAATCACAGCTGCTTAATTTGATCTTAACAATTTTAATTTATAATGCTTAATTTTAAACTATTCATTTCAACATTTTAACGCTGCTTTATCATGCAAATTAAGGCTGGAATTGTATTAACAGACACATCATCCCTGGATGATCCAAACTTTGATAAAGTCACTATTTTTATAACTGAATACAACGAAAAAGGAGCAACAGGTTTTGTTGTAAATAAATTATTTGGCAGAACATTAAACGAACTGGAAGAATTTAAAGACAGCCTGCCGTTTCCGTTGTATGATGGCGGTCCCATGGACAGGGAGCATCTTTTTTTTATCCACCGCCGGCCGGATATAATCAGGGGTGGAACGCCTGTTACTGATACCATTTACTTCGGTGGCAATTTTCAGCAGGCGGTTGCTCACGTGAACGACCGGTCAGTTCTGCAACATGAAATAAAAATTTTTGTGGGCTATTGCGGCTGGGATTTTAATCAGCTGGAAGACGAAGTGGAAGAAGGAAGTTGGATAGTCGGGAATGCTGATATAGAAAAAATATTCTAACCTGTCTTTAAACGTGAATTAATCCTGACCCAATGTGCAAATACGGTAAATAGAATTGATAGTTATCCAGCCATTAATTTTTCCGATATTGTTTCCTGCTTGAAATCTTTCTTCCTGTATGACTTCTGTAAAATGCAGCTATTGGCTGCCATTTACTTTCCATAAAACAATATTATTTAGACAAGCTTTGCTGCTTATTTTCAGGTAATGGAACAGCAATGATGAAATAGACTACAATTAATACCGTAGCGATACCAGTTACAATAAAAGTGGCGCCTGCACCAAACTGAAACCAGATAAGGCCTGCCAGGGAACTGGCCAGCATGGTACAAATACTTTGAAATCCTGCAAAGGTTCCGATGGCGGTAGCGGTATCTTTTTTGTCGGCAATATTGCTGATCCATGCTTTTGAAATGCCCTCTGTTGCAGCGGCGTATAACCCATATAAAAAAAACAAGGCGGCAAAAAGATAAAAATTATTGGTGACACTCATGCCAAAATACACCGCAGCAAAAATCAGCAGGCCTGCAATAAAAATTGTTTTTAATCCTATTTTATCAGCCAGCATTCCTATCGGAAAAGCGCACAAAGCATACACCAGGTTATAAAAAATATAAATTCCAATTACAGCAGTGTCGTCAAGGCCGGATTGTTTTGCTTTTAATAATAAAAAAACATCCGAACTGTTGAACAGGGTAAATGCCAGCAGGCCGCCTGCCAACTTCCGGTATAAAGCCGGGCTTGTTTTCCAGTAATGGAGGAAATCAAAAAAGGAAGTTTTGTTTACAACAGTTTTGGAGGACTTATTTTTCTGTTGCAGTAAAAAAGAAGCTGATACTGCAAGCAGGCCAGGAATAAACGCAATGTAAAAAAGTGCCCGGTAATTTTGCGGATGGTAATGCAAATAAATCAATGCAGACAGAGGGCCCAGCACAGCGCCCAGCGTGTCCATAGAACGATGGAAGCCAAATATTTTGCCCTTTGTTTCCGGTGTGGCTTCGTCTGATAATACCGCGTCCCTTGCACCTGTACGAATGCCCTTGCCTGTACGGTCAATAGTACGGCAAATGAAAACCCAGACAGGCAAAACGGAAAATGCCAGCAATGGTTTTGAGATAGCGCTGAGCGCATAGCCAGCTTGTACAAACGGCGTTCGCTTACCGCTGTTGTCGGAGAGCTTGCCAAAGTAGCCTTTGCTTAGTCCTGCTATGGCCTCTGCAAAACCTTCCAGTATGCCGATCAATACAATCGAAAATCCAATCGTTTTTAAATAGATGGGCATTACGGGATACAACATTTCGCTGGCCGTGTCAGTAAATAAACTTACCAGTGATAAGATCCATACTGTTTTGGTGATGGCTTTCAATATTTATATTTTTTTGTTGACGGCATACATGTGAAGTCAAGACCAGTGTGATCGTTTATTTAACCGCAATAAATATATCAACTTCAGCATCTTCGGGGTTCTTTGCCTTTTCGCCATACACTTCAAAGTCCGCTGTATATTTCCTGTCGATATCCGAATTCCAGATTTTTACCCATTCATTAAAAACCATACCCTGTAAAATATTTCCTTTAGCTGTATATTTTATATAAGCACCTTCCTCAATGGTTTTACCAACCATCCCTTCTGGAACGTTATTTAATGTAGAGACACTGCAACCCAAAATGGTTGTGTATGGTTTGGTATGGTCTTTTTCGTAGTCGGTATAAACGCAATAAATGGTGTTGTTTATTTTATCCGGAATCAAAGCAACCATGCCTTCTCCCATAAATTTATTCCAAAGCGAAGGAATATCCAGGCTTGACTGACCGTTGTCGTTGGTAGTCCGAATTGCAATGCCAATTATATTGAATTGCTTGATTATCTCATTGTTCATGTTATGTAGTTTAATTTGATAAGTCACAAAGCTAAATATGGTTTGTGACAACGATATGTCAGCAGGTTTTGACTTTTTTATTTATGGATTCGGCACTTCGATTGTCGGTCATGTTAAAGGATGCGCCATTTCCAAAATTTCCGGCCTAACAATAAAATATGTACTACTGCAATGAATTTAAAATTAAGGGTTTTTATGTGTTGCAAAAATTGCCTTTCCTGTGCAAGATGTTGTTTAAAATTGCGCCATGCTAACGGTATCGGATTGTTGTAACTCCGATGATAATACCAAAATTGCCATCTGTTTGCAGCCATTGTTTTTCGGGTAAATAAACTCTCGACACAAGACCATCAAGGTACAACGCATCTTTACAACCGGGGTTTTTAAAATAGTTTGCGAAGTCATAAAAATTAATTTCGCTTTTAGACATTGCAAAAATTACTTTATTGCCAGGCAGGATGCCAACTCCATTGCGGATGTTTATGTTGCCTGAGCCAGCTTTGAAAACTTTATTGATCCGACCATCGTAAACCAGCATTGGACCTGATTGTGTGGCGTATTTAATTTTACCATTGTTTTTAAAAACTTGCGTTTTGCAAATAACTGCAATGTTATCTGTAGAAAGATAAAATACACCATTTGGTTGCAGATAAAAATTGCCATTACAATTTGCTGTGCCCAAAGCAAATAATACTTTTTGCTTTTCAATAAAAGTCCCTGCGGCGAACGATCAGGTTTGTACATAAAAAAGGTACATACCTAACTGGGCGGAAGATTAAAACTGGCAATAGCCCCAACAACAACTGCTGAAACAATTGTGAGCAGGGAACGGCTAAATGACTTCAAACAATGGCTTGGACGATAGGAGGGAAGCTTGTTTTATGCTAATTGCATAATTTTCTCCAGCACCATAAACTCCAGCGGTTGCAAATGCTTGCCCGTTAAGCCATCTTCGTTAAAAGGAATTCTTTCGCCGGTTTCCTGGTAGCCATACCGCTTGTACCAATCGATCAATTCTGTGCGCTGGGTTATCACCTGCATAAAAATAGCGGGAGCATTTAAATGAACAGCATATTCTTCTGCTGCTTTCAACAACTGCTTGCCAATGCCAAATCCCTGCAGCTGCGGGGATACCGAAAACATGCCCAGGTAAATTTTATATTTTTTTTGCTGCAGATTTACACAACCTACAATGTGCTGATCAGTATCCAAATATTTTAAAATTACGCTGCCGGCAGAATCCATTACCTGTTGCAGGGTTTCCTCATTTGTACGAATATTACCACCGATTAAATTTGCTTCTGTTGTCCAACCCTGTTTGGAGCTTTCGCCCCGGTAAGCACTGTTTAATAAACCGGTAATGGCATTAATATCAGCATGCGTTGCAATGCTGATGTGTGGGTTTGAAAATGTAAACATAGGCAGCGAAATTAGCAGATTTTTTAAACAGTTAATACCATAAAATGAATTGTTATTTGATGGCATGTAATCTTTTGCTACTGTATTATCACCGGAGTAAGAGGTAATATAAACTTAATGTACGGCGCTTTATAATAGGGCTAACTTTAATAAAATATTAAAAAATATGAACTGGCCATTTATCATTTTTTTTGGAATTGCAGTTATTGCCTTGATTATTTTCCTGGTAGTTCGGAACAAAAAAGATGAAAAGATTTTCGAAGATCAGATGAATAATGATTTCCCCATATCACAGGATGAAAAAAGGGATGATGAAATTGATAAGCTCGTAAAATGAAGAGCGTAGTCAGACAAGTGCTATAACAAAAACATAACGGAAGTTGATGCTGGTTGTTACAGCTTTTGGCTATTTTTAGCCACTAAAATAGTCCCATGGTTATCCATCCTTCTTTCTTTTTTACTGTCGCTTTTACCTTCCTACATTCGGTTGCAGGCATGGCGCAGGTTACGCCTCTACCTGCAGCCAAACATAAAACCATTGTTATAGCGCATCGCGGCGATCATACAAAGGCACCTGAAAATACATTGGCTGCTTATCAAAACACCATTGAAGACGGTGCTGATTTTGTAGAGATAGATTTACGTACTACCAAAGACAGTCAGCTGGTAATTATGCACAATGCAACGATTGACCACATGACAGCCCGGCAGGGGGAAATAAAAAACTTTACTCTTGACTCACTGCGTAAAATTAAAGTAAGGGAACCATTGCACCCTGAGTGGGGCGTGCACACCATTCCAACCTTTAAAGAAGTGCTGCAATTGTGCAAGGGAAAAATAAATATCTACCTCGATTTTAAAGAAGCTTCTGTTGCGCAGGCGTATCAAGAAATTATCGATGCCGGAATGGAAAATCATATTGTGGTGTACATCAACGAACCACACCAGTTTGAAGAATGGGGAACCATCGCTCCCAATATGCCGTTGATGATCAGCTTGCCAAAAGCAGTAAAAACAACAGCCGAAATGAATGAGGTGCTGCACACATTTGATGTTGATATACTCGACGGAGATTATACCGAATACAATGCTGAAACAGTCGCCGCGGCTACCCAAAAGCACATTCCCATCTGGGCAGATGTACAGTCAAAAGAAGAAGGACCTGATCAATGGAATGCAGCGCTCAAGCTTGGTTTGGCAGGCTTGCAATCAGATCATCCAAAGGAGTTAATTCAGTTTTTGATTAAGAAGGGAATCAGGTAGCAAACATCATCATTCTGTAAAGTGGTTTGCTATAATTCTGTCAGCGATTTTTTTACCAGACGGTAATTGATGGCGACAGACAAACCCAGCAGCAATACAGCAATTACCAATACAGTCCAGTCGATCATGATGGGCAATTCCCCACGGGCGGGAGTAACGAAATGCTGAAAGCCCAGGTGCAGTAATTGCGTGGCCAGCAATGCTGCTACAATAATGCTCACATAAACCGGGATCCATTTTTTTGCTACTGTTTTACTAAGCCAGCTTGGACTATAACCCAGTGTGAGCAACAATTGCAGGTTGTCTTTACTCCTGGCAATCATTAGTTGTAAGTAAAACGAAAACAATACCAGCGCCAGTAAAATAACCAATACACCGAAGCCCGCCAGTCCGCTTACAACGGCCTGCAGCACACCTTTCACACGACCAAATTTCGTTTTGTCTTTATTTATGTGGTAGTCTTTACCGGCGAGATAGCTCAGCAATTGCGGATTATTAGCGTCCCTGGTTTTTAAAAACACACGTGAGGCCGGAATATTGTCAACGCCTTCCAGCACTTTGTTTTGCTGTGCTAAAAAATTTTCAGGAACCAATATGCTGTTGATGCGGTCGCTGAAGGCAACGATCCTGGCCTTGTACTGGCGGTCGCCGTTTCTACCATGACACAGCAAAAATAATTGTACAGAAGAAGCTGTTTTTTCAGACATCTGTGGCAGGTCCCAACTCGGGGCAAATACATTGTACATCTCCAAAAAATCAGTCGAAAAAATAACGGGTACAAATTCATCGCCTTCGTTCCATTTAAAATTATCAGGTACGGTGTCAATAAAATTAGTGTTAAGCCCTTCCACAAAAACATCTGTGCTAAAGGGTATCATATTACCTGCATTGGCACTTACTTTAAAGGCATTCGCTTTTAAAGGGGCTGCATCTTCAATGAAGGGCTGGCGCTGCAATTCTTTTATATCCGCATCCGTAAAACGGTTATCCCTGCCCATATTTTCGTTGGTGATGGTCTTAGTAATAGAGATAAAGTCAGTGCCATTTTTACGGGTATTTTTATCTCTTATCAAATGATTGATGTTGGTATACATCTGAACCGAACTCAGCAACAACAAAACCCCAACACCAAGCCCCAAATAACTCAGCCAGCGGCTCACTTTATTTTGACCGGCAGTTAAGAAAGGAGCAATATTTTTATAAGAGAGTTCCATTGAATGGATAATTAATTAATGGATAATTGATAATGGTAAGTCGCAGCGCCTTCTAAATACTCAGTACTTAACACTTATTACCTGCGACTTTCTGCTAAATACTTTCACCTCACAGATAAAGTAATCGTTCAGCCTTAAAATAATCTATTTTTTTTAAGTCGGTTAAAATGATGGCGGCCTTTCTTTCGGTGGCTTCTTCCTGCATCAGTTCCATTGCCTTCTGCCGGTTGTTTTCGTCCAGGTGACTAAAGGGTTCATCCAGCAATAAAAAATCAAATGGCTGTTGTAATGCACGAATTATCGCGATGCGTTGCTGCTCGCCATAACTGCAGGTGCTGCATAATTTAGTCAGTTTGCCTTCTATACCCAAACGATTTGCCATAGCGGTTATCCTGCTTTCTCTATGATAAGGCGCCAGCAATCTTTTTATTTCCAGGTTTTGTGATACGGTTTGCTGTGTAAACAAACGCAGGTCCTGAAAAATGATGCTGATGTTTTGTTGCCGCCACGTAGCAAATTTTTCGGCATCGTAATTTTTAATGTTGTTGTTATCATATAAAATGTTACCGCTGTAATCTTTTCTTAACCCATATAAAAAGTGGATGAAAGATGTTTTGCCACTGCCGCTTGGTGCTATGATGTGAACGTTTTCACCGGTTGAAAAAGCAATGTCCTGGTTCCACAACTGGGAACCATTGGCTTTGCCAGTTTCAAAAAAATCGGGAACAACCTGCTGCAGGGAAATTTGCATATGGGAATATAATAAAGCTGCCAATCCATAATTGAATTGGCAGCCGTAATGAAGAAAAACTATTTTTTTGAAGCTGGTGGCGCTGCTACATCTTCAATGGGAATGGTTGCATCCATAGCCATTGAAGATGCTTTTTCTTTTGCCTTTCTCGCTTTATAAATTTCGCCCAATTTAGCAGCGTATTGATTTAATTGTTTAAGACTGTTGGTTGTTTTATCAACCAGGTTTACCTCAACGGTTTGGGCGATGGCACCATCTTTAAAATCGCCGCCTTTAAACAACAGGTTATCCCACAATTTTAAAGAAGCATCATACACTGCACTGGCGCTGCTATCTTTGGTAGCTTCTTTTTCAAACGCTTTTAAAAGCAGGTGAATATTAAGATAACCACCAAATGCCTGGCCATTTATTTTATTGATAAAATCAACATTGGGGTTGGTAGCAGAAAGAAATTTATCCGCATTTTCTTTGCTATTGGCAATGGCGAAATAAGAACCATTATCGCTGTAAGCAAAAGGTGCTTTGCTATCTGCCGGCAATCCTTTTTCGCCCAATTTCTTTCCTGCATTGATGAGCTTGTTAAAGGCATCCTTATCACCAATTGAAGTGGCAAAAATAAAATTGAAGTCAGGCTTTTCGCTTACATATCCCATTTCGCCTGCTGCGCTGTCTTTCTTCATTGATAGGTCAGAGAGTCCCAGCACCAGGTCGCCTTTATTGGCTTTAATAAAATCATCCATGGTAAAACCAACATTGCTAAGGCCCATATTGGCAATACCATCCACGCCCAATAATTTAAGCAGTTCTTTTATACCTTCAGGTTTATAGGCAATGGCCATCAGGCCGATGATATCTTTTCCCGGCATACGTTTCAGCATATCTTCACTTACTTTTCCATCGCCGTATTTCTTGTACAATTTTCCCAGTTCATCTCCAACATAGCTTTTTACATCAACGTTAATTTTGCCGTTTTCAAAGTTTAGAGTGCCTGTGGTTAAGCTACCTTTGTACAGTTTATCCAGGTTAGCCATGGCCATCATCGGATTGTTCATAGCGCTTTTGGTAAGTTGTTCAGTATTCATCCAAAAATGCATGTCCCCGTTTTCTTTCAGCAAGGCAGTAAACTTGTCGTTTTTTGCAAGGCTGTTGCTTTCAGATAAAGCAAATAATGCTTTGCAGGTGCTAAAAATATCCCTTGGTTTTGAAGGCGTAATATCAATGGAATCCCGCTGCATTCTTCTTGACAAGGCATCCATCTGGGACATTTGCGGTGCATCAAACAAATACACAAATTTGTCTTTTGTATAACCTGCACAAAATGGCGTTTTGCTGATGAATTTAATTCCGTCGGCTTCATTTTCGCTGCCATCAGCAGCAAATGTTTTAATAAAGTTTTTAAACTGATCTTCATCTTTGATGGTGCCTTCAAAAGCAACATAGCCACCGATGCTATCCTGTAATGCGAAAAACAGCAGATCGGTTTTGGTGTCAATCCCAGCACTGTCAGGATTGTTTAAAATTACTTTCATGCCGGCTGGTACTGTACTGTCTTTGGACGCTTCAGCAAAAACCGGGTTCTGTTTTATTTCATCCCAGGATAACTTTGATGAAAGGGATTTACCATCAACCTGTATTACAATAGCAGCTTCTTTTGGTATCAGCTTACCCTGGGTGTTTGGCTTGCTGCAGGAAGCCAGTGATAAAATGGCAGATCCAAGCAGCAGATTGCGAAAATGTATTTGCATATGGTTTGTTTTTTAATTAGTGCGGAAATCTATTATTAGTAACCTTTTTTATTTGTTAAAGTAAGTAAATAACTTATCAAAAAGCACTACTTGCTGTAAACCTGTTGAAAGATCTTTCACCAAACAATATTTTTGTTCAATTTCCTTACTCCCAATAATCACTGCGTATTGTATTTTCTTTTTCTCTGCGTAGCTAAACTGCTTACTGACTTTTGCAAACTCATGGTACATTTCGCATGAAACATTTTTGGCCCGTAGTTGCTGCATAATGGTAAATGCAAACTTGCTTTCTGTTTCACCCATGTTAAAAAAAATGGCTTTGGTTCCGGATTGTACAGCTTCAGGAAACAACTGCAGTTCTTCCAGCACATCGTAAATTCTGTCAACGCCAAAGCTGATACCAACACCGGCAATACCCGGCACATCAAACAAGCCGGTTAAATCGTCGTACCTGCCGCCCCCACCTATGCTACCCATTTTAACTTCGGGGGGCGCCTTTGCTTCAAGGATAATTCCCGTGTAATAATTCAGTCCTCTTGCAAGCGTAAAATCAATATGTAATTTAATATTCGGTGACTGCTGATATATCAATTCAATTTCTTCAATCCCTTTTTTTCCAGTTTCAATATGTCCGATCAGTGCCGTTATCTGTGCCAGCTTTTCTTCATTGCTGCCGTTTATTAAAAGGTATTTTTCAATGATGGCAATCTGCTTTTCACTGAGCTCCCGTTCTTTTAATTCTTCTTTTACCCTGTCTAAACCAATTTTATCTAATTTATCAATGGCAACAGTAATATCGGTTAGTTTGGATGCACCGCCACAAAGTGTAGCCAGGGCGGTTAAAATTTTGCGGCTGTTAATTTTTAATTCATAATCCCACAAGCCCAGCCTGTTAAAAACTTCATTGTAAATATTACAGAGTTCTACTTCATTTATTAAAGCAGTACTGCCCACCACATCCGCATCGCATTGCGTAAACTCCCGGTAGCGGCCCTTTTGCGGCCGGTCTGCACGCCATACCGGCTGTATCTGGTAGCGCCTGTAGGGAAAAGTAAGGCGTCCGTGATTCATCGCCACATGTCTCGCAAAGGGAATGGTAAGGTCGTACTTCAGTGCCCGTTCAGTAAGGTCACTGCTGCTTTTTCCTTCCAATACTTTTTCAAAACCAGCTTTTGATTTATCAATATTTTTCGGGTCGCTGATGCCGTTATTTAGAATTTTAAAAATTAGTTTATCTCCTTCTTCACCATACTTGCCCATGAGTGTATCCAGGTTTTCCATTGCAGGTGTTTCCAATGGTTCAAACCCATATAGTTCAAATACATTGCGGATGGTGTTGAAAATATAATTGCGTTTGCGAACAGTGTCTGCTGAAAAATCCCGGGTGCCCTGGGGGATAGAAGGTTTGGCCATGATGGGTTAAAATTATATATTTTTTACGGGTGGCAAAAATAGTTGAAAAATATGGAGTGGCCGGTTAACCTGTTGAAGCAAAGTTGTGCGTACCAGATCTTCATAATGCGATGGCACCGCAAATTCTTTGCAACAATGGCATTAGCATTACTTTTTGATGCTGTTAGTTTTAACAAGCTCATTGCAGGCTTCATCTATCAGGACGAACACTTCCTCGTAACCAGCTTCAGGCCCATACCATGGGTCGGGCACTTCAAGATTTTGTCCGGGGTGCACTACATTTAGCAACAGGTCTGCTTTTCCAGCTTCGTATTTATCACCGCTGATTTTTTTCATTTCCTCCAACACATCAGCAGCCATTGCATAAATTTTATCAAAGCGGGCAAAGTCTTCCGGCACAAAGCCGCGGCACAATTGTTTGCTGATATCAATGCCTCTTCTTTTTGCTACCCGTTGCGAAAGATAATGGGGCGCTTCATTTACATGAAAGCCGTTAGTACCAGCGCTGTCAACAAACCAATCCAATCCCGCTGTTTTGATTTTTTGTAATAATATTCCTTCAGCGAGGGGGCTGCGGCAAATATTACCAAGACATACCATCAAAATTTTCATGCGCAAATATAGTTGCTTGGTTTTTAGATAAGAGTTACTGGTGTTGCTGGTGGCATTATGGAATTGATGACAGGCAGCATCTTAGTTTAAACGGCGCCGGTTTTGAATTTTTTTCTATCACATCAAAACCAACAACAATGAACAGCGAAACTATCATGCAAACGGATGTTTTGGACATTATTTTTGACAAAAGAAATAAGCTTTATGGCGCCTATACCCTGCGCAAGTTTTATAACCACCGGCTGTTTAAGTCAATCGGTATTACACTTGGCGTAGCTACTTTTTTATGTGCTTTTACTTTTATCCCTGACAGGAAACACGGGGGTGCAGCGATACCCGAAATGCTTGTGACTACAATAACTCAAATCAAAGAAGATGTGAAGCCTCCAAAGGAGTTACCAAAACCAAAACAACCTGTAGCACCGCAAAAGAAATTAATGCCCCCAACAATTGTTGCAAATAATGTTAAGACAGATACACTATCTGAAATTACACCGGAAGACAGAATAAGCAGTGTAAATGTTACAGGTGATCCGGCAGCACACACTCCTGTAGCACCTTCCGCTCCAGAAGGAACAGGTGAAGCGGCCACTGTGGCAATACCTGTAGCAGATAAAACAATTCCAGTTGATCATCCCGAAGTACAACCTTCTTACCCAGGCGGTATTGACGCCTTGCGCAAATTTTTAGAACATAACCTGGTTAATCCTAAAGAAATGGAAGAAGGGGAAATGGTGAGTGTAAATGTAAGCTTTGTGGTAGGGTTTGATGGCAAGCTACAGCGGTTTGCTGTTGTAAAAGATGGTGGGGACATTTTTAACAGGGAAGTAATAAGGGTGTTGAAAAAAATGCCCGATTGGGTTCCCGGTAAAGCAAAAGGAGAAAACGTAGCAGTGAATTTTACCATTCCGATAAAGTTTGTACCTGCGGACTAATTATCCTTATTAATTTTGTAATTTGCCCTTCCGGCCCTTTTTGATAACTTATTTAAAAACTTGCTAATTATTAATAAATTATGGCACTGGAAGAATTTGAGAACGAACCTTTATCAGAAAGGCAAAAAGGGATGATCAGGATGCGTTCCATCACTAATTACGGTATGGGTGCCTTTATGCTGCTGGCAGGTTTCTTTTTTATGTTCCCCACCCGATATACCGCCCATTTTATTGATCAGTATGATCCAACTATGATTAAAATTTTTGCGGTTGTTTGCTGGGTCTATGGTGCTTTCCGGATTTACCGGGGATATAAAAAAAACTATTTTGTAAACTAATGACGGTAACAATATCTAAACTGGCGGCCATAGCCTGGTGCGTTTTGCTTTGTATCATACTATCCGCACAAGGTTGCCGCCAGCCTAAGAAAAGTAAAGTATTGCTTGATACCCCAATTTCTGGAAAGATTAACATCAGTGTGGATGAATCATTTAAACCGGTGATTGATGAGGAGGTCAAAGTGTTCGAATCTGCCTATCCCAATACAACTATTAATGTGCAGTATAAGCCGGAGGCGGAGTGCCTGAAAGATATATTGAACGATTCGGCTACCAGGCTGGTAATAGTTACGCGGGGGCTGAGCAGCAAAGAAGAGCAATATTTTGCCGATACACTGGGATATGTGCCGCAGTACGACAGGATAGCAACAGATGCGGTAGCAGTAGTGGTAAATGCCAATAACACGGATACTTTTTTTTCCGTAAAACGTTTACAGGAGCAGCTTGCGGGCAAATTGGGTAAAAGGCAACAGGTAATATTTGATGGCCTCAGCGCTACCAGCACGGTACGCTTCGCAATCGACAGTATACTAAAAGGCAAAGTATTTGATACTGGTGTTGTAAAGGCCGTTAGAAGCAGCCAGGAGGTATTAAATTATGTGGCTTCAGATGTAAACGCAATCGGGCTTGTCGGCATCAGTTGGATTGGAAACCCCGAAGACACAGCGCAACTGAACCTGTTAAAGAAGGTAAAAATTGCGTACGTAAGGTGTGATCAATGTGAAGATTCACCTTATGTCAAGCCTAATCAAATGGGTATCCTGACAAAGCGTTACCCGTTGATAAGAGGGTTGTATTATGTATTAAAGGAAAATCACAACGGGCTTGGTATGGGGTTTGTTAATTTTATGCGATTTGAAAGGGGACAGCTTATTTTTAAAAGAGCCTATCTTGGTTCGAGCAAAATTGGCTTCGGTATAAGGAGCGTGAAGATTAATGAAAAATTAGTAAAATAATACAGAAGGTTTTTGGCAATTAGGTATAAAATTAATTATCATTGTAAAGTTTTAATTGTAACGCAAATGAAAAAAATGAAATCTGGAGTGCTGCTTTTAGCTGTTTTGATGCTTTCGGTCAATTTAAAAGCACAGACGATTGATCAGGGTAAAACCTTATTGTATTACGAAAAATACAAAAGTGCTAAGGCTGCTTTTGAAAAGCTGGTTGCCGCCAATCCCAATGATGTTGACGCTGTCTACTGGCTTGGGCAGACCATGATAATGCCGGATGATAAAACAGCAAAGGACGTAGCTGACGCAAAAGCGTTATATCAAAAAACTTTACTCGCCAACAGTAACAGCCCGTTGCTGCTTGCAGGCATTGGCCACATTGAATTACTTGAGGGCAAAGATCAGGATGCAAGGAATCATTTTGAAACAGCCATCAGCCTTTCCCAGAGTAAGAGTGTACCGGTGTTAAACGCCGTGGGGTTTGCCAATGTGAATGCGAAAGATGGAGATGCTGCCTATGCTATTGACAAATTAAAAATCGCTACCGCTGTTAAAAAGATGAATGACCCGGATGTGTATGTTAACCTGGGCGATGCATACAAAAAAACCGGCGATGGCGGCCAGGCACAGATTGCCTACGAAGCGGCACTGGCGTTAAATCCAAAGTATGCCCGGGCATCTTACCGGATTGGTAAAATTTACCAAACACAGGGAGCAAATCAGGAAGAGATTTATATGAAGTATTATAATGAAGCTATAGCGAAAGATCCGGCTTATGCACCTGTTTACGAAAATTTGTACAATTTATATTATACCACAGATGTTCCGAAGTCTGCACAATACCTGGATAAATTTCTTGCCAATACTGATGACAACCCCAAAAATTGTTATTTAAGGGCTTCTATTTTATATGCACAGGCATTGTTTGCCGACGCTTTAAAAAAAGCAGATGAATGTATCGGCAGCGATCCTGCTCCATATCCTAAATTATTTGGTATTAAAGCATACGCTTACAATAAATTAAAAGATTCAGTTAACGCAAAAGCTTCTTTTGAAAAATATTTCCAGGCAGCCGACACCAGCATCATTGGAATGGGAGACTATTCTACCTATGCATCTGTTCTGTTGAAATTTCCCGGGAATGATTCTATTGCCGGCAAATATGTAGACAAAGCCGTAGCCCTGGATACCCTGGAAACAAACAAGGTAAATTACCTCAAATCTATGGCAGCCAGCTATGAAGCTCAGAAAAAATATAAAGAAGCAGCGGACTGGTACAGTAAGGTTATTTCAGTAAAACGTGCTCCGGGTAAGGTGGATTTATACAACGCAGGTTTTAATTACTTCCGGGTAGCAAGTTACGATGCAGCAATAAATGTGTTTAACCAGTACAGTCAAAAATATCCGGATGATGCGTTTGGATATTATATGGCTGCAAAGTCTAAATGGGGTATTGATTCAACTATGGCGCAGGCATTAGCAAATGCAGACTTCGAAAAAACAATTTCTGTAGGCATGGTGGATAGTGTTAAGTATAAGCCACAGGTAATTGGCAGTTACAAATACTTTGTAGCGTATTACGCCAATGTAAAAAAGGACAATGCAAAAGCAATTGAGTACTGTGATAAGATTTTATCTCTTGATCCGGCAGACGCTGAAGCTGCAAGTAACAAAGAAGCCCTTCAGAAACCGGCAAGGCCTGCAGCACCGCCCAAAACGCCGGCGAAACCTGCTAAGCCAGCAAAAAAAAATTAGAATAATTACTATAAATTATAGAATCCCCTGTCATTTTGCTGACGGGGGATTTTCTTTTTAAATGCTTAGATTGTTTTTTGCTCCTGCTGCCTTATTTTTGCCATATGCAATTTTTTATTCTTCAAGCCAATGCAGTTAACAATGCGGGTAATTATTTTCCGATTGTGCTGCAATTAGTGTTTGCCATCGGCTTTATTGCTACAATGATGGGCTTAACACATTTTTTTGGTCCTAAAAGACATACTTCTGATAAGCTTCAAAATTTTGAAAGTGGAATCGAAATACAGGGAAATGCCCGTCAGCCGATGGCCATTAAATATTTTTTGGTAGCCATTCTGTTTGTGTTATTTGATGTGGAAGTCATCTTTTTTTATCCTTACGCGGTTAATTTCAGGGCTTTGGGGTGGAGTGGTTTTGGAGCAGTAGTGATGTTTGTAGGATTGTTTATTGCAGGGTTTATTTATATCATAAAAAAAGGAGCACTGGATTGGGAAGATTAATAATGTGTAAAGATTTTGATTGGGAGATGGCAACATTGTTCCCCGTTTATTGTTTACTTTTTCAGGCATCAATTTTTATATTGAGCAACTTTTAAATTTTCAAATTAAGATTATGCGTCCTGTACAATATAATGCAAAACTTAAAACAGTTGAACCTCCCGAAGGCATGATGGGGGATGGTTTTATGGCTACCTCGCTCGAGAAAGTAGTTGGTCTTGCACGCAAAAATTCTATCTGGCCTTTACCTTTTGCTACCTCTTGCTGTGGTATTGAATTTATGGCAACAGCCGCCAGTCATTACGATATAGCCAGGTTTGGCGCTGAGCGCATGAGCTTCTCTCCACGTCAGTGCGATTTATTAATGGTAATGGGCACTATCTCAAAAAAAATGGGGCCTGTTTTACGCCAGGTATACCTGCAGATGGCCGAACCCCGCTGGGTTTTATCAGTGGGAGCCTGTGCCTGCAGTGGTGGGATTTTTGATACGTACTCTGTGTTGCAAGGCATTGATCAAATTATACCCGTAGATGTATATGTGCCGGGATGTCCGCCAAGGCCGGAAGCAATATTGGATGGCTTTTTAAAAATACAGGAACTGATTGGCCAGGAAAGTTTGCGCAGAAGAACCAGTGAAAAATACAAAGACCTGTTGGAAAGTTACGGAATACAATAAACTATCAACTGCCGGCAAGCTTTGGCCCCGGTAATTACAATAAATGTCTAAGCTAAAAGCTACATGTCCTTAACAAACGAACTGATACAGCAAAAACTTACAGATAAATTTGGTGAAGAGCTAAGAGATTGGGTACAACCTTATGGCATGCTAACCTTTACCGCCCCTAAAGACCTTAACTTAAAAATACTACAGTTTTTATTCGACGATCCTGAATTAAAATTTCAGTTTTTAACAGATTTGCAGGCGGTGCATTATCCAGCCAATAAGGGGGCAGAACTGGCAGTAGTATATCATCTTCATAACCTTACTTATAACATCCGTTTGCGCCTGAAAGTGTTTACAGATATCAATACGCCTGACGTGTACAGTGCAACTGCATTATATGCTTCCGCCAATTTTATGGAACGGGAAACATATGATTTCTTCGGCGTTAATTTTAAAGGTCATCCTAATTTAAGAAGAATATTAAACGTGGATGAAATGGATTATTTTCCAATGAGAAAAGAATTTCCACTGGAAGACCAAACTCGTATTGATAAGGATGATGAAATGTTTGGCAGAGGATAGTTGAATTTAGTAACGACAATTGTAAATTAAAATAAAAGCCCGTTTGGGTCAGGGTATGAGCGATCACATTTTATTACCGGAAGGAAGTATTGAAAAATTAACGACCACACTTAACCTTGGGCCTACTCACCCTGCCACGCATGGCGTATTTCAAAACATACTGGAGCTGGATGGAGAACGTATTTTAAAATCTGTTTCAACTGTAGGTTATATACACCGGGCGTTTGAAAAATTGGCTGAGCGCAGACCGCTTTACCAGATCACACCGCTTACCGACAGGTTAAACTATTGCTCTTCTCCCATTAACAATATGGGCTGGCATATTACCTGCGAAAGATTGCTGGGAGTAACATTGCCAAAGCGGGTGGATTATCTCCGCATCATTATCATGGAACTGGCAAGAATCGCAGATCACCTGATTTGTAATTCTATTGTAGGTGTTGACAGTGGCGCTTTTTCGGGATTTTTATACCTGATGCAATACCGGGAATTGATTTATGAAATTTATGAAGAAGTTTGCGGATCAAGGCTTACAACCAATATCGGCCGTATAGGCGGTTTTGAAAGAAATTTCACCAATACCGCATTTGAAAAATTAGAGAAATTTTTAGCCGAATATCCCGTGCAGTTAAAGGAGTTTGAAAAGCTGTTTAACCGTAACCGCATCTTTATGGAGCGCACCATTGGTTGCGGCCCTATCAGTGCTGAACGTGCTTTGAACTACGGATTTACAGGCCCCAACTTAAGGGCAGCGGGGGTTGATTATGATGTCAGGGTGCATACGCCCTACAGCTCTTACGAAGATTTTGAGTTTACCATTCCTGTAGGAAAAACTGGTGATTGTTACGATCGTTTTTTAGTGCGTAATGATGAGATGTGGCAAAGTATCAGTTTAATACAACAGGCTTATAATAAAGTAAAAGAATTTAAGGGTACGGAAGCAGAGGTATTTCATGCAGATACACCAGCTTATTACCTGCCGGAGAAGAAGGACGTGTATACCAAAATGGAAGCGCTGATCTATCATTTTAAAATAATTATGGGTGAAACAGATATTCCTGTTGGCGAGCTCTACAGTTCAGTTGAAGGCGCCAACGGCGAACTTGGTTTTTACCTCATCAGCGACGGAGGCAGAACACCTTACAGGCTCCATTTCCGCAGACCATGTTTTATCTATTACCAGGCATTTGAAGAGTTGGTAAAAGGCGGTATGTTAAGTGATGCGGTAATTACCATGAGCAGTTTAAATTTAATTGCCGGCGAATTGGATGCGTAAAATAATTATGAATTAAGAATTAGCAATTATGAATGTGCATTTTTCACAAGAGAAGTTAGACAAGATAAGCGAGATAATAAAGCGCTATCCTGAAGGCAAACAAAAAAGTGCCCTGTTGCCTGTACTGCACCTGGCCCAGGATACGTTCGGTGGCTGGCTGGACACGCCTGTGATGGATTACGTAGCAACCCTGCTGCAGATAGAACCGATTGAAGTGTACGAAGTCGCCAGCTTTTACAGCATGTATAATTTAAAGCCGGTAGGAAAATATTTATTTGAAGTTTGCCAAACGGGGCCCTGCATGGTGAATGGCAGTGACAACATCATCGACTATATAAAATCAAAACTGCATATTGGTGTTGGCGAAACAACTGCAGACGGGTTGTTCACTTTAAAAACGGTGGAATGTTTGGGAGCGTGTGGTTATGCGCCAATGATGCAATTGGGTAAAACCTACAGGGAACACCTGACAAAGGAAAAAGTAGATGCAATTGTTGAAGAGTGCAGGCAAAAGGCGGCTATCAATAATTGATTATAAAATAAATCTTCATGGAAGCAATAGTACCATACCTGAATTTTAATGGCAATGCTGCAGAGGCATTGGCATTTTATGAAAAGGCGCTGGATGGTAAAATTTTGCACCAGCAAAAATTTGGAGAATCGCCCATGCCTTCATCAGATGCCATGAAAAATAAAATTATGCATGCTGCTTTCCAGGCAGATCAGTTGACACTGATGGTAAGTGATTGTCCTCCGGAAATGGCAGTTACTAACGGAAGCAATATCAGTCTTTCCCTGAATTTTAAAGACCCGGCATCTATTGATAAAACTTTTGCAGCATTAAGCGAAGGGGCCAATATAACAATGGAATTGCAGGATACTTTTTGGGGTGCAAGATTTGGAATGCTGACAGATCAATTTGGGATTAACTGGATGTTTAATCATGATAAAGAACAAAAATAAAAGCGGGTAAGTTATAAATTAAAACACTGAAATTTTTATTAACCATATTGTTGTTCACCAGTTGCTTCTCCGGATTTTCACAAATTGGCGATGAAGAAAAATTAACTGCAACTCTGAAAGAATTCCACCTGGCATTGGTCAATAAAAACACTGTTGCCATTAACCAACAAACAGACAAGGCGTTGAGTTACGGACACAGCAACGGATGGATACAAACAAAAGCTGATTTGATAAAGGACCTGGAAAGCGGGTATATCAGTTACCAGGATATAAAGGAAGATAGTATTAGCATCACCATGAATGGCAATATGGCAAATGTGCGTTTCCTGGGTGACTATAAGGCAACATTAAAAGGCGCTGCAAGTAATTTCAGGCTACGGGTGCTGGAAGTGTGGATTAAGAAAAGTAAGCGCTGGGTTTTATTTTCAAGGCAGGGAATCAGATTTCAGTAAAGCAATAAATCAATCATAAACAAATCTCCTGAAGGGGAATGGGCTATGGCAAGAAAATTATTATTAGATAAGGCAAATGTTCCTGGCATCACAAGCTTCGAAGTATACCGCCGTGAAGGCGGCTACCGCAGTGTTGAAAAGGCCTTGAAAATGGCCCCGGCAGAAATTGTGGAGGAAGTGAAGAAAAGCGGTTTGCGCGGCAGGGGTGGTGCTGGTTTTCCTACCGGGATGAAGTGGAGTTTTATTGCAAAGCCGGAAGGTGTGCCAAGGCACCTGGTGGTAAATGCGGATGAAAGCGAACCCGGCACTTTTAAAGACAGGTATCTAATGGAATTTATTCCCCATTTGCTGATTGAGGGAATGGTAGTCTCATCTTTCGCTTTGGGCAGCAACGTGAGTTATATCTACATCCGCGGCGAATATGCCTGGATTCCCGATATCCTGGAAAAAGCAATTGACGAAGCAAAAGCAAATGGCTTCCTCGGTAAAAATATTTTGGGCACCGGTTTCGATTGTGAGATTTATGTGCAACGTGGCGCTGGTGCTTATATCTGCGGAGAAGAAACAGCCCTGATTGAAAGCCTGGAAGGTAAAAGGGGCAACCCAAGAATCAAACCTCCTTTCCCAGCAATAAAAGGCCTTTGGGAAAGACCAACCGTTGTAAACAATGTAGAGACGATAGCAGCCGTGGTACCGATTATAAATGAAGGTGGCGAAGAATATGCAAAAATTGGTGTTGGAAAATCAACAGGTACAAAATTAATTTCTGCCTGCGGTAACATCAACAAACCTGGTGTGTACGAAATTGACATGACCATCTCTGTAGAAGATTTTATTTTTAGTGATGAATATTGTGGAGGTATACCCAATGGTAAAAAATTAAAAGCCTGCATTCCTGGCGGCTCTTCTGTTCCTATTCTGCCTGCTAATTTATTACTCACAACAGCCAAAGGCGAGAAGCGACTGATGAACTACGAAAGCCTGAGTGATGGCGGTTTTGCCACAGGTAGTATGATGGGTAGCGGTGGATTTATTGTGCTGGATGAAGACCAGTGCGTGGTAAAGAATACCATGACGCTGGCAAGGTTCTATCATCATGAAAGCTGTGGCCAATGCAGCCCGTGCCGTGAAGGAACCGGCTGGATGGAAAGAATATTAAAGAAAATTGATAGCGGAAAAGGTGAAATGAAAGACATCGATTTGCTTTGGGACATTCAACGAAAAATAGAAGGAAACACCATTTGCCCGTTGGGAGATGCAGCAGCCTGGCCGGTAGCGGCAGCGATCCGTCATTTCAGGGATGAGTTCGAATGGCATGTACTGAATCCTGAAAAATGCCTGACTGAAAATTTCGGTTTGCGTCATTACGCGGATCCGATTCATGTACCTGTTACCGCTTAATATAAAAGCATTTATTTAAAAATATGGCTGACGAAATAAAAAAAGAACCACCGGCGAATTTTAAAGTCACTATTGATAACATCACCATCGAGGTAACTCCCGGTACTACAATATTAAACGCCGCCCGTACTATTGGCGGCGATGTTACACCTCCCGCTATGTGCTATTACAGCAAGCTGCAGGGCAGTGGCGGAAAATGCCGTACCTGTTTGGTGGAGGTAGCTGCAGGTTCAACCGCAGATCCGCGTCCTATGCCGAAGCTGGTAGCCAGTTGCCGTACCACCGTAATGGATGGCATGATTGTAAAAAATATCACCAGCGATAAAGTAAAAGATGCAAGGGCTGGCGTGGTAGAATTTTTATTACTAAACCATCCGCTGGATTGCCCTATTTGCGACCAGGCTGGTGAGTGCCATTTGCAGGATCTTGGCTATGAACATGGTAAAGAAGGAACCCGCTATGAGTTTAAAAGACGCACTTTTGAAAAGGAAGATATCGGGCCTTATATCCAGCTGCATATGACTCGTTGTATTCTTTGCTATCGCTGCACTTATGTGGCGGATCAGTTGACGGATAAACGTGTGCACGGTATATTAGACAGGGGTGAACATGCTGAAATATCCACCTACATTTCAAAAGCTATTGACAATGATTTTAGTGGCAATATGATTGATGTTTGCCCGGTTGGCGCATTAACTGATAAAACTTTCCGGTTTAAAAACAGGGTTTGGTTTACCAAGCCAGTGGATGCCCACCGCGATTGTGAAAATCCAAAGTGCTGCGGCAAAACTACGTTGTGGTTGAGAGGAGATGAAGTGTTCAGGGTTACTGCCCGTAAAGACCAGTGGGGCGAGGTGCAAAGCTATGATGGAAAGCCAGGCTGGATTTGCAATACCTGCCGTTTTGATAAAAAGAAGACAACTGATTGGGTGATTGAAGGCGTTACGAAGATCAACCGTCATTCTGTAATTTCGCAGGGAAAATATGAAGGGCTGGTGATGCCAAAGGAAACCATACAGGAAGTATTGGGCGGACGAAGCCCGAGATTGCTGATGGATATTCACACAGAGAGTGAAGTAAATAAACCAACAGTTCATTTAAGTGAAATAAACGGCCCGGCACATTCGGATACTTTTAATGAGGGTAAGTAAACCGGCGAATTGAAAGGGATGCACAGTGCTTTGAATGTACAAGTGAGTGACACAACGATGTACCAAAGAGGAACTAAGGACGACAAAAAAATATTTATACAACAGCTATGTTATTATCCATTGATTTGCCTTTAATTATTGAGAAACTGGTTTTGATTATTGTAGTGGTAATGTCATCGCTGGTAATTGCCATGTACGCTACTTTTGCAGAACGTAAAGTGGCAGCAGTAATGCAGGACAGGATTGGCCCCAACCGTGCTGGTCCTTTTGGTATATTACAACCTTTGGCAGATGGATTAAAATTGTTTTTTAAAGAAGAAATCATCCCCAATTTTTCATCCAAATTTTTATTTATTCTTGGTCCGAGCTTAGCCATGCTAACAGCTATGATGACGAGTGCAGTAATTCCCTGGGGCGATACAGTAACCCTGTTTGGCCGCGAAATTCATTTGCAGATTGCTGACATCAATATTGGTATTTTATATGTTTTTGGTGTAGTGAGTATGGGTGTGTATGGTATTATGATTGGTAGCTGGGCCAGTAACAACAAGTTTTCTTTAATGGGTGGTTTAAGAGCCGCTTCGCAAATTATCAGTTACGAACTGGCCATGGGCATTGCGCTGATAGCTTTGCTGATGATAACAGGAACGCTTAGCCTTAGGTTAATGGTAGTTGGGCAAATGGACGGCGTTTGGAATGTGATCAAACAACCGCTGGGTTTTTTAATTTTCCTGATTTGTGTGTTTGCTGAATGTAACCGTACCCCGTTTGACTTGGCCGAAGCAGAGAATGAACTGATCGGCGGATACCATACAGAATATTCTTCTATGAAACTCGGCTTTTATCTTTTTGCAGAATACATCAACATGTTTGTAAGCAGCTCGGTAATGGTGAGTTTGTTTTTTGGCGGCTATGATATTCCATTTTTGAATGATGGTCACATGGTTGAAAAAATAGGGCAGAACTGGATGGCGGTAGCACACATTTTTATGTTTTTATTCAAGGCATTTTTCTTTGTGTTTTTGTTTATGTGGGTAAGATGGACCATCCCGCGGTTTCGCTATGACCAGTTGATGAATTTAGGTTGGAAGGTTTTATTACCGCTGGCATTGTTCAACATGCTGGCTACAGGAGCGGTTATTTTATATTTTACAACAAAATAGCAGCATTACTAAACATTAAAATATCTTTGCGCAACTTTTTGTGTTGCCGTAAATACGAAATATATGCAAGCATTAACAAACAGAGCCAAAACGGTAGATCGAAAGCCAATGACATTGTTGGAGCGTGCTTATCTGCCTGCTATTTTCAAAGGCATGTCTATTACGTTTGGCCATATGTTTAAAAAGGCACCCACCATCAGCTATCCTGAAAAGACGAGACCATTCAGTCCTGTGTTCAGGGGTTTACACATTTTAAACAGGGATGAGGCCGGAAGAGAAAATTGTACAGCCTGCGGTTTATGTGCAGTAGCGTGTCCTGCGGAAGCCATAACAATGGAAGCTGCAGAAAGAAAAGCCGGCGAAGAAAATTTATACCGCGAAGAAAAATATGCGGCCAGGTATGAAATCAACATGCTGCGTTGTATTTTTTGTGGATTGTGCGAAGAGGCTTGTCCGAAAGATGCGATTTATTTAAGTGAAACTTTTGCTCCGGCTAATTTTCAGCGTAAGGGATTTATTTATGGTAAGGAAGATTTGCTGATACCAAACCCCGTAACAGAACCGGAAGCATATGCAAAAGCAAAAGGTGGCAGAGTTGCGGTTAAATAGTAGTTTGTAAAAAGGTTAATTATAAAGAATGAGCATTACACAGATTTTATTTTGGTTGTTAAGTGCAGTGGCTGTAGGCGGTGCCATTATGGTAGTTGCCAGTAAAAGCCCGGTGCACAGTATTTTATTTTTGATCATTACATTTTTTGCAATTTCCGGCCATTATATTTTGCTGAATGCCCAGTTTTTAGCCATTGTAAATATCATTGTTTATGCCGGCGCCATTATGGTGCTGTTTTTATTTGTGGTAATGCTGATGAACTTAAATGAAGAGTCTGCACCACCGCAAAAAAATAAATATATTTTATATGGAGGTACAATTGCCGGGGCAAGTCTGATGCTGGTGCTGGTAGCAGCTTTAAAACAAAGTGCGCAGGGACGTCACTTAATGGAAACTAATAATGGCACGGGTGGTTTGATTGAGAATTTAGGAAAATTATTATTTACAGATTATGTGTTTCCCTTTGAAATAAGCAGTGTGTTATTTTTAAGTGCAATGATTGGTGCGGTGGTAATTTCAAAAAAAGAAGCCTAGATAAGAACTAATACAACAACAATATTTTAAACCCGTTGCATCGACCTTTAAGCAAAGTATTACATAGCATATGCCTATAAATTATTACATTTTTTTAGCCTTAGCATTATTTTGTATCGGCGTAGTTGGCGTATTGACACGCAGAAATGCCATCATTATTTTCATGTGTATTGAATTAATGCTGAATGCGGCTAATTTATTATTGGTAGCTTTTTCAAAATTATATACACACGTATCCACGTTGCCAACTGCAGGCAGCGATGCACAGATATTCGTATTTTTTATTATGGTGGTGGCAGCTGCGGAAGTGAGTGTGGGACTGGCTATTATTGTGATGATGTATAGAAACACCCATTCGGTGGATGTGAATTTTTTGAACAGGTTGAAGAACTGAGTGCAGGTATTTAGTAGCAAGTATTTGGTATTAAGACTGGAAGAGAATTTTGTAATTAAAAGATATTTTATTTTATCAAAAACTACACTTTTAAAGTTGTAGGTAAAAATCCCCTCAAGGGGTTTAGGGCTTATGAGTAATACTTTACAAATAGTTTGGCTGATACCTTTTCTACCATTGATTGGCTTTTTAATAAATGGTTTGGGAAGAAATCATTTATCAAAATCATTGACCGGCCTCATTGGCAGCGGTGTAATTTTAGGATCATTTTTAATCAGCCTTTTTGTTTTCTTCCAGGTAAAAAATGGCAATACCCACGTTGCTCACTACTTCGACTTCATTCATACGGCTTCGCTGAAAGTTGGTTTCGATTTCCAGGTTGACCAGTTATCTTCTCTTTTTTTACTGATCATTACAGGCGTAGGTTTTCTCATTCATGTATATTCTACTTCTTACATGCACGAAGAAGCGCCAAAAGATTTTGCAAAATATTTTGCTTACCTGAATTTGTTTGTTTTTTCCATGTTGCTTTTGGTAATGGGAGCCAATTATATTATCATGTTTATTGGCTGGGAAGGCGTTGGTTTATGTTCTTACCTGCTGATAGGTTTTTGGTTTAAAGATAATGCCAACAACGATGCTGCAAAGAAAGCATTTATCATGAACCGCATTGGTGATTTTGGATTTTTGCTGGCGGTATTCTGGCTGATTGCAAAACTGGGCACAACCAATTACCATGATGTTTTTGATGGCGTTTCAAAATTGTCTTCATTTGATATTGGTGGCATCACACTGTTATTATTTTTAGGAGCTACCGGTAAAAGTGCACAGATACCTTTATACACCTGGTTACCGGATGCGATGGCGGGTCCAACACCGGTAAGTGCGTTGATACATGCTGCTACCATGGTGACTGCAGGTATATATATGATTGCCCGCAGCAATATTTTATTCACCATGGCACCGCTTACTCAATCTGTGATTGCTGTAATTGGGTTGGCTACAGCTGTCGTTGCCGCTACAATCGCCTTAAAACAAAATGATATTAAAAAAGTACTGGCTTATTCTACGGTAAGTCAATTGGGCTATATGTTTTTAGGCCTGGGTGTTGGTGCTTATACCGGTGCAGTATTTCATGTTATGACACATGCCTTCTTTAAAGCCTTACTATTTCTTGGTGCCGGCAGTGTGATACATGCTATGGGGGGCGAACAGGATATGCGCAACATGGGCGGCTTGAAAAAGTACATGAGCATTACACACATCACCTTTTTGTTGGGATGCCTTGCAATAGCAGGTATGCCTCCTTTTTCTGGTTTCTTTTCCAAAGATGAAATACTGGCGGAAGCATTTGCAAAGAACCCGGTTTACTGGGGCATTGGGGTACTCACCGCTTTCATGACAGCTTTTTATATGTTTCGTTTATACGCCATGACTTTTCTTGGTAAATTTCGCGGTACGCACGACCAGGAACATCACCTCCATGAAAGTCCTTCGGCAATTACAATACCTTTAATTGTGCTGTCCATACTGGCTGTGGTTGGCGGATGGATTGGGATACCAAAAGTATTTATGCCAAACGGGCACCGGCTGGAAGCGTTTCTGGAACCCATCTTTGCTAAAAGTAATGAACATGTTGCTGCTTTGGGTACTGCCCACGAGCTATCACACGCTACAGAATATGCGTTGATGGCGGTATCTGTTGTGGGAGCCCTGATGGCATTATTGTACGCCTGGAACAAATTCAGCAAATACGAAAAAACAAGTGAGGAAGAGACTGGTCTGGCCAAAGCAATCAGCAATAAATGGTATGTGGATGAATTTTATGATGCTATCATTGTAAAACCAGTACAATCAATTGCAGGATTCTTTAGCAACGTGGTCGAGAAAAGAGGGATTGATGGTTTTGTAAATGGTGTGGGTAAGGCAGTCAATTACGGCAGCCGCCAGATACGTTTATTGCAAACGGGCCAGGTAAGCGCTTATATGCTGATGATGGTTATTGCGATTTTAGTTTTATTTATCATTCAATTGTTTTTGTAATCAGAAGATATGGATCAAGATATTTCGATAACATTTCCGCATGTTTTAATTTTCTTTCCGTTGGTGGCGGGGTTAATTACTTTTTTCTTTAAAAAAGATGCAACCGTTAAATCGTGGGCTTTATTTTCTTCTGTGATTACGTTGTGTGTTTCATTGGGCAGTATTTATTACGCCAATAACAAAGCGTTGAGCGGATTGACTTTTAATTATGAATGGCTGAAATATATAGGAGCCAGTTTTTCTGTTTCGCTGGATGGTATGGGCAGAATTCTTACCCTGTTAACCGCCATATCTTTTCCTGTAATCTTTGTAGCAACTTATAAAAGTCAATATAAAAATACCAATTCATTTTATGGCTTGTTGCTGTTAACGCAGGCTGGCTTGATGGGAGTTTTTTTAGCGTCAGATGCCCTTTTGTTTTATTTCTTTTGGGAGCTGGCTATTATACCCGTTTATTTTTTATGCAGCAAATGGGGCGGCGATAAAAGAATACAGGCGACGTTCAAATTTTTCATTTACACTTTTACCGGGTCTTTACTGATGCTGGTGGGCATCATCTATATTTATTTGCAAACGGCAGCAACGCAGGATGCAACCGGTAAAATAATTTCAGCACATAGTTTTGCCATCAATTATTTTTATGCGGCACAGTTAACGGCTGATCAGCAGAGCTGGTTATTCTGGTTATTTTTCATTGCCTTTGCCATCAAAATGCCGGTATTTCCTTTTCATACCTGGCAGCCCGATACATACGAGCAATCGCCTTCTGCGGTTACCATGGTACTGAGTGGTGTAATGGTTAAAATGGGATTGTTTGGCGTGGTGCGTTGGCTGTTGCCCATGTTTCCGCTGGCAGTGGCGAAATTTGATACGACGGTGATTATTTTATCTGTCATTGGAATTGTATACGCAAGTCTGTTAGCTATTAAACAGGATGATTTAAAGCGACTGGTTGCCTATTCTTCTATTGCTCATATTGGATTAATGAGCGCCACCATTTTCACCACCAAGCAAATCGGTCTGGAAGGGGTGATGATTCAAATGTTCAACCACGGTATCAATATCATCGGTTTGTGGATTGTAATTGAAATGATTGAACGCCAGTTGGGCGTTAGAAAAATATCCCAGTTAAGTGGTATTGCCCATAAAGCGCCGGTGCTTACCATTATGCTGGTAGTAATTGGTTTTGCCAATATCGCATTGCCATTAACCAATGCATTTGTGGGCGAGTTCATGATGTTCAGTGGGCTATTCCAGTTTAATGGTTGGATTGCTACGGTGGCTTTGGTAAGTATTATTCTGGCTGCGGTATATACTTTAACCATGGTGCAGAAAGTATTTTACGGACAGGTAAATGCGCTTACTACAAACATGAAAGAAATTTCAGTGAATGAGCAGGTTGCATTAAGCATTATCGTGGTGGCTATATTTTTATCAGGCATTTATCCGCAGCCGTTGTTTGATCTTACAAAAGATACGGTTACGGGTATTATAACAAGATTTAAGTAATTACATAAATAAAACAGTTCCGCGTTTGGCGGTATAGGGAATCATGAACGCAATAATACTAACAGCAGTCTGGGGAATAGTGATGATGTTTGGAGGTGCTTTTTTCAAGCAGAAAAGTACGCCCAAATATTGGGCCATTGCAGGTTTAATACTGGCCATAATCGCCAACTGCGCAGAAGTATATATGCAGAAGCCAATGGTTGCAATTGAGCTGAAGGGCATGCTTGATTTTACCAGTTTTAACCTGACGTTTATAACCATTGTACTGGTTTGTACACTACTGCTATTTTTATTAAACGGACGGGATATAGAAAAAGTGGGTAACAATGTATCGGAATATTTTGCACTCATATTCTTTGTTTTATGTGGCGTTTCAATTGCTGCTACTTACAACACCTTACTCACCTTATTTTTAGGAATCGAAATTTTGTCTATTCCATTGTATATTTTAACTGGTAGCGATAAGCGTAATTTAAAAAGCAACGAAGCGGCGTTGAAATATTTTTTGATGGGATCGTTTTCAACCGGTATTCTCTTAATGGGCATTGCATTTATCTATGGCGGTAATACAGGAACACCCACTTTTTACATCAACAATATTAATTTAGGTACAGGCAAGTTACCGGTAATGCTTGCTATCGGGCTGGTATTTTTATTAATTGCCATGGTATTTAAAGTATCTGCCGCACCTTTTCATTTCTGGGCACCGGATGTATATGATGGGGCACCAACGGTATTCACTTCTTTTATGGCCACGATTGTAAAGGCTGGTGGTTTTATCGCTTTTATCAGGTTGTTTGAGCATGCTTTTGGAACTGCGCAGCAACAATGGCAAATTTTAATTGCTATTATAACTGCAGCCACTTTATTGATTGGCAACTTAACAGCTGTATTTCAGCAAAGTGTAAAGCGAATGCTGGCGTATTCAAGTATTGCGCAGGCGGGATTTATGTTACTGGCTATATTTGCTATTAACCAGTTCGCCAAAGAAGGTATTATCTTGTACACTGCTGCTTATAGCCTCGCCACCATTGGTCTTTTTGCTATCCTGATTAAAATGAGCGATTACACCATAGATGGCTTTAATGGTTTAGCCAAACAGCAACCTGTGCTCGCCATCACCGCAACCATATTCCTGTTGTCTTTGACCGGGGTTCCTTTAACTGCAGGATTCCAGGCCAAATTATTTATGCTGATGGCAGCTGTTAACGACGGGCGTCAAATCTGGCTGGTTGTATTTGCTGTTTTGTGTGCGGCCATAAGCGCTTATTACTACTTTAAAATCATCCAGGCCATTTACTTCAAGGAAAATACATCGGCCGTTAACCAGCAATGGGATATTACACCTGCATTTAAAACCTTGCTTATTATCACGGCTGGGTTAGTAATTATCATTGGTATATGGCCATCAGTAATAATCGATTGGCTTTATTACTAATGCCATTTTTAATAATCCATCTGATTCGTCAGGAACAAGTGTTGCAGGAATTATTTCAAAATACATGACAACGTTTCAGCAATCAGCGTAATTACCGTTTATAAACTTTTTATACAGGGTATAGTTTTTCAGGATTAACTTTAAGCAGAATTTTAAAGTAATGAAAACAGGCGACTCTATTGCATTATCATACCAGACAGTAAAAAGTAACCGGCTGAGAACAGCTATTACCGTAATCATTATTGCCCTAGGCATCATGGCCCTCATCGCTATCATCACTGCAGTACAAGCAGTCAATCAAAGTCTTACTCAAAGCTTTTCAACCATGGGTGCCAATGCGTTCAGCCTTCGCTATAAAGAGCGTAACGTTCGCTTTGGTGGCGGACCAAACAGGGAGGTGTCCAAAAAAAGAAAAAATGCGGTTGTCAGAGCATCCAGTGAAGGGAAATTGATTACGCTGGAGGAAGCACGGTCTTTTAAAGAAAGATATGGGTTTCCTGCTATTGTAGGCGTTGCGTTATCGGGCCCTAACGGAGTAATTGTAAGCAATGAAGTAAAGAAAACAAATCCTGATATAAGAGTTACTGGTGGAGATGAGAATTATCTTCAGCTGAATGGTTACGAACTATCTGCAGGTCGTAATTTCAGTGAAACAGATGTGGCCTCCGGCCGAAGTGTTTGCGTAATAGGCAATGTGGTAGCGCAAAAATTATATGGTGATAATACGGAAAGGGCTCTGGATAAAATTATCACGGTGTCGGGTAACAAATTCCGCATCATCGGGATATTAAAAGATAAAGGAAGCAGTGCATTTATGAATGCAGATAAAATAGTCATCACTACATACAATACCATCCGTCGCCTATTTGGGTCAACCGGCCAATCTTATAATATTGCCGTAATGGTCACCGATATGAAAATGATGGATGTTGCCATTGGTGAGGCAACGGGAATTTTTCGCCCGGTAAGAAAGCTGGATGTAAAAGAAGAAGACAATTTTTATATTGATAAGAGTGATAGCATTGCCCAGTCCCTGATGAAAAACCTTGGCTTTTTGCAATATGCAACAATGGCAATAGCGCTCATTACTTTGATAGGTGCGGCTATCGGACTGATGAATATTATGTTGGTAGCGGTAAATGAACGAACGAAGGAAATCGGATTGATAAAATCACTGGGTGGAAAAGCTGGTGAAGTGAGGGCCCAGTTTTTATGGGAATCTATACTAATCAGTCTGATGGGTGCCTTCGTCGGAATTATCGCAGGAATATTATTTGGAAATATTGTGGCAGTTTTATTAAAGACCGGTTTTGTTGTTCCATGGCTATGGGTCATTACCGGTGTATTAGTTTGTTCGCTGGTTGGCTTGCTGGCCGGCCTCTATCCTGCATATAAAGCAGCCAAACTCGATCCCATCGTTGCACTGCGCTATGAATAATGCTTAATAAAATGCCCTTCCGGAATACTGAAATCGCAAAATTCACGGGTCTGCATTACTTCTTTATGAAAACTTAGAAAAATTTCTTTCTGCAGTTGTTAGATTCAATTATTTTATTAACTTGTGCTTCGCCATAAAGATATTTACAGCAAGATATTTGATGGTAAAAAAAAGCGTATTTATTAGCATTTAATATTTAATTTTCACAAACAACATTTACACTTAACTCACTAAAAATTGAACGTCATGGCAGAAACAAAAACTACTGCAACCGTAAAACCATCAACTTCAGTACAGGCAAAAAAATCGGGAAATTCTATTTCTTATCTGGCTCCATTACTTTGTATCATAGCCGGATATTTAATATGGCGGTTCATTTTAGGAAATGCAAATGCATTTGCTGATGCTCAGCAACATAGCGGCGAACTTTTCTGGCCTAGTTACGAAAAATTAAAGAACTCTAAAGACGGGCTACATAAAATGTACCTGGGAGGTATCATTGTACCTTTGTTGATTGGCTGTTTACTGACTGTATTGACATTTGTAATTGAAAGGTTTCTTACCATTTCAAAAGCAACCGGTACAGGCAGCAGCGCTGACTTTATCAGGAAGATTCAATATCATCTTGCCAACAAAAATATCGATGCTGCTATTGCTGAATGCGATAAACAAAAAGGTAGTGTTGGTAATGTAATGAAAGCTGGTTTGCACAAGTACAAAGACATGATTTCTAATTCAGAATTATCAACAGATCAAAAAGTAATGGCGATTCAGAAAGAAGTAGAAGAAGCTACTGCACTTGAATTACCAATGTTGGAAAAAAATCTTGTATTCTTATCAACCATTGCATCTGTTGCAACATTGATGGGGTTGCTGGGTACGGTATTGGGTATGATCAGGTCATTCTCTAACCTCGGTTCTGGTGAAGGCGGATCAGCTGCTGCAGAACAACTTTCTGTAGGTATTTCAGAAGCCTTGTACAATACTGCTTTGGGAATCGGTACTTCCGCTGTGGCTATTATTATGTATAACGTATTTACTACTAAAATTGATGGCATTACCTATGGTATCGACGAAAGTGGTTTTACTTTAACTCAAAGTTTTGCTTCTTTGTACAAATAATATTTGTGGAATTACAAGCACAATGCATCTCATAATAAAATAAAAAATAGCGCATGGGAAGAGCGAAACTACCTCGAAAGAGTACAAATATTGATATGACAGCTATGTGTGATGTTGCTTTCTTGCTGTTATCGTTTTTCATAATGGCAACAAAGCAAAAGCCACCGGAAGCAGTTGCGGTTCAAACGCCTACGTCGGTATCAGCCAAAGTTGCGTCAGACAAGGCCATCCTTGTTACACTTACAAAAGAAGGGAAATGCTTCCTGATTTTGGGTGATGATGCAAAAAGAAAAGATGTGCTGAATGATTTGAACAAAACCAAAGGATTAAACCTTTCGCCTGATGAAATAGCCAAACTTGGAAAATTACCTTTCATCGGCGTGCCTTTAGGACAAATTAAAAGTGTTTTGGCTTTACCTGAATTACCACCCGCAGAGAAATTGGCAGGTATACCAATCGTAGACAGTACAAATAACGAAATGGTAGACTGGTTCAGAAGTATCACCAACGCGTACGCAGGGGGTGACCAAAAAGAACTGGAAGAGAGGATTGTAATTAAGGGGGATAACTCTGTTAAGTACCCAACTTTCAAAGCCATTAAATATGCTTTGAAGAAAAATGATCTTTTCAAATTCAGGATTGCCACTAACAGTGAAACTGTCGAAGCTGGAACAGAATTGTATAATGAAAATAAGGCAAAGCAGCAATAGGGAAATAATTTCCTTCATTTAACTAAAAAATATTTTTATGGCAGAAATGGATACCTCGTCGGGTGGCGGACATAAAAAAGGCCCTGGCGTCAAAAAAGGTAAAAAAATGTCCACTCGTGTGGATTTAACACCAATGGTAGATCTTGGTTTTCTGTTAATTACGTTTTTCGTTTTTACAACAACCATGAGTCAGCCTACAGCGATGAACATGAATGAACCAAAGGATGATCCGGATCAGCAACTTAAAGTTAAAAATTCGGGAGCTATGACGATTCTTCTGGGCAAAAGCGACCAGGTATATTACTACATGGGAGAATTAAACCCGGAAACTGCATCTCAACAGTTCAAAAGCAGCAATTTTAAAGATATAAGGCAGGTAATTCTTGACAAAAAGAAAGCTACTCCTATTGGCGATTTAATGTATATTATCAAATCTGATAAGGATGCTACTTTTAAAAATGCGATTGACATTTTGGATGAAATGACGATTAATACAGTTCCTCCCGGGCACTATGCCGAAGTTGACATGGCGCCATCGGAAGAACAGTTAGTAACTATGACGGAACAAGCCAATGGAATTAAATAAATTTATGGAATTTGAATGTTCCTGAATCTAAACAATAAAGCATTTTGAAATGGAAATAAATAAAATTTTAAACGCAGATGTTCTTGACATCATTTTTGATGGCAGGAACAAGCAGTACGGCGCTTACGAACTTCGTAAGACTTACAACGGAAGGCTTACCAAAGCCTTGCTGCTTACTGCTGCTCTTGCAATTGTACTTTTTTTAGCCTCTGTATTTGCTGATATAATGGGAAAAAAGAAGGTTGAACAAATAGACGTGCTGGATACACAGATGGCGGAGATAAAAAAGAATGATGCTCCACCGCCACCACCACCGCCACCACCACCAAAGGCGCCACCACCTCCTGAAATTAACCAGATTAAGTTTACGCCTCCCAAAATTGTAAAAGATGAAGAGGTAAAGCCAGATGAAAAAATTGAGGAGATAAAGGAAGACCAGGTGATTAGTACTAAGACTGTTGAAAGCGATAATAAACAGGCAATTGTACAGGCTCCGGTGGAAGATAAGGGAACACAGGTGACCGAAGCTCCTAAATCTGATGATGAAGATAAAATTTTTACCAAGGTGGAAAACGAAGCTGCCTTCCCAGGTGGAGAAGCTGCATGGAGACGTTACCTTGAAAAAAATCTGAATGCCAGTACGCCGGTTGATAATGGTGCTCCGGAAGGAACTTACCAGGTTATTGTAAGGTTTATTGTAAGCAAGGACGGAAGTATCAGCGATGTTCAGGCTGAATCAAAACATGGTTATGGTATGGAAGATGAAGCTGTAAAAATTATTAAAAAAGGTCCTAAATGGACGCCGGCTTTACAAAACGGACGTAACGTAAATGCCTATCGTCGGCAGCCAATTACCTTCGTGGTACAGGAACAATAAAATTTAAGAGTCACAAAAAAAATCCCTTTACAATTTTGTAAAGGGATTTTTTTGTCTTGTAGTCAATTGTATTTTATTGATTTTTAAAAGACTTTTCAGTTAAAAACTGGTGATAAATTATCGAACAAACAGTATGGAAATAACACCGGCCAACATCTTACTACAAACTATATGTTATGGCAGAAATCGAAAACAACAAACCCGGCAACAAACAGAAGAAATTTGCATTCAAAAAAAAGACTACCAGGGTTGATTTAACCCCGATGGTGGATCTTGGCTTTCTTCTGATCACCTTCTTTGTATTTACCACCTCACTCGCCACGCCCACGGTAATGAATATGAATATGCCTTATGATAAAGTGCCTCCCAGTGATATGATATGCCAATCCTGCGCATTAACTGTGCTGCTTGACAAAGACAATGTGATAAGATATTACGAAGGAATGCCTTCTGCAAACGCAATTGCTGGAGAAACTAATTTTAGTGATAAAGGCATCCGCGAAATTATTTTGCAGAAAAGAAAGGCAGTACAAAAATTAAAGGGCACTGCAGATGATTTTGTATTGATCATAAAACCATCCGATGTAAGCACATTCCAGAACTTTGTAGATGTGCTGGATGAAGTAACGATCAATGGAGTAAAGCATTACTACACAACTGAGATAGACAAAGCCGACAATAGATATCTTTCGGTAAAGCCGTACTAAGAAATGCCCAAATTTTATCCATGAAGCAGAAACACTTTAATAGTGGTTTATCTTTGCCACATGACAAATAAATTATCCGGCTGGCAAGATACCATTGTCGCATTGGCAACTCCTCCGGGAGTGGGAGCTATCGGTGTAATAAGACTTAGTGGCGATAAGGCTTTCGGTATAATCAATACCTTATTTTCATCAAAAGATTTATCAGGCAAGCCTTCTCATACGATACATGTTGGGTTGATTAAGGATAAGGGAAAACTGATTGATGAAGTAGTTGTTTCTTTATTTAAAGGTCCCAAAAGTTATACAGGAGAAGATGTGGTGGAAATTAGCTGTCATGGTAGTCCGTATGTGCAACAACAGGTATTACACGCATGCGTTAATCATGGAGCAAGAATGGCCAAACCGGGCGAATATACCCAGCGGGCATTTTTAAACGGCAAACTGGATTTAACACAGGCAGAAGCAGTTGCTGATTTAATTGCGAGCAATACAGCAGCCTCACAAAAGGCTGCGCTTTATAACATCAGGGGCGGCTTTAGCGAGGTGTTAAAAACGTTGCGGGAAGAACTGATTAGCTTTTCTGCATTGATAGAGTTGGAACTGGATTTTAGCCAGGAAGACGTGGAGTTTGCAGATCGTAAAAAGTTTTACGAACTCATCCGCTCGGCTAAAACCACCACTACACAATTATTGAATTCTTTTCAATTGGGTAATGTAATTAAAAACGGTGTGAGTGTTGCCATTATTGGTAAACCCAATGCGGGCAAATCTACTTTGCTAAATACACTGCTGAATGAAAACCGTGCCATCGTGAGTGAAATTGCCGGCACTACAAGGGATACCATTGAAGAGGTACTCAACATCAATGGTATTTTATTCAGGTTAATTGATACTGCAGGCATCAGGGAGCATAGTACGGACAGTATAGAGCTGGTGGGGATAGAACGGAGTCTGGAAAAGATGAAATCGGCCGATGTTGTATTGTACATTTTCGACGTAAATCAAATTAGTGCGGAAGAATTGAAAGTGATCGCTGATATGTTACAGCAGAACAACAACACAGTCATACTGGTGGGAAATAAAGCCGATATAGCCACGACCAATGAAATAAAAAACAAGTTTAGTGGTATCAACAACATTCATTTTATTTCTGCCAAAAATAAAACGGGCATTGATGAATTGAAAGGTGTCATTTTCAAATCAACCGTACATGAACTTCCTTCCTCTGAAAGCGTAATTGTTACTAATGCCCGCCACCAGCAGGCTTTGCAACAGGTGGAGCGTTCATTGAATGATATTGAAGCCGGTTTAAACAATGCCATTCCCGGTGATCTGCTGGCGCTCGATATACGCCGTTGTCTTCATTACATTTCAGAAATAACAGGTGATATTTCGAATGAAGATGTGCTGGATTTCATCTTTAGTAAGTTTTGTATCGGAAAATAAAATGGCTTAGTTTTCTATTTTATCACCAACAACCCGATTCTCTGAAACTTAAGTAGCAGCTATATTATTTAATAACAGTCCCTTCCCGGATTTCCTCACTGCCTGATGTAACCAGTGTGTCGCCAGTCTTTAAGCCTCCTCCATACACTTCTGTTTTGCCATCGGCGTCTCTGCCTTTTTTTATCTCTACCCATTCGGCTTTGCCGTTGAGTTTTCTGATCACAAATATTTTTTGAGTTGAATTTACTACGGCTGTCTTCGGCACAACAAAACTACTATCCTGCGCAGGAAGTGGAATTGAGATTTCAGCAATCATGCCGGGCAATAATTTTTTGCTGCTGTTGTCTACATCCATCTCAATAGATTCGGAGCGAAGCCGGTTGTCCAGTGCTCCGGAAAGTCTGGCAATCGTTGCTGTAAACTTTTCTCCTGCCAGTGAATTCACTGTAAAATTCACCTTGCTTTTATTGTTCAGAAAAGAAGTATAAGTAGCGGGGATGGAGGCCACCAGGCGAAGTTTGCTTTGTTGTTGCAATGAAAAGATGGGCATATCAGAACCCTTGCCGGCGGGGCCGACATAAGCACCTGCGCTAACATTCCTCGCACTGATAACGCCGCTGAATGGTGCCCGTATTTCCAGGTAGTTCCTTGTGTCGGTAATTTCCCTGGCTGCTGCTTTGGCCGCATTTAATTGGGCCAGATCGGAGTTTTGTTTTGCCAACGCCAGCTCCAGTTCGTTGGGCGAAATAGTGCCCGGCGTTTTACTGGTTTCCAGTAGCCTGTTGTAAGTAGCTTTACTTGCCTGGTAAAGTGCATTGAAAGATTCCAGTTTTGATTGTGAGCCTGCCAGTTGTGATCCAATTTCAGGCGCTTCCATGGTGGCCAGCAATTGACCCTGTTTTACCTGCGAACCAACATCCACGTACATCTTTTTTACAAAGCTGCTGACCTTCGCATACAAATCCACCTTTTGAAAAGCGATCAATTCCCCCGGTATGTCCAGTCTGCTGGCAAGCATGCCCTTTTGTAATACAAACACAGGCGTAGGCGGCACTGCTACTACTGCTGCGGCTTTGTTTTCTGTTTTCCCTCTATCCGATGAATTACAGCTTTGCATGGTCATCATCAGCAACAGGCTTACGGTCAGCAATGTTGTAACTACGAGGTTATTTCTTTTCATATAAAGATGGTATATAGTGTTTACTTTCTTTGTCTTCAGGGTCAAGTGATACAGACTGTGTGCCGGCCTTTCCTTGTACCCAGGCAAAAACAAGGGGTAAAATAAATAATGCTGCAAACGTAGATGCTACCAGTCCGCCAATAACGGCACGTCCCAATGGCGATGCCTGGTCGCCGCCTTCCCCAAGACCTGCAGCCATTGGTATCATACCCGCTATCATGGCCACACTTGTCATAAGAATGGGGCGCATGCGCAAGGCCACGGCTTCTTTGGCAGATAGGATAGCATCACCATTGTGTTTGCGCAACTGCTCCGCATTGGTGATGAGTAATACAGAATTGGAGATGGAAACGCCGACCGACATAATCATACCCATGTACGATTGCAGGTTTAATGTTGAACCTGTTAACTCCAGTAGTACTAATGCGCCCAATATTACAGCGGGCACGGTCGCCAGTACTACAAGGGAAACTTTAAACGATTGAAAGTTGGCGGCCAGCATTAAAAATATTACTACGATGGCCACGATCAATCCACTCTGCAAACTATCCAAAGTTTCAGTAAGTACATTACTTAAGCCACCTGCTTCCATGGTCAGTCCACGGGGTAGTGGCCCCAGCGATTTGATAGCTGCGTCAACGTCCTGCGTGGCATGGCCTAAATCTTTTTTATATAAATTGGCTGTTACAGAAAGTAACGGTATCACGCCGACGTTGTCATTTTCTCCATGGGTTGTTCCTTCCGAAATAGTAGCAACATCACCAATCACAGGCCTGGCCTGATTTTTAAGAACGGCTATTTCATTGATGTCATTCACACTTTTCATCTTGTTCTCCGGAATTTCCACCTGCACACCATAGCTTAGCCCGGCTTTTTGATCCACCCATACATTTTTTTCTGTGTACCGGCTGGAAGAAGTAGAGGCTGTAAGCGAGCGGGCAATATCTGACATATCTACGCCCAGTTGTGCCGCTTTTATACGGTCAATATCAATGTTAATGGATGGATATTTAGTGCTCTGTCCAATCTGTACATCCCGCAGATAGGGGATTTTATTTAGCTTTTCAATCAGCTTATTGGCATACTCTTCATTTACTTCCTTGTTTTTACCGGATATTTTTACTTCAATTGGTGTGGGTGATCCCTGGCTTAAAATTTTATCGGTCAACTGAATGGGTTCAAAAGATAATTTGATATCCGGCATGGCCGCTTTAATTTTTTCCCTGAATTTATCCTGGAACTCTTCCAGGTTGGTTTTATAGTCTTCTTTTAACTGCACCTGTAAAACCGCTTCGTGTGGGCCGGCCATAAACAGGTAAATGGGACTTGTGGAAAACAACCCAGGGTGTATACCCACAAAAGCAGAAGTAATGGCAATATTATCCTTGCCCGCCATTGTATCCAACACAGCGAGTGCTTTTACAACTTCCAGTTCTGTGCTTTCGACTCTTGTGCCTTCGGGTGCACGCAGCCTTACCTGGAACTGTTTGGCATTGACCTTAGGTAATACATCCCGCCCGATATTACTTAGCAATAAAAAGGCAATACCGGAAATAATAATAACATACGCTACCACCACCCAGGCCGAAAAAGGAAACAACCGTGATAAAAAACTCAGCAACCGAATCCTGGATTTTTCAAAAAGAGAATGCTTTTTACCGTCGTCATGCATCGATTTTTCCGCAAGGATTTTTTTCTGATCCCAGGTATCACCTTCTTCTTCCCGTGTAAGACCACTGGCAGCGAATTCTTCTTCATCCGTCATGTCGGTTGATGAACCACCTTTTTTTACATGATGATCTTTCATCAGCCAGTTGGCCATGATGGGCACAAAAGTTTGCGCCATAAAATAAGATACAATCATGGAGAAAGCGATGGCCAGCGCCAGCGGTAAAAACAAAGCGCCGGGTATGCCCTTCATGGTAAAGGCGGGAGCAAATACCGCCAGTATACAAAACAGGATGAGCAATTTCGGGAAGGCAATTTCTTTACACGCATCCCAAATGGCCAATGCCTTTGGCTTGTGCATATCGAGATGCTGGTGTATATTTTCAATGGTTACGGTCGATTCATCTACCAGGATACCAATCGCCAGCGAAAGCCCGCTAAGCGTCATGATATTGATAGTTTGATTAAACAGCGATAAAAATAAAATGCCTGATATAATGGAAATTGGTATTGTCAGGATAACAATCAATGCACCCCTCGGATCACCTAAAAAAAGCAGCACCATTAAGCCGGTTAAGATGGCACCAATGGCTCCTTCACTCAATAAGCTTTTAACGGCATTGATCACATAACCGGATTGATCGAATTGGTAAGACAGGCTTACATCTGCAGGCAACAAAGCCTGAAAACGCGGAATGGCTTTCTTCAGGTTTTGCACTACTTCCCAGGTGGAAGCATCAGCTGATTTTGTGATGGCCAGGTACACAGAACGTTTGCCGTTGATGAGGGCATAGCTGGTGGTAATATCTGCGCCATCTTCTACGGTAGCTACATCTTTTAAATACAGGTTTTGAACACCACCTTTAAACAGCGGAATATTTTCAAAATCTTTAACTGTTTTGATGGTAGTGTTTGCCGGGGTTAGATAATTTTTATCACCAATGCGCACATTGCCCGCAGGTGAAGTTTGGTTGTTTACACGCAACGCTTCTACCACCTGGTCGGCGGTAAAATTGTGTGCCCGCAATAATTCAGGATCAACTTTTATAACTATCGTACGCACATTGCCGCCAAAAGGTGCAGGAGCCACCAGACCGGGTATGGAAGAAAAAGAAGAGCGCACATAAACGTTGGCAAAGTCTAATAATTCGTTGTTGGTCCTGGTAGCACTGCTCAATACCAATTGCCCGACGGGTAGGGTCGATGCATCAAAGCGGAGGATAAAAGGAGGCTGCGAGCCCGGCGGAAAAATGGCTTGCGCCCTGTTGCTGAAAGCAGACACTTCGGCCGCGGCCTGGGCCATGTTGGTGCCCTGGTAAAATGTAAGCTTCATCAGCGTGAGGCCCTGGATATTTTTTGTTTCAATGCTCTTTACACCGGATACATACAGCATCAGGTTTACATAGGCTTTACCAAAATAAGATTCCATCTGGTCAGGCGTATAGCCGCCATAAGGATGCGATAAATAAATCACCGGCATATTCATATCCGGAAAAATATCAATCTTGATATTGCGTACCGCATTGATACCAAAAAAGGTTAGTCCTGCCACCAAAACCAGTATGGTAATGGGTTTCCGTAATGCAGCTCTTATCAGGTTCATTTTTTAGTTATGAGTTATAAGTTATGAATTATGAGTTACGAATGTTCTTGATGAATTCTGATTTTTATTTTCGACCTGGAGATTTTCTTGTATTGTTGCAATGCCCCCCCGGCCATAAAAAACTCATCACTTATAATTCATAACTCATAACTGTATTATCGCACTTGCTTTAGAAACAAATCAAAATCTCCCGAGGCAGCGGCCTTTTGTAACAAAGATTGCCACACGTTGATATAGGCAACACTCACATCGGTTTCTGCACGGTTCAGTAAATAAAGTGCCTGTTGAAGATCAATGATATTACTGAGCCCGTTTTTAAACAACACCGATTTTTGCAAATAAGCATCAGATGCTGCTTTGTATTGAACAGGAGCTTCACGCCAACTCTGCAAACTGTTGGCAATGCGCTGGTCGGCCAGCACCAGCTGATCTTTTAATTGGGTACTGATAAGGTCATATTCATTCTGTAATCCTTTTGAAATAAATTGCTGCGATAGTACCTGGTGTTTTATTTTAGAGATGCTCATAATATTCCATGCCATCGAAACACCAGCTACATAATTGCTCCGGGTGGGGTTGATGCCGGTAAAATAATCTTTTGAATAGTTGTTGTTGAGAGCGGTATAATTATAATCAAACCCAGAGCCTCTTGTTTGAAAAATGCCAAACAGGTTGACGCCGGGTAAAATACTTTTGCTTAACAGATTTGCATAACGGTCGCTTTGATCAATACGTCTTTTATAAAATTTAACCTGTGGATTTTGTTCAATGGCCAGATCGGTATTGTAGGTCGATGGTAATGTTTTTAAGAAAGTAGTATCCGCACTGTAACTGATGGCGCAGGCATTCATCAATTGCGCAAGTTGGTTATTATAAGTTTGCTCTGTGTTGGAAGCATCGATAATCAGCAGCTTTGCTTTGGAAACTTCCGCATTGGCTATGGAAGAATCCACGCCGGCATTAAGGCCGTTTTTGGTACGGGCCAATACCACCGTTTGTATAGTGGTTGCTCTTTGCAGGTTGGCATTGGCTGTTTTTAAAAGGGTTTGTGCAACCAGTAAATTAAGATAGGCACTTGCTATTTTTACACCCTGTACAAATTGTTCCTGCGCAAGATCGGCAGAATCTCTGCTTACCTGTGATGCTGCATAAGCAATCCTTGACTGTAACCTGCCAAAAGAAAATACTTCCCAGTTGGTATTTAATACATACACACCACCAAATGCGGCAGACCAACTCTGGCTGCTATAGGTAGGGCCTGATGAACTGGTGCCAGGTACGCCGTAAGCAGCAGCCGGACCAAACTGCCCGTTGATGGTGCCAAAACTTTGTTGTATAGACGCCAGCACATTGGGCAGGTATTCTTTTTGTGTATTTTTTACCAGCTCCTCAGATGAATGAAGATAATTTTGTTTGGCCTGTATGCTTTGGTAATGCTGAAGTCCGTTTTGTATCGCTTCTGAAAGCAACAACGGCTTTTGTTCCTGGCCTACCGTAGTTTGCCCGCAAAAAAATCCGCTCAGCAGCAAAAGCAGCATTCTGTTTTTTAAACAAATCATCATACTTATAAAGGTATCAGTTAGTAAATGAGTTACGCCTGTTGCTTTTAGCTTTCCGCCTTAAGCCTTCAGCTTTCCGCCTTCTCCCCAATAATATTCATCACACATTCCCAGGCTCTTTTGGGGTCTTTATCAATGATGCTTTGCAACAGGTCTTCGTGTATCGAATGTTTTATAACAAACATTTCCGTATCGGTATAGGCCTGCCGGAATGATTTTTTTATCTGTGCGGCGATGTTTTTATATAAGTCTGCCAGTATATCATTTTTGGCCGCGTCTGCAATGGCAATATGAAACTGAATATCCGCATCAATGCATTCGTCTGCAAGGTTATTTTGAGCGGCATGCAAACGTTTCTTTAATAATTTAGTAAGGATGGTAATGTCTTTCTGCGTTCTGTTTAAAGCTGCTTTTTCTGCAATTTTCAGCTCCAGCAATTGCCTTACTTCATTCAGATCTTTTGAGGTAGAACGCTGCAGGCGGTCGTACCAGGGAACCAGTGTGCCGTTCTGAACGTCAACAAAAGTACCAAGGCCCTGCTTAACAGTTACCAGTCCCTTGTTGGCTAATATGCGGATGGCTTCCCTGATGCTGGAGCGGCCAACGCCAAACTGCTGCATCATCACCGGTTCTGATGGCAGCTTTTCCCCTGTTTTAAATTTTCCCGAGGCAATTTGTTGCTGCAATTTGGTTACCACCTCATCGCATACGCCGCTTCTTTTTACAATACTTTCCATAGTCGTCAGGTCATCTGATGAGTGAAGGTAGGCGGATAACAGCACTTGAAAAAATGTTTTTAGGCCAATAACAAACCGTTACAAAAATGGCCGAGATAAAAAATTACTTTTATCGACAAAGAAGTTGTCCTTAACCCGAAAACAATACTGGCTTAGATTTTATTAAAAAAATAGTTGTTTTATAACGCATCCATTACTGAAACCGTTAGCTGAAAAGGTAACATTTTTAAACCTGCTTTTTGAAGCAAATGACTTGAAAAATGTCCCCGGATGAAATAAGAAAAAATCTCAATTTTATATTCTTTTGGAAGTTTTTATTCAACCCTTGTTCAGATTTATCTGTGTTTTTGCAATTTTTACCCGATAACAATGGATATTTGCAAAATAATTCAAAAATATATTTACAATGAGTAATAAGCCAACTACCTTGTTTGATAAAGTGTGGGATGCACATGTAGTACGAAGAATAGAAGACGGGCCTGATGTTTTCTTTATTGACAGGCATTTTATACATGAGGTAACCAGCCCGGTTGCGTTTCTTGGCCTTGAGAGCAGGGGAATAAAAGTGATGTTTCCTGAACACACGTTTGCTACTGCCGATCACAATACACCTACCGTAAACCAGCATTTGCCGGTAGCAGATCCTTTATCCGCCAACCAATTGAAGGCACTGGAACAAAACTCAGCCAAATACGGTATTTCGCACTGGGGACTGGGCAATCCAAAAAATGGTATTGTACACGTGGTAGGGCCAGAAAATGGCATCACCCTTCCGGGCATGACCATCGTATGCGGTGACTCTCATACATCAACGCATGGCGCTTTTGGTGCGATTGCTTTTGGCATAGGTACTTCAGAGGTTGAAATGGTATTGTCTTCCCAGTGTATCATGCAACCCAAACCATTAAAAATGCGCATCAATGTAACCGGCAGTTTAGGAAAAGCCGTTACACCAAAAGATGTGACTTTATATGTTATATCGCAGTTAACTACCGCCGGCGCCACCGGGTATTTTGTTGAATATGCAGGCGAGGTATTTGAAAAAATGAGCATGGAAGGCCGTATGACGGTATGCAATATGAGCATTGAAATGGGCGCCCGGGGCGGTATGATTGCTCCTGACGAAACCACTTTTGCCTATATCAACGGAAGAGAGCTGGCACCAAAAGGCGAAGCATGGGACAAAGCATTGGCCTATTGGAAAACATTGAAAACCGACGAAGGCGCAACCTTCGATAAAGAATACAATTTTAATGCGGCTGATATTGAACCGATGATTACTTATGGCACCAACCCCGGAATGGGCATGGGTATTTCAAAATCAATTCCTAAGGGAGCTGATTTAAAAGGCGGTGCCGCCACGTATGAAAAATCCCTGAATTATATGGGCTTTCATGAGCAGGATCAAATGATCGGTAAAAAAGTAGATTACGTGTTTATCGGCAGTTGTACCAATGGCCGTATTGAAGATTTCAGGGCTTTTGCTTCCATTGTAAAAGGCCGTAAAAAAGCGGATCATGTTACTGCCTGGGTAGTGCCTGGATCGCACATTGTTGAATCGCAGATTAAAGAAGAAGGCATACTGGATATTTTAACCGAAGCTGGTTTTGCTTTGCGTCAGCCGGGCTGTTCTGCCTGTCTTGCAATGAATGATGATAAAGTGCCTGCAGGCAAATATGCAGTAAGTACCAGCAACCGCAACTTTGAAGGGAGACAAGGGCCCGGAAGCCGCACCATGCTGGCAAGTCCGCTGGTAGCGGCCGCCGCAGCAATCACCGGTTACGTAACCGATCCAAGAGATTTGATGTAATAGATGCATCTCTCATTATTAGTTATCAATTATTAATTATCAATTCAATTATGGCTTACGATAAATTTAATGAACTTACCAGCACCGCAGTTCCTTTACCAATCGAGAATGTAGATACAGACCAGATTATTCCGGCACGTTTTTTAAAAGCAACCAAGCGGGAAGGTTTTGGCGACAATCTTTTCAGGGACTGGCGTTACAATGCAGACAACACACCCAAGCAGGATTTTGTGTTGAACAATCCTATTTACACCGGAAAAATATTAGTAGGCGGTACCAACTTTGGAAGTGGCAGCAGCCGAGAACATGCGGCCTGGGCTATTTACGACTATGGCTTCCGTTGCGTGGTATCCAGTTTTTTTGCTGATATCTTTAAAAACAATGCCATCAATATGGGCATTTTACCAGTACAGGTAAGCCCTGAATTTTTAGCAAAAATATTTTCTTCCATCGAAGCGGATCCTAAAAATCAATTTACTGTAAGTCTTCCTGACCAAACCATTACTATTTTGTCTACAGGCGAAAAAGAAACCTTTAACATCAACGGCTATAAAAAGCACAACCTGTTAAATGGCTTTGATGACATTGATTATCTACAAGCCATGAAGGAAGACATTGCCGGTTTTGCCAAAATCCATGCGATTTAATCAGCTGGTGAACATCCATCGAATTTCTTTTTTTAGAAAGTTATAATCTACCAGCATCGCTGTAAGCAATTGAAAAAAATACCACGACATATTGAAATAATGGACACAACGCTCCGGGATGGCGAACAGACCAGCGGTGTGTCATTTTCTGCATCTGAAAAATTAACCATTGCCCAGTTATTGCTAACAGAGGTAAAGGTTGACAGAATTGAAATTGCTTCGGCAAGGGTGTCTGAAGGCGAATTTCAGGCAGTAAAAAAAATAACGGATTGGGCTGCTGCCAATGGCTACCTGGATAAAGTAGAAGTGCTGACATTTGTAGACGGCGACACATCTGTTAATTGGATGATAGAAGCCGGCGCCAAAGTGATGAACCTCTTAACAAAGGGATCACTCAATCACCTGACTCACCAGTTAAAGAAAAAGCCCGAAGAACACTTCAATGAGATAGCGGCAGTTATTGCACTTGCAGTAGAAAAAGGTCTGCAATGCAATGTGTACCTGGAAGATTGGAGCAATGGCATGCGCAACTCCAAAGAATATGTGTTGCAATACCTTGATTTTTTACAGCACCAACCCATCAAAAGAGTTTTGTTGCCCGATACTTTGGGCGTTTTAATTCCGTCTGAAACATTTGAGTACGTATCAGAACTGGTAAACCGTTACCCGCAATTGCATTTTGATTTTCATGCGCACAACGATTACGACTTAAGTATTGCCAATGTACTGGAAGCTGTCAAAGCCGGCGCACATGGTCTTCACCTTACAGTGAATGGTATGGGCGAACGAGCCGGTAATGCGCCACTGGCAAGCGCCATCGCGGTGCTCAACGATTTTATGCCCTCCGTTACAACGTCTGTTGCAGAAAAATCTTTGTACAGCGTAAGCAAACTGGTAGAAGCTTTTTCCGGTTTCAGAATCTCCGCCAATAAACCTGTGGTGGGCGAAAATGTGTTTACCCAAACAGCGGGTATACATGCAGATGGCGATAAAAAAAATAACCTGTATTACAACGACCTTATGCCGGAGCGTTTTGGCCGTCAACGCAAATATGCGTTGGGTAAAACCAGTGGCAAAGCCAATATAGATAACAATTTGCAGCAATTGGGTATCCAGTTATCTGATGAAGATTTAAAGAAAGTCACGCAGCGGGTAATTGAATTGGGCGATAGAAAGGAAATGGTAACACAGGCTGATTTGCCTTATATTATTTCTGATATTTTAGACAGCAACAGCATTGAGCAAAAAGTGCAGATCGTGAATTATGTGTTGACGCATTCGAAAAATCTAAAGCCATCGGTAACACTTAACATCGCGATCAATGGAGAGTCTTTTGAAGAGCATGCACAGGGGGATGGGCAGTACGATGCTTTTGTTACAGCACTAAAAAAAATATACAAACAAAAGAAAATGGAGTTGCCAGTGCTTGCTGATTATACGGTGCGGATTCCGCCCGGCGGCAAGTCGGATGCGTTGTGTGAAACCATCATTACCTGGTTGCACAACGGAAAGGAATTCAAAACCCGTGGTCTTGACAGTGACCAGACGGTAGCAGCCATTAAGGCAACGGAAAAAATGCTGAACATTCTTTAGTAACGATAACGCATACACGCAAAAGACGCAATACATTTACCTGATAAAATAAAAATAACATGGCGAAAAAGCATATTCTTGTTGTTCCCGGAGATGGAATAGGACAGGAAGTTACTTTGGTTGGAAAAAAAGTGTTGGACAAAATAGCGGCCAGGTTTGGTCATGAATTTACGTATGATGAAGCCTTGATTGGTCATGTGGCCATTGAAGCTACCGGTAATCCTCTACCAGATGAATCGCTTGAAAAAATGCGCAATTCAGATGCGGTATTGTTTGGAGCAGTGGGTCACCCTAAGTATGACAACGATCCTTCTGCAAAAGTAAGACCAGAGCAGGGGTTGCTGAAGATGAGAAAAGAATTGGGCCTATATGCCAACCTTCGTCCGATCAAATTATTTGATGAATTGTTAGGTGCTTCCAGCATTAAGCCAGAAATATTAAAAGGTGCTGATATATTATTTTTCAGGGAACTAACCGGTGATATTTATTTCGGTGAAAAGGGAAGAAAGAATGATGGCAATACCGCCTTCGATGTGGCCGAGTACAGCCGTTTTGAAGTAGAGCGTATAGGCCGCAAGGCTTTTGAAGCAGCCAGAACAAGACGCAAAAAATTATGCTCTGTTGATAAAGCCAACGTGCTGGAAACAAGCCGCCTTTGGAGGGAAGAAATTCAGAAGCTGGCATTGGAATATCCGGATGTAGAAGTGGAATACCAGTTTGTAGATTCTACTGCGATGATACTGATTAAAGATCCGCGTCGCTTTGATGTAGTGGTAACCGCCAATTTGTTTGGTGATATCCTTACCGATGAAGCTTCGCAGATTGCAGGTTCTATGGGTATGCTGGCGTCCGCCTCAATCGGAGATGGAACAGGTGTATATGAGCCCATTCATGGTTCAGCACATGATATCACGGGTAAAGGAATCGCCAATCCATTGGCTTCAGTATTGTCTGCAGCTTTATTGCTGGATATATCTTTTGGAATGAAAGAAGAATCCGAGTTGGTGATCAGTGCTGTTGACCAGGTATTGAAAGCAGGTTATCGTACTGTTGATATTGCAGACAGAACAATTACTAAAGAAAATATTTTAGGTACCGAAGCCATGGGCGAAGCGGTGTTGAAATTTTTATAAAAATAAGTTTTTCAAAAAGGTGCAAATGGCAAAGCAATTTGCTATTTGCACCTTTTTTTATTATCAGTATTTGTGCAGCCATCTAATCCATTACAAGGTCGATTTTCTTACAATCATAACTGAAGGAATCACAATCTCCTCATCCGTCAGTTCAAAATTTTTTCTTTCCAAAGCCTTTAATAGCAAGGCTGCCGCGGCTTTGCCCATTTCAAATGCGGGTTGTGTAATGGTCGTTAACGGTGGGTGTAAAAATGCGGCGGAATCTAAATTAGAAAAACTGATCAACCCTACATCTTGTGGTATAGGTAACTGTAATTCTTCACAGGCTTGGTAAACCGGCAAGGCCAACTTTTCAACAGATGCAAGAACACCTATGCCTTTTTTCAGTGACGTTAGTTTTCTTAACAAATTGCTATAATCTTTTTTTGCATCGTTTGAAAATCTTAGCACATTGCCGCTGGAAAATTTTATGGTGTTATCATACAGGGCTTTTTTATATCCCTCCAGTCTTTTACAGGAAATAGAGAGTATTTGCGAAAAAGACAGAAAAAGAACTTGCTTGTATCCCTGTTTTATAAGATGTTCAGTTGCTGTAAAGGCGGCCTCGTAATCATCTGTTATAATTTTTGTGGTGGCCACTTCATCAATCACCCGGTCAAAGAAAACAAGTGGTATTTTCTTCTCTAGCAGGGTGTCAATGTGTTTGTGCTGTTCGGTTTCCTTTGCAACAGAAATCAATACACCGTCCACCCGGCCGCTCTCAAAGTCTTTTATAATCTGTTCTTCCCTTTCAAAACTTTCATGCGATAAATAGATTAGTACATGGTATCCTTTTTCTTCAGCCACTGACTCAATGCCATTAATTGCCTGCGCAAAAAAACTATCCGCCACTTCGGGTAATACTACTCCAATCGTTTTACTGTTTCTGGTTCTTAAACTGCTGGCGTAAGGGTTGGGTTTGTAATTTAATTTTTCAACCAGGTCATTCACCCGCTGTTTTGTTGCAGCGCTTATTTCATGGCTGTCGCTGATGGCTTTGGAAACCGTAGAAATAGAAAGCCCCAATTGGTTGGCCAGCATTTTAATCGTTACATTGGTTACTTTCTCTTTCATACCTGTTTAGAATACCGAAAGCTACATAAAATTTACGTTCTGTACGAAACCGGTTTCGTAAATAAACCCAGCCATAATGTACTGATACAAATTTAAAATGCGCAAATTAGCAGAAGTAAATTTCTTGTAAAATTTAAATGCCTGCACATATGTTACCTGCTACAGATGAATTAAGCCAAAGCGCCCTCAATCCGCTAAAAAGCCTGGATGTTTGGGAAGACGATGTATTGGAACGTTATCCCGATCCGGAGTCAATCGCAACCGATAAATCAACAGAAGCCTACCGCAATTACGAGAGCCCGGAAAGAGATACCGTACGTGAATTTTACAGGCTCAACCACACTTACCAGAGTTACGATTTTGTGCTCAGCAAAAAGGCTAATTATTTAAAGTTTGATAAAAAAGAAATGCCGGTATGGGACGCATTTCAGTTCCTCAATCAACTGGTAGATGACTCAGATCCGGATACAGATCTTGACCAGTTTCAGCATTTACTACAGACCTCTGAAGCGATCCGTCGCGATGGTCATCCCGATTGGATGGTACTGACTGGTTTGTTGCACGATATGGGTAAAGTACTCTGCCTGTTTGGTGAACCACAATGGGCGGCTGTGGGTGATACATTCCCGGTTGGTTGCGCCTTTTCAGACAAAATTGTGTATCCCGAATTTTTTAAAGATAGCCCGGATTACGACGACGAACGCTACAACACCAAGTACGGTGTATATAGCCCCAATTGCGGATTAGATAATGTGCATCTTTCCTGGGGACACGATGAATATGTATACCACATGATGAAAGATTATTTGCCTGAACCCGGTTTGTACATGTTGCGTTATCACTCTTTTTATGCGCAACATCGTGAGCACGCATACGATCACCTGATGAGTGCCCACGACCATGAGATGTTTAAATGGGTAGATCTTTTTAACCCATATGATTTATATTCTAAAAATCCAACTCCTCCCAATTGGGTTGAATTGAAACCTTATTACGAAGCATTGATAAAAAAATATTTACCAGCCACTTTAAAATTTTAACCGAAGCAATCATTTTTAGCTCTCCGTTTTTTATTTGATATCCTGCTTATTTATTTTGTTACAATTGTTTTTTATCTCTTTTAGTTTAATGTAAAAAAACTACCACATTTTTCACGATGAAAAGTGTGGTAGTTTAGTGTTTGGGATATTTACTACCAGTGTATTGTTTGCAAACAGCCATTTTTACTTATCTTGACAGTTCATTAAAATGAATGCTTGCTGATGAATCAATTGCATACACTCGACTACATTGTATTCTTTGTTTACTTTATTGCGGTCTCGGCTTACGGATATTATATCTACCACAAAAAGAAGTCGTCCACGGCCAGTTCCAGAGATTTTTTTCTTGCGGAAGGATCCCTTACCTGGTGGGCAATCGGCGCATCCATCATTGCTTCCAATATTTCTGCAGAACATTTTATCGGCATGTCGGGTTCGGGTTTCGCATTGGGATTGGCCATATCGAGCTACGAGTGGATGGCAGCAGCGGTGCTGATTATCATTGCCATTTTTGTAATTCCGGTGTACCTGAAAAATAAAATTTTCACCATGCCGCAATTTTTATCCATGCGGTATAATGATACCGTAAGTACTATCATGGCGGTATTCTGGCTGCTGGTATATGTGTTCGTAAATCTTACCTCTATTATTTACCTCGGTGCCCTTGCTATTTCGTCCATCTCTACGGTGAGTTTTGAATGGAGCATTGTTGGCCTGGTAATTTTTTCGCTGGTAGTTACGCTGGGTGGCATGAAGGTAATTGGCTATACCGATGTTGTGCAGGTGGTGGTACTGATTTTGGGTGGATTAGTGACCACTTATCTTGCCTTGTCTTTATTGTCAGAAGAATATGGCTTCGGTAAAGATATTTTTAAAGGGATGTCCATTTTACGCAAAGAAGCGCCGGAACATTTTCACATGATATTTGATTCATCCAACAAATATTATAAAGAATTGCCCGGCCTGTCGGTGCTGTTTGGAGGTATGCTGGTAAATAACCTTGCTTACTGGGGATGCAATCAATACATTGTACAACGTGCACTGGGAGCAGACTTGGTCACGGCCAGAAAAGGAATTTTATTTGCTGCTTTTTTAAAATTGTTAGTGCCCGTGATTGCGGTGTTGCCGGGCATTGTAATGTATGTATTGCATAACAAAGGAATGTTTCAGCACGAGATGTCTGATGCGGCAGGTGTCATCAAACCCGATCATGCTTATCCAACTTTAATGAATTTATTGCCCGCAGGCTTAAAAGGCATTGCCTTTGCGGCATTGACCGCAGCCGTTGTTGCATCGCTGGCGGGAAAAGCAAACAGCATCTCTACGATTTTTTCGCTGGATATTTATAAAAAATATTTTAACAAAGAAGCGTCTGAAAGAAAGATGGTGTTGACCGGAAGATGGGCTGTTGTAATTGCGATGGTCATTGCAGGTATTGTAGCGCCTGCACTAAAATCACTTGACCAGGCTTACCAGTTTATCCAGGAATATGTAGGCTTTGTTTCGCCGGGAGTGCTGGCCATTTTCTTACTCGGTTTTTTCTGGAAACGCACAACTGCTGCGGCAGCATTGGCAGGCGCTGTATTAACTATCCCAATTTCAACAGTGTTGAAATTTTTACCGGTGTGGACGAGCGGTGCTTTTCCTGATATTGCCTTTTTAAACAGAATGGTAATAACCTTTGTAACCATTACAGCTTTGATGATTGTAATGAGCCTTGCCAGACCTAAAAAGGAAGGCGAACATGAAATTGAAGTTGATTCCTCCATGTTTAAAATTACGCCGGGGTTTGCCGTAGGTTCAATTATTATCAGTGGTGTTTTGATTGCTTTATACACGGTTTTTTGGTAAGCATAATTTTGCTAAACGCAAAAAGTATATCGGCCGGGCTTTGTACGGTGGATTAAAAAGTACAGGTGGTAGCTGTAAAGCGAAATAGTTAAGTTAAATTGTAGCTTAATTTTTTGCGCATCGATATAAGATTTCAAACTTAAATTTAAAACAACAACACAGATCATCATGAAAAAGAAAACTGTCGTTCAGGATTCCCGGCGTAAGTTTATCCGCAACTCTGCACTCACTGCGGCCGGATTTTTTATTGTACCACGCCATGTATTGGGCCGTGGTTTTGTTGCACCCAGCGACAGGCTGGTGGTGGCCGGTATTGGCGCCGGTGGTAAGGGTTCAAGCGATATTGAAAACTTTTTTAAAAGCGGAAAAGCAGACATCGGTTTTTTATGCGATGTAGATGACCGCCAGGCTGTTGAAACCCGTAAGAAATTTCCCAAAGCAAAATATTATAAAGACTTCCGTGAAATGCTGAGCAAGGAAGGCAAGTCCATTGATGCGGTTTCTGTATCTATACCAGATCATCAGCACGGTGTAGCAGCGATGGCAGCCATGCAATTGAACAAGCACGTGTATGTGCAAAAGCCAATGACGCACGATATTTATGAAGCCCGCATGTTAACAGAAGCAGCACATAAATATAAAGTGGTAACGCAGATGGGTAACCAGGGTTCGTCTGGTGATGGTGTGCGCCAGTTACAGGATTGGTACAATGCAGGCACCATTGGTGATGTACATACTATCTATTGTTATACTGACCGTCCTATATGGCCACAGGGTGTTGGCAGACCAGCCACAACATCTCCTATACCGGCAGGACTTGATTTTGATCTATGGTTGGGAACAGCACCTAAAAGAGAATATTTTGAAGGTATACTACCATTCAACTGGCGTGGCTGGTGGGATTATGGAACCGGTGCACTAGGTGACATGGCCTGCCATATTATGGCGCCTGCATTTGCTGTAATGGGGCTGGGATATCCTACCAGCGCAGAATGCAGCGTAGCAACAAAATACATTGAAAACTGGAACAAAGCATACTATCCTGAAAGCGGTCCGATAGCATCGCACATCACGTTAAGATTTAAAGGTAAAAATGGCAAGCCCGATGTAGAATTGCATTGGATGGATGGCGGCATACAACCCACCCGCCCGGAAGAATTGGGTGCCAACGAAGAAATGGGCGACGGTGGAAACGGTGTTATTTTTATTGGTACAAAAGGAAAAATGATGGCAGGCACTTATGGCGTTAATCCTCAATTGCTGCCGACTTCAAGAACCAAAGAAGTAAAAGTACCGCAAACAGTAGCCCGTGTAAAAGATGGCGAAGATGGTCACTATGCAGCATGGGTAGAAGCCGCCATTGCAGGATATGGCAGTGATAAGGCGAAGAACCTTAGTTCGCATTTTGATATTGCTGGTCCATTAACAGAGAGTGTGCTGATGGGCAACCTTGCCATTCGCAGTTATGATATCCGCAAGCCAAAGGGTAACGATGACTTTGATTACCCTGGTCGTTTTATTAAACTGCTTTGGGACGGTCCGAATATGAAGATCACCAATTTTGATGAAGCCAACCAGTTTGTAAAACGTACGTACAGACCAGGCTGGAGTCTATAATACTGAACTTTTTTTAATACAACAAGGAGCTATTGATACAATAACTCCTTGTTGTATTTTTACGCATACCGACATGTCCATACAACGAAAAAAACTTGCCATAAAAATAATTACTTACCTGCTGTTGCTACAGCAGGTTGTTCATGCACAAACCATCAATGATTGGGAAAACCCGCAGCTGGTTTCGCAAAATACCATGGCCCCGCATGCTCATTTTATTCCCTATCCAAACGAACAGCAGGCACTGCAAAAAAGCAGTTCGCCTTTTATACAATCATTGGATGGAATATGGAAATTTTCACTGGTTAATACAGTGGCAGCACGGTCGACAGATTTCTATAAAAACAATTTTAATACCGATCAGTGGAAAGACATCAAAGTGCCCGCCAACTGGCAAACAGAGGGATTTGATAAATTTATTTTTACCGATGTGGAGTATCCCATCAAACCTAACCCGCCTTATGTACCAACTGATTTTAATCCCGTTGGTTCTTACAAAAGAAATTTTACCGTTCCGGCTGCATGGAATGGAAAGAACATTTTTATCCATTTAGGGGCTGTTAATTCATTCTTTTATATCTGGATCAACGGACAATATGTTGGCCTGAGTAAAGACAGTAAAACGCCGGCAGAGTTCGATATAACCCGCTTTGTACAAAAGGGACAGAATAGTGTGGCAGTGCAGGTTTTCAGGTTCAGTGATGGCACCTACCTGGAAGGACAGGATATGTGGAAGCTGAGCGGCATTGAACGAATCGTATACCTGGTAGCCAGACCCAAAATATGTGTGTATGATTTTTTTGTAAAGGCTGCTTTGGACGAAGTATACAAGGATGGATTATTGAATGTAACTGTTTCATTGAACGATGCACCAGTTGCAGCAACCCGCTACGTTGAAATACAACTGGTGGATAGCACCGGTAAAATAATCATTCAGCAACAGCAATTGGTCAGTAACAAAAAAGATTATCGTTTTGCTGCTACCATCCCTTCGGTACGGCAGTGGAATGCAGAACATCCTGAAATATACAAACTGTTCATTAATTATAAAAATCAACATGGACATATCCTTGAAAGCATTTTGCATAAAACCGGTTTTAGAAACATTGAAATAAAACATGGCTTTTTATTGGTAAACGGCAAGCCCATCAAAATAAAAGGTGTCAACCGGCATGAACATGATATGTACACCGGTAAAGTGATTACGGTGGAAAGTATGGTAAAGGATATCCAACTGATGAAACAATACAACGTTAATGCCATGCGTTGCAGCCATTATCCCAACAGGGAAGAATGGTATGAACTCTGCGATGAGTATGGTTTGTATGTTATTGATGAAGCCAATATAGAATGCGATGGTATGGATTTTCATCCACTGAAAACACTGTCAGATAAACCTGCCTGGCAGGCTGCTTATCTCGACCGTACGAAACGCATGTGGGAAAGAGATAAAAATTATTGCTGCATCATCACCTGGTCACTGGGCAATGAAAGCCGTTTTGGAAACAATTTTGTTGCTACTTACAACTATTTAAAATCAAAAGACAGCACCAGGCCGGTACAATACGAGGAGGCAAGGGAGAATCCTTATACGGACATCATTTGCCCGATGTACAAATCCCTGAACGTTATGCAGGAGTATGTGAAGGATTGGAAGCCGAGGCCGTTTATCCAGGTAGAGTATGCACACATGATGGGCAACAGCGGCGGCAATTTAAAAGACGATTGGGATTTGATCTATAAGTATCCGCAATTGCAGGGCGGCTTTGTATGGGATTTTAGTGACCAGGCATTTAAGCGAAAAGATGCCAATGGCCGCGACATCTGGGCCTATGGCAGTGACATGGGAAATGTAGGCGAAACAAGTGATACCAGTTTTTGCGCCGACGGCATGTTTGCCGCCGACCGCACGCCGCATCCGCAGGCTTTTGAATTAAAAAAAGTATACCAGAATATTTTATTTGAACCGGTTGATTTTTCAACAAATACCATCCGTGTCACGAACCGTTTTGACTTTACCAATCTCAATAATTATACTATTACCTGGTATATAAAGGCTGATGGAAAGATAATTGCCAAAGGAAATATTTCAACCTTTGATCTTTCTCCACAGCAAAGCACAGCAATAAAGCTTGATTTGCCGGTCATTGATGCGGACGCGGGCAAGGAATATTTTTTGTTTATAGCAGCAGAAACAAAGCAGGCAACTGCATTGATTCCTGCAAAATTTGTAGTTGCCTGGGAGCAGTTTAAACTACCGGTTTTTAAAGAACCAGCAATAAAATCATTAGCCAATTTTCCTGTTATTGCTGGCACAGAAGATACAGATAAGCAAACCTTTTCTTCAACTCTTTTTGCTGTGGGCTTCGATAAAAAAACAGGCTGGTTAAGTTCGTATAAAGAAGGTAACAAGGAATTGTTGACAGCTCCGGTTCTTCCCAATTTTTGGCGGGCGGTTACAGACAATGATATTGGCAACAGCCTGCAAATGCGTTGCGCCGTATGGCAGCATGCGGCTGAAAATGCCACCTTAAAATCATTTGTCGTAAAACAAATCAATGCGCATGAATTCGCTGTAAATACGGTCCATTACCTTGTTTTAGTGGATGCTGATTATTATGCCACGTATTTGATTAATGCCAATGGTGATATAGAAATTACGGCGTCATTAAAAGCAGGCAAACAACCATTTCCAGAATTGCCCAGGTTTGGCATGCGGCTTATTCTGGACGGAAGTATCGACCAGGCGAACTGGCTGGGCAGGGGGCCATTTGATAATTACCAGGACCGCAATTATGCGTCAGCCGTGGATTTGTATACCGCACCGGTGGATGCATTGTTTCATCCGTACGCCCGTGCGCAGGAAAGTGGCAACAGAACAGACGTACGCTGGATGGCGTTACTTGATACCGCCGGAACCGGGTTGATGGCCCTGGGTGAGCCTTTGCTCAGCAGCGGTGTGTTGCATTTTAATATGCACAATCTCGATTTCGATCACACTCAAAAAGCAAACAAGCACGGAGGTTCCATGCAAAATGAAAACCTGGTGTGGTGGAACATTGACTACAAACAAATGGGATTGGGTGGTGATAATAGCTTGGGTGCTAAAACCCATGCAGAGTATACCTTACCCTACCAGGATTACACCTATTCGTTTACCTTGCGGCTAATAAAAAGGGGTGATACATTAACAGAAAAAGCAAAAGAAAGATATTGAAAATAACGCTTCAATTTTTTGAAGCAGGTTCAAAGTGTAACAAAATAAACGGACTCATCAGATGGAATTTACAGAACAATTTATTGAAGCATTTGCTTTACAACAGTACGGCGTAGCGGTGAAAGCAAAAGCACTTAACGGTTACGATGAATTAAATTTTTTATTGAAAGATAAGGAGGGGCTGCAATACATTTTAAAAGTGGCCACCGATGAACACGGCTACCATTTTTTGGATGCGCAGGTAAAAATTGTAAATCATCTTGCGGCGAGTGAAGTGGCCAATCAGTTTCAGCATTACCTGCTGAATACCGAAGGGAAGGAATTGACAACGCTGGTAATTGACGACAGAAATTATTACCTGCGTATTCTGAGTTTTTTAGAGGGCATCTTTTGGGTAGATGCAACCGAAAGGAATGACATCTTACATGCTGATCTCGGCAATTTTCTTGCCAAGATGGATAAGGCATTGCAGCATTTTTCTCACCCCGCCATGCACCGGCGTTATATTTGGGATATCAGTACGGCGATGGATGCCAATGCAAAACTGGCTTGCATTACCAATCATGAAAAAAGGCGCATGGCGGGATATTTTTTACTGCAATTTGAAACAGAAGTAATGCCCGTACTGGCTTCTCTGCGACATGCCTATGCGCACAACGATGCCAATGATTACAATTTGCTGGTGAAAGACAATACCGTTTGTGGACTGATTGATTTTGGCGATATGGTATATACAGCGCTCATCAACAGCGTGGCTGTTGCCTGCACGTACGCCATGCTGAATAACAAAAGGCCTTTGGAAACGGCCGCGGTGATCGTTAAAAATTACCACGCAGAATATCTTTTAACAATACAGGAGCTCGACCTGTTGTATTATTTAATTGCAGCAAGGTTGTGCATCAGCGTAACACAATCAGCCTATAACGCCTCGCTCGACAGCAGCAACGAGCATCATTTTATTACGGAGCAACCTGCCTGGAATTTATTATACCAGCTCATCCGTATTAACCCCGTAAAAGCACAGGATAGTTTCAGAACGGCCTGTGGATATGAGGGCTTGATCAATGACAAAGACTATACCGGTTTACTGGAAGAAAGAAAAAAACATGTCGGAAGAAATTTAAGTATCGGTTACAAGCAGCCGCTTAAAATTATAAAAGCTGCGCTGCAATATTTATATGATGATAAAGGCCGCACTTTTGTGGACTGTGTAAACAATCCTTCGCATGTTGGGCATTGTCACCCGGTGGTAGTGAAACGAATGCAAAGACAAATTGCAACGCTCAATACCAATACCCGGTATTTAAATGATCACATGATGGAGTATGCAAAACGGCTGACAGCCACCTTGCCGGAATCGCTGTCTGTTTGTTATTTTACCAACAGCGGCAGTGAGGCAAACGATTTAGCTATCAGGATGAGCCGGCATTTTACCCGTCAAAAAGATATTATTGTGCTTGATCATGCTTATCATGGTACGTCAACCGTGGCCATGGAGATGAGCCCGTATAAATTTGACAGCAAGGGCGGTTTTGGTAAAATGCCCTGGATTCATAAAGCCATCAATCCTGATATGTATCGTGGCCCATACAAATATGGCGATGCCAATGCAGGTGAAAAATATGCAGCGGATGTACAAAGGATTATTGACTCATTAAAGGCAGAAGGAAAATCCCCGGCGGTTTTTATTTGTGAAACTTTATTGGGTGTTGGCGGTCAAATTCCTTTACCGCCCGGATATTTAAAACAGGTGTACAAATATGTGAACGCGGCCGGCGGTGTTTGTATTGCAGACGAAGTACAGGTAGGTTTTGGAAGGGTAGGAGAAAAATTCTGGGGCTTCGAATTGCAGGACGTGGTGCCGGATATTGTGGTAATGGGTAAGCCGATCGGCAACGGGCATCCGTTGGCGGCTGTGGTAGTTACCAATGAAATCGCCGATGCCTTCAACAATGGCATGGAATACTTTAATACGTTTGGCGGCAACCCGGTTTCCATGGCAACCGGGCTGGCGGTACTGGATGTAATTCAACAGGAGGAAATGCAACAGCACGCACTGGAAACCGGCAACCATTTAGTGGCAGGGTTAAAGAGGTTAATGGATAAATATGCCATCATCAGCGACGTGCGGGGCCATGGATTATTCATCGGCGCCGAAATGGTAAAAGATAGAACAACATTAGAGCCTGCAGTTCCGGAAATAGATATCGTGGTTGAAAAAATGAAAGACAAAGGTTATTTATTAAGCACCGATGGACCGTTGCACAATGTGCTGAAAATAAAACCACCCATGCCATTCAATCAGCAAAATGCGGATGAGTTGGTGCAATACCTGGATGAATGTTTGGGGGAGTTATCATAGATAAAATGGTATTACAGCCAACGTATTTGTGTGCTAAAAATCAAACACAAAACCTGAATAAATTTTTCCGTTGAACAATTTATTTTTTGCAAGCCTCACTTCATTAATCATTAAATTATTGTCGTTGATATAAGCCAGTTTAAAATGCTTCCACCTGAAGGAGGCTGAAAAACTTTGTTGTTTAATGGCATACCCGGTGGCCAGCAAAATATTATTTGCCGGAACGTAGTTTACCCCAATTGCGGCATCATACAATCCTTTGTCAGTGAACAGCGCATCTACTCCCACATTCAATCTTTCTCTTTTATAACATATGCCAATGCCATATGCACGTTGGTTTACAAAGGATTGGTTGGAAGAGTCTTTTATAAAAAGATCTTTGTATAATTTGTTTCCGGCAATATTCATTACAGATACACCAGCCTGTAAATAGCTATTGATTTTATAGTTCACCGATGCGTCAAAATCAAAATGTTGTTTTCGGATACTGTCGTCTACAAAAAAAACATAATCAACATTATTCACGAAATCGCTTTGAAGCACAATCAGGTTTGGATTATTAAATTGCTGCCATACCGATTTTAAAGTCAGTGCCACACTTAGTTTATTATTAACTGAGTATACAGGTGCTATAAAAGCGGCAAATTCTTTTAGCTTTTGGGTATGTGTCCGGTTCACGGTATCAAAATCGCTGGCGACTGAACCCAGCCTTTGCGAGATTACATTTCTAAATTCATTTTGCTGCGTATAAATGCCGCCCATGCCGAGATACAGTTTGGGCGCAATTTGTTGATAGCCGGACAGTTTAATGTTGTTTTTAAAATTAGCCAGCAAGCTTACATTATTGGGTTTACTGCTGTTGGCAATGGCCGCGGCGTTCCAAAATACAGCTTCAGATAAATTGCGTGAAGGAGCGAAATTAAAGCCGGTATTATCTGTATTGATAAGAGGTGATGAGTGGAGAAATTCACCGTATTTTATTTTGCCGGGTAATAACGTTGCAGCCTTATAAAATCCTGCTTTTTGAGATGCTGCAACCGTAATCAATTTCTCAAATAAATTAATAAACGAAACCGGGCCCATTGCCGCACTGCCCTGGGCGCTGCCGTCAATGGTTAAAGCAGGCAAATGATGTGCTGAATCCAGCAGCTTTTCAGACATAATATCGGGCAGTTCTGATTCCTTGCAATTCTCCAGTATTTTCCAGTTTTTTATTGTTACAAACATTTTGGAGGGATCCGGATTTCGCTTGTCCAGGTCTTCCGAAATAAAAACGCGTTCTACCTTTTTGCAGCTGCTGCATTTGGTAATAATATACAGCGACACGTTTTTATCCCGCAGGTCTTTTGCGCTCCAACCGGTATTGATTTCAAAATAGCCCTGTGGTGTGGTAGTGGTAGCAACGGCTGCTTTTGGATTAAAAGATGGAATGATGATAATATTGGTGGCTCCTCTTGTAGAAGTCACACCATTGTTGATGCAGCGTAATGTGCCTTTGATAATTACCTGTTGCGCAGCAAGTGCATTAGTAAGTATCGTAAATAAGGCAGTGAGTATAATGGGTGTTTTCATTTCTTTTTGTGTTTAGCATTATTAGTGGAGGTTGGATTACTGATTGGAAGAGGGTTTAATACAAACTCAATATTGTCAATTTCACCGGATGTTATGTTCAGCATTTTTTGTTTGTCTTCATAAGCAGGGTGAGCAGTAACCACTGTTACACGGTCGCCAAAATGGTAGTCGGGCAACGGTATTTGAAAGCTGCCGTCATTGGTGGTTTTGGTGGCATAAGGAGTTCCATCCACCGTAATATCAACGTCCCTGATCGGGCGGTCTGCTGCATCTTTTACTGTACCGGCAAGCCTTATAATTTTTGCCTGTGCAAGGATAAGACTGACGGGGGCAAAGTTCGGCAACAAAGTGTCGATATTGACGGGTATATACCCATCGCTTACCACATTGATCGCAATGTTGTTTCGTAACTGATCGTACGGAATTTCGGGAAATACCACCATCCCTTTTTCATTCACGGAGGCTTCCCGCTGGTAGTGTGGAAAGGTCAACGTAACGCGTCCTTTTGTGATGGGATTTTTGTCTTCATCAAACACCCTTACCGTAAGCATCTGATCGCTGGAACCTTTTGGAATCATAAAGCCGCCGAGCACTGTTAATATCACACCAACCACAGGCCCGGTAAATTTGTAGGTAACGTTCGACTCGATGCCCTTCAGGGTTGCATAAGAATTCATGATGCCGAAGATCAGCGCACTGGCAGCCATTCCAAACAATACCAGAATCAGATAAAATACGCGGTCATCCATTTTTTCGGAGCCGCCCTGTTTCATGTAATGCAAATAGTAGTAACCAATACCGGAGGCTGCTATAAGGCTGATCGCCGAGATAATAAGATAGGTAGTTACTGAAACTGTTTTTGTGGATGGAGGGTTGTCTGTTGTCATTTTACCTGATTGTAATGGGGTGTTTTAAATCAACAAGGGATATAGAACAAAACACTTGCAGGCAAAGAGAGAAGAGCAATTGAAAAAAGGTAAAAATGTTTTTACATGGAGGATGAATGAATTATACCAGTAAGTTAATGAAAAAACAACAACATACAAAGCAGAGAATCACCTGCACAAAAAAGAACCTGCCCGGGGTTAGTTTTTTTTCTGGCTGTACAAAAAAATAGCATACAAAAAAATCCCCGGAATTGATATTCCGGGGATGGCTTAAACAGCTCAGTTATAAAAATCGTCCGGTTAACAAATCAATGAATAAAATGATAGCACAATGCTGCCAGCAAGCTGCCAATGATGGGTGCTATAACTGGTACAATGCCGTATTTCCAGTTGCTGCTTCCTTTTCCTTTAATGGGCAAGATGGCATGCATAATTCTTGGTCCAAGGTCTCTTGCCGGGTTGATAGCATAACCGGTAGTACCGCCCAAACTCAGCCCGATTCCTAATACCAGCAGTGAAATTGGCAAGCCGTCCAACGCACCCAGGCTTTCTTTTGATGATACGATAAAAAGAGCTCCTATTACCAAAACAAAAGTGCCGACTATTTCTGAGAAAAAATTATCTGCCCTGCTTTCAATGGCTGGAGACGTACAAAAGACGCCCAATTTGGATGCCTGGCTTTCCGTTGCATCAAAATGGTTGCGGTAAGTAAGCCATACTAAAAATGCGCCGATCATTGCGCCAAGTAACTGCGCTGCAATATAAGTAGGCACAAGCCTCCATTCAAATTTACCCAATGCGGCAAGGCCAATCGTTATAGCCGGGTTAAGGTGTGCGCCACTTGAACCTGCAGAAATAAATACGCCTGCGAATACAGCAATCGCCCATCCAAAAGCAATTACAATAAGGCCGCTGTTGTTACCATAGGTCTTGTTCAATACTACATTGGCAACAACGCCGTCTCCCAGCAATATCAACACAGCGGTACCGGTAAGTTCTGCAATAAAAGGTGTCATTTTTAAAGTTTATTTTTTGGTTTAGGAATCAAACATTTAATCAGTGTGCCAGGTAATTTTGCGCTATTGCTGTAAAAGCCAAAACTTGTTGTTCTTGCCATTTGTCATCCCTTTGCAGTAACCCTGCTATCAGCGCCGCCACCATGGGAGCGGCTTCCACAGCTGCGGCTGCATCCAGGAACAATGCCCTTGTTCGCCTTGCTAAAACATCTTCCACGGTCATAGCCATCTCGTGTTGTACCGCCCACACAACGGTGGCCTTGCTATAAGGCAAGCCGGCATGTATTTTTTCTTTAAGAGATGGCTGCTGGTTGCTCAGCTCAATAATTTTTTCCGCATCACTGCCATATATATTCAGCGTAGCATCGCTTGTTGCATGTTGGGTATAACCATGAATTTTCAGCGTGTCTGTGACGCAGGGTTGTTTTGGCAGCTTACAGGCATTAGCGGCATTGTCAATAGCATGTATGGCCATGGTTCTGTAAGTAGTCCACTTACCGCCTGTTATGGTTACCAATCCACTTTTTGATACAATGGTAGTATGGTCTCTTGGTAAAATGGCAGTGGATTTTTGTCCCTTTACTTTTATCAATGGCCTTAAACCTGCATATACCGCTTTTATATCGCCGTGTCCTATTTGTGTGCTCAGGTAACGGTTACAATGTTTGATAATAAAATCAACTTCTTCCTGTAATGCTTTTGGTTCGGTTGTAATTTCCTTTACCGGTGTATCGGTAGTGCCCAGCAAAACCTTGTCATGCCAGGGTACTGCAAACAACACCCTTCCGTCATCCGTTTTCGGAATCATTAAAGCCTGTTTACCAGGAAAAAACTTTTCATCAACAACAATATGAACGCCCTGTGACGGAGATACAATAGGTTCGTGCCCGGCATCATCCATGGCAATTACGTTATCGGTAAATACACCAGTTGCATTAATAACCGACTTACCATTGAGCGTATATTTTATGCCGGATAAAACATCTTCCACCACCAAACCACTGATATTGCCGCCTGTTTTATTCAAGGCAATTACTTTGCAATAATTCAGCATGGCCGCACCTTGTTCAACCGCTGTTTGTGCCAGGTTTACCGCCAGCCTGGCATCATCAAACTGGCCGTCCTGGTACAATACACCGCCACTTAAATTGTCAGGCGAAATGGCCGGTAACAATTGCATGGTTGTTTTTTTTGAGAGCATTTTTGTTTTACCAAGGCTTAATTTACCCGCCAGCAAATCGTACGTGCTAAGCCCGATACTATAATACCATTTTTGCCACCAGTGAAAAGAAGGAATGATGAATGCCAGGTTATGGCACACATGTGGTGCATTTTTTAACAAGATGCCTCTTTCACGAAGTGCTTCTTTAACCAGCTTAATATTGCCCTGTGCCAGGTACCGTACGCCACCATGTACCAGTTTGGTGCTGCGGCTGCTGGTCCCTTTTGAAAAGTCGTCCTGTTCAACAAGCAAAGTTTTATATCCTCTTGAAGCAGCATCAACAGCACAACCGAGACCGGTGGCCCCACCGCCGATAACAATGATATCCCATTGCGCAACATCATTCAGCTGCTGTAACATTTTTTGCCTGTCCATCTTAAAAACTACGATTTATTTGATTGCAATAATTAGGTTGATTGTTTTTTAAGTCAGTTCTTATTTCTATGATGGCGTAACGCGTAAGATAATATTTCCACTATTCATCATCTGCCCATGCCTTGGCAGTTTTTACAGAACGCTGCCATTGTTTGGTTAAGGCTGTTCTTTCTTCCTCGTCCATAGCAGAGACAAACTTTTTATCCACCTGCCATTGGTTCTGTATAGATTCCATATCCGGCCAATAGCCTACGGCAAGGCCTGCCAGGTAGGCGGCGCCCAGGGCAGTAGTCTCTGTAATAACCGGCCGTACAACGGTTGTATTCATGATGTTACTTTGAAACTGCATTAATAAATTATTCACGGTTGCGCCTCCATCCACCCTTAATTCTTTAATGCTGATACCGGAATCAGCTTCCATTGCCTTCAACACATCCATGGTTTGATAGGCGATGCTATCCAGGGCAGCCCTGGCAATATGCGCTTTGTTCGATCCCCGTGTAAGTCCAGTTATGATGCCCCTGGCATGCTGGTTCCAATGCGGTGCGCCAAGGCCTGCAAAAGCAGGTACTACATACACACCGTCACTATCTTTTACCTGTGCGGCAAGTGTTTCAACTTCGGCGGCGGTTGTAATAATGCCAATGCTGTCTCTTAGCCATTGTATAACAGCACCTGCAATAAATACACTGCCTTCCAGTGCATAATGCGTAATACCGTTGACCTTCCACGCTACAGTGGTTAATAAATTATTAGTGCTTGTTACCGGTTTTTCACCCGTGTTCATCAACATAAAGCAACCTGTACCATAGGTATTTTTTACCATGCCGGGCTGCGTACACATTTGTCCAAATAATGCTGACTGCTGATCGCCTGCTATGCCTGCGATTGGGATATTATGGGCCGATAAAATATTTTGTGTGTGGCCATACACTTCGCTACTGCTGCGGATTTGCGGCAACATGTTGCCGGGTATGCCTAATAATTCCTGCAGCTCGCCATCCCACTGCAAAGTATGTATATTGCAGAGCATCGTACGACTGGCGTTGGAAACATCCGTAATGTGTGCCTGGCCTTTGGTTAGGTTCCATACAAGCCAGGTATCAATCGTTCCAAAACACAGCTCCCCGTTGTTCGCTTTCTCCCGGGCACCTTCTACGTTGTCTAAAATCCATTTTATTTTGGTACCACTAAAATAAGCATCTACAATTAAACCTGTTTTTTCCCGGATAATTTTATCAGCGCCTTTTGCTTTGAGTTCATCACAAAAAGAAGCCGTTCTTCTGTCTTGCCAAACGATGGCGTTGTACACTGGCACGCCGGTATTTCTATCCCATACAACAGTTGTTTCGCGTTGATTGGTGATACCAATGGCCGCAATGTTTTCCGCCGATAAACCTGCCTTGGTAATCGCTTCCGCAGCTACGCCAAACTGGGTGCTCCATATTTCATTGGCATCATGTTCAACCCAGCCGCTTTTTGGAAAAATCTGGGTAAACTCTTTTTGTGCTACAGAAACAATGGAGCCCATTTTGTCAAATACAATCGCCCTGGAACTGGTAGTGCCCTGGTCTAACGCTAAGATGTATTGCTGCATGAAAATAGATTTTGAATTTTTTAAGAAGATGATAATTTGATTGGCGTCAGTAAAAACGGCTAATATAAAAGCGGAAGTAATAAAGGCAATGAATGCGCACAATTAGTTTGCGGCGATTTTTTTAAAGTAAATTTTGGCATACAATCGTTTTATGCTGCTAATGTAGTATTTATAATGATTGGTTGTGGATGCAAGCGCCGGAGGCCAAAGAAAATATTTATTCAATAATGAAAATTGATTTGCCGCTGGCGGGGAATGACCGGTAGTCCCCTGTATTAATTGTTGTGCCTTCAACTGAACGGAGATAGTAAAACCCACTGATACCAGGTGATTAACACGGGAATACCTCCAACAGGCAGGTATCCGGAAAAATCAAAACAGCATTATCCATCTATAAGCTGTATCTTTATACGCCATATTTCACTTTCGTTCAATGTTTGTCCTTTGTACGAAGGCAGCACAATTAAAAATCTTTTATATGTATACTTATATTTGGAACAAATACCTGCCGGTAATTAGAATTTTACTAAAAAAATCAGCCGCAGGCGACCAGTTACTGAGCCTTAACAGGGAAGATTTTGAAAGAGCGGGAACGGGCCGCAAAGCGGGTTATAAATTTGTAATTGCTTTTACAGATGGCAAAGTAAGTAATGTAATCAGCGGATCAGATCTTGCCAGTCATTTGGCAAGCGCTATGCTGGAAGATGATGCTACAAAAGCAGTGTTGCGGGGCGGACAGTATGAAGTAATTCTAAACACGAAATTTCAATTGACTATAAAAAATACCGCACCACAACCAGCACCGGAAGTTACAGCCGAAGCAAATGCTGAATAAAACAAACAACCATTAACAACAATACATTCTTTTTAAATTAATTTCCCTACACATTTTGAAGTTCACCGATTTTGACTTTGATCAAAGATTGATAGACGGCATAGAAGCCTCCAATTACAATGAAGCCACCCCTGTTCAGGAACAGGTCATTCCACTCGTTTTAGCAGGCAGAGATGTCATAGCTTCCGCACAAACAGGTACCGGCAAAACCGCCGCGTTTTTACTGCCGCTCATCAATAATATAATTTCAAGTCCGCTTAACCAGCATAGCATTACCGCGTTGGTAATTGTACCCACCAGGGAGCTGGCCATACAGATTGCACAGCATATGGAAGGCTTAAGTTATTTTACTTCCGTAAGTTCTATTGCTGTTTATGGAGGTGGAGATGGCAATGCATTTATACAGGAAAAAAAGGCCCTCAGCGCTGGCGCCGATGTAGTGATCTGTACCCCCGGTAAAATGCTGGCGCACATCAACATGGGCTATGTAAAATTCCAGGGATTAAAATATTTAATTTTAGATGAGGCCGACCGTATGCTCGACATGGGTTTTTATGATGACATCATGCGCATTATTGGAGCCCTGCCGGCCAAGCGCCAGAACCTGCTTTTTTCGGCCACCATGCCACATAAGATAAGAGAAATGGCCCGCCGTATATTACACCAGCCTGCCGAAATAAATATATCTATCAGTAAGCCAAATGAAAAAATTACACAGCTGGCTTATGTGGTGTACGATACACAAAAAATACCCCTCGTAAAGCACCTCTTAATGCAAAAAACTTTTTCCTCTGTGCTTATTTTTTGCAGCAGCAAAAACAGCGTGAAAGAATTAAACAGGGAGTTAAAAAGAACCAAACTGGCGGTCGATGAAATTCACAGCGACCTTGAACAGGATAAAAGAGAAGAAGTACTCATGCATTTTAAAAGTGGCCGCTTGCAGGTGTTGGTGGCTACCGATATATTAAGCCGTGGTATTGATATTGATAACATTGGCCTGGTACTGAATTACGATGTGCCGCACGATGGGGAAGACTATGTACACCGCATTGGTCGTACAGCAAGGGCGGCTGCAGAAGGTACGGCGATTACTTTTGTCAGTGTCAAAGAACAGCGCAAGTTTGCTACCATTGAAAAATTATTAGGAAAACCCGTTCCCAAAGAAGTGGTTCCTGAACAGTTTGGCGAAGCGCCGGCTTATACGCCATCCACCTTTGTGCCCCGGGAAACTGGCAGCAAACATGGTAAAAAGCCCATGCATTTTCATCGAAATCCACCGGCAAGAAAACCTTCTTAAACTAAATTTAACCGCATAATTTAATTGTTTTAGCGGAAAGTTATTGAACGTGCATTTACAGTTTTGTAGTAAATCGTTGTGCCGCTCCCTTTTGCCTGCACAGACTTTTGGAACGTTGTCAATCCACAGCCTCGCTAATTTCCTACAGCATCCTGATTAAAAATCAGATGGGACCGGTGGCCTGGCGTTGGGGCTCATTTCCTGCCAAAGAAATATATTTGTATAAACTACTTACTATTTCATCTTCACCCAATATATTATCCAGTCCGGTTGAGTACCTTAAAGGCGTTGGCCCGCTGAGAGGAGATATGCTAAAAAAAGAATTAAGCATTTTCACTTTTAAGGACATGCTGGAATATTATCCTTTCCGGCATTTGGATAAAACCAAAATAGATAAGATTGCAACATTAAATGAAGGAACAGAATATGCACAGGTTGCTGGAAAATTGACCCACGTTGAGCTGATAGGCGAAAAACGCAGCAAGCGTTTGGTAGCTTACCTGCAGGATGATACAGGTGAAATGGAACTGGTCTGGTTCCAGGGAATCAGCTGGGCGGAAAAATTATTAACCGTTGGTCACCATTACCTGGTTTTTGGGAAAGTGGGCTTTTTTATGAACCGGGTACAAATCAATCATCCTGAAATTGAATTGTACACAGCCGAAAAAGCGGATGGTAAAAAATTCCTGGAACCTGTTTATTATTCTACAGAAAAATTAAAAGCCCGTGGCTTGAATGGCAGGGCCTTTGCAAAATTAACCTACGCCTTATTACAACAATTATCGGCTAAAGATCTGCCGGAGAATTTGCCGGAATCATTGCTCTTAAAATACCGTTTTATTTCCCGCTGGGATGCATTTCGTTCTATCCATTTTCCTGCAACAGAAGAATTGTATGCGCATGCAGTAAGAAGGCTGAAGTTTGAAGAATTATTTTTTGCCCAAATGCGGCTGGGCTTATTACGCAGTACCCGTCATCGTTTCAGCCAGGGCTGGACCTTCAACAAAGTGGGCGACCTATTCAATATTTTTTACAACACCTATCTTCCCTTTGAACTTACCAACGCCCAAAAAAGAGTGTTAAAGGAAATCAGAAAAGATTTCGGCAGTGGAAAACAAATGAACCGGCTGCTGCAGGGAGACGTAGGCAGCGGCAAAACCATTGTTGCATTATTAAGTATGCTGATTGCTGCTGATAATACGCACCCAACCAAAGGCGACGCTTTTCAATCTGTATTAATGGCACCGACAGAAATCCTGGCGCAACAGCACTATAATACCATCGCTGCCCTGGTAAAAGATTTACCGGTTTGTGTAAAACTATTAACCGGATCATCTGTTACTAAACAGCGCAGGGAAATTTTAAAAGCCTGCGAAGATGGCTCATTGAACATATTGATCGGCACGCATGCGGTGATAGAAGATAAAGTGCAGTTTAAAAACCTCGGTTTTGCAGTAATTGATGAACAACATAAATTCGGTGTGGCGCAACGGGCAAGGTTATGGGCCAAAAATACATTACCGCCACATGTGCTGGTGATGACGGCTACGCCCATTCCAAGAACGCTTGCTTTAACGGCTTATGGTGATTTGGATTACAGCGTGATTGATGAACTGCCGCCGGGAAGGCAACCAATTACTACCGTACATCGTTTTGAAAATAAACGGCCGATGGTAATGGATTTTATAAGAGATGAAATTAAAAAAGGCCGGCAGGCTTACGTGGTGTATCCGTTGATAGAAGAGTCTGCCAAAATGGATTACGAAAATCTGATGAAGGGTTTTGAAGAAGTAAAATCATTTTTTCCCGAACCGAAATATTGGATCAGCATGGTGCATGGGCGCCAGCCCGGGGATCAGAAAGAAACCAACATGCAGCGGTTTGTAAAAGCTGATACACAAATCATGGTGAGTACAACAGTGATTGAAGTGGGTGTGAATGTGCCGAACGCTTCAATCATGGTTATAGAAAGTGCAGAAAAATTTGGTTTATCGCAGTTGCACCAGCTACGTGGCAGGGTAGGGCGGGGAAGTGAACAGAGTTATTGTGTGCTGCTGACTGGAAACAAAGTGTCAAAAGACGCAAAGGAAAGATTAAAAATACTCTGCGCAACAAACGATGGTTTTAAAGTAGCCGAAAAAGATTTGGAAATAAGAGGACCGGGAGATATTGAAGGCACTAAACAAAGCGGCTTATTGAACTTTAAACTGGCAAATATAGTAAGTGACAGGGTGATGCTGGAAGCCGCCAAAACTGCTGCGGAGGAAATCATTATTACAGACCCCGATTTGGTGATGGAAGAAAATGCGCCGGTAAAAAATTACCTTCATTTTCAAAAAGGTAAAACGGTTTGGAGTAAAATTTCGTAAGTAGAATTAACAATACATAAACGTTGCAGGGCTGTAGTATGTTTGATTATATTTCAGTACTTTGTACAAAATTACCTCTCTATTGAACTCTGTTAAGTATATAACGCTTTCTTTTTTGCTTACCTCTTTAATAATATTTATAGGTAGCAGGAGCTTTGCACAATTGCAGTTTATAGAAAACAAAGGGCAGTGGGACAGCAGGGCAGATTTTAAAAGCGAGATTTCTACGGGTGCTTTTTTTCTTCAAAAAAATGGATTTAGCGTTGTGTTGCGTAATGCAGATGATCTTAAAAAACTGGCAGATCAAATGCATGGGAAATTGAATACAGACAGCACCTCTGGTTCAGCTGCTGCAAGAACAATTCCAGGTAAATTTCCAGCGACCGCAAATGATGCAATTGTAATACATTCTCACGCTTACAGAGTAAATTTTTTAGGAGCATCAGCAACTGCAAAAGCCAGTCCTGATAAGCCTTTGCCAACCTACAACAATTATTTTATCGGCAATGATAAAAGCAAATGGCAGGGTGGTTGCAAAATATATTCGGGAGTTACTTACACCAACATGTATCCCAATATTGATGTACGTTACTATACAGACGCCGGCACATTAAAATATGATTTAATTGTGCACCCGGGAGGTGATGTAAATGATATAGCCCTTAAGTATGACGGCGTAAATAACCTTGGTGTAAAAGACCGGGAACTTGTCATAGGTACTTCAGTAGGTGATGTAAAAGAGTTATATCCCTACTCGTACCAGGTAGAGGCGGGCGGTCGCACAACAGTTGATTGCAAATATGTTGTTAAAGACAACGTGGTCAAATTCAAAGTAAAAAATTATTCGCCTGATGCTACACTGATCATTGATCCAACATTGATTTTTGCTTCTTTTACCGGCAGTACAACTGATAACTGGGGATATACAGCAACGCCGGGGCCTGACGGTAGTTTGTTTGCAGGTGGTATTTCATTCGGTGCCGGTTACCCGGTATCAACAGGTGCTTTTGACCAAACGTATAACAGCGGGTCACAGGAAGATGCCAATGGACCATATGATATTGCCATTATTAAATTTTCGCCTGACGGAACCAAGAGATTATATGCTACTTACCTGGGCGGATCAACTGCCAATGAGCAACCTCATAGCATGATTTGTGACGGGCAGGGAAATTTGGTGGTTGCCGGCCGCACTACGTCAACTGATTATCCAACTACCACTGCATTTGTTGGTAAGCCAGGCGGTTATGATATCGTGGTTACCAAATTTAATCCTGCCGGTACAGCTTTACTCGGCTCTATAAAAGTGGGCGGAAGCGGAGACGATGGCGTTAACATAAGGCCAAAATATTCTCCCCTGGTAGGAGCGCCAAACGGTCAGACGGATGGAGCATTTGAAACAAGAAGAAACTATGGAGACGATGCAAGAAGTGAAGTGATACTGGATGGATCTGGCAATATCTATCTGGCGTCCTGTACACAGTCTTCAGATTTTCCGGTTACGGGCGGTGTATTACAGGGCGTGTTTGGTGGCGGTAGACAGGATGGAGTTGTAATGGAATTCACACCTAATCTCACGAATATCATATTCAGCACTTTTTTTGGCGGCACGGGCAGCGACGCCTGCTTTGTGTTATCCATCAATCCGGCAAGGGGTAATTTGTATGTTGCTGGAGGCACAACCAGTGCAACGCTTCCCGGCACCGTCGCAGGTTCGCCGGTAGAACCAGGCATGGGTATTACCAACCAGGGCGGAGCAACAGACGGATTTATTACCGAGATTACAACAGATGGTAAATCCATTATAAAAACCATTTTTGCTGGTACCAGCGGCAATGATCTTGTCTATGGAATACAGTTCGATAAATTTGGATTTCCTTATATCATGGGTGCTACAACCGGCAACTGGCCGGTAAAAAACGCCGCTTACAGCAATGCTGGCGCCAAGCAATTTATTGCCAAGTTAAAACCGGATTTATCTACCTATTTGTTTTCAACCATTTTTGGTACCAATTCCTCTATCCCAAATATTTCGCCAGTCGCTTTTTTGGTTGACCGCTGTCAAAATGTATATGTTTCCGGCTGGGGTGGAAAATTCAATAATGAACGGCAATATCCCTGTGCAGGAACAAGGGGCATGCCGGTAACATCTAATGCGCTTAAATCTACCAGTGATGGGGGCGATTTCTATTTCTTTGTTCTGGAAAAGGATGCAAAAAGCCAGCTATTTGGTAGCTTTTACGGGCAAACCGGTGGATTTGATGACCACGTTGACGGGGGTACCAGCCGATTTGATGCCAACGGGATTATATACCAGGCTATTTGCGCTAATTGTGGCGGCCCAAGAACTCCCGGATTTTTTCCTACTACACCTGGCGTATGGGCTCCAACAAATGGCTCATCTAATTGCAACGAAGCCGCTGTTAAAATAGAAATGAATTTTGGTGGCATCGGTGCCAGTGTAAAAGCTACCATTAACGGCGTGTTTGATACAGTGGGCTGTGTTCCGCTTACCATTAAATTTACGGATACCCTGGCCAAAGGAAAAATGTATATCTGGGATTATGGAGATATTAATAGTCCAAAAAATGATACCACTTATGCACCCAACAATTCCACCACACATACCTATACAAAAGTAGGGGTGTATACCCTGAGGCTGGTTTCTATAGATTCCACTACGTGTAATATTTCAGATACCGCGTATACCCATGTCAGGGTGGGTAACAACGAAGTACATCCTGATTTCATTGCGGTAAAAATTCCTCCCTGTACCAACCTTACGTATACATTTACCAATACAACTACAGCCACCATACCCACCTTCAAGCCAAATAGTTTTCTATGGGATTTTGGAGATGGAACGCCCCAGGTGCGAGCCGGTTTGGGAAATCAGCAGCATACTTATGCAGCAGTAGGTACCTACATCGTAAGGCTGGTGGTTGATGACAGTGTTTTTTGTAATTCGCCGGATTCAGCTGTTAAGCAGGTGCGTTTAGCCGTTACCGTTAAGGCGCAGTTTGAAACGCCTGCAAAAGGGTGTAAGCCATATATTGCGGTATTCAAAAATACTTCGCTGGGTGGTACAGATTTTAAATGGTCTTTCGGCGATGGTACTACATCAACAGATGTGGATCCGGTTCACCTTTATGCAAGTGCGGGAACTTATACGGTTAAATTGATTGCCAATGATACTTCAACCTGTAATAAGATAGATTCAACCAGTTACACCATTACAGTGTATGAAATTCCTACTGCAAATTTCGCAGCAGCACCCAACCCCGCTCCGGAAAATATACCAGTCCAGTTTAGGAATCTGTCCCTGGGTGCAACCAGTTACATCTGGGATTTTGGAGATGGACAGACATCTGAAGAAGTGAATCCATTATACCAGTTTACTTCTACGGGAACTTTCAGCGTATGTCTGCAAGCCATCAATCCTGCGGGTTGTATAGATACTTTTTGTATGAATGTTTCGGCAAAAATTTTGCCACTGGTGGATGTTCCAAATGCGTTTACACCAGGCAAATTTGGGAAAAACGCAGTGATCGGCGTAAAGGGTTTTGGAATAGGAAAGATGACCTGGAAAATATACAATCGCTGGGGACAGGTAATGTTTGTAAGTAACAGTGTTAGCCAGGGTTGGGATGGAACATATAAAGGAAAACTACAGCCCCTGGAAGTATATACCTATACACTGGATGTTGAATTTACAAACGGTACTAAATATCGAAAGACGGGAGATATCACGTTATTAAGGTAAAATTTATTTGCTGTTACAGTAAGCATGAAAGGAAGAATCAACATATTATTGATAGTAGCTGTTGGCCTGCAAATCACCACATTTGTTCAGGCTCAGGATCTTCATTTTTCACAATTTTTCAATAACCCGCTTACAACCAACCCTGCCAATACAGGATTTATTCCAGACGCAGATTACAGGCTGGGCGCCAGTTACCGCAACCAGTATTCTTCTGTCATGGCTACACCGTATCAAACGGTAAGTGTTTTTGGCGATGCACAGGTTTTGCGTAACCAGATTGAATATGGCTGGTTGGGAATAGGTGGTTTTATTTTAAGTGATGTAGCAGGCAGCGGCGGCCTCCGTTCTACCAAAGTGTACGGTTCGTTGGCCTATCACCAAATGCTTGGAAGCAGCAGTTTGCTTACGGCTGGTTTTAACCTTGGCTGGGCAAATAAAAGAATTGATCAGAGTAAATTAAAATTTCCTGACCAGTTTGACGGAAAGTTTTTTGATTCTAATACCCCGACAGATGTAGTGCTCGTGAATAACAATGTGAGTTATTTTGATATGCAGGTGGGTATGAACTATGCCTATTTTCCCAACGAAAATGTATATTTCAATGGCGGATATTCTATTCACCACGTCAACAGGCCGCAGGAAACTTTTTTTAATCCGGGAGGAGATTCTACCAAAATACCGGTGCGGCACATCGGCTTTTTAAATGCGCTGCTGAAAGTTGATGAGCGGGTTATATTGAACCCAAATGCCTATTATACCATGCAGGCTAAGTCAAGCGAATTGGTCATTGGGTTAAATGCCAATTACAATCTTTCCGGCGCAGGCGGCGACATGCAGCTATTGGCAGGCTTGTATTACAGGGCAGGTGATGCCATTGTTCCCATGGTTGGTTTTGAATTAAAACATGTGCGTTTTACTTTCAGTTATGATGCTACTACCTCAGCTTTAAGAAATTATAATAATATGCAGGGCGCTTCTGAATTTAATGTAATGAAGAAGGGCTTTTACGGAGAAGCTTCCGGTGATACCCGCCAGGTGATCTGCCCCAGGTTTTAGTTTTACATTATCTTGTTGGCTAAAGGAGAATGATATACTTAAGCGACAACAGTGTCCCAATATAGATATAGTGCATGCAGGCTTTTGGATTTAATATAGATAATATATTAAGAGTATATTTAAGTATCTTGGATAAAATATCTACACTGCTTTTCATCAATAAAATAGCTATTTACTTGCTTCTCACATTTTCAATAATATGTGCAGGTAAGCGTAGCGTTGCCCAGTTGCAGTTTGTCGAAAACAAGGGACAATGGGACAGCCGGGCGGATTTTAAAAGCGAGATTTCAACAGGGGCATTTTTTCTTCAAAAAAATGGATTTAGTGTTTTGATGCATAGCGCCCGGGATCTGAAAAATTACTTCAACTACATGCATGGTAGTCTAATTGCTGATAGTAATTCGATTGTTACAAAGGAGCCTGGCAATAACTTTTCTTTAGCCAAAAGTAAAAGCCTTCTAATTCATTCGCATGCTTACCGTGTAAATTTTTTAGGAGCATCAGTAACTGCTAAAGCCAGTCCTGACAAACCTTTGACAACATACAATAATTATTTTATAGGCAATGACAAAAGCAAATGGCAGGGTGGTTGCAAAATATATTCGGGAGTTACTTACACTAACATGTACCCCAATATTGATGTACGATATTATACAGATGCCGGCACCTTAAAATATGATTTGATTGTACACCCGGGAGGCGATGTAAATGATATAGCTCTTAAATATGATGGCGTGAATAGCCTTGGCGTTAAAGACAGGGAACTTGTTATAGGTACTTCTGTAGGCGATGTAAAAGAGTTGTATCCGTATTCGTACCAGGTGGAGTCCGGGCACCGCACAACCGTTGACTGCAAATATGTTGTTAAAGACAATGTGGTGAAATTTAAAGTGAAAAATTATTCGCCTGATGCAACACTGATCATTGATCCTACATTGATTTTTGCTTCTTTTACTGGTAGTACCAGCGATAACTGGGGATACACAGCAACCCCGGGCCCAGACGGCAGTTTATTTGCTGGAGGAATCTCATTTGCAAGCGGCTATCCTGTATCGACCGGTGCTTTTGACCAAACGTATAATGGCGGTTCACAGGAAGATTCCAACGGCCCCTATGATATTACCATCATTAAATTTTCACCGGATGGCATCAATAGAATGTATGCGACTTATTTAGGAGGCGGAAATGGAAACGAACAGCCACATAGTATGATAAGTGACGGGCAGGGTAATTTAGTTGTTGCAGGAAGAACAACTTCTGCTGACTATCCGACTACTACGCCCTTTATCGGCACGCCAGGTGGTTATGATATTGTAGTAACCAAGTTTAATGCTACAGGTACCGCTTTGATTGGCTCTGTAAAAGTGGGCGGCAGCGGTGATGATGGCGTTAATATAAGACCAAAATATTTATCACTGATAGGGGCGCCTAACGGCCAGACAGGTGGCGCATTTGAGACAAGGAGAAATTATGGAGACGATGCAAGAAGTGAAGTAATATTGGATGGATCAGGTAATATTTGTCTTGCATCCTGTACACAATCTCCGGATTTTCCGGTAACCACCGGGGTGCTCCAAAATAAATTTGGTGGCGGAAGACAGGACGGGGTTATTATAAAATTTACCTCAAATCTTTCGGACATCATCTTCAGTACATTTTTTGGAGGAGATGGCAGCGATGCTTGTTTTGTCATGGCTCTTGAGCCTTCCGGAGGGAATCTGTTTGTCGCTGGTGGAACAACCAGTGCCACGCTTCCTGGTACTATCGTGGGGTCGGCTATAGAACCAGGTATCGGCATAACCAACCAGGGGGGTGCAACGGACGGATTTATTACAGCAATTACAACCGATGGGAAATCAATTATAAAAACCATTTTTGCAGGCACCAGTGGCAATGACCTGGTGTACGGAATACAGTTCGATAAATTTGGCTTTCCTTACATTATGGGTGCTACAACCGGCAACTGGCCTGTAAAAAATGCCGCCTATAGTAATGCAGGTTCCAAACAGTTCATTGCTAAGCTAAAACCGGATTTATCTTCCTATGTGTATTCAACCATTTTCGGCACCAATTCATCAATCCCCAATATTTCACCGGTTGCTTTTTTGGTAGACCGTTGCCAGAATGTATATGTTTCCGGCTGGGGGGGCAAATTCAATAATCTGCAGCAGTATCCCTGTGCCGGTACCAGGGGACTGCCAGTTACGGCAAACGCAATCAAAGGCAGCACAGATGGAAATGATTTTTATTTTTTTGTATTGGAAAAGAATGCTGCCAGCCAGCTGTTTGGTAGTTTTTATGGACAAAACGGAGGAGGTCTCGATGACCATGTAGATGGCGGTACCAGTCGCTTTGATGCCAACGGAATTATCTACCAGGCTATTTGTGCTAACTGTGAAGGGCCAAGAACACCGGGCTTTTTTCCCACTACACCAGGTGTATGGGCGCCAACAAATGGATCTTCCAATTGTAATGAAGCAGCGGTTAAAATAGAAATGAATTTTGGGGGGATAGGTGCCAGTGTAAAAGCCACGATTAACGGTGTGTTTGATACGGTGGGTTGCGTTCCGCTTACTATTAAATTTACTGACACCCTGGCAAAGGGAAAAATGTATATCTGGGATTATGGGGATGTCAACAGTCCAAAAACAGATACCACTTATGCACCGAACAATTCAACTACACATACCTATACAAAAGTGGGATTGTACACTTTGAGATTGGTTTCTATAGATTCGACCACCTGCAATATTTCTGATACGGCGTATGCTCATATAAGAGTAGGTAACAATGAAGTGCATCCTGATTTTGTTGCCGTAAAAATTCCACCCTGTACCAATCTGTCGTATGTATTTACCAATACCACCACGGCCACTATACCATCTTACAAACCCAACAGTTTTTTATGGGATTTTGGTGATGGAACACCGCCGGTACAGGCAGGCCTGGAAAGTCAGCAACACACTTATGCGGCTATTGGAACTTACATTGTAAGACTGGTAGTAGATGACAGTGTTTTTTGTAATTCTCCCGACTCAGCCGTTAAACAGGTGCGTTTAGCCGTTACCGTTAAAGCGCAGTTTGAAACTCCTGCAAAAGGCTGCAAACCTTACAACGCCGTATTTAAAAATACTTCATTGGGAGGCACCAATTTTATATGGTCCTTCGGCGATGGCACTACGTCGGCAGATGTAGATCCTATTCACTTGTATACAAATGCCGGAACGTACACGGTCAAGTTAATAGCCAATGATACTGCTACCTGTAATAAAACGGATTCAACCAGTTTTTCAATTACCGTGTATGAAATTCCTACGGCGAATTTTGCAGCGTCACCTAACCCTGCTCCCGAAAATATACCAGTGCAGTTCAGAAATCTTTCCATTGGTGCAATCAGTTATATCTGGGATTTTGGAGATGGGCAAACATCAGCAGAAGCAAATCCATTGTACCAGTTTACGTCTACCGGAACATTTAATGTTTGCCTGCAGGCAGTCAATCCGGCCGGATGCATAGATACCTTCTGCATGGATGTATCGGCAAAAATTTTACCACTGGTGGATGTACCAAATGCCTTTACCCCGGGCAAATTTGGAAAGAATGCAGTGATTAATGTAAAGGGTTTTGGTATAGGGAAAATGAACTGGAAAATATACAACCGCTGGGGCCAGGTAATGTTTGTAAGCAATAATATTTACCGGGGGTGGGACGGAACATACAAAGGAAAGATGCAACCACTGGAAGTATATAGCTATACACTGGATGTGGAATTTACTAACAATACAAAGTATCGCACAACAGGTGATATCACTTTAATACGTTGACAATAGTTGCAACAATTCGTATTAAATATAAAACTTACAATGAGCCGCAACAGACGATTCACTGTTGAATATTTCATTCATCTGGTATATTAATCATTCATTTGCTATTTCTGCGATTCATTACAAACTTATAATTCAGCGACACTATTACACTTAAGGCCTGCCCAAAAATTAACAATTTTTATTGCAGGCATTTAAACTTGTACAAATTATTAATCAATATTTTGTACGATTTTTACACCAGATTTTTTCTAATGTAGAATAACCTTAAGAATAAGCAAGCAACAAATGAAAAAGATAGTTTTATTAGTCAGCGTAACCATTTTTTCAATCTCCATTTTTGCACAACAAAGCGAACCGGAAGAAGAACGGGTCACCGGATTTCAAAAAGAAAAATTATTTACCGGTGGTGATCTTACGCTTGCATTTTATACTGGCGGTACTACCCTGGGAGTTAGTCCTTACCTTGGTTATAGTCTCACAAAGTGGCTGGACGCTGCCTTAAGCGTAAATGTCATTTACCAGGGCCAAAAAGATTATAGCGGGATTAAGTACCGGCAAACCAATATCGGTCCGGGGGCATTCGTGCGAATTTTTCCGGTAAATTTCCTTTACCTGCAGGGGCAGTACGAACATAATTTTATAAATCTGAGAGTGATAGAGCCAGGTGTGGGTACTGTTGCAAAAGGTACAACAGATGTAAACAGCGTATTACTGGGTGCAGGCTATAGCAGCGGAAGAAGTGAAGGAAATAACACCTATTATTATTTTTCGGTTCTGTTTGATGTGGCACAACAACCAAATTCACCTTATGTAGATGCCGGCCGCAGAATGATTCCTGTTGTAAGGGCAGGATTTAACATTGGGCTTTTCCAGGGAAGACAAAGAAGAGAACGTTATTGATTGTAGTGAAATATTTCTTCAGGTGTACTTATAACAGTGAAGCTTTTTGCAGGCTGATCGTATAGAAATCCCTCTCTCATCATTTTATCAACATGCAGTAACAAGCCATCATAAAAACCACCGCTGTTTAAAATAAAAATCGGTTTATCGTGTATACTCAACTGGTTCCAGGTAAGCATTTCAAAAACTTCATCCAATGTTCCATAGCCACCGGGCAGTACAATGGCCGCATCACATTTCTCATAAAGCATGCGTTTGCGTACATGCATTGTTTCTACCACAATCAGTTCAGTTATGCCTTCATGTTGGTGTTCCCATTCAGTTAATACCTGAGGTATAATGCCAATTACTTTGCCGCATTTTTCCATCACAGCATTGGCCACAGAGGCCATTAAACCCTTATTGCCACCACCATAAATTAAGGTAATATTTTTTTCAGCCAGCAGGTATCCAAGGCTGGTGGCATGCGCTGCAAATAAGGGGTTGTTTCCTGTCTTACTTCCACAAAAAACCGCAATGGATTCAAAAGTCATAATGATGTATATTGTTTAAAATTCAACAAATACTTTTACTTCTGCTAATTTAGCGGGATTATATTTTAATTATTTTTCAACATGGCTCCTTCAACGCTTTTGTATTTTGTTATCGGTTATTTTTTATTGTTATTCATCGTGGCCTGGTATACCAGCAGAAATTCAAATAATGATTCTTTTTTTATCGGTAACCGCAATAGTAACTGGATGCTGGTGGCTTTCGGCATGATTGGCACCTCCTTAAGCGGAGTAACATTTGTGAGCGTTCCCGGTAGTGTTGGCAATATTGGCAAAGAGGGGCTTGTTCCCAATGCACTTGGATATTTCCAGGTAGTGATTGGTTATTTTTTGGGATACCTTGTTGTTGCCTATGTATTGTTACCGCTTTATTATAAACTGAACTTAACTTCAATTTATAATTATCTCAAGCAGCGCTTTGGTACCTGGGCTTATAAAACCGGTGCATCTTTTTTTATCTTATCAAGAACGGTAGGCGCCACAGCAAGACTGTATCTTGTTATTAATGTGTTGCATGTTTTTATTTTATCCAGGATGCACATTCCGTTTTATGTATCTGCTGCCGTAGTGCTGATTATGATATTGCTGTACACATTTGAAGGCGGCGTAAAAACAATTGTCTATACAGATACCTTACAAACAACCATGATGATACTGGGTTTGATTGTATGCATTGGTTACATCTTATCTCACCTGCATCTTTCAGTAGGCGAAGCGGTAAATGCAATGGAAGCAAAAAACCTGACACGGATATTTAATACCGATATCAACAGCAAGGGGTATTTTATAAAACAGATTGTTGGAGGTGCATTTATAACCATCGCCATGACAGGGCTTGACCAGGAAATGATGCAAAAAAATATCAGCGTAAAAAACCTGAAGGATTCACAAAAAAATATGCTGACGTTCAGTGTGATTTTAGTGTTTGTAAATTTGCTGTTCCTGCTGCTGGGCGGCCTTTTGTACCTGTATGCTTATACCCAGGGAGCCAGTTTCACCACAACAATGGTAGATGGTGTGCCTGTATGGGGATTTGCATATAATAACCTGAATTTAACCGGTGATAATCTTTTTCCTTCGGTAGCACTTGGCTTATTGCAATCCATGCCGTCCTATATTTCTGTTATTTTTATTATCGCGTTGATATCGGCTTTGTTTCCCAGTGCAGATGGTGCCTTAACAGCGCTTACTTCTTCTTTTTGCATTGATATTTTGGGCATAAAGGAAAGAACGGATTTAAATGAGCAACAAAAAAGACGCCTGCGATTATCAGTGCATTTAACAATGACCACGCTGTTTTTTATATGCATATTGATCTTCAGGGAAATTAACAGCCGTTCTATTATTGATAAAATTTTAGACCTTGCCGGCTATACATATGGTCCCCTGCTAGGCCTGTTTACTTTTGGTATTTTAACCCGTCGCAGTTTACCGGATAATTTCATTATCGCCATTATAGCAATTATAAGTCCCGTACTATGTTACCTGCTTCAAACCAATGCGCCGCATTTATTGAATGGATATGTAATTGGTATTGAAATACTCATCATCAACGGACTATTAACCTTTACAGGCTTGTTAATCATTTCAAAAAAATAATTGGTTACGGGGTATAAATTTTATTTTTGTACCTGCAGGGTGTCATTTTTAATCGGTGAATTAAGGGTGACGCCATTGTTATTAAATTCAATTCATGGATATTGTAAATATTGCAGCAGAAGCATACGCATCTAATTTTTCTTTTGAAGAAGATGATTTACTGCACGAAATAAATCAATATACAACTGCAACACATGACAATGCACACATGCTTAGCGGGCACGTGCAGGGGAGTTTTTTAAGCCTGTTGAGTACTTTGTTGCAACCATCCCGCATTTTGGAAATAGGCACGTTTACAGGATACAGTGCGCTGTGCCTTGCCAAAGGTTTAAGGCCCGGAGGAATGCTTCACACCGTTGAATTAAGAGAGCCGGATGCTGCGACAGCAAAATCGTATTTTGAGAGATCTGTATATAAAAATAACATCCGGTTGCACCTTGGTGACGCGAATGATATTATTCCCACGTTAAATGAACAGTGGGATATTGTTTTTATCGACGCAGATAAAACGGGTTATATCGGTTATTACGATTTAATTTTGCCTGCGGTGAAGCAGAACGGTGTTATCATCGCAGACAATACCTTGTTTCATGGACAGGTACTGGAAGAAAATATCAGCGGCAAAAATGCGAAAGCCGTACATGCTTTTAATGAGCATGTAAAAAATGATCCGGGAGTACAACAGGTATTGCTAACAGTAAGGGACGGATTGATGCTGATAAGAAAATTGTAAAATCAGGCTCCCCAAAGGCTAATAATTATGATAAAAAAATTGGTGAATTTAATATGGACGGTTGCCGTTTTTTGCATTAGTGCAAATGCGCAAAAAATGACGCCTGAGCAATACGTAGAAAAATACAAAGACCTTGCAATAAAAGAAATGAAAAGAATGGGTGTGCCTGCCGCCATAACGTTGGCACAGGGACTTCTGGAAACAGAAAGCGGCAACAGCGATCTTGTAAAAAAATCGAATAATCATTTTGGTATCAAATGTAAAAGCAGCTGGACGTCGGACGCGGTGACCCACGATGATGAAAAGGGCGAATGTTTTCGCAGCTATAAAGATGCAGAAGCATCTTACAGGGATCATAGTAATTATTTGCGTGGAATGGAGTGGTATGCTTTTCTTTTTCAGTTAGATCCATTGGACTACAAGGCATGGGCAAAAGGATTGAGAAAGGCGGGGTATGCCACTAATCCAAAATATCCTGACATCCTGATTAAAAATATTGAACAATATAACCTGCAGCAATATTCTTTAATAGGAGCCCAGGATATGCCACAAGTTGATAAAAGCAAATACCAGGATGATAAGGAACCGGCGCCGGAAAAAGCCACTTCCGCTGATAACACAGAACCTGCTAATTCGTCTGAAAGCCAGCCTGTAAACTATATTAACGGGCACAAATATATCAATGCAAAAAAAGGAACCTCGCTGCTTGCCATTGCCACCGGAAATGATATTGATCTAAGTAAACTACTTTCCTATAACGACCTGGAAGAAGACGGCATTCTTAAAGACGACCAGATTATCTTTTTGCAAAAGAAATCAAAAACAGGCGCCAGTGATTTTTACATCGCACAACAGCAGGAGCCGTTGCATGACATCGCACAAAAAAATGGCATACAGCTGAAATATCTTTTATTGTATAACGACATGAAAGAAGATACACCAGTTGCTGCAGGGACAAAATTGTATTTAAGTCCGGTTGCACAAACGCAACAGGCAGCCGCAATAAAGGATGCAGTTGCTTCAACAGTATCAAAAAAAGAAGTACCAGCACCGCACAAAATACATACTGTGCAACCTAAAGAAGGATTGTACAGCATAGCAAAGAAGTACCAGGTAACCATTCAGCAATTAAGGCAATGGAATAATTTAACTACCGACAATTTACGGATAGGACAGGAGCTGGTAGTTTCTGAATAGTCCTTTATACACGTACACACACAATAAAACAGCCAACAACCATATGCCAGTATTACAGGTAAATGATAAAAAATTCAAGCCGTATATTTCTGCAGTAAAGATTAACGAACGGATAAAAGAACTGGCAGCTGAAATTAATACAGAGTATGCCGGCAAACGCCCTTTATTCATTGCTATTTTAAACGGCTCATTTATGTTTGCGGCTGATCTTTTTAAAGAAATATCAATAGATGCAGAGATCTGTTTTATAAAGCTGGCTTCTTACAAGGGGACCTGCTCAACCGGCAATGTCATTACTTCCATCGGGCTGGATGAGCCATTACAAGGCAGGCATGTCATTATTATTGAAGACATTGTTGATACCGGCACCACGATGCACAAGTTTTTACCACAACTGTATGCACAACAGCCAGCTTCTCTAAAAATCGCAGCCTTACTGCACAAGCCTGAAGCTTTATTGCATCCTGTAGCAATCGATTTCCTGGGCTTTAGTGTACCAAATATCTTTTTACTGGGCTTCGGTCTTGACTACGACGGGTTGGGAAGAAACATCCCGGAAATTTATCAATTAACAGCGGAATAACGGTTATGCGGCAGTAATCAGTTTCTGTTTGGGATAATTTTTATAACTTACTGCAACTTTTGAACTGTTGAAAAAATTAGCTGTCTACATATCCTTCCTGCTATTTGTGCCATTTGCCAATGCTCAATACTATTTACGTGGTGAAATAAAAAACGAAAAAAGTGAGTTATTGCAGAATGTAAAAATTTTACTTCACTCAGATAAAAACGTTTACTATTCGGGTACATCAGGTGGATTTGGTATTTCCTGTCATTCAGCTTATGATTCTCTTACGCTGATTGCAGATGGTTATGAAACAAAATCCTTTGGCGTAAAAACAGATGCGTTTCAGCAATTAATTTTAAAATCATTGTCTGCCAATGTAACTAAAAACAGGCCTAAGCTGATTTCCGTTACTAAAGACCAGGATTTTTCTTCCACCTATACCTGGTATGTCAGCGATGAATCTTATTTTTCGCTGGTAGAAAATGAAACGGTCGATGTAAACAAATTTCCCAATTCAGCTTTTTCCCTTAACATCAATAAAGCATCCTACAGTAATATCCGCAGGTTTCTTACCACTAAAAGTCTGGTACCACCGGATGCGGTGCGAATAGAAGAATTATTGAATTACTTTAACCTGCACTACCGCGAGCCCTCTAAAAATGAAGTATTTAGTTTAGGATCACAGTTATCAGAATGCCCTTGGAATGCCGAAAGCAAATTGTTATTCCTGAACGTTAACGCCCGCAAACTGGATATGGATAAAGTACCTCCTTCCAACCTGGTTTTTTTGATCGATGCTTCCGGAAGTATGGATTTACCCAACAGGCTGCCGCTGGTAAAAGCCGCTTTTCAAATGCTGATAAAAAATTTAAGGGCAATCGACACGGTATCCATTGTGGCTTATGGTGGCAGCGTATCTGTATGGCTTCCACCTACGAGCGGAGCAGAAAAGCAAAAGATTACGGCCTCTATTGAAGAGCTGACGGCCAGTGGCGATACACCGGGAGAATCGGCCATCAGGATGGCATACGGTCTGGCAGAAAGATCTTTCATAAAAGGTGGAAATAACAGGGTGATACTGGCAACAGATGGCGATTTTAATGTGGGAGAAGTGACAGAAAAGGCCCTTGACGAGCTGATCACTAAAGAAAAAAAGAGTGGTGTATATTTAACCTGCCTGGGTGTAGGTATGGGAAATTTTAAAGATTCCAAACTGGAAACGCTGGCAAAAAGAGGGAACGGAAATTATGCCTACCTGGACAATATTACGGAGGCGGAAAAAGTGCTGGTAAAAGAAGTAACCCAGACATTTTTTTCAGTGGCAGATGATGTTTTTTTAAATGTGCATTTCAACCCCGCTGTAATAAAAGACTATCGTCTGATTGGTTTCGATAATAAAAGGGATGCCATCGCAGACAGCTCAGGTGAACTGGAAGGGGGAGATATTGGCAGCGGAAACAGTGTGCTGGCAATTTTTGAAGTAACGCCAAAAAATGCTTTTGCCGTTGATTCCGGCACACAGATTTCTCCGGCATCGGTTTCACTAAAATATACCCTGCCGGCTACAAAAAACCGCAGGGAAATTAAATTTGATTGCCCCGCAAATTACCAATCCTTTAATAACATTGATAAGGAATACCAACTGGGTGCTTCCATAGCCATGTTTGGCATGAAGCTGCGCCAGTCAAAGTATTTTCCTGTAACTGACTGGACGGAGACAGAAAGAATCGCCACCAATGCCTATAATCCTGACAACTACCTGCAAAAGCAATTTGTACAGTTGATCGGGATGGCCAAAAAAATCTACGTAAAAAAGAAAATGAAATATAAAGATTAAGCAAACATCTCCCGCACCTTGTCAAAAAAAGACTTGTCGCCTTTTTCCGGTTTTGGTTCGAAATTTTTGCTGTCCTGCATTTTTTCCAGCATGGCTTTTTCTTCAGAACTTACATGTTGCGGCGTCCATACATTTACATGAATCAACTGATCACCTTTTTCGTAAGAATTGACTGAAGGAAAGCCTTTTCCTTTCAACCGGAAAATTTTACCACTCTGGGTTCCCGGCGGAATTTTTATTTTAGCCTTTCCATCAATCGTTGGTACCTCTATATTGGTTCCAAATACCGCTTCAGGAAAAGAAATATGTAAATCGAAAGCCACATTCAGGCCGTCTCTTTGTAGTTGTGCATGAGCTTCCTCTTCAATCAGGATGATTAAGTCGCCGTTAGCTCCGCCGCGTTCGCCTGCGTTGCCTTTGCCATTCATGCTCAGTTGCATACCTTCCTGTACACCTGCCGGTATTTCGATGGTTACGGTTTCCTCGCCGTAAACCCGTCCTTCACCCTTGCAGCTTGTACATTTATTGGCGATGGTACTTCCTTCGCCATTACAGGTAGGACAGGTAGTCACGGTCTGCATCTGGCCCAGGAAGGTATTCTGCACTTTTCTTACCTGGCCGCTGCCACCGCAGGTGCCACAGGTTTGTACACTGTTTTTATCTTTAGCTCCGCTGCCGCTACAGGTAGCGCAGGGAACATATTTTTTTACCTTAACTGTCTTCGAAGCGCCCTTGGCCATCTCCTCGTAGTTCAGTTTTATTTTTATGCGCAGGTTACTGCCCCGCACACCATGGCTCCTTCCGCCGGAAGATCGGCGTCCACCGCTACCTCCGCCACCAAAGAAACTACCAAACGGACTTTCATCGCCAAAAATATCTCCAAACTGGCTGAAGATATCATCCATATTCATACCACCGCCACTAAATCCGCCGCCGCTGTTACCACGACCGCCACTGAAAGCCTGGTGACCAAAACGGTCATACTGGGCCCGCTTGTCCGGATCGCTTAATATTTCGTAAGCCTCAGCTGCTTCCTTAAATTTTTCTTCAGATGCTTTATCGCCGGGATTGCGGTCAGGGTGAAACTGCATAGCCACTTTACGGTACGCTTTCTTTATCTCATCCTGCGATGCAGTTTTACTAATCCCCAAAATTTCATAAAAATCTTTCTTCATAAACCGGTTTCCCCAAAGGGTAATTTGTTTTATGCCTAACCTTTAAAAAGGGTAAAGACAATTGTTATTATTATTTTACCAGCATTTTTTCATTGGTCAGCATTGTTGTGTCACTCACTTGTACTTTAATATCTGTAAGGAACTTTTACCGAAGCGTAATAAGATAGGGTACGGTCAGCTTAGGTAAATCCCTGCTTTGTAATTCGCTAAGCAGAAGATACCGATTTATTTACCAACCACAACCTTGGCAAACCTGATAATCTTATCATTCAGGTAATACCCTTTTTGAACCTCGTCCACTACTTTATCTTTCAGGTTTTCAGAAGGAGCCGGTATTTCGGTAATCGCTTCATGTTTTTCCACATCAAATTCTGTGTTGATACTGTCCATGGCTTTCAATCCTTTTGCCTGTAATGTGCTTCTCAACTTGCCAAACACCAGTTCGATACCTTTTCTTATTTGTTCCAGGTCAGTACTTGTTTGCAGCTGTTTTTCAGCACGTTCGCTGTCATCCAATACATCCAGTAAAGAGGTAATTACTTCCCTGCCCGCAGTTTGAATCAGTTCAATTCTTTCTTTGGCGCTGCGGCGTTTATAGTTATCAAACTCGGCGAATAAACGGATGTATTTATCTTTTTGTTCTTCCAGTTCAGACTGCAGTTTTTCAAACGCGTTTTCCCCCGCTTCATTGCTTAAGTGGGTATTTCCCGGAATATCCGAATCCGAATTGATGTCCTCAAAGCCCTGCGTTTGCTCCGCCATGGTTGTTTCCTCTTCTGTTTCTTTTATTTTTTGTTCCATAATTATAGTATTAAGCCTTCTTTTTTTGTTATACAATCAAGATGGTAAATGAGGTGCAAATGTACGATAGTCAAACATTTTGCCAACCTTCATTAACAGCCAAATTGGCAAATGAAGTGAGTTTAACTGCAAATTTGAGCTGGCTGAGTGGTTAAAAGTTACCTTTGCGGCATGAAAAGTCTTTTCCTCAATAAAAATGTAGGCAATCGTGTGGAAACCGGCCATCCCTGGATTTTTGCGAACGAAATTAACCGCGGTAAAGCTTTAGATGCAGCTGCCAAAGCCGGCGAAATAGTCAATGTTTTTACGCACGACAAGAAATTTATTGGTAAAGGCTATGTAAACCCCCAATCGCAAATCATGGTGCGGCTGCTTACCCGGGATAAAGATATTCCCATTGATGAAGCATTTTTTTATAATAAAATCAAGCAGGCCTGGGCCTACCGGCAAACGCTGGGTTATACTGAAAACTGCCGCCTCATTTTTGGCGAAGCGGATGACCTGCCACAACTGATCATCGATAAATTCAACGATTATTTTGTGATACAGACTTTGGCGCTGGGCATCGACATCTGGAAGCCTGCCATAGTAAAAGCCCTGGAACAATTGTTTTCGCCCAAGGGTATTTATGAGCGCAACGATGTACCGGTGAGGGAACTGGAAGGCATGGAACAGCATAAGGGATTTTTATCGGCGGAATTTGATACCAATATTGTGATTGAGGAGAACGGCATAAAAATGAACGTGGATATTGCCAACGGGCAAAAAACAGGTTATTTTTTAGACCAGCAGGATAACCGCCGGGCCATTCAGCATATTGTAAAAGGGGCGGATGTGCTGGGTGCGTTTTGTTATACCGGCTCATTTGAAGTAACGGCTGCGCACTATGGCGCAAAAAGCGTTTTGGGACTGGATATTTCGCAAAGCGCTATTGATATGTGCAACAAAAATGCGGCCCTGAACGGACTGGAAAGCATTTGCCGTTTTGAATGTGTAAATGCCTTTGATGTGTTAAAGGAATGGACTAAAGAAGGCAAGCAGTGGGACGTTGTGATGCTTGACCCGCCTTCGTTTACAAAGAGCAGGAGTACGATTGATAAGGCAGTTGCAGGGTATAAAGAAATTAATTTGCGGGGAATGAAACTGGTGAAACCAGGCGGATTTTTGGTGACCTCCAGTTGTACCAACCTGGTGAAACCAGAGTTGTTTTTAGACATTATACAAATGGCTGCAAAAGATGCCAAACGAAAAATAAGGCAGGTAGTATTCAATGCGCAATCAGCCGACCACCCGATTATCCGCGGACAGGAAAATACCCATTATTTGAAGTTTCTGATTGCACAGGTTTTATAAAACTTTCCTGTTTTTGGAAAAATGAAAATGAGTTTTAAATCAGAGAGGTCATAACACGCTTCGATGAAAGTTGCATAGCGCTTATTGGTACAAGAGTGCGACGCCAATGAAGCTTAATTGAAAATATACTGCAGGGCCAATAAAATTAAAGAGAAATAAAACTTAACGTACCACCTGGAATTTACCGGAATCAATCACGTTGCCGTTTTTATCACTTAGGCGAAATATATAAACGCCGCGGTAAAAGCCGTTGAGGGAAAGGTTGGTGAGCTGCGAAAGTGTGTTTACATCCAGCACTTTTTTGCCCATGAAATTATACAACTGAAGTGTAAAAGATTTGTCATAACCCCGCACGAATTCGAAGCTAATAGCGGTAGTAGCTGGATTTGGATAATATTTAATCAGTTTTGCAGCAGGATCACCACCGTTGGAGGCGGCGATTTTATTTTGAGCAAAAGAAGTATAAATTAATCCAAATAAAAAGATTGATATAATTGTTAAACGTTTCAGTTTATGTAAAAGTAGGTAAATTCTTTAAAAATGTCACCTATTTGCTTAAACAAATTATATTGCAAAATATTGTGAAAGAGCCAATAAGATGTTAAACTTATTGGCTCTTTTTGATAAAAAATCTTAGTTCAATCCGGCCAGCGTTTCCTGTATTGCGGTAAAATTGGGCTGATCTCCGGCGCTTTCAAGTACTTCTGCATAACGTACAATACCTTCTTTATCTATCACAAAAGCAGAGCGTTTGCTCACGCCTTTCATATCCAGAATCCAGTCAGTATAAATACTTTCATATGCTGTGGACACTTCTTTATTAAAATCGCTTAACAACGGAAAATTTAAATTCTGTTCGGCTTTAAATTTACCCAGAGTAAAAACAGAATCAACAGAAATGCCCAATACCTGCGCATTCGCTCCATTATAAGACGCCATGTTATCCCTTGCGCTGCAAAGTTGCGCTGTACACCCACCGGTAAATGACTGCGGAAAAAATAACAGTAACACATTTTTGCCTTTGTAATCTGCCAGGCTCACTTTGTTTTTTTCACTGTCGTATAAAGTAAATGCGGGGGCTTGCTGCCCAATTTCAATTGCCATAATTTTTTATTTTTTAGATTGTAAATATAGGTCGGCTGCAAACATACCTGCAGCCAGCCGTAAATTTTTTAAGTTATTTTTTTAGTGCACCTTAAATTTTGACCAGGTTTTTATTTTTGTTCAGCATTATTTTAGCGGGGATAGATTCAATGATGGCAGCTTTCAAAACATCCACCAGTTTTTTCTTTACATAGTCGCGGTGTGTAACGAGGCTCACTTCCCTTACAGGCACCGGGGCTTTAAAATGCCGCACCATGTTGAGTTGCTTTAACGTAAAATCCAGTGTAGCCATTTCCGGCAAGATAGTCACACCATTATTTTTCTCTACCATTTTACGCAGGGTTTCCACACTGCCGGCTTCGTATTCAAAATGGCTTTGTTCGGTGCTTTGTTTTTTTAGTTCACATAAATTCACGATCTGGGAACGGAAACAATGGCCTTCTTCCAGCAACCACAATTCTTTTAAATCAATATCATCTGCAAGTACATATGTTTTTTTAAAAGCCGCGTTTGATTTAGAAACGTAGGCCACGAGTTCTTCATAAAACAAGGGATATTCTTTAATGGCGCTTTCTTGCAAAGGGGTTACCAGCAAACCCGCATCTATCTTTCCGGCTTTTAGTTTCTCTACCAAAATGTCGGTGGTCATTTCTTTTACCCTTATTTTAATATCCGGGTATTTTGTGAGAAAAGGTTGCAGAAACATGGGCAGCAGGTAAGGTGCCAATGTTGGTATGATCCCAATTCTGAGTTCGCCCTGCAATACGCCCTGTTTATCTTTTATCAGCTGGTGCATCATCTTAACTTCATGCACAATCATCCTCGCCTGTCGTATGACTTCTTCGCCGGTCTCAGTTGGTATCACAGGTTGTTTGCTGCGGTCAAATAATTTGGTGCCGAGTTCATCTTCCAGTTTCTGCACCTGCATACTCAATGTTGGCTGGGTTACAAAACACCTTTCGGCGGCAGTAGAAAAATGCCGGTAAGTATCCAGCGAAATAATGTATTCCAGTTGTGTAATTGTCATAACGTAAAAATAGACAATCGTTATATTATTAGCAGAAATATCGACAAAAATTATCTGGTAAAATTTGTCATAGAACCATTTTTTTTGGACTTTACAGCAATATTTTTTTGACAATATTTTTTTCCCGGGGCAAATACACAGCTTTGTGGATCATTCTTGTGTCACCCTCTTGTACTGTTTTAGCTTTGTGTAACACTACTTCAATCCGCTACGTTATGAGGTCGTCGCAGAACTCCCCTTCAGGGTATGGGGGAATGCATTTAAAATCACCATAAAGCTGCTGCCGGTGCCATAATCACTTTCTACATTTATCTGGCCGCCCTGGGCTTCAATAAATTCTTTGCAGATAGAAAGTCCGAGACCCGTACCTTCTTTGTGTGTGCCGGGAACACGGAAATAACGATCGAAAATTTTGGACTTGTATTCCGGTGCAATGCCTTGTCCGGTGTCTTTTACAGTGAAAATTATTTTACTGCCAGTTGCATGTATACTTGCAAAAACGGTTGAATTATCATAGGAGTAGCGGATGGCATTCGATAATAAATTGGTGAGCACCCAGGCAGTTTTTTCATTATCAGCCGCAACCTGCGGCAGGTTGGGTACTATGTTAACATCCAGCCGGATATTTTTTTGTTCAGCCGCGGATTTGTTGGCGTTGACTGCATAGTCTAAAATTTCTTTTGCATCACTGGATACAATGCTTAACTGTATTTTGCCACTGTCTACCTGAGTCATGTTCAGCAGTTCTCCTGTGATTTTTAGCAAGCGGTTGGTGTCGTCTTTTATGCTGTCCAGCAGCAATTGCTGTTCGGTATTTATATTGCCCGTTTGTTTATTATCCAGTAATTGCAGACTCATTCGTATGGAAGCTATAGGTGTTTTTAATTCGTGCGAAACGGTGGCGATGAAATTCGTTTTGGCTTCGTTCAGTTCATGATAGGGGGTGATATTGCGCAAAACAATCACCTGGCCAATTACTGCATCATTTGCTTTTACATTAATAAAATCTTTGTTAAAGAAACTTTCTTTTTCATCCGCATAAATTTTTAATTCCTTCCTGCTGTCATCCTGCAGCAAGGTTCTCATCAGGTCGTTTTGAATGGCTATATCTGCGGCATATTTACCAATGATATCATTTTCTTTAAGACCCAGTATTTTTTCAGAAACGGCATTAACAAACAAAATATGTTTCTTCTCATCCAGCCCGATAATGCCATCCTTCATCTGGTTGATAATGGTTTCAATCCTGCTTTTTTCAAACTTTATTTTTGCAAGGTTACTGTGCTCATATTCATCCAGTTTTTCGGCCATGCTGTTAAAAGAATTGGCGAGGTCACCAAACTCATCTTTTTGTTCCAGGTAAATCCGTTGCTTGTAATTTTTGTTGGCAATTTCCCTGATGCCTTCGGCCAGTTTTGTTACAGGTGTAGAAATAATCGCTGGAAAATTATAGATAAATGTAATGCTCACAATGATGAGTATGGTAAATATGAGCGTAAGCCAGAAGCGTGCATCCTCCGCTGTTTTTTGAGCAACTTCGTTTTTTCTTAAAATGGCATCCTGGTTTAAATCATTAATCACTTGTATAGACTGGCGCAACTGCGGGTAATTGGACGAGTCAGAAGGGTTGGCTTTTAATTCTGTGAAATTTTTTCTAAGCGCCTCTGTACTTTCTTTTTCGCCCGGTTCGGTAATATTTTTTTCCTGCCTCTCCAGGTTATATTCAAATAACTGAAAGGCTGCTTTTTTAGAAGGAATTTCTTCCAGCGCCTTCAGCATATTATTCGCGTACACAAGCGATTCGTGGTTATTTTTTAATACCCTGTCTGCATCATTACTAAGACGGTTAATATAAAAAAAGCCAAGAATGCCAAAGGCCACTATCACCGCAAACAGAAAGGAAAGGCCGAGGGATAATTTTGTTTTAAGTTTCATGCTATGCTAAAATTACAATGTCGATATCTGATTCTGACAATTTATTCAATAGCTGGTTAAATACGGGTGTACTGACAATGATATTCCAAAGGGTAAGATGAGGTTTGCCAATGCAGATTGTAGTGATGTGCTGATCTACGCTGGCTTCCAGGATACCTTTGGCGATATTTTTATTTTTTATTTTAATGATCTCTGCTCCCAGTTCTGCAGCCAGTTTAAAATTATTGATCAGGTGTCTTTGTAACGCAAGTCCAATTTTATCTCCGCTTTCGTTTGGTGTTTGAACATATAGCACATACCATTTGCTGTTATAATAAGAAGCCAGCCTGGCCGTTTTGCGAATCACTTTTTTTGCAATTTCATGATTGCTGCTGATGCAGGCCATAAAACGTTCCGTTTTTAAATGCGTATTACGGGGCAACTCGGTTTCAATCTTGCGCTCTACCTGTCCGGCTACTTCTTTTAGCGCCAGTTCTCTTAACTGGAGTATGCGCTCGCTTTGAAAGAAGTTTTTCAACGAGACTTCAATCTTATCAGGTGAATAAATTTTGCCTTCCTTTAGCCTGGTGATCAGTTCGTCTGCCGTAAGGTCGATGTTCACTACTTCATCTGCCTGCTGTAAAACACTGTCTGGTATCCGCTCTGCTACATCTACACCTGTAATTTCTTTTACGGCGCTGTTAAGACTTTCTATATGCTGTATATTTACAGCACTGATCACATTGATACCGGCATCTAAAATTTCTATTACATCCTGCCAGCGTTTTTCATTTTTACTGCCTTCAATATTGCTGTGGGCCAGTTCATCTACAATCACCACTTCAGGATGCAGGTTGATTACCGCCTGCACATCAAACTCCTCCAGCTCTTTTCCCTTGTAAAATAATTTACGCCTCGGTAGTACGGGCAGCCCCTCCAGCAGTTCGTGTGTTTCTTTACGATTATGTGTTTCAATATATCCGATCATAACGTCCACGCCATTGCGCAGCAGGGTTTGTGCCTCCTGTAACATCCGGAAAGTTTTACCTACACCGGCACTCATACCAATGTATATTTTAAACTTGCCCCTCCTGTTTTTGCGGATGAGGTTCAAAAAGTGTTCGGCATTGGATGTTATTTCCGGCATAATTATTTTAATTTATCCAGGGCGATGTTCAACTGTAAAATATTTATTTTTTCTGTGCCAAATAAACCCAGTAACGGCTTTTGTGTTTGCTGCACTACCAGTGTATTTAATTTGTCTTCGGAAATGTTTCTTGCTTTTGATATTCGTGCAACCTGCACCATTGCAGCTTCTGCAGAAAGATCAGGATCTAATCCGCTACCAGAAGCGGTTACTAATTCTGCAGGGATGGCTTCTTTTTTTATAGAAGGATTGTGTACTAAAAAAGTATCTACCCTGTCTTGCACCTGTTTTAAGTACTCAGGATTGCTGGGCCCTTTATTGCTTCCAATACTGCCAGCTGCATTGTAGCCGGCGGCAGATGGCCTACTGTTAAAATAATTATCTGCGGTAAAATTCTGACCTTCTAATTTATAACCAACCACTTTGTTATTAACACTCACGGTTTCACCGATGCCATGGTTAGGACCCGCCTGGGCAACTACCCAGATTGCAAGTGTGTAGATACCTGCAAGCACTATGATGGAAATGAAGGTTAACTTTAATGCGGGAAGAATATGCTGTTTCATTTTTTTAAATTTATTTGTTTATTAAAACCAAACGGATACCACTAAATCCAATAATTTAATTCCGATAAAGGGTACTATTACTCCACCCAGTCCATAGATCAATAAGTTTCTTCTTAGCAAGGCGCTGGCACCAATGGGCTTGTATGCCACCCCTTTTAAGGCCAGGGGAATCAGCATCGGGATGATGAGGGCATTAAATATTACTGCTGATAAGATAGCACTTTCAGGACTATGCAGGTGCATGATGTTTAAACCTTGTAATGCCGGTATCGAAGTGATAAATAAGGCCGGTACAATTGCAAAATACTTTGCTACGTCATTGGCGATTGAGAAGGTGGTTAACGTTCCCCTGGTCATCAATAATTGTTTTCCGATCTCTACAATTTCTATCAGTTTGGTGGGGTCATTATCCAGGTCTACCATATTACCTGCTTCCTTAGCTGCGGCAGTACCACTATTCATTGCCACGCCTACATCAGCCTGTGCAAGTGCAGGTGCATCATTGGTGCCATCGCCCATCATGGCGACTAACTTTCCGCCTTGCTGTTCCTGTTTGATGTAGTTCATCTTGTCTTCAGGTTTGGCTTCGGCTATAAAATCATCTACGCCGGCTTTTTCTGCAATGAACTTTGCTGTTAAAGGATTATCACCTGTTACCATCACTGTTTTTACACCCATTTTACGCAGACGTGCAAACCTTTCCTGGATACCGGGTTTTATGATGTCCTGTAATTCAATAACACCCAATACCTTGTTGTTCTCACTTACAACCAGTGGTGTACCGCCGTTGCTTGAAATCAACCGCACTCTTTCTGCAGTTTCTTCCGGAAAGCCATTGCCTGCCTTCGTCACTATATTTTTTATAGCATCATAAGCACCTTTACGAATTTTTATGCCGCCATGTAAATCGATGCCGCTGCTTCTAGTTTCCGCTGTAAACATAATAAATTTAGCGCCGTCGGTTTTAAAGGTATTTACATTGATGTTAGCCAGTTCAATGATTGATTTTCCCTCAGGGGTTTCATCAGCTAGTGAAGACAGCGCACAGGCTTCTGTAAAAGCGGCTGCATCAATACCATTGGCAGGATAAAAGTTGGTAGCCTTTCTGTTACCAATGGTGATGGTACCTGTTTTATCAAGTAATAAAGTGTCCAGGTCACCGGCGGTTTCTACCGCTTTACCACTTTTAGTAATTACGTTCGCCCGCAGGGCCCTGTCCATGCCGGCAATGCCAATGGCGCTTAACAGGCCACCAATAGTAGTTGGTATCAAACACACAAACAAGGAGATAAACGCCGCAATGGTGATCGGTGTATTGGCATAGTCGCCAAATGGTTTTAGCGTGATACACACAATGATGAACACCAGTGTAAAGCCAGCTAATAAAATAGTCAACGCAATTTCATTGGGTGTTTTCTGGCGGCTGGCACCTTCTACCAGCGCAATCATTTTATCCAGGAAAGATTCGCCCGGTTCTGTGGTTACCCTTACTTTTATTTTGTCGGACAATACTTTTGTGCCGCCTGTAACAGAACTTTTATCACCGCCGCTTTCCCTTATCACCGGTGCACTCTCACCAGTGATGGCGCTTTCATCGATGGTTGCAATTCCCCAGATTATTTCGCCGTCCATGGGTATCATATCGCCTGCTTCACAAAGAAATACATCTCCTTCTTTTAACTGGGAAGAAGGAACAATTTTTACTTCGTTCACATACATTTCTCCCACGGTTTGTATCCATTTCGCCGGTGTTTCCTCCCTTGTTTTTCTGAGAGAATCTGCCTGCGCCTTCCCCCTTGCTTCTGCAATGGCTTCGGCAAAATTGGCAAACAGGAGGGTTAAAAAAAGTACCCCAAACACAATGAGATTATACAACAGGCTGCCCTGTGTTTTTTCGCCGGTAGCGATCCAGATGCAAACGGCCAGCATGACAGCTGTACATATTTCAACCGTAAACATCACCGGGTTGCGGAACATGATACGAGGATTTAATTTTATAAAAGACTGTTTTAAAGCGGTGTTGATGAGCGCTGGTTCAAACAGTTTATTAGAATGGTTCTTTGCCATGATTTTATTTTTTGATGCACTATTTTTTGACACAAGTTTTAATGCACGAGTTATACAAATTTTAAAGCCAATTGCTTTTATCTGAGCCGCAGAACATGCATTGCCTTGTTCAATATTGTTTTGTTGTACAAGAGTGCGACGCCAGTGAAGCTTCATTTATATTCAACGGCTGGGCCTATAATTTTTTTAACGCATACCAAAGTATTCTGCCAGCGGACCAAGCGCAAGGGCGGGAAAAAATGATAATGCTGCGATGATAAAAATGACTGCGAAAATCATAATTGCAAAAGTGGACGTATCTGTCTTTAAAGTACCGGCACTTTCGGGTACATATTTCTTTTTTGCCAGTATACCTGCAATGGCCAGCGGACCGATAATTGGTAAAAACCTGCCTAAGATCATCACGAGGCCACAGGCTATATTCCAGAAGGGTGTGTTGTCGCCAAGGCCTTCAAAGCCACTGCCGTTGTTGGCAGAAGAAGACGTAAACTCGTACAGCATTTCACTAAAGCCGTGGCTGCCGGGGTTGTTTAGCCAGGCAGCATAAGCCGTTGGATTTTGAGCATACAAGTGGGAGGCGATGGCAGTGCCAACCAATATCAGGAAAGGGTGCAGCAATGCAATGATGGCTGCAATCTTCATTTCCTTTGCTTCGATCTTTTTGCCTAAAAATTCCGGTGTGCGGCCTACCATTAAGCCGCTGATGAAAACGGCGATGATGATGAAAATATAGAAGTTTAAAAAGCCCACCCCTACACCGCCATAGAATGAATTGATCATCATGCCCAGCATGGCAAACATGCCGGTAAGTGGTGTAAAGCTGTCATGCATGGCGTTGACCGAACCGTTAGAAGTTACGGTGGTAGTGATACCCCAGTAGGCGGATGCAGCCGGGCCAAAACGTACTTCCTTGCCTTCCATGCTTCCCAGGTTTTGAACCAGGCCCATTTTATGAATGGCGTTGCTGCCTTTCATTTCCTGGTAGATGGAAGGGATCACCAGTAATAAAAAACCGATCGTCATCACTCCAAAAACCATCCAGGCAAAACGTTTTCTTTTGATGATATAACCCAGCGCAAATATCATGGCGATGGGTATCAGGATGATGCAGATGTTCTCCATCATGTTCGTAAAGTAATTGGGATTTTCCAGCGGGTGGGCGCTGTTAACACCGAAGTATCCACCTCCGTTGGTACCGATTTGCTTAATGGCTACCATAGCTGCTGCGGGTCCTCTTGATACATTCACTGTATCACCCTGCAGGGAAATAAATTGGTCTTTACCCTGAAATGTCATGGGTGTGCCATTGAACAACAAAACGATTGCTATCACAACTGAGATGGGCAATAAAACCCTGGTGCAGGATTTTATAAAGTACACATAAAAGTTACCCAGCTTATCGCTGTTCTTTTCTTTCATTGCTTTAAATACTACAGCACATGCTGCCATCCCTGCACCTGCACTTACGAACTGAAAAAACATCAACAGCAATTGCCCCAGGTACGATACACCGCTTTCACCGGAATAGTGTTGCAGGTTGGTATTGGATACAAAACTGATGGTAGTGTTAAAGGCTAGGTCAGCACTCATGGATGGGTTACTATCCGGGTTGAGCGGCAGCCAGCTCATGTTCATTAATACCAGCATGGAGAGTAAAAACCACACGAGATTGATAACTAATAATGCCACAAGGTTTTGTTGCCAGGTCATTTCTTTTGTGGGGTTAATACCGCCGGCTTTGTAAAACAATTTGTCTATAGGATTGATAATGGGATCGAGCCAGGTTTTATCCCCGCTATAAACTTTACCAATATACCGGCCTAATGGAATGGCCAGCAGTACAGTGATGATAAACATGGCAACAACGCCAACAATTTCTGTGTTCATAAAAGTGAATTGTGAATGGTGAATTGTGAATGTTCGTTGATAATGAATATTCTCATTGATCGCTTACCATTCAAGGTTAAAATTTTTCTGGCTTTACAAGTACATAACAGATGTAACAAAAAACCAGGATGGATAAAATAAAAAGTAATAACATGGTTTAAAATTTTTATACCTGATGCGATGATCAGATTTTGTCAAAAAAATCAATGGCTTTAAAAAATAGCACAAAGCATAAAAGCCCTGCAAGAATTAGAAGAATGGTCAGCATTTTTTAGTTTTTATTTATGAAATAATATTTTAAACTTTTGATAGGTGATGTAAACGAGCGCAACTGCTGTTAACCAGGCCAACAGTATAATAACAACTTCTTTTACTTTTTGCGGTATTGGATGCAAAGCCATTACTCGGTTTAGAAATTTTCTCATTTTTTTAAAAAATTGTAGTAAAACTAAAGCCTGAAGAATCTTGTAGCCATGATAATTATCATCGGAAATATTGATTTTCACATGCTTTGAATTGATTTGGCAATAGGTTTAAACAGGCTCTGCCAATATCACAAAATCAGTAACTTCTAATAAACACATGGACTAGTTTTATCATTTGCTTGAATTGTTGAAAAGGCAATTTCATTTTTCCCATTTCATTACATGATGCCAAACCATATGCCTCTCTTGTTAAAATAGTTTAGTGAAAGCTGTAATGCAGTACTGTATTGTGTTGTATGTAATATGGATAACAGAGCATCATTTCGGATCAATAAAAAACCCTTCCAAAATGGAAGGGTCGCTTTTCAAAAGGAAGTGCTTTTATGCGTGTACAATGCGTTTAAGGGGAATGTTTACAACCGGAGAAACAACCAATGGAATCCTTTCAATGGCCGTATCGCCCATTTCAAGGCCAAAGGCTTTTTTATCTGACTGACCAAGATTGAGAATGGCAAAATACGAGTTGAGAATGAAACTGTCTTTAAATGAAAATTCGTTTTCTATCGACAGAAATTTTTGAATTAACACATACCTGATATCTGCAGAAATATTGTGCTTATTCAACAGCGGGGCTTCATCATTAATGCCAATCTCCAGGTCATGGTGTTCCACCATTTCCTGCATAACCTTTTTCATAAACAAATTTATCCTGGGTTGGATGCGAAAGCCCAAACGAAACTCTACCCGGATGATTTTATCATGCTCAATTTCTTCTACTGAATACTCCATGGTATAAGGTTCATCTGTTCTGTCGATGTGAACAAACCAATACACATCGGCACGCTTGGGCCTTTTACTAAAAATGGATTCTAAAATTCTTTTTTCAACACTTTTATTGCTGTTAGCTTTGGTAAGATAGATCAGGTGTGTGGCATATTTGGGTTCCTTTAAATTAATGCTCAAATTATGCAAAGCCGGCACAAATGGGGCGATAGACTCAAAGTGTAAAAATCTGTTGGTAATTTTTCTTGCTTTGTACCAGATGTACATAATGAACACAAGCAGGATCTCAAAGATTAAAAACATCCAACGTTGTTTTATTTTGGCAACATTAGCTACAAAAAAGGAAAGTTCTACGGACAGAAAAATGGCCAATATCAGCAACAAAACCGGGGTGCTCCATTTTTTTATAAACTTCATGTAGTAAAACATCAGCATGGTTGTCATCAGCATGGCAATTGTTATGGAAAAGCCATACGCAGCCTCCATGGTGCTTGATTCTTTAAAATATAACATCATTACTACGCAGCCAATCCATAGTATCCAGTTGATACTGGGGATATAAATCTGTCCCCTGACATTAGTGGGGAATTTAATGGTAATGCGTGGCCAGAAATTCATATTTACTGCCTCACTGATTAATGTGAATGATCCGCTGATGAGTGCCTGGCTGGCGATGATGGTAGCCAGCGTTGCAATGATGATTGCAGGCAGCAAAAAGCTATGGGGTATAATCGCATAAAAAGGGTTGATCCCATTCAGCGGTGATTTTCCACTTTTTAGTAACCAGGCAGCCTGCCCAAAATAATTGGCTACCAAAGCAATCTTCACAAAGATCCAGCTTACCTGTATATTTTTTCTGCCGCAGTGCCCCAGGTCGCTGTACAATGCTTCGGCCCCTGTAGTGCATAAAAACACAGAGCCAAGTAACCAAAATCCTTTAGGATAGTGGCTCAAAAGGTCGTATGCGTAATATGGATTGAAAGCCGATAATATGTGGGGATAATATGTAACCTGTACAATACCAAAAAACATGATCATTGAAAACCAGACAAACATAATGGGGCCAAAGGAACTTCCGATTACCTTGGTACCAAATTGCTGAAAGAAAAATAAAAGGGAAATAATACCAACGATTATCCCGATGGTTAGCGCATTACCGGGAACAATAATATTTTCCAGGCCATGCACGCCGTTTAAACCTTCAATAGCAGAGGAGACAGAAATAGGGGGTGTAATAATGCCATCCGCCAATAACGTGGCGGCACCCAGTGCGGCCGGAAAATACAGCCAGTGCCGGTATCTCCAAACAATGGCATACAGTGAAAATATTCCTCCTTCACCTTTGTTATCTGCCTGCAGGGTGAGCAATATATATTTAAAAGTGGTTTGCAGCGTCAGTGTCCAAAACACACAGGAGATACCGCCGTATACCAGCTGATCTGTTATAACGCGTTTGCCGATGATGGCTGAAAAAACGTACAAAGGCGAAGTGCCAATGTCACCAAAAATAATTCCTAGGGTAATTAACAGGCCTGCGCCGGTAACTTTTTTTAAGTTGGGATGCATAATATTTTTTTATAAAAAATGTACAACAACAGCGTAAAAACAACTATTGTTGTAACCGATATAACAGCACTTTGCTAAAGGAAGATCATTTTATTTGTACGGTAAATGTGAATTGGACAAAATCAATAAACCTGTTGATAGCAGTAACTTTCAGCAATATTATTTAATAAATTTCATCGCTTAATTCACCTCAAAAAAAAATACAAAAAACCCTCCGTTTTGGGAGGGTGATTTTCATTTTGAAATGGTTTTTTAAAAAATTTTATACTCTTCTATTTTCCGGTACAATGTGGTTAAGCCAATATTCAGCAATCTTGCTGCCTCTGTTTTATTTCCTTTGGTATGATTTAATACCCGCTGAATATGCAATTTTTCAACACTCGACAATTCGAAGGCTGACATGCCGCTTTGCTGTTGTGTGTCATTGATCTGCAGTTCTACCGGCAAACTGTCTGATGTCAATTGCGACCCTTCGGCCAGGATGACGGCCCGTTCGATTACATTTTTTAGTTCCCTGATATTTCCTTTCCACACATGGTTTTGCAAATGACCGCTAAAGTCTTTACTCATTCCATCAATCCGCTTATTGCTTTTCTGAGCAAATAGTTTTATAAAACTATTTGCCAGGTCCGGTATGTCTTTTTTCCGGTCACGTAACGAAGGCAACATGATAGTAAACACATTGATCCTGTAAAAAAGATCTTCTCTGAACCTGCCGGTTATTACTTCATCCTGCAGGTCGCGGTTGGTTGCGGCAATAATTCTTACGTCCACTTTGGTGGGTTTTGTGTCACCCACTTTGATAAACTCACCCGTTTCCAGTACACGCAATAATTTCGCCTGCAGGTCAATATGCATTTCACCGATCTCATCTAAAAATAAGGTACCCGTATTGGCTTCTTCAATCAAGCCCTTTTTATCTTTCAATGCGCCGGTAAAGGCACCCGACTTATGTCCGAATATTTCACTTTCCAGCAACTCCTTTCCAAATGCACTGCAATTGAGCGCCATAAAAGGTTTGCCCGCCCGCAGGCTGCCATTGTGAATGGCCTGTGCAAATACCTCTTTGCCTGTACCAGTCTCGCCCAGCAATAAAACCGATGCGTTGGTTGGTGCTACTTTTTTTGCAAATGCAATGGCTTCAAGTATCAACGGCGAACTGCCTAAAATACTGTCGAACCCGTAACGTTTGCCTACCTGCTGCTCCAGTTTTTCGATACGTTTTTCCAGCTGTACTTTTTCCAGCGCCCGGTTGATGAGTGGAACAATTTTTTCATTGTCATTGCCTTTGGTAAGATAATCAAAAGCGCCATTTTTCATGGCCTGTACACCATCCGGAATATTACCATACGCAGTAAGCAAAATAATTTCCACCCGCGGATAAAGGGTCTTTATTTCTTTAATCAGTTCAACTCCGTTACCGTCTGGCAGTTTAACATCACATAAAATTACATCGGCTTCTGTCTGTTCCAGTTTTTTTAATGCGGCTTTACAGGTAGCGGCTTCCAGCACCTCGTAACCTTCCAGCCTGATGATACGGGCCATCAGTGTTCTTAATTTTTCTTCATCATCGATGATTAATATTGTATGCACAACCTATTTTTCTCAAATGTACTGAAATACAGTATTGTATACCTGTAAAAATAAACGCTCGTTCAGATATACAACAGATGTTAAAAAAAATCGTTAACATGCCTGGTTAGTCAACAAAAAGGTAAATTTGCGTTGTTTAAAATCTACAAAAATCGCAGTATGAAAAACATCAATTTTAAAATCGCCGCTTGCATAATGACCCTGTTGCTTTTTTCTTTCTGTGCCGGCGCCCAATACAAGTCATTTATACTGTCGCCAAAGGGAGATACACTAAACGTAGTGGATAAAAATAATTTAAAGCAGGGCAGGTGGGTGATTAGTGTGGTGGAATTAAGAGGCGAACCGGGGTATGACGAAGAAGGATATTTTAAAGATGATAAAAAGACAGGTCCCTGGCGCAAATACAACAGCACCGGAGATATTTTGGCTGTGGAAAATTATAAAGCTGGTGGCAAAGAAGGTGTGCAGGAATACTTCACATTTTTGGGCGACCTTATCCGCCATGAAGAATGGAAAGGGTACGATCCTGAAAGACCGTACGATACCATTGCCGTATACGGGCAGGGTAACAATGAGGTAAGCAGTTATAAAATTGTAAAGGCAGAACAGTATAGTGTTCCCAACGGTGTATGGAAGTATTACGCTCCGGGTGAGAAATTTATTAAGGCTGAAACCTACGATCATGGACGCCTGGTAAAAGCAGATAATAACACAGCAATCGTGGCTAAAAAACCGGCAGATGTAACGGGTGAAGTAGGGAAGACGAAAGAGATACTGGAGTACGAAAAAAAATACAGCAAAAAGAAAAGAAAACAAATGGAGCGGGAAGGAAAGACTTCGTTGTAATGATAGCAACAATAATCTTTATAAGAAAACAAGTTGGTCCGGGCCAGGAAGCTATAATGAACATTGTTGCATCGCCCTCTTGTACCGCAGCGTTATAAGCAGCTGTTTATTGACGGGTATTCATAAATCTGCTTAGATTGTTTTTCTAACCTTCGCCTTTTTAATTTAAGCATGGTGGTCAATATTTGGGCATCATTCGCTGATAAATCTACTACATTTGCGGTCTGATTATGGCCGATAAAAAAACAGAAAAAAAAACCGCTTTGCTGCTGCTGCCCCGGCAGTTAACCCAGCAAAAAAGCATCCTCCGTTCGCTTCACATTACAAAAAATGTTTTAGGTGTAAAGTATGATATAGCAGAGCTCGACAGCCGGGAAATGCTGCGGCTGTACAGCGATCTTCCAGGTCAGGCCAGGCAGGGTTTATACGGGTTAACACCGGAAGCTCTTTATCGCATGGAAGATGATATTATCAAACGCCATAAGCAGCAAAAATCAGGCGTTCAGCTGAGCCAGTTTTTAAAGGCAGCCTATGCACGAAAACTACAGGAGCATTTTGAATTTTTTAAACCATTTGCACACCTTGTAAAGTGGTATCATCAGTTACCCAATGCAAGTACTGGTAACATGATCACTGCATCCTGCAGTTTCAGCAACTACAAACCATTTTTGAAGTTTGAAGTGCTGAAGGAGAAAGACGAATTGGTATTGCAAACCATCATAACCATTAACGGAGCCGATTATCCCCTGGAAAATTTTAACCGTTTTCACTTCCTGCTCGAAAGTAAAAACGAGTATTTTTTACTGGCATCAAAAGATTATCAAACGCTGGAATGGCTGGTGCAAAAAAATCCGTCGCAATACAGTGCTGATGCGCCATCCCTTGCAGAAAATATTTTGAGCAGGCTCGAAGAAAGCTACATCGTGGAGCGAAATAATTTGTTCTCTGTAACCACGATAGAGGTTCCACCTGTACGAAGGGTGTTACTTAGCGAGATAAGCAATTCTTTTTTAGTACTTACACCACAATGGGTATACGATGGATATATTGCAGAGGGTGAGTGGAAGGAGTATTTTGAAACCACCAACCGCGGTGAAACCATAGTTGTAAAACGCGATAAAGAAATGGAGGCTGCTTTTAAAAAGGAGCTCGTTGCCTTACATCCCAATTTTATCAAGCAGTTAAATGGCTGGTATTATTTATCGTTTGCCGAAGCGCAGAAAAAGCAATGGTTTTTAAAAGTATACCACCAGCTCCTGGACATGGATATCGAACTCGCTGGTATGGATATGCTTACCCACTTCAGGTATTCGGCACATAAGCCGGTTACCAAAATGACGATCGTAAAAAAAGATGCGCAGGTTTTGCTGGCTGATTTTTCCCTGCAGTTTGGAGAGGAAAAAATAGCGTTGCCAGAACTGCAGAAAATGCTCATTGCCGGCCAACGTGCCCTCATGCTGAAGGATGGATCCTTCGGTGTTTTAACCGAAAGCTGGATAGCGGAATATGCCACCATCATCAAACATAGTAAGATAGAGAAAAAGCAGCTGAACGTACCGCAATGGCTGGCGATCAGCGAACAAAAGAATGCGACAGAAGATCAGCCGCTGAAAATTACAGTAAGTGATGACTGGTGGCAAAACTGGGAACGCTGGCAGCAGCCGGGGGAAGTGGTATATAAAGCGCCGGCCAGCATACAGGCCACGCTGCGTCCTTACCAGCAAAAAGGGTTTGAATGGCTAAAAATGTTATCGGCTATCAATGCAGGTGCTTGCCTGGCGGATGACATGGGATTGGGTAAAACCCTGCAGACGATTTGTTTTATAACTGACCGGCTGGAGCAGGCAGAAGGCCGAATAGCATTGATAGTTTGCCCATCTTCCCTTATTTACAACTGGCAGCAGGAGATCACGAAATTCGCACCTCATTTGCGCAGCTATATTCATCATGGCGCAGCAAGAAATATCAGTTCCATTCATGCTGAAACAATGGATGTTTGCATCACCAGTTATGGCACCATGCGGTCGGATATTGAACAACTGTCAGCCATTGTTTTTGATGTGGCTGTAGTGGATGAAAGCCATAATATAAAAAATCCTTCAGCGCAAAGTACCCGTGCTATTTACCAGTTGCAGGTTCGCAGCCGTATTGCCCTGAGCGGTACGCCAGTGATGAACAATACTTTTGATTTGTATTCGCAACTTGAATTTCTGTTGCCCGGCATGTTCGGTACAAAAGAATTTTTTAAACGGGAATATGCTGATGCCATAGACCGTGACCGGAATGAAGAAAAAATTGCTGCACTCCAAAAACTAACCGCCCCATTTATTCTCCGCCGAACCAAAGAACAAGTGGCTAAAGACCTGCCGGAAAAAACAGAGACTGTGTTATGGTGTAACATGAATGCTTCGCAAAAAGAAATGTACGAAGGCATCAAAGAAAATATTAAAAGCAACCTGTTTTTAAATATAAAAACTGAAGGCCTCGGCAAGAGCAAACTAGCCGTGCTGCAGGGTATCATGAAATTGAAACAGGTGTGCAGTTCGCCTTTATTGTTACCAGCTGAAGAACAAACAACCGGTCATTCAGTAAAAACAGAAATGTTGCTGGACGAGCTGGCTAACCTCGGCAATCATAAAGTGCTGGTGTTTTCTCAGTTTACAAAAATGCTGAACCTGCTGGCAGAAAGCTTTACAAAAAAGGGCATTTCATTTTATCAGCTGGATGGCAGTACGCCACCCAGGCAGAGAGCTGCAATGGTGGCTGATTTTCAGGAGCCATCCAATACCACCAGTGTTTTTTTAATCAGCCTGATGGCGGGTAATACGGGTCTCACCTTAACTGCGGCAGATTATGTATTTCTGTTTGACCCCTGGTGGAACAATGCAGTACAGCAACAGGCCATCGACCGGACTCACCGCATTGGGCAAACCAAAAACGTATTTGCTTACAAGATGATTTGTAAGGATACGATAGAGGAAAAAATTATTCAGCTGCAGCAAAGAAAAAAAGAACTCAGCGATCATTTAATCGGCGATAACGAAGGCTTTGTAAAACAATTGAGTAAAGAAGACGTAGAATTTTTATTTAGTTAATCAACTACGCATAATTAATTATTGCCCATAAGTGCTATCCGGGTCGTTTATTAATAAATAAGCAAGTATCCGTTATTGCTTGTAAACTGGTAGAATACTAACTACCGATTTTTTCCATAAAATGGAATTTGTTTCCCTGAAAAAGAAAAATCTATAACAAGTAAATTCTGAAACCCTTTACCAGTAAAGGTTTTAGCTGTTGGCATCATTGCTGTAAACATACTATCAGTACCCTCATAATTAAAAACTGATTTTATGAAAGCTATCTCAACCATTCTCGCAGTTACTTGCACGTTTCTTGTTACGTCTGTGAATGCACAGGTAAAATTTACGATTAACAACAACCCGGAAACCGTTACCAATGATATATCATTCAAACCTATGGGTGCAGAGGGAAACGAATTAAAATTTGAAAGAGATGCCAACGGTGCTTCCATTAAATGGCAGGCTATAAACGAAAGTAATACCAGTCATTTTGAATTACAATTAAGTTACGATAACCATACTTTTGAAACCTCGAAATTAATAGCAGCCAGCGATGTTACTGCCTGGTCTACCAACTACGAAGTGAAATTCAGAAAAACTTACCTGTCTGAAGAAAAGGTATACTATCGTATAAAAACCGTATTTAACAATGGGGACGAAATGTATACAGCTTCAACAACTTTTTCCTTAACAATCGGTAACGAAACAAGCTACGCCAGTATCCATTAATCTGCTTTGAAATGTATGTTTGATAAATAACCGGATCAGTTATTCCGGCTTCTTCTGGTGAAAAGCCCGGCGCCTTTGGGCCTCACTGCACAGCTGCACTAATAAAAACAACAATTTTTTTATACTGAGTCCGTTATAGTAACTGTTCAACCCACTATTATGCCGATTTATGAGAAAAAAAATTAAGTACCTCATTACAGTGATTGTATTGATTTGTGGTAAAGGCTACGGCCAAAGCAAGGCTATCAATACGGCTATTTTAAATTTTGGTTCTAATGCCTGTGGTAATAAAACAGCCGTTACTTTTTCTTCCATTGGAAACAAACCCATCACAGGTGCATACCTGATGGCAAGTTGTGCGGTTAACCCTCCCTTTTCAGACGTTTTTAATAAATTTATTTCTTACAATCCAAAGGACAATAAGATTTATATCAATGACATAAACCAGGGTGACAGCCGTATTTATATATACGATATGAGTTTACCTACGGCGTATACATGTCCGGCAACCATGCCACTGGTACCTACTTATCTGTATAACTATACACCTAATAATTTTGAATTTGACATTAACGGAGATCTATGGTCTATACGCAACCTCGTGGACAGTTCAGCCATTATAGAGCGGTTCGATGAAGCAACGGGTACTATTCTTGCAAGTAAAACAATCCGTTTTCCATCCAATCACATCCCCAATACCCTGAATACAGGCGATATTTGCTTAATGCCCAACGGCAGAATGTTTATTGTAATGGGCGACAACCCGGGCAAGTTTTATGAGATCACCAATTACAACGGCGGATCAGGAAACGCCATTGCCAATTTTATACAGGATATGGCGAGGCCTTGTTACGCCCTGGCTTATGTAAATGGAGCCATACAATTGGCCGGCACTAATTTCAACGGCAGTTGTTTCCGTTATGTGTATGATTTGGTAACGAAAGTAATGACGAATCAACAAACATTTCAATTAAACCAAACCCCGATTGATAATTCCAGTATTACGCCTGCAACAGGCTTGTCAAACCGGTTGGTGGCCAATACAAAAATTGACAGTGTAACGGAAGACATTGTGTATGAAATAGTAGCAAGAAATATGGGTAATGTTAAGCTTACCAACTTTAATGTTACTGAAGATTTTGGAGCAATATTCGGGGCTGCCAACGTTTCTAATGTTAGCGTTACCGTGTCATCAAATCCTAATAATTTAATACTGGATCCGTTATTTGATGGCGTTACCAATAATAAAATGTTTCTGGACAACCAGTTGATGAGCAATCTTCAGAACGGCTATGTGATATTACAGGTACATCTAAGGGCAACTAACCTTGTCAATAATCAAATCTATTATAACACAGCCTTTTCAAAGGGTGAAATAGGTAATGCGGGCAACCGGCTTCCGGTAATTGATTCATCCAATAATGGTGGAGTGAATGTAATAGATTTGAATGCAGATGGCGACCCTGGCGACTATCCCGAAAACAGGCCTACACCGTTTTTCTTTGGAACCATTTTACCGGTAAAATTTATTGACGCCAAGGCAGATGCCATCAACACCACCCTGCACAGTATAAAGTGGTCAATTGCCCTGGCATCAACATTGGTTGGCAAATTTGAAGTAGAGTATAGTGAGGATTCGAAAAACTGGGCACTTGCCGGTACAGTAAACGGAGAAGCAGGTAAAGAGAGCTATTATTTTAATAACCGCGTGAACGGAAACAGCGACGCCTATTACAGGATAAGGGCTTACGACGCTTCCGGCGACAGTTATCTGAGCCAGGTATTGGTGGTAAGAAAGGCAGCAGATTTTCAAAAAATAAAAGTTACACCTAACCCCGCCGATGAGTTAATAAAAGTGTATTCCACTGAAGAATATTTTTCTGACCAAAGACGAATTGTATTGATTGATATCAGCGGTAAAAAAATACTGGACCGGGCATTTACTGAAAAGTCGATCGATATCAATACAGTTAATTTCCCGAATGGTTATTATGTAGTAAATGTTTCCGATAAAGGATCGGTATTTAGTACGCAGGTACTTATTAAGCATAAATAAAGGCAGATCAATTGCAACAACGAAAGCTGTTTACATAGTTAATTAACTCCCTAAAAGGCAACTGGTTTATTCCTTACCGGCCAGCAGACTGTAAAAGGATGTTGGGTGATTAATGGCCTGAGCAAAAAAACTTCCATCACAATTGGAGAATGAAAAAGGTTGCTGGTAAATAAAACAGACTGCATAATAACTACCGCAGGTACAGGTGTGGCAGTTTTTGTTATATCTCCTATAAAAAAAACACCGGTATACATATTTTAACAGAGGCAGATGATGCCATAAAAAAGCCGCTCCTGCAAAGGAGCGGCTTTACTGTAATCTAAAATGTAATTATTTTTTTATTTCTTTTTGCATGGGATTGATATTACCAGATGCCCCACCACGGCCTGCTCCGCTGCGGGCTTTAAACAATTGAAAGCTGGTGGGCGTTTCAACAGCCGGCCAGGTATTGTTGCTGGTATTGATGTCGGCTGTTTCCCTCATTGGGTCTAACTTAATAGAGGCCACTTCTTTATCTTTTACAAATGTTTTTACCACTTTGTTTTCATTCTTTCGCCATACCTGTGCAGGTATGCGGTCAATTTGTTTTGTGCTGTCTTTAAACGTCCATTCAATGATGATGGGCATTACCAAACCACCCTTGTTGCTAAAGGTTAGCTCGTACATGTTTTTACCACCGGCCAAATCAGTTTTTTGCTGGTTGGTAAAAGTATCTGCCACTGCAACGGGGATGATAATTTCAACCGGCGTAGTGTCAACTTTCGCAACGCCGCGATCGTAACGCCAGTAAAAATCCCGCAGGCTGGTATCTGCATCCGTAGCAAAATTGATCTTTTTGTCTTCCCGGTTTCTTACTTTAGAAATATCTTCAAACGAATTTAAAAGTGGCCTGGCAATGTTTTGTTTAATCGTATTACCACCGGTGGTTGGGTTACCTCCATCAAGCGTTAGTTTAGCCCATTTCACACTGTCCAGGGAAATGTCGCAGGGATCAGTACCATAAAACCAGCCACGCCAAAACCAGTCCAGGTCTTCACCGCTCGCGTCTTCCATGGTTCTGAAAAGGTCTGCGGGTGTAGGATGTTTAAATGCCCAGCGCCTTGCATATTCCCTGAAGGCATAATCAAATAAATCCCTCCCCATGATGGTTTCGCGTAAAATATTTAAACCCGTAGAAGGCTTGGTATACGCATTGGGACCAAATTGTATAATGTTTTCACTGTTGGTCATAATGGGTTCCAGCTGATCTTTAGGCAGTTTCATGTAATCAACAATTTTATAAGCCGCGCCTTTGCTTACAGGAAACTTATTATCCCATAATTCTTCTGTTAAATATTCGCAGAAAGAATTCAGGCCTTCATCCATCCAGGTCCATTGCCTTTCATCGCTGTTAATGATCATTGGAAAAAAGTTATGCCCTACCTCATGAATAACTACGCCCAGCATACCGTTTTTGGTGCCCTCGCTGTAGGTGCCATCTTTTTCGCAACGGCCAAAATTAAAACAGATCATCGGGTACTCCATACCATTGGCGGCTTCTAAACTTTGGGCCACAGGGTAGGGGTAAGGGATGGTGAATTTTGAATAGCTTTTAATGGTATGCGCCACTGCTTTGGTGCTATACTTGCGGTACAGGTTATATGCTTCTTTTCCGTAAGCGCTCATGCACATTACTTTTTTGCCCTCTACTTTTGTTGCCATGGCATCCCATATAAATTTACGGCTGCTGCCCCAGGCAAAGTCACGTACCATACTGGCTTTAAATATCCATGTTTTTGTTTGTGTCAACTTTTGTTTCTCTCTTGCTTTGGCTTCCTCCAGCGTAACAATTTCTGTTGGTTCTGTTGCTGTCTGCGCTTTTTGCCAGCGGGCAAACTGGGCCGGTGATAGCACCTGCTGATAGTTTTGCCCCTCGCCGGTGGCCATCACTACATGGTCTGCCGGCACTGTCATCGCCACTTTAAAGTTGCCAAAGGTTAATGCAAATTCACCACTGCCAACAAACTGGTGGTTCTGCCATCCCTGGAAATCGCTGTACACACAGAGGCGTGGATACCACTGCGTCATTGTATACAAATCATTGCCATCTTCAGGAAAATATTCATACCCGCCACGCCCAAAGTTTTTCATGCGGTCGCTGATAAAATAATTCCATTCTATCTTAAAAATAAACTGCTGGCCGGGTTTTAAAACCTGTGGCAGTTCAATACGCATCATTGTTTTGTTGATGGTATAACCGATCGGTTTGCCTGAGGCATCAGTTACTTTTAAAATATTGTCTCCATATTCCTTATCTGTTTTTCCGCCAAGCCTTGCAAGGTCGTTTTCAGTTACACTTTTGGGCATGGTATTGCTCGTTTGGTAACCGGAGTTATTTTTTGTGCTGTGCTGGTTTTCATCCAGCTGTATCCACAAATAGCTAAGCGGGTCAGGAGAGTTGTTAAAATAGGTAAGCGTTTCCTTTCCGTTCAATTTTCGGTTGGGCTCATCCAGTTGGCAAACGATGTCGTAATCGCAACGCTGCTGCCAGTATTTAGGTCCTGGTGCGCCACTTGCAGTACGGTATTCGTTGGGTGTAGGCAGAATAGTACCTAATTGTTCAAAACGATTACCATGGTTGCTGCCGGGATTGTTCTTAATGTCCTGGGCATAACCACTAATTGTAACCGCAATTAAAAGCGGGAGAGTAAGCAGGTGTCTCATCATAGTGTGATTGTTTTTTTATAGCTGTTAAATCAATTCAATTGTTGCGCATATTTATTTAGGCCACCGCTCAATCAACATATTTGCAGATATGATGATGGCCAGGATGGATAAGCCCCATACCCACCATTTTCTTTCCAGTTTCAATCTGGTCACCAGGATATAACTGATCAGTAGTATCACACTAACTACAGTTATTTGTCCAACCTCAAGCCCAATGTTGAAACCTAGCAATGGCCAGCCAATAGATTGGTTGGAAGCCAGCATAAAACGGATGGCATTGGCAAAACCCATTCCATGGATCAATCCAAAAAACAAGGCTAAAAAATAGTTTACCCTTAATGATTTGGGCCGATACCCTTTTACAAAAAAATTAAATATGGCAGTAGCAAGAATGGTGCAGGGAATTAAAAATTCCACCCATTTTTCGTTAAAGCGGATCACATCATTTACACTCAGTGCCAGGGTAAGCGAATGGCCAATGGTAAAGGCAGTTATTAAGACCAGTACCTGCCGCCAGTCCTGTACCAGGTAAATGGCCGCCAGTGCAATGATAAACAATATGTGATCCAATGCATTCCAACTAATAATATGGTGCCAGCCTGTTTCTAAATAAAAAACAACATCATTCATTTACATTAGTTGGTAGTTTGCGATAGCTGGTGTACAAATTATTTAAACAATCTGAGCTAAATACTTTGTATATGAACAGATAATTGAGCCATTCCAATTTAATACTGTAATAGTTGCTAATTTTGGTGTTCAAATATCTTCAATTGAATTGTAAACAGCTAATTCTTTGTTTAAATGGCATCTATACTGTATAAATGGTTACTTCTTTTTTCAATCAGCACTTTCACGGGCAAACCGCATCCCATTTTTGTGAGTGTTACTGAAATCAATCACAATGCCGCTGCCAAAACACTGGAAATAAGTTGCAAGATTTTTACTGATGATTTTGAACAGACCCTCCGCCAGCAAAATAAAACAACAATAGATTTGCTGAATCCGGCTTTAAAAAATCAGATGAATCCTTTGGTGAATAAGTATGTTCAGCAACATGTAAAAGTATCGGCCGATAATAAAAATTTGGTGCTGCAATTTCTCGGTTTCGAACAACAGGAAGAAGGGATTATCAGTTATTTCCAGGTGGATAATATTGCCGCGGTAAAAAAAATTACAGTAACCAATAACATTTTATACGACGCCAAGCCGCAGCAAATGCAAATCATCCATGTAATGGTACACGGTGAAAGAAAAAGTACCCGGTTAAATAACCCGGATGAAGCAGCTGACTTTGAGTTTTAACAATGGAGAAAGATGCCGTTGGCTATTAGCAAGCGCCTTATTGTTCATTTTATTATTGTTTCCGCTGCTATAAAATACTTCTCCTGTAAGTACTTCGTTTAATAAATTGTCACTTAAACCGGTTGTTGGTAGTACAGGCATAAAAATTGTCAGGACTATTTTGAATGATCGGTTCGTTAAAGGCAGATTATTTTGCATCAGGGAACTTTATCCCTGCATTGTTTGAATTTAATTTTATTTTTAAGGATTGTATGTATTTTGTTGAAGCGTTTTGTATTTACCCTGAATCCTTTACGCTTAAAAAATAATAATAATCCAGTATTAACTAATCCAATCATTGAAGAAGTACTACCCAGGTGCCGGTAAAATTAAACGATGGCTATTAAGGCTCATGGCAGCTTCCCTGTTATTGGTATGTTTAGTATTGTTGTTTTACGTCCTGACCAAAGGCCCCAAAAATCAATATGCAAAGCGTGATAAACTGGTAAGTATCCGGCAGCAAAATGGCCGGTTTAATTTTTATAAAAACGGCAAACCGTTTATTGTAAAAGGTGGGGCAGGATTTACCCATATTAAAGAATTGGTTAATGCAGGCGGAAATACCATTATTTGCTGGGATACATCCAGGCTGGAAAATACATTTAAAGAAGCAGCAAAGAATGGTGTAGCAGTAATAATAGGGATTGATATCCCGGGCGGAGACAATACAGAGTTTTATAGCCAGGACAGCAATACCAACAAATTGTACAATCATTATAAACAAATTGTATCCCGCTATAAGGATGAGCCGGCGTTGCTTGCGTGGTGCCTGGGCAATGAGCTGGATATGCCCCTTACTTTTACAACAGTTCCATTTTACAAAAGCTATAATCGCCTGCTTGAGACCATTCACCAGGCAGATCCCGATCACCCTGTTTCAACTTCTACAATCAATGTGGCGAAGCGGTTTATTTTTAATATCCGGTGGCGGATACCCGCGCTGGATTTCATTTGTATTAATACCTATAACCGGATTAAATCAATTGAAACCGATCTTAGTTTGATAAAATGGTTTTGGAACGGACCTTACCTGGTTGGGGAGTGGTCGCCCAACGGCGGCTGGGAAGCATCCTTAACTACCTGGCAGGCACCAATAGAAAATACCAGTACCAAAAAAGCGCAGCAATACGCCGAATTTTATACAAAGTACATACCCCGCAATGATCCCCGTTTTTTGGGTTCTTTGGTTTTTTTCTGGGGTAACCGACAGGAATATACGCATACCTGGTACAGTATTTTTAATGAAGATGATACTCCTACTGAAGCACTGGAGGTTTTAAACGACTGCTGGAAAGATACAGTTACCAAACACCAATCGCCCCGCCTGCAATATATGCTGGTAGATAAATCGGGCGGGGACAGCAATCTTATTTTTGAGGCTGGTTCAACTCACCAGGCTGCTGTTTATTTGGAGAAGCCGGGCGCTGCAGATACCCTGGTATATCAATGGCAGATTCTAAAAGAAGACTGGCAGCACTGGGGACTTACCTGGGACAATTTTAAAAAACCGGCTGTCCAAATGGGATTGATGACAGATAGCTTACAGAGTGAAATTAATTTTAAAGCACCTGCCGGTAAAGGGCCCTACAGGATATTTGTAACAGTCAAAAATCCGGCTGGCTTTTGTGCTACAGCCAATATCCCCTTCTACGTAGTACAATGATAAATTATAAATTAACCCCCATACAGTCTCCTTCTGTAAAAGAAAAGATGGCCCTGCGGCTGATGATCCTTATTGGAGTGGTGTCCGTTATATTTTTTCTATATACCCTACTGCAGCCGGGCAACATCAGCTACTATCCATTGTATGTTTTGCTGATAATTACCATGGTGTATTATTGCTTTAAGTACCTGCACGAATGGTACCACTATTTTTCTATTACAAGTCCGGTTACGCCAGCTGCAGCAAAGATGTATACAGTTGATATTTTAACTACTTATTGCCCGGGAGAACCATTTGATATGCTGGAGCGCACGTTGACCGCCATTCAAAATATAACCTACCCTCATACTGCATGGTGCTGCGATGAAGCGGACGATCCCAATGTAAAGCAATTGTGTTTCCGGCTGGGCATACAACATGTTACAAGAACCGATAAAACAGATGCCAAAGCCGGCAATATCAACAATGCCCTGCAATATGCAACAGGCGACTTGTGTGTGGTACTGGATCCGGATCATATTCCGGCACCCGAATTTTTAGATCAGGTGGTGGCTTATTTCGATAATCCTTCCATTGGTTTTGTACAGGTAGTACAGGCATACTATAATCAGCAGCAAAGCCTGGTGGCAAAAGGTGCTGCGCAGCAAACCTACCAGTTTTACGGCCCAATGATGATGGCTATGCAGAGTTACGGAACGGTACAGGCCATTGGCGCCAATTGTACTTTTCGCAGGGCTGCGCTGGATTCAATTGGCGGCCACGCCAATGGCCTGGCAGAAGATATGCACACTGCTATGCAGTTGCATGCCAAGGGCTGGCAATCGGTGTACGTACCAGCCATTATTACAAGGGGTCTTGTTCCCGCAACCATGTCGTCGTATTATAAACAACAATTAAAATGGAGCAGGGGTACATGGGAATTGTTGCTGGTAACCTATCCGGCTCTCTTTAAACAATTTACCTGGCGGCAAAAAATACATTACTTCACGCTGCCATTTCATTACCTGCTGGGCTTTATTTTCTTTATTAATTTTTTAATTCCAGTTATCTCTTTATTTACCGGCTATATTCCGTTGCAAATGGATGTGCTGAATTTTTTACTGGCGTCCGCTCCGCTGTTTACCATGAGTATTCTTATCAGGCACTATGTACAAAAATGGGTGGCAGAAGACAGTGACAGGGGTTTTCATTTTATAGGGGGCATATTACAGATCGGTGCCTGGTGGGTATACAGTATTGGGTTTATTTACACCATCTTCAGAAAAAAAGTACCTTATATACCTACGCCCAAAAATGACCATGACCCGCTGCCTTTTTTGTTTAGCTTACCCAATATCGTCATTGCAATAGTGTCACTGGCGGCTATTGCCTACGGGATACGGTTTGACTATAATCCGTATACCGTATTCATGGTAGTGCTGGCGTCTATGCAGGTAATATTTATGGTTTTTATTTTTTTTATTTCCGGGTATACCAGCGAAACAAGCGCGGCAAGTGATTTTGCCATGAAGCTGCGGCAACATACCTGGTTAATTAAAAAGGCACATGGATTTTTACGCACCTATTCGCTGCCGCTTGCCATGGTCTTAATTGTAGCGTTTGTATTTGCCTACCGGCAACAGCAAAAGTTACCGGATTTTTTACCCCCGCCTCCGCCAGGTCTGCAAATATTCTATAAGGGCTTCAGCCTGCAAAGCAATGCGGAAAATAATGTGGCGTCGGGCAATTTCTTTGCTTCGCTGCTGACGAAACAGCAAACAGCCATCATCGCTGCCAACGTTCCCTGGGGGGCAGGTGAAAAAAATATACTGGATACCAGTTACCTTAACCAGGTGTATCACCATCACGCCTTGCCGCTGCTGGTGTGGCAGCTTTGGCAAAAAGACAGTGGTATCGCGGTTGCACAAGATTCCATGGTGTTGCAGCAAATTACAGATGGGGAGTACGATGAGGTAATAACCGCTTTCGCGAAGCAGCTGGCAACATTGAACAAGCCGGTTTTTTTAACTTTTGGAGATGAGGCGGTGCGGGATAAATACCCGCTGTTTTCCGCCACGGGCAATAATCCGCAACTGTATATAGCAGCCTGGCAATATGTGCACCAGCTGGTCAGTAAAGCCGGTGCGGATAAAGTTGTGTGGGTTTGGACACCGAAAGATGTGCTGTCTGCAACAGCTTATTTCCCCGGAAAGGGATTTACAGACTGGATTAACATACACATTACCGACAGCACCGGCAGACCTGTAACAAGTTTTGATCAGCTGTACCGGCCCTACCACCAGCAGCCAGTTTTTAACAGCGGTTTGCCGGTAATGATTACCGGGGCAAACGTAAGCAATCGTTACAACCTGCAGTGGTGGAATGCAGCCTGGCAGAATGTGGATACAGCTTTCAAAGAAATAAAAAGTGTGTTGGCAGATTACCCGGCACATAAGGAAGGTACCGTGCACAATGCCGGTGACGTTACAATGCAAAATACCCTCTGGCAAAATGCGCCGGCCGCCAGTATGCCGCCGGACGCTACGTATTCAAAAAGTCGCATAACAACCGGCGTTACAAAAAATCACCAGTTGCCTGGCGGTATTAAATGTGTTGAGTACAACAAAGGATACTACTGGTTCAGAAACAGGCATACGCTTAACCTGCGCACATTGCAGGCTGATGTGGCCGCAATGAAAAAAGTGGGTATAAATACCGTTCAACGAATGATGCCGGGCTTTTACGATAACAACCTGGGCAAAGTACTGGCTGAAAACAATATCCGGTTAATTCCCTGTTTCAGGATACCTGCCACCATGGCCGTAATGAATGATAAAAAGCTGCTGCAAAAGGAAAAAAATAACATACTGAATGTAATAAAAAATAACCTGCAGAATAAAAATATCATTGCCTGGAATGTAGGTGATGATGTATTAAGCAGTCTCGCCAGCCAAACCTTTTTACCGGATTATTTTTTTTACCGGCAGCGCTATACTGAATGGCTGAGTGAACTCTGCCGCCAGATCCGGTTAACAGACAGTACCCGCCCGATTGTAATGAATTTAAACTGGGATGAAAATGGCCGTGAGCGGTTTCACTATTACGAAGGGCAGGTGCCGGAAATAAATACTTATATGCTTACCGCTGTTGCGAAATACCCGGCTGGCTTAGCTGAACCCCTGGAACCTGGTATGACCTGGGGTAAGGTAGCTCCTGAATTATGGCCTTTGCTGCCGGCAATCCGGCAATCCGGAACGTTACCTGCCTGGCAGGATTTGGAGAATACCAGGTACATCAGCCTGGATGGTTTACTGGATATGGAAGGCAGGAAAAAGCAATGGTACAATACCGTAGCCAGCACCTGGAACAACACGCCAGGCAAACCCTCACCCATACCCGAAATAAGCATTTTAAAACCGGCCAAACTGGCCTTTGAAGGGAACGAATTGATTTACCAGGTAATTGTAAAATACAATCACCAATGGAAGCTGTACCACAACAATGTACCGGGCCTTAGTTTTGAATGGAACCTGGTGCGCACCGATCAGTATGGCAATACCCTTTTTATAAAAAAAGCGGGGGAGGGGCCGTCGCTTGATTTTGTCATTCCCCGCGAACCGCAATATTACAAACTCACGCTGGAAGCCATCATGGGCGACCAGGTTAAAGTGCTTTCCACTACTCTAAATACGCCGTTGTATTACGAGTGATCCGTTAAAATCATTTTTAAAAAATAATTTTCCTTATTTAATAGGATTACAATTTATTTTAATTTACTTTAGATTTTCCCGCACGTATATCCAATTCTATTGAGCCGCCAGCATCTCTAATTACCGTTAATTATTACCCGTTCCCTAAGTTACAATTCCATCGTTTTTACTTTGGCTAATATTTAATTCGTAAAATTTTATTCTTGTAAAGTACAGGTAAAACTGTGCCCGCCCTTTAATAACTATGCCCTATAAATCCAACATTTTAATTAAGCTGCATTTTAATTTAATCACCAAATTTTTTTACATGAAAAAAAATTACCTGTGCCGTATATCGATGCCTCCTTAATTATTTTCCAAATTTTCTACTCAATTCCAAAACAGACCTTCTAATTCTTTAAACTAAAACATTCATCATGAACCAATTTACCTTTTTAAAAAAATGGCAGCAAAAACGGCCGCTGTTCCGGCTTTTTAGCATGCTTTGTTTTATCACAACAATGTTTGCAAGCAGCCCGGCTTATTCGCAAATTCCGATTACAAATTCCTTTACACCCGCCAATTGCGGCAATGTTAATTGTACGGCAAATGATGTAAGAGTGATTAGTGCATACTTATCCGGCCCGGATGGTGCACCTATTAATTGTTCATCGGCCCAACCTTTTCTGAATGCCCAATTGCACCTTATAGTATTTTCTAATACCCAACGCAAAGGGGTTTCAATCAGCGGCAACTTTGATGTAAAAATAAATGGTGTAACCAGCACCGTTCTTTTTGCAAACTGCTTTACCAATATTACCCTGAATGACGGGGGTAACAATGACCTGGCGTTCTCCTTCCCACTGCCAGATGCAACTTGCGTAGATGTTTTTTCTCTCAATAACCTGTTTGTGTCATGGGGTACCGGTAAAACTGATTTTTGTGACGGTAGTTCCAATGGACATTGTCCTGAAACACCTTCTAAATGCAGGTATACTCCTGATGAGACAATACCTGTCACTGTTAAGTTAGAAGTTGATTTTATCTCCCTGCAGGGTGATTGCTCAGCTGGTGGAGATTCAAAGGCTTTTGACTTCACCCCTTCTATCGTTACTGACAAAAACATTCAATACCCCGTTACTTTTACATGGAACTTCGGTGATAATACACCAATTCAAACAACAACTGCATCCAGTTTGGCAACAGTTGCTGCTGCTAAAATTTCTCATACTTATGCAGCAGAGGGTTTGTATACCATAACACTGGTTGGGTCCGATGCGTCACCTGACCCAAATACTGTTTTCAGTGTTACATCTACTCATACTGTGTTGGCTGTTTCATGTTGTACCTTGGTTGCACCGATAAGCGGGGGCGACCTGACCGGTTGTGAAGGCGAAACAATAACAGCTACCGCAACAGGTGGACCAGGTGAAACAATTAACTGGTTTGATGCGGATGGTAACGGAGTTGCTGTTCCTTCACTGAGTTCAGTAGGCTCTGTTACCTATTATGCAGAAGCATCCACGTCTACGTGCGTTAGCCCCACCAGAACACCAGTAAAATTGACCATTACAGCAAAAACTGTTACTACATTTAATGCAATTGATCCAATATGCAGTGGAGGAACTATCACACTGCCAACTTCTTCAAAAGAAGGAATTCCCGGAACCTGGAGTCCTGCGGTTGACAATACCGCTACAACAGAGTACACATTTACACCAGCTGACGGACAGTGTGCCACTACCGCAAAATTGACTGTTACTGTAAATGCCAAGACTACCCCAACATTTGACGCCGTTGGTCCAGTCTGCAGTGGAGGAACCATTACTTTGCCAGCAACTTCAAAAGAAGGAATTCCTGGTACATGGAGTCCTGCGGTTGACAATACAACCACTAAAGAGTACACATTTACACCAGCTGACGGACAGTGTGCCACTACCGCAAAACTGACCGTTACTGTGAATGCTAAGACTACTCCAACATTTGACGCCATTGGCCCAATCTGTAGTGGAGGAACCATTACCTTGCCAGCAACTTCCAAGGAAGGAATCCCGGGCACATGGAGTCCTGTGGTTGACAATACAACCACTAAAGAGTACACATTTACACCGGCTGACGGTCAGTGTGCAACTACAGCAACACTGACTGTTGTTGTGAATCCATTGCCACCATGCTCCATCACAGGCCCGGCTGCTGTAACGCTTGGCGCCAATGCATCTTTTAGCGGTCCGGTTGGATCTTATTCATACCAGTGGGCCATTACCTCCAATACAAGCGGTGCTTCATTTGTAAACGGAAGTACAGGATCTCCAGTTGTTGTAACAACAGCTACAGTAGGTTCGTATATTTTATCTTTAACGGTTACAAATACCAGTACCAATTGTGTAGCTCAATCTTGTTCCAAAACAATTACTGTTGGCCCGGGTAATCCCGTTTACACAGTTACTCAAGGTTTTTATGGTAACGTTGGGGGTAAAATATGCATTGGTGGCACTACTTATATAGCTGGTACCAATAAAGCTAATGTTCCATCTTTAATAGCAGCCAGCCTTGTAAGAATGGGTGGATCATTAAAGCTCGGTATAGTTGCCAATAGCCGAACTTTTACAATAAACAATACAAGTGCAGAAATTAGTAATTTAATTACTTACATGCCTGCCGGACAAACAGCTGCAATCATTACATCCAATTCGACTCCACTCACCAACAACAATACAAATATTTTATCACCCGGTGCAAGTCAAAATCTTCCTAAAATATATAATAAGAAGATTTCAAGTGTGTTGTTAGGTCAGACAATTACGTTGGCACTCAATATAAACAGTAGTGTTAATAATCCTTTGGGAAGTTTGGTGTTAAAACCAAATAAGTATTTAACTACTCAGCTGATGGATCCTAATACTTGTTCTGCACCAAAGCCACTTGCATGTACTCCAACTAATAATGCAATAAGCAGCCTGCAGCTCACTGCGACTTCTGCTATGGCTACCTGGATGTCATCCGGTAAAACAGTGAATGATTTACTAGCTCTTGCCAGTAATATGTTAGGCGGGGGCACCAATGCATCAATGCCTGCATTAATTCCTGCGAATGTAACGTTGACTGATGTTAATAATGCAATTGATGTCATCAACAGGTCGTTTGACGGTGGAAGATTCTACCTTGGTTATTATGATAATGCTAAATCTTGTGGTTCATCATTGGCAAGGTCTGCCAGTGTGATAACTGCGGCAGAAGAAAGACAGGCGGTTACAGCGCTTACAGCAACAGCCTATCCAAATCCATTTACCGACAGGGTGAAATTCTCCATTGTTTCTCCCGTATCCGGTAAAGCAACACTGGATGTGTACAACATGATGGGTCAGAAAGTGAAAACTGTTTTTGCCGGTTACCTGTTTGCCAACAGAACCCAGGTAGTAGATTACAACATACCTTCTTCCAACAAAGGTGCGTTGATCTATACCCTGCGGGTAGGTGATAAACAAGTGAACGGAAAAATAGTGCAGATCAAATAAAGGGGATTGATCGCAAAATATACAGGGCTGCTCAAACGGGCAGCCCTTTTTTTATATACCATCGTATTAATTTAAATGCGGGACAATGGCGCCCCTTGTATAATAACCATAAAGCAAACGGCAGAAAATAAGGCCAGCTTTATTTAAGATCTTATTCGTATGTCCTTTTGGATTGCTTCGTACCAGCAGCGTCAATTACCGAAGGTGTCCCGAAGCATTCCCGAAGCAAGTCCGGAGAAGGTACTCTGCTATATCCGGGCAAAATATTTTGTACCATTGATCTTTCTGCACATGACGGGGCACAAATTGTTAGCCGGAAAAAACATCTCCGTGGCCAAAGGAAGCATTTCGTCGAAAAAGCCTGCTGGCGGGGCATGAATCAGGTACATTTTTTTGGAAACCTCAAATTTTTGTTATTTCTTTACCTCTGAATTCCCATTGATCCGCTAATCCTCCTGAACAATTATCTTTTAATTTCCTTCTTATCCCTTCAAAAATCAGCCTTCCGTTGATCCGTAGTTTATTGCGGCCGACTTTTTTTATTATCCAGTAGCACCGTGCTAAACCCTAAAAAAGCAAACGCTTACCCTATAATAAAATTAATAATTCGGCTTTACCACCTCTAAACTAATGGTATGAAAATAAGTTTACGCTCCACTGAGAATTTTAATGGCAGATCAGTTAATTTATCTAATCAAAAATCATTGATTAGTAATTTTTGTTTTCCTGCAAAACTGCTCAAGCATTTATTTTTATTGATTTCGTTATCGGTGGTTGCTTTTTGGGCAAATGCTGGAACTATAACCAGTACCACAGCCGGAGGTAATTGGAATACAGGCGGTACCTGGGTTGGTGGAGTGGTTCCAACTACCACAGATAACGTGATAATCAATGGCCCAGTAACAGTTAACAGCGGAAGTACAATAACCTGTTTCGATTTACAAATAAATAATGGAATAACATTCACTTTAGGTAATAAGAATTTTACAGTTAACGGAACTGTAACGATACAAGGGAATGGATTTATAAATTTGAGTGGGCAATCACTAATTTACGGAACAACAAAAGTATTAATTTATACAGGAACTACTGCAAAGGTAGTTGGTGGGGAATGGCCATCAGCTTCAGGTCCAACCAGTGTCTTTATTAATAATTCAGTTGCTGTTACTTCAACAGCTACACGAACGATAACTAATCTTACAATTGGAAACACCACTGCTAATAGTATTTTTAATGATGGGGGATTTCAATTAACGGCTACGGGAACGTTTACGCTTACATCTGGTATTTTTAATATCGGAATAAATGGAGTTGGAGGTGGTACTAATTATCCAAATTTCGGGATAAATAATATTGCGAACGGGACCACAGTTAATTACAATTCTAACCAAGCTCAAATCATAAAAGGAGTTAACTATGCTAATCTTAGTAATAGTGGGAATGGTAACAGAACTCTTGCTAATTCACCAACAATAGGAATTAGTGGAACATTTACTCCTGGCGTTGGAACATATACAATCGGAACCAGTACAGTCAGTTTTAATGGAACTACTGCCCAAGCTATTCCCTCTTTTACTTTCAATAATCTTACTGTTGACAACATAGCTGGAATATCATCATTAGGTGGAAACATTACCATAAATCAATCGCTTGCTCTTACGAACGGAGTGCTGACAACCGGGGGAAATAAAGTTATTATCCCCAATGGAGGGTCAGCTTCAAGAACCAATGGCTGGATAAATGGAAATCTTCAACAATTTATTGCATCTGCCAGTGCCGTTATATTGCATGTTGGCGATGCGGTGAGCTATAGCCCGGTTGCAGTCAATTATACAACAATTGGTTTTACCGCCGGCTTTTTAAATGTAAAAGCTACAGCAGGCCTGCATCCTCAAATTGCCTCGTCAGGGTTAAACAGTGCAAAAGCCGTTAACCGTTATTGGACACTTACTTCTGGCGGCGTAGGTGGTACTTATGATGCTACCTTTGGATTTGTCGCAGGCGATATATTGGGCGGTGCCAATACGGTAAATTTTGTAGTTCGGGAATATGTTCCAGGTTGGGCGACCACCGTAACCGGTATAAAAACCACCACCAGCACGCAAGCGACTGGATTAAGCGGTTATGGTGATTTTTCTATTGGTGAAATTTCCGGTGTACCAACAGTTTCAACGCAGCCGACCAATGTGGCTGTTTGTTTGGGCAATAATATTTCCATTACCAGTGCAAGTACGTCGACTCCAACACCAACAGTTTCATGGGAGCGGTTCGACGGTTCCTCCTGGGTGCCAGTAAATGGCGCAACAGATGGTGGCAAGTACACAAATTTTACTACCAGTACTTTAACCATTACCGCTCCTGATATGTCTATGAGCGGATATCAATACAGGTCTACTTATTCCAACATAAATGGCTCAGTTACGTCGGGTGCAGCAACACTTACTGTTACCCAGGCGCCAACAATTACTTTGTTGGATTATGCTACATCCCCGTTTGCGAATACAACTGGTACCTCTCAAGCTGTTACCCTTACAGGTACCAATGCATACACAGGTGGTACTTATAGTTCTGATGCAGGTCTTACAATCAACTCTGCAACGGGTGCCATAACACCTAATACCAGTACTTTAGGGCTGCACACAGTTACCTATACCATCTCAGCGGCGGGAGGTTGCGGCCAGATTACGGCTACTACACAGGTAAGCATTACCGCAGCGCCTACTGCGAACATTACTTACACCCAGTACGCTTTTTGTATTACAGACAACACAACTTATCCGGCTACCTTAACTGGTACTGGTAATTACAATAATGGAGGCGCAGGTTTTTATTCTGTAAGCCCCGCGTCCGGATTGTTGATTAATTCTTCGACCGGAGCAATTACTCCCAATGGAATCGCAGGAACATATACGATCACATATCATATTCCGGCTACTACTTCGCCTAGCTTCCCTGCATCAACAACGGATGTAAATGTGATCATTACGCCAACCCCAACCGCTACTATTTCTTATGCTGGGGGTACGTTTTGTTCTACTGACCAGGCCGCCAAGCCCGTCACTTTTAGCGGAACCACCGGTGGCGTATATTCTTCTGATGCCGGATTAATCATAGATGCTGCAACGGGCGACATTACGCCTGGCGGAAGTACCACCGGATCGCATACCATCACCTATACAATCGCTGCGGCCGGTGGGTGCTCCGTAGTAACAGCTACGGCAAATATTACTATTGTGGCAAGTCCCGCAATAACATTTACATATAACAATGGCAATCCACTGTGTCTCGCAAAAACGCCTACACTTCCAACGGTTACACCTGCTACCAGCGGTACCTATTCTTATACTGGAACGGGGCTAACATTAAATACAGCTACAGGTGAAATTACACCCTCTACCAGTTTACCCGGCCAATACGATGTTACATTAAAGATATCCCTGGGTGCTCCTTGCGGTGATATCGAAATCACTAAAACGGTAACGATAAGCGAAACTCCTACCGGTGATATCACTTACGCACTTCAGCCTTATTGTACTTCGGATCCTGTAAAGCCAGTGGGATTTGTTAATCCTACCGGTCTTTTCACCGGGGGTACTTTTTCGTCCACCGCCGGCCTTTCAATTAATTCATCAACGGGTACCATAACACCGGGTACATCAACGCCTAACACTTATACAGTTACTTATAATGCACCAAACGCATGCCCTGTTTCAGCTACGACTCCCGTCGAAGTGGACGGTTCTCCGACTGCTACAATCAGTTACGCAGGAGCACCTTTCTGTCAAACCGACGGCTCTTCACAACATGTTACATTAAACGGAACCGGAACATTTACGGGTGGCAACTATTCTGCACCAGCGGGATTAAGTATCAATGCGGCCAATGGCGACATTACACCAAGCACCAGTACGGCAGGCACTTATGTAGTAACATATACCATTACGCCTGCATCGGCCAATTGTGCCCCCATTACCACCACAACTTCTGTAACTATTACACCAGCGGTAGGCGTGCCAACTGCAATAACAATCAGCAGCGGCGCAGATCCGGTGTGCCAGTTAGCAAACGGAACTACCACTACAACTTATGCCACAACGGTAACCAATGGAACCGGATTTAACTGGTCATTAAGCAACGCGGCAGCAGGTTCAATCAATGCTACTACTGGCGTTATGACATGGGCGAACGGGTTTTCAGGTACTGTCGACATCCAGGTAACCGCAACAGGTTGTAACGGTACTTCGGCAATGGTTACCAGGACGGTAACTGTTAACGCTAACAACACCGTAAGTGCCGCATCTTCTACGCCAACACTGTGTATCAATACAGCATTAACCGATATTACACATACCACAACGGGCGCCACTGGTATTGGTGTTGCAACAGGCTTACCAGCAGGCGTAACAGCATCATGGTCAGCCAATACCATCACTATTTCAGGAACACCAACTGCATCAGGAACATTTAACTATACAGTACCATTAACCGGAGGCTGTAGTGTTGTAAGTGCTACAGGAACTATTATAGTTTCTCCAAACAATACCGTTAGTGCTGCTTCATCAACGCCAACATTGTGCGTAAATACGGCCTTAACAAATATTACACATACTACTACTGGAGCAACAGGTATAGGTTCAGCAACAGGTTTACCGGCAGGGGTTTCAGCAGCCTGGGCAGCTAATACCATTTCCATTTCCGGTACCCCAACTGCAACAGGCACATTTAACTACACCATTCCGTTAACAGGGGGTTGCAGCACTGTAAACGCCACCGGAACAATTACGGTTAATCCAAACAATACGGTTAGCGTTGCTTCATCAACCCCAACCTTGTGTATCAATACTGCTTTAACTCCAATTACCCATACAACAACGGGTGCAACAGGTATTGGTGTGGCATCGGGGCTACCGGGTGGTGTAACAGCAGTGTGGTCATCCAATACAATCACTATTTCTGGAACACCTACAGTTGCCGGCACCTTCAATTATTCCATTCCCTTAATCGGGGGGTGTAGTGCTATCAGCGCTACGGGAACAATAGTTGTCAATGCCGCATCGGTTGGAGGTACCTTAACACCTGCTACGCCAACGACTGTTTGTATCGGTGCTAATACCGGTACGATTGCCTTATCTCCAGGAACGTATACCGGAACGGTATTAGACTGGGAGCAATCTGTAAATGGTGGAAGTACATGGACCAATATTGGAAATAACGGCAATACAAGCCTGGGTTATACAAATCTTACACAGACAACTTTATACAGGGTACAGGTAAAAAGCAACGTTTGTACATTAGCTTATTCAAGCTTAGCACAAATTGTAGTTAACCCGGTATTTAACCCTACTATTAGTACAAACCCGCTTTCAGCGATTACTTGTGTTGGAATACCGGTCATACTAACGGCATCTGGATATACCAGCAGCGGACTGGTAATTACCGGTGGCGACTTTGGCCAGTCGAATCCTCCCGGCTGGAGTGGCTATGCTGCCGGAAGCAGTAATGGAGAAGCTAATAACGGATGGGGGTTTGCGGCGAATTCCAACACCTGGAATGGCCAAGTCTATAATTCTGACGGTAAATTTGCGATCATTGCCGGTACAGGAGTGCCGGGTACCAGCAATTTGGTTACGCCTGTTTTTAGCCTGGTTGGCCTTTCAGCTGCTTACCTTGCATTGAACCAGGCTTACAATCTCTCTGCTGGTGCTATAGCAAAAATTGAAGTATCCAAGGATGGTGGTGCGACTTATACAACCATTCAGACCTATACTGGATCTGGCCCGGCGCCAGGTGTAATTTACGGCCCTACAAATGGGTTCCATGCAACAGATTATTTTAACCTGAATGCTTATCTTGGGCAAACCAATATGAGAATAAGGTTTGCCTACACTGGTGTGGCAGGTAGCGACTGGGCAGTGGATAATGTTGTAGTTACCAACAGTACGAGCAATCCTACCGGTGTAGGAGTATTTAATACAATTAATTACAGCTGGTCACCGGCTACTAATTTGTCAGCAACAAATACCCAATCAGTAACGTTTACACCTCCGACAGATGGGACTTTTACCTATTCGGTGACCGCATCTACAAGCGGCTGTACACCTTCTACACCTGTTCCGGTTACAATAACAGTAAACCCTCTGGCCCAGGGATCATTGACAGCCAACGGCCCTTTCTGCGGAACGGGCGCAGGAAAACTCACCTTTACGGCAACTGCAGGCACGGGACCATTTACTGTAGTTTACAATGATGGGGTAGCTAACCGCACAGTAAACAATGTTGTAAGCGGTACTCCGTTTAACGTATTTACTACACCGGTGGTGTTAACTACCACCTATACACTTGTATCTGTTACTGATACCAAAACTTGTAGTCGCACGACAGGCTTTACCGGGCCAACAGCTACAATTATCATTAATCCTGTTCCAACCGTAACGGTTAATGCAAGTACGGTGTGCGGTGGTGCGCCATCAACAATCACCGCAGTTCCTGGCATAGCCGGTACCTATAGCTATACCTGGACAGTACCCCTTACGGCCACCAATCCCGGCAATGTAGCCACATTTACGTCACTGGTAACCGGCAACTACAGCGTTGTTATTACCAATACTGCAACAAGTTGTGTATCCGCATCATCGTTGCCTGCAAACGTAGTTACAGCTGCCAATACCTGGACCGGTGCTATCAGTACCGATTGGCAAAACCCGGGTAACTGGTCTTGTGCTGCCATACCAACATCACTTTCGGATGTCATTGTTCCGGCGGTGAGCAACCAACCTCAGTTAACGGCCGCCTCATTTACCAAAACACTTACATTGCAAGGCACTGCATCGGTTGATCTGAATGGATTTTCTTTAACCAATTCCGGGGCTGTAACAATGGGCACCGGGTCGTTTAAAGGGTCACCTGCATCCGATCTAAGTTTCAATGCTGCAGGTTCAAGTGCCATTAACTTTAACCAATTAACTGACGGTACAACCAATGCGCTGAATAACTTAACCATTAACAGTGCAGGTGCTGCGGTTACCTTAAATAATAAAGTATCGCTGTATGGTGCTTTGACACCAACATCAGGTACACTAACCTTAAATGATACGCTTGTGCTGCGTTCAACGTCGGCAACCACCGCAAGAGTAGGGATAGTGGGCGGAACGATCTTGTATTCAGGAGCAGGACGTGTTACGGTAGAACGTTATTATCAAAACAGGGGATGGAAGTTGATTACCGGACCGGTTTACGAAGGAGGAAGTATATTCGACAACTGGCAGAACAAAGGGATAATGTCCGATGTAGCTCCCGGAAAAGGTACGCTCATAACAGGAACTGACGTTGCAACAGCTTCCAACGGACTTGACGGAGGTTCAACATACCTCAATAGCACTTTAAAGCAGGGAGTAGGCAATCAAACCCTAGTTATAATTAACAACACTAAAACTGCTACTTTGTCCAGCGGAGGAACCAGTTCAACCAATATCCCCTATTTCCTTTTCGTAAGAGGAGATAGAGACCTGGCTAATTTTGCCCCCTATGTGTTTAGCCCAACAGTTATAAGCAGCACTGGTAAATTACAAACCGGAATACAGTCATTTCCGGCTGACCCAACACCAGGCTCTTTTACCATGATTGGTAATCCATATGCATCACCAGTAGATTTTGGAACCCTGCCCAGGACTAACCTCACTAACTTTTTATATACCTGGAACCCATATCAAAATACAACCGGTGCATATATAACCTTTATTGAATCTCCTGTAGGATCGGGCAGCTATTTTCCAGTACCAGCAGGTTCGCCGGGTAACCCGACTACGACCCTTCAATCAGGCCAGGCATTTTACATCAATAACCCGGGGGGAGCTGCCTCGCTGGTATTTAATGAAAGCAACAAGTCAACCTACAGCAATCCAGGCGGCGTATTCAGGCCTATGAGCCCTGCTGCTCAAATAACATCACTTTCAACTAATTTGTATGCATTCACAAATAAAGACAGCCTGTTCCTCGCAGATGGCAACCTTGCACAATTTGATGACAGTTACAACCCGGGAATTGATTGGATGGACGCCAAAAAAATGACCAATACAAACGAAACATTCAGCCTGCTTTGCAATGGTGTTTCATTGGCAGCCGATAGAAGGCCGCTGCCAGCAATGAACGATACGTTGTTTTACCAGCTCACCAGGACAACCGCTAAGAAATACCAGTTCCAGTTAATTGCAAATAATTTAGATAGGGATAATCTGGCAGGTTTTGTACAGGATCAGTTCACGCATACAGCTACGCCCATCAACATGAATGGTACTACTAAAATCAATTTTGCAATCACCAGCAATAAAGCTTCCGCAGCTGCCAACCGCTTCAGGGTAGTGTTTAAACCATCGGTGGTGTACACCAATGTGGCCGCCAATGTGCTCGCCAGCGATATCGGGGTACAATGGAATGTGGTCAGCGAAGAAAACATCAAAGGCTACGAGATTGAACGCTCAACAGATGGTACGCACTTTACCAAAGTAGCCGACCAGGCTTCTGCCGGAAACAGTGAATCGGCTGTTGCTTACAACTGGCTGGATGTATCGCCTGCGCTTGGCCAGTATTACTACCGTATCCGCAGCATCAGTTACAATGATGTGATTGGGTATAGCAATATTGTAAAAGTGAAGCTGAACAGGAGCACACCTGCCATTTATGTGTTCCCTAACCCGGTAACAGAAAATACCATTCACCTGCAGATGAACGGTATGGCGAAAGGCGGGTATGCCGTGCGCTTGATGAACAACCTTGGCCAGGTAGTGGTGAGCAACTACATTGCCCACATGGGCGGTACTGCTACAGAAACCATCACACCTGCCAATAAAATACTCGCAGGTATTTACCAGCTGGAAATTGCAGCGCCTGACAAAAAAATAACTACAGTCAAAGTGATTGTACAATAACGGATACCTTATTCTTCCACACATGAATTACCCCTGCTGCCCCGATACCGGGGCAGCTTTTTTTTAGTATGGCCACTCCCACTCAAAGCCAGGGGTAAGTGCGGATCATGGAAGCAATTCACCTGCTGTTGCCGCAGGGGCAGGTAGCCGGCAGGCTCGGGGTTGCCAACCTTCATAGTCCTCCGGAAGAATAGCAGTCACCAATTGTCTCATCCGAAGGACATTCGAATGAGACATTGTTGTTAGTCAGGTTTGGTTTTACACACACAGCACCTGCAACCAAGGGCAATTCCGTTCGTCGAAAACACCCACGTAAAAATTGGAAGTGTCATTTTTTTTCTTACCTTCATCTCAGCTTATCTTTTCTACAACCACATCTTACCATCCTCTGCAAAAATTTACTTTTTTAAACCGGTAGCAGTACATCGTTGTATTAACTACTATTAGCTTAAAATTAAATGCTGCCAGCCAGTTCCTTTTGAACAGGTTAATAATTGTTGATTACAAGTGCAGGCTGCGTATTTATGATGCTTTTAACAAGGCATTTAAATCCTGACACACCGATTAATTGTATACTGTGTAAGAAATTGATACCGTCCGAAAACCTGTTGAAAAATTACCCGTTAATCAGTCCCTTTACCCTTTTGAATTTCCTTTTCAGCAAACTGCCTTTAACAGCAGCAAGATGTTTTTAATTTTTAAATAAATTGTATGAAGAGTAAACTGTATGCACTTGAAAACTGGTCGCAGGTATTGGACGCTGTAAAAAAAGGATTATTGTCGTTGTTGCCGCAACCCGCTTTGCAACCGGTAATCAACCAGTCGCCCAACAGAAGAGAAGAACTGTTACGGTCACGGAGAAATGACCGGAATGAAGATTAGATGGTATTAATCCACCAATTAAAGAGGGATAAACCGGGGCGTGCCCGTTGTACGGTCATCTCCCAAAAATACAAATAGCGTGACTTGTTGCCTGCCCTTCCAGGGCGGGCTTTTTGATGATTACAAGCCAATTTGTATGGCTTCGTTCTCCGAGGCAATTATTTCAAGATGCTGCTGTTTTTTAGCCGCCCGCAATTGCAGGTTGGTAGCCGTGCAATACTGGTGTTGCTTAAAAAAATTCATCTGAATAATGTTCCAGTTGTATTTACCGGCCACAATGTTACGTGCCTTTAATTCTTCAAACAGGGTGTCGCTGATGGGGAAGAAGTCATCCCGGCCGAGGTAGTCAAGGTCCGCATCACAGATAATTTCTTCCAGCTGCGTATTAGGCGACTGGGGAATTTTTGTGGCCATAATTAATCCGCAAATAATTTGTATCTGTTGTTGTGTCAGGCCAAAAGCTGGTAATTCTTTTTTGGCCAGTTCGCAGCCTGCCAGCTCATGCTCGCGGTAAGTAAAAAGAAATCCGGTATCATGATACAGGCAGCCCACTTTTAAAAGAAATAAGTCTCCGGCACTGGTTATTTTTTCCCTGTGCGCAATGCGGATTGCCTGTTGCTCCACATCAATAGTATGATGCACACCATGATAGAAGAGGTCTTTTGCCAATCCGTTGCTAAGTTTCAGCAAGATGGCGGAGCGTATGGTTTCATATAGCTTTTCAGGCATAAGTTAATACAAACATAACCAAAATAATTAAATAGTATCATTATGCCAAACGCGGGAAGCAGCGATACATTGTGCTCCGGTGCATATGAATAGAACAGGCATAGGTAACAATGCCTTTAACTGATTTATTTTCTGTTATTTATGCAATTACGCTGTTTTGAAAGATCTTTTGAACGGCAGAAATAATAATTCTCAGATAATGGATCAGGTCTCAAATAATGTAGTATATTTACTCCATAAAATTCCCGTTTTATAAGTACTGCTAAAGTCAATTCCTATAATTAATTGCCAATCACCCCATTTCTTTGTTTTTCTTTTCAACCTGCTGACAAGTAATTGTTACAGCATTGTTTGACTTGTTAAAATAGTTGCCAATATCACCTGGAAATTTCGCCATTAACCTTTAAACTTATTGTATGAGGCAATTTATTACGTGCAGTACTTTGGCAAAATCAGCATTTACTTTTGTGCTGTTTTTATCCCTGCTGTCTACCCTTCAGGCGCAGCAAACCAGCATTTCTGATTATGTTATTTTTGGCGGCACCAGCCAGCCGCTCCAGGGCCAGAAAGCACCGGCTGCGCCAGGTTATGGTGTTCAATTGGGGTCATCAACTACCATCAATGGCGGATCAATAGGCAGTTATAAATTTGTTCAGACAACCGGCAATTCGTCTATAGGCGCAAATATTTTTAGCGGAGGAACCATTAGTTTAACCAACAGCAATGTGGTAACGGGCAAAATTGCTGCGGGGCTACCAAATACCAACCCCGCTCCCGGAACGGTTCTTTCGATAGGTTCAAGTGCCACCCTCGGGGGAAGTATCAATGTGAACGGCAACATTGTAATTGGCGGAGGTACCGTTACCGGACCTGTAAACCATCCCTTAAATACCACTTATTATTTTGCCAATAACCTTGTTCCAAACGTTGCCAACCCGTTGGTAACACTGCCTGTGTTGCCCTCCATGCCAGCCATCAACCAATTTCCTGTCAACAATTCCACAGTTGATATCACAACAACAACAAAGTTGATTGCTAATTCCAATGGAGATCCGGTTATTCGTAGAAATATTTTATTGGGAGGCAACAAAACAATCACGCTGCAGGGAGCAGGCATATATGTCTTTAAATCAATAAAAAATACGGGCAACAGCAACAGTTTTGTTTTTGATTTAAGTGCCACCCCTTTGGGAAAGATAAAAGTGTATGTGGAAGGCGACGTTGATTTAGGCAAAGTGACAGCCTCCGTAATTGGTGGCAATGAGTCAAGCATTTACTTTGAAACACATGGTACCGGTACTACTTCCCCAAGCGGCACCGTTGCGTGGAATACGGCTAACGGATCAGGCGGCGGATCAAAATGGGTGGGTTCTGTCTGGGCCCCGTATGCTGCCATCAATATCGGCTCGGGAACGGGTAGTACTACTATGACAGGTGCACTCTGGAGCGGAACACAGGTAATATTGCAAAGCGGCATAACGATCAACTTTGCGCCTTTTATTTTTTGTGACATTACAGGGGCCACAACTCAAACCAATGTATTGTGTAAAGGAAGTGCTACCGGCTCCATTAATCTTACCGTGACAGGTGGTACAGCACCCATCACTTATAAATGGACCGGGCCGGGTACGTTCACTGCGTTATCTCAAAATATCAGCAATCTTGCTGCAGGTACTTACAACGTAACTTTTACAGATGCTGCCGGTTGCAGTGGTTCAGCTTCGGCAACCATTACGGAACCGGCTAACGGATTATCAGCCTCTGTTAGCAACCAAACCAATGTAAATTGTTTTGGAACATCTACAGGCAGTGCAACCATCGCTGCAACCGGCGGCACATCGCCTTATACCTATTCACTGAATGGGGTACAAAATACCACCGGCCTGTTTAGCGGACTTGCCGCTGCCACTTATTCTGTAACCGTTGCAGATAAAAACGGTTGTACAGCCGCCGTAGCTCTAACCATTACCCAGGCGCCTGCGCTTACTGTTGGCAGTATCAACTCCAACTCGCCACTTTGTATAGGTACAAATTTGACATTAAGTTCAGCTGCATCGGGGGGAACAGCTCCCTATACATACGCCTGGACAGGGCCTAATAGTTTTACCAGTACCGATCAGAATCCGGTGCTCACTACTGTTACGGATGCTGCCTCCGGAGTGTACACCCTGCAGATAACCGATAGCAAAGGTTGCATCGCCAGTACCGGTAACACAGTCAATGTAACAGTTAACCTGCTTCCTGACGCCAGCGCAGGCGATGACAAACCCTTTAATTTTGACGGCAATACAACCCTGAACGGGTCTTCATCAACTACCGGCGCTACTTTTAAATGGACAGCACCGCCCGGTGGAGAAATAAAATCGCCTGCAGACCAGGCCAACGTTAACGTTGGCGTACCCGGTATTTATACACTGACAGTTGCTGCAGCCGGCTGCGTTACTACCAAACAGGCATTGGTTTCAAACAAGGTTAGCAAACTGATTGGTTCTGAACTTACCTCCATCTATTACAACAATCCCAACGGAGATCCTTCGCCATTTTTTATCATTGCCAACGGCATGGTAAGGATAGACATCATTGTTCAGGTAAATAATTACGACAATGTATTGAGCCTTTTACAATCATCAGATTACGGGTTGATCAACACCGTTACCAATGGCGTGAATGGTGCGCAGGGCAGTAAATTAATTATCACGGGCGACTACCCGATTGCCAACCTGCTCAAGCTGAATTTATTGAATGACATTATTAATTTTTGCCGGCCTTTTTATGCGCCCTTTAGCAACAGCGGGCTTGTAAATTCGGCGGGCGATACCACCATGCGTTCCAATCTGGTGCGAAGCGGATATAAATTAACCGGAGCGGGCATTAAAGTGGGTGTTATTTCAAACAGTTTCAATACTATTTCCAGCGGTACCACTGCTACGCTGCCTTACAATCCTGTTCCCGGTGCGCCGCAAACGTTTAACACCAACACGGCAGCTGTTGACCTTTCAAACGGAGATCTTTCCAATGTAACTGTATTGCAGGACTACCCAAGAAGTACTGATGAAGGAAGGGCTATGCTGCAAATTGTACATGATGTAGCGCCGGGAGCAAGTCTTTATTTCCGTACCGGATTTTTCACCGCCGGTGATTTTGCCACTGGTATTGCCGACTTAAAAAATGCAGGCTGCAGCGTTATCGTGGATGATGTAACTTATATCACCGAACCTTATCTTAAAGATGGGGTGGTAGCCAAAGCCGTAGATGCGGTAAAAGCGCAGGGCGTATCGTATTTTTCTGCTGCGGGTAATTTTGCCAATAAATCATATGAACAAGACTTTACGCCGGCAAGCGCAGCCCCTGCAGGATTTCCGGGAAAAATGGCGCATGATTTTTCCGGTACCGGAGATATTTTTCAGCATATCACCCTGGTTCCCGGCGATTACACCATTGTGTTGCAATGGGTGGATGATATCTATTCTACCGGGCAAATTCAGGGAACGCATTATGACCTGGATATGTTCTGGACATCTAATACAGACGGAACAGGTTTAAAGGGATTTAACAGGGATAACACCAATGGCGATCCGCTGGAAATATTACCCTTTACAATTACCACCTTAACTGATGCCAATTTCCTTGTTGTCAACAATACAACGGATGGCAACCCAGCTCGCATTAAATACATTATTTACCGTGGGGATGTAAAAATCCTGGAATACAATGTCGGTACATCCACATTGGTAGGGCAGGCCAATGCTGCAGGCGCCATTGCTGTGGGCGCCGCCCGATATGACAAAGCGCCCCCTTATCTTACAACACCGCTCACTGAATCTTTTTCTTCCATTGGAGGAACAAAAACCGAGGGCGTGGTAAGAAATAAGCCGGATTTAGTTGGTCCTGATGGTGTGAATACAACGGTTAAAATGGGCCAGGATTATCCCAACAGCGCACTGGACGGTTATTCCAATTTCTTTGGTACATCTGCAGCGGCACCGCATGCGGCAGCGGTAGCTGCTTTGTTGATGGAAGGAAAGAAAAAATTTCTCGGCTTGCCGGCAACTCCACCAGATGATATACGCTCGCTGATGCAGGCAACGGCTGTTGACATGGAAACAAGCAGTAATTTACCCGGAACTCATTTTGATTTTATATCAGGCTACGGATTGGTAAATGCTGATTCGGCGATGCGGACCTTTGCTGCGCCTACCGCAACCTTGATTGATGTAATTGTACCGCCAGCAGTAATACCATGTAGCGGAACGCCTTTTACAGTAACAATTACGGGTGAGAATTTTAATTACAACACCATTGTTATGCTGGTGAATGCACCCGGCGACACAACCCGTATTGTGCCCACTTTTATCAGCTCAAGCGCAGTGTCGGTAACCGTTAGCTCCTGTGTTGGCAATCCTGAAATTCTTGCTTATACGCCTCCAAAGTCCGGCACTAATGGTACTGATGGCGGCTTCTCCAACAGTAAGTATTTCTTTAGTTCGGCTATCACAGTCACTGCAAATAATATCACCAAAAAATATGGCGAAACCCTTGTTGCTCCTTCAGCGGTTATTAAAGTAAACGGGGTATTGTTGCAAAACACCAGTCCTTTACTGAGTTTGCAGGACATAGGTCTTGATAAGCTGGTGCTGACAACAGCCGCAACAACAGGCAGTGATGTAGGTACTTATGTTATTACGCCGTCCAGAACTTTCGATCCTGCCAATACTACTGATTTGGCTTTGCAGAAAAAGTACAGCTATCAGTTTTTTAATGGCGCGGTAACAATAGCCAAAATGCCGTTGAAGGTAACTCCCAATAATACGGCAGTAGCTTACGGTAAAAACATCGGCACCATTACTTATAAATATGAATACAATACAACAAATATTTATAACCCCGATTCCCTCACCAATGCCATTAAAGTATATCACCAGGGCTTGTTGCCAACCAATGCCCTGGCTGTGGTAAAGGATTTTAAAAAACAACAACTGAACGGTTCAACACTCTCTGCTGCTGACCTTGTGAATATGAGTATGATTGCAAGCTTTAATGCTGTAAAAAACTCCCGCAAGTTTTCTTTATCAAATAATGCACTGGTACCTATACCGGCCGGCAGTTCCCTGTTGCAAGACAATTTAAACATTCAATACCTTGTTGACATTGCTTCGGAATCTATTTATAACTATAAATTAAATCCGGCAACAGCTAAATTCATTGCTGCTTACCCGGGCATAAGTCCTAAGGCATTACTGGGAGCAACAGCAATGGAAAGTGATGACAGCAATATCGGAACAGTAGATGTAAATGGTTCCCTCCTTAAAGTGGTAAGCGGATCCCTGGAGCAAATGGTAAGTACTTCTAACGGACTTGTTGCTCCAATATTGAATGGAGAATTGGTGCAGGTAGTAGACGGGGTTACGGTGCCAGCGTCAGATGGATTGGTGCAATATGTAAATGACGGTTCATGGGTGCAGATAACTACCTCCGGCAGCTTACTCAAGGTAGTAAACGGCTTGTTAAAACTGGTAAACGGCACATTGATTAAAGTAGTCAACGGAGTGTCTTATGTACAGTTTACCAGCGGCTCTTTGCTTAAGGTAGTAAACGGCTCTTTACTGAAGGTGGTGAATGGCACCAACACAGTAGTATACCAGGATGGTACACCGGTACTGGACAGTACACTCGTAATGCTTCCGAATGGTTTGGTACAGGCTGTTAACGGGTCATTGTTAAAGGTGGTAAACGGTTCCTTACTGAAAGTGGTAAATGGTTCTTTACTCAAAGTGGTAAATGGCTCTTTACTGAAAGTGGTGAATGGTTCCCTGCTAAAAGTGGTAAGTGGCACCCAGTTGGGAACGGATGCGGCTAACAACAATATTGCAGTGATTCTGGACTCGGCAGATGCAGCCGGTGCTTCAGGAGCATTCTCACCCGGTTCTATGTTTGGCGTCAATATGATTACTGGCCTGGATGTTGGCAAACAATACCTGGTGCCCGGCGTTTTGGCTGATCCTAATTTTGATATAACGTACGGACTTGGCGAAGTAGATATACAGCAGGCAACATTAACGGTTACTGCAAATAATGTTACAAGGCCTTATGGAGAAAATAACCAGTTGACCGCAACGTATAGTGGCTTTGTGCCTGGCGACAGTTTGCAAAATAGTGTTACCACGTTGCCGGTGTTAAGCACTACCGCTACGCAGACAAGTGCAATAGGTACTTATCCAATTACGGTTAGTGGTGGTACTTCATCCAGATACACTTTTAATTATGTACCAGGTGTGTTAACAGTGGTTAATAACCCCTGTTTGCTGCCCCCCAATACGGCAACCAATTTTGGTAGTACTGCTAATCCAAATACCCCCACCAGCCTGTGGTTGAATTTAACTACCAAAGTGAGTGGTCAGCTGGCGGTTAACGGAGATTACCTGACGTTCAGGGCAGGAACTATCGTATTAAATAATATCAACTATACATTGGTTGGAAGCCAGGCAATTCCGAACGGTAAAATAATTGCAGATAACAGTGTTGCAGCACCCGTTACGAATTTTGATGCCGGCACCAATACCTGGATAACCAGGGTGCCATTGGGCTTTGCAAGCACGTCGGATATTTTTATAACCGGAGCTATTATTAACTCCAGTACTGGTTTTGCGAAAAAGAACAATGCCAATACAGTGGTTACCGGAATTATGTATAGCAATAAGTTTTTCAAAGACCAATGGACATATGCAACGGCGGCTTATCAATTACCCAAACCCACTAATTATTTTACCTATGCGCAGGTGGGTGGAGCAGGGCAGGTGGTTGCCATTAATGGAACTTATCGTGCAGGCACGCCGTTACCGGTTATTCAATATCTGGTACAGGGCGGCAGCGGCGGCGGTGGAAATAATTATACAGGAAGTACCGCTTCGTTCAACACATTCACTGCCTGTATCCCGTCCGATTCTTCCGCTGTAAACCGCCTGATGACGGGCGTATCGCAACCGGTACAGGTAGCGCACCAGGAAGATATCGCACTTGCTAAAGCAGGATCACTGTCTATTTTCCCCAACCCTGCATCGGCTGATTTTACCCTGGTATATGTTCCGGCGCAAACAGGAGCCAGTTCAATATCGATATTAACAGCAGACGGAAAGCAGGTAATGGAATTTAACAATGGCGTTTGGGAAGCAGGTAAAAAATATGTCAAAAATATTGATGTAAGCAGACTGGTGCGGGGATTATACCTGGTTCAATTAAAAACGGGTAACAATACCACAGTGAAGAAAATTGTTATAAACAGGTAATTTTAACCAAACCCTAAATTCGTTGGGATGAATTGAAATACCGATATTTGGATATGAATTGTAAAACACTGGGAATAATTTTATTATTATGTGCGCATGCCCTTGCTATGCATGCGCAATCCCAGGGCGGAGCTGCTTCAGACAACAATAAAGATACAGCTGCAGTAAATTTATTACTGCAGCAAAGCAAAGAGCGGTTTTCAGATGATCCTGTTAAAGCGATCAGTCTTGCTACCCAGGCAAAGGATCTTTCGGAAAAAATTGAATTTGTAAAAGGGAAGGCCAATGCATTAAAAAACATAGGCGTAGGGAATTATTTCCTGGGAAAACTTCCTGAAGCAATAGTATACTGGAATGAATCGTTGCAACTTTTTGAAAGTTTAAAAGAAGATATCGGGGTTTCGAATGTGTTGAATAATATCGCCGCAGCATACGATGATTTAGGAGACAATGAAAAGGCACTTGAATATTCCCTTCGTTCATTAACGATAGCCGAAAAATCGGCCGACAACTATAGAATACTGGCTGCACTTAATACTGTGGCCAGTATTTATTATGAAAAGAAAGCCACCTGGGATAAAGCGCTGAATTATCTTTTGAAGGCGTTGCCTTTGGCCGAACAAGTGGGCGATAAGGACGGTATCGGAGTTACGTCGGGCAATATTGGAGAAATATATTTTTATAAAAACGATTTTGAAAAATCCAAGACCTATTACGAAAATTCAATAAAGGCTTATGGCGGCCTGTCCAACAGCTCCTATGCCTACAATGGTATCGGTAAAATATATTTAGTAAAAGGCGATTACAATAAAGCACTCAGCTATCACAATAAGGCACTTGAAATTGCGGAAAAAACAGACAGTAAGCACCATATGTACCTCTCTTTCCAGGGAATTGCCAATGTGTATATAGCCGAAAAAGAATATGCCAAAGCATTGCTTTATTTTAATAAGGCAAGCGGGCTGGCCGAAGAGCTGAAGGCGCCAAGGGATTTAAAGGATATTTACCAGCAAATGGCAGTGGCGTACGCTAAAAATGCTGATTACAAAAATGCATACAAATACAATTCCCTTTATGCTGATGTAAAAGACACGCTGTATAATATTGATACAGATAAAAAGTTAAACAAACTTCAGTTTGAATTTGATTTGCAGAAAAAAGAGGGGCAGATAAGTTTACTTACCAAAGACAAAGCCCTGCAGGACGCCGATTTAAAAAGGCAAAAATTTGCCCGCAATGCTTTTGCGGCTGGGCTGGGCCTGGTATTTTTAATTGCAATACTCATCTTCAGAAACTATCGTGAAAAGGTTAAAATCAACAAGATTCTTGATGAGCAAAAAGTGCAGATAGAAAATTTATTGTTGAATATTTTGCCCTCGGAAGTGGCCAAAGAACTTCAGCAAAAAGGCCAGGCAACGCCCCGGAATTTTGACCAGGTATCAGTCATGTTTACCGACTTTAAAAGTTTCACCATTCATGCCGATAAACTTTCACCACAGGAACTGGTAGAAGAACTGAATACCTGTTTCATTGCTTTCGATAATATTATAGAAAAGTATGGCCTCGAAAAAATTAAGACCATTGGAGATTCTTATATGTGCGCAGGTGGCATTCCAACGCCCGATAAACGGCATGTGCACAATATGGTAAGCGCCAGCCTGGAAATACAGGAATACATTGTGCTTAATAATAAAAGAAAAATAGCGGACGGCCAGGAGCCCTGGGACCTGCGCATAGGCGTGCACGTTGGACCAGTTGTAGCGGGGGTGGTGGGTAAGAAAAAATATGCCTATGATATCTGGGGCAGTACTGTAAATATTGCCAGCCGGCTGGAAAGCAACGGCGAACCCGAACAGGTGAATATTTCTGCGTCTGTTTACGAAATCGTCAAAAATGATTTTACCTGCAGTTACCGGGGTAAAATTTATGCAAAAAATGTGGGTGATGTAGATATGTATTTTGTAGCCTCCTCAAACAATAAGCTGGCCGGCAAAGTATCTGCAAGTACTTTTTCCATATAAACCGCGGTACCGGTATCAATCACCTCCTCACCTTATTCCCATCATCTTTTTTCCTTTATTTTTTTATTTTCTTTGCACGTTTAATGAACATCTCAGCATTAGGTTGAATTGATATTAAGCTAATAATTCTCATCAGTCACCCTGAGTTACGTTCGTTAAAGTGATACCATAACGAAGGCAAAAAAAATGGATATGGAAAGTTCAGGTCACACTTCCGGATTATCAGCTGCAGAAGTAATGGAAAGCAGGCAGCAATACGGCAGCAATATGCTGGAGATGCAGGAAGACAATGTGCTGTTAAATGTGTTAAAGGAAGTAGTACTGGAACCCATGTTCCTGTTATTGCTGGCTGCCTGTATTATCTATTTTGCTGCAGGCCAGTACAACGAAGGCATCATCATGCTGGTATCTATTTTTATTGTGGCCGGAATCTCTCTGTTCCAGGAATACAGGAGTAAAAACGCCGTGCTGGCTTTAAAAAAGCTTTCAGCTTCCAGTGCCAGTGTAATCCGTGATGGAGTAACAGTGCAAGTACCCGCCGGTGAAATTGTGAGCGGCGATTTGTTATTGCTGGAAGAGGGGGAAATCATCGCTGCCGATGGATTGATTGTTTCAGCCAATGACTTTTCCGTAAATGAATCGGTCTTAACCGGGGAATCGTTCCAGGTAATAAAAAACCCGGATGACACCAACGGCGTATTCAGGGGTACCCTGGTAACCAGTGGAAGCGCTGCAATTAAGGTAACAGCAGTTGGTTTGCAAACCAGGTTCGGAAAAATCGGGCTGTCATTAAAGGAAATCACCATTGTTAAAACCCCGCTGCAGGCACAGATGCGTTCGTTTGTACGCAATATGGTCTGGATTGGTGTAGTGGCATTTTTAATTGTGGTAGGCTTCAATTATTATCAGTCGGGCAATTTTGTCAAATCATTGCTACAGGGGCTTACACTGGCCATGAGCATACTTCCTGAAGAAATACCGGTTGCTTTCAGCACCTTCCAGGCATTGGGTGCTTTCCGCTTATTACGCAATAATATCATTGTAAAGCAGCCGCAGTATGTTGAAACGCTTGGCTCTGCTACGGTAATTTGTACCGATAAAACGGGCACGCTTACGCAAAACAGTATGCATCTTGCTTTTTTGTACGATGCTCAAACAGATCAGTCCATCGACATGAATGGCACTGAAAATATACCAGCCGCCGTACTGGAATATGCCATGTGGAGCAGCGAAACCGATCCCTTCGATCCGATGGAAAAAGCCATTCACGCATTGTACCAAAAAACGGCAGTAGCAGACAAAAGAAGTCAGTTTAAGCAGATACATGAATATCCAGTAGGTGGCAAACCGCCCATGATGACGCACATCTTTAAAAATGACAAAGACGAAATAGTAATAGCTGCCAAAGGCGCACCGGAAGCTATTTTACGCCAAACCAACTTACCGTCAGCAGCATTGCAACAAATTGAAGAGCGCTCACTTGAATACGCCCGCCTGGGCTATCGTGTTTTAGGCGTTGGCAAAGGCAGATGGAAGGATGAACAATGGCCGGCCACCCAGCAGGAATTTAAATTTGAATTTCTGGGTCTGCTGGTTTTCCAGGATCCGCCCAAAGACAATATCATTCAAACAATCCAAACATTCCGGCAGGCGGGCATAGCGGTAAAAATGATTACCGGTGATTACATGGAAACAGCGTTGGCGATAGCAGACCAGGTTGGGTTAACTCACAATGGAGACACACTTACGGGCAATGAGGTAATGAATTTAACTGCGGAAGCCCTGAGGGAAAAAGTAACCAGCGTAAATATTTTTGCCAGGATGTTTCCTGAAGCAAAACTAAAGGTGATTAACGCACTAAAAGACAACGGGGAGGTAGTCGCCATGACAGGTGATGGCGTAAATGATGCGCCGGCATTGAAGGCTGCACATATTGGCATTGCCATGGGGCTTAGAGGCAGTGAAGTAGCCAAAGCTGCGGCATCACTGATTTTAACGGATGACGACCTGGCCCATATGACGGATGCGGTGGCTTTGGGCAGAAAGATTTACGACAACCTTAAAAAAGCCATTCAGTACATCGTATCCATTCACATACCTATCATCTTAATTGTTACTTTACCGCTGCTGCTGATGTGGAAGTTTACAGACATTTTTTCGCCGGTGCACGTTATTTTTTTAGAACTCATTATGGGGCCAACCTGTTCTATCATTTATGAAAATGAACCTATTGAACCAGGAACGATGCAGCGGATGCCCAGGAAAGCGGCGGGTAATTTTCTGTCGCTTAAACAGCTAACGATGAGCATTGTACAGGGGATAGCCATCACAACGGCCTGCCTTGGTGTGGGTTGGTATTATATTAACCAGGGTAATACGGATGCTACGGTAAGAGCCATTATTTTTATAACACTGCTATTCAGTAATATTTTTTTAACACTGGTCAACAGGTCTTTTAAATACACCATCTTTACAACCCTGCAATATAAAAATAACCTGGTGCCACTGGTAATTTTTGTAACGCTGCTGTTTATCGCAGCTACAATTTACATCCCTTTTGTAAGTAGTTTGTTCAGGCTTGATGCACTGCCATGGCCCATGTTGATTACCTGCATTGCTGTTGCAATGGCAGGAACCTGCTGGATAGAATTGTGGAAATTGCTTAAAAAAAGTAACAACTGATTATTTTACATCACCCCAGTTTTCGCCGGTTTTAATCCGATGAATCTGCATGTCGCTTACTTCATATTTCAATGCCAGTGCTTTCAGGGTAGTGCCTTTTGCCAGCTGTTTTTTTATCACCTTAACTTTATCAAGGGTTAGTTTAGTGTTGCCGCCAGTGCCTGTTTTTCGGGCAATTTTGCGGGACTTAATTACAGAAGGGCTTTCCTGTGCATGAGCAGAAGCTTTGGCTATAGTGGCCCAGGCAAGATTTTCTGCACGGTTATCGGCTTTTTTATAATTCAAATGAATAACAACCGTTTCATCTTTTTTGGCCGGTGCCAAAAATTGTTCGGCCACCAAACGATGCAGTAAAATACCACGGTAAACAAGGGTTCCGTTTCTTTTCTTTTTGGTAAAACGCCAGATAGGATAACCTTCCTGCAGGGAACCCTTCAGTTGAACTCCATCATTGGGATCTTTGTCAAAGCAAACAAGGCGGCCCTGGTTAGAGATCGCATAGCGTTTTCCAAAAGCGCTTTTATGAAAACTGAGCACTTTCCAAATTTCTCCGTCAATTTTTCTCATGTTGAATTTATTAAAGGTATTATAACAAAGATAATTTATTTACCAACTCAACCGTTGTAAAAGCATAGTAAACATTTGCCCGTAACGCAATTATTTTGCAGGCAGCCGCCATGTCCATGGATTAGCGGCTATTTTTACTATCTCAAAAGCTTTATTTTTGAAAAAAACAATCACATGTCGCTACTGCTGAACAGGAATACTTTTGGAAACGCTGCTAATGCCGGCAACGTGCTATCCAGAACAGCTGCTGAACAATTATTTTCTTCCTGGGTATTAAATCCGAGGTTACAACTGCATATGAAGCAGGTGGCACACTTGATGAAATGCTGGGCGGCTGAAAAAGAAAAGCTGGATGAAACAGGTCAATGGCGCTGGGAAATGGCCGGCTTGCTGCACGATGCGGATTGGGACCAGTGGCCGGATCAGCATTGCAAAAAAATAATTGAAGAACTGGAAGCCCGCAACATTGATCCTGAAATTATCCATGCTATAGCAAGCCACGGACCGTTGTATTTTGGTGTTGAACCAGTAACTGCTATGGACAAAATGCTGTTTGCTTTTGATGAGTTAAGCGGCCTGGTACATGCTTATGCATTGATGCGGCCGGGAGGATATGAGGGCATGGATTTAAAAGGCGTAAAGAAAAGGTTGAAAGAAAAATCTTTTGCAGCCAATGTTTCCAGAGAGGATATTAATGATGCCTGTGAGCGGGCGGCTCTGGCGCTGGATGACCTGATCACATTTATAATTCCCCGCCAGGCAACGGTAAAATAATATACTCATTTTTTTATTAAGGGGTTTAACCAGCCGAAAAAAGAAAAAGCGGATCACTGTTTGACAGTTATCCGCTTTTTTTACAAGTAAAATATTGGAACAAAAGACGGGCGTTGTAAACTAAGCCTATGGCGTTTAAAATATTTTAAATCTTTCAAAACAAGATTTTTCAAGCAGCTCCCGGTCATCGGGATGAGCGATACTGATCAGTGCTTTCGCCCGCTGCCGGAGGTTTTTGCCAAACAGGTACGCAACACCGTATTCAGTTACAACGTAGTGCATATGCGCTCTGGTGGTAACTACCCCGGCGCCTGGTTTTAGCGTTGGTACAATCCTGGCAACGCCCCTGGCTGTTCTTGAGGGAATAGCGATGATGGGTTTACCGCCATTACTGATGGCTGCGCCCCGCATAAAATCCATTTGCCCACCCACACCGCTGAACTGGTAGGTGCCAATAGAATCGGCGCAAGCCTGGCCGGTAATATCAATTTCGATTGCACTGTTGATAGAAATCATTTTGTCGTTGCGGCGGATAACATGCGGATCATTTACATAATCAATATCCAAAAATGCAAATGCCGGATTATCGTTGATGTAGGAATATAATTTAGCAGAGCCCAGGGCAAAAGAAGATACTGATTTGTTGGGATGTATATTTTTATACTTGTTGTTGATCACATCTTTTTCTACCAGTGGAATAATACCATCGGAACACATTTCTGTATGCACACCCAAATCCTTATGATTCATAAGGCAGCTCAGTACTGCATCCGGTATTGCGCCAATACCCATTTGCAGCGTGCAACGGTCATCGATCATTTCTGCCACGTTCTTTCCGATGGTACGCTCAATGTCGCCCACCTTTTCGCTGAAATTGGCCTCGTGCATTTCATCTTCACAATATACCATGGCGGCAAAACGGCTGCTGTGCACCAGGCCGTCACCATGGGTTCTGGGCGCATTGGGGTTTACCTGCGCAATGATAGTTTTGGCAGTGTTTACCGCACTGCGGGCAATATCTACCGACACGCCCAGCGAGCAGTAACCGTGACTGTCGGGCGGCGATACGTGCACAATGGCAACATCAATCGGTAAAATATTTTGTTTAAACAGGTTGGGTATTTCACTTAAAAAAACGGGTACATAATCAGCTATCCCTTCTTTAACGGCGTTGCGCACAGCAGCTGAAACAAAGAGTGAATTAAAATGAAAACTGTCTTTAAATTCGCTCTTATCAACCTGTAAGTCGCCATACAAACTGATAGATACAATTTCTACATTACGTAAACGCGGGGCTTCAAGCGCCAAGTGCCTCAGCAAAAAAGTGGGCGTATGCGCACTGCCATGTATATATACCCGTTGATTGGATTGAATGACTGATAACGCTTCCGCCGGACTCACATATTGAACAGGAACTTTCATATTTGAACTATTTGCCGCAAATATATTCCGGGTTCCGCTGGCAGCACATGACGTTTTTGTATGGCCTGGTATGATTATTATCACAAGGGTGCAATACAATAGTTTTTGTTGCACCTTTAAAAATGGCGGGAATTAAAGGGTAGTTATACAGATATGATATATTTCATTGCCGCACATGATTTATATTGCAGTGATGAATAATAAAAAAGTTCACAGTGCCCTTATACTGTTTAGATAGCATTATTTCATCCTAATAAAAAGAAAACCAAACAAGAAGCATGCAGCAGGCCATTATAAATTGTACCATACATACCGGTGAAGAAATAATAGAGAAAGGAGTGGTAGTTATTGAAAACAGCGTCATACAATCTGTTCAAAAAGAAGTGCCGGAAAATTGTGCCGTGGTGGACTTAAAAGGGCAAAATATTGCAGCCGGTTTTATCGATATCCATATCAACGGTGGCGAACAGCTGCATTTTAGTCAATCACCGACCGAAGCTGCCATTCATGATATTTATGAAAGCAGTCTGCAATATGGTACCACGCATATGTTGCCCTGTCTTATTTCTTCATCACATGAAAATATTTTGCAGGGTATTGAAGCCGTCAAAAACTACCGGCTCAAATTCAGCAACGGTGTAATGGGCATGCACCTGGAAGGGCCGTTTATTAATCCCATAAAACGGGGGGCACACCTGGCAAAATACGTTCGTACGCCAACGAATGCCGAGCTGGAAGAAATCATCCGGTACGGTAAGGACGTCATCAAATTAATTACTATTGCACCGGAGTGTTTTACTGATGAACAAATTGATATGCTGATGGAAAGCGGCATCGTTGTGTCGGCGGGCCATTCCAATGCTACCTACGAACAGGCGCAGTATGGTTTTTCAAAAGGCATACAACTCATCACGCACTTATTTAACGCAATGACGCAATTTGGCCACCGCTCACCGGGATTGGTTGGTGCGGCCTTAAGCAACGATGCTGTTTACACCCCCATCATTTTAGATGGCGCTCACTGTGATTATGCCGCCGCCAGGCTGGCCTATAAATGTAAAAAAGATAAGCTGGTGCTGATAAGCGATGCGCTCTTTTTAAGCAAAAAGAAAAAGGAATTTGTATGGGAAGGTTTTAAAGCGGCGTTGGCAGATGGCCTGTACAGAAACGATGAAGGCAACCTGGCCGGCGCTACCATCTCCATGGCAGATGCGGTTCGCAATGCGGTAAAGCATTTGAATGTATCCGCTGAAGAAGCAATCAGGATGGCAACCTGCAGGGCTGCAGCGGCAATAAAAATGCAGGATAAAGTTGGTAAAATCAAAGCTGGCTTTCCGGCCAGTTTTGTGCAGTTCAGTGATGACCTGTCATTGATACAAACGATGGTGTTGTAGTTATCAAAATAAGGTTGATTTTTTTTATTTGCATGCACACCAATTGCCTTTGCAATTTCGTTAGCACTACAAAAATTTGCAAGATAGTATACCTCCCGGCATCAATTTGTTACATATGAAAAGTTGTTACTCCAATTTTACTGCATCATTTTTTATCTTTTTTGTTATCGTTGTTAAAGCTTCGGCACAGGACACGATTGTGGTGCATTATGGTGGTCACCACCCTACTGACGAAAGCAATGTAACGCATACAACCTATTTAAAGCCTGCTGCGGTTATTATACCAGCTTCAATGATTTTATATGGTTGCTTAAAGCCCGCCATGGGTGGTATCCGGCAACTCGATGATGATATTATGGCAAATATTAAAGCCAATCATCCCGGCTTTCACACAAAAGCCGATGACTACCTGATGTGGGCACCAACGGCATCCATTTACCTGATGGATGCACTGCATATAAAAACTAAACATAGTTTTGCTGAACACGTTATTCTTGATGCAGGCTCTGTAGCCATCGCGGGTGGTGTTGGTTTTGTGATGAGAAAGATTTCGCATGGCATTGATGACTATACCACACAGGGCACCAAGTTTCCGAGCGGTCATACAACAAATGCTTTCAGGGGCGCCGAAATATTTCACCAGGAGTTAAAAGAATCTCATCCAGTGTTAAGTTACAGCGGCTACCTGGTGGCTGCTACCGTGGGTGTACTGCGTATCTATAATAAAAGTCACCTCCTTACCGAAGTGCTGGCAGGTGCCGGGTTGGGTATGCTTTCCAGCAAACTGACTTACTGGGTTTTCGATAAAGTAAAATATAAAAAGAAGAAAAATTAAAGGCCACAAAACACCTGATTCTTACCGTTAATTTATTTGTCGCCTTCCCATTCCAGGTAAAATTGTGCTAAAAATGTTTCCATAAATGCATGCCTTTCTTCAGCCATTTGCCTGCCTGTACCGGTATTCATTTTATCTTTTAGCAACAGCAGTTTTTCATAAAAATGATTGATGGTGGGTGCCGTTGTTGTTTTATAGGTTTCTTTCGTCATGTGTAAGTCTGGTGCAACCGAAGGATTATATAGCTCCCTGTTTTTAAAGCCACCATAATTAAATGCCCTGGCAATGCCAATGGCGCCCAGGGCATCCAGCCTGTCAGCATCCTGTACAACGTCCAGCTCCGGACTGGTAAATATTTGTGTAAAATGGCCGCCCTTAAAAGAAATATTGCGGATGATGTTTTCAACGTGCTCAATGGTGGCTTCAGGGACTGCAAGTGAATGCAAAAAACGGCTTGCCATAGCAGGTCCGATTTCTTCATCGCCATTATTAAACTTAGCATCGGCAATATCGTGCAGCAATGCACCCAATGCTACAACCAAACCATTCACATTTTCAGTTTTTGCAATGGTGTTGGCGTTTTTCCAAACCCGTTCAATATGAAACCAGTCGTGACCGCCCTCGGCTCCCTGCAAAGTTGCTTTTACAAAATGGACTGTTGCATTAATTATCTCCTCTTCTGTCATGATCTGATTAAGGTAATGGGTGTTGAAAAAATTTGATACAAATTTATGGTTCCTTTAAAGTATTATACTTGCAAAATACCCAAAGTTTCCATTCGGGCAACTGGGTTTTAATATGATTAGTTATCGCCAGGAGACCAGCGTATTTACCCAGCCTGTAGCTTTAACTCCCCAATCCATCCTTCAGACCATTTATGTAGCCCTTTTAAAAAAAGGTATTATAATTGCAACTGCTAAAATCAAACATTCGCTTTCCATATTTGTTATTGCCAGTAACCAGGAGTCTTAACAGATTTCTTTAAAATAAAATATGATGAATATTGTAATAGTAGGTGGTGGATTCGCAGGGGTAAACCTGGCAAAAAAGCTCGCCGGCAAGGATGGTTTCGATGTGACTTTAATTGATAAGAATAACTATAATTTTTTTCCTCCTTTAATTTACCAGGTGGCCACTGGTTTCCTTGAGCCGACCAGCATCAGCTATCCTTTCCGTAAATTTTTTGCCGGAAAAGATAACCTGCATTTTCGTTTGGCAGAAGTACTGAAAGTAGTGCCGGAACAAAACAAAATAATATTGGATGAGGGTGAAATGAGTTACGATCAGCTGGTATTTGCCACCGGTGCTGAGACCAATTATTTTGGCATGAAGAACGTAGCGCAAAAATCGCTGCCCATGAAAACGCTGAGTGACGCCATGGAAATGCGGAATAAGCTGCTGGAAAATATGGAGCAGGCAGCCATCAGCAATGATCCCGTTGAAATAAAAGAATTGCTCACAATCGTAATTGCAGGCGGCGGGCCTACAGGCGTTGAACTGGCCGGTATGTTTGCCGAAATGAAGAATGGAATAATAAGAAAAGAGTATCCTTTTTTAACAGGTAAGGGGGGCGAAATTTATTTGGTAGATGGCCTCGGTGCGGTGCTTACACCGATGAGTCCCGAATCGCAGAAAGATACTTTTGAAGCCCTGACAAAGCTCGGTGTTAAAATAAAGCTTAACTGCCAGGTGAAAGATTATGTTGACAATAAAGTAATACTGGCCAACGGCGAAACCATTGGGTCAAGGAGTTTGATCTGGGCCGCAGGTGTATCCGCAAAAGTGTTTGAGGGATTGCCTGAGGAAAGTTATGGCCGCGGAAAAAGAATGATAGTGGACGAGTTCAATAAAGTGAAAAATACACAAAATATTTATGCACTGGGAGATACCGCTTTACAAACCACAGATGCAAAATTTCCCAATGGGCATCCGCAGGTAGCGCAGGTGGCCATTCAGCATGCGGTGCAGCTGGCTAAAAATTTTAAACTCATACAGGAAGGCAAAACGCCGGAGGCTTTTGAATATAAAGACAAGGGCTCTATGGCCATCATTGGCCGCAACAAGGCGGTAGTAGATTTGCCTAAACCGAAGTTGCATATGAATGGTTTCATAGCATGGCTGGCGTGGCTTTTTATTCACCTGGCTTCGTTAATTACTTACCGCAACAGGGTGCGTACTTTCTGGAACTGGATGATTGCTTATTTTACAAAAGACCAGTCTTTAAGAATGATTTTAAGGCCAGCGGCAAAGCAAAGTGTCACGACTGAAGCACCTTCAACCGTCGTAGTTGAACAAAGGCCACAGGCGGTTGGTGCAAATTAGACAGTTAGAATTCATCTTTTACAAGTTCATACAACCGCTCCATTTTTGAGCACTGACGTTGATAAATTTGATGGTTTGATTGATCAGGCTCGTAGGTTTTTCCGACAGCAATTTCCATGGTGTAAGGCAATGCCAATGCCTGTATGCCCACCATCACGGCACCCAGAGCCGAACATTCTTCAACAGCAATTACATTCACCGGCAGGTTAAATGTATCAGCCAGCACCTGCACCCACAAAGGGCTTTCAGTAAAACCACCGTTGGCGTAAATGGTGGTAACGGGTGATTTCTCCATCAATATTTTGCCGATACTGTACACATTGTATACCACCGATTCCATGGCTGCCCGTATCAAATGTGCTGTAGTATGTTTGATGTCCAAACCAAAATAAACGCCTCTTGCATCCGGGTTCCATAGCGGTGCTCTTTCACCGAGGATATAAGGCAACAACAATAATTCATCGCTGCCCGCTGCAACGTTGGTCGCAAGATGTATAAATTCGTCGTAGGCCGTTGTATCCTTTAATAACTGTTCTTTCAACCATTGAATAACGACGGCGCCATTGCTGCTGGCGCCGCCCAGAATATATTGTTCGCCGTTTAAATGATAACAGAAAGTGCGCATGCTTTTATCTGTTATCAGCTGCGAAGTAACCACCCTTGCGGCACTGCTGGTGCCAATGGTTACTGCCATAGAACCCGCTACTGTAGCGCCACTGCCAAGATTCGCCAATGCGCCGTCGCTGCTGCCAATTACAAAAGCGGTTTGCTTAAAAGCCTTTAGTTGTTCTGCCGCATTCGATTCAATTTTTGCGGGTAAATATTCAATATGAGTGCAGGCTACAATGCTGGATAAATGGCTTTTTTCAATACCCAAATCTGCAAGAATGTTTGCTTCCCATTGCAGTGCTACACTGTTCAATAAACCAGTGGCCGATGCAATGGCGGTATCAACAATGTATTTGCCAAACAGCCGGTGAAATACAAATTCCTTGATGCCGATAAATTTTGTACACCTTGCAAAAGCCAAGGGTTCATTCTTTTTAAACCAAAGCATCTTGCAAAGCGGCGACATGGCATGAATGGGCACGCCGGTGCTGTGATAATACTTTTCGCCCTGTGGCGTTTGCTTCAATGCAACGGCTAATTCACCGGCACGGTTATCCGCCCAAATGATACAATTGGTTAATGGCTGATCATTTTCATCCATCAATATTAAGCTATGCATGGCAGAAGAAAAGCTGATGAATACCGGCTGATCTTGCGGCAATGCAGCAGCTATTCCGGTAAGACAATGGATTACCGCATCCAGTATTTCCTGCGGGTTTTGTTCACTCTGGTTTTCCTGCGGATGCAATATCGGGTAGCCGGATGACTGCTTTGCCAGCACCACCCCGGTAGAAGAAAAAGCAACGGCTTTTGTAGATGTAGTTCCAATATCAATTCCTATAAAATAATCCATACCGCAGTCGTTGTGTGGCTTTTCAAAATGTATAAGTAATCAGTTTAGCAGTTAACTGCTTATTTATAAACAATAATACTGTCTTTCCGTGGTATCCCTAAATAAAACGGCGTTGAAGTCAACATTTAAATACCTTTATGGTATAAATGTCATTTTGACTTTATTTTATAAAATATACCCGGTTCGCGTTTAAACTTACACGGATTTTTATCACGATCTGCTAAATTAAAGCTTCCATGTTTACCAAAGTCTCCGCAATTGTTGCTTGTTTTTTATGTTCTTGTTTATTAACACCTTTTATTGCAGCTGCAACTCAGCCACCTGCCTACACAAAAATTGAAGATGGTATTATTGTTCAGCTAAACAATGGGCAACCCAATGCTGCCCGGCTGATTAAGCTACAGGTGGTCAGTGAAAATATTTTTCATGTTACGGCAACGCCGCTGGATCAATTTGCAGAACAACCGAGCCTGGTACTGGATGAAAAAAAGCGCAGCCCTGTAAAGTGGGACATCAAAGAAACTGCGGGCGAAGTAATTTTAGTTACAGCAACCACACAAGCGAAAATAATTTTATCAACCGGGCAGGTGAGTTTTCTTGACAAGGCAGGCAATGTATTATTGCAGGAGGCGCCCGGCGGCGGAAAAACATTTACCGGCACCACGCTGGATGGTGAACAGTCTTACATAGTACGGCAGGCTTTTGAAAGCAGCGCTGATGAAGGATTGTATGGCCTCGGCCAGCACCAGGCCGGTGTTTTTAATTATAAGGGCACGCAGGTGTTATTATCGCAGTACAACACAGAAGTGGCGGTTCCTTTTATGACCTCCAGTAAAAATTATGGTATTTTATGGCACAACAATTCCATTACCAAAAGCATTGACAGCAGGAACTATGAGCAACTGAATACGCTGAAATTATTTAGCGCCAATGGTGATGAGGGATGGTTAACGGCTACTTATATTGACAAGAAAAATCCAACGCACATCTTTGTGTCAAGGCCCGAGTCTTACATCGACTATCCTTATATTCCTTCGCTAAAAAAATTCCCAGACAGTATCAATTTGGCCAATACACTCGTAACATGGGAGGGTAAAATTGAAAGCGGCTTTACCGGCCAGCATGTATTTAATTTTTATTTGTCCGGCTATACAAAAATTTTTATGGATGGAAAATTGATTGCCAGCAGGTGGCGTCAAAGCTGGAACCCGGGCACAGAGCTTATAAAAATCAATTTCGAGAAAGGGAAGAAATACGACTTTAAAATTGAGTGGGATCCTTCCAGCAGTCAGTCTTATATTTCCTGCACCTGGCTGAAACCCTTAACTGGCAAGGATAAAAATGAATTTGCTTTTGAATCAGAAGCAGGCACTGCGGTTGATTATTATTTTGTTACCGGCGCTAACATGGATGAGGTAATAAGCGGTTACCGCAATCTTACGGGTAAAGCTACTATGCTGCCTAAATGGGCGATGGGCTTTTGGCAAAGCAGGGAAAGATATAAAACACAGGAAGAAATTTTAAGCACTGTGGCGGAGTTTCGTAAACGAAAAATTCCGCTGGATAATATCGTAGAAGACTGGAGTTACTGGGAGCCGGACAAGTGGGGCAGCCAGGACTTTGATAAAACACGTTTCCCGGACGCAGCCGGTATGATCAAAACACTGCATGAAAAATACCATACCCAATTTATGATTTCGGTATGGCCCAAGTTTTATGAAGGTATAGCCAATTATAAGATGATGAACGATAGCGGCTGGATATACAAACGCAATGTGGCCAACCATGAAAGAGACTGGATTGGTAAAGGATATGTGAGCAGTTTTTACGATGCATATAATCCCAATGCACGTAAAGCTTTCTGGGGAACGATGAATAAAACTTTGTATCCCGCCGGCGTGGATGCCTGGTGGTTGGATGCAACCGAACCGGATATCAACAGCAATGGCAGTCCGCAGCAACGCAAAGAATTGAGCACACCCAACTACTTCGGTTCCTCTGCAAAAAATTACAACGCATTCGCACTGATGAATGCAAAAGGTGTGTATGAAGGGCAGCGTGCAACCAATCCTGCTAAAAGGGTTTTTATTCTTACCCGTTCCTCTTATGCTGGCATTCAAAAATATGCGGCTGCAACCTGGAGTGGTGATATCGGCTCGCGCTGGGAGGATTTTAAAAATCAAATTCCCGCTGGCTTAAATTTTGGTTTATCCGGAATGCCGTACTGGACAACAGATATAGGTGGTTTTGCCACCGAACAACGTTACGAAAATGCAAAGGGAAAGGACCTGGAAGAGTGGCGGGAACAAATGACCCGCTGGTACCAGTTTGGCGCTTTTTGCCCGCTCTTCAGGGTGCATGGGCAATACCCTTACCGCGAAATATTTAACACCGCACCGGAAGATCATCCTGCCTATAAAAGCATGTTGTATTACGACAAATTGCGCTACCGCCTGATGCCTTACATTTATTCACTGGCCGGCCAAACCTACCAAAACGATTACACTATTATGCGTGCTTTGCAAATGGATTTCGCAAATGATACCGAGGTTAAAAACATTGGCAACGAGTATATGTTTGGACCTGCTATTTTGGTAAACCCGGTCACTGATTTTTTAGCAAGAAACAGAGCTGTGTATTTACCTGCAGGCACTGGCTGGTATAATTTATATGATGGTAAATTTATAGCAGGGGGTCAAACCATCACAGCAGATGCACCTTATGAGCAAATACCCTTGTTTGTAAAAGAAGGTTCCATCATTCCTTATGGACCCGAGATGGAGTACACGGCCGAAAAACCCGCTGACCCAATCACGCTGTATGTGTATGGCGGTAAGGATGCCAGCTTTACCTTGTATGAAGATGAAAATACCAATTACAATTATGAAAACGGGCAGTTTGCAACGATACAAATTAATTATACTGAAGCAGCAAAAACTGTAACAATTGAAAACAGGAAAGGCAGTTTCAAAGGCATGTTAAACAACCGTACTTTTAAAATTGTACTGGTAACGAAAGACAAACCATTGCCACTTGATTTACAAAATGTTGCCCCGCAAAAAACAGTGAAGTATGCAGGTAAAAAGCTGGTAGCGAATCTTTCAAAATAATACACTCATTTTTAACTATTAGAAATCTTATATGAATACCCTTACTATCAAGTGTACGTTTTTTTTGCTGGCAGCTATAGCATTTTTATCGCCGGTAAAAAATGTAACTGCGCAACGAACACGAGCCAGCTTTAACAACAACTGGAAGTTTAAACTGGACTCTCTAAATGATTACAGCAAACCGTCGGCAAATACAAGGGGCTGGCGCACATTAAATGTACCGCACGACTGGAGTATTGAATTTCCATTTGATTCTGCCAGCCCGACAGGCAATGGCGGCGGGGCTTTGCGTGGCGGCCTCGGTTGGTATGTAAAAAACTTTACGGTGCCGCTGGCTTCAAAAAATAAAATAGTCAGTATTGATTTTGATGGCGTGTATATGAACAGTGAAGTATGGATCAACGGGCATTGGCTTGGTCTGCGGCCCTATGGCTTTAGTTCTTTCCGTTACGATCTTACACCCTGGCTTAAATACGGCACCGAAAATAATGTGATTGCAGTTAAAGTGGATAATTCAAAGCAACCCAATTCCCGCTGGTATTCCGGCTCCGGAATTTACCGCAATGTGTGGTTGGTTACAACAGATAAAATTTACATCGATCATTGGGGCACTTTCATTACAACCCCGGTTGTCAATAAAAATTCCGCAACGGTGCATATTGCCGCTAACATACGGCATGCAGATGACCCTCAAAAAAATGTAATTGTAACCAATATCATTTACAATGCGGCAGGTAGAGAAGTGGCAAGAAAAACCAGCAACAGTATTTCATTGAAGGATACGGTTTCGGGCGTTGCACACGATCTTACAGTCACTGCTCCATCCTTATGGTCGGATACCAATCCTTACTTATACAAAGTAGTAACACAGGTGATGAGTGATGGAAAATTAATTGATGCGTACACAACCCCAATGGGTATACGCAGCTTTGTGTTTGATGTAAATAAAGGCTTTTTACTGAATGGCAAGCCTGTTAAAATAAACGGCGTTTGCGATCACCACGATTTGGGATGTCTGGGTGCAGCCATTAATACCCGTGCTTTGGAAAGGCAACTGGAAATATTAAAAGGCATGGGCTGCAATGGCATCCGCACGTCGCATAACCCGCCGGCTCCGGAGCTGCTGGACCTTTGTGATAAGATGGGTTTTATTGTAATGGACGAAGCGTTTGATATGTGGAAAAAGCAAAAGAATAAATACGATTATCACCTCGTTTGGGATGAATGGCACCAAAGAGATTTGGAAGATTTGATATTACGCGACCGCAATCATCCATCGGTTTTTATGTGGAGCATTGGCAATGAAATTTTAGAGCAATGGGATAGCTCAGGTATCACCATTGCCAAAGAGTTAGCTGGTATTGTAAAAGCACTGGATACCACCCGTCCCATCACATCCGCTCTCAACGATCCTCAGCCGGGTAATAAAATTTATCAATCCGGTGCGCTGGATTTGGTTGGATTCAATTATCATCACCAGAATTTCGCAGACTTTCAAAAGAATTTTCCCGGCCAAAAGTTTATTGGCACTGAAACGGTTTCTGCACTGGAAACCCGTGGCCATTATGATTTAATTCCTTCTGATAGTTTGCGCCGCTGGCCGGAGCGCTGGGACAAACCTTTTAATGAGGGCAATAAAGATTTAACCGTATCTGCTTATGATAATGTATCTGCGCCATGGGGTTCAACACATGAAGAAACCTGGAAAGAAATGAAGAAATACAATTTCCTTTCAGGCCAGTACATCTGGACCGGCTTTGATTATATTGGTGAACCAACACCTTATCCATGGCCTGCAAGAAGCTCTTATTTCGGCATCATCGATCTGGCGGGTTTTCCAAAGGATGTGTACTACATGTACCAAAGCGAATGGACAAATAAAAATGTATTGCACCTGTTGCCGCACTGGAACTGGAAGCAGGGTGATACCGTAGATGTATGGGCATACTACAACAATGCCGATGAAGTGGAACTGTATTTAAACGGCAAATCGGTTGGCATTAAAAAGAAAACCGGTGATGACCTGCATGTGATGTGGCGCCTGCCTTTTGAACCTGGAACACTGAAAGCAATCAGTCGTAAAAACGGCGGGACTGTTTTGACAAAAGAAGTAACAACCGCGGGACCTGCTTACAAAATAGAACTAACCGCTGATAGAAAAATCATTGCTTCAGGTGGTGATGATGTAAGTTTTGTAACCGTAAAAGTGCTGGACAAAAATGGCAACCTCGTGCCGGATGCAGCCAACCTGGTACAGTTTGAAGTCACCAATGGGGGAAGTATTGCAGGTGTCGATAATGGCAACGAAACCAGCATGGAAAGCTTTAAGGATAACAAGCGAAAAGCTTTTAATGGTTTGTGTTTGGCGGTGATAAAGGCAGGTAGTAAAAAAGGAAATATTGTTTTAAAAGCGACAGCTCCTGGCTTGCAGACAGCACAAGTAAATATTATTTCAAAATAAAGATTATATCTTTTATAAAGCCGTCATCAAACTTTGGTGACGGTATTTTTAATTTTTAGTACTATATACAATGAAAAAGAAAATCGTCCCTTTTATTTTTCTGCTTGGCTTCTTACAAAATAATTATGCGCAGCAAATTGCAAAAGACAGCATATTAATTTTTGCTTCTTTCAGGGACAATGGCCAGGACGGACTTCATTTGGCCTATAGTAAGGACGGGTACAAATGGATGGCATTAAAAGGTGATAGTTCTTTTTTAACTCCTGCAGTAAGCAAGGATAAACTGATGAGAGACCCCTGTATCATTAAAGGCGCAGACAGACTATTTCACATGGTTTGGACAGTGAGCTGGAAAGACCATGGCATTGGTTATGCCAGTTCAAAAGACATGGTGCATTGGTCTGCGCAGCAATTTATACCGGTGATGGAACAGGAACCAACAGCACTCAATTGCTGGGCACCAGAAATTATTTATGATGCACAAAACAAATTGTACATGATCTATTGGTCAACCACCATACCAGGCCGGTTTGCAGCCGGAGATACCAGTGGTGATGAAAAATACAATCACCGGTTGTATTATGTAACTACCAGCGATTTTAAAAAATACAGCCCGGCCAAATTATTATACGATAAGGGCTTCAACGTTATCGATGCTACCATTCAAAAAGTGGGTAAAAAATATTGCATGTTCTTAAAGGATGAAACATTAAAACCATTGCCGCAAAAAAATATCCGAATCGCATGGAGCGATCATCTTACTTATGGCTTTGGAAAACCATCAGCACCCATTACCGGTAAGTACTGGGCCGAAGGACCTACTGCCATTCAAGTAGGAAAAAAATGGATTGTTTATTTTGATAAATATGCTGAAGAAAAATACGGTGGGGTAGAATCAACTGATTTAATAAATTGGAAGGATGTTTCTGATGCTATCCAGTTTCCTGCTGGGACAAGGCACGGGACTGTTATCGGGATTACCTCGTCGGAGTTTGAAAGTTTCTTTAAATAACCGGATAACTTTACAACAGAAAATTAAAATGTAATGATGCCATCTTGCCTGCGCAAAAATTTTAAGCAAAGTTTTGTTGGACTTATGATTTTGACCTTGTTTTTTGTGCATGCAACGGCGCAGGAAACAGCCATTCAATACTTATCGGGCACAGATAAAGATCATACCGTGCAATGGGATTTCTTTTGCACGAAAGGGATGAACAGCGGCAAATGGACAAGCATTGCCGTGCCTTCCAACTGGGAGCAGCAAAGCTTTGGCGGTTATAGCTATGGCCATGATAAAGTAAAAACGGATGAACAGGGTTTGTATAAACATTCATTTAAAGCGGCTTCAGAATGGAAAAATAAAAAAGTGTTTATTGTTTTTGAAGGTAGTATGACGGACACCCAAGTAAAGATAAATGGCCGGTTGGCAGGCGCCCTGCACCAGGGAGGTTTTTACCGGTTTAAATATGATATCAGTGCATTACTCAAATACGGTACAAATAATTTGCTTGAAGTAAAAGTCAGTAAACAATCCGCCAATGCATCCATCAACAGGGCTGAACGCAATGGTGATTTTTGGGTGCTGGGCGGTATTTACCGGCCGGTCTATTTGGAAATTCTACCATCCGTATTTATTGACAGAGTGGCCATTGACGCAAAGGCCAATGGAGCTTTCAGCATGGATGTGTTTGCAATGAATATTAAAGCCGGCAACACTATTGAAGCGCAGGTACAGAACCTACGCGGCGAAAATGTAGAAGCACCATTTTCTGTTAACGTAACGGCAGTCAATGAAAAGATTGTTTTGAAAAAGCAATTCACTAATCCTGATTTATGGAACCCCGAGTTTCCACATTTGTACCAGGTAAAAGTTACCATCAAAAATAGGGGTCAATCACTGCATAGCATTACACAAAAATTTGGTTTCAGAACAGCGGAGTTACGGTCGCAGGATGGTTTTTATGTAAACGGGCAAAAAGTAATTTTCAAAGGTGTGTGCCGCCACAGCTCATGGCCTTTAACCGGACGTACATTAAGTAAAGAAATAAGCCTGCTGGATATCGGCCTGATGAAAGAGATGAACATGAACGCCGTGCGCATGTCACACTATCCACCGGATCAGCACTTTTTAGATGCCTGCGATTCACTGGGTTTGTTTGTGCTGGATGAGTTAACAGGCTGGCAGGCTGCGTATGATACTGTCACAGGAAGAAGGCTTGTGAAGGAACTAGTGACAAGAGATGTCAATCATCCCGGTATTGTAATGTGGGACAATGGCAATGAAGGCGGCTGGAACCGGGCACTGGACAATGATTACCAACTATATGATCCACAGAACAGGCTGGTCATTCACCCTTGGGAGAAATTTAACGGTACCGACACTAAACATTATCCTGATTATAATTACGTGGTCAACTCGGCTTTGTATGGAAAGGAAATATTTTTTCCAACGGAGTTTATGCATGGTCTGTATGATGGCGGCCATGGTGCCGGACTGGATGATTTCTGGAACCTGATCCTGCAGCATCCGTATGGTGCAGGTGGTTTTTTATGGAGCTTTCATGATGAAGGTATGGTACGCATGGATAAGGACAGCGTGATGGATACAGATGGCAATCATGCACCCGATGGCATTGTGGGTCCATACCGGGAAAAGGAAGCCAGCTTTTATACCATTAAAGAAATATGGAGCCCGGTGTATATTAAACAGACAGCTATCACGTCCTCTTTCAATGGTAGTATTGAAATTGCCAACCGCTATTTATATACCAACCTCAATCAATGTTCATTCGCCTGGAAACTGGCGAAGCTGCCAGCTCCCGGTGATACGACCGCATCTAACACCATCGTTGCAACAGGAAAAGCAACTATATCGCTTGCACCTGGCGGGACAGGCCCGCTGCAATTAAATTTGCCAGCGTTATGGAACAGCAGTGATGTGTTGTACCTCACCGCACATGATCCTTATAACAAAGAAATTTTTACCTGGAGCTGGCCATTGCAATCCGCAGCAACTCTTGCAAAAAAGATGTTACCTGTTGCAGCTACAACAGCTGTTGAAACAAAAACATCGGATAATAATATTATCGTGCAGCTGGATGGCATCAGTTATTTTTTTGATAACGCTACAGGTCAGCTTTCAAAAGTCATCAATAAAAAATCAACCATTTCATTGTCCAACGGACCAATTGTTAGTGGGGTAAAACATAATTTAAAGGAGTTGAAACATTACGCAAATAGTACCCAATATATTGTTGAACCGATTTATGAAGGGCCATCCACTTTTACCGTAAAATGGATCTTTACTCCTGGCCAGCCAGTGAAGCTTGAATACGCTTATTCTGTAAAAGGACAGGTGCCTTGTATGGGCATCAGCTTTAATTACCCGGAAGAAAAGATTACCGGTATGAAGTGGCTGGGCCGTGGGCCTTACCGTGTTTGGAAGAATCGCTTAAAAGGCCAGCAGTTTGGCGTTTGGCAAAAGCAATACAACAATACCATCACCGGCGAAAGCTGGAACTATCCTGAGTTTAAAGGCTACCACGCAAACCTGTATTGGGTAGCAATTGAAAATAAAGAATCCACTTTCAGGGTATACAATGAAGAAGAAAATGTTTTCCTGCAAATGCTGAAACCTTCAAGGCCTGCCGGCGCAAATAATGACAATACCAGTCCTGCATTTGCAGAAGGTAATATTGGTTTTATGAATGCTATTCCCGCTATCGGAACCAAGTTTCAACCGGCTGAAAAAATGGGTCCGCAAAGCCAGCTGAATATGCAGTTAAACTATGCTCCGGTTAAAGGTAATTTGTGGTTTGATTTTACACCTGCACATTAAAATACTGCTCACTTTACAGCGAACTAAAGTGCTATGCTCCGATGGAATTGAACTTGCAGAAAATTAAATAATGAATGCCCGGAAATCGAAAGAAGATTACAACAACAAGCTTATTTCTCTTACCTGATTTTTACAATTTATTTGCTTCTTTTGCTATAGCAGTTATTCGTCCATGTTATTATATCAGGAGCTTTATAAAAGAATAAATAGATTATCAAACGTTTTACGTACAGCCCTGTTGTTAGATTTTATTGTATCACCTGAATCAAAAAAGCGAACTGAATTACGGTGTAAATACCGGTAAGCATTGAAGCAGTTTTTCGTTTTATCCTGATCAGAGTTCTACAATAAACTGGCGTAACAATTTTAAAAAAATGAAAAAAGTTAAGGGCCTGTTTTTTTTGGAAGCGGTTAGTGAAACAATACATGAAAGCGATCTGCTGTTACAACAGCGTTTCCGGTTGTTTAAAATAACCACTTTATTTGCTTTACTGGTGTTTGCCACTGTGCAGTACCAGGTTACGATGGTCATATCAGGTCATTTGCTGATGTTATCAGTTATATCGGTTTTATTCATCGCCGTATTTGTTAACTATTTTGCCTTCGCTTTTCATAAAAAGCCAGGGATAGCTTTTGTTTCACTGGTCGTCTTGCTTTTTGCTGTGTTGCATGTTATGTCGTATGGGCAGGGAGGGGTGAGAAATTCCGGTATGTTTTATCTTTCAGCAATCATCATGGTTGCCTTTATGTTGCTGGGCAAATTATCCGGAAGAATAATGGCTGCTGTATCTGTGTTGCATATTATCTACTTTTATTTTATAACGGTATACACCAATTGGACAGATTATTCCCTCATTGGAAAAGATCCCCACCTGATTGATCTTGATTTTTTAATAACCGGCATACTTAGTATCCTGGTATTAACGTCGCAGGTAAACTATATTGAAAAAAGTAAAAACGAAATTATAAGTAATATCAACTCAAAAAAAGACGAGTTGTGTTACATCAATGACGAATTATTGATTTCACAAAAAGATTTACATCTGAAAAACAAGGAGCTTGAGCAGTTTGCCTATGTGGCATCCCACGACCTTCAGGAACCGTTAAGAACAACAACTAGTTTTGTAGACTTACTCCAAAAACAGTATAAAGGGAAGCTGGATGATAAAGCAGATATTTATCTTGGTTTTATTGTTCAATCATCCGACAGGATGAAAATACTGATAAAGGATTTGCTGGATTATTCACGTATCGGGCAGGAAAAGCAGGCCCAAAGGGTAGACTGTAATGTATTGCTGCAGGAAGTACTTGCTGATATTGGTATAGTAATACAGGAAACAAGCACCGAAATTAAATTGGAACGATTACCAATTGTCAGTGGTTATGCAACCGAGATGAAGCAGCTTTTTCAAAACCTTATTCTAAATGCTATTAAGTTCAGAAAAAAAGAGATAGCAGCGCTAATTAATATGCGTGTGCATTTGGCCAATGGCTTTTGGGAATTTGAAATTGCCGACAATGGTATTGGAATAGAACAGCAGCACCAGGAAAGGATATTCATCATTTTTCAACGGTTGCACAACAGGAATGAATATGACGGTTCTGGCATTGGCCTTTCTCATTGTAAAAAAATAGTAGAACTGCATGGAGGACAGATATGGTTAAATTCGAAACCGGGAACCGGTACCTCATTTTATTTTACCATACCAGAGATAAAAGGATTTATTTAAATGTACCGCCTGGAAAAATGGCATTCGGACAATCAATGTCATCAAGGCAGGCAGAATCTGATTTAACCAAGCCTGCATCAAGGCGCCTGGGATAACGGTTCAATTGCTCTCTATCTGACCAGTTTCCAGTTCTTAAAACCAGGGATATAACTGCGGCTGTTAATTATAGCGGGCAAACTGGATATCAAAATTATAACGCAATTGACGGTAACCATACCTTAAAAAGGCAATAAGCGAATTTTTAACCGTAGTCAGATTTTTTCTCGTCATGGTGCTTGGTTCTGCGGCCGAATTTTCCTGCACAAACAACGCTTTAAAATCATCGTAGAACAAGCCTTTTCCTTTATGCTGTATAAAGGAAACACACATGCGGTATTCGGTACGGTCGCCTTTTATTCCTTCGGCATACCGCCCGAATTTTTGCAAAAAGTTGCTTCGCCTTAAATGCGGATGATCGCTGTAGTAATAAATTTTTCCGTAATTGGCATACCAGGGTTTTATCAGCATTTCTGAGAAACCATTTTTAAATGGCTTCAGATAGGGATACGCTTTGTAAGCGTAAAACCGCACTACATCCAGCTTTTCCTGTTCATTCATAATAGTCAGCGCATCCCGGAAACGGGCCGGAAAAAGTTTGGTTGGTATAAAATCTTCCTGCACATAAAGCGTATAAGGTGTTACCACCGCATCCTGGCCTTTGTTAAGGTTGTTTCCCAAACCTTTATTTTGGGGAGTAGTAATTAACCGGAACGAAAATTCGGATTGTATCTTTCGCAGGTAAGCCTGGTGCTCCGGTTTGCTGCCGTCATCCGAAACTACAATGTCCTCAAATGCGCAACCGAGGCTTTGAAAGCTTCTAAGCAAATGTTCCAAAGAACTGCTTCTGTTGTAGTGCGTAATCAAGAGCGTTACACCTTCAAAATTTTCTTTCATTGATATTATTTCGTTGTATGCTGTACAGCCTTAACGTAAACAGCATGTCTTTATTTCTTACTTGATTTTTTTTAGACAAATATCTAACGGGGGGTTAGTTTTTTACCGGCCAGGATGGAATGAAAATTGACTTTGGTGAGGCATTGTGCACAAAGTTGGGGCAGCAGGTTGGCAACACTTGCTTCCAATTCAAGCCGGTCATTTATCCCGTGACAGGGCTTGTTAAAGTAAACAGCATGTCAACTGCCTGTGCGTTTTTTTATTATTACAACCCGGTAATGGACGAATTATTCATTTGCTGTAGCGATATTTTTAGCGCAATCGTAGATGAATATCTACAAATAAGTTCATCCAACTTAAGTTATAATATCAGTGAAAGATATCCGTTGTAAAACTTGTTATCCCAATAAAAAAGTACCCTGCAAAGAATGAATTAGTACCTGTTGTATGTTTTTATTCTGAACAGTAAAATACATATATCCATGAATCAATCAACACCGCAACTATCAATGCTGGCCATTCATGACGAAGTCTCTATCAAGCTCATTCTGCAGCATTATTTCAAAGATGTTTTTTCCGTGGTTGCCAAAGGCAATGGCAAAGAGGCATTGGCAAGGATGCAGGAAGGAAATATTCCAGACATCATAGTCGAAGACCTTAATATGCCGGAAATGGATGGCTACACTTTTATTTACCAGGTACGCTCCAGTGGTTACTTAAAAAATATTCCGATGGTAATGCTTTCCGGCAGTGATAGTACCGACAATAAAATCCGCTGCCTGGAATCGGGTGCCGATGATTTTATAGTGAAGCCTTTTAATCCCCGCGAACTGTCTACAAGAATGAACGGCATTCTTCGCTGCAACGGAAAAAAGAATTCATAAAAATTAGTACCTATGATAAACACAGATCAGAGAGTAGCCGTAATTACCAGCCAGGCTGCTATGGCAGACCATATCAGGGTAGCATTGAAAGATTTATTTGATGTAGATACTTTTAAAAATGGCCTGGCGCTACACCATGCCATGGAAAAAACAAAGCCTTATAAAGCCATTATTACGGATGATGAATTACTGGGTGCCAACGGTATCCCTTTGCGTAAAACGCTCAGCAGTTTTGGATATGGAAAAATACCATTTATGGTAGTAATGAACCAGATTGACAATGAACAGCGCAACATGGCAATGAGTGCAAGTATTGCTGAAATATTTTCGAAACCAATTGACCAAAATGCACTGCGTACAAGAATTCCTTACCTGGTGGAAAATTACAATAGTAAGACAGGAGCGGCAGCAACAGCACTACAGTATAAACTCCCTTTAATCAAACGCATTTTCGATATTACATTTTCCGGGTTGGCCCTATTGACGTTAAGTCCGCTCTTTTTGATCATCGCCATTTTGGTACGGGCAGAAAGTAAGGGACCGGTTTTTTATTACTCGTTACGCGTGGGTTCCGGGTATAAAGTGTTTAAGTTTTATAAATTTCGTTCCATGTTTACTGGTGCCGATGCAAAGCTGAAAGATTTGTCGCACCTGAGTCAATACAATCTTGCTAAAACTTCGCCGGTGGCGGAAGAGCCCGCAGTAAAAGAGTTGTGTGAGTTTTGCGAACAGGCAGGAACGGGTTGCATTAACCCGCTGTACGCAGATAATAAAGTTGTTTGCGAGACTTTATATAATCAGCAGAAAGAAAGCAATGTTGATTCTGCCTTTATTAAAATTAAAAATGATCCCCGTAGTACACGCATTGGCAATTTTATCCGCAATACCAGTATTGATGAACTGCCCCAGTTGTGGAATGTTTTTATTGGCGATATGTCGATTGTTGGCAACAGGCCCCTGCCATTGTACGAAGCTGAAAAAATTACTACAGATAAATATGCATTGCGTTTTATGGCTCCCGCAGGTATCACCGGATTGTGGCAGGTAGAAAAAAGAGACCGGGGAGAAATGACGGAAGAAGAAAGATTAAACCTTGATAATAATTATGCTAAAACCCACAGTTTCGCAAATGATATCCGGCTGATCATGCGTACCATTCCGGCCTTGTTTCAGTCTGAAAATGTTTAAAAAAAATACATGTACCGGCTAAGAATTTTTGGTTTTACCTTTTTCCTCTGCGTTTCATTTCTAAATCGGTTATCTGCGCAGCAGGCTTCACCTGGCAGTAATAAAGGTGTTGGCAAATGATGCTTGACTGCCAATGCTGATTGATTCTGCTATTAAATATTCGCCTGAGGCACGTAAATCACGCAGTATGGAAACACGGGCAGACCTGAATTTGAAAATGAACAAAAAAGTCATTTTTGATATTGTGTCGCTGCGCAGCTCTTATGGGTATGGTACCAACTATTCCGCCGTAAACAATCAATCTGCTGTTGTAGGAAATAACCTTACAACATCCCAGTCGGCATTTTATAATTTGGGTGTGGTGTTCAGCTTTCGCTCTCCATGCTGGTAAACAGAAAGAATGTAACGCGTATACAAAAGACAATGCTGGACGTTGCTGTGGCGAAAAAAGACAGCTCCGAATTGCAGATTAAACAGGATGTAATAACGCTTTACCAGGAATTTAAATTAGAACAAAAGTTGCTGGTTATAAGCAGTAAAAACAAACAGTCGGCCGAAGTAAATAATACCATTGCGCAAAAAGACTTTTTTAATGCCCAGATATCCATTGACCAGGTATCTGCAGTGGCGGAGAAATATAATAAGTTGGTGGTTGATTTTGAGACAAACATTTTCAAGTTTCAAACCAGCCTTGAACGATCATCGAACAGATAATTTGCGCCAGCCTGCCTGGTGAAGTAAAGGCTCTGGATATACTAAAGTAAATGTAACATTACCGGCATATTAATATAGAAAATATAATAAATAAGCGGGTTACCGGTTAGCTGAAACAACGATTTGTTGCGCACTATCGTCCATCGGTTGTATGGGCGACTTTGTGTATAAACGATAATTATTTTTCACCCCCGGGTGTGCTATGTGCAATTTATTGTCAGTTATAACGTTATTTTTTATTATGGAAAATTTGTAATAATTACCCAGGTAAGAATGACCGCTGACAAATTACACGCTGGCCACCCTACAAAACTTTACGTATGAAATGGATTGAAATAAGTTTTTGGATATGTATGGGTATTGTTTTTTACGCTTTTTTAGGATACGGGATAGTATTGTATGCAATGGTGTTGATTAAGCGTATTGTAAGTAAAGACAAGCTGGAAGCAAAACCGTTTGAGCCGGCTGTTACTTTGGTAATACCCTGTTTTAACGAGGCGGATATATTGAGGGCTAAGATAGCCAACAGTAAAAAGCTGGATTACCCGGCTGATAAACTGAAGATTGTTTTTATAACCGACGGTTCTACGGATGGCAGTGATTGCTATTTAAATGCATGGCCGGATATTGTTGTATTGCATGAAAACAGGCGCGGTGGAAAGACAGCTGCTGAAAACAGGGCAATGAAATATGTGGATACGCCATTTGTAATTTTTTCTGATGCCAACACCATGCTAAACAGTGCAGCGGTAAAAAATATCGTGAAACATTTTGAAGATGATATGGTGGGTTGTGTATCGGGCGAAAAAAGAATAATCAACGATGCTGCTGACAGTGCAAGTGCTGCGGGCGAAGGCATTTACTGGAAATACGAATCCCTTTTAAAGAAACTGGATTCCGAGCTTAACAGTGCATGTGGTGCGGCGGGTGAACTGGTAGCTTTCAGGTCTTCCTTGTACCGCGATTTGCCGGAAGATACATTATTGGATGACTTTATGCAATCCATGCAAATGGCTGCGTCAGGCTATAGAATTATATACGAAAAAGAAGCGTATGCAGTAGAAACGGCATCAGAAAATGTGGCTGAAGAATTAAAACGGAAAATACGAATTTGCGCTGGTGGCTGGCAATCCATTCAACGGTTATCCGGTAATCTTACAATGCAAAAAACACCCCTGTTATATTTTCAGTACGTATCACACAGGGTGCTTCGCTGGACCATTACGCCGTTCCTTTTAATAGCCATCTTTATATTGAACATGTACATTATAAAATCAGGCAGCCAGTTTTACATGACCATAATGGTTGCCCAGGTGCTGTTTTATAGTGCGGCTATTATCGGGTACATTTTAGAAAACAGGCGGGTAACATTTAAGCCGGTATTTGTACCGTATTATTTCTGTATAATGAATTATGCAGTACTGGCCGGTTTGCGCAGGTATTTATCAGGGCAGCAAAAGGCTACCTGGGATAAAGCACAGCGAAAAGCGGTAACACTGAATTAAGAAAAGAAACATATTTAATAATATCCGGTAAAGCCTTCACAACCTTTGCCCGTAGTCATCCAATATTAAATTCTTTATGAAAAAAGAGCCATTTTTTGGTGTTGTAAAATATACCGCCCTGGGGTTTATGTTGGGCGTTATCTTGATCATACTGGGAATGGTGTTGAATTATGTAAACGGTTTTAAAGGCCCCTGGTTTCACATATTTGAATTTGCACCCGATTTTGTAATCATCGTTTTTTCTCCCCTTTTCTTAAGTATGCTTTTTTATTTTATCGGTTTTAAAAAAGAGCAACTGATGTTGTTTAACCGTGAAATAAAGCAAAGTTTATCGCAGGAACAAAGCATCAGTTCTGCAGCGGATATGCAGCTTCGGCTCCTGGCAAAAGTGGTAGCGCAGGTAAATGAATCGATCGTGATTTCGAACGGACTTGGTTTGGTTGAATGGGTAAATGATGGCTTTACAAGAAATTGCGGATATACCCTGGAAGAAGTGCGTGGAAAAAACTTGAGTGATGTTTTGCATGGTCCGTTCACCGATCAGACGGCCGTAAAGCGAATGGTTCAGCATTTGCTCAGGGGTGAAGCTGTTACAGAAGAGTTATTGGTATACCATAAGGATGGAGAAGCCATCTGGCTGTCGGTAAGCATTAAACCTATCTGTGATGATACCGGGGAAATACTGAATTTTATTGCGATACATAAAAATGTTACGGGCCGTAAAGAAAAAGAAATCGCGATTGAATCCCTGTATAAAGAAGTGTCGGAATATAAGTTTGCACTGGACCAGTCGGCCATTGTAATTGTGTTTAACAACAAAGGAAAAGTTATTCATGTAAACAGGAAATTCTGCGAACTGAATGAAATGGCGGAAGATGAATTGCTGGGAAATGATTACCGGACCATCAGCCTGAGTATGCGTAATAAGGCGGTAGTACGCCGTATATTGACCAAGCTGCTGGATGGTAAAACCTGGAAAGGAGAATTGGTTAACCGCAACAGCAATGGTAAATCTTACTGCGTTGATACTACCATCGTGCCTTTAATGGATGCGCAGGGAAGGCCAAACAGATTTTTGGCTATTCAGCAGGATATCACTGAACGTAAAACATTGCAGGTACAGTTAATCCGCAATAAAAATAAACTGCAGCAGGCAATGCAAATTGCACGGCTGGGTACCTGGGAAATCTCCCCGAATGGCACATTGACAGTTTCAAGGGAGTTGCGGTTGTTGTATCAACTGCCGTTGGATGGCCCCGTTGGGATGGAAGATATTTTTAGTAAAATGCCGCAGGAAGGTATTGAAACCATTAATGCAGGCCTCGCTAAATGCTGCGTTACCTTGCAAAAAATCGAAGTGGAATTTCGGATCCTGTTGGATGGAAAGGAACACTACATGATGTCGAATATCAATCCGTTTATAAACAGCAATGGTGCATTTAACGGCACATTTGGTACGGTGCAGGATATAACAGAAGCCAAATTAGCTGGCATTGCCCTGAGGAAAAGTGAAGAAGAAAAAGCGGCAGTATTAAATAATACACAGGCAATTATTTGCCTGCATGATATGAATGGTGTGTTGCTGGATATCAATGCCACAGCGGAAAAATTGACCGGCTATACAAAAAAAGAAGTAGTAGGGGTAAATATTAAACTGATTTTGCCCGATGAATACCAGGATGATTTTGATGCCTACATAGAAGCCATTACTAAACAAGGTACGGCCAGGGGTACGCTGGAGATTTACACAAAAAGCCGTACTAAAAGAGTGTGGCTCTATCAAAATACCGTGTATGAAAACAATGGTAACAGCCCCTATGTAATTGCCAGTGCCATTGATATAACAGAATCAGTATCGGCGCAAAAAGAAATCGCAAGACAGCAGCAGTTTATAAGGCAGATAATAGACAATAGTCCCAACGTAATTTTTATGCTGAACGAGCAGCGTCAGATTATGCTTGCCAATCAAACGTTTGCTAAATTTTATCCTTACAATCAAAATGAAATTCCCGAGGCGGAAAGCCTTTCTTCGGGAACGGGAGATATTTTCCTGGGTGATTTAGATAAGCTTTTTGAACTGGAAGAAGGGCAAATGATAAGGGTAGAAGGCAGCGTGAAAAATCCCGAAACCAAATCCTTATCCTGGTTTAATATTATCAACAAATGTTTTTACGACCGGAATGGGCTAAAATATATACTGGGTTTTGGAATGGATATCACCGGCCGGCACCAGGTTGAATCTGACTTGCTGGCAGCCAATGAAATGGTTGAAAGATCGCTGAAGGTAAAGGAGCAATTTATCAGCAATATGAGTCACGAAATACGGACGCCCTTAAACGCAGTCATCGGTTTTAATGATTTACTTTCGGATACGCCCTTAAATGCGGAACAGGCAGAGTATGTTGACATAATCAAAACAGCTTCGGGCAACCTGCTTGCACTCATCAATAACGTACTCGACTTGTCTAAAATAGAGTCCTGCAATTTATCACTCGAAAGCCTGCCAATTGATATCCCTAAAATTGTGCGGGACGTGATGAAAATACTTGGCCCCAAAGCAACGGCGAAGGGCATCAGGGTAAACACCTATATAGACGAAAAGATTCCATCAAAAGTGATGGGGGACGAGTTAAGGCTGACACAAATATTATTAAACCTGCTGGGCAATGCGGTTAAATTCACCGATACCGGCAGCATTGATGTTACCTGTAAACTGGCGCAGGGTACCGATAAGAAGAAAGACTATATTTCTTTCTCTATTACAGATACAGGTATAGGCGTTGAGAAAGATAAGCAGAAAAGTATTTTTGAAAGATTTACACAGGCTAACAGCGATACCCAAAGATTATATGGCGGTACCGGGCTTGGATTAAATATCACGAGGAGCCTGGTAGACATGTACGGCGGTAACCTCAACATGAAAAGCGAACCTGGTAAAGGCACTACTTTTAATTTTATTCTGCCATTTAAAAGATATGTGGAATCAAAAGGTTTGCTGCTTACTCAGGCAATAACAAATGATAATGTTTTGTCTGTAAATACCAACCGGCCCATTCATATTTTACTGGCAGAAGACAATATGGTGAATGCCCTGCTGGCAACTAAAGTGCTCACGATGAAAGGGTTTACTGTAGTGCATGTTATCAACGGGCTGCAGGCTTTGGATGCATTGCAGCAACAATATTTTGATGTTGTGCTGATGGATATTCAAATGCCTGTAATGAATGGAATTAGTGCGGCAGGCCATATCCGGGCTTTACCCGGCCGGCTTGCAAGCATACCCATCATAGCAATGACGGCACATTCACTGAACGGGGAAATGGAAAATTGTTACAAGGCAGGTATCAATGGTTACATAGCAAAGCCATTTAAACCCAACGACTTGTTTAACAGTATTATTGAATCGATTAAAAAAGATGAGATCATTGACAGAAGCATACTAACACAACTGAATATTAAATAACGACACAAATTACCCTTATCTATAAATACACAACTATGAATGCCACGCCCATCACCATCGACCTCAGCTACCTCTATTCATTGACAGGGGGTGATAAGTCTTTTGAACAAATCCTGTTAATCGGCACCGTAGAAGACGTGAATATTAAAGTTACTTCGCTGAAAGATTCGTGGCAAAAACGAGATCCGGAAGCCATAAGAAAGAATGCCCATTCGCTGGTGTCCTTATCTGCCATTGCCGGTATGCCCGAAGTGGAAAGATGGAGCAGGATCATTGACCAGACTTTTGCTGATGGCGAATTTCACCCCGAACTGGAAGTGCTGGCACAAAATATTATTACCGGCTGGCCAGATGCGCAATCGGCGCTAAACAAGGTTATTGAAGCCAACTAAATAGGCCAGCTGCTTTAACCTGCTGCCACGGGTTATAGCAGCTCCATGTCTTTACTACTTCATTGTACCACGCTGCAATGAATGCATCCTGTATGTGCAATGGCCTCTTCTGATTGAAGTAAACTTTAACCGACTCTTTTTTACAACAGCATGCTGCAGGTTCACTTTAACCACTTATCAGATGGGATTGATTGTGATGTACTCTTCCTTTTTGTTACCGGTCCGGTACAATTTGTGCAGGTGAAAAAAAGTGGATAGTAAACTTTGGTATCCTGCTGTAGTAAAATTCCTATTGTATAGGGGAATTCTTAAAACTGGAAGCCTTCCAAAAACCAAAGCGCAATTTTATATTCGGAAAAGCGTTGGAATTATGCAGTGCGTGTGCACTACACTAATCATTTTATTCCATGCATTCTTACAAAATATTTATCGTTGAAGACGACCTGTGGTACGGCGAAATACTGGAATACCAGCTTTCACTTAATCCGGATTATGAAGTAAGCCGTTTTACAACAGGTAAGGAATGCCTGGCAAATATGCATAAACATCCGGATCTGATTACCATTGATTTTTCTTTACCTGACTATACCGGTGATGTACTGTTTGAAAAAATAAGGCGGGTAAACGACAGCGTGCCGGTAATTATGATCAGTGGCCAGGAAGATATTGTGGTGGCGGTAAAAATGCTGAAATTAGGTGTGACGGATTACCTGGTAAAAGATGAAAATACAAAAGAGATTTTATGGAATTCTGTTATCAAGGTAAGGGAAACCAGCAAATTGAAAAAAGAAGTGGCAGGGCTAAGGGAAGAGTTGGGACAAAAATTTTCATTTGATAAAAGTATCAAAGGCCAAAGTCCTGCGCTGAACAGGATATTTGCGTTAATGGAGAAGGCTTCCAAAACAAATATCAATGTATCTGTAACAGGCGAAACCGGCACGGGCAAAGAGGTTGTGGCAAAAGCCATTCATTATAACAGCGAGCGTAAACGCAAACCTTTTGTTGGCGTTAACATGGCGGCTATACCCAGGGAATTAATAGAGAGTGAATTGTTTGGTCATGAAAAGGGTGCATTTACCGGGGCTGTATCAAGAAAGGAAGGCAAGTTTGAAGAGGCTAATGGCGGTACTATTTTTTTGGATGAAATTGCTGAGCTGGATCTTAGTTTGCAAAGTAAAATTTTGCGTGTGTTGCAGGAAAGGGAAATTATAAGGGTAGGCGGAAATGAAAAAGTGAAGCTGGATGTAAGGCTGATAATCGCCACCCATAAAAATCTTGGCGAAGAAGTAAAAAAAGGAAACTTCAGGGAAGATTTATATTACCGCATCATAGGTTTACCCATTGAGTTACCGCCCCTGCGGGAAAGAGGAAGCGATGTACTGATATTGGCTAAACATTTTGCCGATGAATTTTGCAGGGAAAATAAACTGGCCTCTATTGCTATTGCCGGCGATGCCAAGGAAAAATTGATGCGGTACAATTATCCCGGTAATGTAAGGGAGCTAAAAGCAATTATTGATCTGGCCGTTGTAATGAGTAACGGGCAGGAAATTATATCCGATGATATTTCCTACGGTTCATCAGCCAATGATGAAAACTTTATCAATGAAGAAAAAACGCTTCGCCAGTACACCTGTTTTATTGTAAAGCACTTTTTAAAAAAGTACGACAATGATGTGTTGCTGGTAGCTGACAAACTGGATATCGGCAAATCAACTATTTATAAAATGATTCAGCAAAAAGAAATTGTTATTTAAACCTTGTATAACATGCTGTAACCTCAACTGCTTTGGTTATTGCAGTTTTTTATTTCTATGTCACACCGCCAGCATCCAGTAAACGAGCAAGACCGGTTATCAGCTTTAAAAGAGCTGAACATTATAGATACTGCTCCAGAGCAGGATTATGATGACATCGTTCGGCTCGCCTCTCAAATTTGTAAAACGCCCATTTCGTTAATTACTTTGCTTGATGAGCAGCGCCAGTGGTTTAAAGCAAATCATGGGATGGCGGCAACACAAACTCCCCGCGATATTTCATTTTGCACGCACGCCATCCGTCAGGGGGATATTATGATTGTGCCCGATGCTTCAAAAGATGAACGCTTTACAGTTAACCCGCTTGTTACCAGCGATCCCGGCATCAGGTTTTATGCCGGCGTTCCTATTCACTCCGAAGCCGGTTTTCCGTTGGGGACCTTGTGTGTTATAGATCATAAACCACATACACTTACCAGCGAACAGGTGTTTGCGCTGCAAGTGTTGGCAAAGCAAGTTCAAAAGCTTTTGGTGTTGCGGGCAAAAATTGGCGGGATGGAAAAGGCAGAAGCAATATTAAAGATCCGGGAAGAAAAATACCGGCGCATTATAACCAACATGCACCTGGGGTTACTGGAGGTAGATAAGGATGAAAAAATTCTTTTTGCCAATGAAAGTTTTTGCGAGATGAGCGGTTATCAATTTGAAGAACTAAAAGGGAAAACACACAGTAATTTTTTTATTGGCGGCGAAACAAGCACTCTGCTGAAAAATAAAAATGAAACGGAAACAAATATAGTAGAAGATGCTTTTGAAATTGCAGTAAAAAATAAAAACGGACAGGTAAGGTGGTGGCTGATTAGCGGTGCACCCCGTTTTGATGATGCGGGACAGTTGAATGGCTATATCGGGATACACCTGGATATCACGCGGCAAAAAAAGCTGGAACTGGAACTGACAGAAGCCAGGGAACATGCGGAAGACTCCACCCGCAGCAAAGAAATTTTTCTTGCCAACATGAGTCACGAAATCCGTACACCCATGAACGCCATTGTAGGCATGGCTAACCAGCTGGCAAAAACTACGCTTGATACCAAACAACTGTTTTATCTTGATACCATTCATGCAGCTTCAGAAAACCTGCTGGTTATTATCAATGATATTTTGGATCTGTCAAAAATTGAAGCTGGTAAATTACAGTTAGAAAGAATTGGCTTTGATCCGAGAGAAATATTGCACAGGGCTATACGGGTGCTTGGGCATAAGGCCGAAGAAAAAGGGCTCACTTTCACCAGTGAAACATTTGATGAAGCTATATCCCCGGTTTTAATGGGCGATCCCTTCAGACTTAACCAGGTATTGCTGAATTTAATTAACAATGCAATTAAGTTTACTGAAAAGGGAAGCATTGATATCAGTTGTAATCTTTACAGGGAAACAAATACAACACAACTTTTGCGTGTTGCCGTAAAAGATACCGGTATTGGAATGGACCAGAATTTTGTAAGAAATTTATTTGAAAAATTCTCGCAGGAAGATGCATCGGTAACAAGGCAATATGGCGGCACCGGGTTGGGCATGAGTATATGCCGTGACCTGGTTGAACTGATGAAAGGCAGAATAGAAGTGCAGAGTAAAAAAGGCGCAGGAACCACCATTGCTTTTACAATAGAATTTGACAAGGGAACAAAACAAAACCTGCCGGTAAAGTCCCTTTTTACGTTTGATGCCAACATGCTTTCCCAAAAAAGAATACTGGTAGTGGATGATAATCGTATGAACCGGTTACTGGCGGCTACAATTCTTAAAAATTACGGTGCCATCATCACTGAGGCCGTCAACGGGGAGGAAGCGATTGATTTTGTAAAAGGTGCTGCAACAGACCTGGTATTGATGGATATTCAAATGCCGGTGATGGATGGTATGGAGGCCACCAGCTTAATAAGAAAATGGATCAGTAAAACCATTCCCATCATTGCGCTTACAGCCAATGCAATTAAAGGCGACAATGATAAGTGCATCGATGCCGGTATGAATGCCTACCTGTCTAAACCATTTAAGGAAAAAGACTTGCTGGATGTAGTGGCTTTCTGGCTAAACAAAAGTAAAGCGAAAGTGAATACAGGTGTGCTTGAGTATGGTTCGCCGGATCAGTTGTATAACCTGCAAAATATTAAAGAACTAAGCCAGGGAAATGATGCGTTTGTAAAAAAATTAGTCCAGATGTTTATTGCGCAAACCCCTTTACAGGTGGCCCAAATGGAAGAAAAATTTGCAGCCCGGGATTATAAAGCAATCGGTTTGCTGGCACATTCCATGAAACCGGTCATCGATAATCTGGGCATTGTTTGTTTGAAAGAGGTTGTGAGGGAAGTAGAAAAAAAAGGAAAACAGGAAACACCGGATCCGGGCATTATAGAGCAAGTCATGTTTATTAAAAAGATAATAGGGCTTGTGGTATCAGACCTTGAAGTGCATTTCCCCATGGACAAAATAAACGCGTGATTGATTCATCTGCCTTACAGTTGTACTAAAAGTAAAACCAGTTCCGTCACCTGGATAAATAAAAAATTCCATGAAGGTTAACATCAGGACATACAGTAACAATCAATACACCTGCAGTAACCGAAGCGATTTGCTGAATGATGATACGGTGCAACTGGTACTTGGTTTTGGAGCAAAACAACTACTTGCCGGCGACAACATGTACCTGCAGTTACGCGGGCAATATCCGAATGCTGATATCGTACTTTGTTCAACTTCAGGCGAAATTTTTGAAGATAAAGTAACAGACAATTCGGTGTCAGTAACTGCCATTGAATTTAACAATACGACAGTAGAAACAGCGTCGGTAAATATCGGCGATTTTAATAACGATGGTTTTGCTGCCGGGGCTTCGCTGGTGCGGCAGCTGCAAACAACCAACCAGCTTTGTTATATCATGATCTTATCTGATGGCGGTAAAGTAAATGGCAGTGAGTTGGTGAATGGCATAAATTCCTGCGTTCAAAATAATATTCCGGTTACAGGTGGTCTTGCAGGTGATGGCAGTTCTTTTATATCAACCATCGTGGGGCTTAATGAAGCACCGGTATCGGGAAAAATAGTTGCTGTAGCATTTTATGGAACTCATCTCAAAATAGCACATGGCTCTATGGGCGGATGGGAGATGTTTGGTCCGGAAAGACTGTCTTCACATGCGTTTAAAATCAGCGAACAGGAATATGCGACCATGAACGAGCAGTTAATGGCGGAAAATAAACTGAAAAAAGAAAGCATTAAAAATTTAAAAGAGGCTATCAGGAACGTAGAAGATGAGGGAGACAGTACTGCTGCTATTAATATAGATGAAGATAATTTGCTTGATACAATCGCCGGCCTGAATGAACAAATCAGCAAACGCAAAAAGGTAGAGCAGGAATTAAAAGATTCCCGGTATCACTTGTCCGCAGCGGCTAACCGTTTGTCACAACTGATAGCAAACCTGCATCATGGCATCTTACTGGAAGATGAAAACAGGAATATTGTTTTAACCAACCAGTTATTCTGTGACATGTTTAATATACCAGCGTCACCAGAATCATTGAAGAGGGTAAGCTGTAAAAAGTCAGCAGAAGAATCAAAGCATTTATTTAAACAGCCTGCGGTTTTTGTTGAACGCATGGATGAACTTTTGCGGCATAAAGAGTTGAGGGTTGGTGATGAACTTGAGATGACAGACGGGCGAATTTTGCAACGGGATTTTGTACCCATTTATGATAACAATGTATACAAAGGGCACTTATGGACGTATAATGATATCACTGGCGAAAAGGAAAGGGAACATGAATTGGAGCGGTTGTCACTGGTGGCAAGTGCCAACGAAAATGGTGTTGGGTTTTGCAGTGCATCAGGGGTAATAGACTGGGCCAACAAAGGCTTTTTAAAACTTACCGGTTACAGCCTTGAGGAAGTGGTGGGCAGAAAAGCGGTGGATCTCTGCATCGGCCCATTAAGTGATTTAGGGACTATTAAGAAAATGCTTGAGGCCTTTTATGCCGGCAAAGCATTTAGTATTGAAGTAATCCACTATCGAAAAGACGGCACCCATTTTTGGGGAAGACTAAAAGGCCAGGCAATTAAGGATAAGGATGGCAATGTGAAGCAATATTTTTCCATGCTGGAAGATATTACCGCAGAAAAAGAAAAGGAGGAACCACTCCGGGTATTGTCGCTGATTGCAGAAGACAACATCAATGCGGTGATCATTTCTGATGCCAGGGGACGTATAAGTTGGGTAAATAAAAGCTTTACAAAAGTTACCGGCTACCAGTTGGATGAAGTGAAGGGCAAAACACCATCCATGATGCAGGGGCCGGATACGAACACCGAAACCATAGCCTATTTAAGAAGACAGATTGCGGCAGGTAACCCTTTTAATTGCGAAATTCTAAATTATACCAAAAGTGGCCAAACCTATTGGGTAAGGGTGCTGGGACAAGCCATTCGGAACGGCAAAGGTGAACTAACAGGATTTTTTGCATTGGAAGAAAATGTTTCCAAGGAAAAAGAAGATCAGCAAAAACTAAAAGATTATGAATCCCGCTTCAGGCAAGCTTTTGAAAAGATTGGCGACAATGTGTGGGAGCATGATTTCGCCACGGGAGAAACGTATTTTTCAAACACAAAAAGTCACCTGCTGGGGTATGATTTGAATGAATTTGCTAACAATGTGAATTTATGGTGGAAGAATGCTTATGACGATGATCGGCACCTGCTGGAAGAGAATGATGCAAAATACAAAAGAGGAGCAATTGATCACCATATACTGGAATATCGCATCAGGCATAAAGATGGTTCTGTAAGGTGGGTGATGGACAGGGGAGTAGTAATAGAATCAACACCGGAAGGCCTGCCGTTAAAAATTATCGGTACGCATACCGACATAACCGAACGAAAGAATGCCGAAGTATTATTGCAGCGGGAAGAGCAAAAATACCGCAGCATCATTGCCAATATGAATCTTGGCTTAATGGAAGTGGATTTGGATGAAAAGGTAATTTTTGTTAACCAGAGTTTTTGCGACATGAGCGAATACTCAACCGATGAAATTATTGGTAAAAAAGCTTCCGACATTTGTATAAAAGAAAAGTACATAAACCTTGTAGAAAGCAAAAAAACTAGCCGGAAACAGGGTATTTCGGATGCTTATGAAATTGAAATCAAAAACAAAAGCGGACAGACAAAATGGTGGCTGGTGAGTGGCGCCCCGCGTTACAATGACAATGGAGAACTGGTTGGATCTATCGGCATTCACCTGGACATTACCGATCGGAAGCAACTGGAAACGGAACTGATTGTAGCACGCCGACTGGCTGAGGGCTCAACAAAAAGTAAGTAGGTTTTCCTGGCCAATATGAGCCATGAAATACGCACCCCGATGAACGCTATACTTGGTATGGCCAACCAGCTTGCCAAAACCAGCCTGGATGGCAAACAAAAATTCTACCTGGATACCATCAACTCAGCATCCGAAATTTGCTGGTGATTATAAATGATATTCTGGATCTTTCAAAAATTGAAGCAGGCAAACTGCAACTTGAAAATATTGGCTTTGAACCGAAAGAAATGGTGAGCCGGGCAATGCAGGTATTGATGCACCGGGCCGAGGAAAAGGGCATCACATTGACAAATTCATCCTGTGATGAAGATTTGTCGCCGGCATTGATCGGCGACCCCTACCGGCTTAACCAGGTATTGCTTAACCTCATCAGTAATGCCATCAAGTTTACAACAAAGGGCGGTGTTAATTTGTCCTGTGTTGTGTTAAAGGAATCACCGTTAACCCAAACAATTAGTGTAAGTGTAAAAGATACCGGTATAGGCATGGATGGCTTTTTTGTAAAAAGCTTATTTGATAAATTTTCACAGGAAGATGTATCGGTAACAAGGCAGTACGGCGGTACCGGTTTAGGTATGAGCATTTGTAAAGACCTGGTTGAATTGATGGGAGGAGACATAAGTGTTGAAAGCACAAAGGGTGTAGGTACCCGCGTTTCTATTTATCATTGAATTTGCAAAAGGAACTCTTAACGCCCTTCCGGCAAAAGACACATTCAATTTTAGCAAAGAAATGTTGGCTGCTAAAACAATATTGGTGGTGGATGATAATACAATGAACCGGCTGGTAGCCAAAACAATTCTTGGTAATTATGGTGCCGTGGTAATTGAAGCAGTGAATGGCAGCGAGGCGATCGATTTACTTGCACAACCGGGGATTGATGTGGTGTTGATGGATATACAGATGCCGGTAATGGGTGGTATGGAAGCGACTGAAATCATCCGGAAAACCATCAGCCAAACCTTACCCATTATAGCATTAACGGCAAATGCCATTAAAGGCGATAACGAAAAATACCTAAAAGGTGGCATGAACGCTTATCTTTCAAAACCTTTTAAAGAGTTTGATTTGCTGAACATTGTCGCCTCAAGTATTAATAAAAAATAAACTTCAATAAAGCCTGTCTATACCCTTTTTAACTAAACCTCAACTGGTTTATGCAGCGTATTTTATTTTGATAAACCAGCAGTTTTTACAATACTGCAAACCAGCCTGGCTTATAGTATTGTAATCGTTTTTAATGTTGCCTTCAGTAAAAGCGAGGTTAATTATTAACCAAATTTGGATAATAATGAGGTGCCCGCTTATTCGCTTTAACCGTAGTTTTCCATTTTAATTCGGTTTGCTTTATTGGTTTGATAGCGTAACTTTTGCATGTTATAAAACAAGGGAGTGCCTGCGAATGTAAACCGTATCGGTTTAGTAACTGCGGGTACGCCAGCAATGAAAAAATGGCTATATTGGCGACGGAATTTTATTAACCACTTAATGCAGCTTTGCATTTACAACGATTGAAAATTTTAAACAGTTTATTGTATGCAGTCAGATAAAGTAAGAAATTTGGTAGTAAAAATGCATCCAAAAGATAACGTGCTGGTTGCGCTGACAGATCTTGCTAAGGGAGAAACCATTGCTTACAGTGATGAACATTTTTTGTTACTTGACACCGTAAAGGCAAAGCATAAATTTTATACAACCGACTTAAGCGCAGGCGATGAAGTTATCATGTACGGCGTGCTGGTTGGTAAGGCGCAATATCCCATTGCAAAAGGTAGTTTAATGACGACCGACAATATAAAGCATGCAGCGGATCCCTATGTATACCGCGAAGTTGATTTTAAGTGGCAGGCGCCGGATGTGTCCAAATACCAGCATCTCACTTTTAATGGTTACAAAAGATCCGACGGACGTGTGGGTACCGCCAATTACTGGCTTTTTGTGCCAACCGTATTTTGCGAAAACCGAAATATGGACGTGATAAGGGAAGCCCTGCAAAATGAACTCGGCTATGCAGTTACCGACAAATACATTCAATACACCCATCAGTTATTAAATGCGTATCAAAAAGGTGAAAACCTTGATACTGTTGACGTGCAGCTAAATGCCACCGCCCATACCAACAGGGTATTTGAAAATGTGGATGGTATCAAATTTCTCAATCACCAGGGTGGGTGTGGTGGTACCAGGCAGGATGCAGCAACGCTCAGCGCCTTGCTGGCTGCCTATGCCAATCATCCCAACGTAGGCGGCGTAACTGTACTAAGCCTTGGGTGCCAGAACCTGCAAACGCAGGATTTTTTGAATGATGTAAAAAAGCAAAACCCCCATTTTGATAAACCGTTGCTGATTTTTGAACAGCAGCAATCACTGAGCGAAGAACAACTGGTAGCCGATGCGATTAAACAAACATTTGAAGGGCTTGTTGAAATAAACAAACTGGAAAGAACACCTGCACCGCTAAGTGAATTGTGTGTAGGCGTAAAATGTGGTGGCAGCGACGGCTTTAGTGGCGTATCTGCGAATCCTGCTGTAGGATACACATCTGATTTACTGGCAGCATTGGGAGCAAAGGTTTTACTGGCGGAGTTTCCCGAGCTATGTGGCGCAGAACAAAACCTGGTTGACCGTTGCACGTCGGAAGAAGCTGCAAAAAAGTTCATCCGTTTGATGAGCACCTATGATGCGCAGGCACACAGCGTTGGCTCTGGTTTTCACATGAATCCTTCTCCGGGAAATATAAAAGATGGCCTGATTACCGATGCCATCAAAAGCGCCGGCGCCGCAAAAAAAGGCGGTACATCGCCGGTGGTGGATGTGCTGGATTATACAGAAGCCGCTACCAAACCGGGTTTAAGCCTGGTATGTACACCCGGTAATGATGTGGAAGCAACAACAGGAAAAGCAGCTTCCGGTGCAACGCTTATTTTATTTACAACAGGGCTCGGCACACCAACCGGTAACCCCGTTTGCCCGGTAATAAAAGTGGCTACCAATTCTGTGCTGGCAAAAAAGATGGCTGATATCATCGATATCGATTGCGGCCCCATCATCAGCGGTGAAAAAACAATTGAACAAATGGGTGAAGATATCCTGGATTATTGCATCAAGGCAGCCAGTGGCGAAATCATTCCCAAAGCAGTTCAGTTAAACCAGGATGATTTTATTCCATGGAAACGTGGTGTAAGCCTTTAATAGTTATAAGTTGTGAGTTATAAGTTATAAGTTTTTTTCTGGCTGTTAATTTATAATGCAAGGATAAAGTACAACGATTGACTATTGACCATTGACTATCGACGATTAACATGAAATACCGACACTCATAATTCCTAACTCATCACTCATAACTAAAAACATGTTTTCTCTTAAAAATAAAAAAGCAGTTGTAACCGGTGGTGGCAGCGGCATTGGAAAAGCCATTTCAGTTTTATTTGCGCAACAGGATGCTGAAGTACACATCATTGAATTGACAGAGGCAAGTGCTGCAGCAGCGGTGGATGAAATTACCGCTCTTGGAAAAAAAGTTGTTGCTCATGCATGTAATGTGGCCAACCAACAAGAAGTGTTGTCAACATTTGAAAAAATAGGTAAGCTGGATATCCTGGTGAACAACGCCGGCATTGCGCATGTTGGCAAGGCGGATACAACAAACGAGGCAGACTTCGACCGCATCATCAATGTAAATGTAAAAGGTGTTTACAACTGTATCTATGCCGCCATTCCGCAGTTGCGTATTGCCGGTGGTGGCATCGTGTTGAATATGGCTTCTATCGCAGCACTGGTTGGTATTCCGGATAGGTTTGTATATTCAACAGCCAAAGGAGCTGTAATGGCCATGACCTTATCCGTTGCAAAAGACTATATGGCGGAAAATATCCGCTGCAATTCTATTTCACCGGCACGGGTGCACACACCCTTTGTAGACGGATTTATAGCCAAAAATTATCCTGGCAAAGAAGCGGAAATGTTTGAGAAGCTATCCAAAAGTCAGCCGGTTGGCCGTATGGCGAGGCCGGATGAAATCGCCGCACTTGCCTTATATTTATGCAGCGATGAAGCCTCCTTTATTACCGGTTGCGATTACCCGATTGATGGCGGTTTTGTAAAGTTGAATAACTAGTATGGAATAAAAATCGGTTTAATTTAAATTGCTTGTTGTATACCAGCAGTTGTTTTTCATAGCGACATTGTTGCGTCGCAATCCTTTCATCCGTATACCTTTGGGCGGCCTGTTGATGCAACAGGTAAATTTAATGAAGTAAACACTTTTAATAATTGCTTTAAATATGAAAAGAATAAAAAGTATCGCCCTTGTTTTTTTGCTTGCGGCCATAGCCATTTCAAGCCAGGCACAAACTTATACGCCGGCACCCGAAAATATAAAAGCCCGCCAGCAATTCCGCGATGATAAGTTTGGTCTTTTCATTCACTGGGGCCCGTTCAGCATTCCCGGGGCAGGGGAGTGGGTAATGAATGAAAGAGGGATTCCCTATAACAATTATAAAAGGCTGATGGATTTTTTTAACCCCATTGAGTTTAATGCAGAGCAGTGGGTAAGCATGGCAAAAAATGCCGGGATGAAATACATCACGTTGATCACTCGCCACCATGATGGCTTCAGCATGTGGGATACCAAATATTCCGACTACAACATCATGCATTCGCCTTACAAAAAAGACATCGTAAAAATGATGGCCGATGAATGTCACAAACAGGGCATCCAGTTATTTTTATATTATTCTTTGCTCGATTGGGGAAGAGACGATTATCCGCATGAAACCGGTAAAACCGGTCAGCACGCAGGCAGAACAGGGCACGGCGACTACGCAAGTTATTTGCAGTTTATGAAGAACCAGTTGACGGAGTTGCTGACTAACTACGGTACTATCGGTGGTATTTGGTTTGACGGGCACTGGGACCAGACACAACCCGAAGGTGCCGCGGACCGCACTTCAAGAATTAACTGGAAATACGATGAAATATATGGACTGATTCATAAGTTGCAACCACAGGCAATGATTGGCAACAATCATCACATGACACCTTTTGCCGGCGAAGATTTTCAGATGTTTGAAAAAGATTTGCCGGGCGAAAATAAATCGGGTTTAAGTTTCCAGGAAGCCTCGCTGCAGTTGCCTGTTGAAACATGCGAGACCATGAATAATTCATGGGGATTCAATCTCAATGATAACAATTACAAAACAGTCAAACAACTAATTCATTACCTGGTTAAAGGCGCTGGCAGGGATGTCAATTTTTTACTGAACGTTGGCCCCATGCCCAATGGGAAAATTCAACCAGAGTTTACTGATACATTAAAGGCAATCGGCCAGTGGATGCAGGCAAATGGTGAAACCATTTACGGAACCAGGGGGAATATTTATCCGCCGCAGGATTGGGGTGTTGTAACGGTAAAAAATAAAACCTACTTCGTGCATATCCTTCAACCAAATTCAGACGGACCCATTTTTATGCCCGGGATAAAAGGAAAAATTATTTCAGCAACGGTAAGGGGCGGCAAAAAAATAAAATTCAAGCAGCAGGCCGAAGGCGCTTTTCTATACCTGGATGGCGTACAGCCGGATGCGATTGATACCATAATTGAATTACAATTACAATAAATTACAACAATGAAACTAATCAGATTTGGCGAACCCGGTAAAGAAAAGCCAGGCATTTTAAAAGACGAAAAAAGATGGGACGTATCTGCTATTGTGAGTGATTACAACGAAGCTTTTTTTGAAAACGACGGGTTAATAAAATTGCAGGAAGCCATTGATAAGGGAACTGTATTTCCTGAAGTGGACGCAACGGTTAGGCTTGGCTCGGCCGTCGCAAGACCCTCTAAAATAATTTGCATTGGTTTAAACTATGTCGATCATTGTGTGGAAACAAACGCCCCCATACCTGTAGAACCGATCATTTTTTTTAAATCTACCACGGCATTGTGCGGCCCTGATGATAATGTGATCATCCCCAAAAACAGTGTAAAAACAGACTGGGAAGTAGAGCTTGCTTTTGTGATGAGTAAAAAAGCCAGTTATGTTGAAGAAGCCAATGCAATGGATTATGTAGCCGGTTACTGCCTGCACAATGATTACAGCGAACGGGCATTTCAGATTGAACGTGGCGGACAGTGGGCCAAAGGAAAGGGTTGTGATACATTTGCCCCGCTCGGGCCGTTTCTTGCCACCAAAGACGAAATTGCCGATGTAGATAACTTACCGATGTGGTTGACCGTAAATGGCAAAAAATATCAAAACAGCAATACATTGAACCTGGTTTTTAAAATTCCTTTTTTAGTGCATTATTTAAGCCAGTTCATGACCCTGCTTCCCGGAGATGTAATCAGCACAGGCACACCTCCAGGGGTGGGATTAGGTATTAAACCAGAACCAGTATACCTGAAAGCAGGTGATGTTGTTGAATTAGGAATTGAAGGACTGGGAACGAGTAAGCAACATGCGGTGGCATATGCGGCCAATTAATAATTAATAATTTTTTCAAAGCCGGCATTCTCTCTTTTGTACTTATCACTTACAACTTATTACTTACAGACTACAACTAAAAGGTTATGCAAAAATACTGCCTCGCTCTGGATTTAAAGGATGACCCGCAGTTAATAGCTGAATACAAGGCTTATCACAAAAATGTTTGGCCTGCCATCATAACGAGCATAAAAGAAGCCGGTATTACTGTTCTGGATATTTATTGCGTTGGTAACCGCATGTTCATGATCATTGAAGCAACGGCTGATTTTTCTTTTGAGAAAAAATCGGCTATGGATGCCGCCAATAGCACGGTTCAGGAATGGGAAACATTAATGTGGAAATTTCAGCAGGCATTGCCCTGGGCCGAACCCGGACAAAAATGGCTGCTGATGGAAAAAATATTTGAATTGCCATGAGAATAGACAGCCACCAGCATTTCTGGAAATACCATCCTGTAAAAGATGCATGGATAACAGACGATATGAAAGTCATTCAGCGTGATTTTTTGCCGGCAGATTTGTTGCCATTGCTGCAACAAAATAATCTGGATGGGTGTGTTGCAGTACAAGCTGATCAGAGTGAAATGGAGACCAATTTTTTGTTGCAGCTGGCTCAGGAAAATGACTGGATTAAAGGTGTTGTAGGATGGGTAGATTTGCGGGCGGCCAACCTGGAAGAACGATTGCAGCACTTTGCGCAATACAAAAAAATAAAAGGATTTCGCCACATTGTACAGGCCGAACCTGCAGACGATTTTTTGTTAAGCACTGATTTTTGTAACGGCATAGCGGTGCTTTCAAAATACAACTTTACCTACGATATACTTGTTTTTCCAAGGCAGCTGAAACATGTAGCTGCCTTTGTACAGCGGTTTCCGGAACAGCAATTTGTTATAGATCACCTGGCAAAGCCTGATTTTAAAAAGGCTGATTTTGCTGAATGGGAAAAAGCAATGCGTGCAGCAGCGGCTTATCCAAATGTTTGTTGCAAAGTATCGGGCATGGTTACAGAGGCTGACTGGAAGAACTGGACCAATGACAGTTTTACCTATTGCCTGGATGTTGTTGTTGACGCATTTGGGATTAACCGGTTAATGTTTGGCAGCGATTGGCCGGTATGCCTGGTGGCAGCATCTTACCAGGAAACATGCAATATTATACATCGTTATTTTATGCAGTTTTCAATAGCAGAGCAGGAAAAACTGTGGGGAAAAAATGCAGTTGATTTTTATCATTTATAAACAACACACAATGGACTTACAATTAAGTAACAAAGTAATTATAGTAACCGGTGGCGCCAAGGGAATTGGATTAGGCATCAGTAAAGTCTTAGCAGCAGAAGGCGCTATACCATTTATTATTGGCAGAAATGAAGCTGACAATGCAGCAGCTGTAAAGGCAATTGAGGCGGCCGGTGGACAGGCGAAATATGTAACAGCAGAACTGGTTACACCGGCGGAGTGCGAAAGGGCCGTTCAACAGGTGATAGCCACCTGCGGACGTATAGAAGGCGTAGTAAATAACGCCGGTGTAAACGATGGGGTTGGACTTGAAAATGGGAATTATGAATCTTTCATTGCATCGGTACACAAAAACCTGGTGCATTATTACCTGGTAGTACATCATGCTTTGCCTGAATTGAAAAAATCAAAAGGTGCCATTGTAAACATCGGTTCCAAGACCGCTGAAACCGGCCAGGGAGGCACTTCTGCGTACGCTGCCGCCAACGGGGGGCGCAGTGCACTCACCCGGGAATGGGCTGTTGAATTACTGCCGTATGGTATTCGCACCAATGAAGTAATTGTAGCGGAATGTTTTACACCCTTATATGAAACCTGGATTAAAACATTTGATAACTGGGAAGAAAAACTGAAACAGATTACGCAGAAAATTCCTTTTGAAAAACGCATGACCACTGCCGAGGAAATTGCCAATATGGTGGCGTTTCTGCTATCAGAAAAATCAAGTCATACCACGGGACAGCTGATACATGTTGATGGCGGATACACGCATTTGGACCGGGCTATTTAATGGGACATTTAATGGATAATTTTTTATTTGATAAAGGATAATTATCCGAGCTTACTGAATCGAATCTTTAATATGATGTTTGCAGCGCTTAATTAAAATCCAGATTTGTTTTACAATTTTATACAATGAGCATGAGAAAAATATGGACGTTTTTGTTGATGGCTTCTTTTTTAATGCCGGCTGTTGCACAGCAAGTGCAACCATTGCCCCCTGTGCCTTCGGCACCGCAGGTGGCATGGCATAATATGGAATACTATTGGTTTACTCATTTTGGCCCCAATACTTTTACTGATAAAGAATGGGGACATGGCGATGAGCCGGAGGATATTTTTAATCCAACGCAACTGGATTGCCGTCAGTGGGCTCGCACGGCCAAAGCTGCGGGGGCAAAAGGAATAATCATCACTGCCAAACACCATGATGGATTTTGTTTATGGCCCAGCAAATATTCTACACATACTATAAGGGAAAGCAAATGGAGAAATGGGAAAGGCGATATATTAAAAGAGTTGTCTCAGGCCTGTAAAGAGTACGGGTTAAAGTTTGGCGTTTACTTGTCGCCCTGGGACCGCAATCACCCCAAATACGGAACACCGGCATACAATGAAGTGTTTGTAAATATGATGAAAGAAATATTTGCCAATTATGGTCCCATCTGGGAGTTTTGGTGGGACGGCGCGAATGGAGAAGGACCTAACGGAAAGAAACAGGAATATGATTGGCCATTGTTCAGGAAAACAATTAAAAAATTATCACCCAATACAGTCGTATTCAGTGATGTAGGTCCGCAGGTTAGATGGGTAGGAAATGAAAGCGGTGTCGCAGGCACCACCAACTGGAATTTGTTAAACATATCGGGCTTTACAGCGGGCGCCGGTGCGCCATCAACTGATACGCTGAACAGTGGCAATATGTATGGTGAAAAATGGATACCTGCTGAATGTGATGTAAGTATCCGCCCGGGGTGGTTTTATCATAAGGAAGAAGATGACAAAGTAAAATCACCCGAAACACTATTTAACCTGTACCTGAAATCTGTAGGAAGAGGATCTACTTTATTATTAAATGTACCACCCGACAGAAGAGGCCTGATCAATGAGCATGATTCAGCATCTTTGATAGGATTCAGAAAATTGCGGGAAACAAATTTCAAAACCAATCTTTTTGCAAGTCCTTCTGCAGTAGTAAAAAACAATGCTGTATCAAAACGTATTACAACCCTTACTGATGGTAAACAAAATACGTTTGAGCAGCTGAAATCGGTTACCGTGCAATTAAAAAGCCCGGTTACGATTAATACCATTGTGCTGCAAGAGCCCATTCAAATGGGACAGCGGGTAATCAAATTTAAAATTGAATTGCAGGATGCAAATGGCGCAACCCTAAAAGAAATTAACGGCACTACAATCGGCAGAAAACGTATACTAACCTTTATGCCGGTAGCCGCTAAAAAAGTGGAAGTGATTATTGAAGATTCAAAAGCAGTGCCGTTGATAAGTGAAATTGCTGCTTATAATATCAATGATCAGTTGATAGAACAATAAGGCTAAAGCATACGGTAAATTTATCCCCTGCATAACACATGCAGGGGATTTTTTATAGTGGAATTTCCACAATAATTTCGCATCCGTTGCCAGGCGAAGACTTTAAAAAGAAGTTACCAGAAAACAACTGCGCACGTTTTTTCATGTTGCCAAGCCCGATACCATTTCTATTACTCCTGGTATCAAATCCAATTCCGTTATCACAAATTCTTAACTGTATTGCTTCATTGTTCAGTAAAAGTGAAACGTCAATTACAGTGGCTTTTGAATACTTCATAATGTTGTTCAGCTGCTCCTGTAATATGCGGTATAAATTCAATTGTATATCACCGGTAATACTCAGTTCATCTACTTTTTTAATAGTGAAGTTAATCTGGTAATGATTATTTACATTGATACTTTTTAGCAGGGTTGAAAAGGTTTCTTTCAGCGAGTTATCGTCAATAGACACCGGCGCCAGCCGGTGAGATAGTTTTCTGATTTCGCTAATGGCAAGATGGATGTTGCTCATTGAGCTGTCTACCCAGGTATATTGTTCCGTAATCGGTTTTACTTTCGTCATGCCCAGGTTTAAAAGAACACCCGCCAGTATCTGGTTTACATTATCATGCAATTCAGCACCAATCTGCGAGCGTTCCTGCTCCTGCGCCTTCATGATGGCTTTCGTAATTTCCTGATCCTTTTTAATATTGTCAGTCACGTCTCTTGAAACGGTTATCCAGTGCGTGTACCAGCCATTGGCATCAGTGACCGGGCTTATGGAAATATTATTCCAGAACTCATCTCCATTTTTTTTATAATTGATAACCGTAATCTCACAGCCTTGCCAGGTTTTTATGGCATCATGCAGTCTTTTCAATTCTTTTTTATCAGACTTTGGCCCCTCCAATAGTTGGGTTGTTTTGCCGATTACATCGCTGGCAGTGTAGCCGGTCATTTTTGTGAATGCCTCATTTACGTAAACAATTTTAGGCCCCATTTCATCCACAGGTTCGGCCTGCATAATGATAACCGTATCGTTTGTATTGGTAATTACAGATTCCAGCAATTTAAGTTGATGTTCTTCCTCCTTTTGTTTCGTAACATCTTTCATGGCACCAATCATCCTGGTAGCATTGTTGTCCTTATCCAAAAGTAAAAATCCACTGTCAGAGATGTAACGGTAAAAGCCATCGGCAGCTTTAAAGCGATATTCATCCTGCCATTTTACAATTCTGTTTTTTATATGCTGGTTAATATTATCCATTACACGACCGAGATCATCCGGGTGAATTTTTTGGCTCCACCAATTTCCATAGGTAGTATTATCTGCTTCGGTATAACCAAGTATTGCCGTAAGACCTTTGTTCCATATAATTTTATCAGCTATTATTTCCCAGTCCCATACAACGTCACTGGTTGCCCCTGCAACCACATCGTATCTTTCGTTGGATTTGGTAATGTCCTCCGCTGCGTCTTTATTATCTATTAAAATACCTACCAGGCTGGCTGCTCTTTCCAATAAATTAATATGATATGGTTGCGGATGTTTTACTTCTTTAAAATAAGCAGCCAGGCTTCCGGCAATTTTGCCACTGTTTTTTTTTATGGGTACCGACCAGCAAGCTCTGAAACCAAAAGGCTCTATCACCGTAACATAATCCTGCCATAAAGGATCTGTATAAGTATCTGGTACAATAACGTTCTGACCAGTAAACATGGCAGTACCGCAAGAACCGACTGAAGGCCCAATCGGAATGCTGTTAAGTATTTCAAGGTAGGCTAAGGGCATTGAACCTCCAGCCAGTGTACCGATGGTATTATCCTCCTGCAGCTGTACAATGGAGCAAAGGCAGGATGGCATTATTCCTTCAATACTTGCAATTAGTTTATTCAGCACTTCTAAAAAAGAAATGCCTGTTGCATTCAGGTCGTATACTTCTTTTTCAAACGCCACGATGTTTTTTTGATACACACTTGCGGTGATATCGTTACTTAATACGAGGCACGCATTTCTTTCATTAAAATAAATTTCACTGCTCTGAACTTCCACATCAATCAGCTCTCCATTTTTTTTAAGGTGGCGGTAAATACTTTTTTGATTTTTTGAATTTTCTTTACTGGTGATCACCTCTTCCATTTTTGCTACCGCTTCCGGAGGTTTAATATCATCCATTGTCATGGATAAAAATGCTTCTTTGGAATAACCGTAATGTTCAATAGCCGCCTCATTTACATTTAAAAATTTGGTTGTCTCCATATCATACACCCACATTGGGATAGGACTTAAATCAAACAAGTTGCGGTATTTTTTTTCCGATTCATTTAGTTCTGTACTAATGCGCCGCCTTTCAACACTGTATGAAACGCTTTTGTGCAGCTGTGCCGCATTCAGCTCATCTTTTAAAAGATAATCAGAGATGCCGAGTGCCAGCGTTTTAATACCAAAATCCCTGTCTGCATAACCCGTTAATACAATGATCGGTATGCTGCCCGCCAGTCTTACCATTTCTGCTACAAGCTGCTTACCGCTGGCATCCGGTAATGACAGATCAAGCAAAATAGTATCAAAATGCGCACTGGTACTCATTTTGATTTTTGCTTCTGCAAAAGTTTGTGCATGCTCCACGGATGGATTTTTAAATTCTTCGCCCAGATAATCTTTTATCAGCACAAAATCGCCGGGATTATCTTCCACTATTAAAATATGTTGGGCGGGGATATATTCCATAATATTATTTTTTTTACGGGACGCAAAAAACTGCTACCAAAAAAGTTGTATTGCCTTTAGTGTTGCTGATTTTTTCGGGCATATGCAATATTTAAGCAGCCTTCCATTTTTTAGTTTTTAGCGTGTTTGTTAATTGGTTATAATAAAATTATTTCTCCGCATCCGTTGTAACCTGGCTGGCTACTGTTTGCAGGTTTTGCCTTGCGATAGTAAAATAAAAAGTGCTTCCTTTTTTCTGTTCTGATTTTACCCAAAGTTTTCCATTGTGGTTGTTGACTATTTTTTTGCAGATAGCCAACCCGATACCCGTACCGGAAAATTCGTTTTTATTATGCAGCCGTTGAAATATTACAAATATCCTGTCAAAATATTCCGGATCAATTCCTATACCATTGTCTGCAACAGCAAACTCCCAATACTCATCAAATGCAGTAGCAGTTATGGTTATTTCGGGAACGGTATCCGGGTGCTGATACTTTATGGCGTTGCCAATAAGGTTTTGAAAAAGTTGCTGTAAAGGAATTTTTGCGCCTGTTATTTCGGGCAAATTATTCCAGGAAACCAGCATCTTTTTTTGTTCAATAGTATTGCTATAGATGGATACTACTTCTTTGAGCAGGTGGTTCATGTCTACTTTTTCAAAGTGATATTTCTGCCATCCTACCCTGGAATATTCAAGGAGATCCTGAATTATTTTACGCATACGCACAGCGCCGTCTACCGCAAAACCAATATAAATGCGACCATTTTCATCCAGCTGCGCCTCATATTTTTTCTGTATCTGGCTTAAAAAGCTGGTTACCATTCGCAGCGGCTCTTGCAAATCGTGTGATGCGATGTAGGCAAATTGTTCCAGCTCTGCATTGGAACTGGCCAATTCTGCCGCTCTTTTATTCAGCTGCTGGTTCAGCTCCTTCAGCATAATTTCATTTTGAATCCTCTTGGTGATATCCTGCATGGCACCAATGATACGGTACGGCTTGCCGTTTTTATCTCTGATGATAAGTGCATAATCAGCTACGTTGGCATAGGTTCCATCAAACTTCCGGAAGCGGTATTCTCCCTGCCAGTAATTTTTCTCTTTATCGTCAATTACATCAGTCATGGTTTGAATGACGGCAGCCTGCTCATCCGGATGTATACAGGATTCCCAGGAATGAAGGCCGGGCCTCGGGTCTTTCATTTTATAGCCGAAAAGGGTATTAAACCCTTCGCCCCAAAAAACCGTATCATTTGCAAGGTCGCAATCCCAAATAGCGTCAGAAGTCGCCCGGGTGGCATACTCAAAGCGTTCAATACTTTTAACAAGTGCCTGCTGGGCGCTTATAATTTCGGTAATATCGTTGCATACAATCATCACCGCATTTCTGTTGCTATAGAAAATAGAGTGGCCGGTGATGTCAACGTCCATAAGGGCCCCACTTTTTTTAACATGTTGCCACTGCCCAAAATTTATCAAGCCATAGTTATTAATTTCCTGGTTTACCTGGATAAGTGCCGGTACTTGTTCTGCAATAAACAGCTGCTTAATTGTCATTTTTAAAAACTCTGCGCTGCTATAACCATAGTGGGCTATTGCGGCATCATTTACTTCCATTATCTGCAGGGTTTCCAGATCGTAAATCCAATTGGGCAATGGGTTACAGTTAAAAATCATCCTGTATTTCTCTTCGGAATCCTTTACGGCCTGTTCTGCCAGTTTTAACAGGGTGATATCCTGCGTGGTGCCTTCCAAGCCGATCACCACACCTTCTTTATTATGTACCAACGTGCCTTTTTGCAGCAACACTTTTATAGTGCCATCATTTAATACTATCCTGTGTTCATAGTCGTACAGCCGTTTTCCCTCAATGGCATCTGCATAATATTGCATTACCAGTTTCAAATCATCCGGATGAATTACGCCAGCAATTTGCTGTAGTGGCACTGGCTGGCCTTTATTTTCAAACCGGTGAATCCTGTATAATTCATCCGACCAAAATGCCGTGCCGGTTTTAAGGTCAACTTCCCAGTAGCCAAGCCTGGCCATCTTTTGGGCTGTCTCCAGTTTTTTATTAATCGCAAGCAGCTTATCCTTTTGTAATTTATTCTCCGTTATGTTCCTGCTGTAGCATGCAATGCCGGTTATTTCCCGGCCGTTGTAAATTGGATTAAAGCTTACTTCATTCCATTCGGGAGAGACTTGATTTTGGCTATTGCTGCTGATTTCTTTTTTGATGGCTTCGCCTGAAAGCGCACAATAATACATCTCGTGCCATATCAGTAACATATCCTCCGAAAAGGCATCTTTTCTTAAAAGGTAATCACCGGGTTTAATTAAAACACCGGTTTCTTTTTTAAAGTTTTTTACAAATGCCTTATTGCCGGCAATTAACTTCAGGTCTTTGCTAACGCTCCATATTAAATCGTCGGTACTGTTTATAAGTGCTACTTTATCCCTTCTTTCAAAGTTTTTTAAACTATCTGCTTTTCTTTGCTCCGTTACATCTCTTATAAACGAACAAAAGAATTGCTCACCTTTCTGTTTAATAGACTGAATAGTAATCTCTACCGGAAACTCTTTCAGGTCTTTATTTACAACGTGAAGATTTAATACACTTCTTAAAGGCTGGCTGTTGCCGGGTTTTAAATACCTGTCCATCCCCTGCTGAGGTAGCTTGCGGTAGCGTTCAGGAATCAGTAGTGTTGATACATTATGTCCCATTGCTTCCGTTTCCTTCCAGCCAAATATTTTTTCCGCCTGCGGATTCCAGAACGTAATTCTTCCCTGCAAATCCATGCAGATAACTGCGTCAAGTGCAGCATTCATTATAAGTCTTCTTTTTTCTTCACTTTCCCTGGTTGCTTCGTCTGCCTTTATCTTTTCTGTAACATCATCCAACAAACAAAGCACACATTGTTTGCCATTGTAATCAATAATGTTGCCGGTGTTTTTCAGGTACATCAGCTCCCCATTTTTTTTTCTGTGCGTCCAGATGCGGCCGTTTACGTTACTAAAAGCTGCTTCGCTTTTCAGCATCTTTTCCATAATGGGAATTTCTTCCGGTGGCCTCAGGCGATCTATAGTGAGGGATAAAAATTCTTTTTTTGTATAGCCATATTTTTTAAAGGCGGCAGGGTTGGCTTCAATAATTGCATGAGTTTTAAAATCAAAAATATACAACGGCAGCGGGTTGTTATTAAAGAGGTATTGATAACGCATTTCTGAAAGGCCGAGCGCATATTCCTGTGCCTTTTTTTCTGTTGCATCTTTGGCGATGCAATACATCGTTTTTTCATCTTTATCCCATCGCACTGTCCAGGAAAGGCTTACAATGTGTCCATCTTTTCTTACATAGTTATTTTCGAAGTTGTTAATCTGTATTCCCTTTTCAGCAAGCTGCTTTTCCATTTCAATTGTTGGCTGTTTATCCGCGTCTGCTACAAAATCAATTGTCCTTTTGCCAATCAGCTCTTCTGGTTGATAGCCCAATACTTTTTTGCAGGCTTTGCTAACCTGTAAAAAATGGCCTGCTGCATCAATTTCGCAAATCATATCAAATGAATAGTCCAGTATTCGTTGCCTGTCGGCCAATGTTTTGTTCAGCAGTGTCAGTGCATTTTTTTCTTTGGTAATATCTGTTGCAATACAGTATACACCGGTAATTTGGTTGTTGATTAAAATGGGCAGCGTTACCAGCGATATCTGTAGTGTATTTCCCTTTGCCGTTATAATCCTTATTTCATGCTCCTGTGTAAAGCCATTTTTTGTATTTTCAAAATAACTTTTAACGGCTGGCAAGTCCTCCGGAAATATAAAATTTGTAAAGTGCATATTATTCAACTCGTCCATCGTGCACTCGGCTTTTGCAGCCAGTATATTATTGGCACTGGTGATATACCCATCCATATCCATTGAAAAAACCGCGGCAGGATTTTGGTAAAAAAGTGATTGGTACATTTCCCTGCTCTCTTTTAAATCCTGCTCCATTTTTTTACGCTCGGTAATATCCTGTATAACGCCGATTAAAATATCGGGGTTACCTGCTGCATTGTACTTTGTTGAGCCATATGCCATGATGGCCCTTTCTTCTCCTTTGGCGGTGATGATCCTGGTTTCAATTTGCTGCGATTCAATTTTGTTTGAAAGCCCTTGCTGCAACCATTGTATGTAAGCGCTCTTCTCTGCCGGGTGAATAAATTGCATGATACCTTCCCGGGATGGTTCTATGCTACCGGGCTCTAAACCAATAATGCGGTAAAATTCATCCGACCATATGCGCTTGCCGGTTTGCATGTTTATTTCGGCACTGCCTATCCTGGCTAAGCTTTCTGCACTGTTCAGTAGTTTTTTTAACCTCCATTTTTGTTTTTCTTCCGTTTTTTGTTGAGTGATATCATGTAATACGCCCACCATCTTTAGGGGCTTACCATCGCCTGACCAGGTCATTTGTGCATACGCTTTTATGTTTTTTTCAGCGCCACTTGCTGTTATAATTCTGACCTCCAGCGGGCCGGATGGCTGCCCGTTTGAAATTTGCTGATCAATTGCGTTTAAGTAAGTATCCTTATCATCAGGATGTAAAAATTGAATAAAATTTTCCCTGGAACATTCTATAGAGCCCGGCTCTAAATCCAGTATCCTGTAAAATCCATCCGACCAAAGCCGTTTGTTTGTCAGATAATCAATTTCAATACTACCGGTTTGGGTGATAGCCTCGGCCCGTTTTAATAAATTTTCTTTTTGTGCAATTTTTAAATCTTTTTCTTTTTGTTTAGTGATATCTCTGCCCGTTAAACAAATGCCTGCTACCTTGCTTTTTAATTTTACCGGGTTAACATTGATGTTTACCCAAAGCGCTTCTTTCGTTTGTTTATTAGTGGTTAATAAATCATAATTAAAAGATTCGCCAGACAGGGTGCTTAACAATATAGCTTTAAAAAATTCTTTTCTGTTATCATCCACATAATTCAAAATAGTATCACCAACCTTTATTTCGCCGCTTGTAAAAACATTGTACCTGGCAATATTGTTACAGGACCTTACTGTAAAATCCGGGTTGATTAAAACAAATCCCTGATCCGAATTTTCAAAAATGGCATTCAGGTTTTCTTCTGACTGCCTGATTTTTTCTGCTGCGGTTATTCGATCGGTTACGTCTCTGAAATTGTTTACAATACCTTCAACCGAAGCATCATGTAACAGGTTATGGAAATTGCTTTCTGTCCACCGCCAGCTGCCATTTTTATGCATCATCCGGCACAGGTAATTTTGTATAAAGCAATCCTTATGCGCCACCAGTTCCTGCCAGGTCTTTTCCAGGTCTGCAACATCTTCGGGATGCGCTAAAGCCAATGGACGTAGTTGCAACATATCTTCATCTGTGTACCCAAGAACTGTATTTACCGCAGCTGAAATATACTGCAGCGTTCCTTCGGCCGAAAAAATGGCAACCGCTTCATTGCCGTTATCAATCAGTGCCTTGTACCGTTCTTTACCGCTAATAATTTGTTGCAGCGTTTTTTTCTTTTCAGTAACATCCACGGAGGTTACAAAAGCTGCAAAAATGTTTCCATGTTCATCAGTTAACGGTTTAAACTGATAATGTAAGCTTGTTGCAACTCCGTTAAAATCATTATCTGATTCGGAAGATTTTTTTTCACCCTTGAAAACGGCCTCATAAATATTTTTTAGACCGGCAATATCCTCTGCAGCTGAATAGGATAAAATTGAATCGCCTTTGGCAGGGTTTTTTGATAAAAAATGATTGCAGTAGGTTTGAAACTTTTTGTTGAAATTGATGATATTCAAATTCCGGTCAACTATCACAAAACTCTCTTCCGTATTGTTTAAGAGCTGAAGGTGGTCGTTTTGAATTTTTATCCAGTCTGAAATATCAGTCATGCTAACCGTTGAATACTGTTCGCCATTTTCATTTTTGAATAGTACCGATGAGACTTCGATTGGAAAATGAATACCATTTTTTTTAATGCCTGTTAAAGTGCCTTTCATCCTGCCCTGCTTTTTCCGGCTGAATAACTGCAGGTCGTAGTTGACATCATTATGGTCAAGAATTCCTTTTCTCCCCAAGTGTTTTAACTCCGCAATGCTGTAGCCAAACATTTCGCAGGCAGCTTCATTGGCATCCACAATTTGTCCGCTTGGGCGGGTAAGAAAAAGGGCAGTTAATGAATGTTCAATTCCAGCAAAAAAAATATTTTCATCTGGCGCCGTAGTTACTGATGTAGTTTCATCAACAAGGATATGTTGGACAGTCAGCATATAATATACAGTTCCACTCGCAGGTGGTAATAAAGACGCCGAGACAGTGATGTTTATTTTGGAACCGTTTTTATGTAATACTGTCCAGACAGCTGAAGGTTTTTTACTGTCATCCATCAATTCCAGATGGCTATTTTGAGAAAACATATGGTGTGCTGCAGCGGTGTCAATTTCATCTTTTGTATAGCCGCACAGGCTGCAAAAAGGTTTATTTGCGTCAATTAAATTGAGATGGCTATCAACAATAAAGATTGCGGTATCAATATAATCAAACAGGGGAGTAAGCATAATTTCTTTGCCGGAAAGATTGCATGCTGAGGTGTTGTTATCAATTGGCAATGTTGCAATCTGAATATTTTTTGTTGCTGTTTTTTTTGCATCCGCTTCCTGTTGCTGGATTTTTTCTTTTTCTGAAAAATCTACGTTCGTTTTTGCGGAAACTTTTTTCATTTTGGTCACTTATTTTTAGAATGCCGACTTCGGAAACAGACAGTCCTTAAAGGTATATCCGGCAACGTTATCAACAATAAAAACGGCCATATTTTAATTGACATCATTCAGTACACTATTACACTGTAATCCCTTTCAAACCCTCTACCTGTTGGCAAAAGACGTCCGTCTCCAATGGCTTGGTCATAAAGCAACAGGCTTCAAGTTGCAGGCAAAGTTTGATGTCTTTTTCAAATGCGGAGGTAGACAGCATGATCACTGGAATATGCCTGGTTTCTTCATTTGTCTTAATATTTTTCAGCACTTCAATGCCATTTAATTTGGGGAGGTTAAGGTCGAGTATTACCAGGTCGGGCATTGCTTCATCTGCATACTTATCTTTCTTGCCTAGCAGCAGCGTGGCTTCCCGACCGTCTTTTACCACAAACAGGGTAAACGGCAAATTGCTTTCATAGAGGGCTTCCGTTGTAAGCAATACGTCGCCTTCATTGTCTTCAACTAACAGTATATGGATCGGTTTCATGAATAAATATTTCGTAAAGATTACTGATTGTATATATGCAATAGTGTGGCCGTGTGTGTTGCTTTTTTTGTTATATTTTTTAAGTTGTGGCATAATCGCCAGGGCTTTTACGCCACCGTAAATGTTTTGTTCTGCTTTTTTGATTGATCTTCCCAGGGTAGATTTTTAATCCATTAAAACAAACAGGTTGATTAAAGCGGACCCTGCCGGCTTAATCAACCTGTCTTTTTTTGAACCTGTTTGTTCTGATCAAAAAATGTCAACAATAGGTAGGTAAGGTTGTCTGTTGGATCTAAAACGGGACCGTTTGACAGCTGTGCTTCTATAACAATTTCCACCTTGTTCTACTACAAAAATAGCAGTTATTAAAGTGATGTATGTAATAGAGCAATGTATTGCTTGTAGTATTTTTACTACTATAATAATTAATGGCCGCCTTCGTTTAAATAATGATTTATTGCAATCGAAGTAACACTATCTTTGTAGCAATTAGTGTTGTTTATTTGCCGTTATTTGTGCAATTTGATGTAGATTTATTTTGCTGTTTACTTTTACTAAAATTACTTTTACCAATGAAAAAATTTTTAATTGTAGATGATCATGACGTTGTACGTTCCGGCATTAAAGGCTTGCTGCTTGAATTGTTTAAACCTTCGGAAATAGACGAGGCAAGTGACGGTGAAACAGCAGTGGAAACATTGAAGCACAATCAATACGATCTTATTATGATGGATATCCAGATGCCTAAAACGGATACTTTAGGATTGATGGAATACATTCACATTAAGTACCCCAATTCAAAAGTGCTTGTATTTTCAATGAGTGCTGAAAGCATCTATGCCAAAAGATTTTTAAAGGCCGGCGCAAAAGGATTTTTATCGAAAGATGCTCCGCTGGAGGAAATTAAAAAGGCTATTAATCTTGTATTGAATAACCGTAAATATATCAGTGATACACTTGCAGCAACACTTGCTGAAGAATCTATTTCAGATACCCCCAGCAATCCTTTTAATCAACTGTCGCCCCGTGAATTTGAAATTGTATCGCTTCTATTAACAGGGCAAACAATCAGTGAAATATCAAGACTTTTAAACCTGCAGGTGTCCACTATTGGAACACATAAAGCCCGTTTGTTTGACAAATTGCATGTAACCAATTTGCTGGAGTTAAAAGAAATGGCAACCTCCTACAACCTGTAGATGTTGACGTGTTATGTGCTAGATTCGTATCTGAACGGTTAATAAACGTTTTTATCAGTTTTATTGCTCCATTCCTGAAATACTTTCAGTGCTGATTTTTTATCTATGCCAATGATGGGTATTTTTCTGCTGCCGATTGCTGTGCTCATTTCCTGGTATATCATAGCGTCGTCGAAACCAATGCTGGCAGCATCTTCCCTGGTATTGGCATAATATACCACTTTTGGCCGTGCCCAGTAGATTGCACCCAGGCACATGGGGCATGGTTCGCAACTGGTATAAATTTCACAACCATCCAGCTGATAGGTACCAAGTGTTTTACAGGCATCTCTTATTGCGGTAATTTCCGCATGGGCAGTTGGATCCTGGTTGCAGATAACTTTGTTATTTCCCCTGCCGATAATTACATCATCTTTTACAACGATGCATCCAAACGGACCGCCTTCATTATTTAGCATGCCTTGTTTGGATAATGCAACTGCTTCCTGCATAAATTTTTCTTCTCTTGTCATAACTGTGTCAATGCAAATTTATAACCGATCCCTGCAACTTTTTTTAATCATAAATTAAAAAGAAATTTGCATAAATAATATGGAGGATTTACAACCGTTATTTAGCGGCCTATGATCTGCATAACGCTTTGATGGTTGTTTCATAAAAGGGGTATAATGCAGTCAACGCGTTACTGTCTGCCATTTCAAAATCACTAAAATCAAAGCCGGGAGCTACGGTACAGCCAGCAAAACAAAAACGGCTCTTCTCAGCCGGTTGGCTCGCAAACCAGCAATTAGCTGGTACAGTAAATTGAAAAACTTGTCCTGCTGAAATATCCTGGCCAAGCTGAACGACGGTAAGTGCTCCATCGGGTTGAAAAATGTATATCAATAAAGGATCACCGGCATAAAAATGCCAGCATTCATCACTTTTGATTCTGTGAAAGGCAGAAAAATTGCCCTGTTCCAGCAGGAAATAAATGGCTGTAGAAAAAGCTCTTTCGCCGTTAAATCTTGCTGGTAGCACACCAGCAGGAATATGTTCATTGCTGCGATATGTTTCTTTATACCACCCCCCTTCGGGATGAGGATGCAGGTTATATTGCCGGATTAGTTGCAGTGCCGTAAGCATATAGTTAAAACAGGACTTTTTTGTTTGTCTTTACCTTTACATTATTGCGAAAGAAATTGGTGTAATAAATCAATTGTTTTATCCAGGTCTGCATAAGTCAATGCGTTATTTAAAAACCAGCTTTCATATGCCGATGGCGGCAAGTATACACCGTTATCCAGCATAAAATGAAACAGTTTATTAAAGCGGCCAATGTCTGCCCGTGAGGCAGACTCAAAATCAGTAATATGATGATCACTGAAATGAATGCTGATCATACTGCCAAAACGGTTGATGCAGTAAGCAATATTATGTTGTATAAATACTTTCTCAAGTCCATCAGCCAGGTAGGTTGTTTTAGCCTCCAGCTCTTCATAAATTGCGGGGTTTGCCTTTAACTCATTCAGCAACGTATAACCGGCTATCATTGCAATGGGGTTGCCACTTAGAGTGCCCGCCTGGTAAACGTTTCCCAGCGGAGCTATGTGTTGCATAATTTCCCTTTTACCTCCGAAAGCACCTACAGGTAAGCCTGCTCCAATTACTTTACCATAGGTTACCAGGTCGGCATTGATTTGTAGTTTAGCCTGTGCACCACCTGCGGCCAGCCTGAAGCCTGTCATTACTTCATCAAAAATAAAAACGATGCCTTCTTCGTCACAGATTTTTCGCAGGCCTTCTAAAAAACCCGGCTCGGGGATGATGCAACCCATATTACCCACAACAGGTTCTATAATAATGGCAGCAATTTCTCCCTTGTGTTGTTGTGCCAGTTGCTGTACAGCTTGCAAATCATTGTAGGCGCAGGTAAGCGTATCATTGCTAACGCCAGCCGTTACGCCGGGCACTGTTTGTATAGATAGCGTGGCCATACCGCTGCCAGCTTTTACTAAAAAAGCATCTGCATGACCGTGATAGCATCCCTCAAATTTGATAAATTTATTTCTGCCTGTAAACCCCCGTGCCAAACGCAGTGCGCTCATACAGGCTTCCGTACCGCTGCTTACCATGCGCACCAGGTCTATATTGGGTGCCATAGTTTTTATCAGTTCGGCCATTTCTATTTCCAGTTCGGTAGGCGCACCAAATGAGGTAGATAGGGCAGCTTTTTCCTGTATGGCCCTTACAACCGGCTCGTAAGCATGCCCGAGTATCATAGGTCCCCAGGAAGCAATGTAATCGATGTACTGGTTACCATCGGCATCATATAAATAAGCCCCTTTGGCACTTTTTATAAACACCGGAGTTCCGCCTACACTTTTAAATGCCCTCACCGGTGAGTTTACACCGCCCGGTATTGATTGTTGTGCCCTTTCGAAAAGTTGCTTGCTATTTTGGTACATACTATAAAAGGATTTAGTTAATCGCAGGAAGGTATTATATGCGGGGTAATGCCTGCAATGCCGGTTCACTTTTCGGTTGTTTGTTTAGAAGGACGGCGGTAAAATTAATCGCCCCAAATCTCGTCTTTCCCTTCGAGCCATTTTTTTACCAGGTCTGTTGTAACAGATTTTGGACGTTCCAGTGGAAAGTTCAGAGCTCTGTCCCAGCAAAGGCTGGCCAGCACGCCCAATGCTCTTGAAACGCCAAACAAAACGGTATAAAATTCATATTCCACCATACCATAGTGCACGAGCAACGCACCGCTGTGGGCGTCTACATTGGGCCATGGGTTTTTTATTTTACCGAGTGACTGCAACAGCGGCGGAACTGCCTCATAAATATTCCAAACGGTATTTACCAGTGGATCGTTGGGTAAATGTTTTTTCCCGAATTCCATTTGAGCTGTAAAACGCGGGTCAGTTTTACGCAACACGGCATGTCCGTATCCCGGCACCACCTTCCCTTCGCTTAACGTCTTTTTTACATATTCTTCTATCTGGGCTTTTGATGGCGTTTCTACGCCCAGTTCTTCTCTCATATCATATATCCACTTAATTACTTCCTGGTTAGCAAGGCCATGGAGGGGACCCGCCAATCCGTTCATTCCAGCTGCAAAAGAAAGGTAAGGGTCGCTTAAGGCAGAGCCTACAAGATGGGTAGTATGGGCAGAAACGTTACCACCTTCATGATCGGCATGAATGGTCATATATAAGCGCATCAACTCTTTAAATTCCTCATTTTCATATCCCATCATGTGGGCAAAATTACCTGCCCAGTCTAGCAGCCCGTTGGGTTGTATATGTTCGCCGCCTTTGTATTTGCGGCGATAAATGTAAGCAGCGACCCGTGGCAACCGCGCTACCAGGTCCATTGAGTCGTCAAATGTAGCCTCCCAGTAGTCTTTTTTACTCATCCCGGCAGCATAGCGTTTGGCAAAGCTGCTTTCTGTTTGTAACGCCATAATGGCAACAACAAATTGCGTCATCGGGTGTGTACTTACCGGCAAAGCTTCAATAGTGGCAAACACATGATTCGGTACGTGGCTGCGTCGCTGCCATAATTCAGTAATATGCTGGGCATCCTTATCTGTCGGAAATTCATCCATCAGCATTAAATGAAACAAACCTTCCGGCAATGGCTCTCCGCCATTTTCTGCTTTAGGAAGCTTTTCCCTTAATTCGGGCAAAGTGTGCCCGCGAAAACGAATTCCTTCCTGGGCATCCAGCAATGAGGTTTCAGATACAAGCCCTGTCATTCCACGCATACCCTGGTAAATCTGGCTTAGGGTTACTTCACCTATTTTTTTATCACCGTGTTCCTTCAACATGGCTTTAATTTCTGCTCCAACCGTATCTGCTTTTACCTTAAAACTGTCTTTGATATCGCCCATAATAGTAGTTTATAAATTCGAAATTACCTGCCTTTTAGAATGGATAAAAGTACAACGCCGGTTGGTGTTAAACAAAAGTTTTTCCGGTAAAGTTCGCCAATGGAACTTTTTAGCGACAAATAATAAGTATTGTACTTAATAATAATGTAGCCACATTTAATAATGGGAATGAAGTGCCATCCATTAATTAACAGGTATTAAAATTGGGGGAAGTTGTAATACAAGGACCAGTTAAAAAAATACTGCCGAACTTTTTCAGGCTGAAATCCATAAGGGATAAGCGTTTTATTTTTTTATGAGTTGTTTAATGATAAATCATTCCGCTAAATTTTATCCTGCCGATTTTTTGCTGTATTTTTGCCCGACCTCACGGATATTTTATCTTTCATTTTCCGATGGTCATCACGGATTGAAACAATTACCATTTCGATATTCTTTTGCAGCTAATATGTTCACCTGTTTGTAAGTTATTGAGGCAGCCAGGTATAAAACAAGAGGGCAATGTTTTGTAGCATCCATAAATATATGACAAATTAAAAACAGATAATTTCATGAAAACGGCCAAGTATATTTTTGTAACCGGGGGTGTTACATCTTCATTAGGTAAAGGTATTATAGCAGCTTCGCTTGCTAAGTTATTGCAGGCAAGAGGCCTGAAGGTTACCATCCAAAAGTTTGACCCTTATATCAATGTGGATCCGGGCACTCTAAATCCCTATGAGCATGGAGAATGTTATGTTACAGAAGATGGTGCAGAAACAGATCTTGACCTTGGCCACTACGAACGTTTTTTAAATATACATACCAGCCAGGCTAACAATGTTACTACCGGGCGTATTTACCAAACCGTGATTAACCAGGAAAGGGAAGGGGCATACCTCGGAAAAACAGTACAGGTAGTTCCACATATAACGGACGAAATAAAACGCCGTATGCTATTGTTGGGTAATAGTGGCGAATATGATATTGTTATTACGGAAATTGGTGGTACCGTGGGAGATATTGAAAGCCTTCCTTTTGTAGAAGCGGTACGTCAGCTGCAGTGGCAGATGGAAGAGGAAGATTGCCTGGTGGTGCATCTTACATTGATTCCTTATTTAAAAGCAGCCAAAGAATTAAAGACCAAGCCAACACAGCACAGTGTAAAACTGATGAGTGAAAATGGAGTGCACCCTGACATTATTGTATGCAGAACGGAACGTTCGCTGAACCTGGATTTGAGGAAGAAAATAGCCTTATTCTGTAATGTAAAAACGGAAGCAGTGATTGAGGCGATGGACGCCAATTCCATTTATGAAGTGCCGTTAAAAATGCTGCAGGAAGGACTGGATGTAATTGTATTAAAGAAACTACACATCAACGGTTATTCTGCACCTGAACTTACCAAATGGAAAGGATTTTTGGATAAACTGAAATATCCTTCCGGAAAAATAAATATTGGCCTGATAGGAAAATATATAGAACTGCAGGATGCTTATAAATCCATTTTGGAATCTTTTGTTCACGCTGGAGCTATCAATGAATGCAAGGTAAATATTGTGAACGTACACAGCGAAACAATTACAGATGAAAATGTGCAGGAGAAATTAGGCGGCCTGGATGGTTTATTGGTAGCACCAGGTTTTGGTATGCGTGGAGTGGAAGGAAAAATTGTAGCAGTAAAATTTGCCCGCGAAAACAAGTTGCCATTTTTTGGCATTTGCCTGGGTATGCAGATGGCTGCGATTGAGTTTGCAAGAAACGTATTAGATTTGAAGGATGCCAATAGCACCGAAATGCAGGCTGATACAAAGAATCCGGTGATTGACCTGATGGCGGGCCAAAAGAAAGTGAAAGCAAAAGGCGGTACGATGCGGCTGGGAGCGTATCCATGCGAAATAAAAGAAGGTACACTGGCATACAGTATTTACGGCCAGCCACTAATCAGCGAAAGGCACCGCCACCGCTGGGAATTTAACAACGCCTACCTGCAGCAATTTGAAGACGCAGGTATGATTGCAAGCGGAAAAAATCCTGGTACCGGGCTGGTAGAAATCATCGAATTGAAGGACCATCCTTTTTTTATAGGAGTTCAATACCATCCGGAATTGAAAAGTACAGTAGAAAATCCGCAACCGGTGTTTGTAAACTTTATTAAAGCGGCAAAAGAATTCGCTGATAATAAAACATCTGTGAAAAACACAGTATTGCAAAGTGAGTTGATATAAAATATTGAAGGCTGATTTTTTGATTATAATGTATACGAAAAAACACGTCAAAAAATCAGCCCTGTTAAATTAATTCAGCGTAGCAACAAATAAATAAGCTCCTGGCTGAATGAAATCCGACATCAAAAAATCAACCATCAGACATAACCTCTAATGTTCCTGTTTGGTTAAAACCTCCAATTTCATCTTTTCCCAAAGGCCGTCAAAAGTTGGATTGTTTTCTTCTTTCCACCGGCAGCTAAATCCTTTTATTTTTTGCGTGCGGTCTTCTTTGGTAAGATCAAAAAATGCAGCAATGGCTTCTTTATCGTTTTGATGCGCCAGTGAATTGTACAATTCTTTCAGCTCCTTTTCTTTACTGATATTGGCTGTGACCATTTCTTTCTCCATAGCCTCCCGCTGCATAGCTCTTTCATCATAAGTGCCCGATGGCAGAATTGTTTTGGCAATCACTGGCATCAGTTCTATTAACAATAAAATAATTACCAATAAGTAATACCTGAACTGCAAAGCAGGATTGGTTTTAATTAAATTGTTCAATGCTTCAATTTGCGTCAGAAACCCGTTATTAAAATATTGTGTAAAATTCGCTTCTTCTTTTTTAACCGTATTATCAATGATTTTTAAATCGGTTTCAATCGCCGCAATTTTTGGCTCTTCACTTTTCAGCAATTGCTGGTATTCTCCGTCCAGTTTTTGATATTCATTTCTTTTCGCAATGGCAATATCTTTAATGCCCACTTTACCGGTGCCGCCGCTGCCATCTGTTTCTGATAAAAAATTTTGACGTGCCTTTGCAACATCCGCATATTTTAGCTCCAGCTCTTGTTGAAGGCTTTCTTTTTCGGCAGCTAGTGTAGCTTTTTTATTTTTATAGAGGTCATTCAACTCCTGGCTTTTAACCATCATCTTTTTTTCATTATCCAGCGAAGTTTGTAACCTGATTTCTTTGGCAAACATGTAGAGCAATGCAGGCTGTGCCATAAAAGTACCGATGGTAACAGCCAGCAATCCCCTGAAAAGTAAAGGCAGCAATTTTTTTTTTGAAAATTTGTTGATGCCTTTTATTAAAGCCCTGTCGATGGTTAAAATAATAAAGCCCATAAAAAACCCCAGGGGTATTGCCAGCCATAGCGATGCGGCAACTGTACTAAAAAAATAGGTCCAGGCCAAAGTGGCAAAGGCCCAGGTGCCAAGTACGGTCATGCCAATTATTTTATGGCGGTTGCGGTCTACAACTGCATCTGCGAGTAATTCTTTTTCGGCGGTGGAAAGCCACCATAAAAACTCGGTAAAGCGGGTTGGTTCATAGGTTTCCCTTTGGGTTAAGGGAACAGTTTTTTCCATCATGTTTTAATGATATTAAATGATTACAAAATTGAATCAATAGCAGAGAGAAGTATGTTGAATGTTGAAGTGTGTGCAAAATACAACTTGATAATAAATATCAACGTTAACCTGCTCTATTTATTTGGTATTAAAAAAATACATTAACACTTCATTAAAGGGCAATCTTAAACCGGGGCTTTGTGAAACAGTCTATTCACTTATCTTTGGTCTCTTTTTTGAAAAACAAAGGATAAAATCTAATAACAATGAAAAAAATAATTACTTCTGTTACACTTTTACTGGCTGGTATTATAACGATATATGCCCAGCCAAAAGGCATGGGAAACAACGATCCCGAAGCAAAGAAAATACTGGATGCAGTTAGTGCAAAGTTTAAATCTTTCAAAGGCGTGGAGGCAAAATTTTCGCTGAATATTGAAAATGCTGCTGGCAAAAGTTTAGGAACAAAAAAAGGTATTGTGTATATGAAAGGCAATAAATACCGGGTAAGTATTACAGGCCAGGAAATTTTTTGCGATGGCAGCAACATATCTACTTATGATAGAAGTGCCAACGAAGTGACTATTACAAAAGTTGATCCTTCGGCTAACAGCCTTACTCCGCAAAAGATATTTACCAATTTTTACGACAAAGATTTTTTGTACAAACTGAACCAGGAGAAGACAGTAGGGGGCAAAAAAGTACAGGAAATTGAATTAACACCCATTGATAAAAGCAAGCCATTTTTTAAGGTACTGGTGTATGTAGATAAGGCAAGTCAAATTATCAGCAGCACCAAGGTGTTTGAAAAAACAGGCAATAAATTTACCTATTCCGTTACAGGTATGAACACCACTGCCCCAGTGAATGACACTCAATTTGTATTTGATGCCAAGAAATATCCGGGCGCTGAAGTGGTAGACCTGAGATAATTATGTTACTGGATTTTTTCAAAGAGCCGCATGTGAGTGCTGCTCTTTTTTGTATGCTTTCCGTATTGTTTATTCCGCCCTTTCAGATTCTCCCCAGCGATAGGTGTTTATTGTAAGGCCGGCTAGATCAAGCACCCGGTCAACAACCGTTGCGGCTACTTCTTCAATTGTAGTTGGTTTGCTGTAAAACGATGGCGTGGCAGGGCAGATAATACCTCCTGCCAGGGTAACGGTTTCCATATTGCGGATATGAACCAGGTTGTAGGGTGTATCTCTTACAACACAGATCAATTTTCTTCTTTCCTTTAAAATAACATCTGCCGCCCGGGAAATAAGGTCATTGCTGATCCCGCCGGCAATTCTTCCGAGCGTGCCCATACTGCAGGGAATAACAATCATAATATCATATTGACCGGATCCGGAGGCGAAGGGCGCCATGAAATCCATCGACGTATGCATTTTTACAGGATAACTGTCATAGCCTTCGTTATCCATTTCGGTCTTCCAAACCGCTTTGGCATTTTCTGTTAAAATTACCGAGAGATCGCTCCACTGATCTTGTATGGTTAGTAATTTGTCTAATAAAACCTTCGAATAAACTGATCCGCTCGCCCCTGTAATGGCTACAACAATTTTATGCATTTTTCGTCGTTATGTGATGGTGTAAGCTACTAAACAATTATTGTATGCAAAAGGTTACCGGTTTTATAATTATCGTTGTTTTGTTTTTTATAAGTGTTTCTTTTATTCCTAAAAACAAAGAAAAGGTGCAGTGGCTTACCGTAGCCCAACTACAGGAAGCATACAGCAAAAATCCTAAACCAATATTGGTTGATGTGTATACCAACTGGTGCGGCTGGTGTAAAGTAATGGACAGGCAAACCTACAGTAATGAAAAAGTAGTTTCTTATATCAATGAACATTATTATGCTGTGAAACTGGATGCAGAACAAAAAGACTCACTGGAATGGAATGGTAAAAAATATGGATACAGCAAGCTAAATAAAGTAAATGAGTTGGCCGTTTATTTATGTTACGGACAATTAAGTTTTCCTACAACAGTATTTGTTGCTGATATGAAGGCTCAGCCAGCGCCACTTGCAGGATATTTAAAAGCAAGCGAAATAGAAACACCGCTTAAATTTTTTGGTGAAAACGCTTACAAAACACAAAACTTTCAAGACTTCAACAAGGCATTCAGCAATAGCTGGTAGATGCCGGATAACATATTTAATATTTGTTTTCGATTATTAATGATTCCGTAAACAAGCAGGCTTCCAGAGGGGAGCTGTTTGTTTTTATAGCCTTACCGTTCGTTGTATTTTCCATTATCTGCTTTTATGTTTACCTGATTTACACAATACACACAAATTATTTTGTCGCTGCTAAATTGTAATTTCCGTTCTTAATTATTTTAATGGCAGCAACTTCTTCACTACAGCGCCGGCTGGGGCTTTTTCATTCTACAGTTTTGAACATGATCGATATGGTGGGTATAGGACCCTTTGTAACCTTACCGATTGTAATGGGATTAATGGGCGGCATGTTTTTATATGCCTGGATTGCGGGCGCTTTGCTTTCGCTGGTAGATGCTATGATATGGAGTGAGCTTGGTGCAGCCTATCCTTTAGCGGGCGGCAGTTATAATTTTTTGAAAGAAGCTTACGGAAAGAATGGAATGGGGAAACTAATGAGTTTTTTATATGTATGGCAGACTGTTATACAAGCGCCGCTGGTAGCGGCTTCCGCGGCTATTGGATTTTCCCAGTACCTTGGATACCTGGTACATTTGGAAGACTGGCAGGCAAAAGCGGTATCAGGTGCGGTAATTGTTTTAATCACCTTTTTGTTATACCGTAAAATTGATAGTATTGGCAAAATTGGTGTGCTGCTGTGGACAGGTGTGTTACTGACTTTGGGTTGGATCATTATTGGTGGCATTTTGCATGGAAATATATTGCAACCGCTACAGCATATCAACAGTGATTTTAGCTGGGGTCAACTATTATCTTTTGGATTCGGCCAGGCTTGTGTTAAAACCATTTACAGTTACCTTGGTTATTACAACGTTTGCCATTTAGGTGGGGAGATAAAAAATCCTGGAAAAAATATTCCACGAAGCATGTTTATTTCCGTGATCGGCATCGCAATATTGTACTTGGCAATGAATATGAGTGTAAGCAGTGTTATATCCTGGCAGGAAATAAAAGCCTGGCAGGACACAGGACAAAACAATTTTGTAGTAAGTACATTTTTAGAAAGATTGTACGGGGCAACAGCTGCGAAAGCAGGTACTGTAATGATTTTATGGGTGGCACTTTCTTCTCTTTTCGCAGTAATGCTGGGGTATTCCCGTGTGCCTTATGCTGCAGCTATTGACGGCGCTTTTTTTAAAGTTTTTGGTAGACTGCATCCAACAAAAAATTTCCCCTATATTTCATTGTTGGTATTGGCTGGTTTGGCTTTTATATTCAGCTTGTCTTTTAAAATGAAACACATCATTGATGGAATTTTGGCCATGCGGATCATGGTGCAGTTTGTTGGTCAGGCTGCGGGTGTGGTACTCTTGAGAAAAAGAAATGGGACAGCTAGCCTGCCCTATAAAATGCCGCTGTATCCACTTCCGGTTGTACTGGCGATTGCCATGTGGCTATTCATTTTTTACGCCACAGGCTTTACTATTATGTTTTCTTTTTTGCTGGTATTTGGCAGCGGGCTGACTGTATATCTTATAATGGCAAAATTGAAATCTCAATGGCCTTTTAATATGGGATTGCGATAGCCGCTATTTTCGTTTAAGCATAGCTGTTAGATTACCTTAATTCTACTTCCATAATTTTTAAGCCTAGGCAAGTTCAATACGTAATCGTTGTTTAATACAACTCATAAAAAAAGGGCTGCTGAAATTAGCAGCCCGATACCTTTATTAACAAAGATCAATATGTTCTATTAGATCAATTTAACGTTAACGGCATTTAAACCTTTTTTACCTTCCTGCAGGTCGAATTCTACATGGTCTCCTTCTTTGATGTCATTGATTAATCCGCTAACATGTACGAAAGTTTCTTTGTTAGAATCATCATGCTTGATAAAACCGAATCCTTTTTCAGAATTGAAAAACTTAACGGTGCCTAGTGTTTTGTCCATTTTTTAAAAATTGTATTGTATTAAATTAAGGTGCAAATATAACTTTTTATTTTAAATAATACAGAAATACTACAGATAGTATGTTTAACGTTGAAAACCAAGTCATTTCCCCTTGAAATAACTTGCCATTTTAAGATAATCGCCTTAGGCCCTGGCCATGTTTCGAACAATTTTACGCTTTTTAATGAGTAAAATGCCGCCAATAGCTTTAGAAACATGGTTTATATTATATCCGCTGGTTACTAACATCCTTTTGCAACTAATAAATGAGCTTATCTTGCGGCAGTCCAATAAAACAAATAGATGCTGCATTATTTCTTTAAAATTTATCTCAAATTAACCGGGTGGAAGGCTACAGGACCGTTACCGAAGGATTTAAAAAAGTTTATCATGATTGTTGGACCGCATACCAGCAGTTTGGATGTTTTTATGGGTTTTGCTTTTAGAAGCGTTTTAAAACTGAAGCATATTAAGTTTATTGCCAAACAGGAATTGTTTAAACCTCCACTAGGTTTTTTATTTCGCCAGGCCGGGGGCGTGCCCGTTGACCGCTTTAATAAAAATAATTTTGTAGACCAGGTGGCGGAAATGTTTATTCAAAATGATTCCTTTGCTATAGCATTATCGCCGGAGGGTACAAGAAAGAAAGTGGACCGGCTGAGAACAGGTTTTTATCACATTGCCAAAAAAGCGAACGTACCTATTGTAATGCTAGCATTTGATTTTGAACATAAAGAATTTCGCTTTGCTCCTCCTTTTTTTACAACGGATGATGAAGCGGCTGATTACAACAAAATACTTACTTTCTTTACAAGTGTAAAAGGGAAAAATCCAGAATTGGGTATGGAACATCTTTTAAACTCAAACTGAATAAGCATGACCTAGCTTGTTTATTGGCAGGCAGATTACATATTACGTTTTAATACTTCACCAAGTCCGCCTGAAAAAGCCTACATTTGCAAAAATTTTAATTATGATAAACGATGTAATTGCAAAATTTATTGAAGGTGGCCACCTGGCTAAAAACCCGGTAAAAATTGAATTTAAGAAAAGAAATACTATCCTTGGTATTTTTGTTCAGTCGGCGGATTATGAAGATTTGAAATCTAAAAACTTTTGGCGCATTGTTTCTGAAACCAACATTAAGGAATGGAAAGAATCGCATGATAACAAACTGGCTAAGATATTCAGCGGCGCAGAATTTAACCGCATCACATTGCCAAAACAAGCTGTGGCGGTATAGTTTTAAAAGCGTACTACTAATTTTAAATTTATTAAGGGCATTTTATTCAATACAATTTGACCTCGACTATATTTATAAAAAAAGTGCAACATTCAATGTTGCACTTTTTTTATGGCTGAAGTTTTTTTAGGCATATGCTTCAACCGGCTCGCAGGTGCAAACCAAATTTCTGTCGCCATAAGTATTGTTCACCCTGGCGATTGATGGCCAGAATTTATTTTGCTTTACATAAGGCAAAGGAAAAGCTGCGGTAGTTCTTGAATAAGGTTTAGTCCATTCATCTGCACATATTACAAGCTGAGTATGGGGTGCATTCTTTAATACATTGTCTTTTTTATCAGCATCGCCATTTTCTATTGTTTTTATTTCATGATAAATGCCAATCAGCGCATCGCAAAAACGATCGAGCTCACTTTTATCTTCGCTTTCTGTCGGTTCAATCATAAGCGTGCCAGCAACCGGAAAAGAAAGGGTGGGAGCATGAAAACCATAATCCATTAGTCTTTTAGCCACGTCCTCTGCTTCAATGCCGGCACTGGTTTTAAATGGCCGCAGGTCTACAATAAATTCATGCGCCGCAGTTCCATTTTTTCCTGAGTATAAAATCTTGTAGTATTTTTCCAGTCTTGCTTTCATATAATTGGCATTCAGTATAGCGTACTCAGTAGCACTACGCAAACCTTTTGCACCCAGCATTTTTATGTATGCATAGCTGATCAGTAAAATGCTCGCACTACCATAAGGAGCTGCACTAACTGCATGCGTATTGGAGGTTTCGTTATCAAGGTTAACGTGGCCTGGCAAAAAAGGAACTAACTGTGGTGCTACGCAAATAGGTCCAACACCAGGGCCTCCGCCACCATGTGGTATCGCAAAGGTTTTATGCAGGTTTAAATGACAAACATCAGCGCCAATCATTCCCGGGCTTGTTAAGCCTACTTGTGCATTCATGTTGGCACCATCCATGTAAACTTGCCCGCCATGTTCATGTATGGTGTTACAAATTTCAATGATGCTTTCTTCAAACACACCATGCGTGGAAGGGTAAGTAACCATCAATGCAGCCAGGTCATTTTTATGTTCTTCTGCTTTTGCTTTTAAATCTGTTACATCAATATTACCTGCTTCGTCGCATTTGGTAACAACTACCTTCATGCCCGCCATTACTGCACTGGCAGGATTGGTGCCATGTGCCGAAATAGGTATCAGAACAACATTGCGGTGACTTTCACCTCTTGACTCATGATAAGCACGTATGGTTAGCAGGCCAGCATATTCGCCCTGTGCACCACTGTTGGGTTGTAACGAAGTAGCAGCAAAGCCGGTAATCTTGCTTAAATAATTTTCCAGTTCAGTAATAATCTGCTGGTACCCAAGTGTTTGATCGGCGGGAGCAAAAGGATGCAGCTTGCTGAAGGAAGGCCAACTTACAGGAATCAACTCTGTAGCGGCATTCAGCTTCATGGTGCAACTGCCCAGGCTGATCATGGAAGTATTTAAACTAAGATCTTTGTTCTCTAAAAATTTAAGGTACCGCATCATTTCGCTTTCGCTGCGGTGAGTGTTGAATACCGGGTGTGTTAAAAAGTCAGAGTTTCTTGTAAGTGCAAAAGGAATATTTGAAAGATAGGCATCTGCATCAAAACCAGCTACCGCCGTATCGATATTAATGGATGCTGCCAGTATATGCAATATGTCTACCACATCACTTTGTGAAGTGGTCTCATCTAATGAAATGCCGATGTGTTTATTATCAATCAGCCGGAAATTCATTTCCTGCGCCGCAGCAGATTTTATTACCGCCGTTGCATCTGCTACCGTTACTTTCAGCGTATCAAAATAATATTCGTTTTCATTGTCAAAGCCAAGTTCATTCAGTTCGTCGCTCAATGTTTGCGCCAATATGCTGATGCGTTTTGCAATATTGGTTAAACCATCCGGACCATGATAAATAGCGTACATAGCGGCCATATTACTTAGCAGGGCTTGTGCCGTACAAATATTACTGGTAGCCTTTTCCCTGCGAATGTGCTGCTCTCTTGTCTGCAGTGCCATGCGCAGGCAACGGTTACCGAGCGCATCAACACTAACGCCGATTATTCTGCCCGGGATGGTTCTTTTAAATTCATCTTTTGTAGCAAAAAAGGCGGCATGCGGTCCGCCAAATCCCATCGGCACACCGAAACGTTGGGATGAACCGATGGCCACATCAGCGCCCAATTCTCCCGGCGGAGTCAATAATGTTAATGCCAGTAAATCGGTGGCCATTATTACTTGCGCATTTACAGCATGCGCCGCGGTTATAAAGTTGCGGTAGTCTCTTACGGCTCCATCGCTGTCGGGGTATTGAACAATCGCACCAAAATAATTTTCATCCAGCACCGCCTGGTTGAAATCGCCAAACACCAGCTCAATGCCAATGGGCGCAGCTCTTGTTACCAGCACATCTTTTGTTTGAGCAAATATCTTGTCATCAACAAAAAATTGGGGTGCGGTAATATGATCGTGGTCTTTGTTTTTATGATTGAACAGCATAGCCATCGCTTCAGCAGCTGCAGTACCTTCGTCCAGCAAACTTGCATTGGCAATTGGTAAAGCGGTCAGGTCGGCTACCATGGTTTGGTAGTTTAACAAACTTTCCAAACGCCCCTGCGAAATCTCTGCCTGGTATGGTGTGTATTGAGTATACCAGCCCGGGTTTTCAAAAACATTCCTGAGTATAACCGACGGGGTAATGGTATCGTAATATCCCTGGCCGATGTAAGTTTTAAAGACTTTATTTTTTTCGGCTGTTTTTTTCAGTTCGTTTAAATAATCAAACTCGCTGATAGCAGCAGGTATGTCAAGATCTCCCTTGATCCGGATGCCGTCCGGGATGGTTTTGCTAATCAGTTCATCAATAGAACTTAGGCCAATGGCGGATAACATCGCATCTTTTTCGGTTTCGTTTGGTCCTATATGCCTGCCTTGAAATTCACATTGTTGTTGCTCAAAAATATTCATATTGCTGTTTGAAGGTTGAAATTCTCTTTTTTTGTCCGGGCATAGTGCTGAAAGGATCATTGTTGCGTCGCCCTCTTTTACTTTTTCAGCTACTGGGAACATTGCTCAGTGAGTAGGCAGGTTTCCTTGATATTTTTTCTCAACGGATTAAATATTCTGCAAACTGATTACCTGACTGATTTTGTAAGGTGCAAAATTACTGCATCATAACAATATTTGGTGTCAATATGTTCACACATTTAAAACTGTGGAAAACTGTAGAATAAACTGCAATCGTTATGTCTAAGCGAATGCTTAATAGTGAATTAGATAGTATTATTCCCACCGTTTTTATTTTCGCTTTTTTGGGTTGCTTAAAAACCCAATCTCCGTTTGATGGCATTATGTTCGTTACTTTGCACGGGTGAACCAGGCAATTGCAAAAAGAGCCGCACAACATTCACGGCAACCATTATGAGCGACGAACTTTTAAGAGCCTGGGAAAAAAAATCGGGCGACAGAAATAAATTGTACAAAAATTACCTGCACCGGGCAGATAAGAATACCGTACTGAAAGCCTTACCGGAGTTGCATGAAGAGGCATTTAGCAAAGTGGATTGTCTTCAATGCGGTAATTGTTGCAAAGGATATTCGCCCCGCTTAAAAACACCCGATATTAAACGTATAGCCAAATATTTAAAAATGAAGGAAGGTGATCTGATCAATGATTACCTGCGGGTTGATGAAGATGGCGATTACGTAATGCGCACAGCACCTTGCCCGTTTTTAGGCGCCGATAATTATTGCAGCATCTACGAAGTGCGTCCATCTGATTGTGCCCGCTTTCCCTATACCAACGAAGATGTGTTGTTAAAAAGGCAACCCCTCACGCTAAAAAATTCCACCTTTTGCCCCATCGTTTATTATGTGCTGGAAAAGCTGATGGCAACTGCAAAATAGACCTGTCAAAAAAATCAAATTAAATTTATTTTGCAGTCAATTCATCATAGGCTGCGGTCAAAGGCCTTTCAATGCCATCGCCCTTCCATTCAGGAGTTCCGGGTATTTCTGTAGCTTTTAAAATTTCTTCTTTGGTTTTACCAGCTTTAATCTGTTCGCCCACGAATAATAATACTTTGCCCAGGTAATCCCTGAATGCCTTGATGTCATCCTTGGTAACAATGATGTCATAACCATCTGCCGCATGACCGCAAACAAAAGTTGTTTTGTTGTTGAAAGTCTTGTCAGCCTTGTCGAGCACCTGTATCCAGCTGGCAATATTGGCACCGGCAGAACGGTCCACAAACGGGTGACGCCTGTTAAAAACCAAATCTCCCGTGTGAACAATGTTTGCTTTTTTAAACTGTACAAAACTGTCGCCGTTGGTATGTGCGGCACCAAAATAATGCAGGCAGATTTCTTCCTTACCCACAGGCTGGCACCAGGTGGTAGTATAAGTTTGATCCGGGTACAATTGCTGGTCTTCATTCTTTTTCTCTTTGGCTACCCGTTCCTGGTTGCTCTTGCTGTTTTCATGTGCCAGCACATGAGGCACCAAACCTTTAAAAGAAATATTGCCGGCAGTATGGTCGCCGTGATGATGTGTATTGATCAACAGCTGAAAAGGCTGCTGGCTTCTCTTTTTCAATTCGTCAATCAGGTGCTGCGATTGTTCCGGAAACTGCGAGTCAACAACAATTAAACCTTCCTTGCCAATCATAAACAAAATGGTGCCGCCTTTTTCTGTAAACACACCCATGGTATCATTCAGCATTTTTATTTTCCATGCCGGATCAGCTAAGAATTGCGCCAGTGTTTGATTGCTTAAAAAGGCCAAACCAGCCAAAGTAAGGCTGCTGTTGCGGAGAAAAGTTCTGCGTTGCATAGTTAAGTTTTTATGATTTGAAGTTACGATTCATTTTTATTGATTGCTTTCAAGGTATTTTTTAATTGCCATTACATCTTCGTTACCAAATCCTGCCTGTTGGGCTTTGTTAAACGCATCATACAAGGGGGTAATCAACGGTGCATCCAGGCCGGCTTCTTTTGCCAGCCTTAAATCTTTTACCAAATGTTTCAGTGCAAAAGCAGCCGGATAATCATCGTTTAAAATGGAAGCAGATTTTAATTTTGTAATGCCGTTTGCACAAGCTCCCTCATTTACAATCGTAAGCATATCCTGTTTGCTGATGCCGTTTTTTTCTGCAAACAAAACGGTTTCAGCGAGCCCCTGCAGGTTTAAGGCCAGCAGATAATTAATGGCCAGCTTTGCTGTACTGCCCTTGCCGGATTCTCCCAGGAGCAAAGAAAGTTTACCCAACACATCAAAAACCGGTTTGGCTTTTTCGTAATTTTCAGCGCTGCCACCAACCAATATGATCAGTGTTCCATCCTGTGCAGGTTTAACGCTGCCCGATACAGGCGCTTCAATGAAACCTAATCCCAGCCTGGCGCAAATACCCGCCAGGTAACAGGATGTTTCGGGGGCAACTGTACTCATGTCGATGAAAAGCTTGCCGGGTTGTGGCTTTGATAGCAGTCCGTTTGTGCCTTCAAATATTACTTTTACTGCAGCATCGTCCGATAATATAGTGATTATGATATCGCAATGTTGCACCAGCTGCTGCAGACTTTCAGCAGCACTTGCACCTGCTTCAATTAGTGCCTGTTCTTTACTTTTGGTACGATTGAAAACAGTTACTTCAAAACCCGCTTTTAGTAAATTCTTTGCCATTGGCAAGCCCATATTTCCTAATCCAACCCAGCCTATTTTTGGTTTACTCATATTAAGATAACGATGTGATTAATATTATTAATCGATGATGAACGCAAAATGGTTTACTCTCAACTGAATTTATTTGAAGATATTGTATAGCTGCTTCCCAGTTAGCAACGGGTTCCACAATTGAGATCAACTGTTTTAATAAACTCAATACTCCAGCTTCTTCAAGGAAGGTGCTTTTATCCAGGTGGCGACTACCACTAAAATCGTCATACAGCCGCCGAATACGACAGATGGAATAACGCCCATCAGTTTAGCCGCAACACCGCTCTCAAACTGCCCGATTTCATTGGATGAATTGATGAACATGGAGTTTACACTCAGCACCCTGCCACGCAACTCATCGGGGGTTTTTAGCTGCATGATATTGCCTCTTACCACCACGCTTACGCCGTCAAATATGCCACCTGCCACCAACGCTACAAAAGATAGCCAATACCATTTTGATAAACCAAAAAGAATGATGCACAATCCAAAACCTGTAACCGCCATAAACAATTTAATGCCTTGTTTCTTCTTCATCGGATTTAGCGTAAGTGCTATTACCATACTGATAGAACCTATGTCAGACGCAGCATTGAGCCAGCCAAAACCAATCGGGCCTACGTGTAAAATGTCTTTGGCATATACCGGCACCATGGCAACAGCCCCACCAAATAATACCGCAAACAAATCCAACGTAATAGCACCCAACACTTCCTTTGTTTTAAAAACATACTTTAATCCCTCGGCTACAGCTTCCAGTGTTTTCTTTTCCGAACTCATCCCCGGCGGTTTTGGCGTTAACCGGCTCAGTAATAAAAAGCCGGTGATGATGAGTGACGTTATGATAACGAATGTACCGGTAACATGCAGCCAGGCAATTAAAAAACCCGCGAGTGCATGCCCGCTGATGCTGGCGATTAGCCAGCTGGTAGAACTTAACTGTGATGCGGGAATCAACAAATGCTTTGGCACCAGCGATGCAATCATGGCGCCAAAACTTGGACCGGAAAAAGCCCTGATAGCACCGGTAATAAAAACAATGCTGTAAATAAAAATAATGATCAGCTTGGTACCAAATTGCTGACTGAACCATTGCGTGGAGGTACCGAGCAAAATAAACGTACACATGGCGTAAAGGGAAATCGTGATCAGCAGGAGCCGCCGTTTTTCACTGCGATCAATTACGTAGCCGGCATACAGGGCCAGGCCAATTGCGGGTATAGCTTCTGCAAGTCCTATCATGCCGATATAAAAAGCATCACCAGTTAATTCATACATCCACCAGCTTACAAGTGTACCCATCATGCGTAACCCCATGATAAAAACAAAGCGTCCCAAAATAAAATTCCGAAATTCTGTAATCTTTAAAACTGCGAGCGGATGATTTGCCAATGCCATTCTGGTTGATGTTATACAAATGTAAAAAACTAACAGGCAAGAACGTGGTAATGTTTAAATCAGGGAAGCGTAAGAAAATATTGGCCGTTTTCATATTCTTTATCCAAAGCAGCAATGATAGTTTTCAGATGTTCGTCGTTACCCAAAAAATCAGCATTGGATGCATCTACAAAAATGGTTTTTATATGATGCTGTTTTATGTACTGCGTATAGGTTTCCTGTAATGAAAACAGGTATTCGTTGGCAATATTTTGTTCGTATACGCGATTGCGTTTTTTAATGTGCTGCTGCAACACGTTTACCGGGCTGTGCAGGTAAATGAGAATATCCGGTTGTACAATTTGCGGATAAATGATATCGAATAGTTTTTGAAATAACCTGAACTCTTCGCTCGGCAAATTTACTTTTGCAAAGAGCAGGCATTTTGTAAAAAGATAATCCGCAATGGTAACGTTTTGAAACATGTCTTTTGTTTGCAATAAATCTTTCAATTGTTTATAGCGTTCGGCCATAAAAAACAATTCCAGCGGAAAGGCGTATTGCTGCTGGTTTTCATAAAACTTTGGTAAAAAAGGATTGTCTGCAAATTCTTCCAGTATCAGCCTTGCATTGTAATGTTTGCTTAACAAATGCGCCAGGGTGGTTTTGCCGGCGCCGATATTTCCCTCTATTGTAACAAAATTGTATTTCATATTTTCAAAACCGAAAATAAGTGGATTATGCAGTTGAGCAATTAAAACTTTTTAACATCCAACGGGTCAGTACATTCCTGCAGCAGTTGGTGCATTGTTTTATGCGATACAGGATGTTTAAAACCCGGTGACAATTCATTCAGCGGAATGAGTACGAAGCGCCTGTTCTCGATTTGCGGATGTGGCACAGTCAGTTTTTTTTCAGCGATAATTTCTTTGTTGAAAAATAAAATATCAATGTCAATAATACGGGGTGCATTCTTTGTTGTTCTTATCCTGCCCATGCTTTTTTCAACGAACAGTACAGCGTCTATAGTAGCAGCGGCTGCCAATTTAGTTTCTACCACAATCACCTGGTTTAAAAAATCGGGTTGATTGGTATTGCCCCAGGCTGCTGTAACATACAGGCTACTTTGACGCGTAACCTTCCCTACTTTTTGGTTGATGTTTTTAATGGCTTTTTGTAATTGCAACCCGCTGTTACCCATATTGCTGCCAAGCAGTAAGTAAGTTTTATTCATCTTTTAAAAACAGTCTTTTATCGAACATAAACTTTTTAACGGCAACAATCTTCACCTTTTTTAAATCAGCATGCCTGGGATTCAGGATGAAATTATTTTCCTGGTCTACAACCGCAGAAGGAACTTTCAATAGCAAGCCGTTATTGGATTTTACAAATTCATCACCCATCCATTGTGTATAGCCAATATCATCTTTCCATATTGCTTTTAATTTAGCTGAAGTGATGATTAATGGTTGAATACTGTCTGGAATTTCAATGTTAATGAGGTGATAAGTTAAGGGAATGGTATAAGGATCAGCCCGTACCAATATTTCAAGCACGGCTAATGAAATATTTTCGGTTGTATAGATCACCGGTAAACCAACAGAATTCCACCTGCCGCCAAATAATTTGGCTCCGTTCCCGGAAAGATCATCCTTATAAGTTTCGGCAGCCAGCCTGTATGCAATCATGCCAGTATGCCGTGTTGAATTCTTCCTAATTGGGTTAACACCAGCTGAATGCCGTAAGCTGTGGTTAAAGATTCAAAAGACAGTGACCCTTCCAGCATCAATGGTTTTCTTTTTAGCCAGTTGTAAAACAGTTCAGTTTTACCAAATGTTTTTTTCCCTTCATTGATCACCTGTGCAATTTGCATTGCCCGCTCTGCATTAATAGGGGCGAAACTGCCATTGTTTTTGGCATAGCGTTGCAGTGTGCGCTCGCTTATATGCAGTAAGGAAGCCCATTCCGCCTGGGTAAAGGGAGCTTTATCCGCAATTTTTTTAAATTCGCTGTAGGTAAAGTTTTTTACAGCCGGAATTATTTTTACTGACTTGTTGTAGCTTACTTCAGGTTCTTCCAGTTTGCTAACTTTGCTTTCGGCAGAAGTTAAATTGTTTTTTTTCAGTTTATTTCGCTTTTCCATTATGCGTCATTTGTCATTAAAGTTACGACAAGTGTCGCTAATTTTTCAAATTTTTTTTACAGCATTTTTACAAATAGCTTTACGCATTAAAATACAATTTTTTGATGCGTAAATACAGTCAGTTAACGGCCATGCTGGCGATCACCAGGGCGGGCCTTAAATCCATTTTCAGAAGTCCTTCTTCAGTAATTTTTGGTTTTGCTTTTCCTTTTGTATTTATCCTTGTGTTTGGTTTTATTGGCAATAACGCTGGAGCGCCGGTGTATAAAATTGCGCTGGATAAAAGCTGCGATACCACCAATGCCTTATTTGATTCCATTAAGACAAGCAACCGGATTAGGGTAGTGCGTTTTGATAATGATAAAGATTTGAGAGAAAGCCTGGTAAAAGGAAAAATTACGGGTATTTTTAGCATTAGGAAAAACGAAACACCAATACCGGCTTACACGTATACCATTTCAACTACCAGCGCAAGCAACGATAAATGGCCACAGTTTATGCCCGTTGTAAATAATATTGTAAATACCATCAGCAATCAAAAATATGTTAACCGGCCAACTTTTGCGGTGCCCGATTTTGATTACAAGCGGGATGTGGAAGAAATCAGGGAATACAAAACAATCGATTTTATATTGCCAGGCCAGTTGGGTTTTTCATTGCTGAGTTCGGGTGTATTTGGCGTGGCTTTTATGTTTTTTAATTTGAGAAATACATTGGTACTAAAGCGCTTTTTTGCAACGCCTATCAGCCGTACTTATATTATTTTGGGCGAGGGCCTGGCTAGAATAATATTTCAAATGCTGACTGCAATCGTAATCATTGTTGCCGGGCATTTTATTTTTGGATTTACATTGATTCACGGGTTGTTTACTTTACTGGAAATGCTGGTGTTGAGCTTTATAGGCCTGGTAGTTTTTATGGGGCTTGGGTTTATTGTAAGCGGATTGGCCACGAGCGATAGCACCATCCCTCCCTTTGCCAATTTATTGACGCTGCCCCAATTTTTATTGGGAGGCACTTTTTTTTCGGTGGAAGTTTTTCCCAAGTGGCTACAGCCTATTTCTAATGCCTTGCCACTAACGCATTTAAATACGGCAATGCGGGCAGTTGCATTTGAAGGGCAGAATTTGTGGGATGTGAAAAATGAAATAGGTATTTTATTATTATGGGGCGTGATAGTATATGCTGTTGCTGTAAAAGTTTTTAAATGGGAGTAATTATGATGCGGTTTATAAAAGCTTTTCTTTTCGGAATCACCGGTTTGTTTATTGTAATTACATTGTTATCGCTGTTAATATCCGGTAATGTAAGGGTATCCCGTGTTGTGATTATTAATACTGCTGATGCCGGTAAAGTGTACAACCAGATTGCCAATTTTGATAACTGGAAAAACTGGCATCCAATTTTTACCATTGATTCAGCAAAAATTACCCGGCATATTCCTGCAATTGTAGGTAAAGATGCAGGTTGTATTATTTTGCATCGCGGTAAAGAGGTAGAAATCAAATTGATCACAGCCGATTCCAGCGCCGTGCGGTTTATGTTAAAATCGGAAGGCGAAAATGACATTGAAAATAATATGGTCTTCACTCAATTACCTAACCAGCATGTTGTACAGGTGGAATGGCGGGCACTCACCCGTTTGCATTGGTACCCATGGGAAAAATTCTATGCTATATTTATGGATAAGATAACCGGCCCTGGTTATGAAACTGCCTTAAACGGGCTAAAGGACTATATTGAGAAAAATCCATGAGCTGCCATAATTGAAAAGCAAATCTTCTAAAGAAAATCCTATATAAAATTTAAAACTTCTTTCTCAAACAGTCCAGCTATTTAAATTATTTTTCGTCCAATGCAACCCCTTGCTACAAATGCTTGTCAGGCTGGTGTAACACATATGATGGAGTATTCAGTATTGGTAAAAGATTGTCTTAAACAAAAGCCAGTTGCCCAACAGCAATTGTATGACCATTTTGCGCCATCCATGCTGGGTGTTTGCTACCGGTACACCAAATCGCTCAGTGATGCGGAAGATGTGTTGCAGGAAGGATTTATAAAAGTATTTATGCATTTGGCCGACTATAAATTTAAGGGTGAGCTGGGGGGATGGATCCGCAGAATAATGGTTACCACGGCACTGAATTATTTAAAAAAAAATAAGCGTTACCGGCAGGAAATGGTATTTGCAGAAACCCCGTTGCACCCGGTATCAGATCAAAACCCGGCCATTGATTTAGACGCCCGCCAGTTGAGTGATTTAATCCGTCAGTTGCCGGCAGGTTTTCAAACCATTTTCAATCTATATGCCATTGAAGGGTATACGCATGTAGAAATTGGACAAATGCTGGGCATCAGCGACGGTACTTCAAAATCACAATATGCAAGGGCAAGATATTTATTGATTGAGTGGATAGAAAAATATTCATCACTTCCAAAAAACGAACAGTATGCCGGAAAATGAATTTGAAAAAGAGGTGCAACAAAAAATAGTTGGGTTAAAATTGAAACCCAATGATGAAGTGTGGCAAAATGTGGCCGGCGCAATAACCAAACGAAAAGCAGGGAGAAGATTTTTTGCGCTTATTTTATTGTTATTGTTTTTTTCTATGGCTGGTCTTTTTGTGATTTATAACGGCACAAAACAACAAAGAAAGCCAATACTTGCAACGCAGGAAGATATCTCCGGCAACGTTAATAGCTCCAGGCTTTCTGGAAAAAAAGAAGTAGAGCTTTCAAAGCGTGTAGATGCAGCCACTGATAAAGGAACGGTAGTAAAAGAAAAAATAACTGCTGATAAGTTGATCACGCAAAAGAAAGAGGGGGAGCCTCTGACAATATTAATTCAATCAGCAGCATCGAAGGAACAATCCGTAGGTAAAACAAATATCGCTCAAAATGAAGTAAAGACAGTCAGGAACCAGCCTGATATTACCGGTGCATCTAAAAATGGCAGCGGAAAAATTCAATATAAAAAGAAACAAAAGCTAAGTACAAAAATCAGCAAAGGATCTGTGGAAGAGGATCGAAACGAAACAGCCACTGTTTCTGATAATGAAAGTAAAAATGTGGAGGAAAATACAGCGCTGGTTCTGGTAGATTCTGCGCATAAGTACATTGCCGTTTCACCGGTAATAAACCCAACGGGTAAAAATATGCCTTCCGTAAAGGACACCATTGAATCTCTAAAACAATCGGGTGAAAATACCAAATCAGTTGCAAATAAAACAATACATATAAAACAAACCAGCAAGTGGAAGTTGGGTGTCAATTTTTCTGCAGGCATTTCAGCAACAAATAACCAATACCTGGGAATTATTGGTTCATCAAACAGCGATGCCAATAAAGCCTACTATTCCGCTGATCAAATAAGTACGCCGGGTAACAACAGCCAGGCAGGCACTCCAGTTTATCGTCCTTCTAAAATAAGTTCAGGCGCTGGTATTATTGCAGGAATATTTGTTCAAAAAAATATTTCACCTGCTGCAATTTTATCTATTGGCTTAAATTATAAAATGTACAATACAACAATGACGGTTGGCAGCCAACTGGATAGTATTGTTCCCGCAAACAATTATTTGAATCTTAGTTCAGCTGCATATAGATTTTATAGAACAGGGGCCTCGTCCAACTATAAAAATCATTTTCATTTTATAGAATTACCAGTAGCTGTTAAAATCGCTCTAAATAAAAAGCACAAAAGAGCTGCGTACGTAACTACAAGTATTGCCATTGCAAGGTTGATTAGTTCAAATGCATTGCAGTTTGATACTGCATCAGGCAAATATTACAGCAATAACAATCTGCTGAAAAAAACGCAGGCCAATGTTTCAGTCGGGGCTTTATTTAGTATGTCACGCATGACTAAAAACCCATTGCTGATCGGTCCTGAAATCAATTTCGGTGTAAATAAAATCGCCAGGGAGAATCTTTACGGCGGCCGGCGCTACAGTTATTTCGGCCTGCGCCTTCAAAAAAACTTTGGTAAAAAATAAAGGTTTAAAAATATGGCGATCAATGCAACCTTGTAATTTATAATGTTGTCAATTCTATAATTCAGCTGGCCAAAATCAATTGATGTTTAGCAATTTAGATACTGTGTCAGCAATAAATAAAACATAAACCCGGTTTAATCACCCACTGTCACGCTGGTTCCATGAAACTAAAAAGAATTTATCTGTCCGTAACATGCCTGGTTGTTTTGCTTTCTGCAAATGGCCAGCATGTTACAAAATTGGCCCCTGCTAAATTCCAGAGCAGTCTGCAAACCGGACTATCTATTGGTCAAACAGGTAGCAAACCCGCCTGGCTTGTTAATAGTGTTAATGGCTTACAATACAAAAACTGGTTCGCCGGAATAGGCCTTGGCATTGACTATTACGGGTTAAAGCGAACGGTGCCTTTGTTTTTAGACGTTCAAAAAAATCTTTCTGTAAAACAAAATACTTTATTCTGGTACGTCAACGGTGGATACAGCATTCCCTGGGTAATTGAAAGCCACAAGCCAGCCTATGCTAATAAATACGAGGCTACCGGCGGGTTGTTGTACGAAGCCGGTGCCGGTTATAAATTTTCTCTTTTTAATAAAACGAAGTTGGGTTTAAGTGCAGGCTATTCATTTAAGCAATTAAAGGAACAGTTTACTCCACCTTGTAATTGGTGCGAACTGGAAATTCCTCCACCCCAAACCAACAGTTATCAGTTCAGAAGAATTGTTATCAAGGTTAACTGGTGGTTGTTGTAAATTTCAGGTTGCGTTGAATACCCTTAAATTTACTGCGCTTAAGGGGGGAGTTTCTAAAGATGAGTTTAAAACTTTCTTCCGTTAGTTCTTCCCATTCATTTACAGAAAAATCCAATATAGCCGGAATCGGAGTAAAGTTGATTTCGCTGTTTGGTTTACTAAACCGGTTCCATGGGCAAACGTCCTGGCAAACATCGCAGCCAAACATCCAGTTATCAAACTTGCCTTCCATGGCCTTCGGTATCAACGCATCTTTTAACTCAATGGTAAAGTACGAAATGCATTTACTGCCGTCCACCACTTTATCCGGCAAAATCGCTTCTGTGGGGCATGAGTCGATGCATTTGGTGCAGGTGCCGCAATAGTCTTTGGCAAAAGGAGCATCATATTCCAGCTCCAGGTCGGTAATCAGGGTGGCGATAAAAAAAAAGCTGCCACTTTGTTTGTTAAGCAGATTCCCATTCTTTCCAATCCAGCCCAGGCCTGTTTTTTTCGCCCAGCTTCTTTCTAAAACAGGTGCACTGTCAACAAAGCCACGGCCGTTTATTTCGCCGATGTTATCTTTTATTTCCTGCAACAAAGTTTTCAACTTACAGCGGATTACTTCATGGTAGTCATTGCCAAATGCATATTTTGCAATTTTGGGTGCCATCGATTGTTGCTGTTGTGCGGGAAAATAATTAAGCAATACAGTGATTACAGATTTTGCACCTGGCACCAATTTTCTTGGATCAATTCTTAAATCGAAATGATTTTCCATGTACTGCATGGTGCCATGCATTCCTTTGTTGATCCACACTTCCAGCCGCTTGGCATCTTCAGTTAATTCAACTGCTTCGGCAATGCCGCAATGATCAAAGCCAAGCCTCTGAGCGGCTCGTTTTATAAATTGGGTATAGTCTTTTTTGTGAAGGTTCAATCTTGTTCTTTTACAACATCAGTTACATGCGGATGGTATTTCTTCATCGATGCGTTTCTTTATTTCAAGATACAGTTCTCTCTTTTGATCACTCAATAAGGATTTTACAAAAACAATACCTGCATATTTACGGCACTTGTCTACGAAAGGCCAAGTACCAAAAAGGCCAGGGCAGCTTACTACGGTACTGTTGCCCTTATCGTCCTGTTCCTGTATCCATTCGCCCAGCCCGTACTCAAATCCTTCTGCTGTTTTTGGTATATATATTTTGGGGATATTGACAGTTTGTACAGTTTGCATTTTTTCAATAGCTGCTTCACTTAAAATTCGTTTGCCATTGAACATACCTTTGTTCAAAATCATCGACAAAAAATTAATGTAATCTTCAGGTGTGGAAACTGCACCTCCGGAAGGATTGGGTGCATCAGAATCGCCTTCAAAAGTGGTGTGTTTCATATTCAGCGGCCCCAGAATTCTTTGCTTCATCAGCATACCAAAATTCTTTTTGCCAACCACTTCCACTATCCTTGCAGCAATATTTAAACCGATAGTGCCGTAAGCGAAAGTTGTGCCCGGGTTAGCCGCTATCTCCCTTTTTGCAAATGAATTTACTTCCTCTTCCAGCGACTCGAACTTTCTGCGTTCCAGAATTTTTGCAATCATATGCTGGTTATCGGTGATGCCGGTTTCGTGCGCCAGACAATTGCGGATAGTAATATACGCTTTGCCATAGGTTTCATATATGGGCAAGTAAGTGCTCACCTTATCATCCAGTGAAATTTTTCCTTCATCAACAAAGCTCATTACCAGGGCTGCTGTCAGCCATTTGCTGCAACTTGCTATGGGTGCCTGGCTTTTCAGCGTAAAATCCCCGACGGCTTTCTGATAGACAATTTTGCCATCCTTGTAAACAACTGCTACCAGGTCTTTGCCCAGCGTTTTTTGATTGGAAGTGAGAAAAGCATCTACGCCGCTAAAATTATATTGGCTTTTTGTAAGCAGACAGAGTAGCAGAAAACTCAATACCAGCATGAATTTTAGACAGTTAGAACTAATTTTTTGCGCCATATTTTCCTGTAATTTAAATTGGATAGAGATTTGACAATTTTTATAAAGTTATTCGAAATTGTCTATCCTGTAATCGGATGTTGAATTTGAATGACTTATTTAACAATCTCCAAAATCTTTATTTCAAAAAAAATGGTGATTCGCGGGGATGCATTCTTTTACAATTAAATTAATAACTAAAATAAATTTTACAATATGAACCTTAATAATTTCACCATTAAAGCCCAGGAAGCTGTTGCACAGTCACAGCAATTGGCTTTCAATAATAAAAATCCCAATATTGAAACAGAGCACTTATTGAAAGCTTTGTTAAGCGAAGAAGATTCGCCCATAGAATTTTTGCTGAAGAAAAATAATGTAAACGTAAATTTTGTAGAAACAAAAGCGGACGAAAGCATTAATAAGTTGCCGAAGGTGCAAAGTGGAGAGCCTGCCCAGTCCGTAAGCAGGGACATGAACAGTGTGGTGCTGCGTGCAACCAGCGCATTGAAAACTTTTGGCGATGAGTTTGTAAGTGTTGAATATTTATTGCTTGCGATATTGCAGGGAAATGATAACAGCGCCAAGTTGCTGAAAGATGCTGGATTAACAGAAAAGGGATTGATTGCAGCAATCAAAGATTTGCGTAAAGGATCAACCATTTCTTCTCAGACAGAACAAACCCAGTTTAATGCATTGAATAAATATGCGAAGAACCTGAATGAAATGGCAAGGGCCGGCAAGTTGGATCCTGTGATAGGCCGCGATGAAGAGATACGGCGTACACTGCATATTCTATCAAGAAGAAGTAAGAACAACCCTATTTTGGTAGGTGAACCCGGTGTTGGCAAAACCGCTATAGCAGAAGGTTTAGCCATGCGCATTGTGAATGGTGATGTGCCGGAGAATTTAAAATCAAAAATTATTTATGCGCTGGATATGGGCCAGCTGATTGCGGGCGCCAAATACAAGGGAGAATTTGAAGAAAGATTAAAAGCAGTAGTGAAGGAGGTGGCCGGTAGTGACGGAGATATCATTTTGTTTATCGATGAAATACATACACTGGTAGGTGCTGGTGGCGGTGATGGCGCAATGGATGCTGCCAACATTTTGAAACCTGCTTTGGCACGTGGAGAGTTAAGGGCAGTTGGTGCCACAACATTGAATGAATACCAGAAATTTTTTGAAAAAGACAAGGCACTGGAACGCCGTTTTCAGAAGGTGTTGATTGATGAGCCAAGTGTGGAAGATGCGATTTCTATTTTAAGGGGATTGAAAGACAGGTATGAAACCTATCACCACGTATTAATAAAAGACGAAGCCATTATAGCGGCCGTTGAATTATCGCACCGCTATATTACTGACCGTTTTTTACCTGATAAGGCCATTGACCTGATTGATGGAAGTGCGGCCAAACTTAGATTGGAAATGAATTCAATGCCGGAAGAGCTGGATAAACTGGAACGGCAGATTCGTCAGCTTGAAATTGAAAGAGAAGCCATTAAAAGAGAAAATGATGCAACGAAATTAAAAGAGCTGAATACGGAAATAGGTAACCTGGCTGTTGAGCGGGATACTTTTAAAGCTAAATGGCAGCAGGAAAAGGAAGTGGTCGAAAAAGTACAATCAGCTAAAAGCGAAATTGAAAACCTGAAATCTGCAGCTGAAAAAGCTGAACGGGAAGGAAATTATGGCCTTGTTGCAGAAATAAGATATGGTAAAGTACAACAGCAGGAAAAGATCATCCAGGAACAGACAGCGCTGCTGGATGAAATCAGTGAAAAGCGTTTGTTGAAGGAAGAAGTGGATGCGGAAGATATTGCTGTAAGTGTTGCGAAAGCTACCGGTATCCCGGTAACTAAGATGTTGCAAAGCGAGCGGGAAAAATTATTGCACCTGGAAGAGGAATTGCATAAAAGGGTGGTAGGCCAGGATGAAGCCATTGAAGCGGTAAGTGATGCGATCCGCCGCAGCAGGGCAGGCTTGCAAGATCCCAAAAAACCGATTGGTTCATTTATATTTTTAGGTACTACCGGTGTGGGTAAAACAGAGTTGGCAAAAGCATTGGCAGAGTATTTGTTTGACGATGACAGCATGATGACCCGTATTGACATGAGTGAGTACCAGGAAAAGCATTCTGTGAGCAGGCTGGTAGGTGCACCTCCGGGATATGTGGGTTACGATGAAGGCGGACAATTAACTGAAGCGGTTAGGCGCAAACCTTATAGCGTGGTTCTGCTGGATGAAATTGAAAAGGCGCATCCGGATGTTTACAACGTTTTATTGCAGGTGCTGGATGATGGTCGCCTGACCGACAATAAAGGCAGGATAGTGAACTTTAAGAATACGATTGTGATCATGACCAGTAATATGGGAAGTCATATTATCCAGGAAAATTTTGAAAAGGTAAATGATGAAAATAAAGAGGAAGTGGTAGAAAGCACAAAAGCTGAAGTCCTCAGCCTGTTGCGTCAAACCATCCGGCCAGAGTTTTTAAACCGCATTGATGAAGTAATTATGTTCCAGCCATTGATGAAAAAGGAAATCAAGGGAATTATCCGGATTCAGTTGGATAACCTGAAAGATCTGGTGTCAAAATCAGGCATTCAACTGGAGTTTAGTGATTATGCGCTCGACTACCTGGCTGAAAATGGGTATGACCCACAGTTTGGTGCAAGACCCTTGAAAAGGTTAATTCAAAAGGAAATCGTAAACCAGTTGAGCAAGCGGATTTTGATGGGTGATATTGATAAAACCAAGCCGGTTCTGGTGGATGTTTTTGACGGCGTGGTAGTTTTCAGAAATGAAGTGATTGCAGATAAGACAAAGGAAAATGCGGTGAAAGCTGGTTAATTTAAAGTTATTTAAGATGAAGGCTGGACTAATAAAAGATTGAAAATCAGCCTTGTGGATAAACTGTGAACGAATAAAGTTTGGACGGTAGTAAAAAAAGGGCAAAAAATATTACCTTCAAGCGCTTACACAACCTTTTTGAGGACGTATATATTATAAAAAAGGTGAAAACTTTTCTCCGGAATTGGTTGTTATAACAGGTCATAATCCAGGTAAGCAATGTGGGATATGACATAAAAATAAAAGATATATTATGGCATTTAAAAAAGAGGTGGTTGAAATTATTGAACCGAGAGATGTATTTGTTGGCGATATCAATGCTCCGGTAACATTGGAAGAATTTGGTGAATATGAAAGTGAAGTATGCGCAAAAGCCAACGAAGTAGTAAAACAGTTGCTGGAAGAATATGAAGGGAAAGTACGTTTTAATTTTCGTCACTTTCCAATGACAAATATCCACCAGCGTAGCTTAAAGGCTGGCGAAGCCGCAGTAGCAACTGCACAAGACGGTAAGTTTTGGGAAATGCACAATATTCTTTTTGCTAACCGCAGAAATCTGGGCACAACAAGTTTAAAATTGCATAGCAGGGAAGCAGGTGTACAAAACAAACGTTTTTTGGATGAACTGGTAAATGCTACTTATGGATGGCAGGTACAGGGAGATATGAGAGAAGGTATTAACCGCGGAGTAAAAGACGTACCTACTTTTTTTGTAAACGGCGAACGTTTTACAGGTAAAGTAACATACGATGAATTAAGCAAAGCAGTAGAAGCAGCTTTGAAAAAAGTTAAGAAAAAAGTTCCTGCTAAAGTAAAAGCATAAACAGAAGCCCTGATAGTTTTATCGGGGCTTTTTTTTATGATATGGTGCTTTCGCCTATTTTACCGAGCCCATCCCAAATACCAGGTTTTCCAGGTTATGTTCATCAAAATAAGTCTGGCAAATTTTTTCAGCTTCAACGAGCAACTGCTCCAATTTGGGTTGTTTGATACCTAACAACTGGTAAGTCTTTTTTAATGCGTCTGCATCAGATAATTCTGTTGATTGCTGTAAGGCTTCTTTCACAGCTATCACATGTAATCCCCTGTCTTTGATTTTTCCCAATGCGTCAATCATCCAGCTAAGTGCATAAAAATAATTTTGTTCCAGCAATAAAAAATAGGTAGCATCACCGGCATCGGGCATTTTGTTGTAGGGCGAAGTAGTAATCTCTTTGGTTAGATATTTGGCAAGGTGCTTCGGCATTTTTTTATTTTTAGATAATTGAATGCTGCCACGCAAAGCCCGCGGATAAATGCTGAGCCAACGCAGTTTTCGACGTAATTCATGCACTTCTGATTCTATATCGTTAAAATGGTATTTCTTGTTTTGTATAAATTCAGTAATGGCATAAATTGAATTTCCGTAAAATTCGTTGATGGCGTTTATTTCAGGTTCTTCCTCCAGCCAATCAGCTTTGTCAAGTTTCCTTTGTATTTTTTTTATGCGGATACCGCCAACCGAAAGCCATTCTTTTTCAACCAGTATTTCGTTGAGGCTTTGTATTTTTTCCCTTGTTTGTGCTTGCAGGTAACTGGTAATACCGGCAGGTATTTTTTTATTTAGGCTGATATCTTTTGCGATGTTATCATAATAGTCAATTGCACCCAGGGTATCTTCCAGCAATTTAAAATGTACCTGTAATTTTGTAAATTTTTTTGGGTTATTTACCGATGTATACAGCTTAGCCAATCCTTCCAACATGAAAAGTGGTGTACGGGCATCATTTTTATACAGCCACAATGCCGGGTTTTTTTGTTTGGCAGCTTTATCGAGCAGGGTTTGTAAAAGACTTAGATAATATAAAAATCTGGCAGGTCCTTTTTTCATTGTTAAGTTTTTAATCTGTTAGTATTTAAAAAAGCACGCAGGGCAATAAAAAAATGGCTGTATCATCTTTCAAAAAAAGCTACGGTACCGCCTACCCAGGTTTTATCTGCATTGTAACGGGTGCCAATCATTTTGCCTTTACTAAGCCGGGCCAGGTTGTGAACGGCTACCGGACGGTTCCATTCTTTTTTCCAAAAATAAAATAATCTTATTTCTGCTTTTGCAGGTACATCGGGTGTTTCAATCACATCTGCGTATTTTACTTTGCGCTGTAGTATCCAGTTTTCGGGATCTGTAATTCTATTGATATCTTCAATAGTGACATCAATAATTACGCCCATTCCCGCAAATGAAAACAGCGGCTTCAGCACATAATTTTCCAAGTCTTCCGGTATTTGGTTTAATTTGTTGAGATAGAAGGTAGGAGGAACGTAAGGGTTATCGATCAGCGGCAATGTGTATTTGCTAACGCGGTAAAACCAATTCGGATGCGGTATCCATTCCACATCCCAGGGACGGGATATATCAATTGAATTTTCGGGATATTCCTGCTGGTACAGGTCATCAAAAATGAGCCGGTTGTAGATTTTTTTTATCAGTGTTTTCTTTCCATCCAGTTCATAAAATAACTGGTCTCCTTCACCTATTACTTTAGTCAGGCACACCGTTTTAATCCCCAGCACATCTTCCGTACAATAAAAATCAATGCGTGTTTTTTGCTGCTCCGGATAAATCTCCAGTAGGATAACATTTTCGGCGTTGCAATCCCCAACAATAATTTCCTTCAAAAGCTGCAGGTAAGTTGTTTCGTTGTAGCCGTTTAAATACGCATCATAAGTAGCCGGAAGTTCTGCATAGGTCTTTGTTATAGCCGAATGAAAAGCCTGGAAAGCAAATAGTGTAGGGAATCCCTGCATTTCAATTAGCTGCGGCTCCAATGTCCCATTGGCATTTTCGCAGATGCCAAAATCAAAAGCAATAAATTCAGGATGGTCTTTTTCATCGCCTGCGACCACACTGTCAGGAATCGCTTTTTGAGTAAGTGACTTAAAGTTGGGGGCTGTAATAATATCAACTATGTCTTCACAGGCATCCAGCATTTTTTGTGTGAAATCTTTGGGAATAAAAACCGGTGTTTCCGCAATTCTGAATTCCAGAGCTCCGGGGTGCAAATTTTCTAATTGCTGTAAAAAAGCTGTGTATTTTTCTTCAGAAAAATTATCATTAAACTTTCGCCTTAATTCTTTCTGCATGATCGGTATGATTGATACTATTTTATTGCTTAAAAATAATCATAATACCATAGTTTATCACCAATTATGACAGAATTATATTTCCACGGGTTGTAAACTTTGTACAGCTATTTGTAAAAAATTAGGAAGGATATGTTCGTAGGTATAAACAATTTTATCAGGGTCGTTCAATTGTTCAATCATACTGCTCCATTTATCATGACCGTAATTTTCAATCACGGTTTTCTTTTTATCTTCTGTTTGCAAATGCATGCTCATACCAACAGCATCTGCTTCGGGATGGAACTGGGTACCAATCATGTACTCGTTAAACCTAACCGCCATGATCGCTCGTTCCAGCTGTACATGCGGCCTTTCTTTTTCTATAGCGAGAATGGTGGCGCCTAATTGGTGAAGGGTATTGTGTTTAGGTTCAATTACCTGGAAATCCCTGCTGTCCACCGCATAAAAAGGATCTTTCATTTCTTCGAAAACAATTTCCCTTTTACCATCTTTTAATAAATGAACAGGAAACACCCCAAACGAAGTACTCTTTCGCTGACAAACGTTGCCAATATTATAATGCCTGCATGCTAACTGAAAGGAATGACAGATAAAGAATACATATTTTTTTTGGATGTTAGCCTCATTTGCATTCCATTTTTCAATGGTATGAAGCCAGGTAAAATATACTTTTTCCCACTCGCTGCCTTCGCTGTCCAACGGACTACCAGGTCCGCCACTGGAAATAAATATATCGTATGAAAGATCGGGAACTTCATTTTTCTGACGAACGTCAAATTCATCCCAACTTATTTCGAGGTTATTAAAATCACTAAACTGGTTGATTATTTCACGGATACACCGCATTCCCTGATTGGGAACTCCCTCATATAAATCAAGAATAGCTACGCGAAACTGCTTTTTTTCTACTAAACACATGGCACAAAATTAATAAAATTTTGCCGGTTTTATCCTGCAGGCAGGTTGTAGAGTATTTTCGAAGTACTGCTGTACCTGGATAAAAGTTGCAGATAATCGCTTAAAACATTGTTGAATTGCTAAATGCCGGCCAAAAAATTACCCTGGATGTAATCCACCACTTCAACAAGACTTTTATTTTGTTCATATACCTTCAGCTGCCTGTCTGCACCTGTGCCCTGTTCAAGCATATTGTGCACATAGTTGATGGCGTGGCGGCTGCCTAACTGCGGCACTACATCATCTATAAAATCGAGCAATTCGTAAATAAGTACCCTTGTATTGACTTCGGTTTCCTTACCAAAATCAATCATGCTGCCATCAATACCATAACGGCTGGCCCGCCATTTATTTTCGTTTATCAGTGCCCGTGAGTATGTCATAAAATTGAGGTTCTGGCTGCGCAGCTTATACAGCTTGGCGCACAATGCCTGGAAGAGTGCTGCGATGGCAATGGTTTCCTGCACTGTCATAGGTATATCACAGATACGGAATTCTACCGTGTTAAAAAAGGGATGTACCCTCAGATCCCACCATATTTTTTTTGCATTATCAATGCAGTTTGTCTTTACCAGTAATTTTATATAACTCTCATAAGCTTCAATGCTTTCAAAATAATCTGGTATACCTGTTCGTGGAAATTTATCAAATACTTTTGTACGGTAAGATTTATAACCTGTTTTTCTCCCTTCCCAGAAAGGAGAGTTGGTACTTAACGCATATACATGTGGCAAAAAATAACGGGCCGAATTGGCGATATGAATAGCCATCTCCCTGTTTTCCATCCCTACGTGCACATGTAAACCAAAAATAAGGTTGCTGCGGGCAGCTTCCTGCAACTCGTTTACAATTTCGTTGTAGCGGGCATGGTCTGTAATTAGCTGGCTTTCCCAATGGCTGAAAGGATGCGTACCGGCGGCGCCCAGTTTAAAGCCTAAGCTCTCGCCAATGCCACTGATTGTTTTACGAAGGGTAGCTACATCGACAAAGGCTTCATCAATATCCTGGCAAATATCTGTACCCACCTCAACAACCGCCTGGTGCATTTCTGCCTTTACTTTATCCTTAATAATTTTCTGACCTTCCTGAACAATTCTTTGTTCATGGCTTTTTAATTCCCTTGTCTCCGGGTCAAGTACCATGTACTCTTCTTCAACACCAATAGTAAATCCTTTGTATGATAAGCTCGCCATGTTAGTTGATAATTGCTTAAACGATAATTGATAATTTCTTAAAATCGGAGTCCATGCCTTTGTTAATCAAACTTTCCATTTGAGATATTGTTTTAAAGCATCAATAACTTTAATCGATAATAATGAGCGATAAAAATTGAAGGTATTTGCTTCAGCCGATTATCGATTATCCATTAAAACTATCTATTAAAAAAGAGGTTGCTTCGCGGCGCTTCTTTTTATGTATTCGCCCCAGGTTAAATTATCAGCTCCATCGGTTTGCGCCTGTGCTTTTTCGATGGCAAATGTTACAGCTGTTTCCACTACCCATTCAAAATTTTCTTCGCCCACACTGGTTCTTTCCGCATCGGGTGCGGGGTTGCAAAAATCAATGGCATAAGGCACGCCATCCCGCAATGCCAGTTCAACCGTATTAAAATCATAGCCCAGGTAGTGATTGATACGTAAAACGATATCCGTCATCAATTGCAGTTTTTCTTCTGACGGTTTGAAATCAGCTACGTAACGCAAGGCATGCACGTTGCGTGGTTCGTACGGCATAATACGAACATACTTGCCACCAATGCAGTAACAACGGTAATATTCTTCAAAAATGATTTCTTCCTGCAGCATCATTACCAGTTCGCCGGTTTCGCCGTGTTTATCAAAAAAATCATGTTGGTCAATTAATTTATAAACACTTTTCCAGCCGCCACCGGCAAAGGGTTTCATGTAAGCCGGGAAACCTATATAATTAAAAATACCTTCCCAGTCGAGCGGGTAAGCCAGGTTGCTAAATGATTCCCCGGTGGTATCCGCAGGCAAATCCCTTGATGGCAAAATCACTGTTTTAGGCACAGGGATATTTATTTTTGTAGAAAGGCAGTTGTTGAAAAATTTTTCATCTGCACTCCACCAAAAAGGATTGTTTATGACCGCTGTACCACAAAGCGCAGCATTTTTTAAAAAGGCCCTGTAAAAAGGCACGTCCTGAGATATACGGTCGATAATAACTGCATAACCACTACTTACACCCTGTATCACTTTATCTATTTTAACCGGCTCAGCAACAATGCCCTCAATATTCTTGCTGTTTACCCTTTCTACAAAAGCATCGGGAAAACTTCTTTCCTTTCCATGTAAAATGCCTATTTTTTTCATAACTGATTTTTAAAAATGACTGCTGATTTTAAATCATCGGTAAACAGATCCATATCTAACCCAATGTATTTTTTTCGCCTGAATTTTCCAAATAATACTTGCAGGCCGTAAGGGTTTTACCAGTAAAAGAGACAGTAATCAAAAATGGCCTCCGCGAAAAATTGATTCGCTTTGCTTATTTTTGGAGTTATGCCAAACAGGAAAACCGCAGTAGTTATTACAGAGCATCATATCATTCACTCAGTTTGTTTAAAAAGAGATGTAAAAGTAGATTGCTATCTACCGGACAAAGTTGCTGCAAAAAAAGAAGTAAGCTTATTATTGATTAATGACGGGCAGGATCTTGTCACCATGCATTTTCAACATATTTTAAAACGCTTGTATGACCGCAATGCCATTCAACCTGTTTTTTGTGTCGGGCTCCATTGCGGGCACGATAGGAAAAATGAATATGCCACAGCAAAAATACTGGACTACATGAATCGTGGTGCTAAAGCTGCATTACATGATCAGTTTGTTTTTGAAGAGTTGTTGCCATTATTGCGCAAAGCCTATCCGTTATATGATTTTATTGAGAAATCCTATGCAGGTTTTTCCTTGGGTGGCTTAAGTGCGCTGGATATTGTTTGGAATTACCCGTACGAATTTACAAAAGTGGGAGTTTTTAGCGGCTCGCTTTGGTGGAGGGATAAGGACCAGTATGCACCAGATTTTGATGAATCAAAAAACAGGATCATGCACCGGCAGGTGAAGGAAGGTAAGTACTCAGCATGGCTCAAATTTTTCTTTGAAGTGGGCACACAGGATGAAACCGCTGACCGCAACAACAATGGTATTATTGATGCCATCGACGACACCATCAGCTTGATTGAGGAGTTAAAAATTAAGGGCTATAAAGACGATGATATCGCTTATCTGGAATTACAGGATGGAAGGCACGACGTGCCCACCTGGGCGAGAGCGTTTCCAGCTTTTTTAGAATGGGGGTGGGGAAGGTGAGACAGCAAGTATCAAGTATCTGGTATTAAGTACTCAGACAAGAAACCCCGTAATCATCCAGCGATTACGGGGTTTCTTGTAAATTATTTTGTTGCAGGTTCCAATTTTAAAGAACGCATTAAAATTGATAGCTGTGATCTAAATACTTAATACTAAATACTTGATACTACTTAGTCATCATCTCTGTAAAATACTTATGAAAATACGGTATGGTTTCAATGCCCTTGTAATAATTCTCCAGGTTAAATTTTTCATTAGGACTATGCAAGTTATCACTGTCTAATCCAAAACCCATAAAGACTATTTTGATACCTAATTCTTTTTCAAACAGCGCACAGATGGGTATACTTCCGCCACCACGCACCGGTATTGGTTTTTTACCGAAAGTCGTTTCTATTGCTTTGGCCGCTGCGAGATAGGCAGTACTATCAATAGGAGTCATATAAGGTTCACCGCCATGGTGTTCAAAAGCCGTAACAGTTACACCGGGCGGTGCAATTTTTTTAAAATGTTCCAGCAGCATGGCCGTTATTTTTTCAGACGATTGGTTAGGCACCAAACGGGTAGATATTTTTGCAGTAGCCTTACTGGGCAGTACAGTTTTAGCACCTTCCCCCTGGTAACCGCCCCATATGCCATTGAGCTCTAAAGTAGGACGTATACCGGTTCGTTCATTGGTGCTGTATCCCTTTTCCCCCCATAATTCCTGAATCCCTAAATCATCTTTAAATTCCTTTTCATCAAAAGGTGCTTCGGCCATTAATTTTCTTTCTTCTGCGGTTGCTTCTACAACATCATCATAAAAACCAGGTAATGTAATATGATTGTTCTCGTCATGACAGCTCGCGATCATTTTCGCCAACATTGTAATTGGATTTGCAACAGCACCACCGTACACACCACTGTGCAGATCACGGTTTGGTCCGGTTACCGTTACTTCAATATAGCTCAATCCGCGTACACCAATGTCAATGCTGGGTGTATCCAGACTGATCATGGCGGTATCGCTTATCAAAATTACATCTGCCTTTAATACTTCTTTATGTGTTGCGACAAATTTGCCGAGGTTAGGTGAGCCAACTTCCTCCTCACCTTCAATACAAAATTTGATATTATTGCCCAGCGTATTGGTTTGTATTAATGTTTCCAGGGCCTTCACATGCATGTAAACCTGTCCCTTATCATCGCAACTGCCACGGGCAAAAATTTTACCATCAATAATTACGGGTTCAAATGGGCCACTCTTCCAAAGTTCCAGCGGCTCGGCAGGCTGTACGTCATAGTGGCCGTAAACCAGCACCGTTGGTTTTGCCGGGTCAATTATTTTTTCGGCATACACGATAGGATGTCCTTCAGTAGAATATATCTCAACCTTATCAACTCCTGCTTCCAGCAAGCGTTTTTTTACAGCTTCTGCGCAGGTCACCATATCCGCTTTATTCTCGGTTGCCGCACTGATGCTGGGTATACGCAGGAGTTCCAGCAATTCGTTTAAAAACCGATCCTTATTGTTTTCCTGGTATTCTTTCCAAACTTGCATATCAAACTATTTTTGGTAAAAGATATTTTTATAAAAAACGAAAGTAGGTTTTATAGCACTTAAAAAAGCATTGTTTTAAAACAAAAAAAATTGCTAAAAAAAATAATGAGAGGCTGCGGCAACATTACAACAACTATATTCGTTTATACGATTGCATCCCCAATTTATCAGCCTTTGCTATAGTTGCCTCATTGAGCAGGCTTCGATTGCAAAGGCTGAGCCAATTAAGGCATAGCTTCTTTTTTTCAGGGCATTTACATTGTCAATAAAAAAATACCCGCCTCAAAGCGGGTACAAAAATTACAAATCGTTTATAAAGTAATGAAACATTTTAAATGCTGTTGAAACGTTCAGAAACAGTTTTCCAGTTTAATAATTTCCAAAAACTGGCGATATAATCTGCCCGTCGGTTTTGATATTTCAGGTAATAGGCATGTTCCCATACATCCAGTCCCATCACGGGAAAGCCTTTTGTTTCAGCTATATCCATTAACGGGTTGTCTTGGTTGGGGGTTGAAATAATGGCTAACTTTTTATCTGCAGTAAATATCAGCCATGCCCAGCCGCTTCCAAACCTGCTGGTAGCCGCAGTTGTAAACTGCTTCTTCATTTCATCCATTGAGCCAAAACTGGTATTGATGGCTGCCAATAATTTAGCGTCTGGTTGAGTATTAGGATCAGCTGACAAAAGCTTCCAGAACATTTCGTGATTATAATGTCCGCCGGCATTGTTGCGCATTTTTACAGTGTATTTCGAAATCTTATTCAACACATCTTCCAGCGGCTTGGTTGTATCTACACCTTCGGCCTGGGCTGCTTCCTTCACATTTTTGCTGTAGGTAGCAGCGTGTTTATTGTAATGGATGTCCATGGTCATGGTATCAATCAGCGGCTCCAGTGTATTGTACGCATAGGGCAAGGGTTGCTGATCAAAACCAGTCTTTAAAGGAGAAGAGGGAATTGCGGAAAGCTTGTTCTCAGCATCTGCCCGGGCCGCTAAAGATGGTAAGGTTACCAAGGCGCCAATACCTGCCAAAGCAGATTGGGCAATAAAGTTTCTGCGTGATGATTGTTTCATAAAAATTATTTATTGTATAAATGTAATTAACTATTGTTTACGTTTTAGTTTATTAACAAGCGGGCCTGCAGACTGGCGAAGGTCTTTAAAAACCCGGTAGTAGAATTCCTTATTAAACAATGCAGAGTCATGCATGGCTTTATAAGTTAAAAATATACCGATAGGAGTCAATACCAAAATTGCCAGCCACATTCCAATTAATGGCGTGGTCATATTTTCTTTTACAAATTTTTCGCCGAACATATTTAGCAGGTGAAATATCAGAAAGAATAGTATAGCCATTACCAACGGCATGCCAAGTCCGCCTTTACGGATAATGGAACCAAGAGGTGCACCAATAAAAAATAATACCAGGCATGCCAGTGATAGCGAAAACTTTCTGTGCCATTCAATTAATCCCATTTTGATGCCGTTTCGTTTTGTATCTATCTCAGTACCGGAGAGCTGGTAAGTATTTTTTAAAGCGTATGCAATTGCCAGAGCACCATCGTATACTTTTATTTTTACAGAGTCGGGCAGCTTTGCCAAAGCAGCGGCTGTGTCTGAGGTTACCGCCGGTGTTTTATTCCAGATGCTGTCAGGCAAGTTTAAATAGTGCATTTGCGTGCCTATGTCAACTGTTAATTTTTTACGAAGGCTATCTCTTTGTTTTTGGGTACTGTCTATCGACTTGTCGAGTAAACGAATACTCATCATTTTAAAATCGTTTTTAAAAACAGAATCGGGGGTATTCATCATTTGAAGTGATGAAATATCAAACAGCTTTTTATATTCTTTAAATCCCATGCGGATAAACTCAGTACTGGTATCTACAGAGTTACCGCGTTCCTGGTAGCGGTGGCCGTTTTGCAGCACAAACTCAAGGTATTTTTTATCTCCAGATAACTTCATAGTTCCCCGTTCGGCAACAATACTATTGTCTTGTAACTGGCTTTGCTGCTCATAAATTACCACATCGTGTATAGTTTTTCCATCAGCATCTTTTTTGGATATTTTTATCGCATAGCCGGGTATGTGTTTGTAAAACGTACCCGGTTTTAAATCAAGTGCGGGCTTTTTAAAAGCAATATCATAGTAAATGGTTTTAAACTTTAAGGTAGCATAAGGGATAACATAATTGGCAAACAAAAAGGTGATACCACAAAGCAGTAGCGCAACCCATATAAGCGGGCGCATAAAACGTAGTAACGAAATACCGGAAGATTTAATAGCAACCAACTCAAAACTTTCGCCAAGGTTACCAAAAGTCATAATGGAAGAAATGAGTATGGCAATGGGCATAGATAATGTGAGCAAGGTGGCGCTGGCATACCATAAAAATTTACCTATAGTAAAAAGATCCAGGTCTTTGCCTACCAGGTCGTCAATATATTTCCATAAGTTCTGCATCATCAAAACAAAAAAAGTGATGAAGAACGTAACAATAAAAGGCCCTAAAAACGACCGGATAATCAGTTTGTCTAATTTTTTTATCATCCCAATCCGCCAGCAGGCGAAGCTTTAATAAGTAATTTGTACCTTAACCGTTATGACAAAGGATGAAACAAAAATAATGCTTTCTGCCAAGGAACTTGAATTGGTTTGCAATACCGAATGGATTTTAACTAAACAGGTGATTATTCAGAAAGTGATTGAACTTTTTAGCGGGTCACTTTCGGTAATGCAGACCAGTATGCTGCAACAAAAAAATGATTTACCCACTGTTATGTTTCTAAAAGATCCTAAAATTTCAAGAGGGGAAAATTACAGGGGACTGCCCTATGTAATGCTGGATTATCCCCGTTTTTTTGACAAGCAAAATACAGTTGCAATCCGGATTTTTTTTTGGTGGGGTAATTTTTTCAGCGTTACCCTGCAGTTGTCTGGCGAATATAAAAGCCTTATGGAGATCAGATTACTGGCGAATTTTGTTTGGCTTCAGCAGAATGAATATTGGTTATGTGTCAATGATCAGCCGTGGGAACATGCTTTTGACGCAGCCAATTTTATACCCTTCCACCAGGTTTCGGTGGAAGAATTTACATTGGTTCTTAACAATAAATCATTTGTAAAAATCAGCAAGAAAAAAACGTTGCAGCATTGGGATACTGCAGTACTTTTCATTGAGCAATCTTTTGAAGAATTATTGGCAGTGCTGAAAAATTAATTACCTAAACGATGAAACAGGTCTTTTACCTGGTATTCCCACAACTGGCTTTGATCCTTTACATCTTTTTTTTCTGCAAAATCTTTAATCACCAAAATTGTCTGATTGGTAACTTCCGATTTTTCAATGCTGAATTCAAAGTATTCGCTTTTGGGCATGTGAAGCCAGTGAAAGCGGATATACCTGTTTTCTTCACCTTCCATCAATTCTGCCTGTTCGGGGGTAGCACCATTCCATGAAAAGCTAAATACGCCGTCGCGTTCATCAACCTTATCTGCAAACCATTCCTGTAGTCCTGCAGGTGTGCTTAAAAATTCATACAAAATACCGGGGGAACATCTCACCGGGTATTCTAACGTATATAGTGCTTTCTTACTCATCCAATATTTTTAATTCTGTACTTGTGTAAGTGCAATAATAACAAAATAAATGAGGTAATAAGATAATTTCTTAACTATTTTTTGTTATCCATTTCTTATGACCTGTCTGAAACGAAAAAGCCGTTCACAAAAAAATGGGGTTTTTCACAAAATTCTTTTTGGTAACGTATTGTAAATGCTATAAATTACGTTAAACAAAATGTGTTTCTTTAAACACACTGCATTTAAACTTTAATCAAATTAAACAACCTGTATTATGAGTATGCGTCAACTCAAAATCACGAAATCGATTACGAATCGTGAAAGCCAGAGTTTAGAAAAATATTTGCAGGAAATAGGAAAAGTAGAATTAATAAGTCCGGAAGAAGAAGTAAAATTAGCTATTAGAATAAAACAGGGTGACCAGGCTGCACTTGAGAAACTAACAAAAGCCAATTTGCGATTTGTGGTTTCTGTCGCCAAACAATATCAAAACCAAGGCCTCACACTGCCCGACGTAATCAACGAAGGAAATCTTGGATTAATAAAAGCTGCGCAACGGTTTGACGAAACCCGTGGCTTCAAATTTATATCGTATGCTGTATGGTGGATAAGGCAAAGTATACTACAGGCGCTTGCAGAACAGTCAAGAATTGTACGGTTGCCCTTAAACAAGGTGGGGCTTACAAACCGTATAAGCAAAGCATTTTCTCAATTAGAGCAGGAGTATGAACGTGAACCCACAGCTGAGGAGTTGGCAACACTTCTTGATTTGGAGACAGAAGAGGTTGCGGCATCACTTAATGCCTCTGTCCGGCACGTCAGTATGGATCAGCCCTTTGGCGATGGCGATGAAAGCTCTTTAATGGATGTACTCGAAAACCCCAATGCGGAAAGTACAGACATGAACCTGGTTTTCAGAGCCTCACTTGCTACAGAAATAGACAGATCATTAAGTACGTTAACGGAGCGGCAGAAAGATGTGATCCGTTTTTTCTTTGGCATTGGGGTAGATCATGCGCTTAGCCTGGAAGATATTGGCGAACGGTTTAATCTAACCAGGGAAAGGGTAAGGCAGATAAAAGATAAAGCGATTACCAAATTGCAGGTAACTTCCCGGTGCAACCTGCTGCGCACGTATTTAGGAGCTTAAAATTTTCCATTACATTTGCAATTGTATACAGTGAACATAACGGTTCACTTTTTTTATATCTATCCGTTTAAATAAATAAAGAAAAATGTTTAATTCTCTTAGTGAAAAGTTAGAAAGCGCTTTTAAAAATATTAAAGGCCAGGGAAGAATTACAGAACTTAATATCGCCAATACGGTAAAGGAAATCCGCAGGGCACTGGTGGATGCGGATGTGAATTATAAAATTGCCAAAGAATTTACTGATACCATTAAAGAAAAAGCACTGGGCGAAAAAGTGCTGACCGCAGTAAGTCCGGGCCAGTTGATGGTAAAGATTGTGCAGGATCAGCTGACCGAATTAATGGGAGGTAAGGAAAGTGAATTCAATGTGTCCGGTAATCCGGCCATTATTTTAATTGCCGGGCTGCAGGGTAGTGGTAAAACCACTTTTAGTGGTAAGCTGGCGAATTATTTAAAAACTAAAAAAGGTAAATCGCCTTTATTGGTAGCGGCTGATATTTACCGGCCTGCCGCGATAGATCAGCTGGAAGTATTGGGAGGGCAAATAGGCGTGGATGTATTTAGTGAAAGGGAAAATAAAGATGCCGTAAGCATTGTTCAAAACGCAATAAAAGAAGCTAAATCAAAAAATAAAAATGTTATTATAATTGATACTGCGGGCCGTCTTGCAGTGGATGAAGTTATGATGACGGAAGTAGCCAACATCAAAGCTGCGGTAAATCCCCAGGAAATTTTATTTGTAGTAGATAGTATGACCGGGCAGGATGCTGTAAATACAGCTGCAGCCTTTAACGAACGGCTAGACTTTAGTGGTGTAGTATTAACCAAGCTGGATGGCGATACAAGAGGCGGTGCGGCATTGTCCATTAAGTACACGGTAAACAAGCCAATTAAGTTTGCGAGCAATGGTGAAAAGATGGATGCGCTGGATGTTTTTTACCCCGAAAGGATGGCGCAACGCATATTAGGGATGGGAGATATAGTAAGTCTGGTTGAAAAGGCACAGGAGCAGTATGATGCTGTTGAAGCTGCAAAACTTGAAAAGAAAATCCGTAAAAACCAGTTTGATTTTGAAGATTTTAAGACCCAGTTACAGCAGATAAAAAAAATGGGTAATCTTAAAGACCTGATGGGAATGATTCCGGGAATAGGCAAGCAGATAAAAGATGTTGATATCAATGATGATGCGTTTAAAGGGATTGAAGCCATGATTAATTCGATGACTTTGGAAGAACGTCGTAATCCGGATATTATCAATCCAAACCGTAAGCTTCGCATTGCCAAAGGCAGTGGCAAGGACATTGCCGAATTGAACCAGTTTTTAAAACAGTTTGAGCAAATGAAAGGAATGATGAAAATGATGAACAAAATGCCGATGGGCAAAATGCCCGGTATGGGAAAAAGGTAGACAGAACTTTTTTGTATATTTATGGCCACTATGCGGGAGCACGGTGGCTTTTTTGTATGATAATAAAAATAAAAAATCCGGTTACATCAGGTTGTATTGCCTTTACTCAAATCACAGAATAAGATATTACAGTCAGGCAACCATTTTGCCGTTAAATACGATTATTAAACAACCTTAAAAATTTACCAACGAAGCAGGACCTCGAGCATATTATCCGTGGGTGCTTACAAGCAGACCGTGAAAGTCAGAAGGCTTTCTATCAGCATTTCTATGGCTTTTCTATGGCTATTTGTTTGCGGTATTGTAATAGCAAAGATGATGCGATGGAAGTAGTAAATGATGGGTTTATAAAAATTTACAGGGAACTGGGCAATTTTAAACCCAGGTATGACAACTATGAAGCTTCGTTAAAAGGCTGGATGAAAAGCATTTTTGTCAATACGGCCATTGATCACTTTAGAAAAAACAGTAAAAGTTACCTGGTTTCTGAAATGCAGGAATCTCATTTTGAGATGGAGCATAGTGGAGAAACAGCCATTGATAAAATGTCGTACAAAGAAATTATGGATGTTGTGCAACAGTTATCCCCGGTATACAAAACCATTTTTAATTTGTTTGTAATAGATGGATTTAAACATGAAGAAATCGCCAGCCGTTTGAAAATATCTGTTGGTACTTCAAAATCAAATCTCTCTAAAGCAAAAGCAAATATTCAGAAAATGCTGATGGAAGCATCAATAAAATATTATGAGCAAAAAGCAGTTTGACCATATTGAAGACCGCATCAGGGAAGCCGCTGCCAACAGCGAGCCGGCTTTTGATGAACAGGCATGGGCTGCTATGGATATACGGTTGAACAAGGAAGAAAAGCGCCGCCGTTTTGTATTCTGGTGGTTTGCTATTCCAGTACTTTTTATTGGCGGCGCAGTTATACTTTTCTTTTTCAATAAGCCGGATGCAGAAAATCATCTTGCCGCTAGGAATGCAAAAAGCATAACCAGAGCAGATAAAAAGGAAACAGGTGTTAAGATAAATGAACAGCCATCCGCTTCAGCAAATGAAGGTGATGTAATAAAAAATAGCACACTGCCGCGGAAGGGTGAAATGAAACCGAACCGGCAAAAAGAAAATGGTATCAAAGAAATCAGCGTCGTTAAAAAGCCATTCTCTCCGATCGGACAGGTAAAAACATATGGCACTAAAAAGAATTTTTCTAAACCCACCATTGCTGAACAGGCGAATGAAACTTCACTTGACCTGACTAAAAAAGCAAAAAAAATAACTGGGTCAAAAAAGAAGAAAATAGTATCACGAGTTTCCGATGGAGAAATTGGTGAAGAGGGGGATGTTACGATTAAAGGACAACCACCTGTTCCTGTCACCAGCCCAGCGCCGACTATTATCAGTAAGCAGGTTATTAAGCCAGTTTTCTCAAAAGATTCAACCAAAATTAAAGACAGTTTAAAAAATAGCATTACAAATGCTGAAACTGGTAGTAATCCCAAACAAAAAGCAACCAGCTCTTCGGTATCGAAATTTTATTTCCTGGCTTCTGCGGGTGGTGAAATTGGCAGCGTGAAATTACTGGCTTTTAAAAATAATCCTGTTACCGCGAAATTCGGTGCAGGTATTGGCTACCAGTTATCAAAAAAAGTAAGTGTGCAAACCGGCTTTTATGCAGGAACAAAAAAATATTTAGCCGGACCCGGTGACTATAAAGCCAAAGCCGGATCTTACTGGAACATGGTGCAGATTGTTAAAATAAACGCAGCATGTCTTGTGTACGATATTCCTGTAACGATGCGGTATAATATTTTACAAAAAATAGGTGTAACTTATTTTGCGACAGCTGGACTTTCATCTTACATTATGAAGAGAGAGGATTATAATTATTACTACATAAGAAATAATATGCCTCATGAAGGTGCCTATAGTTATACTGGCAATAAAAGTGCCTTTTCGGTTCTGAATTTTTCAGCCGGAATTGAAAAGAAATTATCTTCGTCTTTTTCTTTACAACTGGAGCCAACAATGAGTGTTCCTCTGTCCGGTGTGGGGGATGGGCATGTCAAATTATTTAACGCCACGCTGCAGTTTGGTATAAAATATCAGCGGTTTAAAAAACACTAACATCATAAATACAATATTTTTTAAAGAGCCTTAAGAGGCTCTTTTTTTATGTAGTTTTTGAGTTTTTTTTGTTCTTATTAGGCAACCTTTAATAAGTTGATTGCGATTACTTATTAAACAACAATCATGAATAAAAGCATCTTAAACGGCGTTGGCCTTTTCTCTTTAATTATTATCAGTATCAATTTTGCATCTTGTAGTAAAAGCAGCCCGGGAACTCCGCCTGTGACTGATGTATGTGCAGGGAAAACAATCGTTATTACTCCTACAGCCACTGCCACTACTACATGTGGTGCAGATGGAAAAATTGATGTGGCTGCTACTGGTAGTACAGGCTTTGTTTATAAACTGGGAAGCACAGGTACTTACGGATCTTCTTCCAGCTTCACCGACCTCGCCGGAGGTGATTATACAGTATTTGTAAAAGATGGTGCAGGTTGTGAAAAAACAGCCACTGTTAAGGTGCCGTCAACAGGTGCCGCCGGCGCAAAATTTAATGCAGTGAAAACATTGATGGTTGCCAAATGCCAAAGTTGCCACAACAACACTGTAGCTAACGGCGGAATGAACTGGGCAGTGGATTGTAACATCGTAAAATTCAGTGGACGCATAAATACAAGGGCGGTTGTTGATGGAACAATGCCGCCTACGGGCCCGCTGACACAAACTGAAAAAGATGTTATTACAACATGGATTACTGCAGGTGCAGCCTATGGTAACTAATTTTTTATTTCATTCAATATTTTGCAGGTGCTGAAAAAAATAATACTTGTTGTACTGGTTATAGCCATCCCCTTGTCATTTTATTTGTACAAGGAGTACCACCGCAAACCGGCAGATTTATCCTCGGTTCAACCTGCTGCAAAACTGAATGCCGGTGCATTTCTTGATGAGTATGAAAAGGATGAGGCAAATGCTAATCACCGCTACCTTGGTAAAACAATACAAGTGCGTGGCACTATCACCGAAATAGTAAAGCAGCAGGATACACTGGCCAATGTGATGATAGGTGATACCGCATCTATGCATAAAGTAAGCTGCCTGCTGGATAAACACCACATCGGTTTAATCAATCAATATAAAGCTGGTCAGCAGATAACCATCAAAGGAATCTGCACCGGTTTTTTAATGGACGTTGAATTAAACAGGTGTGTAATTGTAGAAAAAGAATAAAGTTTTTAATTTATGAAATATTCATTTTTTGTCATTCTTTTTACGTTGCTGATATTCGCGGGTTTTGGGCAGCCTAAGTATTTTACCAAAACAGGAAAAATATCTTTTTACTCCAAATCATCAATGGAAAATATTGAGGCGGTGAACACAAAAGTGGTAAGCGTTTGGGATGTGGCCAGCGGGCAAATTGAGTTTGCTGTTTTGTTGAAAGGTTTTGAGTTTGACAAAGCATTGATGCAGGAACATTTTAATGAAAATTATGTAGAGAGTGATAAATATCCGAAAGCAGTTTTTAAGGGAATAATTGAAAACAGTAAAACAATCCAATTGTCCGGTGACAATGTTTCTACTGTAAGAGTAAATGGAACATTGACACTGCACGGTGTAACCAATCCTGTAAGTACCAATGCGGTAATAACTGTTAAAAGTGGCGTTGTTGCTGCATCCTGCAATTTCAGTATAACGCTAACAGATTACAAGATATCAATCCCTTCCCTGGTGGCGGAAAAAATCAATAAGAAAATAGCGATTGCAGTGGTGATACCAGAATACCAGCCGATGACCACAAAATAATTTTACACAATTAATTTTTAAAGATGATAAAACTTACCATTGCTCTTTTTGTATACAGTATTTTACTTTCAATGAACCTGCAATCGCAGGATCTTTTAAAGGGGGTAGAAGACAGTGTGCCCGCAACACAAAAAGTAACCGGCGCTTTTAAATCAACAAGAGTTATCAATGCACATTCTATTGAAATGTTGCACAAAGGTGATCTTGATTTCAGGATCATGCACCGGTTTGGTTTTATAAGCTCCGGCATAAAACAATTTTATGGACTGGACGTGGCTTCTATGCGTATCAGTTTTGATTATGGCCTGTCGGACAATACTACCATCGGCATGGGAAGAAGTACCTTCAGGAAAGAACTGGATCTTTTTATTAAACAAAGAATTTTGCAACAATCTACAGGTGCCAGATCCATTCCCTTTTCGCTGGTGGTTGCCGCAGGCGGTTTAGTATGGACAGAAGAATCTTTTGCGCCTGTTAAGCCTGGTTTTGGAGACAGATCATCTTATTACATACAACTGGTTGCCGGGAGAAAATTCAGCTCTGCATTTTCAATGCAGTTAAGCCCGATTTTTGTTCACAGTGGTTCGCCTGTTAATACCGGCGACGACCAAACCATTTTTGCAATGGGTGGTGGTGCACGTTTAAAAGTGAGCAGAAGAATGGCGCTTACATTTGATTATCACCATCCGTTCGGCAATCTAAGTGGAAGCACCGATCCATTGTCTGTTGGTGTTGATATTGAAACAGGTGGTCACGTTTTTCAGTTACAATTTTCCAACGCTACCGGCATGAATGAAAGGGCCTATATCACGCAAACTACGGGTGATTTTTTCAAAGGCGATATTCGTTTTGGATTTAATTTGTCCCGTATTTTTAAAACCGGCAAACATAAAACCTGGTAATCAATAAAGTCAATCAGAGCCAAACTGAACACCCGTTTTTATCCGGTTCAATAATGGACTATAACAATTTCTGATTAACCTGTTGGCAACCTCCGTCCGGCTGGGTATTTTAAAGTTATTGCTGTTATTAATCCTGCTCCAGTCTTCCGGAAGCAGGGCATCTTGATTACCGGTATAAGTAGCTGTTTCCGTTCGACAGTCATCGTTTCCGGGAAAACGGTCGAACAGTAAATTATGCCCGGTCACCTGGTCATATATCCTGCATTCCAGTGTAGTCCTGCTTTGCATGTATCTTGATGTTACATTAACTGTTGCGTAAAAAGTGGTATAAACAGGCCTGGCGGGTATTGATTTGGTAGTGCCGGTCTGCACCTCTTTGCTACGGTTGATAGTATAGCGTTTAACAAAAACCTGGCCCACAAATAATTCTGTAAAATTCAGTTCAACCAGTCTGTCTGGTCTTATCTGGCGAATGCTGGCATCCCAATCGCTGTAAAAGCGAACATCTCTGAAAGATTGGTTATTGAGGTCATTAATAATGTGCTGCTGCAGCCAGTCGTTTTCAAAACCCCAGTAGTTCCAGTTGCGGTTGTAATAATTGGCTGCCCTTACAATTACTTTAATTGTTGCTCTTTCTGTAGCCTCCTGCATCAGTTGGCGCACATCCTTGTAGCCTGGCACAGCCTCATTTGCTTTACTAAAAAAATCGTAGGCATTGCGGGCGGAAATCCGGTTATTATAAGTAAGATATTCCAGCCCCTGGCTATAATATTCGTTAGCTGCGGTGTTTTTTGCATCCTGAATCTGCCGTGACGGATCCCACAAGTCATCAATGATTTTTTTAGCTGCGGGCACTTCGCTTATTTGCTCGTACATCTGCAACATCACCCCGTATTCTTTTGCAAGCTGCATGTAACGGTCGCCTGGTACAAGATTGTTGTAATTCGCCTCTGTCAATGCTTTTCGTTTGATTGCAACTGTTTTGTATACTTGCGGTAATTGTTCCAGTGCTTCTTTATCATTACCATTTTTCTTCAATTTTTCAACAAGGTCAAAAACAGTCTTATCTTCTGCTGTGTAATATTTTTTCAGTCGGTTTGGACCACTGCAGGCAGCTAATAACAAAAGCATAAAAAAGCCATACTTTTTCATTTGGTGGTATTTTTAGAAAGATAGTTAATTTACATTACCGAAGAAAGCTGGCATTGGACTTGTAAATAAAAGAGGGCAGCGACAGAAGTTTAACATTGAAAATATTTTAAAACGGTTTTAAAAATTTGGATAATTTCTTACAGCATGTTATCTTCGCCGTTCCTTTTAAGGAGAGTTAGAAACCCTATTTATTCACAACCCAAAAAAATTTCTATTTTTTATGGCTGTAAAAATGAGACTGCAAAGACACGGTTCAAAAAAGAGACCGTTCTACTTCATCGTAGTAGCAGATGGACGAAGCCCACGCGACGGCAAATTTATTCAGAAACTTGGTACGTACAATCCCCTGACTGTTCCTGCAACTGTGCAGATTGACCGTCAGAAGGCGTTGGACTGGTTACACAAAGGTGCTCAGCCTACTGACACTGTACGTCGTATCCTGTCTTTCAAAGGCGTATTATACCTGAAGCATTTGTTAAGAGGTGTAGGTTTAGGTTTGTTTGATGAAGCTGTTGCAATGCAAAAGTTTACTGCCTGGAGTGCTGAGCATGATGCTCACATTGCAAAACGTCAGGGTGCTCATAAAAAAGCACGTACTGATAGCCGCAATCAACCTGTGGTTAGAAAAGTTGCCGAAGCACCTGCTGCTGCAACTGCCGAAGCTACTGCTCCTGCAGCAACGCCTGAAGAAACTAAAACAGCAGAATAATATCTCTGTTCCGTTAATTCTTTTAAAGCAATTCTGATTACTCGGGATTGCTTTTTTTATGCCTGGTCTTTTTATTTTCAATTGCATTAAGGCTGTCTTATTGGCTTAAATGAAATACTTAAATTGCATACCGTATGAGCGAATACTTTAAAATAGGCAAATTAGCCGCCAGCTTTGGTTTAAAAGGTGAGCTGGTATTGCAGCATAGCCTTGGTAAAAAAACGGCTTTGAAAGGCCTGGAAACAATTTTCCTGGAAGAAGGAAAGGATAATTTTATGCCTTATTTTATTTCGGCAGCTTCAGTAAAAAATGATAAAGAAGTGTATATTAAGTTAGAAGGAATCGACAGTAAGGAAGCGGCGCGTAAATTAACGCCCAAAGAAGTGTGGCTTGCCGCTGCAGATTTTACCAGTTTTGCAGCTACCTCTTCCCCTATTGCATTGTTGGGTTTTCATTTGATTGCGGATAATGCCGAAGACCTTGGTGCAATAATAGAAGTAATTGAACAGCCACACCAGATATTATGTGCCATTTTACTGGAAGGAAAGGAGGCCCTGATCCCCATCCACCAGGAATCGCTTGATAAGATAGACCGGAAAAACCGGAAAGTGTATGTTAGTTTACCGGATGGATTGCTGGATATTTATCGGTAGGTTTTAAATTTCTACATTTATTCACGATGTAATTAATGAATGTTAAATACTAATTTCAAATTGCTAACGTTTGTAATATCAAAATTGATCTATCCTACAATACTATCAAAAATTCTGTCCATTTGCCTGTATTATCAATAGATGCTGATTTAAACTTTGTCCGAAATTTTTGATTTATCTGTGAAAATTTATACCACTTAAAAATGACCAGAATCCTGATTACAACCTTATTGTTCCTTTTTATTTTTTCCGCAACCCGTGCCAATGATTATGATGATGCCTGGAACGCCATTCACAAAAAAAATTATAAAGAAGCAAAAGCCCTCTTACAAAAAGGTATCAAAAATCCGGCAACTGCGTTGGATAGTTACTGTACGCTTTTATACCTGCAAACTTATTTAGGTAAAGAAACTGAAATTGAAGGCCTGATCAGAGAGATTACTGCAAATGCGGATAAAAACGCCTATTTATATTCGTTGTGGTTTAATGGATCTGTACTTGGACAATACTCAAAAAAGCAGGCCTATCAACTTAACTTACTCAGCCAGATAGAAAAAGACAATTCATTCAACGGTTCAATCAGGCAAGCAGCGAAATATGTAAAAGCAATGCATGCTGTTTTCAGTAACGATTATGCCAGTGCAGAAAAAGAATGGAAGCAAATCAATTCTGTTCAAGAGTGGCAATTTGCCGGACCATTTGAAAACCTTTCGGGCTCAGGATTCAATATGCAGCCTGAACCGTTAGCTGATGCTGGGGCAGAATCCGTATTTAATGGAATGAACAATGTAGAAGTTAAGTGGTTTAAGCCCTCCGAATTTAGCTACGAAGGATGGGTTTTTTGTTATCCTTTTATTCAGCAATCCTCTGCAATAGAGTATGCACAAGCTTTTGTTTATGTTCCTGAAGATACCAAAGCTGTTTTAAACGCAGGCGTTAACGGATCTTTAAAGATATGGGTGAATGATGGCCTGCTACTTTCAGAATCGAAAGAAAGGATAACAGAGTTGGACTATTACAAAAAAAAGTGTCAGCTTAAAAAGGGGTATAACCGGGTGCTTGTGCAGTTAGGCTATACAGATAATACGTTGCCGAATTTTATTGTGCGGTTTACAGATGATGCATTATTACCGCTGCCAAATTGTACTTCAACTGCTGTTGTACAGCCCTACATAAAAGCTGCCATCGCAGATAGCACGGGTTCATTAAAACATTTTGCCGAGTTGTTTTTCGAAACAAAAATAAGGGAGCAACCTTTTAACCTGGTAAATTACATTTTGCTTTCTCAAACCTATCTCAGAGATTCAAAAAAAACAGAAGCTAGGCTTGTTATAGAAGACGCACTTAAAATTGCGTCCGGTGATCCGTTGCTGAGATTTGAGTTGATGCAGATATCAGTAAAGAGTGAAAACAGAACGCTTCTGTTGCAGGAGATAGACTGGTTGAAAGAAAATGATTCGCTTAGTTACATCAATCTTCAGATGGAAATTCAAACGCTTATCAACACTGAAAAATATACTGAAGCGGATGTTGTGATAGAAAAGATGACTTCATTATTTGGGGAAGATGAAAATATTATCCAGTTAAAAGCAGCTGTTCTGGGAAAGCTTGACAAAATAGAGGAGCTGTTAAAGCTGGTGGAAAAAGGGTATGCCAGGTACCCCGAAAATGTTTCCTTTGTCGATATGATGTTCAGGGTTAAAAAGCTGGTTCAGAAAGATAGCAAAGCGGCAGTAAAAGTGTATGAATTGTACCTCAAAAACAATTATAATTTTTCCATCATTCAAAATTTGGCGGATGAATATAAAGAGATGGGACAGGACGCTGACCATCTTGCTACCTTAAAAAAAATCAATACCATGGGGTTGCAGGATCCCAGAATGATCACCAGCATCAGTAATTATTATATAGAAAAAAGGGAATACGCCAATGCACTGGCCGCTGCCCAAAAAGCGATTGCACTAGCGCCCTCAGTTGGGTTATACTGGCATAATATCGCATCCATTTACGAGCAAATGAACAATACGGAAGATGCTTTGAAAAGTTATAAAAAAGATATTTACTATAACCGCACCGATTATGATGCAAGAAAAAAAATCAGCGTCTTGTCGAAAAAACTGGAGCTCTATAAGCTGTTGCCTGAAACAGATGTTTATGCACTAATTAAAAAATCTACAATAGATGCTGGATATGATTATACTTATCTGCTGGATGAAAAAGGAGCTGTTTTGTACGATGAAGGGGCGTCTGAGGAATATATAACGTATGTGATAAAAATCAACACTCAAAAGGGCATTGATAACTGGAAAGAAATTAACCTCGCCAGCGGCAATTCACAGTCGATACTGGTGGAAAAATGCGAAGTCGTAAAAGTAAATGGGAGCAAGGTGGCTGCGGAACGTAATGAAGGCACTGCTGTGTTTACCGGTTTGCAAACGGGTGATGCGATTTATGTAAAATATCGGTTGCAGAATTATGCAACCGGCAGGTTAGGAAGAGCTTTCTGGGATAAGTTTATTTTTAATTCTTTTGCGCCTTCACAAAACGCCCGGTATATTTTAATAGCGCCCAAAGCCTTGGAGCTAAATTACAAATTCAGCAATAATACTGCATCGCCTGTCATAAAAGAGGTGGAAGATTTTAAAGTATATACCTGGGAGCTGAACAATTTGCCGCCGGTTAAATCAGAGCCGCTGATGCCGCCTTTAAATGACGTTGCCAGTGTACTCCATATTTCAACTATTAAAACATGGGCTGATGTTGCAGGCTGGTACAGCGATATATCTTACCAGGATTTGAAAGATAATTTCGAGCTGGAGGCTGCCTATAACGAGATCTTCAGAAACAAAATTGCTGAAAGTAATTTTGCAAAAGCAAAGCGCATCTATGAATACATCGTAAACAATATACGGTACAGTTCTGTTGCGTTCAGGCAAAATGGCTATGTACCCCAGAATCTTTCAAAAGTGCTGAATACAAAATTGGGTGATTGCAAAGATCTCTCTTCACTCTTTGTGGCGCTTACTGCAAGAGCTGGTATCAATGCACAGTTGGTATTAATTGATACACGGAATAATGGCATGAAAGACATGGACTTGCCATCTATGGAATTTAATCATTGTATAAGTTTGCTCCATGTTGATGGTAAAGAATATTATATAGAACTTACCGATAGCAATCTTCCGTTTGGCAGTTTACCATCTAATTTAAATGGGGCTTTATCTTTAATTATTCCGCTACACGGGCAGAAATCGGAGGCCATTTTACAGCCACTGACTGCTGTTAACAGGATGCGGGATGAATCTTTAAGAAAAATTAGATTGTCCTTTTCTGGTAACGATGCAAAACTCAATGTTGAAACAAAAAGATGCGGAGCAATTGTAAGCGCATGGCGAAACGAGTATGCATCTTTAGGAGCTGAGAAACAGAAAGAATCATTTGAACAAAGTCTCAGTAATGCCAATAAAAATCCGGTCAAACTGGATACGGTTTCGTTTACAGGACTTGCGGGTAACGGCGATTCTCTAACAATCAAAAGTACCTATACTATCAAGAATGAGTTAGTAGAAGCAGGGTCTATGAAAATGCTGAAAATTCCTTTCCTGGACGTTGTAGCAACGCTTGAGAGCTTATCAGCCGACAAAAGGGAATATCCGGTTGAATATTGGAATTATGAAAATACGGATGTATACGAAACAATAATTGAAGTGCAGGCGCCTTCAGGCAGAAAGCTACTGGAGTGTCCGGCTGATAAAAATTTCAGTTTTAAAAACAGTACATATAGTTTAAAATTTATTAGGACTCCAACTTTATTGAAGATTATCAGAAAAGTAAGTCTGAACAGGAACGATATTAAACCGGAAGATTATACACTATTTAAGAAATTCTTTAATGATATAGTTGAGATTGAATCTAAATATTTAGTTTTCAAATAAAGCAAAACGTATTTCCAAGGGTGTACAAATCGATATTGATTTTGTAAATTTACCTGGTGAAAACATCTCCGCAACGCATCATTGCTCATTTTGATCTCGATTCATTTTTTGTTTCGGTAGAGATATTGAATAACCCTGCGCTGAAAGGCAAGCCGGTTTTTGTTGGTGGTGCGGAAAGGGGAGTAGTTTCTTCTTGCAGTTATGAGGCCCGTAGGTTTGGTATTCATTCGGGCATGCCATCAAAAAAGGCATTGCAACTTTGTCCCCAGGCTATTGCAGTGAAAGGGAGTTATTGCGACTACAGCAAATTCAGCCGCTGGGTAACGAATATTATTGCTTCCAAAGCACCTTTATTCGAAAAAGCTTCGGTAGATGAATTTTATTTAGACCTTACCGGAATGGACACTTTTTTTAATCCCCTGCAATGGACGATTAATTTAAGGCAGCAAATCATTGATGAAACACAGCTGCCCATTTCGTTTGGAATGGGTAGTAACAAAATGATTGCAAAGATGGCTACCAATGAGGCTAAGCCAAATGGTTACCTTCAGGTTCCTTTCGGAAAAGAAAAGGAATTTTTATCTTCACTGCCCGTGAATAAAATACCCGGCGTGGGCGAACAGACACACGCGGTATTGAAAGCCATGGGCATTTTTACCATCAACGACATCAGTCTTAAGACGAAAGAAGAACTGGAAAAAGGATTGGGTAAATGGGGCACGGAGTTATGGAATAAAAGTTTTGGATTACACAACAGCGAAGTAAGAGCCTGCCGCGAAGCCAAATCCATCTCCAGTGAAAATACCTTTCATGAAAATAAAACCGATCTTGTTTTTTTAATGAGCGAACTGGTTAGACTTACAGAAAAAATAGCCTTCGATTTACGCCAGGATGGAAAGGTAGCTGGATGTGTGGCGGTAAAAATCAGGTACCCCGATTTTGAGACTTCTTCCCAGCAGGCGTCAATTCCCTTAACCTGTGCAGATGATGAAATTATCCCGGTGGTAAAGGAATTGTTTCATAAGCTTTATCGAAAAGGCAAGCCGGTAAGGTTATTGGGGGTTCGTTTAAGTGAACTGGCGAACGAAGTAGTGCAGGCTAGTTTGTTCAACGATATTGAACGTAAAAATGACCTTTATAAAGCCATTGATGACGTGAAAAACCGCTTTGGGAAATTGAAGTTGAAACGTGCTTCTTCGGGTTAATTGATCGCATTAATTTTAATCACGAATGAGATGAATCGTGGCTTTGCGATAATAATATCAAACGCACAAATTACCCTCCTTTAGCGGATGGGGGATCAGCTCTATCTATTAATTCAACCAATGTTTTCTTTTCCAGAATTTTCAGTGTAGCGTCCCGTGTAATTTGCATGGCTTTATTTAACCCACAGGTAGCTTCATCACAATCTTTGCATTTTTCATAAAAATTAATGCTCACGCAGGGCAACATCGCAATAGGGCCACCCACCAACCTGATAGCCTGGGCAAGGGTGGTTTTTTTGGGAGATTCAACCAGGTAGTAACCGCCTCCTTTGCCTTTTTTGCTCTCCAGTACACCTGCCTGTTTGAGCTCCAGCAATATTGTTTCCAGGAACTTAATCGGAATCTTTTTCTTCTTCGAAATATCTGAAATTAATACTGGCCCCTCGCCATATCTGCCCGCCAGGTAACCGAGCGCCTTAAGCGCATATTGGGTTTTTTTTGATAACATGGAAGAAAGGTACCTAAAATAAAAAAAATAAAAAAACAAAATTAAGTCTACTTGATTGATAGACTATTATTGTATATTTGTACCCTAAAATTATTTATTATGAGCCTACGTTTAGGGGATACAGCCCCCAATTTTACAGCAAAAACATCTCTCGGTGAAATTAATTTTTATGATTACCTAGGCGATTCCTGGGGTATTTTATTTTCTCACCCGGCCGACTATACACCGGTTTGCACAACTGAACTGGGCCGTACCGCAGCTTTAAAAAGTGAATTTGATAAACGTAATGTAAAAGTGCTCGCTTTAAGTGTAGATCCTGTGGACAAGCATTTGGGTTGGATTGGCGATATAAACGAAACCCAGCACGTATCGGTAGAGTTTCCCATTATTGCAGATGATGACCGCAAGGTTTCTGAGTTGTATGATTTTATACACCCCAATGCTTCTGCTACCGCTACAGTGAGGTCACTGGTGATTATTGCACCGGATAAAACGGTTAAATTGATTATTACTTACCCTGCATCTACGGGCAGAAACTTTGTTGAAGTTTTAAGAGTAATCGATTCCCTTCAATTAACTGCCAACTACAGTGTAGCAACACCTGCCAACTGGAAACAAGGCGAAAATGTAATTGTGGTTCCATCTATCAGCACTGCTGATGCGATCAAGAAATTTCCAAAAGGAGTTGAAGAAATTAAGCCTTACTTGCGTTATACTCCACAACCTGATTTAAACTAGGTTTTGGTTTTTATTTATATAGTAAGAGCCACTGGAAAGTGGCTCTTACTATTGTCTGTTTTTTTTAAGTTGCTGTATCAATGCCCGCATATCCTTTGGCAATTCTGCAACAAGGTCAAATGCTTTGCCCTGTTCATCCGTAAATTTCAATTCGTAACTATGCAGCGCCACCCTGTTCAGCATGGGCCGTTCTTCCTGGTCGTGCTTGCTCAATTTAAATCTCTTTTTGATGTCGGAGAGCATGACTGGCTTACCATCACCATACAAAGGATCGCATACAATTGGATGGCCCATATTTTTTGAATGCACTCTTATCTGGTGGGTACGGCCGGTATGCAATTGAAATTTTACAAGGGAATATTTCCCTAAGTTTTCCTGCATTTCATATTCCGTTAAAGAAGGCTTACCATTTTTATTGACTACCATCTGGCCTTTAAATACAGGATGCTCCATAATGGACGCTTCAATTTTACCGGTATTGCCAGCAGGTAATCCATGTACCAAACCGAGGTAATATTTTTCCATCGCCTTTTCTTCAAACAGCTTTGAAAAGTATTTATGTGTTTCGGCATCTTTGGCAAACAGAATAATGCCACTTGTTTCACGGTCTAATCTATGTATGGTGAATATACTCCCATATTTTTCTATCAGCTTGTCTTTTAGGGAAGCTTCAGATTGCATCCTGTCAGGAATGGAAAGTACACCAGCTGGTTTATTCAACGCAATAAAATGATCATTTTCAAACAGTGTAATTGCGCTTAAATCTTTCAATAAACCTGCGGATGCCGGTTTTGTTGAAACGGTTGATTGCTTTTCGTTGCCGGGTACATTTTCGTTAGTCATCAGCAATACTGTTGGATAAAGGTTTAGCAGGAATAATCTTTTTGTGCGATGCATTCAGGTACTTTAACAAGCGCACTTCCTTCTCGCTTAAAAAACGCCATTTGCCGCGTTCAACGTTTTTCTTTGTGAGGGTAGCATACATCACCCGGTCAAGTGCTTTTACATCATAGCCCAGGTGTTCGAAAATGCGTCGTACAATGCGGTTGCGGCCACTGTGTATCTCAATACCGATAATCGATTTATCTTTTGCATCGGCATAAGCTAAAGAATCGGCCTTTATTTCGCCATCCTCTAATTTTACCCCATTTAATATCTTGTCAAAATCTGCCCTGGTAAGATTTTTATCCAACCTTGCTTCATATACTTTAGTAATATTATAGCTGGGGTGAGAAAGTTTTTGCGTCAATTCGCCATCGTTGGTAAGCAATAAAACACCAGACGTATTTCTGTCCAGTCGTCCAACCGGATAGATTCTTTCTGTTGTAGCCATTTTAGTAAGTTGCAACACCGTTTTTCTTCCCTGCGGATCGTCTGTTGTAGTGATATAATCCTTGGGCTTATTCAGTAAAATGTACACCAGGTTTTTGCTGACAAATAACTTTTTGCCGTTGAATTTTACATCATCCCTCTCAGAAACTTTAAAAGCCGGTTCAATCACCACTGTATCATTTACTTTTACTTTTCCATCTTTTATAAGGGTTACAGCATCTCTTCTGCTGCACACGCCGCAGTGAGCTAAAAATTTATTGAGCGGCATTAAAGCAGTGCTGACTGCTGCGGGTTTGCTACCAACGGTTTTAACAGGCGCTTTGACAACAGGCGGCGCATATTCCTTTTTTATACCTGCTATTTTTACAGCTTGCTCAAAATTATTTTCAATTGAAGCGATCTTCTCTTCTTTTTTATGCTGAATGGTTTTTGTACCGGCAGCACCTGCAGTTTTTTTTGTGGATGCCGAAGTTTCTATTGGAGCATTTCTGGCTGCGGCTTTTAGTCTTCTTTTTTCTTCAAAACGTTTGTCGATGGCGATCGCACGTTCTTTTTTTGCCTTCTTTTTAGCCTGCTTGAATTCTTCTTTAATTACACTGTTCTTTTTTTTAGCAACAAATTGCTGGAAGTGTGCCTGACTCATATTATGTAGATTTTTACTGTTGTTTCAACAGGAATGAAGTACAAAGATAAGGAAAAGCCCTTGCCCCCAAGTTAAAAATCAGGATGAGTCTATAGCCTCATACCGCAAATGCCGACTTCCCAATTCAGTTTAATATTTTAAAGTAATAGAAGGAGATTCTTTAAATAACCCTCTAACTTAGGTAAATGGCGCCAAAATGCTTCCTTCGGGGAAGCAGCAAAAAAAAGCGCAACTTTTGGTTGCGCCGATGTTTTCAAAGGGAGTAAGCTTGATTATTTTGCCTGCCGTTTTTCTATCCGGTTTTTCTTTAGCTCTTCTATTTTACTGATTTGTTCAGGCGTCAAAATGCTTTTTAAATTGGTTTGTGTTTCCGCTTTCAATGCCATCAATTTTTCTTTTTTTTCGGTGCGGCTTAACTGGTCATCTTCCCTGATAGCTTTGGCTTTGGCATGTACGGCCTCGTTGCCGGATTTGATTTTGGCTAACTGGTCATCGGATAAATTCAGCTTGGTTTTCATTTTATCAAGCCGTTTAGCTGCCATTGCTTCACGCTTTGACTCGTGGTCTTTTTTTAGCTGCTCCAGTTTGTTTTTTTGCTCTGAGGTCAAAATGGCCATCATCTTTTCCTTTTGCTCTTTGCGCAATGCGCTTTTTTTATCCCTGGATTCCTTTACAGTAATATTCTCATTTTTATTCAGTTCCAGCCATTGTTTTTGGTAGCTGTCGCGGTTGGCTTTCAACAGTTGCTGCTGATCAGCCGTAAGATTTAATTCCTGCATCATCATTCCATGTTTGTGCGGATGATGAAAGCGTTTCATGTTTGGAGTTTCCTGTGCACTGGCACTGAATATAAAACTGGCCAAAGCCAGCATACCTGCTGCTATCTTTTTCATACTTATTTTTTTATTTGTACAAAAGGATAGACATGCAGCTGCGACCGAAGTTTAATCAGGAATTTTAATGGTATGTTAAAGGAAAACATCGATGGTTAATATGAAAATCATAGTCTCTCCAACCGATCCTATTTGCGGGCAAAAATCAGCCATCAGACATTGTAGCTGTTATCCTTTGTTGGCAAGCTGCCCGCAGGCCGCATCAATATCTTTACCGCGGCTTCTTCTCACACGGACGTTTACCCTGTGTTTAACAAGAAAATCGGTGAACCTTTGTGTAGCATCTTCATCAGGTTTAGTAAACTTAGCACCTGAGATAGGGTTGTATTCTATTACATTGATTAGATGGGTAGGTATCTGGCGATAAATTTTGATCAGCGCTTCGGCATCTTCCTGGCTGTCGTTTACATCTTTAAAAAGAATGTATTCCAGCGTGATGTCGTTCTTCGTTTTATCGTAAAAATAGTTGAGCGCCTCCACCAAAGCAGCAATATTATTGGTTTCATTGATGGGCATTATCTGGTTGCGTTTTTTATCATCGGCGGCGTGTAAAGAAAGCGCCAGGTTAAAACGTACTTTGTCATCTCCAAGTTGTTTGATCATTTTGGAAACACCAGCCGTGGAAACCGTAATTCGCTTGGGGCTCATCGCCATCCCATCATTGGCAATCAACCGGTCGATGGCTTTTAAAACATTTTTATAATTCAGTAAAGGTTCCCCCATGCCCATGAACACTACATTCGACAGTTTCTTGTCAAATGTCTTTTCACTTTGCTGATTCAGTAAAGCCACCTGGTTATATATTTCATCATAGTCAAGGTTTCTTTTTCGCTCCATTGTGCCAGTAGCACAAAACTTACAACTTAAGCTACAACCAATTTGTGACGAAACGCAGGCCGTATTTCGTTTTTCAGTAGGTATCAGTACCCCTTCAATCATATGGCCGTCAAAAGTCATAAAACGTGACTTAACAGTACCATCGCTACTGAATTGCGTAGCATTTACAGAGAGCGCCGGCATTGTAAAATTTTCGGTCATTTTTAACCGCAAATCTTTTGACAGGTCTGTCATCTCCTCGAAACTTTGCGCACCTTTTTTCCATATCCATTCATACACTTGTTTAGTACGAAATTTCTTTTCGCCGATACGTTCAAAATATTTAGCTAATTCCTCCAACCCCAGGTGACGTATGTTTTGTTTAGTTGCTGTCATTTTGCAAAGATACCGTAACTAAATTTATCGCCCAATGAAGATGAAAGGCCAATGCGCAAGCCCCTTTCAAAAAGTGACAGCAGGATGAGTTTTTTTACTCCCGGAATCGGTCTCCTTTTAGAATTAGAATACCCGCTGTTGCTATAATTCAATTGTTAGGTCAGTAAAGGGAATAGCTGATTTTTGTTGACTGATCGCTCAGCTTTGACGCCAATAATAACCAAACTGGAAATGGTGCAATTACGAGTAGAAGGAAGTAAAAAAACTGGATCAGTGACTTTATAAAATAAAGTCCTGCTATCTTTTTAATAGTTCAAAAAGCCCTAAAAAATCACATTTGACATCTTTTTCCGGGTTTTTACGATTTTTTTTAATTTTTTTTGACGACGATTTTGGCCATTTTACCGTATAAATACGATTCTCTGTCGAATTTTTTCGATAAAATCGTAGAAAAAAAATTCTTCGGTATTTATTTTTTCCTTTACTTTGCTTCATAAACAAACGGGTTATCCTGTTGTCTGCAATTAAGTATCCATTTATAAAGCCGTACACATCCACCTATTTTAAATCTGATTTTTTTTAATTCAAAAAAACTACAGATGGACAAAAAATGGTACCTGGTATGCACTAAACCTCAGCGCGAAAAAAAATTAGCTGCAACATTATCTAAAAAGAAGATTGAAAATTTTTGCCCGCTTAACAGAATTGAAAAAACTGAGCGGAGTAAGATTAGAATTTCTTTCGAACCTTTGTTTTCCTCCTACGTATTTGTCTTTGCTACAGAGACTGAAATGAACACTATCAGGAATATTGATTGTGTAATCAATTTTGTGTACTGGTTAGGAAGCCCTGTAATGTTTAAAGAAGATGAGATTGAAACGATACGGTCTTTTACCACCCAGTTTTCCAATATTAGCCTTAGCAAAACAAGGGTTGAATTAACTGGTCGAATTGAGGCAGTAAGAGAGTATCATCGCAACAACACGATTCAGTCTGATACCGTTGCTGTTATAAAAGACTGCTATAAATTACTTCTTCCATCTATGGGATATACACTGATAGCGGAAAAAGAAAGGTCGACCAATGACGTGTTTAATTATGGCTTTGAAGGGATTAAAATGGGCTCATAGCATTACAACCTTTCTTCATTATAGTCGGTTATTACTTTGGTTGGATAATAAATAGTTTATACAAAAAAATAAAGCTCCTTGTCGGGAGCTTTATTTTTTTGTATATGCTGAAACACTGGTCAATTTCCCCTGAAATATTTTTATAAGCCAATGACATACTTATTTTTGACCGTAATACCTTCCCAGTTGTCTGTACGGAAAGGCGCAGCTGGTAATTGTTCATTATTAAACAAGTTACCTTCTGATGCATCATCAGCCCAGTTATACCGAACTGCCCTCGGTTCTGTAATTCCATCAGCAGATACGATCACTTTATCGCCTTCAATAACGGCTTTGGCATATTTAAAATGTTTGTCAGCCCCGGCAACTTCAAATCCTTTCAGATACCCGTATTTATCTTTTACCAATAAACCGCTGCCGGTATGGCTAAACGAAAGTGTCGCCTTCCCTCCATCTGTTTTCATAGACTGAAATATTGGGCCAGTGCTTTCGCCCCGTTGCTGGTAAATATCATGAAGCGCAATACTCGCCAGCCGTTTGCCAACATCCTGTTTATTTTTTGGATGTATATCAGCAGGGTTGCCAATGTCAGTTGTAACTGCCATGCCAGTGTGCGGTAGACTAAGCGTCATCGACTGTGCCTCTCTTAACTCTGCCCAGTTACTGCCTTTTGTACTGTTAGCTTCAGCCGAACCGAAGGTTGACAATTGAACAAACAAAAACGGAAAATTACCCTGTTTGAAATGCTCCCGCCAATCGGTAATCATCAATGGGAATGCCGTGCGATACTGGTAAGCACGGCCGGCGTTGGTTTCACCCTGGTACCAGATTGCTCCCGCAATACCATATTGCACAAGCGGATACAACATGGCGTTGAATAACATACTGGGGTAATCATTAGGTCCCACCGATGTTGCAGCCTGAGAAACGGCCGCTACCTGGAATAACCAATCACCAGCGAGTGGCAGTGGTTTATTGTCAATTATTAAAGACAAATCTGCTGCGGAGCCATAAATTCCTCCCCCGCCGCCGGTATCACCTACCTTTACGGCGATGGTGTTTTTATCAGCTTTTAAAATACCAGCTGCAACTGCATATTTGCGCACTGCATTGTAAGCTTCGGTACTGCCTACTTTTACACCATTTACAAAGGTCTCATCATTGTCATCTATCATTGCCAAATTTAACGTTGCCGCCTTGCCGGCATCCTTGTCTGAAATGGTAATGGTTTTTCTAAACCATACGGTGCCGTCAACATCTGGCAGTCCCTGTGTTTCCCACAAACCGGGTAATTTCATGGATGGCCATTTGCTGTCATCGAATGCTGCGTTCTTCCAGTCTGTTGTATTTGCATTGCTTTCAAAACTGCCTTGCGCTTTTTGAATGGCTTTCCGCATGTTTTCACCACGTTGCTTCAGCATCGTTTCAATATCACTGCCCTTCATGGCGTCGGCCACATATTTTAATTCTGCACTTTTTGCAAATGCTTCTTCACTTGTCCAGGCTTCTGACATGGTACCACCCCAGGAAGTATTGATCAACCCTACCGGTACTTTTAACTGATTGTATAATTGTCTTGCAAAAAAATAGGCAGTAGCAGAAAAATCGCCTGCTGTTGCCGGGCTGCATACCTTCCAGTCGCCACCGGCAACATCGTCTTTTAATGTAGTGCTTACTGTATTGGGAACTTTGAAGTGCCGTATTTGTGGATAGTTTGCATCATTGATTTCCTGCCGGTAATTATTGATTTTACCCCAACCTTCTATGGGCATTTCCATATTACTTTGCCCGCTGCATATCCATACTTCACCTACTAAAATATTTTTTATAGTCAGCTGATTTTTTCCATTCACTGACAGTTCAAACGGGCCGCCTTCCTTTTCAGCCGCTAGTGTAACCAGCCACTTGCCATCTTTACCAGCTTTGGTGCTTTTTGTTCGTCCGTTAAATGATACAGTTACTTTTTCACCGGCAGCAGCAAATCCCCAAACGTTGATGGGCTTGTTGCGTTGTAACACCATATTATCACCAAATATTTTGGGCAGGGTTATATTGGCAAATGCCGTTGCAATAAAAATGAGACATGCAAAAAGAGCGATCGTTTTTTTCATATAGTTGACTTGTAAAATGGTGTAATTTTTGACTCAGCTAAAGTAGGCAAAAACAGGATAGGGGGAAGCAATGGTTTTACAAATCAAAAGCAGGAACTTAACCGGCAGGTGGAATCTTTGTGGCAACAAACGCAGCCTGGAGCTTTCATTTAATCAATATTTTCCCACCAATCGATGGTTGCAGGTAAAAGATTTCCGAGGTTAACAGTTTCACCTATCAAGGCAGTAACCAAAGGCATATTTCTTTTGCTTGCTTCGGCAGTTACTCTTTTTATAGGTTCATCCCACGCATGTAAAGACAATGCAAATTTGGCCCAGTGGACAGGCAGCAATGTTTTTGTTTTTAAATCAATAGCTGCCTGTACTACTTCTTCCGGCATCATATGTATATGTTTCCAATAGCGGTTATACTGACCGCATTCCAGTATAGCCAAATCAAACGGGCCAAAATTATCGCCAATGGTTTTAAAATGACTGTCGTAACCCGAATCTCCGCCAATGAATATTTTAAGCGTAGGAGTTGTTAGTACAAAGCTCATCCAGATAGCATGGTTTCTTTTCATACCCCTGCCACTAAAATGCCTGCCTGGCGTGGTGTTTATCGTAAATCCATTTTCCAGGTCAATGAATTCATTCCAATCTTTTTCTATAACAATATCGTCTTTAAATCCCCAGCGTTGCAGGTGCTCACCAGTACCCAAACCAGTAATAATTTTTTTAATTTTTGGTTTCAATTTTATTACTGTGTCGTAATCGAGATGGTCCCAGTGATCATGCGTTATTAATAAGTAATCAATCTCCGGAAAGTCAGCGGGTGCATATACATCAGATCCTTTAAAGCTGGTGGTAGTGAAACGAATAGGTGAGGCGCTGCCACTTAATACAGGATCTACCAGGATCGTTTTTCCATCTAACTGCATAAAATAAGAGGAGTGACCAAACCATACCAATATATTTTCATCCGGTGAAAGGTTTAATAAATCCATTTTTTTAGAAGGAAGGGTGGTAGCAGGTTTGCTTCTTTTGCTTCTATCAAAAAAGAATTCTTTCAGTACAGTGAAAAAGTTGGCGTCATCCGTGAGGTCTGGTGTGAAACTTAGGTTTTGAAATTGCCCGTCTCGGTAGTTGGGAGATTTTTTTATTTTCTCCAGGCGGTCGCCTGCAGGTCGTCTGCCAAATTTTGGTTGTTGTAAAAAGAGATAGATGGCACTGATAAGCACAAATACAATAGCGGCAAATAATAGCATCAGGTAATTATTTTCAATTGATGAATAAGCACATTTTATATGATTGACGAATCAACCACATTAAAACTTTAAAATGGCCAATCTAATTTAAAATTAAACTGATGCAGTAAAGCTGGAGGCTTATTGATATGAAAATTTTATAAGGCAGCTGCAATTTTTTGAACCGGCACATTTCTGTCAAAAGCTTTTACAAATTGCCCGTTTTTATTGTACAAAAACATCGCAGGCAAACCGGGAATCGTAAAGAAATTGCCTAACATGTAGCGATAATCCATACCCATGGTAATATTGCGATACCTGGCTACATTAAACTCCTGGTAAAATCTCTTTACATAGCTATAGCCGAGGTTGGAAACCATTACAATTTGTACATTTTTGAACAATTTAATATTGGCCATAATTTCTTTAATCTTTTGCTGGCAATGCTCGCAGTCGGGGCTGAACACCATCATAATTACCGCTTTGTTTTTTTGCAGGTTGGCCTTCTCAAACCTGCTGCTGTCGGGCACTCTGGTGATGCTGAATGATGGCAGGCCGGTTTGCCTTGCGGTCATTTGCATACTTGGTGCCTGAGCTTTGGCAGTATTGCCAACAAGCAGTATAAGAAGGTAAATAACAATCCGGTTCATCAATAAAAATTTTGATAAAGCTATGAGAATTTGGCGATAATAATATGTTAAGCAAAGATGTTTCGGACTGTTGAATGCCTACTCATTCAAAAAAAATAAGCCTGATTTAAAATCAAATCTTAATTTTGGATCTATTAAGGAAATGGTGTCTTCCTACTTAACCGTCTTATTTCAACAAAGACTGATGGCGCCTGCAAATGGTAATTATTTTATTTTCCGAAAACTATTTGTAGGATGAATACAACAAAATATGCGACAGCGCAATTACACATTGCCAAACAATTACTTCGATGGACGCTTATCATTTTTCCTGTTTCTATATCAATTGGTTTACTGGTAGCTTTCTTTTTATGGCTGCTGGATATTGTTACCGTTTTACGCTGGCAACATTTGTGGCTTATCTTTTTATTGCCATTGGCAGGTATTTTAATTGTGTGGCTTTACAACAGGTTTGGCAAAAACAGTCATGCAGGTAACAATTTAATTATTGATGAAATACATGAGCCGGGCGGCGGTGTTCCTTTCCGCATGACGCCGCTGATTTTATTCACTACTATCATTACGCATTTATTCGGCGGCTCCGCCGGCCGCGAGGGCACCGCTGTACAAATGGGTGGCAGCATGGCTTCGCAGTTTGCTGACTGGTTTAAATTATCGGTATACGATAAACAAATTCTCCTGATGTGCGGTATGTCTGCCGGCTTTGCGGCCGTATTTGGTACGCCGGTAGCGGGTGCTGTATTTGCACTGGAAGTATTGTACATCGGCCGCATCAAATATGACGCATTGATTCCCTGTTTAATTGCAGGCATCGTCGCACATATTACCTGTGTATCCTGCAGCATTCAGCACACGCAATATACCATCGCCTTTAAAAGCAGCAGTGATTCTTTTTTCCCCCATATTTCATTCGATCTTTTTTTATTGGGTAAGGTAATTATTGCCGGAGTACTGTTTGGCTTTGCGGGGTTTGGCTTTGCTGCCCTGTCGCATACTATAAAAAATAAAAGCAGGCAGTTTATTACAAACCCTTTACTGGTACCGGTTGTAGGTGCCGTACTTGTTGTTGGAATAAGTTACCTGCTTGGCACTTTTGATTACCTGGGTTTGGGCGTTACCAATCCGAAACCGGATGGCATCAGTATTGTCAATGCATTCAAAACTGGCGGAGCTGGTTATCTGAGCTGGTTTTGGAAATTATTATTAACGGCCATAACACTGGGCATGGGCTTTAAAGGTGGCGAAGTAACACCGCTATTTTTTATTGGCGCAACGCTGGGTAACATCCTCGCAACCATCAGCGGTGCACCTGTTGATCTAATGGCCGGCCTTGGCTTTATTGCCGTATTTGCAGGCGCTACCAATACGCCACTGGCATGTACTTTAATGGGTATAGAATTGTTTGGATCTGAAAATATAATTTACTACGCCGTGGCCTGTTTTACTGCCTACTATTTTAGCGGGCATTCGGGTATTTACAAATCGCAACGGGTAGCCGTTACAAAGTTATCGCCGGTAAAAGGAAATACGATCAGCCCCTCTTCTTCAAAAGAAGATACAGCACGGCACAAAAAATAATTTATTAAACAGCTGATAATTTCTCAAAAAAAGTAAAGTCATCTTTCGTTAACCAATGATGTCTTTGCATAATTTTAATTATATCGTTCCGTAAAATTTGTTGAATAGTTAGGCTCTTATCTTCAGATGTATCCAGTAAAAAAGCAACCAGAATGCCACTTCCAATACTGTTACAATAACGACTCCCATCCACAGGGTTTTATTATCCTGCTGTGCATTTGCTACTTTCTGATACATGATTGATTGATTTAAAGACTATAATAAAAGTTAATAACCTTGTTCGGAGATCAGTACAAAATGGGAGTTTCAATCAATCAAATTAAATCAAAAAGTATTGAAAATATCAAATCATAGTAAACCTGCTTTGTAATGTTAGGCTGATGCTTTCTCTGCCATATCCGGAATATCTACGGCCTTGTATTTACCGGCATCCAGCTTTTTCTTGGTGGCTTCAAATGCATCCAGTGTTTTTTCAATGTCTTCATCGGTGTGAACGGCGGTAGGTATCAGGCGGTAAATAATATCACCTTTTGGTATAACCGGGTAAACAACAATTGAACAAAATATATGATAATTTTCCCGGAGGTCCATCACCATTTGTGTGGCTTCAGGCACATCACCCTTCATGTAAATCGGTGTAACGGGACTGTTGGTATCACCAATATCAAAACCTCTTTCCTTCAGCCCGCTTTGTAAGCGGTTTACGTTGTACCACAACTTCTCTCTCAGTTCGGGCATCGTCTTTATCATATCCATCCGCTTCAGCATACCTTCCACCACTAACAACGGAACACTCTTTGCAAATATTTGTGAGCGCACATTGTAACGCAAATATTTTATTACAGCTTTAGGGCCGCAGATAAATCCGCCAAGGCTACCTAAACTTTTTACCATGGATGAAAAATACAAATCAATGCCATCCTGGCAACCCTGTGCTTCATCTGCACCGGCCCCCGTTGGACCCATGTAGCCGAAACCATGTGCATCATCAATCAAAATTCTGAATTCGTATTTTTCTTTTAATGCAACAATTTCTTTTAAAATACCCTGTTCTCCATCCATACCAAACACACCTTCTGTAATTACCAAAATACCGCCACCCTGTTTGGCTGCCAGTTCAGTAGCACGTTGCAGTTGCTTTTCGCAATCCTCAATATCATTGTGTTTAAAAGCGTAACGGTGCCCCATGTGCAGCCTTACCCCGTCTACAATACAGGCATGTGCCTCTGCATCATACACAATTACATCGCGGCGGTTTACCAATGCATCAATACAACTCATAATGCCCTGGTAACCGAAGTTCAGCAGCATGGTATCTTCTCTTTTTACAAACAGGCTGATTACTTTTTCCAATGCATCATGCATATCAGTATTGCCACTCATCATACGGGCACCCATAGGGTTTCCCATACCATATTTTACAGCAGCTTCCGCATCAACTTTTCTTACTTCCGGGTGATTTACGAGGCCGAGGTAATTGTTCAAACTCCACACAATCATTTCTTTTCCCCTGAACTGCATTCTTGGCCCCAGTTCGCCTTCTAATTTTGGAAAGGCAAAATAACCATGCGCCCTGTCCATATGCTGGCCGATCGGGCCGCCATCTTTTACTAATTTTTCAAAAACATCTGCCATACTATTGCGGTAGTTTTAAAAGTTTTCGTCCTGCCTTCACTTTTTTATAGCAACATCCTTGCGTCGCCCTCTTGTGCTATATACCATTGGGCATCATTGGCGTTCAATTCGAAACAGTATTATCTCAAATTGGCTAACCGGCTGCAAATTTAAGGCTTTTGCTATCAAATAAACCAGCTTAACAGAACAACGGCGCCAAACGTATTGCCTGCTTCTGCTATCTTTGAAAAAAATACTCGCATGGGCCAAAAATCGCTGATTGTTGTTTGTTTATTATTAATTATGGGTGCTGGTGTGGCAGCACAACCTGGGAGAAAAGTGGCAGCTAAACCTTTAGAGCCCCAACAGCAGTCAGCCAAACCTAAACTAATAGTTGGTATAGTAATCGATCAAATGCGGTGGGATTATTTATATCGGTTTAATCAATTGTATTCTGCCAATGGTTTCAAACGGCTCATGGGCGAAGGCTTTAGCTGTGACAATACGCTGATACCTTATACGCCAACCTATACAGCACCGGGCCATACCTGCATTTATACCGGTAGTGTGCCTGCTGTGCACGGCATTGTTGGTAATAACTGGTATGATAAATCCCGGAATGTAAATGTTTACTGCACGGACGATTCAACTGTAACCACGGTGGGTAATGCGCCAGATGATGCCGGCAAAATGAGCCCTGAAAATTTGTGGACAACAACTATTACAGATGAACTAAGATTAAGCAACAATTTTAAAAGCAAAGTAATTGGTATAGCACTTAAAGATCGCGGCGCTATTTTGCCTGCAGGACACAGTGCTAATGCGGCCTACTGGTATGATGATAAAGGTGGTAAATGGATCAGCAGCACCTATTATATGAAACAGGCGCCGGACTGGGTAAATAATTTCAATGCGAAAGACTTTGCAGGAACATATATGAGTAAAGACTGGAATACATTGTTACCAATTGATCAGTATGATTTAAGTACACCGGACAATGAGCCATATGAAAATGCAATTCCAGGCGAGACAACAGTTACGTTTCCGCACAAATTATGTGCTATCACAATGGGCAAATACAACTCTTTCCGCACTACACCTTTTGCCAACACTTTTACTTTTGATTTTGCAAAACTGGCAATTGAAAATGAGAAATTAGGAAGCAATGCTGTTCCGGATTTTTTGACTGTCAGTATTTCCTCAACAGATTATGTCGGGCATACATTCGGTCCAAATTCTGTTGAAGCAGAAGATACCTATTTGCGGCTGGATAAGGATATCGCCAGCTTCCTGGATTATCTTGATCAAAAGGCCGGCAAAGGAAATTACCTTATTTTTTTAACAGCTGATCATGGTGCCGCACATGTGCCGGGCTTTTTAGCGGAGCACAAAATACCTGGTGGTGCAGTGAGCGATGCAGAAATCGCCAAAGAAATTAATACAGCTATTGAAACAACCTTGGGTTTTAAAAACGCAGTATTATCGGTACAAAATTACCAGGTGTATTTAAATTTCGCAGAAATTGAAAAGCAGGGAAAAGATAAAGCTGCCATAATAAATACAGTTGTAAAGGCCCTGCAACAAAAGCCATATATAGTAAACGTATTTGAGACCAGCAAACTGGCATCAACTGCAATACCGGAGCCGCAAAAAGAAATGATGGCTAACGGCTATAATCCAAAAAGAAGCGGCGATATACAGTTTACTTTTAAACCCGGTTATTTTGACGGAGGCAGCAAGGGCACTACACATGGTTTATGGAACCCCTATGATGCTCATATTCCCTTATTATTTTTTGGATGGAATATTCAACCGGGTAAAACCAATCGGGAGACCCATATGACAGATATTTCCGCCACATTGGCGGCATTGCTGCAGATACAAATGCCCAGCGGTTGCGTAGGAAAAGTAATTACAGAAATTACAAATAATAAAGCACATAATTAGTTTACTCGTAAGTAACGCAAATACCTGCCGTTGTAAACGGGGTAGGCTTTAATCATTGTATTAAATAAAGCCTACCTTGTTTGGCTCAAACCAAAAAATGCAACAGCAATTTGACGAACTGATCAATAGTTTTATTGATACCAATGTAGGTATAGCCGATCATTTTTTATCAGCGGCGCTATCCGCCAGCCTGCAACAAAACATCCATCAATTGCAGGATGATAAACAAATGAAATATGCCGGTATCGGCAACGAAGTTTTGGCGGATGCAGCCCAGCAAATGCGGGGTGATAAAATAAGCTGGCTGGATAAAAAGAACAACAATATCGACGAACAGGAATTCCTTGAAAAGGTGGAAGATTTTATTGATCACCTCAACAGGACATGTTACACCGGCATTAATGATTATGAATTTCACTATGCCATATATGAAGAGGGCAGTGCCTATAAACGGCATAAAGACCAGTTTAAAACAGACAATAAAAGAAAGTACTCGCTGATTTGCTATTTAAATGACGACTGGAAAGTGGCTGATGGCGGGCAACTGATGATTTATCAAGATGATACTGCACAGAGTATTTTGCCCACTGCTCAAAAAGCTGTTTTCTTTAAAAGCGCTGAAATGGAACATGAAGTTTTACTCGCCCATAAATCCAGGATGAGTGTAACCGGTTGGTTGAAACAGCGGTGATTTTATAAGCAGGTATCTCTTAACATCTTCATGTATTGCACACCCTTTTGCCTTGCAAAATGAATATTGTTATCCGGAATATTTTCAGGATCGGGGTAACGCTCCAGTGCCTCTTCAATTTGGGCTTCTCTTAATAAATGCAGCATCGGATATAGTGACCGGTTGGTATAATTGGCGGCATCGTTTACAGGTGCTTCTTCAAAAATATATTGCGGGTGAAAACTAGCAACCTGGTAAATACCTTCATAATCATTCGCCTCCAGCAGGTCTTCGGCTTTGCTCACCAAGTCAAGAAAATCATCGAACTCGTTGAAGCCATTTGGAAAAATAAGCAGTGTTGTTACAATGGTATCGTCTTCATCCAGTCGTTTACATTCCCGTAAAAATATATCCAGGCATTCGCTGTTAATGCCGCTTGCTTCTACCTGGTAATGTACCCTGTTGTGTTTCATCTCCTTTGCAGCAAACGGGCAGAAATTGCAGGCAATCACTACGCTGGTAATCCATTTTTTTGTTTGTGCTATAATTAGTTCCGGAGATATCATACAGAAGATTTTGTAAAGAGACGTGCATAAAAAAATCCCTCACAGAAAGTGAAGGATTTTTTTTATCGGTAAATGAGTTAATCAATAATCTCTGTTGTAACCACCACTGCCGCCGCTTCTGTTGCCACCGCTGCCGCCGTAACCACCGCTGCCGCCGCTTCTTCCGCCGCCGCCGCCATAACCGCCGCCGCCGCTTTTCTTGTAGCCGCCACCGCCGCCACTTCCACCGCCGAAGCTGCGTTTTTTGTAGCCGCCTTCACCTTCGGTGCGTGGTTGTGATTCGTTTACAATTAGTTTACGGCCTTGTACTTCGCTTTCGTTTAAACTGGCAATAGCTGTTTTAGCAGCTTCTGCGTCGTCCATTTCAACAAAACCAAATCCTTTGCTGCGGCCGTTCATTTTGTCTTTTAAGATTTTGGCACTTGTAACTGTACCAAATTGTGAGAAGAGACTGCTTAGATCTTCATCAGTCATCGTCCAACTGAGGTTTCCTACATAAATGTTCATTGTAAAAACTTTTTAAAATTAAATAAAAACTTTAATGCCTTAGTGGGTACAATGAACTGAAAACGGACTTCGGAAAAGACATCTATCAGCTAACGACGAAATACTAAAACCATTAATGCAATACAAATGTAACTATTTATTTAAAAAAACAATAATTTTCAAAAAAAATCATATTCCAGGCTTTTCGAGCATCATTTTAGCCAAACGGGCGTCTCTTTTATACACATCGTTTCTGAAATTAAGTTTGCCCTGCCTGTCCACCCAGGCAGTAAAATAGGCGATAAATACCGGCAGGGTCTTTTTCAATGTTACATATTGTTCCACACCTTTATTCATAGCCTCGGTTATTTTTTGTTCATTCCAGGCACTATCATTTCTCAAAAGATATTCCGCCAGTTTTTTTGGTTCTGCGAGGCGTATGCATCCGTGACTAAAAGCTCTTTTATCTTCATTAAACAAAGATTTCGCGGGTGTGTCATGCAGGTAAATGCTGTGGGTATTAGGGAATAAAAATTTCACCAGACCCAGTGAATTATCCGGCCCCGGCTTCTGGCGTACATTGCCTCCGTTCCATTCCATATTGTGCTCTACAAGGTAATTGGGGTTTTTTCTCATGGCAGGCAAGGTTTCATTTTTTAATATGCTTGCCGGAATATTCCAGTAAGGACTAAAAACAATGTATTTTAACTCCCCGTTAAAAATAACCGTTTTATGTTCATCTTTACCCACCACCACATTCATGCTGAAGGCGATACTGTCATTTTCGTATACATGCAATTTGTATTCAGGAATATTAATCACAAGGTAATTGTTGATCAATGTTACCGGAACCCAACGGCTGCGCTCCATATTGACGATGAGCTGTTCTATTCGTTTATCCAGCGGGTAATTCATTTCAGCCAGCAGCGCTGTGTTTACAAGTCCGTCTTCTTTGTAACCAAGCCTGTGTTCAAAATTTTTTACACCCTGCAGCAGAGCCGAATCAAATATGTTGGATTGATTATTTGCAGGCACATCTCCCAACAGGTAAAGCCTTTGCCGTATGGCCCCAACAGTTGCAGAAGAATCCTTTAATTTGTAAACTTTTTTATCACCCTTAATTACCGTTAGTGGTCCCTGCGCATTTAACTGGTTGTATTTTTTTAGATAATCTTTCAGCAGATGATACTGCCGGTATACAGGGTCTTTTTGCAATATGCCGGCTCCGTTTACCAATGAATCGAGTAATTGCTGCGTAGTTAACTTTTTTCGGGGCAGTAACCATTCTGTTGAAAGTGATTGTTTTTCGCTTATACCCTGCCATACTTTTTTTGCATAGGCCAGGTATTGTGAGGTTAGCATCAGTTCTGTCACAGGGGCAATTTTTATTGCGCCTTCTTCCGTTTCCATCAGGCCAATAAATGCTGCCTTGTAGGGTACTTCCCCGGGCATTCCTTCATCCCTGATATTGACGATGCGGTTGTATAAGTTGTGTGCCGGTTCTATCATACCGCTGTCATCATACCAGGCATAAGCGTAATTCCTGCTTTTATAAAAGGCAGTGATATCTTTCTGAAATGACCTGAATTTGGGAAAGCTATCAACAAACTTTTTAATGATGCTGCTGTCGAAGGTAATTTTCGTTTGATTGCTAAAGCTTCCCTGGATGCCCATTCCGGTTGGCGATACTTTTGGAACGGTATCTTTACCAACGGAGGGAGTTTTACTGGACGTATTATTACAATCAGTGAAAGCAATACTTACAAATGAAAGGGTAAATATAAAGAGCAAAAATCTGTTTATCATGACCGTGTTGGTGTTTAGATGGATGCAAATATTATCGTACCGGTAATGCTAAAAGTAAGACTGGAGATGTTCTATAAAGGTAACCTTTTACGGTAGGATTGGGAAGAGCATTCTCCAAGGTTGTAGCGCCAAAGCGTATAAAGGAAATGACAACAAAGGAATATAATTATTTAGATGTCGGACAAAAAAATCCGCCCGGTAAAACCAGGCGGATTTTTTATTTTATTGACTTGTATTTTATTCAGCAGTTACTTCAAATTCAACTTCAGTTTCGTTACCGTTACCAAAATCAATTTTTGCTTTAAACGTGCCTAATTCTTTTACTTCATCAAGGATGGTGATACGACGGCGGTCAATTTCGTAGCCCTTTTGTTCTTTAATTGCACGTGCAATCTGAACAGAGGTTACGCTACCGAAAATTTTACCAGTTGTACCTGTTTTAGCACCAATTTTCAATGGTCCGCTGGTTAAAGCCGCAATAACGATGTTCAATTCAGCTAATAATTTAGCTTCTTTCTTCGCCTGCTGTTTAACCTTTTCTTCCCTTTGTTTCAGGTTACTCGGGCTAGCCTCGATTGCCAGTTTGGAAGGAATTAAAAAGTTACGTCCGTAACCATTTTTTACGGTAACCAGTTCGTTGGCACCGCCAAGGTTGTTTACATCCTGTATTAATATTACCTGCATGTTGTTTGCATTTTTACCCAATCCTTGCCGATCGTTGACTGGCATATCAGACTTTCCCTATTGGAAGGTTAGGGTGGTGAAAAATTTATTTTAATAAATCTGTAACGTAAGGCAGAATAGCCATTTGGCGGGCTTTCTTTACCGCATCGCTCACTTTACGCTGAAACTTTAAAGAGTTTCCGGTTAAACGGCGGGGTAGCAATTTACCTTGTTCGTTCAGGAATTTTTTCAAAAAATCGGCGTCTTTATAATCGATATAATGAATGCCCATCTTTTTAAAGCGGCAATATTTCTTTGGACGCTTGTCAGCTTTGATTGCTGTGAGATATTTGATCTCGTTTGGTTTTGCCATGATTATGCCTCCGCTTTTTCAGTTGGTGAATATTTACCGCCACTTCTCTTTTTGGTGTTGTAATCGACGGCGTATTTATCGAGTACAGTATACATGTGACGCATCACTGATTCGTCACGTAAAAGTTGAGTTTTCAACTTTTCATTGAAGTCGGTTGGCGCTTTATACTCCATTACCCAGTAAAGACCAGTAGTCTTTTTGGCAATGGGATAGGCCAGCGATTTTAGTCCCCATGGATTGGTGTGTAACACTTCACCACCATTGTCAGTAACAATAGCAGCAAATTTTTTCTGAGCGGCTTTGAATTCCTCTTCAGACAACACCGGGGTAAAAATCACCATCAATTCGTAGTTGTTCATTTTCCCTTGTTTATTGTTTAAAAATTGGTTAAATCCGTACACAAATGTTTACGGGGCTGCAAAGGTAGGGATTTAATGGATAATTTATGAGTGGATAATGGATAATTTTTCAAATACATAGTCAATTTACCTTATTTATTACCTTTTTCTTTGCCATATCTTCTAAAAATTCTTTCATTATAATCTTAAAACCATGGATTGTTATAAAAATAACCCCCTCATACATTTTGCGCAAGGTGACTCCTTCAGTAAGGAATGGACTACTGAGCTTCCACTTTTACCCTGATCCCTTCACTGTGGCTGGTAAATTCAGGAGCGTACATACACTGAATACTGGTAATGCCGTTGCTGAAATTACCCGCATGTGTTACGAACAGAGGATACTCAAAAACATAACTACCCCGTGGTAACCAGCTAAAAAAGAAATTGGCGCTGGCGTCTTTGGGGCTTTCATAATAGCCCAGGCCAGCCTGCCATTTAAACTGGCTGATTACGTTCACCGGTTCCATGCAGGCCGCACGCATATCCTTCATGTGTACATATTCCATATCCCTGTCCACTTTTAATTCAATGCGCACGATTACTTTGTCGCCGATTTTCAGTTCAGCATTATCCGCAATAGCTTCCAACACCGGGCCCTTGTCTGTATTTTTTTCAATAAATAATTTTTTAGTCAATTTGAGTGGTGTTTCTGCAAAAGTTATTTTATCCAGGTCTTCAAAATATTGCCAGTAAACACTTCCCCATGAGGCTTCCTTGCTCTTTAAAGAAGGTTTTTGGGCGTTTGCTGACTTGATATCTACTTTGATGTTACCCATTACTGCATTTACTTTTTCTCCTTCTATTATTTTTTTGAAGTAACCTGTTCCGTCTTCTGTTTTATCATCAGTGCTTTTTATCACTGTATTTCCCAGGCTAATGGCTATTTCTCTTTCGGTGTTTAACCAGTTGTTGCCATTCAGCAATAATGCGTAGCAGGCCTCAGCGGTAGCTTTGGTGGTTTTCCAGTTTTGTGTTTGCTTTTGTTTTAGCAACCAGGTTTTAAGGTCATCAACGGTTGCAGTATTTTTATCAATGTCAGAAAAAGCTTCTATCATCAACGCCTGGCTTTCAATCGGAGCCTGGTACCAGTAGTAGCCTCCATTGGTCCATTCTTTCCAGTACATGCCCATTTCTTCTTTATTGATGGCATTTTCTTTCAATGACTGGATGATGGCTTTGGGTGTTACCCCATCATTGGTACGGTTGAGTGCCAGTGCAATCATGGCCTGCAGGTATTTACCATTGCTAATCCAGTATTTTTTTGCCTGCTCACGGTAATAGGTATAAGCCGTTTGCGATGTGGCTGCAACAGGTGTTTCAGTAAAAAAACTGCGCATATACAGGTACTGAATCGCCGTGTTGCTAAGGTTATTCTTTTTAAGATCAACTTTTAGTTTAACCAGCGCATCATAATCTGCTTTTATCTTTTTATCCAGGTAAGGGAGTGCCTTATTCACCATCATACTAATGTCTTTTACCTGGCTGTTGTTGTTGCCGGGCAGGGCATTTATTTTTTTTAAATGACCGATCCCTGTAAGGATATATTGCGTAATGTACCGGTCATCTGCACCACCTTTAAACCATACAAAACCACCATTGGTACTTTGCATGTCTTTTAATTGCTGGATGGCTTTGGTTGTTTCATTGCCCATTTTTACCAGGTCGAATAGCAGTGCGATATTTTTCTTTTGATCAGTTTCATTTTTCGCAGCCAGCACCCAGGGTGTTTCCTGCAGCAGGGCTGATTTTAGTTCTTCATTTTTTTGAAGATTACTTTGTAAAGCTGTGGTATCAATGGAGCGCCATTTGTCAAACACGGCTTTTATTTTCGGCGCACTGTTGCTTACAAAAGAAGCCAGTGTATTGGCGTAATACCGGTTAAAGGTTTGTTCAGCACATTCATATGGGTACTCCATTAAATAAGGCAACGCCTGCACCGCATACCAGGCCGGGTTTGCAGTGTACTCCATCGTTAAAGCATGGTTGGTGAGGGTTTGACTGCTGCCGCTGTTTAATAGTTTTTCGAATTTGAATGTTTTGGAGGTTGTGTTTCTTAGATTGAGCGGCATTGTTTCTGTCACCAGCATGCGGTTGGTTAAAACAGGGATTGCCATTTCTTCACCGTCACTAAAGTTCCCTCCTTGTGAAGCGGATTTATCAGAAGACTTGGCTACTATGCGATACGTCATTGCTGAGTTGAAGTTGAAGGGTATCTCTATCGGGAATTTTACTGCTGCACTTTGCCCTGCCGCAACGGTAAAATACTGTGTTGGAAAAATGTTTTTAAACCAGCCATCCACCGGTTGATTGGTAGTTGCATCCAGCAATTCCAGTTGGGTGGTGCCGGTAATTTCTTTATCGGTTAGGTTTACAACCTTAGCGCTGAATTCAATGCCATCGCCTTCTCTTAAAAAGCGGGGCGCATTGGGTTGTATCATCAATGGCTTTTGTGTTACAGTTGTCTTTTCGGCATAGCCGCTCGCCAACGTTTTCGTATGTGCGAAAGTCATCAGCTTCCATTTGGTCAATGCCTCAGGGATAGTAAATGAAAAAGTTACATTGCCATCGGCATCGGTTTGCAAATCCGGGAAGAAGAAGGCAGTTTCGTTGAAGTTTTTGCGAATTTGAGGTTGGATTTCAGCTTTGTTGTTTATCGGTAATTCGACCTGACCGTTAGCTTGCTCCACATCAATCATAGCTTTTGCAGAATCCATTACCTGGGCATTTTTAAATTGCTTCGGTGCAGCCGACATTTCTGCCTCCGCCAGAACAGGAGAAACTCCTGGAGCGGCGGATCTTAAAACCATGTCGCTACGCAAGCTGCCTCCTGCATAAATCATGTTATTATTAGAATACAGCAATTGGTCGTATGACTTTGGCCTGTTACTCACATACTCATTGCCCACCCGATTGTATTCTTCCGAATTCATTTCTTCAAAACCATTGTCCGTCCAGTTAATTTTATTATACAATCCCGGCCAGATATTGAGAGCGCTCCAACTATGTGGTTTAAACTGGTCCAGACTCGCATCGTACATGGCCGCCAGCATTTCTGCCGCCACTTTTTCGCCTTTGTTGCCGCTGATTTTTACTGTCCATTTTTCTTCACTTCCCGGTAATAATTTATCCCGGAAACTAGCATAGTCGATGCTGAGTTCTTTATTGCTCCAGGGAATGTAAAAACTTTCATTGCCTTTGTATACGCGGTTGTGTTGTACAAATGCATAGCTAACATTCATGCCACCACGGTCTTTCTCCGTTACCAAAATTTCATTTTGAAAAGGCTGGCCTGATGTGATGGTGGGGTAGGCAGTCTTAGTGCCTTCTTCCATTTTAGTCAATGTATGAATCAGCCAGATGTTTTTAAAACCTGTTGCGATATTATACTGTATTTTTTTACCAGGTTCCGACTGGTTGTTGTCTACCCTTACTTCCACCGCATTGGCAGTGATCGCGGCTTTGTTGTTGCTGAATAACTGTACATATTTTTCAGTTTTCACTTCTTCTCCGTATTTATCTTTTGCAACGGCTACAATCTTGTACCAGCCTGGTTTTAAAGACAGTCCTGCCAAAGCCACATTGTGGTTGGTGCTGTCTGTTTTTTCAAAAACTTTGGCAGCGGCTTCATAATTTTTTACTTCGTTTTCATTTTTATACACGTCATACGGAAAGTAGCCATAGTATTCATTCCTGCTCATTACAAACTGGTCGGGTTGATCCCAATATCTTTCCCTGAAAATTTTTGCTGGTGTTTTTAATTCCTGGATCGTAACCGTAGCGTTGGTTGTTTCTTCTATATCGTTGAGGTTGGTACTTTTTACAAAGATGTTTTTTAAACTGTCGGTTGACATTTTATCTGCAACGTTAATGTCGAGTTGTAACATCTGGTAAGCAACGGCCACGGATGCCGAGCCGCTTCTTGTTTCACCATTCAGGTCAGTAACATCGGCACTCACTTCATAGTAAAAAATCGGTTGTGTTTTTTTGTCGATACTTTCATCAGGCAAAGCTTCAAAGGTAATGTGGAATGCACCTGCTGCGTCTGTAGTTGTTTCACCATTGGTAATTTCCATTTCATCACTCCGGCCATACGGTATGCCGGGCCTTCCTTTGCGGATATAACTTCCCCAACCCCACCAGATGGGATAACGCACTTTACGCACCACACGATATTTTACTTTCGCCGCATCAATATTATTGCCGGCATAGGCTTTGGCGGTGCCGGTAACGGCAATGCTATCCATTAGCCGGTAAGTGCCTTTTGGCTTTTCCACTTCAGTAAAAAACTTCGGGCGCTTGTATTCTTCCACACTAAAATATTGCTGCGATAAGGTGGCAGTGTCAAACAAATTAAATTGACCGTTCAAGGTGCCTTCGGGTAATTTAAAAGAACCATGATAGGATCCATATTCATTCGTCACCAATTGTACATCGGTTACCTTTTGCTGGTTGGCATCCCTCAATTGCAGGCTGGTGCTGAATTTTGGAAGAATACTGGTTTCTGTAGCTTTCACCCCTTTTTGTAAAACGATGCCTTTAAAATAAACCGTTTGTCCCGGGCGATAAATGGATCGGTCAGTAAATAAAAAAGTTACCGGCTTTACGACTGGTGTTTGTTCATAGCCGTTGTAATACGTATTGTAGGTTTCATCCTGCAAAAAAAGTTCATCGTTGGCAGTTTTTATCTGCAGCTTTATATTTCTGTAGTCTTTGCTTTTCTTTAATTGAAAGAAACCATTTTTATCAGTCGTGTAGCTCTCTGCTTTTGTATCGTCATTGCCGCCACTAGAGTAATTGTATTTCGTTTCCCAAACCTGCACGGATGCATTGTTATAAGGTTGACCATTGTCGCGGTTCAGCACATAGTATTCATCTTTGTTATTGTTGATGTAACTGATATTGCTTACGTAGGTTAATTGTTTGGCGATGATATTTTTTTGCAGCGAAAAATTTTTATCCAGGCTGGCAAGGATCAGGTAAACTCCGCCAGGCAACCCATCCACTTTAATTTCTGCAGCATGGGTTTGATAGTCGTTCAAATCAGGCAAAGAAACACTCCACGTTTTGGTGGCTTTCAGCGCTACAATATCTTTCCATAATTTATCATAATCCCGGCGGTCCATTTTTTTTACTGCATCAACAGTAGTTTTTATCACGCGGAAATAAACGGTGGACGTATTTTTATAATTCACCAACGTTCTGAAAGGTGCTTCCGGGATATTTACTTTTTCAGTAGTCAGTGTCAAAGCCGGTTGCAGTATTTCATTCAGTAAATTCTGTGCGTTAATACCACCTTCGCTTTTTGGATATTTTGCGATGGCCAGCCCGCACAATTCTTTTGCCCTTTTTATTTCGTACTGGTTGATTGTTGCGGTAAATGGATCATACTGCTGACCTTTCTCACGATAAATCTGCGCTCTTAAATACATAGCCTGTGCCGCGGCATCATTACCAGTGTAGGTTGTTTCTATATTTTTTAAAGCAGCTTCATATAAATCGTTTTTATTTTCATTGATGGCATACTGGTGCATAAAATTCAGTCGTATCAAATCAGCGTCCAGTAAGGCATCGGGGTTTTTATCTTTTAAATGAAAGCGGATAATTTCCTGCAATAATTCAACGGCTTTAAAATGCAAGGCAGATGTGTCTTTTGTTGAAAAGGTGGTGGCAATAAATTCAGCCGCCGGAGCAAATGCAGCAGGGTTATTGATGGTGAATTTGTAGGCAGGTTTGATCAAATCCTGTTCATCATTCTTAAAATAATCCAGCGCCCGGAATGCCAGGAAATCGAAAAGGGTAGGGCGGAGTTGCCTGGTGTTTTCCCCTTTTATAATTATAGGATCAAAAACTTCTATTTTACTTGTTTGAAGCAGATCTTTATCGGACAGCGAGGCCTTATACAATTTACCGATGTTAGCATGCAATTTCTCCAAACTCCAGGTGCTGATGTCGGTTGCTTTTTCATCACTCAGTGGTTTGCGGCTGTAGAATTTATATCGGTTATTTTGCAGGTACTGCCAGTACATTTCGGCCTGCATGCTTTGTAAAATATTTCTTGCAGGTGCTTTTGCCTGATTGATTAATGTATCGACATAAAATATATTGTTTTCCCTGCTGTCTTCCTGTACCATGTTGTGGTACTTAACCTGGTAGATAGCAGCTTTTATTTGTTGTGCATCATTGTTGTCTTTTACGGCCAATTTGTAAATAACAAGCACTTCTTTCAGGGCAGAACGGGTGAGGCCCTTTATTTCAAAGGCCGCCACCTTTGACCAGTTTGTTGAATAATCTTTAGATTTTTGCGCCATAGTCGTAAATACTAACCCGGTAAAAATTACCAGTAAAAGGTTCTTTAAATACATGCCTGAATTTATTTTAATTACAAGATACAGCTTGTTGCCGGACTGTTATAATGGCGTACAATGGAGGCTGCAGTTAACAGATGTATGGGCCTGTCTCTTTACATAAAAGAACAGGTAATTTTTTTCTTTAACATTTTTTAAAGCGGCAGCAGACGGGGCGGCACAGCTTTTGCGAACCACTATTATAAAAGAAGAGAAGTTACAAAAGGGATACAACTGAAAGACAGTTTAATATCATTACCCCTTGTGATTACTTTAAACATAAAGCCCCGGATTTCCGGGGCTTTATGTTTAATTCGAAAAGGAATAAATTATTTTTTTAGCACGTCTGCCATTGTCTTTCCAATATCAGCCGGACTTGCTACTACATGAATACCACATGAGGTCATGATTTTCATTTTGGCTGCAGCCGTATCATCGGCTCCACCCACAATAGCGCCGGCATGGCCCATGCGGCGTCCTGGAGGCGCTGTCTGACCAGCGATAAATCCTACAACTGGTTTTTTATTACCTGTTGATTGAACATAATGTGCAGCTTCAGCTTCCATACCGCCACCGATTTCACCAATCATTACGATGGCGTCCGTTTCAGGATCATTCATAAACAATTCCACCGCTTCTTTGGTGGTTGTACCAATGATAGGATCGCCGCCAATACCAATCGCAGTTGAAATACCAAGGCCGGCTTTTGCAACCTGGTCCGCTGCTTCGTAAGTAAGCGTACCGCTTTTGGAAACTATACCAATTCTGCCTTTCTTGAATATAAAGCCTGGCATAATGCCCACTTTACACTCTTCCGCAGTAATAATACCCGGACAGTTAGGTCCAATCAGCCTTGCGGTAGTGCTTTTTAAAAAGTTTTTCACTTTCACCATGTCCTGTACAGGTATTCCTTCTGTAATACAAACCACCAGCGCAATACCGGCATCAGCTGCTTCCATAATCGCATCAGCCGCAAATGCAGGAGGTACAAAAATGATACTCACATCTGCACCCGTTGCTTTAACCGCATCCGCTACAGTATTAAATACAGGCTTGTCCAAATGCGTTGTACCGCCTTTTCCCGGCGTAACACCACCCACCAGGTCAGTGCCGTATTCTATCATCTGTGTAGCATGAAATGTACCTTCTGTACCGGTAAAACCCTGTACAATAATTTTGGAGTTTTTATTAACGAGAACTGACATGGTATCGATTAAGAATTAGAAATGAAATATTGAAAATTTTCGCAAAGATAGGGGAGTAAATGTCAAAATTCGAAAATTAGCAAATTAGAAAACAGGCAAATGGTTGGCCCTGTTTTTATCTCTTCAAACCGGTGATTTATTTTATCTCCTCCCCGTTATTCAGCATATCTTCCATGTTCCTGTCATCTGCAATGATGCCTTTGGCTTCCAGCATGCGCATGTCCTTGGCATCCTGTAAAAATTTAGAAGCGAAAATAAACTGGTTGAGTTTTTCATTTTTTGAAAAAATAATTTCTTCGTTGTTGCCGGTCCACTCTTTATGGCCTTCAAACATGTACAAAATATTTTCACCGATTTCCATAACGCTGTTCATGTCGTGGGTGTTGATCACGGTTGTCATGTTGAACTCTTTGGTAATCTCCAGGATAAGCTTATCAATCACCATGGAAGTTTGAGGATCGAGCCCTGAGTTTGGCTCATCGCAAAATAAATATTTTGGATTCAATACAATAGCTCTTGCAATGCCGACCCTTTTTTTCATACCACCACTGATCTCTGCCGGAAATTTTTTATTCGCCCCTTCCAGGTTAACTCTGTCCAGTACTTCGTTTACCCGTTTTAGCTTTTCGCTGCTGTTCATTTTAGCAAACATATCCAGCGGGAACATCACGTTTTGTTCCACGGTCATACTATCGAATAAAGCTGAGCCCTGGAACAGCATACCAATCTGCTGGCGCAATGCCTTTCTGCCATCATCATCCATTTCGGTAAAGCTGATTCCATCATACAAAATTTCACCACTATCGGGTTCAAACAAACCCACAAGGCATTTTTGTAAAACAGTTTTTCCACTGCCGCTGGTTCCGATGATCAGGTTACATTTCCCAGTTTCCATCACGTGGCTTACGTCATCCAGGACTACCTTTTCGTCAAAGCTTTTTCTGATGTTTTTAAATTCAATCATACCGGGAGGCAGTTATAAGTTATAAGTTTTAGGTATAAGTGTTACACAGTAGCACAACCTCATCGGTGATTAGTGTGTTAACAACATCTGCGTCAAAACGTAATCAGCAAACAGCAGCATTATACAACTGACCACCACACTTTTTGTACTGCTGCGGCCAATTTCCAGCGCCCCGCCTTTTACATAATAGCCATAATAAGCCGGTATGCTGCTGATGATAAAAGCGAATGTATAAGATTTGATGAGTGCAAATGTTACATTATATGGAATAAATTTTAATAATAAACCCCTGTCGAACGTATCGGCAGACAATATGCCGGATGCAGCTCCTGCCAGCCTACCGCCCCATATACCCAATACCATTGATATAATTACCAGCAGCGGAATGGTTAGCAGTGCTGCCGTAATTTTGGGTAAAATAAGATAAGCTTTAGTGTTAATGCCCATGATTTCCAATGCATCTATTTGTTCACTAACCCGCATGTTACCCAACTCGCTCGCAATTTTACTACCAATTACACCAGCCAACACAATACATACTAATGTGGGAGCAAACTCCAGAATTACAGTATCCCTTACAATCTGTGCAATGGTTTCGGGTGCTATTAAAGGACTAACCAATTGATAAGATGTTTGAACAGCACTAACAGCACCAATAAATACTGAAATAATAGATACTATGCCCAGTGAGCCAATACCAATATCGTTGCACTGGTGCATGAATTCCTTCCAGTACATTTTTAAATTTTCGGGCCTGGTGAACATGCCTTTAAGCATTAAAAGATAGCGGCCGAAATGCGTGAAAAAAGTCATTATTGATTTGCAGTTTTATGTACAGGTTACTGTTTTGTTATAACTGTTGTTAAACGAAGATAAATTTTGATTCTGATATTTTGATAACAGCCGGCGTTTGCCGGCTGTTATCAGTAACTGTAATTGTAAACCAAAGCAGTTTTATAAATCGTGCGCCCGTTTTTTTAAACGGTTGCCCCACTTACTTCTATCGATTTCTTCTCCTGGTTTTGATTCCCCTTTCAATTGAGCATCTACTACTGCTATCAACACCATATTAAAAATTGACCTGATAGAGCTGCCCAATTGCAGCACATGCACCGGTTTTTTTAAGCCCAGTAAAACAGGCCCGATAGAATCCGCACCGCCTACTTCCTGCAATAAATTATAGGCAATATTACCGGCGGCAAGATTGGGGAAGATGAGCGTATTTACATCACCATCCAGTAATTCTGTAAAAGGATAATTATCTTTTAAAATTTCTTTGTTAAACGCCAGTATGCCCTGTACTTCACCATCGCAAACCAATTCAGGATCTTTTGCTTTTACTATTTCCCTTGCTTTACGCACCAGGTTGGCTTCGTCGGAATTACTGCTGCCAAAGTTAGAATAGGAGAGCATAGCAATACGGGGAACAATATTAAACTGCTTTACTTCTTTTGCTGTTAACAAGGTAATCTCTGCCAGTTCTTCTGCTGTGGGATTGAAATTGATGGTTGTATCCGCTAAAAATAAGGGGCCGCGTTTGGTGAGCAAAATATACATGCCCGCTATTTTTTTAACGCCTTCCTCAGTGCCGATGGCCTGGATAGCCGGACGGATAGTTTCCGGATAGCTACGGGTTAACCCGCTGATCATACAATCCGCTTCGCCGGTTTCAACCAGCATACAACCAAAATAATTCCTGTCACGCATTATCTTATGAGCCTCGTGCTTATTAACTCCCTTGCGCTGCCTTTTTGCATAAAACAATTCACCAAACCGCTTCCGCATCTCATGGTATTCTTCGGCCTTTGGATCAATGATCGGAATGTCTTCCAAATCGATACTGTTGTCCATTGCAAGTTTGGAAATTCTTTTTGCATCGCCTAACAAAATCGGGTAACCCACACCTTCTTCAATTACCAGTTGAGCAACTTTCAAAATCTTGATATTTTCGGCATCTGCAAAAACAACCCGTTTAGGATCTTTACGTGCTTTGTTACCAATTACGCGGCTCAGCTGGTTATCCAGTCCAAGCCGTTTATTTAACTGCAGTTTATATTCTTCCCAATCGGTGATGGGATATTTTGCTACGCCGCTTTCCATAGCAGCTTTAGCAACAGCCGGCGCAACAGTCGACAACAGGCGTGGATCAAGTGCTTTGGGGATGATGTAATCCGGGCCGAAAGAAATTGTTTTCGCATTGTAGGCAAGATTCACAATATCCGGTACAGGTTCTCTTGTTAATGCAGCCAACGCCTTTACAGCAGCCATTTTCATGGCTTCGTTAATGGTGGTTGCCCTGACATCAAGTGCCCCACGAAATATATAAGGAAAACCAAGTACATTGTTTACCTGGTTAGGGTAATCGCTTCGCCCTGTAGCCATGATAAGGTCTGGCCTGGCAGCCGTGGCGGTATCGTACGCAATCTCCGGATCAGGATTTGCCAATGCAAATACGATTGGTTTTTTGGCCATGGATTTCACCATTTCCGGACTTACGATATTACCCTGGCTCAAACCAATAAATACGTCTGCGCCAACGAGTGCTTTCGCAAGATCGTAGTCTTTATATTTTGCATCCGTACAGAAATCTTTTTTCATCTCATCCACGCCTTCCCGTCCGGTGTAGATAATTCCTCTTCTGTCGAACACCATAAAGTTGTTACGGTTTGCTCCGAGCGCTTCATACAATTTCATGCAGGCTACTGCCGCAGCACCTGCTCCGCTTACCACGATACGTACGTCTCCAATTTTCTTTTTTTGTAATTCCAGGGCATTCAATAAACCAGCAGCGGATATAATCGCTGTACCATGCTGGTCATCGTGCATAATCGGAATTTTCAATTGCTTTTTCAATTCCTGTTCAATATAAAAACATTCGGGTGCCTTTATGTCTTCCAGGTTAATACCGCCAAAAGTGGGTTCCAGTGCTTTTACAATCTGAACAAATTTTTCCGGATCGGTTTCGTTGATCTCAATATCGAACACGTCAATGTCTGCAAAAATTTTGAACAGAACACCCTTACCTTCCATCACCGGTTTGCCAGCCTCGGGACCGATATTTCCGAGGCCAAGCACTGCGGTGCCATTGCTGATAACCCCTACCAGGTTACCTTTTGCTGTATATTTATAAACATCCTCAGGGTTGGCGGCAATTTCAAGACAGGGTACTGCCACGCCGGGTGAGTAAGCTAAAGAAAGATCTCTTTGTGTTTTTGATTCCTTGGTGGGAACGACTTCAATTTTGCCTGGCCTGCCATTGGCATGATACTCCAGCGCCTGTTGTTTACTTAATTCGTTTGACATACTTTTTATTTAGCAATTTCGTTTTGCCGGCAGTTATAAAAGCAAGAACAATTGCCGGCTTTGAATGATAATTTTTTAATACAATCAACTAAGCATAGCCAATTTAAAAATTGATGTAAGGTACATAAATGATTCTCAAAGAAATTGAAGTGCCGGATGGCAAAAGTGAAACGTTATTCAGCTCCGGTTGCACCCAGCAAGGCCATCATACCCATACCGATTTCGATGGCGTCTTCATCTATATTAAAAGTAGGAGTATGCACGCCAATTGAAATACCTTTTGCTTTATTGCCAACACCGAGCCTGAAAAAACAGCCGGGTAACTGGTGAGAATAATAGGCAAAATCTTCAGCCCCCATTCTTAATTCGGTTTCTTCTACATTGTTAATTCCGAGATAGTCTTCACCTTTTTTACGGGCAGCTGCGCTGAGCGCTATGTTGTTTAAAACAAACGGATAACCCACATCAATCTTAATATCAATTTCGGCACCCATACTGTGTACCAGTTCTGTCGCCATTTTAATAATCAGTTCATGCGCTTTAAACCGCCACACTTCGTCCATTGCCCTAAAAGTGCCCATCAGCTTAACTTCTGACGGAATTACATTGGTAGTAAAACCGCCCTGGAAAGAAGTAATGGATAACACCGAAGGGTTAAAGGGATCATTGTTGCGGCTGATAATTTGCTGCAGGCTCACGATTAAATGCGATGCAATTAAAATGGTATCGGCTGTATTTTGCGGCGCTGCGGCATGACCGCCTTTTGCCCGCACGGTAATATAAATTTCGTCGGCGCTGGCCATTACCATACCGCCCCTGAAACTCAGTTTGCCTACTTCCAAACCGGGGTGAACATGCAACGCAAAAATGCTTTGTGGTGCCGGATTTTGCAACACCCCTTCTTTAATTAATAAGCTTGCCCCACCTGGGTTTTTTTCTTCTCCCGGTTGAAAAATTAATTTTACCGTTCCTTCCCATTCGTCCTTTAAGGCAATCAATATTTTGGCTGCACCCAGCAGGCAGGTGGTATGCACATCATGCCCACACGCATGCATGATACCTGGCACGGTTGATTTATAAGGAACATCGTTTTCTTCTGTGATGGGTAGCGCATCCATATCGCCACGTAAAGCAACAATTCTTTTATCCGGATTTTTACCTTTGATTAAACCGATTACACCAGTACCAGCTTTTATTTCAAATGGAATATTGAGCGCTGTTAATTGCTGCTGAATATAGGTGGAGGTTTTAAATTCTTTATAACTTAACTCAGGATTCGCATGCAGGTGGTGACGGACTTCAATCATTTCAGGGGCATATTGCCGGGCTAAATTTTTTATTTGCTGTTGAAGGGGGTCACTCACGGTAGGTATTTTATTATTAATGGATTTTGTTTGTTCAAACAGTCAGGCAAACATGAACTTAATGGTATTCAGATCAGGCCGCAGCCTGATCCTTCCGGTTAATTGCTCTCTTTGTCTTTATCCGGCTTTACTTCAATTGTTTCCGGCAATAAATAAATATTATTTGTCACCAGCTTCGAACGGATAATTTCTTTCTTATATTTTTCAGCATCTGCTTTTTCTAAAAAATTACCAAACCGTAACTTAATATAGGGCGGCTGAAAACTCATGTATACTTTTTGTTCCGGAAAACGCTCCAGTAACTGTGACCTTACCCGCATTGCCGCCGGGCGGTCACTTGTACTTAACAGCATCAGCCGGTATCCTTTTGCAGACCTTGGCCCTAATGAAAACCCGTTAGCCTCATTAAACGCCGCTTCCTTTTTTGCCAGTATATCCAGGCGTGGGTCTTTAAACACAGTTATTTTTCCCTGGTTTGCTGTGTCAGTAACGGCGGTTACCTGGGCTCCTGCGCTTAAAACAAAAAAGGCAAGTAATAAAAGAATAACTATTTTTTTCATGATTGACAATTGACAAAAACTGTTCCGTTTAGTTTTGCCCGGCGGCTTCGTTTACTATTTGTATACTGCTGCTGCAACCTATTCTTGTAGCACCGGCATCAATTAATTGTTTGGCAAAAGTATAGGTTTTTATTCCTCCGCTGGCTTTGATCTGGATTTTTTCAGCCAGGTGTTTACGCAGCAACTGAACTGCTTCCACTGAGGCCCCTTTTTCTGCATAACCCGTGGAAGTTTTTATGAAATCCACGCCGGCAGCACCATACAGGTCACAACACTTGATTATTTCTTCATCGGTAAGTACGCCGCTTTCAATAATAATTTTTATCACCTTGCGTGCTTTTCTTACAATCGGTAAAATAGCATTGATCTCGCCGGCAAGAAACTGCCAGTCGTTATTTTTGAGTGCGCTGATATTGATTACGAGATCCAATTCATCAGCTCCGTCAACAATTGCTAAAACGGTTTCAGCAACCTTAGCCTCAATGGCAGAATACCCAAAAGGGAAACCGATCACCGTGGCTATTTTAACGGCTGAACCTGCCAGCAAACCCACCGCTTTTTTTACAAACAACGGAGGAACACAAACCGCTGCAAATTGGTATTGAATTGCTTCGGCACAAAGCTTTTCTACATCCGCTACCAGGGTGGTTGGCTTTAATACGGTATGATCGATGTAAGATGCTATATTCATATAATAATAGTTGCCGCAAAATTACAGATAACAAGGAATGTTTTTGATAATGAATATTTAGGTGGACATTTAATAATGCAACACTTCAGCTGTTTAAAAACGAAACTGTGATACCCGTTTGCAAACAAAACCAATATCGCAAATGAAATTTTTTATGATAAGTTTTAATTGCGGTAAAAAATTAAACTGTTAAGGTGTGATAATTCATGGGAAGCATGCAGGCATTGTTTGTTTTAACAGATCGGTCGCAATTTTATTTCAGCAATTTATAAAATATGAATTTGAATCTATGTGATAAGCGGTAGTAAAAACGCTCGTTTATCAATTACCGAATGCAATCATTCACTATATTTATTACCTGATAATGTGTTTATCAAAATTGATATGTATGAAAAAAATGAGGTTACCTTTTGTAGTGGCTTTGCTTATTCTCCAGGGCTTGAGAATAAATGCGCAATCCACTTTTCCCGTAAATGATATAGCCGATCCCAAAGAGGGGTGTTATGCTTTTATCAATGCAACCATTGTTACCAATGCGCAAACTACTTTGCAAAATGCAACGTTGGTTATACGCAAAGGAAAAATTGAAGCCGTTGGTGCAAAAGCAGCTGTTCCTAAAGATGCAGTTGTGGTAGATTGTAAAGGCAAGTATATTTATCCATCGTTTATCGACATGTATTCCGATTATGGTACAGATGCTCCGCAAAGAGTTGCTGGTGGCGGATTCCGGGGGGCATCACAGATGCTTTCCAATACCAAAGGTGCTTATGGATGGAACCAGGCAATACGTTCTGAAACAGATGCAGCAAAAATATTTGCAGTGAATGATGCAAAAGCAAAAGAACTGCGGGCCATTGGTTTTGGTACGGTCCTCACACACCAGATGGACGGCATCTCCAGGGGAACTGGCGCCGTTGTTACGCTGGCTACAGAAAAAGAAAATATGGCGATGCTGAAAGAAAAGGCATCTGCCAATTATTCATTTAATAAAGGTAGTTCCACCCAGGATTATCCAACTTCATTGATGGGGTGTATTGCTTTATTAAGACAAAATTTTTTAGATGCCCAATGGTATAAAACAAAGCCAGTAACTGAAGGCACCAACTTATCACTGCAGGCCTTTTTAGATAACCAAAGTCTGCCGCAGATTTTTGACGCCAATGATAAATGGAATGATTTGCGTGCAGATAAAGTGGGCGATGAATTTGGTGTACAATATATTATAAAGGCAGGCGGTAATGAATACCAGCGTATAGGCGACGTAAAAGCAACCAATGCATCCTTTATCGTACCCCTAAATTTTCCGCAGGCGATGGATGTGGAAGATCCTGCCGATGCAAGATTTGTATCCCTGTCAGATATGAAAAACTGGGAAATGGCGCCCACCAACCCCGCAGCATTTGAAAAAGCCAATATCAATTTTGCCTTAACAACAAATGGTTTAAAAGAAACGAATACCTTTTTAGCTAATCTGCGTAAGGCTATACAGCAGGGCCTTAGCGAGCAGAAAGCATTAAAATCGCTTACAGAAACACCTGCTACCCTATTGGGCATGTATGATAAAGTCGGCAGCCTGGAAACAGGTAAGCTGGCCAATTTTTTAATCGTATCAGCACCTGTTTTCAGCGATAAAGCGGTAGTATATCAAAACTGGATACAGGGCAATAAATATCTTTTAAAAGAAGACGGCTGGCAGGATATCCGTGGCAACTATACACTGGTAATTAATAACACAACGAATACGTTGTCCATTAAAGGAGAAGCCGGCAAACCATCTGCGGAAATCATCGGTGCCGACACTACCAAAGTTGATCTTACCATTAAAGATAAACTGGTGATGATGGTGATTGATTTTAAAAAAGACAGCATTCATTCAGCAAGATTAAATGGCGTGATAAGCAATGATAACTGGAGTGGTACTGGCCAAACGGTCGGGGGCAACTCAATAAGCTGGATTGCCACTAAAACACCCGGCCAGTCAGCAGTAACCGATACTGCAAAAAATAAAAAAGCAGAGTTACCTGTATTGGTAACCAGCCCTGTTACGTATCCCTTTAATGGCTATGGTTTTACAGAAATGCCCAGGCAGCAAAATATTTTAATAAAGAATGCTACCATCTGGACAAATGAAAAAGATGGTGTGCTGGCCAATTCGGATGTGCTGATAAAAAATGGAAAGATTGCAGCCATCGGAAAAAATTTATCCGATGCGGCAGCAAAAATAATTGACGGTACGGGCAAACATCTTTCTGCAGGCATTATAGATGAACACTCGCACATAGCGGGTACCGGTGGTATCAATGAATGTTCACAGTCTGTTACTTCAGAAGTAAGAATTGGTGATATCATTGACCCGGAAGACGTTGATATTTACAGGCAGTTAAGCGGTGGCGTTACCAGCAGCCACATTCTGCATGGCAGCTGCAATACCATCGGCGGACAAACACAATTGATCAAACTTCGCTGGGGAGCCAATGCGGAGCAGTTAAAATTTGCAGGCTCCGATCCGTTTATAAAATTTGCGTTGGGCGAAAATGTGAAGCGCTCTTATTCCCAGAGCAGCAATCGTTTTCCAGACACAAGAATGGGGGTGGAGCAGGTGCTGACAGATGCGTTTACAAGGGCAAGAGATTATGAAGCAATGGGGCCAGGCAAAAGGAGAGACCTTAAACTGGATGCGCTGGTAGAAATTATGAATAAAAAACGTTTCATAACCTGCCACTCTTATGTGCAAAGCGAAATTACTTCGGCAATGCGGGTTGCTGAGAAATTTGGGTTTAAAGTAAATACGTTCACGCATATCCTTGAAGGTTATAAAGTAGCAGATAAAATGAAAGCACACGGAGCCAATGCCTCTACCTTTAGTGATTGGTGGAGTTATAAGATGGAAGTGGTAGACGCCATTCCGCAAAATGCTTACCTCATGCAAAAGGAAGGCATCAATGTGGCCATTAATTCCGACGATGGCGAAATGGCAAGACGCCTGAACCAGGAAGCGGCCAAAAGCGTGAAGTATACTGATATGAGTGAAGAAGACGCGTTAAAAATGGTAACGCTGAACCCTGCCACTATGCTGCATGTTGCAGAAAAGACCGGTAGTATAAAAACCGGCAAAGATGCCGATCTTGTTTTGTGGAGCGATAATCCTTTAAGCATTTATGCAAAGGCAGAAAAAACGATCGTGGATGGTATAGTTTATTATGATATAGAAAAAGACAAATTGCTAAGAGAAGGTATTGCTAAAGAAAGAGCCAGGCTGATACAAAAAATGATTGGCGCAAAAAAAGGTGGCGAAAAAACTTCACCTGCAACCCCATCTTTCAGGGAAAGAAATTATTGCGAAGAAGATCATCATGAAGCAAAAACTTTCTGGGGAAGAATCGATAATAACAAGCTGTCAACCGACAATCAATAATTGATTTTCCTAAGACAAGAAAGATCCTATAAAATTATTTCAGCGTTCACGGCGCACAGCAAAAAACAAACAGTATGAAAAAAATATTATTACCCATTGCGTTACTCTTTTCGGTCGCAATGATGGCGCAGGAAAATATGCATCCGTCACCGGCACAAACAGGCACCATCGCACTTACGAATGGTATTATACATATTGGTAACGGGCAGGTGATTGAAAATGGTATGATCGTTTTCAGTAATGGCAAAATTAAAGACGTGAGGGCAACGGCGCCTATTGCTGATGTGAAAGTAATAGACCTGAAGGGTAAGCACGTTTATCCGGGTGTTATTGCAGCCAGCACTAACCTTGGCCTCGTAGAAGTAAGTGCAGTAAGATCTACGGCAGATTATGATGAAGTGGGCGATATCAATCCCAGCATACGCAGCCTGGTGGCTTATAATACGGACAGTAAAGTGATCAATACCCTGCGCAGCAATGGCGTATTGCTGGCTCATGTTGTGCCTCAGGGTGGTACCATCAGTGGTACATCTTCTGTTGTACAACTGGATGCCTGGAACTGGGAAGATGCAGCCTATAAAGCCGATAATGGTATTCATTTTAATATGCCATCGCTTGTGGCAGTTCCGGCACAATTTCGCCGCCCGGGTGATGAAGATCGTGTAAAACAAAGCCTTGAAAAGATTGAACGCATCCGTGCCTTTTTCCGCGAGGCAAAAGCTTATCACAACCAGGCACCACATGTACAGGTGAATTTAAAACTGGAAGCCGTGCAAGGTTTGTTCGACAAGTCAAAAACATTTTTTGTGCATTGTAACCTGGTAAAGGAAATGATGATGGCAATCAGCATGGCTAAAGAATTTGATTTTAAACTGGTACTGGTAGGCGCAAGCGACAGCTGGCTAATGACAGACATGCTAAAGGAAAACAATGTGGCGGTCATTTTATCGGAACCACATAGCTTGCCTGCCACTGATGATGATGATGTGGACCAGCCTTACAAAACAGGTGCGGCTTTACAGCGGGCAGGCGTGTTATTCACCATTTGCCAGGAGGCCGAATTTGGTTTCTGGCGTCAGCGTAATCTACCTTTTGAAGCGGGCACTATGGCAGCTTATGGCTTAACCAAAGAGCAGGCATTAACAGCTATCACTTTAAGTGCAGCCAAAATTTTAGGCATTGACAATATTACAGGCTCCCTGGAAACTGGAAAGGATGCCAACATCGTCATCAGCGAAGGCGACTTGCTGGATATGAAAAGCAGCAAAGTTACACAGGCATTTATACAGGGCAGGGAAATTAATTTAGATAACAAACAGAAGCAGTTGTTTGAAAGGTATAAGTATAAGTACTCTATAAAGTAGCTTTTACCTTTTATAGAACTATTATTTGTAATTGCAATTTTCGTCAAATAAGCTTTTTAAAACCATAAAATCAGGAATAGTTAATTTCTTGTATGAATAGGTCGAGGTATATAGTTTCTGCAATTTATCAGGGGATTAATAAACGGGTACAAAATGATACTCCTTACTTTAATACCCTGATGATACTATATTTTATTGTTTTCTTGCATGTAGTACATGCAGTAATATTATTGAAAATTAATGATCATGACATTTTAAAAGACCAAAGTAAAAATCAAATACTGTTGGCATGTATTTTCCTTTGGGCAATCATAACTTTTTTATTGTGGCTAATTTTTCCAAAAGCAAAGATCATTAATACTAAGATTGACGAGAAGGATATAAAAAAATATTATTACGGAGCTATATTTTACTTTTTGTTTTGTGCCGCACTAATGACATACCTACTTGTTGCACTTAAACATCATCTTGGGATTTAAACTTTGTCAAAAATAATCCTTTCAAATTTATACTGTGTTATAGTTAGACTAAAACATGTAAAAATGAAGCCGGCATGTATTGTTACAATTATTTCTCTACCAACTCCAGCCATTTTTTTATAACCTGCTGCAATATTTTTTTCCTGGCTTGTACATCATCAAGATCTTTAAAAACAATTAGCCTCCTTCCGTCTTTGTAATCGCCTTCGAGCAAGCCGCTGCTATCGTTTATTTTGGCGCCGCTGGGAAAAACCAGCATGATCCTGCCTTTGAACAAATTGAATACTATGATTTCTCTTTTGTATTCTTTGGGATCAAACGGCTTCATTTCGCCGGTGTAATAAAAGCTTGGGTTGTTCCATTTTATTCTTTCGCCAATTTCTTTATCGGTGCTTAAGATAATTATCCGCAATGTTTCTACAATTTTTCGCAGGCCTGGTTCCAGTTGTTGAATGTGGGCTGTTACCTGTTCTTCATCTGAAAGTTTCGTTGCTTTTGCCATAATTTTTTACAAAAAATATTTCACACAAAGTACGCAAAGTATGCAACGAACACAATCGATTACGGTTTCACACAAGGTGCGTAAAGAAAGCAAAGAATACAACGATTTATTTCGTGACGCTCTTTGTATTTGTTGCTGTCTTTGGTGTGAAATAAAAATACGATTACTGCTGCGGATACAGGAGGCTGCAAATGGCTGTAAAAGTACAAGGGAGTGACACAATGATTTACCACAAAGCTTCTTAGCCCGGACAAAGAATTAGGCTAACCAGTCTGCCAGGTGTTGCGAAATAGCAGCAGACTCCACCATAAAACCATCATGGCCATAATTGCTGTCAATGGCTATCAGCGTGGCGTGTGGCAGATGTGCCGCTAAAAATTGTTGCTCGGTAAGCGGACAAAGAATATCGCTACTGATGCCAACAATCAGCGTGCGCTGATGCATGGTTTGCAATACGGCAGGTATGTTTCCGCCACGACCACGGGCAATGTGGTGACTGTCCATACTTTTGGTAAGCAGCCAGTAACTGTATGCATTAAAGCGTTGTACCAGTTTATCGCCCTGGTATTGTATATAGGCCGAAGCCTTGTAGTGATCTAACTTTTCCGTATCTCCATCAGTTTGCTGCTGCACCATAATACCGTAATTGCGGTAAGTGAGCATGCCAATGGCACGGGCCGCTTTTAGCCCTTTGGCACCTGCCGCAGGCGATGGGTTTTGCCAGGTACCATCGGCTTCAATGGCTAAGCGTTGTGCGGTATGTGTAGCAATGCCCCAGGCGCTCTCGGTAGGGGAGGTGGCGAGTAAAAACAGGTTGCTGATGCGGTCTTTTTCCATCACACACCATTCCATAGCCTGGTAGCCGCCCATGCTGCCGCCCATGAGTAAAAATATATTGTCAATGCCCAGGTGTTGCCGCAGCAAAATGTGCGCCTTTACCATGTCGCGAATGGTAACTAAGGGAAAGCTGTGGTAATAGGGCTCGCCGGTTGCAGGGTTAATGCTTAACGGGCCGCTGCTGCCATAGCAGCTGCCGATGATGTTGGCGCAAACGATGAAATATTTTTCGGGATCAATTACGTGCTGAGGGCCAACCACGCCTTTCCACCAGTCTGCCGCATCTGAGTTAGCCGTTAAAGCATGGCAAACCCATACTACATTGCTTTTTTTTTCGTTTAATTGTCCGTATGTGGTGTATGCAATTGTTAATCCGGGCAGGGTGCCACCGCTTTCAAGTGCTATTGGATGTTGAAAATGAAAAAATTGCATTAAATTAAATAAGTATTCGTCAGTTGAAATGCAAAGTAAAGGCTTGCGGAATTATATTTGTAAAAATTTTTCGAAATGATAGAAATAAATGTAAACCGGGTTCAGGGCGATTGCGGTTTTGAGGCAACAGATGCCAATGGTCATGTTATTAAAATGGACACCAGTCCTGAAACCGGCGGCGTAAATTTTGGCGTTCGTCCTATGCAGGTATTGCTGATGGGGCTTGGAGGTTGCAGCGGTATCGACATTGTTATGATCTTAAAAAAACAACGCCAGACGGTGGAACATTTTTCTATGAAAATTGAAGGTGAAAGACAAACAGGAAAAGAACCTTCGTTATGGGAGAACGTTAAAATCGTATTTCATTTAAAAGGTATCATCGACGAAGAAAAGGCCTACCGTGCCTGCGAATTGTCTATGAATAAATATTGTTCTGTTGCCGAAACACTGCGTTTGGGTGGTACCAGATTAACCTGGGATGTGAAGGTGAATCAGTAGTTTCCTTTAACTCTCCGCCGCGGCGGGGAGGAAATGTAGAAGATTACCTCGAAGCAGTTGATGGGTATGGCATTCTCTTCCATTACTAGTTATTAATCACCAAAAGGGATGAACTAATAAGCTGTCATCCAACAGATCCTTATCTTTCAAAATAACTAACGAGATAAAGTAATTTTTTGTTCCGGCAAAGCAACCGCTTTGTGGTACTTCATTGGCGTCGCACACTGGTACTTTAGTTTTTCAATTTTACTTTTATTATGTTGTGTGTTTAGGACCAACTTATTGTTGGCTTCGGACTCTATTGAAAGAAATGCTGTTTATTCCCGGCTTTATTTTTTCTTTCATCTCCCGCTGGTTTAACCATTATTTTACAACTCATCTTTACTTTTTTAAATATTAATGGCCTCGTATTAATTAGCTTTGCCGGTAATTTAGAGAAACAGTCACCATAAAAAGTTCAACCATGAACCCGATAACAAAAGCCATCCGGATACAGACAGAACGCACCAGTGAAATGGAACATTCAACCCCTCTATTTTTAACAAGCAGCTTTTGTTACAATGATGCGGAAGAAATGCGGGCCGCTTTTGCAGATGAAACCGATGCCAATATCTATAGCCGTTTCAGCAACCCTAACAGTACTGAATTTATTGATAAAATGGTAGCGCTTGAAGGCGCAGAAGCCGGCTTTGCTACCGCTTCCGGAATGGCGGCAGTGTTTGCTTCTTTTATGACATTTTTAAAAAGTGGTGATCATATCCTTGCCTGCAGTTCGGTTTTTGGCAGTACCATTACAGTACTCAATAAGTACCTGCCAAAATTTGGGATTGAAGTGAGTTATGTAGCTGCAAATGATACTGCCTCCTGGGAAGCAGCTATCCGGCCCAACACCAAAATGATTTACATGGAAACGCCTACTAACCCGGGCCTTGACATCATTGATCTGGAACTGGTAGGTAAGCTGGCTAAAAAGCACAACCTGCTTTTTAATGTCGATAATTGTTTTGCCACATCGGTTTGTCAAACACCCATTGCTTTTGGTGCAGACCTTGTAATACACTCTGCCACAAAATGGCTGGATGGCCAGGGCCGTGTGTTAGGGGGTGTAGTGGTAGGGAAAAAGGAACTGATACATGAACTGTATTTATTTTGCAGAAGTACCGGCCCGGCACTGTCGCCGTTTAATGCCTGGATACTGAGCAAAAGCCTGGAAACACTGGATGTACGAATGGAGCGCCACGCAGGCAACGCATTAAAAATTGCGCAGGCTTTAGAGGGACATGAAAAAATAAGCTGGATAAAATATCCTTACCTGGCCAGTCATCCGCAACATGCTATAGCAATTAAACAAATGAAAAATGGCGGCGGTTTAATTTCGTTCAATTTAAAAGGCGGACTGGAAAGCGGTCGTAATTTTTTGAACAACTTAAAAATGCTAAGCCTTACTGCCAACCTGGGTGATACAAGAAGCATCGCCTCTCACCCGGCAAGTACCACGCACGCCAAGTTAAGCGAAGCTGAACGGCAGGCTGTAAACATTACACCAGGCCTTATCCGCATTTCAGTTGGCCTTGAACATGTGGATGATATTTTAGCGGATATTCTGCAGGCGCTTTCCTGAGTTATAAGTTCTTCCGGCTATTAATATTTATTCAGTTTGAATAATGTAAGCTATCCAGTATTCTGTATCCAGCATCCAGTATCTAAAACAATTCCGATCCTTCCGGCCCCGGCATGCCTGCAGCATAATTGGGGAAGTACACGGGCGCATCTTCAGTCCATGCTTTTAACACCGGCATAATGATATCCCAGGCGGCCTCTACCTGGTCAGCACGCATAAACAAGGTACTGTCTCCTTGCATTACATCCAGCAATAAAGTTTCGTATGCTTCGGGCGTACCTGTCTTGTAACTTTCAGCGTAATCAAACAACATATTTACCGGGTTCAGCACCATTTGCAGTCCGGGTTTTTTGGCCTGAAAATTCATAGAGATAAACATTCTCGGCTGAATGTTCATAGTAATGCTGTTGGGCTGCCAGTTACCGGTAGCTTCTGTTGGAAAAGATTTATGTGGCACAGGTTTGAAATGTATCGTAATATAACTCCTGGCTTCGTTCATGCGTTTACCGCTGCGTACATAAAACGGAACATCCTGCCAGCGCCAGTTATCTACAAATAATTTAAGGGCTGCAAATGTTTCGGTGTGGGAGGTTTTATTAACACCGGGTTCATCGCAATATGCTTTTACTTTTTTCCCTTCAATCCACCCGGCACCATATTGCCCGCGGATCGCATATTTGTGTACATCCAGTTGTTCAATATCCCTTATGGCATGTAACACATCTGTTTTGCGGTTGCGTATTTCATCGGCGTCAAAACTAACAGGCGGTTCCATAGAAATTAAACAAAGCAATTGCAACAGGTGGTTTTGGATCATATCCCGCAACGCACCTGCATGGTCAAAATAGCCGCCTCTTGTTTCCACGCCCAGTTGCTCCGCCACTGTTATTTGCACATGACTAATGTAATTGCGGTTCCAGATCGGTTCAAATAGTGCATTGGCAAAACGAAAGGCCAAAATGTTTTGTACTGTTTCTTTGCCTAAAAAATGGTCAATGCGGTATACCTGCGATTCGTCGAATGTATTGCAGATAATTTTATTCAGGCGGCGGGCGCTGTCCAGGTCCTGCCCGAAAGGTTTTTCAGCAACGATACGGCTGAAAGCCTTGTCTGCTGCCAATCCTGCCGCACCAATACTGGTGACAATAGTTTCAATAAAAGCAGGCGACACGGCCATATAAAATATGCGGTTGCTTTTACCAGCCCATTCTTTTTCGGTTTGCTTTATTAGTTTGGCAACATAGTTATAAGTAGCGGCGGTATTAAAATCTCCCTTTTTATACTGCAGGCATTTTTCAAAAGCCAGCCAGTCTTTTTTCTTCGTCTTTCCACTACGGCTGAATTTATTAATGCCTTCACGAACGTGCAACTGGTATTCCGGCAAAGTCATATTTTTTATATCCAGCCCCAGCACCAAAAAATTTTCAGGCAGCCAATTGTCCAGGTATAAATTGTAAATAGCAGGCAATAATTTGCGCCAGGCAAGGTCACCACCGGCTCCAAAAATAACAATGATTGTTTGCGACGGTTTGGCTGTTGTATCCATATTTGTTCAATTAAAAATGTTCGCTAAGTTAAAGGTTAAGGATGAAACCATGAGGCGCAAAGCTGAAAGCAAAATGCAGAAATCAATAAATAACAAATGCATAACGTACGCCAGGCTTTAGGCGTTTAGCGTTCAGCTTTATGCTTATCTACAAAGAAAGTAAACTGCATCCCCTGATATCCGAATTATCCAACCGGCCCAGTATTTCAAAACTTTCATCGGGGTATAATTTCGCAGCATCATCCGTGGCGATAAAACTGCAGCTGTAAATATTGGCCAGGTCTATTATATTAACTGCACCACTCACAATATTTTCTTTATTGGCTGATAACACAGTTAAAGGATCATCTTCTTCCCTTACCAGCACTTTCATCCATGGCGGACAACTGAAAATACCGTGCCCGGTTGAATAAGCCTGGCTTAATAATTCCGTCATGCCATATTCTGAATGAACAACGTTTACTTTAAAACTGGTGCATAAAATATCGTGCACTTCCTGGCGGGTCATTTCCCTGCGTCTTCCCTTCATCCCGCCGGTTTCCATAATGGTAGTGTATTGCAAATGCATCGGGTATTGTTCTGCAAAATCGAGCAAGGCAAAAGTTACACCAAGCAGTAATGTTTTTTGTTGCTGGTTTTCAAGTGAGGTAATGGTGTAATGTAACTTTTCCAGGTCATGCAAATAAAAGCCGCTTTGCGCATGCGCACTTTGTTCAATCAGTTTATCAGCCATCATTATCAATGATGAATTACTTCTTTCCAGGTAAGATGGCAGCAAGGCAATAATACACCAGTCTTTTGGATCGCCATAAAAAAGCCGGAAAGCCGTATTGAAACTCTCTTCATACAAAGCAATGTCTTTAACAAAATGTTTGCTGTTGATGGTTTGTGTGGTGCCACTGCTTTCGAAAACAGCAGCAGGTTCAAAAGTAGTGGTGGCGATAGTATGGGTTTTAAAAAAAGCAACCGGTAAAAAAGGAATTTGATTTATTGCAGTGACCGATGCCGGGTTAATATGCAGCGCATTGCAAAATTGATGATACACCGGGTTATGCCGGTGCTGAAACTGAAAAATATTCAACGCAACCCGGGTAAAATCTTCCTTTGTTATAGCGGTTAAATTATTTAACGCGGTTATATTTTTAACGGAACTATTCAATTTCAATCATTAAATTTGGGCTATAATTTACAAAGATGCGTAACACTATTTTAATTGCCCTTGTTTGTTTTGTTTTTTTTGGTTGTAAAAAGGAAACGTATTCGTCCACGCCATCTTTAACATATAAATCAGTTAATACCAGCGTGCTGGTTCCCGGCAATGTAATCAAATTTAAAATTGCCTTTACTGACCTGGAGGGAGACCTGGATTCTATCTTTATTCAAAAAATAAATCCATCCTGCCCACAAAGTGGCACCAGCGAAAAATTTTTCCTCGGAAATGATATAATAAAACTTAAAAGTACCAACGACGATTTACTCGTATCATATGGTTATAGGGTAGATGGCTATCCGTTAATCGGGGAACCCAAATGTGACTTTAATGATACCTGCTATTTCCGGTTCAGCGTGGTAGACAAAGCCAGGCATTATAGCGATACTGTTCAATCCGGAAAAATTGTTATTATAAAACAGTAATCTCAACTTTATATAAAAAATACCTGCGTGTTATGGCGGTACGCTTACTACCGGCGTAAATTTTATTTTCTCCAACCATTTTTGATTCCTCTTTCCACAGTATGGACAGGATTTAGTTAATTTGTAAAAATTAATCCAATAATGGCTAAAGCAAAAGTAAAAGCACCGAAAAGTATTTTAACTGACAAGTCGTACGAATTCTTAAAAAACTATATCAACAATCCCTCGCCTACAGGCTTTGAGAGCAGCGGCCAAAAGATGTGGCTGGAATATATTAAGCCTTATACCGACACTTTTTTTACCGATCCTTACGGCACTGCCGTTGGTGTTATCAATCCAACTGCTCCCTTTAAAGTAGTGATAGAAGCACATGCAGATGAAATCAGCTGGTTTGTAAATTACATTTCGCCCGAAGGACTCATTTACCTGAAACGGAACGGGGGCGTGGATCACCAGATAGCACCTTCGATGCGGGTGTTGATACATGGAAAAAAAGGCGCCGTAAAAGCAGTCTTCGGCTGGCCCGCTATACATACCAGGATGGCCAGTGCGGATAGCAAGGAACCTCAACCAAAAGTAGATAACTTGTTTTTAGATTGCGGGGCCCGCACTAAAAAAGAAGTGGAAGACCTCGGAGTTCACATCGGTGCTGTAGCCACCTACGAAGCCGGGTACGAAGAACTGGCCTACGATTACCTCATTGGACGTGCATTTGATAACCGCGTTGGTGGCTTCATGATAGCAGAAGTGGCCCGCCTGCTGCAACAAAACAAAAAGAAATTACCTTTTGGTTTATACATTGTAAATGCAGTGCAGGAAGAAATTGGTCTTCGCGGTGCCGAAATGATTGCCCGCAGAATAAAGCCCAATATAGCCATCATCACCGATGTTACGCACGATACATCCACCCCGATGATCAGTAAAATTATCCAGGGAGATACGGTGTGTGGCAAAGGCCCTTCTCTAACGTTTGGACCTGCTGTACACAATAAACTACTGGACGTGGTACAGGACGTGGCCGCTAAAAATAAAATCCCGGTGCAGTTGCATACAGTAAGCAGAAGCACAGGTACAGATACGGATGCATTTGCTTATGCCAACGACGGCTGCCCGAGCGTTTTAATATCCATGCCATTACGGTACATGCATACTACCGTTGAAATGATTCACAAAAGTGATGTGGAAAATACCATCAAACTGATTTACGAAACATTGCTTACGTTAAATGCGAAAACTAATTTGAGTTATTTTTAGTAGCCGCTGCCAAATGGCAGTAATAATATTGGTCCGGGCTAAGACGCAATGGTCATTATCGTTGCGTCGCCCTCTTTTACTTTTGCAACTTAGAGGAACTTATTCAGTGCTATTGATTGATTGAGCTGGCCGAATCCTTTTTAAAAGGAGAATAATAAATTATAAAATCAGCATGAGCCAACGGATAAGTTTTATTCCATTGTGCTTCTATTTTTTTGTACACCCGTTCTTCCTGATAAGGCGGCACAGCCATTTCTCTCATGGACCAATCCTGTACATTCAGCAAGGCGTTTCCGTTGCATATTTTCGAAGTGTGATTACCTGAGTAATAACTTCTCAGAGGCGTTGTCGCTGCGGTATCTTTAATACAGATAATCATCCTGGGGATCCTGGATGAATACAAGTTCCACGACAGGTAGTTATCCCAAAAGCCAATAAAATTGAGTGCGGGTAAAACAGCCCATGCAACCAGTATTATTTTATTTCGTATCTCCAATCCACGCCCTTCAACAATGGATATCATTTGGTTTCGGATAAAAAGAAAATACAGCAATAAGATCATAACAGTATTCCATGGCCATACAATTTTGTTATAATGCAACCCAATTGGCCCTATCAGTAACAAAATAAAAATATGCATCCCTGTCAGCAGAACCGCCGCAGTTTTTTTTGTTTTTGAAAACAATAAACCCAGCCCGCTAGCAGTTTCAATAAAAGGTAACAGGTAGCCTAAATAGTGCATCCAGCCTGCTTTATATATAACAGGCGGCACTTTAAAAAAACGTTTCAAAATGGTCGTTTGCCACATGTTGGTCATAAAACTTTCATTGAACTTATGCAGACCGCTATATGTGTAAACAGTTGCAAGCGTAATGACCAGGCATGCTGCAACGTGTGATGGCTTGGTACGATTAAGGATAAAAATCCCCAGGATAAAAAGGTATAGATATTCCCAGGGCTGCCAGCGGGTTTCATCCAGCAGGCAGGAGGCAATTTCTGAAAAAAATAATGTGCATTGTGCATATTTATTGCCTGGCTTTATTATAAGCAACACTAACAAAATAATGGATAAGCCCAGCAAAACCCAATGCGCAGCTGAAGGAACCTGGTATAATAAATCGAACGGAGCTATAACAGGAAATGTTCTTTCTGCAACCCATACTTTCCATCCAATTGATTTTGCAGATAACCAGCAGAAAGCAATTAATGATAAAAGTAAATGTGCAGAAACAGGCCTGTTGGCTAACCATCTTTTATAGGTTGCCAGCGTTGTCAAAACCTGCCTACAATTTTAAAGTTTACCAGTCTTGGTGTAAGCCTGTTGGGGATGCTGTAAACAGTATTGCTGAAGTCTTTAATTAATTGATAACTGATGGTGTTGGGCCGGTCTATCAAATTAAATACTTCAAAACTGGCCCAGATATTATCAAAGTCCTTAAACGGGCTATGGCTTCTGCGCTTGCTTTTTTCGCTTAACAATAGCGCACTGAAACCAATGTCAATTCTTAAATAGGGATCAATAATAAGGGCATTTCTGTACCTGGTGCTGTTGGGAATATTATACGGCATATTGCTTCCGTAAATGGTATTCAGATGCACCTTAAAATTTTTGTTGGTAGATAAATAGTCCTGCAAAAATAACCCAACTGTAATCAGCCTGTCCGTCGGACGCCTTACCCAGCCTACTTCCTGGCGCATGCTATCCACCGGCACCTGGTCCTGCGTTTTGGAAGTAATGGTTTCGCCGGCAGCATTTAAATAATTATAATAATGATCGCCTGCGATATTTTCTTTGCTTCGCATCAGCCCGATGCTAAGCCAGCTTTCGGCATCTTTTACCAGTTCGCCATACAGCCTGGTTTCAACACCGTAGGCATATGCTTTTGCATTGTTTTCTCCCGAATATCGGATGCGTAGATTGTCAATATCATATGGAATTACATCCTGCAAATTTTTATAGTAGGCTTCGGTTGTAATGCGGAAAGGCCTGTCTGCCGAAATAAAATTATAATCTATTCCTGCAACTACCTGGTAACTTTTCTGCGATTTTACAGCCGTATTTAAACTGCCATCATACTTTCTTAATTCCCTGTACAATGGCGGCTGGTCATACACGCCTGCAGCCAGCTTAAACACCATATCTTTTTTCCAGTTGGGCTTTATGCTAACCTGTGCCCGCGGACTGATTAAAAATTCTTTGTTCAGCGAATTGTAATTGTAACGGATACCACCCTGGATAGTAATATCTCTTTTACTGTTTACAAAATTGAGATTATCCTGCAGGTAGCCACTGTATTTTTGTATGGTTAGATTGGCAGACGTATTTAAAAATGTGCTGAGATTATTAGTATTAAAAGGCAAAGAATAACCGGCGCTATCCTGGTATTCCCACTCAAATAGCTTATCTGTTATTGCCGTTTGTTCAATGCTGTTGCCGAATTGAATAAAGTGTTTCCCTTTTTCTATACTGCCTTTTACACCCGCATTATACACCGTAATATCTAATTTATTGCGGCCATAATTCTGGTAAAAACCAGCGCCCAATGGATTTACAATCTGACCGTAGGTACTACTGGTATTATCAAAATCCCGGTCGCCAAATAAGTATGCGCTGCCTATATCAAAATTTTCATTTTCTTTATTTTCAAAGCGGCTCAGCATCCATTTTATCTGTACTTTTTTATTGGGCTGATGTATGGCAGTTAGCCCGATCAGGCTTGTATTGTAACCATCTTTTTCCTGTCCGTCAAAAAATATATCCAGCCCAAGGTTGGCAGTAAACAAAGGTGAAAAAACGGAAGTCGTTTTTTGAGCCGATTGCGGTATCAAAGTAAATTTGGTAGCCGAAAAATTACCCAGCATTTCAAGCTGCCATTTTTCATTGAGCTTATAAGTAAGGTAGCCCTGCACATCGGTTGAAGAAGGAATATAAGAGCCTTGCGTTTGCTGGCTGCTTAATAAATTGCGGTTGCTTTTATTGCGTACACCAATGAGGTAGGTTATCCGTTCCTTTTTTGCAGATCCCTCCAGGTGCATGCCTTGTTCCAGCAAACTAACATAGGCTGACCCGCCAAATGCTTTTGGTTTTTTATACTGGATATCCAGTACGCTGCTCATTTTATCACCATACTTTGCCTGGAAACCACCATTGTAAAAATTGACGTTCCTGGCTAATTCAGGGTTAATAAAACTAAGCCCTTCCTGTTGGCCACTGCGTACCAGGTAAGGCCTCAAAATTTCAAAGTCGTTGATGTAGATCAGGTTTTCATCATAATTACCGCCACGTACATTGTATTGAGAAGTCAATTCATTATTACTGCCTACGAGTATTTTGATCAACCCTTCCAAACCGCCGGTTGTGCTCGGTAAAACCAGCGCATTCTTTGGGTTTATTTTGGTTAAACCCAGTTCTTTTCTTTCACGGTCATTGCTTACAACGACAGTGGAAAGTGTTTTGCCATCCCGCTGCAAACGCACCGTAATATGTTCTTCCTCATTTTCACTTAAATAAAAATTCTTTTGAATTTCTGTATGACCGGTATAAGAAAAAATGAGAGCTATCGCTTTGCCTGCAGTTACGTTGATGCGAAAGAAGCCGCTGTCGTTTGTAACAATGCCGTTGGTTTTACCCAGTATGGTTACAGAAACACCAGGCAACGAATTTTCATTTTCATCAATAACCTGCCCGCTTACAACGGCAATTTTTTTTTGGGCAGATGCAGTTAAAAAAAACAGGACTAAAACCAGTGAGGTAAATACTCTCATTGCATGAAGGTAAATATTTTATGTTTTAATAAGACCGTCATTAAAAATTTGGTTGCTTCTCTTTAATTTTGAAAAAAAATAATTTGAAAAATTTATTGTTCGTCACCCTTGTATTGCTACCGTTAATTTATGGTTGCAATAGGGGTAATCCCAAAAAGGCTACCGCCATTTCTGTCGCTGCAGATACGCCTTCGAGTTCGCTGGTATATTTAACAAGAGCCGATTCCTGGTCTGCATTACTAAGTCAGAATTGGGAAGCTAAAGAAGATGTTGATGATGGAATATTGAGTAACAGCAGTGACCTTGAAATGCCCTTTCGCAGTTATTGTTTTTTTGATGATGGCGTGATGGTGCAAAACCCACGTGATAATATGAAAACAGGTAAATGGACACTGGACGAAAAAGCAAAAATGATTCACCTGGTTTTTGATGATGGTTCCAAAAAAGATATGGGATTAAGCGGCATCGGCGTTAACAGTCTGCTGCTAAAAAACGGTAAAGATAAGCCTGTAAAATATGTAGCTGATGGCATGAAACGTAAAGTTGTTGCTGACCATCCTTTTTATCCTTCCAATAATCAATGGCGAAAAAAGCCAGCCCAAAAAGAAACAGATGAAGCGTTAAAGAACCGCATCATTCAATGTTTACTTTTTTACAATAAATTTTTTCAGGATAATGCGGATCGCAAGGCAACAGTTATTTCTTTTTATGGAATACCTTCCTGTTTTAAATGGTACAAAGGAGGCATATCCATCACCAATAAAGATAAGCTGAACCAAAAATGGGTTGACTGTTTTTACAATAGAGACCAGGCCATACAGGGGCAGCAAATGCTTGAAAATATCATCTCCAAAAAATACAAATGGAACCTTGATGAGCCCAGTTGGATAAAGCAATCAGCCGGTGTGTTACTACAAATTGCGGATTCGCTTAAATAGCTTTCAGGGCGGCGATTGTAGCGATTGGATCGGCAGCTTTAAAAACGGTACTGCCTGCAACCAGAATATCTGCACCAGCATCGATAATGAGTTTTGCATTGTCCAGTGTTACACCGCCATCAATTTCGATGCTGACATTCAGCAACTGCTCATCAATCATTTCACGCATTCTTTTTATTTTATTAATGGTATGCGGGATAAAAGACTGTCCGCCAAAACCCGGGTTTACACTCATCAGCAATACCATATCTACATCTTGCAAAATATCTTTCAGCAACTCCACCGGCGTATGCGGATTCAATGCCACACCGGCCTTCATACCTAAACTTTTTATTTGCTGAACATTGCGGTGTAAATGTGTGCAAGCTTCGTAATGCACCGTTAAAATATCAGCGCCTGCATCTTTAAAAGCCTGGGTATACCGTTCGGGTTCTTCAATCATCAAATGTACATCGCAGGTTTTTTTAGTAGTTTTTCTAAAAAAATTCACCAGCATGGGTCCGTAACTGATATTGGGCACAAAGCGTCCGTCCATCACATCCAGGTGAAACCAGTCTGCCTGGCTTTCATTCAGCATGTCGCATTCATTTTGTAATTGTAAAAAATCTGCTGCAAGAAGGGAAGGAGCGATGAGAGCCATTTTGATTGTTTAATTTAAAAAAGGGTTAAGTCTGATTTTTGATGTTTATTTTCTGCACTGCAAAGTTAAGCGCATCGGGTTAAAAGCAACTCGCTTATTGCATACTTTTAAGTTAAAAAAACTCGCAGCTTCAATCAGTTGTTCTATTTTCTTGAAATTAAAATCACTTAACGCCTAACCTGGCCAACGCATCTTTTGCCTCAGCATAATCAGGGTCAATTTGTATAGCTGCCTGGTAATTCATAATGGCTTCCTTTGGCTGGTCTAATTTTTCATAACAACGTCCCAGCCAGTAATAGGCTTCATCATACGTGCTTTGCAGTGCCACTGCTTTTTCAAGCGATTTGATGGCCTCTTTGTATTGGCCAAGATTATACAGGCAAATGGCCTTCTCTTTATAGGCGTCTGTGTAGGTATAATCTATTGCCACGCAGGTGTCAAAAAACGGTATAGCTTTTTCACAATCGTTGATGTACGAGTAATAGAACCCTTTTATAAACTCAGCCTGCTTACCTGCTTTGGCCAAAGAATCAGCGAGCAACCAATTTGCCACCGAAAGCGCTTTTGCATTTTTTGTTTGGGCATAAATTAGCCCGAGCGAAATTCTATATATCGGTTGCGGATCAATGGCGATGGCCTTTTCAAAAGAACTCATTGCATTAACTGTGTCTTTGTTCAAAAAATGCAAGGTGGCTTTTATATCCCACAATCTTGCATTGGCGCTGTCTTTCTGGATTGCTTTTTCTGTTTCTGTAATAGCCTGGCCGTAGTTGCTGTTTTCCCTGAAATACTGAATCAGATTTTCCTTCAGCAATAATGAATCAGGATGTTGATTGATAGCATCCCTTAACTGTTTTTCCTGTTCAGGCAATGCAGCTTCTTTGCTATTGGTATCAGTGTTGTTACAAGCAGTACACCAAATGCAGGCGGTAATCAATCCTAAAAAAATATTCTTCATGTCGGTTAATAGTTGGCTGCAAATTTAGTGGCTTGTAAATAAGCGGCTGTAATTTTTTAGCTCGCAAAAAAACACCCCTTATCTTTATGTTTCAATTTTATTGAAGATGAAAAAAACCGTCCTGTCCTTATTGCTATTATCATTGGCCATTTTTATAAGTGCTTATAAAAATCAACGGGCTTTACCAGTATCCATTGCTAATGATAAAACAGATACAGTTCAGTTTCCCGGCGAAACGCATTTTGCCAATGTGCAACAACTAACTTTTGGAGGTGATAATGCAGAAGCATATTTTAGTTTTGACGACAGGTACCTCATCTTTCAAAAAACAAATCCTAAAGAAGGCATTGCCTGCGACCAGATATGGATGGGTAAAGTACCCACGCAACCGGGCGAAAAATTTCAGCCCAAACTGGTAAGTACCGGCACCGGCAGAACTACCTGCGCCTATTTTTTCCCGGATGGAAAACACATTCTGTATGGCTCTACTCACCTGGCTTCAAAAGATTGCCCGCCGGTGCCGGACAGAAGTAAATATGGCAACAAATACATCTGGGCAGTGTATGAAGGATTTGACATTTTTAAAGCCGATACCAGCGGTAAAATTATACAGCAATTGACCAATACAAAAGGCTACGATGCAGAAGCTACTATATCTCCCAAAGGCGATAAAATATTATTCACCTCTATCAGGAACGGCGACCTTGATTTATATACTATGGACCTGAATGGCAAGCATGTAAAACAAATAACCAACATATTGGGTTATGACGGCGGCGCCTGGTTTAGCCCCGATGGAACAAAAATTATCTGGCGTGCAAGCAGGCCAACAACAGAAGCAGAAATAAAAGAATACAAAGACCTGCTGAAAGAAAACCTGGTAGCACCAACCCACATGGAAGTATGGATTGCCAATGCTGACGGAAGCAATCCACACCAGATTACTTTTTTAGAGCAGGCCAACTGGGCGCCCAATTTTACACCCGATGGAAAACACGTTATTTTCTGCAGTAACCATGAGTATAAAAGAGGTTTTCCTTTCAATATGTACCTGACAGATCTGGATGGAAAAGGGCTGGAAAAGATAAGCCGTGATAAAGGATTTGATGCCTTCCCAATGTTTAGTCACGACGGAAAAAAGATTGTCTTCTCCAGCAACCGCAACAATGGCGGCACGCATGATACAAATGTTTTTATTGCAGATTGGGTGGAATAAAATTATGCGTTTATGAGTTATAAATGATGAGTCGTATCGTGTCCCCAACTTATAACTTATCATTTATAACTCATAACTTTTCGACAGTTCAATCACCTCACAGTCCTTCATGTCCTTTCCGTCGATGGTAAAACGTATCAGCGTTCTTACTTTATGCCACCCCTGTTTACCTGCAGCACCCGGATTCATGTGCAGGCAGCTGAGTTTATCGTCGTACATTACTTTTAAAATATGCGAGTGCCCGCTGATAAATAATTGCGGACGATGCAGCAAAATTTCCTTTTTTGTTTCGGGATTGTATTTCGGGGGATAGCCACCAATATGCCGCATCATAACCTTCACCTCTTCGCACATAAAAACCAATTGCTCCGGATAAACGGACCGTATATCGGCACCATCAATATTGCCATACACACCACTTAGCGGGCGAATGGCATTTAATTCATTTGCAATCGCAATGCTTCCAAAATCACCTGCATGCCATATCAGATCACAAGCTTTAAAATGTTCAGCAACTGCTTTGTCAAGGTAATTATGGGTGTCTGATATAAGTCCTATTCTTGTCAACTAAATGGGTTTAAAAATGTAAATTTGATATTAAGATTGCACAATACAAAATCAGGCATGCCATTGTTCTGTTATCCAACGATTCCGTAAACAATGAAAATTGATTTCTTCATCAAACAACCAATTTTAACAGGCAATTTAAAATTATACCACAGTTAAATTCCGATAACGATGCCCCACTACCATAGCTTAGGAAATTTCCCGCACAAACGCCATACACAGTTTCGCAAACCGGACGGCAGTTTATATGCGGAACAATTGTTTTCAACAGAAGGTTTCAGCAATGACTATTCGTTGTTGTATCACCATTATCCGCCCACGCAAATTATTAAAACAGATAAACCGGTGAATGTGCAACCTATCATTGCCGAAGAAAAAATGCTGCAGCACCGCAGTTTTGAAGGCTTTAATATTCAACCCGAAAAAGATTTTTTACAAAGCCGTAAACCGGTACTGGTAAACAGCGATTGTCATATCGTGTTGTCGGCTCCCCAATTGAGTATGGGCAGTTACTTTTATAAAAATGCGGACGCTGATGAATTAATTTTCGTTCACGAAGGCAGCGGCGTTTTGCAAACCATGTATGGCGACATCAATTTTGGCTATGGTGATTATCTTGTTATACCAAGAGGTACGATTTACCAGATACATTTTTCATCTACCAATAACCGGCTGCTGATTGTTGAATCGTTTAGTCCTATCCGCTACCCTAAAAAATACCTGAGCCCTTATGGCCAGTTGCTGGAGCATTCCCCTTACTGCGAAAGAGATATACGGCCACCTGCAAATTTGAAGGCGCATGATGCCACTGGGGATTTTTTAATAAAAACAAAAAAGAGGGGTATGCTGTACGGCATCCATTATTATCATCATCCTTTCGACGTAGTCGGGTGGGACGGCTGCTGCTACCCGTATGCCTTTTCTATTCACGACTTTGAGCCCATTACAGGAAGGGTGCATCAGCCGCCGCCGGTGCATCAGACTTTTGAAGCGCATAATTTTGTGGTGTGTTCCTTTGTGCCAAGATTATTCGATTATCATCCTGATTCCATACCTGCTCCATACAACCACAGCAATATCGACAGCGATGAAGTGTTGTATTACGTGGATGGCGATTTCATGAGCCGCAAACACGTTACCAGGGGAATGATCAACCTGCATCCGGGCGGCATACCTCACGGGCCGCATCCGGGAGCCGTGCAAAAAAGTATCGGCGCCAAACAAACCAACGAGTTGGCGGTAATGATCGACACTTTTCATCCTCTGCAATTAACCACCGCCGCCCTGGAAATTGAAAATGAAGGATACGTAATGAGCTGGGCCGAATAGACTTTTGAATTTTGACTTTAAATTTTTGAATTTTAGTACGCCCGGGCGGGCTATCCGCAAGTACTCCGCAGCGCCTTAGTTACTGTCTGCAGAAGAGCGAAAATTTTACGGCGCTTTACGGGGTACTTGCTCCTATCCCTGGCGCTGCAACTCCGAAATAAATACGGTTTCAAAGTATTGTGCCCGTTGATTTGCAGCCAGCGGCACCATGCAACATCAAACCTGAATCGAACTCCGATTATTTTCTAAAAAATTAGAAAGTCAAGCAACCCTGATATGTTTTTTTTCGATTATAAAACCATCCTCCTTTTACAATCATTAAAACAATCAATCATGAAATTTTTTTACACTGCCGTAATGGCGATGTTGCTATGTGGCTCCGCCAATGCTACCATTTGGAATGTTTCAGTTGCCAATAATACTTTTAATCCTGCAACAGTCAATGCTGTGGTGGGTGATGAAATTAAATTTAACTGGGTCATCGGTTTTCATACTACCACCTGTGGTAGTGGTTTGCCTGGCACCTCTCTGCCAGCGGGTGCCGCCGAATGGGATGCGCCGATGACATCAACCGCCACTACTTTCAGTTACATTGTTACTGTTCCCGGAACCTATTTATATGGCTGTACGCCACATTTTGCATTTGGTATGCAGGGTACCATTACTGTGAGCGGTGTTTTACCCGTACAGTTCGGCTCGTTTGCTGTTTCAAACGCAGATGCCAAAGCACTGGTACAATGGCAAACGTTTTCAGAACAGCATACTGATTATTTTTCTATCAGGAAAAGCACAGACGCTACCAGTTTTTATGAAGTGGGAAGAGTAGAAGCTACTGGTAATTCAAACACGCCGCAATTGTATAATTTCACAGATACCGACCTTGGAAATATCAATAAATTTCTCTACTACGAAATTGTTACCGTAGATCTTGATGGAAGAGAAACATTCTCACCCATAAAAATGCTGCGTAATAACGCAGTCGTAAAGCAGGATCTGATTGTAAGCCTGAGTCCGAATCCTATTTCAAGACCGGGACAGCTACAGCTAAAATTTAATGCGGATAAACGGGGTACAATGGATGTAACAGTGGTAAATATGTCGGGGCAGGTTGTTGTAAAAACCAAACTGGCTGCATTTTACGGCTTAAATAATGGCCATCTCCATGTATGCGATTTACAAAAGGGTACCTACAACGTAATTTTTATCCTGGCAGGAAAAAAGGAGATAAGAAAACTAGTGGTGCTGTAATATAAAATTGCTCCGAAATCATTTTCTGCTATTTTTTAAGATGATGGCACATTATTTTCTAAAAAGTGGTAAATTGTTTAATAATAAAAAATAATTTGCCATGATAAAATTCCACGACATTAAAGTAGGTGATTACCTGCTGGCCGATAACGACGGCGATACATTACAGGGAGAAGTAACTGACCTGAACGGAGACGAAAAACAGGTATGTGTTGATACCGGAACACAGGAGTTCTGGTTTGAGACCAGCCAGCTGCAACCTATTCCCCTTGATGAGGACCAATTAGCCCGGCTCAAATTCACAAAGCAGGAAAACGAAGACGGCAGTGTAAAATTTATGAAAGGCGCTTTCCGGATTTTATTGCATGCGAAGGGGGACTTCTCCAATATGGAAATTTGGTACCGCGATGAAAGAAGACATATCATTCAGCCATTAAGTGTTCACCAGTTGCAGAACCATTTTTATGAAATGACTAAAGTTCATCTGAATGATGAAGTATTTAGTTAATACTTAAATTAAAAAGGAAAAGGTTGCATTCGCAACCTTTTCCTTTTTTGCATAATTCCGAAATACCCGGAAACCTGCCCAGACCATCACAAACTCCGGGCTGGATGCCTGCAATTGAATGTTATTTTATATCAGCAGACTTTAAAATAGTTTGCTGATCTGTATTGCTGACAATGCCGCTGTAGTTAATATTGATTTTATTGACTGACTGTATAAGGCCATATTTTTTGGCATAAAAGCTTTGTACATCACTTGTAATGGCTGAAGCAGGCAGTGGTATTCCAAATGCCGAAACTGCAATTGTAGACGTAACATGAGTGACATCCGTGTAGGCAATATTGTTAACGGTTTTGCTGATTCCCTTTTCAGCAATGGTATTCACGATGGTTATGGTAAGCGGAACGCCTGAGGTTGACACTGAATAATTCTGGCTCCAGGAAGTACCCGCTGCCGCATTATCTTTTAAATAAATATTTTCAAATAAATTACCGCTTAAAGTCGCGGGCAGGTTTTGAAAATTATAATAGTCACTCCCTGAAAGAAAATAATACTGGTTGGCTCCGCCGCTGTTAGTAAATACATGGTATGCTTTGCTATTAATTGTACTGTCACGGTCGGTAGAGGTAATCGTATAGTTAGTTGTAACCGACGTTAGATTGTCTGTTAGCGCATAATTCCATGAGCTGTTTGCGGTAAAACTCATATATTTGACAGTATCAGCTGGAGGGGTGACAGTATCTTTTTTACAGGCAGCAATTCCACTGCAAACAACCAATAAGCCAAAAATGATCTTTTTCATGGGGAAAAATTGTTTTTAAAAGGTAAATATCTGATTATTTTAATAATAATTGAAATAATCCTCTTATCTTTGCGCTCCCAAAATATATGGCAAAGCAAGCACTCATTAAACAAGACGGTACAATTTTAGAAGCGCTGAGCAATGCTATGTTCAAAGTTAAGCTTGAAAACGGACACGAAATACTGGCAACTATTTCAGGTAAAATGCGGATGCACTATATCAGAATTTTACCGGGAGATAAGGTAGGCGTGGAAATGAGTCCGTATGATTTGACAAGGGGAAGAATAATTTTCAGGTATAAATAACAGGCACTAATAAATAAAAATTAACAAGATGAAGGTTAAAGCTTCCATTAAAAAGAGAAGTGTTGATTGCAAAATTGTACGCAGAAAAGGTGTACTGTTCGTGATCAACAAAAAAAATCCACGTTTTAAACAAAGACAGGGATAAATTGATAATGGTGAAAGCCATGTAAAACCAATCAACACATTAACAAACTAATCAAATTATGGCTCGTATTGCCGGTATAGATTTACCAAAAAACAAAAGAGGCGAAATCGGACTTACCTATATATATGGTATCGGTCGTTCTACTGCTCAGTATATTTTAGACAAAGCTTCTATAAGCTATGATAAAAAAGTGAATGAGTGGAATGATGAAGAACAGACTGCCATTCGTAACGTAATCAACAGTGAGTTTAAAACGGAAGGTGCTTTACGCAGTGAAGTGCAGATGAACATTAAGCGTTTGCTTGATATCGCCTGCTATCGTGGTTTGCGTCACCGTAAAGGATTGCCATTGCGTGGTCAGCGTACCCGTACTAACAGCCGTACCCGTAAGGGCAAACGTAAGACAGTTGCCGGCAAGAAGAAAGTTGCTAAAAAATAATTAACTTGATACCAGGTAGCACTTACCTGGTATCAGTTTTTATAGACTTAAACACAATTGAACAAACGCCGGATAGCTTATAAGTCAGCAGGAGGGTTTGATCAGTCCTTGTACAACAGGGATTTCATTATTTAAAAGATTACCTATTTAAGTTATTATGGCAAAAGCACAAAAGGCTCAAAGCGCAAAAGCAGCCGCAAAAAAAAGAGTAGTAAAAGTAGATAGCTACGGAGATGCTCACATCGTTGCAAGTTTCAACAACATTATTATCAGTTTAACCAACAAAAATGGCCAGGTTATTTCATGGTCAAGTGCTGGTAAAATGGGTTTTAAAGGTAGCAAAAAGAATACACCCTATGCAGCCCAGATGGCTGGTGCCGATGCAGCGAAAGTTGCTATGGACGCAGGTTTGAAAAGAGTGGATGTATTTGTAAAAGGACCAGGTTCAGGCCGTGAAGGTGCTATCAGGTCTTTGTCTCAGTCTGGTATTGAGATTAACATGATTAAGGATGTTACGCCTTTACCACACAATGGCTGCCGTCCTCCAAAGAAAAGAAGAGTATAACTCCTGTCCCCTAAAGGGGAATTTTGGAGTTTTGCTATTGAACATATTTTATCAACGGGTGCAACATTTATTTTACGATTTTTTAATGTTGCATCGTCACTAAAAAATCAACTTTATAATTATGGCAAGGTACACAGGCCCAAAAACAAAGATCTCCAGAATTTTCGGAGAGCCTATTACAGGAAACGGAAAATGGTTAACTAAAAACAGTAACCCTCCGGGAATGCACGGTGCAAACCGCAAACGCAAAACTTTAGGCGAATACGCTTTACAGTTACGTGAAAAACAAAAAGCAAAATACACTTATGGTTTGCTGGAAAAACAGTTCCGCAAAACATTTGATGAAGCTGCAAGAAAGAAAGGTGTAACTGGTGAAAACCTGATTAAATTACTGGAAGCCCGTTTGGATAATGTGGTGTTTCGTATGGGTATTGCTCCAAGCCGCCAGGCTGCACGTCAGTTGGTTAGTCATAAGCACATCACTGTTAACGGTGATGTATTAAACGTTCCTTCTTATTCAATGAAACCAGGTGAAACTGTTGGATTGAAAAATAAGAGTGCCGTTAATACGTCTATCACTGGTAATGTTCGTGGAAAAAATACTAAATTCAACTGGATCGATTTTAACGAAACTGAATTGAAAGGTACTTTCATTGCATACCCTGAAAGAGAAAGCGTTCCTGAAAATATCAAGGAACAGCTGATTGTGGAATTGTACTCTAAGTAATATAGACTGTTTCTGTTTACCGTGAACGGTTGATCGGAGCGATAAAAGTACAAGTGAGTGACACAACTATGATGAGCAAAGCAAAAATGCCCGTCAAACAAATTTTAAACATTAAAACAACAAAATACAAATGGCCATTTTAAATTTTGTTAAGCCCGATAAAATTGTTCTGCAAAAAGCAAATGACTTTGAAGCACAATTTGAATTTCGTCCGCTTGAACCTGGTTATGGTGTAACTATTGGTAACGCTCTTCGCAGGGTTTTATTAAACTCCCTGGAAGGTTATGCAATCATAGGTATCAACATTGTTGGTGCTGACCATGAGTTTGCAACCATCAAAGGTATTACAGAGGATGTAACCGAAATAATCCTTAACCTTAAGCAGGTTCGTTTTAAAAAGAAGGTTGACCATGAAGTGAGCAGTGAAAAAATCACGCTTTCTATTAAAAATAAAACAGAGCTTACTGCCGGTAACATCGGTGAAGCTTCATTGTCTTTTGAAGTAATGAATCCTGAACTGGTGCTTTGCGTAATGGACAGCAGCGCTAAACTGGATATCGAAATTACCATCGGCAAAGGCCGTGGTTATGTTCCTGCAGAAGACAACCAGGATAAGAGCACTCATTTTGGATACATTGCGGTGGATGCTATTTATACACCGATCAAAAATGTAAAATATACCATCGAAAATACCCGTGTTGAACAGCGCACGGATTTCGAAAAATTAATCATGGAAGTGGTTACAGATGGTACTATTCATCCGGAAGAAGCGGTTAAACAAGCCAGCCGTATTTTGATTCAGCATTTGATGATCATTACTGATGAAAATATCACTTTTGACACCAAAGAAGATAAGAAAGAAGACCTGGTTGACGAACAAACTTTACAATTGCGTAAAGTGTTGAAGACCCCATTGGAAGACCTGGATCTTTCTGTACGTGCCTTTAACTGTTTGAAAGCTGCAAAAATCAATTCATTGAGCGAACTTGTTCAGTACGAACAGGAAGATCTGATGAAATTCAGAAACTTTGGCCAGAAATCTTTGAGTGAAATTGAGCAAGTGCTTATTGAAAGAGGTCTTGGTTTTGGTATGGATTTGAGCAAGCTGAAATTGGATGACGAATAATAGCAGTCAGCTAACACGAATTTTGAATTAAGAATTACACGAATTTAATAATTAAGTAGGTTATAAATCCTGACACGGTATAACCGAATTTTAAAACAACAACGTCATGCGTCACGGAAATAAGAATAATAATTTAAGCAGAACCGCTTCTCACAGAAAAGCGTTGCTGATGAACCTGGGTTGCCAGCTGATTACTTTTAAAAGGATCACTACTACATTGGCAAAAGCAAAGGCTTTACGTACTTACATTGAGCCATTGATTACAAAAACTAAACACACAGACACCAAAGAGCAGATTATGCACAATCACCGTATTGTGTTTAGTTACCTCAATGACAAAGCTGCTGTTAAGGAATTGTTTACTGTAGTGGCTCCTAAAATTGCAAGTCGCCCGGGTGGTTATACACGTATCATTAAATTAGGAACCAGGACTGGTGACAATGCTGAAGTAGCAATGATCGAACTGGTTGACTTTAATGAAATTTACGGCAACAGCATTGTAAAAGCTGCAGCTGCTGAACCAGCTAAGAAAACAAGACGTAGTGGTGGTGCTAAAAAGAAAGCGGCTGACACTTCATCTGTTGACGAAGCGGTAGAAGTGAAAGGAGAAGAATCTTCAGAAGATAAAGCGACTCCCGAAGCATAAATGAGTATTTTAAAATTACATATAGCTCCGATATTTATATCGGAGCTTTTTTATGGAGTCCTGAGAAAGTTGGATTGATTTTAAAAAGCAGGGGATGAATCCACATTGTGAAAAAAATAATTCCATTATCCATCACCGAATCCTTTTCTTTGCAAAACTTTTGAAAAATAATGGCAGCTACAATTAATAAAAAATCAGCTATTTTATTACTTAAAGACGGCACCGTTTTTTACGGTCACGCTTTTGGGAAAATAGGTACTACTACCGGCGAAATTTGTTTTAACACCGGCATGACGGGATACCAGGAAGTATTTACTGACCCGAGTTATTACGGGCAGATACTGATCATGAACAATGTGCATGTGGGCAATTATGGTGTTAAAGCAGTGGATGTAGAAAGTGACGGCGTAAAGGTGAAAGGCATCATCGGCAGAAACCTGGAAGAGAAATATTCCCGCTTTATGGCGGATGAATCACTGCAGCAATATTTTGAACAACAAAATGTTGTAGCAATTGATGACGTGGATACAAGAGCACTCGTAGCACATGTTCGCATTCAGGGTGCTATGAATTGCATCATCTCATCTGAAATTACAGACCTTGAAGTATTAAAAGCAGAACTGGATAAAGTACCATCCATGGATGGGCTTGAACTGGCATCAGTCGTATCTACAAAAGAGGCTTATTTTGCAGGTGACCCCGACAGTAAAATCAGGGTTGCGGTGCTGGATTATGGTATCAAGAAAAATATATTGAATTGTTTGGTTGAAAGAGGTGCTTATGTAAAAGTACACAATGCCAAAACAAGTTTTGAAGAACTGGAATCGTTTAGTCCCAATGGTTATTTTATCAGCAATGGCCCCGGTGATCCAGCGCCAATGGATTATGCAGTTAAAACAATCAAACAGATCCTGGCATTGGATAAACCTTTGTTTGGCATTTGCCTTGGTCATCAGTTACTGGCACTGGCCAATGACATCCCAACTTTTAAAATGCATCATGGACACCGGGGATTAAACCACCCGGTAAAAAATGTAATCAGCGGCAAAAGCGAGATCACTACACAGAACCATGGCTTTGGTGTAAACCCGGACGCAGTAAGGGCTTCAGCTGATGTTGAGATTACACACCTTAACCTGAATGACGACTCTATTGAAGGCATTCGCATGAAAACCAAGCCAGCCTTTTCAGTACAGTACCATCCGGAAGCAACACCGGGACCGCACGATAGCAGGTATTTGTTTGATGAGTTTATTGCTTCGATTGTAAAAAATTAGGAAGAAGGCTGCCTGTTTCAATTGTGTAATTAGTGCTTAAAAATTCGTGTTATAAATTATTCGCATTATGAACATTGCCATTATCAACGGACCAAATTTAAACCTGCTGGGTACACGGGAACCTTCTATATATGGCAGTCAGACTTTTGAGCAATACTTTGACGAAATTAAAGTTCAGTTTCCTGCGGTTGATTTTCATTATTTCCAAAGCAATGTGGAAGGCGAATTGATCAATGAAATTCAGCGGATAGGCTTTACTTATGATGGCATTATTTTAAACCCGGGCGGCTACACACATACATCTGTTGCTTTGGGAGATGCTATAGCATCTATTACCACACCGGTAGTGGAGGTACATATCAGCAATATTTTTGGCCGGGAAGATTTCAGAAAGGTATCCCATGTTTCGGCCAAAGCAAAGGGCGTTATCAGCGGACTTGGATTAAAAGGCTATGCGCTGGCGGTGCATTACTTTCTGTAACAATCAGTTATTTCTTTTACCTGCAAACTTGCGTTTGAGTACATCCTGCACTGGAATATTTTCCAGTTTGCTTTCCAGCCATGAAATAATATCCAGGTAAATAAACGCCCTGGTTTCAAAACGGTTGTTCTGTAATTTCTTCAGCTTCACCAGTAATTTTTCCAATTCAGGTTTGATGGTTCTTACACTCAGTTGAAATGATTTCCGGATAAATTTAAAAATCTCTTCTTCTACCACACTGAGGTTTTGCATCTTCGACATAAAGCGGTAAACTGATTTTATCAGCGAATCCAGTATTTTATCGTTACCCAGTTCATAATGTGCAATGAGGTGCAGCAGGCGGCTGTAGCATTGCAGATCGGTACGCAGATCCACCTTCCAGTTAATGATTTTATTTAAATAATCAATCGCTTTTTCATAATTGCCACTGCCAAAATAAAGACAGGCAATTTTGTAGTCAAACACCAGGATGCGGTGACGGTCCATATAAATTTCATACTCTTTTAACTTCGCTTCTATATCCGGTACCAACTGTAGGCCCTCGGTAAAACTTCCTTCCAGAAAATGCTTGTTAAGGGTAGAAATGGCCCGGTACACAAAGCACTGTATGCGGTTATTGACATTATTGAGCACAATAGGACTTTCACAAAAAACTTCAAATTGTTCCAGCGTTTCTTCTAATTTTTTATGATTCGCCAAATCAAAATGGGATCCCATCAGGTTGTGCATGCCCTTTATATAGTGGCCTGTTTCAATGGCGATCATGCAAGGTTCCTTTTCAAAAAGATGAACCCATTTTTGCGTATACCGGTAATATTGCAAAAAATCCTGCCGGATGAAAGCGCTCCAACAAAAGCTTTGATACAAGTATAGTTTTTCGTAAAAGTGCTTGCATTGTGAAGTCTTGTCACCGAGGTTATCTACAAAAAATTTTTGTACTGCTGCATCTTCTTCTTCATTGCGGCTGTGACCGTTCTGTATGTACCAGCTGTACAGTTGCAGGGAAAGGTTGGATAACTCAGAGGTAAGGCTTAAACTCGTATTAACCACTACAGATTCTTTACTCAACTGCTCTGCCCGGTTTTGGATGCTACGGGTTATGTAAAGCGACTCAATACTCTTTTCAAAAAATAATACTTGCTCCAGGTACGTAAACTGGTTATTGGCTTTAGCAAGGTCTTTGGTTTTATCCAGTACTTTCAAACTTTGATGGTACAGCCCTTTATTGTATAAAATGCGGGCATAATCCATCTGCTCGTTCAGCTGAATATCTATATTGGTTTCATCGTTTATCAGCCGGAGGCTGCTCAAAATCTGTTTGTACAGGTGCGCCTTCATATTGCTCAGCTGCTGCTTCTTAATAGTTTCATTTTTTCTCAGCAACAACGCCTCATCATATTCATCCATTTTATCAAGTGCATCAAACAGTTGAACGCTCTTTAATTCCTCGCCCGATGAATTGCGGTTGGCGTACAGTTTAAAGTTGCGTTTTTCGCTTTTTTCCAGCGACTTAATCAGTTGAAATAAGGTATCTGTACTCCTGTTGGGCATCGTAATTTGATTTCTTTAAAACGCTTGCTGGTTGTGTATTTGATGCGATAATGAGTGGTTTATGAAGCGTAAATAAGGCTCTATTATGTGAAAAATACACCACTATTAATGGTTATATTCGTAATTGAAGGTTAATAATTATTTAATAGCTAACCCCATCAACAAAAATAATTAAACCAGATCGTAATAAATAACCTATTTCTATGGCAGATAATAAGATACACATTTTCGATACCACGCTACGCGACGGCGAGCAGGTACCAGGTTGCAAACTCAATACCAAAGAAAAAATTGAGCTGGCATTAAAGCTGGAAGAACTGGGTGTTGACATCATCGAAGCGGGTTTTCCTATCTCTTCTCCCGGCGATTTTAACTCGGTCAATGAGATATCGAAAATCATCAAAAACGCATCGGTCTGTGGCCTTACAAGAGCTGTTCAAAAAGACATTGAAGTTGCTGCTGAAGCATTAAAATACGCCGTCCGCCCAAGAATACACACCGGTATCGGAACCTCCGATTTGCACATCAAGGCAAAATTCAATTCCACGCAAAGCGAAATTCTAGAAAGAGCCATTCAATGCGTAAAATGGGCGAAGAATTTTGTAGATGACGTTGAATTTTATGCAGAAGACGCCGGCCGTACCGGCAACGAATACCTTGCAAGGGTAGTGGAAGCGGTCATCAGGGCAGGCGCCACGGTTGTAAATATTCCGGATACAACAGGTTATTGCCTGCCACACCAGTACGGAGAAAAAATAGCTTACCTCGTTAACAACGTTCCCAATATTGATAAAGCCATCATCTCCTGCCATTGCCACAATGATCTTGGCCTCGCCACTGCAAATTCTATAGCAGGTATTATCAATGGCGCAAGGCAAATTGAATGTACCATCAATGGCCTTGGCGAAAGAGCCGGCAACACTTCTCTTGAAGAAGTGGTGATGATCATCAAGCAACACAAAGACATCGGTTTTTATACCAACATCAACGCAAAATTATTAAATCCATTGAGCCAGCAGGTGGCTGAAACCATGCGCATGCCGGTTCAGTGCAATAAAGCCATTGTGGGCAGCAATGCATTCTCTCATTCTTCGGGCATTCACCAGGATGGATTTTTAAAAGATGCATTGACTTACGAAATTATCAACCCTGCTGAAGTTGGTGCTGAAGAATCAAAGATTGTATTAACCGCCCGCAGCGGCCGCAGTGCATTGGCACACCGTTTTCAAAAGCTGGGATACCAGTTCGACCGGAACGATATTGATGTGCTGTACAAAGAATTTTTGCTGGTTGCGGACAGTAAAAAAGAAGTGATGGAAGATGACCTGAACAAACTGGCAAAAGCGCATACTAAAGAGTTGACGGTATAATTTTTTTAGCCGGGCAATTGTATTTCAATCTGGCTTCATTGGCGTCGCACTCTTGTACAATATAACAATTAGCAACTTGAATGACGTTTTATAAAAGACTGGTCAAACAGACAGTATAAAACACAACCCAATTACTACCCTGATAATCAAGAATATTAATCAGCATACAATTATCCTCCGGGATAAAAAATGAAAAAAAACATTGCAGTAATAACAGGTGATGGGATTGGCCCCGAAGTAACACAGCAGGCTGTAAAAGTACTAGATGCGGTTGCTGAACATTTTAAACACAGTTTTAATTACACTTACTGTTTAATGGGGGCCGTAGCTATTGATGAAACGGGCGACCCGCTACCAGACATTACTGTTGAAGTTTGCCTGGCAAGTGATGCCATTTTGTTTGGCGCTATTGGTCATCCAAAATACGACAATGATCCAACCGCTAAAGTAAGACCTGAACAGGGTTTGCTGAAGCTGAGAAAATCGTTGCAGTTGTTTGCAAACATTCGCCCGGTAACAACTTATCCATCACTGCATCATTTATCTCCTTTAAAAAGTAAATACATCGAAGGAGTAGATTTCGTCATCTTTCGTGAATTGACTGGCGGTATTTATTTTGGCGAAAAGAAAACCAATGAAGAGCAAACATGGGCATCTGACGATTGCAGTTATACCAAAGAAGAAGTAGAACGCATCGCACACCTTGCCTTTCAGTCGGCACAAAAAAGAAGAAAAAAATTAACCCTGATAGATAAAGCCAATGTGCTGGAAACATCCAGGCTTTGGCGCAAAGTAGTAAAAGAAATAGCACCGCAATACAAAGATGTAAAGCTTGAATTTTTGTTTGTAGATAATGCGGCCATGCAGATTGTATTAAACCCAAAACAGTTTGATGTGATTTTAACGGACAATTTGTTTGGCGATATTTTAAGTGATGAAGCCAGTGTAATTACAGGATCGCTGGGCTTACTGCCATCTGCATCCATTGGTAATTCAAATGCTTTGTTTGAGCCAATTCATGGTTCATATTCAAAAGCAACCGGTAAAGATATTGCCAATCCCCTGGGTGCGGTTTTATCAGTAGCCATGATGCTGGATTATTTTAATTTAAAGGAAGAAGCCCAGCTGGTAAGGGATGCAGTAGAATGGACCATCAAAAGTTTATTTGTATCAAAAGATATTGACCCGGTAAATTTTTATTTCACCTCCACCATCGGTGAACTCATCAGCGAGTATATCAGTGGAAGAATAAGTGGCAGGGTGAATAAAGAAAATATAGAATTAAGGAAGTCAACAATTATATAAGGGAAGCAGTAAAAAGTGCCGCTTCTACAAAAAAGTTCTTTGTTTTTATAAATCGCTTGGGTATATTTGCTGTACAACGCTTCATTATGTTCGCAGCAAATTTATTTAATGGCTTTAAAAATACCTCCGTAGTTATTACGCTGGTCTTGGTCATTATTATACCCGTAGCAAATGGAGCAGGATTTAATATATAGTATCATCAACTAATTATAAAAAAAACCCGCCTCCAAAAAAGAGACGGGTTTTTTTATTGTTCAACAATTATCACCATTAATTTTCAGCACAACAAAATGGAATTAAATAAGTACAGTAAAACCATTACACAGGATGCAACACAGCCTGCGGCACAAGCCATGTTTTATGGCATCGGATTAACAGAACAGGATTTGGCAAAGGCACAGGTAGGTGTCGTAAGCATGGGCTATGACGGCAACACCTGTAACATGCACCTGAACGACCTGGCGAAACTGGTAAAAGAGGGTGTCTGGGATAATGACATGGTGGGACTTATTTTTAATACCATCGGTGTAAGTGATGGCATGAGTAATGGAACAGACGGTATGCGGTATTCGCTGATCAGTCGTGATATTATTGCCGATTCAATTGAAACAGTTTGTGGCGCACAATATTATGATGCATTGATAGCAATACCTGGTTGCGATAAAAATATGCCTGGTTCCATCATGGCAATGGGAAGATTAAACCGCCCGTCCATTATGGTGTACGGAGGTTCCATTGCTCCCGGTCATTACAAAGGTCAGGACCTGAATATTGTTTCGGCCTTTGAAGCGCTCGGACAAAAGATAGCAGGCAAATTAGATGAAGGTGATTTTAAAGGTATCGTGATGAACAGCTGCCCCGGTGCAGGCGCATGCGGTGGTATGTACACAGCCAACACCATGAGCAGTGCCATCGAAGCAATGGGCATGAGTTTACCTTATTCATCTTCTAACCCGGCCTTAAGCGAAGCAAAAAAGAAAGAGTGCCTGGATGCAGGTAAAGCCATACGCAACCTGATGGAAAAAGATATCAAACCTTCAGATATCATGACCAGGAAAGCATTTGAAAATGCCGTAACTGTTATCATGGCGCTTGGTGGTAGCACCAACGCGGTATTGCATTTCATCGCCATCGCAAAAAGTGTGGACGTCGTTTTTACGCAGGATGATTTTCAGCTGATCAGTGATAAAGTGCCGGTGCTGGCTGATTTAAAACCAAGTGGCAAATATTTGATGGAAGACCTGCATAATATCGGAGGTGTTCCGGCGGTGATGAAATACTTATTAAAAGTGGGCATGTTACACGGTGACTGCTTAACCGTAACCGGTAAAACGATTGCTGAAAATTTGGCGGATGTGCCGGATCTTGATTTCGATTCACAAAAAATTATCTTCCCGGTAACCAACCCCATCAAATCAACCGGGCACTTACAAATATTGTTTGGCAACCTGGCGGTAAAAGGAAGCGTTGCAAAAATCAGTGGTAAAGAAGGCGAATTATTTGAAGGACCTGCAAGGGTTTTCAATGGTGAGTTCGAATTAATAAGCGGTATCAACTCCGGTAAAATAAAAGCAGGAGATGTTGTAGTGATAACACATGTTGGCCCCAAAGGCGCACCGGGTATGCCCGAAATGCTGAAGCCTACATCTGCTATTATAGGTGCAGGCTTAGGTAAAAGCGTAGCCCTTATCACTGATGGAAGATTCAGTGGTGGCACGCACGGTTTTGTGGTAGGTCACATCACACCTGAAGCATTTGAAGGCGGCCTGATTGGCCTGGTAAAAGATGATGACATCATTGAAATCAATGTGGCTACAAAAGCAATTACATTAAAAGTAAGTGAAGAAGAAATAGCAGCAAGAAAAGCTGCCTGGACAAAGCCAGCTTTGAAAGCTACCAAGGGAATTTTATTCAAATATGCAACCTATGTAAAAGATGCATCCGAAGGTTGTGTAACGGATGAAGCATAAAACTTAATCAGTAAAAAATAACAAACCTATTACCTGTAAGAAAATTAAATTATTGAACAATGCAAACATCAGGCATCATAGAAAAAACAGCGCCCGCCGATAAGGCAGCGGTTGCTGAAACATTACCGTTGAAAGCGGAAACTGCTGCTATCAGTGGATCACAAGCCGTGCTGGAAGCTTTCGTCGCGGAAGGTGTAGACACCATATTTGGATACCCCGGCGGTGCCATCATGCCCATCTATGATGCTTTGTATGATTACCATGATAAATTAAAACACATATTGGTCCGCCACGAACAGGGCGGCATTCACGCAGGCCAGGGCTATGCAAGAGCTTCCGGAAAAACCGGGGTTGTTTTTGCAACAAGTGGTCCGGGTGCTACCAACCTGGTAACAGGTTTGGCAGATGCGATGATCGACAGCACACCCCTGGTTTGCATCACCGGCCAGGTATATGCACACTTGCTTGGCACAGATGCTTTCCAGGAAGTAGATGTAATTAATATTACCACGCCGGTTACCAAATGGAACTACCAGGTAACGGACGCAACTGAAATACCAGCCGTATTAGCAAAAGCTTTTTACATAGCCGGAACAGGCAGGCCTGGACCAGTTTTGATTGACATTACCAAGAATGCGCAACTGCAAAAATTTGATTACGAAGGCTACACAAAATGTACGCACATCCGCAGTTACCGGCCTAAGCCAATTGTTAGAAAAGAATATGTGGAAGAAGCCGCGAAACTGATCAACGAAGCAAAAAAACCTTTTGTACTTTTTGGTCAGGGGGTGATATTAGGCAAGGCGGAAAAAGAATTCAAGGCATTTATTGAGAAGGGCGGATTGCCCGCTGCGTGGACTTTGCTTGGCTTAAGTGCGTTGCCAACTGATCATCCGCAGAACGTGGGTATGCTGGGTATGCATGGTAATTATGGCCCGAATGTTTTAACCAATGAATGCGATGTTCTGATTGCAGTAGGTATGCGTTTTGACGACAGGGTAACCGGCCGTTTGGATAAATATGCCAAGCAAGCCAAAGTAATTCACCTGGATATTGATCCAGCAGAGATTGATAAAAATGTAAAATCAGCCGTACCTGTCTGGGGCGATTGTAAAGAAACATTGCCCTTGCTTACATCACTGATAGAAGCAAAACAATATCCGGAATGGATGGCGAAATTTAAAGAGTTTACGCAAAAGGAAATAGACGTTGTTATTAAAGATGAACTTAACCCAACAAGTGATGAATTAACCATGGGTGAAGTAATTAAAATACTCAACGAAATTACTGAAGGCAATGCCATCATCGTAACAGACGTTGGTCAGCATCAGATGGTTACCTGCCGCTATGCAAAGTTCAACCAGACAAAGAGCAATGTCACTTCCGGGGGTGCCGGTACGATGGGCTTCGCCTTGCCTGCGGCAATTGGTGCGAAATTCGGCGCTCCACACCGCACCGTTGTAGCGATCATTGGTGACGGTGGTGTACAAATGACCATACAGGAACTGGGTACAATTATGCAGACTGGTACGGACGTGAAAATATTAATTCTTAACAACCAGTTTTTGGGTATGGTGCGGCAATGGCAACAGTTGTTTCATGATAAAAGATATTCTTTCGTAGATATTGAAAGTCCTGATTATGTGCAGGTGGCCAAAGGGTACCGCATAGAAGGGCAACGCGTTACTGAAAGGGAAAACCTCAAAGCGGCTGTAAAAGCGATGCTTGAGCATAACGGAGCCTACTTGCTGGAAGTTATGGTTGGCAAGGAAAATAATGTATTCCCGATGGTGCCCCAGGGTTGCAGCGTTGCAGAAATAAGATTAAGTTAAGCAAATAAAAATAATAATGTAATGGTAATAGAAAAAGATAAATGTATTGATACAATACTGGCTTCAAGAAATTTATTTCTGAAGCTGATGGATGGTTTAACTATAGAACAACTCAACCAGGTACCCGAAGGATTTAACAACAATATCATCTGGAATTTTGGGCACGTTATTGTAAGCCAGCAAATACTTTGTTATAAGTTGGCAGGATTGCCAATGAAGATCGATGCATCTTATGTAGCTAAATATTCAAAGGGCACAAAACCTGAAACATTTTTGGACGAAAAGGAGCTTGAATTTTTAAAAGGCCAGTCTATTGGATTAATCAATGAATTAGTTGCAGACATAGAAAAAAACATTTTTACAAGCTACAATAACTACACTACTAGTTTTAACGTGGAGTTGAATAGTGTTGACGATGCTGTTAAATTTATTACCATGCACGAAGGATTGCATTTGGGATATGCGATGGCACTTAAAAGAATTGTAAACAGATAATGAATACCGCAACAGTACATACTAACTGGAATCCTCATCTGTATGATGACAAGCATTCTTTTGTATTTAAATACGGAGAAGGCCTGGTAGATCTTTTAAATCCACAGGCGGGTGAACGTATTTTGGATTTAGGTTGTGGCACAGGTTATCTTACAAGTGTGATAGCTGCGGCTGGTGCTACGGTTACAGGTATTGATAATTCTTTGGAAATGATTACAAAGGCCAAAGCACAATACCCTGAGCTGGCGTTTAAAGTGCAGTCTGCCACGGAGTTTTATTTTGACCAACACTTTGATGCGATCTTTTCAAATGCAGTGCTGCATTGGGTGTTGCAAAAAGAAATGGCCATTGATTGCATGTACCGCAATTTAAAAAGAAGCGGCAGAATTGTACTTGAATTTGGTGGAAAACAGAATGTGGCCAAAATTGTAACCGCTTTACAAAACAGTTTGATAAGCTATGGTTTTCCTGAAAATGCAGCAATCCCTTTATGGTATTTTCCTTCGGTAAGTGAATATACCAGCCTGCTTGAAAAGCGTGGTTTTCGTGTTACTTATGCAGCACATTTTAACCGTGATACAAAACTGGCTGATACACAAAATGGTATTAAAGATTGGGTCCGTATGTTCGGAAGTTCTTTCTTAAAAGGAATTGACGAACCAACAATCGAAACGATATTAGATGAAGTGCAGGCAGCGCTTAAGCCAACCCAGTTTAAAAATGGAGACTGGTATGCCGATTATAAAAGACTAAGAATAATTGCAATAAAATAAATTTTTCATCATCCGGTCAACACCGCAACAGGATAAATATGAAACAGGAATTTACGATCACCGTTTACACCGAAAACCAGATTGGTTTACTCAACCGTATCGCCATTATTTTTTCAAGAAGGAAAATTAATATTGATAGCATGAACACTTCTCCTTCAGAAATTGAAGGCATTCACCGCTTTACAATTGTGATAGACGAAACAGAAGAAGTAGTAAGAAAAGTGTGCAGGCAAATTGAAAAGCAGGTAGAGGTTTTAAAAGCCTATTTCAACACCAACGATGAAGTGGTTTGGCAGGAAATGGCTTTATATAAGGTATCAACAGATGAAATTGCTGAGAAGGTAAAAGTAGAAAGGTTGTTAAGGGAATGTGGCGCCAGGGCGATTGCCATCCGTAAAGATTTTACCGTTTTTGAAACAACTGGTCACCGGGAAGAAACGAATAAACTAATTAAAGCGCTTGAGCCTTATGGATTGATAGAATTCGTCCGCAGTGCAAGAATTGCGATTATAAAAGAAAGTCATGGTTTTCATGAAAAGCTGAAAGAATTTGAGCAAAGAGAACCAGGTGAAGAAGTGATAGAAAATGAATTCCTGAATCAGCAGGACGAAGTATTCAGCATGTAAGACCAGCCTCCGCTGCGGCAAAGTTGATAAGTTGTGTGATTGAAAAATTGTTTTGTATTGAGGAAGCGTACCAAAAAGATGAAAGGGTACACGGGAGTGACACAACGATGGTGCCATGAAACACAAATACCGGATGAATAATATTTGAAATAAAAACGATAGTAATAATAATTATTAACACTCCATAAAACCCCTTTCGGGGATGGGGGCAAACAACAAACAACAATGGCTAATTACTTTAACACATTATCGCTAAGAGAAAAATTAAATCAGTTAGGGGTATGTGAGTTTATGGACAAAAGCGAATTTACAGACGGCGTAAATGAATTGAAAGGTAAAAAAATAGTGATAGTAGGATGCGGCGCCCAGGGCTTGAACCAGGGATTGAATATGAGGGATAGTGGTCTTGATATTTCCTACACTTTAAGGCAGGAAGCCATTGAAGCAAAAAGACAATCATGGAAAAGTGCTACTGAAAACGGGTTTACAGTTGGGAGTTATGAAGAGCTGATTCCAACTGCGGATTTAGTGATTAACCTTACACCGGATAAACAACATACAGCGGTCGTAAGCGCCATCATGCCATTGATGAAACAGGGAGCCACTTTATCGTACTCTCACGGTTTTAATATTGTTGAAGAAGGCATGCAGATCAGGAAAGATATTACTGTTATCATGGTAGCTCCAAAGTGCCCGGGTACGGAAGTGAGAGAAGAATATAAAAGAGGTTTTGGTGTGCCTACTTTGATTGCAGTGCATCCTGAAAATGATCCCGAAGGTAAAGGGTGGGATTATGCAAAGGCGTACGCGGTTGCAACAGGCGGTCACAAGGCTGGTGTTTTAAAATCATCTTTTGTGGCAGAAGTAAAATCAGATTTGATGGGCGAACAAACCATTCTTTGTGGTTTGCTGCAAACCGGTTCAATACTGAGTTTTGATAAAATGATTGAGAAGGGAATTGATAAAGCTTATGCTGCTAAATTAATTCAATATGGCTGGGAAGTTGTTACCGAAGCGTTGAAACAAGGAGGTATCACTGCAATGATGGACAGGTTATCCAACCCTGCAAAAATAAAAGCGTTTGAAATTTCTGAACAACTGAAAGACATCATGCGCCCGCTGTTTCAAAAACACCAGGATGATATTATGAGCGGCGAGTTTTCTAAAACAATGATGGAAGATTGGGCCAATGGCGATAAAAATTTGTTGACCTGGAGAGCTGCTACCGGCGAAACTGCTTTTGAAAAAACAGCACCTACCGTTTACAAAATTGCGGAACAGGAATATTTTGATAACGGGCTATTAATGGTGGCTTTTGTAAGAGCAGGTGTTGAACTGGCTTTTGAAACGATGGTTGAATCAGGCATAAAAGAAGAATCTGCTTATTATGAATCGTTGCATGAAACACCATTGATTGCAAACACCATTGCCCGTAAAAAATTATTTGAAATGAACAGGGTTATTTCTGATACGGCAGAGTATGGCTGTTATTTATTCGATCATGCCTGCAAACCATTGCTGGCTGATTTTATGAAGACGGTAGATACCAACCTGATTGGAAAAAACTTTAACGATGGCATTGATGCAGGTGTTGACAATAAAGTGATCATTGCGGTTAATGAAATCATCCGCTATCATCCAATTGAATCCATTGGCGCAGAATTAAGGCAGGCGATGACTGAGATGAAAACGATTAATACGGTGGCTTAACTCCAATTCAAAGCTTACACTTTTTGGGGAAGATTTAAAAAGAAAACAATAAAGAAAACAGAGGAACAAGATAAGTGAACACAATTTTTGAAAATAGAGAAACTGAAGCTTTTGTTGGGCTCGACAAAAATTTGAGGAGGGAAGATAAGGCAGACTCTCCAAATACCCCCCCTTTAGGGGATGGGGGGAAGATGCCCGATATCCCTGCTGCTGCAGAACGCCTTAAAAATATTGTAAGCAAAACACCACTGACTTATAATGCCAATCTTTCAAAAAAATATGATTGTACTATTTTTTTAAAGAGAGAAGATTTACAGGTGGTGCGCTCTTATAAATTGAGGGGCGCTTACAATATGATGAGCAGTTTGCCGGAAGCACAATTGCAACAGGGCGTAGTTTGTGCCAGTGCCGGCAATCACGCACAAGGCTTTGCTTATAGTTGTAAAAAATTGCAGGTAAAAGGCGTGGTGTTTATGCCTGTGGTTACGCCCAATCAAAAAATAAGTCAAACAAAAATGTTTGGCGAAGAATGGATTGAAGTGAAACTGGTGGGCGACACATTTGATGACTGTGCCGTGGCCGCAAAAAAATATACACTTCAAAACGGGATGACTTTTATTCCGCCATTTGATGATTATAAAATTATTGAAGGTCAGGGAACGGTAGGATTGGAAATACTTGAAGAACAGCCACAAATAGATTATTTATTTATGCCGGTTGGTGGTGGCGGATTAGGTGCAGGTGTTGGAAGCTATTTTAAAACCGCGTCGCCGGAAACAATTTTAATTGGCGTTGAACCGGAGGGCGCACCCGCCATGTTTGAATCTTTTAAGGCCGGTAAGCCTGTAACCCTTGACAGCATTGATCGTTTTGTAGACGGGGCTGCGGTAAAAACCGTCGGAGATCTTACCTTTGCTATTTGTAAAGAGGTGTTGCGGGAGATACATTTGGTGCCGGAAGGAAAGGTTTGTACCACCATTCTGAAATTGTATGGCGAGGATGCAATTGTTGCTGAGCCCGCTGGCACATTGTCTATCGCTGCTTTGGATGCTTATGCAGATGAGATAAAAGGGAAGAATGTAGTTTGTATATTAAGTGGTGGAAACAATGATATTGACCGCATGCAGGAAATAAAAGAACGTTCCCTGCAATATGAAGGATTGAAGCATTATTTTTTAATCAGGTTTGCACAAAGGCCGGGTGCGCTGAAAGAATTTGTAAATTTTGTGCTGGGTGAAAATGATGATATCACCCGTTTTGAATACATGCAAAAACACAATAAGGAAACCGGACCGGCACTGGTAGGTATTGAGTTAAAAGACAAAGCTGATTACCATGTGCTGTTACAAAATTTAAATAAATACCAGGTCAACTTTACGGAATTGAAGAAGGATGATAACCTGTACGGATACCTGGTATAAAAAACATACGATTGCTGCTGCCAAATGAATTCATTACAAAAAATGAATTGCTATTTTTTACTAAAAAAATTTCGATTAGATGAACAAAACTGCAACTACTAAAACGCCTCAAACAAACAACGAATCGTTGAATATCTCCACTGCAGCAAACAGGGGATTGTACGATCCTCAGTTTGAGCATGATGCCTGCGGTATCGGGTTTGTTGCCAATATCAAAGGCAACAAAAGTCACCAGCACATTTCAGATGCATTAACCATTTTGGAAAATATGGAGCATCGGGGTGCCTGCGGTTGCGAAACCAATACCGGCGACGGGGCAGGTATTTTCATCCAGATACCGCATGAGTTTTTCTTTGATGAATGTGTAAAGCTGGGCGTTCATTTGCCATCCTTTGGCAAGTACGGTGTAGGCGTTATATTTTTTCCAAAAGAAATAAAACTCAGGGAAGAATGCCGCGATATATTTAACAGGGCTGCAGAAAAACTGGGGTTGGAAATATTGACTTACAGAAGTGTTCCGGTAAATACATCGGGCATCGGTCCGACAGCGTTATCGGTTGAGCCGGTAATGGAACAGGTTTTTATCGCTTGCCCCGATCATATTACCAATCCATTGGACTTCGAAAGGAAATTATTTGTACTGCGTAATTATACAAGTCACACAATATTCAATACCGTAAGGCAGGATGCCATTGGTTTTTACATCGCATCGCTTTCATATAAAACCATCGTGTACAAAGGCCAGCTCACCAGCCGCCAGGTACGCAATTATTTCCCTGATCTTAATAACAAAAGGGTTGTATCTGCCTTTGGGCTGGTACACTCCCGTTTTGCAACCAATACCTTTCCTTCCTGGAAACTGGCGCAGCCGTTCCGCTACATTGCACACAATGGCGAGATCAACACATTGCAGGGAAATTTGAACTGGTTAAAGGCAAGTGAAACAGGTTTTGTATCTCCTTATTTTAGTAAAGAAGAAATGGAAATGTTGCTGCCGGTGGTTACCAGTATGCAATCAGACTCTGCCTGTTTGGATAACATGATAGAATTGCTGACACTGACGGGAAGGTCATTGCCACATGTGATGATGATGCTGATACCAGAAGCCTGGGATGGCGATGATAAAATGGATCCTGTGAGAAAAGCTTTTTATGAATATCATGCATCTATGATGGAGCCATGGGATGGACCTGCTTCTATTTCTTTTACAGACGGAAAAATCATCGGCGCTACTTTAGACAGAAATGGCTTGCGACCATCAAGGTATTGTGTTACCAATGATGACCGTGTTATCATGGCATCTGAAACAGGTGCATTGCCTGTTGACCCTTCTATCATTATCGAAAACGGTAGATTACAACCGGGCAAAATGTTCGTAGTAGATATGGAGCAGGGCCGTATCATCAGCGATGAAGAATTGAAGAAAGGTATCTGCTCACAAAAGCCTTATGGCGAGTGGTTGAATAAATATAAAATCAGGCTGGAAGAGCTGCCCGAACCAAGGGTAATGTTTACCCACTTAGGCAGCGACCAGGTGTTTAAATACCAGAAAGCTTTTGGATATACAACAGAAGACCTGGATACTATCATTGCTCCAATGGCGCTGGAAGGAAAAGAGCCGATCGGTTCCATGGGCACGGATGTGCCGCTGGCGGTATTAAGCGATCAGCCTCAGCATTTGAGTTCTTACTTCAAGCAATTGTTTGCGCAGGTTACCAATCCGCCGATTGATCCTATTCGTGAAAGGTTAGTGATGTCTCTTGCGACCTTTGTTGGCAACAATGGCAATTTATTGAATGAAGATCCTTTGGCTTGTCACACGGTAGCATTGCAACACCCGGTGCTATCCAATTTTGAGCTGGAAAAAATCAGGAGTATTGATACCGGAGTGTTCCAGGCAAAGACTTTGCAGATGTATTATCGGGCAGATGGCAAACCGGATTCGATGAAAAAGGCGCTGGCAAGAATTTGTCGTTATGCCGTAGATGCAGCCGAGGATGGTTTTGAGGTATTGATATTAACTGATCGTTCTATCGATTCAGATCATGCACCCATCCCTTCTTTACTTGCTACAGCTGCCGTTCACCACCATCTGATCCGTAAAGGTTTAAGAGGACAGGTTGGTATTGTTGTAGAAGCGGGCGATGTTTGGGAAGTGCATCATTTTGCCTGCCTGCTGGGGTTTGGAGCAACTGCTATTAACCCTTACCTGGCTTTATCCAGCATCCGGGACATGAAGATCAGCGGCAAGCTGGTTACTGACCTGGATTCAGATTATCTTAAAAAGAATTATACCAAGGCGGTTAATGATGGCTTGTTGAAAGTGTTCTCCAAAATGGGCATTTCTACTTTGCAGTCTTACCAGGGTGCACAAATATTTGAGATCATTGGTCTAAACAGGTCTGTTGTAGATAAATATTTTACTGGTGCTATTTCCCGCATTGAAGGGATGGGACTGGATGAAATAGCCAAAGAAAATTTAGCCAAGCATGCATTTGCATTTAGCAAAAAAGAAATACCGGTTGACCGTTTACCAGTAGGCGGATTGTACCAGTGGAAGCGTAAGGGAGAGTTTCATTTATTCAATCCCCAGACGATTCACTTGTTGCAATATTCAACAAGGATGAATGATTATGCCACGTTTAAAAAGTATTCAAAACTGGTAAATGACCAGGGTGATAAAGCTTGTACGCTGCGGAGTTTGTTTCAATTTAATTTTCACCGTGCACCCATTTCAATAGATGAAGTAGAACCAGCAGAAGGAATATGGAAACGTTTTGCAACTGGCGCTATGAGTTTTGGATCTATTTCTCATGAAGCACATAGCACGCTGGCTATTGCCATGAACCGTTTAGGAGGAAAGAGTAATACGGGCGAAGGTGGTGAAGACGAAATGCGTTATAAACCAGCTGCCAACGGTGACCTGATGCGCAGCGCCATCAAGCAGGTTGCTTCGGCAAGGTTCGGCGTTACAAGTTATTATTTAACAGAGGCGGATGAATTGCAGATAAAAATGGCACAGGGGGCTAAGCCTGGCGAAGGTGGCCAGTTGCCTGGTCATAAAGTAGATGACTGGATAGGTAGAGTGCGTCATGCCACACCTGGTGTTGGATTGATTTCTCCTCCACCGCATCACGATATTTATTCTATTGAAGATTTGGCCCAGCTGATATTCGATTTAAAAAATGCCAACAGGGCTGCACGCATTAATGTAAAACTGGTGTCAAAAGCGGGTGTAGGTACTATTGCAGCGGGTGTTGCCAAAGCTAAAGCAGATGTGGTCTTGATAGCCGGCAACGACGGCGGAACAGGCGCTTCGCCTATCAGTTCTATCAAACATGCAGGCTTGCCATGGGAGCTGGGACTTGCAGAAGCGCACCAGACTTTGGTAAAAAATAAATTACGCAGTAGGGTTGTTTTACAAACCGACGGGCAATTAAAAACCGGTCGTGATATAGCAATCGCAACTTTATTGGGAGCAGAAGAGTGGGGTGTTGCAACGGCGGCGCTGGTTACCGAAGGCTGTATCATGATGCGCAAGTGTCATCTGAATACTTGTCCCGTAGGTGTGGCTACACAAGATCCAAAATTGCGTGAGCGTTTTACCGGTGATGCTGAATATGTAGTGAACCTGTTTAAATTTTTAACAGAAGAATTAAGAGAGATCATGGCGCAGCTTGGCTTCAGAACCATCAACGAAATGGTGGGCCAGGTTGATTGTTTGGAAACAAGGCCAGACATTACACACTGGAAATACAGCAAACTGGACTTGTCACCAATTTTATACAAAGAACCCGCCTCCATTTACACGGGCTTGTATAATAAAGAAAGCCAGGATCATGAAATGGATAATGTGCTTGACTGGAAATTACTGGCAGCTGCCCAACCTGCATTGGACAAGCTTGAAAAAGTAACCGCCAGTTTTGATATCAAAAATATCGACAGGACAACGGGAACAATTTTAAGCAATGAAATTTCAAAAAAATACAAAGGTGCCGGTTTACCCGACGACACCATTCACTTTAAATTTAAAGGCACAGCAGGACAAAGTTTTGCAGCTTTTAATACAAAAGGTGTAACAATGGAACTGGAAGGCGATGCCAATGATTATTTTGGTAAAGGTTTGAGCGGAGCCAAGTTGATTATTTATCCTTCGGCTAAAGCGAGGTTTGTTCCGGAAGACAATATTATAATTGGCAACGTGGCATTTTATGGAGCTACGTCGGGTGAAGCATATATCCGTGGAAAAGCAGGTGAGCGTTTCGCGGTGCGTAACTCAGGTGCCACAGCCGTTGTGGAAGGCGTGGGTGATCACGGATGTGAATACATGACAGGTGGAAGAGTAGTAGTGCTGGGAAATACCGGAAGAAATTTTGCTGCTGGTATGAGTGGTGGTATTGCTTATGTGTATGACGTAAAAGGAAACTTTGATGTTAACTGTAATAAGGAAATGGTGGATCTTGACCCGGTTGGAGAAGCAGATAAAGCGGAATTAAACCAATTAATCAGCAATCATTACCAATTTACAAAAAGTACTGTTGCCAAATTTGTGCTGGATGATTTTGAAAACCAGCTGAAGAATTTCATCAAGGTATTTCCGAAAGACTATAAAAAAGCACTGGCTAAAATTTCCGCTGCAGCTGTTGAAGAGAAACTCAAATAGGAGGCAACCTTCTCCGCTTTTGTAAAAGCCGATAAGGATAAAATGCACAAGAGCAGATAGCTATCGGCTGCGACGCCACCGCCGATGCAAAGAGCAAAAATGCCGGAATAATAATTACGACACGAAAAAAATAATTAACTGAAAAACAAATAATACAATGGGCAAACCAACCGGTTTTTTAGAGTTTACAAGAGAGCTTCCTGCCAAGCGCCCCGCTCAGGAACGTGTGCATGACTATAAAGAATTTATAGAAAGATTTCCTGAAGAAAAATTAAATCAGCAGTCAGGCAGATGCATGAATTGTGGTGTACCTTTTTGTCACAATGGATGTCCGCTCGGTAATGTAATACCAGAGTTTAATGATGCGGTGTATCGCAAAAGCTGGAAAGAAGCATATGATATTCTTTCCTCCACCAATAATTTTCCGGAGTTTACCGGACGTATTTGTCCTGCACCCTGCGAAGCGGCTTGTGTGTTAGGTATTAATCAGCCCGCTATTACAATTGAAGAAATTGAAAAGCATATTATTGAAATAGCTTTTGATAAGGGGTTTGTAAAAGCACACAAACAGGTTTCCCGCACAGGTAAAAAAGTAGCCGTTATAGGCAGCGGCCCTGCAGGTTTGGCGGCGGCTGCCCAGTTAAATGTTGCAGGTCATACCGTAACCGTTTTTGAACGCGACGATGCGCCGGGCGGTTTATTGCGATACGGTATACCCGATTTTAAACTGGAGAAATGGGTAATTGACAGAAGGATAAAATTGATGGAAGAGGAAGGAATTATTTTTAAGTGTAATGCCAATGTGGGTGTAAATATCAGCATCAGTGATTTATTACGGGAATACCAGGCAATAGTGTTGGCTGGAGGGTCAACCATACCAAGAGATTTGCCTATTCCCGGCAGACACTATAAAGGCGTGCACTTTGCCATGGAGTTTTTAAAGCAACAAAATAAAAGGGTGGCGGAAAGAACTTTCGATGAGAAGGATATTTTTGCTACAGGTAAAAATGTGATTGTTATCGGCGGTGGAGATACCGGCAGCGACTGCGTTGGAACCAGTAACCGGCATGGAGCTGCCTCTGTGACTCAGTTTGAATTATTGCCCAAACCACCCGAGGCTCGCAGCTTGGTAATGCCCTGGCCTACTTATCCTATGTTGTTAAAAACCACATCTTCACATGAAGAGGGTTGTGAACGACATTGGGCGGTTGCTACCAAAGAATTTATTGGTGATGAAAAAGGTAATTTAAAGTCGCTGGTATTGGTAGATTTAGAGTGGAAAGTCGTTGACCACAGGCCGGCGCAATTCGTGGAAGTTAAAGGAAGTGAAAGGGAAGTTCCCTGTGAACTGGCTTTGCTGGCAATGGGATTCGTGCATCCGCAACATGAAGGTTTGATTAAAGAACTGGAACTTGAGTTGGATGAAAGAGGCAACGTAAGGGCTTCGGAGAAAAATTACCAGTCTAATATTAGTAAAATCTTTACGGCAGGGGATATGCGCAGGGGGCAGTCGCTGGTAGTTTGGGCGATAAAGGAAGGACGTGATTGTGCTGAAAAAGTAGATGAATTCCTTGTTGGAAACTCGCTGCTTGAGACAGCCGACGGGAATATGATTGCCCGGTACCTGGTTTAATAAATTTCAACTTTTTAATGAAAACTCTCTGTGCAAACAGGGAGTTTTTTATTTGGAGCATATATGATTTTTAAATATCCAAGTATTTTATATCGAAAAGTCGGTTAATGTGATGTTAATTTAAATTAAATGTACAATATGAGTATAATGTTAACAATTATTCAGGTGGATGAATATTTATCTGCAAAATTTTGGTATTTTTGTTTAAATGCTAAAACATTATATTATTTATTAATACTAAAACCGCTAAACGTTATGAAAAAAATCGGAATAAGGGAAGTGCTACCTTTTTTTGCACTTACGGCAGTAGCCGTAGGTAGTCTTTTCTTTCCTACTGCTGAGGCCTTTGCAGATACTTCCAAATATGTAACGGGAGATATAACATGGGTTTTGATATCGACTGCTCTGGTGTTTTTGATGACGCCAGGTCTGGCCTTTTTTTATGGAGGTATGGTGAACCGAAAAAATGTATTGAGTACTATGATCAAGAGTTTTGTCGCAGCCGGTATTGTAACTGTTTTGTGGATTACAGTTGGCTACGGAATGTCTTTCGGAACTACCATTGGAGGTGTTATAGGAAATCCAATGTCGCATTTATTTTATAAAGGCGTTGTGTCCGGTGCTCCGTGGGTAGGTGGTCCAACCATTCCGCTAACCTTGTTCTCTTTATTTCAGTTAATGTTTGCTATCATAACCCCAGCACTGGTTGTGGGTGCAGTGGCTGAAAGGGTTCGCTTTACTTCATATGCCTTATTTATTGTGTTGTTTTGTGTATTCATCTATTTTCCTGTATGTCACTGGGCATGGCATCCTGACGGATTTTTATTTAAAATGGGCGTGCTTGATTTCGCTGGTGGTACAGTTGTGCATATTACGGCAGGTTGTGCAGCGCTGGCGGGTGCACTGGTATTAAAAAGAAGAAAATCGCATATCGACAATATTGAAAATCATCCAGCAAATGTTCCCTATGTATTGATCGGAACCGGTTTGCTGTGGTTTGGCTGGTTTGGTTTTAATGCCGGTTCAGCGCTGGCTGCCAATACATTGGCGGTATCTGCTTTTGCAACTACCAACACAGCTGCTGCCACAGCCGGTTTGTCCTGGATGTTTTTTGATGTATTACGCGGTAAAAAGCCATCTGTGCAGGGGTTTTGTATTGGGGCTGTAGTAGGCTTGGTAGCTATTACTCCGGGAGCAGGTTTTGTAGGTATTGCACATAGCGCCTTTATTGGTTTTGTTGCTGCCATCATTTCCAACCTTGCTGTTTCATTACGTTCCAAGACCAAAGTAGATGATACATTGGATGTATTTCCCTGCCATGGCATAGGTGGGATTGTTGGCATGTTGCTCACTGGTGTTTTTGCCTCTCATGCAGTAAACAGTGCGGTGGGTTTAGATGCTACTGCCAATCACCAGGGATTATTTTTTGGTGGTGATTTGTTTTTTACCCAATTAAAGGGAATGGTAATTGTTGCCAGCTATAGCTTTATTGTAGGGTGGCTGATATTTAAATTTATCAATTTCGTAAACCCATTGCGTGTTTCTGAAGATGAAGAATCTGCGGGTCTCGATGAATCTCAGCATGGTGAAAATTATGTACAGGGTACTTTACTGGTGAGGTCTGAAGGTATTATTGAAGAGAGACCTGTTCATTAAATTTCTAAAGACATAAATATTATTAAATCCGCGGCAGTAATGTCGCGGATTTTTTTTGTCAAGCGCCGCCATTCGTCTTTTCAACCTGAAAATGCAGCCCAATCATTTCGTTAACCAGAAGTTATTGTATGATATATATTATATTTAATAATCTTAATAAAAGCCAGTAAATACTGCATTTTATATAAATTTTGAGCGTTACTTTTAAAATTTTCTAATAAATAGACCTATTTATACACATGTTAACTATAAATATGTTTTTTTATTAGGGTTACTTTTGCTTTTTGTGCGTATTATTGTGAAAGAGATTTAGATTATACTAAATCATAATTTATTCGATTTTGTCCTTATGATATACTGGATTGCTTTTGCCAAAAGAGATTCAACACTTTTCTTTAACCAACTACTAAACTAAAAACAATGATTAAAAAAATTTTTGGAACTGCAATCATCGCTTTGTGTGCCATGCAAACTCTTCATGCGCAGGATTCTACCAAATCTCTTACCATTTCCGGATCTGTTGATGGTTATTACCGTTATAACTTTTCGAATGCTGCCGGTAATAGTAACAACAAAACAAGCTTTACAAATTCGCAAAGTTCATTTGCTTTAGGCATGGCTACAATCAAGGCCGACGCCACGGCTTTATCCGGTAAAGTTACCGCGACTGCTGATCTGGGATTTGGCACAAGAGCCGAAGAGTTCTCTTATTATGAGTCTGCCGCAAAATCCAGCCTTGCAATGGTAAAGCAATTATACCTTACTTATGCATTATCGAGTAATGTAAAATTAACTGCAGGAAAATTTGCAACCCACGTTGGTTATGAAGTGATGGATGCTCCTTTAAACAGGAACTACAGCATGTCCTATATGTTCACTAACGGTCCATTTTCTCATACAGGTGTAAAGATGGATGTTACGGCAGGCCCAGTTGGATTTATGCTGGGTGTTGCTAACTTCATTGATCAGACAACTTCTACTACAAGCACAAAAACGCTACTCGCACAGGTTAGCGGAGGGTCTAAAGATGGCAAATTAAAAGCGTATCTGAATTATGCCGGATTTTTTGGAGCCAATGAAGGCTCAAATCCACTGGCTTTAAAAAGTTTAAGTCAGCTTGACCTGGTTGTTAACGCAACAGTAACCGATAAATTCGGCATTGGGTTTAACGCAACCATGCAGGATCGCAAACAAATTGAAGGTTCTGCCAATCCAAGCGGCAGCTGGAAAGGCCTTGCTTTGTATCTGAATGTTGATCCTTCGCCAACAGTTGGCCTTACCTGGAGAAATGAATTGATCAGTGATAGTAAAGTAGTTTATTATGGCACGAAAAGCATTTATGCAAGCACGCTGTCCTTAGATTATAAAGTTGGTCCTTTTACCCTTATTCCTGAATTAAGATTTGAAGCTGCTCAAAGCGAAATTTATTCAAAAAATGATGGCATCGGTTCTAAATCAACCGCCACCGCATTGCTTGCAGCAGTATACAAATTTTAATCAACGTTTTCTTTTATACCAACCTTAACCAATAAATTATCTATTATGAATGTAAAAAAAATCGGTAAATGGACACGCCACCGTATTGCATCTTATGCAATGGCAGTCGTTGTTTTGGTCCTCATGCTATCACCCGTTCTTACCATGGCGCAGGATCCTACGGGAGCCGGTACCGGTACCGTTAAGGACCTGGGGATAGATACCCTGGCTGCTACATCGGACACAGCTTTAAACAAGGTAGTAAGTGCAGTTAATGTAATAGCTGCTGCAGATGGCCACAGTAAAATTTCCATCAATATTATGTGGACATTGATCTGCGGATTTTTGGTAATGTTTATGCAGGCTGGTTTCGCATTGGTTGAAACGGGTTTTACTCAAAAGAAAAACGTAGCCCATACAATGGGTATGAACTTCCTGGTTTACGCCTTGGGTATGTTCGGTTTTTGGGTTTGCGGTTTTGCGTTAATGTTCGGCGGAGCGCTAAACGCCGTTACACTTGGAGGAGCACCGGGCGTTATTCCGCATGAATATGTAATTCACATGTTTGGTAAAGATTTTGGAATAGCTGGTACAGTAGGATTTTTCCTTAACAGCAAGGTGTATGACGTTGGTGTATTTACATTGTTCCTTTTCCAGATGGTATTCATGGATACAACTGCTACCATCCCTACCGGATCAATGGCAGAAAGATGGTCATTTAAATCTTTCCTGATTTTTGGTTTGTTTATTTCCATGTTTGTATACCCTTTGTACGGCAACTGGGTATGGGGCGGCGGATGGTTGTCTCAGCTGGGGGTTAATTTTGGTCTGGGTCATGGTCATGTAGATTTCGCCGGTTCTTCTGTTGTGCATTTGGTGGGCGGTGTTGCTGCATTAGCTGGTGCAATCATCATCGGACCACGTATTGGTAAATATGGTAAAAACGGAGAAGTGAATACGATCCCTGGTCACAATATTCCAATGGCACTTTTAGGAACATTCATCCTTGCCTTGGGTTGGTTTGGTTTTAATCCGGGTTCAACCCTTGCAGGTGGCGATTTACGTATTGCCGTAGTTGCGGTTAATACCATGATGGCGGGAACAGCTGCGACATTATCTGCACTTATATTTATGTACATTAAAGGACAAAAACCTGATCCGGGTATGTTATGTAACGGATTACTGGCAGGCCTTGTAGCTATTACTGCACCATGTGCATTTGTAGATTCTATGGGGTCAGTAATAATCGGAGCAGTTGCCGGTATACTGGTAATTGTAGTTTACAATTTTGTAGACAGAAAGCTAAAGATCGACGATCCGGTTGGCGCATTTGCAGTACATGGTGCCAATGGCGCTTGGGGTTGTATCGCTTTAGGATTATTTGCTGACGGTTCATATGGTGACGGATGGAATGGTGTACCAGGAACAGTAAAAGGATTGTTCTATGGCGACGGAAAACAATTGGTTGCTGAGCTTATTGGCGTAGCAGTTTGTTTTGTTTTCGTATTTGTTGTGATGTATGCTTTCTTCAAACTATCCAACAAAATAACACCAATCAGGGTAAAAGCAGAAGATGAAATTGCTGGCCTGGATATGCCTGAAATGGGTGTTCATGGTTATGTTGATTAAATAGTTTTATGGTCCCATCGGAATTTTTTGATGGGACCATTTTTAATTTCAGCAGGAATAAAAGTTTACAAATGAAAAGAATAGTTCATAGAATAATGACCCCCTTACGGTATTTTATCAACGATAGCCGCACGGTAGGTATTATTTTAATCATCTGTACTTTATTGTCTATATTCCTGGCTAATAAAGGAATTGGTCTCTCCTATAGAAATTTTTGGAACAGTGAGATGCACAGTTTTAAAGCATTGCACCTCCCTGCCACTTACCTGGAATGGATCAATAACTTCCTGATGGGTATTTTCTTTTTAATGGCCGGAACGGAAATAAAAAGAGAATTAATGGAAGGTGAATTATCTTCTTTTAAAAAAGCAATTCTCCCATTTGGCGCAGCCTTGGGCGGCATGATGGTACCGGCTTTAATTTTCATTGCGTTTAATGTACATTCAAGTTATATCACCGGCTGGGGAATACCTACAGCTACTGATATTGCATTTTCATTAGGCATTGCTTCTTTACTGGGCAAACGGGTGCCGTTAAGTTTAAAAATTTTACTGATGGCGCTTGCTATCATTGATGACCTGGGGGCAATCATTGTTATTGCATTATTTTACGGAGGCCAGTTGCACTGGACGTTCCTTGCAATCGCAGGTGCGATATTCCTTGCATTGATGGCCTGCAATTATTTTAAAATAAAATTCGGATTTCTTCAAATTATATTGGCTGTATGCCTGTGGTATGCCATTCTTCAGTCGGGTATTGAAGCAAGTATTGCCGGGGTAATATTTGCCTTTACCATACCCACAAAAAAGCTGGTGGCAGTCGAAAAATTCATTCACAACTTTGTAAACTTTTTTATACTGCCGCTTTTTGCATTGGCAAATACAGCACTTTTTATTCCGGCTCATTTTGCAGAAGCATTGGGAAGTACAGTAGGGATCGGAATTATTGTAGGCCTGGTGGTGGGAAAACCCCTGGGTATATTTTTGATAAGCCGCTTACTGGTGTCTTTAAACATAGCCAAGCTGCCACATAACATTCAGTGGAAACAAATACTGGGTATGGGTACGCTGGCTGGCATTGGTTTTACGATGTCTATATTTACCACCATGCTTGCTTTTGGTGACGATGCTGTGAGGGATATAGCAAAGATCGCTATCCTTACAAGCGTTGCTTTATCAGTAGTAGCTAGCGTATTGTACTTTTGGGCCATCAGTACAGAGACTGATCAATCAGTGGCTCATCTGCACAAACCTGTGGTAACACCACCTTCGCTGGATTTACAGCTGGAACTTAATTAGAAGTATACATTTTTCATATGGCAAGCAATCGTTAACACCGTCTATTTTTATAGAGGGTGTTTTTATTTACATGAAATGTAATCTTTAGCAGAAGATAGGGCACAAAAAAACGCAGTTGTAAAACTGCGTTGAATATGTTTATACCAAAAATTAAAACTTATGCTGTAAGGCATGCTGGGTGTTTATCTTTCCAGTAAACGAAAGCAGTTAAACCGCCTATCCATCCCAGGGACACAAGTAACACTTTTGATACTTCTATAATTACGGGACTGTAACTGAATAGCTGAAAATCTGCTGATAAAAGATTGATTACTGACATACGAAATTTGCATTTATAACGTAAAGGTCACACCTATATTTCAATAAAACAAGCGCTGGTGCTGCATTACAGCCATATTCGACGTTGATAAATGTATTAAGAAAAATTGCATATTCATTAATAGAAGCCGCGGCTTTTCAATCCAATGATGAGGAGGAAAATTTTTGATTTATTTGAGTACCCTGAGCCGGCAATAGTAGCAGATCAAAATAATAAGTAACATTTTTTGCGTGCCTCAGAAACAAAAAAAATGAAAAATATTTTAAAATATTTTTCATTTACTATAAAAAAGGGGATAATTTTTAAAGTTACGTTACTGAAACCTACGCGTTTTTCAATTTATTTACCACTTCCAGATCCTGGCTTGACAAACTTTCCCACCATTCATCGGTAACATCTGCCAGGCGGTATTCCGTATCAATGTCATAATTGCCTTCTTTATCTATCTCATAAAAGCAATTATTTAAAGTGTCCAATACGCTGTTCACAGATTTTAATTCTACAAACAACAGCCGGCTGATAATCTTTTTATTACTTTTTTGCTCAAGGAATTCTACTCTTTGCTGAAGGTCCAGGATTTTATCATCGCGTCGGGCGAGCAAATAGCTGGCAATAAAAATGCTGAAAAGAAAAACTATGATTAATCCTACTATCATGTACGCCGTTTAAAATTGAAAAATATTAAGCCGAATTTCTGCCTGCGTTGATGATGCCAAAAGAGGAGCGCATAATCAATTTCTCGTAGGTTTCTTTCAGTGGAGAATTAATGAGGTTGTCCTCAATCTCCCGTATGTTCATGATAGCAAACTGTTGTATCGTTAATAAAGGCAGTACAATTCTTTCCCGCATTGCAATAGACAACTGATCAACCGGGTAATCGCTCATCAGTTCTTTTTTGCCGGAAATCTTTAAAATGTATTGCCTGGTTAAATTAAATTCATCATAAATCACTGTCCAGATTTCACTGTATTTTGGATCTGCTGATAAAAATTCGGTGAGTGGGAAAAAGCATTTCTTCATGGCCATCTCACAGTTATCAAGCAAAGTTTTAAAAAAGAGCGACTTATCATAAAGTACTTTTAACTCATCAAATTTTCCCTGCTGATCCAGTTCTTTCAAAGCGCTGCCAACGCCGAAATACCCGGTAACGTTTTGTTTTAGCTGTGCCCAGGCACCCACGTACGGGATAGCCCGCAGGTCTTTTAAAGAAAGTTTGCTGCCTCCGGTACGCTTGGCTGGCCGGCTGCCGATATTGGTTTCGCTGTAAAATTTAAGCGGACTTACCTGCGATAAATAATCGGTAAATCGGGGATGACTTTTTAATGCGCTGTATTTTGTAAAACTAACTTCAGCCAGGTGTTGCAGCAAATTTTCTTCCTCCTTATTCATCAGCACATGACGGTTATTAAACAATTCATTTGTTATACCGGCATGCAGTAATTGTTCAATATTAAATTGGGCGCTTTCCACAGTTCCAAAGCTGGAACTAACCGTTTGCCCCTGCACTGTCAATTGAATTTCCTTGTTGGAAATATTTTGGCCCATGGATGCATAAAATTTATGCGTCTTACCACCACCTCTTGACGGTGGTCCACCGCGGCCGTCAAAGAAGAGTACTTCCACCTCGTGTTGTTTTGAAACCGTGGTCAGGTTTTCCTTTGCTTTATAAATCCCCCAGTTTGCCATCAGGTAACCACCATCCTTGGTTCCGTCAGAAAAGCCGAGCATAATGGTTTGCCTTTTACTTCTATTTTCGAGATGCGTTGAATAAACTTTGTTCGAATACAATTGTTGCATTACATCCGGCGCATTCTGCAAGTCTTCGACCGTTTCAAACAAAGGTATAATGTCGATGCTAAGGGATTCTTTTTTCCAGCCGCATAATAAGAATAAAGCATATACTTCCAGCACATTCAATGCGCTTGAACACTGGCTGATGATATACCTGTTACAACCAGCTTCGCCATTAAAATCCTGTATGTTTTTAATGGCTTTAATGGTGGCAATGGTATCCGCAACTAACTGGTCGTCAAAGTGCTCTTCTTTTAGTGGTACCTCAATGTAAGTAAGGAAATCAATTTTTTCTTCATCAGATAAGCTGGCGTAATTTTCCGGCAAATAACCTGATTTTTTTGAAATTGCTTCCAATACTTTATTATGAACCGAACTTTCCTGGCGCACATCCAGCGAAGCAAAATGCAAACCGAACACATTTACTTTATTGATAAAATTATCTATCAGGTAAAGAAACAATCCATTGTGTTTGTAAATCAATATTTCCCGGATTTTATGCAGTTCGTCCAGTATTTTATTTTTATTGATCGCAGTCCGCTGACCGGGGATAAAAATGTTGTTGTACATCTCCGTTTCAAGATCTGCCAGAATGGTGTCTACACCCTCAAAAGTTAAGCGGCGTTTGATCCTTCTTATTTCCAGGTAGTAAGATTTGATAATGCTTCCCCTTAATGCATCGGCCACTTTTAAAGTAGTAGAGGCAGTTACGAAAGGATTACCATCCCTGTCGCCGCCGGGCCAAAAGCCCATCGTTATAATCGGGTGATTGGCATCTATTGCATTCGGAAACTGGGAAGTTAAAAAAGACATGATCCTGCCGGTGGCAGCATAAAAAACATTTTCAAGATACCATACCAGGTTCAAAGCCTCATCGTATGGCGTTGGCTTTTGCTTTTTAAAGAAAGGTGTTTTGCCTAACTGCTGCAGGTACATATTAATTTGTGCCGCATTATTTGCCATCAATGCTTTAGATAAATCATTGATGATACCTAAAACAGAACCCGGATAAAACTGTGTCGGATGGGCCGTGAGCACAAGCCGAACCGCAAAGTTTTTTAATTTGGCAGACAGTTCCTCTTCTTTATTGGTTTGCAATACTTCGCTTTCCAGGTGTTTTAAAGTACCAACGCCACCCATGTCGTTTACTTCTTTAAAAGACGCATCTTCCAGGGCATCAAATAACACTACCTGTCTTTCTATATACTGAATGAATCTGAATAAAAGGTCCAGCCGCTCCTGTGGCTGGCGGTAGGTAGTTTGTTTGTTAAAAAAGTCTTCAATGATTTCCACCGGACTTTGCTTTTTACGATACCCCTCTTCACAGTTATTTTGTAACAGCGATAAAAGTATTCCTGTTTTTTCAATCCGGTGAAATGGAAGAGAAGTAAAGAGACTGTTATACAATTGAAATTTTATTCCAACCAAGTTCTTAAAATGCTGCAAACCTGTCGACGACTGATGATCCATATTCAATAAAAATTAATAAAAAGTAATAAAGCTGGCAGCAATTACCACAAAGCATGAAAATACTTAAAAAATTTCAAATCGGTGGCCTTGTTTCCAATTATTTACTTAATTTAGCGGCCACAAAAGTGGTACAAGTGAAATTACATATTATCTCATCGCAAATGCCTTTAGCAACTTCTGCTGCAGGTACCACTATTTTTACAACAGGCACAACCCGTTAAGGGTTACAACTTTCATATTACCTTTGGGCAAATCGCCGTTTTCATAAATAAAAATTATTACAGTCATTATTTTACATCACATCTATAAATAAAAGAAATGCAGGTTCTAAAGTTTGGTGGAAGTTCTGTTGCCAACGCGTACAATATTAATAAAGTAATTGACATTGTTAAAGAGAAAATTATAACAGATAAAACAATTGTGGTTGTATCTGCCTTTGGAGGAATAACGGATATTTTATTGCAATGCAGCCAGCTGGCTGCGGAAGGAAATGAAACGTATAAAGAAAAGTTACACGAAGCCGAACTCAGACATCTTACTACCGTAAAAGAACTGATTACGATAACCCAGCAAAGTGCGGTGTTGAGTTTGGTAAAAACTTTGTGCAACGAGATTGAAGATATTTGCACAGGCATTTATTTACTGAAAGAACTATCCGAACGCACCAAAGACAGAATTGTAAGCTACGGTGAAATACTATCCTCTAAAATTATAGCCGCAAAATTAAATACAGAAGCCATCGCATGCGAATGGGTAAACTCCCCTGAGCTGATTATCACCAATTCAAATTATGGTTCAGCTGCTGTTGATTTTACCATTACCGATAAAAAAATTGCTGACTATTTTGCAGCCTCCGGCGCAGGATTATTTATGATGCCGGGCTTTATTGCTTCAGACAGTACGGGCGCTAATACCACGCTTGGCCGTGGTGGTTCTGATTATACCGCAGCGATTGTTGCTGCGGCATTATCCGCACAAGTGCTGGAAATTTGGACAGATGTATCGGGTATGATGACAGCCGACCCCAGGCTGGTGACTAACGTAAGAATCATCCCGCAGATATCTTACCAGGAAGCGATGGAACTGTCGCATTTTGGAGCTAAAGTAATTTACCCGCCTACCATACAGCCGGTAAGGGGCAAGGGCATCCCAACTTGGATAAAAAATACATTCGCACCGCAGGATAATGGTACTGTAATTCAACAGGAGTCGAGCAATAATACCAATAGCATACGGGGTATATCAAGCATTAACAGCATTGCATTGTTAAGCCTTGAAGGTAGTGGAATGGTAGGTATTCCCGGCTTTTCAAAACGACTGTTTGAAGCACTGGCAGAAAAAAAGATCAATGTTATTTTAATTACACAAAGCTCCTCGGAACATTCAATATGTGTAGGTATTGATGCCGCCACAGCAGAAACCGCCAGGCAGGCTATTAATGAAGCATTCGCCTACGAAATTGAGACCAAAAAAGTAGATCCCATCGTTGTTGAAAAAGATTTGGCCATCGTGGCACTCGTGGGGGACAATATGAAAAGTCATCCGGGCATAAGCGGAAAAATGTTCGGTAATCTTGGTCGCAATGGTGTTAACGTTCGGGCAATTGCGCAGGGCTCCTCTGAAAGAAATATTTCAGCGGTTGTATCTACACAGGATGTAAAGAAAGCCATCAATGTACTGCACGAAGAATTTTTTGAAACCGTGTATAAAGAGATAAACCTTTTTATAGCCGGCGTTGGAAATGTAGGAGGAAAACTAGTGGCACAAATACTACAGCAACAGCAATTTCTATTGCAAAATCTTCATCTGAAAATAAATGTCGTCGGTTTATGCAACAGTAAAAAAATGCTTTTTAAAGATGAAGCGATTGATCTGAAAAATTGGAAATCCTTGCTGCTTGAGGAAGGTGAAACAATGGACATGCAGGTATTTATCGAGCGGATACAGTCCAAAAATTTACGTAACAGTGTTTTTGCAGATGTTACTGCCAATGAAATGGTAGCTAGCTGTTATGAGCAGCTATTACAAAAAAGTATTTCGGTGGTAGCCTGCAATAAAATTGCCTGTTCCTCTAAATATGAGTACTATAAAAAATTAAAAAACCTGTCGAGAGAATTCAATGCACAATTTTTATTTGAAACCAACGTAGGAGCCAGTTTGCCGATTATCGGAACATTGAACGATCTATTGCGTGGGGGTGATAAAATCAATACTATACAGGCTGTATTAAGTGGTACACTTAATTTTGTTTTTAATAATTACGATGGTAACAAGAGCTTCGCCACAATTGTAAGACAGGCGCAAGCTGAAGGCTACACAGAACCTGATCCACGGTTGGACTTAAGTGGTAAAGACGTAATGCGTAAAATAATGATACTGGCCCGGGAAGCCGGCAACGTAATAGAAATGGAAGACATCGCCAACAACAGCTTTATGCCGCCTGCATGTATGGTTGGTTCTGTAGAAGATTTTTACAAATCCATGGAAGAGCACGAAGCGCATTTTAAACAATTATTTAAAGAGGCAGGAGAAAACAAATTGAAGTTTGTTGCATCCTTTAAAGAAGGTAAAGCATCTGTTGGATTGCAGCACATCAATTCACAGCACGACCTGTACCATCTATATGGAAAAGACAATATTGTATTATTTTATACCGATCGTTATGTGGAACAACCACTGGTAATAAAAGGTGCAGGCGCTGGTGCAGATGTAACAGCTTCCGGCGTATTTGGTGATATTATCAAAGCGTCGAGGGTGTAATAAAAATTGTTGGAAAGAAAGTAAAATAGCAAGAACTTATGAATGAAAATCAGCACACTATATTAGCGCAAGGCGAAAAAAATAATACGCCTGTTGTTGGTGCAAAAGGGAAGCTGGTAAAGATTTTAGCGCCAGCCACCGTGGCAAATTTGGTTTGTGGTTTTGATGTGCTGGGATTGTGTCTGCATGAACCAAACGATTTGATGGAGATAGAATTACTGGAAGAAAAAAAGATCGTCATAGTCAGCGCAGATGGCTATCCGCTGCCGTTGGATCCGGCGCAGAATACAGCAGGAGCACCATTGGTTGAAATGATCAGCGAACTGCCTGGCAATATTGGTTTTAAAGTCACTATTCATAAAAAAATAAAGCCCGGAAGCGGGATAGGTTCAAGCGCTGCCAGCGCTGCAGGCGCAGTGGTAGGTGCCAATTATTTATTAGGCGATTTTTTTTCTAAACAAGACCTGGTGCGTTTTGCCATGTTTGGTGAAAAAGTAGCTTCCGGCGTAAAACATGCTGATAATATTGCGCCCTGTATTTATGGTGGAATAACCCTTATCAGAAGTATTCATCCGCTGGACATTGTGCCAATCCCTGCACCTGAATTATATGTGACCATTGTGCATCCGCAGATAGAAGTGCGTACATCAGACGCACGCCAGATTTTACGTAAAGAAGTATTGCTGAAAGATGCCATTAAGCAATGGGGAAATATAGCCGGCCTGGTGGCAGGGTTTATTCAAAAAGACCTGGCGTTGATCGGCCGTTCACTGGAAGATGTAATCATAGAACCTGTGCGAAGCATTCTAATTCCTGGTTTTGATGAAGTTAAATTGAAATGCAAGGAAGCAGGAGCTTTAGGTGGCGGCATTTCCGGTTCAGGTCCTTCCATTTTTATGCTAAGCAAAGATGAACCAACTGCGATTGCGGTTGAAGGAGTAATGAAGGAAATTTACAACCGTATCGGATTGGCCTATCATACTTATGTTACCACAATTAACCAAACAGGCGTTACAGTAATTGACAATTAATAGTTTATTCCGTTTGGGTGTTACCCATTTTATACACATATCAATAATTGTTTGCGCTAATCAATTTTTGTTTTGGGGCTTTAAATTTCCTAATTCATAACTTATAATTCATCACTCACCAGATGCAATACTATAGTACCAATCATCAATCTCCCAAAGTAGATTTTAAACAGGCGACCATTAATGGGCAGGCGCCAGATAAGGGGTTATATTTTCCGGAACAAATACCGCCACTCCCCACCGGCTTTATCGACAACATCGGCGACTACTCTAACGAAGAGATTGCATACCAGGTCATAAAACCATATGTTGGCGATACCATTCCAGAAACTGAATTGCGGCGCATTGTAAACGAAACTGTGAACTTTGAAATTCCACTGGTTAAGATTACAGAGGCCATTTTTTCATTGGAACTGTACCACGGTCCCACACTGGCTTTTAAAGATATCGGCGCCAGATTTATGAGCCGTTGCCTGGGGTATTTTGTAAAAGACCTTGGGAAAAAAGTGACCGTGCTGGTGGCAACGTCCGGGGATACCGGTGGGGCTGTGGCCAATGGTTTTTATGACGTAAATGGGGTTGAAGTGGTGATATTATATCCATCGGGTAAAGTAAGTTCTGTTCAGGAAAAGCAACTGACTACACTGGGTAAAAATATTCATGCACTGGAGGTGGATGGTACATTTGATGATTGCCAGCAGATGGTAAAGCAGGTTTTTACAGACGAAGCATTAAATAATCAGCTATTTCTGACATCTGCCAACTCCATCAATGTTGCAAGATGGCTGCCGCAGCAATTCTATTATTTCTTTGCTTATAAACAGTGGGCTCAAAAAAACAACCCTCCGGTAATTTCAGTGCCGAGTGGTAATTTTGGTAATATTTGTGCAGGTATCCTCGCCCACTTTTCCGGATTGCCGGTAAAGCATTTTATTGCAGCCTGCAATGCCAATGATGTGGTACCCGATTTTATGGAAACTGAAAAGTATACGCCTAAAAAAGCGATAGCAACCATTTCCAATGCAATGGATGTTGGTAACCCAAGTAATTTCATCCGCATCCTCGAAATTTTTCATCACCAGTTTGCCAGTCTGAAGAAAGACTTCAGCAGCTGCAGTATTTCAGATGCTGAAACAAAAGCTACGCTTCAGAAAGTGTATAAGGAAGAAGGCTATTTATTGGATCCGCATGGGGCAGTAGGTTACCTGGCGTTGCAGGAATATTTGAAAGAAAACCCAGACGAAAAAGGCATCGTTTTAGAAACAGCTCACCCGGTGAAATTTTATGATGTGGTGGAACCTGTAATCGGCGAAGCCGTACCCATACCGCCAACCGTGCAGCAACAATTACTGCTGCAGAAAAACAGCACTAAAATGGCTGCCGATGCAGGGCTATTAAAAACATTTTTACTTGCTATGTAATCAATAAACTGCCGCCTAAAACTGCCCCTATGAGTAAAATAAAAAAGAGGTTGTTATATTTTTTGGGAGTTGTTGCGCTCGCCTATTTTTTAATGCTCATTCCTGATTCAGACAAAGCAGGAGGCAATGCAGCAGCCAGCAAGGCTTTTACATGGAATAAAGATTTACTATGGAGCCAGTTGGAAGATAATTTCAGAGCCGCCAAACTGGAAAATAAATCAAAAGTTGATTCTAATATCCAGGCTTTGTTTTTATCAGGTGAAGAATTAGTTGATAAAATTAAGTTGCCCGGTATTGCTGCAGCAGATACAAATTTCACCCTTCTTTTAAATAATTTTTTTTCGCTTGCACCATTGATTGCAGCACAGCCACAGCAAAGAGATTCCTTTATTCGATTGTACAGCAAAATTCGCCGGGAAGTCAAGTTGCAATCACAGCACTGGGATATAAATGATGTTGTTGTACGCAATAGTTTATACCAGTTATTATATGGTATGCGGGCAGCGGAAGAAGAAGTGTTATTGCAAACTGCGTCCGTGCCTTTTGACGCAGCCATTAATGTAACCGATGTTGTCTCGGCAACACCTGCTGCAAAATTATTTGGCATCACTGTTCACAGTGGCGATTTACTGGTGTCACGGGGAGGTGCAGAAGTATCGGCATTGATTTCAAGAGGCAATGATTACCCGGCGAATTTTTCTCATGTGGCTTTAATCTATGTGAATGAAAAAGAAGATGCTTTTTTAATCGAGGCACATATTGAAAAAGGTGTAGCTGTTTCTTCACTTGCACAATATATAAAAGATAAAAAGCTGCGCTGCATGGTATTGCGCCCCCGGGCTGATTTACGCCAATTGCAGGAAGATAAAATGGTACCACAGAAAGCAGCGAAGCTGGCGTATGATGAGGCGCTCAGCCGGCATATTCCTTACGATTTCAAAATGAATTTTTACGATAGTACCGCTATGTTTTGTTCGGAGGTGGCCTCGTATGCCTATCGTAAAAATGGCATTTATTTATGGCAGGGTGTGTCCACTATTTCATCACCTGGAGTTGTTGACTGGCTGAATGCATTTGGCGTAGAAAATTTTGTGACGCAGATGCCGGGCGACCTGGAATATGATCCGCAATTAGGTGTGGTAGCAGAATACCGGGATCCCGAAACCTTGCTGAAAGATCACATTGATAATGCAGTAATGGATGTGTTGCTGGAGCAGGCGGATAAAGGAAAACAAATTAAGTACAATCACTGGCAACTGCCTTTTGTACGGATAGTAAAAGGCTGGTGTATGGCAAAAAATTATTTCAGAAAGCCGGGTATTATACCCGAAGGCATGAGCGCAACAAGGGCTTTAAAAAATCAGTATTTTGTCGCCATGTACCAGGCACTTAAAACAAAAGCGGTCGCTAAAATTGACCAGTTTAAAAAAGACAACCATTACCTGCCACCTTACTGGCAAATGATAAACCTGGCAAGGGAAGCTGCAGCAGAGCAATAAGGCAGTTCTCAGGCTGCTGCTTGTTCTGCAATTTCGTCCATGCTGATACCACTGTGACTTTCATCGTACACGCATTCACTGTTTTTTATCAGCAATACCTGAGGCGATTCATGGCTCACATCAAATACATCCACTATTTTTTGCGAAATATTTCTGTGTTTAATAAGATCAAGATAATAGAAATCAATCCCAGCAGGCGCTGATCCTCTTTCCAAACGGCTTTTAGCCATGCTGCTGATAGAGCAACGTGTGCTGTGTTTAAAAATAAGTTGCGGTTTGGTATTTGAAAGGTTTTTGATATCGCTTAATTGCGCTTCGTCGTTTAGTTCAATCCAGTTCATATAATTAAGGAGTACTTTTTAGTGAATGATTTTTTCTGTCATTGGGCAGCCGGTTTTCCTGCTTGAATAACAGGATGTCAAAACAGCTAACATGGTAAAAATTACCAGCGTAGTTAAAATGATTTTCTTCATGTGTTTTTTAAATTGAATAAGATCAATAAAACGCAAAGATACAAAATGGCTATTATTAACATAGGCGCAGGGTTTTGCTATTTAAATCTTAACTTGCCTTTAGTATTTCAAACTTCATTTTTAAGGATGCTTTTCGGAGTACTATTTTCAACAACAACCAATTAAAACAACAACAAAATTCCCCCAATGTCTTTACAATTAGTCCGACCAATAGCCTTTATAGATTTAGAAACCACCGGTGTAAACCTGTCAACAGACAGGATAGTAGAAATTGCGATGATAAAAATTTTGCCTGATGGCAGCCGCGTGGTAAAAAGAAAATTAATCAATCCACAAATGCCTATCCCGGCTGTAACTACCGCCATACATGGCATTACAGATGAAATGGTAAAAGATGCGCCGACTTTTAAACAGGCAGGAAATGAGTTAAAAATGTTTATAGAAAACTGCGACCTGGGAGGTTACAACAGCAATCGTTTTGATATCCCTATGCTGATGGAAGAGTTTTTGCGTGCAGGAATGGATGTAGATCTCAGCACCCGGAAGATGGTGGATGTTCAGCATATTTTTTACACCATGGAGCCCCGTACTTTAACCGCAGCCTATAAATATTATTGTGAGAAAGAACTGGTTGATGCGCACAGTGCCGAGTCGGATGTTAATGCAACCATTGATGTGTTGTTGTCGCAGATACAGCGTTATCCGCAATTGGGTAATTCAGTGGAGAGTATTTTAGGTTCAATCGGGGAAGAAAAGATAGTAGATTATGCCCGCCGCTTTTTATTTAATGATAAGGGCGTGGAGGTTTTTAATTTCGGAAAGCATAAGGGCCGCCCGGTGATGGATGTATTAAAAGCGGAACCGCAATATTACGATTGGATGATGCGGGGCGATTTTCCGTTGCATACCAAGCAGAAATTGACCGAGATTTTGAACAGAACCCTGTTAAAGAATACCTAATTAGAAAGTTCGCGTAAAATGGTATGGGAAATATTATTTACAAATTGTACTTTCGTTTAAAGTATGCCATTTTAGTCTTTGGAGAAACTTGTTATCATACCAACCTATAACGAAAAAGAGAATATTGCCTCCATTATTGAGGCAGTATTTGCTTTGCAGCAACAGTTTCATGTGCTTATTATTGACGATGGGTCACCTGATGGAACCGCTGAAATTGTAAAAACACTGTTTTCAAAATACCCGGCTCAATTATTTTTAGAAGAACGCAAAGGGAAGTCTGGTTTGGGTACTGCCTACATCCATGGGTTCAGGTGGGCGCTTGCAAAAGGTTACCAGTTTATTTTTGAAATGGACGCCGACTTTTCTCACAACCCGGCAGATTTGCAGCGCTTATATGAAGCTTGTAAAAGTGGGGCTGGCGTGGCAGTAGGGTCAAGATACGTAAAAAATGGTGCTGTTGAAAACTGGCCGGCCAATCGTATCGCCTTGTCGAAGGGAGCTTCTTTATATACAAGGCTAATCACCTGGATGCCGGTGATGGATCCAACTGCCGGATTTGTTTGTTACCGCCGGGAAGTATTGGAAGCCATTAATTTATCAGCTATTCATTTTGTAGGATATGCCTTCCAGATAGAAATGAAATTTGCCGCCTGGAAATTGGGATTTGTCATTAAAGAAGTGCCCATCACTTTTAAAGACCGTAAGCTGGGCGATAGTAAAATGAACAAAGGCATCATTAAAGAAGGCGTTTTTGGTGTAATTAAATTACGCTGGTTAAGCCTTTTTAAAAACTATCGCAACAATGTAAAAAGCGGTGATACTGTAAATTTTCAACGCCAGGAAATAATACTGGAAGGAGAATAGTTTCAGTATCAATCCCTCACTTCTTTTTTACTTGCGTCCATCAAAAAAAATACATTTTCTGAAGGCAAAATCCTTTGTCTGAAATATTTAAACTTCGCACTTACCGTCTTAAAATCACCCCTAAAATTTACATTGCAAATTAACAGAAGTTATTGTTGCCGTTTTGTATCATATTCTTGTACTGCTCAAGTCACCAGGTTGGGCCCTAGTTCCGGAGTGAGGCCTGATCATTCTTTCAGTGCTCAGATGTGTCCTTATACAATTTTGGGTACGAGTTGGATACTTAAGTTATACGCCAGTGTCACCTGCATTGCTGTCAACTATTCTTTGGAAAAACTGTTTCTCTTTTAATAGCTGGTTTTAATTATTTTTACGCCCTTCAATCAATATTGCAGTAATTAAAACCACTATACATGTATGATATCTGTTGCATAGGACACATTACACTGGATAAGGTAATAACGAATAGAGGCGAAAAGCATATGGCCGGGGGAACATCATTTTATTTCTCCAATGCGCTGCGGAACATGGATGTGAATTATTGCCTGGTTACAGCCCTGGCAGCAAGCGAGATCCGTTTTGTTGAGGAGCTGCGTGCCATGGGAACAGAAGTAATTGCGCTGCCCAGTAAACATACTGTTTATTTTGAAAATAATTATGCCGACAGTCTTGACCACCGCACCCAGCGGGTATTACAAACAGCAGATCCATTTTCGGTTGACGAGCTAAGAAATGTTAATGCTGACATTTTTCATCTTGGGCCGTTGCTTGCGGATGATATACCATTGGCATTAATAAAAGAACTGGGTGGCAGGGCCAGGATATCGCTGGATGTGCAGGGATACCTGCGCAAGGTAGAAGACAAACAGGTACAGGCGGTTGACTGGGAAGAAAAAAAAGAAGCTTTGCAATACGTTGAAATCGTTAAGGCTGACGAATCAGAACTACAGGTTCTCACCGCAACCAACAGTGTGCGCAGAGGCGCTGAAATGCTTGCAGAATGGGGAGTAAAGGAGGTGGTAATTACCTTTAACAGCAAAGGTTCGTTGGTATATGCCAACAATATTTTTTATGATATCCCGGCCTTTGTACCTGCAGTAGAAACTGATGCAACAGGATGCGGAGATACCTATATGGCCGGCTATTTATATCAGCGTGTAAAAGGAGCTTCTGTACAGGATGCAGGAGAATTTGGAGCAGCAATGGCCAGTTTGAAAATTGAATCTTCGGGACCTTTTACAGGTACTAAAGAAGCAGTGCTCCTTCAAATGGAAAAAAGTAAAACGTACAACACAACTATAAATTAAACACATGAAATACTTATCCAGGTTGTTATTGTTATTGCCTTTGACATGGCTCTCTTTTACGAATCCTCCTAAAAAGATTAAGGTAGTTTTTTTTGGCGATTCAATTACACAGGCTGGTGTTCAGCCAACAGGTTATATTACGAAGCTTGATAGCGTAATAAAGCAATTGCATTTGCCTGATTCTATTGAACTCGCCGGTGCCGGCATAGGTGGTAATAAAGTATACGATCTGTATTTGAGAATGGATGAGGATGTGCTGAAAAAAAATCCTGACGTAGTTGTTATATATGTGGGCATAAATGATGTATGGCATAAAGCCAGCTCAGGCACAGGCACTGACCCTGATAAATTTGAACGGTTCTATCGGGCCATCATCAAAAAATTGCAGGAGAAAAATATTAAAGTTATTCTATGCACGCCGTCAGTCATTGGTGAGCGCAATGATAATTCCAACCAGCAGGACGGCGATTTGAACCAATACAGCACCATTATCCGTACAATGGCAAAAGACCTTTCTTTACCGGTTTGCGATTTGCATAAAGCTTTCGCTGATTACCTCAAAGTTAATAACGCTTCCAACCAGGAAAAAGGAATATTAACATCAGACCGTGTGCACCTGAATGAAAAAGGTAATTTATTTGTGGCTATGGAAATGTGGAAGGCGTTGCAGAATATCATTAAATAATTTATCAGCCATTAATTGGATGCAGCATGTTACTATCAAAAGAAAATCTTAAAAAAATAAATGGGGACGCAGTATTATTGCCGGATGAAGCCCTGCTGAATTTACCGGAAAAAGTGTTGCAATTTGGTACAGGCGTATTATTGCGGGCACTGCCTGATTATTTTATCGACAAGGCTAACCGTTGTGGTAAATTCAACGGCCGGATTGTGGTGGTAAAATCGACTGATGGCGGTGATGCAGGTGCGTTTGACAGGCAGGATGGGTTGTATACATTGTGCATGCGAGGCATTACTGATGGAAAGTCAATACAGGAAAGCGTGGTTTGTTCTTCTGTAAACAGGGTATTGTCCGCTGCAACAGACTGGCAGTTGGTGCTGGAGTGTGCCGCCAATCCGGAGCTTGCTGTAATTATTTCAAACACAACAGAAATAGGTATTGAATTGGTAAAAGAACCTGTCAGCTCAAATCCGCCTGTATCTTACCCTGCTAAATTACTAGCCTTTTTATATGAACGGTTTAAAGTATTCGGGGGAAGTGTGCAAAGCGGCTTTGTGATTATACCAACAGAATTAATTTCAGATAATGGCAATAAATTAAAAGCCATTGTTCAGGAACTGGCAGAGTGGAATGAATTGGATAAAAAATTTATTAACTGGCTGCTGGCATGCAACCAGTTTTGCAATTCGCTGGTTGACAGAATTGTACCGGGCTTACCGGATGCAGGCAAAAAAGCGGCGCTTGAGCAGGAACTAGGATACCAGGATGATCTGCTGATCATGAGCGAAGTATATAGCCTGTGGGCAATTGAAGGCAATGAGCAGGTAAAGTCGGTATTGTCTTTCGCAGCAGCAGATCCGGGCGTTGTAATTGCAGATGACATCACCGTTTTTAAGGAATTGAAACTGCGCTTACTCAACGGAACACACACACTCAGTTGCGGGGTCGCATTCCTGGCCGGTTTTACCACTGTAAAGGAAGCAATGAATGATGCCATCCTGAGCCAATATATAAAACAGCTTATGCTGGAGGAAATTGCAGTTGCCATTCCATTCAACGTAGAAGAAAAGCAGGCAAAGGAATTTGCAGTAAAAGTGTTGGACCGGTTCAGCAACCCAAGTATAGAACATCAGTGGATAAGCATTACCTTAAATTATACAGCCAAATTAAAAATGCGGGTTGTACCTGTTTTACAGTACTACTACAAGCTATACAAAAAAGTGCCTGAAAATATAGCCACTGGATTTGCTGCCTGGCTTCTATTTATGCACGAGGTAAAAAAAGAAGGCAATAATTATAGGGGAGAATTGAAAGGAAAGGCTTATCCTGTTAAAGATGAGATGGCATCTTTGTTCTTTGATCAGTGGCATAATTTAACCCCTGATAATTTAGTAAAAGCTGCTTTATCTGACATCAATTTATGGGGTGCAGATCTTACACAACTGGATGGTTTTACCGAAAATGTTACTTTTAAATTAAAAGCCATTATGCAGCAGGGAATCATGGCTGTAATTGCTTAGCACAAAGCACGATAATCATTGTATAACAATCAGAAAAGTAATGTGGGATGAAAAAATTTATGGATGACAATTTTTTGCTAAAAAATGCAACTGCACAAAGGCTGTATCACGACTTTGCAAAAAAAATGCCCATTATTGATTACCACAATCATCTTTCACCGGAACAAATTGCCAATGACATTAACTTCGAAAACCTTACCCAGCTTTGGTTGTACGGCGATCATTATAAGTGGAGGGCAATGCGTACCAATGGGATAAATGAAAAATTCATTACCGGCAACGCTACTGACTACGAAAAGTTTGAGCAGTGGGCAGCCACTGTTCCCTATACATTGCGCAACCCACTGTATCACTGGACCCACCTGGAACTGCAGCGCTATTTTAACATCGATACCATATTATCTCCGGCAACCGCAAAGGCGATATACGATGAATGCACAGCCAAATTAAAAACGCCTGCATTTTCTGTAAGGAATTTGTTGCTGAAAATGAATGTGAAAGTACTTTGCACAACTGACGACCCCACCGATACCCTGGAACATCATCAAAAATTACGGGCCGATGAATTTGAAATAAAGGTACTTCCAGCCTTCAGGCCGGATAAAGCAATGAATGTAGATGATGTGGAGTCCTTTAACAACTATGTAAACAAATTACAGGAAGTATCCGGAATATTAATTGCCAGTTGGGATGATTATTTGCATGCCCTTAAAACACGTCATGACTTTTTTGCAACAATGGGATGTACCATCAGCGATCATGGATTGGAACAATTATATGCTGTTGATTACAACGAAGCGGAAATAAAAAATATATTCCGTAAAATCACTTCAAACGAAACCATTTCGCAACAGGAGAACATAAAATTTAAATCAGCTATGCTGATAAAATTTGCATTATGGGATCATGAAAAAAACTGGGTGCAGCAATACCACGTAGGGGCTTTGCGTAATAACAATTCAAGGAGGCTGAAAGAACTTGGTGCTGATACCGGATGGGATTCCATTGGTGATTTTTCGCAGGCAAAGCAGTTATCCAAATTTCTGGATAAGCTTGACAGTACTAATCAACTGGCAAAAACTATACTGTATAATTTAAATCCAGCCGACAATGAATTAATGGCTACCATGGCCGGCAATTTCAATGATGGAAGTGTGGCGGGAAAAATGCAATATGGCGCATCCTGGTGGTTTTTAGATCAGAAAGATGGTATTACAAAGCAGCTTGAAACCCTGAGCAATATGGGCCTGCTGAGTAAGTTTATTGGCATGCTTACAGACAGTCGCAGCTTTATGAGTTATCCGCGCCATGAATATTTCAGAAGAACGCTGTGTAATATCATTGGTGAGGAAATTGACAATGGAGAGTTACCTGATGATACCAATTGGGCTGGTAAAATAATACAAGACATCTGCTTCAATAATGCGAAGGCATATTTTGGATGGTAACACAAATCAGGCAATAAGCTTTCAATAGATTATATTTAGACCCTCACTTTGAGTACCATTTTTTGTATGGGTAAATCGTCCACGGCAATCATTGGCGCATGAACATCTTCAGGAAATAAAATAACAAATTGGCCTGCATGCAATTCAAAAAACATGTCGGGCTTATCTTCAAAAATTAATACATCTTTCTCGGTATCGTATGCTCCTTTTGGTTTAACACAACTGGCTCTGGGTTTCCATCCGAACTTTTCTTTTCCACGTATACAAACCTGGATGTCGATGTGTTGATTATGGCACTCAAATTCGTCAATCGATTTTTCTTCGCTTACGCCAGGTTGAGTGAAAAAAATTGCTTTAATATTCTCGCCATCAACAATATATTTCCCGGCGGGTATTATAGAAAGTGCCGAACTATTGATATAGGCAAATGCCTTTTCAAAAAAGGGGTGTAGAGAAAAATATTTAGTTGCGTCTGTCAATGAGTCAATTATCATGAGCGTTTATTTTTGATTTCAAAGAAACAATGTTCTTGTGAATAAAGTGTATAAAAGGTTTAAAAATCATCCGTGTACAATGATTTTAAACAGGTAAAGAATGTTGTTAACCTTAGTCAGTTAGTGTAAAAAAATTAATAAAAGAGCATATACAGTAAGTTTTGGCAATGCATTTAATTACAGTACAGATTACCTACGTTGTTACCTTTATGCCCTGAAACTATCTGCCAGCCTATGTTGTATTGAATATGAGATTTTTGTAGCTGTTCAACTGGAACACGAATTTTCTTGAAAAAAAGTATGCGGGATTTAAAAACTTTTACCGGCTAAAAATATAGAATGGTATGGTTGTTGCAAAAGCGATTGTTGTATTTTTAGTTTTCATTTTTTATTCCAATAACTATGACCATTCTTCCAACAATCATCTCACGTTATTTTATTTATTTAAAAATTTGCAGATCCTACCAGCGGAGTCAGCCAGAAGATTTGCCAGACGGCAGGTAGTTTAACAGTACTGGTTGCGATGTATGCTTACGCATTTCTGCGATGGACCATGCTGAACGTTTGTTAGTCAAATTTGTGCAGTGATGCATTGATACTACTTCCTTTTATAAAAAGCTTACAGGTTGCTGTTTAATATGGCCAGGGAGGGTGATTGCGTTTCTCCAAGCAGTATGAGTCATTCATTGCAACAATTATTATCCGGTACTTCTGGTTGCACCTGATAAAAGCTGCCCAAAATTGCTGGTAGACTGGCAATTTCTCTATGAATTTTTGAATGTCCCATTGCGAAAAGCGCTTGCTCTTCCGCTAAAGAAGCGCCACGTAGTTAAGTCAATATCCATACAAATCCAATTTACATGAAACAGATTTCATTACTCCTTTTTTGGTTATTTAGTACGCTGTTTTCAAATGCTAAAAATTATTACGTTTCTGCGTCAGGCGATGACTCAAACGATGGTTTAACAATAAACACACCATGGCAATCGCTGGCTAAAGTTAACCAATCGTCTTTCGCTGCAGGCGATGTTATTTTATTTAAACGAGGCGATGTGTTTTATGGCACGCTAAAAGTCCCAGCAAATAATATGTCTTTTGACGCTTATGGAACCGGAAATAAGCCGGTACTAACAGGCTTCGAAACTTTAACTTCCTGGACAAATATGGGAAACGGAATCTGGAAAACAAATGTTTCCCGGGGAAGCAATGGTTTAAAAATCGTCACGATTAACGATAAAATGCAGCGAATGGGGCGCTATCCAAATTACAATGTGACGGATGGGGGGTATTTATCTTACGAAGGAACGAATAGTGGAACACCTTCGGTTACCGATAACCAGTTAAGTACCTCTCCCTATAATTGGAAGGGAGCAGATATTGTCATAAGAAAGTATAGTTATGTTTTTGAAGTTTGCCCCATCACAGATCATACCGAAGGAACTTTGTCATTCACATTGCCTAAAGATTTTCAAAATAGTCCATTAACAGATGGGTTTACATCAGCCGGTTATGGATATTTTATCCAAAATGATATAAGAACCCTGGATAGCTTTGGTGAGTGGTACTTTAACCAATCTTCAAAAGACTTGTCGGTTTATTTTGGTAATGTGGATCCATCTTCTTTGCAAATAAAAGCTGCCACCATCGATACTTTGTTTAACTGCGGGGAAGCAGGATTTGGTACTTCCGGGACACCGCATTATTCAAATATAACAGTAAAAAATCTAGCACTTGAAGGCGCCAACAAAATTGCTTTTTTTTCTTTCAACGGGCAGAATATCACCATTCAACATTGCAATTTGAATAATAACGGTAGTGGGGTGGTTATGTGGAGTGTGGCAAATTCTTTATGTGACAACAACACGGTGAGTAATACTCTGGATCTGGCAATTGCGCAACTGGGCGAATTTTCATCGCCAACAAAGGTTACCAACAATAATATAAAAAATACAGGCCTGATGCAGGGGATGGGCGGAAATGGCGCAGATGCATACAAGGGCATTTGGACAAGTGGCGATAATACCTTAATTCAAAATAACCGGGTAGATTCAACAGGCTATACGGGTATTTATTTTAATGGCAGTAATGTGATGGTAAAAAACAACTACGTGACCAACTACTGTGCAATTCTCGATGACGGGGGAGGTATATACACCTGGGGAGATCACACAAAAGCAAACAGGATTATTGAAGGCAATATTGTCATAAATGGAATTGGGGCCAGACAGGGAAGGCCGGAAAATAGTGCCATGACCTGGGGTATATATACGGATGGGGCAAGCAGCTACGTGAGCATTATAAATAATACGGTTTCAAAAGCTGATGGTGGTGGTTATATGATGAATACCGGGCAGGATATATTATTAAGAGGGAATACTTTTTACGATGTTCCGGTTGCCATAAACATAAACAGGTTTCCCGGAATTGGTAGTCAGCCACTCTGCAGGCGAAATAACTTTATGGCCAATATTAATTATCCCGAGGTAAGCAACTTTTTTTATTGGAATGGCCAGTTAAATCTCCCTGTTGTTACAGATATTCAATCAGATTTAAAGGCAATTGGTACATGGGACAGCAGCTATTACAGAAGCGATTTAAGCGCTCCATTTGACTGGTACTATCATTTAACTTTCGGTGGTACATTTGTTGATCCGGCTGCTGAAAATTTGGCGCAATGGCAGAATTATGTGAATGGAGATGCGCATAGCGTTGTGTTAAGCACAGCACCACATGTGTTTCAATACAATGCTACAAGCAACCCTGTTGTTTATGATTTTGCTGACCGGAGTAAAAAAGATCCTCAGGGAAATGTTTATAATAATTCAGCAACTATTCCTGCCTGGGGCTCGATGTTGTTATTTGATAATGGCGCTGCGACCGGAGGGAATATTTTACCGGTCGCCAATGCCGGTGCAGACAAATCTATCGTTTTGCCAGTTACAACTTTGACACTTTCCGGCAATGGCACTGATGCTGATGGTACTATCAGCAACTATACGTGGACTAAAATTTCGGGTCCAGCCGGTACAACAATTGTAAGTGCCAATACAGCATCGACGGTATTAAACAACCTGGTGCGGGGTACGTATAATTTTGAGTTAAAGGTAACGGATAACAAGGGTGCCGCGGCAAGGGATACCGTTAAAGTAGTTGTCAATACGGCAACTGCGGTTGCAGTTGTTGCTAACAAGGCACCCGTTGTAAATGCCGGTACCGATAAAGCAATTACGCTTCCGGCAAATACTGTAGCGCTCGCAGGCACTGCAACCGACCCTGATGGTGCTGTCAGCAGTTATCTTTGGACAAAAAAATCCGGCCCGGCAGGCGGCACAATAGCTACTGCAAATGCGGCTGCCACCTCAATAAGTAATCTGGTGCAAGGGACATATAATTTTGAACTGACTGTTACTGATAATAAAGGTGCAAAGTCAAAAGATTCACTTAAAGTAGTGGTTAGTACTTTTGTTGTGAACAAAGCGCCTGTTGCCAATGCAGGTGCAGACAAAACAATCGTCCTGCCTTTAAATACAGTAACACTTAAAGGCATAGGAACAGATGCCGACGGAACTATTGCGGGTTATACATGGGCAAAAATATCCGGCCCTGCGGTCGGAACGATTGCCACAAGCAACGCAGCTTCAACAACAATCAATAGCCTGGTACAAGGTGCATATAATTTTGTATTAACAGTAACAGACAACAAAGGTGCTGTTTCAAAAGATTCAGTTAAAGTAATTGTTAATGCAGCGGCTGTTACATCGCCGGTTGCTAATAAGGCGCCTGTTGCAAATGCCGGTGCGGATAAAACCATTACCTTGCCTGCAAACACAGTCGCACTTGGTGGCAGCGGAACGGATACCGATGGAACCATCAGCAGTTACGAATGGGTAAAAGTAACGGGACCAACAGGCGGGCTGATTGGTACAACCAATGCACCTTCAACCGCAATAACCAGCCTTGTAAAAGGAATATACAAGTATGCATTAATTGTAAAAGACAACAAAGGACTTACTGGAAGAGATACGGTACAAATTACAGTGAATGCGGCATTGCATTCATTGGCTGCCAGCGCCAGCGCCGGCACCAGCAAATCTGTAACACTGCCAGGAGATACTGTGTCGTTATTTGCCAATGTATCCGTAGTAAATGCGATTGTTACCAGCTATTCATGGACACAAATAACAGGTTCTGTTGCAATAATAGAAAACGGTAATGCGGCTGCCTGCCTGGTTAAGAATTTAACGAAAGGCAATTATACTTTCGAACTGACTGTTACGGATAATGCCGGCGGCGTTGCAAAAGATACCATCAGCATAACAGTAGCGGAAGATCCATTTTTACACCGTGGTTCTTCGCTCAGTGTTTATCCAAACCCGGTAAAAGATATCGCCAACCTTGATCTCAAAACGGCTGCAAAAGATGGAACCAAAATAATGGTTTCGGTTATCAACGGCAGTGGTAAGGTAATGTCAAGAAAGCAGTTTGTGAGCGCTGGTAATAATTCAATTTTAAAACTGGATATGACTGATTTGCTGGATGGGTTTTACATTGTTAATCTCATTATTGAAAATGACCAACCCTTAAACGTAAAAGTTATAAAGGCCAGGTGATGTAGTATCAGGTAACTTAGAAATTAAAAAGGCGGCATTCAATTGAAGAATGTCGCCTTTTTTAAATAGAAAATTTTATAATTTCCCAGTCAGGGTTGCAATTCCATCACGGTAATTATCGCTTACAGGCAATTCCAGGGAGTCAATAAAAACGCTTGATTTTCGAACAGAAGTAATAAATGCAATTGAAACGATGTATGATTTGTGGATGCGGATAAAAGATTCAGGAGATAACTGCTCTTCGATAGTTTTCATCGGCATTCTTGTAACGAGGGGCCTTTGCGTACTTTTCAGGTGAATTTTTATATAGTCTTTTAAGCCTTCGATATATATAATATCAGCAGTAACTACTTTCACCAAACTGTAGTCGACATTTACAAAGAAATACCCTGCCCCGGAAGCAACTTTGGGTTGCACTCTTAAATAAAATAATTCCCTCGCTTTATTGCAGGCGTTTACAAAACGGTCCAGAGAAACAGGCTTTACCAGGTAATCTGTTACATTCAGCTCAAAGCCCTGCAGCGCAAATTTTTCGTAAGCTGTAATTAAAATAATCATGGGCTTTACCGTCATGCTTTGTATAAACTGTAGTCCGGTAAGCCCCGGCATTTGAATATCTAAAAAAATAAGGTCAACTGTTTGCTGCTCCATGATGGACATTGCTTCCATCGCATTATCGCAGGCCGCTACCAGTTGCAGGTAAGGCACTTTGCTGATATTATCAGTAAGTAATTCCAGTGCTAATGGCTCATCATCTATGGCAATGCAACGAATCATACAGCAAGATTTATTTGTAATGAAACAATAAATTTCCCATTCTCTTTCACAATTTGCAAGGTATGATGATTGGGATATAATAAGTCCAGTCTTCTTTGAACATTTGTTAAACCAATACCACTGGCCTTATCTTTTACTTCCACCGATGAAGGATCGTATTTATTGGCTACTGTAAACTGTAGTGTGTTATTTTCTGCCTTAAGGTCAATGTCTATCTGTGCCTGTTCAATCATACCGGTACCGTGTTTAAATGCGTTCTCAACAAAGGGGATCAGCAGCATCGGTTCAATATCATACAATTTATCCGTAGTCTGCATATTTACATTAATCACAACCTTCTTGCTAAAACGTTGCCTTTGAAGGTCGATATAACTTTGCAGGTATTCTGTTTCTTTTTCGAGCGACACTTTTTCTTCATCTGTTTCATACAACATGTACCGCATTAATGAAGACAATTTAATAAGGGACGGTTCCAGCAGATCAGATTGTTTGCGTGCCAGTGCCACCATGTTGTTCAATACGTTAAACATAAAATGGGGGCTTACCTGCGAGCGTAAAAGCGATAGTTCTGTTTTTAAATATTCATTTTCTTTTTCCTTCGCCAGGTTATCCGCAATTATTCTGTCCCTGATAGTTTTGTAGGCAATACTGCAGGCCAGTATAAACAAGAAAATGAATGTAGAAAAGAAGACGTGTTTTCTAAATTCGAAAGTTTTATCTGCAGGTGTGAAAAAAACCTTTAATAACCACAGCAGCATCACATACATTGTAAAGCTTCCAAAAATTGCGAGGGTATACAGCGTGTATTTTTTTTTGTAGAATAAGCGGGGTATTATTAAAAGGGCGTTCAGGTAAAAAAAGCCTATCAGCAATACATCACCCGTAAACCAAATGATGTTGCTGATGGTCTCGCTGGGCGATTTTGGACGTACTGGTTCATTGGGATTTTGAGGCCTTAACAAATAAGGTAAAGAAAATAATAGAATCCAGGCTGTTGCATGCAACAGAAAGGTAATCCATTTTTTTGCGTACCATGGCTTTTTCATACAGGCAAATTAGCAATACATTACAACATAAAATGCCATCCGGCAAATATTGCGACGAAGCAGGCATTTTCAGATACCAAAATGCTAAAAAAAACACCATTTTGGGCGATTATCACCCCAAATCAGGAATTACCGTTGCGTTTTTTGGAAGCATTTAAAAAACTTAACCGGGTAATCGCAGCACCACCATTATTTTTTTATTTCCCTCCTTTTTATACCATCTTTTAAATACAACCGGGTCATTTTTTGTAAAATCAGAGAAATGCAGGCCAGTATTGTATTCCAGCATTTAAACTCAATAATCATACGCTGAAATCTTAATGTACATTTTTAAAATTAAAACGCAATATTAATTTAATGTTACCAATTTTGAATGTTGGTAACAGGTAGATTGTTGGACGGGTTGTTGTGTTTAGCTTTGTAAAAAAATTGCCATGCTACCAAAAGACAAATACGAACTTTTTACAGCTGAATATTACAGGCAGGAAATATTTTCTGATGTAGTGACGAAACGGAAGATTAGCAAGCATATTTCTGATATCAACGATACTATTACGGAAGACGATATAAAAAATGTGAAGACAAATTTTGGTAATGCATCCACGCTTGATGCCCACCAGCTTGAAATGAAGAAAGCCAACAACAATTAATTACAGAAACAGGTAGTGCTTTCCAGCATATGGGCACTTCTTATTATTTCTCTGGCAGCATATGCTCCAAAAGCATTTGAGTATAACCGTTGTAATGAGTAGCTGTGATTTCTAACTACAGTGTCCAAGTGCCCGCCAGATAACCATAAAAATGATAACTGTACTTACGCATCCCCCGCCTAATTTTTTGCACCATAGCCTGCAATAAGAGCTTTAAAAAGATTGTTCATCCGGGAAGTATTTATTTGGTCTAAAGTGCATGCGACCACTTTTTATTCAACCTTATTTATTCTCATTATCCGTTTTTCTCGCCATCTTTTATAGGTATAACAAGCACGGGAATTTTGCTCAGATGAATTACTTTTTCTGCTACGTTTTCCATCAGCAACTTATCCAGTCCGCGTCGGTTGTGAGATCCCATTACAATTAAATCGGCCATACCACCTTCAGACGCATCTACAATACTATGCGCAAAACTTCCTTCAGTTACTATCGTTTTAATACTGTCATTACCCAGGTGTTTTTTTGAATTTTCCAGGAACTCCTGTGCCATTTTTTTTATATCATCTTTAACGGTATCTGTTAAAGCAGGATCAATTGTATCCATGAATCCACTATATCCCATAATAGGAGAATAATCCAAAGAAGAGTAGTAGGCAGGCTCAGCGATAACATGCAGTAATGTTATTTCGGCATTCAATGCTGTTGCAATTTTATATCCTGTCTCTGCAATCATTTCTGCAGAAGGTTCGTAATCCAATGCAATGAGTATCTTTTTCATGCGTATATTTTTTAGGTTAGGTAAATTAATTTTTTTCTGGTAACAGATGAAAACAATTTCAATAAAAGTGCCAATCAATTAAAGGCTGCTTTTAAAACACATTTGTAGTCTTCCGGACTATCACTTATGATCATCGTTTACTTCTATCCAATAGCCATCCGGATCCTGAAAATATACCTGCTTAATTCCATCCACCCTGGTGGTAACAGCAATTTTTGCACCCAGCCAGTCTTCATATGGAATATGCTCCTGGTTAAGCTTTGTTATGAATTCACTTAAGGATGGGACACTAAGGCATAAATGACTAAACTTATCACGGGGAACTCCTTTTTCCGCACCGCTTATCAGGTGAAGATTGGCTTTATCGCTCACTTTTAGCCAGGTATGTTTACCATCGTGAAAAGGTTCCGGCACGGAATCCAGCGCTAAAATATTTTCATAAAACAAAGTACTTTTTTGCAAGTCAGATACATGAAGTGCGATGTGATTTAGTATGGTATCTTTTTTGGGAAGCAGTTTTTTTAAACTAAACCCGCAAATTAAAATGGCCAGTGGCAAGCCCGTTAACAGTATTTTTTTCATGGCTACAAGTTAATAAAAGAAAGCGGCTTTTGTGAAGCAGGGAAAAAATAATGAGCAAATTTTAAACCGAACAATAATTGAGTTGCTTGCGACGGAGAAAACCTGCTCTTTTAAAATTTCCTATTTTCACTTTATGAAATACACTTTTTTTTTATTCCTGTTGATATGCTTTGAGAGTATCCTGCTTTCTGCGCCAGCACAAGCCCCCCAAAATTTACCTGCAGGTAAATTATTTATAATAGGTGGCGGAAACAGGTCTCCGCAGTTAATGAAAAAAATGCTAGCCACGGCTGCTCTCGGGCCTAAAGATTATGTGGTGGTGTTGCCTATGTCAGCCAGCGAACCGGATACTTCCTTTTATTATTTTAAAGAAGACTTTCAGCCAGTATGTAACGCACCAGTTGCTAATTTAAATTTTACCAGCGATAAAGTGAATGATAAAAACTGGCTGGATTCAGTGAAGCATGCCCGCCTGATTTTTATAACCGGCGGCGACCAGGAGCGGTTTATGGCTGTCGTTTTAAACACTCCGGTATACCATGCCATTCATGCGGCATTCAACAATGGAAGCACTATTGCGGGCACCAGTGCCGGAGCTGCTGTAATGTGCGAAAAGATGATCACCGGAAAAGAATTGACAGATACCATCTACAATGCAACGTTTAAAAAAATTCATGCCAATAATATCCATATAGCAAAAGGTTTGGGACTATTAAATAACGCCGTGATAGATCAGCATTTTATTGTCAGGAGCCGCTATAACCGCCTGCTGTCGGCCATGGCAAGCCTTCCCTCATATGCCTGCATTGGCATTGATGAAGCCACGGCCATCATAGTAGAGGGCAATAGAATAACGGTTACGGGCGAAAGCCAGGTAGTGTTGATGCAAAAGCCCCGGGGACTTCAAATTACACCCTCAGGGCTGATAAAAATGAAATCGTTGCAATTGAGTATATACACAACCGGGGATGTATTTTTTATAAATCTCCATTAAAAAATGTGCCGTTGCACCAGCATTTTTTCAAATAAACATTCAATCTATATATTTTTTGCTTTGTAACATTTGTAACCATCCGGATTTTTAACAGGAGGTAATTTCGTTTTTCAAAACCAGTTTAATTAAGGTGATTGAAATTACACAGCTAAAAAATATACAAATGATCAGTGCAATTAAAAAACTATTCGGAATCGGGCCTGCAACAGATTATAGCCAGTTGGTAAAGCAGGGAGCCATTATAATTGATGTGCGCAGCAAAGGCGAATATGCAGGCGGCCATATCAGGGGATCGCTGAATATACCTCTTGATCAGCTTAATAATAATCTTAACAAACTAAAAGATAAAAACGCGACCATCATCACCTGTTGCGCTTCAGGGATGCGCAGTTCTTCAGCAAAAGCCCTGCTGGCGTCAAAGGGTTACACAGCAGTATTCAATGGAGGTGGATGGAGTAGCTTACAAAATAAATTGTAGCCGCAATGTTGATAGCTTTTATTAACAAGACATTTTTATTGGAGATAGCTTTATTGCAGCCCGGTATTTTACCTGGCTTTTTTGTGTGGCAACAATAAGATCGAAATTTACCTGGCAGGCTATATTTAATCCACGCCATTTGCAATAGTTTCGAATCCTATTTTTTGTATGATACATCCGTTACTTAAAATGCTGCCTGCATTTTTATTTCACCTAATTTTAAAGAAAAAATTTAAGTATGAAAAAAATGATTGCACTAGCCATATTTGGCTGCCTTACCATTGCCGCCGTTTCTGCACAAAAAACACCTGCCAAACTACTGCGCCATGTGGTAATGTTTAAATTTAAAGACGATGCATCTGCTGAAGGCATTAAATCTGTTGAAGATGCTTTTATGGCTTTAAAAGGAAAGATCAGCCTGATCAAGGATGTAGAGTGGGGAACCAACAATAGTCCTGAAAAATTAAACGAAGGCTTAACCCACTGTTTTTTTGTAACCTTTGCCAGCGAAAAGGATAGGGATGATTACCTCGTGCACCCTGCACATCTTGCCTTTGTAACCATTCTAAAACCGTACCTTGATAAAGCGATTGTGCTGGATTACTGGGCAAAAAAATAAGTTACTCCATTGCTAAAGTAACCCGGTCAATAACAGTTTGCCAATGTATTTTTCATTATTTTACATGTAATAATTCTCTCAAAAAATGCTACTCCATGTTTGAAAAAAATGTTTTTATTCACCATGTTTATTTTTGGCTGAATAACCCCGAAAATCAACAAGACCGCAACGGGTTGATTGAAGGATTGAAAAAATTATCAGCAGCCTCCACCATACAGGCTTTCCATATCGGTGTGCCGGCTGCCACCAGCCGTGATGTGATTGATACCAGCTACAGTGTATCGTGGTTGTTGCTTTTTAAAAACAAAGAAGACCAGGATGTTTACCAGACAGATCCGGTCCATTTAAACTTTGTTGCAACCTGCAAGCATCTGTGGAGTAAAGTAGTGGTATACGATACTGTGGGAGTATGAAAAAGGTTGTAAAATGATCAATGCATCATATAATTTAAAACGATAAAATTGCCACATTAATAAAAAAGTATGAAAAAGAAACAAGATCAAAATTCACGCAGAAAGTTTATTAAAAATGTTTCTGTTGCAGCTACGGGATTCTTTATTGTTCCCCGCCACGTACTGGGCAAGGGCTTTATAGCGCCCAGCGATAAATTAAATATTGCAGGTATTGGGGCTGGTGGTAAGGGAGCAAGCGACTTATCAGAATTTTCAAAAAGTCCGGCAGCCAATGTAATCGTTTTGTGCGATGTAGACGACCGCTCGGCTGCCAATTCGAGAAAACGCTTTCCCAATGCCAAGTACTATAAAGACTTTCGGGAGATGCTGGCAAAGGAAGGAAAAAATATTGACGCTGTGTCTGTTTCAACGCCTGATCATACCCATGCTGTAGCAGCGCTTGCCGCCATGCAAATGGGTAAACATGTGTACGTGCAGAAACCTATGACACATGATATTTATGAAGCAAGAATTTTAACCCAGGCTGCAAAAAAATATAAGGTAGTAACTCAAATGGGCAACCAGGGCGCTTCATTTGATGGCGTTAAAAAAATGCAGGACTGGTATAAAGCTGGCTTGATTGGCGATGCTATTGATATCCGTTGCTGGACGAACAGGCCTGTATGGCCGCAGGGCTTTGGCAAGCCGACCGGCAAAGAAGAAGTGCCGCCGGAATTAGACTGGAATTTATGGCTGGGGCCAACCGCCTGGGAAGAATACCACAAAGGGTTTGTGCCTTTTAACTGGCGTGGCTACCCGAGCTTTGGCACGGGGTCTTTGGGAGATATGGGATGTCATATAATTGATCCTGCTTTTAAAACTACGGGTCTTGGTTATCCTTCGGAAGTTGAATGCAGCGCCGTAGATTTATATGAACAAATGTGGAACCCAGCTTATCATCCTGATAGTTTCCCTGCAGCATCTTCACTAAAATTAAAATTTCCTGGTAAGAATGGAAAGCCGGATTGTATACTGCATTGGGTAGATGGCGGACTGTTGCCGGACCGGCCGGAAGAATTATTGCCAAACGAATTAATGGGCGATGATGGTGGGGGAGCTATCATTACCGGTACAAAAGGTAAAATGATGTGTGGCACGTATGGTAACAACGCCATATTATTGCCAACTGAACGTTCTAAAGAAGTAAATGTTCCCCAGGTAACCAAAAGGGTTCCCGAAGGTCATTATATTCAATGGGTAAATGCATGCATTGCAGGTTATGGTAAAAATGAACTCAGCTCTTCCTTCGACTACGCCGGACCGTTAACAGAATCCATCTTAATGGGTAACCTTGCATTGCGTTCCTGGAATATTAAAGAAGGAAAAAATTTCCCGGGAAGAAAGAAGTTGTTGTGGGATGCAGAAAATATGAAGATCACCAACTATGACCCTGCCAACCAGTTTGTAAGAAGAACTTACAGAGATGGTTATAAGTTTGAATTGTAGCAGTAAAAAAATAGCAATAAAAAACCTCCACTTTAAATGGAGGTTTTTTATTAGCCTGTCGGCGATATTACATTTCAAGTAACTTATACATTTCTTCCAGTTTGGGAGATAAAATAATTTCAGTCCTCCTGTTTTTGGCTCTTCCTTCTGGTGTGGAATTGCTTTCCAGCTGATCATAAAAACTATGTCCGGAGGCTATTACCCTTGTGGGATCTACTTTGTAATTATTCACCAATACCCGTACTATCGCATTGGCCCTTGCTGTACTCAAATCCCAGTTGTCCTGGTATTTACCCCTGATAGGAATGCTGTCCGTATGTCCTTCAATATTTACGGCTACATCAGATTCGAGGTTTAAAACGGCTGCCAGTTTTGACAAAGCATCTACGCCATTTTTATTCACTACTGCACTTCCGGAAGGGAATAATAGGTTTTCAGAAAGGCTTACGTACACCTTGCCGTTTTTTTGTACAACAGAAAGGTCGTTGGAATTAAAGCCTTTTAAAGCTTCGGCCATTTTGTTTTTTAATAATAGAGATTGATTCTTTTGCTGCGCAAGCAATGTTTGTAACTGTTGTAATTTTTGTTGCTGTTGTTGCAACGTCTGCTCTTGCTGCTGCAAAGTCTGCTGGCTCTGGCCTAATTTGTTTTGTTGGTCGGCGGTTTGTTTTCCGAGCTGACTGTTTTGTTGATTTAGTTCTACAATCTTACCGTTCAGATCACTCATCTGACCTTGTAAACGGGTGATTTTATCAGCCAATGCTGTGCTGTCTGCACGAAGGGCGGAGGTTTGCATCTGCGATTGCAGTAACACTTTTTTAGAAACACAGCCCGAAAGCAGCAATAGCCCGATTGCTACGGTAAAATATTTTCTCATGGAATTAAATTTTAACTCTCATAATAGAAAATTATGCCGGAATTGATTTCGCTAAATAAAGTGATAAGCTAAGAATTATTTGGGGACAATTTTACTTTGAGTGCCGAATATAATGCCCGAACAAATGAGGATATTAGTTAAAGAGTTACACCAAAAATTAAGAATTCTTGATAAGGTATAAGGCGGCAACGAATCAAATTTATCATCGGGTATGATTATTTATCCATCGTACCAAATCCTGCAAAACTTCAGCACGGTTGATTTCATTCATCATTTCGTGCCGCCCGCCCGGATATAATTTATAAGATATGTCTTTTACTCCGGCCGCCTTCCAGTTGCTGACCAATTGAAGAAAACCTTTCCCTTCCAATCCCACCGGATCCTTATCACCAGCAAAGGAATACACCGGAATGTTTGTTGGAATTGACTGAATATTATTATCAAAGGCCGCCTGTATTCCCTTAAAAAAATAGTAGAAAAATTGGGCGCTGCAAATAAAGCCGCATAAGGGATTTGCTATGTAATCATCCACTGTTTTTGTATCACGGCTTAGCCAGTCAAATGCCGTCCGGTTCGGTTTAAACGCATTATTAAATTTACCAAAGCTAAGCTTGTTGATGAGCTTGCTCCGATAGTTTGCACCAAGAAGTTTCATTTGCAAACCGGCAATAAAAATACCTGCGCCCATTAACGGATCTTTCTTTCCGTTGGTAGCCGATAAAATTAAACCATCAATGCTGTTGCTATGCAGCTGAAAAAAACGCTGGCATAAAAATGATCCCATGCTATGCCCCAGTAAAAATAATTTATGTTCCGGCCATATTTTTTTCAGGTGCAGCATCAGCAAATGCAGGTCGTCAACCTGTTTATTAAACCACTCTTTTTCTCCCAGGCCGATGGCTTTCAAATCAGCAACTGCTTTGCTATGTGCCCGCTGATCATGCGCATACACGGCAATACCTTGTTGCACCAGTATATCGGCAATATCATTGTATCGTTCCGCGTATTCGGCCATGCCATGCGCAATATGCAAAATGCTTACGGGAAGGGTATCAGGCAGCCAGGCATACACCGGCATCTGATGACCATCAGCGCAGGTTATAGTAAAAGATTGCTTTTGCATTTTATTGTTTGTTGAAAGCTAATTCCCGAGTTTGGCAAGGTCGCTAACCTAAAAATAAAACCTTATTACCACAATGCAGATAAAACGGCACCAGGTAATAAGGTTTCAAAAAAAGTGCTTAATAAGACAGGTGATTTTTATTTTTTCAATCCTGCTCTTTTTTGCATTTCCGCCAGCGGCATCGCTATCATTCTGCCGATTGGTTTATAGCCCCTGTAAGTAATCACCTTCATCATTACGGCATCTTTTGGCGGCGTTAATGGTGCTGTGTATTTTGGATAATACTGGTCAGGGAAGGAATTATCAAAGCTGTAATAAATATCCAGTCCTTCAATCTCTGTTGTAAGTTCAATTTGCAATTGTCCGTTCGTATTTTGTGCAGTAAAAATCGGATCGTACATGCTGGGTGCATATTTTACCTGTTCAATATCGTACCGTTTAAACTGGTCTTCTACCTTGGTAACAAAATGGTTCCAGTCTTTTTTTTCTTTCGGGCTCCATACACATTCCGCAATGGCGAACGCTCTTGGCCAAAGCATGTATTGCATATGGCGAACATTGTATAATTGCTCCGACCATAAATTGGCCTGTCCGCCTTTGATGTATTTGGGATCTACACCAGCAAGCAGTGGTTCAAATTCGTACGATTTTTTTAAACGCAATGTGGCATAGATGCGGGGTTCTATTATTTCATCTCCCTGCATGTAATCCAGGTAAGCGTAAGTAGTTGGGCTCATTACCACATCATGTTTTAATTTGGCTGCTTCAATACCGCCCTTCTCTCCGCGCCAGCTCATCACAGCTGCGTTGGGGGCCAAACCACCTTCCAGTATTTCATCCCAACCCATGAATTTTTTGCCTTTGCTTTCAACAATTTTCTCCAGTCTTTTTTCAAAATAACTTTGCACCTGTTCCATCGTTTTCAAACCTTCTTTTTGCATCAGCGCCTTAATGGCATCGCTTTGCTCCCAGAAGTTTTTAGGGCATTCATCACCACCAACATGGATGTATTCAAATGGGAAAAGGCCAGCGATTTCCGTCATCACCTTGTCTAAAAAAACATATACTTTTTCATTGGCAGGGCAAAGGGTATTATCCTTTAAAGCTATTGGCGGCGCACCGTGCGACCAGTCCATAAAACTTTCTCCTGCAATCACATCATACTTATCGGCACCGGGCGTACAGGATAATTCAGGGTAGGAGGCTACAGCAGCCATGCTATGACCCGGTACATCCACCTCTGGTAAAATATTTATAAAACGGTCTTTTGCATACTGAATGACTTCTTTAATATCATCCTGTGTATAAAAGCCGCCGTTGGTTTTAGGTTCATCCGGTAAGGGCTGAGAGAAGGTTCCAAAATAACCGGTTTTTGCAACACTCCAGGCACCTTTTTTTGTCAGGTTGGGATAACTTTTAATCTCAATCCTCCAGCCTTCATCGTCTGTTAAATGCCAGTGAAATAAATTGTATTTATACTTTGACATCTGATCGATAAAATCCTTCACTTCTTTCTTGGTAAAAAAATGCCTTGATACATCAAACATTAAACCCCGCCATCCCACTTTTGGATAATCGGTTATGGTTACACATGGCGCCTGCCATTTTACATTTTGTACAACTGATTTGCTTTCTATTTCCGCAGGTAGTAATTGCATCAGCGTTTGCACGCCATAAAATAAACCTGCAGGCTGGTTGGCCGAAATGGTGATATTCGTTGTGCTTACATTCAGGCGGTATCCTTCACTACCAATTGTGGCATCGGCCGTTTTATTTAAAGAAAGTTTCAAAATGGCTGAAGGCATTTCGTTTCCGAACAATACTTTATAACCGGTAGCCGCCGATAAGCGTTGCTGCAACATATCAAGTATTGGTTTTACTGCGGGCAGTATGGGCGCTTCAATTGTTATGGTTGAAGGCAGCATAAATACACCGGCATTTTGTACCATCTGCACAGGCTCGGGGATAATTGAAACCGGCGCAGCCTGCTGGCAAAATGTATGTAGGCCTGGGAGGCAGCAGGCAAGGAAAAACACAATTCTTTTCATAAAACGAGAGAGGTTTAATAATTAAAATGATATCTTGAAGTATCAAATGTAAGTATTATTAATGTTGAATGATTACAGTGTTTTGTAAGACCGGAAGAATGGCGGCAGCTTAGAAATAAAAGTTACGAGAGGTTGAAAGAAGTAATTAATTTTTCAATTGAAACACGCCTGCCTTATTTATCTTTTAAAGTTTTTTTTACAGAAAAGTAAAAAGCAGCATTCCTGAAATAATGCCATATAATAAAAAAAGCAAGGGCCTTATTAAATTGAATCTGCGCTTCTCTTGCGGTATACCCATGGTAAATTTTTTTGTGCATGTTGGTGTATAATGTGGCAGGCGTATTGTCTTTTAAGTGGATATATTCCGAAGCGGTTTAATATTTAAAAAGCCTTGCCTGATCAAATTGACCAGACAAGGCTTGAGGGTTACCAAAACCTCTTTTTTTTACCGCACAGTCACGGCTTTAACGAATGTGCCCGAGGCATCAAATTCTACTGCATATTTTGTTGCATTGGCATCTATAAAAACAACATAACCCTTTAAGCCACTACTGTCATTTACAAGGAATGCCTGTTTAAACACGTAATTAGGATAGGTAGTTGCCAGGTAATCTGTAATTGCTGAAGGCAATGCCGACTGGGCTATTGTATTAAAATCGCCATAATGTGAAGGCAATTGTGTTCTTTGAATAAATACGCCGCTGGCATCAAAAAGGGTAGCATAAACACCATTGTTAATGCTAAGCACTACAATACTGCTGTCGTTGTTTTTAAAGGCGTGCATCAGCGTATCCTGCGCATAGTTGGCGGCAAAATAGGATATAATTGCAGACGGCAAAGATGGTATCGCGATGCTGTCATGTTTCATTCCACCGCGGTCATCAAAGTGGCCGCCCTCGTGCCAGCCATGACCCACTAGGTCGTGGCCTTCACGTTGTTCCAGTACTTTCACAAATGTTCCGTTTGCATCAAATTTTAAACCTACCGGCTTTCCATTGTATTCTATAATTACCACATAGCCCGACAGTGTTCCGGTTGAATCCTTATCTGTAAAAGCTTTTTGTGCGGTGTAGCCGGGATAGTTGGCTGTAAGATAATTTGTAATGCTGGATGGCAAACTGCTGAAAGCAACAGAGTCTGTATGATGATGGGCGGGGCAGGTGCCGATAACGTAAAGCGAATCAGTGCCCGCTATCCTGGAACTGGTAGTACCTACCGCGATGCCTTGCACGCTTGCTACCACAGACTGCGATACAGTTGTAGTAGTATCTGTTGTGCCGGTTAAAGAATTTTCTTTTTTGCAGGAACCTAAAAAAAGTAATATAAGTCCGGCTAATAGTGAATTTTTTACATTGCTTATTTTCATTTTTTTAACGAGTTTAAAGGTGAGGTTTAATTGTAATTTTTCAGAAGTGATTGTTCTAGAATTTTTGTCATAGGCTAAATCAGCATGATTTTTTTTGTTAGTAATACTTTATTTATACGGCACACAACGCCCTGGCTTGGTGCAACCGGATATTTTCAGATGTGTGAATGATATTATACTGGTCAGTAAAAATAACCGCCACGTCCTGCATTTGGTTAATCAGTTCAAGGCCGTTTTTTAACCCGATTTCTAACAGGTAGGGGTGAAGAGAACAAGCCATTTCTGCACTGTTGCAAATAACAGTAGCGCTTTGAATGCCGCAGCCGGATGCTGTTTTTCTTGCTTGTAAATGCATATTTCTATGTCTTTCAACAACAGGCTGTGTGTGATACACACCGGAAGTAACAAAAGCCGGATCACTGTTGGTAATTCCTGAAAACTCGTGGTCACCCAAAGCAGAAATACCTCCTTTAATGGCTCCTGCCCGGTAATTTATACCGCTGCCCCAGGTAACAAATTCGCTGGCTGATTTGATGTATCCGCTATCCACGCCATTTTGTTTTAACAGGGTTTTCGCCCGGTCTTTTGCATAGCCTTTTGCTATATTACGGAGGTTTAAGTGCAGGCCTTTTTCATTTAAAAAAACAGAACAATTTTGTTTGTCAAATTCAACATGACTAAATAAATCTGGTGGATTTCTTTTTTTTGGAAAGAAGCTGTGTTCTGAATCGCCGGATGAAGCATGATGTTTGGATTTAAAGAAATAAATCATTTTAAAAGCATCCTGCGTTAACTCCAGCACATGCATACACCTGCTGATAAAGCCATACACCTCTTTATCGACTTTAACAGCTTTTATTCCTGCCTGTGCGTTAATTTGTTTTATTGGATTAGATACATCCCTCATTGTAAAAAGGTCTTCAATCCTTTTCATTTCATTGGTTGCACTTTCAAGTAGATTTTGCGGCCATTGCTCCTCGTCGCACAGCATATTGATTTCAACCTTTTCTCCCATTAATAAAATTTGCCTGCTGAAGACTTCCTGTTTTCTATGATATAATCTCATAAATAATATTTCTTCCGTTAATAAGTAAGCAGCGTAGTTATAGGTTGCATTCATTTAAAACAGCAACGGCTTATGTTTGACCCGGCAATTTGTATTGCGTTGTAACAAAAAATTCCCTGTCATTTGTTTCGTTAGTCTGACGTTGCTGTTGTTAATTAAGATACAATACTCAAAAAAAAAGGTTGGGTTGAAGGCGCCGAAAAATTGACTTTTTTCAATGTTTTTTTTGCTGATCGTTCCGGATGAATATGTTTATTTAAATATTGATTTATTAAAAAAAACATCGGCCGGATATGAAATAAATAATGGGTTACGGCAAATCGTACTAAAGAACAGATAAACCTTATTCAATGCAAATTCAACGCGAGGATTTTGAGTTATCTACCAGGTGTCGGGTTGACAAAATTTAGTGTTTACCGCTTTAGGAGAAAGGGAAATTTTGTAAAACGAGGCAAGTAAAATTTATTGCCTTAATTAAAATGTAATCTGCTAGTTGAAATAAAATCAGTGAATTTGTTACACAGCTATTTCTGATAGCACTATCTTTTTTTTACTATAAAAAAGTATGGATAGTTTTACAAGGCAGGATAACCGCTACCTTATGCTCAAGACAATAACTGTTGCAATTCAGTTATAAAAGCTGCTTGTGAGGAATTGATTTTTTGCATTGCTTCTTCAAGGGAAAACCATTCTGCTTTATCTATTTCGGGAAAGCTTTTTAACTGGCCGGATTTTGGCGGCCACTCTATTTCAAAATGGTTGCTTTTTATAGCTGTTGTATCAATATCTTTTTCAACTGCCCATGCATAAATTAATTTACCACTTTTTTGTATTACCATTGTGAGGGGTAGCATTTTTTCTTTTTCAGTAATCGCAAAGCCAGTCTCTTCTTTGAACTCCCGCCTGGCTGCTTCTGGTGCAGATTCTTCATCAGTAAACTCGCCCTTGGGTATAGACCAGCTACCCAGATCTTTATTTTTCCAGAAAGGTCCGCCCGGGTGTACGAGCAACACTACTATTTTTTTAGTTACTCTTTTAAATAATAATATGCCGGCGCTTTGCTTCATTTATAAACTATTTAAAGCGGATGATTGCATTCCTGAATAATTGAAGAAAAACTTAACCGAATGTACGACAGTTTTTCACGGCGGTCGGTATATGGAACGTAATTCAGTGTCGTTTTATCGTGGTATTTTTTTCACGGCTGTTTCCAATTTATTCCCAACACAAGCTTTATTTAATCATACTGTTTAGTCAAGGTATTAAATCATTGATGAGATTATTAAACATGCATAAAGGCATACTATTTGAAAAATAATTAAAAAATAAAACAATGAAAAAAGGTGCTAAAGAAAATAAGCTTGGCGTAGAAAACTCTCTTGTTAATAATATTAATGCACGAAAAGAAAAAGGCGTTTCGAGGAGCAAAAAAGATACAACGGTAAGTAAAAAATCATACACTAAAATGGAAAATAACTGGAAAAAATGACCTTATGGCAAAGTTTACAATTTCTGCAGGAACAGCTAACGGAAAACATGGAAAGTTACTGGTACCAATCCCGAAACAGGCAAATCTATGACCATCCAGGGCGGACAAAAAGGAACACCGGTGGGTAAGCAAAATCCGGATAGCGAACGTTCTTTTGACGCAAGGCAGGATGCAACACCCATGACGCCGAAAAAACACATCAATAAATTATGCTGGGATAATAAGGCGCATATGGGTACAGTTGTTGAAATTCCGGATGGACTTTTTAAACAAAAGAAAAAGGCTTTCTGATGTACTTTTCTTTACAACCCGTTTTAAATGTATTTCCTGTGTTTATTTGCGATTGAAAAAAATGATCTTTCCAGTAAGTCTTTACAGGGTTGATGTTTCAAATTAAGTTACCTCTTTTACCTTACAGCTATTTCAAGAGAAGGAAGTAATTTATTCTTTAATCCTAAGCAATTTTAAAGTCATTTTAATTTATTCTTCTTTTTTAAAAGCGCTGATTATTAGTTGGTCTTTTGACTGAATGTATTTACAACATCAGCTTCTTCTATATTATTTGAATAGTTGTTTTGCCCAGGTTTTTGCTACCAAAGTGGCAAACTTTGGAGCAAAATAAAAATTGCTCACAAAGTAAATTCCACCCTAATTTTACATCGTCATTCGGTTATTATATTAGAGTGTTATTATAAGGCAGGTAATAAATAATGTGATAAACGAATAACACGATCGCCAAAATGTTTGCAGGCATCGTATTATTTTCACCTTAATTTTTTAACCATGAGACAGCTGTTTATAAGCATAACCTTGCTTTTGGCTTTTTTTGTTACCACTGCACAAAACCTTCAATCGCCGGACGGAAAATTTTTTTTAACCTTCACACTGCAGGCGGATGGAACGCCTGTATATAACCTCACATACAAAAGTAAAACGATAATAAAACCCAGCAAACTTGGCCTGGAACTGAAGGATGATAAAAAATCTTTACTGAATGATTTTACTGTCATAAATACAAAAAACACAACGTTTGATGAAACATGGAAACCAGTTTGGGGAGAAGTGAATTCCATCCGCAATCATTATAACGAAATGGCGGTAACACTCACTCAAAAAGAAACCAACCGCCAACTGCTGATTCGTTTTCGGTTGTTTAATGACGGGCTTGGTTTTCGCTATGAATTTCCGCAGCAAAATAACCTGGTGTATTTTACTATAAAAGAAGAACGAACACAGTTTGCAATGCCCGGCGATATTACTGCATTTTGGATACCGGGAGATTATGATACGCAGGAATATGATTATACGCGGTCAAGACTTTCTGAAATTAGAGGCTTGCAGGAAAAAGCCAGGACTGCTAATTTGGCGCAGACTTCCTTCTCACCCACAGGCGTCCAAACATCACTGATGTTGAAAACAGATGATGGCTTGTATATCAATTTGCATGAAGCAGCTTTAATCAATTATGCCTGCATGCATCTGAACCTGGATGATAAAAATATGATTTTTGAATCCTGGTTAACGCCTGATGCAAAAGGAGACAAAGGGTATATACAAGCTCCTGCAGTCTCTCCATGGCGCACCGTTATAGTAAGCGATGATGCCCGGGATATACTTGCTTCAAAAATAACCTACAACCTGAATGAGCCGTGTAAAATACCTGAAACATCCTGGATAAAACCAGTAAAATACATGGGCGTTTGGTGGGAGATGATAACAGGAAAAAGTGCATGGTCGTATACCAATGATTTACCTGCAGTGCAATTGGGCGTAACAGATTTTACAAAAGTAAAGCCCAACGGTACACATGGCGCCAATACTGCCAACGTAAAAAGGTACATCGACTTTGCTGCGCAGAATGGTTTTGATGCGGTGTTGGTAGAAGGCTGGAATGTCGGATGGGAGGACTGGTTTGGGCATTCGAAAGATTACGTATTTGATTTTGTGACCCCTTACCCTGATTTTGATGTGCAGGAATTGCATAATTATGCAGCGTCCAAAGGCATTAAGATGATTATGCATCATGAAACTTCGGGTTCTGTAAGAAACTACGAACGGCATATGGACACTGCCTATAAATTCATGAAGGCAAATGGTTATGATGCAGTGAAGAGTGGCTATGTGGGACCTATATTACCAAGAGGTGAAAATCACTACAGTCAATGGATTGTAAACCATTACCAGTATGCCATTGAAAAAGCGGCCAGCTATAAGATCATGGTGAACGCACATGAGGCGGTGCGCCCAACTGGCATTGCGCGAACCTATCCTAACCTGATAGGCAATGAAGCCGCAAGAGGAACGGAGTACCAGGCATTTGGTGGCTCAAAAGCCAATCATGTAACCGTGCTGCCTTTTACACGACTCATCGGAGGACCAATGGATTATACACCCGGTATTTTCGAAATGGACATCAGCAAGATCAGTCCAGGCAACCATTCGCATTGCAACAGTACTTTGGCAAACCAGCTGGCGTTGTATGTAACGATGTACAGCCCGCTCCAAATGGCGGCGGATCTGCCGGAAAATTATAGCCGGTTTATCGATGCATTTCAGTTTATTAAAGATGTGGCACTTGATTGGGATGACAGCAAATACCTGGAAGCAGAACCCGGGGAATACATTACCGTCGCACGCAAGGCCAAAGGAAAAAACAATTGGTTTATCGGGAACGTTAATGGCGAACAAACCAGAACATCCACCATTGCACTGGATTTTTTAGATGCCGGTAAAAAATATACGGCCACCATTTATGCCGATGCTAAAGAGGCACATTACAAAACCAATCCACAGGCATATACCATTCGTAAAATAACAGTAACCAGTAAATCAAAACTGTCAACTGTTAGTGCGCCTGGTGGCGGTTATGCCATCAGCATTATACCAGGTGTTAGTAAGTGACAATCTTTTTTAAGCAGCTGTTTCAGCGGCGAATGCCGTCCTTTGTGTGATTTTTATTGGTATCATCTTTTGGTTAAAAAAATTGAAGGTCATTTTTTACAGAAACATAAAGCTAGGCTTTGCTGAATGAATTGGAAGTTCAGACGCCAGATTATTGCAGTGCAGTTCAAGAATGCTGAAAGAATTTGCTAAAATTGAATGAAAACGAATGTCTTAGCTTCCGATGCATATAACATACACTCGAATAAACGGGGACGTATTGGTTTGTTTAAAGCAGAAATTCAGTAATGGTAAATTGTAATATTGAACTGTCCGGATTTAATTAGGCCGTTGACCTGATATTGACTCCGGATAATGATTTTGGCGCAAATAAAAATGGACAAACCGGGTTAAATGTCGGTTTGTCCACTTTGCGTTACCCCAACTGTACAATTCTCGAACCATTTTATGGCTGATTTAACCGGGCTCGCCAATCTTTTAAGGGTGTAAAGAATTGGCAGTGTTATTTTCGATCTATTGACTTTCAATGATTCAAAAAAATTAAAAAAAGGTTATGCCTGATTTTTGGGTGACTTGGTGCCGGTCAGATGGCAATTTGTGTTTCGAATTAGTAAAATGAAATAATCCTTCATTGGGCCGTTGGCAACGGTCCAATTGTAAGTGTTTTAATTTTAGTTTTACGCACTTTTTTTGCTAAACTGGCTTAAAACTCGTCAAACACCATGTGACGAATTTAGTCGCAGCCAAATGGTCTGACTACTACTTATAAGCTATTTTCGCAGGAATTGGGAACTGTCACAATACCAGCTTTGGTGCAGGTGGTTAAAACCTCGTCTTTATCCAAATTATTTCATTTCTTATAAATATTAAAGTATTACCCTGATACCTAATTTTTCCAGCGTTGCTACTATGTACTTCACCATGCCTTTAGGGCCGCATAAATAAAGCTGTTTGCTAAAATCTGTTACATGTTGTTTAATAAATACCTGATTTATTTTTCCCGTTGCTTGTATTATTTCCTCTGGTCGAAAGATAAAACGCCTGGTTGCCGAGCATGGCAGAGAGTTCCTTTTCATAGATGATATCGGTTGCCGTTTTATTGGAGAATGGACTGTTACCTAAATGAACCATTGGTTAAATATGCATCGGGTTTTGCCACAACAGATATTTGTTTCAAAGTATTTAATCAACTTGCCGAGTGAAAAGGAATACAGAAGATTATTGAGGAGGAGAAAGAAAAGATAAAGTGATGTTGCTATGGCTTCAGAGGAATTATAAACTGCTTTTAGTGCATGGAAAGTTATTTCGAAAAACAAATCATGCAATGGGATCCGGGTAATATCAAGCTGAAATAGATTGTTCACTTCATATAAATGAATGAGAACCCATTGCACTTCACCTGCCCCGACTTAAAAATGGATAAATGGTTAAGTAATTTACCTTTATCCGGGAACTGACAAGGCTCGTATATTCTATTCTGATTTCGCATTTGGCCACTCTTTCAACTTTTAAAAGCCAATTTGACCGCGGCAGGTAACATAAATCTAAAGGCAGCGCCCTTACCTAATTCGCTTGTCACGTCTATGGTGCTTTGATGCAGTTCCAGTATTTTTTTTACAATGGCTAAACCAATCCCCATGCCGTGTTTGGAGTGGTCAGCATTGTCCAGTTGTTTATGGCGCTCAAAAATATACGCATGGTCTTCCGGCGCAATGCCAACGCCCGTATCAATTACCTGTACCCTCACACCCGAACTTAAACTGGAGAGCTGAATTGTAATGCTTCCACCGGCTTCGGTAAATTTTAAAGCGTTATCTAAAAGGTTTTGCAGCACTCTTTCGGTAAGTGCTATGTCTGCAAATACAGCTGGTAAATTCGGCGTTGCTTCCATCTTTAAATCAATCCCCCTTTCACCGGCTTTCAGTTTATAGGCCATTAAAATATCAGAGGCCAGGTCTCCAATATCAAACGATTCTTTTTCGGGAGTAACGAGGTTGGCCTCCAGTTTAGCATAGTGAAATAACTGATCCACCAGCAGCGACAGCTTTCTTACACTATCATGCACCACGGTTAAATACCGCTCTTCATCACTTGCAGATAACTGATCTTTTTTCATGAGCAACGTTTCTGTGTAGCCCTGCATGATGGATAAGGGTGTACGCAAATCGTGTGACACGTTTGCAATCAATTCCTGCCTGAACCTATCCGTAGCAGTTATCTTTTCAAAATCAGCTACAATAACATCCGCCATTTCATTGAACGTTGAACCGAGTGTTCCTAAATCGCTTCCGGCACCCGCAGTAATACGGGCTTCATAATCTCCTTCTTTGAACCGTTTTACCACCTTCATAATTTCACGGACACTTTTTGTGATGAGTAAAAAAGTAATCACACCCACAATAAACGCAGTGAGAAATGCAAAGCCCAAAATATAGAGCCCCATTCGCCAGTAAAAAAAACGGTTGAGCGGTTGCAGAATTTCCTGTTGTTTTTCGCTTGATAAAACGGCATAAACATAGCCACTCAATCGCTGATTTTCATACACAGGTGCGGCGGAAAAAATACTTGGTTCATCCGGTTGTTTAGGATTATCGCCCAGCGGGTGATGCATAGCGCTGGCAGATAACCATTGCTTCACCAGACTTAAATTTATTTTATGCAATCGTACGGTTGTATCCGGCACAACATAGTCGGTTATATTGCCTGCCGTATCCAGCAGGTACACTTCCACGCTGGGGTTAGCCACCATGGTAGAGTGAATAATATCGTGTGTTACACTTGTATCGGGCCTGCCGTTTTTTATAGGCTGGGTAAAAGTGGCCAGGTGCTGTGCAATATCTTTATACAGCTCCTGGTGCGCAGCGGTATAATACGATTGAGAAAAGCGGTTGGCCAACCAAGCGAACAGCATCCCCAGCACAATCAGCAGCACCGTAAAGACGCTTGCTATCTTCCAAAAAAGCCTGTTTCCCTTTTTGATATTTGATGCTGTCATTACAAGTCTTCGTTAAACCTGTAGCCTATGCCCCAGGTGGTTAAAATAAAATTGGGATTGGTAATATCTGCTTCAATTTTTCCACGAAGCCTGTTGATATGGCTGTTTACGGTGTGTTCATAGCCTTCAAAATCATAACCCCAAACTAAATTCAACAATTGTTTGCGGCTGTAACTCTTGCCTGGGTTGGCTGCCAGCAGGGCAACGAGATCAAACTCTTTGGGCGAAAGATCAATGCGGCTTTGCTGAAGCATGACCCGTCTTTTGTCCAGGTCAATTTCCAATGTTCCCCTGCAAATGATGGATGAAGGCGATATAACAGCAGGTGTTTCCGGGTTTTCCTCTTTTCGTCTGAAAATTACTTTTACCCTTGCAAGAAATTCCCGTACGCTAAATGGTTTTGTCATGTAGTCGTCTGCACCGGTTTCAAGTCCTAGTACTTTATCAATTTCTTCTGACCTGGCAGTCAACATCAATATGGGTGTATGGCGGTCTGTTTGCCTTATTTTTCTGCATATTTCCATACCGTTTAATCCGGGCAACATAATATCAAGGATGATCAGATCAAAACTGCCGGCCCCGGTTTTCTGTAATCCATCCATCCCATTGGAGGCTGCAACAACAGCACAGCCCAAATCTTTCAAATGAATGCTGAGTAACTCAACAATGCTGTCATCATCTTCTATTATTAAAACATTTTTTACGTTCATGGCACTACAAATTTGATGTATATTTTTGATGAAAAACAGGCTGTGATACTTTTGTTATGTTTCTGTAACCGCTTTGGGATATCGGATTTATTTCTTTGTATCCTAAAAAATATAATCATGACAACAAACATTTTAAAATCATGCGCAATGCTCTTAAGTGTTGCTTTACTTGCGGGTTCCTGTAAAAAAGGAGAGAGCCCAATACCAAAATCGCCCTCCATTACTGTAGAAAATGTGCTGGAGAGTAAGTTGCTGGTGCAATCGGGATCGTTTAAAGGTACGGGAACGCCACCGGTGATTTTGCCGGGTCAATCAGTGTCTTTCAGTTTTTCTGCTGCAAAGAATCAACGCCTTACATTCGCTACGATGTATGGGTGGAGCAACGATTTATTTTTTGCACCGGCTAATCCCGGCATCAAATTATACAATGACGATGGTTCACCCATTACAGGTGATGTATCATCGCAAATTAAATTATGGGATAATGGCACCCGCATTAACCAGGCGCCTGGTATGAATGTTATCCATCCGGGAACTGCGGAAACAACAATAAAAAATGTAAAGGAGGTGAGTGGCTCCGATGATTTTGGAAACACCTACCTGCCTGCATCGCAATTGATGAAACTGTCGCTTGCCTATAATGGCAATTCAATGTTCACCATCACTATCATGAACAATTCCGGAGGTACGGCCAATGAAACACCTTTTAGCCCTGGTGTATGGGCCATTTCTTATGTGGCCGGCGGGAATTTACTAATGCCTGAACCTATTTATAGTGATGCAAAGCTTTCAGCTAACGGACTTACAAACATTGCTGAAATGGGGAACAATACTGCGTTGGGTGATTATTTAACCAGCAATACGGGCATATTTACGCCGCTCTCTCCCGTGCTGGTAGTGGTGTACAAAGGAAATGAAAATCCGTTTTATAAAACCGGCGAAAATGACCGGGGTGAGGGATTGAAAGATCTTGCGCAAAAAGGCAATGCAGATATTTTAGCCGCGGCTTTAAGAAATAAACCTACAGTAAAAGCGGTGTATGTTTTAAAAGCGCCCTCCACAACAGTTTTACTTCCGAGGATAAATGGTGCTGCGGGAGGAAAGGTATCACAGCAATTACAAATAAACCCGGGAGATAAAATAGCGATTGCAACAATGTATGGCTTTTCCAACGACTGGTTTTTTGCAACAACAGGCGATGACATTAATTTAAACTCAGCTTATTCCAAGAATGGTAGTGGCGATGTATCTGCCAATATCGGGTTATTCGATAATGGTACAGCCATCAATCAATTTCCCGGTGCAGGTATTACACAATTTAATCTTGCCGGAACACCGCTAAGCGAAAGCAAGCCCATACAGGCAGTGCCTAATCCAAATGGTTTTACAACATTGCCGGCCATTAGCAATATTATAAAGGTGACACTTCAATAAGTTAAAATAAAAGAAACTGGGGAGTAGCCATTTTGATGCATGTTCGAATTGCCGACACAGTAATTGCTCTTATGGTGATTGCAAAAATTAAAGGAGGTTTTCAACCAGTTAAGCGGTTGGGAACCTCCTTTTATTACAAAAGAGAATTAAGCTGTGAAAGCGAGCGCCTTATTGCGGTTTATATTCTTCAAAGGAAGCTCTATATCAGTTTTTTAGTAGCCTGTAAAGTTAAAGAATGCTTATGTCATTTCTGTTTTCAGATATACTTCAAAAGGATTTCGGTAAGTAATTAATTGTAGTATTGTAACTTACTTAAATAAATCGTATCGTTCTGTTGAGAGATTTAATTTGAAAGAGAACCTGTTGTTAGAAAACTATATGTTCTTTACAATTTAAAAATTGAATTTATTTTTTGCCAATGAATATGGAAGTAGAAATATTAAAGCCAGGAGACTGGGTTAAGACCTATGCCGATTATTTGTATTCGCTTGCATTAATAAAAGTGAGTAATAAAGAAACTGCGGAGGACCTTGTTCAGGAAACATTCCTATCGGCATTTAAAGCAAAAGACTCCTTTAAAAATGGGAGTTCAGAAAAAACATGGCTTACAGCGATTCTTAAAAATAAAATCATTGACCACTATCGTAAAAAGGATATTTTAAAGGATGTTAGCAGTTATATTTCCGAAACAAACAAAGGCTTCGACGAGCATTTTTTTGATACGCATAACGGACACTGGTTGATGGAGTCTGCTCCACTGGCCTGGAAGGAATTAGCTGATGCAAAAGTTAACCTGAATGAATTTAATAAGATAATACAATACTGCATTCAAAAAATGCCAACTAAACTGGTACCTGTTTTTGTGGCTAAGTTTTTGGATGAAGCAGAGTCAGACTTAATTTGTAAGGAATTCAACATCACCCCGTCTAATTACTGGGTAATCATCCACAGAGCTAAAGTTTTAATTCGCAGTTGCCTGGAAAAAAACTGGTTTTTGAGTTAAAGAGAAAAAATGAAAATATATCTTTTTAGAAAAACAGTGTTTGACTGTAAACAAGCCACTTTACTTTCTCTTAAAAAGGAAGGAGGAAAAATTACTATAATGGAGAGAGTAAAACTTTTTTACCATTTATTGTATTGTGTTTACTGCCGGCGCTTTGAAAAACAATCTTCAATCATCAACCATCTTGGTGAGGGCGTTATTAATTCAATTTTTACCGATCCACCGCATACGCTCTCTGATAAGGCAAAAGAAAATATTCAACAACAAATTGACAACCCGGGTCAATAATTTTCCTGCCTGAAATATTTTTTTACTTTTTTTATTTTGACTGTAAGGTTTTATTAAGCCGCCCGTCTATTGCATTGTAACCAAATAAAAAGGTCAATAATGCAACAGATAAAATCGCATAAAGTAAGAATTGGTATTTTTTTTACTTCAACCACAAACACCTGTTAGCTGCACCAGCCTGCAGGTAAACCAAGCCGCATGGCTTTACACAAATCTTTTTATAGCGAATAACCATACGGATGATCAGAAGGGAAAATTATCCATCACAATGTGCTGATCATCCATTTTAAACCCTTTAAAGGACATGCATCTTTGTATCGTAAACAAAAAAAACAAATACACACATGAAATCATTTTCAATTTTGCTGCTGGCCTTATTAATATCAGCAGCAAGCTACGCCCAGGATGTTAAGTACTACAATACCAAGGGTACTGCAATAAATGGGTACGACCCGGTTGCCTACTTTTTGCAAAATAAGGCTGTTGAAGGAACTGACAGTTATTCCACCAATTGGAGCGGAAGTAAATGGAAATTTATTTCGCAAGCCAATTTAGACAGTTTTAAAATTGCTCCGGAAAAATATGCGCCGCAATATGGTGGTTACTGTGCTTATGGCTGTAGTGAAAATCACAAGGCACCTACCGATCCAAATGCATTTACAATAGTTGGGAATAAGCTGTACCTGAACTATAGTTTAAAAGTGAAAGAATTATGGTTAAAAGACACTTCAGGTAAAATAAAAGCGGCCGATGCTTACTGGCCCGCTTTAAATAAATAATCAGTAAATACAATTTAAAAAATAAAAAAATGAAAAGGATAATCGGAATAATTTATCTGACTGTATTTACACTGGGTATTGCCAATGCACAGTCTTCAGTAAGGGCAAAAGAATTTAATCTTGAAAAGGGAGTTGCCATCCAGGGATACGATCCAGTCGCTTACTTTTCACAGGATAAAGCTGTAAAAGGCAATCAACAATTTGCTGCTGTGGCAGATGGGGTGACCTATCATTTTTCAAGCGCTGCCAACAAAGATCTATTTGTAAAAGATTATAAAAAGTATGAACCTCAGTATGGTGGCTGGTGCGCCTATGCCATGGGTGCTGCGAACGAGAAAGTGGAGGTAGATCCTGAAACATTTAAAATAGTAAATGGTAAACTTTATCTCTTTTATCACAGTTGGGTAAACAATACACTTAACAAGTGGAACAAAGATGAAGCCAACCTAAAAACGAAAGCAGATAAAAACTGGATGGCCATTTTTCATTGATTATTTTTTATTCAACAACCAACTTAATAAGACACAATATGAGACTGAAAGTAATACTTTCCTGGGCCTTACGAATTGTTGCAGCCCTCATTCTTTTACAGACCTTATATTTCAAATTTACCGGGCATCCGGAATCAGTGGAGTTATTTACAAAATTGGGTGTGGAGCCCTGGGGAAGAATAGGTACCGGTGTAATAGAATTAATCGCAAGCATTTTACTGCTGATTCCTTCAACAGTTTTTGCAGGTGCATTTTTAGGAGTTGGTTTAATGGCCGTGGCTATTGCATCGCATCTTACTGTTATAGGGATAGAATCTAAAGGAGATGGAGGGCAATTATTTATGCTGGCTATTACTGTGATGGTTTGCTGCCTGGTTATTTTGGTATTACACAAGAACCAGGGTATTGCTTTATGGAACAAAGTTTTTAAGAAATAGCCAGGATGTATTTTTTTTATTAATACCAATAACTAACAGTCAACAACAACTACCAAATGCAACGCTTATTTATTTTTTTAATCTGCTTATCAGCCGTGGTTATCTCCTGCAAAAAAATAACACACCAACCATTGCATTAAACGAAATGACTGATACTGCGGCAGTGTTAAAGTACAGTGGTGATTTTACTTCCGGTCCGTTTGGAACAGTAACAGGTAAGGCGGAGATTTATAAAAAGGCAACGGTCATTGGGGTAAAACTAGCAGGGTTCAATTCCAGTAACGGACCCGCGTTGCATGTATTTATTTCAAAAGAAGCCATGCCAGTAAATTTCATTGATTTAGGTGCATTAAAATCTACAACTGGCAACCAGGTGTATACTGTGTCGGGGATGCCAGACTTTATGGACTATAGATACATTTCTATTCACTGTGTAGCATACAACCATCTTTTTGGATCAGCCTTGTTACAATAAAAAATACTGTATGGTTTTTATTCAAATTACCGAACAATTGAAATCGCTGAGCAACCTCTTGTTGTTGTTAAACGACAAGCAATACAACCAGAAAATTGCATTTCTCGGGAATGCCAGTATCGGCGGCCACACCAGGCATATTATTGAGTTATTGAAATGTGCTACGGATGGTTATCATACCGGCACTGTGGATTATTTAAACAGGGGAAGAGATTTGGCAATTGAAAGGGATAAGTCATTTGCAATGCAGGAATTAAGTCTAGTCGTGGAACAGATTATACAGTCCGATAAACAAATGAATTTAGTAATTGAATGCTGTGAAGAAAATGCACTCAATGATGTTACCACTACTTATTTCAGGGAAATTGTTTACAACGCAGAACATGCTATTCATCACCTGGCTTTAATTCGGGTAGCCTTAAGAGAAATGCAATTAGAAATAGTGGGCGATGATTTTGGTATGGCTTATTCTACTATTAAATATCTCGCTACCCAACATAAAACTCAAAATTAAGCACAATGCACAAGCGTATTTTATTGGTATTTGCCTTTATTGCTGGTTTCGCTACCATAGCTAGTGCCCAGGATAGCAGCAAATTTTATTTTACAACGGCGGTTGGATTATTTGCACCTGTTTCTTCATTTTCAAAAGCCTATGAAAATTCCCTGGCTTTAAATTCAGGGATTGAATATCAATTCAGCAAGCGTTATTTTACACAATTTGTGCTGGACTTTAATGCAGTTAAATACAATCAACAGGTAAAGGATGAAAGTTCTTCCTATCTGTTTCAGCATACCAACAGCTCAGTATTTTTAGCCGGGTTTAACCTGGGCAGAAATATTTCAATCAGTAAGACTGGTAAATTCTTTGTATCTCCCTATGTTGGTTTGGGCTATGCCAATATTGGTGAGCCAAGATTGACGGTAAAGAATACTGGTATCATAGAACAGCAGGTTACCAGAATGACTGGCATATATGCAAAACAAGGTGCAAGAATTGGGTATCGTACTTCTTCAAAAATTCTTCAAACGCTTTATGTAGATGTGGCTTATTTGTCGGCTAATATTCATGTTCAGGATAGCCGGCCAACCGCTTTTTCGTTTTTAGCAGGGACACGGTTTGGGTTTTAAATTTTAATCGTTATAGTTATGTGTACAGTGGTCTTTATACCAAAGGGGGATAAATATTTCTTTGCATCATTAAGGGATGAGAGCCCGTCACGCCCAAAGGCTGTGGTACCTGATATTTATAAAGAGGGAAATGCTGTTATATTATCTCCGATAGATGCTATGGCAGGCGGCACATGGCTGGGGGTAACGGAATCAGGTAGTGTTATCATCTTATTAAATGGTGGTTTTGAAAAACATGAGCGTAAAACAAATTACCGGAAAAGCAGGGGGCTCATTGTTGCTGAATTATTAGCATCCAACTTACCGGTCGGGAATTGGAATTTGATGGATATGCAGGATGTAGAACCTTTTACATTAGTGGTTTGGAATGAAGGAAATTTGTTTCAATTGGTTTGGGATGGAGAACATAAGCATGGAACATTATTAAAATCCGGTCAACCTTATATTTGGTCATCTTCCACCCTGTACGATCAACAAGCGAGAATGCATCGGAGTGAATTATTTCGGCAATGGATAGGGATAAATACGCCAGTTTCTTCGCTATCGGTATTTAACTTTTTTAAATCATATACGGAAAGTGAGAATGGTTTTTTAATGAACAGGAATGAGCAAACAAAAACTTTGAGTTACACTTTTATTGAACTTCAAACAGATGATTCAGCAAGAATGCAATATCATGATTTTCTGAATGATAGTTTTCATGACAAGAAAATTTGGTTTAACAACGGCACTAAAAATTTGCGGCCTTCTAAATAGGTTTTACATAAAGTATAGTAAATAAAGTCTCATTGATTCAGGTGGTCATGTCAATAAAAATTTTACAACGTAAAGCTAATGGCCAATTCTTATGCTTAACAACCAGATAAGTCCGTTTGAGTATGTATCCATATTGGTCTCAATAATTCTAGGCCTTGGCATTACACAAATACTATCGGCGTTTTCTGATTTGTTATATAATTATAAAAAAGTAAGGTTTTACTGGCCGCATACTTTTTGGATTGTTTTTATCCTGTTTCTTCATATCCAGGATTGGTTTATTACTTATCAGTTAAAAGATAAACCGGTATGGCATTTACCTGAATTGTTTTTTATACTGCTGTATCCAATTTCGCTTTTTTGTGTCGCCAAAATGTTGTTACCAACCAACGAAAGAGAAGAGCGAAATGAAATGAAACTATTTTACAAAAGTCAATATCCATTACTATTTATCATTGTTGGAATAAGCATTTTCATCTCGATACTCTTTAATTATTTCTTTTTAAAGGAAAGCCCGTTACAGCAGATACCACTACTAATTTTTTTAAGTGTAATGCTTTATACGGCCCTTAAAAAAGTTGACAATGAAATGTTGCATGGGGCTATAGCAAGCGCTATTATTTTAGCCTCTCTCGTATCGGTCGTTCTTGAAGAAAACGTTTGGATAATCAAATAAAATAGTATGAGCAATCTAACAAAATTTAAATTCAGGTCTTTTTACATAAAGACTTTTAGCTGGGAGTATTGGCCCATGTGGCTTGTTTATTTCCCCGTTAGTTTTTATTATATCTACCTCGCTATAAAGGCCAGATCATTCTTTTTCTTTTCTGCTTCGAACCCTTCTATTGAAACAGGCGGAATGTTTTTTGAAAGCAAATGGAGTATTTTTAAATTGATACCAAAGGAATATTATCCATCTACTGTATTGGTTAATAAGGAGGATGATGTTACGGTAATTTCAACAAAAATGAAAGGTGCTGGTATCGAATTCCCGGTAATAGCTAAACCGGACAGAGGTGAAAGGGGATGGTGCGTAAGGAAGATTGCTTCAGCAAATGAGCTTGTATGTTATAAAAAGGCAATGAGAGTTGACTTCCTGATACAGGCCTATGTGCATTACCCATTGGAGTTTAGTATTTTTTATTATAGAAGCCCACACAGTGAAAAGGGAAGTTTAACCTCCGTTACGTTAAAGAAGCTGTTAACTGTAACCGGAGATGGATATGCTACCATTGAAGAGTTGATTAAGCGTAACAACCGTTCTTTTTTACAATACTTTAAACTAAAGCAGAACAAGCAAATTGACTTCAGCCGGATTTTAGCATTAGGCGAACAGGAAGTATTGGTTCCTTATGGTAATCATGTATTGGGAGCTATGTTCCTGGATTATAACCACATCATTGATGAAGCATTGGTAAATACTTTTGATTATATCAGTAAACAAATTGACGGCTTTTATTTTGGCAGGTATGATTTGCGATGCACCAGTATTGAGGATTTAAAGATGGGAAAAAATATAGCTATACTTGAATTAAATGGTGCCGGGGCAGAGCCATCACATATTTATGATCCCCGCTTTTCATTTTTTAAAGCCCAAAAAGTTATCGCAAACCATTACAGGATGATGTACCAGGCAGCATTTATTAATAAACAGGCTGGCGTTCCCTTTATGTCTTTTAAATCTTTTAAGAATACCAGGAAGTTGGAAAAAGAATATAAACAAAGCGTGCATTTTATATGAGTATGATTGGCATACCGGTTGGGTTTTATGGATATCTTTTTCCTGGCAATATCAATTTAATGGTAGTAGCGTTATATGGTGCAAAAAAGTTCAAATTGCTCTTGATCATACTAACCCTGATTGTTGTATTTGAAAGTATTTATTGCGGTGTATCACTTACATTTTTAAATGCCATTAAGAGCAACAGTAGCTTTTATAAGTTGATTGAAATCATTTCTTATGTGTTGATTTTTATAATGGGGTTATGGATGATGGTAGAAAAGAAGCATAATAAAAATGCTACACATCAAAATACAATCATCAGGGGAGTTTTTAGTATTGTCATTCACCCGCAACAAATTCCGTTTTGGGTAGTTGCCGGAGTTTTGGTAAACAAGGCCGTCCGGTTAGATATAAATAGTGGAGCCTTGCTGCTGTTTATTTTATACAATGCGATTGGTACTCTATTGGCAATGTTCACCTATATGATTTTTGGAAAAAAATTATTAAACTACTTTAGGCTTAACATTTCCCATGTAAATAAAGGTATGGGTTCTGCATATATAATATTGGTCATTTATCACTTGTTTTCTTTTTAAGTATTTCCGTTAGCGATTTTTTATTGGTAAGAATTAACCCTGCATTATAACAAGGCATTTATCTTCATTGCAATTTTTCTGACGCAATTATTTCAGTAAAAATTATCCATCCTATTGCGTACATCCTCCATTTTATAGCGGCATTATCCGTGGCATCTTTGCATTGTCAATAACGACATCAAAAATTAAAAAAATACAAAATGAAAAATTTCACAGTTCCAACCAGAGAACAAGTAGGTACAACCAATCAGGGCATTTTTGACACATTACACAAAGCATTGGGCTTTGTTCCAAACCTGTATGCAACCATCGCCTATTCAGAAAATGGCTTGGCTAAATACCTGGCTTATCAAAATTCAAAAACCAGTTTAAGCAACAAAGAAAAAGAAGCAGTAAACCTTGTAGTAAGCCAGGTTAACAATTGTGTGTATTGCCAAAGCGCACATATTGTAATCGGCAAAATGAATGGCTTTACTGATGAACAATTAACGGATATCCGCAAAGGAAAAGCAACAGATGCTAAATTGAATGCACTGGTTCAGTTAGCTGAAAGCATTACAAAAAATCGTGGCAATGCTGATGCATTTTTAGTTGACAACTTTTATGCCCAAGGTTACACCAACGAAAACCTGGTTGACCTAATTCTTCAGGTTAGTGATAAAACGGCTATGAACTATTTGCATAACCTTACAAAAGTGCCTGTAGATTTTCCTTTAGCTCCAGCATTATAAATCATTAGAGCTGCTGCATTTCTTTTACAGTGCCTTCTATATAAAACGGTACATTTTTATTAGTGGTAACTGATAAAATGAAAAGCCAAAGAACCCGTCCCAAAAGCAATTGCGGGGCGGCTTTTTATTTATAACGACTTACTAAATATTTAGGCTTAATAATCAATAGTAAGGCGTTGTACTTTAAGACATAGATCTTTGCGTGGAAATAGTAAAAAAGTGACAATTGTCCATCCTTTAGTGAAAATCCTCCATCCAAATTTATTTTGCATACCTGCAAATTTACATTGCAATTTAAAACAAAATGAATTAGACCATTTCTCTCTTGTTTTATTTTAGCCATTATAAATAGATAAACCAACACTAACATGACAACTCAACTTGAATCGATTCGCCGGCAACAGAAAGACTCGTGGAATAAAATTTCATCCGGCTGGAAAAAATGGGATCACATTACCATGGAGTTTTTAAAGCCAATGGGGGATGAAATTATCCGCACACTTAATATTAAGGATGATGACATCGTATTGGATGTGGCGGCAGGTACAGGAGAGCCCGGTCTTACTATAGCCACTATGCTCACCAGCGGAAAAGTTTTCATTACAGATATTGCAGAAAATATGGTGGAGATAGCCCGTGAAAATGCAATCATGCGAAGCATTAAAAATGTAGAAACTATTACTGCCGAAGTTAGCGAGCTTCCATTTGCGGATAATACATTTGATGTAATAAGTTGTCGATTTGGATTTATGTTTTTTCCGGACATGGAATTGGCTGCCAAAGAAATGGTTCGGGTTCTTAAGCCGGGAGGAAGAATTGCAACGTCTGTATGGAATGCAGGGGAAAAGAATTTTTGGGTTACTGCCATTATGAATGTGATTCATAAAAACATTGAAATGCCTGCGCCGCTTCCAGGTGCGCCGGGAATGTTTCGTTGTGCAGCCAAAGGCTTTATGGCTGATTTATTCAGCAAGGCGGGACTGAAGAATGTTGCTGAAACAGAAGTATCGGGTAAATTAAATTGTGGAGACGCAGAGGGGTATTGGAACTTTATGAACGAAGTGGCTGGCCCTGTAGCAGCGGCGCTTGGTAAAGTAGATGAGCAGTTAAAAGCTACCATAAAAAATGAAGTGATTGAATCAATTAATAAACGATACCCTGTTGGTAAAACCATGGTTGATTCAAACGGTATTATTATTTGTGGAGAGAAATAGTTAACTACTTCCAAGGGCAGAACTCACTTCATATCCCGGATCTTATTTATTAATTAATGCTGCGATAATGATATTGTGCAAGGGCTTATGTAGTTTTAAGAATGAAATGGAGAAAAATTATGAAGCGGTCGTTCTTTGGGATTGCGATGTTCCTGGTGATATGGTTAGTAATAGCCCAGAGTTGTATGAAATTCAGAATAAGCGACAGCAAAGCCAAAAAGAATTTTGAAAAAACAGGCGTGGTTTTAACAGTTGCAACAGTAAAAGTTAATGGAGCCAATATGCATTATGCCAAAACCGGAAACGACACTTTGCCAACCATTGTTTTTGTGCATGGATCACCTGGAAGCTGGGACGCATTTGCTCAGTATATGCAGGACAAAGATTTGTTGATGAAGTACCGGATGATTTCAATTGACCGTCCGGGATTTGGTTACAGTGATTTTGGCAATGCACAACATATAGAAGACCAATCGGCCCTTATAAGCCCTCTATTTAAATTATGGAGAAACGGTAAGCCGTTATACCTTGTTGGCCATTCATTGGGTGGCCCAATGATTATACAATTGAATGCTGATAATCCCCGCCTTTTCGATGGGCTGGTTTTATTGGCTGGCTCTGTTGATCCTGCTGAAGAAAAAAAAGAAAGCTGGCGCTATATCCTGGACGCAGGTATAGTAAGTTATTTGGTGCCGGGTGCTATGCGTCCGAGCAACACTGAATTAAAAGGTAATGTACTGAAAAATAGTTGGTGATTTTTTGTGTCAAAATCCTTTTATTGCAGATGTTAATCTTAAGAGGAAGTAGGCTCTGCTGGAGAGCAACCTGCCAGCAATATGATTAATGCAAGACAATGATAAAAAGCAGCCTTTAGGGGGTTGCTTTTTAGTTTATATTATTGGATTGCTGCATGGCTAAGGAAAACTCAAAGCTTGGATTTGTTTCTGAAGTAGATATACCATTTGATGAAGTTGATTCGGTTGTTTTTGGTTAATCCTCTGTGCAGGTCAAGATGGTTTTTAAGATGCCCAAAGTAAGATTCTATTCCATTGGTTGTTTTGGGAATATTGGGGTTGTCTAAATAACAAAACATATTGGGCAATGCTCTTTTAATCGTGAAAAATGAACGTCTGATTA
>NZ_JAUFQJ010000017.1 GCF_030409685.1 Ferruginibacter paludis
CCAGGTGATTGAGCAATTTAATGTAAGAGCCATCGAGCTTAGACAATGTTACCTTTTCTATCAGGCGGTTCATATTGAGGTAAGTGGTTTTATATCCCTGCAGACATGCCTGGTGGCCAAGGGCGCAAGCCAGGTAACTTTTTCCGCAACCGGTGGAACCGGTAATTAAAATATTCTCGCCTTGTTGCAGATAACGGCCTTCAATAAGGGTGGCCATTTGTTGCTTGCTCAGGTTGCGTGCAGGGCCGCATTCTATTTGTTCGACCGTTGCAGGCAAACGCAGCTTGGCCAGTTTAAGGTAGTAAGCGGTTTTTTCATTGCTGCGGGTAAGCTCTTCGGATTGTACCAACTGGGCTACCAGGTCATGCCCATCCAGCTGCTGATCCAGCGGTAGTTCCAGTTGAGTGCGGTAAGCATGGTACATACCCTGCAGCCGCAGCTGTTTCATTTGTTCAAGCGTTTGTGTTGTGTTCATTTTACTTTTGTTTTAGTTGTAATTATTGATAGTGATCTTTTCCCCTGATATTATCATGCAGTGGTATGCTGGTATCATTTTCAGGAACTATTATTTGTTTATCAAGCCCGCGTTCAAGAATGTTTCTGATCATTGTATAGTTAACCCGGGTTCCTTGCAGTGCCCTGTTGCAGGCTGCTTCCAGCCGCTGTTTGGTATACTTTTTTTGTAGCATCAGCATACCAAAACATGCTTTGTAATTCTGTTCGATATAAATACTGTTTTCCAGCATCAGTGTAGCCGCCTGTAAGGTTGCTGTGCCGATGCTGTTTGCCTGCAACAGAAGCTCTTCTTTGTTCCAGCCCTTAATGGTTTGCATGCGCTGGTGGTGCGGAGGCATATGATCCGCAAGGGTTGTATATGCTTTGCTGTGAGGCTTTCTAATATGCAGGGCAATGCGATCTGTGTTCAGGTAAACTTCTACTACCCGGTTGTCATAAAGCACTTTCACTTTTTTGCCAACATGTTGATACGGCACACTGTAATACAGATGATCTTCTGAGAGTTGAACATGATAGTTACGCTGAACAGTGAGTACAACGACTTTTTTAGGGCCAAAGGGTTCTGAAGGTAGTGGCCTTAGCAAGCCATGTTCGTGCTTGTCATAAAAATACCAGCGGCTGTAAGCCGTATTTTTATAAGGCTTATTATTAAGTAAATATAGTTGCCGGGTCATAGCCTCGTTAAGAGTAGCCAGGCTTGTAAACTCCTCGTGTCGCAGCGGCGCATACACATGCGCATACACAATGCTGACAGCCCGTTCTACCATTGCTTTGTCACGCGGGCTATAAGGGCGTGCAGCGCTAAAGGTAGTAGCGTAATGTTCACTTAGCTGGTAGCATATATCCGTAAATACAGGTTCATAACGGCTTGGGCGGATAACGGCCGTCTTCAGGTTGTCACATAAAATAGTAGCCGGTACACCGGCATAATATTTTAGCATGCTGTTGATGCAGGTAGTAAAATCTGCTGTTTGCTGGCTGTGAACAGCTTTGCAAAAAATAAGGCCGCTGTAAGGAAGTATAGCTACAAACACCTGGCACTCTATACACTCACCGGTAGGCACGTCAACATAATGTTGTTTCTTACCGGCAAAATCAATCATGATTATATCCGCAGGCTGGTATTCCAGGTGCATGGATACATCGGAGTTTTTAAGGTATAGTTTTAAATGATAGCAGTACCGGCTATAACTGTATCCATCGGGGTAAAGGCCCATATATTCCTGCCAAAGCAGCTGGCGTGTTACACCGGTTTTTGATAACTCTGACTGGCAGGATTTAAAATGCTGGCTAAGTTGTTCCATCCGCAAAGCATCATGCTCCAACTGATCGTTGTTATAGGCTTTATCCGCCAGATCCTGGTTAGATAATGCGGGACTGTCCGCATCACTTGCAGGAAGCAACATGGCAAGATATTTACGAACACTGTTACGGCTTATACCAGTTCGGCGGG
>NZ_JAUFQJ010000018.1 GCF_030409685.1 Ferruginibacter paludis
TCAAAATGAATACTATAAAGGATTACAACAGATTTTACCAACTATTTTTCAGTATTATACCAATTAAAATATTTTAAGAAAGATGTGTATGCTTTGCAGGATAAATTTCCGTTAGTAAAATGCAAAGTGTTTATTGTACATGGTACAGAAGATCCGTTGGTGCCGGTTGGTAATGCAATGTACGCCCAAAAGAAATTAGTGAATGCAGCATCTGTAAAACTTACATTGATACAGGGTGCAAATCATTTTATTCCCTGGAAGAACCATGATACTATTAAACAGGTCTTAATGAATTTATATTAATCAAAAAGTTTAATAGATCTATTCAAAATAATGCATATGATGGTTAACACATTTTGGATTAAAGGATGAATTACAAAATGGGCACGAATTATTCGAATTCAAATATTCTCTTATTGTCAACTCGGTGTTACAATTGCCACATAAAATTGCACGTATATCAAATTCATTTTTATTCCAAACTATTACCTGATGATTAGATTTAGCCTCGTGACAGTATATGCAAGAATAATATTCATTGCAGCATTTGAATCTTATTGCAACAATATCTAAAATTGAATGATAGTGAAAACATCTGGAGCTTTCATCAACCTGTATACCTTTTACAACAATTCTTTCCTTTTGCATTTATTATTAATTTCAAATTCATTACAAAAGTAACTTTAAACTAAAAAGAAATAAACAAGGCTTCAGTTTTAATTTATGAAATATGATACTATCTAATTCGGTTTCTTATAGTTTTATGAAAAATATTTAATCAAATAAGCAATGTTCGAAGATGCAATCATAAAAAATATTAATCAATATATTCAATTGAATGATATTGAGGCTAATTATTTTTTGTCATTACTTTATCCAAAAACTATCAAGCGAAAAGAATATTTGTTACGGCCTAATGAAATTTGTAAATATGAAAGCTTCATAACAAAAGGATGTTTACGGTCTTATACTATTGACGATGCGGGCCTAGAACATATTGTGATGTTTGCTGTTGAAGAGTGGTGGACGGGTGACCTCTATAGTTTTCTTACACAAACCCCGGGTAATTTTATAATTGATGCATTAGAAGATACCGAGTTGCTGCAAATTTCAAAAGATGATTTGGAGAAGTTATATGAATGTGTACCTAAGTTTGAACGCTTTTTCCGGCTCATACTTCAAAATGCATTTGTTGCCCAGCAGCAACGCATCAATCAAAACCTTTCCTTTACTGCAGAAGAACGCTACCTGCATTTTATAAAAAAGTATCCTCAGTTAGAACAGCGGCTTGCGCAAAAACAAGTGGCCGCCTATCTTGGTATCACTCCGGAATTTCTTAGTATGATCCGGAGAAAATTAGCCCGTAAATAATTTCTTAAACTACTTTAAGTTTCGTGGTTTTGTTTCTTAGTTGCTTTGTGTTTTACAAAACAGTAAATCGTTTAAACAATTAAAAATAAACAAAATGAAACAGAAAATATTACACACAAACAACGACTGGACAGGTTTAATTACAAGGCTTACAATTGGCCTGGTCTTATTTCCGCATGGAGCACAAAAGATGCTAGGGATCTTCGGCGGTTATGGATTTAACGGAACCATGGGGTTCTTTACAGGCACTTTGCATTTACCATGGCTGATAGGGTTTCTTGTAATCATTATTGAGTTTATAGGCTCTCTTTCCCTTATTGCTGGCGTAGGAAGCAGGATATGGTCTGCAGCTATTATTATTTTAATGGTCGGTATCATTTTTATTGCTCATATCCAAAATGGTTTTTTTATAAATTGGTTAGGTAATCAAAAAGGAGAAGGCTATGAATATCATTTATTGGCAATTGGGCTATCGCTTGCAACTATTGTAAATGGAAGTGGTAAGTACTCTATAGACGGAATGGTTTCAAAGAAATAGGCAATGTACCAAAGCTTTTATATAAAATTTTGAAAAAGACATTAGGTGCTATTACAAATCCTTTCAAAAAAAATCATCCATCCTTTTGCGTTGTTCATCCATTTTTAAAAGTTGGATGTCGTAGCATCTTTGTACTGTCAATAACGACATTAAAACAACAAAAAAAGAACAATGAAAAAGATTACCATTCTATTTGCAGTAACAGTATTACTGTTTATTTCTGTTGCATCATTTGCACAGGTATCGTACAAAACTATCAAGGTAGACGGTTTAAATATTGCTTACCGGGAAGCAGGAAATCCGGCAAGTCCGAAGATTGTTTTATTGCATGGCTTTCCGGCAGGGTCGCACCAATACCGTGATTTAATCCAGTCGCTTTCGGATAAGTTTCATGTAATTGCTCCGGATTATCCTGGCTTCGGTTTAAGCTATATGCCTGATCCGGCAACCTACAATTATACCTTTGAAGGTATCTCACAAACTGTTGAGCACTTTTTACAATTAAAAGGATTTGACCATTATGGTTTATTCGCACAGGACTATGGTGGCCCCGTTGGATTTAGAATTGTAGGCCGTAATCCAAAAGCTTTGGACTGGTTAATTATTCAAAATACTAATGCATATGAAGTTGGCTTTACTGCAGCATGGGATGGCTTCCGTGGTGCTTTATGGAAAAACAGATCAGAAGAAACAGAAAAGCCGCTGGCAGCATTTCTTACACACGATGCAATAAAAAGTATTTACTTATTCGGTGCAAAAAATCCTGATCTGATAAGTCCTGATAATTGGGAATCTGATTATGGATTTATGCAAAGGCCAAATGCGGTACGTGTTAACCTTAACTTATTTTATGACTATCGTACCAACGTAGAATTGTATTCTGTGTGGCAGGAATTCCTTCGCAAGAATCAACCAAAGACGCTTATTTTTTGGGGGCAAAAAGACATCTTCTTTACACCGGCTGGCGGAGAAGCATATTTAAAAGATCTCCCAAAAGCGGAGATGCATCGTTTGGATGCTGGTCATTTTGCAGTAGAAGATAATCTTGAATATATCTCTAAAGAAATGCATCGCTTTTATGCAGCAAAAGTTGCCGGTGGAAAATAGAAATATAACATATTGAAAAGCCCAACTAAAGGCCGGGAAATGAATCCTGGCTTTTGGTTGATTTTAAAACACAATGAATATTGGAAAACGCTTTTCCGTATTTAAAATCTTTTGATTAAAAATCAAAAGATTTAACCTGACTAAAATAATCGACTTAAAAATATAAAATGAAAGTAGCGGTATTATTATTTGACAACTTTGAAACACTGGATGTATTTGGTCCTGTAGAAATATTTGGCCGGCTTACAAATGACTACCAGGTTTCCTTCTATTCCCTTTCAGGTGGACTAGTAGAAAATACCCATGGCGTTTCAATTCTGACTAAACACCTTGCCGAGATTGAAAACGGTGTAGATATATTTCTTATACCCGGTGGGTATGGAACAAGAGTAGAAGTAAACAATGTTTCATTAATTGATAAAATAAAGAAGATTGCGGAATTGAGTAAATATGTTTTAACGGTATGTACAGGCACCGCTTTGCTGGCAAAGACCGGGCTTTTAGATGGCAAGAGAGCTACCAGCAATAAAAGAGCTTTTGATTGGGTAACCACACAAGGGTTAAATGTAAACTGGGTTAGAAGAGCCCGCTGGGTAGTGGATGCCAAATATTACACTTCGTCCGGAGTAAGTGCAGGTATGGATATGACGCTTGGTTTTCTCCAGGATATACATGGAATTGATTTTGCCAGAGAAGTTGCCCATACGATAGAATTTACCTGGCAGGAGAATAAAGATGAAGATGAATTTTGTGATCGGTGAAATTGTGTAAAGCAAATAACAGTAGGATAATAATTCAAAATCACGGGTTATGGCAATAGATTCACCTTAAGGATTCATTAGCAGTATTATTTTGATAAGAGCAACTAATAAAATTTAGTATCTTAACCCTTGTGATTTATATTGAGTAGCACAAAATAGTATAGTATTAAACATACATCACATCTTTATTTGTTAGCAATCAGTTTAGACATACTTATATTTTTCAACTGCTAACTTACAGGTATTCACCACAAACAATTTTTATCACAAATATTTACCATGAAAAAGAGCTTAATTTTTATCTTGCTGATTGGTTCATTTTTCTGCGGGGTTTATGCCCAAACTGATACCATCTCGTCTTATACCAAGAAAACTTATATGATACCAATGAGAGATGGTGTAAAACTTTTTACTGTTGTACTTGCCCCTACACAGGAAATGGCTCCCGGCCCCTTCTTAATAAAACGAACGCCTTATGGTGCCGATTTCCCTTTGCCTGAAAACGCAATAATACCAGTAAAAAAAATGGGGTCGTTCCAGCCCATGGCTGAAGACGGGTATATTTTCGTATTCCAGGATATGCGCGGAAAATTCAAAAGCGAAGGCAGTTTTGAAATGACCCGCCCGCTGTATCATTTAATTGATAAAACCAAAACAGATGAAAGCACCGATGCATATGATGCTATTGACTGGCTTGTAAAGAATATTAAGAACAATAATGGAAAGGCAGGTATCAATGGTGTTTCTTATCCCGGTTATCTTGCGTTGGATGCATCTGTTGATCCTCACCCTGCCCTCAAAGCAAGTTCGCCGCAGGCATCACCTGCTGATATGTTTTTGGGGGACGATTTTCATCACAATGGCGCATTTCGTTTAAGCTATGGTTTTGAATACAGTTATCTGGTTGAGAATGATAAACTGTCTAATAGCAATTTCCCTTTTCCGCAATATGATCTCTATAATTGGTACCTGCAATTAGGTTCTTTAAAAAATGTAAATGATAAATATTACAAAGGCCGCCTTGCAGCATGGAACGATTTTATAAAACACCCCGATTATGATGATTACTGGAAAAAAAGTTCCACGCTTACTTATATACAAACTCCGCAATTACCCATTCTGCATGTAGGTGGATACTTTGACCAGGAAGATATGAACGGGCCGCAACTGATGTACCGGCACCTTGAAAAGAAGGACAGTTTTAACCGAAACTTTATCGTACTCGGTCCCTGGAACCATGGCGGATGGGAAGACCAAAAAGCAGATAGCCTTGGCGAGATAAACTTTGGCAGCAATACGGCAGCATGGTTCCAGGCTTTACAAAAGCGATGGTTTGATTACTGGCTCAGAGGTATTGGCGATGGTAAGTTTGTTGAAGCCAGTTGTTTCCAGACAGGTAGTAATATATGGAAGACATACGATTCGTGGCCTCCAAAAAATGCGGTAATGAAAAAATTGTATGCTACCAGCGAACATAAAGCAAGCTTTATACAGCCATCGTCTGCTACAGGTGCTGTAAGCTATGTAAGCGACCCTGCAACACCTGTGCCTTATCGTAGCTTACCTATTGAAGCCACTTATGGTGAAGGCAGCCGTTGGTATACCTGGCATGTGGAAGACCAACGGTTTGTAACCACAAGACCAGATGTGGTAAGTTTTATAATGGACAGTCTTACGGAAAATGAAACTGTTACCGGCAAAGTAATGGCGCATCTCTTTGCATCTACTACCGGTACCGATGCAGATTTTGTGGTAAAACTGATTGATGTATATCCTGCTTTTGATACGGGTAACAGAAAGATGAGTGGCTACCAGCTGCCTGTCGCCATGGAAGTGATAAGAGGCCGTTACCGTAAAAGTTTTATGCAGCCTTCGCCACTTGTGCCGGGTAAAGCAGAAGAATTTGTTATAGACCTGCACGATATTAATCACACATTTTTAAAGGGACATCAAATGATGATACAGGTACAAAGTACTTGGTTTCCAATTATTGACCGTAATCCGCAGAAATACGTTCCTTCTATTTTTGAAGCTAAAGAAAGTGATTTTATTAAAGCAACAGAAACGGTTTATTGTAATAAACAATACGCAAGTTATGTTGAGTTACCTGTTATGAAAGAATAGGCAATCACGAAATCCGTCGCTGATTAGAAGGGACAATCATATTTACAACATTGTACAATCTTACTTTGGTTACAGGCATGGGAGTTTAACAGCTGCTTTTGAGGAATGAAGTAAATTTTCGTTCCTTTAATTTGCTTCACCACCAAGCGGACACTACAACAAATTCCCAACCTGCACAAGGCCCTGACTATAATCATTATTGGTCATCTATTGCCAATTATAAAACTTGCTCCATTCGCATCTACATGGTTTTTTGCATCTTCGGCTTTTTAAAACCTGCGGGTAAATTCATCCATCCATAAGTGATTATTATCCATTTTATTTAAGTGTTTGCCATAGCATCTTTGTAAAGCAGATGAAGCAAGTTATTTGAATAATTGAGCGGCCTGAAGGAGTTGTTTTTACAATTGCCTCTTTTTAAATTTCAAAAAATGGATTACATGAATACATATTTTAGCAAATCTGAGGCTGTAATTGATTTACATGAAAGAGGTTTTACTGAAGATTTTCAATTAATAGGCACTAATCTTTTATGGATACAGCGGAAAATATTTTTAAGAAAAAAAGATTTTTCAATTATAGAATGCCACAGTTTTATTGATCCCTTCGGAAAGGAAACTATCATATTTGGTGTTATTGCAAATGGCTTTTTTGCAAGTGGAATTTTAATCAATCACTACAAAAGCTATACAGATAAAACACCAGCCATCATCCAAAGTAAACTTAAAAAAATGGGTGCAAGTTTATTAAATATTCAGGGCAATTTTCTGGATGTTCAATTTACACAGCAACATTTATAAACCTTATTTACGTATGAACAATAAAGTGATCAATATTTTAGCGATCTCAGGAAGTTTGAAATCCACTTCAGCTAACACAAATATATTGAGGGCTATCAGCAAGATTGCCACTAAAAATGTAAGAGTCAATATTTTTGAAGGGTTGGATAAGTTGCCCCATTTCAATCCCGAATCAGCAAATGACATTGAAGTGGTAAATCGTTTCAGGCAGCAACTTAGAGAGGCTGATGGCGTAATTTTTTCTACTCCTGAATATGCTTTTGGTGTGCCGGGTGTTTTAAAAAATGCATTGGACTGGGTAGTATCTTCCGGAGAGTTAAATGAAAAGCCCGTTGCTGCAATCAGCGCATCTCCGTTGTATTCCGGCGGCGATAAAGCATTGGCCTCATTGCTACTTACGCTCACTGCATTAGGTACCAATATGGGTGCTCGTTCGTCTTTAAGCATTGCTACTATCAAAAGTAAAATAACTGACACAGGAGAGATAAAAAGTGATGAAACGATTACTGAATTGAAACTTTTGTTAGATAGGTTATTAAACCGTATAATATTTTAAACAAAATTTATTTACCAAAAAATTTAAAAGCTCAAAATAATGGATGATTTTTTGGAAATTAAAAAATATGTTGCAAAATATATACAGCTTACTGAGGAAGAAGAATCTTATTTTGTTTCTCAGTTAAGAATTGCAAAAGTTAAGAAAAAGGAATTTGTAGTCAGACCTGGTTATACCTGTAAATTTAGAAGCTGTGTGTTGAGAGGCTCCATGAGGGCTTATCTTGTAGATAGTAAGGGGCAATCGCATACGATTGCTTTTGCAATTGAAGACTGGTGGATTAGCGATATGAACAGTTATTTAAATCAGGAACCTGCAACTTTATTTGTTGAGGCTTTGGAGGATACCACATTAATACAATTTGACTATCTATCCGAACAGCGGTTGCTGGAAACAATTCCAAAATTTGAACGTTTTTTTAGACTTATATCGCAACGCTCTTTTGCATTTCTTCAAAGAAGAATGTTATCCAATCTTAGCAAAACTGCGGAGGAGCGTTATGATGAGTTTATGCAAAAATATTCTTCTATTGCAAATCGGGTACCTCAATATGCTCTTGCTTCTTACCTTGGTTTTAGTACAGAATTTCTAAGCAAAATTAGAAACAAGAAGTCTAAATAGCTAACCTGATTAATCAGGAATTTCCTAATCTACTTCATTTTTTATCGTTCACAACAGTTGCAATTTTGTGTTGTCAATGTGACACAAAATTTAAAATAATATAATGAAAGAAGAAAAAAGAATGCCCAGTTATAATGAAGAAAAATTGGGGTTACAAGCAAATCTTGCTGCCATGGTTTCAAGAGAATCTTTAGATGTGTTTAATGTAGATGCAACCCGGTTAGGGTTAAATTTTGCATCTCCCTTAAAATTATCAGTGGGCGATCGGGCCCCTTTATTTAAATTACCGAATGCAGTAAATATAAAAATTGCGCTACAGGATTTATTAATTGCAGGGCCGGTAGTAATTACATTTTACAGAGGTAACTGGTGTCCTTACTGTAATTTAGTTTTGAATGCTTACCAAAGAATTTTACCTGAAATCAAAGCATTGGGAGCCAATCTAATTGCCATCTCATCTCAAAATCCGGATAGTTCTTTAGATATGCAGGCTAAACACAACCTTGAATTTGAAGTATTAAGTGATAAAGGTAACCAGGTGGCAAAACAATTTACCACTATCATTCAAAATTCGATTGAGGCGGTTGATGAAGCGCAAAAACTGGGCGTAGATTTCCATAGTTTTTATGATGACAAATCAAGAGATATTCCGGTGCCGGCTGTTTTCGTGATTGATAAAAGCGGAACTGTCATTTTCGCTAAATCGGAAGGGGGAGATTACAGACTTAGGGTTGAGCCAGCTGAGATTCTAAATGCATTAAAAAAATAATAATAATTTAAAAAAATAAAAAATGAAAAGTAGAAAAAATATAACAAATATGCTGGTATGGCTTCCTGCCTTGCTATTGACTTTAAGTGCTGCTGCAAAATTTGCAGGTGCTACCGTAATTGTAAATAACCTTACAAAAGCAGGTATTATTCCTTATTTCCCATTACCAGCACTGGGCTTTCTTGAACTTACTTGTGTGGCGCTGTATTTAATTCCTGCAACCTGGCGCATTGGCTTTTTTCTTTTGTGCGGATACCTGGGTGGTGCTGGCGCTATTGAAATTTCACAGCATCTTCCACCAACTGCATTTATTTTGTTGACATTGGTTTGGATTGGTGTTTTCCTTAAAGACAAATCAATTTTTTTAAGAGAAGTAACAAGATCATTTGCTAGAGCTGGTAATTGAAATATGACAATGTGAATTTGGTTGGATAGTTTAAAATCCTTATAAAGGAGAATAATTTTTAGCCGGGATTAATGGAAAGCGTTTATGGAGAAAATTGGCCTGGTAGGTGGCATCAGTTGGGTATCATCAATGGATTATTTTAAATTTATCAACGAAGGAATAAATTTGAAATCAGGGTGGCTGAATTCTACAAAGCTGTGAATGGAAATTTAAAATGTCAAAGAAAAAAACATCCATCCTTTAGGGCCTTTCGTCCATTTTATACTGCTTATTATAGTAGCATCTTTGCTAAGCAACAAACGATCCAATGAGTCAAAAAAATCAGGTTGAATACTTTTTTACTGTCAACGTATTATTGCTTTTACAGGTTCTATAATCAGTAACTGGCATCGATTACCTCTTCAATTTACAATACCCAAACCGCAATAGTTGAATTAGCCGGATAAATGCCGGACGGTCATTCTATTGCCTGAATCAAAAGCTTTTTTCATTTATTAATTATAAAATCAACAATCATGAAGCAAACAAAGTATCAGATAGCAATTGCAATTGCTGTCACCGCCATGTTCCTTTCAGCATGTAAAAAGGACAATGGTTTTCAATCTCCTGAAAGCAGCGACGCTGCAACAACCGCTTCCGCCAATAACGGACTCCGGGTTGGTGGGGCAGGCACAGGCCATGTGTATCTATTAAGCAACCAGGTGGCTGGTAACAAAGTGCTGGATTATTCCCGTTCCTTTGATGGCACACTTACACTTTCAGGATCCTGGCCAACTGGTGACAATGGCACTGGCGGTGGCTTAGGAAGCCAGGGTGCTGTTATCGTAGCAAGCAAAGGTATTGAAGGAGAAGGCAAAGTATTACTGGCTGTCAACGCTGGTAGTAATACCATTTCATCCCTGAAGGTTAAAGGTAATGGTATTAAATTGATCTCAACCATCAGCTCGGGAGGAATAAGGCCAATCAGCATCACACAATTTGGTGATATGGTGTATGTTTTAAATGCAGGTGGAGAGGGTAATATTACCGGTTTTAGATTAGGCGAAAACGGAAGCTTGCGGGCCATGGAAAATTCAACGAGACCGTTAAGTACTACCAATTCAGGGCCTGCAGAAATTGCATTTGTGCGGGAAGGGAATGTACTGGCAATTACTGAAAAGGCTGCCAATACAATTATGACTTATACAGTTGGCAGATCAGGATTACCAGGCACCATGCATACGCTTACTTCAGCCAATCTAACACCATTTGGATTTGCAGCAGGCTACGATAAAATATATGTTACAGAAGCTGCCGGTGGTGCATCAGGAGCAAGTACAGTTTCTTCCTATCGCATCCAGGAGAATGGAGCAATCTCTTTAATTAGCGGACCAGTAGGTGCAGGCCAAACGGCGGCTTGCTGGGCAGTGGTTACTGATAACTATAAATATGTTTATGCTGCCAATACGGGTAGCGGCACAATTTCAAGTTTTGGCGTTAGCTATTCAGGAAGCATTAGTTTAAATGCAGCTGTTGCTGCAAGTGCAGGTGCAGGTGCGGCAGATGCTGCATTGAGCCACGATTCCAAATTTTTATATGTCCGAAATGGCGGTAGTAGTTCTATCAGTGTGTATGCTGTAGCAGGCAATGGTAGTTTGACAAATGTGCAAACTATAACAGGATTGGAAGCGGGTACTGTTGGTATTTCAGCAGATTAGTTCAGGCTGGTTTTTGTTAGTGGCTGCCCGAAAGGGCAGCCTTTTTATTTTTCCCTTTTTATTTCAAGCTTCTTCATCCTGGATTCCAGCGTGGTAGGGTTTAATCCCAGTATTTTGGCGGCGCCTTTTTCGCCGCTTACTTTCCAGTTGGTTTGATTGAGGACACTCATGATATGGGCTCTTTCTACATCTTCCATCTTTGAAAGAGTTGTTTGACTAACGGCCATATTTTTTGCAGAAGGCACCCAGTCGCCATATTCCAGCGTGTCGCCAACCGAAAGTATCAATGCTCTTTCCACCATATTCTCCAGTTCCCTGATGTTGCCCGGCCAGTCATACAGCATTAATGCAGCTATCACTTTGTCGGGTATATGTTTTATCTCCCGGCCCATTTTGCTTTCATATTTTTTTACAAAATGCTTTACGAGCAAAGGGATATCTTCTTTACGGTTGCGCAAAGGAGGGGAAACAATCTGGAAAACGTTTAGCCTGTAATACAAATCTTCCCTGAATTCTTTTTTGGCGATAGCTTCTTCCAGGTTGCGGTTGGTAGCAGCAATTACCCGCACATTTACTTTCATCGTTTTAGGATTTCCAAGCCGTTCAAACTCGCCTTCCTGCAATACCCTTAATAATTTGGCCTGCAATTCAACCGGTAGTTCTCCAATTTCATCTAAAAAAATAGTGCCCCCATCAGCCAGTTCAAAGCGGCCAATTTTTCTATCCATTGCTCCGGTAAATGCGCCACGTTCATGACCAAATAATTCGCTCTCAATTAAATTAGCAGGCAGCGTAGCACAGTTTATTTTTATCAATGGTCGTTTACTTCGTTTGCTGATATTATGAACGGCCCTGGCCAGTAATTCTTTACCAGTGCCGCTTTCACCCAAGATCAACACCGTGGCATCGGTAGATGCAACCTGTTCTATTTGCTGTAAAACCTTATGAAACTTTTTACTCTTGCTTACAATTTCTTCAAAATTATTATTCAGTTTAATTTCATCCTGCAAGTATTGATTTTGCGCCTGCAACATGGCCTGTTCCTGTTCCATTAATACCTTATCTGTGATGTCGAGAATCATGGTACGGGTAAATTCTCCACTTTTATCCGGGTTAGACCACCATTGAACCCACAGTGGTTTGCCATTATCCTTTCGACGCAATTCCAGTACAACACCACTGGTGTCGGTACCACGGCCGATTGATTCGAAAGCTTCCTTCATACGACGGTGGGCTTCGGGCGTATCGGCAGACATATTTTTACCATACGTAAATGGTACTTCGTCTGGCCTTACTCCTAAAATTCTTAATGCGGCCTTATTTGCTCTTATAAATTTTGAGTCAAGCCCTTCATGCACGTATGCAATAGGCGCCTCTTCAAACAAATCACGAAATCTTTCTTCACTTTCTTTCAGCAGCCCTTCTAATTTTACATTTGCATTTCTTAATTTTTCTTCATAGTCTTTTTGTTGCCGGATATCTCTTACAGTGCAACAAAAAACCTCCTGTTTATTATGTTCAAAATAATTGCTGATAACTTCAACATCATATAAATGACCTTGTTTGTGTATGAATTTCGTTTCAAAAGTCAATTGCTTTGCGGCCTTTAATTTTTTCCTGAAGACCGATAAGTCAGCAGTTAATTCCGAAGTATTAATATCCCTGACTTTCATAGTTGCCAGTTCTTCTCTTGAATACCCGGACATTTTGCAGGCTGTGTCGTTTACATACATAATGGTGCCGTCAGAGTTATTCCAGAATACAGCTTCTGTTAAGTGTTGAAAAGTGAAGTAAGAAAGGCTTCTGTCACTGTCAAAATCCTGCATGTACTTTTTTGTCATCACGAAAGTTTTATGTCTTTGCGACATTTTAAAATACCAATGAATTTCAAGTTACGGGTCTGATTGCCTGAAAGAAATCGTCAAAAAAACATAGCCGAAAAATTGACAATAAAAAAATTACCTGATACCCGGATAATAAAATGGAAAAATAAAATTATTGCGGAAGAAGTTTTTTTGAACTGAATAATTTCCTGAAATATAGTGACTTTCCTGATATTTCGTGAAAAGAAATTTAATTATCCGAATGAGGTTACGCTTTTGTAAATCGCTTAAACCCTTTGCTATATTGGCTTTTGGGAACAGCGGATGATCAATGAATTTGCTGGCATCCGGTTTGGCTATAATAACCATACCAGTTAAGAAAACTACATGATAAAAATATCAAACAACAAAGCGTTCACAGAAAAAATAGTAAACGGTAGCGGTTTGCAGATTGTCCGTTTTTGTGCGGAATGGAGTGGGCCTTGCCAGATGATGGTGCCCATTTACCTGGAGATGGTTGGCATGTATAAAAAGTTGGCCAACTTCTATAAAGTTGATATTGATGAAGCCCCTTTATTGAAAATTGAATTTGGTATTACAGAATTGCCCACCATCTTGTTTTATAAAAATGGCACAGTCAGTGATTTCGCAGTTGGATTAATTTCAAGAGATGAGCTGATTGCGAAGATGGAAAGACTGATCAAATAAGTTGAAAATCCTTCTATGAAAGATTTATTGTTGACGAATTATTTTCTATTAAAAAAAATGAATCATGTCCAGTCAAACAAACCTTTCAATGCTGAATCAAACCGACGGAAGCCTTTTATTTAAGTTGTTTAAGTTTGAAGAAAACTGCTTCTTCGGACAGGTACAACGCAATAATTATTTTACCCTTATTTGGGTGAAGGAAGGCTTTGGAAAAGTCAAGACAGGTTTTTCTGAATTTGATTTTAATGCCAATACATTATTTGCCTTTGCCCCTTTTCAACCATTTGTATTTTCTACAGAAAGCGTGATTAAGGGGGTTGTTATTAATTTCCATCCCGAGTTTATGTTTGTACATCAGCAGGAAAAAGAAAAGGCATTTAAAGAAGTGCTTTACAACAATAGCAATCAATCTCCGTTTGTGGCCATCGACAATAGTTCAGTCACCGCATTTGATATGTTATGCGAAAATATTGAAGCTGAGATACAAAATCCATCGCTGGCCCAGCATGACTTGCTCGTGGCGTATTTAAGAATATTCCTTATCAATGCGTCCAGGTTAAAAATTGAACAGCAGCCAACGACTGCACCTGGCGTAAAAGAGAATAAAGAACATCACATCCTTCAAAAGCTAAAAGACGCCATTGAGGCGAATTTCAGGGCCAAACATTCCCCCGGGGATTATGCGGCTATGCTGTACGTTACCACCAAGACATTGGCAAAGGTTTCAAAATCGCATTATAATAAAACGCTTTCAAATGTCATCAATGAAAGAATCATCATTGAAGCCAAAAGAGAATTGTATCTAACCAATAAGGCGGTTAAGGAAATTGCATACGAGCTCGGATATGAAGATGAGTATTACTTTAGTCGTTTCTTTAAAGTGAATACCAATGTGTCACCTCAAAAATACAGGGAAACTGTTGCCTATGCCAGGGCTTAGAGTTTTACGTTTCCGGCAAGCAGCAATTGTTTAAACAGCAACAGTTGTGTCTCTTTAATGATCTGCTATCCAGGGAAAATTGTCCATGCCATTGCGTTAATCCTCCATTTTAATACCGCGTGTTTAATTGGAACTTTGTTCTGTCAAAGCAAAAGAATATTAAAATTTATACAATGGAAACAGGAGCTGAGATAATAACGCTAAAGAAAGCTGATTACGAAAGGTACTTACAAAAAGGCATTGGGTATAATCAATACAAGCAGCAAATGGCAGAAGATCTGGCCGTAAATGCAGACTTTAACATTAAAGAATACATCAACCTGAACCAACGCCGGATGTACCGGGTTGAAAAAACGTTTGAGGTATCTGCGGAGCTGGTGGAGCAAATTAAAAACCTGAAACATAAAACCTGGTGGTTGATATTGACAGAACACTGGTGTGGCGATGCATCACAAACGTTACCTGTTTTTAATGCCCTGTCAGAAATGAGTAATAGCAAAATTGAAATGAAATTGGTTTATCGGGATCAGCATCCTGAACTGATGGATGCATACCTGACCAATGAAACCAGGTCTATTCCAAAGCTGATTCAGTTGGATGAACACTTTAATGTTACTGCTTTTTGGGGCCCAAGACCTTCGGTTGCGCAGCAATTGGTAAAACAATTAAAATCCAATCCCGCAACAGCAGCCACTTATGCAAATGAACTACATCTCTGGTATGCAAAAGACAAGCAAAAATCACTTGAATCAGAAATAGCAAAACTTATTTACCGGGCTAACTTATTTTGTCCCGATTGTTTATCATAATTAAAAAATCAACACCATGGAACAAAAACTTCCA
>NZ_JAUFQJ010000019.1 GCF_030409685.1 Ferruginibacter paludis
TGAATATAAGCAGGCCGGTTGCCGGTGAGGGAATGGCATTTTGCTGCGTAGTCGTCATCCTAGGTAACAAAAAGCCTTTGGCAGTACTTTTAATATCCACCATAGCGCTGGCATCGGGTGTTGAACCATCTGTATTGATTGCCATGTTTTGTGCCTGAACTGAATGAGCCAGGCTACACACAGTTACCACCAGGCAAAGGATAAAACTTTTCATGTTTCTTGTTTTGGAAATTGGAAATGTTCAGGTATTTTTTAAAGTTTTTATGTTGATTATTGTTCTACCACAAATGCATGCTTTTCAATTGTGCCTGCAGGCCCGCCAATATCCAGGGTGTACGCCCCGGCCGGCAAATACGCTCCGGTCTTCAATTCCTGTATTGTACTGCCGCTGCCAATGAACAGTTCGCTGCTGCGCACCACCTGCCCGTTGCTGCTGATAATATTAAATTTATAATTTCCGGCAGGCTGGTTTGCAAACTCAAGATGAATAATGCTACCGGTAACCGGATTTGGGTAAATTGTAAAAGGAATGATTTTGCCCTCCAGTGCAAGATTTACAGACTTGCTGTATTGTACTGCACCATTCAAATCATAAGTCTTTATTCTGTAATAATTATTTCCTGCAACCGGTTTTATATCGAGCCAGCTGTAGGCATGAGTCACATCACCATTAGCGGCCGCTACCGCGGCACCAACAGTTGTAAAGGTTCTTCCATCCGTTGACTTTTCAACTTCATATCTAACTATATTGGTTTCGTTTTCTACTTTCCATTCTACAGCGATATTGTTATTTTGCTGATATGCTTTCACAGCCGTAACAGTTACCGGAAGCACTGTTATGGGTTTAAAAATAATCCTGAAGCGGTTGGTTGCTGCAGAAGCTGCGGCTGCATTAATAGAAAAATTTACCTCAGTTGTGCCGTTAAGGTCAATCAACTTGCTTGTGCCGAGATAGCTGTCTACCAGGTAACCCGCTATATTGGGCTGCTGAAAATTGCGTGCATCGAAAACAAACTGGTAGGCTCTTTGGGTGGTGGCGGCAATTTTAAGATATACCGTATCATTCAGACTAAGTGCTGGTCTTCGTTCTGCAGCCAGCGAACTCGTGTTCCTTAGAATGCTGAGGCTCTCATTTGTATTACTAAATTTCACAGCATCATCGCGGTCTATGCCATTGCTGAATGCATCATTGAATTCTGCAAAAGTACCGTCAGCAAGTGTCGTTGTGTTATCTGCATTTAGCAGGTTCAGCTTCACCTTTATTATTCCTGATGGAGTGCTGTAAGGCCGGAATCCAACATTACTTCTGTTAGCAGATTTGCTGGACTCATTGAATGTGAGAGATGCAGGACTGGTATTTTTCGTTTCTACAAAAAAAGCTTGCCCAGACTGCATATCGGTTGTTTGGGCACTTGGCACAGACTGCACCCAGGTTCCGGTAAACAACAAATCATCCATCATCACATAACCGCCTGTGAGGTTTAAGGCCGGATCCCACACATAAAAACGGTTCACAAGATTGTTTAAAGAAAGATTCGCAAAATTGACCGGAGAAGCATAGGGGTTGCCGATCAATGTATATTTACCAGCTACAGAAGAAGCAGGAAAAATTTGTGTGCCTGTTTGTAGTGCACCAATGCTGCTAACAGTTGTGTTTGTAAAAGTGCAGGTACACGTATTGGCAGGGTTACGGTCGCCCCTTATGAATATAAAATACCCGGTATTGTCGGCACTGCCGGTGTTACCGGCAGAAATGGGTACTTTGGTATTTAAGACATTTACTAAAGCCTGCGTACTGTAATTCCAGGTTTTCATTGAAACTGAATTTTGAGCACTTACATCCAACCCATTTCCAGAAGCCCCGGTAGGATTTGGTCCTGTTACTAACAGCCCTATGCCTGGATTATCGGCGCCACGATCCTGCCATGTATTGTAAATAGTATTAGAACTGGTAACGGGAGCCGTTAATAACCTCCAGGCTCGTTTTGCAGGTATATATCTTTCTACCATTGCCTTTCCCACTATATGACTTGCAGCGGCCACTGGTGCTACTCTTGCAGTTAAGTTTGCGTCTGACTTTAATATAAGGTTGCTGTCTGTATATAAATTGCCGCCATTTACAGCTAATATATTACTAACAGAAGCTACAGATTTTAAGGCTGTACCGTAAGCAGATTTATTAACTGTAAGATTATTAAAAGTAGTACTGCTGGTTCCTGATAAATAACTGATAGTGGTATCTGCATCTCCCATAAAAGCAACAGTGCTGCCACCTGCCGAAAAAATACCGTTGTTTTTAAAAGCGGTGTTATTTACTATTACGTTGATATTACCATTCAGCACCATGTTGCATCCGTTGTACAACTTAACTTCCTGTGCACTTGCCACACATACACTAAAAATAAGCCAGCTGAACCGGCTAATTTTTTTTACCGTGTTGGTATAGCATAAAAGACGATGCATACAAAATACCAGGCACTTTTTCTGCAGAAGAATGTGTATCACTTTTCTGCGGATGCCGGGTAATTTAAGAACGGAATAGGTATGATGGTATTGCTAGTAAAACTTCGGTATCATGCCGAGTTTTAACTAATAAAAGTGTAGAAGATATTCTAAGGAATTAAAGCGAATTTGCGACGCTATTTTTTTGCCACAGCAGCAGCGTTCTTTTTTTCGTTTATCAGTAGGGCCCACTTTTCGAGCATTCCCATCAACTCGTTTAACTCAACAGGTTTGCTTATATAATCATCCATTCCTGATTGCATACAATCCTGCCGGTCGCCCTGCATTACATTTGCAGTCATCGCAATTATAACCGGCTGCGCCTCGAGACAGAGCCTGATCATGCGGGTAGCTTCCATACCATCCATTTCCGGCATTTGTACATCCATCAAAATTAAGTCATACTGGCTCGTGCTAACCAGTTCCAATACTTCCTTTCCATTATTGGCTAATTCCGTGTTGTATCCAAGTTTTGAAAGTATCTTGGTGGTCCATTTTTGATTCACCGGGTTATCTTCTGCTATAAGGATGTTTAAGGGATACTGTTTGGAAAAATTGCTGGACAATTTGTGCACTTTATTTTGCTTATTTTCCTGCGTTTTATCTTTATTCCGCAACTGGTTGGCGATAGCATTCATCAGCAACCGGGGCTTTACAGGTTTGCTGATTACAGCCCCTAAAATTTCGCCATGTTCCTTGTAGTGTTCATCGGTTACAGGATTAAGTAATATCACCGGTAATTGCGGATATTTTGTGTGGATGCACTGGGCCAGCTCAAGGCCATTTATTTCCGGCATAGTTAAATCCGTAACAACCAGGTCAAAAGCAACCTGTGTTAAAATCTCCAGGGCTTCCTTTCCGCTGGCTGCTGAAGTGGTTTCCATTTGCAGGCTTTCCAGTTGTCCGCACACCAAATCCCTTAACGTAGCATTGTCATCTGCAACCAATATTTTTTTGCCTGCCAGCTCATTTAATTCTGCATGTATGGCAGAACGGGACAGCTGCATTCCTGCTTTGCTGTAAATGGAAAAAGTAACAGTCGTTCCTTTTCCTTCAGCGCTTTTAAGTTGCATCTCGCCGCCCATAAGTGCTACCAGTTTTTTGCAAATAATCAGCCCCACTCCCGAAGCCGGCGGTCTATTGTCTGATGTATCCGTTCCACTGAAATACTGTAGCAAAAATTTTGTTTGCTCAGGCGGCATGCCGGTGCCGGTATCCCGTACCTCAAACTCCAGTTTTATCCGGTTATCATCTTCACAGGCCAGCAGTTGCACCCCAATAGAAATTTCACCTTTGGAAGTAACTCTCAGGGAATTCTCTATCAGGTTCATCAGTATCTGGCGCAGTCGCCTCACATCTACTATTACCTGCTTTGGTACATTACCTGTTATTTCATATAATAAATCAATTCCTGCTGTTGCCGCCTTTACCGCAAATACATCCAGTACTTCTTCCAAACAATTGCTTAAATCAATATCGTTCGCTTCCAGGTCTCTTCCCGATTCTGTTTTAGAATATTCCAAAATATCATTCACCATTATTTCATTGATCACACTCATCAGTTTACCGCCGGAATGAACGATTGTATTTACATATTCCTGCTGTTCAGCTGTAAGGTCGGTTTCGTTAAGCAGCGTCGCCATTCCCAACACCCCATTCATGGGCGTACGCAACTCATGATTGATTCTTGAAAGCAAGGCTCCTTTGTTACGTTCTGCAAGCAGTGCTTTTTCGGTAGCCTTTTGTTCATTTTTTGCAGCATATACCAGTAGTTCGTTCTTTTCCAACACCTGCCTTTCAAGGTCCAGCCGAAGATTTTTTAATGAACGTATTTTTATGAAATGATATAGTATCGCAGAGACGAACAATATTGACAAGAGCAATAATTTAAACCACCAGCTAAGCCAGAATATTGCAGATAGAACAAGTAAAGTTGATATAAAAACGTTGTACGGTATATTCATATAGTGACAGATTAATTGCCGGCGTATTGTTTAAGTATTGTTGAACATTCTATGCTTTATTATTGGATCATCATTCCAGGGAGATGTTGAAGCCAAGTACCGCATACCTTTGACTGCCACAGGGATTAAAAATATACAGGGGCAACTCCCACTTGCCAAATGCGCCTTTCAAAAACAACCCTGCTTCAGATTGTCCACTCACACGATGAAGGTGGGTTTTCTGCAGCGATATACCTGCTGATAAAACACCCGAAATTTCATAACTCAGATCGACCCAGCTATATATGAAATTACAGCGCTTGTTTTCACCGGAAAAAGCGTATTCAGTTTGTAATGAAAACACGCATTTTTTATAATCCGCCGATGCATTGCAACCAATAATGCCGCCATTAAATTCCCCCGCCACAACGCCCGCTATTGGCGTTATTGAGCACGAAAGATCAGATTCGTAATCAAATGTTTTACCTGTCACCACCGAAACTGTTTGTGCTGCCTCATAATTATAACGGCCTTCAATATACCATCCTGCATCGGCCTGATACCAGGCTTTAGGATTAATAGCAATTGTTTTATTTTTCATAAAATAATATTGTTCAAAACCGGCTTTGAATTGTGCAGTTGCATCATGACACAACACGGAAACTGTCATCAACAGCCATATGATTTTTTTCATTTTCAATAAGTATGTATTCGGCAGTAGCTAATTTATTTAACAGCCCTATTTCTTTTAAAAACTTGTTCCAGCCAAAAACCAGTTCATCAATAGGGTGCCACAATAATACCCATGCGAAAATATCCAGGCTGTTGATGATGCCTACATTGAGGCCATGCTGGGCATCCAAAATAACAGGCAGCAAGCCCTGGAACAATATTACCACGATGGTACTAAGCGCCAGCAACACCCAGTTGCGCCGCTTAAATTTTGAAAACTCTCTTTCCCGGTCTTCTTTTTTAGCCAAAAAATGCCCCCGGATGGCATACATCAATGGTTCGGCATATTGCTTATCGTTGGATGTGGTACATTTTAATTTATAAAATATCACAGAATATCTTTTGGCTGCCTTAACAGATTCCATGATATAGGCTTCAAACTGGTGGTTCAACTGCCGCATATAAATAGGTGCAGGATCGTGCGCATTAAAATAATTGTTTGCAACGAGCCGGTCGGAGGTTAAAAAAATGCTGATACTTTTTGCAAGCGGCTTGCTCATAGTACGATTATTGATTTTTTAATTCCTGAATTTTTCCAGGAAAATGGTAGTGCCTTTATGTGTGGTAAAAAAGCTGGAAAACCGATCAATGTTTTGAAGTTTGCGATAAAGCCGCGATCTGTTTATCACTTAACACCCATTACCATCCTGACATAACTCTTTACTACATGAAATATTGAGCCCGGCCGGAAATATAGAAATTATACTACACCGGATCAGCCTTTTGAAAGACCACCCGAAAGATGCGATTTCCTTAATATGGTTAACTAAAATCAACGCCTGTAGAAAGGCTTCTAAAAAACTATGGCTATCTGACTAACAAGATAAAATCTTGTGTCAGCGTTATACCAGTGATTATCTGATTGCAGAAAGCAGATCAAAAAAACTCAAGAAAAGAAAATGAAAAAATGGTTGGCTTTAAGTGTGCTTGCCCTGGTGTTTACTTTTATTTCCATATTATTTTGGTACAGTGAATGGAGATACAGTTTACCTACGCCCGTACCTGCCTCATATCATATCGTTAACACAGGCGCTCATGTTGATTTGCCCGGTGCCGCATTTTCATTCCCATCAGACAAGCCACTATTCCTGCATTTTTTTAATCCTGATTGTCCCTGCTCTAAATTTAATGTCCCTCATTTTAAATCGCTGGTAAATGCCTACGCTGATAAAATAAACTTTGCTGTGGTTGTTATGACGAACGATAAGAATTATACAACAGCCATGATTCAAAAAAAATATGGGATTTCAATACCCGTATTAATGGATACAGCTTTAGCAGCGGCTTGCGGTGTATACTCTACCCCACAGGCCGTTGTATTGGATAACGAGCATAGGTTGTATTATCGCGGCAACTATAACAAAAGCCGCTACTGTACCGATGCTAAAAGTAATTATGCACAAATGGCAATTGATTCCTTACTGGCCTTCCAGGCGCATCCGGTATTCAACAGGCAGGCGCTAACGGCCTATGGCTGTTCTTTGCCAACCTGTAAAATAAATAATAAATAAACAGTCAAAAAGGGATTAATGCAGTCAGAAGATAATATACATATACACAATCAGCAAACCGCTGCTGTTTATTTACAGGAACTCAATAACAGATCAAACAGGCTGATGAATTATTTTCTGTTATGTTTTTTTATTGCAGGTTTATTGTTGGCTCCATTTTACGACACATGGTTTATTGCCATTGGATCGGGCGGAGCCTGCCTTATTGCTTACTACGTTACAAAAAAATTACTTCCAACATCCGGTTTGTACCAGTATGTTTTAAGTGTGGTGTTAGGTGTTTTTATGGCCCAGTATATTTTCCAAATGCATGGGTTATTCGAAATGCATTTTTTTGCATTTATCGGGAGTGCCGTTCTAATCACCTATCAAAACTGGAAACTGCAAATACCATTAATGGTATTTGTGCTCCTTCATCATGCCGGATTGGGCTACCTGCAAAACTCCGGTGTTGAGGGTATTTATTTTACCCAGCTAGACTCGCTGGAACTACAGACATTTATCATTCATATTATACTTGCTGCCGTGATTTTTTTTACTTGTGGGTTATGGGCCTATCAGCTAAAAAAATACAGTAAAATACAACTGGACCAGGTACAGCAATTGGGCGAAATGGAAAAGGAAGCATTGCTTCATAAACAGCGGCTTCTAAATGAAGAGGTGTTGAAGAATGCCTATTTAAAAGAACAACAGGCACGTAAGGAAGCCGATGATGCCAATAGAGCAAAAAGTATTTTTCTGGCAACCATGAGCCATGAAATACGGACGCCCATGAATGGCGTTATTGGTATGGCGTCACTATTATCCGAAACGGAGTTAACGGATGAACAGCGGGACTATGCAAAAACAATCAGCAGTTGTGGTGAAGTATTGCTTGGGGTAATCAATAACATTCTTGATTTTTCCAAAATAGAATCAGGCAATATGGAGTTGGAGGCGCATGATTTTGATTTGCGCAATTGCATTGAAGAAGTGCTGGATGTATTTGCAGAAAAGGCTGGTAAAGCCGGGCTGGACCTGGTATATGAAATAGAACACGATGTGCCGGCGCAAATTATTGGGGACAGCCTGCGGCTGCGGCAGGTGTTGGTAAACCTGGTAAACAATGCAATAAAGTTTACGCAGGAAGGAGAAATATTTGTGGGTGTTCACCTTGTTAAGACCAATGACGACGGACAGATTGAATTACGGTTTGATATACGGGATACCGGTATCGGTATCCCTGCAGATAAAATGGGAAGCCTGTTTAAAGCTTTTTCACAGGTAGATTCTTCTACAACCCGCAAGTATGGTGGAACCGGTCTGGGACTTATTATTTGTGCCAAAATAATCAACCTGATGGGAGGGAATATTGCTGTGAAAAGTATAGAGCATCAGGGGTCTACTTTTACTTTTTCAATGAAAGCTGCTGCCAGTACGCAGTCGCTGCGGGCCTATGTTACCAATTATATCGCTGGTATGGAAGGTAAGCGAATACTGGTTGTTGACGACAATTTAACAAATCGCCGCATACTTAAAAAGCAATTGGAGTTGTGGAAAATGGTTCCCGTGCTGGCAGCCAGCGGTGCGGCAGCATTGGCAATACTGAAAGAAGAAGCAGGGTTTGATTTGCTGCTTACTGATATGCAGATGCCCGATATGGATGGTTGCGAACTGGCACAACAGGTTCAGCTGCTTAACACCAGGCTGCCGATTATTCTCCTGAGTTCAGTGGGTGATGACCGCAATAAAAGTTATCCCGGCCTTTTTAAATCAGTACTCACCAAGCCCGTTAAACAGCAAATGCTTTGCCAGGTTATGATCATTGAACTGAGGGATAAATCAAAAAACATGGCCATAGAGAAGGTACCTGTTGCGCAAAAACTTTCCAGTGATTTTGCGAAGAAGCATCCACTTAAAATACTGGTTGCTGAAGACAATGCGGTTAACTTAAAATTAACGCTTAAAATTTTAGGTAAACTGGGTTACGAAGCAGTGTTTGCAGAAAACGGGGTGCAAACAATAGCAATAACCGCCAGGCAGCATTTTGATATCATACTGATGGATGTACAAATGCCGGAGATGGACGGATTGGAAGCAACCCGGATCATCAGACAAAACATGGAAGTACAACCTGTTATTATAGCAATGACCGCCAATGCAATGAAAGAGGATAAAGACGAATGCCTGCTTGCAGGAATGGATGACTTTTTAGGCAAGCCGGTAAGGTTGGAAGAGGTGGTGAATATGATTGCTAAATGGGCTGTTATTGCAAAAGACCATGTTACAAATAAAAAAATAGCCTGATAACAATTTACAAATAAAAAGTACCACAATGCAAAATTTACGCAATACACCCTCTGCCGTTTTATCAACCGCTGCCTTATATGATCTGAGCCTGCTGCAAGAGCTGGATGGCGATGAATACTTACTGGAGATGCTGGAAGTTTTATTACAGGAGGTTCCTAAAGACATCAAAGAAATGAAAGATGCGGCCGTGGCAGGAAGAGGTGATATTATTTGCACAAAAGCACATAAACTCAAGAGCACTGCTGCTATCATCCAGGCAGAACAATTGGCGCAGTTGCTGGGAGATATTGAAGCTTTTGGTAAAACGGAGTCGCCTGGCAATGAGCTTACCCAAATGATTGATACGGCCGTTGATCTTTGTAGCCAAATTGAATCAGGGCTAAAAATGGATGCAGCCAGATTAATGCATTAACCGCCGCTGCCATGGGGTGCAATCCCCATCGTTTTAAATACACAAGCTGATGAAAGCCATACGATTTTTACCTTTACTGTTTATACAACTTTGCTGTTGTTGCACCATGGGTCAACAGCAGCACCTGAAATTTGAACACTTTGATATTAATGCGGGCCTGTCACAAAATCACGTTCTGTGCATACTGCAGGATAGCCGTGGATTTATGTGGTTTGGAACAAGAGACGGTCTGAATAAATATGACGGCTACAAATTCACCGTTTATAAGAATGATGCAAAGGACAGTAACAGCATCAGCAACAATTTCATTTCCGGCATTGTGGAAGATGCCAACGGATTTATATGGATAGCAACAAGAGGCGGCGGTTTAAACCGGTACAATAAAGAAAAAGATCAGTTTACCCGTTTTAAACATGATGCAAAAAATATCAACAGCATATCAGGTAACATCGTAAATAATATCAGCAAGGATGCTGCAGGCAACTTATGGATCTGTACAGAAGATAATCTTAATTTTTTTGATCCGGTACGCAATGTTTTTGTGCAGTATAAAATAAATGCGAGATGCGTGTTTGAAGACAGTGGGCACCAGCTTTGGGCAGGTACCTACCAGGATGGGCTTGGCTTATTGAATAAGCAAGATAAAACTTTCACCTTTTTTAATTATCAGCAAAATGACACCGGTTCAATCAGCAACAACAATGTTTCTGTAATTTATGAGGATAATAAAAAGCGACTTTGGGTAGGTACAGTCGGTGGAGGATTAAATCTTTTTGACAGAAGCATGAAAACTTTTCGACATTTTCAGCATGCTGCAGACGGTGTGGGCACCCAGTCTTCCAACACTATTTTTTCACTGGCAAATGATGCGGCCGGCAATCTCTGGATCGGGACAGAAAACGGTGGCCTCGGCGTTTATGATTCTTCCAGGGAAGAATTTTACTGGTATCAGCACGACGAGATAGATAATAACAGCATCAGCCATAATTCTGTGTATTCAATTTATAAAGATACTGACGGCAATATGTGGGTAGGCACTTTTGCAGGAGGCGTGAATTTATCCACAAGAAACAGCAACCGCTTTGCCCATTTTAAACACACGTCAGACAACAGCAGCCTTAATAATAATAATGTGCTGTGCATGCAGGAAAGTGGAGATGGAAAAATCTGGGTTGGTACGGATGGCGGCGGGCTCAACCTTTTTGACCCGGTTAGCAAAAAATTTGTCCACTATATTCACCAGCAGGGAAACCACAACAGTATTTGCGGTAACTATGTATTGAGTGTTTGCAGGGATACAGAACGTAATCTATGGATAGGCACCTGGGGTGATGGCATTACGGTGTTTAACCCCCAAAAAAATACTTACCGGCATTTTAAAAATAATCCGTCAGACAGATCTAGTTTAAGCTGCAATAATGCCTGGACAATTTATGAAGACCGGAACAAAAATATTTGGGTAGGCACTTATAACGGGGGCCTTAATTTATATAATCCGCGTACCAGTTCTTTTACAAGGTTTGATACGGGGAGCAGCAATAACAGTACTAAGAAAATACAAACTATTACAGAAGATGCCAGCGGTAATTTGCTGATAGGTACTGATGGAGGTGGCATGCAGTTATTCAACAAACAAACCAAAGTTTTTACCAGTTTCATACACGATGATACCAAAAACAGCATCACTGATAACCGGGTTACTTTTACCCATGTTGATAAATCGGGCAACTGGTGGATTGGCACAATGGCTGGCTTGAATTACTATAATGTAAAAAGACATCTTTTTACCAGTTACACCTTGGCAGACGGGTTACCAAACAATGTGATCTTTGGCCTGGCAGAAGATGATAAAGGCAACTTTTGGATTAGTACCAACAAGGGAATATCCTGTTTTAACGTTACCACAAAAAAGTATAAAAACTTTGATGTTGACGATGGTTTGCAATCGTATGAATTTAAGCTGGGGTCGTTTTGCAAAGCTAAATCCGGGGCCATGTATTTTGGTGGCATTAATGGCTTCAATGAATTCTACCCCGATAAAATATTAAGTAATTCTTATGATCCGCCACTGGTGTTTACCAACTTTGAAATATTCAATAAACATGTTCCTATTGCACAAAACACCGACGACCCTTCACCATTAAAGAAAAATATCGCAGAAACAAATAGCCTTACCCTCCCCTACAATAATTCGGTTATTTCATTTGAATTTGCCTCACTGAATTATGGGGTACCAGAAAAAAAGCAATATGCCTATATGCTGGAAGGTTTCGATAAAACATGGAATGAGATAGGCACCAAACGTACTGCCACCTATACCAATCTGAACCCCGGAAATTATATTTTAAAAGTAAAAGGATTGAATACTGAAGGCAAATGGTCAGCAAAAAGCATTTCGATAGCACTGAACATTACGCCGCCATTTTGGTTAACCTGGTGGTTTAAAACACTGATGTCATTAACCGTGGCCGGCGTAATTATTGGTATTTACCGCCTTCGTATTAATAGTATAAGAGCACAAAAAAATAAACTGCAGCAAAAGGTAGAAGAGCAAACAAGCCAGTTGCTTTTATCTACCCGGGAAGAACAACGTGCACGAAAGGAAGCAGAGGAGGCAAACAAGGCGAAAAGCGTTTTTCTTGCTACAATGAGTCACGAAATACGCACACCGATGAACGGTGTGATAGGCATGGCATCACTTTTAAATGAAACCCAGCTTACTGCCGAGCAGCAAGAATATGCAAAAACTATTTCTACCTGCGGCGAAGCGTTGCTAACGGTGATTAATGATATCCTGGACTTTTCTAAAATAGAATCAGGGAATATGGAGCTTGAACACCGTGACTTTGATCTGCGCACCTGCATTGAAGAAGTGCTGGATATCTTCGCAGGTAAGGCAGGCAAACTTGGACTGGACCTGGTGTATGAAATTGACTGCAACGTACCCTCGCTAATTATTGGTGACAACCTAAGACTTCGCCAAATATTAATAAATCTGGTAAGCAATGCCATCAAATTTACTGAACAGGGAGAAATATTCGTAGCGGTCCATTTAAAACAGGCAAAAAAAGACGGCACTGTTGAACTACAGTTTAACGTACGTGATACGGGGATAGGTATACCCGAAGATAAGATGGGAAGATTGTTCAAAGCCTTTTCACAAGTGGATTCATCTACGAGCCGCAAGTATGGTGGTACAGGTCTTGGTTTGATTATTTGCGAAAAATTAATAGGGCTGATGGATGGCAAAATTGATGTACAAAGCAAAGAGCATGAAGGCACAACCTTCGCGTTTACCATTTGGACCACTACAAGCTCCCAATCGTTGCGTACCTATGTTACCAATAACCTAAACGAGGTGGAAGGTAAGCAAGTACTGGTGGTGGACGACAATTTAACCAATCGCAACATACTTAAAAAGCAGCTGGAAAACTGGAAAATGGAACCGACGCTTGCCGCCAGCGCAGCAGAAGCATTGGCCATTATGACAACAGGCGTACATTTTGATTTACTGCTTTCCGATATGCAAATGCCCGATATGGATGGTTGCGAACTGGCACAAAAGCTTCAGCAACTTTATCCCCGCCTTCCCATTATTTTGTTAAGTTCTGTAGGCGATGAACGCAATAAAATATACGCCGGCTTATTTAAAGCGATCTTAACAAAGCCGGTTAAACAGGAGATGCTACGCCAGGCTATCATCAACGAATTGAGAGGAAAATCAAAAACTTCAGCCAGTGCGGAGCCGGTAAAACAAACGCTTTCGCCAGACTTCGTCAAGGATCATCCGTTGCGTATACTGATCGCGGAAGATAACGCAGTCAACCAAAAATTAGCTCTTAGAATTTTAAGCAAACTCGGTTATGATGCTGCCCTGGCAGAGAACGGCCTGGAGGCTTTAGGAATGGTGGAACAGCAACAATACGACGTTATTCTAATGGATGTACAAATGCCGGGCATGGATGGACTGGAAGCTACACGGCTTATAAGAGAGCGGTTGCAATTACAACCTGTAATTATTGCAATGACTGCCAATGCCATGAAGGAAGACAAAGATGAATGCCTGGATGCGGGGATGAATGATTTCCTAAGCAAGCCGGTAAAACCCGGGGATGTAGTGAACACACTAATTAAATGGTCAAATATCATTAACGAAAATACGCCCGGTAAAAAAAGAGCATGATAAAATTATGACAGTTCAAAAGCACTTATATCGGCTTTCCGCTACTCCTGTATTACTGCAGTGGGCAAATTGTCTTATAACAAATCGACGGTACTACAGTGGTTAAACGTGTACACCTTTTGTTCAAAATCAATTTCCACTCCTGCGCTATTGATGCGAAAATGGGTTGTGCCGCCCGGTACCGTAACCATATTAGCCAGAATAAATGAGAGGATACCGATTGTGCCTTGTACACAATCGATTGCTGCAGTAACGGCGCATAAAATGTGGGGCTTAGTTTACCGTTGATGTTAAAAGCAAAGCCTTCTTCCGGTAGTGCTGCTTCTGCGTAAGTTGCCTGTTGTATTGGACCCGCCCGAAAAAGTATCACAGCTTTTATACGCTCTTAAACCGGGGAATCAAAAAAATCAACAGGATATGCGCCGTACAACCGACGACAACTTAGCAATAAAAGACAAAGTGCAGGGACTTTGAAACCGACAACCCGGTATTGTCATCTTTGATCCTGGTTAGGTAATGAACTTCCCTGAAGCATATCACTATAATTGCCAGCTTCGGCTTATTTATCAAGCAACTTCTTTAGTGCAGGCGTTGGTACCTGACCTAAGACCGTTGTGCCGATTTTAATTTTCTTTTCCATTTTACGGTAATAGCGCTTTGCATTTACACGAAACACATCATACAATATGGCGTAAACCAAAATTGCAGCGGGCAGAAAAAAGGAATAATAATCCAAGTTCCCGAAGGCATATGCGCCCAACAAAGCACCGAAAATAAAAGAAGTGATGATAGATAACTTAAGCCCAATCCGCGATTTCAATTCAGGTTTGTTTTCAGTTCGGCTAAATATTAGCTGAGCCAGCTCAATGCCCAGATCTGTAAAAGTGCCCGTTAAGTGGGTTGTACGCACCACCGATTTAGATATCATAGTTACCAACGCATTTTGCATGCCCATCGCAAACAGCAAACTGCCAGCAAAAAATTGCCGGACTGCCAGATTATTTGTAAAATGATTTCCTAAAAAACCTGTTGTAATTAGAATCAGGAATTCACATGTAAGCGGTATCAGGTTAGAGTATCGTTGATTTTTACCAATCACATCAATGATAAGACCTGAGATAAATGCACCGCCCAAAAAAAGCAACATCCAGGTGGCAATTACCCACGAAGTGGCCCATGATTTTATGGATATATTCTCTGCAAACAGAGCTGCATGACCCGTTACATTGGTAGTTAAAACTGAAAATCCCAGCAATCCTTCTCCATTTACCAAACCGGCCGTGAGACTTAATACAACGGCTAATCTTACATTATGGATATGTGTACGCCGTACCCCGTGATGTTTTAGCATAGGCTGTTTTTTATTTATTATCTGCCGGATTTATTTTTGCTTGAAGCCCCGGTTCAGTTATGTTATTTTGAAATTTTGATTGTGCTAATCAGTATAATTCAAAAATTCAATTTGATGCTGAAGATTGTATATGTTTGCTATGCTGTATTATTTAACAGGCTCAGCTTTAGCTTTAAACGGTTAAAAATAATTTTGCAAGCGGGATGTTACTCCACAGCTGTGCATCTATGTTCATCGGGTTAAAATTTGATAATTCCCCCAGCATCTTATCAATAAAGCAGCCAGTAAAACTTTCAGTCACCTTATTTTTTTCCAGGAATTTCATGGCATCTTCAATACCCCCGGTATACTTCTTCAGGGCCGTAAGCCCGCAACATTTTACTGATCAGTTTTGCAGTGCATCCATTTACTGTTAATGACATATATTTCCTTTTAGTTTACTTATAACAATGGATAATACTTATCCCTGATACTGTTTAAATGATGAACCTGGTGCCCAAGAATACTAAAGCCCATGGCAGCAATAGAAATGCGCCGCTTTCTGATGATTCCGGTTTTTAAAAAATCATCGCCGCAGAAAGTGCTGTAAAGCCCATAGGTAGCCTTTCTAACTGTAATCAGCTCTTCAATTATCCGTTCTACTGATTTATTACCCGCATTGGCGTTGGCCGCAATTTCGTCGCCGTTAAAACATATTACATGTTCCTTTTCTTCCCTGACAAATCTTAAAGTACCGGCACACACAATACGCTCTGTATCCGAAAGATGCTGCAGTATATCATTTACTGTCCATTTACCGGGCGCATAATTTTTGGAATGCAGCCGGGTAAGTTTGTCTATATCCAGCTTCCACAAATCTTTAATGCTATCTTTAAAGGCTTTATTAAGATTGTCTTCTGCTACAAGGTTGATGTACAGTTCATACAAATCAGGTGCAAGATCAATATGGATTTTTGTTATTTTATTTAACACCATCATTTTCACATTTCGCTTTTAATAATTGTACGGTAAAGAGCTGCATTTATGCATCCCTAAGCCTTTATTTTTTTACCGGGATAAATCAGGGCTGAATAAGCAGTCTGCAACATGGTTTGGGGAAGGCTGTCGTTGCTGGTTTACGCAGACAGCCCAACCAAACCATCATCATAACAATTAGTATCAGAGGCGCTGATACCGAAATTTTAAACGCCGCTGGTATGATGCACCAGTTTTTCAACGGAAAAATTTTATTCAGCAGGGGCAAAAAAGCCAATTCATGATTTTAATCTGCCAGCCAGGATGGTATTTCCATTTAATCTTTTATCCAATACTTCAACAGGTTATCTGCTTCGGAATTTGCAAGACGATATCCCTCCGGCACTTCATCTTCCAGGCTATGATAGGTTACCAGTTTTGTGCCTGCAGGCTTTTGTTCCAATTGAGTAAATAAATAGCGGTTATAATAATTGTACAATTCCCGGGAGTATTCGATGGTATCATCAATTTTATTTGTGCCAATGAGGTTTTCGTAGAATGAGTTGAAGAAATAAAAATGATCGTAGTTTCTAAAATCCAGCTGGGTAAAATTACCGTGAATAAAAGATGTATTGTTAAGCTTCAAGGTCTTCTTTACAATTTCGGCTTCTGCAATCAGGCTTTTTCTTTGCTCTACCCCATAAAAAAAGGCATTGGGCTTGGTATAAGCTGCGGCCAGGCAAAATTTTCCCACTCCACTACCGATATCCAATATTCTTGCATTGTTTTCTGCGGCTAAAAAATTGGCAGCTTTCCTTGCCACGGGCAGTGGTGTCCAATGTTTGCGGGCCAGTATTTGGATGGAAAATGGATACAGCCGGTTAAATCTGTCATCTGCTGTTTCCCATTTCTCCTTCATTTTTTCGAGTAATTGCATGATTATATTTCTTTGTTGATCTAAGCGGTGTTTATTAATTTGTATTTGATGGATGGAAATAAAAGCGCCGAAGCTGCCAGAAAATTCAATCAATAACATCAGCCTTATGTGTATCCTATTACCTTTTTGATATACAAAGTTATTTTACATAATAATGCCTGGAGGTAAACTTTATCATTGCAAAATGTGCGATATATCAATTTTTAAAAACATAATTTTGAAATTCGTATGAGCATCAAAGGCCTTTTTCCGATAGACAAATGGGATTTTAAAAGTGAATCGGTTTTGGCGGATTTACCGGCAGAAGATTTTGACCTGCTCACCGCACATCAGACGGAGCAGGTATATAAAAAGGGAGAAATTATTTTCAGGGAAGGCGCTTATCCCGCTGGCATTTTTTATATCAAAGCCGGTAAAGTAAAAAAATACAAGCTGGATAAGGAAGGAAAGGAACACATTATCTATGTCGCAAATAAAGAGGAGTTGCTGGGTTATCATGCCATCCTTTCAGAAGACCGCTACCCCGACTCAGCTGCATCTATTGAGGAAAGCAGAATTGCTTTCATTCCAAAAGAAGACTTCTTAGCAGTGCTGAATCAGTCACCTGTATTGAACAGGCGCTTGTTAAAAACATTGAGCCATGAGTTTGCTGTGTTGGCAAATAGCCTTTCTATGTTTGCACAAAAAAACGTAAGGGAGCGTTTAGCACTCCAGCTGATAGTGCTGAGAGAAAAATATAAAGTGAATTTTAAACCGGGAATGCCGGTGGAAATAAATATGAGCCGGGACGATTTAGCTAACCTCGTGGGAACAGGAAGAGAAAATGTAGTTAGGGTACTAACCGAGTTTAAAGAGTCCGGAATTTTGCAAACCCAGGGCAGAAAAATTATTATCAATGATGTAAATCAATTGATAATAATTGCAGATTACAAGTAACCGCAGTATGAAAATGCGGTTGTAAAATCCTTCAGGCAAGTTTAGCCGATAACCTGTTTCGAACTTAACTTTTTAACCTTAAGCTGCTATTGCCCGGGCAATAGCGAAATCTTTTTTTGTGTGGCAGCAATGGTGCAGTCAGACCTACCTGACATCAGGTTTCAGCACATTTCATTAAAAAATATTTGGATTGTCTGAAAGTAATTTTCAGCAGCTTTTCAAAATTTATAAATAGCTGCAATCATTCTGTAAGCCTGGTTTTTGTTTGAGTTCTGAAATCGGTATATCTATCTCATATAGCAATTAGGCTAAGTCTAGTTTTATTAACAATCATTATTTATTCCAGCTCATGCTACCATCCTTTTCATCTTTTAATTCAATGCCAATCGTAGCGAGTTGCTTTCTTATTTTATCAGAGGTGGAATAATCTTTTCTGATTTTCGCTTCCTTACGGATATCAATGAGCAATTGCATAACGCCCTGCAAAGTATTGTCATCTGCACCGGTACTATGTGTTAACCCGAATATATCTTCCATGTAAGTTTTAAATTGTTGTTGCAATAATACCAGCGTTGTTGCGGCCAGAGCACCCGGTGCAATATGACCATCTTTAATACCATTGATTACGGGAGCCAGCTCAAACATATTGGCCAATATTTTAGCCGTGCTGAAATCGTCGTCCATAAATTCGTCAAACTCATTTAGCCACTGCACTACTTTCGAATTTAGTGCAGCATCTGCAGCTTCTTCATTTAAACCAACAGGTAATTTTTTCAATACTTCATAGGCTTCCCACAATCTTTTAAGCGCCTTCTCACTTGCCAATAAAGCCTCGCTGCTAAAATCTACCGGGCTGCGGTAATGACTTTGTAAAATAAAAAATCGTACCGTCATGGGTGAAAAGGCCTGTGTCAACAAAGGGTGATTGCCGCTGAACATTTCTGTAAGCTTTATTACATTGTTATAACTCTTACCCATTTTTTTACCATTGATGGTAATCATGTTATTGTGTATCCAATATTTTGCCGGCGTATGATGATTGCATATGGTGCTTTGTGCAATTTCACTTTCATGGTGCGGAAACTGAAGGTCCATACCGCCACCATGTATATCAAACTCAGCACCCAGGTATTTGGTAGCCATTGCCGAGCACTCAATATGCCACCCGGGGAAACCCTCTCCCCACGGGCTTTTCCAGCGCATGATGTGTTCCGGCGCTGCTGATTTCCACAAGGCGAAATCAGCCTTGTCCCTTTTTTCCTGTTGGCCATCCAGCTCCCTGGTTGTTTCCAGTAAATCATCCATTACGCGGCCGCTTAGTTTTCCATACTCATGTGTGGCGGCGTATTTCTTTAAATCAAAATATACAGAGCCATTTACTTCATAGGCATACCCTTCAGCAATAATTTTTTCAATCATGCTGATCTGCTCTACAATATGACCGGTTGCGGTAGGTTCTATACTGGGTTCCACACAATTAAACTGCAGCATGGCCCAGTGAAAAAGGTTGGTGTATTTCTGCACCAGTTCCATCGGCTCCAGCTTTTCGAGAATGGCTTTTTTACTTACCTTATCTTCTGCTTCTTTGCCTTCTTCTTCAAAATGCCCGGCGTCTGTAATGTTGCGCACGTAACGCACTTTGTAACCCTTATAAGTAAGATAGCGGTATATAAAATCGAAGGTGATATAGGGCCTTGCATGTCCCAGGTGACTCTCGCCGCTCACGGTGGGTCCGCATACGTACATGCCAGCGTGGCCTGGGGTAATGGGGGTAAATACTTCCTTGGTGCGGGTGTAGGAGTTGTAAACTTTTAATGGCATTCTATTTATTTGATTGGTAGCTATTCATGAAAAATGAGTAGCTGTTTTATGTTTTAATTTCTGCCTGCTTTAGTTTGATGTAAAACCTTGCGGCCCTTATCGCGGCAGCGGGTAATTTAAAAAATTTATTACACAAAGATATTATGCTATGCCGCAACGGCAACAGGGAATGAATAAATATTTATGAAAAACAGGTTTCATGCAAATCAAATATAATGAAATTTAGGAAAACAGTGATTGAACTAATGGCCTTGTAAACGGCTGATGTCGGCAATAATTGGAAAATGGTCGCTTAATTTTTTTTTGATCCTGACATACTGCTTTACCTCGTAACGGTCATCTACAAAAATATTATCAATACGCAGTGTGGGTGCAATGCCACTAAACGTTCTGCCTAAACCTGCACCCTTTTTTTCAAATGCATTCTGCAGCCCCTTGCCAATGGTTTCATATGCGTATGAGTTGGGTACATCGTTAAAATCGCCGCAAACAATTACAGGGTAAGGGCTTTTGTCAATCTCCTGCCGTATCCTGTCTGCCTGGATCTGCCTTCTTAAAAAACCTTTCTTCAACTTCACAATAACATTTTTTGATTTCTGAAGATCACTGTCGGATTCTATGGAAGGGTTGTCGATGTACTGCAAATTAACCTGTGTAAATTTTAACGATTGCAAATGAATATTGAAAACACGGATAGTATCGGCACCTTTTACAATATCTACATATTGAAAAATCGAATTATAATCGTTGGGATAGATAGCAATGGTGTGCCTGTTGATAATGGGATATTTCGAAAAAATGATGATGCCAAAATGCTGGCTGCTAAGGTAATTTTCCTTCCAGTTATAACTATAATATTCATCCGCAAAATGAAGGGCAAGCTCAAAATCCTGGATGGCATAAAACGCAAATTTGTGGTAATATTTGTTGTTAAGATCGATGATGCTGTCGCCGGCCACCATTTCCTGGAAGCAGGCAACGTCTGGCTGGTATTGATTGATGAGCGCAATCATGCTATCGTGTGTAAGCGGATCTTTTTTGTATTGCAAAATATCGAACTGCGCTACATTCCAACTCATTATCCTGAGTGCATCTGTCTGTTTCGGACTGGTAAAATTGCCGCTGGTTCTAAATGGAATTATTTTGGTGATATGTGTCCACCCCGCCAGCAGCACCGGCACAAAAAGCAATGCCCATTTGGATTTGACAAAAAGCCAGAAAACTACAAATAGCAGCAGTATGATCAATAAGTAAAATGCAGATAATGACAACAGGCCAACAAACCAAAGGGATGCTGTAAACAGGTATTGGGCGTAACAACCCAATAAAAAAAGCGTAGCTGCAATAATATTACTTATTATAAAAACCTTTTTGGTCAGTAGGCGAAAAAGCGGTTTAGGCATTTTATAAAGATACTGTTTGCCAGTTAAAATAAATTGCAGTAAGACAGAGGTCGTGCAAGGGGATAACTGTATTATAACTTATTAGCTAAAGACTGGGATTACTTGACTTAAAAACCAATTGCCAATAAAAGCTGCTAATTAAAGGTCCTCTTCCGCAGCTCTTTTGAGGATATTTTTTTCTTCTTCGGTTAGCAGGTGATACCCTTTCAGATTGATTTTATCAAGGATTTCATCTACCCGCTGGGGTGTAATATTGGGCGTTTTTTTATATGGCTTTTTACCCTCTGTATTATAAAAAACACGTTCCTTAATATTTACAGTAGTCCGTTTTTTATCGGGATTAAAAAGATTAATAAACCAGTTGTAAAAACTGTTCATCCAAAGACTTCCATCAATATCTTTTCTCAAAAGGAAAATAAAAAGAAATCCTGCAGCGGCTCCTGCCAGGTGAGAGAGACTATACGCTGCGCTTATAGTGGCGATACCTGCAAAATCAACCAGGATATAAACCATGGTTAATACCCAGATAGGAATACCTCCATTTAGATTTCTGAAGAACCGGAAATCGGGCGCCAGGGTTGTAGTAGCAACGGCAACAGCCATGGTCGCCGCATTGGCGCCGAGTAAAGCCGAACTGCTGATAGCGGGACGTAATGAAGGCACCATGTAATTAACACCAATAAAAACTATTGCGCCGGCAAAACCACCATAAATATAAACCGGAATCAATTTTTTGTTGCCGGTAAGTTCTTGTAAAATAAACCCAAATGCCCATAGCCACAGCATATTGCTTAAAATGTTCATGGCACTTATATGACTAAACATATAAGTTAGCAAGGTCCAGGGGCGCTGAGCCAGGCGGCCAAGCTGCGCAGGCATTTCGAAGTACTGCAATGCTTCGCTAAAAAAAATGTTATCTCCTTTTTGAAAAAAGTAATAAGTTACCTTAATGGTAAGGAGTAATATAAAGAAAATAATATTTAAGGTGAGTAATGCCATCAGGGCGTTTCCGTCCTGGCCTGGTGTAATCCTTCTCCGGGGCTGTCTAAATTCTGAAAATCTATCTGACTCTCCCATATAATTGATTGTTGTACAAATTTACAAACCCGCGCTGAAAAAAGCTGTTAACTTTAATAAAACGTTTTTCTGTTGGTTTTGTTCCAGAAATAGATAAGCAAAAAGCCAACCAAAGCTCCGCCCAGGTGAGCGAAATGGCCCACATTGTCCCCGGCAATCTGGCGTACGCCCATAAAAAGATCCAGTAAAATAAAAAATGGAATTACATATTTCGCTTTCAGCGGAATGGGAATAAACATGATGTATAATTCAGTATTGGGAAAAAGATAGGCATAGGCGGCCATTACTCCCATGATAGCGCCTGATGCGCCGATAGCACTATACTGATCTTCATATGCGGTTATTAAGTCTGCCGTTGACATTCCATTAGCCAATGCTTCAGGAGATTTGGCAAACTGGGCAGCACTAAATGGAATACTTAACTGTATACAAACTGCAGCCCCAACGCCGCAGATGAGATAAAAAATCAAAAAACGTTTTGAGCCCAGGTAGCGCTCCATAATGCTTCCAAACATCCAAAGGGTAAACATATTAAATAAAATGTGCGAGAGCCCTTTGGGATCGTGCAAAAACATGTTGGTTATAAACTGGTGTGGGTAAAACAGGGAAGATTTAATGTAGTGCAATGCGCCCCATTCTGTAACATCAAAGGGCTGAATTAATACCTGGGCCAAGTAGGCCAGGATATTTAATATAATAAGATTGAAAACAATCGGAGTGTCCCGTTGAAGAGAATTATTAAATTTGAATGCCATAAATCAAAGTTAGCAGTTAATTTTTCAACTTCAGCAAGGCCACACATTCAATGTGGTGCGTATGCGGAAACATGTCAACCGGCTGTATTTTTTCAACTGCATATTTCTCCGCCAGCAAAGCGATGTCCCTAGCCTGCGTAGCAGCGTTACAGCTAACGTATACAATAGTAGGAGCCGCTATTTCGAGTAATTTAATCACGAGCTTTTCGTGCATCCCTGCCCTGGGCGGATCTGTTATGATCACATCCGGGCGGCCATGTTTTGCGAAAAACTCATCGTTACAAATTTTTATTACGTCGCCGGCAAAAAATTCAGCATGGGTAATATGATTCAACGCTGCATTTTCTTTGGCATCTTCAATAGCTTCCGGAACAGCTTCTACACCGATGATTTTTTTTGCCAGCTTGCTTAGAAATATACCAATGCTGCCGGTGCCGCAATACAGGTCATACACAATTTCCTCACCGGTTAATTGCGCAAAATCCCGGGTAATGGAATATAGTTTTTCTGCCTGTTTTGTATTGGTTTGGAAGAAGGATTTTGGACCAATTTTGAACGTAAAGTCTTCGAGCTGCTCATTTACAAAGCCTTTACCGTAGTATGTTTGCGGCGAAAGATCATAAATGGTATCGTTCCATTTGGTATTGATTGTATAAAGCAAAGTAGTAATTGCGGGAACTATTTGCAATAAATGATCCAGTAACCTTTTTGTTTCTGTTTCGTCCTCATAACCCAGACAAATATTTACCATCAGTTCGCCGGTAGAACAACAGCGGATAATAATATTGCGCAACCAGCCTGTGTGTTGTTTAATATCGTAGTAGGTATAATTATTTTCAATGGCAAAATCCCGGATGGTGTTGCGGATGGTGTTATTCACTTCATCCATCAGGTAACAGGTTTTGATCTCAATTATTTTATCAAAAATGCGGGGCACGTGAAAACCCAAAGCCCCTCCACCCCCAACGGGGAAAATTTGAGGCTCTGCCAATTCAGAAGATCTCTCTAAAATTGCTGGCTCAGAAAATCCACCCCTGGGGGGCGGGGGGGCTGCTTTTATTTCCTCGCTGGTTAAATACCGCTTGTTGCTAAAAGTAAATTCCAGCTTATTTCTGTAATGAATGGTATCCGCTGCACCTGCAATGGGCATAATCTCCGGCAACGCAATTTTGCCGATTCGTTTTAAGTTTTGTACAACTTCCTGCTGCTTGTATTCCAACTGTTTTTCGTAGGGCAGCATTTGCCATTTACAACCGCCGCACAAGCCAAAATGCTGACAGAAAGGAGTTGTTCTCTCCGGAGAATATTCGTGTATATGGGTAACCTTTCCTTCACCCCAATCTTTTTTATTGGTGCTTATAAAAACATCCACCACATCGCCCGGCACAGCGCCCTCAATAAAATATACTTTGCCATCCTGCCTTGCAACAGATTTGCCTTCAGCTGCATAGCCGGTTACAGCTACCTTTTCCAATAAAAATTTTTTTCTTTTCACGGTTGCAAAAGTAACTCCATTTTTGTTTCGTCACCAGTTGGTGCGACTGTTTCTTTAAACAGCCTGCATGCTTTGCAACCTGTTTCAGTTTAATTGACTGTATTGCTTTGCGGGCATGTATTTCAGGTAATAAAATGATTATTTAATTTTTTGTTAATGATATGTAATTTATAAATTGCTGCAACGTTGTATCCTGATGATTAACCATTCATTTTGGATACTTTTGTAACCTTATCAAACTATTCAATGAAACAATATCTTTTAGGATTGTCTGCTATCTTTTGCTTTACCAGCGCCCGTTCACAACATTTTACCGTAACCATGCAGGCAAGCCAGTATCAATCGGGCATTGCCTATCTAACTTACCACATGGGAAAAAATCTTTCTGTGGAAGATTCTGCGGCTGTGAGTAATAAGGGTATTGCAGTATTTACCGGTAAAAGAAAATTACCAGCGGGCATTTACGCTCTTGTGTTGCCCGGTAAATCAAAAAGTGTTGATTTCTTAATTGATAAAGAACAAATAATTACTGTAAAAATTGACACGACAGACTTGTTGCAAAAAACAGTTGTAACAGGTTCGCCGGCAAACGTTTTATTGCAGCAATACCAAAAAACGGTTGCAACAAAGGCGCAGTCGCTGGAAGCTGAGCGCAAAGCGTATACTTCTTCTAAAACTAAAGCAGATTCAACATTACACGAAGGCAATTATAACCGGTTGAATAAAGAGCTGAACGATTACCGGGATAACCTGGTTAAGGCTCAGCCATCTTCTATGATGGCAGTGTTACTGAATGCAATGAAAGACCCGCCAGTACTGAATAATAGGCCACAAACCCACAATGATTCACTTCAAAATTATTATTACTATAAAACGCATTATTGGGACGGTGTAACGTTTATGGATGACCGGATCATTCGCACCCCATTTTTTTTACCCAAGCTGGAAAGATATTACCGGGAACTGATTGTTCCGGAAGCAGACAGCATTATTAAAGAGGCCGATTACCAGTTGCTGCTGGCACGCAGCAGCCCCGAGATGTATAAATTTTTATTGAACTGGCTCACAGATGAATACATAAGTCCCAAATACATGGGCCAGGACGCGGTGTTTGTGCATCTTTTTGAAAAATACCACAGTAAAGGTTTAAGTAGCTGGTTAAACGAAAAACAAATGGAAACCATAAGCCGCCGGGCTTATATGTTAATGGCGAATTTGATTGGTGCAAAAGCCGCCGATCTGGAAATGACCGACTCCACGGGCAAAGCGCTACCGTTGTACAGTGTTGCGGCTGATTATACGGTGGTTGTTTTTTGGGATCCCACCTGCGGGCATTGCAAGGAAGAATTGCCGAAACTGGATTCTGTTTACAGGGCCAACTGGAAAGCGCACAATGTGAAAATGTATGGCGTGTTATCTGCCGACAGTAAACAAGAGATGAAACCGGAATGGTTAAAGTACATCAGGGAGCACAATTTGCAGGATTGGGTGAACGTTTATGAAACCAAAGAAACGGAAGCAGCCAATGTTGCGGCCCAAAAGCCCGGCTACCGCCAGTTATACGACGTGACACTAACACCAACTATTTATCTCCTTGACAAAGAAAAAAGAATCATCGCCAAAAAATTGACCTGGCAGCAACTGGATGACCTGTTGCAGGTGAAGTGGAAAATGAAATCCAATTAAAAGATAAAACCTGTTTACTATGAAGTATTTTTTTCTGCTGCTTGTCCTGTCCTTTTTTAGTGTACATCTTTTGTCTCAAACCCTGTTTACCTATGGCAATGAAAAAGTAAGTAAGGAAGAATTTTTAAGGGCTTATCATAAAAATAAAACTCCTGTTGACGACAAAGAAAAATCATTGCGGGAATATCTTGAGCTCTATTCAAAATTTAAATTAAAAGTAAAGGCAGCAAAACAACTGCGGCTGGATACCCTGCAGCAACTAAAGTACGATCTACAAAATTTCAGCAGCCAAGTAGAAGAGGGATATATGAATGATGAAAAAATTTCTAACGCATTGCTGGACGAAGTAATTGAACGCAGCCAGAAAGATATTCATTTAATTCATTTTTATACACCACTTGCGGCTGGCGCCAATGCAGCTGATTCTGCCAAAGCTTCAAAAGCAATGGAAGAGCTGGTTGCCGAATTACAAAAGGGTAGTACGGACTATGCGGCTATTGCCAATGCAATAAGTCAAAAGTATGTAGCCGTTACTGCAAAAGACATCGGGTATATCACCGCATTATCCTTACCCTATGGAATGGAGAACCTTGTATACGGTCTCCAGCCAGGCACCATCAGCAAGCCCTACCGTACCAAAAATGGTTTGCATGTTTTTAAAAACGCCGGTGAAAGAAAGAGTGCCGGTAAATGGAAAATTGCGCAGATATTATTTACGCTTCCGCCCGATGCTTCTGCGGCGCAGATCAAAGAAACAGAAAAGAAAGCCGACTCTGTTTATGCACTTCTAAAAGCAGGTGCAGACTTTGGGGAAATGGCAAAAAAATTTAGCGAAGACAGGCTGACAGCATTGAACGGCGGGGAGATGGCAGAATTCGGTACCGGCAAGTTTGATATGCCTTTTGAATCAAAGGTTTTTGAACTTGAAAAGGATGGTGATATTTCCAAACCATTTAGCACAACACATGGTTTTCATATTGTAAAACGGTTGCAACAGCATGCCATACCTGCCGACAAAACAGACGAAACATTTGTTGCAGCGTTAAAACAACAAATGGCTAAAGATGCACGAATGAATATTGCGAAGGATAAGTTCTTGAAAGATATTACAGCACTGACAAACTACAAAAGAAATGTGTTGGTAAAAGATGCCGAGTTATTCAGGTATGCGGACAGCGTTGTCGCAAACAAAACAGTAAAAAATTATCCTGTCAGTAACAAAATAATTATCTCCTTTACAAAAGAAAATATAAAGGGAAATGCCTGGCTGAACTTTGTGAAAGACTATAAGTTAAACACAGATGTATATAAACAGGAGACCAATAAAGAACTGCTGGATAAATTTATAGCCACTACCATTACAGAATATTACCGCAAACACCTCGGTGAATATAACAACAGCTTTAAGTACCAGATGCAGGAATTTAAAGAGGGCAATATGCTGTTTGAGATAATGGAAAGAAAAGTGTGGGCCCGTGCATCTGAAGATAGCATTGAATTAAAGAAATATTATGATGCACACAAAGCATCCTACAAATGGGATTCCAGCGCAGCGATTTTGTTATTTAACTGCAGTGACAGCAGTGTTGCCCGGAAAGCGATCGCCGAGGTGAAAAATGGTAAAGACTGGAAAAAAATTGCAGAAGAAAGTGATGGAAAAATTCAATCAGACTCCGGCCGGTATGAATTAAGCCAGTTGCAATTGCAAAATACAAAAGACATTGTTCCTGGTTTTATTTCTTCTCCGGTTACAAATAGTGGAGATAACACCGCTAGTTTTGTAAAAGTGCTGCAATTGTTCCCCGCAAATCAGCAACGAAGTTTCAATGATGCAAGAGGGTTGGTAATCAATGAATATCAAATTTACCTGGAAGATAAATGGGTTTCCGAACTGAAAAAGCAATATCCTGTAAAGGTTGACGAGGGAGTTTTTAAGTCGTTATTGAAATAGCAACATTCACTTTATTCGTAAATATAGCCGGCCATCAAATTTGATGGCCGGCTTTTTGTTTTTATATAGCCAAACCACAAAAAATAGCAAAAAGCTATTTTATTTTTAAAATTAAATTACAGATTATGAAGAAAATGACAACAGTGCTATTGGTAACAGTGATAGCGATGAGCGCAAAAGCGCAATTTTACGTACAGGGTGGTGTTAACCTCGCCAACATTACCACCACAAACAGCGGGCAAACAGAAAAAAATAAGTGGCTTACCAGCTTTAATGCAGGTGTTTTAGGCCGGTTTGGTATTTCAAACAGTTTCGATCTTGAATCAGGTGTGTTGTTTACCGGAAAAGGGTCTAAAGCAGAAACTTATTTTAATGGCGGTGCTGATTATGTGAAAACAAAATTCAATCCGCTCTACCTTGAAGTTCCATTAAATGCAGTGGTAAAAATACCATTGGATACAAGAACCAAGTCAAATGTTTTTTTTCATGCAGGTCCATATATAGCGGTGGGTGTGGCAGGAAAATCGACTGTTGATGGAAAACTTGGGCCGGTACAATCTACCTCCAGCAGTAACATCAAGTTCAGTAATGATGATCCTTTTACCTCTGCACAAGACGATGCAGCGTACAACAAATTGAAACGTTTTGATTACGGATTAAATATCGGTGGCGGAGTAGATTTCGGTAAACTGCTGGTGAAGGCGAACTATGGTTACGGTTTGGCAAAAATCAATTCAACCCAAAGCAACAATACTGCAGATGACAAAAATAAATTCAGGACCTGGAGTGTTTCTTTAGGTATTCCTCTGGGCAGATAATAAAAACATAAAACACAATTAAAAAGCCGTTCATTTTCTTTGAACGGCTTTTTAATTTACTGCTGAACTTATTTTATTTTCAGCGCCTCCCACTTTTTTTCTGCATCCTGTAGTTGTTTTTGTGATACTTCCACAGCTAATATAGTTTGAGTGGTAGTTTGCATGTCGGCATCTTCTAAAATATCATGCAGTCCGGCAAATGCCCCATTTAATTTTTCAACAGTGGCAAGCTGGGCATCCAAAGTCCGCATATTTGTTGCCTCAGCGTTAGCATCAGCCGGTTGTTTAGCTATCTTATCCTTTGCAGCAAGAATGGCTTCTTTCATCTTCATTGTTTTTATTCTGCCCTGGTAACAAATCAATGCAAGATCGTGTTGTTGCTGCAATGCTTTGTATGTAATGTGCACTCTTGGATCCATTACAACCGCGAACTGTTTCGTGAAGGTCTTACCATCAGCAATTAATGTAACGTTATATGTCCCCGGCATTATCCAGGGCGACGTTTTTGCAGGCGCTGTATTTTGATAAATTGCACCCATTGGATAAGTTGCAGGCAAATCAAGCGGGGCATAGCGCATATCCCAGATAAAACGGTGTGCACCTTGTTTAGCGGATAAAACCTGTTGTGGCCTTATCCAGTATATCGGAATATTCACTGGTGGAATAATATATGGTTTATCACTGCTGCTGAATCTGCGAACCAGATTACCTTTTGCATCTTTAATCTCCAGCACAACCTCGCTGCTTGCATTGTCTTTCAGGTAATAATCAATGATAGCGCCATCGGGTGGATTTTCTCCCGCTGGCTCTTCCTGTGGTAATGGCGTGTCAGTATTCATATTCCAGCGTACACGAACGGCTGTTTGTGGCTTGTATAACACTACAGGTGGCTTTAGACCACCTGTAGATAGTTGTCTTAACGGCGAAATATTATCCAATATCCAAAAGCTTCTTCCATGTGTGCCGACCACAATGTCGTCATCTTTTATTACCAGGTCCCGAATGGAAGTTGCAGGCATATTTAACCGCAATGATTGCCAGTGTTCACCGTCATCCAAAGAAAAATATACAGCCCGCTCGCTGCCTGCAAACAACAGCCCTTTACGAATATGATCTTCACGGACGGTATTGATGGGATCGTCTGGTAGACCCGTCGTGATTTCTTTCCAGCTTTTACCACCGTTGGTTGTTTTATAGATGTGGGCATGCATATCGTCGCAACGTATCCTGTTCACTGCTGCATAGGCAGTATTGATATCGGTGTGACTGGCTTCTATCATGGAAACCTTGCTCCACGAAGTAACCAGGGGGGGAGTTACATTGGCCCACGTTTTACCACCATTGTGCGTAACCTGGATGTACCCATCATCTGTACCCGCCCAAATGGTGTTGATATCTTTAAACGATGGCGCAACGGTATAAACGACTCCCCGACGGGGCATTTTTTTCATCGCATCATTGGTGTAGATACCTACACTTGCTGGAATATCCCATGCCTCCCGGGTTAAATCGGGGCTGATTGTTTGCCAGGTATTACCGCCATTTTTTGTTTTAAAAATCACGTTCCCCGCAAAGTATAAGGTTGCGGAATCAACAGGCGAAAAAAGAACAGGGGCAGTTCTGATAAAGCGGTATTTGCCACTGCGAACAGCTTCGGGCGAAATGTTTTGTACCTGTCCTGTACGTTTATCGTATTTGGATATTTTACCGGCATAAATGATGTCCGGGTTTTTGGGATCAGCCGCAACATAACCATATTCTTCACCGCCGACAGGATGCCATTCCCTGAACGTAATTTGTCCGTCGTTACCACGGCTTGCGATGCCAACAGAACCACTTTCCTGCTGGCCTCCATATACGTTATACGGAAAAGCATTGTCGGTGCTTACATGATAAAATTGCGCCGTCGGCTGATTGTACCAGGAGGAAAAAGTTTGTCCGCCATTTACAGTAATGATCGCTCCCTGGTCAGCAGCAATTAACATGATATCTGAATTGGTAGGGTTAATCCAGATGCGGTGGTAATCATCTCCGCCGGGCGCACCGCGAAAGTCTTTCCAGGTTTTGGCACCATCAACAGATTTCCACACAACCACGTCTGCTGTATATACAATATCTGCGTTTTCCGGGTCCACTTTAACTTCAGCAAAATCGTCGCCTCTTCCCCAAAACCGTTCGTCCTTATTCATCTGTCTCCAGGTTTCCCCGGCATCATCGCTGCGGTAAATACCACCATACTCACCTGCATCCACTGTTGCATATAAACGGCTGGTGTTGGTTGGTGCAATGCAAAAACCAATGCGTCCCAGTCCCATTTTTGTTGTCGGCAATCCTTTGATTAGTTGTTTCCAGGTATTTCCTCCATCGGTCGATTTATACAGCCCACTTTCATCTCCGTTCCATTCTCCGTTTTCCCATGGTCCCTGCCGGCCTGCCCATAAATCAGCATATATAATATTCGGGTCTTTTGGGTCAATTGCCACTTGTATGGCACCGGTATTTTCATCTTTGTATAACACTCGTTCCCAGGTTTGGCCTCCATCGGTTGTCCGATACACGCCACGTTCGGTATTGGGCCCGTACGGATGACCAAGCACGGCTGCAAATACCCGGTTTTCATTGGTAGCGTCAATCGCAAGTCCCCCTATTTGCTGTCCGTCTTTTAATCCAGTATTGATCCATGTTTTGCCCGCATCCGCAGATTTATAAATACCATCACCTACAGAAAGATCGGGTCGCTGAATCCCTTCACCGCTCGCTACATATACGATATTGGGGTTGGATGGCGCTACAGCCACATCACCCACTGAACCCGTGGGCTGGCTGTCAAAAATGGGAAACCAGGTGCGGCCGTAGTCGGTCGTTTTCCAAACGCCGCCGTTGTTTACGCCGATGTAAAATACATTGGGTTGTTGCGGTACACCCACAGCTCCAACGGTTCTTCCTCCACGGTGTGGGCCAATCATTCGCCAGCGCATGCTGTTAAACATACTGGTGTCTACAGTTTGTGCATAGCTGCTGTACGCCAGCGCAGTACATACTAATGCAATCAGTTTTAACTTCATAAAAAACAAAATTTTTCTTAAATGAAAGTTACGTGTATGTTGGCTACAGGGGATGAATTTGTTTGGAATTATTGTAAAGAATGCAGGGTGGAATGCTCACGCTCTTACCTTTTAATTGCAAAAACAGCACATGTTGTATGATTTGTTTTTGCTATGCCCTGTTTAAAAATTACTTTTGCTCCGTAAAAAATTGCAAACAATAACCCGCAGATATGCCTTCACAAAAACTGAGTCAACTTGCTGAAACCCTTATTGGATCTGAAATAGTAAAATTGGGAGCAGACATAAAAGCAAAAATGTTACAGGGTGAAAAAATTTACAATTTTACTATCGGTGATTTTGACAGTGCTATATTTCCTATTCCAAAAGAATTGGAAAACGAAATTGTAAATGCTTACCGTAATCTTCATACTACCTATCCTCCGGCAGATGGCATATTGGAATTACGGACTGCGGTGGGATCGTTTATACAAAACAGGGAAGGACTTCAGTATAACAATAATGAAATTTTAATAGCAGCAGGGGGAAGGCCGTTGATTTATGCTGCCTATCGTGCTATTGTAGATAAAGGAGAAAAAGTAATATATGCAGTACCAAGCTGGAACAACAATCATTATGTTCATTTTACCGAAGGGCAACATATTGTAATTGAAAGTAAAAAGGAAAACAATTTTATGCCTGCGGCGGAAGAGATAAAGCCTCATTTGAAAGGGGCATCCTTGTTGGCATTATGCTCTCCTCTAAATCCCACCGGAACGACCTTTTCAAAAGATGAACTGGAAGCCATCTGCGATATGGTAATTGAAGAAAATACTCAACGCGGTGCGGACGAAAAGAAACTATACTTGCTGTACGACCAGATTTACTGGACATTGACTTATGGAGACACAATACACTATAATCCTGTCTCATTAAGACCTGCAATGAAAGAATACACCATTTTTATCGACGGTATCAGCAAGGCTTTTGCAGCAACAGGTGTACGAGTTGGATGGGCTTTGGGACCGGAAGTGTTAATTAATAAAATGAAGGCCATTAACAGTCACCTTGGCGCATGGGCACCTATGGCGGAGCAGAATGCTACAGCTATTTACCTGTTGCAGACAAATGAAGTAGATGCCTATTTCAATCACTTTAAAAGTGAAATAGCGGAGCGGTTACAAAGAATTTACGAAGGCTTTCAACAATTGAAAAAAGAAGGCTTTACTGTAGATGCAATTGCACCGCAGGCAGCCATTTACTTAACAATACAGATTGATCTTGTTGATAAAACAACTGCTGCTGGAAAAGCTTTAACTGATCAGGCAGAAGTAACAGCGTATTTATTGGATGAGGCAAAACTGGCCATTGTTCCTTTTACGGCCTTTGGGGCATCGGCAAAAAGCAACTGGTACAGGTTAAGCGTTGGCACCTGTAAAAAAGATGAGATAGATGAAATGCTGAAAAAATTAAAGGCGGCGTTGCAAAAGTTATCGAAATAAAATGCAAACTAGTTTTTGCAATTTAAAAATATAAAGGGTTTCAACTCCTGCATACGAATAACTTTACGAACCATTGTATCCTTTTGTATAACCTTGTATTTATCAAGATCAATTACTTCGTGAACTGTTACAAGATTGTCCAGCCGTTCTACGGTGAATAATAATTCATGTAATAATTCAACTTCGTTTTCAATGGCTTGGGGGCTCATTAATTCCTGGTTAAACAAGACAAGCAAATCGCGGTTTATTCTGTTCATTGATATATAGACTTTTCGGTCTTAAATCCCGTAATCTAGTAACCAACCATTCCCCTTTTGTTTGGACAACCACAGTTTTTCTTTGAAGCACTGCAGCCACTTACGGCAATAGAGATTACTAAAATCGATAAAAAACCTAGTTTTAAAAATCGTTGCATAAATAAAGGATTATAAAAGTAAACTAATTTTAAACATTATTATTGCTTTTTTTTGATAAATTATTTTGAAATTAATAAATTGCCTAAATTAAAAAACGTTTTAATAGTGCCGTTGGATTGGGGTCTTGGCCACGCAACAAGAAGCATTCCATTGATAACGAATTTATTGGAAAACAATTGTGCAGTTTATATTGCGGGCGAAATGGCGATAGCTGTTCTGCTGCGAAAAGAATTTCCCAAGTTAAAAATTTTGCCACTGAATGGCTACCGTATACGATATTCCCGGCAAAAGCGGTGGCTGACAGTAAAAATACTATCCCAGGTTCCCAAAATTTTGTTTTCCATTTACAGGGAACATCGTTGGTTAAAAAAGATCGTAAAAGAATATTCAATCGACGCTGTTATTTCAGATAACAGGTTTGGGTTATATCATTCAGAAATTCCCTGTGTATATCTTACTCACCAGTTGCTGATTAAAACAGGAAACAGGCTTATTGAAAATATCCTGCAAAGTTGCCATTACTGGTTTATAAAAAAATATACACATTGCTGGGTGCCTGATTTCAAAGGGGCAGATAATTTAGCCGGTCAGTTATCGCACCCAAAAAAAAGGTTACCTAACGTCCAGTATATCGGAGGCCTTTCAAGACTGCAAAAAATACAGACAATAATAATTTACGATTTAATGATATTGCTGTCTGGTCCGGAACCCCAACGAACAATTTTTGAAAATCAATTAATGCCACAATTACAGAATTTCGCCGGAGAGATTTTGTTTGTGCGGGGATTACCGCAATCGACTAACCCCGTAGTTCTACCAAAATCCAGTCAACATATCACCGTAAAAAATCACCTTAATGCGAGTGAACTTTCACCTGCCATAATGCAGTCTGCGATGATCATTTGCAGATCTGGTTATACCACAATAATGGACTTGATAAAACTTCAAAAAAAAGCCATACTGGTGCCAACACCAGGCCAGACAGAACAGGAATATCTTGGCAAAAACCTGATGGAACAACAGCTGTTTTTCTGCGTTCAGCAAAAAAATTTTTTACTGAATGATGTTCTGGAAGCCACTCAAACTTTTAATTTTTTAAAAAAGGATTATAATATGGAACTGTACAAAAAGGTAATTAGTGAGTTTGTCGGCAATTGATTGTTGTACCGATATAAAATTTACTGTAGATGTCTAAACTACTTTTGGAAAATCAAACATCAGGAATTCCTTTTTAGCTTTCTTGAATTCTTTCCATTTGGAAATATTGACCTGCACTGCAAATATGCTGCAGGTGGGCATATCATCGATAGAAGTATTTTCCACCAGCTGGTTTACGAACTCAGTTATACCAGGGTTATGTGAAAAGATGGCTACACAATTTAAGTCATCATTTAATTGTTCAACTACCTGAAAAAATACTTCCGGAGAAGCCTGGTACAAAGCCGATACATAAATGATGTCGTTGAGATTTTTATGGTAAACGGTACTAAATAATTCAGCAGTTTTTTTAGCCCGTTTCGCAGGGCTGGAAACAAAAGCATCAATCATAATTTTTCTATCGAGTAAACGCTGCGCCATTAGCGGGGCATCTTTTTTCCCTCGTTCATTCAGTGAACGGTCAAAATCGTTCAATGACGCAACGCTCCAGCTACTTTTTGCATGTCGGATTACGAGCAGTGTTTTCATGATGAATGCTTTTAAAGCCGGTATTTACCGGATATAAAAATAGCAATTTTTGTATGCTGAACAATGTTAAGTAAAACATGGCTATATGAAGAATGCCCATATCAGTACTTTCATACAAGTATGATACCACTAACGAAACGACGGAAGCGGAAATGACTTTATTACATGCAAAAATTTAGTATCCCCTTACATTCTTTCCTTCCATATAATTCATGAAAGCTTTGTTGCAAACACGGTTACCTCCCGGCGTAGGATAATTGCCTGTAAAATACCAGTCGCCTGTGTTGGTAGGACAAGCCTGGTGCAGCGTTTCTATTTTTTGATAGATTACGTCTACCGGAATATTAATTTCTTTTGGCGTAATCAACTGGGCAATCTTTGCGGAGATTTCTTCCAAAGTAAATTGCTTGTATACCTGCCGTACTATATTTTCTGTATGCAGTTTATTATTGCGTTGCAGTTCTTTGCCTTTTAACAAAATTTCATCCAGCAGACTTTCCTGCTTTCTTTCGTACAGCAATTCAATAGCAGCTTTAAAGGCTATGAAGTCGCCCATCTTGCTCATATCTATTCCATAACAGTCAGGGTACCGGATTTGCGGTGCAGAAGATACAACGATAATTCTTTTTGGTTCCAGCCGTGCAAGCATCCTGATAATACTTTCTCTTAAAGTAGTTCCTCTCACAATTGAATCATCAATCACTACTAAAGTGTCGATGCCTTTTCGTACAGTTCCATAAGTGATATCGTATACATGTTGTACCATTTCGTTGCGGCTGCTGTCTTCTGTAATAAAGGTGCGCAGCTTTACATCTTTGATGGCTATCTTTTCAAAACGAATTTTACGGCTGATCATTTCTGATAACTTCTCTTCATCAAAATCGGTACCCCAGCTTAAAATTCTTTCAATCTTAATTTTTTTCAGGTATTCATCTGCCCCTTTTAAAAGACCATAAAAAGCAGTCTCTGCAGTATTGGGAATAAAAGAAAAAATAGTATTTTTTAAATCGTAATCAACGGCCTTTAAAACGGGTTCGCTCAGATAACGACCCAGCGCTTTTCTCTCCTTATAAATTTTTTCATCACTTCCTCGGGAGAAGTAAATGCGTTCAAAGCTGCAGGCTTTTCTTTCTTTAGGCTCAACAATTTGTTCAATCGTATAATTGCCATGTTCGTCTACCAGCAAAGCACATCCCGGCATCAATTCTTTTACTTCATTTTCTCCCACATTAAATGCGGTTCTGATGGCAGCCCTTTCACTGGCACCAACAATAACGTCGTCATTGGCGTAATAATAAGAAGGCCTTATTCCATGTGCATCTCGCATAATGAAAGCTTTTCCGTTGCCGGTTAAGCCACAAAAATTAAATCCTCCGTCAAAAAGAGGAACTGCTTTTTTAAGCACCTTAGCCACATCAAGCTGACCGGGAAAAGCTTCATCAGCTTTTACCAAAAAATGATGCAATACTTCCATCATGGCAGCAAGATCACTTTGTTTTTGAAAAACGCCGGGCTCTAAATTGATAAGACTAAATAACTCTTCGGTATTTACAAGATTGAAATTTCCTGCCAGTGCTAAATTTCTTGCGGGAATGGTATCGCGTTTTATAAAAGGATGGCAAAATTCAGCATTGTTTTTTCCCTGGGTTCCATAGCGCAAATGACCCAGTAATAATTCTCCCAAATGATTTACATGGCCCTTCATCAGCCCCGGATGGTTTTTAATATCCGGCTGATATTTTTCAATTTCTTCAATTTCTTTTCCAATCTGGGAAAACAACTCTGCGATGGGTTGGTTAGCACTGCTGCGTATCCGGTGTAAAAAAGGATAACCTGGCTCAACATTCAACTTTACAGTTGCGATGCCCGCGCCGTCCTGTCCACGGTTGTGCTGTTTTTCCATCAGCAGATACAACTTATTAAGGCCATACAATACCGATCCGTATTGTTGCTGATAATAACTAAAAGGTTTGCGAAGGCGAATAAAGGCGAGGCCACATTCGTGTTTGATTTCGTCGCTCATGAATTTTTATAAGTTGCAAAGTTACGCCATTGCTAAATAAAAATCCCGGCAGAATAGCCGGGATGAAAATTTATTTTGTTAAGCTTTTGATTTATAGAATTATAGACCACTTATTGTCAGGCCTATTTGATAAGGTCTGATCGATGGTCCTGCGCCATCTTTTAAAAACGACGTGATTGAATAAGCACCAAAAAGAGAAAAATGACCAATACCAACCCTTGCTGTTGCTGCTAAACGGGTAGTATTAAAATATGCTTTACGGCTTTCTTTTTCTGTATATGACATGATAGTTGTACCACTTTTATTTACCAAAGTTTTACCCTTCGTATGCGTATTCAGCATAGTACCCACTTTTACACCCAGCGCAAATTTCCAGCTTTTTGCTTCGTGTGACGGATCAGCCGTATACCTCAGTTCAATAGGCACTTCTAAAAATGAAGTGGCCAATTTATATTTCTTAAAATAATTAGACGAATCCAGATTTGAAAAAGGAAGTAAGGTACTGGTTGAAAGAATGCCAATAGCTGTTTTATTGAAAAGAATACTGCTTGTGCTGATGCCCAGTCCGAAAGCAACACTCCATCTTGGATCGGTTTTAAAAGGCTTATTCATCATGATATAAAAATTCAGTCCACGGGATAGCCCTTTAATGCGGCCACCAATACTGTCCGGTGCTCCGCTCCAGTGATCGCTGCTCAATTGCAGCATAATATGATCTCCTGAACGGTCTATATCTACTTTACTCCAATCTTTTTTTGGTTTTAGTTGTGCAGTTGCCTGGGAAAGGGAAAAAATAGCAATTAGTACAAATGCAAATTTTGTCATAATGAAGTCTTGAGTGGCAAAAATAATAGCCAGCAGGGTTAATGAAAGGTTAAATGAAATTAAAAAAATGTGCCCGAAATTAATCGGGCAGTTTTTTTGTGTGGGCCCACCTGGGCTCGAACCAGGGACCACCTGATTATGAGTCAGGTGCTCTAACCAACTGAGCTATAGGCCCTGTTATTTTTACATAACGGACGGCAAAAGTAAGTAAAATAAGATAATTTTGAAGGCAATTAATAAAATTATGGCAAAAATAAAAAATCTGCTCTTCGATCTTGGAGGTGTGCTGCTCAATATAGATTATCATAAAACAGCCGATGCTTTTAAAAAGCTGGGGGTTACAAAATTTGATGATTTGTATTCGCAGGCAGGTGCCAACGAATTGTTTGAAGCATTGGAAACGGGCAAGATTACGGAGGCTGATTTTTATAGTACATTACAGGAATATTGTGATCCCAAAACCAGCAGGGAACAAATTGAAGCCGCCTGGAATTCGATGCTGATGGATTTCAGGGTTGAAAGTCTTAACTGGCTGAAAAGTTTGAAAGATCAGTACAATATTTATTTGCTAAGCAACACCAACAGTATTCATTTAAAGGCGTTCAAAAAAATTTTTAATGAAGAAGTCGACCAATCCAGTCTGGATGATTATTTTATAAAAGCCTACTATTCACACGATATTCAGATGCGCAAGCCTTATACAGAAACGTACCATTTTGTTTTAAATGATGCAGGGTTAAAGGCAGAGGAAACACTTTTTATTGATGACTCCATTAACAACATCGAAGGAGCAAAACTGGCAGGTTTGCAGATACACCATTTGTTATCCGGCGACAAAATTGAAGATATACAATTATAAAAATAAAGCTAATTTTCATTATCCAGGTTATTTCTATTTAACTTCTTCAAAGTCAATATAGTCATCACTTTTATTCACCGGTGTGGCAGGATTTTTTGTGGCTTTATAACCTGTATTGGCCTGTTGTTGCGCATTCATTTTTTCCTGCATTTGCGCACTCATATCACCAAATTGCTTTTTTACCTGTTTGGTAGTTTTGGCAACGGGAATAATTAACTCGAATACAAGCTTGTAAAGCAGGTATAAAACAAAAAGTTCAAAAGCCAGTCTGAAGATGTTCATATTGTAAAGGTATTAATCAATTAAAAACAAACCTGTTAAATTTGGCCAATTAATTTTAAAAATATAATACATGCATAATGTTAGTTTTTTGCTGTTATTAATTTGTTTCCTATATTTGCAATGGAAAAAGATACAAAATGAAGGGAACGAGGACCGTTCCCTTCTTCTTTTATTATGACTCAGGACACGACAAGTTTACAGGCAATAGAGGCTTTGATTGCAAAACTGCTTTCAGAAATGGAAGATGTTTTTTTGGTGTCTGTAAAAGTGAAACCGGTCAATAATATTAAAGTGTTCCTGGATGCAGATGGCGGCTTAAACATTGACAGATGTGTTAAAATAAACAGGGCCATGTACCGCACGATAGAAGAAGAAGGCTGGTATCCTGACGGGAATTTTTCACTGGAAGTATCAAGTCCGGGAATAGACGAACCGTTGAAATTGTTGCGCCAGTATAAAAAGAATATCGGCAGAACAGTGGAAATAACATTTACCAATGATGTTAAACAGGAAGGGAAGCTGGTTGCAGTTGACGACGAAGGAGTAACAATTGAATACATAGAAGGGAAAAATAAGAAGGCAATTACAGTAACAAAGGAAATTCCGTTTGATGCAATTAAACAAACAGTAGTACAGATAGCATTTTAATTAATTAACAAAACACCCCTGCCGGCGGGATGTAAAAGCGAGGCTGGTAAGTTTATGGCACGTATTAATTTGATTGATTCCTTCCAGGAATTTAAAGAAGCTGAAAACATTGATCGTCCTACATTGATGAAGGTGATGGAAGACGTTTTTAAAACGCTGATCCGTAAAAAATACGGTAGTGACGATCAGTTTGACGTTATTGTAAACGATCAGAAGGGTGATCTTGAGATATTCCGCCGTCGTACTATTGTTGATGATGGTGATATATATAATACCTTAACTGAAATAGAATACAGTGATGCTATTAAAATAGAACCTGATTACGCTGTTGGTGAAGAGTTGTACGAAGAGGTGGATATACAAAAGGAATTTGGCCGCAGGGCGATTCTGGCGGGCAAACAAACTTTGGCAAGCCGTATCAATGACTTGAAGAAAAATCTGTTGATAAAAAAATACGAAGATCGTGTAGGCGACATCGTTAGCGGCGAAGTGTACCAGGTTTGGAAAAAAGAAGTATTGCTGTTGGATGAAGAGGGAAATGAAATGATTTTACCCAAATCAGAGCAGATACCGTCTGATTATTTTAAGAAAGGTGAAAACGTAAGAGGTGTTGTAAAAAAAGTGGAATTAAAAAACAGCCAGGCTGTTATTGTAGTATCCAGAACAAGTGCATCTTTTTTGGAAAAATTGTTGGAAATTGAAGTGCCGGAAATATTTGATGGTTTAATTGTTGTGAAGAAGATTGTAAGGGATCCGGGTGAAAGAGCGAAAATAGCAGTTGAAAGTTTTGACGACAGAATTGATCCGGTAGGGGCCTGCGTTGGTATGAAGGGAAGCCGTATACACGGTATTGTAAGAGAATTAAAGAATGAAAATATTGATGTAATCAACTGGACAAGCAATATACAGTTGCTGATACAGCGCTCTTTAACACCTGCGAAAATTACCAGTATAGATATCAATGAGGAAAAGAAACATGCCACCGTATTTTTAAAACCCGACCAGGTGTCACTGGCAATCGGAAGACGTGGCGTGAATATAAAACTGGCTTGCGAATTGACCGGTTATGAGATTGATGTATTCCGTGATAATGAAGGTGAAGTGGATGAATTTGATATTGATCTGGAAGAATTCAGTGATGAGATAGAATCATGGGTAATTGAAGCGCTGAAAAAAGTTGGTTGTGATACAGCCCGTTCAGTACTTGATTTAACAGCCGAGGAGTTAGAACGCAGAACAGATCTGGAAAAAGAAACTATAGAAGATGTAAGAAGGATTTTGAAAGAAGAATTTGAGAAAGAATAGCGGTGAAAAATAATAATCATTTAAAAAGAAAACGATCGCCTATGTCCCATTAGTTATAGGCAAACAAAACACGAATGTCAGAAGTAGTAACAAATACACCAAGATTGATGGCCGCGGCCAAAGAGTTCAACATAGGTACCAATACCCTTATTGAATTTCTGGAATCAAAAGGCTTTGGCAACGAAGAGCTTAAACCAGGCTCCAAGCTCACGGAACAAATGTACCGTGTGCTGCAGTCAGAGTTTCAGCAGGATAAGGTAGCTAAAGAAAAGGCCCAGAAGATAGAATTATCAAAAGGCGCCGGCGTTACTGAACCTAAGAAAAAAAGAGATGAGGAAGATCTTTCTTTTAAAAAGAAAGAGGTGCCGGTAACAGCAGCTCCGGTGGTTGAAAAACCTGCGGAAGTAAAACCTGTCGAAGTCGCGGCACCCATACCACCAGTTAAGGAAGTGCCGAAAGAAGAAAAAGCTCCGGAAGTAAAACCCGTTGAGGTTTCGAAACCTGCGGCTGAAACAGCTCCTGCGGAAAAACCGGTGGCAGAAACGCCTGTTGAAAAAAAGACGGTAGTTGAAGACCAGCCCAGGGCTGAGCTTACAAAAATCGAGGCGCCGGAATTAGAGGCTCCAAGGGTAGTTACAAAAATTGACCTTGACGCCATTGATTCATCTACAAGACCAAAAAAGGCTACCAAAAAACCAGAGGAGAAAGCGGATGCACCTGCTCTAAAAACAGAGACGGCGCCAACTGCGGAAAAACCCGCGGATATCGTGCTACCCCCCAAAGCAGTTGAACCTGTTAAGGATGAACCGATCATAAATGCACCAGCTATCATTGAAAATATAAAGGCTGACAAACTGGAAGGTCCTAAAATTCTGGGAAAAATTGAGTTACCGGTTGACAACGACACGAGACCTAAAAGGGATGACGATAAGCGCAAGCGTAAACGCATTCCAATGGAAAGAAAACCTGGAGCCCCTCCGCATCAGCAAGGCCCAGGCAGTACAGGTAACGCACCGCGGCCAGCCATCAATGATCAAAACCGCAACCGTCCGGCTGGTAGCGCACCAGCAGGAAGCAGACCCGGTGGTTCTTCAGGAGTTAACAGACCCGGAGGCAACTTCGGTGCTAACAGGCCAGGTGGACCAGGTGGCGCACAGGGTGGTAACAGATTTAATACCAACCGGAATGCAGCCGCTCCTGCAGCACGTGCACAGGACAGGGAAATTGATGCTAAGGAAATACAGGATAAAATAAAAGAAACACAGGCTAAATTATCTGGCGGCGGCGGCCGGGGTAAAAGCCTCAAAGCCAAATACCGCAAAGCTAAAAGAGATGAACTGGCGATACAGCGCGGAGCAGAAGGCGGCGAAAGCAATAAATTACAGGTTACCGAATTTATTTCGGTTAGTGAGCTGGCTGGTTTGATGGATGTAAGTTTTGCAGACATTATCAGCAAGTGTATGAACCTGGGTATAATGGTTTCCATTAACCAGCGTTTGGAGGCCGATGTAATTGAACTGGTTGTAAGTGAGTTTAACTACGAAGTGGAATTTATTGGTGTGGAGGATGCAGCTGAAATGGAGGATGAGGAGGAGGATGACGATGCTGCTGAATTAAAACCAAGAGCTCCTATTGTTACCATCATGGGGCACGTAGATCATGGTAAAACATCTTTACTGGATCATATCCGCAACACCAATGTAATTGCAGGTGAGGCGGGTGGTATAACACAGCACATTGGTGCATACGAAGTGAAATTGAAGGATGGCAGAGCGATTACCTTCCTCGATACTCCGGGCCACGAAGCCTTTACGGCAATGAGGGCACGTGGTGCAAAAGTTACAGATATTGCTGTTATTGTAATTGCTGCTGATGATGCGGTAATGCCTCAAACAAAAGAAGCAATCTCGCATGCGCAGGCAGCCGGGGTGCCGATGATATTTGCGATCAATAAAATAGACAGGGACGGCGCTAATCCTGAAAAAATTAAGGAGCAACTGGCCAGCATGAATATTTTGGTTGAAAGCTGGGGTGGTAAATACCAGAGCCAGGAAATAAGCGCCAAACAAGGACTGAACATAGACCTTTTGATGGAAAAGATATTACTGGAAGCCGATGTGCTTGAACTAAAAGCCAATCCGGCTAAAGTAGCTACCGGTACAGTGATTGAAGCATCGCTCGATAAAGGCCGCGGTTATGTAGCCACCATACTCGTGCAAAATGGTACACTAAGGCAAGGCGACATGATTGTTTCCGGCCAAAACTTCGGTAAGGTAAAAGCCATGTACAATGAGCGTAACCAGCGCAGCGAAATAGCACCTCCTTCAACACCAGTATTAATACTTGGCTTGAATGGTGCGCCGCAGGCGGGTGAAACTTTTAAAGTATATGCAGATGAAAGTGAAGCAAGAGAAAAAGCATACCAGCGTGGACAGATATTGAGAGAACAGGGTATGCGTGCGAAGAAACATATTACACTGGATGAAATCGGACGTCGTTTGGCATTGGGAAGCTTTAAAGAACTGAATGTTATTATTAAGGGCGACGTGGATGGATCTGTGGAAGCATTAAGTGACTCATTACAGAAACTCAGCACGGAAGAAATTGTGGTGAAAGTGATTCATAAAGCAGTGGGTGCCATTACAGAAAGTGATGTTACCCTCGCAAATGCATCGGATGCGATTATCATTGGTTTCAATGTTCGTCCTTCCATGCAGGCTGCACGTTTGGGTGAGCAGGAAGGTATCCAGATCAAGTTGTATTCTATCATCTACAACGCCATTGAAGAAATCAGGAGTGCGATGGAAGGTATGCTTGAACCTGGAGTGGAAGATAAGGTACTGGCCAATGTGGAAATTAAAGAAATGTATAAGTTTGATAAGGCTACCGTTGCAGGTTGTATTGTATTGGATGGTAAAATTTCGAGAAACAACCGCATTCGTTTGGTAAGAGATGGTATTGTAATATTCACTGGTGAGTTGGGTAGTTTGAAACGTTACAGGGATGATGTGAAGGAAGTTACAACCAATATGGAGTGTGGTTTAACAATTAAAAACTATGCTAATATTGAAGTAGGAGATATCGTGGAAGCATTTGAAGAAGTTGAAGTAAAACGTACTTTATAAAATGTTAATGTGTGATTATCAGAATCATCGCAACCGTTGTTTCCAAACGAATAAATTAATCAGTGCAAAGTGTGCCAATTGGGTATTAGGTAAAAGGAAGTGACACAACGATGATGCCCATAGTTGCTACTGCCGACCACAAACATTTGTTAAACATAATTATAAAAGGGCTATTGATACAATAGCTCTTTATTTTTGACCTATATTCTTCGTTTGCAGAAGAGGTATATTATTATTGATTGATATAAAATGAGTACAAAAAAAAGTTTTCTTTTAGCCGGGTTCTTTAGTTTGTCATGCGTGGCTGGTATGGCACAATCTGCCAAAGTAGTAGCAGATAAAATAATTGCCGTTGTCGGCGACAAGGTGATTTTAAAAAGCGATATTGACAATACAATAACCGACATGCAACGGCAGTCTCCGGGTGTGGATATCCCTGCAAATGCACGCTGTATGACACTTGAACAATCGATGGGCGTAAAGGCATTGGTTTTGCAGGCAGAAAGAGATTCTTTGCCGGTATCAGAAGAAGATGTTGCCGCTGATATTGATAACCAGATACGCTATTTTATTGGTGCGTATGGCAGTAAGGAAAAGCTGGAAGAAATTTCCGGTAAATCCATGTATCAGCTGAAAGAAGATTTTAAGGATGGCTTTAAAGAAAGAAAACTGGCTGCTGCTATGCGTGATAAAATTGTGGGCGGCATCCGCATTACACCAAATGAAGTAAAAGCATACTTTGATAAATTGCCAAAAGACAGTTTGACTTTTTACGAAAGTGAACTGGAGATTGGACAAATTGTAGTTTTTCCAAAAGCAAGCAGGGAGTCTGAGGAATATTGTATAGAACAGCTGAATCAATTTAAGCAGCAGGCGGAGAGCGGAAAAAAAGATTTTAAAAAGCTGGCGGATATTTATTCAGATGACGAAGCGACGCAAAAGCAAAATGACGGCCAGCTGGATTTAAACAGAACGCAGAAGGGGTTTGACGCTACTTTTATGGGCAAAGCATTCGCATTGAAAGAAGGCCAGATCAGCAGCCCTTTTAAAAGCGCATTTGGTTACCATATTATACAAATGGTAAGTCGTGCAGGTGACGATGCGACAGTGCGACACATTTTAAAAATTCCGCAGATTACTCCTGCAGAAACCGAAGTAGCAATAAAAAAATTAGATTCTGTAAGGGCGAAATTAATTGCAGGTACCATGCAATTTGGTGAAGCCGTAGCAAAATACAGCGAAGATGAGACCAGTAAATTTACCGGTGGAAGAAGAACCAATAATGAAGGAAGCACCTACATTACCATCGACCAGCTGGACAAGGACCTGGTAGTAATGCTGAAAGATTTAAAAGTGGGCGAATTTTCTCAGCCAAAAGAATTTGAAAATGAAAGAAGAAAGAAGGGCGTGCGGATTGTGTATCTTTTAAGCAAAAGCGAACCACACAGGGAAAATATAAAAGACGATTACAATAAAATAGCTCAGCGGGCGCTGGAGGAAAAGAAAAACCTGGCGCTTGAAAAATGGTTCAACGAAAAAGTGGGAACCTACTACATTAAAATTGATGATGAATACAAGGATTGTGAAGAAATGAAAAAATGGACAAATCACGCAACTGTAGCAACAGGAAAATAAAAAGTATAAAATAAAAAGTAAAGCGTTCTGATAACCTGTCAGAACGCTTTACTTTTGTAGGGCTGTGGGCAATTTTATTACACAGTGCTATTTATGTTGGAAAAAATTTGAAAAAAGAACATTTTGATAGATAAAAAAAAGCAACTTAAACAGGAACAAAAAACGGTGTTGGTGGGGATTGTAACAGGTGGCCAGACAGAGCAACAGCTGAATGAATATTTAGATGAACTATCTTTTTTAGCAGAAACGGCGGGTGTTATTGCGGTTAAAAAATTTACTCAAAAATTACCGCATCCGGATAGCAGAACATTTGTTGGAAAGGGAAAACTGGAAGAGATAAAAAGATATGTAAGTCAGCATGGGGATGTAGAACTGGTAATTTTTGATGACGAATTGACTGGCTCGCAAATACAGAATATAGAAAAAGAACTTGGCGTAAAAACAATTGACCGCAGCGATCTGATCCTGGACATTTTTGCCAGCAGGGCTAAAACGGCGCAGGCCCGCACGCAGGTAGAACTGGCCCAGTACCAGTACATTTTGCCGCGTTTAAAAGGTATGTGGAAACACCTGGAAAGGCAAGGCGGTGGCGTTGGTACCAGGGGTCCGGGCGAAACAGAAATTGAAACAGACAGGCGTATTGTAAAAGATAAAATTACGTTACTGCGTAAGCGCCTCGCGGAAATAGACCAGCAATCTTTCACACAGCGAAAAGAACGCGGAGAGTTTATCCGGGTGTCGCTGGTAGGCTATACCAACGTTGGTAAATCAACATTAATGAACTTGCTCAGCAAAAGCGAAGTGTTTGCTGAAAACAAATTATTTGCAACACTAGATACCACTACCCGTAAAGTTGTATTTGAACAAACACCATTTTTGTTAAGTGATACAGTCGGCTTTATTCGTAAGCTCCCCCATCACCTGGTGGAGAGTTTTAAAAGTACGCTGGATGAAGTAAGAGAAGCAGACATATTATTGCATGTTGTAGATATGTCACACCCGCAATACGAAGAGCAATTTACGGTTGTAAATAAAACGCTGGCAGAGTTGGGCGCCAGTGATAAACCGACCGTTACCATTTTTAATAAAATGGACAAATACCAGGCGGAAGCATTTGATGAATGGCTGGAAGAGGATGTAAAGAAAGAAATACTGACCGATTTGAAGCAGCGCTGGCAAAATGAAACCAACGGTAATTGCGTATTTGTATCTGCAACTGAAAAAACCAACGTGGATGAATTACGGCAAACTATTTTGAATAAGGTAAGAGAGATGTACCGAATCCGTTATCCCTATAAAGCTGAATTTTTCTATTAGGCAATAAACACCTGCATGCAAAGTGATAAGAAATACAAATGGCATAAGGTGGCGGATAACGTGGCTGAGTTAAATTTTTCTACAAATGGAATTATAGAAATAACCATCAGCAACAAAACCATTTGTGTAGCACTTGTAAATAATTTGTTATCCGCATGCGCACAAAAATGCCCGCACGCAGGGGGAAAATTAAGTGACGGATTCATTGATGCAACCGGAAATATTGTTTGTCCGTTGCACCGGTATAAATTTAGCCTGCAAAACGGCCGGAACACCAGCGGCGAAGGCTATTATTTAAAAATTTTTCCTGTAGAAATACGTAATAACGGGGTATTTATAGGCCTGGAAGAAAATAACCTGTGGAATTGGCTTAAATAATTGATTTAATTTTTTGCTGAAAACTAAAAAGCCTTATTTTTGCCCTCCCAATTAAAAGGGTAATACTCCTCCTTAGCTCAGTTGGTTAGAGCATCTGACTGTTAATCAGAGGGTCTCCCGTTCAAGTCGGGAAGGGGGAGCTGAAAATCAAGCAGTTATGAACAAATTCATAGCTGCTTTTTTTATTATTTGCACAAAAATAAATTTTAGTCAGAGGTCCTTTCTCTTACGATTAATGAAAAATCCCATAAAAAACAACAGAGACATTGACTGTATTATTTTAAATTATCGCATTTTGGTGTTTGCTACGTCACGCCCCACCTTTTTGTAAAGAAACCTGAAAAACAATAACGAGATTACCAAAGTTATTGACTTGTAGTTGTCATCAATCTTTGAACATTGCTTTCTAATAATAACACCTTACACCCGGTTACCCAAACTTTTCCACCACTTACTAAATCGATAACATTAGCATAACTAACAATGGATATGATAGTTTTGTTTTTGTAGTAAACTCTATAATTTAAGGGGATAGACTCGGTTTCTTTTTTCCCTGCGGGTATCCAGCAGGATAGATATAACGGGTTCCATAATAGTGCATTTTCATTCATCACAATTCGGGTTTTAGTAGCTCTAGGGTAGCTTTTTTTAAGTCTGATGAAAGTCATTTCCATTAGTTTGCATGCCTTAGCATCCTGACATAATCCTTCGTTAAACAAGTAAACTTTCACTTACTATTCTGTACCATCGCTTGCTCAGATAACATCTGCAAGGGATAAAGACGATTTGTTGCTAGATTATGGGAAGGGGCAGCTGGCATATCGCGAAAAAATCAAATTTTCGAGAGTATATAATCCAGCAATATTTGGGAGGAATCTTTTTCAGAAGTTGTATGGGTATCTATGACCAAGTCAGGGTTTTCCGGTATTTCGAACGGATCGTCGATACCCGTGAAATTAGTAATTTTTTCCGGATGCCCGTTTGGGAGAATAGCGCGACGATATAAACCTTTTGTATCTCTTTGAATCAAAGTTTCCAAATCGCAATCAACCCAAACGGTATGTACAAAGTTGTTTTGAGATTTGAGTTCCTGGCGGACTGATTCATAAGGATTGATGGCAGCCATTATCGTTATCACTTCATTTCGGGCTAACACGTTTGCTAATATGCCAAGCCGGCGGATGTTTTCAATCCGGTCGGCTTTGGAAAAACCCAGGTCTTTACATAATGTTTGACGGTAGGCATCACCGTCAATTACTTCTGCCTTATATTGTAATTTTATCAGCATTGCTTTTACATTACAAGCCAGCGTTGTTTTGCCTGCCCCGGAAAGACCGGTTAATTGAATAACAATCATCACGTTTTGTTTAGCTATCGATATATTTTTTGTATACAGGGTGATCCGTGTTTAGAATCAATGTTTTAGCCACGTATCTCAGCGCATTGACTATCAAATTGTCCTGCAAAACCAGTTATTAAACCTCCTTCAGAATATTGCCAGCACGAAAGATCACAATCACTTCCCTCAACCGCAATTGCTGCAACATAACCCCTGCCGGGACACAAATCCTGTACATGCCAGTCTGAACTTTCTCTTTTATCGCCTGCCAATACATGCGGCAATAAAACTCTTTCACTTATTAATGACACATCAAACTGTTGCATTCTTGCCAAAACGCCCTCACCCACAGCCTTGAGAATGGCTTCTTTCCTGGTCCAGTATTGAAAAAATACCCCGGATCGTTGGTCGTCATCAATCCGCTCTAACGAAATGATCTCGTTTGAAGAGAAGAAGCTGTTAGCAATTTGCCCGACAGCGACATCACATCGGATACGCTCGATGTCGATACCAATGTCACGGTCTGGGGTAATAGCCAAAAGTGCGACTGCATCGGAGTGCGACAGGTTAAATTGAAGTGTATCGTAACCAGCGTTGGTTACAAGGAATGGTTTACCGTGACTAGTGTACTTAAACCGTAGTTCTTGCGGAGGTATTCCCAAATAATATCCTAGAATCTGTCGAAGCATCCCGCGTGCCGCAATGAATCGTTTCTGATCTCTTTCAAAGCGAAACCTGCCAGCTCTTTCCCGTTCGTCGGTTGAAAGTAGCCCCAGCAGGCGGTTCTTTGAAAGTGGGGTAATATCGAGGTCTACGCGCCACACATGGACCTCATTTAAATTTAAAGAGATCAATTCCTTAGTAATTACCCGGCTCCATTGTAGTTTATCCATATCCATATTTGATAAGATCAATTCACATTAATTTCTGCGTTGAAGGGTCATTACCAGGCCTCCCCTGGGACGCAGGTTAATACGTTGCAAAAATTCCACCGGGTGATCCGGCTCCATTTTTAAACTCCAGTGTTGTGCCATGGTAGCCAGTACGAGTATGCCATGTAACCAGGCAAAGGGTTCGCCAATGCAGGAGCGAGGCCCCCGGCTAAAAGGGAAATATTCATATTTGGCATTCAAACCATGAGCATGCTTATCCCAGGCATGGGGGTCGAATTTCTCCGGGTTTGGATGGAATCGGGGATCATGATGTATTAAATAAGGACTCATGAGAATGATGGTGCCACCTGGAACAATATATTTATCAATAAAAAAATCTTTAAGTGCCTGGCGGGGGATAAGATACGTGGGAGGGAAAATGCGCATGGATTCTCCCAAAACCATCCTTGTATACTTTAGCTGGCTAATATCGGCTTCAGTTGGTAACCTTCCATTTAATACACGATCAAGTTCTTCATGCAATTCGGCTTCAGCATCGGGATTTTGCGAAAGCAGGTACCAGGCCCAGGTGAGCGCAGTTGAAGTGGTATCGAACGCCGTTAGTAACAAGGTGAGTGCCTCATCCCGCAAGTGCAGATCGCTCATGCCCGGTTCGTCACCATTTTGCCCTTGCGACCGTAGCAATAGGGAAAGCAGGTCTCCATTGTCCAATTTGCTTTTACGGCGATCGGCGATCATTCTATAAATCGTTTCGTCTAGTCTCGATTTAGCCTTTTTAAACCGAATAGTCCCAGGCATGGGCAGTTTGAGTAATAATTCAGCAAAAGGCACCACTATCCTGTCAAACAGGCTCGTTACATCTTCCAACGCCTGGTTAATTTCCGGAGCTTCTTTTTCTATGTCCAGGTTGAAAAACGCGTTTCCTGCAACAGCAATGCTCAGCTTGGTCATCTCTTCTTTTATCTCAACCTGCATTCCGTCTTCCCAGCCCTTCATCAGCCTCATGACACCTTTGGTTATGACTGGCGCATACGATTCAATCATACTGCGATGAAATGCAGGCTGTATGATACGCGATTGACATTTATGGAATTCTCCCTCACTGGTCAAAAGTCCTTCACCCAATAATGCCTTCGCCATTTCCAACGGCCTACCTTTTACAAAATTCCGATGTTGTATCGTGAGCACCTCTTTAATAAAATCCGGGTGATTGAGTAAAACGATCCGTATGGGACCAAGTTTAAAATGAACGATGTCGCCGAATTCTTCAGCAATGTTTCTTAAAAAACCAATACTGTCCTTACGGAAGCTAAATAAATAACCTAAAGGAAGTCTGGTCTTTGGTCCGGGAGGAAGTTTAGATTTCTTGATAGCATTCATACACCTATAGAATCAAAAATGATAAATAGCACAGCCGACCTGGATACCTGAACCGACAGTAATCATTAACCCGGTATCCCCAGGCTTTACAAGCTCCTTTTTATATGCAAAATCCAGGGCATAAGGTAGAGATGAGGTAAATAAGTCAGGCCCTTCCCCCACAGCATCAATAAATATGTCCTGTGGAAGATGCAACAAATCGCTCAATCGTACAATAAACCCGGATGAAATTTGGGGCGGGAAAACCCTGTCTATCCCGCTGAGATCAAGTCCCTCCATCTGCAGCAATTCCTGAACGGCAGGGAGAATGCAGGCTAAATACAATTCTTCAAGATTGTTGTCTTTCCGGATATGTAGATAAGGCTTTACGTTACTGGTATTACAATAAGTGGTATATGAATGTAGTGATTCTTCATGGTATTTGAACAGAAAACGCGAAAAACCGACATTGTTCAGTGGATCTGCATCCAGGATGATAGCCGATGCAGTTTCAAGTATACCCAACAAATCACCCGGAAAATCACCGGCGTTGTTTTCACATTCTGCTGCGACTACCATTGCTGTCTTGCAATTTTCAGCTACAATCATTTGTTGAACCACATAGCACGCATTCAGGAAGCCAATGGAACCATTAAAAATATCAAAGGCAAGCGTTTTATTATTGCTGTAGCCCGGTGAAGTTGCATTCATAGCCAACTCACCAGCCAGTAGTGCAGCATAGGCTGGTTCAAGAAGATAATCTGTGCGATAAACGCCGCAATAAATTAACAGACCGATGTCACAGCATTGGTAAGAGGATTCCTTAAGGCATATTGTAGCTGTCTGGTGAAGCAACTCCATTGAATTCTTTTTCCCGGGGGACTCTTGCGGAATCGTTCCCATACTTTCAATTCGAATTCTGGGCGCATTAAGAGTTGTGGCCGGACTCAATCGTTTGTGAACGGCTTCTTTTGGCTTAACAGATGGTTGTGATTCCATCTGACGCATTCGATCCGGCAAATCATCAAAAACGTATAGCACTGTACCGATGGTGAGCCCGGAAGCGGAGATGCTAAATACCACCTTATCCCCGGACTGAATTTTATTGTTACGGATATGATCGGCGATAGCAATGAAATGCGAAGTAGAAGCTGTATTGCCGCGTTGTTCCAGGTTGTTAACGGTATTCCCTTCATGAAAAACTTCGCTTTTCAATAAACGATTAATCTCTCGTCGTGCACCATTGAGTGTGATTTCCGAGGTCTGGTGCATAATCAAATGTTGTAAACTTTCGGGTGGCCACCCTGCCTGTTGAAGCAAGTTCATCGCGTGTTTAGCGCAGGCTTTTATCGCCACGTCCGTAAGGTTTACGGAATCTGTATACATGATCATTCCGCCATGTTCTGAGGATTTGGCAATACAGTATGAACTGTAGTGACCGAAGGTTTGAAGATCAATTTCCTGAAACCCGACCTGTTTTGTTGTGGCTTTTTCCAGGATCACTGCGGCTCCTGCATCCCCCAGTGTCAGGCATGGAAGCCGGGTATCCATGAAACCTTTGATCTCTTGTTGGGCAGTTTGGGTGAGGTGGGTGATGTATTCACCACTTACCACCATGCCACGGCGGATAGCCCCTGTATTTATTAAAGCGTTTACGATATAGATACCGGTAAACATTCCTGCACAGGCATTGGTTATATCAAACACCAGGGCATTGGTAAAACCGAAATACTGCCTGAGCCTGATTGAAGTGCCTGGTTCAAATGAAACCGAGTTAAGGCCATCATATCTTGATATATTACAGCAAATCAGCAAATCAATATCTGTGGGATTGTATTTTGATTTTGCCAGGCAATCGGCAATTGCTTTCCTGGCCAAATCAATGGAAAATTCATTCCGGCCTGCCATGCGCCTTGTCTTAATACCAGTAACCTTTTCGAGGGGAAAACGAACCTGGTTTTTACAATCCATCAGCACTTCGCCGGTGGAATAGGATTGTGGTGGAAGGTATACCCCGAGGCTCTCAATGATGTTGTTTGGGCTTTGATCCATATTTATCAGCATTAGGAATTTTATCATTTACGACCCATGATTGTAAGAAGTCTTTTGGGCTCCACATACACGCTTATTCTGGCTAACTGTTCACTTAAGCGACAAGTGACGTGATGGTAAAGTAATTCGGAGTCTATTCCAAAGGCCCGGAACGCCTGGATCAGGTGGTGATCATCGGTTTTATCTCCATAAACGGATTTAATAATAAGTTCTAAAGCCAGTTTGTTGCGAAAACGTTCCCATCTATCACCTTTCCTGAAAAGCTCATTGTACATTGCTACACACAAGTCCATATGCCTGGTTTCATCCTGCAGTGAGATAGTTTTGCAAATATTGCAAAACAAACTATCCGGCATATATTTTTCATTACCAAAAAATTCAAGCGTTGCTGCGCCGATTACTTCAACAATTACAGCCAGGAATAAGCCAGCCCCCGGCATAAACCTTGCAAGCCACATATAGCGATCAGCACCCTTTATAAGGATAGCTGAAATAAATTCTTTGGCTGCTAACTTTTCTACTAAATAACGCCGAAAGGTAGCCGAATGCTTTGCTTCATCATTTATAAATGTGGTCATCGCTTCCTGGATCTCACGATGACGCTTGTAATGGATGATGCCCATCGTTAAAGGAGCTATCGCGCTTTGTTCTACAACCAGGGCGTGGTTGGCAATATCTCTGAGCCCACGAAGTTGACGCTTTAACATCAGATCTTTCAACCGGGACATATCCTTTGGATTCCCGGGTAAACTTTTAGATTGTAAGGTTCGCTTAAGCAATTCGCGTGTTTCCTCCAAATCAATCATTACCCGGGGCTCAATTGAATTAAGCTCCTTTCGAATTTTTATCTTCAGTTTCTCAGATGCTATTTTGTGCTGTAACTTAAGTTGTTTCAAATCACTTTGAAACTGTTTTATTTGATAAGTCAGCCGGGATAATTCGAGTATCTGCTCCTGTCTTTCGGCATCTGTTTCTAAGATTTTAGTCTTAATTCCCCTTTTAAAAAATCCAAGCCGCTGTTGTTCATGCAAGTCTAAAAATTCACTATTGTAAATTTCTAACTGATCTTTCAGTTTTAAAACAGCCGACTGAAGACTCTTTAGTGGTGAAAGAATCAATAAAGTCTGCCCAATGGCTGTTCTGTCAAACGGAACAAGTTCAGCGATATCTTTTAGGGCATCTTCTTCCAACGGAAGTTGCTCTTGCCGAATCTGGATTATTTTGCGCTCTAAGCTCTCTTCCACCATTGGTAAAACCATAAAGAGCATTTTTGAGAAATCATTCAAAGAAAGGTTTTCCACCTGCTCCTTCAGGTTATCACCAACGTTTTGATCCCAATTAAATTTGGTGTCCTTACTCCAATATTTTTCCTCGCTATCCCTTGTATATTGCGTGAAGTCATGCGTAGGCGTAATGTAGTAATCCGGTCGCCCTTTGATAACCACTTTACGAATTGATGGAGTAGTATTATTTTTCATTTTTTCGATAGTGATTTGCACAGGGACAGCGCTAAATACAATAAATCAGACAGAACTTATGCGTGAATCGCTCTACCAGCTTCCTTATTGCTGGTAATAACCAAAATAATCAACAAGCTCAAAATGGCTGCAAAAAAGCACCAAACAGAAATTAAATAATTGGTGAAAAAAATGTAAGTCAGGATCAACGCCCCCATCATAGCAGCAGCCAATAATTTTGTATAGTGTAAAGTGGAAAGAAAAGGAGTAACAGCAATGGTTACAAAATTTACAGGGCGCATTATATTTAGAAAAGGAAAATCCCGGAGATAGCGGATATGGCAATTCTCCACAACGGCCGAAATATCATACCTGATGAGGCAATAAAACATATAAATCGATGAAGCCCCCCCAAGTAGCAAAAAATAGTACAAAACTTTTTTCCTGTGTTTATCCGTTTCCATCAACCACATTGTAAGTGGAACCCAAATTGGCCACAGTGGCTGTGAAATGAACGAGTAGACATATAGAGCCGGTTTATACCAGGATGCGAACCCAGGATTTTTTAAAGACATCCACACGAAGCCTTCTGCTATTTGATGGAGACTAAAAAGAACAGGGGTGCACGCAAATGTCAACATTCCCGGGGATTTTGTATGTTTAATTGCATAATATCCCGGACCTAAAAGGCTTGCTCCTACCGCAAAACTTGCAGTTGCTGAGAAACACATAATGAAGGTTTTAATGAAGGCGTTTGGTGACTTTATAAATCAAGTACCGAAGTAATATTCATGAACAATAATCAGCTCTTATCAAATCTACATTTTTATCATACGAAATCCTATTTTTTTTATTGAATTGTTTAAGAGAATCATTCAGGATTATCAACTGAAGCCGAATGCCTTAATAGCCAGGCCCGCAGCCGTTCCATCCCTTCTTCTAATGAAACCTCCGCTCCATATCCAAAATCTCGCCTTGCGGCTGAAATGTCGTACCAATGTGCTGTGGAAAGTTGTTGAGCCAGGAAAAGCGTAATGGCAGGTTCGCCGGAAAACCCGCAAATCTGGTATATCGTTTCCAACAACAGGCCTGCAAAGCGGGCGATTGCAGGAGGCAGAGTTTTAGCTACCGGCGGTAAACCCCCGCTGGCCAAAAGTTGATTGATCAGTTCCGCAATAGGGATAGGGGCGCCCTGGGAGATGAAATAGGTTTTGCCTTCAACCGTGGCCGGGTTCACGAGCAGTTGGGCAAAGGCCTGCAGATGGGCTTTGGCAGCATTGTCAATATAAATGCAGTCGACCCTGTTAAGTGAAGTGCCGGGGATGCGGAGTTTGCCGGCCCTCGCCTTTTTGAAGAGGCGGGGAATGAAATGGTAGTCTCCCGGGCCCCAAATCAGGTGTGGTCGCAGTGAAACCGTTTTAAGAAATGTATCATTGGCGGCCATGACCAGTTTTTCCGCACTGGCCTTAGTTTTGGGATAATAAGCGCTGTATTTTGAGGGATAGGGAAGACTTTCATTGTGGCCTTCCGAATCTTTGCCGCGGTAAACCACGCTGGGCGAACTGGTGAAAACGAGGTTTCGGATGCCCAACTCACGGCAGGCCTGCAGCACATTTTCGGTACCGGTGACATTGGCCCGGTAAAAATCTTCGTATTTACCCCAGATACCTGTTTTGGCTGCAACATGAAAAACTGCTTCGCAGCCTGTCATCGCTGCTTTCAGCACAGTGTACTCCGAGAGGTTGCCCTGGAAATGAGTCACGCCTATCAGATCCAGTTCAGGGTAATTTCCCCGGGAAAAAGTTACTACTTCATGTCCATGTGTACGCAATTGACGCACAATGGCGCTTCCCAAAAATCCACCCCCACCTGTTACAAACAGTTTCATGCTAATTCATTTTTTGCCCAAACCGCCAGTTTTTCGCGGATGATCTTGGCGTTGTGCCTGAAGTCTACCGGAAATCCGGGATGAAAAAGCAGGGTTTGAATGGCTCCGGTTAAGGGATGCGCAGCAGCCCAGGCCAGCAGTTCCACTTTGAGTTTTGCCTGGTCAATCGGGATAGCGCTCTTTTCGGGTTCCACACATAATACCGCTTCGCCATTTACCCCCACCAATGCCGTTCGGAAAACATCCGGGTGTTTGTTGAAAATATACTCACATTGAATGGAATATAACTCCTGTTCTCCCACTTTTACCCGATGCGCTTTTCGCCCGCAAAACCAGAGGTTGCCTTCAGCATCAAAGTAGCCGAGGTCGCCCATGCGGTGCCTGACTACATTTCCATCCCTTATTTTGGCCAGTTTTGTAGCATTTTTCCGGTTAAAATAGCTTCGGGTCACATTGCAGCCCTTTACCACAATTTCGCCAATCTCACCTGGTGCCACTTTCTGGTATTCAGACCAATTGGGAATGACTTCGTCGCTGATGCGGATGATTTCGATCTCTACGCCTTCCACCGGTTTGCCAATACAAACCCCGTATCCATTTCCGGTTTTCTCCTGGGTTTCCCGAAGAATATAATGACTCCCTATTGTGGCCACTGGCATAGATTCCGTTGCTCCGTAGGGTGTAAAAATTTCAATGTCAGGCATCAGCATAGAAGAAAAGCGTATCAACGCTTTGACAGATGCAGGTGCTCCGGCAGAAATCACCCTTTTCAGGCTGGGAAGTTTGACGCCTTTAGCCTCACCGTATCGCCCCACCGTATCGATCAGCGCCGGTGAGCCAAAAATATTTGTAATGCCAAATTGTTTTATGGGGGCGATGATGTGCAGGGGATTAACAAAAGCCGGTTTTGTGGGATCCATGTCGGGGATAATGCTGCTCATGCCCAATGCCGGATTAAACAGTGCAAAAGGTGCAAAAGTGGGCATATCGATTTCACCTGGTGAAAAGCCAAAGGTATCCCGGATCATCTCCAGTTGCGCCCTGAAATTACCATGCGAATAAACCACCCCCTTGGCCAGGCCTGTGGAGCCGCTGGTGAAAATGATGGCCGCCAGATCGTCCGGTCCGGCATCAAAAAACGGACCCTGCTCTTGCGAACGATCGAAATTCCGGATGGCCTGCATCTCTTTTCCGCCCCAGAAAAGCCGGAGGCCAATCGTGACTGTTTTGCTAATCGTTTTTTTTCCCCAACCCAGTAGCACCCGCGCCGCATGGGCCTTGCTGATTCCGATAAACCCAACGGGTTCCGTCTCCGCAATGCACTCCTTTAAGTTTTTTTTCCCTATTCCCGGATCGATGAATATGGGAATGATGCCAGTCTGAAGCATTGAAAAGCCCAGGATAAAAAAGTCGAAACCAGGAGGCACCATCATTACCACCCGGTCACCCCTTTCAAATCCGGCAGCAAGCAGCCCGCGTGCCACGCAGGCGGTTTCAAAGGCAAGTTCTTTGAATGTAATTTTTTGATAGCGGGTGATGCCATTTTTATCCAGGCTGTTCTTTTCCGGAAAAGCAATGGCTAGTGCTGCTGGCTGGGTTTCAGCCATTTCAAGGAGGGCAGAAGCAATGTTAAATGGTTTCATGGGCTGCTTCAAAAAATTTGAGCACCAGTCTGCCAATGACTTCATGCTGATCTTCTAAAATATAATGCCCGGAGTCTTCGAACCGGTGAACCTGGGCGCCTGGCAGGAACTGTATCCATGCCTCCAGAAAATGCCGGTCAAAAACCATGTCTTTCATGCCCCAGGCAATGAGTGTTGGCGTATTGCGGAATTGTGGCAGGTACTCCTGCATTTCAGTAACAATCCCGTATCCCCTGTCGCTTGGTTTAAGTGGCACGTCCTGTACAAAACGCAGCGTGGCAATCCTGTTTTTCCAGGAATTGTAAGGCGCAGTAAGGCCTTTCCGGACTTCACTGGAAAGCGTGATTCGTTTCACGCCCTCAATAGTTGCAATACTGCTGAAGGCATTCAACCCACGTATCAGCAATGCACCGATCCAGGTGCGGGCTAACCGGAGTGCAACAGGAAAATTTTTGCTTTGTGGTAAATGAAAAGCCGCTGTATTCATGAGCACGATTTTTTTGATCGATTCCGGATGCCGGTGTGCATAAGCCATTCCGATTATGCCTCCCCAATCATGTACTACAAGGTGGATGTTTTGGTTAATGCCTTTCTTTTCCAGGAAAGTCTCCAGGTCATTCACGCGTTGTTCCAGTGTATAGCTGTAGGCCGCATCCCCTGGTTTATCCGAATAGCCACACCCAATATGGTCGGGCGCCAGGCAGTGAAAATAAGGGGAGAGTTTTTGAATAAGTTCCCGGTAATAAAAAGACCAGGTTGGATTGCCATGGAGCATGAGAACCGGCTCTCCTTTCCCTTCTTCCACATAATGGTATTGATGGCCACTGACAGTTTCAAAGTGGCTTTTAAAGGGATATAGTTCCGGACTTACCCCTTTCACGTTACAGCAGGTTTAAAGCAATAACAAAAAATATTTTTTTCATATTGTTTATTTTGGCTATTCAAATCTACTGATTTTATTGGAAGAGTAAAAGGGATCTACAATTTCTCCTGTTGTTGAATAAGCTACACCACATTTATCCAGTCATTTTACAAAATATTGCAACGTTAAAATATTGCATCTTTTTAAAATATATTTTTTATATTTACCAGAGTAAAATACAATGAAGTTTTCATAAGACTGTGGTAAGTACATGATACTTATATGTTGCACGAACTTATACTGACTTTTAAGGATAACATATGACAACTGTGCCAAATTCAATGGTTGATATCCTGCGGTGGCGTGCAAAAAACCAGCCTTCCCGCCTGGCCTATCGCTTTCTGGTAGACGGAGAGTATGCGGAAGTTACTTTGACTTATGAAGAATTGGATCGGCGTGCACGTTCAATTGGAGCATTACTTCAGTCTGCGGCAAATCCCGGAGACCGGGCGCTTTTACTTCTTCAACCTGGCTTGGATTTTATTGTTGCCTATTTTGGTTGCCTTTACGCTAAAATCATTGCAATTCCGGCATACCCTCCCCATCCTGCCCGGCTTGAGAGAACATTACCAATAATTCGTAGTATAAATGCAGATGCCAGGCCAGCTGTTGCATTGTTAACTTCGTCACTTTATGATGGATTTAATTCCCGGCCTGAAATCAAAGAAGAGTTTAGTAACTTAAAGTTGCTGGTAACAGACAATGATTTAACCGATGAGAGGGCTGATAAATGGCAGCCGCCTGCTATTGGAAGAAACGACATAGCTTTTCTCCAATACACATCTGGCTCTACAACCCTGCCAAAAGGTGTCATAGTAAGTCACAGCGATTTGCTCCATAACCTGGAGTTTATCGAGAAGTCTTTCGGACTATCAGCCAAAAGCCAGACCGTTTTTTGGTTACCGCCTTACCATGACATGGGGCTTATTGGCGGCATATTGCAATCGCTTTATACAGGATATCCGGTTACGTTGCTTCCCCATTTACTGTTTCTGCAACGACCCATTCGCTGGCTGCAGGCAATCTCCCGTTTTCATGCCACCTGCAGTGGAGGTCCAAATTTCGCCTACGAATTATGTATCAGAAAAATCAAGCAGGAACAAATCGGGCTGCTTGATCTCAGCGGCTGGGAGGTTGCATTTAACGGGGCTGAACCGGTTTATAACAAAACAATGGACCAATTTGCAGACTACTTTGCTCCATGTGGTTTTCGCCGGGAGGCCTTTTTGCCCTGTTACGGGCTGGCGGAGGCAACACTAATGGTAGCGGGAGGCCCGAAAGGCAGGCCCCCGATAGTTCAACACCTGGTGACTGCGGGAATAGAGCAAAACAAGGTGATCATTTCTCCTGCGGGGAACAAGGATGCGACCAGGACACTGGTAGGTTGCGGGCAAAACAGGCCGGACCAGAAAATAAGGATTGTCGACATCGACACATTTACAACATGCCCGTCAGATCAAATAGGAGAAATCTGGGTAAGTGGACCCGGCATTGCTGGCGGTTACTGGAACAAGCCTTCCGAATCCAAGATCACTTTTGGAGCCCGTTTGTCCAGCTGCAATGAAGGGCCGTTCCTGCGTACAGGAGATGTCGGATTTCTGCATGAGGGGGAGTTATACATTACAGGACGTTTGAAGAACTTGATTATTTCCGGTGGAAAAAACCATTATGCGCATGATATAGAATGGACGGTGCAACGATCCCACCCCGCCATCCGGTTGGCAGGATGCGCCGTTTTTTCGATCAACAAGGCTGGTGGCGAAGACATTATTGTTGTTGCTGAGATGGAGCATAAGCTTATTGTAAAAGCAGAGGAAGTCATAAAGGCGATCCGCCAGTCTATTGCAATTCATCATGAGCTGCAGGTCGCCGATATTAAACTAATCCATCCTGGTGGCATACCCAAAACCACCAGTGGCAAAATAAGACACTTTCTTTGTAAAAATAATTACATGGCTGGTGCCCTGGAGGAAATTACATGTGACCAACAATAAAATATAAACACATGAAATTCGGCATCTTTATCGATCTGCAATTGCCCCGCCCCTGGCAGGATGGGGATGAATCAAGACTTTTCCAGGAGGCCCTTGAACAGGCAGAATTAGCGGATCAGCTTGGTATTGACTTTGTGTGGGCCCAGGAGCATCATTTTCTTGAGGAGTACTGCCATTCCTCTGCCCCTGAAATCTTCCTGGCCGCCTGTAGTCAAAGAACCAAAAACATCCGGCTTGCACATGGCATTGTTGCAATGTCGCCCAGGTTTAATCATCCCGCCCGCATCGCAGAGCGGGTGGCTACATTAGATATCATTAGCGGAGGACGTGTGGAATGGGGTACTGGCGAGTCAGGTTCACGCATGGAACTGGAAGGCTTTGGGGTAGACTTTGTGGACAAACGTGCTATGTGGGCCGAAGCCGTACAGGAGACGGTAAAAATGATGTGCATGGACCCCTATCCCGGTTACACGGGAAGATACTTTTCAATGCCGCACAGAAACGTGGTTCCGAAGCCAATGCAGAAACCTCATCCCCCGGTATGGATGGCTTGTTCAAACAGGGACAGTGTACAACTTGCAGCCCAATTGGGTATGGGAGCGCTAACATTTGCATTTGTGAACGCAGAAGAAGCGAAATTCTGGGTTGATGAGTACTATGAATCTTTCAAAACTACGTGCACTCCCATTGCGCAATCTGTAAATCCGAATGTGGCCATGCTCTCAGGATTTATGTGTAATGCCGATAATGAAACTGCTATCAGCCGGGGCCAGGAAGGAGCCCAGTTTTTTGCCTATGGATTAGGACATTATTGGCGGGACGGTACCCATGTTCCAGGCCGTACCAATTTATGGAGTGAATTTAAGCAGAGACCGGCAACTGTTATTGAGAGAATGGAACGTGAACGAAAGAAGGCCGGGATGGGGGGAATAGGAAGTCCGAAGCACCTGATCGCTAATTTTCGTGCTTTAGAAGAAGCCGGTGTTGATCAATTGATTCTTTTACAGCAAAGCGGGAATTATCGTCATGAGCATATCTGTCAGTCCATGGAACTCTTTGCTAAAGAAGTGCTACCACAATTTAAGGACAGAGAAGCAAAAAAGGAACAAATAAAGAGCGATATGCTAAGGCCATACATGGAAGAGGCGCAACGTAAAATACAGAAATTGGAGTGCATGATCGAAGTGCCGCCAATCGAGGCTTATCCATTACTATGGAATCAAATGAGTGCCGAAAACCCACAAAATACTCCTGATCGACGGCCGGGTATGTCTGCATTCTGGCAGATGCAGGTTGGAGGGAAGCGCTCAAAGAAGTAGCATTCAAAATAAATGGAAAACAGCGGCTTTTGAGATCGTTGTGCGGGCCGTAATTCGTTAAGTAATTATTTCTTACTCTTAATTGAATATGTGTTGAACACAGGAGAAATTCAGGATTGGATAATTACGCACCTTGCGGAGCTGTTGCATATTGCACCGGCTACCATTGATATTCATGAGCCTTTTGCAAATTATGGGCTTTCCTCACTTGATGCCGTAACGCTTTCAGGCGACCTGGAAGAGTTGCTTGGCAACCGTCTCTCGCCGACCCTGGTATATGAGTATCCCAGCATATCACTGCTCTCCATTTATTTGGGTGAGCATACTGGAAACCAGCCAGCCGGCTTAGACTCAAACTCAATTCCGGATACTTCCCGGGAGCCCATTGCTATCATAGGTATAGGATGCCGGTTTCCGGGGGCGAAGGATCCCGAATCTTTCTGGCAATTACTTAGCACCGGTACCGATGCGATCTCCGAAGTTCCTGGAGATCGGTGGCCAAAGCATGCGTTCTATCATCCAGATCCTGCAGTTCCCGGCAAAGCGGTTTCATATTGGGGAGGATTTCTTGACAACATTGATCAGTTTGATCCTTTCTTTTTTGGAATTTCCCCGATGGAAGCCGAATACATGGATCCGCAACAAAGATTGTTACTAGAACTGTCCTATGAAGCCCTGGATGATGCAGGACAAATCCAGGCAAATATCGCCGGCACCAAAACAGGAGTATTCATCGGTATTTCCATAAGCGAATACAGCCAGCTTCAATTTGATGATCCTTTGATGATTACCAGCCATTCAGGTACGGGAAGCGCTTTATCTATTGCAGCCAACCGGATTTCTTATTTTTTCGATTTCCATGGACCAAGCATTGCTATTGATACCGCTTGTTCATCCTCACTGGCTGCGGTTCATATGGCTTGTCAAAGTCTCAGGAGTGGTGAGTGTGGAATGGCGTTGGCAGGAGGAGTAAATATGATTCTGTCACCGGCACACTCAATAGCTTTTACCAAAGCCGGTGTTTTAGCTCCGGATGGCCGATGTAAAGCATTCGATGCCCGTGCGAATGGTTATGTTCGTGGCGAAGGTGGTGGCGTGATTGTACTTAAACCGCTTTCATCCGCACTGGCAGACAAAGATCCCATCTATGCCCTGATTCCAGGGAGTGCCATTAGCCAGGATGGCCGTACCAATGGTTTAATGGCTCCCAATCGGGAAGCGCAGGAAGCAATGTTACGGGAGGCATACCACACAGCAGGTATTTCCCCGGCCAGTGTTCAATATGTAGAAACCCATGGCACTGGAACACTTTTAGGCGATTCAATGGAAGCTAAAGCACTTGGTGCAGTTATCGGTGCTAATCGTACTGATGGACCTTGTGCCATTGGCTCCGTAAAAACCAATATTGGCCACCTGGAAGCTGCTGCAGGAATTGCAGGTTTAATCAAAGTTATTCTGTCCATCCAACATCGAATGATTTCTCCCAGTCTTCATTATCAAACACCCAATCCACACATTCCTTTTAATGAGCTGCATCTACGTGTTCAAAACGAGTTGACTTCCTGGCCGCCTGGTTCCGGCCCGGCCATTGCAGGCGTAAGCTCATTTGGTTTTGGTGGAACCATCGTGCATGTGGTAGTGCGTGAAGCAGACCATATCAGGCAAGATGAAGCAGACAAAGAACAGTTACAATCAATTGCTTCCAATGGCCACTTGCTCCCGCTGTCTGCAAACAGTTTTGAAGCGCTTCAAAGGCTAGCCGGCAACTTTCTGAAAATGCTAGCCGATGATGGTGCTATCTTAATAAATGACCTATGTTATGCCGCTGGTTTAAGACGTAGTGAGTATGATTACCGGCTGGCAGCAATTGGTCATTCCCGCAAAGAATTGTGCGCCAGCCTGGAGTCCTTCCTTCGTGGTGAACAGGCTCCCTTTCTTTTTCATGGAAGTATGGTTCCGAATCGTCAGCCCAGGCTTGTATTTGTTTTTCCGGGACAAGGAGGACAGTGGTGTGGTATGGGCCGGGAACTCCTTCAGCAGGAACCTGTTTTTTATAAAACGATTGAACGGATCGACCAGGCTATGCAGGCATATTGCACGTGGTCTTTGATGAACGAGCTTCGCTCGGAACAATCGGAATCAAGGCTGGACGAAATTGATGTGGTTCAACCGATGCTGTTTGCAATCCAGGTTGCACTTGCCGGACTATGGCAATCATGGGGGATTAAACCGGATGCCGTAGTAGGCCACAGTATGGGAGAAGTGGCCGCAGCACATGTAGCCGGCATTTTGAACCTGGAAGACGCTACTCGGATCATCTGCCGGCGCAGTCAGCTCCTGAAACAAATGCGGGGGCTGGGCAGTATGCTGGTGACAGAATTATCGCCGGATCAAGCCAAAGAATGCATAAAGGGATACAACAATGATGTTGTCATAGCTGTGATAAACAGTCCCGGATCAACTGTGTTATCCGGGGATAACGAAGTCATTAAAGAGATCATGGATTCCTTACAACGCCAAAACCTCTTTTGCAAATTGGTCAATGCAGATGTTGCATCCCACAGTCCACAAATGGATCATTTGCGAACTGATTTGCTGCAGGCATTGAACGGATTACATTCGCAGGCTGCCCGTATACCCTTCTATTCCACGGTTACCGGAGCACCGGGGGATCACCTCAATTTCAATGCGGAGTACTGGATGGATAATCTCAGGGAACCGGTACTCTTTTCAGCTGCAATCGGGCAGTTGTTCAGTAGTGGTCATTCAACTTTTATTGAGATTGGCCCACATCCCATTCTGCTCGGCGCCATCGAACAATCCATACAGTCCCGTTACCCGAATGTCAGGTTGTATCCTTCGTTACGCCGGGAAGAACGGGAACGAGAAGTCCTGCTTAAAACTTTAGCCGCTCTTTACACCGAAGGATATTCAATTGCCTGGAACAACCTTTTTCCAACCGGGGGGAAATATGTTCATCTCCCTCCGATTGCCTGGCAGCGCCAACGTTATTGGATTGATGGGAAATCAAACACTCCGAAAACTCCCACGCATCGATCCCAGGTGGACGGCAGAAATGCTCATCCGCTGTTGGGCGACCGAATGAACCTGGCCAATTCACCTTCCACGTTTGTATGGCAATCGGAGCTTAATATTAAGTTACTGTGGTATCTGCAAGATCATCGGATCGGGAATGAAATCCTTTTTCCTGCTGCCGGCTATATTGAAATGGCTTTACAAGCTGCTGAGGAAACAGGTTTACTTTATTCGCATGAGTTGTGTGATTTCGTTTTCAAAGAGCGAATGATTTTACAAAACGAAAAACCCAGGTTGATTCAGGCGCTGTTGTCTCCTGTTCAGGAAGGTAATTTCTTGTTTAGCATTTATAGCCGACCCGGCATGGAAGCAAATTGGATGTTACACGCTTCGGCCACTTTTATACAGCATCAGGCTGCAGGGAGGTTGGTGGAACCAAAGGGGACTCCACCCGATGTAATTCGTCAACAAAGTGCAGCACAGTTTACTTCAGAAGCATTTTACCTTAAATTACAGGAACATGGCCTTCAGTATGGACCAGGTTTTCGGCAAGTAGAATATGCATGGTGCAAGGATAACGAATCATTGGGTCGTATCCAATTACCCGGGTTATTACAAAATGAAGCTAGCGGTTACCAAGTTCATCCTGTATTGTTAGATGCCTGTCTGCAGGTATTGGTTGCAACGCCAAATGATACTGTTGACCATGGCCTTTACTTACCAGCCAGCTGCAAGCGTATCCGGTTCTTCGCACGACCAGATCCGCTTATATGGAGTCATGTATCCCTGCAATCTGAACCTTCGGCAGGCACAGACCACATTTATGCTGATATCCAATTATTAAATGAAAACAATCAAATTGTTGCCGAACTCAGCGGCTTTCAGCTGCAGCGCACAAGCATACGCAAGCGACCGCTCCTATCCCGGCAAGAAACCTGGTTGTACCAGTTGGGTTGGCAGGTGCAGAAAGAGCCAGCAACTTTGTCTGCACCATTGCGGGAAGGAAGGCATTGGTTGATTCTTGCGGACGATGAAGGGTTAGGTGCAGCATTAGCGAAAAATATAGAGGCAGGTGGTGATAGTTGTCACCTGTTGTTTTTAAATGAGGCGATTAAAAATTTGAATACTGCTGATGATGTTTCGCTCCTTGAAATCATAGAGCAACACTTACGGGAAATCCCCTCAACATTTTACGGCATTGTACATTTATGGAGTTTATCAATACATCAACCATCCCCGGAAGTTTCAGATATTTTGAATACGATGCAAATGCAAGGATGTAACAGTGTCTTGTTACTCGTGCAGGCTTTGGCCAAACGGCTTGCAGCATGGCCTCGTTTATGGCTGGTGACAAGAGGCACCCAGTCAGTCAAATCCGGTGAGCCAATCGCAGTTGAACAAGCCCCGGTGTGGGGGCTTGGGAAGGTGATCAGCTTCGAATACCCGGAACTCAGTTGTGTAAGGATTGATCTTGATCCTCACCAGTCCAATGGGGAAGCTGTTCCACTTCTTTTCAAACAAATTTCAATAGAAGATCATGAAGATCAAATCGCCTATAGAGCCGGTGTTCAATTTGTTCTTCGGCTTTTGCCATTTACAACCGCAACTTCATCGTACACACCGGAAGTGCCACTGCGGGCGGATGGCACGTACCTGGTTACAGGAGGCCTGGGAGGGCTAGGGCTAATCACCACAAAATGGCTGGCACAACAAGGAGCCCGGCACCTGGTTTTAGTTGGCAGGAGTGAACCATCTGCTGAAGCTAACCGTATTGTGGAACAATTGCGGGAAGAAGGTATTGAAGTTGTCATTGCACAGGCAGATGTAAGCGATTCGGACCAATTTGAACCGGTGTTTAAGAACATCGAACAAAATATGCCATTGTTACGGGGCGTAATCCACGCAGCAGGTGTCCTGGATGATGGCTCCCTGCTCAATCTGGATACGGTGCGGATGAAAAATGTGATGGCACCAAAAGTGAATGGCACCTGGAACCTTCATAAGGCAACTTTGAATGCCCCCCTGGATTTCTTCGTGCTGTTTTCGTCTGTTGTCTCCGTGCTTGGATCCCCGGGCCAGGGGAATTACGCGGCTGCAAGTGCTTACCTGGATGCAATGGCTTATTATCGTCGTAGTATTGGACTTCCGGCAATCAGCATCAACTGGGGCCCCTGGGCGGAAGTTGGGTTGGCCGCGGAAGCTACCGAAAGGCTGAAGGAGCAAAACGCATCCACTCAACATCTTATCAAGGTGATACATATTGACAAGGGTTTGGAGATTCTTGGACAGATGTTCACAGAGCCAACTCCCCAGGTTGTAGTATTACCTTTTGATTTGAAGAACCTGCTCGAACTTTACCCAACAGCAGCAGGCATGCCATTCTTTGCAAAAGTTGGCGGGAGCAACACCCGTATTGCCCGTCACTATGCCCGACCAAACCTGCGTCAGCAATACGCAGCACCCAGGAATGATATGGAGCGCAAACTCGCAGAGTTGTGGCGGCGGACACTACATATTGATCGGATCGGCATTCACGACTCCTTTTTTGAACTTGGCGGCGACTCAGTACTCGCTGCACAAATTTTAGCACTGGCCCAAAAAACTTTTGGTATCCGCATTAACCCGCAAGACGCGTTCAAGGCTTTTACCATTGAGCGACTTGCAGAAAAATTAGCAGCCGAAATGCTTAGTAAGATTGAAGAAATGAGTGAGGAAGAAGCCCAACGGCTACTTTCGAAGAAAAAATAAATTCAAGAAAATGGAACTTTCACCGGCGAAACGTGCATTATTGGAAAAGTGGCTACAGGGCCAAACAAATGATGACATACCAGGTATTCCCCGACGACCTCTGAATAGTCCGATTCCACTTTCCTTTCCGCAACAGCGCCAGTTGTTTCTTGAGATGCTCGAGCAGGGAACTGCGGTTAATAACCTCTTTGTTTTTCTTGAGCTCAGGGGTAAGGCTGATCTTGTTGCATTGGAGCAAAGTGCCAACCAGATCATTGCCCGTCATGAGGTACTGCGGACCCATTTTTCTTTTGGTCAGGGGATACCTGCTATCGAAGTTTTGCCAGAATTAATGATAACACTTTCAACCGTTGATCTGCAGGAAATCGATGTCATGGAACAAGTGAACGAGGCCCGCCTGATTGCCGAAAAGGAAGTTTTGAAGCCTTTCGACCTTACCCAGGCGCCATTGATACGGCTTAGGTTGTACATATTAAGCAATGAGAAACAGCTGTTACTCATTGTTGTTCACCATACCATTGCAGATGGTTGGTCTTTAGGCATATTTCTCCGGGAATTGTTGACGTTCTACCAAGCAATCACACGCAACAAGTCCCCCCAGGTTGCTGAACTACCCATCCAATATGCCGACTTCGCACATTGGCAAACCGATCATATACGTGGCAAAGTGTTGAAATCATCGATGGATTATTGGATCAAGCAATTAGCAGGAGAACTTCCAGTTTTAGAATTACCGACCGATCAGCAGCGGGGAGCAAGGCAAAATTTCGCGGGAGGAACACATCGTTTCGAACTCTCTTCGGAATTAATGGAAGCCCTCGAAAAATTGAGCAGGCAGGAAGACGCCACTTTGTTCATGACTTTGCTTGCAGCGTTTTACACGTTGCTCCATCGTTTTAGTGGACAAGATGATATCTTAGTAGGAGCGCCTGTAGCGAATCGCAATCTTCCGGAACTGGAGCATTTGATCGGTGTTTTTATCAATACAATTGTGCTTCGCATCAACCTGTCGGGAGATCCGGGTTTTCGGGAATTGATTAAACGCGTTCGGGATGTTTCACTGGAAGCCTATGCTCACCAGGATCTGCCATTTGAACAACTTGTCGAAGAATTGAAGCCGAAGCGTGATCTCAGCCGCACCCCTGTTTTCCAGGTAGTTTTTAACATGCAAAATTCACCGATGCCCGAACTGGAAATTCCTGGTATCGAAATGAAATTCCTGGAAATCAATCGCGGTGTATCCCAATTTGATCTGACATTCATGCTGTCCAAGTCGAAAGGAAAATATCATGGCACAGTGGAATACAATAATGATCTCTTTAAGCCAGCAACTGTTACCAGGATGTTCCAGTCCTTTCAAATGCTGCTGGAGAGTGCTATAACCCAACCAGATTGTCCAATTTCCAGGTTGCCAATAGTTACCAAAGAGGAGTTGCACCGGCTGGTTTACGAGCTGAACCTTACATCGCTCGATTATCCGCACAATAAATGTGTACACCAGCTTTTTGAAGCACAGGCGGAACGGACACCAGACGCAGTCGCTGTTATTTTTGAAGACACCCAGATTACCTATTCCGAACTGAACCGGCGTTCAAATGTGTTGGCAAGGCATCTGCAGTCACTGGGTGTTGGCCCGGGTATTCGGGTCGGTATCCTGATGAAGAAATCTTTAGAAATCGTTGAAACACTTTTTGCTGTACTCAAAGCGGGCGGAACATATGTGCCTATGCACCCCTCCTTTCCTAAAGAACGTGTGCAATTTATTCTGAAAGATGCGAACGTACAGGTATTGATGACTAATATAGATATTGAGCCGCCGGAGCATCATAAAGTGCATCTTGTCAATTTGAATGATAAACCATCAACAGAAGATGATTGCTCAAATCCTGCAACCAATATTGCTTCAGATGATCTTGCATACATCATATTTACCTCAGGCTCTACAGGTCGGCCCAAAGGAGTTATGATACATCATGCGGCCCTTGTAAATTTCCTTTGGTCAATGCGTTTACAGCCAGGAATTAATAAGAATGACGTGCTGCTTTCAGTGACCTCCGTGTCTTTTGACATTGCAGCCCTGGAATTGTTCCTGCCTTTAATAGTAGGGGCAACGGTAGTGATAGCGGGCGAAAAAATGATTGGCAATCCTTCTATGATTGCTGAGGCAATCAGTTATCATAATGTAAATATCATGCAGGCAACACCTGCTGTCTGGCAGTTGCTTTTGGACACGGGTTGGACAGGTGAGGCGGAATTGAAAGCGCTTTGCGGCGGCGAAGTATTAACGAGGGGATTGGCTGATCAGTTGTTGGATCGGGTTGGAAGCTTGTGGAACATGTATGGCCCCACTGAAACAACCGTATGGTCTTCGGTTAGCCAGGTACAAAAAGGAGATACCGCAATTACAATCGGGCAGCCAATTGGCAACACCCAGCTTTATGTATTGGATCGTCATCTGAAACCCATGCCCATTAGCGTAGCCGGCGAATTGCATATAGGGGGTGAAGGGTTAGCGAAAGGTTATCTTAATCATCCTGATTTGACCAACGAGAAATTTATACCCGACTGTTTTAGTTCCATTGCCGGCGCACGATTGTATAAAACGGGCGATCACGCACGTTATTTACCAGATTATTCAATTGAGCTGCTGGAACGTATGGACGATCAGGTAAAGATGAATGGCCACCGTATTGAATTGGGTGAGATTGCCGCTGTGTTGATGCAACATCCTTCAGTACATTATGCCATTGCGATTGCACGTGCAGCAACCTCCGGAGATAAACGATTGGTGGCATACTATGTCCCAACCCAGGACCAACCCGCCGATACAGATGAATTACAGGACTTTCTCAGGCAGAAATTGCCCGCCTATATGATACCTGCTGTTATCATTCGTATGAATGCATTACCATTGACACCTGGTGGCAAGATAGACCGGATGGCTTTGCCGGTACCAGGTAACATTCGTCAACAACCTGGATATGTTGCACCGCGAAATAAAGTGGAGCAAACTTTGACCAGCATCTGGCAAGATGTGCTTGGCGTTGAGCAGGTGGGTATTCACGACAACTTTTTTGATCTTGGAGGAGCTTCAATTCAAAGTATTCAGATAGTTGCAGCGGCCAACATTTCCGGTTTGCGACTGAGTGTAGAAAACGTTTTTGAATACCAGACAATCGCAGGTCTGGCTGCTCAAATTAAAGGATAGTTCCATTGCCTGATAAAAGGTGCCAATTTCTCTGACACTACTTTCCTTTCTTCTGCAGGTATATCATGTTCTAAACGAACAAAATTCTTTCGACCTTCTACAAATGACCTCATCTTGTTTTCACAATAATCGAAATCATCAAGATGGATTGTTTCATATATCTTTCGCATACTTTCCAGCGGCTTTTGAATAAGCTCTGCATAAGGTATTTCAATCAGTTGCCCTTCCGGTATCAGATCCTTTTCCTGCAAATAACGGTGCATCATTTTAGAATAGGTATCCAGGATAATCGAATTGACATTAACCGACTTGGTTCCTGCTAAAGCATATGTGTTCTGAATCACTTTCCAGAATTTTTTATTGGAAACGTACACTTCATAAGGGTTGCGATGGATAAAAATGAATTTTGCGTTTGGGAAAATTGACAACAGCAATTTTATTCTTGCCGTATTGGGGGGACTTTTAAGCACCAGCTTTTTGCTGTGATTTGCCAAAGATATTTTGTTGAGCAAAAAAATAAAGTCTTGTTTCCATGCAGTCAATTCAGCTGCTGGCAGGTTTTGGAACAGTACATATTTTTGGAAATATTCATTCATCTTTTTCGGGAAGAAATAGCCCCATTGTACGCCCCTGGGGTTTACAGATGTTGTCATCGTTGCATCTTCTTCACCTGGAAACCGAAAGGATAAGGGTACCCTGTGGACAGAATCACGAAGGTTGAAAGAACGACAAATAAATTCAAATACAGGCAGTAATATTTTTTCACTGCTAAGCATGATTTCAGGTAAAACCATTTGAAAATTTGAATGATATCCCAGGCGGTCATCCTTTGTTAAAAACTCATGCAGATAAGATGTGCCGCTGCGGTAAAAGCCAAGAATAAAAACAGGATCCTTTGTTATAGTATGGCGACTGATCTTTTTTTTATACACCGCCAGTTCAATCCAGCGCAGCGGCTCAAACAGTATCGTTTTTATCAACCAGGACGGTAAATTTTTAATTTTACCGGGCGCAATACCACCGTTTTGAAATACAATTTTCAGGAAAGTATAAATCGGCAATGGAAAAAGTCGTTTCATGAAAGTAGATTTCAATTACTAAGTTAATTCTAACGTTGATAAAAAACTACTCCTGCTTACAGGTAAACAAACCACGACATAATTTAAACAAAACATTGCCTCACTTTGGTGCCGTGTTCCTGGTGTTGGACTTTGCGTTGCTGGTACAAAAGTATAACGACAGGCAGATTAAAACATTGGGACTTTACTCCGTATTTCCAACCGTATAATAGTTAACATATACTCACAACCCACAAAAAAGAAAGCTGATCAAACAACATTTTATATACACAGGCCGGCAGCAAATGCCCTTTACCAGAAGCCCGCCATCAATGATCAGAAACAACAGCGCAGAACGGACTTCTGCGTTCAATAAGCACAAGCAAAAAGACCGGCTGTTCTTAACCGGTGACGAAGGCACTCTACAGCCCAAACAGCGGGCACAGGATAGGGGGAGTATTTGCAAATAGAAAGGAGCACAAAGTAATTTGTAGATTAATGCCTTGTGGTAAAGTAAAAGTAGCTGCCGAATTTGAATGTACAGCAATTGCTCTCAGCATAAACAAGAAAGTGCCCTGAAGCTGAAAAGAAAAATAATCTCAAAAATAAGTGGTAAGAATAATTGTAGTCCAAATTCCTGCAACCAGCAAAATATAGTACAAGCCCATTCATTTTTAGCAGGCCCTTTCAATATAATCTGCGCAGCTGCATAATAACAAAAGGAGGCTGCTCATATTTTGAGACAGCCTCTTGTCATTTTTAGCCTCCCGGCGCCGCCCCGGGACCGCTTACTGTCCCGGAGAGAAAGTTGTGCTGTATCAGGCCAGCAAGCTTTTGCTACATTTTATCGTTAGTCTTTTTTAACCAGTTTAATATTCACGCTGTTGCCGGAAGCATCTTGTACTTGTGCCAAGTACATGCCCGCCGGCAAATTGCTTAGTCCCAAGGCCACCGTTAAGCTGCCTTGTCCGCTGGCGGAAACTGTGCTGTTTGCTTTCATTAGTTTTCCGCTTAGGTCAAATATATGAACCGCTGTTATTGGCTTATTGCTTTGCAGCATAACAACACCTCCGCCATCTGTTGGGTTGGGAGAAGCTGACACGGCCCAGTTTGCAAGTGCTGTAAATGTCACCGTTCTTGTTCTGCTGTATTGTTCAGCGGCATTTAGGTCAACGGCCCTTAACCGGTAATAATTGGTTCCGTTTGCAGGTACCATATCAGTAAAATGGGACCGGTATGCCAGTGTGTTGTTTTGCCCTGGCACTTTTCCAACAGCTAACCAATGAACGCCATCGGTACTCCGCTGCACTTCAAAATAATTAAAGTTCACCGCTGCTGCAGCAGACCAGTTTAACAAAGCTGTTTGCCCTTGTTGCTGTGCAGTAAAATCAGTAACTGTTACCGGTAGTGTGCATAATGCGCTAACCGAAATATCATCAATCGCCAGGTCGTTGCCAGATCCGCCGGGGGCGTTATTTTGAAGGAAAATATCTGCAGTGGACACAGAGGGTGTAAATGTAAAAGTGTAATGGTGCCATGCATTGCCGACAGGAAACTGGCCGGTGTTTACAGAGCCTAATAAAGTTGATGAAACTGTATCTCTTATACCAGCAGTGATATTCGGCTGTAAAGGAGAAGTGGTTGACAGGTTACCTGCCCAAAAAGACAACATATAACTTCTGCCGGGCACCAAACCGGTGATCCGGCGCTGGTAAAATAAATCCGGCGCAAAAGAAGCGTTTACCAGCATAAAATATCCGCCACTGAGACCAGTATGATCTGTAAGTGTGGCATTGGCCCATTGGGCAGAACTCTGTGATAAAGCATAGTAGCCATCACTCATAGTATTGCGGGCGGTATCATTCCAGTAATGGTAATCGGTAAGGCCGGATAGCGCATTACCGCGGATACCCGTTGCGCCTGATCCAAAGTTTTCTATCATAATGCTGGCACCACAGCTTGAGGAAATTGCGGTGGCGGATACAAGGCCGTTGGTAAATACTACATGTACTACCTGGCCTGCGGTAACAACAACAGAAGTGCTGTTGCCGGCAATATTAACAGTGCTGCCGCTGGCAGGATTGTAGATAGTAATATTCTGCAGGTTGTAATTGGCGGGGCTGCCTTCTGTAATGGTATAGGTGCCAGCAGCTACAGGAATCATAATGGCATTGCCATTCCGCGAAGTCTGCACCCGCTCATCATCCAGCCACGTGCCTGAGCCATCGCCTGTCCGGGTAAATATTGAAGAGGGAACCGCATAGTACGTTTGCTGAGTTGCCGTAACTCCGGTAACCGTCCATGCCTGGCCATTATCGCCGCAGGTAAAAAAGAAATGGTGACTGGCAGTAGGTTCTTCCGTCCATGTGCCGCTACTATACCTGTAGACAGAACCCATGCCGGTAAGGTTGGATGCATCTCCATATACATTACCATTGCCGTCAACCGCAACATCATAGTCGGAGGTGCCTGTGCCGCCGCGGGCATAATATACGAGGCTGCCGCCCGTGGCATCTACCTTGGTGATGAACCCCGCGCCATCTGTCAGCACGATATCATTGTTAGTAGGGTTAATGTCGAGTCGGGTAAATGAGAATCCGCCATTATCAACGGGTGTTATTTCCGTCCAGGTAAAAGTTGAACTGTAATTACCGGTGTAGCGGCCAACCCGGCCACCGGATACAACAATGGCTGTAGCTCCTGTGCCATTGGTGATGCTGCCGTTACTGGCAATATCAATAGCTTGCAGCCCGCCGAATGTAGCGTGGTTATAGAGCATAATAAAAGAGCTGCCATTGTACACGTATGCGTCGCCTGCAGAATCTGTCATTACAAAATGACCCAGGTCCGCACCATCTATCGTAACCGCCTTTTGGGTAGCAGACACTTTGTTCCAAACAGTGCTGTTAACGGAGCGGTGGTAAATGTAGCCAGGCGCTCCCAGCGTTGGCCCTGCCACTGCCCAAAGTTCACCATTGCCGGTACCATGACCAGCACCAATGTCTGTGGGTTCAATATTGAGTGCATTATCTTCCAATGTGAAATTGGAAACGGACGTGGGGCCGCCCGAAACGGAAAAATTAAAAGGTTGATTCAGGTCTTCACTGAGGGTTTTAGCATGCAGATACAGGTAACCGGTTTGTGCATGTACTGCTTCTGCAGCGCATAGCGAAACAAAGCCGGCGATAAAAGAGGCAATAACTCTTTTTTGAAAAAGGTGAGTGATTGTTTTCATTTGCGGGGCTGGGTTTTTAAAAATGAGTTTGTTATTGTAATTGTAAGCGCATTGGGTAAAACAATGTCAGTGCCGATTTTATAACAGGCTGTCAACCAGGATACATTACATAATACTCCACGACTAGCTTTCCGGTTTATGGATGGCAATTCTCAATTCTGTATCAATGCTTGTATAGTTATACTTCGTTAATGACATTCACCGTGGGAACGGATAGTAACAGGGAATTACTGATACAAAGTGTGAATGGCGTCATTGGTATCAAGTGAAAAATGGACAAAAGGCAGCTTGATTTATGTTGATTAAACTTATTCAACCAAGTTCATGAAATAAGGGTATGGTGTTAGTAGTTGGGGGTAGCGACATTTAATATTAAAGAAAAAATCAAGATCAAAGTATGGAGTTCTGCAGGAAGAAGTAAAGCGTGCCGGCGTGCAAAAAAACCAAATTCATTTTCGCAAAAATGATATTTTTATTTGCTTCAATATGCTTTACAGCTGTGCCCGTTTTTTTAAGTTGTGGAGTTTGATATATCAGGCCCTGACCAAATGGGTTAATACATTGCAGGTATTGATTTTCGGTTCATCCCAATATCGCCAAATTGTCCTTCATCATCCTGGCTGGCGTGCCTGCAAAAATAAGGGTGAGAAAAAAGATTTGCCCGTAAGCTCACCGCCTGGTATCTTGAATTTGCCTTTGGTCATGTGGTCAAAAAGCGCGTCTCATTTTTAACTATCCTAACCAACGGATCAACAGCCCGCCCACCGGTTGCAATATGCAAAAAATAAAAAACCCGTGGCAGACTAACCGCCATACCAGGTTTTTGTTCGCTGAATCAGTTTGCTAAATGAGGTAAAAGGGTATAAATTCACCCTTGGCCACTACCAGATCTTTATCCTGTCTTTCTCCGCTACATACATCTTATCACCCGGTTGTATATTGAAAGCCTGGTGAAAATAGGGCATGTTCATCAGCGGGCCATTCACACGCCACATGGGTGGTGAGTGCGGGTTATTGTTGATCCAGTAACGAAGAAACGCATCTTTCATCTTCACGCGCCAGATGCGTGCAATGGAAATGCAAAACCGTTGATCGGGTGTAAACCCATCTATCCTGGTTGTACCATGCCCTTGTGGTGTTAATTTAAAAGCATCGTATGCAATGGATACACCACCCACATCTGCTGTGTTTTCTCCAAGGGTTAAAGCTCCTTTCACATGCAGCGTATCCAGCACTGTAAAGGTGCTGTACAGGTCAACAACCTGTTGCGTTTTTGCCTTGAACCTGGCGTAATCACCTTTGGTCCACCAATTGGAAACGTTGCCGTCTTTATCAAACTGGGCACCCTGGTCATCAAAGGCATGCGTCATTTCATGGCCGATTACCATACCAATGCCGCCGTAGTTCAATGCATCATCTGCGGCTTCATCAAAATAAGGCGATTGTAAAATGGCTGCCGGAAATACAATTTCATTGGCTGCCGGATTATAATAGGCCGTAACGGTGGAAGGGGTAGTAAACCACTCCGACCTGTCGACCGGTTTACCTAACTTCTCCAGTTGGTGCCGGTAATCATTGCTGGCGGCCGATACAACATTCTCAAAGTAGCTACTGCGTTCGATATGCACCTGTTTATAGGTTCTCCATTTGTCAGGATAGCCTATCTTTTTTGTGATGGCAAATAATTTTTCTTTCGCCTTTTGCTTGGTGCTGTCGCTCATCCAGTCTAGGTGGTTAATTCTTGCCGCGAATGCCTGCTGTAAATTATTCACCAGTTCAAGCGCCCTTTTCCTGGCATTTTCTGTAAAGTACTTTTTTACATACAACTGGCCTAATGCTTCCCCTAATAGCTGATCCACAGCTTCCGCTATTTGCTCACCTCTTGCTTTTTGTACTGCCTGGCCCTTCAACACTTTGGTATATTCAAATGCCGCATCCCCAAAAGGCTTGCTTAACTCACCGGTATAAACGTTGAGGGTGCTGGCTTTTAAATACAGTTTCCAGTCACTCAGAGGTATGCCTGGCAGCAAGGCATTCAGTTGATCATAGTAAGCGGTTTGGGCAACATCAATCGAATCTGTTGTTACTCCTAAAATAGTTAATACATTTAACCACCCCATGTTGGGGTGCTTTTTTGCGAGTACCGCTACGGGCATTTTGTTGTAATTGGCATTGATATCCCGCAGTTCAATATTTGTTTTATGCGTCGCGGCCAATTGTTTTTCTATGCCATACACCAGTGTTGCATTGCTGAGTGCGGTTGCAGCATTGCTGCCTGTTAATGTAAATAAAGCGGCAAGGTATTTTTTATATGCCGCCTGTATGGCAACCGTTGGGGAATCAGTTTTAAAATAGTAATCCCGGTCTGGCATACCAATGCCGGTTTGGTATAGATGCGCAATATTAAGATGGCTGTTTTTATTATCCGGCCCAACGCTAAAAGATAGTATAGAACCATTACCTGCTTTTAAGCCACTGGCAGCAAAGCGCACCAGGCCTGCCACATCAGCTATGCTGTCAATTGCACGGAGCATAGGTTTGATGGGATCGTAACCACGTTTGTCAATGGTGAGGGTGTCCATACCCGAAGCATAAAAATCGCCGAGCTGCTGCTCAATGCTGCCTGTTGTATTGGTAGCCTTCGACACACTATCCAGGATACCCTGCAACCGCAACCGCTGCGGGTAATTCATAAACATATATGCACCAACGCCCGACTGCGACGGCGGTATCCGGGCGGTATCGTACCATTTGTTATTGATGTATAAAAAGAAATTATCACCGGGCTTTTTAGCCGGGTCGATGCCCTCTACGGCGATGTGTTTTTTTTGCGCAGCAACATAGTTGTTGCAGGCAGCCAGCGACAGGGCTACTGCCAGAAGGAATACCAGTTTAGTCATACACAATTACTTTATTTAAATGAAGATAAAGTAAAAACGGCGATGTTGATTGCACCTGGCCCGTTGCGGAAGGCAAAGGAAAAGCTTAATTATCGTGTGTGTAGTATTACCATTCCTGTAGTGAAACCTTTCCTCCTGGTATACACTTGCTTTTCATTATTGGTTGCGGTATAGTCTCACCGTCCAGTTGGCGGCTTTGTACAGCTCCAGGTTAAATGTTTCTCCGTTGGAAAGGGTGGCAAAGAAATGGGCAGGAAACTGGCTTATTTCATACGAAACAGAGCTTTTGGTTGCAGTTGCAAAGTTGGAGGTTCTATTGGCAAATACCGCGTTGACAGCCGTTAAACTGGCAAGCGTAAGCACTGGGTTTCCGGACGGAGGCGCAACATTGGCTGCACCGCTGGTAGTAGAAATTTCTATCTTTAATATATGGCCACTTTCTTTTGAAGGGATCACCTCAACGTTATCGAAAAAGGTGGTGCCGTTTAGCAGGTAGGTAATGTATTTTCTGCCCCTGTATTCTCCACCACTCCAGAATCCTGACAGAATGCTGTCCGGTAAACTGGCCCGCATGTAATGCAATTCGCCTTTCCCTTCCTTAATGCCATCCTGGAAATTGCCGGAGTACCAGGTGCTGTCACTGTAGTTGTAAACGCCGGCACCGTTCGGCAAACCATTCCTGAAAATACCCTTGTAGTGATTTAAGCCGGTGGCCTCGCCCTTGCCATTGGCCAGGCCGTTTTTACAATCGCCGGTATACTTGCCTGCCAGGTCCATCAGCGCAACTTTACAAGCCTTGCTGCTGTCCTGCGCAGCGACAATATTTATGAAAAAGTTGACAGCCAAAATAAGTAAAACAACAGGGGTTAGTTTCATATCATTTTTTTAAGAAGTTACAATCGTTGGTAAATGCGGGTGCCGCGGCAAGACGAAATCAAAAGCACGGGTTACGGCCATTGGCATTTTTTACAAGGTAAGGTAATATATCGTTTGCACAAACGAACCGACTAACCATTGTAAATTTAACAGGGTTGATTTTTTTCTTCAGGGCCCAATGCCCCGCCCCTTCTCCATACCAATGTGTTACTTTTCTTAATACACATGTTTTTCACTGCCGTTTCTGCTCACCTAAAACAAATTATTAAAATCAATAGTAATACTCGGTTTTATTTTTTAATTTAACCGTATCATTATTCTTTACAAGAATAAAAGTTGAACTAACTGCATGAATTATCCAAGATGTTTTATTACATCATCCGGCTGTTAGTATTTATTTCCAATCCTCTTTTTACATTTTTTTATTAAACAATCTACCTCTGTGCCATAATTGATTGAAGCATGTACTACTTCATTTAATTAATTATGTCAATACTCTATAATTCGCTTTTAAAAACCGGCAGGGAAAAGCATATTTTTTTATTGCTATTATTTGTCTCAGCAGTTGGTTTCACCAATGCTCAACCGTTGACTGTCTTTGACAGCGTCCGGATATTTACAAACAACCTGGAGCCGGAGCAGACCATTTACGAATTACACCTGACTTCATTCCGCTTCTCCAAATTCCCGGACAATCAAATCAACTTTGGCATTACGGGGAGCGCCTATCACTACATTGTATTAAAACTCAATGCTGCTGCAATCGAAAACGATCAGCGGCTTTCCATTGATAATACCAGCCTTGATTCCGTTGCCATTTACCGGGTATTTACCAATGGCGAAAGACAGTTATTGTACCAGGGTGGCAATGCAATGGCCTACAAAAACAAATTGTACAACTGGCATACAGCAATTGTCAACGTTGGCCCTGTTCCATCTTTTTATCTCATCGCACTAAAAGCCAGTCAGAAGAACATAAACGTACATTATGAAATACTGGATAAAGATGCACTACAGCTGAAATACCTGGCGTACGACAGGGTGGTTTATTTTTACATCGGTGTGGCCAGTATGATCCTGATCGTAATTACGGTAGCCCTGTTTCATTTTAAGAAACCTGAGTTTGCTGCGTACACCGGATACATTCTCTGCTTTGCCGGTTGGGTATTGGCGCATTATGGAAGGCTCTTTCCCTTGTTTTATCCCCGCGTGCCTGTTATTAACCAGGTTATTAAACCGGTCAGTAGTTTAGGTGCCTGTTTTTTTCTCATCCTTGTTTTACAACTGGTATTTCAACAACAACTGCTCCACCATCGCTGGATTAAGGCGGTCATTCAATGGACGCTGTATGGCCTGGTAATCATAATCAGCTTCATGTTATCGTTCCTTGATTCCAACCTGCTTCCTTCGCTGAAATATGGTCTCGTTGTGTTATGGCATGCTGGTTTAATTGCCTCCATTTTACTCGTTGTTTGTATACCGCTCCTGCTGTTCAAAACCGGCATCACGGCTAAAATATTTTCGGCTGCCATGTTTGCTGTTGCGGTAATGGCCTTCATCCAGGTGTTTGCGACGGCAGGCGTTATCAGCAGCTTTTTCCTGAACGAACACGGCCTTACAGTGGGCAGTTTACTTGAGATTACCATCATGGCATTTGGACTGTTCTTTAGTTTACTGGAACAAATGAAAGCGCGGGAAAAGCAGGTACTGGCACTGGAACAGGAGCAAACAGAAACCTTAAAAAGACTGGTGAGTGTGCAGGACCATGAAAGGAAAAGAATAGCGGCAGACCTGCATGATAATATTGGTCCCCTGCTGGCGGCACTTAAAATAAATTTCGGCCGCATTGTACATACCAAAGACCCGGCCCTGCTGAATGGCGTAGTGGTAAAAACGGAAGGCATCATTGACGACTCCATTGCCGAGATACGCAATGTGGCGCATAACTTAATGCCCAAAGGGCTTTCCTCCAATGGCCTTATCAGTACGCTGAAAGAATACCTTGACTCCATCCAGCAATTGTATAATAAGCAGATTGATTTTAAACACGAGGTGCAGTCGATATTAAATATTGAGTTGCAGACCAATTTGTACCGCATCATTTGTGAACTGGTGTTAAATGCTGCCAGGCACAGCAAAGCCAGCCTGATCAGTGTAGAGATAGAAGCCGACCGCGACGCAGTGATTGTAAATATTGCAGACAATGGCCAGGGATTTCTACAGGCTAACAGCGAGCAAAAAAAATCGCTGGGTTTGCAAAGTGCAGAGAGCAGGGTGTTGTATTTAAAGGGAAAATTTCTATTGCATACCGCAAAGGAAAAAGGAACAGCTATTCATATTGAGATACCCTTACAATTTGACGAGGCCCATGTTGACCGCCTTTAAAATCAGGCCGATCCTGTTTTTTACTTCGAACTTTTCAAAAAGCCTCGCCCGGTAAGTGTCAACGGTTGACTCACTGAGAAACATTTTTTTTGCTATTTCTGCATACGGCATTTCTGTACACAGGTGATTCAGCAGTTCCTTCTCCCGGTCTTTTATTTCAGGCACATTGCCCGACTGATTTTTTTTCTCAACATGCTTGTGAATATTGCTGGTAATGATCGGCGTATAATAATAACCGAACTTCACCACCTGTTCCAGGGCCATGCGCAATTCTTCTGCGCCAATGTTTTTAAGCAGGTAGCCTCTTACCCCATACTGCAGCATTTGTATCACGCTGTTGTCATCCTCCTCCATGGTAAGCGCCAGCACTTTGATGTCTTTTTTATTGTCACAAATCCATTTGGCTACATCCAAACCACTCATGCCCGGCATTACAATATCCAAAAAAACAATATCCGGCTTTTGCGCATTTTGCTGCAATAACTGAATGGCTTTGGCGCCATCCTGTGCCGACCAGCAAACAGTAAACCCTTCGAAGTCATTGATCAAACTCGCAAGCGAATCACTGAATATTTTATGGTCATCAACCAGCGCAATGGTAGTCATTTGTTAAAGTTAAATTATTTAACAGGCAGTTTTTCCATGAAAATTTATCAGGGTTTTTCCTGATGGAGATTGGGGGTTTTACCTGTTGGAATTGGATTTCTAAGAGAGTAGTTTTGAATTGAACAAGCGATAGGAATAAGGAGTTAGGATAATTTGATTAAAGAAAGTAACTGGTAAAATCAAAGATTATTATGACATCAATGCAGAGGATATTGTTTTTTGTGCTTACTCTTTTAATTATTTCATGTAATCAAGATGTTACGCCAAGACCTATAGAGCTTTGTTCTTATGATAACAAAAAATGGTCTAAAACTCAACAAGGGTCTTTTTTAATTAACTCCAGATTATCCGATAACCTGAAATTTGATACTATATTATTACCATATAATCAGGTAGGAGATTATGCTATATTTCAGGGTGATATCATGCTTGGCAATATAAATGAGTTTGAATTGTTACAGAAAGATTATCAAGTTGAATCTTTTGTTACTACTAATGCGATATGGAAAAAAGGTAACATTCCTTACAGTTTTGGGGACCTAATTGACGAAAATGCAAAAAATGTTATTCGAAGTGCTATGGTTGAATGGGAGACCAAAACTCAATTAATTCGCTTTGTTCCTAAGACTGATGCTGATGTAAATTTTTTGGAATTCAATGCATCGGATGGTTACTCTTCTAACATCGGAATGAAAGGGTTGAAACAATTAATTTTTGTTAAGTCAGTACCTGATAAAGGAAACGTTATGCATGAGTTGGGGCATAGTCTTGGGCTTTGGCATGAACACTGTCGCCCGGATCGTGATATGTATATTCATATAGTCGAGCAGAATATTGATACAAACTATACCAGTCAATTTTTACAACAAATCAAAGATGTAAGTACACTTAGCTCATCGTATGATTTAAACTCGATTATGCATTATCCGTTAAATGCTTTTGGTAAGAATGGAAGACAAACAATAAAAATAGTTTTAAACACTTACGGCTCAAAGGTTAATGTAGGGAACAGGGATAGTTTGAGTATTGGAGATATCGCCGCAATAAAAACGATATATAAAAATTTATAGTAAATATAAAAAAAGTCAAAAAACATGAGAAAAGTATTTTATATGTCTTTGTTAATAGCGTTTACTTTTAGCAAATTGTATTCACAAAAAACGGAAGCCGTACTTGAGAAAGAAGTTAAAAATATCAACACTGATGATTTGAGAACTTGTGGCTACAATAACACAGGGGCACCTTTAGCCATTGTTAGCAACAATACAAAACAACCAATTAGCAATACTGATGAGGCTGCTAAATTTTTACAAAACTTATTCACTTTAAAACCTGCTTTTTTATCTAATCCCATTTTATCAAGATGGATGCAAGATTATAATTCAGATGCTAATCACTGCCAGAAAACTAAAATAATAGTTTTTATTCAACATCCACTTGATTTAAAAAAGTTGTATCAGGATGATATAAATGCAACAAAAGCGAAAACTAAATTCATTGAATTTTGTAACAAGACCAACTTTCATTCCCAAATTTTAGATGATCTTACCCTAACTCGAAATAATTTAAAGGAAAGCTTGGAAAATAAAGATGAACTTATTAAATGCCAAAAATTCAGTTCGACAAATTCGGACAAAGCGTGTGCAGCATCTGAGGTTAAAGGAAAAGAAAATTCTTTTATCGTGTCGAAGATTAAAGAATTTTCTGAAGTTGAAGAATTAATGAAGATTGAAGTGGATTTAATTTCAAAATTTAGTAAGGAAAAAGACTCTATGGAAAAAGTCTATAATGGCTACCTTAGTCAGTTTGTAGAAAAAGAAGCTATAGAATCTTTCTTTTTAAACAAAGAAAAAAGAGAGTGGAGTAAATATGCTTTGGAGAAAAGAGACATCATGTTTGTAATATTGGGAGGACAAAATGATTTCGCAAAATATAAAATTAAAATTAATAATAAGACTAACAATTTTCAGTCAAATCTTAATGACTTAAAAGACTTATCAACATCAATTTTAGGCAACTTGCCTCAGTTTGATGCTATTGATTGTAGCAGCCCGAAAACAAGCCTCAGGGATCAAGAAATTCCAATATCGTTTAACTTATTGAATGATGAGGAGATTGTAGCTCCAAGTGCTATAAGTTTTAATGACTTAAAGGATTCAATCAAATATTCATTTGATATACACGAAAAAGTATCATTTGGGATTAAAGTAGGCATTTCTGCAGCTCTACTGAACAGAAAGCAATTTACAATTAGCGCCGACAATCAGCTAACCGTACAATTGGATGATGATCAAAAGAAAGAATGGAAATCAAATTTAATGGCTTTGGTAGAATGGTATCCATTTGGTCGAGATATAGACCGATTTGAATCAATTTTTTCAAAGGATAGTAAAACCCAATTGAAAGAAAGAATAGGGATAACTACAGGAATAAGAATCTCAAAGGATCCAATTCAAGATATTTATGGCGGCATTTCTTTAGCTCTTTCTAAAGATTTTTCTCTTGGTTTTGGCATACAATACCACTCTGAACCTAAAGATCAATCTAATCTGCCTGTGGGGATAGATGCAACTCTTGAATATCTTAAGTCAAATGTCTCCAGAGAGTATAAAGTGCAATCTTTTTTCGCACTATTAATTAACCCAGGCGTAGTTTCAAAACTATTAGGGTTAAAATCTAAATGAAATTTGGGTGATGTAAATATTACACAGCCAGTATAAAAAATAGAATTATGAAGTATTCTTTTATCTTATTATTTTCTGTAATAAAATTGCTGTAATAAGGACAAGGACAACACGGATTAGGCGAAACTCAATTAACTGAAGGAACAAAACACTCAAGCGTATTAAGTCTTGAAAAATAAAATCAAAAGTTGCCAGATGGTAGGCCTCTCTTAATGCCTCCTGCAAAAGATCAAGGTGCCGAAGGCTTTTGTTAGGCGAGGCGACTGTATTATGTACTTACGAGTTAAACGCATAATCTAAAAAATATAAAGATAAAGTTTTAGACTCAAGCACTGTTTACAGCCCACAATATTCAAATTAATATTACAAGGGTAATAATGAAGATTACAATTGGGCAATATATTCATTTGATATGCTTGATAAATTTTTGAAAGATAGTGTATTGAAATATGCAGATTTTCATACTGTCGAAGGGTTTATAAGTGCTATAACGGAAAATTTATGTTTTTGTAAATAAAATCTTCAACATCTAACAAAATCAGGATTAATAATTAAATTTTATTTATGTCAACACGCATTATTTTTTTGGCTTCGTTCGCTATTCTCCTATTCACATCCTGTAACAATAAAAGCAAAACTGATGCAGAGGATACATCGAAACAAAACGACTCGCCAGTTGTGGTAAAAGACGCAACAAAGGAAAATGAGGCATTACCTGATCGGATAAGGCAAAGTACAGCCGAAATTAATAACTATCGTTCAGTACCCTCAATGCATGAAGATTCTATGTCGATTGTTTACAAGGGAGTTAGAGATACAATTTTTGGCTTTCGAGCAGGAGACACCTTGTACACTGAAGGGGATATTAAGGTGACTTATACCGCAAAGGGCGCAAAGGGCGTAGGAACTACAGATAAGTTGTGGGATCATCATAATGGGAGGATAATTATACCCTATGTAATAAGTTCTACCTATAGTCATCGTGATAGAATCAAAGCCGCTTTTGATTTATGGAATGTTCAACTGCCTGCAATACGTTTTATTGAACGAACAATTGAAGACGACTATATTTTATTTATGCCTTCCCAATTTACCCAGAGCAACGTCGGTAAAATAGGAAATGTTCAGACGATCGAGCTTGCAGAGTGGGCTATTTCAGGCAATATCGCACACGAAATCGGACATGTGTTAGGCCTTTATCATGAACATACGCGGGCAGATAGAGATACAAAGGTACAAGTCCAAATTTCTTGCACGGATAATATCAATTATAGGCATGCCTTTAAAATGGATCCGTATGCAATTGATATTGGCGAATACGACTACAATTCCATCATGCAGTATCCACAAACAGAATGTCTTAGTTTTCCATCATTACCCAAAGGAATTAATCCGGGTCAGAGGATTAGTATCTCGGACGGGGATGCTTTAACGATAAGAAGAATTTATAGACTTTAATGTTTGAGAGTCGGATTTATAAATTTTAAATAATTACACTGATTATTTAATCAACAAAAATGAAATTAGCGCTTTGGAATATTGTTTTTTGTCTCACTATTTTGCAAGTGGGCTATTGTCAAAATAAAAACACAAAATCTAGAAACGCAGTACCGCATGTTCCTACAAAATATGCATTCATCGTTGGTATACAACAATACGATGACAGTACATTTTTTAATAAACTATGTTATCCTAGCATGGATGCAGATAGATTCGCCGATTTTCTATTAAAAGGGTATATAAAAGGCATTAGGCCTGAAAACATCGTAAAAATTACAAATGATTCTGCCAAAGTAAATTTTATAGAAGTAACTCTCAGCCAATGGATGATTGATTTGCAACCGAATCTTGAGTCTGGAGACTGCGTTTTTATCTACTGGTCAGGGCATGGTGCTCTGTCCCAAGTAGATCAAAGCTTGGCATGCTTTGATAGCTACTATCGTGAAGATGTAGTCACAGCCGATGGTGAACTTTATCAAGACATACCAATTAGCCTCATAAAAAGTCAAGCCTCAAGAATCTTCCAAAAAAGAGGTGTAAAGGTATTTTTAATCATAGACGCATGTAGAACCAGACTGAATGGGGTAACTGGTATGCCTGATATAGTTGCACAAAAAACGGAGAAACCTGAGGCAGATGGCGACCTTTATTTTTATTCGGCAACAGGAGGAGAATCATCATGGGAGACACCTTTATTAACACCAGGTAGCGGTGTGTTCACTTATTTTCTTTTGTTAGGACTTCAAGGCGCAGCAGATAATTTACCACCTTGGAACACAGTGACCGTAAATGAATTAGATCAATACCTTACTTCACAAGTTACGCCCTATGTTGTTAATGTTCTTAGAATGAAACCACAAAAGCCTAAAGTATTTTACAAAGATGTAAACCAAAATATTGTTTTGACGGAAGATATTCCGAATTCAGTCAAAAAAGAGGCGAGGCGAATCAGTGATTCTTTGCGGGATATCATTCATAGCACTGTATCAAACGCTACTTCCGAAAAGCCAATAGCTTTGAGTAAAGGATTTAGAGCTAATGAGGATATTGAAGCAAGAAGAAGCTTTAGTATAGCTGAAGATAAAAAAAGAGAAGTAAAGCAAATAAAGATAAATTATCAGTCTATTGGACAGCCGAAGGATACGTTATATGACAGTATAATTTTTAAGATTTCTAAAAATCAATTATTAGAGCCAAAGTGCTATTCAGCATATGACTATTATGAACTGCTGGAAAAATCTGGTGCAGATACCAAAATTGTTACAAATGCACGGTTGCGGCTAGTCATAGCGCTGCAAGACAAAGTAAAAAACACTCTTGATTTATACATTCAGGGTAAGCTTTCTAATACAAAAAAATCAATTTTTGATCTAGCTTCTGAAGAATTGAGTTGCGCATACTTTTTACGACCAATAGGAGATTCGTTTCGAGTTAATCTACTACCCAAAATTAATTTCTTAAAAGCCAGAGCTTTAGCAAGTTCAAACAATCCTTTAGATTGGAAAAAGGGGCTTGATTTAATTGACTCTGCTCTTAAAATGTCGAAGACTGCATACATGTTTCACACCAAAGGTGTTCTCTTTCAAAATAAAAGCAGATTTTTCACAGCTGCAAGCCTATTTGATTCGGCTTTAAAATATTCTCCTAACTGGACTTATGCTTTATACAACATTGCTACTAATTACTATCAGATTCAAGAATATGAAAAAAGCATTGAGTTTTTCAAAAAAATACTGGACAAAGATTCCAGTTATTCCAGAATATATTCATGGCTAGGTTATAATTATGAGACAATTGTAGATAACAAAATCAGCAATTACAGCACGGTCAAGAATTACAGGGAAGCAATAGACTATAATTTTAAGGCACTTGAAGTTGATTCCGCCAACACATATGCATATTTAAACTTAGGTAGAATTTATTTCAAAATAAGAGAAAACCAAAAGAGCAATGAAGAGTTGGTAAAGTTTTTTCTTACAAAAGGAGGTATACGCTACGGCGATAGTCAGTGCCTTACTTGGCTAGGGAAATTATATGACAGGCAAGGATTGTTAGACTCCGCAGAGTATTTTTACGAGAAGGCGTGGGAGCTTAACAACTTTGATACAGCAGCACTGGAAAATTACGTTTCATTTTTATTCAGACAAGGGGAAAAAGAAAAAGCGGATTCTCTGTTTCAAATTGTTTTGGAAAAGACAAAAGACACTCAGAACAACATTTATGACTATAAGTTTTTATCAAAATATTGTTCATTTGTCTTCAGAGCCAAATCACCAGATGCGGCAGACAAGATATTTCAGGAAATAATTTCAACAAATACAGAAGACCCATCAATATTTACTATGTATAGTAAACAGTGGGAAAGTATAGATAGCGTCAACAAAGCCAAAGATATTATTCGCATAGGGCTTGCCGCTATACCGACAAGTCCTTCTCTAAACTATGCAATGGCTCGGCTAAATTTAAAATACAACAATGGCTCAAAATCGTGGAATATAGAAGATTCTTCTCTCTATTTTTTGAAGAAATCGTATGAATTAGCACCCTTATCTTCAGTGACAACTAATTCTTTGGGGAAAACTTACTTGATTAGTAATAATTTTGATTCAGCCAAGTTATATCTAAATAAGGCGGACTCTTTAAACGAATTTGTCAATTTTACTGTAAGCTTTGATAGAGAAATTGAATCTCTGGGAGATAGCGCAATTAAGAAAAAAAAATATTCTGAGGCCTTCAGTTATTATGCCATACTAAATAAAATATCTGAAATTCAAGATAAATTAGTCAGTATCGGCAAACAGTATGAAAGCGCTAATTATTTAAAATTTCAGTCTAACCTAAAAATCGCAAGACTATTTTATTTGAATAATAAGTTGGATAGTGCACAGTTTTTTTGTGGAAAATCGGGAAAGTATTTATCAAACTTTAACGATTTTGAAGACGGCGATAGCATTTATTTCGAGATGCAGCGTAACTTAATGGGATTAATTGAAATTGAAAAGAAAAATAAGAAGGCATATAAACAGGCAATAAATATTTTCGACGAACTTGATCAGAATTTGCGACAAGCCCCCGACTATTTAGAACAAGCAGTGGCTTTCTATTGCCTTGGCTCTAAAAAAGTAGCCATTCGTTTGGCGCAATCTTCTAAAGAGGAAACACGGGTAAAAACCTTCAAGCGGATTGTTGATAGCGAAGGGATCAGCTACAGTTCATTCTTTGTGCAAAATTTAAAAAAACTAATTGAAGAGATTGGTCATTCTTTCTTCAAAAAATAATGATTGTAAAAGATGTACATCAAACTGTTTCAAACTATAAATCCCTCTTTGTTTAATGTTTGCAAATGGCCTCAACAACCCCTTTATGAAATGCATTTAATAATTTGCTGAAACCTAGGCAAGCTGAGTTTGCTTACGAAATTTCGAGTATATAAACGGAGCGAAAAAGACCGACGGATTAAAAACCCGTCCTCCAAGCCTGAATGTATCCTGAATAAAGAATCATAGTCTCACCAAGTATTGACTTGAAAACTATGTTACTAAAACAAGTAAAAATCCATCAATCCTTCTTACCTACCAAATCTTAATCCTATCCTGCTCCCCCAAATACATCTTATCCCCAGCCTGTATATGAAACTCCAGGTAAAAATAAGGCAGGTTCATTAGCGGGCCGTTTACGCGCCACATGGGTGGTGAGTGCGGGTTATTATTGATCCAGTAGCGCATGAAGGCATCTTTCATTTTTACCCGCCAGATGCGGGCGGTGGAGATGCAAAACCGCTGACCGGGTGTAAAGCCATCGAAGGTGGTGGTGTCGTGCCCCTGTGGGGTTAATTTAAACGCATCGTAGGCGATGGCTAGGCCACCTATATCGGCCGTGTTTTCACCAAGGGTGAGGGCGCCTTTTACATGCAACGAATCCAGTACCGTAAATGTATTGTACAGGTCAACTACCTGCTGCGTTTTGGCTTTGAACCTGGTGAAATCATCTTTCGTCCACCAATTCGTAACGTTGCCATCCTTATCAAACTGGGCGCCCTGGTCATCAAATGCATGCGTCATTTCATGACCGATTACCATACCAATGCCGCCGTAGTTCAATGCATCATCCGCAGCTTCATCAAAATAGGGTGGTTGTAAAATGGCTGCCGGAAATACAATTTCATTGGCTGCCGGATTGTAATACGCCGTTACAGTGGAGGGGGTAGTAAACCATTCCGACCGGTCGACTGGCTTCCCTAATTTCTGCAGCTGGTGCTGGTAATTATTGTTGGCGGCGGAAACTACATTCTCAAAGTATTTGCTGCGTTCAATATGCACCTTCGTATAGTCTCTCCACTTATCCGGATAGCCAATCTTTTTTGTTATGGCAAACAGTTTTTCTTTCGCTTTTTGTTTGGTGCTGTCGCTCATCCAGTCAAGCCGGGTGATTCTTGTTGCGAATGCCTGCTGCAAATTATTCACCAGGTCAAGCGCCCGTTTGCGGGCATTTTCTGTAAAATATTTTTTTACGTATAACTGGCCCAGGGCTTCCCCTAATAAATTATCTACTGCTTGCGCTATTTGCTCGCCCCTGGCTTTTTGCACTGCTTGCCCCTACACAACTTTGGTATACTCAAATGCAGCATCGCCAAAAGGCTTGCTTAATTCGCTGGCATAGCTGGCTACCGTGTTGGCTTTTAAATACAATTTCCAGTCGTGGCCGGGTATGATGGTAAGCAAAGTATTCAGTTTGTCGTAGTAAGCAAGTTGTTCAACGTCAAGGCTATAAGTTGTAGCACCTAACACAGTCAAAACATTTGGCCAGCCTATATTTGGCTGACGCTTTGCCAACACGCTACCGGCATTTTGTTGTAATTGGCATTGATATCCCGCAGTTCAATATTCGTTTTATGCGAGGCTGCAATTTGTTTTTCTATGTCGTATACCAGCGTAGCGTTGCTGAGTGCCGTTGCGGTGTCACTGCCTGTTAAAGCTGCTGCTCAATGCTGCCGGTTGTATTGGTGGCTTTCGACACACTATCCAGTATACCCTGCAGGCGCAGCCGCTGCGGGTAATTCATAAACATGTATGCACCAACGCCCGATTGCGATGGCGGTATCTGCGCTGAATCGTTCCATTTGTTATTGATGTATAAGAAGAAATTATCACCGGGCTTTTTGGAGGAGTGGATACCAGTTACTGCTATGGTGTTTTTCTGGAACTTGGTTATTACAGGCTGCCACTAAAACGGTTGCAGCCAGCAAAAAGAGTATTTTTTTCATAATCATTTACGTTGTGTAAATGAAGATAAATTAAAAAAGCTATGCCGCTGTAAAGGCACACCCGGGAAAGGATTATTTTTAAACAGTTAGCATCGCCCATTCTGACACGTGATAAACCACAGCATATATTCTGCCGACCGAAAGGCTATTGAAAAGCCTGCATTCAAATATCTCTGCCTGCAAAATGGCAACAATGCTTTTGCAGGCAGGTACGTTTTAATCAACCTTTTTTATCAACTCTGTGGATTGGTAATATTAAACATCCAGCGAATGCCAAATTTATCTTTGCAGGTTCCCCAGTAGCCCCAGAATTCATCATGTGGCGCCACGCCATCCGCTCCACCCAGGGAGAGTTCGTTGTACAACCGGTCGGCTTCTTCTTTTGTATCCGGGTTTAAACTGATGGTAACATTATTGCCTTCAACCAAATGATGCCCCATACTTTCAAGCATATCGGTTGCCATAATTTGTGTGCCACCCAAAATTGGCAATGCCACATGCATCACTTTTGTTTTGTCGGATTCAGAAAGGGCGGGCATACCGGGTTGAGCAGGCATGTCGCCCATACGCATAATGGGAGCAGAAAATTCAGCCTTAAAAATTCTTTTATAAGCGTTGAATGCTTCTTCTGCATTGCCTGCAAAATTGAGGTAGATGGATACGCTTGCCATTGCTTTTTGTTTTATGTTATGAGATGAAAATTAGGAAAAGTTTTTAAAAATTCAAATGGGCGAACTTTGCAGATGGCTGCAAATGGAGAACAGCACAACATGCACAATCCGCTCACAATGCCATTGGTAAGCCGTTGCCCGAAAGATACATTCTTCATCAACGGTACTGCTAAAACAGGCGTTTAAAAAAAATCTTCCTGCGGCGCAGAAAAACCTGCAGCAACAGGTTCAGAAAAATAAAGGCGATATGCTATTGTATAAACCAGTCAGCTTACACACGGGATAACCCAAACGCATAGAATTTAGTTAACCAATAAGTCAAAATCCTGACCATGGTCATTTATTCCCTTAATTATCCCACTTATTTTTACCGCTCATAGATATTAAAAACACGGGCAATCTATTCTTGGATAGCCCTTTTTATTTTTTGCAGCCCGTGCCGTGAAAACCTTGCCGGCAAGGAAAACGGCAGGCAGGGCTGTTAACAGGTCATTCAAAAAACTGATGGTGGCCGAAAGCGCATGGTAAAACTGCCAACCATTGCCCGCCCTGGTGCAGGCCCCTTACAGCAGAGCCGGCTATGAAAATTTGTGGTAACTTTTACCTGGCCAAATGCTAATTCGATTTAAATACTTTTACAAAATCTACATACATGCTGCCGGTTACAATTTGCGCAGCATTAAAATTAGAAAAGAAATCGCCGCCAACTGCCAGGTTCAGCGCAACACGTTCTGTTTTGCCAAAGAGATTGGGCACATAACTGCCCGTTTTAGTTTCAACTATAACCCCGTCAAATAAAGAGGTTAAACTATTTTGCGACCATATCATTTCATACACATGATAACAATCTGTGAGGCTTACGCCGGAGGTAATGATACCTACCTGGTTTTTTACCAGGTTCCTGTTGGCGGCCCTGCCATAAAAATAATTGGTTTGGTATTTAAAAGGCTCCTGCCCTCTCGCCTCCAGGTAATCTATTTCTCCCTGTGTTGGCCATGGATCGCCATAGCTCCAAAAGGCAGGCCACATACCATAACCGGCGGGCAGTTTTATGCGGGCCACTATCCGTATTTTAGGAGTAACGGCGGATGCTGAAATATTGGTTTTACATTCAATTCTGCCAGAGGTATAATTAAATGTTTTGGGTGTTGCATTATAAATTCCTGTGATGTTGACCCACCATTCCTGAGTGTTGACCCACCTGAGAAGCGGGCA
>NZ_JAUFQJ010000020.1 GCF_030409685.1 Ferruginibacter paludis
TGAATATAAGCAGGCCGGTTGCCGGTGAGGGAATGGCATTTTGCTGCGTAGTCGTCATCCTCGGTAACAAAAAGCCTTTGGCAGTACTTTTAATATCCACCATAGCGCTGGCATCGGGTGTTGAACCATCTGCGTTAATTGCCATATTCTGGGCGCCTGCAGTGTGTGAAAGGGTTGCAAATGCAAACACAAAAATAACGGTGGTAAGGAATTGTTTCATGGTAATATCGAATGTTTGGATGTAAGGATTTGTGTTTTATGTTTTGTACATTTTCTTTCTTTTTGATTTAATCAGTCGGGATCTTCTTTTTATTTGTTTTATCAATGCCGTTTTAAATTTCAATTCATCTGCAGAAAACCCGTCACTTTTTTTCCGCTGATTTTTCAATCATTTTCTTCAACGCTTCTATTTCCTTTTGTTGTTCTTTAACTGCATTGATCAATACAGGTACCAGTTCTGCATAGTTTAATCCCAATGTTTCCTTTGTTTCATCTCCGCTTACCACTTCAGGTACGATGGCCTTTACCTCCTGCGCTATCAGGCCGACTTTGTTATTACTGCCAGGCGTTGTTTTCCAATTAAAGCTTACGGGCCGCATAGCCAGCACTTCTTTTAATCCATACTTTAAATCCAGGATATTTGTTTTCATTCTTCTGTCGGATGTTTGTATTGTTCCATTGGTGGCGTATACCGCATTCCATTTGTAAGTAGATGTACCTATGGTGCCACTGCCGGAAGTTCTTGGAACGATATTACCTGATACTACTAATTTTTCCGGATTGGTTGTAGCTGTACCACTAACATTTCGGGAGGTACCGCCAATACCCACATTACCATTTGCGTCAATCCTCATTGCTTCATTTCCGTTAGCAGTAACAGTACCTGCAGAACCGTTGTTGGTAAAAAATATCATGTCCTGATTGGTGGCACCATTACCAATAAAAAAATCTGCTGTGGCGTTGGAATATAAATAACCGACGTTAACCCTGTTTAAAAGATTGGAATTGTTATTGGCATAAGATGAACTATTGATACCCATATCAATATAGTTGGTTGTGTTAGTTCCATTATCTGCGGTAGCAACAATATCAGAGCTGGCTGAATTACCACTGTTTCTGTTTTGAACACCAATCTGAACATAATTATTGATATCAGCATAAGCACCAATAAGATTGCTGGTGGAAGTAGTGCCACCATCTACCAGTAATTTTTCCGGTTGACTAGCATCAAAACTGGTGCTGCCAATACCAATATTTCCATCCGCAGTAACTGTCATTTGGGTGGTATTATTTGTTATAAGAGGAAGGTCATAATTTCCAGTGGTACCGAGTTTTGTAGTGGCACTCCCTGTATTACCAACCAAAGCCCACGCATTAGAGGACGAAGTAGTCAATGAAGCCGGACTTAATCTTTTAACTACACCATTAGAAACTGTTAAAACACTATCGGTATTGGCACCCGTTTGAAGTCCTGTAAGCTGCAATGGATTAGAAGCAGCACTTACTTGTAATTTGTATGAAGGGCTGGTGACACCAATACCTACGTTTCCGTTACCATCTATGCGCATCCTTTCATAGGTTGACTGTATCTGGCCTCCCGTCATAAACACTAACGACTTTGAAGCATTGGCTGTACCCAATAAGAAATTATTACCCTTTGTGTATAGATAACCATCGTTAGCGCCTCCCATTACGCTGCTGGTATTGCCACTGCCATTGATTCCCATATCAACATAGTTGGTAGTTTCATCTCCATTGTCGGCTGTAGCCACCACATCAGAGGAAGCATTGGTACCTGAAGAATTATTTTGAATATTTAGCTGAAGATAATTATTGACAGAACCCTTACCTACTATGGCATTTACAGAAGAAGTGGTACCTGCATCAACAAGTAATTTTTCAGGATAGGTACTGTTAAAACCTGAACCACCAATACCAACATTTCCTACGCTGTCAATCATCATTCTTTCAAGATTATTCGTTCTCATTCTCAGTGATACATTATTTGTGGAGCCAACAAATTGTGAACCAGCGGTAACGGAGTTTCCTGTTAGACCCCAGGCAAAAGCGGCGCCACCGTTAACCGCGGTATTAACAAAAGCCGTTGTGGCAATTTGTGTAGTATTGGTACCTGCGATCGCCGTCGGCGCTGCCGGAGTACCAGTTAGCGTTGGTGAAGCAAGTGGTGCTTTTAAAGCGTCATTTCCATTTATTTTTTGGATAGCTTGTAATATATTATCTGTCGCAACAACCGTTCCTGATCCGGATGTATAGCCCGTCAATACCTTTCCAATAACGGCTGCGTTACCCACAACGGTTGCTCCTTGTGTACCGGTAACTTCTCCTGCCAGACTGCCTGAGAAAGATGCTGAAGAGCCTGCACTAATTGCTGCTTTTACAAAAGCAGTAGTAGCAATTTGAGTTGTATTGTTACCAGTGGCCGCTGTCGGCGCTACTGGCACACCTGTTAGCGCGGGTGAAGCAAGCGGAGCCCTGGCTGCCAAATCCGTTATCAAATTATTGACCTGACTTTCATCAATGTTCACTGATAATCCTGCGGCAGTTCCTGTTGTATTTTGATTTAACGTTGGAAAATCAGCGGCTACTGCTATGGAGGGAACACCTGTACCGGTGGTATTTTTGATAATGCCAGTTCCAAGTCCCGCCAATGAAGTGCCGTTTATTTTTCTCACAATGGTTGCACTTTGTATACCGGTCACATCACCGGCCAGACTTCCAGTAAAAGAACCGGCGCTTCCTGTTATATTTCCCGACGGAATTACATAATCTGTTCCAGCGACAGCTGCACTAATGGTTGTTCCATTGCTTTTTATTATTCCATTAACTGCTCTAACCACCGGATCTGTTTCTGTGTAAGAACTCAAAAAGCCGGGGGTTGTATTTACCCATTTGCCGGTAACGATATTGTATTGCAATATCTGGCCATTGGCGGGAGAGCTGATAGCCGCATCTGTTGCAGCGGATATAC
>NZ_JAUFQJ010000021.1 GCF_030409685.1 Ferruginibacter paludis
CGTTGTTGCTGTAGGCATAGTTCGATAAAGGATTCGATGGCATTAAATCGATTAACTTCTTATAAGCACTTTTATCTTTATCCTTGCTGGTCATGATGCCATTCATAACTTCGAAGTTCGAAATGTACTGAATATAATCTTCGTTGGTTAAATCTTTATAGATGCCGTTGGCGATAAAAATATCTTTAAAGCCGTCATTGTTTAAATCGGTAATCAATGCTCCCCAGCTCCAGTCTGTTGCATGTACACCTGCCAGGCGGGCTATCTCGCTAAACGTATTGTTACCATTATTTAGTTGAAGCGTATTTCTTGTAAACTGGTTCCAGTAATCATATTTCAAATCAAGGGTGTATTTATCCCAGTTTTCAAAAGTGGTGTTTACCTTAATGCGGGCCTCTTTTTCCGGCAGCATTTCGGTAACAAAAATATCAGGATGCCCATCATTGTTGATATCGCCCATATCAGCACCCATCGAGGCATTGCTGATGCTGTGCAACTGATCTTCCAGTGATTCTTTAAAAGTTCCGTTCTTATTATTGATGTATAAATAATCCCGTTCAAAAAAATCGTTGGAAACATAAATATCCTGCCAGCCATCTCCGTTCACATCACCAACCGTTACGCCCAGGCCAAATCCAATCACGCTTCCATAAATACCGGCGGCAGCGCTGATATCAGTAAAATGCCCATTGTCATTTCTGAAGAATTTATGGCCGCCCAGGGAATCCCGAACGTTGCGTTCATTCTGCTGCAGGTTAAAACTGCCGATGGCTTTAAAAGAATTATTCAGCAGGAACAAATCCAGGTCGCCATCGTGATCAAAATCAAAGAAAGCGGCGTGGGTGGAATACCCTTTATCTGCAAGTCCGTATTCTTCTGCCCGTTCTGTAAAAGTGTTATTGCCATTGTTGATGTACAACTCGTTTTGCTTATTGTCGCCTTTTATATCGCCGCTGTTACATACATAAATATCTAAAAAGCCATCCCCGTTTACATCTGCCATACTAACACCGGTGGACCATTTCGCTTTTTTTTGGATGCCTGATTTTTCAGTAATATCCTCAAACTTAAAATTGCCTTTGTTTAGAAAGAGGCGATTGGGCAGCATGTTAGCAGTAAAAAAAACATCAACCAGGCCATCATTATTAATGTCGCCCAATGCCACACCACAGCCGTTGTAAAAATTACGGTAGGTAAAAATATTGAATGCATCATCAACAGGTAACTGGTTGCTGAAGTTGATGCCTGTTGAATCTGCCGGAAGCTGATCAAATAATTTCGGTTCCGTTTTTTCAGTATGACCGCAGGCTGTAATTAAAAAAAGTACAGGCAGCAGATACAGAAAATATGGATGGATGTTTTTCACGGCTTTGTCATTTATACACTCACTTAATACCATGTTGCTTTTTTATCTTTTCTTCCTCCAGCAAATCCGTGAATTCAGATTTAACAATCATATCGTCAAATTTGCCGAGTACTAATCTGCGGTTGCCATCTACTTTGACATAGACCGTTCTCTTATCCTTATCGGTCATTGTAATAAAATCATTTCCTCCCGGGTACCATTTCTTATATAGTTGCAATACATCCGGCAATAGTGAATCTGAAAACTGGGCTTTGTTCCAGGGCGCCCAGGCATTGTATTGAAAAGTGACCCGCATGTTGGCAACCTTATTATCAATAAAGTCTGGGTAAAAGTTCATACTTGCAGGAAACCTTAAGCCTGAATCAATTTTATAAAGCACCATGGTGTTGTTGGCACCGTCTGATATAATTCCTTTTTTATTTAATTCCCAGCAATACCCATAAAATGCTTTACTCGTCATGCCAAAGCTGATTCCCAGAAAGAGACTGTCAACTCTTACTCCTTTTGCCAATTCCTTTTTTACAAGCTTATCGTACTGATCGGTAACCGAAGATTTACAACTGCAAACTCCCACCAGTATCACCACTAAAAAAAAATAACTACTACTTTTTCTGCTATTAAACCTCATCATTTTTGTTGAAATATTTTTGGTTGATCATTGTTCCTGGCTACAATTACCAGGTTCTTTTTTTTGTTTTTGATATTGATAATATCTCTCACCGCACCTTTTATAAAAAAGCCTGATTGACTTTCATTAACCGCCTTAAAATTTCCTTTACCATCGCCTTTCAGCAGCAAGCCATAGCTGGCATCGTAAATACCTGCCTCCGGTTTACTCTGGTAAAAGTTGCCACCCAGC
>NZ_JAUFQJ010000022.1 GCF_030409685.1 Ferruginibacter paludis
CGTTGTTGCTGTAGGCATAGTTCGATAAAGGATTCGATGGCATTAAATCGATTAACTTCTTTATGCCTCCGTCTTTTTCCTGTTTTAATATTTTTCTAACCTCATCGGGGTTGGCTGTGTACTGTATATAATCCTGGTCTGTGAGATCTTTGAAAATAGCGTTGGCCACAAAAATATCTTTATAACCATCGTTGTCTAAATCTGTTATCAGTGCACCCCAGCTCCAGTCGGTAGCCTGTACGCCCGCTAAGCGGCCTATCTCACTAAAATTAACTTCAGCAGCTTTAGCGCCGGTACCGTCGGAAGGCCCCTGATTTAGTTGCAACACATTTCTTACAAACTGGTGATAATAGCCGTTCGCCAAATTTGATTGGTATTTGTCCCAGTTTTCAAAATTGGTTTTTGTTTTAACCCTCGCTTCGGTTTCGGGCAGCATATCTGTAACATAAATATCGGGATAGCCGTCATTGTTAATATCGGCAATATCAGCGCCCATAGAATTCATGCTAATCTCTCGTATGCAGCTTTCCAGCGATTCGGTAAACGTGCCGTTTTTGTTATTAATGTACAAGTAATCTTTTTCAAAAAAATCGTTGGACACATAGATATCCTGCCAGCCATCTTTGTTTACATCGGCAATGGTAACACCCAAGCCAAAACCGATTTTGCTGCTGTAGATACCTGCCTTTGCGGTGACATCAATAAAATGATTCTTATCATTGCGGTACAATTTATTACCACCAAGTGTATCCGGAATGTTGCGCTGATTTTTGACTAAATCGTAATTGCCAACAGAACGCATGGAGTTATTAAGGAGGTAACAATCCAGGTCGCCATCATGGTCATAATCAAAAAATTCTGCGTGTGTTGAAAGCCCGAGACTATTCAATCCATATTCAGCAGCCCGCTCTGTAAAAGTGCTATTGCCATTGTTTATGTATAAACTGTTGTTGCGGTTTTTACTTTTAAGATCGCCCGATTTACAAACATAAATGTCTAATAAACCATCGCCGTTAACGTCTGCAAAAGTAACCCCGGTCGACCATACGCCTGCTGAATTCAGCCCGGCTTTATCTGTAATGTCTTCAAATTTAAAATCGCCTTTATTCAGGTATAGTTTATTAGATTTCAGGTTGCCACAAAAAAACACGTCAGGTAAACCATCGTTGTTGATATCGCCAATACCAACACCGCCGCCATTATAAAAATTGCGGAAAGTATACGCGTTCAATTCTTCTGTGTATTTAACGTCGTTTGAAAAATCGATCCCCGTGATAGCAGGAGGAATAAGATCAAATAATTTAACCGTGTTCCCACTATAGGATGAATGACATCCGGAAAACATGGCTATGGTACAGATAGATATCATTTGAAAAAAAGCACCTTTTGTCTTTCTCTGCATTATTTTTCTTTCCCAAAAACAGTAAATAAAATCTTGAAACAAAAGGAAATTTTTAGTGGTATCAACAATCATTTACAACGCATCCCATAAGTTCTGTCAATAAAAGAAGGGACATCAAATTTACCCAATATTTGGCTCACTTTAATTATCTGAATGTTAAAAGGGAAAGCAGGTAATTTGCATTACAAGCTTTCCCTTTCAAAATTGTTAATAATTAACCTGCTAGGAATTTATATTAATAGCCAGGGTTTTGTTTAAGTAGTTTATTAGCATTTATCTGAGCATCTGGTATCGGGAAAATATTCAGGTGATTGATTCCGTTTGGACCAAGTGCATCTGGTGCATCAGCATTATGAAATCCGTATGCATCATTGTAAGTACCAAAACGAATCATATCCTGTCTTTTCCATGCTTCGCAAAACATCTCCCTGCTGCGCTCAGCTAAGAAAGTCGCTGCAGTTAATGTGGCAAAAGGAGTTACCCCTCCATGCAACGTCCTGATCTGATTAACTGTAGCTAATGTAGTCGCATCATTCCAGTTACTGGTATTCCTGGCAATGGATTCCGCCTTTGTTAAGAGGATATCTGCATAACGGAAGATAACAAAATCATTGTCCATATTACTGGTCATACCATTATACATTTGCCATTTACCAATTCTCGCGCCAGACTGACGCCATGCTGCAGGCTCCAGCTCATTCATATATGGAGTAAAAGTGAAAGGTGGTCCATCAGGATCTGTTGCATCTGCTCCATCATCTACTAACCTTGTGCCGTCAGCAGCAAACTGCGGGCCGACTATAAAATTTCCAAGCCTTTTATCCAGTGTACCTCTTGTCATATCTCCTTTAGGACTCAACCCGACTACCATTCCTGTTGTTCCAGGATTTGCTACTGTATCGATATAAGATTTATAAAACTCTGCTGTAGAGGCAAAGCCATTCCATGGTTGTGCATTGATATTATATGTCCTTTGATTCAGGTAACTTAAAGTCATCATATTTATGTTTAGTCCCCCAAACTTAATATGATCAAAAGGGATAGCCCAGATAAATTCCTTAGATCCCTGATCATTTTGGGAAAAATTATCAGCATAATTGGGCATTAAGTTATAAACACCTGAATTAATAATATTGTCACAAGCCGCAATAGCTTTATCATATTGTTTGCCAGCTCCATACAATTCCGCGTTTAAATATAATTTTGCCAGGCATGCTTCAGCAGTATAATAATTTACACGGCCATAAGTTGCAATGTCAGGAACAGAAGTTGGTTTTTTTAATAATGGTGCATTGGTAGTTAATTCCGATTCAATAAACTTATACACCTCCAATCTCGGAGAATTTCCTACTGGTGTTGTAACGGAATAATCAATACTCAGTGGCACATTGCCATACCAATCCATTAGCCAATAATAATAAATAGCACGTAAAGCTTTTAATTCAGGAATGTACTCCAACGCTGAAGGTGTTCCAATTTTAGTTAGATTAAAAATCAGGCGATTACAGGTTGAAACACCAGAATAACAGAAATTCCATCCATTAGCTGGCAAAGGATCCGTTGCAACATACGTATGTCTTTTTAATCTTACCCAATGCCCACCATCGCCCCAGTCAGGGCCACGGGTTGGTACGACTATTTCATCAGTAGTTACTTCATTTAAAGGGATATAATGATTGTTACCTCCTACGCCGGCTAAATTTGCATATGCTGCACCAACAAGGGATTGTACTTCCAAATCAGTTTTACCAAACTTGTCACCCGTTACCTTATCAAAAAGGTAAGGTCCTTCATCGAGCTTGGTACAAGAAAATCCTGTAAAAAGCAAGCCGGCGATTAAAGTACTTTTGATTAATTTATTTTTCATATATTAAGTATGTAAATGAATAAAATTTATTTTTTAAAGACCAATGTTAACTCCTACAGTAAATGAACGAGTTAATACCCAGGTGCTCCTTCTGTCAATACCAGGCGCCAGAATATTACCATTCAGGTTATCTGTATAGCGCACCTCAGGGTCTGCTCCAGTATATCCGGTAATAGTGAACAAATTATGACCAGTCAGGAATGCACGAAAGCTTTTAACTCCGTTTGCTTTTTTTGCAATATTAAAGTTGTAACCCAATGTAGCATTGTCCAATTTAACAAAATCGCCTTTTTCAACATACAGGCTGGTGAATATCTGTGCGTCTTTTAAGTTTGGATTAAAATATTTAGTTTTAACTACATTGTACAAAGCAGCAACAGAAGGATTCTCATAAAAAGCTCTGTTTGTATTAATTAGGTCAAACCCGAATGATCCTCTCAGGAAAAAATTCAGATCAAAATTTCCATAATTGAAGGTATTAGTCCAACCCATTTCAAATTTAGGTAAGCCATGGCCTATTACTGTTTTATAAGTGCCAGTGCTTGCAGCAACTGTTTTTCCGGTACCATCATCAGCCAAAATTTTCCCATTGGCATCAAGTCCTCTATATATTTGGTTGTAAAAGGCTCCAATTTCCGCTCCAGCATAAGTCCTTGTAATTTGTGTTGCTTCCTGACCAGGCGACCCCAAGTTTGTTTCTCCGATATAAGAGCCTGCGGATGGGTCAAGCCTTGTTAATACAACATGATTGTGAGCAAAGTTCACGCCGGTTGTCCAATTAAATTTATTGGTTTTTCTAATCACTTCATAGTTCAATGCCACCTCAATGCCGTTACCTGTCATGTCGCCAATGTTCTTCCAAGCCCTGTGGAAAAGAGCTGGTGGTGCAGGAACCTCAACATTAAAAATAAGATCCGATGTTTTACGCTTGTAGTAATCTACTGTTCCGGACAACCGGTTATTGAAAGCAGCAAAATCTAATCCTATATCAGTTTCGGCTTTTTTCTCCCATCTCAGATCAGGGTTGTCATTTTGATTTGGTCCAAAGGTTGAAATCCAATTACCATTTATAAGGTAATTTCCCCCACTTGTATAAGTTATTGCAGCCAAACCTGGTGAAGGTGGTAGGGCACCGGTTACACCATAACTTCCTCTTAATTTGAGGGTATTGAAACCTGGCAGGTTTAAAAATTTATTTAAATCCACACCGGCACTTACCGCAGGAAAATAGCCCCATTTATTATTAGGACCAAATTCTGTAGAACCTTCTCTTCTTAAGGAAGCTGATAGGAAAGCAAAATTGTTATAATTTAAATTGACCCTGCCAAAAAAGGCTACCAACCTGTTGCCGTTTTTATAACTATTTATAGTTGCCAGACCATTTTGTATATCCTGCGCTGTAGAAAAATCCTGGCCAGACAAATCGGTAATAAAATTACCAGCACCAGCATTAAAACCCTGGTAAATAAAATCCTGGTAAGAATAACCTGCTACCGCTGCAACCTCAAGATTAGAAATTTTTCCGTTGTACGATAATGTATTTTCATACAACTGCGTTGTGGCTTCGTCATCTCTCTTAAAAGAATATCCGTGACGTCCTACGCCGGTTACTCCGTTATAAAACCCACGATCTATAAAAGCTGTACTTGGGCTATATGCTGTAAGGTAAGTGCTGGTTTGTTGCTGAGCATATCTAGTAAGAAACTTCAGGCCTTTAACAATTTCGTATTCTGCTGAACCTGCAAAGTTTAACCTGCTAAGCTGCTGATGATTAGAGTTTTGTTTTAAAAGAGCTACCGGATTGGAATATTCAGTAGCACTCACTTCAAAATAACCGCCACCTGCTAAATCCTGTTCTGGCTTTTGAGCATAAACCGGAGACGTTGGATTGTAGATAGTTGCATATTCAAAAGCATTAGAGAATCCCAAGTCAGCAGTTTTACGAGTTGTACTAACTTCTACATTAAAAACCAATCTGTCATTTAATGCTTTGTGTGTTATATTCAACCGGCCATTTAACTGTTTAAGGCCTGTTGTAATAGCAATACCTTGCGCATCTCTATAATTCACAGAAGCATTGTAAGTGGTATGTTCGTTGCCACCAGAAAAAGATAAATTATGCTGGTGCGATATAGCTGTTCTTGTAATTTCTTTATACCAATCAGTTGTAGCTCCATAATCTGTGCCGGCTCCCAGAGTTTTCAATAAACTACGATATTCTGATGCACTTGCATGTTGGGTAAGCCTCGCTGCATTTTCTATACTAACGGATCCATTATAGGTAACCTGTGACGTTCCCTTAGTCCCTGTTTTTGTTGTTACGATAATTACACCTGCAGAGCCGCGGGTTCCGTAAATTGCTGCAGAGGAACCATCTTTTAATACATCAATACTTTTAATATCGTTAGGATCTACCGAGTTTAAATCAGCACCAACCTGGCCATCAATTACCACCAGTGGGGAAGTACCAGAACCAATCGTAGAGAGGCCTCTTAACCTGATATCAAAACCTCCGTTCACATCACCGCCTGCACGGGATATTGAAAGTCCTGCCACTTTACCTTGTAACAATTGGGCAACATCATTGATATTGCCTTTGTTGAATTGTTCTGCATTTACACGGGTAATGGCACTGGTAATTTCTCTTTTCTTTAAGGTACCGTAACCTACAACAGTAACCTCGTTTAAAGCCGTATTGCTGCTTTTCATAGAAACAGCAACATCGCTTTTCCCGGCAACGTTCAGGTCCTGTTTTTCAAAGCCTACACCAGAAAATGTAATTTTAGAAATCCCGTCTGTTGAGGATAATTTAAAGGATCCGTCATTTGCTGTTGCAGTTCCTACTTTTTTACCTGAAGTAGTAACTCCCAACACAGAAATCCCGGCTACAGGTGAACCATCTTTAGAGTCGGTTACCTTACCGGTTACTTCTTTGTTTTGGGCGTAAGCCATTGTGGAAAACAGGGCAAGACAAAAGCATAGGATGCCTTTTGCTAGTTTTTTTAAATTCATAATCAGTCGTTTAATTTAGTTTTTAATGCACTAATAACAGGTTACAATACACTTTTTCCGAAAAATTGATAATGAAGTTTTGCCCGGAGATACCCTGACAGGGAGAAAATTGAAATTTCTTCATACAGCAATATGTTGGTAGAGCGAATCGCGGCAATGAAATTATAACTTTGCTTTAACATGGGTAGTTATATTAATAGCAGAAGTCTCTGCAAATGTTTCCGCAAACGTTTGCAGAGGATAAAATAGATTTTAAATTTTTTAAAAAGTCTTTTTAACAATTATTCAACTAAAATGATTGAGAAAAATTGTTTAAAGTCGCAGGCAAGATGCCTAAGGCGCAGTTCTTATTTTCCAGGCCGGCGTTGTTTATAAAGAAAAACGATTTGAAGCCGTACATCTTTTGCATTTGCACTAAAGCTGGATGAAAATTTGTTTCCGTTTTGTACCACAATAAATTAAGGCATGAAAAAAATATTTGTTACAGTCCTGGGTATAATAACATTAGCCATCGTTGCTGAATATTTCCTTATACCAAATATTGTAATGATAAAAGCCAGTGCCTTTGTGTCAACACCGGCACCGGCCATCCACAGAATGTTACTCAATAAAACCAGTCTCGCTAAATGGTGGCCGGGAAAAACGACCGGCGATAGTTTGTTTTACAATAATTTATTGTACAAGATAAAGGATGGTAATATTACAGTTATTCCCGTGTCTGTTGCTAATGACAAGCTGAAATTAAACAGTTCTTTATACCTGGTTTCTCTATCGACTGATTCCACCAGATTGGAGTGGGTCGGTTCAGCTGCTAACTCTAATAATCCAGTCAAACGTCTTCAAAATTACCTGCAGGCGAAACAAGTTAACAGGGACTTTTCGGTAATTCTTCAAAAAATGACCACATTTTATAGTGACCCGGTAAATATTTATGGTTCCGCAGTTAAAAAGGCCCTTATTTCTGACAGCCTGCTGCTTGCGACAGCAGCAAGCTTCAGGCACTATCCCACTACCAAAGATGTCTATGATTTAATCGACAAATTGGGTGCATATATTGCTTTTAATAAAGGCAGGAGGACCGGATTTCCAATGCTTAATATTTCAACAAATGACAGCATACAATATGATGTAAAAGTGGCGCTCCCAACAGATAAGCCCATTAAGTCATCCGAAAATTTTGAACAAAAAAGAATGCCGGGCAAAAGTGTTATTTTGTTTAGTGAGGTTAAAGGAGGGACTTATACCTGCGCTAACGCACTGGATCAATTGCAGCAATACGCAGATGACAGGCAATTAAGATCGCCTGCAATTCCTTTTTATTCACTGGTAACTGATCGCAGAAAGGAAACAGATTCCAGTACCTGGATAACCAGGGTTTATTTCCCGGTTATGTTGTATCAATAGCCCTGTAAAATTTGACCCTGAGACTACTACTTGACCTCATTGTTAATTTTTGTCAATACGGGATATAAATTGTTTTGAAGAATTAATAAACAATGCAGATTTTTGGTGTTTACTGCCTGGATGTCTCTTACTTCGCCCTTTAAACCCAAGCCTGTTTTTGCTTCTTCCTGCCAGCTGAAATTGCCTTTGCTATCATTTAGTAACACATCTCCAAAACTTGCATCCAGCCTTTCAAACTGCGGTAAAAAACCAAACTGGTTTCCTCCTAAAATAAGATCAGGGTGGCCATCTTTGTTTACATCCATTACGCGGCAAATGTTGACGCAGGATAACTGGACCCTGGCGGGCAATTTTTTTATCATAAAGTTGCCATTCCCCTCATTTAATGCAATGCAGGAACTGGAATAATTAACCTTCTTCACACTACATTTTTCAACAATCTCTTTAGAAAATAATTGCTGAATTGATTTTTTTGAATAGGCTTCATTTTTCAGGCTTTGCTTTTTTATCCCCGGAATTTGCTCTTCCAAGTCAAACTTTAAAAACGCCGGTTTATCCTCACCGTCGATTGTATAGGTTAGTATTTTATCAATACTGCCATTCTGGTCAAAATCGTTGATCCATAGTTTTACAGGATGACTGCTATCGGGATGCAAATAAAAATTTTCGCCCATGTTCCCTAAAATGAGATCTTCTTTGCCATCGCCGTTTAAATCTGCCGCAGCTATTGTTTGCCACCAGCCGTAAACACGGTTGAGATTACTTGTTATTTCTTTAAAGCGATCATGCTGAAAAGAAAAAATTCTTGGGCTCATCCATTCACCGGTAATCACTAACTCTTTTTGTGTGTCGCCGGTAACATCAACCCATACAGCACCCGTCACCATTCCAATTTTAGCAATATCCGGATTTTTCACTGGTGCAATGTCGTGAAAATGCCCGTTGCCGTCATTTACAAATAAATAGCTGGCGGGGTCCATTCCGTAAATACCGGGGAAACTTCTGCCTCCAATAAAAAGATCGGGGTAACCATCCTGGTTAAAATCATTTGCAACTGCAACAGCTATGTTCATCCCGACATTGGTAAAACTGGCTGCATCCAGCAGAAAATTGCCTTTTCCATCATTCTTAAATAATCGGAGCTGTAGTTCCCTGCTATTGGGAGCCGCCGCATTTCCACCGGGGCAAATAAGCAAATCCTGGTCGCCGTCTTTGTCACAGTCAAAAAACAATACAGCAACATCTTCAAAATCCGTGTACTGCTGAAAACCCTTTTGCGCCTTCTTAACAAACTTTCCATCATTGGTCTGAAAATAGAGCTGCCCCGGATGACCCGGCGTTCCTCCAATAAAAACATCCTCCAACCCATCCCCATTTACATCAGCCACCGCGGCTTTCGGACCTTCACGCGATAGCATTCTTGGAATATTGCGCTCATTGTAAAAATCAATTACGTCATCCTCTTCATGTTTGTCAAAATTGCTGTTTACGCTTGAAAAAAATGGAGTCTCTTTTTTTTCAAGCGACGCTATTGGTGACAGCATGCTGGCTTCATCCTGTCGCATAACATGCGTCTTATTCATTACCGGATTTTTTATAACGGTGCAGGTTCTGTTTGGCCAATAAACAATCAGGGAGTCTGCCTGTGTAATTGTTCCTGTTCCGATGATGATTGTGTAATCCATTGAAGACTGAAAACCACGGCTTGGATATAGCTCTCTTGTGAATTGCTGGCTGCCTGCAAAGAGTTTTATTGTGCTGCCGATGGCGAATGTATTTTTTCCGTTTCCTTTAAGTTGAATGCTGATGTAATTATTATGATTTAATTCACGGGCTTTATTTTTATATACAAAGGCCTGCTGGTTTTCATTATTTACTACCAGGTCAAGGTCTCCGTCACCATCCAGATCTGCGTAAGCCGCCCCGTTGGAATAACTGGGTTGTGTAAAGCCCCAGGTTTCTCCGGTATCAGTAAATTTAAGGTTGTGATCATTCCTAAATACTTTATTTACCAAAGGTGTTTTCGGAATCTCTTTCAGTACTTTTTCAACATCTTTTTTTTCGCCGTTCATCACCATTTTGTGGTAGGTTTCATCCGCAAAAAAATTCATAAAATCCAGGTTGGTAACATCTTTATTAATACCGTTGCAAACATATAAATCGTTCCATCCGTCATTGTCCATGTCAAACAATAGGGCACCCCAGCTCCAGTCTGTAGCTGCAACACCGCTGTAATTGGCAATGTCAATAAAGTGATTGTTTTTATTGTTTAACTGTAAACAATTTTGGGTGTATTGATAATAAAAGCCTGCTTTTATTTTAGCATTGAATAAATCGATGTTATCAAATGCGCCCATTGTTTTTAGCCGGTAATCGTTCAGTGGTAACATATCCGATGTAAATATATCCTGGTATCCATCATTGTTGATATCAGCAATATCTGCGCCCATAGATGAGAAGCTGGTATGTTGCAGACAATTTTCCAGTTCGTCTTTAAATGTGCCATTTCTTTGGTTGATGTATAAATAATCTCTTTCATAAGAGTCGTTTGACACATATACATCGGGATATCCATCATTATTGATATCACTTACAGAAACTCCTAAACCGAAACTAATAAGGGAACCATGTATGCCGGCATCCTTTGTAACTTCTGTAAAATGCCCGTTGTCATTTCTAAATAAATGATCGCCGCCGCCTTTTAAAAAATCAGCCACGGGCCATTGGGCATCCGGTAAATCTCTGCGGTTGCTAAACTGCAACTGGTTTACCGGTATTGGACTATTATTAATCATAAAACAATCCAGGTCGCCGTCGAGATCATAGTCGAAAAAGGAAACCTGGGTCGTATAAGCAGCAATGTCAAGACCATACTGTGCTGCGGATTCTTTGAAAGTAAGATCGTGATTGTTAATGTACAATTTATTTTTCCTGTTACCTGTTGCCATGTGCCCGGATGTGCTCACGTAAATATCAAGCCAGCCGTCGTTGTTCACATCTGCGAAAGCAACACCTGTATTCCATTTATCGTCTTCTATTATCCCTGCTTTTTTACTGATGTCTTCAAACTTAAAATCACCCTTATTCAGGTAAAGCTTATTGGCTGCCGTATTAGATGTTAAAAACACGTCGGGCAGGCCATCGTTATTGATATCGCCAATGCCCACTCCGCCGCCATTATAAAAATTTCTGAATAAAAAACTATTTTCTGTTTTACCGTCCTCGACTTTATTTTCAAAATTAATTCCTGTATTTCCCATCAACTCAAACAGGCCTGCAACCTTATCTTTCCCTTTATTGCAGGAGCTAAATAAAGTGCAGGTAAAAAATAAAAAAAGACAAATTTCTTTTCTCATTCGTAACGCATTTAAAAATAAAAGGCCATTGCAGCAATGACCTTTCTTGAGATGATATCTGTTTCTAAAACATTTAATAACCCGTATTTTGTTTCAAATTAGGATTAGCCGCCAGGGCGGATGTTGGAATGGGAAATAGTAAATGCGCTTCATCAGACGCTGGTTTTAGTGCCCAGGGTTTCATAAATACGCCAAACCTGATTAGGTCTGTTCGCCTGGTACTTTCCCAGTATAATTCCCTGCCTCTTTCGGCCAGTAATGTACCGGGGTCTGCCATGTTGGATGGATTCACCAGTGTCATTGATGCCAGGGGTGCGGCCTTTCTTGCTGTTCTCAATTCGTTCACCAAAGCAAGTGCGCCTGCATTGTCTGCAGCTGTCGCCCGCATCTTTGCTTCGGCCACCATTAACACCACATCAGGATACCGGTAAATCATAGCCCAGTTACCTGATACACCACCACCATAATTTTTTCCATTGCCAGAGAAATCAGGAACATATTTTACAATCCTGATACCTTTAATCTCCAGGTCATTTCCTGTTTCTTTTAAGTCAGCACTGATATTGGGATCAAATTTTAGCAGGTTACCCTTCCGGTCTTTTTCAGCCGTACCATCTTCATAATATTGCTGCCCTATTAACAACCCGGGCCGTATTCCGGAAACATCAGTGCACCCTTTATAAAACCGTCCGCCAATTCGCTGGTCGAGCAAAGTGTCCACCGGAGTTTTTGTTGGTGTACTGGTAACTCCAAAAGAATTATAAAAATCAGCCACTGTTGAAAAGCCGTTCCAACCTGATTGAGGAGCGAGCGGACGGTAAGAATTATAATGCAGTGTAGCCCACCAGTAATTATGTATGCCGGAATTATTGGTTGCTACGCCAGATGTATTGGGGTAAGCAAAAATTGCTTCTTTGGAACCAGAGTTGGAAGGACTAAAATTATCAAAGTAGTTGGCGTTATATGAATATTTGCCACTACCAATTATGGCATTGCCAAGGGTAATTACCTGCTGCATATCTGCATCATCGAAAGTGGGTGCAGCTCTGTTATTAAATGCGCCACGGTTTAAATATAGTTTCATTAATAACATATTTGCCGCATCCTTGTTGGCTTTGGCAATGCCGTTTGCCGGATCGAGGTCGGGAATAATGGTATTTAATTCGCCGATGATAAAACTTACTGCAGAATCGCCGGTGTAAACTTTAGGAGCATTTAATAAATTATCACCCGGGTCACGGAAAGGAAACTGCCCAAATAAATCCAGCAACTGGTACAAAGCGAAAGCTCTTAAAAAGCGGGCTTCTGCCGCCTGTGCTTTAGAAGGATTAAAGGCCAATACATTTGTAGCATCAAAATTTAGTTTATTAAGTGCGTTAAACATGTTGATAATTACATCAACTCCATCAGCTTTGAATGTTTGTTGCTTTAACGCCCGCCATTTTCCATTATCATCCCAGTCTCCGGCCCTCGTTGGTACCACACACTGGTCTGCAGTCACCTCCTCCATAGACATGATATTTCCGGGGTCGGAATAAGGATTGCCAACGTCATTGTAGGCAGTTTGTAATAACAATTGCGTTCCATTGACGCCCAGCGCATTTTTTGCCTGGTCGCTCGTCAGTGTACTGTTTAATCCCTGGTCAAGCTTAGTGCAGCTTGTAGAAAAAATAAGCGCAATTAAAGCAATAGAAAAATGTGTTTTATATTTTAACGGATACATAGCTTAGCATTTTTATAGTGACATATTAAAGCCAAAGTTGATAATGCGGGGTGTTGGATAAGGTATATATTCAATATTCCTGGATGGATAGCCATTGTTGGTTTTATCAACATTTACCTCCGGATCGAATCCTGTAAACTTCGTAATTACAAACAGGTTGGTTCCCCCTACAAAAACATTTAAATTTTTAATGTACTTTCCTGCGTTACCTACCGCATAATTGATGGTAGCATTTCTTAGTTTTAAATAGTTGCCGCTTTCAAGGTATCTCGACGAAGCTGCTACACTGGAATTGATATTTTCAACAGAACCGAGTACAGAAGCGTCGACATTTTTACCATTTTGAAGGTTGCTAATGTTGGTAACAGAATTGAATGTATTGTTGTAGATCAGGTAGCCCGATGCACCACTGGCATTTAAACTAAGCGAAAATTTATCATATCGGAGTGAAGTGCTGAAACCATATAACCAGTGCGGATTGGGATCCCCAAGAAAGGTTGGATTATCTGCAATGATCTGCTGGCCATTTTGATCAAAGCCACCAAATTGTTTTAAGTAATATACGTTCACAGGGTGGTTATTTCCTATAACCTGTGCCAAAGCTCCGGATACACCCTGTCCACTCACCTGGGCTGTCTGAATATCGGCCTGCGCAAAGTCTTTCAACAGGTTTTTATTATGGGCAATATTGGCGCCGGCATCCCAACTAAATTTCGGATTTGTAATGATGGTTGCGCCAACTGAAAATTCATAGCCTTCATTTATTAAATGAGCAGGCAGGTTGATGAAAAATATTGACGCAGGTGCCGGTTGAATCGCTGTGCTTTGAAATAACAGGTCAGACGTATTTTTCTTGTAATAATCAATAGAACCAAAAATTCTGTTTTTTAATATTGCGTAATCAAGGCCAATATTAATCTGCGTGGTTTTTTCCCATTTCAAGTCGGGGTTAGCCACATTGCTTTGGCCGATACTATTGTAGGCTCCGGAATTAAATTGTTCCAATGACGCTCCGGCAGGAAACTCCTGGTTACCTGTAATGCCCCAGGACGCCCTCAAACCAAGGCTTGAAAAAACATTGCTGGATTTTAGAAAGTCTTCACTGCTGATTAACCACTTGGCACCTACGGATGGGAAATATCCGTACTTGTTATTTTTACCAAATTTGCTGGAGCCGTCAGCCCGGATGGTACCCGTTAAAAAATATTTATCAGATAAATTAAAATTTACGCGACCAAAATAAGATTGAATTTCGGTCGTCGGATCTACGAAAGTGACCAGGGGTGTTTGTGTTTTTGCATTTTGAAAAAAACTGGTATATAAAACCGGGATGCGGTTCTTTTGATCCAGGTTGGTATTAAACTGTGAGGCAAATAGCGACAGGTTGGAATAGTTTGTTTTCCAATATTCATATCCAGCCAAAGCTTCAAGTTTTAAATCTTGCGAAAGCGACGTGCTGTAGTTAAGCGTATGCGTAAATGTTTGTGAAGTGAGTTCTGCTTGTGATATAGCCGCATCGCCAATGCCAGACACACCGTTTATTCCATCAATCCAGCCATCTATATTAGTATTTCTTTTTCCTGTTCCGTGATTAATGGCATACAAAAATTTATACTCCAGGCCTTTTACCAGTTTTACTGTTGCTGCAACATTGCCTAAAAAAACATTCACATTCGCTACATCATTGTACCCTTCTATTACCGCCAGCGGATTGGGGACAGAGTTAGTCGCCAGGCTGTACAATCCGGTACTGGTAGTAAACGGGGCGGTTGGGTTCCAGTTCAATGCATAAGAGATCAGATTACCCCCAGCCCCGGCAGTGTTACTTACCAATCCCATATTTTCGGTGGTATGCCCGGCGATCAGGCCGAAGTCAATAGAAAGGCGTTTATCCAAAAACTTATATTGTCCTGAAAAGTTACCGAGGTATTTATCGAGAGAAGTCTTTTTTATAAAGCCGTAGTTTTTTGATCCTAAAAAAGAGGCCCTGAACCGGCCGGACTCGCCACCGCCACTTAACGCCAGGCTATACTCCTGTGATAAACTGGTCTGGGTAATTTCTTTGAGTGCATCAACGGATGCTTTATGGTCCAGCGAAACCGATAAGGTGTCCAGACTGTATTTATGCAAAGCTGTTCTAAAATCTCCCGCTGTTAGTACCTTATACTTTTTCATGTATCCTGCTGAAACGCCGAACTTTGTTCCGAATTCTATTTTAGTTCCCCCGGTTCCTTTTTTAGTTGTAATTACCACAATGCCATTCGCTCCACGGGAACCATAAATTGCAGTAGAGGAAGCATCTTTCAGTACATCAACCTGAGCAATATCGTTGGGGTTAATGTATAGTAAAGGATTAGATTCGGGTGTTGTTCCAAAGTCCAAACCAGAGCCAGCACCGAAGTTCAGGCTGGGCTTGGCCGTTCTGCCATCCAATGGCACCCCGTCTACAACATACAAAGGGTTGTTACTCGCCCTTATTGAATTATTACCGCGTATTTTAATTGTAGTAGCGGCACCCGGTTGACCACTATTACTTGTAATTTCGAGCCCTGGCACTTTGCCCTGCAATAGCTGGTCGGGTGATGCAATCACACCCTGGTTAAAATCCTTGGCCTTTACAGAAGAGACGGCACCCGTTAAATCCTTTTTTCTTGCTGTGCCGTATCCGATGATCACCACTTCATTCAGACTGGTATTGGTTGCCACCAGTGCAATGGACACATCAGTTTTACCCGTTACATCAATTGTTTGATTTTGGTAGCCGACACCGGATACGGTCAAACCCTTAATGTTCTCTGCCATTGAAATACGAAACGATCCATCCGTACCCGTTGCAGTTCCTGCTGTTTTGCCATTCGCGGATTTGGCGACTACAGAGATGCCTGAAACGGGTGTAGAGTCCTTTGAATTAATTACTGTTCCGGAAATTTTGTTTTGGGCCTGGGTGACAGAAGAAAAAAGAACCAGACAAAAACAAAAAATGCTTCTTTCGAATTTTTTTACGTTCATAACCAGTCGTTTTAATTAAGTTTTAGATACACTAATCCTAACTCTATTTTTATGCTGGAAATTGGGCAAGAATCCAGGCCGGGAAGCCCGTGAAAGAGGTCGAGAGTTTTATCAACTATTGCAGTACTCGGGTAAAATGACACTGCTACCTAAAATTAAAAAATTGGTTTTATATAAAAATTTCTAAGGTCATTTTTCAAACGATTGCGGAGGAGAAAATCACAGTTTAGAAAGAAAATTTTTACAAATCCTTTAAAATCAATATTTTGTAAAGGTGTTAAAACTGTTAAAAAAAACTTAAAATGCATTCTGATTTGAAAACTTTAAAGTTTTTAAAATGCCAGGTATTCTTTCAAGTGACCAGTTATTCAGTAGAAATTAATTATTAATCTGAGCTTTAATAAAAAACCCTCCTGAGTGGAGGGTAGATCATTTGGGGGTTTGTTACCAAAAGTTATATGATTAGCATGTTTCTGTTTCTGCCTGCCCTTTTGCCTTTTTTATAGTATTTTATCGGGTAGATATCAGGTGTCTGCGTTAATTTATTCAGCATATTTTTCACCAGTTGTATAACAGGGTATCCGCTATTTTTGTTAGAAATATTTGCCATTTGCATTGAATTTTATCAACTAGTAACGGTAGATTTTAATAATTATTGTGCTGAATAATAGTTGATTTGATGTTCGCGGGAGCAAAGCCTAGTACCATTATTACAAATTTCTCAACCGCATTTTATCAGCCGGTTTACAGCTTCTTCCAACGTTGTTTGTTTTTTCGCAAAGCAGAAACGTATAACACGGTCATCTTTTTGCCCTGTATAAAAGGCTGAAACTGGTATAGTGGCTACGCCATATTGTTTAGTTATTCTTACTGACAAATCCATGTCTTTTTCTTCGCTCAATCCTTCATAACTATACAATTGAAAATAACTGCCGTGAGACGGTAATGCCGTGAATTTTGTCTGTTGCATAAGGGATTGGAAGTAATCTCTTTTTTACTGTATTGTTTTTCCCAGTTGCAGGTATTGTTCTTTTTGTTGTACAAACTCTGACAGTGCAAACTGAACAGGACTATGGCTGCTAAAACAATTAAACTGGTGCACTTTTCTAAACTCATTCATCAGCGGTTGCGGAGCAACGCAATAACCTAGTTTCCAGCCGGTGCAGTGATATGTTTTTCCAAATGAGAAACACACAAAACTTCTTTCCAGTAAATCGGCATAGCGTAACATACTCTCGTGCCGCAGGTCGTCAAATATTAAGTGTTCGTACACTTCATCGCTTAAAATAAAAATACCCGTGTTTTTTACAACGCTGCGTAGGTGCTCAATGTCATAACTACTCAATACACTTCCTGTTGGGTTATTGGGAGAATTAAGCACAATCATTTTTGTTTTTGATGTAATGCTTTCCTTAACCAATTGCCAGTTGATACTATAAGAAGGAAAACTTAATGGAATCAAAACCGGGATTGCGCCATTGATAATAATGTTGGGGATATAACTGTCGTAGGCAGGTTCAAAAACAATCACTTCATCCCCCGGACGGAGAACTGTGGTGAGCGCAGTATAAATAGCATACGTTCCTCCTGGAGTAATTGTTATTTCTGAATCAGGATGGATATTGGCATCATATAAATCGGCCATCTTTTCTGCCAGCCGTTCCCGCAACGATAACAGACCATTCATATGAACGTACTGATTATTGCCATCCTGCATTGACTTATTTACCAACGCAATTAAATCCGGATTCATCATGAAATCAGGAAAACCCTGGCCGAGGTTGATAGCTTTGTATTCTGCTGCCAACATACTCATTTGCGTAAAAATCGTAGTGCCTACTTTTGGAAGTTTGCTGTGAATGGTGGGAGAAGCCATTGAATTGCATTTTAACTTATTGACATGTGGACGCAGGTATCGACAATTGAAACCCCCGGAGAAAAATTTTATTCCTCATTGAAAACTTATAATTTCCTGAAACTGCATTAAATATATCTATCTCCTTTATTTCGTTTCACTTCCGCCACATATTCTTTAATTTCCTGCTCTTTGTCCTTTTTACAAATAAGCAACACGTCGTCCGTATCAACAACAATAAAATCATCCAGGCCCTGAATTAATACCAATTTATCATTGCCGGCATGTACCATATTTTTTGTGGCGTCAATAATCATAACATTGTTGCCGGATACCGCGTTGTCCAGGTAATCTTTCTCAAAATTCTCATAGGCGCTTGCCCATGTACCCAGGTCGCTCCATCCAAAAGAAGATGGTATGATATATACATTATCGGCTTTTTCCATCACGCCGTAATCAATAGATATGTTTACACATTGCGGGTAAATTCTTTCAATGGCTTCTTTTTCTTTTTCTGAAGAGAAGTTATCTTTTTCAGCATCAAACACGTCATGCATTTCCGGCAAAAATGTTTCAAATGCCTTTAGGATATTTTTTACCTGCCAAACAAAAATACCTGCGTTCCATAAAAAATCGCCACTGGATATAAAGGTTCTGGCCAGATCCTTATCCGGCTTTTCCGTAAATGTTTTTACTTTAAAAACGTTTTCACTCACTTTTTGCTGATCGTACTGTATGTAACCATAACCTGTATTGGGATGGGTTGGTTTAATACCCAATGTAACCAATGCCTTTATATGTGCAGTAAAATGCAGAGCCTGCAGGCAAGTTTCTTTAAATCCATGCGGATCGAGAATGATATGATCTGCGGGGGCACAAATCAAATTCGCTTCGGGGTTTAACTGATGTAATTTGTATGAAATATAGGCTATACAAGGAGCCGTATTTTTTCGTGAGGGTTCGCATAAAATGTTTGCCACCGGAATGTCGGGCAATTGTTCCGCAACAATATCTTTGTATTGATGGGTGGTTACAATGTAGATATTTTCCTTTGGTACAAAAAGGGTAAACCGGTCATATGTCGCCTGAATAAGGGTTCGGCCTGTATTCAAAATATCCAGAAATTGTTTTGGATAGTCTGTTCGGCTCAGTGGCCAGAATCTGCTGCCGATACCGCCAGCCATAATGGCCACGTAGTTGTTGTTATCCATCGTCTAAATCTCAATTTTTGCACCGCAAATGTATCGAAATGTTTTAGCATCATCCATTTACTTTAAATTATCCCCTCTCTTATAAGATCATGTAAATGTATAATACCGGCATACAGACCATTTTCTACAACAAGTAACTGGCTGATGTCCCTTGTTTTCATCATTTCCAGCGCATGTGCTGCCAGCCTGGCTGCATCGATTACTGCCGGATTTGCGGACATTATATCATGGGCTTGTAACACTGAAAAGTCGGTGGTCTTTTCCAGCATGCGGCGTAAATCGCCATCTGTAATAATTCCGGCAATTGAATTGTCGCTGTTTACTACGGCAGTTGCGCCTAAACGCCTGCGTGTTATTTCTACAATCACCTCGTTAATGGTGGCATTGCCGGTTACTGTGGGCTGCTCATTTTGTGCCGATAAATCTGCCACTCTCAAATAGAGTTTCTTCCCCAGCATGCCGCCGGGATGAAACCTGGCAAAATCGGCCGTGCCAAAACCTTTTACCTCCATCAAACAAACTGCGAGCGCATCGCCCATTACCATTTGAGCTGTGGTGCTGGTGGTGGGCGCCAGGTTATTGGGGCAAGCTTCCTGGCTAACGGTAGTATTTAAAACAATGTCGCATTGTTTTGCCAAAAAGGAAGCCGTATTCCCCACAATAGCAATCAGTGTATTTCCAAAACTTTTTATCAATGGAGCCAGCACTTTTATTTCCGGGCTATCACCACTTTTGCTGATAATAATGATAACATCGTCTTTCTGTATCATGCCCAGGTCGCCGTGTACAGCATCAGCTGCATGCATAAACAGAGCCGGAGTGCCTGTACTGTTAAGCGTGGCAACAATTTTTTGAGCAATGATGGCGCTTTTGCCAATGCCGCTCACAACAAGCCTTCCTGTTGAAGTGGCTATTTTATTCACCGCGTTGGCAAAATCATCATTAATAAAGGCTGCCAATTCTCTAATTGCAGCAGCTTCTAACTCAATGGTGTTTTTTGCGGTTGCTATAATACTGTTATGCTTCATTTTTTATTGCGGCAAACCTACTTTAAATAGCCCACAGTGCAAAAGGGAGCACCCTTTTTATACATACTTTAAAAAAAATTGAGTATCTTAATCAATGGTTAACACCTCTGGCAATTTGAAAATAGAAGGTATTGAAGTAACTTTGCACTCTTTTATAATATTTAAGCAGTAAAAGTGATTTCTTTTAAGCCATTTATTTTGTTCAATTTCCTATAAATTATTAACCAAGCGTGAAAGAGACGATATCTATATGACCACAGTAAAAAAGCCTAGAAAAGCTATTTCTGATAAAGAAAAACCGGTTCAAAAAAAATCCGCAGTTAAAGCAATTAGTGTAGAAAAAAACCTTGATTTAAAAGCACAACTGCAAAGCTCATTTGGCTTTGACGGTTTTAAAGAACCCCAGGAAGCAATCATAAAGAATTTATTGGCTGGTAACGATGCCCTGATAATTATGCCCACTGGTGGTGGCAAAAGTTTGTGTTACCAGCTACCCGCCATTATCAGTGAAGGTTGTGCAATTATTGTTTCCCCGTTGATAGCATTAATGAAAAACCAGGTTGACCTTGTAAGAAGTTATAGCAGTAAGGATGACGTAGCCCATTTTTTAAACAGTACCCTTAATAAAGGCCAGCAAAAAATTGTAAAAGATGATTTGACAACGGGCAAAACAAAAATGCTGTATGTAGCTCCGGAAACACTCACCAAGGAAGAAAATATTGAGTTTTTTAAAGATCTTAACATCTCTTTTTTTGCGGTGGATGAGGCCCATTGTATTTCAGAATGGGGGCATGATTTCCGGCCTGAGTACCGCCGCCTGAGAGAGATGATGGAACTTATAAATGCTGACGCTCCCATGATTGCGCTAACAGCTACAGCAACTCCGAAAGTACAAAGCGATATTTTGCGAAATCTTGGATTACGCAATCCCAAAATATTCATTTCCTCTTTTAACAGACCGAATTTATATTACGAGATTTTACCCAAGATTAATAAAGATCAAACAGTAAAAAGCATTGTGCGTTTTGTTTCTCAAAACAAGGGCAAGAGCGGGATTATCTACACGCTGAACAGAAAAACAACGGAGGAGCTTGCTGATATGTTGATGGCAAATGGTATAAAAGCGGTAGCTTATCATGCAGGGCTGGATAGTAAGTTAAGGGCAGAACGCCAGGATCTTTTTTTGAATGAAGATGTGCAGGTAATCGTGGCCACCATTGCCTTTGGAATGGGCATTGATAAACCAGATGTTCGTTTTGTAATTCATTACAATATACCGAAATCAATAGAAAATTATTACCAGGAAACAGGCCGTGCCGGACGAGATGGCCTGGAAGGAAAATGTATTCTGTATTACAGTCATAAAGACGTTGCGAAGCTTGAACACCTGATGAGGGATAAGCCTTTAAGTGAAAGGGAAGTTGGTGCACAATTGATTAATGAAACGGTGGCTTATTGCGAAAGTTCTGTTTGCCGCAGAAAAATTTTACTGAATTATTTCGGAGAAGAGTATGATACGTTGCAGTGCACTGATAAAATGTGCGACAACTGCAACAACCCGAAAGAATTGATGGAGGCCAAAAAAGAAGCCTGCCAGGTATTGACTGTAATTAAAGGTTTAGACGAACAGTTTACTATGGATTACCTGATGCACATTTTACGGGGTAAACCTAACCCCAAAGTAAAAATGTTCCGGCACGATGAACGTGAATTTTTTGGTATTGGTAAAAGTAAGGAAGAGCTTTTCTGGAACTCCTTAATGCGCCAGATGATTCTTGAAAGATTGATTCAGAAAGATATTGAAGAATATGGTGTATTGAAAATTACCAAAAAGGGGCATGCTTTTATAAAAAAACCATCCTCTTTTAAAATTGTATTGAATAATTTATTTGAAGATGCGGATGCGGATGATGATGAGGCAGCGCCTGTTGCAACATCAACAATAACGACAGATCAAAAATTATTAGAACTGTTAAAGGAGTTGCGTAAAAAAGTAGCCAGGGAAAAAAACCTGCCACCTTTTGTAATATTCCTGGAGACCAGCCTTGAAGATATGGCAACCATGTACCCCACCACCATTGAAGAGCTTGAAAAATGCCAGGGTGTAAGCAAGGGTAAGGCCATGCGGTATGGCAAACATTTTGTTGATCTTATAGTTGACTACATTGGTGAGAATGAAGTGGAGCGCCCGGATGATTTCGTTATGAAGGGCGTAGTAAACAGAAACAACAACAAAATTTTTATTATCCAGAATGTAGATAAAAAAATACCCCTGGAAACCATCGCTAAAACAAAAGACCTTTCAATTCAGGAGTTACTCGAAGAAATGGAAACCATTGTAGCCAGTGGAACAAAATTAAACCTTGATTATGCCATTGATGAAATGGTAGATGAATATGAGCAGGAAGAAATTATTGACTATTTTAAAGCCTGTGAAACAAGCAGTCTGCAAATTGCACAGGAAGAATTGGCCGATAGCAGCTTTAACTGGGAGCAGTTGAAAATAATGCGTATCAAATTTTTGTGTGTGTACGGAAATTAGTTTTTTTAATAAAAATTTGCTGCCGGAACCAAACGTTCCGGCTTTTTTATTGATCTCATTATTATTGCTTAATTTTCCCTGCCCCTTATTTTACAGTGATTAATAATATTTAAATGAACCGTAGTAAAAAATATATTCAGAAGATTGTATCTCCCTTTAACCTGAGCCGTACGCAGGAAATTGTAAAGGTTAATCCAACAAAAGTGCCGCAGCGGGAAGAAGCAAAAGCAATCAATATCTATGTGTATGATTTTAATAGTGCAACTGTAGAAGAAAGGCAGCTGAACAGTATTGCAGAATGCTATCCTTACTTAAATAACGATAAAATAACCTGGATAAACGTAGATGGAATTCGCAAAGCTGATGTTGAGGCACTATGTAACTTTTACAACGTACATCCATTGATACAGGAAGATATCCAAAGTATTGGTCAGCGACCGAAAATGGATGAGATTGAAAATATTTTATTCTGTATTTGCAACATGCTTTTTTATAACGATGAACTTTTTAAGGTGGAGCAGGAACAGGTAAGTATTGTATTGGGCAAAAATTTTGTACTCACTTTCCAGGAGGAAGCCAATAAAGATGTATTTAACCCGATAAGAGATAAATTAAAAATTGCGGCCAGTAAATTGCGGCAAAGCGGCCCCGATTATTTATGCTATGCCATGCTGGATATGATAGTAGATAATTATTTTGTTGTGATGGAAAAATTAGGAGAGCGCATTGAAAATATCGAAGAAGAAATACAAAACAGCGCGGGCAGTAGTGCGCTTGCCAAAATAAACTTATTGCGTAAAGAGATGATCATTCTTAAAAGAAGTATTTCGCCGGTGAGGGAAGTGATCAATGGTTTTATAAGAACTGAGAGTGATTTGATTGAGGAAAGAACACTGAAATATTTTAAGGATGTGTATGACCATATTATCCAGGCAAATGATCTTTCTGAAAACTACCGGGATATCACTATGAACTTGCAGGATCTTTACCTGAATAACGTAAACCTCCGGATGAACGAGGTGATGAAAGTTATGGCGGTAGTAACTTGTTTACTGGCTCCGGCAACCGTAATTGGAGGCATCTTTGGTATGAACTTCGATAAAATTCCCTGGCTGCACAACGATCGTGGATTTTATGCTGCTGTGGGCGCTATGCTGATTATTCCAGTATGGATGATTGTTATGTTCAGGAAAAAAGGCTGGTTTTAATTATGCAACTCATTGACGGCAGCAATTGCTTCTTCTAAACGTTTTTCATAATTACCACTAATGTCAACCCAGGGGACCTGCTGGTTTATCATGATGTCTTTGTAGTAATGATACAATTTTTCTCTTGTTACAAGATCCGGGTATTCCCTTAACTCATCTTTGATCCACGGCTGATCGATATTGCAAAGCAGATAAAGGTCGTATTTACGCTCAACAATTTTGTTTAAAATCCAATGGTGGCATTGATTAAAAACAAATTCACACCACACTTTCATAACATACATATCAGTATCAATAAACAATATCCCGGGTGATTTTTTATCTTCAAAGTGTGGCATTTTCTGAATGGCAAACTCTTCCCTATCGATTTGTCCCTGGGCAACTTCCAGTAAATTCTCGAATGTATAGTATGTGCCGTTGGCGATTAAATATTCCCGGGCATATTCCTTCACCCATTCTGATTTAAAATGCGCAGACAGCTTTGCACACAAGGTGCTTTTTCCTGTACTTTCCGGACCAATAATGACAACCTTTTTGAGCATAGCTAATTTTTATTCCTCAGGATTTTTCCACTCCTCTTTTATATTCAAAAATTACGCTTTTTGCCCTGCAATTTTTTATGGTTTTATCTGCAGGATCAATTTGCCTGATTTGCCAAACAACTAATGTCAGGTATAATTATGCTGCAAATTTAACGCATACTCTTTCTTTTTAGCCATTCAAACAGACCGGCAATTGCCATTATTAGCAACACCAGGTAATACACGCTTGTAAAAACATAATGTTTTACAAAGTACAAAGGTATAGAGGCAAGGTCAGTGGCTATCCACCAATACCAGCTTTCCACCTTCTTTTTCGTCATCAGCCACATGCCAGTAAATGCAGTAGCCGATGCAAAAGCATCCGCCCAGGGAATAGCACCAGGGGCAAAATCTTTTTTTAAGTACGTAAGCGCAAAATATATAGCAGCATAAAAGCAGGCAAAAAAAGCAAGGTGCTGTAACCATTCTTTGGCAGATGCTGAAGTAATTTTTACAACAAGGTGTTGTTGCTGGTCTTTTTTTGTCCACAGCATCCAGCCATAAAAACTCATTACTGTATAATAAATATTTACGCTTGCTTCACCAAGCAAGCCTCCTTTAAAACTTAAATAAACGTAAATGATGGTATTGATAAGTCCTGTTGGATAAACCAAAATATTCTCTTTACGGCTATACCAAACACTGGAAATACCCGAAAATACAGCAACGTATTCGTACCAGGTTGTATGGCTGATATCGGTTATAAATTGCTGGTATATTTCTGTTGGGTTCATCTTAACTGTTAAAGGCAATCAATTTATAACTTTATCTTTAAACAAAAAGACATTCCTAAAAAAGGCGAGATGATAAAAAAGATAAGCTTGGTAATTTTAACTGTTTTCTTCCTGCTTGCTGGTTTTAACCATTTTTGGCATCCGGAAGATTACTATGGGCTCATTCCACCCTATATACCAGCTCATCGGTTTATAAATATGGCAAGCGGAGTACTAGAAATTCTCCTTGGTATTTTATTAGTATTTCCGGGTACCCGAAAACCGGGGGCTTTCGGAATCATTTTTTTGCTGATCCTTTTTATTCCTGCCCATATTTATATGATACAACTGAAGGGTTGCGTTGGTCCCGAAATCTGCGTGCCTGAGTGGGTTGCCTGGTTAAGATTGTTTCCCGGCCAATTTTTATTAATTTCCTGGGCCAGGTGGCACGCCAAATAAAAAGCACCTTATGAGGTGCTTTTGTGAATTACAATATTCTTTTAACTATGATATTACTCTGCTTCTGCTACCACTTCTTTTACTTCCGGAATCATCCTTTTCATCATTCCTTCAATACCCGCTTTTAGTGTAATCATGGAGGATGGGCAACCGCTGCAGCTTCCCTGCAACATCAGGTTTACGCGGCCGTCTTCATAGCTTTTAAACTGTATGGCACCGCCATCCATTTCAACGGCTGGCTTTACATAATTTTCCAGTAGTTCCTTAATACGCTTTACAACATCATCATCGTCTGCACTTACTTCGTTGCTGCTTTCACTCTTCATGCTGGCAACCGCTTCTTCATTTACCACCACTTTTCCTTCTTCCAGGTATTCTTTCAAAAATAATTTGATGGTGGGAATTACATCCTGCCAATCATCTGTATCGGTTGTTTTTGTAAGGGTAACAAAGTTACTTGCTATAAAAACCGATTTAATAAATGGAAAAGTAAATAGCTCCTGTGCCAGTGGAGAAGGTGCGGCTGTCAACTCATCCTGAAAGTCAATACTTTTCCCCGGATACAATAATTTGTTGGCAACAAATTTCATTGTTTCAGGGTTGGGGGTCATTTCTGTATATATGCTGATAACCGGATTGCCTGTTTTAATCATAAAAATGTATTTAAAAATTTCAATGCAAAGTTAACATTATCCTGCCACAAAGGTTTACCGGCCGGGCTCTATACCAACCTCATAAGCCAATAATTTCCAATTTCGAAAACTAAATCTTAGTAGGTATTATTCCACAATCCTTAATTTGGCATAGTTGAGCATGATCTTTTTTTCACCATTCAGCTCAAATTGGACTGTAGCAATGGGATTATGCGCTGCTCCTTCCATTTTTATCACATCTCCAAAACCAAATTTTTGATGTTCCACTTTTTGGCCCGGTTGTAAATTACTGGTATCGCTGGCTGCAAAATCTGCTGTTGGTGTATGCTCCTTGGCTTGCGGCCTTGCAGGAATTAAATAGGCTGGCCGGCTCTTTTCTTCTTTCTTAAATGGATTGTCGGCGGTTTTATAGCTGGTTCCGCCTGCACCCGTTTTATCAAAAGCTCCACCGCCCCAGTTATTGCTATGGCCGTTACCGCCCTGGTTTCTGATACCTCCTCCGGCAAAACTTCTGTCAATAAAATCGCCGGGCATTTCATCGATAAAACGACTGGGCTCGTTTTGCTGCAACTGGCCAAACCGGTACCGGGCGTTGGCATAAGTCAACCATAGTTTTTTCTTCGCCCTTGTAATGGCTACATAGAACAAGCGTCGCTCTTCCTCCAGTTCTTCCCGGGTATTGATGCTCATAGCATTGGGAAACAATGTTTCTTCCAAACCGCCTACAAATACGCAACTGAATTCAAGTCCTTTGGCAGCATGTATTGTCATCAGTTTTACACTGTCGGCATCTTCTTTATCATTATCTGTATCGGTCAGCAATGTAATTTGCTGTAAATAACTGCCTAAACTCTTATCGCCCACTTCGCCATCTTCTTCATTCATGGGCGTTTCAGTAAATTCTTTGATAGAGTTCAGCAACTCCTGTGTATTCTCGTAACGGGCTAATCCTTCTGTAGTTTTATCATTGAAAAGTTCTTTTACAATACCGGTACTTTTACCGACTATGATGGCCAGGTCGTACGCATTTTTTTTCTGCAATTCGCTCTGGAACATCTTTATCATCAATACAAAATTGTTAATGGCTTCAAGCGTTCCAGCTTTATAACCAAACGTTGCTGCACTCGTCAACACTTCCCAAAGCGTAATATTGTTTTCATTGGCAGCTAATACGGCCCTGTCCATGCTGGTTTTACCAATGCCTCTTGTGGGATAGTTTATTATTCTTTTCAAAGCTTCCTCATCCTGCGGATTAACGACAAGCCTTAAATACGCAATAAAATCCTTTACTTCTTTTCGCTGATAGAATGAAAGGCCGCCATAAATGCGGTAAGCAATATTCATCCGGCGCAGGCTTTCTTCATAAGCCCGGCTTTGTGCATTGGTACGATATAAGATAGCAAACTCCTTATTAAAATAATGATTGCGCAGTTTCTCTTCCTGTATGGTATCGGCCACATATTTTCCTTCCTCATTATCAGTCGCTGTACGTACCAGTTTTATTTTATCGCCGGGGGTATTATCTGTCCACAGTTTTTTGGGGATCTGGTTTTTATTATTGCCAATAATTTCATTGGCTACACTTAAAATGCTTTTGGTACTGCGATAGTTCTGTTCCAGCTTGACCACTTTTACATCATCGTAATCTTTTTCAAACTGCAGAATATTTTCAATGGTGGCGCCCCTGAAACTGTAAATGCTTTGCGCATCATCTCCCACTACACAAATATTTTCGTGCATAGCACCCAACAATTTCATAATCTCGTACTGGGATGTGTTGGTATCCTGGTATTCATCTACCATGATGTATTTAAACTTGCGCTGGTATTTACTTAAAGCATCGGGGTGATTTTTTAGCAGGATATACATCTTGAACAAAAGGTCATCAAAATCCATGGCGCCGTTTTTAAAACAACGGTTGGCGTAAGCTGCGTATATCTGGCCAATCATCGGCCGGTTAGCCCTCGCATCTTCCTGCTGAATGGTAGGGTCGTTGATATATTCCGCCGGACCGATCAAACTGTTTTTTGCACTGGAAATACGGTTGTACACCGTATTAGGCTTGTAATATGCCGGATCAAGTTCCAGTTCTGCCAATACCGTTTTAATTACGCTTTTGGCATCATCTGTATCATAAATGGTAAAATTATTTGGGTAACCAATTTTATTGGCTTCTGCCCTCAGAATTCTTGCAAACACGCTGTGAAAAGTGCCGATGTATAAGTTACGGGCTTCAGAATTACCCAATACTTTTTCCACCCGCTCTTTCATTTCCTTTGCCGCCTTATTTGTAAAAGTGAGCGCCAGAATATTAAAAGCGTCAATTCCGTGAGCACCCATCAGGTGCGCAATACGTGTGGTGAGCACTTTGGTTTTACCACTTCCTGCACCGGCAATAATAATAATTGGCCCGTCTTTATGCAATACCGCCTCTCTTTGGGGTTCATTTAATTCGTCTAAATAATTGCGCATATCACAAAGTTACGAATAGCGTTTTGGGCGCAAGTCCCTGTTAGGAAATATTTATCGCCTCTCCAGGTTACTTTTCATTTTAAACCCTTCTTGATACAGATGTGTTGACCAAGCTTTATAAAATAAACAGCTATCATCAGAATCAATTTTTAAAATGGTTTTCCAGAAACCAAACAAAAATTAATAGTTATTAACAAGTATTTGCAAAAAACTACCACTTTGTGGTATATGACATATCAAATAACTATTGTCTCTTTGTAGTGTTCTGGTTCCAATACTGCCATTTGTTCCGGAGAAGATTTTTAAAGCCCGTTTTCTATCCGTATTTATTTCGTCGTGTAAATTGAAAACACGAATTCTGTCATACCTAACATAACCCGTTTCGGCCCAGGCCTGAACGGGTTTTTAGATCCATCCTCGTACACGAAAACCGATTGTATACTCTTTCGGTAAACTAAAAACTAATTTTTTTACTAAATATGCTAAATATATTAGTGTTAATAAAAGAAACCTATTATCTTTGAAGTCTGGTATATTTTTATAAACGCAAAACAAGATACATCACTTAAAAAAAACATCACAATGAGCAACAACACGAACGTAGAAAAATTGAAAGCCCTTAAATTAACAATGGACAAAATCGATAAAGATTTTGGCAAAGGGTCGGTTATGATAATGGGAGATAAGCCCCATGTTGAGCAGGAAGTGATATCCACAGGATCGTTGGGACTGGATGTGGCATTGGGAATTGGTGGATTACCTAAGGGAAGAGTAATAGAAATTTATGGACCGGAAAGTAGTGGTAAAACAACCATTGCAACGCATGTAATTGCAGAATCGCAGAAAAAAGGTGGCATGTGTGCATTTATAGATGCGGAACATGCTTTTGATAGTGCTTATGCACAAAAGCTTGGCGTAGATATCGATAACCTGTTGATATCTCAGCCAGATTATGGTGAACAGGCATTGGAAATTGCAGACCGTTTGATTTTATCCGGAGCGGTAGATGTGGTGGTGATTGATTCAGTAGCGGCACTGGTACCTAAAAGTGAGCTGGAAGGAGAAATGGGTGACAGTAAAATGGGTTTACATGCAAGGTTAATGAGCCAGGCTTTACGTAAATTAACCGCTACCATTTCCAAAACAAACTGCTGTTGCATTTTTATCAACCAGCTGAGAGAAAAAATTGGTGTTATGTTTGGCAATCCTGAAGTTACAACGGGCGGTAACGCTTTAAAGTTTTATGCTTCTGTACGTTTGGATATCCGCCGTATGGCTCAGATAAAAGATGGTGATGAAGCCATTGGAAACCGTGTAAAAGTAAAAGTTGTAAAAAATAAAGTAGCACCTCCTTTCAGAACTGCTGAGTTTGATATTGTTTTTGGAGAAGGTATTTCTAAAACAGGTGAAATTATTGACATGGGGGTTGAGCTGGGCATTGTACAGAAAAGCGGCAGCTGGTTTAGTTACGACACCAACAAATTAGGACAAGGAAGAGATTCAGTAAAACAGTTATTGAATGACAATCCTGAAATGGCGAAAGAAATAGAAACAAAAATCAGGGCTAAGATTGCAGAAATGCAGGCCACTTAAAAAAGTTTTTTCCGGGTTAGTAAATATGGGCCATTCTTTTTAGAATGGCTTTTTTTATTTTTCATAACCGGGCACCTTCGGGTAATTTAAAATAGTCCAATCACCCCTTTGATTTTTGTTACTGCTGCTTACAATACTGCCAGAACCGGCATAATGAAAAAAATAATCGACGGCAGGTGTTATACTTTGAATCACACCAATCACCTCTTTTGCAGAAATGTCATCCATGTAAAAGACAATGGATTTTGCTGCATGTCTGATTATTAATTCCTGTACTTGTTCGTGGTCGGCCAATAAAATATTTGAGGTATCAACCATTCCTACAACCCGCAATTTTGCTTTCGTTTTTTCCAGCGCCGTCTTTAGTTCCTCACAATGCGCAGGCAAGCCAAACAACAACGCTGGTTTTAGATGATTTGTTTTTTTTATGCCGGTATTTTTGCCTGTTACAAAAATGCCGGTAAGCCTGGTACCGATTACCTTTAGTTCTTTTGCCAGGTTTATAAAAAACTTGTATGCTGTTTTCCTGATGCCTGTGTAATGCTTTCCAACAAAAACATTCATTGCATTGTAAAATAGCCGGACATACAGCGTTCCCTTTTTTGTACTTTCTCCTTTAAAATGTATAATCGTACTCTCCGAAAAATAATAATTGTTATACCCTGCTTTTATTATCCGATAACTTAAATCTATATCTTCCCCGTACATAAAAAAAGTTTCATCAAAGCCTTGCATTGAATTGATTATTTTTCTTTCTGTCATCATAAAAGCGCCTGATAATATTGGCGCAAGTTGATTCACATCGTTTGGTGCGTGACCAAGATAATAATGGGCAAAAGTGCGGGAACGGGGAAAGAGAGCGGCCAAACCACTTAATTTAAAAAAGGATGTTGAAATGGAAGGAACGCCCCGCTTACTTTCTCTTAAAAACTCGCCTTTGCCATCAATCATCCTTATACCCAGGGCTCCAATATTTTTTTGCGACCGATAAAATGCCAGGCATTTTTCAAGGCAATCTTCGGGCATAATGGTATCAGGGTTTAAAAATAAAACGTATTCGCCAGCGGCCTTCTCCAATGCAACATTGTTTGCTTTTGCAAAGCCCGTATTCTTTCTGTTCCAGATAAAGTCAACGTTGGCAAATTGTTTGGTCAAATATTCATAACTGCCATCTGATGAATGGTTATCAACCACAATGATTTCGGCTTCAATATTTTTACAGGCTTTTACAACACTGTACAAACATTGTTCTGTAAAATACTTGACGTTGTAATTAACTATGATAACAGAAAGTTGCAAAAAATTGTTTTTAAGTGTACGAAATACGATTTTTTATATCAGTATTCAAAATTGTTCCTTTTATTTATCATATAGCATGATCGTCTTTCAAAATTAGCATTGCTCAAATCAAAACATTGAATTGTGGAACTACAACACTGTTATTCGCTTAATATTCCATTTATGATAACATCTAATCCATCTTTATCTTTGCTGCATGATAAAAAATACTTTATTAAAAGCAACGGAAGCGGGTGCAAAAGAGCTGGTCCGTTTTTTCAACGGCGATTTTAAAATAACCAACAAAGAAGGTATTAATAACCCGGTAACAGAAGCAGATCATGCATCTGAAAAAGCCATTTTTGAAGTCATTAAAAATGATTTCCCTGATCATTTTATTTTAAGCGAGGAAGCCGGCGAAATTATTATGGACAGTAGCTATAAATGGATTATTGATCCCATTGATGGTACGATCAATTTTGCAAATGGTATTCCTATTTGTTGTATCAGTATAGGATTGGAGCACAATGGAAAGATAATAATGGGTGCAGTTTATAATCCTTTGATGAACGAATTTTTTATTGCCGAAAAAGGTGCCGGCGCAACATTAAATGATAAAAGAATTACTGTCAGCAATAAAACAGCCGTTGTAAACAGTTGTCTTGTTACCGGATTTCCTTACACTTACCTTGATGCACCTAATGGGCCCTTACAGGTTTTCGAAAAACTAATACGCAAAGGAGTTCCCGTGAGGCGTCTTGGTAGCGCCGCCATCGATTTGTGCTGGGTTGCCTGTGGAAGATTTGATGGATTTTATGAACATAAGTTACAAGCCTGGGACAGTTCTGCCGGCTTTTTAATGGTAGAGGAAGCGGGAGGAAAAGTAACTGATTTTGCAGGTCAGTATTATTCAGTTTATCAGCCACACATATTGGCAAGTAACGGCAAAATACATGACGAATTACTGGGGATTATCAACGGCCAGGGTTTGTAACATGCCCGGTATTTTTGGTAGCGTGTTTCAATATTCTAAAAAAATTATTATTAAAAGGCATGAGTTGGAGAGTTTTAATTGCTTGTTACAACTTTACTAACTAGTCGGCCCTCAAAAAGTCGATTTTAATTTTGGGGGCATAAAAATCCAGCAAGCTTTTATAATCATTTTATAAATCAGTATCCAATAGTTAATTGCCTCTGTGCGCCAGAGGTTAATTCGTCGTTTAAAATTCATAGCTGCAGCAGCCAGAATTACGTTCATGTTATCACCAATAATTCCTTTGAGGTAATTTCTGCACAATCGGTAGTCACGTTTTAAATGTCCGATTACAGGTTCGATTGCAGCCCGCTTACCATGCCTGTTACGTTTTAGTTTAGAAATATTTTTGTCAGGCCTTGGAACCTGGATGATCGTCTCTTTGTATTGTTTAATTCCTT
>NZ_JAUFQJ010000023.1 GCF_030409685.1 Ferruginibacter paludis
CTTTTTCAAGCGGGTTGCAAAAGTAAATCACTTTATTTATTTTACCTAATTTAATTTTAAAAAACTTCTAAATTTCTTTTGGTTATTTTTCGAATTTAAGGTGATTTTTATTTTTAAGAACTACCCCTTTTTTATTTGGGAGTGCGAAGGTAAGGGCGTTCACTATAGCTTCCAAATTTTATTAAAACTAATTGCCGCTTTGTGCAAAATACTTTTATGAAAAGCTGCAGGAAGAGATGCTTTATAACTGTTTTATATATGCTACCCTACCAACCCGGGCAAAATACAAATTGCCCTGAAACCTTTATGTATAAGGACTTCAGGGCAATTGATATATCTGTCTGAATTAAATTTTTGCGGGTAAACTACAAGCCGGAAATATTTTTCAAAACAGAATAAATCTTTTATTTATTCAGGAAATAATTTTTTAAACGGCCATCATCCACTGATGATTATCCGGTGCTTCGCCATATTTAATTGCATCCATCCTCGTTTTTATTTCCGGCGCAATTGTCCATTTGTCTACATCAAAGGTCATAATAAAATCTTTGTACTTTAATTCCTTAATTAAAGAGATGGTTGCAGCGGTTCCTGTACCAAAAATTTCGTTTAAAGTACCTGCTTTATAAGCATCCATTATTTCTTCAATACTCAGCTTCCTTTCTTCCACGATATACCCCATTTCTTTTAAAATTTCAATGGTACTATCCCTGGTAACGCCTGCTAAAATGGTACCGTCTTCCAAACCAGGTGTAATTACCTTGTTGTCTATAATAAAAAAAGCGTTCATTGTGCCACATTCCTGCACATATTTATGCTCAAACGCATCCATCCACAATACCTGGTCGTAACCCTGTTTTTGTGCTATTGCAGATGCATGCAACGAACCTCCGTAATTACCAGCTGCTTTGGCATAGCCGTATCCTCCCTGCACTGCACGCACATATTTTTCTTCTACATAAATACGCATGGGCGCTGCATAATAAGGGCCAGTTGGGCTTAGAATGATCAGGAATTTATACTTATCACTTGGCCGTACTCCAATGGCTTCATCGCTGCTGAACATGAAAGGGCGGATGTATAATGAGTGATTCGGCTTTGCAGGTATCCAGTCTTTCTCAATTTCAATCAGCTGGCGCATTCCTTCAATAAATATTTCTTCGGGCACAACAGGCATTTCCATTCTTTCCGCAGAACTATTGAATCTTTTGAAATTATCATAAGGCCGGAAAATAGACGCATTACCATCCGCATCCTTATAAGCTTTAATACCTTCAAAAATAGCCTGACCATAGTGCAGGGCAGCTAAAGAAGGTGCGAGGGAAAGTGGCTGATAAGGTTTAATGGACGGAGTTTGCCACTCGCCATTTTCATAATCCACTTCCAGCATGTGGTCTGTAAAATATTTACCAAAAGGCACGTTATCCAAACTTATTCCTTCCAGTTTACTCTGTTTTACTTTGGTGATATTAAAATCTTCTGCGGCTATCATATTCCTTAATTTTACAACAAAGTAACAAAAAAAATACAGAGTAAAGGTTCATGAACATAGATAATATTCAGTTAACGCCGTTTTTAATACAGGAGTTATTTAAAAATTCACTGGTTGAATCAGACAATCCGGAGCCTGTAAAAAAGCCCGATGCAGCGGCTTCATTTGCTATATTGGGACATAACCGCAAAAAAATAATTATCCTCGTAGCCAATGATGAAACCTTGTATTTGCCAGATGAACAATTAAATTTTTTGCTGGGTATATTATCGGCTTGCAGCTTAACCATGGAAGATGTAGCCATTATCAATACCAGGAAAAATAAAAACATAACCTACAAGGCAATTGAACAGGAGTTAAAGGGAGAAAAGGTTATTTTATTTGGCGTAACACCTGCACAAATCAACCTGCCTATTGAATTTCCGCAATACCAGGTACAGGCCTTTAACAGCCAGACCTATCTTACTGCCGCTATGCTTCCGGAAATACAGGAAAATAAAGCTGAAAAAGCTAGACTGTGGAATTGCCTGAAACAAATTTTTTCTATATAATTTTCTTATGGATCAATTGATTTTTGCGACCAACAACCAGCATAAAGTAGATGAAATAAGAGTTGTGCTTGGTGATCTGTTTGCTATCAGTACATTAAAAGAAGCTGGCATTGACATCGATATTCCTGAACCGCATGATAAGCTGGAAGCGAATGCAACTGAAAAATCGCTGACTATTCATCAACTCACCGGTAAAAATTGTTTTAGCGAGGATACCGGTTTGGAAGTAACCTCATTGAATGGAGAACCGGGCGTAAAGAGTGCACGATACGCCGGTGAAGAAAGATCGTTTGATGCCAATATTGATAAGCTGCTTGATAAGCTGTCTTCATTACCCAACCGGGAAGCCAGGTTTAGAACGGTGATATCACTTATACTAAATGGAAGGGAAATACAGTTTGAAGGAATTTGTGAGGGTACAATTATTAAAGACAGACGGGGCGGCCACGGATTTGGGTACGATCCTGTTTTTGTACCTGCCGGAAGTGACAAAACTTTTGCTGAAATGTCTCTGGAAGAAAAAAGCCAGTTCAGTCACAGAAAAAAAGCAATTACCAAAATGATTGCATTTTTAAAAGAACAGAAATAATAGGAAATAATTAAAGCCTTAGGGATTGCAGCGGAAAGCCCGGAACGAAGCGCAGTGCAACGAAGTGTAGTGAGGACTTGTAGCGGAAAGCCCGGCCCGCCGCGGAGGGAAATGCCCAGGCTAAAAACATCTTTATTCTTTTTTTAACTTCGTGATATCAATGGCAAGAATAAAGATTATCATTCCTTCATATAAAATTTTCACTGTAACTATCCCGGTGCGGATCAGTGATATCAACTATGGTAATCATGTTGGCAACGATGCATTTGTTTCTATTCTGCACGAAGCCCGGGTGCAATGGTTAAAAAGCCACTTCTTTACTGAGCTCAATGTCGCAGGAATCGGACTCATCATGAGCGATCTGGCTGTGGAATTTAAAAAGGAATCTTTTTATGGCGACAGTATTGAAGTACAACTAAGCTGTGGCGAAATTTCAAGCGCCGGATTTGAATTGTATTACCAGCTTTTTACAAATAGAAACGAAGAAATGTGTTTGCTGGCCAATGCTAAAACCGGCATTGTTTGCTATAACTATTCTTCAAAAAAAGTAAGTGCTATCCCGCAGGTATTAAAGAATATTTTGGCAGCTCATTAAGTGTTGTTCCATATCTCCCAACTCGCTTCCGCCTGAAGAATCAGCATTTTATAGCCGTTTTGTATCTGCGCCCCACGCTCCTCTCCTTTTTGAAGAAATAATGTTTTGGCAGGTTTGTACACCAAATCGTACAGGTAATGTTGCGAATTGATAAATTGATATGGGAGATGCGGACAGGTGTGATTGTTGGGTGACATGCCAGCAGGTGAGCAATTGATAACAACTAGGTAAGATTGCATTATTTGTTCATCAATTATATCATAATTGATATAACCAGGTCCTCTGTCTTCCTGGCGTGTAACCAATAAAAATTGAATACCCAATTTTTGCAACACATATTGTACTGCTTTTGATGAACCTCCTGTTCCTAACACCAAAGCCTTTTTATGATGCGGCTGCAATAATTGGCGAAATGATTGTTCAAAGCCAATGACATCTGTATTAAATGCTGTCAACTGTTCCCCCTCTATTTTGATACAGTTTGCGGCCCCAATTGCCTTCACCTCAGGAGTTACCTGCGTAACAAATTGCAGCACCTGTTCTTTATAGGGAATGGTAACATTTAATCCTTTTAAATTGGGATTGTCTCTAATTAATGATGGAAATTGATCAATGGCCGAAATGGGAAAGGCCTCATAAAAACAATCACTAATTCCTTCCCTGGCAAATTTTTCTGCAAAATATTGCTTTGAAAAAGAATGGCCCAACGGATAACCAATCAATCCATACAACTTCATGTGGTGGTTATTTATTAAGATAGAGTTCGAAGGTATCTCCACGCAATCCTATGCGCATGGCTTCCAAAGGAATGACTTCTGTTGGAGCAATATTACCCAGGTTAACGTTGCAGCCAATCAGCTCCAGGAAGTACAACTGTTGTGCCTTTTGGGGAGCTTCCCATAAAATTTTGTCTTCGGGTATCTGTGTTAAAATTTCCTGTACCAGGCCTTCTCTTACTTCACCACTGCCCCGGTAAATACCAACATTGCCAGCTTCCCTTGCTTCAGCTATAACATAGGCAGAGCCTGCTTCCAGTTCGGCCCGCATTAACTCTATCCATTTATAGGGAGGAATGATATGAGCCGCATCTTTGCTGCCAACTTCGCTCAACACAATAAAATTTTTGGCTAGTTTTTCAATGTATCCGCATTTCTCTGTATGTGGTATAGTAACTGAACCATCGCTCACTTCAACATATTTAATTCCGAATTCATTGCAGACTTTTATATAGTCATCAAACTGGTTACGAATCAGGAAAGCTTCAAATAAAGTACCGCCAAAATAGACTGGAATATCATAAGAAAGATAAACTTCCAGTTTCTCTCTCAGTGTTGGCGTAACAAAGGCAGTCCCAAAACCAAGCTTCACAATATCAACGTGCGGATGGGAAACACTCATGAAATTTTTTGCCTCCTGTACACTTAGTCCCTTGTCCATTACCATTGTGATACCATGCGCACGTGGCTTTTTGTGGCGCTCCGGTATCTGAGAAAGATTGAAATTCATTCCACTATTTTTTTGATTGGCGCAAAGATAACCATTGACTACTAATAGTTAGTAATGCACCAGCAGAAAAACGGGATGTTTTAAATTGACTTGTTGCGCTTGAATCTGGCAATAACATCTACTACCAATTGATTTTGGAGAATGGAAGGATTTAATTCGATGAATTTTTTTACCAGCTTGGGGTTCTTTTCCATACCCAGTTCCAGCTGAATGATAGCTTCCTTTGATTTACCCGCTGCTAAAAGAAAGGCACTTTTATAAAAAAGGAAAATTGGTTTTACATTGGTTAATTCGATGGCGTGCTCAACATACTCCAGGCCTTCATCTATGCATTTGGCATGATACAAACATTTTAACAGCTCCAGCCAACCGTTGCTGTTTTTTGGTTTGTTACGTACCACATTGCCAAAGTATTGCACTGCTTCTTCTATTTTGCCCTGCTCCATAAAGCACTGCCCCATGGCTAAATTATATTCCGGCTGTAACCGGTGAATGCGCATTGCAATGTGAAGATTTTTTATAGCGCTGTCCCAAACGCCTTCGTTCATATACGTTACTGCAATCTTATAAAACAACTGGCTGTCATCCTGGTTTAGATGTGTAGCCTTGCGATAATTAAATCTTGCCTGTGCATAATTGTGCAATTTGTCGTAGCAATGGCCGATGGCTTCATAAATAACATCTTCCGGCCTCGCCAATTCCAATACTTTTTGCAATACTTCAATAGCATCCTTGTATTTTCTAAGTCTCAAGTAAGCATCGCCCATGTTACGCCAGGCATAATCAAATTTTTCGTCTATTGCGACGGCGTATTGGTAGGCATCAATTGCCTTTTCGTATAATTTAATTCCCTGGTAAGCTGCGGCCAGGTTAAACCAGGCTAATTCGCTGAAGGGAAAATCCTCAATAATTTTCTGGTGCAATCTTATCCCCTCCTCATTTCTGCCAGTGAAATCTGTCCAGAAACAAATTTTGTACAACGCTTCTTCGTTATTAGGATCCATTTCAAGTATCATTTTCAGGCAATCAAATACCTTATCAAAATTTTCGTAATCATCATATACGTCTGTCAATTCAAAAAGCAGTTCCAGTTTTTCCTCTCCCCCAAAATAATTGAGGGCATCTTCCAGCACCTCGGCGGCTTTTTCCTGCTGATCCAATGCCAGGTAAGCATCCGTTTTAAGAATGTACAGATTAATATCGCTGCTGTCCAGGATTTCTGCCTGCTCTAAAAAATACAGCGATTCCTTGTACTTTTTTGCTGCAATTAAAAGGTCAGCCCTTTTTATAAGTAATGAAGAAGAGTATGGATATTGATTGATAGCGTAGTCGGTGACTTCCAATGCCTGAATCAGTTCGTCTTTGTCATCAAAATAGTCGATGATTTTTTCGAAGGCATCCTCTTCAATAAAAGAATGGCTGCGCCCTGTTTTAAGGTTGTCATACTGTTGCAGCAGTTCCTTCAACTCTTCCCTGTCTTGACGGTATGGATTTTTGCTCATGCGCTTGTAGGTTACTGTAAAATACATTAATTTGAATAAACCATCAAAAAAAAGTAACATTTCCTAAGGCTATGCGTTAAACTCATCATAAAGATTTGTATAAGTGGTACGCATTTTGACAGAACTTTAATATATCTTTGTTTAGTTAAAATTATTTTAAATGAAAACGTTCACCAAAAAGTTACTTACAATTGCTCTGCTGTTTGGCATTGCACAGGTTGCTATGGCTGACAGAGGCGTTGGGAAAAAGAAGAATAAAACTATTTTAAACATCTATACACCGTCTACTCTAAGAAATTCAATTGCATTTAATCTTAAATCGGGATTAAGTTACAAGGGAAGTTTGTTAACCAATACGCAAACAGTTGGCAACAGCATTATGGCCAACTCATTAATTACTTATCAGAAAGGAAATATAACTTATGTTATTCCTTACAAACATAAAATTGTAATGCCGGAAATTACACAGGGTTATACAGGAATGAAATTGATCATTCACAGCCATTAACTGCTTTCAGCAAAAATATTTTGAAAGATCTTTCTTAACGAAGGTCTTTTTTAGTTACTGTCTTTTTTCCCAACCCGGCTTTCGTCGTAACTCATTACCCGGTAACCGGATTTTGGGATATCAAATTTGGAAACGGCAACTGCACCCGGATCAACAGAAGCAAGTGTATATTTAAATTTCAGTTTGCCACTTTCAAATTCGTATTCTACAGGAAGCCCGGGAAGATTTTTAAATAGCTGGTTGTAGTTTTTATCATTCACGTTTATATCCGGCGAATAAAAGACTGTCATAACGCTGCCATCCTTTAATTTGGCGGTTGCCATTACGCAGTTATAGCCCGCGATTTTTTTGGTATCAGTAGTTGGGGTAAAAACTATGCCTTCGAATTTTTTATTGTGACTTGTCCAGTTATCTTTCGTTAATGTAATCATCAGCTTCTGACCGCTGTATTCTTTTAATATAACACCAGTCGAACTCTTTGCATCGTAAATAGTTGTTTCCTTTCCCAGCGGACTTGACATTTCTGTTTTGCTTAAATTTCCTTTTAAATACACAGTATTCGTAGCACCGCTTAAAGGGTCGGGCTGCGCAGCATTACTACCGGTTTGCGTAGCAATCGTATAAACCAGGGTCCCCTCTGAAATTATTTTTTGAGCATAGACATAACCATTGAGCGCTAACATTACAACCATTGCTACAGCTTTCATAACTTTCATTTTGTGTTGATAAAGATAGGGAAATACAATGCCAAAATAATCACAAACTCATACACGAAAAAGCCTGCAGTTGTTGAAAACTGCAGGCTAATATTTTCTTTAAAGACGTTTACTTCTTTTGTGTTTTGGCTTTCACATCCTGCACCTTTTTATTAGCATCCTGCATTGCCTGAATTCTTTCCTGCAGCTTACTTTGCTTAACCGGCTTCTTTCTGTTTTCTTCAATCTGTGCCAGTATTTTATCATGATCAATAATGTATTTCTGAATCACAATCTGCAGGATCAAAGTAATGGTATTGGAAATAGTATAATACCATGTTAGGGCCGAAGGCAGTTTATTAAAAACGCCCAGCAGCAACACGGGGAAAATATAAGGCATGTATTTCATCACAGGATTGGAATTATCCTGCATGTTAGTCATGCTATATATCGAAATCAGTAAACTGGTTATTACCGCCGTTAATGTGAAAAGGCTCACATGGTCGCCGTAGAAAGGAATATTAAAGGGAATGTTATAAATAGAATCGTATGCCGCCAAATCTTTTGCCCAAAGAAAATTTTGCCCCCGCAACGAAATGTTTGACTGGAAGAAATAATACAGCGACATAAAGATCGGAATCTGTAACACTGCCGGTAAACAACCGCCTAATGGACTTACCCCCGCCGATTTCCACAGCTTCATCTGATCCATACTAAAAGCCTGCTTATCTTCTCCATGCTTCTCTTTCAGCTTATCTATTTCCGGCTTTAGTGCTTTCATTTTTGCACCACTTACATAACTCTTATATAAAATGGGCGAAGTAAGTAAACGGATAAAAAGGGTCAATAATAAAATTACGATTCCCATACTGGCCACATTCTTTCTTAATATATCAAATACAGGTAATAAAACATGCCGGTTGATATATTTTACAAAAGCAAAAACACCACTTCCGTAAGGCACGATATTTTCCATTTTATTATTGTACGCTTTTAACACATGGTAATCACTCGGGCCATAATATAATTGTAAGGGAACGGTTGCCTGGGAACCTGAACCGATGTTTATATTACAGCTGGCCACTGTTTGCGCCAAAATATGCAGGGAAGTATCCGCCGGCACAGTCCATTTAATTTCGGCACTTTGAAATTTATTTTTGTTTACCAGGGCACTTACAAAAAACTGTTGCTTTACAGAAAGCCAGTCAACCGGCTTTTCAAATTTCTTGTCATCGCCGCTATTACCGAGCATAGTAAAATCATAACTGCCATCTGTGAGGTAACAAATATGGGTTTGTCCTTTTTCGTATACCTCGTCTTTTTCAATTTGATTGGTTTGCGTTTGCCATTGCAGGTTAATGGTATTTTTTGACACCAATTTTTCTGCACCGTTTAATACAATTGCAAAGTCGAGTAAATAATCATTAGCACGCAACGTATATTGATGGGTGATTTGCTTACCCGCCGAATCTTTGATACTGAATGTGAGGGTCTGGCTTTTGTCAGCGTTTTCCGTTTTAGCACCGGTTACGAAAACCAAGTCGGCAGTGTGCCCGGTTACATTTTCGCCGGTATTTATATCATAAGAAATCTTATTGAATTCGCCCTGTTGTATGATCACAGGTTTACCATCCAGTGTTTTATAGTTTTTTAATTCAACTGTTTTAGGTTGTGCACCTTTGTTGGTAAAAGTAATTTTCATCACTTCGTTTTCAAGCGTGGTTTCTGCAACCGCCCCATCCTGCTGTAAACTACCAGCCGCTTTTTCCCTGCGGGTAGAATCAAATCTCAGCGAATCCAGCTTCATTTTTGCGATATCAACCTTAGGTTTTGTTCTTGCAATTGAATCTGCCAGCCGCTGTTGCTCTGCCTGGTAAGCAGCATTGCCTTTATTATTAAAATAAAACATGCCCATCAACAACATACCTATTAGCACAAAACCAATCACGGTATTTCTATCCATTCCCATAATATTAATTTAAGTGGGCAAAGGTAATTAAAGTTTATAGTTGCCCCGTATAAAAAATGCCCTGTAAAAGCAGGGCATTTTTTTGATATAAATTACATTCAAATCACTTATTTTTTTGCAGCAGGTGCGGCTTTAGCAGCGGCAGCAGCAGGTGCAGCAGCTTTTGCAGGAGCCGCGCCCTTAGGAGCAGCAGCTTCTTCCTGTTTCAACTGACGCGTCATTGTGATAGAGGCAATTGGAATACGGGGTGAGTTCATAATCTCCATATTTTCAGCCTTTACATCCTGAACGCGGATATTTTCATTTAAAGCAAGATTGGTAATATCCAGCTCAATGTTTTCGCGTAAATATTTAGGCAACAATTTAACTTTCAAACTTTTCATCTTGATAACCAGCTTACCACCCGCTTTAACACCTGCAGGGGCCCCGGTGAATTTAAGCGGCAATGTAACAGTAACCTTTTTATCTTCCACCAATTCCAGGAAATCTACGTGAATTAACTGGTCACTTACCTTGTCAAATTGCAGATCTTTCAATACGCACCGGTAAGGTTTTCCGTCTATCGTAGCTTCCACTACATTAAAATCAGGCGTATAAACAATGTTTTTAAACGCCGTTGCAGGAGCAGCAAAATTAATCTCCTCAGCACCTCCGTAAATTACAGCTGGCACTTTTTCCTCAAGGCGAAGCTGGCGGGTGGCTTTTTTGCCAAATTCGGTCCTGATTTGTCCTTCGATTGTAATCGTTTTCATTTAATGATTTTTTTAATGAGGCGCAAAGGTAAGGAAATAATGGGTATTTTGATAGTTGAAAACGAATATTTGACATGCCAGCATCTTTTAGCAATTTGAAACAACATTACCCATTATTACTATATCTTTCTATTTGCCATACGGCTGCGTAAGAACAGACTATTAATGCTCTTATTTTCCAATGCATTACGTATTGCAATTGCAAACAGTTCCGCTGTAGAAACTACCCTGATTTTTCCGCCAATATGTTTTACCGGAATGGTATCACAAACTACCAGTTCTTCCAGTGCACTGTTTTCAATATTTTCGTAGGCGTTGCCACTTAAAACGGGATGCGTACAAAATGCCCTTACGCTGCGGGCACCTTTTTCTTTTAGCAATCCTGCGCTTTTTGCCAGTGTGCCACCCGTATCGCAAATATCATCCAGCAACACAATATCCCTATCGGCAACATCTCCAATAACTACCATACTGGCAATTTCATTCGCTCTTTTCCTGTGCTTATCACAAATAACCATTTCGGCTTCAAAATAAGTAGCCACTTCCCTGATGCGGTTAGCGCTGCCTACATCCGGAGCTGCGAACGTGAGGTTTTCGAGATTTAAACTTTCTATATAGGGAATGAAAATAGCAGAAGAATCAAGGTGATCCACCGGAATATCAAAATAGCCTTGTATCTGCGGCGCATGTAAATCCATTGTAACAACACGGTCGGCGCCTGCAGCGGTTAACATATTGGCTACCAGTTTTGACCCGATAGCCACCCTCGGCCTGTCTTTCCTGTCCTGCCTGGCGTAGCCATAATAGGGCATTACTGCGATTACTTTATAAGCCGATGCCCTTTTTGCCGCATCAATCATCAGCAGCAATTCCATCAGGTTGTCTGTTGGCGAAAATGTACTTTGAATTAAAAACACAAACTGGCCCCGGATACTTTCCTGGAATTCCACCCCTATCTCACCATCACTAAAGCGTTGTATATTTACTTTACCTAATGGCTCGCCAAATTTGGTTGCAATGGCCTCGGCAAGATAGCGGGAACCTGTACCGGAAAAAAGTTTTGCGTTATACGACATAATGAATGGTTGCTTGGACGATGAACGAAATATTAAGATGCTGCAAAACTATCGTATATAAGCTGATGTTTAAATTTCTATCATGGAAAATATCAACAAACCTTCCACGTCTATAAAAAACTGGGCAGTGGATGACCGGCCGAGAGAAAAATTGTCACTGAAGGGAGCTGCTGTTTTAAGCGATTCTGAGTTACTGGCAATTTTAATAGCCAACGGCAGCAAAGAAAAATCAGCTGTACAGCTTGCAAAAGAAGTGTTGCAATTAGGTGGCCACAATCTGAACGAATTGGGTAAACTTTCCTTAAAAGAATTACAAAAAATAAAAGGGATTGGAATTGCCAAAGCCATTACCATTGCGGCTGCGCTGGAAATCGGGCGCAGACGACATGCTTCAGCTGCGCTGGAAAAAACTGTGATCAAAACAAGCAGCGATATTGCACAATATCTTCGGGCAACCATTAAGGATTTTAGCTATGAAGTGTTTGCGGTGCTCTTTTTGAACAAGGCCAATAAAATAAATCATTTTGAAATTATAAGCCGCGGCGGGTTAACAGGCACGGTAGCCGATCCTAGAGTCATATTAAAAATAGCATTGGAGCAGGAAGCCACTTCCATCATACTTTGTCACAATCACCCTTCAGGTAATTTACGGCCGAGCAGGGCAGATGAAGAACTAACACAAAAAATTAAAACAGCCGCCCGATACCTCGATATTTTAATGATGGATCATTTGATAGTAAGCGAAGAAGGTTATTATAGTTTTGCCGATGGCGGATTGCTTTAATATCCAACAATACTTAAGCCTGAGCCGGCGGCCCTCCGAAAGTAAAGGGAATCTCAAGTGCTTCCATATCCTGTATTACGCCGTTGGCTGTTTCAAACTTTTTTACATTTTCCACCATTGCCTTCATAAAACGCTTTGCGTGAAAAGGAGTTAAAATAATCCGGCTCTTGACTTTACTCTTTGGTGTACCAGGCATCACGTTTACAAAGTCTATAATAAACTCGGCATGACTGTGCGTAATAATAGCGAGGTTGGCATACTGACCTTCGGACATTTCCTCTGAAATCTCTATGTTTATTTGATTGGGCACTTGTTGATCGGGCATAATAAAAATTTAAATGTGGTTATGTTGATAATCTATAGCTGGACAACAAAAGTAGGAAATAGACCCTATAAAATTGCAATAGTTATATTTTGTAAAAACAATATTCTGAGCAAGTCGACGTTAAATTTTAAAATCGGTACTGCAATTGCATTTTAATTTCAGATTTTTTATTTCCCGGTATTTCATCCAGCCCGCTGCCAATGGAAGTTTTATCCTGGTAAATACTTTGTCCCCATTTTATCCATACAGTTATTTGCTTATTCAAATCGTAATTAAAGTTGAGGTAATATCTGAAGCCCTTATCATAAAAAACAGGAATGGAGTAACTATACAACACATCATTTTCATAAGCATATAAACGGCTTTCGTAGCCACCCGTTTCAAAATATTGCATACGCATACCGGCTGAATAATTCTTTAATGCCGGTTTATAAAGAATATCTGCAAAGGATAAAAATCCATTTTGCGCATCCTGACCTTTTTTGTTATACCAAACCATCTCCACCCTGTTGCGGAATGTAATGGCAGAATTAATTTTATAATTAACCTGCGTTCTGAAATTTTGTTTAGGTTTATTTACAACCAGCGAAAGCAGTGATAAATCGGGATTAAAATTCTTTGATTTGGATTCCGCGTGGTACCGTACATACCATTCCAATTGTTTATTCGGTTTATAAGTTGCCTGCAACATGTAATCAGCACCTGCCGATGGGGCATCCGTTAAATATTTAAGCCAGGGAAATTTATATAAATCGGCATATACATCAATACGCCAAAAATTGGTTGGCCTTATGCTGATGCCACCGAACATTCCTTTTTCATTTACCGGTGTTGAATTTTCTGTAAAGGCACTGGAATATAAAGCATGGTATTTTTCTGAAATGTTCCGATATAAAAAACTCAGGTCAACATTTGCATCCACACTAATGAGCAACCCGTTTACAAATGCTTTAGCAAAATTATTGGTCACCGCAGCTTCCCCAAAAAAGTGCATATTCTTAAAAGTATAGGAATAATCAATACTGTAATTGCCCAATGTATTTCCTGACAATGCATATAAATTATAAGGCACTGCTTCCTTATTAATCGGAAGCCGGAAATGATATTGAATTCCATTCACCCCTACATGAAAAATGTTTTTATTATATGCCAGGTTACCACCAAAAGCAAGTTGCTGTTGTATACCTTTATCAGCGGTCTCGCTGCTGGTTCTGTGCAAGCCCGATGTTTGTAAAGAAGTAATAAAGCCATCAGTATTAATTGTGTCCAAAGCAAAATTGCCATCCACGTTTTTGAGCGATGCGAATACCGTTGTCTCCCAGTTTTTTCTGCCAATGGTAATTCCAACTCCACGATGAAAATTAATTTCTCCCGCGGAATTATATGGCCGTAATATTGCCAGCTGTCTTTTAATATTCGTTATATCGGCGCTTTTCTTAAAAGCAAGGCTTTGCCATTGCGTTAAGCCCTGCCCCATGTTCACAGTAAAATCGCCCAATGCCAGTTGTTTTATAACACCAATATTTCGTGCAAATAAATGAGCTGAATAAAAATCAAATCCGTTTTTTTGAGCGCCTTTAAAAAATTGTTCTCCTGCATCCTTTTCCGCCAACAAGCCATACTGCAACAAATTTTTGTACTGGTATTTGTACCGCACAAAAACCTTTTGCGGTGAGCCCGGATAAAAATTGTGTGCTGTTGTAGCATCTGTTCTATACCCTTTCGACTTCTCTAATCCCTCCGATGCTCTTACCAATATTGTATTGCTTCCATTATGCAACCTTTCATTTAAAGAATGTGTCAACACAACTTTGTTGCTAACGGTAATAAATAACCGCAGTTTTTGAATGGTGATAATATTCCATCCTGGCACGGCCTGCAACTCATACAGATTAATAAAATTGCCCAACAGGTTTCTGTAACTGATCAGGTTTTGAATTTGTAGGGGAGATAATATCATTAGTTCTTTTAATTGTTCCGCATCGGCAGTATTCAGGTTAATTGGATCTTTTAAAAACTGTTGCATGGATTGTAAAAAAGAATCGTCTTCTGTTTCATTATCATCATTGTTTTCGGTTATGGCCTCCAGTTGTTGTTCTGCAATGTTGGAAGGTATTTCCGGCGTTTGTGCTATTAATAATTCCGGTAATAAAATGATAGTTCCAATCAACAGAGAATAACCCGCCACTTTTAAAGCAGCAGGTAAAATACATCCTCCATTTTTTTTAAGGCGTATCATCTGGAGCTGATTTGGATGGCTTTTCGAAATTAATAATCAGCAGCAGCCCCGGCGATAAACCAAGTTGCGGGTGATAGCTCCCTGTAACGTCCAATCGGAAATTATTCCATCCAACTCCAAAACCTGCATACCCGGCAGAAGTAGCGGTGGCAACACCAACCCTCGCAAAAAACTGTTTCATAAACTGGTATTGAACACCCGTATTGATATTGACAGGGAATTTTTCTTCTTTAACAATTTCAGCCCCAATAAAAAAATGATCGTTCACATCATAACCCGCCCCAACTGTAACAGCACTGTTAAGCTTTTCATCGGTTTTTGAAAATTTGCCCCCAACAGGATTGTATACATGCAGGCCAAGATTTAGCTTATCCGTGAGATGAAAAACAGTTCCTATTTCAACATTTATAACACTGGAATTTATGTAAGACGGCGCGTTGTAGTTATAGTAATTAAATTGAATGCCGACATTCAGTTTTTTACCAACGCTCCTTGCATAGGCAAGGCCTGCCTGGCTTTCATTAAAATTTTTAAACCCACTGTAATGAACAGCAACCCCGAAGTTACCGTTGGCCGTAGGAACCGCCACAGCAGCGGCATACAAGCTGGTAGCGGCAAGCAAAAATCTTCGTTCGCCATACACGCCTGCCGTAATGTTTTTCACCTGTGCTAAGGCAGCCTGGTTATTTATAAAAGATAAGGCATCAGCCTGGCGTGTACTATAAGCCGAAAGGCCAATATAGCCGGCCGAAAGCGGTTGACGGAAAGATTGTGACAAGCAGTGCGATATGGCAAAAAGTAGCAGGGCGGCTGTACAACTATTTTTTTTCAAAACGTTACAGATTTAATATTAGTAATATAATAATATTTTTCCAATTGAAATAGTTTTATTAATAGTAGTTACTTTTGCAGCATGCAAATTTTAGATGGAAAAATTGTATCTCAGGCTGTAAAAGATGCTATTAAGATTAAAACCGAAGCGGCAAAAAGTGCCGGTAAAAAAACGCCTCACCTTGCCGCCATTTTAGTGGGCAGCAATGGCGCCAGCGAAACATACGTTGCCAGTAAAGTAAAAAGTTGCGAAGAAGTAGGCTTTAAAAGTTCACTGATAAGATTGGCTGACACTATAACAGAAGCTGAGTTAATTACAGCAATTGAGGAACTAAATGCCGATTTGGATGTGGATGGTATCCTGGTACAATTGCCTTTGCCAAAGCAAATCAGCGAAGCAAAAATTATTGGTCTTATTCATCCTGATAAAGATGTGGATGGGTTTCATCCGATGAGTATTGGTAAAATGGTTCAGGGCCTGCCCACCTTTATTCCTGCTACACCTTACGGCATCTTACTGATGCTGGAACATTATAAAATTGACACCAAAGGCAAGCATGCAGTCGTTATCGGCAGAAGCAATATTGTTGGCAGACCCATCAGTATTTTATTAAGCCGCAATGCCTACCCGGGCAATTGCACCGTAACTGTTTGTCATAGCCACACCCATAATTTAAAGGAAATTTGTTTACAGGCTGATATTATTGTAGCCGCTCTCGGCATACCCGGTTTTTTAACGGCCGATATGGTAAAGGAAAATGCTGTGGTAGTTGACGTAGGTATCACAAGGGTAAAAGACGATACAAAAAAATCCGGCTTTGCCATTAAAGGCGATGTTGATTTTGCAAACGTAGCACCCAAATGCAGCTATATTACACCAGTACCCGGCGGCGTCGGATTAATGACCATTGCAGCTTTGCTGATGAACACCTTCAATGCATGTGAACAAAAATAATTATTGTTTACCAGTAGTTGTTTTTCAATCAGCATCGTTGTGTCACTCACTTTTACCGTATACCCTTTAGCGGCTTTTATCTAAGCGTAACAGCAGCTGTTCATTAGAATGATTAATAAAAAATGACTATAACTTCTTCCACCATAACGCAACAACTTCCTGTAATGGAACACTTCTATACCATCCAGGGAGAAGGTGGCCACCAGGGCCGGGCCGCTTACTTTATACGCCTTGGCGGATGCGATGTAGGCTGTGTTTGGTGCGATGTAAAAGATAGCTGGGATGCAAATAAACATCCATTGGTGGCTATTGATACACTTGTTGAAATAGTAGCAGCAACGCCTGCCAGGCTGGTGGTAATTACGGGTGGCGAACCACTGATGCATGATTTAACAGCACTCACATCTGCCTTACAGTCAAAAGGTTTTGAAACAAATATTGAAACCTCGGGATCCCATCCCCTATCCGGCAGCTGGGACTGGATCTGCCTTTCGCCTAAAAAATTTAAAGCACCGCTACCTGAAGTAGTTCCATTCGCTAACGAATTAAAAGTTGTTATTTTTAATCAGTCAGATTTTGCCTGGGCAGAAAAATATGCTTCATTGGTGTCACCACACTGCAAATTATATTTACAACCCGAGTGGGATAAAGCTGCCATAGTTACGCCGTTAATCATTGATTATATTAAAGCCCATCCCAAATGGCAACTTTCTCTGCAAATACACAAATACATAAACGTACCATAAAGCCGAAAGCTTAAGGCAGAAAGTAAAAGGCAAGTGAAAAACCACGTTGCTATTTATCAGTAAATCCAATACTTTCAGCCTTTAGGCTTCATGCTTAAGCGTTTGGCGTTAAGCTTTAAGCCTTCTGCTTCCAAAAGCAACTTTAACAGCCATCACAATTTTTTCTTTGTAATTCGTTTTACCTTCAACCAACAATTGATAGTGTATGGCAATAACAAACATTACTTTTAAAAGACTGGCTTTGGTTGTATGCTCACTTTCCTGCTTTGTTGCAGTAAGTAAAGCCCAATGGTATAGTCCTGAAAAAGTAAATAAAAAAGCGTACGCTATTTATGAATCAGCATATCAAAATGCAATGGATCAAAAATATGATGCTGCCATTGCCGACATTGATAAAGCCATCAGCATTGACCCTAAATTTGTAGAAGCCTGGCTAACCAAAGCAGGAATTTACGCCGATCAGAAAAAATATGATTCTTCGGTTATTAATTTTGAAAAAGCCTTGCAGCTGGATTCCGTGTTTGCAAAAACTTATTTGCTGCCCTACTCAATTTCACTTGCGGGCATGGGGCAATTTCAAAAAGCATTAACAGCAATTACCGAATTTTTAACCAACCCCACACTCAATCCGCAAAGCATTAAAGCAGGCAATTACCGCAAAAGCGTGTATGAATTTGCACTGGAGTATGATAAAAAACATCCCGCAAAAAATTATGTATTTGCCCGTAAAAATTTAGGCGACAGTGTTAATTCAGATGCACTGGAATATTATCCATCCCTTACCATTGATGGTAAAAAATTAATTTTCACCAGGCGACTTTCAGGCGATGAAGATTTTTATGAATCCGACTTTACAAATGGAAAATGGAGCAAGGCAAAACCGCTCGGAGGAAAGGTGAATACCAATTTAAATGAAGGAGCACAAAACATTTCGCAGGATGGTGAGTGGATTATTTTCACGGGATGTAATTACCCCGAAGGCCAGGGCAGCTGCGATTTATATATTTCCTTTAAAACAAAAAATGGCTGGAGCGAAGCAGAAAATATTGGCCCAATAGTAAACACCGATTTTTGGGAATCGTCGCCTTCACTCTCCCCGGATAAAAGAGATCTTTATTTTTCCAGCAACCAGTCTGGAACCTATGGTGGTAAAGACATTTGGGTAACGCACCGGAGTAATGCCGGCAAGTGGAGCCGGCCGGAAAACCTGGGACCTGTCATCAATACCAAAGGCGATGAAAGCTGCTCATTTATGTACGCCGATAACCAAACATTATTTTTTAACAGCAACGGCCATCCCGGCTACGGTCAGACAGATTTATTCTTTTCCAAAAAAATAACAGACAGCACCTGGAGTGAACCCGAAAATTTAGGCTATCCCATCAACACCATTGATGAAGAAGGTTCTTTGATTGTAGCTGCTGATGGGAAAACAGCCTATTACGCAAGCGACGGAAGTGACACCCGTGGCGGGTTAGATTTATATAGTTTTCAATTAAGGGAAGATATACAACCACCCAGAACATTGTGGGTAAAAGGAAAAGTATTTGATGCCAAAACAAAAAATGGTCTGCCTTCTTCAGTTGAATTAACGGACATCAATACACGCCGTTTAGTCAGCAAAGTACAAACGGATGAAGATGGTAATTATTTAACTACACTGCCTGTAGGTAAAGATTATGCTTTCAACGTAAACCGGAAAGGATATCTCTTTTTTTCCGAGCATTATAATATTGATGCAAGTAGTGATTCAGTTTATACCGCCGATATTCCCTTGCAGCCAATTGAAACCGGCGCTTCAATTATTTTAAAAAATATTTTTTTCGACACAAAGAAAACAGCATTAAAACCAGCGTCGATTGTTGAACTGGATAAGGTAATTCAATTGATGAATGATAACCCGAAACTGAAAATTGTAATCACCGGCTTTACTGATAATGTTGGTAAACCACAGGATAATGTTGTGCTGTCCAACGGCAGGGCATTGTCTGTTGTAAACTACCTGCTGGCCAGCAGGCAAATAGCCCGCGAACGACTGCAGTTTAAAGGCCTGGGTGCTGCAAAACCTATTGCAGATAACACTACCGAGACGGGTAAAGCCCTCAATCGCAGAACGGAATTAAGCGTTATCAGCAATTAATATTGTGTTTTGGTAAAAAGATTTTTTATTATTGTTCTTATATTTACCAAGCCGCCATCCCCCATGTCTGATTTGCTTTATCAAATTGCATTAACCCTTGTGCCTAATATTGGCGATGTACATGCCAAGTCATTGATAAATATATATGGCGACGCACAGTCTGTTTTTAAAGCAAAAAAGAAGGAGCTTGAAAACCTGGAAGGTATTGGCACAGTAAGGGCTAACAGCATTAAATCATTCACCGATTTTACCAGCAGCGAAGCGGAAATAAAATTTATTGAACAGTACAAAATTACCCCACTCTTTATAACAGATAGAAATTATCCGCAACGCTTATTAAACTGTTACGATAGCCCGCTGCTGCTGTTTTACAGGGGAACAGCTGACTTAAATACGAGCCGGATTATTTCCATTGTGGGCACCCGCAGTAATAGTGATTATGGCAAAGCCGTTTGCGAAAGACTGGTAGAAGAATTACAATCTGAAAATGTACTCATAGTAAGCGGACTGGCATATGGGATTGACACCATCGCACATAAAGCGGCATTAAAAAATAATCTACCTACCTTAGGCGTGCTGGCGCACGGGCTCGACAGGATTTATCCGCCGCAAAATAAAAGCATGGCCAAACAGATGGTTGAACAGGGCGGATTGCTAACCGAATTTTTAAACAACACCAACCCCGATAAACAAAATTTTCCCAAACGTAACCGTATTGTAGCTGGCATGTGTGATGGGTTAGTGGTGATCGAAAGCGGCAAAAAAGGAGGTTCATTAATTACAGCTGAATTAGCCAACGGGTACAACAAAGACGTTTTTGCTATACCCGGCAAAACAACTGATAGCAAAAGCGAAGGATGCAATTATTTGATAAAAAATAATAAAGCTTCTTTAATCACCGGCGGAGATGACCTGCTTGAAATGATGAATTGGAAATCTGCAGCAAAAACTACCCATAAAAAACAACGGGAACTATTTATAGAATTTACCGCAGATGAAAAAATAGTGGTAGATATATTACAGCAGCACGAAAGCCTGCAGATAGACCAGCTGTATTTTAAGAGTAGCCTCAGTAGTAGCGCCATGGCTGCAGCTTTACTGATGCTGGAAATGAATGGAATAGTTGACAGCTTACCCGGTAAAGTATATAAAATAAGTTGATACTTTAAAAAAATTCTTTGGTTTTGGGAGCGTTTACTTTTTCATATATCTTTGCCTATGGCAACAATAAACAACACTCCGGCACAAACAAAATCCAACAAATTTTTCGGTGAAGGCTTAACGTTCGATGACGTTTTACTTATACCTGCTTATTCAGAAGTCCTTCCCCGCGAAGTTGACATCACCGCTACACTTACCAAATCGATAAAATTAAATGTACCCATGCTGAGCGCAGCCATGGATACCGTAACTGAAGCCCAGCTGGCAATTGCCCTGGCACGGGAAGGTGGCCTTGGCATATTGCATAAAAATATGAGTATTGATCAGCAGGCCGACCAGGTAAGAAAAGTTAAAAGAAGTGAAAACGGATTGATACTTGACCCTATTACATTGACCGCTGATGCAACGATTGGCGAAGCAATTCGTATTATGCGGGAAAATAAAATCGGCGGTATTCCAATTATTGATGGTGCACAAAAATTAATAGGCATTCTTACCAACCGCGACCTACGCTTTGAAACCAATTTTAAAGAAAAGGTAAGTACCATCATGACCAAAGAAAATCTCATTACCGCTCCCGAAGGCACCGATCTTAAAAAAGCAGAACTCATCTTCAAAAAAAATAAAATTGAAAAATTACCCGTTGTCAACAAAGCCGGCAAACTGATTGGCCTGGTAACATTTGGCGATATCCTTAAATTAAAAAGCCATCCCAATTCAGTAAAAGATTCCTTTGGCAGGTTACTGGTTGGCGCAGGAGTTGGCATTACAAAGGATACACTTGACAGGGTTGCCGCTTTACAAAAAGCGGGTGTTGACATTATTTGCATGGACAGCGCACACGGCCATACAAAAGGCGTAATAGATGCGGTGAAAGCAATTAAAAAAACTTTCAAAGGTATACAGGTAATTGCGGGTAATGTGGGCACCGGTGCAGGTGCCAAAGCGTTGGCCGAGGCCGGCGCTGATGCGGTGAAAGTAGGTATAGGACCAGGTTCTATCTGTACTACGCGTATTGTTGCTGGTACAGGTGTTCCTCAAATAACTGCCGTGATGGAGGTTGCCGCAGCATTAAAAGGAAAGAATGTTGGCATCATCAGCGATGGCGGCATACGTTACACCGGTGATATGGTTAAAGCATTGGCCGCAGGTGCCAGTTGCGTGATGATGGGCAATGTTTTTGCAGGCACGGAAGAGAGCCCCGGCGAAACAATTATTTACGAAGGAAGAAGGTTCAAGCAATACCGCGGCATGGGTTCGCTGGGTGCAATGTCGCAAGGCAGCAGCGACCGCTATTTCCAGGACGTGGAGGCCGATATCAAAAAATTTGTACCGGAAGGCATTGAAGGAAGGGTTGCCTTTAAAGGTCCGTTAAAAGAAATTGTGTATCAGTATACAGGTGGCTTGCGGGCAGGAATGGGCTATTGCGGCGCCAGTAATATCAAGGCTTTACAGAATGCTACATTTGTAAAAATAACGAACGCGGGTATGCGTGAAAGTCATGCACACGATATTGCCATTACAAAAGAGGCACCTAATTACAGCAGGTAAACAGTGCAGTTTTAGTGTCCGGGCTTTGAAGCTTTGTGGTGCATCGTTGCATCGCCCTCTTGTACTGTACCGCTTTAACGAACTATTATGTCCAAACATATTAATTAATGCAACGATTGTATCGCGAAGGATGTCATTGTTACGTTACAAATTTTAAAACAAGAAAATATATTCCGGCAAACTTCTGCACAGGCTGAAATAATTATCATGAAACAAAACCTGCATAATAGTACAGCCTCTGCATTTTACCGTTTCAAATTGCAGTTGTTAACTGTAGTATTTTTTCTTTTATCTTTTACTTCGTTCGCCCAGGATTCCTCACATATCAGGGTTTCATTGCTCACCTGTACACCCGGCGATGAATTGTATTCTACTTTCGGTCATAGTGCTTTAAGGGTAACCGACAGTAGTAGTGTATCAGACATTGTTTTTAATTACGGCACTTTTAATTTCGATGATCCGGGCTTCTATATAAAATTTATCAGGGGCAAATTATTGTATTACGTTTCGACAGCAGATTTTCCTGACTTTAAAGAAGAATATCAAACTACCAACCGGGGCATGACGGAACAAGTATTAAATTTAAGTGCCGCCGAAAAAATAGCGCTCATGCATTTTGTTTACAACAATGCAAAGGAACAAAACAGGTATTACCAATATGATTTCTTTTTGGATAACTGCACCACACGGCTCAGGGATATTATTGTACAATTTAAAACCAATTATCCTCCATTGAAGCCCGTGATGCCCGCAAAAACACGGTTTCGCCAGGCCATTCATGAATACCTTGATAAAGGTAGCAAGTACTGGAGCAAATTAGGCATTGACCTTTTGCTGGGCGCTCCCACTGATGCTGTAATGACTACCGCTCAATCTCAATTTTTACCCGATAACCTGATGAAGGCATTGGACAGCACAAATCCGCAGCATCAGTTGGTTGTGAGTGAAAGCAAGTTATATCCATTTACACCGGCAGACAACGGTCATTCCTTTTTTACGCCAATGGTCGTTTTTTCAATATTATTAGTATTCATCATCGCCTTAAGTTTTTCCGGCAATAAAAAAATAATCCTCTTTTTAAACGGTTTCGATGGATTGTTACTTTTTTTAACCGGCGCTTTGGGCATTTTATTTGTGTTTATGTGGACAAGCACTGATCACTCCATGGTTAAAAATAACTTCAACTTGCTTTGGGCATGGCCAACAAATATCGTGTTTGCATTTTTTGTTAACAGCAAAAAAAATTGGGTAAAAAAATATCTGGGTTTATTGACCATCGGTTTAATCCTTGTGCTATTGAGTTGGTTTTTTCTGCCACAGCAAATGAACAATGCTCTGTTACCGGTAATTCTTATGATGCTGTACAGTAGCTATCGCAGATACCAGTTATTTTAATTTTTTATGGAAGCAAAACATATTATCTGTCAAAATTCGTTCGTTTATTACCAGGTTTATGGTGCAGGCAAACCTGTGGTATTACTTCATGGCTTTGGGGAAGATGGTAAAGTTTGGCAACCGCAAATTGATTTTCTGCAGGAACATTTCCGTCTCATCGTTCCCGATATTCCGGGCAGCGGACAATCGGAAATTATAAAAGATGCCAATATTGATACCTATGCAGATGTAGTAAAACAAATAATAGACAAGGAATACCCGGAAGGGCAAGAACAAGTTACACTCATTGGGCATAGTATGGGCGGGTATGCAACGCTGTCATTTGCTGAAAAATATCCCGGCTGTTTAAACAGCATCGGATTATTTCACTCGACCGCTTTTGCCGACAGTGAAGAAAAAAAACAAACGAGGCGCAAAGCAATTGAGTTTATAAAAACAAAAGGAGCATTTTCATTTTTAAAAACAAGTATACCTGGATTGTTTACCGCATCATTTGTTGAAAACAATCCTGAAAAAATAAATGCACTTATTGGATACGGCAAAAATTTTAGCAATGAAGCGCTGGTTCAATATTACGAAGCAATGATTGAACGGCCAGACAGAACACGCGTATTAAAACAAATGAATACACCAGTATTGTTTATTATTGGCGAAAATGATATGGCCATTCCTTTGCAAAGCAGCCTGCAACAATGCTACCTGCCGGACCAATCGTGTGTTACCATTTTAGAACAGTCGGCCCACATGGGTATGTGGGAGGAATCGGAAAAAGCCAATAAAGTATTGTTCAATTTTTTATTCAATTACTTTTAACAAGTTAACCATCCGGCCACCCAACGTTTTTAACTATATTTATATCTATTATTTGCCTAAACTGCAGGACAAAGAATGAAAAAAATCTTCCTTCTATCGATTTTACTCATGTGTACCTTATGTACTTTTTCCCGCCACATTAAAGGAGGTTTTTTCAATTACCGTTACTTAGGACCAGGCACGGCCAATACGTCCTACATCAAATATAAAATTACACTTACAGTTTACATGGATTGCGATGCAACAGGTGCTCAAATTGACCCCACTGTAAATTTTACCATTTTTAGCGGAACATCTTCCACGCAAGTCGATAACATTCTTGTAAAGCAAACCTCAAGTTTTTTACTACAAAAAATATATGATGATCCCTGCATCACCGGCGACCAGGCGATTTGTTATTACCGGATTGTTACTTACGAACTTGCAAGTGTTGAATTGCCTGCTTCCGCCAACGGCTATACCATCAGCTATCAGCGCTGTTGTCGTATTGAAAATATGGACAACATTGCCAACTCGGGTACCATTGGAAACACCTACACAATTAAAATTCCAGGCACTGCCTCTCCTGTGCCGGATGCCATTAAAAATAGTAGTCCTGAGTTTCCCGTAAATGACACAGCGGTGATTTGCGAGAATAGTTTTTTCAGATACCCGTTTTCAGCAAGCGATCCTGATAAAGATTCATTGAGTTACTCTTTCTGTAATTCGTTTAGTGGTGGCACTGCTACAGAACCGGCTCCTGCAATAGCAGATGCTCCTCCTTATAATACGGTTCCTTATTTTGCTTCATACAGCGGTTCAAATCCACTCGGCACTAAAGTCACTATTAACCCTGTTACCGGCTTAATAAGTGGTATTGCGCCACCCATTACAAATACCGGAGAATATGCGGTAACCGTGTGTGTGTCTGAATATAGAAAAGGGGTTTACATTGGTGAAACCCGGAAAGAATTACACATCAGGGTAAGAGACTGCTCGGCCACCAAGGCATTTTTAAACCCTATTCCAACTAGTTGTGATGGATTTACTGTCAACTTTTCCAACAACGCAACCAATCCCTCCGGTACTAACTATTTCTGGGATTTTGGTGAAGCGGCGTCGGGTATTAATAACACGTCTTCATTAGCAACTCCTACACACAACTACCTGGACACCGGCGTTTATCTCTTAAAATTAAGGGTAGATATAGGTGGCTTGTGTGCAGACTCAACCACTACCCAGGTGAAAGTGTATCCCGGATTTTTTCCTGGTTTTAAATCCAATGCACCTTTGTGTAAAGGATTTCCGGTACAGTTTACGGATACTACCAACGCTAAATTTGGTTCCGTAACGGGCTGGCACTGGGACTTTGGTAACCTGGCTACAACTACTGATACGAGTGCAGCAAAAAATCCCAGCTATATTTACGCAGATTCCGGTACCTACCAGGTTCGCCTGATTGTAGGCAGCACATTGGGTTGTATAGATACCGTTCAAAGCACTATTCAAATCAGGAACACACCCGCCATTTCAATTATACCAAGAGATACATTGATTTGCTTTATTGATACACTGCAAATAAAAACAAACAATACAGGTACTTTTCAATGGAGTCCGAATTACAATATTAACAACGTTGCCAGCGCCAACCCGCTGGTAAGTCCTGATGTACCCACTACCTATTTTTTAACCTTTACAGACCCGACGGGTTGTATTGGTAAAGATTCTGTGTTTGTAGATGTAATACGTTCGGTCAACGTCAATGCCGGTAATGATACCATTATCTGTAAAACAGATGGAATGTTAATAGGTACTACGGGCAATGCGTTGCATTATACCTGGAGCCCGTCAACCTACCTGAGCAGCGATACTGCGAAACATCCCTTTGCCAACCCGCTGGTACCTGCTATAACTTATCATGTGGTAGGCAATGTTGGCAAGTGCAGCAGTGCTGATGATATAACTATTCGTACGCTACCATACCCCCCTGCCAAAGCGGGAAACGATACCACGGTTTGCTATGGACGGTCAGTTCAATTAAAAGCTACCGGTGGCGTTAGTTATCAATGGAGCCCTGCTACTTTTTTGAATGCTACCAATATTCCCAATCCGATAGCAGTAAACCCAACAAACACCACGCAATACATTGTTGCTGTGACGGATGTTACCGGTTGCCCAAAACCTGCTTATGATACGGTGATTTTAAATGTAGATCCTTTAGTAGTGGCTAACGCAGGTCCGCCAGATACAACTTCTGTATTGGGCGAGCCTCTGATTTTTAATGCCACAGGCGGTATCGCTTATGAATGGACGCCGTCCACCTGGCTTAGCAATACCAATACCGCCAATCCTACTGCCCTGCCGGAAGAAAATATTACCTACTATTTAAAAGTAACCAGTGAAGCAGGCTGTAGCGATACAGATAGCATCCATGTAAAATTGTACAAAGTGCCACCCAGTTTTTATGTGCCCACTGCATTTACTCCTAACAATGATCAGAATAATGATGTACTGAAACCCATTTTACTGGGCATGCGAACCCTTAATTATTTCAGGGTATATAACCGTTGGGGTAAACTGATGTTTGCTACCAGTCAGAAGGGACAGGGATGGGATGGCACTTTCAAAGGCAACCCGCAAGATCCCGGCACGTATGTTTGGATGGCGGAAGGGGCTACTTTTCAAAACAATGTAATAAAACGAAAAGGCTATGTTGTGTTGCTGCGATAAGAGCATATTTCACCCTGCCTTACCGTTGTGCCCCAACGCTACAACCTGCCTCCCAAAGTAATAATTTCACTTTCCTGGCCATTACAGGCTTGGAATCAAGGCATTAACCCTTCAAACTTCAAATAATCTACCTTAATTTAGGGGCATGAATAAGATCGTATTAATAACAGGCGCTACTTCGGGTATTGGCGAAGCCTGCGCAAGAAAATTTGCTTCGGCTGGCTATAGTCTCATCATAACGGGCAGAAGAACGGAACGCCTGGAAAAATTGAAAGCAAGTTTAGAGACTGAATATCCAACTGAAGTAATCTCGTTAATATTCGATGTCCAGGACAGGCTGGCCGTGAATAAAGCAATTGAAGGATTATCAGCACCATGGAAGCAAATTGATATTTTAATCAATAATGCAGGGCTGGCCGCGGGCCGTGATTTGTTTGAAGATGCTGATATGGATGATTGGGAAACGATGTTAAACACCAACGTACACGGTTTATTATACGTTAGTAAAGCGGTATTGCCATTTATGATAGCCAGGAAATCAGGCCATATAATTAACATGGGCTCTGTTGCCGGTAAAGAAGTATATGAAAAAGGCAATGTGTACTGCGCCAGTAAATTTGCTGTTGATGCTATCAACAGGGGCATGCGCATCGACCTGCTTAAACATAACATCAAAGTGACAGCCGTTCATCCCGGAGCTGTTGAAACTGAATTTGCCCTCGTCCGCTTTAAGGGAGACGAAGAAAAGGCTGCTGCCACCTATACCGGCATTACTCCCCTGACGGCGGGAGATATAGCAGACACCATATTTTATTGTGCCGGTCTGCCAGCACACGTTTGCATCAACGACCTGATTATTACCTGTACACAACAGGCTGATGCCTTCTATTTTAGTAAAAATACCTGAGGCTGGCGTTTTTTGACAGCAATTTTTTGGCCATTATATAACATTTTATAAAAATAACCGTTGTTATACTGGCATGAATTTGGAATACTGCCCATTTTAAATTGTTATACATTTATAAATGGCCAATGAACAGATTTATCCCGACGCTTACATCCTATGACCTCTAACCTTAAACCATGAAAATTTACACCCTTCTTATCTCAATTACTTTACTATTGGGCCTAAGTAAAGAAGCAGCTTCTCAAAATGTAATACGACAATCGGCATGCTCAGATCCCTATATTTTACACCAGGCGGATAGTATAAAACAGGAACTGGCAAAACAAGGCTTTTTAATAGTAAAAGAAGCTTCTATGGCAATGGAAAGCGAATATGAAATGCCGGTCATTGTTCCACTTACAGAAGGCAGCTGGTACCAGTTTGTTTTTATTGGTGATGTTACTTCTAAATTATATGAAGTAAGAATGTATGACTGGGATGAAAAGCAGGTTGCTTATCAGAAAAAACAATGGGGAGATGTAGATGGCAATGTGATTAGTTATTCCTACATACCAAAATTATCAGAATATCATATGATGAAACCGGTTCAGGTAAATAAAGGAAAGAAGAACCTTTGCGGCTATGTAATGCTGCTTAAAAAAGTGAAGCAATAAATACGTTTTCCCATAAATGTTGATTATAAATGGTTGATTAAGCGCCCTGGCCACCCGGGGCGTTTTTAATTTTTTTAAAGAGCATACCAGAGTGGCCAATAGTAATAACCTGTTACTTTAAAAAGAAATTCATTGACTAATAAAACAGAATAAAAACATCATCCTTCTTTTTCAACCAATATCCTTTCGCACACGACATTACTTAATACTTCTGCCTGCCTTTTGCCATAACTCACCACCATCGATTTATCAAAAGGCTCTATTGAGCGTATCTTAATCTTTACTCCCAAACGCATTTCGCGGCCATTTAAAAATTTTAAAAAATCCGACGAAGTGTTGATAACGGCGGCTAGTTTTGCTGTTTCCCCTTCACGGCAATCACTTAACTTGTTATACTCTTTCCAAACTATTTTGCCACTTTTATCAGGTATTGGAGAACCATGTGGGTCAACCTTGGGATATCCGAGCAACTCGTCCATTTTTTCAAAGAAAACAGGCGACTGGATATGTTCAATTTGTTCGGCTATGTCATGAACATCTTCCCAACCCAGGTGCATTTTTTCAACCAAAAACATTTCTGTAAGGCGGTGCTTACGGATGATTAGCCCGGCCTCTTTCTTGCCTTTTTCACTCAGCCGTAAAGGCTTATAACTTTCGTACAGTACCAACTTTTTATCTGATAATTTTTTCATCATGCTTGTGACGGTAGGCATCTTTATTTCAAGCCTCCTTGATAGTTCCGTAACATTCACTTCGCCGGCCTCATTGGCCATATTGAACAAAGCTTTCAGGTAGTTTTCTTCTATTAATGAATTCATAACACAAATCTATTAAAATTAGTGCGTCAAATAAAAGCGCAAATATTGACAAATAATTTTGTTAGATTAATCTAACTTATTATTTTTGTTTATCTAATTAATAAACACTTGGTAAAAAATTATTTTTGTACCGGAAGATTTTTTTTGCTTTTTTCCATCTTGATTTTAGAAATGCCGGTGCACTCACAAAATATAAGCGGCGTAGTAAAAGATGCCCAGACTCAGCAGGCGCTTAGCTTTTGCAGCATTCAAATTATGCAAACGGGTGTTGGTACAAGTACGGATGTGAATGGAAAATTTAAGTTACCAATTCCGCAAAACATGACAGCTGTGGAATTGGCGATTTCGTCATCAGGTTACTTTTCAGATACCATTACAATTTCCCCGACTGGTAAACATATGGAGGTATTTATGACGCCCTTATCTGGCACATTAAATGAAGTTGTGGTTACCAGCGCATCGAAAGCGACACTTGCAAAGGAAAATCCAGTCGCCATTACCAGTGTATCTTCAAAAGCAATTGAAAATGGTGCCGAAACAAACATCATAGATGTATTGGTAAAAAATGTACCTGGCCTGAACGCCGTTAAAACAGGACCCAATATTTCCAAGCCTTTCATCAGGGGATTGGGCTATAACCGTGTTTTGGTACTGTACGATGGGTTAAGGCAGGAAGGGCAGCAATGGGGCGATGAACATGGTATTGAAACCGATGCATACAGCATAGGCAAAGCAGAAGTTGTGAAAGGCCCTGCAAGCATTATGTATGGCTCAGACGCCGTGGCGGGAGTGGTAAGCCTGATTCCAGAAACACCTGCAAATAAAGACGAAAATCTGCAGGGAAAATATTATGTAGAATATCAACATAATAATGGTTTAATCAGCAACGGACTAAAACTATCGTGGTCAAAAAACCATTGGGGATATATAATGCGTGGTTCTTTTAAAATGGCAAAAAACTACACTAATAGCATTGATAAAAGGATTTATAACACAGGGTTTCGGGAGACCAATGCATCCGTAATTGTACAGCATTACAGTGATAAAGGTTACTCTAATGTGAGCCTCACATTGTATAACAATCTACAGGGAGTACCGGATGGGAGCAGGGATTCAGCAACCAGAAAATTCACCAGGCAAATTTATGAAGGCAGCAACGACGACATAAAAAACCGGCCAGTGGTTTCAGAGACGACATTAAACGGATATATGCCCAGCCCTTTACATCAGCATATTCAGCACTACAGATTATACAGCAACAATCATTATGAGTTGGGCAGTGGAAACATTGATATTTTGTTGGGACTGCAACAAAATATCCGTCGGGAATATAATCACCCCACTTTACCTGAACAGGCTGGAATGTATGTACGGCTGAACACCTTTAATTACAGCCTTCGTTACAACGCTCCGGCTTTACTGAACACTGAAATTTCGTTCGGCGTAAATGGAATGTATCAGAACAACAAGAGTAAAGATGCTACCGATTTCCCCATTCCCGATTACAGGCTGCTGGATGCCGGCATTTACCTCTATGGAAAATGGAAACAAAAAAAATGGACTATCAGCGGAGGTGTAAGATATGACAACAGGCATTTAAAAGGTGCTCCATTCTATACTGGTGTAAACAACCTGACAGGCTTCAACAAACATATTTATTCGCCCGATACAGCCGGAGCCTATTTACAATTCCCCCAATTTAATAAGTCATTCACAGGCACATCCCTGAGCATTGGCGCTACTTACCAGGCGAACGAGCACGTCAGCATAAAAGCCAACGTGGCAAGGGGCTACCGTGCACCCAGCATTACTGAATTCGCATCTAACGGACTCGATCCCGGAGCACATATCATTTACCTGGGAAACAGCAATTTTATTCCGGAATTTAGTTTGCAGGAAGATATCGGAACAGCGTTTAGTTTTAAAGATGTTACTGCTAATGTCAGCCTGTTCAACAATAACATAGCGCATTATATTTATTTATCGCAATTAACAGATGAAAACGCCAACCCTGTTTTAGATGCACAGGGTAATAAGGCTTTCCAATATCAGCAAGCCGCGGCGCAACTGTATGGTATGGAGCTCAATTTAAATTTGCATCCATCTGGTTTTAAAGCATTTTCATTTGACAATGCCTTATCGATGGTATATGGTTTTAACAAGAAACGTGCTTATAAAAGCAAAGGCATCAATGGGGCTTATTTGCCATTGATCCCACCATTGAAAATATTAAGCAGTCTGATCCAAAATATAAATATGGAGTCAAAAATTTTAAAAGATATCAATGCAAAAATCGAAGCTGAATTCAATGCCGCTCAAAACAGGTTCTTAGCGTTGAACAATACTGAAACCCCAACACCTTCCTATACCCTTTTCAATTTATCAGTAAGCACAAAGATAGTTTTGACAGTAACGAGCATCTTGCAATTTCAATTACAGGTAAACAATTTGTTTGATAAAGCATATCAATCCAACCTCAGTAGGCTGAAGTATTTTGAATATTACGAAAGCCCGCCTGATGGTCGTTCAGGAATTTATGGCATGGGAAGAAATATTTGCTTAAAAGCAAGCTGGTCATTTAAGTAATAGCATCAGTTATTTAAAAATTGTTTAAGAAATCAGTGTGTTACTGCATGTCGTAATAAAAAAAAATCCTCACCGTTAAGCGAGGATGATATACGTTTTATTAGTAGTTATTGTGCCAGCGAAATTCTTATTTGCACACCTGCCCTTGTATTGGTAATCGGCGCACTCGATGAAATATATGGAATTACCCTTCGCTGATCAAAATATAGTTTAAGGTTTACCCTGCTATTAAGGTAATAATCAATAGTTGGCGAAAGTGTTATTTCTTTACTACCGCCTGTAGGTAATGTGGCTTCCTGGTCAAGCCGGTTGTTTACAGTAACATTGTCACGGATTTTCATATCAAACCGGAAATTGATTTCATTATCCAGTTTACCTTTCCCACCCTTGCTTAGGAACTTGGGCAACGTCAAACCACCTAGCAATCGCAGCCCTTTTTTACGGTAGCCGCCACCAATAGAAAATTCAGTAGACCGGGTTTCGCTCAACTGGAAATCTATCAGGCTTAAACTGAGAGTACGCTGTTTTGTATAGTCAATTTTAAACTGTACCTGGTTGGTGAACATTACATCGATACCCACCAGTGGTGCAAACTGCTCTGTAATAGTGATGTTGGGAACCAAAAAGTAGGGAACATAATTTTTAGAAACCGTATCGTAAAAAGAAGGAAATCCGTACCTGAACTGATCTGCATAAAATAAGGCTGAAGTAAATCCATTCATGCTCAGGCTTCCGTTATATGCATGTGATAAGGTGATGTTACTGAATATTTTTTCCAGTCCCTTTACCCTGCTAAGGCCAGTGTAATCAATTTTCCAATTGGGCTTAGGTATAAACCCTTTGTAAGGATTTGATTTGATGTTTGGATTGCTTTGATTGATAAGGGAGATAGACTTGGGGTCTTTACCAGAATAAGCCGCAACAAATGCAGGAATCAAAACGTCTGTTGCATAGCGGTTGTACCCATGCGCATAGCCATCCGCATCCGACGGAATACCTGCATTGTATTTGTTCGCAGTGCCCAGTCGTTGTGAAATAATTTGCCTGTACGACTCGAACTTTTGAAACGTGGTGGAAATTCTGTTGGGATCAAATTTGCCAAACAAGGTTTTGTAGGATATAAAACTAATATCAAAACTTCCACCGGAATAAGGACTCAAGTGACCAAAATTATTGCCCGTACCGGTTGTATCTTTAAATATTTCAGAATAATTTTTACTGAACGTTTTATTGAGGTTTACAGAAATCTGCAAATCACGTATCGGCTCCAGCTGAGCAGTAACCGTCAGCCGCTGATCAAAGGATTGCTGAAAAATAGTGTTGAAATTACTGTCTCTTGTAATCAGCCCTTTCCTTGCAGCAGCACTCATCCAATTGGTATCTGGTTGATTGCCTGCAATAAAACCCATATCAGGCTGCATGCTGCGCCAGTTGCGTCCTATTTCCTGCGTGCTGTCCATATAACCGGGTAAACGGGTATTGGCATTTTCAGATAACGAAACATTTACCTGTTTTAAACTACTCACCAGTTTACCAAAAGCACGGCCCATATTGCCTACATATGGCATGGCGTTGGGATCTTTTATTTTTCTTGTTTTGATTTTCCTGATTTGTTTAATCCTGATGCTGTCTTTCATCACATACTTATACAGCGTATCTTTTTTAATGGTGATATTTTTTTCTGTTCGCTCTGCTTTCGGTTGGTCGATGACCCTGAAAAATTTTGATTTGTTGTACAACCGGGTGAAATCCAATTGAGCGGTCGCTTCTTTGGATTGGCCGTTTTCTAAAATATTGCCAAGCTCAACAGCCAGCCTGGAAGCGCCGATCCAGCGGTAAGTAGCCTGGTATTTCAGGTTTACCGTTGTCCAGTCAAGCAGGGGAAATTTTGCTGTAGGTAACGTATAACTTACGTTCGCCGTTTGATTGTACAACGTATTTCGCCCTCCCTTAAATAAGTTTTTAATAATAGTATCCTTCTTTTCTTTTGTATCAATACGGCCGTAAGGTTCGTCAATGCGACTGTTATTGGTAGCATTAAAATCAAACATGATGGACCGTGTAAGACCCCAGCGCAAAATATAATCCCGTTGAAAAGTGAAGTACTTGTCATAGGTTTCGGGAATTTTATATTTGTCAGATCCAACACTTCTTGGCCTGATGGCACCAAACTGCCGCTGAATATCGGCTCTGAAACTTAGCTGTGAGGGTACCGGGTTTACATTGATATCTTTTACCAAATCGAACCAATGCTTTTTGCGTTTGGTAAACAGTTTCATTTTTTTGAATGGCTCAATGTATTTTGGCTGCGGTACAAAATTGTAGCCCAAACCGCCACGGTGCCGCGTAATTTCATTGTTTTCTATCAACGGACTATGGGCTGTTATATTGATATAAGAATAACTGACATCCACATTTTCTATGTCGTAAATTTTAGGCTTTTTTGTACCCGTGCGGTTTTTGCGAACGTTCGTAAAATTCAGTGTTTTGGTACTGGTAAAATCTACTGCTGCATTTTTTATCGAGTCTCTCATTTTGGCAGGAGACACAGACAGCTTATCTTTTAGTTTGATGTCCAGATCATATGGATCATACAACGGCTTGCTGACGGTTTGAGAAATACTGGCAAAAACAGGTATGGAGATAGCTGCTTTTTTAGGTAACAATTTTCCTAATTCCAGGTTAGCGGCTACATCAAATTGGGTCATATCATCCCTGAATCGCTCGTCTACCCTTTGTTCCAGCGTTCCAAACCCGCTGCTATGTGTGGAAATTGAACCAGTTACGGTACCCAAATCTGCCAGGTTCATGTCCATTCTTGCCAGGGCTGCATACCCTCCTTTTTCATTGATAGACGTAAGCCGCAGTTCGTTCACCCATATTTCGCCGCAGGCGTTCGGATTATTTACATTTTCGACACCAATCAATACGCCCCTCAGCTCGCCGAGGTTAGGATCGCCGAGTATTGAATATGTTTGACCATTGCCCTGCAGTGCACTGAAAATAACAGTCGGTGAACCCTGTACATTTCGTAGCTGTTTTAACTTGGGTAACAGGGTAAGATCTACATTGAGGTTATTGATGGCCCGCCATAATGTATCGTTATAGGCATCTGTATTAGGATTCAGCGTATTGGCCCCAAGCGGCGTCATATACAAAGGAATTTTTATTTCGTAATAGTTGCTTACAAAGTCAGTTCCTATCCTTATAACAGCATTCAGGTCTTTGTCTTTAATACTGTTTGGACTTTTGACATTGTTCTCTGCATGTATGTACATGCTTAAATTACCATACTGGCGAATGTCCCTGTTGGCAAAAGTTTGGAATACACCTCTTGCGTCATTCTTACCCAAAGCACAAAACTGCAGCGACATACTTTGCTCATTTTGCAACAGATTAACACCGTTGTTGCTTTGAATTTGCTGGCGCTGAATTTCTCTTGGTGTGCGGTAAGGCAACGGAGAACGTTTGTCATTTTCTTCAATGTTAACAGCCCCTACATTAAAGTCTACGTTGGTAGAAATAGGAGAATAAATTCCGGTGGTATCAATTTTATTTTTAAAGCTGCGCCAGATGTTGCGGGTTAATTCCAGTTTTCCAAAACGCATTACTACTGAGTCAGAAAAATCTGTCAGGAACATTCTTATAAAACGAATGGATTTAAAGTCGGGTATATTACCTATTTTCCTGTTGTACGATCCGATGGGAATTTTAAACTGGTACCAGGTTTCGTTACGGGTATTGCCATTTACCAATTTTACACCCACCACTTTTTTATCTACAATATAATTAACCCCAATCTGCATGTTCGGATCTGTTTGCGGTTTGATATCCACGATGTACTGGAAATATTCTTCCGACTCGTTCATGGTATTGTCTTTATTCAAATCTTCTGCATCAGGATAAAGTGTTGCTGCTGATGAAAAGATAGATCCATCATTTACTTTTGAATTACCCTGGGGATTATTGAAATTTTTATACCTTTTTAAAATCCCGTCATTGGCCGTGAAAGCAGCATCCCTGTAGTGCGTATAATCATCCTGTGAAGGATCAGCAGACACTTCCTGTAAAGCGGCACTATTAAGTACAGGGCCCAAAGCAGCAAGATAGGGTGCCCTCTTTATTTTTTCAGCAGCATCATCCAAACCGTCAAAACCAACGTCCTGGTATTGCCGTTCGTTCGCATCATTGCTAAAGGCATTGGTCACCTGTATCGGGTTTAAGGGAGCCTTACCCCAAACGGTAGTAGAATCTACCTGAGCCGGTGCATTCGGCGTAGGCATTCCATTTTCGTAAAAACGGCGGCCATCTTTCAACACATCTTCCGAAATATTACCCAGGTTAAAATACAATTTACCTCCCGCTGTTGGGGAGATGGGCGTTTTAATAAATGGATCCTGCACCCAAAATTCTATAAACTCTACATTGGCTGTTTCAAAATCTGTCTGATCAATATTGCGCATTAAACCACCCCATCGTTGCGTTGGGTTTTTTAAACGGTTATTCGCATCAATACTTAAAGGAGAGGCATCAAAATTATAAGGTCCCTTCTGATCAGGATAATAGGCAAGGTCAAACGTTGTTAACTGGTTTTGTCCATAGTCAGTAGTCCGTTGAGGAAAAATTTCACTCTGACTTATCAGGCGCACCTGCGGATCGCTCAGTTCGTCCCTGTTATTGCCGAGCGGGTTATTAGCCCCTTTATACAGTTGCAAAGCTGGCTCAATCTGGTACCAGGCTAGTTTAGCCCTGTTCTTTCCATAATCCAGGTTATTATTTAATTTTCCTTCCTTAAAAATTTCATTACCCGCCTCATCAGTGGCACCCTGCGGAGTAGAAGCAAGTCCCCAGCTGATGGCAGGAAAGCGAAGGTCAATACCAGATTTACTTCCTTCAAAATCATCAATGTACACAGCACCTGCGGAGCCCTTGCCTATTTGCGAAGCATGCCCGGGTTGCAGGTAAGCGCCTTCTGCATAAAAATTAATGGTTGATGGTGCAGTGGTTGAATAGAACGGGAGCTTATCCAACAACTTAGTAATTCTTGGTGTTTCTTTCCGGTAATTCACATCCAGCCCGTACATGGTATTTTTTATCGGGTCTTCGCCAATATTATTTTTTGTAAAAAAAGGTCGCTCGCTTAACCGGACAATGGTACCACCGATGGCCAGTTGTTCTTTCAGGGTATTTTTCGCCAGGTAATCCAGCCGCAATCCTAAAAAAGATTTTTGCTGCAAGCCGTAACCGGCATTATTTTCAAAGTTTACTTGAACTGGTAAACCTGCATTCAAAATGGCTTGGTTGGTAACTTTAATGGTACCAAGGTCATAATTAATATCATAGTCTACTCCTTCGGTTAATGTTTGTCCGCCTGCGGTTACTTTAACACTGCCCTTTGGAATATTATAACCAATGCTGATATCGGATGAGCCCGAAGTTTTGGCAGACCCCTTCATTACAAACCGGTTCAGATTTGGGTATTGCTGCGCCACTGCCTTAATGGAATCATACAATGCATAATACAACGTATCCTTGGCTGTTGCAGGTATCACATTGTATATCTGTGTCGCAAGGTCGCGGCCAAAAGGCTCCAATACAGGAAACACAATTCTGCTGTATTGTGATATAACTGTAAAGCCCTCCACATAATCAAATACACCATCCGGCTGCGGATCCCGGTTACTGTTAAGCCGGTCTAAATTTACCAGTGTTAAAATAGGTGTACCCTGGTTTTTATCGCCGAAAGGCACATATCTTTTTGCTCCGAGGCTTGGTTCCTGGTATAACAAATTCAGTTTAAAATCTGTTGGAGTCAGTACACCATAACCAACAGAATAAACGTTTTTCATCATCAGTTGCCAGATAGGTAATTGGGTACGCTGGGACGTTGCTTTTAATAATTTTAGAAACAACACCTTTTGTGTAGCCGAAGTGCTGTCTGGCGGAAGATCCTGTGAAAATTCACCCACCTGGTACGTATGCCCGTTATAAGAGTATTGATAAGCTACGGCCAGTACCTCATCCGATTGCAGGGGCTGACTTAAAGAAATATATCCCGCCTGCCGGTTAAAAACATACGCGGTTGAATCCAGTTTCCGGGCAAATGTCTTCTCAAAATCCTGTACCGGCGCAAGGCCCAAAGCCTGCAGATTACTAACCACCAAAGCGGGGTTTCTGTTATTGCCGTTAGTTATTATTTTACTATAAAGGTCATTGGTTCCATTTTGTGGGGGAGCAAAATTGCTTATCACATTGATTGTTGGCGGAGCACGAAACGGATTTTTTTCGCCCAGGTCCATTAAGCCGACGATGTCTCTTGTATTGGTTGTTCCACCATTTTTATTGGTCACCCAAACCTCTAACCTAAGAATTTGCACAGGCGTTGTCACAGCTGGCAGTTTCGCCAATACCTTGTTATAGTTGTCTTTAAAATACTGGCCCAGTAAAAAGTGACGGTTCTCTTCGTATTCATCTGCTTTAATGTCTATCACCTGCGAAGCCGCGCCACCCTGCAGGTTGGCTGTTTGCCTTGCTGATTTTTGATAGGCCAATACAGAAGTTACATTCAGTTTACCAAACTGTAACTGTGTTTTTAAACCAAATAACTGCTGCGCTCCGGGAATAAAAGTACTGCGGGAGCTAAATGTAACAGCCCCTGCTTCAATACGTTTTATAATTTCATCATCCACGCCCGAATAGTCGAGCTTTAACTGGTTATCCTGCCCAAAATTGGCAAGTGTGTTGTAGTTGATGGGAAATTTTAATTTGTCGCCGATATTGGCATTTACATTTACCTGGGCGGCCATATTAAAATCGAAGCCGCCATTCTTCCTGGCTCTTTCCGGCAGTGTGGGATTTTTTATATTTTGTCCCTGGTAACCTGCGGTAATATCCACGTTGCCCTGTGGCGCTATATCAATTTTACCATTGCCAAATAAGCGGTTAAAAAGGTTATCATACAACGACATTTTGGGCTTGGTCAGTTTGCGGTTCAACAAATTCATTGTGTTGGCCCGCTTCTTAAAATAATCCAGTTCCGCCTGTTTGTTTTTCAACGCCCAGTATTCATCAAAAGTGTATGTGGTGGGAGTACGGTAATATTTGTTGCCTATTTTTTCGTAGAGGGTATATAAATGTGTTTCAGGATCGTATGCAACGGAATCTGTAATGTTGGATGGCTTTTTAAAATCCAGGGTATTTTTAATACCGCTGTTCATAAAATCATTGCGGGTATCATGAATGGGATACGGCAGTCCCTTTGGCGGAATGGTATCGCCTATAGCAGGCAAATTTCTGCCTGAAGGGGTATTATTTTGTGCCGAAATGGAAAGTGAAATTGAAAGTAAAACCACTAACTGTCCCAACCCAAAGCCAATTACTTTTGGTAACAATTTTCTTTTAAAAAACATCCGCTAAATCAATTAAAGTAAAATTTGATCAAATGGCTTTAAGCGCTTTTTTTATTAAATCTTCTAAATTGTTTATGTCGGGTTCAGTGTGGTTGATTTTTTGTATTGCCAATTCCGCCTGTGGACGGGATATACCCAATGAAACCAATGCATTTAACGCATCCTGCTGTAATCTATTGCCCACTGTGGCAGGCAGGCTGAGATCCGTTGCGGCTTTGGCTACTTTATCTCTTAATTCAAGTACCAGTCTTTCAGCTGTTTTTTTGCCAATTCCTTTTACGCTTTCCAGCAGTTTTACATTGTTTTGGATAATAGCTTTGCTTACTTCTTCGGGTTTCAGGTGAGACAGCATCATTCTGGCAGTTGCAGCACCAACGCCGGAAACACTGATCAGCTGAATAAACATTTCTTTTTCTCCCTTATCAAAAAACCCATAGAGTGTGTGTCCGTCTTCCTTTATCTGCAGGTAAGTATATAATTTACCTTTTTCTAAATTTTGGATATAGGTAAATGTGTTCAGGCTTATATTTAATTCGTATCCAACGCCGTTTATGTCCACATAAACCTGCGCCGCATTCTTCATAGTAAATTTGCCTTCCAGGTATGCGTACATGTCTTTCTTTGAGTCAGCTGCGAAAATAAGCATAAAAACCGACCGAAGGTATTGAAATTCATCCTTGCGATTTTTAGCGTATTTTTGCCCGCTTTTAAAATTATCAAATAAAACCTAAAATAAAAATCTTTTATACGATATGCAAAAAATTACCGCAGCAATTACTTCAGTTGGTGGATACGTTCCGGAATACAGGTTAACCAATGCCATACTGGAAACAATGATTGATACCAATGATGAATGGATCAGGAGCAGGACGGGTGTGGAAGAAAGAAGAATTTTGAAGGGAGAAGGCCTGGCTACTTCGGATATGGCTGTTCCAGCGGTGCTGGAAATATGCAAAAAAAGAGGCATTGACCCTACTGAAATTGATTGCATGATCTGTGCTACGGTAACACCGGATATGATTTTTCCTGCAACAGCTAACATCATCTGCGATAAAATTGGTGCTATAAATGCCTGGGGATTTGATTTAAGCGCCGCCTGTTCCGGTTTTTTATTCGGATTAACAACCGGCGCCGCGTTAATTGAAAGTGGACGCTATAAAAAAGTAGTTATTGTTGGGGGTGATAAAATGAGTGCCATCGTAGATTATACGGATCGTACAACCTGCATTATTTTTGGTGACGGTGCAGGAGCGGTTTTACTGGAACCTTCTACAGAAGATGTTGGGGTGATGGATAGTTTATTGAAAAGCGACGGATCAGGCAAAAATTACCTGCACATGAAAGCGGGCGGATCTTTACGGCCGGCATCTGTTGAAACCGTGCAAGCCAAAGAACATTATATATTTCAGGAAGGACAGCCTGTATTTAAAGCGGCGGTAAAAGGTATGGCTGATGCGGCATATGATTTATTGCAACGCAACCACCTGACAGGTGATGATATTGCCTGGCTGGTACCGCACCAGGCCAACAAAAGAATTATTGATGCCACCGCCAACCGCATGGGCTTACCGGCAGAAAAGGTAATGGTAAATATTCAGCGGTATGGCAATACTACGGCGGGTACTATCCCACTGTGTTTGTGGGAGTGGGAAAGCCAGTTACACAAAGGTGATAACATTGTATTGGCGGCATTCGGCGGCGGATTTACCTGGGGTGCAACTTTGGTTAAATGGGCTTATGATACACCTTCAGCTACCTGATTTCTCATTATCTTAATAGTGTACTCAATACAAAAAAATGGTCGTGTTATTAAAAATGCGACCACTTTTTATATTCCAAAATTTTACTTTATCAGTTGCCCGTCTTTCCTCCAAATATATAACCCACTTTAAAATTTGCGCCATTTGTTTTTAAGGATGAATTTGGGTTAGGATCAATATCGTTAAAGCCCATGGTATAACCCGCCTGAAAATATATTCCGCCCGGGAATTTATAGCCAGCCAGGATATTACCGCCAAAGTCAAGCGCCTTGATGTGTTTATCTGGATCGCTGGCGGAGATCTCACTATCTTTTTTCCCATCAAACCTCACATGACCATTGCCGGATAAAGTTTGGGGAGGGTAACCCGACATAGTAGTGTTGATAGTATAATTATATTTCCCAGACAAGCCATAACTGACGGATGGACCTATCCCCAAATAAAAGGTGTTGGCTCCTGATGGAAAACTGTAGACAAAATTTAAAGGCAGTTCAATAAAATTAAAAGTTCCCTCTCCTGTTGATGCTAAACTCATCGTCGCATCAGTCTTGTTATAATTTGCATTATACCCTTTTTGAATAATATTCAATTCGGGTCTGAAAGAAATTACATGCGTTACAGGCACAACAGCTACAACACCAGCAAGAAATCCAAATTTGGGTTTGGTCAACCCCTTGGTGGTTGTCCCGGATTCTGTACGTTCTCCCTGGAGATTAGCAAAATTTCCACCCAAATGTGCGCCAAAATTAATTTGTGCTGTTACACCTGTTGCTAAAACTGCCAATGCAGCGCTCATGATTAGTTTTTTCATCCAGCTTGATTTTTCTTAAAAATATTGATAAATATAACAATTGCGAAACTGTTCCTGCATTCTGAAGTTTGCTTTGCATTTTAATTTTGCCAATTTTATTGCAGGGTTAAAACAACAGCAATGGATCAAAGCCGTAACGCTGCGATTTTTTTATTTAACTGCTATCATAATTATCAGCATTATATAGTGTAAACGATTTAACTTTATGAAGATAGAGCTACACCTTTAAAACAATTGCCAGTATGAAAGTTTCACCAATTTTACAAGTGTTTATCATCTTCTGCAGCTTAACGATTGGCTCAGTAAACTTGTTGCCTGCCCAACAAATCGGGCTGCAATTATACAGTCTCCGCAATCAATTTAAAACAGACGTGCCGGGTACGCTCGCCAAAATAAAAGATTGGAAAATTACGGCCATTGAAGGAGGCGGTACCTATAATTTACCTGTTGAAGAATATAAAAAATTGCTGAAGCAAAACAACCTGCAAATGGTTAGCTACGGTGCCGGTTTTGAAGAACTTCAAAACAATCCGCAACTGGTGGCAGACAATGCAAAAGCTTTTGGCAGCAAATTTATCATGTGCGCCTGGGTGCCGCACAAAGGTGCCTTTACAATTGAAGATGCGCAAAAAGCCATCGCGGTTTTTAATACTGCCGGAAAGGTGCTGAAAGAAAATGGTCTGCAATTTTGCTACCATCCGCATGGATATGAATTCATGCCTTTTGAAGATGGAACCATGTTCGACTACCTGGTAAAAAACACCAATGCCAGGTATGTAAATTTTGAAATGGATGTTTTTTGGGTAAAGCACCCTGGACAAGATCCGGTAGCATTGCTAAAAAAATATCCCAAACGTTTTTTACTGCTGCATTTAAAAGACCGTAAACCCGGCACGGAAGGAAACCAGGAAGGACATGCCCCGGATGAAACCAATGTTGTACTTGGACAAGGAGATGTTGGCATTGCAGCCGTTATGAAAGAAGCAAAAAAAATCGGTATTAAATATTGTTTTATAGAAGATGAATCGCCCACACCAGTAGAACAAATTCCGCAAAGCCTCCAGTTTTTACATTCACTTAAATAAATCGGTTGTATATATCTGGTGACGAGATTGTTAACCTTTCAATAATTTTCTAAAAAAGGGAATTAACTCTTCGGCGAGTATTGCGTGTTCAGCGACAGAAGGGTGACCGCCGCAACCGGTTGCCTGCATAGGTTCGAAAAAAAACACGGCTACTTTTTTATCCGCAGGATACAACTCATCAATATTTTTTTGTACTGCCAGCAGGCAATTCTGCAGCAGTATCCTGTTACTGCCATTTACCATCGCACTGCTGAGCAGCGCTATTTGTGCCACCGGGTATTTTGATTTTACCAGCTGTACAAATTGGATATAGCTGCTTACAAAAATCCCGCTGTCAAACGGCAACCTTTTTTTGAGGCCATCACCATTGCTGAAATCATTTGTGCCCAATGCAATGCTCACAATTCTTGGTGTGTACAATTTAAAATCCCACATGGCTGAACTGCTTTCCTGGAAATCCGCTTTTTCGTATACCTGTGGCATAACCGGCGCATCACTGTTCCAGTTGCGATAGATGCCGATACCGCTAACACTGCTTAATATAAAATTGGTTTTTAATTCCCTTGCAACCCTTGGGCCATAAGCATAATAGGCGTTGTGCTGATCATGATACTCTCCTGTTCCGCACGGCACTTCAGAAGTATCTGCTGCAGCACCACAGGTTATACTGTTGCCAATAAATTCTATCAGCGGTGCTGATTTTGGTTTAATGGCTTTTACACTTTGCCCGATTATTTTTTCTATTATAATTGCTCCGGTATGTGCTTCCGTAGCCTTGTAAATCCACACGATATGTTTGCCATCTTCACCAGCGGAAATGACAAGAGGGACATGTGAATTTTTTGAAACCTTAATCCGCTTTTGATAAACACCATCCAGTTCATATTGCAGGTAATTGCGGTCTTGTGTATTGGCGATGGATGCAACAACCTGGCAATCCTTACCTTCAAAACTAAACCCAAAATGAACGGCTGAACTTATCAGTTCAAGATTATGTTCTTTATTAATCAGGCATCTCCCATAAGGGAATAAGGCTGTTGCAGGCAACTCGGTGGGTATATCTTTATGGATTGTAAAAGCTGTTACAGTAAGAAACAAAATACATACACCTGCGGCGACTCTTTTAAAATGAAATTTCATAAGCAGCTTTGTTGATTTCTTTGTGTAAATTATGAAAAGAAGATCGGATAGTACGAATATGAATTAAACTTGTTTTATTCTCCCTTACCATTGACTTTTTTCAACCGCTGAATACAGTTGGACAAAGCCCTGAAATTGTGATAATTTCCTTTCCATATATGTCCTTTTAAAGCAGTCTTTCTTTGCGGTTCTTTATCCAATCCTTCTTCGTACCAGTCTCCGTTTACATGATCAATCAGGTAGGTTTGTATATACTTCCACTGCTTTTTAAATTTAGCATAATACTGCATCGCATCATTGGGAAAATAATCTGCCATGAGCAGTAAGGTGTTCATACCTTCAGCCTGTGCCCACCAGTTTTTACTGTCCAGCAATATGGAAATGGTATCACGGTTTTTAAAATAGTATCCTTCATCATAAAAGCCACCAATTGAATTATCCCAGCCATTGCGCAGTGCGTGGTCTACCATCTTTTTGCCTGCATATAATGTGGCGGTATCGTTTTTTATCCCCAATGCGTGCGACGCTTCCAGCATCAGGTAAGCAGTTTCTATATCATGGCCAAAAGATACATGGTCTAAATATGTATGTTTCCTTATAACAGCTTCTGATGAATCCTTAAATGACACCGGCACCCAATCTGGTGTAAAAAAAAGTGTGAGGTACCCTTTGGGGTTGGTGATTTTATCTCTTATCAAATAAAGCATTTCCTCCAGCCTTTCCTTCACCAAATTATCTGGCCATACAGCGTATAATTCTGTAAATGCTTCCAGTAAATGAATAGAAGAATTCTGGTCTTTGTAACCCAGGTCAGCGGTTGAAGGTGTAGCTGCATCTCTTTTTACAACACTGCCATCTCTTTTTAAATGCTGGTAGTAACCCTTATACACCGGATCGTGACTGTGCTGTTCCAGCCACAAAAATGTCTTCTTCGCCAGGTTCAAAGCGCCTGTATCACCAGATGATTTGTAGTAAGCAGACAGCGCATAAATAGCAAAGGCGTTTCCATAGGCTTCCTTGGGAGCATCAGGATTGCTTTTGTCTGTACCCTTCCGCGTGACAAGGTTGTAAAATCCGCCGTAAGTTTTATCCCACATTACATCCCGTAAAAAATGAAACCCGTTTGCCGAGGCCTTCATATAATATTTTATATTGGGATACAACGATGCCGCCTTTGCGCTTGTCCAGGTATGCCTTGCCTGGGTTACAATAAATTTATCCTGTGGACCGGTAGGTTTAAAATCGTACGTATAAGTGGTGAGAAAACCGCCATACATATTATCAATGCATTGCGGATACCATTTGTTTAGTAATTCTTTTTTAACGGAATAATCCATCTCTGCCGCAATTTTAAACCGCTCTTGCTTTGCAGCTGTAATTGCGTTTGTTTGAGCCGATGCGTCGGTGAAAAATAAAAAAGACAGGAACAATAAGATTGTTTTCATGCTTTTGATTGCTATTGTTATTTACCACGTTTTTTTATACCTGCTTATGCTATGCCTTAAATGTCACACGCAACATACGAAAGCAGAGAGAAATAAAATACGAAAGATAAAATGGCATATGATATTGCTAAATCACTTTTTAACGACCCAGTAATTTACTACAATGCACATGAAATCTATTGTACTTCTTTATCTGATCGCAATAATAAATTAGCCGTTAATAAATGAGTTATCTACCAACAACGGTTTAATTGCCGGAGTTAAAAAGGCTAAACTCGTTCTGGAAAAAAGCAATAACTTAATCTCAATCAGGCATTTTTTTTAGGCTTGCTTACAACAATTTTTTTATGTTGAAAATCGTACACTAAATAAAACAGTGCTGGTAAAATAAACAGGCTGCCAATCAGCAATGCCATTGCCAGTGTGTAGATGGTTTTTTCGGGTGCACTTCCATCGGTTAAGGATAAATATTGACCGCCTTTGAGCAATACAATATTTGGGAAATGCTGATAGGTAATCGCAAGTAAAATCATCGTAACCTGGAAACCTGCCAAAACACGAATAATTATTTTTTTTCCCTTAGATAAAAGATACCACAGCAATGCCAGTGACACCATTGCTGTTGCGATGGCGGCTACCCCCACGGCATTGCCAAACAACCATTCGGCAAGTGGCACGCCATCAAGCTTTGCTGCAATAAAAACAAGTGTACCCGCAACTGCTGCGGCAATATTGGTAGTGCGTGCTTTTGTCTTAAATCGTTGAACGTCCTGTTCATTTTCCGTTTCACCAATTAGATACACAGATGCTAAAAAGCCGCAGATGCTTACTGTAAATAAACCAACCGCCACAGAGAAAAAATTGAGCCAGCTAAAAATATAAGCGTCCAGGTAATTGCCTGCCGCGGAATCAATTTTACCTGAAACTGCCGAACCGGCAATGATACCTAAAAACAATGGCGTTACACAACTGGCATACATAAAAATACGGTTGTAAACTACCTGCAATTCATCGGTTACTGCATCGTAATTTCTAAAAGTAAATGCAGTGCCTCTTGCGATAATGCCCAGTAACATACCTACCAACGGAATGTGCAGATTTACCGACATGGTAGTATAGATAGTAGGAAAGCCGACAAATAAAATCACAATCACGATAATAAGCCACATGTGGTTGGCTTCCCAAATAGGACCTATTGCCCGATACATGGTTCTTCGGGTTCTTTCCTGGTTCTTTTTGGTAGTAAATAATTCTATGATGCCGGCACCAAAATCGGCACCGCCCATTAAAAGATACAGCAGTATCGCCACCCACAAAAACGCCATTACTACATACAGCATAATCATTCATTTATTAACTGTTCGCCTGCCGGAATATCATATAATTTACCCACCATTTTTATTTGCCGGTACAACATAAATATTACAATCAGCGCCAATGAAAGATAGACAGCACTGAAAAGATAAAACGAATACACAATGCCTGGCATTGGCGTTACAGCATCTTTTGTCTTCATCACGCCGTAAATAATCCATGGCTGCCTGCCTACTTCAGTTACTGTCCAACCAGCTTCTACAGCAATAAAGCCCAATGGCGTTGCCCACACAAATAATTGCAACAACCAGCGGCTGTTACGCCATTGTTTTTTTCTTATCACTGCAATAAAATACATAATGCCAATACCCATCATGATCATGCCCAGGGCAACCATTACCTGGAATGCATAATGCGATATGGCTACCGGGGGGCGCTCCTCTTCCGGTACACTATCCAATCCCTTTACCTCGCTATTAAAATCACCATTGGCCAAAAAACTTAAACCTCCCGGAATTTTTAATGCATAGTTTACTTCCTTATTTTTTTCATTGGGTATACCTCCAATGATTAAAGCGGCTGACTTTTCTGTAACAAAATGTGCTTCCATCGCAGCCAGTTTTGCGGGCTGGGTTTTAGCAACAAATTTTGCAGAAATATCTCCACTTAAAGGTTGCAGTATAGCAGCAGCTGCACCAAAAACCGCCGCAATTTTAAATGCTTTGGTATGAAAAACTACATTCTTTCTTTTCAACATCATCAACGCATGAATGCCTGCTACCGCGAAACCAGTAGCAGCAAAAGCAGCGATAGACATGTGCAGTGATTGAGAAAACCAGGCCGGGTTAAAGATAGCTTTTACCGGATCAATGTCTGAGTATTGTCCATTTGCAAAAGTAAAACCAGTTGGTGTATTCATCCAGGCATTGGCGGCCACAACCAATACACCGGAAACCAAACCGCTAATACCAACTACCACGCCGGTAACCCAGTGAAACCATTTATTAAACCTGTCCCAACCATAAAGAAAGAAACCAAGTGCAATGGCTTCTATAAAAAAGGCGGTGCCTTCCAGTGAAAACGGTAGTCCGAAAATGGGCCCCGCATGCAGCATAAATTTAGGCCATAACAAGCCCAGTTCAAAAGAAAGTACTGTGCCCGATACAGCGCCGGTGGCGAAAAAAATAGCCACGCCCTTGCTCCATGCTTTGGTAACATTTCTATAAACCGGCTGATTTGTTTTGAGATAATAATAATGGGAAACAGCCATAAAAAACGGCATCACCATACCGATGCAGGAGAACACAATATGAAAGCCCAGCGACAGCGCCATCTGCGAACGGGCGGCGATAAAATCGTCCATAAAAAACTGATTTTTTGCGAGGCAAAGGTACAATCAATGAGATGAGGACAATAGATTTGTTTAGCTATTTGCAATATGAAATGTCTTCTACAAATAACCAGAAAAGATTGCACCGGATTCCAATAATCTGTTCTCAATCCCCCTTGGAGTTAGGGGCTGTCCTTCGAGGTTAGGGGGCCACTCTTTTTGTTCCAGCATACAATTCATATTCAAACAAACGGCAGTCAATTTTACTTGTGTAAAATTCTATGCGGCGGCTGGGTTTAAGACCAATCTTTTTTGCCAGCTCCAGATTACCAGTGAAGATATAGCCGAAGTATCCTTTGCATTTCTTCTTTAAAAAATCACCCATACGGCCATAAGTAATTTCCAGGGCGGCGGCTACCCCCAGGCGGTCGCCATATTCAGGATTGAAATAGATAACACCTGACTGATCTTCCGGAATACGGGTTGTTTCAAAATCACCAACAGCAAACTCAATCAAATCTGCCACGCCTGCAGCACCAGCATTTATTTTTGAAATGTTGATGGCGTCTTCACTAATGTCTGTTGCGATGATGGTAAGGCCCGGAACTACCTTAATTACTTCGTCTAACCGTTGGCGTTGTTGCTGGTACATCTCGATTGCAAACCCCGCTACATGCATAAAAGCGTAATTGCTGCGGTATAAGCCGGGCCTGCGGTTGGTAGCCAGTAAAGCGGCTTCAATGGCCAGTGTGGATGATCCGCACATGGGATTGATAAAGGGCGATTTCCGGTCCCATTTGGTTGCCAGTAAAGTGGCTGCAGCCAAGGCTTCCAGCATGGGTGCTTTGCCGGGTATTTTTCGATATCCATGTTTGGACAATGTCTCACCGGAAGTATCAATAAATATTTCCGCCACGGATTCTTTCCAGTATAAATGAATAACTGTTTTATCCAGTTCCGGACCAGAATTGGGACGTAAGCCAGTTCTGTCGCGGAAGCGGTCAACAATGGCATCTTTCACTTTTACATTGGCGTATAACGAATTGTTGATGGTTTCATTATCGACATTGCTGCTGATGGAAAAATAGCCATCGGCAGGGATGATATCTTCCCATTCAAAATCAATTAAGGTTTTATACAAATCATCCGCATTGTACGCCGTAAATTCTTTTACAGAAAACAATACCTGACTGGCACAACGCAGGTTCAGGTTGAGTTTGATACAATCCGCTAACGTGCCTTTTAGTTCAACACCGGTTTTAAAAACACGGACTGGTGTAAACCCGAGTTCAGTAATTTCCTGCTGCAGGTAAGGAGAAAGCCGGTTGCTGCAGGTAATGATTATTTTGCTGGTGAGGTGGAAGACTTGCATAAGTAGTGCAAAAGTAACCAATACAAATGTTTATTTGGCCGGTAAGAAGTCAAGTGTTTGGTAATAGATTTTTTGCATTAAGACATTTTAGTGTCAGAAAAAGTAAGGCTGTAATCTCATTAATGAAAAGTAAATTGTCGAGACCGCTGATTGCAAATAACTTCGAAGCGGAAATAAAATTATATAAAAGAAGTAACTTGTGTAATGGACTTTCAAAAAGATATACGGCTGGCTGTACTGATAGATGCAGACAATGTGCCTTACAGCAACGTCAAAGGCGTGATGGAAGAAATAGCCAAATACGGCACGCCAACCTTCAAAAGAATTTATGGCGACTGGACAAAACCTACGGTATCCGGTTGGAAGAATGTATTGCTTGAAAATGCAATTACACCCATTCAGCAATACAGCTATACCAGTGGCAAAAATAGCAGCGACAGCGCCCTCATTATTGATGCCATGGATATCCTTTATTCCGGTAAGGTCGATGGATTTTGTATCATCTCCAGCGATAGCGATTTTACAAGACTGGCAACAAGGTTACGGGAAGCGGGAATGAAAGTGTTTGGCATTGGTCAAAAGAAAACGCCCAACCCTTTTATAGTTGCCTGCGATAAGTTTATTTACATGGAAATTATTCCTTTGTTTGAATCAGGCGAACCTGAAACCGTTGTTGCTAAGGCCAGCAAACCTACTACCAAAGCGGTTGTTGACAAAGTAAACAGGGAAACGCTTAAAATTATAAAAGCCACCATTGATGATTTGGCCGATGAAAATGGCTGGGCCTTTTTAGGCGATGTCGGCAACCTGGTGTTAAAAAAACAGCCTAATTTCGATCCGAGGAATTATGGCTTTTTAAAACTCACGCCGCTGATGAAATCGTTACCGCAGTTTGAAATTGAAAAGCGGGAGACAGAAAAAGGTGGTACCAAATTAATTTTTGTGCGCAATAAAGAAGCACAGCAGCAATAAAAAACAGGAGGATGATTGAAGAGTTTGGCATAGAGGACATTTACATTGTTCATGCAAAAAAAGGCTACGAATTTCATGAGAACAGGATCAATAAATTATTTGCAAAAAATGGCTTGCGATTTGAATATGTAACGGATGGTGACCCCAGTTGTTTTGATCAGGCATTATTGGATAAATATTTTTCAGCCGATATAAAACAGGTATTGTCTGTTGGCGTATTGAGTTGTACGCTCAACCATATCTTAAGTTATGAGCGGATGGTAAAACGCAATAATCGCTTTGCGTTGGTATTTGAAAATGACCCTTTCTTTTTAGGTGACTTTGTTGAGCAGATAAAAAAAATAGCGGCTGAAGCCGCCAAACTTACTCCGGGCTTTATCATCTCTCTTGAAAATACAACACTGCAATTTCCTGCAGTTAAAAAATTACGCAAAGGGCAACTGTTATACCCGGCAATTAAGGGGCGGTGCGCCGGTGCATATTTGCTGGATCTACAGGCTGCAAAGAACATGCTGAAGGATCTGGAAACGCATAAATGCAGGCAGGTAATCGACTGGTGGCACAATACTTTGATTGATACAGGTGTGATAAAAATGTATTGGGCTGATCCGCCTATAACAGAGCAGGGATCGCATAATGGGTTGCTTTCTGCCGGTATCTCAACTAAAACAAAAAGCACTCAACGCCGCATTGCATGGCTTGCTCAGAAATATTATAAATCTTATGTGAGCAGGTGGTTTAAGTAAGCCCCATCCCCTGAAGCGGAGTTATGAAGCGTCTAACAATTGCAGGCATTTAACCAAACTGTCTTTCCACGCAGGAATATTTAAATCAAAGCTCTTTTGAATTTTAGTTGTATCCATTACCGAATAGGAAGGCCGTTTTGCCGGCGTTGGATAACTGGATGATGGAATGGGATTAACCATGCATTTGCTACCGGATAATTCTTTGATTGCATCCGCAAACTGGTACCAGTTGATAACGCCGGTGTTGGAATAATTATAAATACCGGCGTGTGATGTTGCTTTTTCTGACACAATGATTTGCATAATGGCTGCAGCAAGATCGGCAGCATAAGTCGGGCAACCTACCTGGTCGCTTACAACATTCAGGCTTTCCTTTTCTTTCATCAGGCGCAGCATCGTTTTTACAAAATTATTTCCAAAGCTGCTGTATACCCAGGAAGTGCGAATGATAATACTGCCTGCATTATTTTCCTGCGCCAATTCTTCTCCTTTTAATTTGGTTGCGCCATACATATTTACAGGTGCAACCGGAAAATCTTCTGTATAAGGAATGGTGGCGGTGCCATCAAAAACATAATCTGTTGAAACGTGTATGAACAGGGCGTTGTGCGTTTTGCAAACAGCAGCCAGATTACCTACCGCAGTTGCATTCACCAGCATGGCTTTTTCAGTTTCTGTTTCAGCTTTATCCACAGCAGTATAAGCGGCGCAATTGACACAATAGTCAATTGCATGGTTATCAAAATAGCTTTTTACTGCTTCCGGATCATCAATTGCGAGTTCATCTTTTGTTACAAATAAAAAATTATACGCCGGAAATGATGCACTGATTACTTTCATTTCGTTACCGAGTTGCCCGTTGGCACCGGTTACTAAAATTGTCTTTTTTTCTGCCACAATAAAAATTAAATAGTAAAATTGGTTTTGCAGTCTTCTATATTAGGAAGCACCAGGTCTTTGGCAGCTACCATTTCTTTGCCTGCCGGTACCTTCCAGTCGATATTCAGTGTGGGATCATTGTACATCAATCCGCCTTCGCTTTCTTTGTGATAAAAACCATCACATTTATACAATACTTCAGCGGTTTCTGTCAATACGGAATACCCGTGAGCAAATCCCCTGGGTACCAGTAATTGCTTTTTATTTTCTGCTGATAATTCTATACTGAAGTGCTTACCAAAAGTTGGTGAACCAACTCTCAGGTCAACCACAACATCTAAGATAGTACCGCTCAGTGAACGGATTAATTTAGTTTGCGCATTGGGGTTTAACTGAAAATGCAACCCGCGGATTACACCGTAAGTAGATCGGGCCTGGTTATCCTGCACAAAAGTCATTGTTGCGCCACCATCTGTGAAAGTATTGTAATTGTAGCTTTCGAAAAAATAGCCACGGTCATCATTAAATACTCTTGGTTCATAAATCAATAATCCCGGAAAATCAGTTGCGGTAAAAGGCATAAATAATTAAATGTTTAAGAATATAATTTTTTAAAAAATTCGATTGTTTCGGTTAACCCGTCTTTAAAATTTTTAACCGGCTCATAACCCAGCAAATTCTTTGCAAGCGAAATGTCTGCCAGCGAATTCCGGATATCACCTGCCCTTGGTTCCCTGTAGGTTGCTTCAAATGTACTATCTAAATAGTCCCTGCACGCATTAAATAAATAATTTACAGAAAAATTTTCGCCAACCGCCACATTATAAACCTGGTCTAACGCCGCCGCATTATCAGTCAGCATACCTTTTACATTAACCTGCACCGCATTGTCTACAAAAGTAAAATCGCGGGTTTGTTCTCCATCGCCATTAATATATACAGGTAACTGCTTCATAATTCCTTTTACAAACAAAGGAATTACCGCTGCATAAGCCCCATCAGGGTCTTGGCGCGGGCCAAAGATATTAAAATAACGGAAACCCATTATTTTTAAGCCGTATGTCCTGGCAAAAACCTGGGCATACAATTCGTTTGTTTTTTTTGTTGCAGCATAAGGAGATAAGCAGTTTCCCACCCTACTTTCCACTTTAGGCAAGGTTGGCTCATCGCCGTATACAGAAGAGGATGAGGCATAAACAAACTGCTCAACTTTGTTATCAGCCGCCGCTTTAAGCATGTTCATAAAGCCGCCAACGTTTACTTCATTAAAGTAAACCGGTTCTTTGATGGATCGTGGTACAGAGCCCAGGGCTGCCTGGTGGCTTATATAATTAATCCCCATGCAGGCTTGCTGACAGATGTCCGCATTTCGGATATCACCTTCTATAAATTCAAATGCGGGGTATTGACGGAGAATTGACAAATTTGAATCAAACCCATTCGCCATATTATCCAGCACCCTTACCTTGCGTGCACCATTTTTTAATAAGTATTCCGCAATATGGCTGCCGATAAAACCTGCTCCGCCTGTTATTAAAAAATCAGCAGTGGTTAAATCTTTGGTATGAAAAAAATTATCCATCGAATTTTAGTCTTTGTAAAAAAGCTGGGCTCTTATTATCCAGGTTATTTATAAACTCCAGTACAATCGGCTTTTTATTGCCGTCCTGTAAATACCCTTCAGATCGGCTATCATCGCTTCAGGCTTTGTAATACCTGTAAAATAATCGTCACCCAGTTGTTTATATTCATTGTGAGGTACTGCAGCAATTACTGCGTCATAATCATTTCCGATATTTGTAGTTAAGCCAAATCCATACTCATGCATCAGCTCCGTGCTTGAAGCATGCGGATCAGTTACATGAACATTGAGCGAGTAAGACTGTAATTCCTTTACAACATCAGCCACTTTACTATTTCTGATATCACTCACATTTTCTTTAAACGTGGCACCCATCACAAGCACCTTCGCGTTTTTTATATTACCATTATGCTGAATGATATGCCGCAACACTTTTTTTGCTATATAGCCAGACATTCCGTCATTGATAACACGCCCCGCTAAGATAACCTGGCTGTCATATCCCAGTTCCTTAGATTTATACGTCAGGTAATACGGATCAACACCTATGCAGTGCCCTCCAACAAGGCCAGGCTGAAATTTCAAAAAATTCCATTTGGTTCCTGCAGCCTCCAAAACTTCAAAAGTATTGATCCCCATTTTATCGAAAATAATAGACAACTCATTCATCAGCGCAATATTTAAATCACGCTGCGTGTTTTCAATAATTTTTGCTGCCTCTGCTACTTTTATGCTGGATGCTTTGTGTACGCCCGCTGTTACTACCAATTCATATACTTTCGCAATCAAATCAAGGCTTTCAGCGTCACAACCACTTACCACTTTTATAATTCTTGCCAAGGTATGTTCCTTGTCGCCCGGGTTTATTCTTTCAGGCGAATAGCCGCTTTTAAAATCCACTACATTTTTTAGACCGCTTAATTTTTCAATAATCGGCAAACAGTCTTCCTCGGTGCAGCCTGGATAAACAGTACTTTCAAAAACAACATAATCGCCCTTTTTTATCACTTTGCCAATCGTTTCACTGGCTCTCGTAACCGGCACCAGGTCTGGCACATTGTGTTCATCCACCGGTGTAGGTACGGCTACTATATAAAAAGAAGCCTGCTTCAGTACTTCAAGATCATTGGTAAATTCGATATCACATCCATCAAATGCAGTTGTTTCCAACTCTTTACTTGGGTCGATATTATTACGCATCATGTCCACCCGCTTCGCATTGATATCAAAGCCAATGACTTTAATTTTTTTTGCAAATTCCAACGCTATCGGTAAGCCAACATACCCCAGCCCTATTACTGCCAGTATTTTATTTTTATCTATCAGTTCCTTGTATTCCATTCTAAATTTATTTTACACGCCTCTAACCCCTGTGGGGAAATGGCATAGATCGTTATTTCTCCAAAACGGAGTGGTTAATTTAATATTTAAACTGTTTTTTGCGGAAACCCACATTTAGTTTTACAACTAATTGCCTGATTTTCTAGCAAAACGTCCCACATAAGCTATTGCCTATTTTTTCTTAATAAATTCCTTAGGCAATTTATACAATTCTTCCTGCGGGAGCGATTTAAAATACTCGTAAGTAATCTTTAATCCTTCGGCACGATTTACAGTAGGCTGCCAGCCGAGAATTTCTTTTGCCTTTGTAATATCCGGTTGACGTTGTTTAGGGTCGTCTGTAGGCAAGGGCTTATAGATAATTTTTTGTGATGTGCCTGTTAGCTTTATAATTTCTTCCGCAAAATCTTTTAAAGAAATTTCATCCGGATTGCCAATGTTAACAGGTTGCTCATGATCGCTCATTAACAGCCGGTAAATGCCTTCCACCAAATCAGCCACATAACAAAAACTCCTTGTCTGACTTCCATCACCGAACACCGTTAAATCTTCCCCTCTCAATGCCTGCCCAATAAATGCTGGTAATGCACGTCCGTCATTGAGGCGCATTCTTGGTCCGTATGTATTGAATATTCTTACAATCCTTGTTTCCAGGTGGTGAAAAGTATGGTAGGCCATGGTAATAGCTTCCTGGAATCGTTTGGCTTCATCATATACACCCCGTGGTCCTATGGGATTTACATTGCCCCAATATTCTTCCGTTTGGGGATGAACCAAAGGATCGCCATACACTTCGCTGGTACTTGCTACCAACATTCTTGCTCCTTTTGAAAGGGCAAGTCCGAGGCAGTTGTGGGTACCAAGTGAACTAACTTTTAAAGTCTGGATAGGTATTTTTAAATAATCAATCGGGCTGGCTGGTGAAGCAAAATGAAGTATGTAATCGAGTGGGCCGGAAACATGTATAAATTTAGAAACATCATGATGATAAAACTCAAATTCTTTTAACTTAAAAAGATGCTCGATGTTTTTTATATCACCGGTGATCAGGTTATCCATTCCGATAACATCGAACCCTTCTTTTATAAACCGGTCACACAAATGTGATCCTAAAAAGCCAGCAGCTCCCGTTATCAATACCCTTTTGTTTGCCATATTACTCGTTTAAAGTCTGATTTTTTATATTTATGTTGGATATCTTATTTTTGAATAGCCGTTGGTGATCTCTTCTTAACTTGAAAAATCTTATATAGATTAAAGCTGCTTCTATATCAGCCACGGTAATTTAGAAATCATCCATTTAGCTATTTTGAACAATTGCTTTTCTACCAATACTTACATAGTGATACCCCAGGTCTTCCATCTGTTTTAAATCAAACAAATTACGTCCGTCAAAAATAGCTTTGTTCTTTAACAGGGATGTTATCTTTTTAAAATCCGGTGTTCTGAACTCACTCCATTCTGTTGCAATTACCAATGCATCAGCATCTTTCAGCGCATCATACTGGCTTTCTACAAAAGTAATCTTATCCCCTACCAGCTGCTTCACATTGTTCATAGCTTCGGGATCAAAGGTAGCCACTGTGGCACCGGCCTCTAAAAACGCATCAATTAAATATAAGGCTGGTGCCTCTCTGATGTCATCTGTATTAGGCTTAAACGCCAATCCCCACAATGCAATTTTTTTTCCTTTCAGGTCATTATTAAAGTAAGATTTTATTTTTGGCACCAGGTGAAGTTTTTGTTTTTCATTCACTTCCATTACTGCATCGAGTATTTTAAAACTATAATCAACTTCAATAGACGATTTTGCCAGTGCCTGCACATCTTTAGGAAAGCAACTACCTCCATAACCAATGCCCGGAAATAAAAAGCGCCGGCCAATGCGTTCGTCACTGCCAATTCCTTTCCGGACCATGTCTACGTCAGCGCCCAACAGTTCACACAACTGTGCAATTTCATTCATGAAAGTTATTTTGGTTGCTAAAAACGAGTTGGCAGCATACTTTGTTAACTCAGCACTTTTTTCATCCATAAAAATTACCGGGTTGCCCTGGCGTACAAAGGGTGCATATAAATCATTCAATACTTTTTTTGCCTTATCTGAAGAAGTGCCAATAACTACCCTGTCTGGCTTCATAAAATCATCTACCGCAACACCTTCTCTTAAAAATTCAGGATTGCTCACAATATCAAATGTTCCTTCAATGCCTCCATTGTCAAGCAATGCCTTTTCTACCTTTGCGGCAGTACCCACAGGCACCGTGCTTTTATCAATAATTATTTTATAATCTCCTGCTTTTATAAGGGCGCCCAAATCTTTTGCAACACCTAATATATATTTTAAATCCGCACTTCCATCTTCTCCGGGAGGTGTTGGTAATGCAAGAAAAATAACCTGGGCATCTTTTATCCCATCTGCAAGAGATGTTGTAAACTGCAACCTTCCTTCACGCTGGTTTCTTAAAAATATTTTTTCCAGCCCGGGCTCGTAAATTGTTATTTTTCCTGAAGACAATTTGTCTACTTTGGTCTTGTCAATATCCACACACACTACTTCGTTTCCTGTTTCTGCAAAACAGGTTCCGGTTACAAGGCCAACATAGCCTGTTCCTACAACTGCTATCTTCATAATTAATGTTTAGTTTATATAGTTTAAGATTTTAGATGCAATAAATGTTTGCTGTTCTTCATCCAGCTCGGTATGAATTGGTAACGAAATCACTCTTTCAGTTAACCAGTCCGTAGTTGCAAGCTGGTAATTTTTTCCGCCAAAGGCGTCAAACATTTTCTGTTTATGACAGGGCACGGGGTAATATATCATTGAGGGAATTCCATTTTCAGCCAGGTACTTATTTAATCCATCCCGGTCAACGTTGTTTAGCGTTAATGTGTACTGATGAAAAACATGTTTACAATACGAAGCCCGGAACGGAGTAGTTATTTGCTTATAACCTGCAAAAGCGTTGTCATAAAAATCAGCTGCCTTTGTCCGCGACGCGATGTATTCATCCAGGTGCTGTAATTTAATGTCAAGAATAGCAGCCTGTATCGCATCTAATCTTGAATTGCAGCCCACCATTTCATGATAATATCTTTTGCTTTGCCCATGTGCTGCAATCATTTTTAATTTTTCTGCTAACGCATCGTCATTGGTAAATATTGCCCCCCCATCGCCGAATGCACCCAGGTTTTTCGACGGATAAAAAGAGGTACATCCAATATGTCCGATGCTGCCGGTTTTTACTATCTGCCCATCACCAAATGTATAATCACAGCCTATTGCCTGGGCATTGTCTTCGATAACAAAAAGGTTATGTTTTTTTGCAATCGCCATAATCTGCTCCATCTCAGCCGCATGCCCATACAAGTGCACAGGAATAATGGCTTTTGTTTTAGGGGTAATGGCCTTTTCCAGCGCTTCCACATCCATACAAAAAGTCCGTTTATCAACTTCTGTAAAAACAGGTTGCAGGTGCAGCAATGCGGCCGCTTCTACCGTAGCTATGTAGGTAAACGACGGGGTAATTACTTCATCACCAGGGTTAAGTCCTAATGCCATCATAGAAATCTGCAAAGCGTCGGTACCATTGGCGCAGGGAATAACATGCCTTACGCCGTTGTATGCAGCCAGGTTTGCCGCAAAATCATTTACCACTTTCCCCCCGATAAACTGACTGCTTTCCATCACACTCAACACAGCTGCATCCACCTCTGGTTTTATTTTCAGGTACTGTGTTTTTGTATCAACCATCTGCAGAGGCCTCATATATAATTTTTTCGTTGGCAAAGATAGGGATTCAAGGGCAGTTTCAAATTTGATCCTATAGTAATAGCAACTGATTGTATTTGAATTTTTGCTGTTAGCTTTGTTGTAAAACAACTAATTGGGCACCTTTCTTTATAGCATTTTCCTCTCGCTTTATATCGCGGGTCTTAAAATTTTATCACCATGGAATGCTAAGGCAGGACTGTGGGTTTCGGGCAGAAAAAAATTTCCGGGAATCACGTTTCCGCGTGATAATAATATAAAAACGGTATGGATGCATTGTGCCAGCCTGGGGGAATTTGAACAAGGCAGACCCGTACTTGAATTGTTAAAAAAACAAAACCCGTCATTAAGAGTGGTGCTTACTTTTTTTTCGCCCAGTGGCTACGAAGTCCAAAAAAATTACACCGGGGCAGATGCTGTTTTTTATTTGCCCATCGATAGTAAAGCCAATGCTGACAAAATGATTTCTATCATTCAGCCCTCGCTGGTTTTATGGGTGAAATATGAGTATTGGTTTTTCTATTTGCAGGCTTTTAAGCAACATAATATTCCGGTTTTATTGGTATCCGGCATCTTCAGAAACAGGCAGCCATTTTTTAAATGGTATGGTGGGATGTGGAAAAAAATTCTGCCGAGTTTTACGCATTTTTTTGTTCAGGATGAAGCATCAAAGGAATTACTTACCAAAGCGGGATTTGCTAAAAATGTAACCGTAAGTGGCGATACCAGGTTTGACCGTGTGATCGAAATTGCAGCACAGTTTACACAGGTTCCAATGATACAAAGTTTTTGTGGCGAAAATAAAGTTATCGTAGCAGGCAGCACCTGGGAGGAGGATGAAGCTGAATTAATTCATTATGTAAAGGCCAATCCGCAGATAAAATTTATCCTGGCGCCGCATGAAATTGATGCGGATAACTTAGAAGACGTTCAGAAACAATTCAGCGGAGCAGTACTTTATTCACAGTTGAAAGATGCCCCCGGTGTTACAACAAATGTTTTGATCATCGATAATGTAGGCATGCTTTCCCGCCTGTATTTCTATGCTGATATAACCTATGTTGGTGGCGGATTTGGAGGCGACGGCGTACACAATGTGCTGGAAGCAGCAGTGTTTGGAAAGCCTGTAATTTATGGGCCTGAGTTTGAAAAATTTATTGAGGCCATTGAGCTTACTAATTGTGGCGGAGGCATCAGCATTAACAGTGCCCTGGAACTGGAGGCTGAACTAAATAAATTGTGGGAAAACAAAACATTATTAGAGACAACCGGTAAAGCAGCAAAAACTTATGTGTATTCCAATGCCGGCGCATCAAAAAAAATAGCAGATTTTATTCAGGCAAATCGTCTCCTGATCAGTTGATCAAACTGCTGCACAATCCGGTTATCTTCCGACCAGCCTATCTTGATTTTTAACTCCCGCTTGATCCAGTATTCTGCTTCAGGCCAGATGGTAAAACTGTTAATTGTTTTTATACTACGTTCGTACATTGCTTCATCTCCTCTAAATAATTCACTGATAAATAAAAAGCGGTCGTTAACACCAATTGCTTTTTTAAGGTCCTTCACGGGGCCATCACTTAGTTTAGAACTCAGCTCTTTAAAAGATTCTCTCAAGGTATCGTTCAAAGATATTTTTTCAGTGGCTACAGCTTCGTTGATTTCTCTTTTTGGGGCAGCAACCGGTTGGTGAATGAATGTTGGAATTTCATCAATCGGCTGGTACTGAACAGTTGGTTTATTGGTAGCGCTGATATGTTGCATAACAGACGCATTGCGTTTTATCTCTTCAAGCTCCGCTTCCATAGCGGCTTCATCTACCTGCAGCACTTCTACTATTTTTTCTTGCTGAACATCTGATGATGCTGATCTTGGTTGTGGATTTTGCATTGGCATGGATACTGTTACCAGTTTGCTGGTTTGCGTCGGTTGCATTCCCTGCACACGCATTAATTCATGGCGCATCATTTCTACTGTGAGCAATATTTTTTCCGGAGGAAATTTTTGAGTTACTTGTTGTTGCAGCTGCTGCAAAAGTGTTTCCACTCTTTCCATAAATACCATTATTTGTTAATAAGCAATTACAAAGAAATTTAGTTTTGACTAATGCCTTAAAAGGGCAATCTTTGCAAACATTCAAAATAAAGTTACAAACTCAATCTCTAAAAAATATATAAATGTTTATTGAGCCAAATTTAAAAGGCGGGCGGGGTTCTATTGAAGTGATTTGTGGAAGCATGTTTAGCGGAAAAACTGAAGAACTCATCAGGCGTTTAAAGAGGGTAAAAATAGCCAACCTCACTTACGAAATTTTTAAACCGGCCATAGATGTACGCTACGACCAGGTAAATATTGTAAGTCATGATACCAATTTTATTCAGAGTACACCGGTTGAAAGCTCACAAACAATTTTGCTGCTCGCAGGTGAGGTTGATGTGGTAGGCATTGATGAAGCACAATTTTTTGATGCGGAAATTGGTAACGTGTGCGAACAGCTGGCACTGCGGGGCATAAGGGTAATAATTGCGGGGCTGGATATGGATTATACTGGGAAACCATTTGGCCAAATGCCCAACCTTTTAGCCATTGCAGATTATATAACTAAACTGCACGCCATCTGTGTAAAGTGCGGTAATATCGCTAATATCAGTTACCGTAAAACTGCCGCGGCTGGACAGGTGGTACTAGGTGAAAAAGACATATATGAACCCCGTTGCAGGATATGTGCCCTGCTGAAAGACTAACCTCCATTTCAATATTGAGGCGGGGTTCTTTATACTAAAAATAATAAATTCCTAACACGCAGTTTGAAAACCTGATTTATAAATAAGCGCTACATTTTAATGAAAACAATTTTTGCTTTATTAAAAAAAGACTTACTGCTGGAGCTAAGGCAGCAGCATAGCTTTTATGGCATATTGTTATATGTAGCGTCTACTATATTTGTATTATACCTGTCCCTCAGTAACCCGGAGCCGGATGTATGGAATGCGTTGTTTTGGGTGATACAATTGTTTGTTTGTGTAAATGCCGTGGCCAAAAGTTTTTTACAGGAAAGCCGTGGCCGCATGCTTTATTTTTATTCTATTTCTGGCGCCAGGGAATTTATCATAGCCAAATTAATTTACAATATCATTTTAATGCTGCTGATGAGCATGATGAGCCTTGGGCTTTTTTTCCTGCTATTAAAAAATCCACTTGATAAACCCCTTGTTTTTTTAGGTATTGTATGTCTGGGTAGCATTAGTTTAAGCCTCGTGTTTACATTACTTGCAGCCATTGCAGCCAAGGCGCAACAAAATGCAGCCCTGATGGCCATCCTGGGTTTCCCTTTAATTGTGCCTCAGTTATTACTGGTAATCCGTTTGTCCAAAGCAGCTTTTGGCGAACAGTTCCGGACAGGAGCAGTTTTAAATTTAACCGGCCTTATTGTGGGGCTGGATATTATGGTGCTTATATTGTCCATTATTTTATTTCCATTCCTGTGGAAAGACTAAGCATTGAGCTCCCCTCTCTATACCCGTTATAGTTTTAAAAATTATCACCCAATAAAGGCAGCTTTCCCCTAAATTTGCCTTCTTATTATTTAAAAATGCGTAAAAGCTGGTGGAAGATATTAGCGGTAGTATTATTGATTTACACTTTTACCGCTGGATTTTTAATACATATACCCCATATCGGTAATTTAAAGGAAACTGCCCGTAATCTTTTTTTTCATGTTCCCATGTGGTTTGGTCAAATTACCCTGCTCAGTATTTCCCTGGTATACTCCATTTTATATTTACGTACGCCTGATTTAAAGTATGATATTTTTGCAGTATGCTTCGCTAAAACCGGTATTTTAATGGGCATATTAGGATTGGTTACCGGATCCATTTGGGCCACTTACACCTGGGGATCGCCCTGGAGCAACGACCCCAAACAAATTGGCGTTGCCATTGCCCTGCTGATTTATTTTGCCTACCTGGTGCTGAGAAATGCAGTACCTGATATTGACAAACGGGCTAAAGTAAGTGCGGTCTACAACATCTTTGCCTACTTTATTTACATTCCCTTAATAATGATTTTACCGAGAATGGTGGAGTCTTTACATCCCGGCGGCAAGGGTGTTGAAGGCAACCCCGGTTTAAACGGTGCAGATCTTGATGCCAATATGCAACTGGTATTTCTGCCGGCAGTAATTGGCTGGACTTTACTGGGCGCCTGGATCAGCACTTTAAATATCAGGATTGAATTAATCAGAGATAAAAATTTACTCAATGCGGAATAAAATTTATTACCTGTTGCTAAGCGTACCAGCACTTTTGTTTAGTTCAAATCTGTTTGCCCAGATGAGTGATAATGAGCAAACAGGGATGCGTAGTAATGGAAAAATTTATGTAGTGCTTGCTGTTTGCATAACCATACTGGCCGGGCTGCTTTTATACGTTGTAAGTATAGACAGGAAGATAGGCAAAATTGAAAAAGAAAACGGGTAGCAACTGCCTGCCCCATTATTGTGTTTACTGATTTTAAGCCTTCCTAAATTAGTCCACTTCCTTTGCAATAAATTTAATACAACAGAGTTATTTATAATACAGTTTCGAGCTGATTACTTATGTATCAGATTAAAAAATACTTTCAACAGTAAGCTGGTTGTGAAATCTTTTTACAATCAACCCCAAGCACCACACAGGAAAACTTCAATAGCTGCCTGCCAGTTGCTATGATTTATTTACGATTGCATCATTTAAACAAAAATTATGTCAGCACAAACAACGTACAGTTTTTTCGAAAGCGTAGAAAAAAGCTTTGATAAAGCAGCCTTATTTACCAAGTGGGATAATGGCATTTTAGAACAGATTAAAGCCTGTAACAGTGTGTACAGGATGAATTTCCCCATCAAACGGGATGACGGCAGTATTGAAGTGGTAGAAGCCTACCGCGTACAGCATAGCCAGCATAAATCTCCTTGCAAAGGCGGTATCCGCTTTAGCCATGCAGTAAACCAGGATGAGGTAATGGCGCTGGCCGCATTGATGACGTATAAATGCGCCATCGTTAACGTACCCTTCGGCGGTGCGAAAGGTGGTATAAAAATCAGCCCGCGGAATTACAGTGTATATGAACTGGAAAAGATTACCCGGCGGTACACTTCTGAGCTGGTAAAGAAAAACTTTATCGGTCCTGGTATAGATGTGCCGGCGCCTGACTATGGTACAGGAGAAAGAGAAATGTCATGGATTGTTGATACCTATCAATCACTCAAACCCGGCGAAATAGATGCCGCTGGTTGCGTAACCGGTAAACCTATTACACAAGGTGGAGTTCGCGGTCGTAAAGAAGCAACCGGACTGGGCGTTTTTTATGGAGTGAGGGAAGTATGCAATATGCCTGATGTAATGAAAAGGTTGGGACTAACGGTGGGTGTTGCCGGAAAAAAAGTAGTAGTACAGGGGCTTGGAAATGTAGGCTATCATTCTGCTAAATTTTTCAGGGAAAATGGTGCCATCATAATTGCCATTGCGGAACATGACGGAGCTGTATATAATGCAAATGGAATAAATGAAGAAGACTTGTTGCAGTTTAGAATCAAAACTGGTTCTGTTGTTAATTTCCCCGGCGCAACTATGCTGGCCCAAACTTCGGATGCGTTGGAACTGGAATGTGATATCCTGATTCCTGCAGCACTGGAAAATGTAATTAACGGAGATAACGCCCCCAGGATAAAAGCAAAAATTATAGGTGAAGCGGCCAATGGTCCCTGCACACCTGAAGCAGATGAAATATTTATAGAAAAAGGGATTTTATGCGTACCGGATATGTATCTGAATGCAGGTGGTGTAACGGTAAGTTATTTTGAGTGGTTGAAAAACCTGAGCCATGTACGCTATGGCCGCCTGGAGAAGCGTTTTACAGAAAATTTAAATGCGCGGATACTGGCGCAGATTGAAGAGTTAAAAGGCGAACCGGTTGTTGACAAAGAAAGACAGATTATTATGCATGGCGCTGAAGAAATAGACCTTGTACACAGCGGCCTGGAAGAAACCATGATCAATGCCACAAGGGAGATTATGGATATCTGGCACAGCAACCCAGGCATACCCGACATGCGCACAGCCGCCTACGTTAGCGCCATCAATAAAGTGGCCATTACTTATACAGAACTAGGCATTTTCCCATAACAACAGATTATACTTTAAAAAAAATCCCTTCCTGTAGTAGAAGGGATTTTTTTTATTCAGCAATTAAAAATCAACCTTCATACAGGCTTAACCGCTTGTTTAATTCTGCAATTTGCCGCTGCATATCATTCATGCGCTGCAACAGGTAAGTAATGGTTTCTATGCCTTCCAGGTTGATATCCATCTCGTGATATAACCTTACCATTTTTTCCAGTTGCGGCAATTCATTCTCCTCTACAAATATTCTTTCTTCCTGTACAACTACGGTTATTAAACCTGATTGCTGCAAAGATTCAATAAACGATAATTCTATATTATGGTAAATACAAAATTCAGTGGCTGCTATCAATTGTGAGGTTGGCATACGATGATTATTTAAGCTTGGATAATTCAGTGAACAATTCCTTTTGCTTTTCTGTAAGATTGGTGGGTAATTTTATATCGTAGGTAACATACAAATCACCAAACTCACCTTCTTTTTTATACACAGGAAAACCTTTTCCCTTTAGCCGGATCTTGGTGCCATACTGGGTTTCAGGATTCACTTTTAATTTCACTTTTCCTTTCAGTGTATCAATAGTGGTTTCGCCGCCGAGCATCGCTGTATATAAATCAATTTCAGCGTGTGTATACAAGTCGTTACCCATTCGCTTAAAGCCGTGGTGCGGCGCAATTACAAAAGTGATAAACAAATCACCTGCAGGACCGCCGTTCACTCCAGGGGCGCCATGTCCTTTTAATTTAATTACCTGCCCGTTTTCTACACCGGCCGGAATGGTGATGCGAATATTTTTTCCATTTACCGCCAGGGTTTGCTGGTGTGTTTCCATAGCTTCTGTTAAGCCAAGATGTAATTCGGCATTGTAATCCTGCCCCCTGAATTTTGTTTGCCTGCTGCGGCCGGATCCTCCAAACATAGATTCAAAAAAACTTGAAAAATCTCCCTCATCGCCGCCGCCAAACTGGCTGCCGCCGGAAGAAAATGGTGATTGCCGTTGCGAGTGGCGTTGTTGTTCAAACTGGTCCGCATGCTGCCAGTCTTTTCCGTACTGATCGTATTTTTTTCTTTTCTCAGGATCACTCAGCACTTCATTGGCTTCATTCACCTGTTGAAATTTTTTGTGGGCATCCTTATCGTTGGGATTCAGATCAGGATGTAATTTTCTCGCCAGTTTACGATACGCCTTTTTAATGTCATCTTCCGTTGCCTTTTTATCAACGCCCAGAATGCTATAATAATCTACAAATTCCATAACCTTGTTTTTACGCTTACTACAAAGGTAATACCCAATAATTTTGTTTTCGTTTTTTTATAAAGTGTAAACCTTCTTACCTGTGTTAGGTGTGTTATTGCTAAACAATTAAGGCTGCAGGATGTTTATTTAACTTTAACAAACAATATTGGTCTATCCTAAATAAGCCAATTTGCAAAATCATCTGCAAACAAAATGGATATCTCTTAATTGTAATTAAATTTGCAGACCAAAAAGTAATCAACATGAAAAGAATTGTAGTAGTTTTTTTATCCGTTTGCTGTGTAAATGCATTTGCACAGGCTCCGTCTGGAAAAATTGTTGTCAAGAAAGGACAGCATTATATTGTGGAATCCAGCTCTGACGGAAGTGTAAACCAGGAAATGATGGGCCAGAGCATGGAAATGAAAATTGGCAGTGCCACTAAATTAAGTGCCGACATAAAAGATGTAAAAAGCAATGGCTATGTCATTACACAAAAGCTAACTTACCTCAAATCTACTTTCAGTGGTATGGGACAGGAAAAAACTTTTGACAGTGACAAAAAAGAAGATATGGATGGAGAAGCCGGCGCCCTCTATAAAGACAAATTAAATGTGCCAAAAGATGTTGAAATAACCAATGAAGGAAAGACAATAGCATCAGCCGACACAACAAAAAAAGATAGCACTGCTGATGCTAATCCTATGGCTGCTGTTATGGAAATGATGGGCGGCGGCCAGGATAATATTACCGGCATTTTGTTTTTGGTAATCCCTTCAGGCAAGAAATCAGGTGAAAGCTGGAAAGATAGTACAGCGGGTGAAGGAATGAAACTGGTAAGGACTTACACTCTGAACTCTGTTGCCAATAAAGTAGCTGCGGTTACAGTTAACAGTGTGCTGGATATAAATAAAACCATGCAGATGCAGGGTATGGATATGAATGCAGTTATGACAAGTAAAATTGTATCTGCCGTTACAGTAGATATGGCAAGCAATGTGCAGAAAGAAAATAAGAGTACCATGGACCTGACCGGAACAATTGATGTAATGGGTCAGTCTGTGCCAATTACTGCAAAGGCAACTTCGGTTAGCCTTGTAAAAATGCAGTAAAATAATAACTACAACAAGCCTTAACCGTTGCTTTACCGGCAACGGTTTTTTTATAACTTGACTCTGGCAGCCCCGGTTATTGCCAAATTATCTTTTTGTTGAATCAATAAAACAACACTGAATTTATCTTTCTCAAAAGAGGACGGTAAGGCTAAGGTGCAGGTTCCCGCTGGTTTTGCCGGCATTGATTGCATACTTCTAACTACGTTATAGCTTGTAAGCATTGCGCCATTATTTTCCCCGGCTTTAATTTTAGTATTGGCTTTAGTTTGCACTAACAAGGCCAGTACATCAGCCTTGCTAACGTTACCGGTTATATTATACCCGATAACAATTGCATCCTTTTTAATTTCCGTGCTATTGACAACAATCGTTGCGGAAGGTTTATGGAGAAGCGCCATCTTGACGGCAGCTTCAACTTTGTTTACTTCGCTGCCCACCATTTCTGTGACACCATTTATTACCAGTTGAGGAGTATAAACAGAACTATTTACAATTTGGCTGGCATAGGTACGTTGCCGTTGCGAAAATGCGGCGTCGCTGAAAGAATCTTTCCAGCCGAGCCGGTTCCAGTAATCGACATGAAATGAAAGTGGAATGATGTTCGGATTGTTTTGTGCCGCATATTTGCCGAGTAACTCATCTGCGGGAGGACAGCTGCTGCAACCCTGTGATGTAAATAATTCCATTATTGCAAAACCATGAACAGTGTCCGTCGTAGCGCCCTTTTCAGGAGATTTTTTAGCAGAACAGCAACTCAGGCTGCCGGCAATAAATGCCATTATAACTACGGATCCAAATACCAATTTTTTCATACTCTTTTTTTTAAGTACGCAGTAATCCCCCGCTAGGTTGCGGAAAATCTTTTATTAACATTCTGTTTGTACAGGTAATGATAACCGGCAGCGCCAACAAAACTGATTACTGCTATTGCGCACCATAAAGTAAAAAAACCTGTCAACTGCACTATCTGTGTTCCGCTGCTGCTGCCTATTACTTGTGCCAGGCTCCAGGCCATGGTATACAAGGCCGCATATTGCCCACGGTTGCCTTCGCTGCTGCGACCAATATAATAGCTGTTCATAAAAGGCATCGCCGTCATTTCCGACAAAGTGATAAAAAACATAAACACCAGCGCAACAATGAAGCCATGTGCAAAGGGGATATTCAACAATAAAAAGGAGAAAGCCATGATCAATGTTCCGTACGACATCAGTACAAGGTAAGGCTTTCTGCCCTCCAGTTTAAAAACGATTATCATTTCAACAAGTGCTATCAGCAGCCCGTTCATTGCCATCACAACGCCGATCAAAAATTCATTCAACTGCAGGCCTTCTTTAAAATACAAAGGTACAGTTGTAAAGAGTTGAAAAAAGCAAACAGCAAACAACACCTGCAGGCATAAAAATAACAGGAATGGTTTATCCTGGTAGGGAGATACCGCGGGTGTACCAACAGCCTTTTTTTCTTTTGATTGCTGCAACTGCTTTTGCTGCACCAGGGTAATTCTTGGCAGAATAGCCAGTAATAAAAACGCAGCAATGATATTGGTTGCACCATCTACCCAAAACAATAAATGGTAGTTGATGGACGCCAGCAAACCACCCAATGCGCTGCCAATTCCCCAGCCAATATTAATGGCCAGTCTTATGAGTGAAAATGATTGGGTCCGGCTCTCGGGCGCACTGTAAAAAGCGATGGCGGTTGCATTGGCAGGTCTGAAGGCTTCGTTGACCATACTTAAAAAAAATGTACAGATACAAATGGCCGCATAAGACTGCATCAGCCCAAGCACAATAAATAATATACCACCGCAAAGCAGGGATAAAAACTGCGTGTAATAAAATCCAAACCGATCACTGATTTTACCGCCTGCAAAAGCGCCCACTAAAGAGCCAATTCCATAGATCGCCACTACCCATCCGCCCTGCTGCATGGTGTAGCCGATGTGATGGCAATACAGGGTCATAAAGGCCAGCACCATTGTCCCGCTGCGGTTGATCAGCATCACCAGCGCCAGCAGCCACATTTTGCGGGCAATGCCAGCATAGGCGTTTTTGTATAAATTGATGGTGGTGTTAAGCATTTAGTATTAGTAATAAAGATACTTTTTTGCTTCCGGATAAATTGTCCGGTCATGTATTTGATGAATGGGTTAAAGCAAAAGCCAAAGCAGCTTCGCATATTACAGTTCGCAAACGCAGTAAATTACCGGGCAAATTTCATTGGTTTATTCGCCGGTATCATTTGAAATAACGCTGAACAAATCTTTGAAAGCCTGTGGCGGAACTGTTAGTTTGCGGTGCACCGTATCCATCCAGGCACCATCAAGCGTTATAACGGCACTCAGGGTGTTTTCGTTTTTCCATATTTCATGCACCATTGTCCAGCGGGAGAAATCGTCATTTGACTTTGCCAGTTTAAGATTGATTTTAACCTGGTCGCCGAATTTTATTTCTTTTCTAAACACACATTCTTCCCTGAAAATAACCGGACCAATATGTGCATTCCTCAACACTTGCGGCGTAATGCCATTTTCATTCATAAACGAAACGCGGCTATACGCTCCAAAATCATAATAGGCCGAATGACGTAAATGAAAGTTAGGATCCAGATCACTCCACCGTATTTCTACCTGCTTAAAATAATCACTCATAATTTTTTCTTTGGATAACAAATGTAAATTAAAATAAGGCAGCGTCATTACCCTCCAAAGGAGGGTTCTTAGAACTTACGAATATGTGGTGCTTACCCTGATTGGAAAAGTCTTACAACCCCTGACTGATGTACCAGCCAATCTAAAAATAAATTAAAAGGCACTCTGGAAATTCAGAGCGCCTTTATGCCCGCGAAATCGGGTCATTTTTTTATGGAGAAACCTATCGCCGATGAATGTTCCAGGAACCCTCCGTTGGAGGCTCCCTGTTATAGGTTTAATAATTTGTCTTTGGGATATTTAACACTGTAGCTCATGCGTACCTTTTTGCTTTCCCCGGCAGCCAATTGCAGTTTCCAGTTTAGTACTCCTGTTTCGGTATTCACTGCAGCACCATCGCTTTCAACCAATTCTACCTCTATCTCTTTATTTTGAGATAACGGGTATTGATCTTTCAGCAAAATATTAATGGCTTCTTTTTTATTATTTTTCACTGTGATTTCATACGTAAATGTTTGTTTTTTGTTAGCGCCCAAAAATTTCACGCTGCTAAAGTCCATTAACTTTTCTCTTTTCACCACTACCCTTTTATCCCGGCCCATGGTAAGGTTCAGCGTATCCTGTGTAGAAGAAGGATCAATAAAGGACTTGCCGATGTAGGTGCCTTCAAAAATAATATTAGCTTCACCCGGCATCAGGTTCAGCTTTTCCCAGTCAGTAATTTGCGCCAGTAAAAAAACTTCCTTATCCAGTTTGGGGACTGCATAAAACTGGTATGTTGCGGGCACTTCATATTCTTTTAAAACCGCTGTTTGCGCCTTACCGTTGGTGGGCACATCGTATGGCAAATCAATATCGAAAATTACATTTAATTCTTTATCAGATACGGTGATGTAATCATCCAGACCGTCTTTAAAAGTAATTACTATTACACCATTACTTGCACGGGTACCATATAAATTAATTGCCGCAGCATCCTTTAATACTTCAATATTTTTAACTGCATTTGCATTGATTTTACTAAAGTCGGTCGCAGACATTTCGCTGCCATTTACAATATACAACGGTGCAGTATCCGATGTTATACTATTAAGCCCTCTTACTTTAATTTTACTTGCAAAACCTGTTGCCTCCACTTCATTTAATGACAGGCCGGGCACTCTTCCAGCCAAACCTGTTATGGTATTTTCCATGGCAAGCGTATTATTATAAAAGTTTACCGGATTGATATAACTCAAAAACCAGGTTTTAAATAATGGCGCATTGCCTGTTTGTGTTGGTGTTGAAGTAGATAAACTCAACTTCACTTGTTTCCAGTCGATACCCGTTGTTTGAAATATTTTAGCCCGGTAAACTATTTTTAGCGGAGAAGCAATATTTGCTGCACGAAGATCGTAAAATGGCGTCCAGTAAGCATTTTGCGTTACGTACGAAATATTAAAATCATATTTTCCGGCAATGGCACAGCTCAATTGCAAAATCAATTTACCGGCAGATTTGGTATTTCTATTTTGCTCTTCGGCGATTTGTTCGTTCAGCTTTTTTAATTGTTTATCCTGCTTTACCTGCTGTTGATTTAAGGCTGCCAGTTCATTCTGCAATTCACCCGATTTTGTTTTGTAATACTCCATCAGTTTCATCAGTTCGGCCACACTTAATCCTGTTTGTGTTCCTTTAATTTCTTTATTGGCCTTTAAAACACTGATCAAATCATTTACAATATTAAGGGAAGACCTGGTTTTATCCAGTTCGCGGCTGATCTTCTCAACCGAATCCTCCAGCAGCCGGACAGTAGGACTTTTCACTTCTTCTTTTAAATAATCGGTGCTAAACTCAATGCCCATCACCGTTACATTGCCATCGCAATTTACCTGTATACTGTTAGGGTCAAGCGCATTGCTGATATTTTCAATTACCAGTTCGTTGTTGCCGGCCGCCAGCTGGGCTTTTGCCTGGTGGGTAAGTTCTGCACCAGTGCGGTATACGGTTACTGCATTGAGTGCGGCTTTAACGGTATTGCCACCACCATTTTTTGCTGTTGCAAAATGAATGCATACAAGAGCAATTAATACAAGACTTATCTTTTTCATGCTGATCTGTTTTTGAACAGATGCTGTCTTCAATTGAAATACATAAACATGAATTTTAAAAATTTGTGCATAGACAATTTTATTTAACCGAGCACTTCATCCTCTTGTATACAATTGACAAAAAAAATCCTTCTCCAAAAATGGAGAAGGATTGTACATGCTTATGATGTCTTTTTAATTCTGCTGCTCCGCATCTTTTTTCTTCGCAATTTCTTCCAGCAGTTTTAAACCCAACAAACCACTGATCGGACCGTTGGCGCCATCACCTCCCCCGCCAATTAAAATGTCAGGCATAATTTTTATGTTTTGTGCACCGATGGCTTCCATCACTTTTAACTGCGTAAAATTATTGCCGCCCATCGCTTCCACTGAAAGCTTGTAAGACTCTGCATTTGATTTACCAATGGCAAGAATTCTTTCAGCTTCAGCGTTACCGGTGAGGCTGATTTGTTCAGCGTTTGCTTTTGCCAGCAATTCAATCTGCTCAGCATTTGCTTTCGCTAATACGCGGATTTTTTCTGCATCACCATTTGCCAACAACCTTAACCTGTCCGCTTCTGCGGTAGATTGTAAACGAACACTGTTTGCTTCACCTGTCGCTTTTTTAACGGAGGCATCTGCAATACGCTCTGCAATCAACACGCCCTGGTCGGCTTTTACAATTTCCTTTTGTATGTCGGCAATCGCTGTTTCTTTTTCCAGCGTTTGTCGTGTTTCCTGCGCCTTCATTTCTGTTTCGTAGGTTACTTTTTGTTCTTCCGCTATTTTACGATCGGTTAATGTTTTCATTAAACTTTCGGGAGGAACGATATCACCTATCAGTGTGTCCACACCGTTTACGTTGTATTGATCCAGCACTTTACCAATGTGCATCCTGGCGGATTCCTGGCGTTCCTTACGGGTTCCTAAGAACGCAATTACATCACTGTCCTGTGCACTGTTACGAAAGTAGTTGCCAATGGTTGGTTCCAACACCTGGCTCACCAGGTTGTTCATGTTACCGAAACGTGCAATTACCTTGGGCGCCTCTGTTGTAGGTATGTGTATAATTTGCGACACGTCCAGGTTAAAAGGGAAACCATCTTTACTACGTACGGTAATGGTAGATAAATGTTTATCCAGCTGATGACTTTCACTTCTTGCATTGGCCCAGTTTAATACCAGGTTGGTAGTGGGCACCAGTTCAACTTTCATAATAAAAGGATTGATGGGATATTTTCCGGGTCCCAAAGGTTCTGCCCAAACACCTTTGCTTCCTTTGGCCACGATGTTGCCATGCTTGAATTCTATACCACTCAGGTCAACGCCTTCGCCCCCCACATAACTGATCACCACGCCTACATGCCCAATGGCAATTTCCGTCATGCTCACCATTTCAACTTTTGTAAACCAGGGATTTAAAAAATAAGTACCGGCCAGTATCACCTGCTCCTGCAAGCCTTTATAACCGCCATTGTTCATAAAAATATCAACGTCCTGGAATTTATTATGGCCTTCAATGATCTTTCCCGCAATCTGCCCTTCTTCCAGCGGTTTACCTTCTTGTGTTGTAACAACGCCCACAGCATTGTCGGGAATGCTGGTCATGTCCGTCATTTCAACACTGAACAAAAAAGTGTTGATACGGTAGGAACCGGGCGCTATAATGGCTGTCTGCCTTCCTTTGCGGCCACCGTTTTTTAAAAAGGCTACTGCATCCTGGTAGCTGTCGCAGTTTACCTTTCGACCCAAAATGCTGCCTGTTTCCAGTTCGGCACCGTCCTTAGCCAGTATTAAACCAAGCTGACCTGTTGGAATGATGATGAATGGCTGAAAAGTAATATCGTACTGCCATATCCATTTGCCGAAATACATACCGGGTGGTAATGTTTGCGCCTGGAAACCTGCTTCACCATCAGTGGCTACGATGCGGCCTTCAGGTAATTGTTGTTTGCCAAACAGTACAAATTTTTTGGTTACGAGACCAATCCTGTCTTCGGGCACAATTACAACGCCTGCAAATACACGTAGAATAAATTTGTATAAAATCAATACAAGTAGAGGGATACCAATGATCAATCCCCATTTGATGAGTTCATGCGTTTCCATGTTAATGTTGGTTTAGGTTTTAGTGAAATATTAGTGGTAAGGAACAGATTGCAGGTGTTAGGCAAGGCAATGAGTTTTGATTGCTAAAGCTATTCAATTCGCTTAAAATGACGGTTTATTTTTTGCCAGTCATGTGTGCTGCTGTAAAGCTTCATTGGCGTCGCACGCTTTTACAACAGTTCATTATTGTACAATAATTTGTAAGCGCCTGCCTTGAAGAAAAAGCCGCAATGGTTAAACCGTCAAAAAAAATCGTGAAGAACAATTGTTCGGTAGCCTCTCGCCTTAAGCATTTTGCTTTAAGCTTTATGCCTTGTATCCGGGCGGAGGTGTGTTGAAGTTGTTAAGAATAAAATCTTTTAAGAAGTAGATTACCTTATCAGAATCGGGTTTCATTGTTTAGTTATTACGGATGTAAAGATTGTACAAACTATACATCCGTAAAAGCGGAACAGGGATGAGCGGTAACTTCGTTTACACAACAGCATCATTTATTGTAGCGCCGCTTTTATGACCGGTACCAATGCCTGTGCCCAAACAGTATATTCAGCGCCGGAAGGGTGCAGCCCATCCGCTGCAATAAGTGATGGATCATTTGCAGCCAGCCTTGTAAAGCCGGTAACATCCACGTATTGAACGCCAGCCTGCTGGGCGATACTTCTGTTCACCGCATTAAATTCATCTATTTCTTTTGCGATGAGCGCAGTATCACTACGGCTTGCAAAAGGCGTAACGCTATAATCAGGAATGGACAACACGATTACCCTGTTTTTACGATTGCCTGCATATTGTATGGCCCGGTTTAGCAGTAGTAAAAATTCCCTTCCATACTCATCTTTAGGCCGGTTTTGGTATTGGTTATTCACACCAATCAACAAGGTCACGATATCATACACAGGCCTCGGTGGATCTGTTTCAGCAAGAAAACCCAGTAAATTTCCTGTAGTCCAGCCTGATACAGCGATTATATCAGGTTGTGTACATTCTATTTTTTCCTGATTTAGCAATTTTGCCGTTTGAACGGGGAAACGGTCGGCGGCGTTAACAGATTGACCGATAGTATATGAATCGCCCAGTGCAAGAAATGAAACCTGGGAGGAATCATTTACTACGACGGGTACTGTGGCAACGAGGGTATCCGGTTTTACTTCGCCTTTCCATTGTTGCATGTGCTGCGGTTTGGTACACGATAAGAGTGCATATAAAATCCAGCAATATAGCAGCCCCGATTTATACATACGCAAATTAACGGATTTAAACCCTAAAAGGTTCGCCGTGAGCACAAAAAAAGCCTCTTTGCAGAGGCTTTTGAATCATTTTTACGTGCTTATTTATACAGAATCTTATAATACTCATCTGCCATACGGTTACTGTCAAATTGCACTTGTACGTCATTCATGCCATTCTTTACAATGTCTCTCCAGGTATCTTTCTGATCGTAGTACAAAGGAAGAATCTGATTTTCAAGTATATCGTACAATTGGTTCAGATCATATTCGTCCTGCTCCTGCACATGAATATTTTCATAATCAATCGGGGGCACCACAAAACCATTGTTGCCGTTGTGAATAAATTCGCAAATCCAGCCGTCGTTGGTACTAAAATTTACCGCCCCGTTCATAGCAGCCGTCATGCCGCTTGTACCGCTGGCTTCCCTCGGCACCCTGGGGTTGTTTAGCCAAACATCTGCCGCCTGTTTTAACCTTTTACTTAAAGCCAATTCATAACCCACACAAACAGCCACATTTTTATATTGCTTGCTTAAATGTACCAGGTGGTTAAAATCGTTTATGGCAGGATAATCCAGCGGGTATGGTTTACCAGCCCAGATAATCTGCACCGGATGTTTGGTATTTTTTAATAAAGCTTCAAAGCGTTTATGATCACGTGTTAATAATTCGGCTCTTTTGTAACCTGCAAAGCGGCGGGCCCAAACAATAGTCAGTACATCCGGGTCCATTAGCTTGCCCGTTTGATCTGCCACAATATCCATGGCTCTTTTTTTCAAAAACCGTTTACGGTCATCAAACCAAACATCGTTGCCTTCGGATTTGGCTTTATACATTTGTTTGTCTGCCCAGTAAGTCCAGTTTTGTGCATTGGTTATAGCCTTAATTTCGCAAATACCTTCATACTTACCCCACATTTTACGACTTACTTCGCCATGCAGCTGTGATACACCATTGGCCAGTTTCGCAAATCGCAATGCAGCGAGTGAATGATTAAACTGGTCGTCTTTAATGCCGGTTAGCCTTCGTACTTCTTCTAAAGGCATGCCGCAGAAATAACTCATTTTCTGGCAAAGAAATATATCATGCTTTTCATTGCCCGCTTCTTCAGGCGTATGGGTTGTAAATACAAGTCGCTTGCGCACATCTTCCAAGTTGCCAAATTTTCTATACAGGTAAAAAGCGGCACTGATAGCATGGGCTTCATTTAAATGATACAGTTCAGGATTGAAATTGATTTCATCCATCAGCTTGGCACCTCCAACACCCAGTAAGATAAACTGGGCTACCTTGGTGGCCACATTACCGTCATACAAACGATGGGTAATGGTTTGGCTAACATAATCATTCTCTGGTAAGTCGGTGCTCAATAAAAACATTGGCGCACTCTTAAATGTCTCCGGATTCAGGTACCATACTTTTACCCAAACCGGGTGATCGTGAATGTTAATCTGAAACTTGATGCCGGTATCTTCTAAAAAATTGTAGATCTTTTCATTCCATTGCACCTGCAATGTCTGGTCAGCATTACGGGCCTGGTCGTAGTAGCCATATTTCCATAAAATACCTATGCCGACCAAATTCTGTTTTAATTCATATGCACTGCGCATATGAGAGCCGGATAAAAACCCAAGGCCGCCGCTGTAAATTTTTAAGGGCTGATGCACTGCAAACTCCATGGAAAAGTAAGCGATTCTTTTGCTGTAATTGTCGTCGACTGGATAAGGGACTTTGTAATTATTAAAACTCATAATAACAGGTAAAATTTTTAGGACCGCAAGATAATTGGATATTTCCAGAAAAACGCCCGTTGCGAAACAAATATTGTGTACAAAATACATATATCCGCTGCCTTAAAAATAAAACTACAGCGGCGTAAAATACAGTCTACACAATACTTTTATAATGTTAGAATTGCACAGAACGGCTACTCCTGTTATGTTTCATGCCACCGGAAACGTTTGCAGTCAATCGCCGTCGATACCAGTGCGAATAGTCAGGCTAGACAATCATAGCATGCCGTGGATAACTTAACCGGCAGAACGTTTTGAAATGAAAAGAGGAAACACTCATATCAACTCAATGGCCCGCGATTAAAATGTAACCATGTCTTACGTAAAACAAAATCAACTTTTGTGTCGTGCATGTGGCACCGGTAGCCACGGTTATGGAATTATGGCAGTTACTTCAATTTCTATCAGCAGATCACTATTGATCAATGCTTTTACTTCAACCATCGTTGCCACTGGTTTTATAGCGGCAAAAAATTCTCCGTGCGCTCTACCTATCAATTCCCAGTCATTTATATTGGTTACAAACATCCGGGTACGCACTACATCGTTTAATGAACTGCCAAGATCCTGCAAAGCTTGTTCTATCTTTTGAAAAATAAATACTGTTTGCGCATATACATCGCCTTCGCCCACGAGTGTATCGCCGTCCATGGCAGTTGTACCTGCTACCTCGATGATATTACCAACTTTAACTGCCCTTGAATAGCCAACAATGTCTTCCCAGGGCGAACCTGAACCAATTTGTTTCCGCATATTTTAAAAATTGAATTACAAGATACAAAACCGGGTAATCCCGCCGAATTTAAAATTGTTGGAAATGCCATTCATTTTTTTTAGATTTACCTAAATTTAAATTTAGCCTCTATGAATTTTTCTGTTTCAGAAGAAAACTATATCAAAAGCATTTATCACCTGCAGCAGCAAACGGCTACTGTAACCACCAATTCGCTGGCCAATGAATTGCGTACCAAACCGGCTTCCGTTACGGACATGCTGAAGAAGCTGCAAACCAAACAACTGGTGGAATACGAAAAATACCGGGGCTTTAAACTGAATGCTACGGGCAACAAAATAGCCCTTGGTATTGTACGCCGGCACCGATTGTGGGAATTTTTCCTGGTGAACAAACTGGGTTTTGAATGGGATAAAGTACATGCCATTGCCGAAGAACTGGAACATGTAAGCAGCATGGAACTGATCAAAAAGCTGGATGCCTTTTTAAACTTTCCGCAAACAGATCCGCATGGCGACCCGATACCGGATACCAATGGCAAAATCACGGTGATAAAGCAATTGAGCCTGGCAGATATTGCGGTAAAAAAAAATGTAGTAGTAAGTTCCGTAAGCAACCAAAGCCCTGAAATGCTGGAAATGCTGAAGCACTACCATATCGGCATCGGCACCAGTTTAAAAGTAAACAAACATTTCACCTTTGATGGCTCGGTAGAAATTAAAGTTGTTCAGCAAAACCCCTGCGTCATCAGCGAGCAGGTGGCCAAAAACATATTTGTGCACCATGACTAATTTTTCTCACACAGACACTTCCCTCAGCGAAGTGCACCAAAGTATTGATACCACTACCGGTAAAAAGACAGGCTTCCGCAAAATCCTGTCTTTCCTCGGGCCGGCCTACCTTATCAGTGTCGGCTATATGGACCCCGGCAACTGGGCTACCGATCTTGCAGGTGGCAGTAAGTTTGGTTATACGCTGATCTGGGTATTATTGATGAGTAACCTGATGGCCCTCCTGTTACAGGGCCTTTCTGCAAGGTTGGGCATTGTTCGCGGCCGCGACCTGGCACAGGCTAACAGGGAAGCTTATCCGAAAGCGGTTAATTTTATTCTATACATTTTTGCAGAAATTGCCATCGCCGCCTGCGACCTTGCAGAGGTGCTTGGTATGGCCATCGGTATACAACTGTTGACCGGTTTGCCGCTTGTATGGGGTGTATCTATTACTGTACTGGATACGTTCCTCCTGCTATTTTTACAACGCCTCGGCATGCGGAAGATGGAGGCATTTATCATTACGCTGGTGGCAATAGTAGCCATCTCTTTTTTGATTGAAATTATTTTTGCAAAGCCTGACCTGGGAGAAGTAGCGCTTGGTTTTATACCACATACCCTGTCAGACGAAGCACTTTATATTGCAATTGGTATCATCGGTGCTACGGTAATGCCGCATAATTTATACCTGCACTCTGCATTGGTACAAACCAGAAAAATTGACCGCACAGATGCAGGCATAAAACAAGCGCTTAAATTTAACCGCATCGATACCACCATTGCATTAAACCTTGCATTTTTTGTAAATGCTGCTATACTTGTTTTGGCGGCCACCGTGTTTTTTAAAACAGGCAATTCGCACGTGGCAGAAATAAAAGAAGCCCATCGCTTACTGCCAGGTTTTTTAGGCAACCTGGCACCCAAAATATTTGCCATCGCCCTCATCGCCGCCGGCCAAAGCAGTACAGTTACCGGTACCCTTGCCGGCCAGATTATTATGGAAGGCTATTTAAGCCTAAGGGTCAATCCCTGGGTACGCCGTTTGATTACCCGGCTGCTGGCCATTATACCAGCCCTGCTGGTCATTATTATTTATGGCGAAGACAATGCTGATGGACTACTCATTTTCAGCCAGGTTATTTTAAGCATTCAATTAGGCTTTGCCATTATTCCGTTGATTCATTTTGTGAGTGATAAAAAAACAATGGGTAATTTTTCTATCAATACCATTACAAAAATTGCTGCATGGGCCATCGCTGCGATACTGGTTTTTTTAAATTTAAAAATGATTATCAACGAGGCTTCCGGCGTTTTTTTAACCGGCAGTTTAATTGCTAAATCAGCCCTTTCGCTTGCTGGCTTATTGTTCACTTTTCTATTGCTGTACATTATCATTTTCCCCTGGCTTGATAAAAGAAAAAAGAAAGCATCCATACAAATGCATGCTGATATCAATACGATTAAAGAACTGGTTATACCTCAATTTAGCCGCATCGCCATCGCTCTTGATTTTAGTGAAAACGATGAAAAACTACTTGCCTTTGCTTTGGGCCAGGGAAAGCAACAAACCAGGTATGTGCTGGTGCATATTGTTGAAAGCGCCTCGGCAAAACTGTTGGGTAAAGAAAGTGATGACTACGAAACACGCAAGGATCAGGAACGAATGGATTTTTATGTGGACTATTTAAAAAACCTGGGCCACACTGCGGAAGGTTATCTAGGTTTTAGAAACCGGTCCAAAGAAATTGTACGGATTGTAAAAGACATCAATGCGGATATGCTGGTTGTGGGAGCTCACGGCCATACCGGTTTAAAAGATTTTATTTATGGCGAAACGGTCAATACAGTCCGGCACGAATTAAAAATACCCGTATTGATTGTGAATGTTTAGAACCGTCTCATAATAGAAGTATAAAATTTAAGCTATTTTTTTGGCCGGGCTAAGAAGCTTTGTGGTACATCATCGGCGTCGCACTCTTGTACATCATACATTATTGACCCTTGGGCTTCACCAGGCGGGCCATCCAAAAAATGGTGGCTCACCTCTGTTGGGTGTTATTTTTTCCCTGCCTTGCTTCGCAACAACTCCCGTGTTTTAATGCCCGACTCTTTGAGGTCATCTGTTTTCCAGTTGCCAAAATCAGATGCACTTTTATTGAGTACTGAACAGGTTTCATCTTTATCCGAAACTGACCAGGTGATCCAGCTTAATTTTCTTGCATCCATCCATTTGATCCATTTATTCCATTCATCATAATCAATCGGGCCATTGCCTGTAGCCTGCATGCCTGCTGATTCTGAAACAAAAATGGGCAGGCCTTTTGCAATTGCCGCATCTGCCTTATCGCGTAAAATTTGCTTGTGCGTACCTGCATAAAAATGCAATGAATACATCAGGTTTTTGAAGCCTGCGATAGGGTCCTCTGCAGGCAGATTAACGTCCTGATCCCAATGCGGACTGCCAACCAAAATAACATTGTTGCTGTCAATGGCACGTATGGCAGTAATCAATTCGGTGGAATATTTTTTTACCTCCGGCCATGTTTCATAGTCGGGCTCGTTGAACAGTTCATAAATAATGTTGGGATACTTGCCGTAAGTGGTTGCCATTTCTTTAAAAAATTCATTGGCTTCCTTTTGATTGATGTTATGGCTGTGCCAGTCGATGATAACATATACACCATCAATGATTGCCTGGTCAACCACTGTCTTAATCAGTTTTTTTTGAGTGGCTGAATCCTTCAAATAACCCTTATCAGGCTCAACACCCAGTGCTGCACGTACTACACTGCACTTCCAGTCTTTGTATAACCACCTTACAGCAGAAGCGGTATAAAACCGCGGATGAAAACAGCTCCAGCCAAAACTCATGCCGTTCAATACTACCGGCTGGTTGTTTTGATCTACCAGTTGCGTGCCTTCTACTTTTAACTGGCCGTGTATTTTGACAGGCTGCGCAACAACGCGGGTAATGCTGATTAAAAAGATAATTGCAATGGATAGTCGTTTCATAATTTGATGTCTGATTTTTTGATGTCTGATGTCTTTCGAGACGAAGCTGCTTTATTAGTTTGTTATCTCCTTCTATTCGTGATACCTGAATTTTTAATTTTGATTTTTTACTTGGTTTTTCATTAACCCAAACCCACTGGCATCAAAATTTTAAACATCTCCTCCGCCACCAGCTGATTGCCTTTATCATTTAAATGCACGCCGTCAGTCGTTAATATCCCAGCGGTTTTGTTTTTTGAATTATATGATCGCTCATAATTTTTAAAAGCAGAACGCAAATCTACCAGCGGACACTTAAGTTGTTTTGCCAAATTGGTCACTACTGCTGAATATGCATCCAGGTCTGCATCCTGGGTATTTTTTTTCGGCTTTTCCCCAATCACCGAAGTTGTACAAAGGACAACACGGATGTTTTTTGACTGCAATTTTTTTATAATGGCCCGGTAAAATTCCTCAAATTTTTCAATCTCTGTTCCTACACCTGCCATCTTATGCCACACATCGTTGATCCCAACATAAATAACGACAATATCCGGATTGAAATCAATTACATCAGCCTCAAGCCGAAGATACAAATCGTAGACTTTGTTACCGTTGATTCCAGCACCAATCAATTCAACCGCATTCCCGCCTTTATTAATTTTATTTTGCAACAGGTCAATATAGCCTTTGTTCAGTGTACCTGCTTTTGTTATAGAATCACCGAAGAATATTATTTTCATTTCCCAGATTTAAGGCTGCAGCTAACAAGTTTTAGCGAATACAATTCTAATCCCCCGCAACTGCCTTTAAAAGTAATCTTTTATCATAAACAGCTGACGATATTCATCACAAAATTACAGGTCCGTATTTATTCTTTTAAACAATTCCATGCAGGCCCGGCTGTTATGATACGGGCATTTCCATAAACCTACTTTATCCTCTTGCTGCATCGGCTGATTGTGCTCATCCAACCCCCAAATCCATTCGCCATTTGTCGCCTTAATTGACTTTTTTATAAACTCCCAGCTGTCAACAGAGTGCTGTAAATACTGCTGGTTTCCGGTAATCTGCCAGGTGTTGTAAAAACCAATCATCGCTTCTGCCTGCGGCCACCAATGCTTTTGCTTTACCAGGTGATCGCCGTCTTTTTCATACCACATTCCTCCATCTGTATCAAGGCCCTCAATGGCCGCATTGGCTAAGTTAACAGCGATTTCTTTTAAATCTTCTATCAATGATGCATCTCCTGTTACTGCCGCAGCTTCCAGTAATAACCAGGCGGCTTCAATATCATGTCCGTAAGAAATAATATGACTCTTTACCTGCCAGGTTTCATTAAAAAATAAATTGAGGTGCCAGGTATTTTTATCAATAATGTGACTTGTGAAATTATTAATCAATAGTACAATGCTGCGGTGTAGTTTTTCATCTGGCCAGATGCGGTATAAATTGGTATACGCTTCCAATATATGCAGGTGCGTATTCATGGTCTTTTTTTCGTTGGCATCCTTGCTGCTCAAACGCAAGTCACCAATTGGTTGCCAGTCACGGGTAAAGGCTTCCAGGTAACCGGTTTGATGGCTATCAAAACTATACTGCTCTATTAGATGATACAGCCCTATGGCCCTTCTTTTAGCATCTTCCAGTTGCGTACTTTGGTAATATTCACTGTAAGCATATAATAAAAAAGCAATGGCATACACCTGCTTTTTTGTATCAGCCGGTTCGCCTTTAAAATTGACAGACCAAAAAGTACCGCCTGCTGCTGTATCAATAAAATATTGATTGATGTATTTATACGCACGGTGTGCCAGCGGGAGGTATTGCACATTGCCTGTACAATTGTATGCAGCAGCGAATGACCATAAAATTCTCGCATTTAATACAGCGCCCCTGGGTGCTGTTTCATCTATGGTATTGGCATGATCAATTTTTCCATAAAAGCCGCCATACTTTTCATCCGGAGTGTATTGCATCCAATACTTTAAAATCTCACTTAATTCCTTTTGCAGTTCGCTGCTGTATCGTTGCAGCAAGTGGGTCATCATCGTATGAAATGTATTTTAGAAGAAATGTCAGCAACACAAAATTATTTACTGAAGCAGCATTGCTGAACACCTGCAACTGCCTTTACTAAAAAATTATTCCGCAACTTGCAAATGCAGTTTACCATCTGATTTAACAGCTTTATTGGCGTCAATAATCTTATTGATCAGACTTACCGAGGCTGCTGAACACCAGCCATCCGGCGATGTATGGGTAACATAATCCACCAGCTGTTCAACAGTAGATGTGGCCACATGCATCCTGCTGTCTGAAGAAGCATAGTATATAAAAACAGTTCCGTTTTCGTCTGCAATCCAGCCATTGCTGAACACTACATTGCTCACATCACCTGTGCGCTCATCGCCTTCCGGCGCTAAAAAATAACCGCCCGGTTTGTAGATTACTTTGGTGATATCATGTAAGTCGGTCATAAACATGTACAACGTGTAACGCAGTCCGGCTGCGGTATTGCGTACACCATGCGCCAGGTGCAGCCAGCCGCTGCTGGTTTTAATCGGCGCCGGTCCAAGCCCGTTTTTCATTTCAAAAATTGAATGGTATACCCGGGGATCGATCACCGTTTCTTTTTTGATTACAGCATTGGTGATATCCGGTGCCAGGCCAAAACCTATACCACCACCCTCACCTGCCTCAATAAAACTATCCTGTGGTCTTGTGTAAAAGGCGTATTGCCCCTGCACAAATTCAGGATGCAACACTACATTTCTTTGCTGCGCAGAAGGTGTTATCAGATCGGGCAAACGGTCCCATTTCAGGAGGTCTTTTGTACGGGCAATGCCGCATTGTGCAATAGCCGCAGACTGATCACCGGGTGCAGCGTTGGGATCCTTTCTTTCTGTACAAAAGAGACCATAAATCCAGCCGTCTTCATGTGCAATAAGGCGCATATCATAAATGTTTGTATCCGGCACGGCCGTTTCCGGCATATTAACAGGATATTCCCAAAACGTAAAATTATCAATGCCATTGGCGCTTTCTGCAACCGCAAAAAATGATTTCCTGTCCGCACCTTCTACTCTTGCTATCAATACATATTTCCCGTTCCATTTGATGGCACCGGCGTTAAAAGTGGCGTTAATACCAAAGCGTTCCATCAGGTAAGGATTAGTAGTTGCATTTAAATCGTACCGCCAAAAAACAGGTGTATGGGCTGCAGAGAGTATTGTATTTTCGTAGCGATCGAATACCCCGTTGCCCCCTGTAAGTTTTGTGTTAGGTTTTGTTAGCAACAGTTGGTGGGCCTGCAATAACTGTTGTAGTCTGGTATTAAATTGGCGGTGCATATGGCTTTATTGAACAATATCAGGTTGCGAAATATGGTTGAATTGTTTATAATGAGTAAATGATTTATTCAATGAAACCGGGGTTGCTACTGTTGATATAGTTTGTTCTTTCTCGCCTTGTTTTCAAAAATGAACTGGTTCATCAAAGCCAACCGTTTAAAATCAGTGGCCGATAACTGGCCTTTGTAAGGCACATAAAACTCTGTTTCCTCCGCTGACTTTTGTCCAGCATTTCTCCAGGCCAATGCATAGGCGATGGCATGATTTTTCGTTGCCCTGGCAAAAACATTCGTCCACCATGTTGCATCGGGAACGGCATTGTATCCAAACTCAGTAAGCGCCGGAATTTTAGTTTTGGCGGCCGCTATTTTTTCAAGCATAGTCAAACTCCTGCCTGTTTCAGCAATAAACCGGTCATTCGCTACAATGTCACCTTTCTGATAAATATCAAAGCCGATCACGTCAACAAAATCGTCCCCCGGGTATCGTTCAAGGTATTCCTCTTCCGTTGCAAAACGGTCTGTATTATAAGCGTACAGCAGGTTGTGTACATTTTTTTTATCGCGTAAATAGGTCTCTGTAAAACGGTACAATTGTTTCAGTTGATCCGGCGTACAATGGCTTTTACCCCACCAAAACCAGCTGCCATTCAGTTCGTGAAACGGGCGAAATATCACGGGAATTAATTCTCCTTTTGGCCCTTTCAAATCCAGCATAAAAGCGGCTACTTTATCCAGCCATGTTGTATACAATTCATTTTTTTCGCCACCAGGTAAAATGGCTGCAACAGTGCCGGGTGCAGGATCCCAGGCCGTTTTACCGGTTAATGGATTGTTTACATGCCAGCTGATGGTTATTACACTACCCTTTTTATAGGCCTCTTTTATGTACCCTTTCATTTTCTCAAATGGCACCCCATCTAAATTTACGGGTGCATCCAATTCAAGCCTTCCGAGTTCCCATCCGTACACTGCAGGGTATTGTCCTGAACTTTCCTTTACATCGCTACGGCCTGGCTGGTATTTCCATCCTACACCATATGCCAGGTCATCCTGGTGGCCAAACATAATGCCGTTGTTTTTTTGCTTTTGTAAATTGACAAACAACAGTTTTGCTTCTTTGGTTGCCTGCTTATCTGCTGTTTGGGCAAACACTGATAACCTTAACAACACTGCGCCAGCTAAACAAAAACAAACAATACCTTTTTTCAAAACGACGATTTTAGCAGGTGATAAGTAAAAGATAACAAGTCCATTAAAAATGCCGGGATAAATTTTTGTAAATGGGTTGAATACCGATGGCAACAAAATTAATGAGAATACTTGCCTGTTTGCTAATACTATCTTATCTTATCATTGATTTAATTTGATTTGAGGTAAACTTTTACGACAAAGTCTTTCCTCTTTTAAAATAGTTTTATTGGTATAAATTGGGTTGATTTGGCAAAAAAAGCGCTGGTACTATTTTAGTTATTATTTTGTATTTTCACTTAGCTGTAAACGATTTTCCATTAAAGTTGTCATATAAAAAATGCATAAAAATATAGTTAGAGAAATTACACCTTTAACGCAAAATGACTGCTTCACTATTTTTAGCAGGGTAAAAAAAGAGTTTAATTTTCCACTTCACTATCACGAGGAATTTGAACTGAACCTCATCATCAACGCGAAGGGTGCCAAACGGATCGTGGGTGATCACATTGAGCTGATTGACGACGTTGAGCTGGTATTGGTTGGCCCTAACTTATCGCACGCCTGGTTTACTGCCCAGTGCGAAAGCACCGACATAAAGGAAGTGACCATACAGTTTCACAAAGATCTTTTTGACGAAAAATTCCTTCGCCGCAACCAGTTAAGTTTCATCCGTAAACTGTTTGATCAATCGGCCAAAGGCATTTTATTTTCCAAAGAAACAGCGAATGCCATTGCGCCCCGGATAGTTTCGCTGCACCAAAAAAGTGGTTTTGATTCTGTGATGTCGCTGATTAACATCCTGCATGATCTTTCCACCTCGCGTAATATCAGAACCCTGTCGGAAGCCACATTCAATAACGAGTTTCAGTTTAACTTCAACAGCCGCCGCATTGAAAAGGCTTTTGAGTACATGAATAAAAATTACGACAAACCAATCACGCTCGGCGATATTGCGAGACTGGTAAATATGACGGATGTTTCCTTCAGCCGGTTTATAAAAAAGCGCACTGGCATTACGTTTATCGACAGCTTAAATGAAATCAGGCTGGGCCATGCCAGCCGTATTTTGATCGACACCACCAACTCTATCGCCGAAGTAAGTTACAGTTGCGGTTTTAATAATATCTCCAATTTTAATCGTTTATTTAAAAAGAAAAAAAACTGTACACCAAAAGAATTCAGGGAAAATTTTTCGGGCACAAGGACATTTTTTTAGTAGCCATTTGAAAGTATTTTTGCCCGGGAGCTTTGTAGAACGGAATTGGCGTCGCACTCTTTTACTGCATATTTCCAGGCAGCATTGCTTTCCAAATTGCAGTATATCAGTTTAACGAAGTTGTTAGTTTTGAAGCAAATTATTTTACTTCTCCAACCAAAAACACACTTCCGCAAACGATAATAACATCATCTTTACCTGCAGCATTTTTTGCACTGTGTATGGCATCATTTACATCATCAAAACAATTACCTGTTAAACCAGCAGTCGAAGCTTTCGCCTGCAGTTCCGCAGCCGGCAATGCTCTTGGGATATGTGCATTGGTAAAATAATAACGGGCGTTTGAAGGCAACAACGATAACACTTTACTAACCTCTTTATCTTTCACCATCCCCATAATAAAATGAATGGTTCGCTTTACCGAAGTATCATTTTTACCAATCCATTTTATTTGCTCCAGCACTTGCTTTATCCCGTCTTGGTTGTGGGCCACATCCAGCACCAGCATTGGGTTTTGGCCTATTACATCCCAGCGGCCATGCAAGCCGGTAATTAACTTTGTATTGGCCAATGCGTATTTTTCTGCCGCATCGGCTATCGTAAATCCAAGTGTTGTTAAAATGCCTTCGGCGCACAAAACCGTGCACAGGTTTTTCGATTGATAAATGCCATTCAGGTCAAGTGTAAAATTTTCTTTTACATCGTTGGTAATATCGGTAACTGTGCATTGCAATGTTTGTGCAGTTACTGTTATATCACCTACATTATATTTATCCTGTGCAAAATAAATGGGCGCATTGCATTGGGCGGCTTTATTGTCAAAAATGGCTTTTGTTTCCGGGATCCATTCGCCGATTACTACCGGAATGTTTGGCTTGATTATGCCTGCCTTTTCAGCCCCAATTTTTTCAAGCGTATCGCCCAATATATTCATATGATCATAACCGATATTGGTAATGATGGACAGGATGGGTGTGATAATATTGGTGCTATCCAGCCGGCCGCCGAGGCCGGTTTCTATGATGGCAATATCTACTTTTTGCTGCGCAAAATAATCGAAAGCCATTGCCATGGTGAGTTCAAAAAAAGAGGGTTCAATCTGCTGTGAAATTTGCCGGGTTCTTGCAACAAAATCAACTACAAAGTCTTCCTCAATCATTTCCCCGTTGATCTTTATACGTTCCCTGAAATCTTTTAAATGTGGTGAAGTATAAAGGCCGGTTTTATAACCTGCCTGCTGCAGCATGGCCGCCATCATATGACTGGTACTGCCTTTGCCATTGGTACCAGCAATGTGTACGCTTTTAAATTTGGTCTGCGGATTATCGAGTGCATTGCACAGGGCAATACTGTTATGCAGATCTTCTTTATAGGCCGCCGCACCAATGCGGCTGTACATAGGTAATTGAGCAAATAGATAATCAATTGTTTGCTGGTAATTCATTGCGCAAATATAGAACGCTTACCGCTTAGATGAAAGCTAAATTGAAATACAAATTTTAAAACGTCCGACGCCATTGAAGCTAAACCAGGAAACAAACGCCCGGCTCAAAAAATATTAATTCTGTACTTTGAAATTGAATAAGATGGTTGACACACCTCCATCAGGACTTGTTGGAAATTTGAGACCTGCTGCTTTTCTTTTTGCTATACCTGTGATGGTTGAATTGGATGTTGTAGTTCCCTTTGCAATGGCACTTCCGGTGTATGCGCCAGCAGCATTGTATTGTACATCGAGGTATACTTTTGCATTTTCACTAAAATCATCTTCAAAACGGAGGGCACCTAAATTGAGCGGACGCACACCACGGGTAACACTTACGCCACTTCTGCCACCGGGTGAATTGCCATAACTGTCAGGCTTACCAGAGGGATCGCCGGCATCACCCTTACCACCGGGTTTATTACCCTGGTAAGTATAGCCATTGTCTTCGGTAGCACCATTTCCTCCGCCATTGCCGGCGCCATTATAAGTTGCTTTGGGCTTTTGAGGCTTGGGTGCCGGCATTACAACGGGAGCTGGATTGGTTGTTTTTACCGGTTTACTAACTGGCTCCTTCGCTATGTTGGTTGCTTTTGGAATTACTTTTTCGGGTTTTGTAACGGGAGCCGCATCCTTGTCTTCAATATCATCCGGCTGAATGTCTTTTGCGGGCGGTTCGGGCGCCGGCGCCGCTTTTGCCTGTGTAGCGGCTACCGCCTGCGATGGTCCCATCTCCCCTTTGATGAGTGGCTGCACCTGGCCAAACCCTTCTTCATTGTTGCCCAGGTTAATTTCAATAAGGTCTTCCACCAACGGTTTGGGCGGTTGTACTATCGGCCATGTAATAAAAAAGGCAAGCAATAATAATACCGCTACAATGATGGCCGTATAGATAAATGCCTTGCGTTGTTTTTCTGCTTCAAATGATGATGCGTACATAGATTGATTGTAATATGTCAAAGTTATTTTATTAAAACCAAACGATGCAATTTCGGGCATAAATACATAATTGCTGCTAAAGGTTTAACAAAATGAAAACGGAAACAGGCAGCTAGCTATAGGCAATAAACAATAGGCAGTAGGCAATAGTGGGTGCCTGACAGGTTAGCTTTTATTGCTTATTTACTATTGCCTACTGCCTATTGCCTATTTACTATTGCCTATTGCCTGCCTAGCCAATCTTTTTATAGATGCCGATGGGCAATACATTCATTAGCCATGCCACGAGGCGCCATCTTTTTGTTATGTATAATTTGCGTCTTTTCTTTTTGATTCCTGTGTAAATCTGCGCCGCTGCTTTATCGACCGGCGCTACCCAAAACTGGCCATTGCCTTTGGCCATTTTTGTTTTGATAAAGCCAGGCTGAATGTCGGTTAGATAAATCGGCAGTTTCAGTTTATGTGCTTTGATGTAAAGTCCCTCCAGGTAATTACTCATGTAAGCCTTACTGGCACTGTATGCGGGGGCAAAGCTGTTACCTCGTATAGCGGCGATGGATGAAGTGGCAGCTATATGCCCCTTTCCTTCCAGCACAAAATAATTAAAAGCGAAATTTACAATTTCTGTAAAGCCATTTACATTGATCAGCGTTGTGTTTTTATCAATTTCCCAATCAAGCGATTCAGAAGGCTCGCCGTAACCGCTGTTATAAATCAGCAAATCAAGACCACCAAGTTGCTGAATTAAATTCTTCATGCAGTCGATATTTTCATCACCCGTTACATCAAAACATTCAGTCAGAATATTATCAGGAAAATCTTTTTGTAAACTATCCAGCAAGGCCCTTCTTCTGCCAGTAACACCTACCAGCCAGTCGTTGGCAGCGTACAGGTGCGCCAGTTCTTTTCCTATTCCGGAGGTGGCGCCAATGATGATCACCTTGTTCATGCACTATTTTTTTACAAATATATCATAGCCAAAGCGTATAATCGTTGCCGTTATAACGAGTAAGAAAAACACGCGGATAAATTTGTTGCCCTTTAATATGGCAAGCCTTGCACCAATCACGGAACCGGTGAAATTACACAACGCCATCGGGATGGCGTACTGGTATAAAATATGTCCGCTGCGGGAGAAAAAAAGTATGGATCCGATATTGGTGGAAACGTTCACCAGCTTGGCATGTGCACTCGCTTTTAAAAAATCAAAGCCCAGCATGCTGATAAAGAAAAGAATAAAAAAGCTGCCTGTGCCCGGTCCAATGAAGCCGTCGTAAAAACCGAGCAGCAGCGCCATGATGCTGCCCCAGGCATATTCTTTTATGGCACTTACTGATCTTTCTACCGCCAGACCAAAATCTTTTTTGGTATAGGTATAAATAAATACCAGGATGAGTATCACGAAGAATAACGGCTTCATAAAAGCATTGCTTACATGTGCCACAGTAAGTGATCCGGCATAGGCTGCCAACAATGCAATGCTGCACATAACAGCTAACAATTTCCAGCGGATATTTACTTTAAAAGCATATTGAAAGGCAGCAATGGAGGTACCTGTCAGTGAAGGGATTTTGGTTGTACCCAATAAACTGGCTACAGGATATTGCGGTAGCGTAATCAGCGTAGCGGGTGTTTGTACCAGGCCGCCTCCGCCAACAATTGCATCAATAAAACCGGCTGCAAAAGCCGCGGTACAAAGAATAATAATTTCCTGGGTCATTAAGAGTATCGGTTTTAAGACAATGGTTTACAACGTTTGGTACCTGCGCAGTTGTGTATTCAGATTGTAAAAGACTTCGCTAGTTGTTGTTTTCACTTTACTTTTTTTGTCTTTACACAAAAAAAAATAACAAAAAAAAGTCAAGCCACCAACGAATACAGCCCGTTGCTGGCAGGCAGCTTTGTTGACCGGTTGTGCCTAGTGGTTTCGGCTTTAGTAATTCTATTCTTAGCTTTGTTACATTTTAAGTATAAACCAGGAATTGCTGTTTTGGAACATTTCTTAACTCTTGCAACTGAAGGTTTTCCTTCTTTTAATCTTTCTTATTTCACAGGGTAATTTCTTTCCCCGAACAACAAACTACCAATACGAACCATCGTACTTCCTTCTTCCACCGCAATGGTATAATCGCCGCTCATGCCCATTGACAGGACGGAAAAATCCGGGTACTGGTCATATAAATGCTTCAACGTTTTAAACTCTTCCCGAACAAGACTTAAATCATCTGAAAAAGAAGCCATGCCCATCAGGCCAACAACGTGAATATTTTTTAAACCGTCTTTCTCTTTCATTACTGCAGAAAGCTCAGTTGAATCCAAACCAAATTTGGTTTCTTCTTTGGCAATATGCACCTGTAATAAACAATCAATCACCCGGTTGTTTTTAGCCGCTTCTTTATTGATTTCTTTCAACAAGCTAAAGCTATCCACGCCATGAATTAAGTAAACAAAAGGCGCTATGTATTTTACCTTATTGCTTTGCAGGTGGCCGATAAAATGCCAGCGGATATCTTTCGGTAAAGCCACTTCTTTATCCACCAGTTCCTGCACATAATTTTCTCCAAAATCACGTTGCCCCAAATCATACAGTGCCTGTATATCTTCTGCAGGCTTGGTTTTGCTGACCGCTACCAGCGTGGCTTTGCCATTTAGCTCCTTGAGTAACTGGGTGTATTTTTCTTTGTTAATGCTCATGTTTTATGTCGATAGTCAATGGTCAATAGTCAATGGCAGACTCTTCAAATCAGTTTACCCCTGAAACTTGAAATCATTTTCACCAACGTTTCGTATTCATTATAATATTTACTAAATATCTCATCCTGAATATAGTTTTTCTTTTTAGCAATAAATAAACAACTTACTACTTCAATGCCCGAACGCAATGAATAATTTAAAAATCTTTTAAACTCAGGATTCGTTTGGCCGGTAGATCCTTCCGCAATATTCAGCACTATTGAATCCGCAGCTTTTCTTATCTGGTTACAAAGATTGAATACTTCATATTTTGGAAAACCCTTTGCCATCTCATCAATTTCAATGGATAAGTCTAGAGCTTTATTCCAAATTTTTAAGGATTCAAATTTAAATGCCATTGGAAGAAGTTTTTACTGTAAAGAAGTGTGTAGAACATAGTCCATGGTCCATAGACAATAGACCATAGATGATGTTCTATTGACCTTTAACTATAGCCTCTTGAACATCGTTTATGGACAATCAACGATGGACTATTGTCTATGGACCATGGACTATGTCTTTCTACTTCAATATACTCCTGCTAATCACAATCCGCTGCACTTCACTCGTGCCCTCATAAATCTGTGTAATTTTTGCGTCCCGCATCATGCGTTCCACATGGTATTCTTTCACAAAACCATAACCGCCGTGAATTTGCACCGCTTCGGTAGCAGTCCACATAGCTGTTTCACTGGCAAAAACTTTTGCCATACTGCCACTCAGTGTATAATCTAAATGTTCATCTTTTTCCCAGGCTGCTTTCAGGCACAATAATCTGGCACAAGATATTTTGGTAGCCATATCAGCCAGCTTAAATTGTATGGCCTGGTGATGCATAATTTCTTTGCCAAAAGCTTTTCGCTGTTTGCTGTAGGCCAGCGCTCTTTCATAAGCACCGCTGGCAATTCCCAACGCCTGTGACGCAATGCCAATGCGCCCGCCAGCCAGCGTTTTCATGGCGAACTTAAAACCAAAACCATCTTCGCCAATGCGGTTTGCTTTTGGCACTTTTACATCGTTGAATAAAATGGTATGTGTATCACTTCCGCGAATACCGAGCTTATTTTCTTTAGCACCTACCACTACACCCGGCCAGTTTTTTTCAACAATAAAAGCATTGATCCCATGACTGCCCTTGCTGATATCTGTTTGCGCAATTACCAAATAAACGCTGGCGCTGTTACCATTGGTGATCCAGTTTTTTGTGCCGTTCAGTAAATAATAATCGCCTTTATCTTCTGCCGTAGTTTGCTGCGAAGTGGCGTCACTACCAGCTTCCGGCTCACTCAGCAAAAAGGCGCCTATATATAATTCATTGTCTTTTTTACCCTGTGCCAGCGGAATTAAATATTGCTGCCGTTGGGTTTCATTCGCATATTCCTGCAGGCCGTAACATACCAGGCTGTTGTTAACACTCATACAAACACTCACACTAGCATCCACTTTGCTGATCTCTTCCATCGCCAAAACATAGCTGATGGTATCCATTCCGCTGCCGCCATATTCCGGCTTTACCATCATGCCCATAAAGCCAAGTGCCGCCAGTTTTTCAATTTGTTCTTTGGGAAATTTTTGTAACTCGTCTCTTTCAATTACGCCGGGCAGGCATTCATTGATGGCAAAATCCCTTGCCGCTTTTTGAATCATCAGGTGTTCTTCAGAAAGTTGAAAATCCATAATCGATCATTTTTATTGCTTTGTAAAAATAAGGTATCGCAATTAACCCATAACAGGGTAAATTTTTTTGTTTACCGGCATTTGTTCCCTGGTTAAGCTTCACAGGCGTCGCACGTTTGAACTGTTCTATTTCAATTGAGCTTTTATCCAAGCGTAAAAATAAGCGCCGTTTTAAATTTTCTCTCAAAAAAATGAAATCACATTTAAACAGGGTTCAAACGGCGTGAATAGAATAACAACACTTGACAAAACTAAAGGGCATTTTTTTACATTTTACTTTTAATTTAACCTTCTTCAGTTTTGTCACAACACAAAAAAAGGTCATTGCTAATTCCTTTAGTATTGTTACATTTGACGTCCAATGTATGCAATCGTAGATATAGAGACCACCGGCGGCCATGCGTCAGCAAATGGCATTACTGAAATAGCCGTATTTATACACGACGGTCAAAAAGTGGTAAAGCATTTCGAAACACTCATCAATCCACAACAAAAAATACCCGCCTATATCACATCGCTTACCGGCATTGATAATTATATGGTAGCCGATGCCCCTTCATTTGAAGAGATTGCTTCAACCCTGTACAACCTGTTAAGCGATACCATATTTGTAGCGCACAATGTCAACTTCGATTATTCTTTCGTAAAGCATCATCTAAAGGCAGCCGGGTATGAGCTGGCAGAAAAAAAATTATGTACCGTTCGGTTGAGCAGAAAAACTTTTCCTGGCCTGCCATCTTACAGCCTGGGCAATCTTTGCCGTTCACTGGCATTGCCCATCAACAACCGTCACCGTGCTGGCGGCGATGCCAATGCAACCGTTCTGTTACTGGAACATTGTATGGCCAATGGTGGCGAAGCGCACATCGCACAGATGCTTAAAAAATCATCTGCCGAACAATGGCTGCCATTGCATTTAACCAAAGCCGATGTAGCTGGTTTGCCAGCCGGACCAGGCGTATATTATTTTCATGATGTCAAAGACAAAATCGTTTATGTAGGCAAAGCCATCAACATAAAAAAAAGGGTGAGCAGCCATTTTACGCATAACGATCCGGATAGAAAACGGCAGAATTTTTTGCGCACTATCTGCAAAATAACCTGTAAAGAATGCGCCACCGAACTGGAAGCCATTGTACTGGAAAGCGCAGAAATAAGAAGACTGTGGCCCAAATACAATGTGAGTCAAAAACAACCACAGCAAAAATATGCGTTGTATTTGTTTGAAGATAACAGAGGCTACAAGCGGCTCGCCATCGATAAAAAGAAAAAAAATTTCCCCGCCTTGTATAGTTTTAATTTATTGCACGAAGGATTGGTGATGCTGAAAAAAATGATTGAAGAATTTGAATTACATGAAAAGTTATGCTTTATAGATAAGACGGCATTTACTGAAACTGATATCGCTTTTTTAGATCCGCCCATGGTGTACAATGGTAAAATTAAAAAAGCCCTGGAAGCGCTGGAAGAAAAACTCCCCACTTTTGCGGTGATGGATGACGGCAAAAAAGAAAATGAGAAATTGTGCCTGCTGGTAGAACGGGGCAATTTCTGGGGAATGGGCTACCTGCCTGCAAGCACAAACATTTCCTCTGCCGACGATTTAAAAATATATTTAAACCCATACGCCGATAATGATACCATCCGCAACAGCATTTACCTGTTTGTGGAAAAACATCCCGACAAGCGCATCAGCCTGCCCGCAACTACTTTAAGGTTTCAAAATTAAATTTTCAGTTTTTTCTTTCGTTGCACACCGCTATTTTCGCAACCCTAAAATTAAAACACAACAACGCAATGTCAGACTTCGTACAACCAATAGCGCAAAAATTAAATATAAAATTACAGCAGGTACAGGCAGTATTAACCTTACTGGAAGAGGGTTCTACCATACCGTTTATTGCCCGTTACCGTAAAGACAAAACCGGTGCGCTGGATGAAGTACAGATACAGCAGATACAGGATGAAGCGAAATTTTTAAAAGAATTTCATGAGCGCAAGACCTTCATCGAAAAAACCATTACCGACCAGGAAAAAATGACGGAAGCGCTGCAGGCCAAAATCAATAAGGCCACCACCATTGCAGAGTTGGAAGATATTTACCTGCCATACAAACCAAAGAGAAAAACCAAAGCGCAAACCGCCAGGGAAAATGGATTGGAACCCCTGGCCAATACATTGCTTGAACAAAAAGATATTGACTTAATTGCTACCTCCGCCACTTTCATTAATGAAAAAGTATTGGATGCCGACGCAGCCTTACAAGGTGCCCGCGACATCATCGCGGAGCAAATAAATGAAGATGCACAAGTAAGGGCCAAGCTTCGCAAACTGTTTGAAACTGAAGCCACACTGCAAAGTAAAGTGGTAACTGATAAAGAAACTGAAGGCATTAAGTACAAAGATTATTTTGATTTTTCAGAGTTGATTTCCAAAACGCCTTCACACAGAATTTTAGCTGTGTTACGTGGCTTCCTGGAAGGCTATTTACGCATTGCCATTTCTCCTGCTGAAGAGGCATCGCAGGAGATGATTGAAGCCATGTATATCAAAGGCATGAGTTCCAGCAGCGACCAGTTGCGGAAAGCTGTGAAAGATGCCTACCGCAGATTATTACAGCCCAGCCTGGAAACAGAATTCAGAACAGCTTTAAAAGCCAAAGCAGATGAAGAAGCCATCAATGTATTTGCAGAAAACCTGCGCCAGTTATTGTTAAGTTCTCCTATCGGCAGCAAGCGGATTTTAGCCATTGACCCTGGTTACAGAACAGGTTGTAAAGTGGTTTGCCTGGATGAAAAAGGAGAACTGCAAAAGACGGACCTCATCTTTCCGCATGAACACAACCGCGTTGCAGCAGAAGAGATAAAAATTAAAAATTTAGTACAGCAATACGGCATCGAAGTCTTCGCCATTGGCGATGGAACTGCCGGCCGGGAAACAGATAATTTCATCAAAAAATTAAACCTGGGGCTGCCGGTATTTTTGGTGAATGAAGATGGCGCTTCTATTTACTCTGCATCTGAAATAGCACGGGAAGAATTTCCAAACGAAGACATAACGGTGAGGGGCGCCGTAAGTATCGGCAGAAGATTAATGGACCCGTTGGCCGAGCTGGTAAAGCTGGATCCTAAAAGCATTGGTGTTGGACAGTACCAGCATGATGTAAACCAGTTTCGTTTAAAAGAAAGGTTAGATGCTACTGTAATAAGTTGCGTAAATAACGTCGGTGTAAATTTAAATACCGCCAGCAAACATTTACTTAGTTATGTAAGTGGTATCGGCGGAACACTCGCTGATAATATTGTAAAATACAGAAATGAAATCGGCAAATTTACCAGCCGCAAACAATTGCTGAAAGTACCACGTTTAGGTGGCAAAGCATTTGAACAATGCGCCGGCTTTTTGCGCATCAAAGAAGGCGAAGATTTGCTGGACCAGAGTGCGGTACATCCGGAAGCCTACCCGGTGGTGGAAGCAATGGCAAAAGATTTGGGCGTGGAAGTAAAGGCACTCATCGGCAAAGAAGATTTATTAAAAAAGGTAGATGCAAAAAAATATGCCACTGAACAGATTGGAGAGCTTACCATTAAGGATATCCTGAACGAATTAAAGAAACCGGGGCTCGACCCACGCAGCGAAGCACAGGCATTTGAATTTGCCAATATTTACAGCATTGATGATGTAAAAGTGGGCATGGAAGTGCCGGGTGTAGTTACCAATATTACCCGCTTTGGGGCCTTCATTGATATTGGTGTAAAACAGGATGGTCTTGTACACGTGTCAGAAATTTCGCATACTTATATTACAGACCCCAACGAAGTGCTGAAACTGAATCAGCATGTAAAAGTGAAAGTGCTGGAAGTGGATGCAGTAAGAAAACGCATCGCATTATCCATTAAACAAACAGAAGAAGCACCTGCAAGAAAGCAATACGGCAACAACAATTCACAAAGCCGGCAGGGAGTGCCTCACACAGGAGCCGCAAAAAAGCCAATCGCCGAGTTGCCACTAAACGATGCCCTTGCAGCACTTAAACAAAAATTTGGTCGCTAACCGCCGGTGAGTCACCCCAAAAAGGGTGGCTCACCGTGAGGTTAGTAGCAGGTCACGGGGGACAAAGACAGCCACATCAGGTGGCAGGGGAACGCCCGATGTTTATCAAAATCATTTATCATATTGAGCTCCACCTCTGGTTTCCTACAATCTTTTACACCGTTCCCGTTCTGCCGGGTGAGCCACCCTTTTTGGGGTGACCCACCCGGAATAGCCCTGTTTTTCGGACTTACAAATTTTGTGGAATTTCCAATATTTTTTTATACCCAATTCGTTAAAAAGATGTTGAAAAATAAGGTATCCCCAGCACAATACGCTGTACACAAAGGTTTCATGCGATATTAACAAATTGTGTGATTAACTTTTACCGCCACCAATAAAAACCGGTAGTACTATTGCATTAGTTCTTGTACATCTTGTTCAGGTAAATTAAGACAAACGAATTTAATAGGAGAACCATGTGAAAATCATGGACTGTTGCGCAACTGTAAGTAACACTATTGATACATATTTCAAACCGGTGAATATGCCGGTGCGAATCAGTTACAAGTCAGATTACCAGCCTGAACAACCAGTGCAGCATCTTCGCAATAAAGATCACAGCACTTCAATAAACCAATTCAACCACGGGTTTACTGTCGGCCGCCGTTTTTCAATATTGCGTTTAAATAAACGAATAATATCACCATCATGTCAGACAGTACAAACAGCAACGAATTACTTTTAAGAGAAAACAAAGAACGTTTTGTTCTGCTCCCAATCAACTATCCCAAAGTGTGGGAAATGTATAAAAAACACGAAGCCAGTTTTTGGACGGCCGAGGAAATTGACTTAAGCAGTGATCAAAAAGACTGGGACAACCTGAATGATGGTGAGCGCCATTTTATTTCTCATATCCTGGCATTTTTTGCCGCCAGCGATGGTATTGTAAATGAAAACCTGGCGGTTAATTTTATGAGTGAAGTACAATTGCCAGAGGCAAGGTGCTTTTATGGTTTCCAGATCATGATGGAAAATATTCACTCGGAAACCTATGCTTTATTAATTGATAATTATATAAAAGATCCGAAGGAAAAATTGCGCCTGTTTCACGCCATCGATACCGTACCTGCTGTAAAGAAAAAAGCAGAGTGGGCGTTGCGCTGGATTGAAAAAGGCAATTTCGCGGAGCGCCTGGTAGCATTTGCTGCCGTAGAAGGTATCTTCTTCAGTGGTAGTTTTTGCTCCATCTTCTGGATGAAGAAGAGAGGCTTGATGCCGGGCTTAACATTCAGCAATGAGCTGATCAGCCGTGATGAAGGATTGCACTGTGAGTTTGCCTGTTTGCTTTACAGCATGCTGGAAACCAAGTTAACAAAAGACGAAGTATTCACCATTATTGCCGATGCTGTAACGATTGAAAAAGAATTTATAACCGATGCTTTGCCTGTAGCCTTAATTGGTATGAATGCCAAACTGATGCAGCAATATATTGAATTTGTTGCCGACCGCTGGCTGGCAGAATTGGGCTATCCCAAAATGTTCAATGCCACCAATCCCTTTGATTTTATGGAAATGATCAGCCTGCAGGGTAAAACCAACTTCTTTGAGAAGCGGGTGGGCGATTACCAGAAAGCAGGTGTAATGGGTTCCAAAGAATCGCAGGCTTTTTCCCTCGAAGAAGATTTTTAAAAAGTAATTAACATCTGTGGAAACAAAGTAAGCAGCAATTTTCAATATAATTGTTAGCTTTTCTGTCTCTAAGATTTTCAGCAAAAATTAAATTATCTACTCCATATATAAAGTTCAGACGCTATGCATGTAATTAAAAGAAATGGTAAAAAAGAAACCATTAAGTTCGACAAGGTAACCGCCCGTATTGAGAAGTTATCTTACAGTTTAAGCCCGCTCGTAAACTCGATTGATGTGGCTAAGAAAGTAATTGAAGGAATATACGATGGCGTGCCTACAACCGAACTGGATAATCTTGCAGCGGAAACAGCAGCATCCTTGGCCACCAAACATCCGGATTATGCGATACTGGCTTCCAGAATTGCGGTGAGTAATTTGCATAAAAATACCATCAAATCTTTTTCTGAAACAATGAAGAAATTGTATTTGTATGTTGATAAATCGAATGGTAAAAAATCTCCTTTACTGGCGGATGATGTATGGCAGGTGATTGAAGACAACGCAGAAGTATTAGATAGCACGATTATATATGACCGTGATTTCAGCTTCGATTATTTTGGATTTAAAACACTGGAAAAAGCCTACCTGTTAAAAGTGGATGGTAAAATTGTAGAACGTCCGCAGCACATGTTTATGCGTGTTTCGGTAGGCATTCATAAGAGTGATGTAGAGAGTGTTATTAAAACCTATAACCTGTTGAGCGAACGCTGGTTTACACATGCTACACCTACCTTATTCAACGCCGGCACACCTAAAGCACAAATGAGCAGTTGCTTTTTGCTGACCATGAAAGAAGACAGCATTGATGGCATTTATGATACGTTGAAACAAACCGCTAAAATCTCTCAAAGTGCCGGTGGTATTGGCTTAGCGATACATGATATCCGTGCAACCGGAAGTTATATCGGTGGCACCAATGGTACCAGCAATGGTATTGTTCCCATGCTGAGGGTATTCAATGATACTGCCCGTTATGTTGACCAGGGCGGCGGCAAACGCAAGGGCGCATTCGCTGTTTATATTGAACCATGGCATGCTGATATCTTTGCTTTTTTAGACCTGAGAAAAAATCATGGTAAAGAAGAAATGCGTGCAAGGGATTTATTTTACGCACTGTGGATATGCGACCTGTTTATGAAAAGGGTTGAGGCTGACGGACAGTGGAGTTTGTTTTGTCCCAACGAAGCACCGGGCCTGAGCGATTGCCACGGTGAAGTATTTGAAAAATTATACACACAATACGAAGCAGAAGGAAGGGCAAGAAAAACCATTAAAGCGCAGGAACTTTGGTTTGCAATTTTAGATTCGCAAATTGAAACCGGCACGCCGTACATGTTATATAAAGATGCTGCCAACAGCAAGAGCAACCAGCAAAACCTGGGCACTATTAAGAGCAGTAACCTTTGCACAGAAATTATAGAATATACCAGCCCGGATGAAGTTGCTGTTTGTAATTTGGCTTCTATTGCATTGCCACGTTTTGTTATCAATGGTACATTTGATATGGACAAGCTGTACGAAGTAACGTACCAGGCTACGCTGAATTTGAATAAAATCATCGATTATAATTACTACCCGGTTGAAGAGGCAAAAAACAGCAATATGCGTCACCGCCCGATCGGATTGGGTGTACAGGGTTTGGCGGATGCATTTATTTTATTGCGCCTGCCTTTTGAAAGCGACCTGGCTAAGATCTTAAATAAAAATATTTTTGAAACCATCTACTTTGCAGCTATGACGGCAAGTAAAGATTTGGCCCTTAAGGAAGGTGCTTACGAATCTTTCCATGGTTCACCCTTATCAAAAGGAAAATTCCAGTTTGATTTGTGGAACGTGCAACCATCTGACCGCTGGGATTGGGAAACCTTAAGAAAAGAAGTAGTTGAACACGGTGTAAGAAACAGCTTGTTGGTAGCACCAATGCCAACAGCATCTACCTCACAGATTTTAGGTAACAACGAATGTTTTGAACCATACACTTCCAACATTTATTCAAGAAGGGTATTGAGTGGCGAGTTCATCATTGTAAACAAACATTTGCTGAAAGATCTGGTGAGCCTTGGTTTGTGGAACAACGACATGAAGAACAGGATCATTGCTGCGAATGGTTCTATCCAGAAAATAAATGAAATACCGGCTGATTTAAAAGAACTATACAAAACAGTTTGGGAAATTAAACAACGCAACCTGATTGATATGGCTGCTGACCGCGGCGCATTCATTTGCCAGAGCCAGTCACTGAATTTGTTTGTAGATAATCCTACTTCATCCAAACTAACTTCCATGCATTTTTATGGCTGGAAGAAAGGATTGAAAACCGGTATGTATTACCTGCGGTCACAAGCCGCTACACAGGCCGTTCAGTTTACGATTGAAAAGCAAGGCAGTGAAGAAATGGCACCGGTTATACCTCATGTAACGGCAGAAAGTAAAAACAATGTAGATGATATTGAAGCTGATTTCACTGGCCAAACGTGTACCATGCAGGATGGTTGTATCAGTTGCGGATCGTAATGAACATACAAACACATAGGAACGCAGGTAATTTTTACCTGCGTTTTTTAATTTCAATATATTCTTGCAATAGGTTCTTTTTACTGTTGCAACAATTAAACATATGTGGGGTTCATCGACGCAACTTAAAAGATTAGGTCTTATGTATGAGTTAATAGAATGCTTTTAATTTTAAAGAGTAAAAATATTTTCTC
>NZ_JAUFQJ010000024.1 GCF_030409685.1 Ferruginibacter paludis
CTTTTTCAAGCGGGTTGCAAAAGTAAATCACTTTATTTATTTTACCTAATTTAATTTTAAATTTTGCAAGAAAAACTTTCGTTTTAAACGATTGATTCTGAATTAATTAAGAGTTATATTTTAATGAACTGTTCCGATTTTTATTCGGATTGCAAAGGTATAAGCTTTTGCATTATGAGCCAACTTTATTTGCAATTATTTGAAATTAAATTTCTCAAAAAAACTGCTGTTAAAATGACCATTTTGAAAAGAACTTTTCGCCTTTTTTATTTGCGGACGGCAAAGATAACAGGTAATGGATTACTATCAAACTTTTTTAAGAAAATAAAAGTAAAAAATAAGCCTGCGGGCGTGAAAGGCTTTATTCTATTGAGTTTAACAGGCCTATCTATTTTGGACATCGCCGGGGATATTTAGCCGGTATTATTAAAAGTCATTAATTACACATAACCGGAGAATAAATAGTCATTGAAATGCTCTACCACGAAAGACACTAATTCAACATAAGGGGCAGGAAAAGCAATATCAAATTTGGAATTTATAACGCACCGCTAAAAGAAAAAGTCCCTGGGGCGGCACCGAAAAATCTGCCTTTGTACAATCTTTGCTTTCTATAATACCTCGAAATTCATCAATCGAAATTTTTCCAGTGCCCGCTTTTAACATGGTACCTACCAATCCCCGAACCATACCTCTTAAAAAGCGGTTAGCTTCTACATTGTATACAGCCAGGTTGTTAGTAATGCTCCACCCACTTTTAATGATTTTGCAATTAAAGGTTTTTACCTGGGTATTTCTTTTTGAGAAAGAAGTGAAATCTGTATAATCGTTTATTACGCCGGCTGCCTCCTGCAATTTATCAATTTCCAATTTATAGGGATAATAATATGCCCGGTCAGCTACAAACGGATCTTTGGTCTGATATACATTATACTGGTATTCCCTGCTGACTGCATCAAAGCGGCTGTGTGCCGTGGGCGAAACTTCAACTATTCTTTTTACTACAATATCATCCGGCAAAATTGAGTTCAGGTTATAGATAATTTCGTTCAATGCCGTTTGTTCAGGTAATCCCGCAGCATCAAAGTGAAAATAGTTGCTCAATGCATGCACGCCCGCATCTGTACGGGAAGAGCAGGTTAAACTTATTTCTTCTCTGAAAAAAATTTTGATTGCTTTTCCAATCTCAGCCTGAACAGAATTGGCATTCTGCTGTATCTGAAAGCCGGAGTAGCGTGTGCCCTTATAGGCAACCTCTATAAAATAGCGTAACATCAGTGGGATTTGTTGTGAAAGCAATCATCAATGCCGGATCATCACTTTAAAGCGATTTATATAATATCCGTCAGTTAACTGACTTTCGAGCGTTGTAAAATTTTGAGAATCTGATACAAAGGGATAAGCTGCATCAAAAAAACTATACCGGTGTTCATCTTTTAAAAATAAAGTGCTTAAGTTCTTTACCTGCTCAGTAGTAAAGCATTTGGATTTAAATGCTTTTTTCGCTGAGATAATCATCATTTCCTCATTATGAGCAGCAGCCATTTTTTTTCGCAGCTTTAAAAAATCTTCATCAGAGGCAAATTCTTTACAATCGGAATTAATGATGGCTACCTTATTAGATGTATTTTGCTGAACAACAGAATCAGGTTTGCGTTCCTTTGCTGGCCTGCCCCGATCAGGTATAGTCACTTCAATAAATTTATTTTCCTTGTCTTTCTCTTCCACGGAAGTTACCGCTTCTTTTTTTAGCTCTTTCTTTTCTTCCATGAGAGGAACCACTTCTTTCTTAAACTCCGTTTTTAATAAGTCCTTTTTTTCTGGTTCAACCGGTTTTGTCTCTGCAATAGTTTTTGCAAAGGATGAATCAGGCACAATTTTGTCTTCAGCAATAAAAACACTGATAGTATCTGTTCTTCCATCTGCTATATCAAGATATATTCCCTCCGAACCCAGGCTTGTTCTGCTGCTCAGTTTTTTAATAATAATATTTTTGCTTTCCACCGGTTTTTCAATTGGACTGATTTCCACATTATTACCCTCTAACGGAGCAGGTTTTACAACCTCTGTTATTTTGTCTTTTACAGGCTCAGCAATAGCTACCGGAGCCACTTTCGGCTGATCAGGCAATATTTTTTTAACTTCTTCTTTTACCGGTTCCCTTTGCCTGATTGTGGGGTCATTTACAACTTCGGACAACATATTGGAGAATGCGTCTGTTTTCACTTCCGTAAGTGTATCGGCCTTTTTAACGGCTTTTGTATTCGAAGCCATCCATACATTTAATGATTGAAGATCAAAAAATCCCCAGCCTTTATCACCAAAATTCTTTAGTAAATACCCCTGGTCATTGTCATCAACTTTACACTGTATTGATTGTTCAGGCCATTCGTTTTGCGGAAAACCAATCACTAAATCATAACCGCCTGCCTTCAATTTAGAAAGTATTAGATAACCTGAAGCCGATGAGCTGTAAATTTTTTTATCAAGCTTTACATAAAAAGGTTGTTTAGCATCTGCCTGGATATAAATAAAGTGATTTTGCTGTGCTTGTACTTTAAAGGAAATTACCAGGCAGATAATAAAAAGAAACCTTTGTATATACTTCATGCTTTGTTATGCTTTACCTACAAAACTACTTATTATTATTTTCACCATTTGCCAATTTGTAAAAATTCAATTTGAGTTAACAACATGAAAGCTATTTTTACAACTTACAAAAATTATGTTATGAAGCATTTGTTGATTTTTATTGTTTTATTTTTAAGTGTTTATACGCCCCAAGCCCAGGAAAAGGAAGCAGCTTCCGCTGATATATACCGGCAGGCCTATCCCAAAACCAGTGAACTGGTTCATACCAAACTGCAGGTAAAGTTTGATTTTTCCAAAGCATGGATGTACGGAAAAGCTTGGCTAACGCTGCAACCTCATTTTTACGCTACCGATACATTGACCCTGGACGCAAAAGGAATGGATATTAAAGAAGTAGCAATTGCTAAAGGAAATGTTACAACTGCATTAAAATACAGCTATGACAATGCACAGTTATTTGTCAAACTGGATAAAGTCTATTCAGCAAAAGAAAAGTATACCATTTACGTCAGCTATGTATCCAAACCCAACGATTTGAAGGCGACCGGAAGCGCAGCTATCACAGATGCCAAGGGTTTGTATTTTATAAATCCCACAGGAGCAGATAAAGACAAACCAACACAGATATGGACGCAGGGCGAAACAGAAGCCAACAGCGTTTGGATGCCTACCATTGATAAGCCAAATCAAAAAAGCACGGAAGAAATATACATGACCGTGCCGGCTAAATATGTAACACTCAGTAATGGTCTGCTCATCAATCAGCAAAAAAATGCGGATGGTACAAGAACAGACTACTGGAAAATGGATTTGCCGCATGCCCCCTATTTATTTTTTATGGGGGTGGGCGATTTTGCCATAGTAAAAGACCAGTACAAAAAAATGGAAGTGAATTATTATGTAGAAAAAAAATATGAACCGGTAGCAAAAAAAATATTTGGACATACACCTGACATGATTGGCTTTTATGAAAAAATATTGGGTGTACCCTATCAATGGCCGAAATACAGCCAGATTGTAGGTCGGGATTATGTTAGCGGCGCCATGGAAAATACCACCGCTACGCTACACCAGGAAAGTGCTTATCAAAACGCACGGCAGTTAACCGACGGCAACGCCTGGGAAGAAACCATTGCGCATGAATTGTTCCATCACTGGTTTGGTGATTTGGTAACGGCAGAGAGCTGGAGCAACCTTACAGTCAATGAGAGTTTTGCCAACTACAGCGAATACCTTTGGACCGAACATGAATATGGTAAAGACTTTGCCGATGCACATAATTTTGAAGATATGCAGGGCTATCTGCAAAGCGGCAGTGAGCAAAAACAACTGGTTCGCTTTTACTATGCAGACAAAGAAGATATGTTTGATGCGGTGAGCTATAACAAAGGCGGACGCATCCTGCACATGCTGCGCAATTATGTAGGAGATGATGCCTTCTTTAAATCATTGAATAATTACTTAACTACCAATAAATTTAAAACAGGCGAAGCTGACCAGTTAAGGCTGGCTTTTGAGGATGTTACCGGTGAAGATTTAAACTGGTTCTGGAATCAATGGTACTATGGTAGCGGACATCCCAAATTAAAAATAGATTACGTTTATGATGATGCACATGGAAATTTACAGGTAATCATTCTGCAGACTCAGGCAGACAAAATATTTCGTTTACCCATCAACATTGATATTTATAACGGCTCAAATAAAAGTAAACATACAGTATGGCTCCAAAATAGTACAGACACTTTTACATTTAGTTACAGTCAACATCCTGATTTAGTTAATGTAGACGCTGCGAAGGCAACACTGTGCGAAAAAACAGATAATAAAACAACCGAAAATTTTGTTTACCAGTTTACCCACGCACCCAATTACCTGGACAGAAAAGAAGCACTCGATTATTTTGCGGCTAAAGGATTGAAAGAACTTGCTATAGGATTAAATGATCCTTTTGCCAGACTAAGAAAGCAGACGATTGAAAGTTTAATGGAATCTAAATTTGCTACCGATGAATCGATCATTAAACGCGTTGAAGAAATCGCTGCCAGTGAAAACGATAAAAAAACAAAAGCGGCTGCATTGACATTTTTAGGTGCCACCGGGTACAGCAAGTATCAAACTTTATTTTTGAAAAATGCAGATGATTCATCCTATAGTGTTGCTGGTGCAGCACTCTCCGGACTTACAGTTTTGGATCCGGCGAACGGGTATAGTTTAGCCAAAAAATATGCTGCAGATGCAAAAGGAGCATTGGGTGAAGCTGTATTAAGCGGTTTGATAACACAAGGGAATGAAGCCGATTATGATGTGATAAGCAACTTATTCAATCAAACTTCTTTTGGCCAGGAAAAAGTAGGAATGGCATTTGGCATAGTAAAATATCTTGCCAGAGTAACTGACATCAGCAAAATTAAAAAGAGTATTGATGCAGTTATGGCGGTTAGAAAAAGCATTCCTGCACAATACAGGAATATGAGCGATCCTGCATTTAAGCAAGCCTTCGATGCGCTGGGAAAGGCTAAGGGAAAAGAAATTGACACATACATTAAAGAAAGTCTGAGTCAATAAGCATTGGTTAAAATATAAAAATCCCAACCGTAAAAAGTTGGGATTTTTTATAAAGCCTATTTTGAAATTACCAGCTACCGCTTGATCCGCCGCCGCCAAAACTTCCACCACCGAAGCCACCAAAACCACCGCCACCTGAGCCTCCGCCTCCACCTCCGCCAAAACCACCGCCACCTCTGCCTCCACCACTGAGCAGGTCACCGATAATGAAAGGCATTACGCCCCCCCTGCTCATGTAAGACCCGCCGCCACCGCGACCACCGGAACTGATTGCAAGAAATACAATGATTATGATAACAATAAAAATGATTTTACCAATTCCAGATGATTGACCACGCTTGTTATAATCTTTCGGTGCTTTAAATTCGCCTTTGGTTGCTTCAATGATAGCATCCGTGCCCTGGTTAATACCCGCATAATAATCGTTGCCCTTAAATTCAGGTACAATTATTTGTTCAATTATTTGCTGACAGGTTAAGTCTGGCAATGACTTTTCGAGCCCATAACCCGGTGAAATATTTAGTTTTCTATCCCCGATAGAAACCAATAATATTACACCGTTGTTACTTTTTTTATTTCCCACGCCCCATTTTCTTCCAAGTTCAATGGCAACATCTGCTATATCTTTTCCTTCAACAGTGGGCACTATTACAACTGTTACCTGGTTAGATGTTGTATCATCAAAATGGTACAATTTGCTTTCCAACGCTTCTTTTTGATCGGCCGTTAATATATTGGCATAATCGTTTACGAGCTTGGGCGGATTAGGTGGTGTACTGATTACCTTATCAATGGAAAAATTTGAACCGGTTTGGGCCACCGCCAATATTGCAACAAATACAAAAAATAATATGGAGGTAATTTTTTTCATGCTCCTGATCCGGTAAAGGAAAATATTTTTATAAGTTTTTTAATTATTTTATTTGGAAAGAATAGCACATTTATTTGCCAAATACAATCTCATCCGGCAATTCATTCTTATCAGCAGCATTATTATAAGGAAACTTTTCTTTCAGTGTTTGCCCGATGTGCAGTACACATTGCTCAATTCCATTGCTTATATTTTCTTTGGAAAACTGTGCAATCATATTTTTAACCTCTTTATCCCAATATTCGGCGCCTACCATTTTATATATACCCTCATCCGCAAATAAAGCCAGTTCCTTATCTTTTATGGCAATGTACAATAGCACCGCGTTACGGTCATCCGTCTTATCCATTTTTAATTGAAAGAAAATTTCAGAAGCCCGGTCCATGACATTTACAAAAGGGTTGCGGCTTTCTACATATACCCGAACCTCGCCACTGGTTTCCTTTTCTGCAATGCGTATAGCCTGCACGATCTGCTCATTATCCCGCACAGAAAAAAAACCTTTCGGCTTGCTGAAAATTGAAAATATACCCACGATAAATAAATTAAAATTTTATTTCTACTGCTCTCTCCGCTCCGGCATCAGACTGAAAGCCTTCCCTTGCTTCAAAGCCGAGAACACCAGCAACCAGTTTTGTCGGGAAGCTTCGTACAGAACTGTTATAATCCTGGATGGCATCGTTAAAATCCTTGCGGGCCACTTTTATTCTTCTTTCTGTTCCTTCAAGTTGTGTTTGCAAACCTTTAAAAGCAGCGGCACCCTGCAATTCGGGATATTTTTCTACGGTAATTAATAGCCGGTTGGTAGCAGCAGCCAAACCATCCTGCGCCGCCATCTGCTCTTTAAATTTATCTGCATTTACCTCACTGGAAGAAACAGTGACAGCAGTTGCTTTAGCCCTGGCTTCAGTTAATTGCTGCAGTGTAGTTTGTTCAAAGTTTGCCTGACCCTTTACCACATTAACTACATTTGGAATAAGATCAATCCTCCGCTGGTAGGCATTCTGCACTTCATTCCATTGCAATTTTACCTGCTCCTCTTTTTTTACCAACCCATTATAGGTGACTATTAAAAAGATGCCCAGAAGAATGACTATTCCACCGATGATATAACCAGAAGACCGCTTATTGTTCATGCAATGATAGCTTAAAATTTAACTTCGGGTGCCTTTTCTGCTCCCGCATCTGCTTTAAAGCCTTCTTTTTGCTTAAAGCCAAATAAGCCTCCCAAAATGTTCATCGGGAAAGAACGAACCTTTGTATTGTATACATTAATTTCTTCATTAAAATTTTTCCGGGCATTTTTAATTCCGTTTTCAATGCCTTCCAGTTCACCTTGTAATTTGGTAAAATTTTCCGTAGCCTTTAATGTTGGATACGCTTCTACTGTAGCCAGCAGCCTGCTAAGTGCGCCTGTTAACTGACCCTGTGCAGCCTGAAACTCGGCAACTTTTTCCGGGGTTAGGTTGTCTGCATTGATGTTTACACTGGTAGCCTTAGCTCTTGCCTCAACCACATCTGTAAGGGTTTTTTGTTCGAAATTTGCAGCGCCCTTTACTGTATTTACCAAGTTAGGAACGAGATCGCTCCTTTGCTGATATTCAGTCTGCACGTTGTTCCAGGCCTTCTTTACAGATTCATCTTGTTTAACCAAACCATTATAGCCATTGCAGCCTAAAAAACCAACTATAACTACAATAGCCAATACTATTATTAATCCGGGACGTTTCATTTTGCTTAATTTTTAATTTTGAGTATTTAAATATAACAATCTTTTAGTTATCATTTTTTTAGATAATAAGCTCAAAAATAGTAAAGTTATACAGAGAAAAATATTCTTTCTCTCTTTAGTTACTAAGACGTACAAAGCTTTTTAATATTTGATAAATAGTTTTGTAATTAAGCGCAGCCTTAAATTAATTGGAAAATTATTTTTTGGGAAAAGTATAGGCAAGCTTTAACTGCCAATATGCGGCAATAGCACTGTTGGCTACCACGGGAATGAAAATACTTCCATCGGGAACCAATTCAAAGCTACCGAAATGAAAGCTTGAGTAAAGGTTTAATTCAATATTACTTAATGTAAATTGACTGGTTGAAGACTGAGCACTTGCAGTTGTGGTGGTTCCTGAACCATTGCTTCCTCTACCCCTTACATGGGCATGACCTTTGGACACGGATTTTAAAAAACCTTTACTTCCTGTGTTTTGAGTAATGTAATGGACTGATTGCAGAAAAGAATAATACCCATTATTACCGCCGTTTAAAATTATGGATGGTGCAATATCATTTTCATTATTTGAGTTGGAAACAAAATTAAAATTATGGGTGACTCCGGCCGCTAAATTAAAAACCGCCTGGGTGATATTATTTTCATCCTGTCCAAAACCAGCATTTGCAATAAACACAGGTGCCAGCCATGCTTTTTTATACGATACATAAGCATACAGCTCATTACTAATTGGGGTGTAAGGTATATGTGTATTATTGGAAAAGAAGAAGTGAGTATAACTAAAATTAAGATTCACAGGCCTATCGTAGGACTCATAAAAAGCAGTGGCCGTATTCATATAAACAACTTGCTTACCTCCCGATGATAATGTATTAAGTGCATAATCTAACCCGAGTCCGCTCTTATGCATTATGCGAACAAAAGGAGCCAGGGTGAATGCACTTTGTAATGCAGTATCAGTTCCATTAATTGAATAGTTCGCAGTAGTGCTTGTGGATACACCAGTCTGAATAAAAACCGATTTAGATTTTTCCTGGGCAAGGCTTTGGAGAGTGCTGAATAAAATCAGCATAGCAGTCAGATTTTTCATAGTATGATATTGTACTTTATTACAGGTAAAAATACCGTGAAAAAAAGAAGGGTATCGTTAACTACTTGTTACTGGTTAACGATACCCTTATTCAAACATTGTTTAATTACTCTTTTATAGCCGCAATTCCCGGTAGTACTTTTCCTTCAAAGTATTCCAGCATGGCGCCACCACCGGTACTTACATAACTTACTTTATCTGCAAGGTGAAACTGGTTCACTGCTGAAACACTGTCGCCGCCGCCTACCAGGCTAAACGCACCTTTTGAGGTTGCATCGGCTACAGATAAAGCAATGGCTTTTGTTCCACCCTGGAATTTTTCCATTTCAAAAACGCCCATGGGGCCGTTCCATAAAATGGTTTTTGAATTGCGGATAACTTCACTAAAAATGCCAATTGCTTTCAGACCGATATCCAATCCCATCCAGCCATCGGGTATCTGGTCACTCGGGCAATTTTTTGTGTTGGCATCAGCTGCAAACTTATCAGCAATGATAGAATCTTCTGGAAGATGTATGCTCACATTTTTTTGTTTTGCTTTTTCCAAAATGTCAAGTGCGGTTTGTAAACGATCATCTTCACATAAAGAACCTCCAATTTTTCCACCCCTTGCTTTTAAAAATGTGTAGGCCATGCCACCACCAATAATAATGTCAGTAGCCCTTTGCAACAAGTTTTCGATAATTAAAATTTTATCTGAAACCTTTGCTCCGCCTATGATTGCAGTAAATGGCTTTTCTGCTTCATGCAATACTTTTTCCGCACTCTTCACTTCGCTTTCCATCAGTAAGCCAAACATTTTTTTATCTGCCGCAAAGAACTGTGCAATTACAGCTGTAGAGGCATGTGCTCTGTGTGCTGTGCCAAATGCGTCGTTGACATATACATCGCCCAGCTTGCTTAATTTTTCTGCGAAGTCTTTATCGCCTTTTTCTTCCTCTTTATAAAAACGAAGATTTTCCAGCAACAATACTTCACCCGCTCTTAATGTTGAAGCAGTGATACTGGCTTGCTCGCCAATGCAGTCGTCTGCAAAAAATACTTTGGTTATGTTGCCGCCGTCCGGATTTAATAATTCGTGCAGGTGCTTTACCAAATGCTTCAGGGAATATTTGTCTGTGGGGCCGTCCTTGGGGCGGCCAAAATGGCTCATCAAAATAGCGCTGCCGCCATCAGCCAGTATTTTTTTTATAGTTGGTATCGTGGCTGACATCCTTGTGTCGTCGGTGATGTTGAACTTGTCATCGAGCGGAACGTTAAAGTCAACCCGTACCAGGGCTTTGTGACCTGCGAAGTTAAAATCTGAAAATGTACTCATGGTGCCTGTCTCCGCAACAGGCGGAGAACTTAATTTTAAAGGTTATTAAAATAAGCAAGGCTTTCAAAATAAATTTGAAAGCCTTGCTTTAATAGTATAAACAAAGAACTACCTGATGCATCAGCAAATGTATGCCGATGCAAATTGAAGACGTTCCAGGTTGGTATGCGGTATAAGTGAGTGACACAACGATGTTGCCATGAAAAACAACTGCTTGTCAAACACTCAAAAATATTACTTGATTAAACCTGCAAAATGATGAACCGTACGTACCAGCTGAGATACATAGCTCATTTCGTTATCGTACCAACTAACTGTTTTTACCAATTGCTTGTCGCCAACGGTGATCACTTTTGTTTGGGTTGCGTCAAATAAAGATCCGAAAGTAGTACCGATAATGTCAGAACTTACAATCTCATCTACATTGTAACCAAAACTTTCGTTGCTGGCTTCTTTCATAGCTGCGTTTATTTCTTCGGCAGTTACCGATTTGTTCAGCACACTTGTAAGTTCAGTTAAAGAACCGGTAATAACGGGTACCCTTTGCGCACTTCCGTCTAATTTACCTTTCAATTCAGGCAAAACGAGGCCAATTGCTTTTGCAGCACCAGTACTGTTGGGAACGATATTGGCAGCAGCAGCTCTTGCCCTGCGCAAATCACCTTTTGGATGTGGTGCATCCAGTGTGTTCTGGTCATTGGTGTAAGCGTGAATCGTAGTCATGATAGCTGTTGCGATACCGAATTTATCATTCAACACTTTTGCCATTGGTGCTAAACAGTTGGTAGTGCAACTTGCACAGCTGATGATAGTTTCAGAACCATCAAGTATGCTATGGTTAACATTAAAAACAACTGTTTTTAAATCACCTGTAGCTGGTGCAGAAATAACTACTCTTTTGGCGCCTGCTGTAAGATGTGCTTCTGCTTTTGCCTTATCTGTGAAAAATCCTGTGCTTTCAATTACCACGTCAACACCGTGACTTCCCCATGGAATTTGCGCCGGATCTTTTTGTGCGTAAATCTTTACTTCATGACCATTTACTATAATTGAATTTTCTGTTGAGGTAACTTCCTGGTTAAAGCGGCCTTGCGCACTATCGTATTTTAATAAGTGCGCCAATACTGCCGGACTAGTTAAATCATTGATAGCAACGACATCAATGCCCTGCATGTTATAAATTTGACGAAACACCAAACGGCCGATACGACCGAATCCGTTGATGGCAACTTTTACTGTACTCATAATAAAAAGTGATTTTTTGATTTTTTAGAAACGTTGCAAAGGTACGAAGGATTACAGGAAAATAATGCTGAATTTTAAAGGATTTGCGGCATATAGTAAAATTATTTTAACCAAATTTTACCGGCAATAAGTTAGATTGTGCAATTGCACCATTACTGCCGGTTAATTTGCAGTAAACATCTTCTCATCCACTGCCACATTGGTTTCTATTTTAGAAAAAGTAATTTCCCCTCTGGCTATGGTATTTGTAAACGGAAAAATATAACCGTTTTCGTTCACCTTATAATTAGCATAAGTATTCACAACTTCTTCTTCGCCCGGTATGTTTTGAACAGCAACGGACTTAACTATAAAATAGGTTTTACTGTCAATAAAATAAGTAATTACCCGCCCGGATTTTAGCGTTGCTTTTATTTTATAACAATCTGTATTTTCAACAGTTTCTTTGCCCTGCAATTCAAGCTGGTTTCCCTTTTCCTTATAATTAAATAAAGCCCCCTGCAAATCGAGCATACCGGAACCGGTTTTTACTTCTTCGTCTTTCATTGCCTCAGGGGATGACTGTCCCATAAAAGGCATATAAGTCCAGCCAGCAGCAGGCGTATAAACCTGGTAACCGCTCATGCCCATTGCTACGATATCGTTTCTTTGTCCGGCCATATTCAGCTTGGTAATGACCAATGCAACGTCCGTACCGCTCACATTTAAAGCGCCCTCCATCCTTACTGATTTCAAGGAAGACAGTTTTTCTTTACCTCCCAAAGCATCTACGTATTTATTTACAATTTCGTCAATGGTTTGGGCATGGATGGTTTGTGCACTTACAACTGCTGCGATGGTTAAAAGGCCAAGTTTGATTTTTTTCATGTTTTAGTTTAATTATGATTGTATAGGTGGTTTTACAATAAAAGGTTCAAAAGGTTGATTGATCAATATTTTTTCAAATTGAATTTCGCAATGGCTATTTTCATTACTTCCTTTCTTTGATACGTGTATTGAATGAGCAATCTGAATTCCATCAACTGGTTTGTAATTGTAGTAGGTGAGATAATTACCTGTATCCCCAGACGAAACAGCCTCTTTTATAAGACAAGATTGCTGAAGCATGAAGCCTGAAGTATTTATCCAGTAATGTATTTCCTGCTGATCTTTGGTGGTCAGCTTTACGTGATAACAGCTGTTATCCCCAACTATTTCTTTGCCAATTAAAACAACCGAATAGCCTTTACCGGCATAGTTTACAAGGTATTGGGAAATGTCCGGAGTTGTTTGCATTTCAGTCATTAAATTATCAATTTGCATCGTACCTTTTAAGGTATTTTCCCAAGTAAGGCCTTCATCATTTGCAGTCTGCCATTGCATATTAAAGCCGGAAGGATTTAATTCATCCCGCTGTTTAGTAATTTGTAAACGAATTGCAATTCCAGTAAAGGTCATCTCCCCTTTCATACACATTTCCCTGATATCCTCCATTTTGTTAAGACCACCTTTAGCACGGATATGCTTTTCAATTATTTCATCAATAGTTTGTCCACCGGCAAATTGTATGGCCACCAGCAAAAAAACAAATATGCCAAACAAAACCAGGTTCATCATGATGCTAATTTATACCAAAGCTGAAAGATATTATAAATATGAGAGGTGTTGTATTAAATAACGATGAAATTGGCTTCATCTTGCAGGGATTAAAAGTAACCGGTTATGCTTACTTTTAATGCTTAAAAAGTCGGGGCTTCAACTAAAAATATTTGTATGCAATTTTCAATACAAGGCAATGTGGTAAATATTTTTGATAGGGTCATCTTTTATGGTGAAGTGACTGTAGAAGACGGAAAGATCAGTGCCATTTCAAAAATTTCAGCTGCTAAGGAGGATGCCGGTTTTATTTTACCCGGCTTTGTTGATAGTCATGTGCACATAGAAAGTTCCATGCTGGTACCCAGTGAATTTGCCCGTATGGCGGTGGTGCATGGTACTGTTGCCACGGTAAGTGATCCCCACGAAATTGCCAATGTTTGCGGGATGGCAGGTGTAGAATTTATGATTGAGAATGGAAAAACAGTGCCCTTTAAATTTAATTTTGGAGCGCCCAGTTGTGTACCTGCCACTATTTTTGAAACTGCAGGTGCAGCTTTAAATTCCGCTGATGTAGAGTCGCTGCTTCAAAAAGACGATGTTAAATACCTGAGCGAAATGATGAATTTCCCAGGCGTATTAAATGGCGATGAAGAAGTAATGAAAAAAATTGCGGCTGCAAAAAAATACAACAAACCTGTTGATGGGCACGCCCCCGGCCTTAGGGGAGAAGCCGCTAAAATTTACATTGCCGCGGGCATTACTACCGATCACGAATGTTTTACCGCTGAAGAAGCATTGGATAAGTTACAGTACGGTATGCAAATTTTAATCAGGGAAGGAAGTGCGGCCAAAAATTTTGAAGCCCTTGTTGACCTACTCAGAGATCATGCTTCCAGAATGATGTTTTGCAGCGATGACAAACATCCTGATAGCTTGGACGAAGGGCATATTAACCTGTTGTGCGAAAGAGCCGTTGCAAAGGGAATTGATGTTTTTAATGTTTTACAGGCGGCGTGCATAAACCCGGTGCTGCATTATAAACTAAATGTAGGGTTATTAAGAGAAGGTGATGCTGCTGATTTTATTGTTGCTGAAGATCTCAGTCATTTTAAAATTAAGCAAACTTACATTGATGGGTTATTGGTTGCTTCAGATGGCGTATCGTTAATTACCGCACACACCTCCGGCTTAATCAACCAGTTTGATTGTGTAGAAAAAAAGATTGCTGATTTTACAATGGCAGATACCGGCTCGAAAGAAATTTTTGTAATTGAAGCCATGGAAGGACAACTGATAACAAATAAACTCAGCATGCAACCCTCCGTCGCAAATGGAGCAATAGTGAGCAATGTGGCCAACGATATTTTAAAAATCGTAGTGGTAAACCGTTACAAAAATGCGCCGGTTGCCAAATCTTTTGTAAAGAATTTTGGTTTAAAGCAGGGAGCCATTGCTTCCAGCGTGGCACACGATAGCCATAATATTATTGCTGTTGGTGTTGATGATGAAAGTATGTGCCGCGCCGTAAATATGGTGATTAAAGAAAAAGGGGGCATAAGCGCTGTATCAGACAATGGGCCAGATATGGTATTGGGTTTGCCTGTGGCCGGATTAATGAGCAACGAAGATGGTTATACTGTAGCAGCCAGATACACAGCAATTGATAAAATGGTAAAGGAAAAATTGGGTTCAACATTGGCAGCACCTTTTATGACCTTATCATTTATGGCGCTGCTGGTAATTCCTCATTTAAAATTAAGCGACCTTGGTTTATTTGATGGCGACCAGTTTGCTTTTATTGATTAATTTTTGCGCTTACTATTTTAATCGCCACGCTGTCCGTGCCTTTGGGTGCAAAATATTTTGTTTTGAAATCCACAGATTTACCAGGCGCAATTACATCGTATATCGTTTCGTTGTCTTTTTCAAGCAACGTACCGGTCTTGCTGAAAAAGGATAATTCCAGCTGTACATCCTTATAGCTGCATACCTTCGCACTGTTATCAATATTTCCTTTTATAACGGTTTGTCCAAGCAGGTTATGTTTATCGTGGCTGTACACTTTTAAAAAAGTTATTGGATTTTTCTTTTCTTTTTCCTGTAAAGTTTCTGTTGCTTTTTTGTAATTCTCTTTATCTGATGCAGTTTCTGTAGTGCCATTGCTGCATGCCATCAGAAGAAGGACAACCAATAACAACCCCGGTATCGTTTTCATGTTGAAAATTTTACAAATAAAACAAAAATTTGTGAAAGGCCGAAGGCTGAAACCTGGTGTTAAGCCTTGCTCATCCAAAGTGCGCCGCCAATGCTATTTTGTGACGCCCCTGTTACTGACGCCAGCACATTAATTTCTTCACGCCATCGCAATACACCTATTAACGCCATAATCAATGCCTCCTTGTATTTCACCAGTTGCTCATCCGGCACAACAACGGCTATTGATTTTTCTTTCAATAAATCACTGATTCTATCTTTCAAAAAAGTATTGAATGCTCCTCCACCTGTTAGCAGCAGTTTCTTATCCCTCCGTCCTGCTTCATCCCCAATGGCTGCTTTAACCTGTGCGGCAATATGCTGGGTATAAGTTCTCAAGGCATCTTCCACGGTTAGTGAGGCATCTTCGATTAATTGATATACCGTATCAGTTCCAAAACTATTGGCCAGGGATTTCGGTGCAGGTTGCCGGTAATAATCCAATTGATTTAACTGCTCCAATAACTGTTCATTTAATTTCCCCGATGCAGCAATTTTTCCAGCATCATCATACAATAAACCTTTTTTTGCCGCCAGCATATTTAAAACCCTGTTGGCAGCACAAATATCGAAAGCTACATGCTTACCATCAGCATTGATTGAAATGTTGGCAATACCTCCAATGTTTAAAAAGTAGTCATATTCTGCCAGCAGCAATTTTTCGCCAATGGGTACAATGGGTGCTCCCTGTCCGCCGAGAGCCACATCCATACTGCGCAAATCACTTACGACAGGTAAGCAGGTCTCTGCGGCAATGGCAGCTCCATCGCCAATTTGTGCTGTCATTTTTTGACCGGGTAAGTGAAATGTAGTATGCCCGTGCGACGCCACAAGGTTTACGCGGTGATGCAAATTATTGTTATCAATGAACTTATTAATTGCCTGACCGATGTAATGGCCATAGGCTGTATGAAGTAATAAATAATCTGCTGCAGAAAGGCTCGTTGCATTGGCTAACTTTTCTTTCCATTCGGTTTCATACGCCAAACAATCTGCCACCAAAATCTGGTAACTCCATTTTCCCCCGGTTTCTGTCAACTCTGTAAAAGCAATATCCAATCCATCCAGCGAGCTGCCGCTCATTATACCGATTGCCCTGTAAATCATAATTTTTTGAAATTTTAATTCCTACTTTTACAACGTGGGTTGATGGTGCAATTTCAAATTTCAAATTCAAAGTTTCAAAATAATATTCATGGTAGTTAATTTAAGTCAGCAACATTCACTGGTGAGTAATTGGGTAAGCGAATTAAGAGATGTAGAGACTCAAAATGACAGGATGCGCTTTCGTAAAAACCTGGAACGTATTGGAGAAGTAGCAGCCTATGAAATAAGTAAAACGCTGGCATGGGAAGAAAAAGAAATTACAACTCCGCTAGGTATTGCCAATTGCAAGGTGCTGCAAACTCAGCCGGTGCTGGCTACCATTTTACGGGCCGGACTTGGCATGCACAACGGACTGTTGAATTATTTTGATAAAGGGGAAAACGCTTTTATAAGCGCCTACCGCAAACACAATCCTGATGGGGGCTTTGAAATAAGCATTGAATACATCAGCTGCCCTGAGTTGGATGACAAAGTGCTAATCATCAGCGATCCGATGATTGCCACAGGTGCCTCTTTAGTAAAGGCCATACAATACCTGAAACAAGAAGGCGTTATTAAGGAAATTCATATTGTTTGTGCGATAGCATGCACCGTCGGTATTGAATTTGTTTTAAGGGAGCAGCCAAAAGCAACGATCTGGTGTGGTGACATAGATGACGAGATAACCGGTAAAGGCTATATTGTGCCTGGGTTGGGCGATGCCGGAGACCTGGCATTCGGACAAAAAATGCAGTTTTAAAGGGCTGGACTTTTTTTCTTTATTGCTCATTTCGTCCATAAAATCCCAGGGTTTTACATATCGTCTGAGCCAGGAAAAATGGTTTTTATGATTGAATAAACTTTTACAGGCCCATTGCAGCTATTTACTGCAAAAGCTTATCTTTAATATCCTGAAGCAAAATTCAAAATGAGAAAATTAGTTTTTTTAGCCTGTACACTATTATTTGCTGTGTTTGTTAGAGCACAGGATCCGCATTTTTCACAATTTTTCTCTTCACCACTTACCTTAAACCCTGCTTTTACAGGAAAGTTTGACGGACAATGGCGTTTAGCCGCTAACCACAGGGATCAATGGCCATCTATCCCCAAAGCTTATGTTACTACCAGTGCTTCCCTGGATTTTAGCATTCTTAAAAATAAAGTTCCGCAAGGGGATGTTTTCGGAATTGGCATTTCCGGATTAAGTGATCAAAGTGCTGATGCTGCACTTAAATTGAATTACGGATCTCTTTCAATGAGTTATCATAAAGCACTGGATGAGGATGGCTATAACACAATCGGTGCTGGTTTTCAGGCTACCTATACAAGTGCCATTCTTGATTTTTCGAAACTTACTTTTGAAGATCAGCTGACACAAAACGGCTTTACAGGCACTACCGCAGAAACCTTGAATAATGGCAGCAATCAAAATTATTTTGATGTAAACGCAGGTTTGTTATATTCGGGTTCAAGCAATGGTATTAATAACTATTACCTTGGGGCATCTATATACCATATTAACAAACCCAGCTTAAGTTTTATCGACAAAACATGGAACCTCTCCAGCAGATTAACCGTTCATGGTGGTGGTTCATTTCCGGTAGCTGATAATTTATCAGTATTTACATCCGCTATTTTTCAATTGCAAAACAAGGCTACGGAAACTGTTGTAGGGGGAGCTTTGTCTGCCGACGTTAACAGTGATGATGTAAACCCAACGAGTGTTTACCTGGGTACCTGGTATCGTTTTGGGGACGCTCTTATCCCATACATTGGTATCGAAATTAACGGCCTGCGTATCGGGGCAAGTTATGATGTAAATACGAGCAGTCTTAAAGCCGCTACTGCCAGCAGGGGAGGATCAGAATTTTCATTGATATACATTAAAAAAGAAGCTTCTAAAAACAAGGGTATCCCTTGCCCTAAATTTTAATTCGTTCCGATTGTAAGCCTACTTAACCGGCTTACCGCTTACAAATTTATTTCCCTTTATATAAAAGCGATAAGGTAATAAAGCATCATCCCCGGCATAGTCTACGCCTATTCGCTGGCTTATGCCAATATGCTCATTTTTTAGAGCATATCCATCAGATGCGATATAAATGGCATCTCCCGAAAGATCGCCTCCCGAATGAATTTTAGCAATCCCCAGCGCTTTAGCCATATTACCAGGCCCCTTCGTCAAAGTAGTATCCAACACTTTTTTACCCGTTCTGGCAAGCATAATATCTGTACCTGACAGTGGCTCAGCAGCCCTTATTAAAATTGCATGCGGTACTTCGCTGACGTTGGTTACTACATTAAACATCTGGTGCATTCCATAACAGATGTATACATAACTTATTCCGCCGGTTAAATACATTACTTCATTGCGTGCCGTACGTTTTCCCTGCCATGCATGCGATGCTTTATCAGTCACACCTGCATAGGCTTCCGTTTCAACAATCCTTGCACTGGTAAAGCCATCATCAAAATCGGTGACAATAATTTTACCCAACAAATCACGGGCTATCGCTAATACATTTTTACGTTTATAAAAATCAATGCCTAATTTCTTCAAGTTATCTGTACTTTTAAACACAAATTTATACAATCCAGCATCTTGTAACAATCAACCAGAAAATCTACCATGAATAATCGAGCATGTTAAAAGATATTGTTATTGCCATACAATCTTATCTTGAGGCGCACCGCTTTATTGTAAAGCACCGCTTATGGAAATGGATTTTGATACCAGGCATTTTATATGCCGCACTTTTTGGAGTGGGAATTTACCTTTTCTGGATCAGCAGCGGCCAGGCCATTGACGCCATCTTCTCCGTTACCGGCTTAAAAAAATGGATGTATACCATGGAGGGTAGCTGGCTCAAATTCCTGTTTATTTTTGGCCAGGTAATTTTACAATTGGTGATGCTGCTGTTTTATTTCTCTTTATTTAAATACCTTTTTCTCATCGTTGGTTCCCCTTTATTTGCCTACCTGAGCGAAAAAACGGAAGCCATCATGGAAGACAGGAATTTCCCGTTTAGTTTTCAGCAATTGTTAAGCGACATCGCCCGGGGTATCAGATTAGCTTTTAGAAATGCCTTGTGGCAAACTGTATACACTTTGTCTATCCTGATACTTTCATTCATCCCATTAATAGGTTGGTTTACGCCGCTGATAGCGTTGATTATTGAGTGTTATTACCTTGGCTTTGCTATGCTTGATTACAGTTCTGAAAGACACAAATTATCCGCTTCCCAAAGTATTGATTTTATTGGCCGTCATAAAGGACTTGCTGTTGGAAATGGCATCGTTTTTTACCTGATGCACAGTGTAATTATCGTTGGATGGATACTTGCACCAAGCTATGCCGTTGTAGCCGCCACTATCAGTTTTTATAAAACCAAGCCCCGTCTGTCATGAATTCGATCGTTTATTTAGTTCCCTGCGTGCTGGATGAGACAGCTTTAAATACAATACCTCATTACATAATCGAGGCTGTAAAAAACTGCCAGGTAATTTTTGCAGAAAACGAACGTACAGCAAGACGTTTTTTAAAAAGCATCTGCAAAGAAATTGTAATTGATGATTATGAATGGTTTACGATTCATAAAGCAGAGGAAGACCAAAAAAATAGTTTCAGGCAGAAAGTCAAAGAACACAAAAATATTGCCATCATCAGTGAAGCCGGCTGCCCTGGCATTGCTGATCCCGGCCAGATTTTGATTGAACTGGCGCAGCAATTAAACGTTGTTGTTAAACCGTTGGTTGGCCCAAGTTCTATCTTGCTAGCATTGATGGCCAGCGGTATGAACGGACAACAGTTTGAATTTGTAGGCTATCTGCCCATTGATAACGGGGAAAGAATGAAGACCATTAAAGAACTGGAAACAAGTTCACAAAGGAAAAGAAGTACCATTATTTTTATCGAAACACCTTACCGCAATAATCAACTCATAGAAACACTGCTTAAAAGTTGCAAGCCGTCTACAAGACTTTGTATTGCGGCAGAACTAACCGGTGCGAACGAGTTTGTAAAAACAAAAACGATCGCAGACTGGGGAAAAGAAAAAACCGACTTTCATAAAAAGCCGGTCATATTTTTATTGCTGGCGTAAGATTATTTTTACTTGGTGGTTGCTTCTGGTATAACTTCATCTACCAGGTACTCACTTTCCCCACGCCAAAATAGTTTGCCATTTTTTTGCTGATAATGAACTTTCACCTGTTTGCCTTCATAGAATTGCAACGCCTTTGCTATACTGTCAGATGGAACAGAGAAGTAAAATTTTTCGGAAGCGATTGCAACATTGCTTGTTGACGAAACGCTACTCATTACAAGTTCACCTTCATAGGTTTTAAACATGTTGCCCTTGTGTGAAAGTTTCTGCATTAAACCGCTGCGATATCCGTCACTATAGGTATAAAAATATTTCCACCAAAACAAAAATCCCAATACCACTAATAGTATTAAAGTAAACCAGCGTACAAATTTTTTAAATGCGCCTGCCTTTTTGGGTTGTAACTGTACCGTGCTGCTATTATCCATAATTTCTTTTTTGTAAGTTAATTATAATCCATATTTATCAATTAAATAAATGAGTGCCGCCATGTTTAATGCACCCAGGTTCAGCTCTCTTTTACTAACGTTTTCAAAAACATCTGTACCTGCGTGGTGAACATCAAAGTACCGTTGACTATCGGGATTTAACCCTGCAAGAGAGGCGCCAATTTTTTTTAATGGTCCCACATCTGCACCACTTCCGCCAGCAGCTAATTCATACACTCCGTAAGGATAAAATAAATTCTTCCATTGCAAAACCTTGTTCAGCTGAGCTTCTGTCATATCCAGGCGAAATCCCCTTGGGGTAAATCCGCCTTCATCGCTTTCCAAACCAAACAAATGAGTCTCTTTATTTTTCTCGGCTATTTCAAGATATTTTTCTCCTCCACGGCCGCCATTTTCTTCATTCATAAACATCACTGCACGCAGGGTTCTTTTAGGTTGAACACCTGCAGCCTTGATGGCTCTTAATACTTCAATGCTTTGCATCACGCCTGCGCCATCATCCTGCGCTCCTTCTGCCAGATCCCAACTGTCCAGATGACCACCTACTGTAATAATTTCTTTTGGAAATTCCTTTCCCTTTATTTCTCCAACCACATTGTAAGAGATCGTGTCCGGAAGCATAGCACAGGTGTTGGTAAAAGACGCCGTCAATACCATTCTTAATTTTAGTTGTTTACTGAGCCACTCTGCATCATTGGTGCTGATGGCTACTGCGGGAATTTTGGGAAATGAATCGTTGTAAACTGTCACACCTGTATGCGGAAAGTCGTCTGTGTTGCTCGCCAGTGATCGAACCATCACGCCGATGGCACCATAGCTGGCAGCCTTCGAAGGGCCTGCGACTCTTGATCCGCCACTTTCTCCATATGCCCTGAAGGTATGGATATAGGTAGGATTCATTTCAAAATTAAAAAATACAATTTTGCCTTTTATAACGGTTGCACCCAGCTGATCGAGTTCTTTAAAACTTCTTACCTCAACTACACCAGCACTAATGCCTTTTTTACCCGTGCCCAGGGAATTGCCCAGCGAACATAAATGCAATGGGTAGGGTGCTTTTCCTGCAACCTGTATAAGCCCTTTTTCCTTTATACCCCTTACCCAATGCGGCACCATACAGGGTTGCAGGTAAACCGTATCAGCCCCGGCTTCTTTCAGCATCCTTGCAGTTGCTTCTACTGCCTTTTGCGCCTGCGGAGAGCCGGATAACCTCGGGCCTACTTTTTTACAAAGAAACCGCAGGTTTTCATACGCCTTTCCGTTGATTAAAACCTCGTCTGCTATTTTCCTGATCATTGCAGAATCTTCTGCCTGTGCAGCACAAAAAGCAGGCAATAAAAAAATGATTACTGCCGGGATTATCTTTTTAAACATTTTACTGATTTAGTTTAACAAACTTAGTGATTTAGCTGTTACGCATTAGCAACTGCTGTAGCAAATTTGTCAAAAACATTCCCTTTGCAAGAATTGAAGACACCATTGAGTTGCGACTAAATGTAAAAAGCATATTTCGATAGCTCCTTAACACAACAATACAATAATGCGGACGGTATCGGGTATGGATAATAAATTTGTAAATTGTGCCAAATTTAAAAAACGCGGCTAAAATTATATTGTATGAATATTGCGATTGTTTGTTATCCAACCTTTGGTGGTAGCGGCGTACTGGCAACAGAATTGGGAAAGGCCCTGGCCGATAAAGGTCATAATATACATTTTATAACTTACCAGCAACCGGTAAGACTAAGCCATTTTCACACAAATATATTTTACCATGAAGTAAGGGTCCCCACGTATCCGTTGTTCGATTTTCCTCCTTATGAAACGGCTTTATCCAGCACAATGGTTGATGTAATAACCAATAATAACATTCAGCTGCTGCACGTACATTATGCCATCCCGCATGCATCTGCCGCATATATGGCCAAGCAAATACTTGCAAAAGAAGGCATTCATATTCCCGTAATCACTACACTTCACGGAACGGATATTACACTGGTTGGACGGGATAAAACTTACCGCCCGGTAGTAACGTTTTCCATGAATGAAAGTGATATTCTTACAGCAGTGTCCGATAACCTGAAAGAAGAAACCTTCCGCAATTTTGCTATAGAAAAAGACATCGAAGTGATATACAATTTTGTGGATGTAAAGCGCTTTAACCGCAAACCTGTGGATGCATTTAAAAAGCTGATTGCACCTAACGGAGAAAAAATAATTGTACATGCCAGCAACTTTCGTAAAGTAAAAAGAGTGGATGATGTGGTAAAAACATTCTTATTGCTGAATGAAAAAATACCTTCCAAATTATTGTTGCTGGGCGATGGGCCAGAACGTCCTTCTATTGAAGCGGACGCAAGAAACAGCAATGCTTGCGATGCGATTAAATTTTTGGGTAAGCAGGAACAAATGGAAGATATTTTACCAATCGCAGATTTGTTTTTGCTGACCAGCGAATATGAAAGTTTTGGATTGGCGGCGCTGGAAGCGATGGCGGCTGAAGTACCGGTTATTTCAACCAACGCAGGCGGATTACCGGAAATTATTATAGATGGCAATTGCGGTTATATGAGTAATGTCGGGGATGTGGAAGATATGAGTAAAAACGCGATCCTGATTTTACAGGATAAAACTACGCATGACCGGTTTAAAGCAAATGCACTGATCCAGGCTAAAAAATTTGATATTGATAATATTGTTCCGCAGTACGAAAAGTTGTATGAAAGGTTGATTGTATTATCACCGGCGTCTTAGCCACTGTTCCGGGTTAAGGTCTCCCTTTTCTTTAGTGATGTTTAGTTTCACTTCGCCAACTCCATCCAGATTAGCCCCCACTTTACCAATAACTTGTCCTATCTGTACAATTTCGCCTTTATTTAAATTTACGCCTGTTAAATTACTATAGGCGGTAAAATAGCCACCATGTTTCACCACAACTAATTCTACGTCGTCATAATTATTTATCAGAACAACTTCACCACCGAAAATTACTTTTACCGGTGCTCCTATATCGCAGCCGATCGATAGCCCATCATTTACAATTGTAACATCGCCCACCTTATTCGGGCCATAGTGCAATAAAACATATCCTTTATCAACAGGCCATGGCAGCTTACCCTGATTTATTTTAAAATTTTCATTTAAAGTAACAGCGGCATCTGTATTTAATAATTCACTTTGCTTGTTAACGGGCGCAATAACTGTTTTTTTTGGCACTTTCGCTATGGTTTTTGTACTAGCGGTGTTGTCATTATTATCGCTACTATTTTTTGCCGCCTTCAGTTCTGCCTCTCTATTTTTCCGTTCTTCAGTTGCCTTTGCAGCAGACGCTCTTTTGGCTTCTTCAACAGCTCGCCGGATAGCAGCAGTAATGGCATTGCTCACTTTTGCCATTTGCTTTTTCTTTGCTGCCACCACGTTATTCAATTCTTTACCCTGCGCCTTCAACTGCTTAACAATCTGATCTTTTTCTTCTTGTTGCGATTGTAAAACATTTGCTTCTTTTGCCTGTACCTGCAACACAGTGCTTTTCTTTTTCTTTGTGCCGCTCAAATCATTAATACGGTTGCGCAACAACTCCTGGGTACGCAAAATATTTTGTCCCTGCATCTCACGGTAATTCCTGTAACTTTTTAAATAGGTAATTCTTTTGATGGCATCATTAAAACTGGAGGCGGAAAATATAAAATTTAAGAAGTCGGAATTATTCCTGTTTTTATAAGAATACACCATGCTTTTGGCATAATCTTGCTTTAATGTATCCAGCAACAATTGCATTTTATTAATGTCCCGTTGCGATTTATAAATAGTGTTATCCAGGAAATTGATATCCTGGCTAATATTATCAATTACTTTTTCCTGCAGACTTAATTTCCTTTCAATAAGCGCTTTCTGACTTATAATTTCTTTGGTTGTCTTTTTATTTTTATTTAGCTGTTCCTGGGTTTCTTCCAGTTCCCTTCTCAGTTGCTGACGCTCTTTTTCCAGTTCCTGCTGCTCTTTGGAAGCCTGGGCCTGCGCTGTTACCGCCGCACTAAAAATAAAAATGGAGAAAAGGATTACAACAAATCTGATCATGAGCTAAGTTTACTTGGATAAACAAAATTACAATACAGCGGTGCAAATGGTACGTTAACAAAGCTAACTATTGCATCGCTGTAAATAACGCCTAATTGCGCTTATAATTTTTAGGTATGTTGAAAATAATAGACAAATCTTTGTTAAACTCCCACTGCTTATAATTTAACTGGATGTCCAGTTTATTCTTTTCTGATACCGTTATTTCCCTGTAGGTAGAAAAATTGATACCGTTGTTATTTTCAAAATTACTGTAGGTGATATCCGCTGTTCTGTTCCGGTTGATATTTACATCATCGAGTTTGCTATGCGTTAAATAGTGATTGCTTTTATCAATTGTCAGCAGGTTTTTAAAAAATTTACCCAGCGTGGCAAGTAATATTTTTGATTCCGTTTCTTTATAGGAAATGACGCTGTCTTCAAAAAAAACAGGATTACCAATCAGCAGGTCCTGCAACGTTTTATAATCAAAAGGGATCGCGGTAACTTCCTGCAGGTAGTCTATCGACCGGTACTGTACCTGCTTGTTTATTTTATCTATCAAAAAAACACTGTCTTTATTGATTAACACTCTGAAGGCCTCTATATTGAAAACAGTGGCATAACCCGACACCCAAATCAGGCTGTCTTTTAAAATTCTTACGTAAGCAGTTATATTGGGTTGATTGCCTTTATTATTCTGGTAATCAACTTTTACTTTGGCAGAAAAAGTCTTAAAGTCCATTTTATGACTTTTTACTTCACTCATGGCGGCTCTAATTACTTTCAGTGAATCATCTGCCGAAGTATTGGTTATAACAACAGATACGGTATCTTTTTTTGCTACAGCTGTTTGTATCTTCTTTGCTGTTTTGCAACTGCTGACTGACACCACCGCAATCAGTGCATAAAAAAACAACTGCACCCGGATATCTTTGATAAGAAATTTCATTCTTTTTATTTTTTATTGTTTGCCGGTGTGACCAAAACCACCTTCGCCCCTTGCTGTAATGTTCAATTGCTGTACCTGTATAAGATCTGCTTTGGTAACCGAAGCGACCACCATCTGCGCTATGCGATCGCCATGATGAATAGTTTGCGGCTCAGTGCTCAGGTTAATTAATATTACTTTTAATTCTCCCCTGTAATCGCTATCGATAGTACCGGGCGTATTTAAACAGGTAATACCCTGTTTAATTGCCAGGCCGCTTCTGGGTCTTACCTGTGCTTCAAAACCTTCGGGCAATTCAATAAATAATCCGGTGGGTATTAATGCCCTTTCAAGAGATTGCAAAGTGACTGATTGCTGAAGATTGGCCCGAAGGTCCATGCCAGCCGATCCGGTGGTGGCATAAGCCGGCAACTCGTTGCCAGATTGATTAATAATATTTACAGGTATATTTTGCATGGGCGCAAAGGTAATGATGAGATGTGATTTTTATTTAACAACTACTAAAATGAAATAAATAGCGGATCATTTTTGCAATAAGATAGTAGCATAAGCTATTAAACCTTCTTCCCTGCCAACGAAGCCCATCTTTTCTGTTGTGGTTGCTTTTATTGAAACATCTGTTACCTGCAATGACAAAATACCAGCAATTGTTTTTTGCATCTCCGGTATATAAGTTTTTATTTTGGGCGCTTCCAAACAAAGGCTGCTATCAATATTTACAATGTTATAGCCTGCCTGCTGAATCAAAGTAAAGCTGTTGCGCAGCAAAATTTTACTGTCAATATTTTTAAAAGCAAGATCGGTATCAGGAAAGTGCACGCCAATGTCTCCCAGGCAGGCAGCGCCCAGCATTGCATCGCAAATAGCATGCAACAATACATCCGCATCACTGTGCCCTAAAGCCCCTTTGGTATGAGGTATTTTAACACCTCCAAGCCAAAACTCCCTATCCGTTACTAATTGATGAAAGTCAATACCAAAGCCGATTCTTAAATTCATGTGCATTTATTTAAGCATTTATGAAGTGCGCAAATGTACGATTAAGCCAAAACAAAAAGCGCTCTGCTTTTTTGCAGAACGCTGATATAAAAGAGGTAATTAATTTAATTTATTTTTTTTCCTGTGTATCTGCAAAATCAAATACCAGGCTAAAACGCAAAGTGTTTGACAAAGGATTACGGTTAACACCATTACCGGATGGCAGCAGGTACGAAAAGTTTAAGCCAAACATTTCATATTTTAAACCGGCGCCCAATGTAAAATATTTCCTGTTTCCCTTCGCCGGATTTTCATAAAAATAGCCTGCACGCAAAGCAAATTGGTTTTGATACCAGAACTCGGCTCCTAAAGATGCCTGCACTTCTTTTAATTCTTCTGAAAAACCACCAGGCGCATCACCAAATGAGTTAAACCAGCTTCCTACAACTCCCTGGTTGCGGTACTTTTGAAGACCAGCGCTGTCTCCCAATGCCGGCGGCGTAGGTACCAATAGCTTATGAAGATCCAGTCCAAAAGTCATTTTACTATCCTGGTCAAATACCGTGGTGTAAGCAACCCCCAATCCAAGGTTGGCAGGTATATAATCTTTTTGGGTGGCATCGTTGGTATAGCTGATTTTAGAACCAAGATTACTCAACGTTACACCGTAATTTAATCCGGAACCATCTTCCTTCAACCCGGTATGAAATATACTTATATCAGCAGCAATGGCTGTACCCGGCTTGTAAATAGTACCGCTGTTGTTTGGGTCTCCGCTTGCCAGGCTGGAATTAATGTAACGCATGGCAATACCTACACCCAGTTTATCTGATAACTTACGGGAATATCCCAAATCAAGTGCAAATTCACGCGGACGATACTGACCTAACTCGGACCCATTGTTATCTGTAAACTGAATATTACCCAAACTGAAATACCTTAATGAACCGGATATGGCAGAAAGCTCATCCAATTTATAAAAACCCGACAATGATGCTAGATAAACGTCATTTATATCAAGCCCCTTAAGCCAGGGCGTGTACGTTAAAGACATACCCCCTTTGTTAGTGTTAAAAGGCGTTTTGGCCAGGTTCCAGAAAGCCGCATTGGCATCAGGAGAGGTGGCTACACCAAGATCTCCCATACCGCCGGCACGTGCGTCGGGGGAAATGCGTAAAAAAGGCACAGCAGAAGTGACTACATTTATAGGATCAGTTTGCTGGGCATTTACCAGGCTGGAGGCAGTTCCCAGTAATAAAACCAAGGCAGTTAATTTAATAGTTGCTTTTTTCATTCGTAATTTTTGTCTTGTTTAAGTAGACATACACTCAATAAGCGCAGAGTTTTGGGGGTGTAAAATTATAAATTAACAAATAGTGTGCACAATTATATTAACTAATTTGTGAAATTAGAAGATTTTTGCCAATCGACCGCATAACCGTTATGGTAATAATTAATTTTTACAATTTTTATTTCCGCTTAACAGCCAATTTTTAAAGAACGGGTTTCAAAGTTGTTTATTGTTTTAAAACAGCACTATCTATATAACGGGTAATATATTTCCACCTGGATTTCCACGTTAAAAAAAGATAAGGTACACGCCATATATGGCTGGAATTTTGCTTGTCATTTTTAGTAAATAAAATTTACACCACCCACATATACAATAAGTACAATATTTTTCGTTCCGGTAAATGGAAAAAGGGATGCTAACATTTTGATAAAATCCTTAAACCGGCATTCCGGTAAATTGTATATGGGGTAAAATATTTATATTCGCATTGAATTCCCCAAAACAATATTAAAGAAAACCTTTCGTTAAATAATTTGCAAAACGAACGCACATGCAAAAAACATTTTCAGTAAAAAATTTAATTATCCTGGCAGCAGTATTCTTCTCGCTGGGAGCCTGTAAAAGTGGCGGCTCTTCCGGAAAGAAGAAGTCTAAATCGTCTGTAACCGGATGGAACTATGATGACAAGAACATGGGTAACTACCATGTATCTAAGATGAAGTATCCAAAAGCAGGGCCCGGATTGGTTTTTGTTCAGGGTGGTACTTTTGTTATGGGCGCTAAAGATGAAGATGTAATGGGAGACTGGAATAATATTCCCCGCCGTATTACAGTACCATCATTTTTTATTGATGAAACAGAAGTAGCCAATGTGCATTATCGTGAATATATCTATTGGCTTGAAAATACCTTTGCCGGTGATACAGCAGTAATGGCGAAAGCATTGCCGGACACACTGTGCTGGCGTGAAGAGCTTGCCTATAATGAACCTTATGTTGAATACTATTTCAGGTATCCTGCTTATAATTATTATCCCGTTGTTGGTGTTTCATGGCAGCAGGCACATGATTTCTGTATCTGGAGAACGGACAGGGTAAATGAACTTACCTTGTTACAGAAAGGATATTTGAAAAAGGATTTTGCTAAAAAAGAAATGCGTGGCGGTGGCGCTGAAGGGTCATTTAATACAGAAACCTATTTGATGAATCCAGAATTGATACAGGGTAGAACCAAACCCAAAAAATCGGAATTGAAAGATGTAAGCGGTAAGCCAAGAGCCAATGTAAAAATGGAAGATGGTTTACTGAATATGGGTTACCGGTTACCAACTGAAGCAGAGTGGGAATATGCTGCTTACGGTTTATTGGATCAAAACCCAAGCCCGCGTAAGAAAGAAGGAAAAAGTGGTGAAGAGTTAATATCAAACCAGCAGATTTATTCATGGAGCAAAAATCCAAATGGTCTTCGTGACAACCGCAGAGGCAGCTGGCAGGGTAAGTTTTTAGCTAACTTCAAACGTGGTAGTGGTGATAACATGGGCGTTGCCGGCGGTTTGAATGACCGTTCTGCGATTCCTGGTAATATCAAAGCTTTCTATCCTAATTCATTCGGTATATACAACATGAGTGGTAATGTGGCTGAATGGGTTCAGGACGTTTACCGACCATCTACTCCAACTGATGGTGAAGACTTCAACTATTTCAGAGGTAATAAGTTTGATAAGTATTATAAAAATAGTAGCGGTGAGTTCGAAAGAGATTCTTTAGGCCATTTAAAGAAAACTGCTGTGAGCGACGAAGAAGTAAAAAATCGCCGTAACTACCAGCACAACAGCCTTTCCGGATACCTGGATGGAGATTCAACCAGCGGAGCTTTTTACCAATATGGTGTTACCACACTAGTAAGTGATAAATCAAGGGTATTTAAAGGCGGTAGCTGGAATGACAGGCCTTACTGGTTATCTCCCGGTGCACGCAGATTTTTGGAAGAAGATCAGTCTTCCAGTACTATTGGTTTCCGTTGTGCACAAACTTATATGGGCTCTCCTGAAGGTGCCGGATTTAAAGAAGGTAATATCTTTGGAAAACGCAAGCAGAACAGCAGAAAAAAACAGTAAATTACTTATAATAAATTAATTGAGCCCTTCACTAAAAAAGTGGAGGGCTTTTTTTATCTGCCCATTTTATACTATATAACAATCACTTCTCCTATTTTTGACAAATGGAAATACAAGATTTATACACCCTCTTTTTGAAGCATCCGTCCATCCAAACCGACACGAGAAAATTACAGGAAGGCGATCTCTTTTTTGCATTAAAGGGACCGAATTTTAATGGCAATAAATTCGCACGCCAGGCTATTGACAGCGGTGCTGCATTTGTTATAGCGGATGAGCCAACGGACTTTGTGGATGAAAGATTAATTTATACGGATGATGCGCTTGAAACACTGCAGCAACTAGCCAAATATCACCGTCAGCAATTTACCATTCCTTTTATTGCTATTACCGGAAGCAATGGCAAAACAACCACCAAGGAATTAATACACCAAGTACTTTCCACGACATACAAAACCTACACTACCAAGGGAAATTTAAACAACCACATTGGTATACCGCTGACAATTTTATCCGTTAGGAAAGATGCGGAGATGGCTGTGGTAGAAATGGGTGCCAATCATCAGAAAGAGATAGAAAGTTATTGTGCATATACACTGCCAACTCACGGCCTTATCACCAATTGCGGCAAGGCCCACCTGGAAGGCTTTGGCGGAATTGAAGGTGTAAGAAAAGGCAAAGGTGAGTTGTTTGATTACCTGAAAAAAAATAATGGAACCGCCTTTATTATGGCTGATTACGACTATCTGAAGGAGATGAGTGCCGGCATCCCCGAAATCAAGACTTACGGCACCAGCCGTGCGGAAATTACAGGGGTTGCTGCAGCTGGTCACAATGAATTTTTAAAGATGAGGATGACTGGTGGAACAGGATTAGGCGACATTCAAACTCATTTAGTTGGCGATTACAATTTACCCAATGTTTTGGCAGCAATTACTATAGGCAAATATTTTAAGGTAGACGAACAAAAAATAAAAACTGCTTTAGAGCAATACTTGCCTACCAACAGCCGCTCTCAAATGATGGAAAAAAATGGCAATAAAATAATTCTTGATGCTTACAACGCCAATCCCAGCAGCATGAAGGCTGCTATAGAAAACTTTGCAGCCATGGAAGGCAATAACAAAATATTATTGTTGGGAGGAATGATGGAATTGGGACAAGAGAGCGTGGACGAACACAAAGCGTTAATAGAACTGATAAAAAAATATCACTGGCAACAGGTAGTTTTGGTAGGCGGGGATTTCAATGTCATTCCTCACCCTTACCTCAATTTTGCTACATCCGTCCAGGCACGCGAATGGTTGCAGCAACAGCGGCTTAGCAACGCAACCTTACTGATTAAAGGATCACGCAGTATGCAAATGGAAAAGATACTTGACTGAAATATTAAAGAGAGTTATCGAGATACATTTGCAGATCGGCTTCCGTCTTAATCAACACATCTCTTACTTTACTTCCCTGGTTGGGACCGACTACGCCAGCCGCTTCCAGCTGGTCCATTAAACGGCCTGCACGGTTGTATCCAAGTTTCATTCTGCGTTGCAATAAAGACGTACTTCCGCTTTGGCTGGCAACTATCAGCCTTGCCGCATCTTCAAACAAAGCGTCCTTATCGTTCAGGTCAAAATCCTTTCCTTCCATTTCCTTTTCATCCACATATTCCGGCAATAAAAATGCCTGCGCATAACCACGCTGATCGCCGATGAAGTCAACAATTTTATCTACCTCCGGTGTGTCAACAAAAGCGCACTGCAAACGTACCAGCTCTCCGTTGTAGCTGATCAGCATGTCTCCTTTTCCAATTAATTGTTCTGCACCGCCTGCATCTAATATAGTCCGGCTATCTATCTTGCTACTCACTTTGAATGCAATCCTTGCAGGAAAGTTCGCCTTTATGGTTCCTGTTATAATATTTACACTGGGGCGCTGCGTTGCTATAATTAAATGCACCCCTACCGCCCTGGCAAGCTGCGCCAGCCTTGCAATTGGCATTTCTACTTCCTTGCCAGCCGTCATTATCAAATCAGCAAACTCATCTACCACCAAAACAATAAACGGTAAAAACTGGTGCCCTTTTTCAGGATTTAATTTTCGGGCAACAAATTTTTCATTATACTCCCTGATGTTACGGCAACCCGCTTCCTTCAGCAAATCATACCGGTTATCCATTTCAATACAAAGAGCATTTAGTGTATGCACTACTTTCTTTGTATCCGTTATAATAGCATCTTCTTCGCCGGGCAATTTTGCCAGAAAATGTTTTTCAATGGTTTTATAAATACTCAATTCCACCTTCTTAGGATCTACCAATACAAATTTTAATTGTGATGGATGTTTGCTGTAAAGCAACGATACCAATATAGCGTTTAAGCCCACAGATTTACCCTGGCCTGTTGCCCCGGCCATCAGTAAGTGAGGCATACTGGCCAGATCAACAATGAAATTTTCGTTGTTGATTTTCTTACCAATGGCAATAGGTAAAGAAAAATTATTTTGCCGGAACTTATCTGTATCCAGCAAAGTACGCATGCTTACGATTGTTTTTTTAGCATTGGGCACTTCTATGCCGATGGTGCCTTTTCCCGGAATGGGTGCGATGATGCGGATTCCAAGGGCCGCAAGGCTCAATGCGATATCGTCTTCCAGATTTTTTATTCTTGATATCCGCACACCAGCTGCAGGAATAATTTCATACAAGGTAACCGTAGGTCCTACAGTTGCATAAATTTTCTGAATATTGATATCATAATTTTTCAGGGTATTGATGATCTGGTTTTTATTGGTTTCCAGTTCAGCAGGATCCTGTACTATTTTTTCGCTGCCATGCGCATCCAACAAATCAAGCTGTGGATATTTGTAATCCCGCAAATCCAGCACCGGATCATAAGGTGTATTTATACCCGAAGACTTTGTTTGAGTGGCAACAGCATTGCCTCCTTCCAAAATGGGTTCCGGAACTGTTTTAATTTCCAGTTCAAGCAAAGGGTCATTTTCAATTTTTGGATCCTTTTTTAAATTACTGGCTTTATCGACAGCGGCATCCTGTATAAATAGTTTGGCTTCCGCAAAACGGTCTTCTTCATTTACCGGATTTATTGCTGGCTTGGTGACTATGGGCAGATCCTTTTCAACAATGTTTAAATCGTGATTCAGGCCATTATTGACTTCCATAGGAATATTCAGCATTCCGGCATCACCTTTTACTTTATTTCCCCTGTTTGTTTTGACAACCTCTTCCGGCGCCTCTGTTACGTCCGGATCAATAGCTACCAAAGCATCCTCTGTTTCTTCACCACCAGTGGCAGCTGTATACATTTTTTTGGATGGCAGCGCAAAAACCGGGTTAAACCGCCAGATAACATATACAAGTACTGAAACTGCCAACACGGCCAGTGTTCCTACTTTACCAATGGTTTTATACATCCAGTCCCTTACCATATTACCTACCGCCCCGCCCCATGGAAAACCTTTTCCATTCATAATAACGGCTGCTGTCACGCTCAGAATAACCAGGCCGGTAATAACGTATTTGACATTGCGTCTTACAGAAAATATTTTCTTTCCAAAAAACAAATTACATCCTGCTACAAAAAATAAACTGCAGATAAAATAAGACGCGATTCCAAAACCCTTGTAAATAAAAAGGTGAGAAATAAAAGCTCCGAAAGTGCCTAACAAGTTGCTCACTTTGGCATCGGTACCCAACAGTAATTTGTAGCCATGCAGAAAAACTTTATCCTGGTCTTCCTGCCATGTAAACAGGTAAGAAGTAAATGCTATAAAAAAAAGAAATGCCAGCAACAACAATACTGTACCCGTTATTTTACGTGTACGATCATCCTTAAGCAGTTCTTTCATCACTACTTTTTCCTCTGTTTCTGCTTTTAACCCTTCCTTGCCAGAGGCTTTGGATTTACCTGATTTAACTTTACTTGCCATTACTGACAAAGATATATAAATCCCTTACTGTAACATTACAGAATTTGATTGCCGGAGTATAAAAAGATATCAACGAAAAGCTGTACGTTTGGTAAAACCTACGCAATTGAGGAGACTAATTTGCATTTTTGTATTTACATTTTCTTATGGTTGCATGATGGGCCAATCCCTTGCTGATAGCTTGGCGACAGAGGTTTCATCCTTTAAAGACGCTTGTTCCATCAAGGATAAATGTGATATACTTATTGATTCTGATAATACGGCACATTCCGGAAATATTTTGCAACGGCAATGGAAAAGTATGGCCGATTTCAAAGGCCTTAAATTGATCCCTGCTACCTGGATCAATGGAACTGTTTATGTAAAGTTTACGTTGCAAAATAGTTCGGCTTTAAACGATACAGTTTATTTATATCCCGGCAATTCTTTTCGCAGTATTAAACTAAGCAAAATATCGCCTGCAGGTAATTTCGTCACTTTAAAAGATGAAAGTGAGGAGGATGGATTTCAACCAATCTTTCTTTCCCCTCTTGAAAAAACTACTTACCTGGCGGAGTTGCATTTTTCAAAAAGAAAATTTAACTCGCTGGCGCTTCAGATTATCCAGAAAAGCTATCTCACCAAATACCAGAAAATATTGTATACATCAAGTTACAATGAAATGGTAATTGGTTATTTGCTGAGCGGGTTATTGCTGATGATGATATTCTTTAACGGCGCCAATTTTAGTGTAAACGGGAAAAAGGAATTTTTGTACAATTGTTTTTACGCAATTTGTATGTTTATACTGATCTATTTTAATACCTACACAGAAAGAAGAAGTGGCGTTTTTTCAAGTTTTTTTATGGGATATCTAGGGTTTGCTGTGCTGGTTATAGGCACCGTTTTCTATATTGCTTTTACCAGGAAATTCTTAAACACAAGTGTCAACTATCCTCTGTTAAATAAGATTTTTTATTACGAAGAAAGAGTTTTGCTGGTATTGTTAGCCATATACAGCTATACCTATTTTTTTTCAGGTAACTTCCGGTTGACATCTTTATTGGAGAACGGTACAAAAATGATTTGTCTTGGTATAGGAATATTGTATGTCATTATCGGTATCAAACAAAAAAACAGGCTGATCAATTACCTGGCAATTGGCAATGCCATTTTGATCTTTTTTTCTATCATCTCATTTCTGCTGATTATATTTCCTGTAAGGCCGGCCATCAGTATTTTTACAAGCGCATTGTTGTACTATGAGCTTGGCATTGTATGTGAGCTAATCTTTTTTCTCCTGGGGTTAACTTATAAAAACCGCATAGAACTCATCGAAAAAATTAAAGAGCAGGAAGCGCTGAAACTGGAGGCTGAAAAACAAATTTTTGAGTCAAAGCTAGCTATACTGAATGCGCAACAGGATGAGCGAAACCGTATCAGTACAGACATGCATGATGACCTTGGCGCGGGTGTTACCGCTATTCGTCTTTTCAGCGAACTGGCAAAAAGCAGGCTGGGAAAAAACACCATTCCTGAAATAGAAAAAATTTCTTTCTCTGCCAATGAGCTGCTGAACAACATGAACACCATCATCTGGACGATGAATAGCAGCAATGATTCATTTGGAAATATGGTGGCTTATATACGTAGCTATGCACTTGAATATTTCGAAAATACAGGTATCAACTGCTCAGTGAATATTGATACCAATTTACCCGAGTTTGTAGTGAACGGCGAGATAAGACGCAATGTTTTTTTAGTGGTTAAAGAAGCGCTGAATAATATTTTAAAACATGCTAAGGCAACGGAGGTTTGGCTCACATTGAAACGGGAGACAGATGGCATCTCGTTTTATATACAGGATAACGGGGTGGGAATTGATTTCGAAAATCTGAGACGTTTTGGCAACGGATTAAAAAACATGAAGCAAAGAATGACGAAATCAGGAATCAATTTTTCTATTGAAAATAAAAACGGTACCCTCGTAACATTATATGCAAAACTTACTGCTTAAGTGTTTTAGCAGCGCCCACTGCCAGTAAAAGCCAGCCTGCAATAAAACAAAGTCCCCCAAAAGGTGTAACTGCCCCTATCGCTTTTAGTCCCGGGTGGGCCGCAAGGTCAACAATAGCCAAAAAATACAATGATCCGCAAAATAGCAACATGCCGATACCATATAGTCGTCCTGCCCACAATAAATATTTATTTGTAAACTCCTTATACAACATACCTGTTAGCATAAGCGCTACAGCATGATAGAACTGATACCGCACACCGGTTTCAAAAATAGCCAGGCTTTTTTCGCTGATCATTTCTTTAAGGGCATGTGCACCAAATGCACCTAAAATAACTGATAGTGCACCCAATAAGGCAGCGGCTTGAATAAATTTTTTCTGCATTAAATATATTTTTTAAGAAGCCTTTAATGTACCCAACAATTTTCCAAAGGTGTGTTCCGAAAGGGTTTCAGCTGTCAGTATTTGTTTTGCCGCATTGTAAAAGGGGGCTCTTTCTTTTAATTTTTGTTCAATAAAAAACAACAGCTCTGCGGGGTTCATTTTTTTTAGCAGGGGCCTTTTTTCCTGTTCAAGTAACACTCTTTCTAAAATTTTCGGGCCGGTAGTTTTAAGGTAGATGGTCATTCCATGTTCATTCATCCATTGCATGTTTTCAAAAAAGCAGGGTGTTCCCCCACCGCATGCTACAATCGTATTTGTTAAGCTTCCAAAATTGCGGAGTGCCTTTGCTTCTATCTTTCTGAAATACTTTTCACCCTTGCGTTCAAAAATATCCGCAATTGACTTTCCTTCCTGCTTTTCAATTGCTTCATCCAGATCTATAAAATTAAAGCCGGAAACACCGGCCCATATTTTACCCCAATGCGTTTTACCGCTTCCCATAAAACCAATTAAAAAACAAATCATGCTAAATTTATAATTGCCTTGCTTGGTGACAACAGTTGCAAAATTACCGGAATAAATGGTAAAAGAAAGTGGAATGAAATAAGCGGAAAAAATTAAATAGAATGACTTCTAAATCGTGCCGATTGCAGAATAGAGGAATCGCAAAAATAAAAAACAGCAATATAAAACAGAAATATAGCCAGCCTAATTCTTCTTTTTAAAATCGCCCCTTTTCCAGGCCTTTATGAAGTCTGCCCAGGCAAATGGATTAAAAATATTTTGTGGAGGAGCCTGGCCTGCGTAATAGTATTTTGCCGATTGCTGACTGAGGTATTTATTGGCCGCTTCCCTGCCATCTCTCGGTAATGATGCCATCAGCACACGTCGTCTGTTTTCATCATTGTTTTGCCGGGCGACTTCCAGGTCATCGGCCGGCACATTTGTCTTTAAAAAATCCCTTTCAAACTGTTCCCTTGTAGGCCTGGACTTAATAATGGTTGCCGCCAGGTAAACAGTATCTGTAACCATCAATTGCAATACACTGTACTGATTGCCTTCTATATCCCTGGGAATAGTAATGGTTTTAGGTTTAAACCCAACACTTGTAAATTCTACCTTCTCGCCCTTTAATACCACCAGGCTAAATACACCCTGGTTATTGGTTACGGTGCCCCTTCCCTGTAATTTTTCTACCACGCTTACAGAGGGCAATGCCTGCAGGCTGTCAGCCGTCATCACAACGCCATACAACTGCACTACTGAATCCTTAAAATTTTCAAATTGAGCTTTTGCAGCAACCGGAATAAACAAAGCACAGATAAAACAGATAAAAATGTATCGTAAAAATATTTTCATTCAATAAAATTCAGTTACTGCATATCTAAGCGGTTATCTGGCGAAGCGGTTACAGTTGGTTAAAAAATCTTCTCTTTTCAAAAATAACAACATTCCTTAATTAATAAACAAAGTAAGGGCATCAATAGCTAATTTTGCCGCAGATACTGCTTTTTAACAAAAAATTGAACTGATGACAAATGAAGATATCCTGAAAGCCCTGAGCAATGTACAGGAACCCGATCTTGGAAAAGACCTGGTAACCCTTAACATGGTTAAAGATATAGTAATCAATGGAAATGATGTATCCTTTACGGTGGTACTTACTACCCCCGCCTGCCCCCTGAAAGACCTGATAATGAATGCGTGCATCAACGCCGTGAAACTGCTCGTTAACAAGCAGGCCATTGTAAAAGTAAACTTCACCAGCAATACCACCACCAATCGTAAAGATGCCAAAACGGTTTTAAGCGGTGTAAAAAATATTATAGCAGTTGTCAGCGGAAAAGGTGGCGTAGGCAAAAGCACAGTGGCCAGCAACTTTGCCCTTGCACTCGCCCAAAGCGGCGCCCGCGTGGGATTGATGGATGCGGATATTTACGGACCAAGCCAGCACATCATGTTTGGCGTTCGCGGCGACCGGCCTTTAATGAAAGATGTGGATGGTAAAGGCATGATTGTACCCATCGAAAAATATGGCATTAAAATGATGAGCATTGGTTTACTGGTAGATGAAAAGCAGGCGGTAGTTTGGCGGGGACCAATGGTGAGCAGCGCCATCCGCCAGTTTGTAAGCGATGTGGATTGGGGCGAACTGGATTACCTTGTAATAGACATGCCGCCAGGCACGGGCGACATCCACTTAACTGTTGTACAAACCGTGCCCGTAACCGGCGTTATTGTGGTCACCACGCCGCAAACCGTGGCCCTTGCCGATGCAAAAAAAGGCATCGCCATGTTTGGGCAGGCTCAATTAAAAGTGCCCATCATTGGACTGGTAGAAAACATGAGCTACTTTACCCCGGCAGAATTGCCTGATAATAAATATTACCTGTTTGGAAAAAATGGTGGTAAAAACCTGGCCGAAGAATTTGATCTTCCTTTCCTTGGGCAAATTCCTATTGTGCAATCCATTCGTGAAGGCGGGGATGCCGGTGTACCGGTTATGGTAAGCGATGATGAGCTGACGAAGAGAGCCTTCATTGATTTTGCGGCCATTGCCACCCGTGGTATTGCCATGCGAAATGCTAATATGGAGCCGACCAAAATAGTTGAAATGACAGAGTAGGAAAAGGAAACAATATTTGTCCGGGCCAGGAAGCTTTGTGGTATATCGTTGCGTCGCCCTCTTGTACTGCATACCATTGTGGATCATTGGCGTTCAATCCGAAATAGCTTTATAATAAAAAATAGTTTGCTAATTCAATGGCATCAACAATAAAAACAGCCGCAACATTTATTTTATTGATGTGCGGTGCCTGTTCGTCCAATAAAAAAATGTCCGTTCAAAATAAAATAGCATCAACCACTGTTTCAGTTCCAGCCTTCGATAAAGAGGGCCACCGCGGCTGCCGTGGCTTGATGCCAGAAAATACCATACCCGCGATGCTCAAAGCATTAGACCTCGGTGTAACCACGCTGGAAATGGATGCCAGCATCAGTAAAGACAAGCAGGTGATCCTGAGTCATGATCCGTTCTTCAATCACGACATTACTACCAAACCAGACGGCTCTTTTATAGCTGCGAAAGACGAGCACAGTTATATTCTGTACCAAATGAATTACGACTCCATCAAGACTTTTGATGTTGGCCTGAAACCACACCCGTTTTTTCCGCAGCAACAAAAAATAGCGGTTGCAAAACCATTGCTAAGTGATGTGTTTGACAGCGTGAAAAAATACATGTCAACCAGCAAACGACCTTACCCGTTTTTTAATATAGAAACCAAGTGCATGCCGGCAACGGATAATATCAATCACCCCGCACCACCGGAGTTTGTTGAGTTGCTGATGAAAGTCATCAAAGAAAAAAAGATGGAAGAGCAGGTTATCATTCAATCCTTCGATTTCCGGAGCCTGCAATATTTACATGAGCATTATCCGGCAATAAAAACAGCCATGCTCATAGAGCGGTTTGATAAAAGAACTTTAGAGGAACAAATAAAAGCACTTGGATTTACTCCCACTATTTACAGCCCGGAAAATACACTGGTCAATGCGGATATTATTGAAAAATGTCATCAGCAAAACATACAAGTAATTCCCTGGACGGTGAATGATGCAAAGAAAATAAATGATTTAAAAGCAATGGGCGTTGACGGAATTATTTCGGATTACCCTAATCTTTTTAATTAGCATCCATAGACTGTAAGATGCATGGCTTGAAGCCGGCTTGGTAAAAAATCTTTTGAGTGAAACACCAAAAACGTCTTAACGCCTTAACGGCAAAAACTTCTCCTAATGAAGCATGAATTTACGCTGGAATATGCACAGGCACTGGATAGCCAAGATACACTAAGTCATTTCAGGGCACAATTTTATATGCCTTATTTCCAGGGTAAACATGCCACCTATTTTTTAGGCAACTCTTTGGGGCTGCAACCAAAAAAAACACAGGATGAAGTAACCAACATCATGGAAAACTGGGCCCATTTTGGGGTGGAAGGATTTTTTTTAGGCAAGGATCCATGGCTGCAGTATTCAAAAAAAATAACGCCGCTGCTTTGTGATATCATTGGCGCAAAAGAAGAAGAACTGGTAACGATGAATCACCTGACGGTGAACCTGCATTTGCTAATGCTTAGTTTTTATCAGCCAACTGTCACCCGCTATAAAATCATCTGCGAAGCAAAAGCCTTTCCTTCTGATCAATATGCCTTTCAGTCACAGGTAAAATTGCATGGTCTTGATCCTGCTGATGCTATCATAGAAGTATTTCCCAAAGAAGGAACAGAACTGATCACTACCGAAGACATCACTGCTGTTATTGAACAACACAAGGACAGCATTGCACTGGTTCTATTCAGCGGTATTAATTATTACACAGGCCAGGTTTTCGATATAAAGGCCATTACAAAAGCGGCGCACGAAGCCGGCGCTTACGCAGGTTTCGACCTGGCACATGCGGCCGGTAATATTAAACTGCAACTGCACGACTGGCAGGTTGATTTTGCCTGCTGGTGTAATTATAAATATTTAAACAGCGGTCCTGGGGCAGTTGCAGGTGCTTTTATACATCAAAAGCATCTCAACAACCATAACCTGAAAAGGCTCGAAGGATGGTGGGGCAATGATGCCGGCAACCGTTTTAAAATGGCTAGTACGTTTACACCTACACCAACAGCAGAAAGCTGGGCCATGAGTACACCGCCTATGATGTTACTAGCTGCGCACAAAGCATCGCTGGAAATATTTGCTGCTGCGGGTTTTGATAACTTGCTGAAAAAAAGCAAAGCACTGAGTGACTATTTATTTTTTGTGTTAAATCATATCAATCAACCAATAGAAAAATTTAAAATCATCACGCCATCCAATCCGGACGAACGCGGCTGCCAGGTTTCACTTTCAGTACATAAAAATGCAAAAGCTGTTTTTGACAGTTTACTGCCTAATGGCGTTTTTGCAGACTGGAGAGAGCCCAACGTAATAAGGATCGCACCAGTGCCTTTATACAATAGCTTCGAAGAAATCTATATTTTTGCCGAACTGTTGCAACACATTTTAAATGTCGCTTAATGTATAGCCTTCCTTATTTTACCGAAAAAGATGGAGCCAAAGTAATTGCGTTTATGAAGAAAAATTCATTTGCAATAATTACCGGGCCGGGAGAAGAATATCCGGCGGCCACACAGATTCCCTTAGAAGTAATAGCAGACAATGATGGAAAAATTATTCTATCCGGCCACCTCATGAAAAATACTGATCATCACCGCGCCTTTGTAAAAAATGACAAAGTGCTCGTAATTTTCAACGGGCCGCATTGTTATGTTAGTGCAAGCTGGTACAACAATCCGCAATCTGCCTCTACCTGGAATTACATGACTGTACATGCAAAAGGCACCATTAGTTTTTCAGATGATATTGGAACCTATGAAGCGATTAAAGCTATAACCAATAAGTATGACGATGCCCAAAGCGCAGCCGCCTTCAATAATATGTCACAAGCTTATATAGGCAAGATGCTGAAAGCGATTGTGGGTTTTACTATTGAAGTAAAAACCGTTGAAAATATTTTTAAACTTAGTCAGAATAAAACCAGCGAGGAGCAGCTCAACATTATTGATAAGCTAAAAAAACGGGGTGACGAAAACTCAATACTGATTGCAGCAGAAATGAAAAAACTAATTAGTACAACCCAGGCATAAGTTCATTTTACAATCATGACAAGACAACAACTCATCCACCAAATACAATTAAAAAAATCATTTCTCTGCGTTGGTCTGGATACGGACTTTAATAAAATACCAAAGCACCTTCAAAGCCATGCAGATGCCATATTTGAATTCAATAAACAGATCATTGATGCTACTAAAGATTTGTGTGTAGCCTATAAAATCAATACTGCTTTTTATGAAGTGCTGGGCTCCAACGGATGGGATATTATGGAAAGAACAGTGAACTATATTCCGAAAGAACACTTTACCATCGCTGATGCCAAACGCGGTGATATCGGCAACACGTCCACACAATACGCCAAAGCCTTTTTTGAAACAATGGAATTTGATTCTGTAACCGTTGCGCCTTACATGGGCGAAGACAGCGTGAAACCCTTCCTGGAATTTGATAACAAGTGGGCCATCGTATTGGGTTTAACCAGCAACACCGGCAGCAAAGATTTTGAGCAACAAAAAGTGGGTGATGAATTTTTATATGAGACAGTTTTAAAAACAGTCAGTAGTTGGGGCAATCCCGGTAACCTGATGTTTGTAGTAGGTGCAACGAAAGCAAATATTTTAGCTGATATCCGCAAAATTATTCCGGATCATTTTTTACTTGTACCCGGTGTAGGCTTCCAGGGAGGCAGCCTTGAAGAAGTAAGTAAATACGGGTTAAACAACGATTGCGGCTTGCTGGTAAATGCCAGCCGGGCTATTATTTACGCCAGCGAAAAAGAAGATTTTGCCGCAGAAGCAAGGGCTGTTGCATTGCAGTACCAAACTGAAATGGCAGGCTATTTAGCCAAACTTTGATCTTCCAATTGTTTTATCCATTTTCTGCAAATCAATAGTGGGATTAAACCCACCACACCAAAACTGCAATCAATTAAAATATGAAACATCGGGATATGCCGGATGGGACCTGCAATAAACGCCAGCGGAATTACTGCAAGGCACGCAAGTATTGCCCAATCAATGATCCATTTATTTTTTATGGGATCTTTTAATGGCCCTATAAAAGCCATCGCAATTACAATGTGTGCAAAAGCCAGCCAGTCAAATCCATAGGCCAGCATGGGATATTTAGCATTTGTTTCCACCAGGGCAACGTATACATTTTGCAACCACGCTTTCGCAAATTCCGGTGCCATCGACGGGTGATGTTGTAACCATCGCAGCTCTGTTTCTACCGGAAAAGCAGTAACCCCGCTAAGTATTAAGGCAATTATAAAAAATACAATCAGCAGCCGGATTTTTTTTAGAAGAGTCATCCGTATTTTATTGGGTAGCACTAAAATTAGCACTTAAAGGCCATCATATCAAATTCAAGACACTTTTACTAAGGCTTCTTATCAGGTTTGCCTGGCGTAAAGCTTCCCGTAGATGCGGTCCACCATGGATGTATTTCATAAGCTAGTCTTCCTGCCGCAATCGCAGGGTCTGTCTTCAGCAGCGCTTCTACTTCTTCCTTTGTTTTACAGTCGAAAATAAAAATGCCACGCCAGTTACCATCATCACCAAAGGGACCGGCAACCTTTAATTTACCTTCATAATACAAGCGGTTGATATTAGCCATATGACCTTCCTGTATTTTAGCTGCAGTGGCCGAATCATGGGTGCGGTTAGTACCCGTGGTTAGCATCACAAAAAAGTATTGCCTGATTTTATCTTCGGGCCTTGACGCACCAGCTGACTTTTGATCCTGCGCATAGACCAGGCTGGTGATGGACAGGCAACAAAAGGCAACTAACAGGTATTTTATAAGATGTCTCAAAAAAAATAATTTGTATGAAAATACAAAAGGTCTGCAATTAATCACAGACCTTTCTAGTTCACAACCGCGTAACGTCGTTATGAAGTAGTCCTGGTTTTTGACTTATTTTTTTCTTTATCCTTCATATCATCTTCTGTGGCTTCGCCCAAAATTATTTTACCAAAGCTGGTATTTAATTTAATGGGAATGGCGCCATTGCCAGACTTACCATTATAATTATGATCGAATTGTGGCCCCTTGTCCTCGCTGTTGTCTTCATCACTGTCAAACTTAATATTGCTGCGGTTTTTAAAACTGCCAAAGCTGGTAGAGATGGAGTAAGATGCAGACAAATCCCCTACCGGCCTGATGTTTACAGTTGAGTAAGATACTTTTGCATCCAGGCTGGTAAGGCTGTTATCGATATTTATTTTTGTAGCGCTGCTGAATTCCAAATCCAGCTTTATTTTGCCGGAGAGTTTGCCGATCTCTGCAGAAGAATATTTTATGCTAACCGGTCCGTCAAAAATACTTTCAATATTGGCATGACCAAATTCTACATTCACAGACTTTACTTTGCTTAAACTGCCGGTGGTTAAAGAGCCAAATTTACTGGACAATTCTACTTCGCCTTTATAATCAGGTAGCACTGTGGCGCCAAACTCATTGCTGATGTGAAGCGGGTTGGATGCAGGCATGGAAATATCATAATTCACTTTCATGGTGCTTTTTTCATTCTTTGAATTATTTATTCCATTGATAGATGTTTTAAAGGAGATATCGCTGTTATTTTTAGCATCTTTTACGTCAATTCGGTCGATTATTTTTTGCGCCAGCGCCTCTGAATTGGCCGATACTTCTACTGTCACATCTACTTTTATCTCATTCTTGTTCCAGGTATGTACTTCAACGCTGCCAAAAGAATTTTGAATGTCCAGTTTATCCGATGAAGACACATTGTAGGTTTTATTTACCGCTTTGTTCTTTACAAACTCGTACTTTTTATTGTTATCGTTTTGTGCAAACAGCTGGTGCTGTAAGAAGAAAAACGGTAACCATATGCTAAATAGTTGGAGTACTTTTTTCATGGTCATCTTTTTTAGATTGTTTAATTTGATTGATAATGTTTAACTGCTGATTCAATACATTCAGCTGCAGCTGCAGGTTTTGAACCATTGCCTGTATCAGCATTTCACGGTTGGGTGTAATGCTCAACTGGCCTTTGAGGGATTTATACGAACTATCCAATTGGTTAATGTCGGTGGTGAACTGGTGATACAGCTCGGGGTGCTCGGGCGCCAGTGCTTTTAATTCTTCCTGTTTCAGTAACACCAGTTTTGCAAATTCATTTACTTCCGGTGTATTTTCAGAAACCATGGCATTGACTTCTACGGAAGAGTCTTTTTTTGTTACGCCAATCTCTCTTCCTATTTTATTTGTATTCGTTACAAAAAATACAATCAGTCCGGCTGTGATGATGATTGCAGCGGCGACGGTCCATTTAAATATGGGTGTCAGTATATTTTTTTTAGGTTGCTTTTCAACCAGCGATGTTGCAATGTTTTCCCAAACCTTAACCGATGGCATTTTATCATCAAATTCGTTCCGGTTATCACCTATAAACTTTTCTAATTTCCTGCTCATATTCCTTCTTTTAACAACTGTAATAATTTTTGCTTCGCCCGCATGTATTGCGTTCGGGTGGTTGATTCCGCTACGTTTAATATTTCCGCTATTTCCTGGTGATCGTATCCTTCCAGTAAATACAAACTCAACACGGTGCGGTAGCCATCCGGTAGTGATAGGATGCATTTTTTGATATGTTCTACTTTAAATGCAATTTCATTTTCATCAATAAAATCCTCCTCCGCTATGTTATATACACTGATTGTTTCAATGTCCTCCCACCTGAATTTTCTTTTTTTAAGCTGGTTGATGCTGCGGTGAATGCAGATCTGCTTTAACCAGCCGCCAAAACTGGTACGGTACTCAAAGTCGTGCAGGTTTTTAAATGCCTCTGTGAAGCTTTCCTGCAACACATCTTCTGCCTCATCAATGCTATTCAGAATTCTATAGCAGGTGTTGAACATGGCTTTGGCGTACCGCTGGTACAGTTCTTTATAGCTCGCCGCTTCGCCTTTTTTGCAGCGTTCTACCAGTTCATCCCGATGTATTGATACCGTTAGTTCCAAAAAACAATGTTTTAATTAATAGAGACAAGCGCCTTTAAATAATGTTGCATCAAAGGTAAACACAACCATTTTTGTAGTGCGGTAGATATTATCTTTGTGCGTAGGATAGAACACTGATGACGCTGATGGAACGGATTAAAAACAGATTTAAAATCACTGCCAATCCGCAATATCCCTTTCAGCGGTGTTCCATCCTACGCTTCAGTAAAAGTTCAAAAATGGCGGTACAAGGGAGCCGATAGCTATCGGCTGACACAACGATGGTCAACAGAATTACAAATGCTTGTTCAAAAAAATATACATCATCTTCTAAACAATTGCTCAATTTACTATGGCAGCTAAAACAGATAATTTTCAAAGCCCGGATTATTTTAACGTAGACGAATTATTGACCGACGAGCATAAGTTGGTAAGGGAAAGCGTGCGCAATTATGTAAAGAAGGAAATCAGCCCGATTATAGAAGACTACGCACAACGTGCCGAGTTTCCGCAACAAATTGTACAACAACTGGGTGACATGGGTTGCTTTGGCCCGACAGTGCCTGAGCAGTATGGTGGTGGCGGACTAGATTATATCAGCTACGGTTTGATGATGCAGGAACTGGAAAGAGGTGACAGTGGCGTACGCTCAACTGCCAGTGTGCAGGGGAGCCTGGTAATGTTTCCTATTTATCAATATGGTAGTGAAGACCAGCGCAATAAATATTTACCCAAACTGGCCAGCGGTGAATGGCTGGGTTGTTTTGGCTTAACAGAACCCAATCATGGCAGCGACCCCAGTAGCATGCTGACGAATATAAAAGATGCGGGCGACCATGTTATTTTAAATGGTGCAAAAATGTGGATCAGCAATGCACCTTTTGCGCAGCTGGCTGTTGTGTGGGCCCGCAATGAAAAAGATGAAATACAAGGAGTGATTGTTGAAAGAGGTATGGAAGGTTTTAGTACGCCCACCACGCATGGCAAATGGAGCCTGCGTGCAAGTGCTACAGGCGAGTTGGTGTTTGACAATGTAAAAGTGCCAAAGGAAAATATTTTACCCAATGTAAAAGGATTAAAAGGTCCGCTGGGTTGCTTGACCAAGGCCCGCTATGGTATTGCCTGGGGCGCCATCGGAGCAGCTATGGATTGCTACCATATTGCGCTCGAATACAGCAAGGAAAGAATTCAGTTTGGCAGACCCATCGGCGGCTTTCAGTTGCAGCAAAAAAAGCTCGCAGAAATGGTTACAGAAATTACCAAAGCGCAACTCTTAAACTGGCGCCTTGGTGTGCTGATGAATGAAGGAAAAGTGACGCCGCAACAGGTAAGCATGGCTAAAAGAAACGCCTGCGAGGTGGCGACCAATATTGCCAGAGACGCCCGCCAGATGCTGGGCGGCATGGGCATTACAGGCGAGTACCCGGTAATGCGCCACATGATGAATTTGGAAAGTGTAATCACTTACGAAGGCACGCACGATATTCATTTGCTGATTACGGGAATGGATGTTACTGGGTTGAACGCGTTTAAATAAAAAACGCCCCGATGGAGGAATAAGTGCATGTTCTGTTATTTTTTGATGTCAGCAATAGTAACGGTATTCAACTTCATTGGCGTCGCACCCTTGTACTGATATTACTTTATTGTGGTCCTCTTCTATTTGATAAAACCCTTTAATTTAAGAGGAATTACAAAATTCCGAACCCGTGAAAAAATTTAGAATAGTCGTAAGGGAACTAATTTTTTATTCAATAATCGCATTAATTACTTACGGCATAATTCACCTTCCCATAAACGCTTATTTCGAATTATGGAAATGAGAATACTTGACACATTGATAAATTGAATGTATGATAAAAGACATTGCTGTTATCGGCGCCGGCACCATGGGCAATGGTATTGCGCATGTATTTGCGCAACATGGATTTGCTGTAACATTAATTGATGTAAATGCAACTCAGTTAGAAAAAGCTATTGCGACCATTGGCAAAAATTTAGACCGGCAGGTGTCGAAAACTTCCATAACTGAAGAACAAAAAAATGCAGCACTTGAAAATATCACTACTTCAACTGATATAGCAACTGGTGTACAAAATGCACAACTGGTAATTGAAGCTGCTACAGAAAACGCAGAGCTTAAGCTAAAGATATTTAAACAAATGGATGAGGCCGCACCTACGGGTTGCATCCTGGCTACCAATACGTCCTCTATCTCGATCACAAAAATAGCCGCCGCAACCAAACGCCCAGAACTCGTAATTGGTATGCATTTTATGAACCCGGTGCCGGTGATGAAACTTGTGGAAATTATCAATGGCTACCAAACCACAAAGGAAATAACGGATACCATTGCCGCACTTAGCAAACAACTGGGCAAAATTCCCTGCGTGGTCAATGATTACCCTGGTTTTATTGCCAACCGCATTTTAATGCCCATGATCAATGAAGCCATGTATAGTTTGTATGAAGGCGTGGCTGGTGTAGAAGAAATTGATACCGTTATGAAACTCGGAATGGCCCACCCGATGGGGCCTTTGCAACTGGCGGATTTTATTGGCCTGGATGTTTGCCTGAGTATTTTAAAAGTATTGCAGGATGGGTTTGGCAATCCTAAATATGCGCCCTGTCCCCTGCTGGTAAATATGGTGATGGCCGGTAAGTTGGGCGTTAAAAGTGGTGAAGGATTTTATGTGTATACGGCGGGTAGCAAAGAGCTTGTCCTTTCAAATAAATTTAGATAGAACCAACTCTATGAATGGAATTCCAATTCTGATATAGCCTTTTGCCTATTCCTTTTTTGAGACAACTTTTTTATATTTATGGTTTCAACACGTATTTATTTAAACCATTTTTATGGCAATAAAGGATAACCCAATCGATATATACGTCAGCAAAGCAGCTGATTTTGCAAAACCAATTTTAAATCATCTGCGGGCATTGGTTCATACCGCTTGCCCCGATGCGGAAGAAAAAATAAAATGGGGCTTTCCGCATTTTGATTACAAAGGCGAAATGATGTGCAGCATGGCGGCTTTTAAACAGCATGCTGTATTTGGCTTTTGGAAGGCCGCATTGATGAAAGACCCTGTGCTGATTGAACGTGCAAAATCAGAAGTTTCGATGGGACATTTGGGACGACTGACATCTCTAAAAGACCTTCCGCCAGATAGAAAAATAGTTGCGTGGATAAACGAAGCGATGCAGTTAAATGACCAAGGTATCAAAGTGCCGTCCAGACCAAAAACAACAGATAAAAAAGAACTGATTGTTCCTGATTATTTTCTAAAGGCATTGAGCAAGCATAAAAAAGCGGCGCAAACATTTGAAGCATTTTCTTACTCCCATAAAAAAGAGTATGTGCAATGGATAGAGGAAGCAAAGACAGATGAAACAAAAAACAAACGCATGGCGCAGGCCATTGAAATGATGAAAGAAGGTAAAAGCAGGAACTGGAAATATGCTACAAAATAATTTTGATTACCAGTTAAAGCCTGGCATTATGAAACAAAAAATATCCCAGTAATTATTTTCCATTTGCATATATAATTTGTATGGCCCCTGGTAATGTACCTGCTCGCCTTTTTCCAGCAGCGCATCATATTTCAACATGCCTTCGGCAAATCCCAGTCCGATGAATGTTTCCGGGTTTATTTCAAAACTTACTTCATCAATATTATAGCCATCATTTTTAAACCCCTGGAAAGCATCAAAGAAAAGCCTCAATTTTTCAAGCACTTCTTCCTTGTCCATTTGTCTGCCGTCGGGAATTACAATCTGCCTGCTTATTTCACTTGCGTATTCATCAAAACTGCAGGTGAACCAATGATTCAGGAACTCATGCGTTCGTTTTGTTATTTCCGCTTTGTGATTTGGGTGAAATTCTTCATAAGTAAAATGGTGACGTATTTCTTTATCAACCGTGTTATTTGCTTCTTCCGCAAATAATTCCTCCGTAATAAAAGTATAGATAAGCCTGTCAGGGTAAGGGCCGTCACATATATTTAGGACAATGTTATGTTCGTTCAGGATTGCATTAATTCTTTGCAATTCACCCGGGATTTCGAAGTCATTTAATTCTTCTGCGGATTTATAAGCTGGCCGACCGATGCATTCATAGACAGTAGCAACTTCGGCATCGCCATGATTGGCCTCAAAAGCAATCATTCTTTTTAAAAACTGGTTCTCTATGTCCGGTGGTAGATCGGTATTGCTTTCTACATGAAAGGCATCGCCGTACTGCGCCTTCAGTTTCAGTTTTAAAAATTCATTTTCCATCCGCATATTTTCAGCGGGATCATCAGAAAATTTTTCTTCGTCTTGCATGGTTGTTATGTTTAGGATTAATAAATATAATTGAAGCCGTTGGAACAGGCCGCGGCCCGTTCCAACCAATTTGACAATAATGTTGTAATTATATTTTCTTGCGGGGTAATTTCGAAGGCGTTTTTTTTGCAACCAAATTGTAGGAATCATCCACCATCTGTAACAATTGCTTGTTCGATAGGGTGCCATCTGCAATAACTGTATTCCAATGCTTCTTGTTCATATGAAAGCCGGGCAGCACAGCGTCTGGATATTCGTCTCGCCATTCAATGGCCTTATCAGGATCACACTTGGCATTAAATTGCAGCTGACCAGCTTCTAACGGCACCAGTAAAAATATTTTATCGTTCACTTTAAACACAAGGGTGGTTTCGCCGAATGGAAAGCCTTCTGTTACAGATGGCTTCTGCAAAACATATTCCCGAAGTGTTTCGATGTTCATGAAGATTTATTATTAACTGAATAAACCAGTCAGACAGGGGTCGGCCAGGCTGGATTTTAATGTAGAAAAATACAATATTTATTTGATTTTTTCTACCTCCACCTGCAGTTCCTTCAACCGGTACAATACTTCCGGCAGGCGGCTTTTAGCAATGCCTCCTTTTATGTGACAAAACAATTGCATCTCCTGGCTGATGATGGTGCAATTATATTGCTTCATCACCATCATCACATCATTCATTTGTGTATAGTCGAAATGGATGCTGTAATTTACTTCTACCTGTTTCTGTACGACAGGTACTACCTGCAAAGCCAGTGTGGCAGCCGTTTTATAGGCATTGATTAAACCCGGAACACCGAGCAATGTGCCACCAAAATAACGCACGACTATGATGGCCGTATTGGTAATAGATTTACTGTCTATCTGCCCTAAAATAGGCCGGCCGGCTGTTCCTGAAGGTTCTCCATCATCGCTTACCCTGAAATTATTGCCATCCGTTCCCAGGCGATACGCAAAGCAATGGTGCACCGCTTTCGGATGATCTTTCTTTAATTGCTGCAACAGTTTTTTAAAATCATCTACCGATTCTATCGGGTAAGCAAAAGCAATAAACCTACTCCCGCGGTCTTTAAATTCTTCTACCGACGGCTTTTCAATGGTATAATAAAATGTCGGTTCGTTCGCTGTTGTCAAGATTGTTGGTTTTGTATTTGCTTCTATTTATTGCGGCTCGGTGCTTTCATAATAAGCCACACTGTCATTGTTTATTTTTTCCGTCCTTGTCAACCGATGGCCTTTTAACTTCGGCGCTTCTATTCCATTTTCAATAATCAGCGATTCATTGGTGATAACTCTTGCTTCATCCCAGCAACCTGCATTGATAAATGATTGTAATAATTGGGTACCTCCTTCTATCAAAACACTTTGAATTTTTAATTTGTACAATGCGTCCAGTAAGCTTGGGATAATATTTTCTTCTGCACTTAATTTATAAAACAAAATGCTTTCCTTTTCTTCATCTCTCAGGAAGTTAAATACAATTGTTTTTGTAGCACCATCAAAGAGATGCGAGGTGGCAGGTAGTCTTAGCTGCTTGTCGATTACAAGTCTTATAGGATTATTGCCATTCCACAGACGATTAGTCAGGGCCGGGTTATCATGCAATGCAGTATTGGTTCCCACCAGTATCGCAGCTTCTTCGCTGCGCCATTTATGCACGAGCCTGTTGGTTATATCATTGCTGATTTTTATCGCCGAATAATCTGCATTGGCAATAATATGATCTTTACTTTGCGCCCATTTTAAAATAATATAGGGCCGTTGTTTGGTGTGAAAAGTAAAGAACCGTTTGTTCAGTTCAAGCGCTTCTCTCTCCAACACACCGGTGATCACTTCAATACCTGCCTGCTCTAATTTTTGAATGCCCTTTCCATCTACTTCTTCATAACTGTCCCTGCAACCAATTACTACCAGCGGAATTTTATTTCTGATGATCAGATCGGCACAGGGAGGCGTTTTACCATAATGTGCACAAGGCTCCAGTGACACATACAATGTACTTTTTTGTATGAGTGAATAATTGGATGCAAGCACGCTGTTGATGCAATTCACCTCGGCATGCGCCTGGCCATATTGCTGGTGATAGCCTTCGCCGATAATGCGATCCTTGTAGACGAGTACGGCCCCTACCATTGGGTTGGGCGCTACATTGCCCTCTCCCAGTCTGGCGAGTTGCAGGCTCCGTTGCATATATGTTTCATGTGTTGTCAGGCGGCAAATTTAAGTATAGAAAAATAAAGTATGTTTGCTAAAATGACAATCAGTAAACATTACCGCAACTTCCTGCAACAATTGCAAACAATTTTCAGTCTGAATGAAGCTACGGTAATTACGGATTGGGTGTTTGAAAGCCTTGCCGGCATTCAACGTTTTGAGGTAATAAAAAATCCGGAACTTCTTTTATCGCCTTTAGTAGAAAAGCAATTAGATAAGGCACTAGCTGCTTTACTGCAGCATACACCAGTGCAATATGTTTTAGGCGAAGCCTGGTTTTACAGGATGAAATTAACGGTAAATGAACATGTTTTAATTCCACGGCCGGAGACAGAAGAACTGGTTCAATTAGTGTTGGATCAGGCAAAGATTAACAATACAACAATTTCCATTTTAGACATTGGCACCGGCAGTGGCTGCATTGCTATTGCCATCAAAAAGAATATGCTTGCAGCGGGTGTTACGGCAATAGATGTAAGTATGGATGCTTTAAAAATTGCCAGGCAAAATGCATCGGCTCAACGAACTGACATTGATTTTTTGGCAGTCGATTTTTTAGATGAAAATCAATGGGATCATTTAGCGAAGTTTGATTGTATCGTCAGCAACCCTCCCTACATTCCATTAAACGAAAAAGATAAACTGGATATCAATGTAACTGCCTTTGAGCCCCACCAGGCATTGTTTGTGCCAGACAATCTACCCTTGCTTTTTTATGAGAAAATAGCTGTTTTTGGTAAAACCCATCTTAATCCAAACGGCACCATATTTATGGAAACGCATGAAGATTTTGCAAAAGAAACTGCAGCCTTGTTTGCAAGGTATTATAAAACCGTATTGATTAAAAAAGATCTTTTTGGAAAAGAAAGAATGGTAACTGCCTCTTTTGCTTAGCTAATATTTCTGCTGGGAAGACGTTAAGATATGCCATGTAAAGCACTACCAGATCTCTAAAATAACAAGGCGTCTGTCTTAATAAAACAAACGCCTTAAAGCCTTAGCGGAAATAAATACTATTGATTGGAAACTGAGGCCGAAGTAGTAGCACCCAGTCTTTTAGCCACGCTCATTATTTTTACAATGTCTTTCCAGGCTACCAATGAATCTGCATTGATTACCACTGCGGGCTTAATACTGTCGCCAACATGAATATGTAACTTCAACTGCGATTCCAGCGAATCAAAAATTATTTTTTGCTGGCCAACATGCACAATACGGTTTTTATCTATGCTTACAATCACGCTTTGCTTGGCCTTTGTATCGCTTTTTGCTTTGGGGTTGCTCAGCTTTATTACATTGGGATTCGCCAGTGTAGAAATGATTAAAAAGAAGAACATCAGGATAAATAAAATATCGTTTAACGGACCGGTATCTACTTCGGCGCCTTCTCCTTTAAATTTTTTTCTTAAGCTCATACTTTTATCGTGAAATGTGAATGGTCAATTGTGAATTGTCTGCAGCAGATTGTCATTGGTAAATCCTGAATAGTGAACTTTAAAGTTTTCACCATTGCCCATTCACCTTGACATCTCTATCTTGTTGGTTCCTGCAAAATATCTACAAACTCAGCGCTTGCCGCATCAATTTTATTTTCGATCCTCGCAATTTGTGCCTGTAAAAAACTATGACCAAGATAGGCCAGGATACCAATAATTAAACCGGTAGCCGAAGTGATCATCTTAATATAAATACCATCCGCAATGGTATTGGGCGTATACTCTGATGTAGCGGCAATACCTTTGAAAAGCGCCAGCATACCAATGATGGTTCCTAAAAATCCAAACAGCGGCGCAATACGTGCAATGATAGAAATGATGGATAAATTTTTCTCCAGTTTATACATTTCCAACACGCCCACATTATCCATACTTTTTTCAATAGCATCAATGGGTTTACCAATGCGCTGCATCCCTTTATCAATTACCCTTGCCACGGGGTTGTTGGTATTTTTTGCCAGGTTCCTGGCGGCTGTTACATTGCCGGAAACAATATTGTCCCGGATGATGCTCATGAAATTATCCTCAATTTTAGCCGCCTTGGTAATAGTCAGCAACCTTTCAATAAAAAAGAAAATCGCTACTACCAGCAGGGTCATCAAGGGGATCATCAGCAAGCCGCCTTTGGCCAGTACACCCCAAACATTTTCTGATTTTTGCGACAACAATTCTGTGGCCACTTTAGTAGTATCTACCTGTAAAAGAATATCAAACATGTTTAACTGATTTTGGGCAAAAGTAATTGTTTATGGTCTTTTTATTTTACGATAATTATGTCAATAGGTTTTGACTGCTCTTTGTAACGCAAACAAACATCAATTGCACTACAAAAAAATGTTAAAGTAAACTTACAACAAGAGCCGGATAAATCCGGCTCCCATAATAAAATATTTATTGCTGCAATCATTTCTTTCCGTCCATCTGTTGCATGGCCATAATCTGCCGCATTGTCTTTTCCATGCCTTCGCTGCTGCCATCCAAAAATATTACATTGCCTTTTCCGTATTCTGCAAAATTCTTAATGGCTTCCGTCCACATACTGAATAAAATTACATTGGTATCCAGGTTTGCCTGCTTCATTTGCTCTGCTGCCTGACTCATACCTTTGGCCACTTCTTCCCGGAACAATGCCACACCCTGTCCGCGTAGTTGTGCCGCCTGTCTCTCTGCTTCTGCAGCAATCTTAATGGCGTTACCTTCTGCTTCTGCCGCTTTTGTTTTGGTGATCAGCAAAGCCTGGCCTTCATTCTCAGCCGCTGCTTTCAAGTTATTACTGGCCACCACCTTGCTCATACTGGTAATAATGGCTTCATCAAAAGTGATGTCGTTGATCTGCAGATCCTGCAAGTGATAGCCCCAACTTTCGAGCTGTACATCCACCTGCTCTTTTACATTCTCCACTATATCTCTCCGCACGTTCAATACTTCCGCCTGTTTTTTGGTAGATACAAATGCACGGATGCTTCCTTCCACCGTGCGTATCAATGCCTGCATTAAATCTTTTTCACTGATAAATTTAAAGGCCACATTCTTAATCGTGTCTTCATCAATATTCAACACTGAATAGAGCAGCATTGATTTGAAATAAACATTGGCCTGGTCAATCGTTACAGCCTGGAACTCCAGTTCAACCGAACGATTTTGAATGCTGACTCTTTTATACAGCTGATCTAAAAAAGGCACTTTAAAATTTAAGCCTGGTCGTTTGATGCTGTGGTATTTTCCGAGGCGGGTCACCACACCGATGGTTCCCTGATTGATGGTAAACAGCCCACCTGCAATCAGCATAAAAATGGGTATCAACCACCAGAAATCTTTTAGTAATTCCATTGTTAAAAATTTTAGGGACGAAAGGTAGCAATGTTTTAAATGCAGTGCAGAAAATCTTTATTGCAGGAACGGGCCGCGACCCAGTTCCTGCAATTTCCGAAATTTCTATCCCCTCTCTTCCCAAATCATACTCAAATGCACAATCGTTTCCGCAGCCTTCGCCATGTCTTTGGTACCAACCCATTCCAGCTTGCTGTGAATATTTTGCATACCTGTAAATATATTGGCACAGGGCATACCGATATAACTAAAGCGGCTGCCATCTGTACCACCACGAATGCTTTCTTTCTTTACGGTTAAGCCTGCACGCCCTATCGCTTCTTCTGCATAAGCCACCACTTCCGGATGCTGGTCTAGCACTTCCTTCATATTGCGGTATTGTTCGGTTATGTAATATTCCATGGTTGCGCCGGCAAAGCCTGACACAACTTCTTCAGCAATTTTTTTCAGCCGGCTATGATGCTGCTGTAAACCGGCTACAGCAAAATCTCTTACAATAAATTGAAGGGTCGCTTTTTCCGCAATACCGTTCACAGCTACCGGGTGCACAAAACCTTCTTTACCGGAAGTTGTCTCCGGGCTCCATTCATTTTTGGGCAACGCTTCCAGCACAGCACCGGCAATTTTTAATGCGTTTACCAGTTTATCTTTTGCATAACCCGGATGAACAATTACGCCGTGGATGGTAATGATTGCGGCATCCGCGCTAAAGGTTTCATCTTCCAGGCTCCCCGCTTCTCCACCATCCATTGTATAGCCAAACTGTGCGCCCAGTTTTTGCATGTCCACTTTAGCCGTGCCCTGCCCAACTTCCTCATCAGGTGTAAATAAAATTTTTATGCCGCCGTGTTTTACCGCCGGGTTTTGCATAAAAAAAAACGCCGCCTCCATGATGGCAGCCACACCACTTTTATCATCCGCACCAAGCAACGTTAAGCCGCTGGCCGTAATAATTCCATGATTTAAATGTTCTTTTAAATAGGGTGATGTGGTCACCGAAAGCACCTGCGTTAAGTCATCCGGCAATACAATATCCGCCCCGTCATAGTAGCGGTGATGAATAGGTTTTACATTGGTACCACTGCAATCCGGCGCCGTATCTACATGCGCACAAAAACAAATGGCCGGAATATTTTTCTTCTCACTGTTGCCGGGTATCGCTGCATATACATAGCCAAATTCATCCGTCGAGGCATCTGTAATGCCCATGCCCAATAATTCCCGGTGCAATAATTTGCTCAGGTCTTTTTGCTTTTCCGTACTTGGGTGTGCGGCACTCGTAGGATCGCTTTGCGTATCAATTTGCACATACCGCATAAAGCGTTCGGCCATGTTATCAGGACTTATTTGTATCATGGTGTAAAATTCAGGCAAGAGGGAATAGTAAATAAGCAATAATTCATTTCGTGTTATCAATCATTGCTGAAAGCAGTCTGAAAATTTGCTCGACCAAATCTTCAGCTACCAAAATGTCTTCTTTATTTAAATACGCAGACGTTAAAATTACTTCAAAACAATTATCTACTTCTACATCAGAAGAACGTGCGACTTCATAAAACCGCTTTCTTTCTGCAGCTGATTTCCTTGCAGCTCCTTCCGCTATATTATTACTTATAGAAAGGGCTGCTCTTTTTATTTGTGAGGTTAAATTGAAAATTTCTTCTTTCGGCAATTTCCTTACAAGCAATAACACTTCTCTGTATAGCTGAATGGCAAGTTGCCAGGCCTTCAATTTTTTATGATTGATTTGAGCATTATTGCCTATTTACTATTCCTTATCGCCTCTGTATTATTGCTTATTTACTATTCCCTATTGCTTACTGTCTCCTACACTATCTCTACAAGCTCAATATCAAACACCAGTTCCTGCCCGGCTAAAAAATGATTGGCATCTAAAATGATCACGTCATCTTTTACTTCCACTACAATTACTGGTACAGGCTGACCTTCCTGGTTGCTCAGTGTTAGCGGCATACCTGCTTCCAGCTTCATATCAGCAGGCACATGTTCCTTTGGAAACTCTATGATTGCTTCTTCACTTTTTTCGCCGTAACCATCCTGCGGTGCAATGTTGATGGTCTTCTTTTCACCCACGTTCATTCCCGGCATGGCCGCGTCAAAGCCTTTAATCATTTGCCCGGCGCCTACGGTAAATTCCAATGGTTCCCTACCCACCGAAGAATCAAATTGTTCCCCGTTTACCAGCTTACCCGTGTAGTGTACTTTTACAACATCCCCTTCTTTAACTTGTGCCATTTTTAATTTTTTTAAGAATTTATAATTTATTTTTTTGGCCAAACAGTTGTACTACTATCTGGCTTCACTGGCGTTGCACACATGTACTTTTTCAGTTCTGCTGAACATCGGTTCAACTATCCAGAAAAGCACGAATGCTCCGTTTTTTGGCAATTTATTAATTAAAAACTACACCTCCCAATTAAAAAACTTTATAGACCTTTGAAAGATGAATTATAACAAAGTTTTTCTTTTAATAACCTCCCTGGCCTTATTTTCATTTGCCAACGCACAGTCAACAAATAAACCAGCAAAAAGTTTACGCATCGTCCCCGGTGCCGAACGCATGGAAGTATACCTGCCCCTGCTGAAAGGCAAGTCCGTAGCGGTTTTTGCCAACCAAACCAGCATGGTAGGCAATACACATTTGGTAGATACATTAGTAAAAAGCGGTATTAAAGTAGTAAAAATATTTGGCCCTGAGCATGGCTTTCGCGGCACAGCAAGTGCCGGTGAAGAGTTGGGGAATGCAGTAGATAAAAAAACAGGTATTCCCATCATCAGCCTTTACGGCGACCATAGAAAACCTACAGCAGAAGATTGCAAAGGAGTAGATGTTTTATTATTTGACATACAGGATATCGGCACCCGTTTTTATACCTACATCTCTTCGCTGCAATATTACCTGGAAGCAGCCCTGGAAAATCATGTACCACTGTTGATACTTGACAGGCCAAATCCCAACGGCTTTTATGTAGACGGCCCGGTACTGGAACCAAAATTTAGAAGCTTTATCGGTATGCAACCTGTACCGGTAGTGTATGGCCTTACCATCGGCGAATATGCGTTGATGTTAGCCGGTGAAAAATGGCTAACACCTGAAGCCAACAAAATCAACAGTTATAACACCACTACCAAACCAACCAAAGACACACCTTTTCATGTACTGGTTATAAAATGCGCCAACTACGATCACAACAGCAAATATGTTTTACCGGTTGCGCCCTCTCCCAATATCCGGGATATTCAGAGTATTTACCTCTACCCTTCTACCTGTTTTATTGAAGGCACAGTATTAAGCGAAGGCCGCGGAACAGATAAACCCTTTCAGTTGATTGGCCATCCCACTTTACCCAACACTATGTATGCCTTTACGCCCAAACCCAATGAGGGCGCTAAAAGCAGCAAGTGTTATTACCAGCAATGCTACGGCTGGGACCTGGGCGGATCGCCTGAAAAAATCCTCAAGGAACTTAACAAAAAAATTCAGCTGAAATATTTACTGAATGCATATAAACTCTTTCCGGGCAAAGACAGTTTCTTTTTAAAAAATAATTTCATCAACAGGCTGGCAGGTAATGATATGCTGGCGCAGCAAGTAAGGCAGGGTAAAACTGAAGCCGAAATAAGAAAGAGCTGGGAACCAGCATTAAGTAATTATAAAAAAATAAGGAAGAAATATTTGCTGTATAGAGACTTTGAATAGGGCGAAATTTACCAACAAAATTTTCAAAGTTTTGAATGCCTTTCTATAACGTATAAAAGCCCAATAGAAAAATAAAATTTGAACGGAGCGTCGCCAATGCAGCTTCAGAGAGCTTCTTAGCTGGTAACAAAAACTTCTTATACTTTTTTTATCAATGGCAGCGAGGCAAAATCCTTTTGTAAAATATCAGGAATATTGGATGGTTTTACAGCCAGCCAGTCTTCTAGTAGCGTAGCATACACCGCCCTGAAATCATGCTGCATAGTGATGTTATCATTGACTGTCGCATTCTCCGGGATGGTAGGATTACTACCTATTATCCCTGACCGCACCGGCTGGCCAAAAACAAACACCGGCGCTGCTATACCGTGATCGGTACCACCGCTCGCATTGGATTTTATTCGCCGGCCAAATTCGGAAAATGTCATGCCAACTACCCTGTCGGCGACTTGCTGCAGGGCAAGGTCATCCATAAAAGCGGCAATGGCTTCAGATAGCTTTTGCAACTGGTTAGCGTGGGTTCCCTTGCTGGTATCCGCGGCATCTGTTTGTTTGGCATGGTTATCAAAACCACCCATACTTACCATATAAATTTTTGTCTGCAGCCCGCCTGCTATCAGCCTTGAAACAATTTTTAACTGGTCGCTTAACGGGTTCTTTTTATTGTCGTCATATTTAGTCGACTGACGGGTAATCTTTTTTGCGGCAGCTTTTATCACATCTCCATAGGCATCTGTTTTTTCAGCTACCTGGCGTATATAATCCAGCTGATCCTGCGCCGGCGATGCAGACAGCTGGCGTGGTTTTTCATTGAGCATATTATAAAAACTATCCGGGTTACTGATGGCCATTCCCATGGGGAAAGCAGGGCCCTGCAAGCCCGTTGAAACCACCGAGCCAATCTGTATGGCCAACGGATCGGGCATGATGCTGTTTGGATAATGGTCCGGAAAATCCGGGTATTGCCGGTTGAGGTATCGGCCCATCCACCCAGTGTTTAATACCTGGTTGCTTTCTTCGCCGGTTAGCCAGATGTCGGTGGCCCTGAAATGTGAAAAGCTCGGTTGGGGATAGCTTACAGCCTGCACAATGGCTAACCTATCCTGGTTAAATAATTGTTGCAACGGAGCCATGGCAGGGTTTAAACCCGTCGCATTACAGCCGTTGAGTGACAATATTTTTTCCAGCGCAATGGCGATATTCGATCTCGCATTTTTGTATGCTCCATAAAATTCTATAGGTATTACCGTGTTTAAGCCGTCGTTGCCTCCCGCCAGTTGTATCACTACCAGCACCCTGCCATTGGTATCCGCATGCAATAAATTTTGCAGCAACGGATTGCCCGCAAACGCATTTATTTTAAATCCGCCCAGTAGCGCCGGCATTACCACTGAAGGAAGCGCATATTTAAAAAAGGTTCTTCTTTTCATGCTGAGATTTTTTACTTGTAATGGCTCCTACAATTTCGGTTATGCGTTGCTGTTAGATGCCGCTATTTTATCATTCTTTTTCACCGCTGACGGGTTGTTAACTGCCGTCAGGGTTTTAGTACACCTGGTACTCTGGTCGGTTCAACAGATATTTATACAGGTTCTTTAATTTATTCAACACTTCTTTTTTATTCACTGCATCATCCGGCTTTTCAATTAAGGTATGCCAGGCATTGGTCCAGTAGTGATTGGCTGCTTCTCCCTGCAGGTTGGATAATAGAATGTTGCTTTTGATATGTGACTTTTCAGCATCTGCTATTGGTACGGTATACAACATCTGAATGCTGTCGCTGATCAGTGCATCCGGGTCTTCCGGGTGTGGAAGTGCCATGGCATAAGCGATGGGATCAATATTTATTTTGCTGCCGTTTTTTGCGGTAAAGCCATAGCTTAATAACCTGTCAGTAAGTTGGTTGCGCCGTGGCAATGTATCTGAGTTGATCCATAACTTGCAGTATTGCGGTTGCTGATAATAAGCGGGCCAGCCAGCCACATTGGGCGGGTCACCAATATTTTGCTGCATGGCGGACGCCTGGTTGTGCACAAACTCCCACATGGAATATTCGGCAAACATATCGCCGGGCGGTAAAAGCGCCACATTAAATTCCCTCATCAGTCCTACACAAAAATCAGCGGGGCTTTTAATGGTTGTTCCACGGAAAGCCATATCAAAAAAATGCTGGCTGTTCAGTAAGGCTTGCAATACGGGTTTTATTTCAAAATTCTTTTTCCGCAAAATTTTAGACAGCGGTATTATTATCTCCTGTTCTGTGGCATCATCTATTGTGTAAAAAACAAAAAAGCGGTAGAGCTTTCTGCAAATGAACCTGGCGGTTTCGTCCGTTGCAAAAATCATTTCTATCAAATCATCCAGTTCATAGGCACCATCTTCCCCTGCCCGCCCTTTAATAATGGTGTTGCCATAAAAGGCTGAAAACTGTTTGTCACTCTCGTCATGCCTGTTGGGTTCAAAGGAATAAGTGAATATCTTATTGTCAATTTTGTAACCTGTTAAAACCCTTGCTGCTGCTTTTACATCCGCTTCCGTATAGTGTGAACCCGGCCCCTTCCCCACGGTAAATAATTCCTGTAACTCTCTTCCATAATTTTCATCAGGAGCCTTCTTTGTATTGGCATATCCGTTCAGATAGCGCAGCATACAGAGGTCGGTTGTCATTGCTTTTGCCAGGGCTTTAAAATTACCCAAAGCATGCTGCCGGAGCAACAAATTGTAGCGGTAACAATACACGGGATTTTCTGCTATATTTGTTTCGGTGGCAAAATGATTGTGCCAGAACAACACCATCTTCTCTGTGATGCTGCGATCCTGGTTGATCATTAAACCCATCCACCATTGCTTGTAGGAATTGCGACGCCTGTAGTTGATTTTGCCATTCACATTCGTGGCATTTACCCACGTGCTTCCCAGTTGCACCTGTTCATCTTCTATCTTGTCACTTGCATAATTATTAATTGGTGATGTGGTGGGCATAGCTGCATCCTTTAACATTACTGCAACCGTATTTTTTAAGTTCTTCTTTTTAAAAAAAGCCACATCGGCAGGCTTTGCACCAAACATCGTATGCTTTAAAAAATATACAACCGCCTGCTCATCCCATTTGCCTTTATATCTCTTTAAAGTGCTGGTGAGTGCGGTCGTTGGCGATGCCCCGGGTTTTGTATCCTGCTTAGACAAAAGGATTTTAAAAAAGTCTTTTCGTTCCATACTGTAACTTACTTTCATTAATAATGGTTCATTGTAGTAAGATGCCTAGTTTTCAAAACCTTAACAAATGTTACGTGTAAATAAACCCGCGTTTAAAAATCTACTGGTGAGGTCATGTACAGACTGATTATTGCGAAGGAAGTTTAACTTTGCTACGATGAAAAATTTGAAAGATTTACAGATTGTTTTTATGGGCACGCCCGAATTCGCAGTGGCATCTTTGGATAAACTGGTACAGGCCGGATGTAATATTGTTGGCGTGATAACTGCACCGGATAAGCCAGGCGGCCGGGGCATGGAATTGCAGCAAAGCGATGTTAAAAAATATGCGGTTCAGCATGGTCTGAATGTACTGCAACCGGAAAAATTAAAGAACCCTGAATTCCTGGAAACACTGAAAGCATTGCACGCTGATGTGCAGGTAGTAGTGGCCTTCAGGATGTTGCCCGAAGTGGTTTGGAACATGCCGCCCATGGGCACCATCAATGTACACGGATCGTTGCTACCCCAATACCGCGGCGCTGCTCCTATTAACTGGGCTATCATCAACGGTGAAAAAGAAACGGGCGTCACCACATTTAAATTACAGCAGGAGATTGATACTGGTAATATTTTAATGCAGCAAAGTCTTGCCGTTGGCGAAGATGAATCTGTCGGCGAAGTCCACGACCGGATGAAGATAGCGGGCGCCGATCTTTTACTAAAAACAATGGAAGCATTGGTTGCCGGCAACATTACGGAACAGGTTCAGGATTCAACAGAAAGTAGTGAAAGCGAAAAAGCAGCTGCGGAAAAATTATTGAAACATGCTCCCAAAATTTTCACTGAAACCTGCCTTATCAACTGGGCTAAACCGCTGGAGGATGTATATAATCTCATACGTGGTTTATCGCCTTATCCTGCCGCTTTTACTTTTTTAGACGGAAAGAAAATGAAAGTGTATAAAGCAGTCAAAATCTTTACAACTCCTTCCATAAAGCCAGGTGAGTTTGAAACGGATAAAAAAACATTTTTACAATTTGCCTGCACCGATGGCTACATTTCCATCAAAGAATTACAACTGGAAGGTAAAAAGAAAATGACGGTGGAGGATTTTCTGAGGGGTTACCGCTGGCCTGCCTAGAACAGACGGCACTGGCATAACAGTATAATGGTCTGTACAACATTCATGTAAAACACCCGCTTCAATATCCTGCACTCAAAAAGTTTCAAACAAAAAAACACAATGCCGAATTTTAATACTATTTAAAAATAGTAAACTCCAATATCTTTGTTCCATGTTAAGCATCAGTAACCGCGGGCATTTAATGCCCCCATCACCCATTCGAAAATTAGTGCCTTTTGCAGAGGCTGCTAAAAAAAGAGGCATCAAGGTACATCATCTCAATATTGGTCAGCCAGATATTGAAACTCCGCCACAAATTTTGGCAGCAGTACGCAACAGCAATTTTAAAATACTGGAATACAGCCATAGTGCGGGCAATGAAAGCTACCGTAAAAAATTAGCTGACTACTACAGCAGGGTTGGTATTTATGTAACTGCAGAACAAATTATTGTAACAACCGGGGGAAGCGAAGCGATTATTTTTGCCATGATGGCCTGTATGGATGCAGGTGATGAAGTGATTATACCTGAGCCTTTTTATGCCAATTACAATGCCTTTGCGATAGAAGCCGGCGTTATAGTCAGGCCCATTACTGCTTCCATTGAAAACGGTTTTGCTTTGCCGCCAATGGTGGAACTTGAAAAAGCAATTACCTCCAGAACAAAAGCCATACTTATTTGTAGTCCCAATAACCCAACTGGCTATTTATACAGTAAAGAAGAAATGGAACTGCTGAAACAAATTATTGTAAAGCATAAGCTCTTTTTATTTTCAGATGAGGCGTACCGGGAATTTTGCTATGAAGGTACTCATACCAGTGCGATGCATTTAAAAGGTGCGGATGACAATGTGATCATAATGGATACCATCAGCAAGCGATACAGTGCCTGCGGCGGCAGAATTGGTGCATTGGTTACAAAAAACCAGGAGGTATTGAATGCCGTTTTAAAATTTGCACAGGCAAGATTGAGCCCACCCGGCTTTGCACAAATACTGGCAGAAGCTGCTGTAGACTTGCCGGCCAATTATTTTGACGCCACAAAAGCGGAATATAAAAAAAGACGAGATATCCTTATACAAAGACTGAACGCCATCCCTGGTGTTTTTTGTCCTAACCCGGGCGGTGCATTTTATGCTGTTGCTAAATTGCCCGTGCCGGATGCGGAATTATTTTGCCAGTGGCTGCTGGAATCATTTAATTATAACGGGCAAACGCTTATGTTAGCGCCCGCCAGTGGTTTTTATAGTACACTTGGTTTGGGTAAGCAGGAAGTACGACTGGCCTACGTTTTAAATACTGACGATATTAATGCGGCAATGGATTGCCTTGAAAATGCGCTGGAAACCTACAACCAATAAATACCCGGTTGCTATTTACTGATAAAGACCTGCATGGCATAATCATACGTATCCAACGGAGTGAAATGTATTTTTTCGGGCGATATAAAATAAAGATATTGCTGTAGTCTTTCTCTGGTAAAACGTTGGCTCCAGAACCCTTCTATCGTCGCGGTAAAACTATCTGCTTCGTTGGTGATGACTGTCATACCCATTTTATTATATGACTCTTCCTGTTTTAAACGGGTACTGTCATTGTCAATATAACAGGCGCCAATCAGCAATGCGCCATCCTCATTCAAAAGTTCATACGCATTTTTAAAGATGGTTGTAAATTTTTCGTTGGTTGAAAGATCTAATATTTTGCCGGCGGAGTGGTAGGTTTCAAAAGAAAAATCATCCGGGTAAAAATTGCCTGCGGTAAACCAGGTAGTTATTATAAGATCATATTTTTTTGGCCATTCATCCAGTTTGGTGCCATCAAACAAATAAGCCTTTACCTTATCGGCAATATTTAAGTCAGCGATGTTTTTTGATGCTATGTCAACGCAGGCCTGTGCATTATCTGTTCCGTCGTAAATGGCAACCATATCCCATATCTCTTTTACGCCGCTTAAATGTTTCGGAATGCGGGCATTGCCGATACCGATATCCAGTATGGATACAGGCCTGCCCTGACGCTTGTACAAGGCAGTTAGTACTTTCTTAAGCTCAATAAATTCCGCCCACTGTGCCTGTTGTAAATGTTCAGAGATATAGGTAAGATCAAAAGATTTTACGACCGTATTCTCATTGTCATACATTGCCATGTTGCAGTTTTTTTTTGATGTTTATTTCAAACAGACTGAGGGAAATACAATCGTAATGTTTGGGCAGGCTTACATCATTCATTTTTGCTGATATGCCCATAAAAGTAAAGCCACAACCCTGGTAGTGGTCAATCAGTTTCTGGTTATCTCCCCAGGTGTCCATCCGCACATAATCAATCCCGTTTTTTACGCAATAATCAATCGCCCACTTCACTATATGCTTCACATAATTATTGCCATGAAACGCGGGATGGGTAACAATTCTGTGAATGTAGATGGCTTTGTCTTTATCTTTTTCGCCCCATATGGCGGGATCATTGAAGGTGACGGCAAATATACAGACCACTTTTTCATCCTGTACAATTTTAAACTGCCTGTTCTCTTTTATCTCCTTTTCAATAACCGGTAAATCAAATCCCTGCCAGTGCTTATTGAATTTGGTTTTTTGATATGCAATGGCATGATCGTAAAATTCAAATATGGTATTGACGTCGTTTTCGTTGCTGTTGATTATTTGCATCATCGGTGTTTTGTTTAATTGATCCCGGGGTAAAACTGGTTGCCCAAATGGTGTGCTTACGCTCTGCAAAAATAGCGGAAGTATCGAAAGTAAGGTAACCGGGCAAACGCTTGCTGACCAGCCCAGAATTTAACTAAAGCACTAATAATGATTTTTAATATTGCGCTCTACCAACAGAAAAATAAGCCCGCTACTATTAAATTAGTACAAAAAATAATGTAAGATTTAAACTATTGTTTGAATAAAACTTTTGTGTGTTTTACTTGTTGAATGTATTTTATCTTTTTTAATTTTTTATTAAGACCTTTGAAAGAACCAAAACAACACATAATGAAAAAGCCAATCCTCTCATTAATTATTATTTTTTGTGCGCACGTAGTTTTTGCCCAACAAACCTACACGGTGAAGGTTACGGATGCAAAAACTGGTAATCCTCTATCCGGCGTTTCTGCTAAGATAAAGTCCACTAAAAAAGGTGTTATTTCAAATACGGATGGTATTGTAAAAATTGAAGGCAATAGCAATGACGTATTGGAAATAAGTTCAGTTGGCTATGCAACCCAGTCGGTTGTTTTAAAAAACGAATCAAATATTTCAATAGCCCTGGCAGCTGGTTTGGTGGAGTTGGGCGACGTTGCCATATTAGGCACCCGTGGTGCACCGAGAGCAAAAACTGAAACCGCTGTTCCGGTAGACATCATTAAAATAAACCAGGTTGGTTTACCCACCGCCAAAATGGATTTAACTTCTATCTTGAATATGGCTGCACCTTCGTTTAACTATAATAAACAAAGTGGTGCTGATGGTGCTGATCATATAGATATAGGTACGCTTCGCGGGCTCGGTGCCGATCATACATTGGTATTAATAAATGGAAAAAGAAGGCACTCTACGGCCTTTGTAGGTCTATTTGGCACCCGTGGGCGTGCAGGTTCAGGTGTAGACCTGAATGGATTTCCACAAGCCGAGGTTGACAGGATAGAAATTCTCCGGGATGGTTCATCTGCACAATACGGCTCAGATGCCATTGCTGGTGTAATCAACATTATTTTAAAGAAAGACATCAATCATTTATCAGTCAATGCCGGATGGAGCGGCTATTATGACACAAAAAATAATTCCCGGAAATTTAATGGAAATAACGATTATTATACAGGCGGTGCAATTGATGGCGGTACTTTTTCAGCTTCATTAAATCACGGACTAGCAATTGGAAAAAATGGTGGATTTATTAATTATTCTTTCGATTACCGCACGCAAGGCAAAACCTACCGGGCGGCACCCGTATCTGCAAACTACGCAACTGACAAAGATGCCCTACCTTATGTAAATACCGGGAGAAGAGCATTTGGTGACGGATCTATTGCTGCCGGTGGTGTTATGTATAATATGGAAATACCTACAAGCGCAAGCAAGAAAACTACGTTTTATTCTTTTGGTGGCTACAACTATAAAGCTTCGGATGCATTTGCTTATACCCGGGAATGGAGCGCAAAGCCTGAACGTTTTCCTGTAACAGAAAATGCCACTTTAATAGATGTTCCCTCAATAATGCGTTCTACAAAAGACGGAAGTATTTATTACAATCCTCATATTCAAACGCACATCCGGGATGCCTCGCTGGCCATGGGAATTAAAGGGAGTGCAGGAAATGACTGGAGCTGGGATGTAAGTAACAATACCGGAAGTAACAACTTTCATTATTATGGTGATAAAACTTTCAATGCTTCTGTGATAGGCAACACCTCTCAAACACATTTTGATGATGGAGGCTTTAGCTTTTTGCAAAACACTACCAATCTTGATTTCAGCAAGTCCATTAATACTGTTGCACAAGGCCTAAATATAGCTTTCGGCAGCGAGTTCAGGTATGAACAATATAAAATCTTTAAAGGGGAAGACAGATCGTATAAAGGTTATCATCCAGCGGCTATGCTTTATCCCAATTTACTTCCTGCAAATGCTACAGCAGATGATACAACAAACGCTACCAGAACACCTGCCTCGGGGTCGCAGGGCTTTCCGGGCTTTAGTAACACAGATGAAGTAAACGCACATCGCACTAATATCGGTTTCTACGCTGATGCGGAACTGAATGTTACAAAAAAATGGCTGGTAGATGGAGCTGCCCGTTTTGAAAATTATTCTGACTTTGGATCAGTACTAACCGGCAAACTGGCAACACGTTACAAACTCGCTGATAACTTTAATATTCGCGGTTCTGTAAGCACAGGTTTCCGGGCTCCGTCACTTGCCCAGATAAATTTTAGTAATACACTTACATCTTTCAGCAGTGGCGCATTGGTTCAGTCCCTGATAGCACCCAATACAAGTCCAATTGCAAGGGCAGCTGGTGTACCCAAGTTAAAACAGGAAAAGTCAATAAACGCCAGCTTAGGTTTTACATATAAACCGGCAAGAGCCTTTACTATAACAGTGGATGGGTATGTAGTTAAGATGAAAGATCGTGTTGTATTATCAGGCCTGTTTAACAAAAATGACAATACGTTGCCTGTGGCGTTTACGTCGCAGTTTCCAAGCGAAGTAAGCACTGCACAGTTTTTTGCAAATGCAGTTAATACAACCAACTATGGTTTGGATATTGTGGGCGACTATACTAAAAAATGGGGTGTAAATACACTGCATTTTTTACTGGCCGGAAATTTTCAAAAGATAACTATCGATAAGATCAATGTGCCTGCAGCTTTGAACGGAACACAACTAAATCGTAAAACTTTTTACAGCGACCGTGAAGAAGCCTTCCTTAAAGCTTCAGCGCCCAATAGTAAAGTTTCTTTGGGCATTGATTACACAACTGGTGCCCTTGGATTTAAGGCTCAGTTCACTTCTTTTGGTAAAATAGTGCTGCTTGGTTTTGGAGATGGCAATTCCCCCGCAGGAGACAACCCTAACTATTCTGGTATCAATCCTCAAATTCCTGCTGATGACGGATCTGGTTATGTGCCGGAAGTATTTAATTACACCGGAAAAATAACTACCGACATTGCTGTATCATATAAATTCTGCAAAAGGGTAACGTTGTTTTTAGGCGCCGACAATGTGTTTAACCTGCATCCTGATTTAGGTGTAAATCAAAAAGCAAAAACTTGGTTTGTCGGCGATAACGAATCCGGAGGCCCATGGGATTCCGTTCAAATGGGTTTTAATGGCAGAAGATTATTTACCAAACTGGCTTTTAATTTTTAGACCTCAGTTAATTATTTAAAATAAAAATGGGTTGGCAATGCCAACCCATTTTTATTAACGTCAGCATTGATACAATGCCATTGTATGTAATGATATGCTGGAAAAACAACGAAGCTTCAAAACATCTTTTCTGAATCTTACTCTTACAACTTTTCTTATCAGCGGACAATCATAACAGTTCCTTTTAAAATTCCCGGAAACTGGTACAGGTTAATATAATATACGTACGATCCTGCTGCAACAGGCGCTCCTTTAAACATACCATCCCAGGGTGTATTGGTATTTTTATTTTGAAATACTTTTTGGCCAAACCGGTCAAATACGGTTAACTCAAATACGGGAAAAGCCGCCAGTGCAGGAATCTTCCAGGTATCATTTAAGCCGTCACCATTGGGTGAAAAAGCAGTTGGTATATAAATATCATTAAAAACAAATACATGCATTGCATCTGTGGCTGTGCCGCAACCGTTGGCAGAGCTTACGGTTAAGGTATAATCAATATCCGCCGTTGGGTTCGCCATTGGCTGCAGCAACTGCGGATTATCCAGACTAACAGCCGGCTGCCAGGAATAACTTACTGACTGGCCGGTAGCACTGCCTTCAAGTAAAACCGTGCGTCCTTTGATGATGGTTTTATCCGGCCCCGCATTAGCAGTCGGTCTTTCATTCACGGTAATCTGCACCGTTGCAGTATCTGTGCAGGCAAACTGATTACTGACGGTTACCAGGTATTGTGTGGTGTTCACCGGTGATGCAACAGGATTGGAAATGCTGGCAGATGACAAGGCTGTGGGTGGTGACCATGCATAACCTGCACCACCCCCGGCATTCAGCTGAACAGCATCGCCGGCGCAAATTACTTTTGAAGAGAAGCTGACCGTAGCGGTTGGCACAGGGTTTACTTGTACAACGGTTGAATCAAGGTGGGAACAGCCGCTGCTATTGGTTACCAGCACAAAATACTTACCTGCCTGCACCTGCTGAACAGCATTGATGTTAACAGATGTACCACTATCTGAATAATTACCCGGCCCTGTCCATGCATATTGGGTGCCGTCTGTAGCAGTCAGCACAAGGTTACTGCCTTCACAGATAGGTCCATTGTTGCCGGCATCCGGTACCGGATTCGCTACTATGTTCACAAATAAAGGATCAGCCACCACCCTGCATTGTAACGATGTCGCATTCCCGATTTCTGATGCTGTTAATCTGTACCCATAATTACCTGGCTCGGCATTGGCCGCAAAGTTTTTTGAAAGTACAGTTGTATTGGCTCCGGGAATATCCGTCCACGTGCCGCTATTTAGATTTTGCTGCCACTGAAATACAGGGCTATTGAAGCCCGGCGATACATTGCAGGTAAATACAAATGCCTTTGCCTGCCCTTCGCAAACCACCGCCGTTGTATTGGCATTGCCGGTAATGGAAGGGGTAAGTTTAGGGCCACAGGCACGGAAAGTAATATCATCCAAGGCAAGGTCGTTGCCACATCCGCCGGGAGCATTGTTGAATATTCGCAGCACAACATCTGATACGCTTGCCGGTGTAGTAAAGAAGAAACCGAACTGCTGCCACACCGGACTGCTTTGAGAAGGAATGTCACCGCTGTTATAGGTTTGCAAAATCGTGCCGTCTGTTTTTTCGATAGAGAAAGTAAGATTGGGTTTATTGCCGTTGTTATTGCATGCTGATTGAAGCAACACGTTTACCACCCAGGCAGCAAATTCGTAAGTAGTATTGCCACACAACCCCTTCACCGTGTCCAGGTAAAACGCACTGGGATCGATAGACGCATTCACCAGCATAAAATAACCGTTTCCATTACCTGTATGATCGGATGTAAGGCTATGCCAGGTGTTACCGAAGCAGGCTATGGTATTATTTCTTACTGTATAAAAGCCGTCGCCCGGACAATCGTTGCCGAAGTACTTATAGGCAGTAGTTGCAGCAGATAAACTGGGACCAGGATTGGATCCAGATCCAAAAGTAATATTAACGATGGGATCTCCCAAACTACCCTGGCAGAGCTGTGCATTTAGGGAGAGGCTGGTGACAAGTAACAAAACAAATACAATCAAGAAAAAATTAAATCCTCTTCTCACAAGTCTCTTTTTGTGAAGTTAATAATATTGGGTTGCCGTAAAACTCACGGAGGGAAAGGTAAATAATTTACCGGCGTTTATTTAGCAATAGCCACTCCTATAAACGAATCTGCCGTACCATAATACAAATACCATTTATCTTTAAAATAAACAAGCCCTTCAGAAAAGGTAGTACCGGCCGCATACTGACCTGTTATTTCATGGGGCAGCGATGGCCTTAATAAACAGGTATCCGTTCTGAAAACAACTTTTTCCATGTCGTTGATATCAAATACTGCTTCACCGACGGAATAGGTTCCTTTGGGCAAGGATGTATCTGCTTTTTCGTTCTCAGCATTTTTACCATTGTACAATAATAATATGCCTTTATCTGTCACCAATGCCGGAGGGCCGCATTCAGTAAGATCACTGTCAAACATACCCGGCCGGGTAATCATTGCTTGTCTTAATTTGCCATCGTTATCAACCAATGGATACCAGTCGGATAAATTGGTTGACCATGCCAGGTTTACAAAATGTTCGCCCCAGTACATCCAGTATTTATTATTAATCTTTGCCAGTATCGGTCGTCCATTCCTCATTTTAGTAACCATCGAAGCAGACTTCGATGCCATATTTAAAAATTTACCTTTATAAGCAACAGCAAAAGCAGGTCCCTTTTTCGTCCAGTGAAAAAGATCTTTTGACATAGCGATTGATAAACGGGGCACATCATAATTCCAGGCAGTAAACGCCATTACATAACGGCCATCTGCAGTTTCTACAACTCTTGGGTCTTCGCAGCCGCCGGGATAATCGTACTGCTTAAACGGGCTGTTATCCGGGAATAAAACCGGCCTGGAGAAATGTTTGAAATGAATACCATCGCTACTAACGGCAAGGCCTATACGCGAAGTTCGGCCACCCAGGATGGCTGCCGGATTATCTTCGCTTCGGGTAAACAAATATACCTTACCATTTTTTACAACAGCCGCGGGATTAAATACATCGGCCTTCTGCCATTTAACCATTGCCTTTTTAAGCGAATCATAAAACACCAATGAAGAGTCGGCTTTTAAAATGGGTGTTGATACTGGTTTATAAAACGCAGACAAATCAGCCAGTTTTGCTTTTTGAGCCAATAAGAAAACAGGCCATAAAAATATACTAAGGCAATAAATTATTTTTTTCATATGCAAAGGTTGTTTCTTACAACAACGCTCAATTTACTCTTTACTGCTGATATCAGGCCTTGTTGTAAAAGATTTTCATGTCATCAATATTGTCTGCCGGGCATAAAAAGGCCCGCAGCCGATACAACTGCGGGTGGGTATTTTTAAAAAATTGTATACAGTTATTGTCCAAAGACCAATACCTGGAAAGTGCCGGCAATCATTTTAGGTCTGCCGCCGCCTGCAGGTGCAGCTTCAAGGTCTGCAGCAGGCAAATATATTTTGTGCGTTGCCTCATCTACTGCAATTGTTCTGGCAGATCTTTTTGTTGTGATGGTAGTCACCGTTTCAAATTTACCGCCAGCAACTTGTTTCACTACTGTCATAGTTCCTTCACCATTGCTGGTGTAAATCAACTGCTGCGCCGCATCATATCCCACACCATCGCAACCTGCACCAATTGCTATTTTATCCACAACCTTTCCATTAGCTGCATTGATGATCATCAATAATTTATTATCACCACAGCCGGCAAAAAGCATGTTGGCTTTTGCATCGTATACCAGTCCTGTTGGCGCTTCACCCGGCAAAATTGACCAATGCTTTTCGACTGTATTTTTTGTAATATCAACCATTATTATTTCATTCTTATCCTCAATGTTTACAAATATTTTGCCCTTGTTATTACTTACTGCTGTTTCCGGCTTTCCGCCTACCGCAATAGTGGCAACCACTTTTTCTGTTAATGGATCGATTACAGAAAGATCTTTGCTCCGGCCATTGCAGGTAATAATTTTTTTGGAGAATTCGTCATAAAAAATAGCATCCGGATTTTCGCCTGTTGCAATTTGAGACAGCACAGCATTGGTATTTAAATCAAACACAGTCACATTATTTAACCTTCCATTGCTTGTGTACCCTTTATTTAAAGAAGGAATAAATGCAATGCCATGAACACCTGTGGTATTGGGTATAACACCTACGGAATCACCTGTTGTTTTATCCAGGATATTTACTTGCCCGCCATGCGAAACGAATAACTTATTTGAGTTGGGTAGTAAGGCAAGATAATCCCAGCCCCCCTCGCTTTTTATGTGAAAAGTATTTAGCAAATGGATTTTATCAGGTTGTGCCGTAGCTATCGTGGCAGTTCCAACCATCAGTACTGTAGAAATAATTAATCTGGCAAGTTGCATGCTATTAAGTTTACAATAAAGTTAATTACAGATTCTGTAGTAATACTGAAGATATTTGCCTGCACCCAATGAATGACTGTTGCCCGGCAGTTTACACTGGTTAGTTATACTGTTTTTAACCAGGGCCAACTTACCTTCTGTTTGTCAACTGGTGTATTTTTTTTGAATTGTTTGTATAAACAGATTTACCACAGAATTATCTTTTATTTTTAAGGATGAAGCTGCTGATAATAGAAGATGAACAAGCGTTGAGAGATGCCATACAACAATACATGGAAACCCAGGGCTACCTGTGCGAAATTGCAGGCAACTTTAAGGAAGCCATGGATAAGATTGATTACTATGAATACGATTGCATTGTTGTTGACATTGGCCTGCCTATGGGCAGTGGATTGGATATAGTAAAAGAATTAAAATCAATAAAATCAAAAGCGGGCATCATTATCATTTCTGCAAGGGATGCCGTGGATGATAAAATAATGGGTTTGCAGCTGGGCAGTGATGATTACCTGACCAAACCTTTCCATTTATCGGAGTTGAATGCAAGGGTGGCAGCCATTATACGGCGCAGAAATTTTGGTGGAGAAGAAAAGATATTGTTTAACGAAATTGAAATATATCCTGCGGCAAAATCTGTAAAGATGAATGATAAATACCTTGATTTAACGCAAAAGGAATATGACCTGCTGGTTTATTTTATCAGCAACAGGGGCAGGCTAATCACTAAAAGCGCGTTGGCACAACATATTTGGGGAGACCAGTATGATCAGGCAGAGAGTTACGATTTTTTATATACCCACATAAAAAATTTGAGAAAAAAAATGATGGAATCGGGCACGGCAGATTACATTAAAAACATTTATGGCACCGGTTATAAGTTTACCGATAATTAATGAGTTGTTAAGATGAAATTACTTACAAGAACCACTACTTATTATTTGCTTTTTAGCCTGCCGCTATTGCTTTTGAGTGGTTTGTTTTTATACTACAGTATTGAAAGGGCCCTGCAGCATGAAGTTGATGAAGAATTAGAAAACAGCAAAGTGATATGGATACAACACTTAAACAGTTTGCCGGCAGATAAAGATATACTGGAATTAAATAACCCCTACGTACAAATAGAAAAAACCAATATAGCCCCGGCCAGCAATTATTATTCTGATACACTGGTATATGAGCCGCTGGAAAATGGAAAAGACCCGTACAGAAATCTTACTGTTTTTACTGATCATAACAATCAACATTATAAACTCTCCTTTCAACGCTCAGTACTGGAACACAAAGCAGTTTTCAAAAAATTGATTCTATTGATGATTTATGTTTTTGGTGGCTTACTGCTACTATTTTTAATGATCAATTTTTATATCAATAAAAAGTTATGGAAACCTTTCAATACCTCGCTGCAAAAAATAACTACACTCAACATGCAACAACTGCAGCAGGTACATTTTGATGCAGTGGCTATCAGTGAATTCAATGCACTGAATAATTCCCTCAATGCCATGACAAAAAAAATGCAGGGTGATTACCTTTCGATGAAAACTTTCACCCAAAATGCAAGTCATGAAATACAGACACCGCTGGCCATCATTCAGTCGAAACTGGAATTACTGATGCAGGATAATTTGCTTACGGAACAGCAAATTGTTGCTATCTCATCTGCCTTTGAAGCTACACAACGATTGAGTAAACTAAACCAAGCTTTATTGCTGATTACAAAAATTGAAAATAATCAATTTGATGCCAGCGAAGCGCTGAGTATAAAAGGTGTTGTAGAAAAATACCGCTCATTTTTTGCAGAATTACTGGATCAAAAAAAGATAACGCTTAGTGTAAAGGTACATGGTGACTGGCTATTAAGCATTCATCCTTTGCTGGCAGATATGTTGATATCAAATTTGTTTAGTAACGCCATCAGGTATAGCAGCCAGGGTAGCAATATTGCCATTGAAATTAATCAGGATAGCTTTGAAATTATCAATACCAGTACTCTGCCGTCAATTGATGCAACACGGCTATTTCAGCGCTTTGTAAAACACGATAGTGCAACAGGCAATGGGCTGGGCCTTGCCATTGTAAAAGAAATTTGTGATACAAACGCTATTAATATCCGTTACACACATAACGTTACAACTCACCGCTTTAAACTCACTGCTTCCTGAAAATTTTTACGCAATGAAAAAAAGGATACAGTTTTTAGCAAATCAACTAACACAGAAATCGCTTTTGATAGCATGTTTACTTATCATCTTTCTTTTTCTTTTTGCATTGATCACGCATGAAGTGGTTTTTGAAAATGAAGCATCATTTGATAGCAAGACGATTCATTTCCTTTCAATGCACTCGTCCCCTGCCATCATCAAGATAATGCGTGGTGTTACTTTTTTAGGCTCTTTTTACTTTCTGGCACCAGCCTATTCACTGCTGATAGCATATCTTTTGTTGCAAAAAAAAACAACCTATGGAATCAGTATATTGGCGATTGCAGTTAGCAGTACCCTGGTACTGTTTGGGTTAAAACTTCTTTTTCGCCGTCATCGGCCGGCCCTGCCTTTAATACAGGATATAGCCGGTTATAGCTTCCCCAGCGGGCATGCACTTTGTGCCTTTATCTTTTGCAGTATTTTAAGTTACCAGGTGTCATTAACCTCCTTGCGGATAATATGGAAATGGATATTGATAGCACTGTTCATGTCTGTAGCCATTGCTATTGGTATTAGCAGAATTGTATTGAATGTGCATTACGCCACAGATGTATTGGCAAGCTTTTGCCTGGGAATTGTATGGGTTTTACTGTCGTTTGAAATATTTAAAAAATGGCACCGGCAACCGTAATATGGCAATAAATCTTTACAAAGACAGAATACAGTAAGCCTGCACCGTTTTATTCCTGTTTAAAAAATCATCACAACTGTTCCGGCAATAATCAGCAACGCTCCTATAGCGGTTTTTATAGTTAAGGCTTCGCCTAAAAATATTACCGAAAGAATGATGGTAAGGGCAACACTTAATTTATCTACCGGTGCTACCTGAGACACTTTTCCTATCTGTAGCGCCTTAAAATAAAATATCCACGAGAGGCCGGTTGCAACGCCGGAAATAATTAAAAAAATAAGATTGTGTTTGGATAAAGTGGCCAATCCTTTTGCCTCACCCCTTGCCAGCACAATACCCCAGGCCACCAGTAAAATAATAATGGTGCGAATAGCAGTAGCCAGGTTAGAGTTTACATTGGTAATACCCACCTTGGCAAAAATAGCGGTAAGTGATGCAAACAAAGCAGACAACAATGCATAAATCCACCACATAAGTATAGTTTTTTGATAAGAAAATAGCCTTTTTCCAACTGCAAAAATCACCATCAATTTTTACGGTGTATCAGTCTTAAAAATGAGGGCAACACTATCAGTAACAAAGGCAGTGCCACACATAAACCGCCAATAACAGCAATGGCTAAAGGTTGGTGCAATTGAGCACCTGCACCCAGCCCCAATGCCAGCGGTAATAAAGCTATAATGGCTGCACTGGCAGTCATTAATTTGGGCCTGAGCCTGGCCGCAATGGCGAAAACAATGCTTTGCTCTGTGTTCATAGTAAGCCTCGCCTGTGCAAATTGCTGGTAGGTAAAAATGGAGTTTTCTCCGATAATCCCCACAATCATGATGATGCCGGTGTAACTGCCTACGTTTAATGGTGTTTGGGTGAGATAGAGTGCCAGCAAGCATCCTGCCACGCCCAACACCGCTAAAACAATAATAACAAAGGACACAATAAAATCGCGAAATAAAACCAACAATACAATAAATACCAATAGACAAGCCGTTAATAAAATAATCAGCAATTCGCTGAAAGCTTTTTGCTGCTCAGCGTAAGAACCGCCATATTCAACATGGTAGCCTTGCGGCAGCGATAATTTTTGCTGCATGTTTTGCTGAATCTCTTTCAAGGTACTACCCAAATCGCGGTTCTCCAGCCTGGCTGTTACTACACCAATCATTTTTTGATTTTCTCTTTCTATTTCGGCTACACCTTTTTCCAGGCGAATGGTGGCTACTGTGCTGATGGGCTTTAGTGACCCATTGGGCAATAAAATATTACCCGCATTTAAGGAGCTTACGGTGGTACGCAATGCATTGGGATAGATCATACGGATGTTCACCAACTGCTCCCTTTCCATCACGGTACTGATCACATTGCCTTCCAGCTGCGTTTGCAACTGAAATTGAAAATCGGTCGGCGTAATCCCAAATTGCGCAAGTCTCGCAACATTGGGTTGAACCATTACCTGGGGACCGGCAATTACAATTCCATCAAAAACATCCGCAGTGCCATTTACACCCCGTACAATATCTGCAACTTGCTTAGACAGTCCCTCCAGTGTTTGCCGGTTATCGCCGTACACTTTTATTTCAACAGGTTGTACACTGGTCATCAGGTCGCCCAGCATATCCCCAATCACCTGCCCAAAATCAACTTTTAATTGAGGCAGGGTGGCTTCAATTTTTGCCCGCAAGTCTGCCGATACATCATCTGTAGTTTTACTCCGTTTCTTTTTTAATTGTATCAGGTAATCGCCGCGATTGGGTTCCGTAATAAAAAATCCCATTTGAGTACCAAGGCGACGGCTGTAACTTGCTACCTCAGGCTGCTGCTGAATGATTTGGTCCACCTCTTTCAGCATGCGGTCTGTCTCGTCCAATGTGGTACCTGGCGGGCTGCTGAAGTCAAGCACAATACCGCCTTCATCCATTTCGGGTAAAAAGCCGGACGGCAGTTTGCCGGGCAATAGATAAACTACTGCAGCACATGCCACGGCAAATAAAACACCTACCCATGCATGCCTCACAAAGAAGCGTATCCATCTTCCCCGCTCCTGCTGCTTTATTGCTGCAACTGGATTATTTAGTATTTTGACAGGCTTATCCTTTGGACTAAATAATAAAAACAATGCGGGCAGTACCAACCAGGTAATAAAGAAAGAAACTGTTAAAGTGATGATCATTGTAAAAGCCAGCACCTTAAAATAAGCACCGGCAACTCCGCTCATTAAAATGAAAGGAATAAAAATCACGATTGTGCTAAGCGATGATCCTACCATTGCAGGCAACAAATAATGAATGGCCTTGCCCACAATTACAGACATGGTTTCCTCCGGATGTTCTTCGTGACTGCGATGTATTTGCTCTACTACAATTACGGCGTCGTCAATCATCAGCCCGATGGCAGCAGCAATGGCGCCGAGTGTCATAATATTAAACGTATAACCAACTGCGTTCAGCACCACCAGCGTTAAAGCAAGTGTGGAGGGTATTGTAAGCAATAAAACCAAACTGGATTTAAGTGATCGCAAAAAAACAACCACCACAACAATAGCCAGTACAATACCAATCCACAAAACATCTTTAATACTTTGCACACTGTCCTGTACAAAATCTGCCTGCAAATAGTAAGGCCTTATTTTGACATCTTTCGGCAAAATACTTTCCAGCTCTTTTACCTTTTGCAATACGCCATTGTTCACATCAATCAGGTTGGCAGAGGGTTGTTTTATCACCGCAATCAATGGCACATCCTTTCCGTTGGCATTGATCTTAATGTATTCTTTCATCTCCGCTATCTGCACTGTTGCAACATCTTTCAGCAGCACAATTCTTTTGGCTGAATTCAACACAATTAAATTTTCCAGCTCGCCTTTTCCATTTACGGCATTGTCAGTAAGCGTTAGGTATAACCGGTTATAATCGCTGATATAGCCGTTGGACTGCAATACATTTGACTGACCCACCACCGTGGCAATCTGCTGCGGCGTTATGCCTGCCTGGGTCAGTTTATCGGGGTTTAATATTAACTGGTATTCCTTTGTTTTGCCGCCAATGACTGCTACATCCGCAACGCCAGGGGTTGCCGCAAGAAAAGGTTTTATCTGTAGTTGTGCTATTTTTTTTAACTCCACCTGGCTGCGGTTACTTTCTACCGAAAAGCCCATTACCGGCAAAATAGAAGGATTCATTTTTTCTACCGTAATCTGCGTACCGGTCAACAGGTTTCCTCTTATTTCATTGATAAGCGATTCCATTTGCAGTTTTGCCAAATCAACATTGGCGTTCCACTTTAAAAACACAGAAATTTCACAACTGCCTCTTGATGTAGTACTACGGATATAGTCCAGGCCCTCCGTTCGTTTGATGACATTTTCCAGCGGAATGGTAACTGTTGTCATCATCTTATCAACCGGCTGCTGGCCGGCATCTGCAATTACTTTTAATTTAGGAAAAGTAATATCAGGAAAAAGCCCCGTCTTTAAAGTGGAGTAACTATAAATACCCGCCAGTATCAGCAATACAGCCAACCCAAGCAAAGGCTTTTTATAATGCGTGTGAAATTGTTTCATTCAATTTGTATAACCTGCTATACCGGCATTTTATAAAATATTATTGTTGTCCCAGCGAAAGCACCATGTTGATCATTGGAGGCGTCGCACTCGTGTACATGCTATCCTTGCTGAACTTCCTGCTTACGCCAGCTTATTTATCACAGATAAAAGCAAAAAATCAATAAGACATTTTACGATCAGTTATTTTTCTATATTGACCAATGCAGAATCAGCCAACCCATATCCTCCTTTTACAATTATTTTATCATTGATACTAATGCCCGACTCCACTTCTTTTAAAGAATCATTTTGCGAACCAACCGTGATGGGCACCCGAACCGCCATTGAATCATTAGCCAGTTTCATCACCCAAAATTCATCCTGTGTTTCATTGGTTTGAATCGCTGTCAATGGCAGGCAAAGCACATTTGTTTTTTGTTTCATTGGTATCCGTACCAGCAGGTTCATATTCTCCGGTAATTTTTCGCTGGCAGGTAACTGAATAAAATACTGTTGTGTTTGTGATGCGGGATCAATTACAGGAACACTCAGCGTGATGGCGGTATTTATTTTTTTCCCATCTGGCAATACTACCTGGCAACTACGACCATTATAAACATACGCGTGGTATTCATAAGGCACGTTAACAGAAAGCACCAGGGAAGAAGGAATTGTAATAGTGGCCAGCACATCACCTTCATTTACAAAATCACCGGTAATATAATTCACCGCCGTAATAAAACCGGCAGCACTGGTTACAATCTTAATAGGTTGCTGAAATTGTTTGAGCGAAGGCTCCCGTTGGTCGATATTTTTTAAGGCATCTTGTTCCTTTGTTTTAATGTTACAAAAAACTGAACCCGAAGAAATACGGTCACCAACTTTCCAGGGAATATTAATAATGTACCCGGCAATATTAGCCCGTACAACTACCTTTTTTTGAAAAACCGTATTTCCATTTAATTCCAGAAAATCTGTAAGTGATTGCTTAACCGGCTGCACAACCGTAACATTGGTTTTAATGGCAGCTGGTGTCTCTTCTTTGGTATTTTCCTTTTGCTTACAGGTAACAACCCCGGCTGTTATTACAAAGAGGATGATTAAAGATCGGCGTAATTGCATCAGCAAAATAGTTTACCAGTTATAATAATTGTATTGATTGGTGTACAATAAAACATTGGTAGAGGCCAGCGCTTTATTTTTTTGTGTTACAGCATAATCCTGCAAAGCGTTGATATAATCCATCACAGAAACCTGGCCCCTTATCACTTTATCCTTGATAATATCGAGTAGCAGTTCCTGCTTGTGTATCTGCTGATCAAGCAAGGTGATTGTTTGCTGCCATTGTATTATTTGCTGTTTTGCATTGCGTAAATTATTTTGCTGCAATAGCGATGCATTGTTGCGGTAAGCCTGCAGGTTAGTCAGCAACACACTATTTTGGCGCTCATTTAATTTCTTTTGTTTGCCATCATAAATAGGCACCAGCAAATGCACACCAGCACTCAACCCGGCATTGCGAGGCAGGTTACTGATATCAGAGGAATAAACGCCGGTGGAACCCATGGCACTTACCTGCGTTTTGTATTTTATATTAAACACATTTTGCTGTGCCACCAGGTTCAGACTGTCAAGACGGAATTTTTGAGCGTAATAATATTCATCTGGCGCAGGCTGCAACCTTATTTGCGGAGGTGCCAGTTCAAAAATTGCAGTATCAGCAATTGCTGCAAGACTTTTCAATAGCCCGATGCCATTAATGTATGCAAACTGTAGTTGCAGCAAATCGTTGAGACTGGTGGTTTGCTGAATATCAAGCAAGAGATAATCATTTTGTTGCAACAGGCCCTGTTTCACCAATGCCGTTACAAAAGGTTTACGGGATTCAAGCTGATCGATAATTTTTTGCAGGTAATCCGTTTGCTGTTTAAACTGGTAAGTGATAATGTACTGATCAATGATAGATTTTTTTAAATCCTGCTCCAGCTGCCTGCGGCTAAAAGCAGCTATATCGCTTTGTATTTTATTTTGATCGTACAAAGGCTTTATAAGTGCTTTATTAAAAATGGGGATTGACACGTTGAGTTGGCCTGCATACAAACCTCCATTAGTTAAAGCAGCGTCATACCCTATTGCTTTGGGCGATGGATTGGGTGTAACAGCGATAACACGCCCATTGTTAAAAAAGAGAGGTGCAAAAATATAATCGGCGGTAAAATTTACCTGTGGCTTTTTATTTTGTGCGGTAATGATTTCATTTTGTATTTTAAAAAACTGTTGCAGGTTGGTATTTTCAATTAGTGAAGGAGTATTTTGTAATCCTGCCTCAATAAAATATGCTACAGTCTTGCTTTGTGCTCGCAAAAGAAAGGGCAGTGAAAAAAATGCCACCAGTAAACTTATTTTATACATGAACGTTTGCCTTTTTGTTTTGATTCAAGTATGCACAATTTAATATTTTCAATTGGTGTAACTAAGATTAATAACTCCAGCACGTTTATAATAATTACAATGGTAAAGGCTCATTCTGAAGAAATTCTGATTATTCGGTTTATTAAAAGCAAGTTCTTTAAAATCTTTACAATATAAAAATTAGATGCTGCCTTATCAGACATATTGAGGTTATAAAATTAAAATAGCATTACCTTGTCAGGCAATGCTATTTTCCAAATCTTTCTTTAGCGAAACTACATTAATTCGCCGGAGTGAATCAACCTATGCTATCTGGTTTCTCAAATTTTTTATTTCGTCATGTGCACTTCGTAACAATTCCTGTTGTTCTCTTATCATGTCCTTTAAATAATGGGGAATATGTTCTTCGGTCAATGCATCCTGGTAGGCTCTTTGGGCCGCATCTTCTCCGGCTTCGCAATTTGAAAGTATTGAATGAACATCATGTCCGGTGAAAAGCGCCTTGACATCCATCCAGGCCCGGTAAATTTTGCCGCTGGCCATCGTTCCTTCGGCCATTTCGCCCCCAAGCACCTGCACTTCCCTTCCCAGGGCATTGCGTAATTCCCGGCTTTCATCAATCATCTTTTCAAAAGTTACCGAAAGGTCTGTATCATGCCCTTTCAATTCTTCAATTGCTTTTTCATATCCAGCAATACGGTCATTATTGATCATAATAAGATCATTCAGCGTTTCTATTGTTTCATTTTTGTTTTCCATAATTGAAAGTTTTCTTACTGTGGCTTAAATTCCATGCCAGTTGTTGCCATTAACTGCTTAATAATTTTCAATTAATAATAATTTCTTTCATAATTGACAGCCCTGGCCAGAACCTGGGACGCATATTCCAATTAAAATGTACGGTAAGGTTTTTAGTTGAAATTAAATGTGCTTTATTGAGCAATCTCTTATACAATATAGCAACTGGAGTTCCCGGCAATAAAAACCCCTTCAAAAAGGGGCTTTTATATCGGGGAGCAGACCTTGAACTGCCGTCCGCCGCGGCGGATACGAAAGCCATGCTGTGTGAGGTATTGTTTTTACAAAATCCCTGCTCACTCCCGTTTTCAGGATTTTTTTGCACGCCGTGTTTCTTTTTTATTATTAAAATTGGGGGCGAAGATTAATACCCAAGGATGAAATTTTGATGCCCAATCTTTACCCAACTCATTATGGGATCATACTCTTTGGGTAATCTTTATCCTGAAACCTGTGTAGTGCTTCTGGTGCCCGATGAATTTAATATGTAGACAGTATAGATCATGGCAATAATAAAGCCCCTTGTGAAAGGGGCTTAGTATCGGGGAGCAGACTTGAACTGCCGACCTTCGGGTTATGAATCCGATGCTCTAACCAGCTGAGCTACCCCGACATTTCGGGGTGCAAATATAGGCGTTTTTACCAAATGCCAGAGACTAAAGACTTAAAAATTAAATGGGGTATTAAAACATGGAAGATTTTTACAAGAAATATTTGGGCAATTATTAAGCGTCGCCAGGGGCCATGCTTTAATCAACAGCAAGGAAGGCTATGTATATTGATTGCTGCGGCTGAGGGAATTAAAAATATAAGAAGCTAATTTATTTTATCTCTAATTTTAATAACATTTCTTTTTCAATAAAAGCTTCCAAATCGTCTCCCACCACGCATTCACCTACTCCTGCCGGGGTACCTGTAAATACCAGGTCGCCGATGTTTAAAGAAAAATAATTAGAAATGTGAGATATAATATAATCGAAAGAAAATATCATTTGGTTACTATTGCCTTGTTGTACCAGTTCTTTATTCTTATAAAAACTAAAGTTGAGGTTTTTTTTGTTGAAGGTTGGCGTAAGATCTATAAATTTTCCAACAGCAGCGGAGTTATCGAATGCCTTGGCTTTTTCCCAGGGTAATCCTTTCGATTTTAATTCATTTTGAATGTCCCGGGCGGTAAAATCTATCCCAACGGTAATGCCATTATAATAATTGGTGGCATGTCTTTCCTGAATGTATTTTCCATTTTTGCATATTCTCAATACAAGTTCGCATTCGTAATTAAGCTCGTTGGTAAATTCAGGATAGTAAAAGGGCGTATGGCTCTGCAGCAAAGCACTTTTAGGCTTCATAAAAATCACAGGCTCGTCTGGTATTTCGTTGCCAAGTTCATTGGCATGTGCCGGGTAATTCCGGCCAACACAAATTATCTTCATTTTATTTTTATTATTAGGATAGCCGGGGTTTAGAGAGCGAATATAAACAAATCAAATAAACAAAACAATTGTGTGATTACCATACAGTTTAAGGCTGTATAGAAAGTTTGTTTACTTCACTCATAGTTTGCTCAATACCCGCAACAGCGATACGTTCAATTATTTCGATGCATTTTTTGATTTTCAACTGTACTGTTGCCAGCTCGCTAGCCAACCACTTACTTAGCACAAAGTCAGCTTGCATACCCCTTGGATAATTATTACCGATTCCAAAACGAAGCTTGGCATATTTATCTGTTCCTAAAGTATTTTGAATATCTTTAAGTCCATTGTGCCCGGCATCAGATCCAGCCGCCCTCAATCTCAGTTTATCCAACGGTAATGCAAGATCATCCACAATTGTGAGCGTATTTTCTAATATCACTTTTTCTTTTTCCATCCAATATTTAAAAGCCTTACCGCTAAGGTTCATGAAAGTAGTAGGGCAGATACAAACAAATACATGTCCTTTCCATTTCACTTCTGCTACCATGGCCAACCGGTCAGTTCTGAAAGTGCCGCCATGTTGCTGCACAAATGCATTTACCACGTCAAACCCAATATTATGACGGGTATTAGCATATTCACTACCAACATTCCCAAGCCCTACAATTAAAAATTTTGACATTAAAACGAAGATAAAATAAAAGCAGCTGCTGCCAATATTCTTTATATCAATGTTGCAAATTCTTGAAAATAATTAAACGTAATGAAATTAGTTTTTAGTACAATTTATAATATTCTAATTTATTGTTTGCCACACAGATTTGTTCACGTTTATTCCAAAACAAGAACTTATATCCAATAGTAATAGTAACAGTATTTTTGGCGGCATTTTGAATCATTAGCTTTTCCCATATAATTTACCATAAAAAACCGGCCTGTTAAGGGCCGGTATGAACAAATTATTTAAACAGCATTTCAGATCATTTGCTCTCAAATTAATCAACTAACAGTTTTGCTTTTTTTCCTGAAGATCTTACTTAATATGTTGAGGGCGCCTAACTTAACGGGGGCTGCTTTTCTTGCCACGATATTAGCTAAACCTAGCTCCATTGCAGTTCCGAATAATTTTCTGGCGACACCCGCCGATTTTCCAATTACCAATCTGTTAGTAAGTAAGCTCAGTCCTACTCCCATCCCTGTATTCACAATCTTCTCAACAACATCTGGCGAGTGTACAACCTTGTTCAAAGAATTTTTTAAAATATTAATCGGTTTCATGCTGTTGTAAGTGTCATGAAATTGCTTGACCAATTTTTCTTTCTGTTCTTCAGTTTGTTCCTCCAGTTGCCTGATGGAAGCCCGCAGCTCCTTCACGTTATTAATTTCCATGGCCATCAATTGAGTAATTTTTTAATAATAAGGTCGCCAACAGGTTCTTTAATCCATTTATTTTTAAAAGCTACAATCAATCCCCCAATCAGCAAATATAAACCTCCCACTATAAAAAAGCCATACCATGCTTGCCCCAAAACCGATCCCAGCCAAATGCATAATCCAAGATTTACGATCACAAAACCAAAGATCATCACCCCGGCAATAATTAGTCCCGCTGTAAGAGATGCAATAATATCGGCTGATTTGTCGACAGTCTTTAATTTAAGTAGGTCAACCCGCGTTTCCACGTAATCTCCCGCAGTTTCAAACAATGCTCCAATTGAATTTGGCTGATTTTCCATTTAAATGATTTTACCCTAACTTATAAAGATTAAAAAATTAAGACAAAGAGTGCTTGATACGGGATTGTGCAGTTGTTGATTTTTCTTTTCCTTCAGCAATCGCATCTTCTGCGTCAGCTTTCGCAGTCTCTATCTGATCAGAAATACTGTCTACAAGATCATTGAATTTTGCCTTGAGAGAGTCCGTTAAGTCTGCGCTTTTTTTACTGATTTTTTTTCTTGTATCAGCTCCTTTTTCAGGTGCAAATAAAATACCCAATACTGCGCCAGCGGCGGCTCCAATCAAAAGGCCGGTGATGATTTTAGAAGAACTCATAGTTTTAAGTTTTAAATTGTTTAAGAATTTCTATCCTTTAAATCCAAAACACTGCCAATTTTTTATTAAGGTATATAATTCTATTTATTATTAGAAAATAACTTCAAAGTTTTTATTATGCTTTAAAAATTAAAATGCAGGGTAAGTAATTTGAGTAAATTGTTACCCGATGGAGTACTACTTCTTACCAGGTGGTAAAGAATTGCAGCATTTATGAAATTAAAACAAGTGTACAGGTGCGGTTTCATGCGCCCGAAAAAGAACGACGAAGCAGTTAACTTTTTTGGATGACTTTTTGAGTATTGCTCTTGTAAGTTTTAACAAGTATAACTTAGATGAATTTTTATTCTTGTATTGTCTTTAAAAATTAGCTGCCTAATCAGCATTCAAAACCAAATTTACCACATTATAATGGCAGCAGTTACCTTTTACATAATTACTCTTTATGCTCAATGTTATTAAACAATTACAAATAGACAGGCGTATTCGGGTTGGTTATGGGACTGCGTTTTTGCTTTTGCTCATTTCTTTTCTATCTACTTTTTACGCAAACCGGGAATTATTGAAACAAACTACAAATATTACCCGGGCAGACGGAATTGTTATCCATCTTGAAGACCTGATTTCAGGAATTAAGGATGCAGAAGCAGGCTTAAGGAATTATTTTATAACAAAAGATGACAGGTTTTTGGCGCCTTACCATGGCAGTTTACAACAGGTAGAAAATTCATTTTTACTGTTGAAAGCTTCGTTCAGCAATTTGCCTGGCAAGCAACAAAAATTACTTCAGTTAAAGTCTTTGTCAGATAGAAAATATCAATACCTGTCGAATGAATTGCAATACTTTTTAAAGCACGATTCCTTTATCAACGATTCACTTATTGCAATTGGTTATGAGGGTAAACCCCTCATGGATTCTATCAGTCAAATAGTAAGATCGATGGAGGCAGACGAAAAAAATCAGTTGGTTGAAAAGGCCGCCAATATTGACAACCGCTATCATACCCTGAACGTGTTTATTGTTATTTCCGCTATACTAGCTCTGTTATTTGCCTTGTTGGGGTTGCTCACGTATACCAGGGAGAAAAAGGCCCGACAGGCCTCAGATCAGCAAGTGATTGAATTTCAAAAGCAATTAGAGTTAAAAATAAATGACCTGGCCAATGCAAATAAAGAGCTTATACAAATGCGCCGTATTGAAAAATTTGCCGCTACAGGAAGAATAGCCCGCAACATTGCCCATGAAGTACGTAACCCGCTTACTAACATCAACCTGGCAATAGCACAACTAAAATCCGAATTGCCTGATACGGATGAAAATGCTGCTCTTTTATTTGACATGGTAAACAGGAACAGTCAACGAATTAACCAGCTGATCACAGAATTATTAAATGCAACCCGTTTTGCAGAATTGAATTATCAACCCGTATTGATGAGCGTGTTACTGGATGAAGCCCTGGAATTAGCAAAAGACAGGATTGTTTTAAAACAGGTGAAGATTGAAAAATATTATTCAACTAACCAATTTACTATTTCAGCGGATAAAGAGAAGATGAAAATTGCACTTTTAAATATTATTGTAAACGCGGTTGAAGCTACTGAAGCAAAGACTGGCATTGTAAAAATTAGTACAAAACGAGAGGATGATAAATGTTTGATTGAAATTGCCGACAATGGGATAGGAATGGATGCACTAGCACTCAGCAAACTTTTTGAACCCTATTTTACTACCAAACAAAAAGGCAATGGCCTGGGCCTTACTAATACCCAAAATATTATTTTGAATCACAAGGGAAGCATTCAGGTGGATAGTGCACCAGGAAATGGAACACTGTTTTCATTACGTTTTGAAATTTTAAATTAGATTATTTTTCGCCTGTTCCAATAGATATAATGTTGATAGGAGGAAGGAATTCATATAAAACAACAACAAATTAGCTGCAACCCAATTTTTTTATTTTGCTGTGTAACGCAGATTTTAAGAATTCGTAAGTGTAGCATTAAAAATAAGAGGTGTCCTTACTTCTCAACATACTGGTTGGCTTTGCTTTAAAATAAAAGACGGGAATAGTGTGGAATGAATTGCCAATTGCGATTCGAAAAAAATTCTAAACAATCAATACAAAAGTCATTCTTTTAATTATTGCCATACACAAAACACATAAATAATTAATTATCAATTAATAAAAAATTATTTCAGTTAAGAATGAGATGTAGAAAAATATCTACAATTGGGGAATGCTTCCAGATTGAACTGAAGCCAGCGCATTAATAATTGCCTCTTTGGAAAAAGGCTTTGGAATAAAAAGATCAACGCCATTTCCAATGGCTTGTTGCCGGTCTTCGATTGTATCGTATGCCGTTATCATTATTATTTTGGTGCCCGGATAATCTTTTTTGATGGCGGCGGCAAAGTCTGCCCCAAATCCATCGGGCAAATGATTATCTAAAAAAACAACTGCAGGGGTCACATTTCTTAATGCAACTACGGCATCCGCTAAATTGTTAACATAATTTGTAAGGCAGCCTTTTTGTTTTAATATTCCACTCAAAAGATAGCAAATATCAATTTCATCATCAATAATAAGCGTTTTCAAATTGTCTGTTTTTAAAGAGGAAAGATTACCAAACGTTTTGATTCACTGAAATGCAAATCATGAACAACAATTTCAAAGCCAACTAAAAAATTTGACCGTTAAAAGTTGAGACATACCTATAACGAATTACAAGCGTTGTATATTTTAATATTTGATAATATTTTTCACCATAGCCGAAATTCAAACAATTTATAATAATAACCTTTCAATTTTTTATTGGGTACATTCTTTAATGTAAATTGTCAACTATGCACAAGAAAAAATTTTCTCTCTACCATTTTTTAAAACAGGTTGCAGCTGAATTTATTGACGATAATGTAATGAAGTATAGTGCTGCGCTGGCGTACTATACCGTATTTTCCCTGGCTCCCATGCTGATTATTATGATTACAATTTGCGGGATATTGTTTGGGCAGGAGGCTGTTGAAGGGCGGGTGTATATCGAAATAAAGGATCTTGTAGGAAGCCCGGCTGCCATACAAATACAGGAAACTATAAAGAATCTTCATCTCACAAAAAACAGTCCGGTGGCAGGTACCTTTAGCATTATAGTTTTAATCATCGGAGGAACGGGAATTTTCGGAGAAATGCAGGATTCTTTAAATAAAATATGGGGCTTAAAAATAATAGCAAAAAAAGCCTGGTGGAAATTGATCATTAACCGTTTACTTTCCTTCTCGCTCATCATTAGCCTGGGCTTTGTACTCATAGTATCTCTTTTGTTAAATGCATTGGTGGCTATTATTGGCAATCATCTTAACAGCATACTTTCCGGAGTGGGTAAAGTTTTTATTCCTGTGATCGACAATGTGCTTTCATTTGGCATCACTTCCCTTCTTTTTGCTATTATTTTTAAGGTTTTGCCGGACGCCAAAATAAAATGGAAGGACATAACAATTGGCGCTTTTATAACAGCCATCTTATTTACACTTGGCAAATTTTGTATAGGATATTATTTGGGCCGAACCAACTTAGCCTCCATTTATGGAGCCGCAGGATCAGTAATTATTATCATGTTATGGGCCTATTATAGCTCGGTAATTTTATACCTTGGAGCAGAATTTACTAAGGTATATGCCAACGAACATGGTACCAGTATCCAGCCATCTGAGTACTCGGAATGGATAAAAATTAAGGAAATTCCAGTTTTAGAAGTTACCCTAAAAAAAGAAGTATAAGTAGTTGTATATTTGAGAAAAAATTGCCCCAATGAGTAAGAGCATTTTAATTATAGATGATGATGCGGATATGTGTGCATTGTTGACAAGATTTCTATCCAAGAACGGCTATACAGTGGAGGCTGCACACAGTGGTAACAAGGGTTTGGAAAAATTTAAAGCCGGTAAATTTGATATTGTGTTATGTGATTTCAGGCTGGGCGATAAAAAAGATGGAAAGGATATTCTGATAGAAATAAAACAGCATAACCCTAAAACAATTGTGCTGATTATTACCGGATATTCGGACATTAAAACTGCCGTAGATGTTATCAAAGCCGGAGCGTACGATTACATTACCAAACCGCTTATTCCAGACGAGGTATTAAATGTATTGCAAGCCGCAATCCATCAATCCGAAAATAAAGGAGACACCGACAACTATACAAATGACAGACACCTTTCCAATACTAACAAAAAGAGTAGTGGCTCCAATTCAGAATTTTTGATAGGTGAAGCTCCTGCAACCAAAGCGTTGTATAACCAAATTGCCATAGTTGCGCCGACCAATTACAGTGTTATCTTAAATGGTGAAAGTGGCACAGGTAAAGAAGTAATTGCAAAAACCATCCATGAGTTAAGCAGTCGTAAAAGCAAACCTTTTATTGCCATGGATTGCGGTACACTCTCTAAAGAACTGGCGGGAAGTGAACTTTTTGGTCATTTGAAAGGCGCATTTACAGGTGCCATTAATGATAAGGAAGGACATTTTGAATTAGCCAACGGTGGCACTTTATTTTTAGATGAGGTAGCTAACCTTTCATCTGAAATACAGGCATCCCTTTTACGGGTAATACAGGAGAGAAAAATAAAACGAATTGGCGGTAATAAAGAAATTGATGTGGATGTTAGAATTATAGTAGCAACAAACGAAAATCTGCAGGATGCATATAAACACGGCAAATTCAGGGAAGATTTATACCATCGGTTTAATGAGTTTTCAATTCAATTACCACCGTTAAGGGAGCGCAAGAATGACATTCCATCTTTCGCGGATTTCTTTTTACAAAAGACCAACAAAGAACTGGGCAAAAATATTGAGGGTTTCGAAGAGGAGGTAATGAAAATGTTCATTGCTTACTCGTGGCCCGGAAATTTGCGTGAATTTAAAAATGTAATTCGCAGATCCGCACTGTTAACCATCGGAGGTAAAATTTCACCTGCAACATTGCCGGCTGAAATAACAGGGTTCATTTTCACAAAACCAATACCCGCAGCAGAAGAACCGCAGGCAGTAAAAGCCACTGCTGTAGATTTAAAAGACACAGCCTCGAAGGCAGAATACGAAGCAATTATGCAGGTGCTGAAAGAGGTAAATTTTAATAAAACAAAAGCTGCTGAACTTTTAAATATAGATCGTAAAACACTTTACAATAAGATTAAAAGTTTTGAAGACGCCCAATAATTCGTTCTAATTTTAATTGAATGTAAAATGTAAAAATTGATATACTTAAAAGGCTTCAAATACGAAATTGGAGCCTTTTTTTATTTGTGCAGCTCCCGAACGATGGTTTAGTAAATAAAAAGAGGTTGAATTAACAACCAATTAATACATCAGATCTTCTATAAATTATGTATTGAACTCAACTTTTACTGAAAGGCAGTTTATCTATTTTTTCCAGCGTAAGTGGTTTCTTAACGATTTTATTAGGTGCATGTTTAAATTCAGGAAGCATTTTTCCCAAAAGGGGAGCTATCATTTCGTTGCTATGAGCAATAGCAGCAGCTTCCAGCTTAATTAGTAAGGAATAAAAATTGGGATTCGTATCCGAGCATTTTTTTGCTCTTAATATTTTTGGATGGCTTGTAGGTGCAAATTCTTCGGAATCCTTAAATAATTCTTCATACATTTTTTCTCCTGGTCTTAATGATGTACACTGTATGGCAATTTCTTTACCCGGTACGAAGCCAGCCAGCTGAATCATGCGGGTAGCAAGATCCATTATTTTAACCGGTTTACCCATGTCAAAAAGTAAAATATCACTTGATTTACCAATTCTGCCAGCTTCTAAAACTAACTTGGCTGCTTCCGGTATCGTCATAAAATACCGCGTAATTTCCGGGTGGGTAATTGTAACCGGACCGCCTTCAGCAATTTGCTTTTTAAAGGTTGCTACCACTGAACCTGCTGATCCAAGTACATTCCCAAAACGGGTGGTGATAAATTCTGTATTGGATTCAATCCGGTCGTTTAACGATTGGATATATATCTCGGAAACACGTTTGGTTGCGCCCATCACATTGGTAGGGTTTACCGCTTTATCGGTTGATACCAGCACAAATTTTTTCACGCTGTGTAACATCGAAAGATCTGCAATAACCTTAGTTCCAAAAATATTGGTAAGTACTGCTTCACTGGAAAAACACTCCATTAACGGTACATGTTTATAAGCTGCTACATGAAACACAATATCTGGCTGATGTGCGACAAATAATTTTTTAATCCGCATATAGTCCCTTACAGAAGCCACTTCCACCTGTATTCCCTGCCGCATCCCTTTCTGTCTCAGTTCATATTCCAAATCAAATAATCCTGATTCTGCCTGGTCTAAAATAATCAACTTCTTTACATCGTATCCTACCAGTTGGCGGCAAATTTCACTCCCAATTGAACCAGCAGCGCCGGTAACCAGAATTGTAGCATTTGTATAGTCAGATTTTGATTGATCATTCGGAAGAATAATTTCGTCCCTTTCCAGCAAATCTTCGATATTCATTTCCTTTACCTGGTTCTTTTGAAATAAACCACCAGACCATTGTTTGGCGTGGGGAACAACGTTTACTCTAATTTTGTAGGGCGCACACAAATCTGTGAGAGCGATTTTTCTGTCTACACTCAATTTATCAATCGCAATGTATAAGTGTGTAATTCTTTTGCTTTTAAACAACTTACCCAATTGAGCAGCATCTGCTGCATTGTAAATAGGGAGACCTTCTAATTTTTTTCCAATCTTATATTGACTATCATCTATAAATCCTACAAGCGTGGTATTTATCTTTGCATCTTGTTGCAATACTTTTTGTGTAATTTGTCCCATCATGCCCGCGCCAAATATAACAGTACGATTTGCAGGATTGGGTCTTGCCTGGGCCATAAAATAAACTTCCTTTACCAACAAACGAAAGGCAACTAAAACAAATATTACCGCAAATAGATTAATTACCAATAACGGAAAAGTAACCACACCTGAAACAAGATGATTTGTATCAACCAAAAACAGAAGGACCCAGATGCCAAATTGCAAAAAGGCAAATTTTATAATTCTAACAATATCTTTTGCTTCAGAATACCGAATAATTCCTTTGTATATAGCAAAAATACCAATGCAAAAAATACCCACCACAAGATTAGTAATCAATGCCGGAAATAAGCTTAACAAGTCATGCACATCAATTGAAAGATGTTCAATCAGAAAAAAGGAGCAAGTAAAAGAAACCGTGATTAAAATAATATCACAACAAAAAATAATCCATCTCGGGGCAAAATTCTTTAAAAAAAAACTTGACATAATGCTTCAGTTTAGTTGTAGGTATTTGGATAATATGTATAAGAATTATAAAAAATCCGGTAAACCTGTTAATTCACTTCAAAATTCCCATAAAGACCTGATTTTTAATAACATGTTTAAATTAAAACCGGATATTTTAAAGGTATTTGTACGTTTAAGGAAAACAAACTCTTCCATAAATAACAAAATTACAGCCAAACTATAGAAATAGAACAACTTGAAAGTTTATTTCGCCTATGGCAACCCGAATTTAGCCATTTGTAGAAAAAACACTACACAATTACAAAACCCGGCAAACTGTAACGCCAATTATATTGAATTATTTGATTTCGTCAATGGTTTTTACAATCTGTTCAAATTAACCATCGATAAAATAATGTAAGTGAAACTCATTGGAAGTGGAATAGAGAAGGGTGGATCTATGTGGATGCATTACTTCGCTGGGATGATTTAGTTGCCTATTTCCTTTTGTCCTGACGGAATCAGTAGTAGTAGTAGTAGTAGTAGTAGTGTGATGAAGAATGTATAAACCGGCGTGGCCCTTAAACAGGATATTCACTTTTATTTGGGTCGTTTAACAAGAAGAATAGTACACTTTGAATAAAGAAGATTGAGGTAAGGTGTATTCGCGTTTTAAGTTTTATAAAAATGGGGTATAAATACGTCAATACCCAAATCTATTTTAATATCGCTTTAATTACCTGAATTACCCTATCCAGGTCAGTAGTACTCAGGTTTGAACCGGATGGCAGGCACAGCCCGTTTTCAAATAATTGCGCTGAGGTTTCATCGCCGTAAAAAGGTGCGCCGGCAAATACCGGCTGCATATGCATTGGTTTCCACAACGGCCGGCTTTCTATGTTTTCTGCTTCTAATGCCAGTCTTACATTTTCACGTGTAATTCCATTTGTCTTAGTGCTGTCAATTAGAATGGCTGTTAACCAGCGGTTACTGAAGAAGCCGTTTGGTTCCTTTAAAAAAGTAACGCCTTCGATGCCGCTAAGGTGTTGTATATAATAGTTGAAATTATTTCTCCTCTGTTGAATTCTTTCGGTTAACACTTCCATCTGTCCCCGGCCAATAGCTGCACAAACATTGCTCATCCGGTAATTGTAGCCAATATGCGAATGCTGGTAATGCGGTGCAGCGTCCCTTGCCTGTGTAGCCAGGAAGCGGGCTTTTACAATGTAATCATTGTTATCCGCTATGAGTGCTCCACCTCCGGATGTGGTAATTATTTTATTGCCGTTAAAAGACAAGATGCCCATTTTGCCAAAACTGCCACAAGGTTTTTCGTCAATTGTCGAACCAATGGCTTCTGCTGCATCTTCAATAACAGGAATCTCAAAATCATCCGCTATTGCGGCTATCTCCACCATTTTTGCAGGCATTCCGTACAAGTGAACCGGTATAATGGCTTTTGGCTTTTTACCCTTTTTTACCCTGTCTTTTATGGCGTTCCGCAAATGCTCAGGACTCATATTCCAGGTATCCCTTTCAGAATCTACAAAAACAGGTGTAGCCCCCTGGTAAACTATGGGATTGGCAGATGCGGAAAAAGTAAAGCTTTGGCAAATTACTTCGTCGCCTGCCTTAACGCCGCATAGTATCAAAGCCAGATGAAGTGCGGCTGTTCCACTGCTTAACGCAGCGGCAGATTTTGCTCCTGTAAATTGGCAGAGGTCATTTTCGAAACCATCTACGTGCGGCCCCAACGGCGCTATCCAGTTGGTGTCAAATGCTTCTTTTACAAATACTTGTTCTTTTCCGCCCATGTGGGGAGAGGAGAGCCAGATTTTAGGGTTCATTGTGTAATTGCTTTAGCTATGCTTACCTGTACCTCATACATATTAAACCTGCTGAATATCTTGATACGGGAATGCGAAATTAATGATGAAAATTGCGTATTTTTTTGGTCAGTTAGTACTAAATTTATAAATTTTGACACCTAATTTAACCGGCAAGTTTTATTGGGGGGATTTAACTGTAATTTTGTGAAAACAGTTCATATCAATTCCAATTTTCAATTCAAGAAATATTTGCTAAATTAAGAAATAAGAGAAAAAACATTTTGAATCTGAATGCCAGTCATAGTAATTTATCTTATGATTTATCAAAACCGGGTGCTAGAAAAGCCCTTGTGTTTTTCTTTATCAAATTGTCTTTATTACTTACAATATGGTTTATTATATATTATCATTTAATAAAACCATCCGGTATAATTGATATACCACTTACAAATTTAATCAGCGCCTCTGTTGTAAAAATTATTAATTTATTTTCATCAACAAAAACAGTTTCCTGGATAAGGAATACGAACAACCATGCAAATTCTATAATTGAAAACAACCAAATTGTGTTGGGTATTGATTATGCGTGCAATGGTATTGATTTAATGTTTACTTATATTAGTTTGCTGCTCCTGTTACCTTACCCGATAATGAGAAAAATAGTTTTTAGTATTGCCGGAATCGTTGTTATTACGTTTGCCAATATTCTGCGGGTGAGTGCACTCTATTATATTTATGTTTATTATAACAGGGCTTTTGATTTTAGCCATCACTATCTTTTTACAATTTCCATGGATATTTTAATCTTTTATGGATGGCTCTTATTTATTAGAAAGAAAACAATTAAATGAAAAATGCCGCTTTGGTTCTGATAACTTATTTGTTGTCGCTATTATTATTTTCACTGGTTTTTAGTTGGCTTGAAATTGGAAAATTATTGGTTGAAATTAAAAGTTTAAAATTAACTTTTAACCCAATGATGATTGTTACCATGATTGGTGGTTTAATCGCATTGAAATATACTGTTTCCTTTTATTCATGGAAATTATTTACACTTATTTATACCAGCCTTTGGCTATTACGGCTATTGCTTATTTTTTTAGGTGAACGGATAGGTACCGTGTTAATATGGGGGCGGGAATTCAGGTTTAATGCAATAATTGGGCAGTACTACGACAATGCATCCCGCATTGTAACTCCCTGGCCCTTTCTCATTTTTTGGTTCATTAATTATTTATTTGCTAGCATGCAGGAAAAACAAAGTCATTCTGCAAAAGATTGATTAAAAAGGCGAGGGATATGAAAGTTGTTTTAATTTGCCAACCATTTGTAAAGTCATCAAAAACTGGTCTTACCTTAATGTAATACCTCCATCAATCGTGAGCAAACTTCCCGTCATCCATTGAGTAGTATCTGAAAGTAAATACACAGCAGCATAGGCGATTTCTTCGGGCTTGCCATAACGGCCAAGCGGGTACCTTTTTATATCATCCTGAATTTCTTGTTCTGTAATGACTTTTGTTAAATTGGTTTGAACCATTCCGGGCAATACGCTGTTTACCCGGATACCATTTCTTGATAATTCGAAGGCAATTCCCTTGCATAATGAGTTCAATGCACCTTTGGAAGCCATGTACATAATATTCCCTATAGAAGAAAAAGAAGCAGCAATGGAGGAGATAAACACTATTGATGACTTGTCTATCAATTTCTTTTTCTTATATAATTGCTGGGTCAATAAAGCTGGAGCATACAAATTTGTCTGCATCAGCTCATTCAATGCTTTTTCGTTGATAAATTTTAATGGAAGTCTTTTAATTATCCCGGCGGCATGCACTACGCCATTCAAGTCAGGGAGTTTTTCAACAAACGAATTAATTCCTTCAGTAGTGGAAAAATCTGCAATAAGCTGCAGGTTGCCTTCCCCCTGCAGTAAGGAAAATGTTTCCTTCAGGCGATTTTGATCACGACCTGTAATTATAACATTGGCACCCATTTTTGAACACTCAATTGCAATCGCTTTACCAATACCTGAGGAAGCCCCCGTCACCAATATGGTTTTATCCGTCAATAAAAAAGGGTTGTACAAACTCATAAAATTATATTTCAACCAAATCAGCGATATAACAATCAGTCATTTTAATAATACAGGAAGCCCAGCTCATTCCTACTCCAAATCCCGATAACAAAAAATATTTATTTTTACAATCCTCTGTAGTTAACTGCGAAGCAATAGTGAGCGGAATGGAAACAGAAGAAGTATTTCCGAATGATGCGATAGAGGTCGGTACTTTCTCAACCGGCAGTTTCATTTTCTTTATTAGATAATCGTTCATGTAACTGTTAGCTTGATGAAATACAAAATAATCAACATCGCTTATGGCCTTCCCACTATAGGAAAGTAAATTGCGTATATCTTTTGGAATTTCTGCCAAAACAAAGTTGAACACATCTGCGCCATTCATATAACCATGTTCGTCAGAACGCATATTGCCATATTCATCTACTACTTTTTCGGTAAGGGTCTCAGGGCTGCTTGGCATCCTGTAACCACCAGCATCCATTTTAATAAAAGATTCCTTGGAACCATCGGAGTGAAGACTAAAATAACTGTTTCCTGCCTGCTCAACTTTACCAATTAATGCAGCGATACCGCCATCTCCAAACAAAAATGCCGTCTTACGATCTTTTGGAGAATATACCCTTGATCTTGTTTCACCATCCAATACCAATACTTTCCTGAAACCGCCGCTATTCATCATGGCGTAGGCAACCGACAATCCGTAGATGAAGGCAGAACAACCAAGATTAATATCAAAAGCGGCAGTATGCTTTCCTAATCCGAGCCGGTCCTGCAACAGAACAGCGGTTGCCGGCATACGATAGTCACCTGTTTGAGAGATAAAAATCAATAAATCAATTTCTGAACGGTCAACATCCATATCCGCAAGCAACTTTTCAGCCGCTGCAAAGCAGAGGTCTGATGCACAAGTACCTTGTTCGGCAAAACGGCGCTCCCGGATGCCTGTTTTATCAACTATTTCAGCTACGGATGCCGCATCAAAATATTGAGTATAGTCCAGGTTTTTAATTGTATTTGCCGGCACAGCAGCTGCCAATCCAATTATTCCAATATTGCTGTAGGTTATATCCGCCATAACAATTAATTAAAAGAACGAATTATTTTGTTTTTTCTAATTCAATCGCCTCAACAAGTTGGGCGATTGTTTGAATTTCCTGGAACTTTTTACCTTCAATAACCACATCATATTCTTCATCAATCATTGCTATCAATGACAACTGTCCCATCGAATCCCATTCTTCGTACTCACGGAATAAATCACCGGGTTGAACGTTTTTGCCTTCCATCTCAAGCGTTTCTTTAAACAGGCTAATAAACCTTTCTTGCATAAAATATCATTTTAAAATTATAAATAAATTACCGGGGGGCAGCAGAGATTATGAGTTTCAAAATAAACTGTTCCCCAGGAAAGCCCAACGCCAAAACCACAACCGACTAGCTGGTGTTTGCCAACTGAGAGTGTTTCGCTGATTTGTGTTACCATTGTAAGTGGAATGGAAGCAGAAGAAGTGTTTCCAAATTCCTGGAGGGAATAAGGGACTTTTGATGAATCTGTTACCCCTATTTTTTTTCGTATTTTCTCTGTCATCATTTTATTAGCCTGGTGAAAAAGAAAATAGTCTACCATTTCAATATTGATATTAAAATGATTTATCAACGCTTTAATACTTTGAGGTGCCCGGGTAATACCAAAAATAAAAACGTCCGTTCCGTTGAGGTGGCTTTGAAGATTATTGCGTACAATACCGGATTCCCTTTCTTTCATTTGTAAAGATGTTGATGAGAAAGGATTGCGAGACCCGCCATCATCTATAATAATAGCATCATATCCCTTACCATCCGTACCCGTATGTACTTTAATACCGGCTGCCCCCTCTTCAAATTCAATTGCGGTAGCAGTTCCTGCATCCCCAAAAAGCGGATAGGTACTTTTATCCAAAGGCGATTTTGTAACTGTAACGGTATCCCCAACCAATAATAACCCCTTTTTAAAATTGCCATTGTTCATCAAGCTAGCGATGGTTGATAATCCATACACCCAGCCAGAGCAACCAAGCGACAGTTGAATTGCAAAGCAATCGACAGTCAATCCCAGCCGGTGTTGCAAAATACATGCTGTGGAAGGCAGTTGATAATCTGGTGTCTGCGTTACAAAAACAAGGCAATCCACATCACTACTTTTCCAGTTCAGTTCGGCTAAAAGTTTTTGAGCAGCTTCAAAACAAAGATCAGACGTGCAGATACCACTATTCTCCACGGTATGCCGCCTGACTATTGCTGTATTTTCAATAAATTTTTCTATCTCTGCAGCATTACCAATTAGTGTGGAATCTCTGTTATCTACTACATGCTCCGGCACGCAGGCAGCCACCCCTCTTATTACTATATTCTTAATCTCCTGAAAGGCCATACCTGATTTTTTATTGAACAACGATTTTGGCGGGATTGCCATGGTAAAGGTAACCATCCTTTGTGTTACGCATAATAACACTATTGACGCCAATTTTTGTTTGATTCCCAATCTTTTTACCCTGCAATATAATTGACTGAACACCAAAAAAATTTCCATCACCCACTATTACATCACCAGATAAGCGAACGGACGGGTTTAAAATATTGTAACTCCCCAATCTCACATCGTGTCCCAGAGCCACAAAACCATTGAATAAATTAAAGTCTCCAATTTGAACATCACAAGAAAACCGACAACCGAAAAATATAATATTTCCTTTGCCTATTTGAAAACTATCCTTGTCATAGAAGCTTACTGTAGGTGCAATTATATTTGGAAAATTGAGATGAACATTTGTAAGCCTTGCTGTAATTGATCGTAATATTTGGGGATTTGCAATTGCAATCGCAACAGATAAGTTATGGTCATAATTATTTAACCATTCGCAATCACCCAAAACTTTTCCATAACGATTGGCTGTATCCTTCGGTACTCCATCATCCACAAAACCCAGTAAATTCCACTGGGGTTGCAACTCATTTATAGCCTTTATTAAACAAGCAATCTCTCTCCCAAAGCCTCCGGCACCATATATAGCAATGTCTTTCATAAGGAATATAATTCTTGTTTTACGTTTTTGCAGTACCGGAAAAAGGTGGCATTGTTACATTACTACCCGCATTAATACCTTCCCTAACAATAACTTTTTTTATAGTTAACCACAAAATTTTCAAGTCCAGGGAAAAGGATAAATGATCTACATACCATACATCTAATTCAAACTTCTCTTCCCAATTGATGGTATTGCGGCCATTCACCTGCGCCCAACCTGTAATACCAGGCTTTACTTCGTGCCGCCGTGTTTGCTTTTTGTTATACAATGGCAGATATCTTACCAATAATGGTCGCGGTCCTATCAGGCTCATATCGCCTTTTAAAACATTGATAAGCTGAGGTAATTCATCAAGCGAAGTAGATCTTATAAATTTACCCACAGGGGTTAACCGGTCCTTGTCACGAAGCAATTTGCCATAAACATCCTTTTTATCATTCATGGTTTTAAACTTGATAACCTTGAATATACAGGCATTTTTACCGGGTCTTTCCTGGGTAAAAAAAACCTTGCCATTATTTACTAAATATAAAAGGACCGCCACCAATACCATCAACGGTGACAATATCAACAGCACAAAAAGTGCTATAAAAAAATCCAGGAACCTTTTTAAATAACTATGATACATACTATGTCACTTACTAGACAACAAATTTAAACGCATTTTCAGGACCAAAACTTTTTGAAGTTTTGAGCGCATTTAACTGTAAAGTACTATGATAATCCTTATCTGATTTTACCAAATTAATAAAATTCACCATCTGCCCAATTTCCGTGGGGTCAAAGCATTTTCCGATCTCGTGATCGTTAATTAAAACAGCCAGTTCTGAATCAATAGCGGCAATACAAAGTAATGGCGCCCCCACAGACATTAAACTAAATGTTTTACTTGGAATGCTTAAGCCTGATGCCTCTTTGCTTAAAGTTACTACTGCAATATCTGCCGCTGAAAGACTAAATGGAAGGATTTCAACAGGTTGTAAAGGGAGCATCAAACAGTTTTTTAATTGATATTTTTGAATCCTTTCAATGAGTAAATTTTTTTTGTCTCCTTCACCAATAATTACAAAATGAATATGCGGATCTGTTATTTCCCTGGCAACTTCTAACAAAACTTCAACGCTGTGTGAATGACCCAGATTACCTGAATAAACAATTAAAAATTTATCTAAAAGGTTATGCTCCCGGATAAATATATTTTCTGGCTTCTCCACAGGTTTTAAAAAACTATTATCTGTCCAGATTGAAACCACTTCTATTTTATTTGCATCAACATATTGTTTAAGCACCGATTTCATTCCCTCGCTTATTGTAAATATTTTATGAGCATTTTGAAATATCTTACGATTGGCATTCCTCCAATGACGGGCGAGGAACGAATTCGCAGAAATATATTTTTGGGCCACCAGCGAATCCGGGTAAATATCATAAATAAGTAATGAAAATTTATTTGTACAAAGTAACGGTATCAGCCCTGCTAAAGGGGGATTGGACACAATGAATAAATCTGCTTTCCTATATCGGGTTTTTACCAGCCATAAAATTTGAAGAAAGCCCCAGGACCAGGTAAATAATCGCTTTAAGGCAGAGGACCTGTTGTAGGAAATGATTTTCTCCCTTTTAACTGATGGAGATAATTTATTGTTTCTTATAACTACATTGCCTGCAATAAACGCTCTATTATTATAATTGCTGTAAGCGTTAATAATATCAATCATTAAATACCCTGCACTTTGGTTTATGAAAACTATTGAGTTTTTATCAGACATTATACAAGACCCCTCCTGGATTTATAAAATCGCAATATTTAGTTTTCAATATACTTTTGGAACTGCCATTACTCTTTCTCTAAAGCGGTAAAACACTACCTCTTCGTCCCCCACATTTTTATCCAAAATCATACCTGCCGAAATTTTATTTTTATTACCTACCCTAATACCCGGTATACTAGCACTATTTATCCCGAAAAAATTTTCCTCACCCACGATTGTAAATCCAGAAAAACAAACATTTGGGCAAATGAAATTAAAACTGCCTACCTGCGTATTGTGCCCCAAACTGCTTCTCGAATTAACCAATGTAAAATCCCCTATTGAAACCATTGGACCCACATTTACTCCCGGTGCTATTACTACCCCTGTTCCTAATTTAGATGATGGTGATATATAGGTGTCCGGATGAATAAAATTGGTAAACGACGCTCCTTTTGCCAAAAACTTTTCAATGATTGATCTTCTGAATTTCATATTCGCAATTCCTATTATGTAGTAACAATCCTTTTGAACAATATGAGATTTGATATCACCTAAAAAAGGGGCCGTAAATGGATAGTTGTTATAGCTGTCCGGATTATCATCCAGGAAACCTGTAATTACTAAATTAAAATCCGGGATCTTTTTTTTAGCATAATGAAAATAGTCATCCAGCTCTGCGCTATGCCCACCAGATCCAATTATGATAATTTTTTTCATCCTTTGCATTTTTTAAAGAAAGTAATACACTCTTCTATCGTGATACAAGCGGAAGCTTAAAATACTTGTGAACTATTAACTTTAAGGTAATAATTAATATTATAGCTTTTTGCAAATTAGTTGCGTTGGCTAAGTTTTGAACCTATGATTAATTATCTCAATGATTCATCTTCCTTTCAACCACTTTAAAAAGATCACCAACGGAAATAAGTTTCTCAAACTCCTTGTCTTCTATTTGTAAATCGTATTCTTCATCCAACATAACAATCAGGCAAAGCCTTCCCAATGAATTCCATTCTTCATAATTACGAAATACATCCTCCTGCAAAATTTCCCGATTTTCAATTTGAAGGGCTTCTTTAAAAGATTTGAAAAATTTTTCCTTCATAGCTTCTATAGTATGTTTTAAAATACAAATTAATACTAAAATTCTTATCCTTAAATATAAGGTACTTATTTTATACAACGGTGCTGAAGTAACTATTACCGAATTAAAAAATACTCAAATCCAATCCAGATAAGTAAGTTATGAAGCCAACAATTAATGCGGTAATAAAATCTTCAATCTACCCATCGGGTTCCCCTTCAGTTGGTATATTTCAAATTTAAACTAAGCATTTTCTATGAGAACCGGGAGATAGCATTCCACGAACCAATAGATTTCATACAAATAAGGTAACCATATGCTTTTAAAGCATTGGATTAAAGTTATAGCAAACCAGCCAGGTAGATTATGGGCTTACCATTTTCAAATAACAGGTATTAATTTACAGCAAAAGGAGTGCTTTCAACTTTTTCCTGTTTTATAAGCATCTTATACAATCCCACATAATCGCTATACCGTTCCTCTTTATTGAAAAAGTTGACGGCCCTGTTTCTGCATGCAGCTGAATAAAAGCCTTCCCCATTTTCTAAAATCTGTTGCAGCTTTTCATTAACCAATTGAATATTTCCCTTTTCAATTACAATACCTGACCTTTCGTCAATTGCTTCCGGACTCCCGCCAGTATCGTAAGTTATCACGGGAGTTCCGCAGGCCAGAGCTTCCACATTGGTTGTTGGAAAATTATCTACCCAGGTAGGATTTATAAACACACTGGCCATGTTATAGAGAACAACCAATTCATTTAGATTTTCTGTTCTTTGTATTCCGATAATATTGGCAGGCAGTTCTTTTATTAAATCCTGGGTGAGACCTACCAATATGATTATAACTTCGGGTGATAGCAATGCTGCCAATAGTTTAAAATCTGCCAGCCCTTTTCGCCGATCCCAAATACTGGCTACACCTAAAACCACCTTTTTATTTCCAATGCCTAATTTTTCCCGATACTGCTCTACCCCGTTTGTACCTGGAATAAATTGCTCTATATCAACCCCATTATGAATTACCTGAACCGGATATGATTTCAAAAATGACTCTTTTACCAAATCCTTTAACCAATTGCTGGGTGTCACCAGCACCATATTTTGCAGGCCAGTGAATAATTCTTTTTTTTTGAGATAGTTGTTGTAAGAATTATCTACAAAAAAACTCTCAGGATAACGATTGAATAATGGACAATGATGACACTGGCTTTTCCATTTTTCACAGCTAACAGTTGTGAAATAACTACAGTGACCAGTAAAAGGCCAGCAATCATGCAGTGTCCAAACTACCGGAATATTGATTTCTTTTAAAAAATTAAACAACACCTTAATATTAATATAGTAGCCATGTATGTTGTGAAGGTGGACGATATCCGGTTGAATCTTTTTAATTTCATTTACTAATTTTTTTGTTGCCGAAGTTGAACCGAAACCATGTTTATCCAATAACCTGGTTTTTAACCCGTGTAACTGAGCATCCAGTTTAGTACCTACTCGTATCGTTTTAGACGCACTTTGCTGATTTCCTCTACCGAAGGCAATAACACTTTCTTCGCCTCGGGACCTCAACAATATCCCGATACTTTCAGCAATGCGTCCGGTACTGCCGCTATTAACAATTGTATTTATTTGTAAAACCGTCATTTAAATTAAAGAAACAATACTTTTTTTTCAATCATAAAACACTTTGCATATGATGCACATTGTAAGAAGGTGCATACATTTGTGCCGTTTCAAATGCCCTCTCTCCAATAGTATAAATTTCAAGCCTGTTATTTGCGAGTTGGGTTAATATTTTTGCCAACTCGGCTGCATTGTTCTTTTCATAGATGAACCCGTTTATACCAGTAGTAATTCTGCCAGCTGAAGAAATTACTCCATCAGAAGCAACGACAGTTTTACCGCAGCTCATTGCATCATTGGGAGGAATACCAAATGGTTCATTAAGAGATGCGTGCAGATAAACATCACATCGCATTACATGTTGAATGTAAACGTCGTACTCTACCCATTCATAAAAATGTACTTTATTAGCAAATGCACTAATAGAACTTTTATAAAACTCCAACTCTGGTCCGGTACCCAATATTGATATCTCAAATTGATTGAGAATATCTCGATTTATTAAATGAAGCATTTTTAAAATTACAGCGTAGCCCTTTCTTTCTATAAACCTGTTCGAAATCAATAATCTTATATTAGCGCCGGATTCTACCTGCCGTTTTCTGTCTTCATTGATTTGTTTAACCAACTGCTCCTCAAACTCAGCACCCAGATATGGAAAATCAATCATTTTTTTTTCACTTATGCCATACTGCTTATTAATTATATTAAAACCATTTTTTCCGGTCACAAAAAGGTAAGTTGCTATTTTAAGCATGATTGTATTTCGTTGTTTTTTAATCCATCCAATTTCTTCAAGATGAATATCAATCCATAAGGCAAATTTTTTTCGGGTAATTGTTCCCCAAATAATTAACAACAAATGCATATAAGTATGCCAACCAGTTATAACTGCAAAATCTGCACTTGAAAATTGGGCAAAAATCTTTTTAAGATCCCCGGGCTTTTTATTAAATATATAATAATGTACTTCATTATCAATGGTGCTCCAGGGATACATTGTAGTGAGCCCCTTATAATACCAAAAATTAACCTTATACCCGGCCTCCACCATTTTCTTATGCATCAGGATGGAATGAGGCATTGGGATAGCATTATAGAAAAATATATTCCCCTTCACCAGTTTTTCAGACATATTAATTTTCTTTTACTGCTATTAAATCCAGGTAACGTTTGCCAATTTTTTCAAGACTATTTTTTACTGTTATTTTATAAGCTTCTTCCATAAATACTGTGCGTAGCATTTCATCATTCATTAAAACGCTTAATTTTTCGGCAAAGGCGTTTATATCCTTTGGCGTAATCAAAAACCCGCTTTTCCCATCCTCAATAATATCTGCCGGACCTGCATCACAGTTAAAGCTGATACAGGCAAGTGGTGTAGCCATTGCCTCCATCAGTGCATTGGGAAACCCCTCGGACAATGAAGTGAAAGCAAAAATTTTACTTTCCTGAAGGCATTGATTTACATCATTTTTGGCTCCTGTAAAAACAACATTTTCTTCAATTGCCAACGAAACGGCAAGTTGTTTTAAGTTACTGCTTTCTGGCCCATCTCCAACAATCATTAACTTCCAGTCAGCATTTTTTATTAATGCGAATGCTCTTAATAAATAATCAAACCCTTTGCTTTTTATCAACCTGCCTACAGATACAATTTGATTTTTTTTTGCTACCCGGAGCGTTGGCAATGGCCTGATATAATTAGGTATAACTATAATGGCATTGGTACTAAATTGCCGGTCGAGTATGTATGCAGCAAAATTTGTTTGTGCTATAATTCCCTTGAGTCTTCTGTATAAAATTTTACGGATGATTAAAGGCACAGAAAATGACTCAATTAATTTTGTATATAAGGGGTTACACCGGATAGTTAAATACATAGGATAATTTAAACCTACCGTAGCAGCCAATAAAAAAGAAGGAGACGATGCATTAAAAATAACACCAGGATCAACCATTTTTAGTGATTTCCTGATATACCTGATCAACCGTGTCATATGCACTAACTTACCTTTAACAGACCTTTGCATCTTAAAATCGGGCTCTATTAAATTAATATCGGAACTTAACTTAAAGCAAACAGGCGCTTTAGACAAAAGAATAATACTCACCTGGCAGTCATTTTCAGCAAGAAAATTTGCAAGATCTGCAGTATGGCGTTGAGCCCCACCTATATCAAGTGCCAGATTAATTAAACATACTTTATTATCTTTCATCAGAAAGTGTGCATATATAAAATTCAAGTTGTTTAGCTTCTTTAAAAATCAGCTAAAACCGGATTAGAAAAATAAACAGGTAACTATCTATAGGTTTCCATTTTAGCCAAATAACTCCTCTGCTTAGATCCATCAACCCTAAGTAAAAAGTTATAATAAAGTAACTTATTTCCTTGTGAACAAATAAGAAGTAGTTACTATGTCTGCTATTGAAAAGCCCTCCGATTGTATTCTTTCAATAATAGCATTTTTGCTCGTTTCATCATACATCCAGGGATGAAGTTCAATCATAATGATTCTAACGGTAGCTGGGAAATTTGGCTGGCTATCTATTAAAATTGTCTCTGTGCCTTCAATATCAAATACCAACACGGTTGGCTTGATATTAAAGTTTGTACAGATTTTACCAATGTCCCAAATTTCATTTTTCTCATTTGAAGAATTATCTGCCTCCGCATCACTATAAGAAACAACACCTCCGAGACTGCCACCATATTCAGAAAATTTATCAACCTTTAGCTTCTTATTAACTGAAAAAACCGGGAACCCAAAACCTGTTAGTATTTCGATATTCCCTTTAGGTTGCAACCATTTTTTTGAAATATCAGTTATTCTTTTTGAAGCTTCAACAGATATTATCTTTCCTTGTGGTCCAACATATTTTGAAATTATTGCAGTAAGTATTCCAATTGACCCTCCCATTTCTATAACAATATCTGAAGATTTTAACTGATTAGAAATCAATTGTCTTTCAGGCAGTTCATATTCGTTTCTTATTAATCCCCTTTTTGTTCCAAACGAAAAGGGCATATTTCTTATTGGAATAGCAACATTATCCATAATAATTTGTTTGGGCCACACAAATTCCGGCACAAAGTTTCTTAGGAAAATCCTACGCATTGTGAAATACAAATTCCTTAGCTGTGGCATGAAATACTTATTTAAAATAAAGAATTTCAATTATTTTGAAATTGTCAAAACAATCAAATGTTAAATGAGGCGTTTTGGGTTATAATTGAAAGACAAATTATAGTTGAAGAATTTATAGATTCAATGTGATAATATCCTTACCACTTCATCTGTAATTTTTATGGATCCATTGTAATTCAGGTGATCCCTGCTAAGCCAGTCTTTTTTAGATTCCAATAATGTATCACACTTGCTTACATTATTGAGGTTGTGGATGAATAAATTGCAGGCCGTGTTGCCTACCAGTTTATTTACTTCCAGGTCAGCACAATTGTTTTGTACATCTTTCCAGCATGGCATTTCAAACACTTCCATTTGTATGCCTTTTTCCCGGCAAAGTGCAGCCATTTGCCACATATACTCATAGCCTGTACTGTTGTAGAAACGATTATCATGGCACACTATGGAATCATTTTTTCTTACCGTAAAATCCGTAACCATTCTCTTTATTTGCAGCTGACCATTAATAACCTTTGCTGAGCGGTGATTGAATGAGAGCAATTTTTTAATGTTTTCAACAAAGGTCCACCTGAACCGGAAGAGCGGCATATCTGTTAAGCCACCAATATGAAAAGAATCAATATAATAGTATTCAATAATTGGATTGACATCATTCGCCTTTACATAATTTGTGTGTGCACTACTTAAAAACAACAAAACTTTTGAGGGCCTGGCATTGTGTTGAAGGTAATAAGATAACTGAACATAATTGGTTTGCAGGGAAGCCCCGCCAACTGAAAAATTATAGGCCGAACCAAATTTTTCGGATAATATTTCAGGATTGATTCCGTCCATTCCAGTGCTATTGCCAAATACGATTACGTTAAGCTGTTTATCTTTAAAATTATGCGCCTCCTTTGTTTTTTTAAATTCCCAATCGACCCGGGGCAAAACAAACAGGTAAAGTAAATTGGCCAGTAAAAAAGCCAGTAAAAGTGCTATGAAGAATTGAAAGAATTTTTTCATTAAAACTGAAAGTAAATAAAGCTTTGTTGTGAAAATTGACCCAGTAGTGTAATTAGAATTAACAACCCCAACGATAAAGCAAATTGTTTAAGAACAGTTGTCTTTAAAAGATGATTCTTCCTGTATAAAAAATAAGTGCTTACGGTAAAAAAAACAGCAAATGAAAGTGAGTAACTTATTACATCCGAATTTTCCAAAGCGAGTGTTTTCCCTTTTACATTATGTACAATGTTATTTAGATAATGACCAGCCTGCGCAAGTGTAGCTGCCCTGAAAAATATCCAGGCAATTGTAACCAGGAGAAAAGTAATTACCATTTGAAAAATATCCAACACTGATGGGACTACCTTATTACGGTGCACAATGTCTTCCTTGTATTTTCTGTTAGACCCCAAAACAAATGAGGGTATAAAAAGTAACGCATGAATACCGCCCCAAATCAAAAATGTCCAGTTGGCACCATGCCAAAAACCACTTACTAAAAATATGATGAATACATTTCTAATGCTCAATAACCTGCTAGCTTTTGAACCACCCAATGGGATATATAAATAATCCCTGAACCAGGTTGATAAAGATATGTGCCACCTTCTCCAAAACTCAGCAATATTCCTGGAGAGGTAAGGAAAATTAAAATTCTGTATAAGATCAATACCTAATAATTTAGAGGTACCAATCGCTATATCTGAATAACCACTAAAATCACAATAAATCTGGAATGAAAATGCAATTGCTCCAATGATTAAAGCAACACTGCCGTAGGAAGCAGCATCATCAAATACTTTATTTACTATAATTGCCATCGTATCCGCTATCACCACTTTTTTAAAAAAACCCCATATCATCTGCTCAATTCCGCTGATGGCATTTTTGCTATTGAATGTTCTTTTTTGTTTTATCTGGGGCAGCAGGTGCGTTGCCCGCTCAATGGGACCAGCCACCAGCAATGGAAAATAGCTTACAAATAAAGAATAATCAACAAAATTCCGTTCTGCCTTTATTTTTCTGTTATAAATATCAATTACATAAGATAACCCATGAAAGGTATAAAATGAAATGCCCACCGGTAGTATCACTTTTATTGTCCAGACATTAACACTTACCCCCAGGTATGAAAGTCCTTCTACGAATGAGCCTATAAAAAAGTTGTAGTATTTAAATACGCCTAAAAAACCAAGGTTTATGATAACACTTAACCAAAACCAAAAGCTTCTTTTTTTTTGATTTTCGCTTTCATCCATTTTTATCCCGGTATAATAATCGAGCCCGGTTGAAAAAATAAGCAGGAAAAGAAAACGATAGTCCCAGCAGGCATAGAAAAAATAACTTGCCGCCAGCAAAAGTATATTCTGCCATTTTAAATTCCCTTTGGTTACAAACCAATAGAAAAAAAATACAATGGGAAAAAAAATAAGAAAACTTACAGAATTAAATAGCATTATCGGGAATATATAAGGGTATTAATTATTTTTTTCGTCTAACATCATATCCACCATCCAGTTTTGCGGAACAAATTGCCCTTCATGCCAGTTCAACTCTTTATCCCAGTATCCTTCACAGGGGTCATAAAATTCAATAGCAAAACCATAACTTATTTCTAAAATTAAAGGTCTGCCATTTTTATATACAAAGTCATAGGCAACGCATTGCGCATTTAAACGGGAAGAAATATTCATCGCAAGTTTAACGGATCCCAGATCAAATAGATTCTTATCATACAATGCAACTCCGCTGCCTGAAGCCCTAAAATCGTTCTTTCTCACCACTCTTTTTACGGCAAAAGCTTTTCCATCTATTACTATGATTCTAATATCACTATCGTTGTTTTCAATAAAATCCTGAAAATAGATATAGCCCCTTTCTCTTCCTGCAATTTTATCGAATGCAGGTTTGTAAAAAATACGGGCCACTCCTTTACAAAGGTCAATAAATGATGTTTTGCCATTCCTGTATTTCCGAAGCCGCTCTTTAAAATTGGACCAACCCTGGTATTGACCAAAGCCCCTTCCAAAAGATTTGTTCACCAATCTTATTGCCTCCCTTTTTGAATTAACCAACCGTACATTTACAGAACCTGCTCCTCCTCTCAATTTAAATACTTTGGGAAAGCTGGTATTATTTATCCATTCTATCGCCTCCTTTTTTGAGTAAAAAACATATGTTGCGACAAAAGGCACCCCTAAGGCTTCCAGCAAGTATTTCTGTCCTACTTTGTCATCAAAATGCCAGGCACTACTAAAGCCCGGAAAGACTTTTTTCCCTGAGATGGCCACTGAATACATCAATTGCTTTGCAAATAATACTGACCTGGCACCTGCATGATGAAAATGCCACATCAAAGCGGTACAGTCTTCTAGCTGCTGTATTATATCGGTTTTATAACAATCAACAATTTTATAGGGAATGCCATTTTTTTCGCAATAAGCAATCCAACGTACGCTGAAAGTTCCTTTAGTGTGGTGTATCGCTATTTTCATCTATCAATAAATTGTTTCATCCAAATTTCAAGGCCTGTTACCACCCACAATGCATCCAACTCCGCTACACTGATCTGTTCAAGATTATTAATCCAGGCTGCTATTTTATTACTATTCAGCAAATTTCTTTTTTCAATCCCCGGTAAAATTTCCTCCCGTAAATAACTATTAAAAGCTGGTTTTGCCAAAAACTCACGCAAAGGAATTCCGAAACCCATTTTATTTCTAAAAGCGAACTCATCGCCAAATACATTACCACACATTTTTTTCAAAATATACTTCTCTGTGTTGTTACTTTCTGCAGCCTTTCGTTTTATTAAGTAGTTGGTCGGTATTGTAAATGAATGGTCAACCACCCGATTATCAAGAAAGGGTACCCGGTTCTCGATAGAATGCGCCATTGACATTTTATCCTGCCGGGTTAAGAGATCGGGCAGGTAGGTAGCCATATCATATTTAACCTGTTTGTCAAATACAGAGCCAGTCAGTTCATCAAATACTGCTTTTCTTTGGCATGTTGCATTGGCATATCTAAAATCAGGCTTTAATGAAAGGGCCATTTGTTCCGTCATTGTGGCAACGCCCAAATTGGCTCTTGTAAAGGGGTCAGTATATTGCCTTAAAAACTTGAACGGGTTGTTGACGGATTGTTTTAATCCAGAGAAGAATTTCTTGTTGGCATAGGGATACATCACAGCATAAAAACGGGCATAGCCCCCAAATACTTCATCTGCTCCTTCGCCGCTTAATAAAACGGTAACATACTCCTTTGCTTTTTGTGCAAGTAAATATATACCGATGGTATTCGGATGATTGATAGGTTCTTCCAGGTGCCAGGTTGCCTGCCTGATGCTGTCCTGATAAAATTCTGACTGCAGTGGGAACTGGTGTGAAATAATTCCCAGCTGATTAGCCACTTTATCAATAAAGGGTTTTTCGTTAAATCTTTTGTCGTCGAAAACAATGGATACACTTTCTAACAAATTATCCTGCTTTATGTCTTTTGCCAGCCAGGTCACCAATGAGGAGTCAACCCCACCGGATAACTGGCAACCTAATTTCACATCGCTCATTAATTGCGATTGTACACTCTTTTCAAGAACATCATGCAGTTTATTAAGTGCTTCCTCAAAGTCGGCCCCCTTTGCTGATTGCCGCTCATAATGGTTGACGTCAAAATATTGAGTAAAAGAAATTCCCTGGCCAGAACTATATGTTAAATAATGTCCGGGTGCTATCCGCTGCACATCATTGATCAACGTCTTATTCAGGTTGTTTTTAAATATAAGGTATTCATCCAGCAGCCCAGTATTTACAGTAGCATTGAATTGATCCAATGCATAAAAGCTTTTTAATTCAGATGAAAAAGCGAGTACGCCGTTTTTATTATAAAAGTACATGGGCTTAATACCAAAGCGATCCCTGGTTATATACAGTTTGCCTTCCCTTAAGTCAGCCACCACTATTGCAAACATCCCATTCAGTCTTTCCACCATTCCCCTGAAACCATACTTCAGATAAAGGTATAATACCACTTCTGTATCGGTAGTACTTTTAAATTTACATCCGTCTGCAATCAAAGCTGGCTTCAAATCAAACGCATTGTATATTTCTCCATTTAGCATTAACAATACATTACCATCCGGTGAACTCATTGGCTGATGTCCATTTGCCGACAAATCTAGTATACTTAGCCTGTTAAAGCCGAGTATGCCTTCAAATGGGTCATTGATTTCCTGCGTTTGCTGATGGATATACTCCTGCGCTTTTTGATTCTTCAAACTAAAAGCCATAATTCCGGAATCATCCGGCCCACGGTGTTTCTGGGCGCCCAACATTTCACGTATTACTGCCGTGTTGGGTATGCACCTGCTATCCGTATTAATATATCCTGTTATTCCGCACATGAAAATTTCTTATTATTTTGAAAGCAAATTTATTAGCACATCCCTGTGGGCTTCGCATCTTGCCAGGTTTAATAATAGTAACCGTTTTCTCTTCTTCATAAATTTTGGGAAAAAACCCCTTGCCCTTAGTGATGCAATTGTTTTTCCAAAACCTGGTTCAATAAATGCCTCATACATTCGTTTTACAGAATTGCAATAGGCATCAAATGAGCTGGCCAGTTGTTCATCATCGCCAATGATTTTATTGAATTGAGCGAGTTTTAAATCAAAACTAATTTTCTCTTCCTCATCCAATTTAAAAACACCTGGTACTCCGCTATTTTGTTTAAGCGGGATAATTTCAAAATCAATTTTATCAGTTATACTCAGCTTTACTACATAACCAAAATTCCAATCCGCCTGCTGTTTTTCCGGCCAGTCATAAATAAAATTACCCAGGCTGTAAAAAATTGGTTTGCCATTATAAACTTCATAGCCGCTAAAACAATGAGTGTGATTGGATATAACCACATCGGCACCAATATCAATGAAAAAGCGATAAGTTTCCTTTATCCTGGGCGAAGGCAATGAATAAAATTCGTTGCCTCCATGCACCATCAGCAATACAAAATCGTGGTCTTTTTTTGCAGCAGTAATGTCATAATAATTATTCACCAGGTGCATGCCATTCGCGCCCACCTCACTGCCCGGTACTGAAATAAATTCATTTTCTGCGAAATTAATAATGGCAATTTTTTTACCTTTTATTACTGTTGAAAAAGGCTTTCTTTTTTCGGTATTATTAGCTCCTGTGCCAACAGTGGCAATACCAGCCTTTTTACAAATATTTATGGTGTCATTTACTCCCTCAGCACCACAATCCATCATATGGTTATTTGCCATGGCTGCCAGCCCGATATTGGCATATTGCAATATTCCAATCGTGTGGGGCGAAGCAAACTGGTAAGGACCTATTTTAGGAACCCGGCTACTGGTTGCCGTCAATGGACATTCCACATCCGTAACATTCAGATCATTGTTCTTGAATACTTCGATAAAATCATTAAAAACAGCTGCGTAGTTGCCATCTTTTGAAAATGTCTCCATCCTGTTATGCGGACAAAAATCACCGGTAAATAATACTTTTATTGCTTCCATTTTACTATTACTATTTCAATGCGAGCATTTCATCCAGTTGGTCTGTTGATATAAATTGCACATCAGGCCACTTGCTTTGCACTTTTCTAATGATTGTTTTCAAATCCCTCAATCCCCGCTCCCTGTTGCCCTTATCTATGTAACCAATATAATTGATCCGGTGGCTGCAAATTACTGCAGGCTTTTGCCATAAAAATGCCGTTGCTATTTGTGCAAGACAACTATCTACCCAATCCTTTGCAGGTAACATGGATGGCTCCAGAAAACAGTTGCGTACATTATAGGCTAACCCTAATTGGTTAATTTCACCAAAAGAATGAGGCATACGCTGGTAGTTATCAAAACAACCTGTTGGCTTTAATTGATACCGGATGCCCTGGATGATTTTAACTCCATTTGCCTGTAACAGCGGCTCTAATGCTGAATCCCAATTATAGCATGGGGCAATAAATGATTTTGATTTAAACCCAAAAACATTTTCAAACATGCGCAATCCTTCTAAAACTACTTTCTTTTGTTCTTCTACATCAGTGGGTGAATCCCAATCGTAGGCCTCCATAAAACTATAGTCTTTTAACCCGGAATAGGTGGCACCGAGGTTAAAACAAAACAGGGCGTCCTCATTTCCTGCCTGTAAAACTTTTAACCAGCGGTTATATTGCAGGTGTTCCCTTCCGTGGAACTGCGGCATAAAAAGCCCATCGGTAATCGCCTTTTGCCATCTAGAAAATGATTGGTCGTGTTGTGGATAATGTAAAAGGGTAGAACGGAAATCTTCAAAGTAAAATGTTTTAAAATCTGCTGCCTTAATTTTTTTAAAATCCGGGTTAGCCATTATTACATTAGCGGTAAGTTTAAGCGGGTTCCCGCTATTGTCACGCAGGGATTGTAATAAATTAAAAAGCGCATCGAGATCCTCGTTGCTGGCAAGGCTGTCGTTTTTATACACACTGTTAGGGAGGTCGAGCCCTTTATTTTTAAATGCTTCCAATGCATACCTTGAGGGAGTTCTGATAGCCCCCCAATCATCAGACTCAATAATTAAAAAACGACCATGTAATTTTTTACCCCGGTAGTTGTTTATATGAGCACTCAAAGTTGCCTTTTGCCTTTTTAAAAAATCTACAACCATCGATTACTTAGTGGAATGATCTATTAAACTACCTAATTGATCTGAACTCATAAACTCAGCCTCCGGCCAGCGCTTTAATATATTTGCCAATAACTCTTTGAAGAGTCGCAGGCTTTGGGTTCTGTTGTCAATATGTAAACTTCCAATAAAATTGGCTCTATGTGTGCTGATTACTGCAGGTTTACCCCACTTAAATGCAATGTCAATTTCCTGTAAACAATTGTTTACCGCTGCGCTTCCTTTTTGATTGGGTTCAAAAAAAGCATTGCGTACCATGTATAGTTGTCCCCATTTATTTTTTTGCGCCAGCCAATGAAACACTGTTTTTGTTTTGCCTTCACCCAATACTTCTGTTTGAATCTTGGAAGCAAACATATATTTAATACCATTCGCCGCGGCAGTTTCCTCCAGCGAATTATTAAATGGACCATTAGGTGGCACAAAATAGGTGGCTTTATAACCAAATAGTTCTTCAAACATTGTGAGACCAGATTCAATTATTTCATGCTGCAATCCCAGGTCACTTAAATAAGGCAGGTCAAATGCCGCCTGGAACATTACCCCATTTGGATGCTTGTTGTTAAATCCCCATACACCATCATTAAATGCAATCCGGGCTTCTTTGTCATTTTGCTGAAGTGCCCGCATCCACTCCGCTACATTCAGGTGTTCCCGGCCGTGAAATTGCGGTAAGAAGAAACCATTGGCAATACCCTCGTTGTATAAATTTATAACGCCTGGTTGATTGTTTCGTTTTAATGTTTGGGTGAAGGGTTCCCAATAATACCGGTTAAACTTGTCGGCTTTTATTTTTTCAAAATCAGGATTGGCTACCACACAAACAGGGGTAATTACAGGATGATTGCTCTTAAAATCCTTGAAATTTGTCAACACCTCAAATAAAGCGGCCATGTCTTCACTGGTTTCCAATGCATCATTCTGATTGTACCTGGCGGAATCACCCGTAAGCAAATCAAGCCCTTGATTTAATAACCTGTTTAACACTTCCAGCGATGGCATGCGGATACTACCCCAGTCATCAGATTCAATAACGATGACCTTACGATTGGTTCTCCACCCCGGAATATTCGAAAGATTTCTGCTTATTTGTTGTTTCAAATTCATTCAATCAACCTGGCTAATTGTATTTACTTAAAAGTTTATTAGTCCCAATACCATAGCTGTTAAAAGTGGTACTATTTTATTTATGGGCATCTCTAAAAACCTTCCTTTTCCTCTCTTTCAGGAGGGGAATTAAAGGTGAGGTTAAATAAAAAAAATGGGTTTTTAGAGATGCCCTTATAATAAAGACAGAAATCTTTGGCAAACATTTTCAATCCGGTACTGTTCAGGATGGTCAATAATTACGCGGTTTTTATAATCACCTGAAAGAAATTCATCCACTGCTATTTTATTAAGTGCCCCCGTTTTTACAGAAAGAATTGGCTTATTGATGATGGCATAATCAATCAGTTTGCTGGGTGTTTGCCTGTTACCTTCATTTTCAAAATTCACTAAAAAATCAAACTTACTTAATTCAAAAAGCAGTTCCTTTCTTGGTATTACGGGCATTAGTTTTATTCTGCCGTTTGATAAAGCAACATAAGGGTGTACCATATCTGGGGTTGTGGTAAATACACGGAATTCGAAATCAATTTTTAACGAACATAAATAAGCTAGTAGCTCTGTCGGGTCCCGCATACCAGGAATGAATGCCCCTCCATACGCAAAAACAGGATAGCTGCTTTCTTTAGCACCATGGTATAAGGTAATATCTTCAAAACGGAATCCTTGGGATATCACCCTGATTTTAGCATGAAATTCCCTGAAATAAGCAGGTATTGACCCAATGGTGGGCACTGTTATAAAATCTGTCTTTCTGCAAAACCATTTTTCTACATATTTGAAATAAAATGGCACATTAAAAGTGTCATTTTCCCGGCCTACATAGGGATCGCCGCAATCAGCTACCCAAACTTTTGCAATTCTTCTGTTCTTTGTCCTCGCTGCAGCCACGCCCCAATGTATCGGGTATGGTACTGCAATGGATACCATCAGGTCGTATCCAGCTTCTAACTTTAACGCCTTTTTTACCAAACCAAGTAGTTGAATAGAAGGGTATTCAAACAGCAAATTCGAAAACCGGCTCACTACTCTTCTTATAAACAATTCGATTCCACTTCCTTTCACTGCTAATGATTTCCAATTGTACTTTCCCAGGTCTTTTATCAATATACCGAATTCCGCTTCAAAAGCTGCATGAACGGGATCGTGTCGGGGTGTTATTACTGTTACGTTATGGCCAGACCTTGCAAACTCTTTTGCGAGTTCTGTAGCCCGAAAAGAACGTGGTGAATTTTCAGGATAAAAAGCCTGGGTTACAATTAATATATTCTTTGAAGTCATTAATTTTTTTGCATTTTAAACTTACATGATTTTTCATGTCATACACTTCTCTAAAAGTAAAATCGGAAGTCTTTAAAAAAATAGCCATCCATTAATCGTCCAGGGTTGTTTTTAATATCCTTGCAGGGTTGCCGGCAATCACCAGGTTATCGCCAAACGATTTTGTAACCACACTGCCGGCACCTACTATTACATTGTCTCCTAATTGTACCCCCGGTAATATTACGGCGTTGGCACCTATCCAGCAGTTACTCCCTATTCTAATTGGGCCTATTGATTTATCGTGTTTTGAAAAATCACTCTTATTATGATTGGCAGATATTATTTTTATGCCCGGTGCGAAAATAGTGTGGTCTCCAATGTAAATCTTGTTGATGCCTTGAATATAACAACCGCCTGAATTGGCAAAATACCGGGCAACATCTTTTCCTAAAAAAATAGTTTTACTTACTGTAGAAGTATAATGCACCATAAAAGGAACTTCCGCGTTAATTCTGAAAATTTTCTGGCATATAAAATTCACCACTCTTAATCCCAAAAAGCAAGGTGAAAAAAGATACGCTACCAAATTTACAGGTTCATTTTTCTTCCAGTTTTTATACTTATACTTTGACAACATCAGGGATGCACTTTAAATAATCTGAAAATCAACGAATCAAACAACGACCAGATTGGTTTATAAATTGAATATATTTTAGGTGAGAGATTAAAGAAGAAGCCATCCCGCCAATAATATTTATTGCAGCTCTTTATAGGGCAACGCTTTATTCCCAGGTTGTTTAATTCCATCACTACATTGTTGCGCCTTAACAAGCCCTTGTTTCTAAAACTTGAGTTGATCGCGAGTAAAATAAATTTGCAAAGGGGTTGATTTAGAAACTGTTTTTGTTGCGCATTTATTAAAGTAGATTGTTGAAACCTGAAAAGATTGTTAGCTGCAATAATAAAGCCTTTGATGGCCCTGTCAGTATAAAACAAACCAGAGTTGGTGGCAGACCCAAGCCGGGTAGTACGCAGGTAAAATTTGTTTCCATCGAAAATGCATCGCTCCGCCAGGCACATTACCCTTGCTAAAAACTCTCCATCTTCCAGGTAGGGTATTGCCGCCAAATTGCGAAGCTGGTATTTGTTTATAAATGCCGTTTCAAAAAGAATCGCCACTGATCTGTCAGGGTCAATAGTGCCATCTCCCCTTGAAATTTTATAGGCATTGATTCCATCATATACTTTCCCGCTTTCTTTAGCAAAGAGAATTTTCTTTTTAACTGAATTATCCGCTAATAAAAATGTAAAACCCAGAAATGCCACCTGTGCCCGTTTTTCATTGGCCACTTCCAGAATGCGGGAAAATGTATTCGGTTCTACATAATCATCCGGATCAATAAAAATAAGGTAACGGCCGGATGCTTTGTCAATACCTGCATTTCTTGCCAATGACACACCTTTGTTTTCCTGGTCGATAAAAACAATATTATCAAACTGCTGAATGAGTTGAAGTATAACAGCCCTGCTGTTATCAGGAGAGCCATCATTGATTACTATAATTTCATACTCATTGCGGGGTATGTCCTGATTTTGAAGGCTAAGAATACATTTTTCAATATAGTCCTCCACATTGTAAACAGGAATAATTATACTTAGTTTCATGAAACAGTCAAATATTTATTACTACCTGTTAATTTTATCAGCCTTTTAAAAAACAACTTTTTAAACTAGTGTTAAGTTGGGTGTGAATTGGCAATAGTGAATGGTCAATTATTCACTATTGACCATTCACTATTCACAAACCGAACCTTCATTTGATTCTTAACGTAACACTAGCAAAGGCTTGGAATATTAAGCAATAAAAAGTGGCCAAATAGGATAGCTGATCTTGAAATGCTATTTAATTAAATCATTGACAGCAATATTATAATTTAATAGCAGGGCTACTACAGGATTCGATATCAACGTGTTTACACTGATAGAATAGAGACCCATACGGGTAGATATAATAATAAAAAACAATAAGGCGGGGGAAAGAATCAGAATTTTATTCCTTATAAATTTTTCATTAGCTACATTTTGTACATAAAAAATGAGCAGGGGCAAAGCAGAGAGTGAAGCCACGGCCAAAAAACGGCCTCCCGATGGCAGCGAGCTCATAAAATTGGCAAACCCCCAAAACAGCAGTGTGAATGCAAGGCTGTTTGAAAATGCTCTATTAACCCGCCCAATTTTTCTGTATATAAAAAAAAGAAAAACAAGCAATGCCATTAATGGCCATTGCAGGCATTGCAAATATATTTTGGCATGCAGGCTTTCATTTTCGGTATCGGCAAACCCTGTTCCTTCCCTATAATCCTGCACCCTTTCTTCACCCCTGTAAGATGCGGTTCGCTCATCCAGATCCTCGGGGGCATTTTCCTGAATAAATGTATTTAAGCCTGCAATGTTAATTTCTGAACTAACCATTGAAGCCAGGAAAAAACAAAAGAAAAATAAGGTTCTGTTTCCCAATAACAGGTAGATTGATAATACTGCCATGGGCACTAAAAAAGAAAAATGTACCAGGATGGCAAGCGCACAGAAAAGGATCGATTTTTTTTTGCCTTCAAAAATAAATGGGAGCAATCCATAAATGAATATTTGTACAGCGGTATGAAACCGGAAGCCATTGATATTCCAAAATGGATTCACTAAAAAAAAGCAAGCCATTAATAATATGGTAAGTGGCTTAATTTTCCCCCGGAGGCGATCTAACAAAAACCAGAAATTACGGGTAAAAAAGAAACCAAAAATAAAGGCGTAGATAGCTGTTAATACCTGCTGATTGTCTGTAATCCTTGAAACACCAATGGCAATGGTGAGCCGTGCAATATCAATATCATCATTTTGTTGATATAAATTTATTATTTCTCCAAAACTTAAATCCTGGTTGTAAAGATCCTTAATTTGCTGCGCATACCTGGTAATATCTGCCGTACTTTCACCTGTAGAAGTTTCTTTCGACATCCCAAATGTAAAACCATAGAAAACAATAAAAGCCCAAACAATGTTTTTTGCCCAGGGTGCCTTATAGTTCTTTAACGCAATAATCGCGGTTAAAAAAGGGAATATCAGGAAAAGATACCAACTATCTCTGTTGGAATAAGTTATTGCCATTGATAAATGAAGCCATTAAACAAATGAATTAACATATTTTTTAAATATAGGTGTCTGTGGCTATCCATTAAATGATAAAATCCGCTCCACAATCCGTTCTGCAGTATTCCCATCCCATAAAGCGGGGATGGTTCCTTTTTTCCAATTGCCATTAAATAATTTTTCGAGGGCCATTTTTATTTTTACAGGTTGAGCACCCACCAATTCATTGGTTCCAATTTCACAGGTTTCTGGGCGCTCTGTATTATCTCTCAATGTCAAACATGGAATTCCAAATACAGTTGCTTCTTCTGTAATACCGCCTGAATCGGTAATAACAGCTTTCGAATTACTTACAAGGAAATTAAATTCGAGGTAGCCCATCGGATCAACCAGGTGCATGTTCTCTGCCTCAATTCCGAGATCGGTAAAGATTTTCGCAGTTCTGGGATGTATGGGAAAAATAACAGGAAGCCCATTCACATTATTTAATATAGTTTCTATAATTTCCTTCAGTTTTCCAGGTTCGTCTACATTTGCCGGGCGATGTAAAGTCAACACAACAAACTGTTTCTTTTCCAACTTTAATTTAGCCCAGATAGCCGGTTCCCTAAACTTATGCTGATTGGCCATCAGCGTATCAATCATTACATTACCGGTAAAAAAAATTCGGGTTTGTTCCACACCTGCCTTTAGCAAATTTCCCCCCGCCCATTTCGTTGTTGTAAAAAAATAATCGGTAATGCTATCTGTAACCATGCGGTTAATTTCCTCCGGCATGCTTAAGTCGAAAGACCGGATACCTGCTTCAATATGGGCCACCTTTGTATTTAATTTTTTGGCCACAATGCTGCAAGCCATTGTAGAGGTAACATCGCCCACAACAATTACCAAATCAGCAGGATTAGCCACCAGTTCCTTTTCAAAAGCTATCATAATAGCTGCGGTTTGTTCAGCCTGGGTTCCACCTCCACATTCCAGGTTTATATCAGGCTGTGGTATGTTTAATTCTATAAAAAAAGTGTCGCTCATTTTAGGGTCATAATGCTGACCGGTATGTACAAGCCGGTAAGCGATTTTTTCTCCGTTTTGCTGTGCTTTTTTTATAGCATGAATTACTGGTGCAACTTTTATAAAATTGGGCCTTGCTCCGGCAATTATTGTAGTCTTCATTTGTCTTAAAATAAGTTTCTCAATTTTCTCTCTTGAGTAATTAATATTTTTTTTAATATTTATTTATAAAATGGATCTTTACTTATATCCTTTGCCAATTTCTTCTTTAGGTAGAGAAAATATTTAAAAGGGTTTATCCAGGATGTCAGGAAAGTCCTTAACAACCTGTTGAATCCGGTATTTCTGTTTAACCGGTCATTTTTAAAAATTTGGGAGCCATACCAAATCAACCGCTCATTCCATCGGATATCCCATGGCAAATTTGGATAAATATATTCTCTACGAAACTTCTCAGTACGAAAATAGTTTGGCTTAATCAGATATTCTGTTGTCATATTGTTGGTAGCCATCCCATGTTGCCTGTACCTAACGGTTTCCTTCTCCATAAAATGAAGTTTATAACCGGCCTTCGTAAGGTTCAACCACAATGGATAGTCTTCCTGTAACTGTACCTGCTCATTAAACCCTCCTACAGCTATTTGTGTTTGACGGTTTATAAAACTCGAAGGTGTGAAGGTAATTCTATCGGAAATTAATAATAATCGGTATTGCTCTTCTGCCGTTATTTCTTCATTAATAATATTTCCAGGCTTCTGAGCGGGTATTATTCGGATAAAATTCTTTTCTTCAAAAGTATCCAGGTATGTTTTAGCATAAGAAAATAGGATTTTTGCATCGGGTTTGCTTTCGATATAATGCATATTGTCTTCAATACAATTTGGAAACAATGCATCGTCTCCTGCACAATATTTAATCCATTCACCATCGGCCGCGTTTAACCCCCGGTTACAATTTGCCGCGATCCCGGTATTTTTCGGTACGGTAATAATTTCCGTTCTTACAAAACGATTTTTTTTACCTGCCATCCAATCGCGGCAAAGGGAAACTGTATTGTCTGTAGAGTAATCATCCGTAATGATCAACTCCAATTCCTGCCATGTTTGCGCAGCAATACTTTCCAGAGCTTCCATCAAAAAACGGGCAGAATTATAGGTAACAACAATAATGGAAACTAGTGGCTGCATTTAATATTTTTATCATTTTAGATTTTTTCCAAAATCAAGATGCTCCTATTTTTTAATGATTGTAAAAAAGGATTATTTAAATTTATTAAGAATTGAAAGGATTCCAATTCTTTTATCAATTTCTCTCGCTGAATACCATCCGATCATTAAAAAAATAATCGTGCCACTATAATAAGCCACCGGGTAACCATACAACCGGGCTATTAAAAAAGCAATCAGGCAGCCTACAAATTGAATGCTGAATATTTTTATAAAAGTGTTCGAGAAAGAAAATTGATACTTCGAAACACAGACAATCCAAACAAATAAAAATGATAAAATAAATCCGAAAGTAAAAGAGATACCAAGGCCCTCGAGACCAAGATAATGATAACCTAAAATATTTGAAAGTAATACCACAACACCCCCTGCAACTTCAATTATCAAAAACAATTTGCCATCTCCTTTTGCCGCAATTATAAATCCCAAACTCCAGGTGGCCGCCTTTAACAACAATCCTAAAACCACCCATTGCACAAAAACAATAATCGGGATAAAATCTTTTGATAATAATATCCGGATAACCAGGGGAGTTGTAGAGATCAGCAAAATCAACAATGGTGCAATTATTAGCAGGGATATTTCTGCCTGTTGGTTTACCACTTCATTTACTTTTTCCCTGTCTTTATTTACGGCAGCCAGCCTCGGGAAAAAATCGGTGCCCATAGCGGTAAAAATAAGTCCCACATAACCATCCGTAAGACTCCAACCTGCCTGGTATAAACCAACATCCGCAATACTGCCGGTTCTGCTGATATAAATATTTACAAGATAGCTAACAGCTACGCCTACAAAGCCACTAAGCGTCATCATTATCCCCAGCTTTGCCATTCCAAGGCCCTCGCGATAGCTCGCTTTATAACTAACCGTAACTTTTTCTGTTTTTATTCTTCGGGCATAATACCAGGTAAGCAGTAATGTTATTAAGGCCGTAATAATAAAAGTGGGCACAATCCCCTTAATACCAAAATAATAATATAAAGGCAGGGAAGCCAGCAGCCCGAGTACTGAACCAGTTACACTGGCCTGGGCCATGTCTTTAATCCGGCGCATGCCTCTTAATAGCGCCCCCTGACCAGTACTAATTGCATTGATAATGAAGGTAACCGATAACCAAACAAATGCAAGGGTATATTCCTTGTTTCCAAAGGTCCATTGACTTAACTGCGATGCCAGCAACAAGGAGGCCAGCGCACCAATAATACCCGTAAACCAAACCCAACGTCGAAAGACTGTAATTACCCTGGATATGCGGTTTATATCCCCGGTTCCATTTGCTTCTGATATGTCCTTAACCGCACTAAATCCAAGGCCTAAACCACTTAAAGTGCTTATTAAAGTGGTGGTAGATTTAAGTAAACCAAAAACCCCCATGCCGGCTGCTCCTAAAAGTACCGCAACAAATTTTGCCCTTACAATTGAAAGTATAATATTAAAGACTTGTACACCGCCGAAAATAGAAGTTGCTTTAAATATCTGCCTGTAAGCACTTTGCTCTTTACTCATATAGTTGCCTGATTATCTTTGCCGGTACACCGCCAATAATAACATTTGCCGGAAATTTCCCAGTTACAATAGCACCGGCTCCTACAATTGTATTATCACCTATTTCCGAATTTTTAAGAATGGTAACATTATTACCAATCCAAACATTTCGTCCAATAATAACTTTTCCTATTTCGCCTACTTCTCCCCTTTTATCAGGTGCCATTCCGTGTCCTTCATGATCTATTATAGAAACACCTTGTCCGATAAGTGTATCATTTCCTATTTCAATTAATTGTGCCGCACAGAGAATTAAATTGTTATTTGAGTTAACATTATCACCAATTACAATTTCAGCAGATGTGTATCGTGGCTGTATCTCAATTAATCCCCTGTGAAAATTGCCCCCTAATTTATAACCAAATGAACATTTTGTTCCTATGGACACTTTACCATTACCCGATACAAGTATCTTTTGATTACATACCGGATAATCTTTAAAGATTACATCCTTGCGAATAATTTTTTGAAAATTGGGCAAAATGAATTTGAATAACCTTTTATAATAAAGTCGGCCCAAACGAAAAGGCAGGGTAATCCTAAAATAAAGTCCTTTTAAAATTCGATTGGTGAGTGGATTCATTTACAACTGACTATTGTACAGATTCATTATTTCAGCGACTCTTTTAACTTCATTTTCTGTCATTACAGGGCTGATGGGAAGACTTAATACTTCGTTGTGAATTTGTTCCGTTACCGGTAGGCTCAAACCATTTAATTCTTTGTAGGCTACTTGTTTATGAGGCGGAATGGGATAATGAATCAGCGTTTGAATACCGTTTTCCGTAAGAAAAATTTGCAACTTGTTCCGGTCGGGTGTTCTGATAACAAAGATATGCCAGGCGTGGGAAACTGAAAAAGCTGTATAGCCAGGTAAAATTATTTCAGGATGATGAATGTTGTCGCAATAGTATTGGGCAATTTGAGTTCGGCGTTTATTTTCGGTATCTATATATTTCAACTTTACATCGAGCAAAGCGGCTTGTATTTCATCCAGGCGACTGTTAAGCCCCTGGTATTTGTTTACATATTTTTGTGTGCTTCCATAATTTGCTAATGCCCTGATTATAACTGCCAACTCATCATCATTGGTGGTTACAGCACCTGAATCCCCCAATGCACCAAGGTTTTTTCCGGGATAAAAACTAAATCCAGCTGCATCGCCCAATGCCCCGGTTCTAACAACTTCATTTTGTTTATTCGCATATCCTGCACCAATAGCCTGTGCATTGTCTTCTATCACCTTAAGATGATACTTTTGGGCGATAGCGCTCAATCGTTCAGACCAGCAAGTTTGACCATATAAATGTACTACCAGTATCGCCTTTGTTTTTTCGGTAATTTGGTTTTCAACTAAATCAATATCCAGGTTGTAGGTATTGATATGGGGTTCCACCAATATTGGCTTTAACCTGTTGTCAGTTATAGACAGTATGGAAGCGATGTAAGTATTAGCAGGTACAATAATTTCATCTCCTTCCTGCATTACTCCCATTTCAATATATGCTTTCAACACCAGCCGTAATGCATCCAACCCATTTGCAACACCAATTGCATGTTTAGTTCCAATATATGCGGCTAAATTGTGCTCAAAGTTTTTCACTTCGTTACCCAACAGGTACCAACCACTATCTATTACCCTTGCTGCAGCTTCCTTTAGTTCTGCTGCATATTGTTGATTTATTTGTTGAAGGTCTAAAAATTTAATCATGGATTTAATTGTTAAGATTTAACTAGTGATTATTTGATTGATCTTTCAATTTCGAGTCTACTACACAAATTAAATCACCTACGTTTTGTATGCTTGCCAGTTCTCTTATTTTAAAGCTTATATGAAAATAAGTTTCTACTTCTTTGATCATAATCAGGTGTGCCAACGAGTCCCATTTTTCTACATCCCTGGATGACATCCGCTCTGTGAGTACTAAACCTGGTTCTGCAAAAACTTTTCTGAAGATTTCTGTCAGACCGTCTAATGTTTTATTTTCCATTATACATTGCTTTTAATTTTAAACGCCCAGTTTCATTAAAATTTTCGACCGACCGGGGAGGTAATCCAAAATGGCATCAGTGGAACATTCAACTTCGCCTATTTTTTTAAAACCACATTTTTCGTAAACGCGGATAGCAGGAAGATTGTTTCCAAATACCTGAACATGTACCTCTGTTAAGGTATCCATTTTGGATTTCGATCGTTCTATTTGTGCTTTAATAAGTTGCTGAGTTAGGTTGTTTCCTCTGTGATCCGGGGAAACATAGACCAACCCAATTTGTAATACCCCCCTTGCAACTTCGATGTGTAATTCACCTATTATATTTGAAATAGTTGATGCCCTTTTTATAACTTCAAGGGGAAGTGTACATGCTAACAGACTTCCCTTCATTGAGGTTGAAGAAACGCCCTCCTCTCCTTCCAGCCAGGCACCAACTGCTGCAGCTATTTCGCCATGTCTTTCGGCAACAAGGAAACTACTCAATGATAATTCACATCCATCAATTTCTTCCTGCAGTATTTTTTGCAAACAATCATTGGTTTCCTGAATCGATAACCCGAAAATGGTAGCATAACTTAATCTTTCGCTACCGCTTTTTTCTGCCTCAATAATTGTTTCAACTAAAAACGGGATATCCTGAATAGTTGCCCTTCTAATTGTGTAACTATTCATTTATAACAAAGCATCTTTAAGTTTATTTCGATCGATTTTTCCACTGGTATTGATTGGAAATTCTGTTATGAATTTATATGTAGTTGGAATCATGTAGGGAGGTAGCTTTAATCGCAGATAATTATCAACAGTTAACCGGTCCATATCAGGCGATTCAATTATAAGTCCAATCTCGGTATTGCCTGATGCACCAATAAAAGGAATGGCTATAGCATTTTTGCCCTCCAAAAATGACCTTGCATGGCCTTCAATTTCACCTAATTCCACCCGATACCCTTGTATTTTTGCCTGGTTATCAATTCTTCCCGAGTACATTAAATCACCTTCTACATCAATATAACAGAGATCGCCTGTATGGTAAAATCGTGTAGCAATATTATTATAATTCAATTGAAAAAAAGATTCACTGTTCTTTTCCTCATTTTTCCAGTACCCAGGTGTTAGTTGTTTGCCTGCAATACAAAGTTCACCCTTCTGGCCTTTTTCCAGCACCCTATTATGATCGTCCACAATTACAGCCTCAAACCCGTCCATCGGTTTGCCAATGCTTAACAACCCATTATATGATTTTATTCCTTTTTCAAAATCCACCTTATAGTAAGTGCAATAAATAGTGCCTTCAGTTGGACCATAAAAATCATATACTTCAGCGTTGGGAATACAATGATGCCACGCTGCAATCAAATCCATTGGTGATGCTTCAGCAGTAAGAATACAATATTTCATAGACGGAACCCTGATCTCATCAAAATAAGGTTTAAGGAATCGAAGCATAGAAGGTGCCATTGATCCAAAAGTTAATTGATGATCTTCCAGCAATGTAAAAACATAACTGTATTTTATTTTTTCTGTTGGAATTGTATAAACGCAGGCGCCTTTTAATAGTGGAATGAGATACGATTGCACCGAAACATCAAATGTAAGATCAAAGCATTGCAAACATTTATCCTGTTCATCTAACACAATACCTGTTGCCCAAAAAGAGGCAACAAAAGAAGCAATGTTATTTCTGTTTATTGCAACACCTTTGGGCTTTCCTGTTGTTCCGGAGGTAAACAGGATATAGGCTAATTCATTTTCTGAAAAATCGATTAAATCACTAAAATTATTGGGGGCGTTTTCCAGTGTTCCAGTATTAACTACTGATACCCCTTTGAAGTTTGCCTTGCCTGCTGAATCAAAAACAACCCCAAGGTTAACCTGGCTAATAATCTCCAAAGATCTGCTTACAGGCTGCAGCCCATGTAGAGGGATATAGGCTTTTCCTTCCATCCAAATTGCAAAAATAGAAGCGTAGGTTTCAATATCATCATTGGTAATTAATCCAATATATTGTTGACCGGAAGCAGTTGCTTTTATTTTATTCCGGATTTTTGAAATTACTTCTCCAAATTGTTTGTAAGTAAAAAAACGATTGTCGATGCAAAATGCATGCTGCTGGCTTTCGCTTTCAATAAATTCAACAATTGGGTTAATAATTAAGTTTCTAAAACTCATAGTTCCCATTAACTTATTAATTGTAGTTAGTTGCTGTTAAAATTTGGGCTTAAAATCCCGGTACTCACCATATGTCTTTGCAGAGATAGGAGATTTTTTTGCCGGGTTTCCGACATATACGCTATCCGCTTCCGTACTTTTAGTTACAACGGCGGCCATAGCAATAAAGCAGTCTTCCCCTATTTCGAGTGTATCAGAAATAGATGAGTTAATACCTAAAAAACAATTTTTCCCAATTTTTGTCAACCCCGCTATTATTACGTGTCCTGCTAAAAAGCAATTATCTCCTATAATGGATCGGTGCCCAATATAATTACCACCCCACAAAATTACATTGTCACCAATTTTTACAAATGGTTGCAATACATTGCCACTTAAAATAAAACAGTTATCTCCAATTGCTACATTATGCCAGACAGATGCACCGGAGCTGATATACGAAGCAAATTGGTACCCTTTTTCTTTTGCGAGATTAAACATCCTGGTTCTTGCAGTATTTAAGTTGGTGGAAATAATAGCAACAAATACTTTATACTCTTTTGGTGGAAAGTAAGTCTCACATTCTTCAAAAGGCACTACCGGTAAGCCTAAAAATTCACTTTTGTCCAGGTATTTTATTTCAACCGCAAATCCACAAACCTCGTAGAAAGAATCATGCGTAAAATATTCGTAGGCTAAATGAGCCGTTTCCCCTGCACCTATTAAAAATATTTTTTCTTTTTTTTTCATTTGTAGAATTTATTTGAATCAATCTCTTCCTGTATGCTGCATTTGATAAAGAGCAGTAAAGAATTACCCGGTCTCATTTCCAGGTAAATGAAAACCGCAGCGAGGTAATGCATTCATGTGTTTCCTTAAACCTGAGTAATCCCTCATTAGGCACACCCGATTCAGTAGATTTACCCAGGTCGATAAATTGAAATCCGGCCTTTTTATAAAAACACCACAACTGAAAAACAAGAAAATCCATTGCCCTTGCCGGTCTGCCTTCCATAGCATCTCCCCAAAAAACTGCGAATGAAATTTTTGAATTAATTCTATAAAAAATTGCGGCGGCTAACATTTCACCGGCAGGGTTTATTACCTTAAAATAATCGGTAGCAAACAGTTTACCTGCTTCCTGCAAATCATTGAATGTCATAAAAATTGGGCGACCTACCCTTGCCCTGTTTTCCACTATCAGGTTATAAACCAACTCCATCTCATTTACATCATTTACCAAACAAAAAGCAAGCTTATTTTTTACTGCCTGGTTATAATAAGTTCTTGTGGCGCCGTGTGTAAAAGCCTCCTGAAATTGAGTTAAGTCAACCCAATTGGTAATATCGGGCGTTTGCATTTTAAAACCCAGTCGTATAAATGTATTGGCGACTTTTGAATTGAAAGAATGGGAATAAATATCAGGAGGAAGAGTAACATGAATATTATTCCATTTTTCAAGCTCAGCGTACGCCATCAAATCAATCATAAAACTTTCGATCGCTGCAGGGTAAACATTATCATGCTTAAAATGAAAACCACCGAATGGGGCAGAAAATGGTGACAATAAAATCCCGTCCTTTACGCCAGCCATTAATCCCATTTGAACCTTATCGGTATCCTGAATTAAACGAACTATTTTATCTGCTTTTCCCTCATTCAGTTTCAAAAATGATTCTGAAACAAAAGGATTTGGATCAATGGGCAGGTAATAGTTAAATTGCGATGGCTCAACATTCAATATCATTCAGCATGAAGGTTTTTTGTATATTCAATAAAGGATTGGTAGTCTCTGATATAATCATCTGCACTGTAAGTATGCGAGGCTAATACCAGGCAGATAGCACCTGAAGAAAAACTTTTTTCTGCTGCCCATATTCCGGGAGGAATGTGTAAACCGTGGTACGGCCGGTTAAGCATCATGGTCCTTTTGGTTTTACCATCATTTAATTCAATTTCAAAACTTCCACTCGCTGCAATTAAAAACTGGTGGCATGCTTTGTGCGCATGTGCACCTCTATCTTCACCGCCAGGGATATCGTAAATATAAAAAATGCGGTTGATGTCAAAGGGTATTTCGCGGCTATTGTTAATGGCGGTAATGCTTCCATTTCTATCACCCAATTGGGGTAACCCGATAATAGAACAATTAAATACAGTAGGCCGACTCATATTCAACTTAATTTTTTAACAAATTAATATCCCTTATATAATCATCAGGATTAAATTGACCGCTCGAAACGTGCAATCCTAATGCGTTGGTTGAAAAATTTTCCATATGCCTCCAGGTTAATGCAGGCACATACAATCCGTAATAGCTTCGGTTCAATGAAAATTTTTCAGTGGCACCATCCGGCCGGGTAATCACTACATCAAAACTTCCACTCAGCGCAATAATTATTTCCTGTTGGCTTTTGTAGGCATGTCCTCCCCTCATTTCTCCACCGGGCACGTCATAGGTCCAAAAAACCCGTTGAATTTTGAACGGTAGTTGGTCTTGTTCCTGTAAAAAGGTAAGATTGCCCCGCGGATCTGTAATTTTTGGAAATTGAATTAGCTGAATTTTCATGACTAATTATTTGTGTAAAATACAGGCAACTAAATACTATTTGTTAAACAATCTCTTCTTTATTTTCCGGAGAAATTTATTGCCTTGTTTGTCATCGGTGTAGCCATATCCGTAACCATAGCCATAACCGTAACTGTATCCATAGGATTTGCCTAGAATTTTTTTATTTACTATACCATTTAATGCAATATTCATATTGGGTAGAGATGCCTTTTTAGAAATATCAGCAATCAAACTTAAAAATGAGGTATTGGTATAATTGTGCCTTATAATGTAAATTGTAGCATCCGCAATGGTACCGATTATTTTCGCATCGGTAACTGCGGCTACCGGCGGACTGTCTATAATAATATAGTCAAATTGTTGCTTTAAACTGGCGATTAACTCAAAAAATTTTGCATTACCCAACAGTTCGGCCGGGTTGGGGGGGACCGGACCAGAGGATATCAGCGATAGGTTTTCAATACCGGGAACAGCTTTAATAATTTGCCTTTCATCTTCTTTTCCAATGATGTAGTTGCTGATGCCTATGGTATTTTCTAATCCTAATGCCTTGCTTACTTTTGGTTTACGTAAATCGCACTCCAGTAAAATTACCTTATCACCGGTAAGGCTTAAACTAATAGAGGTGTTGATGGCCACAAAACTTTTTCCCTCTTTTGGAATGGAGGACGTAATTAAAATTACTTTGCATTTATCTTTTGCATTGGTTGTAATATAATTCAGATTTGTCCTTAGCTCCCTAAACTGTTCGGCAATCAGGCTGCGTTTTCCGTGCGCTACAACAACGGGCGAATATTGATGGTGGGCTGCAAATACCAGCTCTGCTAAAACCGGCAGGCCAAGGAGGTTTTCAATTTGAGATCTGAAAAGCACCGTTTGGTTAGTGAATTCGAATAAAAATATAAACAGGATGCAAATAAATAATGCGGTAATAATACCAAGGGCATAAGTTCTTTTTGGAATCGGGGATATAATTCCATGGGATCCGGGTTTTTCCAGCACCCGGTAATTGGGCACTATAGCAGCTGCTGCTATGGCAGATTCTTCTCTTTTTTGCAGCAAAAAGGTATAAATGGCACTCTTGATACCCTGCTCCCGGCTGATATCAATTAAAGTTCTTTCTTTTACAGGAATTTTATTTAAACTGCCGTTTAACCTGGCATTATCATCCTGAAACCGTTGCCGGCCAACCAATAAATTATTTCTTAAATTATTGATACTGGTTAAGATGCTGGGCTTTAATTTATTAACCTGGTCCTCGTATACCTGGTTCTGTGGGTTCTTGGGGCCTGACACCTGTCGGCTGGCTTCCAGCGTAAATTCGGTTTGATATAATTGCCCAAGCAAGTCTGTTAACACCGGATCAGTCAGTCCAAGGGAAGCGGGTATGGGATTTTTATTGCTATTTCTCCCCCGCACATATTGCTCGGTTTCATTTAATATATCCAGTTGTATGTTTGCCTCAGCTATTTTGGAATCAGCTTCTTTTATCTTATCCAGGTAAAACTCCCCTTCTTTACTAAGATCAACAATTCCTTCTTTTGTTTTGTAAGCGGATTGTTTTTGTTCAACACCATTCAATTCATCGGCTACCAGCCTTAACCTGGCATCCAGAAATTTCTGCGTGTTTTCGTACATTTTACTTTTATAGTCAACTGTAGAAGTACCATAAATATAAATCAGGTTTTCAAGAATATCCACAGCCCGTTCAGGAATTATATCTGTTAATGTAAGGTCAACAATGGAAGATATTTTTGTAATCGGCGCTACACTTAATGCGCCCTTAATTCTCCCAATAGCAGCATTTATAGGTTGAATGGATATAGTTGCCTTATCCAATGGTGCTAGTTCCGTATACTGCCGGTTATTGATCCAGCGGATGTTCCCAATGGGCGAAGGTACAAGCGTATCCATGGGATATAATATCCCGTTAAACTCAATTTTATTACCTATCATTTTTGCCTCCCCGATCGTCGTATTTCTTATTTGTTCGGGGTTCTCCAGTTCCAGTTTAAATGGCAGACTGTTATAAAATTCGGTAGATTTTATCCTGCCCTTACCTATATACAAGATATTCAGCTGCAATTTTATAACCACTTTTTTAACCAACTCTGAGGAAGTAATTACCTGCATTTCCCGCTCCGTTTCAGCGCTGTTACTTTTGTATTCGATCCGCATAATCTCCTGCAGATTGGTACTTTTTTGTTGTGAGTCATCATTCACCACCATTCTTGCACTGGCCAGGTATACAGGCACCTGGTACCTTAAATAGATATTCGCACCTACTATCCCCAGCACCAGTAATATCACTACAAAGGGCCAATAAGGCAAAATCCGGTACACCAACCGTTGAATTTGCTCCCCCCGTTCTTTTGAGTTTGACGTTTCGCTATTGTCCGATAAAATTGGTGCCATTGTGGTGAAAGCAATTGATTATTTACGAAGATTAATGATTGTAAGCAGCAAAGACAGGCCAACTGCCGCCAGGCCTAGATACTGTGGTACCCCTTTACGGGCGATAAATTTTGACTTTATGGGTTCAACATACACGATATCATTCGTTTTGAGATAATAATAGGGCGAATTAAAAAGGTCTTTTGACAACAGGCTTACCCTGGCGAAATTTCTTTTGCCATTTACTTCCCTTATCACCAGTATATTGTCTCGCTTTCCAAATTCTGTAATATCCCCAGCTACACTGAGTGCCTCGAGGATGGTTATTCGTTCGTTTGGCATGTTGAACCTTCCCCTGATCGTAACTTCCCCCATTACCGAAAAATAGTAGTTTAAAAACCGCACGTTTACAATGGGGTTTTTGGTATACTCTTTAAATAATTGTGTCAGCGTATCTTCCAGTTGCAAACGTGTCAGTCCTTCGGCCTGCAATTTGCCAACATAGGGAATCTTTATGCTTCCGTCGGCTTCTACAAGATACCCTGTTACACCTCCCGCCGGGAGTCCACCAGCAACTGAGACAACCGCATTTCCCGAATTTAGAATGGGCAGGTCCAAAGGATTGCTTCCACCCACAGTAATGGCAATCTGGTCATTTTTTTGTATCAGGTTTTGAAATTCCGTCTGCGCCTGGTTGATATTCGATTTAGCAGTTGTATCCTTTAAATCGTTCAGATAAATTACCTGCCTGGAGGATGTACAGGAAAACAGGGCGCAATAAAGCAATATCAAAAGGAAGGAAGAAAGAATTTTACCTTGTATTAATACACGCATAACGTAATAATCATTACTAAAAGATGAAGATAATCTATTGTATATTATTTTGGTGCCAAAATGAAATTTTGTGGCAGCTGGCTTTGAAAATTAATATAGACTTGAATAAAAGCAGCCTATTGTAGCGATGAGTCGTTAGTTGACACAGGAGCGCATGGCTTCGCCTACCTCAATCACAGAGATTTAAAGAGTCAATGAAAAAAGAAAATCTATTGAAATGAATAAAATTAATCAGCCAATAATCGATCTGATACTTCTTACGCCTTCAGCAGAACCTGGGATCCTGCCATAGGATTGGAGCAAATCCAGCCGGTGACACGATATCAAATTTGCGCAAAACTACTTGATTTGATTTACAATGAAAATTATAATCGGCTTCAAAATTAGCACCGGCAGGTTCGCTGTTCAATATTTTAATACAAAATGGTTATGTCGTATAAAAGATAAGTATTAGCTGTAATTGGATTTAATACAAGCGCATAGCCAACTCTTAGCTGATTAGTGTAAAGCTAGGTAGCCACATTTCTACGATCTTCCGAAATAAACCCAATATTAGATTCCAACTGTTGCCTGTTTAAAGGGAAACGTCCATTGTGTCAGTAACGGCTTTTCTGCAGCACTGCCTGGGCGTAAATACATAGGTTCATTGCCTGCCAGTAAACAGCCAGTATGGCTTCGACAATTCCAGCGCTTTGCAAAATAGAAAAACACATAGCAATGTTTTGCAAAATGTTCTACACCTTTTTTGGCAGCAGAACTCCCGACTGAATTTTTGGCTTTTTAAATGTTAATGGTAGTTTAAGTTGAACCGCATAACGGCTTACCTGCTTCACATACTACAATTGTACCTGTATCGTTCTATATTTGGTACCGGTGCGTCATCTGAACGTTAATTAACGCACAGATGACGCAGTAAAGCAACAGCAGGCAAGAGCCATGCAGAAATAAATATCCCGGTAAATTATCCCGTTACAAATCTATCATATGGCAATACAGTCCGCCACCTATTTAACAGGCAAAATAAACAACATCGTTTTTTACCAGCGGCTGGGTACTTATATTGCCAGATCCGTACCTGCAAAAGTAAAGCAATCGGCTGCTACAAGGGTTCGAAGCAAAAATTTTGGGATAGCTGCTGCCGCAGGCAGAATTTTACGCGGTAGCCTGCAACAGGCATTGCCATTTCCTAAAAACAAAATCATGCAAAGCCGTTTCTCGGGTGCCATTGCCCACTGGCTCGGCATAAACAATTGCGAAAGCCTCCCACCTCAAACCGGTCTGCCCTTTATAAGTGAGTTTTCTTTTAATGAATCCACCGGTATTAAAGAACGATGGAAACTGCCGCTGACCGTTACAAGAGTGGATGAGCAGTTGTTGCAATTGCAGATACCTGCCTTTACGCCCAAACAAGTCATCGCAGCGCCTGCGCATACTAGTCTGATAGCATGCACGATAATAGCAGCCTCCTGCAACCTCCAGTCTCCCACCGCCAAGGGAAGCTTTAGCACAACCTTAACCATTCCTTACACCGATATTCCAATACCGGCACTTCTGTTACCAATGGCCTTACCTGTAGCGGCCGGTTACCTGGTGGTTACGGTGGTATCATTTACCTACCTGCTTCAAAATGGGGAAAAAGAACAGCGTCCCGCCTTTATGCCATCGGGTGTTATAGATGCCCAGTATTGCTGAAAATGGCGGTAGAATATTTCGGCAGGTGCATCCCTTTTTAGGTAGGAACCTTCATAAAAAATCATCGAAAAATCGGGAATGCATTGAAAGCCCGTTCAACCCAAAATAAGCAATAAACTTTGTAGGAAAGGATGCGGCCATCTTTACAGTAAGGAGCAGCCAAGTGTTTTGCTGATAAACAATGTAGGCAAAGCATAGGTGGAAGTTGGTGTTCGCCATTGTTTAAGCTCAACAATTACTCCTTAGCATGCGGTGCCCCAAATTAAATCCGACAACAATTACCACGCCTCAACAGCAGAACAACAACCATGGAGGGAGCACAATGTATATCTGCATGTGCTACACGAAAAAATTCATTTCGTATCAAGAGGTTAAAACTGCCCTATTAAACAGCAACATTTAAATGGGATTGTTGGGCTGTAATATGGAAAACGCCCAGCAGCATATACATTGATGGAAGTTCCACGCAAGGCCTAACATGTTACTCAGGTAAAACAACACGCTTTCGGGATGAATGGATGGGAAAATGCAATAACCTTTAACGGGGTGGTGAACAACACCCTTTTACAAATGGAAAAATCTGGCCCATACGAGCGTTTGCAATACGCTTGTCTATTATTGAATAAGCCTGCGGAACTCACCAAAACTAAAAAGGCAGGGTTTTGCCTTAAGCAAAACCCTGCCTTTTTAGTTATACCTTAAATTCTTTTAAATGTTAAGTCAGGAAATGTCAGAAGCAGACAATTTTACCTTTTTACGATACGGCCAAACCTTGAAAATAACGTAACAGGCTGCCATTACTAGTAATAATATATCAGCACCGGTAAGTGGCACACCCGGACCGCCAGGGTCGCCACCGCAATCGGGATTGGTGGGATCGGGACATTGACCGATTACAATAGGGATGGCAAAAAAAACCAATATAAAAGTGAAAATAATTTTCTGTCCGTTAATGAAAAACAGTCTTTTCATAATTTTCTTGTATTTTTTTAAATAATCATTAATTAAAAGCAATCCTGAAATTTTGCTTTATACCCGTTCCATTGCTTACAGACAAATTGTATACCCCGGCAGCTGCGGCAGCCTTGTTCAACATGATAACATATTTGCTACTGCCACCTGCGTTAGTTATTGTTTTAACAAAAACCTGCTGTCCGGAAGCATCTGTAAGTGATACAATATAATTGCCCCTGGGTTGATTGCTCAGAGATAGCGTAAATTGCTTATTTGTAATAAGCGTAGGGTATACTTGTATTCCTTTCTTTTCCTTCCATTGTACCACCACAACACTGCTATAACCAAATGTTCCACTTTCCTCATTACCGCGGATGCGATAATAATTATTTCCTTCTGCTACCTGGCCATCTGCCCATTGATAATTTGCACCTTTAGTTAACCCTTTTGCTAAAATAGTGCCCATTTTATTAAATTGAACCCCATCTGTGCTTTTTTCAACTTCATAATTTTTTATCCCCTCTTCGCTGCCCACACTCCAGTCTACCAGTATATTATTCCCGGCAGGTAGGGCGTTTATTTTTGTGAATTTAACAGCTAGTGGAGCAGAAGGACTCAACACTATTAAAAACCTGTTCAAGCTGCTACTGGCCGGGTTACTGGTAATGCTAAATGGATAGGTAATGGTGGCATTACCAAGATCAATTACTTTTTGTGTATTGGTAAACCGATCAATCAGAACAGCTGTTTGATTAATACCGGCAAAATTTCCGCTGGCAATTGAAAGGGCATAGTCTCTCACCTTCAAATTCCAGAATGGAACAAAAAGTGTATCACTTTGCGTGGGAAAAGGGCGACTTTCTATACTTAGGTAGCGGTTATTTCTTACCAGGCTGATGTTTTCGTTAAAGCTATTCAACTTCACGGCGTCAAAAGTTTCAGTAGGAGCAACATTGTAAATATCATTATAACGGGCCAGGGCACCATCCGCTTCCCGGCCAAGGGTATTTCCTACTGCTTCAAACAGTTTAATTCCCAGTTTACTCACCCCTGTTCCGGTGGGGCTCATCGGGCGAAACAAGGCCTGTGGCGTTACGCTGGTTTTGTTACTTTCCTGGATGGTAAGCGTTACCCCTCCGTTTTGCTGAACAAAAAATGCCTGACCGGAATTAACAGTAAGATAGGGTGTACCATCAGCAATTCCTCCACCAAGATCATAACTAGCGCCATTCCAGCTTAAAACCCTGTAGGCACCGCTGGTTCCCTGGGATGCATCCCATACCCAAAAATTTCTGTTAATAACAGCACTATTACCTGTATTGTTATAAACAGCGTCCAGATCAATAGAAGCAGCATATGGATTGCCTACTACAGCAAAAGCGTTTGCGATAGTAATTGTCTTGTTGCCCTGGTTTAGTGTACCGTTCGGTCGTAGTGTAGTAGTACCAGAACTGGAAGCATCTGCTATGGTTCTGTCTCCTCTTACATATAGCATATACCCCTGTTCAGCAGGCAGGCTGTTGGGAGCCGGCGTGTTGGTAGCACTCGGCCACCCGTTGCTGGTGGCGTTATACGATCTGATGGAAGACGTTGTTGCCGCTGATAAACCGGTAAACCAGTCAAAGCCGGCACTGGCCGCGGCAGTACCATCACTATACCCCGGTCCTGTTATTAAAGTTCCTGTACCCGGTATTTCCAAATTAGTCGGTGTAGCATCCGGGTTAGCGGGTGCCCCTGCCCATGCTTCCCGGATAGTTTGGCCGGTAACAGGTATGGTTAACAACCTCCAGGCACGTTTGTTATTATTGCCAATAAATCTTTCGGCAGTTACATTGGTAGCACCGGAGAGCGTTGCAGTCGCAGCAATAGTGCCTATCGCTCCTGTGCCGGTTGCATCAGATTTTATTGTAACAAGTTGCCCGTTAAAATCAAGCGTACCGCCTGCCGCTACATCTATCATATGAGTAGGATCAATATCTAGTGTTCCGGATGATATCGTGAATGTTTTTCCTGTACCTACTGTAAAATTCGAATCGAGTACTATCGCATGACCATTGATGATGTCTACTTTATTAGTACTAAGTGGTGCCTGCGTAGCGGTTACCCAGGTTCCATCAGGATTATATTCCCAGGTGTTGGGATCTTTAAATGAACCCGACTGCCTGCTATGAAAATCTGCAACAGCAATAGCCTGTGCAATAATATCAGCTGTTAAGCCAATTGGCTGGGATATGGTATAATTGGTACTGGGTGCGGTGTAACCGATCACCGTTACAGGCTTGCCGGTGCCTACATTTGCATTGTTGAAATTAGCTACCGGTGTACCTGTTACGGCAAAACTTTCGCTGTTTTGCAAACCTGCATAAGCCGCCGTACCGGTTAAAGAGGCCGTAGTTGTCCCATCGTACTGTTTATTATTTACTGAGATGCCTGTAATTGTTAAAGGCGCTTTAGTTACACTTAATACGCCGTTTGTGTAAGTGATGGTGTAGTTACTGGCTGTAAAGGTTCCTCCTGTAGCAGCAGACGGCACTATTAAATAGTTGGTGGCGGGGGCTGTACTTACTGCACCGGTACTGGCAATGGTAATACTGCCAATGGTCTCACCGTTTTGCAAACCTGTGGAGGTAAATGCTGTGGAACCCGCCCCTACCGGAAATGTTTGCCCGTAAACTTTACTGGCTCCGGTTGCAGTGATTGACAAGGCCGCCGTAGTTATATTGGCTGTTGTAGTTGGCTGGCTAAGCGTGTAGGCGGTAGCATTTGCACCACTAATTGCAAAACCGGTAGTGGAGACAGTTTTACCAGTGCCCACATTTTTATCTGCAAATGTTCCTGTTGCTCCTGCGCTGTTCAATGTTACCACATCTCCACTTACTACACCCGAAAGAGCTGCTGAACCGGTAATTAAAGTTGCAACGGCTGTACCATTGTAGGGCCTGTTGCCAACGGTTACACCTGTAATAGTTAAAGGAATACCAGTCTCCCCTAACCCAAGATCATTTGAAGCGTTTGTGGTGGAAAAAGAAGTCGCATTACTGTAATTGGGTGAACTAAAAGTTGTTGAGTTGGATGTTGTACCTCCATTTGCTTCTCTTCGTATAATGGATACCGTACCTGCTGGTGTTACGCCCCCATTGTTTAACCCAATGGTATAAGCAGTTCCCGTAGCAGATTGCGCAATATGCCAATACCGGCTACCAAACCTGGCAGTACTTATATTCGCCGGAACAGTTCCCGGATAGGCACTTTCAAATTGCTCAATGGTGACTGTTTTTGTTCCCGGTGCCGCGGCATAAGTAAAAATAACGGGCCTATAATTACCTCCTTTGCCTATTGGAAATGTTGTTGCCGCCGTGGTAGTGATAACTCTCGCCAGTTTCCCATCTATATAGCTCGCGCTACTACCTCCGCTAATACTACCCGCAACTGTGAGTACATTCGCGCCTGTTGTAATAATCCCGCTGGTTAATGTAAGCGTTCCATTAACAGTTAATGTTAATGATAAAGTTTTTGTTCCTCCACCGGAAAAAGTACAATTATTTACAGTAGATGGTAATCCGGTTGTAGATTGCCCTGTGCCGTTAAATTCATAATTAGAAGTTGCCGGCAATGTTACAGTAGATTTATTGCCAACTGCGGCAATTGTGCAGCTCGTTCCCAAAACACCTGCCGTATTTTTAGTTTTTAGAAGTCCGGAGGTTCCTAAGGCAAATGTGGTTGACCCATTACCTCCTCCATTTGATAATGTCAACTGACTACTTCCTGCAATGGAAAATACGATTGTTCCATTAACAGTTACTGTAGTATTTATATTATTTGCTGGATTATTTGCTATTTGCATCAAACCATCTACCTGTAACGTACCTGCCAAAGTGGTAGATGTTCCATTTGCAAAAACAGCACTTTGAGTACTTAATATAACCCATGTATCACCGGCATTTGTAAACACAGAAGCAGCGGTACCTCCCCCTCCTCCAGTATTATCAGTTGTCCAATTCGTTACAATGTTTGCAGTAGCCTGGTTGGCTGTTTTTAGATAGTAAGTGGTTTGGGCTCTACCCGGAAAACTCAAAAAGGTAAAGCTCAGTATTAGTAAAGTTTTTACAGTAAGAATAGAATTATTCTTCATAAGTAATTTTTATAAGGGTAATGGTTTATTAATAATTTACTTACATGCTGTAAATGGAAAATGAATAAAGATTTCGCAATCATACAATTTTTAAAACCGGTACAACGAATGGATTAAATATTTATTTGCTATTATAGTAAAATTATTACGTAACAATAGCGAAAGTATTACAATTAACAGGATTTGCAGGTATTTTTTCCGGGAAAATATATTTTGAGATAATACTGATACGGCCTGGCAGGCTCCGCAGTTTTCCTTTTTTAGACAGATAAAGCAAAAAATGAAATATTGGTGTTGAATAGTTTCGGAAGAAGATGGCGAATGGTGAAGAAAGCCCGCATAAATGAGTTAGATAAACTACTAATAAATAAAAAGGAGGCTATCTCAAAAATATGAGTAGCCTCCTTTTCTAATTTCGTCCCACAAACCGGGGAGCTTATCTATATTATTTTATTCTCAAAGGTTACATGTTTGTTTCAACTAGTATTTTAAAAGTTCAAAAAATACACCTTACGGTTTCATACTGTTTACGCTGCCCTTTGCCTTGAAAAAGGCTGCTTAGTTGTTTATAACTGACTTTGCCTGATAGAGCAGCTTCCTGTTTGCTAATTTTTAATCAGTACCCTAAAGTTTTGCAGGCTTCCGTCGTTACCCGTTACCGTTAAATGATAAATGCCTGCACTGACTGCTTTTTGAAAACGGATCACCCGGGCGCTGTTACCACCTGCATTACTGATTGTTGTACTAAACACCTGCTGGCCAGATAAATTGGTAAGGGCAATATTGTAATCGCCCGCTGTTGCACCGTTTAAAGCTATGGTAAATTGCTGGTTGTTAATTAAAGTGGGCGTAACCTGTATCCCTTTTTTCCCGTTTAGCTGTACTACCGCAATGCCGCTATAATACATTTTTCCACTTTCATCGTTACTTTTGATCCGGTAGAAATTATTTCCTTTAACAGGGGCATTATCCGTTACAATATAATTGCCACCTTTGGCCGCGTTCATTGCCTGTACACTGTTTATTTTGCTGAAGTGTATGCCGTCTGTACTCTTTTCAATATCATATTTTAAAATTCCAGCTTCACTGGCATTACTCCACTCTATTTGTATGTCACTCCCCCTTGGTATGGCATTTATCCGGGTAAATGTAACCGGTAACACCCCAGATTGGGCAGGGGCCATTATAATAATGAACCTATTCAGGCTGCTGCTCGCAGGGTCGTTTGTAATACTAAAGGGATAAATAATAGTACCCCCGTTCATATCTATCAGTTTTCTGGTATTGGTAAAAGCATCAAAAAGCGAAGCGGACTGGTTAAGTCCTGTAAAGAGGCTACTGGTAACAGTAAGGGCATAGTCACGCTTGGTTAAGCCCCAAAAAGGCATAAACAAGGTATCATTCGATGTGGGAAAAGGGCGGCTCTCTATGCTAAGATACCGGCCACTTCTTACCAGGCTGAGGTTTTCATTAAAATTATTCAGTTTAGGCGCATCATAGGTTTCAAACGGCGAAACACTATATATATCGTTGTACCTTGCCAGTACGCCATCACTTTCTGTACCAAGCGTGCTGCCTGTTGCCTGGTACAACTTGACGCCGATTTTACTTACCCCTGTCGAACCCATTGGTCTGAACACGGAGGCTGGAGTTGCAGTGCTTTTATTACTCTCACTGATAGTAATGCTTCCGGTATTGTTCTTTTCAACAAAAAAGGCTTGCCCGGAATTAACCACAAGGTAATCGGCGACATTGCCTGATCCGCCTGTCATATCATACGAACTGCTATTCCATGTGAGCGAACGATAACCCCCACTTGTTCCAAGGGTAGCATCCCAAATCCAAAAATTATGATTTATTACAGCACTGTTACCGCTGTTATTATAGACTGATTCTAAATCGATGGGACATGCATAGGGGTTACCAATTACCGTATATGTGTCATTTACAGGGATTGTCTGTGTCCCTTGTTTCAAGGTTCCAGTCGGGTTCAATGTGGCATACCCTGAATCAGTTACTGTTGCAACAGTCCTGTCTCCCCGTACATAAAGCATATAACCCTGTTTATCCGGCACAGTTAAGGTACTAGGCGTATTAGTAGCACTGGCCCAGGCTTTTGAAGCAGTATAATACCGGATAGAAGAAGTAGTATTTGTTCCTAAACCTGTAAACCAGTCATATCCGGCGGCAGCAGCCAGGTTGCCATCGGCATAGCCATGTCCGGTTATTAACGTACCATATCCTTGGCTTTCACCTGTCGGAGCACTAGGATTTGCATTTGCTCCGGCCCAGGCCTGGCGTATAGTTTGACCGGTTACAGGTATCGACAATAATCGCCATCCTCTTGAACCAACGCTATATTGATTTCTGTCCATGTAACGCTGAACCGATACATTTGTAGCGTTTGTTAAGGTCCCTTTAATTTCTCCCATATAAGCGGTGCCGCTGATATCACTGTTTAATATCAACGATTGGCCATTCAGATCCAAGTTATCAGAAGACGATCCAAAAATAATTCCATTGTAAATAGTCAGTTTTGTAAACAAAGTGGTTGTGACTGTTCCTGCATGACTAAGCGTAAGTGTATTGAGTGTTTCCTGTCCGGCCGCAAAATACAGGGTTTCGGAATTAGACCCTCCCAGAATTAATTTACTTGATGCATTGCCGGCTAGAAATCCTGCAGTTCTTGTAATGCCTGCATTTGCGTATAGTGTTCCTGAACTAAGATTTAGAATACCGCTATTGAGTGCTATGATACCATTTGCATAAAGAGTACCTGAGCCTAGATTCAAATTCCCCCCGTCAAGATTGATTCCTCCGCTTATGGTGACCCCCGATCCAAGATAGGTATATCCACCTGAAATTTCCATCGAACTCAGGTTGGCACTGGTTGGCACTAGATTAAGTATACCAAGATCGGATTTAAAGAGTCCTCCCGTTCCACTTACTATTCCACTGATTTTAAAACTGGCCCCACTAGCAGGTGCAAAAGTCACGTCGGCTCCCAACACTAAAGGACAGGAGATTTCAGCCATTCCCGAAGTTGCTGTTGTTGAAACAGATCCTATATGTAGTGCCGCAGCCCCGCTTATAGTTGCACCATCGGCAATCGACACAATTCTTGCACAGTAAGCGTCCACTGTAAGTATAGGGTACCGGGGTCCATTTGGAAAAATAACAGAGTCAGTAATTGTCGGATAATTTGTACTCGGAGTCCAGTTGGTTTTGGTGAACCAGTCACTACTTGTGTTTCCATTCCAGGTGTAAGTAGTTTGCGCTCCTGCATATTGAAAAAATACAACAATGAAACAAATTAAGAGCGTCGCCCTTAATTTAAAGGGCCACAAAAAATGTTTCTGTTTGAAAAGTTCAGAAGATTGATTTTTGTTGGTACGCTGGTTATAAAAACTTACAGACGATGCAGGGGTTGCGAGATTTCCTCCCCGATGGGGGAGAATCAAAGGTAGATGGGTTTGCATGAACTAGTTTGGATTTAGTGGATTTTACAAGGATATTTTGATTGATAAATCTGGCCCAACTGCGTACACCTTTGGGCCGGATTTAATGAGGTAAAAGTATGCAACTGGACAAGTAAATTATATAGCCGGATGACGATGCTTTTATAAGACTATGCCTATAAAGGCGATAGATTTTTTTCTACTATTGACTGGTAAAATAATGCAGCCCTGTAGATGAATACCTATAACACTGATTAGGAGTAAATTAAGCCCAGGAAAATTAAATACATCTTGATTCAGCCTGCCTGCGAGAAAAACACCGGCGGTTTGAGCATGTGGTGAAAAGCTTAATAACAACTGGTTTACTGTTCAAATAAAAACGTCCTTCATCAAAGAAGAACGTTTAATCAAAACAATTACCGGCTTAAGTACATATTTTTTATGCGGAGAGTAAGAGATTCGAACCTTTGTTTGTCATTATTCCTAAACTTTATTTCTAGTACCTGCAGAGTACTGCTAATGTTATGTTTCTGAAAAAGGCAACAAACAAAAGCAAACCTTTAATACATTTTATTTGCTACCTATTTTGCTACCTGCTTTAATTGTCTGTATATTTGAACTAAGTTAAAATGTCAAATTTATGGGGACCATCCGCTTCGTATTACGGAAAGACAAACCGAATAAAGATAATTTTTCCCCGATCGAATTAATTTATCAACTTTCTGGCAGGCGCAAATATTTCCGAACAAAAGAGAAGCTTTTTTCATTCAATTGGAATGAAAAAGAACAGCGAGCAGTTTATTTAGATAAAAAGGAAGTAAAGAAATTACTGCCGGCAATTGACCTTCAACTATTGCCTAGCGCTAAAGAAATTGCCCAGGTAAATGATAACCTTGCCTCTTTAAAGAAGGAAATTGCTGATATAGAAAGGCGCTTTGAATTAAACAAGGTCGTTTACTCAGTAGAAATGTTAGTTGAAGAATTAAAACATAGCCATGGTCCCGCAACAAAATCTGAGGCGCCCAACAACCAAGTTTTTGATTTCATTGATAAATATATATTGGACAACAAAGACAGCCGTGAGCCCGGTAGCATGTCTGTATATAAATCGGTAAAAAATCATCTGCAGAATTTCCAAATTGAAAAGAAAAAAAAAGTAACATTTGATAAAATAGATTATTCTTTCTTTTTAGAGTTTCAAAACTATCTTATTAACGTCCGCAACCAACGAATTCCAAACGGGTTGGGTAATGTTACGATTGCAAAACTCCTTTCTACGGTAAAGACTTTTTTAAATTATGCTAAAATGCATGGCATAGAAGTTTCAAATAAGTACAAGGACTTTACAATCAAAAAAGAAAATCTGGAAGTTATTGCATTGACAAATGATGAGTTTGAAACGTTATTTAATTTTGACTTTTCAGAAAATAAAAGGCTTGGCCAGGTTAGGGATGTATTTTGTTTTTCTTGTGCTACTGGCTTAAGATACTCAGACCTTGCTCAACTAAAACGGGAGCATATAAAAAAAGATGAGATACGATTAACTGTAACTAAAACAAAACAAAATCTATCTATTCCATTAAATCCATATTCTGACGCAATATTGGCCAAGTACTCCAAATTCCATAAACCATTACCTGTTATTTCTAATCAAAAGATGAATGATTATTTGAAAGAATTATGTGAACTGGCAAAGATTGATGAGCCGGTGCAAATTGTTCGCTTTCGAGGTTCAAAAAGAGAAGAAATTTCTCATCCAAAATATGAATTAATAAGCGTGCACACTGGCCGTAAAACATTTTGCACATTGTCTTTAGAAAAAGGAATGAGCGCCGAAGAAACGATGCAAATTAGCGGCCATCGCGACTACGCCAGTTTTAAGCGCTATATCAATATAACAGAACAGCGAAGCAAGATTGTAATGAAAAAAGCCTGGGGGGAGATTTAAAAATCAAAATTAAAAGCTGTATAAATTAAGAGCCAGTTATGGAAATTGAAACTTTATTTCAAAAGTCTGTAGAGAAATTAACCGACAAAGAATACATCTTTCTTGTCAAAAAATTTGATGAGTGCGATGAAGTAATTGATCAACTTGAAATGCTTTACTCCATGCGGTCACTTCCAATTGAAGGAATTTATCGTACTACCAGAATGATAAATGGCACTGAATATACTTTTGGAGTAACACCCGATTTGAGTGCTGATCTCTTTATTGAAGGAAATGTGTTTGTGGAAATGTTCAAACACGAATATATTTTGGCCCATGAACAGGCTTTAGTCGATGAAATAATAATACCAGAATGGCTAACCGTTCAAAGAAAAATAGATGCAATAAAGAAAAGAATTTCTCAATCACTAGAATTAATTGAAATTGGGAAAAACCTGGGTTCAGCTCACCATAAAAAGTATCAGTTTTATTGTTATGGATACGAGTGTGAAAAATCAGTAAGCCCTTTTTTTAACGAGTATCAATTGAACAACAATTGGAGCTCTTATTGTACTAAGTATGGTTTTGATGTATCAATATTTATAGATACCGTGGAGGGCGCTAATATAGCTATTTTAGAACAATCTTATTGTGAATGGATTAATAGATTAAATGGAGTTGCTGACTGGCCGGGCTGGTTTTTAAAACAACTTGAAATCAAAAGTTTAACCATACCGAAAACAAATAAGCCAATTAATAACAGACAAGATGAGATTATACAAGCCGCGAATATTAATATAGATTTAATCAAAAAAAATAAAAAGCCGAAGAGTAATAAAATCGATTATTCAAATCTTACTCTAAAAGATGTTTGGTTAAATAAAACTGAAGGGCACTATACTCAACGAATAACTGGCCTCTCCGAAAAAGACGAAGACCTGGAAATAACCTGCATTATTACAGATCAGGACAAAAACCTTCAATGGAATGGTGAGCAAAAGCATCTACGAGCAATGATTTGGGCCGCTAAAGAACTAGGTTTTATTGATCGGCGATTAGGCGGAGAAAATACCAGGATTATTTTAAACAATACTTTCAAAAATCTCGATATCCCCGCCGGGTCATTTGGCCAATTTACCAACACAAAAATTGGCATAGTAAAAAAAGAAATAAGAGATAGCCTATTTTATTTATTAAAATAAAGTGCCTAGTTTACCTATTTTACCTACAATATAGGCAGTTTGACATTTTATCAATTTTGCAATAGCCACCTTTATTGAGCAATCAATAAAAAGGTTATTATGGCAGGCAGCAATACAACAACTTCACAACGAAATGGCCTAATTACGTTTCAAATCAACTTAGATGTTGATCAATTACGGTCTATCATTAGAGAGGAACTACAAGCGGCTGGTACGGTTTCCTGTAACCCTTCCACAAACTCAGACAAGCCTATTACAACTAAAGAGCTGTGTGAGCATTTGCGCTTAAGCAAACCTACTATTTTACGGTACCGCCGTAAAAACAAAATTCCATTCTTCTATATTGGCAGCGCCATACGATTCAATTTACAGGACGTAAAAAAATCTCTGGAAAAATAATGGCAATATTTAGAAAAGTGCATGTGGATATCTGGCGTGATGCGTTCTTTGAAAGCCTAACTCCGGAGCAGAAATTTTTCTTCATTTACCTGCTCACTAATAGTAAAACAACGCAGTGTGGAATATATGAAATCACTGTCAGGCAAATAAGTTTTGATACTGGTTACAATGAAGACACAGTTCAAAAGCTATTGGATTTTTTCATTAAGTGCGACAAGGTATTTTATTCGTCTACTTCGAAAGAAATAGCTATAAAAAATTGGAAAAAGTACAATGACAGTACTAGCCCAAAGGTAAAAGCATGCGTATTTAAAGAGTTAAAATTGGTGAAAGATAAAGTATGTATACAGTATGTGAACACTATTAATACTATATCGCAAGAAGAAGAAGACCAAGAAGAAGACCAAGACCAAGAAGGAGAAAAGAGAGGGGCAAATGAATTGCCCCCACCAAATCCACCTTTAACTACACCTTTAAGTGAACAGCCATTAATATCTGTTCAACTGGTGCCGGCACAAAAAAAGAATGCCCGCGCCGAAAAATTTATTCCACCCACGCAGGAAGAAGCCGCTGATTTCTTTGTAAAAATTATCGGCAGCCCCAAAAAGCCAGGATGCTGGCCGTCGCAAAAGTGCCAGGAGCAGGCCGGTATTTTTTTCAACCATTACAATGCCAATGGCTGGAAACAAAGCAACGGTTTAAAGCTAGTAGACTGGCATAGTGCAGCAAATAACTGGGTCACCCGGGAGCGGTCCGGCAACTTTACCCCGGCCAGTGCTCCAGCTGCAGAACCTGCCGCTGCGGTAAGCATTCGAACCGGCGCCAAAGATGAAAGGGAAATCAACTATCTGTATGAACGCTGGTGCGAAGATGAAACTAAAGTAACGGTGCTGGGGCTGGATGCCCTACAGTACGATTATCTGAAACGTTGCGGCCGCATACAGTTTACCAATGAAGATTTTGCTATAGCTGCTGCCAAAGCAAAAAAGTACCTGGCAGAACACGCTGTAAAAGATTCGGATAAAGAAGAAACGGTCCAAAAGTTTAAAAAGCGGTTTGGTATACTGCACTTTTTTGCACAAATGAAAGCGGAAGGAACAGAGACAATTTTTTCTGATCAAAGTAAGTGTGCTGTGCAGCAGTGATCAATGCTGAAAGTACTGATGAAAGCAAATTTTTTAATAATCATAAATTATCAAAATGTTACAACAACCAACAAAAAAGAAAGCTATTACGAAATATAGCAAGCTGTTAAGCGATGGCAAAACCAATGAAGAAATTGCCAAATTGATGGATGAAGAAGAATTTACTACGGAAGAGCAGGCTGAAATATTTGCAGGTATATCAGATGCTATTGAATCTGGCAAAAACAAACTGACAGATGACACAAAAATATTTGATCCAGCTAATCCCAATGCCATTATTAAAAATGATATTGACTATGCTAACCTCGTTGGTCCCGAATTCAAGAGATACCTTGATTTACTTGAAAGTCTGGATCCTGAAAGGGGGCACGGACCGCATACCGGGCATTGCTTCCAGTTTGAATTATACCGGGCAAAACCTATAAGAAAGGTAAGGTTTGAAGGTATGGAAGGTAGCCCAATGGATTTTATAGGAATCATGTTAAAAACAATGGGCGAAAGAGACAGGTTTGAGCCGCCTATTGTAACAACCAGCATTACTATCAGAACCGCCCGTGAACTCAATTCGCAAATAGTAAATGCACATGGAATTGCTGGCCATGGAACCTACTACTTACTTAAAAAATAATCCAGATCATAACAAATTCAATTACAAATAAACAAAATCATGAAAAAAGAAACTGGTGAATCAATACAACTCAACAAAGGTTTGAATATTGATTTTAATTACAGCCGATTAGACGGCGCTGAATTTAAGCGATACAAGGACAGTCTCACACAATTATCTGTAGCTGCCCCTTTGTCAAAACACAATTTCGCTTTGTTTTCTGCAGCGCCGGCGTGGAAAAATGAAATTGGGAAAGGCAGGGTACATGGCGTCGTAATTGTTGCAAGTGGTTTTATTAAAAACGAAACAGTTGCGATACAGGAAGCGTTAAACCATAACGCCAAAATTGGGAAAGCGGAAAGCATTGCCGGCCAGGGAACGTATTATTTACTTTTAAAAAGTTGATAATGGCTATTTCAAAACAACAATTGATTAACTGGATTCCAAAGCAGCATAAAGCCCTATTTTCTGATGAAGATTTATATCTGCTTATTTCAAACGATTTAAGTTTTGAGGAAACTAATGCAGGTATAATAGTTAGCCAAAATGGAAAGGAAATAAGAAACGAAAAAACTTATAATCCAGTGTTGCCGGAAGAAGCTATTAAAAGTTATTTCCAACAACGCAAATGGCTTTCTGCAACCGGCAATGAAAGTGAAGGCACTAATCACATAAAAACATTAAGTCAGTTTGAGGATAAATGGATAAAAGATAATCCTGGTAAAAATATGGTTTCGCCTGAGTTTGACAATGCATTGCAAGATCACACAAACAAGATTGAAAATTTCGATTGGCACGGCTAATTTAGTTACCGGTGGTGAACGGGATTAAATAAGATGCATAGTTAGAAAGTCCAGCGGGGCTTAAACGTGCCCCCTGGCTTTAGACTAAAATTAAAGGAAGAAATTGAAATGAACAGACTGGAAAAAATAGGGATGCTAAAAGAACTACAGGCCGGTATAATTACTGTAGAAGATTTTAAACCAAAGGTTTTTTCAATCCATATGTCAAGTCCTAATATGGATAGCGTGCGCTTTATTAATGGTCGGGAGGTTGATCACGAAACCTACATGCGAGAAATTACAAAAGCCTCTGAAACAGATTCAGAATTTACCACGGATATACGCATTGATGGTGTGACGCTGGAAGATCGCTTCAAAAAACTTAAAAAGGCTTATGAATAATTGTAAGAAAACAATTCTAGCATATTGGAATAAGCTTCGCCTTTTGGTAGGGATTACCCAGGAAGTTAGAATAATAACGACTAAACAAAAAAACTTGCTGGAAGCCAGGTATTATAAAAGTTGCAGCGAATTACCACTAGATTTATTCATTATGCTTTTTAATGGATGCTATAATGTATTAATCATTTCTGGAAAGCCAACAAAGCAGCAAATTGAGCAGGCAAGTTTAGAAATTTTAAAAGAGTACAACGAATTAAACGCAAATAATGAAATGTTGTGCTTGATCAGGATGCAAAGAGATTTAGCATTTACTAATGATATTATAATAAATACTCAACATGCTTTGTATTTACACATAATGCAACCTTGTAAACAGAACATAGTAGTGTTAGAAAATTATGGATTTGAATTGACATATCCTGTGGATAACCCTGATACAAGCATTGCACAGATTCGAACAATACTTAGTGAGTTGTCAATTTTAATAGAAAGTCACAAACTGATGGAAAAAGAGTTTCAAGAATTTTGTGCAAGTTCTAAAGATGATAAAGTTGATGCAAAATATTTTATGCGCATGCTTACCAGGCTTTCAAAACATAGGGGCAAAATAATTGCATCTTCAGATATAACGGTCCGGCAATTCTGTATGATGTTGGAGGAATATTTAAAAGAACTTGTTAACAATAAAAAAGCACTAGACTATGCCAGTTAAAGGAAAAATATCAGAGTATTTTGATTTTGATAATCTTAACGAAGAAAAGAAAAAAGTTAAGGACGTAATTGCTGAATTTATTGCCGATATCAATAAAGGCGCAAATATTAAAATAAGTTTGGAAGGGGCTACTAAAGCCGGTGATATTGCAAAGGGGTATGATAATATGGCGGCCGCTGCCCAACGGGCAACAGCCGCATCGCAACAGGTTGCTGAATCACAAAAAAAGATTGCCGCCATAGTTACAAAGGCAGATATTGAAAGCCGCGTTGCCAAACAGGAATTAACCGCATCACTAAAACAGGAAGTGATTGCAACCAAAGCAGCAGAAGGATCTTACAACCTGTTAAATGCACAGTTAAAAACATTGTCAGCGCAATACCGGGCGCTAAGTGCTGCTGAAAGAGATTCCGCAGCGGGTAAAGATTTACAAAAAGATATTCTGGAAAAAAATACGCAGTTAAAAGCCCTGGATGAAAGCATGGGGAACCACCAACGTAATGTGGGTAATTATTCCAGTGCCTTAACTGGTTACGCCAATACGCTCCGTGGCTTGCGTGGTCCTACAAAATTATTAGGGGAAGCATTGGGCATAGGCGCACAGGAAGCTGATCAGTTCAGATTGGTTATTGAGCATGCCATACAAGGTTTAGCAGCTTTTTTTCGTGGTAAAGAAGCTAAAGCGGCCGCTGACACTGGTGCTGCTGCTGCTGCAACAGCCGATACTATTGCCACTGAGGCAAACAATGTTGCTACTGCACAAAATACAGCAACTACAGCAACCAACGCAACTACAACAGCTGCAGGTGCTGTTGTAGTTGAAGGGGCAGCCGTTGCACAAACTGAATTGGCTGTTGCTACTGCTGCCAGCAGTGGCGCTATGCGGATATTTAAAATTGCTGTTGCCAGTACTGGTATTGGCCTATTGCTGGTAGGTATAGGTTACCTGGTATACAAAATTATTGAGTACCGCAAGCAAATGGAAGAAGCAAATGCTATTACAAAATTGTTTGCTGAAGTAAATGCGGATGCTGCAAAAGAAGCGGGAAAAGAAGTGGGCTCTTTAAAAGTAGTACGGGCCGAAATTGAGAATACTACCATATCAATGGAAAAACGCCTGCAGGCAATTAAGAATTTAAAAGATGAGTACCCGGAACTATTAAAAAATACAACAGATGAAGCTTTACTGCAGGGTAAAGCTGCTGCTGCTTATGACTTGGTTGCAGCATCCATTTTAAAGAAAGCCCAGGCACAGGCAGCTGAAGCAAAAATACAAGAACTGGTATCTGCTAATCTGGATATCATGCTAAAAAATGATGCAAAAGCAGATGAAGTAAATAAAAAAATTCGCAATGCAAAGGATGATCAGGCAATAGCATCAGGTGGCAGTGCTGGCCTCGGTGGTAATTTTGGAGGTGTAAGCAAGCAGGCAAAACAAAAAGCTTACCTGGAGGAATACAACGATCAAAAAGCCCAAAACGAAAAACTGGTACAGCTTAACAATGATAAAATAAATGCTTTATTAAAACTAGCGGCTGTAAGCGAAAATATTGAAACTGATAAAACTAAAAAAGAAAAGACTGTTGCTGTTACGAAGGAATCATTAAAAGAATTACTGGATGCAAAATATGAATCTGATAAAATTGATTTGCAGCGACAAATAAAATTGCTTGATGAGGAAGAAAAAAATGATAAAAATAGTTATGAAAAAAGAATCAGTTTCTTAAACCAGGCTTCTACTGCAAAGCTGGCTTTAATTGATCTTGAAGAAAAGCAGGAACTTAAAAAAAATGCTGAAAAGGAAGTAGCACTGCAGGATAATTTAAAAAAGTCAAAGGGAACTGAACGCAATAATATTTTAAGGGATTTGCAAAATACAGAAGCTGAACGTACTATTATTCAGAAAAAGGCTGCCAATGAACGGTTAAATGTTTTTGATGAAAATGAAAAGCAGTTTAATGATTTGGCCAAGCATGCCAACGAAGATTATTTAAAAGGGCAAAAGTCTAAATATGAACGGGCTTTGCAACTTATAGAAGATGCGGGCCATAATCAAAAAGCAGCACTTGATAAGCAGTATTCTGAAGCCGGAGCCGGTTTGCAGGCCCGTTATGATGCGGGTGAAATATCACTTAAAAACTTCAACAAGAAAAAGGCAGATTTAGATTTTGCTTATGGCGTGGAATCATTGAAAATTGAAATTGATACTGCAAAAAAGAAGTTAGCTGTAAATGCTCTTTTACCGGTAGATAAGGCAAAAGCTTTGGAATCACTGGCCGCACTTGAAAAGAAATTACAGGATGATATTTTAGCGCATACAAAAAAGACAGAGGCAGAAAAACTTGCTGCCATGACAAAAACATTAAATGAAGTACAAAAAACTGCAACAGACGTTTTTGCACTAATTGATGGCTTGTTAAATGCCCAGGAGATCGCACAAAAAAACAGATTAAAAGATCAATCTGATGCTGCTGAAAAAAAGGCCGCCAGGGATATTGAAATTGTCAATGCAAGCACATTAAGCGAACAAGATAAGGCTGCTAAAATTACGGTAATTAATGCACGGCTGGCAGCTCAAAAGCAGCAAATAGCTTTAAAAGAAAAAGCTGCTGAGTTGGAACGGTTAAAATTCCAAAAAGCCCAAACTATTTTTAATATTATCCTCACAACCACTTTGGCTGTAATAAAAGCATATAGCGAAGGCGATCCTTTTACAAAGGTTGCCAGGGCAATATTGGCGGGCGCAGCTGGTGCGGCTCAGTTGGCAATTGCAATTGCAACGCCAATACCCAAGTACAAACATGGTACAAACTTTCACCCGGGCGGCCCCGCTATATTAGGTGATGGTTTTAAAAAAGAGTTGTGGCAGGCCCCGGATGGAACCAGCGGTGTATCTCCCGATAAACCAACACTGATGAATTTGCCCGCCGGGACAAAGGTATTTCCGGATGCCAATAAACTGGACCGTACTATGATGGCAAAGGTCGCAGCTCAGCATTTAGCTACGGTACCACGGGTTAATGAAAAAGACGGTATTACAATGGATGGCCTTGATAAAACAATGCATCTTGGTTTTACATCTGTTGTAAATGCAGTAAAAAATCAACCAAGAATAAAAATTAATGGCCGTTCTGGCTATGATATAATGTTTCAAAATGGAAATACGGAAGTGAAATATTTAAATGATAATCTTCACTAAGTAATAAACTGAATTGATCACCATAAATCAATTAGCAGTAAACCAGGTAATAATTAAATGAAAAGTCAATGCCCCAAAATTTAGAAGAATCGAAATCAGATGAAAATAAAGGTGGTGCTCCAACAAAGTACAAAAAGGAGTATGCAAGTCAGGCATATAAACTTTGTCTCCTGGGCTTTACAGACAAAGACCTGGCTTTTTACTTTGGCGTTGATGAACAAACCATAACCAATTGGAAAAAACAAAAACCGGGGTTTTTCGGGTCAGTCATGGCAGGTAAGCAAATCGCTGATGCAACCATCGCTGAAAGTTTCTTTAAAAGGGCAAAGGGGTATGATTACGATGAGATTACTTATGAGAAGGTAGATAGCAAACAAAACCTTGAAATTACCACAGATGGTCAAATAAAGGCTGAAGATACTTTTAAGAAAAAAATTGTTACAAAACATTTACCACCGGACGCCGGGGCCGCCATGAACTGGTTAAAAAATCGACAAAAGGAACTTTGGAGAGATAAGCAAGTAATTGAACTGGATTTTGATGCATTGACAGAGCAGCAGCTTGATACCATTATCGAACGTTTAAAGAAATCCGGATCATGAACCGCCTGGAAAAAATAAAACTGCTGAAAGCTTTGTCAGCCGGGCAAATAAAACTGGAAGATATTTTCCCGAAACATTACAGGATTTATATCCATGGATCAAAGCCTACCGAATTTTTTATTAATGATAAACCTGTTGAACCAGCATACTTTTATTCTTCACTCAGTATTACTTCGAACGGATTCAAAGAGATGAAAGCAGTAGTTCGAAATAGGTCAGAACCTGATAAAACCTGATAAAAAGGATGAATTGAAATGATCACTTTTTCTTTTTGGCAGCTTTAGCAGCCTTATTTTTAAAAGCTTCCACTGTATAGCCATGCTTAATAAGCAATTCAGCAATGGCTCCAATCTTTAATTGACCACTTTTAAATCTACTGAGATAAACCCGGTACTTGCTGCCGGCTGCGTCTTTTTCTTTAGCAATATTTTTAAATTCATCCGAATTTATTAATTCCGTAAATGCTTCTGTTAGTGTCATAAACTAAAGGTAAAAAAAATAAATAAAAAATGCTACATTTTGTTGCACTTATCAAATATTTAATTACTTTTGTGCTACATTTTGTTGCACTTCTCGTAACTATATTTATTAATAATCTAAAAACCATTGAAATGAAAAAACAATCAGAATTAGAAGAAGAAATGAAAAACCTGGTCGCACAAATGGCAGATTTATTTGCAGCCAACTTTACAACAAAAAGCCTTGCAATCTGGCTTATCCGTATCGGTGATATGGTCAATGAAAACTCAAAAAAGGTAAATGATCAAAGTGATGCAACTAGCTTTTTGTTTTCATTTACGAATTACCTTTTACCATCGTTGATTGAAGCAAAGTCGTTAGAAGAAAGCTTACAAGTAACCTTAAAAGAACTTCCAGAAGTTTTAAGTGCTAGCGGTGTAAATTCTTTAAAAGAAGCCATGGTACAAATTAATGCAGCTTTTTTAAATGTCTACAACGACAGGACTTATGCTCACTTGGAAATATTGGAAATAATGGGGCAAATTGGCTGTTTTATGGCCCTTGTTGAATTGTATATTGACTATCATTACTGGCACCTTGAATTGTATAAAATGCAAACTAAACAAGCAGCTTAAACCAAAATGTATTTTTATGAAAAGTAGAAAGAAGATTATAAAGCAGAACAATAAATCGATTGAAATCTTTTTTAGTACATATCGAAACGAAACAGAAAAAGAAATGACCGGTTTTTTATTTGATCTCCAGGGCTTATACCTTAAACAACCAGGCGTTAATATATCGGACGAATTAAAGGAAAAAGTGGCTATGCAGTTTACAATGCTTTATGACCTGGTTACCGGTATTAGCCCGATCCCTGCAAAGGAATAAAAAAATGAGACTCACTTCATGAAGTTAAAGCCTGCAATAAGCGGGCTTTTTTATTTTACGTGCCGGATGATAATGTGATCTTCAAGTACCGCGTTAAGTTCTTTGACCTTGTAATACTTTTTGCTTCCTAGCATAGAAACCGTAAGATTGTTATCAAGTGCCATGGCCAAAAAAGTGCTACTACCCATATTCATAAAGCTGCAAGCCTCATCAATACTTAACCAGGTTTTTACCGGGTACATTTCAGCAATTACTTTTTTAATTCTGCTTTTGCGGGTTGCTGGATCCATGAATATTAGCTTTTGAATGAAATGAATCAGTATAACTACGTCCCGGAATTTGTAGCGATTACAGGCGTATTAAGTTGTGTGCCATCAGGCAGTTTGATTTCAACCAAAAGTTTCTCTTGGCTTAGCTTATTGTCGGCATTTTTTTGTGCCCTGTACCACACGAACATTCCATAAATAAACAATACGAAACCAAAAAAACCGATTGCCCACATTGATTTTTCCCGAATTAAAATGTTGGTATGTAAATGAGCGAAATGTTCGTTATAACTACTAATGTCACTTTTGTCGATAAGTATTTCATAGTAAACTTTGTTTAAGGAATCAACTATTGGTTTTTTCGCGGAGTCCAATTTGGCGGTAAAAAAATACTTGTTTGCTTGAAGAGCTGAATCTTTTGATACGACTGTGTCAACGCTGGTTGTAAAATAGTAGCGGTGCTCAATTATACTTGTATCGCCAAGTTGAGTGAGCAAATCTTGTCTGACCTGATCCAGTTTCCAACGGTGAGCAGTTATTCGGCTTAGTTCTTTTTTTTCTTCGAAAATCTCTTGATTGTAAGGCCTAATGAAGAACTCTGAAAATGAAGCCGCGTAGATTACAGCAATTAAGCTAAGGGAAGTTAAGTATTTATTGAAGTTGTCAGACAGCAACGCTAGTTTCTCAAACATAAACTTATGTTAGTTAATTAGGTGAGGTTGAAAAGTTTGGTAAGATAAAAAGTATTTTTTTAATATGCAATAGACGTGTACTCGGTCCATTGGAAAATTAACACTAACTTTTTTTTGAGCAATTATATGACCTGGTGAATAAATTGGAAAGCCAGCTCAGCCGACGAAATAATGAAGTATAAAAAAATGATGGATGACGGTTCCCCAAATCTGCGGAGTCCGTTTGTTACATTGGGGATATGGAAGATAAACTAACAGACTTTGAACAATCTGAATACTACAATGCATGGCTGAAAAGCAAAACAGACTTAGCTATCGTTCTTTCTATACTCACATTCATTTTAGGTTTTGTAATTGTAAGAGCAGTCTATGTGCGCTAAGCGCTGTATATTTCTGCCCTGATATAATATTCCAGGCATGCTTGAATGTCAAATTGAAATCGGACTGTATCGTGCCCGTAGTTAGTCATCCGTCCTTCTAAATATCTCCACCTTAGTTTACCATCAACAGGTAGTTTATATTCTGTTTCCAGCAGTATGCTACCCCTTAGCCCATGCACCCGAATTTTTATAATCTGTTCATCTTTATATTCTACTTCTGCTTTCAAAAGGTATTGTTTACCCCTAAAAGAAACGTCCATTACCCACTCCATAAATACTAATTTAATTAGCAAATCTATGGCATTTTATTTCCTGTCCAATGTTATACATAGTTGCTCTTAATTACTGGGGCAGCTCCCGAATTGATTTTAAATATCATTGTTTCCATTGCTTCATAAAATATTAATTTGTAATATTGGACTATCCATTTTATAATATTTAATACTAACAGCTTATGCGAAAATTGCTCGCTATTATCATATCAGTTTACTGCTCCTCTTGCACCGGTCCCCAAAAAGAAAAAAAATTTGAAGACTATCCACTAGACATTCAACTGAAAGCAAAAAAGATGACAGACAGTCTCATACAAGCCAGCACCAAAGAAGCCTTATTTGATACTTTGGGATTGTCACAAGCACCAATAAAAGTCTTGTCTTCCCGATTGATAAAGCAAGAGTATTCAAATTATAAAGACATTTCATTAACCTATAAAAATGTTTCTGATAAAACAATTCAGGCTATCCGTTTCAGATGGTACGGAATAAATGCATTTAGTGAGCCCGCAGACATGGGAAGCTCTAGTTTAGTAGCGGGCTTTGGCAGTGGCTTTCAGGATGAACAGATAAGACCAGGTAAAACAAATTCAGGTGAATGGAGTATTATGAGCCGGGATGGAAAAAAAATTGTTTTAGCCTGGCCATATGAAGTTGCTTTTACTGATGGTAGTAAATGGAAATGCGGTAAACAATGAGTAAGGGTTTGTCAAGATCGGAATTGAAAACCCTGTTAACCGGGTTGGGCAATAAAGTTGCTTCACAAAGAAATATTAGAGGGAACACAGCTGAACAGCTGGCATTGAAATGCGACATGCAAACTCAGCTCCTACTTGACATGGAAGCCGGCAAAATAAATGTCAGGCTTTTAACTCTAAATAAAATTGGGAATGAACTTGACATTGATACCCAGGATTTAATGCCCGGAAATCAAGGGAGGTGAAGAAGCATTATGTCTGATTGTTACCATTAAAAGGAATAAAGAAAAATATAGGCATTTTTCAGATTTACCGCCGGCACTATTTATTTTCTGGTATCAGATAAAATAACCCTATTTTACTTTCTAAAAATTTGATGGAAATAAGAATTCTTTCGGAGTTATCCGGGATACAAATTGCAGAAGTGACAGATGAACCCATTTTTTCAAATGTAAAAATTGCCTGTTGTCACGACGCTCTTGATCAAAGAATATTTGATAAATATCTGCAGGTTCAGATCGGTCTAATGCATATTCCCAGGTTTGTAGGTCGGCCGTACTTTTGGGACGTTGCAAATGTCGATGCTGATACATCAATTTCAAAAGTCAATGCTGAGGTCCATAGTGGCCTGGTGAACTTAATCGGTTTTCTTTGGTTCGTTAAAGATACAAGCGCAAATGTAATGTCCACTTTTTCTTACGCACCTGAACTGCATGAAGAAAATCTGTTTCAGCTGTCAACCACAAATCATTTTACTAACGCCACGGGTGACTATGCAGATACAGTTTTTGACAGGCTAGATTTTATCTACGCAGGCGAAGTTTTTAAAATAATCTCTAAGCTAACGGAAGACTCTGTCCAAACTGACCTGCATTCTGCGCAGCCAACTAAGCATGGAATACAACCTTCTAAATTTAATCATACACTTTATAACACAACCAACAGAATTCAGAGAGCATTATCATTTCTTGTCTTGGCAAGATCACAGTCTTTTCTGCCATTAAAAATTTCATTCTATACAGCAATGCTTGAATGTTTATTTACGACAGACAGTAGCGAAGTTTCACATAAGACTGCTGAACGAACTGCATTTTATTTCGATTGGCCCGACAGGTATGAGGTTTATGAAATTATTAAACTTGCTTATGGATTAAGATCAAAATTTTTCCACGGACAAATACTGGAAAACAAAGTCGCAACCCTGGAAAAGCAAAAAGACCTTTCAGTAAAATTAGATGATATTATTAGGAAAGTTCTAATAAGCATTTTATTCAATAATTCTGCTGTATTTGCAGACGATGACCGGTTGAATGCATTTTTAAATTCAAAAATATTTGCTTCATCAAAACCAAATGACATGTATAGTTTAAAGTCAAAAGAGAAGAATTCTAGTCAAATGAAAAAGAAAAAGCGTAACGACTAGACGATGCATATTTCCTACAACCGACGCTTACGGAAAACAACAGCCCTGTAAATTATCCTGATAATGTCAAACTATCAGTTTTTACAATTTTTGTTACACTGTTGTTACACGGAAATTATAAAATCGCCTACCAGTAAGAATTATAAATGTTTGTATTGTTCCAGTTCTGGGCACAAAAAAGGGCTGATGTAAAAACACCGCCCTGATAAGTTAAAATGTCACTAGGTGACTTTGCAAAAATATAATAATATAAACTATCTCTACAGAGAGATTTGATCAAATGTCAAAGATAGACTCGCTTGCTTTTTCTTGCAAGCAGCCCTGGCTTTATCTCGTCTTCTAACGTCAGGCCAATCACTGCAGCATGTGCAGGATTTGTGCCATCTGATAATGGATCATGAAGTGTGTTTAATGGCTCGATTTCAAGGACAGAAATGTTGCTAATTTCGAACAAAAAATATTTAGATGGATCTACAATTGACGCTGATGCATTAGTAAGAGATTTTACGTCCACTGACAATTCACCATTATCATTTTCCCGCAATTTAAATACACGAGAAGTTGCTGTACCGTCTGGATTCATGTATCTACGTACTGGATTTGAATACCCTCGTCTATAAAGCCATTCACTAAGGTCAACCGGTTTTCTTTCAGGCATTAATTAGTGGTTTTTGATTTAGCCAGGTAAGTAAGTCAGGCAAGTCACCAGCAGTAAATGCGGACTGTTCAGCATGGCCTTTTTCAGGAAATTTTACAGCTATTGAAATATTTGAATAAAAAATTATTTCAATAGACTTTGCCTTGTTCCTACTCCTTATATCGATCATTACCTCGCCATTGGGACCAGGAGCGGTATGGAATATTTTTTGCCCGTGTTTATCTAATAATGAAGTGATAGCTTTCGCTTTTTCAATTGCAATAATTGATGGGGCTTTCGCACCCTCATCATCCCAGTTGTCATTCAGTGTTGCAAATTCATTTAGTAAATTCATGATGGTACCGTTTAAGATATATTGTTCACCATACATAATAATCAAACTAGCAGCTGAAGTAGGATTATCTTCGGATGTATGACCTCTTACAGATGATAACGGCCATGCGGAAATAAATTGTGCAGTTGAAGAATAATTATCGATCAAGGCTGGCATAAAAATCGGGATTTAGCATGTTTTTAAACATATTTGATGCAGCGGTATGTGCACTTTCAAGCCATTTTAATATTTCGTGTTCTTTAAAACTTCCCTTTTTCTCTACAGTAGTTGTCCAAATAACAGAACGATTTTGATTTTGGTTATTAACTCCAGTTGCAATAGTTAAATGTAGCTCAGATCCATCCTCCAATTCGAAACTTTGAAACAAGTTAATATTTTTTGGTTTACCAGGTAATGGATAATTTGACTGAATGTTCGTTCGAAGGTTTGCTTCAATAAAAGGTATGGAGTGTTCTTCATTCACATCTACTGCATCCACATACAGCAATTTCATTCTGTTAAAATTCAAAGGCTCATCGTATGAAGAAATCATTTTTTCAATTGCATCTAATACAATCGGCTTATAAGTAGCTTCCCACTGATAACCCGCCTCTACGTCGTTTACTGCTAACAGCCCCAACCCATGCTGCACAGCCGGCCACCTGAATTCTCCTGTCCAATATTGATGTAAAGGGGTGCCAAATACTTTAAATGGTATGCCATCCGGCACCATCTTTTTATGTACCGGATATTTAGATTTTACCTTTTCCGCGAATTTTCCTTGAGCTAAATCAAATCCCTCATCAACCTGAACAGTAGCATTTTCCAAATTACTGGTCCAATGTAGTTCAAAAATAACTTCTTTGAGTGGTGCATTTTTTAACTTTGCCTGGCTCATATTACAAATCTAGTTTTAAAAGTAGCAATTTTTGATGATGCTTAAAGATTAACAATAAAAATATTAAAAAGTTTGCTACCCTTTTTGCTACCTAATAATTAGATAAATAACAAAACCCGCTACTACAACGGGTTTATATATTCTATAAGCGGAGAGTAAGAGATTCGAACTCTTGATACAGTTTCCCATATACACACTTTCCAGGCGTGCTCCTTCAACCACTCGGACAACTCTCCTTTTTTTCAGGACGGCAAAAATACAGCATCGGTTTTTATAAGCCGAATATTTTTTCAGCATTGGCGGTTGTAACAACGGCCACTTCTTCTTCTGTACAGTTTTTTATGGCTGCAATTTTCGACACAATGTATTTTAAGTAGCTGCTTTCATTTCTTTTCCCTCTGAATGGTACGGGTGTTAAATAAGGTGCGTCTGTTTCCAATACCAGGTGTGCCAAATCGATCTTTTCCAAAACTTCTGCTACACCGGCGTTTTTATAAGTAACTACCCCCCCAATACCCAAATAAAAACCAGCCTTGATGATTTCCCGGGCGCTTTCGTAACTCCCGCTGAAGCAGTGAAAAATGCCACGTATTCCTTTGGGTACATATTCTTTTACCAGGTTAATTGTTTCCTGCATCGCATTCCTGGTATGGATGACTATGGGCAAGTTATGGTGGATGGCCCAATCCATTTGTATCCTGAAGGCTTCATATTGCTCTGTGACGAAGCTTTTATCCCAATAAAAATCCAGGCCAATTTCGCCTACTGCTGCAAACTTTCTTTTGCCAAGCCATTGCTGAACAATTTCCAGTTCCGCCTTGTAATTTTCCCTCACATAACAGGGATGCAACCCGATCATGGCAATACATCTGCCTGGATATTTTTCCTCCAGCGAAAACATAGCATCTATAGAATTGCTGTCGATTGCTGGCAGGTAAAATTTTTCTACTCCCGCTGAAATTGCAACGTCTATAATCCTCTCAATATCACCAACAAATTCTTTGGCGTATAAATGGCAGTGGGTATCTATTAATTTCATACCTGCAAAATAATGTGTTAGTTATCAAAATGTACTAAAAATACAAACTGCATAAAACCCCTGTTATAAATGACAAAATATTGTTAAAATAATATTGTTAATTCAGAAACTACTTAGTACCTTTCGGCCAGTTTTCATAGGGTACGGATTAAAAACGGGCCAGGGTTTCTACCCCGGCCCACTTTTTTTGATGTATAGAGAATCGACAAAATCAAATAATTAGCCCATTAATTTACGCAATCTATTTTCTCAAAGTTATAACCAAGACGTGAAAAATGCTGCACCATTTTTGGTAGCGCAAATTGTAAATTTTCAAATGCTTTTTCACTGTCGTGAAACACTACAATAGAACCATTCCCGGTATTTTCGAGCACATTTCTACAGCATTTTTCCGGCGTTATTTTTATGTCAAAATCTGCGCTTAAAACACTCCACATAATTACTTTTAATGTGGGTTGTTTTACTGACAACGCCTTTAATTGTTTGAAACTGATTTTTCCATAAGGTGGCCGAAAAAGGTTGGTCTTGATTAATTGCTGTGCCTGCTCAATATTTTCAATGTACATTCCAACCGGTGTTTTCCAGCCATTCAAATGATTGAATGTATGATTCCCGACAGCATGACCTCCAGCCAATATTTGCTGATACACTTCCGGATATGCTGCCACATTTTTGCCAATACAAAAAAAGGTTGCCCTGGCATTGTATTTTTCCAGTACTTCCAGTACAAATTTCGTTGCAACCGGATGCGGACCATCATCAAAACTGAGATATATTTTTTTTTCGGCGATGTTCATCTGCCAGGTGCAACCGGAGTAAATTTTTTTCAGCCATCCGGGCGTTTTGATAAAATAAAACATACGCTATTTTTATGCGAAGGCTTATTAAAAATGCGGACAATATCACGCCGTAAGCCGTCATCACAAAGCTATTACTATTATTATCACAGGGGTGTTTAATAATAATATTTAAAAAAAATCCTGATAAGCAAACTGGCTTCAACCAAAAGATTACTTCCTATTTCTTCCAGCGGTTTTGGTGCTGCTTTATAAACGACAAAGAGATTGCCTCTTCATTTGAGACAACCTCTTTATACAATATTTATCTATAATCAGTAAGGTAAAATAACTGTTTTAGTTACTCCATTTACACCCTGCCATACAGCCTTAAAATAAAAACTTCCATTGGGGCATGTAACAGGTGTGCCTGTTGCATCCAGTCCGAAAGTTACTGTTACATCGGCTACCAATTTGCTGTGTACAACGGTACCGCTTACCAATCTGAAATCACAATCCTGCCTGATCACCAGCGGCTGACTGATAGCAGTTACAAAGGCATTGCCAAAGCGATTGGTACCCCATTCTGCTATGCCGTTTACGCCCGCTTCTGTGTGTGTACCGGTTGTAGTGATTACGGAACCATTATTGTAAGTGAAAACTCTTTGTTTGGCTACTTGCCAGATCCTTTGCTTGCCATTGTCAAAAGTAACTGAATCTGTACCGGAAATGGTATGGGTAATTGATCCTGATGACAGTTGGCTAAGCTTTCCGCCACTTACATTGGTGATAGTTTTTAGACCATTGATAACAATACTTTTACCGTCACTTACCCTTGTAACTTTTAAGTTTTGTGTATTAACCGTTAATACAGCCCCTGCATCTTTCCAATGTGTTCCTATTGGCATTGACATCACTACTACACCAGTTAGCGTGCGCTTGCCCGAACAGCTGGTGCCATTATAGGTAATTGTAATTCTTCTGATCCCATTGGCAGAATCGGCTACTGCAGTTGCGTTGCATGGCATTCCCTGTACGCCTTCCATTCTGCCGTTAAAAGCTGCGTTATTATCCAGGTAGGCATTAACATCATTTTCAACTGCGTCGGAAGTAGAGGAAACATTCGACTGATCGTCGGTTTGTGCAGTTAACTCTGTAGTGGGGTCGGTTGTCGTGGTAGTTGTATCTGTTTTTTTACAGCTTACAAATGAAATCGCCGTTATTAAACTAATAGCAGCGATTGAACGGATTTTTACTTGCATGATTTTTTTTGGCTTTTTTAATGAACGATATTTTATAGATGAATATTTTGTACAGAAGTTTAACTGCTCGTTAATAATCTGCGAAAAAATTATCGGCGGTTCATAAAGATTGCATACGGCAGCCCTTGCTTACAGACTGGTTTTTGGTCCCCCCTCTTTATACAAAACTTGTTGTCTTGCCTGGGCGATATTGAGAAATTGAACCAAAACACTATTTGCCGTCTTCCTATCTTTGCAATATGTCAAAAAAAGTAAGAGTTAGATTTGCTCCCAGCCCGACCGGAGGATTACATTTGGGAGGCGTGCGTACCGTATTATTTAATTATTTATTTGCCAGGCAGCACGATGGTGATTTTATAGTAAGAATTGAAGACACCGATCAAAACAGATTTGTTAAAGGCGCAGAAGCTTATATTTTTGAATGCCTGCAATGGTGTGGTTTAAACCCGGACGAAAGTGTATTACAGGGCGGTCCTTATGCCCCGTACCGCCAAAGCGAACGAAAAGAAATATACCGGCAGTATGCGGAACAGCTGGTAAAAGATGGCCGTGCTTATTACGCTTTTGATACCCCGGCCGAGTTGGAACGCATGCGTGACCTGCTGAAAACAAAAGGCAGCAGCAGTTTGCAATATGATCATCATGTGCGCATGAATATGAATAATTCTCTGCGACTTTTACCGGAAGAAACACAACAACTACTCGATGCCGGAACCCCTTACGTGGTGCGCATTAAAATAAATCCGGATGAATTTGTTCCCTTTACCGATATGATAAGGGGAGAAATTTCCTTTGACACCAACGCAGTAGATGATAAGGTATTGCTGAAAGCAGATGGCATGCCTACTTATCATCTGGCAGTAGTGGTGGATGATTTTTTAATGAAAATAACACACGCTTTCCGTGGTGAAGAATGGTTACCAAGTGCACCTGTGCACATTCTGTTATGGCAATATCTGTTTGGCCTGGAGAATATGCCACAATGGGCGCATCTTCCATTAATATTGAAACCGGATGGTAATGGCAAGCTTAGTAAAAGAGATGGCGACCGCCTTGGGTTTCCAGTGTATGCAATGGACTGGGCCGATCCTGTGACAAAAGAAATAACCAAAGGTTTTAAGGAAATTGGCTTTTTGCCGGAAGCTTTTATTAACCTGCTGGCTGTGCTGGGGTGGAATGATGGAACAGAGCAGGAGATTTTTTCTATGGAGGAGTTGATAGCAAAATTTAATATCGAAAAAGTACATAAGGGTGGCGCCAAATTCGATTTTGAAAAAGCCAAATGGTTTAATCATGAGTGGATAAAGAAACTGGATGTGAGTCACTATGCAGAAAGGGTAAAAAATATTTTTGAATCAAAAGGCATAACGATAGCGGATGATGCTTATTTAAAAAAGGTCATGGAACTGGTAAAAGAGCGTTGTACCTTATTACCCGATTTTTTTACCCAGGGCAATTTCTTTTTTCAGGCACCGGCTACCGTTGACACAACGTCTATACAGCCAAAATGGGACGAAAAGAAAAACATGTTTTTTGTAGAATTAATAAAATCATGGCAATTAAGCACATTGTGGAATTCAGGTGAACTGGAAATAAGTTTTAAAGAACTGGCCGCAGCGAACCAGCTAAAAACAGGCGAGCTGATGTTGCCCTTACGCCTTATGCTGGTGGGTGGAAAATTTGGTCCGGGTGTTTTTGAGATAGCTTCAGCAATTGGTAAAGAGAGCACAATAAAAAGAATTGAATATACATTAGCATTGCTTCAATAATTGATTCATCAAATGCCTCACACATGACAAGACCAATAAGGGTGCTGGTAGCTAAAGTTGGACTGGATGGCCACGATAGGGGCGCCAAAATAATTGCCACAGCATTGAGAGATGCCGGCATGGAAGTTATCTATACCGGCTTGCGGCAAACCCCTGAGATGGTGGTGAATGCTGCATTACAGGAAGATGTGGACGCAATTGGCATCAGTATACTCAGCGGTGCACACAATACTGTTTTTCCAAAAGTGATTGCCTTGATGAAGGAAAAACAAATGGATGATGTGTTACTTACAGGCGGTGGCATTATACCGGATGAGGATATGGAAGCATTGAATAAAATTGGTGTAGGCAAATTATTTGCACCGGGCGCCACCACCAGCGAGATAGCATCGTACATTAAGGATTGGGTAAAATTGAACAGAAATTTTTAGTATCAGATAGATTTTAAAATTACCTCCACTTCTTTCCCTTGTTAATTTCTATTGCTATGATCTGCAAACGATAATATAAAATAACATGAGTCATTCAACTTTACTTACGTCTTTGGAAAACGGTATTTTTACCATCACTATCAACAGGCCTGATAAATTAAACGCTTTAAATAAAGATGTGTTTGCTGATCTTGACAATGTGATAGATGAAATACAAAACAATCCATCAATCAAATCTGCAATCATTACCGGCGCAGGCAATAAAGCTTTTGTTGCCGGGGCAGATATTACAGAATTCAATGGCCTTGATAAAGCAGGGGCCATGGCGCTCGCAACAAAAGGGCAGGATATTTTTTTTAAAATAGAGAGGAGTGCCAAGCCTATAATAGCCGCTGTGAACGGCTTTGCTTTGGGTGGAGGATGTGAGCTGGCAATGGCTTGTCATTTCCGGGTTGCCAGCGACAACGCTAAATTTGGTCAGCCGGAAGTAAACCTTGGTTTAATACCGGGTTATGGCGGTACGCAACGTTTAACCCAATTGATAGGAAAGGGCCGTTCAATAGAATTACTCATTAGTGGCAGCATGATTGATGCGGCTACAGCCCTGCAATACGGTTTGGTAAACTATGTTGTTTCCCCAGACGAATTATTACCTAAGGCCAAAGCGATTTTAACGCTCGTTAATACAAAAGCACCGCTTGCAATCGCAGCATGTATACAGGCCGCAAATGCTGTTTACGATTCAACGTCCAATGGCTATGCTACCGAAATAAATGCCTTTGGTAACTGCTTTGCAACGGAAGATATGAAGGAAGGAACAAGTGCATTTTTAGAAAAGCGAAAGGCTTTGTTCACCGGCAAATAACCTCAGTAGTTCCATCCTGCATATAATTGCAACACCAATCTTCATAGAGATGAGCCTGTGCAGGCATGCCGTCAGCTGTTGCTATGATTACAGCAGTTACCCCGCTTTCCAAATGCCTATGATTATTATCATAATTGCTTATTATTTAGTACTGCAATAATTAACTTTGCGGCGAATAAAAAACTCTAAAAAATAACTATATGGAATACCGGATTGAAAAAGATACAATGGGTGAAGTAAAAGTGCCTGTTGAAGCGTACTACGGCGCACAAACACAACGCAGCATTGATAATTTTAAAATTGCACAGGACATTAACAGAATGCCCAAAGAAATTATCAAAGCATTTGCTTACTTAAAAAAAGCTGCTGCGCTGACCAACTTTGATGCCGGTGTTTTGTCCAAAGAAAAATGCGATTTGATTGGCCAGGTATGTGATGAAATTTTGGATGGAAAATTAGACGCTTATTTCCCGCTGGTAGTTTGGCAAACCGGCAGCGGTACCCAGAGCAACATGAATGTAAATGAAGTAGTGGCTTACCGCGGGCATGTAATCAATGGCGGACAACTGGAAGACAAAGAAAAGTTTTTGCATCCCAATGATGATGTTAATAAATCACAATCCAGCAATGATACATTTCCGACTGCCATGCACATTGCGGCTTATAAAATTTTAATAGAAATCACCATTCCCGGCATTGAAAAATTAAGGGATACACTGGCTGCAAAAAGCAAGGAGTTTATGCAGGTAGTTAAAATAGGGCGTACGCATTTTATGGATGCTACCCCATTAACTGTGGGACAGGAATTCAGCGGCTATGTATCACAATTAAGCCATGGCTTAAAGGCAATTAAAAATACATTGGCTCATTTAAGTGAACTTGCATTGGGTGGCACAGCTGTAGGAACAGGTATTAATACTCCCGATGGTTATTCCGAAAATGTAGCCAAACACATTGCCCAATTAACCGGCCTTCCTTTTATAACTGCAGAAAATAAATTTGAAGCGCTGGCTGCGCATGACGCCATTGTTGAAGCCCATGGTGCTTTGAAAACAGTTGCCGTGAGTTTAATGAAAATTGCGAATGATATCCGTATGTTATCATCCGGTCCACGTTCGGGTATTGGCGAAATTTTTATTCCGGATAATGAACCTGGCTCTTCAATCATGCCGGGTAAAGTAAACCCGACGCAGTGCGAAGCGCTTACCATGATTGCCGCACAGGTAATGGGCAATGATGTTGCAATAGGTATCGGTGGAAGCATGGGCCATTTTGAACTGAATGTTTTTAAACCGGTCATGATCTATAATTTTTTACATAGTGCCCGGCTGATTGGTGATGGCTGTGTTTCATTCAATGATAAGTGTGCTATAGGATTGGCGCCGATTGAAGCCAATATTAAAAAACACGTAGATAATTCACTGATGCTGGTTACTTCATTAAATACAAAGATTGGTTATTACAAGGCCGCTGAAATTGCACAGAAAGCACATAAAGAAGGAACAACATTAAAAGAGATGGCAGTAAAATTGGGCTATGTTACACCGCAGGAATTTGATGAGTGGGTTATACCTGCCAATATGGTTGGAAAGATAAAATAAAACTTCACTTATAACAGTTATACAAAGGCACCCAGGAAGGTGCCTTTGTTGTTATTTCACTGTTTTTAAAAAAATTGTGATCATAAAACTTCTTCTACTAAGATTGACGTGTTGCCCCTACAAAAAAAGCAGTAAAAGTGCTACAATGCAGGCCGGGAAAGAGAAGTATTTTCCCCCTGTCAATATACAAACGAAATAATTTTAACAAATTTCCGTTTCTGTTAGCATCGGGTTCATCATTTTAAAAAATCAGCAATATTATTTTAAAATACCCTTGTTATAATATCCAGCCCTGATACCTATTATGAAACATTTTTACTCACCATTACATATTGCGTTGTTCTTTACCGGGTTATTGTTGTGCATTTTGCAGACAACCTACGGACAACACAATCCATTACTGGGATATGGAAACGGGTATGTTAACGTAACGAAACGAACGACGGGTGGTGCCGTGCAGAAAGGAGATATTCTAGAAATAAGGACCAATTATTTTTTAGGCCCAACTTATAATGCAAGTAATAAAGTCCCTAATGGTAATGCCTATAAAATATGGAATGTAAGATACTATGACAGTGTTCCGTTAAAGACGAGCATGAATACCGGCGCTGCCGACTCCTTACGCCTTATAACAAATGAAGGCCTTACGGTACAAAATTATTCACTCAATGCCGGAGATGATGCAGGAACGTATACTCCAAATCCTAACTCCGGTGAATACCAGGTAAGAATTAACGTTGGTACAACTGCGGGTGATCCAGGTTCTAACCCTGGAAAATTAACCGACAATACAGGGTCAGGTTATATATTGATTGGTGGGTATATACCTAAATTGTTTGGAGGAGCATTATTAACAACGGCATTCAGAGTTAAAGTTACAGGTAATCCCGGCGATACAATAACTTTAGGAGTTGGAAAACTTGTTTACAGAAAAACATCTTCAGGATCGGATACAACTATCAATGCTGTACCCTACAAAATTTATATTGACTCCACTGCAACCGCCTTATGCGGCAATGCCCTCGGTAATAACCTGGCTGTTGAAGCTACCGGCACTTTTGATAGTGGCTATATACAAAACAGAAGTTACGGGCCAGCCTATATAATTCCTAACTACAGCTACCTAGCGGCAAGCCGGTCCGTTGCAATCGGCGATGGATCTTATGCCATCGTAAATAATACAAGCCCTACCGGCAGTACCAATCCAAATGCGAGAATGCAGCCGAACTGTACAGCTATACTACCAATTCCCACAGCCGATAGTTGTGTAAACAGGATGTTTGGCGGTTTTTGGGATATTATGGGCGACCATACCGGTACCAATAATTCTACAGGTAATCCGGCACCGGCGCCAGGCAGCAAGGGTGGTTACATGCTGATGGTAAATGCGGATGTTGTTACAAGCGAAGCATACAGGCAAACTGTGTCAGGTTTATGTCCTGATACTTATTATGAATTCAGTGCCTGGGTAAAAAATATTTGCAGACGCTGCGGAATTGATCAGAATAGTGTGAGCACTTACTCAAGCGGTGTACGGCCCAATCTTACATTTGCTATTAATGATATTGATCTTTATTCAAGCGGGGAACTGGATAGTCTGGGCTGGGTAAAAAAAGGTTTTGTTTTCAAAACAGGACCCGGGCAAACGGCGGCTGTAATTTCCATCCGCAATAATGCTTCCGGTGGTGGCGGTAATGACTGGGTATTGGATGACCTGGCACTCGGTACCTGCGGTCCATCTTCTACTATGAATTACAAACCAATTGCATTGGGTTGCACTACGGGTACACAATTAACTTTTGCCGACACGGTAAGATATTCTTACAACCCAAAATATTCTTACTACAAATGGCAGAGAAGCACAGATGGCGGCGTAACATGGGGTACGCCTCCGCAGGCAACCAGCTCTGGAAACGTGACTATTGGACCACCGGTAAACGGGAAGTATCAATACATTGCCAACTTTGGACCTTTCACCGTGAGTCATTCGGATAGCGGCCATTTGTTCAGGGTTGTGTTGGGTACAAGCGCCGCCAATGTTTCAAGTAGCAACTGTTCTTTTACCGACGGGAATTACATTTTGGTAAAAGTAATTTCCTGTCCGGCAGTATTGGAATCCAATATCATTTCCTTTACAGGTAAACTAAACTACGAGTCTAAAACAGTTTTAACCTGGGTTGTATCAAATGAAATAAACCTTTCCAGGTATGAAATTGAGAAAAGTGCGGATGGGGTTCATTTTGAAAAAGCGACTGAAAAGCCAGCCGGCAATTCAACCACTTTCAATTCTTATTATACCAATGATAATGAAGTAATAAGAGGGGATACCTATTTTCGTTTAAGGCTCCGCAGAACTGACGGTTCGTCTAAATACAGTGAAACAGTCGTAGTAAGTCCTAAACAATCCACTTTTGAAGTGTTGGGATTTAAAAATCCATTTACAGATTTTATCAGTATTAATTATAACCTGCCCAGAGCCGGTGTAGTCAGATTCTATATTACCGATGCGATGGGACAGGGCGTGTATAAGCAGATGATAAATGGCAAAAAAGACCTTAACAATTTTACGCTAAACAATCTTGAGTTTTTAACGCCGGGAATTTACAGTGTGACAATTTATTATGAAAATAGTTCCGTTACCAAACGGATGCTTAAGATGGAATAGTGATTTGAATAAAAAAAATTAAAGCTTTTTATTGTATCTGCACATCATCATTTACGATGGCTCCGGTTTCAACAGTATCTCTGGGTTCAGTAACTGAATTGTGTTGAAAAAAGCGTTTTTGAAAAACCAGTATAGCAATCACCCCGGTTGAGATAGAGGCATCTGCCAAATTAAATATCGGACGAAAGAATTCAAAATCTTCTCCTCCCCAAACAGGCACCCATTTTGGAAAGTGGGTATCCCTGATAATAGGGAAGTACAGCATATCTACCACCTTACCATGTAAAAAGCCGGCATAGCTATGTTTAGGAAAAAGTGTTGCAATATGGTACGCATTACTCTCTTCGAATATCATTCCGTAAAACATACTATCAATCAGGTTACCCAGCGCGCCGGCAAATATCAGTGCTGCACAAACAATAAACCCGCGGTTGTATTTCTTTTTGGTGATGTTGATCAAATACCACACACCAAAAATGACCGCCCCCAATCTAAACAGCGTAAGCAACATTTTACCTGCCTGTCCGCCAAATTTCCATCCATAAGCCATGCCTTCATTTTCAACAAAATACAGTTGAAATGATTTGCCTAACACATTGTGGGATTGGCCTAAATAAAAATTAGTTTTGATATAAAACTTTAATGCCTGGTCTGCCAGTACAACTAAAAAAATGATCAGTGCTGTGTTTCTTAATTTCATAATAGTTGGCAAAGATAATAGTTTGCGATGTAAGGTTTAGCTGAGCTTTTTCATTTAGTTTTTAGAAATCATGCGGTTTTGGAAGCGATGAAACACCGTACAAACTTTACTTTACCTGCCGAAATTCCCATTAATTGTAATGTATTTATTCCTCGAAATAAACCCGTTTAACCCGTTGAGAAATACCAGTTAATATTTCATACGGAATTGTTTTCGACCAGCTGGCAACATCATGTACCGATAAAGGTTCACCAAAAATAATCACTTCATCCCCTTCCGCAACATGGATTCCTGTAATGTCAAGCATCGTCATATCCATACACACTACGCCAATAACAGGCACCAAATTTCCGTTTAGCCACATTTTTCCTTTGCCATTACTTAATGCTCGTGGGTAGCCATCCGCATAGCCGATACGAACGGTAGCAATCACCGAATCTTTTTTGACTGTACCCTTACGGCTATAGCCAACAGTTTCCCCTGCCTTCACATTTTTTATCTGGGATATGGTAGTTTTCAAAGTAGTTACATTTTTTAACTGTTGCTGCATGGCCGGGCTACTGTCTATACCATATAAACCAATACCAAGCCTAACCATATCCAACTGTAAGTTTTTATGCCGGTGAATGGCAGCCGTGTTTCCAATATGCCGTAAGAAAGTGTAACCGGTTATTTTTTGCAATGCATCGCAGCTTTGCAAAAAGAGGTCGGCCTGCGTTTGTGTAAATTCATCCAGTTCTTCTGTATCACTTGCCACCAGGTGAGAAAAAACAGATTGTACTTTAAATGTTGATGATGACTTAAGAAACGCAGATAAGGATTCTATGTCTTTTGCTTCAAACCCGAGACGGTGCATACCCGTATCCAACTTGATATGCACCGGGTAATTTGTAATGCCCGATTGCAGCAAATACCGCTGAAATCCGGTTAATATAGCAAATGAAAAAAGTTCAGGTTCAAGATTATATTGTACCATTAAATCGTACGTTACATCTTCTGCATTCATCACCATAATAGGCAGCGTTATGCCAGCTTTACGCAATTCTACACCTTCGTCAGTATAGGCGACTGCCAGGTAATCTACTTTATGAAACTGCAGTAAGTTTGCAATTTCAAAACTGCCGCTTCCGTAGCTGAAAGCCTTTACCATTGCCATCAATTTTACACCCGGCTTCAATTCCTGCTGATATTGCTTCAGGTTGTGCGTAATGGCATTCAGGTTAATTTCCATCACCGTCTGGTGCACTTTTTCTTCAAGTAAATGACTTAGTTGCTCAAATTCAAAAACTCTTGCACCCTTGAGCAAAATGGTTTCGTTATGAAAATGAAGGGTATAAAATTGCTGCTTAAATTCAGCCGTGGATGAAAAGAAAATTGTCTGTGGAATGTTTTTAAATGCAGCCTGCTGCTTTACAATTTCAGGACCAACACCAATGAACCGGTTGATTTTTTTTTGCTCCAAAATAGCGGCAACGGCGGTGTACAATTCCCGGCCGCTTTTACCCGATTGCAAAATATCACTTAGTATCAATGTACGATTTGAGTGCTGCTGTTGCTGTACTAAAAAATCCAATGCAATGGTAAGCGAATTGATATCTGCGCTGTAACTGTCATTGATTACTGAACAATTATTGATTCCTTTTTTTAACTCCAGGCGCATTTCCACAGAACGCAGCTGAAGCATTTTTTCTGCAATAAGTAGTTCGTCTGTGCTTAAATAAAGCAATACGCACCAGCAGTTAATAGCATTTTCAACCGATGCTTCGTCTGTAAAAGGAATTGCTATTGAAACGGCTTTGCCACTTTTATCATGCCTGTAATCAATAGCTTTTATAGTTGTAAGCCCATTGCTTTTTTCGATGTCGATAATCTGTAAAGCAGCTTTGGCATTTTTGCTCCATGAAAAAAGCTGAAAGTTATCATGACTTCTTACGTTACCCGCAAATGTATTAATGGCATTATTTACGTCCGGGTCATCCGCATTAAAAATCAGCACATCGCTGTGCAGAAATAATTTTAGTTTTTCATTTATTTTTTGCCGCACGTTTAAAAATCCTTCGCTGTGTGCGTCACCGATATTGGTAAATACACCAATGCCCGGAGTTATTATTTTCTCAAGCCGCTCCATCTCATCCGCATGAGAAATACCTGCTTCAAAAATGCCAAGGTCGTGCGCTCCATTTATTTGCCAAACACTAAGCGGAACACCAATTTGGGAATTATAACTTTTAGGGCTTCTTACAATATTGTAATTGTTATGCAGCAATTGATATAACCATTCTTTTACAATAGTTTTACCGTTGCTGCCGGTAATGCCAATAACAGGAAGAGTAAATTGCTTGCGGTGAAATGCAGTAAGTTGTTGCAACGATTGTAACGCATCCCTTACCTGCAAAAAATTGGCTTCGGGATATTTACTTAAGTGATCAGGATTTAGTTGCTGATCGGTTACAAAATTGCGAACTCCTTTTTCATACAATTCGTCTATAAATATAATTCCATTTCTTCTTGGTCCCCCAAGCGTAAAAAATAAAGAAGATGCCGGAAATAATAATTTACGGCTGTCAAGTAAAATATGATCGATGGTTGCAGCGGCATTTTGTTGCACCCAATCGGCTTTAATTATTTGTACTATTTCTGAAATTGAATACAATGAATACTGTATTAAGAATGAATAATAATTATTCCGGAGTTTCCACACTACCGTTTTTTTGCTTATGCCAAACCGAATAAAAAATGGATGAACCTATACAAAAAACAATTACGAGCAATGATACCCAAACAGGGAAATGAATCCACTTTTCGATCAGCATTTTTATGCCTATAAACAACAAAACTACCGCAATACCCTGCTGTAAATAATTAAATTTATTGGCTGCCCCGCGCAATAAAAAAAACAAACTTCGTAAACCCAGTACGGCAAAAATATTCGATGAATAAATCAGCATTTTTTTGCCTGGATCGGGTATAACAGAAAAAACAGCAGGGATAGAATCCAATGCGAACACAATATCAATCAATCCCAGCATAACAACCACCATCGCCAGTTTGGTAAAAAAGAGCCGCCCGCTCTTTACAATAACAAATCTGCCATCCGGCTCTGCATCTGTTGTGCGCATTATTTTTTTAAGTAACTTAAACGCCCAGTTTTTATCCGGTGCAAACTCTTCTTCTTCATTACTGCCAAACATTTTTACACCTGTGTAAACCAAAAAAACGCCAAACACGTACATGATCCAATCGAACCTTGCAACCAGCTCACTTCCTGCCGCAATAAAAATGATCCTGAATATGATGGCCATTAAAATACCGGCCAGCAACACCCTTGAATAATTTTTTTCTTTTACGCCAAAAAAAGTAAAGATGATAATGAAAACAAAGATATTATCTATTGAAAGTGACCACTCCAGCAAATAAGCTGAAAGAAAAGAAATGGCATCTGGTTTTCCGGTACCTCCTTCATTCCTAAACCAGATAAACACACAAAAAGCAAATGACAAAAATACCCAGAAGAGGGTTTGTACAAGGGCCGTTTTAATGGTAATCACCTGGTTTTTTTTACTTAGCAATCCAAGATCAAAAACTAATGCCACTACAATTACCAATGAAAAGACAAGGTATAAAAAGCCAGTATTGCCCATGTTTATTGTTTAGTATATTTTCTTTTTCGCCACCACTGATATCCCAATCCAAAAAGGCATACCAGCAATATTGGAGCCACTATATTAACCAGTTGCCAAAGTGAACGCTGGTCAGTAGTCTTTTTAACGTCCAGTAGCCGAAGGGTATAATCCTTAGCCCGGGCATCCAGAATATTGTTTTTATCTGCAAGGTATTCCGTAGAATTTAAAAAGAAGTCTTTATTGGCGTATTGAATATTGGTGTATTTATTCGTTCCCATAGGCAACGGACCAATTATATCAGATACCTGGTTCAAAACAATATCCGCGTCTGCCACTACTATTACTTTACCGGCTGTTTTACTTTGTCTTAAAAAATTAATGTGATACTCTTTTAAAGTATCTAATTGTGACTGGCTTGCATGATTTGCGAACATGCTGGTAAATTTTCCTTCCAATAAAACAGCCACTGGAATATTTTTACGGTTGAACCTGGCAACATCTTCTACTGTTTGTAAACTATTCAGCTGTATTCTTGCCGGCGTAGGTAACGTATAGGCATTGGCGGAAGATGACAATAAAATCGTTTTTGTAATACCTGCGGCTTCTACTGTATCAATAGAATTGGCAAATTGCCCTACTACGTCTGCCTGGTTTTTTACTATGGCATGTGCTGAACCAGGCTGTAGTAACGGAGCATAGGGCCAGGTCAATAGTTGCTTTTGACTTTTTCCGCCTACCGAACCTACTTCCACCGGGATTTTGTCTGCATGTTTGTCGGCCAGTAAATCGGTATTGATTCTTACACCATATTTAAATAACAAATCATTCAGATTGAGGTCTCTTGAATAAGCTACCAGTTCGCCATTTTGAAGACTGTCACGTTCTGCATACAACACATCCATAAAAAATAATAGTCTGCCGCCGTTCATTACATACTGATCCATTTTAAATTTATCATCATCGGTAAATTTTATTGTAGGTTTTACAATTACTATGGCTGCATATTCAGGACTTAAAAACGGCTGAGTTCTTACATCCACGGTATCTACAATAAAATTTTTACCCAGTGTTTGAAAAACATCATTCACCGGCAAAAATCCAAATGGTGGCTCACCATTGCCATAGGCATACGCAACCACCGGTACGTCTTTTTGAGTTAACTTCTGTATTGCATTGGCAAACTTATATTCCAGCAAAGCCTCTGCACTGTTGAGGGATTGCTTATCCAAAATATCATCCGAATTAAAAACATTTTTTTGTACCTGGCCCTGTAATAAATCTATTGCTACTGACCTGCCTCCATACTGGATGATGGCTCCCGGAAATATCTGACGCTGGGTTTTGCCTTCGCCTTCCTTTACCTGTACCTGCTGGTTGGTTGGCCTTAATCCCATATTAACTAAAGAATCAAATAAATTAGCCTTTGTGGAATCATCCAGCCCTTCACCCGGTATTTCAAATTTGTATTGAATTTTGTTACCGCCATAATTTTTAAAATTCTCCAACAGTTCACGGGTACTGTTCGACAGCTTTTTAAACTCAGATTTTACGTCGCCTGCCAGCAGCACAGTTACATCAACTGTGCTATCCAAATTCCGCAATACTTTTTGTGTAGAAGCTGAAAGCGTAAATCTTTGTTCGTTGGTAAAATCTACTCTGGTATGAAATTTTGACCCCAGCCAATTTATAAAAACGAGCAACAAAATTGTTAAGGGCAACCATGCCTTTGTATTGGCTATTTTTTGCAAAATTGATTTCATGAAGAATTGGCTTATCGTTTACGCAGGTTTTGCACAGTAATTAAAAGAAATAAAAAAATAAGGCTTAAAAAATACAGCAGATCCCTGCTATCCAGTAAACCGCGGCTTATACTGCGGTAATGAAAATCAATTCCTGCCATTTCAATATAGTAATCGGCACTGCCAACAAACATAGGCAATTTGCTAACCGCATTAAATCCAAAGTAAAGCAGCAAACAGGCAAACGCACTTACCAAAAAAGCTACCACCGCATTATTCGTAAAGCTGCTGCAGCAAAGGCTGATGGCCGCAAATACAGCAGCCAGAAAAAAAAGCCCGATATAACTACCAGTTAATCCGCCACTGTCAACAGTTTGTACCGCACTTAAATTTTTTATTGTAAAAACGTAAATAAAAGTTGGTACAATTACAAAAAGTAACACCGCTAAAACAGCTACATATTTTCCTGCTACTATTTGCCAGCGTGACAGGGGTTTAGTCTGTAAAATTTCAAAAGTGCCGGTTTTAAATTCTTCTGCCAGCGAACGCATGGTAAGGGCCGGTACCAAAAAGATCAAAATCCAGGGAGCCAGCTCAAAAAATTTATCCAGCGTAGCATAGCCGAAATCAAAAATATTGCTGTCTTTCAAAACAAATAAAAAAATGCCATTTACAAGTAAAAACATGATAATAGAAATATAACCTGTAAGGCTGCTGAAAAACTGGTGTAATTCTTTTTTACATATACTCAACATAGGCATAAAATTGCTGCAATTTACTACTTAGCCAATTACAAATATTAGTTTTGGTTTTCCTGGATTGGTGAACAACGAATTAATTCATTATGGTGTTTTAACCAGGTTTAATTATTAAAAAAATTAAGCGGCAAAATGAGTCCATAAACGGGGCATATGCCGGGTCATTGAAAATAATTTCAAAAAATATTTTTTTTCGTGCAGCATTTTGTAAAGTCGTCATGTCATTGTAAAAGATAAGCTAATTAACAACTCATTTAAGTTTGTCTTTTTACCCAAAACATACGCTTTTAGAAAACTTGTTTAACCCCCGTTAAACATTTATTCGAAATTACCAGAATAAGTCGTTTACCAAAACCGACTGCACAGTCCCGCTTAACGGCGGGATTTTTTTATGGATTATTATCAAGGCTTCATCTTACCTGAAATCTTCAATATGAAAAAAATCAGTATGATGATGGCAGCTGTTATCCTTGCCGGACAGTTAACTGCTCAAACAACAAAAAAACTGGCACCACCGCCTCCTCCGCCACCGGCAGTTAAAATACAAAAAACACCGCTACCGCCGCCGCCTGCGATCGAGGTTACCAAATTTCAGGCACCACCACCGCCACCTAAACCACCTAAAGTAAAGAAAAAAAAAGTACATTTTGTGCCCCCGAAAATTGTCAGGGAGTCAACAAATTAACCCTTGAAAATAGTACTAATAAAAAGCCCGTTTCTAAATGAAACGGGCTCTTCAATTTTATATAACTTACATCAGACCGCAAAACTTTCACCACAGCCGCAACTTCTGCTAGCATTGGGATTATTAAAGTAAAACCCTTTGCCATTCAATCCATCACTGAATTCAAGCTCGGTATTTACCAAGTATAAAAAACTTTTAAGGTCCGTTACAATTTTAACTCCCTTGTCCTCAAACACCTGGTCCATTGGCTTTTGCTCGTTGTCAAAATCCATTTTATAACTTAAGCCGCTACAGCCCCCACCTACAACACCTACGCGTAAAAAGTAAGACGGATCGCCCGCCAAACCTGCATCAGCCATCAGACTTCCTACCTTTTGTTTGGCTTTGTCGCTAATGTAAATGGAATTTTCCAGCATCTTGGGTTCTTCAACCGTAACGGTTTCAACTGCTTCTTCATTGGGCACCTGCGGACATTCCTCAACTACTGTATCTACAGACTTATTTAAAATATCACTACTCATTCTTAAACTCTTTTAATTACAACTCACCTCCTGTTATTTGAAAACCAGCAGGTTAAATTCTGCATCTTAATGCACTACGCTTTCTTCAAACTTAATTGCTTCTTTGCCGTTCTTTACGCGGTAGTCATTGATAGCTGCTTTAATGGCGTCCTCAGCCAATACTGAACAGTGAATTTTAACGGGTGGAAGATTTAATTCTTCCACGAAATCCATGTTATCAACTGTGAGCGCTTCATCAATACTTTTTCCTTTCAGCCATTCTGTTGCCAAAGAAGAGGAAGCGATTGCTGATCCGCAACCAAAAGTTTTAAATTTAGCATCGGTGATCATACCGGTAGCATCATCTACCTGTATTTGCAAACGCATAACGTCGCCGCATTCAGGAGCGCCTACCAAACCGGTTCCAACACTTTTACTACTTTTATCCAGCGTTCCAACATTTTTTGGATTCTGGTAGTGATCGATTACTTTTTCTGAATATGCCATGGTATTAAATTTTTTAATTTGTTGATTAGTTAATGTGCTAACCCGTTAAATACTGTGAATGCTAAAAATTTGACCTCTCTAATGTGCAGCCCACTCAATTGAATTTAAGTCAATACCTTCCTTATACATTTCCCATAACGGGCTCATTTCTCTTAACTTTAAAACGGTTTCACTTATTGCTTTAATTGTGTAATCAATTTGTTCTTCTGTTGTAAACCTTCCCAAACCAAAACGCAGCGAACTATGTGCCAGATCATCACCTAAACCCAATGCTTTTAAAACGTAAGAAGGTTCCAGTGAAGCTGAAGTGCAGGCTGAACCTGAACTTAGCGCAATGTTTTTATTGAATCCCATCAAAAGGCCTTCACCTTCCACATGCTTAAAAGAAATGTTAGTCACATGTGGCAAACGATGTTCTGTGCTGCCATTAATATAGGCTTCTTCCAACTTCATCAGCTCTGTTTCCAGTTTATCACGCAAAATACTGATGCGCTTTGTATCGGCTTCCATCTCCAAACGGGCCAGTTCGCAGGCTTTACCAAACCCTACAATACCGGGTACATTTAAGGTACCGCTTCTCATACCTCTTTCGTGACCACCACCGTCCATCTGGGCGGTAACTTTTACTCTTGGGTTTTTACGGCGAACATACAATGCACCGATACCCTTAGGGCCATACATTTTATGCGCAGTAAATGCCATCAGGTCAATACCATCTTTTATTACATCCACCGGAATTTTACCTACTGCCTGTACACCATCAGTAAAAAACAAAACGCCGTGTTTTTTTGCGATCGTGCTTATTTCTTTAATTGGTTGAACGGTACCGATTTCATTGTTTGCATACATGATGGCTATCAGAATGGTCGTTGGCTTAATAGCCGCTTCCAGTTCTTTAAGATCAATCAGACCATCTCTTTGCACCTGTAAATAAGTTACTTCTGCCCCATTCTTTTCCAGGTGTTTGCAGGTATCCAGTACTGCTTTATGTTCTGTAGTAGCTGTTATAATGTGATTTCCCTTGCTGGCATACATTTCAAATACACCTTTAATGGCAAGATTATCCGCTTCAGTGGCACCACTGGTAAAAATAATTTCTTTGGGATCGGCGCCTATTAATTTGGCAACCTGTTCGCGGGCGTAATCAACTGCTTCTTCTGCTTCCCATCCAAAAGGGTGGTTACGACTGGCCGCATTACCGAACTGCTCCATAAAATAAGGAGTCATCGCTTCAAATACCCGGGGGTCCATCGGTGTTGTGGCATTATTATCTAAATATATCGGTAGTTTTAACATACATCTTTATTTATCTGTTCAAACATAAAATTACTACAAAAGGTTCTATTTTAGCTTATTCGTAGGTTAACGGAGTCAATAATTTCCCTATTTCACAAACCGCTCACAAGGACCAACACTTTTGATATGCAACAAATAGACCATATTGGCATTGCCGTTAAAAGCCTTGCAACTGCTGTTCCTTTATATGAAAAATTATTAAACAGCTTGTGTTATAAAACAGAAGTTATACCAACAGAAAACGTAACTACCGCTTTTTTTAAAACGGGGGAAACCAAAATTGAACTGCTGGAAAGCAATAGTGACGACGGCGTAATTGCCCGCTACCTTGCCAAAAAAGGAGAAGGTATTCATCATATTGCTTTTGAAGTGGCTGATATAGAGGCCGAAATGGCAAGATTAAAGAGCCTGGGTTTTACCTTACTGAACGAAAAACCAAAACCCGGAGCTGATGATAAACTGGTTTGTTTTTTACATCCAAAAGATACTACAGGTGTTTTAGTTGAGCTGTGTCAGGGGATTCGTTAATAGAGATTTACCATCTTTCGTCACTACCAGACCATTAACTTAGATAAGGGTTTTGTTTTTTCTCTTCCCCTATTGTTGTTGGCGAACCGTGGCCACTGTAGACTATTGTTTCATCGGGCAATGTAAATAATTTTTTACGGATACTGTTAAGCAGGGTTTGATGGCTACCTCCTGGCAAATCAGTGCGGCCGATACTTCTTTGAAATAACACATCACCTCCGATTACAAAATGTTGCTTGCGGCAATAAAAACAGATACTGCCAGGCGAATGCCCTGGCGCCTCTATGATTTCCAGTTCGTCCCCCCCAAGTAAAACCTTATCCCCTTCTTTCAATTCAATGAGTTCCCCGGTATAATTGTCAAAGGGCATATTGTACATTAAACCTGAAGTTGGTGCAAAAGATAAAACAGCTTTTTCCTTTTCATGCAATTGCAGTTTGAGACTATAAGTTTCGGCAACAAACTTGTTACCAAACACATGGTCAAGATGGCAATGAGTGTTTAACAGCATTACTGGTTTAAGCCCTTTTTGTTGTATAAAAGTTTGCAGCGTTTCCTTTTCTTCATCAAAGTAACAGCCCGGATCAATGACGATACATTGTTTAAACTCATTGTATAAAATATACGTATTTTCCTGTATCGGACTAAAAATAAAAGATTGTATCTGCAACATTTAAGATCAATTTAGCTATTAAAGGGATATTTTTATGATTGGTTTGAATAGAGTAATTTTATTAACAAATATCAGATTAAGTATGGCAAAGTTCAGCAGAATATTTTTAATAGTGTGTGGTAGTATACTTTTTGGTTCTTTCATTTCCGCAGCCCAGGTAAATGCAGTTGAGTTTGGAAAAAACAGGGTTCAGTATAAAAAATTCAAGTGGCAATATTATCAAACAAAAAATTTCAATACTTACTTTACTCAAAATGGCCAGGAACTGGCAAAGTTTGTTTTACAGGTGGCAGAAGAAGAGTTGCCAGGCATTGAAACCTTTACCGAATACAGCTTACAGCGCAGGGCCAATATTGTTGTGTACAACGAGTTTGCAGATTTACAACAATCCAATATTGGGTTAAATGCAGACTGGCAATCTACCAGCGGGGGCACCAAACTGGTAAATAATAAGATGGTGGTTTATTTTAATGGCGACCATGCTAACCTGCGGAAACAGATCAAGGAAGGTATTGCCCGCATTTTAACTGACAATGTTTTATTTGGAGAAGACCTGGGCGAAGTAGCCGGAAACCAGGCACTGCTGGATTTACCAAAATGGCTTACAGATGGCTACGTTGCTTATGTTGGTGAAAACTGGAACACAGCATTGGATGATGAATTAAAAAGTGAAATCCTAAGTGGCAATTACAAAAATTTTTACCAGTTTGCTTTTGAAAAACCGGAGTTGGCCGGGCATGCTTTCTGGTATTATATCCAGGAAAAATACAAGAAAGAAAATGTCACGTATTTGCTCTACCTCGCAAGGGTGTATAAAAACCTGAACCGGGCAAGTCAGCAGGTTTGCAAAACAAACTTTAAAGGTGTTCTGAAGGATTTTATGGAGTTTGAAGAAGAAAAATATTACAAGGATATCGCCAAAAGAAAAGCCTATCCTAAAGGAAGTTACATTGAAAGTTTTGAAATCCGCAAAAACAAAGATTACTACCGCATTAATGTAAACCCAAACAAAAAGAACAATTCTTTTGCGGTAGTCGAGTATAAAAAAGGTATCATAAAAGTGAAGCTGAGCGAAGATTTTGATTATACTACACTGCTGCAATATGGCATCCGCAGCTATCAAAACGAAACCAATCCTTATTATCCAATTTTAGCCTGGGATCCAAAGGGGTCAAGACTGACCGTAGTTTACAAACAGGAAGGCAGGATAAAATTATTCGTATACGACCTGGTCACAAGGATTAAAAATCCCAAAATTGATCTTACCGATGAGTTTCAGCAAATACAGGATGTAAAATATATACTTGACAGTAAAACGCTGTTATTAAGCGCCGTAAAAGACGGGCATACAGATATTTTTACCCTTGGTTTGGACAACGAAAAGGTAAAACAAATCACCAATGACGTGTATGATGACCTGGACGCCACTTTTGTTTCGTTTCCGGGCAAACAGGGTATTCTTTTCAGCAGCAACCGGCCAAGTTCCGATGCAAAAACTGCCGACACAGTTTTACCAAGTCATAACCGATACAACATTTTCCTGATTACTAATTTTGGTGTGAAGCCAGAGCTGAACCAGATAACACAGTTATCTAATTTAAAGTACGGCAATGCCCGTTACCCAACGCCTTACAACTCCAACCACTTTACATTTGTTAGTGATGAAAATGGTGTGGGAAACCGTTATGCCGGCTTCTTTACAACCAAGGCTGCAGGCCTCGATACATTGGTATTAATCGGTGATGACATCCTGCGCAATCCATCGGTAAAGGAGGTAGACAGCACATTAAACGTCTACAAAAAAACGGATGTTGATTCTGTAGCAGTGGTAGCTATTTCAACAGATTCTGTGTACACATTTCCCTTAAGCAATTATGAAAGCAGCATTGCCGAAAGCCGGATTGCCGGAGATAATAACCAGGTGAGTGAAGTTACCCGGCAGAGTGATGAAAAGACCTTGTACAAATTAAAGATTGATGAAAACACTTTGCGCCGGCGAAACATAACGGTCCCTCCCACCAGCTATATGAAAAACGTAATTATGGCTGATAAAGTTGCGGCCGGAGAGGGCGACAAATTTGATAAACCACTTGGCATCCCTGGAAAGGATAAAAACAAAAAAGATGTTTTTCAAAATGAATTTGATAATGAAAAGGTGGACAGTAATGCTATACAAAATGTAAATGCCGATAATGAGTCGCGTAAAAACAACGTTTTACAGAAAGCGCAATTATATCCCTACAAGCCTGCTAAATTTTATTCTGATTATGTGGGTGCCAGTTTAAATAATAACCTTTTAATCAACCGCTTTCAGCCCTATGGCGGCGGGCAGGGCCCCATCAATCTTTCATCCAGTACTGTTATAAACGGACTTATAAAAATGGGTACGGCGGAATTAATGGAAGACGTAAAAATCAGCGGTGCATTCAGAATATCTTCCAATTTAAAAGACAATGAATGGCTGATGACCTACCAGAATTACAAAAGAAGGTTCGACTGGGGTGCAACTTACTACCGTAATACAATGACCGGAACAGATCAGACTGGAAATATTCCGTTGAAAGTATATACCAGCCTATACCAGGGGAATGTTGCTTACCCTTTTGATAATTCCAAACGGCTTGCTTTAACACTGGGTATCAGAACAGATAAAACCGTGGCCCTGACAAATTTTTACGATTTTACCTACCCTTATGAATCTTTAAAAGAGCCGGATCAAAAAAGAACATTTGCTACTACCCATTTGGAATATGTGTATGATAACTCTTTAAATCCAACCCAAAACATCTGGAATGGCTTGCGGTATAAAGTTTACATGGACTGGAATACGGACATCAGCAAAGAGAAATTAAACAACGGTAAATATAATTTTAACTGGGGTGCAGATGCCCGTTATTACTATCCTATTTACCGCAACTTTATTTGGGCAGGTAGAGCCGCGGCGGATTTTAGCTGGGGCAATCAAAAAACAATTTACTACCTGGGTGGCGTGGATAGCTGGTTGATGTTTGGCAATAATACAAAATCCGATGGCTCCGATCGTTACTTTAATACACACAATCCACCAGACCCAAATGTTGAATATGCTTTTCAAAGCCTTGCTGTAAACGTACGGGGATTTTTACAAAACGTGGCTAATGGTAACAATGCAGTCGTATTAAACAGTGAATTTCGATTGCCTGTTTTTACAACCTTGTTCAGCCGCCCCATCAACAATGCTTTCCTGCGGAATTTTCAACTGGTTCAGTTTGCTGATTTAGGTTCTGCCTGGAGTGGTGGTTTAAAAGGCATTGGCCGTCCATCAGTAATTTATGGCGTACCGCCAGTACAAATTGAAAAGAAGGCCGGTGGCATCGGACCTTTTGCAGGCGGCTATGGCTTTGGTGCCAGGAGTACTTTGCTTGGATATTTTTTAAAGTTTGATGCAGCCTGGCAAATGAATGGCTTCTTTAAAGGCAAGCCCATTATGTATGTAAGTATGGGACTTGATTTTTAAAACAAGATTATAGTTTAAATGATGTATTGCCCGGTTCTTCTAAAAGGCCGGGTAATTTTTTTACGGTAAAATAAAGCAGGCAAAATAAACAAGTAAGCATTCCGGTAACACCCCAGGTGCGGTAATGCTGCAATGGTAAAATAAATGGTGCGGTAATTTGAGCCAACAAATCCAACGGATGTGTCACAATATCCCAGCTGTTCCACCGCAAAAATCGGCCGAGATAAACTCCAAACGAACCTAAAAAAAGACAGCCGACTATCAGCCTGTCTACCAAATGTTGCTTTATTTTTTGTTGTAGAAACCTTTCTACTTTAAATAAGGAGGCAAATGCCAGTATTAAACCGGCAACAGAACTGGTGAATATTAAAATGGCGTCAAACCAAACCGGAACATCGGTATCCACATCTTCCAGGTGAATAAGGTCAGTGATGATATACAAGGCGTTTGGAAAAAATAACAGCCACCCTGCCAAAATAAAATATGCGCTGGTTTGCGACCGGACTTTTTTACTGCTCAGTAAAACGCTCAGCTGAAAAGGTACCCATGCTAAAAACAAATTCCATAAAAGAAATAAATACATCAGTGTTCCCGAATAAAAAACACGGGCTACCAGCATCAGTGTAATAAATGCAAAAAAAGCCAGCTGCACCTTATAAGAAGCACTCAATTGTTTCATAAAAAATCATTTAAAAAGTTGAATAATTTTAGGTCCAAATATGATTGTGCCGGTAATCAGGCTTCCTGCAGCGCATACCAGTACAGCGCCGGCGCTAACATCTTTAATACACTTAATCAATGGATGAAAATCTTTTGTTACCAGGTCGCACATTTTTTCCAATGCCGTATTCAGCATTTCCATAGCCACTACAATAGTACAGCACCCGGTTACAAAAATCCATTCTGTTGTGCTGATTGAGAAATAAAAGCCTGCAGATAATACTACTGCAATCGCCAGCACATGAATTCGGAAATTTTGCTCCTGCTGAAAACAATATTTTATTCCCCTTCCGGCGTAAAAAAATGAACGTAGTAATTTCATAATATCTTTATTTCGCTCTTATTCAATTGCACTTAAAATTCCGGGTATCTCTTTTGCACTGCAATACTGACACCCGGTTAACGCTACCTGCGACTCCCAAGTACGCACATAACGTACTATATTTTGTTAATGGTTTACTATAGCGGTTTCCGGGCCTTTTGCCAGGTGGCTTTTAACATAAGCATCGGCAAAATTCCATGACAACCAGTTATACCCATTTTGCTCTTTAAAAAAATCTGCCTTTCGCCTTTCGAAAAATTGCTTTGCTGTAAGTCCCGACCGGTATAAATATACGTCATTGCGATCATTGGTTTGGACGCTGGATTTCTCCAGCACATCCATATTAGCCTCAAGTACCGGCAGTGCTTTATCTGAGAGCGACAACAAAAATTGTATGTCCAGCGGAATGGTGTCTTTCCTGGCGAGGTTATACTTTACTATCATTTCATCCCAATGTATACAACTGGAAAACACCAGTATAATTATGGCGAACCAGGCATTTACAGTAAGCAGATAATAAGTTGTTTTTAACTGCTGAATTTTTATAAAAATAGTTATCAGTCCAAATAATACCAGCATTAAAAAAATTAATACCCCAATGCGTTTGTAGGCCAGGCCCATGTGTACGATGTAATAATAATCTCTCAATAATACAGAAATCACCAACACCATATTTTGAATCAGCCAGACGTAGGCACCCATGCGCAACCACTTATTCTTTTTATAAAAATTTAAATTGCCCCTGAAGAAAAACAATAACAATACCATTGCAAGCACAATTGAAAAAATCAGCATGCCTGTTCCTTCATGTACGTAGGCAGAAAGATTCATATTATTTTTGTACTGAAAGCCAAACCAGACAAACGCTACATCAATACAGTTAATACAAAGGAGCAGCACGTTGAGTAGCACCAGGCTAATGATACCGGTTTTGTTTTCATTTCGCAGTGCCAGCATACCATCCGCAAATCTGCCCATTAACAAAAACAACAATTGAAACATGCCGGTCCGTTTCCATTCAATAAGGTTTGTCCTTTTTCTGCTGAGCTCTTTAGTCTGAACAATATCCTTTTCAGAAAAATAGGCAACATTGCTTTTTAATAAGAGGCCGCCCGTAATCAATAAACCCAGTAATAAAAACCAACACCATTCCATACTAAACCAGCTAAAAAACTGTGAAAAGAAATGCTGCAGGGCGATTGCAGCGTCGCTCATAATACTGCTAAAGATTGAATTGGCAAAATTGTACAGCCAATAAAATACAATTGAGAGTAATATTGGAATAATTAAAAAACGTACCGTCTTGCGTATATTGTATAATCGCATTTTATTTTGATTCAATTGTGTTGCTCCCCTGAAAAAAGTGGACACCAATAGAAGGTAATTCATAAAAGCAGAACCGGCGGCATACCACACAGAACGATGCAGGTATTGGGTAAACACCACGACTAAAAGCAAGGTAACACTAAAGGCCAGCTTACTCAATTCGGTGTTGTGATACAATAAAGCAAAGACAGTGATGATATGCGCCGCCAGCAGCCACTTTATTGCAGGCTTTTTAAAAGCCGCCGGGTACAGATAAAAAACGGACAAGATTATAAAGAGGTCGAAAAGTATAGTATTGATGCCCAGCTTTTGCTGCCAGAAAATAATGTTAAACAGCAGGGTGCCTGCGGTTACTAAAAGTGTTTTTGTTGATGCAGGTTTCATTTTTAAGGTTTTAGTAGTCTGCATTAGAGCAGCCATTTTTTAATATTTTCTTACGGCACTTGTTTTATCAGCTATCCATTTCCACCAGAACGCAGTGCAGGTTCCGTACACAAACAGCTCGTACAAATTATCAGATACAGAATGCGTGTTGTGTACTGTAGCGAGGGTTACAGGCACCATAAAAAGGATCGCCATCAATGTTACAATGAAGCCCATCGGGTGAATTGGCGAGTAAGTCCAATTTGTTCTTTTAAACCATAGCTGTTTCATGTTGTATAATTTAAATTAATAAAGAAGCCAAGTAGTTTTTCAGCTATCACTGATTTTCTGTAATCCTTCGATACTAAGGCGGCAGATGGCTTTTACAGGTTGCCACAATAAATTTATGATGCAACATAATGGCACTTAATGTGGAACACACAATTGACAGTGTCAGGAGAATTGTGAACGACTTAAATATTGAATTAAATGCTGCATAAAAAACCGCGGCTGAAATTGTTGCGGTAACAAAACCTGTTATAACCAACACCCTGAATAAGTAGCCGGCATCGTCATTTTCTGTAGTGGCAAAAAAGATAAAAAAAATAAACACGGCTGGTGCGGAAAATATCAGTGTAAAAAAGAAGGCAAGTGAAAATGCAAATACCCACCTGTTAAATTCGCTATCGCTGAAAGCCAGCAAGGATGCGGATACTACCGCATTGATTAATGCAGTGAGGACCCAAATTGTAAATGTGTGTAGTATTATTCGCATCTTAATTTTTGAAAGCACTTTGTTTTTCAAAGCGCATGTACAAAAAAAATTATTTAGTTGACCTGATCATTTTTTCCAATGCCTCAATATGTGCCCTAAATGCTTTTTCGCCGGTTTTTGTTGCCAGGTAAGTTGTATTTGTTTTTCGTCCGATAAAACCCTTTTGCACTTTAATGATTCCATTTTCCTCCAGCGCCTTCAAATGACTTGCCAGGTTGCCATCTGTTATAGTCAGCAACTCCTTTAAGTCATTAAAGCTTACATCTGCATTTACCATCAGGGCGCTCATGATACCCAGGCGAATGCGGCTGTCAAATAATTTATTTAAATTTTCTATCGGATTAATCATTGCCCGGGTTTGCCTGTTAAGGACTTTTAATATTAATTTTGCATATGCCCTATACAACAGCATTCACTCCTTTTCATACCTGGTCCACATTACTGCTCCGTAAACAATGTGCAGTACACCAAAACCTATAGCCCAAAAATAAAACCCGTAGCCCATAAATTTCAAATTAATTACCGCCAGTATCAGCTGCCCGTATCCCAGGTAGCGCAATTCATTCAGTGAATATTTACTGGCGTTTACCAATGCAAGGCCATAAAAAATCAGGCAGGCGGGAGCAATCAACCCGATGTCGTTGGCCTGTATGAGCTTTATCAAAAACAAACCACCCACAATTAATGGGATAGCAACATTTATCATTAATCGCCTGGCTGTAGTACCCCATAAAGGAATATGCTGCTTTTTACTCCTGATATAAGTAAATATAAAAGCGCTGATTACGGCGGCTGCAAAAGTAAAAGCGGCAATCCAAAACAACCAGGTATACAATATTACACTGAAGTGCCCTGTACGGACCAATTCATTGCCCGCAGCGGCATCAACAAAAATATCCTTATGGCCATATACATAAGGGTAAGCCACAATGGCACCAATTAAGGCACAAGTACCGGCAGCAATGCCACTCAGCCCGCTTAAACTGATAAAGCGGCTGCTGCGTTCCATCATTTTTTTTATATGCTGCAGGTCATCCAGGGATTGTTGTTGTCCAGTCATAAAAGCACTTTGAAACACAAAGTAAATAGAAAGATTTGATATTTGCAAAAATTACTTTTTGAGGTTAAGGCAATATATTGGGAATGCTAAGCCAGATGCAATGCTGCAGGAAAGGGCCAATGCCTCTTCCTACACTGTAATTTTATTTAAAACATTATTTATTTTTTGGCAGGCTATTATGATTTCTTCATTGGTTATTACCAGGGGCGGTACTATCCTCAAACAATTAGCTGCAAATAAAAACCAGTCCGTAAATACTCCTTCCTCAATCAGCGCATCAATTACTTTCTTATTGAAGTAAAAGTCGTTAAATTCTATTGCCAGCATAAGTCCGCAGCTGCGTACCGCTTTTATAGACGGATGTTGTAACTGCGATAAAAACAATGCTTCTTTTTCCCTAACCGTGCTGATTAAATTTTGCTGCAACAATACGTTCAGCGCTGCCAGCCCTGCAGCACAACTTACCGGGTGTCCACCGAACGTATTGATATGACCGAGCACAGGGTTAACGCTAAGTGAATCCATCATTTGTTTGTTTGCTACAAAAGCCCCCAGGGGCATACCGCCACCCAATGCTTTACCCAATAACAGTATATCCGGAACTACATTGAATTGTTCAAACGCAAACAGGCTACCGTTGCGGCCAAAGGCGCATTGTATTTCATCTAAAACAAGTAAGGTACCCGTTTGGGTACAGCGTGTACGCAAGGCCGTTAGCCAGTTATTTTTTGGCACTATTACGCCCGCTTCTGCCTGTACGGTTTCTGCTATCACGCATGCTGTTTTTTCAGTAATTTGCTGCAGGTCTTCAAACGAATTGTAATTGAGTTGCATCGTATCTGGCAACAAGGGGCGGAAGGCATTGCGCCAGTACTCATCGCCCATAATGCTTAATGCACCCTGTGTGCTGCCGTGGTATGAATTTTTGAAGGAGATGATTTGTGTACGGCCGGTAAAGCGTTTGCTTAGTTTCATGGCGCCTTCGGTCGCTTCACTTCCGCTGGCTGTGTAAAATACCGAGTTAAGGGAAGCGGGCAAGTGTTCCGTAAGCAGTTTTGCATAAGCCACCTGCGGACTTTCCACCAGTTCGCCGTACACCATAATGTGCATGTATTGCTCTGCCTGTTTTTTTATGGCCTCAACCACCTGCGGGTGACAATGACCAATGTTGCATACGCTGATGCCTGCAATAAGATCGATGTATTTTTTTCCATTCACATCCCACAGGTTGCTGCCACTGGCTTTTACAATTTCAAGGGCCAGGGGCGCCTGCGATGTTTGCCCCACATGAGCAAGAAATAATTGTCGCTGCGTCATAAGCCGCAAATTTCGATACAAAAGTTTGATATTCGCAGTAATATTTACAACCGTCGTACTGCTTGCTGTCGGGCCTATTGAATGCCTTAGAACAGCGGGCTGAAGATGCCAAAAGATATTCAGTACACGAGTGCGACGCAACGATGCCGATAATAAAAAACAACTGTTTGTAACAAAATAAATAAAAAATATGCCAGTAATTCTTCCCGTAAAAGGTGTGTTGCCAATAATGGGCAACAATTGTTTTATTGCCCCTAATGCCACCATTGTTGGAGATGTTATTATGGGCGATGATTGCAGCGTTTGGTTTAATGCGGTGATACGCGGCGACGTTAACAGCATTATTATGGGCAATAAGGTAAACGTTCAGGATGGTGCTGTAATTCACTGTACTTATGAGAAAACGAAGGCGGTTATCGGAAATAATGTAAGCATCGGACACAATGCAATCGTGCATGGATGCGTTATAGCTGATAATGTGCTGGTTGGCATGGGCGCTATTGTAATGGACAATGTGCAGGTGGGCAGCAATTGTATCATAGCCGCAGGTGCGGTGGTACTTGAAAATACGATTATAGAACCGGGCTGTATTTACGCCGGTGTACCAGCAAAAAAAGTAAAAAACATCAGTGAAGAACTGATCAGCGGCGAAATAAACAGAATCGCCAATAATTATTTAATGTACAGCGGGTGGTTTAAATAAAAAATGGCAAATGATTTTTTAAGTAGCCGTCTGTAATTTTTATACACCAATCCTAATGCTATGAAAAAAACCATTATTGCCCTTACCTGCCTGTGTTATGTTATGGCGTCAACAAGCTGCGCCGTTTTTAGTAAAAAAGAAAAATTAGGTTGTCCCGGCAGTCCGCAGGCTGGCCAGTTAAGCAATGATTTAAAAATTGCAAAAGGAGACAAAGTGACCCAGACAAAGTACAAAGGCGGGCGTAAAATTTATTGATTTTATGAACCCTCGTTATATTTTAAAATAAAAATTTACCCTAACCCTAAACCCCTGTAACTATGTGTTACCACCTGAAAACTAAATTCGGCAATACGGAAGCCGTTATTGATGACAACTGCGGCGTATCAAAATTTTACGCCATCGCAGAAACCCTCGCCACCGACCTGCAAATTAATTTTTTAAACCAGGTGGATGACACCGAAACCCTTGACTGGGATTTTCATTACAAAAGCCATGTGCTAACGCTGCATTATAATGTTTTCAATGGCGTATCTATTTTTCCGCAACATGTAAAAAGTGTACAACAGGAAAATAATGCCGTGATGGAAATTGCTCATTTTTTAGAACACAGAGCTTACTGATATTAAGAATACTGATTTTGCAGATTGCACGGATTGGTTTAATATAACCTGAATCAGGCAATCTGTAAAATCAATTTGCTTAATAGGATTTCTCTTCTATTTTGTCCAGTATGGTACAGTAACTTATATAGCGGTCCATGTGGATGACACCTTCTTCTACCGCAGCTTTTACGGCACAGCCCGGTTCATTGGTATGCATGCAATTGTTGAACTGGCAGTCGTTGATCAGTTCCCACATTTCAGGAAAATAATGCGACAGCTCCTGCTTTGGAATATCTACCAAACCCAACTCCCTGATACCGGGCGTATCAATTACACGACCACCAAAAGGCAGGTTAAACATTTCAGCAAAAGTAGTAGTGTGCAAACCCTTCCCACTCCAGCCGCTTACATCCTGTGTTTTCAACTGCAATTCCGGAAAAATGGTGTTTATAAAAGAAGATTTACCCACACCGCTGTGGCCGCTTAACAAAGTGGTTTTATCTTTCAATAAATTTTTCACCTCATCTACCCCAATATTTTTCTCAATGCTCATGCCCATTACCTTGTACCCGATTGTCTCGTAGATAGATTTTAATTCGGCAAATTTTTCTGTTTCCTTTTCCTTATACAAATCTGCCTTATTAAATACTATAATGGAAGGAATGCGGTAAGCTTCTGACGTAATTAAAAAGCGGTCGATAAATCCCTGGGATGTTTTTGGCTCTTTTAAAGTAGCAAACAGCAACGACTGATCAATATTGGAAGCGATGATGTGGTGCTTGTGCTTGTTGGCAGGTGAAGTCCTGGTAATATAATTTTTACGGTCTTCAATTTCCGTAATGGTAACGGACCCCTCCAGTTCATTCTCTGCCACAATCGTTACCACATCGCCCACAGCGATCGGATTGGTACTGGTTAAACCATCCATTTTAAACTTACCCAATATGCGGGCATTTAAAACTGTCCCCTCCTCGCTTTGCACCACATACCAACTGCCGGTACTTTTATAAACTGTTGCCTTCATTGTGCACGAATTTCACCAATAAAAATGAATAAAAAAATTGTTTGAAGAAAGCAGCAGGCGGAAGGCTTAAGGCTGAAAGTGCAGGGGTCGGGCGTATAGTTCCCAACTTTTGCTAAAAAAAATGTTGATGCTATATGAAATTCAATACGGTAGATAAAGCGATGTTACCGCTTATCAATTTTTTTAAAACTACCATTGAACATATCAATAACGACTTACATTTGACTTTCAATTAAACAAATATGAAGAAGAGATTTTTTTATTTTTTCCTGATGGCAAGCGCCGTTTCGGCCAGCGCTCAAAAAATAGTTTACACCGAGTACGACTTAAAAAATGGTTTGCATGTTATTTTACACCAGGACAAATCAGCCCCCGTAGTAGCGGTATCTGTGATGTATCATGTGGGAAGCAAGGATGAACAACCCAACAGAACAGGCTTTGCCCACTTTTTTGAACACCTGCTTTTTGAAGGCAGTGACAATATTAAACGTGGCGAATTTATGAAAATTGTGAGCAGCAATGGCGGTCAAAATAACGCTAATACTACCCAGGACCGCACTTTTTATTATGAAGTTTTTCCTTCCAATCAATTGGCTACCGGTATATGGCTGGAGAGTGAACGCATGATGCACCCGGTGATAAATGAAGTGGGCGTAAAAACACAAAATGAAGTTGTAAAAGAAGAGAAAAGATTGCGGGTGGATAACCAACCCTACGGCAATTTTTTCAGTGAAGTAATGAAACACCTTTTTACAAAACATCCCTACAATTGGGTAACAATTGGCAGCATGGCCGATCTGGATGCGGCAACACTGGATGAATTCAAGGCCTTCAATAAAAAATATTATACTCCCAATAATGCTGTACTGACTATAGCAGGTGATATAGATATCGCTAAAACAAAAGCGTTGGTGGAAAGTTATTTTGCAGATATTCCTTCCGGAGTTGCAATAACAAGAACAACTGCCAAAGAAGATCCAATCACGAGTGAGATTATTGACACGGCATATGACAACAATATCCAGATACCGGCTATTTTAGCAGCCTATCGTGTACCGGGTGAAACAAGCAAAGAATCGAAAACACTCGAAATGGCAAGTGCGGTTTTAAGCCAGGGCAACAGCAGCAGGATGTCTAAAAAAATGGTGGATGATAAAAAGAATTCTGTGCAGGTTGGCTCTTTTAACTATTCGCTGGAAGATTATGGCGCCTACATTATTTACGCGTTGCCCAATAACGAAACTCCGCTGGATACACTGCTGAATGATATGAATGAAGAAGTGATTAAACTGCAAACCAGTTTAATCAGCGAAAGTGAATTTACCAAATTACAAAACCAGTTTGAAAACGATTATATAGGTAAAAACAGCAAAATGCTGGGCGTAGCCGAAAACCTGGCGGATGGATATACCTTTTACAAAAACACCAATAACATCAATACCGAACTGGATGAAATCAGGAAGATCACCCGCCAGGATATACAGGATGTGGCCAAAAAATATTTGAACAAAAACCAGCGGGTAGTTTTGTATTATCTGCCTAAAAAATAATAGCACAACTTATTTGATCAAGGATATCATAAAGCAAAAAAATATTTAAATGAAAAAATTATTAATCGTTGCAATCAGTGTTGTTTTGTTACAGCAGGGTTTTGCACAAATAAAAGTTGACAGATCTAAAAAGCCGGCAGCCGGGCCAGCGCCTGTGATTGCCATAAAGGATCCGGTAATATTTACGCTGCCGAATGGCATGACTATACTGGTGGTGGAAAATCATAAATTTCCAAAAGTGACGGCTTCTTTAAACATTGATGCAGGCCCGATACAGGAAGGAAAAAAAGCCGGCCTTGTAGACTTGATGGGGCAGATGCTTGCGGAAGGAACTACCAGCATGGCCAAAGATAAATTTGATGAAGCTGTTGACCTGATTGGTGCAGAAGTTAGTCTTTCGGCCTCGGGCGGTTATGCCAGCGCATTGACCCGCTATTTTGATAAAGCATTTAATTTACTGGCTGATGGATTAAAAAATCCGGCTTTTCCAGCAGCGTCTTTTGATAAATTAAAATCATTTACGCTTACCGGGTTAAAAGCGAATGAAAAAAGTGCACCGGCCATTGCAGCAAGGGTGAATGCAGCTTTAAGCTATGGCAAACAAACAGCCATGGGTGAGTTTACAACCGAAGAAACGGTAAAAGGTCTTACACTGGACGATGTAAAAGAGGCGTATAAAAATTACATTACCCCATCCCGTTCTTACCTCACTTTTGTGGGCGACATAACACCAGAAGCTGCAAAGGAACTGGCCACAAAAGCCTTTGGAGAATGGACAGGAAAAAAACTTGTCCTTCCCGTAATTCCATTGGTAAAAAATCCCGCCAGAACTGAAATAGATTTTGTTGATGTACCTACTGCCGTACAAGGGCAGGTAAGCGTTGGCAACCTGATCAGCAACCCGATGAACAATAAAGATTATCATGCCCTACTGGTAGCCAACCAAATTTTAGGTGGCGGAGCAGAAAGTAAATTATTTATGAACCTGCGGGAAAAACACGGATTTACCTACGGCAGTTATTCAAGGGTTGGCAGCGGCCGCTTTCAAAGTTTATTTACGGCAAGCGCCGCCGTTAGAAGTGATAAGGTAGATAGTGCTACTGCCGAAATATTTGGCGAAATTTTAAATATGCGGGACGGAAAAATTACCCAGGAAGAACTGGATAATGCAAAAGCTATCTACAACGGCTCTTTTGCCCTTGGCATGGAAGACCCCGCCCGCACTGCTACTTATGCATCCAATATTTTGATCAATAATTTACCCAAGGATTTTTACAGAACTTATCTGCAGAAAATAAACGCCGTTAAGCTCAGCGATTTAAAAAGGGTATCGGGAACCTATTTTAACGAAACCAGTTCACGGATTGTGATTGCAGGCAATGGCGCTGTTATACTACCCAAATTAATGCGGCTTGGTTACCCGGTAAAAAGATACGACCGGTTTGCCAATCTTATAGTTGGCAAACCTGCTGATAAAAAAGGTACCGAAACTCCAAAAAATACCAACAGTATTTCAGCCGCCGAAATTATTGAAACCTATTTAAAAGCAATTGGTGGTAAGGAAGAGGTAAAAAAAGTTACCAGCTTATCAGCGGTTATAAGTCTTGATATGATGGGCCGTACATTTGACGGGGTAGAAAAGCGAATGAATCCCAACCTGCAGATGATGGAATTAAAAATGGGCACCATAACGGTAATGAAAATGATGTTCAATGGTGCTACCGGGTTTCAGCAGCAGGGGCCACAAAAAAAGGATTTCACTGATAAGGAAATTAAAGAGGCAATGGATGATAAAGGTGTAATTCCCCAGTTGTTCTATATAACTGATGGCGCTTACAAAACCAATTATCTTGGCACAGGCAAAGTAGATGAAGAAGACACTTATCGTTTGCAGGTTATAATGCCAAGCGGAAGAAGTACTGTGCAGGAATACAGTGTAAAGACCGGCTTGTTATTGAAGGAAGAAACTACTTCAACCCAGGAAGGTGCAGATGTGCCGCTGACTGTAGAGTATAAAAACTATCAAAAAACAGGGACCCTGCTGCTGCCAACAGAAGTTACCAGGATTGCCGGCGGCCAGGAAATCCCTTTTAAATACAAAGAAATAAAATTAAATGAAGGCGTAACTGATGCTGATTTTAAATAAGCAATTCTCTTAAACTTTTTAAAAAAGTCCATTCCCGCAAAGAATGGATTTTTTATTTTACCAAGCCAAATTTTTGCAGGCGTCCATCACAGCAAACGGCCGCCCCTGTACAATAAGACCTTTAACAAAAAAATAGGCATTATATTCGCTGCATCAATTTTGATTTAATTTTATTTGCCATTAAACTTTTAAAACATGGAAGCAGCAAAACCCAAAATATTATTGTGCGAAGATGATACCAACCTGGGTATGGTCTTAAAAAATTACCTTGAACTGAACGATTATGATGTAGTGCTGGAAAGAGATGGCCGTCTTGGCCTGGCCGCATTTCAACGGGAAAAATTTGATATCTGTTTACTGGATGTAATGATGCCAAATATGGATGGCTTCACATTAGCTGAAGAAATCCGCGATATCAATCCCGATGTGCCGTTATTTTTCTTATCGGCCAAAACCATGAAAGATGATATTATACAGGGATACAAACTGGGGGCAGATGACTACATTACCAAGCCGTTTGACAGTGAAGTGTTATTATTGAAAATAAAAGCCATTTTAAAACGCAACGAAGAAATGCACCGTGAAGAAGTGAACGCAGAGTTTGATATGGGGAAGTATCATTTCAACCCACGCCTGCGGGAGCTGGTGTATGAAGGAAAGGTGCAAACCTTATCCCCAAAAGAAAACGAATTATTAAAGATGCTGTGTGAGTATAAAAATGATTTGTTGCAGCGGGAGATTGCCTTAAAGAAAATCTGGGGCAGCGATACTTATTTTAATGGCCGCAGCATGGATGTATACATTGCCAAATTGCGCAAGTATTTGAAAGAAGACAGTACCATTGAAATTGTGAATATTCACGGCAATGGCTTCAGGTTAGTAGCAGCATAGCATATAAACAACCAATCATACCTTTCAGGATTATAAAAAATGCCAAAGTTCAAAAAAACTTTGGCATTTTTTATTTTATAAGTATGGTAAAATTCTAAAACAATGCGCCGGCAAAACCTGCGCCGGGTGCTGCTTTACCGAGATGCTGATAGGCTTTAGCCGTAGCTTCCCTTCCTCTTGCAGTACGTTGCAAAAAGCCTTCCTGGATCAGGAATGGCTCGTATACTTCTTCCAGTGTGCCCGGCTCTTCCCCCACCGCAGTGGCTATGGTAGTTATACCAACCGGTCCACCCTTAAATTTATCAATGATGGCATTCAGAATACGGTTGTCCATTTCATCCAGGCCATGCTCATCTACATTCAATGCTTTTAAGGAATGCTGTGTAATGCCTATATCAATGTTGCCATCGTTTAACACTTGCGCAAAATCACGAACCCTCCTTAAAAGTCCGTTGGCGATACGTGGTGTGCCGCGGCTGCGCCGTGCAATTTCATCTGCGGCAGCTGTAGATATGGATGTGTTTAATATCGATGCAGACCGCAAAATAATTTTCTGCAATGTTGCAGCGTTGTAATATTCCAACCTTGATTTGATCCCGAAACGGGATAACAGCGGTGCTGTAAGTAAACCGCTCCTGGTAGTTGCGCCAATCAGCGTAAAGGGATTTAAATTAATCTGTACGCTTCTTGCATTTGGACCACTGTCAATCATAATATCGATGCGGTAATCTTCCATCGCCGCATATAAATACTCTTCCACCACATTACTGAGGCGGTGTATCTCATCAATAAATAATACGTCGTTGGTTTCCAGGTTAGTTAGCAGTCCTGCCAAATCACCGGGTTTTTCAATTACAGGACCACTGGTTTCTTTAATAGTTACACCCAGTTCGTTGGCAACAATCCGGCTAAGTGTAGTTTTACCTAACCCGGGAGGACCATGAAATAAAATATGATCCAGGGCCTCCCCTCTTATTTTAGCTGCCTTAATAAATATCCTTAAGTTCTCTATCGTTTGCGGCTGGCCTGAAAAATCGGCCATTTCACTGGGCCGGATGTTATTTTCAAAATCCTTTTCCGCAGAACTCAATGCTTCTCCATCCTTATTTAAATTCGGGTTTGCCATGCTGTAAAAATAATCATTTAAGCAATGAGGTGATGGCTAATTTTTAGGGATGTTTTGCAGAGCTTTTTAAAAAGCGCCATTTTTAAATTGCGGAAAAATTAACCTTCAAAAAATAAAGAGATTAATATTTGTATATACAAACAAAATGTTTTTACTTTGTGTTTGTTATGAAAGCATCAGGAAGCAGGTTCAGTAAGTGTTTATATTTTTCGGCCAACGCTTTTGCCCGCAAAGTGGAGAAGCTGGCTACTAACAGCTGGAAGAAAATCAATCTTACACCCAGTCATGCCTATTTGCTGATGACCGTTATTGAAGAGCCGGGTGTACAGCCCGGAAAGCTGGCGGAAGAAATGCAGCTTACACCCAGTACAATCACACGTTTGATAGAAAAAATGGAAGAAAATAAATTGGTGGTACGAACGACTGAAGGCAAAGTAACCAATGTATATCCTACACCAAAAGCCAACCAATTATATCCGCAAATGAAAGATTGCCTGGATGAATTTTATACGAATTGTATTTCCATTTTAGGGGCGGAAGAAATGAAGCGGACGGCACAAAACATCAACAAATTGAGCGACAAACTAAGCAGTTAAATTTTTTTTATTATTATTTGTATATACAAACATTAAACAACAAACCATTATTATGAAGTACGTTATCACCGGCGGCGCAGGCCATATCGCTGCAGCACTCACAGAAAAATTATTGAAAGCAGGTCACAGTGTGACAGTAATTGGCCGCACTGCCGGCAATTTGCAAGGTTTAGTTAGCCAGGGAGCCACAGCAGCTGTGGGTTCGCTGGAAGATGCGGGCTTTGTAACAGCCACATTCGCTGGCGCAGATGCAGTCTACACGATGATACCGCCCAATTTTGCAACCGACAATTTCAGGCAATATCAAAAAAAAGTGGCCAGTAATTATATTGCTGCCATTAAAGCCAACAACATTCAACACGTGGTGGTACTCAGCAGCATTGGTGCACATATGGGTATAGGTGCAGGCCCGGTGGACGGGTTGGCAGAATATGAAGGATTATTGCATCGGCTCACGGATGTAAATATTAAAGTATTGCGTCCATCATACTTTATGTATAATTTATTCAACATGATTCCGCTCATCAAAAACATGCAGATTATGGGCGCCAACTTTGGTGGCAGTGGAGAAAAACTGGTACTGGTGCATACCAATGATATTGCAGCAGCAGCGGCCGAAGAATTACTGGCGTTAGATTTTACCGGGAATACGATACGGTATGTTGCAGGCGATGAAAGAACGGGGGCCGACATAGCTGCTGTATTAAGCAATGCCATCAATAAACCCGGTATTCCATGGGTGGAATTTACGGACGAACAGTCGTTACAGGGTATGAAACAGGCCGGCCTTGGTAAAGAATTTGCAGCAAGCTATACCACTATGGGCAAAGCATTGAGAGAAGGAAAAATGCAGGAAGATTACTGGAAGAATCACCCGGCATTGAGTAGCACCAAGCTGGAAGATTTTGCAAAAGAGTTTGCTGCGGCTTACGCACAACAGTAATTTTTACAATGCATTTTTTGAACTATTAACTGGTATCAAATTGGCGGTGAAGCTAACATCTCATCATTAAAAAATTTTTATGAAAGCAGGTATAATAGGAAGCGGCATTGTTGGCAGGGTGCTGGCTTCAGCACTTTTAAAAGAAGGAAACGAGGTAATCCTCGGCACGAGGAACCCGGCAAAAGAAGAAGTTGTAAAATGGAAATCAGAAAATACGGGCGGTAACGCCGGTACCTTTGAAGAAGCAGCGGATTTTGGCGAACTGATTATTTTAGCGACCAGGGGAGCCATTGCCGCAGATGCCGTACGGCTGGCTGGTCCTGCTAATTTCAAAGGCAAAACAGTCATTGATACTACCAACCCCATTGCGGAAACTCCTCCGGTGAATGGCGTATTGCAGTACTTTACATCTCCCAACCAATCCCTGATGGAATCATTGCAGGAGTTACTTCCCGAAGCTCATTTAGTAAAGGCATTTAACAGTGTTGGCGCTAACAAAATGTATAAGCCCGATTATAAAGGAATTGTGCCTACCATGTTCATTTGCGGAAACAACGAAGCGGCAAAAAAAATGGTCACTTCCATCTTGACAACATTTGGCTGGGAAACGGAAGACCTTGGAAAAATTGAAGCTGCCAGGGCAATTGAACCGCTTGCCATGCTTTGGTGCATTCCGGGCATGCTGAACAACCAATGGACACACGCTTTTAAATTATTGAAGCAATAACTTCCTGAAAATAAAAATCCCTCCGCCTTAATATGCGGAGGGATTTTTTATATAAAAACTATTTCGATTTTACATTGATCGCTACCCTCCGGTTCATGGCTTTACCTTCGGTTGTAGCATTATCGCCGATTGGAAATTGCGGACCGTAGCCTTTAGCCCCTGCGATTGATTTTGCTCCTGCACCCAATTTTTTCAATTCAGCAACCACTGCGTCTGCACGTTTTTGTGAAAGGCCTGTATTGAAAGCAGAGTCGCCCACGTTATCAGTATAACCGCCCAGTTTAAAACTGGCCGTCGGAAAAGCTTTGCTGATGGCCACTATATTTGTTAATTGGTTGGAACTTGCCGAATCAATTTTAGCACCACCGGTTACAAAGCGCACATTGGTAAATTCAAACCAGTTGCCTTTTACCGTATCAATCTTTGCAGAAGCATCCGATAAAAATTTGTATAACCTGTTTTCGGTAGAATTTTCTCCGACGGTTAAAGAACCGGCACCGTTGGGTAAATTAATGGTAATCATTTTTCCAAGGTCGTACACATAATTTCCGCTTGTATCAACCTTGCCTGTAACGGCAGGTTCCGTAACTGCTAAAGGTTTCTCTTTAACAGTTGAATCGGCTGTGGTTGCGACTGTCTCAGTTTCAGATTTGCTGGTGTTACCTCCAAATAAATACCAGGCTGCTGCGGCCAGCAATACCAGTAATAATAGGGGCAGTAACCATTTAATGCCGGTACCCGCAGGCTCTGCTGCTTCTTCTGTATAATGGCTGGCGGCAGTGGTAATATGATGACTTGCAGATGTCGTTGCACCGGTGATGGCACTTAAATTTAAACCTGCCGGGATAGCATTATTTATATTTTCTTTTTGGCTGCTTAGCAAATTACTTAAACCGATGGCATTCAGCTGATTGCTGTTGACGTGTTTTCCTAAAAACCCCACTATGATAGGCGCAACAATACTAATTAAAGAACTGGCCGATGCCGGCCGTAAGCCAGAAAAGCCAGACAATAATCCGGTAAGTCCGTTTGCTTTATCGCCAAAAATATCGATTAATAACGCCGCTCCTTTATTTAGGAGGCTGGTATTATCGTTTCCAAAAAATCCGGCAGGTTCTGGTTGAGTCTGGCTTTGTTCGTTCACCATGCGGAATACTGCATCTGCCCCTGCAACAGTGGAAGATTGCTCTGCCAAGCCGCCTAATACCGCCGGCACAATGCCCGTTAAGGCTTTGCGCACACCTGTTTCGCTTTCGCCTAAAAAAGAGCCTGCCTTATCTGCCAATTCGGTGGAGATGAGCTTGTTTGCTGCTTCAACTAAATTGAATGACATAGTGTATGTTTTTATTTAAAAGATTAATTGTTGATTACAAGGTTATAAACTTTTTTACAAAAAGCAAGTAATCAACATAATTTATTAATATTGGCTGTTGTAACCTCTTACAACGGCATATTACCATTAATAAAATCGCCGGGAGGGCCGCAGGAATGTAATTTGTAAATTTGTATTCTCATGTTAAAAAAGATATCAAAATATTGGGTTTGTCAACTTGCAGGCTGGGGCGCAAGCATGGCCATATCTACTTTCTTTTATTTAACCTTGTCGGTACGAAAAGTAGATAATTTTGTATTGTTGATATTAATCAGCGTATTGCTGGGCATTTTAATTACCCACCTGATGCGTATGGTGATACGGGAATATAAAGTATTGGAAAAACCCATTCAAACGCAGATTATTGCTTTTATTACTTTAACCATTGTATTTTCTGTTGTTTATGCCTGCGCTGATGTTGCGATAGAAAATATTTTTAATTTAAGAGATACCGGTGGCCCTAAAATATCACTTGCCAATGAAGTAGCCCGCACAGTGATCAATAACTTTTTTATACTTTTAATTTGGAACCTCATCTACTACACTTATCATTATGTTGAGCGTAACAGGCGGCAGGAAGTGGATACCTTAAAATTACAATCGGTTGTAAAAGAGCTGGAACTTAAAACCATTAAATCGCATATCAATCCCCATTTTATTTTTAATGCCTTAAATAGTATCAGGGCGCTGGTAGATGAAAATCCAACCCGTGCAAGAACTGCCATTACAGAGCTCAGTAATATTTTACGCAGCAGTATGCAGGCAGAAAAACTGGAGACCGTGCCGCTGGAAAGGGAATTAAACATTGTAAAAGATTACCTGGCGCTGGAAAAAATGCGTTTCGAAGAAAGATTAATAGTGGAAATGGATATTGATGAAGACACTTTGGGGCAGCCTGTACCGCCCATGATGTTGCAGACGCTGGTGGAAAATGCCATCAAACACGGCATCAGCAAAAGAATTAACGGGGGTACAATCAGGGTCATTTCTGATTTTGTAAATGATCATCATGAGCTGGTTGTGCAAAACTCAGGGCAGCTGAACGGCTATGTAAATGATGACGGATTTGGTGTTAAAAGCACTCAATACCGGCTGAATTTATTATACCAGGGCAAGGCAACTTTTGAAATTAAAAACACTGAGTCTGATATGGTGGAATCGAGGATCACCATGCCTGTATCATTTGTAAATGTAAACCAGTAAACAAATTGTAAATATGCACAGAGCTATTATAATAGACGACGAACGTTTAGCAAGAAATGAACTGAAAAAATTATTGCTTGAATTTCCGGATGTGGAAGTAATTGATGAAGCTGCCAACGCAGCCGAAGGCATTGAAAAAATTGATTCGCTTAGCCCGGACTTGATTTTTCTGGACATACAAATGCCCGGTAAAACAGGCTTTGATATGCTGACGGAACTCGACAAGGCGCCGCATGTAATTTTTACAACTGCCTATGACGAATATGCACTGAAGGCATTTGAAGTGAATGCGCTGGATTATTTAATGAAACCCATTGAGCCAAAAAGATTGGCCGATGCCATCCAGAAATTACAACAGGCGGAAGAAAAAGAACTGGCCGCCAACCAGGCCTTTAACCGCGGCATGCTCACTGAAAATGACCAGGTTTTTGTAAAAGACGGGGAACGTTGCTGGTTCGTAAAACTATCTGAAGTAAGGCTGTTTGAAAGTGTGGGCAATTATGCGAAAGTCTTTTTTGCAGGGAACAAACCGCTGATTTTAAAATCGCTGAATGCATTGGAAGAGCGGCTGGATGAAAAAGTATTTTTCAGGGCCAACCGCAAGCACATTGTAAACATGCGGATGATAGAAAAAATTGAACCCTATTTTAACGGTGGCTTATTGCTGGAACTAAGGGGTGGTGAAAAAGTGGAAGTAAGCAGACGACAGGCCGTTAAATTTAAAGAGATGATGAGTTTATAATAACCGGGCGGAGATTTTATAGCACGCCCACACCTGCACTATGTACGGCAGCTGCCATTTCTTTGATAAGGGATGCATCTTTTTCGATGGCGTTGCCGACAACAATTACGTCAGCACCAGCTTTGCAGTTTAAATACACTTTTTCAGGATCGGTAATGCCGCCTCCAATAATCAAAGGCACTTCAATGGATTGTGCCACTTTTTCAATCATGCTTTCGCTTATGGGGCGCATGGCGCCACTGCCGGCATCCATATAAATTAATTTCATTCCCAGCATTTCTCCGGCCATGGCAGTACACATGGCGATTTCGTTTTTATCAGCAGGCAATGGGCTGGCATTGGAAATATAAGACACGGTTGTTGGAGCGCCACCATCTACTACCATATACCCGGTAGACATGATTTCGAGCCCGCTCTTTTTTACATTAGGCGCTGATACAACATGCTGGCCAATCAGCAATTCAGGATTGCGGCCACTGATTAAAGAAAGGTATAATAAAGCATCTGCAAAGCGGCTAACCTGTGCCGTACTGCCAGGAAATAATACGGTAGGAATAGAACAACTTTTTTTAATGAGCTGAAGACATTCATCCAGGTAATTGGAAATCACCAAACTGCCACCTACCAAAAAATAATCCACCTTTGCATTAACAGCCAACGCAATTAAATGCTCCAAATTCTGATCATTGACTTTATCAGGGTCAATTAAAACAGCAAATGATTTTTTGCCAAGCCGCTTGCGTTCCGTCAGTGAATGATATATACCTTTTAGCATCAACTCTTTATTCGTTACCCTGCAAATGTAAAAATTTTTAGCCTTACTAAAATTCTTATTAAGATAAAGATCGCGAAATGAATCTTTTAACATACCACCTTTTGTATAAATGGGGTAAATTTGAAAATGGATATTACCGCAGAAATAAAATTTAAAACAGCCCGCAGCGGCGGCAAGGGCGGCCAGAATGTAAACAAGGTAGAAACGATGGTGGAAGGCTACTGGAACATTGCAGCTTCTGCCCTGCTCAGCGAAGGTCAAAAACAGCTGGTGATATCCAAATTAATCAACAGGATAAATGCAGACGGCAACCTGCTGGTTAAAAGCCAGGAAGAACGCAGCCAGCTTGGCAATAAACAACTCGTGATTGAAAAAATGAATGCCCTTGTTACCAAAGCACTCATCATCCCCAAAAAAAGAAAACCTACCAAACCAAATAAAGCTGCCAAAGAAAAAAGGATCAACACCAAAAAGAAATCGGGCGAAATAAAACAAACCCGGATGAAAGTTAAATTGTAAATGATGAAGCCAGCTTTGTGTTTGTTGATTTTTTTCTGCGTGATTTTTCTTTTACCGCCGGCAACCGTAAATGCCCAGCAGCAACCCAATATTAAAATCAGTTTTATCAATTATGCCGGTAATCAACCATTGGTGCCAGACTCACTTTATGCCAATTGCTGGAAGGAAAATTATTCTGTAAGCCGGCTAAAATATTATATCAGCAATATTGCTTTGCAAACAAGCAATCAAAAATGGAACGCTGAACAAAACAGTTATCACCTTGTCGATGAATCAGACAGCCTTTCAAAGAATTTTTCTTTTTATCTTCCTTCTGGTAATTATACAACGCTTTCTTTTTTAATTGGAGTAGACAGCCTGAAAAATGTAAGCGGCGCACAAACAGGTGCACTGGATCCATTAAACAGCATGTTCTGGACCTGGAACAGTGGTTATATTATGTTTAAAATGGAAGGCACATCACCACAATCTGCTGCTGTGAATAATAAAATAGAATACCATATTGGTGGATTTTCAGGTGTTGATAATGCCGTAAAAAAAATAAGGTTGCAGCTTGCGGGCATACCGGTTGCCATTAATAATAAATCCATCACAGAAATTATTATCCGTGCTAATATTGACAAACTATGGAATGCAGCCACAGTACTTAAAATAACTGAAACTCCTGTCTGCACAATACCCGGTCCACTGGCTGGCCGCATTGCGGCAAACTATACAACTATGTTTGATGTACTAAAAATTGTTCAGCGATAAATTAACTTGCTCACTCTTGAAGATAAAAATTACTATATCGCTTTTGTTGATTGTGTTGATGGCATCTGCTTTTATACCTCATCAGCCGCCACATAAACTAACTTACTTAAAACTAGTTATTCCAAAAGGCTGGCCCCAGCCGCCCACCAATATTTTTGCCACCAATCCATTAACGGAAGAAGGCTTTCAGCTGGGCCGTAAATTATTTTATGATGCCAGGCTGAGCAGGGACAGCAATTTTTCCTGTGCCGGCTGCCACCAGCAGTTTGCGGCATTTGCTACTTACGATCACGACTTCAGCCATGGCTTTAATAATAGTTTTACCACCCGCAATGCACCGGGCCTGTTCAACATCGCCTGGCAAAAAGAATTGCATTGGGATGGTGGCGTTAATCATATAGAAGTTCAGCCATTGTCGCCATTTACGGCGGCTAATGAAATGGCCACTACCCTGCCCGAGATATTAAAAAAGCTAAAAGCAGATACAGCCTACGCAAGGCTTTTTAAAAATGCGTTTGCCGATGGTATGATCAACAGTCAGCACATGCTGAAAGCCCTGGCGCAATTTACCGGCAGCATACAATCATACAACAGCAAATACGATAAAGTAAAACGTGGAGAAGATAGTTTTACGGTGAGTGAAGCATTGGGCTATAAAACTTTTATGGCCAGCTGTAACAGCTGTCACAGGGAACCTTTGTTTACGGATAATTCTTTCCGCAATAACGGACTGCCGCTGAATAAAAAATGGATGGATAAAGGCAGGATGACAATCACCGGCAACCTGGCCGATTCCTTAAAATTTAAAGTACCCAGCCTCCGGAATATTTCTCTTACATTCCCTTATATGCATGATGGAAGAGTGGTAAGCCTGGGCAAAGTGATTGATCACTACCGGAACAGTATTGATACTGCACAACCAACACTGGATATGTTACTTAAAAAAAGAATTGCTATTTCCGACCAGGAAAAGGTAGACCTCATTTCTTTTTTATTGACTTTAAAAGATGATGTATTAACGCATGACCCAAGATTTAAGCAGCCCAATTAACGGTGCGGATCGCCTTTATACCAGCGGAAAATAAACCATACAAAAGAAATAAATGCAGGCAGACCCAGCAACGATGGAATCGCTTTTACAAAGTCTGTCATCTTAATTTTTGCATTGCTGATGTTGCGGTCTATAAATATGTTATTGAGTGCAAATCCTACTAAAGCGGTTGTCCAGCTCAATAATAAAAGAGGAAAAAGAACGCCGGCATCCACTACGCCGTGTTCACGCCAGATAAAAACCCTGTATTGAGAAGGCATAAGAAAAACCACACCCAGTAAGATGCAGGAAATTAGACTTAGCAACAAAGAAAATTTCCAGAGTTTCATGGTTTTTATAGAATATCGGGCATAAAAAACGTGCAACTTTTTGCTGCACGTATATATAAACGATTTATATAAAAGATTATTGCCTGCGTTTCTCTTTCAACGTCTGCAATATCTGTTGCTGCTTTTCCATTTCAGTCTTCTGGGAAGCCTGCTTTTTTATATTTTCAGCGATGTCATTTTCGAGTTTTGATTTCTTCTTTTGCAAATCATCCGCCGTTTCTGTCAGACTGCTTAAACTTTTGGCAGCTTTCTTAACAGCATCTTCCTGGTCGATGATTTGTTGCTCCAGATCGTAGGCAGCTACCCGTGCAGTGAGACCATTCAGGTAATTTTTTGCGCTGTCAATCAATACAGCATTGGTGGTATCTCCAATAAATTTATCAAAGCCGCTGGAGATTAGCATGGTCACCGTGCACGCATCTTTTTCTTTCCTGCTCTTCCGGTCTGCCTTAAAGTAAAGGTCGTAACTACCTGGTCCAAGTTGTGGCAGATGCACCCCGCGGTAGGTCATGTACCCCTTGGTATCCTTTCCCTTATATCCTAACTTTTGAAAATAATCTTCAAGAGAACTGGTGATTGTTTTTTCAGAAAAAGGAACATCCGTTTCAATACCAGGTTGTTTTGTTTTTTGATAATCGGCTGTTGCAACACGTGATTGCGCAAAGGAAGTCAGACAAATTGCTGTAGCCATTACAGCGAAGTAAAGTTGTTTCATAAACAGTTTTAATTTTCGTAAAGGTAACACTTGAACAAAATCACACAACAATAAAATTAAAATATGTTGTTAGTTAAGGTCAGCAACACGACTGAAAAATGAAATTAAATGCCAAAAACACCGTTGATACTTTATAAGCGCAAAAAATAAAATATATACAAGTAAATTTGTCCCTAAACGTTTTTTAATTGAGCAACATAAAAAAATTAGCATCTCAAACCATGTGGTATGGGCTTAGTTCAATAGCCGCACGGTTAATCAACTACCTGCTTACGCCCTATCTCACGTACTCTGAAAACATCAAGACTTCTGATTTTGGTAAAATGGCGTTGATCTATGCAGCGCTTCCAATTCTCAATATCCTGTTCACTTATGGTTTTGAAACAGCGTATTTCCGTTTCTCTTCCAAAGAAGAAAATAAGGATACTATTTATAACACTGCTTTTTTATCCCTGCTATCTTCAACCATTGTCTTTACAGCGTTGCTCTGGTTTAACCAGGCAAGTTTTGGCAATATTATCGGGCTGGGTAATTATCCGCAAATTGTTCAGCTGGGCATTTTTATTATTGCCTTTGACACCTTAAGCACAATTCCTTTTGCAAGATTGCGCCAGCAGGGCCGTCCGATGAAGTTTGCCTTTGTAAAAATTACCGGCATCCTCATCAATATCTTTTTTACCTGGTTTTTTATCAGTTATTGTTCGCATGCCGTAAAGCAGGATCCCAATAGCTGGATCAGCATTATTTACGATACCAGCATTAACCCCATTGTGTATGTAGTATTGGCCAACTTAATTCAATCCGTTGTTACCTTACTTTTCTTATCAACCGAAATTGCAGCTATCCGTTTTAAGTTCGACACCAGGTTGTGGAAAGAAATGATGGTATACTCATTGCCCCTCATCATTGTTGGTATGGGCGGTATGGTAAACGAAACTTTCGACAGGCTGATGCTTAAATGGTGGCTGCCAGGCGATGCACTCGCCAACGATACACAGGTGGGTATCTATAGCGCCTGTTATAAATTATCCATCCTCATTACTTTGTTTATACAGGCTTTCCGCATGGGGGCCGAGCCCTTCTTTTTTAAACAGGCAGAAGGCCAAAACCCGCAACGTGTTTTTGCCCGGGTGATGAAATTTTTTGTCATCATTATATCGCTGATGTTTTTAGCGGTGAGTTTGTTTATGCCCATCTGGAAAAACTTTATCGGCCCAAAATACTGGGACGGATTATCAGTTGTGCCCATCCTCTTACTCGCCAACATGTTCATTGGTATCTATTACAATTTAAGCGTATGGTATAAATTGGGTAACAAAACTTCGGCTGGCGCCTGGATCACTGTTGGCGGGGCTTTGCTTACAACAATTATCAATTATTTATTTATTCCGAAGTATGGCTACATGGCCTGCGCCTGGGCCACATTTTTTTGTTACGGCAGCATGATGGTGGCTTCGTTTATCTGGGGCCAGAAAGAATACCGCATCCCTTATGCATGGAAAAAACTGGTTGCCTATATCGTTATTGTAGTACTACTTTTCTTCGCACACAAAGGCATCACTGCTGTATGGAACAATAAATTTTTTAGTTTAACCATCGCCACTATTTTAACCGGTTGTTATATGTGGTTTATTGGTACGGTAGAAAAAAAGGAATTGCCGCAGTTGCCTGTTGTAGGAAAATATTTTAAAAAATAATTGTCCAGGCGAATAAGCTATAATCAGCTTCACAGGCGTCGCACTCTTGTACATTTTATCTCTCTTGAACTTTTATCAAAGCGTTTGCTGCAGCGGACCTATCTCAATTAAGTACTTATTATATCTTGTTATTTACCAACCACATTTAATTTATCTGCCTTAAATTCGTGTAATTTGTGCCTTAAAATTCGTGTTCAAAACACTAGCATAACAAACAATCCACCACCGGCCATTAATGCAAAAAATACTTCAAAAAATATTCAGGCCTTTCTTTATCTGGCTTTCCGGAAAGTTTGGTTCCGATCCTAAAAAAGAAGCTGTATTTAAATCGCTTGGCAGGTTATACAACACCATCACTACCCAAAAAAAACACAGCGGCATTGTACTGGATATCGACCTGGCCACCGATAATTTTATCATCTTCAGCGATCAACACAAGGGTAATAAAGACTGGGCGGATGATTTTAAAACCAACGAGCACAATTACATTACCGCATTGCAATATTATCACCAGCAATGCTTTAATTTCATCAATTTAGGCGATGCGGAAGAGCTATGGAAATACATGCCCGACCAGGTAATTCCCGAAAACGGCGAGGCCTTACAAGCGGAAGCCAACTTTCAGGCAGACAATAAATATTACCGCACTTTTGGTAACCACGACCTGTTATGGAAAAGTAACCTGGATGTGCAACTGCACCTGAAAAATATTTTCCAAATGCCGTTACCGGTTTACGAAGGCATTGTTTTAAGAACCATTACCGAAAGTCAAAAAAAACTAAGCATCTATTTAACCCACGGCCACCAGGGCGATAAGATGAGTGACAATAATAGTTTTAGCACCTGGCTGGTGGCCCATGTGTGGTCGCCTATTCAACGCTTTTTAGAAATCAATATCAACACCCCCGCCAATGACATTTACCTGCGGGACAAGCACAACAAACTAATGTACGAATGGAGCAGTCATAAACGCAACCTCGTGCTCATCACCGGTCATACGCACAAACCGGTGTTCGCCTCAGGCAAATATTCGGTTGCGGAAGAGCACCAGATAAATGTACCGGAAACCAAAGCCACTCTAAGACCAAGCTACTTTAATACCGGCTGCTGCTGCTTCAACGATGGCGATATTACAGGTATTGAAATAGCCAATGGTTTTATAAGGTTGATCAAATGGCACAGCGAAAATAATATTCCCGCAAGAACAGTGTTGGAAGAAAAAAAGCTGGATGAAATTGAAAAGGAGTTGTAACCGCTGCCATATAAGAATTAAGCCTGAACCTGTACCATCTCACTGCAAATTGTAAAATCTTGTCGCAAAGAATTTACTGTATTCCACTTATGCTTTATCCACCAGGTTAAATTTGGGAAAATTGCCAGAATAAAATTTGGAAAAATCAACTAACCGGCTATCTTTGTCTATCAACTTAATAGACTAATGAATTCATCATTGTCATATCATCTTCGAATGTGTGTAAAACAATTGCCGGTCCATTGTTGCCAGTGGTTGCCGCGATGTTAAAATAACACCTCTTTATTATGCCAATATCCCCTGTTACCGACAAAGCATTTTGTTAAACAAATCATCCATTTATAATCATACTTAAAAAAACAGTTATGAGCCAACCACTTCATTTTGACACCTTACAATTACATGCCGGACAACAGATAGACCCCACCACCAATTCAAGGGCGGTGCCTATTTATCAAACCACATCTTATGGTTTTAAAAGCAACGAACACGCTGCCAATCTTTTTGGCCTTAAGGAATTTGGCAACATCTACACCCGTATTATGAACCCAACCACGGATGTATTTGAACAACGCATTGCAGCGCTGGAAGGTGGTGTAGCGGCGCTGGCAACAGCTTCCGGCCAGGCTGCACAATTTTTGGCATTGAATAACATTTTGCAGGCTGGTGATAATTTTATCTCTACTACTTTTTTATACGGCGGTACCCACAACCAGTTTAAGGTTGCATTTAAACGCCTCGGCATTGAGGTTAGATTTGCTGATGGAGATGATGTCGAAAGTTTTGTAAAACACATTGATAAAAATACAAAGGCCTTGTACCTGGAAACAATTGGCAATCCAAGACTCAACATACCTGATTTTGAAAAGTTTGCTGCACTTGCAAAAGAATATGATCTGCCGCTGATTGTAGACAATACATTCGGCACAGCAGGTTATCTTTTCCGCCCGCTGGAACATGGCGCCAACATTGTTGTTGAATCTGCTACCAAGTGGATTGGCGGCCATGGTACCAGCATTGGTGGCGTTATTGTTGACGGCGGAAATTACAACTGGGGCAATGGCAAATTTCCACAATTTACAGAACCGAGTGAAGGCTATCACGGATTAAAATTCTGGGAAGTTTTTGGTGAAGGCAACCCGCTCGGTTTACCCAATATTGCTTTTGCTATTCGTGCAAGAGTAGAAGGTCTGCGTGACTTCGGTCCTTCACAAAGTCCTTTTAATTCTTTTCTTCTATTGCAGGGCATAGAAACCCTGAGCCTGCGTGTACAACGCCATGTAGACAATGCGCTGACCCTGGCAACATGGCTGGAGCAACACCCTTCAGTAGAATTTGTTGAATACCCGGGACTGGAAAGCAGCCCTTACCATGCACTGGCAAAAAAATACCTGCGCAATGGTTTTGGAGGCATCCTCAATTTCGGCGTAAAAGGCGGTAAAGAAAATGCGGGTAAATTCATCAACTCCTTAAAACTGGTAAGCCACCTCGCCAATGTGGGCGATGCAAAATCACTGGCCATACATCCGGCGTCTACAACACATGAGCAGCTGAGCGCCGAAGAACAGATTATATCTGGTGTACAGCCCAACCAGGTGCGCATCAGCGTGGGCATAGAGCACATTGAAGATATCAAGGCAGATTTTGAACAGGCATTTGCAGCCGTATTTGCAAGTGAACTGGTGGCTTAAAACGATCATCAAATCAGTCCCTGTTAAAAGGAACAGTTATATAATACAACAGCATGGCAGAAATATTCAAACATACAAAACCCTTTACTTTAGAGTCTGGCATTACTTTACTGCAGTACCATCTTGCCTATACAACCTATGGCAAGCTGAATAAAAATAAGGACAATGTAGTTTGGATATTTCATGCCCTTACCGCTAACAGTGAAGCACCTGAATGGTGGCCGGGGTTAACAGGAGAAGGAAAACTGTTTGACCCGGCCAAACATTTCATCGTTTGCGTAAATATTCCCGGCAGTTGCTATGGCAGCATTGGCCCTCTCGAAATTAATTCAGCCACCAGCCAGCCCTGGTACCATGATTTTCCGTTTTTCACTACCCGTGACATGGTGCGTGCTTATCAGCCACTGAAAGATTTTTTAGGGATACAACACATTCACACCGGCATTGGTGGCTCCATGGGCGGACAGCAGTTACTGGAATGGGCTATTGAAGAACCCAGTCTTTTTAAGTATGTTATTTTACTGGCAACTAATGCCTTTCATTCACCCTGGGGCATCGCTTTTAATGCCACCCAACGGCATGCCATTGAAACAGACCCAAGCTGGATGGAAAGTAACGAAACGGCCGGCCTGAAAGGTATGATGGTGGCAAGGGAAATTGCATTGATCAGTTACCGCAATTACAATACTTACAACCTGGGGCAAACAGAAGACTCCAACGAAAAAACAGCGCATTTTAAAAGCGAGTCGTACCAGCAATACCAGGGCGTAAAACTCGCCCGCCGTTTCAATGCATTCAGTTACTATTTTTTAAGCCGGAGTATGGATGCGCACAATGTCGGCAGGCAAAGAGGCTCCGTACAGGAAGCCCTGAAACGGGTAAAAGCAAAAACACTTGTCATCAGCATCAGTTCAGATATTTTATTTCCCCCAAAAGAACAGGAGTTCATCGCCAGGCATATTGAAGGTGCGGTATACAATGCCATTGATTCTACCTTTGGCCATGATGGATTTTTGCTGGAGTTTGACCAGATCAGCCATGTGATAACCGAATTTTATAGTGCGAAAACTGACCTGGAAAAGAATTTGGCCGAAGAGAAAAACGTATTGAATACATTTTGATAAAGATCTTTATTAACTCTTGGATTTCACCTCCCCCATTTTAATATAATTAACTTTTTACTGCCAAAATTTCCGTTTATATTTGTCTACTAATTTAGTAGACTTTATTTGATATGGCAACAAATTTACTTTATTCTTTCGCACCCGTTTCTGAGTGCAGAGCTTTCCCTTCTATTAATTGCAAAAATTGGGTACTATCCAAACCTTATGGTTGTTGTTGCTGAAAAAGCACGGTCTGTTTACAACTCATTTCTTCACCTTTTTCTATTAGCAGTTAAAATATATGATCATGAAAATAGTATTCAGCTTTATCGCAGTTGCCGCATTTTTGCTGGTCACCCATTCCCATACATTCGCACAAAACAAGGGCACTGTTATCTATGGAAAAGTAATTTCTTTTGAAGAGTCTTTTCCGATAGAAGGTGTATCAGTTGCAGTTAAAGGAGCCAGCAACGCAACAGTCACACAAATCGACGGAACCTTTAGCCTTACCGTTTTACCGCCCGATAAAATACTGGTGATAAGTGGAAACGAATACCAATCAGCAGAAGTAACGATTGCAGCCAATAAAACAGCCTATGAAATTGTACTGCAACGCAAAAGCAATTCGCAGGCAAGCGTAAAAAATAGTTTATTACCTTCAACCAAATTTCAAATAACTACTGTTGCTGATAGCAGGTAAAATCAGCAAATAAATAATAAAATATGCGGCTATTTCTTTTACTGACAAGTGTCTTTTTTGTTTTCACCTCTACTGCACAACAGGGCAACTGGACTGCACAAATACACCGTCCTGATGGCAACAATATCGTGTTTACTTTTGACTGGAAAACAGAAAATGGCAAACCAGTATGGTATATAAAAAATGCCGCTGAAAAAATAAAAGTTCAGAACATTACCGCCGCCGGAGATTCACTAATCATACAGATGCCGGTCTTTGAATCCCAGTTCAGGGTGGTGGTTGCTAAAAGTATGATCAGTGGTGTATGGATAAAAAGAGGTGCGGTAAAAACGCAGGTACTGCCTTTTAATGCAACACCCGGCAATAACAGATTTGCTTCCGGTGGCAATCCTGCAAAAAACATTTCAGGCAGATGGGCTGTAACTTTTGGAGAAGGTGCCGAAGCAGAATCGTCTGTTGCAGAATTTGTACAGAAAGGCAATTTATTATCAGGTACATTTCTCAACGCCTCAGGCGACTACCGTTACCTGGAAGGTATTGTAACAAAAGACAGTTTATTACTTTCAGGTTTTGATGGCGGTCATGCTTTTCTTTTTAAAGCGGTTATTAAAGATGACAACACTATCAGCGACGGCAAATTCTATTCTGGTGGCAGCGGCAAAGAGAACTGGACAGCAGTTAAAAATGCCGATGCAAAACTGGCCACGGAATCTGTTGCGATGTTTGTAAAAGCCGGCCAGGAAAAATTGAATTTCACTTTTAAAAACCTGGAAGGAAAGCCGTTATCTATTAACGATGACCGCTTTAAAAACAAAGTAGTCATCATTCAAATTATGGGCAGCTGGTGCCCCAATTGCATGGACGAAACTGCTTTTTTAAGTGAGTACTATAACAAGAATAAACAACGTGGAGTGGAAGTAATTGCTCTCGCGTATGAGTATACTACTGACTGGCAGCGATCGCTTAACAGCCTCAAAAAATTTCAGCAACGGTTTAATGTGCAGTACCCGATTTTAAACACGGAGGTCACCGTGGGTGATAGTTTAAAAACAGAAAAAACTTTGCCGCAGGTAACCAATATCAAGTCATTTCCTTCCTCTATCATTCTTGATAAAAAGGGGAAAATACGCAAGCTGGATACAGAGTTTAACGGCCCTGCAACCGGTGTACATTACGCTGAGTACAAAAAAGAATTTGAGCAAACCGTCAACAATTTACTTAAAGAAAATTAGTTCCCCATCAAATAAAAACCAAATAGTATGGCAAATAATATTGAATGTCCGGTAGATTTTGTGACCATTAACGAAAACAAAGCCAGGGTAACCGCGGCACTTGTTTTCATTCTTACACTGGTTTATCTGTTCACCAGCTTATGGATTATCACGGCATTTTTAATGGTAGACTTTTTTGTACGCGGTTTTAATTTTGCCAGCTATAGCGTGCTTGGTTTAATCAGCGATAAACTGATAACGGTATTTTCAATCAAACAAAAACCTACCGACCGTGCACCTAAACGGTTTGCCGCAAAAATCGGCTTTCTTTTTTCTGTAGCTATTCTTTTGTTTATTGCACTCGATTTAAAAAACATTGCTTTGATACTGGCCATTGTGCTCGCAACTTTCGCCTTGCTGGAATCTGCTTTTGGCTTTTGCGCCGGTTGCCATGTATATAGTTTTTACAACAAATTTTTAAAGAGGAAAACTCGCGTTATCACCGGATTTTTCTTTCTGATTCTTATTATAAACGCTAACCTGACAACTGCACAAATAAATAAAACTGAAACCAGTTTTACCGTGGAAAATTATTATAAAGTAAAGTAGGGTTTTGCCGATGAGTTCATACATTTATGGAAGACGAACCATTACCCGCTATTGAAAAAAGCCATTGAAAAAGGTGATATCATCGGGGTTACTGCACAGCAGCCAAAACTGCACAGCGCCGAAGACACCCGCTGTGATTTTAAAGTGATCATCGTTTTTTAAAACGCAGACAAAGCATTTGATGCGGCCCTGGCAGAGCCCTATAAAAAACTGCTTTATCCGGATATAGATAAGTTGAAGAAAGATGAGCTGCATCGCTTTGAATTGCTAATTGCGCACTGGGATGTAATGGTTGATAAAGTAACACTCGACTAATCCGATAAAAGTTATTTGTCAGATAATATTTCCGTAAGATTTTTTAATGCCAGGTCTTTGCTATCTGGCATTTTTTATTTTCAATTTCTTTTTATTTATACTCACAACAACTTCATGTTATTTTGAAATACATTTGACAACATGAAATGGATCACCAGAGAGCGTCCCAAAATTGATCGCCTTGCTTGTCCCTGGCTGATCAAAAAATTCATAGACAAAAAAGCTGAATTTATTTTTGTTCCTTATGAAGCCGTATTACAAAAAGCAAAAAAAATAAAAGCCATTGCTTTCGATATTCCCGATGTTGAATTTACCCACTATGAAGACCAATGCACTTTTGATTATTTTATAAAAAAGTACAGCATTACAGATCCTGCTGTATTAATAATGGCACCCATTGTAAGGGGTGCAGACACGGACCGCCACGATATTGCCGCCGAGGCAGCAGGGTTGCTGGCTATTTCAGCCGGCCTTGCGTACAACATCACAGACGATCACGAGTTGCTGGATAAGGGGATGATGATATACGATGCCCTGTACAGTTGGGCTACACATCTGTACAGGCAAAAACATTTAAAAAACAGCCCTTTCGAAAATTTACTGCACGAAGTATATAAAAAAATACTAAAAGAAGACACGAAGCAAAATAAAAAAACACCTGACTGGGTAAACGAACTGAAGGCCATTCTACAGGACCAGGTAGATACCAATCTAATCTTCAGCTTAAAGGAATTTTCACATGAATTGGGTATACATCCCTCCTATTTGTCCAGGAAATTTGCCGAGCATTTTGATAACCTCAGCTTTGGGGATTATATCCGGAAAATACGCATTGAAAAAGCGATTGAATTAATTCAGTCAAACACACATTCGCTTACTGAAATTGCTTATCTCACCGGCTTTTCAGACCCAAGCCATTTTAACCGCATTTTCAAAAAGCACACCGGTAAAAATCCATCTGCTTTCAAAAAAGATATTAAAAAAAGTAATGCAGATACAAAAGGTAAGTAATGTTCAATTTTACTTACTTGTGGTTTGTATAGCTTTGATGATCAAACCAAATAAATTTTGAAGTACAAATTCTTTATCCTGTTGCACCTGTTTATCTTCCAATTATTTGGGAGCAGTATTACTGCGCAGGCACAAACGGATACATCGATACATTTGACTGATGCTTTGCGGCTGGGCAAAGAAAATTATCACTTGCTGAAATCAAAAAAACTGGAAATTGATGCAGCCAACAAATACGTTGATGTAATAAAATACAGCAGACTGCCCACCATTGATGCAAGCTACCAGGCAGGCTTTGGAACCGCCAATAATCTTACAGGAATATTTTATCCAAATGGCATTTTGCCAATTTCCGGACCTCCCAGTATCAATAATAATTTTAACCCCGCAACAGGAAGTGCCGCCAGCATCTTGTTAAACTGGCAGGCGGTAACTTTTGGACAGCGGGATGCACAGATCAATGTTTCTATAGCCGAAACCAACACAAAAAAAACGGAGTGGCAACAAGCATTGTTTTTACATAAAATAAATATTATCAGTATTTATCTGGATGTAGTATTAGCGGCTGAAAAAATTAAGATCCTGCAACAAAATATTGACCGTGTAAATGTCAACCTTAAACAAAGCAGGGTTTTGGCGATTACCGGCATCAAGCCTGGGGTAGATACCACCTTATTCTTATCTGAATTTTCAAAAGCAACCATTGAATTAATGAACGCACAAAGGCAGTTGCAGGTAACTCAATTGCAGATGGCGCAATTAATGGTAACTGATGCACTCCCTGTACCGGCTGACACTTTTTTAGTAAATAAATTGCCAACGTTTACTATTGCCGCTTCTGTTTCCTTAGATACAGTTCCTGTAATTCAGTTGGGCAAGAGCCAGCTTTTGCTGAGCCAGTCTAAAGAACTATTGTTAAAAAAATCGTTCCTGCCAAAACTAAATGTTTGGGGTACCGGCTTTGCCCGTGGTTCGGGTTTTCAGCCTGATGGTTCCATCAAAACATGGGATGGCCTTGGTTTGAACCGTTTTAACTATAGTGGTGGTGTACAACTTATTTTTCCCATTATGAAATATGGAGAAGTAAAAAAACAATTGATGCAACAAAATTTATTATCAAAAGCTACGCAGGAAAAAATTGAAGAAAGTAAATCTATCCTTACCATGCAGCAACGCATTGCCAACACCACTTTTAATAATACCATCGCGGTGGCAAACGAAACACAAAAGCAATTAAAATCTGCAAGGTATGCGTTTACAGCCATGCAGACGAGGTACAATACCGGACTGGTAAATTTTGCCGATCTGATACAGGCGCAATACAATTTATTAAAAGCTGAACTGGACGGTAAAACTGCTTACTGGGATGCCTGGAAGGCGCTGCTATTGCAAACAGCCGTGCTGGGAGATGAAAACATATTTTTAAAAGCAACCAGGTAAACATAATGATCAGACTAATACAATTTGCACTTCGAAAACCCATTGCCATCATCGTGTTCGTGTTGGGCATTGTATTGTTTTCTATCCTGGCGATCCGTAAAACATCCATTGATATTTTGCCTGCTATCAATGCACCTACTATTTATGTTGCCCAAACTTACGGTGGACTATCTCCCCAGCAAATGGAAGGTTTTATTACCTCATATTACGAGTACCATTTTTTGTATATCACGGGTATTAAAGCAGTAGAAAGTAAATCTATACAAGGACTCTGTTTGGTAAAATTACAATTTCATGAAGGCACTGATATGGCCAATGCAATGGCCGAAGTAATATCTTATGTGAGCCGTGCCCGTTCCTTTATGCCGCCTGGTACATTGCCCCCCTTCGTAATGCGGTACGATGCTGGCTCTGTTCCGGTTGGACAGTTGGTATTTACAAGTGAAAGCCGTTCACTAAATGAAATTCAGGACCTGGCTTTGTTTAAAGTAAGGCCCATGTTTGCAGCACTGGCGGGTGTTTCAGCGCCACCGCCCATTGGTGGCAACCAACGCACGGTTATTATTAAAGCAGATCCGGAAAGGTTGAGAAGTTACAACATTACTGCCGAGGAACTGGTGGCTGCTATCGCAAAAAATAACCCTATCCTTCCTGCAGGTAATATCCGTTCAGGTGATAAAGCGATCATTACACCATCCAACAGCGTGGTAGATAATTTTAAAGAGCTGGAAAATGTAACGGTTAAAAATATTGACGGCACTACTGTATTGGTAAGAGACCTTGCTACGGTTGATAACGGTGCAGATGTAACTACAGGATATGCATTGATCAATGGTAAACGTTCTGTTTATATTCCTGTTACAAAAAGAGCGGATGCTTCTACCTGGGATGTAGTTCAGTCAGTTAAAAAAGCGTTGCCGGATATGCAGGCCTCCATACCGGAAGATATAAAAGTTAGTTACGAATTTGACCAGTCGGGTTATGTCATTAACTCGTTAAAAAGTTTATTGTACGAAGGCTTGTTGGGAGCATTGCTCACCGGCTTAATGGTATTGTTGTTTTTAAGAGATATAAGAAGTGCCATCATTGTTGTGATAAATATTCCACTGGCATTAGTTAGCTCTCTTGTTTGTTTGTACCTGGCAGGGCAAACAATTAATATAATGACTCTTGGTGGCCTGGCTTTGGCAGTTGGCATTCTGGTAGATGAGTCTACCGTTACCATTGAAAATATCCACCATCATCTTGATATGGGTAAAGTAAGATCCAGGGCTATCTGGGATGCCTGCCAGGAAATCGCAGTACCAAAATTATTGATAGTGCTAAGCATCCTTGCTGTATTTGTTCCTGCTTTATTTATGACTGGTGTGCCGAGGTCAATGTTTATGCCGCTTTCTATGGCGGTAGCATTTGCTATGATCGCTTCTTTTTTATTATCGCAAACTTTAGTGCCGGTATTATCAAACTGGTTATTAAAAAAAGGAATAGTAAAAGAGAGTGAACAAACGCTTGTTAAAACAAAACAGCGTTTATCTTCCTTCATTCAAACACTAACTCACCTGCGTTACATAGTTGTACCCTTATTAATAATTTTTTTATTGGCTGGTGCATACATTGGATTTAAAAGTGCAGGCACAGAAATATTCCCGAAAGTAGATGCCGGTCAATTGCAGCTAAGACTGAGAATGCCTGCCGGTACAAGGATCGAAAGAACAGAAGATGCTACCAAAAAAACATTGACCATTATTGATAGCCTTGCAGGTAAAAAAAATGTAGCCATCACTTCTGCTTTTGTCGGGCTTCATCCACAATCTTATGCCATCACACCAATTTTTTTATACACCAGCGGGCCACATGAAGCATTGATAAAAGTGAATCTTGTAAAAGGTACCGGCATCAACATCGAAAACCTTAAAGAACAATTGCGATCATCTGTTTTAAAAAATATTCCCGGGGCTACCCTTTCTTTTGAACCGGCCAACCTGGTTGACCAGGTGATGAGTCTTGGCGCCAGCAACGCTATTGAAGTGGTAGTGCAGGGAAAAAATTTAGCACAGAGCCGGGAGATCGCTGAGAAATTGAAAGCATCGTTAAATAAAATTAATTACCTCCGCGATGTACAGATAGCACAACCGCTTGATTACCCTACGCTGCAAATTAATTACGACAGGCTGAGAACGGGGCAAATGGGCTTAACAGTTGACCAGGCTGGTAAGTCAGTTTTGGAAGCCACTTCCTCCAGCCGTTTAACACAGCCGGTTTACTGGTTGGATAAAGCAGCCGGTAATGCATACCAGGTGCAGGTAGAATATCCCCAACTTGCCATGAGTACACCGGAACAATTAGACCAGGTACCCGTTGGTAAATCAGGCGATAATACCGTTTATCTCAGAGATATTGCGGAGTTGAAAAAAGGAAATTCCATTGGTGAGTACGACCGCATTAATCAACAAAGGTTCATCACCGTAACTGCAAACATTCATAAACAAGACCTGGGAAAAGCAGTTGCTGATGTAAATACCACCATCAAAAATTCAGGCGAATTACCACAAGGCGTGAAAGTGTACCTGCGTGGGCAGTCGGAAATTTTAGAACAAACCATCAGTGAATTGTCTATTGGCCTGTTACTGGCCATTGTGGTGATCGCTTTAATATTTACCGCTTATTTTCAATCTTTCAAACTGGCATTGACTGTATTGTCGGCATTGCCTGGTGTAATTGCCGGCTCCATGTTTTTGTTATGGATAACAGGCAACACTTTAAATATTCAATCTTTCATGGGCTGTATTATGGCCATTGGTGTAGCGGTTTCCAATGCCATTTTACTAGTGTCAAATGCAGAACTTATCCGTTCGCAACAAACCAATATTTTATCTATTGGCACACAGGCAGCCACCAATCGCCTGCGGCCAATTTTAATGACAAGCCTTGCTATGGTGGCAGGTATGTTGCCGATGGCATTGGGTTTGGGTGAGAGTGGCCAGCAAACAGCACCGTTGGGTATTGCCGTAATCGGCGGTTTATTGTTCAGTACCATTATCACCTTGTGTTTAGTACCGTTGGTGTATGACTCGATGATGGGCAACAATAAACCAACTAATACATCGCTTGACCCTACTGACGAAAATTCAATTTATTATGACAGCAATATTTAAATATACAAGCGATATGAAAATTATTACAGCCATCTTTTTATTAATGGCATTTGCCTCCTGCGACCAGCAGGATGAAAAGACAAGCGCTAAAAAAGAGGAGGCCAAAACAGATTCGGTAAAAGTATTTTTGGTGGCATTGGATTCAGCGAAAAAAACGCTTGCCTTGCCGGGGGAATTGACTGCCAACGAAAATGTACAGATCCGTGCAAAAGTGCAGGGCTACATCCGCAAGCTGAATGCAGACATTGGTTCCAAAGTCAGCAAAGGGCAAATACTGGCTTTAATTGATGCTCCGGAAATCAATACCCGTTTGCAGGAACTGAATGAAAAAGTAAACGCAGCACAATCCCGTTATCAAGCCAGTAAAGATTATTATGAAAGAATTTCCATCGCCTCTAAAACAGATGGTGTAATAGCTCCCACCGAATTACAAAAATCAAAAAACCAGATGCAGGCGGATGAGTCTGAACAAAATGCTGCCCGTTTTGCAGCTTCTTCTTACCGGCAGGTTGGCGGCTATCTTGCTATCATTGCTCCCTATAATGGCATCATCACCAAAAGAAATATTGAAGTAGGTTCCTTTGTTGGCAACGCCGGTGAAAAACCGCTATTTGAACTGGAAGACAATGCCGTTCTCCGGTTAAAAGTACCGGTGCCGGAAATTTATACTGGGGCGGTTTTGTTAGATAATTCCTGTGAGTTAACTACCCGTGCTTTTCCTGATAAAAAATTTAAAGCAAAGCTGGTCCGCAAAGCAGGCAGCATAGATGAAGCCACCCGCAGCGAAGTGTGGGAGTTTGAAATACCCAATACCGGCAGGGAATTGAAAGCGGGCAGTTATGCAGATGTGAAATTATTTTTTCTTCGTTCAGGCAAATCACTGGTAGTGCCGGTAGCTGCGGTCGTTACAACTTTAGAAAAGAAATTTGTTATAAAAGTAACTGGCAATACAACACAATGGATAGATGTAAGAACAGGTTTTAATATGGGTGATAAAGTGGAAATATTTGGTGAGATAAATGCGGGCGATACACTCGTATTAAAGCCAACAGAAGAACTGAAAGGTGGCACTAAAGTGATAGCTAAATTATCCAATTGAATAAAATTGTATAAAATGGATGAGCAAAACAAACAGTCTTATACACTGCAACAACTGGTACTGTATTTTTTAAAACTGGGCACAACCGGGTTTGGTGGTCCCGTTGCGCTGGTAGGCTACATGCATAAAGACCTTGTAGAAAAAAGGGGATGGATATCAGAAGAAGAATATAAGCAGGGATTGGCCTTGGCACAACTAGCTCCCGGCCCGCTGGCTGCTCAATTAGCCATTTACCTGGGTTTTGTACATCATAAAATTGCAGGGGCCACATTGGCCGGTATTGCTTTTGTAATTCCTTCTTTTATAATGGTGGTATTGTTGGGCATGGCCTATAAATTATACGGCGGACTCGTTTGGATGCAGGCTGTATTTTATGGTGTAGGAGCAGCTGTTATCGGTATCATTACAAATAGTTCTTACAAACTCACTACCAAATCGGTCGGCCAGTTTAACCTGGCTTCTTTTAAACAACATTGGCTGCTATGGCTGTTTTATATCGCAGCAGCAATCATTACTTTTATTACCCAACATGAGCAGCTGTTGCTGTTTGTTGGTGCAGGTCTTATTTATATGTTTGTAAAAGCACCCCCCAAATGGTTCAGCAATAAAACGGTCAATACGTTTGTTCTTTTACAGATTGGTTTCTGGAATTATGAAGCCGGTACATTGGGTAAAATAGCCATCTTCTTTGCCAAAGCCGGCGCCTTTGTTTTTGGAAGCGGCCTGGCCATTGTTCCCTTTTTACATGCGGGTGTTGTAACAGAAAATCATTGGTTAAATGAACAACAATTTGTAGATGCGGTAGCCGTAGCCATGATCACGCCCGGCCCGGTGGTAATTACCGTTGGTTTTATCGGTTACCTGATAGCCGGTTTTCCTGGTGCCTCAGTTGCGGCACTGGCCACTTTTTTTCCTTGTTACCTGTTTACCATTATACCAGCTCCCTATTTTAAAAAGATAGCAAAAAATCAATCCATCAAAGCATTTGTAGACGGCATTACAGCCGCTGTGGTTGGTGCATTGGTTGGCTCTGTTGTTGTAATTGCCTCCAGGAGTATCACCGATATTACAACGGCCGTCATAGCCGCAATAACAATTACCGCCTTATTTGTTAACAAAAAAATTCATGAGCCCTACGTAATTTTAGTCGCCGCACTATTGGGCATCATCATAAAAATAGTTGTATGAACAGAAAGCATTTTTTAAAAGCAGGAAGTTTAGCCGGAGCCGCCACTTTTTTGGGAACCAACACCGCCTTTGCAAAAAACCTGGCCGACAATTCCATAGACAAACTCGTGGATGCAAATGGCAATTATATCCAGTCGGCATTGCCCTACAGTGAAAGCTTTTTGGAACCTTATATGGATGCGGAAACCATGCACCTGCATTATACCTTTCATCATGGCGGTGCGGTAAAAGGAGCCAATAAAGATTTGCAGATGATTAAAAAAGGGCTGGATGATAACAACCTCGAAACGGTAGATTTCTGGACCAAAAAATTATCCTATCATTTTTCATCGCATATTTTACACTCCATCTTCTGGACAAATCTTACCAATAAAAAAACAGTACCCACCAGTGATTTATTAAAACGCATTGAGAAAAATTTTGGCAGCAACGAACGCTTAAAATCATTGATTTCAGAAACCTCCAAAAATGTGGATGGCAATGGATGGGGCATCGTGGCTTATCAACCTTACAGCGATAGCCTGACAGTTTTGCAATGTGAGAACCACGAAAAACTTACTCAATGGGGCGCCATTCCATTATTGGTGATTGATGTTTGGGAGCATGCCTATTATTTAAAATACAAAAACAAACGCACTGATTTTGTTGATGCACTGTTCAATATTATCAACTGGGATAATGTGGCGCAACGATTGGATACCGCTGTGAAGCTGACAAAATAAGACTGTGCTTTTACCGATACACCATATATGAAAAATCTGTTTGCGCCATTTATAGCCGATAAAGGAATTGTAATTTCAGATGGCGCAATGGCTACCGAACTGGAAGCACGTGGAGCCGATCTGAATCATGCCTTATGGTCGGCGAAATTGCTGAAAGAAGATCCGCAATTGATTCAGCAGGTACATCATGATTATTTGATGGCTGGTGCTGATATTGTTACTACCGCAAGTTACCAGGCAAGTTTCGAAGGCTTTGAAAAAAATGGCTACACAAAAGAGCAGGCAATTGAATTGATGCAGCTGAGTGTAACACTGGCCATTAATGCCCGCAACGAAGCGATGAAAACTGTATCCCGTAAAACACAACCGCTGGTTGCCGCCTCTGTAGGGCCATACGGCGCATCCCTGGCTGATGGATCTGAATACCGCGGTAATTATGGCGTTACCATTGCAGCATTAAAAACATTTCACCTGGCGCGTTTAAAAGTATTGATTGATGCCGGGGCTGATTTCCTGGCCTGCGAAACAATCCCCTGTATTGATGAAGCAATTGCCCTTGTTGAATTACTTACAGAATTTCCCGGCGTGTATGCATGGATCAGTTTTAGTTGCAAGGATGAAACGCATATCAGCAGCGGCGAAAATTTTGCTGATGCGATAAAGCTCGTCAGCCAAAGCCCGCAAGTTATTGCTGCCGGTGTCAATTGCACGGCGCCTCAATACATCGTATCCCTGATGACAATCGCTTCGGGGCAAACTAATAAACCGATAGTTGTCTATCCCAACAAAGGCGAAACCTGGGATGCCGCCAATAAATGCTGGTTGCCCGATACAACACATCACAATCACTTTATTGATGATGCGAAAAGTTGGTTTGCAGCCGGTGCAACAATTATCGGAGGCTGCTGCCGAACAACACCGGACGATATCCGGCAGCTTCAAGAGCTGGCTTTATAGCTACCCATCTAGTTAACATCCTTCACACACCGGAATCCTAAATTGTTGCCAGCACTGGAGGTTTCACCCTTGCCCCTGCTGCTTGCTTTGTACCGGATGCAATACTGGTCGCTGCAAATAAATGAACCGCCCCGTTGTACATGTTTTTCAAGCCCGGGCTCATCGGGGTCAAGACTATCGGCTGGTCCTTTTGGGTTATTGACAGGGCTGCTTTTATAATAATCCGGCCGGTATAAATCACTGCACCATTCCCACACATTACCATCCATATCATACAATCCATACGGGTTGGGAGGAAAAGATTTTACCGGTGCCACGCCGCTGTATCCATCTTCTTTTGTATTGTGATCCGGGAAATTCCCCTGGTAAATATTGGCCACCCATTTACCGCCGGGCTTCAACTCATTACCCCAATAGTATTTAGTAGCGGGCCTTCCAGCCCTCGCGGCAAATTCCCATTCCGCTTCAGTAGGCAATCTTTTACCTGCCCACTTTGCATAAGCCGATGCATCTGCGTAGCATATCTGTACAACGGGTTCTTTTTCTTTTCCTGCAATGGAACTTGACGGACCGCGGGGATGTCTCCAGTTAGCACCGGGCATATACACCCACCATTGATAAGGATCTTCCAGTGAAACAGGTTTGTCGGTTGGCGTAAATACCGCAGAACCCGGCACCAATTTTTCTTTTGCAGCACCCGAATAATCTTTCGGATTCAAAGGACGTTCGGCAATTGTTTTATAACCTGTCGCCTTGACGAATTTTTTAAACTGTGCATTCGTTACCTCATGTTCGTCCATCAGGAATGGCTTTACAGTAACACTATGAATGGGATTACAATCTTCATATTCATCCGTGCCCATTTGAAATGTTCCGCCTGGGATTAATTTCATTTCTTCACCGAGACTGTTATCAGCAACAACACTATTTTCAAACGACACCATTTTAAAGGCAAATGAACGGGAAGGTATTTTTGCGGATGTACTTACACAGGCTATACAGCTTAATTTTTCATGGGCGACTAAACCAGCTACCGCATCGTTGCCTCTTTTCTTTTTTGTAAAAGCCGTAATTAAGGTAATGCATGCAATGGTTGCTATTATCAGTATTGCCCTATTAAAATTTAATTGCTTCATGGTTATTCTTCGTGTTTAAATGGAAAACAATGCTGACCGGACATGTGCTTTGTCCATCTATTAAACCTATCACGTGGTTTATATCAAGTAACAATTTTATCCGGTCTCAACCGGACCGGGTAACAGTTTACTGACTAATAGTTTTTATGTCGCCTTTTATAGTATTACTTTTTAACCCAGCCAAAGAAGGCGTACACGATTTTAACACAGCTGTTTTAACGAGCAACGCCTGCTCCTGTTGTACGGTGGCAGCACTTAAATTCAGCAGGCCAAATTGATGATTGAATTGCTGGCCTTTTGTAATTACCCACGTTAAAAAATCAGTCACTAACTGGTGATTTTTTGTTGCACTGAAAATTACATTTACATTTTCTGTTGGAATTTTGGGATGATTTGTTTTTTCAACAAATAACACTACCCCATCCAATGTTGCATATATTTTCTCCTCTGCATCTATCTTTCCATTCTCGTTTAAATCAATCGGAACGATTGCGATGCTGTCATTCACTTTTCTGGTCTGAATATCGTAGATAATGCCCAGACTGTTGTGAGACACCGCATTGACATCGGCTTTTACAGCTTCCAGCAAATCCTGGTCATCGCCGGCTACGCCCGTTCCTTTTATATCCTTATGATCACCACCAAAGTGATTGGCAAATGCCACGGAAGAACAGGCGGCTTTCTGGCGCTTGTACACTGTATACGGGCTATTGAAACCTTTAACGCCGGAACTTGTATCCGTAAAATAAATCTGCCTGAAATTTGCTTCTGTAAAGCCTTTCCCGGTAAGTGTATTTAAATCGGGCTTTGCACTATTTACAACCGGCAGCTGCACGTACCGGGTTAGGGCAACACTGGTTTGCCCGTCCTTTACATCACCAGGTTTTAATATGTGTGATGCAATCAAAATATCGGCACTGTCGGCCGGTATGCCAGATGCTACCTGGATGGTAACTTGCGGATGAATTTTTCTATACTCCTCCGCCCATTTTTTAAATACGGGAAATGTAAACCTTGTTCCGGTAATGCGCAGCGTTGAAGCAGTTTGCGCTTTACCTGTTGTAAAGAGTAGTGCAAGCAGCGCAAAAAACATTGTCTTTTTCATTGTGCTCTTTTTTAAAAGCACAATGGCCGTATAAGACGACCATCATGCATGTGTGTATTTAACCAAAACCGACTACCATGATTTATGCAACAGCCTCTCTTTTTAATTGCTCCGAAACATACAGATCGGATTCATCAAAAAGTACCGGACCTACTTCGTCGCCAACCTCGGGCCCGTTAGCAGAAAGTTCACTCCCTGCCACTTTCGACTTAAAGATGGGCCATAAGAATTGTGCATACCATTCTTCCTGTTTGTAAAATTTAATACCAAAGGTTGTTGGATACTTGCGGGTGATGATGCCCGTTTTAAAAATTACATCCCACAAAAAAAACATGTTGCCAAAATTGCCCTTGTAGTTACCAACACCATCACCAACGGTGTCGGCATGGTGCGACTGGTGCGTAGCAGGTGTAGATATCAATCTTTCCAATACCCATGCTACCGGGTGCAATGCCTTGTATTTATAAAATGGTTTGTCCCAGGCAATACTTGAATGTGCTGAAAGCGTAATGAAAGATTTGATAACGGTCACCACCAATGCCGGAAAACCGAGCCCCAGGTAAATGAGTGCCGCCGTTAAATAGATCTGCGAAAAGAAAACCGTGTAAATAAAATTCTGCCTGCTCGCCATGGCCATACCCATGTAAGGAGCTGAGTGATGCGTACGGTGAAAACGCCATAAAAAAGGCACCTGGTGATGCAGGCGGTGGTACCAGTACTGTGTTAAATCATCTGCCACAGCGATGATAAAAAAGCCCGCCCAGAAAGGCACCCAGGAAAACTCGTTGGCAAGGCCTGGCAATATCAACGGCAACAATTTCAAACTAAAAAATGCAGTTACCGGTGGCAGTAAAAACTTAGGCGCTAAAAAACAAACGATGTCCACCTTGCGCTCACTTTTTGTCCATTTGTTGTCATACAAACCAAGTGCAAATTCTATTGCACCCAATACAAGTGCAATTACCAGGAAGCCCCAGGACCTGATATTTTTCAATGCAGGTTCTAAAAACTTAAACACGGCCGGCACATCCACATTCGCCGGTTGATGCGTATTGTTTACCCAGGGCGTTTGACCCTTGATTGCGAAATATGCAAACAGGGCAACCACGGGAAGTGCATAAATGAAAAGGCTTACGCCAATGTCTTTCCCAATTTTTTTTGCTAAAACTTTATCCAGCGCCATAATGGTTTGTTTTATTTATTTAATAATAGTTTTACGAGTAATAATCCGCCGGCGATGATGATCAGCGGCAAAACAAAAATTAAAAATCCAACAAGTATCTTCTTTGAAATAATGTTTACATCTGTCAGCGTCATAACAATTGATTTATCTTTTATAAATTATTTTATTGGTGCCTGTGTATCGCTTCCATTTGGATGATGGATTTTTTTATTGTTCACATCGTGCCAGTCAATCAATGGATACAGGTGATTTTTTTCTGCCTGCTGATCAAATATTTTTTTCAGCTCTGCTAACTTCTCCGGGTATTTTTTTGCCAGGTTATTGCGTTCATTAAAGTCTTCATTCAGATTGTAGAGTTCCCATACATCATCATCAAAGCTCTTGTCTGCAACTGTTTCGCCCGGCTTAAAATCAAAATCAACATTGTCCGGATGATGTGCTGCTTCAGCCTTCCAGCCATTGTAATAAATAGAGCGGGAACCAAAGATGTAATAGTGCTGTATGGTATGCCTGGAGGGCGCTTTTGCATCAGCAAAAGAATACAGCAACGATGTTCCCTGGATGCTATCCTGCTTAATACCCCTTACATATTCTGGTGTATTGATTTTTAAAAACTCTAATGTAGTGGGCAGCAGATCTATTACATGGCCATACTGATTACGGATGCCACCTTTCTCTTTTATATTTTTTGGGTTGAAAATAATGAGCGGGTTATGTGTTCCACCTTCTGCATCCGCATCCTGTTTCCATTCCCTGAAAGGGGTATTGGCTGCCTGCGCCCATCCCAACGGATAATTGGCAAACCCTGCTGCTGTACCGATGGAATCAATATTCACCAAATTTGTTTTTAAATAATCAGCCTGCGTTTTTTTGCGGGCGGAGTTTGTTGCAGGCGTTATAGAACCTTCCAACGTACCCTCCTTGCTGGCGCCATTATCGCCGATGATGGCATATACAATTGTGTTGTCCAGCAAATTATTTTCTCTTAAATAATTTATTACCCTGCCTATCTGAAAATCAGTGTACGTCAGGTAACCTGCATACACTTCAAAAAAACGGGCGAACAATTTTTTCTGATCTGAAGACAGCGAGCTCCACTCCTGCACTCTTGCATTGCGTAGTGGCAGCTGCGCATTGGCTGGTATGATGCCCTGCTTTTTTTGATTGGCAAAAACCTTTTCGCGGAATACATCCCATCCTTCATCAAACTTTCCTTTGTACTGATCGCTCCAGTATTTATCTACCTGGTGCGGTGCATGCGTTGCGCCCGGTGAATAATATAAAAAGAAAGGCTTACCCGGTGCATTCTTTTGCTGGCGTGCAATGTAGCTGATCGCCTTATCTGTCATTTGCTCACTTAAGTGTCGCCCATCAGGCGTAACGTGCGCATTGTCTTCAACCAGATCGGGTTTATACTGATCTGTTTGCGATCCTAAAAATCCAAAGAAATGTTCAAAGCCTTTGCCGGACGGCCAGTGGTCAAACGGACCAGCATCTGTGGATTCTTCATCTGGTGTAACACCATACTTGCCTACTGCAAATGTGTTGTATCCATTGTCCCGGAGTATCTCTGCAATGGTGCCATCTTTTGCAGGAAGCCTTCCATCATAACCAGGAAAACCAGCAGACAAAGCAATATGAGAGAAGCCGCCCACATGAACGAAATGACTGTTGCGCCCGGTTAACAATGCCGATCTTGTTGGAGCGCAAATGGCACAGGTATGAAAGTTGGTATAGCGTAAACCGTTGTTGGCAAGACTATCCAATACGGGGGTACGGATTAAACCCCCAAACGCACTGGAAGCACCAAAGCCCACATCATCTAAAATTATCCATACAACATTGGGTGCTCCGGCAGGTGCTTTTACAGGTGCCGCCCACCACTCTTTTGATTCACCCAGTGTTTTGCCGATAACACCTTTAAATTCGGTATCATTTTGCGCTTTTGCCACCAACGGCAACAAGCCAATAACTATGATTGCGTATGCAATTGTTTTTTTCATTTGTTGTTTTTATTATGCTCTTAAAATATTAGTCAGTTATGTTGATTGAGATAAATTACCAGCCCGGGTTTTGTTTAAAATTTGGATTGGTGCCACCATACAAATCAATTTCTGTTTGTGGTATAGGGAACAAGGTATCCTTTAATGTAGCGGCCGCTTTTGGATTTCCGGGCATGCTTTTTACAGCATCTAAATAATACTGACCGGGGCCTCTGTCTGTTCTTCTAACCAAATCAAACCAGCGCTGGCTTTCCTGTATAAACTCTCTTCTTCTTTCTATAAAAACAGAATCCCTGAAACCTGCCTGGCTTAAATCTGATGGTAAATCATACGCATCTTTTGAATAATTGCCATTACCACTGTAGGAGTTAAAAGCCCTGCCACGAACAATATTGATGGCATGGTACGCATCCGGCGTTGGTGCGCCGTTGATTTCATTCAGCACTTCTGCATACAATAACAACACATCCGCATAACGCAGTACCGGAAAATTAACCTTGCTGCTACCATTTTGGCTGCCGGGAAGTGCTGCTGTAAAGCCGGGACTCTGATCAACAAATTTTAAGAAATTATAGAACGGCCATCTGGCCCATTTTTGTGTTGACTGATTATACAATGAATCATAAAAAGTTGTGGAGCGGCGCTGGTCTTCTGCATTGAATAAATTTTCTATCACGGATGCATCAGCAGGTATATCTGCTGTATACGCAGACGTACTCCAGGTAAAAGAACTAAGGCTTTGGTTGCTTACAAAACCGCCGGTGGTGCCATTAAACTGTGCTGAGAAAATATGTTCTTTACCATTTTTTGTTGCGGGCTGAAACACATCTGCAAATTTTGAAAAAAGATCATAGCCATAATTGCCAGTTGTATTTGTAAAACCGGTACCCGATGAAATAACTTTTTCCAACTCAGTTTTTGCTTTGTCCCATTCGTAATGCGTTGTATATACTTTGGCCAGCAAAGCATGTGCTGCACCGCTTGTAACACGTCCCACATTTGCGCCGAAGTAAGTATCCGGTAACAGCGTTGCCGAATCCAGGTCAGCCTTTATCTGCAGGTAAACCGAATCTTTTGGCGTTCTGTTTATTTTCAATTCGCTTATGTTGAAGGAGCTCAGATCGTGCAACACTACAGGCACATCACCAAATAAACGAACGAGGTTAAAATAGCCCAGGGCCCTTATAAACCTTGCTTCTCTTACCAGGTTCAATGCACTGTGCGAAGGATCTACAAACTGCGCCGCAGGTATTTCCGGAATTTTATCAATAGCAATATTTGCTTTGTTAATACTCCAGTATAACTGCCCGTATATTTTACGCACCCGGTCGTTGGTGCTTACATAAGTTGCCGTGCCCAAAGCCCTCACATCAGGGTTGGTATTGGAGGGACTGTACACCTGGTTATCACTTGGATTATCTACCAGCAAATTCAGGTTACGACCATAGATTGCAAAATCATTGTTGATATCGGTGGTGAGGGTGCTGTAAACTGCCGTAACCGCTGCAACAGCGTCCGACTGTGTTTGATAAAAGCTTCCCGGTGTTAAGTTGCCGAGTGGATTTTCTTTCAGCTTATTGCAGGAGGTTAACAAGCCACCCGATAAAACTGCTACAAAAGATGCTATAATTATTTGTTTCATTGTATACTTTTTTAATTATTTAAAAGATGACGGTAACGCCAACCTGGTAGGTTTTATAATTTGGATACACCCCGAAATCAATTCCCGGCTGCAGGTTATTCTGGTCGTAGAAATTGGCTTCGGGATTAGCACCTGTGTAAGATGTAATGGTTAATACATTTTGAGCAGATACATTTACCTTAACCTGTTTAGCCCCTATTTTTGAAGCGAATTTTTTGGGCACATTGTAGCCCAGTGAAATATTTTTCAGTCGCACATAAGAGCCATCTTCAATGTAGGTATCCTGTACCTGCACCACAGGCGCATTCACCACTTTAGGAAAGCGTCCGTTGGGATTGGCTATAGAATCCCACCTGTCCAGCAACACGGCAGAAACATTACTTGTAGTAGTTGTTTTTTCTAATTGCTGTTGCAACAGGTTAAATATTTTATTGCCGAAAGATCCCTGGAAAAGAAAGTTCAGATCAAAATCCTTATAACTGAGCGTATTGCTGAAACTGGCGGTAAACTTAGCCTGTGCGCTACCCAGGTTGTGCTTATCTGCCGTGGTAATAGACTTACCTGTAACGCCGGCTGCGTGCAGGTATTTTCTGTCACCGGTTTGCTGGGATACACCCGATAATTTTGGCGCAGGTGTTTCGCCATATACATCCGCTGTAGTCAGCAGGCCATCTGTACTGTATCCCCAAAACGTACCCACGGGAAGACCAACCTTTACAATCACCGGCGATACCTGCCCTGTTGGTGCTACGGGTTGAAAAGATTTACTTGGACCCAGGCTTAAAATTTTACTTGCGTTTCTTGCATAAATCAGTGTTGACTTCCAGGAGAAATCCGTGGTCTTAATATTCTCTGTTGTAAGTGACAGTTCCAGACCCTTGTTTTCAAGACTGCCGATGTTTTCAGAAACAGTTGAATAGCCAGTTGCCAGTGGAATCAAACCACCACCGCTGATAAACAAATCGGTTGTTTTTTTATAGTACACATCCCCTGTCAACGTTATCCTGTTATGAAAAAATCCGAGGTCAATTCCTGCGTTGTATTGCGTGGTTGTTTCCCATGATAAATCAGGATTGGATGGCTGTGTCGGCGACAACCCGTTTACCGCCGAGAGCGGACTACCGAAATAATAACCGTTGGAATTGATGGTGGCTATTGCACTATAAGCAGGGAAATTAGCATTACCTGCACTGCCCGCTGTCAACCTTAATTTTGCATTGCTAATGGTTTTATCAAATTGTTTTAAGAATTTTTCATCAGATGCATTCCATGAAAAACCAACGGAAGGAAAGAAGCCCCATTTATTATTGGCACCTGTTGTAGATGCGCCATCGAACCTGCCTGACACGGTTAAATTGTAGCGGTGTTCAAATGAATAAGAAACTCTTCCCAGCCACGAATTCCATGTTTGTTTTGCCTCTCCTGATCCAGTCACTTTATTGGCGGTAGCCAGGTATAAATTATTGTATCCTAAAGCATCGGAAGGAAAAGTTGTTCCTGCAAGAAAAGTATTTTCTGATTTTTGGTATTGTGTTGTGTAACCCGCCAGCAGGTTAATAAAATGTTTGGCTTTAAATGAGTGATCGTAGGTGATTGTATTTTCATTCAGCCAGCCAATATAATTGATTGTACCAACAGAACCCGAGCCTGCAATGGTACCGCTGGAGTTACCGGGAGCTGTGTAGGAAGGTGCAAAATAATTCAGCTTGGTATTTAAAAGATCAGTACCAAAAGTTGTCTTTGCTGTTAAGCCATCCTGTAATTTGTACTCGGCAGAAAAATTGCCTAGCAACCGGGAAAGCTTTGTTTGATTGGTAATTGAATTAATTGCCAAAATAGGATTATCTGCATACTGCTGTCCGTTAATGGTATTGATCGTACTTCCCAGCGCCGGCTGTAACGTAGTATTGTATGATCCGTCTGCGTTTTTAATGGTCTGCAATGGATTGGTGAGATACAAAGACGAATAAGCACTGCTGAAACCAATATCATTATACGCGGAGCCCCTTAATTTATTTTCGTTCGAATTACTTCCAAAAATGCTGGTAGCAATTTTTAGTTTGGATGTAAAATTCTTCTCGTAATTAAAGCGTGCTGAGTATCGTTTAAAATCGGTTGCTATCAGCGTGCCCTCCTGGTTAAAATAATTTCCCTGGATAGAATACCGCGATTTTTCATCACCGCCATAAATACTTAACTGGTGATTTTGAGAGTTGCCTCTTCGGATGGCTTCTCCGGCCCAATCCGCATTTACTCCGGCCGCACCGAGTGAATCGATGACCCTTTTGTTACCAGCCAGTCCAACCTGGATAGTAGGCGTTGCATTGTATAAATCATCAAACAGTTTAGCCCATTGGGGACCGGTGAGCACATCATTTCTTTTATCCACCCGCTGTGTTCCATAAGAGCCGGTATAAGAAATATTGTTGGAGCCTTTAGAACCTTTTTTGGTCGTAATGATCACCACACCATTCGCTCCCCTTGAACCGTAAATAGCGGTAGCAGATGCATCTTTTAATACATCGATTGATTCGATATCACTGGGATTAATGGTAGCCAGTCCATTGGTGGAAACCCCTGTTACGGCTGATCCGGAAGCAGGATTTAAATTCGTCAACCCGTTATCATTGTAATAGATAAATCCATCAATTACATACAATGGATCATTACCAAAACTCAGCGAGTTACCACCGCGTATCCTGATGCTGGAAGTAGCGCCCGGCTGCCCGGAGCTTTGTGTAACATTTAGTCCGGCAACAGCGCCTTGTAAAAGATTATCAAAAGAAGGTGTTACCTGGTTCAGATTTTCCCTGGGTATGGTGGCAATTGAACCCGTGACGTCTTTTCTTCTTTGTGTTCCATACCCAACAACTGCCACTTCCGATAACTGGTTAGAAGTTTCAGCAAGCGTAACCGTTACGGGTTCACTGCCCGTAACTTGTATATCCTGCGATTGGTAGCCGACAAAACTGATGGAAAGCAGGAAGGGTGCTTTTTTATAGGTGGTTAGTTTGAATGCACCCTTATCATCCGTGGTTACGGTATTGGTAGAGCCCTGCAGGTGTATCGTGGCACCACTTAATCCATTTTTTGTTTTCTGCTCTAAAATACGGCCCGTAATATTTGTCAGCACTCCATCCTGCGCAATGGATGGAAAAATTTTCAGCGCCAGCAATGCCGTTATGATAAACAGCTTTGCCTTATTGTATAATTTAATTGTACTCATGTTGATTGGTATATGGTTTAATTTCCGGTGCAATAAAATTTACCGGTTGTTTTATTATCTGTGTATTTAATTGAGGCAATAAAATGCCTGCTCAACTATTCTGATGGGCAAAAATGCTTTGGTGAAACCCGCCTCACGTGCGGTGTTTATATCAATTGCTATGATATTGATACCTGGCGTAACCTGTACAAATAACAGTAGCCAACCACCGGCTAACACGCCACTGGTACAGGGTTACGCCAGGCATAGGTATTACATACCGCAATAACAAGCTCACGTAATTAAAAATGAAAGATTGCAAGGCTGAAAGATCAACAGCAGCAACAACAGACTTTGCTGTAAGATTGAAAATAATGTACCACCACCGATGCGGCTGAGCGCATACTTTTGTTGGAAAGATTCATGTTAGTTTTTTTAAAACTGAGATAGCTGATGGTGGTTAAAAGCTACCTTAAATGTGATTCAATTTCTTAGTAAATTATTAGTCTACCATTTTGATAGACAAATAAACGACGATTTTTAATTATGACCAAAAAAAGTTTAACAAACCCTGAAAAAAGTCTTACAGACACATTGAAGCGAATACAATAATCAAAATAAATTAACTGGTACGTTGTTAGCGAAAGCTAAAACAAACCAATTTTTAATCAACAAATCATCAGACATTTGCAAAAAATAAAAACATGTCATTACTTTTTCAACCACTTACAATAAGAGATATTCAGTTTAAGAACAGGATCGCCGTTTCTCCAATGTGCGAATACTCAGCCACCGATGGTTTTGCCAACGACTGGCATCTCGTACACCTGGGCAGTCGTGCAGTAGGCGGTGCCGGGTTGATTATTATGGAAGCAACAGCCGTTTCTCCTGAAGGAAGAATTTCGCCCGGTGACCTGGGCATCTGGAAAGACGAGCAAATTGATTTTTTAAAACGCATTACCGGTTTTATTGAATCGCAGGGATCTGTACCCGCTATACAGCTGGCGCATGCCGGACGTAAAGCAAGTCACCACGTACCATGGAAGGGCAACAAGTCATTAACCGTTGAGGAAGGCGCCTGGCAAACCGTAGCGCCCAGTGCCATTGCGCATACAGAGGGTGAACCCCTGCCAAAAGCAATGACGGGTGAAGACATTGCCAAACTAAAAAATGATTTTGCTGCTGCCACCCAACGTGCACTGGAAGCAGGTTTCAAAGTAATTGAATTGCACGCCGCCCATGGATACTTGTTCAATGAATTTTTATCACCACTCAGCAATAAACGCATAGATGAATATGGCGGTAGTTTTGAAAACAGGACAAGACTGTTGCTCGAAATTGCCTCAGACACCCGTAACATAATGGGCGAAAAATTGCCACTATTTGTGCGTATCTCGGCAACGGACTGGGTAACCGGCGGATGGACGGAAGAAGATTCGGTACAACTATCAAACAAATTAAAAGAGGTGGGCGTTGATCTGATTGATTGTTCATCTGGTGGCAATTCACCGGAACAAAAAATCCCTTTGGTACCTATGTACCAGGTGCCTTTTGCAGAAAAAATAAAAAAAGAAACTCCCTTATTAACCGGTGCCGTTGGTTTAATTACTACCGCAACCGAAGCAGAAAATATATTGGCAAACGGCCAAGCTGATTTGATTATCCTTGCCCGCCAGTTTTTACGTGACCCCTATTTTCCGTTACATGCCGCAAAAGAACTGGGCGATGATATTGCATGGCCGGTACAGTATGACAGGGCTAAACGGTATTGATACATATTGATACAATGGAGTTTACACCTTTTGAAAAAGGTGTAAACTCTTATAAAGTGCTGACTAGTTCCATATTTCATTCAACGCTGTTAAGATAACCGGCATACCATCAGTTATAAGAATCGTGTGCTCATGTTGTGCTACATAACCGCCCTTATCTCCCATCAACGTCCAGCCGTCGGCCTGCGTATTGGCAATGGTTGAGCGGGTGGAGATAAAAGTTTCTACGGCAACAACCGAATTCTTTTTAAACCGTGTAAAATTAAGCCGGTCGCGGTAGTTGGCAATTTCATGTGGCTCTTCGTGCAGGCTTCTTCCCACTCCATGGCCCGTTAAATTTTTAATTACTTTATAACCGGATTTTTTTGCTTCTGTTTCTATCAATTGACCTATGTCCGCAATCCGCACACCCCCTTTTATATTACTGATAGCTTTTTGCAAAATACGTTTTGATGTATCTACCAAATGCTGGTGCTGATTTAAATCTTTACCAAGAATAAATGATCCCCCATTATCGCTCCAGAAGCCATCCAATTCTGCGGACACATCTATGTTGATGAGGTCGCCTTCGTTTAATATTTTTGCTTCTGACGGAATGCCGTGTGCTACTTCGTTGTTAACGCTGATACAGGTCCAGCCGGGAAAGCCATAGGTTAAAAGCGGTGCAGACTTCGCTCCCAGCTCATTTAGAATTTGTCCACCAAACTCATCCAGTTGCTTAGCTGTCATACCGGGTGTACAGTGCCTGCGCATTTCTCTAAGCGTGATCGCCACTGCTTCACTTACTTTTTGCATCCCTGCCAATTCGGATTCTTTTGTTATAGACATACTATTGATTGTTTAAAATTATCCTGCAATTTCTTCTACTATCCGTCATCTTCATCATCATCAATAAAAATTTCATGCCCGGTGCCCTCTTTCCATTCCTCTTTCTTCACCTCACATCCACCAATTAAATCTGCTACCAGCGAGGTCCAGCCTGTTTGGTGACTGGCCCCTAACCCCCTGCCGCTATCGCCGTGAAAGTATTCATAAAACAAAACCAGCTTTTCGTTGCCCGGCTTTTTATAAAACCAGTTGTCATCGCCATACAACCTGCGCTCACCTGCTTCATTCAGGGCCAGCAGACTTACAATTCTATCAGTTAATACTTTGGACACCTCTACCAGGTTCAAAAATTTTCCCGATCCTACGGGGCATTCTACTTTTAAATGATCTCCATAAAATTCACCATACTTTTTTACAGACCGGATGATAAGATAATTGATAGGCACCCAAACCGGGCCACGCCAATTACTGTTGCCGCCAAAAAGATTACTGGTCGAATCACCCGGATCGTATTGAATTTCATATTTAATGCCATCGATCGTTACAGAGTATGGATTGGCCGCATGATACTTCGACAAGGCACGTATACCGCCTGGAGATAAAAATTCATCTTCATTCAGCATACGGTGCAGCAGGTGAATCAACCGGTCTTTCTTTACCAGTGAAATCAATATTTCTTCACCATCACCATGTTCTTCGTTGGGCCAGAACAGGTTGTTTTTCTCACGATAATTTTCAAACCAGTCCACCCGCTTTTTAAAATCAGGCAGGCGTTCAAATACTTCCCTGTCCATAATGCTTACAGCAAATAAACTTGTTAAGCCAACAATACTTTGTATCCGCAACGGCATCGGCGCATCATCACCAATGCGCAATGAGTCATAATAAAACTTATCTTCTTCATTCCACAGACTGTGACTGTTGAGGGCCTCAGAGATCAATACAAAATGTTCAAAAAACTTGGTTGCCATATCTTCGAAAGCGCCATCATGTTTGGCAATCTCCAGCGCCATGTCCATCATGTTCAATGCGTACATGCCCATCCAGCTGGTGCCATCGGCCTGTTCGAGTTGCATTGCATCGCTCAGGTTATGGCTGCGGTTAAATACACCAATATTATCCAGGCCTAAAAATCCTCCTTCAAAAATATTATTGCCTTTACGGTCTTTCCGGTTAATCCACCAGGTAAAATTGATAAGCAACTTTTGAAATATTTTTTTCAGAAAAACAACGTCGCCTGTGCCGCTGGTTTCTTTTTCGATGCGGTACACTTCCAGCGCAGCCCATGCCTGTACCGGCGGATTTACGTCACTAAAATTCCATTCATAGGCAGGTAGTTGTCCATCGGGTTTCATGTACCATTCCCGCATCATCAGCAGCAACTGGTTCTTGGCAAATACAGGGTCCACCATCACCAGCGAAATACAATGGAAAGCCAGGTCCCAGGCGGCATACCATGGGTACTCCCATTTGTCGGGCATTGCGATAATGTCCTGGTTTTTTAAATGCGTCCAGTCATTGTTGCGGCCCGTTTTTTTGCCATCATTTACAGGTGTAATGCCATCACTGGTAGTAAGCCATCGCTCCACATCATAGTGATAATATTGCTTGCTCCATAACATGCCCGCCAATGCTTTACGTTGTATATTTTTCAGGTCATCAGATATATTACCAGGCAGGATGGTTGTGTAAAAATCGTCCGCATCCTTTTTGCGTACAGCGAATATATTTTCAAACCCGTTATTAAAAGGTTTATCCTCTACCTTGTTGGTAAGGCGACAATAAATGGTTTTGGTTTCGCCTCCCTTTAATTTCAGTTCATACACCGGTGAAAACTTGGTGCCTTCTTTTTTATTGCGCAACTTTTTGCGAATGGCGCCATCAATAATGGCATCATGAAAAGCATCCTTCACAAAAGGAGTTGCATTGGCAGCCCCTGTTGCTTTGGCAAGATTGGTTTCATTTTCTGTAAACAGCGCATCATCAGGCTGCTGAAAATAAAAATAATAATGGCCCATGCGGCGGTGATAGGCTTTTACTGTTGTCTTGTTAAGCAGGGTCAGCGTTGGCTTTTGCTCATCAGGTGTATAGACCCAGCGGTTGTAAAACCACAGTGTGGGCAATACGGTGATGGCTGCCGGTTTATCATAGCGATTGGTAACATCAATCTTAATAAAAATGTCCTGCGAATTTTGTTTTGCGTAAGTAATATTTACATCAAAATATTCATCGTTGTCAAACACGCCGGTATCCAATATTTCATACTCAGGGTCGAGCATGGAACGGCTGCGGTTGGTGGCTTTCAGGTCTTCGTACGGAAACTCTTTCTGCGGGTATTTGTACAGATATTCCATGTAATAATGCGTCGGAATATTGTCCTGGTAATAATACAATTCCTTTACATCTTCCCCGTGATTGCCTTCGTAATTACCGAGACCAAATAACCGCTCCTTCAGTATTTTATCTTTACCATTCCATAGTGCTACGGAAAAACATAAATTCTGAAAATAATCAGAAATACCGGCGATACCATCTTCGCCCCAGCGATAGGTTCTGTAATGCGACTGATCAAAAGGCAGGTAGCCCCATGCATCGCCATGGTAGCCATAATCTTCCCGTACCGTACCCCATTGCCGTTCGCTGAGGTATGGACCCCACTGTTCAAGGGGAATAGGTTTTTTATAATTAATTGCTAAACGTTGATGTTCTGCTGACATGTGGTTAAGTTATGCAGACTCCCCGCCCGTTATTGAACCGGCAGGGCAGCTGCTGCGTAAAACATGCGGCAAAATTACGTCATTTGCAGAAGCTGGTAATTTGATATGAAAAAATTGAAACAGCAAGCGTTTGCAGCTTGTGTCAAAAACAAAATGATTAATTGTGCATCCTGTTAAATTGTATGCTTCTAAATTGAGGGATATTGGAAAACGTGCAGGAAGAAATATGGTAATTAAGCGCCAATTATGTATTACTTACCAGGTCAGTCGTCTTCCTTTTCTTTCGGGTTTACTGTTAAAAAGGCGGCCCGTTTTGGCGCCGGCATTTTTGAATGTATTCCTTTAACTCCTTTCCAGATTACTTCACTGAATTCCATATCGGGTACCCTGTCTTCTTTGCTAAAATCAAAAGTAGCTGACTTTTTAGAGAGCTGATTCCACACCAGGTTTTTTTCTGTGATGTCCACCTGCGCAGGCAGTGTATTATAAGGCGTAAAATCCGGAACGGCTGTAAAGCTTCGCCAGAGCGGGGTTGCAGCTGCATCATACTGGCTCATGGGCGGAATGCCTAAAATTAATTCAATGGTACGCAGTACGCCACTTGTTGTATAGGGTGTGTGATCTGCAAAGTTTCTTTTTACATAAGGGCCTGCAACATACACCGGGCTGCGGTGTGCATCTACGTGATCAGGACCATTCTGTGCATCATCTTCCAACACAAAAACCACACTCTCTTTCCATACCGGGCTTTTGCTCAGGTAATCTATAAACATGCCCACTGCCAGGTCATTGTCTGCCACATGCGCAAACGGTGTAGGCCTGCCTTTGCTCATACCTTCTGTATGATCGTTGATTAAACGGAAAGTATTTAATTGCGGCAATGCGTTAATAGCAACGAGTGAATCAAAATCACGTTTCCACTGGCCTACTCTTGTTGTATCTCTCACATGCTGGTCCCAGCTGGTGTAGTAAGGACAAAAATGGTTTTCCAATACAGGAATATTGGCTTTATAATCATCAGCAAATTCGCCGTAAGTACGGTAACTGATGCCGGCTTTTTTACAGGCGCCCCAGATAAAATCGCCTTTATTGTTGGCAACTTTCCGCGTCCCTTCTGCATCATATTCGCCACCGCGACCGCCATAACTTGTTACCCAGTTTTTTTCCAGGTAGTCCGTTGCGTACGCACCCAGGCTCCAGTTATGCCCGTCGGCACTTACCTCACCATCCACATAAAAATTATCCAGCAAAACAAAATCCTTTACCAGTTTGTGCTGGTTGGGCGTAACTTTTTCGCCAAACAATACCAGGCTGGTATCGCCGTTGCCTTCCTTTACATCTCCCAACACCTGGTCGTAAGTACGGTTTTCTTTTACGATATAGAAGACATGTTTTATCGGGGAAGGATCGCCAATTTTTTGCGGAATGGGATTACCTGATTCGCCCTGGCTGATTGTTTCCCGCTCTTTTGTGTACGGCGAATTTTTATACACCTGCTTTGCATACTCTCCCAGTTGTTCCGGTGTGGGAATATCAATAACACTCATGGTACCGATAAATAATCCGCCAATATATTGTTCTTTGATCGGCGTCGTTTTATCATCGCCCTGGAAAACCACTTTGTGTTTTTTAATTGGGTTGGGACCAGCGGGGTTGGCAAAAGAAGAAAATCCCTTTCCGTTGGTGACCCATATTTTATTACCAATTGCCTTTACACAAGTGGGATACCAACCCACGGGAATAAATCCTTTTGAGTGGCTGGAGCCCGGCGTGCTGATATCAAAAACAGCCAGGCAATTATTATCTGCATTAGCGATATACAAGGTCTTTTCATCAGGACTCAAAGCCAGTGCGTTGGTAGTGCTTCCGGGAGGAGCATCGGCAAATAAAGAGGCTGACAGTGTTTCCAGAACAGTTGCCTTTTTCACATCTATCAAGCTTACTGAATTATCGTTGGCATTGGCAACAAATAAATATTTGCCACTGGCTGTAATGCAAAGATCATTGGGGTTATCGCCCACTGCAACCTGCCCGCTGATTGTTTTTTTATCTGTATCAAACACCACTACTTTATCACATCCCCAGCAACTGATATAGAGTTGCTTTTTATCGGGCGATAGTAAACAGGTATAAGCTTCTGCCTCCAATTTTACCTGCTGTATCACTTTATTAGTAAGCAGGTTAATGAGGTACAAGGCATTGTCGTCTTTTGTAACAACGTACAATACATGTTTGGCATCATCAATAGCCATACCCGCCGGGGAAATTTTATTGGGCCACTTTGCACCCAGCGAAATGCTGTCTTTTAATACCAGCTTATTTTTTACTACTGCATATTTTAATATCCAGTTATCATTACCACCGGCGGCATACAAATATTTTTCATCGGCTGTAAACTGCAGCCCCAGCCAGCTTTTAGCAATCTCAATATTGTCAACTACTTTTTCAGCTGCAATATCAATCAGCTGCAGGCTTTGCGTGCTTTGCCCGTTGTTGGTAACTGCCATCCATTTTTTGCTTTTACTAACGGCCATATTCAGCGGCAAATCGCCCAGCGAAAAACTTTTACCTGCAGGAGATAATTGCCAGCCATTGGGAAGTGTTACTGTTTTTTGTGCGTTAACGGTGGTGGCCATCAGGAGGGCCAAAAAGGGAATGCAATATTTTTTCATACAAACTGTTGAATAAGTAATAAAGATACAAAATACCATCCTGTTGAAATGCCTGCTTTATTAAGTTACAAATAACAATTTTGCAGTGGCTAACGCATGCCAGGCCTGGCGTATTACAATTGATTCTGTGGAAGCAAACTCGCCTTCTAACCGATTTTATCTTTCGTCAATCACCACCGGTAAAAGGAATGTTGTACTTTAAAGGCTTAAAACTAGATTATGAGATCGTTACTTCTTATTATTTGCTGTATTTCATTTTTTACTGCTCAGTCGCAAAAAATAACAGTGCTTAAGTGTGGCCAGGTGCTGGATGTACGCACGGGCGAGATGAGTAAAAATGTAATGATTGTTATAAAAGGCAACAGCATTGGAAGTATACTTCCGCCGGGCGCCCTTGCAAAAATAAAAGCTGATACGGTTATTGACTTAACAGCTTATACAGTGCTTCCCGGCCTGATAGACTGCCATACCCATGTATTGCTGCAGGGCGACATTACGGCTGAAGATTATGATGTGCAGATATTAAGAGAATCTATCCCCTACCGCACCATCCGGGCTGTACGCAGCTGCAATATTGCTTTACAGCAGGGCTTTACCACCATCCGTGACCTGGGGACAGAAGGTGCAGGTTATGCCGATGTAGATCTTAAAAAATCAATCAAAAACAATGTAATACCCGGGCCAAGAATGTTTGTCTCCACACTCGCCATTAACACTACCGGCCATTACCCGGTCAGTGAAAAAGAATATGCCTGGGAATTGACAATGCCCAAAGGCCTGCAGGAAATTACCGGAGCAGATGAAGCACGCAGAGCTGTGCGGCAGCAGATTGCGCATGGTGCAGACTGGATAAAGATTTATGCGGACAGGGGCTATTATAAATTGGCGGATGGCAGTTATCGCAGTAGTCCGAATTTTACATCAGAAGAAATCATGGCCATCGGAGATGAAACAATTCGCAGCCGCAGAAAACTGGCTGCACATGCCGTAACAAGAGATGGTATTCTTGCCGCTATCAATGCCGGCGCATCTTCTATTGAACATGGTTTTGGAATGGATGATGAATGCATTGCCCTGATGGTGCAAAAAAATGTATACTGGTGCCCTACCATTTATGTGAATGATTTTGTAGCGGAGGGAAGGGCCAAAGCAGGCAGTCCCATCAATCAACTATTTGCTGAATCTGAACCTGCCTTGTTTAAAAAAGCCATGAAGGCGGGTGTAAAAATTGCCTATGGCACGGACATCGGTGGCTACGACTGGAACATGCCTGAATCAAAAGATTTTTCATTCTTGGTGCAATACGGCTACACGCCCCTGCAGGCCATACAAACCGCTACCATCAACGCTGCCGCCCTGCTGGATCAACCATTGCTGGGTGAATTGAAAGACGGTAACCTGGCGGATATTATTGCAGTAAAAAATGATCCCACAAAAGATATCCAGGCATTGAGTGATGTACGCTGGGTAATGAAAGATGGACTGGTATACAAGTCAGTAAAATAACAGCAGTTATCCCCAAGCTAAAAATTGAACGCAAATTGTACTTTGCTGTACCAGAAAAAAATATCTCCAAAAGCACTGCGGGCCTAAACTGACTGACTTTACCCCAACTCATTTCCACAAATGTTGATATTGTGTGGAATTAATTGCCGCAATTTATTTCTCAATTGCCCGCTATAAATACCCCTGTATGTGTAAGCGAAATTAAAAAAGCACTGGCACGGTTTTGTAGTAATTGCTTTAAACACTTAAATGACAAAGCGAGTAAACATCATCCTCAATCTTAAAATAAAATACAATGCCTGTAAAAAATTCAACTAAAAAAAGCAATGCTTATGTGTATACCGAAGCCGATCTTGGAGAAGGTCTGCTGCATGCCGGTGTAAGTCACCTGTACTGGATAGGAAAAGAAGTAAATAAAAAAATAAAAGCCATGGCTGCTTCTTCTAAATTAGTGCAGAACAATAAGGGCCAGGGTAATTTTTGCTACTAGAGATCATTATTCTGCCCGTTTGCAAATGACATTGTCTGCGAGAATCAACTACATTTCAAAAGCTATCCTGCTCCACTTTTCAGGCATATGCGTATCATAAATGCCGTGGCTGGTTAACACCATTGCAGGATGAGGTATAACTTCCTTTCCGCCGTTCATCAATTTTTGAAATCTCCCTAAAAACATGGTCCATACGTCGCCGCTAACAGGTGGTACCGTCTTTTCAGCGTCCAGTAAAGCAAGGCTGCTCCAGGGTATGGCCAGTTCTAAGCTCCACCCTGTATCAACATCTGTATTATCATTTAATGTTCCCTGCACCTGCACTGCAGTCTGCAGACCCGGCATATCAAAATTGGTAAAGGCCCAGCGAATGCCACGGGGGTTGGTTCCCTTCCAGAAACTGAGGCCACTCCGGTCGTAATCGCCGCCAAAAGTATAGGCCTGTTGCTGATGCACGTCAAACTGCGGTGTATCAAATCTGCCTCCTTTCACATAAGCATCTTTCCAGATAAAAAATACCTCGTACACCGTATTGGCCGCATTTATTTCAAGTTCGTAATAACAATCTTTCCCCTCAATAAAAAGTTCCAGGTCATTTTCTAAAAAAACAATACTGTCCCGTTCTGTAAGCTGTGCGCATACAAAAGGTTCCTCTGCCTTAAAAGCAATGTATAAATGTTCCTCATTCCAAAGTATGGCTGTTTGCGTATTGTACATTCCCGCATCCCCGGTAACCATATCCACAAAGCGTTTACTCCAGCCGGCCTGCTGCCATATCGGTTTATCAACATTGCCATCGATGGTAATGGAAGTGGCTATTTTTTTTGCGGTGTAATCAGGCTGGTGCATTGGTAAAATTTTTATAAAAATAACAAGGAAAACGGTGCAGAAAATTTAAGTTTCAAAATTACAAGCTAAGGTATTTTACCTGCAGGTAATTAAAGATAGTCATTGCAAAAATTACCTTATTGGCATAATTTTACATCAGGTAATTAAAACAATCAATTATGAAAAAGAACAAGGATACTACACCGGAACCAATCGCTCCCGAATTGAAACACGATACCATGGAATTTGCAGCTTCAACTGACGGCGACGACCAGCTTGATATGGTGAATGAAGAGGAAGAAATTACAGCGGATGAACTGGATGCACTGGAAGAAAAAGATATTGATGGTGAAGCTTATGCTTTGATTGCGGCTGAAACAGACAGTGAATCAGACGAAGATAATTTTTTAACCTCGCCGGATGATTTTGATGAACTGGCAGAAGAAGATGAAGACGAAGAGGATGAAGAGAAAGAGTTCAGAAGATAAACTGGTGATTTTTTTCAGCTTTCAATTATCAACGCTGAACACGAGGGCGATTAAATAAAAAAGCCGGCTCTTTGAATAAAGCCGGCTTGTATATATATGGAGTTATTGAATGCCAACGCAGGTAAAAGTTTCAACCGGGATAATTGTTGATAACCAAAATGTGTACCATTCAACAAAAAAGAAAAATTAAATTATCAACTTTTTAAAAGCTATGTGGAGCTTGATATTTGTTCGTTTAAAAAGTTGGTTCGTCTTGCCTGCCTTTATCAATTAAGAAATTGACATTGAATCAGAAGCAAGTATAAACAGACAACTTTTATTGGCATGCTTTTGCCTGCTTATTTATAAAAACTAATTATGACAAACGAACAAACAAATACTGCTGCAGGAAGCAAAAACGAGACCATCAATCAAATTGACAAGGAAGACCAGGATGCCAGCATCACAAAGCAGGAACTGGATTTACTGGATGCTGCGGGAGATGAAAACAATAAGGAAGATTTGAACGAACAGCGTGCGCAGCTGGACGATACGGATGAAGATGGTGAAGCATTGAACGAAGGTACCGATTTAACGGGCGAAGACCTGGACGTACCCGGTGCTGATTTAGATGACGATGATGAAATGATTGGCGAAGAAGATGAAGAAAACAATTCTTACAGTGAGGCCAATGACGATGAAGACGAAACCGGTAATGTGTAAATAAAACTTTCGAATTGCTCTGATATGCAACTCCAAAGTTCCATCAAAAAACACCCGAAAAATCCGGGCAATCTTTCAGGTGCTAAAATTAAACTACCCGGTTGAAGATTAACCGGGTAGTAAACGTGTTAAAAATCTGTGCAATTACTTTTTGGATGAAGTAGTTTTTTTACCCGAAGAGGAAGGCTTTTTTGATGGAACCTTTTCACCCTTCTCTCTTGCTTCAGACAACCCTATTGCAACAGCCTGTTTGGGATTGGTTACTTTTTTCCCTGACTTACCACTTTTAAGTGTACCGTTCTCCATTTTTTTCATGGAGGCTTCAACTTCTTTGGAAGCTGCTTTAGAATACTTTGCCATGGGTTAATATTTATTGTTAGTAATTAATTTGCCACATCACTCGATGAAAATGCATTCCTGGTTTTGTGAACCCCTTCCGCAAACTCTTCAATAATCTTTTTATTAAATGCAGGTAGATCTTCAGGGCTTCTACTAGTTATCAAACCATTGTCGCTAACCACTTCCTTATCTACCCAATACACACCAGCATTGGTAAGGTCTGTTTTTAAAGACGGATAAGAAGTCATTTCTTTTCCCTTTATCAGGCCTGTTTCAATCAGTAACTGCGGCCCGTGACAAATGGCGGCTACAGGTTTACCTGCTTCTAAAAATTCTTCTGCAAAAGAAATAAATGGCCGTTGTGTCCTCATCTTATCCGGGTTCAATACACCACCCGGTATCAGCAAAGCATCATAATCATCACTGCTTACCTGGTCAATTTGCGCATCCACGGGAAGCTCTATCGACCAATGATCAGTATCCCAGGCCTTCACCGTTTTGTGCGACGAAATAATATGCACGTTTGCTCCCGCTTCTTCCAAAGCTTTCTTTGGGCTGGTAAGTTCAACTTCTTCAAAACCATGCTCTGTAATGATGGCCACTTTCTTACCGCTTAAATTTGGAGTTGTCATAATTGTAATTTTAAAATGAAGAAAAATATATTGAATGAGCTTATAAAAAAATCGTGCCGTTGACACTGATTTTTATCCTGCAAGCCATTCTTTAGTGAAGGCTGAAGTTGTGTGTGGAATCTTGTTGTATTGGCACCATTTCATTTTATTCATCGCCATAGAAAATTGCGTAGATAAATCATCTACAATGATCAACCGGGAATTTTCGGAAGCGGGTTTCAGCATCAATATCACTATTAATACTTGAATTGTTGCAGAGCATAAGAAGTGATAAAACCCTGGGCTAATATTTCCTTTGCTTTATAATAAGTAAAAAATGCAAGTGCTTTTATTTTTTCACTATTCTGTTGTGTATAAACTTACTCATGTATTTGAGGGCTTTGCCGAAATTCTACCTCATTAATTCACTTATTTGCCCAACTACAAATCCTGTCTTGCTTTATCTAAGCAACACAATATTCCATCTGATTAACATCAGCCTGCAATAAATAAATACTACAGTATAAATGGATTTGCTTTTGCAGGACAATAATTAAAATAATATGCCCGAAGGACCATCCATCGTAATACTGAAAGAACTTGTCCAGCAATTCAACAACAAAAAAGTGCTGGATGCTTTTGGCAATGCTTCCATTGATGCACCCGGCCTCATCAATAAAAAAGTAATTGATTTTAAAAGCTGGGGTAAACACTTTTTAATTTGCTTTCCGCACACCACCCTTAGAATACATTTCCTGCTTTTTGGCAGTTACAGTTTTAACGAACAAACAAAGACAGACAAAAGCCTGCGCCTTTGTCTTCGTTTTAAAAACGGTACGGTTTATTTTTATACATGCGCCATCAAACAACTGGATGAAAAGCCTGATGACATTTATGACTGGAGCAGCGATGTGTTGAACGACAAATGGAAACCTACCAATGCGCTGAAAAAATTAAAAGCTTTACCGGATGAAATGGTTTGCGATGTATTGCTGGACCAGGAGATATTTTCCGGCGTTGGCAATATCATCAAAAACGAAGTACTGTACCGCATAAAGCTGCATCCAAAAAGTATCACCGGGAAATTACCGGCACCGGTTTTAAAACAGCTGGTAAAAGAAGCCCGCAATTACAGCTTCGATTTTTTAGAATGGAAAAAAGCCAATCAATTAAAAAAGCACTGGCTGGCCTACCATAAAAAAATCTGCACCCGTTGCAACCTGCCCATCATAAAAGAAGACACCGGCAAAAAACACCGCAGCAGTTTCTATTGCGGCAATTGCCAGGTTTTATACAAATAATTTTTTGGCCGGGCTAAGAAGCTATGTGGTACTGCATTGGCGTCGCACGCTTGTACATTAACTATCATGGCATCCTCCAAATAAGCGGCGTTTTAACCACCCATCAATAAAACCAACCGGTTTTTTGCGTAAAACAAGGAACTTGCAAAATAATTTAACAACTTTAAAATATAGCGCAACATTATCCGTCTGACAGGTATACATGGAAGATGTGCTGACTATATCACCTGCAATGAGTGCCGATCGCAATACAAATATCACCCATATTATAAAAAGTATGAGCAAGCGCTTGCTTGGCTTTATTAAAAAAAGGGTGGCAAGTCCGGAAGATGCGGAAGACATCCTGCAGGATGTTTTTTACCAGTTTGCCGGAAGTACCGAGCCGATTAACCAGGCCAGCAGCTGGCTGTTTAAGGTAGCTACCAATAAAATAACCGACAGCTACCGCAAAAAGAAATTGCCACTGGCAGATGATATTTTCACGCCCGCTTCAACAGAAGAAGACAGTTTTGACTGGAAAGAAATTTTACTGCAAACCGATACCAATCCCGAAACAGAATACCTGCGCAACATCTTCTGGGACGAATTGCAACTGGCACTCAACGAACTGCCTGCCGAACAGCGGGACGTATTTATAGAACATGAAATGAATGGCGTTTCTTTTAAAGAAATTGAAGCAGCAACAGGTGTAAGTGTGGCCACACTCATCAGCCGGAAACGCTATGCGGTATTGCATTTAAGAGAAAGATTGCAGATTTTAAAAGATGAGTTACTAAATTATTAAATCAGAGAAGCAGCTAAAAATAATTGCCATAGCAATGACTGCCGATTTACAAAAAATATAAAAATGAAAAAGCACTGGATAAAAAAAGGATTAATGTTTTTCACCTTCTTCGTTGCCGTGTCACTGCTGGTAGGCTTTATAGTAATGGGCTTGTGGAATGCCATACTGCCGGCAGTTTTAGGGGTAAAAACAATTACGTTTGTGCAAGCCCTCGGTATTCTATTATTGAGTAAAATATTGTTTGGTGGCTTTAAAGGCGGCCCCTGTGGTTCGGGCAGACAGCAATGGAAAGCAAGGCTGCAGGAAAAGATGGGGCACATGACGCCGGAAGAAAAGGAAAAATTTAAAGCAGAATGGAGAAACCGCTGTGGCGGCCGGTGGGGAATGCAGGAACATGAACAGGTGGATACAAAACAATAAGCAAAAGCCGCCACAGGCATACACCTTTTGATGTATGCCTGTACATTTTAAAATAAAATTCGTAACGATATTGTGTAACTAAAATGTGTTTGTATGCAGATACTTATATTTAAAACCAACCTCACAGATGTTAATCAAATCAATGCAGTTGAAAGCAGTTTAAACGTGCATCCCGATATTTATAAATGGAATGTAGACCTGCATGACTGCGACAAAATTTTACGGGTGGTAGCCAACGACATTCCCGGTAAAGAAGTAGAAAACCTGTTGACTGAGGCAGGCTATTTTTGTGAAGAGCTGAAATAAACATCGGGGGCTAAAACTATCAGGACCTGCTGCTCCAATACTTCTGAGCATACTCACTTTCGCGAAATACATTGAATAAAATCTCGCAATCACAATATCCTCCCTTCTTCATCAAAACATGAAAAATATCAAATTGTGCCTCTGCCGGAAAATCCAGCTGTTTCAATATTTTTTTTGAATGCGAGAAATCTCCGCAACATGCTGTATCCTCTTTCATAAATAGTCTGTCCAGTATGGAAACAAAATCAACTTTGTGCTGTAAAACACCCAACACAGACTCAGTTATTTCTTCAAGCATTTCATCATCATGATAGTCAAGTTCATCAGGATCTTCTCCCGGCGCCAACTCGAACCATTCTGTATTTGTTAGATTTTCTTCAATGAAATCACCAGGAATTAAATGAATCAAATAGTGATACCGCTGTTGTGGATATAAGTCTTTAAAGAGGCTTGCAGTAAAAAACACCTGTCGAATGTTTTCATCACTATTCTGCACTTTAATTTCAACATCCGGGTACTTTGGCTTAATAAACCTATACAAGCTGGTTTCAATTTCAGTGTTAATCATCTTTTAATTTAAGGCTAAAAACATTCCACCGTCCAGCTTCTCTGCCAGTTTGCATTTGCCGGCAGGTTAATTATTCCTTCCTTATCTTTCAGTTGCTGGTTATGATCAACGCCATCTGCAATACCGCACCAGGGTTCAAGACAAACAAAATCAGCATCCTTAGCCGCCCATATTCCAAAGAAAGGAAAATCATCGAAATGAAAATGAATGCCATGCGCATGCTTTGTGCATCCAATTGTGATTTGGTTACTCTGCATATTTTTTAACACAATTGCGTCTTCGTAAAATAACTGATGCTGTAAAGCAAGCTTCCCATTTTCTGCCGGCAATGGTACTGCATGGTTGGCAATTAAACCATCTTCTAATTTCCACCTGCTCAATGTTTCGATTGTATTAAATTGAAGAAAATAATCGGCGTAATCAGTACCATCCACCATCGGCACCGCAAACGCAGGATGAGCCCCGACAGAAAAAAGCAATTCATCATAGCCGCTGTTGCACACTTCATATATTACGGCTAATTTATCATCGGCTAATTGATAGCGGAGCTTCAGGACAAAGGCAAACGGATATACAGCCAACGTATCCGCATCCTGAGTTAACGTAAACACGGCTTCTTCCATGCTTACCTGGTCTTTTAAAAAAACCCTTTCCCTTGCAAACCCATGGCGGGAAAGATGGTATACTTCGTCTTTATAAAAATAGGTATCGTTTTTTAACGTGCCCACAATAGGAAACAGCACAGGACTGTGTTTGCTCCAGTGAGCGGCATCGCCACCCCACATATATTCAATACCTGTTTCTTTATTGACGAGGCTCTGCAGCTCTGCACCTTTAGGAGAAATTACAGCTTTCAATTTTTCGTTTTCGATGGTGACCATGGGGGTTAATTATGAGTTATGAGTTATGAATTGCTTCGGATAAAGAACAGACTTCAGGTTTTAAGGAATTTATAATTCTTAATTATTAATTAATTACTCCTACATATTCCTCCGATACTTACCTCCTACATTGTAAAGCGCATTGGTTATTTGCCCCAGCGTGCAGTATTGCACGGTTTCCATCAGTTCTTCAAACAAATTACCGTTTGATACTGCTACTTGTTGCAAGCGCTGCAACATGTCTGCCGCTCTATCTTTATGCCGTTGCTGAAATAAGGTAACCGCTTCAATCTGGTTATCTTTTTCCGCCGTCGTGCTACGGATGACTTCTGATGGCAAAATAGTCGGGCTGCCCTTCTTATTTAAAAAAGTATTTACGCCAATGATAGGGTATTCACCGGTATGCTTCAGTGTTTCGTAATACAAACTTTCTTCCTGGATTTTATTGCGCTGGTACATGCGTTCCATGGCCCCCAGTACGCCGCCTCTTTCAGATAACCGTTCAAACTCAGCCAGCACAGCGGCTTCCACCAGGTCAGTCAGCTCTTCTATTAAAAACGCACCCTGGTTGGGGTTCTCATTTTTTGCCGTACCCAGCTCCCGGTTGATGATCAGCTGAATAGCCATAGCCCTGCGCACGCTTTCTTCTGTTGGCGTAGTGATAGCTTCATCGTACGCATTCGTATGCAATGAACTGCAATTATCATAAATCGCATACAGCGCCTGCAGCGTGGTGCGGATATCGTTAAAATCAATTTCCTGCGCATGCAGTGACCTGCCTGAAGTCTGAATATGGTACTTTAATTTCTGCGACCTTTCGTTGGCCTTGTATTTATATTTCATGGCCTTGGCCCAAATTTTCCTGGCCACCCTTCCGATTACGCTGTACTCCGGATCCATTCCATTACTGAAAAAGAAAGAAAGGTTGGGCGCAAAATCATCAATGTGCATTCCGCGGCTTAAATAATATTCCACGTAAGTAAAACCATTGGCCAAAGTAAAGGACAATTGTGTAATGGGATTGGCGCCAGCTTCAGCAATATGGTAGCCACTGATACTAACACTATAAAAATTCTGCACTTTATTTTTGATAAAATATTCCTGCACATCGCCCATTAATTTCAGCGCAAATTCGGTTGAAAAAATGCAGGTATTTTGCGCCTGGTCTTCTTTCAAAATATCCGCCTGCACTGTCCCCCGGACGGTGGCCAATGCGTGAGCCTTTATTTTTTTATATACCTCTGCTGGTAAAACATCCCGTCCACTAAGCCCAAGCAAACGTAGTCCAAGCCCATTGTTTCCCCCAGGTAAATGCCCGTCGAAATTCCCTTTCACAGGGTTGATTTTTTTACCATCTTCACCTGTGTATTTCGGCAAAGATTCAATGTCCCATTTACTTTCTATCGCTTTATTCACAGCTTCGCTTAAACCATTTTCAATGATGTATTTTTCACACTGCTGGTCAATAGCCGCATTCATAAAAAATGCAAGCAGCATCGGCGCCGGGCCATTGATGGTCATACTTACAGATGTTTTGGCATCGCACAAATCAAAGCCACTGTACAATTTTTTTGCATCATCTACCGTGGCAATGCTTACCCCGCTGTTGCCCACCTTACCATAAATATCCGGCCGCGGTGCAGGGTCTTCACCATATAAAGTCACACTGTCAAACGCTGTGCTGAGTCGCTTTGCAGGCTGACCAACACTTACATAATGAAACCGGCGGTTAGTCCGCTCCGGGCTTCCTTCGCCTGCAAACATTCTTGTAGGATCCTCGCCTTCTCTTTTTAACGGAAACACGCCTGCTGTAAATGGAAACTCGCCGGGAACATTTTCCTGCAACTGCCACTTTAAAATATCGCCCCAGTCTTTGTATTTGGGTAGATATACTTTACTTATTCTTGTACCGCTGAGCGATCGGTAAACTAAATCTTGTTTTATTTTTTTACCCCTTACATCAAATTCAAAAAAATCACTTTCGTATTCTTTTAACAGCCCAGACCATTGCTCCATTAATTGCCATACATCCGGATGCAACTGCATTTTTAATTCATCGTATTTTTTTTTCAGTTCATCTGTTTGCATATACCAGTCAATTATTTTATTTTATCAGATGGTCATTTTGTTGATTTGTGCAACAAGCTGTTACACAAATCAGCAGCCGTTTACAACACGGTTTACTTATTTCTCATCCAGCATTTTTATTACGCCACCGAGTTGATATAATTTGGTAGCAATAGCGGCTTGTTCCTCTGCCCACGTGTTGTACCCTGAAATAGTTTCAGCTATTTCTGATAAATATCTTACACGCCTGGGCGGTATAATAGTTGAGTTATCTGTAGTATCTTTTAGATGCGCATGGTGTTCAATTTCACCATTAAAATTTACCCCGGTTTTTTTAGCCACTGTTTCCATCAGCCTTTCAAATAATTCATTGATGCCCGCATCATTGAACTGCGCCGCAATAGTTCCTACCACTGGTAACTCATCGTCTTTCGCTTCCCATAATTCATGGTTGCGTTTGTATTGTTTGCGTACATCGTGTAAGGCATCCAGCGCACCAGCTTTATCAAATTTATTGATGCAGATTACGTCTGCATAATCCAGCATATTTATTTTTTCCAGTTGAGAAGGTGCTCCATATTCCGGCGTCATAACATACATGCTAACGTCAACATAATCCAGTATCGAAGCATCACTTTGCCCTACGCCTGCACTTTCTACAATAATAAAATCATAGCCTGCCGCTTTGCAGATATCAATGGCGTCCTGTACATATTTACTTAAAGCAAAATCACTCTGCCTGGTAGCAAGGCTGCGCATATAAGCCCTTGAAGACGAGATGGCATTCATCCTGATCCTGTCCCCAAGCAATGCACCGCCTGTTTTTTTCTTGGATGGATCAACAGAAATTACAGCGATGGTTTTATCTGAGTAGCTGTTTAAAAAACGGCGTACAATTTCATCTGTAACCGATGATTTTCCGGCGCCTCCGGTACCGGTGATGCCAAGGATGGCAACCGCGTCAGAAGCACCCCCACCCGTCGAACGGGGGATCTCAGACTTCAATGGTTTGGAAGCATTTGCTTTTAACCGGTCAACCAAATGCGAATAATTTTCAACCTGTTCTGCCAAAGTAATTGCCCGGGCTATTAACCTGATATCATAAACTTCCCCCAAAGGAAAAGGCATCCTTTCAGCAGACTCCAGAATACCCCCTTGAAGGGTTGGGGAGGCTTGACCAGCTTTATTTATAACATCCTCAATCATACCCTCCAAACCCATCATCCTTCCGTCATCCGGACTGTAAATTCTTGTGATGCCGTACTGTTGCAATTCTTCTATTTCAGCTGGTAATATTGTTCCTCCGCCACCACCAAAAATTTTGATATGACCGCAGCCGCTTTCATCCAACAGGTCTTTCATGTATTTAAAAAACTCCAGGTGCCCACCCTGGTAACTTGTAATGGCAATGGCATTCGCATCTTCTTCAATGGCACACTCTACAATTTCATGTACACTTCTGTTATGGCCCAGGTGGATAATCTCCGCACCCTTTGCCTGTAATATGCGGCGCATAATATTGATTGCGGCATCATGCCCGTCGAACAAGGCTGCTGCGGTTACTATGCGGATTTTAGTATTTGTAAATGGCATCTGGATTATAATTTATTATAAAGACAATCGGCTGCGAAAATCAAAAATACACCTTTCTTGTTCCTTCACTTACTGAAAGGGTCAAAATAAAAATGTTCATCAACACAAGGATGATGAACATTTTAAATCAGGTAATTAATAATGATTGACGAACTATTAAAAAGCCTATTCAAAAAGGGCTAGGTAGTGAGGCCACGATCAAACTCTTTGCCCATTTTTTTTATTTTAATTACCTGCCTTACCAGGTAAATAATCATTCCCCAAACACCTGCAATAATTGATACAGCCAGTAACAATAACCAAACAGGAACCCTGTTGCCGGTTGACCAAAGAGAACGATGCCAGAAGTGGGTATCTGGTTGAACTGACTTACCCCAGGGAACTGCCTTTTCAACAATTAAATTTCCATATGTATCATTGTCTTCTACTTGGGCTACCAATACCAGGTTGCCATTTTTATCACCGGCAAGCGAATCTCTTTTAAATTCGGCACTTGCTATCCCTGTAGAGTCTGCTGTATATGTTTCTGCTTCGCCAACGGTTAAATTACCCAGCATACGCTTTACGCCCAGCTTCATTTCTATATCTTTTACAGCCACCCATTCATTGCCTTTTTTTTCTTTTAATTGCGCAGTAACAGCTCTTACCCCATCTGCAGATGCAGAATCGATAACCAATATGGCTTTTTTTATAGTTACATCTCCACTCAATGCAGGTTGGCCGCTGATTGAGTCTGACTCCGCAATAAATTTTATTTCACCAAGTGAATCCCAGGTTGATTTAAAAGTGGCAGGGATTGCAACCTTTGCCAGTCCATTTGCTCCCGTAATTACCTTTCCTAATAAATTTGCTGGTGTGGCTTCATTGAGATAAATGCTGACAGGGATGGACATTACGGGTTCAAATTTTCTGCCCACTTTCTTTTTGGTATTTACTTCAACGTAGGGTACCTTATTTACGGGTAAAAAATAACGTACGCTCATTGTTGTAACCGGGGCTGCTGAATCTTGTGCGATAACACAGTTGATTGCTATTACCGAAAAAAACGATACAAGAAAACATAGTTTATGATGGTAGTTCAGTGTCATGATCAGTTATGGTTTTATAAATAGAGATGATAGGAAAAACCCTGGCAAAAAAAGTAATTATCAATAGCACGCCTGCCAGTGAGCCTGCTGTAATAGCCCATTCTTCCCAGCTTGGAAAGTAGTGGCTGTACCGGGCGGGGGCATCAAATTTTGGTAAAAATGGATGCAGCAATGTTGGTGTAACAATCAGGTAACGTTTAAACCAGGCACCCACCACTACCATTACTCCTGCCGCAAACATAGCGTTGGGTTTTCTGCCTTTTGGAAACACTAAAATAAAGATCGGAATAATCATACCCACTAAAATGGCGAACCAAAACAGGGGCGCAAATTCTCCGGTGAAAAGCCCCCGCAAATGTGCCTCTTCATCTTTCTTCATTTTAAAGGCAGGAACCAGGTATTCGTTTACATTAAAGTATAAATACAACAGGGCGAGCATCACCAATATTTTGCCCATTTTATCAAAGTGTCTTTCGGTAATGTAATGCTCTAATTTATATACCCTGCGAAAAACATACATGGCAACTACTACACCTCCTGCACCCACCAGGAAAGCGCCCGAAACAAAATAGGCGCCAAAGTTGGTACTATCCCAACCGGGGCGGTAGGTAGTTGCAAACAACCAGGATGTAACCGTATGTATACAAAACGCAACCGGTATAATGGTTATGCAAATAAGCGTGATAGATCTGTTTCGTATTTTTTCCTGTGCTTCGGTTCCCTTCCAGAAAGAGCCAAGCCAGCGATAGAATTTTGCAAAAGGTGTCCCGAGTTTTTCCCGGGCAGCTATCATGATTTTTATATCAGGCAACAAAGTGATATACAATAACAACAGGCTGGTGCAGAAATAAGTGCTGATCACAATCACATCCCACATAATAGGCGATTGCAAACGGCCGTGTAAGAATAAATACAACATTCTCTCAGGGCGCCCCATGTCTACAATGATGATCAGGGCAGCAAACGTGATAGCCGATACTGCAATGATTTCTGATATCCTGGTAAGGGGCGTTCGCCAGGGAACATCAGCCAGCCGAAAGATAGCGGTGATTAATGAACCCACCAGGCTGATAGCAACAAAAAACACAAAATTTGAAATATAAATACCCCACGACACGTAATCTCCCATATTGGTTACCACCAATCCTTTTCTTAATTGCTGAATGTAGGCAAATGCGCCAATCAATGCTACCAGCAGTAATGCTGCTGTCCATAGCTTGCCCCTGCGGCCAAATGGTTGTGGCAGCAAATCACTGGTTATTTTTTCGGGCGAGAATTTTTGAGGATTTTCCACGTTATTAGTTTAGGCTTTTTTTGCAGCGGGCTCATCATTTTTGAGGCCCTCTTCAAATTTGAAATTGCGGTTTACAGGAGGCAAATAGTATACGCTTGGTTTGGTTCCCAAATCTTCCATTAAACGGTAACCGGATTTATCTTTTACAAGGTCGCTGAAACGGAAGGTTTCTGAACCATTGGTAACGGAATCTTCGTTAATATCACCAAAGAAAAACACACCATTGGGACAAGCGGAAACACAATGTGGCAGCATGCCCATACGTGTCATATCGGGACAAAAATCGCACTTGCCCACCGTTCCTCTTTTTTGTGGAACACTCGTTTCGGCGCTGTACGTTTGTGCAGCAACATCTGCTGTCAACTCAGGCTCTTCCCAATTGAACACCCTGGTTGAATAAGGGCAGGCGGCCATGCAAAAACGACAACCGATACAGCGGTCACTGTCAATTAAAACAATGCCATCCTGGCGTTTAAAAGTAGCATCTACCGGGCAAACTTTTACGCAAGGCGGCTCATCACAATGCATACACGTTGTGGGTTGAAAGTAAGGTGCCGTCATCTCAGCATCCTGCATCTGGTAAACTTTTATCCAGTTTTGTTCGGAGTGTACATGGTGCATATGATTACACGCCGACTGGCATTTCTTCAGGTTTTTACACCTGGATAAATCTATTACCATCGCAAATTTTTTGCCCGGAATTCCTTTCCGGATTTCTTCGTTGCTAACGGAGGGCATATGCGGCACTGGTTTTAAAAAAGCTTTATCAACCTCTATAATTTCACCATCAACTGAAAGCAGTTTTACTTTTTCCCCGGAAGGCTGTACATCTTCCTCCGGAGTAAACGGTGTTTTTTTTGAATTACAGGCAACGGCAGCCATGGTGGTTAGCAAACCTGCGGCTATAAATTCCCTGCGTGATTTTTCTATACTCATTGTAAATTGGTTTGTGTATCAGGATATATTATTTTCCTATCCAGTTCTGTAATTCCTGGTTGGTGATTTTTTTCTTTTGTGGTGGAAGTGCAGCTATGTCTACTTCTACTAATTTACCATCCTGTGTAAGCATTTTAACGGTTTTCTTATTTTCTATCCGGGAAGGCAATACAAATTTCGCCACTGATAAAACAGCGGCCGTTGCAAGTCCCCAGCCTAAAAATTTGCGGCGACTCTCTTTTTTATTTTCTGTAGACATGTTGTATGAGATTAATAATGGAAGATGAGTGTTGGTAAAGTATCCTCTTAACAGGCACAAGATACCTGGATGGCCGATTATAATTTGTGATGTGAGTCAGCAGGAAATGTGAGTGAAATCACATCCACGTAAACAAAGCGCAATGGCCCGCATAAAGTGCCGCATAAAAAAAGACCCGGCAGATACCGGGTCCTTCTATTAATCATGCAGATATAGCAAATTTATTTTTTTAAAGATCTCACGTAATTCACCAGGTTCCAGCGGTCTTCGGCATCCGGTAATTTCTTTTTAAAGCTTGGCATGTCATCGCGACCTTCGGAGGTTTTGTAAAAGATTGCACCGTCAGTTTGAGATTGGAAAGTGGCAGAAGAAAAATCACCGGGTTCCGTTTTTAATTGTGCTGCTTTTGATCCATCACCAAGGCCTTTAGCTCCATGGCAGGATTTGCAATGTGTTGCATACAATGTTTTTCCCTCAGCAATAGAAGCTGCGCTGGAAGCTACTGCACTTTTCGCATTTTTAGCTGCATCTGGCACGGGCCAGGGCTTTTTTTGCTGGTTGTCAGATGCTGTAAAACTAAGCCCGGCTAAGCCTGAAAACACAATCAATGCTACAAGATTTTTTTTCATAATTATTTTTTTTAGATTTTGAAAGATTGTGAGAAAAAAAATTTCTCTTTTTAATCAAAGTTCAAGGTAGGTTTAATTGAAATACTTTCTGTTGACACAGGCTTTATCCCGATATGATATCAATCATATGCGTTGTTCAACAATGCCAGCCAGTTTGTACCGTGAGCAATTGGTAATAATTACACGTTGCCGCTTGCGTGGCTATGTCGCCAGCACCCGTTTTCATTTTCGTCATTTGCTATAAATGAAAGGATGGATTCTAAAACACTATCCCTTAAAATTATAATGGGTAAGCAATTAAAAGTTCCATAACCGGGTGATATTAAAACCAATCAAAAACTGATTTTTGGTAAAATCATTTTGGTTAAACATGTTGTTATTCTCCGGTAATATGGCGCCGTAATTGCCAGCAAACAGCTGGAACTGGTGACCGCTGGTGGCCATCTCCAATCCAAAACTTATATTGGGATGTGGATTATCCATCGGGTGCTGCGTAAGTGGCTGATCATAATTTACCAGCAGGGAAGTTTTAGGCCTAATTTTGTACCTGCCGGAAAAAGCTATAGCAAAATGATCACTTTTCATTTTGGGCATTACTTTTCCTGAGGCATCAATATAACCTTCCAGGTTATTAAAATGGGTTAAACTTGGGCTAACCTGAATTGATAGTTTCTCAGTGATTTTTCTTGCGATAATAATTTGGTTAAAGTAGCTAAACCTGTCTGATGTGGTTACGAATAACGTGGTGTTGTCTTTCTTGCGGGGGTCAGCCATGACGTCTCCAAAATAAGTAACACTTACAGGCATCGCCCCATCTTTTGTCTGTCGCAGTAACGCGTATTTTACATTGGCGTTAAGCAACATTTTGTCGTTGGAGGCACCAAATCCTACCTGCAGATTTTTTATTGGAACATAACTGAATCCCAGTCGCATGGTTGCGCCATTGAACAGGCCAAACAAATCTGTGAATCCATTTTCCCAGGTGGCAAATCTGTGCTGAATATCGAATTCAAAAGTACCTTTCACCGGTACCATCACTGATTGGTTATCTATCAGATAATTTCCTTCAAATGTATTTTTTGTAAAAGATTTCTTTTTAACAACAGGAGCCGGAGTCGTGCTATCTGTGGTCGCTGCATCCTGAGCTACCGCCTCCAGGCCAAAAATCAACAGCAGACAAAAGCCGATACTGCGCATTGCCAACAGAAAGTAATTATTTTGCTTTTTCATAAATTAATTTTTAATTGTTTTTTGCACCCTGTGTTATCCAGGCCAGGGTTAATGCATTTATTTTGGAAGGGTTGTTTGCAGCACCCAATGGCATTGCAGCCGAACGTTTGCCCGTTAACCACAAATACAATTCACTTTTTGCCGGTGCCGCGGTGTTTAAATAACTGCCCGATGTCAGTGTGCTGTAGGCAAGTGCCTCGGATAAATTAGGGCTCACACTTCCGCTGTGGCAGTTACTGCCGGAACAATTCTTTACCAGTATAGGTAAGATTGTTTTTTTAAAACTGACCGTTTCAGTAATTGCGGGTGAATTATCAATCACAACGGTAGTGTCTTTGGCGCAGCCAAATATGGTAAGCATACAAACTATAACCGACAAGTAGTGAATGCGTTTTATTTTCTTTTCTAACATGATCTTCTTTTTTAGTTATTGAAAGAACAGGTAAATATTATTTCGCAAACTTCAGCAGCAGGTTGGGTTTAATACCATGTTGATAATTTGATTGATCCCAATAGGCTAAACCAAATGGCTGATCAGCAAGATTTGAGAAATCAATATCCTGTTTCAATGCATCGCCGGTTTTTAACTTACGGGAGTATTCAATAACCCAACCTGTGCCGTTATACACGGCTGAACAGGTGATATCTGCTCTTCCGCCGAGTAAAGGATAGGCAATGTATGCAGGTATAGAGTTTTTGGCTGTTGACCCGGTGGCAGAACTGCTTCTTTGAAAATCTGCTCCTGGTGTGATGATGGTACCATCGCTTAAAGTCAGCGCACCAGTAGAATCTACCTTTACCACTTTTTTAGCTACACCATTCTTGGTTTCACTCAATAAAATAAAATTATTGCTTGTAAACGCAGGGTTTATCCAAAGCGGCACTGTGACAATCGCACCTGTATCATTTATTTTTAAGTTCTGTGAATTGTTTACTTCACCTTGTGCTGGGGATGAAGTATAGTGTGGACCATATGGCCATGGAGTTGTTTTTGCTGAATCTACATAAATGCCATCGAAATGTCTTCCGTTTAAATTACCGCCTGTTAAATTACCTACCGCCGGGCCACCCGCATAATCCTGGTAATTATCATCGGCAAATTGAAGCGATGCATCTTTACTTATATAACCTAACCGGCCCCACCACATATCAATTTTTTCATTGGCGGCGTTTGTATAATGATTACCGTTGGCATTTGCTGTATACACTGCAGGGTTTTTAGAATAATCCATGTATGGAGTAAAAATATGACAGCTTGAATAACAGGTTTGGGCGGTAAATTTGGCTGTAGAAGAATCGATGTTCCAAAGCATTGCAAATTTATCTTCGCCAAAACCGTCTCTTAATAAATTTCCATTTACATCAAACGACCGGCTGGAAGGTTCTTTTTGCCAGCCTGTTTTACCCGGCACGTTTAAATCCGGATTAAAATACCAGGGTGCTACGTTTATACTCTTGGTAGCATCTGCCACTTCCAGTAAAAAATAAATATTTTGATCATCATACATGGAACGGATGGTAGCTGAATAAGTTTGGCCGATATAACCAGCAAACAGACCATTACCTGGATCTGGTACCTGCGGTTCAACACTTAGTTTTTCCGCCTTATCCCAACTTGCATCAATCGTTCCATCAATGGTGGGGGCAATAGCGGTTTTAAGTGATACCAGGTCGGTTGTATTTTCTGTAACCGTAGTGTCTGAAGTAATGATTTGATCTTTTTTTGTGCAACTAAGCCAGTAGCCGGCAAATAAAACAAATGAGGTTAAAATCCAGAGTTGTTTTGACTGAAGCAGTTTCATATATCTGTTTTTTTGGTGAATTAAAATGACGACAGCCCTATATAATGTAATGCTGTATTTGAAAGGGTAAAACTATCATCATAAGGTATCATATCCTCTGAGTAGGATCAACTCCTGATGTGATTGAAATCATACACAGGATTGGTAAATAAGCAGCAGAGTAAGCAAGAGCGGATCGCTGTTGTACCCAACAACCGGCTGGTTGTGTTTAAATCAGGATTACTAAAAAGCATGTATGAAATAGGGCCAGAGTTGGGCACATTTCCCGGCCAGCATTCTGTGCGAAGCAGTTAATTTAAAGAGTTAAGGAGCACCCATTCTTCCAGCTCAACATTTTTTTATTTCATCAGGCTGGTTAAACAAATTTCAAAAAAAAAGTATTTTCGCAAACCCGGTACGTTATTAAAAAGCTGCTCCAATAATTTAACAGCCCATATATTCCGGTCATTTATAAAGACATTACAATTCTTACTTTCTAAAATAGAATTCTATTTCTGTATCAACATTCGTCATATCTGCTAGTTCCGGGTTCTTAAAGCCATCAAAAATAAACATCCCACAGGGATCATCCTTTGTATCCAGATCAATCAACACCTGTTTTCCATCTGCTTTTTTAAAAAGGAGATACCTGGCATTTTTAACTTCCATGATCTTTACGTTTGGATAATATTTTTTTACTACTATTTTAGAGTTTCGGATCTGGTAAAAAAATTCATGCATTGTAGATTCAAAAATCATTTTATCATTAACTGCTTTTATTTTTTCAAGCTGCGCAGTATCCGGGCTATAAAAAACAACTGATGCCATCGGATTAATTTTTACAGTATCAGCATAACTGGAAGGCGGTTTATGTTTTGCTGCTTTATTATCAGTTTTATTAAGGCTTACATTTCTTTGCCTGTGCGAATCCGCACAGGCAAAGATTAATATAACCGGTAAAAAGAACATTAAAAATTTAAACTTCATTTTTTAAAGAAACGAATTTTAATAATTCCATAGTCTTGTGATATTGAAACCAATCAGGAATTTACCACCACTTACCTTTTTACCTGCTACATCAGTATATGCGAACGGACTGTTTGTATTGTACAGATTATTTCGCTGAGGATTGAGGAGGGAATAGTTACCCATAAACAACTGGAACGAGTGATTGCTTGTGTTAAACTCAACCCCAAAAGATAAATTAGGATTGGGATTGTTGGTAGCATGTTTTGTAAGCGGCTGATCGTAGTTAACCATAACAGAGGTTACAGTGGTTAGTTTATACCTTGCTGATACAGAAAGCGCAAAATGATCGTGTTTCATTTCACTGAATTTCGCTGTACCTGTACTGTCATTTTTTGTATAATATCCATTTACGGCATTTTGGTGAGAAATGCTTGGGGCTACCTGTACAGAAAATTTATCTGTAATTTTTCTTGCAATAATGACCTGGTTAAAAAATAACAATCGTTGCGACTGGTATTTAAAGATGCTTTTATCAGCATCCTTCCTGGTATCATAGGCTACATCACCATAGTAGGTTATACTTACGGGGTACCTGCCTTTTGTTTGGGTAATAATGGAATATTTTGCACTTGCATCCCAAAGCATATTACTCTTGGTCAAGCCAATACCTATATTTAATTTGTTGACAGGCGCATAACTTACTCCCAGCCTTATATTGGAGGGAGCAAAAAATCCCCAGAAATCATCATAGCCTTTCTGGACTGTTCCAAACCGGTGCATGATGTCCATCTCGAAAGTACCTTTAACAGGCACCATCACAGTTTGGTTGTCGATAATCCATACACTTTGAAAAGTGTTTTTTACTGGTTTTATTTTAACCTTTTCGGTGGTTGTTGCAGTTGCACCGGTGCTGTCCTGCGCCACCAACGAAACCTGGATCAAAAGTCCGGTCACCAGCATGGTGATGAATGTAAACAGGCAGTTTGGTATTTTTATTTTAAGTTTCATTTGATTATTTTTTTAGATCACTTAATTATTGGGTGCCCCATTTCTAATCCAGTCGTAAATTTTTTGCCTGTCGGTGGCAGAAGGGATATATTGTTGCATTTCCCCGTTGATCATTTTGTAAATCGTACTTTCTTTTGGAATAAGCGTGTTTACAAATCCACCGTTTACAATTTCCTGGTAAGACGAACCCAGGGTCATGTAGGGTTTATGCGCTCCTGAAACATGGCATCCATCTATGCCACATTTAGTACTTACCATTGGTGCAATATCATTCTTAAAGCTTACTGGTAGTGCCGGGGCATCCGGGTCTACTTTGGCGTCTGGCAGTATAATATCTTTATAACAACCGATTAAACCAACAGCCATCATAAAGCCAATACCTGCGTATATCATTAGTTTTTTCATTGTATTTGGTTTAACTACTTGTTGTTAAAATTCATATTACACTCGATATTGATTTTGTCTGAAATGCTCGTACTGGCAACTAAAAAATCCCTGCAGTTAAACTGAAATTCCAATTGCAATCCAAAAACACTGTAGGCCGCTGCCGTTCCAAACTGAACACGTGCCTGTGGGATATACTTTAATTTACCAACGATAGACTGTGTAATGGGTGTTGGTGATAACCCATGCCAGGTAAGGTTAAGCGTTACGATATAGTCATTGCTTAAAGGATCAAATTCAACTTTAGTAGTGTGGATTTGCGCAATGTTAGAATCGGTAAGGTTCTGGGTTCCAGGTACAATTAGTGTTGTACCCATTGCTTTTATGTTACACCCTGCGTCCCTGCCCGGCTCCCCGGTGTTGGAAGTATTGATCTGAACATACCCATTAAAATAAGTTTTGGCGGGTTCATTTTCATAAAAAGCCCATGAGGTATCTTTTACCGGCTGGCCTGTAGTGATATAATTTTGTTTTTCCGCATCGGTTACATTGTGTATACCAAACTGGTTAAAACGCCCGGTAAGTAAACCCGCTGCACCTACATAGTTGGTTGACCATAACACACCTGAGTGCGCCTTATCAACTTTCCATTGCGTTGAATCTCCTGTAGTCAGCGTTCCTGGTAAGTGAATGTGTGTACCCCGTGTAATTACAACGGTATTTGATGCGGGTGGAGGAAGGAGCAGATCGTCATCATGAGTGCAACTTATTATGTACCCTGATCCGCTTATAATTAAAAGCAGAAGCATTAATGTTTTGTTGCTAAGCAGTTTCATAAATTAATATTTAAAATGAGTAAATCTTTATTAAATGTGAAAGCACAAATCTATAGTGGCAAAGAGGGATAATTAATGACCGTACGCAACGTATTTTGTGACATATGTCATGTTGAGATATGTATTACAACCATGGTTTGTGATCATGAAGGGAGAATTGGTGGTTATATCGGACGCAGATTAACTTTCCACGTTTTATTGATTCTTTTTTTTAAAATAGTTTGCTATAAAAAATAGGCATACCACTAAAGCAAAGGCGGAAAGATTAAAAAGCAGACTGCCAGTATATATTTTCATATCATTGCGGATAGCCGCTGCTCCGGAAGAAGGTTGCTTTAAATTTGATAATAAATCGCTTACAAAAAGGAAGAAAAATACCAGGCTATGGAACAGGCTAAGCACTTTTTTTTTAGCAAGAAAAGGTATCCAGAACAAAACTGACAGAAGCGCCCACCCTGTTAACCAGGGGTGCTGAATACTTAGCCTTACATTTTCAAAAGAGTAGTTCGGGTATAAATTCTTTAATTGAAGCCCAAGATATAAAGTACCAACCAACGCATACGCAAAAGGCAAAAGTGAAACGACCCTGCTTTTGAAAGTATTTTTTACTGGTTGGTTACCAGCGATAAAAAGAGTAGCCGCATATAGCAACGGATAACCAGTAAAAAAACCCAGCAATTCAAGTTGCTGCAGGTATGCATAAAAACTAGTGTCCATAATTCAATATTGCAACGATGGTAAATATTGATGCGTTAAATAATTGCATCTGACCTGGTACAAATACCTATTAATTGAATAAGAGATTAAATGTATGCAAATAAAAGACAGCATAATAAAATGCAACCCCGGGTATTGAGGCTGGCATTTATCTTTTTGAACTGACTTTATAAATGACCTTGAGGAAGCGCTGTCCTTTAAAAATTAAAATAAAACGTCCTATAAATATTGTATGCAGGTAAATTGATTACCTCAACTCATTCTGAATGTTAATTCAGCAAAATCTTTTATACTCAATGCTTCTGCACGTTTCTCAAAAATAGGGTCTTGTAAAGCCTCTGCGGTAAATAAACTTTTTACTGCATTGCGCAATGTTTTACGGCGCTGGTTAAAGGCGGTTTTTACCAATACCCTGAAAGCACGTTCGCTTTTAACATCCAGTGGTACAGTTCTTCTTTTAAGCCGTATTACACCACTCTGCACTTTTGGCGGCGGGTTAAAACTCTGGTTGCTTACATCAAACAAATATTCAACATCGTAAAAAGCCTGGATTAACACACTCAACACACCATATACTTTGTTTCCTTCTTTTGAGGCGGCCCTTTGCGCTACTTCTTTTTGAAACATACCGATCACAACAGGAACCTGGTCTTTCCAGTCCAGTACTTTAAATAAAATCTGTGTTGAAATATTATAAGGAAAATTACCAATCACAGTAAAGGGCGCATCAAACGGCGCATCAATATCCAGGAAGCTCTGGCTGATAATATTGTCTTTAAGAACCGGGTAAGCATTTTTGAGATAAGCGGTTTTTTCATCATCCAGCTCCACTGCTTTAAAATGTATACCGGGCAGCTGTAACAAGTGTTTGGTTAGTGCCCCGCCACCCGGACCAACCTCCAGCAGGTTGGTACAACTGTTTTCTTTTAAAGCATCAATAATTTTTTGAATTACTATTTCATCTTTTAAAAAATGCTGGCCTAACGATTTCTTTATTTTAAACATGCGTGGTGTTATTGTTTCCGGATAACTTGCAAAAGTACACAATATGCTGTCAACGGTGTTCATATCAGTTCCCCGCGAGTTTTATGGCATTGCTAAGAGCAGAGGTCTTGAGATGCCTTGCTTAATTAGTTGCGACGGCAATATCTCTCTCCTTGAACATCGCGTTTAAACAAGCAGATTGCTTCCCTTAAACTATGTATTATACAATGTTGTATTTTTACACCTTAATTTTTTGCTGATATGATAAATGAAAATAAACCGGTAATCGGACTCTCCTGCGGTGATATCAATGGCATTGGCCTGGAACTGATCATAAAAACGGTGGGCGACGCCCGCCTCCTTGAAATATGCACCCCTGTGATATTTGCCAGTAATAAAGTATTGAACTTTTACCGGAAAGCCCTTTCAGATATTAATTTTAACTTTTCAACCATTAAGGATTCCAGCAGGGTAAATCACAAACAGGTAAATCTTTTTAGTTGCTGGGAAGAAGAAGTGGCGGTTACTCCCGGGTTGCTGAACGAGACCGGTGGAAAATATGCAGTAATCAGTTTGGTAACGGCTGCCCAGGCTTTAAAAGAAGGAAAAATCGATGGATTGGTAACAGCTCCTATTCATAAAAAAAATACCAATTCTGAAGCTTTTAATTTTACCGGTCATACGCCTTACCTTAAAAATTTATTTGAAGTGCCTGATGTGGTAATGCTGATGGTGGCTGAAAATATGCGGGTAGCATTGGTTACCGAGCATGTGCCTGTAAAAGATATTGCGCAGTTCATTACCAAAGAAGCCATACTTAGCAAATTGCACCTGCTGAATAACTCACTGAAAAAAGACTTTGGTATAGACAAACCAAAAATTGCTGTACTGGGTTTAAACCCGCATGCAGGCGATGAAGGCCTTGTCGGTAAAGAAGAAGAAGAGATCATAAAACCCGCCATTAAAGAAGCCAAGCTTAAAGACATATTTTGTTTTGGCCCTTATCCAGCAGATGCTTTTTTTGCCAGGGGACAATACGAAAAATTCGATGCGGTGCTGGCCATGTATCATGACCAGGGACTGATTCCTTTTAAATCGCTGGCCAATGGTGAAGGAGTTAATTATACCGCTGGTCTAAACGGCATACGTACCTCGCCTGACCATGGTGTTGCTTTTGATATTGCAGGCAAAAGCAAGGCTGATGAAGCCTCTTTCAGGGAAGCTGTTTTTAAATGCATTGATATCATTACAGCCAGAAAAGAATACGCCAGCCAGCATAAAAACCCTTTGAAGAAAATAAGTGCTGCATTTGTAGCCAATGCAAGAGATGAAAAAATTATTGAGGAATAATACTGGATGGTTGATGCATGATTTTTACAGACACCGCGATTTAATAGCTTTTGCTTTTCGCTAAAGGCAATGACACATCAGTAAATCCGCCATCAGAGATACTATTTAAATACATCTTCAGCAACGCCTTTATTAACCACGTAAGAGCTAAAAGTTATTTCAGCCTTCCCATTTTTGCTCTTTGCTTTATCTGCCGCCGACCGGTTATTTTGGGTACCATCGTCAAAGTCAAACGTTACTCCCTTGGGCAGTTTATAATCCTTTGTATCAAAAGTAAAAACGATTTTATCGGGTAAACCAAAGGCGCTGTATTTTCCATAATTCATTTCCAGCTGGTAGCTGCCATTAGTCCTGGTAGTGGTTTTCGCTCTTCTTATTACCAGCGCAGCTTCGTCAATATACACCGTGGATAATACCACATCAGCATTATCATCCTCCGGTAATAACTTAACAATCCTTACCGTTGTATTGCCTATTTTATCTGTGCCTGCATCTATGGCGGTGTACTTTCCACCACTTAAAATATTATTCAGGTTAATACTTACCGCTCCCTTTGGTACAAAAGAAATACCCTTTTCATTTTTAATTTTTAACTGATTGGGCTTTTTAAAATATACTTTTACGTCTGCATCAGGCACTTTTAAAAAGGATACATTGGTGATCATCCTGGCCGTAGCTTCGTAATCATTTACCTTATCAATATTAAATTTCACTTTGGCGATTAGTGCATTTACATCCTGTGCCTGTACACAAGCAAATGATATTAAAATGAGCACTACAAGAGTTGCTATTTTTTTTAAACGGATCATTTTGTTATTATTTAGGATAGAATATCTTTCTTTTTAAAAACTACTACAGCGGCCATTACCAATATAAAAATATGGGCTATTAAAATCAGTAAACTTTTACGGATGGCGGGCCAGTTTTCAAGGCTTCCGCGGATTGTTTTTCCATCTGCATCCGTACCAATATAAAAAAATCCTTTCCAGCCAACCAGGTAAGAAGTAAACAGAAACGGTTTTACATTTTTATCTATAATGGGTACATTGATGTTACTGATAATAGTGCATACAATTACAATGCAGACTGTCGCAATGATAGGTCCGATTGAGTTTTCAGCAAAGATAGACAGCAATAAAGAAAGTGCTGCTATCACAGTTAATGCTACCGTGGCATATGCAAAAGCTGCCAGGTAACGCCACATAATATCATCTTTTGTTATCAGCAATATCTGTGATTCATCGCCTTTTGATCTGAACACCAGCATATCGCCAGTACCAAATATCAGCAGGCTCATAAACAACGCCGTAATGGCCATCCAAAGCAATAAAAAAATGGTAAAAATGGTAGCCGCCGCAAACTTCACCAAGATCAATTGTGTCCGGCTGATGGGTTTGGATATCAGTAAACGAAGTGTTCCCATGTTGGCTTCACCGGAAATAGAATCAGCCGCAATCAACGCTATTAAAATAGGTACCTGGATCAACAATGTATTCAGAATGATATAACACATAAAATAGCCATTGATGGCCTGTACCCTGTCGAAAGTAAAAGTATCCTTTACGCTTTGCAACATCAGGTCCATGTAACTTTGACCATCTGCTTTAAATGCAAACTGAAAAATAAACACGATGGCCGCTACGGCAGCAAAAGCAATATAGGTTCTGGGCCGTTTAGATATTTTGAAGAGTTCAATTTGCAAAAGCGTCCACATTGCCGGATTGGGTTGTAAGTGATAAAAAATAATTTTCAAGGGAGTGACTAGAGTTAACCGAAAGCAATTGTACGCCGCCCGACACAAGGAAATTAATCAGTCGCGGCACTTTTATTTTATCCATCATCAACTGCAATTGATTATTGGGTTGCACAAACGCCGCCCATTCAGACTCCAGTAACAACTGCTTTGCAGCGGCATTGTCAAGCGTCTCAATCTCTATTAAGGTATGGGCCGGATCAAGCAGTGTTGCTACGTTACCTTCCACCATTTTCTTTCCCTTGTGCAATATAATCATCCGCGTTGCGATCAGTTCAATTTCACTCAGCAGATGAGAAGAAATTAAAACAGTCTTTCCCATTTCCCTGCTAAGCCGTAAAATTAAATTCCTGATATCTGCGATTCCCTGGGGATCCAAGCCGTTGGTCGGTTCATCCAAAATAATAAGGGCAGGATTATGTACCAATGCAACAGCAATGCCTAAACGTTGTTTCATTCCCTGGCTGAAAGTTCTGACGGTATCTTTCGCCCGGTCTTCCAAACCAACCATGTGCAATTGCTGCATTAATAGATGCCTGGTAACTTTTGTACCACTCATTTTTGCGAAGATGGAAAGGTTATCGTAGGCAGATAAATATTTATACAGATCGGGTTTTTCTATTACCGCCCCTACCTGTTGCAGGATAGCGGACCGGTTAGCTGAAAGATCTTTTCCAAACAGTTTAATGTTTCCGGCTGTAGGATGTATCAGCGTAAGCAGCATGCGGATGGTAGTTGATTTACCAGCTCCATTTTGCCCCAGAAACCCGTAAATATCGCCCTGATTTACGGTGAATGACAAATCATTTACTGCCAGGGTATCGCCGAATTTTTTTGATAAATGATTTACCTCTATGATCAATGACATATGCCGTTATTAATAACAAAGGTAAAACGGAAATAAAGAGCAATTGTTCAGGAGGCTTTTAAAATTGTCTTAAGCGCTGCCAATCGTTTTAAAGGATTGTATCCACTCAGAATCTGTTCTTATAAAGCTGGCAACCCGAAAAATAACGCTGCAACATTAAATGCAGCCATTATTGTTTGGGTAAATATTTTCGTCGAATTTATTGTAGAAAAAGTTGGTGGTTTGAAATAAAGTATTAGCTTTGTTTCAGAAAGATGCTTACCACACTTTCTTACAAGAACCACACAACTCTACAAAAAAGTCTATTAATTTAGATTTCCTAATCCTGCTGAACTAAACTACTTCTTTAATCTCAATTTACTGTGTATTAACTACCTGAATTAATTATTCATTTAGCTTATTTCTTACTTATAAATACACACAAGATGAAAACGATTTTTACCACTTTATTTGCAGTAATCGCTATTATTTCTGTTAATGCAAAAGGCAATTTTGATGTTGCTATACACACTTCATCTGTTTCCAGTTATACAAATGGTATTGAAAAAAAGGGCATCACCATTATGCCAAATGCTTCAACCAACGATGTAAAAGTTATTTTTACTTCAGACAAAGCTGCTACTGGTAAAGTGATAGTGTTAGATGAAACAGGTAAAAAAGTATTGCAACAAAATGCAACAATAGCAGCAGGAAAGAACAGCATCAATATTGATGATTTTCACAAACTGAACGAAGGAACTTATACGATTCAATTAATCAGCAACAACGAAACTTACACTTCCTCATTTATGATTTGGAAGTAACCTTATAAATTACCAGGCACAAACAAGAGCTCTTCTTTTAAAAGAAGGGCTTTTTTTATTCTCCGCCGGGATTCATATAAGACTTCAGCGCATTAACATAAACTTCAAATGCTTCGATGCCTTTGGCTGATATTTTACAAACCGTTTGCGGGTAATTATCTTTGAACTGCTTTACCACTTCAATATAGCCCGCATCTTTTAATTTATTTATTTGCACACTCAGGTTACCGGCGGTAGAATTCGTCTTTTCTTTTAAAAAAGTGAATTCCGCTTCCTTAACACTGATCAGCAAACTAATAACAGCTAACCTGAGTTGTGAATGTAATATTGGATCCAGGTCTTTAAACATGTACTTGCTGTTGCTTTTTATATCGTTTCCACAAAATTATTCCGGGTATTAGCCAGGCAAAAAGGCCGCAGGCTGCCATCAGCAACATATCTGTTTTAAACGGGGTATAAATGGAAAATATACTTATCACCCAACAAGTCATTCCTCCAATGATCATTGGTTTAAACTTAAAGATGCCTCCGGTAATAAAAGTTGGAATTCCGTATAACATCATAATCAGCGTAGTTGAACTTTCTCCACCCCAGCGACTGTTGTAAAATGAAGTTATAAAGATGCAAACGGTAAAACTAATCCATACATAATGCATCGTCTCCTCATCATGCCCTATAAATTTTTTTCCCCGCTTTTCTTTTACTGCAAAATATACCTGCGGCAAAAGTGCAAGCAATAAAAGAAGCCATATGTCAAATCCAATATCAATCTTAAATTCGATTTGACCCCAGGTAACGATACTGCAAAATATAATTAATACACCCCACACAATGCTGGCAATACCTTTGGAAACATAACTCCGCTTTGCTTTTCCAATCATCTCCCCGATCAGCTGCAGACTTTCTTCTGTTGAAAATTGTTGTTCCTTCATTTAATTCAATTTTTATTTTTTGTATTGCTTCGACCTAATTATTCGGTAACAATGAAGTCAGTCATTATAATGATACAAGTACGCTTTATTTTTTTAGAAAGTATTGCAATAAAGAGCCATAAAAACCACCCATCCCCACAAAATAAAAAAACACTGCCGCCAGCAACAGTGTTTTTTGTTTTGGAAATCATGTTCTGAATTAAATCAATACTTTGCTGCGGAGAAAAATTTTCCTGTTCCATATTTAAAGGCGTTGAAAGTATAGCAAACAATTACTATCGTGATCTGAAAAATTATTTACAATCTTTAATCAGTGATTCAGTTCTTTCCTTACCCCAGTTCGGACTGATATCACTGGCAGGTTTAAAAGTTGCGTATCTATCCAAAGCAGTCTGCAACTGAGGTTTAGCCGTTTTGCATCCGCCTCCAAACTGCTCGGGTGTATATTTTAAGCCCTGGCCTTTTAAAAAATATGGTCGCGGATTGGTGGCATCCTGCTGCATGGCAACTTCCATATTGCTGTTGCTTTCCTGGCCATACTCCTGCCACCGCTGCATGGGATTTACCATCATGTGGCAACTGGCTATCATACTCTTGATGCAGGATATTTCTGAATTGTTTGGCGAAAGCGAATCTGCTTTTGCAATCAGCTCAGTAGCCTTATCTGCATAGCTATCTATTTTATCTTTATCCTGTTCCATAAAACCATAGTTTACCTGGCAAAAGGCAGCATAATAATAAGGCAGCCACTGATTTTTTTCCGCATTGGCAATTCGTTCAAAATTATTGGCAACATTTAAAAGTTCCGGAGGGTTTTTAAAACCGGTGTCCATTGCTGCAAGATTTTTTTTCATGGCCGCAGTAAACTTTTCACTTTGTGCAAACGAGGCTACTGCTGTCAGTAATACGAATGCGGAGATAAATAATTGTTTCATTTTTTTGATTTTAATTGGTGTTGGTTGAATAAAACTTTTATAAATTATTGTTGATTGCATCCTGTGTTCTGTCAATACCAAAACTCAGGAAACAGCCGATAAAAACAAAACGCTTGCTGGGTGGTGTCACAGCTTCTTTTCTGCTGCCATCATAGCTATAGTTATAATTGTAAACAATATTTTGTCCCAGTACATTGGTTACTCCCAGTACCCAAACCGTAAAGGTTCTGGCATCTTTTTTACCAATATTCGGCAACCAGTTTACACTAAAACTCATGCTGTTGTAGTTGATGGTTTTGCCTGCATCTGTAATAACATATTTGTCATTCGCATTTTTGGCAATGCGGTAATAAGGCCGGCCGGTAGCAAAATTATAACTCAGGTTAAACTGTGTTTTTAAAGGCAGAAAAAAACGTTTAAACACAAATGCGGCAGTATGCGTAGCAGCAAAGGATGGTTGTATTGCCGTAGGATAGTTTAGAAAATCTCTTTTGGTGTTGAGATACGAATAAGATAACCAGTAGTCTACATTTTTGATTGTCTTCTTATCCCGCCAAAAAAATTCAATTCCCTTAGCATCACCATAGCCATTGTTATTCGCGGCTATTTCCCGGCCACCAATACTGCTGTCTGTTTTATACAGGTTACTGTATTTTTTGTAAAACAACTCTGTCCGTAAAGTATAGTCTTTTGTTTGTTTGGAGTACTGAAAAATATAGTGACTGGCCCTTGAATAATCAAGCCCTGCGAGGCCCGGCAAATATTTTCTTTCGGGATTTTGATAAAAAATGCCATAGGCAAATGAAGCCTGGCTGTTTGCACCCACTTTATATGCCAGCGAAATTCGCGGCGCAATATTCCATTTGTCAACAATGGTTGAATGTTCCAGGCGGCTGCCAATTTTTGCGGCTAAATTATTGGTTACATAAATATCTGTCTCTGCAAACGCCGCCAGCAGGTGATCGTTTACCTGTTGTGTAAATTTTGTACCATCATATAAAGTGTAAGTAGATTTTTCGTTACTGTAAAAATAATCGGTTCCAAAACGGATGGCATTTAAACCAAACAATTTCTTTTCAAAAACTACTCTTGCCTGTGCATAGCGGGCCTTATTGAGCAGGTTAAAATTTTTATAATTGAGTAAAGGATTGGTTCCGGTAAATTTTCTGTTGTCAGCATCCTGCATTTCGTTTACAATATCATCTTTATTGGTACTGAAGCTAATGCCGGTATTTACTTTCCAGCCATTGCCAATCCTGTCCTTCCAGCTAATGTTTTGGTAGGTATTGATATTGTTGATGGAAAAAGCATCTTTCAAAACAGCAGAATCAATATCCCGTGAACGAAACCCGGTCTTGTTGGTACTGACATACCCGTAATATTTTATAAACCCACCATTCTTTGTTTTTATCCTGAAATTGGCATCTGCCTGTTTTGCAAGCGGTACCTGGAAGAAATCCTGCTTTTGTTTTATAACATTAAATGCAAGCCAAAGATTGGTGTAATTAACAGACACGCCCCAGGATGATTTTTTATCTTTTGACAGATGCTGGATACCGCCGCCAACACCCACAACCGAAATGCCCAGGTCAGCCTCAGTCTTTTCAGGCAGGTCTTTGCTTTCAAGTATCAATGCAGATGACAATGCTTGTCCGTACAGGGCAGAATAACCTCCGGTGCTGAAAACGGTGCCTTTAAATAAAAACGGGTTAAAGCGGCCTCTTGTAGCGATGCCCGGTGTACTGCTGTAAAAAAAGTTATTTACCAGGTTACCATCCATAAAAATCTTGCTTTCGGTGGCTGTACCTCCCCTTACAAATAATCCCTCACTCTCGCCTACCTGCTGGGTGCCGGGCAACGATTTAAAGGCACTGGTGACATCGCCATTGGCGCTGGGTGTAGTTACAATGTCAATATCGCTTAAAACTGCGCCCTTGTTTTTATCACTTGCTTCAAATGAACCTGCCGAAATTACCACGGCTTTCAATTCTGTAATTTGTTCCTTCATTGAAAGATTCAGGGTAACAGGGGTAGGACCGAGCACTATTTTCTGAGATATGGCATAATATCCTGATATGGTAGCTTCCAGTTGCTGTTCTCCCTTCTCATCTGTAGAAAAAGAATAGTGGCCCGTGGAATCCGTAGTCGCCCCATCGTACGTATTTTTTAAAGCTACGCTTACTCCTCTGAGCGCTTTATTTTTATTGTCAGTTACATGCCCGGAAATGGAAATTTGAGCTGTTAAAGGTAAAAAATGAAAGAAAAAAATAATGGATAATGCTGTCTTCATCGCCTTACGATTTCATCACAAACGTAAAGTAGTTTATTGTATAAACCAAATTAAATTATTTATTTTTGGCTTGTTTCGGCTTAATAAAAATACATTTTAGAGCGTTGAATTTTATTCTATTATTTTGATAATCAGATATTTAGATGCGTTCAAACTTGAGTTCTGTCGCCAGCAATATGGGTGAAAACTTATTAACATCCCAAAAGATTTATTTTTTTATGTGGGCGCAATTTGTAATTTAGCAATAGAATTTAATGGGTTAGTAAGTACAAAGGGTCAGCAGAAATGTTGACCCTTTTACTTTTACGACGAGTTTAATTACAGGCCGTTTTCTTCCTTACATCTATATTATTTTTTGTCTTTTTTAGCCTTAAATTTTGCTAAAAAATATTTTCCTTATACTATTTATGCCCGTTATTTTTTTAATCATTATTGTTTTTAAAAAATAAATGCGGCTAAATTTTTTACGTTTTAATTTTACCGGATGAGTAAAACCAAGTCAGCATTTTTTTGTCAGAGTTGCGGATATGAAAGTACCAAGTGGACAGGGAAATGTCCATCATGTAATAACTGGAATACTTTTGTTGAAGAAGTAATTGTTAAAGGAAATGACAAACAGGAAATCAATGAATGGAAAGAATACAATGGCGTTGGAAAATTAAAAACCATTTCGATTAATGATGTAAGCAGTGCAGAAGAAAAAAGAATCATTACAAAAGATGCTGAAGTAAACCGCGTACTGGGAGGCGGCATTGTGATGGGCAGTATTGTGCTTGTGGCTGGCGAACCCGGAATTGGCAAGTCTACTTTGTTTTTACAAATAGGGCTTCAGTTGAAAGACGTGGTAACATTGTATATCAGTGGTGAAGAAAGCGAACAGCAGATAAAAATGCGGGCAGACCGGGTAGGCATTAAGAGCGATCATTTTTACCTGCTTACCGAAACCAATACACAGACCATTTTCCAGGAAATAAAAAAATTGAAACCACAGCTTGTAATTGTCGACAGCATACAAACATTGCAATCGCCTTTTGTGGAAAGTGGTCCGGGCAGCGTTAGCCAGATAAGAGAATGTGCCGCTGAATTGCAACGCTTCGCCAAAGAAACCAACACGCCTGTTTTCCTGATTGGTCACATTACAAAAGATGGAAGTATTGCGGGCCCGAAAATACTGGAACATATGGTAGACACCGTATTGCAGTTTGAGGGCGATCGTCATTATGCTTACCGCATTTTACGCACTCTAAAAAACCGTTTCGGTTCAACTGCCGAACTGGGCATTTATGAAATGACCGGTGATGGTATGCGGGCAGTAACCAATCCATCCGAAATATTAATCACGCAGAAGGAAGAACAACTGAGTGGTATTGCCATTGCAGCAACCATCGAAGGTATACGGCCGCTGTTGATAGAAGGACAAGCGCTGGTAACGCAAAGTGTGTATGGCACGCCGCAACGAACCGTTAGTGGTTTTGATTTGCGCAGGCTTCAATTGTTGCTGGCAGTGCTGGAAAAAAGGGGTGGCTTCCACTTTGGTGTTAAAGATGTATTTGTAAATATTGCCGGTGGTATAAAAATAGAAGACCCTTCTATCGACCTTGCCATTGTATGTGCCCTGTTGAGCAGTTACGAAGATGTTCCGGTGAACCAGCATTACTGCTTTGCCGGCGAAGTGGGTTTGAGCGGTGAGATAAGAGCGGTAAACCGCATTGAACAACGCATTGCCGAAGCAGAAAAACTGGGCTTTGAAAAAATTATTGTTAGTAAGTACAATGCCAAATCGCTGGGCAAAGTAAAAGGAGGCGGTTCAGGTATTGAAATAGTTCCTTTGGCAAAAGTGGAAGAGTTGTATCAATATTTGTTTTAAAAAAATGACAGCTCAGCCAAAAGCTTTGATTCCGAAATGGTTTGCTGTACATTTAATATGTGCCTTTTTTTAAAACCATATTATCAGATACCGTTCATCTTTTTTACCCGCATATATGTACCGGGTGCGGCAGTGATCTGTTAAATCCAGATAGCCTGCTGTGTTTGAAATGTATCACCAATTTACCGACTACTAATTTTGCGTTGTATGCCAACAACCCGGTAGAGAAAATATTCTGGGGGCGTATACCATTAACCGCTGCACACAGTGAATACTATTTTTCTAAAAACGCTCTTATACAACAACTCATTCACCAGTTAAAATACAAACGTAATACCAGCATCGGAATGTATTTAGGTGAGCTGATGGGTAAAAGCCTGGTAGAAAGCAATCGCTTTGATACAGTAGATGCATTGATACCCTTACCGCTTTATCCTGACAAAGAAAGAAAACGCGGCTATAACCAGGCAGCAATTATTTGCGATGGGATGTCATCAGTAATGAATATTCCAGTTATTAAAAACAATGTGCTTCGCCAGCGCTATACAGACACGCAAACAAAAAAGCACCGTATTGAAAGATGGGAAAATGTAGCGGGTAGTTTTACTTGTAAAATACCTGGCCAGCTGTCCGGCAAACATCTCTTGCTGGTTGATGATGTCGTTACGACTGGAGCCACGTTGGAGGCTTGCGGCAGTACAATTGCTGCGATTGAAAACGTACAACTGAGCATTGCAACACTGGCTCATGCACCCAAATAAAAGCATACCATTAATAAAGCGGCAATTAACTATTTTTGAATGATGAAGCAAAGTACTCCAAATATTTTCAGGCTGCGATTTTCAGGAAGTCTGTTGATTACAATATGTTGCCTGCTTTTTTCCTCCTGCCAGAAAGATTCTTTTATCACCAGTCAAAATGCACAGCTGTCAACGAGTGTAGATAGTCTGAAGTATGATACTGTTTTTACCAGTATTGGTTCCATTACGCAGTCATTTAAAATCAGCAATCCTAACAATCAAAAATTGTTATTGAGTACAGTTAAACTGATGGCCGGTCCTGCATCTGCTTTTAAAATAAATATCAACGGCTCACCTTCTGACGAAGCAAATAATATTGAGATTGCTGCCAATGATAGTATTTATGTTTTTGTTACAATACATGTTAATCCGACGTTCAATAATCTGCCCTTTGTTGTAAAGGATAGCATTATGATAAGCTACAACGGTAACACCCGCTTTGTGCAATTGCAGGCGTATGGCCAAAATGCCAATTTTTTAAAAAGCCGGGTAATTAAAGGCGATGTAAAGTGGAGCAGCCCGTTGCCTTATGTATTGCTCGGCAGTTTGCATATTGAAAGTGGCGCCACACTTACGATAGACTCCGGATGCAAAATATATTCGCATGCGGATGCACCCGTCATTGTGGATGGTACACTCATCATAAATGGTACAAAAGAAAAAAAAGTAATTTTTAGCGGCGACCGGCTGGATGCGGATTATAAAAGTTTACCTGCCAGCTGGCCGGGTATTTATTTCAGGGAAAGCAGTAAGAACAATGTGTTGACTTATGCCATTGTAAAAAATGCCTACCAGGCGGTGGTAGCTGAAAAACCATCTGTAAACAGCAACCCAAAATTGGTGTTACATCAATGTATCATTGACAATGCGTATGATGCCGGCCTGCTTTGTGTTAATTCAAGTGTTGATGCTGATAATAGCTTAATCACCAATTGTGGCACCAATATCGGTTTAACCTATGGCGGAAAATATCATCTTACCAACTGTACTGTGGCGGCTTATTCCACTTCTTATATTACGCATAAAAAACCTGTGCTGACAGTGACAGATTATGCTACCTTAAATGGCGCAACCCTGTCGGCAGATTTGAATGCAGTATTTCGCAATTGTATTTTCTGGAGCGATAACAGCAGTGTAGATAATGAGGTGGCTACAGATAAACAGGGTTCAGGTGCTTTTAATGTAGTGTTCGACCATTGCTTGTATAAAGCAAAAGAAGATCCCATAAATTGTACAATTACCGAAGCGGTAAAGAACCAGGATCCATTATTTGATTCGGTAGATGTTGCCAAACAACTGTTCGATTTTCATATCAATAATAGCCTGGCCCCGGGAATTGACAAGGGAATTGGTGGCATTGGTTTTGTGAAAGATCTGGATGATAACAAACGGTCGGTAGGCTTGCCGGATATCGGTTGTTATGAAAAACAATAAAAATTAAACAAACCGTTATTTTATACGTTATAAACCAAAATCAATTGTATGATCAAATTATTATCTGTCAGCCTTGCGCTTTTGTTTAGTGCAACCACTACTAAAAACACATCGATGCAAAACGCAAATCCTTCTTCAGCCACGGTTTCTTCCAAATCAATCTATGATTTCAAAGTAGAAGCCCTTGACGGCAGCACCATTGACTTTGCCAAATTCAAAGGCAAAAAAATATTGATTGTAAACACAGCATCTGCCTGTGGATTTACGCCGCAATATGAAGGTCTGGAAGCTTTATACAAAAAATACCAGGACAAACTGGTTATCGTAGGTTTTCCTGCGAATAACTTCGGCGGACAGGAGCCTGGCACAAACGGCGAAATAAAAGAGTTTTGCAAAAAGAATTACGGCGTTACTTTTCCGATGGCGGCTAAAATTTCCGTAAAGGGAGATGATACAGCGCCCATTTATAAATGGCTTTGCAACAAAAGTGAAAACGGCGTTTTGGATGCAACCATCACCTGGAACTTTAATAAATTTTTGCTTGATGAAAACGGACACATTGTTACCAAATTTGACAGCAAGGTTACCCCGATGAGCGATGAATTAACTAGTAAATTATAAAACAAAAATAATACTTTTAGAGCGGCACCTATTGGTGCCGCTTTTTGTTTTGCCAATAATTGCTGCTTCGGTTAAACCCGTTAAAAACTATATTTGCACCGTGCAATTCAACAATATCACAGGTCAGAAAGAAACAAAAGAGCAGCTGGTGCAAATGGTGCAACACAACAGGTTAAGCCACGCACTGCTTTTTTTGGGTAAAGAGGGAAGCGGCGCATTATCGCTCGCCATGGCATTTGCGCAATACATCGTTTGCGAAAAAGTTAACGGCAAAAAAGAAACTCCGGGACCATCTTTGTTTGGAGAAGAACTTTCCGTATCCGAAGAAACCAATATACAGCTGGATTCCTGTGGTGTTTGCGCTGCCTGCACAAAAGCGAACCAGTTAATGCATCCTGATATACATTACTCCTACCCCGTAATTACCAAAAAAGCGGGTCAAACACCGGTCAGTACCGATTTTATTGCTGAATGGAGGGAATTTTTCTCGGCCAACCCTTATGGCAACGTATACGACTGGCTGCAATTTATACATGCCGAAAACAAGCAGGGCAATATTACCGCTGAAGAATGCAATGATATTAACCGAAAAATCAGTTTAAAGAGTTTTGAAAGCGAATACAAGATCCTGATTATATGGATGCCGGAATACCTTACCAAAAACGGTAATAAATTATTAAAACTGATAGAAGAACCACCACCGAATACCCTGTTTATTTTGGTGGCAGAAAATGAGGCCATGATTTTGCCCACGATTTTGTCCAGAACGCAATTGGTAAAAATTCCACTATTCAGTAATTTGGAAATTGAAGCGTCGCTGGAATTAAAAGGGGGCGTGGCAATGGAAAAAGCACGGCAAGTGGCTGCTTTAAGCGAAGGAAATTACCGGGAAGCGCTGCAATTGTTACAACATGTGGAAGACGACTGGCAGGCAATCGTTAGAGAATGGTTAAATCTGCTGGTGAAAAAAAATCTCGCAGGCCAGGTAAAATGGGTGGAGGAGATGAGCAAACAGGGTCGGGAAAAGCAAAAGCAATTTTTAAAATACTTCACTCATTTGCTGGAGCAGGCCATTCGAATCAAAAGTATTCCTTCACTTTTAGACAATGCAAATACAGGTAGTAACGAGCAGGACTTTGCCCTTCGCCTGAATAAATTATGCAGTATTCCCCAGCAGGAAGCTATAATAAATGAACTTGATAAGGCCAGTTATTATGTGGAACGCAACGCAAACGGCAAAATGCTCTTTCATGCCCTTTCTATTAAGTTGTATCATATTATTAGTAACAATTCGTTAATTTTGATAAATTGAGGAAATTGACCGGTGAGGTTGGAATTTAGAGAAAGATGATTGTTGATTAAAAAACTTTCTCTTCAGTAGTTAACATTGTATGTCGATCCCGATAATTGGGAAGCTTTTAGTTATACAAAAGCCTGAAAGTGCGCAAGCATCAGTAATATTTTACACAGGTTAAATGGGCCGTTCAATATATAACTGTAGTACAAGAGTGCGACGCCAATGAAGCCTGATAGTAATTCTCCTGCCTGGTTCAACAAAATTTCCTCTCAGCATTATTCATTTTTTAATTACTCAGGTATATGGGATGTGGAAGTTGTGGAACAAGTAAAGACGGCGCACCGGGCGGTTGCCAGAGCCATGGCAGCTGCAGCAGCGGCGGTTGCAACCGTATGAACGTGCATGACTGGCTGGCCAACCTGCCCTTCAGCGACCCGGAAAGTGGTTGCAGGATTGTGGAAGTTAGTTTTAATAATGGCAGCCGTAAGGACTATTTTAAAAATACTACTACTCATTTTTTTGAAAAGGGAGATATGGTTGCGCTGGAAGGCGTAAGTGGTTTTGATATTGGCAGCGTGAATTTAACAGGCGAACTGGTGCGGTTGCAGCTGAAAAAAAATAATATTAAGGAAGACAGCGCTGATATAAAGAAGATTCTACGCAGGGCCAATGATACCGACCTGAATAAATGGAAGGAAACAAAGGCAAGGGAAAAAGACGTGATGATCCGCAGCCGGGCCATTGCCAAGCAACTAAGGCTGGAGATGAAGGTGGCCGAGGTGGAGATACAGGCAGATGGTCGTAAAGCCACTTTTTTTTACATAGCGGATGACAGGGTTGACTTCAGGGAACTGATTAAAATATATGCTGGTGAATTTAAGGTAAAGGTAGAGATGAAGCAGATTGGCGCCCGGCAGGAAGCTGGCAAAGTGGGCGGAATAGGAAGCTGCGGCCGTGAACTGTGCTGCAGTACCTGGCTTACAGATTTTAAAAGTGTAAATACCAACGCAGCCCGTTACCAGAATTTAAGCATTAACCAAACCAAATTAAGCGGACAGTGCGGACGTTTAAAATGCTGTCTGAATTACGAACTGGATACTTACCTGGATGCTTTGCAACATTTTCCAGATGATTGTGACATGATTGAGGTAGCAAGGAGCAGGGCATTTTTAGTTAAAAAAGATATTTTCCGCAACCTGATGTGGTATACCATGCCAGACAGCAATAAACAATATCCCCTGACTATTGAAAGGGTAAAAAAAATAAAGGCACTTAACCAGCAGGGCATTAAACCTGAAGAACTGGAAACAGTAGAAGTAGTTAGCAAAAAGCCGGTTGAAATTGAACCTACCTATGCAGATGTAGTGGGACAAATCAGTTTAAAAAGCCTGGAAAAAACAAGTCGTAAACGCAGGGATATGGAACGGGGGCCGCAACAACAAAGGCAGCCGCAAAACCGCAACAATCAGCCACAGCAGGATAACAACCGGCCACAACAAAACAGGCAGCCACAAGGTCGCGACGGGCGTGCACCGCAACAAAACAAAGATGGTAACAGGGGCAACCAGCAGCAACGGGGTAACCAACAACAACAAAAGCCGCAGCAAAAAAGAGAGGGACAGGATAATCAGCGGCCAAACCAACAGCAAAGGGCGCCTCAGCAAAACCGCAACGAACAACGGCCCCAGCAGAAAAGAGAAGGACAGGGTCAGCGACCGCCAAACCAACGCGGTAACCAGCAGCAACGGCCGCCTCAAAAACAGGATAACCGGCCGCAGCCGGGACCTGACCAACCAGCAGGAAACAAAGAAGAAAAAAATACTTAATTAATAAACTAAAACGTCGGGTATTTATACCTGACGTTTTTATTTTTGCCTGATAAAAGTCGCACATGTCAATTAAGGTAACCAGTCTTTCAAAAAATTATGGCGCTCAAAAAGCGGTTAACAATATTTCATTTAGTGTAGGTAAAGGAGAAATAGTAGGTTTTTTGGGACCGAACGGGGCAGGCAAAAGCACCACCATGAAAATCATCACCGGTTATCTTGAATGTGATGGAGGCGGCGTGGAGGTGTGCAACGAAAAAGTAAGTACCAGTTCCTTATCCACAAAGAAAAAAATAGGCTACCTGCCTGAAGCAAACCCGCTTTATTTCGATATGTACGTAAGGGAATACCTGGAGTTTATTGCAGGCGTTCATAAAATGAATCACCCGAAGAACAGGATTGAAGAAACAATTGCTACTGTTGGCCTAACCCTGGAAGCAAATAAAAAAATAGGGCAGTTAAGTAAGGGTTACAAACAAAGAGTTGGGCTTGCTGCAGCACTGATACATAACCCTGAAGTGTTAATACTGGATGAACCAACCTCCGGGCTTGACCCCAACCAGATTGTTGAAATAAGGGAAGTAATAAAGGCGTTGGGAAAGGACAAAACGGTATTATTCAGCTCTCATATTTTGCAGGAAGTACAGGCCATTTGCGACCGGGTAATCATAATTAATAAAGGCAATATTGTAGCTGATGATACGCTTAGTAACCTGCAGAAAGTAAAAGATGGCGAACATACAGTGCTGATACAATTTAAAGAAAATGTGGCTGTTGAAAAGCTGCAACAGCTGAAAGAAGCGGGCCGTATTGAACAGGTTGATACCACTTCCTACAAGATTCATACGGCGAATCCTGAAAGTATAAGAAAGCAATTGCTGGAATTGAGTTTGAAAAACAACCTTAACATTGTTTCTTTGCAAAGTGAAAGTAACAGCCTGGAAGCGATATTCAGAAATCTTACATCGGCAAAATAGAAATTAATATAATAATTAACAAAACAACCAACAACATCATGAGTTACATCGCAAGTATTTACGCTCGTCAAATTTTAGACAGCCGTGGCAATCCTACAATTGAAGTAGATGTATTAACAGAAAACGAAAAATTAGGAAGGGCAGCAGTGCCGAGTGGCGCCAGCACAGGCATTCACGAAGCTGTTGAACTGAGAGATAACAATAAAAAATTGTACGGTGGCAAGGGCGTATTGAAAGCAGTAAAAAACGTAAATACAACGATTGCAGAAAATTTACTGGGCTGGGATATTGCGGATCAGGCTGGCATTGACGCAGCTTTGATCGCATTGGATGGTACCGAAAACAAAGGCAAACTGGGCGCTAATGCAATCCTGGCTGTAAGTATGGCCGTAGCTAAAGCTGCCGCTTTGGAAGCCAACTTGCCATTGTACCGCTATATTGGTGGTACCAACGCGAAAATTCTTCCTATCCCGATGATGAACATCCTTAATGGTGGTGCACATGCGGATAACAAAATAGATTTCCAGGAATTTATGGTGATGCCTGTTGGTGCTACAACGTTCAGTGAAGGTTTACAATGGGGTGTTGATATTTTTCATGCGTTGAAACAGGTATTAAAAAAGAAAGGTTTCAGTACCAACGTAGGTGATGAAGGCGGTTTTGCACCAAACATTCAAAGCAATGAAGAAGCCATCGAAACAGTTTTGACTGCTATTCAATCTGCAGGTTATAAAACAGGCAGCCAGGTGATGATTGCCATGGACGCTGCCAACAGTGAGCTGTGGGACGCTAAAAAGAAAAAGTATGTGTTTCATAAAAGTGATGGCAAAGAAATGACCAGCGAACAACTGGTTGCTTACTGGACAAGCTGGGTGAAACAATATCCGATTTGTTCAATTGAAGATGGTATGGCAGAAGATGACTGGAAGGGATGGAAAATGCTTACAGAGTCAGTAGGCAGCAAATGCCAGCTGGTAGGTGATGATCTTTTTGTAACCAACGTTACCCGCCTGGAAAGAGGTATTAACGAAAAAATTGCCAACGCTTTATTGGTAAAAGTAAACCAGATTGGTACCATTACTGAAACCATCAATGCCGTAAGCATGGCACAGCAGGCTGGCTATAATACTATTATGAGTCACCGCAGTGGTGAAACAGAAGATACTACCATTGCAGATCTTGCTGTTGCCTTGAATTGTGGCCAGATTAAAACAGGTTCCGCAAGCAGAACTGACCGTATGGCTAAATACAACCAGTTAATACGCATTGAAGAAATGTTGGCTGACACTGCAGTATATCCAAAAGGAAAGATTAAATTTGGTAAATAGGTTTGTTCAATTGATTGGCTGGATAGAAATTGGAGGTATAAATTCCAGGTCTCTATCCGGCTATTAATATAGTTTAAATGAAATTGCTGTCGCAAATACCTTCCTGGTTAAAGAACAAATACCTGCTGGCAGCAGTTTTTTTTGTTGTGTGGATGTTTTTCTTCGACCCTAAGGACTGGGGTGTGGCATATGATAAAAATGCCAAATTAAAAGAACTTCAAAAAACGGAAGATCATCTTACCGGTATTATAAAAGACACAAAAGAAGAACTGGAGCAGTTAAAGACAAATGCCCGCACTATTGAAAAATATGCCCGGGAAAAATACCTGATGAAGAAGGACAATGAGGATTTATTTATTGTATCTTCGGCTCCCGCCAATTAAATTATCAACAATCCTGTACAATAATGATTACCAATGGTCGTTTATGACTATGGATATGATATTTAATTTTTAAACAAGCTATTAATTTGCCTATGCACAGTTTTACACCAGAGGATCTCATTCAGTATGTCTATAATGAGACTTCTACACAAAAATCGGCAGCTATCAGGGGTGCTCTTGAAACGGATTGGAAACTTCGTGAAAAGTACGAAGAAATAATTTCAGCTCAGCAAGCTCTTGAAAAGGTAACTTTTTCACCACGTAAAAAAGCAATCGACAACATTCTGGCATATGCCGAGAAATCGCTTGCTCATGCTACGGAGGTTTAAATCCTACTGATTTTTAATATAATTTGCGTCCCGTGTAATACGGGACTTTTTTTTATGACGAAACAGCAACGATACCAGTTTGTAATCGAATACTTCAGTATGCACGCACCTGATGCAGCAACTGAATTATTTTACGATAACCCTTACCAGTTGCTGGTTTCTGTAATATTGTCGGCCCAATGCACTGATAAAAGGGTGAACATGACCACGCCCGCTATTTTCAAACAATATCCTACGGCTGAAGATCTTGCCCGTACTAATTTTGAAACTTTATTCCCATTAATAAAAAGTATTTCTTACCCGAATAACAAAACCAAACATCTTATAGGGATGGCCAAAATGCTGGTAGAAAAATTTTCGGGCCAGGTGCCAATGACTGTAGACGAATTAATGTTGCTTCCCGGTGTGGGAAGAAAAACGGCCAATGTGATAACATCAGTTATTGATGAACAGCCCAATATGGCAGTAGATACCCACGTGTTCCGGGTAAGTGCGAGGTTAGGTTTAACGACCAACGCAAAAACGCCACTGGCAGCGGAAAAGCAACTCACAAAATATTTTCCGGATAATTATATATTTAAAGCACATCATTGGCTTATACTGCATGGGAGGTATATTTGCACAGCAAGAAGTCCAAAGTGTACGGTTTGTGGTTTGAAAGCTATCTGCAAATATTATAACAATAACAAAAACCATAAAATATAAAGGCCGGTATGGCCGTTTTTATCATAACGCTAATTTTTTTATTACAGAATAATAATTAAATTTATATATCATCACTATAGTTGAATGAAAAAAATCGCAATTCTAACTGTTACTCTGTTTGTATTTCTAATGCCTCCTCCCAAGGCATCTGCGCAATATTATTTTTACGATAATAACTATTACAATACCCCATTAATGTTTGAATTTGGCGGATCTGTTGGCGCAATGAACTGCCTTACAGATGTAGGCGGCAGAAGGGGCCTTGGAAAGCGATTTGTGAAAGATTTAAATCTGGGTAATAACCAGCTAAATGGCAGTGTATATTTCACTGCAATTTATAAGGAAGCCGTAGGATTAAGGATTGAAGGAAGTTTTGGACATATAAAGGCGTACGATAGTATTTTGAAACCTGTACAGGAAACTACACCCCGCTACAACCGCAACCTGAGTTTTACTTCTAAAATATCTGAGTTTTCCGTTATAGGCGAAATGTATCCCATCTTTCTATTCGTTAACTGGGCAAGCCGGGATGATGAACCTCCCTCATTTTCGCCTTACCTGCTGGCCGGTATCGGTTATTTTTCCTTCAATCCGCAAACTGTGTTGAATGGAAGAACGGTTGACCTGCAACCACTTAGTACCGAAGGGCAGGGTTTTGCAGAATACCCTACCAGGAAACCATATAAATTGCAACAGATAAGTTTCCCGGTGGGCATTGGTATGAAATACGAATTGTCTCGCATATTTAATCTTCGTGCTGAGTTTATGTATCGCTTTTTAACTACGGATTACCTGGACGATTTAAGTACGCGATATATCAATCCTTCACTCTTTGCAAATTATTTTAGCGGAAGTCAATTGGCAGATGCCATTGCGCTAAATGACAGGCGGAGTAAAACAGATGCAAAATACCCGATCAATCCCAATGGCGGACAAATCAGGGGCAATCCGAAAAACAATGATGCCTTTTTTAGCTTTAATCTTAAGATAGGAATATTGTTGGGTTGGGAAAAAAGGTAAGCAGATAATACGGTTACTTTACCTATAAATTCTTTCAATCGCATCTTTATATTTCTCCATTATTACCTTGCGTTTCAGTTTTAATGTTGGCGTAAGTTCGCCACTGTCGATCGTCCACTCATTCGGTAGTAATTCAAAACGCTTTACCTGCTCCACGTGATTAAAAAATTCATTGAAACTATCAATCAGCTTACGGTATAAGTCTAATACTGCAGGATGGTGAATGGCTTCCTCATTGCTGGTAAAACTGATTTGTTGCTGGCGCATCCATTCTTTAAGGTTAGGTATTGAAGGAACAATCAGCGCGCCTACAAATTTTTGTTCAGCGCCAACAATCATCATCTGTTCTACAAAAGGCGATTCCTTCATCTTATTTTCAATCGGCTGCGGTGCAACATATTTTCCGCCGCTGGTTTTAAACAGTTCTTTTTTCCGGTCTGTTATTTTTAAATATTGTTCATCTTCAAAAATACCAATGTCACCAGTATGTAGCCACCCGTCAATGATTGTTTCTGCAGTCAAATCAGGTCGTTTGTAATACCCCATCATAACGCTTGGACCCTTTACACATATTTCGCCATCCGGCTCCAGTTTCACTTGCTGGCCTTCTATTACAAGCCCCACGGTGCCAAACTTTGTCCCCCCTTTACGCTGGCAGTTTACACTGATCACCGGGCTGTTTTCAGTAGGGCCGTAGCCTTCGTAAATGGGAATTTTTGCCGCAGTAAAAATTCTGATTAATCTTACCTGGCAGGCAGCTCCACCTGTTACAATAAACTCTACATTGTTGCCCAGGCCTTCCCTCCACTTGCTAAAGACTAACTTGTTGGCAAGAGCAAGCTTCATATTGTACCAGCTACCCATATTGCTGCGGTTGTCGTACTGATTGCCCAGCGTTACGGCCCAATCGAATAATTTCCTTTTGACGCCAGTGAGTTCAGTTCCTTTGGCCATTATTTTTTCGTACACTTTTTCCAGCAACCGGGGAACTGTACAAAATAAGTTAGGCTTTACCTCCTTCAGATTTTCGGCTATGGTATCAAGGCTTTCAGCATAATAAATTGAAATACCGCTATCGATATAAATATAGGAAACCATTCTTTCGAAAATATGATTGAGCGGCAAAAAACTCAATGCCCTTGCTGTGATGTTGTCCTCAAAAGGAAAAGATTTTTTTGAGTTTAACACGTTGCTTACGATGTTCCGGTGGCTTAACATAACTCCTTTAGGCGTACCGGTTGTGCCCGAGGTATAAATAATAGTAGCGCAATGTTCAGCCAAAATGGATTGTTTTATTTTCTCCAGTCTTAACAAATCAGTATCATCCGCGGGACCCAGAATTGTTGTCCAGTGACTGGCTCCTTCCACTTCATCGAAACTGTAAATATCTTGCAGGGAAGGTACCCTGCTGCGAATACTGCTTACTTTCGACAAAATATCATCGCCACTTAGAAAGGCTAATTTCACTGTCGCGTCATTAAAAATAAACTCCAGTTCGTTAATATTGGTTGTAGGGTAAATAGGGCAAAGTGCAGCACCTATTTGCTGGCAGGCAAGATCAAGAATAAGCCATTCGGGGCGGTTTTTACTTACAAGTGCAATTTTATCCTGGTTAGCTATAGTCATATCCTTGCCGCCGAGGCCCAGTTTCATCAGGCCAACGCTAAGCCTGTCAACGAGGCTTTTTACTTCTGCCGTGCTATACAATTTCCAGCTGCCGTTTTCTTTTCCTGCAAGCATATCCGCTTTGGGAAATGTATCCAGCTGATATTGCAAAAAATCAAATATTCTTGAGTGGTCGTTCATAATGAGCAATCGTTAACTGTAAGCTGGTGCAATTATTATTCTTAACCTTTCAGATTTTGTATTGTGTAACATAGATGACTGAAATTATTTTGGCACAAGAAATTAATTGAAAACTAAGATAGCTAAAATTAATTAACCGTTTCTTTAGGGCAGAAACAAATTCAATAGCGGTAGTACTGAGCGACAGGAATTTTAAAAACGCGGCCTTTTTGAAAACGGTTGAGATCACTGTATTCAGTAGCATGCGCTACAGTCCAATTTTGAAAAACTGCCAGGTTTTGTGCAGCTCCAAAAAGCCATTGATTGTAGGCATCAAATAATCCATCCTGTAGTAATTGCTTTTGTAATTCAAACAACCGGAAAGGATATTTGACTTCGTAATTTTTTTCCCAGTCTAATATGAAACGGGTTCTTATCATCGTCAGCGATTCGGGATTGATACCTGAAACAGCCACGCCCGATTGTTTATTCATTGTTTCAATAAAAGCATTGGCAAAAGCAGACCTGTTCTTGTCTGTATTATCTTTTGAAATATCCGTATCGATAAAAAGTTTTTTATAACTCTCAGATATAATCGATTTTATTTCAGGGGCATTACTGCTCAGCGGTTCCATATTTACAAATATTTCCCCATACAGAATACTCCAGATCTTTTCAGTGCCCGAAACGTAATAATACTTACAGGCATTGTAATAATTTTTAGAATAATCCGGGTCCAGTTCTATTCCTTTTTCCCACAATTTAATAGCAGTATAATCCTTCTGGCTATATAGTAGTTCTGCCAGTTCGTTATACAAAGGACCACTTACAGGAAATCTTTTCAGGCCCTTACGGTACAATTTTTCACACTCCTTTGGCAAATCCATTTGCTGGTAAATAATTCCTGCAATCTGATAACTCTGGTCGTCCGCGTCTTCTCTGTCCAGTGTTGTTTTGATTAGTTCAAGCGCCTTATTATTGTCTTTCTGAAGATAGTACCCCATCGAAAGATCTTTTATGATCTCGATATTCTTCGGCTCCATTTGTATTGCCCTGTTCAGTACCAAAACGGCATTGGCATAATCGCCCTGCTGCATGAATGATTTTGCAGTAGCCTGTAACTCGGAGGCTGTTTGAGCATACCCCAATTGCCAGCTGCAAGTCAACAAAATTATAATGGTGTTTATCCGCTTCATTCTCTAAAAATACTATGAAAAAACCAAAGCCGCCTGTAGGTAGCGCTTAGCGAAAACTTAATTTTTTACTAAAGTGCCCCCCAGCGCTGACTATGCAATATCATAAATCAGGTTGGTCAATAAGCCGTCTCTCAATTTAGGTTCAAACCAGGTACTTTTAGGAGGCATCACGTTCCCGCTGTCAGCAATGTCAAACAGCTGCTGAATAGTAACAGGGTGAAGGCTGAAAGCAATGGCCATTTCTCCGCTGTCCACTCTTTTTTCAAGTTCCCCCAGTCCCCGGATACCACCTACAAAATCAATACGTGTATCCGTCCGTTGGTCTTTAATATTTAAAATGGGATCAAGAAAATTATCCTGTAAAATAGTAACATCCAAAATACCAATCGGGTCTGTGGTATAAGTATTTTCTTTAGCCGTTAACTGGTACCATTGCTTGTTGGCATATAAACCAAACTGGTGCAATGCTGCGGGAGAAAAAGCCTCTGCTGCTTTCTCAATAACAAATTTTTCTGAAGCTTTTTCCAGTAATGTTTCTATCGTTAATCCGTTTAAATCTTTCACCACCCTGTTGTAATCCATAATCATCAGCTGACTTGCCGGAAATAAAGTGGTCAGAAATATACCAGCACCTGCGGGTGCATCTTTGCCCAGGGCTGCACGTACTTTGGCTGCTGAAGCTGCCCTGTGATGACCATCAGCAATGTAAGTGCAAGGCACCTGCGTTTTAAATATATCGCTTATCTTCTGAATAGTTTCATTGTCATTGATAATCCAAATGGTATGCTGTATGCCATCATCCGCTTTTAAATCATACACCGGATTTTTACCTGTTTGCCAGTCACTGATGATGGTGTCAATCTCTGCTACATTTTTATACGCTAAAAAAACATTACCCGTTTGTGCACCGGTTGTTTTTATATGATTGATCCTGTCCTGTTCTTTTTCAGGCCTGGTAAATTCATGCTTTTTTATCAGGTCATTTTCATAATCGTCCACGCTGCTGCCACATACCAGTCCCGTCTGGCTTTTGCCGTTCATGATGAGCCGGTAAATATAATAGCACGGTTTACTTTCCCTGAATAATACGTTACGGCTTATAAAAGCATCCAGGTTATTTTTTGCTTTGTCATACACTTGCTGCGAGTGGCTGTCTGTATCTTCTGGTAAATCAATTTCACTTTTTGTAATGTGCAAAAAACTAAAGGGGTTCCCCTGCGCTTCTATTTTTGCCTCCTTGCTGCTAAGCACATCATAGGGGCGGCTCGCTACTTGTTTTGCGTGTTCAGCCTGGGGTCTTAATGCTTTAAAGGGCTTGATAGTGATCATGTGCTCAATGTTATCTGTGGTAAAAATAATAGCGATAAATATTATGAATTTTGTGCAGCAAATTCTTTCATTGCCTGCACCAGTACTTCCACGCTGCTGATGGGTAATGCATTGTATAATGAAGCCCTGAAGCCTCCCACCAACCGGTGACCTTTAATGCCAACAATGTTTTTTTGTTTCGTGAAACTTAAAAAAGCTTCTTCCTGTGCAGGATTGTTCATAACAAAACAAACATTCATTTTACTTCTGTCTTCTTTTGTTACAGTGCCTGTAAACAAAGGATTGTCATCTATCTCCTGGTATAATAAAGCTGCTTTGGCATCATTCAATTTTTCTACTGCTGCAACCCCTCCGAGCGCTTTCAGCCAGCGGAGTGTGAGCATACAAACATATACTGCAAACACAGGTGGCGTGTTCAGCATACTACCCTCTTTAATATGATTGCGGTAATCCATTATTGTAGGAATAGCACGTTTAATTTTACCCAGGATAGCAGGGTTCACTACCAGCAGGTTTACGCCGGCAGGACCCATATTTTTTTGAGCACCGGCATAAATTAAATCGAAAGAATTAAAGTCGATTACGCGGCTGAAAATATCACTGCTCATATCCCCTACCAGGGGTACACTTGTCTTCGGAATTTTTTGCCACTGGCTTCCGTAAATGGTATTATTGGTGGTAATGTGAAAATATTTTGAATCATTCGGTACCGCAAAATCTTTTGGTATAATGGTGTAATTACTTTCCTTTCCTGTACAAACTACTTCTACTTTGCCAAATAATTTTGCTTCCTTAATTGCCTTGATACCCCACACTCCGGTATCGGCGTAAGCGGCTGTTTCTTTATCGTCCAGCAAATTCATGGGCACCTGCATAAACTGGGTAGATGCGCCGCCATGTAAAAACAATACTTCCCGGTCATCGTTCAATTGCATCAGTTCTTTAACCAATGCCCGTGCTTCATCCATTACCGCCTGGAAAGTAGATGTACGATGGCCTATTTCTAAAATGGACAATCCTGAATTCTGATAGTTCAGCACAGCTTCGGATGCCTGCTGAAAAACTTCTTTGGGTAATATGGAAGGGCCTGCGTTAAAATTGTGTACCATACATTCCTTTCTCCTAAAAGGTAATTTTATCTTCTTTGCTAAATAATTTTTGCAAAAATAACGAATGGAGCAGGAAGAAAAATTTATTTATTCGATGGCAGATGACGGATCGATAATGCCTGAATTATGATACCTGATCTCTGATGACTGATGGCCGATTCTTTTCAAAACGGTGGTCATCATTTCATCCCACGCCTTTTCATATTGACAAGAATTGCCTATACTAATGCTTTTTCTGTTTACACAACCACTGTGACTAAAAAACGCTGAACAAATTAAAGTCTAAAGTCAGGAGGACATCAGCCATCAGACATTGTATTATTCTTCCTGCTTCCCGATCATTCTACTGCCAGAACGCCACTGATTATTCAATTCATCAAAAGCCTTTATATCATCTGCTGAAAACTGTTGTTTTGACAAAGCCGTAAGATCCGGCTGACCTGCATTTACCCAGGCAGTATACCAGAAAGATGCAACGGCAAAAATCGATTGCCGCATCCTTCTCTCAATCATGCCATCCAGCTTTTTATTATAGGCAATGGTAAAGGCGGAAGAATACTGGCGCACAAGCACGCCGTTGCGGTTTTCAAAAGCATATTTCTGATCGCTTCCAAATTGCTGTGTCAGCTCTTTTTCAAATAGCAAAACCGAGTCGGCTGCTTTGGCACTTTCCAATACCCTTGCCCAGGCAAACTCCAACGGATTGCTAATGTATGCAGCCTTGCCGATAAAAAAATCAAACTCATTTTCCGCCAGCAATTCAGGTACACGGCTTTCCCAAAAACCGTGAATGCCTCTCTGATTGGTATATTGCCCGTTGTGATTGCTGTTGGCATGCAAGGGCACATGTGAGTCGGCGATATAGTGACCAAGTTCAGCACTGTTCTTCATGATGCGGCTGAAATTCTTTTCTTTGAAAGCTGCTGTGAGCCTGCCCAGCATGGTTTGTATATGCCAGGGAACAATGCCATATTCTTTCAATGAATCTTCGCCATATTTTTCTATGGCAGCTTTCCATTTGCGTGGTATGATGGTGTAAGGATATGCGCCGTAATGGTCAATATCTATAAAATGTCTTGGCCCTTCATCTGCTACTATATAACGTCTTTTATCCGGGTCAACCGCATGTTCGCTGATGAAAGAAATATTGGGTTTGTACAGCACCATCATCTGTGGTGGTAATAAAAAAACGGCGTAGTAATTTATTTTTTGATGCGCATAAAATCCCCAGCAAAAACATTGGCTGGTGATACAACACAGGCTGACAAATAAAACGATGCTTTTCATTAAAATGTTTGACAGCCGAAAAGTATTACAATTTTTTTTATTTAGCAGGATTAAAAAATTCCTTGCCATGCGGTTCCACAACGTCTGTAACGCCACCACTTACTGCAAACTTCATTGTTTGTGCAGCACTGATATTGGTGATAGGCTTTACGCGGCTCTTTGGAATAATGTACACATTACCGGCAACGGAGTATGCCATCGGGATGTACACCGCTACATAATCTTTAAAACCGAACTCTTCCATGTCATCCTGGGTTATAAATCCAACACGCCAAACGTCATTGTCATCTACATTGGCCAATACATTGTTGGTAAATTTCTTCTTTTCCCCAGCGAAGGCTTCAAAAAAATCTTTCAGGGTTGAATAAACGAACTTTATTCCAGGTGTTTTTTCAAGCACCCGGTCGAATACATCGACAATTTTGGTAAAAATATAGGAAGAAGAAACATAACCAATCAGTAAAACCATTGAAATCACCAGTATAAAACCTACCCCGGGTATACGCCTGATATTCCCCTGCGCATCCTCCATCAGCCTGGGAAAAATAAAGTGGATAAGGTTCGGTAAAATGCCATCTATAAAACCAAATATGGAAGCAATGGCCCAAAAAGTAATGGCGATAGGCGCCACAATCAGCAAACCCTGCAAAAAATATTGAAATAAGCGCTTGTAAGTAAATGGTTGTTGCATAAAAGAAAATTTGACAAACAAAGATACTTTATTGAGCCGCCTTTCCTTAATATGACAAAATTGTTATGAGTGGTTTTAAAAAAGGATGGAAACTTTGGTTACACAAAAAGTTTCCGTAGTTTTGCGTTTCATTATGGCAGATATAGAAACAGGTGAACGGATACAGCAAAAAGCACATGGGCTTTTTATGCAGTTTGGCTTACGAAGTGTAAGTATGGATGATATTGCCAACAGCCTTGGCATCAGTAAAAAAACTATTTACCATTATTATGCCGATAAGGATGAACTGGTGGATGCCGTGATAGACGCGGAGTTCAGGAAAAATGAAAGTATTTGTGAATACGACCGGGTGAATTCAAAAAACGCCATTGACGAAATATTTATGGCCATGGACAAAGTGGTGGAAATGTTCAGCACCATGAACCCATCACTGGTATTTGATATGCAGAAATATTTTCCGAAAGTGTTTCAAAAATTTCATTCGCATAAAAATGATTACCTCTTCAACGTAATCCGCACGAATGTAGTCAGGGGAATCAGGGAAGAATTATACAGACCCGAATTAAATGTGGATATCATTTCAAGGTACAGGGTAGAAAGCATTATGATCCCCTTCAACCCCGAGTTTCTATCAAAAATGAAATACAATATGGCGGAGATTGAAGAGGAGTTTATTATTCATTTTCTTTTTGGAATAGCTTCTCCCAAAGGGTATAAAATGATTGTAAAATATCAGCAGGAGCGAATTAATAAAAGTAAAGATGCAACAAAGTAATATGAGAAAACTAACAGGAATAATGATCGCGGCATTGCTGATGATTGGCAGTATCGTGAAGGCACAACAGGTAAATCAATTGTCGGCAAAGCAGGCTGTAGAATATGGATTGAAAAATGCGGTACAGGTTAAAAATGCCTTGCTGGATATATTGGTACAGCAGCAAACCAATAAGGACATTACGGCAGCAGCTTATCCAAGTATAAAAGCAACAGGGGCATTTAATGATTACTTAAATATCCCCACCTCATTGTTGCCCGGTGAATTTTTTGGCGCACCGGCGGGCACTTTTATACCTGTAAAGTTTGGAACAAAATATTCTGCCACCGGAGGCATATCGCTTAACCAGACAATTTTTGACGGGCAGGTGTTTGTCGGCTTACAGGCCCGCAAAACCAGCATTGATCTAAGGGTAAAAGCGGCTGAGGTAACAGAGGAAAACATCAAGGCCAATATTTATAAAATTTATTACCAGCTGGTGGTAAGTAAAACGCAGATTGAGTTATTAAATGCCAACATTTCCCGGCTGGAAAAACTGTCGCACGACACAAAAGAGATTTACAAAAACGGCTTTGCTGAAAAAGTTGATGTTGATAAATTAACCGTACAGATAGCCAACCTGGAAACGGAAAAATTAAAGGCGCTCAACAGCATCGCCAATGGATATGCAGGTTTAAAAGTATTGATGGGTATGCCAATGAAAGACAGTCTTCAACTAACGGACACATTGAGTGAAAACGAATTAAAAGAAAACATTTTAGAAAGTTCAAACTACCAGTACAGCGACCGTAAGGAATATCAACTGGCTGAATTAACCAGCAAATTAAATGGCTTTAATATAAAAAGGTATCAACTGAGCCAGATACCAACCTTAAGCTTTAACGCCAATTACAGCAAGCAGGCGCAACGCACACAGTTTGATTTTTTTAAACGCAGCGGAGATTGGTTTACCACCTCTTTTATAGGTTTTAATCTTACCATTCCAATCTTCAACGGTTTTAGTGCAAGGGCTAAAATAGCAGGAGCAAGGCTTGCGTTGCAGCAATCGCAAAACCAACTGGAAGCGCAAAAGATAAGTATCGACAACGATGTAACAGCTGCTAAAAATAATTTTATCACGGCTATTGCCACCATCGACTATCAAAAGAAAAACATGGCCCTGGCAGAAACGGTATATGAGCAAACCAAAAAGAAATACGAAGTAGGTACCGGAAGTACAACAGAAATAAATACGGCACAGGTTGATTTAAAAACTGCGCAAACAAATTACATCAGCGCTTTGTATGATGCCATTATTGCCAGGATTGATTTTTTAAAAGCAACGGGTAAGCTGAACTAAATATAAACTCATGATCAATAAAACTAACAACGTGAATAAAATAATGAACCATACAACCATGAAACAATTTGTAGCGATACCAGCTGCTGCATTGATATTATTGTGCAGTTGCGGCGATAGTAAAAAAGACAGCAATGCAAATTTGAATGATAAAAAAGCAGCCCTTGAAAAATTAAAAGGCGAAAAAGATAAACTGGATTCAAAGATTACGAGTCTTGAAACGGATCTTGCTAAAATTGATACCAGTGCAGCAGCACAACAAAAAGCAAAACTGGTAGCAGTGCAAACTTTAGCTGCCAGTGACTTCGCTCACTACATTGAACTGCAGGGACGAATTGATGCTGAAAATGTAAGCTATGTTACGCCACGTGGTGCACCTGGACAAGTAAAGGCTATCTACGTAAAGCAGGGCCAGCAGGTAAAAAAAGGCCAGCTGTTATTGAAGCTGGATAATGCCGTAGTGCAGCAAAACGTGGTAGCAGCAAGACAAGGCCTGGAAAGCATTAAAACGCAACTGAGCTATGCAAAAAACATTTACCAGCGCCAGAAAAATTTATGGGACCAGGGCATTGGCACCGAAGTGCAATTGATTACTGCAAAGAACAATGTAGCTACTTTGGAAAACCAATTACAGGCCAGTGAAGAAAATGTAAAGGCTGTGCAGGAACAAGCCAACACCTCCCTGGTATACAGTGATGTTAATGGCATTGCTGACCAGGTAACGGTAAAGATGGGCGAATCATTTGGCAGCCCCGGGTCTGGTGTTATAAAAATTGTAAACAACAGCCAGCTGAAAGTTACCGGTAATATTCCTGAAAATTATCTTGGCTCTGTAAGTAAAGGAAGTCCTATAATCATTCAGCTTCCGGATGCCAACAAAACGATTAACGCCAATGTAAGTTTTGTAGGCGCTTCTATTGATGTCATCAACAGGGGATTTGTTGTGGAAGCAAAACTGCCTGCTGATCCATCACTTAAACCAAACCAGATAGCCCTGATGAAGATCAAGGATTATGGAGCATCCAATACCATTGTTGTTCCGTTGAACACATTGCAGAACGATGAGAAAGGAAAGTTTGTAATGGTGGCAACCACCGAGAATGGTAAAATGATTGCGCATAAAAGAACCGTTAATATTGGCCAGTTGAATGGCGATTCGCTGGAAGTAAAAACAGGTTTAAAAGCCGGCGATGTATTGATTACTGAAGGATTCGGGAGTTTGTACGAAGGGCAGTTGGTGACGCTGAAATAATTCCTCCTTCCCCTGAAGGGGAGCCAAAGGCAGTTCACCATTCAATTGGAAGGCGTTCCACAATGGTTTGTTGTACAAGGGCGTGACACAACGATGATGACATGAAATACTGAAGCCCGGACAGACAAATTCATAAAAGTAACATCAGGAACAAGACACATAAAACACAATCGCACCGACTCTTTTTGGAGATATGGCGTAAAACTAATTTGTATGAGTTCAATAGAAAAAATTAAAAACAAGTTTAAAGAATTTAAACCAACCTCCTGGAGTATCGGCAACAAAACCACCATCTACCTGGTAATGTTGTTTGTATCGCTGATGGGAATTTACCAGTTTATTACTTTACCGAAAGAACAGTTTCCGGATATTGTGATACCGACTATTTATGTACAAACAATTTATGTAGGTAACTCGCCAAAGGATATAGAAAACCTGGTTACAAGGCCCCTTGAAAAACAGATAAAGGGTATTACCGGTGCCAAGATCAAAAAATTTACCAGTACGTCACAACAGGATTATTCTGCCATAGTTGTAGAGTTTGATACAGATGTTAAAACCGACGTGGCGCTGCAAAAAGTAAAGGACGCCATGGATAAGGCCAAGCAGGATTTGCCAACAGATCTTACCCAGGTGCCTACGGCTTTGGAAGTAAACCTGAGCGACGTACCGATTATGTATGTAAACATGAGTGGCGATTATGACATGACCCGGCTGAAAAAATTTGCAGACGATTTGAAAGATAAACTGGAAGATGTACCGCAGATAAACCGCATTGATATTGTGGGCGCACCTGAAAGAGAATTTCAGATTAACGTAGATAACTACCGCATGCAAACCGCTGGTGTAACCTTTGATGATATTGCCAATGCTGTATCAAGAGAAAACATGGATATCTCCGGGGGCTTGCTGGACGTGGGTTCTATGAAACGAAACCTGCAGCTGAAAGGCCAGTTTAAAACCAAGTATGATATTGAAGCCGTGCTGGTACGCAATACAGGCGGTGCTCCTATTTATTTAAAAGATATCGCTGTTATAAAAGACACCACCAAGGATGCGGAAAGTTTCGCACGGCTGGATGGCAAAAATGTGGTGACGCTTAACATCATTAAACGTAGTGGTGAAAACCTGATTGAAACAAGTGACGCCATAAAAAAAGCGGTGGCAGAAGCCAAAGGCGTTTTATACCCGGAAGATTTAAAAGCAGTGATAACCGGCGACCAGAGTATTAAAACCCGAAGCTCCTTTAATGACCTGGTAACTTCCATCATTATTGGTTTTATTTTAGTGTTGATTGTGCTGATGTTTTTTATGGGTGTTACCAATGCCTTCTTTGTGGCATTGTCTGTACCATTGAGCATGTTCCTGGCATTTGTATTTTTACCAGGTGCGGATCTCATCGTAGGCACCCATGTTACACTCAACTTTATCGTGCTGTTTGCGCTATTATTTGGCCTCGGTATTATTGTGGATGACGCCATTGTTGTAATAGAAAATACCCACCGCATATTTGTACAGGGCGCAGGAAGAATGACAATTAATACCTCAGCCAAAAGGGCTGCAGGCGAGGTCTTCATACCGGTATTAGCTGGTACGCTCACAACGCTGGCGCCTTTCTTTCCACTGCTGTTCTGGCCTGGAATTATTGGCCGCTTTATGGTGTATTTACCAACCATGCTCATCTTTACTTTAGCGGCATCACTGGTAGTTGCGTTTATAATGAATCCAGTTTTTGCAGTAGACTTTATGAACCACCCCGAAGGTGAAGCCAAAGAACCAAAATCAGCCATCTTTAAAAAACCTGCTTTTTGGATTGCCGTAGCAGCCGGTGTTTTACTGGATGTTACGGGGTTTACCTTCCTGGGCAACCTGCTCATTTTCTTTATGCTGCTGGTGGTATTAAATAAATATTTTCTTACAGATGCCATTCATTATTTTCAAAACCATGCATTACCATGGATCATGGGGCATTACGAAAATTTATTACGCTGGGCATTAAAGGGCTGGCGGCCGGTTCATCTTTTATTAGGTACCGTCGGGTTGTTAATAATTTCAGTAATTGTATTTGTATTATCAATACAAAGCGGTCGTGTAGGAATCGCCTTTTTTCCTAAGGCAGATCCAAACCAGATTTTTGTGTACCTGAAATTGCCCGTAGGTACCAGTGTAGAGTATACCGATTCGGTGACCCATCTGCTCGAAAAAAGAGTGAATAAAGTGTTGGGCGTAGATCCCGAAACCAACAAACAAAATCCCATTGTTGAGAGTGTCATCAGCAACGTGGCCATTGGCGCAGGCGACCCTTCCAGCGGCGACAGGAGCACACGAAGCGAACTGGGACGTATACAGGTATCATTTGTAGAATACGAAAAAAGACATGGTAAATCAACCAAACCCTATCTTGACGAGATACGGGCTGAAATGAAAGGCATACCTGGCGCTGAAATAAGTGTTGACCAGGAAAGCAGTGGTCCGCCTACCGATCCACCGATAAACATTGAAGTATCCAGCGAAGATTTTGATGGTTTGGTAAAGACAGCTGTTAATCTTAAAAATTATTTAGACTCTATACAAGTGCCCGGTGTAGAGGAATTGAAAATGGATGTTGATTTAAACAATCCTGAAATAACATTGACTGTTGACAGGGAGCGTGCATTGATACAAGGAGTGTCTTCGGCCCAGATTGGCCAGGCAATCCGTACCGGTTTATTTGGCCGTGAAATATCAAAAATTAAAGAAGGAAAAGACGAATATAAAATTCAGTTGCGCAACAATGAACTGCAGCGAAAGGATTTAAGCAACCTCTTAAATATGCGTGTGTCTTTCCGCGACATGGCCGTTGGAGGAGCTGTAAAAAATATTCCCATCAGTGCACTCGTTAAAATAGAACCCACCAGTACTTTTGGCAGTATCAAACGTAAAAATCAAAAACGTGTCATTACTTTGCGCAGCAATGTGCTTACTACAAAAGGATACAATGCCACTTCTGTAAATGCCATTATTACCAACTACATTAATGCCTTTAAAGGAAAAGCAGACGGTGTTACAATTAAACAAACCGGTGAAGGCGAACAACAGGCAGAAACAGGTGCCTTTCTTTCAAGAGCCCTGGCTTATGCATTAGGGTTGATTTTACTGGTACTGGTAATACAATTTAACAGTGTCAGCAAACCGATTATCATTCTTACCGAAATTATTTTTAGTGTAATAGGTGTGCTCCTTGGCTTCGCCATAACTGGTATGGAAGTGTCTGTTTTAATGACCGGTTTGGGTATCGTAGGTCTTGCCGGTATCGTGGTAAAAAATGGTATTTTGGTAATAGAGTTTGCAGATGAGTTAAGAGGTCGTGGCATGAAAACAAGAGAAGCTGTGATACAAGCCGGTAAAACACGCATCATCCCGGTATTGTTAACCGCCCTCGCAGCCATCCTTGCTTTTATCCCGATTGCAGTAGGTTTCAACATTAACTTTGTCACGTTGTTTTCCGAATTAAATCCGCACATTTATTTTGGTGGCGATAACGTGGCATTCTGGAAACCATTGAGCTGGACGATCATCTTTGGTTTGGCATTCGCCTTCTTTATGACCCTGGTAATTGTACCCGCGATGTACCTGATTGCTGAAAGATTAAAACGTCCGATGCGCAATATGTTCGGCGGTAAATGGATCAGCTTTATGGGCATACCGCCATTGATATTTTTATTTATGCCGCTGATGATTATCACTGCCTTCCGGCACAACAGGGATGTAAGGCGCAGAAAAAGAAGATTACAAAATGATACCGCCTCCAGCAAAACCTGGAACGGAAGCTGGTTATAAATTAGAAGTTGTTTACAAAAATGCCGCCTGCGAATGGCGGCATTTTTTATGCATTCAATTTGGGACCGTGAACATTCATTTTTCCATGTGCTGTTGTTCCTGCTATCCGTTGCAAGCCCTCCCTAACCGCTGGCCGGGTTTACAACCGTCGCCAGGGTTACTCCGGCCTTTCGTCTCCTATCCGGCAGCCATTGGGCAGTTGATTATGGCCGGGCTTTTTGAGATTTTTTGTTAAGGTTCAACAAGCAGGCATTTAACACACAGATTTTATTGAGTAAAATTATTTCATAGTAATTTGCAGTCGACATCGCATTTCAAAATATAACAGCATGAATATTGCAGCCATTTCAGGGAGCTTAAAGTCAGCATCCACCAACATAAATATCCTGAAAGCCATTGCAGCATTGGCCCCGGAGCATGTACACATTGCGATGGTAGCAGGACTGGAAAAACTACCTCACTTTAGTCCGGATATAGAAACAGGCGATGAACTTGTAAATGATTTTCGTAAACGAATCGGCAAGGCGGATGGCGTTATTTTTTCAACGCCGGAATATGCATTTGGAATACCCGGCTCATTAAAAAATGCATTGGATTGGTTGGTATCATCCGGTGAGCTCAATGAAAAACCAATTGCAGCAATCAGTGCTTCTCCGCTCTATTCAGGTGGTGATAAAGCACTCGCTTCTTTACTGTTAACCCTTACCGCATTGGGCACCAGGTTCGATGCACAATCTTCTATAAGTATTGGCAACATCAAAAATAAAATGAGCCCCGACGGCACCATAACAGATGTGGCAACTATCCAAGCGCTGCAATCCCTTTTAACTAATTTAATGGAGAGAATAAGCAAGCCTTAATTTACCGCCGGCTTGTTGTATTTATTACGGTATTCAATTGGCGTAAGCCCGGTAATTTTTTTAAAAACGGTTCTGAAGGCCTTGGTGTCGGTATAACCCACGTCATACATTACCTGGTTAATGTTCTTCAGACTGCTTTCAAATTTTCTTTTGGCTGCTTCAATCTTCACCCGCTGAATATATTCTACCACTGTATTATTCGTGGCTTTTTTAAACCTGCGTTCAAAGCTTCTTCTTCCAACGGCTACCATGTCCGCCAGCTCATCCACCGTAATTTTTTCCTGGTAATTATTTTCTATAAATTCCTGTGTGGTTATAATCTCCACATCTTCATGTTCCTTCTGTCCCTGGAACATCATAAAGGATGACTGGCTGTCGCGGTCAATATCTATTGCGAAATATTTGGAGGCCAGTATCGCTGTATTCCGGTCGGTATATTTTTCAACCAGGTACAACAGCAGGTTCCAGTAAGAGGTGGCACCACCGCTTGAATAAATGCCCTGCTCCTCTGTAATAATGCTGCCATCCACCAGCTCAACTTCGGGAAACATGGTTCTGAAATCGTTGGTCATGTTCCAGTGGGTTGAACATTTTTTTCCATTCAGCAAACCGGTAGCAGCCAGCAAAAAAGCACCCACGCAAAGCGAAGCCACTTCCGATCCGTTGTTATATTGCTCCACAATCCACGGCAGCAAACCCTTGTTCAATTCAATGGCTTTTTCCATATCACCACTTACCGCCGGAATAAAAATCAGGTCGGTCTTTTTTACATCTTTTAGCAATGCATCGGTGTGTACTGAAAACACGCAGTTGTCTAATTTAATTTCCTTTGAAAGTCCGACCAATTGTACATTAAATAATGGTTCTTTACCGGCCACCTGCAGAAACTGATTCACCGCTTTAAACATGTAATGAGGATCGGCTACGGCCTCAATAACGGCGGTTTCCGGAACCAGTATGGATACATTTTTCATGCAACAAATATAGGTAGCTTATTTGTCGTAATCAACCCCTTCTAATGTCGTTTTTACACTTGAATTTTAAATTGCAGAATTGCATCTTTGTATTGTAAAAAATTCAAACACTCTTTTCACCAGCAGGCTTTGTAAAGGAGCCGGCAATTAAAATCACACAATATGCAACAGACCGATTCAACAACAGCAGAAAAAATTATCATCACCGTAGAAACTACAATTGATGCACCAATAGAAAAAACATGGGAATGTTTCACAGCTCCTGAGCACATCGTTAAATGGTGTCAAGCCTCCGATGACTGGCATGCGCCAAAGGCTACTAACGATCTACGCACCGGTGGTAAATTTTTAACCCGCATGGAAGCAAAAGATGGATCGATGGGTTTTGATTTTGAAGGCGTCTACACCAATGTTCAGCAATACCAAACCATTGAATATGGAATTGCAGACGGCAGAACTGTAAAAGTTGATTTTGTAAAAGAAGGCGACAAATGCAAAGTGATTGAAAGCTTTGAAGCAGAAACAACCAATTCGCCCGAGATGCAAAAGGGAGGCTGGCAGGCCATACTCGATAACTTTAAAAACTATATAGAAAGCATTTAATTTCAGGATCTATTTTTCATTATTATAAATAAAAAGCCATCATGAAAATCGCTGCAACAAACATCGACAATTACATTTTAAACCAGCCGGCAAGTGCACAGGCAAGTCTTGAAAAGCTGCGCCAGACCATTAAAGCTGTTGCACCTGACGCTGAAGAAATGATCAGTTATGGAATGCCTTCATTTAAATACCATGGCATGCTGGTTGGGTTTGCTGCAGCAAAAGAACACTATGGATTTTATCCCTGGAACTCAACAACGGTAGAAGAATTTAAAGAAGACCTGAAGCCTTTTGGTACTTCAAAGGGTGCCATCCGCTTTCCTGCCGACAAGCCGCTTCCGGTTGCGTTGATAAAAAAAATAGTAAAAGCGAGGATGAAAGAAAACCTGGAGAAAGAAAAAAGTAAAAGCATCAAAAAGACAAAATCAAATTGATAAAGTTATTCCCGGATGCAAAGTTTTACAGGTCGAAAAGATAAAATACCCGTTCCCCACCCCTCATAAATCTGGCACGGGCAAGCCTTTGGTGATCAGGGTAACCTGCGGCGAAATTGCAGATGAGTTAAACGCAAAGATATGATAGAGGTTTTCAGCACCAACATTCATTGTCCTGAAAAGGCAAGCAGACTAATTGAAGAAATCCATCAAACTTTCACTGGCTATAAGGCAAATTTCGACCTTTCAGATGGCGACAAAATATTAAGAGTGGTTTATGGTACGCAGCAATTCGAAGCTCTTCATTTTAAAAATTGGCTTACAACCAAAGGTTGCACAGCTGAAATTTTACCTGACTTTTAAAAGCTGCCGGATAATTTTTACGGTAAATAAAATACTATGTCAAACATCAACCCTTACTTAACCTTTGGTGGTAATTGCCGCGAAGCCATGAGTTTTTATAAAGATGTGCTGGGCGGCGAATTAAAAATACAAACAATCGGAGAATCGCCCATGGCGGATAAAATGCCACCGGATATGAAGGATTATATTTTACATGCACAGCTTTCTAACGGTTCGTTGTTGCTGATGGGTTCTGACATGGTAAGCGAGCAGGGTTTACATAAAGGCAATGCGGTATCCCTGATGTTAGCATGCGAAAGCGAAGCCGCCATAAAAGATTGTTATAAAAAACTTTCCGCAGAAGGACAGGCTTCCCATCCATTGGAAGATACATTCTGGGGCTCAGTCTTCGGTGATCTTACAGATAAATACGGCAACCATTGGTTGCTCAATTTCGATAAGCATCAAACACATTAATTTTCAATCTAAAAACAACACAACATGAAATCTGCAAAAATTATTTTCTGGGTAAGTACAACGTTAATCTTTCTGTTTGAGGGCGTAATGCCGGCATTGACTTCGCAAACAGAAATGGCAAAAGAAGGCATACGGCATTTAGGTTACCCAGATTATTTTGGCGTGATGCTTACCGTATTTAAAGTATTGGGTGCATTGGCATTGATTATTCCGCAAGTACCTGCACGGGTTAAAGAGTGGGCTTATGCCGGATTTACTTTTGATTTTTTAAGCGCCTTTTTCAGTAACTGGGCTGTGGACGGTTTAAAAGGCGCTACATTTTTTCCGTTGATTGTGCTGGCTGTTTTAATCGTTTCCTATATAAATTACCACAAAATAAACGACAGCAAAGTAAAATCGCTCAGCTTATAAATTTCAAGCTCATGTCATTCCAGGCTCACATTGATAATATCAAAGCAAAAACAGGTAAACCGTCTGTGGATTTTAAGCAGCTTGCTGAGATAGAGAGACTTACTGAAGAAGGCGTAAAAGCTAGCGAAATTGTAAAAGGTTGAAAGACAATTTTGATTTAGGGCATGGGTACGCAATGGCAATCTACGCCACTTTCGAAGGAAAAACCGCTTAATAGTTCACTAATAATTCCACGACAAAATGAAATTTAGAACACCCCTTTTCCAGGCAGGCAAAACGGGCCGCCGGCATTGTCGTTCCGGAAGCAATTGTTGAGCAATTGGGCGCTGGCAAAAAGCAATGCAGACGTTAGGGCGATAACAGTGGCGGCAATTAATCATTTTCATAAAAATTTTAAAATGGAAATTTTTGTTATAGAAGAAGATATCAACTTACTGTGTCAGCAGGCAGATTCCTTCCCGCGGGGTGTTTTGAAGGCATATAAAATATTACACAATGAATTGCCTGACACTGATAGAAGAAAATTTGCAGGTATTTCATATCCTGGTAAAAATGGTGCTATTATTTATAAGGCTGCTGCCGAGGCTATGTATGACAATGAAGCTGAGCAAACAGGCTTTGAACCTTTCACCATAAAAAAGGGAAATTATATCAGTGAATTTATTGCTGATTTTTGTGACGATACCGCTGCAATTGGCAACGCATTTAAAACCCTGCTTGCATACCCGGGTATTGATCCGAATGGCTATTGTCTTGAAATGTATACCTGTGATAAAGACGTCCGTTGTATGGTTCCCCTGACTGCTTCAAGTGTAGCCAAATAAAAATTACAGCAGGTAAAATAAGCTGATGATAAACATGCAATATTTATTCAGCTCTGTATCTTTATAAAAAAATTATATGATTTCAAATCACGAAATTGACTACAAAATTTTTGGCGAGGAATTACAGTTTGTTGAAATTGAACTGGACCCGAACGAAACCGCTATTGCTGAAAGTGGTGCATTTATGATGATGGAAAACGGCATAGAAATGCAAACGATATTTGGCGATGGCAGTCAGCAGCAGGATAATAGTTTGCTCGGTAAATTATTCAGTGCCGGCAAGCGTTTACTTGTAGGTGAAAGTTTATTCATGACTGCTTTTACCAATGTTGGCCAGGGAAAAAAGAAAGTAAGTTTTGCTGCACCTTATACAGGTAAAATTGTAGTGTTTGACCTCAAGGAATTAGGCGGAAAAATTATCGCACAGAAAGATGCATTCCTGTGCGCAGCAAAAGGCGTTAGCATTGGTATCGAATTTCAGAAAAGGCTTGGCACCGGTATTTTTGGCGGTGAAGGTTTTATCATGGAAAAGCTCGAAGGCGATGGACTGGCCTTTGCACATGCAGGCGGTTACGTAATAGAAAAAACATTGGCGCCCGGCGAAATACTAAAAGTGGATACCGGCTGCGCAGTGGCCTACACGCCGGGAATTGATTTCGATATTGAATTTATCCGCGGTATTAAAAACTGGATGTTCGGCGGCGAAGGTTTATATTTTGCCCTTATGACAGGACCCGGAAAAGTATGGTTACAATCCTTACCTATCAGCAGGCTGGCAGGCAGAATTATACGGTACGCACCACAAATGGGTGGCAGAAAAGAAGAAGGCAGCATTTTAGGCGGCCTCGGCAATTTGCTGGATGGAAGAGAATAAAAAATAAATTTTTTCTACGCAGAGCCTCACTGCAAAGTGAGGCTTTTTATTTTTTTATTTGGAAATTAAATTTATTTAATCGTATATTTGCGATATAAGATTAATAAATTATGGCTATTCATAAAAAAGAAGCATTTACACAAAGGGAACAGGACCTGGCAGCTTTTGCAAAAGCGCTGGCCCATCCTGCCCGCATTGCCATTTTAAAAGTGCTGGCCCAACGCAACGAGTGTATTTGCGGTGAGATTGTTGAGATATTACCCCTGGCGCAATCTACCGTTTCGCAGCATTTAAAGGAATTAAAAAATGCAGGCCTCATCAATGGAAGCGTTGATGGTCCACGCAGCTGCTATTGTATCAACTGGAAAGCGTTTGAAAAATTCAACCAGGAATTCAGCTGGCTGTTCACCAACCTGAAAATTAAAAACGAAAAATCATGTTGTTAACTTTTAAAAATAAATGATATGCAAACAGAAAATGAATTAAAAGAACTGGTAAGGCAGAAATACAGCGAAATCGCCTTACAGGATAAAGCCACCAATCAATCCAGTTGCTGCGGTGCCGGTGGTTGCAGTACCGAAGTGTACAATATAATGAGCGATGACTATACCACGCTGGAAGGCTACAACCCTGATGCAGACTTAGGTCTGGGCTGTGGTCTCCCTACCGAATTTGCCAAAATAAAAGAAGGTGATACGGTAATTGATCTCGGTAGTGGTGCAGGCAACGATTGCTTTATAGCAAGAAGACAGACCGGCGAAAAAGGAAAAGTAATCGGTATAGATTTTACAACTGCCATGATTGATAAGGCAAGAGCAAACGCTGAAAAAATCGGCTTTCACAATGTAGAGTTCCGGCAGGGTGATATTGAAAAAATGCCGGTTACATCAGGCATTGCAGATGTGGTGGTGAGCAATTGTGTGTTGAACCTGGTGCCTAACAAAGAAGCCGTGATCAAAGAAATTTTCAGGGTACTGAAACCCGGCGGTCACTTCTCCATTTCAGATATTGTACTGGAAGGCGGGTTGCCTGCTAAATGGAAAGAAGTAGCTGAATTGTATTCAGGCTGTGTTTCAGGAGCCATACAAAAACAGGTTTATCTTGACTTAATTAAAACTGCCGGTTTTACAAATATTACCCTACAAAAAGCTAAACCAATCGTTATACCGGATGATATTTTAAGCAATCATTTTAGTGCTGAAGAAATCAGCGAATACAAAACTGGTGGGGCAAGACTGACAAGTGTTACGGTGTATGCAGAAAAGCCTGTTACAGAAAAAGCAGCTTGTTGCGAGCCGGGTTGCTGCAATTAATTAATGATCATCAACACAAAATATGCCCTCAAATAATTGTGCTCCGGCAAGTGAAAGAAAACAACTGGGCTTTTTAGACCGGTATCTTACAGGCTGGATATTTATAGCCATGGCTGCGGGTGTAGCCATTGGCTATTTCTTTCCGTCATCATCCAAATTCATTAATTCCTTTTCCACCGGCACTACCAATATTCCATTGGCCATCGGGTTGATACTGATGATGTACCCGCCCTTTACCAAAGTAAGGTATGATCAGCTGCACGCAGTTTTTAAAAACACAAAAGTATTGGGCGCTTCCTTGTTGTTGAATTGGGTGATTGGCCCCCTACTAATGTTTTTCCTGGCCATTATTTTTTTGCATGGCTATCCTGCATATATGGTCGGACTAATACTCATCGGGCTTGCACGTTGCATTGCCATGGTAATTGTATGGAACGAGCTGGCAGAAGGCAGCAGGGAATACGCCGCAGGGTTGGTGGCACTGAACAGTATTTTTCAGGTTCTGTTGTACAGCGTTTATGCCTATGTTTTTATCACCATTCTGCCACCGTTGTTTGGCATTACCGGCTCTGTTGTTGACATCAGTATCGGGCAAATTGCAACAAGCGTTGGCATCTACCTTGGCATTCCTTTCGCAGCCGGTTTTCTAACACGTTATTTTCTTTTAAAAACAAAAGGAGCTGACTGGTATCAAAATAAATTTATTCCTTTTGTTTCTCCCATTACACTCATTGCCTTGTTGTTTACCATCGTTGTAATGTTTAGTTTAAAAGGCGAACTGATTGTTCAGATACCGCTGGATGTTATCAGGATAGCGATTCCGCTGGTGATTTATTTTGCCATCATGTTTGTCATTAGCTTTTTCATTGGCAAAAAAATGGGGGCTGATTATTCCACCAATGCTTCGATCGCATTCACAGCCGCAGGCAACAATTTTGAACTGGCGATTGCTGTAGCGATAGGCGTATTTGGTATCAACAGCGGGCAGGCGTTTGCGGGTGTTATCGGCCCGCTGGTTGAAGTACCCGCTTTAATCACACTGGTAAATGTGGCGTTCTGGTTCAGAAAGCGATACTATTTAAAATCAGCCATTCAATAAATTAACTCAACAACACAAATCATTTTAGTGATGACAAATTCTTGTACCGGAGGCAATCAAGCGGAGCCGAAGAAACTGCTTTTTGTTTGCATCGAAAACAGCAACCGCTCGCAAATGAGCCAGGCCTTTGCAAAGATTATTGGAGGTGATAAAGTAGAGGCTTACAGTGCAGGCAGTAAACCAAGTGGCATTGTAAACCCTAAAGCCATTGCGGCCATGAAAGAACTGGGCTACGATTTAAGTACACACGACAGTAAAAGCCTGGATGAAGTAAAAGCCTTTGCGCCCTTTGATGCTGTGGTGACAATGGGCTGCGGCGATGCCTGTCCGTGGATGCCCGCCAAACAATTTATCGATTGGCAAATACCCGATCCTAAACACATGGAACCGGCACAGTTTAACGAAGTAAGGGATTTTATAAAAGGAAAAGTGAAGGAACTGATAGATAGTTTGTGAAAAACAAAACGGCTGACTCAAAAGAAGAGTCAGCCGTTTTTAATTGTATAATTTTAAACTGGTTATTTCCTGTCGCTCAGTTTTGCCAGTAATCTTAATATTTCGAGGTATAACCAAACGATGGTCACCATTAAACCAAATGCGCCGTACCACTCCATATATTTGGGTGCGCCGGCCGCAGATCCCTGCTCAATCATATCGAAATCTAAAATGAGGTTCAGTGCGGCGATTACAACCACCACCAGTGAAAAGCCGATGCCCATTAAAGACCCTTCATGCAAAAATGCGATGTCAACGCTGAACATTCTTAATACCATTGCAATCAAATAAAAGATGGCGATACCTGCTGTAGCCATAATAATAACCGCCTTAAATTTCTCCGTAGCCCGGATGATTTTAAAGCTGTATAAAAAATACATGGCGATAGCAGTACCAAAAGTTAAGCCCACTGCATTCATTACAATACCGGGTGCTTTGGTTGCAAACGCATCGTTGTACATGGCAGAGATGGCGCCTAAAAAAAGCCCTTCCATCAAAGCATATAAAGGAGCAAGATAACCAGCCCATTCTTTTTTGAAAATAATTACAAAAGCCAGAATTAAACCGCCGATTAAACCAATCCAGATCAGTGGCTGCACATTTCCTCCGCGGGCATATTCTTTCCATGAATAAAAAGCCGATCCCATCAGCATCAGCAACATAAATCCAAACTTATTGAGGGTTCCCCTTAGCGTCATAGTGTCGCTGTTGGCGCCAACAAAAACCGATTGAAAATTTTTCTCTGATAAAGCAGGATTTCCTGATTTGAATAAAGACATAGTTGTTATTTTAGGGTGTAAAATTAATTCAATTTATAACAGCTGTTGTAACTGATTTATTGCGGTGCTGTTAATTTTTCTCTTCAGAGAATGCCAGGCTACGAATTTTTAGTGTTTTAATAATATTGCGCATTATCCAATATTTTTTTGCAATCAGCGTTGGTGAATTGGCTAATTTTGCGCCAATTCTTCCTCTTTGCTGCCCAATATAAAGATCAAAGCCAGTTGGCACAAATAGAAATGGTTGTAACTTGCAGTAATTTATAAAAACATATGAGATCAGACCAGGTTTTACCCGAAGTAGTAATCAAATTTGCAGGCGATAGCGGCGATGGTATGCAATTGACCGGAAGCCAGTTTACCAACAACACTGCCTTGCTGGGCATTGACCTGGCGACTTTCCCGGATTTCCCGGCCGAGATACGTGCCCCCATCGGCACTGTTCCCGGCGTGAGTGGTTACCAGTTGCGCTTTAGCAGCGACCGTATTTTTACTCCCGGCGATGCCAGTGACGTATTGGTAGCAATGAATGCGGCTGCCTTAAAAGTGAATTTAAAAACCCTTAAAGCGGGTGGTATTATTATAGCTAACATTGAAGGGTTTGATTCAAAAAACCTGCGCCTGGCCAATTATCCCGAAGGTGTTAATCCATTGGAAGATCACAGCCTTGACAGCTACCAGCTGATCAAAATGGATGTTACCAAAATGACCCGTGAAGCCCTGAAGGATTTTACCATGGGTATGAAGGAAAAAGACCGAGCAAAAAATATGTTTGTACTGGGCTTTTTATACTGGATGTACAACCGCGACATGGAAAATACCATTCAGTTTATAAAAGAAAAATTTGGAAAGAAACCAGAGATTTTTGAAAGTAATATAAAAGCCTTGCAGGCTGGTTATAATTATGGCGATACCACCGAAACTTTTACTACCCGTTACAAGGTGGAGAAAGCAAAAATGGAAGCCGGTACTTACCGTTCTATCATGGGCAACCAGGCTTTATCTTACGGCTTAATTGCCGCCGGGCAAAAAAGCGGTCTGCCCTTATTTTTAGGCAGCTACCCTATTACACCTGCCAGCGATATTTTACATGAACTAAGCAAGTATAAAAATTTTGGCATTAAAACATTCCAGGCTGAAGATGAAATCGCAGCGATTGCTTCCAGCATCGGTGCAAGTTATGGTGGCAACCTTGCCGTTACAACAACCAGCGGCCCGGGCATGGCACTGAAGGCGGAAGCCATGGGGTTGGCTGTAATGCTGGAAATTCCTTTGATTATAATAAATATCCAGCGTGGCGGACCCAGCACCGGCTTACCAACCAAAACAGAACAGAGTGATTTGATGCAGGCTTATTATGGCCGCAATGGCGAATGCCCAATGCCCATCGTATCCGCATCAACACCAAGTGATTGTTTTGGCGCAGCCTACGAAGCAGTTAGAATCAGTCTGCAACACATGACGCCGGTAATTTTATTAAGTGATGGTTATATTGCCAATGGTGCCGAGCCATGGAAATTTCCATCTGCTGCGGAATTACAGGAAATAAAAGTGTCTTATGCATCTCAAAACAATGCTTCGGACCTGGATGCCAATGGCAAATTTCAACCTTATAAAAGAGATGAGAGACTGGTTCGGCCATGGGCCATACCCGGCACACCAGGTTTAGAACACCGGGTAGGTGGGTTGGAAAAACAAGACGTTACCGGTAATATCAGTTATGATACCGAGAACCACCAGCACATGGTGAAGACCAGGCAAAAAAAGGTAGACCTGATTGCAGAACATATACCGGAACAAAAATTAGACAGCGGTGCTGAAAAAGGAAAAGTGTTGGTATTGGGTTGGGGAAGCACCTACGGTACTATCAAAAGCGCGTGCAAAGAATTACAGGATAAAGGTGTTGAAGTATCTCATGCTCATCTCAGGTACATTCGTCCTTTCCCAAAAAACCTGGGCGATATTATCAAAAACTTCGATCATGTTTTAATACCTGAAATTAATAACGGGCAGCTGGTAAAAATTATCCGCGATGTATATTTTGTAGATGCAAAAGCATACAATAAAATCATGGGTATTCCTATTACAAAAGCTGAATTGGTAGATGAAATAAATAAACTGATTGCCTGACAGGTGATGCAAGTTGGCTGATATTGGGCGCTCAATTTTTGAGCGCCTTTTTTAAAAAATTAACGATTCAAAAATCTGCCGGGCATTTATCTGAAAAGATATTTCAGGGCAAAGCCATAACGTTAGGTGAATGAAGTATAATGCTGGGACACATACCTGAGCTAAAAAATTCTAAACAGATTGAATATTTATGGCAATTCTTGATTTTTTAATTTTTCATCTGACATACTGGTTCAATAAAAATAAGGACAAACTTAAATGGAGTACTCCACTAGAAAGAGCCATATATGCTATGGGCTCAGCTAACATGATGTTTTTAACGGGAGTTAACGAGTTAATTGGTTTTACCATTCTTCGTGACAAGGATGTACACATAGGTAGTATATGGTTTATATTACTTGGCTTAGGAACTATGCAGGTTTATAAATAAGTGTATGTAAACAGAGATCGTTATAGTGCAATTGCGGAAAGATTTTCTTTAACCAAACCTAAAACTGAAAATACAGGAATAATAACATCCATTGCATTCATCGTTTCATGTTTTATTTTCCAATAATAATTCATATAATATTTAAACCATTTGGAGGTAAGGGAAGTTTTAGATTTTAAAATAAGTATTAGATAAATTGGCGTAGGTGTCTTTGATATTACTTCTTGCCATTCTATTATATTTTAGAAAGATAATACCGCACAAAGTTTTGAACTGGCCTGGATCGTAAAATAATTTTCTGAAAAATAACAATCCCTGCTATAGCACAGGCAATGCCGGCCAATACATCCAGCAAGTAATGATGGCTTGTATACACGGCGGCAAACCAAATACCCACCATTACAATAGCAAATAATATGTTGATCCAGCCAAGTTTTTCCCGCAGACCATAGTACAGCACAATCACAGGGTAAGAAGAATGCAGTGAAGGCATTGCCGCAAACACATTGCTGCTTTTGGCATAGATGCTTTTAAAAATACCTGCGTTAAAAAAATCATCAAACCGTTGCAGGCCGGCACTGTTGCCCGGTGTATGAGCATTAAACAACGCACCGTATTGCTGAAAATACCACGGAGGTGCCGCCGGGTAAGCATAATAAATAACAAACCCGATAAAATTTACCAGTACAAAAGTGAGGGAAAACTGTAAAAAAAGCTCTTTATCTTTAAAAAATAACCAACCTGCAAAAGCCAATGGTACGGGTATCCAGCATAGGTAAAATATACCTGTCAGCACATCCAGGAACGAGTTGTGGTGTTGCAGCCAAAATTCATTGGGCGTAACTATTTGGTCGTTAGCATGAATACCGAAGATGGTTAGTTCAGCCTGGTGAAGCTGTTTAATATTGACCGTATTAAAAACATAATTGGGAAAGGCTTTCATGTAATCGAAAATGATCCAATACACGATAAATATCGCAAAGCCAATGATAAATTTACGGCTGATAGCGGTACCAAAATAAGCTACACAAAATATGGCCGATAATACCAGCTGGTCCGAATTAAACCCAATTAAAAAAAATGAAACCAGCAGGTATATGGCAACAATACAAATTACAATTGCTGCCTGCTTAACAGAATAAAAACCAGTAACATTTTTTGTCATTAACTTTTATTGGATTGCCTGGAAAAACCAGTTCGCAAAATGATATCCCAAAGCGAACTGCTAACGCCATAACCCTTATCAGGATCCTGATAATGGTGCAGCATGTGATGCTGCTTAATTTTTTTCATGATGCCACTTTTAAAATTATGATGGTGCATAGCGTAATGAAGCATATCATAACACAAGTAGCCCAGTAAAAATCCCGGAAAAAATGAAAACAACAATTGCGATACCAGGAAGCTTTTAAACAAAAAATAGAACAAAGTAGCCAGCGGAATACTTACCGATGGAGGTAAAACCAAGCGTTTTTTATCCCTGGGATAATCATGGTGAACGCCGTGAAATATAAAGTGTACTTTTCTACCAAATTCAGAAGTTGGATGGTAATGAAAAATAAAACGGTGCATAACATATTCTGTTAACGTCCACACTCCCAGGCCGATTAAAAAATACAATCCAAAATTTATAAAACTTGCACCTGCTGAAAAGGCTTTGTATATGAAAATAAAAATAGCTGGTACAAAAATAAATAAGGGTACAGCAAAATGAACCTTGGAAAGGCTTTCCATCAAATCACTCTTAAACATCCTTATCGATTCCTCAGAATTTGAAACATATGTCTTTTTCATTGCTGTCAATTTAAATGGTAGAATTAAATTTTTAACCGCTCTGTTACCGGTGAATGCGTTGCCGGATCAACTCCGCTCACTTCAACATACTCCACATTGGGTGACCAAAATGAGCCGCCCTTGATAGCAACATAAATACGTGTTAGTATCGCAGGCTTTTTATTGATGGTAGTGAACACATGATATTGATTATCGGCCGACAGCATCAGGTACATTTTGTATTTTTTGTACGATACAAAATTAAGTTCGTACTTATTTTCACCAATTGCTTTTGACTTTACCCCATAGGCGAATTTCCTTTGTATATAACTCAGGTCTTCTATTTGCCCTTTTTCCTGGTAGCGTATCCAGAAAACACGAATGGGATCTTCTTTATCTACCGTTCCGTCTTTATAATTTAATTCACATACTATGGTATTGGTATTAGGGGTGCGTTGCAAAAAAAACAGCTGTTTAGCATTGCCTTCCGGCACAGGAAAAACTTTTTCCTGCGCTAATGCAAAGTTAAATACAAGCTCACCAATGAATAGAATTACAATAAAAAATAATCTTTTTAAATTCATAAATTTTCGTTTACCGGCCTTTAGCCTCCAATGCTTTTTTTGCATTCCTTAGTCTTTTAATTGCTGTTATATTAGTTAATACTGCCATTACTGCTATTGGCAGGGTAAAAATCGTCATCGTTTCAAATACATGAAAAGAAATGCCAGGCACATAATATTTATAATTCCCCCCAATAAAGTGACCGGTAATGCCACATGCAATGGCAGATAAAGCCAAAAGAATCACCCTTTCCGGCCTTTGCATTAACCCTCCGCTGTTCTGAATACCTAACCCTTCACTTCGTGCCCGGATATAGCTTACCATCATAGAGCCGATCATGGCAATAAATGCAGCCAGTGAACTTATAAAATAGTGATGCGACACCAGATAATAACAAATACCTAAAAACATAATTAATTCGCTGTACCTGTCCAACACGGAATCGAACAAAGCGCCGAAAGACGAACTCATATTTCCCAACCTGGCTACCTGCCCGTCGAGCATATCAAACAGCCCGGCAAATAAAATCAATGCCCCAGCCCAACCCACGTAGGAAAGATCGCCGCGGTTACCCTGTTCGGCGCCTTTTATAAATACAATCGCCACCATAATATTTAATACAAGCCCGGTAACTGTTACCAGGTTTGGCGTAAATCCAATTTTTATCAATCCCATTACCAGTGGATTAATTACTTTATAAATTCCTTTTTGCAGCTTGTCTCTTACCAAAGTATCTTCCATACTTTCAACTTTTAATGATTAAAAATCAAACTTAACCCTCGTTCTTATTCCCCAGGTTGAAATGTCGGGGTGATCAAGGTAGGCGAGTCTTTTTACAAGATCAACCCGTAAAAACTTAAAAATATTTGCAATGCCTACACTTGCTTCCATATACGGAGCCCTGCTTAATGAATAAGTTGTTGGAACCCCCAATGGCCCGGCTTTTGGGAAATTATATACATCCTGGTTTTTTGCAGGATTATTTTCATCCCTTAAGCCACCATACAATATTTTAAAGCTACCCACTTCTCTCAGTTTCAATTTTTTTAGTAATGGAATCTTATTAAAAATAAAACCATTTAAATACAAATCAGTATTAACGGCTGCATAATTATCACTTACAAATTCCATAAAATTCATCAGGTTATATGCATTGAGCTGATAGGCATAACTTTGATTGGCACGATGAATATCCAGCAAAGGAAAAGGCACCTGCCCAAAAATATGACCGCCTTCCAGCGTTACATCGAGATAACCCAGCTGGGATAAATAACATCGTTTAGCAATGGCGAGTGTTAGCTGCTGGTAATTATACTGACCCTTTAAAAAGCCTTTTATCCCATCTTGTAACCGCAGTGTAAAAATGGGAAATTTGTTCCGGATAGGCGTACGGAAATTGATGCCCTGGTAAAATTGTTCATTCGGCGCCCACCTTAATTCCGCAGTAAATTCTGAAGTGGTAATGTTTTGTATAGTATCTAATCCCATATTGGCAGGCTTTTCAAAAACTAATGAGCCGGCCGGCGTTTGTTTTAAATTTTGGTAGCGGATTTTGTATGTAAAGTTTTTACCAAATTCGTGCACATACTCCAGCTTATAGCTGCTTTGGTAAAACCATTTATCAGTTGTACCTCTTTTAAAAGACAGTAAAAAATTATCTTCCGGTGCAAAAACCAATTCCTGACCGGGCAAAGCTGTTTCATACTGGCGGGTAAACTTTACATAATTAAGCGGGTAGGTGTAAATTGATTTGGCATTGAAAGAATAAGCACCGGCAAGCAAGTATTTGTATTTCTTATCTTTAAAACCATAGCCGCCATAACCTTCCAGGTAAAATCTTTTGCTAAAATCAGTGGTGGTACGGCCACCTACCTTAGCCCTGAAACCTTCCAGGGAATTAAAGCTGTAAAAAGTATTTGTATTGCCGATCTGAATCGGACCAAATTTAATCCAGCCTGAAAAAAGCAAGGTGGCAATTTTGAGTGTATTCTTAAACGACTTCATGTTTTTTAGACTGTCGATATTGGAATACACTTTTGCTTCTACATTAGATAATTGCTGGTGCCTGCTGGATATCCAGAAACTGTCGCTTTCACTTCCGGGGGTATTTACTATGACCTCATCACTGCCTGTATATGTAGTGTCTGCAGCTGGTTTATTAATTTCAAAATTTTTAAATGATACCGTTCTTTCACCAAGTATACCGGAAGCTGAATTCTGGCGAAGTGCAAACTCAGCCTTCATACTGCTCTTTATTACATGATACCTTCCGTCTGCCGGATTTTTTTCAAAGCTCTGGTCAATCTTTAATTCTCTTGCCCAGTTAAGATTTGCTTTTTTACTGACGGATAAATTAATTTTTTGCACGCCATAATTGCCGTCGAGTGTTACATACATTACCCCCCTGAATAAAAGATCAGTAGTATTGCGGGGCATAAAGTTTAGTTTGATGAGTTTGATACCATCGTTTTCAACTGTATCGGTAATAAAAAAACGGTAAAATGTCGGCGCCATATCGGCAATGGGACTCAGGAATTGGGAGGTTAAAACAACAATATTGTTATCATAAATATTGATGTCAGCATACAACCTTTTAAGGTAAGAGGTGATCCCCTTATCATCAATTAAATCTCCATAATTCACTTTTTTGGATGCCAGTATGTAAGACTTGTTTTTAAGCGGATTTTTTCTGTAATAGTTTTGAGCTAGTTTTTCTTCCAGGTATACGGGCACCAACGCTTTGCCTTCAAGCGTTGTAGTATCTACATTTTCAAGAATAAACTTATAGTTTTTAAACAACCGGTTATTCATTATTTTTTCCGGCTTATTTGTCAAAGAAAGACCAAGCTTTTCGTATTGCTGGTACTGTACATAGTCATAAGCGGTTATCCTGTTTTTTTCTTTATTGGCAATTACTTTGTCGATTAACTCTACCGCAGGATTGTTTTTATTTCTGTACTTACCACGTTTTGCTTTTATAACAACCGTGCTTAAAGAATTTGTAGTCTCCAGATCAATATTGATTGTTTGCTCTGTACCCGGGACAATTTTTTTTGTTATTTTTTTGTAACCGGTGTAAGAAAATACAAGCGCTGTATACCTGCCATTATTGGATGATATAGAGTAGCTGCCGTCGTCATTACTGGTCACGCCGTTGCCTCCCTGGAAATAAACACTTACAAATGCAAGCGGCTCCTGGGTAACAGCATCTCTTATAAAACCTTTAACCGAAGTTTGAGCAGTTACTGTAATGGCACACATCAGCATTAAAAAAAATAACACACCCAGCTTCGTCCGGCAATTTTTAATTTTCATCCCTTGTTTTTAAACACATACCTTTTCTGAATGTGGTAATTGTATGTAAAAGCCACAATAATTGAAACAGTGACTTTCGCAATTATATATTGAATTTTAAACAGCTTAATCAGCACATATAATCCGGCGGTATTTAAAAATAAATTTCCCGTCCATGTTATAAGGTATCTTCTGCCTTGTAATCCCATTGAGTGGTCGCGTACCTTAAAAACCCAATGCCTGCCAATTAAAAAATTTACAAATCCGCCAACAACTGTTCCCGTAACGCCCGCCATTAACGGATCTGCAGATAAAAACTTAACCAGCAAAATGGTCACAAGGTAATCGCAAAAACTGGCAGTTAAAGAAGCCACATTTACTTTTAGAAATGTTTTCATTACAAAAAATATTGAATTTGCAATAGCAGTTGAATAAATATCAGAGCATAAATGCCCGCCAGTATATCATCCGCCATTACGCCCCAACCGCCAGGCCACTTTTCCAGGTATTTTATTCCAAGCGGTTTCACAATATCAAAAAACCTGAAAAGCACAAGGGCAATAAAAGCGTACGCCAGTTTATGTGGCACAAATAATAAAGCAATGGCCATCCCGGCTACTTCATCTATCACCACCTTACTGCTGTCTTTTCCCCAAACCGCATCTACTTCGTTACCGCATATAATACCCGCCACAATAATAAAAATGGTTATTACCATCTGCCAGACTGAATCTGTATAGGCGGCAGGCAGCAATAACCATATAATACAATATAACAAAGCCGCAATTGTACCGCCTCCCTTACCTACGTAACCTATGCCCAGTACAGATGCTATTGTTTTATAAATCTTCATTACAGTCTTTCAACAAGCTTACGGCAATCAGCTGTTTTATTTAAAAATCCACTCCAAATTCCTTTCACAACAACCTGTTTTTTTTATACCAGTCTATGCTATTTTGTAATCCGTTTGTAAGACTGAATTTTGGTTTAAAGTTTAAATCTTTTCTTGCTTTACTGATATCGCAATACCAGTTAGTGGCCGCCAGTTCGTGTAATTTTTCCCTGTTAATTACCGCAGGCTTGTTTATCCAGCCATTGGCAGTTTCCAAAAAATAAGCCAATACTTTTATTAAAGGCATTGGTATATGAAACCGCAATGCCTTTTTCTTTAATATTTTTTTTGTGATATCTGCAAATTCATACCTGCCGTACTTATTGCCATCCGTAATATTATAAACACCTTTCGCATCACAAAACAGAGACTGCACTGCTACTGTTGCCACATCTGCTGCATGAACAAAACTAAGTTGCTGAGCAATCCGTCCCATGTAAGGATCCATGCCCCTGCTAACCGTTTTCAGCATTATAAAAATATCTTTATCACCCGGACCATAAACAGCTGTCGGCCGCAAGGTAACAAGTGGTATGTTCAATTTTGACAGTTCATTCTCAGCTAACAACTTGCTTCTTCCATATGCAGTAACCGGCCTTGGTTCTTTTTGTTCTGTAATAGTATCAGCCAAATCAGTTGCCGGGCCAGCCGCAGCAAGGCTGCTGATAAATACCATTTTTTTAAAATGTACTTTGCTGATTTCCGCCGCCCTGGCCAGGTTGACCGAATTACCGGCGTTGATATCATTGTAATGCTGCTGCTTAACAGCTTTTGTTACACCAGCGGCATGAATTATATAATGAATGTTAATGTCAGCAAGGATTTTAGCCATATCCTCAACATCATTGTAATCTAGAAAGACAAATTTAACCGGCAATGCTTTCAGGTGATCAATCCTGCTGTTCTTTCTTACCGCAGCATACACTGACAGATTTTTTTCAAGTGCCGCTGTTATTAAATGATACCCTAAAAAACCACTGGCACCTGTTATCAGGACATTTTCAATCATATTGCTTTTTCAAGAATTCTATACCGCTTGTACACCCTGGCGTTCATTTTTAACAGCCCGTTATTCATCATTTCGTTGTTCTCCAAAATCCAGGACGCTTCGCCGCCTTTTATTTTTTTATCCATTGCACGCTGAATGATTTCTGAGTAAAAAAAAGCTTCAATGCCTACCCTTCTGTATTCCTTATTCACGCCCAGAGCTATCACCCTTACATAATCTATTTTCTTTTTACCAAACAATAATTTAAAAATACCAGTGGGCAATAACCGGCCATTTTTTATTTTAATCAATACCTGGTTAATGTCTGGAATTGCCAGTGCGAATCCAATTGCTTTTCCTTCGTACTCAGCAACAAAAGCAAAATCCTTGTCCAGTATCAGTTTCAAATCTTTTGCCAGGTACCTGAATTCATCGTCCGTCATAGGTACAAAACCGGTGTTTTCCTGCCAGGCTGCATTGTATACTTTTAAAATATTTTTTACCTCGGTATCAAAATTTTTAAGGTTAATATTTCTAACAGTAATATTTCTATCCTTCAGCCTTTGAGCCAGTAATTCTTTTAACTTAATTGACTTTTTATCTACGACGTTTGTGGGCAAATCATATGCTAAGAGATCAATATTTTTTGTAAACCCTTCTGCAGTCAGTAAATCAAGATAGTACGGCTTATTATAAGTCATCATAGCAACTGCAGGAGAATCAAATCCCTCAACCAGTAAACCCGCAGTTTCATTTGTAGATGGATTAACCGGCCCGATCATTTTAGTTGCACCATATGCAACCAGCCATTTTTCTGCTTCGTTCAATAATTTTTTTGATACTTCGGGATCATTGTACAGATCGTAAAAACCGAAAAATCCTTCACTTACATTATTGAATTTATTGTGATTGTTATTCAAAATAGCTGCAATACGCCCTGTTAGCACTCCGTTTTTGTAAGCCAGGAAAAGCTGCATGGATGAATGATTGTGAAAAGGATGTTTGCCAGGTGTGAGAATGTCCCGCTGGGCAATGTGCAGTTCGGGAACATAATTTTTATCGCCCCGGTATAACTCATGCGGAAAATCTACAAAAGCAGCCAACTGCTTTTTGCTTTCGACCTTCTTTATTTCAATCATGCTCTTTTTACTTTTAGTAAAGGCACTTTCAATTTGTAAGAAACCTTTTTAATTTTCTCTACCGCATAATCAATTTGTTTAAAGGAATGCGTAGCCATTAATGAAAACCGGATCATAGATGAGTCGCTGCTAACCGCTGGAGAAACCACAGGGTTTACAAAAATGCCTTCATCCATCAGCATTTTCGCCATTAAGAAAGTTTTCTCATTATCTCTTACAAAAATCGGAATGATGGGTGATTCGGACAAGCCGATGTCAAAACCAGCTTTCTTAAAAGCATCCAGTGCATAGTTGGTATTGGCCCATAATTTTTCAATTCTCTGCGGCTCATTTTTTAATACAGTCAATGCAGCTAAAGCACTTGCAGTAGCTGCCGGTGTAATGCTGGCGCTGAAAATTAAAGAGCGGGCATGGTGTTTCAGGTATTCAATAATCACTTTGTCAGCTGCAATAAAGCCACCGATAGAAGCCAGCGATTTACTGAATGTTCCCATTATAAGATCGACATTATGCGTGATGTTGTAGTGAGCGGCAGTTCCCTGTCCAGCAGGTCCGAGAACACCGAGAGAATGTGCATCATCCAGGAAAATGGACGCATTGTATTTTTTAGCCAGGGCAGAAATCTCGTCTAATTTAGATATATCACCTTCCATGCTGAACACACCGTCTGTAGCAATTATTTTAAATGCTTCGTAAGGCACATTGCTCAATAATTTTTCAAGATGCGCCATATCAGAATGGCCATATTTATACAATTTGGAAAAAGATAAACGGGCGCCGTCGATAATGCAGGCATGGTTTAATTCGTCTGAAAATATATAATCTGTTCTTCCCCCTAAAGCAGAAAGTACGCCCACATTTACCTGGTAGCCTGTACTAAAAACCAACGCAGCTTCTTTGCCAACAAACTGGGCCAATGCTGCTTCAAGTTCAATATGTAAATCGAGTGTTCCGTTTAAAAACCTGGAGCCGGCGCAGCCACTGCCATATTTTTCGATGGCTTTTTTCCCTGCATCTTTTACAGCTGCATGATTGGTTAAACCAAGGTAACTGTTTGAGCCAAACATAAGCACCCGTTTACCGGCAATAATTACTTCAGTGTCCTGGTCACTCTCCAGTGGCCTGAAAAAAGGATAAATGTCAGCTGCTTTTAAATTTTCAGCAGTTTTGAAAGCGGATACTTTCTCTAGCAAGGTTTTATTAGTCATTGCAGTGTTTTAAAATGTTTCCTTAAGCGATATAATTACAAAAAATATTGGTACTCTTTCATTTTTATCAGACTGCTACTTACACTTTTCCTGAATTTTTGCGAGTACGTCCATACAGGTTTCCACGTCTTTTTCGCTGATTCCTTCCTTTAAAATTCCGTCCTGCCCCAAAAACTTTCCGTGCATAATATCAATGATTGATTTTCCTGTTGAGGTTAGCTCAATTACATTTTTCCTCCTGTCTCCTGCTACCGGTAATCTTTTCACAAATCCTTTTTCTTCTAAAATGTCAATGGACCGCAATATTGCAGATTTAGTTTTGTCCATCACCGTGGCAATATCCTGCTGTATCATTTCTTTGGTTGTGCTGCGTGACAAATAATATAACACCCCTAATTGCTCAAAGGTGATATCTTTTGTGATACCGGAAAAGGCTCCATTGATTGTTTTCAACAACAGTTTACCCGTGTGAACAATCATAAAACCAAGCGTATCCGGCATTTCTTTACAGTCCATATATCAATAGTTGCGTAGTAAACTATCGCAAAACTAACGATATATTCTTGTAAAGGTCAATTTTTTTTAAAAATAGGGATAACAGCGGTGATTGGTTGTTACTCATTGGTTAGTGATTACAAGCTACTTTTCCGGTACAATCCGCAAGATAAAATCCCTGCTTTTTAAAAAATTACCGTTAAAATATTTTAACAAAATACGGGAGCATTAAAAGAAATAAATACTATAAAACAAGATAGTACAAATAGCGGAAACTGATTTTAAAACCTGCTTAATTTTTACAATATACTTATACAAGTTTCTAAGACAAAAGCAGGTTGTTTAAGTTGCCTGCTTTTGACCATATTGCTAATACAAAATTAAAAATTATCCTTTGTGTATCCGCCTTATCAACTAACCTGCCTTCAAAATTTTTTCGATGGCAGTTAGTTCGTCGTTAGTAAAAGCCAGATTATTTAATGTGGCAAGATTGTCATTTAATTGTGCAACAGAGCTTACCCCTATCAAAACTGTAGTTATTCTTTTATCTTTTAATATCCATGCCAGCGCCATTTGTGCAAGCGATTGTCCACGCTTTTGAGCCAGATTGTTCAAAGCATTTAATTGAGATAAAACCTGCGGCGTAATGGCACTCGGTTGCAACGCACCATGCGCCTTCGCTGCTCTTGATTCTTCAGGAATATTTCCCTGCAAATATTTGTTGGTCAGCAAGCCCTGGGCCAGGGGAGAAAACGGGATACATCCAATGCCGTTGGCTTCGAGCTCATCCACCAGGCCATCTTCTACCCATCTTTCAAACATAGAATATTTTGGTTGATGGATGAGGCATGGCGTACCAAGGTCTTTTAGTATTTGAATGGCCTGTTTTGCTTCGGGCAACCGGTAGTTGGATAAGCCCGCATACAATGCCTTACCACTTTTAACAATATCATGCAGGGCCATCATTGTTTCTTCCAGCGGCGTGTTTGGATCCGGACGATGGGAATAGAAAATATCCACGTAATCCAATTGCATGCGTTGCAAACTTTGGTTAAGACTCGCTATTAAATATTTTCGGGACCCCCAGTCGCCATACGGGCCAGGCCACATGTTATAACCTGCCTTGCTGGAAATAATCAATTCGTCGCGTAGATAGCCAGGGAAATCCTTTTTCAAAATGCTGCCGAAATTTTCTTCCGCAGAGCCGGGAGGGGGGCCATAATTGTTTGCAAGATCGATGTGTGTAACGCCCTTATCAAAAGCCGCACGTATAATGACACGGCCGGTTTCAAAATTATCTACGCCGCCAAAGTTATGCCATAAGCCAAGCGAAATAGCCGGTAAAAGTATGCCGCTTTTTCCGCAACGGTTATATGGCATAGTCTCATATCGTGTAGAAGAAGGTGTGTAACTCATTTTTAATTTTTATGAACCGCTTTTACTGATTCCGTAAATTTTATGCCGGTTAACATTGGGGCAGTATTTTGCATGCGCTATTTACATTTTCACTTTTTATCGGTTTTAATGCAATGGTACTGCTTTTTGAAGTGTGCTGATTCACTTTTCAATACCTGAAAATTGCTGTATGTCCCGGCATGCAGCAATAGTTGCCTTCATATTAGTAGCATGTTGTCTATTGATTTGTAGACTTGGTAAATATAAATTTAAAAGCAGCATTGATATTTGACCCGTCTGTTTATTTGACAGACAAGAAAAAAATGGCCGGATAGCTAAAAGCTACACGGCCATTCAACTAATTTGGTGCTTTTTATTTCAACAAATTCTTTTTCATGTAATCTGCACTGGTTTTAATGCAATCAAACACAGGGTGCCTGTATTGTTCCTGTTCTACAAAAGTATAATCAAGGCCTGCAATATTTTTGGCTGCAAATATTTTTTTCCAGTCAATTACTCCCTTACCCACTTCGCAGGTTTGGCCTTTGGCACCTGTTGCACTGGGCGCCTCCATATCTTTAATGTGCCACATCGGGAAACGACCCGGATATTTTTTAAACCAGTCAACAGGATTTTGCCCTGCGTTTTCAACCCAATACAAATCCATTTCAAACTTTACCAGTTTGGCATCCGTATTATTGAGCAGTATCTCGTACTTGGTAATATCGCCTTCTTTTTCAAATTCAAAATTATGGTTGTGGTAAGCTGTAGTAATACCAGCTTTTGCACTCAATTCGCCACCTTTATTAAGACGTTCCGCAATCCTTTTAAAATCATCGCCTGTTCTGTGTTTATCGTCCAAATAAGGGATGGTAATGTATTTATGGCCCAACAAGGTAGCATCTTCAATCAGGTATTTCCAGGTATTCCAGTTGTAGTCTGGTGCATGCAACATATCGGATAAGCCATAATGGCCGCTGACTGTTTTTAAATTATTTTCCTTTAGCATAGCGGAAAACTGCGCAACGGTATTGCCAAAATACATTCGGTTGTTGTAACCAAACAATTCAAGGTTGGTGTAACCAGCCGCTGATATTTTTCGAAGTGCATTTTTTAAATCTTTCACTTCATCCCTTACGGTGTACAATTGTAACCCGAGATCTTTATGCATTTTAAAAAGGTCTGTTTTATTAACCATTAAACCAGCCGCAAGCAATGAGCTTTGCTGAATAAATTTTCTGCGTGTAAGCATGTGTGTGTTTTTTTAATTTTAAGATTTAAAGCGGCCCATATTAACACCCATCGTATTGAATATCTATGGTGCAACCCAGCCATGATTCTGCATCCAGTTTTTGCACCGGTCCATCCATTGCTCATTTTTGTTTTTCAGATGCAATCCAAATCCATGCCCGCCTTTTTCGTACAGATGCATCTCTGCATCAACATGATTTTTTAGTAAGGCCAGGTAAAATTCTACACTGTTTTGAACTCTTACCGCACCATCATCACTCGCATGCAGTAAAAAAGTGGGAGGTGTTTTATCCGTTACCTGCAACTCGTTGGAATATTCAATTATTTTTTCAGCAGATGGGTTTTTACCAACCAGGTTTTCGCGGGAGCCCATATGAGCAAGGCTGTCTGTGAAACTGATCACAGGATAAATCAATAACATAAAGTCCGGGCGAAGGCTGGTGTTGTTTGGATTTTCAATAACAGCTTTATTAAAATGAGTTCCTGCTGTTGAGGCAAGATGGCCACCGGCGGAAAACCCCATGATGCCAATGCTTGCAGGATTGATGTTCCATTTTTGTGCTCCCTCCCGAACAGTTTTAATAGCTTGTTGCGCATCCTGCAACGGACCAATTTCGGGATTCACCATTGTTGTACTGTTGGGAATTCGGTACTTTACAACAAAAGCCGCCACACCCATCTCCACAAATTTCTTCGCAAAATCGGCACCTTCGTGCCCTGCTGCTAAAACAGCATAGCCACCACCGGGACAAATTACCACTGCGGCGCCGGTTGCTTTTTCTTTTGGCGGAAGATAAATTGTAAGCGTAGGCCTTGATACCTTACTGATGATCAATATCCCATTTTGCTGTTCCGATTTTTCTTCATCCGGCGCAGGTTTGCTGTTGGGTATCTTGTCTTTGTAAAGCGGGATAGTTGTCTGCGACATCAGTATTAATGGGGCAACATGAAAAAGGAATACTGCGAGGGCAATTTTTTTCATCATCGTTTTTATAAAGTCCTGTACATATCATTTTGCCCAAAGAAAATTCTTTGGGCAAAATGATTAATTAGTTCTTAGCAGGCAAAATATCAATACTAGGTAGCCCAGGCCTTATCACCTTTTTTGTATGGATAAGCACCATCATAATGGCCCGGTACCGCTATGTAGCGCAACGCCTGTGTCGCACCTTCTTTTGAAGTAAAGTACCCGAACAGCGTTAACTGTTTCATCATAGTAAAATAATGAGCGGGGTCTTCCGGCTTTTTGCTTTTCTGGTAATCTTTGGCTTCCTTATCAAGGCCTGTTAGTAAAGCTGTGCGCTGTTCAGGGGTAGCTTCCAGGAAAGATTTGCCGTTTGCTTTTTTACTTGCTTCCTCCAGTTTACCAATGCCTTCATGAAAGATTTTCTGATCCTTATCTTCATAAGTATCATTCACCATCACTACCATAAGCTGGCCCACTTTGGCTGCTTTTGCACCCGGAGTTTTGGTGGCAGGTAAAATGGTTTCAGCAACTTCATCCAAAAAAGCGGTATCTGCTTCGCCGAATGTGGGACCGCCAACCATGGGCCCGCTTTTACAACTGGTGAGCAATTCACCACCAATGAATGCGCCGCCCGTTAAGGCCGCAATCATTTTTAATAGCTCTCTTCTTTCCATATTGATAGTTTTTATATGATTGTTATAAATTTCCTTTTTTAAGTTCGTTCACCGCAAAATCCGCAGCCCTTGCAGTCAGCGCCATGTAAGTTAAAGAGGGATTCTGACATGCAGAAGAAGTCATGCAGGCTCCATCCGTTACAAATACGTTCAGACAATCCCAAAGCTGGTTGTTTTTATTTAACACAGATGTTTTGGGATCTTTTCCCATTCTTGCCGTACCCATTTCATGAATACCATGGCCCATAGCGTGACCCGTATCATGTGTCTTTACATTTTTAACGCCCGATGCTTCAAACATAGCTACCAAGTCTGTTAAAATATCCTTGCGCATTTTTAATTCGTTCTCTTTAATTTCTGCATCCATGGCAAGCACCGGCAATCCCCATTTATCTTTTACTGTTTTATCCAAAGTTATTTTATTCTCATGATAAGGTAATATCTCGCCGAAGCCGGTGGCTCCAATGGTCCAGGAGCCCGGTTCTGTCAATGCTTCTTTAAAATTGCTGCCAATATTCATCTCGGCTATTTCCCTGCTCCAACCCTGGCGGGAAGCACTGCCCTGGTAACCGAAGCCACGCAGGTAATCTCTTTTATCGCCATACAAATTTGCAAACCGGGTAATGTAAAATCCGTTGGCACGGCGTCCAAATGTGGTCTCATTTTCATAGCCTTCTACCGTACCGGAGGCGCCTAAATTGTAATGATGATCCATGATATTGTGGCCGAGTTCGCCACTGCTGCTGCCCAATCCATCAGCCCAAACATCCGTGGCAGAATTCATTAACACCCAAGCTGAATTTAGAGTAGATGCATTTAAAAATACGATCTTACTAAAGAACTCATATGTTTTATTGGTTTCCGCATCCAGCACTTCTACGCCCTTTGCTTTCTTGCTGTCCTTATCATAGATAATTTTAGTAACAATGCTCCATGGCCGGACTGTAATATTACCCGTAGCTTGTGCAGCTGGCAGGGTAGACGACTGTGTGCTGAAGTAGCCGCCGAAAGGACAACCTTCCCAGCAGCGGTTGCGGTACTGGCATTGGGTTCTGGCCTGCAGTGGTGCCGTTAAATTAGCCGTGCGCCCGATGATCATGTACCTGTTTTTAAACTGCTGTTTTATTCTTGCAGCAACATCTTTTTCCACGATGTTTAAATCCATTGGCGGTAAAAAATGTCCATCCGGCAGATGCGCCAATCCTTCCATGGAACCGCTGATGCCAGCAAATTTTTCAACATAATCGTACCAGGGTGCCAGATCCTTATATCTTATGGGCCAGTCTATCGCTACGCCATCTTTTGCATTGGCTTCAAAATCAAAATCGCTCCAGCGGTAGCTTTGCCTGCCCCATAAAACCGAGCGGCCACCTAACTGGTAACTGCGCCACCACGTAAATGGTTTTACTTCTGTGTAAGGACAATCTTTTTCACTGGCCCAGGAATCCATAACAGGTTCACTGGCGGCCCAACCGCGGTGAATTACGGGGTAATCTTTCCGTTGTTGTAATGTGGTGTGACCCCTGTGCTCAAATTCCCAGGGATCTTTACTGGCTGTTTTATAATCCTTAATATGTTCGTGTGGCCGGCCACGCTCCAGCATTAGCACTTTTAAGCCTTTTTCTGTCAATTCTTTGGCAGCCCAACCGCCACTAATACCCGAACCCACCACGATTGCGTCGTAAGTATTTTGGACCACGGCCTTATTATTTATATTGGTTGAATCCCCGGGCATGTTAACAAATTAAAAAATAAAAATTCAAAAAGGAGCTCCAAACCTATGAGCACACACACTTATAACTTATAACCTAAAACATATAACCGCTAAAGGTTTCCTTTTTTCAATTCACTCACCGCATGGTCAGCTGCTCTTGCAGTAAACGCCATATAAGTTAAAGATGGGTTTACACAGGCTGCAGATACCATAAATGAACCGTCTGTTACAAAAACATTGGGTGCATCCCATATTTGGTTAAAGCTGTTAAGGACAGATGTTTTAGGATCCTTGCCCATACGTGCCGAACCCATTTCATGAATACCTCTCCCTAAAGTCCCATCCCCTTCACGACCTTTTACATTTTTTACGCCTGCGGCTTCCAGCATTTCGATGGCGTCAGCAAGCATGTCTTTACGCATTTTTTTCTCGTTCTCTTTATACTCAATATCCATCGCCAATACGTTCAATCCCCATTTATCTTTTTTCGTTTTATCCAGCGTTACAAAATTTTCGTGGTAAGGCAATGTTTCTCCAAAGCCACCAATTCCCATTGTCCATGAACCTGGTTCCGATAATGCCTCTTTTAAATCAGCGCCTAAAGACAATTCTTCTGCAGATCTGCTGTAACCTTCCCTGCTGCCTCCTCCCTGGTAACCAAAGCCACGCAGGTAGTCTCTTTTATCGCCGAATAAATTCTGGTACCTTGGAATATAAATACCGTTGGCACGACGGCCGAAAATATATTTATCTTCATATCCTTCTACTTGTCCGCCTGCGCCCACGCCCAGGTGATGGTCCATAATATTATGGCCCAACTCGCCACTACTGCTTCCCAACCCGCCTTGCCAAACATCGGTGGCAGAATTCATCAATACCCAGGCACTGTTTAAAGTGGAAGCATTTAAGAATATAATTTTTGCGTTGTATGTGTAAGTCTTGTTGTTCTCGCCATCCAGCACTTCCACACCTGTTGCCTTCTTTTTATCTTTATCGTACAACACTTTTGTAACAATACTCCATGGACGAACCGTAAGATTTCCAGTAGCTTTAGCCGCCGGCAAAGTAGAAGACTGTGTGCTAAAATAAGCACCAAACGGGCATCCCAGCCAGCATTTATTTCTGTACTGGCAGTTGGTACGGCCAGGTAATGGCTGGGTAATATTTGCAGTACGGCCAATAATCATCGCACGTTTTCCTTTATAATGTTCTTTAATTCTGGCAGCCACATCTTTCTCCACAATCGTCATATCCATTGCAGGCATAAACTGCCCATCGGGCAATTGAGCCAAACCATCTCTTGATCCGCTGATGCCTGCAAATTTTTCAACATAGTCGTACCAGGGAGCAATGTCCTTATATCTTACAGGCCAGTCAATAGCAACCCCATCTTTTAAATTTGCTTCAAAGTCAAAATCGCTCCAGCGATAACTTTGTCTTCCCCACATCAATGAACGGCCACCCATATGGTAGCCACGAAACCAGTCGAAACGCTTAATTTCTGTGTAAGGACTGTCTTTATCACTGGCCCAATAATCCAGGTTAGTTTCATTTAAAGGGTAATCTCTTTTTAGTACAGGATAATCCTTGATCATTTGCTGGGTGCGCCTGCCACGGTGCGGATAATCCCACGCTTCCTTATTGGCGTTTACATAATCCTTTACGTGTTCAATATCGCGGCCTCTTTCCAGCAACAATACTTTCAATCCTTTTTCTGTCAATTCTTTTGCAGCCCATCCTCCGCTGATACCGGAACCTACCACGATAGCATCATACGTATTTTGAGTCACTGCCTTGTTGTTCACATTGGTTGAATCCTGTGGCATAATTATCTTTTTTTGTTTGGCTCCGGTTGTCGTTACCGGAATAGTTTATAAATTATAAGTTCATTTTTTTTAATTCGCTTACTGCATGATCGGCTGCCCTTGCCGTAAAAGCCATATAAGTTAGTGACGGATTCTGACAAGCGGCCGACGTCATAAAAGAACCATCGGTTACAAATACATTGGGTGCATCCCATACCTGGTTAAAACTGTTCAGCACTGATGTTTTAGGATCCCTTCCCATTCGTGCAGATCCCATTTCATGTATACCACGACCCAGCGTTCCATCGCCCATGTAACTGGTTACGTTTTTAACACCGGCAATGGTGAGCATTTCTTCTGCATCTTTCTGCATGTCGATGCGCATCTTTTTTTCATTCTCTTTGTACTCAATATCCATCGCCAGTACATTCAAACCCCATTTATCTTTTTTGGTTTTATCCAGCGTTATCATATTTTCATGATAAGGCAATGTTTCTCCAAAACCACCCATACCCATACTCCATGCGCCGGGTTCAGCAACAGCATCTTTAAAGTCGCCACCAATGGTAAACTCCGGAATATTTCTTCCCCATCCATCGCGGCCTGCCCCCCCCTGGTAACCAAAGCCCCGCAGGTAATCTCTTTTGTCGCCAAATAAGTTACGATAACGGGGAATATAAATACCGTTGGCACGACGACCGAACGTATACTTATCTTCAAAACCTTCAACCAAACCACTTGCACCAACACCCAGGTGATGATCCATTATATTGTGCCCAAGTTCTCCGCTACTACTTCCTAATCCGCCTTCCCAAACATCGGTGGCAGAATTCATCAGTACCCAGGCACTATTTAAAGTAGATGCATTCAGAAATACTATTTTGGAATTGTATACATAAGTCTTGTTGTCCTGTGCATCCAGTACTTCCACCCCGGTAGCTCTTTTTTTATCTTTATCGTATAAAATTTTTGTAACAATACTCCATGGCCGTAGTGTAAGATTTCCGGTAGCCCTCGCTGCCGGTAGAGTAGATGATTGGGTGCTGAAGTAGGCACCGAAGGGACATCCGAGCCAGCATTTATCCCTGTATTGGCAATTGGTTCGTCCGGGTAATTTTTCAGTAATATTGGCCGTACGGCCGATGATCATTTTCCTGTAACTGTTGTAATGTTTGTTCATCCGCTCACTCACATCCTTCTCCACAATATTCATATCCATGGCCGGCATAAATTGTCCGTCAGGTAGTTGTGGCAGGCCATCTCTTGAACCACTGATGCCAGCAAACTTTTCTACGTAATCATACCAGGGAGCAATGTCTTTGTATCTTACTGGCCAGTCGATCGCAACTCCATCTTTCAGGTTGGCTTCAAAATCAAAATCGCTCCAGCGGTAACTTTGACGTCCCCACATCAGCGATCGTCCACCTACATGATATCCCCTGAACCAATCGAAGCGTTTTATTTCTGTATAGGGGCTGTCTTTGTCACTAGCCCAATAATCGAGGTTGGTTTCGTTTAATGGATAATCCCTTTTCAGTACCGGGTAATCCTTTATCATTTGCTGGGTGCGTTCGCCACGGTGCGGATAATCCCATGCTTCTTTATTGGCATTTACATAGTCCTTCACATGTTCAATATCGCGACCACGTTCCAGCATCAAAACCTTCAATCCCTTTTCTGTAAGTTCTTTGGCAGCCCAACCACCACTAATACCTGAACCTACCACAATCGCATCATACGTGTTGTTTGGCATTCGTTAATAATTATCAGAGTTTATGTATGAATTTTAATCCTGCTCCTGAAGCGTATTATACATCACAAATCAATACAGCCTTTTTTAAACTGGCCAGTTTGTCTTTATTTTCCTTTCCTGTTGGTATAAATTCCTGCGCTGTATATCCTTTAAAACCTGTTGCTACAATGGCTTTCATAATAGCGGGATAATATAATTCCTGTGTTTCATCAATTTCGTGCCTGCCTGGTACACCACCTGTATGATAGTGCCCGAAGTATTGATGGTTATCCTGTATGGTGCGGATCACATCACCTTCATCAATCTGCATATGATAAATATCGTACAGCAGTTTAAAATTCTCGCTGGCTAAACGCTTGCATAATTCAACACCCCAGGCAGATTTATCACACATATAATCTTTATGATCAATTTTACTGTTCAGCAGTTCCATCTGGATGGTAACGCCATTTTTTTCCGCCAGCGGCAAAATTTTCTGCAATCCTTCTACGCAATTTTTTAATCCTGTTTCATCGTCCATGCCGTTGCGGCTTCCGCTAAAACAAATTACGTCTGTGTAGCCCGCCTGCTTCATTAAAGGAATAACTTCTGTGTAATCTTTAATCAATTGTTCATGAAATTTTTTATCATTGAACCCGTTAGTTAAACTAACATTGCCCCCGTGATAACACATGGAACTATACAAACCATATTTCTTCAGCGTTGGCCAATCTTTGGGACCAATTAAGTCAATGGCACCAAAGCCAATTTCTTTTACCGCCTGGCATAATTCCTCCAGCGGTACAGATCCATAACACCATTGGCAAACAGAGTGGTTGATATTTCCTTTTAATTTCATGAGGCCTGTATCGTTTTTAGTTTCTGCAGCACATGCATTTAATATAGAAGACGCTCCCACAGCCACTGAACCTGCCAGCAGATTTTTTATAACTGCACGTCTGTTTTGTGTTGACATAAAGATAATTGTATAAGGTGATTTAATATGCAGGCTGAACCGCAACTTTTTTCTTTGAACGCATGTAGAAGAACAGACCGGCAAATGCAATAATTAATATAATAGGAATTACCAGGGTTACATTGATGATAGCGGGACCGGCAGCGGCTTTCGCATCGTTGAGTGCGGTAGCCATTGCGGGTGTTGCATCTGGTGCAGAATAAGCACTTACAGAAGCTCCGGCGGGTAACTTTTCAGCAACCAGCCTGTCATAATATCCACCCATAAAAATCATGTAAATAGAAACCGCAAACATGCCGGCGCCTCCCATCAGGTTCATGCCTACAGCTCCGGTCTTGGGTAAATTTTCAGAAACAAATCCAAGCATCGTTGGCCAGAAATAACAAACACCGATACCAAATATCAATGCACCAACAAATAGCATATTACCGGTTGAATGACCCAAAAGATATAAACCCAGTGCACCGAAAATAGCAGAAAACAATAACACACCAGAGGGCGAAAGGCGATGAACAACCGGACCTGCAAAAGCACGTCCCAGCACCATCACACCCGTTTCAATGGTCAATAAAAGCAAGGCGTTATCACTAACATTTTTTAACAATACATCAATCCACTGACCGGTGAATAATTCTGTAATGGCCGTACCGAACATCAAAATAATCATCAGGAAAAATAATGGATTGATCAATGCGCCATACATTTCAGAAGTGGATACGCCACTTGAAACCCTTTCGGTAACAGGAAAGTCCAGTTTACTAAACAGGTAACCATAAATGATAGTAGGAATAAGCATTACTGCAACCAGTATCTGCCAGTTGGCCATGTACAATGTGTCTGGAATGTGTACTCCAAAAAAACGAACGATCAATGTTCCAATTACAATTCCACCAGGAAACCACAAGTGAAAATAATTGAGCCGGGTAGTTTTATTTTCCGGATAAAGGCTTGCTACCAGAGGATTACAAGCGGCTTCAACCAGTCCGTTTCCAAGGCCAATTAATAAGGTAGAGAAAAAAAGTGTCCAGAAGCCGGTTGCGAAAACCGTTAATAAAATACCGGCCAAATGAAATATACCTGCACCTACCAATAACTTTTTCATCCCAATAATATCAACTATAAATCCGCCTATAATAATAGCCAGCGGAAAGCCCCAGAAAGCGGTACTTGTGATAATACCGGCATCTTCCTGGGTAAGTCCAAAACTATGTTTCCACGTGTCTAATAAGCCGGCCCTTATGCCGAAAGAAAGTGAGGTTACCAACAAAGCCATACAACTGGCTACAAATAATTTATTCCGCTGAATAGAGGCAGGCATAATCGTTAAGTTTTTTTTAAGCAATGAGTTGACAAGGTATGAATTTATCTAAATAAAAAATCGAATGGCTAATAAAAATATATCGTTTTGATATTTTACCCATATTTTATAAATATCGTCTCCCGCATTTCCGAAGCCCTTAAAATTAATTTTTAAGAAGATGAATTTTTAGCCTGATTGCCTTTTACCTTTAAGGCACCAAATCACTTTATTTTTAATTCAGGCAGCTGGTTATCTGTTAAAATAAAATGATAATTTAGCCTTCCCGAAAAAACGATATGTGTTGCATTTTTTACTCCATGTATTCATTTCAACAACGATGCTTTAAAAACAATCAACCACTTATAATTATAAACAACATGAACAGAAAACTACGGATGGGAATGATCGGTGGCGGCAAGGATGCTTTTATCGGCGCCATACACCGCTTCGCCTCTAACATGGACGGACTGATAGAACTGGCTGCCGGTGCACTGAGTATTAACCCGGATATTGCCCGAGAATCAGGTGAAATGCTCTTCTTACCAAAAGAAAGAACGTACCTGACTTACGATGAACTGATAAAAAAAGAAAGCGAACTGCCCGCCGATAAGCGGATTGATTTTGTAACCATCGTTACTCCCAACTTTGCACACTTTGCACCGGCCATGATGGCGCTTGACCATGGTTTTCATGTAGTAATAGAAAAACCCATTGCCTTTACTTTAGATGAAGCAAAACAACTGAAAGCCAAGGTAGAGGAAACCGGTCTTACGCTTTGTTTAACGCATACTTACTCCGGTTACCCGATGGTAAAGCAGGCAAAAGCCATGGTTGCAGAAGGTACTTTGGGAAAAATCAGAAAGGTATGGGTAGAATACCCGCAGGGATGGCTAAGTAAGTTGAGTGAGAGAGAAGGCAACGCACAGGCCGCGTGGAGAACTGACCCAAGCAAAAGCGGTAAGAGTGGTTGCATGGGCGATATCGGTACGCATGCAGCTCACCTGGCTGAATACATTACCGGCTTACAGATAACAAAAATATGTGCTGATCTAAGCATCCTCGTTGATGGCCGTGCACTGGATGATGATGGCAATGTATTGCTGAAATTCAGTAACGGTGCAGCCGGTGTTTTAATGGCATCGCAGGTTGCAGCCGGCGAAGAGAATGCTTTGAAAATAAGGGTGTATGGAGAGAAAGGTGGCTTAGAGTGGGCACAACACGAACCCAATACCCTGCTGGCAAAATGGCTTGATCAGCCAACACAGATTTTGAGGGCCGGCGGCAATTACCCGGGTCTTTCAAGCTTTGCAAAAAATAGTTGCCGTACGCCGGGCGGGCATCCGGAGGGTTACCTGGAAGCATTTGCCAACATCTACCGCAATTTTGCTCAAACATTATCTGCCAAAATTGATGGAACAACTCCTTCAAAAGAAGCACTGGATTTTCCATCAGTTGAAGATGGCATCAGGGGCATGGCATTTATAGATAACGTGGTAGCATCATCCCAGTCTGATAAAAAATGGTACGATCACATAGTAAATTAATTCTCTGCTAATTTTTCTCACAAAGAACAAAGAGAAGACCACGGCCACAGCGTTCCAAAAGCTTTGTGTACTTTGTTTCCGTTGCGTTCGTTGTGTGGAATAAAATAAAAAATTATGACAACAGTAAAAGGGCCCGGAATTTTTTTAGCGCAATTTATGGGAGATGCAGCTCCGTTTAATTCGCTGGAAAGCATTTGTAAATGGGCAAAAAGTATTGGCTTTGTAGGCGTACAAATTCCCAGCTGGGATGGCCGCCTTATTGACCTGCAGAAAGCTGCTGAAAGCAAAACATACTGTGATGAAATAAAAGGAATCATCAACGGCTGCGGACTGGAAATAACCGAATTGTCCAGCCATTTACAAGGCCAGCTGGTAGCAGTAAATCCTGCGTACGACGCCCTGTTTGATGGCTTTGCGCCGGAAGCTTACCGCAATAATCCAAAAGCAAGAACAGAATGGGCTGTGCAACAATTAAAGTACGCCGCCATTGCTTCTAAAAACCTGGGATTGAGTGCCCATGCTACTTTCAGCGGTGCTTTGTTATGGCATACAGTATATCCCTGGCCGCAGCGCCCGGCCGGCCTGGTAGAAACCGGTTTTAACGAACTGGCAAAAAGATGGTTGCCCATATTGAATCATTTTGATGAACACGGCGTTGATCTCTGTTACGAAATTCATCCCGGTGAAGATTTACATGACGGCGTGAGTTATGAAATGTTTCTTGAAAAAGTAAACAATCATTCAAGGGCTTGCCTGTTGTATGATCCGTCGCATTTTGTTCTGCAATGCCTTGATTATTTAACCTACATAGATTACTACCACGAGCGCATAAAAATGTTCCATGTAAAGGATGCTGAGTTTAACCCGACCGGCAAACAAGGTGTTTATGGTGGTTACCAAAACTGGATCGACCGGGCAGGACGTTTCCGTTCGCTGGGAGATGGCCAGGTTGATTTTAAAGGCATCTTTAGTAAACTGGCTGGCTACGATTACAAAGGCTGGGCAGTAATGGAATGGGAATGCGCCATCAAGCATCCGGAAGAAGGCGCAAAAGAAGGATCAGTATTTATTAAAGACCATATCATCCGGGTTACAGAACGGGCGTTCGACGATTTTGCCAACACTGGCAGCAACGAAAAATTTAACCGCACTGTTTTAGGATTAGAGTAGTAATTTTATCATTCAAAAATTTATTAAAAAAAAGCATATTCACATGAAGAAAATTATCACAATTTGTTTACTGACCGCTGGCTTTTACGCCTGCAATAATGGTGGAGGAACTGAGACGAAAACTACAACAGCAACAACCGAACCTGCTGCTGACACTAAGACTACTGCCAAGACGGATGTTACAGATAGTCCGGATTTTGTAAAAGGGCTTGAACTGGTTAACAACAATGATTGTAAAACCTGCCATAAAGTAGATGAAAAATTAATTGGCCCGGCCTTCAGGGATGTTGCCAATAAATACCCAAACAATCCTTCTACACTGGATACGCTTGCTCATAAAATTATCAAAGGCGGCCAGGGCAATTGGGGTTCTATTCCAATGGCAGCACATGATAAATTATCTGTGGAAGATGCGACTGCAATGGCTAAATATGTTTTATTGCTAAAAAATAATTAAACCAATTGCACATGAAAATATTATTAATTTCCCTGTTGTCTTTTTTTATGGGGACTGCAAAAATCAATACTGCGGGTAATAACCAGGGCGGCTGGAAAATGCTGTTTGATGGCAAAACAACAAAAGGATGGCATACATACGGTAAGGATGCGGTAAACGATCGCTGGAAAGTGGCTGATGGCACACTTTATATTGACAATACTATTAAAGATGGCGGCGATATTGTAACAGACGGTGAATACGACAACTTCGATTTAAAATTGGAATGGAAGATTTCTAAAAATGGCAACAGCGGCATTATTTTCAATGTTCACGAAGACCCGACAAAATACGACGAGACTTATAAAACCGGTCCCGAAGTACAGGTATTGGACAATGAAGGCCATCCTGACGGCAAAATTCTGAAACACCGTGCAGGCGATTTATATGATCTGATTAAAAGTTCTTCAGAGCCTGTTAAAGCACCCGGCGAATGGAATGCAGTAGAAATTATCAGCAATAAAGGCAAACTCCAAATTTTTGTAAACAGTGTAAATGTAGTAACTACTACCATGTGGGATGACAACTGGAAACAATTGATTGCAGGAAGCAAATTTAAAAACATGCCTGATTTTGGTACTTTTAAAAAAGGTAGAATTGCTTTGCAGGATCACGGTAACGCTGTTTGGTACCGAAACATTAAAATTAAACAACTATAAAAAAATACCATGACGCCTGCCATTAAAATTGCCCGTAATCTTTTTTTGCTGTGCTGCTGCATAGCTGCGGTTTCTTTCACCTTTAAAAACACTATTACTGCAAAGGTAGAAAAAGACAAGATCCTGGTTTTTTCAAAGACCAATGGGTACCGGCACGAAAGTATTGAAACCGGTATTGAAGCCATTAAAAAGCTGGGCGCCGCCAACAACTTTGATGTAGATGCAACAGAAGATTCAACTTACCTGAATGATGCCAACTTCAAAAAATACAAAGCCGTTGTTTTTTTATGTACTACTGGTACCGTGCTGGGTAAGCCTGAAGAACAGGCATTGCAAAATTACATTCACAACGGTGGTGGCTTTGTTGGAGTACATGCTGCAACTGATTGCGAATATGATTTTGCCTGGTATGATAAAATGATTGGAGCCAATTTTCTTTCTCATCCGAGGCAGCAGGAAGCCAAACTGATAGTGGTTGACAACACTCACGCATCTACCAAACACCTGCCTGCCACCTGGGTTAGAAAAGATGAATGGTATAATTTTAAAAACATGAACCCGGATGTTAAAGTGTTGATTAAGATTGATGAGACAAGTTACGAGGGTGGTAAAAATGGCGATAATCATCCAATGGCCTGGTACCAGCCGTTTGAAGGAGGAAGAGTTTTTTATACAGAACTCGGTCATACTATCGAATCTTATACGGAGAAGAATTACCTGCAACATTTGTTGGGCGGTATTCAATATGCAATGGGTAAAAAATAAAAAAATCATCAAATGGAAAGAGGTAGTCCGCAAGACTACCTCTTTTTTATTTAGCAACAACTTTGACTTTTACAATTCTCTTACCCAAATATTACGGAAGCTGATTGGTTCGCTTTTATCGCCATGAGCCTGCAGTTTAATGGGTGCCGGGCCATGCTTTTTATAATAAGGCGCTCCGATATATCTGGTCTCTCCTTTTAACTCATAATTGTTCTGCACTAACACGCCATTGTGCATGGCTGTAACACGCGCCGGAGTTTTTATTGTTCCGTCATCATTAAAACGGGGAGCAGTCCAGATTATATCATAGGCCTGCCATTCGCCAGGCTTTTTACATGCATTGGCTAATGGGATAGATTGCTTGTAAATGCTGCCGGTTTGGCCGTTTACGTAAGTAGAATTATTATAGCAATCCAGGATCTGGATTTCATATCCATCATCACCGCGGCCAGTGCTGGCTAAAAAAATACCGCTGTTTCCGCGGGCTTGTCCTTCGCCGGTAATGTTGGCCGGTATGCGCCATTCAATATGCAACTGGTAATCGGTAAACGATTTTTTCGTTTGAATATTACCAGTTCCTTTTTTAACTGTCAAGATATTTTTCGCAACGGTCCAGGCAGCGGCTTTAGTTGTATCATTTGTAGACGTCCATTCATCCAGGTTTTTACCATTAAATAACACGATGGCATCGGAGGGCGCATCGGCAGCAGTTTTACCCGGTGTTATTACTTTCGGAACGGGGCTGTAAAATTCAGTTGCTTTTGGGTCGCCCTGTTGTGCGAAGGAAACTGTTGTAATAGCTGCTGCACTCAACAGCATCCATGTCTTTTTTAATTTCATGTGGCAATTTTAAATGGTGTTGCTTTAATTAATTTGAAAACTACGGTGATTAATAATCTGAAAAATCAGTAGGATTAAGAAAAAAGATATCGGCTTTAGAAACTGTATTCAGGTACTCCGGCATAGCAGAAATTCTTTTCCAAACACTGTCACTGCCAAAGTTTTTCCAGTGTTCGTCCCTTTCAGCCATATTGTTGAATGTAGTCATATACATCAGGTTGGGCATGTGGCTGCCGCTTAACACTTCAGCATAAAAAACAGCATTAAAATTCAGGCGGTCAAAGAGTGTTACTTCTCCCCCATCATTAAACATTTTTACTTTCTGACGATACAATCTTTCAGTGGGGCCTTCATAGCTGCGCAGTTCATAAATTCTCTCTGTTAATGGCGCCGTTAAGGATGGCTTTTTCATATGGAGCATGTCTTTAAACGCTTTCAGCAAAGCAGTTTCCATTCTTTCAAAAGGCATTTTATCATGCGCCGCATTGGTGTAGGCAGAAGTATCATTTTTTATGAGTGACCCTGCTGTCAGTGAATTCATCAATGCCTCATATTTCTGTAATGATGCAAAAGGTATCAATACATACAAACGTTTATCAGCAGCGGTGTCATTGTTAACACTGGTAAATACACCAATATTGTTTAATCCGCTTTTATGCAGGGCTGGCAGGTAGGTACTTTTAAGATAAGCACTCGTTACGGCAAGTTGATCTGCTGTTTTACAGTGATATATTGTAAGTTGATAATACTCACCCACGGGATCTTTCGAGGCGGGTGTAAAACTGCTGTTCAGTAAAAGAAAGGCAAGTAAAAATGTTACGGGAAGCAATGATTGTTTTTTCATGTGTTGAATAAAGTGGTTGTTAATGAATGAATAAAAAAGGAAAGGTATGTTTAAATTCCGATGTTCATTTGATGGATAATGGGTACAATTTGCTGAAAAAATGTTAACTCAATTAAGGTATATAAAAGATTACGACATGATGTGAATTAAAAAAATCAACTGCCACGCAAAGCAGTTTTATCATTGAGTGCTCTTAACCGTTTGCACAAAATTTTAATGAAGCCCATAGCCACTTCGGGCCTTGCTTCAATCAGTTCGTAAAAGGGCTCCTGGTCAATTTTAAAAAGAAGACAATCTGTTTTTGCAGTTGCTGAAGCACTTCTTGTTTCCGCATCCAGCAATGACAATTCACCAAACACTTCCTTTTCCTGCAATATAGCCAGGCTGGTTTTGCCTTTATGAATCTCAATTTCGCCACTGAAAATAATATACATACAATCGCCTGTTTCCCCTTCCTGAAAAATTTGTGTTCCTTTTTCCACTTCTTCCTGTTGCATCAACGGCGCCAGTTCTGCCAAAATAGTTTCAGGCGTTTCACTGAAAATACTCAATGATTTTAACAGCAATACTTTTTCAATAAGTAATAAACCCTGGCTGCCCGCAGATGTTGACATACAATAAAATTTAAATTTTCATTTATAAATATAGACTGATAAAATTACGAAGTTAGTTTAACAAACAAAGCTGTTTCACGCAGTAATATATTTTCAGCAAGGGCATATTTTTCCACCAGTGTTCTACCAACGTTGTGCTGTTGTTGCCCGGCTGTATAAAGCGAACAGGCCATTGTCCAATAGTGATACGACCATGTTTCATCAGCCAGGATATTGATCAGTACCTGCTCTACCTTTTTAAAAAAGGGATCAGGATATAATTCATGTAACTCTGCCATCCTGTTGGCAATTTCACCCGGTTCATTGATCACATTAAAATGCAGGGCCAAATCTTTGCGTACAAGCATTTCAATAATTTCAAGCGCATTCAGAATGTTTATTTTTTTGCCCGTATTATAGGCTGTTCTTACTTTACTTATTTTTTCCCGGTCGTACAATACGGCAAAAATATTGAGCAAAGCATCCCGCAGATCGCACAATTCAATTTGCATGGCGTTAATCAATACCTGGTATTTATCTTTATTCTGCAGTAATACATTTTGCATATATACAATGGCAGCGCTGTGCGCTAATAATTCCCTCGCAATACCTTCAAGGTAAATTTTAGGTCCTCTATCCGTACTATAATGGCTTCTGAATAAAGCCTTCGCAATGGGTTTATACAGTTCCTTTTTATTGGTGAGCAGCCCAATAAGCAATTCATGTGCTTTGCTGCCACTAATCCGGCCTGCAAGGTAAATCAGCTTTTCCTGCAGTAACTGCGGCGTATTTTTATCGGCAATGGTAGATTTTATGAAAGGCAGCGCATTTTCACCAGCCAAAAAAAGTGACTGTAATGCCACCGGCTCATCAGTTGCCAGGTGTGCAATAATTTGATCAAGCAATAAAGAATCCCGGGTTTTACCTGCAGCCATCAGCACAGCTTTACGAACTGCATTATCTGCTTCGGGAAGCATTTGCAAAATTCGCCAGCCGCTGTTATACTGATGCAGGTTTGCTAAAATACCCGCAGCATTTATTCTGTCCGCAGGCAGCGCTGAATGTACCAATTGCTGCAGGCAGGCGCCTGCAGTTTCCTTCGCGATGCCATCCCCGTAATTGATAAGCCCTGTAATGGCTGCTGTTTTAATTGAAGCATCAACATCATTGAGGTATGGTAATACCAGCTGATAATCCACACCAGTTTTACAAAGTGTTTGCAGGGCGGATGCTTTAACGTTACCGCTGTTACTTGCCAGCACCTGTAATAAAATATCTTTTTCGACCGGAATATTTTTTTGCTGAATTAACTGAATTGCAGCCGTCTTTATTTTTTCGGAAGCGTGCTGCAGTGAACTCACCACGAGTTCATTAAACAAAACACTTTTGGTAGCATCCAGCATTTTTAAAATATTGATTACTTCCATCTCGGTGCCAGAAACAACTTTTTCTTTTACCCATTTTACGGTATCACTGTCATCGATGGAAAAATTTTGCAGGTTAAAATAATTGCTGCTGATGGTATTAATGATGGTTTTAAGATATTCTTTATTTACCCTGTAATTACCGATTATCCATAAAATGCCCAGTGCCAGCAGGATGTAGTAAATGTTGGTTAAATCGGCATGTGGCTGATATTGGATTAGTACCAGCAAAAGCAGACCGGTAAAAAGTGATGCAAAAGGATCCATAATCCCCTTCAGTATATTATGTGCCCGCAGTCTTTCATGCGTAGGCAGTGGTTGCATAATAGTAATAAAAACGGGCGTACTGATGGCGGAGCGTAAAATGTCTATTGCAATGGCGGTAGCACCAAATAGATAAAATATAATTTTTTCATTGCCAGGCATGGTACGCACAATTAAAACCATTATAATCATCAGAATCATTATCACAGGCGTTATCATCAAGGACTTAATAATGCCCAACCTGCTGATGAGCCTACCGGTCAACACTGTCTTTACGCCCATGGCAATTATTCTGCTTACAGCCATAAAAAGCGCAATGAAGCGGGCAAGTGATATATCATCTTTGTAAGCCTCCTTTATACCGGCATAAAAAGCATAATTAATAATTATAAAACAGGCAGAAACAATGATCGTAATAATTGCAAGGCGACGGATAAGCGTATTGCCGGCAAAGTTTTCTGCCAGCGTGGTTATTTTATGATCACTGTGTTTCTGATGTCCGTGGTTAGCGTGATTGTGCTCAAGCAGGTTGGCCGATTTTTTTATACTGATTAAGAAGGGCACGGATGCCAGCATGCACAATACACCTGCCCATAATAAATTAATAGTACCGATATACTCAACCGTTAACAATGCAAGTGTATAGCCGATGAATTTTGCCGGTATATCGCCCGCGCTGATTACACTAAACAGACGCTTACTTTGGCGTACATCAAACAGTACTGCCGCAAGGCCCCAAAACTCCAGGTTGTTCAACAGGTATAATACATTAAACCAGGCCAGCATTCCATACAAAAACCATTCGCCATTGCCATAGGCAAAGGCTAACCTGAAAAGCAACATAGATACCGCAATAAAAACCGTAACAATAATGGCCAGCTTGCCAATCTCATATTTGTGCTCCAACCTGGAATAAAAAAATCCGGTAACCCACAACAATGCAGAAGAATAAATAAAGACATAAGGCAATTTTGTAATGCCCACTTCATGAAGAAACAATGTAAAAGATGCGGTAAAGAAAAAAGCAATGCCGGCACCCTGCATAAACTGCATTATAAAAAGCTTTTTTACCAGCCACCATTCATTCGGCCTTATATTGAGCGCATTTAACCAATACCCGTTTTTTTTCGACATAATGAAAGCTTAAACCTGACCCGTTTTTTTATTTTTATCCAACACTAGTTTTTGTATGTGCGCCCATTGAACAGGCGAACGGCTTTGTCTTGAAGACTGTGTAAAATAAGTATGTGATTGCAGGAAATGCACCTGTCGCTCTTCCCATTCTTTTTTATTATTTGCAATTTTATAGGCCAGTACTTCTTTGCATAGGTTGCTGCTGATTAAAAAAAAGTCATCCCTTCCCAGGTAATCTAAATCGGCATCGCAAATAATTTTTTGCAAAAGACCATCAGGTGACTGCGGCATTTTAGTGGCCATAATCAACCTGCAAATATTGTCGATAGAATGCGCCCCTATCCCAAAAGCAGGCAGTTCTTCCCGCGCCATTTCACAACCCATTTCTTCGTGACCGTTATACACAAATAAAAAACCGGCATCATGGTAAATGGCAGCAATGTGCAATTCAGTTAAAGTTTGTTCATCTGTAACGCCTTCTGCTCTTGCTATTGCCTGGCATTCCCTGATCACATCTATAGTGTGTGCCACATTGTGATACGTGAGTTCCGCAGAGAGTTCTTTTTTTAAACGTGTTAATACCTGGTATTCGATAATATTTACATTTACCATGGACGATAATATTAGGATAAAATCAGTACAGTTGCTGAAATGGTTAAAAAGTCTCTCTAAAATTAAGGTTAAACTACAAATATACTTGGTATAGGGTTTCCAAAAATGGGCGAGTGCCCCTGCTTAACAAATAAAAACTCCGTATTTTCTTTGGAAAATGGAGCCCATAAAAGTCTGCTGGTTGAAACATTCTAAATGGGATCTATAAAATACGGAACTACTTTCTACCGGGGCTTTTAAACCGATGGACTGTCTGACCAAACTCAGCATTTTCACTGACCATCGTCTTTGCTTTTGCCTTGTGTGCTGTCTATTTTTGTCAGGTAAACAATCAATAAAAATTTAAAAAAAAGGAGGCTTTTATGGCAACGCAAACATTGGCAAAGATCAGCAATGATATGCCGACAATTTTCGATGATTTCTTTAAACCCTGGAACGAATGGTTTGATGGCGGTAGTACCTGGGGAAGAACCCTGAAGGTACCGGCTGTAAATATTGTTGAACAGAAAGATAAATACGAAGTATCGCTGGCCGCACCTGGTTTAAAAAAAGATGATTTTAAAATAGATGTTGATGGCAACATGCTCACCATTAGCAGCGAAAAAGAAGAAAACAAAGAGAACAAGGACGAAAGATGCACCCGCAAAGAATACAGCTACTCCTCTTTCAGCCGCAGTTTTAATTTGCCTGAAGAAATTAACCAGGAAAAAATTGTTGCGAAGTATGAAGACGGCGTATTAAAAATATCGCTGCCCCGCAAGGAAGAAACAAAAAAAATTTCAGCAAAACACATCAATGTAAATTAATTATTGCTATCTGCATTCTCAGCCCCGCCTTTAATGGGCGGGGTATTTTATAAACTGGTATTTGTGTTGAAAACCCGCCCTGCCAGCAGTATATGATCTTAATTGCTCTTTGCATTGACAGCAATCATTTTTACAGCCCTGATTTATATGTACTTTGACAACAAGATAAAATAATGGCAATATGAAAAAATATAAATGGATCAGCCTGGTGCTGATAGCGCTTTTGACGGGTTGTTCTTCCACTTCTAAAATCACCAGTTCCTGGAAGGCGCCGGATATTCAGGTGAGGAAATATAACAAGATCATGGTACTTGCTCTTATCAATGAAAAAGATCGTACGCTGCAGGAAAATATGGAAAAACACATGGTAGGTGATTTGGAAAATCTGGGATACAATGCCATCTCTTCATTGCAGGAATACGGACCTAAGGCTTTCGACAAAATGGACGAAAATACCGCCATTGATAAATTAAAGAATACAGGCGTGGATGCTGTAATCACAATTGTGTTACTTGATAAACGAAAAGAAAGGAAATATGTCCCGGGAACTATGTATTACTCACCATACGGTTTTTATTACAGCCGTTTTTGGGGCTATAGAAGTGCGTTGTATAACCGCATATACGAACCCGGCTATTACGTTATTGATACCAAAGACTTTTGGGAAAGCAATGTGTACGACATGCCTGGTCAGAAATTAGTGTATTCTGTTCAAACGCAGTCATTTGATCCGGGCAGTTCAGAAAGCTTAGCACATGAATACGGCAGGTTAATTGTTAAGGATATGGTGAAGAACGATATTTTAACGGATCAGCACAAAAACGTTGCATCAAACGAATAGCTCCACTCTAATAAAAAACGCTTCGCTGCAAGATGATTAATTTAATCAGCCTGTATCAGTACAATATGTCCGTAGGCTGCCAACAAATTGTCTTCCACAAACTCAATATCGCCGCCATTTTCAAAAACCTTTTCTATAATTTCATCCACTGTGTTTTTTATATAGGAAGAGGGATGGTAACGTTCCATTATATGCAGCAGAATTTCTTCACCCGTATCCTGTTGGTTGGGATAAGGATAACTTTTTTCAACAAGCAGCAGGCTACCTTTGTGGTGTATGGCGTTTTTCCACACATTTTTTATGCCAGCCACCAATCGCCTATCCCTGACAGCCTTTTCCAAACGGCAGGCGATATATTTGTCCTGAATTGATTTCCAGTCTGCAATATGCCCCGTAATCTTTTTTTGGATCTCCTGAACGGTAGCATCTGCAACTTCTTCGTAAATGTAACCAACAACCGGATGGCCTCCCCTGGATACAGTCCTAAACTGATTTAATAATTCTTCCTTCCCCAGAATAAACAGGGGTAAAGGATAAGCCTTTAATATAATGCCAAGCGCATTGTGTGCATGCTGCAAAAAATGATCAAGCATTGACTGTTTAACATGTTCCAAATCTGCTGCGGTTTCGTTTTTATTATAAGTAGGTAGCGGCTTTGGCGTGGTGGTAACAATCCTTATTAAACTTCCATTATTACCGCGATAGATACGGCTTTCTTTATTGGTAAGCAGCATAACAAGAAAAGAAGGCTCCTTCTTTTTGTGGTGTACCAATTCCCGTATATCAAAAGCGCCGTCAATCGTTACTTTTTCCTGTACATCTATTTCCAGGTAAATTACTTTTTCAAAAACAGGCGACAAATAAATGGCGATACTTTTTTTATGGGTATTATAATTCAGCCCGGCAATTAATGTTCGCAATTTATCTATCATCAGCATGGCAGTATCCCCATTGTATTTATCCAGCAACTGCTGCTCTACCCTACATTCTATTGTATTTAATTTCTCCGCCAGTTTCGATTTCAATACCATTTTGGGGTCAAACGACATCTGTATTGAAATTACGGGATGATAGTGCATATCTGCCGCTATATTATCTGCCGAAGATTGAAGGACTGTTTTCATCGCAAGCACACTTTAGAAGGTTAAAATAGTTTCCAGCTACAGGCACTTAAAATAAAAACTGCGTCAGGAACTATATCACTGATGGCACAAACTACATACCACAAAGCATATTTTGGGAGAAGCAAAATGTTAATTAATATCAGGGATTAAAGGGGATTTATCCGAATAAAAAATGCCCTCTATAAAAGGGCATTCTTAATATATTCAAGTTGGTTTAGATCCGTTTTGATAACACACATTGCTTACAATGCGATTTTCAAGGCGGGACAATGGGCTTTTTTTTAGTAGGATATTAAATTACTCGCTGGTCTTTTTCTAGTTAATCGGATGTTGGTCTTTAATCAGGGTATCGGATAATCGGTGTTGCTGGTTTTTTAGTAAATTGGTCTTGGTCGTTCGTCAGGATATTGTTATTCGTTTATTGGTTTTCAGGAGCTGGTTTTTTCTTTTAAAATAATTGGATGTTGATTGGTTATTCGGATTCGGTTTGTTTCGTCAGGATATTAAAATTTAAAACCGGTTGTTGAAAGTTGGTACGTTGCCCGCTTTCTGATGTAAAAATGCACCGAATACCTGCACAGATTTTTATTTTTCGCTTAATGATGATTTAATTTCGATGAACGCAACAAAATGTTCGATTTGGAAAAAGGTTTTCGTATGATTGCATCCGATTGTGTTGCCGGCTGTAGGTTTATTTGTTTAAATACACTTCGGACCATTTAATATAACGACCTGCTTAAAGCAGGCCATCACAAATAACTAAACATCTATTCTAATAACTAAACATCTATTCTAAGCATTAGTATGAAAAAAATCAGCGTTCTTTCCCTTTGCCTTTTATCTGTCTACTGGACGTCGTTTGCGCAGCAACAGACTAAGCACAAGCAGGCAGTCGATTATGTAAACCCTTTAATAGGTACGCCCTACGCCGGTTTTAAGAAAGGGCTGGATGGCGGTGGCACAGTGCCTGCCGTCGGTACACCTTACGCCATGACGAATTTCCTGGCACAAACCGCCGAGCCAAAAATGGGTCTCAATGCCTATGTGTATGAAGAAAAAAACATCATGGGTTTCCTGGCTTCTCATCAGCCAACGGTGTGGATGGGCGATTATGGTTACGTTTCTGTAATGCCTCAACTTGGTGAGTTAAAATTATTACCCAAAGAAAGGGCCCTGGCATTTGAACACAGTGATGAAGTATCGCACCCCTTTTATTATTCGGTGTTGCTGAATGCAGGCAACAATCAAAAAATAAAAGGAGAAATTGCCGCTGCTTCAAGGGCCGCTATTTTTCAATTTACTTTCCCTGCATCAGAGCAAGCCCGTTTTATCATTCAGGGCATTGATTTAAATCCGGAACTGGCAGATCCTTCCAACGATTATGGCCCAAGGATGAAATCGATCAAAGGCTATGTAAAAATTGATACCGTTAAAAATGAAATCACCGGCTATAATCCCGACCGGATGTCAGCACAGATCGGGCCTGATATGCCAAACTTTAAAGGTTACTTTGTTATTCAGTGTAATAAAAAAATTGCGTCATTTGGCACCTGGGATAATGCTACTGTGAGTCCATCTTCGCTTGAACAACTGGGCACAAGAATGGGTGCTTATATTAATTTCAAAACCAAAGCGAACGAAAAAATTGAATTGCGCATTGGCACTTCTTTTATAAGCCTGGAGCAGGCAAGAGTCAATATGGCCAAAGAAATTGCGGGCCGCAGTTTTGCGCAACTGGTTACAGCAACCCGCAACACCTGGCAAAAAAACCTGGAGTGCATGCAGCCGGAAGGCATTTCGGAAGACCAGAAATCGATTTTCTATACCGCACTTTTTCATACCATGCAATTCCCGAGGGAGATGTCGGAATATGGAAAATATTACAGCGGTTTTGATGATCAAATTCACACAGGAAGTTCGTACACCGATTACTCTTTATGGGATACGTATCGTGCCCTGCATCCTTTATTAATCTTTTCTCAGCCGGACCGTGTCAACGGAATGATCACCGCCATGTTACAGATGTATAGAGAAGGTGGCCGTTTACCAATGTGGCCCAATCCTGCTGAAACAAATATCATGATCAGTACACATGCCGATGCTGTGATTGCGGATGCGTATGTAAAAGGAGTGCGTGGTTATGATACCAAACTCGCGTACGAGGCCTTGCTGAAAGATGCCATGGTACCGCCAGACAATGATACCAGCCTAGCCTATGGCGACCGTGACCTGTGGACGGGCTATGAAGCAAGGGCCGGTCTTACTGCTTTCAACAGCATTGGATATGTACCTTTCGGAAAAACAGCCGAGTCTGTTTCCCGTACCATTGAATATTCATCGGATAATTATTCCGTGGCGCAGATGGCTAAAGCGATGGGCAAGGCAAGCGATTACAACAAAATTTTAGCGTGGAGTAAAAACTATAAAAACCTGTACGATTCAACAACCGGTTTCCTGATCCCCAAATTAGCGGACGGTACATTTGTACTATTCAATCCAAAAAATAAACTGGGCAGGCAGGACGGTTTTACAGAAGGCGATCAATGGACCTATTTGTTTGGTGCTATGCAGGATATTCCGGGTATGATTGATATGATGGGTGGCAGGGAAAAATTCATTGCCAAACTGGATGAAAATTTTAACGGTAACCATTACCGGCATGACAATGAACCGGGCCACCACTACAGTTACCTGTATGATTATTGTGGTGAACCCTGGAAAACGCAGGAACTGATAAGAAAGCACACCACAGAAAATTACCGCAACGAACCGCTCGGCATCAATGGCAACGAGGATTGCGGGCAAATGGCCGCCTGGTATATTTTTGGGGTGATGGGCTTTTACCCGGTAACACCTGCCTCAGGCATTTATGCCATGGGCGCACCGCAGTTTCCAAAATTAGTGTTGAAATATAAAGCCAGCAATCAGCCAAAAAAATTTACCGTTATTGCCAACAAACTCTCTGCTGAAAACAAATACATTCAAAGTGTACAATTGGATGGCAAATCATTAGATCATCCTTTCATTACGCATACCAGTATTATCAACGGCCACCAACTGGTTTTTGAAATGGGGCCTCAGCCGAATAAAAACTGGAAGTAGAAACTTTTAATAGGCAGTCACCTAAAACAGCAGGCATTATCATTATCAGGTAAACCACGATGTTTAAAAAGACGAAGGAGGCATAAAGCCCGCGCATAAAAAAATGCCCCGTTTAAAGGGGCATTTTAAATATATTCAAGTTGGCTTTTGATCCGTTTTGATGGCAGCATTGGTTACAATGCGTTTTTCAAGGCGGGACAGTGGTCTTTTTTTAGTAGGATATTAAATACTCGTTGGTCTCTTTTAGTTAATCGGATGTTGGTCTTTAATCAGGGTATCGGATATTCGTTTGTTGGTTTTTTAGGATCTGGCTTTTTCTTTAAAATAGTTGGATGTTGATTGGTTGTTCGGATTGGTTTGTTTCGTTAGGATATTCAATTTAAAACTGGTGTTGAAAGTTGGTACGTTGCCCGCTTTCTGATGTAAAAGTGCACCAAATAATGTCAGCCTTTTTTATTTTTCGTTTAACAGAGTTGTTGTTTCGACGAATGGATAAGAATGTTCGTTTTGGTAAGACGTTATATTTGAAAGGCAGATATCGAAAAGGGCTGGCCGGCGTTTGTGACAAACAAAAACCCTCACCAAAATAGACTGATGAGGGCTGATGTAAATTTTGTGGCCTCGCCGGGAATCGAACCTGGATCTGGGGCTTCGGAGGCCCTTATACTATCCATTGTACTACGAGGCCATATCACTTTCCGAAATGGCTGAAATTGCTACCGAATATTTTTACCGCTATGGCCAGCAATATTACGCCGAAAAATTTTCTTATTACCACCATGCCGTTAGGACCCATCACTTTTTCTATCCATTTCAGCGATTTTAAAACGATATAGATAATGATGCAGTTGATAAGAATGCCTAAAAAAATATTGATGTCTCCATAATTAGCCTTTAAACTCATGATGGTGGTAAGTGTGCCGGAGCCTGCTATCAGTGGAAATGCGATCGGTACTACACTGCCGCTCTTCGCATTGCCGTCTGATTTAAAGAACTCGTGGCCCAATACCATTTCCAGCCCGATAATAAATATGACGATACTTCCTGCTACGGCAAAAGACTGCACATCCAGTCCCAATAAATTTAAGAACTGCTTTCCTAAAAAAAGAAAAAGAATCATCAGTGCGCCCGATGCCAGCGTGGCCTGGGTAGACCTGATTTCACCCCCCATCTTCACTCTCAGCGAAGCCAATACCGGAATATTGCCCACCATATCAATTACCGCAAAAAGGGTAAATGCTACGGTTACAATTTCCTTAATCGCTATTTCGCCAAAATCCATTTATTAAAAATTTTTGCAAATATACATTTTCAACCGCTGGCAAAGTACCGTCGTTATTTTAAGTGCATGTTAAATGGTTGCATTGTGCAGGGTTGAAGCTTACAAATTGAATTTTAATTTAATGCCACCGTAATAATTTTCGGGAGCAGATGGATTGAAATACCGGTTGCCTGCTGCATTTAAATCGTTGCCCAAACTGTAGGGTGTATTAAAAGAACGATCAAAGGAAAAGTACAGTTCCCCATTCAGTGATTTACATAATTTCTTTTTATATCCAACACGACCCATCAGCAAATTATACTGCGAAGCAAAAAATGTATTGGCATCATTGAGCGGTAATATATCGGTATAACTGTAAGTAATATTGGCATACAGGCCCGGCCTTGTGGCAATATCAGCACCCGCTAAAAATACATTCGGTGGCGTGCCGGTTAATTTGTTACCACTGTAATCATTCACCCCTTGCTGGTAGGTATTAAACCGTGCGTGAATGTTGGTATAGTTGCTCCAGATTTTTAGCTGGTTTATAAAGCCGGCGGCATTGCGGACAGGATAATAATTGATAGTGGCTTCCAGGCCGCTTTGTTTGGTTTTGCCGGTGTTTACAAAGTAATCCGCACCGCTTGCATCACGTCTTGTTACAATGGTATTACTGAGGTAAAAGCTATAATAGGCAGCATCAACAAACAATTTATTCTTTACAGGTTCACTTCTGAAACCCAGTTCGTAATTCACTGCTTTTTCTGCATCAAGCGTTGCATTAAAAATGCCGGCGGATGGTACAATCTCATCAATTGTGGGCGGAGAATACCCTTTACTAACGGTGGCGTATACACTAAAACAGTTAGCCATCTTTTTCAATAAAGAAACGCGGGGCACAACAATGGGATCAAATGTTTTATTGATAGTTTTTACCGGCCGGTTATTAAGCCTGGTAAAACCGTAATTGTAATTGTTATAACTGATCCCTGCATTTAATATAAAATCGTTAGCGAGACTGATGTCTGCCTGTAAAAAAATATTGTATTGTGTAGCGCCAATTTCATCATCAAACTGCAGTGTATCCGGCACGCCCAGTTTATTGCCGAATGTTCTGGTACTGGTAAATCCATACTGGTATTCACCACCCACATTCATTGTAAAATTATCATGGTGATATTGGGTAATACTTCTGCCGCCAATACCCTGCTCCGTCTTGCGCTGAAAATTTAAAATACTCGGATTGCTAAAGCGGGTATTTGAAGTATACACATTTGTTGTATTGGTCCATTCATCATTAAAATGGTAAGTATGACCAAAGCCTGCGTAAAATGTTTTAACATACAGGGCGGCCTGCTGGTCTGCTGCACTTTTAAATGGGCCGCCTGCAGGCCTTGCCTGGCGTGGATTAGCAGCCAGTTGCGTCACAGTCAACCCGCCCGGTGTTTGATAATATAAGTCGCTGTAAAAAATATTGGTTTGTATGCTTTGCTTTTTATTGATATCAAATAAAGCAGTATAATTGGCTACATCACGGCGCATATTGGTGTGATTGCGCCAGCCATCACTTTGCTGATGCGCATAGCTAAAACCAACATTGGAATGATCATCACTTTTTTTGTAGGCTACATTTGTTTCAAACATTCCCCAGCTTCCGGCGAGTGAATTAATGGCCATGCTGTGTTCATCTTTATCCGCAGTGCGGCTGTTTAACAACACCACACCGCCGGTACCCGCTCCATACAGACTTCCTCCCGGCCCTTTTATAATTTCAATCTTACCTACGTTTTCAAAACCAAGCTGGTTAAGATAGGTATTACCATTGGCATCGGTAAAAGGCATACCATTCCAGTACACTTTTACATTACGTACACCAAAAGGCGAGCGTAATAAATTGCCGCGGATAGATAAGCGGTAACTACCCGGACTACGTTCATCCATCTTAACACCGGGCACAGTATTTACAGCTTGCAGAATAGATGTATTGCTATAGCGTTCCAAATCAGTAGTTCCCAACACGCTTACTGTTACTGGAATATTCTTTAATGTAGTATTACTTTCAAAAGCTTTTACTATGGCAGATGATAAGGTGATGCCCGCAGGATTTAACAACAAATTGATTGGTTGGGCTGCTGCATATTTACCCACGGCAGACATGTAACCTATATGAGAAAAATGAATACTGATTTTATCACTGCTATCGTTAAACTGAAACGCACCGCTACTATCTGTTTGAGTAATGGATTTACCGGAAATTGAAATGGTTACGCCAGCCAGCGGCAGGTTATTTTCCGCGCTGCGGACAATGCCTTTAAAATTATACTGGGCCATTACACGGCAGCAAAAACAATTCAGCAAAAAAATAATTACAATGGTATACCGCATAACAGATTGATAAATGAAATTGCAAGTAACGTCATTTAAATCTCTTTTGCCGGATAATTTTGTTTGCTAAAAATATCGTTCAGAGCACTAGCAATCAGCGATACCTAATTTGATAACCGGTGGGCAGATTTTTTAATGGAGCAAGTAAAGCTACCATTTCAGGCAGCAATTTCCTGTTCGTAAGCAATATAATTTACCAGTTGTTTGCGAATGTTAACAACAGGTTTTATAATGATTTTACAGAGGTAAAGTTTCCCATCTTTGCGATAGTTTTCCAGCACTGTTTCGGAAACCTTATTATTGGTTAATTGTTGCTTTATGGTCTGTGTATTTTTTTTATTGGTGGTAGGTCCCTGCAAAAATTTGGGATTTCGCCCATATGCTTCTTCAGCTGAATAGCCCGTCATCTCTTCAAACCCCGGGCCTGTGAAAGCAATTTGTTGTGCTGGATCAGTAATGACAATTACAAACTGCCGGATGCTTTTAAGGGCTTCATTTAACTGCTCTTTGCTCCACAAATTTACCTTCGCGATCTGCTTCATTTGCTGTACAGATTGCTGGTACTTTTCAGCATCCTTCATCAGGGTATTATAAGTGCCGCAAAAAACATCCCAGCTTAACAGGGGCGCCTTCATATCAAAATCCAGATCTTGCATAAAATATTTTTTAAAACCAATTTTTTAAAAGGACAATTCGTATCAGAGGACAATGTTCCTGCTATTAAAACCTGATAACAACAGTACCCGCCAAATTGTTGAGAGGTAATTTAATTTTATTTCAACGCTGAAATATCCTTAACAGGAAGAAAATAATAAATGGCGGTTGATGGACCGCCATTTATTGACTGCCTGCTAATCCTTTACATTAAAAAGAAATACTTACACCTGCCATCCAGTTAAATCCACGGCTGTTATAACCCACAATATCCTCGTAATGCTGGTTGGTGATATTCCGGATGTCTGCAAACGCGTTTACCTGTTTGGTAATATGGTAGCCGGCGTAAAAATCGACCGTATAATAATGTGGCATCCTTGCCGGTCCAGCATCGTATTGCCCCTTTAACCTGCTGCCAACAAAACGAAAAGAAGGCGATAAGGTCAGTTGCGAAACAGGTTGTAAACTAAACGTACTGTTAAACGTAAAATTCGGACGACGGTAAAAATTTTTCACCTTTTCACTCCCTGTATTTCCTTTTCCATCTACATAAGTAATGTTATTTATCCAGTTGCCTTTTTTGCAAACCGCCATATTACTTTCCAGCTCAAAGCCATAATCGTTTTGTTTATCCCTGTTGATGTATTGACTGGCATAGGTTACGGGGTCTGAATAAAAAATAATCAACTGGCGGATATCCCTTTTAAATGCTACCAACCGCAATGAATTTTTTTTGTCGTTGCCGAAGAATTGCACTCCCGCTTCGTAGTTGATACTTTTTTCCGGTTGCAAATCCCTGTTGCCGTATTCACTGTACAACTGGTAAAGGGATGGTACTTTGTAAGCAGATGAAATATTAATAAATGCCCGTGTATTTTCATCAATATTATAAGATGGATTAAATGAAAAAGTAGCATTGCTGCCATAAATATTATGGTGATTGTAACGTACGCCACCTTCTACGTTAAAGCCATTTAAGTTCAACAACATTAAGGAAGCATATAGTGCATAGTTATTTGTTTTAGCGCTGTCTTTTCCAAGGGCCGAGGAATACGCATAATCAAAATCCCTGCTGTAGCCATTGTTATGCTGGCTGGTATTTTGTGCGTTGCGCTGAACACCTGCTACCAGTGATAATTTATTGCTGAGTGATACATTTCCAAACAGTTCGGACACATAAGAGGTACCCTTAAAATCTGCACGGTAAAAATCACCATTGTCAGTAGCAGCAGTGGTATCATTTGACAAAGTACGGTGAGTATTGATAAGCGTATTGCTGAAATGAAAAGACGCATTCCTTAATTTGTAAACAAGCGTAAGTGAGTTGATAAAACTTGTATTCACACCGGTATAATCCTTATCATCTTTAAAAGCGCCGCCATCCAGGTCAGTGTTATACTTGCCGTAATTCGTCATACCAGTAACGGACAATTTTGGTGAAAAAACATAGCCGAGATTTGCCTGTACGTTGTTTTGTTTAAATCCATCTTTATCAAACGAATTACCACCGGTACTGTCATAAGCAGATGAGAAGCCCTTGCTGTTGGTATGATTGTAATTAACGTTATAAGTAAACTTGTCGATCCTGCCGTTGATGCCGGCGCCGGCTTTAAAAGTATGGTAACTGCCGTAAGCAATATTGGCTGATGGGGCAAGTTTTTTTGTACCCCCTTTTTTGGTAATGATATTGATGACACCTGCCACAGCATCGCTGCCCCAAAGTGTGCTTTGTGCACCTTTTAAAATTTCAATTTTTTCAATCTGCGCAGGGTTGATGTTATTCAGATCAAACGAATTATTGATGAGCGAGGGATCATTTACCGGAATTCCATCCAGCAAAATAAGTGTGTTACCGGATGCAGCTCCACGCATATACATTTCCTGGTTGGTGCCCAATATATTGTTGGCACCATTCACGTACACACCAGCCTGGTAATTCAGTATTTCCGTGAGGGTTTTGTCTGCATTGCGCTGCAGTGTGGCCTGGTCAATTACGGTTATCACTTTGCCTGTTTGTGATTGCTTGATGGGAGTTTTGGTAGCGGTTACCACTACTTCATCCAAAGTTTGTTTTGTACTGTCCTGTGCGTACAACTGACTACTGATAATTACAGCAGTCACCAATAAAAATTTTCTTTTCATTTTTTTGAAAAATTTTTTTGTGACTGCTTCCGGAAAATTACAATGCTGGTACTATAATACGTAACATTGTGTAGAAATATAAATGCCTTACAGCGCTTACACTCCATGCCTTTCGCCCGAAAGCCGTGAATGAATAAATACGATACCTGGCAGGTCTTCTGGCTTGAAGCATTATTGAAACCTTCCCATTCCGCATTGGTTGGAACAGTGGTGAAACTTCAACAATTTTACTCTTCCAAAGCCTCCCCTTTAGGAAGGTTGGATGGGCTTCTTACAGCTACGGGGATAGCGCCGGAATTACACCGGCTTCCCTTTTAATTCTCTGCATTGAAGCAGAGAAACCAAATTCGTTGCAAATGTAGGTACATTGATTTTTACTATCCAAATAAAACGCAGGTTCTTATGAAAAGAATGAATTCATTTCTCATTTTCTTTCATCATCAGTCACAAAAAATATCACAAAGAAAAAGTCAAATGTACCATACCCCTCATATTTAAATTGGTTTGCCCTGCAGCAAATTGCTGCGATACAGGTGATTGAATATTGGCGCCTATGGTTACCTTTTTAAAGTTCACTTCAACACCGGCTAAGCAATTCAACACATGGCCACCGGTGGTAAAAGATCCTGTATCCAGCCCGTCGTTCAAATAAATTTTCTGCCTGTTTAAGCGATTGCCCCCGGTGTTCTCATACGCCAGTCCGGCATTGGGTGCAATGATAAAGCGCTTGGTTTTTAGCTGGTAAAATGCTATGCTATTGATGTCTAATTTGTTGCCATATTTGTAGTGCTGGCTGTTGGCCATACCTATTTTATAACTGGCTGAAGTATTTATCCCAAAGTCTTTAAACTGAAAAGAATGCCTTGCATTTAAAAAGAGATCCACACTTCCAGTACCGATTTGCGCATTGATATCCGCCAGTGTTGTAGAAGGATCATTTGTATCAACATTAAAAGAGCCGGAGGGTATTTTAACACCGCCGCCTATCCACACTTGTTGGGATGATATATTTCCTGATCTTGTATCAAACAATTTGTAATTACCCAGTAAAGTGATATCTCCCAAACCACTTTTGGTGGTATGACCTGCATCGTCATCGAATTGTATATTGGAATGGTAGGGCAGAAAAGCCAATAGCTGCCAGCGTTTACCTATAATGATACCGCCCCATATTTCAGTTGTATTATAATAATTGTGACTAAACTGTGTTGGATCATTGATGAGATGTGTATGGTAAGCAGCATAATTCCATCTTACACCAATAAACTTACTTTTAAAATTGGGAAACAAACCCATGTATAAATTTCCGCCACCACAGCCACAGATAGGGCATGCGTAACTAACCGACACTACTATTAATAAAATAGCAGCAATGAATAATTTTTTCATTTAAAAAATAATTAGATAAATAATACTAAAGCAGGTAAAAGATCATATGGTGATTACACCCTTGGAGGCTGAAAGAAACCCAACGGGATTCCGCTGGCCGATTTGCTATTGTAAGTGTGATAGGTATTGGTAAAAAGATTTCCTGATAATTGAGTAGTATATTGATCAGTTGTTAAATACAGTACTTCATTTTTGCCGGCATTTTTTCGCTCAGGGCTTTGTTTATCCCTGCTTTCTTCCTGCTTCAGTTTTTTCATCATCTGGCATTTGCCATTGCAGTGCAATACCGGCCTTGTTTTGTTGATGCAGTTTTTGGCGAAGGTTGCCTTGTTGGTATAATAATCAAGCATAACAAAACCACCGCTAAACGTTTGTGCTACAAATGCTGCAATTAAAATGATGGCTGTTAGTTGCTTAAACATACATGCAAAAATAAGGCTATCTCCATTTTATTTTATGAGGCCAGTCATAAAATAAAACTTGTATTTTTTTCTGTACCGATAATTTATAATCAGCTTTCAGTATCTTCAAAGCATGACATCAAAAACCAATAAGCTTACCCTTTTTGATTTTACCATGATTGTAGTGAGCCTGGTTATTGGCATGGGCATTTTTCGTACGCCGGCCAATGTAGCCAAAGCATCACCTGATACTTTTTTATTTTTTACAGCCTGGGTGGCCGGCGGAATAGTAGCCTTGTGTGGCGCACTAACCTATGCCGAAATCGGCAGCCGCCTGCCTGTAACCGGGGCATACTATAAGATTTTCTCTTACGCCTATCATCCATCTGTCGCGTTTGCCATTAACTGTGTAATCTTAGTCAGCAATGCGGCCTCATTGGCAGCAGTGGCGTTGGTGGGAGGAGAATACATCACCGGCATTTTTATCCCAATTTCAAAAGATATGAACTGGCTGGATATTCCTGCCAATGTAGATTTTATCCGGAACATACATATCACCATTGCAATTACTGCTATTGTACTTTTTTATTTTGTAAATCTTGCCGGTTTAAAGATGAGTGCCAAAACACAAAATGTACTAACGGTAATCAAGATCATTTTAATATTGCTATTAATTGCACCACTGTTTTTTGCAGATAACCATGCAGCAAGTCAGCTTATCAGCCCTTCGACAATCTCCCCAACTTTTCAGGAGTATATAAAAGCATTTGGCATCGGGCTGGTGGCTGTAAGCTTTACATATGGCGGTTACCAGCAAACCATCAATTTTGGTGCAGAGGTTGACAAGCCGGCAACAAATATTCCACGTGGTATTTTTTTGGGCATTGCCATCATTGTATCATTATACCTTACCATTAATTATGCTTACATAAAAGTAATTGGCTTTGATACATTGCACCAGGAAACCACCACCAATATTGCAGCTATTATGGCTTCAAAAATTTTTGGTGTTAATGCAGAAAGAATTTTGTCGGGCTTTTTATTTTTGAGTGTACTGGCTTATGTAAATGTTTTACTGATGAGTAACCCGAGGGTAATGTATGCCATGAGCGAAGATAATATTCTGCCACCCGTATTTAAGCACCGCAACGCAAAAACAGATGTACTTACCATTTCGCTTTCTGTATTTGCTGCTATTTGCATCATCATTATTTTTTGGGCGAAGGCATTTGATAAAATATTAAGCTTTACTATTTTTTTAGATTGCTTTGGGATGGTACTTTCGGCTGCCACTATTTTTATTTTAAGAAAGAAGACAAAACACCTGGATGATACGGGTATTTATAAAATGAAACTGTTTCCGCTGATGCCGGTTATCTTTATTATTGCCTATTCATTTGTTGCCATTAGTATTGCACTGGATTATAAGAAGAACGGTTATGCAGCCGTGATAGGCCTTTCAGTAATGGCCGTTTTTACAGCCTTATATTTTTTATTGACTGCTTTGAAAAAGAATACGATTTAACACGATCAAAAAATTGAACAATGGATATTTCTTACATCATCAACGAACTGGCCGAAGACCGGGAAAATTATTTTAACGCCATCGCACCCCCCATTATACAAAGCAGCAATTTTGCTTTTAAAACAGTTGATGACATGAGGGGCGCTTTTGCAGATGAATATTCTACTTATCTGTACAGCAGGGGACTCAACCCCACCGTTGATATTTTAAGAAAAAAATTAGCTGCCCTGGATGGCGCTGAAGATTGCCTGGTGTTTAACAGCGGCGCAGCAGCCATCTTCGCAGCCGTACTGGCCAATGTAAAAAGCGGCGATCATATTGTGTCTGTTAGAAAGCCGTATACCTGGGCACAAAAAATGTTCAATGAAATTTTGCCCCGCTTTGGTGTAACCACAACTTATGTTGACGGCCGCGATATTGAAAATTTTGAGCGGGCCATTTTGCCGAATACAACAGTGATTTATTTGGAAAGTCCGAACAGCTGGGACTATGCCATACAGGATTTAAAAGCAGTAGCTGAACTTGCCAAAGCTGAAGATATCGTTACCATTATTGACAACAGTTATTGCACGCCCATCTATCAGCGGCCAATTGAATTTGGCATTGACCTTACGCTTCAATCAGCAACCAAATACATTGGCGGCCACAGTGATACCGTTGCCGGAGTATTAAGCGGCAGTGCCGAGATGATTATGCGAATTTTCAATTCAGAATACATGAATATTGGCAGCGGCATCTCCCCTTTTAATGCCTGGTTACTAATACGCGGCTTACGTACCCTGCCCATGCGCCTGCAACACATTACGCAAACCACTACCAGGGTAATTGACTATCTAAAAGGGCATGATAAAGTAGAAGAAGTATTATTTCCTTTTGATGAAGCCTTTCCGCAATATGCATTGGCCAAACAACAAATGGAAGGTGCCTGTGGCTTGCTTACTTTTATTATTAAAGCAGATAACGTTGAACAAATAGAACAATTTTGCAACAGCCTGCAACATATATTAATGGCCGTAAGCTGGGGTGGACATGAAAGCCTGATTATACCAAAATGCTCGGGGCTGCCGGCGGCTGCCTTTAATCCGCAGCATAAAGAGCACAGGTCGCTGCGCTTATATGTTGGGTTGGAAGAAGCTGACTATATAATCAAGGATTTGGAGCGGGGATTCGGAATGATGGGGCAGTAAACCAGGCCGTTCGAAAAAACCCTCACAATTCCTTGTCAGCAGCCCGCCTGTTTATAAACCGGTAGCCATCCCAAGTTGCACTATTATCCAGTTTACTAACCTAAACCAGGCCGTTGCTGAAGAAATTAATTTGCAAAGATTAATATGCCCGCCGCATTTGGAAATGCCGGTTGGACAATTAAACTAGTGTCAACACTGGCTTTTAAAACACTGTTCATTTGCACACCTGCCTTTTTTGTTGGTTTTTTACCGTTTATAATAATGGATGTGTTGCGTTACAACAGGAAGTTATATTTTTGGAATATGCGATACATAAGTTACACCCTTATAGCCATTACCTGTTTTTGCACCTCTATCCATGCACAGGAAAAATGGGACCTGCGTAAAATTGTAGATTACGCTGTGGCCAATAATATCAGTATTAAACAATCGGAAGTACAGGCTGCCATTACCGAACTTGCTTACAAACAAAGTAAGCTGGCATTGTATCCCAACGCCAACTTCAACGCCAGTACCAGCGTTAACAGTGGCCGTAACCAGGATCCTACTTCCTTTAGCCTGATCACGCAAACTTATCTGAATGCTGGGCTGCAGTTACAGACAAGTGCCGATATATTTAATTGGTTTAGTAAAAAGAATACCATTTTAAGCAACCAATGGCAGTATGAAGCTTCCAAGGCATCTGTTGACAAATTAAAGAATGATATCTCTTTGACCGTAGCCAACGATTATCTGCAGATATTGTTAACCCGCGAACAGGAGAATATTGCGCAGGTACAATTAAAACAAACGCAGGCGCAACTGGCCAATACACGCAAACTGGTAGATGCAGGCTCGTTACCGGAATTAAATGCATCAGAACTGGAAGCGCAGGAAGCGGTGGATAGCGCCAATTATATCAGTGCCAGGGGAAACGTAGTACAGGCTACCCTTGTACTAAAGTCGGTTCTGAATATGGATGCAGCACAACCTTTTGACGTGGCTGTACCCCCGGTAGAATTGATACCGTTAGAAAAGATAGCCGACCTGCAACCCGACGCGGTATATGAACTGGCGATTAAAAACCTGCCACAACAAAGGGTAAATGAGTTTAAATTAAAAGCTGCTCAAAAAGCAGCCGAAGCTGCAAGAGGCAGTATGTATCCTACGTTTTCATTGTTTGGCGGTTTAAGCAGTAACTACATCAATGCAAAATCATCCATCTATGCTCCCACCGGAACTTATAGCAATAATCCGTTGAGCCCGCAAATAGATGTAAATGGTACTGTATATAAAGTGAGTTCGCCGGATTACAGCATTGTAGGTAAAAAAGGAACGCCTTTTTTTACGCAGATAGATAATAACTTTCGTCAGCAGATAGGGTTAAGTATGAGTGTACCCATTTTTAGTGCCGGACAACTACGCACCAACTACCAACGTAGTAAATTAAATATTAAATCTGCTGAATTACAACAGCAGTCAGATAATTTAAGTATTAAGCAGGATATTTACCAAGCCTACAATGCAGCCACTGTAGCATTGGAAAAATTCAATGCCAGCCAAAAAAGTGTAGCGGCTTCGCAACGCACTTACGACTATGCGCAAAAGAGATATGAAGTGGGTATGCTGGGAACTTTTGAATTGATTACACAGCAGAACAATTTATTCAGAGCTAAACTGCAGGCAGTGTTGAACCAGTATGATTTTGTATTTAAAATGAAAGTACTGGAGTTTTACCGCGGGCAGGGTATCAAGTTATAAGGCGCTTAAATTTAAGCGATGCAAACCTGTTGCTGGTTGTTCACGTCTTCAGGTTAAGCATATACATCGTTTTTGTTAGGGCCGATTATAAGTATGCGGCAAAAGGGAGTGACACAACGATGTTGCCCATTGCTATAGCAGCCCGGACAATAATTACTTTTTTTAAATGAAATGATTTTACTTAGCGCTATAATTAAGAGCTGAAATCATTCAATCGATAATATAATCTCATCTTCAGTTGCAATAAACAACCGGGATAAAACTAATTAACATGAGCAAAACTGTAAAATGGATTCTTTTTGGCGTGATCGGTTTAGTGGTATTATTGGGTGGTCTTAAAGCGGCCGGCGTTTTTGGTAAGGAAGAGGGAATAAAAGTTACCATGGAAAAAGTGCAGAAACGCACCATCACGGAAATTGTAAATGCCAGCGGTAAAGTATACCCGGAAATTGAAGTAAAAGTAAGTCCGGATGTAAGTGGCGAAATTACCGAACTAACCGTGCAGGAAGGCGACAGCGTAAAAAAAGGACAGATACTGGCCCGCATTTTTGCGGATATTTACAGCATTCAGGCCAACCAGGCGGCAAGTGGCGTAGCACAAAGCCAGGCACAGGTAGCCAACTCGCAGGCTGCGCTGGATGCCTTGAAAGCCCAGGTAGACCAAACGGAAAAAACCTACAACATGCAGAAGAAGTTGTATGACGATAAGGTTATCAGCCCCAACGAATTTAATGTGGCAGATGCTGCCTATAAAGCGGCCGTTGCCAATTATAATGCCGCTAAACAGGGTATCCGCGGCGGACAGGCTGCAGTACAGGCTGCGCAAAGCAACCTGGCCAAAGCCAATAAAGATTTAAGCCGTACCGCCCTGCTGGCGCCCATGAATGGAGTGGTAAGTCTGCTGAGTGTGAAAAAAGGCGAACGTGTAGTAGGAAGTAATATGATGGCGGGTACAGAAATGCTGCGTATTGCGGATATGAGCAAAATTGAAATTCGCGTGGACGTTGGTGAAAGTGATGTACCTAAAGTAGTGTTGGGAGATAGCGCCATTGTAACCGTAGATGCTTATACAGACAGAAAGTTCAAAGGCATTGTTACTCAGATAGCCAGCAGTAACAACGGCGCCAGCACACAGAGTGCCCTGGCCAACACCAGTACCGATGTAACCAATTACAAAGTATACATTCGTTTATTACCGGAAAGCTATCCTGATCTGCTGGGTAAATCAAGCTATCCATTTCGCCCGGGAATGAGCGCCAGTGCGGACATTCAAACCAAAACGCATATCAATGTACTAAGCGTACCGATCAATGCTGTAACAACCCGTGAAAAAAATGACAGCACCAAAGCTGTTAAAAAGCCCGTAGACGGACAGGAGCCAACTGTTAATATGGATGACCTGGAGGTGGTAGTATTTATTTTAAATAAGGATGGATCTGTAAGTAAGAAAAAAGTAAAAACGTCTATACAGGATATTAATTTCATTGAAGTAACGGAAGGTCTTACCGAAGGAGAAGAAGTAATTACCGGCCCTTATGATATTGTAAGCAAAACCCTCAAGGAAAAAGATAAAGTGAAAGTGGTAGATAAAAAGGAGCTGTTTACGCCTAAAAAATAATCGCCGGATTTAATTTTTGTAATACATTGCATTGCACAACTTTTCAAAAAATGAAAAGTTGTGCATTTTTGTTTTAATCACCCTGTTTTAATCATCCCTGTTTTGAAACGTAAACTAATTTTTTTAATACCTTTTTTGTTTTTCACTATTGTTGCTGCAGCCCAGCAGGTTTCCCTGCAGGTAAATGTCTCCACCGCTAAAGGTGAACCTGCGGCAGGCGCCACATTGCAGCTGTACACTTTAACTGATTCGGTTTTATTGACAGCACAGGTTGCATCCGTTAAAGGCACTGCTTTATTTAGGGTGTCACCATTTACAGTTTATCTTTTGAAGGTATCGGCGGTTGGATATGAAGCAATTGAAACCAGCATTTCTGTGAAAGATCTGCCCATACAATTACCCATATTGCTTGTAAAAAAATCTGCCTCATTATCCGGAGTAGAAGTAATTTCCAGGAAGCAATTACTAAAACAGGAAGATGATAAAACCATTGTAGATGCCACCGTACTGGCCAACAGCAGCAGCAATGCGTATGAGGTCCTGGAGAAAACACCTGGAGCAGTCATTGACCAGGATGGTAATGTGTATTTAAGCAGCACAAGCCCCGCCACTATTTTTATCAACGGCCGCGAAATGAAACTTAGCAGTGCCGACATTGCTTCTCTACTAAAAAGTTTACCGGCAGGCAGTGTAAGCAAAATAGAAATATTACGCAACCCTTCGGCAAAATATGATGCTGCCAGCAGCGGCGGTATTGTAAATATTGTTTTAAAAAAGGGAGTAAAACTGGGCACCAGCGGCAGTGTAAATGCAGCGGTATTCCAGGGTGTGTATAATACGGCAACCCTGGGATTTAATCTTAACAAAAGTACCGGCAGAGTAAACAGCTATTTCAGTTACCAGTATACCAAACGGAACAACTATGAAGCGCTTACTTCAAACCGTTTGATAAAAACAGACTCTTCCTTACTGGCACAAAATTCCTATACTACCTACCCTTCTGTAAACAATTATTTTGGTGGTGGACTGGATGTGGCGCTAACAAAAAAATTTAACCTTACTTACGACATCAGGCTGACCAATACCAGCAGCAACAGCAATGCAAGTAACAGCAATGCCATTTACCAGGAACCGGCAATGGATGTGTTGAACAACAGCCGCTCTGATGTCACCAATAAAACCGACGCCCTGTTTATTGGCAATACCATAACTGCCAAATATAAAATCGATTCTGCCGGCAGCGAATGGACCGCAGAATTGGACTATAATTATTATAAAAACAACAATACACAGGCCTACAATAACAATTTTATTTTGCCTGTAAGCCCGGTTGTAAATGGCAGTGGTGAAAATAAAAACGGTAAAAATATTTATGTAGCACAAACTGATCTTATCCTAAAACTGCCATCAACAATTACGCTGGAAACCGGGGTTAAATTAACAGCCAGCAACAGTAACAACAGCGCTGATTATTTTTATTCAACCGGCAATGGACCCGCAAAACCCGACCTTTATCAGACCAATACCTTTAGATACAAAGAAACTATCAGCGCCGCCTATGTGCAGGTAGCCAAAATGTTTTTTGGCTTTACGTTAAAACCCGGGCTGAGGTTGGAGACAACCGATATCAATGGCCGGCAGCTGATACCGAAAGACACTGTTTTTTCCATTAAAAGAACTGATCTTTTTCCGTATGTTTTTTTACGGCATAACCTGTTTAAGATGTTTGGCCGCAACCTGGTGGGCAATGCTATCTACAGGCGCAGCATCAAACGGCCATATTATGAAATACTAAACCCTTACCCAAAATACATTGACCAGTATTTGTTTGATGTAGGCAACCCGAAACTACAGCCACAGTTTACTACCAATTATGAGGTAAATGTAACCTTCATGGATTTTCCTGTTTTTGCTGTTGGCATCAATCAAACCAATGATATCTTCAGCAACGTTACTTACCAGGATGATGTGACCAAAATTGCCTACCGCACCTATGATAACCTGGGTAAAAATAAAGAAACCTATATGCGTGTTATAGCCGGTATGCCGCCCGGTGGCAAATATTTTTTTTACATGGGTGCCCAGTACAATTACAACGAGTACAATGGCATTTATCAAAATAAGCCACTCAATTATAAACGTGGCAGCTGGTTGTTTTTTATGTACCAGGAATTGAAGGCGACCAAAACAATTACATTGAATGTACAGGGATTTATGCGCACCAAAGCGGTACAGAATTTTTACGAACTTGATAATTTTGGTGGCTTATATTTTTCCATCAACAAATCGATGCTGAATAAAAAAGGCAATGTGATTCTATCGGTAAATGATTTGCTGCAAACCAATCATACCAACTTTACACTCAACCAGGGAAATGTACATGCCAGCGGATCAAGGGTAAATGATACCCGCAGGCTGGGCCTTACTTTCCGTTATAACCTGGGTTTAAGCAAGCCAAAAAAAGAAGGCAATACATTTGGAGCGCCGGTGGATAGCAAGGATAATTAAAAGCTGAATGAAGGAATATTTTACTATTGGTAATGGCCGCCTTAAATAAACAATTTTTCTGCCACTGCTACACTCTCGGGCTTTCCAACATCCACCAATAAATCGCCGCTATGGTCATAGCCTAAAATAGTGTGTTCAGCAGCCAGGTCGAGATATGTTTCAATGATAGAAAACTTGCCCTGCTGTTTTATTAAATCAAATATTTCGGGTTGGTAAATTACTGCGCAACTATAGGCCATTTCCTTTAAACCAGTTTCGGCCGCATTTAAATGCGGACCTTTTTCTTCACCGGTCTGTACATTTCGCCAGCCACGCAGGCGGTTGTCTTTATCAAATAACAATACTCTTGACGATTTTCTGTTTGTAACACCAAACGTAACCAGCGGCTGGTATTGCTGATGAAAAGCGAGGAGCTTATTTAAATCAAGATTGGTTAATACATCTACATTCAACGAGAGAAAAGGTTCGTTGCCAGATAACAGTGCCCTCGCTTTTAGCAGTCCGCCGCCTGTTTCCAACAATTCGCCGGTTTCATCACTTATAGTGAGGTTGCTTCCCCAGCCATTATTTGCTTTGATTGCGTCTGTGACCTGGTTGGCAAAATGGTGCACATTTACCACTACATCTGTAATATTATACTGTTGCAGGTACTCAATATTTCTTTGTAATAAAGACTTGCCATTTACCAGCGCCAGTGCTTTGGGGTGTGTATCTGTCCAGGGTTTAAAACGGGTTCCCAGCCCGGCTGAAAATATCATGGCTTTCATAAGCAATTATCCTTTTGTTTCTGTTATCTTTTGTTCAATATGATTCACTACAATTTTCACCCCGTATTTATTTCTTAAATGTCTCGCCACTGCATCAGCAGCGTATACACTGCGGTGCTGTCCGCCGGTACAACCAAAATTGATAGTTAAATTTTCAAACCCACGGGCAATATAATCTTCTACTGAAATATCCACCACTGCATACACACTGCTTAAAAACTCCGGCATTTTAGTCTGCTGTTCCAGGTACTCCTTTACGGGCTTATCGCGGCCGGTTAATTTTTTATACTCCTCAATTCTGCCGGGGTTTAGTATACCCCGCATATCAAACACAAATCCGCCACCGTTGGTAGTTTCTTCTTTTGGATAACCACTTTTTATAAAAGAAAAACTATTCACTTTTACCAGCAGCGGCGTATCGGAACTGGCTTTAACCGGTTGGAATTTTTTAATTACTTCATCGGCTGTAATCAGGTGTAACAAGCGCTCAAACTCAGGTAATCCGAGCCCGGTGTTTTTATGTTGCATAAACCACCCGAGGTTTTGCAATGCCAGGGGAATGCTGGTTAAAAAATGTGCCTTTCTTTCAAAAAGGCCGCGAAAACCATAGGCGCCCAATACCTGTAACAAGCGGATCAATACATAACCGTTGTATTCTTCTTCAAATTTCGCCTTATCCACCGGTTGCTGTAACAGATTTTCCAGGCAACCAATATAATACTGCAGCAGGCTGCTCTTCCATTCGTCGCCCAGGTTAGCCTTGGCCTGCCAGAGCAAAGAAGCAACATCATATTGCACTGCTCCCTTCATGCCGCCCTGGTAATCTATAAAATGTACTGCATCATCTTTAACTATAATGTTCCTGCTTTGAAAATCACGGAACATAAAATACTTATGTTCGGTATTAAATAAATTATTGCTGAGGGTTTCAAATTCATCTACCAGCTTTTCTTTATCGTACGCTATCTTCAGCGTATCTAAAAAATAATATTTAAAATATAACAGGTCGCTCAAAATTGCCTGCTTGCCGAAAGCACTGCTGGTGATGCAGTAGGTATAATCCAGGCCGCTATCGCCATGTACCTGCAGGCCGGCCAATGCCAGCAAACTTTTTTGAAACAAATTATATACACGATCCGTAAACCCCTCCTCTTCCAGGATATTGAGCAAAGAAGCTTCCCCCATATCCTGTTGCAGGTAAGCCGTTTTGTTTTCATTTACGGCATATATTTCCGGCACCGGGCTACCACATTTTTTAAACTGTTCGCTAAAATAAAGGAAGGCTTCATTTTCCTTTATGTTGTAATTGGTCGTTGCTATAAAAGAACGTTCCGCAGTTTTAATCCTGTAATAAACCCTGTCGCCTCCGCTTTGCGGTATGGTTTCAATGTCTGTTATGGCATCCTTGCAGTATTGTTTAAATAATTGTTTTATATGCTCCATAACCCCGTGTTATTAATGATTTTGGTAAAAATAGCCCATTTTGTTCATCGGCTAAAACTGCCGGTAGAACGCAATATTAAGGCTATTGGAGCGTTAGGCACGTATCAATGTTATTGTTGATAATAAAATTATACATTCTCTATTTCCAAAATATTTCTGACTGCTCAAATAACTTGCATAGAACAGTGAGATTTTGCTTTTAACCGATACACTATGAACCGTAAATTATTCCTTCCGCTGATTTTAGGATTGATGCTTTGTTTATCACATGGAGTGATTGCTCAAAAAAAAGTGGTCATTATGGGCTCTTCAACGGCGGCAGGATATGGCGCCACCAGTTATGCGCTATCCTGGGGTGGATTACTGGAAAGCAGTTTCAATGTAAATACAAGCGATGGAACTGATACCTTATTTTACAATATTGCCATCGGCGGATATACCACTTATGAGGAGATGTATACTGGATGTTATGTACCGCCCGGCAGGCCGGCACCAGACCCAATGCACAATGTTACCATGGCACTGAGTTATACACCAGATGTGGTGATTATCAACCTGCCCAGCAATGACGAGGGTGCAGGATTTTCTATCAATGAAACCATGTATAACCTGCGGCAGATGTATAGTACCATTACCGCCTCCGGTGCCAAATGTTATATCACCACAGCCCAGCCACGTAATGACTATGCTGTAAGTCAACGGCAGGATTTATATGATATGAAGGATTCTATCCTGGCCCAGTTTGGCACTTTTGCGGTTAACTTTTGGGATGACCTTGTTACTTCCGACGGACTAAATATGCTACGGCCTGACAGAAAAGATCCTTATACAGATATGCACCCCAACGATCTCGGGCACCAGTTTCTTTTTGAGCGGGTACAAGCCAAAAACATCTTTGGATTCGTTGTGCTGCCCTTACAGATCACCCGCTTTAACGGACAGTTAAAAAATACTGGTACGGAACTGAACTGGCACATAGAACAACAGGAACTAAACACTGTTTTTGAAATTGAAAGAAGCGCTACCGGGCTTGATTTTGAACCCATTTTTTCCCTTACCTCAGTTACGCCCAACACTTCGGGTGATTTTGCTGCCACAGATAGAAATCCGTTGCCTGGCCACAGCTACTACCGGCTGAAAGTGACTGAACCTGCCCGTTCGCTGTATTCAAGTATAATCAGCATTAACAATAACAATAATGTACTTAAAATTGCCCGCTTATTTACCAGTAACAGTGCTTCTACTGTAACAGCAGATATCAGCAGTACAAAAAATGAGCTGGCTATTATTACTTTGGTGAACAGTGCCGGGGTTGTATTGAAGCAGATAAAACAATATTTAACAGCTCCATCTACACGAATCAGTTTGGCTGTATCTCATTTGGCGGAAGGAAAATATTATCTCAAAGTTACCACGGCTGGCAATGCCCAGGCTACAAGGGCTTTTATAAAATAAAAAGCTGAACTCATTAAAAAACGGATACCATGCACAACGCAATGGATCCGTTTTTTATTTTTAGCAGTTTGAGTACGCAAACGGATACTCCTTGTTTTTCTTTGTTGATTTATGGGCTGTTAATTTTTATTGTTCGATATTACAGCCCAAAATAAACGATCGACACATGAAAAAACTTATCTCTTTTCTTTTCTTCATTTTTATCTGCGCCTTTTCTTTTTCCCAGGGAAAAGCCACGGAAAGCCTCGTTATCCACAGTAAGATATTGGGCAAAGATGTGAAGTATTCTATTTACCTGCCGGCTGATTATGAAAACTCGCAACGCAGGTACCCCGTGCTGTATTTATTGCATGGTTACAGCGACGACGAAACCGGCTGGACACAATTTGGTGAGATGCAAAAAATTACCAACGAAACCATTGCCAAAGGTGATGCCACGCAAATGATCATCGCTATGCCGGATGCGGGTGTATCCTGGTATATCAATGATGCAGCGGGCAAAGTGCCGTTTGAAGATTTCTTTGTAAAAGAATTTATTCCCTACATCGATTCTGTTTATAAAACACGTAACAAGAAAGAATTTCGTGCTGTAGCAGGCTTATCAATGGGCGGTTACGGCTCTTTAATTTACGGAACAAAACACCCTGAATTATTTGCTGCCTGTGCGCCGTTAAGCGCTGCTGTTTGGAACGATGACCATATTGCTGAATTACCGCAAACAGACTGGACCAACTATAAATTCAATGAATTGTTTGGTACCAATGCAGAAGGAAAAAAACACCTGACTGACACGTGGTATAAAAATTCTATCCTGAAAATTGTTGCCACCACTCCTGCTGAAAAACTGAACACCGTGCGTTTTTACATCGATTGCGGGGATGATGATTTTTTAATAAAAGGCAATATGGAATTACATGCACTGTTAACAGACAGAAAAGTAAAACACGAGTTTCGTGTAAGAGACGGCGCACACAACTGGACCTACTGGAGAACGGCATTACCGGAGGTACTGAAGTTTGTAAGCGAAAGTTTTCACCGGTAGAACGTATCGCTGATGTCTGATTTTTTGATATCTGATGTGTGATTGTCCGAAATTCGGAGAGATTTACCAATAGCAGTATTTATTATAAAACGGGATTAGATTTAATACAATTTTGAAATCGCCATAAGAAATTTCTTATGGCGATTTCATTTAAATTATTACTCTATTGTTATGACACTGCCAGCTCATGCTAAGAAGAATAAAGTAACAACCCGTAAGCAAAATCAGACATCCGTCACCAGGCATCCGACATAAAATATCGGACCTCAGACATTTGTTCTTTCCTCAAATTCCTTCCTGTACTGCGAGGGCGTTAGCTGCTTAACCTGCTTAAACTGTTTGCTGAAATGCGCCCAGCTGTTGTAGCCGCTTTCGTAACAGATCTCCATTACCGGCTTGTTGCTGTTGGTTAATAATTTACAGGCATGGCTGATGCGCAGATCCTGTATAAAATCAAAATAGGTTTTCTTGATATTTTTTTTGAAGAACCGGCAGAAAGTGGGAATGCTCATGTTGGCTACATCCGCCACCTGCTGCAGGGTTACCGGTGTGAGGTACCGCTTAAAAGAGAAGTCAATAATTTTTTCAATAGCAGGATTGATGTGGTTGTTGTGCGATGCAAAATTTTGTGTAAGCATGATGTAATGCGGCGTGGTACTGATCTTCTGCAAACACTGCAACAATGCATTCATTCGCTGGAAGCCTTTCATCTCCTGCAGGTCGTTGATATAGGCAGCAATTTCTTTTTTAAGTTTTTGCTGTATTTGTAAGCCATCGTTTTTTTGCAGCAACTGGTACACCGTTTTCAGCTCTGGTAACTGTAAAAAATCGTTTCCAAAAATTTCCTGTCTAAAATGCACTACCACGGCACTGCCCGTTATTTTATGGTGCTGCTTTTTAAACCAGTGCGGCAGATTGCCTGCAATAAAATACAAGTCGCCCGGCTGGTATTCGCCGATAAAATCACCAATCATGGCGGTGCCGTACCCTTCGGTGATCAATATCAGTTCAAACTCTTCGTGGCGGTGCCAGTTGGTTTCAAAATCGGGCGTACGATAGGTACGGCAGGCGAAACTCTGGTGTTCTTCCAGGTGTATTTTTTGAATCAGCGTCTTCATGATCCATATTTATTAGCTGCTATCTTATCAACTATTTCGCATAAATGTATAAATAACTGATAAGATAGCATATTTTATTTTAAAAATAACGGTTGTATAAACACCATAAAAGCCTGACCTTTATCTTTTGGAAAACGATTGTATCATAGTGTGTTAAAATTGCTGTATGCTGTTATTAGGTATTGATGTAGGAACCTCTTCTATTAAAGTTGCCATTGTAGATGCGCAAACCCAACAATGTATTACCACCGTACAATACCCGGATACCGAAACCGGCATTACTTCATTGCAAAAAGGCTGGGCCGAACAAAGCCCGGAGATGTGGTGGGAAAATGTACAGCAGGCCATCCTGAAGGCGCACGCTACTAAAAAATACAATTCAAAAGATATCATTGCAATCGGCGTTGCTTACCAGATGCACGGATTGGTTTGTGTAGACAAAAACCAGCAGGTGTTGCGTGACAGCATCATATGGTGCGACAGCCGTGCGGTGGAAATCGGCAACAAGGCTTTTGATGCCATTGGTCATGAAAAAAGTTTACAACACTTGCTAAACTCGCCCGGCAATTTTACCGCCGCCAAGCTCGCCTGGGTAAAGGCAAACGAGCCGGAAAAATATGCGCAGATTGACAAGATCATGTTGCCCGGGGATTTCATCGCGATGAAGCTGACCGGCGCCATTACCACCAGCGTTTCGTCTTTAAGCGAAGGCATATTCTGGGATTTCAAAAACCAGGAATTGTCAAAAGATGTCTTCAATTATTTCGGTTTTGATACTTCAGTTATACCGGAAATAAAAGAAGTATTTACTCCCCATGGTGGTATTCAGGCAGGCATTGCCGAAAAGCTATCTTTAACAGCAGGTATTCCGGTAGCCTATAAATCAGGCGACCAGCCCAACAACGCCTTGTCACTGAATGTGCTGGAGCCTGGCGAAGTGGCTGCTACGGCAGGAACTTCCGGCGTTATCTATGGCGTAAGCGATCAGTTGGTGTACGATCAGCAGTCCAGGATCAACAGTTTTGCGCATGTAAATTTTACAGCAACACAGACAAGAATTGGCGTGCTGCTTTGCATCAACGGCACCGGCATTTTAAACAGCTGGATAAAAAATATTACCGGCAATAAATTTTCATACAACGAAATGAACCAGGCTGCAGCGGGCATTGAGCCAGGAAGCAACGGTTTGCAGATGCTGCCTTTTGGCAATGGTGCTGAACGAATGCTGGAAAATAAACTGGTGCAAAGCCACATGCACAACATTGATTTTAATGTGCACAAACCGGCCCATTTATTCAGAGCAGCACAGGAAGGTATTGCATTTGCTTTCCGCTATGGCTTTGATATTATGCGGGCAAATGGCATGCGTCCGTCGGTGATCCGTGCAGGTAAGGCCAACATGTTTTTGAGTGATGTGTTTACCAGCTGTTTTGTAAATGCTACCAATGTGCCGGTGGAGTTGTACGACTGTGATGGCAGCGTGGGTGCGGCCAAAGGTGCCGGCATTGGGGTTGGATTTTACAAAACAGCAAAAGAAGCTTTCACCAATTCGACACCGTTGGATTTGGTGGAACCAACTCAGGCTACATTATATGATGATTTGTATGCAGAATGGAAACAATTGCTGGATAAAAATATGCGTTAGTCGCAAGATGCAATCCATGAATGACTGTTTCGATTCGGACAAAGCCGCCATGAAAAACAAATTATGAATAGTGCGACGCCAATGAAGTTCAATTGAAAAATAGTCGCCGGTCAAATAAAAAAATATACAAAACAACAATCGAAAATACAATTTCTAAACTTCCTTAACCGCTGCGGCGTGTAAGGGCAAACTAAAAAAATATGTCAGTAGTAACAGGTAACAAAGAATTTTTTAAAGGCATCGGCCAGGTAAAATTTGAAGGTGTTGAAAGTGATAACCCTATGGCTTTTCGCTGGTACGATGAAAATAAAATCGTAGCCGGTAAACCCATGAAAGAATATTTACGTTTTGCCTGTGCATACTGGCATTCGTTTGTAGGCAACGGCGGCGATCCTTTTGGTGAACCAACTCATTTGCATCCCTGGAATGAAAAGGCGGATGCCGTGGAAAGAGCAAAAGACAAAGCGGATGCGGCTTTTGAATTCATTACCAAACTGGGTTTGCCTTACTACTGTTTTCATGATGTGGACGTGGTAGATTACACCAACGATGTAAATGAAAACGACCGCAGGCTGCAGGCCCTGACAGAATACCTGAAACAAAAACAGGCTGCCAGTGGCGTTAAATTATTATGGGGCACGGCCAATTTATTTTCTCATAAAAGATACATGAATGGTGCTTCCACCAATCCGGATTTTCATGCATTGGCACATGGCGGCGCACAGGTAAAAGCGGCACTGGATGCAACAATTGCCTTGGGTGGTGAAAACTATGTTTTCTGGGGTGGCCGTGAAGGTTACATGAGTCTGCTGAACACCAACATGAAAAGAGAGAAAGAACACATGGCCCGTTTTTTACACACGGCAAAAGATTATGCCCGTAAGAATGGTTTTAAAGGCACTTTCTTTATTGAACCAAAACCATGCGAACCAAGCAAGCACCAATACGATTACGACAGTGAAACCGTGATAGGCTTTTTACGCCAGTTTGATTTGCAGAATGATTTTAAATTGAACATTGAAGTAAACCATGCTACTCTTGCAGGACATACTTTTCAACACGAGTTACAAGTAGCAGCCGATACCGGCATGCTGGGCAGCATTGATGCCAACCGTGGAGATTACCAGAATGGATGGGATACTGACCAGTTCCCCAACAATGTAAATGAACTGGCAGAAGCCATGCTGGTGATTTTGGAAGCAGGTGGCTTTGGCGGTGGCGGCATCAACTTCGATGCGAAAATCCGCCGAAACTCAACCGACCCGGCTGATTTGTTCTATGCCCACATCGGTGGTATGGATACTTTCGCAAGGGCGCTGATCGTTGCGGATGCGGTATTAAACAAATCTGACTACAAAAAAATCAGGACCAACCGGTACGCCAGTTTTGATAGCGGCAAGGGCGCTGAATATGAAGCCGGAAAATTATCGCTGGAAGATTTAAGAACCTATGCTGCTGAAAATGGCGAACCAAAAACCACCAGCGGTCAGCAGGAATACCTGGAAAATATCATCAACCGGTACATTTAATACAAAGGTGGGTCACCCAAAAAGGATGGCTCACCTTGCTTTTTACGCTCACAGTCTCCAGGCGGATTATACCAGCAAGGGTGGCTCACCTGGAGACTTTTTTACACGTTGCAAATTAATCGTGGCACTCCGCAAAGGGTTCCTTTTCTGAAATATTTTTACACTCTACCAATTCACCGGGTGAGCTACCCTTTTTGGGTGACCCACCCTCAACCTGGTCATATGCTGCAGTTCAATTACCGCACAGTCTTTTTTACTGCCTTATTGCTGGCATCATTTTCCGGGAGCTCAGCGCAGCAAAAAAAACGCACGCCCATTTCCCAACCGCTCATTACCAGCATCTATACTGCCGATCCGGCGGCGCATGTGTTCAATAGCAAAATATACATTTACAATTCGCACGATATCGATGCAACCACTCCTGCAAACGGTGATCATTTTGTAATGAAGGATTTTCATGTGCTGTCGATGGACAGCATCGGCGGCAAGGTGGCGGACAATGGCGTGGCGCTGGATATTCAAGACATCCCCTGGGCGGGCAGGCAGTTATGGGCACCCGATGCGGCTTATAAAAACGGAACCTACTATTTGTATTTCCCTGTAAAAGACAAGCAGGATATTTTCAGGATCGGTGTAGCTACCGGCAAAAAACCAACCGGGCCTTTTAAAGCCGAGCCAGCGCCGATCGAAGGAAGTTACAGCACCGACCCCTGCATATTTAAAGACAAGGATGGCAGCTACTATTTATATTTCGGCGGCATCTGGGGCGGTCAGTTACATCGTTGGACCAACGGTGTGTACGATTCAACAACACCTCAACGCAAGCCGGATGAATTGGCGGTATTGCCAAAAGTGGCGAAGCTAAACGCTGACATGAAAAGCTTCGCAGCACCCGTAAAGGAAGTTGAACTTATCGATGAAAAGGGTAAGCCCTTTTACGAAGCCAGCAACGACAAACGTTTTTTTGAAGGCGCCTGGATGCACCTGTACAATGGCAAATACTATTTCAGTTATTCCACCGGCGACACCCATAATATTTGTTATGCCATAGGCGACAGCCCTTACGGTCCGTTTACTTACAAAGGCATTATTTTAAAGCCTGTGGAGGGCTGGACGAGTCACACCTCCATTGTACAAATAAAAGGCAAATGGTGGCTCTTTTACCATGATGCGCAGCTAAGCGGCAAAACACATTTGCGCAATGTAAAAGTAACCGAATTGAAATACCGGAAAGATGGCAGCATCATTCCGATTGATGCCTATAAATAATATTGGTCCGGGCTACAAACCAATGTGGATCATCGTTGCGTCGCCCTCTTGTACAATAACAACTTTTTTGAACGCCTTCAATTTGTTACGATTTTATCTGCGTAACAGTATCGTCAAGTCACCACCGTTGTATAAAATATTTTCACTGTGTTGATCAAGGTGGCAATCCTACAATAAAAACGAAAGGTCTTCGCCGGCAAATTTCCCTTTTTAATACCAGGGTGGGTCACCCCACAAGGGTGGCTCACCTTGGTATTTTTACACTCCGCTAATTTCCGGGGTGAGCCACCCTTCCTGGGGTGACCCACCCCGGAAATTTCGTTGTTTACTTTGTATGAGTCAACATACTACAATAAAAAAGAAAGGTCTTCACCCGGTACAATTTCCCGCTTACCCGCTTTGCCATTTTCATCCCAGTAAAACAACATTCCCGGTTGATTGCCGGAAAATTGCAGCTGGGCACCTTCCAGTCGTAAGTAAGTTCCTTCCGGCAAAGCGACGATGGGTAAGCCCGGATTCATCTGCATAAATTCTTCCAGCCGCTGGTCGCGGGTTTCGCCGTGATGGCCCGCTGGTTTAACGTTGGTATAATGTGGGTTGATTTGAAAAGGCAATAACCCCAATGCATTAAAACTTTTGGGCGCAATCACCGGCATATCATTCGTGGTACCGATACCCGGGCCCGTAATATTTGATCCGGCGCTCCAGCCGATATAAGGCGTGCCCTTGTTCACTTTGTCGCGGATAATATCCAGCAACTGGCAATCATAAATATCATGCAACAATTTAAAGGTATTGCCGCCGCCCACCATAATCACATCAGTATTTTCAATCGTCGCTTTCGCATTCTCCGGCTGAACGGCGATAATGGTATGCGGCAGGCTGCTCAAACCCGAACGAACCATTGCTGCGTAGGCTTCATAGTCTGCATCTACGGAAGCAAATGGAATAAAGGCGATGGTTAAGGCGCTGTCTCCCAAAAAGTTGTTGATGGGCGCCAGGGCTGTTTCCAGGTAACCCCCGTTACCCGCTCTTGAACTGCTGAATACCAGTAACCGGTTTGTATGCATTATGAAATTTAAAGTTGGCTGAACTTCAAAGATATTCTTTAAAGCCACATCTCCGCCAGCATTGCAATTGTTATTGCCTCGCATGCTGCATTTTGGCTTTTTGTTCTGCTGAATTTATAATAATTTTAATAGATGAAATTCCGCTTGCTCTCGTTGCTGATGATTGGTTGCATACTGGTTACAAAAGGCCAGCGGGGAAATTATTTTATTCCCGCGGCACAAACCTATTCTACCACATCCATTGCAAGTTACGTGCAGGATAATTTTACAGCAGACCGCGATAAACTGGAGGCTATTTATGGCTGGGTTACCGCCAACATCCGCTACGATAAAGACAGCATGTACAATATCAACTGGGGCGTGGATGAACATACAAAAGCAGCTTCTACCATCAGAAGAAGAAAAGGTGTTTGCGAAAATTTTGCCACCGTTTTTACAGACATTGTTTCCAAATGCGGTATCCCTGCTTTTACTATCACCGGTTATACCAATGTTTCGGGCAATATCAAAAGAAGCGGCCATAGCTGGAGCGCTGTTCAGCTCGATAAAGAATGGCTGCTATGCGACCCTACCTGGGATGCGGGTGCTGGTTATCACACCAATTGGCTTTTATTGTCCCCTGCACAATTCATCGAAACACACATGCCTTTCGACCCCCTCTGGCAATTGTTACCGCAACCTGTATCGCAGCAGGAGTTTAACAATGGCCGTTCGGGTGCTAAAAAAAATGCCCCTGCCTGGAACGTGGCTGACTCGGTAGATAGTTTTATGCAACTGGATAGCCTGCAGCAACTGGAAGCCACTTCCCGCCGGATAAAGCAGGCGGGTACCACCGACGAAATGACCCGGGTTTGGCGGAATTATGTGGACATGAAAATTGCGATTGTATATGGCGACCAGGATATGAATTATTACAACGGCGCAGTGGCCGATCTTAACAAAGCCACTTCCATATTTAACAATTTTGTTACTTACCGCAACAATCGTTTTATACCCGCAAGGCCGGATGTTGAAACTGCGGCCATGCTGAATCCCATCGATAAATTGCTGGCGGCTGCCCGCAACAAAATAAAACACATTGGTGAAACGGTAGAGAATGCACAGTACGATACCAGCAGCATCCAGGACCGGCTGAACCGCCTTGCTACAAGGGTTTCGGAGCAACAGGCTTTTTTAAAACAATATGTATCCAGCGAGCTTGCCAACAGGGAAAAGTTATTTTACAAGTAAGCAATTTCACATAACGAAACAACGGCAACAGAAGACACAAAGACTGGTTCAATATTATATTGATTCCTCTACTGCTTAAGCGACCGGTGTGGGAAACCCTTCAGATGAAACCCGGAAAAAACAAAGTAGATTCGTATCTGCAATTATTCTTTACCGATTAAATACATTTCATGAAAAAAGTCCTCCTGATTTTAGCAGTTTGTACCGCCTTGTTTTCTGTAACCGCGTTTATAGCAAAGCCTGCTGATGATGGCTGGGTCGCTTTGTTTGATGGCAAGACACTGACCAACTGGAAAGTGGGCGACCATGCAGCCACCTTTAGTGTGCAGGATGGAACCATTGCCGTTCACGGTGAAACCGCTCATCTGTTTTACGATGGCCCGGTACAGCAACACCAGTTTAAAAATTTTGAATTTAAGGCCGATGTGATGACCTTTCCCGGATCCAACTCCGGCATCTATTTTCACACAGGTTTTCAGCAGGGTGGCTGGCCTGCAAAAGGCTACGAAGTACAGGTTAACAATTCGCATACCGACTGGCGCAGAACAGGCAGCCTGTATGGCATACAGGATGTAAAAGAAGTGTATGTAAAAGACAATGTTTGGTACACAGAATACATTAAGGTGGTCGGTAAAAAAGTAACTATAAAAATCAATGACAAAACAGTAGTAGAATATACAGAACCCGAAAATTTGAAACGTGAAGGTGGCGATTCTTTACGCAGGATATCCAGCGGTACTTTTGCATTACAGGGCCACGATCCAAAGAGTGAAGTGCATTTTAAAAATATTATGGTAAAAGTTTTGCCAGAGTAGATTAATTTTTCAATTCCTTTTTAGTTTGCAAAGAGGCAAGCCCCGGTAACTGGCTTGCCTCTTTGCATTTATTCAAAACCTGAATGTTTACATTTGCTCCATGAGCGTTCAAAAATTAATTGACAGTCTACAAAAACACATTCACTTATCAACTCCGGAACAGGAAATGATCGCTGATTATTTAGTGTTTAAAATCATTAAAAAAAGACAATTTTTGTTGCACGAGGGCCAGGTAGCAAAAGAAGTTGCTTTTGTAATAAGCGGTTGCCTGCGCTCCTACTCCATCGATCCCAATGGCTTTGAACATATTTTACAATTTGCGCCGGAAGGCTGGTGGATTACCGACATGTACAGTTTCATTTCTGAACAGGAAGGCCACTTAAATATTGACGCTCTCATGGATACAGAAGTCTATTTATTAAGCCGAAAAAATCAACTCAGTTTATTTGATAAGATACCTGCACTGGAACGGTATTTCAGGATCGTTACTGAAAATTCTTTGGTAAGCAGCCGCCAAAGATTGGTGGACAGTCTGAGTTTAACTGCCAGCCAGCGCTACGGCAATTTCTGCAATACCTATCCCACGCTGATACACGATCTGCCGCAAAAATTAATCGCTTCCTACATCGGCGTTACGCCTGAATTTTTAAGCAAACTGCGCAATGAGCGTTCGAAAGCCAAATCTTAACCTACATTAAGCTCATTTCTTAACCTGCCTTATTGCAAATGGAGGCTCTTTGAGTGCATCTTTGCAGTATCAATTTTTAATCAAACTTTTTAAAAATATAAATACTACAATTATGGCAAACACAGTATTACATAAAGCCGATACCCGTGGTGATGCAAACCATGGCTGGCTGCACAGCAAACACACATTTAGTTTTGCAAACTATTACAACCCGGAAAGAATGCACTTTGGCGTGCTGCGGGTATTGAATGATGATACGGTTGCAGGCGGTAGAGGGTTCGGCACACACCCGCATGATAACATGGAAATCATCAGCATTCCGCTGGAAGGCGACCTGGAACATAAAGACAGCATGGGTAATGTAGCCGTTATAAAAAATGGCGAGATACAGGTGATGAGCGCCGGTACAGGCATACAGCACAGCGAATATAACAAGAGCACCAACAGCACGGTTAAGTTCCTGCAGATATGGGTGTTCCCGAACAAAAAAAATGTCACCCCGAGGTACGACCAGATTCCTTTAAACCTGGAAGACAGGAAAAATAAATTGCAGCAGATTTTATCGCCCAACCCTGATGATGCCGGTGTATGGATTCATCAGAATGCCTGGTTTCATTTAGCCAATTTTGATAAAGGCACAACTACGGAATACCAGTTTAAGGCAAAAGGAAATGGCTTGTATGTGTTTAATTTAAAAGGTGATTTAAAAGTAGACAATCAGTTATTAAACACCCGTGATGGTTTCGGTATCTGGGATACAGATAAAGTGCAGATTACTGCTGAAACAGATGCGGAATTTTTACTGATGGAAGTACCTATGACAATGTAATAGTGAATGGTCAGTGGTGAATCGTGAATGGGGAGCGCAGTCACGATGCGCTGTGCGATACTCACCACTGACAACTCACCATTCACCAACCCACTGACTAAAAAAAAAATACAATGAACAAAATACAAATATTGGTAATCGGCAGGGATGCAGACATTCTGCAAACCGTGGTCCGGTTGGTTAATAAAAATGAACAATGGAATGCTACCGGAACAAGTGAAGACGAGGCAGCCATCGAACTGTTTCACCGGCATCCATATGATTTAGTATTGCTTGGTGGCGGCGTTGAAAATGATAGCGAACTTAAATTGCGCAGGATCTTTACACTGCAAAATCCCAAGATAAAAATCATTCAACACTGGGGCGGTGGCAGTGGCTTGCTGGAAAATGAAATACGTTCTGCACTGGAAAATAATGAGGGCGGCAATTTCAATATTGTTGACAATCCATTTAACTGATTGTTGAATGCTTCTTTAACAAGACGCAGCGGAAAATGCTGCGCCTTTCTTTATTTACACCCCAGATAACAAGAGTACATCCTGCTCATACAATCTGATATGAAAGGCTAAAATTGTATGGTATTATTAAAAGCTCAATAATATTTGTACTTTACACGTGTTGCCTTTTCTCTCCGCAATTACTACCTGCGTATATTTTAAAATGAATGCCATGCTGTATGATTATATTATTATCGGTGCTGGAAGCGCAGGTTGTGTGCTGGCTAACCGGCTATCCGCCGACCCTGCCAATAAAGTATTGCTGGTAGAAGCCGGCGGTCCGGATAAAAAAATGGAGATTCATATTCCGGCAGGCTATATCAAATTACATCGAAGCAGCGCAGACTGGAATGGTTACTGGACCGAACCGCAGGAGCACGTGTTAAACCGGAAAATTTATTTACCAAGAGGTAAGGTATTGGGCGGTTGCAGCTCTACCAATGCCATGGCCTATGTAAGAGGTAACAAAGCAGATTACCATGATTGGGCTGCGTTTGGTAACAACGGCTGGAGTTATGATGATGTGCTACCTTATTTTAAAAAATCAGAAAATAACGAAGACCTGTTGAACGATTACCACGGTCAACAGGGTGAGCTGACCACCGGCTTTGCCAAACGTTTTAAAACTCCTTTTGCCAGCGCTTTTATAAAAGCCTCTATTCAGTGTGGCTTTGCAGAAAACAATGATTACAACGGTGCGCAAATGGAAGGCGTTGGTCCATTTCAATTTAATATTAAAGATGGCAAAAGGCAAAGCGCAGCAGTAGCCTTTTTAAAGCCTGCCATGAACAGAAAAAACCTGGCTGTCTTAACCAATGCGCACATCAAAAAAATTATTCTGCAACAGGACAAAGCGGTTGGCGTAGAACTAATGACGGGCAACAACGCCACACAGGAAATCATGGCCGGTAAAGAGATTATTTTATCTGCAGGTTCCTTCGCCTCACCACAGTTATTAATGCTTTCGGGCATTGGCGATAAAGATGAATTAAAGGCATTGGGTATTGACTGCTTGCATCAACTACCCGGTGTAGGGAAAAATTTACAGGATCATCTTTTTTATCCTGTCAGTACGTTGGCTAAGCAACAGCTTGGTCAAAACCATCACCTGCAGCCATTGCATCAACTAAAGGACTTGCTGCAATACCTCGCTTTTAAAAAAGGCCCGTTAACCATTGGCCCATTGGAAGCGGTAGCTTTTGGCAGTACAACCCAAAGCCCCGGCCGCGTAGATTACCAGTTACATTTTGCTTCTTTCCAGGTGGGCAATCAATACGACGTAGATTTTTATGATGCAAAAACATTTCCCGCGGATCGGGATGGCTATAGTATTTTACCCACCTTACTACGGCCTGCAAGCCGTGGCCATGTCAGCTTGCGCAGCAACAATCCATTCGACTTCCCGATTATACAACCCAATTTTTTAAGTGCAGAAGCAGATAAAAAATTGCTGATAGCCGCCGGTAAAAAAGCCATCGAAATAATGGCTGCTGCTGCATTTGATATCTACCGAAAAGAACTGCTTTACCCGCCGGATTGCAGCAGCGATGAAGCCATTTTACTGCACATACAAAAAAGTGTAGAGACTGTTTATCACCCCGTTGGAACCTGTAAAATGGGCTATGATGAAATGGCTGTGGTAGATAACAAACTGAGGGTTCATAACATCGGAAACCTGCGGGTGGTGGATGCCTCGGTGATGCCTACCATTGTATCCGGCAACACCAATGCCCCGGTGTATATGATTGCTGAAAAAGCAGCTGACATGATACTGCAATAATATTCCAGTTGCATTATATTACTTCAAACACTCCTCTATGCAATAAATAAAAGCTGATGGGCGGAACTTTGGTTACCAAACAAAACAAAATCAGTTAACATCCCTTCAAAAGAAAATACTTCATTCAAATAAATTGCCCTCGTATTAAGTTTGTAGATAACTACTGTTTATGTGACTGAGACAGATAATACAAAATGAAATTTTCCGTTATTCTATTTCATCCGGAATCCAACTATGGTAAAACGATACGTTATTCTATCGCTATTTGTAACGCTGGCACTAAATGCATTTTCACAGGACGACGTGTGGAATGTTTACATGGCGGCTTATGAAAAAGGCCCGGGATCAACATTGGTCAATATGACATTGAAAGATGCCGCTCCCATGCTGCGGTTACCCTACCTTCTTACAACGGGAGTAAGATTAAAAAATTGCAGTAAAGAAGGGCTGCCGGTAAAGGAAGAATTCAACACGCTCTACCAGATTTCTGATTCGGTAAAAGCAGCACTCAATACAAGGTTAAGGCCGGTAGCAGCCGGTACATTTTCTTACCAATGTGAGCGGATTGATTACTATTATTTACCTGATACCACTGGCATACGCAAATTGCTGGAAATTGCCTACAAAAAATATTTCCCTGCCTACCAGTACAGCATCAACATACAAAACGATGCTGAATGGAAAGGGTATCTTGGTTTTTTATTTCCCAATGAAGACATTCTTGATCAGCTTACCAATGAAAAAGTAATTCTTGATTTAACCGATGCCGGTGATGATTTAAGCAAACCACGAATGGTAGATCACTGGTTGTATTTTAAAACCGATGCAGAAAGAAATAGTTTTATTCCGTACGCTGTAAAAGAAAAATTTAAGGTTACTAAAAGCTTCTCACCCAATACAAGACTCACGTACCAACTGCAGCTGTCCCGTACAGACAAGGTTGACCTTGCATCTATTTCAATCATCACATCGGCACTCAGAAAAAAAGCCACCGAACTGCATGGTCAGTACGATGGCTGGGAAACGGTAGTTATCAAAAAGAAATAATTTTTTTTTCATACCCCCGAAATAGTATTTATCGCAGCAAATTTTCTTAGCTGCAGACGTTAAACTAAAAATCAAATTTCACCCTGCTTCTGATGCCCCACTGCGAAACGCCGGGGTTATCCAGGTAGGTTAGCCGCTTTACCAAATCAACCCTGAACAATTTGAAAATATTGGCAAGGCCAACACTTACTTCCACGTAGGGCTTGCTGTTTAAAGCGTAGGTGGTGGCTGTGCCGGTGGTATTGTTTTTGGGGAAATCGAGGTAAGATTGCATGGTTAACGGATTGTTTTCATCCCTTACACCGCCATATAAAATTTTGGCACTCGCCACTTCCCGCAGCTTTAATTTTTTAACCAGCGGAATTTTATTCAGGATAAAACCATTGAAATAATAATCCATGTTGGCCGAAGCATAATGGTCGCTGATAAACTCCAGCGCATTCATCAGGTTAAACGAATTAAGCTGGTAGGCGTAGGTTTGGTTGGCCCTGTGAATGGTTAACAAAGGGTAAGGCAGTTTGCCAAAAATATACCCACCCTCGGCAGAAAAATCAGCATAACCTAATTGTGAAAAATACACCCGTTTAAAAATATTCAGGTTCAGGTTATGATAGTTGTATTCGCTGTTGAACAAGCCTTTTACACCGGCAATATAACGCAGTTTAAAAATGGGGTACTTATTAAAAATCGGGATGCGGTATACCTTGCCCTGGTAAAATTGTTCATGCGGCGCCCAGCGTAACTCAGCAGATAATTCAGTAGTGGTGATGTCTTTTACAGTCACCAATTCATTGTTCACTGTCTTATCAAAAGTAATGGCGCCGGCAGGTGATTGTCTCCAGTTTTTAAATCCAAACGTGTAGGAAATATTTTTACCAAACTCCCGTACATACTCCGCTTTAAAAATATTATTGTATAAAAATTTATCGTTGTCGCCTCTTTTAAAAGAGAGCAAAAAATTATCTTCCTGCACAAACTGTAATTCCTGTCCCGGTATTTTTGTATCATACTGGTAACTCAGTTTTACATAGTTCATCGGGAAAGTATAGATCGATTTTTTATTCAGGGAGTAAGCGGTTGACAGAAAATATTTTGTCTTCTGATCTTTAAATCCGTAAGCCAAATAATTTTCCAGGTAGATGCGGTTGCTAAACTTCGGCGTAGTTCTGCCACCTGCCCTTATGCGAAAACCTTCCACGGGATTGAAACTATAAAACGCATTTACCGGACCTACTTCATAGCCCCCAAAATTTTTGTAGCCGGCAAGTACCAGCGTTGCGATGTCCATAAAGCGCCGGTACGATTTCATGTTCTGCAGGCTGTCAATATTATGATATACTTTTGCTTCAATAGCGGTTAATGGTTGATGACGGTTGGTTGTCCAGAAACTATCAGTTCCTGCAGGTCGTTCATCACCTGGATCCAATTCCCTTCTCTTATAAATACTATCCGCAGCAGGTTGATTCACAACAAAGTTTTTAAAAGAAACAGTACGTTCGCCCATAATACCACCATCTGAATTTTTACTAAAAGCAAATTCAGCCAGCATATTGCTCATGGCAAGATGGTATCTGCCATCAACACCTCTTTCAAAATCCTGTTTAATGCGCAGACCTCTTGTCCAGTTAAGGTTGGCGTTTTTACTTATGCTCATGTTGAGCTTTTGCACGGCATAATTTCCATCCAGCGTAACGTACAAAGTACCCTTAAATAAAAGGTCGCTGGTGTTGCGGGGCATAAAGTTTAAACGCACCAGTTGAACGCCGTCTTCCTGCACCGTATCACGGATATAAAACCTATAAAAAGTCGGAGCCGACCCGGCCACAGGGCTCAAAAACTGGTTGGTTAAAATGGTAATATTATTTTCATACACATCAATATCTGCATACAGCCTGTTTATATAACTGCTGATGCCGTTGTTATCTACAAACTCTCCAAAATTTACTTTTTTCTGACCGGTGATAAAAGTCTTTTGCTTATCAGGATTTTTACGGAAATATTTATCCGATAAAGTTTCTTCCAGGTAAACCGGTACCAATGCTTTGCCCGCAACCTTATCTGTATCCTGGTTATCCAAAATAAAAACATAGTTTTTCAGCAGCTTATTTTTCATCAGCTTCTCCGGCTTGTTGGTGAGCGACAGTTCCATTTTTTCATACTGCTGGTACTGCACAAAATCGTAAGCGCTGATCCTGTTCTTGTCTTTATTGTCAATCACTTTACGGATCAGTTCCACAGCCGGATTATCCTTGTTAGTGTACTTCCCTCTTTTTGTTTTTATCACCACGGCGTTCATCACCGGTTGTTCCATTTCAATATCCAGCACTGTTTCTTTGCCGGCTTCTACCTGCTTTACTATTTTTTTATAGCCGCCATAAGAAAATTCCACCTGTGTTAATTTACTGTTGATGGTGCTCAATTTGTAACTGCCATCTTCTGCGCTGGAGATGCCTTTGCCGCCTTTAAAATACACGCTCACAAATGGCATCGGCTGATGCGTGGCGCTGTTAATGATGGTACCTTTTATAACAGTTTGCGCCCTTGCTATATTTGTTACTGACGCCAGTATTACAAGCACCAGTAAAAAAATAATTTTTGTAAAATTTTTCATTGCTAATTTATTTGTTGTTTGAAGCCCTTTTAAAAACCTGCAGTACAGCTTACATTGAAGCATTGCACTACTGTATTATTTTTCAAATGGCTTCCACTAAATCCTTCCTCACTTTTCGATTGTAACCGATCTGCCGGTTCACTTTTCTAACTCTTCTCTTCTCTCTATTTCAAAATCAAATTTGTACCATTTATTTGTCCTTAAAAATGGTCTTATGCCTGAGCCGTACAATTAGTTGCCTGAAGCGTTTGGTAAGCGGAATGAGTTGTCTGCTCATTTTTCTTTTTATTCTAAAAAAGTAAGTAAAGCACCCCTTAAAACGAGATGCTTTACTTTACACCTCACTATCTCATTCCTCCAGAAACATGTATCTTTTCTCCGTTCACCCAACCAGCATCGTCTGATGCAAGGAACACGGCTACTTTTGCAATATCATCAGGCTGACCTATTCTGCCGAGTGGCGTTCCTGCTACTATCTGTGTTTCAAAATCGCTGCCGATGATGCCTGCTGTATGCGTGCCTTCTGTTTCTACGCCGCCCGGTGCGATGGTGTTGAAACGGATTTTTTTACTGCCCAGTTCTTTTGACAAAGCCACTGCAATGGTATCCACGGCGCCCTTGGTTGCGGAGTACACAACAGAGTATGCCGGAGGATTGCTGCTCACCACCGAACTGATGTTGATGATGCTGCCGCCATTATCACCAAAGTCTTCCACGGCCTGCTGTGTAGCCAGGATGGTACCTAATACATTCGTATTAAACTGGCGGTGAAATTCTTCTTCCGTAACTGTTTCCAGTCCGCCGAATTGGAACACACCTGCATTGTTTACCAGGATATCAATTTGGCCGTACGCTTCCTTTGTTGCTTTAAATAATTGTTTTACGTCTGCTGCAATGGCAACACTTCCCTGCACCGCCAAAGCCCTTCCGCCGTTGGCGACGATTTCATTTACTACCCGCTCTGCTCCTGCTTTATCAGATGAATAATTTACTATTACGGATGCGCCTTCGCTGCCATAAGCTTTTGCAATACCGGCCCCAATTCCTTTTGAAGCGCCTGTTACGATGGCTACTTTGTTTCTTAATTTTGACATGTTCTTGATTTTATTTTTTAATTAAATGTTGATTGTTAATTCCAGCCGCCGCCCAGTGCCCGGTACAGTTCTACTACTGCGCTCAGCTGCTCTTTTTTAAGTGCTGCCAATTCCAGTTCGCCCTGCAATGTGTTGCTTTGTGCGGTGATTACTTCGAGGTAAGTTGCCATACCATTTTTAAATAAAAGATCTGCATTCGATATGGCTTGCTGCAGGGTGTTGACTCTTGTAGTGGCAACGGCTTCCTGCTCTTTTAGTTTGGTTGTTTTTACCAGCGCATCCGATACTTCGCCTACGGCGTTTAGTACCGATTGCCTGAACTGTATCACTGTTTTTTCTCTTTCCACTTTCGCCAGTTCGTACTGCGTTTTTAATTGCTTGCGTTGAAACAAAGGCTGGGTGATACCGCCCAATGCAGTTCCAAATAAAGACGCAGGAATATTGAACCAGTTGCTGGCTTTGAAAGAATTTACACCACCCGCTGCAGTTATAGTGAGCGATGGATACAGGTTAGCTTTTGCAATACCGGTGTTGGCATTGGCAATAGTCAATGCCAGTTCATAAATTTTTACATCCGGCCGGTTGCTTACTAACTGAGACGGAACACCCGATGAAATATTTTGAGCAGCGACAATATTTTTTAATTCGCTGCTGCGTTCGATGGCTGCCGGCACCACACCGGTTAAAATACTCAATGCATTTTCCTGGATGATGATGGTTTGCTGCAACAACGGAATCAATTGTACTGCCACCAGGCGCTGTGCTTCGGCCTGTTGTACGCCCAAAGCCGTTACCTGGCCTGCATTATATTGCAATTGGATGATCCGTAAAGTGCTGTCATTGAGCAATACATTTTTATGTGCAATGGCCAGTTGTGCATCCAGCATCAATAGGTTGTAATACCCTTTTGCTACGTCTGCCACCAGGTTTGTCTGGATGGCTTTTTTGGCTTCCCCGGTTTGCAGGTAGGCCGCCAGGGCTTTGGCTTTCTGATTTTTTATTTTGCCCCAGATATCAGCTTCCCAGGACAGCGCCAGGCTGGCACTGTAATCTTCCACATACGACTTGCCAAGAAACTGGCTCAGGCTCAACCCATTTAAACTATTGTCTGATGGCCGGTTGATACTGGCACCAATTTGCAAATTGGCAGCTGGCAGGTTGCCTAGTTTTGTTTGCTTTACAATCAACTGCGCTGCTTCGATATTTTTTACTGCTGCCTGCATATCGTAGTTGTTGCTGATGGCACTGTCAACCAGTTTTTGCAAAGCTGCATCGGTAAAAAATGTTTTCCACTGAATGGTGGCGATGTTTGCGGTATCCTCTGTTCCATTTCTGAATACCGCTGGTGTTGTGTTGGTTGGAGCAGGGATATCTTTTGATACCTTACATCCGCTTAATAGCAGCAGGAATGCTGCGGCGTATGTGATGATTCTTGTTGTCATTTTTTATTTTTTATTTTTTAGACTGACTGTTGTGCTTGCATCAACATCGTTGTGTCACTCACTTTTACTTTTATAGCTTTATTGAACTCTCTTTCGCTTCATTGACGCTTTTTTAAAATTGTTACAGTCGCCTCTGCCGCCGGCGGGGCTGCGTAACTGCAACGCCGCTACTTTTGCTTCTTTCGAAAAATATGCTGCGCATTTTTCGAATCCCGCCTTCGGCGTGACCGAACCAAAAAAGGCGGCTTATGCAGTTACTGTTTTCAACCCGAGGGATGGCTTGAAGCGCTTCTATTTATTCAAATGATTTTCTTTTCATTTCTTTCTGCCTTTTGTCCGGTATACGCTGCATTTCAATTTTTAATTTTTAATTCTTAATTTTTAATTAAGCACCAGGATACGTCTCCAATTTACCCGGCACCCAATCATCCTGTACAACCATCTTCTTACTCACCACCCTTTCCTGCAGCGATTGAAATACCACGAACAAAACCGGGATGATGAAGATGCCCAGCAACACGCCTGTAAGCATGCCACCGACTGCACCCGTACCGATGGAACGGTTGCCCATGGCTGATGCGCCGGTGGCTCTTACGAGTGGTATTAAGCCTGCAATAAATGCGAAGGATGTCATCAGGATGGGCCTTAACCGCAACCTGGCTGCTTCAATGGCGGAAGCTGCAATGGTGAGCCCTGCCTTTCTTCTTTGCACCGCATATTCTACAATCAGGATGGCATTTTTTGCGAGCAAACCTATCAGCATGATGAGGCCGACTTGTACATAAATATTATTTTCTATGCCTGCCATATTGATGAAAGCAAACGTGCCCAGCAAGCCGGTTGGCACGGATAAAATAACGGCCAGCGGAAGAATATAACTTTCGTATTGCGCTGCCAGCAGGAAGTAAACAAACACGAGCGACATGATAAATATCCAGGTGGTTTGTGAACCTGACTGCTGCTCTTCTCTTGTCAAGCCGCTCCATTCGTAGGCATAGCCACGGGGTAAATAATTAGCAGCCACTTCTTCTACTGCTTTCAAGGCTTCGCCGGAACTGTAACCCGGTTTGGGTATACCATTGATGGTAACTGCATTGAACAGGTTGTTCCTCGTTACTGTTTCCGGACCGTATACTTTTTCTAAATTGATCAAGGTTTTTACCGGGATCATCTGCCCTGCGTTGTTCTTTACATTGACTTGATTCAGCGTGGAGGGATCAACACGATAGGCAATGTCACTCTGCATGATGACTTTATATTGTTTACCAAAGCGGTTGAAATCAGATGCCTGGTAACTGCCATAATACACTTGCAATGTCTGCAGCAATTCGCTGATGGAAACGCCCAGTTGTTTGGCTTTGGAATCGTCGATGTTTACCTTGTATTGCGGGTTGCCCGTGTTGAAAGTGGTAAAGGCATACATGATTTCCTTTCGCTTCATCAGTTCGCCGATAAAACCGTAAGCCGTGCTGCTCAGGTCTTCCAGCTTGCCGCTGTGCCTGTCCTGCAGCAATACCTCAAAACCGTTGGTATTACCAAAGCCCTGTACTGTTGGTAAAGTGAACGTGAATAAATCCGCTGCGGAGATGATGGATAATTTTTGATTGACTTCCGCCAGAATTTTATTGATGTCTTCTGTTTTGCCCCTGGTGCCCGGCTTTTTTAATTTTACAAATGCCAGTGCGCTGATGGGGCTGGTGGCGTTGGTGATGATGTTCATACCGGCTACGCTGTAAGATTTTTCTACTGCTTCCACTGTCGCGATGATGCTGTCTACTCTTTCAACGACTTTCTTTGTTCTTTCCAGAGACGCACCGGCAGGCATGTTCAGCGAATACAAAAAGATACTCTGGTCTTCTGTTGGGATAAATCCTGTTGGTGTTTGTTTCACCAGGAACACCGTGCTGATGGTAATGATTACCAAACCTGCCAAGGCGATCCATTTTGTTTTTATTAAAAACTGCAGGCTGTTGCTATAGCGGTTGGTGAGGTTGCTAAAGCCGGCATTAAAGGCGCCGTAAAATCTTTCCTTGAATCCTTTTTTTGCTTCTCCCGGCTGGTGGTTGTTCTTTAAAAACAAAGCTGCCAGGGCCGGACTTAATGTGAGCGCATTCAACGCAGAAATTAAAATGGCGATACCCAGTGTAAAACCAAACTGTTTATAGAAGATACCGGCAGGGCCCTTCATAAAACCAACCGGTACAAATACGGCCGCCATTACCAGTGTGATGGAGATGATAGCGCCGGATATTTCCCCCATGCTTTTGATGGTGGCTTCCCGGGCTGGTAAGTGTTCATGCTCCATTTTTGTATGTACCGCTTCCACCACTACGATGGCATCATCCACCACGATACCGATGGCCAGTATCAGGGCAAATAACGTAAGCAGGTTGATGGTAAAACCAAACAACTGCATAAAAAAGAAAGTGCCTAAAATAGCGACTGGTACTGCAATAGCGGGGATGAGTGTTGAACGGAAATCCTGTAAGAAAAGGAATACTACGATGAACACAAGGATGAATGCTTCTATCAGCGTGTGCTTCACTTTTTCAATAGAGGCATCTAAAAATTCTTTGGAAGAATAAGGCACAAAGGTGTTGATGCCACGGGGTAAATTTTTATTTACACCGTCCATTATTTTATTTACTTCTGTAAGAATATCGTTGGCATTGGAGCCTGCAGTCTGATAAATTAAAATACCTGTTGAAGGGCCTTTATCTACTTTAGCATCGGCGGTATAACTGAAGGATCCAAACTCTACCCGGGCAATATCTTTCAGTTTGATTGCCGCACCATCATTGTTACTTTTCAGAATGATGTTTTCGTAATCTTCATTGCGGTTAAGCTTGCCTTTGTATTTGATCACGTATTCAAAAGATTCCTTGCTCCCTTCACCAAATTTGCCGGGCGCTGCTTCCAGGTTTTGTTCTTTGATGGCCGCCAGCACTTCCTGTGCAGATAAATTATAGGCTGCCAGCCGGTCTGGTTTTAGCCAGATACGCATGGCATAATCTTTTGAACCAAAGATGGTGGCTTGTCCTACTCCATGTACTCTTTGTATTTCGGGTACGATATTAATCCGGGCATAGTTTTGTAAAAAGGCTTCATCATAAGCGCTGTCTTTGCTATATAAAGCAATGGCCATGATGATGCTGTTTTGCTGCTTTTGTGTGCTCAGCCCGGCCTGCAACACTTCTGCAGGAATCAGGCTGGTGGCCTTTGCCACGCGGTTCTGCACGTTTACCGAAGCGATGTCCGGGTCAGTGCCCGACTTAAAGAAAACACTCAACGTCATGGTGCCATCGTTGTTGCTGTTGGAAGTCATATAGGTCATGTTCTCCACACCGTTGATGGCTTCTTCCAGCGGCGTTGCTACCGAACGGGCCACAACTTCCGCACTGGCGCCGGGGTATGCTGCAGTTACCTGCACGGCCGGTGGCGCAATATCCGGGAACTGTGTAATGGGCAATGATAACAGTGAAACGAGGCCGAGCAATACCAGCAGTATGGATATAACCGTGGACAGTACCGGACGTTCTATAAATTTTTGAAACATAAATAAAATTTGAAAAAAGGGCTCCCTCACCGCTTAAAATGGAGCGGTTTAAAGAGTACTGTTTGGATGATGTTTTTTAAATTGTTCGTGTTGGTGTTTACAGGATATGCACAATAACAGTGGCCGTTGTTTCATTACCATGAATCACACCAATGCGGCTTTGAAATGGTTAGTTTTTAGTTTGCTCTATATTATTTTTTGGAAGTACGGCTGCCTGCAACACACTGTCTGCCGAAATATTTTGTGGTGTAATTACTGCGCCGTCTTTCAGGCGTTGAATACCACTGAATACTATCTTTTCGCCGTTTGCGAGGCCCTTGCTTACCAGGTAATTGTTACCGCTTTTGCCACTAACATTGATTTGTTTGCTGGTTACTTTATTGCTGTCACCCAGGGCGAAAACAAATACCTTATCCTGCATTTCAAAAGTAGATTCCTGCGGTACCAGTAACTGGCCATCGTGTTGTGATGGAATGCGTATTTTGCCGGTGATACCGGAACGCAGCAACTTATCATTGTTGGCAAATACTGCCCTGAAACTGATGGTGCCGGAGCTGCGGTCAAACTGGCCCTGTACCAGCTCAATTTTCCCTTTGCTGTTGTAGATGGAATTGTCGGGTAATTGCAGGTCAACAGCCGGGATGTGTTGTATTTTTTCTTCTGTTGATTTGCCTTCGTAACCGGCGATGAATTGCAGAAAGTCCGCTTCGCTCATAGAGAAATAAGCATGTACAGTGTTGACTGCAGACACAACCGTAAGTGGCAATGTTTCACCCTTACCGATAAGACTTCCCTGTTTAAAAGGAATATGACCAACATAGCCGCTAACCGGTGCTTTGATTAATGTGTAGCCTACGGAGATGTCGGCACTTCCCTTGCCAGACATGGCTTGCGCATGTTCTGCTTTGGCGGCATCCAGGTTGGCTTTGGCGGTTTTCAACTGTGTTTCTGCAATTACTTTATTTTCTACCAATGGCTTCAGGCGATCGTATTCTACCTGCGCTTTTTCTATAGAAGCATTGGCTGATTGTACCGTTGCAGCAGCGTTCCTGCTCAGCTCGCTGTATTCCCTGCTGTTGATTTTAAACAGTGGCTGGCCCTGGTTTACATAAGTGCCTTCTTCCACATAAATCTTTTCCAGGTAGCCCCTTACCTGCGGGCGTATTTCTACATTGGTACTGCCTTCGATGGTGGCAGGATATTCCAGCCAGGTCGTGGCCGCACCGGCATTAATTTTTATAACGGGTAATGATGGGGGCGCCGGCGTGGGGTTCATTGCCTGGCCCGCACAGGCGGCCAAAAATAAAACGCCTGCGTATAAAATGTAGGTGATTAGCTTGCTCATAACGTGTGTAAATTGTTTAACAGTGTTAAGTAATGAATTTAAAAAAAACAGTTTTTTACGACTGTCCAAATGCGTTCAGCAAGGCGGAAATTTCCGGATCATTTCAGCTTGCTGTTGTTGCTTTCGTCTGGTGTTTTTATTTTTAAAAACGATCAGTTGGGGGTAAGGGATTTGTTTGCTGTTTTGGGTTTGATGGTTAGTAATCAATTTCATTGTGTCGTTATAACGCAATTAAATCGTTTAACAGTGTTAAGTTATCAGGCAAAAAAAATGCTTATTTCATAGAGGCAATAATACCGCCGATGGCATCTTTTAAAACCTGTTTGTTCATTTCGTCCGATGTTAATTTACGGGTCATGTTGATGGAAATTAATCCGTGAACTACCGACCAGCAGGTGTAATATTTCGTATCCACATATTCCTCTGTTCTTTTGTCTGCCGGAATAATTTCTTCTATTTTATCCCAGAGCATATTCATGGGCTTCTGTATATCCGGACACATATTCTGCATAGCACAACAGTTCACTTCCACACCGTACATCACCTGGTACAATTCTTTTTCTGCAAAGGCGAAATTCCAGTAAGCCAGCCACATTGCTTCCAGTTGCTCGGCCGGGTCGCTGTGTTCGCTGATGGCCTGTTGCATCAGGTTACCCAGCTTTACATAGCCCTGCCTGGTAAGCTCGTTCAGGATGGCATCCTTGTTGGCAAAATATTCATAAATAATGGGTGCGGTATATTCAATCTTATCCGCAATTTTACGCATGCTCAACGCCTGCCATCCCTCTTCTTTTACGATGTCAATAGATGCCGCCAGGATATTATTCCTTGTGTCATCTTTCAATCGTAAAATTCTGTCTTTACTGGCCATTGTGGTTTACTCCTTTACAGCGGTTAAATAATCTAACACTGTTAAGCAAAGGTAATAGTATTTAAATTTAACTGCCAAATCTTTTTTTGGATTTTAACAAAATGGAAGTCAGAACACGATTTTATTAATTAGGGATTGGCAGGAAAAGTCAGAACAAGATTTATTTGATTTTAGGATTGGCAGGATTTGCGAATTCTTGTTGGAGGCCCGATCAAATTTCTAAACCTTAAACACGATTCAGTTGATTGTAGGAGTGAAAAGTTTTACCTATTTGTTGTTGCATACACCACCAAATTTTATAAGCAAATTAATCCTGTCAATCATTTAATCTTATGAATCGTGTTCAGATGATTGGTAGGATTTACCAATTTCTTATTATACACACGATTAAATTCTAAACTTAACCCACCACAATTTATAAGCAGCCCATCAGCAATATTGTAAGCTTCGCAATAATTTATGGCCTGTGCCTTATGCACAGCATCCAATTTCTCAAGTGCCTTTATCTCTACCATTACTTTTTCCTCCACAAAAAAATCAACACGTCTTTTACCAATATTAATGCCATCGTAATAAATAGGCATTTCCAATTCCCGCAGAAAAGTTAAACCTTGTTTCTGCATTTCAATAGCCAAAGCCCGTTGATAAATTACTTCCTGAAAACCGTTACCCAATGTAGTATGAACCTTCATTGCACAACCAATGATGAGGTGCGTAATTTTATCAACCTGCTCTTTAGTCATCTTGTGAGTGTTAATTTTGTAAATTTATCTTGTCAATATTCATCCTGTCAATCATCTAATCGTATCAATCACATCCTGGCCTTCCACATCCTGTCAATCATTCAATCTTATAAATTATGTTCTGACAACTTACGCAATCAAATTACAAAAAAATTGAGTGTTGTTGTACTGAAAATATTTCTCCCCTCACTCCACCCGACCCTTCTCCTCATCAGAAGCATTATCATTGTGTTTGCTCTTTCTTGCAAAGGTAGATTTCCCAAAGCGCCAGGTAAAGCCAAGCCCCATACGTTGCGTATCTGTTTCGGTGGTTTGAAAATACTGCGCCTGCTTTACACCCAACGACTTGTTGTGGTAAATCCAGGAATGAAAGATATCATCGAACGCAACGCGGATGCTGGCTTTGTCTTTCCATATCTTTTTTTGTACGGCTGCATTTACACGTACCATGCCACTGGTAATTGCCTGTCCGTTTAAATCCCGGCTGGCATAATAGCCACCAAAATCTGCACTCCACCCATTATTAAACCGCAGTTGATTGAGCAGGTTGATGCGGGCCACATATACGTTGGTGACCAGGTTTTCTGTATACGCTTTTCCGTTCAGGCCCATGTGCGAAAGCAATATGTCCAGGTTCAGGTTCCACCATTTAGCGGGCGTTAGTGACAGGCCTGAGTTTAATAAAATCATATAGCCCCGTGCAATGTTTTGTGGCCGCGTAATAAATATGGAATCAATGGCCTGCGTGGTTTGAAAGATCACATTGGTAAACCTGTTAAAACTTAACGCGGTGCGAAAGAGTTGTTTGTGGGTGTATTTTAATTCGAGCCGGTACTGGTATTGCGGGTTCAGCATGGGGTTACCTGCGGTGTAAGAATATTGATCACGAAAAAATACAAAGGGATTCAGCAACTGGTAGTTGGGCCGGTTGATTCTTTTTACCGCCAGCAAATTCAATGTGTTGTTACCGATGCTATCCAGTTTATAACTAAAGTACAGGCTGGGAAATACACCGGTATAATTTTTACTGAAGCTGCTGTCGCCTGCCACGCCATTGCCCAATTGGTTGCCCCTAAGGTTGGTGTTCTCTATTCTAAGACCAGATTGCATGCCCCAGCGCTGCCAGTTTTTTTGCCCGTTTACATACAGCGCATTGATGTTTTCATGGTATTTAAAATGGTTGGACCGGCTGTAATCAATCACCGGTATTTCCGTCATCCTGTCAAAATAGTTCACCACGTTATCATTATCAACTATGGATGATTTGATACCGGCTTCCACTTTGGCTTTGTTTTTAAGCGGATGCACATAGTCTGTCTTGGCGCTGTAAATATTGAAGGACGATGGTGCCAGGTATTGAAATTTAGAAGCCTCATTTAATGTGCCATCAGGTTGAAAGATAAAATTTTCCAGTAGCTGGTTGCCATCGGTTTTATAATGCAGGTAATTGATATCTCCTGATAATTCACGTCCGTTATCATTCAGCTTGTGTACTACGCTCAGGTTGATGCTGCCATTGCTCCTGTTATCACCACCTGTATTATTGCCAGCACTTATACCCATCAGCTGATCATTTTTATTGTAGTTCTTTCCGGCAGCACTAAACCAGCCGTTTCTTTTGCCACCATTAAAATTCAATACCACACCATAGGTTGTTTTTTGTGTGATGGCATAATCCAGCCCCAGGTTAATATTAGCCCCCTGGGTTTTATATTGCTGGTTGTTTGATAAGGACAACACCGAACTTAATGCACCGTCTGCGGTATAGAATTTACGGTCAAATAAATCATTGGTATAATTCTGCTCTTTATTAAAACCAATATTGGCAAACAGGTTTAGTTTTTTACGGTTGTAATTTAAATTTACCGCATCGTTCAAACGGACATACCTGCCCTGCGAGTAGCCCATAGAAATATTGCCTGTAAAACCGGCCATCCTGTTTTTCTTCAGTCTTATGTTGATGATGGCATTACCGGCGGCATCATATCTTGCCGGCGGATTATCCATCAACTCAATTTTGTCCAGCACGCTGCCGGGCAGGGATTTTAAATAGGCCGCCAGGTCTTGTCCAGACATGTAGGTTTGCCTGCCGTCAATCAGTACCAATGCGCCCCTTCCATTCAGGTTAATACCATTGTTTACACCAATAGTAATGCCCGGCGTTTTCTCCAGCACTTCCAGCGTATTGCTGGTAGCGCTGCTGATCATCGCATCCACATGTACAACGGTTTTGTCAATTTGCTGCTCTATCAGCGGGCGCCGGGCGGTTACTGTAACGCCGGTCAGATCGGTGTTTTTTGCAGGCACCATAACTACAGGCGGCAACAACATGTCCTGGCGTGAACTATCTACCGTAAACAAGACAGGCACAAATTGCATTTGACCAACAGCTGTAACTATCAGTCTGTAGGCACCTTCGCTAATACCGTTCAATCTGAATTTTCCATTATCGTTTGTAAGTGTTTCTTTTATGATGGTAGAATCTTTTGCATTTACCAGCCTTATCGTTGCTGATGAGATGGCTTCGTGTTTTGTATCGGTTACCGTACCAGCCAATGTTACGCCTGTTGTTTGGGCAAACAGGATAGTGGTAATAAAAAGGAAGCATATAAACGAGCTGATAACTTTCATTTTTTTTGTTTTACTGAGTGATTGAATAATGAGATACAAATATTGCAGTGAACAAGCGGCCTGTAAAACAATTGTGTTGTACATTGTAAAACGGCTGACGGAATGCAGCTGAACGTGGTTGAATAAATTGGAAAGCCCGCACACACTTTCCGTCAGTGCAAAAAGCATATTCGTCACAGCAATTTATGTAAGGACTTACCTTGGTGCATATTTGCATTATTCACCAACAGGTAAATAGCAAAATAATGAGCGAAATCAAACCTACAACACAGGATGTTTTTTATGGCAGAAAACTATACATCCTCTTAGCGGCCATTGCTTCCGTTCCGCTGTTTTTAGCCATTGAATCGTACGTAAGAGCAATCGGCGTGCATGAAGATGAACAGGTAGCTACCGCGGCTACCATGTGTTTTATTGCGGGTATTTTTGCAGGCCGTTACCTGGCGCAAATCTGGACACATCAGCTAAAATCAGCTCCCAATGGTGTGATTGTTTTGCTGGTTACAATTATAATAGCCTGTATTGGCTGGCTTTTTTTTCATGCTGATTTTCCTTTGCAGGGCAGGGTTGCCATTAACTTAATATTGTTCTGGTTGCCCTTTGCCGTTTGCAGTTTAGCCTTGGGTATGCTGATAAAAATTGTAAGGGCTTATACACAAAACAGGCTAAGGGAAGCAGAAGCAGCAGCGGCGCAGAACAAGAGTGAACTGCATTTACTGCAATCGCAACTGAGCCCGCATTTTTTGTTTAATACACTTAACAACATGTATGGGCTTTCCCTGACCGAGCATGAAAAAATTCCTCCGCTATTATTGAAATTATCAGACCTGCTGAGGTATACAGTGTATGAAGCCAATGAAGTATTTGTACCGCTAAAAGATGAGCTGAATTATATTGATAATTACATCGCCTTTGAGCAGATACGACTTGGTGACCGGTTGGTCTTAAATATGGATATAGAACCCGTTACAAGTGCTGATATAAAGATTGCGCCGATGTTGCTGATTGTGTTTATTGAAAATGCATTTAAGCATTCCCGCAATTCGGCGGCTCAGCAAATATTTATTACCATCAGTTTAAAAATATGGGGAAATTTGATATTGTTTTCTGTAAAGAATTCACAAAGCAAAGAGAAGGAAGAACGCCCGCAAATAGACAAACACAGCGGTTTTGGCCTTGCCAGTGTAAGAATAAGACTGGATCTTTTATACCCTGGTGAACACCAGCTAACGATAGATAATGCCGAAGAATTATATACGGTTATGCTGCAGTTAAAAATGAAATAACATGAATCAAATCAATTGCCTGGTAGTAGATGATGAACCGATAGCAAGAAGGATTATTGAAACCTATTGCGGCCACCTGCCCTACCTGTCAGTTATTGCCTCCTGCGGAACAGCACTTGAAGCAAAGCATGTTTTACAACAGCAAAAAATTGACATTTTATTTTTAGATATCAACATGCCCGTGCTGGATGGCATATCTTTTTTAAAAACCTTGAAAGTGCAGCCGCAGGTAATCTTTACCACGGCTTATAAAGAATATGCGCTGGATGCATTTGACCTGGCAGCCTGCGATTATTTACTAAAGCCCTTTTCGCTGGAGCGGTTTATCATTGCGATTGACAAGGCGGTAGAAAAATTACAGCCTCAATCACTGCCCGCTTCTGAAGCCGTTGATACAAAAACAGATGAGTATATTTTTATCAAAACTGATGGCAAAATTTTTAAGATTCAGTTCAATGATTTGCTGTATGCAGAAGCTAGTGGGAACTATACTAAAATAGTTACTACGCAACAGTTGTTGCTGCCAACCATGACGTTTTCAAACTTTGAAGAACAGCTTCCACACAAGCTTTTTCTACGGGTGCACCGTTCCTTCATTATCAACAAATCTAAAATAAGCCATGTGGAAGGCAACCGGGTGTTTATCAATACAACTGAAATACCGATTGGTATCAATTATAAAGAAGCGTTTTTAAAAGAGTTGGGATTTTCTTCCTGATGCGACTTAATAATTACAATGAGTTGAACGAATATTTTTCCGGAAAATAAGTCATACAAAAAAACCTTCTTTCGAAGGTTTTGCAATGGATAATGGTTTCAGTTTAAACAGGATTGGGATTGGTTTCATTGGGTATCGGGTTTCATCGGATAATGTAAAGTTGCAACGATTTTTGAAAAAGATTTGTAGTACGGGATATCAATAGACTGTAGCAACAACCTCTTTTATCCATTGCACAAATTTCGACGCGGCAGTTTTTTGTTGAAACGAAGCCAACAAAGAGGTTGCAAATAAACGGCTGGATGGAATTAAACTACAAACACCAGGATCATTGTGCCTCCCTCATTTTCTTCACATAAATTTCAGCACGGTAATTTTTCATGGTATTAACCTTCTCACAAAAATTATAAAAAAAGAATTTCACTTCAGCTTTTGGCTGTTTGTTTGCTGCAACCATTACAGACGATCGTATGATAAGCGGGATTTATTTTCCTGCAAATAAAGATTGCTAACCTTATCATAAAAATGTTCTTGACTACTATCAGCACCAGCTCTAATAGCCGTCATTGATCATTACCTGCCGGGTGTCTACTTTTAAAAAAATATTGGAAATAAAATTTAAAAATTTAGTATATGGAAACTATAACCGCCAAAGATGCCATTACAGTAATCATGGAAAGAAAAAGCGTACGTAGCTACACTGGTGAACCGGTAAGCAAAGAAGATATCGACATCATTCTTCGGGCAGCCATGGCAGCACCGGCAGCCATACATTTACTTCCCTGGAAATTTATTGTGGTAACGAACAGGTCGACATTGGAAACACTGGCCGAAGGCTTGCCCTTTGCACGGATGATCAGCAATGCAGGTACCGCGATCGTTGTGTGTGCTGTACCGGAAGAAGCAGCCATGAACAGCGAAGCCTTTGCCATCCTGGATTGTACCTGTGCCAGCGAAAATATTTTACTGGCAGCCGAATCGCTGGGCCTGGGGGCCGTATGGACTGCCACCTACCCCAACAAAGAACTGATGGCTTTTGTAAGAACTACCCTGGGCATTCCGTCCAACGTTATTCCGCTGAATGTAATTCCTATCGGTTATCCACGGGGCGAAGAAGATGCCCAGGATAAATTTGATCCCAGGAACGTTCACTGGCAAAAATGGTGAGCAAAAAAACGGCAGCACGGTTTATCAGCGACTGCGGGCCATTCTGCAGGCAAGCGTGTGCAACATAAACAGCAAAGGCTTCAATTTATCAAAGGGATATTTATAAGCATCGCAATGCCGGAATGTACGCTTTACTGGTGGCTGTAATTGCGGAAGCAATAAATTACCGGATTAAGATTGTTAGGATTTCACAACGGCTGTTTGCGTGAATAAACACAAATAAAAAAACCTTCTCACCGAAGGTTTTTTCATAGATAATGTTTCAGGTTTTGTTAGGATTGGCTGGTCTCAGCAGGTATCGGATTTCAGTACATTTGCTGCTGTAAATATCCCCCCTTTTTTAAAAAAAATTGTAGTGAATAAAGTAAACAGTGTGTAGAAAAATACCTACTCTTCAGCAACGGGCACACATGGCATATTAATAATTATTATTCAGATCAATAGCCAACAGCGCCAGCGAAGAGAAATTTTTGAAAAGCTGTAACCTTCTTGCAGCCATTCGGTTTTACCTGCTGTCCATTATTTTGGCAGGCGCTTACATTATTTCTTTATTAAGCAGCAAGGATGGCTTATAATTTGTTAAGACTGCAACAAGATGAAGCGATTTAAAAACAGTTTTTTTACCTGGCCGTAATCGGGGGCTTCTCTGTGCTGATTTATTGCATACTCCGTTGGGGTATTCAATTGCAGCAGGGCAGGGCCATCGCTGTGCCTGAAGGTGGTAAAGATAAATGGCAGGATTTTATCAACTCCCTGGTGAGTAACCTGGAGCATCCCCTGGCATTGCTTTTGGCGCAAATCATCACCATCATACTCGTGGCCCGTTTGTTTGGATGGATATGTAAAAAAATCGGGCAGCCTTCCGTAATTGGTGAATTGTAGCGGGTATTGTACTTGGCCCTTCACTGGCAGGTTTACTTTTCCCGGGCTTCAGTGCCTTTCTTTTCCCGCCGCAGTCGCTGGGCAACCTGCAGTTCCTGAGCCAGATTGGCCTGATACTTTTTATGTTTATCATTGGCATGGAACTGGACCTGAAAGTGCTGAAAAATAAAGCCCATGAAGCGGTGGTAATCAGTCATGCCAGTATTATTTTTCCTTTTGCGCTGGGTATCGGCCTGGCTTATTTTATCTACAATCATTTTGCTCCCGCAGGCATCAACTTCGCTTCGTTTGCCTTGTTTACAGGCATCTCCATGAGCATTACGGCCTTCCCGGTGCTGGCCCGTATTATACAGGAAAGGGGCATTCATAAAACAAGACTGGGCACCATTGTAATTACCTGCGCCGCCGCAGATGACATTACCGCATGGTGTATACTGGCAGCGGTAATTGCCATTGTAAAAGCCGGCTCATTTGTAAGTGCCTTATACACCATTGCACTGGCCGTGTTGTATGTATTGCTGATGATAAAAATAGTACGGCCTTTTTTAAAACGTGTGGGTGATCTCTATGTAACCAAAAAGAACATGAGCAAGGGCATTGTGGCGATATTTTTTATCACACTGATCATCTCTTCCTATGCCACCGAAGTGATCGGTATACATGCCTTGTTCGGGGCCTTTATGGCGGGTGCTATTATGCCCGATAATGCCCGGTTCAGAAATATTTTTATTGAGAAGATAGAAGATATTGCACTGGTTTTGCTGCTGCCTTTATTCTTTGTTTTCACCGGTTTGCGTACGCAGATTGGCTTACTGAATGATGTGTATTTATGGAAAGTTACCGGCATGATTATACTGGTAGCGGTAACGGGTAAATTCATTGGAAGCGCTGTAGCGGCAAAGGTGGTAGGGCAAAGCTGGAAAGACAGTTTGGTGATTGGCGCCCTGATGAATACCCGCGGCCTGATGGAACTGGTGGTACTGAACATTGGGTATGACCTGGGGGTATTGAAACCTGAACTTTTCGCCATGATGGTGATTATGGCTTTGGTGACTACATTTATGACCGGCCCTGCATTGGATTTGATTGCCTGGGCCTTCCGCTCCAACAACAGGGCAAATAAAACAAATGCATTAACCGATGACCAGTACAATATTTTAGTATCTTTCGGCAACCCGGAACGTGGCAGATCTTTATTTCGGCTGGCCAATGACCTGATAAAAAATACAGCCAAATCAGCCGTCACCGCCATGCACCTGTCACAGGTGAATGATCTTCATTTGTACAATATTGATGCGTATGAAAAAGAGAGTTTTGCACCCGTAATTGAAGAGTCGGCAAACCTGCAACAAAAAATCACTACCTTATTTAAAGCTTCCGCCAATATCAATGCGGAAATTGCAGAAGTGGCCAATAAGGGCAATTATGATTTGCTCCTGATTGGTGTGGGCCAATCAATTTATGAAGGCAGCCTGCTCGGGAAAATTTTAGGCTTCACTACCCGTATCATTAACCCCGAGCGCTTAATGGACCAGGTAGCTGGCAGGGAAAGCCTTTTTGAAGACTCGCCTTTTGATGAACATACAAGACTGATATTATCCAAAAGCAATATCCCCGTGGGTGTGCTGATTGATAAAGGATTTCAGCAGGCTGATATTGTATTTGTTCCTGCTTTGTCTGAAAAAGATGGCTGGCTGGCTGAATACATTGAAAAGCTGGTACACAATGCCGGCTCCATTATTACCGTTGCTGACGGATGCCAGGTTTTGCAAAAAATAAGAGTATTGGCCATCGCAGGCGAAGAAGCAGAAGACACTATCAACGATGATATTCAATTTGTAAATGAACAACTGGTTGACAGCACCTTTTTGCAGCAGCAAAGCCTGATGGTAATCAGTGAAGAAAGCTGGCGAAAACTAATTGAATCAAAAAGCGACTGGCTGGCGAATATTCCTTCAACACTGATACTATCGTCGGGCATTAAACAGGGTACCAGGTGGCTGGGCTAATGTTGTATTCATTTTACCTTATATCAAATAGTGTTTCACTGTTTTATACAAATGAAAAAACCTTCGCAAAGGAAGGCTTTTCATAGACATTTTTTTAGTTTAAACAGGACTGGATTGGATCGGTTTTGGTTTTTGTTCGGTAGGAATTGGATATTTGTTTGATGATGTAAAGATGCAACCCTTTTTTAAAATAATTTGTAGTGATTAAAATAGATATCCTGTAGCTAAAATTCTACCTGTATTTGCCTCTCTCAATCGTACCGTTTCTATGAAATATTTTTACAGCAAGCCGAAACGTTAGACAGGAAGGGCGCACATTTTATATGAAAGAACATTTATCTTTTACCCGGCAGCTTTACAATGTTAATCCAGAAGTCTTCTACTTTTTCAATAGCGGCCGCAAGGGAGCCTTTTGTATTTTTAAAACAGGCAGATTTCCTTTTTTTATCCGGGCTTTTTTTTCCTCAATCGTTTCCTGTTGCAGTGAAACGATTTCATCCATTAATACATTCAAATCAGTCTCCTCCCATTCTTCATTGCCTTTTCCCACCAGCGAAAAGTCCAGCAAATCAAGGATAATCTGGCGCATGCGTTTGGCACCATTTACAGCAAAGCCAATGTACTGCCTGGCTTTGCCGTCGAGCACATCGCTGTATCTCAACTCCAGCTTGGTAAGAAAACTGGTTACCATACGCAGGGGCTCCTGTAAATCGTGCGAAGCAACATAGGCATACTGTTCCAGCTCTTTGTTGGAAACAGCCAGTTCGCTGGTTTGCTTTTGCAGGCTTTCGTTTAACCTATTTAACTGAATTTCGTGCTGCTTACGTTCGGTGATGTTTTTAAAATATACAGACAATCCGTTGGGAGCAGGATAGGCAATTACCTCATACCAGACGGCGCTTCCTTCTACAAACGTTTCAAAACGCTGCACCCTGTTTTCACTGACTGCAAGGTGATAATACATATAAGCAGGCCTGTTTATCGCCTCCGGAAAAACTTCCCAGATATTCCTTCCAATAACATCACAGACAGGTTTATTTAATTCCTTTTCAGCAGTTTTGTTCCAAAAAGTAATCAACCAATTTTTATCGAGCGTAAAAAAAGCATCGTCAATACTTTCTAATATGCTGGCTTTTTCTGCCAGTACATTCATTACGGCAAGCTCTGCTTTCTTACGGGCATCAATATCCTGGAAAGTACCAAATAGTAATACACAACGGCCATTGCTCATTTCTGCCTGCCCAATACCGCGTATCCAGCGTTCATTTCCCTTAGCAGTTATTATCTGCAATTCCTCATCCCATGATATACCTTGTTCAACGGCCTGCTGTATAACGGAGGTAATTTTATCCCTGTTAAATCCTGCTTTGTAAAAATTAATTCCATTTTCCATGGTCGGGACAAAATCATCGTCCACTTCATGAATTACCCTGGTAATTTTAGAAAAAAACACGGTATTACTTGCCATGTCTACTTCCCCACTACCGATCCGGGCCAGCGTATTAGCTCTTTCCAGGTTTTCTTCCAGTGATTTTTTGTCTGTAATGTCTTTGGCCACAGCAAACACATGGCCGTCGGGCGAAGGAGTAGAGCTCCATGAAAGCCATTTTATTTTGCCTGCTTTTGTAATAAACCGGTTTTCAAACTGCAGGGTGGTGTTACCATTTATCAATTTTGATGTAGCCGCTATAGTTCCATCCCTGTCTGCAGGATACACCAGTTGTATAAAAGGTATGGTGAGCAACTCCTGTTGCGTATACCCCAGCAATTCGCTGGCCGCCCGGTTTATTTTTGTAAAGTAACCTTCCTTATTGCCAATGCAAATAATATCCGGGGCAAAATTAAATACCTGGTTCAACTCCTCTTCCAACTGCTTTCGTTTAATCTCAGACCCCAGGTGCGGTCCCATTTTTTCAAAAAGCCGGGTAAACTGATTATCCCACAGATTCTCCTTACCAACACCAATTAACAGTACGCCGATAACTTCATTTTTATGTGTTAACGGAAAAGCATGTACCGACTGTAGCCCGGCTTTTTCTGCCGCCTCCCTTCGTGTAAACTGTCCGTGTGCCGCGGGGTTTTTCCAGTGTTGTGGCGTTTCCTGCATCCAGGTTACGCCGGGCAAACCCTCTCCTTTTACAAAAGTCTTTATCCCGCCATTGGCTTCATAAAATAGTACGGCTTCGCTGGTTTGTGAAAAACAGGCCGCAAGATTGATCGCTATTTTTTCGGGATCTGCAAGCCAGATTTCGGCCATCACAAACGGACCAAATTCTACTATTTTATTGAGTACTTTATCCAGTTTTTCCTTTAGCAGCGCCCTTTCTAAAAAAGCCTGGCTTACTTCCGCAGACAGTTGTTTTTGAAGCTCTTCATTCCTGATTGCTGTTACATCTCTTTCAATGGCTATCCAGTGGGTAAACCAACCGGTTTCATCAGCTACCGGTTTTAATGAAAAATTGATCCAGAAAGTCTCTCCATTTTTTTTGTAATTGATGGTGGTAATTTCGCAGGGCTGCCAGTTACGGATGGCATCACTTAATTTTTTCAATTGGGTTTTGTCTGACCTCGGCCCCTGCAATATCCTGGGCGATTTGCCTATCACCTCTTCTGCTGTATACCCAGTCATCTGTGTAAAGGCTGTATTTACATATACAATCCTAGGACCCGGTTCATCAAAAGGCTCCGCCTCAGTTATTAACACAGCATCACTTGCGCTGTCAATAAAGAGTTCAAGTAATTTCAACCGGTTCTCTTCTTTTTTTCTTTTGGTAATATCCTGCATGGCTCCTACCATCCTGGTGGCTTTACCACTTTCATCTCTTATAACAAACCCCCTGTCTGCAACATAAGCATAGCTATTGTCCGCTTTCAAAAAACGGTATTCATCTATCCATTTATCTGCTCTCCCATCTATAGCTTCTGCAAGGTGCTTGAGCACGCGATCCCGGTCCTCTGCATGCAGCCGGCTGCTCCAAAAGTTACCATTGATCAGCTCCTGCGCTTCATATCCAAATAGTTTTTGCATGCCAGCTCCCCAATACATGGTATCTGCTGTAACATTCCAGTCCCAGATGGTATCAGAGGTGGCTTTTGTCACAAATTCAAAACGCTGGTGGCTCTCTTCCAACTCTCTTTCTTTTCGTTTGCGCTCCGTAATATCCCTGATAAAAACTGAAATACCATTGGCCGAAGGATAGACATGATTTTCCTGCCAAAGATCAAGCGGTGCATAATAATCCTGGTTGTACAGGTATTTTTTTTCCGCCATCACCTGGTGAAAAAGATTCCAGGTAGCGGAACCAATTGCGCCGGGAAAAACTTCCCACACATTTTTGCCAATGAGTGATACTGGCTCATGATTTATTAACTCACCCGCCGCCTTGTTGATGTATGTGTAACGCCAGTTGTTATCCAGGGAAATAAATCCGTCATCAATGCGCTGCAGAATTTCTTCCATACTATTTTTTTCAGTTAGCAGATCATTGGTTCTTTCCAGTACCCGCTGCTCCAGCTCCCGGTTTAGATTGGCCAGTTTATCGGCGGCTTGTTTTTTCTCAACCAGGTCAATACTTACTTTGCGTATAAAAAATACCAAAAGCAACAAAACAAAAATGATGACCAACAACAAAATCCTGTTGAGTTGAACCATCTGCCTTTCGTTTTTCTGCCGTCTTTGGTTCAGCAATTCATTTTCGGTACTTTGAATTTTTGCAACAAACAATCTCACTTTATCCATCAGTTCTTTCCCTCTTCCTGAACCTATAAGTGCCAATGCGGCATTCATGCCCTTTGAATCATACATGGCTATCATACGGTCGGAAAATGCCAGCCGCTCATGTATATATGCAGTTAAGGTATCGGTCCTGGCCAGTTGGATTGAGTTATCCCTGACGAGCGTTTTCAACTTTTCAAGTTCCGCAGGAAGTTTCTTTTTAGATAAAGTCAGGGGCTCCAGAAAAGCCCTTTGCCCGGTTGCGGTATAGCCTCTTGCCCCTGTTTCATTATCCAGCATTAAAGTAAGCAGATTGCCTGATTGAATCAATACATCCTGGGTATGTGACACCATTTGCGTGGTGTCTTTCAACTTGTTTGATCCGTTAATGGAAGCGATAATAACTATTCCTATTATAATTAACAGCAAGCCTATTGATACTATAAGCAGTATGCCGGAAGATAATTTTTTTCTCAAAAGGTTGATGATTTAAGGAACGAAGACTTTGTAATTTAAGACTTTATTTAGTTAACCACTTCATCAGTTAGTCAATCAAATTAAAAGGTAACAGGCGAATGCAATTAATAGTTCATCCGGGATGTATCTTGTATGGCAGACTTCACTTAATTTGCTTACTCCAGTAATGCTGAATTAAAGCTATTTTGTTTTTTCAGGCTATTAACCTAACTAAATTTAATGTATGAAGTATAAAATAACCGCGTTTGTTTTTTTGCTGTTAATGACAGCCAGCGCAAGGGCTCAGCAATCAGCCAAAAACAATCTGCCCCGCATCGCCATTGCAGGCATTGCTATTGAATCAAGCACCTTCTCACCTGCCCATACAGACGAAGCTGCTTTCCATGCACAATATGGACAAGATCTTTTAAAGGTGTATCCATTCTTATCAAACGATTCACCAATGCTTCAAAGAGCGGTATGGATACCAACCCTTGGCGGGCATGCATTGCCGGGCGGTGCTGTAACCCGCAAGGCGTATGAATCGCTGGTAAATAAAACACTGGATTCGCTGAAAAAGCATTTGCCGTATGACGGGCTTTTTTTTGACATCCACGGTGCAATGAGTGTAACCGGACTGGATGATCCGGAGGGAGATTTTATTGTACGGATCAGAAAAGTTGTTGGTACCAAAACCATTATTTCTACGTCGATGGATTTGCATGGTAACGTATCCTGGAGGCTGGCGGCAAATACGGATTTAATTACCTGCTATCGTATGGCGCCGCATGAAGATGCAATGCAAACCAAAGAACGAGCGGTAGAAAATTTATTGCAAAGAATTGAAAGCGGCAAAGGAAAGCCGAAGTACAAAGCATATGTATCCATCCCCATTTTATTGCCGGGCGAAAAAACAAGTACCAGGATAGAACCCGGCAAATCAATTTACGCGGCGGTTGCACCCGCGTCCGTCCAACCCGGCGTTGTTGATGCCGCCATTTGGATTGGCTATGCCTGGGCAGATGAACCGCGTAACCATGCCGTGGTAATGGTAACGGGTGATGACGAAGCAACCGTAAAAAAAGAAGCCACTCAACTGGCAAAAAGATTTTGGGATTTAAGAAACGATTTTGTTTTTGTAGCGCCAACTGGTACACTCGAAGAAGCTTTAACGAAAGCTTTAGCAAGCAAAGTACATCCGTATTTTATCAGCGATTCCGGTGACAATCCGACAGCAGGTGGGGCAGGTGATGTAACCTGGACTATCACAGAGATATTAAAAAATCTAGCCTTTAGTAAAGCAGATGGGCCATCCTTAATTTATGCTTCTATCCCCGGCCCGGAGTTGGTTAAGAAAGCTATTGCCGCTGGTATTGGCAATGCCGTAGATGGTTACGCGGGTGCTGCCGTAGATGCCAGGTTTGCGCCACCAGTGCATCTTGCCGGCACCGTAACGTCGATAGAGTATGGCGATAAAGATGCCGAAGTGGAAGTAGTTGTGAAGGTAGGCAGCGTGTATGTAATTGTAACACAAAAGCGCAAGCCGTACCACAAGGAGATTGATTTTACCCGGCTCGGTTTGCAACCACGCAAAGCCGATATCGTTGTAGTAAAAATAGGTTACCTGGAACCGGAATTATTTGCCATGCGGGCAGACTGGCTGCTGGCATTAACACCCGGTGGTGTGGACCAAAACTTAGAGCGATTACCGTTTAAAAGAATTCAGCGGCCCATGTTTCCTTTTGATAAAAACATGAAAACGCCGGATCTTTCGGCGAAGCTGGTGCCAGTGTCGGGGAAATAAACAGGAAGAAGCGGAAGTCCTTTTTTATAAAAGATTTATTGTCGTAATAAAATGAGTAACGCTTCCTTCAGCGCGATAGGTGAGAGGGCAGTTATAATTAAAGGATGTAAGATCGTTATAAAGATTTTGCCTGATTGCACATAGCGTTCCTACGGAACGCAGCAGCTATTGATGCATATTTTCTACCTACATTATGTTCCGATGGAACATGAAATACCTATCTGAATTTCACGATACAGGATTTATTTTTCAGAGTGCTTTGTATTCATGTAAAAGGATTTCCTAGATTAATAAAAGCACCATCATCCGTGGATTTTTTTACTCGTGAGAAACATAAGCCTACCTGCTACTACTCCACTTAAACTTTTTAATGCCAACAGCAGCAAATACAATGGCATAACCGATGGTAAGCAAGAACGAAATAGTGGTATCGCTGCTCCAGGTCGCCGGTTCAAGGCCGGTGGATACAATGTGGCGCACCACGCCATAAGGGGACCATTTTACTATCTTGCCAATCTGGTCGCCCAGCATACCTATATCGCCAGCATTTCCCAGTTCGCCAAACATTCCGACCATGATAAAAACAAAATACACCAGCCGGGTTGCGGCGTTCACTGATTCCGGATTTTTGATGAGGCCGACAATGGCCTGGCCGAGGCCAAGGTACAATGCGCCGCCTGCAATAGACATCAGCAGTGCTACAGCATATCCCGCTACACTCATGCTTATGCCATCTGCATAATAGCCGGCAATAAATACCGCCATGGTCACCAGTAAAATCATTGCCAGTTGTATCAGCAAGCGGCTGATCATAATATTGCGTGCCGATACCGGCGCCACCCGCAGGCGTTGAAAAATTCCCTTATCGCGGTCACGGGCAATGGCATTGGAATAACCCATCAACCCGATGGCGTTGAGGCCAATGGTGATACAGTTCGAAAGTACAAAAGCACCACCCAGTTTATCCACCAGTCCTTTCCAGGAAATAAGGATGATGACAGGAACGAGCAGCAGCAACACCACCGAACGGCGGTTGCGCCACTGGGCTGTAAAGTCTGCTGTTAGCAACGACTTCAGTGCATTTAAATCAGAAGGTATAATTGTTTGCATGTGTAATTTTATTTAAGAGCGTACAGCCGTTCCCGTTAGTCCGATAAAAACATCTTCCAGCGTTATTTTTCCGCGGCGGCTGGCAGCTATTACTTCGGGATCGTCGCGGTGTTTGGTGATGAGTGCGTCGGGTGTATCAATGGCTATCACTTTACCATGATCGATGATGGCAATACGGTCGCATACGGCTTCGGCCTCTTCCATAGAATGGGTGGTGAGCAGTATCGCATGGCCCTTTGCCTTTAAGCCTTCCATACGCACCCAAAGTTGACGACGGCTTTGCGGATCCAGTCCGGTTGTGGGCTCATCCAGCAACACAATCTGCGGTTCGTGTATCATGGCAATTACCAGCGATACCCGCTGCTGCTGACCGCCTGACAACTGGCCGAAACGTTTTTTACTAGCATCGCCCAATTGAATATTGTTGAGGATATCCTGCAGCCGTTCTTTGCTTAAATCAACGGCATGTAAACTGGCATATAGGCGGATGATTTCTGCCACCGTAAGTTCCGGTTGAAAATTGGTTGACTGCAATTGCACACCCATATTGGCCCGGGCATGCAGCGGCTTTTCCCGGTTATTAAAACCCGCTACAGTGATGGTTCCGGAGTCAGGAATGATAAGTCCTTCAATAGAACTAAGGGTACTGGTTTTGCCGGCACCATTAGGGCCCAGCAAACCAAAAATTTCACCCGGCGTTACACTAAAAGAAACATCCTTTACTGCCTGAAACTTGCCATAAAAAACATTGAGCTGATCAACTTGTAAAATAGGAGCTGATGGATTTGTTTGCATTGAACCTTTTATATTAAAGGTTACTAAGTTAGCGGATTTATAATGCGGCGTTTATAAATTGTTGTTAACGGTAAAATGTGTTTAGCAAAGGCCGGATAAAAGCAATCTTGTATCTCTATCTTTTACATAAAGTATGTCGGCGATGAAACAACGTCCTAATTATTTGTTCATAATCTTTATTACCACTCTCCTGTTCTGACTGCTGGCTGATTTAGAATTGCCTGCTACGGCGGGTTCCAAAAAAGACACAGCGGAAGTTACCAGGTGGGAAGCTGGTACGCCTTTATCAACAAGATAAGCCGCGACGTTTTGCGCCCGCTTTAAAGAAAGTGCTTTGTTAACTTCCGGCGAACCGGATTTATCAGTATGCCCGGTGATGGCCGCCTGCAGGTTGGGTTGCTTTACCAAAATACCAGCGATATAATCCAGCAGGTTATGATAAACGGGTTGCAGACTGGCCCTGCCCAGTTCAAACAAAATAATATCTGCAGGTATGGCTGTATAATCAAAGGCAGGTTCTTTAGCAAACTGCTCTTTTGCGGCGGGCGCTTCAACCGGTGCCGGCGCAACTACCGGGTTAAGCAATTCTTTTTTTGCAAGCGATAATGTATCCCTGATGCGAATGGTATCTTTTATGTACACCGTGTCTCTTCTAACACTTGACGGTGCTGCAACCAGTGGTTGTGTTTTGGTGGGTGGAATTACGACTGGCAAAATAGTATTGCCGGTTCTGTAATCACGATCGTTTGCATTAACAGATCGCTGCAACCGGCGGATGTCACCTTTCAGTGAAGATGATTCGTCCATGTAACGTCGCAATAAATCATCCTGCTGACGTAATTGCCGGCGGCGGTAGTCCCGCTCATCCGCAGCAATTGCTGACTGTTGCTGCAATTGCTTTTCGCTGTTCAGGGCCAGCTGATCGCTTAACCTTGTGTCAGCAATAACTTCCCTCCCGGAGTTGTCGGCCAATCTTTTTTTTTTGAGCAGGCTATCCAAAATCAGTAAACTATCTGCACTTCGTTTGCCAGCGGCATAGTCGGTCTTCATCAGCATCACCGCCGAATCCATTGCTTTTTTGTTGGCGAGTGCCTGGCTATCCAATTGGTTCATTAATTTCTTATTGGCAGGATTGTATCCATGCAAACTGTCTGTCCTTTTCACACTGTCCATCTGTATCTGCAGCTGCTGCATGTCTCTGATCAAACTATCGAGTTGTTGTTTTCTTAATTGCAGACTGTCTGTTTGCAATCTTTTAATGCTATCTGCCATGCGTTTGTTCTGCTGCTGCAGGACGCTGTCTGTACGCCAGTTGATGCGGTTATTGGAAAGCAGGGTATCCGCCACCAATGTTTGTGCAGCCGGATTATTTACAGCACCCGGCAAACCACTATAATAGTAATTGTTATTTACAATGATGATGTTTCCCTTTACATTCGGCAGGTCATAAATCTTGCCCTTGTTGTAATCAATCAGCAGGCGACTGGTATCATTTTTTTGTACAAAAACCGTATCCCTGTTTTGATAATATACTGGTGTTTGCGCAACAGTATCTGTGCTGTGTTTACGGGCAAATATTTTTTGAAAATAAGAACTGGCTTTATTCGGTTTACCATAAGTGATGCTCACTTTCAACCCGATAAAGATATCTGCTGAACTCAGCTTTTTATTAAATGCCATCGTTCCCAGGTTGCTGCTGCCGACAAAGAGCGGCCCCGCACGCAGCGTGGCTCCCAGCGTATTTTGCCTGTAACTGGTAGCCGCATTTTTTTCTGTAATGGTGTATGGAAAATATACGCCGAAGTGCCTGCTTTCCCATCTTGGTGTAACGGTATAAAAACCATAATTATCAAAACGGCTTCCGGCGCTGCTGCCCAGTTTAACCGGGTGATATAGCATGGCATTCAGGTATAATCCTTTAACAAATTTAATGTCGAGCTGTACACTCAGTGCGGCAGGCAGATACACGTTATATGTACGCGGATCATTGGCGTTGGCATTTACCCTCGCTGCCAAAGCTGTATCAAATGCTTTGATGGTTTTGTAATGCGCATTGGCGATACTCCAGTTGGCAACATTGGCGCTGAATGAATTTACATTGTCCGGTTTATCAAACTTAAACATTCCCGCATCCAGTAAAGAAACACCCAGTTTAAAAATATATTTGTTTACATCCCTGCGTTCTGCCTCATAAGATTTTTCATCATCATTGCGGATGTATTTAAACTTGTCCAGGTTGCCCCTGTACTCATACACCAGCCCTGCATCAAAACCAAACGAAGTCGCATCCGGCCGGAAACTTTTGTCAAACACCATATCAAAATCCGCATTTTTATTATGGTTATAATTGAAGTTGCTGGTGTTGAAATTAATGGAGCTATCATTGTTTACACTGATCCTGAAATCGTTGGTGCTCATGTTTAACGAAGCAACACCCGCCAGGTACTTGGCGGTAAACGCCGCCTTTACAAAATGCTTGTTGGAGGAATACAATACACGGCCATAGGTCAATCCAACCTCCACCCAATTGAGTGACTGAATGGCAACGCCCGAAGCATCAATAGAAGTATTATTTAGTGGCGGATAATAAAAACCGTTGTAAGCCATGCTGGCAAGCTCGCCGGAAATGCCTCTGCCTTGTATCTTCGAGCGTGATTGTATGTTCAATGCAATGGCCGATTTCTTCCCAAGCGTAGCCATAAAACTCAACGGCACCTGTGTTCTGTTATTGATATTAAAAAACACTTTTTCACCGGCAGATAAATTTCTTACCGATAAATAATTGGCTTTAAAAGACTGGTAGTCGGAAAAATTGTTTTTGTTGAATTTCAGAATAGCGCTTCTGTCGACCAGGAAATAATTGTTGCTGTAATTGACACCGGAAGAAATGAGATTGATATCAAACTTATACCGGCTGTCCACGATGCTGGCGGGTTGAAGCATTACACCCGTAACACCAGCATAATTACCGGTATTGATGCCCAAAAAACTCTGTGCCCAAAGCGATGTAAATGAGCATACCAATAAGGTTGTAAGACTAAGTAATTTTTTTGTCATGCAGTTTGTTTTTTAAAAGATATTATCACAAACTGTATTTACGATTACTATGCCACTGTATAATGTCCTGCCTGTTAGTGCTTACAGATGAGACTGTTTTGTTTAAGGGAAAATTTATACCCGATACGAGCGTATTCTCCACCTGTTAGATCTGTCAATAACGGGTGCCATAGTTAAACATTTCTCATAGAGTTTATCCACTTTTGTAATTAAGACAGGTCTCAAATTTGCACCCATATCAGCAGCAAACAACTGCTTTTACAATTACGTTATTAAACAATCAACTATGCCCGAAGGCCCGTCTATTTTGCATTTAAAAAACCAGTTACAACCTTTTAAAGGCAAGCTGGTAAAGCATGCCGGAGGTTATGGCGCCATGCCCACCACCTGGATCAACGGCAAAAAATTACTGGACATTAAAACCTGGGGTAAGCACTTGTTGTTTGAATTCAGCAATGGTACTGTGAGATTGCACCTGGGTTTGTTTGGCGATATCCTCGTCAACGAACGCAAAAAAGTAAACCGGTCTTTTTATCTTGAATTTGCGAAAGGCGAAATTAATGGGTATGTGGTTAAGGCTACCAAACTGGAGCAACCGCCGGAAGCAATATACGACTGGCGCACAGACATATTAAGCCCGCATTTTGATAAAGCATGGGTAAAAACATTGCTGAAAAAACAAGCTGCCAAAACCATCGATGATGTACTGATGAACCAGGCAATTTTTACCGGCGTGGGCAACAAAATCAGGAACGAAGCACTGTACCGTGCGGCCATTCATCCGCTGAGCATAGCAGGCAAAATACCAGCGGCAAAAATTACCAAACTCATCAACGAAGTGGTAAACTATGCCCGCCTTTTTTACAAACAATTGGAAACCACCGGCGTCAATGATTTCTTCCAGGTGTACCAGCAAAACTATGCAGCCGACGGCAGCGAAGTAACGGTGAAGGTATTGCCGAAAACAAAAAGAAAAATTTACTTCAGTGAACACCGGCAGCATTTGTACGAGTAACAATTTTAACTGCCGGTGCATGAATATTTAAAGCGATAACAATCACCAACACGCAAACAACTCACCACTAAATAATCAAGATTGTTTACTTAACGAAACCGCCGTCAGGGTTTTCAACCGCTGACGGGGTAGCGCTAACTCCGACGGCGGCTATCAGCCCTGTCGGCGGTTGATTAGATACCATAGAAAAATTAAGTAAAAGACATTGACTCACTATTCAATATCGCCCATGTACAATTTCGCAAAGCCGTTAAAAATTTATATCGATAGTAATACTTTGCAAAAAAGCATGAAGTTTACAAGTTATGTTTCGTGTTTAAAACAGTAACTGGATAAGCTGCATCTTTTGGTTCGGTTCCGGCCAGCCGGAATTCAAAAAAATGCGCAGCATATTTTTTTGAAAGAAGCAAAAGCAGCAGCGTTCCAGTTACGCAGCCCCGCCGGCGGAGGAGGCGAAATCAACAAATTGAAAAGCAGTAACGAATGTAAAATGATCTTACAATTGATCAAATTAATTGCCTAAGTAAACGACATTGATTCACAATTCACTATTGGCTATCAGCCATTGACTATCGACTATCGTCAATTGCCCATTCACAACTCACAACTCACCAAAATCATTTCTTCCCCCAAACATCATTCCCCCGCTCCACATCCGGCAACACATGCGCCGGGTCCAGCACTACCTTATCAATCTTACTTACAGAAGCATATTTAAAAGTCCAGGTGCCACCGCGTTGCCATACTTCTACCGGCAACGTGATGGTATTGGTTTTACCATTGCTTTCCGTCACCTGAACAATCGCAGGTAAAATCATCCGGCCTTTATTTACGATGGTAATCAGGGCGCCTTTGCTGGCATCATTGTCTACGTATTGAACATCCGTAATGGCCTGGTCAACAGTCCAGGTAGTGAAGAACCATTCCTTCCAGAACCAGTTTAAATCTTCACCGGCGGCGCTGTTGATGGCATGAAAAAAGTCGTACGGTGTGGGATGTTTATAGGCCCATATTTCCGTGTATTTTCTAAAGGCATAATCAAAACGTTCCTTGCCAACAACCACGTCCCGCAGCAGTTTCAGGCCCACGGCTGTTTTGCTGTAGTACTGGTAATGCTGACCATAATCCATCGCTTCACTCACCGTCATCATCGGGTCTTTCAGCTTTGGTAATTCGGTTTGATCCAGCCAGGCGAAATGTCTTTTACTAAACAGTGCCAGGTCGTGCGCATACTCGCCGTTGTTAAAAAGTTCGTTCGCAAAATAATTAATGTACGAGTTAAAACCTTCATCCTGCCACATGTATTTGCGTTCGTTGCTGCCCACAACCATCGGGTACCAGTTGTGCCCAATCTCATGAGCAATCACAAACCAAAGCGGCCCTTTTTTTTCCAGGTAATCATTAAAAATCATGCCTGGGTATTCCATACCTGTGATGTTGCAACCCATGTCCACCGCCACATTCCAGGGAAACTCAAAAAAGTTTTTCGAATAAATTTCCATGCTGTGTTTTAAATATTCAGTAGCCCTGCTCCAGCCCGTATCACCCATGCTTTCCACCGGGTAGGCCGACATCGCCATCACTTTTCTGCCCGAAGGAACATTCACCCTCGCGGCATCCCATACCAATGCAGTGGACGCAGCCCAGGCCACATCCCTCGTGTTTTTCATGGTAAAATGCCAGGTAAGGTTGCCGCTGCTGGTAGGGCGCATATTGGGTTTGCCCACTTCGCCCGGTTCTATAATGGCCACGGTTTTATCAGAGTTAGCGGCCTTTGCCAGCCGTTGAATTTCAGTGGGTGTTAATACCTGCGCCGCATTTTGCAGGTCGCCGCTGCCATATACAATCATGCCCGCAGGTGCCGTAATGTAATAATCAAAATTGCCGTACTCGCAGTAGAATTCGCCCAGCCCCATGTAGGGAAGCGTGTTCCAGCCTTCCACATCGTCGTACACACACATGCGTGGATACCACTGTGCGATGGTGTACACGATGCCGTTCTTTGTGTACACACGGCCCATCCTGTCTGCCCCATACGCCGGAATATTAAACCTGTAATTTATTTTTATCGACACCTTGTCGCCCTTTGGCAACAGGCTGCTGTTTAACCGAACCTGCATCCGCGTATCCGAAATAATGGGTTGCACTTTGTAGGTTTTACCGCCATAGGTTACGCTCACATCAGCAATATTGTAACCGCCTTTATCAACGCCCAGTATCCCGATCACATCGCCGCTGGTGGGTGTGGCTGCCGTTCCTCTGGAGGCCGCGTTAAATAAATTCTGATCCAGCTGCAGCCATACATAATCCAGTTTATCCGGACTGTTGTTGGTGTATTGAATCAGTACATCGCCGGTAACGCTGGTATCCTTTTCGCTCAGCGTGGCGTGAATGGTATAGCTGGCGCTGTTTTGCCAGTACTGCGGGCCCGGACTTCCATTGGCCGACCGGTATGCATTGCCGGCAGGCGGGTTGAAGCCCTGTAAAAAGAAGTCGTGCGGATTGTAGGCCGAGCCATTATCGGTAGCGCTTTGCGCCATTGCAAACAGGGTGCTGCATAACAAACCGGCAGCAAAAAATAATTTTCTCATCAGTAAATTTTTAAGGGAAGTGGTGTAACGATTGACTGCAATAAAGTTATTAAAGTTTACCCATTGAATTTAAAAAAGGAAGGGCATGTTACCAGCAGATGTTTTTCATGGCGTCATCGTTGTGTCACTCCCTTGTACGGTATACCGTTGGGGGACTTTTATTGAAGCGGAGTTGGCCGGTGAGGACATGTGTTAAGGATAAGGAATAAGACTGTGTTTGCTGGTGACTTTTAGTGAACACCAATATTTATTGAGGGTGATTGGTTCTTACCCTTTAACCAAGCAAAGGTGAATTATATTAGTATAAAATAATAATGCTTAGTTTTGATAGCATAGACTAATCTTAGAATTTCCGTGACTTCATATGCAACATCTTTTAAAGTGAACTATGGTAAAAGCATTTTACCTATAAAGAGAATGGAGGTATTTTCTGCTGATGAATGGGAAATATTTGTAGAAGAATGGCTAGAAATTAAAAGAAAAAAATACATCGAGGTTGAACGTTTTGGTGGTGCTGGCGATAAAGGCAGAGATGTTGCTGCTTATTTAACTGATAATAAAATTGCCGACTATAAGTGGGACTGCTATCAATGTAAGCATTATGATGCCCCTTTGATGCCATCTCAAATGTGGATCGAATTTGGGAAACTTTTATACTATACTTTCAAAAAAGAATATCCAATTCCAAGTAAGTATTTTTTTATTTCTCCAAAAGGATGTGGCACGAGTTTTACTAAACTTCTACAAAATCCTAAGGATATAAAAAAGGGTGTTACAGAGCATTGGGATAAAGATATAAGTGAAAAAATTATTGCTGGTATTAAAATCGATTTGTCGGCTGAATTAATACATCATGTTGATAATTTCGATTTTTCGATTTTTGATCGAATACAACCTAAAACCATAATTGAGGAACATAAATCCCATGCTAATCATTTAATATGGTTTGGTGGAGGTTTACCTGATAGGAATAAATTGGATGAATCATTAATTCCTGATGATATCACGACCGAAGAAACTGTTTACGTAGAGCAGCTTATTTTAGCTTACGGCTCTGATGCAACTTCAAATTTCAATTCATTAGATGAAATAAAGCTACAGTCTAAATACCATAATCACTTTAAGCGAGCTAGAATTAGTTTTCATCACGCAGAACAACTTAGAAATTTTTCTAGAGACAATCTTCCAAATGGGACTTTTGAAAATTTTCAAGACGAGGTTTACGACGGGGTCATAAATATTGCCGAAAGTTCCCATGCCAATGGATTTGAAAAAGTAAAAGCTGTTGAAACACACTCTGCTTCTGTATCCATAACTTCTAACGCTCTGAAAGAAGTTAGTAATGTAAAAGATAAAACAGGTGTTTGCCATCAACTTTGTAATAATAAAAAAATAAATTGGGTGTAACATGAGTGATAGTAAAATTTATCCTTTTAATAATAATATTGAAACAGGATTAAGGATGTTAACTGTATTATCTTCTGCTTACCCGCAAAAATATGATCTTGACCATTTAGTTTATTTTGATTATATGGTTGTGCATTCTGCAGATATTAATTCCAATATTCAAAGTTTACACCCTGCAGTACCGAATAGATCTGGAGAAATTTTTATTAGGAGAAATCTAATTCAAAATGGATTAGAGATTTTTTTGCAAAAAGGGCTAATTAATAAGTATTACAATGACAATGGCATTCAATATAGTGCAAGTGAAAGTTCAATACCCTTTTTGGATGCATTAAGCGAATCTTACACTTCAAGTTTGATACATCTTGCAAACTGGGTTGTTAAGGAATATGGAAATTATGAATTAAAGGATTTGCGTGAATTGATGAGACTGAATTTGGAAAAAAATAGAAGTGAGTTTAATCTTGAAATTATAAAATGATGAATAGTGGTTTTATTATAATGGAACTGAGGCTAACAGGGAATAATTTACAACCAGCGGTTGTTTCTTTTGCCAAAGGTTTAAATGTAATTAGTGGCCCGTCTAATACCGGAAAGACCTATATATATCAATGCATAAATTATATGCTTGGATCGTCTGATAAACCAAAACCTATAAAACTATCATTGCCCTATTCATCTTTACGCATGAAAATTCAGTCTCATGATGGTAGAAAATTTATTTTACAAAGTGATTTAAAAGGAGGAGATTTTTTGCTTTATTCTGAGCAATCTGACAAGCCGATAACGTTAGCAAGGAAACATAATCCTGATAGTACTGAAAATATTTCAGCTTTTTTATTAGGTCTAAATAATTTAAAGGATAAAAAGATTAGAACAAATGCACAGGGAAAAACACGTAAAATTTCCTATAGAGATATTGTCCGATTCTTGATTGTTGATGAGGCAAGAATTATAACAGATAAATCACCTATTACTTCAGGGCAATATACAACACCAACAGAAGAAAAAAGTACCTTCAAATTAATTTTATCCGGAAATGATGATAGCGATATAATAGAAAGTTTGAGCAAGGATGAAGTAAAATACCGTCGAGGTAAAATTGAGATGTTAACAGAATTAATTTCTTCGAATCGAAAAGAACTAGATGAAATTCCTGATAATATTGAACCCGAAGACCGAATTTTAAAGGTAGATGATACTATTCAAAAGCTCAAAGAAGAGCACGAACGATTAAAGAATGTTTTTACAGAATTGGATTCTGGAAGAAGTTTAATTTCCGGTCAAATTTCAAATGTAAAGAGTCTGAAGGTTTATAATGATGAAGTACTAATAAGAAGTGAGATTCTAAAACAACAGTATGAAACTGATTCTAAAAGATTAAATAGCACAATAGAAGCTAGCTACTTACTCATGAATAACCCGTCAGTCGAAGAAAACTGTCCAGTATGTTCAAGTCCACTGGGAGAAAAAAATATAGAACCTGAACTTGTATCTGTAATTAAAGCATGCGAACTAGAAATTGGCAAAATAAATAATCTTACCAGAGAAGTTGCAGAGGCTGAATTAATTTTGAAAGAGGAAAATCAAGGAAACATAGGAGAAATAGAAAGATTACAAAATATGCTAGACGCAATCTCTGAAAAAATTGAAAATGGTGTGTCAGTAGAAATGGGAACTTTATTTACTAAAATATCAGAATTAAATGGCCTTAAGGCTAACTTGAGTAAAGCTGTTTTTTTAAAAGAAAAGATAGTTTCATTTGAAAAACAGAAAGAAATAATTTCACTTACTATTGCTAAAAAAGAGGATAATAAAAAATTTGAGGATATTACTACATCTAGCCTATTTGAACTCTCAAAGATTCTAAATAATATTTTAAAATCTTGTAGTTACCCTTCAATTAATGGAGTTACTTTCAGTGAAACAAAAGATGATTTTGTTATTTCAGGGGAAGACAGAGAATTGTCAGGAAAAGGTTATCGAGCAATTACATATGCTTCGTTTTTAATAGCCCTACAAGAGCTCTTGTATAGTAAAGATTATAGCATTGGGCCATCAATATTAGATTCGCCTCTAGTAACTTATCGTAAGCCATCAGCTCAAGGTGAAGGAATTGCAATTGACCTTGCAATGGATTTTTATAGATATTTGGCTACCAATTCAAAAGTCCCGCAGGTTATCATATTAGAAAACGAGGAGCCTCCTTCAGATATTTCCCATTTAATTAATCATATTCCATTCACCCAAAATCTTAATTCTGGTAGGTACGGTTTTATTCCGTTAGCGCCAAGAAGCTGAAAGATATATTTTGTTCCAACGGCTGCTGTTTCGCTCTGATCTTCGAAATCATCTATTAGATCATCGGGCGACTGCTGTCATCTATGGCATGTTAATTTGCAAAGCCAAAGAATTTTATCGATATACGAGATGTCCATTTCTTTTCCACTGCGACTGCAAAATGTCTCTTATACCGCAAATTTTATATTAATGCTTGAACCAGGGCGACAAAATTCAATAGTTTTGCTTTTGTCGTTATTGAAATTTTGCTAAAAGTAAAAGGTATGAAAATGAATGTTGAAATAAATGAAGAAACTGGAGGAATTAAAATAGACGGAAACGAATACTATGAAGATTATGATGGTTACGATGTTTTTTATAAGGAGATAAAGTTGCTAAAGCTGAGTGTGATTCCAGTCGGCAAAAGTTTCAACTTAATAGAAAAAGTTATCGGTGGTAGCAGGAAAGAATATTACAGCATGTCTCCAAATGCGAAATATACAAATGATCCTTTGTTAGGATTAATTGCCGAATTTCCTATTTGTATACTTGATAAAGAAGGTGATATAGACAAGCTATATTTTGCTGAATATGTCGAGCATCAGATACAAAAAGGAACGAAAAATCTACATAAGTTTTTTGAATCCAAAGTGATTTTCAAACAAGAAACTAGCATATATGATGAAACGGCCTACTTCACTATTTTTATTAAAATGAGTGATATATCTTTTTCTGATGCTGTGTCTTATTTATCTGAGATTGAATCACATTTTTGGGGTACTGGTGAAAGTTCAAGTAAATCACTTTTTATTTGTCATGCATCCGAAGATAAGTCAGTGGCAGAAAGCATTTTTGAATCTCTTAAGGCAAGAGGTTTTACTATATGGTTTGACAAATATGAAATTCTTGTTGGTGATAGCATTGTTGAGAAAGTATCAAATGGACTTGCATCCACGACAGAATTGATAGTACTTTTATCAACAAAATCTGTTGAGAAAAAATGGGTAAGAAAAGAGCTCAATACAATTTTAATGCAGAAGCTGAATGGTAAAGAGGTTAGAATATTGCCGTTAAAAATTGATGAATGTGATATTCCTACTTTATTAGTAGAGTATAAACATTTAGATCTCAAAAATGGATATGACACCTGCATCAATGAACTCGTTCAGTCTATAAGAAGCAGATAAGTCACTTTTTTTCCTCTCCGAGTCTTCGGCCTGAAATTTTCCCAAGCGCATCACCAAAGAAACGTATTTTCTAACTTACTAATAATTAGTTTTTAATTTGGCCTAATCTGTTATAAAAATCATCAATCGACATTTTTAAAGATTCATTATAGACATCAAAAATATCCAGGGTTACTATCACTTCATTTTTCTTCTTATTAATGCAAACCTTATAGACGTTAAATGCAAATGAGGCCTCCTCAATATTATTACATTTTATTCTTTCAATTCCAGCTTGCAAAGTTTTTACAACATGTAAAGTACTTCCCTCCGTATTTATAAAATCATCGAATGTAATCATACAATGTTTTGTAGTGTGTTTGGTTCTCTCATCAAATCTATCCTTAAAATCTAAGTTACTTGATTTGCTACTTTATTATAAAGCTATTGCACCGCAACTCTGTTAGTAGCAATATGCATATACAGCAGTGGAACATAACATGCAAAAAACAAGTGCCCCGCTTTCGATATAAACCATAATCGCTATTTTGCAGCTTATTCAAAAACAACGATCGCATTACCCATACATCAAATGAGTACATGAGTAACCCGGAAGTAATGAAAATGCCTTTTATCGATTTCACAGAAATCGTAAAAGAAGCCTGGCAGGCGTACGACAACAGCCGGCAAATAAAACGTATTGTAGATATCAGCGCCAAAGTTTCTACCAACCATGTGTACCGCATTACGTTTACAGATGACAGCATCATTATTGGCAAGCTTTCTTATTTTGGTGTGTTCGATCATTTTGTGGAAGACCATACCATCATCAATTCCTTATCCAACAATTTACCGGCACCGTTTGAAAATTTTTTGGCCCGCTCACTCACCAAGGGAGAAAAGCTATTTGTCTATCACTATAAAGATTCACTGCTGGATGTATGGGTGGTTTTTTACCGGCCCATCACCATCAAAAAAAGAATGCCGGCAAGGCTGGATGGAGCACAGATCATTAAACTCGGCGAACAGGTGGCTTTGCTGCACAAGGCCTGTCACAGTATACGCAATACCCTGCAGCATTCTTCCAAAACATTGAACACCGATATTGAACACCTGCTACGCAAACTGGAAACACCCGAAGGCAAATACGAACACCGCCTGCAAACAGACCAGATAAAAGCGCAATGCGACCTGTTTATAAAAAACGCCGCCTTGCTGAATGAACCGGCACTGGATAAGATACCCGTGTTTGTTGACTGGAACATCGGCAACTTTTCTGTCACCTCTTCTTTTAAATTATACTCCCGCTGGGATTATGACTGGTTCAGGATCGGCAACCGCGTACTGGATTTTTATTTCTTAAGCCGCGTGGTTTCAGACATCGGTGACAAAACCGCTTTTAGTTATTTTATCGGCCCGATGATGGAAGAAAGGTTTTTATTGTTCCTCCAATCTTACCACAGTGTGTTTCCGCTCACGGAGCCGGAGATCCATTTTTTAAAAGAAGCCTACCGGTTTTTTATTTTGAACTATGTTATAAAAGAAGGCCGGTTTTTCTTTCACGAATTGTTTGCTACCAAATTACAAAGGGAGGCGATCGAAATTTATTTTCCTTCCATTGAAAAGGAATTTAATGCAGATCCAATCCTGAAAGCTTTAAACATTTAATCGTTCTGCATGCAAGAGCTACATTCTTTTTTATCGGTGGCATCCGGCTTTAAAGCGGTGTTTCTCGATTCGTACGGGGTACTAAAAAACTACCAGGGTCTTATTACCGGGGTGGAAAATACCGTGACCACTTTAAGGGAACAGGGTGTTGCCATCCGCATACTCACCAATGATGCCTCCCGCAGCCAGGAGCAACAGGTAGCCGGTTTTAATAAACTGGGTTTGCAGGGTTTACAAACGCATGAAGTAATCACCTCCGGCATGATGGCCAAACATTTTCTGCAGCATAAAATAACCGGTGGAAAGATTGGTTACATGGGCACAGAAAATTCGGCACGTTACATATTGCAGGCCGGGCTGGAACATGTTTCCATTCGTGACATTGATATGGATAAGCAGGATGAAATCAGCGCCTTTGTATTTCTGGATGATGAAGGCTTTGACTGGAATACTGATATCAACAAAACCATCAACCTGCTGCGCAGTACTAAAATCCCGGTGATTGTTGCCAATTCAGATAAGTTGTATCCGGTGTCAAAAAACGATGTAGCCGTAGCAACGGGTGGCATTGCCAAATTGGTGGAGAACTTACTCGGCCGGAAGTTTATGCACTTCGGCAAGCCGGATACGCAGATGTTCACGTATGCCTACAACCGGTTGAAACGCCTGATGCCGGTTACCAAACCCGATATACTGATGGTAGGCGATAACCTGCACACGGATATTTTAGGCGGCAATAAGTTCGGCGTTAAAACCTGCCTGGTACTTTCTGGCAACACCAGCGAACACAGTGTGGAACAACAGATCATGTCAACCGGTATCATTCCTGATTATGTTTGCAGGTCTATTATTACCTGAGGTATCATATAAACCGGAGCTGTAAATTTGGTGTGATGATTCAACTATTGTATAAAATGATAGTGCAAAAACTACCTCCTGCAATCTTTTACTAATGAGGCCCGTACTTAGTTACAAGTGAAAAAAAATACTTTACTGGTTTGAATTGATTGCACTGCTTTTAATGGTGAGTGATGCATTTTTATTTCAGGTACACGATACGGGTGACAGTATTGATTTTTTTTCAAGTGAGCCGGACGGAGGCAGAAGTTCACATTACACGATCTATTACCTTAATACAAAAGCAGGCTTAAAAATACCGTTACCAGAAGATGGAAATTACAATATTCCGGATACCTGCCAACTGACCATCAATAAAGGATTTTTCACAACCAAGCCGGCAAGTGTAGATATTATTGAAGGCACCTACCATCACCACTACCTCACCAGCATTGTAAACAGAACTTTTGGTTCGTTGATGGTAACCGTTACACTGGCATTGTTTATTCTGTTTGTGACCTTGCAATGGGTATTAAAACATTCACTCAATGAGATGCTGTTATTTTTCATTTTATTTTTCGAGCTGTTTTTTATAATTGAAATATGGGTTTGAATTCATCAGTCTGTCCTCCTTCTGGTAATCCACTTCTCCTGCATCATACTTTTCTGGATTTTCATTAACTTTAATAAAATATTTGAATATGAATACCCACGATAAGAAAACGGAAGTACTTGAACTATTAAGCCAGACCAACGATAGCAGTTTAATTGATGAAGTATATGAAATGCTGCATCCCGAATCAGCGATAGAAAATATCAACCTGCAATCACTTCCCGGCGAACTGCAACAAAAGATAAACAAAGCCCTTGATGATTATAAATCCGGCAACTACATCACTCACGAACAGATGAAAGAAAAAGTACAGCAATGGCTTACCAAATAATCTGGACTGCCGAAGCGGATAATGATTTTTACTCCATCATTCATTATTTAAAAGAGCACTGGTCTGATTATTCGGCGGAAAAATTTGCTCACAGAGCACTGAAAAAATTGGAACGAATTGCCGAAATGCCTTATGAGCCAAGGTTTACTTCTCAGCCAGCTATTCAAATGATAAAGCTGGATAAAAAGAACGTATTATTCTATACAATTGAAAATAATTACATGATCCTGCTAAGCATATATCCTTATAAAAGGGATATTACAAAGAGTAAGTACTACTAAGGGGGGATGCGCCTTTTTAAAATTGCTCCCACTAAACCGATTACCACAAATTAAATATTTCTTCAACGGTTTTAAACCTGTAAATTTCCATGCGGGTCTCTGTACAAATTGCCCAGGTCCGTAAACAGAATTACCTGGAAAAAGGTTATGTTTTCATTAAAGCAACGCAAAGGGAATTGCCACACTATCTCAACAACTAATTTTTATAACACACTATTCAACCACAAAACGACTGGCTGAAATTAATTTATTTCCATTGCCAATGATGCGTATAAAATAAATGCCGCCACTCCATTGCTCACTGCTTTTTATGTTTTGCGTAGTGAGTTTGGCCGATGCATTTATTTGTTGCTGCAACACCAGCCTGCCGGTTGCATCTACCACCTGCAACGTATAATAATTGTTGGCTGGTTTCAATTTAAGTGCCACCGAAAATGACGATCCCCGCTGGACAGGATTGGGAAATATTTTTATTGAATCGTTGATGGCGGTCTTTAACCTGGCAGCTGTAACCTTGTATGTTTTTATTGTAGTAACACATCGCATCAGTCCCACAGTTATATTATATCCTCCACTGTTTACAACAACCGCATCCATTGTTTTGGCAAATTTGTGCAGGCTGATTATTTCATTCGCTATCGCAAAACCATCTGCCGGTATGGCTATTTCAATTTCCCTGTTGGCAAAACCAATGGCGCTGATAACAATGGTAACTTTTTGCTGACCTGTTTTAGCGGTTAGTAAAAACCTGCCTGTTGTATCCGTTATTACACCAGCGCCATCTTTTACCTGCACCGTGGCGTTGGCAATTATTTCACTGGTGGCAGCGTCTTTTACCACGCCGGAAAATGTAAACTTATTTTGAACAGGTGCATAGGCTACCAGCCCCATCCTGGCCGTATTGACGATTGGGAGCGTTGCCTTCACCTTACCGATTTTTTGCTGCGCTACGGCTTGCCTGGAAAACAACAATGCAGGTACCAAAAAGCTAAAAAAGTAATTGTGCCAGCGTTGCTTCTTTCCAGTTTCTAACGGCAGGGGTTGCTGCAACTGGCTGTTGTTGAAACGGCCGCAAATAGTAGCATCACTTTTTAAAATGGTATTGTACACTTCGTTGTTGCTCATGCCGGTAAAATCAACTACGTTTTTTTCACAGGCACTACAAAAGCGGCCCTGTTCTGCCGGTTGCATGCTGGCCCAGTTTTTATCGCAGGGTGTTTCAATGGTTAGTTGTATGGTACTCATAAAATAAATGTTGTACTGGTAAAAGATGAGGGGAAAATAAACCGGTAACTTATCTCCGTTACCGGCTTATGCGATCTACTGTTTCAAAGGGAATTCTTGTTTGCTCAAATCATCTTCTTCATCCGGTACATTGGCTCCGGCAATATCCGCAGCGGTTTTCACCAGTTTGATAAACTCTTTCCGGTATCCTTCCGCATCTTTACCAACGGCAGTGTTGGCCAGTTGCAACACACCGGTATAACTGGCATGTTGTTTAAACTCCGAGTTGCGTAACAACATGCCGAAGGATGCTACGGCGGCGGCAAAACGATAATTATCGCTTGTATGCAATTTGCTTTTGCCAGCATAATTGACGGCCTGCTCCAGCAACTGACTGGTGTTGCCAGCGGGTTGTTTATACCGCAGTTTTACCGTCATCCATTCGCTGTTAAAAACAGCTTTTGGAAATTCGGCTTCTGCCTGGTATTTCAATTTGTCAACACTTTTTAAAAAAGGAGAAACTTTACCAACTGGTATAATTTCATACAACGCCGTTACGGTGTGGCCACTGCCCAATTCGCCTGCATCTTTGGTATCATCATTAAAATCTTCTTTGTTCAGCATCCTGTTTTCGTAACCAATCAGCCGGTATCCCTGCACCAGTGCAGGATTAAATTCAACCTGCAGCTTTACATCTTTGGCAATGGTAAATAAGGTGCCGCCAAACTCGGCCACCAATACTTTTTTTGCTTCACTTAAATTATCAATGTAGGCATGATTGCCATTTCCCTTATCCGCCAGCTTTTGCATTTTGGCATCCTGGTAGTTGCCCGTACCAAACCCCATGATGGTTAAAAAAACACCACTCTCCCGCTGCTTTTCAATCAGGCGCTCCAGTTCATCATCACTGCTGGCGCCTACATTAAAATCGCCGTCGGTGCATAATATTACGCGGTTGTTACCCTTGTTTTTAAAATGCGCAAGGGCCGTTTTATATGCCAGTTGTATGCCTTCGCCCCCGGCAGTGGATCCGCCTGCCTGCAAAGCGTCAATGGCATTTTTAATGGTTGTTTTATTGGCACCGCTGGTGGAAGGCAGTACCAGCCCGGCGTTGCCGGCATATACCACAATGGCCACATTGTCCTGCTCCCTTAACTGGTCGGTTAACAATTTCATGGATTGCTGCACCAGCGGCAATTTATCCGGGCTTTCCATGGAGCCGGAAACATCAATTAAAAAAACCAAATTGCTGGCGGGCAAATTTGTTACAGGAATATTTTTTCCCTGCAAGCCAATCAATGCAAGGCGGTGATCAGGGTTCCATGGACAGTCGCCCATTTCGGTGTTGACTGTAAATGGCTGATCTCCTTCTGGCTGCGGGTAATCGTACTTAAAATAGTTGACCATTTCTTCAATGCGCACAGCCCCGGCAGGTGGTAAGCTACCCTGTTGTAACAACCTTCGCACATTGCTGTAAGAGGCGGCATCCACGTCAATTGAAAAAGTGGACAATGGATTTTCTGTTGCTTTTACAAATGCATTTTCTTTTATAAAATCATAGCCTTCCCTGTCTGCTATGTTGTTTGTATACTTATCTTTTTTTAGTCCCGGCTGGGCAGTTATAACCTGTATACCAGCCGCTTTTCCCTGGAGTGCGCCGTTGAGGTTAGCCTTATATACCGGTTTCATCGCGATTGTGCGATCGTAACTATCAACTGCTATTAAATCCGAAGATGAATAGCCCGTAACCACCACTTCCTGTAGTTCATTTGTAGTGTAAGACAACTGTACATTAATTATTTTTTTGCTGCCCACCTTTACCTGTTTGGTTACAAAGCCGACGGCGCTGAAAACCAATGATGCTTTCTCATCCGGCACGGTGATGGAATAAGAGCCATCCGCAGCAGACACAGTAGCGGTTTTTGTATTTTTAACCATGACCGCAACACCAGCTACCGGCTGCTTTGTTTTATCGGTAATTTTTCCTGTTACAACAAACTGGGTGGGCGTTTTAAAAGCAACCAATGCAATGATTGCGATGGCGAGTAGTACGATTATTTTCTGCATAATATTTAATTTATTACACAGATGCAGCGATTAAAAAGATTACATAAAAGCTAAAAATAATTTTTTGCAGCGACAGATTAGAAACAAGGATTATTATTTTGAGTTGCTGCACGAATTGCTGAAAACAGCAACTTACCAGGGTTACAAGGATCGCTGATTGTTAATGTGAAGTACGCATATTTATTTGCTTCTGAACTTTTGACTTTTAAGACGATGGTCTATCTTTCATTTGTAAATAAATTGCTCAAAACAAAATGAAGCTTAGAAGATACTGGTTTATTACTTTTCCAGAAAATCCATATGGTCCACGAAATATTGGCGTAAGTGCTTATACAAAAGAGGAGGCAAAATTATTGATCAGGCAACTGTCATTACGCGATGCATACATGGCGATGATTAGCGCCAGCCTTAATGATACCACAGAGGTGATTGAAGATATTGATACAAGACTTTTGGACCAGGGGCATGTGATAACAAACATGGGCGTGGTTACATTTAAAGGGATTTGGTATCCCAGTTTAAATTTGTCATAAAGCATAATAATAGTGCTCGTTTAAATCCCGGTCTGACCTTCGGTACCGACCGGGATTAAGCATCAATTAATACGTCTTCCTTTTGCGGGCAACCCTTCCGCTTTTCCTGTCTTTAGAACGGCCAATGGCATAGCCGGCACCGCCACCCACTACACCGCCAATGATTGCGCCCGCGGCTTTATTTTTACTTACCACAGCGCCAATTACAGCACCGGAACCAGCACCGATGGCAGTACCTTTTGCCGCATCACTCCAGCCCTTATCACGATTATCAGGAGCAGGAGCGGGAGCAGAAGCTGTGGAGTTGTTACTGTTGCTGGAAGATTTTGTACCGCTGCCGGAAGACTTATGTACCGGAGCCTTAGCAGCTCCGTTACTTGTTGTTGTAGTGGTAGTAGTGGTGGTGGTAGTTGAACTGGTTGTGGAAGTAACACCCGGTTTCAGATGATTTGCTTTGGCGGTGTCACTTAATATACTGCCCTTAGAAAGGCCGCTAGTGTCTACCAGTACCATATTTTTATTGGTATCAAGAGAAGTTTTGTTGTTTTTACATCCCATAAAAAGGACGAGACTTCCAAATGCATAAATGAGCTTTTTCATAACTTTTAATTTTATTTCCTTCACAGGTAGTAACGGAACGTGGTTTAAGGTTTTAAAGTATAAAACATACCAGTTATAAAAAGTGTGCCACATTTTTCTGCCAGTTAAACTGCTTTAACCATATAAATTTTTGCTTTAATACAGAAGATGTGCATCGATTTTTTCACAAAGCAAACGCCAGGTATTCAGATGAGACAATAACAGAACCTTTTGTGTACGTCATTCTCATTACTACCTTGTGTGAAATCATTCCCTGTTTTGCAGCGTGAGATTTTCTTTTGTTTCGTTGTGTGAAACGGAGGTACTAAAATCCTGTTGCTTATACTGCGCCAGTATTTTGGTAAAGGCAGCGCCGAAATAGAGTATCATGGCAGCGTAAAATACAAAAAGCAACAATAATACTATTGAAGCGGAAGCACCGTAAAAATTGGTGATGTTGTTATACGTAAGCAACCAATGCAGCACAATTTTACCAATTGCAAACAGCACGCTGGTAAACAGGGCGCCTGCCCAGGCGATGCGCCATTTTGGACGTACATCTGTGAGATACCGGAATATTAGCAGGAACCAGATAGCAACAATGAGCGTGGATATGATGAAGGCCAGCACCAGGTTGAATAGCGCTGACAGCGAAGGAAAAATGCGGATGAAATAATTGCCGATGAATACCTGTACGGTCTCAATTAAAATACCAACAGAAAACAGCAGGCCGGTTAGCAATATCAGTATCAGCGAGTGCAACCGCTGCTGCAAGGTGGCCAGTACTCTTTTACGCTGGCCGTCTGCCACACTCCATATCTGGCTGATGGAACTCCGGACCACTTTAAAAACGGTGGTAGCCACAAACAATAAAAATACAAAACCCAGCACTGTTGCCAGCAGGTTGAAGGATAACTCCTTTACGGCTTTGATGACTGCCCCTACCTGGCGCACCGCCTCCTTACCGAAAGTATCGGAGAGACTGATAAAAAGTTCGTGCCGGAAAATTTTAGGATCGATGAATAAACCGAATACCTGTACGATGATAATGAGTATGGGGGGCAACGCAAACATGGTAAAAAAGGCGGTGGCACCCGCCATCCTTAAAGGATCGTTCTGCAGAAACAACCTTACGGATGACTTTAATATACCTGCCAATGCTTTAATTGTACTCATGGTAATTGTGCTTACACCAGACCCCGCTTAAAATTTGTGCCATTTTTTAGTGGCAGTAAAAAATGAAGATAATGCATATTGCGGTTACCAATTTTTACCAGGGAAAATAACAGGGTATTTATAAAAAAGCCATTCCCCTGAAGAATGGCTGACGTCGCACATCCCAACATTTTACTGCATCGGCTGAAATGTAAAATCAACAAATCCTGCCGGCGTTTGGCTCAGCGGCAAATCAGGAAACAGCTGCTCCCTGCTGATTTTACCGGCATAGCCGGTTAAGGTAATATCGCCTTTTGTAAAAGGAAACGTAGTTGAGCTTCCATTGAAGTAATAAAACACTTTGGTGTTTACAGACAAAATGTAAGGTGTATTGGCATCGATGGGAATATTCACCACCAGGCTGTCCTTCCATCCATCAGCATGCGTGCAGGCCAGTTGGTTACCCGCAATAATTGATTGATCAGTTACTTTCCAAAGCGTAACACGATACTCGCCGGATTGAGGCAAATGCAGTTTCAATGTTTGGATATTCCCTTTTACTGCCGATTTAAAGGCAACCCCCAGTTCGTAGGTTTGGCCGTCAGATGCAGCCGTTGGATCGGCTTCTTTAATCAACTGTTCTACCGCGCCTTGCTGCACAGGTATTACTGCCGGTGGCTTGCCGGTTTCTTTTTTACAGGAAAAAAAAGAGGTCAGCAACAATGCCGCGGTTACAGATAATGCTATTTTTTTCATGGCGTTAAGTTTTAAACTGTTTGAAATGTGTTTTCCTGATAGTCGCAATCGTTTAAAAAAAGGGAAACAAAAAATAACAGCAGGAAAAATGGAGTTAACATAAATAACATGCGAAGTGCTACCTCAACGGGTGTCATTCTCCTATTTTGAGGTACAACTATTGTTCTTTCAGCCGATCACAATCCGGTTACGCAATAAGTCGTAATTTTAGCGAAAACTATCTGCTGGCTTTTGTTGTATAAAAAATATCCATGGTTTCAAATCTAGGTTCCGCTGCTGTTCCCCCGGGTTATTTGAGTAACCAATATTCGTATGATGAAATGCTGGGTAAAGACGGTCATCTTCGTCCCCACTGGGATGCTTTTTTTAAATCGCTTAACCAGCTGGGCAGTGGCGAATTACAGAACCGCAACAGCGAAATTTCCCGGCTGCTGAAAGAGAATGGTGTTACCTACAATATCTACGGCAACAGCAAAGTTGATAACCGCGACTGGAATATGGATGCGGTACCTTTCCTTATCAGTAAAGAAGAATGGGAAATTACCGAGGCGGCACTTATACAACGTGCCAGCTTGTTTAACCTGTTGCTGCAGGATATTTATGGCGAACAAAAACTAATCAAAAACGGCATCATTCCATTGGAACTGGTGTACAATCATACCGGCTTTTTACGGCAATGTGCCGGCATTAAACTACCCGGAAAACATAGCCTGGTATTGTATTCAGCCGATATGGCCCGCAGCCCGGACGGTAAATTGTGGATCATCAGCGACCGTACGCAGGCACCTTCCGGCTCTGGCTATGCGCTGGAAAACAGAACGGTGATGACCAGGGTTTTACCTGAGCTGTTCAATGGTTTAAAAGTGCGGCACCTTTCGCCTTATTTTGATACCATGAGCAATGCGCTGAATGAACTGGGCGCACGGCATCACCAAAACCCACGCATTGTAATACTAACACCGGGGCCAGGCAATGAAACTTATTTTGAACATTCCTATCTTTCTTCCAACCTGGGTTATACGCTGGTTCAGGGGCACGACCTGATGGTGAAACATAATTTTGTATGGTTGAAAACTTTGAGCGGACTGGAAAAAGTAGATGTAATCATCCGCCGCGTGGATGATATTTACTGCGATCCGCTGGAACTGAAACCCGACAGCCAGTTGGGCGTAGCGGGTTTATTGCAGGTTATCCGCAGTGGCAACGTTAGTATTGCTAATCCGCCAGGGAGCAGCATTTTAGAAAATCCGGGGCTGATGCCTTTTCTGCAAAACGTCTCAAAATACTTTTTTGGCACCAGCCTGCTGATGCCTACCATTGCCAGCTGGTGGTGCGGACAGCCTAAAGAAATGAAATATGTTCTCAACAACATTCAATCGCTGGTAATTAAGAGAATTTACCGCGGCATTAATAAAAGCACTTCTGTTGACGGAGGCAGTTTATCCGCCGCCAAATTAAATGAGCTGAAACAACAGATCATTAAACGCCCATTTTTATTTGTAGGACAGGAAAAGATTAACCTGAGTTCAACCCCTTCGCTGGTGAACGGCAAAATGGAACCACACAAAACAATTTTCAGAAGTTTCCTGGTGAGCAACGGCGACAGCTATACCGCTATGGCCGGCGGCTTGAGCAGAACTTCTTCTGACGCGTTGAACTTCATAGTATCCAACCAATCGGGCGGACAAAGCAAGGACACCTGGATTATTTCTCCGGAGCCGGTGCAATCAATTATACTGCCGAAGAAATTCACTGAAAAAGCTGCTGTCGCTTCCAACGGAGGGGTATTGCCGAGCAACACCGCCGAGAATCTTTTTTGGGTGGGCCGGTATACCGAGCGCTTACTGGGCAACGCCCGTTTTCACCGGACAGTTATTCAGACAATTGCCGAAGGTAACAGGCTGATGATGGAAGCCGATGTACAGGCCGAACAGGTGTTGTTAAAAGCGCTTACACATTACACATTTACTTACCCGGGATTTATAGATGAAGAAGACAAAGACAATGAAGAAAAATTAAAACAGCCCTGGCCTGAAATAAGGGATATCCTGTTCAACGAAACAAGGGCGGGCAGTTTAAAATACGATTTTGTATTGTTCATCCGGGCCGTGCATGCGGTAAGAGACCATTGGTCAACCGATACCTGGCGGGTATTGCGGGGTATGGAAGAAGCCTGGTCAACAATAAAAGACCCTGCTACCACAGGACATCTGAAAATGCAGCATATACTGGATAGCCTTGTTACTTCGGTAGTTGCATTCATCGGGTTGAACAGGGAGAGTATTTCCCGTGAGCAGGGCTGGCTGATGCTGGATATGGGGCGTAAAATGGAACAGTGTCTTTTGCTTACGAGTATGTTGCGGGCAACACTGGTAATTAAAAATGATGACCTGGTTGATTATAAATTACAGGAGGCCGTGCTGGTGAGCAACGAATGCCTTGTGAACTTCCGGTACAAATACCGCTCGCTGATACAATTGCCGCTGGTACTGGATCTGATGATTTTTGATCCGAATAATCCAAGGGCATTATTGTACCAGTTGGACAGGTTAAAAAAGAGTTTGGCCAATTTGCCAAAAACTACCGAAACAACCCTGGCAGCGCATGATTTGTTTATTATCGAAGCCTACCAGCTAATTCACAGCGCCAGCAAAGAAAAGTTATCCCTGCCGGATAAAGCAGCCGGGCAGTATTTAAACCTGGACGCCTTTTTATCTGACATGTATGATATATTATCAGGTATACAAAACGCGGTTTCTAAAACTTACTTTGTACATGCCCAGTCACAAAAACAATTGTTTACAACAGATACACCCGAAGGGGATTTTTTTGAATAAGTCGACGGGTGTAACTGTTGTCTTAAAAATTACATCGCCACTATTTTTCAGCAAGCCTAAAATGTTATAAGAAAGGTTTAAATCAATATACAGATGTACCACAGAGTTATTCATAAAACAGACTATATATACCAGGAATCGGTGAGCCTTTGCCATAATATTGTGCGCCTTACGCCCCGCAGCACCAATAAACAATTCTGCAAATCTTCTGTGATTAAAATCGTTCCGGAACCGGATGTACTGATTGAATACGAAGATTTTTTTGGTAATAAACTGGTTTATTTTACCATAGAAAAAGAACATAAAAAACTGAGTGTACATGTTACTTCGGAAATAGAAAAATTATTGCCGGCAAATGAGCGGCCACCGCAAAACAATCCTGTAACCTGGGAGGAGACCTGCTTGCTGACGGCAGCTTCCGCCAATGGTTTAACAGATGTAAAACAGTTCATTGCCTCCACCCCTATGACGGAAGCGGATGATGCCATTGAAGCGTACGCCAAAGAATCTTTTCCGCAAGGCCGGCCGTTGTATGAAGGATGCAAAAACCTGATGAACCGCATCTTTGCCGATTTTAAATTTCAGGCTGGCTTTACTACTATCTCAACGCCCCTTTCGGTAGTGATGAAAGAAAGAAAAGGTGTTTGCCAGGATTTTGCACACCTCGCCATTGCCTGCCTGCGTTCACTCGGTTTACCTACCAGGTATATCAGCGGTTATATTGAAACTATTCCGCCGCCGGGTGTTGAAAAACTGGTCGGCGTTGATGCTTCCCATGCCTGGTTTGCTGTGTACATTCCCAACAGTGGTTGGGTAGAATTCGATCCCACCAACAACCTGATTCCGGATAACCAGCACATCGCCATCGGCTGGGGAAGAGATTATGCAGACATTACGCCGCTAAAGGGTGTAATCATGAGCAGTGGTAAACACGAGCTGCGGGTATCTGTTGATGTCAGACGAGTCCGTTAGTGTTTCACGCAAAGAAACAAAGTAAGATGAGAGTACAAAGTTATTTTTTGAAAATTCCTGCATAAGTTGGCGCCAATTTTTCCATTGATTTTATAGCCTATGTCTTATTTAAATTAATTGACGAAAGAAATCGTTGTGCCTGTTGTAATCGTTGTTTCGTTGTGTGAAATAAAAAATGGAATAATTATTGGCTGAGGCGGTAATAAAAAAAGTAATGAAATTATATACCTGTACCAGTTGTGGTAATCCCATTTATTTTGAAAATTCAACCTGCCTGCAATGCAGTCATGCACTTGGTTTTGATGACAGTAAGTTTAAATTGGTGGCGCTGGAAAACAATCAAAATGCCTATTCAGAAGTTAATAATAAAAACGAATTATACCACTACTGTTCCAATGCGGTGATGGGTACCTGCAACTGGCTTATTCCTGTTAACAGTGCTTCACCATTTTGTACAGCCTGCGAATTAAACAGAATCATCCCCGAACTTAACACTGCTGATAACCAGGCTAAATGGAAGCGAATTGAAGTTGCAAAACACCGGCTGGTATATTCGTTGCTGCGGTTGCGACTGCCCGTGAAGGCTAAGCAAAACCCTGACGATGCGGAAGGTATTGCCTTTGATTTTATGGCAGATGTTTCCCCAGAAGAAAGAATTATGACCGGTCATGATAACGGTATCATTACGCTGAATATTGAAGAAGCCGATGAAGCGGAACGGGCCAAACACAAATCAGAACTTGGTGAAAGGTACCGCACGCTGCTGGGGCATTTCCGCCACGAAATTGGTCATTATTACTGGGAAATATTGATCAAGGACAGTCCTTACCTTGAGAAATACCGGCAGCTGTTTGGCGATGAACAAAAAGACTATGGTGAGGCATTGCAGACGTATTATGCCAACCAAACCCCTGCCAACTGGAATGATGCTTTTATTAGTCCATATGCTACGGCGCACCCGTGGGAGGACTGGGCAGAAACATGGGCGCATTACATGCACATGATGGATACGCTGGAGACCGCGTGGTCGTTTGGCATAAACATACAACGGCCCGAAATTAAAACCAGCATCAGCAATGACCCTTATAGTGAATCTAATTTCACCAATATTATCAACCGCTGGTACCCGCTTGCTTTCGCTGTAAACAGCCTAAACAGAAGCATGGGCCACGCAGACTTTTATCCCTTTGTAATTTCAGCACCTGTGGTGCAAAAATTACAATTTATCCATGAAGTATGTGGTGTTGGAAAAAATAAATAGGCATTAATAAAAAGTGCGGTTCCTGTAAAGCAGGCCGCACTTTTTTAATTTTGACTTTTTAATTTTTTAATTCTGCACAACCTGTTTTCTTAACGATTCTACAATTCCTGCGAGGCTTTGCAAAGCGGGGTTGGTAGGCATAATACCGTTTTGCCCTGCACCTTTTACCAGGTCCGTTTCAAACGAATCAAAATCATCGTTCATTGCTTTACCATTCATACGGGAGTTTTGAGCCGGATCGTGCGCTGCTACCATGTTTTTACCACCATAGGTAAAGTTTTTGGCGCCGGTTCCTACGGCTACAAAATCGCTCAAATTTTTACTCAATGCTGCAAAGCCGGACGTATTGCCACTGGTAACCTCCATTAATAAAACATTGAAAAACTTGTTGATGTTGGTGTCAGCGGCAATCACAAAAATGGAGCTGTCTACCACAGAACGGATGGTAAGGTATCCCTGTTCAATTTTGGCAGAAGAATTTTTAGGATCAGTAACCATTGTTGTTCCACCCAATGAATCATACAGGGTTGGCTTTGTAACTACCGGTGTAGTTTTATCGTCTTTCTTACAGGACTGTATCATTACAGTCGAAATTGCTAAACCCATTGCTATGGATAAAAATGCTGCTTTTTTCATGATTGTTTTTTATTTGATTAAAAGATGCGTTTAAAAAAGGTGACGGCTTTATAGGTGGACGAGGTGGAAGCAACAGGGCATCCGTTTTTCATTTCTTCTTCGCTGGGCATATAGCGTGAAGCAGCAAGGTTGAAGTTGTTTTTAAAATCATGTTCAATTTGTGTAGCAGATGTTTTTACCGGGTAAAATGTAAAAACCAATATGCGGGTGGCGGGATTGATAAATGCATGATCAATTCCGTTTTGTACATTCATCCAGCCTGCTATCTTATCCGCCTGCTCTTTACTGATATTTTCTTTAAAGTCAATGCGGGCCATAATTTTTGTATGTTCATCAGGGGCCTTGGGTCTTGTAACGATATAAATATGCACGCCCAGCACCAATACCAACACTAAAAAAATGGAGAGGGTACCTAACAGGATTTTTTTAATCAGTGGCTTTTTCATAATGAATGTTTTACTATGTTTTATTATCAGGTTAAAGACGGTATCGATAGTAATTACGACAATTTGATGACAATGGATTTCAACGAAGAAAAAAATATTTTTGATAAGTAGGCTTTACCGAAAACCAATCAGACTAAATGATTTCGGATACGTTACGAATAGTAGTAAAGACAATAAAAAAATACAAAGGCTGGTATGTAATACTAATGATCAAAGCTTTGCGAAAAAATAATTTCTTATAATGCCGGGAATTGATGTGATTGGTAGTATATGCGATTGCACCATCGCTTTTGATAAAATAAAATCGCAGGTTAGTATGCACCGGGAGCAACTGTATACAAGGTTCTGGGTACTGGAAGAAGAAGTGATTTGGTTTATAAACTTCAAATGCTGCAGGAGTTAAAATATAGCCGAGCCGGCAGAAAGCGCCTCTTTTGTTACGGTAAATAAAGATTCACAATACGGCCCTGTTTCTGCGTGGGTGCTAAAACAGTCAGGGAATCATTCTGCAATATCAGCACTTTTCCTTCTGGCTTTAAATCCCAAAGGCTGCCGGAAAAAAAAACGTTGAGCCCATTGTGAATTCCTGATTGCGACGCACGGCTTGTTATACTGTACCTTGTCCACGTATCACCTTCTGTAATTTTGTTATACAAAGTGGTATCAGCAAATTCTGCGGAGTTTGTAAAACTCTTATATCCGGTCCAGCGGGTATGCCAAATGGAATCTGTTCCGCTAAGGGAAGGTATCATAACAAAATCAACTTTGCCGGCAATACGTTGATAGGCTTGCGGAAACAAGCTGCCTGCACAAATCAGCAGGCCCATCCTGCTCACCCTGGTGGAAAAAATGGGTTTTTGATCTGTATTACCGCATGTTGAAAATATTTGTTCATCATCTACCGGAAATACCTTTTTTACAATGGGTGGGATAATTTTTCCATTGGGGCCAAAAACAACTGCAGTATTGTAAATTTTCCCGTTGGGCGTCACCTCCAGGTGGCCGTCAACGTTAATGGAAACATCTGGCAATGCTATGGAACCTGCCGCTATCACGCAGTTGTACTCTTTGGCAAGTTGCGAAAAAGTAGTTTCATAAATTGCGCACATTTGCTTAGCCTTCATACTAAATAAGGCATATTTTCTTTTGTCTGCTGCGGGCGCATTGCAATAGTTCACAAAAAACTTGTACAGGTTTGCAATAACCAGGATTGTCATCGCAGCGTCTACTGAAGGCTGCCGGTAAATTTCGCTTTTTTCGTTGGCCGTAACCAGCCATGTACCAATATACTCCGGCAATACTACTATTGACCGCGGAGTAATTTTATGTTCCTTTTTTAAAGCCTCAAAATATTTTCGAAGGCAGCTTTTAAAGTTTGAAGCGGTTGAATAATCGTAAGTAGATAAATAAGGCTGCATGCCAATGATATTGCCTTTACCGTAGTCTGAGCCAATTTCCGTGTAAGCCAATCCATTCTTGTAAAAAGAATAAGTATCCGCAGTTGATGTCCTTTCTTTTACACGGTCCATCTCGGCCCAAATATTATAAGCGGTAAGCAATACCAAAACAAACACTCCTGAAAATACAATAAATGTTTTCATGAACAATTCGGTGGCTATTTAACCTTGTTTTAAGAAATTTCTTGCTGTGTAGGTGAGTATGGCAAAAATGGAACCGATTGTTGAAGATAAACATAAACTATTTCGGTTAGGATGTTGTTTTGAGAAGCCAATGATTACAATCAAGCGAATGAAATAGCTGTAATCTGATATTAAAGATAGAATGAAATCATTCATTTACAGTTATTTACAGTAGCAGAAAAACCTTTCAAACTGGTGGGGAAAAAATTACGCAATGCTTGAAATTTTATTTTGAAAAAAATCCGGCCATGATTGAAGCATGGCGGCATAAGGCTGCAATTACTTATTGTTTATATGCTTCTTTCAATTCCAGCATAATAGTTTCAACAAAAGCATTGTAATTTTTATTGGGATTGATATCTTTTTCAAACATCTCCAGTTTCTTTACAATAAATGGCAGGTAGGTAAACCCTCCCTTCACATTGCTCCTTATAATTTCTTCTGCGTGGCTGGTATCGCCCAATTGCCTTGCAATAATCACTTCGCCTGCTCTTACAAAATGTTCATACAAGCTCTGTACCCAGTTGGTATACGATTGTTTGCGCATCGCATCCTTTATGGGCAGGTATAAATATTCGGTTGACTTTTTCAGTTCCTCCGGCAACTGATCGATGGCGCCGTTTACAAAGGAATGCCCAAACTCGTGCACCGACAATCCCTGTATCCTGTCAGGATAATCAAAACCAAGATCCAAATGCCCGGGATCAAACGACTGAAAACTGAAAGGCGCAAAGGCATTGTAAATGCTTTGGGTGATGGCGTTCATTTTGCCATAGCCTGAGCTGGTAATTAAATTCATCACCGGCACCAGGTTATAGTCGTGAAAAGATTTGTTGTAAAAATTTTCCATGGTCGGTATAAATTTGGAAGAAGGCAGGTTCTTTTCAACATCCATTTTTGCACGCTGAAAATTGGACTTATTTTCTTCCAGCCATTTTTCAAAATGGATGGCTTTATAAAAGCTGTTGAACGAATCTAAAAAGGCTGTGGCAATGAGCCTGCCTGCTGCTGCATCACCATTACCTGAAAAAGCAAGTATGGTTTCTTTATTGGTAGTGTTGTTCAGTTTTGCATTGGGTACTTCATCCACCTGTTCCAGCAAGCCAATAAAAAAGTCGTTATAAAATTGTTTTGCCTGGTATTGCCTGTACAGCTGCATCATGGCACAACTGTCAAATGCTTTATAACGACTGTAATTTTTCCACGCCATCAAATTCCAATCCTGCCAGGTAGTTTTTTTATTGTCAATTACCACAGAATCGGTGAGCTTTTCCAGGTCAGGTCCCATGTCCAGCTGCAGTATTAAACCAAACAATTCCAGGTTGGCGTTGCTGATTACATTAATTTTTTTCGCTGCAACGGTCTTATAGTTTAACAACAGGCTTCCATCAGCATGGTCGCCTTTTATTTCAATACTGTGTGGAGCTGTTTTGTCTGCAGTCAGCTGAAGCAAAATGGTGTCATTCTGTGGCGAGAGTTGCCTGCTCCAAATTGTATTGATTCCTTCTTTTACTGCCAGTTGCAAATTACCCTGTGTCAGCTGCACGGAGTAATGAATAAAAATAATGTCGCCTGCTGCGGCATTAAACGTTACCGCGTCAGTCTTATTGAAATTGCCAAAGCTTTCATTCATTTGACCGGGTGTATTGCTGCTTCTAAAAGATCCGGCATAATGACTGCAGGAAGCAGTCAACATTAGTATAAACGAAAAGCACAGCGTAATTTTTTTCATCCAACAAGGTTTAAACATTTAAAAAGTCTGCGTTGCAATATTATATTGAATAATACAGGCCGGCTTGTATAAAATTGCTTTTTTATCAGATGGTTCGGTTTATTAAAAATGCTGTTTATTCAGGTTGAACAAACCGGCTGGGGCTAATGCCAAAATACTTTTTAAAACTGTTTGTAAAATGGCTGGGATCGTAAAAGCCTTGTGAATAGGCTATATCAGTAAGTGGTATATTTTGCAGCAATAATTTTTTTGACTGGCCAAGCCTGTACAGCATAATATAGGTTTGAGGTGTAACGCCTTTTGCTTTTTTAAATTCCCGGATAAAATGAAATTTGCTCATGCAAAATTTCTTTGCCAGCCAGTCTGTATCAATGGGCTTGTTGGGATAAGCATCAATGATTTCGTCTATCCGGTAAAAAACGGATGCCCAGGAGTTTTGGGGATGCGGATCTGTTGCATGACCCGCCAGCATTTTAAAAGAAGTCTCCCATTTTTGAGCAGCTGTATTTTCTGTATTAAACAAATGCAGTAAGTTATTAAAAAGCGGTACGTCGTAAATCACCCTTTCTAAAGCCATTACCGGTTTGTTATTGGAAAAATGTTGTAATACTTCCGGGTTAACATAGATGGTTTTGTAACTGTAGCCTGCAGGACTTAAAGAGAAATTACGATGCACTTCATTTACCTGCGTAATGCTGATGTTTCCGGCAGGGGCAATAAATTCCTGTTCGGTATTTTTCAATATTTCTGTTCCGTTTGTAATGAGCGATACACAAAAAAAGTCGTGAAAATGAAAAGGGAAATAGTCGTTTTCACTTTCAGAAGAAAATAATTCCGTGTTATCAAAACATCCAACTCTTTTATATTGAAATGATGGCATGCCGAAATTTTAAATCAGTATGAATAAATCTATGCCCTGTATTTGAAGATACAAACTATTTAAAGCACGATGCAACATGAAGCTGAGTTTTTATCTAAAATCAAAAAGGCTGAAAACATTTAAACAAAGAAGCTTGCATCTGAAAATAATCTGGATTAACTTTCAATAGCAATTTTCAAAACGGCTTGTATCATCCAAAAAAATCAGCTTCATGCAACAGCAAACAACCCCCATCAACCGCAGAAATTTTTTACGCAATGCTTCACTGTTTGCCGCCGGTACCGCCGGTTTCAGCATGCTTCCTTTTGAAAATTTCAGTAATCCCATGGAAGGAGAAAATCCCAATATCATTGGTCCGTTGCAGGGCTATTCGCCGCAGATAGGTATACTGGTTTCTATGATGACCTGGATAAGAGAATCCGTCGTTCGTGCGGCAAAAGACCTGAAGACAGAAGAACTTGATTTTTTAATGGACCCCAAAGCCAATACGATTGGTGCGATGCTGATGCACCTTGCAGCTACCGATACCGTATACCAGGACCTGACATTTTATAACCTGAAAGATTTCAGCGAAAGCAATCAAAAAAGGTTCGGCGTAGCCATGGAATTGGGAGATGAAGGTCGTAAACAAATAAAAGGCAACAACCTGGATTATTATTTAAGCACATTGCAGGAAGTAAGAGAAAAAACACTGGCTGAATTTAAAAAACGGGATGATAAGTGGTTTGCCCAGGTTGATCCTTCTTTTTTTGGTGGCAAACCAACCAATAATTTCTGTAAATGGTTTCATGTTTGTGAACACGAAGCCAATCACCGCGGGCAGATAACACTGGTTAGAAAAAGGTTGCCGGGTGCGCCGGCCAGTAAAGAATAGCTTGGCGTGAATGGTGAATAGTGAATGGTGAATTATCGACTATTGCATTTCAGGAATCGAGCCTTCACTTTACACTTACATCACACCCGCATATCAGTATTAATATTTTCTACCTCAATAAAACTATTTATGGATACCCCTTCTTCTTCAGAAAAAATAATACTGCAAAACAATCAACAGTTGGCACAATGGCAAAACCGGTTGCTGCCCTGGATGATTGCTATGCCTACCCTTTTGATTGGTGCCTTTATAATACTTGGCACATTAAAACTGAACAACTTCGAAAAGTTTGCCTACCGGGGTGATGAAGAAAAAACCACATTGACCATTCCTTCGCCTTACGACAACAGTACCGATTCTGCCTTAAAAAAAAGTGCGGATTATTTAAAATGGTATTCGTTGGTTAAGATGGAAGAATACAGCATCAACCGCCGTTATAACCAGGGTGGCGTATTGCTGATGTCACGCATCTACATTAAATACCTGGGCTTTTTTACTGGTATGATCCTGGCCATTGTGGGCGCCGTTTTCATCATCTCCAAATTAAAGGAAGATGTAACAGAAATTGAAGGTAGTGTGGAGGAAAAAACAAAATTCAGGATGGTCTCGTCATCACCGGGTATTATTTTCGGCGTACTTGGTACCGCACTGATGCTGACGACAATTTTAACACACTCTGAAATCAGTGTAAAAGATATGCCCCTGTACCTGAATACTTACAATATTGCTGAAACACAAAAAACTTTTAAAGCACCGGAAAAAGAAACCAAAAAAAGTAAGATCAATTCGAAAGCGGTGGATGATTTAATGATGGATACAGACAGCACAGGTAAATAATCATATTCTTCGTTTTTAAACTCAGTACAATGCGTTTATTTATTTTATTCATTGTTTGCATGGCGGCGTTGCCGCCTGCAGCACAAGCCCAGAAAAAAGTAGACCGCCAGTATTTTATAAACCTGCTGAATGCGGGCCAGTATGATAAAGTATTTGACTCCTGCACCAGGTTGCGAAAAGAAGTGTATGGCAAAAATGCGGTGGTGGATTATTTTATTGCCAAGAGTCTTTGCCTGGACGGATACAAAGACAAATCGGCTTATTGCTTTAACTGCATCATTAAAAACTTTAAATTATCCGGCGCAAAAAAAAGTTTTATACAGGAAGAAATAAATACCTGTACAGCACCTGCGGCAGAAGAAGCTGCTACAGTTGCAGCCACACCGGATTTTAGTTACATCAACAACGTATCTCTGCCAGAAGCCAGTGTTGGTGGAAAGATGGGTAAAGTGTATGACTGTTTTACACAAAACCAAACCATGAACTTAAGCAATATGGTGTCAACAACTGAACTTGAATCGCGGCTGTTTGCAATTAATAAAAAAACAGCAGCCATAAAAAAAATAAAAAGCATTACAGATGAGCGCTATAAAATTGATACCGGTGGCAGGTATGTCTTTGTAACGCTGAAAAAGTACCCGCTGGATAGCGTTAGCTACGCGGCCAGTCAGCTGGAAAAAGCCTATCGCTTTTTTGTAAGCTACTATGGGCTGCGGGCGCCTGATCAGCTGCTAACGGTATATATGCTGCGTGATCAAAATGCATTACGGCAAACCGCCAAACTGGTACACGGCATCATATTACCTGATCCCAATATTGGTTATTCCAACCTGTCTGACCTGAGCCTGCTTGGCATCGGCGATGCCAAGCATCTCGGCACAATGTACCATGAGTTATTTCATTTGGTAGTACGCACCGACCTGGGTGATATTCCCGCATTCCTGGATGAAGGGATAGCTAGTTTGTACTCCGTAAGCAAATGGAAGAACGATACCCTGTTGGGCGACTACCGGCCATGGCGGCTGGAAGAATTACAGGAAGCAAAACATGCTACTGATAAACAACTGCAAATTCCGCCAATGGATAAACTGATCAATTACAGCTGGGATGAATTTGATGGCGTGGAAACAAAAAATGTTTGCCAGGTGGCCGTCAACTACGCACTCTCCAATTTTATTATGATTTACCTGCAGGAAAAAAAGATGTTGCAGCAAATGGTAACCGCTTTTAAAAACAGGCCGTTTGTACCAGATGACCCTGCGAATGTAAAAACTAACCTGCAGATTTTTGAGTCCATAGTGAAAGATTCCATCGAAAATTTCACTGCCCATTTTGACGACTGGTTTTCGAAATTGTACAATTTCAGCCTGTATAAGAAAAGCGCAGCTTCGGTCATTAACCCGGTAAGCATGGAGCAGCAAATCGACAACGCCTGGGCCTTATTTTATGAAACACAGGAGAAGGCATCCCGGTATATTGCAGCAGATAGTTTTAAGAGATTAGAAACAGAGCTGAGGACAATAGAACAGGACTATCGTGCAGTTGGTGCACAAAGCAGCGCAATGAATGCAATGGCCAATACAGCAGCAAATAATCCGCCTACGAATGTGCAGTCGAATGTAGTACAGCAAAGCGTGCCTGTTGATGACAGAACAGTGAAAAGAAATGCCATACAACAAAGGCTGGAAGCCTATGACAAGAAATTACGAAAATTGCTTTTTGACCATATGCCTAAGACGGCAAATTGACTGGGGCAAAGCTCAATGCTTTAATTTGTACAGGTTTTTTATTTAGCCGGCAATTAATAATACCTTCATGAAAATTCAGTACATGCGATTCCTGTTTTTTATTGGCTGTTGTTTAGCAATACAATTTGCAGCCGCACAAACCGATTCTCTGGCATTACAGTTTCCAACAGATTCCGGTTATCTTACCTCATTTGACAGCACTAAAATTTATTATGAAGTGCGGGGCAATGGTAAGCCTGTTTTGTTATTGCACGGTTTTATTGTAAATGGCACTTCCTGGAAAAGGGCTGCACTGTATACCGGTTTGCTGAAAGCAGGCTACAAGGTAATTGTACCCGATATGCGTGGAAATGGTAAATCAGGTAAGCCGCACGATTCTACTGCGTATGATAATGACGCCGAAGCGAAAGACATAATGCAACTGATGAGCTTGCTGAAGATTAATAAATATGGCGTGGTAGGTTACTCAAGAGGTTCAATTATAACTGCCCGACTGCTGGTGCTGGGGAAGAACGTACAGGCGGCTGTAATGGGTGGGATGGGAACCGACTTCACCAATCCGCTATGGCCAAGACGAATTATGTTTTACCGGGCGTTAATGGGGGATTCCATCCCGGAATTAAAAGCAATGGTAGGCTATGTACAACAGCAAAAACTGGATCAGCTGGCGTTAGCGTATCTGCAACGTTCACAACCATCTACACCTAAAGAGGTATTGCATAAAGTAAAACAACCCGTACTGGTGATCAGCGGCAGCGAAGATGCAGACAATGGTTCAGCTGGCGAACTGGCAAAACTGCTGCCCAACAGCACACTGGCAACCGTACCGGGTGATCATAACCATGCGTCGGCCACCAGTGAATTTTCGAAAGCAGTGATACAATTTTTACAACAACACCATTATTAGCAGAGCATTTTATTTAAATCGGGATTTAGATAAAATGTCTCAATTGATCTTCCTGTATTGTGTTCCGATATAATCTACAAAATCCGGCTCCAGTCCGTGCTGGCGGATGATGGTTTGAATTTGTGCCCGGTGATGAATAGAATGGTAATTCAATTGCAATGCAATATCCAGTGGCGTTGCAGCCCAGCGGCCGCCATCAAAGCCAACAAACTCAACTTCGGTTCCCAGCTCTGCCTCTGTTTTTACGGAAACGTAATCCACCCAAAGCTGCAGACTCTTGCTCCATTGTTCTTTAAGCTCAGCCAGGTTATACACCGGATCCCACCAGGACAAACCGGGTGCCTTCGCATCCTGTATTATCCTGGCCATCCATTTATATTGTGAATTGATAAGGTGACTGAAGAGTTTTATGCTTTCGTCTTTATCGGTCAGCTCCATTATTTTCGCAAGCATTTTTTTGTTGGTTACATCATTGTATCTAAACGTTTCCAGTAAATAGTCTTTCATATGCATAAACAACGATCAAATTAAAGTGAGTGAATTTTTCATCAGCCAGTACCTGGCGGTATTGCTATTTTTACAAGTAAAATTAAAAATAAAATGGCGGAACCGTTCCGTTTATTATAGCCAGGTATATGCAAAAAAGAAGCAGACTTTCGTCTGCTCTTTTCTTTTGTATAACCAAAACCAATTGCGCTTTTATTGAAGGAAAAAGCCAACCTGTAATGAAAAAATTTATTGCCCCCGTCCAAATTCAGGAGCCGGCTTGTCGTACCATACCCGCTCATTCGACAAGGTTAATACATCAATTACATTGGGTGTAAATCCTTGTGCTGTATAGGCGGCGCTCCAGTTAACACGATTCACTTCTCCCGGATCATTGATCCAGAAACGGCGGGGGATTTTTTCTCCAAATGGCTCCCTTGGATAATACGCAGAACCTGTTTTTGGATAGCCTGTTCTGCGGTCAAAAACATAGGCTTCATTTGGCTGACGAATCAGGTTAAGATGCTGTTGTATGTAGATCCGCTCCAGGTCATTTGTTCCGTTTAAAACAATATTGGAGTTGTTTTGATAGGCAGCGATTTCTGTAGCGCCACTACCGGAGTAAGCCGTTGTTGATCCTGCCGTGATGGCAATCGCATTCATAGTTTTGATGGATGCTTCAATGCCTTTATTATACCAGGCCGCAGCATCGCCGGGAATATAGCCTTTCTTGATAAACTCTGCTATCATCAGGCAAGACTCTCCTGCACTGGCAAGCAGTTCGGTAAAGGTGCCGGAAGTACTTCCATCCCAGCGGGGTGCATAAAAGCGGCGGTTAATGGTGGAGATCAGGAAATATTTATTCAGACCACCTGCATCAAAACCGTTGCTGCCGAAATATGCTTTCTGCGGTGTATTGATTGTCCAGTCAATCGGGCCACCCTGGAACTGGATTAGCGGATCATTGATGTTGATAAAAGAAGGGAGTGTTTTACCATACTTGGTCAATGTATCTTTAAAAGAACCCACCAGGCTGTTGGGATTAAAATACACCCCTATTCTTGGGTCATTTACCTTCTTCATAAAATCAACAATGGCAATACCGCCATACTTGATATCGCGGTAATTGATGGCGCCGCCGGCTGCATCATAATTAACGTTTACATAAGTAAGGTTATCATCCACGCTTTGTATCGGGCCAATCGCATTGGCCATTACTTCAGCTGCAATGGCGGCTGTTTTCGTTTTATCCTGGTTCTCGTAACGGGCTGCAATGCGCAGCTTTAATGTATTGGCCAGTTTTATCCATTTGTTCCAGTCGCCTTTATAATATACATCCGACGTACCGAAAGTTTTTGTTGTTGCCGTGCTGGGCGCAGACAATGTTGTAATTGCTGTGTTTAGCTGACTTAAAAAAGTTGCAAACAAGGTTTCCTGTGTATCAAATACAGGATTAAACACGCCTTCGTAGCGGCCTTTGATTGCTTCAGAATACGGAATAGAACCATTTAAATCTGTCACTTTTATGCCCTGCATTACCTGCAGAATATAAGTTGTAGCGCCCATTTTTGCATAGTCTGCCGAATCTGCTTTTAAACTGATCTGCCTTCTTATTTCAAATAAATTAGGCAATACCTGTGAGTAAAAAACATTGTACCTGCTGTTGGCATTGGAAGTTATTTCGTACGGGCTGGAAGTAAAATGCTGCGTAAAACGGAACAGCTGTTCAAAGCTTTCCCAAACCCATTCTGTACCATTCACCGCCAGCTGATCTTCAGCATAAGTAAAAAGAAATTTAGGATCGGGCGTTGTTACATTTGACGGGTTGGTATTAATCGTTCCAAAATCTTTTGTACAACCGGCACACAGCAGCAATACGCCCACCGTTGCCGCCAAAAGGTTGAATCTTAATTTATAATTTTTCATATAATTATTTTAAATTTTTCCTTTTAATTAAAAGTTGGCCCTTAGTGAGAAAACAAGGTTTCTTGTCATAGGAAGAAATCCATTTTCGCCGGAGTAGGCCGTATTGTTTGAGTTATTGGAAGCCGGGTTAAAGTTATACGGCAGTGTGTTGTACAGGTACAACAAATCTCTGCCGGCAAGGCTCATGCTCATGCCTTTTAACCTTAATTTTTTAAACACTTTTTCTGTAAAAGCATAACTCAAAGCAACCTGGCGAAGCGATATCCAGGAACTTTTAACTACCCAGTAATCAGACACACCGGTAGAAGCAGAACCATACCTGTAGCCGAACTGGGGCAAATGGGTAGGCTCTACAAAACCTTTGTTGTAAGCTTCTTCAAAGGTCATTCCACCTACATCCACACTGCTGCCGTCGGCCTGTGTAATGGTTTGTCCTTTATCAAACACACCTTTAACAATAATGCCATCGTCGTAAGTAATGCCATCATATTTGCTGGTCCAGGTAATGCCGCCGTGAGCAGCATCTCTCCCAAACAAGGTATTCGGAAAAACGCCGGTATGCGTACCAAACCTGTAACTGGCCAGTACAAAGTCGCCGCCTATTTTTGCATCCAGCAATACATTTAAAGTAAAGTTTTTATAACGGAAGGTATTGTCCCAACCGGTACGGAATTTAGCATTGATATCACCCACATCCTGCCAGTAGTTACTTCTCTGTGGAAAGGCTGCACGTGCATCACCTCTCCATCTTAAAATAGGCTGACCGGGTACAGAAGATGGAATAGAATTAATCTGTGATCTCAATGTGCCGTATGATTTTCCTACCACTGCCCAGGTACTTATTTCTGCAATGTCTGCACCAAGATTGTATTCACTTCTTCCAGGATACAGAGACACAATCAGGTTGCGGTTTCTTGAATAATTCAACGTAGTAGTCCAGGAGAAATTTTTAGTACTTACAGGCGTTGCATCAATTGCAATTTCAATACCCTTGTTTTGAATATTACCAGCATTGATCAGGATAGAACTTACTCCAGTTTCAACCGGGGCAGTTATATCCAGGATTTGATTTTTGGTGTTATCCTGGTAAAAACTAACATCCAGACCGATACGACTTTTCAGGAAGCGAAGATCCACACCAATCTCTTTAGAGATCTTTCTAACAGGAAGTATATTTGGCTGTAATACCCTGCTGGATGAGTAAGTAGAAGTAGGCACAGTTACACCGTTGGAATTGCTGAAGCCATTTAGAGCGAAGCCGCCATTCAGTGAAAAAGGATCGGTATCACCACCCAATGCCGCTACGTTGGCTCTTAATTTACCAAAAGAAAACCAGTCTGGTAATTTAAAAGTTTCTGTAAATATCCATGAAGCACTTACGGCCGGGTATTTATAAAAATTGTTTCCTGTACCATCTGAATAGGTTAACGCAGAAGACCAGTCGCCCCTGAATGTTCCCTGTAAAAAGAGCTGATTTTTATAAGCGATATCAGCACTTGCATATACAGAATTTAATTTTCTCCTGTTAAGAATACCGCCGTTAACAGTAGGCGGGTTTACAGAATTCGTGATAAAGAAATTGCCGGGATAATTTAAACCGCCGCTTGTTGTTGCAGTGGAATACGTTGTTTTATAATCCTGCGATTCGGCACCGATATAACCTGAGATAGAGAGGTCTTTATTGATCTCTTTATTCATCATCAGCATCGCTTTTAAAAATTTGGATTCCTTGGTATTAAAGCCCTGCGAATAAGAACCGCCTGCAAAATTGGGCAATTCTCCCAGTTCTTTATTTTCTGATTTGCGGTAGATATTATTGATATTTCCTTCCAGTACCAGTTTAGCCCAGCTGGTTACATCCGCTGTTAAAGCGATCCGGCTGCGCAACATTTGTTCGTTCTGAAAATAATTATCGTTGTATAAATTAAACCAGAATCTTGATTCAGGTGCTTTATTAGGTTCGGCATTGTTCGTAGGGTCGGGAGTGCCACCCAGTATGCTGGTATATTTATCAGGCTGCATCCAGTATTTGGTATCGTAGTTTCTTGGAAGCACCCAGGTATACATGTGGCCTATATTGTAAGAACCGAAGGCGTCAAGACCGCCTAAGCGGGGTGGGTTTTTTCCGGCAAAATCGGTATAGGCTGTGCTGATATCAATGTTTAACCGGTTGGTAATTTTATGCGTTACCCTTAAATCAAACGAGTTCTTTTTTAAAGTGTTATTCAGGTAAATACCGCGGGCATCATTGTAATTATAAGAAAACCGAAAGGTAGAACGATCGGTTGCAGCATCCAGTGCTACGTTGGTATTGGTACCACCACCGTTCTGATATGCATCCAGATAGTTATTGGGATGTGGCAGGTATTTGGTCATGGTGCCATCATAGTTTCTTACGTCCTGGCCCAGCATTCTCGGACCCCAGTTTTCGCCTTCTCTTTGAATCTGGCGATCGATATAAGGTTGATTGGTAGCTGGATCGATCGGAAATACCTTGGTAGTCCAGTTTTGATCAGCGGTATAATTAGGATCCCTGTTATCTGTAAAAAAAGCGCCTACACTACCGCCGCCAAATTCATTCTGGAAATCCGGCCCTTTGTATGGCTGAGAGAGGTTGAGGGTCTGATTAACACTTACACCAATCCCCTTCCGTTGACTACCTTTTTTTGTAGTGATCAGTACCACGCCATTGATGGCTCTTGTTCCATACAAAGCTGCAGCAGCAGAACCTTTCAATACCGATACGGTTTCAAAATCTTCCATGTTCAGGTTCTTCAGATCGTTACCAAAGTCACGGCCTTCACCAGCGAAAATATCATTGTCCATGATAACGCCATCTATAACAAATATGGGTTGGTTATTTTTTCCCAGGGTTGAGTTACCGCGGATGATGATTTTTGTATTTCCAAACAAGCCACCTGCACCCTGGTCGATCTGCACACCGGCCACGCGGCCCTGCAATGCGTTGATGGGATTGACTTCATTTGTTTTGGCAAGTTCAGATCCTTTGATGTTGGTTACAGAGTAACCCAGTTCCCGTTTTTGTTTGGTTATACCGAGGGCGGTAACGACCACTTCGTTGAGGTCGCCGGTTGCAATGTCAAGCGTTACGTTCAGCTGGCTGGCATTTTGCGTATTCAGTTCTTTGGTGGTAAAGCCCTGAGAACTGATTACCAGTGTTGCATTTGGTTTGTCTACGCTGATGGAATAATGTCCGTTTTCATCGGTTACTACCGACTGGCGGGTGCCTTTTACATTTACCGTTGCAGCTGGAACGGCGGCCCCCTTGCTGTCTTTAACATCACCTGTTACTGTTCGTTTTACCTGGGCAAACAAAGTAAGGTTGCCAAAAGCAAGAGTAAACAAAAAGAGTAACAACCATTTTTGATTTTTCGTCATAGCAATTGTTTTAGTTTTAAAAGAAATTCAAGCTTAAAGAGAACAGTTAGTTACAGGGCAGAGGGATAACAATTAGTTACATCTATACAAAGGAAAAGCTAATATGGTTCGTCACAAATGGAGTAAATCGTCTTTTTAATGGACTATTTTACGATAACTGAAGCTAATAAATTACGCAAAGGTTTGCGTAAAAAAACGTCCGCTGCAGCACAACATATTATTGCAGGAAAAGTGATTGATGTAATCCTGTCAAAGAGGATGAAAAGTTACTGGCAATAAGATAAACAGAAGATGGTGGAAATATATTTTACATGGCCGAAAAGCGGTAGATGGTTGTTGTGTTATACACTTCTCCGGGAGATAGTATAGCATTTGGAAAATTAGAATGATTGGGAGCATCCGGAAAGTTTTGCGTTTCCAGTGCGACAGCACCATGTTGCCTGTAAGGCACACCCTGGACGCCTGTGATGGAACCATCCCACCAGTTAGCTGTGTAAACCTGTATGCCCGGCTGATTGGTTAACACCTGTAACAACCTGCCCGAAACAGGCTCCTGTAATTCCGCAACTAATGAAATTGCCCCTGTTGAATTCTGCAACACAAAGTTGTGATCATAGCCTTTGTCGGTAATCAATTCATTTATATTTTGTCCGATTCTTTTGTACCCGCGAAAATCAAGTGGCGTATTTTCAACTGGTGCTATTTCTCCGGAAGGGACATTGTGCTCATTCTTTTTTGTATAATTCCCCGCATTAATTTTAAGGAGGTGTTCATCAATAGTGTCATCGCTAAAGCCTGATAAATTAAAGTAAGAATGATTGGTTAAATTAATAATGGTCGGCTGATCGCAGGTTGCTTCGTATTGCAAAATCAATTCGTTGTTGGCATTAAGCAAGTAGGTTACTGTAACCTCCATGGTGCCTGGATAGCCTTCTTCCATGTCCGCACTTGTATAGGTAAATGCAACACCAGCCGCATCTTCACTACTGATAATCTGTTTGACAGACCATACTTTTTTATTAAAACCAACTATGCCGCCGTGCAAATGATTGGAGCCATTGTTTACAGGCAATTGGTATTGCTTACCATTCAGTGTAAACTTCCCCAATGCTATCCTATTGGCGAACCGGCCGACAACACAACCAAAATAAGGATGTGGATTAAGGTAATCTGCCGGCCTGGCAAACCCGCTTACCATATTTTTTTTATGCCCATTTTTGTCCGGCGCAAGAATGCTCATAATCGTACAACCGTAATTTGTAAAACTTACTTCCAGCGAATCATTGCTTACCACAAATGAAAATACTTCCTGTCCGTTGATGAGGTTTTCAGCTGGTGTATTGGTGATAATTGGTTTAGCCATTGTTCGGTTATGTTCAGTGAAAATTCATTGTTGTTTCCAGCTCTTCCAGTGTTTGTCCCTTGGTTTCTTTTACTTTAAACAGCACAAATAAAAATCCCAGTAAACAAACAGCTGCATAAAAATAGAATGTGGCATCTTTAAATTTTTCAAATAAAACCGGGAAAGAAAATACGAGTATAAAATAAGCTGCCCACAAACACATTACTGCTACTGAAGTTGCTTTGCCCCTCACTTTGTTGGGAAATATTTCGGAGATCAATACCCAGGTAACAGGTGCCAGTGACATGGCATACACGCCAATAGCAGCGAGCAAATAATAAGACACAACAGGAGATGCAGCTGCCAGTAATTGTACAATAATTAAATAGAGCACCGCCAGCCCGCCAAAGCCAATCAGCATCAATGGCTTTCGTCCTATTTTATCAACCAGTAACATGGCGGCAATGGTAAAACATAAATTTACACTTCCTATAAAAACAGTCTGCAATAACTGGTCATCCTGCGAAGCGCCGATACTTTCAAAAATTTTGGGTGCATAATTAAACACGGTATTAATACCCGACAGTTGCTGAAAAACGGCCAGCCCGATGCCAATCAATATGGCGGGAAATATTGCTTTTGAAAACAGCTCACTGTAGGATGTTTTTTGTGTTGTATCATGCAATGTGTTTTCTATTTCAATCATAGATTGGTTGGCAAATGCTGCTCCGCCAAACCTGTTCAATATGGTAAGCGCCGCTTCTTTTTTACCCACTTTGATCAACCACCGCGGACTTTCAGGTAGACCCAGGCTTCCCAAAAAAAACAGGGCAGATGGGATAACGCCCAGTCCAAACATCCATCTCCACGCATCATCGCCGTGGCTTGCAAAAGAATAATTGACGAGGTTGGTAATTAAAATTCCTATTACAATCGTCAGCTGGTTCAATGCTACCATGCGGCCTCTTAAATGGGCCGGCGCCACTTCTGAAATATACATAGGTGATAACATAGAAGCCATGCCCACACCAATACCGGCAGCAAACCTGGAGGCTATAAAAATATTGCGTGATGCAGCAAAGGCCATTGCCAGAGAGGATACGGCAAAGATAGCAGCGGCTACCAGCAATCCTTTTCTTCGACCTTTTTTCTCTGCAACTTCAGCGGCAATTAAACAACCAACAATAGCACCTAAGGCAAGGCTGCCCGTTGCGAAACCTTCCCAGTAAGCATCCAGGTTAAACTGCTTTTGGAGAAAAGGCAGGGCGCCTGAAATTACGGCAAAATCAAACCCAAAAAGGTAACCACCCAGGGCCGAAATAAAGGATATCCGAAGAATGTAAGTGTTGTTAAATTTAACCGGCAAGTTTTGCATCGTATAGTTTTGAGATCATTTTTTTGTGAATCAATGCGCCCTGGTGACTTTTGTTAAGTGCCAGTACTTCATTAAAATAGTTAGCAGCCGTTTCAGCACTTTCTTTTCCCGAACCCAGGCTGCCCAAACCCGCCAGGTAAAGACAATGTATTTTATTCAGCAGGTTTAAATCCGCATCAAAAACCAGCAAGTCTGGCAGTGACACAGCAAAATAATCAATACTGATTTCATCCTGCATATGTAGTTTTCCAAAGTTGATCAGCCGGTTAAATATTTCATTTGCCTTATCATATTCACCGAGTTTAATCCAGGCCAGCCCCTGGTAAAAAATTTTATCCGGCTGCGGATCATTGTAAAAGATAGCCTGCACCGGTTCACTGATACCCCGGGTTGCCTTCTTAAAAAAGTGAAGGGCCAGCTCCTTTTTATCCAGGCAATCATACACCACTCCTTTCCAGTAATCAATATCATTTTCCTGTGTGCCAGGCAATTTTCCTTCCCCTAAATTGATTGGATACTGTTCAAGCGAACTCAACAATTCCAATGCATCATTATACCTACTTGCGGCGATAGCCATTTTAGTGAGCTCCAGGTAACAACACAAATATTGGCTGATGACTTTCCCTTCACCGCCTTCCCAGGGATGAAATTTAAAATGGCCGATTAGCTCTTTCGCTTTTTCATGCTGACCAAGTTGATTACAAATGGTAATTCGCTCCAGGTAAAGATCTTCCCTGCTGCAAACCAGCGGCAAATATTTTTCAAGCAAAGTCAATCTTTCTTCTAAAGGTTTATTCAATGCCTTGTACAACTGATCCAGTTCCATCAGCACACGGGCATCGCTTTCATCCAGGCTAAAAGCCAGTTCCATAGCGGCCAGCGCCTTGTCTTTATCGCTTTCCTTATTAAAATAAGCGAGTGCAAGATTGCGGTGTACCGTAGGGAAAGTGTTTTGGATAAGCGCAGATTTTTCCCAGCAAGCAATGGCATCCCCGTACTGGCGTTTATCGTACCAGTAATTGCCCAGGTAATACAACGCATTGGCATCTGCTGGATTGATTGCGACTGCAGCTTGCAAAACAGTTACATCTTCTACGCGGTTTGGAAATACAAACGCAGGGTTTGATTCAGCAGCCTTTTTTAAATAATCATGTGCCTTGTTTTGGTTGCCCGACTGCAATGCCAACCAGCCCAGGTAATAGTAAACCAGTGTGTATTGATTGTGTGCGGAATTACAATACAGCAACAGCAATTCAGTCGCTTCATCAAACAATCCTGCATGCGCATAATCAAAAGCATACTCGATATAGTTATGCACCCAGCCATGGGTCTGTTCGTGTATTAATGCCTTCGTCCTCTCCGCTTCAGTTTCATTATTGTTATTTTTTTGTAACAACATTTTTTCAAACAGGCAACCGATATTAAACGGATCTATCATCAGCGACTCATCAATCAATTTTAGTGCTTCTTCATTACGGTTGAGTTTTCTTAAAATAAAAACAACTGCATGCCGTACCGAATGGCTGTGGTAATTTTTTACAAGTGATTGCCTGATATAACCAAGCGCATCTGCATACTTATGCTGAATAACAGCTATGCGGGCAAGATTAAAATAGCCTGCATGCTGCCAGGCATCATTCCACACGCTTTTATAAAATGCATCAAATGCATCTGCCCAATTTTGCTGCATCTGCAAACAGCAGCCCAAATTATAATACACTTCCCCATCGTAAGGATTGGGATTTCTTTCTGTCAATGTTGCCACCGCAGCCCTGAAATAGCTTTCGGCGGTTTTGCTTTTCCCCCTTCTTAAATACCAAAGGCCCATGGCGTTGTTACACCTGGCATCCCTTGCATCCCTGCGCAAGGCTTCGGTATAATAATCTCTTGCATCAAATGTGGCGTGCCGGTATTGTTCAATGTGCAGACCTGTTAAAAAAAGTTGCTCATTGTTATCAATTTCGGCTGGTTTTTTTGCAGCCATTGCGGAGGCAGGAATATCCTGCGCAGTAGCTTTGTCTTTTTGATAACTGATCAGTTCTTCGCCTGAACTGCTGTCCGTTACAATTACTTTGATGTCTTCTGACGCACCCTTAAAATAAAGTTGTGTAGTATATATTTGTTCGGGAGAACAGGCGATGGTTTCAGAGAAAAAAGTATCCTCATCATTTTGCAATTCTACTGTAAGCTGTGGAAAGAGGCTGGTTACATACAACTTTATTTCGACTTGTTGCCCATTGAATGAGAGATTGACAGCAGCATTTTTGCTGGCATTTTTTACCTCCGCCACTTCGCTGTAAGGCATAAAGTATTGGGTAAATTCTTTTTCTTCATAGGGCTGCAGCCATGAAAAATCAGGCTGGTTATCTGTAAATACGCCTGTCATTAATTCAATATAAGGACCGTCTTCATCTGTTAAATTTCTATCCCAGGCAATACCAAAATCACTGTTGCCCCATGTCCATTGCTTTTTGCCTGGCACTAAATGATGATCAGCCACATGGAGTAATCCACCCTTTGTGTCATGCTCATACCCGCCCATAAAATTATATTTGGAACTTACCGCCATAAAGGAAGTCGGCACTGGAATATTTTTATACCGCGAAATATCTGTACCCGGCGAATAATCTATTTTGTAGTATGTGCCTGTTGCAATGGGAAAGGTTGAAACATCTCTTTTACCATGATCATACACTGCGTAAACATCGGGCGGAAAAATAGACTGGTAATGCTCATTTACTTTTACTGCCGGGTTGGCCCACCATAAAAAGGTTTGCGGAAAAGGCGTTCTGTTATACAGTTTTCCGTGAATCTCAATGTATGCCCTATCGGGGTACAAAGTAATGGCTGCCATTCCTTTGGTACGAAACATTCTCTCCACTTCATTTATCCAAACCGTCTTGCTGCCGTCAGCATTGGTGGTAATGGTACAATCAACCGGTTCAAATGTAGATGGCCGGTGATGTTGCGGCCAGTTGAATTCAATACCGCCGGATATCCACGGACCAAGCAGCCCCACCAGCGCCGGTTTAATTACCTGGTTGTAATAAATAAAATGGCGCTGTTTGATTTTATCATATGCCATTTGTATCCTGCCACCCAGTTCGGGAAGTATCATTATTTTGATATACTTATTTTCAATAAATACCGCGTTGTATGTTGCATCAATTTTTTGATCGGATATTTTTTCGATGATGGGATGGGGATATACTACACCGCTGCTGCCTTGGTAAACACGCTTCTCTAAAAACATTGGATTTTTTTCAGGTGCCCCAACCGGGTAGGTCGGGATGACCACTTTTTCTTGCCAGGCTTGTACGTCAGCATGCATATAGAAGTACATTTAAAATTCGTGAACAAAGGAAACTCTATTTATTTCTTATAAGAATGGAGTAAATTTTCATTTTAATGGATTATTTTACGATATGCTTGCCGTAACAATTGAAAAACATAAAAAGAAGGAAGGGTTCCAGGGACAAAAGACGGTGCTTATTCCGAAGAAAATAGTGTCCGCTATCAACAAAAAAAATAAGTTGAACCAGCCCCTGTTTATTACAGACATTGGATATTATCCAAAAGCAAAATACCATTACAGGGAAAGGCCTGCAGGTGCCGAGCAGTTCATTTTTATTTATTGCCTGGAAGGAAAGGGAACAGCTATCATTGGTCAAAAAAAGTATACCATCAACGCAGGCAATTTTATTATTATTCCCGCCGGCATCTATCATCGCTATGCCTCTGATGATACCAATCCATGGACAATTTATTGGGTACATTTTAAAGGGGATATGGCAGAAGCGATAGCAGAATTTGCCAACAAGCATTCCGGCGGATACAAGGGTTTTATAAAATACAATGAAAACTGTATCGCTATTTTTAACGAAATTTATAGCCAGTTGGAAAGAGGTTTTAGAAAAGCCAACCTCGTATACGCCAACATGTGTTTTTGGTATTTTCTTTCCACTTTTATATTCAATGAAAAGCTAAAACCGCCCGGCACTGCCACAGAAAAAGATCCCGTGGACGTTGCCATTGAATTTATGAACAAGCATGTTGCTACCAGCCTGAAATTGCAGGATCTGGCACAACATGTAAATGTGTCGGCCTCTCATTTTTCTTTTCTTTTCAAAGAAAAAACCGGTTATTCCCCGATAGAATATTTCAATCATTTAAAAATTCAGAAAGCCTGTCAATTTTTGTTGTTTACCAATCTCAGAATAAAAGAAATTGCGATTGAACTGGGCATTGCCGATCATTACTATTTTTCCAGGCTGTTTCATAAAGTGATGGGGACTTCTCCCAATAGTTATAGGAAGAAGGGTACATAAACTATTTGCGGTCGGTACCGAAGGTCAGACCGCAAATAGTTTAGAAAGTAAAGCATCGTTTGTAATCTATCCCAATATCAAAATAATTAAAGATTGCATTGGTTGAATTCATTTATCGTTTTATCGACCTTGCGGTCTGACCTTTGGTACCGACCGCAAGGTCGATAAAACAACTACTATGTTTTTACTTTTTCCAAAACTGCCGCATATCCAGCGTGTAGGGATATTCTTTATTGATCACCAGTGGTGGTGGATCGTAGAAAAAAGGTTTGCGGTTTTGCGCAATGTAGTGCGCTGCAATGTCCGGGCTTGCCGCCGGCCTTAATACTTCCTGTGTATGGCTGGTGGTGCCAAAACGGTTCCAGCGGCGGCTTTCGGCCTCGTAGCTATTGATGGGGAAGCTGTCGTAACTTCTGCCACCGGGGTGAGATACATAGTAGGTGCAACCGCCAATAGAGCGGCTGTTCCAGGTATCTACAATATCAAAAGTAAGCGGAGCGTCAATCCCTATCGTTGGATGTAATGCCGATGGTGGTTGCCATGCACGGTAGCGGATACCGCAAATAAATTCGCCTTTTACGGCAGTTGGTTTTAGCGGAACCCTTGTTCCGTTGCACAACAAAATATAACGGCTTCCATTTAAGCCAGTGAGCTTTACCTGTACTTTTTCCAAGGAAGAATCTACAAATCTTGCTGTGCCACCACTGCTCATTTCTTCGCCGAGTACATGCCAGGGTTCAATGCCCATGCGGATTTCCATTTCAATATTCTGCACCTGCACGGTACCATAATGCGGAAAACGGAATTCAAAGAAAGGTTCAAACCAACTGATGTCGAACGGATATCCGGCGCTATTCAGATCGCTTACCACTTCCTTCATGTCTTCCTTTACATAATGGCTCAGCATAAATTTATCATGCAGTTCGGTGCCCCATCTTACCAGGTCGTGCTTGTAAGGCTTTTGCCAGAACCAGGCAATAAGCGAACGAATGAGCAGCATTTGTACAAGGCTCATTTCTTTATGCGGCGGCATATCAAATGCCCTGAATTCTAAAATGCCCAGGCGGCCGGAGGAGGAATCGGGCGAATATAATTTATCAATACAAAATTCAGAACGGTGGGTGTTGCCGGTAATGTCTGTTAATAAATGACGGAAAATCCGATCCACAATCCAGAAGGGCACATTGCCATTTTCAGGTACTTGTGTAAAAGCAATTTCCATCTCATACAATTTCTCATCACGACCTTCGTCAATGCGTGGCGCCTGGCTGGTGGGCCCGATAAACGCACTTGAAAATAAATAAGACAAGCCGGGGTGATGCTGCCAGTAAGTGATCAAACTCCGCAACAGGTCTGGCCTGCGCAACATCGGACTATCAGATGGTGTAGCGCCGCCAATGGTGATGTGATTGCCACCGCCGGTGCCAGTATGCCTGCCGTCCAGCATAAATTTTTCTGTGCCGAGGCGGGATAAAAAAGCCTGGTCGTACAAGGTATCAATAATGCCGGTCAGCTCTTTCCAGTTTTTTGAGGGATGAATATTGACTTCAATTACGCCAGGGTCAGGCGATACCACCAGTCGTTCCATGCGGTAATCTCTTGGTGGTTCGTATCCTTCAATGCGTACCGGGATTTGTAACTTTCCTGCCGTGGCTTCTACAGAAGCTACAAAGTCAAGATAGTGTTCCAGGTAGTCCATTGGCGGCACAAAAATATACAGAAAGCCATCCCTTGGTTCAATACAAACCGCCGTTTTAATTACCTCAGCTTTAAACAATCTCGGCACTTCGGCCTCCGGTATTTTTGCTTTTACTTTCTTCACCGGCTTTAAAGGATTGGCTGATTCGGCTTCTCCAACTACTGCTGTTTTGGTTTCCTGCTGCGGATGTACCGTAATGGTGTCATATCTTTTTTGTATGCCTGCGTCAAAGTTCAGCAAGGCGGGCAGTTGGTCAAATAAACTTCTTTCTACTTTTTGTGGTTCATCTTCTTTTGCCACATCGGGTAATGAATCCAGCGGCAAACGCAAGCCCATGGGCGAGTTGCCGGGAATCAAAAACAACTGGTCTCTTTTCAACACCCACGGACTGCTTTTCCATTGGTCGTTGCTGTAATTCCATCGCAATGGTATCACATAACCGGCCGGTGTATCCAAACCCTTGTCCAGCATTTGCACCAGGGTTTTTCTTTCCAGCTCATCCTTTAAATTTGTTTTTGAGAGATCGATATTCAGGGGCGATTTTCCTTCGCTCCATAAAAAATAAAAAATATCCTCATACGCCACGCTGATGTTGATAGTGCTGATGGCCAGATGTTTTGCCAGCTCTTTTGTAAACAACCAGGCATCTTCATGATTGTATTCTTTTTCAATTTTTTCATGTGCAACCAGCCTGGGATTTTTCCAAACAGGTATATTGTCTTTACGCCAGAACAAGCCGTATTGCCACCGGGGCAATGGTTCGCCGGGGTACCATTTTCCCTGGCCGTAATGGATCATACCACCGGGACCAAATTTTTCCCGCAACCTGAAAATTAATTCGTGTGACAACAGGCGTTTTTGCTTTCCATCTGCCGTCGTATTCCATTCATCGGCTTCCATATCATCGATGGAAACAAAAGTGGGCTCACCACCAATCGTCATGCGCACATCCCCTTTTTCAAGGTCTTCATCCACTTTATATCCAGTCGCTGTAATAGCAGCCCACTGCGCTTCGGTATAGGGTTTCGTAACCCTCGGGTCTTCATGAATACGGGTAACCTGGTTGGAAAAAGTAAAGACAGTTTCACATTTATCTGTAGCACCAACAACCGGCGCAGCACTTTCAAAATCGGGCGTACAGGCCAATGGAATATGACCTTCGCCTGCAAACAAACCGGAGGTAGGATCCAGCCCTATCCATCCGGCACCTGGAATATACACTTCCGTCCAGGCATGCAGATCGGTAAAATCATTTTCCGGTCCCGAAGGTCCATCCAGTGATTTTATATCAGCAGTTAACTGCACCAGGTAACCGGAAACAAAACGTGCGGCCAAACCCAGGTGACGTAAAATCTGCACCAGCAACCAGGCCGAATCGCGGCAGGAACCCAATGCCTTACCCAACGTTTCTTCACAGGTTTGTACACCTACTTCCATTCGGATGGAGTAATTGATGTCCCTGTTTAATTTCTGGTTGATGTACACCAAAAAGTCGTTGATTGTTTTTTTGCTCCGGTCAATGCTGGCAATCCACTGCCTCAGTAAGGGACCATATTCCTTAAATTCAAAGTAAGGCACCAGCTCTTTGCGCAACTGGTTATCGTAGGCAAAGGGATAATTTTCTGCATAAGTTTCTACAAAAAAATCAAAGGGGTTGATCACTACCATGTTGGCAATCAGCTCTACTTCAACGCTTAATTCGGATGTCTTTTCAGGAAAAACTACTCTTGCCTGGTAGTTACCAAACGGGTCCTGCTGCCAGTTGATGAAATGCGCTTCCGGCTTTATTTTAAAAGAATAAGATTCTATAGATGTACGGGAATGCGCAGCTGGTCGCAGCCGGAAAATGTGCGGCGACAGGCTAATCAAACGGTCGTAAGTATAAGTTGTTTTGTGATTGATTGCAACACGAATAGCCATAAATTGGATTTTACAGTTTTGATAAACACTGGCATGCAATCTTTATAAAAATAACTGGTTTTTTTAAAGGAAAAAAAATTATTGTAGGGCAACAGCTTTATACTACAAATCGCTGGAAGGTATTTTGGCACCAGCATTTGAAATTCTATCTGGCATCGTTGTGTCACTCTCTTGTACTTTTTCAGCCTTTGGCGGCAACAAGGTCAAAACGGCTTTACTACATACAAACCTGCCTATGACTTGTAATGTGAATTATGCTGGAGAAAGCTTTGTGATTTATTGCATCCGGTTACGTCCTCTTATTATTCCCATAACTTTTACCAGCTTATCTTTATCTCTCTTGCCAGCCAACAATACGATGGAATATCTATTAACCCATATCAACCGTTACTACCCCCTGCCCGCAGCGGCACAAAACGCCTTACTGAACAGCCTGGAAAAAACAGTGCTGTCGAAAAATGAATTTTTACTGAAAGACCGGCAAATCTGCAGGCATTTATATTTTTTGGAAAAGGGCGCCCTGCGGGGATTTTATAATTCTGATGGCAAAGAAATTACCCATTGGTTTGCTTTTGAAAATGATTTTGTGACATCCTTTTACAGCTTTACCACAGGGTTGCCTGCAGTGGAAAATATTCAATTGCTGGAGGGCAGTATTTTATGGTCTATCTCAAAAGAACAACTGGCTGAGCTGTTTAACAACCACCACGAAATTGAACGGCTGGTAAGAATTGCGTATGAAAAATATTATATCCGGCTGGAAGAACGCTTTGTAAACGCCCAGTTTAAAACAGCTAAAGAACTGTATGAAAATATGTTGCTGCAATCGCCGCATATTTTGGAACGGGTGCCGCTCGGGTACATTGCATCATACCTCGGCATAAGCCAGGAAACCCTTAGCAGGATACGCAGCCAGTTTTAACATTTACATTAACCGTTTTTGATAGTTGTCAAAAAGCCCGGCTATTGTTAGCAATAGTTTTGTTGTTCATAAAAAACTATTATGGAACAAACACAATTACAACAACCGTCTGCTGCTTTTATTGCCGCTTCCTGGTCGGCCTTATTTATCGGAACCATTGCATTTATCATTGGCCTTTGGAATGCCAGTATGCAACTGAATGAAAAGGGCTATTATTTCACCGTACTCATGTTCGGCCTTTTTGCATCCATCTCTGTTCAAAAAGCGGTGCGTGACCAAATGGAAGGCATTCCGGTAACCAACCTCTACTACGGCATTGCCTGGTTCAGCACCATCTTATCCATTGTGCTCCTCACCATTGGCTTGTGGAATGCCAGCCTTGAAAAAAGTGAAAAAGGCTTTTACGTTATGTCTTTTGTACTCAGCCTTTTTTCGGCCATTGCGGTACAAAAAAATACAAGGGATATGAAAGCTACCAAAACCATGGAGCCATTTTAATTTTTACCAACAACAGGTGATCTTTGGTAATGCCTGGTAACCCAAATGAGATAGCATTGTAGCCGTTGAAGAACGGCTGCAATGCTTTATCACGTTAATCTGCCTGGATGATTCTTGAAATATTGCATCGTTACCTTCTCTTCTTTCTGCCTCCACTTATCTGCATGATAAAAAGTTTGATACAATATAAACACCCCGCATAACAGCAGGATGCCCCCCGTGATTTTATTGATGATGTTTAAATTATGTAACGTTAGTCTGGGTTTAATTTTTCCGGCCAGGAGCACCTTCAATACATCTGAAAAAATATTCACCGCCAGGCAGGTTGAAAAAATAAGCACGCGGTAATTAACGGAATAGGTCTTTGCGAAAACTGTCGCCGCAGTCAGCCATTCAAAAAATAAAATAGGGTTAAGTGTATTGATAAAAAAACCGGTGGCAAATAATTTTGCCATCTGCGTATGCGGAATGCCTTTTTGCCCGGTTTCAATCGGAGTGATAATAGTTTTTTTAAAGAAGAGGTAATAAGCGCCAAGAGCAGCTAATAACAAACCCCCGCCATAGCCAATCTCCCGGATGTACAGATCTGCAAAATGAGCCGTAAAAACAGTGAATACATTGCTGATTATAACAAATAACATATCGCTGAACCAGATGCCTGCTACAAAACCAAAACCTCCCCGTATGCCGTTATTAAGACTTTGCTTTATCACAGTAAACAAAATAGGTCCCACAGAAATGGCGAGATACAAACCCATGGTAATGCCTGTGATCAATGCTTTCCACATACTTACAAGTTATTAGGTAGCAAATACAATAAAAGATAAAAACGCAATATAAAGGAACTGTGTTCATTTTCCGTTTATCAACAAATTTTTTCATCTATAGCTGGTTCTGTATTTTTACAACCTTATGAGATTAATGGTCCCAATCCTGCTATTGTTAGTATGGTATAGTAATATATATGCACAAACGGTAAGCGTTGAAAATTTCCAGACTGAATACCAGGTTCACATTGCACAGACTGCGAGGCCTGTAAAAGTAGATGGCGTGCTGGATGACAGCACCTGGGCCTTCGCCGAAAAGAAGAGCGATTTTTTTATGAAATACCCTTCTGACATTGGAAGGCCGGCCAATAAAACCGTGGTGCAAGTGAGCTATGATGATAAGTATTTGTATGTAGCCTTTACCTGCTTCGATTCGGGGAAAAGTATCATTCAGAGTTTAAAACGAGATATTGGTCATTTGGATAATGACGGCGTGGGCATTATTTTAGATCCGCAGAACAGCCATACCAATGGATTCTTCTTTGCAGTAAATGCGATGAATGCACAATCTGAAGACCAGATCAGCCTGGGCCAGCAGGACGGCCTTACCTGGAGCTGGAACAACAAGTGGTTTTCGGCCACCAAAAAATACAACGACCGGTGGATTGCCGAAATAGCCATTCCTTTTAAAAGCCTGCGCTATCCTGCTGGCAACAATTTGTGGGGCATCAATTTTATCAGGGTAGATATGAGCCATAACCAGTATTCCGGCTGGACGCATGTACCTACCAATTTCAGGATTTACAATATGGGTTACACAGGCGCACTGATTTGGGATAAACCAGCCCCGGATGCCGGAAAAAATATGGTGATGATCCCTTTTATTACCAGTAATATACAGGGTAATAAAGAAAATAATGGGCCGGCTAAAGCCGCTTTCAGTGCAGGATTGGACAGCAAGATTGCCTTATCTTCTTCTCTTAATTTAGATCTTACACTCAACCCCGATTTTTCGCAGGTAGAGGTAGACCAACAGGTAACCAACCTGACCAGGTTTGATATTTTTCTGCCAGAAAAAAGATCTTTCTTTTTAGAAAATTCAGACATTTTTGGCGAGTATGGCATTCCGGGATTGATGACGCCATTTTATTCAAGAAGAATTGGACTCGATAAAGACAACAACCCGATCCCCATTATTGGCGGCGCCAGGTTATCGGGCAACCTGAACGCCACTACAAGATTTGGGCTGATGAATATGCAAACGGGTGCCAAAGGAAATTATTCTCCGGAAAACTATTCCGCCATTTCCATCAATAAAAATATACTGGCAAGGTCTGTTGTGAAAGTATATTTTTTAAACCGTGAAAACTTTCAAACCGTCAATCAGAAAAAACAAGATCCCCTGAATGCTTTCGGTCGAAATGCAGGTACTTCTTTTGAATACCTGAGCCGCGACGGGAAATGGAGCGGATGGTATTCTTTTCACCATTCATTCAAGCCTGGCATCTCCACCCAAAATAATTACCAGGAAACGGGTTTGTCTTTTAATACAAGAAAATTCACGGCCACAGTCGACCTAGCTAACCTGGGCACCAATTATTATACTGATATGGGGTATGTGCAACGCATCAATAATTACGATGCGTTAAGAGATACAACCATCCGGGTAGGCTTTAAACATTTATATACCAATGCCGCGTACATGATCTATCCCACAGGCGATATAGTAGCCCGGCATACTTTTAAAGCCGAAACCTATTCTGTTGTAAATCCCAATAATTCTTTCAACGAAACAGATCTTACGCTATCGTACATGGCAGAATTTAACAGCACATCAGGTATCAAATCGGAGGTACTGCATAATGACCTGGATTTGTTGTATGCTGTTTCATTTACAGATGCCAAACCTCTGCCTGTAACTAACTATAAATACACACAGGCGGCCGTAACCTATACTTCTGATACAAGGAAATTATTCAGCTATGGCCTTACTTATCTTGGTGGACAATTTTATAACGGTAATATCCATTCGCTGATAGGCACCATTACGCTGAGAAGCAGGCCGCACTTCAATTTGATTGTACAGGCTGAATATGATAAACTAAGTTTTCCTGATCCTTATGGCAGCAGCGAATTGTTGTTGGTTTCTCCAAAAGTGGAGTATAATTTCAACACCAAAGTTTCGTGGACAACCTTTTTGCAATACAACACGCAGGCAAATAATTTTAACATCAACAGCCGGTTTCAATACCGCTTTAAGCCTATGAGCGACCTGTACCTCGTATACACGGATAATTACTTCACAACGCCTTTTATGCTGAATAAAAACAGGGCAATTGTTTTAAAAGTAAATTACTGGTTGAATTTGTAGAGACAATCAGGATACCGGAAAATAGCTACCTTATCATTATTGTAACAGAAGTTGTGTCGTCATAATCGGGTGGTTTTTAATAGCCGTACAAGAAAGTTACAGCCGATCCGCTATCTTTTTATGACTGCATCTTATACTGAGTTTTATAGAAAATACCTCAGTTTAAGCACATCTTTTATTTTCCTGGCAAACAAGGCGATATCAAGTGGCTTTGAAATGTACCCGTCTGCACCGCAGAGTGCGGCTATTTTCTCAATGTTGTGGTTGGCAGATAAAAGTAACACAGGGATATCACTTGTTTGTGCCTGGGACTTTAGTTTTTTGCAAATATCAGTGCCATTGATACCTTCCATATGTATGTCCAGCAAAATGCAATCAGGGGTCGATTCTACAATCATTTCACTTATTTTGGCGCCATTTTGGGAAATATTTACCACACAACCCTCTTTTACAAGTTTGCGGCGAAGTATTTCAAGCAGGTCTTTATCATCATCAATAAGCAGAATAGCCGGCTTTTTATTTAAAGAAGATTCCATACAACCATATTTTGTAATAATGATTCAATTTTCAGGCCGTTTAAACAGAGTTACCATTGTTAACAAAATGCGAAGCTTTGTAAACGTCTATTTTGGTAATTACTGACAATGAAAACGCAAACAGGTTTAATACGGTTGCTTATTTTAATGAGCTGGTTTAGCAGGGATGAATGGAAGCTAAAAAATGACTTAAGCGATCGGTGAAATAGGCTCAAAAATTTTGATAGACTTAGCTGAGGGCCTGTTTTCAAACACAATATACAATTTTACCAGTGCAGGAACAAGCACCGGGTATTGCTGTCATTCCCTGAATAAATTGTAGGGGTGGGCAGTTCATCTGCTCAATAAAACCTGTAGTTGTGCCAGGAGTTTGGTATTGGGCAATAAAAAAACTTCCACAGGTACCAGTTTTTCATAGTCTGTGGAAGTAAGATGTTTGTTTAGTCAGCCAAAGCTGACCGATTCAGGATTTTTGCGGGCTACCGCTCCAGAAAATCGATAAAACGAGTTGCTGGGTTTCAGTGTTCTGGTCTTTTTGCCATCATCGCTTTTTACAGCATAGGCTTAGGATATTGGGTTCAAACGGTTTTTGGATCATCATCGCTTTTTACAGCATAGTTCCGGATATTGGGTTTTGGTTTTTTGAAACATCATCGCTTTTAACGGCATAGTTTCAGGATGTTGAATTTGCAGTTTTCACAGGAATTCGATTATTGTTTTTTGGATTTGGACTTAGATTGTTTTGATGTTTCAATCATTACTTTCTGATACAAAGATGCAACAGTTAGATATCCTGTACAAGAGCAGCATTACGCTATTTATATCGTTCATTAATTACGGAGTGTAGCGTAATTATTCAGCCGCGCAGAAGGATATTTACGAAAAGAAATATGGTTGTTTTCTCACCCCATTTGCATACACGAGGCAAAACCGGGTAAAGCCACATGCTTATTTTAGCCTGTAAAGGCCATTCCAGCCTGCCTTTCGTATTTATCCGATATCCAATCTCAGTGTTGCGCTTTTCTACTGCCGCGGGATAGATAGTTTTACCATTTATATTAAATTAGTAGCATTTATCTATAATTCACTGTAGATTTATTGCTTAAAACAAATGCTATATATCACCTGCTAAAATCAAAATGTATGAAAAAATTACTTGCCGTAATTGGCTTATTGCTGTTTTCAACTGCAGCTTTTTGCCAGCTCTCCAAAGACGAAAAAGCAAAAGTGACAGGCCTGTTGCAATCAAGCCTGGAACGTTTAACCAAATCTGTAGAAGGGCTAAGTGAAGCACAGTTAAATTTTAAGCCAGACAGTACCCGCTGGTCTGTGAAAGAATGTGTATATCACCTGGCATTGTCCGAAACCAATATCTGGGGCTGGATGCAGGGTGTAATGTCGGCCCCGGCAAATCCTGATAAAAAAGCCCTGGTTAAAGCTACTGATGACATGGTAATAACAGGTGTCGAAGACAGGAGCCACAAGGTTAAAACCAGCGAACCCTTTGAACCCAAAAATGCCAAATGGGCAACCAAAGAGGAAGCCATGGCATTTTTAACAGCAGAACGTAAAAAACACATTGATTATATTAATTCCTCAACAGACGATTTTAGAAATCACATCGCCGAACAGGGTCCGATGGGGCCAATGGACGCTTACCAGATTATTTTATTACTGGCGCAGCATACCGTAAGGCATACCAAACAAATAGAGGAAGTAAAAGCAACTGCGGGCTTCCCGTCTAAATAAACAATCATTACAAATTGAATTTAAAGAGGCAGGTTGTATACTTGCCTTTTATTTTGCAGTTAATTGAACCCAATTTTTTTGCGAGACCTGATAATATTCAGCGATTGATAAAAATGTTTGTAAAACCAGGTATGAAAAAAATCAAATCAGTTTTGCTTGTTCTTTTATGGACTACTGTGCTAAACGCTCAGCAAAAATCAAGCACTGTATTTTCATCAGGCAAAGATGGGTATGCAACCTACCGCATACCCGCCATCATTGGTTTACCCAATGGCGATTTGTTGGCTTTTGCAGAAGGGCGGGTGAATGGCTCTAATGATTTTGGAGACATTAATATTGTTGCAAAAAGAAGCCATGACAAAGGCCTTACCTGGACTGCTTTGCAAACAGTGGCAGATGTGGATAGCCTGCAGGCCGGCAATCCGTCGCCGGTAGTTGACCTTACTGATCCCGCCTATCCGAAGGGAAGAATTATTTTATTCTACAACACCGGCAACAACCATGAAAATGAAGTAAGAAAAGGAAACGGCCTGCGGGAAGTATGGTATATTACTTCTACAGATAACGGCCACAGCTGGAGCAAACCAGTAAATATTACCACACAAACCCACCGGCCTAATCAGCCAGCAATCAAGCCCGATTATAATTTTAAGGAAGACTGGCGAAGCTATGCTAACACACCCGGGCATGCCATTCAATTTTCAGATGGCCGATACAAGGGAAGAATATTTGTAGCTGCCAATCATTCTGCTGGTGACCCAAAAGCGGACGCAACAGATTATAGCGCTCATGGATTTTATAGCGACGATCATTGTGCAACGTTTAGGATTGGCGCAACAGTTGGCCGAGCAGGCAGTAATGAATCGATGGCGGCTATATTGGGTAACGGCAAACTGATGATGAACAGCCGCAACCAGCGGGCCGACACCATGGCTAGGATTGTATCTGTCAGCAGCGATGGCGGCGCCAGCTGGGATACAACCTACATTGACAATAACTTACCCGACCCCATTTGCCAGGGAAGTATTTTAACCGTTGGCAACGAGCAGGGAAAAGCCATTGTAGCATTTTGCAATGCAGCCAGCAAAACACATAGAGATAGTCTTACCCTGCGCATTAGTTACGATGATGGCAGTACATGGCGTAGGAGTTACTTACTGGACAAGGGCGTAGACAAAGGGGAAGAAGACGCGACTGCATATTCTGACCTTGTTAAATTGTCCGCAAATGAAATAGGAGTTTTGTATGAACGAAAAGATTATACGCAGATAGTTTTTATGCGGGTGAAATGGAAATGATCTGCTCGGCTATGTATTTAATTAAAAAATGTTTTTGGTCAACGAGCATATGTGCAACTTCAAAAAAAAGAGGTTTAGTTATACTTATGCTGTAACACACCTAACAGTAGAATTACAAAAGCTGAAACTACTATGCACAGAAGTCGAACAGGGCTGCAAGGCAGCAACGGGCTGTTTTCGTTGCTGCCTTGACTTTTTTTGTTACTTTTTTTGTGTCAAGACAAAAAAAGTAAGCAGACAGCAACAATTAAAAAATTGAACTACGAACAAACTGTTCTATCAAATTCACTTTATATTGCTTCAACAATAACAACATGAAAAGAAGATCGCTTATAAAAAATCTTGGTGGCCTGTTGCTGGCGCCAATGTTACCAGTTCAATTGCCAACATCAGCGCCGCCCGTTTTGCGGGTAGCCCACCTCACCGACGTGCACCTGAAAGACGAATGGGATGCACCTGCCCGCTTCCGGCGCTGCCTGCAACATGTACAAGCGCAAAGCCCTTCCGTTGGTATGATTCTAAACGGAGGCGATATTGTGTTTGATATGAATAAGGAAAACCTGCCCGCAATCAATGCGCAATGGAGCTTATACCATAGCATTGTAAAAAGCGCCTGTAGATTGCCGGTGCATTATGCATTGGGTAATCATGATATCTGGTGGAGTGAAAACAACAAAGGTCAGGCTGTGTATGGCAAACAGTTTTCGCTCGACCAATTGCAGCTTTCCAAACCCTGGTATAGTTTTACGCAAAGTGGATGGAAATTCATTGTGCTGGATAGTGTACACCTGGATATTGACAACACCTGGTACATTGGTAAACTGGGCGACGAACAATTTGCCTGGTTACAAAACGAGTTGAAGTCTACACCGGCCGCCATGCCTGTCTGTGTGCTTTCGCATATTCCCATCTTAACCGCCACGCTGATGATTGAAGATGACATTGTAAACAAATGGGAAATGACGGGTGGTGATATGCATACCGATACGGCTAAAATAATCAGGTTGTTTAATGGCTACCCGAATGTAAAACTTTGCCTGAGCGGGCATGTTCATCTAAGAGATAAAGTAGTATACAACAATGTAACTTATCTCTGCAACGGCGCTGTGAGCGGCGCCTGGTGGAGAGGTAACAAAAGAGAAACCGCACCAGGTTATGGTTTGCTAAACCTGTATGCAGATGGAAGTTTTACAGAGCAATATGTAAATTATTAACTACACCTGGCTCATACAATTGAGCTAAATATTTACACAAAAATGAATACTATGACAACAAAAGAGATAGCCACAACATTAGTAACCATGTGCCGCAATGGCCAAATTGAAGAAGTAAAAGAACTATTGTTTTCGCCAGACATCGTCAGCATTGAACCACGCGAAGGCTTACTGCCACTGGAAACCAAGGGTATGGATGCTATCCGGGCGAAAGCGGCTTTCTTTGTATCTCATGTGGCGGAGTTTTATGGCAGCACCATCAGCGACCCGGTAGTGGCGGGCGATTATTTTTCTATTGCCTGGGATACGGATCTGCAAATGAAAGGCGAAGACCGAAAAACCAATCATGAAATTTGTGTGTATAATGTGAAGGATGGCAAAATAGTTTCGGAGCAGTTTTTTTATTAAGCAGCAGCTCATTTAAAATTTCTTGCATCGGGAAAAATATTTTCCTGCGCCATTTCCTTTGCGGTGGGCCTTTTATGTTGTGCATGGGTGGGGATAGATTTTTCATCTGCATAAGCCAACGTAAGCACGTTCGGATCTTGTTGCTGTGCCGCGGTTAACTGACGTAACAGTTTTGAAAAATCATGACAACTCTGTACAATTACATGAATGACTTCTCCTTCAATTTGTAATTTACCTTCTACCATAATCAACCGCGATTGCAAAATTTCTTTACGGAATTTGTCGAACAGTGTTTGAAAAATAACGAGGTTGGAAAAACCGGTTTCATCTTCAATGGTCATAAAACAAACACCTTTCGCAGTACCGGGACGTTGTCTTACCAGCACCAGTCCGGCCACTTTTACAAGGGCACCGTTTTTTAAAGTTGACAACTGGCTGGTGGTAACAATATGCAACTGGTTCAACTTTTCTCTTACAAAACTTACCGGGTGTGCTTTTAATGATAAAGCTGTGGCGGCATAATCGTGTACCACATGCTCTGAAGTACTCATCACCGGCAATGTTATATTTTCACTGGCGGCATCGGCAGCAGGCTGGCCGGAAAACATTGCCTGTGGCCGGTCTTTGGTAGATACTTCCCACAAGGCCTGTCTTCTGTCTAACCCGATAGAACGAAACGCATCCGCATCGGCCAATTTTTCCAGGGCGGCTTCAGGCAAACCGATATCCCGCAAAGCGTTGATACTGCTGTAGGATTGTTTTCTGTTTGATACGAGTATTGCTATATCTTCCTGCCGCAATCCTTTTACCTGGCGGAAACCGAGTCGCATTGCACAATACTTACCCGATTTTTCTTCCAGTAAATTATCCCATTGGGAATGGTTGATATCAACAGGCCTGATTTCAACGCCATGTTTTTTTGCATCAGCCACTATTTGCGCAGGCTGGTAAAAACCCATGGGCATACTGTTTAACAGAGCGCAGGCAAACACATCCGGGTAAAAACATTTCAGCCAGCTGCTTACATACACCAACAGGGCAAAACTGGCAGCATGACTTTCAGGAAATCCATAACTGCCAAAACCTTCCAATTGTTTAAAAACACGCCGGGCATATTCCAGTGTATAACCATTTTTCAACATCCCCTTCACCAGTTTTTCTTCAAATTTGCTTACCAATCCTTTGGCTTTAAAAGTGGCCATACTTCGTCGCAATTCGTCTGCTTCGGCTGGTGTAAAACCTGCCGCGACAATGGCAATCTTCATAGCTTGTTCCTGGAACAAAGGCACACCCAATGTACGTTTGAGTATTTCTTTTAATTCGGGAGAAGGATATTCTACTACTTCTTCACCGTTGCGCCTTCTCAAATAAGGGTGCACCATATCACCCTGTATGGGTCCAGGTCTTACAATCGCTACTTCAATAACCAGGTCATAAAAACAATTAGGCCTTAATCTTGGTAACATGCTTTGCTGTGCACGGCTTTCTATCTGGAAAACACCAATGGTATCCGCATGAGAAATCATTTCGTACACTTCCGGGCGATCCTGTGGAACATTGGCCAATGTAAGTTCGAGACCATAATGTTCTTTTGCCAGGTCAAATGCTTTGCGGATGCAGGTGAGCATGCCCAATGCCAGCACATCAATTTTCATAAAACCAAGCGCATCAATATCATCTTTGTTCCATTCAATGCAGGTACGGTCAACCATGCGTGCATTCATGATGGGAACAAGATCACTCAGTTTGCCATTGGTGATAACAAAGCCACCTGTATGCTGACCAAGCTGTCGCGGAAAACCCATGAACTCCCGGGTGAGCTGCATTACTTTTTTCAGGTGCAGGTCACCGGCGTTCATACCTTGTTCCGCAATGCCTTTCCCTTCCCACATGTCGTCGGTAAATTCCCAAACTGAACCTGAAATTTTATTGATGGTATCAACTGATAAACCCATTGCTTTGCCCACATCGCGGATGGCGCCTTTCTGGTGTTGCTGTGTAACCGTCGCTACAATCGCCGCCCTGTCACGCCCGTATTTTTGAAACACGTATTGCATCACTTCTTCACGACGCTCGTGTTCAAAATCCACATCAATATCCGGTGGTTCATTTCTTGCAGAAGAGATAAAACGTTCAAACAACAAATCAAATTTAATGGGATCAATTGAGGTAACTTCCAGGCAATAACAAACAGTTGAATTGGCAGCGGAGCCACGGCCCTGGCAAAGAATATTTTGCTGCCGGGCAAACCGCACAATATCATGCACCGTAAGAAAATAGGCGGCATAATTCATCTCCTCAATAAATTTCAATTCATGATTAATGGAATCAATGGTCTTTTGGGAAAGGTTGTTTCCGTAACGCTTCTGTGCACCTTCCCATGCAAGCAGGGCTAATTCTTCCTGTGGTGTACGGCCACCAGTAGTGATCTCTTCAGGATACTCATATTTTAATTCGTTTAATGAAAACTGGCAGGCTGCTGCAATTTCTTCAGTGCGGCGGATGGCATCCGGATATTGCCTGAACAACCTCAACATTTCATCATTGGGTTTTAAAAATCTTTCCGCATTGGAATGTAACCGGTAACCGGCATTGTAAATGGTACATTTCTCCCGCACACAGGTTACAATATCCTGCAATTGTCTCCTGGCGGGTTCATGATAATGCACATCATTGGTAGCTACCAACGGGATATTGAATTGAGTTGCCAGTTGTGCCAGCCGGAATACATATTTACTGTCATCACCCTCGTACCGGCGGGTGGCTGCGACGTATACATTTTCACCAAAAGCATTTTTGTATTCCTGCACAGCATTTTTGAAAGCCTCTTCAAATTCAAATGCTTCATTTAATTGTGCCGGTGGCAAAACGATAAATTTTATATCGTTCGCATATTCGTACACATCTTTTTTATACAAGTGGCAGTCCCCTTTTTCTGCACGCCTGTTTCCAAGCGTTAGTAAATTACACAATTGTGCATACGCTTTTTTAGTAGTTGGATAGGCCAACAGGGATACGCCATCCAACAGATCGAGCCTGCAACCAACAATGATGCGGATGCCATTTTTTTTAGCTGTCGCATGTGCCCGCACAATACCCGCAAAACTATTTCTGTCAGTAATGGCGATGGCAGTATAACCTAGTGCCGTAGCTTGCTCCACCATTTCTTCAGGGTGAGAAGCACCCCGCAAAAAACTAAAATTAGATGTGACTTGTAGTTCTGTGTATTGCATTTGTATTTATAAAAATGAACACTGTATTTGTTAATGTTTCTGATGTTTGGAGGATTAAGAATTTAATAATCAAACGTGTTAGTAATGCTATAAAAAGTAGAAGGCCTGTTCTTTATACTTAGGATGTAACAAGACTAAGAATAGAATTACTAAAGCTGAAATTACTATGCACAAAAGCTCAACAGAGCTCCTTGACAGCAACGGGCTGTATTCGTTGCTGTCTTGACTTTTTTTTGTTACTTTTTTTGTGTCAAGACAAAAAAAGTAAGTAAGAAGTAACAATTAAATAAAAAATTCCTGACTTACAATTCAATCCATATTTTTTGACCTGTTGGTACACGGATTTTTTTGGAATGCTGTTACTTTTTATTGCTAATTGATTTAAAGAATAAGCCTTATCCTTATGCAAAAAATCCATGTAAAAACCATTTGTAAGTTTTCTCCACATCATAATGACCAGACCGGAAAAGCCAATAGCGTTTACCCCCCTCATCTTCAACTATATAATAATCCCGGTGCCGCCCTTGCTGCAACCACCATTCCTGTTCAATGCGTTCCGGTCCGTCTGCCTTTATAATAGTATGTAAGTTGCCCATATACCTGAAATTCATGGGTGGGTAATCGGGAACCGGCGCTGTAACGTCAATCAGTTGCGGCCTGGGTAATACGTGCAACGGTCTCGGGTTGCTGATTTTCCACCCGGTAGCGATGGTTTCGTTTAAGGCAGCCTTTTTATAAGATCGTTCCGGCCAGTAATGCTCATCGGGTGTAAAGCGGTGAATATGCTGTGCACCAATCTTTCCGGCTATCCTGTCCAGCAATTCTGCCAGCTCAATATCATCCAGAGCTCCTTTGTGCCCAAACAAATTTTTTTGTACGGGCGAAAGCTCTTCTGTTGCAGTTGCTTCCAGGATAAATAATTCTATTGCCAGAGCAGGTTCTATGGTAGCGATTTTTTCTTCAAACAATTTGAACAAATGCTTGCTGTTACAAGAAGGGCGCAGCGTACCAATATCAACCGATATCATTTTTCCATCTACCCGGTAACATTTCAATACAGCAAGCCGAAGCCCTTTCTGTTCGTGCTGCAGCCTGTTGCATAACTTATCCAGCAAATGCTGCATGGCTATCTCAATACCTGTTGCAGTAACGATCGGTTCCAGGCAGGGTAATCTTTCCTGGTAAGGTACAATGGGATGTATGGGTTGAATGGTTTCTTCCTGAAGGCCCAATGCCTTATCTAATTGGTTTAATAATTCCAGGCCGAAACGCCGCCGCAAGGCAGTTCGGGGCATTGCAATAAACTGGTGAATCTGCCGCAGGCCCAATTTTTCAAGGCGCTCAATTACCGTTGCTTCCAACCTTAACGCAGTGGGTGACAATGAAAGCAAGGCATCGGATTGTCGGGAAGGTTCAACAATGTTTATTTTTTTACCAAACCGAGCCAATGCCCATGCGGCACCAACGGTATCTGCTATGGCAATACTGATATCATAACCTATATGGTGTAACCGTTTGGCTATATCTGTTAAATACCGTTCTTCTCCACCCCACAAATGAGCGCAACCGGTTACCTCCAGCAACAATCCATCTGGTACATCGGTTGCTGCGGCAGGTGTGTACCGTATGCACCATTCTGCCAGGCCAGTTAGCAATAACTCAGCCCTGCCAGGTTCGTCATCAAAATATTGCAACCCGGTAATAATGGCCCGGGCATCTGCCAATACCATACCGTTGTATACGCCTTGTCTTTTGGCAGCTTCATTAGCAGCTGTTATCACCATCCGGCCATGGTCTGGTAAAACCAATACAAAGGGCGCTTCTTTTAAAGAGGGCTGGCGGCGGACAAGCCAATCCGTTTTTAACTGACGGAACCATATAGATACAAAACGCTTTGACATGTCATCCCGTTTTTTGTTGTACCTGTAACGGAATGGCGGGTATGGCATTTACCTGCCTGAAGCGGCCTGCGGCAAATTCCATGTCCCAACTTCCCGGCTTGCCGTTCCTTACTTTCAGCAGGGTAACTTTCCAGCGGGGAAAGCCTACGCCGGGCATTCCTTCCGGCAGCTGGCTTCTTAATGAAGTTATCTGCCAGCGGGTAACACAGGCGGTAGTATTTAAACTGCGGGGATTGTTGCGTATAATAAAACCTGTTACCTTACTTTGCTCTACTGCCAGCTGCAGCCGCCTTGAAGCATTAAAACTTAATTCCTGCATTTCACCAATTACCGCCACTAAACCTTCGCATTTAAGCGCTTCTTCCATTGCCCAGCAAATTTGTTTTTCTTTTTGCAGATCGACGAAAATAATTTTATCCGGTGCAATGCCGAATGATTGATATGCCGGTGGAAAAATATTTTTGCAGGCTCCAATCCATATCATCACGCCACCCTGCTGCATTAACTGAGCCAATACTCCTGCAACAAAACCGGTTGTAACTGCAGCTGTTTCTTTACTATCACTAATAAATTCATGCATTACACCCACTGGAAAATGGTTACCGGGAAAAGCATTTTTTATAGGGCCAATCGCCTTGTCCAAAGCAATATTATTCAGGGCGGTTTTAAATCCCTGTAAAGGAAAAATATCCTTTTGCAAACGGGCAATAATATCGGCTTTGGTTGCTGTCATGTATAAATGAAGCTATACTTTCGGCATAGGTCATTTGCAATATTACTAAATTTTTTAGTAATAAAAGTGCGAATATTTTTATCTTTCAATTTTAAAAATCAGCTTTAATAAATATTAAAAAACGATAAGTGGATAGAGTTAAGAATCAGTCTATAAGAAGGCAAAGAGCAATTGGAATAAAATAACTCTTTTGCAATTGCTGCATTTTTTATTGTCGCTCAAAAAAGAACACCCCTTTTTTGTTTGAAATAATGATGTCTTTCTTTTTGTCACCATTGATATCCTCAACCACCATACTCAAACCTACGCCGGAATTGTTGTCTATCAAATGTGGAATCCATTGCGGAGTTTTGCCGGGTACAAATTCAAACCAGTATAACACTGCTGCTTCATGGCCGCCCGGGTCGCCGCCATTGTGGGCATAATAGCGCTTGCCGGTGATAAGATCGGGGTTGCCATCGCCATTGATATCTTCTAAAGCAAGGCAATGCGATTCTGAAAAAAGTTTGCTGATGGTATGCGTTACCCAGTTACTATTTCCATTACTATCTTTTTGTTGCTCATACCACCAGATGCCGTAATCATGTGCTGATGAACTAATGATATCCTGGTCGCCATCCTTATCAACATCCAGCACAAACATGTTGGCACAGTCTGCTCCAAAATTGGCTTCATGAAATTGCCAGTTGCTGTCTGTTACATTGACCGGCGATTGCCACCAGCCGCTTTTTATAAACACATCATTGCGACCATCTTTATTGATATCGCCCCAGCCAAGTCCGTGGGTGTATTTATCTGTTCCTCTTGATGGGTCATTGCTGATTACATGCTGTTGCCAAATTGTATCATTTTTTCTCTGCGGCGATTGCAGCCAGATTACTTGTTTGGTTGTAATGTCATTGCATATAATATCCATTCGCCCATCTCCATCCACATCCACGAATGCAGGGTTTTCATTACCGGCAGTGGCAACAATCACATGACTCTGCCACAGTGTATTTTTATTTTGCGGATTTTGGTACCAGACACATATGCCTCCCGGTTGATCAAAGCGTATCAAATCAGGCCAGCCATCATTGTTGACATCCATACTATAATTTAAAAAACTGGTACTGTATCCAGGTACCGGATTAAGTATATCGGTGTGTATGTTATGGCGTTGCCAGCCAGGCGCCTGGTACCAGTAACGACCGGCAAGAATATCTATTTTGCCATCTTTATTTACATCTGCTACCCCAACGCCTTCAGATACAAAAACAGGACTTATAATATGCTTTTTAAAAGCAACGGAAGTTGATTTATCGATTGCCAGCTGTGCATCAACGGTATATTTCACCGGTACTATTAGTGTACACAAAAAAATAATACGGTAAAACCAATGATGCGTAGTTGCAGGCATGTTTTCGTTTTTAATGATTGTTATGAATTTGTAATTGGTATACCTGATGGTCGTATATTATAAACAATGGTATAAAGTTGATTGAAAGAATTGATATTTAATTCATCGTTGAAATAATAAGCTATAGATTCTTCAAGCAAAACAGGTTATTTTTTATCTGCTGCATGTCCTTATTTCGTCCAGCGACAAACAGGTACAGCATAATTCAATAAGTTAATCCCGGTAATTACTCGTTAAGTTTAAATGGCTTTTAAATTAACCGGATAGCTAATTCCAATCACAACCAGGTCTGCCGGAGGTCATTGTTATGCTTTATCAATGGCCTGAACTTTACAAAGTTGATTTCTATGGTAAAAGGTAGTTTGCCGGTAATGCGCTATACTATGTATAATCGTTTCATTATAGTCTCCTTTCAGGTTATTTTTTTGTTAGTCCTGAATATCCGCCCTGTAATTGCGCAGTTTCCTTCCGCTTCAAAAAAGTGGGCTATAGCAGACTGTTTTCAATATGCCGCTGCACACAATATCCAGATTAATACATTAAGGCTAAATGAACTATCAGCCCGGCAGGATTTATTAGTAGCAGAAGCAGCAAAAATACCGGCACTTTCTGCATCTGCAGGAAATACCTTTAACAATGCAAATAATATTGTTGCAGGAAACAACAGCAGATTGATAAACCAGCTGTCCGCTATTGGAAACTACTCAGTTAATTCATCTGTTATTTTGTGGAATAATAATTCTGTTGGCAACAAAATCCGGGAACAGCATTTACTTACAGAATCTGCCGGACTTGCCGTACAGGAAACGCAAAACAACATTATTATATTAATTACCCAGGCATACCTCAATATTTTATTATCCCGTGAAAATGAAAAATATATAATAGATCTGGTGAGTGCATCCGCCGAAAGTGTAAACCAGGGCCAAATGCTTTTTGATGCGGGGAGCATCTCAAAAATAAACCTGATGCAGTTGCAGGCACAGCTGGCCGGCGATAAATACCTGCTTGTGCAGACACAAAATCAAGTAAGGCAAAATGTGCTTTCATTGGAACAATTGCTACAATTGCCGGCAGACACATTGTTTGATATTGTAACACCATTACATGTAGAAGCAAAAGAAATTTTACCCACCCTTGCAGAAGCTGAACAGGCGGCATTAAAAAGTTTTCCTGAGATCAAAATCGGCCGGTTGAATACTGAAATTGCTTCGTTAAATATTTTACTGGCTAAAGCGGCTTATAAACCAACCGTTAAAGCCACTGCAGCAATGGGTTCGGGATACAGTGATGTTATTATCAATAATGTCTCGCCAAAGACAGCTTATTTAATACAGACCGGTAATAATTTCTACCAGAGTCTTGGTATAACAGTAGCCATTCCTATCTTTTCGCAACGCGTTAATAGAGCTGGTGTAGAAAAATCCTTCATTGCTTACAAACAAGCCGGCCTTAATTTACAAAACATCCAGTTGGTTTTATTACAGGTGGTGGAGCGGGCCTATCTGAATGCGCTAAATGCTCAACAAGCTTTTGATGCGGCCAATCAGCAATTGGTGACAGCCACGGAAAGCTATAATATAGCAAATGAACAGTTAAAACTCGGCGCCATTAATTCTTATAACCTGCTACTGCAGCGAAACCAATATGTGCAGGCGGTACAGGCTTATACAGAGGCAAAGTATACCACTGTTTTACAGCAAAAAATTTATCAGTTCTACATGGGTAGCCCGATAATCTTATAAAATGAAAATGAAAAAAAAGTATATTCTCATACTTATATTATTGGTTGTTACAACGGTAATATTTATCTGGACAAGGAGGTCGTCAAAAAATGTACAGGCAATAACTTTTATAACAGCAAAAGCATCGCCCGGATATATTGCAAAAAGCATAACAGCCACCGGAACCATTCAGCCAGTCGATACTATATCTGTTGGCGCACAAGTATCGGGAGTAGTAAAAAAAGTATTGGTTGATTTTAATGATTTGGTAAAAAAAGGGCAGTTGCTGGCACAGGTTGACCCTTCCATTCTGGCCGCACAGCAAGATCAGACACAGGCAAATCTTACCAGCGCAAAAAGTAACCTGGTATTTCAAAAAAGTACGTTTGAACGGCAGGACCAATTGTTTAAACTGGGCGCCATCAGTAAGGCTGATTATCAAATGGCATTGAACCAGTTTAATAGTGCTAAAGCGGCTGTTGACAATGCAGCTGCACAATTGAGGATGATACAAAAAACACTTTCTTATACCAACATATTTTCCCCGGTTACTGGAGTGGTACTTAACAGAAACGTAAGTGCGGGACAAACCATCGCTTCTAGTTTTAATGCCCCGGTTTTGTTTGTAATTGCGAAAGATCTTACCAAAATGCAGGTAAACGCCGCTGTAGACGAAGCCGATATTGGAGGTGTAAAGACCGGGCAGAATGCCAGTTTTACAGTAGATGCATTTCCAGATGATATTTTTGAAGGAACTGTACAGGAGGTGTTACTGCACCCCCGTGTATCGGCCAATGTAGTTACTTATACTACACTTATTAATGTTGATAATGCTGCGATGAAATTAAAGCCAGGTATGACGGCCAGCATCAATATTTATATAGAAGAAGACAGCAATGCATTACTTATTCCTTCGCGGGCCTTAACCTTTAAGCCGGATTCTGTATTACGAAACCGATATACGATTATAAGGGCGGAAAGAGATACTGCTGCATTAAAAAGAAGTAAACAAGCCCGGCCTGGCCGCCGGGATGCTGCCCGAGAACTGGCAGGTGAAAATGCAGCAATCAGAAAATCTTACGTTTGGATAAAGACAGGTGATACACTTATGGAAAGGGCAGTTATTTCTGGTTTGAATGATGATAGTTATGTAAAAATAATCAACGGGTTGTTGCCGGAGGAGGAGGTAATTACCAACACTGTAAAAGGATCTGCCAAAACGAATGCTGATAACACGCAACGAAGTCCTTTTATGCCGCAAATGCAACGGAGGCCCGCATCCATTTCAAGAAATTAAATTCAATGATTGATATGAGTTCTGTAATTGTTGATATTAAAAACCTGCAACGGGAATTTAAAGTGGGGAATGAGGTTGTCCGGGCGCTGGATGATGTCAGTTTTTCAATCAATGCAGGTGAATTTATAACGATCATGGGAAGCAGCGGATCGGGTAAGACAACGTTGTTAAACATACTTGGCTGTCTTGACAAGCCTACCGGCGGAGAATATTTGCTGGATGGCACACAGGTAAGCAAACTTTCCAAAACTGAACTGGCAAGATTGAGAAATCAAAAACTAGGATTTGTTTTTCAATCCTATAACTTATTGGCCAGAACGTCTGCCATAGAAAATATTGAATTGCCATTATTGTACAATGCCAGATTTTCCGCAAGGGAAAGACGGGAAAAAGCTATGGCTGCATTGGCTGCAGTTAAACTTACAGACCGGATGAATCATCTGCCCAATCAACTATCAGGTGGCCAGCAGCAAAGGGTAGCTATTGCAAGGGCTTTAGTCAATGATCCGGTGATGATACTGGCGGACGAAGCTACCGGTAATCTTGATTCAAGAACTTCATACGAAATAATGATGCTGATTCAGGAGTTGAATAATGACCAGGGAAAAACAATCGTGTTTGTAACACATGAGCCGGATATTGCTGCATTCAGTAAACGAACCATCACATTAAGAGATGGAAGAATTTTAAAAGACCATATCAATAGGGATGTACAAAATGCAAAAGACGTTTTAAAAAACCTGTCCCCAATTACAGCACCGTCAAATATTGCAACATGAAAATGGCGAATCTTTTACGTATAGCCTGGCGGGCAATTAACCGCAACAGGATGAGAACTTTTCTAACCATGCTGGGTATCATCATTGGTGTGGCTGCGGTTATTGCAATGACGGCAATCGGTCAGGGTTCTAAGCAAAGTATCCAAAAACAGATCTCAGGGATGGGCAGCAATATGATAACAATAAGACCTAACAGTAACGTAACCGGTGGTGTAAGAATGGACAACACCAGCGTACAATCTCTTACGGAACAGGACATTACGGCGTTACAAAAACAACCGGAGTACATCGATGCCATCTCACCCTCTGTTACATCCCGTGGCCAGGTTATTAACGGACCGTATAACTGGGCCACCAGTATGCAGGGGGTATTTCCCGAATACCTCGCCATTCGTGGCTGGCCATTGCTGGATGGCGTATCATTTACAAGCCAGGATATAAAGTCGGCAGCTAAAGTTTGTCTTTTAGGACAGACCGTATTGAATAACCTTTTTCCGAATGGAGAAGATGCATTGGGCAAAATCATCCGGTTTAAAAATATCCCATTTAAAATAATAGGCGTATTAAGTAAAAAAGGTGAAAATACTTTCGGACAAGACCAGGATGATGTAATACTTGCTCCGGTAAATACCGTTCAGAAACGTGTACTGGCAACCACTTACTATCAAAATATTTTTGTCTCGGCCATTGACGAAAACGCAACAGACAAGGCCGCTGCCGAAATACAACAGGTACTTAGAACAAGTCACCGGTTGGCAAAAGGAACCGATAACGACTTTACGGTAAGGACGCAGGCTGAGCTGATAAATACTTTTTCGGCCACCAGCCAGATACTTACAATTTTACTCACAGTGATTGCCGGCATATCACTTTTAGTTGGAGGAATTGGAATCATGAATATTATGTACGTATCTGTCACCGAAAGAACCAAAGAAATTGGGTTAAGAATGTCGATTGGTGCCAGGGGGATAGATATCTTACTGCAATTTTTGATTGAAGCGATTTTAATAAGTATTACCGGAGGAGTACTTGGCGCAGGACTGGGCATAGTGGCTACCAGGCTGGTAACTTTTTTTATTCATTGGCCAACACTTGTAACCGAGTATTCGGTGATAATTTCTTTTTTGGTGTGTTTTATTACTGGTGTATTTTTTGGCTATTATCCTGCATTAAAAGCTTCCAGGTTAGATCCGATTGAAGCCTTGCATTACGAGTAAATATGGGCAATATAACATCTATTTTACCCAGGTTAAAAAATAAAAGCATTAAATAATGGCAATTGTTGTGCAAACAGAACAACTCAGCAAACGATTCGGCGATTTTATTGCAGTAGATAGCCTGAATATAACAATAAATGAGGGGGAGATATATTCGTTGCTTGGTCCTAATGGAGCGGGGAAATCTACTGCAATCAAAATGCTGACCACACTATTAAAACCCTCTTCAGGCGATGCCTGGATTGATGGTATAAGCATTGCAAAAAGTCCTTTTAAAGTGAGGAGCCTGATTGGCTATGTACCCCAAATGCTTTCCGCTGAGGGCACACTGACGGGTTATGAAAATCTTTTACTTTTTGCAAAGCTTTATGATATTCCATCGAAAGAAGGCAAGCAAAGAATAAACCAGGCATTGGCGTTTATGAGTCTGCAGGAAGCAGCTCATAAACCGGTTAAAACCTATTCCGGTGGAATGATCAGGCGGCTGGAAATTGCCCAGTCGATGCTACATCGTCCTAAGGTATTATTTTTGGATGAACCGACTACCGGCCTTGATCCCATTGGTGTGAAATCGGTGTGGGAACATATTCTGGAACTAAAAAAAGAGTTTGGTACTACCATATTACTAACCACGCACATAATGGAAGAAGCAGATAAACTATCTACGCATATTGCATTTCTGTCGCGGGGCAAATTGGTTGCTTCAGGAACACCTGCGGAATTGAAAAATTCATTAAATAAAGCAGGCGCCACAATGGAAGATGTATTTATTTATTACACCAAAGAATCGGTGGACAGTCAAAGAGACTTTCACGAAGTAGCCGCAGAACGTAAAACGACATCCCGTTTAGGATAAAAACAAATACATGATACGGTTTATACTAAAAACATTTGTAATCACAGAATTGGAAATCAGAAAAATATTTCATGACCCGACTGAGATTGTATTACGTACTGTCCAGCCTACTTTGTGGCTGTTGATATTTGGCCAGGTTTTTCAAAAAATGCATCCAATGAATGGGAGCATGCCTTATATAGATTTCATGACACCCGGTATATTAGCCCAAAGCGTTTTGTTTATATCCATCTTTTACGGCATTGCAGTTATCTGGGAAAGAGACCTTGGCCTTACGCAAAAATTTTTGGTAACACCAACGCCAAGAACTGCGCTGGTACTGGGTAAGGCGCTCTCTGCAGGCATACGCTCTATACCGGTGATGACAATAATTTACATGTTGGCTTTTTTACTGAAAGTAAAACTAAACCTGGCTATAACAGAGATATTTACCGTGTTGCTGGCAGTAGTGATGGCATCTGTTTTGTTTTCAACATTTTCTTTGATTATTGCTTGCCTGGTAAAAACAAGAGAACGGTTTATGGGTATTGGGCAGGTACTAACTATGCCTCTATTTTTTGCGAGTAATGCCATATATCCGATAGACATTATGCCGCGCTGGCTGCAAATACTTTCTCATGTTAATCCGTTAACCTACACGATCAATGTGTTACGGTCATCCATGCTCCAAAATCAATCGCAGGCAAATGTGTTTCGGGATCTTGGTATTTTAATGATATTGTGTGTATTGCTAATTATTATCGGCGGCGCTTTATACAAAAGGGTAATTATTTAAACCTGGTAAAAATTCAAGCGCATAGTCATGCCAATCTATTCCAAAATCAGCTACGGCCTAACTTATCAAAAGTTCTTTGATTGCCTTTCCCTTTCCATCCGGTGTTGTATAAAAAGGACGTTTTTCAATTTCATATTGCGTGTCTTCCGGAATGCCCAACGCATGATAAATTGTCTGGTGCACCTGGTCTATCTTAACCGGATTTTCAATGGTTTTACAAGGCCGTTCATCCGCCGTTTTTCCATACACAAATCCTTTTTTAATGCCACCTCCAAACATTAGCATTGAACAGCCATCTGTAAAGTGGCGGTGCATACCGTAAAACTTTATATCAGGTAAAATATCCGGCTGAGCTACCTGCTCCTGCACTTTGGCATCCGGCCGGCCTTCCACCATCATATCCCTGCTGAATTCACTGGCCAGTATTACGAGTGTTCTGTCCAGCCGCCCGCTTTTATCCAGGTCTTTAATTAGTTGGGATACGGGTCCGTCGATCATCTTTTTCATATTCACCATACGGGTATGGCCATTTTCGTGCGTATCGAAACCAACAAAAGGCTCATACTCGGTTGTAACGCTTATAAAACGGGCACCTTGTTCCGTGAGCCTTTTGGCCAGTAAACATCCCAGACCAAAGCGGCCGGTATTGTAAATATCATAGCTTGCCTTTGGTTCAAGGCTAAGGTTAAAAGCACTTGCTTCCGGTGAATTCAATAACATATAAGCCTGCTCCATAGAACGCTTCAATGATTCTTTTTGGTAATCGCTGCCAAACTCACCCGCCGGACTTTTACTGATAAGTTCATTGTACAATTGGTTGCGCCTTTCAAAACGTTTAGCGCCCATACCCACTGGCGGCCGCACACTTTCCAAACCCTGTGTAGGATCGGGTATCATAAAAGGACCAAATTCATTACCCAGGAAACCGGCGGTGTGAAAAGCTTTTAATTCTTCAGCTTCTCCCAAAGTAAAGCGCTGACCGATGTCGATGAAAGCAGGAATTACCGGGTTTTTAGGACCCAGTTCTTTTGCTATCCAGGCACCGAGGTGTGGCGCTGCAGCTGTTTGTGGCGGCTCATAACAGGTATGCCAGTGATACTGATGTCTTGAGTGAAGGATATGCCCCATATCGGCGGCCACATACGACCGGATAAGACTGCCTTTGTTCATCACACTGCCAATGGATTGCAACCCCTCAGAAAAATGAATTCCATCCAATGCGGTTGGCAGGGATTGAAACGTGCTCAGCACCCTGTTACCTTCCATACCTTTTTCATAAGGTGTGAATCTTTTGGGGTCAAAGGTTTCAGTATGCGCCATGCCACCCGCCATCCATAAAAGGATGACTGTATCTGCGGTACCGTCATTCAGCTTTGATTTTTTGCCGCAACCACTTAACAAACTTGCCACAGGCGCTCCGGCTGCCAGCGCTGCCAATGTAGCGGTGCTGGCGGTTTTAAGAAAATCTCTTCTGTTCCAATAAGCATTCATACAGTTCAATTTATGCAATGAGCAAATATTGTATTTTTCAGCAATTAATAAATCAATTGAAATTCAGGATGAAGGGCAATGGCCCATAAAAAATCCTGTACCGCATCAATAGAAGGTGCACTGCCCAGCGCTGTTAATGCAACCTTTTCTTCTTCCTTCGATGGTAACCTGCCAATGGCCGCCCGGTAAACTTCCCTCGTCATGGTTAATGGATCTTTATACTTTTCTTTCCATTTTATAGCGGCTTTGTGTAAGGCCTGGTTAAATTGTGCGCCATTGGTTAATTCCAGTGCCTGCAATAAGCTGGCCTGTGAAGTTCTGCTGGTGGACACTGTCTCCCTGTTTGGGCGTCCCAAAGCCGTAAGAAAAGCATCATTTTTTACCAGGGATGCCCTTGCAAAAGGAATGTTCGGTTTTATGTTTTCCGGCATAAGGTTGAAAACAATCATACTGTCTGCATAAACAGGTGCCAGTACCTGTCCAACCGCATCGGTAAACTCTTCTGCGGTAAGCCTTCTTGTTACCATACCCTTAAACACGAAATCTTTGGTTGTAAGCAATCCCGGTTCCTTTACCGTTACCGAAGGCTGCTGATAAATTTGAGAAGTAAGGATGGTATACATCAGTTTTTTAATGTCATATCCTGAAGTTACAAAATCATATGCAAGCCAGTCGAGCAGGTCCTGGCTCCAGGGCTCATTGTCCATTACATCTACCGGTTCAACAATGCCCCGGCCCATTAGCTGGGCCCACATGCGGTTTACAAAAGTTCTGTACAGCCTGCCATTGCGGGGCTGCACCAGGCTGTCTGCCAATTGTTTTAATCTCTCCTTCCGGGGAGCATCCGGATTGATGTTGCCAAGCTCTTTAAATAATATTCTTCTGCCGGCCATTTTGCCGGTTGGTTTATCACAACGGTTTATCTCCAGTGTACTGTCTGAAAAAACGTTGGCAAAAGCATAGGCATCATCCAGCTTCCAGTCGCTTACAAAACTGTTATGGCAGGAAGCGCATTTAAGATTAACGCCAAAGAAAACCTGCGATACATTCTGCGCCGCCTGCATTTCGGTACGCTGGCTGGAGTTGATGGTGCCGCGCCATTGAATGCCTTTTATAAAGCCATCAGATTGTTTATCGGGATTGATGAGTTCACTAACAAAACGATTGTACGGCTTGTTTTCTTTTAGTGATGTATACAACCATTTGGTTATGCCAAACCTGCCGCCGGTAATATAGCCGGTACCGGAATAATCGTTGCGCAATGCATCGTTCCAAAAGCTGAGCCATTGCTGTGTATAATCGTCATTGCGGTTCAACAGATGTTGCACCATCAGCGTTCTTTTATCGGGCCTGGTGTCTTTTACAAAAGCATCCATGCTGTCTGGCGGCGGTACCAGGCCGATGATATCCATATAAACACGGCGCAGGTAAATGCGATCTTCAACAGGCTTAACCCAGCTTATTTTATGTTGTTTAAAATAGTTGTTGACAAACAAATCAACCGGTGAGGTAAGGTTGCCGGTAGCCGGTGGAACAGCAGGTAAACGGGGTGCCATGGCGGCTACCCGAAACAGGCTTCTTTCCGGTCCGTCAGGCCAGGGTGCGCCTTGTTTTATCCATAAAGTAAGGGTGGCTATTTCTGTTGCAGTAAGGCCTTTGCCTTTGGAAGGCATCGCTTCCTTATCCCTGCGGGAAAGGGATATGCGGCGGATGATCTCACTTTTATCAGGATGGCCCGGCGTAAGAATGCTACCGTTTTTTCCGCCTTTAAAAATGTATTGTTTTGAATCCAGTCTCAGTTCACCTTTCACTTTTGTTTCGCCGTGACAGCTATAGCAATTATGCGCCAGTATCGTTCTAACCTGCAGGTTCAGTTCCTGCCTTTGTGAACTATCCAGTGGCCCTTTTATGCCAGCAAAAATAAAACTGCTGTCCGTTCCCGCCCCGGCGTCTTTACCAAATGGCAGCACGCTGCTGAGATAGTCTTCGCCATGTGTAAGTTCACTTCCATAATGACCAGCGACAGTAACACCCAATACAGTTGCAGTAAGCAGTATAATTGAAAATTTTCGTTGCTTTTTCAGATAGAGATAGTAAGTAGCGCAGGCCAGTATCATGGTAGCAATGCCCGACCATTGATGCACCTGTAATACATTGCTGCCGTAGGTTTCGGTGTTGGATAACAACAGGCCCAACACTACAGCTATCACTGATGAAATGGCACCGGTAGCAATTAATAAAGGCACACCGTTGCGGAGCTGAAGGGATGCACGCTTCCAGGAAATAAATTCGAAAAATAAAGCGATGTATAAAAGCCCCACGGGAAAATGTACAATCATAGGATGCAATCTTCCTAAAAACGACCAAAGCCAGAAGCCTTCACCGGCCACCGTTTCATGGCCTTCTGCCGATGCTGGATTGATAATACCTGACAGGAAAAATAGCAATACCCCGATGCTGCAACTGGTAATAGCAAGGCGTGATAGCCGCCTTTTTTTAATAAATTGTTTTAATATATTCATCTGGTTTCCTGACAGGTTCTTTAAAGAAAAGTACGATGATTAATCCTAAATACCATAAGCTATTTTAACTGCCAAAGCTAAACTTACATTATTTCATAAAGACAGCTTTCACAGCATCAAGATACCCATAACCGTATACGTTATCGGGTTCGAGGTAACTCGTTTCCGTCCATTCGTTCCAGCTGTTGATGGTGATCAGCGGAGCCTGGCGGGGATGGGCATCGATATAGTCTTTAGCCATTTGTAATCCTTTGGCAAAATTTGCGGGCGTATTGTTTTTCATCACAGCGCTTTTGCCTAACCTTGGGCTGTTATCCCACCCGATGCTCACATGCGGATAATAGGTTAATTCAAAAGCCGTATCAATCCTTGCCCATTCTTTTTTTACTTTTTCCATGATATCCATGTAATCGTTATTGACGTCTAAAAAATGGACAAACTGGTAATGTGTAGCACTGGTAAACCCAAGTTTTTTTACAAATTCATTTTCAGGCGCTTTGGTCTTACTTCCATCAAACCCACTATAGTTAAGGTTTTGCGACCACATGGTTAACTGCAGTTCCAGCCCCGGAAAACCTGCCCTCTTTGTTTCGTCCTTAAACCATTTGAGCGCTGCGGCTGTTTGTTCTATCCCGCCAAGGCCTGCAATCAGTTGTGGTACATCATAGATCATGAATACAGGGTTACCATCAATTTTATAATATTGCGGCAGCTTAAAATACTTTTCAATATTACGTTTACAGATTTTTTCAAATTCATCTCTGCTCACCTTTCCTGTCCAGATTACATTTCCATCCTCCACTTTATTCAGTCTTGTATCCCATGTATTTACAACATCATGATTGGCCCACATCAGGTAAAATTTCATCTTATCTGCATTGTCAGCTTTAAGAAAACCATTGTTCAATGTAGTTTCCATAAACGGGCGGCCATCATACCAGTACCAGTCAAAAATAAAAACATTTATCCCGTGTTTGGTAGCTTCGCTGATCTCCATATTCATAACCGCCGGATCGGCTTCATTTACTGTTCCCCAAACAGGTTTCCGGTTCCAGTAATGCCCGGGAAACCGTTGTTGCATATTGGTAACTGTTTCCCATTCACCAATGCCCGAAGGCCAGAATGGACGCAACCGGGGATCGTCGCTGGCGTAAGCGGGATAGAGAAATGCGGCAACATCATATTTCTTATCAACTACCTGCTTCCTGTTTTGAGCGACGGTATTTCCGGCAATCAACAACAGCATTCCAAATACTACAAGCATTTTGATTTGATACATCATATTTCATTTTTGACAAGATAATTCTATAATTTTTGAATTAACAATACCAGGCTTCACTTCAGCTTACCGGGTACTGCATGTGTATCATTAGTAAATTTATCAGTAATCCGGATTTTGACCAATTAGGTTTACCACTGGTGTGTTGCATGTTGATAGGAAAATAATAATTTTCCTGCTGGAATTGAGAAACATTGGATACGCCGTCAACATTATTAAAACCATCAACTGATACCCGCTTGTTGTAACGTCAGCAATGTAATGTATGCCAGACAAAGGTCTTAATAACCCGGTAACAGCAGTCCGCCATCTTCTTACCTCCTGTTTGCAACCTATGATTTAAAAGTGAATTCACTATCCTGTTCTATCCTGTCTGAGATGTAATGCATTAGATGATTGATCAACCATTAGAGGCAGAAAAAAGTAAATAGAGTATAGGCGATCGTTATTTGCAGCCACAGTTTAGCCGTTTATCAAAATTAGTTTACCTGTTGAAGTAGAATTAATGACTATTGAGAAATCGGCCTCTCTTGAAAACAAAAAAGCCTTTTTGGGAGAATTTTGGTAAGGCTATTATTCTTAATTTTTAAGATGTGGTCCCGACAAGAATCGAACTTGTGTCTAAAGTTTAGGAAACTTCTATTCTATCCACTGAACTACGGGACCATTCCAACAACCAGTTGCTGCTGAGCTTATTTTGGAGTGCAAAAGTAACAAACAACCCGATAGCTTCCAACATTGATTATTTGCAACCCTTTTACCGCATCAAACAATCCCGGCGGCTTCTTTAAGATTCGTAATTTTCTTAGCCTTATCTTTGCCATCCAAATTTTTTAAGTATATGAAGTGGTTAACCCTGTTGATTAAATACCGTTTATGGTTGGGAGGAGTTTTATTGGCGCTGGCTATATTTACCAATGTACAGGCTGGTTTCTGGCCTGCATTTGTATTGTACCTGGCTGCGGTAATATTAATTGTGGGTCATTTTATTTTTGGCCCCATGCGCCTGATACAGGAATGCATGGAAAGTGGTGATATTGAAGGAGCTAAAAAAGTAATCGATTCTATCTGGTTTCCTTCTTTGCTGATCAAACCTATCCGTTCTGTTTATTATACCGTAAAAGGCAACCTGGATATGGCAGATCAGAATTATGAAGGCGCTGAAAAACATTTAAAAATGAGCCAGTCGCTGATGGGTGGCGGTGGCATTTTAGGCGACCAGATGAAGCAGGCTGAAGGTGCCAATAAATTACAGCTGGGTATGCTCGCCATGCAAAAAGGTGATATGAAACAGGCAGAAAGCTATATCCGCGGCGCTATCCGTGCAGGTTTACCGGATAAAGAAAATGAAGCGGCGGCTTACCTGCAATTGTCATCCATCATGATCAATAAAAGAGAATTCAGGGCGGGAAAAGAATATTTTAGAAAAGCAAAAGGCCTTAAGCCAACCACACCCCAAATTGCCGACCAAATAAAGCAAATGGAAAAATATATTACCCGGATGCCGGGATAAATATTTTTGATGTAATTCTTATATTCAAAAGGCCACAAAAAGAATTATTTCCTTTGTGGCCTTTGTATTCTTAGCCCCGTTGTGTGAAATTAATCGCTCACTCTACCAGCCGGATCGTCCAAAAGTCATCGCAGAGATGCGTATTGGTAATGTAAGCATAAGGCATCCAGAAATAACCTTTTATACCCCAGGCTGTACCCCAGCTGTTTCTTATCAATACCATTTGCTTTTTTTCATCATAGCCAACTGCAAGAATAGCATGGCCTCCCACTACTTTTTCTTTGCTGAAATCGGGCATTGGCATAATCCCTTTTTTGGCCATTGCCGCCGTCATAAAACTTTCATATACGGTAAAGCCAAAAGCGAATGGATAGCCTTCAGCCAGGCAGCCTTTTAATATGCTGATGTTGCCATTACTAAGCCGCTGGTAAGAAGTGATCTGATTTTGCTGTGCATGCGAATAGCAGGCGGCTGGTGGCTTTTTGGAGAACTTGGCACCAGCAGATGAATCATCATCATAGGTCCATTCGGTTTCTTTGCAAATGCCATCTTTGTTAAGCGATTTAATACCATCCCTCAAAAAAGCGCCACTGTCACTGTTTTCAGTATGGATAGCCACCCTTTCGTTATAATACAAAAAAAGTCGACTGGGCATAAAATCAGCCTTACGTTGTTTCTTTTTGCCAAATTGAAAAGCTCCGGACAGCGAGTTGGCGGTGCAGCTTCCCAATGCTCCCTGGTTATACACTGGTGGGCAAGTGGGCCGCAGGTCTACTTTTGCAGGCATTTTTTGCATTAATTTCAGCGGGGCTGCATACATATAATCCCTTGCATCGGGCAGGTCGGGCAACCACCCCATTTTAAATACTGGTTTTGCATTGTTTGTTTTCTTTGCCATGGTGATCTGTTTTTAATATAAGAAATGCTTTTACTTTATTGATCTGGTACATTCATAGACAGCAACTGCTGCGGATGCATGTTTAGTTATTGCCTTTCTGATTCGGAGTGGATTTAGTACAATGTGCAATTGCGTCATTGCCCCTGGATTGCAGCCTGGTAATTGATATTTCCCGCTGTTAAAAATTAGTAGTTGTATTCCTGCAGGCTTCAATCAATTATCATACAAGATAGAAATCCTGGAAGGCAATGTCAATACCACAAACTGTTTATTTTTATTGCCTTAACCAGCGCTTATTGACCGGTTATTGGCAAAAAAATACCCGTTATAAAAATAACTGGCTATTAAAACTTTATGTGCTCACTCTTAAAATAAAATGCAGCCGATGTATGCTACGCAACCATCTTTCCAAACATGGCTTCAACGGCGGTAAACCGGTAATCAAATATTCCTTTCAATTGCTTTTTTACAAACAGCGAATTCGCAATGTCTCCAAAAAACCAAAATGGCATTTTGTAATGCACTATATCCGTCATTTCCACACCGCCAGGTACGGCTTTAAAATGATGCTGGTGATGCCATAGACTGTAGGGACCAAAACGCTGTTCATCCACAAAATATTTCTTGTCTTCTACATGTGTAATTTCCGTCATCCAGTATAAAGGTATACCCAGTATAGGTTTTACTGTATATTCAATTACCTGTCCGGGATACATTTTATCGCCATGGTATTTGGAAATAATATTAAAGCCCATCTTATCCGGTGTAATTTTTTGCAGGTTGGCGGGACTGCTGAAAAAGTCCCACGCTTCATTAAGGGTTACGGGTAATTGCTGTACAGTTTTAAGAGAGTAGACTTTGCTCATTTTTGTATTTTACCCTACAACAATAATAAATGTATTTTGTTTTCAAATTGCGACCGCAGCCTGGCGTTTGAAGCTAAAAAAATAACTAGCTGATAAAAAATGCGGGGGCACAAAACAGATGTTGCATCCATAAATATTTTAACGCTACCAGCAGGCTTGTTATCTTTAATCAATTTCCCCGGGGATTATTTTTACAGTTAAACCGTCCTGCAACAGAACATGCAAACATATCAACAACAGCTACAACAAAAATTCAACGACGAATATATAAAGCTCAACGAACAGCAGCGCATCGCCGTGGATACTATTGAAGGTCCAGTGATGGTGATCGCTGGTCCGGGTACAGGTAAAACACAAATCCTTGCTGCAAGAATTGGTAAAATTTTATTGGATACAGATGCTCTGCCTGAAAATATTTTATGCCTCACCTATACCGATGCCGGTGCCATAGCCATGCGGCGAAGGTTGCAGCAATTTATTGGTGCTGATGCTTACAAAGTAAATATTTACACCTTCCATGCTTTTTGCAATGATGTGATACAGGATAATTTGCCGCTGTTTGAAAAAAATTCGCTGGATGCTATTTCAGAACTGGAGGGCATCCAATTATTTAAAGCACTGATAGATAATTTTAAAAAAGAGCATCCGCTGAAAAGATACCGCGGCGATGTATATTATGAAGTAAACAACCTGCGAAATTTATTCAGTAACATGAAAAGAGAAGGCTGGACACCTGCCTTTATCAATGAAAAAATAAATGATTTTATAAAAGATTTGCCGCTGAGAGATGAGTTTGTATACAAAAGAAAATACAAGCAATTTAATGCCGGGGATATTAAGCAGGACAAGATCGATGAAGAAATTGACAAGGCTGAAAAATTGCGTGCCGCGGTAAATGAATTTGAAAATTTTCAGCGATTAATGCGCCAGAAAAACCGCTACGATTTTGATGATATGATCAACTGGGTGATTGCTGTTTTTGAAAACAACCCGAATGTATTATCCGAATACCAGGAGCGGTTCCGGTATATTTTGGTAGATGAATTCCAAGACACCAGCGGTACACAAAACAGGCTGGTGCAGCTGCTCATCAATTACTGGGATACACCGAATGTATTTGTAGTGGGGGATGATGACCAAAGTATTTACCGCTTCCAGGGTGCCAATGTGGAGAACATGCTGGGTTTTGCAGATCAGTATGTATCGGTTTTAAAAACCGTGGTACTTACCAATAACTACCGCAGTACACAACCCATACTGGATATATCAAAAACGCTGATCAACAAAAATGAAGAGCGGCTGGTAAAACAAATTGAAGGCCTCAGCAAAGAATTGATTTCGTCAAGGGAAGAGCTGAAATCCCTGCTGCACCTGCCGCTTGTTACAGAGTACAATTCGGTACGGGACGAATTGGCAGGCATCACCAACCAGATAGAGGCGTTACTCCAAGACGGAATAGCCCCCGGAAAAATCGCCGTTATCTATAAAGAAAATAAATACGGCGAAGAACTGGCGGCTTACCTGCGCTTAAAAAAGATATCCATCTTCAGCAAGCGTTCGGTTAATATTCTGGAACATCCATTTGCAAAAAAGATCATCGAAATATTGCGGTATTTAAATGCCGAACATGATATCCCATATGGAGGTGATAAAATGCTGTTCGAAATATTGCACTATGATTTTTATACAATTCCACCTATAGAAATTGCAAAAATTACGGTGGAAGTAAATAAGAAGCGGTATAACAATGAACAAACTTCTATTCGTAAACTATTGTACGATAAAGCAACAGCAAGGCCGAAAGATTTATTTGATACCGGAATCAATGAAAAACTAAAAACCTTTAGTGGAATCATTGAAAGACTGATTGCAGATGTATCAAATGTAACCCTGCAGCAGTTGTTTGAAAAGATCATTCATGATGGTGGTGTGCTCACTTACATTATGCAAAGTGATGAAAAGGTGATGCTGATGCAATTGCTTACCAAACTATTCGATTTTATAAAAGATGAAACCGCACGCAACCCATTTTTAAATTTAGATGATCTCGTAAAAACAATCGACCTTATGCAAAAAGAGGAATTGAAGTTACCCCTCACGCAGGTATCAGGAAGTGAAAAAGGCGTAAACTTATTAACGGCGCATGGCAGTAAAGGGCTTGAATTTGAATACGTATTTTTTGCGGGCATCAATGCCTCGAGCTGGGAAAAAAAGCGCAAGCCCGCAGGTGGTTATAAAATGCCGGATACGCTGTTTTCATCACAACCAAAATCAAGCGAGGAAGAGGAATTAAGGCGACTGTTTTATGTGGCCCTTACACGTGCGGAAAAGCACCTTCATATTTCGTACGCCAAGCATAAAAACGATGGCAAGGAAATGGAACCCTCCATGTTCCTGGCAGAAATTTTAGAACAGCATATTTTGCCGGTACAAAAAGTTACTTTAACAGATGAAGAAATGTTGGTGTTTCAGCAACTGCAGTTCACCGCACAGGCGCCGGAAATTGAAAAAAGCGAGGCCGATTTTATCAGTGGTTTACTGGATAAATTCGTGATGAACGTAACAGCATTGAGTGCCTACCTTGATTGTCCTTTAGGCTTCTATTATAAAAATCTGATCCGCATACCGGCAGGTAAAAGTGAAACGCTTGAATTTGGAAGTGCCATCCATTATGCACTGGAAAAATTGTTCACCAAAATGCTTGCCAGCGAAAGCAAAACCTTTCCGCCAAAAGAAGAAGTAGTGGCTGACTTTAGCCGTTACCTGCGCAAACACCGGGAAAATTTTACAGAAGAAGAATTTCAGCGGAGAATGGAACAAGGCTCCATGGTATTGCCGGAATACTATGACACATACATCAACACCTGGAATAAGATTGTTACGGTTGAAAGAAATATCCAGGGCGTAGTTGTGAATGGGGTACCACTGAAGGGCAAGCTTGATAAGCTTGAATTTAACGGCAAAGAAATAAACGTGGTGGATTATAAAAGCGGTAATGTTGACAATGCGTTACCTAAAATGAAAGGCCCTAATGATAAAGACCCCAACGGTGGCGACTATTGGCGGCAGGCGGTTTTTTATAAAATACTGGTTGATAATTATGGTCAGAAAGACTGGAAGGTAATCAGCACCGAATTTGATTTTGTTGAACCCGATAAAAAGAAGCAATACCGCAAAGAAAAAATCATCATCACCCCTGCTGATACCGAAACCGTAAAACAACAAATAAAAACGGTGTGGGCAAAAATACAGGCCAGGGAGTTTTATACCGGCTGCGGTAAACCCGAATGCCACTGGTGCAATTTTGTAAAAGACAATAAACTGGCCGTAGCACTGCACGATTTGATTGGGGAAGAAGAGGAAATAAACCCTTAAGTCAATTTTATGATTCAGGGTTGCGGGCAAATAGCATAAAGGGTTTAAGTTTGCAGTTCAACACCATTTGATGAAGATTAAAAATGTTTTATACTCGGCTGCTGCTGTTTTTTTTATTTACTTTATTACCGTTACCGGAAGCGGCTGTGCACAAATTGGTGCCCCAACAGGAGGCCCCAGGGATAGTATCCCTCCTGTTTTAGTTGCAGCCCTTCCTAAATTAATGACCACCAATTTTACCGGCAATAAAATTACGCTGGTTTTTGATGAGTACATCAATGTGCTGGACGTTCAAAAAAATGTGATTGTATCGCCATTTCCAAAAACCTTCCCCATCATTACCTATAAATTAAAAGAGGTTAGTATTAAGTTAAAAGATACCCTGTTGGATAAAACTACTTATGCCATCAATTTTGGAAACGCTATTGTTGACAATAACGAAAGCAACCCGTTTAAGGAATTTACTTATGTATTTTCAACCGGCAACACCATTGATTCTTTAAAATTAAGCGGCAAAGTATTAATGGCCGAAACGGGCAAGCCAGACAGTACACTGCAGGCGTTGCTATACCGTGATGCCCCTGATTCTGCTGTTGAAACAAGAAAGCCTAATTACATTGCCAGGATAGATCGCAATGGCATTTTTACTTTTACCAACCTTTCTCCGGGTGAGTATAAAGTGTATGCATTAAAGGATGGCGATGGCGGTAAAACCTACAACTCAAAAATTGAAAGTTTTGCTTTTGCAGATGAACCGGTTCGGGTAAGTGGCAAAAACGATTCGGTAAGATTGTACGCATACGAAGAAGAAAAAGATATAAAAAAAGCAGCTGGCCTGCCAGCCAAATCTGCCGCTGATAAAAAGCTGAAACTAACTCCCAGCCTGGGTACCGGCGCGGCCCAGGACATACTTACCAATCTTGAATTGCGCTTTAATAATAAATTAAAACTGTTCGACAGCACCAAAATGGTTTTGACCGACACCAACTTTGTTAAGGTGGAAGGAGCCACCATAACGATGGATAGCACCCGTAAAATTATCATTGTAAAAAACAAATGGCCGCTGGAGACCGCCTATCGTTTAGTGATTCCAAAAGAGGCCATCGCCGATACCGCCAACAATACGCTGGCAAAATCAGATACGCTCAAATTTCAAACAAAAAAGGAAAGTGATTATGGTAGCATAACCCTGCGCTTTACCAAGCTGGATTCAGCGCGTCACCCGGTAATACAGTTTTTAAATGGTGCTGAAATTGTAAAATCTGTAAAAGTCACGGCTGCCTCCTGGACGGATAAATATTTTAACCCCGGCGAATTCGAATTGCGCATTTTGTACGACGCCAATAACAATGGCATATGGGACCCAGGCAATTACAAAAAGAAAATTCAACCCGAGCATGCGCTCACACTAGATAAAAAATTAACTATCAAAGCCAATTGGGATAATGAGCGGGAAATAGAGCTTTAAAGGATAATTTTTTAATTGATAATGGATAATGCCTGCTGATTGCAAGGCTATTGTTTTCGCAAAGAAAGCGTTTCGCCTGAATTGCAGAAAGTACCAGCCACAAAAAATTATCCATTACCCCATTGTCAATTATCCATTAAAATAACCATTTATCTTTGCGCCATGATTTTTTCTTCTTCTCTTTTAGAAAATGCGGTGAATGAATTTGCTCGCCTGCCGGGCATCGGAAAAAAAACAGCGCTCAGGCTGGTACTGCATCTTATCAAACAGGATGTGACAGATGTAACACGTTTCAGCGAAGCCATTTCATTGATGCGGGAAGAAATAAAATTTTGTTCCCGCTGCCACAATATTTCAGATGCGGCGCTTTGTAATATCTGCAGCAACCACAGCCGCAAGCAGGATCTGTTGTGCGTGGTAGAAAATATCCGCGATGTAATCGCTATAGAAAGCACCCAGCAATTCAACGGCATTTATCATGTATTGGGCGGCATTATTTCGCCACTAGATGGCATAGGTCCCGACCAGTTGAATATTGATTCCCTTGTTAAAAGAATGGAAACAGAACCTATTACAGAAATCATCTTTGCCCTCAACGCCAACATCCAGGGCGACACAACCATTTACTATATCGGAAAAAAATTAAAAGCATATCCCGTAAAAATTACCACCATTGCCCGCGGTATTGCCTTTGGCGGCGAACTGGAATATGCTGATGAAATGACGCTGGCAAAAAGTATCAGCAACCGTATACCGGTTGAAAACTACATTAACGCTGGTAATTAGCCTTCCTTATTCGATAAACTTCTGTACTGGCCGCATTTTGCTATAACGTAAACTTGTCCTAATTTTACAGGGTTACAGGTGGATTTGTTTATTGTTCAGCCTGTATTCAACAGCCTTCAAAGGCCAAGTGAACTAATAAACGAAAGCAACTCCCAACATCTTCTCCCGGATTTGATTCTCGTTTAATAGTTTACAATTTTTTAGTGAGCCGTTACAGCTATGTTCAGCATCGTTGTGTCACTCACTTCAACCATTAGTTAATAATTTAACTTTTATTAAAGCGATGAAAAAAACATTAAAAGATTGCCTTAAAGAACGGATACTGATCATTGACGGCGCCATGGGCACCATGATACAACGGCATAAATTAAAGGAAGCCGATTACCGCGGCGAACGTTTTAAAGACTGGCATACGGATGTACAGGGCAACAATGATTTGCTAAGCATTACCCAACCCGATATTATCACCGGCATTCATAAAGAATACCTGGAAGCGGGTGCTGATATTATTGAAACCAATACCTTCAGCAGTACGGTTATTGCGCAGGCTGATTATGATATGCAATCGCTGGCCTATGAATTAAATGTGGCTTCTGCAAAATGTGCCAGAGCAGCCGCAGAAGAATACACTGCAAAAAATCCGGATAAGCCCCGTTTTGTTGCCGGCGCTATTGGTCCGCTTAATAAAACATTGTCGCTGTCACCTGATGTAAACAATCCGGGGTTTCGTGCAGTAACTTTTGACGAAGTAGCCGCGGCCTACACTGAGCAAATAAAAGGCCTTGTAGATGGCGGCGTGGATATATTACTGATTGAAACAATCTTTGACACACTGAATGCTAAGGCCGCTGTGTATGCAGCTAAAAATTATTTCAGGATCAATGGCATTGCTGAATTGCCGATCATGATTTCGGGCACTATTACAGATGCCAGTGGCCGAACTTTAAGTGGTCAAACGCTGGAAGCTTTTTATATTTCACTGCAGCACGCCAACCCAATCAGCATCGGACTTAACTGTGCGTTGGGTGCACAGGAAATGCGGCCGCATATTGAGGAGTTATCTTCCATTGCCAGTTGTTATACATCTGCTTATCCTAATGCGGGCTTGCCCAATGCCTTTGGTGAGTACGATGAACAACCGCATGAAACAGCGCATATCATTGAAGAATGGGCGGCAAATGGCTGGTTAAATATTGTTGGCGGATGTTGCGGTACCACACCGGATCACATCAAACATATTGCAGATGAAGTTGCTAAATATAAACCAAGGGAATTGCCTGTGCTGGAAGAAGCTTTATAAAATCTAATTTCCGGGACAGTGTCCCGGAAATTGATTCAGATTAAAATAATTGAGTAAAATAACCACCCTACAATTAACGTCAGCAGAGTAGATTCTTTGTTATAACGATTTGTGATATCAAAAATTACAGGACGTGAAGTTGCAAGTAAACTTCCATGTGCATTTACAAAGCATGGTTTGACCAACTGTAGCAGCGTATTAGGTTATGAAACTGTAAAATAGGTCGTCAAAAAAATATTAAATATCAGCAAGCCAAAGCGGCAATTGAAGTATAAAATTATGAGCGAAAATATTCACATCAAACCTTACCTGCGTTTAAGCGGATTAGAGCCACTGGTTGTCAGGCCCGAAACAAATTTTGTAAACGTTGGTGAACGAACCAATGTAACCGGCAGTAAAAAATTTGCCCGTCTTATTAAAGACAGCAAGTATGAAGAAGCCTTAAGTGTGGCCCGCCAGCAGGTTGAAAGCGGTGCACAGGTGATTGACATCAATATGGACGATGCCATGCTGGAAGGTGTGGAAGCCATGACCACCTTCTTAAACCTGGTACAGGCAGAGCCTGATATTGCGAAGATTCCCATCATGATTGATTCTTCCAAATTCGCCATCATTGAAGCAGGGTTAAAATGTGTGCAGGGTAAATGCATTGTGAATTCTATCTCAATGAAAGAAGGCGAAGAAAAATTTATTGAGCAGGCGTTTATTTGTAAAAGCTATGGCGCTTCCGTTATTGTTATGGCATTTGATGAAGTGGGCCAGGCCGATACCAAACAACGTAAAATAGAAATCTGTCACCGGGCATATAAAATTTTGACTGAACAGGTTGGTTACGACCCGCAGGATATAATCTTTGACCCCAACATATTCGCCATTGCCACTGGTATTGAGGAACATAATAATTACGCGGTTGATTTTATAGAAGCTACTAAAGAAATAAAAAGGCTGATGCCTTTGACCAAGGTAAGTGGTGGTGTAAGCAACGTATCGTTTTCTTTCCGTGGCAATGATCATGTGCGGGAAGCCATTCACAGCGTGTTCCTGTTCTATGCCATTAAAGCAGGGATGGATATGGGCATCGTAAATGCGGGGCAGCTGGTTGTGTATGATGAAATAGACCCGATCTTACGCGACCTATGCGAAGACGTAATTTTAAACCGAAACAATGATAATAATGAGGCTACAGAAAAATTAATCATCCATGCTGAAACAGTAAAAGCAAAAGGCAAGGTAGAGGTGAAAGATGAAAAATGGAGAAATGAACCGGTAGAAAAAAGGCTTGCCCACTCATTGGTAAACGGCATTACAGATTATATTGATGCAGATACAGAAGAAGCCCGTCAAAAATATCCCAAGCCATTGGATGTTATTGAAGGCCCGTTAATGGATGGAATGAACATCGTGGGTGACTTGTTTGGCGCCGGCAAAATGTTTTTACCGCAGGTAGTAAAAAGTGCCCGTGTAATGAAGAAAGCTGTGGCGGTTTTAACGCCTTTTATAGAGCAGGAAAAGGAAGACAGGAAACAGGCGCATCTTGCGGCAGGCACTACCAATGAAGAAGCCGCCGGTGCCGCAAAAATTTTATTGGCTACCGTAAAAGGAGACGTACATGATATCGGTAAAAATATTGTAGGCGTTGTATTAGGTTGCAACGGGTATGATATTATTGATCTGGGTGTAATGGTAGCAACAGATAAAATTCTGGATGCGGCCATTAAAAACGATGTGGACATTATTGGCCTCAGCGGGCTCATCACACCCTCGTTGGATGAGATGGTGCATGTGGCGCACGAAATGAAAAGAAGAGGAATGACGCAGCCGCTTTTGATTGGCGGCGCTACTACCAGCCGCATGCATACGGCAGTAAAAATCGCACAGGAGTATGATAACGGCGTGATACACGTACTGGATGCAAGCCGTAGTGTAACCGTTGCCGGTAGCTTATTAAACAAAGAAACAAAGCCCGAATTTTTAACCGGTATCAAAACCGAGTACCATAAATTAAAAGAAGATTTTGCCAACCGTAAAACAGTAAAAAATTATTTACCTTTTGCAGAAGCCCAACAAAACGGTGCTGCAGTGGACTGGGACAATTTTACACCGGTGGCACCAACATTTACCGGAACAAAAGTTTTCAATAATTACGACCTGGCTGAAATAGCTGAATACATTGACTGGCAGCCCTTCTTCATTGCATGGGAAATGCACGGTAAATTTCCTGCGTTGCTTACGGATACAGTGATTGGTGTTGAAGCAACCAAATTATACAATGATGCCAAAAAATTACTGCAGCAAATTATTGCTGAAAAATGGTTAACGGCAAGAGGCGTTATTGGTTTTTGGCCTGCTACTAAAACGGCACCAGATACGGTTGAAGTAAAAGATGAAGCGACCACTTTAAAGCTTGAATTTTTACGCCAGCAAATAAAAAAAGCGGCCGGTCAGCCCAACCTTTCTTTAAGTGATTTTATTGCACCGGAGGCCACTGGTCTCAAGGATTTTATAGGCGCCTTTTCAGTAACTATTGAAGGCATCGAGCCCCATATCAAAAAATTTGAGGAAGCTCATGATGATTATAATAAGATCATTTTACAGGCTTTAGCCGACCGTTTTGCAGAAGCATTTGCAGAACTGCTGCATAAGAAAACCCGTATTGAATACTGGGGTTATGTATCAGACGAACATTTAACCAATGAGCAATTGATAGGCGAAGCCTACCAGGGAATCAGGCCAGCACCAGGCTATCCTGCATGCCCTGACCATACAGAAAAATACAAACTGTTTACTTTATTAGGTGGTGAAGCTACCACCGGCATTCACCTCACAGAATCATTGGCCATGTATCCTGCGGCATCGGTATGTGGCTGGTATTTTGCTAACCCGGCAAGTAAATATTTTGGTGTGGGCAAAATAAATGATGATCAACTGAAAGATTATACAGAGAGAAAAGCAATGCCACCGGATGAAGTAAAAAGGTGGCTGCGCCCCATTCTGGAATAACAATATTTTAAACGACGGTTAACTACCAGCAAACAAAGTACGGTTGATTTTTAATTAATTTTGACAAAGAATTTATAAATGCATATTCAATGAATTACAAACGTCCAGTTCAATCCGCCACTCTTTTGCTTTTGTTTATATTTCTTGCAATTCCAGCATTAGCTCAAACACAAAAAAAAGAAAGAAAAAAAGAATTCTATTTTTCATGGGGTTACAATAAAGAATGGTACACCAACAGCAAAGTAAAAATTGATCAGCCATCTCTTGGTAATCATTACAGCTTTGTAAACATTCGCGGCAATGATCATCCGGGATGGAACGAAGGCTTATTTACAAAAGCCATTTCAATACCACAATATAACTACCGTATCGGCCTTTTTGTAAATAAAAAAAGAGGCATCGCTTTTGAAATAAATTTTGATCATACCAAGTTTATTTTTGCAGATCAGCAGGCAAGAGTTAAAGGTACACTTAACAAAAGAACAGTAGATACAGTTGTAAGTTTCCGCCAGCCAGATTTTTATTATTACCTGAATAATGGAGCCAATTTTTTACTGTTTAATATTGTTAAGCGTTCGCAATGGTACAGTAGCAACAATGAAAAAGTAAAGATTGATTTTTTAGCCAAAGCAGGTATAGGTCCGGTTATTCCGCATGTTGATAATAAATTTTTTGGCCAGGCAAATGATGCACATTTTCAACTCGGCGGCTGGAACATGGGTGTTGAAGGAGCCATCAGAGCGACGTTTTGCAAGTATGTTTACCTGGAGTATTGTAACAAAATTGATTATGCCCGCTACTCAAATCTAAAAATTTATAAGGGCACAGCTAAACATGCATTCGGTACTTATGAAATGATTTTGAACCTCGGAATTACTTTCCCGGCCGGGGGAAAAGTAAAATAATAACTGCTATAATGAATTTGTAAACTTCAAGTAATTTTTCTCATGCGCATCATTTCCTATAATGTCAACGGCATTCGTGCTGCTTTTAAAAAAGGTTTTATCGACTGGCTTAAAACCAACCCGGCCGACATCATCTGCCTGCAGGAAACCAAAGCTACCAAAGATGATGTGGATTTTAAACAACTGGATGAACTGGGTTTTCATCACCATTGGTTTAGTGCGCAAAAAAAAGGGTACAGTGGCGTTGCTATTTTTTCAAAAATTAAACCGGATAATGTGGTGATTGGCTGTGGCCTTCCATCCAGTGATAATGAGGGACGCATAATACGGGCTGATTTTGGAGATATCCGTTTAATCAATGCCTACTTTCCATCAGGTACTTCAGGTGAAGAAAGGCAGGCTTTTAAATATGTTTGGCTGGATGAATTTCATGCATGGGTGAACGATTTAAAAAAGCAATACCCCAAATTAATTTTAACCGGCGATTATAATATTGCCCACCGGGAAATAGACATCCACGATCCAAAGGGTAACAAAAATTCTTCTGGTTTTTTACCACAGGAAAGGGAATGGATGACTCAATTTTTAGCCAGTGGCTGGATAGATACTTTCAGGGAATTTCATCCCGAACCACACCGTTACAGCTGGTGGAGTCAGCGTTTTCCAACAGTGCGTTTAAACAACAAGGGCTGGCGCATTGATTATATCACTGTTACCGAAGCGCTTAAAAATCAGCTGGTAAGCGCAGACATTTATCCTGATGTAAAGCACAGTGATCATTGCCCGATTTACCTGGAGATAGATAATTAAATACTGCTGCCAGGTTAGCTGTTTTGTTTGATATCAGCAATTAAATCAGCTTTACATTAATCACACAAAGTGCCTCAATGCGTAGGCATTGTTCAACACTGGTGTTGGTGGTTGAATACATTCATTGATCATCTAATTTCATACAATTCCATCGTTAACCCGCAGTCTTCCGCACCTGCCTTAAAAAAATTTACATAATTGATAATTGCTTCGCTACCTTAGCCTTTACCCAATTTATGCCGTATGGAATTTTTGTCTATCCTCTTGCTGATTATTTTTGTAATAATCGTACTCAATCAAAATAGTAAAATAAGCAGTCAACTTGAAAAGTTTGAAGGCGAGCTCAGGCTGCTAAGAAACCAGCTTATAAAATTCACGCCCGAAAAGATTACTCCACCCGAACCTTCCACCATCAAAGAAGCAGATGTACCCGTTGAAGTAAAACCGCCGCTAAAAGATGTAAATACGTATACCAGCCTGTTTACAATAGCAGATGATCCGGAGCCGATTATAATATCGGCCCTGACTACAAATGAACCTCAGCATACTGAACAACCAGCCACATTCAACGCAGGTGAACAGGAAGAAATTTTGACCGAAAAAACAGAACCAGCAAAACCGTTGATCAATTCTCTGCCTGCAAAAGATTTTCCCAAACCAGCGCCCGGCTTTTTTGAGCGCCATCCGGATATGGAAAAATTTATTGGCGAAAATCTTGTCAATAAAATTGGCATTGCCATATTGGTACTGGCCATTGGCTTCTTTGTAAAATATGCTATTGACCAGGATTGGGTAGGCCCGGTTGGACGGGTATCTATTGGTGTATTTTGTGGCGGCATACTGGTGGCGTTGGCGCATCGCATGCGTAACAGCTACAAAAGTTTTAGCTCCGTTTTAGCAGGAGGTGGTTTGGCTGTTTTTTACTTTACTATCACGCTGGCCTATCACCAGTTTCATCTTTTTAGCCAAACAACTGCTTTTATAATCATGATAGTGATCACCCTGTTTGCAGTAATACTTTCATTGCTGTATAATAAACAGGAGTTAATTATTATCGCACTGGTCGGCGGTTTTGCTGCGCCGTTTTTAGTGAGCGATGGCAGTAACAATTACAAAGCATTGTTCATTTATCTTATTGTTTTAAATACCGGTCTTTTGGTAATTGCTTTTAACAAGGCCTGGCGCCTGTTAAATTTGCTGAGTTTTATTTTTACCGTTATCCTGTTTGGTAGCTGGCTTATAACGCTGGGTAATGATGAACCAGCTTCCACTTACCAGAATGGTTTTGCATTTTCTACTATTTTTTACCTGATGTATTTTATAATAAACATTGCCCACAATATCAGGGAGAAAAAAAAGTTTATTGCTTCTGATTTCGGTATTCTGCTTGCAGGCACTTCGCTTTATTTTGCCGCTGGCATTTACTGTATAGACAAAATGAATGCGACGGAATTCAAAGGTTTATTCAGTGCTTCGATGGGCATCTTTAACTTAGCGGCTTCTTATTTTTTATTCCGTAAACAAAAAGCAGATCCCAATATTTTATACCTGCTGATTGGCATTACGCTCACCTTTATTTCTATCACCGCACCCATACAATTACATGGTAATTACATCACGTTGTTTTGGGCTAGTGAAGCGGTGTTGTTGTACTGGTTTTTTACAAAAGCAAGAATTGCCATCATTCAATATGCATCTATTCTTGTCTGGTTATTGATGCTGATCAGCCTTTTCATGGACTGGTCTCAATTGTACATTCTTCAAAATAATGCCGTTAAAATCATCGTCAATAAGGGTTTCATTACTTCCGTTTTTGCAGCGGCGACTACTTACCTGTTATTCATGCTGCGCAGCAGAGACAATGAAACAAGTTTGGCAACAGGCACCAAAATCATTCCCCATCCAATGGCTTTTCGCCTGGCTTCAATTGTATTACTGTTCCTGGCCGGAGCACTTGAAATTAATTTTCAATTCAATTTTTATTATCCTGACAGTAATTTCAATATGCTTTACCTGTTGTTGTACACAACAATATTTTTAAACATAGTAACCTACGTTAGTCCGAAAATCAAGTGGGCAAACCTGCATTGGCAAACCATTGCGTTGCTGCTGTCGGTTTCTGTGCTGTTATATCTATTGTTTGAAACACAGGTATTTTTTATACAACAAAACATGCTCATTCATAACAGCAACGGAATACATATGCTGGCACACTGGGCAACAGCGCTTCTTGCAGCAATTGCGCTTTACAGATTAATGCTGTTGTTTAAAAGCAATAGCGATTCGATGAAAGACCTTTTTAATTTTTCAGCATGGATAATGTGCATTGTTGCAGTCATTTACCTCAGCTCAGAAATTGCTTTAATTGTGAACAATATATTTTACAGTGCAACCAACCCACTCGAAAATATTCAGCGCATTTATATAAAAACAGGGTTGCCCATTTTATGTGGTATATGTTCGTTTGGTTTTATGTGGCTGGGCATGCATTATAAATACCGTCCTTTAAGGATTATTTCACTCAGCTTGTTTACCTTAACCCTGGCTAAATTATTTATATTCGATATCAGGAACATCCCCGCAGGCGGAAAGATTGCTGCTTTCTTTTGTCTTGGTATATTGCTGCTGATTGTATCATTTATGTACCAGCGTTTGAAAAAAATAATTATAGATAATGAAGCCAAAGTGGATTAATGTTTTTTTGTTTAACCTGTTATACCTTTGCTGCAATGCGCAAACAGCGGGGTATAAATACTTTAGTTTGCTGGATACCATTAAACAATCCAGCTTTTATAATATTGTTTTAACGCCGGAAATAAGCGCAAGTGTAAAAACAGATTACAGCGATATCCGCATTGTAAATAAAGAGGGTAAATGGGTACCTCACCTTTTGGTATTGTCCCAAAACATAATTCAACGGGATCTCGCCCCGGTTAATTTATCATACGAAATAATAGCAAATTCAAAAGTCAACACCATTGTTACCATTAAATCACCGGGAGGGCTGACTTCCAATATAGGCCTTACAATAAAAAACACCGCAGCCAAAAGATTTTGTACATTAAGCGGCAGTGATGATAAAAAGAATTGGTTTGTCATTAACGATAGCATCTTGCTGAACCCATCCGCTGAGCGGGATTCTGCAGTCAATACCATCCGCATTGATTTCCCTCCAAGCAGTTATCAGTATTTCAGAATTATTATTTTCAATGACAACAAGGATCCCTTTAATATCCGGGATATAGTTCAGGAAAGCCATCCCGGTTCACCAAAAATGCAGGTTAATAAAATATTGCAAAACCCCGCACCAGCGATTGTTCAAAAAGACAGTGGCAAAATTTCTTATGTTAAAATCATCCAGCAAAAAGCATATCATTTCAATAACATTAGTTTTAAACTGAGTGGACCTAAATACTTTTACAGGCAGGCCAGTTTATATGTGCCGACCGATGACAGCGGTTCCTTTTCCAAACCTGGCAAATTAATTCAGCCTTTTACGGTTTCAAACAACAGTACATTACAATTTAAACTACCGCTTATTAATCCCGGTGTTTTTTATTTGCTAATAAACAACGATGATAACTTACCCTTAATAGTAAATAATGTAAGCACTGCATCAGACTATAAATACCTGGCAGCTTACATGGAAAAGGGAGACGGATATAAACTGATAATGGATAACCCGGAAGCGACAAAACCAGCGTATGATTTAAGCCATCTGAATAGTGCCATTTCATCTGACAGCAACCAGATTTTATCAACCGGAGAAATAATTGCAGCCAATGAAAAAATTATTCCCGCAGTTATCAAAAAAAATAACAAGTGGCTGCTTTGGACGGCCATTGCAGTCATACTACTTTTGTTATTATTCTTTACAAAAAAAATGATCACAGAAGTTGATAAAAACAAACACAATGATAATTTATAACGTGACCACAAAAATAGATGCATCCATAAAAAACGACTGGGTTGAGTGGGCTAAAAATGAACATATACCAGAGATAGTAGGAACCGGCTGTTTTAGCAATGCAACGCTTGCCCAATTGCTGGAAACAGACGATACCGAAGGCCCGACCTATACCATTCAATACCATGCAGAAAGCAAGGCCTTGTACAATGCCTACATTGAAAAATTTGCACCATTAATGCGACAAAAAGCATTTGATAAATGGGGCAATAAATTCATTGCTTTTCGATCACTTATGCAAGTTGTGCACTAATTGTGCAAAATAAAAATAGCGGGTTTATTTAATTAAAATCGTTTGTATATTAACAGCAAAACCGCACGGGTATTGATTTTTAGAATTACATCCTCTGAAACTCTTTACCAATAAGGATTTGGGAGCTTCGCTGAATTTTAACAATGCAATTGTTTGATTGCAGGAATGCGTAAATCCCTTATTCCTTGCGGTTTTCAGCGATTTAATACAATAAAGTTTTACAGAAAATAATTTTGTTGCAATCAAAAAGCTTCTATATTTGTTGCTGTTAAATAAATTTCAAAAATATAATTATGAACAAAGCAGAATTAATTGCAAAAATTGCTGATGATGCAGGCATTACAAAAACACAAGCCAATGCAACTTTAGACTCTTTTGTAGAAGCAGTTACAAAAACATTAAAAGGAAACGGTAAAGTAACTTTAGTTGGTTTCGGTACTTTTTCAGTATCTAAGAGAGCTGCCCGTAATGGCCGCAATCCTCAAACAGGCGCTGTTATTAAAATCAAAGCTAAAAAAGTAGCTAAGTTTAAAGCAGGTAAAGAACTGTCTGGTAAATTGTAATGTTTGCCCAAACACATTAAAAAGCAAGACGTATAACGGTCTTGCTTTTTTAATCTAATTTCAAAACTAAAAATAAATAGTATATGGGACGCGGAGATATCAAAACAAAAAAAGGCAAGATCACCAAAGGATCTTTCGGCAAGTCAAGGCCATCAAAACCTGCAAAAAAAACTGCAGCACCTAAGACTAAAGAAGCCTGATAAAAATGATTTTCATAATGGATACTTGTTGCTTTTCCAGCTACGATTATCCATTATTTTTTTATGGGGCAAGCCGTTCAATTTTCCAATTATAATCGCTTTGCAAAGTGTATTGCAGGCGATCGTGAAGCCGGCTTTCTCTTCCCTGCCAAAACTCTATTAATTGCGGTTTTAAGCGATACCCACCCCAATGAGCCGGCCGTTGCAAAGGCTGCGCTTCAAACTGCCGGCTGTATTTTAAAACGTTGGCTTCAATCACTTCTCTTCCTTCAATGATACTACTTTGGGGCGATGCCCATGCCCCTACCTGGCTGCCTTGCGGCCTTGAAAAAAAATAAGCATCGCTTTCTTCATTGCTTACTTTTTCAACCCTGCCTTCCACCCTTACCTGCCGCTCCAGTTCTTTCCAAAAAAATACCAGGCAGGCGTTTGGATTAGCGGCGAGATCTTTGCCTTTATTACTTTCGTAATTTGTAAAAAAAACAAACCCATCGTCATCGTACCCCTTTAGTAAAACTATGCGGGCAGATGGTATACCATTTGGTGTTGCCGTGGCCAACGTCATAGCATTCACCTCTTCTATTTTACTGGCAGTCGCTTCCTCCCACCATTTATCAAACTGTCGTATAGCATTGGTTTCAGCTCCTTTTTCATCTAACGTTTCCAATATGTACTCCTTTCTTATATCAGCTATCGTACTCATATTTTTTATTTGCAAAATTCTGCTAATTAACGCAAACAAAAAAAGCCCCTTTATGCAAAAGATACTTTTTAATAGGTAAAAATTTATCAGTTGGCGGCATTATTAAGCGCATTTAAATTTGTCCGCATCACCATTCCCAATACTACTCCTACCAATGCGTATAAAATTATCATTACAACTATGGTAACTACCAGATAAATTACCTTTTTATCCTCTGGTGTTTTTTTCAATAGCCCCAAACCCAGGTACATCAGGTAAAAGCCATATAAACCAAACACCCCTCCCAACCATGCCAGGCTTGGAATAATGGAAAGCAGTGTGCCCGCAAAAGCCGGGGTACAACTATAAGCAACCAACTGCGCAGACTTATCTATATTTTTTTCAGAAGAAAACGAAGGTGCAAGCGCATCCAGTATGTAGGTAGTTAAAATTACAACTATTAAGGCTGAAATGAATCGCAGCAATGCCATCTTGATACCCCACTCCATACCCCGCATTCTAAAAAAACCATAGTCCATGCCTATAAAACTATAACCTATAAATATAGCAACTGCACCAGCCAATGCGAGGGGGAGCACATAAGTTGATAGAACTGAAGGTAGTGTTTCTGGTTCCGTGTTGATGGTTTGCCATTCCGTTTTTGGAGTAGCGATCATGTTTTTAATTCGTTCAATAAGCTTCATACCTGGACAATTTAGCGGGTAAATAGTGAACTTATTTTAAAAATATACAACTGTTTAAGCATTCTTATTTCCGGAGATTATAAAGTGCTTTCCATTCATCCCGTTCCTGTTCGGCATCAGCCAGCAGACTTTCCAGTTCTGCCACACGGGACGATTGCTGTTGCAGTGCTAGATTGCGGTTGCTTAAATCCTGTACCTGCATTTGCAGGTCGCTTAATTTTGACTGCAACTGTACAAATTGCCGCTTCTGTTCCTCCAGCTGATATTTTAAATCATCTTTACCTGACTTTGATTGCAGCCTGCTTCCGGAATCATCCATTACTATTTCGCTGATTAAATTTTTTATTGTTGCAGTCGCAGTAAGTTCTTCATCCAGCCTGCTCTTTACTTCGCTATTTTCACTCAGCTGCAGTTTCTGTTCAAGGATAGTTTTTTGGCGTGCGGCTGCAATCAGTTCGCACTCAGCTAACCTTTCCTTCAGGCTTTCATGTTCTGCCGCGAGGTGTTTTATTTTGTTTATTAAACTATAGTTATCTATTCCTTTCACCGGGTGTTACCAAAGTTTTCAATAGTTAATTATTAATTTCTATCCTGTTAAGTTAACCATATTCTGCAAACGTATTGGTAATACTGTCCTGATTTTTGAACCGTTATACCAATAGTTGGCTGGTAGTTTTAACAATGTCAATATGCGTAAAATACAAAAGCTTCCGGCATTGCTGCGGAAGCTCTTATAACAATTAAATATTTTTACCCTTTCACCAGTGTACCTACCCTTTCTCCACTCACCACTCTCAGCAGGTTGCCTTCTTTATTCATATCAAAAACTATAATAGGCAATTGGTTTTCCATGCACAATGTAAAAGCCGTCATGTCCATCACCTTTAAATTTTTACTGATGCACTCATTAAAAGTAATGTTCTGAAACTTAGTAGCTGTTGCGTCCTTTTCCGGATCTGCGGTATAGATACCGTCAACCCGTGTACCTTTTAAAATAACCTCTGCCTTAATTTCAATGGCCCTTAATGAACCGGCTGTATCTGTGGTAAAATAAGGATTGCCTGTACCTGCGCCGAAAATTACCACCCGGCCCTTTTCAAGGTGTCGCATCGCCCTGCGGCGGATATAAGGTTCGGCTACCTGCTCCATTTTAATAGCACTTTGCAAACGCGTATATACGCCCGCCTTTTCAAGGCCGCTTTGTAAGGCCATACCATTAATCATGGTAGCCAGCATGCCCATATAATCGCCCTGTGCCCTTTCTATGCCTGTTTCAGCCTCGTTCATGCCGCGATAGATGTTACCGCCTCCAATAACAATGGCCACTTGTACACCTAACTCTACAATACTTTTAATGTCCCTTGCATACCTGGCGATCACATCGCTGTCAAGGCCAAAATTTTTATCGCCCATCAAAGATTCACCGGACAATTTTAGTAGAATTCGTTTGTACTTTGGAAGCATAAAGCGTTTTTTTTGCGCTGCGAAGATAACTGTTTTATGGGCTCGTGATAAAATTTAAAGATGATGAGCATAAAAAAAGCGAAACTTTCGCTTCGCTTTTTTAAAAAATATGCCGGATAATTATCCTAATGCTACTCTCTTAAATTCAGTAATTTTTAAGTCAGCATTTACGCCTTTCAGGTAATCAGCAACAGATTTACTGTTGTCTTTTACAAATGCCTGGGCTAATAAAGTATTGTCTTTAAAAAATTTATTTACTTTTCCTACGGCAATTTTTTCAGCCATTTCTGCAGGCTTGCCTTCGGCTTTAATTTGCTCAATCGCAATTTCTCTTTCTCTTGCAATTGTTTCCGGTGCAATAGAGGTTTCATCAATCGCCAGTGGATTCATTGCAGCAATTTGCATTGCCACATCTTTTCCGGCTTCAGCAGCTTCTTTATTAAAACCTACCAGCACACCCATTCGATTAGCACCATGAATGTAAGATGCAACATAAGCCGCATCTACCCTTTCAAATTTGATAGCAATTTTTTCCCCGATGGCGGCTAGTTTATCATTGATCAGTTCAGAAACTTTTGTACCGTTGATGGCCACTTCATTTAATTCTTCTACACTCTTTACATTGCTGGCAATTGCAGCATCCATAATGCTTTGAGCAAAGGCTACAAATTCAGCATTTTTGCTTACAAAATCAGTTTCGCAACTGATGCAAACAATGATACCTGTTGCATTATCAGCACTTGTTTTTGCCAATACCACACCTTCTTTAGCTTCCCTGTCGCTGCGTTTTGCAGCAACTTTTTGTCCCTGTTTGCGTAACCAGTCAATGGCAGCTTCAAAATCACCATTGCTTTCGGTTAATGCTTTACGGCAATCCAGCATGCCGGCTCCTGTTGTCTGGCGCAGCTTATTGATTTCTGCTGCGGTAATTGTTGCACTCATAATAGTATTTTTAACTACAAAAATTCACCTGCTTTTACACAAATGAATTTTTGCAGGATTGTAAGATTTTTATTTAAAGAACTAAGATCTCAATTGATTAATTTCAGAGTACCATTGCTGTTACACAAACACTCTGTCATAAATCTTATCTAGGTCCGCTTCCACCAGCTGCTGGTCTTCTGCCGCCTGCTCCAGGTCCGGGTACACGACGTTTAGTTGGTGCAGCACCTCTTGCTCTTTTATTTCTTTCGTCAGCGCTGTCTACTTTTTGTTCAAAACGGGCCGCTTTAGCTTCTGCAGTTTCGTCGCTGTCGTTGCTGTTGTCGTCGTCATCTTTTTCAGCCAAACGCTCTGCCAAACCTTCTGCAATTGCCGCTGTAATGTAGTTAACAATAATAGCGATTGATTTGGTTGCATCGTCATTTGCAGGAATAGCAAATTCAACTTTATTAGGATCACAGTTGGTATCAACCATACCAAAAGTGGTAATGTTTAAACGTCTTGCTTCTGCAAGGGCGATGTGTTCATGGCCTATATCTACCAGGAATAAAGCGGCTGGTACCCGGCTGATTTGTGCAATTCCACCCAATACTTTTTCCATCTTATCCTTATCACGCGTAAGTGTTAAACGCTCTTTTTTGGTAAGATTGTCAATGCTTCCGTCGTTCAACATTTTTTCGATGCTCTGCATTTTCTTTACGCTCTTACGAACCGTATTGAAATTGGTAAGCATACCACCCAACCAGCGTTCTGTTACATAAGGCATGTTGATGCGTTTTGCGCAATCAGAAACGATTTCTTTTGCCTGCTTTTTGGTAGCGACAAACATGATCTTTTTACCACTCTTTGCAATTGACTTTAAGGCAGCAGCAGTTTCCTGTAATCCTTCTACTGTTTTGTTAAGGTCAATAATGTGGATACCTTTTTTTTCAGCAAAAATGTAAGGCAACATTTTAGGATTCCACTTCTTTTTTAAGTGACCAAAGTGAACACCTGCTTCGAGAAGTTGCTGTTGTAAGGAAGTATTTTCCATCTTAATATTTTGAAAATTTGAAAATTTGAAAATTTGAAACCGTGAAACCATTTTTCCCTTGCAGGAGATAAAGGTTTAACGCTTGCTGAACTGGAAGCTCTTTCTTGCCTTTTTGCGACCTGGTTTTTTACGTTCAACAGAACGTGGGTCACGTTTAAGCATACCAGCTGCTTTCAATACCGGGCGATAGTCTAAACTAACTTCCAGCAATGCACGTGCGATACCCAATTTAGCTGCTTCGGCCTGGCCCTTGATGCCACCACCCTGTGCGTTGATAACGATGTCAAATTTATCAACTGATTCAACAGCTTTCAGCGGAGACTCAACCTGATTTTGCAGGTAAACCAAAGAAAAATAGTTTTTATAATCTTTACCGTTGATTGTTATTTTACCATCTCCCTTGCTTAAGAAAACACGGGTTACAGCTTCTTTACGACGGCCAACTGCGTTTTTTTGCTTTTCCATTTATTTTTATCTTTTAGCCGGCAATTTTGCCAGCTTGTTGGTGATTTAGAATTTTAATTCGGCTGGTTTCTGAGCTGCGTGCTGGTGTTCTGCACCTGCGTATACAAATAATTTTTTGTACATCTTGCGACCCAAACGATTTTTAGGCAACATCCCTTTGATTGCTCTTTCGATGATCACTTCTGGTCTGCGCTTCAATAGATCTTTAGCTATTTCTTCCTTACGGCCACCTGGGTAACCACTAAAGTTGTCATATACTTTTTCATCCATTTTATTGCCGGTCAGTTTAACCTTTTCGCAATTAATTACAATTACATAATCTCCGCAATCAACGTGTGGAGTGTAATAAGCTTTGTTCTTACCACGAAGAACCGCTGCAATTTTAGAACACATGCGGCCAACGGTTTGATTAGTACCATCTATTACATACCAGTTGTGTGTAACGGTAGCCTCGTTCGCATGTTTGGTGGTGAAATGTAGTTTACTCATTTGTATTTATTTTTTAAGTGATGCCTTCGCTATCCCGAAGGGCTTTTTTTTAATGGACGGCGAAGGTAGGATGCAATATTTTAATTTCCTACTAATTGAGGATGTATTTTTTATCGAAGCTTTATAACTAACTGATTTACAATAAATATTTTGACCAATTATTTTAACATGATAAAGAATGTGGCTAACTACTGCTGAATTTTGGTAACAGGTATGATCCTGCAACCTCAGGAAGACATTTTTGACCGGCATCTTACAGGTTAGATGTAATCAAAATGTGTAGGCATATTTTATATAGCTTATAACCCGTAACGGTTTACTTTCAAAATCAAATGAAAGGTATTTAACCATTGCAAGCGTTGACCGTTAATGCATTTTTTATTTCAGTTACAGGAGGAACTGGTAACCGCTTCCGGCCTTTTGCGGGCGATAAAAAAAGTTGTTATCAATAAAAAAGTATTGCTGTCCGATTTGAAAATTTCATACAACACTTTAAAAAAGCTTATTCATAAAATATGCATCTCAATAAAATTATAAAAGCCAGCTCAAAATTGAGCTGGCTATAAAATTGTAATCTCTTTAAATTATTGTTTGGTTACAGTGTACGTATTCCGGATAAAGTTTACAACGATTTTGTAATTACCAGCAACTGTTGGCCCTGGTGTGTTAGATCCGGGAACTGCATTATCTGACAGTAAAGCACCTCCGGTACCCGAAGTCCCGCCAAACTTGTGGTCCCAGTTACCATTTAATGGCAAGAACAGGTAAGCGCCGCTACCGGTTAAAGGTACTGTAAGTTCAAAGGTTGCATTATCTGTTTGTGTAAATTGCTGTGATGGAGTAGGAACCGGATTAGACCAGGCACCGGCGGTGGCATCTCCCACTATATATAAATTGTCGGGAACTGGTACGCCGGTATAAGGTGTAACAGTATAGGTGTTTGTTTGAAAGTTCACAATTATCTTGTAAAGTCCGGTTGTTGCAGGTGCCGGCGTATTGCTACCGGGAACTGCATTATCTGCAAGTAAAGTACCGCCTGTTCCGCTTGTACCACCGAATTTATGATCCCAGTTTCCGGCAACAGGAACAAATACATATCCGTTACCGGCAGTAAGATTAACTATAATGCCATATGAAACAGCATCCAGCCGGGTAAATTGCTGCTTAGGTGCTAAGCCAGGAGTATTATTCCAGGCTAATGCGGTAGCATCGCCGACAATATACAAATTAGCAGGAATTGCACCAGCATAAGGTGTAACTGTGTAAGTACCTGTCTGGAAGTTTACCACTATTTGATAAGTACCGCTGGTAGCCGGTGATGGAGTGTTTGAACCCGGAACTGCGTTATCAGCCAGTAAGGTACCGCCGGTAGCGCTAGTGCCACCAAATTTATGATCCCAGTTTCCGGCAACCGGTACAAATACATATCCTTTGCCAGCAGTAAGGTTAACTATAATACCATAAGAAACAGCATCCAGCCTTGTAAATTGTTGTGTTGGTGATAACCCTGCGTCATTGTTCCAGCCGAGTGCTGTGGCATCGCCGACAATATAAAAATTTTCAGGAATGGGAGTAAATGTGGTAATATTGATTACGACAGGATCTGAATAAACCAATGGGTTATCGTAGTTGGTACCCAAATAGCTAACCACCCTGAATTCAACATTTTTAGTAGACCCTCCAATTGCACCTGCAGCAATTGCTGCCGAATTCAAATCAGTTACTGTAAAGTCTGAAGTTAATGAACTGCCGTATTTTATGAGTTGTGGACTGGTAAAGTTACCGCCCACTGTATCCAGCTGAATCGCATAGTTAATAATATCAGCTCCATATGGACTTGATTTCCAGTTAAACGAAACCGCTTTACTGGTAGCATTGCTAACCAGCAACACCAACGGACTGGCTGAGGATGGAGTTAATTTTAAAGGAACCAGGTACGAGGTAATAGTTACTTTAATTACGTTTGACTTAAGCTGCTCATTGTTATTGCCATAAGAAGAAGTAACCCTTATATCAAAACTGAACGCCTTGCCTGCAGCAAATCCAAAATTTGCCAAAATATTATTGAGCTGCTGACCAGTAAAAGAAATACCAGGTTGGCCACTTACAATACTGACTGTTTCTTTAGCAAAATTGCGGCCTGCAGAATCTATTTCAAGAATAAATTTTTGGGTAGCTGAATCAGTTGCATATTTCGGATTCGTCCAGGAAAAAGTGACAACAACCTTACTTGAATCGTTGGCCGTAGGAGCAATGGTTGTGGAAGAGCTGGTAAGTACCGGTGCCGCGCCATTGGCATAAAAAGGCAATGGGTCTACCTTCTTGCAGGATGAATACATCATCAACATACCCGTTGCAAGCAGCAGAAGTTTAAAAATATTTTTCATAATAAAATTATTTTAGAAATTATAGGCCTTGTTGGCTGGTTAGTTTTACAATTTGGTAACAGCATATTTTCCCCGCTGAAAATCAACAGCAATTTTATAGCTGCCTGCTGCCGCTGGTCCTGCAAATCCGGGGTCTGAATCCTTCTTTTCAAAATCGCCGGCATCCCAGGTCCCACCTGTTTTCATGTGATATTGCGTATCCCATTTACCTTGTTCCTGTATCAGTTTATAAGCGCCCCCACCTTTCATGGTTACAGTAAGTTCATATAGTGTAGCTGAAACCATCTTAAATTTCTGGCTCGCATCATAAGGTGCAAGCAAAGGATTTGCATACCCTGAAGCAGTTGCATCACCGGTAAGCCATAATGTGCCATTTGTTGGAGGCTCCACTACAGGCGGGATAGCATAAGGCGTAACCTTGTATTTTAAAACATTGGAGTATAACCCTGCGGAGTTGTTGCCCAAAAAAGATTTTACCCTTAATTCTATGTTGTGTGAAACTCCCGGAGTCAGTACCAGCTGGTTCAACAGGTATCCGTTAAATTCTGATACTAAAAATGATTTACTTAAATCTTTACTTACCGACACTGTTTGTTTTGAAGTGCTGGTGAAGTTGGCACCAGTAGTGTCTATTTCAACCTGGTAGCTTACATCCTGCGAACTAACGCCGGTGTTAAACATATAATTCGGATTTGTCCAGCTTAAATTCAGCGCTGCATTATCCTTGTTTGCAAAAGAAAGCGGAAGTGTACTTGCAGTAACCGAACTGCTTAATACAGGACTTGTACCGCCTTCAAAATAAACTTTATTTTCATCTTTTTTGCAGGCAGTAAACACTACACCCAGCATAGAAAAGAGAAAGAATGATTTTACTATTTTTTTCATTTTTTTTGATTTTAGCAGTGAGTGATTAATACCCCGGATTTTGGGTGAGGTTAGAATTAGCTGATAAGACAGTAGCAGGTATTGGGAACAAATTATATTTTGCATCCACCGCGGTACCGGAAGCAACGCCACCTTTCCATGGCCATAAATAAGTACCGGATGTCAGTAACCCGAACCTGATTAAATCTGTACGGCGATGACCTTCCCAATACAATTCACGTCCCCGCTCATCCAATATTAGCTGGGTGGTTAAATCACTTAAGGTTAACTGTCCGGTTGCTGTTCCTCCGTAAGCCCTAACCCTCAATAAATTCAGATAAGTCAATGCGGCTGTTTTATCGCCACCTGCACCGCCGCGAAGGGTTGCTTCTGCGTAGATCAGGTACATTTCAGGTAAGCGGAAAACAGGAAAATCGATGTCTGCAAAATAACCTGTAGGGTCATTCACTTTGGCACCATCTGATCTTTTATTTACAAACTTAACAACATGTGGTCCCTGGTCAAAATTGCTGATATCAGCTATAGCCAGCTGGGCTGAACCGGTGCCATATTTTGAAGTAGTAAACATGGCCCTTGTATCAGAAGCACCTGTTTTATCAGCAAACAAATTTACCAGGCCGGACGTAGCTCTGTAGCCATACCATCCACCACCTGTAACTCCATAATCAGAAGTAGCTTCATCACCTGATGCGGCGTGTGCTATAAAGGTTGTGTTACCATAACCCTGTGTATGTAAACCATCAATAGGCACCGCAAAAATGAATTCATTTTTTTGCTTATCATTATCAGCCATAAATAATTTTGCATAGCTGGATTGTAATGCATATCCGCCGCCAATTACTTTGGATGCATAAAAAATTGCACTGTCATAATGGGGCGTACCAGTATACACTTCTGCATTTAAGTAAACACGGGCAAGTAAAGCCCATGCAGCACCCTGGTCAACTCTGCCGTATTCAATGGTTTTAACAGGAGCCAGGTCAGCATCAATTGCTTTTAATTCACCTGTAATATATTTGAACAAATCAGCTCTTTTTATTTCCGCTGGCAATGGTCCGCCAACAACATCTGCTTCTGTTACAAAAGTAGAGTTGCCAAACAAGTCCATCATCAGCCAGTAATTAAACGCTCTTAAAAATCTAACTTCCGCCCTGGTGCTTTTAATGCTGGTAGCGTCTGCGCCGGTAATGCCATTGGCAGCCACCGCTTCATCGGTGGAGTAACGCAGGTATTCATTTGCCAAAGTAATATTGTACATCGGCCTGGCGTACATTCCTTTTAAAAACGGGTCAGCGCTGGTGAATGATAAATTGTGATAATCGTGTATGGTCTGGTCATTCCAGGCTACTACGGCTTCATCAGTTGGTAGTTCCTCGCAGTTGAAATATGGACGTATAAAAGCGATTTGTGAACCTTCATCCAGGTTGCCGCTGATATCCGGCTGACCGGCAGGTCCCTGGTTTCCACCGGAAGCAAGTCCTCCATAAATTTTAGCCAGTACACTTTTGTATCCTGCTGGTGTGGAATAAACTTTATCCGGTGTAAGATCATTCGTTGGATTTAAGTCCAACTTTTTTGCGCAGGATGTTACAGCCGCAACCGCAACAAACGCAACAACTATTTTTTTAAATGTTTTACTTATCATAAAAAATATTTTTATCAAATTAGAAATCAAGATTGCAACCCAATGAGAAAATACGTGGGCGTGGATAGATATTATTATCTACTCCATGAGGATCAGAATTTTCCGGATCAAGTCCTGAATACTTTGTAATTACAAACACGTTCTGAACGCTGGCGTTTACCCTTAAAGAAACTTTGTTGCCGAATACCTTACCTGCATTAAAACCAATATTGATATTATCCAACCGTAAATACGAAGCATTCTCAATATAATAATCAGTCAGGTACTGGTTATTTACAAAACCTGTTGACAGGTAATTTGTTCCTGCATTGCCTATGAAGTTGATAGGATTTTTTATAGAACGCAACACCCCGCTGTTGGAGCTGAAGTTGTTATACAGGTAGTTGCCGAAAGCGCCGTGTGCGGCCAGGCCAAGTACCCATTTGTTGTACATTAATTGTGTGCTAAGCCCTAACAAGACATCTGGTGCCGGCTTTTTATAATAATACTGATCTTTTGCATCTACAGCACCATCCCTGTTTCTGTCCTCATATAATCCTTCAATCAATTTACTGGTTTTGCTATCGTACACCTGTTGGTAAACATTAAAGGTAAAAGGTGCATATCCTACGTCAAATATGCCAATCTGGTTACCGGTACCACCACTGATACCACTCTGGGGTATTGCTTTTGACGGACCCAGGTTGGTAATTTTATCTTCGTTGTAAGCCACATTAAATCCAAAATCCCAGGTAACGTTTTTTGTTTTTACAGGTGTAGTATTTAATACAAACTCAACACCTTTACTTTCCAGGTTACCAATATTGGTTACGATAGAAATATCAAAATTGCGGCCTGCAGCCTGTGGCACCGCACCTAATAAATCTTTTGTTTTCTTTTGATAAACTTCCACTGAACCTGAAATACGGTTGTTTAAAAATCCGAAATCAAGACCGAGGTTGGAAGTAGTTGTTGTTTCCCATTTAATATTGGGATCGTATGCACCCGGACGGAGGTAGCTGATAAATGCATTTCCAAATTGGTATTGTGCAGAAGAATTACTTACTGAATAAACTGGCAGGTATGGATACAATGGATTAAAGCTGCCACCTGTTCCGCTGATATCCTGCTGGCCGGTTACACCCCAGCTTCCACGCAATTTTAATTCACTTAATAAACGGGTGTTTTTAAAGAAATCTTCTTTCAGTTTCCAGGCAGCTGATACAGCAGGGAAATAACCTACACGGGTTGCAGGTGAAAATTTTGAACTTGCATCCCTGCGGACTGAAGCTGTTAAATAGTACTTATTGTCATAGGCATAATTCATGCGGCCCAAATAAGATTCCAGCCTGTACTCTGGTTTGTCAGTAGCAAACGTTGGAACACTGTTGGCAATTACTACTCCATTTTGTCCATAGCTGGCATAATTAGATACATTGGTCAAAAAATCCTGGTAACCATGCAATGCCAGCACGTCTATTTTGCTTTTAATGCTTTTGATATCTTTTGTATAAAACAGGGAAACTTCGGCCAGTTTATTTTGCTTGCCTTGTTTGTAGTAAGCATACCGGCCGGCTGTTTTATAGTCGGTCGCCATGATAGAATCCCGGTTGTCGTGTCCGCTGCCATTGGCATTATCCAAACCCAAGTTGGCCTGCAAATGCAGATCAGGAAAGAAATGTAATTTATAATCAAGCTGCACATTACCAATAATTCTGTTGGCAGTAGACGTGTTATGTCTTAACTCCAGCAAAGCAAGCGGGTTACGTGTTGACAAATCAATTGGTAATGTTGTACCTGGCTGCAACCACTCATAATAGCCACCCCATTTGCCATTGTGTGTAGCATCGTGAACTGGTTGAGTAGGATCAAATGCTGCCGCAGAACCTACAGCTCCCTGGTCTGCAAAACGGTTACTGGTAGAAGAGTATTTAACATTCAGGTTGATAGAAAGATGATCATCCAAAAATTTAGGTGATAAATTTAAAGCAGTAGAATAACGGTTAAAATGATCTGTTTTTAAAATTCCGTCCTGGTTCAAATAACCTCCCGAAATGCGGAAAGGGATATTACCAATTGCTCCACTTGCACTCAGGTTATTATCATTTCCGATTGCTGTTTGAAAAATCTGATCCTGCCAGTCAGTATTGGCGCTGCCTAATAAACTTTTATAGGTATTATTTCCGGAAGTCATTGCATCCGTGTTGATAATGGTCCTGATTTGATCAGCAGTTAATACACTTACTTTTTTAGCTACTGCACCTGCAGACAATTGCGTATTAAAATTGAATTTGATTTTTCCTTTTAAGCCTTTCTTAGTAGTAATAAGAATCACACCATTTGATGCCCTTGAACCGTACAATGAAGTTGCAGATGCATCTTTCAAAACACTCATTGATTCAATGTCATTCGGGTTAATAGTATTAAGTAAATTAGCTGAACCAGGTAAGTTATTGTTATCCACCGGTACCCCATCAATTACAATCAAAGGATCATTGCTTGCACTGATAGAAGATCCGCCGCGGATGCGGATAGTACTTCCACCACCGGCAGCACCACCTCCTGTTGTAATTTGCAAACCGGCTACTTTTCCCTGCAACAATTGTTCGGAGGAAGCAATAGCACCTTTTTGAAAATCTTTGGAAGAAATAGAAGTGATTGCACTTGTCAAATCACTTTTTTTACGTGTGCCGTAAGCTACCACAACAAGGTCACTTAACTGCTGACTTGAAGTAACGAGGCTTACATTCATTGTTGCGCCATTTACCGCTATTTCCTGGCGGCCAAAACCAACTGAGGTAAAAACCAGCGTTGAACCGTCGGCCACGGTTAATTTGTAAGTACCATCAGCGGCGGTTTGTGTGGAACGCTGTGTGCCCTTCACTGTTACGGTTGCGCCGGCAACAGGGCTGCCGTCTTTTGAATCAGTAATTTTTCCAGTAACAACACTTTGTGCCATAGCCGCTGCGGAAAGCAGCAATACGGCAAGCGTCATTGAAAAAAACCTGAAGCATCTTTTCATGCTCTTTTTCATATGCATAATTTTTCTTTTTGATGGCAGAAGAAATGCAGGCAAAATGTTGTGGAGGGGAAGATGAACTCATCCAGGGATGGGTGAACAGATTTTCTCAGTAGCAAACAATTTGGTGGTATTTCATAAAGCAGCCATTCGTTAATAAAGCTGGTTAAATTTTTGTATGTGTATTTTTTACACAATAGTAATGTGTATTTTTTACATTATTACAATGTGTATATATTACGCAAATCTAGACCGTTTTGTGTGAATTAACGCTGCTTTTAGAAAAAAAATTATTACAGAGTTGGTGCTGATAGTAAACCTGAGAGGAAATTACGTGGGCGCCCGGGCTAAAAGTCTATACCCACCCACTTTTTCTGTTTCTTTTCGTATTTCTCAAAATTAAATTTATACAACTTTCCCGGACGGTGTGGTGCATCTTGTTCCATTTCATTCAGATCAATCAGCAAGTCCATAGTAAAAAATTTCTTTCTGAAATTCCTTCTGTCCATTTTTACATCCAGTATCGCTTCATATAAATTTTGCAGGTCTCTCAGCGAAAACTTTTTGGGTAATAAGTTAAAACCCAACGGGTGTTCCTGTACCCTTTTTTGCAACTGTTTTAAACAGGTATCAAATATTTGCTGGTGATCAAAAGCGAGGTCTTTCACCGTTTGTACATCGTGCCAGTGCAGTTCATTATCTAAAATATTTATTTTATGATGCTGCACATTAATTAAAGAGCAGTAAGTAACTGTAACTACCCGGCCTGCCGGATGCCTGTCAACAGCTCCAAAAGTATGCACCTGCTCCAGGTATACATCACTTAAACCGGTACGTTGTTTTAATATTCTGTAAGCTGCATCATCCAAATCTTCTTTTGGAAATACAAGGTCGCCTAGTAATGACCATTTACCCGAATACTTTTTTAAATCACTTCTTATCAGCAATACTTTGAGTTTGTTTTCATCAAAGCCAAAAATTACACAGTCAACAGACAGGGCGATGCGATTGGTATTTTCCAGTTCTGATTGAATAGCATGTATTGATTTACTCTTTTTTTCCAGTGCTTTTTTTTCTGCGGCCGACATTCGTTCTTTTTTAAAATCTGCTGATGGTAGTTTGTTTATTTTTTAATAAAGTGAATATAATGGCTTTTCCCATTTTGTTCAAGCTGTATAAAATAATTTCCGGAATTTATCCCCTTTAACTGGTATGGCAAAATTAATTGATACTGTCCCTGGTTTTGTGTACCGCTGAACAGGCGTTGTATTCGCTGCCCGAGCGACGTAATCAATGAAAGGGTGACCTTGCCGCTGCCTGGTACAAGGTAATCAATCACCACCTCGCCTGCTGCAGGATCAGGTGAAATTTTAAGGCCGAATCCATCTTTTAGATTGGTAATGGTATTATTCCTCGAGGCGGTAGTAAACTGTGCATTGCTAAAATTACCGGCACCAATACCGGTACAATTGGCACTAACTCTCCAGTCGTACGTTGTGGCTGGTGATAAATTTTCAATAGCAATACTACCTGCGGTGCTGTTCGATAAAACGTTTATCCAGCTGCTGCTGATGATGGCTTTATAATCTACCGAATAAAAAATGCCTGGTAAAGCTGCCCAGCTGAGATGAGCTGCTGTAAGTGTTACATCTGAAACCGCCAACGCTGTTGGAGGTGCTGGTGTTGCTTTTACAGTTACAGTAATTTCCGCCCGGCCACTTTCGCCGCAGTTGTTTCGCTCACTCACATAATAAGTAGTGTTACCAGCAACCTCTGTAGAAGGAACAATTGCAACAGAACTGCCAACGCCACCTGTAGCAACAGTATACCATAACAAATCAGTACCTGTTGCTGATAAAACAGCGGCGTTTTCATGCTGACAATAAGCGACAGCTTCAACAACTACCGGCGTAGCAGGAAGTGCTGTTGTATTTACTGTGATAGATGCTCTCGGGCTTTCACACCCATTGTTAGTCTGACTTACATAATAACTAACCGTCCCTGCAGCTGCAGTGGATGGTACCGGAGCAGTTGCAATACCACTGCCACCTGTCGCAGCGGTATACCACAATAAACTGGTGCCGGTGGCTGACAAACCACTGGCAGTTGCGTTTTGACAATAAGTGACCGATGAAGTAACCAATGGTATTGCAGGTGTCGCTTTTACAGTTGCAGTAATAGTGGCCCGCTCGCTTTCGCAGCCGTTAACAGCCTGGGTAACATAATAAACTGCATTGCCTGTAATAGCAGTTCCCGGAACGGGTGCTGCTGTATTGCCCGTACCGCCGGTGGGTGCAGCATACCATAATAAACTGGTACCAGTGGCTGTTAAGGCCACCGCCGTAGTATTCTGGCAAAACATAACCGGGGTTGCAACAACTGGCGCAGCTGGAACGGGAGAAATGTTTACTGTTATTGCAGCCCTTGAACTCTCCCCACAGCTCAGGGTTTGTGTAACATAAAAAATTGTTGTGCCAGCCGCAACGGTTGATGGAACGGGTGCTGTTGCAGAACCGGTGCCGCCTGTTGCCGTAGTGTACCACAGCAAGCCTGTGCCGGTTGCTGTAAGTGCAACAGGTGTAACTCCCTTGCAATAGTTAACAGGTGTAGTAATAACAGGTACTGGTGTTGTTGCTGATATATTAACAGTAACAGGCAGGCGTGAGCTTTCACAGCCGTTTGTTTGAGTTACATAATAATTAGTACTGCCAGTGGTTGATGTAACTGGTATCGGAGCGTTGGCAGTTCCTGTACCACCGGTGGCAGTAGTGTACCATAACAAATTTGTGCCGGTAGCAGTAAGTGATGCAGCAACTGCATTCTGGCAATAATTTACCGGGCTTGTTGCAGTAGGCGCAACCGTTGCGCAAGTGGGAACGCTTACATACACATGGTATTCACCGGGCTGCAATGTGATTGATTGTGTTGCGGCTGTAAGATTAAAAGCATTGCCAGTGATACCATTCAGTCCCGTGCCTGTTCCGTTGCTTAAATAATTATTCCAGTCGCCGGCAGATTGAAAAGAGATGGTCCTGGTTTGCGGTAATACATCCAGGTTGGCTATTACGGTAACCTTAATACCTGCAGCCAAAGGATCTGCAATCTGTAATTTTCTGAACAAGCCGTTGTTATCATTAAAATCATATGTAAAACTGGGGTTATTAAAAACAGCAGGATTATTCAATCTTAATTTTATCAGTTGCGCATAGGCATTCCATAATTTCAGCCTGTCCGCATCAGCCATATATTCCCAATGTGGCGGTTTATTGGCTACGTTGGAACCGCCAAAACCCAATGAAATGTCATACCCTCTTTCGCCAAACTGCCAAAACATTTTTGGCCCCGGCACAGTGAAGAAAACAGCCGCTGCTGCTGCCTGCCTGTCTAAAGCCGTGGCAACAGTTTTTACATTATAACCGCCTGCAATATTACCATATTGCTCATTTTTATACATCAGCCTTTCTTCATCATGGCTTTCCATATATCCCATTTCAGATGGTGTGGTAAAGGCTCCCTGCGTACTGTTATATACAATTTTAGAAAAATCAGCATTGCTGGCATAGCCCATCGTATTCTGGTTATAGGTGGCATTATTGTTTCCCCACAGGATAAATCCTTTGGTGGCATATTCCTGTTCTTCCTGCCTTTGCTGCCCTAAAAATTCCAGTATCATGTACGTCCCGGGAAATTTCGGCACTATATAATCATAGTACCGGTTTAAATTGGCAACCCTCGTAGCATCATAATTTTCAACAGTGGTTGTACTGCTTTGTGTTTGAGTAAATCCTTTTGCCAGGTCAAGCCTAAAGCCGTCTACTTTATATTCTTTCAGCCAATATTCCATAGATCTTTCAACAAGATATTGTGTGGCGGTGGTAGTGTGGTTGAGGTCGTTAAATACGCTATATGGGTGCGGCGCATTCTGGTTAAACCAGGGACTGTTTGCAGCGGGTATTCCAGCGGTTGCATCCCAATATAACCGGCCCTGCGGATTACTGTATGCGTCCATATGATTATATACCGCATCCAGGATTATAGCAATACCATTTTGGTGACACAGATCAATAAATTCCTTAAACTTATTTTTTGTGCCATAAGCTTTATCAAGCGCACAATAAAAAGTTGGGTTATATCCCCAGCTTTCGTTTCCGGTGAACTCGTTTACCGGCATCAATTCGATGGCATTTATTCCCAGCCGTTTAAAATAACCGACGGTATCAATCAGCATCTGGTAATTGCGGGCATCACCAAAATCACGTACCAATAATTCGTAGGTGATCAGGTTTCGCTTATCCGGCTTTGTGAAGTTGGTTACCTGCCAGTTGTAGGCAGGCGCACATGTTTGCAGCACACTTACTATTCCATTTTTTCCTGCTGAAACGTTGACATTCACCGGGTATGGCTTTAACGCTGGGTAAGTTGCTGCCGGAATATATTGGTCGTTGGCAGGATCCAGTATTTTTTCACTATACGGATCAGCAACATAAATTGCATTGTCGACAACATATTCAAAAGCATATTCCTGGCCGGAAGCAAGACCATTAATAGTGAGCCAGTAATAGTTACCGTCCGGTGTTTTATTCATTTGAAAGGCAGCCTGCGGCATCCAGTTACTACCGGCAAAATCACCAATTACCATGGCATCGCTTTTATTCGGCGCATACAAAACAAGCGTTACTGAGGTGCAGTTAGAGGCATAATTAATTCCTTCCACAGCCCCTGAAGGTAATGGCGCTACTACGGTAACAGGGGCTATATAAAAATTGACCGTATCGTAATAACTGACACCGCTTAAAACAAGTTCTGATATAAGTTGCTGGTTACCTGTTGCGGTTACCAATGCATTGCCGGTAATGGTGGCAACCCCGCTCAAAGGGCCCGTAATTTTTGTTCCGTTATAGTATAAATTTAAAATGCCTGTAGTAGTAGAAGCTGTGGCCGCAACAGCAACAGTTTGGTTTATAGTTGCTGTAATTGGTTCGTGAGAAATTGTGTTGGTCGGTACAATCAGCGGTGTAGTAAATTGGATATGATTGCTGCCGGCTGCATAAATGGGCACGTACATATCCGAACCATCCGCATTTTTTTGCACCAGGTTTCCCGCTGCATCCCTGAAAAGTAACGCTATTTTTAAAATAGTTTCCCCCGCGGGAACGCCGCCAGCACCTGAATTAAAATATGCCCTAGGGTTGGTGATTATAAACGACCACTTATTACTACCAAGTGAAGTTGCTACCGGCGCCGTTGTGGATGCCCAGGTTGTGGGTACATATTTCCAGTCGCCCGGCGTTGTGCTAAGGTTAGTGATTACGCCCAAATGCATGTAGACAGTACCGGTATAGCCTTTCAATGCCTGGTTGCCTTTTGTTGCGTCAACAGTGATTGTTATGGTAGAATTATCGCCTGGAAATTGAGGAGACCAGGAAAGTAACTGTGCATGGGAAGTAAAAGCAAAAAAAAGAATAATAAGCAGCTGCAGAGTTTTTTTCATGTGGCGCATTTAATGTGTAAATTAAACACATTATCGACAGTGACAAAATAAAAATGCGGCTTCTGTTTTATTTATTTTATTTTTTAAAAAGAGATTTGCCCTGTTGTGCATATAATTCCGGATGGATAAAAAAGCGACCGTATTAATTTATGTGTAATTATTAGTAATTGAATTCTATAATTTTACAGCAGCAACAGTTATATGTACGACAACAGCCAAACGAAAAAATTACAGTCCAAAACCAGTGATTGGTTATTGGCTGCCAGGGAAAAGAGCGACCCGGTTACCACGGGCAAGGTTGACAGCCTCCGGGAAATACTTCGCTTTCATGAATACCGGTACTATGTACAAAACGATCCGCTTATCAGCGATGAAGAGTATGATATTTTATACAAACTGCTGGAAAAATTTGAAAAGGTCCATCCCGAACTGGTCACTCAGGACTCTCCTACACAAAGAGTAGGCAAAGGGCTGGTAAGCAGTTTCCCAAAAGTGCAACACCTGGTGCCAATGCTATCTTTAGAAAATTCATACAATGCCGATGATTTGCTTGACTGGGACAGGAAAGCGAAAGAACTCTCAGGCCTTTCCGAAATTGAATATTGTGTAGAACCTAAATTTGATGGCGCCAGTATTTCACTGATATACGACAATGACCAGCTGTATCGTTCTGCTACCCGGGGCGATGGTGTGGTCGGTGATGAAATTACCATCAATACGCGGCAAATAAAATCTCTGCCGCTCAGCGCCAAATTCAGCAGTTATGGTATTGAGCAAATTGAGATACGGGGTGAAGTACTGATCAATAAAAATAATTTTAAAAAATTCAACGATAAATTAATTGAAGAAGGGATTCCGCCATTTGCCAATCCCCGCAACTCTGCCGCCGGGTCGTTGCGTATAAAAGATACCGCGGAAGTTGGGCGGAGAAACCTGGAAGCTTTTTTATACCATGTAAGCTATATAACTGCTACGGACACGCGCCAGCCAACTACTCACTCCGGCATGCTTGAAATGCTTTGGAACCTGGGATTCAGAAGTCCTAAAAAAGAAATGTTGGTGGTAAAGGGAATAGACAAGGTGATTCAGCATGTAGAAGATTTTGAAAACAAACGCGACACGTTGCCTTATGAAATTGATGGAATGGTGGTGAAAGTGAATGATCTGCAATTACAGGAGCGGCTGGGGATGACATCCCATCATCCACGCTGGGCAATTGCTTTTAAGTTTAAGGCGCGCCAGGCAACCAGCAAATTACTAGGCGTTAACTTCCAGGTGGGCCGGACCGGGGCAGTTACCCCTGTTGCAAGAATTGCCGCAGCAGCAGTTGGCGGTGTTACCGTAACAAGTATCTCCATCCACAATGAAGAATACATTAAGGAAAAGCAGCTGATGCTGGGCGATACTATTCTCATAGAACGCAGCGGCGATGTAATACCACAAATTGTAAAATCATTTACCGAGCTCCGAACTGGTTCAGAAGAAGCCATACAATTTCCAACAAGCTGCCCCGTTTGCAGTCACCAGTTATTTAAGCCGGAAGGTGAAGCCGTTTGGCGCTGCATTAATATCAATTGTCCCGCACAGGTGGTGGAAAGAATTATTCATTTTGTAAGTAAAGATGCAATGGATATTAAAAGTTTTGGAGAGGCCAATGTGCGCAAATTCTTTGAGCTTGGTTTATTAAAAGATGTTCCGGGTATATATGAACTGGATTACGAAGTCATTGGTCAGTTACCAGGCTTTGGAAAAAAATCGCTCGACAATTTGCAGGCAGCAATCACGAGCTCCAAATCGCAGCCCTTACATCGGTTAATATATGGTTTGGGTATCCGTTATGTTGGTGAAACCACGGCTAAAACACTGGCTAATTTGGTAAATGATTTGATGGAGTTTACAGATTACACAGAAGAACAATTGCAGCAGGCCGAAGACATCGGAGTTAAAGTAGCGGGAAGCATTTACCGCTTTTTTCACGATGCGGAAAATCTGCACATGCTTCGAAAGCTGGAACAATTGGGCATTTCACTAAAAAATCAAAAGAAACAGGTAATTGTAACCGATACGCCGCTGGCCGGACAAACCTTCTTGTTTACTGGTACGCTTAACAGGCTTAAAAGAAGCGACGCGGAAGAAAAGGTGGAAGAAAACGGCGGAAAATTAGTCAGTGGTGTCAGCAGCAAATTAAATTATTTGGTTGTGGGGGATGATGCTGGCAGCAAACTGGAAAAAGCAAAAAAAATTCAAACCATTAAAATAATTAGTGAAGAAGAATTTATAAAAATGCTGCCCCAGGAAAAATAATTTTTTATTTTTATAGCAGCTTGTTTTTGCATAACAATTCAGCAGTATTTGTTTTTACAACCCAGTAAAAAAGAACTAAAAATTTGCTGTATGATAAAAAAACTCCCCGGTGAAAAATGGAACGTTTTACAGTTTAACGGTTATAAGGCATTGCGAAAAAAATATGCTGTTTCTTCTCATGGCCGTGCAGCAAGTTATAGCGCGGACATACATACTGATGGTCAACTGCTGAATGGTTCGCTCACTTCAGGCTACCCCACGTTAAACTTTCACCTGCCCGATGGCAGCGGCACTCTCTATCTCCACCGGGAAATTGCCAGGCTGTTTTGTAAAATGCCTTCTTCAAAACACAGTTACGTTATTCATCTTAACCATAATAAAAAAGATAACCACTACACCAACCTGCAATGGGTAACGGCTGATGAGGTAGGTAGGCATCAGCAAAACAGCCCGCAAAAAATTGCCTATAAAAAAAGACAGGCTGGCAAAACCGAAGGACTTAAACTAAACGTTTCAAAAGTAAAGCTGATAAAAGAAGCCATCAGCAACCCAAAAAGAAAACTGACTTATAAAATGATAGCTGCCAAATATAACGTCAGTGAAATGACATTGTACAGAATTAAAAGTGGCGAAAACTGGGCAGGTGTAAAATAATCTTTCGTTCCAAAAAACAAGATAAACACAACTCCTTCTTACTTATTTATTGCCCTACATTTGTGACAAAAAAAATAACAATGCTGCAATCCGCAACCATCCGTTTTTTAAAAGACCTACAGGACAATAACAACAAGCCCTGGTTTGATGCCCACCGGCAGGTATACGAAAATGCAAAAGCCGATCTGCAGAAATTGGTTGGCCAGTTAATTCCTGCTATCGCAGGTTTTGATGAACCCATTGGCACCCTCCAGGTAAAAGATTGTACGTTTCGCATCAACCGCGATGTTCGCTTTAGTAAAAACAAAAGCCCTTATAAAAATAATATGGCCGCTTACTTTAGCCGTGGTGGTAAAAAGGCGAGTGTGGCCGGCTATTATTTTCACTGCGAGCCAGGCAAGAGTTACGCTGCCGGTGGCTTTTATTCGCCCATGCCTACGGAGCTTGCTAAAATACGCCAGGAAATTGATTACAATTTTAATGAATGGAAAAAGATCATTGACAACAAAACATTTAAAAAATATTTCCCCAATGGGGTGGATGGTATTGAATCCTTGCAAAGACCTCCAAAGGGATATGATGAAACAAACCCGGCCATTCACTATCTTAAGATGAAACACTTCATTGTGAGTAAGCCCTTTACAGATGCAGAACTGCAAAGCAAAACGCTGGTAAAAGATGTGGCCAAAGTTTTTGAAACTATGAAACCAATGCTCGATTTCTTAAACCTTGCCGTGGAATAATTTAACTGCCGCATCACCGGTTTACCTTTATAAATGCCGGTTTCTTATCGCTTTATCACAGGGCAAGGCAACCCTTTGTTTTTATTAAATTTAAAAACTATCCCAATGGTATGCGATTGGTAAAAATCTTTTTTATCAGGGTTTGCCACCTGGCTAAAACCATCCAGGTAATCAGTAAAAGTGTACCTGAAATTTGTTTCTGCAGTTAAGGATATATTGGATGTTAAAAAATATTCTACTCCAATACCAGCTGGTACAACCAAAATAGTCCGTGGAGGTGTTCTGTTCATGTCCACGGCAAGGCCAGTCGTTACCTGTGGTTCATTTACAAAAAAAGATTTGTTTAAATTACTGCTGCGGTCAATATTCAAAAAGCTTATCCCAACGCCCCCCAAAATATAAGGCGAGAAACGGTTGCCAATTTCATTGCCGTTATTGCCAAACATATTCCAAACCATTAGTTCAGAAATTTCTGTAACAGGTGAAGTAAAGCGCAGGTTGCGTTGCTGGCGGTATGCGGGGCTGCTGTATCTGGCATCGGAACCCAGCAAACGCCCGGTAGCAATATTCGTCCGTAAAAGGAAGGATGGATTTAAAATGCGGGAAATATAAAAACCCAAAGCTGGTTTCAGCGTTTTGTACGATCCAAAAGTTTCAGGTGTAAGGTCGCCCTGGTAAACAAATGTACCTGCGTTAACACCCACCTGCCAGTTGCTTAAATTCAACTGCGCCTGACAAATGGAAATGTTTCCCATCAATACGGCAATAGTAAAAAAACCTGCTTTGTTTGGTTTACTCATGGCAATAATTTTTTAGATTGAATAAAAAATTCCCATGCAGTTAGAAAAATCTGGTAAAATAAATGTGCAGGTAAAAATTAATCCATGAGAACAGTAACAGCGCTTTTAAAAGTATTGAGGCAGAGATAATAATGCGCTAAGCTAGGGAATATTGTGCACCAAAATCACAAAGAAATCATAAAGTAAAATAATGACAGTTCCATAATCAGGCATGTATATTCATAACATTTATTTCCTGGTATTGAATTGTTTATTTCTCCGCAGGGATAAGGATAAGACCTTTCTGTTGGGGCAATAACACATGAACCTTATATACCAGTTGTTGTAGACGAACCGATTGCATTGTTTTAATTGATTTTGTTATGAAGTACTGAAGGGAATGGCGTTGATAAAGCCTGGATAAGGCTGGCATCACGCTACATTTTTACTGATGCAGGAAAATAAAAATGCGTTGGGCGAAAGGAATTTGAAACCGGTAAAAGAGACCTATGTGCCGGTAAAAGAACAGAAATCTTAAAAATGGATTGTAAAATAAAATGAAGAATTAAAGAACGGATACATCTAAAAAAATAGTGGCCAGTGATAAAAATCACCGGCCTTGCTTACCTCTGAAACCACAAGAAAAATCTTTAGTCAATTATTTATAAGGATATATTTTTTGAATTCTTTTTAAACAGCACACCAAGGTAAAAAATGCCTTTGTGGATGGGTTTTCATTAAGATAGGAGGAAATGGAAATGTGCAAGCAGGTTGTAAAAATAATATATTTTCTGGATAAATATAATTTTTTTTATTTAGATATATTGATCGTTGCTATTTATTTATTTGTATGCGCATTTAACGCTCATTTACCAACTGGACTGTATTTGCAGGTTATATCAGCAGACATATTTTATGTTATATTTTTTATTTGAATGAGAGATAATACCTGCTGTATTGTCTTTCTGTTTATAAAAAACAAAAAAATTACCTGCTGGCTGCCTTAGGAAGTTAGATGTGCAGTAATTATTATAGTTAGTTTTGTACCAGCTCCCATGGCATTAAACAATCCCAGGAACGCTACGCGAAATCTGAAACTACTTTAAATTAATTCCACTCGACTTAAAATTATACAGTATGAATCCTGATAAAAACGGCATCGCAGAAAAAGCAGTTGCACATATTTTACAGCATGATCTGTTTAGCCAATGGCTCGGCATTGAGGTGTTGCAAACCAAAGAAGGTTTCAGTAAAATAAAAATGGTGGTTCGCAAAGAGATGATCAATGGCCTTGGCATTGTACATGGCGGCATTGCCTTTTCACTAGCCGATACTTGTTTTGCCCTGGCCTGCAACAGCCGCAATACATTATCAGTAGCGTTGGATACAGCTATTAATTTTATAAAGCCTGTACATGTTGCCGATGTGCTGACAGCCGAAGCAACCGAAATTCACAATGGAAAAAATACCGGACTTTACCAGGTAACTGTTACCAACCAGCAACAGCATGTTGTTGCGCTTTTTAAAGGAACCTGCTTTCGTACCAATAAACAGTTAACTCAACTGTGAGTTTATAAAAAGGCGACGCACAATCATTAAGTACTTAACCCTCCGCAAAAAAACCGACCTTTGCAACAATAATGGAAAAGTCAAATTTTATAGATTATATCAGAATTTTTTGCCGCAGTGGCCATGGAGGACCTGGTAGCAGGCATTTTATGCGTACCAAATACAACGCCATGGCTGGTCCGGATGGTGGAGATGGCGGCAGGGGCGCACATATTATTTTAAGGGGAAGCTCCCAATTGTGGACATTGCTTCACCTGCGTTATTACAAAAATGTGCTGGCAGAAGATGGAGAAAGTGGCAGCAAAAACAACAGTACCGGTCGTTTTGGTAAAGACATTATTATTGAAGTGCCATTAGGCACCATTGCCCGTGATGAAGCAACAGGCCAGAAAGAAGTAGAAATATTGGAAGATGGCCAGGAGGTAATTTGGGTAAAAGGGGGTCGTGGCGGATTGGGAAATGCCAATTTTAAAACTGCCACCAACCAGGCGCCTGAATATGCGCAGCCGGGTGAAGAAGGAACCGAAGGATGGAAATTACTGGAATTAAAAGTATTGGCTGATGTTGGCTTGGTGGGTTTTCCCAATGCTGGCAAATCAACACTGTTATCTGTAATTACCGCTGCAAAACCAAAAATAGCTGATTATGCTTTTACCACTTTGGTACCACAATTGGGCATGGTAGAATACCGCGATGGCAAAAGTTTTTGTATTGCCGATTTACCGGGCATCATCGAAGGTGCTGCAGAAGGAAAAGGCCTGGGGCATCGGTTTCTGCGTCATATAGAACGAAATTCCATCCTGCTGTTTTTAATACCGGCTGATTGTGCTGATCATAAAAAAGAATTTGAAATACTGGTAAACGAACTGGAACAATACAATCCTGAAATGCTGCAGAAAGATTTTGTAATTGCCATCAGTAAAAGTGATATGCTGGATGCAGAATTGAAGGCTGACATTGCAAAAGAACTTCCTCAAAAGATCCCGCATATTTTTATTTCATCCGTAACAGGCCAGGGACTACCAGAATTAAAAGATCTGCTTTGGTCAGTCATGAATCAACAGGTACAAAAATAAAAAGCACTGAACAGCGTACTAAAATACCTGAAAGATTTTTACACCAAAGAATTTAACTGGAGGTATTTTTTTCTGATAGCATTAATGCTGGGATGCCTTATTTATCTTAACTACTGGCACAACCTGGAAAAAAAATATGCTGCTGCACCCACCAGCCGGCTAGGCAGATTTACAGGATACTACCTGCTGTATTTCATTCCTTTTGCAGGCGCCTTTTTTTTACAACTGTTATTTTTTAAAGATTGCAGTTACTATAAAGATGCCTGGTTCTGGATCATTCTTTTTTTAGCTCCTGCGTTATTTGCCTTCCGGGTAAATTTTAACTGGCACCAGCAATGGATTATAAACACCTGGTCAGGCCCTATCCGCTTATTTTACCTGCATTGCCTTAACTGGGTTGTACGCGTTTTTGTTTTACTGATACCGGTATTTTTTATATGGTTCATAAAGGATAAAAATATACAACCTTTTTATGGCACCAAAGCGCTTGACAGCCTGCGCCCTTATCTGCTGATGTTACTGGTAATGATTCCTTTGCTGGTACTGGCAGGTACACAAAAAGATTTTTTACAGGTTTATCCCAAGGCAAAACTGATTGATACAATACCGGTGCAAAACTGGATGGACAAGGTCCGGTATGTTGTATTTGAATTGTGTTATGGTTTTGATTTTGTAAGCATAGAATTTTTCTTTCGCGGATTTTTAATACTTGCCCTGATGCGTATTTGCGGTATGCATTGCATCATTCCCGTGGCCTGTTTTTACTGCGCCATCCATTTAGGTAAACCCATGGGCGAAGCCATTAGCAGCTTTTTTGGTGGTAGTTTATTAGGAATTGTGGTGTATAATACCGGCAGTATATGGGGCGGCTTAATTGTGCATTTAGGTATCGCCTGGGTGATGGAAGCCGTTGGTTGGATTGGGGTAATTCTTGGCAAAGTGAAACAAATATAACCCCGCACATTTAGCTGCATCCACAATTCAGAGGCACAATTATTACAAACTTTTTGCGTTGATTTATTTTGATTCAGTGTTTATACTTTGCCCGGGAAGCCAATGTAGAATTAAAAAATACAGTATAAGAGTGCGACGCAACGATGTGCCACAGGGCTTTTCAGGCAGGTCAACAATTTTTTTTTGTATTTCGTCGCTAAATTTTGTTATTCTATCGTAAAAAGTATAGTCAATTTATTTTTTACAAATAATAACATTAATTTTAAAAACCTGCGATGAGAAAATTTATACCTCTTTTTTTACTACCACTGGTTTGCATTGTTTTATGGGGTTGCCCGTACGATTCACCTTACGGTATTGATGCCGCTGCTCAGGAAAATATTGATGAAAGTTTATTAGGCAGCTGGGCTGCGTTTGTTGCGAAGCCTGCATATGATCAGCAGCATGTCGAAGACCCCGTAAAAATCATTTTTTCCAAAAACACCGACCAGGAATATAACATTGCCATCACCGGGTATATTGATGAATTAAAGCCTTATCATGTTATAACCAATGATACCATTAGGGGAACCGCATTTATTTCCATCGTTTCCAGCAGGCAGTTTTTAAACTGCTTTATAAAAGGCAGAATGTATTTAGCGGAGATAAAACGGCGTGACGATAATTTGTCCATCCTTTGTCTTGCTGAAAAATTCACCGTACGCTATTTAAAAAACAGCAAAGACCTGCGGCGGGAAATTGAGTTTCACTCCAAATTTGACGCCTCACCTACTTATGATGATTTTTTTGTTGCCAAAAATTTAAAAAAAGTAAACTGACACCAGCCACATTTACTTATTTACCGCTCCATTAACAATTGCTATTTTCCACAACTACCGCAAATTATCGGCAATGATGTAATTTGCTTATTCATTTAACCATTGCTCATGCCAACCAGTAAAATTGCAGGAATAGGAATGTATGTTCCTCAAAACAAAGTAACCAACGAAGATCTGAAACAATTTATGGATACTTCGGATGAGTGGATCCAGGAACGCACCGGCATTAGGGAGCGCAGGTACGCCCACCGCACCAACGAAACCACCACTACCATGGCAGTAGAAGCTGCGACAATTGCGATTGACCGGGCGGGCATCACACCAACTGACATTGACTTTATTATTTTTGCCACTTTAAGCCCCGACTACTATTTTCCGGGTTGTGGTGTGCTGGTACAACGTGCCATGCAAATGAGAGAAATAGGCGCATTGGATATCCGCAACCAATGCAGCGGTTTCGTGTATGCGTTGTCGGTAGCAGACCAGTTTATTAAAACCGGTATGTATAAAAATATACTGGTAATCGGCAGTGAAAAGCATTCATTTGGTTTGGATTTCAGCACCCGTGGCAGAAATGTATCCGTGATATTTGGTGATGGTGCAGGCGCTGTGGTGTTGCAGGCAACGGAAAAACCAGGTCAGGGAATTTTAAGTACCCACCTGCACAGCGATGGCCAGAGTGCAGAGCTGCTGGCCATGTACAACCCTGGCACGCATGCCAACCATTGGGTAACCAATGCTGTTGCCACTTACGATGATGCGCCTGCAGGTGGAATGTTTATGAGTAAAGAAATGATTGACAAAGCTGAAAATTTTCCGTTCATGGACGGACCGGCTGTGTTTAAAAAGGCCATTGTAAAATTTCCGGAAGTAATACAGGAAGCACTTGCAAAAAACAATTTAGCCGCCACCGATATTGATTTACTGATACCGCACCAGGCTAACCTGCGCATCAGCCAGTTTGTTCAGCAAAAGCTGGGGCTGAGGGATGACCAGGTGTTTAATAATATTCAGCAGTACGGTAATACAACGGCAGCCTCCATTCCTATAGCTTTATGCGAGGCCTGGGAAAAAGGCAAAGTAAACGAAGGCGATCTTGTTTGCCTGGCTGCATTTGGTAGTGGCTTTACCTGGGCCAGTGCTTTGATGCGCTGGTAGACAATTATAATCTGAAATAATTTTTGACTAAACAATTTCAAGAAGTAAAATCAAGCGCCGTTGTTAATAATGTTGCATGCTATTTTATTACCCGCAACTGTTGGGCCTTTACGTTAATTTTAATGTTTTACTAAATTCAATCATTGATGCCGCGGAAAATCATATATTTTATCAACCCTATTTCTGGAACAAAAGACAAGGCGCCTGTTTTAAAAATAATTGAAGAAAGAACAAAGCAACAAAATATACCGTATGAAATTTTACATACCAACGCCCAGGGTAATTACCATTTTTTAAAAGAAAAAATTGAGCAGGAAGGCGTTACTGATATTGTTGTTTGCGGCGGAGATGGTACAGTTAGCCAGGTAGCCGCCACCTTAATGGAGGAGGATGTAAATATTGGCATCATCCCCATGGGATCGGGCAACGGCCTGGCATTGGCGGCAAAAATTCCAAAGGAAATCAATAAAGCCCTTGATGTAATTTTCACCGGTAGAGCCCGTTATATTGATTCCTTTTTTATTAATGATACTTTTAGCTGCATGCTTTGCGGACTTGGGTTTGATGCCCAGGTAGCACACGATTTTGCCCGGCAGTCATCCCGTGGATTAGGTACCTATATTAAAAAAACGCTTGAAAATTTCATTACGGCCAAACCTTATTCCTTTGAAATTGTAAATAAGGGGAAGTCATTTGCTGCCGAAGCTTTTTTTATTAGTATAGCCAACAGCAATCAATTTGGCAACCAGTTTACCATCGCACCAAAAGCCAGTTTAAATGACGGCCTGCTGGATATTGTGGTGGTAAAAAAAATGAGTAAACTACGTATGCTGCTGGCAATTGCAAGGCAGGTAACTGCGGGTAAAATAAACGAACATGATGATAAAACGTTTCATGAAAGAGACGTACTTTATTTTCAAACTCCGCAGTTAATCATCCACAATCTTGATAAAGCACCGCTGCATGTAGACGGAGATCCGGCTTATACTGCCCAAAAACTGGTGATAAAAATAATACCTGATGCCTTTAAATTAATACAGCCTGCCGGCTAATTAACTAAGGTAAAATAACGTAACTTCAATTACAGATTGTTAACAGCTTAAACCTAAAACCAATGCGTACAGTTGCAAACATATTAATGAGTAAGACGCCGGCATTTAATTTTGTAGATCCCGATGCAAAAGTGATTGAAGCTCTGCACATCATGAACTCAGTTAACCTTAGCTACCTGGTGGTATATAAGAATGATACATTCTATGGAATTTTTTCTGAAAGGGATTATAGCCGCAATGTAATTTTAAAAGGGTTACACAGCGACAGTTGTGCTGTTAAGGAAGTGATGAGTGTTTCGCTTCCGGTAATTGACATGCAGGATACTGCCGAGCATTGCATGGAATTATTGAATACACATAAAACACGCTACCTGATTGTGTTTGAGCATAATCAATTTAAAGGCGTTGTAACCATCAATGACGTTTTAAGAGAAGCGCTCAAAAGCAAGGAAATGGTGTTTGATGAATTAACACTTAACCAGGCAATGGAATGGCAGGATAAGATTTTTTAAACCCTGTTGTAATATTTTTGTCGAAGGAACCTGTTGCAACAAACAGGTTTTTTTATTTAAGCAATTGTATTAATGCTTTCAATACCTGCTGGTTATTGGCTGCATTAAAAGATGCAATTACATCTACCTTTTCAGCTGCGGTTAAATGAAAATTCAGTGCTGCTCCCTGGTCTTCAATTTTAGGCGTATATATAAATTCCAGCCGGTGCAAATTTGTTCTGGTTTGTTCAGGTATAAAACTATAGGCCTGGTTTTGAAAATAATCCTGTAGATTAAACCAGTTATGCTGCAGCATGGTGGCAGGCTTTACCAATAAATCTGTTATAGTACCTGTTTCCAGCGGATGTTGCCAGTTATCTTTTTCCCTGTCACGTATTTGTACTATTAAAACACCACTGGTATTTTCAGCAAGCCAGTCTTTAAAATTATCGATAAAACGCCACGTGGATTCCTGGCCAAAATTATCCCGCAGGCCTGCATCCATCACATCAATTACGGGGTTACAGGGCAACCATACATTTGGTAAAACATAGGGAAACGTAGCGTTCATCCGCATGGCAGTAAGTAGCCGTAAGTTCATAGGGTCCTGTTGCCGGAACAAGGCGGCAAAATCAATGGCATCCGGACTAACGCTGCTATCATTGTCAAAGGCTGCCGGTTTCATCATAAAACTAAGCGGCTGTGTGCCAATCATCATTTTGCGCCCATCTGCGGTAACCACGGAGTTGAATATCATCATCGGAATGTTGGCTGCTTTTTCATCGGCCGCGTAATCTTTTAATTGCCGGTTTAATATTTTACCCGAATTTTCATTAAGCTTTTCTTCAAAGGCATATCCCCGGTCTTTAATATAACTATAAGGACCTACCCTAAATTTTTGCGCCGGAGAAAAAATATCCCTGCTGATCATGGAAGAAAAAACAGGATTTAGTAAATCCTGTGCGATATTATCCCGGTAAACTTGCTGGTGAAGATTTAGATTTTGGCCCTGTAATTTTTGCCTGTACAACTCCCGGTAATATGCTGCAGACAACATACCACCGCTGGCACCACTTATTAAAAAAGTGTGGCGCATTAGGCTGCCGCCTGTAATGCTGTCGAGTTGCTGCAGGGTATTCATCACAAATGTGGTACTGCGCAAGCCCCCGCCACTAACGTTTAAAAACAGGATGGCCGGTTTATCCTGCTGTTGCTTTTTTTTCCAGTTATTCAATACCTGGATCATATTGTTTTTATCGGCTGTTATGTTGGCGGGCGAACAAATTTGCTGCAATGACTGACGGCTGTATTGCGGCCGTTGATCTTTATTGGTGTAATTTATACCGTAAGCCTTGTTGCGTGGATCGATGATTTCTTTCTCATATAAAATATTCAGTATGGCAACAAGGGCAATTACAAACAGCAGGCTCCAGCTTTGCAAAAAATAGGTCAATGCACCTATAACGGCCACCATCAGGGCAAAGAATACAACGATGCTTGCAGCAGCAGGTGGCTGAAAAAATTTTACATCTAAAAAAAAACCGCACACAATCAGAAAAATAAAAGCGAGAATGATGCCCATCATCGCTGCAAAGTGATGGCGCTTAAAAATAGTGTCTAAAAAGTCCTGGTTGTAATGCGTTACAGGCCTGGCTTTGCGAAATTTAAACCGCCCACTAAGGAAATAACTCACCTTCATGCCAAAACCATCCGTGTGTGGTTTTTTCGACGGATCAAAATTGCTTCTGAAAAATTCAGGATTGGCTACTACCGGGGTAATAGTGCGTAAAATAGTTCTGTCAACTCCAAAAAAGAATGCAAAAGAAAAAGCCACCAGGGCTATAAAACCCCCTAAAAACCCAAGTACAAGGGCCACCTCTTCACCCGTACTTAGCAACTCTTTATAAGTATTAAACTGTATAGATTTCACCAGGTAAAAAGCAAGGAAAAATAAAGGCAACAGGCCATTGTTTATACAATATTTCAAAAAAGGCGTGGATGCAGTAGCCAAAAACTTGAACCGCCGGGTATGCAAAATAAAAGTGGTGATATTCCAGCTCATAAAAAATACACCCATTGCAATACCCACCGCCGCAGAGCTAAGTGCATTTACTTTACCAAGGTATTCGGGAACGAAAAACAAAGCATCTGCCCCAAAGTTTTTCATAAAGCCACTGTTGATAGTGCTGGCCATCAGGAACCAAAATATCAACAATACCTGGTACTTTCTAAAATGCAGGATCAGTAACTGTATAGGGAAAGAATAAAAGATATTCCGCAGCAAAAGCTTCATGTATATGGACTTTTTTTAAATGTACTACTTATTAAACACAAGTACATAACATCCGCAACGCCGAATTATTTTGCCAGAATATTTTATTTTCTTTTTAACACAAATAGAATGGATATCACACATATCAGCAACGACATGGCTACAAACTGGTGCGACACGCCAAGCAATACCAGGCGGCTGGGATAAGTGGCATTTAAAACGGTGCAAATTCCCAGTACAACCTGAAGTATCACAAGCAGCAATACCCACGATCGTAATTTGGTAAATAGCAGATGGTTTTTTACCTCCGAAGCAGCAAAATACCAATAAGTAATCAGGGCAAAAAGCAGATAAGCCAGACCCCTGTGAATAAAATGAATGGTAATTTTATTATCCAGCAAATTTTTTGAAAAAGGAGATAATTCATTTAAACCAGCAGGAATGATCTGGCCATTGATATCCGGCCAGGTGGGTGCAGTAACTGCAGCTCTCAAGCCCGCCATAAATGCACCATAAATTAACTGGAAAAACAATACGGTTACAATTGCCAGCATTATACCATGTAGCCTGGCATTGATCACCTTTTTTGCCGGAGCTTCCAGCAATCCCAGTGCGAACCATAAAGTATAACACAACAAACCCAATGCTGCTATAAAATGCGTAGCCAGCTCTATATGCCCCACAAAATATTTTTCCGGTACCAGCCCGCTTTTTACCATAAACCAGCCGATAGCACCTTGCACAGCGCCCAATAAAAATAAAATCACCATGGGCAAAATCATTTTTTTATTGAATTTTTTGGTAGCCAGGAAATAGATAAAGCCAATCAAAAAAACCATCCCCATCGTTCTTGCCCAGAGGCGGTGAAACCATTCCCAAAAAAATATGCCTTTAAAATCGCTGAGCGAAAAATTCTGGTGCACATATTTAAACTGATCAGTTACTTTATAGCGATCAAATTCCGCCTGCCAGGCTGCATCATTTAACGGAGGCAATGCACCAGTGATGGGTTTCCATTCAGTAATGGAAAGTCCGGATTCTGTTAAGCGGGTGATGCCGCCAATCAGTACCTGTATCACAATCATCGCCACCCCTGTTAACAGCCAAAAAGCCACCTGCTTATTATTGCGTTGTTCTAAAGTTGTATCCATAGCGGTGCAAATTTAGCATAGCGGTGATTGTATTTGCACATTGAATTAGTTTTTGCGTTTTTTGACAGATATTTGTTCCACATGTTGCTTTCTTATTATCAAAAAGAATTAATTGAAGCCGGGCTGGACGAAGCCGGAAGAGGTTGTTATGCAGGGCCGGTGTTTGCCGCTGCCGTTATTTTACCGTTGGATTTTTGCCACCCCCTGTTGAATGACAGCAAACAATTAAAAGAAGAAGAACGCAATCTGCTCCGCCCCATTATTGAAAAAGAAAGCATTGCCTTTGCTGTGGCTTCAGTTGATAATGATGAAATAGATACCATCAATATTTTGCAGGCTTCTTTTAAAGCCATGCATCTTTCGCTTGATAAATTAAACGCTGTGCCACAATTGTTGTTGGTAGACGGTAACCGCTTTAAAGCCTATCAAAATCTTCCTCACCAATGTATTGTTAAGGGTGACGGGCTGTATGCTTCAATAGCTGCGGCAAGCGTTTTGGCTAAAACTTACCGGGATGAGTACATGCAGCAACTGCATCACCAATACCCCCACTACGGCTGGCATGATAACAAGGGATACGGCACTCCTTTTCACAGGGAAGCCATTGCCAATCATGGCCTCTGTTGCTATCATCGCAAAAGTTTTGACATTTCCCCCATCCCCTTCGCTGAACAATAATTTTCTTTTTATTTCGTCTCATTAAACTTTGTTTAGCAGCGCCAGTCTGTATATAAGCGCCAGTTAAGCTGCTTTATTGATAACCAAAACAAATGCATCAGCTATTACAACGCATATTTTGCAAGTGTACACCAGCGGTCCTTTCAAGGTTCTCTTTCAGAAAAAAGATTTTTAACCCTATATATTTCTTAAACAAAAAATCACTAATCAAAAACCAATTATTATGACTATTAAAATTGCAATTACAACAATCGTACTGGCACTTGGTATTACCAGTGCAAACGCACAAACTCACGCGGTAGCACACCGTCAGCACCAACGCATACGCCAGGGCGTTAAAAGTGGTGAGTTGACGAAAACGGAAGCTGTTAATCTACGTAACGACCAAAAAGAAATTCGCCAGGAAAAGCAGGAAGCAAAGGCGGACGGTGTAGTTACCAAGGACGAAGTAAAAGATATCAGGAAAGATCAAAAGCAGGAAAGCCGCAAAATTTTCCGTAAAAAACACAACGAAAAAGAAAGAAATTAAATCATTATAAGCGGGGATTAATCAGCAGGTACTGGCTTTGGCCGGTACCTTTTTTTATAATTACTTTTTGTGGTCTTAATAAGTAAACCTCTAAGCAATCCATTCTCCGGCTCCTTGTCTTGTGATTACCCAGTTATCTGTTACGCAATCCACAATGGTAGAAGGTATCATACCGCCTGGTCCGCCATCAATCACAATATCTACCATATGGCCAAATTTTTCATGAATGATTTCCGGGTCTGTGTACTCCTCTACCATTTCGCCGGGCAGCGAAGTGCTTAAAATCGGGTGATCCAGCACATCGAGAATATCGCGGCATATAACGTTATCGGGTATACGCAAACCGATGGTACTTTTCTTTGTCTGTAAAATTTTAGGCACCTGTTTACTGGCCGGTAAAATAAAAGTATACGGGCCGGGCAAATAATTCTTCAGCATTCTGTAAAGCGGCGTACCAATACTTTTGGTATAATCGCTTAAGTGGCTAAGATCGCGGCAAATAAAACTCATTTGTACTTTGGCTGGATCAATATTTTTAATGACACAGATCCTGTCGATTGCTTTGTGTTGAAAAATATCACACCCCAAACCATAAATAGTATCGGTTGGATAGATAATTACCCCGCCGTCCTTCAGGCATTCTGTTACCTGTTTGATGAGCCTTGGCTGGGGATTCTGCGGATGTATCTGGATTAGCATAATGACTGTTTTATACAATTTAGCAAAGAGATTTGGCTATAGTAAATATTTATTGATAGTCTTCGCTGCAATAAGGCGGCAAAGTTACTTTAAGCCGTCAATACCCTCATAGTTATTATGTTGTCTGCTAAAAATACACCAGCCTTAAAAAATATCCTTAACCAGGTGGACAAAGGCTGCCGGCGGCCTTGAAGCAAAAACCATTACTTTTGCAGCTTATTGTTCATTTTTAAGCAACCCAAAATTAAAACCGGATATGTCGTTAATTTCAGTAGGTACCATGGCTTTTGATGCCATTGAAACTCCCTTTGGAAAAGTAGATAAAATTGTAGGTGGCTCAGGCACTTACGTAGCGTATGCTGCAAGTAATTTTGTAACTCCTGTTCAACAAATTTCTATAGTGGGATATGATTTTCCAGCCGAAGAAATGGACCTGTTAAAAACACGCGGAGTACAAATGGAAGGAGTGGAAATTGTTCCTGATAAAAAATCGTTTTTCTGGAGTGGTAAATACCATACCGATATGAATACCAGGGACACACTCATTACTGACTTAAATGTGCTGGCAGATTTCAACCCGGTGGTACCCGAAAGTTACCAGGGTGCCGATTTTTTAATGCTGGGTAATTTGTCTCCGGATATCCAGTTAAGTGTAATTGAACAGTTAAAAGAAAGACCCAAATTGATTGTAATGGACACCATGAATTTTTGGATGGAAATTGCATTGGACGGTCTGAAGAAAGTATTAAAAAGAGTAGACGTACTGATGGTAAATGATGGTGAAGCCCGGCAGCTGAGCGGCGAAGTTTCGCTTGTGAAAGCCGCCAAAATAATCATGGAAATGGGGCCTGCTTTTTTAGTTATTAAAAAAGGAGAACATGGCGCATTATTGTTTCATAAAAACCATATTTTTTCGGCCCCGGGTTTACCGTTGGAAGAAGTATTTGACCCGACCGGTGCAGGAGATACATTTGCCGGTGGTTTTATCGGCCATTTGGCCAAAACAAAAGACATTAGTTTTTCCAATATGAAAACCGCCGTAATTGTGGGAAGTGCGATGGCCAGTTTTTGTGTTGAAAAATTTGGTCCCAACAGGATGAAAGAAATTAGCAAAGCAGATATTGACGCAAGGCTGGATGAATTTGTACAGCTGGTAAATTTTGAAATTGACGTAGTGGCATAAGCCGTTAAAATTTGTTATAAAAGCCGGTATTCGTAATGCCGGCTTTTTAATTTTTGATACATTTACAGGCCAGCGATCACCGGCCCTAAATTTATTACCGATGCACAGGAAAATATTTGTACTTTTTTTTTTGTTTGTATTTTTTACAGCAGCAAACGCACAGCCAACCACAGTCCGTCCCAAACTAAAAGGATGGCATTTACTCAATTACCAGCAGGATGGTTATGTTGGCACAGGTGTTAAAGAAGCCTATGAATTGCTGGCAGGTAGAAAAAGCACGCAGGTGATTATCGCAGTGATAGACAGTGGTATCGATACGCTGCATGAAGACCTGAAGAGTATTTTATGGACGAACCACGGAGAAGTTCCTGGTAACGGGAAAGACGATGACGGCAACGGGTATACCGATGATATACATGGATGGAATTTTTGCGGAACAGCCTCGGGAGAGAACCTTGGCGTAAATACACACGAAATTGCCCGTGTTTACCATCGGTTTAAAAATGACTTTGAAGGCAAAGTGGAAAATGAAATCCCGGCCGAAAAGAAGTTTCTTTTTCACCAATGGCAGCGATCGGAAAAATTGCTAAACAAAGCCTACGGAGAATATAAAAAAAGTTATCCCGGGATTGAAAATTTCTCTACCGGTTTAAACACCACAAACAGGCTTATCACTGCTTATCTTAATAAACCAAGTTTTACAAAGGCTGATATTGTAACGGTGAAATCAACTGATAGCCTTGCCTGGGCGGTAGCTGTCTGGAACGACTTGTTTACAAAAACCAATGACAGTGCTGCAACCAATACGGCTTTTATTGGTGAAGTAGATTCATACAAAAACAATCTGCTGGCCAATAAAAAACGAATGGAAGATGAGCCGATTGATTACAGGGGCGCCATGACAAAAGATAAATATGAAGATATTACAGACAGTGTATATGGCAATAATAATTTGTACGATCATGCAGGCAATCACGGCACGCATGTATCCGGCATAATCGGGGCGGTGCGCAACAACCATATTGGTGTAGACGGTATCGTAGACAATGTTCGTGTTATGTTTATCAGGGCTGTACCTGGTGGGGACGAACACGATAAGGACGTGGCATTAGCAATACGCTATGCCGTAGATAACGGTGCTAAAATTATCAACATGAGTTTTGGCAAACCTGTTTCGCCTTATAAAAAAATGGTGGATGATGCCGTTAAATATGCTGACGAGAGAGGCGTTTTGCTGGTACATGGCGCAGGTAATGATGCAGAAGACATTGATAAGGAGCCTTTTTATCCAAGCCCGGTTTTTATGGATGGCACCAGGGCTACCAACTATTTAACCATCGGTGCCAGCGGAGATTATAGCACCGGCTCACTGACTGCCTCCTTTTCCAATTATGGTCAACTGGTAGATATTTTTGCTCCGGGTGTGTACATTAACTCAACTACTTTCAGCAATGGTTATGAAGCTTTTGATGGAACGAGCATGGCTAGTCCGGTTGCAGCGGGTGTGGCCGGTTTAATAAAATCTTATTTTCCACAGTTAAGCCCGGAACAAATAATTGATCTGATATTGAAAACAGGATACGCTGTAAAAGAAAATGTCCTTATTCCTGGTGGAGATAAAAAAGTGCCGATGCAGCAATTGTGCCGCAGCGGTAAAATTATCAATGCTTACGAGGCAGTAAAACTGGCACTGAAACAATATGGCGGCCAATAGACAGATTGTTAAAAAAAGCAGTCAACTGTTGTAAGTTGACTAATTTTGTATTCTAATTAGTTACTCATGATTGTAGTTGAAATTATTGCACTTGTTTTTCTCTGCAGACACAACGGATTCCTCGCCGAACGTAAGGGACTGTCGGCGACTAAATGGAAATGGTATACAGTGGCCGCATGGCTGGCGGCGGAGTTAGCGGGTCTCCTTTTTGGAATGGCATTATTCGGCATGAAGGATCTATACGCTTTATCCGCACTTGCATTGATAAGCGCCTTCGGTGGCTTTTTATATATAAATGCTTTGCTTAAAAAAATGCCTGATGACATTGAAGAGGATGTAAACAAAATAGGCATCAGCGATTTACAACCGCCCCGTAAAGAAGAACGGGACATACAATAACCTCAGCCCTCAGGGGCTTTTTTTATTAGCATTTGATTAATAACTTTAATGCGGTACAAACCTTTACTTTGCTAACTGCCAACAAACTGAAATTATTTATAATGATGACAAACAGCTTTTATAAAATAATCGTCTTTTATATTTTTTTTACCGCATCCTTTACCTCTCTTCAGGCACAACATATTGATTCGTTATTAAGTATTTTAGATGAAAATTATCCGCAGGAAAAAATTCACCTGCACATGGATAAACTGAATTATAACCCGGGTGAAACGCTTTGGTTTAAGGCCTATATTACTGCCGATAACCAACCCGCAGCACTCAGCAAAACTTGCTATGCAGAACTGGTGGACGAAAAAGGCACCCTGCTTCAAAGGCAAATCATGCCGGTACTGGAATCCGGTGCAGCGTCAAGTTTTGAATTGCCGGATACATTACATGGCAATAAATTGTACATACGTGCCTACACCTCCTGGATGCTGAATTTTGATTCTGCCTTATTTTATATGCACCCGGTACACATTATACCTTTAAAATCTGCTGTAAAAAAAGTGCCGGTAGCGCCATCTTACACCCTTACTTTATTCCCGGAAGGCGGTGACCTGGTGGAGAATATTGGTTCGCTGGTAGCTTTTAAAGCAACCGACCAGGAAGGTACTCCCATTTCCATAACAGGCAATATTGTAGATGATAAAGGCAAAATAGTAACTCCTTTTTCATCTGTTCATGATGGTATGGGTTATTTTTCATTGCTGCCTGTTGCGGGAGAAAAATATAAAGCGGTGTGGAAAGATAAAAAAGGCGTGCAGCATCAAACGGCTTTACCGGATGCGAAAAAAGATGGGCTTACATTAAGTACCATTTACTCGGCAAACCGTATACAATATACTCTTACCAGGCCGGAGGTTGAATCACCCGCTGCATCGCAATATTATGTAATAGCCCAAATGCAACAACGCGTTGTGTACAGCGCTAAAATAAATCTTACCAAAAAAAGTACGGTTACTGCCCCAATTATAACCGACAGCATGCCCACAGGAGTTTTACAATTGACTGTTTTCAATGCAGAACAACTTCCCGTGGCAGAGAGAATCGTTTTCATCAATAACAATAATTATTTTTTCAATACCGATTTGCATGCTGTTGAAAAAAACCTGGCAAAACGGGCCCGCAATGTGTTGCAGATAGACGTTGGCAATAACCTGCTTACCAATTTATCAATCGCTGTTACGGATGAAGGCATTAATCCGGTGAGCAACAATGAAGAAAGCATTTTCACACAACTGTTGCTCAGCGGCGATTTGAAAGGATATGTGTATAATCCGGCATATTATTTTTCAAGCGATGAAGATTCAGTTAAACAACACCTGGACCTTGTGATGATGACCAACGGCTGGAGAAGGTTTAAGTGGGAAAATGTGTTGGCCGAAAAATGGCCCGTACTCACTATTTCACCTGCAGATTATATTTCTATCAAAGGCAAGGTATTGGGTTTATCCAAGCTGCAGTTAAGCAATAAAGACCTAACCGGTATTTTAAAAACCAAGACCAATGCGCCCCAGTTTTTAAACATCCCTATGACCAAGGACGGGCAATTTAAACTGAACAAACTTTACTTTTTTGATACTGCGAAATTGTATTACCAATTTAATAATGATAAAGACAAAACACTAACCAGCGCAGCAAGTTTTGCCTTTGAAAATGGCTTTGTAAAATCGCCTGCTCAATCCGTTAATTTATTGTCTGGCTTATACGCTCCTTCAAAAACAGACAGTTTGATTTTATTAAGAAGCAGCAGCCTGGCAAAATTACAACGGGAGCAAAACGAGCGCAATAAAATACAAACGCTCAGCACGGTGGTTGTAAAAACCAAACAAAAAAGCTTAAAACAAAAAATGGACGAAGAGTATACTTCAGGTTTGTTCAGTGGTGGCGATGGGTATACTTTTACAACAGAAGATGATCCTTTTGCAAAATCGGCGCAAAGCGTTTTACAATACCTTCAGGGCAAAGTAGCGGGTTTGCAGATTTCTACTACGGGAACGGGTGGCGCTACCTGGCGGGGCAGTGCTACCAGCTTTTTCTTAAATGAGATCAATTCAGATGTGAGCCAGTTGCAAAATATCAACATGAATGATGTGGCTATGATCAAAGTTTTCCGCCCTCCTTTTTTTGGCGCCATGGGTGGTGGTGCAGGTGGTGCCATTGCGGTGTATACCAAAAAGGGTGCTGCTTTGAATAATAATTTTAAAGGTTTGGACTTTACCAATATTGTGGGCTATTCGGTTATCAAACAATTTTATTCGCCCAATTACGAAACGGAGAATGATCCCACAGTGGCCGATTACAGAACCACACTTTACTGGAATTCATTCTTGCTGATGGACAAAACTAACCGCCGTATCACCATTCCTTTTTACAACAGTGATAACTGTAAAAAACTAAGGGTAATTATAGAAGGTATTAATGAACTGGGGCAGTTAACAAGAGAAGAAAAGATTTTTCAATAGCATTGTTTGTAACAAAAAACTGGCTGCCTCTTAATGTGAGTCAGCCAGTTTTTTTATTTATATGTATAAATTGATGAAGCATTTTAATTTGTTACAACTGGCAATTTCTTCTTTGGTGCCATTAACAGTAACAATACTGGTAACAGTACCAGGTTGGTTACTGTAGCCACAAATAAAGTAACAGATGTAAGCCAGCCAAGCGATTGCGTACCACCAAAGCTGCTCATACAAAAAATAACAAAGCCGGCAATTAATACAAGCGATGTATATACAATGCTTAAACCGGTGCTTTTAATGGTTGCACTTACGGTTGCCTGCACATCATTATCATAAAGCGGAAGCTCCTGTTTATAGTTTACCAAAAACCGGATGGTAATATCGATGGCAATACCGAGGGCTACGCTAAAAATCAATACTGTAGAAGGTTTCAGCGGTACTCCGGCCCAGCCCATCACACCGGCTGTTATAATTAAAGGAATAACATTGGGTATTAAAGAACATACCAGTATCCTCGCCGATCTGAACAGGTACAGCATACAAACAGCGATCAGTAAAAACGCATAAAAAATACTTTCCTTTAACCCGTTAATAATAAAGCGGCTGCCTTCCAAAAAGGTAATGCTGCTGCCGGTAAATGTTACTTTGTATTGCGTACTATCAAAAAGCTGGTTGGTTTGCTGCTGAATGCCGTTTAATAATACAGGCAATTTTTCTGTACCCACATCCGCCATACTAATGCTGATTCTGGTTGTTTGTTTTGCCGTGTCAATAAAAGATGCCAGCATATTAGACACATTATTTTTGTTGCTGCTATCGCCCTTGCCTGCTTTTAAATAATCGCCTAAAAATGCGATGTCGGATGAATTAGGCAATTGATAATTGGCTGAATCACCATCATAAAAAGCCTGCTTTACAAACTTCAATCCTTCAGCAATACTCAACGGTCTGTTCATTTCTTTTTGCCCGGAAACATACTGCGACAGAGAATCAATTTTACTAAAAACAGTCAGCGCCCGCATGCCACTGATACCGCGGCGTTTTTTAGAATCAACCATAATTTCAAGCGGCATCACGCCTTTAAAATTGTGCTCAAAAAATTTAAGGTCGGTATAAATTTTATTATCCTTTGGCAGGTCATCTACTATATAAGCCACCGTTTTCAATTTAAAAATACCAGCGATAGCCACCACCAGCACAACAGCCGTAATACCAAACACTACCCCTTTGTGGTTCATTACCCATTGCTCAATTTTCAACAATAAATAAGTAATCCACCTGTTATGCAAATATTTTGTTTGTACCGGTTTGGGAGCGGGTAAATAACTTAACGCGGCTGGCAATAAAATAAAAGAAATCACAAAAATCAGCATAATGCTGATACCTGCCACCACACCAAATTCTTTTAAAATAGAACTGCGTGTTAACGCAAATACGGCAAAACCAATGGCAGCGGTGATATTGCAGAAAAGCGTTACCACGCCCATTTTACTCACCATATCTACCAATGACTTCATTTTATCGTGGCTGGCTAAAAAACCGGTGTGGTATTTATTGATAAAATAAATGCAATTGGGAATGCCTATTACCACTATGAGAGGAGGTGTTAATGCCGTAAGCAATGTAATTTTATAACCCAGGAGAAATAAGACCCCTACACTCCAGATAACCCCTGAAAGTACTACCAGTAAAGAAAGCAACATGGTGCTTAAAGAGCGAAAAAATACAAGTAAGATTAATGCACTCAACACCAGTGAGCCGATCAAAAAAAGCCGCATTTCTTTTTTAATCATATCAGATACAAGGGTTCTTATCAAAGGCAAACCGCTGATGTAGGTAGTGATTTTTGTTTCGCTTTCAAATGCAGTAACGGCTTTGCTGATATCACTTACTATCCCCGTGCGCTTTGGAGAACTGAGTGAATCTTTATTAATGCGGACACCCAGTAAATAAGCCTTTGTTTCAGGATTATATAAAAGCGTTCTGTAAAAAGGAAGACTAAAAAAAAGTGCTTTGGATGAATCAAGTTCCGCCTGAGTTGTAATGGAATCAGGAAATATTTTTACTGCAACCAGTTTTTCATTTGACTCATCTTTGTGCAGTGTTATGGAGGAAGGAACACTCAATACACTTTCTACATTCTTTACTTTTTTTAATTCCGCTTCCAGGTGCCGGTAAGCCTGGAAAGTTTTCAACTCAAAAATTTGATCGGTTTGTACTGCTACCACAAGCAAATTGCCATCATCACCAAATTTTTGCCTGAAGGCTACATAGTCAAGATACTTCGGATTGTCAGATGGAATAGCCTTTGCAAATTCGTAACTCAATGTTACTTTGCTGGCAAAATAGCCCATTACGGCAGTTGATGCAAACAGTATAATTAAAAGCGGTAACCGGTATTTTAATACAAATTTCGCCAGGCCTTGCCACATAATATTGTTGTTTTATTGGTAAATCAGTTACGATTTGCAAAGAAAGACTTTTTAAGCCGCTTAGCCATATCTGTTGCAGTCAATGTTGTTTATACTACCTTCAATTTTATTATCAAGTCTAAACCGGAATGGGCACTAAAAGCTGCGAAATTATTTTGAAAATTTAATTTGCTCCATTTTTCGTTGCGGTAAAACCGCCGGCTTGGCGGTGGCTTTATAAGGCGATAATTAAACAATTTGCTGTTTCAATGACACACAAAACAAAAGGTATTGTTTTACGCACTATCAAATATGGCGAAACCAGTTTGGTAGCGACCATTTTTACCGAATTGTTTGGCGTGCAAACCTATATGATAAATGGAGTCCGGTCTGCAAAAAAGTCTTCCTCCAAAGCCAATCAATTTCAGCCCGGCGCTATACTGGACATGATTGTTTACCATAACGACCTGCACAATATGCAGCGAATTAAGGAATTTAAATGGGATTACTTATTTGACCAGGTTTTAAGCGATGTAATTAAAAACAGCATTGCATTGTATATGGTAGAACTTTTGCATAAATGTTTGCCTGAACCCGAACAAAACACACCGCTTTTTTATTTTTGTGAAGATATCCTGATACAATTGGACAAGGCGTCTAAAGCCGTTACCGCCAATTTTGCCCTCTATTTTTCATTACAGCTGCCCCAGTTTTTTGGGTTTAAAATGAATGATGATTACGATGAGCAACAGCCTGTTTTAGACCTTCGGGAAGGGAATTTTGTTGGCGAACAGCCTGCACATCCAAATTTTATTGAAGGAGAACTCGCTTTAGTAACTTCACAGCTGCTAAAAGTGATGCAGCCATTTGAACTGGAAGAGATCAGGCTGCACCATGATAAAAGAAAATTGCTGTTGCAATACTACCAGGATTATTATTCGCTGCACATTACTGACTTTGGACCAATGAAAACACTGCAGGTATTACATGAGGTATTGGGATGAACTTATCTATTAGCCGCCACAGGCAATACTATAATATTCTTTTTGCCGTAGATGCAGAAGTAAGTTTTAATCCAGACATATGATCTATTAAAACAATCCCGGGCTTTTTGTTTTTTTCAAAACTTCCTAACTCATCATCCATTTTTAAAGCTTGCGCGCCATTGATTGTAGCCCATTGTAATATCTCTGTAAGAGGTACATCTGCTGCGCCCTGTTGAATTGTTTTCATCTCTTCCAGGATACTGAGTTGCCAGTTGCTGGCGTAGCTATCAGTACCAATAACCATATTACAATTATTTTTTCGCAGAATGTCAATTGGAGGAAACTGCTGCTCAATATATTGATTGGCATTTACACACAAACAAAAGTAAAGGCTGGCTTTCTCTTCATCATACGCCTTGTAAAAATCAATATCAGCCAGGCTGGTAAAAGTATTATGAACCGACAGTATAGATTGGTGATTATTAAATAAAAGCAACCAGCTTTGCAGGCTGGTTTTTCTTGTTGGCTGAAAGCCGGAAATATTGATTCCAAAATTGTTATACAGGTTTAGAAAATCGCCATTCTTGTTTTGATACAAATCATTTTCCGCAATACATTCCTGGTTGTGGATAGAAATAAGCTGGTTGGCAGTTACCGTGTTAAGTTGATTGAATAAGGTTTTTGAAACGGAATAGGGAGCATGCGGTGATAACGAAACAGCTTGTGGCAACCGGGCTCTAAATTCATTGTAAACCTGTTTTGCGCTATCCAGTCTTGCTGTGGCAGCTGCATCTACAAAGCCGCTTACTTCAATAAAATTATGCCAGTATAAGCTGCTTTTTTGTTTAACTGCAATTGAATCTGTAGTATTACAAATATCACCCACTGCTACTATCCCTCCTTCGTACATTTCCATTTCAGCTTGCTGGATAGCTTCCAGTTTTAGTTCATCCAGCGCACCCCTGCTCTTCATCACCTGTTGTACAAACTTCACAAGCCCCGTATTTGCAGCAACTGCTCCTTTTAAATAGCTCAATTCAGTATGGCAATGGGAATTGATTAAACCTGGTGTAAGTAACCCGTCAAAAAATTCAATATCATCGCCGGCATCTGCTTTATCAACAATATCTGTCACCACACCTTCCGGCGTTGTAATTAAAACACGCTGCGGGGGAAATAAATCGTAACCGTTAAAAATGTTATGGGCTGTAAATTTTCTGTACAAATTGATTGGTTGATATACTGTAATTTTGCCGCCACATCGCAAAAGCAATAGGTTGCTGCAAAGTTATAGCGTATAGTTTTCTGTCAATGGATATAGCTTTGTTTATTTTGATTGCGCAAAACAGGTATCAACCAATTATTTCAAAAACACAATTATTCCCTCTGGGAAAGAAGTACTAAACTATGTTAGATAAATTAGACGCCATTAAGGGAAGATTTGACAATTTGGGTGTTGCATTAACCAATCCTGAAATTGTAAGTGACAATAAGAAATTCACCGCTATCAGTAAGGAATACCGCAGTTTGGAAAAAATTGTGAATGCCCGCAACGCCTATATCAAAGTACTGGATGATATTGAGTTTAACAAAGAAGTGCTGAACGGAGATGATGCAGAAATGCGTGACCTGGCAAAACAGGAAATTCCTGCTTTGGAAGAAAGTAAAGAGGCCTGGGAAAAAGCATTGCGCAACATGCTGATACCAAAAGATCCCTATGATGAAAAAAATGCCATCCTTGAAATCAGGGCAGGTACGGGTGGAGATGAGGCCTCACTGTTTGCAGGCAACCTGTTAAGGATGTATATGAAATACTGTGAGAAAAAGGGTTGGAAAACTGCTTTGTTAAGTGAAAGTGAAGGTACTGCAGGTGGCTTTAAGGAAGTACAGGTAGAAGTAGTGGGCGATGATGTATACGGCACCTTAAAATTTGAGAGCGGTGTTCACCGCGTACAACGTGTACCAGATACGGAAGCCAGCGGACGTGTGCATACGAGTGCCGCAACAGTGGCAGTGATGCCGGAGGCGGAGGAAGTGGATTTTGAATTGAAAGAGAGTGATGTTAAAATGGAAACGGCGCGAAGTGGTGGCGCCGGTGGTCAAAATGTAAACAAGGTAGAAACCAAGGTTTTTTTAACGCATAAACCCACTGGGATTGTAGTAATGTGTCAAACAGAGCGCAGCCAGCTTGGCAACAAAGAAAAAGCAATGGATATGTTACGTACAAGGCTATATGATGAAGAGGTACGTAAAGCCGAGGAAGCGATTGCACATAAAAGAAAAAGTTTGGTGAGTACCGGTGACCGCAGTGCCAAAATAAGAACCTATAACTATCCCCAGGGACGAGTTACTGATCACCGCATTGGCCTTACTGCATATAACCTGGATAATGTACTGAATGGCGATATACAGGAATTTATTGATGCCCTTCAATTTGCTGAAAACGCTGAGAAAATGGCGACAGAAGGATCATAGCAATATCTTGCTAATAATACATTACGTCTTAATTGCTTTTATTGTCCTTTTTACCTACTTTGGTTCTCTAAAATACATATTATGCTTGAGAACCTTTTTAACCTGATTAAAGAACACAGCACAGAGGCAGTAATTAATAATCCCGCAATTCCAAATGAAAAAAATGATGCAGTAATTTCCGATGCAACGCATTCGGTTGCAGACGGGTTGCAGGGTGTGCTGGCGGGTGGTGGCTTACAAGCTGTTTTATCTCTTTTTAATAACAACAATAACTCCTCCGGGGGAAATGGATTCCTCAACAACCCCATAGTGAGTAATATTATCAGCAGTTTTACTAACAAGCTCACTAATAACCATGGTATTGCAGCCGATCAGGCTGGTGGCATTGCCAGCAGTCTTATTCCTTCGGTATTAAGCAGTCTGGTTAACCGTACCAACGATCCTAATAATTCCAGCTTTAGCATCGGAAGTATCATCAGTTCATTAGCCGGAGGTGGAAATGCCCCCGGTGGATCCGGTGGATTGGATATTGGAAGCTTGGTAAGCAGATTTGCAAGCGGCAGTTTAGACGCTAATAACGACGGCCATGTCGGGATAGATGATATCATCAGTAAAGTTACCGGCGGCGCCCAGCAGCAACAGGCGCAAAGTAGTAGCGGAGGATTAATGGATATTATTAGTGGGTTTATGAAATAGGCATTTTAAAGTATTGTTAAACCAGCCTGCCTGTATGTTTAAATTGTATGTAGCTTTGAATTATTGCTTAACTTTACAGTGTAAATAAATAATTCAATTATTGTTTACAAAAAGTTCTTTTTACTTGATTTTAAGCAAAAAAATGAATAATTTACATTAGGGTAATATTAACAAAACCTGATTTTTATGGCATTCATTTTGCAACATTACAGTTAGAACATTTTAAAAATAAAATAAACTTTTTCTCATAAGCAGTTAGTTTTGGTAAACGGCCCCGATTTCTATCGGGGCTTCTCTTTTTTATAAGATGTTTCTGTAAGTGAGGTAGAGAAATAAAAAAATAAAATGCTTTGCCGTCAATCAGGCATTCAAACGGAAACCAATACCGTGAATGGTTTCCAGCACAATAGAGGGATCTTCTTTAAAATGCTTTCTTAGTTTGGTTATAAAAACATCCATGCTTCTTCCTAAGAAGTAATCATCCTTACCCCAAACATTTATCAGCACTTCTTCTCTTTTTAAAACTTTGTTGGTATGCTGGCAAAAGAAGTTTAAAAGGTCGGCTTCCCGCTGTGTTAATGAGATCACTTTGTCCCCGTCGTAAATTTTTAAATCTGCAAAAGAAAAACGCATTCTGCCGATGGCATATTCGTGCGATTTTTCGAAGTGCATTTTTTTAGTTCTTCTTAAAAAAACCTCCATACGCATTATTAACTCCTGCATGCTGAATGGTTTTGTAATATAATCGTCAGCGCCTGTTTTAAAACCATCGAGTTTGTCCTGTTCCATAGAACGGGCTGTGATAAATAAAATTGGCACTACATCACTTTTTTGACGGATTTTTTTTGCAACCGTAAAGCCATCTTTTACCGGCATCATTACATCCAGCAAGCAAATGTCGAAATGATTTTTTTGGTATTGCTGCCAGGCAGTTTCACCGTCACTGCACCACAATACGTCATACCCCGCTTCTTCCAGGTTGTCTTTTATTACGAAAGCCAGTGAAGTATCGTCTTCTGCTAACAGAACTTTTGCTTTATCGGCCATGGAGATTATTTTTCAGGTAATAATATTTTGAATTCAGTACCAACACCGGGTACGCTTTTTAATACAATTTTTCCGTCGTGGGCGTCCACAATTTTTTTCACAAAATTTAATCCGAGCCCAAACCCGTTTACCTGGTGAATGTTACCAGTAGGCACACGGTAAAATTTTTTAAACAAATACTTGAAATTCTTTTCCTCAATTCCTATGCCCTTATCTTTAACCGAAACAGCATAAAAGTTATTTGCATCGTGCTGTACATCTATGGCTATATAAGGCGCGCCATCACTGTATTTCAAAGCATTTTCAATCAGGTTTATAATAACCAGTTGCAAATGTACCTTATCTGCCATCACTAACGGATCATTTTCGTTTGGTGTAAAATGCACATCTGCATTTTTGTCTTTTATCAATGGCTCCAACTGATCGATCGCATGCTCAATCACCTCATTCAATTTACAGGGCTCCTTATTCACAATAATGTCTTTATTATCCCCCGAAGCCGTTTTTAATAACCGCTCTACCTGGTTTTGAAGGTGTTCCGTTTGTTCTTTAATTACAGTACCATATTTCAGCAACCTTCCCGGTTGGGTTGTAATAGAGGGCTGTGTCAACACATCGCTGGCAATTTTCATCACGGCCAGCGGTGTTTTAAATTCATGCGTAAAATTATTAACAAAATCCCGTTGCAGTTCGTTTAAAAACTTTTGCTTGTACAAATAAATAAGGCTTACCGAAAGGCCGATAAGCACCAGCAACAACACGATAGCAGTTACAATCCAAAAAAGCATTTCATGAATAATGTATTTATTACGGTGAGGAAAGTTCAGCAATAAATAGTCGTAAGTTTTATTCACAGGTAACAACGTTACATTACCATTCTGCGGGTAACGGGACGCTGCTGTAGATAGATAGAACTCATACAGAAAAGTCGATTTTCTGCTGCTGAATACGCCGACGTTACAATCCGTCCAAACATCAAAATCTTCAAATTCGTTACTCAGGTGATAATATAAAGAATCTTTATTGGGTATAGAATCCAACTTAACCAGGTAAGTATTTTGATCAATCACTTCCACAATTTGTTTTACCTGGAAGGCTGGGTTATCTGCAATTTTTACATCTTCAAACAGACCGCGGATACTTTTAACTACCCCTGTGCTAAATTGCTGCTCTTCCAAAGTATACACCCGTTTAAGCCAGTATAACTGAGATACAATTATTAATGCAATAATAATGGTAATGCTCAGCATGATCCATCGGAGTGTGGTTGACTTCATCATTACAAAGTTCATCTATACTGTTAATATAAACCTTTGATACTGGTTAATTGCATGTTAAACGGCCTTTTTGCTGATTTTTAGTATTCTTTCTTGTGCAATAGGGCATCCAGCAAAAAATTAAAAACACACAATTCCAATTGCTATTTTTTATAAAATTTTGACAAAACTGCACTCTTAACAGTTTAAAACCTTACTAATTTTATAAAGCCGTATAAAGGGTATAGTTTTACATCATGAGTGATAATTCACAAATATTTCAAACCAGCAGCGCTGCACGCTGGCGTAGTTTTAAATGGTCTTTCAGAATTTTACTGATGATCGTTCTTTTCTTTTTTGTGGTGTTGGTGGTTGCCCTGGTAAGAGGGGTAAATCCATCACCGGTTAATATTGAAAACCTGTCAAAATCATACGAAAACAAACTGGATCCCTCCAACCCGTTGACATTTGCCAACACCCAAAACAAAAAATACAAGGGCTTTAAAGATTTTTTAATCAGGAAAATAAAAGAGGATTCACTAAAAGCCATTCGTCAGGCAAAGAACAAACCTGTCAACAAATTACCTTTCATAAGAGCCGCATTTTATACGCCCTGGACAGCTTCCACATCACTGCCTGATTTAGATAAATATGGAGATAAATTAAATACCATTTTTCCTGAATGGTTTTTTATTGATACCGCTAATAATTTCAGGTTACAAACCAGAATAGACAGTGCAGGCCTTAAAACAATGCGGGCAAAGGGTTTGCGCATAATGCCCATACTGAACAATTTCAATTCAACTTTAAGAGATGCTGCAGGCCATCTTAAACCGGATTTTGATGGAAGACTAATCCATGGAATATTAAATAACCCGGCCAGACAAAAGAAATTCATTCAGCAGGTAGTTGATACCTTATCTTTTTATAACCTGCAAGGCATTAACATAGATTTTGAAGACCTGGTTGAGCCTACCAATGAACCGCTCACGCTTTTTCAGCAACAATTATATACTGCTTTACACGCAAAAAATATGATTGTAACCATGGACGTTGCTGTAAAAAACGATGACTATGACTATAAAAAATTATCAGACTATAATGACTATTTGATATTGATGGCCTACGACCAGTATAACAGTGTTGAATCCGGTCCTGGCCCGGTGAGCGGACAGAAATGGATTGAAGAAGCTCTGGACTGGACTGCTTCTAAAATTGAAAGCAACAAAATAATTTTAGGAGTAGCAGGCTACGGTTACGACTGGACAACGGACGATGAGGGCAAGAAAATCGTAAAAGAAATTACTTACACTGAAGCAATCAACAGGGCTAAAATATCCAATGCTACGATTGATTATGATAATGACAGTTATAACCTTCACTTTAGTTATACTGATGAACATACAGATGATACTACCAAAGAAGTAATTAAAATAAAGCACGAAATATGGTGCACTGATGCGGCTACTACATTCAATGTGCTTCGATTCAGCGATGAGTATGCAACAGCAGGTTCCGCCCTGTGGCGTATGGGCGGAGAAGACCCCCGCATGTGGAATTATTACAGCACCAACTTAAGCAATGCTGCACTCCAAAAAACCCCGTTCGATTTCAACCAGCTTGCTACCATTCCATATAACGTAAACCAAAAACCAACAGCAACAGGCGAGGGCGAATTACTGCGGATCATTTATACACCGCAGGAAGGAAGGATTGATTTGCAAGTGGACAGCTCCGAATTACTTATCACCGAACAAGACTATAAAGTATTACCCTCAGGCTATGTATATCAAAAATTTGCAGAAGATAAAACAGATATCGGACGGCCGGGGCATAAAATAATTTTAACTTTTGATGATGGGCCCAGTGCAGAGTTTACGCCTAAAATATTAGACATCCTGGAACGGGAAAAAGTACCAGCCACCTTTTTTGTTATTGGCTTAAATACAGAACAAAATATTCCATTATTTCAAAGGATTTATAAAGACGGCTACGAAATTGGCAATCATACATTTACACACGGCAATATTGCAAAAATGAGTCCGCAAAGGGCCGAGCTGGAAATGAAATCCACCCGGCTGTTAATTGAAAGTATTACCGGACGGTCCACCATTTTATTCCGGGCTCCGTATAATGCGGATAGTGAGCCTCAAACCTACGAAGAAATTGAGCCGATTGCCCGCAGCAAAAAAGATAATTATATCACTGTAGGAGAAAGTATTGATCCGAACGACTGGCAAACAAATGTAAGCGCAGACAGCATTGTAGCAAGAACTATCCGGCTGGCAGAATCAACCAATGCCAATATTATATTGTTGCATGATGCAGGTGGTGAAACAAGACAAGCCACTGTGGATGCCTTGCCAAAAATAATCGCCTACTTTAAAAAGAGAGGCTGTGTATTTACTACGGTGGCAGATTTAATGGGCAAAAAAAGAGATGATGTTATGCCCCCGCTTCCACCCAGCAAAGACAGCTGGATGAGAAAACTTAATTTCTTTTTTGCCGAAGCTGCTTATTGGGGAAGCCATATTTTGTTTGCCTTGTTTATAGTGGGCATTTTTCTTTCTGTTGGCAGAATGGTAGTTATGGCTATACTTGCAGGCATTCAAAAGCAAAGGGAAGCTAAACAAGTTCTTCCAGCCTTTTTCCCTGCCCACGGAATGCCAATGGTGAGCATCGTTGTACCGGCTTATAACGAAGAAGTAAATGCAGTTAGAACCGTAAATAGTTTGCTGAAGCAGGATTACCCCAACCTGCAGGTTGTTTTTGTGGATGATGGCAGTAAAGATGCTACTTATACCAGGGTAAGTGAGGCTTTTAAAGGTATTGCCAATGTAAAGGTATTTACCAAAGTGAATGGCGGTAAGGCTTCTGCACTAAATGTTGGTATTGAAAAAGCGGAGAGCGAATTTGTAGTTTGCATAGATGCCGATACCCAGTTAAAAACCGATGCCGTAACCAAACTGATGCAGAAATTTACCAGCGAAAAAGTAGCTGCGGTAGCAGGTAATGTAAAAGTGGGTAACGAAGTAAACATGATTACCAAGTGGCAAAGTATTGAATACATTACGTCACAAAATTTTGATCGCCGGGCATTTGATTTACTGGATTGTATTACGGTTGTACCGGGCGCCATTGGTGCATTTAGAAAAGCCGCCGTAATTGAAGCCGGCGGTTTAACCTCTGATACGCTGGCAGAAGATTGCGACCTTACCATGCGTTTGCACCGCATAGGGTACGAGGTGAGAAATTGCAATGATGCCATCTCCTATACCGAGGCTCCGGAAACCATGCGCCAGTTTATGAAACAGCGCTTTCGCTGGAGCTTTGGTGTAATGCAGTGTTTCTGGAAACACCGGGATGCGGTGTTCAATCCAAAATATAAAAATTATGGAATGGTTGCCATGCCCAATATTCTCGTCTTTCAGATGATATTGCCATTTTTGGCACCGCTTGCCGACCTTATACTGGTGCTGAGTTTGGTTGCTGCGGGTTTTGGCATTATACAAAGTAGCATGTCACATATTGTGATCTATTATTTAATATTTACGTTGGTAGATGTGGCAGGGGCAGCCCTGGCCTTTGCTTTTGAAAAAGAAGATTATAAAAAATTAATCTGGATGATTCCGCAGCGGCTGGTGTACCGCCAACTGATGTATTATATCATTATCAAGTCATTCAGTAAAGCAATCAAAGGTGAATTACAGGGTTGGGGTGTACTAAAGCGCACGGGCAATGTTAACCAGCTTTCTGCTTCGTCTAACGCGGATGTAAACATGTAAAAGCTTTATGCAGTGTTTTCTTTTCAGCTATCGCAACCGGTAACATCTCAATAATTAACTGTCAGTATCAGCAATGGTAAAACTGTTTTACTTTTGCCAGCTAAATATAATTGCGACACAACCATATTAAAATACTCAACAACTAAATAAATTGGCAACAAACGCATCCGAAAGAAAAACATTTTTTAAACGTATTGGCGGTAAAGACAAGGAAGAACCGGCAGAAATGACGTTCTTTGATCACATTGAAGAACTGCGCTGGCACCTTATTCGCAGCGTGGCTGTTTGGCTTACAGCAGTTGTACTTATTTTTATTTACATCGACTGGATTTATGATCACATCATTCTGGCGCCTACGTTTTCAACTTTCTTTACTTACGGCGCATTGTGTAAACTGGGCCACTGGCTGCATTTGGGAGATAGTTTCTGCATGCCGATTATCAAGATTAATTTACAGGTTACTGAAGTAAATGGCACTTTTACCTCTGCAATCAATATTGCCATGATTGGTGGACTGGTGGCCGCTTTCCCTTATATTTTCTGGGAGCTTTGGCGCTTTGTAAAACCTGCCCTTTCGCCAAAAGAAAAAAAATATGGCCAGAGAAGCATCTTCTTTGTATGGCTTTGTTTCTTTACCGGCGCTGCTTTCGGCTATTATCTGCTGGCGCCCTTTACCTTTAATTTCCTGGCAGGATTTACCCTCGGTAAATCGGAAGTTATTCAGTACCGCCCCTCCGTAAATGATTATGTTGATAGTCTGACCAATCTTATCCTTGGTTGCGGTATTGCATTTGAGTTACCTGTGCTTGCTTTTGTGCTGGCCAAAATTGGTATTATCACGGGGGCAATGCTGAAAAAATATTTCAAGTTTGCCTTTGTTATTATACTGGTAGTGGCGGCTGTAATTACCCCTTCGCCTGACTGGACAAGCCAGTTTATTGTGGCCATCCCATTGGTATTATTATACTGGATCAGTATTTTACTTGCCAGCAGTGTAGACAAGAAAAGAGCAAAGGATGAGGAAAAAGAATGGAGCTAAGTTTAATAGATAATTAAATAATGGATAGTTGATAATATGCTAAATTTGTAGCGTTCAATTAATAATAAAATTATCAGTCAACAATCAACAATCAGCGCCATGTCTACATTCAATTTAACACTACCAGTCGCCATTGGTTGCGACCATGCGGGTTTCGACTGCAAAGAAGACCTTATTTCTTTTTTAGAAGGAGAAGGTGTAGCATTCCATGATTTTGGCACTTACAACAAAGATTCGGTAGATTATCCTGACTTTGCTCATCCTGTAGCCTTTGCCGTTGAAAAGGGAGAAGCCGCATTTGGAATTTTATTATGCGGAAGCGCCAACGGTGTTGCCATCACGGCCAATAAACACCAGGGCATAAGGGCGGCTATTTGCTGGGGTGAAGAACTCGCGGAACTTGCACGCAAACATAACAATGCAAATATCCTTTGCATACCTGCCCGTTTTGTACGGGATGGAGATGCGGAAAAAATGCTGGATATTTTTATGAACACAGCTTTTGAAGGTGAAAGACACCAGCTGAGGATTAATAAAATGGCCTGCTGATTTTGAAGTTTTGATTTTAAAAAAGGTACATGCCATTATCGTTTGGCAATGCGGCAGGTTGTTTATCTAAACAATCTATTTGCTGCATTACTTACTTTGTATAACCCGGATGCAATAATGCAATAAGTCATTCCAAATAAATGTTCCTGCACATTACAACATAGAAGCCGTACATCGCAAATTATACATTAGATAATTTTCCATTCATCAATAAAAAATTTACAACTGATCGCTATCAGTTTATTTTGACATAAATTTCATGCATGAAAAAAACAATTTACCTGTTGCCCCTTGCTCTTTGCTGTTTCTACTTTTCTAACGCTCAAAAAAAAGACAAGGCAGATAAATATGCAGCTACCATCACCGCCGGTGATTTAAAAAAACAACTCACAATTATTGCCAGCGACGAAATGGAGGGCCGTGAAACTGGTACCGAAGGCCAGCGTAAGGCTGCAGCCTATATTGAAAGCCAGTTTAAAAAAATGGGCCTCGCTCCTGTTGCCGTTTTAAACGGTTATCAGCAACTGTACCCGTTGTACCAGGATAGCCTTAGCAGCGAAATCACCGTAAACAACCAACCGCTTGTATATGGCCAGGATTACATCAGCCCTGCTTCAAATAACGAAACCGGTAACAATACAACTGCTTCCATTATTTTCGCCGGATACGGTATTGATGATTCTACTTACAGCGATTATAGTAACATTGATGTAAAAGGAAAGGTGGTTGTTTTCTTTTTGGGCGAACCAAAAAAAGAAGGCAAGTATATCATCAGCGGTACCAATCGTCCAAGCAAGTGGACTTACCCCGGCTTAAGTATAAAATTAGCAATGGCCAAATCCAGAGGTGCATTAGGTGCATTTGTCGTAAGCCTGGTTCAGGAAAGCTTTACACAAAGGGCGATTGATAACAGCAAAAAAAGCACGCTGTATTTTCCGCGTGAAGGGGCAGGCATGCCAGTAAATTATGCGTTGCTATCACATACTTATGCAAAAACCATACTGCCCAATACTTTTGACACATTGCTGAAACAGGTAAAATCTTTTCAACCAATCGCTACCAGTTGGTTAACTGAAAGTAAACTTTCGGTTCAGCTTAAATATAATCGCTTTCGTACAACGGTAAATGCAAGCAATGTTGCCGGTGTAGTTGAGGGCAGCGATAAAAAAGATGAATATGTTTTTTGCACCGCACATTATGATCACCTGGGAAAACACGATGGAAAAATTTATTACGGGGCTGATGATGATGGCAGCGGAACCTGCGGTGTACTTGAAATGGCAGAAGCATTTGCCAAAGCAAAAAAAGCAGGCAATGGTCCAAGGCGAACCATGATTTTTATGACTGTGAGCGGCGAAGAAAAAGGGTTATGGGGGAGTGAATATTACAGTGATCATCCTTTCTTTGATTTAAATAAAACATCCGCTGATCTGAATACAGATATGGTGGGAAGAGTAGATACAGAACGCAAAAGCGCTGACAGCTTAAATTATGTTTACGTGATTGGGCATGATAAATTAAGCAGTGATTTACCTGTAACAAATGAGGCGGCAAATACTAGAAACGGCGCCATCACACTAGATTATAAATTTGATGACCCGAATGACCAGGAAAGAATTTACTACCGCAGCGATCATTATAATTTTGCCCGTAAAGGTGTTCCGGTTTTATTTTTTTATGATGGTATGCTAAAAGCAGATTATCACAAACCAACTGATACCGTTGATAAAATTAATTTTGAATTGTACCAAAAAAGGGTACGGATGATATTTTACACGGCATGGGAAATTGCCAACAGGGATGATATGTTAAAGAGAGATATTCCACTGCCGGAAGGTAGCAGGTAATGGCTAATCAATTTATATTATAGAGGCATTTACTTTGTAAATGCCTCTATTTTTTTGGTGCAATACCTAACAGAAAATAATATTTTTTTTAAACTGAAGTTAGCCAGTTTGTTTACATTAGTGGCTAAATCAACCCGAAATGAGCTTAGAAAAAAATCCCATTGCTAACTTTATTGAAAATGACAAATACGCTCAAATTAGAAATCATAAAAACAGAGTGGGGAAATTAAGATGGTCAATTTACATATATTCTCTGATACTACTGACGCTTCTCATACTGACTCAAGTAGGAAACATTGCGGTTTTAAACTTGACTGATCTATTATTCCCCCTGGTAAGTATTATTATTTTCGTTTGCCTTGCGGTATTTAGTAAAGCAAAACCTTTTACAGCTTTGGTAATTATTTGTTGCATTTTAATTACTGACTCATTGTTACAGATTTTTTTTATTTCAAATACCCGCTACTTTACTGTTGTGATGGAAATAGCAATGATGATTTATGTCTGTATTTATCTTGAATCTGCAAGGCTGGTTCAAACATACGAGTCCTCTCACAAAGAAAATAACTGAGCGACGGCCGTATTTGATAACAATTCAAATTGAATTATTAACGTAAAGTTTTACCAGCCCAGAATCCACGCAAAAATCAGTGGGCAAACAATCGTAGCATCACTTTCTACAATAAATTTCGGCGTCTTGATATCCAGCTTTCCCCAGGTAATTTTTTCGTTGGGTACTGCTCCGGAATATGACCCGTACGAAGTAGTTGAATCACTTACCTGGCAGAAGTAGCTCCAGAAAGGAACATCATGCCACTCCAAATCCTGGTACATCATCGGCACTACACAGATTGGAAAATCACCGGCAATACCACCACCAATCTGGAAAAAGCCAACTCCTTTTCCGCCTGAATTATTCCTGTACCAATCTGCCAGCCACACCATGTATTCAATACCACTTTTCATGGTACCAGCCTTCAATTGATTTTTAATTACATAACTGGCAAAGATGTTTCCCATGGTACTGTCTTCCCACCCTGGTACAACAATCGGAATATTTTTTTGTGCGGCGGCCAGCATCCAGCTGTTTTTGGGGTCAATTTCGTAGTACTGTTCCAGCACACCACTCAACAACATTTTGTACATGTATTCATGCGGAAAATAACGTTCCCCCTTATCTTCTGCATCTTTCCATATTTTGTGAATGTGTTGCTGCAATCTTCTGAAAGCCTCTTCCTCCGGTATGCAGGTATCTGTTACCCTGTTGTAATGGTTTTCCAGTAAATCCCATTCTTCCTGCGGGCTGAGATCCCTGTAATTAGGTACTCTTTTATAATGACTATGGGCAACCAGATTCATTATATCCTCTTCCAGGTTGGCCCCGGTACAACTAATGATACTTACTTTATCCTGCCGGATCATTTCAGCCAGGCTTAATCCCAGCTCCGCCGTGCTCATCGCACCGGCCAGCGTAATCATCATTTTTCCTCCTTCTTCCAGGTGCGTAACATAGCCTTTGGCGGCATCCATTAAGGCGGCAGAATTAAAGTGGCGGTAGTGATGCTCTATAAAACCAGAAACGGGTCCCTTGCTCATAATACTATTTATTTTTTTGGATGATTATTTTAACTGGCCGCCTTTTCGTGCAGAAAAGAACGGCAGCAAAAATAGTTTTTTTTATTAAGGAAGGGTGTTTCTGTTCTTCCGGTTTGTTATATTTTCTTCACATGAAAAAATGACCACTTTTAATTTTACCAGATCCGTAAACCCTGGCAGACTACTTTCATGTTGCCCACAAAAAAGCCCTTCAAAAGGATGAAGGGCTTAATAAAATTTACTCATGCATTATTTTTTTTTAATTTTCTTTTCAACTGTAATATCGCCGTTGGCACGAATTCTTAATTGAAGCGTTTTCTTTTCGTTGCTAACAAAAACCTGGTATTTTGTCTCGCCGTCATAAGTCAGTTCAGTTACCTGGTCGGGTATTGTGTATTGACTGTATTTTTCAGTCAGCGCCAGGGAAACACTTAATGGCACTTGTGCCAAAGCTATTTTTCTTGACGTGCCGACCAGCTGCCCGTTATCATCATACGCAGCATTTACCGTCATCTCATTCATCACGAATGAAGCAAAATAAAAATCTCCGTTTTTTTGCCAGGTTACATTTTTTGCCTTAACAAAATCTTTTTCAAATGCGCCTTTTACCTGCTCTGTAACGGTGTCGCCTTTGGCGGCAAAAGCAGAAGCTGAAAACAGCAAGACAATTGCTGTTAAAATGGTGGTTACCTTTTTCATGTTTTTAAAGTTTTTTGATTTTTAGTGATCCTGCCTTCACAGCAGATTTTTTTGATTGATGAAACAAATCTATAAACGCTGCAGTCCATATGCAATCAGTTATTGACGAGCAACAGCCCAATATTTGCTTTTTGTATAAACGGCACCAACAAACTTTTTTTAATCTTTAAAGAACAGCTGTAACTCAATGCCAGCAATCATTACAAATTATTTCATAATGAAATACTAAAATTGTAAAGGAATCTGTTAAATAGTAAAAGCGGTTTATAACATTTGCTCTAAGGGCATTGTTATACCTTTATTAGAATGAATTTTTTAGCCCATGCATATCTTTCTTTTAACAAACCCGGTATTTTATCAGGTAACATGATCAATGATTATGTTAAGGGGAAAAAAAAATTCGATTATCCTTTAGTTATACAAAAGGGAATGTCCTTGCACCGGGAAATTGACACCTTTACAGATCAGCATAAAATGACAGTGCGGGCAAAACAATTTTTCCGGCCTCAATACCGGCTCTATGCAGGTGCTTTTGTAGATGTATTGTACGATCATTTTTTAGCCAATGATACCAGGGAATTTTCAACAGAAGAAGCATTGAATTCATTTTGCCAGCTTACCTATACCAGCCTGCAGGCAGACGTTGATTTGCTTCCTTTAAAATTTCAGCAGGTATTGCCACACATGCAACTGCACAACTGGTTATACAATTACCGCTTCAAAGAAGGCATCGAAAAGAGCTTTATCGGCTTGTCAAGGCGGGCTGCCTATTTATCTGAATCAGCCATCGCCTTTGCTATTTTTAACGAACAGTACGAGGAATTGCAAAACTGCTACAACGAATTTTTTCCGGAATTAAAGCAATTTGCCGCTGAAACACTCAACAAATTGAATAACACCTGAATCTTTTATATTTGTAACTAAATCACTTGTACATTAATATGAAAAAAATAGTAATTTTTGCGATCGCTGTTTGTTGCTTAAACACTGCATTACAGGCACAGTCAAAGTTTGCACCGGTAGATAAATCTCCAATGGATATGGCTTATTATCCGTCCGGCTACCCGGTTTTAAAAATTCAGGATAAGGCAACAGAACCTGTTGCTGTAAGGGTAATTTACAGCAGGCCGCAGAAAAATGGCCGTGTTATATTTGGCGACTTAATACCCTTCGGCCAGGTATGGCGGCTGGGCGCCAATGAAGCAACAGAGATTGAATTTTATCGTCCGGCCCGCATTGGTACTGCCAAAATAAAGAAAGGCCGCTACACCTTATACAGCATTCCCAACCAGGATAAATGGACCATTATCCTCAATAGGGAAACCGACACCTGGGGATCTTTTAAATACGATGCATCCAAAGATGTTGCGAGAATTGATTTACCGGTTCAAAAACAATCAGATGTTCTGGAATCTTTCTCTATGTCATTTGACAAGTCTGCCGCTGGTGTAATCTTGTCTATGGGGTGGGATGACAGCCGGGTAGATTTACCGATAGGTTTTTAAAAATGATACTGAATAAAATAGCACATCCCGGCTGGCAGCCGGGATTTTTTTGGGATATTTACAACTATGTGTGGAATAGCGGGAATAATAAGCTCTGATGCGAATGCCGTCACCAGGGAGCGGTTGAAAAAAATGACGGATGCCATTGCTCACCGTGGACCTGACGGTGAAGCCCAATGGATCAACCAACGGGGAAACGTCGGGCTTGGGCACAGAAGATTATCTATTCTTGATTTATCGCCTGCCGCAGCCCAGCCAATGCATTACCAAAACCGGTATACGATTGTTTACAATGGAGAAATTTACAATTACATTGAGATAAAGGAAGGGCTCATGAAAATGGGCTACCGCTTTCAAAACAAAAGCGATACAGAAGTTATCCTGGCGGCCTATGACTGCTGGAAAGAAGATTGTCTTGAACAGTTTGACGGCATGTTTGCTTTTGCCATACTGGATAAGAAAGAACGGACTTTATTTGCAGCAAGAGACCGCTTTGGAGAGAAGCCTTTTTATTACACTACTACAAATAATATGTTTGCATTTGCAAGCGAAATGAAATCGCTTTGGGCTATCGGTATCGAAAAAAATACCGATGACAAAATGCTGCTGAATTACCTTGCCCTTGGATATGTACAAAATGCCAATGATAAAGAGCAAACATTTTTTCAGGACATTTATTCGCTTGCGCCGGGAAGCTTTTTGCAGCTTAATACCAACACTTTGCAGTACCGCACCCATATCTATTGGGAGCTTGATAAAGACAATGCACAACCGATAGTTGCAGATGCCGCAATAGAAAAATTCCGGGAACTTTTTTCAATGTCAGTTAACCGAAGGTTGCGCAGTGATGTACCTGTCGGCACCAGTTTGAGCGGCGGTTTGGATAGCTCTTCCATACTTGCAGCAATCAATCATCCCGGGCAGCCATTTCATACTTTCTCCGCTATTTTTCCCGGTTTTGCAAAAGATGAGTCCGGTTATATCAAAGCTGTTACACAACATCTTTCCAACTCAATTGCTAACGGACCTATAGAACAACATTTTATTGAGCCTTCAGCGTTGGGCCTTATAAAAGACTTTAAAACACTGTGCTATCACCAGGAAGAACCTTTTCCATCCAGCAGCATTTATGCTCAGTATAAAGTGTTTGAACTGGCGCATCAAAACCAGGTAAAAGTTTTACTGGATGGCCAGGGGGCCGATGAAACACTCGCCGGGTACAATAAATATATACACTGGTACCTGCAGCAACTGGCGGGCAAAAGCAGGTTTCTTGCAGCCTACAGGGAAAGAAAGATGTTGTTGAAAAATAAACTACCCTTCAGGTGGGGTATCAGCAATTACCTGGCTGCTTATCTTCCTTCTCATGCGGCTATACAGTTGGAACAAAATGAATACCTGAAAAGTGCAAGACAGCCGGACATCAATAAGGATTTTGTGTTAGGATTACAGGGACGGGAATGGGAAGGCATCCGCAAACCAATCATCACCAAACTAAACGACATTTTATATTTCAATACCCAAACAATGGGTTTGGAAGAACTACTGCGCTTTGCCGACCGCAACAGCATGGCACATAGTACCGAAGTACGGTTACCGTTTTTACAACATGAACTGGTTCAGTTTATTTTCACCCTGCCCGCGGGTTTTAAAATCCATGATGGATGGACAAAATGGTTGCTGCGGAAAACGATGGATACGAAATTACCGGATGAGGTTGTATGGCGCAAAGAGAAGGTAGGCTATGAACCACCGCAGTTTCAGTGGATGCACAACGAAATTTTACAGGATTATATACAGGAAGCAAAAAGGAAATTGGTTAATAAAGGCGTTTTAAAAGCGACCTCATTAAACAAAAAAATAACCCCCAAAGCGGCGCATGAGAGCAACAATTTCGACTGGCGCTATTTGTGTGCAGCGCAGATGATTGCCGGCGATTTATAAAAACTACATTTAATAAACTGCACTCAACTTTTAATAGCCAACTTATTAGTAGTTAACAATTGCTATAACACAAGCGTAGCAGCAAAAGCATTTACTTTGCATTGCGCAATAACTAAAAAATTAATACCATGAAACTTGCTACAAAAATAATACATGCCGGTGCCGAACCCGATCCCAGCACAGGTGCAATAATGACTCCTATTTATCAAACTTCTACCTATGTGCAGGAAGCGCCCGGCGTAAACAAAGGTTACGAATACGCCCGCAGCCAGAACCCCACCCGAAAAGCGCTGGAAGAAGCATACGCCATTCTTGAAAATGCAAAATATGGTCTTGCTTTCAGCAGCGGCGTTGCCGCAACAGACAGTGTTATTAAATTGCTTAATCCAGGCGATGAAGTGATAGCCGCCAGTGATATGTATGGCGGCAGCTACCGGTTATTTACCAAGGTGTGGGAGCGCTACAACATCAAATTTATTTATGTTGATACAACAAACCCTGCCAATGTACAGGCTGCCATTACTGCCAATACAAAGCTGATTTGGGTTGAAACGCCAACCAACCCATTGATGAACATTACCGATATTGAAGCTATTGCAGCCATAGCCAAAAAGGCCGGTGCTTTGCTTTGTGTTGATAATACTTTTGCATCTCCGTACCTGCAAAACCCGATGGATTCGGGAGCTGATCTTGTTATGCACAGCGCTACAAAATATTTAGGTGGCCACAGTGATGTTATACAAGGATGCCTGATGATGAATGACGCTGCACTTAGGGAAAAACTGTATTTTATACAAAAAAGTTGTGGGGCCGTACCAGGACCAATGGATTGCTTTTTAGTTTTAAGAGGTATAAAAACTTTGCACGTACGAATGAAGCAGCATTGTGAAAACGGTGCCATCATCGCTCATCATTTAAGCCGGCATCCTGCTGTAGCAAAAGTGTACTGGCCTGGTTTTGAAGATAACACAGGGTATGCCATAGCTAAAAAACAAATGCGTGATTTTGGCGGCATGATCAGTTTTGAATTAAAGGACGACAGCATTTCAGCTGCCAACAAAGTGTTATCCTCTACTAAAATATTTGCCCTGGCTGAAAGTCTTGGTGGCGTTGAGTCGCTCATCAACCATCCGGCAAGCATGACACATGCATCCATACCAAGAGAAGAAAGAATAAAAAATGGTTTATCAGACGGGTTAATCCGGCTGAGTGTTGGCATTGAAGATGCCGGCGACCTTGTAGCCGATTTAAACCAGGCAATAGGATAAGCTGCGGTGCGTACTCTTCAATAATTCTAAATGCAAATTGGGTGATCATCGCCATTGTTGAAATATTTTAAAAACACTAAAACATAAGGACAGCCTGATAAAGTGAAAACGAATTTAAAAAAGGAATTAGATGAAAAAGTCATTTTTTATAACCGGCCAGATTTTATAAAAGATGACCCGATTTCAATACCGCATCTGTTTTCAAAAAAACAGGATATTGAAATAGCCGGTTTTTTCGCGGCCATCTTTTCCTGGGGCAACCGCACTACCATCATCAATAAAAGCAAAGAACTGCTGCAACTGATGGACAATGCACCGCATGATTTTTGTTTGCAGCATACCCCGGCAGATTTAAAAAGGCTGGAGCAATTTAAACACCGGACTTTTAACGCTACCGACTTGCTGTACTTTGTTGAATTTTTTAAATTTCATTATTCGCAGTATCCATCCCTGGAAATTGCTTTTACAAAAGGCATGGGTAAAAAAGATATAACAGTCGAAAATGGTTTGAAAGAATTTTATAACTATTTCTTTTCGTTGCCCGATATACCACAAAGAACAAAAAAGCACATTGCTTCGCCCGACAAAAATTCAGGCTGCAAACGGCTGAATATGTTTTTGCGCTGGATGGTACGGAACGATCAGGCGGGAGTAGATTTTGGCATCTGGAAAAACATTTCTCCGGCACAATTGATTTGTCCCATAGACGTACATGTAGCCAGGGTATCAAAAAGATTTAATTTACTGCAAGGCAACCATACAGACTGGAAAGCGGCGCTGGAATTGACCTCACATTTAAGAAGGCTGGATAAAACCGATCCGGTAAAATATGATTTTGCCTTATTTGGTACAGGCGTTGTTGAAAAATACTAAGTACATTTATGCAACCTGCTGTTATAAAATAATTTTCATGAACCAGGAACTACACATTTACCTGCAACAAACATTTCAACTACCTGCCACGATAAATGAAATGGAACAAGTTGAGAATTACCTGGCAGAAAAAATTAACAGCCTCATAAAAAATAATTTTGATCAACTGGTATACCTGCTCTACAGGGTGGATGTAGATGAAGCCAGATTAAAAACCGTACTAAAAGAAAACCCTCAGCAGGATGCCGGTAAAATAATTGCCCGCCTTTTAATAGAAAGGCAACTGCAAAAAATTACGTTGCGTAAACAATTTACAAAAAAGGAAGATGGTACAAACGAAGAAGAAAAATGGTGAGCAGTTTTGTAAAGCAGTTTATTTAAACATCAGATCTTTTACTTTTTCCTTGTCTTCTTTTTCCTTCGAAAGATCGAACATAGTGCCAAACAACCGGTCCCATAATGTAGTGCTTACGCCAAAACCACGGTTTTCATTTTTATAATGGTGCAGGTGATGATTGCGCCAGAGTGGCTTCATCCATTTATAAGGTGGGTTCCAGGCATGTATGGCGTAATGCATTGATCCGTAAATCAGGTAACCAAGCATAAAACCTGGAAAAAAAGCAAAAATATTTTCCGTTGTGCCCATCAGGCTGGCAATAAAATACATCAGGCTGAAAATAGTAGAAGAAAGAATCAGGCTTGGAACCGGCGGCATAAATAAACGCTCCCTGTCTCTTGGATACTCATGATGGTTTCCGTGTATGATGTACACAATTTTCATCGTCTGCTCGTTCGCTGCAATAAAATGAAAAACAAAACGGTGCAGCATGTATTCAAAAAAAGTCCAGAAAAAAATGCCAGAAAAAAATGCCAGAAAAATATGCTCTGGTTTCAGGCCAAGTACAATGCGACTGTAGTAACACATAAAGACAATCACCGGCAAATAGATGCCCCATATTACCAGCGGATGAGTTTTGGTAAGGTATTCTATATATTCATTTTTAAATAGCCGCGCCTGCCCTTTGTTATGAATTTTTTCGAATTTCATAGTAATAAATCTGGTGTAAAATTACTTATTATGTAATTAAAAAGCTATTCTTATTGGCGTTACATATCAATATTTATACGCTATTTTCGTACCTGATTTATTACTATGAAATTAGTTACTTATTTAAAAGACGGCCAGGATCATTTGGCAATGTGTATAGAGAATGTACTATACGACATGGATTCGATACATCCCGAATTGCCAACCAGTATAGCGATGTTTTTAAATTATTGGGATGATTATTTTCCCATAGCACAAAATGCCCTGGAACGTATTAAAAGCGGCTTAAAAAGCAATGTGTATACCACCGCGATGGAAGATGCGACCATCCTGGCGCCGGTGCCCTACCCTACCAGCTGTCGCGATGCATATGCTTTTCGCCAGCATGTTGAGGCGGCGCGGCGAAACAGGGGCCTGGAAATGATCCCTGAGTTTGACCAGTTCCCGGTTTTTTATTTTACTAATCACAGCTGCATACAAGGCCCCGGAGACGTGGTATGTATGCCGGATCATTTAAAACAACTTGATTTTGAACTGGAGGCGGCAATTGTAATTTGCAAAGCTGGTAAAAATATAGCAGCAGCGGAAGCCGATGAATATGTCGGCGGATTAATGATAATGAATGACATCAGTGCCAGGACACTGCAAATGGAAGAAATGCGTTTAAACCTCGGACCCGCCAAAGGAAAAGACTTTGCAACCGTAACCGGCCCCATGCTGGTTACGCTGGATGAATTGGAAACATTTGAAGTGGCGTGCCCCGAAAACCACACAGGCAAGTCATGGAACCTGGATATGACCTGTTCAGTGAACGGAGTGCGCATTAGTAAAGGCAATTTAAAAGATATGGCGTGGACATTTGCAGAAATAATTGAACGCTGCAGTTATGGTGTGCAGCTATTTGCAGGAGATATCATTGGTAGCGGAACAGTTGGCACGGGCTGTTTTTTAGAATTAAATGGCACCGGAAAATTAAGTGATCCTAACTATGAACAACAGTGGCTAAAAGAAGGTGATGTGGTGGAAATGGAAATTGAAGGTCTTGGTAAACTGACCAATACAATTGTAAAGGATGAAAGTGATTTCTCTATATTGGATCTCAAGAAATTATGAAAACAGTATACCTGAAAGATAGCAGTATGGCTGAAGTGCAGCATTACCTGCAAACTGCAGTTGCTCCCAGGCCTATTTGCTTTGCTTCTACTATCGACAAATCAGGTAACGTTAATTTAAGCCCTTTTAGTTTTTTTAATTTATTCTCCTATAACCCACCTGTTGTAGTTTTTTCACCGGTACGGAGAGGAAGAAATAATACCACCAAACATACATTGGAAAACATAATGGAAGTGCCTGAAGTGGTGATCAATATTGTGACCTATGACATGGTGCAACAAATGTCATTAGCCAGTTGCGAATTTGCAAAAGGTGTTAATGAATTTGAGAAGGCAGGTTTTACAATGGAAACCGCAACGAAGGTTAAACCGCCGATGGTTAAACAAAGTAAAATCAAATTAGAGTGTACTGTTACTGAAATAAAACCATTAGGTGATCAAGGTGGCGCAGGAAATTTAATTATTGCACAAGTACAGATAATACATATCGCAGATGATATTTTAACCGGTGATGGAAAAATAGATCAGACAAAATTACAACTGGTGGCGAGACTTGGAGGCGACTGGTATTGTAAAGTTGATGAAAGCAATTTGTTTACAGTAGAAAAGCCCAACACCAAGCTGGGCATTGGTATAGATGCATTGCCGGATTCAATAAAAAACAGTGATATACTCACAGGAAACCATTTAGGGCAATTAGCAAATGTAAGCCTGCAGCCCCTGGTTGATCCGGCTTTTTATGATGACACGCTTAAAAACATTATTCAATATTACTCTATCAATCCCGATGAGATGGAAAAAGAACTGCATATTTATGCCGCCCGCTTATTGAATGAAGGTAAGGTTGACGAGGCATGGCAGGTGTTGCTGGCCTTAAATTAATTTTTTGTAAATTTGTTTCCATGTCATCAGCAGTAAAAATATTACCTCACTATACATACGAAGACTACTGGCAGTGGGAAGGCCGTTGGGAAATCATTGAGGGTATCCCCTATGCTATGAGTCCGGCGCCGTCATTAAGGCACCAATGGGTTAGCGCGAATATGCTCTATCAACTTAAGGATGGCATCAAAAAATCTGGTTGTGACAATCGCAGGGTGTACAATTTTATTGATATAAAAGTTTCTGACGACACGGTTGTACAACCGGATGCTGCGGTAATTTGTAAGGAAGTAAACAAACCTTTTCTTGATTTTGCAGCCACCATCGTAGTCGAAATTCTTTCACCACCTACAGTGATGAAAGACCGAAACAATAAATTTTACATTTACCAGTCACAAAAATTCCTTATAACATAATTGTGGATGTTGATAAAAACGAAATAGAAATTTATCACCTTGATGGAGAAGGTAAATACCAGTTGGATAAAATAGCATCCACCGGCAATTATACATTCAATATGGATGACGGCTGCCAGGCCGATGTGCTGATGACAGGAATATGGGAATAAAAATGGCTCCAATAAATTTTAATCAGTATTTAACTTTTTCAACCCATGCTATTTTTTATTTTCACTGTATGAAGACACTTCTTCTTGCCTTGCTGTTTCCCTGCATCGGCCTGGCCCAGCAACAATACCCATACAAAAATCTGGTGCTGGAAGGCGGTGGTGTACGCGGATTGGCTTATGCAGGCGCATTTAAAGTACTGGAGGAAAAACATATTTTACAACAAATAGATAAAGTAGCAGGCACATCCGCCGGAGCCATTGCCGGAGTAATGATCAGCGTTGGATACAGCGCCAAAGAGGTGGACAGCATCATGCGCTTTTTACCTGTTGAAAAATTCAACGACGGTAAAGGCGGCATCGTTGGTAAATACCGCAGGGTAAGAAACAAATACGGCCTGTATAAAGGACATAAATTTGAGTTGTGGGTACAACAACTGATTCAATTTAAAACAGGCAATAGTAATCTTACTTTTGCCCAGCTGCATGCACTGCATTTGCAAAATAAGCTGTATAAGGATTTTTATTGCACCGGTACCAACCTGAGCAAACAGCAGCTGGATATTTTTAGCTATGAGCATACACCTGATATGCCCATCGCAATTGCAGTAAGAATCAGTGGCGCCATACCTATGTATTTTGAGCCCGTTATTTTGGATGACCAGTATCAAAAAGTTGACGAAGCCGATACCATTTCTTTTAAAAACTATTATGTAGATGGCGGCATGCTTGCCAATTACCCTATCAGTATTTTTGACAGCAGCGAAAACAATTTAAACCCGTTGCAATCAGATAAACTCTCTTTTAACCCGCAAACACTGGGGATTAAACTGGAGCGTCCTGCACAAATTGATTCACTCAAAAGAAACAGTAGTGGTATTCCTCCATATAAGATTCGCTCCTTCAAAGAATACATTCATGCGTTTAATAACCTTATTATAGAAACGTTGAACCAAAAGTACCCCGAAAGGGAAAATGAAAAAAACAGAACGATATATGTGAGTTACGGATCGCTCAGCGCAAGAATCCGCAAAATGAAACCGGCAGAAAAGGAAATGCTTTTCAATAACGGTATGCAGGCAACGGTTGATTTTTTAGAGGCGCACAATTGATTAAAACAAACTCGTAATTTTCGTATTTTTTATTGAAGATTTTTTTTACACTCATAGATTTTTCCCCGAAGCGTGTTGAAAAACATGCTGCGTTCTTTCTCACCTATCACACTGATATGGGAAGATTTCCTGATAATATTGTGTATATTTTTAAAGGTATAATCGCAAAAGTTTTTATCCTGTGTACCAATAAAATTAAGGCCATTATGGTTTAGAAAAGTAATCTGCCTTTCCCCGGCTTTTACAAAAATGGTATTGTCGCCAATCAGGCATTCGTTGATGTAGACATCATAAGGTGCACTGACAGACGAAACGGATTGATTATACAAAAACTTCTTTCCGGTTTCCGCCTGCAGCTCTATGTGGTTTAGCAATTCTTCCAATTGTAAATATACCTTTAGCAGTATGTGCTTGCTGGCAAAAATATTCGACTGCCGGTACCACTCAATCTGCCTGATAGTAACATGCACACTTTCTTCGTTCCATATTTCCGTTGAGGGAATTTCTATATAGTGTTCAATAATTTTTTTCGCTGTTTCCAAAATATCTATGCTGGATTCTTCTCCTGTAAACTGCTGTTTCGCCAGTTCAGGATAACCAATCAATGTGCGTTTCCAGAAGAAAAATTTAAACGCACTCAATTCAGGAAATTGCATATAGTGAAAAACCGGAACGTCTTTATTATAGTAAAAAATATGAGGCTGCTCCATCTTTTTAAACAATTCCAGGTTGTTGCATATATCCTGCAGGTATTGATAAAGGCCAAAATTATTATCAAATTTATTACCCGAAAAAATAACGGTATTCGATTGTATCTGCAATAGCTGATCAAGAGAAATCTGGTATTTATTGCACAACATCTGTACTTCATCCAGCCCGATTGGTTTCTCTCCCCTTATGCGCCTGTAGGCACTGTCATTGCTGATGTTTAATAATTCTGCAACCTCATCTACAAAAGATAAATGCAGTGGTAATTTGGATTTAATGTGATTAAAGAATAATTGCTGAGTTTGATTGGCGTCCATGTAACGTTTTTAAAAAGTTTAGGAATTAATGCAACCGGGAGCCTTTGTTATTTGCAAAAAATACTAACCAGATATTTGGCATTTTAAATATAGTGAATTTTGCAGCCACCTGCTACTATCCTTTTGCAGAAAATGATTATTTACTACGGCCCGTTCATTCGTTTCATTTTGCCATTTTGAAACGGCTTTGCTCAGAATTAGTTTTACAATATCAACTCATCTTTACCTAAACCAGTTGCCATGAAAAAATTATTACTCATGAGTTTCTTATTTTCTGCAGCAACAGCCGTTGCTCAAACAAACAGCGTTACTCCCAACAAAAACAAAACCGCCAGCGTCGCCACTGTTCATCTTCTGGATGGCAGAATCATAAAAGGCTGGTTTTACCAAATGGACAATGACCATGTGTATCTGTTAAATGCCGGAATTAAGAACCCGAAGCACATGAACATGAATAGTGGAGATGCGTATAATGAAAGCATTCGCATTGATGCGCAGCAAATAAATATAATAGCCTTTAAGAAAAAGAATGGCGGACTAAAGAGTGCGCTGATTGGCCTTGGAGCAGGAGTTGTTACCGGCGCTATTATCGGATTAGCCAGTGGCAATGATCCGGTAACTCCATACACCAATACATTTGACGACCTTTTTATTGGGATAAACAATGCGTTTACAATGACAGCAGGACAAAAGGCCGTTGCCGCAGGATTGCTTGGTGGACTTACAGGCGCTTTAACCGGGGCAATACTTGGGGCTTTGATAAAGAAGAAATTTTTTATAGGTGGAAAAAAGGAAGTTTATCATGATCAACACAGTAAACTGATGCAACGGCTGGTTTTGTAATGAAAGTAATTTGCATTATCTGAAACTATTATACAGCTTGCTATTGTATTTAAAAAAAACAGGTTGTACTTTAACGTCCAATCTCCCTGATTTCTGCAGCGTCTTCTACTCCCTGATTTACTTTGTAATTGTATATCCAATCCCTCTGTGATTTTATCTTTCCTGCCCGCAAAATATTATATCATTTACCGGCAAATATTTTTTATGGAAAAGAAATTATGCTGTACCGCCTTCCTGTTCCTTGCAATTAATTTATTCGGTCAATCTCCGGGTAAAGTAAAATTTGGAATAAAATTAGGAACCGCTGTAGCAAAAAGCAGAGTTGAATACAACGATGACAACACTTCCACTTTCAAATACCGGGCAAAGACAGGACTGATTGCCGGAGGGTATATTGATATCGCAATTAATAAGACGGTCAGTTTTCAACCTGCGATATTGTACGTGCGTAAAGGAGTAAAAGAAATTATGCAATCAAGCCAGTATTTCTATGGAACAAAAATGGCTTTTAATTACATGGAACTTCCGTTGAATATACTTTACGCATCCTATGTAAAAACAGGAAATTATTTTATTGGTGGGGGCCTGTCGCCTGCTATAAAGCTCAGCGATTATTTATATGGAGATGAATTAAAAAGTTTTGACCTGGGGATAGATGTGCTGGTCGGTTATAAATCCCAAATGGGTTTTTCAATTAACCTCGGTTACACATATGGGATGCTAAACGTAAGTGATTTTAAAAACTACATAAAAAAAATACAGAATAAATATTTCAGTATTGCCCTTGGATATGAATTTTGAAGCAGCGCAATCTACTGGAAATATTTAAAGTTGTACATCAGTAAAAAAATCGTCTATCCGGGTTAAAACCCGAATTTCAATACTTAGAGTCAACAAATTTCAGTGACTTCCAGCACTTGAATTATTCTGCAAAATCATCGCTGAAGGCGGTTACAATAAACCATCCAAATAAATCAATCACTAATTTAAAACGAAGGTAATTATGAAAAAGTTTCTGTCAAAAACAACACCGCCTGTCACCTGCAGGCAAATCCTTTTACTCCTAACTGTTATTACAGTTAGCATTACCGGCTGTAAAAAAGAAACAGAATCTGGCGGTAGTGACAAGCAACTTACCGCATCCGAAAAATCCGCTAACGGACTGCCACATGTTGTGGTAAAGTCCGGCGCTTCTATACAGGCGGCAATTGATGTAGCCGGCGCAGGTACTATCATCTTTATTCAACCGGGCACTTACAATGAATCCATTCACGTAGATAAAGCCGGTATTCAACTCGTCGGTATGATTGAGGGCAATAAAGCAATCATAATACAAAATCCCGGCGACGAAGAAAATGGTATTGAAGTTACTTCAACCGCAGCCGGCTTTGTTTTAAAAAATGTAACCGTACAAAATTTTGAAGAAAACGGCGTGCTGTTAACCGGTGTGGATCATTTTGTTTTAGACCATGTTAAAGCCATCAACAATAAAGAATATGGCTTATTCCCTGTGTTTTGTCACAATGGTTCTATTACTTATTGTTCAGCCACTGGCAGTTCGGATACTGGTATTTATGTCGGTCAGTCTACAGATATCAACGTGGAAAATAATACAGCTTTTGCAAACGTCAGCGGTTTCGAAATTGAAAACTGTACCAATGTTACAGCCTCCTTCAATGAAGCTTATGATAACACAGGCGGCTTGCTGGTCTTTTTATTGCCAGGCCTTACAATTAAAACAACGGCCAATATAACTGTAACAAAAAATTATATTCATGATAATAACCGGCCAAATTTTTCCACCGCGGAAGGAGGATTTGAATTTTTTGTGCCCACTGGTTCCGGCATACTCGTTGTTGGCGCCGATAATACCGCCATACAAAAAAACAGAATCAGCCATAATAATTTTGTTGGAGTTGCAACCGTTAGTACCTTAATTATCGGCAGCCTTTCTGGTCTGCCACCGGAAGCATTTGCCGACATTGAACCAAACCCTGACAGAGTAAGGATTATTGGAAATATGCTTACTCAAAATGGTTCGGTTGCTCCTGCAGGATTGCCCTTACCTCCTGCTGATTTTTTGTGGGATGGGTCAGGCACAAATAACTGCTGGAAGGATAATGTCTATTCTAGCTCTTTTCCGGCAGCATTGCCCACATGTAATTAACATGGTGGTAGTATACGCGGCATTCAGGAAAGTCCCCGGCAATTTAAACCTTGCCCGGGGCACATTTTAGCTCGCAGGAATAGCCTTGCCTTTTTTATTATTCAATCATCTTTAAATAATATCAGCATGTTTACTCAACTAAAATTAACCCGATGCTTAGTACTTTCTATTACAACAATACTGTTGTTTACAGGCTGTCACAGTTATTATATGGCAAGCCAGCTAAAGAGAAACAGCACCTCAACAACCGGTTCAGCAATCGACAGCCTCCGGCTTGCCGAAAGATATTTTATTCTTCGAAATGGCGGTGATGCTTATTATATGAAAAATCCTGTGCTGAGTAGCGACCAGACAAGTATTGAATGCACGTTAGATACAGTACCGTTTTATCACCAGGTTTACCTTCAAAAAGGCACAACCGGAAATAAAAAATACAGCCAAAGTAATGTGCTGGAATCATCGGTATTAAACGAAGTTCATTTTCATATACCACCTGATAAAACAGCCCTACCAGGCCCTTATAAATTACAGTTAGACCAGGTTCAAAAAATTGAAGTCATTGAAAAAGACCGAAAACGCACTACCAGCAGCTATGTGATTGGTGCTCTTGGATACACCCTGGGGGTACTGGCTGTAGTAACCATCATTGTTGCTGCAACAAAAAGCTCCTGTCCGTTTGTAAGTGCTTATACCAATGGTTCGTTTTCGCTACAGGGGGAAATTTACGGCGGTGCTATTTACCCGCAAATGGCAAGGCATGATTATATGCCGCTAAAAATGCAGCCACTAAACGATGGCTCGTTACAGGTAAAAATAAGCAATGAACTACACGAGAAACAATATACAGACATGGCGGAACTGTGGATAGTTACCCACGATAAAAACAGTAAGGTTTTAGCAGACGAAAAAGGAAATCTCTACAATGTTTCCGACCCAAAGCCAGCAACCAGTTGCCTGCTGAACAGAAAGAAAGATATGACTGCTGCATTGACAAACGCAGACGATAATTACCTGATGTATATGGATGACAGCACTGCCTTAAATGCAACCAATGAGGCTACACTACATTTTAATAAACCTGCAGCTGCAAAAAAAGGCAAGCTCATTTTAAGTTTAAAAAATTCATACTTCCTGGATCTCTTGTATGGTGAACTGGCAAAAGGATTTGGCAGCTACTACAGTACCTATATTATACAACAGCGAAAGAAGCCCGTAGCAGAATTATTGCAATGGACAAAAGATCAGCAAATACCATTGGAAGTTTCAGTAAAAACGATCAGTGGCTGGAAAAAAATCACTGATATTACAACCATTGGCCCATTGGCTACCAGGCAAATTGTAGTGCCTGTTGATTTATCCGAAAACATCGAAACGTTTACAGCCATAAAACTATCAAGTGGTTTTATGTTTTGGGAAATTGATTATGCGGCTATGGACTTTACAGAGGATAATAATTTTACGGTGCAAAAATTAGCACCTTCAGAAGCTACCGATGAGCTGGACAAAAACGTGTTGCCGTACCTGGCGAAAGAAGATGCAATTTATCTTTCCCAACCCGCCATCGGCAATGTGGCTACTATTGTATACAAAGCAAGTCCGCTTACTGACGCAACTAAAAGCAGGACCTACATTTTACATAGCAAGGGGTATTACGAACACATAAGAGATTTTAAAAATCCGCCAAATGTTGCCTTTTTAAACCAGTTTAAAAAAGCCAATGCATTTCCCATGTTTGGTGTTAGCCTGTATAAAAAAATGGCCGCACAAAATAACCTGTCCCTAACCGCATCACATTAAAAAAGAGCAATAGCATGCCTGCAAAAAAATTACTCAGCAATTAAATTATTTATATGCAAACAGCCATCACACTTCCAGTTGCAGCAACTCATACACCCATAACAGCCGCTACCAGTAAGCCTTACCAGGCAAACAATTTAAGTAGGCCGGGCAGCATTGAGAAATATTTTACCTGGATGTTTATTAAACTTCGCATCTTTTATTTTGCCTGTATTATTTTAAAACGCCCCGATAAAATAATTTCCACTTTTAAAACAATGCTTCGTTTAAGAAACAATGTATGGGGCGGTGATTTAAAAAAGATGTATAAAATTGACGGCAAATATTATTTCAATCAATACACACCCGGTTGGCCTTCCGGGGCATACGATTTACTCATCAAAAGCGAGCTGCGGAGGCATGCATCACCATTGACCGTTACTGAAAAATTATCCTTTGTATTTCTGGCCATTACAAGAAAATGCCCCATGCGTTGCGAGCATTGTTTTGAATGGGATAACCTGAATCAAAAAGAATCTTTTTCAAGAGAAGATTTATTTAAGGTAGTTGACCTTTATCAAAACGAAGGTGTATTACAGCTTCATTTTAGCGGAGGAGAACCAATGGTAAGATTTAAAGATTTACTGCCGTTGATAAAATACGCAAGCAAAAAAAGTGAATGCTGGGTACTTACGTCCGGCTTTAATTTTACCGCACACAACGCACTATTATTAAGGGAAGCGGGTTGCAAGGGGATCGTAGTAAGTATTGATCATTACATAGCCGAATTACACAACATGTTTAGAGGAAACAGCTCTGCCTTTGAACAGGCTGTAAATGCCATTTCCAATGCGCAGCAGGCACGCATGGTAACTTCTGTAAGCGTATGTGCCACCAAACAATTTATTGATGGCAATCACTTAATGCCTTATATGGACTTTGCAAAAAAACTGGGTGTACAATTTGTGCAGGTGCTGGAACCCAGGAGCGTAGGCCACTATGAAGGCAAAAATGTACTGCTTGATGAAAAGCACATTGTTGAACTGGAGCTTACTTTTAAACGAATCAATCATTCGCCCGCTTACAGCGATTATCCTACGATGTTATACCATGGTTATCATCAAAGAAGAGTTGGTTGTTTTTCGGGCAGCAGAAGTGTGTATGTTGATTCAGCCGGCGATGTGCATGCGTGTCCCTTCTGCCATACCAAATCTTATAATATAATAGAGCTTGTGCGTGGCATTCAAAAAACCCTGCCGGTTAAGGAAAACAAATGCCCGCTGTTTGAAAAGATAGCGTGATAATTATTTAAGCGGGATAAATAATAACAATGAAGATAATCATTCAAACCATCCTTTGGTAGAAACACTGAACCAAAAGTATCCTGACAGGAAAAATGAAAAACTAGGACTATATATGTTAGTTACAGAACGCTCAGCCAAGGATCCGCAAAATGAAACCAGCGGGAAAGAAATGCTTTTTAACAACGGCAGGCAGGCAATAGTTGATTTTTGGAAGCGCATAATTAATTCAATCATACCCTCATTTTATCAAAAGTAGTTTTGGTATACAAATTTTTTATTAGCTCCTGCACTGTCTGTTATTAAAAATATAGCGTTATCGGTCTTATCATCACAGTTAGTTAACCAAACGTTTATTTGTTTACATTTTAAAACATTTTTTATGTCGCACAACATTAAATCAAAAAGAAGTTTTTCAGTTTCGTTTGTCGCACTAATGTTATTCCTTACATCCTGCCAAAACTATTACAAAGCGATCCAGGTTCATTTAGTGCCACCGGCCAACAAGAGTTCTGTAATTGATAGCCTTAGGCTATCTGAAAAGTATTTTATTTTACGAAGTGGCAGTGATGCCTTTTCAATGGTAAATCCAGTATTAAATGCTGATAGAAAAACGATGGTGTGCATATTGGATTCCGTTCCATTTTATCATCAGCTGCAATTGGTAAAGGGTGCAGATAGAAGTAAAAAATATAAAAAAAGCGATCCATTAAATTCAATGGTATTAAATGAAGTGCATTTTTTTACACCACAAGATAATGCGGCGGCTTTTGGTGTCTATACACTTCGCTTAGATAGAATTCAAAAAATAGAAATTATTGAAAACGATAAAAATCGTACAACCGGAAGCCATATCCTCGGTGGCGTTCTTTTTACAATAGGAATACTGGCGATTTCTAGTGCAATTTTTGCATCAAGTTTTAATTTTTGATCTGCCTTAATATAGATCAAAAATTAAAGCGATTATTGTGGATGGCTAATTGAAAAACGTAAGTCTGTCGCTATTTCAACTGTCCTCCAAATACTTTCTTTAAAATGTCCGTTGTTCGTGCGGCAAAGTTGGTACGTATATTTTTTTCTTCCAGCGCCACCTGGTCAAATAAAGCGTTGGTTGCTTTTTGTGTAACATAACCCGCCAGGTCGGGATTTATTTTGGTAAACGTGGTCGGAAAACTATTGTACTTGTTTACAATGTCGCCATAATATTTGGTGGCTTCTACTTTATCAAGAGATGATTTTATCACCGGCATGAACGCGGCAATCAATTGCGCCGTAGTTTTTTCCCTGAAAAAGTGGGTAGCACTTGTGTCGCCATTTTTCACGAGGCCAATGGCATCCGTCAGTGTCATATTTTTGATAGCGTCCACAAAAATAGGTTTGGCGTATCCTGCAGCATCTTCAGCGCCGCGGTTGATCTGTAAAATGGCTTTGTCTACCATACTTCCCAGGCCAACTGTGCGCAGCGCATTTTCTATCTTCTTTGCATCTGGCGGCAGCAGCACTTTGTATACCGCATCTTTGTAAAAACCGTCCTCCTTATTTAATTGTAAAACTGCCTTTGCCAATCCCTGGCTTAAAGCTTCTTTAATTCCTGTGGCAGCCTCGCTTTCTGTAACTCCTCCTACCCCTGCAGCTTGTGGCAATTGCTGCAAAACGTCGCAACCGCAAAATGTAAAAGCAATCGTTAATAACAAAACAAGTTGTTTCATAGATAAGTTTTTATAAGACAAATATAGACAAGTATCCTGCCACTATCGGGCAGGCCGCAATGTAAGTGGACAAATCAGTTTCATGCGGTATCTTCGCAAAATTATAGCGTGATTACCAATATTTAAAAATATTCAACTATTATTATTTCATGAGCATTGCACATTTGTCAGAACAAGAAGTTATCAGAAGGGAAAAATTAGCTACATTAACAAGCATGGGCATTGACGCTTATCCTGCGGCATTGTACCCGGTAAATACCACCTCGGTTTTTATAAAAGAAAATTTTAAGGGAGAAGAAAATAAAGATCAGTTTGCAGATGTATGCATCGCCGGCAGAATAATGAGTGTTCGGGATATGGGAAAGGCCAATTTTGCTGTGTTGCAGGATGCGGTGGGTAAGATTCAGTTTTATATCAAACAGGATGATATTTGCCCTGGCGAGGATAAAAGCCTGTACCAAACTGTTTGGAAAAAATTAATTGATATAGGTGATATTATTGGTATTAAAGGGTATGTATTCATCACAAAAACCGGCGAAACTTCTATACACGTAAAAGAATTTTCAATTCTTACAAAATCTTTGCGGCCACTCCCAATCGTTAAAGAAAAAGACGGAGAAGCTTTTGATGAAGTAACCGATCCGGAATTCAGGTACCGCCAGCGGTATGCTGATTTGATTGTAAACCCAGGTGTAAAAGAAACATTCATCAAGCGCACCAAAATGATGAATGCCATCCGTGAGTTTTTAAACGACCGTGGTGCACTGGAGGTTGATACACCTGTATTGCAATCCATCCCCGGCGGCGCTGCTGCAAGGCCTTTTACTACACATCATAATGCACTGGATGTGCCTATGTACATGCGTATCGCCAATGAATTGTATTTAAAAAGATTGATTGTGGGTGGCTTTGAATGGGTGTATGAATTCAGCCGCAACTTCCGAAACGAAGGAATGGACAGAACCCATAATCCTGAATTTACAGTGCTTGAATTTTACGTAGCCTATAAGGATTACGAATGGATGATGGAAACTACTGAGCAACTACTGGAGAAGGCGGCACTGGCTACCAACGGCAATTCTAAAGTAACGGTGGGCGATAAAGAAATTGATTTTAAAGCACCTTATAAAAGAATCACTATGTATGATTCTATCAAAGAATTTACAGGTTTTGATATCAGCGAAATGGATGAAGACGGCATCCGCACTGTGTGCCAACAACTAGGGATTCATGCAGATGCCAAATGGGGTAAGGGCAAACTGATTGATGAAATTTTTGGCAGCAAATGCGAAAGCAATTACATACAACCCACCTTTATTACAGATTACCCCGTTGAGATGAGCCCGCTTACAAAAAAGCATCGCAGTAAACCTGGACTGGTAGAGCGCTTTGAGCTGATGTGTAATGGAAAGGAAATTGCCAATGCCTACAGCGAGCTGAATGATCCGCTGGAACAGAGAGCCCGCTTTGAAGAACAAACCAAACTGATGGAACGTGGAGATGATGAAGCTATGTTTATTGACTATGATTTTTTACGTGCGTTGGAATATGGCATGCCGCCAACAAGTGGTATTGGTTTTGGTATTGACAGAATCGCCATGTTGCTGACCAACCAGCATTCAATACAGGATGTGTTATTTTTCCCTATGATGCGCCCGGAAAATTTTGAACAATAATAAATTATCGGCGATAGTAATAACGACCAATCAAAAATTTGATTGGTCGTTTTGTTTGCAGATATATCATCAAATAAAACTGCATGTTCCATTCATCAACCTCACTTTTCAATCTCCTTCAAAAAAACTATCTTGTCTGCCAAATTTTAAAAAGGTAAACTATGCTATTCTTTGTAAAGAAATTAACTGCAGTTGCTGCATTGGCGCTGGTGTCGCTGTGTACGATGGCTCAAAAAAAAGAGCTCACCGATGATCAGTATTTTAAAAATGATTTTAAGGGTATTATTCAACCTTTGCCGGTTATTAATAAATGGATAGATGATAGCCACGTTAGTATCACCAGGACAGGCAAAGAGTTTGTGCTGGATTGCAAGACAGGTATTGAAAAAGAAGCCGCGGCAACCGATGCAAAAAGCGATGTGGCAAAGTCCGGTGCTTATCTTAAAAGCGGTAATATTTTTGTAAAAGTGAATGGTGTTGAAACACAGCTTACCAGTGATACGACAAAAAAAATAAATCCCATCATCAGCCCAGATAATAATTATGTTGCTTTTACAAGATACAATGATTTGTACACCATCAATATTGCCACAAAAAAAGAAAACCGTTTAACAACAGATGGCAGCGATGTTATTTTAAATGGATATGCCAGCTGGGTGTATACGGAAGAAATTTTAGGAAGGGCAAGTCTATACCGTACTTTTTGGTGGAGCCCTGACAGCAAACACCTTGCATTTTTCCGAACAGATGATTCGCCCGTTCCGGTATATATCATTACCGACGGAAACGGCCAGCATGGCTATGTGGAGAAGGAGCGCTACCCCAAAGTAGGTGACGCCAATCCGCAGGTAAAAATTGGCCTTGTGGCACCGGAAGGTGGCAACATTGTCTTCGCTGATTTTGATGATAAAGATGACCAGTATTTCGGAGCACCTTACTGGACGCCTGATGGAAGTGCCTTATGGGTGCAATGGATAAACAGGGGACAGAATAATTTAAAGATCTGGAGCGTAAATCCAGCCACAGGTGATAAAAAAGAAATCTATGATGAAAAACAAAAAACATGGATACAGCTGGAGGATGGCTACGAAAGGTTGCATTTTTTAAGCAGTGGTAAAAATGTTATTTTAGAAAGTGACCAAACAGGATGGAATCATTTGTACCTGTACGACATGACCGGGAAATTAATTAACCCAATCACTTCCGGAAAATTTACGGTATTGAATCTTACCAAAGTAGATGAAAAAAAAGGGATAGTTTATTTTACTGCAAGAAGCAGGGAAAACAGCGCCCGCATTGACTTTTACTGCATTGGTTTGAATGGTAAAAATCTGTTGCGTTTAACTTCCGGAGACTACAATAATACCAACATTAATCTTTCACCAAACGGCAGTTATTTTATAACAACCTCTTCCAACTCCGGCACACCAACCAAATTAACCCTGGTTAATAACAAGGGGAAAATCATTAAAGAAATCGGCGATTCAAAAGCTGCAGAATTTGCTGAATACAACCTGGCTACAACTGAATTGCTCAGGGTAAAAAGTGATGACGACTTATATGATCTTCCAATGAAAGTAACCTGGCCGGTGAACATGGATAAGAGTAAAAAATACCCGGTATTGATTTCTATTTACGGAGGTCCTAATGCAGGCAGCTGCTGGGATAGCTGGGGCTTAAATGGCAACCAGCAGTTTTATGCCAAAGAAGGTTTGATACAGGTTGTGATGGACCATCGTGCCAGCGGGCACTTTGGCAAGGAAGGTGTAAACTACATGTACCGTAACCTTGGCTATTGGGAAATGAAAGATTACAGCACGATGGTAAAATGGTTGATTGCAAATGGCAGCGCAGACCCCACAAGAATTTGCATTACCGGGTTTAGTTACGGTGGCTACATGACCTGCTATGCTTTAACCTATGGCAGCGATGTATTTACCCATGGTATGGCTGGTGGCAGTGTGACCGACTGGAGTTTTTATGATACGCACTATACAGAACGTTACATGGATACACCGGCGGAAAATCCGGAAGGATATAAAACAAGTTCGGTGTTGAGTTATGTTGACAAATACAAGGGCATGTTACAAATTGTGCACGGTGTTATTGATGACAATGTACACATTCAAAACAGCATCAACCTCATCAGCAAATTACAGGATGCCAAAAAGAAATTTGAATTTATGGAATACAGTGGCGGCCGGCATGGCTGGGGTGGTAATAAATGGCTTCATTACATGAATTTGAAAACGGAATTTATTTACAAATACCTGTTGGAAAAACCGGTAAATAAATTGATGTTGAAATAAGAAATTTTTATAAAAAGCTGCCAAAAAAAAGGCAGCTTTTTATTTCTTTTTGCGCAGCTGAAGGTAGTCGATATAGTACAACACTTTTACCGAAACACTGTTGTTTTGTGGTGCTACGATGGTATTGTTAAAATTTTTAAAGTACCCATTTACCACATCCCGCTCAAAAGTATTGATGCCGTTTTTCCATACCACGTTAAATTCGCTGCCTGGTGCAAAGCGCCAGCTATACACCATATCAATGTTAAATGTATTATAGTTGTTATCGAAGTTGTGGTTATTACTGATATACTGTTTGATACCATTGTTGCCGGCAGGTATTGCATCAAGATTCCCTGACGCATTCAGCGTAAAAAATTCTTTATAAGTCACAGTGCCCATGTAATGCCTTAGCCGCATGGTGATGTAACTTTTATTATTAAAGCTATACTTAAAATTCAAACGATTTTCAACTGTCATGCGGTTTCTGCGTCCAAACAATAATGTACTGTTATTATAAATGCCATCAGCGCCGTTATCACTGTTACTTGTAGGGAAACCAATATTATTGCGGATGGGATCTAAATTGATGTAATGCGATATGGAAATTTTGTTGTTGAAACGCATTATTTGTGTAAAGTCGAAATACCATTCGTGTTGATTAAAAAGATTGGTGTTTCCAAACATAGCAGTAAGAACTACACTGTATTTTTTTGCATTATTGCTCTGTCCAAATGTGCCGATTGTAAAATAAGAAGGAGTTCGGAAAAACCTGCCGGCAACCCTGGGTTCGTAAAAATCATTTCCTTTTGGTGATGCGTTTGCAAACAACCCTATCCACCAAAGGTTTTTAAATTGCAGATTGGTATTGTAGTTAAACTTAACACTCTGAAAAGACCGCGGAACATACAACTGGTCGTAATTAAAATTAAAATTATTGAACCAGCGGTTATACCATTTAGTGGGCTTGGTAAAATAATAGCCAGCGTAAATATATGTGTTGATATTATTGTTGTAGAACTGTATACCAAGGTCGTTGGGATTAAATTTATCATCTATCGCCTGCACCGTTGTTGAAAAAACAAAGCTACCGCTTACCTTACCAAAGCCTGCGCCATATTTATAGCCTGTACTTTTTGTATTGCTGAAAATGGTACTTGAATAGCCATTGCCATACAGATTCCATTTATTTTTTTTATCGTATAAATTAAACAGCAAGGCGGTTACGTTAGCGTCGTAATCTTTGCCATTGCGCAACACATTAGAGTTTACCAGGGTTACGGATGAATTATTTTTAAGGCTTTGATCAAGCACCAGGATATTATAATTGGTCAGTGGATTGGTTTCAATTTTTTGTTTCTGGCCTTTATCATTCTCTATAGTAGCATACATGGTTTCAGTGACGGCGTTAAAAAAGCCTATCCCTAATTTATTTTTATTGCGCCCTGAGATCTTGGTTGCGTTTAACAGCTTTGTTTCCGATGGATTATTAACGATATGCTGGGTACTATCCAGTTTTCCACTTATATCATTTAAATGAATTGGTGGAGCCCCGATACGCCTGCTATAAAACAAATTACCTTTGTTAAAGAGCTCCGTACCTTCTGTAAAAAAAGTCCTGTTTTCATTGTACTTTACTTCAAACGGCGTCAGGTTCAATATATGGTTGTCACTCTGCGTTTGTCCAAAATCAGGCACCAGCGTGGCATCCAGCGTAAAGCTTTCGTTGATGCCGTACTTGATATCCATACCTCCATTAAATGCATTGGTAGTGTTTTTTACCCCTGCGGTATTGTAAGGATAGTTATTTACATAACTGGAGAAATAGGGTGAAAAGGATAACCTGACTGGCGGAGATATTTTATCAGGAATCGTTAAGAGTCCTTCCTGTGTAAGGAAACCGTTTACTTTAGGATCTATCGGGTTCCAGAATAATTGCTGACCGCTTTTATTTCTTCTCCGCACAATATTTAAACCCCATGACTGTATATCTTTTTTGCTAAAACGCAAGGCTGAATAAGGGAGAAACATTTCAAAACTCCACCCATCCGGTTGCATTTTACAGGCACTTTGCCAAACACTGTTCCAGGAAAAATCTTCAGAGTTGCCGTTGTTATCCTGCGGTATTGCCTTGGCATCCATTTGTTCGCCGAGCGGCGTAACAAAATATTCAAAGCCGTTAATTTTATCAAGATAAGTGTCCAGCACAACACCTATAAAATCGTTGTTGCCAAAATTATCTCTGCCTATTAATTCAGTTGCAATGCTGTCTTTATTTTTTTCGTAACAGTATCCTCCAAAATAAACGCCCTGGTTATTATACAGAATATACATTTCAGTTCGGTTGGCAGAATCTTCTTTTCTAAAAGGGACAGGCCTTAACTCAATAAATTTGCCAACCACCGGAGCCGTCTTCCAGGCAGGCTCATTCAGCATTCCATCTATTTTAAAAACAGCATTCGTTTTAGTAGCAGTTATCTTTCTAATTTCAGTTTGAGCGCAGGCAACAAAATGGCCTCCAAGCAATGCGATAAGCATCCCTGCAAATTTGGTCGTCATGGTAATTTTTTTTCGGTTGAGTGGCTTTAATTACAACAATTAAAGCGCTACGAAATTAGACGTACAAGCCCGGCAGAAGGTTACCGCTTATCAAAATAAAATTGGGATTAGGATTTCTTTAACAGCATCTCACACCAAAAAGAAGGGGATACTTTTTATTACCTGCTTTAAAAAGCCTTGCAATTGTTAGATGCAAACTGATATATAAGTTCTAATTATTTTTTTATAGAAAAAGGTCAGTGTATAATTGTGCACCCGGCACAACGGAATATTTTTCCAAATCCGTTATACCTTCTTTTGCCAAAACAGCTTCATCAATAAAAGTATTGCCCGTACATTCTGCTGCCGGCTTTGATAAAATATACCAGGCCGCGTCGGCGATAATATCCACGGTACGGCTCATATTCATCAGCATTTGGCCACCCAGTAAATTGTTTACCGCAGCGGTAGCAATGGTTGTACGCGGCCACAAAGTGTTGGCAGCAATGTTGAACTGTTTTAATTCTGCTGCCAGTCCGAGGGCAATCATACTCATATCATATTTGCTGATGGTGTAAGCCAGGTGGTTGGCAAACCATTTCATATCCATATTGATAGGGGGAGACAAATTTAAAATATGCGCATTCGTACTTTTTTTCAAATGCGGAATACAGGCACGGCTTACCATAAACGTTCCCCTCACGTTGATATCGTACATTAAATCAAAACGTTTAGGTTCTGTTTGTTCCGTATTTGTAAGGTTGATGGCGCTGGCATTGTTAACCAAAATATCAATACCGCCAAAATGTGCTACAGCTTTTTCTACCATTTGCTGCACCTGTTCTTCAAAGCGGATATCACATTGCACAGCAAGGGCCCTTCCACCTGCTGCTTCCATTTCTGCCGCGGCAGAATAAATAGTACCACCCAGTTTGGGATTTTCTTCCACACTTTTTGAGGCGATGACAATATTGGCTCCGTCTTTTGCCAATCTAAGGCCAATGGCTTTTCCTATTCCCCGGCTGGCGCCGGTAATTACAACCGTTTTATTTGTAAATGGCATGGCGAATATTTTTTCAAATCTAATCAAAAAGCCGTTGCACAAACTGTTTGCGTAGTTCATTTGAACATTGTTTTTTGCCATCCGGGGAGTCGTTAACAATAAATTAATTAAACATTTGTTTGATTTTAATTAAACGTTTGTTTAACTTTGCATTTCAATTAGTCAATGGCATGGAATTTAATGACAAACAAATACAGATAATAGAAACCGCCGAGCGGCTTTTTGCGGAAAGAGGCTTCGACGGAACTTCTGTTCGCGACATAGCGGATGAAGCCGGTATCAATGTGGCGATGATCTCTTACTACTTCGGGTCCAAAGAAAAACTGATGGAAGCTTTGTTTGAATTAAGGGTGGGTTCAGTAAAACTAAGAATGGAAAATCTCATAAAAGACGACAGCCTTAGTCCCATTGAAAAAGTGAATATGCTGATTGATGAACACATTGAAAGAGTAATGCTAAAGCCCTGTTTTCAAAAAGTAATGCAGGGTGTGTTGGTGACCAATAAAAACCCGGCCATATTAAAAGCTGCCAACAATGTAAAACTACGCAGCATTGCGGTAGTGGCTGAACTGATAAAAGACGGGCAGAAAAAAGGTGTTTTTAAAAAGAAGATTGACGTGGTATTGATGCTGAACACCATGGTAGGCACCGCATCACAAAGCCTGATGAGCATGGAGTATTACAGGGAATTTAATAACCAGCAGGATTTACCTGATGAAGAATTTAAAAATATTTTCAAAAGAAGACTAAGCATACACATAAAAACTTTATTCAAAGTAATATTAACCAATGAAGCATAAACTAACAGCAGGATTGATCGTGTTGCTGTGCCTGGTAAATATACAGGCATTACAGGCGCAGGACAGTACAAGAACAATTACCTTAAAAGAAGCAGTTGACCTGAGTGTAACTAACAGTCACCTGCTAAAAAACAACAAAGCAAAAATAAGTGAGGCTACGGCTGCTATCCAGGAAGCAAAAGAGCGGCTGCTACCTGATGTAAACGTGAGCGGCACCTATATGTACCTGCCAACTTCTCCTAACATTCACCTGTTATCTGATACTTCCGGAAAGGGCTTTGGGGGACCGAAAGTTTCCCAGGTTGCATACGGCAGTTTGAATGTATCACTGCCACTTTATACCGGCGGTAAGCTAAAGTATGGTATAGAATCCGCTAAATACCTTCAGGAAGCCGCCAAACTGGATGCCGCTGATAATAAAGAAGCTGTGATTATTAATACCATCAACGCTTATAGCAATTTGTATAAATCATTAAAGGCGGTAACACTGGTTAAGGAAAACCTGGAACAATCTAACCAGCGGGTAAAGGATTTTACCAACCTGGAACAAAACGGGCTGATAGCAAGAAATGATTTACTGAAAGTGAAACTGCAATCTTCCAACATTGAGTTAACACTGCTCGATGCACAAAGCAACTATAAAATTGCCAGCGTAAATATGGCGCTGATGCTGGGATTACCGGAACAAACCCTGCTGGTGGCCGATTCGGCCAGCCTGCAACAACCCGGCGATGTAAAAAGCATTGAAGCATATGAACAGCTGGCGCTTCAGTCTCGCAATGATATCAGTGCCCTGGCCTTGCGCAAAAAATCGGCAGAATTGGGCATCAAATCGACAAAAGCCGATTATTACCCCAACATTGCATTAACTACCGGGTACATTGCAGCCGACATCCCTAAATTTTTAACCGTCACCAATGCGGTAACGGTAGGGCTTGGCGTAAAATATTCGCTTTCTTCTTTATGGAAAACAAAATCAAAAATAGAACAGGCTGATGCAAGAATACAGCAGATTACCGCCAGCCAGGATATGCTGAATGATAACATCAGGTTACAGATAAACCAGGCCTACCAGGCTTATTTACTGAGCCGTAAAAAAATAGAAGTGTACCAGCAGGCGGTTGAACAGGCGGCCGAAAATTACCGCATCACAAAAAATAAATATGATAATGCGCTGGCCACCACTACTGATTTACTGGATGCGGATGTGGCGCAGTTGCAGTCGAAATTAAATGTAAGCAACGCGACAGCAGATGCTGTGGTAGCCTACAATAAATTATTACAAACAGCAGGCATTTTAAACAATTAATATCAACACCAAAACATACAATACATTTTTATGCAAAACGATACAACCGCTAAAGCAGCACCTAAAAAAAGCAAAGTTTTTTTAATTGTACTAATAGCGCTGGTAATTGCCGGCGGCTGGTTTGGCATTACCAAATACCTGCACGGGCAACATCACGAAGAAACTGATAATGCGCAGATAGAAGCCAACATAAGCCCGGTAATACCAAGGGTGGCCGGTTATGTTAAAGAGGTACGTGTAAAAGACAACCAGATTATTAAAAAAGGCGACACCCTGTTAATTCTTGACGACCGGGACCTGGCTGTAAAAGTGCAGCAGGCCGAAGCAGCATTGGCTACCGCCCAATCTAATCTTGGCGCAGCAAAAGCCAATACAAATGCTTCAAGGGCAAATATTGCTACTACAAGGGCCGGCATATCCACCGCAGATGCACAAATAGAAGCTGCCAAAATAAACCTGCGCAGAGCGTCACAGGATTATGATCGTTACTCAAACCTGATTAAAGATCATTCAATAACCCAGCAACAATTTGACCAGGCAGAAGCTGCCAAACAAACCGCAGAACGCCAGTTACAAATATTGGTACAGCAAAAAAACCAGGTAGCTCAGCAAACCAGTGCCGTTAGTTCTCAAAGCAATGCAACCTCATCTCAAATTGGCGTGGCAGATGCCATCATCAAGCAAAAACAGGTAGATGTTGCAGAAGCCAAACTGAATTTATCTTATGCAGTAATAACTGCACAGGAAAGCGGCATGGTATCAAAAGTAAATGTGCAGGAAGGTCAGTTTTTACAGCCCGGCCAATCAGTTTTCAGCATTGTATTAAACAACGATATCTGGGTAGTGGCCAATTTTAAAGAAACGCAGTTTGAAAAAATGAGGATTGGTCAACGGGTAGTTTTACGTGCAGACGCTTTTCCCGGGCACGAATTTGAAGCAAAACTGACATCCTTTTCACCCGCTACCGGCTCACGTTTTGCCTTACTACCTCCGGATAATGCAAGCGGTAATTTTGTAAAAGTAGTGCAACGGCTGCCTGTGAAAATTGAATTTGCAAATCCTTCGGATTCGCTCGTAAAACAGTTAAGGCCCGGTATGAATGTGGATGTGGATGTAAATTTATAATCAGCCCACATTTTAGAGAAAAAGCTCTCTTGCTTTTTCTTGTAAATGAAACCGTAAAACATTTGAACCAGGCATAGTACTACTATTAAGCTTCATTGGCGTCGCAGCCGGTAGATATCGGCTCTTGTACAACATGCCATGGATGAACATTATAGACCATGACTGTCAGTAAAACCGGTTTCCTAATCAAGCGCCTTAGGCCTCTTTGAGGAAATAAAAAATATTGTATGCAACAACAAATGGATTCTTTAATTGAATATGGCTCAAGAAGGGTAATTATTACCATTACGGCCATATTTTGCGCCCTGCTTGAAATTGTGGACACCACCATTGTAAACGTGGCATTGAATGATATGCGCGGGTCACTGGGAGCAACCTTGACAGAAGTTGCCTGGGTGATCACAGCGTACGCAATTGGAAACGTAATTATTGTACCTATGACCAGCTGGCTTTCCGTGCAGTTTGGCAGGCGTAATTATTTCGCCGCTTCAATTATTCTCTTCACGGTTTGTTCGTTTTTATGTGGTAACGCAACCGGTATTTGGGAGCTGGTAATTTTTCGTTTTTTACAGGGTATCGGCGGCGGCGCTTTACTCGTAACTTCTCAAACCATTATTACCGAAAGTTATCCAGCCGAAAAAAGAAGTATGGCCCAGGCCATTTATGGATTGGGTGTTATCATTGGTCCAACGTTGGGACCGCCTTTAGGTGGCTACATTGTTGATCATGCCTCATGGCCTTATATTTTCTACATCAATATTCCCATCGGCGTTATTGCAACTTTACTTACACTGCAGTTTGTCCGCAGTCCCAAGTACGGCGAAAAAAGTACCGGAAGTGATATTGACTGGCTGGGTATTGGATTGCTGGCGCTTACGGTTGGTTCTTTACAATATGTGCTGGAAAAAGGTCAGGATGATGACTGGTTTAACAGCAGCGTGATTATATATCTTATGGTGGCCGCCTTTTTGGGTTTATTCTTTTTTATCTGGCGTGAAACGAGTTTTAAAAACCCTATTGTAGAATTGCGTGTATTAAAAAACGGTAATCTGCGGGTAGGGACTATTCTTTCCTTTATAATGGGTTTTGGATTGTATGGATCTACTTTTATCATTCCACTATATACGCAATCTATACTGGGCTGGACGGCTCAACAGGCCGGTATGCTAATGGTACCAGCCGCATTAACAACAGCGTTTATGATGCCCATCATAGGCAAGTTATTAAGCAAAGGCGTACCACAGCAATATCTTGTTGCCGGAGGGATGGTATTGTTTGCCATCTTTACCATATGGGGATATTTTATCTTAACACCTGATACCAACTCGGATGCATTTTTCTGGATGCTGATTGTGCGTGGCCTTGGCATGGGGATGTTATTTATCCCAATCACAGCCTTGTCATTGTCAACATTAAAAGGCCAGCAAATAGGCCAGGGTGCTGCCTTTACGGGCATGATGCGCCAGCTGGGCGGTTCATTTGGGGTGGCACTGATTACCACTTTCATGGCCCGCAAAAATATGATTCACCGGAATGACCTGGTAAGTAAACTGGATATAAATAATGCTGCCGTGCAACAGCGCGTACAGGGCCTGCAGCATACCTTTATCAATAAAGGGATGAATACAGACGAAGCACTTAAAACAAGTTATGCCACACTGGATCATATGGTAACCAAACAAGCCGCTGTACTCTCCTACATGGATGTATTTATGTACCTCGGCATCATGTTCTTAATTTGCGTACCATTTGTGTTAATGGTTAAAGGCAATAAGGGTCAGAAGGTAGATTTGGGCGAAGCGATGCACTAATGGAGTTATGAGTTATAAGTTGAAGCAGTAAAATCCAATAATCTCCTAATTTGGAAGAATTATTTTACTTTGTACAAATTATAAATTGAAAGCCGCCGAATACGGAGTTGTCACTCTATCCCGGCGGCTTTTTAATTTTTACTTTTGATTTTTTACTTTGTATCCTCTTACAACAATGTTGCTTCGTGTGTAATATTTGTATTCAATAATTTTGAAATCGGGCAATTTGTTTTTGCATCTGTAACCGCTGTATCAAACTGTTCTTTACTGATACCCGGAATTTTTGCTGACACGGTTAAGTGAGATTCAGTAATGGAACCAGCTGCCGGGTCCAACGTAATGTCACACTTTGTATTGATCTCATCTGCGGTAAAACCGGCTGCATTCAACACAAAGCTCAGTTTCATACTAAAGCAACCGGCGTGCGCTGCAGCCACGAGCTCTTCAGGGTTAGTACCTACTCCTTCTGCAAAACGTGAGTTATACGAATATTGAGTTTTGTTTAAAGTGGTGCTTTGTGTAGTTAGGTTACCTGTACCTTCTTTACCAGTGCCGTTCCATACGGCGGTTGCATTGCGTTTCATTGTGTTGTTTTTATTGTTTGGAAAAATTTGTTTCATTGAACCCTACCAAAATATTGCCATTTATTTCAATCACTGGCCTTTTGATAAGGCTGGTATACTCCTGCATCAGTTGTATAGCCGCTTGTTCGCTTGTAATTCTTTGTTGGGTTTCCGGCGACAAACTTCTCCAGGTAGTACTTTTTTTATTTAAGAGTATTTCATACCCCACTTTTTTACTCCAGGCCGCCAGTTTGTCTTTTGTAATCCCCGTCTTTTTATAGTCTACAAATTCAACAGTAATATTTTTCTTTTTGTACCAATCCAATGTTTTTTTAATCGTATCACAATTGGGTATTCCGTAAACAATAATTTTATTCATGGTTAAGAGGTAAATGCTGCTTTGATAGCGATAACTTATTTCGCGTGCTTATTTTTAGAAACAGGCAAAGTCTCCGCTTCTCTTTTAAGTTAAAAATACAACAACAATTAAAATTGTATTATTGTTGCTGGTGAATTTCCTTAATTAGGAAACTGCGCTGCAGGTACCGAAACAATGCCGGTAGGTTTGATAATATGATATTCTTTGAAATCCTGGCTGGCTTCCATCCCAATACCGTCCAAAGTCTCTTTCCTCGTTCTGATGCGTACCGGTTTATCAGTATAAAATTCTGTTCCGGTGCGGGCCCTGTCCCAATACAATTCGTTACAATACAATGTGTCTCCTTTTACATTAATCACCCGTACACTGTCTTTTAAAAACACCCTGCTCTGGGTTTCCTTGTACTGTGCATATTTTGCATCCAGCTTACTGTCAAGACTGTCACGAATATCAAAAAAATCTACATGGATGCTTTTGGGAAACTCAATGTAGGGAATGGTGTCCTGCACCCGGTACATTACCGGCCCCGTTAAAATGGCTTTCTTCCTTCCGCCAACAGAATATTTAATCACCACATTTTTTCCCTCTTCAACAGCAATGTCTTTATGATTGAATTTGTCAAGCTCTTCCTGAGTATTTTCGCAACTGCATAAAAAAAAGCAGCCTGCAAATACGGCTGCCAAAATGGGTATATACAAATCTTTATAGTTCATTAACTGGTATCGGTTTAATCGTATTTATATCTTCTAAACCACAGGTCGCCCAAAGATAAACCAATACTGAGTCGCACGGTATTTTCTCTTACGTTCGATTTTTTATCTCCCCTGCTGCCGATTTCAATGGCGGTGTTCAACATAGAAGATTGTGTCTCAAAATAACCTCTTCTCAATTTTAGCGGAAACCCTGCGCCAAATGTAAAGCCATACTCTGGCAACTTGCTGTTGATATTGATGTAGTCGGGACCGTAATTAAAGCCAATGCGATAATGTACAAAATTGAAATACTTGTTGATAGGTGTGTTGTAAGATGCCGGGAAATATTCCACGCCGGCTCTTATTTTCCAGTTATTGTTAACCAGGTCCGGCTTGCCGTAAAAGCTATATTCCTGCCACTTGGTAACTTCATAATCAGCGCCAAAGCTCCAATGGCCTGCGCTATCGCGGTAGGTAAAACCAACGGCATAAGCAGATGGACGTACGATATTTCCTTTTATTTCATTTTCATAAATACTGTCAATTCGTGAATTCGTACCATTTGCGTCGGTTGCGAATGTCTCTCTCAACGTACTTTGTGTTCCTTTGTATGTTTGTTTCAGGTTGCCATAGGCGCCTAATCTTAATATCGCCTTGCTTTTCAGTTTGATTTCATACTGCATACCCACATTAAAAAATCCGCCGCCAAAATGGGTTCTTTCAGATGAGTTGGAGGAATAGTAATGGACAGTGTCATTTAAAAAACTAAGCCTGGTACTGTAGTCCTTATTGCCAAATGCATACCCTGCATTAAATCCCAGACTAAGGCCTTTGATACGAATACCAAGGCCACCAGCCACTTCATTTAAGCCACCGTTGCCTTCGTAAACTGTAGCTAAACTATCAATACCCTGTAACCGCTCAAACTTTGCGATTTTATAATTTATTTTTGAAACCGGTTTAAGGCCAAAGTTGGCGCCTAAAAACACGCCTTTTTTATTTGCCTGCTTCATTTTTATAGGAAAGCCCAGCTGCACGTAAGACATGCTGACGTTATTGGAGGTAAACTTTGTAAGGGGGGTTGTACTTCTTAAAATACGTGTGTCTATTTCAGCACCAAAATCAAATATGGTGCTGCGCTGATAATTTGGATTGCCTTTTACTACTGCAGGGTCTACATAGCCAAGGTTGCCATAGCTGGCGGGATTGGTAAAATTCACACTTTGAAAATCTGAATAGCCTGCAGTTATTCCACCCATAGCCCTGGTGATGATATTGTGATTGGGGGTAAGATCTCCCAAGCCATAACGGGAATAAGGAGAGTTTTCCTGCGCAGAGACAGATGTGTAAAAAAGTACGGTTAAAACCAGGCCTGTCAGTCTCATCATTATTTGCAGTTGTTAACTTCGCTGATTGCGTAAAGTCCTTTGAATAAAAAATTTAAGTCTGCAAATATCCTGTTTTTAAGTTGACCGGCAAAATAGGCCGAATCACCCCCGGTTAAAACCACGTTAAAGTTGCCGTATTTACCTGCATAATAATCGATGAACCCATCAATTTCAAAGGTAATTCCGGCTATTACCCCGCTTTGAAGATTCGTTTTTGTGTCGTAGGCAATTACCGGAAAATTCCAGTCTTTTTGAACCAGCGGTAAAAATGCGGTATGATCATGCATTGATTTAAACCGCATTTCCATACCCGGCGAAATGGCGCCACCAATAAACTCGTTGTTTTGGGTAATGAAATTATAGGTGATACAACTGCCCAAACCAATCACCAGGTTATTTTTGTCTGGATAAAAATGCACGGCGGCGGCAATCAACGCCAGCCGGTCTGCACCAATGGTTTGGGGTTTTCCCACAGCCGTAGTGAAATTTACTTTACTAATATGGGATAGTTTATGAAAGTTTGTTTTTTCACCCAATAGTGTTTCAATAGCACTGTTGTGTTCTATAACGGATGCCAGAATAGTGTTGTCAGGTTGGTATTGTTCCAGCAGTTTTTCAATGGTTTCCAGGCTGTCGTCTGCCACCGCAATGTCATTTTTAAATACATCATTTTCAAAGAAGCCGCATTTTTTACGGGTATTGCCAAAATCGAAGCAAAGTGTTTTTTTCATGTATGTATTTTTCTAGATAAACTTTAGCAAGAGTAGCAATCGCAGCAGATTGATAATTGTAAAAGGAAAGATAAATCGCTCTTTTGAATCTGCTTACAAAGACGGATTGCTAAAAAAACAACCTGGTAAAAAAGATGATTGTTACAAATTAAACCCTTCCAGGTTTTTAAAATGCCCGTTTAATTTTATCCGCTTTTTTAGTGTTTCCATTTCAGCCACTATGGGCAATACTTTTAGCAGGTGTTGCTTTAAATATTCCTGCCGCTGCATTTCATGAAACAGGCCAAGCAATTCATATTCTTCCTTCAGCGAAAGACCGGCGTGGTGGGCTACATCATAACTGCGTAACAATGCTTCCGTTTTTGAAAAGGTTTTCTTTACTTTTAAAATGGTATGCAGCTGGCCTATAATTTCCACCACTTTTTGCATTAATAGCTGATTACTCTTTTCTGAATTTTCAGGATAATTGACAATGGCACCATTGTATAATTTCCCGGGCACATCTTTTACAATTTCTAAAATACGAAATACTTCCAGGCCCTTTGTTTTAATATCCATTTCGCCGTTATCATACACTTCCGTTATTTCAACCAGTTCTACCAGCGTTCCCAGCTCACCAATTTTATCATCAATAACTGCCGGTATGCCAAAAGGCTTTTGATTTTCCTTGCAATCATTAATCAGCTGTTTGTAACGGGGTTCAAAAATGTGCAGATTGAGTTCTTCGCCAGGATATACCACAATGGCCAGCGGAAAAATATTTATAAAGTTGGTCATAATACGCCCTGAATTTTTAACCGAAGTTAATAACAAACAGCCATGATAAAACCGTGCCGTCCTGGTATTATAATCGCTATAAGCAATCGGGGTAACGGCATTGTTTGCGCCAGTTCCCCAAGGTTTCAATTATTTGGAATTTGATTTATTTACAGTGAATTTTGTTGCATGTGGCAACAATACCTGCAACAAATTCAGCACGGCGATATTAAAGCTCTGGCCAGGTGCATTTCGCTGGTAGAAAACCAGGTAGAAGGGCATGAGCGTTTGTTGCAGCTTTTACCTCCTTCAACCACGCCCGTTATTGGAATTACAGGCCCTCCCGGGGCAGGAAAAAGCACACTGGTGGATGCATTGATTGGTCATATTACCGGTGAAGGAAAAAAGGCAGGTGTACTTTGTGTGGATCCATCTTCTCCTTTTAATTTAGGAGCACTTTTAGGCGATCGTATCCGGATGAGTGAGTGGTATACCAATCCCAATGTATATATCCGCTCGCTGGCCTCCAGGGGCTCGCTGGGAGGGCTGCACCCCAAAATAATTGAGATCAGCGATTTGCTGAAAGCCGCCACCTTTGATTATGTAATTGTTGAAACAGTCGGCGTAGGACAAAGTGAAATTGAAATTGCCGGGCTGGCAGACTGTACAGTTGTGGTATTGGTGCCTGAATCGGGTGATGATGTACAAACTATGAAAGCCGGGCTGATGGAGATTGCTGACATTTTTGTTGTAAACAAAGCCGACCGTCCAGACGCCGCTGCTTTTATGAAAAATCTACACGGAATGCTTGCCCCCGCATTTAATACCAGGCGGATTCCTGTTCCGGTTATCAAAACAGTGGCATCGCAAAAAACGGGTATTAGCGAACTGATGGAAGCCATAGCAGAAAGCCTTGCTCAACAAAAAAACAGGGATAAAAAATACTGGCTGTTAGCAGAAAAAGCGTACTATCTAATCACACAAAAAAAAATGGCGGGTGTTAAAAAATCTTTTTTGAAAACCCAGATTGAAAAGGCTGGGAAAGACTTTAACCTATACCGGTTTATACAACAATTTTAGGGGAGTGTCAGCATGTTGCCGGCAGAGCAACAACCTATGTCAGGCGTCCGGCATTTCATCAGCTTCTTTATTGGTTTTCCACCAACGGTAGCCGATAAAGCCTACTATGATAAAGGGAGTAAACATTAAATACATAATACCACTGTTTAAGCCCTGGGCGGGCCCTTCGCCCAATTGCTGGGCAGTTTTAGTGCAAATAGAACATTGCGCCTGTACAGTTTCCGCAAAAGCCGCGGATATCAAAAACACTAAAAATAAAGAGAGCATTTTTTTCATTGCAATACAAAGATAAAGCATAAAAATATTCCAATTGCTACCCTGTTTAACCGCGGCAATCATTACCACAATATTGTCTTGTTGAATTACTCTACAAATTATTCTCAACAGCACATTTCCACTGTAGGGGCGATGCCTTTGCCAACAAAACGAAAAGTGAAAAGGCTGCTTTATTTAAAAAAAACTTCATTTCTTATACCATCAATTATTTCGGGTGTAATAATCTCCGTTGGGTGGGTTTGTTTATATTGTTTTAGCCTTGCATTCATTTCTTCAATCTTCAGTTCGTATTCCCGGGCCTCCTTGTTTTCGGGCAATACGTTTTGGCTAAAATATTTTGCGTTTTGGGCTAGATGGTAAAACAGGGCACCTGCAAACATGCAGACAAACAGGAAAAAAACATAATCGTGTAAACTGAAGCCATAGGTGTACCAAAACCAGCCGCAAAAAAACAGTGGGATCATAAAAATTATCTTTTGCTTAATGGCCACCAGCATAACCCCCGTATAATAACACACTAACCCGAATAAATAAAACCAGTTACCTGCTCTCGACGCCATAAAAGGAATTACAACAAGTGGAAATATAATATAGAAAATGGTAAGTATTTTAAACATCCCCTTCATGGTACCGGTAAGTTTGACTTAATTAGGAGTAAAATTAGCAATGTTTATTGACTATCCGTTATCATGCCCTTTAATCTGCTGTTTGGTTCAGGGAGTTAGCCCGGGATTGGAATTGCCCGTGCTTAGCAATGTGTTATGCAAAGAAAATGTCGTTTCTTATACTATCAATTACGTCAGGCGTTATAGTTGCAGTCGGGTGTTTTTGTTTGTATAAGTTCAGCCTGGCATACATTTTTTCAATTTTCAATTCGTATTCTTCAGCAAGTTTGTTTTCTGGCAAAACCTTTTTAATAAAATGTTTTACATTTTGAGCAAGTTGATAAAAAAAAGCGCCTGAAAATATACAAATGAACAAGAAAAAAGTAAAGCCATGCAAATCAAAACCGTAGGTAAGCCAAAACCAGCTGAAAAATAGTACAGGAATCATTAAGATTATTTTTTGCCTGGCAACAACCATCAGGATAGACAGGTAATACAACACAATACCAAACAAAAAAGACCAGTTTCCAAAAATGGATTGCGAATAGGCTTGTCGCATTAGTAGCACAATTATTAATGGAAATACGATATAAAAAACGGTTAACGCTTTATACAGGTTTTTCATTTTTTTGCTGGTATTTTTTGATGTTGGGCTTATAAAGCTACTTGGCCGCCCCCTTTTTATTACAACAGTTTACGTTTAAATCACCGGTTAGAATATATCAACGTCGATTTTGTCTAAATAGTGTAAGCTGGAATATTTTTATATTACAAAAAAGGGTTGGGTGTAACTGCGCTATGTATAGTTATATTTGCGTTTTATGGCACAAAAAAAATTACAACGCTTTGCAGACATTAAGACCTTTGCCAATGTGCTGGAATATCCGGAAAATATGCAGGGGCAATGGCATGCCTTCTTTAAAAACACCGGGCCTGTAGTGCTGGAACTTGCCTGTGGCCGTGGAGAGTATACAGTTGGTTTATCAAGATTATTTGCCGGAAAAAATTTTATAGGGGTCGATGTAAAGGGCAACCGCATTTACATAGGGGCAAAAAAATGCCTGGATGAACAACTTACCAATGCCGCTTTTTTAAGAACACAGATTGCCATGCTGCCCAACTATTTCTCAGCCGGCGAAGTAAGTGAAATATGGATCACATTTCCCGATCCTCAGCTAAGGACCTCCAAGGCTAGAAAGAGATTAACCCATCCACAATTTTTGCGCTTGTACCAACAGGTATTGGTAAGTGGCGGTTACCTGCACTTAAAAACCGATTCGCCGGACCTGTACCGTTTTACAAAACGGGTAATCGGATTGTATGGCTTACACCTGCACGAAGATAGTGCTGATATTTATGCAGCCAACCCTTCACCAGAACTGCAGATAAAAACACATTACGAAGCGCTTGATATAGCACAAAGTAAAAAAATTCATTACCTGAAATTTAGCCTGCCTGCAACCATTGGTGATTTGGATGACGCTCTGCAGGAAGAACTTAAATTAACAGAAAACATTTAAAAGTTGTATGCGCCGGCTAACTGAAGGAAAAGACTTTTATTACAACGAGGAAAGGAATGTTGTATTTACCGCAAACTATCATTTGCAAAGAGGCAGCTGTTGTGGTAATGGTTGCAGGCATTGCCCGTTTAACCACTGCAATGTAGAAGATGAGATTGTAAAAAAACAATGCCGTCCGGTTTTAAAGAGGATAGAGAGTAATATAACTCCGTAAATTCTGTAACTTTTAAACTATGAAAAAGAACTCAGCCGTTAAAAAAGATCCTGTTAAAGAAACTGCCAAAAGCACTGTAAGAGAATATAGCTTTTTTGCTGACGTATATGATATAGTGAGACAAATACCAAAGGGCAGGGTTACGTCTTATGGTGCCATTGCTGTTTATTTAGGCACCAAACTTTCTGCCCGGATGGTCGGCTGGGCAATGAATGCGGCACATACCGCGAAACCAACAATTCCGGCACACCGTGTAGTTAACAGAAACGGAATGCTTACCGGCAGACATCATTTTGCAACACCTACTTTAATGGAAGAGTTATTAAAGAAAGAAAAGGTGCAGGTGAAAGACGACAAAATAATTGACTTCAAAAACATTTTCTGGGATCCTGCAACAGAGCTGGTGTTATAAGCGACGCCTTGTTCAATTAAACTTACTTTTGCCTGCTACAACATTAATATTACTGCAATGGATACAAAGACCATCATGGGCAAAATAACTTTTATCAATCATGATAAAGAGTATGCCACTATTGAATATGAACTCAATGGCAAAAAGAAAAGTATCAGCGGTAATATTAGTGAAAAGGAGCAGTTGAAATTAAAGAAAGAAAAAATAATAAAAAAAATTCACCAGTTCCATGTGGGGGATGAAGTGAGTTTTGTGATCGCTTTATCAGCCAGGGGCGATAAGATGATTGCTGATTGTTTGCAGTTTCATTTTAACAACGCACTTGATAATCTTATTAACAAATCATATGTAGAAAACCGGTTTGTTGGTTATTTAAAAAAAGTGGATGACGATTATTTTGTTAAAGAAACCGGTAGTTATATATTTTTTCCGTTGATTTTATCCCCCTGGGAAAAAAGGCCAAAAGAAGACAATTTAAATGAACCCGTATTTTTTAAGCTGGAAAATACAGACAAGCCCGACAAGGCCACAGCCGCATTATTTAAAAGTGAATACATTCCGGAATATATGTACGCTATGCAATGCTTTAAAAACAAAACTGTAATTGATGCAACTGTTTTTAAAGTAACACCCCACGGTGTTTTTGTAAATGTGGTAGATAAGAAAATACAGGCAAAGATTGCCGTTCATAAAAGTGACCAGTTGCCGGTTGCGCAAATTGGAGACATTGTACAAGTGCGTATTACTTACCTTGGCACTTCAAAAATTATTGTAGAAAGAGTGTAGTAAAACAGTTTATTTTGTTAGGGCCGGCTCCCCACTTATTTTTTCGCTATTTATATTGGTATATTTTCTCTTAAAATAAAATGCTGCAATAAAAGTTCCTATTATACCAACTACAGAAATAATCAACACGGCATCTATAAAAAAATTCGTCCAGGATAACTTTACGCCGATAAATTCTTTTAAAAATAATACCAGCACACTTCCCAGGTAGCCAAACGCGTCTGCCACATACATGATAAACCCAATGTTGCTTTTTACCCTGTAAGTGGCTATCATCCTTTCAAAATACAACGCATTAAAAGGAACATAACTCAGGTACAAACCCGTACCAATCATGGTCATCCAAATTACCGGATTAATCTCCCTTGCCATGAACAACAGTGTTGAAATAAATGCCAGAGCATACCCACCAATGATGATAAAATGATTGATCATAAAGGCGCTGATATTGTTTTTTACCAGTATCAGCAAACTCATGCACAATAAAACAATCAGCGATACATAAGTCTCCGTTTCAGTAAAAATCGCGGCGTTATTTCCATACCCCAATTCTTTCCATAATTCGTTTGAAAAATTATCACGAAAATCCCTCAGAATAGTCAGCAATACATACGTAAACACAATGATGATGATACCTGGTAGAAAAGTGCCAATGAAAGCTTTTCGCTCCACGCCTGTCATAGGCTTTCGTGCACTCCGTAAAATAATATCTGCCGGCGAAGGATGCGGAATATGATTGAGCAGCCAGGTAAATACAATCATCGGAATAACAAAAAATGACCCGGCAATAAAAGGCATCCACATTTCGCTTACATGCCAGTACAGTACAATTGATTTACCCACACTTTTTACAACACCGGAAGAAAATATAAAACTGATGGCAAGTACTGCACCCATAAACTCCGTAGACTTGCGGCCTTCGAGAAAACTGAATACCAGTCCCCAGACCATTCCCAGCGGAAATCCATTTAAAAAAAGAAAGATGATATTGTAGGGTGCTGGTGTAACGGCAAACAGCAGTAATGCCAGCCAGGCGAGCAGTATCAGTTTTACAATGGTGATTGCCCGCTTTTCGCCCTGCATGGCCGAAATGAATTTTATTCCATAAAATTTGCTCAGCATGTAGCCTATTACCTGCGCTGTAACCAGCCAAACTTTGTAATCGAAACCAAGAAATTCCATACCGGCAAAGCCAGCTGCAACAAAAGGTTTGCGAAAAGCATACATGCAGAAGTACACACAAAATGCGCTGAGGGCCGCATAAAGAGAGAGTGCCCATAACGGCATTTTTTTTAGTTGATCCCGGAGCAGCGCAGAGGTGTACATGTGTATCAGGTTTACAATGCAATCTTAAAAGTTGTACAAAATAGCATTATTCATCCAAAAAGCCTTGTTACAAATAACACGGCACTTTTTTATCAGTAGAATTATTTTAATAAAGCGGAAACGGAGTTACCGTCATCAGGAAATAATTCTGTTGTACTTCCAAATGCATATTCAAATAAAAATAATGAAAGTTGCGGGTATACAAATAGCAGCAGATTCAGGCGGGTTGCGGAACAACTACCAGGGGATCAACCGAAACCTGCAACAAAGGCAGTGCTCTTTTCCGCCTGTAAAAAAACAGGGTGGTAAATAACAATATCCCCAAAGAAACAGCAGATTGTATGTAGGAGAAGTTGATCAGCAACCTGCTCCAGTTAAGATCCTTCATAAAAAATTCTTTGTACAATGTTAATCCCACGCTTCCAAGATAACCGGTAGCATCACAGATATAAACAAAAAAACCGGCGTTAGCCCTCATCCTAAACAGGGCGATGGTTCTTTCAAATAAAGCAACCTGCATCGGTATATAAGCCAGAAACAGCCCCATTCCCAGTAACACCATCCACCAGAAAGGTGACAGTATGTGCAGTTGAAACAGCGCTGTTGAAAGCCCACCCAGCAGCAGGCCAAAACCTATTAACCCGGTGGTAACCCAAAATCCCTTTACGTTACTTTTAATGAGCGACAAACTGGCCAATACCATCAGCACAATAAAACCAGAAATAGTTTCTGTTTGTGCAAATACGGCTTTGTTCCATTTCACTTCAATTTCTTTCCATATTTCTACAGAAAAATTATCCCTGAAATCACGCATGGTTGCTAGCATCGCATAAATGACAATAAAGCCGAGTAGCCCCAGGCCGTAGTCGCGTAACACTTTTCTTTTATCATCTGTACTCATAGGGGTTCTGGCTGAACGAGAAGCAATATCCTCTTGGGAAGGCGCAGGTATTACAGCAAGCATCCACACAAAAAACATAAACAAAGGAAGAAAGATCAGTCCAATAACAGCGGGCAACCAAAACTCAGTAACGGATGGCAACAATTCATGCAGAAAAAAATAAAATGTTTTTAGAATCCCGGAAGAAACAATCAGGCTGATACTTAAACCTGTTCCCAAAACTTCGGTAAACCTGCGGCCTTCCAGGTAACTAAAAACAACGCCCCATACCATTCCGAGCGGCAGGCCATTTGCAAAAAGAAAAATAAAATTGTATGGGTAAGGTACCACACCAAATAACAGCAGTGATAGTTCAGCAAAAATTATCAGTCCGATAATCAGCTTTCTGCGACTCGCTGCTTCCAGCTCGGATATCACTTTAATACCTGCAAATTTTGACAGCATGTAGCCAAAAACCTGGGCAATGATCAACACCGCTTTATAATCGAGCCCCCAAAGTTTGTATTCGCTGTAAGTGCCGGCAGCAAAAGGCTTCCTGAATGCATACATGCAGAAGTAGGTACCAAATGCAGCAATCATACACCATACAATAAAAAACCCTTTGGATTGCGATAACCGCTGCTGTAATCTAAATGCCATCATTGTTGCCATGTTGTTCAAAGTTTCAAAAAGAATGATTGATAAATTAAGGTCCTTGATTGGCTACACTTTCAAATAAAATGCATAGTAGCGATTGGCATTTATACACCAATACAAAATTTATAATGCCCTTTTTAAAGGCTTTGTTTAAATAATATTTATTAATTAACCACTTCTTTTTTGTGACCTTGCCAAAGCGCATTTATCCAGCCACACTTTACTAAACGGATCTATTTTACCAAAACGTTCAATGCTGAATTTTGCAAAATCGTAGGGGTTTGGCCTGCCTGCAATCAGCTCAGCAAACGCAAGCCCAACACCACCTGAAACAGAAATACCTGCACCTGCGCAACCTGTTGCAGCAAACAAATTTTTAATACCCGGCACAATGCCCATACTTAAATTATTGTCGGGTGTATAGCCAGAAAATCCTGCGATGTAATACTTTAGGCCTATATCATATACGGCCGGAAAAAAGCAGCCAAGCTTATCAATTACTTCCGACAAGTCACTCACGCCACGATCAGGACTAAAAGAGAAATCGCTGATATCTTTTGGAATATCCAACGGGGATGTGGTGAATGATTTGGCTTCCCTGATACCAAAAAGTAAACCGCCGCCTTCGGGTCTTGCATACGCCTGCACATCAGGTAATAAAACAATAGGAGAATCAACAGGAAAAATGTCATTTCGTTCAGTGATCCAGTATTGACTTCTCACCGGTGCCATCGGCAGACCAACACCTGCCTGCATAGCCAACACTGGCGACCATGCACCGGCGGCAATTACAACCGCATTGGCATATATATTGCCGGCAGTAGTGCTTACCCCAATAGCAGTGTTACCTTCCATTAACAGGTCATTTACCTCAACACCTTGCCTTATATCCGCACCGTTCATTTTTGCGCACCTTGCAAAAAAGGTTCCCAGCAAATAAGGATCACAATAACTTTCATCTGGTATAAAACCAAACTTTAATACTTCATCCGTTTTTAACCAAGGTACTTTTGCTTTTACTGTTTCATGCGTGAGGTATTCTGAAGGCTCGTTAAATGAATCTGCAATGCGCATCATGTCATCCAAATCTGCCACAGCTGATTCGCTCGCCGCCACATGCAGTACGCCCACCCTTTTCATGTCCATGCTTTCATTCAATTGCTTTTCCATTTCGGCAACTGCACGGTAAGTTTCTAAAGAAAGCGGAATAAAATGTTGCTTGCTTCTGATTCGCGTAACCAAGGCTGCAGCCCTGCTTGTGGCCGCGTGGCAAATTTCATTTCGCTCCAATACTACTATCTTTTTACCCGGATTATTTTTTGTATAATAATACGCAATGGCACACCCAAATATGCCGCCGCCAATAACAATGGCATCCACCTTTTCAGAAGAATCAATCAGCATAATGAATTAAAAATAATTTCCTGGATAATTATAATAATACTTCTTTCACAGCCGCTACAAGCGCCCTGATATCGGCTGGAAAAATTTGGCCGATATTACCGATGCGAAATGCATCTGCCTTACTTAATTTACCAGGATAGATAACGAAGCCCCGCTCATTTAACTTGTTATAAAAAGACTCGAAATTGAATGAAGTATCTGAAGGGTACAGGAACGATGAAATGATATGCCCCTGAATTTCGGGTTTTAAATATTGTTTAAATCCAAGTGCTGCCATGCCCTCATCCAGTAACCGCTTATTCGTTTTATAACGATTAGCCCTTGCTGCAACTCCACCTTCTGCCTCCAACTCCTTCATCGCCTGTCGAAAGGCCATGATGCTGAGGGTAGGCGGTGTAAAGCGAAATTGGCCGCTTGTTTCCAGTCCGTTCCACTGATCATATAGATCAAGGCTAAGGCTTCTGCCCTGGCCTTTTGCCTTTTCCAATTCACTGCGTTTGCACAAGGCAAAAGAAAAACCAGGCACACCCTCAATACATTTGTTAGAAGATGAAACCAGGAAGTCGATGTGCATTTGCTGCATGTTCATTTCCACACCGCCGAAGCTGCTCATGGCATCAACAATAAAAACTTTATTGCGCGCCTTGCAAACAGCGCCGATGGCTTTAACCGGGTTAAAAAGACCGGTGGTGGTTTCGCTGTGGATGCAGGCTACATGCGTAATGCCGGGATTTTCTGTTAAGAATTTTTCAGTGGCTTCCGGCGTAACAATTTCATCTTCATCAAACCTTAACACAACATGTTTTATGCGATTGATTTTGGCCATTTTTACAATACGCTCTCCGTAAGCTCCATTCACTAAAACAGCCAGTGTATCATTCTCCCCTGTTACGCTACCGATAACACTTTCCACACCAAAAGTTCCTGAACCCTGTACAATTACACATTCATAGCCTCCTTCTTTTGAAACGCCTGCGAGGGTTAATAAACCGGTTCTTATTTCTTTAACGGCTTCAATAAATGCATGGTCTCTTGATCCCATATCTTCCAGCATGGCTTCCTTAACGGTCGCGGAAGTGGAAAGCGGCCCTGGGGTAAACAATAATTTTTTCATCTGAGATATTTTAATAAATTAAACTGTATTGATAAAATTATTCTGATAAGGAATGGTTACTTCTTACCAGGGCATTGAAAATGTTTTTACGAAAGTGAAACATTTCATTGCTTCAATAACTCCTTCTTTAATACCAAGCCCGGAATCTTTTATTCCGCCAAAAGGCGAGCTTTCAATTCTGTAACCTGGCACTTCGTTGATGTTTACCGTTCCTACTTTCAACTCTTTTATAAAACGAATGGCATGTTGCATGTTATTGGTGATAATTCCGCTGGATAAACCGTAGGCCGTTGAATTGCTCAACGCAATGGCATCGTCAATGTCTTTAAACCCAAGGATAGGTGCCAACGGCCCGAATGATTCTTTCATTACCATATCGCAGTCGCGGGGCACGTTGTCAATCACAGTTGGTTCCAGTAATGCTCCGGTGCGTTTGCCTCCCAATAAAATAACTGCGCCCTGTTCAACCGCTTTGTTAACTACCGATTCAAGATAAATCGCAGATGCCTCATCAATCACCGTACCTACAATTGTTGCAGCATCTGCAGGATCGCCACAGATATAAGTCTTCGATTTTTCAACAAATTTCTCGGTGAACTCCGCCTTTATTTTTTCGTGCACCAATATTCTTTTTACTGCGGTGCAACGCTGGCCACTGTTGCGGTAAGAGCCTTCGGCCGCAAGTTGCACTGCTGTATTCATATCAGCGTCTTCCAGGATAATAATGGGGTCGTTTCCCCCCAATTCCAGTATCACCTTTTTATATCCCGCGATGGATGAAATTCTTTTACCTACAGCAACACTTCCTGTAAAGGAGACAATTTCAACTCTTGGATCTTTCACCAACGGTTCAGCAATCTGGTCAGTTGGGCCGAGCAATGTGCTCAACATATAATGCGGCAACCCTGCATCGTATAACAGTTCTGTAAACTTGATGGCGGTTAAAGGTGTTTTTTCAGATGGCTTTAAAATAACGGGCGTACCCACCGCAATAGCTGGTGCAATTTTATGCGCTACCTGATTGAGCGGATGATTAAACGGAGTGATGCAAAGCGCCAGCGACAAGGGTTCCCGCGTGGTAAATATTTTGCGGGCCTTTCCCTGCGGAGAAATATCACAGGAATAAATTTGCCCGTCATCCTTCAGGCTTTCCATGGCAGCAAACATCAATACATCGTGTGCACGGCCTGTTTCATAAATAGCTTCCCGCATGGCGAGACCAGCTTCCGAAGAAATTACTCTTGCGAACTCGTCTTTTCGTTCAATTAATAATTGCCTGGCTTTATCCAGGATACTAAAACGGTCATAACGGGTTAATTTTTTTCCTCCTTTTAAAGCCACCTGGATCGCTTCCTCTGCATCGCTGGCATTGGCAAGTGTGACAGTGCCGACCAGCCTGTTATCGTAAGGGCTTTTTACTTCCAGCAGTTTATCTGATACCAGTTTTTTTCCGGCAACATAACTGCTCGCATTGATGACAGGAAGATGATTGATGTTTTTTTGTTGGCTTTTATTTTCAACAACGGTTGCGTCTTCATTCATAGTACTCAATTTTAGTTTGTTCCATTTACAGTAAAATCAAAAATGTCAAAATTGCGGGGATCACCTGCAGCTTTCATTCTGTAGGTATTATTTAATGGATGGGAGATAATCATCGGTACCATTTCCTCGTACCGGCCACCATGAGAACGGAGGGAGCCATCCAATGCAGACAGGTCATGGTATTGCGGTCTTCTTCCCACCACCACATCTCTGCCAGACATTACAACAATGTCACCGATACGATCTTCCGGCTGTTCCAATACCCTTACTGCAGTTGCCCTGTCATAGGCTTCAGTAATACCGGGCTGAATCATTAGCCAGTCTTTTATTTCTATAACTTTTGACTGATCGGGTACATGTACTACTACATAAGAACCCAATGCGCCGTGGTGTTTTACATACGGATCTGTAATAGGGCAAATCACCCTGAAACCTTCGCCAAACTTCTCCGTTAGCATATCTTCCACAAATAAAACATTGGGCGAACCATCTGCTTTTACTTTAGCGTTCATTCCATGATCTGCAGTGGCACCAATCACTGCACCAAGCGCTATCATCTTTCCTATCTCTGCATCCATCGCTTCATAAAACGCCAGGGATTCTTCTGCTTCGGGTGCATAGGTATGCTGCATATAATCAGTTAAAGACAAGTATAAAAAGTCTGCGATTCCCTTTTCTATCAAGGCAACGCCGGCACGCAATACAAACAAGCTGGCATCAGCACTGTAAATAGCCGGAGTAGGAAATCCAATTACTTCTTCGGCATTTTCAATTCCGTGTGTTTCCTTTTTTGCGAGGTTAGCTTTTTCTGCAGAGAAGGCAATGCCGTTTAATTTATAAGACAGAATGTCTCTCAATTTTTCTTTAGCTGTTACCACGCCCACTTTCCGGCCTGCATTGGCAGCAGCAGCCAGCAAGGTTTCAGCACGCAGGTATTCAGATGAGTTCATCATCACTTCCTGGTCGATAGCAGCATTGTAAAAAAAGTTACCGCTTATGCCATGCACTGCAGGCGATGCCCCCGTTACAATGGAAGAATTATTCACGTTGGTAAAAGAAGGCAACGCACCTCTTACCATTCCCCTGTAACCTTTTACCGTCATGGCCTTTAGGTTAGGCATACGATCGTGTGCCATGGTGATGTCCAGGTATTCGTCGGCTGACCCATCTATACAAATCACCACAATTGGTTTGGCGGCAGGCTTGTACGTTTTGCCGTTTACAGAAAATTCATTGGTTGAAATACTCATCGTTATGTTGTTTGTTAAATAAAATATTTTTTTTCATTTGTAATCTTGATGACTTAATGCAACTACCAGGTTTTATAAATTGTATCCTATACCTGCATAAAAACTTCTGCCAACAGATGGGATAATTCCCGGGCCAGGATATTCATCTGTGCGCTGGGTGAAATATCTTTTATCAGCCAGATTGTTGACGCCACCTTTGAACTTGAATTTTTTAATGCTTACAGTTGCTGACCAATCCATAATGCTGTAACCTGGTATACGGCCAATGATGGGGTTGCTGCTTCTTTCCGTATTGGCAGCATCTCCAAATGCTTTCGACTGATTTGAAAATTGGAAAGAAGTTGAGAATGCTTTTTTTGCATAATTAATACCGATGCGATTGATCACTTCGGGTGCATACTCCACCTGGTTGCCTTTGTAAAGGCCTTTATTATACCTTGCCCTTGTATATGCAAACGAATTATAGACTCTCAATTCGCCTGCTGTTTTATTGATTGCCAGAGCACGGGTGATATTCAATTCAACATAGCTCTCAACTCCTTTATGAATGCTTTTATCAGTGTTTGTCCGCAACGTATAATCGGCTCCGGTTTCATCTTTCATATTAACCAACCCTATGCGGTTGCTGTAACTTAGGTAGAACAAGCTGATATCATAATTAAAATAATTCCCAACATTTCCTCTTACACCCAGATCGGCATTCCAGCCTTTAGGGTCTTTCATGTTAGGGTCAACTTTTGAAACAGAACCCAGCGGTACAAGCTGCGCATAGTCTACGGGGCGGTAAGCCTGTGAAATATTGCCGTACAGATTACTGTTTTTTCCAGCCTTGTATTGCAGGCCAAGTGCCATTAATAAAAAGCCTCTTTCCTTTTCTGTTTCTGTTTCCTTCTCAACACCGTTTACCTCAATTTCTGCTTCTGCTTCAGAACCCAATGATTCAAAGCGAATACCGGGTGTAATGGAAAGCCTGTTATTTAGCTTCAGGGTATTCTCTGCAAATGCAGCAATATTGGTCGTTGTAAAATGAAAATTTTCTTCAAACTCCCCGGTGGTGGATAAATCAAAATTGCTTTTGTTTGTCCCAGGCGCTTCTTCATTTCTGTGAAAAGAAGCCCTGGCAAAACGAATACCTGTTGCCAGTGTACTTTCCATTTTACCAACAATAAAGTTGTGCAGCAATCGTATTTCCGTTGCTGAACTCTTCATGATTTCCCGGTCTATTTCCCTGTCGCTGTAGTTGCCGGTTGCGGGATCAATTTTATCCGCTTCACCCGGTAATTTATTAAACCATACGAGGCTTCTTTCGCCGGCTAAATAGGTTGATTTAATTTGTAAAGAAGTAGTAGGCCGGATTTGATAATCCATTGAAGCAGTCAACACATTCCAGGGGCTTTGTAACCAGTTGCGGGAACGCACAGATGTTTTGTTATCTGTTTCAAACTGATCATCCGTTAAACCGCCAGGCATTTTAATCCTATTGCGCAATAACGAATACTCCAGGCCATAGGTTATTTTTTCACTGGCCTGGTAATTAATTTTTCCATAACCCGTCAATTGCTTTTGCTCAGAGTTAGGCCGCCAACCGCCCATAGTACGGTAATTCAGAAAAGTAAAATAACTCCACTTTTTGATGGTACCACCAGCTGCATGGTAGCTGTTAAATAAACCATCGCTACCTGCCGTTTGCATGGTACTGTAATTAAATGTTTTATTGATACTACTTTCTTTCAAAACATAATTTACCATGCCGCCCAATTGAGACCCAAATTGTATTGCGGATGCTCCTTTGATAATTTCAACTCTCGACACAGCTTCCATTGGAGGAAGATAATACGTCTCATTGTAACCGTACACATCCGCGGCTACGTTGTATCCGTTTTGCCGCACGTTCATTTCCAGCGACTGTACAGGATTCAATCCGCGTACGCCGATTCCATTGGCGACAAAGCCGCCTGTTTCACTTTCTACAATGTATAAACCTGGTATCCGTCCTAAAATCTGGCGGGTATTGTTGATGGCTTTGTTAGCATCCAGGCTATCTACTTCAATCACTTCCGTTTTTTTTCCTGCATAAATAACCGGTCCATGTACTTCATTAAAATGACCAATACCATTGATGGTTTTATAGCCAACAACCTTTAGATCTTTAAGGTTAGTGACAATCGTTGTATCTTCCACCTGAGCTTTACTTTGCAGGGTTATAAAAAAGGTCAGCAGAAAAATCACCAACAATTGATTGCACGCAGGATTCATACTATTTTTACTTTCCCTTGGTTTGTTTGTAATGATTTTTGCGCATGTCGTCTTCATCATCCATATCTGGCCCCTGTATTACCTTACGCCAGTCTACTGAACGGCCGTATTTTTTCATGGCCTTTTCAACATCAAAAACCCTTGGGTCGTGCTGCACTAAAGTATAGGGTGTATAATCCGGTTTATCAGTAAAAAAATCCTGTAATAAAGAAGCAGTTACATCATATTGGTTTACATACTTTACATCCAAAATATTGTAAATGGTTTTTAAGATAGAACCAAAGTTGGCATGCGTGTGACTTACATACCCCTTCTTTACATAAGGTCCTGCCATCATTAAAATGCTGCGGTGTGCGTCAATGTGATCAACACCTCCCTGCGGGTCATCTTCTGTAATGATGACGAGCATATTTTTCCAGTATTTGGTACGGGATAAAAAATGTAAAATTCTGCCAACGGCCAAATCATTATCGGCTACAAAAGATTGTGGAAAATAGTATCCGTCCTCCGGCCTTGGTCCTGCAGTATGGTCATTGGGAACCTGCATAGTAATTAAAGAAGGTAATGGCTTTTTTCCTTTGATCCACATTTTTGTGAATTCTGATTCAAACTGGTTCATGCGGAACTGGTCTGGAATATTCATATTGAACCCTGCGTAATTGCGGCTAGTTCGGGTAAACAATGCTTTTTGCATAGGTACCATTACACCGTGTGCGGCGCCTGTTGCGGTATCCATCCACTCCTCACGTACGTGCGCTGTTTCATTGGCTTCGCCAAAATTGTAGAAGTTTACTTTCTTTCTTTCCATTGCTTCCCACATACCACCTATCTCGCCGTAATCTTCCGGATCCATACTACCGGTAGAACCGGGAAAGCGGCGGCCGGGTGCCTTTGAGAAAAAGTTGGCTGTTTTATCAACGCTTGAATTGGCTTCTACCCATTCGTTGGGTATTACCCCCATCATCCAGTGATGGCCGTGAATAGAAGCATCGCTGTCGCAGTAAAAATTATCACTGAAGGCAAATTGTTTGGCTGCCTTGTGGTGGTTGGGAGTAACTTTTAAATGTGCATATTTTGCTTTTAAAGAATCGGGCAAAGTAAAGTCGCAATCAACTCCGAATCTTGCCAGGGTGGTATCCCCTTTGGCATTTTTTAACTGGCCAAACACTTCATCATAACTCCTGTTTTCTTTGGTGATGTATACAATGTATTTAATGGGGGTTTGATGTGAGCCGGGCAATGAGGGCAAAGGATTTTTAGTATCATCAGTTACGAGGTTGCTCACAAAAGTATTGCTGATGCTTTGTTTTGTGTACGCAGCCAATTCACCCGCAGAAGGCATTTTCACTTTTTGAAAACTACCCAGTTGAATATCACCGATATAAGTGCCCTGGGGCGGCGCAACAAAACCATCGCCACCATTGGGTCCTGCACCAAGGCCGCGGCAACTGATGATGTACAATTCTTTTTCATCAGCGCTTAACTTAACCCTTGTCGGGCCCCAGCCTGCGGGAATTAATCCTTTGGTTGTTTTTGTTGCCACATCAATTACTGCTACTGCATTAAAACCCAGCAATGCTACATACAAAGTTTTTTCATCTTTACTCAATGTAATGCCAAATGGCAGCAGACCGCGAAATTTATCAATCCGTTTGTCAACAGTTATTTGAATATGGCCGAGTATTGTATGTTTCTTATAATCGATGATAGAAATGTTATCATTGGTAGCATTGGTTACATAAGCGAACTCTTTTCCTACTGCGATGGAGTTAGGACTTGCCCCGCCAACTACTTCTGCTTCTTCAATCATTTCCCCCACCTGGAAACCGGTTTTAAATTTATCAATCACTTTGTTAGTGGTGAGGTCCATGGTAAAAACGCTCATTGCTTCCGGCGAGTGCGGACTTCCAACACCCGGAATCTTTTTTCCTTCTATTTCTGTTCCGTTGATAGCTTCTTTTGTGTTATCTCCATAAGGATGATGCGATATCATCATGGAGTTGTAATTGTCTTTCGTCATCCCTTCTACGAGCGGATACGAATAGGCGCCAACGTTGGCAACAAAAGCCATTTTTTTATCGGCACTTAATGCCAGGCCAAAAGGCTGGCGGCCGGCGGGTATGGAAGCCGTAATTTTTTTAGCAGTAATATCGTAGCGCACCAGTCTGAAATTGCCCCTGTCTAAAATCAGTAATTCATGGTTGGATTCATTCAGCAACAGGTCTGAGGTGAAGCTGTCACCGAAGTCAATGCCGCCTGTTTTTCCATTTAAAGAAATGGAATCGATGCGTTGCAATTTTTCAATGTCGTACACAATTACGGCGCCATTATCACCACCGCTCAGGTAAACTGTTTTGGAATCTGGCGCGAAAGCAACGCCTAAAAAAGAGCCTTGCGGTAAGGCCGTTGGTATAATATTGTTGTTGGCAGAATCTGTAGGGAAAGGGCTGCTGTTTAATGGCTCGTGTGTAAGCGGGGAATTGATTTTGTTTTCATAGCCCGGAATTCTTGTGTCCTTCAATGTAGTAAGGTCGATGATAGTAAATACGCCGTTGTGAAGAGTTACTGCTTTTTTGCCATCGGGTGAAATGGCCATGCCAAAAGGGTCGTTGGTAATTCTAACTAAATTTCCAGCCGGTGTAACATATCGGCCGCTGGGCAATACTGAAGTTCCGGCAGCATCTATTTTGCAATATTGATTACTACCCGGTACAGAAAGGATGCTGACTTTTTTTTGCTGGGCTTCTAAATTTGTTACAAATATTGCCGCATAAAATACTGTGGCAACGATTTGCTTAGTGATGGATTGCAAGGGATTTGATTTAAGTGTAAACAATCAAAGCAAAGACTAAAGCGAAACTACTTTTAGTAGTTTCGCTTTAGGTAATTAAAAGACTTTTCCGAAATGCTAGACGCAGCGGATTGATGAAAGATATTCTTACTTAACTAACCATATATCCTGATTGATATCATCTCCTGCACCACCAAACTGGCTTGATATTGCAGCTTTCACATTGGTACCATTAACAGACAATTCGTTACTTGGATATTGAAACCTTTTTGGAATTTTCCCCCCATTTCCTGTACCCGCGCCAATACTAAACGCCGGTATGCCGGTTCTGCGCCATTGGTAATATCCCTGTAATCCAGAATTACGGAAGTAGGCCAGGTATTTTTGTGTAAGTATTTGCGTTAACCCGTCGGCATTATCTCCTTTGTATTTAACAAGCGGTTGGTTAAAATAAGTAGTAAAGCTAAAAGGCACAGTGTAAGTAAGATTACCTGTTCCATCCGCCTTACGCAATGTAATAACGTTATCTCCGTCTTTGATTCCGTAAAAACTAAACATCGCTTTAACTCCATTTGTATACCACGTTTCCGCATCACCTGTCGTCCAGCCTCTGTTAATTCCTTCCGCTATACAAAAGCAAACTTCCGCATAACTTATTATAAACGTAGGTTCGCCGGTGAGGCCAGAATAATAATGGTTGTAATTATATAAAGAGAGTCTGCCTGCTCCTGACTCTGTTGCCAGATAACTTAAATCTTCACCAAGCGGAGCGCCTTTGTACGATTTAAAATCAGTATCAGCAAATCCTAAACCACGTGCAGGTTCTGCCAATACCATCGCACGCAAATCATTCAAAGAACTTAATGTATTCAGATATGTACCCCCTACATTTAAACGTCCTGCGTTATTACCATAGTTGGTAGCATTATCAGGATAATAATTAAACTTGTCATTGTACACATATTGTAAGTTGTCGCTATTGCTTGTAAAAACGGGATATTTAGTTGGATTACTTACAATATCATTGAATTGGCCTTTTACATTCAGATCAGCTTCCCCGGTTTTTTTACTTAATTCAATCAACACTCTTAACCTGTAGCTGTTCACCGCTTTCTGCCAGTTAACCAATGCTGCACGGGCGCTGCTGGCATTGTCGCTTGGATTATAATAAAAGTCACCTGAAAATTCTTTAAACCCATTTGCTAAAAGGCCTGTCAAAATAATATTCGAAGAATCAAGCCAGACAAGCGATTGCTTGAATACATCCTTTTGTGAATCATATTTAGGTGCAATGTTATTTATGCCCTGCAATGCTTCGCTCACTGGCACGTCACCTACCTTCTCACTCATATTAACAAAGAAAAAACTTCTGAAAAATAAGCCCAAAGCGTGGTACGGGTTATCACTGGTTCCTGCCAGTTTGCTGGCAACATTTTCCATTGATATCACATTGTTTAACGTGCCAAAATTAAAACCTGCACTTCCATTCCAATATTTGTTGTCGCCATAATAGGTGTAATTAGAAGCAATATATTGACCTGCTTTATCCTCACTTCCGCCTGGATAAACAACAATATCATTTAATACGGCTCTCAATATAACGCCCGGCGGAACAGATAAGGGGAGGTTATGATTGATTGAATTCTCCTCAAACTTTTTGCTACAACCCGAAATTATTACAAGGGCTGTAAGCGCAAGCGTTATTTTATATTTAATCGATTTCATACAAATAGTTTTTATTGATGTATTATGTTTTAGAAAACAACATTGATATTAAATCCGTAACTTCTTGTTGTAGGTGTTTGCAGGTCGTACTCTCTGCTTATGCTGTTAAACTGATTACGGCCGGGATATTGGTCAACGTCCATATCTTTAAATGCAGAAGGAAAAAAGTACAACAGGTTTCTGCCCACCAAAGAAATATCTACTTTACTAATACCTGTCTTTCCAAAAAGCTTACTTGGTAATGAATAACTGATTACCACTTCCCGCAATTTTGCGTAAGTTTTATTAACCATTGTATGCTGCGGATCATTAAAGAAACTGCTTACGTAATCCTGAATCCAGAAAGTGGCAGTTTTGTTTTGCGCATAGGAAAGTGTTTTGCTATTGGTAATTACGCCTGTTGTTGGATCGTAATTAATAAGGCCACTGCCACCAACAACCTGTACTCCATCACTACTTAAAATAGGTAACCCACTGGCATCAACTGCACCCGCGTAATTTGCTTCGCCCCAATGGTTAGATTCATACAACCGTGCTTCTCCAATTTTCCCGCTGTTGGTATTGGCACCACGACCGCCTTCTGTTAACTTACGTAATACCCGGTCCTGGACTTTTCCACCAACCATTCCATCAAATTGAAACGCAACACTGAAAGATTTGTAAGAAAATTTATTGTGAATACCCCAGCTCCAATCCGGATCTGCATGGCCAAGATATTGTGCCTTAGGAAGATAAATCGGGAAACCACTTTCATCATGAATTACTTTTCCGTCTGGTGTCATTGCTTCCATTGAACCAAATAATTGATCTACCCTGTCTCCAATATGATAAGGATAGCCTGTGCCATTACCTGCTTCTGTTGCACCACCTGCAAACTTATAAAATACTTCTTTGTAGGTAGCCCAGTTGATCATCACATCCCAACGGAAATCTTTTTTCTGTATTGGACTTCCTGTTAAAGAAAGTTCAGCACCCGTTCTTTTCGTAGTTAAACCGGTTGTAACAAAGTAACCTAAGCCACTTGCTTCTGATATAGACTGATTACTGATTTGCGGACCATCCTTATATTGAAAATAAGAAGCACTTAATCCAAGACGATTTTGTAAAAAACGGATGTCCATACCGGCTTCAATGTTACTTCTTGAAGAAGGTGTAATACCCGGATCAATGGTATAATTAGGGGCATAAGCACCGGTTTGATTGTTGTAAACAGGTGATGTTGCAAATGGAGGTTGCTGTAACTTGTAAGAAGGGCCATCATATGGAGTATAATAACCGTTTCCGTAACCAACAGGACTACCTGTTCCCAAATCCTGGAATGCCGCACCTGCAAAAGCGCGTGTTCCGCCATCTTTCACGTTGGTAAAGCCACCTCTTACTTTAAGGAAAGTAATTGCCTTTGGTAGGGTAACATAATCTGAGATTACTGAACTTAATGTTACTGATGGATAAAAGTAAGCGTTTTTACCAACGGGCAATGCAGATGTTTTGTCAAGACGGCCTGTAGTGGTAACAGTGAAATATTTTTTGTAGGTAAGATCTACTGAGTAATAAGCACTCATCGCCAAAAGGTCAGAACCAAAAGAGTAAGCACGAATTGGTTTAACTGAATTTAAGAAAGTATACACATTTGGCACGATGAGCTGATCTGTACTTACATAGCTGGACGCATATTTCATATTACGTACAGAACCTCCACCAAAAGCACTTAAAGAAAATCCAGAATTTGCCACATTATCTTTATTAAATCTTAGTAACAACTCCGTATTGTTTTCCCAAAGATCCCTGCGATCTTCCCGGTAGTTTCCATGGTTATGCTCATCTCCATAAGGGTGGGCAGAAAACGGCTCCTTTTCAGCTCTTAAAACGTTATAGGTGGTTACATTAGATCTTAACATTACATCAAGATCCTTATTGAACTTATAGGTAAAGGCTACCCATCCATACAGATCATTTTTATGATGAGACCTTAACCATTCGTAACTCTGGAAATAAGGATTGTGGTAACGTTTATATTCAACAAAATTAGATTGAATACCCTCCTTACCCGGCTGCCAATAGTTGATAATATTGGGATCTTTCACGTTCCAGTCCGCACCCGTCCAGATATCCATATTGTAGATAATACTGTTTGGACCATACACCGCATCAGGAATATTTTTTGAATCCTGGCGGTTGTAATTGATATTTCCCTCAACCTTAAATTTATCGGTTACATCGTAACTACCCACCAGATTTAAATTGATGGTACTTAAACCTGTATTCGGTGTAATACCACGCTGGTAACCGTTTGATACGGACATCCGAATATTAGAACGATCCGTAACTGAAGAAAAATTAATATTATTTTTTGTCAATATTCCTGCCTGTAAGAAATTTTCCAGATTATTAACACCGCGTGCAACCCATGGAGTTGGTTGAATGTGTCCTGTATACTTGGAAGGGTGACCTGGGCGATCATCAGGAAATACTGTTATATAATCCTTATTAGGATCGTAAGCTCCGTCATATTGTGGTAATAATAAGCCTGCATCTAAACGAGGTCCCCAAACATCATAATCTTTATCATTTACACCCGAACCTGTTCCATTGCTATTGTAATCTCCAAAAGCATACTTCTGATTATCTCCTCCCCCGTATTGATTTTGTACTTTAGGAATAGCGATAAATCCGCTATTGATCTGTGTACTACTATTTACCTCAACTGTAAAACCTTTAGTGTTTCTTTTACCACGTTTTGTTGTAATCATAATAGCGCCGTTAATACCACGGCTACCATACAAAGCCGCAGCTGTTGGGCCTTTCAACACAGTATAAGTTTCAATATCATCAGGGCTAATGTTCCATGTATCTGAGTTAATTGGAATACCATCTACTATATAAAAGTTCAATGGAGAACCTCTCAATAATACAGTGGGGCTTGCAAGTAATTCTGCATTGATACCAACGTTTAAGCCAGCAACTTTACCTACAAGGCCGTTTATTGGATTAGACTCACGGGCTTTTAATAACTCAGTGCCTTTCACTTCCTGCACTGAATAACCAATTCTCTTTGCTTCTTTCTTAATTCCAAGTGCCGTTACAACAACTTCGTTTAATTGCTTGTTGTCTGCCTGTAAAAGGATGTTTAAAAAATTAGCTGATGCAGTAACAGTCTGGCTTTCATAGCCAACAATACTAACAGTTAACTTTGTGCCTTTAGGAGCGGAAACTGAAAATTCACCTGTTAAATTTGAACTGGTTCCGGTTTTTGCATTTTTTACAAGGATGGTTGCTCCTTCGATTGGTTTACCCGTAGCGGCGTCTGAAATTTTGCCTTTTACCTCTACGTTTTGTGCGTGTAGAAATAACGGCAGGCACAATATGGCAAAAGCCAGTATACGCCTGAATAGTTTAATTTTGGTTTGCTTCATAAACAGTTTTTAGTTTAGGTGACAAAAATATGCGTGCAGTTTTAACAAATTGTTGTCTCTAAGTTAAGTTAAAGTAAACTTATGGCAATATTTTTTCTAAAATGTTTAATGAAGGTAAACTTACGGGGGAGTTTATATTAGCAGGCGCTTGCTATTTGGGTGTGTTGAATATATATAATACAAGTAGTTGGGCTTCTGTGTTTCCTACATTCCTTGGATTGTGTGGCTCTGTTGCGTCAAAAAAAATGGAGTCCCCTGCCTCCATTAAAAAAACTTCTTCGCCGATGGTGTATTCAACTTTTCCTTTTAATATATACTTAAATTCAAAGGCATCTGTTTGTACTGATGCCCTCTGAGCATCGGGCATCAGGGTTAGCAACACAAAGTCTACATGGTATTGCTCAATCGTAGAAGACATGATGCGCTGGTAATGAAAACCCACCGTGTTTTCTTTTTCGAAGGGATGGTATTGCGCTGCTTTTTTAAAAATTACTTTGCTGCTTTGAGGCGTATTAAAATCGGTAAAAAAATCATTGATGTCAATGTGCATCGATTTAATGATGCTCAAAAAAACAGTGAGAGAAGGGATAGTGCGGTTATTTTCCACCTGGCTAAGCATCCCTTTTGTTACGCCCGCTGACTCGGCAAGCTCCTGTAAAGTGATGTTTTTTTCTTTACGGATATCCTTCAGTTTAGCCATAATCTGAACAATGATATCTTCCTGCATAGACAATATTTTGCTTTACAACCCAAACTTAACAATAAAAAAGTAGTACAGACCCCAGGCTAAAAGAAGAAATTGTTAAGGCTTATTCTTATTCTTTACTGATAAAGATGAACGATTTCTTCCCTAACTATAATACGGACTGATCATTACATAGACCAGCACACCGGTTATTGCTACATACAGCCAAACTGGCCAGGTAATTCTCGCCAATTTTTTATGTTGTTCGTATTCACCAATTAACGACCTGTAAGCTGTAAATAAAATAAAAGGCAAAATAATTGCAGCCAAAGGTATATGTGTTATCAGTATGATGTAATAAAAAATACGCAAGCTACCGGCAGCTGATTTTTCTTCTTCGCTTAAAATACCATCATGATTGAGATCGCCAAATTTGGTATCGCCTGCCAGTAAGTGATGACAGATGTAAGAAACCAAAAACAATACTGATAAAATGATGGCAGTCAGCATAATTTTTTTATGCAGCTGGTAGTTTCGCTGCTTTACTGCTACCAGGCCGGCAATCAATAAAATGGCTACTGCAGAATTGATGATGGCATTTAATTGCGCAAAAAAATGTACGTTAAACCCAAGGTCAACCGATAATCTAAATTTGGCTAAAAAAGCAACGGCAGCAAATACTACAACAGAAACAATCCATATAAATGTCTTTGCTCTTGTATCATTTTTTTCCATCGAGGGAGGAAATAGTTCTGGAGTCATTTCATTTCTTTTTCTGTGTACTTAGATAATTTTATTCGCCGTTAACGCAGGTGTAAAGTCATTTTTAACTCCGCCCAAACAACTCTTTCAAAAATTCTTTAAACGTTTTTTTCTTATTCTTTTCCAGCATCAGCAGAGGAATATCCCTTACAAGTCTCGCCTGTGCTAGTGTATCAAGCCCATTGTACCATCCCCTTACCACCCTGTTTTTATCCAGCAGGAAAAAATTTTCTGTATGAATAAAAGCCGTGTCGACATTTACATCGGCAACACTTGCCTTTATTTCATTTAGTGCAAAGTCGTAAATCTGTTTTTTGTTGCCGGTAACAAACCACCAGCTGTCGTGATTGGATGTATAACGGTTGGCAAAATTTCTTAACTGTGTTACCGAGTCATGTTCGGGATCTATACTAAGCGAAATAAACTGTACGATGCTATCGTTGCTGTTAATAAAAGAATTCTGCAGGCGTTTCATGGCTTTTGCCATCCTGGGACAAATGGAGGGGCAGCGGGTGAAGAAAAAATCAATTACTAAAATTTTCCCTTTCAGATCATCAAACGTTACTTGTTTTCCCAACTGGTTGGTAAGGCTGATATTACTTGCCTGGTGCCAGATAGTATCGATGGTTTGTTTACCATTATTGGTGCTGGTAACAACGCTGTCAAAAAAATAACGACGCGGCATTTGCGTTGCCGATTCGCCATAAGATTTTACAATATAATATCCTGCCAGAGGCAGTATAATTGCCAGCATTAATCCGAGTACCGCCCGCTTATTCATATCTTTTTTCTCCTCTTTTTATAACAAAAAAAACCATCGCTCATATAAATGGAACGATGGTTTATTATAATTTTATTCAGTTTGCAAACTAGTCTTTCGCCCCTTTTTCTTTTGCTGCCGGAGCTACCTGTTCTGTCTGGTTAACGTCTACCCTGTTATACCGGTTTTTAAGGTTTTTCCAGCTGGTACCATCCCATAAAAAAGCAGCAATAAACCATACAAACAAACACAAAGGTACAATGATGGTCATAATCATATTCCTCACCTCGTCACCCAAATGCATAAACACGGAAACAATATAGTATGCCTTTGCCAGCGTTAAAATACACACCATTCCTTTAAAAGCCAATACCAGTGTAGCATTGGGATGCTCTCCCTTATGTATGTTGTAAATTACCAGCCCTATGGTTAATTCTACAATTGTTAAAAATGATAGTATCCAAAAAGTTCTCCAGATGGCTTTGGTATTATCCGCATGCTCCGGGTGAAAGGATATTTCTGAAGACGTGACTGATGCTGACATAATTTTTTATTTATTGAAATTCAATTGTTGTTGTTACGGATAAATAAATTAGATAAGATAAAAACAAAGAAATACGAATACCCAAACCAGGTCTACAAAGTGCCAGTACAATCCGGCCTTTTCGATCATTTCATAATGACCTCTTAATTCAAAATGCTTCATTCTGGTTTTAATGTACATCACAATATTGATGACAACACCACTAAAAACGTGGAAACCATGGAAGCCGGTAATTTCAAAGAAATAACTACCAAAGGCAATGGGACCTGGTGTCGCAACTTCTTTCCCGTTAAACATTACTTCCGGTCCGAATGGATTATGAGAAACAGTTGTATTCCACAATTCAAGATGCCCGTTAACCAATACTTCATGTTGTCCTGTAAGTAAATGCGTCCATTCCCATGCCTGGCAACTAAGAAAGCAGATACCTCCCAGGATGGTCCAAAGCATATATTTTTCAACACCCAGCCTGTTCATTTTATGTCCCTCGTGCACCGCCAATACCATAGTAACAGAACTGGCAATCAAAATAAAGGTCATTAAACTTACAAAAGCCAGTGGCAAATTAGCATGTCCTGCAAAAGGAAAAGAATTGAACACATGGTTAGGATCAACCCAGTGATTCTGGCTAAAACGAATGGTTCCATAGCTGATCAAAAATGCGCCAAAGGTAAAAGCGTCACTCATTAAAAAATACCACATCATCACTTTACCATAGCTGGCATTGAAGGGGCTTTTTCCGCCACTCCACCATTTTGTTCCTTGTTGTACTGCTACTGTAGACATTAATAAAACTTTATGTTATTTGAAAAACTGCTATTCTAACCTTAATTCCGCATTGTGTTATTTGATCAGTATCAAAAATACCAATAAATAAATCCATAAAAAATCAACAAAGTGCCAGTAAGTACTCATTACTTCCACCGGTACCATATCATAGTTTCTAACCTTTTTATTAAACGCTTTTGCAAACATAATCATCAAAGCAATGATTCCACCCAGCACATGAACCGCATGCAGACCGACGATAACATATAAAAATGAAAATGACACATTCGTCTTCAACGTCATGCCGTTAACATATAGTTGCCTGAAACCGATAATCTGCAATACTATAAAAAGAACTCCCAATACCAAAGTACCAACCAGCAGTTTCCGGTATTGGATCATTTCACGGTTTTTAAAAGCCTTCTGAGCCAGCCACAAGGTAACACTGCTGATAATAATGACTGCAGTTGAATACCAGAATACTCCGGGCAAGTCAAATGTAACCCAGTTTGCCTGGTTGCGCTTTATAATATAAGCACTTGTAAAACCAGCAAACATCATAATAATGCTTGCAAGGCCAACCCAAAGTGTAAACTTATGTGGATGTATTCGTTTTTTTTGCTCCATTACCACTGTACTCATCTGCTGTTTTTTACTAAACCCAATTCAAACAAAAATACTTTATACTGAAGAAAACTGTATTCTTTTAAAGCTGAGGACGTAAGTTCCGAATCAAATTACGCTCTTCCTACCAGCAATGCCAGCAACACAATCATCAGATAAAAATAAGAACTGAACATCACTTTTCTTGCGCTCTTTAAATCCATTTTCTTAAACAATAATATGCTTACATATACCATCCATAAATTGCAAACAAACAATATAGCCGTACAAACAATTCCGCGTGTGCCTGTATTTGTAATGCCTGCAAAATAAGGCAACAAACCAAAGGGAATCATCATTGCGCTGTAAATGATGGTTTGCAATGCTGTAAATTTTGTTGGTCCTTTATCGCCGGGTAACAATTTAAATCCTGCTGTTGTATAATCCTGGTGCGCAAGCCAGGCAATTGCCCAAAAATGCGGAAACTGCCATAAAAACTGGATGCCAAATAATATCCATCCCCCAATGCTAAAATCTCCTGTAGCTGCCACCCAGCCTATTAAACAGGGCAGTGCTCCAGGTATTGCTCCAACCAGAACAGCTATCGAGTTAATTTTTTTTAACGGCGTATAAATAAATCCATACAGCAATAAACTAAATAACCCCACAAGGGCGCACTGGTAATTAAAAAAGTACCACAAAATAAAAATCCCGATGATGCCTGTTATCACCGCAAAAACTGTTGCCTCATTGGCGTGCATTCTGCCACTGGCGACTGGTCTGCTGGCAGTGCGTTTCATTATTGCATCGGTACTTTTTTCAAGCACCTGGTTAATTGCGTTGGCTGACCCTGTGATTAGCATACCACCAATAAAAAGTAAAAGAACTGATATTACTTTTGACCGCACATAATACAATTCATTGGGTGCAATCAAAAAACTTACAACTGTACTAAATACCACCATGAAACTCAAAGTGAATTTGATTAGCTGAAAATAATCTTTCACTTTGGCTGCCAGCGCAAACGATGTTGAATTGGCTATAGTTGTATTTTCCTTCGACATATGCCTTACCCTCTTTTTTCCAACAAGTTCGACCAGAAGGATACTATTTTAAATGAACTTTTATAAATATTTCAAAAATAGGCAGCGATACGTAAACACGATATCTATAAATAACCGTGTTATCCCGCTATTGTTACTTAATTAGTGGTGACTTTCATTTTCACCAACAGGTTCAGTCTGCGGAATAAAGTCTCTTCCATCTTTACCATAGTCATATGCACCGCGGTAAACTTCAGGAATTTCGCCAGGCCAGTTGCCATGTCCTGCATTGACTGGAGTGGTCCATTCCAACGTATTTGATCCCCATGGATTTTCGCTGGTAACTCTTCTTCCCTTAAATATGCTGTAAAAAAAGTTAAACACAAACAGCAATTGTGCAGCAAACACAAGTATCGACACAAAGCTGATAAACTGGTTTAATTCCGCGAACATTTTGAATGATTCCCATCCGCTGAAATCATAATACCGACGTGGCATACCGGCCAAACCCTCGTAGTGCATTGGCCAGAATATTAAATAGGCACCAATCAAAGTAACCCAAAAATGGATATATCCCAATGTTGAATTCAGGAACCTGCCGTACATTTTAGGGAACCAGTGGTATACCCCGGCAAACATACCGAAGAAACCAGCCACACCCATTACAATATGAAAGTGCGCAATGATAAAATAGGTATCATGTAAATGGATATCCAACGATGAGTTACCCAGGAAAATACCTGTTAGACCGCCAGAGATAAACATACTTACGAAGCCAATAGAGAATAACATACCAACTGTAAACCTGATATTTCCCCGCCACAAAGTAGTAAGCCAGTTAAATACCTTAATCGCTGATGGCACGGCAATTAATAATGTAAGTAATACAAAGAATGCTCCCAGGAACGGGTTCAATCCCGTTACAAACATATGATGCGCCCAAACAAGAAAAGCAAGGATTGCAATAGCAAACATAGAGCCTACCATCGCCATGTAACCAAAGATAGGTTTCCTGGAATTTACTGACATTACTTCTGAAGAAATACCCATCGCAGGTAAGATGATAATGTACACTTCAGGATGGCCAAGAAACCAGAATAAATGCTGGAACAAAATAGCACTACCACCTTCGTTAGGCAATATTTTTCCGTTAACAACTATATCACTTAAGAAAAAGCTGGTACCCAAATTTCTGTCGAACAACAGTAAAATAGCACCGGATAATAATACAGGGAAAGATAACACACCAAGGATGGCGGTAAATAAAATCGCCCATATTGTCAGTGGCATTCTTGTCATACTCATACCTTTGGTACGCAGGTTTAGAATAGTAGAGATATAATTAAGCCCCCCCAACAACGAACTAACAATAAACATAGCCATGCTGGCAAGCCAAAGATCCATACCAATTTTGGAACCACTTGAAGCATCACCCAATGCACTCAGGGGAGGATAAATTGTCCATCCACCCGATGCAGGACCTGTTTGCACAAATAAAGAAGCAAACATGATAATAGAAGCGGTAAAGAAAAACCAATAGCTAAGCATATTAAGCATCGGCGAAGCCATGTCTCTTGCACCAATCTGTAATGGAATTAAAAAGTTGGCAAAAGTTCCGCTCAATCCTGCGGTTAAAACAAAAAACACCAAAATGGTACCATGCATTGTTACCAGCGCATAGTAAAACTCGGGCTGCAATTTGCCGCCTTTAGCCCAATGGCCCAGTAAATCTTCCAGCCACGGAAAAGTAGATTCCGGGTATCCCAATTGCAAACGGAATAACACAGAAAATAAACCTCCAATGATAGCCCAAATCATTCCCGTAATAAGAAATTGTTTGGCGATCATCTTGTGATCCTGGCTAAAAACATATTTACTGATAAATGTTTCGTGATGGTGATGTTCATGCGCTGCATCATGTGCTGCGTGAATATCTTCTCCGTGTAATACTGCAGTGGTACTCATTTCTTAAACTATTTTTTGATAACCAATATTATTTTTTATCAACCATTGCTGCAAACGGTGCCGGTTTCGCACTGCTGTCTGCTACGGCTGGTGTATCTGTCTTAGGTTTTTTATCAGGGAAAATGGTAAAGTATTCCGGCTCCTGGGTAGCCAGCCATTTTTTGTAATCTGCTTCGCTTTCAACGATAATAACGCCTCTCATTGAAAAGTGACCTTTACCGCACATCTGGTCGCAACTGATTTCATATACGTAATTGGGGTTACCGGTTCTCACCTTCATTTCCTCTGTAGTATACAACGGAGTGAACCAAAGTGTTGTTGGTATTCCGGGTACAGCATCCATTTTTATTCTGAAAGCAGTTAAGCCTACATCATGTATAACGTCCTGTGCATTGATTACAAATTTTACTGGCCTGTTAACTGGAATGTGCATGGTGGTCGATACATGAATATCATCATGGCTGGCTTCATCATCGAAGTTAACGCCAAGGCCATTTGCGCCCTTTGTCAATTTATAATCTTTCTTCCCTAAAATTCCGTCAGCGCCCGGATACCGGAATTCCCATCCAAACTGGTGGCCGGTTACTTCAACCACGACAGCATCTTTGGGCGCATCACTGGTAATTTTAAACCAGTATTTTAAACCAAAAACAACCAGCACGGTAAGGAATATAGCTGGTACAGTTGTCCACAACAGTTCCAGTTTGGTATTATGTGGAAAGTAATAGGCTTTACGATCGTCTTTTTCCTGGTATTTAAATGCAAACCAAAACAATAAAATCTGGGTAATTACAAATACCACACCCGTAACTCCGATGGTGATGTAAAGCATCAAATCAATTTTCTGGCCCATTTCTGATGCTGCTCCCTGCGGAAATAACGTTCTTCCAAAGAACAGATCATTGCACCACCAAACACCTATCAGGCCTACAATCAAAAAAGAAATCAACATAAAAGCATTGATCTTATTCGTCTGCTTGCGTGCCTTCTCTTCACCCTTTAATACGCTCACGTATTCACTGGCTTTCGCAATCTGAAAAATGACTACGAATATCATTACTACGATCGCTATTAACAAAAATTGTGTCATGCTCAAAGTTATTTTCTGTAATTAGTATTCTTATGTATTATCTTATTTGCTAAGTATTCCTCAGAGATTTAAACGTGGTGAATCATACTTTCTTTCAGGAAAGGATGATTTTTGGCAGTCAGTGAATTGGTGCTGAAATAAACGCCTACCCTCCACATAATGATACCGATGAACAACAGTGCAATTCCAAATTCAAAAGGCATTATTTGGGCATTCTCATACATTGTACCAGGCATCACCATTTGCCAGAAATCTATCCAATGGCCAAAAATAATCAATATCGCCATAAAGGTTAATAATGTATAATTACGCTTCGAACTTTTCTTCATTAAGATCAACAGCGGACACCCAAAATTGAGTATCAGGTTTAAAAAGAATATGCCTCTGTATGGCCCCTGAACACGAATCTTAAAGTAGCCTGTTTCCTCGGGAATGTTGGCGTACCATATCAGCATGTACTGTGAAAACCACAGGTAAGCCCAAAAAACTGAAAAGGCAAACATAAACTTACCAATATCATGTATGTGCTCGTCGGTAACATATTGCAGCTGACCATTATTTTTCAGAAACACAATGAATAAAGCAATTAGTGACAGACCTGCTACAAAAGTACTTGCAAAAGTGTACCAGCTAAACATAGTACTGTACCAGTGAACATCAATGCTCATTAACCAAAGCCAGGGAATTGTTGAACCAACTGTTAAGCCGAAGAAAACGATGAACAAAGAAGCCCATAAAATATTTTTCTTCACCCACGCATTACCAGTTTCATAATCCATTGGTCCATCCTGATCACTCTGTAAACTCAATGAGCGCATTTTATATCCAAGGAATGACCAAAGACCGATTGTGATAGCGCTCCAGACGGTAAAGAACTTTGGATTTAAAAAACCACTTTTACCGTTTATTATTTTGTCACTCTTTACAGTCGCTTCATTCACCCAAGGATAAATATCATCGTGGCCGCCCCAGACAATCGCCATTAATATAAAAAATGCAATCACACCTAATACTGGAACCACGCTTGATATTGCCTCGGGCACCCGGCGCAAGGCTACCTGCCATCCCCCCATTGCCAATGTTGTTACTCCTATAAAAAACATTGCTGCATTTACTACCAGTAACCAATACACGCTATTTTGCAACAACACAGCCCAAAAGCGTGTGCCGCTTACATTTACACCTCTTGCTGAATGCCCAAAAGGATGATACATAATAAAACCATACAGCAACGCAACCGCACCAACGATTATGAGGCCCATCGTCCACTTTTTATAACTGCCTGGTAATTCGAATGACTGATTCATCTAATCTTTATTTTGAGTGAATTCTTTTATTTCTATGCTTTTTTTACTGCTGCAGTACTGTCAGTCTTTGCCGGTGTTGCCCCGCTTGTACTTTCTGGTTTAGGCTGTAGTGTTCTGATATATTGTACAATCATCCAGCGCTGCTTTCTGCTTAATTGAGAAGCGTAACTCCCCATATTATTTTTGCCATAATTGATAGAGTGGAACATAGTTCCGTCAGCCATAGCAACATAAGGCGGTGTTGTTAGATTTGCAATTGCCCCGATTTTCGTGGATAATGGTCCATTGGCGGTTCCACCAGCACCATGGCAAACAGCACAGTTGATGTTGAACAACCTTCCTGCCTCATCCATATCCTTTTTATTCAGGGGTGGTAAAGGATTTTTTACTTCAGCACTTAACTTGTACCCATTGCTGTCATTTGGCAGTGTATAGGGAAATAATTCACCTACCGGAATAGTACCATCTACCGGCTTACGGTTATAAAATATTTCATGCCCCGGATTGGCGGGATTATCTGTAAATACTGTGTCGTTTAGCAAAGCGTATGTTTCCAGAGCCCGGCTATATGCCATGTCGGGCATATAAATTTTGCCAGGCTGACGTTTGCTATCACAACCTGTTATAACACCTCCTGCGGTTATTGCCAGCGCTAAAACGATAAGAACATTATTTTTTTTCATTGCCTGTGTTGTAATATCTGTGTAAATCTTTTAAAACTAAGTAAGCGAGTCTTTTAGTATCCCTTTTCCAACTCCCTGTATAATTTTTGTTCCCTGTCGTAGCGGCCTAACCACCACCCGGTTTCAGCAACCTGTACATTTACTTCAGATGCACCGGCCGCCGTTAAAAAAGCCTGCACTTCTTCATCATTTGTTTTATCAGTGCACTCAATTACCATTACAAAAAGATCGTCAGTAGCCCTTAAATGAAAATGATGTTTTTTCACAAAAGGAGACAGCTGGCACAGATAGCAAAATGTAAGCACCATACCTACCGCCGCAAACAATACTGTCAACTCGAAAGTAATTGGTATCCATGCCGGCAGGGCGAAATGGGGTTTGCCGCCAATGTTCAACGGCCAGTCTTTTGTAAAGATCCAGCTGATGCAGGTTAATGCAGTAGCTGTTCCGGTAATACCATATATAAAGCCGGCGGTATGTAAACTGGTTTCTCTTAAACCCATCGCATGATCCAGACCATGTACAGGAAACGGAGTGTAGACATCATGAATTTTGTAACCCTTACGGCGAACATTTTTCACCGCAGGAAACAACACTGCTTCATCATCAAAACACCCAACTACAAATTTTTTAATTCCTCCAGCCATGTTAATTATTAATTATTAATTATCAATTATTAATTCTAGTGTGCGTGTTCAACCTCTTCTATGTAAAACTTTTCTGCGTCTGCTTTTTCTATATCAGTCATCTTCATTTTATAACTTTCGCCGGTTGTTTTCAATACACTCTTAATTTCAGCTACGGCAATTACCGGGAAGTATTTTGCAAACAGGAAAAAGCAGGTAAAGAACAATCCGAAAGTTCCCACATAAAAGCCGATCTCATAAATAGAAGGGCTATAGTAAGTACTCCAGGAAGATGGAAGGTAATCCCTGTAAGTAGAAGTAACTATGATTACAAAACGCTCGTACCACATACCAATATTTACAATGATACTCATGAAGAAAGTAAAACCAATATTCCTTCTTAATTTTTTAAACCAGAACATCTGGGGAGATACCACGTTACAGAACATCATCAAATAATAACTCCAGCCATAAGGACTGAACAGGTTAGCCCTGTTTTCTTTAAACGCATACCACTCATAAGGATTTTGTCCGTACCACGCGATGAATAATTCTGTGATATAAGCGATACCCACAATAGAACCGGTCAATACAATTACTTTATTCATTGCTTCTATATGGCCCAGTGTAATGTAATCTTCCAAAGCAAATACTTTTCTCAAGATGATCATCAGCGTTTGCACCATGGCAAATCCGCTGAAGATAGCTCCGGCAACGAAATAGGGAGGAAAGATTGTAGTGTGCCAGCCCGGTATTACTGAAGTGGCAAAGTCAAAAGATACAATGGTATGCACTGACAATACAAGAGGTGTTGCCAAACCAGCTAATACAAGTGATAACGACTCGTGACGCTGCCAGTGTTTGGTACTTCCTGTCCAGCCAAAAGATGCTACACCATATAATAATTTACGCAGTTTAGTTTTAGCCCTGTCTCTTACAGTTGCCAGATCAGGTAATAAACCAGAATACCAGAATAGCAATGATACCGTAAAGTAAGTAGAGATTGCAAACACGTCCCACAACAGCGGCGAGTTAAAGTTAACCCATAAAGGGCCTCTTGTATTTGGGTAAGGCATGATAAAGAAAGCCAGCCAAACACGCCCCATATGCCATATCGGAAACTGACCGGCACACATTACAGCAAAAATTGTCATTGCTTCAGCGGCACGGTTTACACCCGTTCTCCAGCCCTGGCGAAACAACAGCAGGATCGCAGAGATCAATGTTCCGGCATGACCAATACCTACCCACCAAACGAAGTTGGTAATATCCCAACCCCATCCGATTGTTTTGTTCAGGTTCCACTGACCGATACCATAAGTTACCTCACGATAAATACTATACACCCCGAACAATAATAAGGCTACACTGATATAAAAACCAATATACCATAAACGGGTTGGCTTCATTTCGATCGGACGTATAATGTCTTCTGTAACCTGGTGGTAATTTTTGTTACCATCAACAAGTGGTTCCCTGATTTGTGATTCGTACTTTAATAATGACATAGTATCTTTAATTTGCCCCAATCTCCAAAAAAGAAGTAATGGGGATATTACGTTTTATTTATTGTCAAGCCATGCTAAAATCCCCTTTGGGATAATTAGTGAATCTTTTATGCGTGTTCCTTTTCTGCCGTTTTTGCACCTTCATGCTTTTCCTCTTCGCCTTCTTCTTTTTCGTTGGTCACGTGCCTGTCTGAATTTTTAATTTTGGCCAGGTAGCTCACATTCGGCAATACGTGCAGTTGTTCCAGCACATAGAAGTTTCTGTGTTTCTGATCAACGAACCTGATCTTATAAACATCGCTTTCTTTATCATGTACATTCCCGAAGCTGATAGCGTGTGTTGGACAAGCCTGCATACACGCTGTTTTCACCGTGCGGATAAGCGTCGGGTCTTCTGCTTTTTTTGCAATCAGTTTATTTTCCTGTAAACGCTGTACGCAGAATGAACATTTTTCAATAACACCTCTTGAACGAACAGTTACATCCGGGTTCAACACCATCCTAGTTAAATCGTCATTCATTTGAAGCGTTACATCATTCAGATCTACTCCCAGTAGTGGGTTCTGATTGTCAGGGAAGCTGTCAGCACCATTAAAATCAAGCCAGTTAAACCGACGTACTTTAAACGGACAGTTATTGGCGCAATATCTTGTACCGATGCACCGGTTATAAGTCATCTGGTTTAACCCTTCACTGCTATGGTTTGTAGCTGCTACCGGACAAACGTTTTCACAAGGTGCATTATCACAATGCTGACACATCATCGGTTGAAAAACAACATCCGGATTATTCATATCACCGGTAAAATAACGGTCAATACGCAACCAGTGCATTTCGTGTGCCCGCATTACCTGTGTTTTACCCACCACACTCACATTGTTTTCTGCAGTACAAGCTACCACGCAAGCGCTGCAACCGGTACATGTATTCAGGTCAATGCTCATACCCCACTTGATACCCGGCTTTTCTTCCATCAGGTCCGGATATATGGTAGCATCTTTTCTATATTCTGTTCCACCGAAAGGAATGAGTTTTGCTCTTTCCTCATTTGGTTCTGCACAAACCTGTTCCGGATTGGCAATAAATTTCGAAAGACTTGTTTCGTAAATAACGGGGCGGCTTTCTGAAGACCCGTGAACCTGTGTTTGTCCAAGCGGATAAGTATTGCCGGTTTTAGCAATTTCTGCAGCACCGGTATAGCTAAATCCTGTACCATCAAATCCAACCAGCGGGTAAGCATTAAATCCTGCTCCTGCTGCTGATTTCCCTATGTATTCACTGGTTCTGTTTTTATCCGCACTTTCTCTGCCGTAACCCAGTGCAACGGCAATTACACTTGGATGAACACCAGGTAATATTAATACCGGTAGTTCCAGTGATTTTCCATTGACTGTTAATTTCACCGTTGGTTTTTCCGGGTGTACTTCGTATCCGTCTCCCTGGTATTGACTGCCTATTACATCCAGGGCCAGCACAGCTTTAGCCATAGCCGGGCTCATAATAGCGTAGTTGTCCCAGGTTACTTTTGAAATTGGATCCGGTGTTTCCTGCAACCAGGGGTTGTTTGCCTGCTTGCCACTACCTATTGAAACTTTTTGATAGATTACTACTTCATAATTGCCTCCTTTAACAGCGGCAATTTTTGCTGCGGCTTCTGTTACCGGACCACTGCTAAATGTAGCTGCGCCAACGGGCATTGCTGCAGGCTGAATCAAACCGGATTGTAAAGCACTATCATAATTATCTGCTGAACCGGTTTTGGCAGTCCAGTATGTTTTAAAATACGTTTCGTAATCTGTAGCATTACCACTCCATTTTAACAAGGAAGCCTGGAACGGTCTTGTTTTAAACAGGGGGTTAATTGTAGGTTGCTGTAAACTGATGAAGCCTGTTTTTGCTTCGCTATCACCCCAGCTTTCCAGCCAGTGGTTGGAAGGAATACTGAATTTGCACAATTCGGTGGTTTCATTCATTGTTCCGTTGAAAGATACTGTAACAGGAACTTTCTTTAAACCATCAGCAAACTTTTTGCTGTCGTAATAGGTATACACCGGGTTACTTTCATATATCAATAACGCACCAATTGCGCCAGCATTCATTTCTTCTGTCAATTTCACTATATCTGAGTCTATTCCCTGGCGGTAATTACTCGTTACTGCCCAGTTAATAGTTTTACCATTTGCACCAATTGCTTCATTGATAGCATTTACGATAATCTGAATATTTACCTCGTTACTTCCGCAAACTACCAGGCCAGCCCCTTTATTAGCATTTAAAGCTGCGGCTGCGGCATCAACTCCTTTAGCCACGGCAGGGTCATTTATTGCGGCTGCACTTACAGCTCCGCCCAGCTTTGCCAGCAAGGCCAGCGCTATCGCACCAGTTTGAGAAGGTTTATGTAAATAGCGGTCATCGGCATTACTTCCCGTTAAACTCAGTGCGCCTTCAAACTGAATGTGGCGGCTCATTTCCGGCTTTTCGCCTGTAATTCTTCTGGTTTTGGCATACTGGCCGGAAAATTCCACCGGGCTTAACCAGGTTCCTAAAAAATCCGCACCCAGACTAACAATTACTTTAGCGTTATCGAAATGGTAAGAGGGCAAACCCTTTTTTCCATAACAAGCCTGGTTGGCCAATATCATACCGCTGTAGCTAATAGCATCATACTGGACATGTTTACTGCCAGCGGGGCTTTTCGCCAGGTATTCAGTAATTATTTGTTGTGTAACAGGAGAAGTAATAGTAGAAGTGAGAATCACTGTTGGCTTTGCTGCTACTGCACCCATTGCAGTTGCAATCAGTTTATCAAATGCGTCAAAAGAAGTTACTTCTTTAAAATCTTTGCCATCGTGCTGCATCGGGTAACGCAAGCGTGTGGTATCGTATAAATCCAGTACGGATGCCTGTGCCTGGGCGCTGGTTCCACCGCCGGTTATAGCAGAAGCTTCATTTCCCTCAATCTTAATCGGGCGGCCATCTCTTTGTTTTACCAATACTGGTACAACGTCGCCTTCATTGACATATGTTGAAGCGTAATAATTGGCAACACCCGGAATCACGTCATCTGGTTTGCGCAGATATGGCACGGCTTTGCGAACAGGCATTTCGCAACTCGCTGCAATAGTTGCTGCGGCAGTGCTGAATCCCAAGTATTTAAGGAAATCCCTGCGGGGCGCTTTGGCATTTAGCAAACCATCGTCCAGATCTTCTAATGGCAACAAATTTTCTTTAAATTCATCTTTAGCCGCCTTTTTAAAAGCGTCTGACTCGTTTAATTCTCCAAAACTTTGCCAATACTTTTTATTACTCATAATACAATTTGAAAATTCGAAAATTTGAAAATTTGAAAATGACTACAGATGCGCTTCATTTTCTCCCTGCTTAACTTCCCGTAGGCACGCTAAATTAATAGTGACATTTCTGACATTCTGTTCCACCGATTTTTTCTACCGTCACACTGTCAAGTTTGCCTTCTTTGATATCCTTGTGAAATTTCTCGTAGATGCTGTAAAATTTATTGCCTTCGCCAGATTCTTTATTATAAAAATTAACCTTGCTTTCCCTGTGACAATTGATACACCAGCCCATGCTTAAATCAGCAAACTGGTACACCTCGGGCATTTCCTGTATTGGACCATGACAAGTTTGGCACTGTTGTTTACCTACTTTAACGTGTTGGCTATGGTTGAAATATACATGATCAGGCAGGTTATGGATTTTTATCCATTCAATAGCTTTACCCGGCTTATCATATTTTTTCGCGTCAGGATTCCATCCTGCATATTGATATAATTTCTGAATTTCGGCTGTTCCATTTACCGATTTGCCGTCTTCTCTTACAATGGGATCCCCTTTGTATTCCTTAATTGCCATGTGGCAATTCATACATACGTTTACAGATGGAATGTTTGCATGTTTGCTATCCTGGCTGCCACCGTGACAATACAAACAACTGATTTGGTTAGTACCTGCGTGTACTTTATGGGAATAGTAAATAGGTTGTTCAGGCTGATAATTTTTCATACGGCCAAGGCCAATTGCCGCATTAATCGTAATGTAGCCACCCAGGCAAAACAATACCAGCACACCCATCATGATATAAGTCTTATTGCGGTAAAAAGGAACAGGTTCAGTACGGATGATACCATCTTTTTCGTCTGATAGTTTGCGCAGGCTGCTATTTACCTGTAATAATATTAAGGCAATTACGGCAAGTACCAGCGTTAAAATACCGAATAATAAAGAATTGTCTTCGGCCGGAGCACCTGCTGTACCTGCGGTTGGGGCAGCAGGGGCTTTATAATTATCTGCATAATCCAATATCGCTTTTATCTCCTCTTCCTTCAGGTTAAACTGGGTCATTTTGGCACCATATTTGGCTAAGAGTCCTTTAGCGTAAGGATCTGTTTCCACCATGGTATTTACATTATTTACCCATTTATATGCCCATGTTGGGTTGGGTTCCCTGCTTCTTGCTCCCTGTAATTTCGGACCTGTATAATCTTCCAGCGGTTTGTGGCAGTTGGCACAGTTCGCTTTAAATAAGGCTTCACCATCAGCGGCGAAACTTATTTTGCTTGACGAAACCAATGCGATGAAAAGTAAACTTGCGAAGACTTTTGTTAAGATTTTTCTATAGCGACTCATACAGTTATTCGAATGCTTAAGTGGAAGAATATCCTTCTGTGGGTGCAAAAATAAGTTAGTATACCCACATAATATCAACATTGTAAAAAAAAATTTTTCCGCGTCCAGCTTGATTTTCAGCGGATTGTTTTACACTTATAATACATATTGTCATCTTTTTGTAAACAGATTTTTGCTGATAATTTTTGCAGGTTGGTTAGCAACTACCAGTTTTTTGATTGATTTTTGCCGGATGCTGCAAAAACTACAACAACGCTGGAAAGTAAATGGCATTAACCTCATTCTTATTATATTCACTTTTGCCATAGGAGGAAGTTTTTGCGGCCTTGCAGCAAGAAAAATACTGGCTATTATCTCCATTGAAGAGAAAACGATCTGGATATTTTCTTATATAGTACTGGTCAGTCTGTTATGGCCAGTCTGTGTGATGGTGGTAAGCATTCCGTTTGGCCAGTTTTCCTTTTTTAAAGCATATCTTGTAAAGGTCTGGGACAAAATATCGGGTAAAAAAATACCAGACCCTCCATTAATAGCCATTTTTGCCAGTGGTGCAGGCAGCAATGCCCAAAAAATTATAGACTATTTTAACGCTCATTCTGGAGCAGGTAAAGTGGCGCTGATTGTTTGTAACAAACCCGGAGCCGGTGTGCTGGATATTGCAAAACAACATCACATTAATACAATGCTGCTGGATAAAGAACAATTTTTTCATTCAGATAATTATATAAGTGAATTTAAAAAACTAGGTATACAATTTATTGTACTCGCTGGTTTTTTATGGAAAATCCCCTCCTCACTGATCAAAGCCTACCCCAATAAAATTGTAAATATTCATCCTGCCCTGTTACCCAAATATGGCGGTAAAGGGATGTATGGCAGCAAGGTACATGAGGCCGTTATTGCGGCAGGCGAAAAAGAAAGTGGTATTACCATTCATTATGTGGATGAACTATATGACCATGGCAACATTATTTATCAGGCAACCTGTAAAATTGATGCAGCAGACGATGCAGGCATACTGGCACAAAAAATTCATTTACTGGAACATCAACATTACCCGACAGTTATTGAACAAGTATTAAAATTGCAAAATCGCAGTTAAAAGGCCTGTTATTTTACAGGAACAGCCTATGTTCGTGTAATATTGCGCTATATAATTTTCATCCTCTTGCAGCATTTTATAAAAACTCTTTGTTGTATACTTTTTTTTTGGCTGATGATTGGGTCGGTTGCAGCCCAGTTAACTATCAGTGGTACGGTATACGATTCGAGCCGAACGGTCCCTGTTAAAAACGTACTGGTAAAAAGCAGTGGAGGCATGACCGCTGTTACAGATTCAAGCGGACATTATGAAATTGGCGCATCCGACAAAGATTCGCTTACTTTCATTTACAATAATAAACCCACCGCCAGGTTCGCAATAAAGAATATTGAAAATATTGGCAGTTTTGATATTTCACTGCACATCAGATTAACAGAAAAATTCCGGACTTTAAAGGAAGTGAGGGTGTTTACCCGCAGTTTTAAAGAAGATTCCATTGCCAACAGGGAAGAGTATGCGAAGATATTCAATTACCAGCGGCCAGGTATCAGCACTTCGGTTTCAGATTATTCCGGTGGCGGCGGACTTGACCTGGATGAATTCATAAATATCTTTCGTTTTAAAAGAAACAAGCGGTTAAAGTATATGCAGAACCGGCTGCTGGAACAGGAGCAGGACACTTACATCAATTACCGTTTTAATAAAACGCTGGTAAAAAGAATAACACGGCTGGAGGGTAAAGCGCTGGATACTTTCATGATTCGCTACCGTCCCGACTATGATTTTACGCAACGTACTTCTACCGCCGTTTTTTACCAGTATATTCTCAATGCATCTTACCAGTTTAAAAAAGAATTGTTAACCGGGGAAGCAAAAAAAGAAACGCCCTGATTATTCTGAAAATGATATTTTTGAAAAAAAATATATGGATCAAACTACCCTTGGCATAGGCACCCGGTTGCAACATACTCAATTTGGACCAGGCGTTATTATCGGCGTTCGTTACGCAACTTATATGATCTCCTTTATTCATCATGGCATTAAAGAAATTGATAAAACTGACAATAGCCTGGATGAAATTATACCTGAAAACTGTACCGTTGAAGTGGAGACCGTTTCTGAAACTGAAAAGTCACTTTTAAAAATACTGCGCTTATGGGGCAACGTGACAGAAATGGTTCCACTGGGCGAAAAGTGGATTGGTGGCACTTTATTATTGCAGCCAGCTGATAAAAATTTAAAGCCGAAGGAGGTTCCTGTAGCAGATTTTTTTCATAAGATAGTTATGCTGCGTGACAGGTTGCGGGTGCTGGAACAGAATATCAACAGCAATAAAAAATTAAGCGATGAAGAAAAAGTAAACATGCAACAATACATTACGCGTTGCTACGGTTCGCTTACCACATTTAATGTGTTGTTTAAAGATAAAGAGCATTGGTTTGTAGGAGATAAGGGCTCCGATAATTAACCCATTAAATGAGTTGCTTAAGAACCAGAAAACCTGGTTGTTTTTTGTTGTTATTATTTAATACTATAAACAACTTGACAAATTTTATTTACAAATGCTGCAAAACAATTTGGACTAAAAGTTCAATATTATTTGAAAAATTGTGGTACAGTGCAGAAAGACACTGCCTCCTATTTTACTGATTCCGCTGCCGGACTTTCAGCAATCAGCTTCAAAGCAGCATCCATATAAATTTCGCCGGTTAATTCACCGAGACATGTTTGGCTGATGTAATCATAGCGTTTAAAACTGTTGAAATCAACCTTGCTCAATATGTATCCATAGGCATCATTTGTAAGGCCGAAAAGAAAAGGATGGCTGGTTTTCATATGCCTTTTTACATAATAGCCAATATTGGGAAGTGCTTCGCCGGGAACTGTTACAATCTCTGCTGTGCCTATGTTGAGCAGGTTTAATTGGGCGGTGACAATGCCCGGTTTTGCATGCGGATGTTTTAAGGGCGAGTTTTCAATTATGTATTGCATCATGGGCGACTCCACCGGAAATTCAATCATCCTGGATGCACAATACAAAACAGGATCTTTTTGTTCCGGGGCTGCACCAACCAGGCGGAGCGCTTCGTCCGCCAGCAAATTTCCAATGCGTATACATTCCTGCCAGTCGTTTGCCTCTTTACCATTTTCACGTCGGTTGTCTGCCGTTACCATGCCACCCTGCGCACTGTTCATAAATAATGCAACACCTCCAACAGCAGATTCAATTCTTTCATACAAAGGACCGCAGAGATCGGGACTTAATATGGCCTGCTCCGAACCAATCACTTCGGGGTGTATGGCATAATTTACAAGCGTAGCAATGGGTTTTCCTTTATTATTTCCTTCAGCCGCAATCGCCTGTATCACGCCGCAACGGGGATCATACAATTCATTAGCATAGTAGTTGTAGGCAATCTTACCTTTGGCTTCACCTACTGCAATTTTTAACGTTGCCGGGGCCAGTTTTTTTACTGCTTCATTTACAGCATCCGCTATTTGTTGTGTACACCAGTCAAGGTATTTTAAATCGGCTCCGGTTTTTCCTTTTTCATCGGGAAAAGCGTAGGCATCCGGTGCACTGTGTGTATGCGTACAGCCGATCAGAATGTTTGCCGGAGTAATCCCTTTTATCAGCGCCCTCGATTTATTGCCCAGGATAGACGACCAGCCAAGATTATCAATACTTACAATGGCTATTCGGTTAGTTCCTTTTTCCAATACCAATGCCCGCACAAACAAATCTCCTTTTTTAGAAGTAACTGCGTTGGGTAAACCAACACCGCCGGAGACGGGTAACAACGGATTGGGAGTAATTATTCTTACAGAAGCTGCAGCTTTCAACGTTTGCGCATAGCTGAAATTGCCTGTATACAGGGCAAGAAGAAATGCCGTAAGTAAAATACACTGTTTCATACAAATAAAATTATACAATCAGCTAGCCTGACCTTATAAAATGCTATTATGCTTACAGCAATCCTTACCGTTAATAATTCATCAGTTTCTCCACACATTCATGCAACCGGCTGTAGGCCATAAAATTTTTCTCCAGTTCAATATTGAAGGGAATGGGTGTATCAAGACTTGCGCATCGTATCACAGGTGCATCGAGAAATTCAAAACAGTGCTCCCCAATCCAGGCGGCTATTTCGCCACCGATACCGCCTGTTAACGTGTCTTCATGCAACAATAAGACCTTTCCCGTAGCTTGTGCCGCAGCTTTGATTGCGGAATAATCCAGTGGTAATAATGTGCGCAAATCCAAAATATACACAGCTAATTTGGGATGGTCTTTTGCATATTGTGTCGCCCAGTGTACGCCTGCGCCATAAGTAATAATGCTGAGGTCGCCGCCGGTTTGTACCAGTCTCGCCTTGCCTATTTCAATTTCAAAATAGGCTTCCGGCACAGGCCCGCTGATGCTTCTGTACAAAGCTTTGTGTTCAAAAAACAACACCGGGTTAGGGTCATTGATTGCAGCGATTAACAGCCCCTTGGCATCGATGGGAGTGGATGGATATACCACTTTCAAACCGGGTGTATGTACAAACCACGCCTCATTGCTCTGGCTGTGAAATGGACCTGCCCCCACGCCACCGCCCGTTGGCATTCGTATTACTACATCGGCATTTTGGCCCCAGCGGTAATGAATTTTTGCCAGGTTATTAATTACCTGGTTAAAGCCCACCGTAACAAAATCAGCAAACTGCATTTCCATCATCGCCTTGTAGCCTTCCATTGATAAACCAAGCGCTGCACCTACAATGGCACTTTCGCAAATAGGCGTATTGCGTACCCTTTCCTTACCAAATTTTTCTACCAATCCTTCGGTTATTTTAAAAGCGCCGCCATATTCCGCAATGTCCTGGCCCATCAATATTAAATTATCATGCTGTTGCATTGATTGATACAACCCTTCTTTAATCCCGTCTATAAAACGCTTTTCAGGATGGGTATTACCGGGCGTTTCCTGAAAGTAAACCGGCTTCTTTTCCGGCCAGGCGTAAATGTCTTCCAGCTCTTCTTCCGTGTCGGCAATAACAGGTGTTGAGTCATACCCGGTGTGTAATTCGCTCTCGATATATTCCCTGCATTCATTGCGGATATCCATAATAGTTAGTTCCGTCAACACTTCCTGTTGCAGCAGGTAATCTTCATAATTTTTGATGGGGTCTTTTTGCTGCCACAAATCAAATAAATGCGCCGGTACATATTTGGTGCCGCTGGCTTCTTCATGACCACGCATCCTGAAAGTCATACACTCAACCAGGTAAGGTTTTTGGTTATGGATACAATAGTCTTTTACCCCCCGGATGGTGTCGTATACTTCCAGGATATTATTGCCGTCAATCTGAATACCTTCCATGCCATAACCACGGGCTTTTTCTACCAGGCTGAAACAACGGTACTGTTCACTCACGGGTGTGCTCAACCCATAGCCATTGTTTTCTATTACAAAAATTACCGGCAGATCCCATACGCCGGCTACATTTAATGCTTCATGAAAATCACCTTCGCTGGTACCTCCATCACCTGTAAATGCTACAGCTACTTTATCGCTCCCCGACAATTTATACGCCAGTGCTACTCCATCAGCAATGGCCATTTGCGGACCAAGATGTGATATCATGCCGCAGATATGGTGCTCTTTACTGCCAAAATGAAAACTTCTTTCACGGCCTTTACTGTATCCGTCTTTACTGCCCTGCCATTGTTTAAATAATTTATTAAGGGGCATTTTTCTTGTTGTAAATACACCCAGGTTTCTATGCAATGGCATGATCCATTCATCGGGTTGCAATGCCATGGTAACACCAGTGGAGATGGCTTCCTGACCGATGCCGCTGAACCATTTAGAAATTTTTCCCTGGCGCAATAATACCAGCATTTTTTCTTCAATCATTCTCGGGAGCAACAGATTTTTATACAGGCTGATAAGTTCTTCGCCGGAATAATTTTTTCTATGGAATTGCATACCCGTTTATTTAATGGATGATTCAGAACGTGAAGTTAATGGATGTTGGTGAGCGCACAAACGCTTTGAAGAAATGTCTGATGGCTGATTTTTTGATGGCTGATTTCTTTACATTTCCCGGTTTGTTATTTATCTGAGAGCGTGATAAACTATTGTCTGGTGTGAACCTTAACAGCCAGTGAAGGAAAATTGAGTTGCTTTTTATAGAGTATTGAAACGCCAAAAAGTAGTGATGGTTTATTGAGGCCAACTAAAAAACAAGGTTTGAGAGAAGGTAACTGTATTTTGCAACTACCTGTTTTTTTGATCGGGAAAAGCCCGCTTGTGTACAAACGAATTAAAGAAGGAAAGTACTACGCTAAACAATAACGCATACCAGAAACCATCCACCTGGAAACCGTGTACAAAATGCGCATCCAGTAAAATGATGCAGGCATTGATTACAAATAAAAAGAGACCGAGGGTTAAAATGGTGGCGGGCAATGTCAACAAAATCAGAAGGGGTTTTACTATCGCATCCAGCACCGCCAGTACCAGTGCTACTATTACGGCGGTTACAATATTATTGTTTACAATTTCTACCCCGGGTAAAATGGCTGCGAGTATAAAAACGTTTACCGTCGTAATCAGAATTTTATATACAAAGTTCATTTGCTGCTCTTATCCTTTAAAGATAATAGTATTATTTATTAATTCTAAACAGGTAATTAAAATTTGATTGATATCAAAAAACGGCCAATAAAATTAGCTGCAGAAGATATTCATTTTATTCAAGTTGCTAATCCGGCATTTTTTAAATAACAACCAGCTCATAAAAAGCTTCGGGCTGCAAGTATTTGTTAGCCAGTTCTCTCAAAGCTTCTGCCGGTATCGTTTTAATCATTTTTACCGAATCATAAAAATACTGCTCATCTAAATTATTAAGCACGATGTTCTTCCAGCGGCCAATGATGTGAAATGGACCATCAAGGTCGCCGAGAATACTACCGATCAGGTAGTTGCGAACCAACAGTAATTCCTCTTCATCAATCAACTCCTCCCTCAATATTGCCATTTCTTTATAAACCTCTTCTACAGTTGCTTCTGCCACATCTTTACCAGCCTCTGTGCTGATGAGCAAAGCGGAATCCTGCAGGTGGTTTTGTACATAGCTGTGAATGCCGTATGTATAGCCTTTATCTTCCCTGATATTGCTCATTAACCTGGAACCGAAAAAGCCACCGAACACTGTGTTAAGCACCATCATCTTCATAAAATCCGGATGGTGACGGTTGGGGAAGTCACGGGCAATCCTGATAGCTCCCTGCACACCTTCGGCATCGTTGGTAACCCGGTATTTTTTTGCAGGTGCAGGCACAATCGTTTTTGTAACCAACAGTGCGCCTGGCTTCAGACTTAGTTTCCCAAATTGTGTATTTAATAAATCGAATAAATTGAAGGGCAGTTTACCCGCTACAAATATTACGCAGTGTCCGTTTAAATAATATTGATTGAAATGCTCTTTGAGTTGTGCGGTAGTTAGTGCATCGTAGTCTGCAGCTGCAATATATTTACCATATGGATGATCTTCACCAAACACATAAGCGTCAATCAACCGGTTAGCAACAAAATCGCATTTTTGCAGATTGACTGATAACTTTTGCTTGCTGTTTTGTTTATAAATGGCCAGCTCCTGTTCCGGAAAAATTGAATCAGCAATCATCTCCGTTACAACTGGCAACACTGCACTCAAATGTTTGGTTAGTGTGTGCAGTGTCAGCGAAGCTGTTTCGTGCTTGCAGGTACGGTTACAATATGCACCATAATATTCAAAATGCTCATTTAACTCAAAAGCTGTTTTGGTGGAAGTGCCGTTTTTTAGCATATAGCTTGTGGCAGCGGCAACCGCATTGTTTTTTTCAAAACTGTTACCTGCATAAAATATCATTTCCATCTGCAGTACATCCTGGGCACCGGCATCAATAGCGTACACTTCAACCCCGTTATCCAGTACCATTTTTTCGTATGGTTTCAGTTGAAGGTCAAATTCAATGGCATCTTTTATATATGGCGGCGTTGTTCTGTTTAGCATGTAATGTTTGCTTTTCATGTTCCTGCAACAGGAAACGTTATTTAGTTATTGGAATAATAATACAGCGTGCTGCAATTATTTTCATTAAAAATGGCTTTGCTTTCATTCAGCAATTCTTCCGTTGTAACAGCCTGGTATTTGTTTAGCTCAGTATTGATCAGTTCAGCATCGCCCAGTAATTCGTACATCGCCAGATTGGTAGCACGGCTCATCACGCTCATATCTTCAAAAGCCAGGCTGCTTTCCGTTTTGTTTTTTACTTTTTGCAGCTCTTTTTCGGTAATGCCTTTTTGCTGAAGGGTATAAATTTCTTCCATCAGCGCCGCCTCGGCATCTTTCATTTGTACGCCTTTTACCAGTTTACCTTCTATACTCAACAAACCGGCATCCGTACTACCCGAATGTGAACATTCAATATTGCTGAACAATTGTTTTTCCTTAACCAGGGCCTGGAATAAACGGGACGAACCTCCGCCACTTAATATTTCCGTAATTAGATCGGTCACGTAGTAGCGATCATCCAACCGGGAGCAAATATGCCAGCATTTGTACAAGGCATCTATCGGTACATTGGCTTTTACTTCTGCTGTTCTCGGCGCGGTTTGTGGCGGTTCAACAGGCAAGTTGCGAATGTATTTTGTGCCTGAAGGAATTGGCCCAAACCATTTTTCTGCCAGCGCTTTTACCGCTTCTGTAGTGATGTTGCCTGCAACTACCAATATGGCATTTGCCGGTGTATAATGCTTGTAAAAAAAATCTTTTACATCCTGCAAAGTGGCATCTTCCACGTGTTTCAATTCTTTACCTATGGTCATCCAGCGGTAGGGATGTTTGCTGTAAGCCAGTTCCCGCATTTTATGCCAAACATCACCGTAGGGTTTATTGATGTAGTGCTCCTTAAACTCTTCGCATACCACTTTACGCTGTACATCCAGGCTTTTGGCATCAAAAGCAAGACTTAACATACGGTCACTTTCCAGCCAAAAAGCAGTTTCAATATTTTCAGCCGGTAACTGGCAATAATAATTGGTAAGATCATTGGTGGTAAAAGCATTGTTTTCGCCACCTGCCACCTGTAAAGGCTCATCATAAGTGGGAATGTTGATGCTGCCGCCGAACATCAGGTGTTCAAATAAATGTGCAAAGCCTGTCTTTTCGGGGTTTTCGTCTTTTGCACCTACATCATAAATAACATTTACTACTGCCATTGGGGTGCTCGTATCGGTGTGTACCAATACCCTTAGTCCGTTATCAAGGGTAAATTTCTCATATTGAATCATTGGGCAAAGTTAGGGTAGTGTTGTTATAAACTTTTGCTATAAAATAGTTTTTGGTTTAATAAAAAGTTGTTTCAATTCTCCTTTTCGCCGCACGATAATTTTAATTTTCTCCTTGGCAGATTGTAAGATGTCTTTGTATTGCATGATATTATTACTGAAATTATTGTTGACACTAATAATAATATCATCTTTAAAGATACCGGCCCTTTCTGCCGGTGAGCCAGGTATAATATCATCCACCAGGATATTGCCATCAACAAAATAAGCAGCCATGCCCGTATAGGAATAATCAAAGGGATCAGCAAAATGAGTGTTTGGCTGCAGGTGAATTTCGCGTTTGGGGTAATTGATAACCAGGTTAAAGCGCCGTAACAGATCGTTGCCCAGCAATCCGCCAACATTTGGATAAGAGGTTACATTAAATTCATCACTGTATAAATAAGTTGGAACGTTTCTGAATTTATATCGGCCTACCTGCAACATTTTTATCACGGTAACCCTCATCTGGATTTTACCGCCCATTCCTTCCGCCTGTGTCAACATCGGCCTTCGTTTTGAAAGCAGGATGGCACTGTCCTCAGCGAACCTGTCGCTCATTAAAAAGCAAAGCCCGGCTCCGGTATCAAAATAAAAATTGAAATCAATTTTACGCCTGTCTTTTATAGCCAGGTTTTGTATAGGCAGGGTAGTAAACAGCGGATGAAGCAACGAGCCATTTTTAGGATAAGTTATTTCCCCGGGGCTATACACTTCTATTATTGAACTGTCGAAATTTACTTTTATAATATAGCGCCTGAAAAAACTATATCCGATAATGCCATCCACCTTTTCACCATAGACACTGGTTAACACGTCGTAGTCATTTATATGAAAATTTAACCGTTCAATAGATAGACCAGGAAAATGCAGTGTTTGGTTAAAAGCAAAACTAACTTTATGACTATTACCCATACCGGTGATGATGGTGTCGGAGGGTGTTAGTTTAATATTAAGATGAGCAGCAGTGGAAGAGTCAAGGGAGATGCCGCCGCTGCCTGTATCCAGTATAAAATTGAGGGAATCTTTTATATTGTTCAGTTTTGCCTTTATTACCATTACACCGCCACTAAATTGTTTAAACGGAAATTTAGTAAGATAATTTGCTTTAAGCACGGGTGTCAACAATTCCTGCCCATAACAATTTACCGCAAAAAGTATTGTAATCAGTAAGCAGATTTTCCTAATCATCCCAAAATATATTTACGTTATCGCGGTTATCAATTAAGTCCGACACTGATACGTATAAAATAACCTGCAGGCAGCTTCAGTATGGCAAATGCTGTAACAGGCAGCAGAAGGCAGGTATAATTATTTTGCCTGTAAATAAATATACAACCTAATGAGTGTAATTTTGTTACTTATTATTTAAAAGGTGTTTATGCAACTAAACGAATTATATCAGAAAGCGCTGGCTTTTGAATTTTTAACGGTAGAAGAAGGTGTTTTTTTATTTGAACATGCGCCCCTGGCGGAATTAATGTTTGTGGCCAATGAACTGCGGATAAAACAAGTACCTCATGGAAAAGTGACATGGATTATTGACAGGAACTTAAATACTACCAACGTATGTATTGCCAACTGCAAATTCTGTAATTTTTACCGTGTTCCCGGGCATCCTGAAGCCTATATAACAGATATAGCAACCTATAAAAGAAAAATTGATGAAACCATCCGGTATGGTGGTGAACAATTGCTGTTGCAGGGTGGTCATCATCCCGACTTAGGTTTAAGCTATTACACAGGCTTGTTTAAAGAATTGAAAAGCTTATATCCTAACATAAAGTTGCATACGCTTGGGCCACCGGAAGTAGCTCATATTACCAAGTTGGAAAAAAGTACGCACAGAGAAGTTTTGATGGCGTTAAAAGAAGCCGGTCTCGACAGTTTACCAGGTCCCGGAGCAGAAATATTAACAGACAGGGTGCGTCGCCTGATCAGCAAAGGAAAATGTGGCAGTCAGGAGTGGCTGGATATTATGCATGAAGCACACGAATTAAACATTACAACCAGTGCTACCATGATGTTTGGGCATGTAGAAACCATTACCGAACGTTTTGAGCATTTAGCAAAAATAAGAGAAGTACAAAGCCGCAAACCGGAAAATGCGAAAGGCTTTATTGCCTTTATTCCATGGACTTTCCAGGATGTAGATACATTGCTGGCCAAAATAAGGGGTGTACACAACCTCACAACAGCCGAGGAATACATACGAATGATTGCGATGAGCCGGATTATGTTGCCCAATGTAAAAAATATCCAGGCCAGCTGGCTTACGGTAGGTAAAAAAACAGCCCAGTTGTGTTTAAATGCAGGCGCCAATGATTTTGGCAGTATCATGATTGAAGAAAATGTGGTAAGTGCCGCGGGCGCCCCGCACCGCTTTACCAGCAAAGGAATACAGGATGCCATTAAAGAAGCTGGCTTTGAACCACAGTTACGCAACCAGCAATATGAGTTCAGGCAGATGCCGGTTATGATGGAAGAACAGGTAATTGATTATTAAACAGGTGTTGATCTGAAGTGAGTAGGTTTTTTAAGGGCTGGTTAATTGATCAACAAACTTTCTTTCTTTTTGATAATGCTTGGTATCTAGGCAACCCAATATTATGCACTTTCACATTAATGATATGAAAACCAGGATTAAAATTTTACTGTTTTGCGTTAGCTGTTTTGCATTCATCAGTTGCGACAGAATTACAAAAGACATTGCAAAAGAACAACTTAAAAACAAGGAACCGTTGTCTTATATGCATGATACGGTAAGACTGGAATACGTTGAAAACACTGGCGCAGCAATGAGTTTGGGCGACGACCTTCCGGTAAAAGCCAGCTTTTGGCTGTTGAGTATATTACCGCTTGCCTTTTTGTTGGGCCTGTTTACATATACGCTGAAAAATCTCCGTAACATGAATCCCATGAAAGTCTTTTCCCTGGCCCTTTTGTTTTCAGGTGGTATCGGTAATATTGTTGACCGTATTTTATTTGACCGGCATGTTACCGATTTTATGAATGTGGGACTGGGAAGTATAAGGACGGGCATTTTTAATGTAGCAGATATGTGTGTGACAGCTGGCGCTATCGGGCTGCTTCTTTTTTACCATGATAAAAGGCCAGCGCAGGCTAAAACTTCTTTTTAAAAAAAATCTTGTTGGTATACAATATTTTTTTCATTGCTGAGTTATTAACATAACGGCCACAATTGTGAATAAAATTTCGGAAAATACTACTTGTAAAATTACGAACATCCACGCTTGCAATGCTTGATCCTATCAATTAGCTTTATGAATTAAAAACCAATGATATGAAAAACCCAAACCAACCAAAATCCTCCTCCATGCCTTCTTTTGTAAAATTTTTTTTCAACGCTTTTAAAAGTGTATTTACTTCGGAATCGCAGAACGAATTTTCAAGACTTAAAAATTTTATTGCCTCTTAATAAATACCTATTAAGAAAAAAGGTTGCCATTACTTAGCTGAATAAATATTCCACATCTGCTTTACTGAGTGCTTTGACAAAATTAATATCGTCAGAAATTAATTCGCTCGCGAGTTTGCGCTTACGTTCCTGCAGCTGCAGAATTTTATCTTCTATCGTGTCTATACAAATCATCCGGTAAGCAAAAATATTTTTTGTTTGCCCGATACGATGTGTACGGTCAATAGCTTGTTGTTCAACAGCCGGGTTCCACCATGGGTCGACGATATACACATAGTCTGCTGCAGTTAAGTTCAAACCCACACCTCCGGCTTTTAATGAGATAAGAAATACCCTGCACTCATCGTTGTTCTGAAAATTGTCTATTGCCCTCTGCCTGTCGGTAATACTGGTGCTACCATCAAAATATTCATAAGGAATACCCTGCTCCGTAAGTTTTTCTCTTATAAGTGCAAGCATGCCCAGGAACTGCGAAAATACGAGCGCCTTGTGTTCACCAATGTTTTCAAATATCTCCCTGGTTAATTCATCCAGTTTAATCGAGTGATTGGGATATTTTTCTTCTTCGTTCAAAATAGCAGGACTATCACATATCTGTCGAAGTTTCATCAAGCCCTGTAAAATGGTCAACTGTGATTTATCTATACCCTGCTGATCGATTACGCCCATGATCTTATCCCGGTAACTGTTCCGGTAAGCATCATAAATTTTTCGCTGCTCTTTTTCCATTTCGCAAAACAGGATGGTTTCTGTTTTTTCCGGCAAATCTTTAGCCACCTGCTCCTTGGTACGCCTTAAAATAAATGGATATAACAATTTGCGCAGGTGGTCTTTTTGTTCCTGTTCGCCAAATTTATCAATCGGTGTTGCAAACTCATTTCTGAAAAAATCCATACTGCCCAGCAAGCCCGGATTCAAAAAATTCATCTGGGCAAAAATATCAAACGTATTGTTTTGCAATGGTGTACCGCTCATGCACAAGCGGTTTTTTGCTATTAATAAACAGGCAGCTTTTGTAACTTTAGATGCCGGGTTTTTAATCGCCTGGCTTTCATCCAGCACCACATAATCATACATAATTTTCATCAGCGTTTGTATATCGCTGCGCAGCGTTCCGTAAGTAGTAATTACCACATTTACTTTCTGCAATTCTGCCACATCCCGGGTACGCATACTGCCGTGATGAATCAGCCAGGTAAGTTCGGGCGTGAATTTTTTAATTTCATTCTCCCAGTTATAGATCAGGGTGGTTGGGCAAATTACAATCGCCCTTAGACCGGCTTCCTGTGTTTTGTATTGTTGCAGCATGGTGAGCGCCTGTACGGTTTTACCCAAACCCATGTCATCCGCTAAAATACCTCCCCAGCCTACTTCGTTCAGATAATTCAGCCATTGATAACCCGCAGTTTGATAAGGACGTAACACAGCCTGTAATTCAGTCGGAACAGCTATTTCCGGTATTTGCTTGTATTCTCTCAGGCGTTGAAATTTCTCGTCCAGCGCAAAGCTTAATTCTGTGGCATCCCTGTTTTCATACAGCTCATCAATCACACTCATGTGGTATTTTGACAAACGCAGTTTATCATTTTTACCATCGCCTACTTTAAATAACAGCGAGTATCGCTTCAACCATTCATCCGGCAAAATGCCCAGTGTGCCGTCACCCAGCTGTACAAAAGATTGTTTGGCTGCGAGGGCCTTTTTAATATCATTGATTCCCACACGCTGACCTTCAAAATCAATCTCCACTTTGGCATCAAACCAGTCCAACCCGCTGCTGACGTGTATATGCGTAGATGGCCGGGCAGTATTGAACCGGAAGTTGCGCAAAGCCTCAAAACCAAACACAGGAATTTTGGCTTCCTTCATAGCATCCACAAACAAAAAGAACCAGTTATTGCGCAATACATCCGATCCTTTTAAAATTAAACTGTTGCCTTCCTGCGGCTGAATAAACTGGGAATGCAGGGAAGACAGCATGTCTGTAAACCGTTGCTCTGCCTCCCTGTTGCGATGGACAATCAATATCTTATCACCGTCTGGGATGGTAATGGTCTCTTTATCGGTAGCCCTTGTTTCAAATCCCTGGTAGGTAAAAATGGGTTGAAAAACCAGGTAATCTCCCTTTTCCTGCAACATCAGTTTCACTTCCGGTTCGCCGCTTTTTATTTCTTTTACCAGCGACTTGTCAAACTCCACCTTGTATTCCTTGGTTAAAGGCATGATGGTCTTTTGCATCTGCGCCGCCCAGTTTTCCTTGCTCAATTTTACATTGCCGTTTTTAATAAATTTTTCTGCCTGCAAAACATCTTCTGCTTTTTGCCACAGGTAAAAAATATGATTGTATAAAAACAACAGGCTATTGCTGCATTCATTACCTGTAACAGGTTGCGCCGCACCATTGATATTAAAGCGGCACTGCAACTCAAAATAATCGTCTTTAGCTACTATTTTAAACTGCGGTTCAATAAAATTATCGCTCAATGCTACTTCAACCAGGTTTTCTGTTTTAAAAGCCTTGTGTTTTGGCAGGTAATATACAAAAGGATTTTCCCGCTGCTCTTCAAACAGCTTCTTCAGCTTTGGTTGCAGGTATTCAGTTATCAGCAATTTCGTTTCCTCAGGAAATTCATCACCATCCGTTTGAATAATATTTTCCCAAATGCCGCTGAAAGGTGAATTCCTGTTGAGGTATTTATTTACTTCCGAGGCCTGCAATTTGCGTATCTGCTGCAGCAGTATTTTATCATCCTCACTGAATATTTCAGTGTTTACATATTTTGTAAGATCCAGTTTTTCAATCTTGCCCAATAACTTTTTGTTTTCTTCATCAGCATCGCCCTGCACCGCATCAACAGCAAAATATGGATAGGCTGTGGTATTGAAATTAAAGATCAGCCCCAGTCTTTTTAGAGGAACTTCAACCGTGGCTACTTCAGGTTGTGCTCTTGGAGCTTCGTGCATATAAGATGGTCTTTCAACCGGCGCCACTGCCGCCACCCTTTTTATACTGGTATCCAGCACTTTTAAAAAGGGCTTGCCATCTTTATAAACAAATTCAAATTTTCCGGCAAGGTCATCAGTTAAACTGTAACCGTATATCTGCAGCAATTTATTTTTCTCTTTATCCCAGTTACGGATGGTATCAAAATAGTATGGCCCATATGTTTGCAGCAATTGTAAAAACAAAATGGTTTTATGCACGCAAAGCGGATGGTCTGTTTCACTGCACCGGCAGGACGTATCAAAATTGCGCTCATCATTTTTTTGTATTACCAGTGGGTAAGTCTGACCCTCGTAATCCAGCGAAGCTTCCACTCTTTCATTGGCAGCGACAATGATCTTCGCTTTATTTTTCAGTACGAAGTTTTCAGCAGCTTCAAAAATTTCCGGGGATGACAATACCCGCATTACTTTCAACTCAATATTTTTCATCTTGGCCACCGTGTGCAGCTGGCTGTACTGCAGGTTAGATGACCCAAGCAAATTTTTATCTACCAGTTCCTGCAATTTAAAAAGCGCAGCTACTTCATGCCGGCAGATATCGCCTAAATTATAAGGACACCCGCAGCGGAGAGAAAGCGCCTGCGGATCATTGTATTTGCTGACAGCCACTTTGTAAAATGTACTGTAGGTATCATCTTTTACCCGGAACACTACACTGTTCATCAGTTCATCATGTTCCACCATTTCTACATAGCCGATAGCGTGGATTTTTTTTCCACGGCGTATTACTTCGTCGGATCCGGTATTGTAAACGTATTTAATGAGATGTGAAAGGGCCATACAATGTTTTTGATTCCAGCCTGGATTTCTTCCTGCAGATTATTATTTAACCCCCGTCGCAACCGGTTTGTTGAAAGGGTTAGATTAAAGTCATGCTTTCGAAAAGGCAATTTGCAAAAGTAACAAAAAATAAAGAAAGGCGGTGTATGAAAGAGCTTTGTGCAGAAAACAAAAATTATATCTGTTTATTAAATGGCGGAGTTATTTAAACCTGTTCTCCCTGTACCCCTACCACCAGTTTTCCGCCTTCGTATACGCATAAAACATTGGCGGCATCTTCTGTAAGGCAATAACGGATATCTTTTTCAAGACCAAATTTTGTAAGGCGGTGATAATGAGAGGCATTTTTATTTTTCAAAAATTCAAACATATCTTCGCGGGCATCCGTATACATTGTTTCGGCCAGTTGTGACGCATCGCAGTTGATAGTAAAATGTTCTTTTACCCGGTTGATGACGGCCCCTGCAAACAAGGTATCTTCTATATTCACCCTGTCCTTCCAGGCTGCACATCCCAAAATTACATGCCGCTTTTGCTCAATCAGATAATCGCACACTGCGGTTAAATTGCCGAAAGAACCGGTGATGATTTTTTTGGCTCCTTTCTCCAGGGCCATATGTAATAACTTGGTACCGTTGGTTGTGGTCAGCACCAGCGTTTTGCCACCCACAAATTCCCGGGGATATTCAAAAGGCGAATTACCGTGTGCCAGGCCTTCTGCTATCTGGCCATCTCTTTCGCCGGCGGTAATGCCTTCAATCTGTTTGCCGATGCGTATGCATGCCGCCACACTATCAACTGGAATAATGCATTTCGCGCCATTGTGTAAAACAGTGGCTATTGTAGAGGTTGCTCTTAAAACATCAATGATAACCACGATACTGTTGCTTACGTTATATAAGTGCAACAGGGCAGGAGAAAGTGAAGTATGTAACGAGGGTTTTACTGAATTCATTCCTGCAAATTTAATTTAATATCGCTTTCCACTTTTCGCTTTCAGCATATTCTTTAATTACCTGGTTTCTTTTAGTTAACAGTTTTTCCATGTACTTTTTCAAAAACAAGCTATTGGCTGCTTTGCCCAGTGCGCCATACGGCGTTTCAAAATCAACAATGTCTATCATGATGCTGCCATTGGCCACCTGTTTAAAATGATGCTCGTGAACATAACTTTTAAAATCGCCCCGGGTCATTTCATCGGTAAACATCAGCGGTGATTGCATTTCGGTAATGGCCGAAGTGAACTGCCGTGTTTTAAAAAAATGCTTTCCCTGCCAGGTAACTGTTTCGCCTTTGTTTATCAGGCCGCTGGTTATTCCGGCGACAGCAGTTTCATTGGTGTGTGCCATTGATTTTTTATGCAGCGTGATGCTGCGGCTTAAATCAAAAACTCTTTTGGCCGGCGCTGCAATAAATGTAGTTAAATGAATATGGGCCATTTGTCAGATAAAATATGATTCTCAAGATAAGAAAATTTAGCTGCCTTTGCCTGTGGTGCCCATTTTAGCAAAAAAATGTTATCAACAAATCAGCATGCAATTATGCCGGTTGCTTCTTCTTTCACCTGTTGTTATACACTATCCCGGCAATAATTTATTTATACAGGGCGTTGTTCATTTGCTGTTGCATTGTAATTAAGCAAAAGGCATTTTAACAACTTTAGCCTTTAGAAGCGTATTGCGTATGCTGATGTAAATTTCTGTATCAATCGCAGCGTGTTTGCTGTCTACGTATCCCATTCCAATGGCTTTACCAAGCGACGGAGACTGCGTACCGGAGGTCACTTTACCAATAATGGCTCCTTCAAAATCCTTAATCAGGTAATCGTGGCGGGCAATACCTTTTTCCAGCATTTCAAAACCTACCAGTTTTTTAGTAACGCCTTTTGCCTTTTGCTTTTCAAATATGGCTTTTGATGTAAAGTCTTTTGTGAACTTAGTAATCCATCCCAAGCCAGCTTCAAGCGGAGACGTTGTATCATCTATATCATTGCCATACAAGCAAAAACCCATTTCAAGCCGCAATGTATCTCTGGCGCCTAACCCGATTGGTTTTATACCTTGCGCTGCTCCGGCCGCAAAAATAGCATCCCATATTTTATCGGCATCCCCATCTTTATTTTCAAAATAAATTTCCACGCCGCCAGCACCTGTATAACCTGTTGCACTTATCAACACATTGCTTACGCCGGCAAAAGTTCCCCTCACAAATGTGTAGTATTTTAAATTGAGGATATCTGTATCGGTAAGTGGTTGCAGTATTTTATTGGCATTGGGCCCCTGTATGGCCAGCAGGCAGGTTTTATCAGAAATGTTGTGCATTTCTACATCGTTCGTATTGTGGCTGCTTATCCATTTCCAGTCTTTATCAATATTGCCGGCATTTACAACCAGCATATACACCTTGTTCTCTTCAATACAATATACCAGCAGGTCGTCAACAATACCGCCGTCATCATTGGGCAGGCAACTGTACTGGGCTTTGCCTGCAGTTAATTTGGATGCGTCGTTGCTGGTTAAACGCTGAATCAGTTCCAGCGCATGTTCGCCTTTTAAAATAAACTCACCCATGTGGCTTACATCAAACACACCCGCATTGTTGCGCACAGCTGCATGTTCATCATTGATTCCGGTGTAACTGATGGGCATGTTGTATCCGGCAAATTCAGCCATTTTTGCACCCAGGGCGATGTGTTTTTCTGTAAATGGAGTGGTCTTCATTGTATAGTTTTATTAAAAAATAGAAGCCACAAAAATAGAGTAAACTGGTATTGCAAATAAAAAATTATTGTCCGGGCCGGGAAGCTTTGGGCAGCATGATTGCATCGCCTTCTTTTGCCGCATACCATTGGGCAGCGCTCAGCGACAATGCTTTAGTTCTGCCGCAGGCAAAAACAAAATCCCGCCAATTACGGCGGGACCCTGTTTTTGTTTCACTTCAACTCAACTATTGAAACTATATTAATCCAATGCTTGCCACCGGACTGTAAGATTGTAACAACGTGTCACCGGCTGGTTCTGTATCGCTTATTGTAACATTCAATTTTTCAAGTTTCTTTTTATTTTCTTCCTGTTTTTTCTTAATGTCATTTTGTTCTTTCAACAAAGAATCTTTGTATTGCTGCTGCACTTTTTGCAGGTCAGTTTTTAAAGAATCTATTTTTTGTGCGCTGTTGTAACGATAAGTGCCACCGCTGTTATTTGTACTTTTACTTGTATCATTATCTTCTCTGTCATCATCATTGTCATCCCGTTTGTTTCTGTCACCGTTCTTCCATTCATCGGCAGGTTTTCCGGTTAATGTATATAACCCATTTGCACGCATCACATAGTTTACATCCGTTTGCCAACCTCTTTCTTCATCATCAATATCCAGGTCATTGTAATGATCGTTCCATGGGCCGCTAAAATGAATATTGTTATTCCAGCCAACGTTCCGGTCAATTCGTATTTGTTTTCCAACAGGTACATACACCGTAATAATTACCCGCTGGTTACGGAATTTGTCGTCTTTTGTGATTGGGATTCCCTTATCCAGTAACAGCAGAGAATCATGTTGTGTCACACTGAATTGAATTAATCTTGCCAGTGTATCGGCCGACCGCCTGTTTTCGCCATTGGCCATCTTTATCATAGTAACCCTGAAACTATCATTGGTAGCTTTGATAATTTTTATAGAAACATTTTCCACAAAAACAGTATCATCATCCAGGTTTTGAAAAGGCTCAAACTTTAACCAGTTATTACGGTAGTATTTTTTTAACGGAGAATTGTTAGTGATTTCCAGCTTTGCAATACCAGGATTTGCAAGGTTGACATCTTGTTCAATAATATTATTCATGCTTTTAAAATCACGCCCAACGGATGCTATTAAAGATATAAAGCAGGCCCATCCAATGATGTATAAACTGATAAATGTAAAGCGTAATACTTTGCGGTTACTTTTCATTTTTGCAAGCCTGCGTATAATCCAGGTGATAATTCCAATTACAGGCACTGCAATAAAAAATATCAGCGTTCCCCAGGCCAGGTAATTTTGCAGGCCATCAGTCAGCAAAAAGTCTTTCAGCGGAAACACGCCTATTGAAGCTACTGCAAAAGCAAACAGTGCAACTACAAAAGCAAAACCAAAACAGCCGATAATAAAATAAGCAAAGCCCTTTACAATAAAGACGATGATATCACCCAGCGACCTGCCACTTCTCCGGGCTGCAGAGCCCATTTCCGCACCCATTGTTTTTCCTTTTTCTTCGGCGAAAGCCCTTGCTTCATGGCCCAGTCTTTCTGCTCTTTGCTGAACTCCTTTCATTTCTTCCACCACTGAATTCTTAATGGAGTTTAAATCTACCTTCTCACCTTTCATTTCCAGTTTTTCCGCGGTACTGGTGGCTTCGGGTATTACCAGCCACAAAATAATATAGATGATAAGTGCGCCGGGGCTAAATCCCAGTCTTAAAAAATTAGGAAATTCCATAAAACCCCAGTGGCTCCAGTGAAAAACAAAAGTTAAAAAGGGCAGCAAAAACAATACTCTTGGTATCCAGGGATTGATGCCGAAATAGTTACCAATACCGGAGCACACACCAGCAATCTTTTTATCGTCCGGATCCCGGAACAATCTTTTGCGTGTACCGCCGATTATTTTGGTGGCCGTGCTTGGAACTGCTATCCATAAAATGATGTAGGGTATTAAACCAAATCCAAAAGAGATGGCAAGCACCACAAAAATGATCCTGACAATTACTACATCTATTCCAAAATAATTGGCCAGACCGGCACAAACGCCACCTAAAATTTTGTCAGTTTCATCCCTGTACAGTCTTTTAAATCCTGCGCTTGTAGTATTTTGCTGGGATTGCTGATTGCCTGTTGCTGATGAAGAAGCAGTTGAAGTCTGTGTATAAGCTGTACTGTCTTCGCCCTCAAATTCTTCCGGACGGCCCATACTTTTAATGATAGCATTTACATCTTCATCTGTTATGCAGGTAACGCCTTTTTTCAGCCTTTCCTGGAATAACTCTGCAATGCGGCTTTCAATATCATTAATGATCTCTTCCTTGCCTTCTTCATTTGCAAAGTAAGTATTCAGGCTGGCGGTATATTGTTTAAGCAAGTCAAATGCAGAAACTTCTATCGGCACTACTTGTCCGTGGAAGTTGATATTTATTACTTGTTTCATGGTTAATTGTGTTTCGTATTCGTTAGTTGATTCGGGCCCCAATAAAAACAATGCCTATCGTTCCTATTCCGGGTTGTTGAAGTTGGTGTTACTGGTATGTTGTTGTTCGGCTTCTGAAAGTGCTTTTACAGCGTTGGCCAGTTCGTTCCAGGTTGCTTCCAGTTCCCTGTAAAACGCATCTCCTTTTTCGGTAAGGGAAAAATATTTCCGTGGCGGACCGCTGTTACTTTCTACCCAACGGTAAGTAAGAAACTCTGCATTTTTTAACCTGGTTAGCAGCGGGTACAATGTTCCTTCAAAGATGTTCAGGTTGGCGGTTCTCATCTTGTCGATGATATCCGATGGATACGCTTCGCCCTGTTTGATCACCGAAAGAATACAGAACTCCAAAACTCCTTTCCGCATCTGGCTGGCTGTGTTATCAATGTTCATGGCTTCAATGTTTTAAAATTCAATTTGGTTGGGTTTACTGGGTTTAGTGATTGACAAGTGATCTTCCGGAAATACACCTGTTGTTTTACTGCCCTCTCGCCTTTACAACACAAAGATATAAACTTTACAGTACTATACAACACATAGTACCATTTATTTTTTAGTAGTTGGTGGTGACTATTAATGCCGTAATTCGTGCAATCCTTTACTGTTATGGGTTTGATAGAAAAATAACTGATTAAATAGATTTGCCGGATAATGACAATTGGTAAAATTTATATGCTGAACGGTGGAAAGACTGGTGATATTTAGGAATGTTAAGCCAGATGGCGGTTACAGGAATAAATTCGAAAATAGATTTTACCAAAGGCTCAAAAAAAATAGCCGCCAGTGAAGGCAGCTATTGTAATACCATTTAATTGGTTAAAGAAGTTAAGAAATCTGGATCATTTTGGGTGCTTTTTGCTTTGCCTCTTCCACTTTTGGAATGTGTAGCTGCAATACCCCATCCTCATATTTCGCATTGATCTTTTCTACGTCCACGACATCCTTGGGCAAGGTAAAAGAACGTTCAAATGACTGGTAGCTAAATTCCTTACGGGAGTAGCGGTCTCCTTCATTTTCTTCAGTTTGGTTACTTTTTTCGGAGCTGATGGTAAGCATATTTCCTTCCAGCTGAACTTTAAAATCAGTTTTTTTCATTCCAGGTGCTGCCATCTCCACTTCAAAACCTTCGTTGGTTTCTTTAATGTTTACAGCAGGCAGGGAAGTACCAGTATTAGAATAATTAGACTGGCCCCAATTGAATAAATCCCTGTTTAAAAAATCATCAAACAGTGTTGGAAATGCACGCATCAGGTTTCCGTTTCTTTTTACGAGTGTCATAATTACCTCCTTTTTAAATTGGTTAAAGAAAATATTTATACCATCTATTCATCAAGCAATATGCCATTTGAAAACACTAAAGTGTAATCTGAATCATTGTCAGCATTGACTTTGCTGAAAAGCAGCGGTAGTTAAAAACACTGAAATTTTATCAGTATGTAAACTGAAATTTTTACAGTACAAATCGAATTTTTAAAAAGGATTATGATAGAAATCTATATGCAGTCCTATATAAACATCGTGTAAATCCCCCAGCTTAATAGATAAGCCAGTCCGGTCATATACGCCAATTGTATAAGCGGCCATTTCCAGCTCCGGGTTTCTCTTTTAACGACTGCCATTGTACTCATGCATTGCATGGCCAGTACGTAAAAAACCAATAACGATAAACCGGTAGCCAGGTTATAAACCTTGGTGCCATCCGATCTTACCGCGGCATTCATTTTTTGGCGCAACGTGCTGCTGTTGTCACTGGCATCTTCACCTACACTGTACAGTGTTGCCATGGTACCCACAAAAACTTCCCTGGCGGCAAAGGAGGTAACCAGGGCAATGCCAATTTTCCAGTCATAACCCAATGGGCGAATGGCGGGTTCAATAAATTTACCGAGTGTACCGGCGAATGAATTTTGCAATAAAGCTGTTTTACGTTCCCGGTTCAATTCGGTTGCCCACTGCGGATTTTGCCGTACCAGCTGATCATATTTGGTTGTAACAGCAGCCATATTTTTTGCCGGCCCAAAAGTGCTCAATACCCACAACAAAAGACTGATCACCATTATTATTTTACCTGCCTGGAATACAAATATTTTTGCCTTTTCAATCATTGTCGTTAATGCATTTTTCCAGCGGGGCGCCCTGTAAACAGGCAGTTCTAAAATAAAAAAACTCTTCTCTTTTATTTTAATAAACCATTTCATTACATAGGCTACAATCAGTGCCATTACTGTACCCAATAAATATAATGCCATCATCACCAGCCCCTGAACACTAATAAAACCAAAATATAATTTAGAAGGAATTACAAGTGCAATTAAAATAGTATATACCGGTAACCTGGCGCTGCAACTCATTAACGGGGTAACCATAATAGTGAGTAACCGTTCCTTGCGGTTTTCAATATTGCGTGCGCTCATAATAGCAGGCACGGCGCAGGCAAAGCCACTGATCATCGGCATTACGCTTTTTCCATTCAATCCTACTTTGCGCATCAGCTTGTCGGTTAAAAAACTTATCCTTGCCATATAGCCGGTATCTTCCAGCAATGTAATCAGCCCAAACAAAATCATGATCTGCGGAATAAAAACCATGATGCCACTAAGACCGGCAATAACACCATTGATCAACAAATCACTCCACCAGGTATCCGGAAGCGTGCTGCTTAAAAAGCCGCTCAGTTTACCAAAAATCCATTCGATGGCATCCATGGGATAATGCGCAATCCAAAATACACTTTGAAATAAAAGAAATAAAACTGCCAGTAAAATAAGATAACCCCATTTTCTGTCCAGCAAAATATTGTCAAGCTTTTCAGTAAACAATGCTTTCTTGAGCGGATCATTTTCTACCACCGTAACCTGCATAATTTGCTTGATGCGGCCATAGCGTTGCATGATTTCTTCGGCCTGGGTACGGGTAGGATTGAAATTATTTTCCTGCTCTATGGCTTCAATTCTATCCTGCATTGAGTGGCCCAGCTTAAAATGTTCGTGGTTGATTAAATAGTGTAAAGCCGTATAATCGCTTATGGATGGAAATAATTTTTTTACTGCGAATACCGGACTTTCCGCCAGTTCAGCATTGTTGATAAACTCTCTGGGTGCTGCGGTGATATGCGCCGCGGTTTGATCAATTATTTTTTTTAACTGCGGTATGCCCTTTCCCTTACGGGGATTGATGCTTACAACCGGCACGCCCAACTCCCTTTCAAGGCCGGCCAAATCAATCTGCGTTCCTTTATTACCAGCAAGATCCATCATGCTTAGGGCCAGTACCACCGGTATTTTTAAATCAATGATCTGGCTGCAAAACAACAGGTTTCTTTTAAGGTTGCTGGCATCAGCCACCAGCAAAACCATATCCGGCTTAATGTCATCATCCTGTTGCAGCAATACTTTATAGGCAACCCATTCATCTGCACGTTTGGGATATAAACTGTACGTACCAGGCAAATCAATCAGCGTAGCTGAAAGCGTTTCAGAAATAGTACATTGCCCGGTTTTTTTATCAACGGTAACGCCGGGAAAATTTCCAACCTTTTGGTTTAACCCGGTTAATACATTGAACAAAGAACTTTTGCCGCTGTTAGGGTTACCTACTAATGCTATGTTTATTTTTTTTATCAAAATTAAATTAGATGCAAAAGTAACGGCTATCGTTGTTTAAATATTACGAAATTGGAAAGATCACCCCCGCAATCCGGAACATAATGTGGATGATAAAGGCGGCCCAGTTTGATAAGCTGGTAAATTTAAGGCATGCTTTTGGTATTATAATTTTTGTATATCACCTTGCTTCCAATAGCCCTTGTGTGAATTATCTTTGCAATTCCTTAACCAACACATTTTATGAAATGTATTTTTTATTGCCTCCTGTTTTCCGTACAATTTACTTACGCTCAAAAATTAAAAAAAGCAGATAAAGCTATAATAGCTCAATTACAAACCCACGCGGCATACCTTGCAGGCGATGCACTTGAAGGAAGAAGAACAGGCAGCAAAGGCGAGAAACTGGCCTACGAATATATCAGCACAGAATTTTTAAAGGCTGGCCTTGCAGCTAAGGGTAGCGATGGCAGCTACCTGCAGGAGTTTGAAGTGAATGATGGAAAGATGATTGCCAATACATCGCACCTGCTCATCAATGGTAATGATCTTGCCCCTGACAAAGATTATTTTCCGCTTGCCTTCAGTTGCAATGCTTCTTTAAATGCAGTAGGGTCAATCGCCTTACAGGAAAATGGGTCACCCTGGTTTTATGATTTAAAAGAAATAATGGAAGCCAATAAGAACAATCCTCATTTCGATTTGACTGATGCTATTAAAACGAAAGCCGCAGATGCTGCAAAAAAAAGGGCTACCGCTTTTTTTATTTATAACAGTTCCGCCATTGCGGATGAATTGAAGTTTGATCCGAAAGCAAAATCTGAACTGTCTGCTATTCCTGTTATCTATATCACCAAAGCTGGTAAAGAAAAATTTTTGAAAGATGAAACTGCTTCGCTGGATATTCAACTAAAAATATTCATCACCGATAAAAAAAGATATGGCCATAATGTGATTGGTTACATTGATAATAACGCACCCAATACCATCATCATCGGCGCCCACTATGATCACCTGGGCTATGGCGAAGACCATAATTCTTTATACAGTGGCAGTACGCCACAGATACACAATGGTGCGGATGATAACGCCAGCGGCACTGCGGCGGTTATAGAATTGAGTAAACAATTAAAAGCATCCAAACTAAAAAACAACAATTATTTATTTATTTGTTTCAGTGGCGAAGAGCTGGGTTTGTTTGGTTCAAAATACTTTACAGACCATCCAACTATCGACCTATCCACAGTAAATTTTATGATCAACCTGGATATGGTAGGCCGATTAAATGACACCACGCATGGATTGAATATTGGCGGTTATGGCACATCGCCTGTGTGGGGACAAACACTCAGTCCCAACGATAAATTTTTTAAAATAAAGTTCGATAGCAGCGGTACAGGACCAAGTGATCATACTTCTTTTTACAGGAAAGATATTCCCGTTTTATTTTTCTTTACCGGTATTCACAGCGATTATCACAAACCTACGGATGATGCTGACAAGCTGAACTATACAGGGGAATTGATGGTGATGAAATATATTTATACTTTACTTGAAAATACCGATAAAAAGGGGAAGCTTGCATTTACCAAAACGAGAGAAAGCGCTACCAGCAGTAAGACCAGCTTTAAGGTTACATTGGGTATTATGCCTGATTATACTTTCAGCGGTATTGGCGTAAGGGCGGATGGCATCAGTGATGGAAAAACAGCCCAAAAAGTCGGCATAAAAGCAGGTGATGTAATTGTACAACTGGGCGATTATAAATTTACGGATGTACAAACTTATATGGAGGCATTGAGCAAATTTAATAAAGGCGATGCCACTAAAGTAAAAGTAAAAAGAGGTACTGAGGAACTTGTATTTGATATTGTGTTTTAATATTGTTGCATCTACATTATACCATTGTATTGATAGCTGCTATTTACTTTGAAATTGAATATGAAACTTAAAATAGACAATGAAACAATTGCCCAGGAGTTTTTTGAAGATTCCATCCTGCTTGGCATTGTTGCGCCGGTTAAGGATTACCAGTTATGCTGGCAGCTAAACCAGGTGCTGGGTTTTGATTTTCGTATCAACAATGATTTTGAAATTCAGCTGAGTAAAAAAGAACGGAAATATTTCTTTTCCATTTACGAATACCAGGTGCCATCTACCTGTCTTATACACTATTTATACAATAACCAGTTTGACGGAGAATATTTATTGCCCGAATTTAAACACCTTGATTTTTTATGGCTGATGAAGGGCGAATATGTGAGTAAGGAAGAATTAAAAGCCCTCATTTATTCTATTAAATCATTGCCCGGCGTACAGCTGGTAAATGAAATGACCAACGAAAAAATAAAGCACAAGCAGCACCTTATTTTTTGATAACTACCCTACTGCCTGTTAAATTATTAGCCTCCTTTAAAATACTGGCACCAGATTAGATACGCTGTTATCATGTTTTTGGTTAAAGCGATAAATAGCTTTCAAACCGGAAATAGTATCAATTATCCATTCAATCATTTTCAATTAAACACTATGTGGGAAGAAAAAAACGATACGCTCTATAAAAAATTCGAATTCAAAAATTTTTCTGAAGCTTTTGGATTCATGACAAGGGTGGCATTAGCGGCAGAAAAAATGGACCATCACCCGCTATGGACCAATGTGTACAACAAGGTGGAAATCTGGTTAAGTACGCATGATGCGGGGGATACCATTACAGAAAAAGACAGAATGCTATCCATTAAAATTGATGCGCTGGCTTAAGATTGTACCAGCACACTATCTGTTTGTACAGCAATTATATTACCGACCGGTGTCGTGAATTTTTCAAGTCCATGCTGTTTTAAGATATTTTTTACTTCGTCCGCTGCAGCTACACTTACAGCAATCAGCAAACCGCCGCTTGTTTGCGGATCTGCAAGAATTGTTTTTTGATAAGTTGTAATGGTGCCGATCTTTTCTCCGTAACTATCCCAGTTTCTATGCGTACCGCCGGGCACACAGTTTTGATCAAGATAGTCTTTAATTTCAGGAGTAATCAAGGGTATGTTGTCGAATTGAATAACAGCAGATACACCGCTGCCTTCTGCCATTTCAACCAGGTGGCCCAATAAACCAAAGCCTGTAATATCGGTCATTGCATGAACGCCTTTAATAGCTCCCAATGCTTCACCCACTTTGTTCAACTGCATCATTTGTTTTGCAGCCATGCCTTTGTGTTCTTCTTTCAGTAACCCTTTTTTTTCTGCCGTAGTTAATATTCCAACACCCAGTGGTTTGGTTAAAAACAACAGATCCCCTTCTTGTGCCAGGTTATTTTGTTTGATGTTTGGCACTGAGACCAGGCCGTTTACGGCCAGTCCAAAAATGGGTTCCGGGCTGTCAATGCTATGGCCACCAGCCAATGGTATTCCGGCTTCCAGGCAAATGCTTCTGCTGCCTTCAATTACTTTTTGTGCAACCGCGGGTGGCAACACATTGATGGGCCAGCCCAGTATTGCAATTGCTAAAATGGGTTTTCCGCCCATGGCATACACATCACTGATGGCGTTGGCTGAAGCGATGCGGCCAAACTCATACGGGTCATCCACAATAGGCATAAAAAAATCTGTGGTGCTGATAAGTGCGGTACCGTTGCCCAAATCATACACCGCAGCATCATCTTTACTGTGGTTGCCTACAATGAGTTTATCATTATCTGGGCGGGCTATATTACTGGTCAGAATTTCATCCAATATTTTAGGCGAAATTTTACATCCACAGCCGGCACCATGAGAATATTGCGTAAGCTTAAAAACCGGAACCGGTATATTATCCAATGAAATTATTGTTCCATCATTATTCATCAAATCGTCATTATTCATCTTATTAAAAAATTTATTCCCGCTTTTTCCTTTGCAGGATGATTTGTGCATTGGATTTTAAATCCGCACTAAAACGAACATCATATACCGCATCGCCGTCATGCACTACCAGCAAACCGGTATTGGGTGGTATGCTGCCGAGGTTTTCTGCATACATCACCAGTTTAATTGAATCCGGTGTTTCCTTTGTAATATAAATGGTTTTGCTTACTGCTTTCGTGCTCAAACCCTGTTTGGAAAAAATAACATCGCCATTCATTACAACACTTACAGTATCTCCATCTACATAACCATTATCATACAGGGTGAGTACCAGGCTATCGCTTTGAAAATAGACTGCCTGCGAAGTAGCGATCGATCTTTTATCCACGTCTGCGGCACCTTTTACAACACTGGGTGCAATTGGTTCAGGCTTCTTTTCCACTACAGCAACTGCAACTGCCTTTGGCTTTTCAATCGCCACGGGCGGCGCTGCAACCGGTGCCGGCTTACTTACAACAGGAGGTGCCTTCTTAACTTCTGCCGGCTTAGCCGCGATAACAGCAGGTGGCGGTACAGGTTTGGTCACCACGGGCGGTGTTTTTTTAACTTCAGCAGGTCTACTTACTGCTACCGGTGATGGTGCACTTACAGGCGGCGGAGTTTTCTTTATCTCAACAGGTTTATTTACCGCCGTTACAACAGGAGCAGTCGGTGGAGTTACAGTTGTTGCGGGCTTTGTTTCAACAGGTTTATTTACTACTGCAACTACCGGAGCCGGCGGAGTTGGAACGGGTGTAGCAGGCTTTGTTTCAACTGGTTTTGGTATAGCTGCAACAGTGGTTACGGGCTCAGCAACAACAGGCTTTTTTTCAACAGGTTCACTTACTGGTTTTTGTTTAACATCGGGATCAACCGCCGTTGGTGGCGCTACGCTGATGTTTGTTTTAGGCGCTTGCAATGCTACCACCTGTGGCGCAGGTTTTTTCTCTGGTTCTTTAAAAACCAGTTTATCTTCCAGCTTTAAATCTGCCAGTTTTTTATATAGTACCGTTTCTTTAAAATCGTTTTTGCGTTGCATTATAACGGTACCCGTTGCTGATAAAAAGCGTTTGGTACGGTTGGTACTCCAGCTGCCTTTCATTATCATGGCAGTATCCTCAATAGTAAGGGTAACTATCATGGTCTTTTTAATATTTTTTGGGGGAGTAAAACTAAATGAGTTGTCTATGAGGCTTACATCTTCAATAATAATCTCATCTCCTTTTCGCTGAATAGTAACATCCCTTAACCCGGTTTCCTTTTTTCCATTTTCTTCAAAAGTGATATGCGAATAACCAATCAATTTGTTTTTCACTTCGCTGATGGATAATTCAAAGGGCAGGTATTGTTTGGTTGAATCAACATACATTTCGCCTTTCCAAAGTCCCGTAATATCACGATCCTGCGCCAGCAGGCTGGCAGGTAATAATAAAGAAAGTAAAAAAAACTTATTGAACAGTAATTTTTTCATGCAGTAGGTTTTGGATATTGGTTTTTATATCTACGGTTGAACAATTGATTTTTTTAACCAAAGCAGGATCTGTAGCCCTTGCCGCCAACCCTTTTTCATAGTACTTGTCATAATACTTCAGCAAAATACGAAAACATTCCCGGTGATTATTTTCGAGCAGGTAGTTTACGGCCTGTTTTGTTTCAAGACCGCCCAATCTTTTTTGAATTCTAATGACTGCATTTACCATAGCAGCCTTGTCGAATTTGCCATATTCTTCAGTAAGGTAAGTAAGCCTTTCTTCAAAAGGAATATCCAGGAATACCACCCGACTGCTGCGCATCTGCTTCCAAAAACTATCCGGAATATTCATGGATCCTATACGCTGGCTTTCATCCTCAATAAAAATCTCCCCGGCATTACCTGCAACCCTGCTCATTGAATAAAGGGCATCCGCAAGTAAGTTTTCAAACATCTCCTGCGAAGGCTGCGGCTTTTCGCCCAACGCACCAAAGCTGGAACCCTTGTGATTTGCCAATGCTTCCAGGTTGATTATTTTATACCCATTGTGCTGTAACTCGTGCAATAATGATGTTTTGCCCGAGCCGGTATACCCGCCAAGTACCGTTAGCTGGTATTGCTCATCGAACCGGGCTCTTGCCCTTTGCCGGTACATTTTATACCCCCCCGTTAAGGTGTATACTTTAAATCCATACAGATCAAGCAGCCAGGCTACACCCGCACTCCGCATCCCGCCACGCCAGCAATGTACCAATACAACAGGGTCATTTTCTTGTCTGCTTCTGTCATTTAATTGAAGAACCAACCTCTCCGCCTCTTCCACCATGGGCCTCATTTTTACGCCAAAGTAATCCAGCCCGATTTTGATGGCTTTTTTTCTGCTTTGCTGTTTATAAGCTGTACCCACTACTTTTCTTTCTTCATCGGTAAACAATGGCAGGCTATAGGCACCGGGAATATGGGCATGCGCATATTCGCCCGGACTGCGTACATCCAATACCGGGTACTGCGAAGCGAGCATTAAAAACTGATCGATTAAAATTTTTTGTATGGCCATTGTTGGATGAAAAAAGCTGCTACACAAGATACATAAAGAAAAAAGCCATCAGAAAATTTCCTTGAAAAACAAAGTATATTTATTGATGCTTAGAATTATTAAACATCTGCTTCCCTTATTTATTGTACAATTTTTCACCTGGCTGGCGTTATTTTCGCTTTGGATCTATGCCACACCGGTTATTACCAAATACATTTTTAATACTACAGATGCCGAAAGCGGAGCCTTTGAAAATGGAACTACCTGGGTAGGTATCTGTTTTGCCTTCTACAGTACGCTGGCTGCAATATTGGCTTTTACTATTCCCGTGTTAACTAAACGGTATAGTAAATATAAGCTGCACGCCGTCGCCTTGCTTATCGGGAGCATTGGCCTGCTGCTGATTTACTGTTTTAAAAATCAATACCTCTTACTGATATCGTTTGCTTTTATTGGCATTGGCTGGAGCAGCATCAGCAATATACCTTACAGCATCGTCAGCGATATAGCACCTGAAAATAAAATGACCACTTATTTTGCTGTATTTAATTTTTCTATTGTAATACCACAAATAACCGCTGCCTTCTTACTCGGTTTTTTAACCCGTCATTATTTTTCCGGCCAAACCAACCTCACGATTTTAACGGGCGGAGCCGCCATGCTGGTGGCCGCCATCATTATGTTTTTTGTTAAAGAAAAAGCCGCTGAATAATCAGCGGCCAGTAATGTATTAATTTAAAAGCGTAAATTTTTATCCGTTCATAGAAGTTAAAAATTCTACGTTGTCTTTTGTTCCTTTCATGTTTTTAAGCAGGGTATTCAATGCTTCTTCCGGATTCATATCGGCCATGTGTTTACGTAATACCCACATGCGCTGGAATGTTTCCTTATCAAGCAACAGATCATCACGCCTTGTTGAAGACGAAACAATATCAATTGCAGGATAAATGCGGCGGTTAGACAGTCTTCTGTCCAGCTGCAATTCCATGTTACCGGTTCCCTTAAATTCTTCAAAAATAACCTCATCCATTTTGCTTCCGGTATCTACCAGTGCAGTGGCGATAATGGTTAATGAGCCACCAAATTCTATTTTACGTGCAGCCCCAAAAAATTGTTTTGGTTTTTGCATGGCATTCGCTTCCACGCCGCCACTCAATACCTTCCCACTTGACGGAGCAACGGTATTGTGCGCACGTGCCAAACGGGTAATACTATCCAATAAAATCACCACATCATGACCACATTCAACCAGTCTTTTTGCTTTTTGCAAAGCGATGGTTGAAACTTTTACGTGCTTTTCTGCAGGTTCATCAAATGTACTGGCAATAACTTCAGCCTTTACACTGCGTTCCATATCTGTTACCTCTTCCGGTCTTTCATCAACCAGCACAATCATCAGGTAACATTCCGGATGATTTTCTGCAATTGCATTGGCCAATTCTTTCAGCAACATTGTTTTACCCGTTTTTGGCTGGGCAACAATCAATCCACGCTGGCCTTTGCCTATTGGCGTAAACAAGTCCATTATCCTGGTACTGTAATTATTGGAAGTGGTAGTAAGGTTTAGTTTTTCAAATGGAAACAAGGGAGTAAGATAATCAAAAGGAACCCTGTCTCTTACTTCTTCCGGGCTTTTACCATTGATGGTTTCTACCTTTAGCAATGCAAAATATTTTTCACCTTCTTTTGGCGGACGAACAGATCCGTAAACAGTATCGCCGGTTTTTAAGCCAAATAATTTTATCTGGGAAGGAGATACGTAAATATCATCCGGGGAGGAAAGATAATTGTAATCACTACTTCTTAAAAAGCCATAACCGTCAGGCATCATTTCCAATACACCTTCCCCTAATATGATACCGTCAAATTCAATATTAAAAACCTGCTGGTCCCTGCGTTGCTGGTATTGTTTGCTGGGGTACACATTTTGCTGTCCACCTTCTGTCATTTGCAGTTCAGGCTGCTGTTGTTGTACATCATCTTCTTCATGCAGCAGCGATGCGATGGCTGCAGGTATTGTACTTTGCTCGTCTGTTATTGGCTGAAGATCTTCTTCGAGTTCGTCCTTTATAACCGGTTGTTTTTTTCTTTCTGCAGTATGTTCTGTTCTTTTATGTTGCTTGTGTTCTGCGGCTTTGGGTTCTGCTGTTTTAGGTTCTGCCGGAGTTGGTTCTGCTACCGGTTTTTCTGTTACGGGAGAAGCAGCTGCTGCGGGAGCGGCTGTAGCTGCGGCTTTGATGGTGCGTTTACGCTTGGGTTTTTCCTCGCCTTCGTTTTTTGCTGTTGTATTCATGGTAGTTTGCCTGGCAAGTATCTTATCTATCAGATCCTGCTTTTCTAGTTTTTTATAATTGGAGATAGTGAGCTGCTCTGCAATATCATGCAACTCAGGAACGAGCATATCGTTCAGTTGTAAAGTGTCATACATAAAGAAATGAAAAAAGTTTTTTCAAAAAAATCCGGTCTTAAAGTCTTGAAATAATCCCAATTGTTCGGGTGAGAATTTTTTGTTTGATGGAATGTGACTGTCTGATGCAGTAGTTATATGGAAGACCTTATCAGCAATATTCCTGCACAATATTACGCCGTTTTTGCTAAATACTAAAAAAATTTTTGTTAATGAGGGGGTAACTCAAATGGTAACAAAGAGAAAATGTGCCTTGTAACCGAGCAGTATTGCAACAATTTGCACGTTGGACAAAGTCATTACCCCTCTGGCTGACATGACTGGTTTTAGCCAGGCTTTTTATTATGCGACGCTATTGGTAAGCTTTGTTCCGGCCTCAAATTCATCTATATTGGCGAGTGTTGTTTTGGCAATTTCCGCTAATGCTTCCTGCGTAAAAAAGCCCTGGTGAGAAGTGATCAACACATTGGGAAAGCTTAACAGGCGCATGATGTCATCATCATCAATGATATTTTCTGATAAGTCGTTAAAAAACAATTTTTCTTCCTGCTCATACACGTCCAGACCGAGATACCCGATGCGGCCGGATTTAAGGCCTTCAATCGCAGCCGGTGTATCTACCAGCCCGCCCCTGCTTGTATTGATGAGCATTATACCCTGCTTCATCATGGCAATGCTGGTTGCATCTATAATATGGCGGGTTTGTTCTGTCAGCGGGCAATGCAGCGAAACGATATCCGCCTGTTGAAAAATGTCGATCAATGGAAGGTAGTCAACTCCTGCCGCCTGCATTTCTTTATTAGCTATCACATCAAAAGCCAGCACTTTACAACCAATGCCCAGCATAATAGTACAAAACAACTGGCCAATTTTACCGGTACCGATCACACCGACAGTTTTACCATAGAGATCAAAACCCATCATTCTTTCCAGAGAAAAGTTGCCTTCCCTTACCCGGTTATAGGCTTTATGGGTTTTGCGGTTGAGCGTTAAAATCAGCGCCAGCGCATGTTCCGCCACTGCATGCGGAGAATAGGCCGGTACCCGTACTACCGGGATGCCGTTTGCTCTAGCCGCGGCAATATCTGTATTGTTAAACCCGGCACTGCGTAAAGCTATCAATTGAATGCCATTGCTTTTTAATGCTGCAATTACATCGGCGGATAATTTATCGTTTACAAAGGCGCAAACTGCGTTGCAATCCCAGGCCAGGTTTACTGTTTGTTCATTTAAAGGCGCTTCAAAATAAATGATTTCGTGTTTTGTATTATAGCGGTCAAAAAATTCGCGGTCGTACATTTTCGACGAAAAGAAAGCAATTTTCATGTGGCAAAGGTAATGTGTATTGAAAAGAGTTTTTAGTAAAAGCAATTTCTGCAGCAACATTCTCATTTAGTATAACAGCATTAATACCATGCATTACTTTTAATCCATCAAAATCCCCGTTATATTTGCAGCCAATTTAAACGTTATGTTCAACAAAAGAATAAAGATAAAAGCATTGCTGGCAGAAGAAAACACCGGCTTTGAAGCAACCGTAATGGGATGGGTTCGTACTTTCAGAAACAACCAGTTTATTGCCCTTAACGATGGCAGTACCAATAATAATTTACAGGTAGTTGCGTCATTAGGCGAGTTTGAAGACAGCACATTAAAACGCCTTACCACTGGCGCCTGCATTAAAGTTACCGGACAGGTAATTGCATCTTTAGGTAAAGGACAAAAGGTAGAGTTAAAGGCCGCTACCATCGAAATATTAGGCGACAGTGACGCAGAAAAATTTCCTTTGCAACCAAAAAAACACAGTCTTGAGTTTTTAAGAGAGATTGCCCATATGCGCTTTCGCACCAACACTTTTGGCGCTATTTTTCGCATCCGGCATTCACTGGCTTTTGCCATTCACCAGTTTTTCAATGATAAGGGATTTGTTTACCTGCATACACCCATCATCACTGCCAGCGATGCGGAAGGTGCCGGCGAAATGTTCCGGGTAACTACTTTACCGCTGGATGGCAGCGCACCCAAAAATGAAGATGGCAGCATAAATTTTAAAGATGATTTTTTCGGGCGCAGCACCAATCTGACCGTTAGCGGACAACTGGAAGGTGAACTGGCTGCTATGGCTTTTAGTGATGTATATACTTTCGGCCCCACATTCAGGGCAGAAAACAGCAATACAACGCGCCACCTGGCGGAGTTTTGGATGATTGAACCCGAAGTTGCCTTTAACGACCTGGAAGATAATATGAACCTGGCAGAAGCTTTTATCCGGTACGTGATCAAGTATGCCATGGAGCAAAATAAAGAAGACCTTGAATTTTTAGCGCAGCGGCTGGAAGAAGAAGAAAAACAAAAACCTCAGCAGGACAGAAGTGAAATGGGTTTACTGGACAAACTGAATTTTGTAGTAAACAACGATTTTGAAAGGCTGACTTATACCGAAGCGATTGAAATTTTAAGAGAGAGTAACCACAACAAGAAAAAGAAGTTTCAATATTTAATTGAAGGCTGGGGTGTTGATCTGCAAAGCGAACATGAACGTTACCTGGTAGAGAAACATTTTAAAAAACCGGTGATACTCACCAACTATCCAAAAGACATCAAATCGTTTTACATGCGTTTGAATGAGGATGGTAAAACGGTTGCAGCCATGGATATACTGGCGCCGGGTATTGGTGAAATTGTGGGTGGATCGCAAAGGGAAGAACGGCTGGATAAATTAACGGCCCGCATGGCTGAAATGCATATTCCTGCAGAAGAACTGAACTGGTATCTGGATACCCGCCGCTTCGGCAGTTGCCCGCACGCCGGCTTCGGGCTTGGGTTTGAACGCCTGGTACAATTCGTAACTGGCATGGGTAATATCAGGGATGTAATTCCTTTCCCAAGGTATCCCAAGAGTGCAGAATTTTAATTGGGCAAAACAATATTGCTTTAAGATATTTACCAGGCTACTTTATAGTTGGTTCATTGCTTTAGAGCAGGCAATTAACTTGTATAATATTTTACCGCGGTCTGACCTTCGGTACCGACCATGGTAAAAATTTGCGGTCGGCACCAAAGGTCAGACCGCAAAGCGAACACTCCAAAAACTAATGCCCTGCGAATTGAAGGCGATGCACAAAGCTGTAAAAGTATAAGTGAGTGACACAACGATTTTCCACAAAGCTGTTATTGCCCGGACCATTATTTTTTAAATACAAATTATGCTTTCACTGCAACTCAATCCTTTTCCGGTGCTGTATACCGGACGGCTGATGCTGAAAGAAATAACAGCGGCAGATGTGAACGATTTACTGGTACTGCGTTCTGATAAAAACGTGATGGCCTATATTGACAGGCCACTTGCCAATCGGCAGCTGATGCCATGGAGCTGATTCAAAAAATAATTGACGGCGTAAAAAATAATGAAAATATTACCTGGGGCATTGCTTTAAAAGAAGATGCTGTATTAATTGGCACCATTGGTTTCTGGAAGATTGATGCGCCCAATTACCGGGCAGAAATCGGCTACCTGCTGCACCCGCAGCAACAGCGAAAGGGCATCATGCAGGAAGCGATCAAAGCCGTATTACATTATGGATTTACCACCATTGGCCTGCATTCTGTGGAAGCCAATATCAATCCTGCCAATGAAGCTTCTAAAAACTTACTGCTGAAAAATAACTTCGTACAGGAAGCCTGGTTTAAAGAAAATTATTTTTACAACGGCCGCTTTCTTGACTCTGCTATTTACTCTTTGCTGGCCCCTTCTGCCTGATTTATTTTATGGGAGCGGTTTTTGTTGTCTGTTCCGAAAAATAAATTTTCATTCAACAAACAGCCTGTAAGAGCTGTTTGTACTTATTCTAAAATAAAACATATGACACCCATAAACGCTTATGCAGCGCAAAGTGCAACCACACCATTAACACCATTTAATTTTGAAAGACGAGACGTTGGCGCCAATGATGTACAAATTGAAATTTTATATTGTGGCGTTTGTCACTCCGATATTCACCAGGTACGCAACGAATGGGGGGGCTCTATTTACCCGATGGTACCGGGCCACGAAATAGTAGGCCGCATTACCAAAATTGGGTCTGACGTAAAAGACTTTACAATCGGTGAACTGGCCGGCGTGGGCTGCTTTGTAGACTCCTGCAGGGAGTGCCCCAGCTGCCTGGCACATGAAGAACAATATTGTGACAACGGGATGGTTGGCACTTACAATGGCCGTGATAAAGAAGGCAACCCTACCTATGGCGGGTATTCTACGCAAATTGTAGTGGATGCAAAATACACGCTGCATGTAGCTGACAGTTTGCCTATTGAAGGAGTGGCGCCTTTGTTGTGTGCAGGCATTACCACTTACTCCCCCTTAAGGCACTGGAATATTGGCAAAGGACACAAAGTGGCCGTAGTTGGCCTGGGCGGTCTGGGCCACATGGCCGTTAAGTTTGCCGCTGCTTTTGGTGCCGATGTTACCGTGCTGAGCACTTCCAAATCAAAGGAACAGGATGCGCTGAATTTAGGCGCCCATCATTTTGCGGTAACAAAAGATGCGGACACCATGAAAAAACTGCAGGGCAAATTTGATTTTATTTTAAGTACAATTTCTGCATCGCACGAATACAATGATTATTTAAACCTGCTTACTTTAAACGGCACCATGGTGGTGGTGGGCGTACCTCCGCAGCCTTCCGTAGTGGGCGCTTTTAACCTTATCGGCAAACGCCGTTCTATTGCCGGCTCCCTGATTGGTGGTATTAAAGAAACGCAGGAAATGCTGGACTACTGCGCCGAACACAATATTGTGAGCGATGTGGAAGTGATTAAAGTATCTTCGATAAATGAGGCCTACGAAAGAATGTTAAAAGGCGACGTACACTATCGTTTTGTGATAGATATCGCCTCTTTAAAATAAATCTTTTTAACACGTAAATACAAGGTGGGCCTGATTTTGCCCACCTTTTTTTATTTCTTTCATAATTTGATGCGCTTGTTTTGCAATATTTGAGGAGAAACTCCTATTTTTGCTGCCCCGAAAGGGAACGGTGTGATAGCTCAGTTGGTAGAGCAATGGACTGAAAATCCATGTGTCGCCGGTTCAACCCCGGCTCGCACCACAAAAAGCAGGAAAATTGATTTTAAAATCAGTTTTCCTGCTTTTTATTTTCTGGAATGCTTGTTTCATCTGTTCAAAGTACTGCCCCTGAAAATTATGCCGCCCTCCTATCACAAAAGGCTACTTGGTGATACAAAAAATCAAATTATTTTCATATTTATTGTGCTTTACTCCGGCAATTGTAAATCCGACAAAACGGCAATATCACACTGTTGCGGATAACTACACTCAGCCTCACGGATGAAAACGATAGTCGTAAGCATATTAATTTTCTCCCCATTTGGAGTAAATCCAGAAAATCAAATATATCACCCAATTATACCATCAGCAAAACCACCGTCAACATAACACCCGCCAAAGTAAAATACAGGCCCTTTTTAAAAATGCTTGTTTTGGGCATAAACATCCAGAAAGAAGAGATCACAAAAAAGAAAAGGGAAACCCCGAAGAAAACGTTCAGAAAAAATAAGGGGTCTTTTGTACTGGCTTTGTGCAGGTGAGTTAGTTTTTCTACCAGCGCCGGCAATACGGTGACGGTATAGCTTGCTGAACCTGTCTGTGCATTGTAAGTGCCCTGTTTAAAAGTTTGCATGTCGCCGCTCACGGAAGTAATTTTTAAATCACGTATGCGGATCGCCTTGCCTAAAGCCTCTGCTGTAAGACCCGGCTGCAGTTGCTGCGTTAGTTGTTTTTCTTTTTTTAAAAAACTGGTATCCCTGAAAATAAGCACGATGCCGCTGAGGGCATATACGGCCATAATACCGGCTAAAAAAAAGCCCAGGTAACGGTGATATACACGCATGCTGTTGTGAAGGGTTGCTTTACTGCTCATAGTTTTAATTTGGTGCAAAGAAAAGTATTGGGGTGAATTTTACCGCCGAAATAGGGAAAAGCATTTACACAATCCGTAAATTCAGTCTGCTTCAGGGCTGCTTCATCTTTTATCAGAACTTACCTTATTTTTAATTTTTATGATTTGTATTGGGCTTATTTTTTACCAACCGGATCAACGATATAGTTCTGGCTTAAACCTGCCCGCCAGCAAGCCGGTTGCTTTTTCCGGCTCCATGGTTGCGGTGATCACGCCTGCTTTGCCATATGCCTGGTAAGCAACGCAACTGCCATCAGGACCAATTAAAGAACTGGCAGACTCCGGATATTGAAAGGCATAGTTGGAAGTGGCAAAATAAATCGTGTTCTCCATCGCACGCAGCATCTGGGCTTTCTCGTAGTAGGGATTTTCTTTTGCACCCCACTCCATGGGCAATCTTCCTGTGTCGTTACTTCCTGTATAGTTGGGATGAAATACTACCTGTGCGCCATTCCTGGCTGCCCATCGTACTGACTCGGGATAACGGTATCCTTCATGACAAATGGTGATACCAAATTTTATTCCGCTCACTTCAAAGAGATTGCGTTCGGCACCTGCCTGCCACAAATTATCTTCTGACGGATCCAGCTGGTTTTTTGTCTGGTAGCCCAACACTTCGCCCTTATCATCAATGACAAAAGCGAGGTTTAACAAGGCCCCATCCCTGTACCAATCCATCGGTATAATTACCGCGATTGAATTGCTGGCCGCAATGCGCTGAACCGCCTGTAATGCTGCTTCCAATTTTTGTGGTGTACGCTCCGCCGGATCGACGCCCATACCGGGATAGCCGGGGATATAGGATTCCGGAAAACAAATAATGGCTGCCTGTTGGGAGGCTGCTTCTTTAGTAAGTTTTTCAATCCAGGCCAGGCCATCTGCAATGGAAGCCGGATAAGGCGGAGATGCAAGGGCTATCTTCATATCAGTTATTTATTGTGGGGTAGATGTTTCATTCAAATATATTTCATTTTACTTTTTCAATGAACATGCATTTACTGTCGGCGCCAGCTGCTATTTCACTTATTTAATTTGTATGTTTGATGTATGATAAGCACCATATTTATAAACTTCCGCGGCGGCATTATTGACCCCGCCAATCTGCACAATATTTTAATTGCTGTAAATAAAATAAAGATAAGAGACGTTCACTTTGGATTGCGGCAGCAATTGCTGGTAGACATGGAACATTACAGTGTAGAACCCTTTACGGCAGAACTGGATAAACTGGAACTGGCTTATGAAATAGATGAGTGCAAACATCCCAACATTTGCAGCTCATATCCGGCGGCCGGCGTATTCATCGGCGACAGCTGGTTAAGTGAAGCCATTTATAAGAACGTGCTTGATTCCATCGATTATGCGCCAATGCTAAAGATTAACATCTGCGACAATAACCAAAGCTTTACGCCCATCCTTACGGGTAATATCAACTGGATTGCTTCGCCTTCTATTGAAAATTTCTGGCACCTGATCATCCGCTTTCCCAAAACGAATGTTATTTACGAATGGACCATGCTTTGCCATACCAATGACATTGCATCTGTTACAAAAAAACTGGAAACAATCATTCTGCAACACCCGGATAAATTTGTTGATACAGAACTGGCCAATGGTGATGACTTGTTTGCCTTGTTTAATTCCGATGGTTTAAACATACAGCCTGCTGAAAGCCCGGTAGTACTGCCGCCTTTTAACCTTCCCTATTATGAAGGCCTTAACCGTTATAACGACAAATACTGGCTGGGCATTTACAGGCGGGATGAATTATTCAGCGTACCATTTTTAATAAAGTTGTGCCGGCTTTGTATGCAGACTGGTATCACCCAGCTGTGTTGTACTTCGTGGAAAACAATCCTGATAAAAGGCATTGAAGAGCAAGACAAAGAGAAATGGAATTTACTGCTGGAAGAATTCCAGATCAATATGCGGCATGCAGCCAACGAACTTAACTTCCAGGTAGAAGATAATTGCCCGGAAGGCCTGGATTTAAAAACTTACCTGGTTAAAAATTTAAGCATTGATGATACCCGCACTTTTGGTATTTGCATCGGCATAAAAACCCGCAAAAAAAGCGAAGTCTTCAGCAGCATTTTGGTACGCCAACGCTACCTGGTTGATTTTTTAGGAATCAAACTGTTTAAAGTGTATGATATTTTATGCGCCAAGGATTTCAATCCGAATGAAAGAACAGGGGAAATATTCAGCAGGGACAATCCCAAATTTGTGATGGGCGAACAGCTGAGAAGATGTGTATTATACTATTACCAGCACCGGGCAAAAGTGGTGAAGGGAAAAGCATTGGCAGTTAAATAACATGGCCACAAGGCATACATTTGTACCCGGATGCTTCATGTTAATTCCTGTAACATTTCCTTTAAGCCAATACATCAATCTAACTAATTCCCGCTGCTATGTTTTCATAATTGTATTACTGCTGCATTTGCGCAACAGGTTGCTGATGTTTGCCTCAAATATATTATCTTCAACACCCAGTTCGTCCCCGTGAAATGTTTGGCATCCCGCTTAATAAACCATCAACATCAATTCATGAAACCCATTCATACTGCTGCCTGCATTGCATTATTTGTTTGTGCTTTTTTTTCCTGTCAACAACCTTTACCAACCGAAGAGCCGGCTCCCGAAAGGCCTGCTAAAATAGTTCCCGATCCGTCGGCTGTTCCGTTGAGCCCCGAAGAAAGTTTACAAACCATGCACCTGCCACCCGGCTATCATATGGAGCTGGTAGCCAGTGAACCCGAAATTCAGGAACCCGTCGCCATGGTATGGGATGGCAATGGCGCCATGTATGTAGCCGAAATGCGCAGTTACATGCAGGATATTGATGGCACTGGCGAACGCCTGCCCGTGTGTCGTATCACCAGGTTGGAAGATACCAACGGTGATGGAAAAATGGATAAGCACACGATATTTATCGACAGCCTGATTTTACCAAGGATGATGCTGATGCTGGATGACCGGCTGGTAGTAAATGAAACCTACACCAACAATATGTACAGTTACCGCGATAAAAACGGCGATGGCGTAGCAGATGAAAAAATACTGGTGTACCATAACGATGAACCCGACGAAGCCAACCTGGAACACCAGAAAAGCGGCCTGATCTGGAACATTGATAACTGGATTTACGTTACCCGCAACCCCGTTCGCTTCCGCTATAATAATGGTATGCTGGTAGTGGACAGCCTCATAAGCCCGCCCAGCGGACAATGGGGATTAACGCAGGATAATTATGGCCGGCTGTTCTTTTCTTCAGCCGGGGGCGAAACGCCTGCACTGAATTTCCAGGAGAACCCGGCCTACGGAGAACTGGATTTAGACAATCAACGCGACAGCAGTTTTGATGCGGTATGGCCCATCATTGGCACGCCTGATGTACAAGGTGGCCAGGAAAGGTTGAGAGGCGACAGCACACTCAATCATTTTACTGCATCCTGCGGCCAAACCGTATTTCGCGGAGACCGACTGCCTGCAACTATGGTGAATGACCTCTTTATTTGTGAGCCCGTTGGCCGTTTGATCCGCAGGGCAAAATCTACCTATGAAAAAGGAACCATGATACTGCACAATGCGTATGACAAACGAGAATTTCTTGCTTCAAGCGATATGAATTTCAGACCCGTTAATACCGCTACAGGACCGGATGGTTGTTTATATATCGCCGACATGTACCATGGCATTATACAGGAAAGTGCCTGGACAAAACCCGACAGTTATATCCATCCCCAGATAAAACGAAAAAAGATGGATGAGAACATTAACCGCGGCCGTATTTATCGCGTGGTGCATGATGGTTACAAACCTGGCCCACAGCCTCATTTGCTCAAAGCAACCAATGCTGAACTGGTTGCCTATCTCTCCCATCCCAACGGCTGGTGGAGGGATAATGCGCAGAAATTACTGGTGATTCACGGGGATCAATCGGTAGTACCTGCATTGAAGAAAATTGCTTTAAACGAAAAGAGTTTTGGTGAAAAGCTGGCTTTCTGGAAAAAAGAGCCAGATGTCATAACAAGACTGCATGCCCTATGGACAATGGAAGGGCTGGGCGCCATTGACGAGCAAGCCGTATTAACCGCACTGGCTGATGACAATGCAGAAATCAGAAAGGCAGCGATGCGAATCAGCGAACCTTTTCTAAAGCAGGGCAACCACACCATAGCTACGAAACTGGAAAGCATGAAGGATGATAAAGACGCAGGCGTGCAGGTACAACTGGCTTTGTCGCTTCGGTACAGCAAAGAAGCAACGGCATCGGCTTTGCTAAAAACACTGCAAACCAGGGATACCACTAATGTATTACTCGTAAAAGTTGCGGAAAGAAGCCTGCAGGAAAAGGATGAAGCCAACAGCGAACTAAGGGCCATCACCATGGGCATGGACGGGGAAGACCGCGACCTGGTGTACCATGGCGCCAGCTATTTTAAACAACTGTGCATCACCTGCCATGGGCCTGAAGGAAAAGGTATTCCTTCTATGATAGCACCGCCACTGGCAGGTTCGGCAAGGGTTAACAGTGACAAAACCACCCTTATCAATATTTTGCTGCACGGATTAAAAGGGCCGATCGATGGAAAAAAATATCCTGACCAGATGTTATCGCAACAAGCCCAAACCGATGAATACATTGCTTCGGTACTGAGTTATGTGCGCAACAGTTTTGGCAATAAATCTAAAGTAGTATTTGTGGATGAAGTAAAAGATGTAAGAGCAGCTACCAAAGACCGCACAACTCCGTGGACGTTGGAAGAATTAATGGCGATGCAGGCGGCGAAAAAGAAATAAAATAAGTGTTTCAAAGAATAACAACTTCGGAGTGATTGTGCAAATGATCACCCCGAAGTATTTTAAGCAGCCGTGGTAATTCTGACGATACCTTGCAAATCCTGATCTTTATAACAGCTCTTTTTCATCCGTCATAAATACCCTCGTACTTTCTGTATATTCACCACCATTGGCATCGCGGTATTTTAAATTCAGGTAGAAAGCACGATAGCCCTTTTCAGGAAATGCTTCGGTTACTTTTATCAGATGTTGGTTTTTAATGCCAAGGTTTTTCGAGTTCCATTTGTCATTGCGAAAATCCTTGTCCGGCGAATCGGCAGACCAGCAAATTACATCTGTTAGTTTATCGGCAGTTGCAGTGATTTTTACTTCAACACCGCTTTTTGTAGAACTGGTTTTCCATACACAGGTTGGATAAGCTTTTTTTGCGAGCGTTAGCCCGAAGAAGGAACTGAGACTTGCGAGTGCTTCTTTCTTGTCGCCCATATCGTGCCCTACATTAGCGATGTAATGCAATAAATTCTGCCCCGGAATACTGTCGTAATAATTTTTGATATTGTCTATCGGCCAGTATTCATCATTCGTGCCCATAAAAATCATTTTGGGCATTCGCAGTGTTTTCCGGTACGAGTAAGGATCAATCATGGTAGTGAGTTCGTTTGCTTTTGCAGAACTTATATCCTGTGCAATACCCAGCTTTACATAGTCCTCAATCTGGATACTGTAATCGTTCCATACTTTTACCTGGTAGTTCATACTGACCGGCATGTTCAGCATATCAATCACCATTGGGGCAATCGCTACTACGCGTGGGTCATTTGCACCGGTAAGCCAGGTAGTCCAGCCGCGTTTGGATGCACCGGAAACAACAAACTGCTGTACATTTTTATTCAATTGCTTTTTGCAAAATTCCTGTACCGCATCCATGGCGTGGATGGCACTTTTAACCATCGGAAAAAGTAATGGCCAGCTATAATCGTGATCCTGTTTAAACTGGTGCAACGTAAATGAAATCAATGCATCTTCCACCAGTGTATCGTACAAGGGCTGATTGGGTGTTTGCTTTAAGATGGCAACAACAGCATTATTCTTAGTAGCCAAGTCGCTGAATCCAATCCTCAATGCATCATCTTTACCACTCCAATTCGGCAACCCTTTATCGTTAATGCTTCCTCCTGTAATAAACAATAAGGCCCCGGCGTGATTTATTTTCTGCGGTACAATAATACTCAATTCATGTCTCCACGTGTATTCCCGCCATTTTTGCGATGTAAGCAATAAGGTATACACGGTTGACTCTTTTATTTTAAAGGTCTCTTTAATTTCCCATTGGTAGGTTTTATCACCATTGTGTATATAACTTTGCAAAGCAGTTGCGGGTGTGATGGCAGTTTGAGCAGTACTATTGACAGGCAATAACTGGATGACTGTACATCCCAGCAGCAATTTAAAAATTAAATTCTTCATTTAATGCCTTGATTATGAGTATTTATAACGTGGTTGAAATTTAACGTTTATCCTTGCCGCAATTGGTGTTTTTTTTAAACTTCTATTAAATCGTTGCAGGTTTTATCCCAATCCTGTCGCACCAGCCTACAAATATTTTATATACTTCATCCAGTGTTTTTCGCTGCTCTCCTGTTAATGGCGAACTAGCTGTACGCCCACTAATTTCAATTGGAACACCTCTTTTCTGCAAAAAATATTTAGCGCTTAAGGAATAGTTGGTTGAAATGATGTCTTCTGTTTTGGTAAGTTGTTCCTGGATAAATTGTACATCTGCCTGGCGATCCGGGTTGGTAGCATTGGCACAAATCCAGCTGATGATTTCCGGATAAAAATTGCCGCAAATAGCAGACATGCCTTTGGCGCCGGCCTGTAGCGAGTTGGTAGCGTTGGCAATACAGGCATCATAAAATTCCAGGCGGTTATTTTGTACCAGGTTAATTTTTGCCTTTACTTTATCAAAATCAATGGTGGTGTCTTTATGATAAATGAGGCGGTTGGTGCCGAGCAGGTATCTAAATACCTGCGGCGTAAGCACTCTTTTGTATGGCGAAGGACATTCGTAGGTACCCGTAGGAATGTTATCTGTAAGGTTAAAGAACTTTTCAAATCCGGCAATCAGTGCATCATCATTTTCTTCCTTCTTGGCAAAGTGGCCGGTAATCAATATTACCGCGTTGATGCCGGTGTGATAAATCTGTTTGGTAAACTCCGCTTTATCGTTCATTGTCTCACCAAATGAACCTGTTGCCACTACTGATACAGCACCATTCACCCGTTTTGCCACGTGCCTTGTTAATGCCAATCTTTCTTCGGGGCTAAGGCTATACATTTCACTACTCAGGCAATTGGCGAAAAGTCCCTTTGCTCCCGCAGCCAGGTAAAAATCAGTTAGCCGCGATAAGACATCAAAATCGATCTGTCCGTTCTGTTTATAAGGTGTGAGCATTACCGGCACAAATTTTTTACCGCTTACAAACTCGTTGTTGTTGATGGGTAAAATGGGTTGTGCTTTGTCTTCAGCAAAAAGCTTTGTATTGATGCCACCGGTTAGGGCAACACCCAAGGTACCTGTGGCAAGGTTGGTTAAAAAACTTCTGCGTGAGGAGTTGTTTTTTTCTTTCATGGTGGACAATAAATTTCTTTGTTACTGAGCGGCTTTTCTCATCAGCTGCTTAAATTATTCTGCCTTGGCGACCAGTATTTTTATCACGATTTTTTTTACCACATCATAACCGTCTGCTTTAATTGTCGGGCGATGGGCATCATTTGGAAAAAATAAAAAGAAAGTGCCGGGGTCTGTCGTGTAATAAGTTCCGTCCGCAATATAATTCATGGCATCGGGCGTATAGGGTTTTGTAATGGTAGCCTTTGACGCATCTGCCACACCGATGATTTCTTTTCCTTTAATGATGTATTGCAGGTCGATGTATTTTTTGTGTGATTCCCATTTTACATCTTCCATTTTTTTACTGAGATCTTCCGTTATAGAAGCAAATACAGTATCTCCCAGGATGGGATATTTACCGGTTGCCATAGTGACCAGGTCGTGTGTTTTCATAAATCCAAAAGCAGCATCCCATAATTTTTTATTGGTATGATACGCTTCATAAAAAGCGGCTTTGTCAACAGACGAATGCGGCGAGAGCACAATACCGCCAGCCCATTCCCTTTGTGCAATCCATTGATCAATTTTTTTAGCTGAAACAGGCTTTGAAGATTGCTGGGCAAAGCTCCCAACAGCCATCACACAAGCCATCAACAAGCAAACAATATTTTTATATCTCATGATAACATCTGAATTTAGAGCCCTTTTTTAAATTTTAACTTTTGAATTTAAATTTTACGAAGACCAGTACTGCTGCATTTTCTTCCGAACAAAAGCAACGCTTCTTTCCAACTGGTCCATACCATCCACGCCATCTTCAATGCTGATCCAGCTATTAAAACCCTGCGCTTTTAAAATGGAGAAGATAGCATCATAATCATTCAGTCCCTTCCCGATTTCTCCATGGCTTAAACGCTTGGCATATCCTTGTGCACCAGCTTCTTCCCTGCGAAGGTCTTCCATCGTTCCTTCTTTAAGGTAACGATCGCTGGCGTGCATAGTCACCACACGGTGCGCTACCCGCCGCAACAATTCGATGGGATCTTCGCCTGCCAGGTAAGTATTGCTGGGGTCGTAGTTTACACCGAAGTAAGGATGATTAATTTTATCCACGAGTTTGCAAAATATATCCATCTTTTGTGCAAATTCAGGATACTCCCAAAAGTCATCTTTGTAATGATTTTCGATGATCAGGGTGACGTTCCTTTCCTGTGCATAAGGCAGACATTCTTCTATGCAATCAGCAGCCAGTTGAACACCTTCATCAACGGAAAGTTCCGGCCGCTTTTGACCAGACAATACCCGGCAATAAGAGCCGCCGAGTGCATGGGTCATGTCGATCCAGCGTTTTTGTTTTTCAATTTCATTTTTTCTGAAAGCAGCATCCCGGTGGGTAAAATCAGGCGAACAGCACATCATCGGAATGGTTTTTCCATGATCTTCCACCTGGCGCCGGAAGATGGGCCAATTCTTTTCGTCTTTCATTTCCAGGAAACCTGCATACCATTCCAGTCCGTCAATATCCAGCTTTGCTGCCAGCTCAATCCATTCTGAAACACGCATGCTTCCATCTTTACAAAGGGCTACCATAAAGGCTTTTGGAAACACCGCTAATTTGGGCATAAGTACAATATTTTATTTTGATACAGGAATTGTGGTAGTGTCTTTAGGCGGGTTGCGGCCAATGAAAGGATATTGTTCCAGGTCCATCACCTGACCCGATACAGGACCGCTTTCATCGCTGAGCCAATACACGGCAGCGGCGGCAATTTCTTCCGGCTTCAGGATTCTTCCTGCAGGTGCGTATACCGAGGGAATATCCTTGTACCAGTCTTCCGCCAACCCGTGCTGTCGCTTGCGCAGTGTTTCTGTTTCAGTCAATACCCAGCCTGGGTTGATCTGGTTTATGCGGACACCATTTTCACGGTTGAGCGTATCTCCAAGGTTACGGGTCATGGTCATCAAGGCACCTTTTGACATGCTATAGGGCAACAGGTTTGGTTCGCCGCTATAGGCATTTACCGAGCCGATGTTCAACACACAACCTTTTGTTTTGGTAAGCTCAGGCAATGCCGCCTGCAACAATGCAAACGGTGCAATGGTATTTACTTCCAGCACCGTGCGCAAAAAAGCCAGGTCGGTGGTACTAATATTACCCGACACTACCATGGCCGCATTATTCACAACGGCATCTAGCTTGCCGAAAGTTTTAACAGCAACATCCACCAGGCGCTGCGGCGCTCCGGCAATGCTGATATCTTCTATATACATAACAGCCTTGTCGCCCAGTTGTGTTGCAACTGATTCGCCGCCTTCTTTATCCAAACCGTTGATCACTACTTTTGCGCCTTCCGCCACACAGCGCAATGCAATGGCTTTGCCGATGCCGGTGGTACTGCCTGTTACAATAACTACTTTATCTTTTAACCGCATGCTGAAACTTTATACTGGTTTTAAAACACTTTTTACAATTTCGCCTTTGTGCATTTTTTCAAAAGCCGTGTGCCATTCGGTTACAGGCCATACGCCACCAATGATGGGTTTTACATCTAACTGACCGCTGGCCAGTAAGGCAAGTACTCGTTCCCACATCGGCCAGTTATGACTAAAACTGCCCTGCAAACGGATATTTTTTTGTACAAGCGGATCAAGATTAAAACCTAATGGTTGTGGTCCCCAACCTACTTTGGTAATTTTTCCATTTGGCCTTACCAGCTGCATGGCAATTTTTAACGTGATGCTGGCACCTGCCGCGTCTATTACGCAATCAGCGCCCAATCCATCTCTTTTAAACGCCCATTCTGTAGCATCGCCAATGATAGCTTCGCAGCCATATTGTTTGGCAATATCCAGGCGATGCCTGTCTGCCTCCAAGCCTACAATGGCTACCTGTGCGCCACACAATCTTGCCATGGCCGCACATAAAATTCCAATGGTTCCTGGACCCAATACAATCACGCGGTCGCCGGGTTTTAAGCCGGTATTTTCTACTACTGCACTATAAGCAACGCAGCAAGGTTCTGTTAAACAAGCATGTTCAAAAGGAATCTGGTCGGGCACTTTATGGAGGCATCTTGCAGGTACACGAACATACTTTGTCATGGCGCCGTTTACGCCGTAGCCAAAACCTTTTCTTGTCGGGTCAAGATTGTACAACCCAATTCTTGACATAGGATTGTTGACGTCAATTACGGCGGCGGTTTCGCTCACTACGCGATCGCCTTCCTTCCAACCTTTCACCTTGCCGCCAAGGGCAATGATATGGCCGCCAAATTCATGACCCAGTACTACAGGATAATTTACAGGCCAGCTATGGTCTGCAGTCCATTGGTGCAGGTCGCTTCCGCAAACCCCAACGTTGGCTACTTCCAGCAGCACATCTTCATCACCAATGGTAGGCTGTTCTATTTCTCTGATTTCTACTGAACCTTTTTCAGGCGCAAAATTTACAACAGCGGCTGATTTCATTTTCTTCTATTTTAGTTTGTTTTATAAGAATGGATTTTTTCGCAGATGAGGCGCAAGGAACTTTCCAAATCGCCACCTGCTGTTTTGAAACTATCTCCGTCAATGGTTAAGGGTGCTCCCAAAACTACCAGCGGCGCTCCATATTCCGGACATTGGATGGCTTGCTCCAGGCTAAGTCCGCCAACGGCTTGCACCGGAATTTTCACCGCATTCACCACTTCGCGAAGCTGATCCAGCGGACTTGGCATACGTAAACCCCTGGCGGCAATACCGCGGCGTTCGTCGTAACCAATGTGGTGAATTACATAATCACAACCCAGGTCTTCCAGCCATTTGGCTGCTGCAACCATGTCTTCGCAACCAAGGTTATCGCCCATTACCTGGATACCAAAATCACGTCCCGCATTGACGACGCATTTAATCGTTTCTTCATGAGCCCTTGCCATTACCACCACATGGGTGGCGCCGGCCTTTGCCATCATCTCAGCTTCCAGGTAGCCCCCATCCATTGTTTTTAAATCGGCAACAATCGGTATTCCGGGAAAGGCTTCCCTTAATTTTCTTACACCGTGCAAGCCTTCCGCTAAAATCAGCGGCGTGCCTGCTTCCAGCCAGTCCACCCCCGCCCGCATGGCCATGGCTGCAGTTTCCAGCGCTTCGTCAATATTGGTGAGGTCTAAAGATATTTGAACAATTGGTTTCATTATACTACTAATTTATTTTAGGATTTCATTTTTACCTTTACAATCCTGGTTTACCGACTACTTTGTCTGAGTTGAAAAATATTGAAACAGATTTCCAGGATTCGTCCCTCTGAACAGACAACAGCATTTTTCTTTCCTTCCTGCTATTATTGCAAAAACCGGTAACGGCTTTTTCTGAAAATACCGGCTTGTCAATGTATATCATTACATCTCTTGCACCGTAACGTGTAACCTGCGCAACCGAATGTACAGTCTGTTGTTGTTTTAGCAACTCTTCAAAATCCGTCTGTATTTCATTAAGCCGCTGTCCTTCAATTTCGCCAGGATGTCCATTGCTATTTTTCTCCAACACCTCCAAATCAATGCCTACGAGAAATGGATAGCACTTTTTATTCTGGTAATTTTTGTATGCGGTATTTACTGTTGCTATCGCAAAACCATCTGGCATTTTTAACTGAAAGATGCTAAAGTTTTCTTTGGGGAAAATTGGTTCAGCTGGTGTTGCGTCATCAACTTTGCCTAAAATCTTTTTTAAAAAATTCATACTTGTAAAAGATTGCAATAACCAACATGGATTTGAATTAGGCAACTTCCACAAGAAAAATTGTAAATTATTATGGTAATGGTCTTACCATAATATCTTTAAAAAACACAATGCTTTTTGGATCGTGTCCCTGCAAGGCAAAAGTGCCATTGGAAATAATTCTTTCCGCATGACCTTTAGGAGGAACAAATCCATCAGGCTGCGTCCAGTCGCACACTACTATATCATTGATTTTTGTGATCACGTGTTTGCCTTCTACTTTTATATATTCGGTAAACCATTCGTCGTCTTTTACATAGGTTTCCTTTACGTCTTTAATATCGTACAATCCCGCGGTTCTTTTCCAATCACTGTGCGAATTGTTTACCTGTACTTCAAAGCCCTTATCCGGGAAACCTGTTTGCTGGTATGCAGTGTGAAAATAGATACCAGAGTTAGAGCCGGGCTTTGTCATCACCTTTGCCTTAAATTCGAAGTTGGTAAAATTGTGGTTTAATACTGGGCCTTCATAATATAAATGCGAGCGAACGCCTGCTACTTTTATAGCGCCGTCTTCAAGAGAAAAGGTGCCTGGTTGTTCACTGAATTTCCAGCCGTCAAGCGACTTACCATCGAAGAGACTAACCCAACCATCGCTGCCTTTTAATTTGTTCGAGTTGGAGCAAGCCGATAATAAAGAAGCGGCCATAAAAAACAAGATAATTTTCTTCATGCGTTTATTTTTATTAGTTAATTAAATTCCTAAACTCCAGCCCTGGCGATAATCTCTTTTTACAAATTGATTGGCTTCTTCAAAATTGGTGATTTTCATTTCTTTTGCATTCCACAACAATTTCTTTCTGCCTGGATATTCACTTCTGCCTTTTGCATTTTTTGTTTCCAGGTTCCAACTTCTGATGGCCAGGTTTCCGATCAAAATACTTTCGGTAAAAGGACCTGCATACTCGAACGGTGAGCTGGTTTTTGCTTTACCATACCCTGCCATACAGGCGTTTACCCATTGCAGGTAATGTCCTTCGGGTACCCTCGCAATAGTTTGCGCGGGCATTACCGTTTGCTTCATCAGTGAAGATGGTAACAGCCTCGGATTTTCTCCATAGCAATCCACAATCATTTTACTTTTATCACCGATAAACATGGCGCCTCCATCATTGCCTCCAAACGTTTCACCCGGCAGCAATTCATCGGGCAGGGGTGGCATAATACCGCCATCAAACCAGGATACCTTTATTTCTCCCTTACCATCTTTTCTTGGATACTTTAAATGGATTACGGAAGCAGGCGGATAGCCATCAGGATATTTTGCTTCTTTACCATCCACCGTCCAGCTTTTAGGAATACTGCATTCTACTTCGGTAGGAAAATCAATTGGCAGAATGCGAAATACAGGGTCCATCATGTGGCAAGCCATGTCACCGAGGGCACCCGTACCAAAGGCATTCCAGCCACGCCAGTTCCAGGGCATATACGCAGGGTTGTAATCGATGTATTTTGCAGGGCCCAGCCAAAGATCCCAATCCACTTCTTTAGGCACCGGAAAACTACCTGTTGGCGTAGGTAAACCTTGCGGCCACAACGGCCTGTTGGTCCAAACATATACGGTATGCACATCGCCTAATAAATTGGCATCGTGCATTTCCTTTGCCTGGCGAACTCCATCACTGGAGCCGCCCTGGTTACCCATTTGTGTAATTACTTTGTACTTACCCGCCGCATTGGCCAGTGTACGGGCCTCAAAAATATCATGGGTGAGGGGCTTTTGCGTGTATACATGTTTGCCCAATTGCATAGCCGCAATTGTTGCTACAGCGTGTATGTTGTCGGGCGTTGAAATGTTACAGGCATCTATATTGTTTTTTTCGGTTTCCAGCATTACCCTGAAATCTTTGTAATACTTTGCATTGGGATATTCTTTCCTGGATTCAGCACACCGGCGTTCATCCACATCGCATAACGCAACGATATTAACATTTGGGCTTTTTGAAAAATTCTTTAAATCGTCATGTCCTTTGCCCCCTGCGCCAATGGCAGCAATATTTAATTTATCGCTTGGGGCTACAAAACCTTTCCCTCCCAATACGTGTCTTGGCACAATCATAAAACCTGCAGATACCAGCCCTGCATTTTTAATAAAACTCCGCCTTGAATTTTCCGTTTTTTTACCCTTTTTCATGATGTAATTTTTGTAGTTTAAATGTTGCTTAATACTTTGCTTCAATGACGCAAAGTATTAAGGTTGTTGTTATTTGCATTGAGGCTAGGCTCGAAAATATCCGGAAGCGGCCCTTTTGTTTTTTTTTATTCCTTTACAAGGTTCTTACTCATCCTTCAAATTGTATTGTTGCAATACATCTTTCGGAACACCTTCCCATTTACCGGGCGCATTGCCTTTATACCCCAAATCTTTTATACCAATTTCGCTGGTATAAAATCCAGAAGCGGTGAGGTCACGCATGCGGTTAAAAAATACCTCGCCCTGGTGCATTTCCGGCTTTGTTTTACCGGGGTAAGCAATTTGTTCCAGCAGTTCATTCTGTTGTACCGGTGTACAACCAGTAAACGGTTGACCGTAGGTATTGAGGCATTGCAGGTCCAGCCATTTTAATCCGCCCCGCATGGGCACCTGGTGGTCGGGAATATCTTTTACAATAAACTCAATGAAGTCTGCCACTTTAGCATCAGAGGCGCTGCCCGATACTGCGTCCTTTGGAATGATCAGGTCAGCCAGTACGATCAATGTACTCTTTTCATGTTCATTGAAAAATGCTGGTGCGGCATATAACTTTTTTAATCTTTCTATTTCAAACTCCTGCAGTCCTGCTACATCTCCAAGGTTGCTATTATCCACAACTGTGGCAGATTTTGGCGTATCTGTTTTGCAGGATTCAATCAGTAATCCGGCGGTAAGTGTAGATATACTGAGGGCTTTTAATGATTGTCTTCTGTTCATAATTTAAATATTTTGTTTCTTTCTTTGATCAAGAATATATTCAGCTGTACGCATAGATAAAGCGAGGATTGTCCAGGTAGCATTTTTATCTCCCTGCTGTACAAATGGGGCTGCATCTACAACAAATAAATTTTTGCAATCATGGGCCTGGCACCATTTATTAAGGGCAGATGTTTTAGGATCATCCCCCATACGGATAGTACCTACTTCATGAATGATTCTTCCTGGTGCTTCCAGTCCGTAGTTGGTTTCCGGCCCCTGTATAGTTGAGGTAATTACAGCACCCATACCATGCATGATGGATTGAAAAGTATCAATCATGTGTTTGGCTTGCTTGATTTCTTCGTTGCTCCAGGTATAGTTAAAACGCAATACCGGTATACCATATTTATCAACCACGTTCGGATCAATCTCACACAAATTTTCTTTTCGTGCAATGGCAGTACCACGACCAGCCATGCCCACCTGCGTTCCGTAAAAGCGACGGTAATCATCTTTTAATGAAGCGCCAAAACCTCCACCGGTTTTGGTTTTGCCATCCCTGTCCGGTACCATACCATTCATTTTTGTAGTGCCGCCACCAAAGCCATACGAAGGCATATGCATACCGCCACCATATTCTATATGATAACCACGGGGAAAATCAACATTTTTATTATCAAGCCACCAGGGAGAATAAATATGCACACTACCCACACCATCCTCATTGTAACGTTTGCGGTCCATCAACTGGGGAAGAAAGCCACCCAGGCTGGCACCGGTTGAATCGTGCAGGTATTTACCCACTACGCCACTGCTGTTGGCAAGGCCGCCCGGATGCTGCGCCGATGCCGAGTTTAATAATATGCGGGCCGATTCGCAGGCACTTGCACCGAGAATGATTGTCTTACCATTTAGCTGGTATTCCTGTCCGTCTGTTTTATCAACATATGAAACACCGGTTGCCTGTCCGTCTTTGCCGGTTAATACCTGGCGCACCATGGCATTGGTTATCACTTTTAAATTACCCGTTTTAATAGCAGGAATGACAAGGCAGGAGGAGGCTGAAAAGTCACCATATATTTTGCAGCTCCGGCCGCACTGGCCACAATAAAAACAGGCGCCGCGGTCTTTGTTTCCAGGCAAGGCTTCAGTTAATACCGATCCTCTTCCGGCGATTACTTTTACACCAGCTTTGGCTGCACCATTTTTTATAAATATTTCATTCAGCCTTGGTTTTGGAGGAGGAAGAAAAACGCCGTCGGGATCATTTTCCAATCCTTCATTTGTACCGTATACGCCAATCATGCGGTCTACCTTATCATAGAAAGGTTTCACTTCATCGTACGTAATTGGCCAACGTTCGGTAAGCCCATCGGTTGGCTGAAAATCGAGCGGTCCCATACGCAAAGAAATTCTTCCCCAGTGGTTTGTTTTACCGCCCAGCATGCGTGACCTGAACCAACTGAATTCTGTCTTGTCTTTGGTGGTATACGGTTCGCCTTCTATTTGCCAGCCGCCGTAAGCTGCGTCAAAATCGCCAAAAGCCCTTGTGGTACCCGCTCCCCGCCGCGGTGATTCATACGGCCATTTCATTTGCTGCGATTGTTTGGCAGGGTCGAAAAACGGACCTGCTTCCAGCATTAATACTTTGATTCCTGCGTTGGCCAGCACATAGCCTGCCATGCCGCCACCAGCACCAGAGCCTACGATAATGACATCATATACTTCTGATGATTTTTTGATTTGCACATCTCCCATAAAATAAAATATTGTGTGTGGTTCTAATTGTGGTTTGGTGAGTTGTTATACTATTATTTGCATCTTTAAATCTACAAATAATAGTATAACAACATCATTTTGAATCAATAAAAAGGAAATTTATTGAAGGACAGCAAGCTGGGCATACAGGTTACCAATCCTGTACTCATAATTGATTGAAGATCCTGGTACTATACTTACAACTTTTAAAATTCCGTAAAAAATGTCTGTTGCATTTGGACCGTTTACAATCTTAAAAATGTATACGCCTTCGCCTGAAGTTGGTGCAGCAGTTGCTGCGGCTGTTCCTGCCATGAAAGCCATAATTATTTTATCTGAATTGTTTTCGTTGTATACAGCAAGTGTTGATTTAACAAAGGAAATGCCCTTGCCACCAACAGCCCAGGCAGTTCCTCCGTGTATTATTAATGAGCTATCATCAATTGCCATTATTGCCATAGCGTTATTCGCCGCTACCGCTCCGTTTACCAGCATATTTACGCCCGCTGAAGATCCGCCCAATGTCATCTTTCCTGTTTTCTTAAATTGAAAATAAGGATTGCTGTTAAGTATTGTCTGGGTAACAGTGTCAGAAAAATTACCTACCTGGGATATAAAGGCATAGTACATGGTATCTTTTCCAACGGCAAAGTCATCACCGGAAATAGGTACCTGCGATGTACCCGGAAAGTTACCAACAGTCTGCCAGGGGTCATTAATACCATTTTTATTTTTTACTAATACAGTGCCTGCATAGGCCGCCAGTTTAGGCGAAACATTCACATCAAAATAAGCAGGACCTGCAGAGCGTATGATGGGAACCACCTTACCGTTATACTTAGTGCCAGACACCGTAGTAGCCTTTGTCATGGTAATTACCCTCATTGCCGCTTCTGTTTTACCTGCAAAAGTAACAGTCACTACATCTCCCGCTTTTGTCATTAAAGCTTCAGCCCTTGTAAAAATTACCGAGGTAGTTAGATCACTTGCTACTATCACTTTCTTTTGGGTACCTGCTATAGGAAGTAACTGCGTGGCAGTGCCGGCCGGGGCTCCGGAAGGTACTTGCTGCTTTAACAACTCCACGGTCATGGTATCGCCGGCTTTTGCGTTGGGCAATACCGCGTTGATTGTAAAATTATCATCCAAAGTAGAAATACCATTAGATGTAGTACTTGATACCGTAGTAATTATCACATTTCCACTGCTGTCTTTAGGAACATCGAAATAGTCTTGTTTGCTGCAGCTTTGCAACAATACTATTGCGCCTATAAATAGGAACCTTATTTTATTTTTCATTTTGGCTGTATAAATTAGTTAATAATTTTGTTGATATGTTTACTGGCCGACCTGTTTAGGCAGGAAATTAAAATTTTGTAGACATTTTGAGTTATTGGCAATTTCGGCCTGGGAAATAGGCGACAACAAATTCATATTGGAAAATTTGAAGTTGAAGCTAACCGGCTGATGGCCTACAAAATTTTCAATACCTGAAAAAGATCCAACACCATCTATGAGACATTTACGGGTACGACGTTGATCCCACAACATTTTATTTTCAAAAATCAGTTCCCATGCCCTTTCGCTGAAAATGGAAAGCAGATTGATGTCACCAATGCGGTATGCAGGAAGTTGTGCCCTGGCTCTTACGGCATTGATGCCTTTTAGTACATCATCGTCAGCAACAGATATTCCGTTTTGTCTTAGAGTCCAGTTTACTTCTGTTAGCATCAGCAAAATATCCGAATAGCGGTACAGTGTAAAATTTAAACCGCTATGTCCGCCGGAGGTTTTAAAGGCCGCTGAATCGTAATATTTAAAAACATAAGGCTGATCAAAGTTCACCGGGGGATTGGTTGCATCGTATTGCGTAGCTACATTATCCTTTGTATAAAACATCTGGCGTTCCTGCGTGCGCAAGTCACCGGGTGTATAGGAATTATAATATCCAATAGTTGGAATCAGTGTACCATATTCTGTAAGTGATGCTGCCTTTATGGCTGGCGGAAGCAAAGATCCCATAAAACCCGTCATTTCGTTTACCCCTGATATATATTGTATCTGGAATATTGATTCGCCTTTATTGTTCAGGGAGGGATTATGAAGATCACGATAGGTTGATACCATCGTATACCTGCCATATAATAAATTTAACTGCTCAGCCGCCTTCTGTAAAAAACTTGTTGCACCTGGGGTATTAACTGGGTAAGTGGATTGAGAAAATGATCCATCAGTACACCATGGTTTAGCTGGATCTGTTGCTACTTCCTGGTAAGGATAGCCGGCGCACGTAAGATAAACATCTGCTAAAATTGCCCTCGCAACCAATTTGGTTACGTAGCCTCCAGTACTTGGAACATCCGCTAAATTACTGCTGACAGCGAACTCAAGATCAGGTATGATGATTTCGTCATAAATAGTTTTCAGCGATGCTCTTGGCTGTTGAGATTCAGCAAATGTGCTCAAGGCTGTGTCCATTACTACATCACCGTAGTAGCGCACCAGGTTAAAATAATATAAGGCTCTAAGCGTGCGTACCTGGCCCATATAGTTTGACTTATCGTTGGGCGTCCACTCAATAATGCCAGGTATTTTTGCAATGGCATTGTTACAGTCTTTGACACCCTGGTAATTATTGTTCCAAAAATTGTCAAAATCAGACAGTGTACTTCCTGATAGCTGGTTGGACTGGAATTTATTAATCAAAGGGTGAGAATCGGAAGACCATGCAAGCCCGGTCAAATATTCCAGTGTTGATGGTAAGTAATTACCGTAATCGCCGCCGCCGCCGGTATAAGTAGATAAGGATCTGTAACCGCCTACTACCAGGGCTGTACCTTCTGCTGCTGTAGTAAAAGTATAGTCTGAAGTGAGGTTAGCTGTTGGATTTTCTTTTAGGAATTTGGTGCAACTGCCAAGCATCATTACAAGCGCTAATAAAAGCAATGATTGTTGAACAACTCCTTTATTTCTTTTCTTTATATTAAATTTCATGTTGCAATTTTTTAAAATGATGAGCTACTAAAAATTATAAACTGATGTTCAAACCAAAAGAATAAATCGATGGGGTAGGATACTGGTATTTATCAGTATTGGGTACCGTCGAAATATTTTTATCAAGAGAACTACCTTGTGGGTCGTAGCCTGCGGCCTTCGTTATCAGGAAGAAGTTAACTGCACTCAGGTATAGTCTAATTCTTTGCATATGCCATCTGCTCACCAATTTGTCTGAAAGGGAATATCCAACAGTGGCATTGGCGCCCCTGATGAATGAACCATCATACACCAAATGTGTATCTGGATAAGACTGGTAGTACGCACCGCCATTTCCCGGACGTAATTGGGCTACCATGGAATTTTGTGCATCCGGACGCCAAGCCGTTAACGTTGAATTTAAACCACCTGAAACCAACTGGCGATCTTCAGCAGACTCATGTACAAATGCCTTTTTAACACCTTGTATAATTTGAATATCAAGACCGGCATCAAAGCTTTTATAGTTAACAGAATTATGAAAACCAATTACCCAATCAGGAAATGCATTTCCCATCACACTGCCATCAGTAATCAAATCAATTTTGCCATCATTGTTTTTATCCAAAAATTTCAGGTCGCCTGGTCTTAAATTATAGCGGGCTGCTAATGATGCCTCCTGTGTGCTATAAGTACCTAGCCGTGTAAGTCCGAAAAATTCACCGATGGGTTGCCCAATCATAAATACAGAAGTACCATTACCAGCACCAGTCTGGCTGTAAATCGGCGCACCTGTAGGCCCCAATTGTACTATTTTGTTTCTGTTAGCGGCTACGGTAATATCCGTATTCCATTTAAAATCCCTTGTGGAAATGTTCAACGTATTCACAGTAAATTCCCAGCCCCTGTTTTGAACTTTACCATAATTCTCAATTACATTACCCGTGGTTGTTGATAAAGGAAGCGGCACATTCAGCAACATATTGCTGGTCAATTTATCGTAGTAATCAACCCCTATATTCAGGCGATCCTTAAATAGCCCCAATTCAACTCCGATATCTTTTTGGGTAGTAGTCTCCCATTTCAAATCGGGGTTAGCAACCGAGCTTGGAAAAAGACCAATTTGCGTTGCATTATTTAATACCACATTAGCGGTACTGATAAATGGTTGCGTTACATAACTTCCAATTTCCTGGTTACCCGTACGGCCAATACTTGCCCTCACTTTTAGATTTGAAATCGCATCTACATTTTTCATGAAATTTTCCTGGGATACTTTCCAGGCCACCCCTGCGGATGGGAAGAAACCATATTTATTATTTGCTCCAAAACGGGATGAACCATCTTCACGACCGGTAACAGTTAACATGTACCTGTCTTTGAACGAATAATTGATCCTGGAAAAATAAGAATTCAGTGTGTTATTTCCATCTGCGCTACCAGAACCTGGTCTGGCTGCTGCACCTGCGCCAAGGTTGGAATATCCAAAGAAGTTGGAAAAGAATACAGAGTTGGATGTATTCATATTCTGATAGGCGTTTTTGGACCAGGAAAGCCCCAATATCGCACTCAGTGAATGGTTTTTGCCGATTTTTTTATTATAGGTGAAATAGTTTTCATTTTGCCAAAAATAAGTTTGGCTTAGCGAGATGGAAGCGCTACCATCACCTCCGTATAATTTTCCGCTGTAGCTATTGTTTTTGTAGTTGTTATAATCAATAGAGAAATCGCTCTTAAAGCTCAGGTCTTTGGTGATTTGAGCAACCGATGTAAAACTACCCGTTACCTGGCCAATATTGTTCTGCTGATAGATTTGAGATCTTCTAAACACAACATTGTACCATTGTTCACCGGTCTTGAAATCAAAATTTGTTCCCCAACGGCCGGCATATATTCCAAGACTGGGGTCCTGAGGATATTGAACCGGTAAGATAGACCATACTTCAGTGGCAGAGCGGGTGATGCCATCATCGCCGGTCGCCCTGCTTTTATTAAACCCGATTGATGTTGACAGGGTTAGCCATTTCAAGGCTTTGATATCACCTGCAATTCTTCCAGTCAGGCGTTTAAAGTAAGACTTCTTCATAAGGCCACGCTCATCTGTGGCTCCTAATGACACTGAGAATTTAGCATTTTCACTTCCTCCCCTGATTGCTACATAATGATTTTGAGACGTTGAGTTGGCAAACATCAGATCTTCCCAATTGGTGTCATATTTTGGTGCATAGCTTTTGCCATCCCGGCCAACCAATGGTATGGCATAGTTGCCCGCAGGAACCTGCTCAAACAACCACGGCATTTCAGAAAAACTGGTACTACCTGCCGTTGTGCCACGAAAATCATTTGCAGGCACTACACTACCATATTTGGTGGCGTTGTTCATTGATTGTAAATACAGGTACATCAGCTGTTCGGCATTTAAAGCATACAGGTGTCTTTGTAAAGTATTTTCAGATACCGTACTGCTGATACTGATTTGCGCCTTTCCGCTTGTGCCGCGTTTTGTGGTGATAATAATAACGCCGTTTGCTCCCCGGGCTCCGTAAATGGCGGTAGCGGAGGCATCTTTTAACACGTCGATTGAATTGATGTCATTGGGGTTTAAAGTTGATAAAGGATTTGCTACTCCCACAACACCGTCTACAACATATAAGGGGTCGTTACCAGCTGTGATAGAGTTTGTACCACGAATGCGGATCAACGGGTTTTGTCCAGGAACACCCCCTCCCATGGAGTTTACATCAACGCCGGCAATTTTGTTTTGCAAAGCCTGCCCAACGTTTACAATAGGTTTATCCAACAAGCGCTTAGAACTTATATTTGATACAGCACCTGTAACGTCTTTTTTCCTTGCCGTACCGTATCCAATAACTACCACTTCATTCATACCTGATACTTCCTCTTCAAGTGTAATATTAATTTCAGTTTGCTTACCTACCGTTACTCTTTTCTTTTGATATCCGATGTTGGAAATTTCAAGTACTATACCCTTATTGTCGGGCGCATTCAGGGTAAAACGACCATCTGCATCGGTGGTAGTTCCTATATTGGTTCCCGCCACTAACACTGAAACGTTCTGCAAGGGCTCTCCTTTCTGGTTGATAACTCTTCCGTGGATTTCTGCGGGAGGAGGCAAAGCCAGGGAACCCGCTAACTCAGCGGCAGCATGTGAAACTATTACTTTGGGCTGAATTACGATCGTGTTACTCACAATCGTATAGGTAAGTGGCTGGTCCTTAAGACAAATGTTCAATGCCTCATCCAGCGTTGCATTCTTTATTTTAACATCAATAGGATTGGTTTCATTTACCAGGTCTCTATCAAAGAAAAACAAAAACGTTGTTTGTTGCTCTATCGATTTAAAGATTTCGGATAAAGAAATGTTTTTTTTGACGATGGTGACTTTTTGTGCGTACCCGTTCGCACTCGCCTGGAACGTAAAAAATAAAAATAGGGGGATAGTTAATTTCATAATCATCAACATTTTGGCCCATAAGGCTTTCGTGCCGTTTTTGCTTTGGCAAGCGACAGTTAAAATCATAATTTTGGGTTGATTTTGGTTAAGTAAATTGTTTGACCGACAGTTTTATAGCCTTTATTGGCCAGCAATGCAGCGAACATTTGCTGGCTTTTTTTGCCATTAATACAGATTTATTAACAGGATACCTACCCCATTGATTAAACCAATGAGCTAATTACCTCGAAATTCATTTTAAATTATTTAGTGTTTACAACCATGTTTACATTTATAGTACAATAATTTTTTTTCCTGCCACCGAAAACTTAACGTTACTCAATTCCAATATTCTCAACACTTCCGACAACTCAACGTTCCTGTTTATTTTCCCTACAAAGTGATGGTTGGGAACCTTACCGGTATATACAATTTCCACATCATACCAGCGTCCTATTTGCCGCATAATGGTTGTAATGTCTGCTCCTTCAAACCGAAAAAGTCCGTTCTTCCAGGCCATTACTTCCTTCAAGTCAACATTGCCCGTTTTAATTTGGTCGCTTTTATTATTTATTACTGCCTGCTGCCCGGGCTGCAGCAAGCCAGATGCATTGCCATTATTTATTTGAACACTACCTTCCAACAAACTTGTTTTTATTTCAGCTTCATCTTCATACGCATTTACATTAAAGTGTGTTCCCAGTACTGCAATCTTCATGTCGCCAACCTTTACCTGGAAAGGCTTTTCTTTATTTTTTGCCACTTCAAAATAGGCTTCGCCGGTTAATGTTACTTCGCGTAGTTTACCAGAAAACACTGTTGGAAAGCGAATTGAGGATGCTGCATTCAGCCAAACTTTACTTCCATCTGACAATATAATTTGGTATTGCCCTCCCCGCGGTGTAGAAAGTGTATTGTAAGTAATCTGTGTATCGCCGTTAAAAGATGCAGGTGCCTTATAAATTAATAAACCACCCTGCTTTTGTATATTGGTAGTCCCCTGCCTGGCAAGCTGTCCGTTTTGCATACTGTCCAATATAATCGACCTGCCATCTGCAGTAGTAAGTATTGCCCTGTTTCGCCCGGGTAAAATGGGTGCCGGTTTTTCAGGCAATCCGGCAACTTGCTTTTTATCTTCCGCATTTCCGATGGTGCGCTCATTCTTTTCAAAAATAAAATACGCACCAACAAGTAAAATCAAAACCGAGGCAGCCAAACGCATCCAAAATGAAAAAACTGTTTCATTTTTTTTTACAGGAATAGCTGCATCGCCGTCATCTTTTAAAATAGTTTTCAAAATGCTGGCCGCAGCGCTATCGGATAACTGTTTTTCACCAGCAGACTGCTGCATTAAACGGTCGATAACATCATGAACGAATACTTCGCTTTCGGGATCGGCCAGTATAGCCATCAATTCTTCCTCTTCCTGCCCGCTGCATTTATTTTTTATATAGCAATCCAATAAATATTCTAAACGCAATACTGACATAAATTAAACAGAGGTTACACATTTCATCAACCGTCCGTATGCAGGAGTATTTTTTGTATGGCCTTGGGTGGGTTGGATGGAATCTTTTTTTAAAAAATTGGGATATACTTATGTATGCAGACAAAAAACAACATAAATGAGTTGAGGTGGAGCATACAAAAGGAGCGGATATTTTTCATGGCCTGTGCAAGATGAAACTTAACAGTTTCAGGCTGTAAATTAAGCTGGCAGGCCACTTCATTGCGTTTTAAACCATGATCCCTCATGAGCGTATATACTTCCCGCTGCTGGTTTGGCAACCTGGCAATTGCCCTTTTTAACAATAAACTATATTCTTTTTCTATTACAAGATCAATAGTGTTATTATCCGCAATTAAATGATCTTCAACGGGCACTAAGGTAGTTGTATAATTTTGGGCGACTTGCTTTAAAACATGATACACATGGTTTCGTGTTATAACAAAAAGATACGCCTTAAAATTTTGGATGTCATTTAGACTGGCCCTCCTGAGCCATATCGTTAAAAATACATCCTGTACAATTTCCTCAGACAGTTCAACCGATTTCGCAAAAGTAAAAGCTATAGAATAAATAGCATCCCTGTGAATTTTAAACAATTGTTTAAAAGCTGTTTGATCGCCTTCTGAGACTTGTTTTAACAATGCCTTATCGCATTCTTGTGTCATTAGACTTGTTATTCAATGAGTATTATAGCAAAGCAATTTCAATTTTAAAAGTAGTGAATATTCCATACAGTTTTTATTTTGTTTTGTAATGAAATAATTATTTTTTTAAACATTCTTAATAAGCCGGCATCCCACTCGTTTAATAAAACATCTGTGTTGTCTCTTTCTATCTTTTAATCGCAGCAACATTCAGTCAAACTATCAATTATACCTTAATACATCTTATTTTTTAGTTGCTATTGCTGTCAAAAAAAGAAGTACGCATCAATATGATAAGGTAATTTTTTTTCACACATGGTTTCGTTAAAGCTTAATAAATAGCTTTCTTTTATAGAGCCACCAGGCGGGAATAAAATTGATGCAAACAAAAAGCAGGGCATATATTAAGCTCGCCAACTTTGGGTCTGCACCAGCGTTACTTAAACTATTAACAAATTTTTCATTTAAGGATGACCCTCCAAATTTTGCCACGTAAAAAAACAATGCCCATACATCAGCTAAAAAATAGATGGTGATTGCATTGGCGCCGAAAATAATTCCGGGCAGTGTGCCCCTTATTTTACCTTTTATATCAACCAAAAAATAAAGAGCGCCAAAAAGCAACGATGCAAACCCGGAGGTAACCAGCACAAAGGAACTGGTCCAAAGATTTTCATTTACCGGAAAAACCAATCCCCAGAAATAGCCTGTGATTGAAAGAAAAACGCCTGCTGTCATTAACCAGTTGATTTTTTCATCCGGACTTTTATCACTCAGCATCAAATGTCCGGCAAGCATCCCCGTTATGCAGGACACGACTGAAGTAAACGTCGTTAAGATACTTTCGGGGTCCCAGTTGCCACGCCACATTTTGCCGGGTAACAAATGATTGTCAACCAGCGCCACAATATTTACTCCCGGCTCCAGCATTACTTTTCCATAGCCGGGCATTGGAATACAGGTTATTAACAGCCAATACAAAACCAATGTAATAGCCGCAATCCAGGCCTGTTGTTTCCAGTTGGTATTTAGGTAAATAATCGCCGAAATAAAAAATACCACAGCAATTCGCTGCAGCGTTCCTGTCCACCGGATGTTATGAAAATCAAAAGCGGGCATCAGGTTTAAAAACATACCCACCGCATAAATTTTCAGCGACCGGGTAAATATTTTTTTATACATCGAACTTCGGCTAACATTCGCTTGCAGGCGTCTAGAATAAGCCAGCGCAATGGAAGCACCAACAAAAAACAAAAAGTAAGGTGCCACCTGGTCTGTAAAAGACAATCCATTCCACTCCGTATGACGCAGCGTAAAATAAACGGCGTCTTCGCTACCGGGATAGTTTACCATAATCATTGCTGCAATAGTAAAACCCCGTAATGCATCCAGTGAAATAAGCCGTTTGGTTTGAATAATCATTTACTATTCGATTTTCTTTCTAACAAAGTACATTTTGAGTTAGTGGTCAGTTGTGAGTGATCAGACTCAGCAAACTGTTACTCACTACTCATCGCTCACAATTCACCTTTCACTATTCACCACTTACAACTAACGGCCAACTCCTTTATTCATCGGCCCTGCGGCGGCATGAACGTTGTTAACCGGCGCACTGATTATTTTTAGGTAGCGGCCCATCCAGTATGGTAATAACCAGATATCTCCCGCACTGTATTCTGTGGTTCCATTGTCATCACCTCCATCCAAATCAAACCGGTTGGAGTTGTGCCGGTTAATCGGTAATTCATCCGGTGGCAACACTTCTTTAATTGTTTGATTACGGAAATTTTGTGGAATAAATACAACGTCTTTTCTTTCACTGTTGGCTACTTTCCATTCAATCATGTCCAGCGGATATTTTTGCAGATACCAGGTTGCTTCATCCAGGTCAAATTGTTTTACGCCGGTGATGGCGGTAAAAATATCCCAGGCGGCTTCTTTCTCCGGCCGTTCAATTTGCCAGTGATCCAGGATAGATGCTTTAAATTTAGCTTTGAGCGTGTCATTTAACGCATACCGGTATAAACCCCAGTAACCCAAAAAATACATTTCATCATCTGAATGGTTCCAGCCATCTGAAAGAAGTTTAGCCAGGTCACCCGCATCGCCGGGAGCAAGACCAATTTCTTTCATCGGCCGCATCAGGTTTTCCAGGTAACCATATTTATTCATCAGTTCCAACGCTTTTTCTTTAAAGATTTTTTTGCCGGTAAAATGATAGGCCGTTTGTAACATCGACACAATATTGGAAGAAGTAATCTTCCGGTCACCCACGTTTTTTGGCATTGCATTTACATATTCCGGGTTCCATCTTCCCCAACGGGTAGGCTCACCGTTCCAGTCGATCATGTAAAACTGGTGGTCAACAATATGCTGCATCAGGCCATCCATTAACCGGATGGCTTTGGCCTTCATTGCAGGGTCATCAATTAATTCTGCTATGGCGCCAAAAACAAACATATGCCCAATGGCTTCGTCGCTGCTGGTAGTAGATTTCCAGTCCCATTCCGGATCTTCCGCGTGCTTCCACACCTGCGTATCTGCCACTGCATATCCTCTTCTTTCAAAAGAACGGGCAGGAAATCCTTTGATTTTAGTCACCGTGTACAACCGCTCAATTGCATCGAGTGATTCCCGGCAATTATCCAATGCTTCCGGCGATTTGGTGGCCGCATACCGAAATACTTCGCCTCCCAGGTACATACAGGTCCACAATCCATCATTGTCTGAATCTTCGAGTGAACCTGCGTTCACGTTACCATTTTTCATTCTTGTAATAGTAGCATTGAAACCGTGACGGATATGCCTGTCACGCACCTGCTGCTCATAAAACATCGCTTTATCATGCAGTGTCATTGGCTCAAAATGTATTTCTCCCAGCCCCTTGCTTGTTAATACCAATACCGAATGATTGCTGCCCGCCGCAATATCAGTAACACTATTACCGGGCAGCCAGCGTTTTGAAGCATAGTATTTAAATTTGCCATTGGGTTCCTGCGTAAATGCGCCGTTAACAGATCCAAACCAAATTCGATTGTCAACGTTTTTTATTACGGTTAAATCGCGGCAAGGTAATGCGTTGTTTATTTCTGCTGATTTCTTTCCTGTACCACCATTCAATTTAAAATAGCCATTGTGTGTTCCAACCAATATTTCATTGGTATTGCCTGCAAGACTAAAACAGGTTAACCCATCCCCCGTGTATTTAGGATATACTTTTTTATCGCCAGGGTTAAAAGCACTAATGCTCTTGCCTGTCAAAAGCCAGAACAGGTTGCTCTTTTTATCAAATAAAACATCAATCAGTTTTTCTTCACTTTTCCATTCAAACAACAGTTTTGAATCTTTTATGTATTGTACCAAAGTGCCATTGGAAATCAGAAAAGAAAAATCATCTCCGCCGCTGAACAATGTAACATCCGGCATGGTATGAAGGCTGTATAATTTCCCCGCCCATGCATTGCTTAAGATGGCTTTATCGTCGGCAAATACAAATTGGTTTTGATACAAACCAAGGCTGCTGATTTTCTTGTCAACGATAGGCAGATAAGATACATGTGGTACCAGCTGACCGGGGTACAAAAACTGTCCGCCGGATTTTTTTAACAGTCCTCGTGAAGATTGAATCAATACAACTCCATTGCGATCGCTACATACTTTTTTGAAAGCAATATTGCCTGCATCTTTCATCCCATCGGGCGCATATTTTATACTATAAGCCTGCAACCAGGCAGTGTCCTTAAATACCGGAGGAACGGGAAAGCCGCCGCCATCTGTAGCACCCATCTTCAACACATTAAAAAATAAACCTGCCAGCAACAAAAAAACAATCTTTTTTTTAATCATTATTCTTATTTTATTCTTTAAAAATTAATCAATCATGTTGAGATACCTGCCCATCCAGTAAGGGTACAGCCAAAACACCGGCTCACGCTCCACCATATCTGATCCGCCTGTTGCTGACCATGGGTTGTTGTCCCAGCGCACCGTGTTTCTGATTTCTGGCGGTGGCAATTCACTTACCTGTAATTCATTTAACACCGGTGTATGCACCATATGAACATCTTCTCTTTTGGTATGGTCAATATGCCAGTCCGTGAGATCAAGCGGTGTGTTAATCAAAAAATCAAGAGACGCCTGCTGCTCTGCTTTTTTATCACGGGCATAACAGTATAAAAAATTGATCAGCGGGTTATGATCACCCTTCCGTTGTTCCATCCATTTGTCCATCAGCTGCTGATAAAAAGCTCGCAGCCGCTGATCATTTTCGCAACGAATTAATATTGGAAATAAATAGGCCTGCATTGTCACATCAAAATAAATAAACCATGCCGGGTTCTGCTCTGTCAAAGCAGCCATATTGTCCAGGTAGTGTTCTTTGCTGACCAGTTGCAGGTAATGCTGCTGATATTTTTCGTTATCTGTACAATAATAAGCCAGCTTTAAAAATGCCAGCAACTCCATTGAATTTTCACTTCTATCCAGTTGCCATTCAGGATCTCTGTTCAATAATGCAGGCGACCAAACACCCCATCGTGTATGCGATCCATCTGTATCCATCATAGTATAGTTGTGTGCAATTAAATGATCAACAAGTGACGCTACATGCTGCCGTATCAATGCTTTCTCTTCTTTATTGGCAGCCAGTTGGTAATAAAAATAGTATCCCATCATGTGGCCGCACCATTCGTCGCTGCTGGCATCACCTTTCCATAACCATTGCCCGTCGGCTGATTTATGCCAGCGGGTTTCAACCGGTTTAAACCTGGGTTCATTCACCAGTTCTTCTGCCCTTTCTCTTGCCGTATACAAGCGGTTCGTGTCATGCACTTTTGCAGCCCAGCCAATGGGGACTATCGTCCGGGCAAAGTAACCGTCGCCGCCGGTGATGTCCTTTAATTCTTTTAAAAAATGAAATGCCTTTTTTGCTTTTTCTCTTGCATCTTCACTTTTGGTGACTGCAAACCGAAATGACTCCATGGCTAAATAGTTGCCTGTGTATTCCCCGTCATTGTCATCATCTTCAGGCGAACAATGAGCTGTATCCCCGGCTACTGCCATCCTGCACTGGCCCGATATCCATGGTTCCCTGATATGCCTTGCCATTTGAACGCCATAAAAATAATCCTGCTTTTGGGCAAGAGTTATCCATCTTTTTTTGATAACGCTTACACCATTGGCGGTGGCGATCCATGCACTTCCTTCTTGGTCGAAAACTATATCATTTACCTGGTCATTTATCAGCCAGCGGCGGCTGAATAAAAGTGAATGTTTGCCGCCGGGATAAAAACGAATTACGCCAACCTTTGTACCTATCCACATCACCTTGTCAGGAGACCTTTTTACACAACTGGTGTAAATGGACGGGCAACCGTCGGCTGGCGTAATTGCAGCTTGCCGTTTGCCATTGCTGATAACAGAAACGCCGCCCAGCCCGGTAATCCATAGACTTTCTTTCTCATCAAACGCCAGCCCTTTCAGTTCTGCGCTTAACAAAATATCTGTTTTATAAAAATGATGAGTTGCTTTTTCCGTTACATGGTAAAGGCCTGCATCGCTGGTAATCCACAAGCCGGCTTTACCATCTGACACAACACCCCTTACGGAGCGGGCCACAGGGTAATTTTTTAGAAGAAACTGATTTCCTGTATTAAGCCAAACGCCTTGAGGTCCGAGAGCGTACACCCCTTCTTTGGCTACACAAATCAGGGATACAGGCCCTGTTGTGCCGGGCATTTTGGTGAGCAGATTATGGTGAAATGTAAAAACGCCGTTCCAGTTGCCAATCCACAACGTGCCGTTGCCATCAGTGGCTACGGCATAAGCAGGGCCTTTATCTTCCTCCTGAAATGGCAACTCTGTCCATGTACTTGCGCCACTGGATTTCTCAAAAACACCCGCTTCAGTAGTTATAAAAACATTGGATGATTTATCCACGGCAATACTCCGAACGTTATTTTCAACGCTGGACTTTCCAATCGGATATGCCTCATGGTATTCCTGGAAAAATCCTTCCTTCCTATTGCTTTTGGCTGCTGTTGGAGTATGTGCAGTTATTTGTGCGCAGGCAGTTGTTAAACACCATGTTAAAAGAATTAAGCCAATAAATTTTACCCTCATCAAACTTTGTTTTTTTTCTTCTCTTATAAAAAATGCAACTACTATTTTTATTGCTGTTTGCCCGCCGCAGCCGTAATTAATTTTTGTATGGCATCAACTACCTGTATTTCGCACCTGCCGCCCTGCATCCGTGTGTGTTTTACTACGACCCGTTGTTGTTTAAGCCATTCATCATCCGCGGTTTTGTGTTGCTTTATGTATTCAATCGATTTCAGGCCAGCCTCCGCCAGCAAGGAAAGATGTTGTGATAATGAAGCAGCTTCCTGCAACACCGGTGAATTCGCAAGCAACTGTTTAAATGCTGCATCATTTTCTTTCCAGAGGATCAATTGGTCTGTAATTTCTTTTTCATTACCTGAGGATGAATTCATTAAAAATTGCTGCACCGATTTATTAAATATCCTTGGTAACGGCTGATCAGGCGTAGCGACATCAGCAATTTTTGTAAACGGAGAAAATACCGTGTACATCGTATCACCTTCATTGCGATCGTATATTTTTAAGGGCTCCAGCACAGCTACCAAAACTTCCAGTGCCTTAATTTTATTTCCATTGCAAAGCTGCCGCATCATTGCCGGTTTATAAGTCAGGTGTTGCAGTCCGAGCGATTCAAGTTGCAGGCTGACCATATCCAGCCGCCGGTACATGTCATCGGTGTCAGTGACCGCTTTAGGCGACCACAATCTTTCCGCAATAGCAGCGGTTCTTGGCCATATTCTTGAATCAACTGTTACAGGTGTTACCAGCTCGCTCCACATAGTTGCCTCGCCGCCCAGTATCAATTTCTGTTCGTCCGGTGTCAGTTTCACGCTATCCGGTATTGGATCATTCTGGTAGTGATAAGAAGCAGGTTGAATTAAATCAATATAATAACCGTAAGAAAGAATGGCTTTATATCCCTGTTTTACCGAGCTGTAAAAACTTTCGTTTCCCCGCCACGATTGAATAACAATTTCTTTAGGCAAACCCGGATGAAACACCTCATCCCACCCCATCATTTTTTTACCGGCTTTGCGAATGATGGGCAGTAAGCGCTGATTAAAATAAGTCTGTAAATCCATGGTCGTTTTCATGCCATGTGTCTGCATAAATTTTTTGATGTGCGGCACCGCTTCCCAATCCTTACCTGTGTTTTCATCGCCGCCAATATGAAAATATTCATCCGGAAAAAGGGAGGCCATTTCCGTAAACAGTTTCTCTAAAAACGGATATACTTTTTCGTTGGTAGGGTCCAGCACCGGATCAAATACGCCAAAATATCTTTGTAATGAGTAGTTTCTTTTAACGCTTGCCAGTTCAGGATAGGCCGTTAATATGGCCGTGGTATGCGCCGGCACAACAAATTCCGGCACTACACGAATGCCTCTTTGGCTTGCATATTTTATAATGGTTTTGATATCTTCCTGTGTGTAATAAATGCCATCGGAAGCTACTTGTTGCAACCGGGGAAAAACCTTTGACTCCACCCTGAATCCCTGGTCGTTGCAAAGGTGAAGGTGAAGTACATTCATCTTGACCGCAGCCATTCCATCCAGCGTTCTTTCTACCACCTCCACCGGCATAAAATGCAGGGCCACATCCAGCAATAAACCACGCCAGGCAAAACGGGGATGGTCTTTAACAGACACTGCCGGAATATAATATCCGGCAGCATCTGTACTAACCAATTGTATTAAAGTTTCCAATGCATGAATGGCGCCTAAATCAGTAACAGCGGTAACAAGTACCTGCCGTCCGCTGGTTTCAATTGCATAACTCTCATCTTCCCCCAGTTTCAGCAATCCGTTGCGTTGTATGGTAACAAGCAAGGTTGCTGTTGACTTATCCTGCTGCCGGGTTACAAATTCCTGTTTATCCAGGAAAATGCCGGTCTTATTACTCAATCGCCTTATAAACCTGCTTGCTTCTGCATATATGCGGTCGCTGGCAGAGCCCGATATTGCGACACGAAATTGCTTATCAATCGCAATCCTGCCTGTCGTTACCGCCTGCATTGCAAAAGGTGCCGGCATCAAATTATAGGTGTTATTTACCTGGCCATAACACAACAGGCTAAAAATAACCGCGATAGCTGCCAAAGCTCCTTTTTGCCTTATGGTGTTAGCGCTGTACTTCATTTACCAGGGCTTACCGGTTCCGTCAACCAACCAGAATTTTGACCAGGAACTATTGTTGCCGTCTGTACCTACGTAAGAAGATGGTTTTAATTTGGCTATTGCCGCATCACCATTGGCTGCATTGTTTTGCAGTTCTGTATTGTCGTACGCAAAACGAAGTGGAATAGCGCCCCGGTACGAAGCCCATCCTACGTTGAGTGTGGGGTAACCAGTTCTTCTCCAATCCATAAATGCTTCGTTACAAGCCTGCCAGGAAGCAATCCATTTTTGTTCTATAATTCTTTGCAGTGTATTATTGAACTTAACTGATGGCTGTGCGATATAGCTGGCGAAATCTTTTACGCAGCCATAATAATCATTTACATCTGACTGGTAGTCGCTGAAAACTTTCCATGTATCAAAACTTGCCTGTACGCCTTTGTGATACCAATCTTCTGCGGTACCATTTACATTCCACCCTTTTAACGCAGCTTCCGCTAAATCAAAACATACTTCACTGTAGGTTAACAGTTTTTGATTGAGCAAATCACCGGTTGGGTTATCGTAAATATCTCTTCTCAGGTAAGACACATAATCATTCAAAGACGTGGACTGCGTGCCGGTTCCGTTGATATTGTATTCAAAATCGAAATTGCTGTAGCTGATCGGAATTCCCACATACCTTGCTGACGTATCATACAAGCTGTATATACTGGCTGCAACGGCACCGTATGGCCTGTCCTGCGCATAAGTCGCTGTATCAAACTGTTTAAATTTAGATGCAGTTGCGGCAGCAGGATTAATATAACGTATGCCATTGACTACGTTCAGCAAAGTTGTATTATCGCCTGGTGCAAATTTAGATGCATCTACTACTGACCGGGTTACAACAGGTTCGGCCATTATCACAATCCGTGGATCTTTTAACGCTTTTAGTTTCATTGTCAAGGTACCGCACATTTTGTTTCTGTTATAGCCGGAAGGGCCATTGAACTTTGAACAAAACTGGTAAGACGTTCCCTGGTCTGCGCCTGGTAAAGGCATTACCCAACTGCCGTCATTATCTGCTATTACTTTAGACGCAATGGCTTCAACATTTGCTTTTACATCCATTTTAGAAGATACCCGCATGTAATATCGCAGTAAGAGTGAATAGGCCAGCTTTTGCCATTTTGCAGGATCACCTCCATAAAAAACATCCGAAGACATGGTGACACCCGTAATTTCAGGATGATCAGTTGTACTGCCATCCAGCAGCGGAACGGCCGCCTGCAGATCTGCAATTACACGTGCATAAATTGCTTCCTGTGAATCAAAAGCAGGATATAGATTTTCGCTTCCGTTTTGGTCGCCGTTCAGTGCCATAGAATCCGGTGCATCTCCCCAAACGTCAGCGATATTACCGAAGTTAAAAGCCCTCATGGTCAACGCCACTCCCTGGTGAAATTTCCAGTCGTTGGTCTGCGCTTTTTGCAGCAACAGTTTATTGTCTCTTAATATCGAATAATTACCTGCCCATGATTCTGGACCCCACTGGTAACCACTAAACGTATTGCCAAATGCATCCTGGTAAGTTTGCTGCATGGCGCCGGAAAATATTCCGGAACCGTAGTTTCCGTACCACATGGCTGATTGCGTAAGCACATTTGCCATCAGGTAATCCGGTGAGGCGACTGAGGGTGTAATAGAGTTTGGATCGGTGTTGAGCACATCAAACTTTTTACATGAATTGCCCAGCGTGATTATTGCAAAGAAAACGCACATAACCAGAACTACTTTTTTTGCGCTTTTCATTTTTTTCATTTTTTTGATATTACAAATTAGATAAGGTTATTGAAGCCGGGATTTAAAAATGTACACTCAGTTTTACACCAACCGGTATTGTCCATGGCGTGATATTGTACCTTTCTATACCTTGCCTGAACTGCGAACCATTGCCCTGGCGACCTTTTTGAAACTGGTAGGCCATTTCCGGATCCACACCAGCTTTGGCTTTTGTCCAGATGATGATGTTCCGTGTATAAACACCAAGCGATATTCCCTGCAATTTTAAAGCATCTGACCAACGTTTGGGCAACTGCGTAGTTAAAGTCAGTTCTCTTAACTTAATATAAGACGCATCAAACATGCTCATTCTTGCAAAGTTCCAGCCGCCGGTAACAGCATCCTCATAAATATCATATTTTGTTGTTGCAGGATCACCCAGATTTTCTATATACCCGCCATTGCCATCTTCATATACACCTGGATAAAACGCTCCGTCATTAATAGTAATACCATTATTGGTAAAGGGGAAGCCTCCCAACTCAGTTGTTGGTCCGCCCACCAGGTGAAATTGAGCAAGATTACCGCTGACAATAATATTGGCACCGGGATTTGCTTTCAGGTAACCTGGTATATCGCCTTTGGCAGATGCAGGAATGGGAATACCCATATTTTCCTGGCGTGCCATTGCTGCATCCGATCCCAGGTAACGGTAGGTTTGAGAAAAGAAAGTGCCGCCCCAGCGGGTGTCAATACTGGCGCTCAGGGTAAGGCTTTTCCAGCTTACAGATGTTTGTATGCCCAGTAATAATTTGGGATTGAAATTACCTACCACAGTTTTGTGTTGAAAATCGCCATTGCCTACAGTCTGGATAAATCCATCGTTATCCAGTAAAGGCCAGCCATAATATTTGGATGTTTTATCGGTAACGGTTGCTAGCTGGTTATCCCACAACTGGCCCAGTTTACCATCGCTGATTACCTGTTTTCCGTTGGCATCAAACATGTTTGGTATTGGCTGACCTTTGGCATAAGTCCATGATCCGCTACGTCCATCCTGCCAGAAAGAGAAATAATTTACACCGTTTGCCAATGACATAACATACGCGTCATTTTTGGTATAGTTAACAGCCATGTCCCATGTCCAGTCTTTATTGGAAATGATGGTACCGGCTAATCTTAATTCAATACCCTGGCTGCGTACCAGGCCTGCATTGATTTGTCTGCCGCTGTATCCGGATGATCCGGGTGTAGAGATAGACAATACCTGGTTGCTGTTATCAGAACGGTATACAGTTCCTTCAAAACGAAGGCGGTTTTTATACAGGTTCAATTCAAGGCCCAATTCCGTAGACACCGCTTTTTCCGGTTTCAGGTTCGGGTTTTTCAAGGTAGAAGATGTTCCCTGGGTAATGATACCACCAAAACTTCCCACACCAACAGTACCATACAGGTTATAAGGATCCGTGTCTTTACCCACACTTGCCCAACCGCCTCTTATTTTAAACAGGCTGATGCTGTTGCCCATATTGAACATTTTGTTCAACAGCAAACTGAGTGAAGCAGAAGGATAGAAGTAAGAATTTTGACCGGCAGGTAATGTACTTGACCAGTCGTTGCGGCCTGTCAGATCAAGGTAGGCCATGCTTTTGTACCCCAATGACGCTGTAGCGTATGCACTGTAAACAGCCTTTTGGCTATAACCTGAACCATACCTGATATTTGTTTGCGAAATATTGGACACGTTAAAATATTCAGGTGCGATAATGCCGCCGCCATGGGCAGAATTAGTTAACAGGTTGGAGCCATATGTGTATAAAATGTTTCCTCCCACAGAGGTGGACAGATCAAACTTGTTTTGAAACGTATTGGTGTAAGTAGCAAGAAAATCAGTATTGCTTTCTGTGTTGTAAATGTTTGCGAGCGAATAATAACCGTTTATTTCGTCGTTGAAACTCTTGGAAATTTTTGTTTCCCTGTTTTCATAAAACATATCCTGGGAGTAGCGCACAAACGTACTGATATGCGGATTTAACTGGTAACTCAATTTTACGTTTCCAAACAAATGGTTTCTTACAAAACTGTTTTTAACCTGGTGCAAATAAAAATAAGGATTGTCGTCGCCATTATCAGCAGGATCCAATACATCCGGACTTTGGTCAACCCCAACCGGAGGTAACACTTTTCTTTGCTGAATGCCGGGTGTTAACCAGAAATTTTTCATATCCCTTATATCGACGCTCGGTGATAAATAAGCCACATATTTTAAAACGCCATCATTACCCGCAACAACATTATCAGAACTTGACCTGCCATAATTGATCACAGAAGATATCTTTAATGCGTTGCTGATTTTATGCTCCACATTCAACGACAGGTTATGTTTCACTACACCAGTAGTTGGTATGATGCCTTTGTTGGTTGTATTGGAATAAGAAAAACGGTAATTGTCTTTATCAGTAGCATTTTCAACAGAAAGGCTGTTGGTGCTTGTAATACCGGTTTCTACAAAATTCTGCAGGTTATTGTGGCTAACCATTGGCAATGGAATATAATTTCCGCTGGCATCTTTCGGGCTGTTCCACTGTATGGCTTTTAAGCCTTTGTTCAATGGTGTACCAAAGCGGTAAGTATCGGTACCGGCCATATCAACCAAAACTCCGTTCCAGCTATTGAAGCCATTGGGTTCTGTATAAGGATCGGTACCTATTGTGTAAGATTGATTCAAAGGTAAATAGTGGTACGGAGTTGCTACTTCTGTAGCAGAACTAAATGTAACACCTGAACCCTTTTGCTTTTTACCAGATTTGGTAGTAATTAATATAACACCGTTGCCCGCTCTTGACCCATACAAAGCCGCGGCGCTTGGTCCTTTCAACACAGATACATTTTCTATGTCATTGGGATTTAAATCAGAAATGGTATTGCCATAATCAACATCATTACTGTTACCAGTGTTGGTACCAATATTACTGAGCGAATTTTTTACCGGCACACCATCAATAACAAACAATGGCTGATTATCGCTGTTTAAAGAACGGGTTCCACGAATTACGACACTAACGGATGAGGTTGGTGAAGCACCTGTTGAACTAACGGTTACGCCGGAAACTTTTCCGGCCATTGCATTGAGCACATTGGTTTGCGTAACCCGGTTCATATCTTCTCCACTTATCTGGCCTACATCATAGCCCAGTGATTTTTTTGTTCTGGTAATACCGAGGGCGGTTACTACCACTCCTGACAATGTGTTGGCATTGGTACTTTCCAATACTGCATTGATAAATGTTTGTCCCTTCACTTTAATTTCGGAATTGTTGTAGCCTACGTAAGAAACTACCAGAGTGGCGGCTGATCCCGAAACCGGTATTTCAAAAACGCCTGATGCATCAGACATAGTTGTGGCTTTGCCGCCTTTTTCGGAGATGGTTGCTCCAACAAGCGGACCATTGGCGTCGGATACCTTACCCTTCACTATGTGTTCTTTCTGAGCCAGGACAAGGGTATTTGTAAAAAACGTAAACCCCAGCAATATCAGCCATTGTAATATGGGGGTGAGCGAAATTTTCTTTCTCATGTTTGGTTTTGTTTGCAGTTATGAAATCGGACTTGTTTTCTTTTCCGTTTATTGGTTATTGATATGGTTAAACAATGATCTTTTTATTGGCTGAACCAGGGTTACATCAATTCTGGCTTACCTTCTCCCCTGTATACATCCAACATGGGATTATTGACATCTAGCTCTGTAATCACATAATCCACATCTGTTAAATCCGCAATTTTTATTTTTTGAACGGTGTTGAATTTTTCAGCAATACAAACCGTTGCTGTTTTTTTGGCTGACCTGATCATGGCCTTCATCACCTGCACTACTTCCCAGTCTGAATCGGTCAATCCATCTTCTACCGAAATACCGTTTGTACCGATTATACACAAATCCGTTTTTATACCGGCCAGTTCGTTTATTACACTTGCGCCGGTATGTATATTCGCATTTTTGGCGAGCCTGCCACCAATAGTGATTACATCGATGTTTTCATGTTCGGCCAATGCCAGCGCAACCTGGGGACATACGGTTAAAAAAGTGGCGTGTAAATCTGTTGGTATTTGTTTGGCGATTTCCATTATGGTTGTTCCGCCTTCTATCAAAATCAGCATGTCTTTTTTAAAAAGTGTGATTGCTTTTTGTGCAATCAGCTTTTTTGCCTCCAGGGCATATACCGGATTTTGACCGTTGAAAGGATAATGGAAGGTTTTACTCATTGCACCTCCGTGCACTTTTAAAATCATTTCCAATTCGTCCAATTCATTTAAATCTCTGCGAATGGTATCTTCGGACACGTCCAATAATTCACTTAAGTCGCTGGTAAGCACCTTATTATGTAGATTCACTTCCCGCAAAATAATTTTATGGCGTTCTTCCTTTAACATGCAGTTGACAGTAATCGTTTTGATAAAACTACTAATTTTGCGTGAATCTACATACTTTTACAAAAAAAACAGGAAAAAAACCGCAAAACTAACATAAACATAATTTATGGTCCCTATTACTGAGCAGCCATCCCACCACAGACACCTGGAAAATAAAAGCATCAAAGAGGTTACGGCATTAATTAATAATGAAAACGGAACCGTTACTGGTGCAATAGAAAAAGCCCTTCCTCAATTAAACGAGCTGATACAGGCCATTACAGATAAATTGAAAGCCGGGGGCAGGCTATTTTACCTTGGTGCCGGCAGCGGGGGAAGGCTTGCGGTGTTAGATGTGATTGAATTACCTACCACCTTCGGGATAGAAAAAGGTATCGTAAATATTGTGCTTGCAGGCGGTATCGAACGCCTGGTTGAAGCAAGGGAAGAAATGGAAGATAACTATAATGAAGGATGGGAAAAATTACTGCAGGAAGAAGTAAACTCAAAAGATATTGTATTGGGCATATCGGCAAGCGGCACAACTCCTTTCGTACTGGGTGCATTAGAAGCCTGCCGCAAAAATAACATCACCACCGGATGTATCGTTAGCAATCCTAATTCATCCATTAGTCAGCATGCCGATTACCCGGTGGAAGTAATTACCGGTCCTGAAGTGATTACCGGCAGCACCCGTATGAAATGCGGTACCGCACAAAAAATAATTTTCGACATCATCAGTACCACAGTGATGATTCAGCTTGGCAGGGTAGAAGATAACCAGATGGTCCACGTACAATTGATCAATAAAAAAATAACTGATCGTGCAGTAAAAATGCTGATGCAGAAATCGGGCATAGCAGATTATGCCGAAGCCGAATCGTTGCTGCTTGCAAACGGCAGCGTAAAAAAAGCCATGGATCAGTTCAATATGAATCTTCAGAAATAGACTACTTTATTGATTGCCGAAAAGCTCGTTGACTATGCGCATCAAAAAACCAATTTTTATAATCGGCACTTTGTTTTTTGTATTTGGTTTTTTAACCTGGATCGGCTCCGTGTTAATCCCCTATCTTAAAATAGCCTGCCAGTTAAACAGCGTGGCTTCTTACCTGGTAGCATTTTCCTTTTATATTTCTTACATGGTAATGGCCATTCCGGCAGCGGCATTGTTGCAAAGGACAGGATATAAAAAAGGCATGACGTTGGGGTTGTTGCTGATGGCTGTTGGTGCAGCATTGTTTATTCCTGCAGCCTTATCCAGATCTTATATTTCATTTCTTACCGGTTTATTTATACAGGGAGCCGGGTTGGCTATTTTGCAAACCGCTTCCAATCCATATATTACTATTTTGGGGCCGATGGAAAGTGCCGCACGGCGTATCAGCATTATGGGCATCTGCAATGGAATTGCGGGTGTAATCGCTCCGCTGATATTGGGTGCCATTATCTTACAGGATGCAGATGGTATAACGGCACGCCTTGCCGGGATGACCACAGACCAAAAAAAAGACGTATTAAATACTCTTGCTCATCGTGTAGTAGTGCCCTACCTGGTAATAGCCGTCGTGCTCGTAATATTAGCCATCCTGGTGCATTTATCCGGTCTCCCGGAACTGGATACCGATGAAGGGGATGAAGCAGTGGGTATTGCCAATCTTAGTAAAACAAGTATCCTTCAATTTCCGCATTTGCTGTTAGGTGTTGCCACACTGTTTTTATACGTAGGCGTAGAAGTAATTGCAGGCGATTCCATTATTAATTATGGTCCTTCGCAGGGTATTCCGCTTTCGACTGCAAAATTCTTTACCAGCTGTACGCTTGGCTTTATGTTGCTTGGTTATGTGATAGGTATCATCGTTATACCAAAATATATTTCCCAGGTAAGGGTGCTAAAAATATCTTCCTTGCTGGGGCTTATTTTTTCTTGTTTTGCCCTTTTAACCAGCGGGTATATATCTGTTGCTTTCATTGCTTTGCTGGGGCTGGCAAATTCACTGGTTTGGCCATCCATCTGGCCGCTCGCTATTAATGGCTTAGGGCGATTTACAAAAACCGGTTCGTCTTTGTTAATAGCAGCTGTTGGTGGAGGTGCGCTGTTGCCCTTATTGTACGGGTGGCTGGCGGGTCATTACTCACCGCAACACGCTTATGGCATGTTACTTCCCTGCTACCTGTGCATTTTTTATTATGCCATAGCGGGTCATAAAATCGGATTACCAATAAAAACCTCTAAATGATACTTGTTGCTGACAGCGGTTCAACCAAAACAAGCTGGTGCCTCTTAAATGAAAAAGCAGGTCCTGCCTTTTTTAATAGTGAAGGTTATAATCCTTATTTTGTAAACAGCAGTTACATTGTTCAGTCGCTAACTTTAGGCCTGCCATCCACCATACACCCGTTACAGATCAGCTATATTTATTTTTACGGTGCCGGTTGTTTTGAAGATAAGACGCACATTATCAAAGACGCCCTGCGACTGGTTTTTCCAACGGCGACCCTTGCTGTGGGGCTTGATTTGTTAGGTTCTGCAAGAGCTGTATTGCATGATCAGCCTGGCTTTGCTGCTATATTGGGAACCGGTACCAATAGTTGCCTATATGACGGAAGAGCCATCACTGCCAATATAGATTCATTGGGCTATTTACTGGGAGATGAAGGCAGCGGATTTTACATTGGCAGGCAATTGCTGGGCGACTATATCCGGGAGTATATGCCTGCTGCGGTAAGGGCTGAATTTTTTGCCGCCTACGGCCTTACAAGAGAACAAATTATGGACAGGGTATATTCTGAAAAACTTCCTAACCGTTATTGCGCCGGCTTTGTACAGTTTATCTCTGTTAGCACAGCTGATAAAGAATACACCAACCAGCTGGTGAAAAATGCTTTCATTGATTTTTTTGAAAGGCTGGTGACCAAATACCCCAACTACAGGCAGTATAGTTTTAATTGCACCGGATCTGTTGGGTATGCTTTTAAAGATATTTTATCCGCAGTGGCAACCCTGTACGGCATGAAGCCAGGTGTAATTATACGAACGCCTATTGAAGGGCTGGCTAAATATCATTCACTTCAAGGCTAAACATTTTTACGGTTGCCTGTTAGCAAAGAAAAAACGGTTCCTGTTAAAAATATGGTGAGGGTGCCAATTACAATTACCATATTGGTATGAAAGCTGCTTCGGATACCGGAAAGGCTTTCCGGAATTAGGGAAGGAAATGTCATCCAGGCAATTACCAGCACCCCAATAATAACGGCCATTACAGCTTCGGCATTTTTTGCACGGCTGGCGATACCCAGTAAAAAAAGCCCCAGCATACCAGCCGCAAAAATACCAGACAGTTGCCACCACACATCCAGTATGCTTTTAACACCAACCATCGCAATACCGGTTATAATAGACAGTACACCGATCACAAATGTGGAAGTAAAAAGCAACGTCATGGTTTGGCGCTGGCTAATGTCATGTTTTATATAGCGCTTGTAAATATCAAACGTAAACACAGTAGCGCAGGCATTCATTCCCGAGCTGATGGTGCTCATCGCTGCGGAAAGTATTGCTGAAACAATAATGCCGACGATACCAACCGGTAATACATTTACCATAAAATCAGGCAACACTTTATCACCGTAATCGGCTGGCTGCAACGTGTTGGCCATGGCTCCCATTTCGGTTACCGAAGCCACGGAAGGCAAGCGTTCTGCTGCTGCCCTTAGCTTAATGGCATTCAGCATTTCAGGATGCACCTGGTACCAGGCATACAGCGAAGACCCAATTATAAAAAACAGTAATGAAGCGGGCAGGTATATTTTAACACAAAGCCATAACGATTTAGCAGCTTCTTTACCGGAACTCGTAGCTTGGTAACGCTGGATATAATTCTGGTCCATTCCAAAATTATTCAGGTTGATAAAAATGCCGTAAAAGAAAATCACCCAGAAGGTAGAGGTGGTCAAATCCGGCTTAAAACTCCCAAGGCTGAATTTACCATCTGCTTTACCAATGGCAATGATATGATCCACACCGCCCGGCATTTTGCTGATGATAAAATATAAAATAATGATAGCTCCAAATGTCTTGATAATACCTTGGGCAACTTCTGTCCAGATCACGGCTTCCATTCCACCTAATACGGTGTAAACTATAATAATGACACCCATTACAATCATAATGCTTTGCATGGAATAACCCGTCATGGCCTGCAGGCTAAGTGCTATACCAAAAAACACCGAGCCCATACGGGCTAGTTGTGTCAATAAAAAACAAACCACCGCATATGTCCTGGCCCACGCGCCAAAGCGTTTCTCCAGGTGGGTATAGGCAGATACTTCGCCACTGTTTCTGTAAAAAGGAATAAAATATTTTGCCGCAATCCAGGCTGCAAAAGGCATTGATAAACTAAAAACAAAAGCATTCCAGTTGGTGCCAAATGCTTTTCCTGGTACGCCTAAAAAAGTATTGCTGCTTAAAAAAGTGGCATAGATAGAAATGCCTACGGCCCATTGGGGAATCTGACCTGAAGCTTTTGTAAACTGGTCAGGATTTTTATTTTTTTTCGAAAACCAAACCCCGGTCAATATCATGGCCAGCATATACAATGCAATAATGGCGAGGTCCGCAACCGGTAAATGTTTCATAATAGCTTATTGGCAATCGTAGTTCTGCAAAAGGAATTAAATCACTGGCTGTATACCCAGGCGGTCGCACCAGCCAAGAAAACTGGTATGGATGTCATCCAGTGTTTTCTTTTGATCAGGAGTTAATTCCAATGCAAATGTTCTACTGATGGTGCGGATGGGCAAACCCCTTTTCTGTAAAAAATATTTTGCACTCATCGGGTATGCCTGGTGAATCAACGGGTCCACCCTGGTGATTTCTGATTGCAGCCATTTTACGTCCTCCTGCTTGTCCGGGTTGGTGGCATTGTTACACATCCAAACCAAAATTTCAGGATAAAAATTCCCTGAAATAGATGACATGCCTTTGGCACCCGCTTGCAATGAGAACATAGCATTGGGCGAATGCGCATCATAAAATTCAAGGTTATTATTCCCAATCGATTTCAACACATCCAGCTTTGCTTTTACCTGGCTGTGTTCAATAGAAGTATCCTTATGATATACCAGCCGGTTAAAACTTAATAGTTGTTTAAAAACATCTGCTGAAATAATTCTTTTGTAAGGTGCGGGGCATTCATACATACCCAAAGGAATGTTGCCGGTAAGATCAAACATTTTTTCAAAATTGCGCAGCAACACATCATCACCGTCTTCTACATTGGCAAAATGACCGGTAATCATGATGGCTGCGTCGATGCCGGTATAGTATATTTTTTTTGTAAACTTTGCCTTGTCTTCAATGGTCAATCCAAAAGATCCGGTAGCTACTACGGGCACTTTTCCATTTACATACTTAACAATATGCTTGGTAATTTCAAGTCTTTCATCTTCACTGATGCTAAACATTTCACTGCTTAAACAATTCGCAAAAAAACCTTTTACACCTGCCGCCAGGTAAAAATCAACCAGGCTGTTTAAAGCATCCATATCAACGGTTGCCTTCAGGTTAAAAGGTGTAATCATCACCGGAACAAATTTCTTTTCATCGTTGTTCATGCTATTCATATTTAATGGTATAAAACAAGAAAAAGTATATATTTATGATCTGGCATTAAATATAAATCATCCTGATAAAACCCAGCCTGATTTTTATTTTATTAAATAGTTACACCAATTTTTTACCAATTTCGTCCAATAAAAAATAACCCTTTTTAACTTACACATATCAAATGAAACGATTTCTTGTAATTTGCTTTGCCGGCAGTTTTATATCCAATGTCCTGCTGGCACAACCTGCAACAGAAAAAGTATTGCCTGTTTTTGAAAGCTTGATTTTTCCCACGCAACCGCAGCATACGCATGGCAGCAGCATTGTTGCTTTGCCCAATGGGGACATACTGGCGGCATGGTTCCAGGGCAGTGGCGAACGAACTGCAGATGATGTAAAAATTATGGGCGCCCGGTTAAAAAAAGGTGCTTCAGTATGGTCAGCACCGTTTGAAATGGCAGATACGTACGGCTTACCGGATTGTAACCCGGTATTGTTTCTCAACAGCAACAACAAGTTGTTTTTGGTTTGGATTGCCGTACAGGCTCATCGATGGGAATGCTCTGTTCTGAGATTTCGTACAGCTATTGACTACAATAACAGCGGAGCGCCGGTATGGAACTGGCAGGACAATATATTGCTTGCACCAAAAGACAGTTTCGCTACAGAAACAGCTGTCAAATTTAAACAGCTCACCCCCAATATCGGAGGCTCTGGTGCTTATGCTCCTTCTTACGATAATATGATAATAGACGCCAGCAAGGACCTGGCAAAAAGAAGTACTGGCTGGATGACAAGAATAAAACCTTTGCGGCTTGCCGAAGGCAGAATACTATTGCCATTATACTCAGATGGCTATAACATGTCGCTGGTTGCTATTTCTGATGATAACGGCGATACATGGCATGCAAGTCTTCCTATTGTTGGAAGAGGCAATGTACAGCCGGCCCTCGTGCAAAAAAAGAATGGCAATATCGTTGCTTTTATGAGAGATAATGGAGATGACCCGCCAAGGGTACAAACAAGTGAATCGGCAGATAATGGTCAAAGCTGGAGCGCCGCAAAAAAAACTACCATTCCTAACACAGCAAGTGTTGAACTGATAGCAATGAACGATGGCCGCTGGGCATTTGTCGGTTGTGATGAAGATGATGGCCGCTACAGGTTAAGCCTTTATCTATCGGATGACGAGGGTGCCAGCTGGAAGTGGAAAAGAACACTGGAAAACGAAACAAAAGGAAAAGGTAGTTTTTCTTATCCCTGCTTAATACAAACTGCTGACGGGCTGTTGCGCATCAGTTATTCATATTCTTTAGATAAATCCGGTGAAGCCATTAAATATGTGGTAGTAGATCCAAAATCAATTCATTGAGGCAAGGGCTATCGGTTAAATAAAATCTTTAGGTAAAATAACGGGTTCATAAATTTTTTTCTGATATCTACATTCTCAAACATACAACTAATCGTTTCTCTTAACTCTTTACTGCGACTGGCTTTACCGATTACAAAATTAAACAGCCGGGGTTTGCTGGAAAGTATTTGCAGGTAATGACTTAGCTTCAACTCTGCCCATAATTTTTTATAAATGGCTTCGTCGTATTGCTGTAAAAAGGCTGCGGAAAAGTCATTTGCGGCTATTGCTTTTTTTATTTCTCTCGACGCCACCAAACCAGAAACCATTGCATTGCCGATACCCTCTCCTGTAAACGGATCTATCAGTGATGCGGCGTCGCCGGTTAATAAAAAGCGGTTGCCGCTAAGCGTTCTTTTTTTAGAGCCAAGGGGCAAGCCCCAGCCTTCAATGGCTCCTTCCTGCGTTGCATTTTTAAACCGGTCTTTTAAATGGGGATGTGTTTGAATGGCATCCAGCATTAATTGTTTCAGGTTAACTTTTTTCAGTGAAATGTTTTTGCTGAGCATGCCCACACCCACATTGGCGGCACCATTTGCCAACGGAAAAATCCATAGATAACCCGGCTGAAATTCTTTTAAAAAATGCAGCTCAATATAATTTTTTGCATGCAGCCCGCCTACGTTTTTATAATAGCCACGAATACCTGCACTGTAATGTTCAGGTTCCATTTTTTGATGCGCCATTTTTTTTGCCACGATGCTGCCCCTGCCTTCGGCACCCACAATCATTTTGGTAAATATCAGTTTACGTTCACGCCCTTGTTTCACGGTTACCAGTAAACCATCTTCTTTTTCTTCAATGTCTTCAAGTATGGTTTCGATAAGCCAGGTAGCGCAGGGACTTTTAATTAAACCTGCCAGTGTATTATCAAAATCAATGCGCTTGCTTACAAAGCCCGGCGGGTCTTGCAGGCCGGTATCATTTAGTAAAAAGGGCACATTGAGTGTGGCATTACTGGGTGCAATAAATTGTATACCGGTGCAAACAACGGCTTTGTTTTTATCCGCTAAAAAACAATCCTGCCAGGCGGGTGTAATACGTTTTAACATACCGACAGATTTGCCACTTAATGCATCGCCACAAATTTTATCTCTCGGAAAAATAGCTTTGTCAATAATAATGTGGTTGATCTTTTCCTTTGTAAGAAATATAGAAGTGCTTGCCCCGCCGGGCCCTGCACCTGCAATTAAAACACTGGTTGTGTACTGAGGATTATCCAAGATTTTTTATTCAGAAAATTTTAACCATGCAAAATAACAATGTAATATAATATTGTTTGGATGGTTTTTAAACTGCTTTAATTTACCAGTCCCAATACGGCACTTGTTTTTGCCCTGATGGCATCACAGAGGTCCGGATTTTTTACCATTGAACTGCCATAAGACGGTATCATTTTTTTGATGACAGATTGCCATTCGGATGATTTTATTTTCTCCGGAAAACAACGTTCAATCAAGCCAAGCATAATAGATACCGAAGTAGATGCACCTGGTGAAGCACCGAGCAGCGCAGCCAGTGAGCCATCTGCGGCAGCAACTACTTCAGTTCCAAACTCCAGCACGCCCCCTTCTTCCTTATCTTTTTTTATTACCTGTACCCGCTGGCCTGCAATTTCCAAATCCCAGTCTTCCAGCTTTGCTCCGGGTAAAAACTGTTGCAGTGATTTTAATTTATCTTCCGGTGTTTGTAATACTTCGTGGATAAGGTATCTTGTTAAAGGAATATTTTTTAAGCCCACCGAAATCATCGGCACAATATTGCTGAGCTTAACCGACAGGGGCAGATCAAGATAAGATCCGTTCTTTAAAAACTTGGTGCTGAAACCGGCATAGGGTCCGAACAACAATGCTTTTTTTCCTTCAATCAGGCGGGTATCCAAATGCGGTACCGACATGGGCGGTGCTCCTTCCGGCGCTTTACCATACACTTTTGCTCCGTGCCTTTCAATCACAGCGTCATCGGTACAGCGCAGCCATTGCCCACCCACAGGAAAACCTCCAAAGCCCTTGCCTTCGGGTATATCCGATTTTTCCAGCAACCACAACGAGCCGCCGCCTGCGCCAATAAAAACAAATTTGGCATTCAGTTCACGTGAATCTTTTGTAGCCAGGTCTTTTACAGAAATACGCCATTGATCGTTTTCGGCTCTTTCAATATCCCGTACTTCATGCTTCAGGTGCAGGGTTACATTGTCCTGCTGTTGCAGGTGCGTAATCATAGCACGGGTAAGCTCGCCAAAATTTACATCGGTGCCAATATCCATATAGGTAGCCGCTATTTTCTGCGAGGGGTCTCTGCCTTCCATTACAAGCGGCATCCATTCTTTTAATTGTGCAGCATCTTCACTGTACTGCATTTTTTTATAGGGATGATATTGCGTTAGCGCTTCGTACCTTTTTTTAAGATAAGTAACGTTGTCGTCGCCCCATACAAAGCTCATATGCGGTACACTGTTTATAAATCCGGGCTGGATGATTTGCTGCTCTACCATCCAGGACCAGAACTGCCGGCTGACATCAAACGCTTCGTTGATGGCGAGGGCCTTTTTGCAATCGATGGTGCCATTTTCCTTTTCGGGTGTATAGTTCAGTTCGCACAAAGCGGCATGGCCAGTACCTGCATTGTTCCATGCATCTGAACTTTCTCCCGCCACCATATCCAGCCGTTCAAAAATTTCAATGCTGGCTTGCGGCATCAATTCCTTTATCATCATCCCGAGGGTAGCGCTCATAATACCTGCACCTATTAAAATTACATCCACCGCTTTCCCCCCGTTTATTTCATTTTCAATCATCAAAATTTGTTTTGTTTTTTACATCACTTCACATGCCATAAATCTGTGCTGGTTATTTAACCCTTGATCATTGCGTTTTATCTACAAAGAAAATAAGAGTGTAGTGATTGACCTGGCCGGCAATATAATATCATAGCTATTGGCCGTTTTTTCATCTGCCGTGTTTGCAACAGGGTAGGGCATCATATCTTCTCCGGCACCTGCTGATGTTATATACCGTTTGAGCAGCCTTGGTTTTGCAGCCTTTGGTAAACCCTGCAATGCGAAACCGGCAATGGTATTTTCTATCGTATAATTGATCACATTTACCACCAGTGTTTTATCATCTTTAAAGGAAGATACCATTACCTGTTGTGCAGCGGCAATATCGCTTAAACCGTCACTGCGACTGGTTTGCAGCCGGTACATACCCGGGCGCACAAACAAACTGTAGTGCCCCAGCGCCCATAGGTTTTTGGTAACACTGTAAAGTTTTAAACCTGTATCTTTTGGTTCTTTCAGTGCTATTAGATAATACCTTGTATTGCTGTCAGCAGCACCCGGTTCAAAAGCATTCCAATAATGCCAGGCAGTAGCATTGCCTGCCGTAAAATCCTGGTGAATCACTTTCGCTAAAAAGAGTGCGCAATCCATAGCACTTCTTTTTTCGGTAATGACTTTTTCTTTATATCCATCACCGAGCATGCAATATTCCGATTGCCAGTATTCAAGGCGGGGATCGTATCTTTTTAATGTATCTCTCAATTTTTTTCTAGCTCCCAACAGGTTTTCATCACCTTCGTCTGTAAAATATCCATGGCCTTCCACAAAGGATGTTGTATGACTTAAATTGCCAATGAACAAATCGCTTTTGGCATCCCAAAAATGGGCAATCTGCCGGGAAGCTTTTGCGTTGGAATCATACAGATTGGATAACATCCCGGCTTCGGTAGTAATTATTTTTGTGGTCAATTTTTTTTGCTGCAAACTATTGTTCAATGATTTTACCACTTTATAAATTTCTTCGTTTGTCCATGGAGATCCTTCCTGCTTTGCCTTGCCATACTCCCCGCTCCAATCCCATTGCGGCTCGTTTACCGGGCTGATATAACTAAAGTGGCAATTGATTTTATCAAAATGCTGAATGACGGTTGCTAAAAAATTAGTGTAGTTGGAATACTGATCTTCCTTTAAATTACTTATAAAGTCTTTCTGCAGTTTATATCCCAGGCCGTTTTTTGTAAACTGCACAGGTGGACTGTTTACAAATGCAATCAAATCTTTTACTCCATATTCCTTTGCCTGTTTTAGCAACCAGGTATACCCTTGCTGTTTGTTCCAATCGTATTTGCCTTGCGGCGAAAGGAAACACTCTACCCGGCGTGCGGGATCGCTAATACCACTGCTGTCTCCCTGCTCTGCAGTGCCGGCGCCGATATTAAAGCGAAAGGCAGAAAGGCCAATGCCTTTAGGCTGACCATTCTTTTCAAAGCCACGGCTAAACAGACGTTCCGTGATGACTGCCTTTTCCGCTGCCGGCCATTTCTTCCCGATCTCTTCTCCAAACCAACAAGCTGATGCCCCGATATTCCTGATTTTTTGTACAGTGTCACTTAAGTTAATGGTAAAAATTGTCTGGCTTTTTTGTCGCGAAAATGCTGCTGGTAAAAAGAGCAGCAGGGCACTCACAATCCATCCAATTTTCAAATCTGTTTTGTATAAATATTCCATAAAAGAACTGGTTTAAAATAAACTGGTTTATTAAAATATGCCGCATTGTTTTTTGGCAGTTGGTTACAAACTGCCGGTTCTTCCACCATCAACCGGGATATTTACGCCGTTGATATAAGCTGCCGCAGGTGTACATAAAAAAGCCGCGACTCCTCCAAATTCTTCCGGTTGACCCAGGCGTTTTGCCGGAATGCTGTTCACAATATCTTTTTCAATATCGGCTGAAGTAACGCCCTGGTTACTGGCTTGCTTTTCAAAAAGGTATTTTAACCGGTCGGTATTGGTGTAACCAGGTAAAACATTGTTGACCGTAATGCCGGAGTGGGCAATTTCATTGGCCAGTGTTTTTGCCCAGTTGGCCACTGCCGCCCGAATGCTATTTGAAATCCCCAGCCCATTGATGGGTTGTTTAACAGCGGTAGAAACAATATTGATGATGCGCCCATATCCAGCCTGCTGCATGCCCGGCACCAATAGTTGCGCCAGTAAATGACTGCTTACAACATGTGACAGAAAAGCTTTTTCAAGGTCTGCAGCATTAGTATCAATCATAGGCCCCGACGGCGGTCCGCCTGCGTTATTGATTAAGATATGTATCGTTCCATGTTGATGCATCCATTCTTCCACAACTGCTTTTGCTTTTTCAGGATCAGAGAGATCTGTCACCAGGTAATGATGTCGCTGGCCTGCGGTGCTATTCAGTTGTTGAAGGGCTTCCACTAATTTACTTTCTGTACGGCTTGCGATAATAACTGTTGCACCCAGTAAGGCAAGTTCTTTAGCTGTTGCTAGTCCAAGTCCTTGCGAGCCTCCGCAAACAAGAGCAGTTTTATTAATCAGGTTAAGGTTCATGTTTAAAATTTATAATCTTCTCTTTCCGGTGTAAAAACATCCAGCAATTCGCAGGCCGTAATGGCCCTGCCACTATGTACTGCGTACGGCGGAATTATCGCCACGGTGCCGGGTTCTAAAATTGTTGTCTCGCCATTTACTGTTAATTCAAATCTGCCTCTTAATACATTGGCCACTTGTTCGTGCAGGTGGTTATGTTCGGGCACTTCAGCCCCCGCCTTCACATCCCAGTAAATAAAACTCATGGTACCTGTATGGATTCCCCGTGCGGTAAAACCCGGAAAAATTTCTTTTTCAGGCAGGTTCTCTAATTCTATAAAAGGCATGTTATATGGTTTATTGAACAAATGTAATACTAAGATGATAAGCGAATATGCTTTGCCCTTAAACAGTTATACAAATTTCTTTTTGTATCATCATGAACTTTATAAAGAGGTAGTTTGCTCTGTATCCTGAAACTTAAAATTGGTAATTAAAAAAAAAGCTGTAGTTTTACAATGCTTCTACGTACCCTGACTCCAACATCCGTTTAACAACCAACCATTCCAATTTAGATTTAAACTTTACACCAGTCATTTTGTCCAACATCTTGCGAACGCCAATAACTGGCACGGCAAATGCACATTAGTTTATAAAATCCTTCTATACTTTTTTTGATTTATTCCTATCCTGTTTAAAAATCATCCGTTATTGCTGTTTCTGATTTAGTGCGAAATGCACATTGGTACCATACTTTAACTTGTTCCACTATCTGCACTGAAAACCGGGAAATTATCTTAAATACAAACACCGGTAAATACCGTAAATTTTAAAAAATACTTGTATGGAACATTATTACAGCGCCTATACCCGGACGATTAATAACAGCCTTTATTTTTTTGTAAAGAAATATATCCGTTACACTGAAGTAAAAGATGCACCGGCCATGCTGGAAGGTTTTGGTATGCATACAGACTTTGATAAGGCCTGCAATATTGCCGGTATAAAAGATGCAGAATTAAAAGAATGGCTTAAGGCAGAAGCAAGGCCATCAAAAGTGCATCCTGAAAAAGTTGCGCCAGTTATACCCATTCTTTCCAAAAACTTCAGGGTGGAACATGTCAATAACAGAACAGCACTGGTGAATAAATTATCTGGCATTAAAAAAAGTATAACAGACAGAATGCCACAGTGGATGGCCATTTCACATTCTTAAAGACAGTATCTTTTTAGTATATATATTTGCAACAGGGTATTTTGGTAATTCAAAATACCCTGTTTTTTTGGACCACAATAACCTCTTTATTTCGGATTGATAAAATAATTTTTACAAAATATGGCAGATCAAAATTTAGAGGTTTGGCAACGGGGCCCTGTAGCAGATGTGCCTCCTTTACTGCAACCTGTTGCACATGCGCTGTTGCAGGCAAGAGAAGAATTAGCTGTACTGTTGCAAGATTTTCCTGGCAGCTTGTTATGGGAAAGACCCGCCGGTGTTGCCTCTCCGGCATTTCATTTACAACATTTATCTGGCGTGCTGGACAGGGTGTTCACTTATGCACGCGGCGAAGCACTGACTACTCATCAACTGGAGCAATTGCATGCAGAAGATATCGCTCCTCAACCAGGTGTTGATACCAACGCACTGTTAACCCGCTTTAATCACCAGGTAGATATAGCGCTTACCCAATTAAAAAATACAGACGAAAAAATACTTACGGAATTCAGAGGCGTGGGACGAAAGCAGTTGCCTTCAACTGTGATTGGTTTGCTGGTGCATGGCGCAGAACATACCATGCGGCATGTGGGTCAATTGATGGTAACGGTAAAATTTTTACAACACAATAACACAAAGAAATAATTCTTTGCCAATTGTTTATACAATCTCAATCACTGCATCATTTTGGAAACCTGCATTTTCCCTGAATTTAATATAGCCAAGCTGGTTGGTGATGAGTTTGGTTTTGCCAATGTTAAATGCAGGCGTATTAAAATGGTGGTGGCCATACAACCAGTAATCAATGCCTGACTGTTCAATCAATGTATGCAGTTCGGTTGCAAAGGCTTCATTCAAAACATCTCTTTTATATTTTGCCGGGTACTGTAAAAATGTTGGAACATGATGGGTGATTACCATGGTGGCGGTATCTGCTTTAATCGCTAATTCATGTTCAATAAAGCTTTTGCATTGGCCATGCAGTGTGTTATAATCATCAGGAGCGAAAACCCTTTCGCCAAAGTTGATAGCACGAAAATCAGCCATCCTCCTTTGAATAAAAAAAGCTGCATCTGGTGATATAGCAGACCACAATGTTGAAAAGATTAATCTTGCCTTATTCGTTTGTATCGTTTGATTATTGACTAACAAAACATTGCTTCGAATAGCTTCATTGATAGTGCCGCTTTTTGTACTGATGTCCCAATAATAATACTCATGATTTCCCGGAACCCAATAGGTTGTTTCAAAGTTATCAGCCAGGTAATTAAAAAAATCATGCTGTTCTTCGATTATTGCAAAAGGCACTATATCACCGGCCATTACCAATATATCTCCCGCAGGTTTTAACGGATGTTTTTTTATAAACTTGTTATTCTGTATAAACTCCAGGTGAAGATCAGAACAGTATTGTATTTTCATTTCTTAATAAATAGCCGTTGTAAAATTAGGTCACCTGTATGGCAACCATGAGATAATTCTGTACTCAATTATTTTCAGGATGATTGTTTTTAAAAACTAAATCCCTATTTTTATAATCTCAATTTAAGTTTATGAAAATGGTTCCGGGTTCTGTCATCTGCTAAGAACCTCTTTTTTACCGGTAAAAATTAACAGCTCATCCCTTGGCTGTGCCTTACATTTCATCTACATCTAAATCTACTTTACAAAATGGAACAAGCCATACCTGCCAATAAACTATCTTATTATTTTACCTTACTAAAACAAGCCATCAACGGACACGAAATGGATTATACCTCCGGCAGCCTGCGGAAAGCCGTGCTGATGCTGGCCATACCCATGATGCTGGAAATGTGCATGGAGAGCGTATTTGCAGTGGTTGACCTTTATTTTGTCGGCCATTTGAAAGATGCCAGCCATGCCATACAAACTGTTGGTCTAACAGAATCCGTACTCACCATTATTTATTCGCTGGCCATTGGCATGAGCATGGCTGCCACCGCAGTAGTAGCCCGTCGCATTGGTGAAAAAAATCCGGAAGCTGCTGCACATGCGGGCATACAGGCCATAGTGGTTGCACTTGCCGTAACCATATTAATCAGCATCGGAGGATGGGTTTTTGCCGCTGACATTTTGCGCTGGATGGGTGCTTCTGCCGACACTGTTTTAAAGGGGACAGGCTTTGTCCGCATCATGATGGGCGCCAGCATTGTGATCATGCTGCTCTTTTTAATCAATGGTATTTTTAGGGGAGCCGGCAATGCGGCCATGGCAATGAAAAGTTTGTGGCTGGCCAACATCTGCAATATTATTTTATGTCCTATCCTGATTAACGGACTTGGACCAATACCTGCACTGGGTTTGGAAGGTGCTGCCTGGGCTACGGTGATTGGCCGCGGCAGCGGGGTCGTTTACCAGTTGTATCATTTGATAAATGGCAGCAGCCAGTTAAAAATTAAGGAAGATCACTGGGGACCAGACTGGGCGGTGATTGGTTCGCTTGTAAAAATTGCGGCGCCGGGTATTTTGCAATTTATTATAGGTAGCTGCAGCTGGATATTTTTAGCACAGCTGGTAGCTACAACAGGCGGGGAAACCGGCTCGGCAGGTTACCAGACAGCACTGCGTTTGATGATGTTTTTTTTATTGCCTGCATGGGGCCTCAGTAATTCTGCTGCAACGCTGGTGGGCCAAAACCTGGGTGCCAAACAATTGCAGCGTGCAGAAGAATCTGTGAAAAAAACCATCTACTACAATGTAATATTTATGGCCGTAGTAACTGTCATTTTCTGGGTGATGGGAAATTACCTCGTGTCATTTTTTACAGCAGATGAAGCCATCCGGAAAGTGGCAACGCAGGCAGGGCGTATCATTGCATCGGGCTATGTTTTTTACGGCATAGGTATGGTGATGATGAACACGTTTAACGGTGCCGGCGATACATGGACGCCTACCATTATTAACTTTTGCGGCTTCTGGTTAATCCAGATTCCATTGGCGTATATGCTGGCTAAATATTTTGAATGGGGACCTTTAGGCGTTTTTATTGCCATACCAGTTGCTGAGACTGCCATCACACTGGCTGGTTATTTTTACTTCAGAAAAGGGAAATGGAAAACGATCAAAGTGTAAAACAATTTTTTTATTCACAGGATTTTAAATGTGCAGGTTGTAAATCAATCTGCACATTTTAGTTTTACCCAAACAGACAAAAAAGCAAGACGACTCCAATACCAATACATCCTCCCAATACGCCTGCCCATACATCCGGCAATTCGTAATGCCCTTTTCCGGTTATTAACGAGTATAGTTCAAATGCATAGCAGCCTGCAAATAATATCACAAACGCGGCGGCGGTATCCAGCCAGGTATGTTTTGGGAATGCCGATAAGCAGATTATTTGCAGCGATGCACCCAGGGGAATGCCGACAAAAAAATGCTTCCATTTATCAGGTGCTATCTTTTTCAGTACAAAAAAATAAAAGTGAGCAAAATGGTTAGTGCTGATAAAATTCATTCTTTTTAATGAAGAATAAAAAGACTTTTATTTGATTGGTATTTGCCGGCACATGTGCAGAAAGGAGTTTAAAAATCAAATTACAAACTTGTAAGTTATACAAAAATTGTTGATCAAATTGCTCACAATTATTTTTTGTTATTTGTCACCTCGCCGTGATTGGTTTCCATCGTCATACTTTCCTTGGATTGAATACTTTGCTTGCCGGTTTCAACTTCTACCATTTTTGTTGTTACAGCATACTGGTTTGGGTGAATAGGTGATCCATACTTTACGGCATAAGCCTTGGTAAGTTCTGCACCGAAATAGAGTATCAATGAAGAATAATAGATCCATAACAATAAAACTACCAGCGAACCTGCGGCACCATAAGTGCTGCCCACATGGCTTTTGCTGATGTAAAAAGAAATACCAAATTTCCCCAGCATAAACAAAAATGCGGTAGCCATGGCACCAGCCAGCACATCTTTCCATTGAATATCGGCATCAGGCAATACTCTGAATATAACGCCGAAAATGAGTGTTGTAACACTAAAAGTGATCAATACATTGATGATATAAAATACAATAACAGCCACACCGGGAAATTGATTGGTAAGCCTCTCGCTGAAACCATCAATAATGGAACTGATAGAAAGTGATACAAGCAATAAAAACCCCAGGCTAATGATAACAGAAAAAGAAAGCAGCCTGTTTTGTATCATTTTCAACCAGCCTCTTTTAGGCTTTGGTTTAAGGCCCCAAATACTGTTGATGGAATCCTGGATTTCTGCAAAAATTGATGTAGCCCCCAGTACCAATGTTACCGTGCCCACAATCGCGGCTAATTTGCTTTTGCCGGCCAGTGATGCATTCTTTATCATATCCTGTAACTGCACTGCCGTATCGGAGCCCACAAAACCTGCCAGCTGTCCGTAAATTTTTCCTTCAACCGCTTCCCTGCCTAAAAACATGCCACATAAAGAAATAATTACTATCAGCAACGGCGCCATTGAAAATACAGTGTAGTATGCCAGTGAACCGCTCAGTTTCATCACTTTATTATCACTAAAGCCACTAAAAGCATTTTTAAATATTTCTATCAATCCTTTAAAAGAAAATTTTTTCTGCATCCGGGTAGTTTTTCTATGCAGAAAACAAATAAGCGGCCAGTAATTTTATCCCTGTAATACAATGGTCACAATTGTGTACGGGAAAAATACGCTACAGTAAACGACAGATTGTTGGCTTTTTGAACACCGGTTTGGGTAAGTGCTGATTGATATTGCACCGGAACGCAGGCAAAATATTTCCTCAGGCCATCATGTAATCAAAAAATTATATGGTCAGTTTTGTAGTGTAATGTTTATTTTTAAACAATATCTTTCCAACCTGTCAAATTACTATTGCTGCCATGATACAAAAACTTTTATTAGCCCCTGCCTTGTTCTTATTATTTACTGCAAGTTTAACCGCACAAGACCCGTGGAATATCGCTGCCGTTAAAATAGATCCCTCAAATTATTATGGAATTACGGTTGCCAATGGCATGATTGGCGTCGTGTCTTCACCGGAGCCGTTTAAGGTAAAAGATGTAGTGCTGGCCGGCGCTTACGACCTGTATGGCCGTGGCCGGGTGAGTAATTTTTTAAGAAGTTTTAACCTGCTCAATATGTACCTGGAAGTGGATGGCAAACGCATCGGCAGTGCGGATGCTGCCAATATGAAGCAACAGCTGGATATGCACCATGCCAATTTTACAACCACTTTTAATTATGGTGATAAAGCAGATGTTAGCTATACTTATTATTCCTTGCGCCAGTTGCCATTTACGGTTTTAATGGATGTTACTGTTACTGCGAAAAAAGATATTACGATTAACAGCGCCAGCGTGATGGAAGCGCCAGATGCCTTAAAGGAAGTGCAGAATTATTACAATGAAATTGACCGGCCGCATGTAGTCATCAGCCTGCTCACGTCAACCGCCAAAAGTCCAACGGGTAAATTGCAAATGTGCGCCAGCAACACTTTTTTATTCAGCGAAAAACATGGGGAAGAGCCAAGAGTCATTCACGAAATGTGGGATAACAATATGCACCTGATGAAGTTTACCAAGAAAATAAAAGCGGGTGAAACATATCATTTTTCTATTGCCGGTTCCTCCATCACTTCTGCGCACCATGACGACCCGTTGAACGAAGCAGAGCGAATGACCATCACAGCCAAATTGGAAGGCAGGGACAGGTTGATTGCGTTTCACAATAAGGCGTGGGATGAAATCTGGAAAAGTGATATCACCATCGACGGTGATCCGCAGGCGCAACAGGATATACACAGCATGATGTATCACTTATACTCTTTTGTACGGGAAGGTACGGCTTTAAGTCCTTCACCGATGGGTTTAAGCGGACTAGGCTACAATGGTCATGTATTTTGGGATACGGAGTTGTGGATGTATCCCGCGATATTAGTCCTGCATCCTGAAATGGCTAAAAGCCTTGTGGAATACAGGTTTCAGCGCCTGGGAGCTGCCAAACAAAACGCTTTTAACCATGGTTTTAAAGGCGCCATGTTTCCCTGGGAAAGTGCGGGCACGGGCGTAGAAGAAACACCGGTTTGGGCATTGAGCGGTCCGTTCGAACACCATATTACTGCCTGCGTGGGCATTGCTGCCTGGAATTATTATTGCGTAACGCAGGATAAGGACTGGCTGCGTGAAAAAGGATATCCTATACTAAAAGAAACCGCCCTTTTTTGGGCAAGCCGTGTGGAAAGAAACGGCCCGGGTAAATATGAAATTAAAAATGTGGTTGCTTCTGATGAATGGGCTGAAAATATAGACAATGACGCGTTTACCAATGCAGCCGCCAAAGCGGTATTGCAACATGCCACAGAAGCGGCTGTTTTATTAGGCATAAAACCAGATGCAGACTGGATGAACGTGGCCAATAATATTCCCATTTTGAAAATAGACAATGGTGTTACACGGGAACATGGTTCTTACAATGGCGAAGGCATTAAACAGGCCGATGTAAACCTGCTTGCTTATCCGCTAAAAGAAATTACCGATACCAAACAAATCAGGAAAGACCTGGAATATTATGAAACAAGGGTGCCCAACGAAGGCACACCTGCCATGACGCAAGGGGTGTTTGCTTTATTGTATGCAAGGCTGGGCGATGGTGGCAAAGCCTACCATTTTTTCCAGGATGCTTACCTGCCTAACTTAAACCCGCCACTCAGGGTAATCGCTGAAACCAAGGGCGGCACCAATCCCTATTTTGCTACCGGTGCCGGCGGCATTTTGCAAAGTGTGCTGATGGGTTTTGGCGGACTTGAAATTACCCCGAAAGGCATTGTTCAAATTAAAACCGCCTTACCCCCCAATTGGAAAAGTGTAACCCTAACCGGTATTGGAGTGGATAAAAAAACATATATCAATAAGTAAAAACTGCGCTTTTTTCTGCAGTGAATAAAAATAAATCGCACCAAATGCGCCACCAATAAGAATTTTTATTATTTTCACTTTTCCAAACAATGCGTAAAACTGCTGCCATACTACTTTTAATGCTGTTTGTATTCAACACCATTGGATATAAACTGTGGTTCAGCATCGCCATGCAACAGGCCGATAACAGGCTGGAAGCCGCACTGGATAAGAATAATTTTAACGAGCAGGACCTGTTTACTTTAAAAATTCCCATCAACTTACCTTACCAGAATACCTGGGCCAGTTTTGAAAGAATCAATGGCGAAATTACAGTGGATGGAGAAACATACATGTACGTTCAACGTAAAGTAGCGAATGATACCATGTATTTACAATGCATCCGCCATGCAGAAAAAAATGACCTGCAACAAAAATCAAACGATTATTTTGGAAAAATAAATGATGTCAATGGCAGCAGTGATGCTAAAAAAATGCCTGGCAAAACTTCCGGCATGGTGAAGTTTGCCGCATCTGATTTTACAAATGATATTATCTCCTGGAAATGTATTTCGTTTATAGCCGACCCCCTGGTCTATGCTATCAAACCTTCATTGGATAACAGTTCCGCTCACATCCTGCAACTGATTAAACCTCCGCAGGCAAGTACTTCTTTCACAGCATAGTTACTTAATTTCAGCGATCATTTATACGTTGCTGATACTGTCCATTTACTATAACAACAAAAGATGAGAAGACTTTTTGTATGTCTTTGCATTGTAGCATCATTGTATTCCTGCAAGCAAAACATCGAGTATAAAGCGTACCTGCATGACCCACAGTTGTTTTCCAACACAGTACATGAACTGAATAGTGTTGTAATGGGAAATAATTTTCCACCAATGATTGCCGCACGCAATTACACTTATGGCGCAATAGCAGCGTACGAAGTAATCGCAGCGGGCTATCCAAAAAAATACCAGTCACTGGTGGGACAGGTGCACGGGCTTACTGCGGTAGCAAAACCAGCAGCCAATACGCCGGTTGATTTTGAGCTGGCCGCATTATTAGCTTATATTAAAGTTGGTGAAGCGGTTACATTTCCGGAAGGAAGTATGCAGGAATATAAAGACAGTATTTTGAAACTGGCACGAGATAAAGGTTTGCCGGAAAATATTGAAACTGCCTCACAGACATTTGCAGACAGTATGAGCGCAAGTATCATAAGATGGAGTAAAAAAGATAATTATGCTGAAACAAGAAGTGCTGAAAAATACACCGTAAGAGATGAACCCGGCCGCTGGGTTCCTACGCCGCCCATGTATGCGCAGGCCGCAGAACCCCACTGGATGGAAATAAGGACCATGGCTATCGACAGTGCCAACCAGTTTTTAACACCGCCGCCTATCCCTTTTGATATTACTGATAAAAAGAGTAAGTATTACGAGCAGTTAATGGCGATCAAAAATGCAATAGACAGCTTAACCGATGAACAAAAGCATATAGCTGACTTTTGGGATGATAATCCTTTTAAACTCAATGTTTCTGGTCATGTAATGTTCGGTACAAAAAAGTTTTCTCCCTCAGGTCACTGGATGAGTATAATTGGCATTGCGGCTAAACAAGCTAAATCCAGTTACGATGAAACGGTGTATGCATACGCCAAAACTTCCATTGCCTTATTTGATGCATTCATTCAATGTTGGCAGGTGAAGTATACGTACAATACCGTGCGTCCTGAAACAGTGATCAACAAATACATTGATCCTAACTGGAGACCTTATTTGCAAACACCGGCTTTTCCGGAATATACCTGCGGACATTCAACCATTTCATCAGCAGCAGCGGAAGCATTAACTGATATTTACGGTGATAATTTTGCCTACACAGATAGCACGGAGCTTGAGTTTGGCATTCAAAACCGCAACTTTACTTCTTTCAGGCAGGCGGCACTGGAAAATAACTCAGCCAGGTTTTACGGCGGCATTCATTTTCACCCATCCTGCATCGTAAGCAATGCCGTGGGCAAACAAGTAGGCGACTTTATTAACGGTAAATTGAAAATGAAAAAATAACAATCTGTGCCGGTTAGTTAGCAATTAATATTACCGGGTGTAGTCACCTGTTAGCATTGATTGGAGTTGTACATGGCATCCAAAAAATTCACTACTCAAAAATCAAACATGAAACGGATCATATCTATTTTTATTATAGCTTTATTATTAACCACCACAATTCATTTACAATCAACAGCGCAGGGATGCGTAGCGGTACGCCAGATGGGCGGGCTGGGCGCCATGTCTCCATCTGGTTCCTACAATCTTTCCAAAGGCGATTTCCAGGCAGGAACCAACTACCGTTACTTCCACAGCTGGCGGCATTTTGTAGGTACAGACGAACAGCCTCAGCGCCAGGTATTGGGCAATGCGGTTAATATTTATTCTCATGCGGTGGATCTTAATTTGTCTTACGGTTTAACCAACCGTTTACAGTTAAATGTAACACTGCCTTATGTGCACAACGAGCGCTCTCAAACTTTAACACTGAATAAAGATTCGGCTTCAAAAAAACTAACCCGTTACAGTGTATTCGCACAAGGGATTGCTGATGCCCGTTTGGGACTTAACTATTGGGTTACCGACCCAGCTGCTGCACACACAGGAAACCTGATGATTGGCTTTGGGTTGAAACTGGCAACAGGCAGTCACAATACAACTGATAATGCACTGCAAAAAGATGGTACAACCAAAAGTGCTGTCAACGACCAGGCCATACAACCAGGTGATGGTGGTGTAGGATTTTCGTTGGAATTCCAGGGATTTAAAAAAATCTACAAAGACATTTATGGCTTTGCAAACGGCTATTATTTATTTAACCCAAGGGAATCAAACGGCACTTATAAATCAGCAGCAAAAGCGGGTTTAGCTGGTTACAATATTTACGCTTCGCCAGATCAGTATTTCATCCGTGCAGGATTTATGGCTTCTGTTTTAAAAGCAAAAACACTTACGTTTTCGCTGGCAACCAGGATGGAAGGTATTCCCGCGTATGACATTATTGGCGGGCAGGTAGCGTATCGTCGCCCGGGTTATGTTGTAGCCGTTGAGTCTGGTGTTTCATACCGTATGGGTCAGCACAGTATTAGTTTATTTGTTCCATATAACTTCATTAAAAACCGTACACAAAGCGCCGCTGATAAGGCAGACCAAAATCTGCAAAATTCAAAAATCAGCGACGCAAGTAAATTGGTTCATGTTCAGGGCGATGCTGCTTTTGCAGATTATTCCATCAGTCTTGGCTATTCTTACAGGTTTGCAAAAAATAAGAAACACGCTTAACCAGAACACCCTTTTTTAAACCAGCGACATAAGACTTTGTAAAATTAATGCAGCCCTGCATTGGGGTATATTAATTTTCACACGCCTTATCTTTTTATTTACTGATCCGCATTGAAAAATAGGAACGCTATTCATTCTATTGACTTAAACATAAACCATTCTTAAAAACTAACTACTAAAAAAAATTATTATGAAGTACATTTTATCTATCCTGTTGATTGCAGGCTTTTATATTCAAACATCGGCGCAGGGCTGCGTTGCAGTTCGCAGTACAGGCAACATCAATATGCTGCATCCTGACGAACATGATAAAGCTTCCTGGTTATTAAGTACCACATCCCGCTCCTTCAGGTCTTTTCGCCATTTTTCCGGCACTACTGAAAATAAGCAAAGACTGGTAGATGGGAGCGAAGTAATCAATCACCAGACAAGTATTGATCTTGCATTAACACGCATAGTAAATGACCGCTGGTCTTTTATGGTTGACCTGCCTATTTTGTCGAATGCACGTTCATCCCTGTATGAACATGGACTTGTAAACGGCGCTTACATAAAAAAAGAACGACACACAACACATTCTTTTGGCCTGGGCGATATGCGCTTTGCCGCCTACAGGTGGCTGCTTGATCCAAAGAAAAGTACCAAAGGAAATATACAGGCAGGATTAGGAATTAAACTGCCAACAGGCGATGATAATTTTAAAGACTACTGGTACAACGTAGGACCCAATGGAACAAAAGAACTGCGTACTGTGGATCAATCCATACAATTGGGAGATGGTGGTACCGGCTTTACAACCGAACTAAATGCCTATTACAATTTCACCCGCAATTTTGGTATGTATGGCAATTTCTATTACCTGATTAATCCCAGGGAACAGAATGGCGTAAGAACTTATCGTGAAACATTGGTGGCGTCTTTAGCCAACGAAGCCATTTGCAGTGTGCCGGATCAATATATGTTCAGAAGTGGTTTTAATTATTCAATCAACAGCTTGCACGGATTAACTGTGGCAGCCGGTGCTAAATTGGAATGTGTACCCGTTCACGACTTGATTGGTGGCAGTGGTGATTTTCGCAGACCCGGTTATATATGGTCGGTAGAACCAGCTGCTGCTTACATGGTACATAATCTGAACTTCTTTGTTTCTGTACCCTTTGCTGTTGCCCGCAACAGAACACAAAGTGTAACAGATAAGGAAAACAGCATTACGCAAAATAAACATGTACAGGGCGACGCCGCCTTTGCAGATTATGTAGTTAACCTTGGTTTCAGCGTAAAATTTTAAACAACAATTTATGCTTTATCAAATTAAAAAAGAACTATAAAAATTGGATATGAAATACTTGTTATCAATAGTATCAATCGCAATTGCTGTAACAATCTTGCCATTAACAAGCAAGGCGCAAACAGATATGGATGCCATTATGATGGAGAAAAGGCAGTTTTGTGTAGGGCCAATGTACAACCATAGCAGCTGGAAAAATTATTGGGAAGGCACTTTAAAAAGAGACAATCAAAACCTGGGCACTGTAAGCACAAACACGTTTGCAGTAATGGGCGCCTACGGTATTACAGGAAAACTAAACGCTTTGTTTAATGTGCCTTACATCAAAACAAAAGCATCAGACGGCACATTGCACAGCATGCAGGGCTTTCAGGATCTAAGCCTGTTTATAAAATGGATGCCGGTTGAACAGATGCTCGGACCGGGTACATTTTCTTTGTATACCATTGGGGGTGCATCCATACCACTAACTAATTATGTAGTTGATTTTTTGCCGCTATCAATCGGGCTGCATAGTAAAACACTTTCTGCAAGATTGCTGCTGGACTACCAGGTAAACAACATTTTTGTTACCGGCAGTGCTACTTATGTGGTAAGAGATAACACAAAATTAGACCGCACATCTTACTATGATACGCAGTCGCATCTCACCAATGAAGTGTCAATGCCCGATGCTTCCAACTTTAATTTCAGGGCTGGTTACCGCAGCAGTAAATTAATTGCAGAAGCCGTGCTGAACAAATGGACCACGCTTGGCGGTTTTGATATCACCAGGAATAATATGCCTTTCCCCAGCAATAAAATGAATGCCACCACCATAGGTGCCAATGTTAAATATGTTGTTACAGCAAATCACAATTTATCATTGGTAGGCGGTGGTAATACAACTGTTGCCGGAAGGAATGTTGGGCAGGCAACTGCTTTTTACGGCTCCGTTTTTTATATCCTTGACTTTACACGCAAAACAACATCAACTGATAAATCAGGTAAAACAAATTAACATGAACAAGAAATTATTTTTGTACCAGGTTTGTATTGTGGTTGCTGCGGCAGCAATCATTATAGCATGCAATAAAGATATCGTGGGCAGAACAGACAATGCACCTGCCCTGGCACCAACCAACATTGATTCGAATGCAGGCTCGTGGAAACCCGTGCTGCTGGCTGCACCGACAGATATCGTGGTAGCAACTCCTATCGCCACAAACACTCCTGATTACATTGCGCAGATCAATGAAATAAAAAGCGCCCAGGCCAATATTACGCAGGAAGAAAAAAAGATGGTAAAGTATTGGAGTGCCGGCGCTATACTGCGCTGGAACGAAATTTTAAGGGAACTGGTAGCCAAACACAACCTGCCTCCTTATCAAAACCCCGATGGTACCTACCCTATTCCAAGTGCCGCCAATCCACTGGCATACCCGCAATTTCCATTCAGTAATCCCCCTTATGCAGCAAGGGCCTATGCTTATGTAAGTGCAGCCCAATACGATGCTTTGGTAACTGCCTGGTATTATAAAAAACAATTTAACCGTGCGGCGCCGTATAAAGTGGATGCTACTTTACAGGTATTGGTTCCAAAGTCAGAGTTGCCGTCTTATCCATCCGAAGATGCGGTAGTAGAAGGTACAGCGGTTGAAATGTTGAAACTACTTTTTCCCGGAGACCAGGATTATATACAGCAGAAAGCAGCAGAACACAGAAGAGCAAGAATTATTGCCGGCGCCAATGTACGCAGCGACATCGAAGCAGGTGAGGCTTTGGGCAAAGCAGTAGCACAAAAATTTACAGCGAGGGCACGAGGCGACAGGGCGGGTGCTGCAGTAGGTACGCCCACCATTTGGGCAAAGCTCGAAACGGATTGTATGGCAAGGGGCGAAACCCCCTGGTATAGCCTGGAAATTCCAAAGCGGCCGCCCATGCTGCCTGTTTTTGGAAAAACAAAAGCATTTTTATTTGATTCTTTAACTGCGTTATCATTGCGCCCGGCGCCGCCACCCGCTGTTGGCAGCAAGCAAATGAAAGATGAAACAGAAGAGATTTACCAGATGGTAAAAAATCCAACACGCGAAAGAACCGCCATTGTTCAGTTCTGGGCTGATGGGGTAGCTACATCTACTCCTCCAGGCCACTGGGATGCCATAGCTGCTGAAGATTTTATTGCAAAAGGTTTTAGTGAGGTTCGTTGGGCAAGAAATATGGCATTACTTAACATGTCGCTAATGGATGCCGCCATTGTTTGCTGGGATACAAAAAATTATTATTACAATCCACGGCCGACACAATTGAACCCGGCAATAAAAACACTTACAGGGATACCTAACTTCCCTTCTTATATTTCAGGCCACTCAACTTTTAGCGGTGCGGCGGCGGCCATATTGGGCCATATCATTCCAGAAAGAGCATCGGCTTATGAAGCGATGGCGCAGGAAGCTTCCAATTCAAGAATGTACGGTGGCATTCACTACCGCAGCGATTGCGCTGTTGGGTTGACTGTAGGGAAAAGCGTAGGTGGGTATGCTATACAAAGAGCGCTTACTGATGGGGCTGAATAAATTAAATCGTTTTTTTCAGGCTTAGTTTTTAGGTTAATGATGCACCAATATAAGGCGTTGTAATTCTTTACAATGCCATTTTCAACAACCTGAACAATTACAATTTTATAATTAAAATAATACACCAAACCAGGCAATATTTTTAGTCAGTCGTTTTTAGCAGTTTAGTTTAATGATAAGGCGTCATAATTCTTTATGATGCCTCTTTTTAATTCCATTTCTGTATTTACAATAATAGAAGTTTTTTGAAGCTTAATTTTCTTACTAAATCATTTAACTGATAAGGTTTACCCGGACCAAAAAATAAAAAATGAAATTATATTCAAATTTAAAATGCATTTTTTTTGCAATTTACTTCTATGCATCAGCATGCGATGGTCAACACCTGCCAACAAAAAAAATAATAGATTCCCTTTCAGAAAAAACGTTGAACAGTATAATCGTTTATGCAAAGCTAAAAGCTTCAGATGCGTCTTATCTTCCGGATATTGCTGGTATGAATATTTATGCCGGTAAACGAACCAACGCTCTGCTGTTAAATAACAATACTCCCGGGCTTCAGCAAAATGTCAGCCGGACCCTTATGGCCCGTATACCCGGGTTAAATATGTGGGAAATGGATGGTGCAGGAACACAGTTAAATATTGGCTCAAGAGGTACCGATCCCCACCGGTCGATTGAAATGAATATGCGCCAAAACGGCTACAACACCAATTCGGATATTTTTGGATACCCTGAAAATCATTATACTGTCCCCATGCAGGCCGTGGAAGAGGTGCAACTGGTAAGGGGATCTTCGGCCCTGCAGTTTGGGCCACAATTTGGAGGCATGATGAACTACCGTTTAAAAACCGGCGACAGTACAAAAGCGCTCGCAATAGAAAGTGAGCAAACTGCCGGAAGCAACAATTATTTTAATTCATTCACTTCAGCAGGGGGCACCAAAGGAAAATTAAATTATTACGCCTTTTATGACAACCGGCATGGCGACGGCTGGCGGGATAATGCGAATTTCAGCTACCACACGTTTCATGTGCATCTTGGATACAAAATAAATGAGCGAATCAGCGTATCAGCTGAATTTTCCAGGATGGATTATGTACAACAAATAGCAGGTGGGCTCACTGATGCACAATTTGAAGCAAACCCGAAACAATCTGAAAGATCAAGGAACTACTTTCAGCCAATCATTAACATCCCTGCTGTAAAACTTACCTATGCTATCAGCCAACATACCAAACTGGAAATTACTGCCAACGGCATTTTTGGCCAGCGCAACAGTGTGCAGTTCATCAATGCCGGCAATATACCCGACACCATCAATACGGCTATTGGCAAATACAACCCGAGGCAGGTTGACAGGGATTATTATGCCGGCTATACTACTGAGGCTCGCCTTTTACACCAATATACAATTGGAAAAATAAATAACACATTGTCCGGAGGCGCCCGGTATTTTACTGAGCTAACCAAAAGACAACAAAAAGGTGTGGGAACAAGTGGCAGCGATTTTGACCTTTCGCTTAATAAACCCTACGGAACAGATCTCAGGCTTACTACCGGCAACTATGCTTTTTTTGCTGAAAACAATTTTCAAATTACGCCCCGATTTTCGGTTATACCAGGTGTACGGTACGAAGTAATTAAAACTGATCTTAGTGGCGTTATTAATGCTGCCAGTACCGCAGTTCATTATAAAAGCAGCCGCAATTTTCCATTGTTCGGCACTGGTTTGCAATACCAGCTGAGCCAGGCCACCCAGTTATATGGCAACATTTCGCAGGAATACCGCCCCTATCTATATGCGAATATTACCCCCCCGGACCGGTTAGATAAAATAGATCCCAATTTAAAAGACAGTAAGGGTTATACTGTTGATTTAGGCTACAGGGGCCATTATAAAAATATTGTCCAATTTGAAGTAAATGTTTTTTATCTCTACTATGGCAACAAAGTGGGCCTGCTTAGCCAAACAGATGCTGTTGGCAATGCTTATTTGTATTCTACCAATATTGGCAATTCGGTTACAAAGGGAATAGAAGCTTTTGGAGAAGTTTCATTAATGAAACTCATTAATCCCGCTATGGTAAAAAACGATATCAAAATATTTAATTCGCTGGCTTATAACAATGCCCGTTATGTAAGCGGTATCATCAGCCAATCGGGTAGCAACAAAACGATAAAGGGTAATTATGTTGAAAACGCACCGGCCTGGGTAAACAAAACGGGCGTTGACTTTCGTTTCAATAACCTGCTTTTTAATTTCCAATACAGTTATACCGGCATGAATTTCAATGACGCACTTAATACCGTATCAAGCGGAAATGGTGTTATAGGAATTATTCCCGCCTATCATGTCTGGGACTGGGGTTTCAGCTGGCAATTGTCAAAACAATTCCGTTTAAGCGGGGCTATCAACAACTTTGCCAACAATAAATATTTTAACCGGAGGATTACTTTTTATCCCGGGCCGGGTATTCTGCCGGCTGACGGACGCACAGCAACTATATCAATGGCAATACGCATATAATCAAAGGAAGTATTTGAATTTTTAAAAATTATTTGAGATTATTAAAACCATTAAGTATGCCTTACATTCCCTTAGAGCAACATTTGCCCGGTATTACCGGTTTGCTGGAATACAGCAAAGAAACCGCAGCACCCATCAGGGAGTTAACGCAAATTCTGCTCCGTGGTCCATCCACTCTAACCGAAGGCGAAAGAGAATTAATCGCCACTGTTGTTTCACACCGCAACCAATGTACGTTTTGCACAACAGCCCATACGGCAGCAGCCAATATTTTATTGGGTGAAGAAGAAACCTCGGCCAGGGTAAAGCAGGATATTATTACTGCACCGGTAAGTGAAAAAATGAAAGCCTTACTAACCATTGCCGCACAGGTGCAGCAGAGTGGAAAAAGTGTAACGACCGAATCAGTGCAAAAAGCAAAAGAAGCCGGAGCAACAGACATAGAAATTCATGACACTGTTTTGATCGCAGCATTGTTCTGCCTGTACAACCGTTATGTAGACGGGCTGGCAACCGTTACGCCAACTGATCCTGCATTTTACAAAGGACTTGGAGAGCGCTTAAACAACAATGGATACAATCGTTTGCCGCAGGGCTATGAGCATCTAAAAAAATAGACAATGACTTTACCAACACAAGATGAAAAAATAAAACCCTATTACTGGTTGTTGTTTGCCATTTGCTTTTTAGGGACTGCATTCGCCGGCACCATATCGACGTTGATGAGTGTTTACCTGCCCGTGGCTGTAAAAGATTTACTGGGCGAAAAAAGTGAAGGTGAACTCAATACCATCAGCGCCTATATCAACGCGGTTTTTATTTTCGGCGGAGCATTTGGTGGTTTTATTTGCGGTATCATAAGTGATAAAGCGGGAAGAAAAGCAGGCGTAATCGTGTCAATTGCCAGCTACGGGATCTTTACGATTTTAACTGGTTACATGCCCAACTGGTGGGGCGTCGTAATTTGCCGCTTTTTTAGTGGTTTTGGTTTGGGAGGTGTTTTGGTAACTACCGTTACCATCATGATGGAAGAATGGCCGCAAAAAACCAGGGCCATCTTCATCGGTATTTTATCCATCTCAATACCCGTGGGTATTTTTTCCGCAGGGGTAATTGATTATTTTGTTTCCTCCTGGCGACAGGGTTTTTTAATAGGTGTCTTCCCTGTGGGTATCGCCATAATTGCCTGTTTTTTATTAAAAGAATCACCCAAATGGAAATACAACCGGGATGAAATTGCTTTGCAATCACATGTTAAAGACACTTTATTTACCGGCAGCCATCGTAAAGATTTAATAACCGGCTCCATTATTTTTGGCACCATGCTCATTGGCTTGTGGGCGATCTTTTCCTGGCTGCCTACCTGGATACAAACACTCGTAATTAATGGTGATGCACAAAAAGAAAGAGGGCTTAGCATGATGATGCTGGGTATGGGCGGTTTAACCGGAGGTTTTTTGTCCGGTTGGTTAACCAACGCCATCGGCCTTCGCAAATCCATGCAGCTTTGTTTTTCAGTTTGTGCAGTAATGTCACTCATCCTGTTTAAAACAAATGTTCATTTTTCTCCGATTGTATATTTCGAAATTATTATACTGGCTTTATTCTTCGGCGCCAGTCAGGGCGTGCTTTCCGTTTATATACCACATTTATTTCCGGTTGAAATCCGCGGGGCCGCAACGGGTTTTTGTTTTAACACAGGCAGAGTTTTAACGGCGGTTGCTGTGCTGTTTGTGGGTGTGCTGGTGACTGAATTAGGCGGCTATAGCAATGCCTTATTTATCTTTTCCACGGTGTTCCTGATAGGCTTAGTAGTAACATTTTTCACTGCTGATGCTGCAGACGTCGAATCAGTGACGGAAGTAAAATTTTCGGCTGATAGTATTCACTAAACCCTGTATTCTCCTCCAGGCAATAGTCCACCAAAATGGCGGCAGAGGCGAAATAACTATGGCGCATATTAAAGTAGAAGAGAACATTCCGGGTATCAGAAGCCTCGTACTTTTTCGACCTGAAACAGGAAAGCCTTTGTATGATTTAGCACAGGTTTTATTGCGTGGCCCTTCGTCCTTATCTGAAGCCGAAAGGGAATTGATTGCAGCTTATGTATCCTACCGCAATGAGTGCATTTTTTGCATGAGCAGTCATGCGGCGGCGGCAAGATGCCTGTATGGACCTGATAAAAACCTGGTGGATGAGGTGTTGCATGATATGCAGCAATCTGGTGCAAGTGATAAACTAAAAGCTTTACTCCACATTGCCGGAAAGGTACAGGTGTTGGGAAGAGAAGTAACACCCGAAGACATTGCAGCTGCAAGGATGTTGGGTGCTGATGACCGCGAAATCCATGATACAGTGCTGATTGCCGCAGCTTTTTCTATGTTCAACCGCTACGTTGACGGACTTGCCAGTTTTACACCGACCGACCCTGCGGTATATGAAGCAATGGGCGAAAGAATGGCCAAAGGATATGTGCTGCCTGCATCTCCGGAACCGAAGTGATGAAAATTATTATAAAGTAATCCATTAAAATCCGCTCCCTTAAAACCTTTCAACTTCCAGGGATATTGCCTTTGCAAAAATAAAAGCCAGGATAGATAATACCGGACTCGCAGAAAAAATCAATTCAATTTTTAAACGATTGTATGCCACACATTAATTTCAACAACGATTTTCCGGGGATTAGAAGCGCCATGGCTTACAGTCCCGTAACTGCTGCACCAATGGGTGTTTTGGCAGAAATTTTATTAAGAAGCGAAGATGGTCTATCGCGTGCTGAACGGGAGTTAATCGGCACTTATGTTTCTTATCTCAATGATTGTTTTTACTGTAATCATTCCCACGGGGCGATTGCCTGTATTTACCTGGATGGTGATAATGAGCTGGTGGAGCAGGTAAGAAAAGACTATTCCAAAGCCCCTGTTTCTGATAAATTAAAATCGCTACTGGCCATTGCGGCAAAAGTACAGCGGGGTGGAAAAAACGTAACCACAGCCGACGTTGAGCTGGCAAAAGAAAAAGGCGCTACAGACAAAGACATACATGATACCGTGTTGATTGCCGCTGCATTTTGCATGTTTAACAGGTATGTAGATGGCCTCGCCACCATTACTCCATCCGATATGGATTCCTATCCGCTTCGGGCAAAACAAATTGTGGATAATGGCTATGGAAACTATGTTTTTACCAGTAAACAACCCACTTAAAAGCAATCCATTCTAATAATCCCAAATCAACATTAAAATTCAAAACAAACTCAAATGAAAAAAGTACTTCATTTTTTACCGGTGATACTATTCCTTATATTTTTGCCTGACTGGCTTTTTGCCCAGGAAAAAACAATCACTGGTAAAGTTACCGATGCCAATATGGCCCCGTTAACTGGCGTTACCATCTCCATCAACAAAAGCAATAAAGGCACCATTACAGATGCCGATGGAAAATTTACTTTAACACTGCCTGCCACTGCAAAACTAACTGTCAGCACTTCGGGATTTAAAACAAAAATAATTACAGCCGATGCCGCACAGAACGACATCCAGGTAAAAATGGAAGAGGATTTTGCCAAACTGGATGAAGTGGTTGTCACAGGCCTGGCTACCAATGTAAAAAGAAGAAATCTTGCCAATGCAGTAGCTACTATTTCTTCCAAACAATTAAACGGCGTAGCGCCAGCCCAAACTTTTGATGCCGCTCTTAACGGAAAAATATCCGGTGCGTATATCAATTCAAACACCGGTGCGCCAGGTGGTGGTATTTCTGTAAAACTAAGAGGCGTCACATCCATTTACGGCAATACCCAACCGTTGTATGTGGTGGATGGTGTTTTTATCGATAACACGGCTACCTCGGGTGGATTAAATGCAGTAACAAATGCAGCATCCGGCGGCAGCCCCACTTCCAACCAGGACAATGCTTCCAGCCGCATTGCAGATATCCGTGCAGAAGATATTGATAACATCGAAATTTTAAAGGGCGCTTCCGCCGCCGCTATCTATGGTTCCAAAGCATCAGCAGGTGTTATTGTCATCACTACCAAAAGAGGTAAACAGGGAAAAACAAACATCAGTATTTCGCAGGACCTTGGCCAGGTTTCAGCAAGAAAATTGTTAGGCGTAAGGGAGTTTACGGCAGAAAAAGCCGCCAGCCTTTCCCGTGACCCGTCAGCCGGAGCCGCATTGGCAGCGCAGTTTACAGCAGCAAAAACAGCAGGGCAAATTTATGACTACGAAAAGGAAGTATATGGCAACAAAGGCTTTGCAAGAAATACTGTGTTAAGCATGAGTGGTGGTGGCGAAAAAACAAACTTCTTCTTTTCAGCAGCACAAAAAGATGAAGATGGTATTGTAAAAAATACCGGGTATAGAAACAGCAGTCTAAGGTTAAATGTAGATCACCGTATAACGGATAATATCAAAATCGGTATCAGTACAAATTATATCAATTCTTCTGCAGACAGGGGCTTGTCCGGCAATGATAATACCGGAACATCTATTGGCATTGCCTTGTCATCTACTCCCAGCTTTGCGCAGTTGCATCCTGATCAGTTTGGCAACTACCCGGCCAATCCATTTGGCGCATCTAATCCTTTACAAACAATAGCATTGATGACCAATAATGAATCGGTGAACCGTTTTATAACCGGCTTAAACCTGGATGCAATTCTGCAAAAAAACAACAACAGCATTACAAGGTTTGTAGCAAGGGGTGGTTTCGATTTTTATAATCTTGAAACCAATGCTTTATTTCCAAGTGCCCTGCAGTTCCAGGCAGTTAACAAAGGAACTTCAATACAGGGTGCTACAAAAAATTTAAGCACCAACTATATTGCCTCGCTGGTGAATTCCTTCACCCCTTCTGACAAACTCTCTTTTACTACATCTGCAGGCATCACCAGGGAAAGCGGTGATTACAATAATTTACTGAACGTCGCTACACAGGTTATTTCTGGTCAGTCGAATGTTGACCAGGCGGGTGCTTTAACTGCCACCCAGTTCAGGGCCAAATACCAGAATGATGGGGTGTTTGTACAGGAAGAAGCGGTGATCAATAATGGTATTACGTTGACAGGTGGTGTACGTTTTGACCGTTCCAGTAATAATGGCGATGTAAAAAAATATTATGCTTATCCAAAGGGCGGCGTGTCAATCAATTTAACCAGCCTGGGTCTTATACAAAAAGGCTTGTTTGATGACATCAAATTAAGGGCGGCTTACGGACAAGCCACTAACGTTCCGGCGTACGGCAGCAAGTTTACTTCTCTGGTGGTTTCTAATATTGCCGGCAACCCTGGGTCGTTGGTAAATATACAACGCGGCGATGCCTCCATCAAGCCAGAAAAACAAACCGAACTGGAAACTGGTATTGATTTTAGTTTGCTGAACGGCAAGCTGGCTTTTGAATTTACCTACTATAACAAAAAAATATTCGACTTCCTGATGCTGGCAGGATTGCCGGCCTCTTCCGGCTTTTCTACCAAATGGGTAAATGCGGGAGACTTACGTAACCGTGGTGTTGAGCTGGGTGTAAAAGCAAAACCAGTTGCATCAAAAAATATCACCTGGAATACATCCGTTAATTTCTGGCTGAATAAATCATTGGTTACAAAATACACCATTACACCCATTCCGCAGGGATCATTTGGTTATGTGCTTGGTTCGTTCCAGGTTGAGCAGGGTAAATCCGCTACACAAATCGTTGGCTTGAATGGTGCTGGTGTAGGCGTATTAGGCGACGCAGAACCAAAGTTCCAGATGAATACGTACAACGAAATTACTTTTCACAATAAGTTAAGCCTGCGCTTTTTAATGCATTGGAAAAAAGGCGGCGACAATGTGAACCTGACTTACCTGCAAAACGATTTTGGACAAACCTCGCCTGACTTTGATGCCATGACCATTAAGGCAGGCATGCCAAATGGCATCTACCGTATTTCACAGGTCGGAAGTTCTGCCAAAGTTTTTGTGGAAGATGCAAGCTACCTGCGTTTAAGAGAAATAGGATTGTATTATTCTTTCAACAAATTACCGTCTACATTATTTATCAAAAATATCAGGGTGGGTGCTTCTCTGAACAATTACCTCACCATCACAAAATATAAATCCTACGATCCTGAAGTATCCAATTTCGGAACAGGTTTTTCTTCAGGTGTTGATGTTGATCCTTACCCGGCATCTAAACGGGCTTCTTTACACGTCGCTATAGATTTCTAACCCTGTTTGAAAAGTCACAATGGATCAATTTATAAAAGCAAATAAAATTATTAAAATGAAACACAGTAAATATATATATACCGCGGTTGTTATGGCAACAGCTATTTTCTTTTCTTCCTGCAAAAAAGATTATGGTAATTTAAACAGTCCTACAATTGAACAATTTTTAGGCAATGCCTCCAAAAGCGAATTAAATAATCTGGTAAGCGGCACCGAATCAGGGATGCGCAACAACATCGCTTTTTACCTGGATGATGTTGGTACAATCGGCAGAGAAGGATATCGATTTTCAGGATCTGAGCCTCGTTACGTTACCGATTTGCTGGGCGCAAATGATGCTACCTTAAGCAGCAGTAATTTTTATATTACCAATCCGTGGGCGGCCCGTTACAGGGTTGTAAAAAACTGCAATACACTAATACAGGCAGCTACTAATTCTACCCTGATCAGCGGAGCAGAAAAAAGTGGTTACATCGGTTTTGCAAGAACCATTAAAGCCTACCAGTTATTACTGAATCTGAATCTTACCTACACAAAAGGAATAAGAATAAATGTAACAGACCCCGATAATTTAGGCGCCTTTGTAAGTTATGATGATGGACTGACTGCTATCGCAGCCATATTGGATTCAGCCAAAACAGATTTCGCAACTGCTGCTGTAGCGTTTCCTCTTGCCGGCTTTGATGGTTTAAATGATGCAGCCGGCTTGCTAAAAGTAAACCGTGCCATCGCCGCCCGGGTTGCGGCCTATCGTAAAAAATGGCCGGAAGTATTAACCGCCTTGAATGAATCTTTTTTTGACATAACAAAAGACTTTTATCTGGGTGTGAACCATGTGTTTGGTACCGGCTCCGGCGATCAGCTAAACCCGATGTTTATTCCTAAAAACCAAAGTGGAGAAGTGAGGGTTGCGCATGCTTCCTTTGCTGCAGATATAAAATCAGGCGATGACCGGATTAATAAAACCAGTGTTAGAAACGCTACAGCTTCACTCAATGGCTTGAGTAGCGACCGGGACGTATGGGTGTATACTTCAAGTACTGCCCCTTTACCCATCATAAGAAATGAAGAGTTAATACTGTTATACGCCGAAGCAAAAATAAACACCAACGCTTTTCCTGATGCAGTTACCGCCTTGAATGTAATTAGGCAAGGCCATAACCTGGTTCCTTATGCCGGCGCAATAACAACAGATGCGCTGATAACTGAATTGTTGTACCAGAGAAGGTATTCTCTTTTTTATGAAGGGCATCGCTGGATAGATTTGCGCAGGTATAACAAACTGGCTGACCTACCTCTCGACAGAACAGGTGACGACGTATGGACAGAATTTCCATTGCCTGTGACTGAACAATAATTTTAATGAATGATCTTAATGGATACTATTTTAAAATTAAATACTCTAAACAATGGCTCATATAAATTTAGAAAACGATTTTCCCGGCATTCGCGGCCCGATGGCTTTCAGCCCCGCAACAGCCAAGCCTTTGAACGACCTTGCAGAAGTGTTGCTACGAAGTGACAATTCGCTGAGCCGTGGTGAAAGAGAATTAATTGCTGCTTATGTTTCTTCGTTAAATGATTGCGCTTTTTGTCAAAATGTGCATGGAGGCCTGGCACAACATTACCTGGAATGCGACAGTGCCTTTATTGATGCGGTGAAGAAAGATTATATGGACACCAACATTTCTGATAAAATGAAAGCGTTGTTATGGATCGCTGAAAAAGTTCAACAAGGCGGAAAAAATGTAACCGCCGAACAAATTGATGCCGCTAAGGTTGTTGGTGCAACAGACAAGGAAATACATGACACCGTATTAATAGCGGCAGCTTTTTGTATGTTTAACCGGTATGTAGATGGCCTGGCCACCTGGGCTCCTGAAGATAAAAATTATTATATTGAAAGGGCAAAGCAAAGGGCGGAGGAGGGCTATGCCGGTTATGATGCAAGCAAGTAATGAACAAGGAATAATCATATAATTGAATTTCATGAAAAAAATATTCTATCTCGGTTTCTTTGGCCTGCTGTTGTTTGAAATATTGAATGTGTACCTCATCATGCCCATGCCGGGCAGCCAGCAGATGAACAGTATTGATGTGGCATATTTTTTATACCAATGGCGCTGGGCATTTAGGATAGTGTTTGCTGCAATGATTATAGTTGGTGCATACAGGTTCGAATGGAAAAGCTGGTGGGCGCCATTGTTGTTTTTACTGCTGCTTGTTTCAGTAATTTATGTCGTCAATTTTCAAATGGCCGCAGATCATATGTTTTATAAACCAAAACAAGTGCTGATGGTAAATGAAGCCAATAATAAAGTAGACTCCGGAAGATTGGTAATTGGCGTAATCAACAACGGCGAAGCAAAAGCTTATCCCATCAGGTTTTTAGGCTATCATCACCAGGTTCAGGATACCGTGGGCGGTAAACCATTATTGATTACTTATTGTACCGTATGCAGAACCGGCCGTGTATACGAACCGATTGTAAATGGCAAACCGGAACAGTTTCGTTTAGTTGGTATGGATCATTTTAATGCCATGCTGGAAGATGCGACTACAAAAAGCTGGTGGCGCCAGGCAACGGGAGAAGCCATTACCGGTAAATTAAAAGGACAAAAACTGCCAGAATTCTTTAATATACAAACTTCGTTAACAAAGTGGCTTGCACTCAATCCCAACTCACTCGTGATGCAGGAAGACCCGGCATTTAAAAATGAATATGACACGACCGGTAAATTTGAAAGTGGCAAAAGTACCAGCAAACTAACAGGCACGGATAGCCTTAGCTGGAAAGATAAATCGTGGGTGATTGGTGTAAAAGCTGGTAAAGAAAAAAAGGCGTACGACTGGAACGAGTTAAAAGAAAAGCGCATTATCAACGATACGCTGGATGGAAAAAATATTATCCTGGTTTTGGCGCAGGATGATAAAAGCTTTTTTGCTTTTGAAAATCCGGATGCGTTAAACAACTTCAGTTTACGCAACGATACCCTGGTACAAAATAATCATAAGTACAACATCGATGGCAAGGGAATCAACAGCAGTGCAAATTTGAAATCATTGCCAGCCTACCAGGAGTTTTGGCACAGCTGGCGAACTTTTAATCCTGAGACAAAAAAATAAGCACCTGTTTTTCAAAAGGCTTTTTCCCTTATACTATTTTATTGCTGATATTGCAGCTGCTGACGGCCTTACCGCCAGCCAAATTCCTTTTTATTAAATGAAAATTCTTTTTGTAAAAGAGCCTAAAAAGATGATCAATCAAATGAATAAAAAAATAATTGGCTTTGTGCTAACTGGTTTCACCTGCATTTGTATGCTATCTTCTTTTAACAAAACAGGCAGTCATCAAAGCTTTCCTCCTAAAAATCCCAGCCATCCTAAAATAGTAAACATTGTAAATTTTATCCGGTTGCTGGAGCCGAGAGATAGCGCCGTTACAGAACAGGTATTGTATGAAACTGTTGCAAAGCAGGTAGAAATGATGCAACAATACAAACTGGGCGGAACGTTTTTGTTGCAGTACGATGCGCTGATGGATGCACGCTATCAAAAATTACTGAAAGCCTTACCCCGCAATAGTTTTGAGGTTGGAGCATGGTGGGAAATTCCACAACCACTGGTTGAAAAAGCCGGCCTTAAATGGCGTGGCCGTTACCCCTGGGATTGGTTTGCTGACGTTGGCTTTTCTACTGGCTACACACCTGCCGAGAGGGAAAAGTTATGCGATGTGTACATGGCCGATTTTAAAAAGATATTCGGTTACTATCCCAGGTCGGTTGGCTCCTGGTTTATTGATGCACACACGCTGAATTACCTGTACACAAAATACCATATTGTGGCGTCCTGTAATTGTAAGGACCAATATGGAACCGATGGCTACACATTGTGGGGCGGTTACTGGAACCAGGCCTATTATCCCAGTAAAATCAATTCCTACATGCCGGCGCAAAGTGAAAAGAACCAAACGCCAGTGCCCATCTTTCGCATGCTCGGTAGTGACCCAATTCGTCAGTACGATAATGGTTTTGGATCAGCAAGACAAGGCGTTGTAACATTGGAGCCCGTTTATCCATCTGCTGGCGGCGATTCTGCCTGGGTTAACTGGTACTTTAAAGAGTTTGTTGAGGGCGCAGATATGGAATATAATTATACGCAGGCGGGCCAGGAAAATTCGTTTACCTGGGATGCCATGGCAAAAGGATTTGCCATACAATTGCCTTTAATTGCCCGGCTTAGAGATGAAAAGAAACTACAGGTGGAAACACTAGCTGCCTCCGGCCAATGGTTTAAAGACCATTATAAAATTACACCCGCCACTTCGGTAACTGTAACAAACGACCTGGAAGAAGGAAACCATAAAACCGTTTGGTTTAACAGCCGCTTTTACCGCCTCAATTTGTTGTGGGAAAATGGCACGCTGCGTTTTCGTGATATTCATTTATTCAACGAAAATTTTCCATCATTTTACACTTTGAACAAAGCCACATCCAACGAATGTTCGTTTTTTACGCTTCCCTTTGTTGACGGCTATATCTGGAGCAAACCAGGGAATATCGCTGGTCTGCGTTTTAAAGCCGTTATTGATGGGAAGGAAACACTGTTGACAGGCGGCGATCCGATAATAACCGATTCTGTTCGTGGCAAATTACATATAGCCTGGCCACTGCAATCTGTTGATGGAACTCTGCACATGGATATCGATGAACGGAGTATAAAAATAAGCCTGCGTGCGAAAGACAACGTAAAATGGTTTCTTGATCTCAATGCAGCAGACAGCGTTATACTACCATTTCAAAAAATAAACCTGCACCGGCTGGATTGCAGGTTTGAACACATGAATTATTCCATCACAACCAAAAAAGGAATATTTTCAAAACCAAACGATACTGTAGTTGCAAGAATAAGTCCAGAAAAAAACTGGCTTGAGCTGAATATGGCAGCTGACAATAAAACAAAATAAATCTGTTTACTACTTTATCAATGAAGTCTCGTGCTTGACCTAAGAGCCCCATTGTAAAAGTGTATCTTAATCTCATTAATTTTAATCTTATATAAAATAATATGGATAAATAATAGTTATATACCTGTACATTTACACTTTGTCGATATCTTAACCAGCATTGCATGAATCATACCCTCAGCGTTAGCTACCCGGCTAAACGTACCTCCGCTTGTTACTTTGTAAAAAGATGGACCCTTACCAAACCATCCCTTTCGTTTTTGCTGTTCTGCTTGTTTTCTTTCTTCTCTTTCCCGATACAGGCCCAAAATGATGATGACCTTAGTACGGCAGAATTTTATGCCAAAAAATTTAAAGATGATGGCATTATCTGTAAATCATCTTACCGCTATTTCACTTTTGACAAGGGCAAAAACGCCCTCAATGATAAAGTGGTGGAAATACAGGAAGACGCAGAATACGAATTTCTATCCCTTAAAAAATTTTCGGGTATGACCTATGCTGAATATTACAACAAGTTTATTCAGTTGAAAACGTTTAAAAGAGCTTTCAAATATAACAGTAAATATATCACCTCCGACCGGGGCGGCATAGACCGCTCAGTAACGGATGATGGCGTCTTCTTCGATGATAGCCGGGTGCAGTTTTACCCTTTGCGCTTTTCTCAAAAAGGTGATATGGCAAGAGTAATGGTTAAAAAGGTTTACCTGGATGGTAAGTATTTAACCCGGCTATTTTTTCATGCGGCTTACCCAATCAAAGAGCAGGTATTTGAATTTCAAGTGCCGGACTGGTTAACGGTAGATTTTAAAAAAATGAATTTTGAAGGCCGTAAGATCGAGATCCAGGAAAATAAAAAAGGCGGTTTTATCAACTATGTTTTTACCATGAAAGATATCCCCGCCTACAAGCCGGAGTATAGTCGCATTGGAAGAGCCTATACAGATCCGCACATCATTGTACAAATAAAATCCTTCGAAAGCAAAGGCGAGACGTTGAAAGGATTTGATAAGGCAGATGATGTGTACAACTGGAACAACCGCCTGTATTTAATGGCCGGTAACGTACAGGATAAAGTACAGCAGCTGGTAACAAAAATTATCCAGGGCAAAACCACAGATCTGGATAAAATAAAAGCTATTTATTACTGGGTACAGGACAACATCCGTTACATCGCATACGAAGATGGTTACTCAGGGTATATACCCACTCCGGCGCAGGATGTGTTGGCCAAAAAGTATGGCGATTGCAAAGGCATGGCCAACTTGCTAACAGAAATGCTGAAGCTGGCCGGCTATGATGGCCGCTTTAGCTGGATAGGAACCCGCCTTATTCCCTATCCGCAAAGCATGCCTGCCCTTTGCGTAAACAATCATGCTATTTGCACTTTGTACTTTGGCGGCAAAACCTACGAACTGGATGGTACTGAAAGTTACTCGCCATTCGGTGAAAATGCTTTTCGAATTCAGGGTAAGGAAGTAATGATTGCCAATGGCGATAAATACGAAATTAAAACAGTGCCGTCTTCTACAGCCAATGACAATAAAGTTGTTACCAGGGCTGATTTTACACTGGCAAATGACAAGCTGAATGGCAAAGTGAAAGTTGTACTTACCGGTAATGAAAGAACAGAATTTCATCAGTCGTATCAGAACCTGCCGGTAACATCGCAGCAGGAATACCTGAATGAATACCTTGAATTTGGCAATGACAATATGGTTGCCACCAACCTAAAAACCAGCGATCTGAAAAACAGGGAACTGCCCGTAACCATTGAAGGCGATGTGGATTTATCGAATACCGTAAATACTATCAGCGGCGACAAATACGTAGGCATAGACTTCTTTCCAAAATCACTAGACAAATTTATTCCGGATGAAAAAAGAATTGAAGGCTACGATTTGGATGCACTGGTAAAATTTGAAGATGAAATTGCTCTTACCATTCCTGCCGATAAAAAATTTGTTGACAAGCCAGATAACCTGGAACTGAAGTTTGACGGTTACAGTTTTAAAGGTGAATATACCATTACAGGAAATAAAGTAGTGCTTAAAAAAGAACTGGCTATCAACAACAGCATTATCAAAAAAGCAGACTTCACCAACTGGAAAAAATTTATTGAATCTATCAAAGAGTTCAATAAATATTTACTAAGCATTACCAAAAAATAAACAGCCAACCGCAATGAAAACAATTAATTATAAAAAGATAATTCTGCCGGTTGCGTTTGCATTTCTTGCCTTCGCGGCCAGCGCTCAAACTATTATCAACGAAGATTTTTTAGATAATATTGAAGACAATGCTAAAACACTTTGGGCAGAAAATATTCCTGCATTTGCCACCAATATTGTACCCGATAAATATAAAAATGAATCGGCCATTGTATTTGGCTTTAAACGAAGCGTAACCATTGATAAAAAATCAAGGTCTGGCTTTTTATCCAGGGGCGAGAGAAGTTTATTGTTTTTTGAAAACGTACGATTTAAAATAAAAGTGAATGATAAAAATGCTGTGAAATCTTTTACTGAAATTTATTTCAGGTACAGCGATAAAACAGATGGCTTTAGTGCCCGGATAACCAAGCCTGATAGCAGTTCCAAAGTAGTTGCTTTAAATGACGCGGTAGGGGTGGAGTCGATATCAGATGTACCCGAATTTTTTAAGAGTTTCTTCGATCAACAGGTTGGTGCTCAAAAAAGATATTATAAAGTTGCCGTGCCAGATCTTGAGCCGGGCGATATATTGGAATATGTTACGAACACCAAAAGCAAGCTGGATGTTAAGGGAACGGGGTACATTGAGTTTGATCCGCAATACGAAGTGTGCAATAAAAGTTATCCCGTACTTTTTAACCAGATCAATATTGAAACAGATAATAAATCTTTTTTCAAATCCTTATCCATAAATGGCGCTCCGGATTTTAAAAAGGCAGACGCAAGCGACGACGGTTTCTTTAAATATGTTTTTACAGATAGCGACCGGGGCGTTGAAAAAGATGTGAACTTTATCAGTTCATTCCAGGTGTATCCCCTGGCAAAATTCCAGGTAATCTATGCCAATAACGAGAAAATAAAAGGAGCACTTATTGGTCAGGCAGGGGAAATTAAAACCGGTTTCACAAAGGAAGAGCTTGCCAAAAAAGCATGGGAAGATTTTGAACAGACCGGAAATTATTATTACCCAGAATACGGTACAGTATACGCGTACGCATCTGTTGTGTGGTCACAGTTGAAAAAGCAAGGTGTCAAAGACCTCAGTGATAAAGAATTTCTCAACCTTGTATATTACAAAATGAGGAATATTGCGATAAACCGTGATAATTATTTTAGTGATAAGGTAGCCGCATATATTTTCAGCTTTTTGCTTTCGCAAAAAGACATTCACACAGATATATTGATCAGTGTGTCCAATACTTTGGGCAAACTCAGCAATATATTATTCGACCAGGAACTGCGCTATGTATGCAAAGTGAATAATAGTTTTTATTTTAACTGGACCGATCACAGCAATCCGGGCGACCTTGTGGAAAACCTGTTAGGTAGTGAAGCTTGGATCATAGATAAACCAACAAAACAAAATACGCAGAATATAACTCCTGTACAGCTTCCGGATGCAGGCTTCCAGGATAACGTTTCCGACTACACCATAAATGCATCAATTGCTGCAGATATGAGTACATGGAATGTTTCCCGTGTCAGCACTTACACGGGCATCAGTAAAACCAGGAATATTTATACCACCCTGAAGTATACACCCTATATGCTGGACGACTATAAATATTATGGCGGTTCATCTCCTACGGAAAAAATGAAAGATGCGCAGGAAGAGGAATACATCAAATCAGTGAAAGCACTGAAGGATGAATTTAAAGAAGCAAAAGTTGAACAGGTGAAAAGTGAGTTGCAGGGAGAGTTTCAACAAAAGATAAAATATAAAAACTTCACCATTTCCAGCGATGGCCGTTCATTAAAAGCAAAAACCCTGGTGTATACAGAAGACTTTGAACTGGCAGGCATGGTGCGAAAAGCAGGAAAAAAATACCTGGTAAACATTGCTGGCCTGGTAGGGTCTCAATTACAAATAAAAAAAGAAGAGCGTGTAAGAAAGTATGATATCAATGTTGGGTACGCAAGAACGCTTAACTGGACCATCAATTTTAAAATACCAGACGGTTACACAGTTGAAGGAGTAAAGGAATTAAAAACAAGTATCGATAATGAGACCGGCACTTTTACCTGTGATGCGGAAGAACAAAATGGGATGGTAGTTTTAAAGATCAAAAAAATATATAAAAAAGCGAATAACCCCAAAGAAAAATGGCCTGCTATGCTGGCTTTTATTGATGCCGCCTATAACAGCTCGTTCAAATATATTTTATTAAAACCTAAAAGCTTATCCATTTTATGAGCCCATGCAGCCACACCAGTTCCGCCAATGCACCTGTAGGATTTCCAGGTTATAAAGTTTTCACCAATCATCTTTATGCTTGTGTTGGTATACGCTTTAATTTAAACGGAGAAGGTTAGATTTCTACCTTTAATTTTATTGATAACAGGTGCCCGTTTTACAACGGGCACTTTTTAATTTTATAACAGTGGCCTGAAATTTTTCGGAATCTGTAACTTAACGAACATTAAAAATAATACCTGTTGCTGTTGAATCAGTATCTGTAAAGGTTGTGTATATTTAAGCACTCATCACGATCAAATTGCTATATGAATAATTGGAAAATTAAAACCTCGCTGTATTTAAACTATTTTGTTTTTGCAATACTGCTGAACAGCGTGGGTATCCTCATTCAAAAATCCATCAATACCTATCATGTCGATGAATTAAAAGCCAGTTCGCTGGAAGCATTTAAAGATCTGTCGATTGCATTTGTGTCTTTTCTCATAGGATCTTTTTTACCCCGGATAGGATATAAGAAAGGAATGCTGATAGCACTGGCGCTGGTTTTTGTTGGCTGCATCGGAATGTACTATGGCAATTCTTTTACTTCGGTGCGCATCTTGTTTGCATGTGTTGGTATTTCTTTCGCGGTAATTAAAGTATCCGTTTATTCCATGATCGGTATTATCACCAGCAATGATAAGGAACATAAAAGCCTGCTTACTTCCATCGAAAGTTTTTTTATGATTGGCATCGCCGGTGGCTTTGTTGTATTCCCGCTTTTTTACAGCGATACAAATCCTGACGCATGGTTACGCATTTATCTTTTACTGGCAGTATTGATAGCTGTGTCATTTATCATCCTGCTGGTGTCTGATTTTAAAGTTAATTATGAAATACCCGGCACCAGCCTGGGAGACGATTTTATAGAAATGATTAAACTGCTGAAGCGCCCGCTGGTGCTGATTTTTGCAGTAGCTGCATTTATGTATGTAATGACGGAGCAGGGTATTATGAGCTGGCTGCCCACTTTTAATCAAAAAGTGCTGCATCTGCCGGAGCGTACCAGTGTTTTCATGGCTGTTATATTGATGTTGTCCATCGCATTGGGCAGGTATATTTCTTCATTGCTTGTTAAAAAAATTGACTGGCTGATCATATTGGCGGCTTGTTTAATTGGCGCTGCGCTGATGGTATTGTTTGTGTTGCCTCAAACGCAACACCTGGAAGCAAAAGAAATTCTTTCATTAAAAGATGTGCCTGTGATCGCTTATGTGTTTCCGTTGATTGGTTTTTTTCTGGCACCCATTTATCCACTGGTCAATTCGTTTGTGCTCAGCGCTACAGAAAAAATGTTTCATAGTCCTATGGCTTCATTACTCGTTTTCTTTTCGGCCATTGGTGGTACGATTGGTTCAAGACTGGTGGGTTATCTTTTTAAACATATCGGCGGCGAAAACGCCTTTTATTTTTCGCTGATACCGATGACGGTGCTGATGATTTGTTTGCTTTTCTTTTACCGCATACAAAAGAAAACCGGTACTACAATTGAATTTACAGCCGGAGGTCACTAACGTTAGTTAAACTATTACAACGATGAACAATACCGATATTTTTGAGTGTCATCCCTTGTTTGAGGATGTTCAAATGGGTAATGTATTCGCAGACGGAAAAACCTTTGTGGATTGTATTCCAAAAGGATCGTTGGATAACATTTCCCGTCAATACCTTTTGGAGAAAGATCAACCAAGTTTTGATCTTAAAAAATTTGTAGCAAAAAATTTTGATGAGCCGCCGGTGATTGCCGCCAATTATCAAAGCAATAAACAACTGTCCGTTGAAGAAAATATCAGGCATTTATGGGATGTACTTACAAGAGTTCCTGTTGAAGAGAAAAGTTCGCTGATCAATCTGCCATACACCTACATAGTTCCCGGCGGCCGTTTCAGGGAAATTTATTACTGGGACAGTTATTTTACCATGCTCGGTCTGCAACAGCACGGGCGGGTAGATCTGATTGAAAGCATGATCAATAATTTCGCTTTTTTACTAGGTAGCTGCGGTCATATCCCCAACGGCAACCGGCGCTATTATTTAAGCCGCAGTCAACCTCCTTTTTTTGCATTGATGGTTACTTTGTTGGCCGAGATAAAAAAAGATGAAGGAATTTTTGTTCAATATAAAAATGAACTGGAAACAGAATACAACTTCTGGATGCTTGGGTCAGATAATCTCAAGCACGGCGAAGCAAATGCCCGGGTGGTTATGATGCCCGATGGCGAAATATTGAATCGGTATTATGATAACAATCCAAGCCCGAGGCAGGAGAGTTATGCGGAAGATGTGCATGTAAGCAAGCACAGCCAGCAGTCGGCTGACCAATTATTTACCCACCTGAGGGCCGGTGCTGAAAGCGGCTGGGATTTCAGCAGCCGCTGGTTTGCTGACCAACTAAATATTGGGACGATTCAGACCACGGATATTGTGCCAGTTGATTTAAACTGCCTGCTGTACACGCTGGAACTAACTATTGCGAAAGCAAACGCAATGGCGGGTAATGCCTCCTATGCCAGTGACTTTGAAATGAAAGTAGCCAGGAGAAGCACCGCCATCCTAAAATACTGCTGGAATAATGAGCTGGGATTTTTCTGCGATTACAACATGCAAACAAAAAAAATCAACCGGAATATTACGGCGGCAGGTCTTTTTCCGCTCTTTACAAAAATTGCCTCCGATGAACAGGCGGTTGAAACAGCTGCGGTTACCCGCACATTTCTTTTAAAAGGTGGCGGACTTGTTACCACCACCAACCACACTGGCCAGCAATGGGATGCACCCAACGGCTGGGCGCCGCTGCAATGGATTGCATTTGCAGGATTGAATAATTATCATCACGAAGAACTGGCAAATGAAATTGCCCGGCGTTGGGTAGCAATCAATGAAAAAGTGTTTAACGAAACTGGTAAAATGATGGAAAAATACAATGTAGAAAACCTGGATGAGCCGGCTGGTGGAGGCGAGTATCCCGGACAGGATGGCTTTGGCTGGACCAATGGTATTTACATAGCCATGAAAGCTACTTTATTAACGGCTCATTAATTGATAATATGCAGCTATCCCAATACATTGGTTGCCTTGTAACAAACACCCCACTTATAAAAGCTTAATTGCCGGCAAAGATGTCTGATGTTATAACGCTAAAGAAAATTTCGCAACTGCTCAATATAAGTATCTCTACTGCGTCACGTGCATTAAAAGATCATCCCGATATTGCAGATGCCACCAAACAAAAAGTAAAGGAACTGGCAGAAATGCTGGACTATGAGCCCAATCCTTTCGCCATACAATTAAGCACAAGCCATAGTAAAATATTCGGGTTAATTGTACCGGAAGTAAGCAATTTATTTTATACTTCCTTTATTGATGCGGTAGAAAATGAAAGCCGTAAAATCGGCTACACCCTCATCATTCTTAAAACCGATGATGATCCGGAGATTGAAGCCAATCATATCCGCTATTGTAAAAAACAACGGGTGGCAGGGTTGTTTGCCTGCATCACGCCGGGCACATCAAATTTTGAATTGTTTCAGAGTCTTGGTAAATCGGGCATTCCTGTAATTTTCTTCGATCGTGTGCCTGACAGCAATAGCTGCAACCGTATTTGTTTTGCGGATGAAGCCGCAGCCACTATTGCCGCAGAAGCCATCATCAAAAAAAATAAAAAAAGGGTACTGGCCATTTTTGCAGAACCCAGTTTATCCATCACTCAAAAAAGATTGAAGGCTTTTCAAAAAGTTTTTCAGCAGCATAAAAATGCGCCGAAGCTGCTTATCTACAATACCAATCATTACGAAAATACCAAAGAGGTCATTAAGCAAAAACTGCAAAATGCAGACCGGCCGGATACGATCTTTTGTATGACCGATGTTATTCTGAACAGCACCATGAAAGCCGTTCAGGAACTCGGTCTTAAAATTCCGGAAGAGGTGGCCGTGATTACCATCAGCAACAGTGATTTTTTTCCAAAATTATACACGCCAGAAATTACCTATGTGGAAACAAGCGGCTACAAGCTGGGCGTATTGGCGCTTTCAGCCATGATGACCTGCGTAAACGACGATGTTCCCTACCAGGAACTGTATGTCGACTCTTACCTGGTTGAAGGACAATCTTTATAACCTGCTAAGTATGAACAAGTCGAAGCTGAGTTAAAAAATCAGGAAAGAATTTTAGGAAGTAACACCGTCCTTTTATAATAGTAGGCGATAATCCTGTCACCGATCAATTGACAAAGTTGTTTATCGGGAAATTCGGAATCGGTCCACGTGAAGATATTCTCCATGTAAGTTAAATGTTCTATAACCCCCGTTTCGCCAGTATCTGAACGTTTGTATTCAACCCGAAAAGTTTGATAAGGTTTGTAGTCCTTGTACTCAATGGCCTTAATTTTTGTGCTATAAGTAATATGGTTATTGGTGATGCTGAGTAAGAACTCATCTAATACGGCATAGTCTATCATGGTGATTGTTTTTTGCGATTTTTTTTCCGAAACATCTGCCCCCCTTATAAAACGGAAAGCATTTATTTCTATTAACAAAAGTACCAATCATCTGGGTAAAAAATATGTTTGTAGATCATGAATCAAACAAAAACTTAAAAGAAATCAGTAACGTTTTTTGAAAGAGATACAGTCGTTTAGATAACCCAAACTGCCCACATCAAACGTTTGCAACCAGCCAATCAACCGGTTGCAGGGTTTCTATAATTATCTTACTTTCACGATTGTTATAAAACCATTGCCTGCGTATGTCTTTTTCCATCTCAAAGCCTCATTTAAGTTTTCAGCAAATCATCAATATGAATGTTGGTTTTTTTGGCATTCAGTACAGCTTTGGCTTGCAGCAAAGTGCAGTCAATCCTATTTATGATTTTTTAGGCGCAAGCCCTGACCAGATACCGATTTTAAATCTGGCCGGACCAATGACAGGCCTGCTGATTCAGCCCATCATTGGCGTGTTAAGTGATAAAACCTGGCATCCCCGTTTTGGAAGACGCAAGCCGTATTTTTTTATCGGTGCCCTGCTTTGCAGCATTACGTTGTTTTTCTTTCCCTTCAGCAGTAGCCTTTGGATGGCCGCAGGTTTATTGTGGGTGCTGGATGCAGGCAACAATACCGCCATGGAACCATACAGGGCGTTTATTGCTGATAAATTACCTTCAGACCAACACGCCACCGGCTTCTTAACGCAAAGCTTTTTTACCGGGCTCGGCATCACCCTGGCGAACCTATCACTGTTTGTGTTTCAAAAATATTTTCCGCAGGGCCATGGTAAAATTCCAACCTGGGTATATGGCTCCTTCTTCCTTGGTTCATTTTGTTCCATTGCTTCGGTGTTATGGTCAATAAAAACAACACCGGAAATTCCGCCAACAGCAGAAGAACTGTCGGCCTTGCGTGCCAACAAAAAGGGCGTAGCAGAACCGTTCATAGAAATCGCTCATGCCATTAAAGATATGCCGAAAGTAATGTGGCAACTGGCGCTGGTGTACCTCTTTCAATGGTATGCCTTGTTTTGTTACTGGCAAAACGCTTCCAAAAGTATCGCCCAATCGGTATGGCATACATCGCCTTCGGCAGATCCCAAATTATACGAAGAAGCAGTTGGCTGGACCGGACTTGTAAATGGCTGGTATAATGTGGCTACTTTTTTGTCGGCTTTTGGGCTGGTTTGGCTGGCTAATAAATACAGTCCAAAACTGGTGCATTTCAGTTGCCTGATAATGGCAGGTATCGGTTTATTAATCTTTCCGCACATTGAAAATAAATACCTGCTGTTTGCGCCCATGACGGGGTTTGGTATTGCCTGGGCAAGCATGATGGGCATTCCTTATTTAATGGTGGTAGGCAATATCCCGAAAGAAAGATATGGCGTATACATGGGCATTATTAACATGATGATTGTAATACCCATGATATTACAGAACCTGACCTTTGGTTATATCCTGAAGCACCTGCTGAATAACAATCCCGGCAGCGCCATTAGTTTTGCAGGCGCTTTTTTAATCATTGCTGCAATGGCAACTGCGCTGATAAAAACGGTGCCGCCGGGCGAAGACGTGCAACTGCCCATGGGTGGCGGCCATTAATTTTGACACGACATTTATCAAACAATCTTCTAAATAATTTATAACAATGGATACCGTTTCAAAAAATAAAGGCAAAATTCTTTGTATCGGCGAAGCGCTGATTGATATGATTTGTACCGACAAGGGAAAATCACTTTCTGACGGAAATAACTTTTTAAAAAAAGCCGGCGGAGCACCAACCAATGTAGCCGCAGCCATTGCTGCCTTAGGTGGTAATGTAGAGCTGGCGGCGAAAGTAGGTATTGATCCCTTCGGCAGACATTTAATAGAAGTGATGCAGGATTTTGGTGTGTCTACCAAATGGATGCTGCAGGATGAACATTATTTTACCACGTTTGCCTTTGTATCGCTGATGGAAAACGGGGAAAGGGATTTTTATTTTAACCGCGGCGCAGACGGGCAGTTAAGCCGCCAGGAAGTAGAAGCAATCGACCTGGATGAATTTTCTATCATTCATTTTGGCTCTGCGACCGGTTTTTTACCGGGACCATTGCAGGCTGCCTACCAGGGCTTATTACAAAAGGCGCTGCTGAAAAATATTTTTATAAGTTTTGATCCTAATTACAGGCAGCTGCTGTTTCAAAATAACAAGCAAAGTTTTATTGATCAATCATGGAATTTTTTAAACTGCTGTCATTTTTTTAAAGTAAGTGATGAAGAAGCCATGCTGATTACAGGTGCCGTAATGCTGCCGGATGCCGTGGCTATTCTGCTGGAAAAAACCAACGGCATTTTCGCCATTACGCTTGGTAAAGAAGGCACCATGCTTGGCTTGAATAATAAAACCATGATTGTGCCCAGCATCCCTGTAACACCGGTTGACACTACCGGCGCCGGTGATGCATTTGTTGGTGCATTGCTTTACCAGTTAAGTGATAAATCGCTGGAACAGATAAAGGCAATGTCTGAAAACCAGTGGAACCAGCTTGTGGTAAACGCCAATAAAGCAGGCGCCCGAACCTGCGAATACCTCGGCGCCATGGAAGCCTTTAAACACCTCACAACCGACATCTTTAATTAACCGTTGCTGAATAAAATATGTACGACTACCTGCTGCATCAAAAAATAAAATCGGCGTTACTGAAATTCCGGGTTGGTAAAGAGGAAGATGACCTTTCTTTTTACAGCCGGTTAATCGCCAATGCATCTACCATAAAATCATTGTATGATGAATTGTACCGGCAGCATCCAGCAGCGGTACCACAGTTTGATCTGTTAATTGAAACGCTTACATCTGCTCATAAAAAAAGAAAACCGGCATTAAAAAAAACCGATGCTATCAAAGCAGAAAAAGGAAACTGGTTTTTAAGCAATGAAATAACAGGGATGAGTCTATATGTTGACCAGTTCTGCGGCAACCTCACCAACCTCGGCGAAAAGCTTGATTATTTTGATACACTTGGCGTAAATTTTTTACACCTGATGCCGCTTTTTGAAAGTCCGGCCGGTGAAAGTGATGGCGGTTATGCCGTAGCTGATTTCAGAAAAATTAATCCCCGTTTTGGAACCCTCGATGATTTAATTGTCGTTCAACAAAAGATGAGTACTGCAGGCATGTACCTGATGACAGATATCGTATTGAATCATACTTCCCGTTTGCAGGAATGGGCCATGAAAGCAAAAGAAGGAGATAAGCATTACCAGGATTATTTCTACATGTTTGATGACCGCACCATGCCTGATATTTTTGAGCAGACCATGCCTGATATTTTCCCTGAAACGGCTGCCGGCAATTTTACCTATGTTCCGGAATGCCATAAATGGGTGATGACCGTGTTTCATAATTACCAGTGGGATCTTAATTTCAGTAACCCGGCAGTATTGGTAGAGATGCTGGACATTGTATTGTTTTATGCCAACCTCGGGGTGGATGTTTTGCGCATTGATGCACCCGCCTTTATCTGGAAGGAACCCGGCACTACCTGTCAGAATTTGCCCAAAGCGCATACCCTGTTGCGGCTGCTGAAACAGTGTGTGCAGGTTGCTTCGCCGGGCATGGCTTTATTGGGTGAAGCCATCGTAGCGCCTAAAGAAATCATGCAATATTTTGGTACCGGAAATTTTGTTGCCAAAGAATGCGACTTTGCCTACAACGCCACGCAAATGGCATTGCAATGGGATGCGCTTGCTACCGGCGATACCCGGGTGATGCTGGCCGCACAACACGAATTGTTGAAAAAACCGTATGGTACATCCTGGTTAACTTATACCCGCTGCCATGATGATATTGGTTTGGGTTATGATGATTATATGATCCAGCAGGCAGGATTCGATCCATACCAGCATCGCAAATTTCTAAAGGATTTTTATTCCGGCAATACGCCGGGGTCAACTGCAACGGGTGCGTTGTTTTCTGTAAATCCAAAAACGCAGGATGCAAGAATCAGTGGCACGTTGGCCTCTCTGTGCGGGCTTGAAAAAGCCATTGCTAATAATAATGAAAATGAGATCAGCACTGCAATTAACAGGATCATTGTAATGCAGGCGGCCAGCTTTTTTATCGGTGGTTTACCCATGCTATTTTATGGGGATGAGGTAGGGTATACAAATGATTACAGTTACCTCAGCAACCCTGCCAAAAGTTATGATAACCGCTGGATGCACCGGCCCATAATCGACTGGGATAAAAATAGCAAAGCTGAAGTGGAAGGAACAATTGAGCATCGCATTTTCAGCGCCACGCAACAAATGATCAGCCTGCGTAAAAAATTACCCGTGCTGGCAGACTACAGTAATCTTACCTGGCTTTCTCCTTACAACATACATGTCGCAGGTTTTTTACGGCAGGTAGAAGACAACAGATTATTTTGCTTTTTCAATTTTAAAAACGAAGTAATGTATGTTGACTGGCAGGTGGTAAAAGAAAAGGGAAACCCACCAGTTATGTTATATGATCACTGGAATAAAAAAGATTACATCGTGGGCAGAGATAAAGAATATTTGATTGTAGAACCGTATTCCTTTTGTTTGCTGGAAGCGGTAAAATAAGCCTCTGCTTTTGCGAAGTAAAAAATTATTCTTTGAAGATAAGTATGCTGTCATTGTTTCTTGCAACAAGTATGTATTCGCCGCCGTTTACCAGCTTTATTTTTTTGATGTCTCTTACTTCACCGCTTGCCATAAATCCACTAATGTATGATGGCAATACATTAAATCGATTGCTACCTGCATTTGTCAAAACGCTTCCCAGTCCTGCATCATAGCGGCCTTCATAAGGCAATACGCCGAAAAAATTGCCGGCTGAAATGATATCCGGTTTTCCATCGTCATTTATGTCATCCGTTAAAAAAGAAAACACAGGCGACCATTGAACGGATGCAGGTAATTTACTAATGGTAAACTTTCCTTTGCCATTGTTGGCGAGCGTTACAGACGACAATAAACTGGCCGTATATTTTTTTGCATGATCCAATTTTTCACCAAATACTTCTTCCACCGTTTGTCCCGCAAAGCTGCTGTACAGTAAATATTTTTTGCGCATCAAAGCAGGCAATTGTTTTTCTATTTCTTCTTTACCCAGAAAGGTATAATACTTGCCATTTTTTTCAGTGGCGAGTACCTGGTCCATGGCACCATTGTTATCCAGGTCGCCGGCAAATAATTTTAATGGATATTGTTCACTGGCATGCAGCTTTGAATTTTCTCCCCAGTTACCTGCCAATAGTTCATCGGTGCCATCATTGTTTAAATCAGCAGCATGAATCGTAGTCCACAGGCCTGTTGTCTTTGCCAATCCAGCACCCTCAGTTCCATTTACCAGTTTGCCTTGTTGGTTTTTATACAGAGTGATGGGCATCCACTCACCAACGATTACCAAATCCTGCCAGCCGTCTTTATCAATGTCAGTCCATATGGCATCCGTTACCATTCCGATTTTATTCAGGCCCGGCGCTTTTGTATCATCGGCTATAGTAAAATTTCCCTTGCCATCATTGATCAATAAATAAGAGGTTGGGACATCGCCATACCGGCCTGCTACCACTCTTCCACCAACAAATATATCCATGTCTCCGTCGTGATCAATATCGGCAGCAACAGCTACAGATTTATTTCCATAAAGCAACGGCAACGTGGCGGATTTACTAAAGTTTCCCTTGCCATCATTGAGGTATAACCTGTCTAAAGAAGATGCGACTTTTGCTTCCGTTTCATTGCCACCTGTTACTACATACAAGTCCTTGTCGCCATCATTGTCTGCATCAAAAAAGAGGGCATTCACATCTTCACATGCGGCATCTGCACTAAATAATTTTTGATTGGTGGCAATAAATTTACCGGCAGCGTTTTGCTGAAACAAAGCGCCCGCCTGGCCTGCAGCGCCGCAAACAAAAAAATCTTCCAGGCCATCGCTGTTCACATCAGCTACTGCCAATTTTGGTCCTTGTGTAGAAACCATGTGTGGAATAAAAGCCTGTACGTTAAAATCGTTGAAATTATTTTCCTTGTGTTTGTACGGCAGTTGAATTGAATCGGTAATATCTGCAAACAATTTTTTGTCTTCAGTATTAAATCCCGGAAGCAATGAATTGTTATTGCTGCCTGCGTCCTTGTATAAAACTGCAAGTCGCTGATCGGCTTTTACATTCGTTAATAATTGTGATTTTCCATCCGGCCATTGAATTTCAATTTTATCAATGATTGAATCTGCTCCTGTACCAAAATGAATGTACTGAAGTGACGCACTTTCAAAGCCTTTGCTGGCATTGATATAGCTGGTTTGTATGTTGGCTTTTTGTTGAAGCGTAACCTTGGCACCGATACCAAATTTATTTTGATCATCACCTTTTAACTGCAGTTCTATAAAATGATTTAACTGCTGCTGCACCGTGTTGTTCCGGTAAATAGTGGCCGGCTCGTTGATGTTGTTGATGACAATATCCAGGTCACCATCATTGTCCAAATCCGCATAAGCTGCGCCATTGCTGAAGCCCGGGTGTTGAAGACCCCATGTGTTGGTTTCATCAATAAATTTCAGGCTGTCGGTTCCTTTAAAAATATAGTTGCTTATTTTGCCTTCGGGCATCTTGCTGATGGCCGCCAAATCTGCTGCCCGACTGGTATCATTGCCTGTTGTGCTGCTGTAAAATTTTACAAAATCAAGATCGTTTGGTCGTCTCAAAATACCGTTGGAGATAAATAAATCTTTAATGCCATCATTATCAAAATCCGCTGCCAGCGGGCTCCAGCTCCAGTCTGTTGCAGCAACACCGGCGTACAAAGCAATGTCACTGAATTTTTTTCCGCCGCCTGCATTTATCTGTAAACAATTGCGTGCATACTGGTGGTAATATCCAAAACCAAATTTAAAATTGTAGATGTCCAACGGGTCATCTCCCGCGGAAGCTTTTAGTGTTTTTTCATCTGAAGGTAACATGTCGAGCGTAATGATATCCTGCCAGCCATCGTTGTTCATATCAGCAATGGCACTGCCCATAGAAAATCGACTTTCATGGCCAAAAGCCTCCCGGTTTATTTCTGAAAAAGTTCCGTTGTGGTTGTTGAGATAGTAATAATCATTTTCATGAAAATCGTTGCTTACATAAATATCATCCCAGCCATCATTGTTAATATCTGCTACAGCTATATTTAAACCATAACCGACAATACTGCTGTAAATTCCGGCTTCGATTGTTACTTCAACGAATTTTCTTCCGGTGGCTGTACTATCATTCCTGAATAATTTATCTCCGGCTGCCTGGTCTTTTACATGCCGCATGGAAGAGTCGCCATAGCTCTGGCTGGAATGTACAGAATGGTTTACCAGGAACATGTCCAGGTCACCGTCATGGTCGTAATCAAAAAAAACGGACTGGGTATTGAAGCCTTCAATATCCAGTCCGTAAGTATGTGCACTTTCTGTAAAGGTTATCTCACCCGAAGATGAAGCGCCATTATTTATAAAGAGTTCATTGCTGCCTTTAAAACTTTTATATCCCCCAACTTCACTAACGTATATGTCCAGCAAGCCGTCACCGTTAACATCCGCCACTGTAACACCTGTTTTCCAATTGCCCTTTCCCTCCACGCCTGCTTTGGCAGTGATGTCTTCAAATCTAAAATTTCCTTTGTTAAGGTATAATTTATTACTGCCCTGGTTGGACGTGAAATAAATATCCGCAAGGCCGTCATTGTTAAAATCCGCAACTGCTACACCGCCCCCATTATAGTAATACAAATAGTCGAGGATGTTCAGCGTGTCCGTATCCGCAATTTTATTTTCAAAGTCAATACCCGTCTGCGCTGCAGGCATCATTGAAAACAGCGTATCCGTTTTACTTTTACATCCGCAAAATATAATGGCCGTAAACAGGCAATATAATATGCGTTGAAAATTCATTGGTTGGTTATAGTTCTCTCAGCCAGATATTGCGGTAACTGATTGGTTCACTTTTATCACCATGGGCTTGTAATTTAATGGGCGCAGCACCATGTTTTTTATATTCCGGTTTACCAATGTAGGGTGTATCGCCTGTTAATGTGGTATTATTTTGTACCAGTACGCCATTGTGTAAAACCGTTACACGGGCAGGGCTTTTCACTGTACCATCTTCGTTAAAGCGGGGTGCAGTCCAAACAACATCATAGGTTTGCCACTCGCCGGGTTTTCGGCAAGCGTTCACCAATGGCGGCGTTTGTTTATACATACTTCCTGCCTGGCCGTTTACATACGTAGTATTATTGTAATTATCCAGCACCTGCAATTCGTAGCCGCCTGCGCCCCATGGCAATGCTGCTAAAAAAATACCGCTGTTACCACGTGCCTGACCGCTACCGGTAATGTTCGCCGGAATACGGTATTCAATATGCAGTTGAAAATCGGTAAATGATCTTTTTGTCTGCAGATCTCCGTTGGCTTTGTTTACCGTCATGCAATTATCGGCAACAGTCCATTTGTTGTTTGAAGTGCTGTCCTTGGTTGGCACCCACTGGTCGAGATTTTTTCCATCGAATAATACAACCGCATCACTTGGCGGCACACCATACGCACTACCTGGGGTAATTACTTTAGGCACGGGTGTATAATATTCTGTGTCTTCTGGTTTTGCATTTTGTGCATTGGTGCTTAAAAAACCGGCCACCAGTATTGCTGAAAAAAATAAGTGTTGTTTCATTTTTTTAATGATTGATTTGTTGTTAATTATTAGTTGTGTTGCAAGCCTTCTTTTTGTTTCATCGCTTTTAAAATACATTTAGATATTCCCTTTCTTCAATTCACTCACCGCATATTCCGCCGCCCTTGCGGTTAATGCCATATAAGTAAGCGATGGATTTTGACAGGCGGATGAAGTCATCGCTGCACCATCTGTTACAAACACGTTCAGTGCATCCCATACCTGGTTGTGCGAATTCAATACCGATGTTTTGGGGTCGTTGCCCATGCGTGCCGTACCCATTTCGTGAATGCCCTGGCCAATGTTATAGTCCTTATCCCAGGTAGTAATATTTTTCACACCTGCGGCTTCAAACATGGCTACCAGTTCTTTAATAATATCTTTACGCATTTTTAATTCGTTTTCTTTCAATCCTGCATCCATAGATAAAACGGGTAAGCCCCATTTGTCTTTTACAGTTTTGTGCAAAGAAATTTTATTATCATGGTAAGGCAGTATCTCACCAAAGCCTGTAGCTCCAATGCTCCATGCTCCGGGTTCAGTCAACGCTTCTTTAAAATCGCCGCCAATATTCAGTTCAGCTACTTCACGGCTCCAGCCTTCACGGCTGGCACTTCCCTGGTAACCATACCCACGCAAAAAGTCCCTTTTATCACCATATAAATTCGCAAAGCGGGTAATATAAAAACCATTCGCCCTGCGGCCGTAGGTTGTTTTATCTTCAAAACCTTCTATTGTTCCCTGTGCGCCCAGCATGTAGTGATGATCCATCACATTATGACCTAATTCGCCACTGCTGCTGCCAAGTCCATCAGGCCAGATATCAGTTGCTGAATTCATCAGCACCCAGGCACTGTTTAAAGCAGAAGCATTCAGGAAAAGAATTTTTGCATGAAACTCGTAAGTTTTATTGTTTTCAGCGTCCAGCACTTCTACGCCTGTTGCCTTCTTTGTATTTTTATCGTAAATGATTTTTGTAACAATGCTCCATGGCCGAACGGTTAAATTACCGGTAGCAGTTGCCGCTGGAAATGTAGACGACTGCGTACTAAAATAACCGCCGAAAGGACATCCTTCCCAGCAACGGTTCCTGTACTGGCACTGGGTTCTTGCCTGCAACGGTGCTGTTAAATTGGCCACACGCCCAATGATCATATGGCGGTCTTTGTATTGTTGCTTTATTCTTGCTGCCACATCTTTTTCTACCACATTCAATTCCATCGGCGGTAAAAAATGTCCGTCCGGCAAATGCGGTAAACCTTCTATGGAGCCACTAATGCCGGCGAATTTTTCTACATAGTCATACCAGGGCGCCATCTCTTTATAACGGATTGGCCAGTCGATGGCAATGCCGTCTTTTGCATTGGCTTCAAAATCCAGGTCACTTAAACGATAACTTTGTCTTCCCCATAAGAGTGAACGGCCGCCAAACTGGTAGCTGCGCCACCAGGCGAAAGGCTTTTCCTGTACATAAGGACATTCCTTTTCATTTACCCAACTGTCCAGGATTGCTTCCTGCGCTGCGGTACCATACATGGCCCAATCACGCGATATAACGGGGTTGTCTTTTTTATACTGTAAGGGCGCTTTGCCGCGGTGAGGAAAATCCCATGGATCTTTACTGGCCGATGCATAATCCTTGATGTGTTCATGCGGACGTCCACGTTCCAGCATCAGCACCTTTAATCCTTTTTCAGTTAGTTCTTTTGCGGCCCAGCCACCACTGATGCCGGAACCAATTACGATGGCATCATAGGTATTTTGGGTGGCTGATTTGTTATTGATATTGGTGGAATCTCCAGGCATAGCACTCTGTTTTAATCGTTAATCAAATTATTTTTACTGTTCGTTCTTTAATTGTTCTGCTAAAGGCAGTCACCTTTATTCCAATTCGGCAAGCTCAATCTTGCGGTAATATATTTCTGCTCCTTCTGACTGAATAATTATTTTTCCTTCGGTTACACTTGGGTCTGTCGCTTCATTTACAACGGTACCATTTACAATATGTGTAAGCTTTCCGTTGTTTGAAATTACTTCTACCCTGTTCCATTCGCCTGTTGGTTTTTCTGCATCGGCTTTCTTTTTAGCCCGGTTAAAATCTTTAGGAACCGAACGAACGCCATCTACTACAACTGTTGCACTATCCACCATCCAGAAATCACCTACATCACCTTCCTGTATCTGGCACTCGATACCTTTTGGCCAGACAAAATCCTTTGCATTGAGCGGTACGAAATATAAAATGCCGTTGTCTCTTTTAGTGGTGTCTGCATCTCTTGGTGGATACTTTTTTGTGCCCCATTTAAATTCAACTATCAGGTGAAAATTGCTGTATACTTTTTCAGTACAAATATAACCGAACTCTTTTCCCGAAATATGCAGCAAACCATTTTCGATATTGAATACTTTTTCAGGATCACTATTCTTTCCTTTTGAAGTAAGAAAGCTGTACCAGCCATTTAAATTTTTGCCATTAAAAAGTGGTTTCGTTTTCGCTTTTTCGGTTTGTGCATTTGCCGCAATACCGGCAAATAATAAGCAGGCAACAATTAATTTTTTCATATCAGCAAGTCGTTTTTTAAAAGTGATCGTGATTATTTATTTGTCATTTCAAAAATTGTTGGCGCTTCATTGTTCATGGAAAAAATGGTTAGATTTCTTTTACCAGCTTTGATATTGGTAATATTTCTTACCTGCCCTTTAACCATTATCCCGCTTTGACTTTCATTAACCGCTTTAAAATTGCCCTTGCCATCTCCTTTCAACAGCAGGCCATAGCTGGCATCGTAAATACCTGCCTCCGGTTTACTCTGGTAAAAGTTGCCACCCAGC
>NZ_JAUFQJ010000025.1 GCF_030409685.1 Ferruginibacter paludis
GACGAAAAGCAACAAGTTCAGTAGGCACACACGGAATATCGGCACAAAAATTTTGCTCACCGCTAAAATATTGAAAGTAGATATTTTCAGACCATTGCTCCACCAGGTTTTCATCACTGATGTTGCGAACATACTTTAAGATCAGCAGTGATACCATCAACCGAATCGGTTTGGCAGGCTTACCCATTTTTTCACTGTAATGCTTTTTAAAAGCACCTTCAAAAACAGACCAATTAATTGTATTGGCCAGCAGATACAATGGATGTTTCTGATCCAGCTGATCTCCCAGGCTATGAAACAAACCTAATTGTGGAGTGTATTTTGGCGTAATTAGCATTCATAAATTTGCAAGCTTTTTTACAAATTTGCAAATATCCGGCAAGTAAAAATCCTATTAAATACCGCACAATACAGTATTCAATAGGATTGTAAACTCTTTGAGGGACGACTAATTATATTGGAATGAGGTAATAGAATTAACCTTTAGTATTTTAAGTTTTAATGATCCGTTACATCGGACCAAGCTTTGATTTTTAACTGCTGAATGCAGGCGGTCCTTACAGGCATGTAAAACTACTTTCTGTGCATATACATAACAGTTATGTTTTAACCGTTGGTGTTGACTTTTATTTTCGGTGTTGACTTTTTTTATGAAACAAAGTGTAAAAATAGATGATACTAAAAATGCCTCACAAAATTGTGAGGCATTTTTTGCATTTAAGATAATGCGATTAATAATTTCTAACGTTCAGTTCCACTCTCCTGTTCTTTGAGCGGCCTGCTGCTGTTTTGTTATCAGCGATGGGCTTATCTTGTCCGAAACCAGTAGCGTTCAACCTGCTTTCGTCAATACCCTTGCTTACAAAATATGCTTTCACCGCATTGGCCCTTGCTTCAGACAAAGTCTGGTTCTTGTCTGCCTTACCTGTGTTATCTGTATGACCAGCAATATCCACCTTGTATCCAGGATTGTCATTTAAAATAGTCACTACATTATTCAACGAAGCGTTTGACTTAGCCAGCAACTTAGCACTGCCGGTTGCAAAGAAAATATTCTTTGCGCTCATGTTTATTTTCTTGATAATTTCTGCATTGATTACAGGGCAACCAAAGTTGGATGCAGGGCCAGCTTCTGAAGGACATTTGTCTTCTTCATCATTTACACCATCCGCATCTTTATCAGGAATAGGACATCCCTGGTATCTGGCAACACCAGCAACTGCGGGACATTTATCTTCTTCATCATTAATACCATCACCATCAGTATCAGGTATAGGGCACCCCTGGTACTTTGCAAAACCTTTTACAGTCGGGCATTTATCATCTTTATCAGTAATACCGTCTCCATCTGTATCAGGGCATCCTTTCAATGAAGCCAGGCCAGCTACGTCAGGACAAGCATCCAGGCTATCAACTACCCCGTCATTATCTCTATCTGTAACAACTGGTACAGGAGGCAATGGGGCCATTTTAGGAGTTGCTTGTGTAGAGCTAATATTTTGTGTAAATCCTAATGAATAAAACATGTTGTTATCCAATTTGATTTTTGCAAGACTTGCACGGTAGTTAGCCTGTAAAAACACGTAGCCTTCATTATATAAGTTCATTTGCAAACCCCCGCCCAACGGAACATATGGAGCCCATGTATTTTTGCCATAACTGCCGATGCCGATACCTGCAGTAAGGAAAGGATTAAACAGGTGATCATTGGCCAGTAAACGGGCATGCAACGATCCTTCAAACTCATTCGTATAGCTGTTAGTCACGTTAATTTTTTTCACATAATCTGTGAACAAGCCGTTGTAGCGTAAAGAATAATCGATGTGGCTGGTAAGTCCATGCCATAGTATCAATGAAAAACCGGGATCAACTTTTCCTATTTTAGGAACAGAGGCAGAAAAATCTACCATGTTACCACTAAAACCAATTGCAGTACCTTTTTTGGGGCCGCCAAAATTCTGGGCAAAGCCGATGTGAGCAAGACAAATAAAAAGGATTGTCGCTTTAAGCTGTTTCATAAACATTTTATTTTTAGTTAAGAGGAATTAAACAACAGGCGGATTTATATATTATTAAATTTCGCTTATTGATTAATATAAGTTTGCAAAGATATACAATGAAGATTTATTAATGTAGCTAATTCTATTCCATAATTACAATCCACGATTAATTTAAAAAACACCAAAGTGAATAATTGATTTGCCCTATATTTGCAAAAAAATTAAAGACTTGGTAGCTCAGCTGGATAGAGCATCAGCCTTCTAAGCTGAGGGTCATTGGTTCGAATCCAATCCAGGTCACAGAGTGGACAAACCGGATCTCACGCCGGTTTGTCCATTTTACTTTTTTCGCTGCCCGGTCTCCAATTGTCGACTTTCCTTCACCCATCAATTTTAGCTGCTTTTTTTCATGCAAAATAACAGATAACCCAAGTTACATTCGTGGTAAAATGTAAAACCAAATTGCTGGCGCCATGGGATGTTCTTTACTTTCGCCGTTGCCAGACAAATCATCCAGCGCACCCCTGTTTGCTTCCTGAATAATTCCTTTCATTAAGTCACTGCCTATGCTTTTTTTGATTGTAGATACCAACGCCGATAAACCATAATTAACCGATCAACGGATCAGTATCCAGAATGGTTATCTCAACTTCCCTTTGTAAAGCTTTTTGAACATTGCACTCCCAAAGAGGTTATTATCAATTGAATATCCACCCATTTAGATTTAAATGGTTTTTTTTCTGGATAGACCGGTTATCCGCATGGTTGTTTTTCTTCAGTAATTAATACACCGCCAAACAAAATATAAACATCAGAAGCATATCCCCTTAACCGTTAAATCCTTTGCTTTCATTTGCTATTCTGCCTTACGGGTAGTTCACACTTTTACTACTTCAGACAATTCTGATGAGATATGTATAATTTGTTTTTTGTGCCAACCCTCCGATCTTTATTCATTTATAAAGTGGGTCTGCATATTATTTTACAAGGCATGGCTGATGAACAAACAATTTCAATTGTAAACATTGTAGGGTTGGTTGTCATTGCATAATTTAAACCCAAAGAGAATTTCACCAAAATATGGTTCAACTGAATTAATTTGCCGTTTCACGGTGATTGCTATCAAAGCAACCCACCATCGTTAAATAAAATGATAAAGAAAAACAACGTCTCCCGCAAAAGCATTCTTGGGCTGGTCTTTTATTTCCAGTTGGATGTAGAGTGTAGCCTTGGTTGTACCCCGCAGATTGATGATGGATTTGAGTGATACCCTGCACCGCACTTCGTTATCTACAAGTACCGCCTGCCCGAACCTGAGCTGTTCAATGCCGTAATTTACTTCCATCCTGAGGTTCCGTACATCTGCAATTTGTTTCCAGAAAAAAGGCACCAATGACAGCGTGAGGTAACCATGCGCAATGGTTGTTTTGAAAGGGCTTTCTGTTTTAGCTCTTTCCACATCCACATGTATCCATTGATGATCAAGTGTGGCATCGGCGAAATTATTGATTTGTTGCTGCGTTACCTGGTGCCAGGGTGATACTCCTATTTCTTTGGCTAGGTAAGATTCGAATTCTGCATGACTTGTAATGACTACCATAGTGCTAAGATAATAGATTGATTTGTTTTTTGAACGATGTTTTTAAACTACTTCGGGTGTAAAAAATCCATATTTCAAAGTTGACGGCGGTATGGCGTTATACTAAAAAAACTTACAAGGGCTTGCCTTGTTCCAGTGTTTTGATAGCTGTTTCTAAAAACTTTTTTGTTGCTTCATCCTGTGCTTGCGGTAAAGCCGCTTTTGCATGTTCCAATGCTTTCTTATAATTACCCATGGCAGAATAGATTCTCATCATTCCTGCATTGGTTGGCCAGGCACCTTTATTCTTTGTAAAGTTTTTCTGAAATACCTCAAACGCCTGAGGCAGTTTATTTTCACTCATTAATTGACGGCCATAATTATGAAGTTCCTGCGCCGAAGCGTTTTCCGTAGCCGCTTTCATCATGTCTGACGCCTCCTTATCGTTGCCCAGTTTCTTTAAAATGCGGGATTGTATAGATAAGGCATTGAATGACCGGACGCCTCCCAGGCGTGGGTCGGTAGCTGAATTGATCCAGTTTAACGCTTCATTGTAATTTGTGTCGTTTGCCACACACCATCCGGCAGCAGCCTCAAGACTTGCCGGGTCAAAACCAATAGCGCCGCTCATCTGTTCCCTTATGTTTTCAAGAACAGTATTCTTTAGATCAATTGCTACCCTGAGGGGGAAACTCCATCTTTCCCAATCCAAACTGATGTCAACAGAACGATCTGTCTGATTGGTAAAATTGTACACCAGCCTTTCCTGCAGGTAAGGCAAATTTTTCTTTTGTACGGTAGGTACATGCAGCACATCCAGTTCTTTCCGGTAAAAATAACTTCCCCACTCTTTGGTATTTTTATTAAAGATTAACACACTGCTATCTTCATGTGCTTCAATAAAGAAGGCATATTTGCCTGCTGGCAGTTTTTTACCATTAATGGTTACATCAGTAGAGAAGGACATTGTGGTAGCCTCATCTGCGCCGGCACGCCATGGCGATGGCATAGCAGAACCAAAGCCTAGTACTTCATACCCGAACGGTACGACTGAAGTGCCATATATTTTCCCCTCACGGCCCTTTACCCCCGGGGCACTGTAATGGACTGTAATTTCAGTAGTGGCTATTTTTTTGCCGGTAATGCATACATAGTTGGTTGTATCAGGAATACGCAATGCCTGACCACTGGCATGTTGTGATGCCACTACAAGCAGCAAAAATGTTACACAAATAATTTTCCTCATAGCGTTTATTTTTAAACAAAGAAAGGGTTATTCCCCAATAAGTAATTACCACTGATAAAAAAAACAAATGATTTTATATGATGAGGATGTACATTAAAAGGTCTTCAATCAACAAATACAGCTTCTTGTATCTACAACCGTTTAAACGATCCTTTTATTGATAACCTTTACCCTCGGAGTTGTTGATTAAATAATTCATTTACCTGGGTTTCACTACGCTTTTGAAACCCATCTCGCTGTACCGCACAGCTACACCGGGTAACACACTACACCGTTCATATAATTTGACTTGTGACTTTTATTTTCAATAATTACCTTCATACCATGTTTACATTCATAGCGTGGCTAATCCTCTTTATTATTTGTTGGCCGCTGGCTATTTTGGCGTTGGTTCTGTATCCTGTTTTTTGGATACTGACACTTCCCTTCCGGCTGGTTGGCATTGCAGTAGACGGCGTTTTTGGTTTACTGAAAGGCATCATACTGTTGCCCGGCAAATTATTGCAGCGGTAACATAGTCCCTGAATTGCTAACCCATCGCATCCCATTCGGCTATTTTCATCAGCCTACACTTTACTGCGCACTATTCCGGAAACTTTTTCGTTTAGAAATTGATCGATGCATCATAACGGCAACTTCCGGCACCGTAATAATGTATTGCTATAAGACACGGGTTGCGAATAGAAGTAAAGAGCCACCATTATCAATTTTACAAAAGGGTGTCATACGGAGGGCTTTTACTATGACAATTTTTAAAATGCATTTTGTAGTTGGTAAATACCCCGGGAGAGACCGCAAAGTTATTCACAAAACTAAGCTTATCATTTCCGATGTCTACTCCGGCAACATATTTGATCAGTTTTTACAAATCCAATAAATATGAAAACCTATCAACCTACTCTAAAATTTTGCCTCTTAATGGATCTGGCCGGATGTATTACCTATATTATTCCGGGCTTTGGTGAATTGGGCGATGTGCTCTGGGCCCCTATCTCTGCTATTACTTTTGTTTTTACATTCGGGCGGGCCGGCCTAGTTGGAGGTATGTTTAACTTTGTAGAAGAAATTTTACCGGGTACGGATATTATTCCAACTTATACTATTATGTGGCTTCTAAATTACTATCGAAAAGGAAAGGAAGAAAGATTACTGAAGTTTGCGCATTAGCATAGTATGTTTTTACTATCACCCTGGCAACAAATTCAACAATGATCACCAACAATGATCTATCTGGCTTCGTATAATTCACTACGATGCACCGGGGACTTTAAACTGTTTGTCATTAAGACAAATGCTTGTTTATTTTAGCAAGAAGGGTATTAATATCGAACGGCTTTTCAATGAAATCATCTGCCTTGTTTTCCCGGTAAGTTTTCAGCTTTTCAAAGCTAGCTGACAGCAGGATAACCTTTATGTTAGGATTGGTCTCTTTAACCTCTTTGCACAACTTCCGCCCGTCTTCATTTTTTAGCATCACGTCCATGAGAATCAGATCCGGTGTTATGATCGACAAATTCGCCAACAATTCGGCTCTGCAACATGCCACTGAAGATTGATGGCCTTGCCGCTGAATTATAAAATCTAACATTTTCAGGATGTCTTCTGTATCTTCTACAATCAATATTTTTGCCATGTACTACAAATACTGAAATAACGTGCCACAAAAAATATGGCGGCCATACCTGCAACAGTTACAGTAATAGCTGGTTAATTTACGGTGCTTTTCAACACCAGTATATATAGTATAAAATGTATCGGCTACTTTCAGGGCATACTAAAAGGGATATTTGTTCAGCTTTCATACATGTTGGTGTCACGGCTTTTCATCACTCCCATCTCAAAGTGTTGAACATATTACATGTTTTGGGATATGGCCTGGCATGGAAAGTTCAATGCTTACCGATAGTGTCTTTTGGTTTCTTTTTAAACAAATTATTCATCAGGCCTTTTACAGATTCCTGTGGCCTGGCAGTTGCTTTTGCGGAATCAGTAGTAGTACTTTTGTTGCCAAATACTTGTTTAGCCAACTCATCCTTAGCAAGGGCAATCGCTTGTTTTTTTACAGAAGTAATGGTATCCTTTACTGCACTGGTAATGGCTTGCTTGGTACTGTCTATCTTCGCTTTTGCAAAAGCAGTAACCTGTTGTTTCAACTCATCTGCCAGGTTTTCAGCTCCCTGTTTAAGGTCGGTTTTTATAGTAGGGCTTTTTAAAAACCCTCCCAGTTTCAGGTTAAGATTTACTGTTTCCCCTACTTTAACCGGAATACCTTTGCTGTTTATTTGCATCACCAGGTTGTTCACCAGCTGGTTGCCTTTATCGCCCATTAAGGCACGGGGCAACTTCATGTTGATTGCGTAATTCAGCGATTGGTCAAAGCCCTGTAAACCGCCAATTTCCATATCAATACCATTTACTTTTACAGTAAAAGGTTTTACCAGTACCTGACCGTTACTAAATTCAATGTAATTCTTTACATCCTTTACTGCAATTTGTTCCAGCTCTTTTACATTTAATGTGCTGGCAATTTTTTCGAGTGGTGCAAACTTGCTCAGGAAACCTTCTATCAGCAAGAGATTGCCGTTGCCGGAAAGGCTCATTAAATCCGGCATCATGTTATCGCCCAGCTTACCTTTTAATGTCAACTGTGATGTGAGCCTGCCTGCAATAAATTTACCGATTGGCATCAGCACCTGCACGGTATTGAAAGCCGCAAAGGTTTTTTGTACGTCTACTTTATCTACATTGTATACCAAACTAATGTCGGGTTTGGTTTTACTTACTTTGGTGGAATAACTTCCGTTCACCATTACCGCGCCGTCCAGTGCATTGCCTTTTACATCTGCAATGGTTACAGTTTCATCATTTATTTTAAGGCTGCCCGATAAACCGGTGATATCAACTTTATCATAATGCAGTTTATCTATACTGGTATTTACCAGCACATTTAAATTGGCAGGCACCGCAAAAGGTGCAGCTGCAGGACCTTTGGTGGTAGTATCAGTGCTGGTCCCCATCCAGTCATTTAAATTAATGTTATCGGCCTTCAGGGTAAGACTTGCATTAAGCGGCTTCGACTGCAACATATAATTCAGCAGGTTATTGATTTGACCACTGCCACTAAAATTGGATGAGAGGTACTGACCGTCCAGGGTTTTAATATCCACTTTAGCCGGTGTAAACGAAGTAGAAAGCGCATTGATTTTAACACCGGTGGGATAATCTTTTGCAACGTATAAAAAGTTGTTTAAGTCAAGGGCGCCGCCTGCAGTAAACTGATCCAGCTTTTGCTGTTCTATATCTTTTACATTTCCTTTTACATAAATGTCTGCATTTAACAGGCCGGTTATTTTGGTGCCCGCTTCCAGCTTTATGAGTTGTGCAATCTTACCCAAATCAAGCTTGCCTTTCGCTGCGGCATCTACAAACAGATTGCTGATGGGCTTTTTAACCAGCAGGCGGATATCAAAAGGTTCTTTGTCCATCTCAATATGCGCTTTTTCGACATTTACTACGGTATTATCAGTTACTCCATCAGGGTTATCCACCTGTGCCTTGATATTGATTTGCTGCAATGGTTTTGGCAGGTCGGGGTATTGAAAAAATCCGTCTTTCACTTCCATATCCACATGATACCCCGGCATAGCTGTTTCGCTGTACACGCCTTTTACAAACCCGCTAAAAATGGCACTGCCACTGGTTTTTATCTTGTTAAAATCATTTTTATAAATGGCCGGTATCAGTGATAAAATATTTTTAAAATCGGTTGAGGGTGCATTGAATTTGATGTCGAGATCATAGCCTTTCTCAGCCATGTTTTTAATGGCGCCTTCGCCGGTTATTTTGAGATCATTTACAGTTATTTTGTCCGTCTTAAAACGATAGACATTGCTTTTGTTATCTACCTGTATGTCTGCATCCGCCACTGCCCTGGCATTGGATATATAAGGAATACCTCCATAGGTAACTGTCACCGCATCTGCATTGGTAGTTGTTTTTAATGTAAAAAGGTCAGAGGTAAAATCCCCGGAGCCCTTGTGATTGAGATTGAATATTTCTGTACCGATCGCAGCTGTTTCATCCCTGTAACTGATGTAGGCATTTGAGAGGGCATATTGCTGCAGGGCCATTTTAAAAGGCTTTTCGTTTGTTAGTGTTGCTACCGCAGTATCAGGCTTCATGATGTCCCAGTTTACCAGGCTGTCTTTATTTACAATCGCATGTACGCGGGGCGACTCTACAAACACGGAATAAATGGTCATGTCTTTCCCCTGCACCACGCTCATGATGTTGAGCGCTGCATCAATCCGTTGAGCACTTACCAGTGTATCGGCAGCAAATACGCCGGTGCCAATTACCCGCAGCTCATCCAGCCCAACGGCTACTTTTGGAAAATGACGAAAGAATGAAATGTCCACATCTTTAAAATCAACCTTGGCATTGATCTTTTTATTGATCTCTTTCTTTACCAGGTTTACAATCTGGCTTTTAAAGAGGTATGGCGCTGCGAAGGCTGCCACAATTAAAACCACCAGGCTGATCAATACTATTTTTATGATTTTCTTTACCATTCGTTTTATTTTAGGGCTTGCATAAACAGCCAAGCATGTTGCATGCCAAATACACTTGTTGTTAGTTAGCAGGCAAATTTAGTGCAATGTTGGTGCTGTTATTGTTTTTGGCGGGAAAGAACTAAATAGGTTATAACCTGACTTTTAAATAATAGAAAATCAATGCTCCTGTTTAAAGGACAAGGCGTTGAGATGTCTTCAATCTATATTTTTAGTTGCAAATCAACTTATGTATACCATGACCAGGAAAGACGAAAAACAATTACGCATGAAACTTTGAGCAATGTAAAAAGCTGCCTTTTTAGGAGCAGCTTTCTTTTATCGGGTTGGGTTAGTAAAAAGTTATGTTTCTTCCTGTGTTGAACCTGTTGCTTTATTGATAATTTGATTACTATGTTTTGTAGAACGGTGACATAAAAAAAATATTGTATTCACCAGGTGCTGATCATTGAAATTTCATAACCAACCTCAATAATTTTATTGATTGTGGTCATTCTTTATTTGCTGGATGACGTGCATTTTTGTTTTATTCCCGCGACTCATTAACGAAAAATATTTTTATGGAAGCGCTTAAGCAATGGTTAATTCCTTATATCATTTCCAATCTGGTATTTGGATTGTGCATACCTGTAGCAATAAAAAAACCAATGTGGGCAAGGCTTTTTTTAGCGGGCTTCTTTTTATGGGCAGCCTATTTTAATACATCTACTGCCATTAACGAGCCCAGTATATACCTTGATTATGCCAGGCTGAATACCTTGCCATGGTACCGTAATTTTATCAACGGGTATTTTTCGCAGCACATAACTGCTTTTGTATGCACCATTGCCGTGGGGCAACTTTTAATTGGAGCCGGCTTGATGTTAAATAAAACATTTACAAAACTAGCCTGTACCGGCGGCATTATTTTTGGCCTGGCTATTGCGCCATTGGGGGTAGGTTCTGCTTTTCCCGCTACGGTATCAATGGCTATCGCCTTTTATATTTTATTAAAAAATTACCAGCACGATTTTATCTGGAAGTGGAAACAATATAAAGCGAAGCCTCTCTCTATTATTATTCATAACAATCATCATTAACACAAAAAATCATGGCAACTGAATCTTTTAAACTGGATGGGGAAACGCTGGTGAAAAAAGTAAAAGAACTTTTTGAAGAAGGCAACGTGCGAAAAATAAGCATTCATGATAAGGAAGGTAAAGAGGTCATGAATTTTCCATTAACAATTGGAGTACTGGGCGCAGTACTGGCGCCGGTGCTGGCAGCCGTGGGCGCTTTGGCCGCTCTTATTGGTGAATGCACTGTAACAGTAGAAAGGGAGGATGTAAAGCCTTTTTAGAAGGGAATAACCCGTGGCAAATGCCCGGTGGAGGTGATCTGCCTGCTATTGTCGCGAACGCTTTATGCAATATCCACCTCCAAATAGATTACCTATACTAGTTAAGAATGTGCTATTGAATTGACATGAGGTATAATGCTGGCCTTTTTTACTGCATCCAACAAACCTTCCTCTGTAAATGGTTTTTTAAGATAGCCATCTTTGCCGGTGACCAGTTGTTCCTGAATTTCGGGAGCAAGCGAGCCGGCACTAAAAAAAACAAGAGGAATATTTGCCGTAATAACATCTTCTTTCACTAATTTGAGAAACTGGCGTCCGTCTGTGTCGGGCATCATCATATCACACAGTATAATATCGGGTACACTAATTTTTGCCAGTTCAAATCCAGCCTGACCATTTTCAGCAGTCAATACGCTGAATCTATTTAACTCCAGCAATTCAGCAGTATTTTCCCTGATGGCTGTGTTGTCTTCGATAATAAGTATTTTCTTCATGAATGAGCAAAGCTAATTTGGATATTCTGTTTTGGACATGACGATAATCACACTAAAATATGACTTGAAAATCTTTCTGAAATTTTTGTGGATTTATTTATACGGGTTGGCCATCAATTTTAAAAAAGTAAGGTTTATTTATCACTGTCTTTGCAGGCGTTACAGGTTTTTGGGAAACTCAATTGTGAAGGTGGAGCCTTCATTTTCAACACTTGTAAAGTATATACTGCCGCCTAGCATTTCCACATATTTTTTAACAATATTGAGCCCAAGGCCCGTGCCCTGAATATGGGCGGCATTATTCGCCCTGAAGAAAATACTGAATAATTCCTTCTGCGATTCCAGTGGAATTCCTATTCCATTATCCTTCACCGAAACAAAAACATTGGCTCCTTTTACGCCGGTTATTACCTGTATCGTTTTACCATCTGCTGAATATTTTATCGCGTTGGAAAGCAGGTTGAGTAAAATATTTCTGAATATTTTTTTATCCTGAAACACGGATATTGGTTCGCTGTAGATAAACTGAATTTCATGGTTTCTTTTTTTTACCATGCCTTCCATGCTATCGATGGTTTCCTCAATAACAGGTATCAGATTAAAGTCGGCACCAGCGGTTTCGATTTTTCCCTGTTCCAGTTTTTCGACGGATAAAAAATCGTCCAGGATGTTTGTAAGGTGATGCACGGCACCTTTTATCCTGTCAATATGCTTATTTCTTTTATCTTCAAATTCAGGTTCCAGGTAGTGATTTACCAAAGAAGCACTTGTAAGAATAGCACTTAAAGGAGTACGAAATTCGTGCGAGGCAAGCGATACAAACCGCGTTTTAATGTCGTTTAACTCCCGTGCCGCAGCCAATGCCTCCCGAAGCTCCAGCGTCCTTGCTGCTATCGTTCTTTCCTGTTCTTCATTTACCCGCAACAGTTCTTCTTCAAACAATTTTCGTTGGGTGATGTCGCTTCGAATGGCCAGGTATTGGTAGGGTTTGCCGTGTTCATTCAGGAAAGGTACAATTGTGGTATCAACCCAATAAAACGTACCATCCTTTGCTTTATTTTTTAATTCACCCTTCCATATTTTGCCGTTGGCAATGGTTGTCCATAACTCCTTTATAAATGCTTTGGCATGATGGCCGGAGTTGATGATACGATGGTCCTGCCCTATCAGTTCTTTTTCTGAATATTTTGAGATGCGGCAAAAATTTTCATTTACATGCTTAATAATACCCTTCTGATCCGTAATAGCTACAATAGCCGATTCATCCAGTGCATGTTTGTAGTCAGCGGTTTCTATCTGGCTTCGTTGCAGCAGGTTGGTTAGCTCACTGTTTAACCGGTTTATTTCCTCCGCCGCATTTTTTCTTGCAGTTTCATCCCTTGTTACTTTGCCAAATCCAACCAACTCGCCTTTATCATTTTTTAATGCGGCAAATATAACATTGGCCCAAAATAGTGTGCCATCCTTTCTTAGCCGCCAACCCTCACACTCAAATCGTCCGTATGCCCTGGCAAGCTGCAAATTGGTTTCAGGCTCATTGTTGGCAATTTCCTCCGGGGTATAAAAAACTGAGATGTGTTCCCCAATAATTTCGCTGGCAGTATACCCTTTAATTTGTTCCGCCCCCTTGTTCCAGGTGGTTATATAGCCGTTGACGTCTATTATAAAAATGGCATATTCCTTTACTGACTCAACTAACAGGCCGTAACTTTCCTCGTCAATTCTGGAAATATTTGTAAACATAATTTAAGATTAAGAAGCTGCCGGGTATCGCAAATCATCCGCTGTGCGGAATGATTGAAGATAAAATTGCCACCCCGTCGCTACCCTATCAAAGTTAATACTTACCAGCGCTATTTAATTGAAAATATTTCAATAGTCAATAGTAATTATTCAAAACGGACGGATGCTCACGCATGAAAGCAAGCTTGCACTCAATAAAGGATTCGCTCATCCATATGGTTTGCTTCTTTTACGGGCCCGGTAAGGCTGGGGACACTGTTCTATTGATAATGCGGCGCTGTTTGCGTCCGTCGCAGGGGTGAAACAACTTTTGTTCGCCCATCATGATCCAGCCAGGCCTGATGCTGAACTAAATTAGTTGTATACTATGTTTCAAAACGCCAGTAAGTATACTTTCAAAAACGAACTGGCCAGGGAGGGATGGAAATTGCACCTCGGTGACAACATATGCCAGAAGCTAACCTGTTACAAATCAGGGAACCCAGCTTGCAGAAAACACCAAAGCTGCTGCCCGGATAACTTGTGTCAACCTGACTTGGTCATTGTAAACTTAATGGCCTGGGATAATACGATCCTCTTGTAAAACATACTTCCTGCCAGCATCATGTTCATTTTCAATATCGGCGAGTTAACTTTGCACCAAACAAAAAGAATATATAAAATGGAAAAAGCAATTTTGGCAGGTGGCTGTTTTTGGGGTGTAGAAGAACTTATTCGCAAGCTTCCCGGTGTTAAGTCAACAGTAGTGGGTTATACAGGCGGCGATGTACCCAACGCCACTTACCGTAATCATGGTACACATGCAGAAGCTATTGAAATTGTGTTTGACCCTTCCACCTTATCATATCGTGCATTGCTGGAATTTTTCTTTCAGATTCATGATCCCACAACATTGAACAGGCAGGGCAACGACAGGGGATTATCCTACCGTTCTGCCATTTTTTACCTGGATGATGTACAAAAGGATACAGCGGATACACTCATTAAAGAAATGGAAACATCAGGAAAATGGCCGGGCAAAATTGTTACTGCAGTGATGCCTGCGACAGACTTTTGGAATGCCGAAGAAGAGCACCAGGATTATCTGCAGAAAAATCCTTACGGCTATACCTGCCATTTCATAAGGCCAGACTGGACGTTGTAAAATGATTTGTTTACATCTTACCTAACGGTGTGTTAATTGAATGCAATGCCGGCAACCGTTGCTAATTCGATATTAAAAAGAATGATTACTTCGGATTCAATTATTGACAGCCGGATGTTTTGAACTATCTGACTTATAGCAGGAGTAAATAAAATTCCTTTAACCTGCGGCATGTTCTTCGGTTTCTTTTGTAAACAATGCCTGGACAATACATTCACGAGCCGTTTCACAAAAATCCAGACCAGCGTAATCGGGTTTGAGCCCGGCAATATAGGGCACTGCCATGATATAAATATTACCCGTAATGCCGCAAAACTGTTCACCATCCGGAAACGATTGTTGATGTTTATGCCCGGCACCTGCAAATAATAATAATGCGGAGTAAGCCTTAACAATATTGCTGTTGCCCTGGTCAATTTGTGCAAGGGCATTTTCTACCGATTGAAATTTTAATTGTGCAGGACTGATAACAGTCGCAGTGTCGAGCGAAGGAAAAGGAAAATCGCTGGAACTAAAAGCCGGTTGTCTGACTACATTGATAAATATCCTGGAATAAGTCTGTTGCCGCTCTCCTGCTTCGTCGGTATATATGTAATTGCACCTGCCTCCATCTACGGGCATAAGTGCCCTACCGGCTTCAACCGGTACAATACTAAGCACACCCGCTTCATGCAGGCGATGAGTTCTTTTGCTGAACTTTGCGGCAGAACAATAATGACGATAGATATCAGAGGCATCAATACTTTTTCAGCCGCAGCATATATTCTGCAGAAAAATGTTTAACATTCGTTAATTATTATGACACTTCGTTTTTTGCGATTCGTTGCAATACTGATTACTGTCGTTAGGGCATTTGCCAGACAGTTAATAATTGTAGTTGCCTCTAAAAGAAAATTAATGTTTTTTTGCGGTTGCCTGCAACAGCATGCTGGAATATTTGTGCTTAATTTTCTTTCGGTTGCTTTCCCCCCTAAAAGGTCGCATAACTTTACAAAATTTCACTTGGACTTACTCCAAACTCTTCTTTAAAACATTTGGAAAAATACGTGTGACTACTAAAGCCTACTTTAAAAGCCACTTCGGAAGGCGTGGCATATTTTTTCTGCAGTAATTCTTTGGCCCTTAACAATCTTGTGTTGCGGATAACCTCTCCAGGAGCTTGGTTGGTTAGGGCAATTAATTTTCTATGCAACTGGCTCCTGCTCATATTGACAGCCCCTGCCAGTTCTTCAACTCCAAAATTGTCTTCCTCCATATTTTTTTCAATCGCCTGCATCACATTGGTCAGAAATTTTTCATCTGTGCTGTTAACTGCTATTTCAGCCGGTTTCAGCATCACCTGGCCGGCAAATTTTTTACGCAATAACTTTCTTTGCTGCACCAGGTTTTGAATTCTCACCAGCAATTCTTTTGCATCAAATGGTTTGGTGAGATAATCATCTGCCCCCGTTTCAAGCCCTTCTACCCTGTGCTGCTGACCAGCTTTTGCTGTTAACAGTATCACAGGTATATGACTGGTATGTTCGTTTTTTTTCAATTGAGCCGCCATTTTAAAACCATCCATTACAGGCATCATCACATCGCTAACAACCAGATCAGGAATTTCAGCTATCGCTTTTTCATAGCCTTGCTTGCCGTTTGTTGCTTCAATTACCTGGAATTCTTTTTCAATTGTTTCATAAATAAACTGCCGCAGATCGTCATTGTCTTCCACAATTAATACAAGCGGCAGGTCGCTCCCATTAATCTGTTTCAACACGGGACTTTTTTCCTGGCTTTCTTCATACCTTTTATTTACTTGTATTTCATTGTCCTTCCATTCACCATACACCATTTCATTTTCATTGAATGCATTTTTACCAACGGGCAGGCTTACCTTAAAACGGGTGCCCTTGCCGGGTTCGCTGCTCACGCTTATCTGGCCGCTATATAGGTCAACCAATTCTTTTACCAGTGCAAGACCAATGCCTGTTCCTTTATCTTCTGTTCCCTCCACCTGGTAAAAACGGTCAAACACTTTGGCCAGGTCTTTTTTGGATATGCCGGGCCCGCTGTCATCTACCTCAAAACGAATCCTGTTTTCATCACATTCCACATTCAGTGACACACTTCCTTTTTCAGGGGTATATTTAAATGCATTGCCTAAAAGATTGGTTATAATCTTTTCAAGCTTGTCTTTATCAAAAAAAGTGATGGTGGTTTGTTCAGGAAGATGAACATAATAATGTATTTGTTTTCTTTCTGCCATGGATTCAAAAGAGGCTGCCAGCACCTTTATTATCTGCATTACATCTCCTTTAATCACCTGCATCTTCATCTTACCCGAATCGAGCCTTGATAGATCAAGTAATTGATTTACCAGTTCAAGCAAACGGTCAGTGTGTCTTCGCATGGTGCTGATCTGGCGCAACGAAACTTCTGTATATCCACTTCTTGATCTGTCATTGGCCTGTTCTTCTATTTTCTGTAGAGGGCCCTGGATAAGTGTTAGCGGCGTTCTGAATTCATGAGAAATGTTGGCAAAGAACCGTGATTTAATATCGTCAATGTCTTTTATGTTATCAGCTTCGGCCTTTGCCTGCTCATTTAATTTTATCTTATAGGCAAGGGCTACTGCAAATATGAATAACTGCCCGAGCTGGCCTACGGGAAACGGTCGAAAGGGCATAAAACCGTACATATTATCCAGGAAACCAAGGATGGAAAAACATAAAAGCCATAAGCCCCCCACTATAAATAAGCGGGCAAAAATATTATTGAAAAAGGCAAAGCGGATAACAAACACAAATGTAACAGCAGTAAAAAGAAGGTTTGAAACAGGAAGAAAAAAAGCATGCTTAGCGCTAGCTAACCAGATTAGCTGCATCATTACAATTATGCTCCAGGCACCAATAAAAACTTTTAAAATATTATCTGTTTGTTTTGACAAAGCAGGCAGATTAATGAAAGAACGTCCGAATAAAAGGAAGAAAATAAAAATGCCGGGCACCAGTATAATTTGAAAACTAATATATAGTTGCGGATGCTCAGGTGTATACCAGTCAATAAAAGGCAACCGGGAATGTATGGTAAGATAAATCTGTGTCAGAAAAAGAGTATACAATCCAAAAAATAAATACGATTTGTCTTTTATAAAAAAGAAAAGGCAAAAGGAGAACAGCGAAAAAAGGAATACAATACCACCCTGCACCGTGATGAGACCATCTCCAAAACCTGCAGGTAACATAACTGAAGGATTATGCAGCTCAATATAGGGTGAAGCGGTTCCGCCAGAAGTACTGTAGAACTTAATATAAATTATCTGCCTCCCGCCCGGGCTGCCGGAAAAAAGCACGCGGCTGATGCCTGCTGTGTTTTTAATCTGCTTCTGTGAGCGGGGAACATAAAGGCCGCTTCGCTGGTGCGATACAAGCTCTTTGTTTTGACTCAGGAAAAAAACATCCACAAAATTATACTGCACGGCATCCGAATTGGAAGCGTAATAATACCGGCTTGTATCCCGCAACAGCAGCCACCAATTACTAAAGCTATCCCTGGTTTCAACAGAAAGGCGTATCCAGTAACTGGTATAATTCTTTAATTGTTTGAAAGCTGCTACAGGCTTAAATTTATCATCAAATTTTCCGGCCGTAATTTCCTGAACCGTGAATTTGTTTGTTTCATCAGCCAGTACAACTGAGACTGGCCTCAGATCGTGTATCTGAACCTTTGCATCCACCACATAAAAAGAATCGGCAGGAGTTGCTTCCTTATGTTGCTGCGCAAGTATATTAAACTGCAGGCAAATGAAAAACAGTATAAAATAAAATAACTTCATGCTGGTGATAACTGAATGAAAAGTAGCGAATTAAATTTGCAAACGGAAATAAGTAACTCCTCGACGCTGTTTATAATTACTACAAGCCTTTCTGCCAGTAAAACATTTGTTTCTCTTCTTTATTATATAGATCTATTGTTAAACTGCCCATGATTGCTTTTGGACTCACTGCTTAGCCAGATTAATCTGTATGCTACTTTGCATGTACTCATGATTTATTTTGCACTCTTTTGCGAACGACTTTCAGCATACCCCAACGTGATTTGTGTGTGCTGGTTATGGCCAGCACACACAAATAATATCTTATAAAAAGAATATTATCTCCATACAAAATCACTAAGCGTTACGTAATGTTTTGAAGAAACAGGATCTTTATAAATATTATATTGCTGCGGATAATATTTATTGACAGGGTCAAATACATGCAACTGGCGGAATGCTGTTGTATAACTGGTACCCTGCACCAGATAATCTCTTATCACCATTGGTTCCAAAAAAGTGAACCTGCCATTATACGAACCGTATATAAACGTTTTTGTAAATGGTGGCGCAAAAGTGCCATCTATCCAATGCTTACCCATCTGTGGCACGCCACCGGGTGTTGGAAAATATAAGTCGGGCCAATAAGCATGCGGAGGAAGCTTGTCAAATCCAGCCGGGGCGACTTCATAAGGCGGAATAGCCATCCGGTCACCCTCACTGATCATGTAAAAATGAAAGTCGAAATGCGGAACATCAAAAACATGTTTCGGCTCGTGACCTTGTACATTCCAATTGATCACAAGGTGATCAAAGGGTGTAACATCGCTTGCTTTTTTATGCAAAGGCAGCACAAATGTAGCAGCAGCAACATCTTCCGGATCTTGCGGCAAGCCATACAAAGCGCCATCGGTCATTTCTATACCAAGTTCTACCGGTACGCCATCATGATTGATGCTTATCCATGACCTGGCCTTGCCATTGCCCATCTGTATTTCCGGGCCTTTAAAAACATTTTCTATACTGCTGTTTAATTTGTCTGCAGATACAGTACCTGCATCAGCGACTGTTGTTTGCCTCCCCTCTTTGTAGCAGGAAGAGAAAAATATAATCACGAAGACAAATAATACCTGGTAATGCACGATTTTCTTTTTCATATTTTCTGTTTTAGATTGTTTAATAAAATACTGACGAGCCAATGGAATAATTATTTAGATAACCTTTACTTGAACTGTTACATAGTTTTACAACTTCACAATTGTAACTTTCTTTTCAATTTGCCCGTTGCTCCAGCTTGCAATAACCCGGTACGTTCCTGAAGCAATGTTATTCATATTGATATGCACAAGATTGTTCCCCTTAAGTAAATTGATTTGTTGCAGACTTATCATTGATCCTTTATTATCAAATATTTTTATTACAGCCTTCGATTCTTTAGCAACGTTAATTATAGCGGTTAGATTTTTAGCTACAGGGTTTGGCCAAACTTTCCAATCTTTATCAGCATCACAATCTGCATGAATACTGCCTGAGTATTTTATGCCACCATTCAGATCATATTCCGCAATGCGATATGCAGCACTATTGGCCAGTGGGCTGTTGTCTGTAAAACTATAACTACGTTCTATACTACTGTTGCCCGCTGCGGGTTGGCGGTCAACCACAGCCCAGCCACTACCACCAGCACTTCTTTCAACATTAAAATAACTGCTGTTAATCTCCTGTGCAGTTTCCCATGTCAGCTTAACATTGCCATTCTCACATCCGGCATTGAAAAGACTAAATATAACGGGCAGCGGATTGCTGACACGGGCAAGTGTCCAGGTGGAGAATGCATCAATACCCGTTTTCTCTATATAATTGCTTGCAGTGTTTCTCGTTGTAAAACCAGCATCACTCCAGCTAAGGCCATCCGGACTTCTCCACAAAACGAGGCTGTTTGCATCCAAACCATTGAGTTCGGTATTGAGATAGCCAAACCGGAGTGTTGCATTAAGACCGCTGTTATTGGCGGGACTAATATCATAATACCGCAGGATACCTGCACCTCCGGATCCGGCAATGTTTTGCGCCACATGTCCCCTGCGGATGACAGTACTACCCAAATTTTGCACAGACGTTATAATAGCTCCGAGATTGCCGGGATCGATTGAAACAGGTGCATTGAGCGTATTGACAATTTGCAAATAGCCACCATTAGTACCGGTAACACCCGTCATTTCTGATTCTCCATTGACGGAGCCGGAAGTACCAAGATCAATATTGTTGTTATTCAAATCCAGAAAACCTGACTGGAAAGTAATTGCCTGGCTTACATTAATTGTTCTTTGTAAAATAATTTTTGAAGAGCCAGTAAGTGCCACCTGGATATTGCTAAAAAGTGGAACGTTAGTTCCACTGACAGCTACATTTTTATTGCCGGTAAACTTAAAAATATTATCCAGGATTGCACTGCTTGCATCATGCTGCAGATCGATGTTATCAAGCACTACGTAAGTGCCTGCTTCACTTTTCCAGCTGGTGCCTGCCCCGATCTGCAATTGCGCATGGCAGTAAACAGAGGCAAGTAAGCAGGTGGAAAGAATACATAATTTTTTCATTGCTCAACTGTTATGGGTTACTGACATTGATAAGTGTATGTTTCAATAAATGAATAAGTAGTACCATCCGATATCTTTTTATTTGTGTTTATTCTTGATAGGGGAAAACCGTTATCATTGTATGTATAAGTTATGGTTCTAATCCTATCCGGATCTCCGGAATTATTATATCCCAACAGGTTATTTTTGCTAAGCGCTTCAAATATTGGCCCGGGGTCGTAATTGTTCCAACCTGCATGCATATACAATTGCCAGTTTTTTATACCTGTATACGGACTTGGTTTGTCATCATAACCCGTGGCTGTTACTACGACATCGCCCCTGGGGCCTGTTGTGTTTTCGTATTTCAGGGAAGTAACATTATCCTGGTCGTTATAAACAATGGTGAGCTTGTATTCCCAATCTGTGGCAATATGCGGCGTTGTTTCCAGCACCTGCACCAACCTTGATTTGCCATCATAAGCAAATGTATAGTTCCAGTAATCGGACTGTGTGATGCCATCCATGGTTATCCACTGACTTGCAGTTGTAGGAAGCCCGGTAAAGATATTGGCGTTGTAAGATGTATTTAGTGAGTCGGTAAGTCCGGTCCTTACCGATGCCGGTTGGGTGATGGAAGTAGACGAATATCCTATCGCCATTTTCACCGGGGGATATGAAATATTGGCCAACGTCCCATCTGCGTTGTAGGTATACACATATGTTAAATTCCCTGAGTTAAAGTTGGAATATTCCGTCAGTGGTTTGCATTTCGCAGTCCCCACTGGAGTAACAGCATTTACGCTGTCTTTACCGCAACTGGAGCATACGCCAACAAATAATACAAGGACATGTAACCGGATAATTTTTTTCATGTTTTATTTTTTATGGAGTGAATAAATTGAGTGATAGGAAGGTTTACTTCTTTTCTATTACCTCCATGCGTTTTAGCAACAGGTCAATTTGTTGTTGTTGATTTTCTATAACGGTCTGTTGTCGTTTTATAAGATTGCTTAGTTCCTGCGTAGCAGAAATATTGAGCGTAGTTAGGCCTTCATAATCGACGGTTCTAAAATCATCCACTTCTTCACCATAAACAAATATATTGTCGGACTTAATAAAGGGTACACTGATGATAACCTTCGTGTCTGAAGGAATAGAAACAATTTCTGCGTCCTGCATTGTTTCACCGTCAGATAGAAGAACCCGTAGTTTTTTTGCGTTGTGGCTGATATTATGTTTATCGGTAAAACTTAATAAAAAACCCATCGTAGTTTTTTCAATCTTGTTAGTGTGTTGATATACGTTAGGAATAAAATCGGTATGCTTTGACACTGCCTGTGGGTATACCTTTTCAACTTCCTGTGCAATTACTTTTTTAAAGGTTTTGTTACCATACATTACTTTGTCCTTCATTGTGTAATCGGTAACTTTTAAAGTACTAATGGTTTCTAAATCTTCGGCTTTATTGCTGATCCCGATAATATTTTTAATTCGTGCATCTGAAAAAGCATCAAATTCCCCCGCGTGCACAGCACCAGTGGCATGAATGGAGACATTGGCGGTGCAAAAGTTGCAGTCCCCCACACCATTTAGATAACCGCCTCTGTTAATGTATGAATAGCTGCTTACAGTTGCTACAGTTCCTACAACATCCAGTGCAGCCTGTGGAGTACTGGTATTAATTCCAATTCTTCCTCCTGTGCCATATTTTGGCAAGAAAACAAAATCGGTTGTACTGGCAAATTGAGAAGATGTATTGGTTTGAGCAATGGCAGTTACCTGTACTCCATTTCCAAATGTTATGTCATTACCATTGAATCCATTGGCAGCCCCAATTTGCAATCTATTAACAGGAGTGGCGGCGCCAATTCCTACGTTGCCTGTATTTGTATTCATTAATAAACCCCAGCCAGCAACGTCTCCATAAATACCCACCAGGTTAAAGTCTTTCGTGCCGATGAATGCATTTACTGCTGAATTATCAGCGTTGTTTAATGATATTCCGGCTGTAGATGACACCGAACTGCTGCGTATTCGTATTCTGTCTGCGATATCCATTTTAAAAGCCTGATCGCCAACTCCAACACCCACATTGCCATTGATATCAATATTTATTGCAGCATTGCTGTTGGCAACCAGCCTGAATGCATGTGGAGAAAAAGTACCAATAGCAGCCGAAACACCCCCAACTGCTTCTTTCAAAATAATTCCACCATCACTTTCATGTGAAAAGCCATCGGTATTATTGGGTGTATGTATTGTAAGTTTTGTACCAGGAACCGTTGTACCAATTCCGAAATTTCCATTCGGAAGTAATGTCATTAATTCATTACTGTTATTCGTAAAAAAAGTAAGCGGGTGATTAGACTTTGTTCCCAACCAACCCTTCCCGTTTCCAATATAAGTTCCCAATGTTACAGTACCATCTGAATGAGTAATACCGTAGTTGCCTGTTGTAGTTTGTACAGAAAGTTTAGTAAGAGGGGCAGCGGTACCAATACCTACGTTACCAGCCGTGTTTGAAAAAATATCACTTGCATTTAATGTCCAATAATTAGTGGAGCTTCCAGAAGACAATACATTCCATGCCGTGCCATTGTAAAACCAAAAACTATTGGTGTCAGTATCAAACACCAGCAAACCTGCTGCCGGCGTTGGAATGTTTGTTCTTTGAAGGGTGGTCATCCGGGGGGGCAGCATGCCTTTGGTAATACTTTTAATATCAAGTATGGCGCTGCTATGTGCCGCCAATCCATCTGTGTTGATGGCAACGCTCTGAGCCATCAAGCAATCCACAGAAAAAATCGCCATGCAAGCAATAACGGCCAAAAGAAGTACTAATCGTTTCATGTGTGTTTTTTAAGTTTTGAAAGAAATTTTTTTATGTCTTATCCATTTATTTTACTTATCAGTTTTTATACTTAAGGGTAAAGTTTATATCAGAGCCTGCTGTTGGTTATATTTTTGTTTACCTCTTATAATGCTTAAATCTTTTTTTAATCTTATCGGCAGTAATTCAGCCCTGCATGCCACCAGAGGCATCCGTTTGATAATTGATGTTTCTAAACCGAATAATTAATTTATTTTGATAAAAGTAGGGCGGCTGGGCTGCAAGGTGTTAGCGATTATGTGGTAGATGCTGGCACTATCGTCGCATGTGATATACTGCTGAAGATCAACTTATTGCAAAGTGGCATGCAACAGGTTTTTCAATATGTGCGACAAAAACTTTTAAAGAAAGATTCTATTTCGGCGTTCAGTAGTTGGGATGTTCTGCAATGTCCACAAGACGGGCTTGTTTTTAAACTTTTGTGCAAAGAAAAAACTTTTTGCCTTCGTCTCGGCGTTACTGATGCCCTAGTTGCAAACAATTCAATGCAAGCAATTACCCAATCATTAACTTACCTGTAAAACCTGTACGGTTTGCCTGGTGGATAGTAAGTCTAAGCGATATTTTATCACCTGTGAAACCAATATAAACTTATCCAGTGGCTGCGGGTAGAGTATACTAATAGTAAACATATACGCATAAAAAAAGAGACTATCTTAATGATAATCTCTTGTGGTGGTGACCGCGTCAGGATTCAAACCTGAAACCTTCTGATCCGTAGCCTCTTAATTTAACTTTTCAGTTGTTTGCAGTTGTTTGCAATTAGCGCTACAACCCTTACCAGTATTGGTTTTTATAAACTTTCTTATTTATTTTGTTGCGTGTTAAAAACAGTGTTTTTTGCAAAACATGTATCAAATTATGTATCAAATTTTTTATTGTTTATGAAAAAGAAGAGGGTAAATGTTCAGGTGGTGCCGGACTATAGAAGAAATAAAAATGAAGGCCGGTTTCCATTAAAATTAAGAGTCACTTACAAAAGCGAAAGAAAATATTACAGCACAGGTTACAGTGCTTCTTTAGATGAATGGGAACTAATAAACAGTTCAGACGCTAAAGGAAAGTTGCGTAAAATTAAATTAGACATTTCTGGAATTGAAAATGATGCCCAAAAATGCTGCGATGAAATTACGTCCTTTTCTTTTAAACAATTTGAATATCTATTTTTTGATGAAAGGATCATTTTTAAAAATGTAAGATCATCGTATACCGCATACATGGATCAATTAGTAGCAAACGATCAGTATGCTACATCTATCACATATAGAACGGCTCTTCGCAGGCTAGAAAAATATCATCCTGATTTAAAATTTGAGGATATCACTGTAGAATTTCTCAGCAGATATGAATCCTGGGAATTAAGCAACGGCAAATCAATTACTACAATTGGTATCAATCTTAGAACACTTCGGGCTATAATGAATCTCGCTAAAGAAAACGGAACTATTTCCGTTCAACAATATCCTTTTGGAAAAAGAAAGTACACCATTCCTACAAGTAAAAACATAAAGAAAGCATTGACGATTGAACAGATAAAGAAGATATTTGACTATCCTGCTCCTACCCTGTCTCCAATGGAAAAAGCGAAAGATATCTGGATATTCAGTTACCTGTGCAATGGCATTAACCTGATGGATATTGCTCACCTGCAATGGAAAAATATCGAAACAAATTGTATTCACTTTGTAAGAGAAAAAACAAAACGCAAACAAAGAGCTAACCCCAAAATAATTACGGCCTTAAGAAATGAGCATGTAAATAGAATTATAAGCAAATGGGGAAATCATGAATCTAAGCAGGACGGTGATGATTTTGTTTTTGGAATTCTGAGCGCTGGAGATACAGCAAAAGACATACGCCGAAAGGTTCAGCAATTTATTCAAACCAACAATTTATGGACGAAAAAAATTGGTGTCGAATTGGGTTTTAGCCTGGCGCTAACATCTTACGTCGCACGCCACTCTTTTGCAACCATTTTGGTTCGTGGTGGTGCTCCTATCGAATTTGCAAGCCAGAGCCTGGGGCATGCGAATATTTTGACTACCCAACAATATTTTGCCGGCTTTGACCTGGCAAAACAAGCCGAATATGTCAAGGCATTGACCGACTTTAAGATATAATTTCATAAGGTGAATGAAACATTATGACATTTACTTACACCACAAAGAAGATAAACTAACATTGAATCAAAAGATCGACACCTTTCAGAAAACGGCATTGGTAAAAAATATGTTAGATATTGTTTAATATAATCATTTAAGTTGTATTTTGTACCAGAAAGTTGTTTGCTCCCGTACCTATTCCTGTTACTGAGAGATGGCTATGCCATTCAAAAAATATTACCGTCATTCCTACCTCTGTTCCATTTAAATAAATAACAAATCTATTCCGCGTGTGAAATATGAAACCCGGAATATTGAATTTTTAAATTTTAAAACATGGAAACTGTAACATTAAGGCCTCTTTATCACAAAGAAAAGGATTGCATTGGCATTTACTTCAACAACCTGCCCTTACTGAACAAATCGGTAAGAAAAGTAACCGATTGCCGCTGGACAAAAACATTCGGGTGCTGGTACACTCCATTAAATAAAGCTAATTATATGGCCATTACTGCTGCGTTTGAAGGGCTGGCCGTAACAGACAATGCTGAACTGAAAACTTATTTAATACAAAGGCAAAAACCAACCCCTGCTATAAGCCCTGCAAAAGTAGCTTTACCACCTGCACCAGTCAGTGGAGTTAAAGAAAAGACAACCATAACCATTTATAAACCGTTAACGGTTATAAAAGCAGGCACCATACAAGCGATCAATGCGCATGTATTGCCCGCCATGAAGCAGCAGCTTGTTTTAAAAGCTTACAGCCAATCTACTATCAGAACTTATCTTACAGAGATGAGCCAGCTATTGCAAACGCTTGGCAAAAACAATGCAGACGCTTTAACACCAGTTGATTTAAGAAGATACTTTGTTTTTTGTTTTGAAAAATTAAGGCTAGCCGAAAATACCCTGCATAGCAGGATCAACGCACTGAAATTTTATTATGAACAAGTGTTGGGGCGGGACAAGTTTTTTTGGGAAATACCGCGGCCCAAAAAACATATACAATTGCCACAGGTATTTAACCAGGATGAAGTTGCGGGCATAATCAATTCGATTACCAATTTAAAGCACAAGACCATGCTGATGCTGGCCTACAGTGCAGGCCTGAGGGTGAGTGAAGTGGTAGCTTTAAAAACATACCAGATTGACAGCAAAAGGATGAGTATTTTTTTAGAAAGGGCCAAAGGCAAGAAAGATCGACTGGTAGTATTGAGTGCAGTATTGCTGGTAATGCTAAGAGAATATGCATTAAAATATAAGCCTCAAAAAAAGGGATATTTGTTTGAAGGAGCTGTTGCCGGACAAGGATACAGCACGCGGAGCCTGGAAGAAGTAATACAGCAGGCAAAGCAGAAAGCCGGTGTGATTAAGCCGGGCAGTATACACGCGTTACGGCACAGCTTTGCCACACACTTGCTGGAAAGAGGTACCGATATTTCCATGATACAAAAGTTGCTGGGTCACAATGATCTTAGAACAACGTTGCGGTATCTTCACACGACCAATAAAGACCTGATAAAAATTGTAAGTCCGCTTGATAATCTGGACTTAAAATAACAATGAACTGTGTATTACCGCTACAAAAAAAATTCCGCGCTTTTTTAGACATTTTATTCACTCACAGGCAGTTAGAAAAATTGTTTTTGATAAAAAGTAGCGTACTTTAGCTATAATACACATGTTAGCGGCAACCTTATAGCGACAATGCAAATATCAACATCAATACTTTTGTTCAGCTTGACTTTAAGTCTGACCCAAGCATTTGGACAAAAACCTGTTTGGATAAAAGAGGGCAATCCTAAATATATGTACAAAGCACAAGGGGAATGGCTTTTTAAAGACAGTTTACCAGACGGACATTATTGCTCTTATGACGACAACAAAAAATTTATTTCAGTTGAGGTTACATTTCTACATGGGAAAAAGGAAGGAATTGAAAATCGCTATTTTTCATACAGTCCTGAAAAATATGCAATAATAAATTGGCATAATGGCAAAAAAAACGGGGCAGAGACAAATTTCAACGGTAACGGAACAGTTTCTTATATTTTAAACTTCAAAGAAGATCTGTTAAATGGCTATTGCGAAGTGAATTGGAGTGAAGGCGAAAAAAAATATAATGGATATTACAAAATGGGTTATCGTGATAGCGTTTGGACATACTATGACAATAGCAATAAATCAAACGACACATCGGACTATTGGATTGCTAGGCAGTATAAATATGTCAATGGTAAAGAATATTTACTTTCTGCGTGGAATAAAAATGGAAGACAAGTGTTATTTAATGGAACTGGGAGTTTAGAAAGTACAGACTATGACAGTTTCACAAATGTCAATAACTATAAAAATGGTCTGAAAAACGGGAAGTGGATTGAGACTAATCCTGATGGGACGCATTACAATGAAAAAACTTACAAAGACAATCTTCTTGTAAAAGAGATAGAATATTACGATAGCAATAAAGTTGCTTCAATTTCTGAATGGGAATATAATAGTCCTGAAAAAGTTGACACAATCAAATCCTGGGTTGACACTTATATAACAGACATTTTCTATAATGAAATTATTTTCAAAAACTCACCTGTTCAAAATGGACATTGGGTATCTTACTATGAAAACGGAATGAAAATCTATGAAGGGGATTACAATCATGGAAAAAGAATTGGCACATGGACATGGAATTATAAAAACGGAAAACAAAGAATCATTGCAGATTATGCTAACAATACATGGCAGCACTTTGACACTGCTGGTTCAGTACAATCAAATTTCTCAACCGAGTACCTAACTCTTTTGACAGATGAGTTTTGGTTTTTAAATCAGCGCCTTGACACATCAACTATAATATTAACGAAACGAAATACAAAAACGGTAACCCCACGTTTTATTTTCCATTTTGACGGACAACTTGAAATAAATTCTTTTTTAGAGTGCGGCAAAGACATCGCACAAAGTCAAAATTTGTATTCTCTAATTGCAGACACATTAGTTATTGTGCCACTTAAAGAAACAAAAAATCAAAGTAAACCGCTTGCATTTAAAATCATTTCGGCTACGGACGAGAAAATAATAATGAAAAGAGTTGACTCTTGCGAAATAGACATATCGACAGCGAAGAAAGGCAGCCGCTAACATTGGTATTGCTGCAAGTGGGGCTGGACGTTGGAACTTCGGCTGTTTGCATCGCTGTACCTTAGTTCCGGCAGACGAATATCTATTTGGCTTTTAGTTGTTAACTTTAACTTTATATTTTCAATTGGGCAGCGGTTCCGGGCTGGACGTTATAAAATATCCCACCTGCAGCAATACCTGCTCGTTAGCGGCTATTATGAAGACCCTAATTTCCATATCGCTAATTGTTTTACTTGCTTCCTGCCAGACAAAAAATTCTGACAAACACACAACTATACAACAAACTGACCCTTGTAATAATTTAAAAGACTCAATAAAGACAAACATTATTTTTAGTAAGGCAGACACAGCCTTGCCTACAAAAGATTTTTATGACATAGTAAAATTTATTGAGAGTAAAGGAAATTTGAGATTGCAGATTGACGATAATATCCCACTTAAAATCGAGTATTGGCAAGATATTTATTTGACACACGTTGTTGACACTTGCAACCATAAATATCTTACACAATTTTTTGTATTGAAAAATGTTACAGCTTCATCTTGCTACTTCAAATCAACGATACCTGTTAATGGGACAAAAGACTATTTTCCGAGATTCAATTTTATACAATGGAATTTTGCAAATAATGCTGACAGAGATAGTGCATATAAAATTATGAATTGGGTTTACAACAATGACGCAATAATAACCTATGAGTATCGATATAATCAAACGGTGTTTGCAGACAAAAGACTTTATATGTTTGAGCCAGGTGTAAAAATGTTTGAAGAAATAGGAGTTGAGTATGCAAAATATTTAAAGCAGTATTTAAGTGGAAAAGAAAATAACAGCCGCTAACATTGGGTTTGCTGCAAGTCTGGCATGACGTTGTATCAATGGGCATTTTAGCACAATCAACATCAGCTGGGCAGGACAAGCATTGCTGGGCTTTTGTTTGTTAACTTGTACTTTTAAATTTTAAATCATCAGCGGTTCCGGGCAGGACAAGCATTGAATTCCAGCCCTGCAGCAAGCCCTGCTCGTTGTGTGCCAGTTAAACAGACCACTATTTTGACATGAAGTTTCTACTCAGCATATTCATTTTGGTGACAAGTTTCAATGGAAATTGTCAGACAAGCCAATCAAAGATTTTGGGCAAGTGGAAAATCCTTTCTCTCAATGACCGAGAGGTTTATTACAACTTTAAGACCGACTCTGCAGTGCTTAAAGGTTTAGACTCAACAACTAAACAAGACACTTCGATTGGAATGCAAAATCTCCGCCTGACAATGGCGATTATGAAGAATACAGTTTATGTTTTTGCCAATAATAGAGACTTAAAAATTGTTAGACAGGATTCAATTCAAAAAGCCAAGTACAAAATTGTTACAGCAAATGGTAAGACAAAGCTTACATATAACCGAATTGGAGACACCTTTGTAGACAGCTTTTATGTAACCATTAAAATGAATATGCTTTTTCTTAAATCAACTGACAATTCAGAATTCAACATGATTTTTGAAAGAGACTAACCGGCACACAACAAAAATATTTGCAAAAGCAGGGATAGACAATGTAACATCAGCTATGTGCTGGCAGCAGCAGCAGTCCGGGCTCGACGTTCAATGTCCGGCTTTAGCTCTTAAATTCAACAACATATTTTCAAATGGCCATTTGCACCTGGCTGGACAATCAATGAATTCTCTGCCTTCGCAAATACTCGAACGTTGGCAGAAATACTTAGAGACCTTATATGCAAAAAAATCCCATAGACAAACTTAGACAACAAATATTTGACGAAACTGATGGAAATAAGTTTTCCAAATTAAAAGATAAGTTGCTAAAGAAATATGCGAACACAGAAAGAGAAGAAGCCATTGATATACTTTCACAATATGTAAAAGAAGGCAAAATTTTACATTGGCGAAATTTTTTGTTGACAGACCTAATTGATATCATAGATGATAATGAAATAAAATATGCAGACTTTTTTGAATGGACAATTACTGTTCCATCGTTAACGTATTGGGGAATTGATGGACTTCTCAAAACTCAAGGAAAAGACGGTTACAGGAAATTGGTTAAACTAATAGACGATGAAAACCTGCCAGTATCAATTAGAGCTAAAGCAATTAAAAGTATTTCAGAATTCAGTAAACAAACTTTTGACAGGGGCTTACCAAGCGACCCAGATTATTGGAAAGTTGAGGACTTGAAAATAGCAGATATTACGGAATGGCAAAAAGATGGTTATCCTGACGGTTTGAGTTATGCAAAACCACAAACCCATCCAGCATTAAAAAAGCCTGTGTCTGATTTTGAAAAAATTGCTTCTAACCTTGATAAAAAATTAGAAAAATTAAGAGAGGAACAACAGGACTTATCTAATCCATCGAATTGGCTTGTTATAGCTGACGACAGAGACATTACCGAAATTCAACAGAGATGGAAATTGCCTGAAAAATACTTGATTTTCTTAAAGAACTTCTCGCCATTAGGTGTTAATATCTACAGTAAAAGGTTTGTAAATAGTCTTTCTCTTTATGGGGCAGAATATTTAATTGAAGGTCAAAGTGGTTATTCATTTAATTCTGTAGAAGAAAATAAATTTACCGATTGGCCAACAAACCTTGTAGTGATTGGGGATGATGGCGGCGACCCCTACTGTATAGACATTAACGCAGCAAAAGATGGTGACGCACCAATATATACAAGTATGCACGGACAAGGAGTATGGGAGTTTGCAAAGGCTTTTGACAGTTTTACAAAATTTTTGAAAGCACTCACCTGACAATAGTACTTCTGCCAACAAAAGTATTTGCAAAAGCAGGGCTGGACAATGTTACTTCAGCTATTTGCAAGCATCAACAATGGTTCGGGCAGACGACTTTCAATTTGGCTTTTAGTTTATTAATTTCAACATTATATTTTCAATTGGGCATTTGTCCCAGGCAGGACAATCATTGAATTCCCTGCCTTCGCAAATACTCGATCGTTGCCTGTAATAATAATAGACTTCACATATTTGAATAGAATTTCAATAACAACATACCTTCAAAATGACTCGACAACTTTTTATAATCTTTGGTTTCTTTACTTTGACCTCATGCAATATTTCAGATACAATTCAAAAACATAATAAGGCAACAGAGTTTATTAATGCAGTAAATGCACTTGACGAATCTATTATCCCAAGCAGTGAAAAATTTTCAAACTATTTACAGACCGTTGGGCCAATGGCAAAGAATGGAGCAAATTACCAACTCGACCAGCAAAAAATAGACTCCTTAAAAACTTTTTATGAATTGTTCATGCAAAGCTTTGACATTGCAATGAGCAAACTATCTAAACTCAAGGAATTTGATACTTCTTTTAATATAATAAGACCTTCAATAAATCACATGGAAATTATTAAGAACTCATATGTGTCGACAATTCCAGCATATTTAAGAGTGTATAAAATTGGGTGGACAGAAGCAAGCGATTCTTTGAGGAATATTATAAACCAAGGACCTGAAATTTTAGAGAGTGGGCGAATTTCAGCCTCAAAACAAGCGGCAATTAAAGACACGGAAACAAAAAGATTTATTGCCAAATACAAACTATCAAATTAAAATGGGCAGACCGTGAAATTACTGCAGGCAACAAAAGTATTTGCAAAAGCATGGCTGGACAATGTAACTTCAGCTATTTGCAAGCATAAACATCGGTTCAGGCTAGACGTTCAACTTTGATCATTTAATTTAAGCTTCAACTTTATATTTTCAACCAGGCTTTTGTTCCGGCTGGACAAACAACAGGTCCATGCCTTCGCAAATACTTGGTCGTTGTGTGCAAGCTTAAACCAACTCTGCAAAAATTATAAAACGAATTCTATGGGTTTTCTTAAAAACTTGTTTGGGGCCAACAAAAAAGAGTCACTGAACGATAGTGATATAGGAAATTTTAAGAAGCTAACAAATAATGGAGATGTAATTGTATGGACAGGTCAGACTAAGATTTTCAACGAGACAGTTTCCCTGTACATCTCTGGAAATTATGATCAGTTAAATCCGAAAGAAAAAGAGAATCTGTTGGATACTTTAAAAAAAGAAAAAGCCATTGAACCGGAAATTGAAGACGCACTCCGGATGCAGTATGAGGATGCAGATAAACAATATTCTAGCTGGCGAAATCATTTCAGTTGTATTAGCCTCTCGGCAATGAATAATAAAATTTCAATAACATTTGAAGAGAAAGAATCTTATTATCATTTCAATGTTTTCTTAGTAGACAATAAAGTGGCAGGAATATCTGTTGATAGCTAGGCCAGCACACAACATGGGGTTCCTATGTAAAGCGGTTTGAAAGGTTCAATATGTTTGTGAACGGTATTACATAATTTATTT
>NZ_JAUFQJ010000026.1 GCF_030409685.1 Ferruginibacter paludis
GACGAAAAGCAACAAGTTCAGTAGGCACACACGGAATATCGGCACAAAAATTTTGCTCACCACTAAAATATTGAAAGTAGATATTTTCAGACCATTGCTCCACCAGGTTTTCATCACTGATGTTGCGAACATACTTTAAGATCAGCAGTGATACCATCAACCGAATCGGTTTGGCAGGCTTACCCATTTTTTCACTGTAATGCTTTTTAAAAGCATCTTCAAAAACAGACCAATTAATTGTATTGGCCAGCAGATATAATGGATGCTTCTCATCCAGCTGATCTCCCAGGCTATGAAACAAACCTAATTGTGGAGTGTATTTTGGCGTAATTAGCATTCATAAATTTGCAAGCTTTTTTACAAATTTGCAAATACCCGGCAATTAAAAATCCTATTAAATACCGCACAATACAGTATTCAATAGGATTGTAAACTTTTTGAGGGACGACTAACTAAATAAAACTTCAATATACTATTTCAATAACTCAGCAGCTCTCAACAAATCTTCTGGTGTATCAATCTCAATACCCATATATTGTGTAACGATCATCTTTAATGGAACGCCATATTCAAGATAGCGAAGACATTCAATTTTTTCCGCTGCTTCCAGCGATGTAACCGGCCAGCTGGTAAAATTCATAAGTGCTTGTTTGCGGAAGGCATATACACCAATGTGCTCGTAATAAACTGGGTTAACCTGCTGATCGCGGTGATAAGGGATTGCGCTGCGGCTAAACATCAAGGCGTTCATATTTCTATCCACCGCCACTTTTACATAATTGGGGTCAGCAATAAACTGTGGTTCTTTTAATACCTGCATCAGCGAAGCAACCTGCACTTTTTCGCCGTCCATTCCTTCAAATACATCCAGCAATTTTTTTAATGGTTCCTTTTGTACAAAAGGCTCGTCACCTTGTACATTGACAACAATATCCGCATCCATTTCTGCTACCGCTTCTGCAATCCGGTCGCTGCCACTTTCGTGTTGCCGGACGCTCATTTTCGCTTTTCCCCCGTTATCTACAATCTCTTTAAAAATAATATCACTATCTGTCACCACTATCACTTCATCAAATAAACCGGTGGCTACCGTATTTTCGTACGTGTGCCTGATAACTGTTTTTTCTCCCAGCAACTGCATTAGTTTGGCTGGAAAACGGGTGGCCGCATACCGGGCCGGTATCATTGCTATTTTTATCATCAGTAAAATTTAACAGCGATAAAGTTAAAGGTAAAAATTTGGCACATTGTCAAAAACAACATTCATTTGCTATATTTGAATATAATCGGTTTTGTGATTTGCATGCCAGCTAATCTCTAAAACGATTTATTATGCACACAAGCGAGTTACTGCAGTCTTATTTAGTAGATGCCAACACCTGGGACGAGATGTACGCCAATGCATCTGTAAGGGAACAATACAAAAAGGCGGTTGAGTTTATGCAGCAACTTTCGGTTGATGAACTCAATAAAAAAGAAGAATTGGCGAAACGCCTGTTCATGAGCCAGGGCATCACCTTTACCGTTTACAGCAGTGGTGAGGGCATCGAAAAGATATTTCCCTTCGATATTATTCCACGGATTATCACAGCGTCAGAATGGGACTTCATTGAAAAGGGCATTAAGCAACGGCTTCGGGCGCTCAATCTTTTCTTAAAAGATATTTACAGTAGCCAGTTCATTATTAAAGACGGTGTAATGCCGGCGGAAATGATTTACAGCTGCCCGCATTATCTGCGGGAAATGCATAATTTTCCTGTGCCGTACGATATCTATATTCATATTTCCGGAATTGATTTAATACGTAATAATGATGGCTCATTTTACATTCTGGAAGATAACCTGCGTACGCCAAGTGGTGTAAGTTATATGCTGGAAAACAGGGAAATTACCAAGCGTATTTTTCCAGATTTGCTGCCTAATAATAATGTACGCAGTGTAACAGAATACCCTACTATACTGCATAGAAACCTGGTATCTCTTTCGCCAAGACAGACAAAAAATCCTACGGTAGTTTTACTTACGCCGGGCATTTATAACTCTGCGTATTTTGAGCATACCACCCTCGCAAGGCTGATGGGCGTTGAGTTGGTAGAAGGAAGTGACCTGGTGGTTGACAATCACAAAGTGTACATGAAAACAACTTCAGGGCTGCAGAAAGTTGATGTAATTTACCGGAGGGTAGATGATGACTTTTTGGACCCTTTGGTTTTTGATGCCAACAGCAGACTGGGTGTTGCTGGTATAATGAGCGCCTACCGAAAAGGCAATGTGGCTATTGTAAATGCGGTGGGTAATGGCGTAGCAGATGATAAAGCCATTTACACCTTCGTTCCGGCAATGATACGATACTACCTAAACGAAGAACCTATTTTAAAGAATGTGCCAACCTATCATTTGGGTAAAGATGAAGAACGGGAACATGTGTTTAAAAATATTACCGAAATGGTGATTAAAAAAACCAACGAAAGTGGTGGATACGGCATGCTGATGGGCAGTGCAGCAACGGAAGAAGAGATTACTAAATACAAGGCCGAAGTGTTACTGGATCCAAGGCAATTTATTGCACAGCCTATCATTAGTTTATCTTCTGCGCCGTGTTACATGGACGGCAAATTAACACCACGCAGGATTGACCTGAGACCATATGCATTATGCGGACCGGGAGGAATTGAAATTGTGCCGGGCGGTTTAACAAGGGTGGCCTTAAAAGAAGGCTCGCTTGTTGTTAACTCGTCGCAGGGTGGAGGCAGTAAGGATACCTGGGTATTAGCTGAGTAAGTTGTTAAACCTGTACTGTTGATAGAGTAAAGCTTTCTCAACTATTTGTCTGATAATATCATTGAAACATAATTATTCACCTTATTAAAAAAAGATTCCTGTCATAACCTTTTTGGGAAAGATCGGAGGCTTTGTTTTTATTTATGCTTAGTAGAGTTGCAGATAGTTTATACTGGATGAGCCGTTATATGGAAAGAACGGATGGCATTCTGCGGATGCTGAAAATCAACTATGCATCTTCGCAGGATGATGTACAAGCCTTCAGCTGGAAACCGGTGCTGAAAATTTTTACATTTTTAAACGATGAAGAAGCTTCAGCTTTAGCGCACAATACAAGAGGCGTGTTACAATACATGGTAATTGATAAGGATAACCCCAACTCTGTGTTGAACATGGTTACACTGGCGAGAGAAAATGGACGCAGTGTGCAGGATCATATCACCAAGGAAATGTGGCAATGCCTGAACGATTTTTATCATACCGTGCGGCAGGAAAAACTTGCGGAATGGTTACAAAAAGATGACCCGATCACTATCCTGGATATGCTGATAAAACACGGGGTTTTATATTTTGGCACAACAGATATTACAATGGCCAGGGGAGAAGGTAATTCTTTTATCAATATCGGTAAGTATATTGAAAGAGCCATTCAGTCTGCAGATATCCTGGATGTAAAGTTCAGCGACAGCAACTATGATATGGACGAGGCGAAGGATACTACTTACTGGAAATATTTATTATTATCCATCTCCGGTTATGAGTTGTATTTAAAAACTTACCGCGGTGGCTTTGAGGCCCGCAACGTGGTTGGGCAGGTAATTTTAAATGATCACTTTCCCAGGTCAGTCATTTATTCCGTCAACAGGTTGCACAGGTACTTCGAGCGTTTAAAAAATGAACGCAACGTAAACGATTTTAACCAGGTGGATTTTATGATTGGAAAGCTGAAAAGTAAAGTGAAGTTTTCTACACCTGAAACCATTTTCCAGGAGGGCTTGCACCAATTTTTAACTGAAACAAAAAATGATCTCTATGTGATTGGTAAAACACTGAGTCAAAACTATTTTTCTTATACATAGCAACTTACCAGCAAACACCATTTTACCAGCACTACATTTAAAGCACATAACAATTATGCCCAGATTTATTATACATCATGTAACCAGATATACTTATGAAGAACCTGTGAGAGACAGCGCCAATCAGATTATGTTGTTTCCGGTTAAAGACGAGAATCAGGAAGTACAGAGCCAGCAACTGGTTATTACAGGAGAACCTTTTGTAGAAGTATTCAAAGATTATTATGGAAACGAAGCCGGCACGTTTATGACGCTTGAACCACACACGGAATTGAAAATTGATTCTACTATTGCTGTTGTAACAAAATTCAGAATATTTCCTGCAGATGATATTGCAATTGAAGAACAATGGAATCATTTATACCAGATAAGATATGTTGTGCCTTTTATTGATTTCTTAAAACAGGAAAATTTTGTTGCGCTGGGTGAAGTAAAAAAAATTGCCGATGCTGGTTTTTATAAATCGGTCTCTGTGTACGTAGCCGTACAGCAGTTGAATACTTACGTGTATCAGAATTTCAAATACATCAAAGGAATTACAGGAGTTGAAACTACGCTGGATGAAATATGGAAATTAAGGGCCGGCGTTTGCCAAGACTTTGCACATATGCTATTGGTAATGTTGCGCCTGCTGGGCATCCCCGCCAGGTATGTAAGCGGCTATGTTTGTCCGCATGATAATGATCTTCGCGGCGAAGGTGCAACACATGCCTGGGTAGAAGCTTATATCCCTTTTTATGGATGGCTTGGCCTTGATCCTACCAACAATTGTATTGTAAATGATCGGCACGTACGCCTTGCGATCGGGCGAAACTTTAGCGACTGCTCCCCAGTTAAAGGCACTTATAAAGGTACCGCCCAGCAAAGCCTGGAAGTTGGTGTTTCCGTTGCAGAAGATGGCCTGGTAACCAAAGAGATCTCGGCTGTTTTAACACCACAGGTTGTAACGGTAAAACTAAATGAAGATGGTACTATCAATAATTCGTACCGGAAATATATGGAAATGCAGCAGCAGCAGCAGTAGGAAAGGTCTATTTTTCCATCAAATCTGTATCATAGCCCGGCAAGCGCTCGCTCTCATAGCCACAATTACCACATTGATAGACATAGTCCGGAGCAACGGCATAACTGCCAAAAATCGTTGTAACAACCGCAGTTAAAAAATTGGTTACGCCAGGTTTGGCAATATAACTAAACTGGTGGGCGCCGCACCGGGGGCAGGTTGCCGCGTTAAGATATTCCTCATCGTAACCTTTTAAAATAGCTTTTACGGCATCTACCTGATCGCTTTTGACAACCAGCTTTATACCACCAATGGCATTGGTTAAAATGGGGTCCATGGTAACCGTTGTTTCATCTTTTAAATAGCATTCAATGCCCTCAGCCTGTAAACGACCCAGGATAATATTCGCTAAAAAATAGCTGTCGAATGTTTTTACGGTTTCTAAATCCATGTTGTAAATTTGTGCTTGTATTGACGCCTGCTTATAACTTTTCGTACAATTTTCTTAAGGTTGTCCGGGTAATTTGTTGTTCCCAGTTTTTACCCAGGGCATTTTCCCAAAGTGGTTTCATGCCCAGCGACACGTCAATCATTTTGTCAAATTCTTCATTGGTTAAATTGGCACAGATTTTTTGGGGAATATCTATCTGGTTTTTTTCAACCATGTACTTAAATTCTTTTACACCTTCGGGATAATAGTCTTCGAGGTGATTGAATACAATACAATTGCCAATGCCATGCTTGGTTCCCAACAGGTAACTCAATCCGTAACTTACGGCGTGGGCAACACCTACCTGGCTATAAGCTATACTCATTCCTCCGGCGTAAGATGCCATCATTAATTTGTCGTCACTTGTTTCGTCCCAGCCATTTTTTGCTACATATACGTCGCGGCAAAGCTGCAATGCTTTTTCGCCATAACTTTTGCTGAACTCGTTTAAATAAGTGCCCGTAAGACTTTCGATACAATGTATATAGCAATCCATACCGGTATAAAAACGCTGATTGGCAGGTGCATTGGCGGTTAACTCAGGATCAAGTACTATCTGATCAAATGGTGTAAAGTCCGAATTCATGCCCAGTTTTTTTGTTGGGCCTGTTAAAACAGTCGTACGACTTACTTCAGCACCGGTGCCACTTAAGGTAGGAATACCGACTTTATACACGCCGGCATTTTTTACCAAATCCCATCCCTGGTAATCGGCACTGCTGCCCGGGTTATTCATCATCAGTGAAACAGCTTTCGCCAGGTCCATTGCAGATCCTCCACCTAAACCAATGATGCCACTCACTGTACCAAACTCATCTTTTAAATCACCAGCCAGTTTATCTACGTATGTGGTTTTCGGTTCATTCGTAACGTCTACAAAAATGATTTTGTCTTTTCCCCGCAAAGGAACACGATTGGCAAGCGTTTTATTTTGAAAAAAATGATCTACTAAAAATATCATGGGTGCATCACCCTTTCTGTTGGGTTGCAAAATTTCATCTAATTGATTGAAAGCGCCACGTCCGTAAATAACATAGCCAATCATTTTGAAGTTTCTAAAATTCATTGTGCAAATTTCTACTAAAACAGCTATATGAAAGCAAACTATTTTTGTTAAGGTTATTACCCCGGGTAAGATTAGCCCGGCTGCCAGGCACCAAAATAAAACACTATTTTTTGCAGAAAAAAGGCCTGATTTATTTTGTAAGGTCGTCAATTCCTTCGTCACCATCTAGGTTATCCATTTGACGCATTATTTCAGGATAACGCCTGGCCACATAATTACTCAGCGGTTTCACCGTAAACACTTTGGGGTTAGGCAATGCTGCTGCTATCATGGCAGCTTCGGACCTGGTGAGGTTTTTAGCGTCTTTGTTAAAAAACGCTTTTGCCGCGGCCTGTACGCCAAAAATTCCTTTTCCCATTTCTGCTACATTCAAATACATTTCCAATATGCGTTTTTTACTCCACGCTTTTTCAATCATAAAAGTAAAATACACTTCCAGGCCCTTTCTGATAAAAGTTCTGCCCTGCCATAAAAAAACATTCTTAGCAACCTGCTGGCTGATGGTGCTGGCACCACGAACTTTGGTTGCATGTTTTTTGTTGTAGGTCATGGCTTTCTTTATCGCCTTAATGTCAAAACCATTGTGTTCTGGAAACAGCTGGTCTTCACTCGCCATAACAGCCAGTTTTATATTAGGGCTCATTTCATTAAAGGAAACATAATCTCTGTGTAAACCATTGCCCGTTAAAAGACTTGCTGTTTGTGTAAGCGTGATGGGGGGATTGATCCATTTACAAAAAAGGATGTATACAAACTGTAAAATAAAAAGCCACAAAAAAATTTTTTTACAAATATGCCAGGCTTTCTGCATAGGAATGGGCCGTTAATTTTGTGCAATATAGCTTATGGCTTTTTATTATTGCTTACTTCCACATATACGAGTGAATATTTTTTTCCTATGATCATTCCTTTTCCGGTTAACCTGGCCATCAGGTATCCAATACCTCCCAGAGCCATGGAGCCCACCATTAACTGCGGACTAAATTTATTTCTATCGGCTAAATAAACAACACCGCTGGCAACTGTTAGTAAAGCGCCGCCGCCCATAAGCGCTGCCGCACTGCCGGACACATTGAATTTACCACCAGCCCGGCCTATGGCTTTTATGTCTTTATAATTATACTGATAGCGGTAGCTCGCAACAGTATCCAGCATATATACTCCCAGTGTTGTGGGTACCTGCCTTATGATAAATTGTCTTAAAAATAGGGTGTCGTTTTTTATATCGGTAATCAGGGCTTCAATATAACTGCCTTGTGGATTTGTAAAAGCAATATTATTTCCCTTGTAATATGTGCCGATGGTGCGGTCGTGTTTTTTTAGCAGGATGAAATCTGCGCTCTGACAAAAAACCTGCAGCGAAATAAAAGCAGCGACAATGAAAAGCAGTGGCTTCATACTGTAAAATAAGTGCAAGTGAGTCAGATTACACGTAATTGATTGGTTAATGTTTGGCTGTTGAATAAAATACACCCGCTATAATCACAATCCCGAATATCACGAGTATTAAGCCGGAGATTTTATTGATGAGAGATATATTCTTTTCGTTGAGTTTGCTTCTGAGCTTACCTGCTAATATTACTTTTACAATATCGGCGGCACTGTTTATTATAAGGCAGGTAGCAAAAATTATTATACGCTGATTAATGGTGTGCGTTACTGCAAGAGCTGTAGCTGTTGTAAGCCAAAAAAGCAACAGCGCCGGATTTAACGTGTTTATAAAAAATCCGGAGACAACCAGTTTCGCATGCGTTCGGGCGGTTATAACAATTTGGTTTTCGTCTTCCTTAATGTGTATTTTTTTAAAGAACAAATAATATATCCCCATTGCTATCAGTAAACAGCTTCCGGTAAAGCCGATTACTTTTTTAAAATCCATAAGTTCGGCAACCCACTCTGTAAACACGTTGCTTAACAACACCAGCAAAAGATCGCTTAGCCAAACGCCAGCAACAAAACTAAAACCGCCACCACGGCCATTATTGATACTTTGTTTAAGAATTGTAAAAGCGACCGGACCAACTGAAAAAATCAGCAACAGGCTAATGGCAAAACCTTTTAACAATGCTTCAGTCATTCATGCATGATGAGGTGTAGAGAAAGGAAGTGAAGATAAAAAATAAAGCCGACGCAGGAAATTTACTGCTTTTTTTTGAAGATAGGTACGGTACTGCAGGGCTCGCCGTACATAATGCTTTTAGCGACTGGCCTTAAAATTTGCGTGGCCAGCAAATAAGCTGCTTCTCCAACAGGTATTTCACCGCAGCCTTTTATTACAACTCGTTTATCATGATATTCGTCAACAGGCAACTGGTTAATATTTTTTAACAACGTCATTTTTTTTATTTCCTCAACGGTGCCAAATGTTACTTCCCTGGCAACGGGTTGAAGGTTACTCGCCACGAGCATGTATGCCCACATGGGTATAACTGCATCGGCACTGCAGGTAACAGCTACAATTTTATCCGTATAAGCTGTCAGATCAAGTGTTTTAAGATTCTCCCTAAAATCCTTTTCTTTTAATATCAGGCCCATAAATAAATAGTCCTTCATATCAAACAATGCAATTTCTGTCTCCTTTGGATAATACTCTTCCAGATTTAATGACAGAATTCCACTCTCACTTACTTTATTTACAAATGTTTCTTCCATCAGTACAAAATTAACACTAATAGGATTTGTTTTGTTTACTATCACTTTCGATTGACGAAAAAGTTTACTGGCAAGGCTATAGTCAGGACATAAAAAAACCGGGCTTATGCCCGGTTAAAATACGTTTGTTAACCTAAAAAATTTTGCTTCTGTTATCTTTTATATCAGCGATTTTCTTCAGCGATTCAAAAAAGCTATAGGTTGTTTGCACCATCGTCCGGGTTTTTTCTGCAACCTGAGTGGTAGCAAGTTCTGGTGCAACCGCAGCTTTATTTCCTATACTGTTCACCTTTATAACATAAACACCATTTGTTCCGGCAATCGGTTCGGATGCTTTTGTCTGGTTGGCTTTATTAAAAGCTGCACCAATTACTTTTGGTTCCTGGCCCACACCATTAATTATCTGAGATGAAAACGTTATAGTTGAATCTGCACCTGCAGTATTTACCTGCACCTTGTATGCTGCTGCTGCTGCCTCCAGGGTTGATGATGAGCCTAGTTTTTTTATTATCTCATCAGCTTTCTTCAGGTTACGCACTGTTTGTTCAACCATTGGCCTGGCTGTTTTAGCATCTGGCAAACCTTCTGGCTGAATTTTATCGAGTACTGCAACAACAAACTGGTCTTCTATATTAAAGGGTTCGCTCACATCACCCTGCTTCGCTTCAAATGCCCATTTAATTAATTGTCTTGCATCCTGCAGTGAACCAAACTGGTAATCATTCTCTTTAACCAACATAGGAATGTCTATTTTTCTCAATCCGTTCTTTGCAACATAAGCTTCCACTGCTTTTGCATCACGGGCTTCATTGTACATTTTTGTTGCCTGCGCACTTGCACCGTTAATTGTTTCGTCGCTTGGTAAAATCTCTTTGGCAACGTAGGCTATTTTATAAGCAGGTTCAAAATTCTTCTGGTTCAACACTTCAATATAGTGATAGCCAAATTCAGTCTTAACTACTTTTTTATCTCCGGTTGCACCGTAGAAAATAGTTTCTCCAAATTCTTTTGCAAGTGAATTGGGGCCTGCTAATTGTGCTGCACTGAAATCGTATTCTCCTTTTTTATCTTTACTACCCTGGTCATCGCTATACTTCAATACCATTGTATTAAAATCTGCTCCGCCTTTTATGGCAGAAGCAATACTATCTATTCTTGCTTTAGCCAAACTGTCACTTAATATTGGCTCTCCAGTTTGCTGATTTTTTGTTGCTATTAATATGTGACGGCATTTAACGCTATCAGGTAACTGGCGGCTGCCGAGCATTTTTGCCAGCACAATATTTTTACCATCCAGGTAAGGCCCGAATACAGCGCCGTTTGATAATGCTGCAACAGAATCTTTTTGAGACATCGTTAATTTTGACTTCAGTGTATAACTGTCATCAAAAGCGATGGCACTCATATTTCTTGCTACAAATGCCTTTGAATTGGTGTCCGCAGCAAAAGCACTTTTTAAATTACTTACCAGTTCAAAAGTTTTAACGGTGTCCGAATTGCTGGGAAGCGCACTAAAACTAACGTAAGAGATTATTCTTCCACCATCCTGCTTATAAATATTTTTATGCTTACCCATATAATCTGTTAATTCATCGTCGCTCACTTTTACGGTGCTATCGCTGATGGTGTTATATGGAACTGAAACGTAAGAAATGTTGGCAAAACTATTTGTCTCAGCATTTTCTTTTTCCTGCATCCAGGTCGGATAATAGGCACTTGCTGCTATCAAACTGCTGTATTTATTGGCAAGCGTTTGTAAAATCAATGGTTCCACAATTTGTGCATCTATGGCATCTCTTTGTTCACCTTTTGCTTTTTTTGCCTGCAGCCACCATTCCTTCGCTTTATTTATATCGTATTGTCCCGTTGTCTTATCAGTAAATGCCTGCTTTAATGTTTGCGGTGCATCTTCACTAAAAAGTATACTGCTTAATTCTTTTGGAGAAAAAACAAGACCCAATTTATCAAATTCGCTGCTTAAGACTTTTTCGGCTACCAACTGGTCCCATGCACTTTGGCGCAACTGGTATAATTCAGATCCGGAAACATGGCCACCACGCTGATCTTCCAGCTGTTTTACTTTATCAACTAAAGTTTTGCTGTCTATTGTCTCTCCGTTAATTTTACCAATGGAAGAACTGGAACTGCTTCGGCTGCTTGCAGTTCTGGAATCCATCATTATAAAACCAATTAAACTCAGGGCAATCACACCGATTACTATGGCTGATCCTTTTTCACGAATATTCTGAATAATCTGCATTGTTATACTTATATTAAAATGGACGGCAAAAATAGGGTAATTATATATATTAACAAACTGTGGATAACAAGGCGCAATTGCAGCACCACCAGCATTATTAAAAAATGAATTTTATTGTAAATTTTTTATGCTTATTAATATTAACAGGGGGCTGTGTATAAACATGCATTACTGTGCATAAACGTACTATTCTTCTTCAGAAAAAGGGGAGAGTTGGAGCAAAAGTTTGGTGTTAGCAACGAAGAATTATAAAGGGTGTGCATCAATAACAGTTTATCAGGTAGTTCATTAACATAGATGAAATTCAATAAATCAATTTATTTTTCAGCATTGAATTTTATGCACCGGTGTGAGAAAAAATTATTGCAGAAGCTGGGAATGATGAGTGGATTAGAAAATGTACTGTAACATGTAGTTAATATAAAATGTTAATTAGGTGTGGATGATGGTGGATAAGATGATTAATTTAATTTTACAAAAAATCAGAAATATTTATTTCCACAAATTAACATCCCTAATAGTAGTAGGTTAATTTAAAAATAAGAAATACTAAAACATATTATGAGAGATATTAACACTGCAAAAGCCAATATTGAAACAGCAGGTTTTTTAGATATTGATATTGACCCGGGCATAGATTTATTTGCTGAGATTGAAAAATTGAAGAAAGAAAAGAATGCAATTGTGCTGGCACATTATTACCAGGAGCCGGATATACAGGATGTTGCGGATTTTATTGGTGATAGTCTTGGGTTGGCGCAACAGGCTGAGAAGACAAGCGCAGACATCATCGTTTTTGCAGGCGTTCATTTTATGGCAGAAACAGCCAAGATTTTAAATCCCCATAAAAAAGTATTGCTTCCGGATTTAAAAGCGGGTTGTTCATTGAGTGACAGTGCTCCGCCGGAATTATTCAAGTTATTCAGGGATAAATATCCTGATCATATTGTAATCAGCTACATTAATTGTTCTGCAGGTATGAAGGCACTAAGTGATATTATCTGTACCAGCAGCAATGCGGAGAAAATAATAGAGAGTCTTCCCCGTGAGCAAAAAATAATCTTTGCCCCTGATAAAAACCTGGGTGCTTATTTAAATAAGAAGACAGGAAGGGATATGGTACTTTGGAATGGTGCATGTATGGTTCACGAAATTTTTAGCCTGGAAAAGATTATTAAGTTGAAAGTGCGCCATCCCAATGCTAAAGTAATAGCACATCCCGAGTGTGAAGATGCTGTATTACGGGTTGCAGACTATGTGGGTAGTACTACAGGTTTATTAAAATATTCTATTGACAGCAATGCAAATGAATTTATTGTAGTTACAGAGACAGGTATTTTACACCAGATGCAAAAAAGCAGCCCGGATAAGACGTTTATTCCGGCACCACCGAATAACAGCTGTGCCTGCAATGACTGTCCGCATATGAAATTGAATACGTTAGAGAAATTGTATTTATGCATGGAATATGAAACGCCCGAAATTACAATGGATGAAAAATTGATTGTTGCCGCTAAAAGACCAATACAAAGGATGCTTGAAATAAGCAAGCAATATGGTTTGTAGTACATTTAATTTCGTTTGTTATCAATTTAACGCTTAATTCGATTGCACATTCACAATAAAGTTGTTTATGAATATACCATCAGTTGATCTGGATGATTTTGTAAAAGGCACTAATGAGTCGAAAAAAAGCTTTGTGAGGGCGTTAGGGGAAGCGTATGAAGAGGTAGGTTTTGTAGCGGTGAAGAACCATGGTGTTTCAGCTGAGCTCATTAATGACCTCTATTTGAGGGTGCAGCAGTTTTTTTCATTACCCGCATTGCAGAAAGTTACCTATGAGGATCCTGTACTTGCAGGCCAGCGGGGATATACATCATTCGGTAAAGAGCATGCAAAGGGAAGTGAAGCTGCAGATTTAAAGGAATTCTACCAATACGGGCAGGTTCCCCTTGACGGTTTCTCCGCTGAAGAATACCCGCCAAATATTTCCGTAAAAGAAGTAGATGGTTTTAATGAAATATTTGAGAAAGCATACCGGGCTTTTGAGAAATCGGGCGGTGCTTTGTTGCAGGCAATATCACTTTATCTTGGCTTGGAGGAGTTTTATTTTGAGCCCTTTATAAAAAACGGCAATTCTATTTTACGTGCAATACATTATCCACCTATAACAGAAGAACCGAAATCTGCGATTCGTGCTGAACAACATGAGGATATCAACCTGATTACTTTATTGGTAGGTGCTTCTGCGGATGGATTAGAGATTCTTAACCGTCAAAATAAATGGATTCCTGTAACATCATTACCAGATCAAATAGTTGTAAATGTTGGTGATATGTTGCAGAGATTTACAAATAACAAGCTAAGAAGTACTACCCACAGGGTAGTTAACCCATCAAGGGAATTGTGGCATACATCCCGGTTTTCGATACCATTTTTTTTGCATCCGGTATCAGCTATGAGTTTGCGTTGCCTTGATAATTGCGTGGATAAAGAGAATACTAAAGCTTACGACGATATAACCGCCGGGGAATATCTGGATGAACGCTTACGGGAGATTGGTCTAAAAAAGTAAACTAACGGGTACTTTGATTTGATAACCCAACTATTTTTGTTTTATTACATCTTACAAAGTGATTTTTAATTAGAATATATTAAGTTGAAGTTTCTGCGGCATATTCCATTTCTGAAATCGGTTCTTTTGCATAGCGTCACTGCTTTCGGTGGTCCTCAGGGGCATCTGGGTATGATGATGAAAACTTTCGTTGAAAAGCGAAGGGATGTTACAAAAGAAGAATTAATGGAATACGTGTCGTTTTGCCAGATGCTGCCTGGAGCATCTTCTACCCAAACGCTAACCTTAATTGGCTATAAAAGAGGAGGAATTTCACTGGCGGTAGCTACTTTGATAATTTGGATTTTACCGGCATGCATTTTAATGGGCCTGCTGTCATTTGTGGTAAGCAAGATTGGAACAGCCAATCTTCAGACGGGACTGTTTCAATTTATCCAGCCTATGGCAATTGGTTTTCTGGCTTATGCTGCAGTGAAAACGTTTGGCATTTCAGTAAATAATTTGATTACCAGGATTATAATGGTAAGCGCTACCATTATAACATTTTTGCTTTTTAAAACTCCGTGGGTATTTCCTGTACTAATTATTTTAGGAGGAATTACTACAAATTTTAGTAGTAACCGTATCCCGGAAAAAGAGAAGATTAGGCCAAGGCAAATCCGCTGGACAAATATTTGGCTATTTGTGCTGATTTTCCTGGTAGCTGGTTATTTAAGCGAAACTGCGAGAAAGCAAGAGTGGCAGAACAGGAAGGCTTATAACTTGTTCGAAAACTTTTACAGATTCGGCAGTTTTGTTTTTGGAGGCGGCGATGTGCTGATACCCATGATGCTTGATCAATATGTTGTCAGGCCCACTGCACCTAAGTTTGCCAGTGGTTCACAAAATATTATAAAGATTGATAAGAGCGAATTACTGACAGGAGCGGGAATAGTACGGGCTATACCGGGACCCGTATTTTCTATTGCTTCTTATACAGGCGGAATTGCATTAAAAAAGCAGGGTACAATAAGCCAGCTTTTAGGCTGTGTAATAGGATCAGTTGGCATTTTTCTACCCAGTGCTTTGTTGGTGTTATTTTTTTTTCCAGTCTGGCAAAATCTAAAAAAATTCATTGTAGTTTACCGGGCGCTCGAAGGTATTAATGCGGTGGTGGTTGGTTTGATTTCGGGATCAACTTTGTTTTTGTTGAAGGATATTTCGCTTCTGGGATTTGATGGAGTTGCATTGTTAAATATTGCAGTCATTGCAGGTACATTTCTTATTCTAAAGTTTTCAAAAATTCCCGCACCTGTTATTGTGTTGTTCTGTCTCTTATTAGGCTTTATATGCTAGACTACCGGTAATAGTTATTTTTTTCAATTTCATCCTTTACAGCATCTGGCAGAAGATACCGGATTGATTTTCCTTCTTTAATCAGGTCACGAATATAGGTAGATGAGATTTCAAGTAAGGGAGCATCTAAAATATTAACTTTTGGGCCGACTCCTTCAAGTACATCAAAACGGGGTCTTTTGTAGACAAACAGTTCATATTCCTCCAAAAGCCTTTTGTAGTTTTTCCATTTTGTTATATTTGAGAGGCTGTCGCTTCCCATAATAACTGAAAACTGGTGTTGAGGATACCGCTCTTTAAGATAGGTTAAAGTGTCAATAGTATAAGAGGGTTTTGGCAGCGAAAATTCAACTTTAGACGCTTTGATATTATACTCGCCCTCCAGTGCAGTTTGAATAAGATGGAGCCTTGAATACTCATTTAGTAATGTAGCTGAAAGTTTTAACGGATTTTGTGGAGATACAACCATCCATACTTGTTGAAGAGCTGTGCTGTTTATTGCGCAATTTGCAATGATTAAGTGGCCAATATGAACAGGATTAAACGATCCAAAGTAAAGGCCTATCCTCATAGAGCTGGATCATTTTTTTTGTTTGCAACCTGGATTTCTTCTACCCATATATTTTCAGCTTCGTTAAGCCTAAGGCTTAAGTGATAGCCAGAGACCAATATAGAAATAGGGTCACCCAATGGTGCAATTTGGTCTACCATGATAACTTCGCCAGGAACACACCCCATTTCCATTAGCTTAAGAAAAATATCATCTTTTTCAAAAGACTTAATGGTAACTGATTTACCAACTTTAATTTCCGATAATTTACGATCCATCTTGGTGTTTTATTAATGCAAAAGTATTCATTCGTAATTGTTCTATAATTTCGTTATCCGATATATTATCATGGGAGTACAATTTTTTTTTATTGATGCAAGGATTGCGCTTAGAGAAAGGCGTAGATTGAAGAAATTTATTCAGCATTTGTTTGCTTCCAATATGAGGTCATTGAATAATCTCAGTATCATTTTCTGTACCGACGAGTATCTTTTTAAGATAAACAGGGATTTCTTGCAGCATGAGTATTACACAGATATAGTAACCTTCAATTTATCAGAGGATCCACAAGTTATAGAAGGCGAGATTTATATCAGCCTGGATAGGATCAAAGAGAACGCGATGACTAATAAGGTAACTATCAATAATGAGTTACACAGGATTATCTTTCATGGAGTACTTCACCTTTGTGGTTTTAAAGATAAGACGAAGAAAGATAAAGCTTTGATGACTAGAATGGAGGATAGAACACTCAACGAATATTTTGGCTAAATGCTCCACGTGGAACATTCAAAGCCAAGTTTATTTATAGCTGTTCCACGTGGAACACCTCGATAAGAGGGATTCATCCTTTAAACGACCTTTAAAAACCATTTTGACGATTGTATCTTTGCAAAATGTTTCCAGAATATGATGTTATAGTAGTAGGAGCCGGACATGCCGGTTGTGAGGCAGCTGCAGCTGCAGCTAACTTGGGCAGTAAAGTGCTGTTAATTACCATGAATATGCAAACCATTGCTCAAATGAGTTGTAATCCGGCTATGGGCGGTATAGCTAAAGGACAGATAGTGAGGGAAATAGATGCCATGGGAGGATATAGCGGTATTGTAACCGATCAAAGCATGATACAGTTCAGGATGCTGAACAGATCAAAAGGCCCGGCAATGTGGAGCCCCAGAGCTCAAAGCGACCGGATGCTGTTTGCCGGTAAGTGGCGGGAGATGCTGGAACAAACTCCAAATGTTGATTTTTACCAGGATATGGTAAATGGCTTGCTCATCAAGGGTGGCAGGGTAAGTGGTGTTATAAGCGGGCTTGGTCATGAAATTAAAAGTAAGGCTGTGGTATTAACCAATGGAACCTTCCTAAATGGGGTAATTCATATTGGTGAAAGGCAATTGGGCGGGGGCAGAATGGCCGAAAAGGCAGCTACTGGTATTACTGAACAACTTGTCAGTCTCGGATTTGAAAGTCAGCGTTTAAAAACAGGAACACCTCCAAGAATCGATGGGCGCAGTTTGGATTATAGTAAGATGGAGGAACAAAAGGGGGATGAGCAGATAACAGGATTTAGTTTTCTTAATGTGCCCAGAATAAAGCCTGAACAACAAAGAAGTTGCTGGATGACCTATACCAACGAGCAGGTTCATGATATATTGAAAACAGGGTTTGAAAAGAGTCCGATGTTCCAGGGGCGAATAAAAGGTACTGGTCCACGATATTGTCCAAGTATTGAGGATAAAATAAACCGGTTTGCAGAAAGAGACAGGCACCAGTTGTTTGTAGAGCCAGAAGGTTTTAGCACTGTCGAGATATATGTAAACGGATTTTCCTCTTCCTTACCTGAACAAGTTCAATACCAGGCACTTAAACTGGTTCCTGGTTTTGAAAACTGCAAAATGTTCCGCCCGGGATATGCGATTGAATACGACTTTTTTCCACCCACCCAGTTGCAGTTCAGCCTGGAAACCAAACAGGTTCAAAATCTATTTTTTGCAGGTCAGATAAACGGTACTACCGGGTATGAAGAGGCTGCCTGTCAGGGTTTAATGGCGGGAATCAATGCACATCAGAAAGTAAAAGAACTGGAACCGCTGGTATTGAAAAGGAGCGAAGCTTATATTGGTGTTTTGATCGATGATCTGATTAACAAGGGCACAGATGAACCTTACCGTATGTTTACCAGCAGGGCAGAATTCAGAACACTTTTAAGACAGGATAATGCGGACGTGCGCCTGACACCATTAAGCTATAAATTAGGCCTTGCCTCCCAAGAAAGAATGGATAGAGTAGAAGGCAAAATAACAGGAGTAAAGAAGGCAACAGACTTATTAAGCATGCTATCAGTGGAACCGGGAGAAATAAACGAATTTTTAGGAAGTGTTCAATCCGCTCCATTGGTAAATAAGCAGAAAATCTTGCAATTGCTGCTTAGACCAAACATAAGCCTGACAGATATGCAAGTTTCCGTGGCAAGAATTAAATTGGCATTAGAAGAGTTTGATACTGAAACGCTTGAACAGGTTGAGATCGTAACAAAGTACGATACCTACATTGAGAAGGAGCGGGAACTGGTAGCTAAAATGAGCACGTTGGAAGATCTTATTATTCCCGATAATTTCAATTATACAAAACTGGTTTCGCTTAGTAACGAAGCCCGTCAAAAATTTACCAAGATAAGACCACGCACGCTTGGTCAGGCCTCCCGCATATCTGGTGTTAACCCGAGCGACGTGCAGATATTGATGGTATTTATGGGCAGGTAAATAAAGAGGAAAAGTTTAAAAATTGGATTATAACTACATTTGCACTCGATTTTATAATAATTAAATGAACAATTATGGCATTGAATTTTTCTGCTGATACCTCTAAAGAATTAATTTTTGAAAAAATTGCAGCCTACCTGCATGAAAGGGAGTTAAAAGTAGCAAGCCAGGATAGTTCCCGTCCATGGGGAGGTTTTTTTGTGTTAGAAGAAGGGGAAGCAAGAAAGTTTATAGCTCTATACTTTCCCCATTTGACAAAAGAAGAGTTGAGCATCTCAGGAAAATTAAGTCCCAAAATATTGATTGTCGCACCACATAAAAGATTAAGCTGGCAATACCATCACCGGCGGGCAGAAATCTGGAAATTAATCGGAGGTGTTGCGGGAGTAATTACCAGTGATACGGATGAGGAAAAAGAAATAACAGAATTAAAAATCGGCGATATTATACAATTGAAACAAGGCGAACGTCATCGCCTGATAGGTATGGACGGTTGGGGAGTTGTTGCAGAAATCTGGCGGCATACAGACCAGGAAAATCCGAGCGATGAAGACGATATTGTAAGAGTACAGGATGACTTCGGAAGATAAAACAATTTTTTGGTAATGGGGTATAACTATATTATTAGTTATACCCCATTATTTTTAATGGAAGTCCTTCAATAAAAAATAATAACGGATTTGAATCATTAAATCTTTTATGTTGATGGTTTTAACACAAATAGACAAAGGAAAGGTACTCAAATTATACACAACGTGAAGGATTGGCGAAGATACAGGAAGTTATTAATCGTCTTGTACAAATCAATTTGTAGCGTAGTTCGGTATGCTATCAAACCGGTTGACCTTTTTTTAATGAAGCCAGCATAATTTTTACTTCGCCATAACTAATGCCAGCAGGTAAATTTTCCATGATTTTTTTATGTCCTTCTGTACCATGCTTTGATACGGCTTCATTTATTAAATCTTGTTTAGTTGTACTAAGCAACCCGCTTACATCAACTTCTCCCAGTTCAACAAAATAAGCAAGATGTCCTTCAATGGTTCCTACAGCTAAATTTCTTTCTGCTGCAATCTCTGCAATGGTTTTACCTTCTTTAAACAAACGAAAGCTGGCTGTTTTTGTATCTGTTTTTACTTCCATTGTTTTCACCTTTCGCTTTGCTTTTACAGGTATCGCTTCAATGTTTGTATGCAGGTTATTCTCTTCGCAGTAGGCATTGATGATTGCTAAAAAAGCTTCGCCAAATTGTTGTGTCTTCACTTTTCCAAAGCCGCTGATCATGGTTAATTCTTCAAAAGTCTGCGGAAGATAGCGGGCCATTTCATCCAGCGTATTGCTGTTGGCAACCATAAAAACAGCCACGTTTTTTTGATCACAGAGTTTGTCCCGCTTTGCACGAAGTTGCTTATGTAAATCCGGATGAGGGCTGTCATTTTTTTGGTAAGAAGATTTGCCGGCATAGAAATTCACCGGCAGGTAGGGCTTTACAAAAGTTCTTTTTTGATGCAGATAACCAGATACAATAAAACCATCTTTACAAACAGCTAATAAATGCTTACGAAAGTAGAGGCTTTGGTACAAGTCAGCCAGCATTTTATTGCCATCCATGGCAACGACCTTACTGTCTGTTACAGCTATACATTTATTTATTTGTTGCAGGCAATTGTCAAGCTCTGCATAAAAATGATTGCTTGCTGCTGCAATTCTTTTTTGTAAGGTTTCATTGTGTTCAGGGAGTGTAGGATAATTTAATAATTCCTTCAGCTGGGGTTGAAATTTTGTTGCCGTAGATTCCATGTTTGCAATTGCCGACTTTATCATATCAGCCCAGGAAACAGCCTCTTTATTAAAAACGGCGATTTGAGAATTTATAAAATGAAATAATGCTTTTGCATGCAACTGCTGTTCTTCAAAATCAAATAATTGCAATAAAATCTGTTCCTGAAATAAGTGTTTTGCTTGTTGCAACAATTGCAATTGTGCAGCAGATGTTCGTTGCGCTGAAGCAAATTCAGCAATGCGCCTATCGTTGCGTAAACTATGATTATTAATTCGACTGTGCAATATCATACCTGCCAATGTAGTGCAACGGCTTAGAGCAACATATACCTGACCGGGTGCAAAAGCTTCACCCGCATCAATAATGGCTTTCTCAAATGTAAGGCCCTGGCTTTTATGAATGGTGATAGCCCACGCAAGACGCAAGGGAAATTGAGTAAAAGAACCGATTTCATTCTCCTCAATCTGGTTAGTTGTTTTGTCAATGTTGTAACGGATATTTCTCCACTTTTCTTTTTTTACTTCAATTGGTGTTGGTTCTCCCTGGCATTGAACAAAAATTTTATCATCCTCGATCTTGTCAACTATACCAATTTTGCCGTTAAAATACCGGCGTACTTTTTCAATGTCATTTTTAAGAAACATCACCTGTGTACCTATCTTTAATTTTAAATTCAGATCCGCAGGAAAGGACTTTTCATAAAATTCACCTTCTATAGCAGCATCAAACCTGTATTCTTTACCATCCAGTTCATGCAGGGCTTTAAAGTTAATTGCATCCGCTTTGCTATTGTGTGTTGTAAGTGTAATATATTTTTCTTCTCTTGCGGGATTAAAACCGGGAAGATAACGGGTATGCAACAACTGGTAGCAATCCTGATCCATTTCATTATTTCGAACCTGGTTTAAAACCTGCACAAATGCGCTATCGTTCTGCCGGTAAATTTTGTCAAGTTCTATATATACAGGTTGCTGTGCTTCGATAACATGGCTGTTGAAGAAGTATTCGCTTTTGTAATATGGAGACAGCAAGTCCCATTCTTCAGCTTTCACTACGGGCGGCAACTGGTACATATCACCAATCAATAATACCTGCACGCCGCCAAACGGCACTGAATACTGGCTACGCACATGGCGTAATACTGTGTCAATAGCATCCAGCACATCGCAACGCACCATACTTATCTCATCAATAATCAGCAGCTCTAATTTTTGCATTACCTCTTTGCGATCGTTTGTTAAACGAAGTCTTCCTACGAGACTATGCTTATCGGTTATAGCGTCATTGGTGCCATAACCCTTGCTAACCGGAATAAATGGAGTGAAGGGCAGTTGAAAAAATGAATGAATTGTTGTGCCTCCAGCGTTGATTGCTGCAACACCTGTAGGTGCTACCACTACCGTATTTTTTATTCCATTTTCTTTTACGTGTTTTAAGAACGTGGTTTTGCCGGTACCGGCTTTGCCGGTTAAAAAGACAGATGCATTTGTATAATTGACAAAATCTGAGGCCAGTTGAAATGACGTGTTGGTGATATCTGTTGTGTTGGTGCCCACTCAATTGATTGTTTACTGATGACCATACCGGTTAAAGAATTATTGGACTTCTTTATAAAGAGACTTCACTTTAATCATATAAAGATAAAGCGATAACAAAGAAAAAAGGATTGCACGGTTTGATGCAATACCAATTGCAGAAAACCATGCAATCCTTAAAGGTAAAGGGTTATAACTGAGCTTTATTATTTAGCAACAGCAACTCATTTACCTGTACTTCGCTGACGTACTTTTTAATACCGTCTTTATCAGTGTAACTTCTGTTGATCAGTTTTCCCTCGATCACTACTTCTGTTCCTTTCTGTAAAAATTTTTCTGCTAGGTCAGCCACTTTGCCCCAAGCCACCAAATTGTGCCAGGTTGTTTCTGTTACCTTTTCTCCTTTTGCGTTACGGTAATTTTCGTTGGTGGCGATGCTGAAGCGGGCAAGCTTTTTTCCGCTTTCGGTATTTTTAATTTCAGGAGCGTTACCCAAATTGCCAATCAGTTGAACTTTGTTTTTTAGTGCGTACATGGTTGTAAATTTTAGAATTTTTAAATTTTGTTATTTCAATCAACCGGAAGGCGCCGTACCGATTGACAACACAAAGATGCAGTTGGCTAAAAGCGATAACCGTACTTTAGTCGTTTATAGCTGTATATAACCGTTTGTAAACGCTTGTACTTGTAAAAAACAAATTGTATCTTTTCTTCATGAATCAATACCATGGCTTATGACAACTGATATTGCTGCTAAAAAATGTTTAACCTGTGGAAAGCCTCTGAAAGGCAGAACGGACAAAAAGTTTTGCGATGACTATTGCCGGAACGGATATAATAATCAGCTGAAAGCTACTGATAACAACTACGTGCGCAATATCAACAACGCTTTACGCAAAAACCGGCGCATACTGGAAGCCTTATTGCCCGACAATGAAGAAATGGCGAAGACGACAAAAGATAAATTGTTGCACAAAGAATTTCAGTTTAAATACATCACACACACTTACATAAACAAAAAAGGCAACACCTATTTTTTTTGTTACGAGTTTGGATATTTGCCACTTGAAAATGATTGGTTTTTAATAGTAAGAAGAAGGGAGAATTAAGATAAGGGTTTACCGAAGCAGCAAAATCTCTTCCAGCATAATGCGTTCATTACTTAACCGCGGCACCTTGTTTTGCCCGCCCAATTTGCCCTTACTACGCAACCATTCTGTAAAAATCCCTTTTCGCAAAGCATGTACGATGGGTAAACGCAAAGCAATGTCTTTTTGCCGCTTGGCCTCATAATCGCTGTTGTGATTTTTTAACGCAGCGTCAAGCTCAACAGTAAACTGGTGCAGGTTTGCTGGTTCTTTATCAAATTCAATCAACCACTCATGGGCACCGTTATTGTGTTCACTAAAGTAAACAGGAGCGGCCGTATAATCGTTTACAATCGCATTGGTTTTTTCCGCTGCGATCGCAATCGCTTTATCGCTGTTGTCCACAATTACTTCTTCACCGAAAGCGTTCATGTAATGTTTTAACCGTCCGCTTACTTTTATTTTATATGGGTTGATAGAAGTAAACTGTATTGTATCGCCAATCAGGTATCGCCATAAGCCGCCTGTAGTGCTAATTACCAGCGCATAATTCTTTCCGGGAACAACATTTTTTAATCCGATAGTTTGAGGATTCGGTTTGCCATATTCTTCGACAGGCAAAAACTCGTAAAAAATGCCATGCTCGGTAAACAGCAACATACCATCATCATCCGGCTTTTGCTGACCTGCAAAAAAACCTTCGCTGGCATTGTAAATTTCAAGGTAGTTTACTTTGCCGCCAATGATTTTTTCAAACTGCTCCCGGTAAGGCACAAACGAAACGCCGCCATTGATGTATAACTCCAGGTTGGGCCAAACTTCTTTAATGGTTTGCTTTCCTTTAATTTCCAGTATGCGTTTTAATAGCAGCAAGGTCCAGGTGGGTACGCCGGCAATAGAAGTAACATTTTCATCTGCCGTAACCCTGGCCAGTTTTTCAATTTTGTTTTCCCATTCATCCAATAAGGCAATACTTAATTCTGGCGTACGCAGCCACTGGCCCCAAAAGGGGGAATTTTGCATCAGGATGGCACTTAAATCACCAAACTGTATATCGTCTTTTACTTTGCTGAGTTGATGTGAGCCGCCGATAACAAGCGCTTTTCCTGTTAACAGATCGCTGGAAGGAAAATTTTCATAGTAGGTTGTGATTACGTCTTTGGAACCTTTGAAATGGTTATCTGTTAAGCTTTCTTCACTGATGGGAATGAATTTACTTTTTGCAGAAGTGGTGCCACTGCTTTTGGCAAACCAGTTAACGGGTGTATTCCACAAAACATTTTCTTCCCCGTTCATCATCCGCTCAATGTATGGTTTTACATCGTCGTACTCCTGTATCGGCACATTGCGTTTAAAATCTTTTAATGTAAACAGCCGGGAGAAATTGTATTTTTTTCCAAACTCCGTGTATTGGGCTGCGGTTACCAGTTCCTGTAAAACCTCCCGCTGGCTGGCCACCGGATGGTTACTCCAGTTTTTGATGCGCCAAAAACGCATTCGTGCAAGCCTTGATATCGTAGGAGAAAGGAATTTCATTCCCAGCAAGATAAAAAACTTACACGACTTATAAAAAGTATTAGTCAACAGTTTAATAACCAACAGTAAACAATGAAAAGGCTCTATGGTTATGCATTCAACGGAAAGTGTCAGGCAGTTTTGTTAATTTTGACGAATACGCAATGTATGATCCTTTTGTAAATCAGGGCTTTTAAGAAAGCCAGGTCAATAAAAGCGGGACAATAAACAGTAACGAAATATGAGCAACGACAGAACAGAAATAAATGCATTGGGCGAGTTTGGATTAATAGATCATCTTACTCAAAATAATGAAACAAGAAATGCTTCCACGGTTTTAAGTGTTGGCGATGATGCAGCGGTACTGGATCATTTCGGTAAACAAATTGTGGTAACTACGGATATGCTGATAGAAGGAATTCATTTCGACCTGATGTATACACCCTTAAAGCATTTGGGATATAAATCTGTAGTAGCCAATTTGAGTGATGTGTATGCTATGAATGCAACGCCAACGCAGATAACACTCAGCATTGCATTCAGCAACCGTTTCAGCCTGGAAGCAATGGATGAATTTTACGAAGGCGTTTACGCGGCCTGCGAAAGATATGGTGTAGACCTTGTTGGCGGAGATACAACTTCTTCTCAAAAAGGATTTGTTATTTCTGTTACCGCCATCGGCGAAGTAACCCCTGATACTTTTGTAAAAAGAAGCTCGGCTAAAAAAGGAGATTTGCTTTGCGTGAGTGGTTTTTTAGGAGGCGCATTTTTGGGCCTCACGATATTAGAAAGAGAAAAAAGAATTTTTGCTGAAACCGGCGCCCAGCCCGACCTGGAAAACCAGGCTTACATTGTTGGCCGTTTACTGAAGCCGGAAGCAAGAAAAGATATCGTTGAGTTTTTTGCTGAAAAAGGAATTATGCCAACGGCCATGATTGACGTAAGCGATGGCCTGAGCAGCGAAACGCTTCATATCTGTAAGCAAAGCAATTTGGGCTGTGTTATTTATGAAGATAAAATACCTATACATGAAGATGCCCGCCAGTTTGCTTACACTTTGGAACTGGATCCTACTGCCTGTGCGTTAAGTGGCGGCGAGGATTATGAATTGTTGTTTACGCTTTCTCAAACCGATTATGATAAAATTGTGCTGAATGAGCAAATTAGCGTAATTGGTTACATGACGGAAGCAGAAGAGGGAACCCATATAATAACAAGGGGCGGTAATAAGCACCAGCTGGTTGCACAGGGCTGGAACCATATGAATCAGCCACCGCAATAAATTGACGCGTTTATTGTTATTGAACCGGCGCATGCAGTCAATACTTCACATGATTAAAAAGTTTTTCTTTCCTCTTTTAACCGCTTTTATTTTCTTTACAGGATGTGCTGTAAGCAATAAAAATTATAACCCCAATAAAAAATACACCCGCCAGGAATTACAGGAAGATTACGCTTTGCTTAGAAATATTTTAGAAAAAAAACATCCCGCACTTTATTGGTACACACCAAAAGACAGCATGAATTTTTATTTCGACAGCTGTTACAATGCCATTGCCGATTCAATGACCGAGCTGCAATTCGGCTGGCAGGTACTGGCGCCACTGACGCACAATATTCATTGTGGTCATACCAGTTTTAGTATGAGCAAACATTGGAACAAGTACATCAGTGATAAAATCACGCCATCCTTTCCCCTGTTTTTAAAAGTGATGGGAGATACGATGGTGGTGACCGGAAATTTGAACCACAAGGATTCTGTCATAAAAAAAGGGATGCTGATCAATTCCATCAATGGCATCCGCAATCATGAAATGATCCGGCAGATGTTTCAATACCTTCCATTGGATGGTTATTCAGACAATGTAAATTATGTACGCATCAGCGGTAACTTTCCCTATTACCATCGAAACATATACGGCATTTATAAAAATTATCGTGTTGGATATACAGATAGTTCCGGCGTTGAGAAAACAATTTTGCTGCCGATGTTTAACCCGGTGATTGATACATTTTTCCGGCGCCGGAAACCGCCCATGGAACCCAAGCCACCCCGCAGCCAGTTGAATAAAGAGCGTAGGGAGAGTTACCGGTCTATGGAAATAGACAGTACTATCAATACGGCTGTTATTACATTAAATACGTTCAGCAACGGCGGAGGAAGACACCTGCGTTCATTTATGAGGCGATCGTTTAAAAAAATAAAAAAACAGCAGGTAAAAAATTGTATCCTCGACCTGAGAAGTAATGGTGGCGGGGATATTAACATGTCTGCCCTGCTTACAAAATACTTGCGGAACGCTCCGTTTAAAGTGGTCGATACGGCTTATGCTGTTGCAAAATCTTTTGGCCCGTATTCAAAGTATATTCACCAGGGTTTGCTTAGTAATATTGGTTTATTGTTTATCTCCAAAAAGAAAAAAGATGGTAATATACATTTTGGTTACTGGGAGCGGCATTGGTTTCAGCCCAAAATAAGAAACCATTTTGATGGCCAAACATACGTGCTTATCAATGGCCCCAGTTTTTCAGCCACCACTATATTTTGCAATGCCGTAAAGGGCCAAAGCAATATTACCCTTGCGGGAGAAGAAACAGGCGGAGGGTGGTATGGCAACAGCGGCTTGCTGATTCCGGACATAACCCTGCCGAATACAAAATTAAAAGTGCGGCTTCCTTTTTTTAAAATCGTACAGTTTAACCATACCATAAAAAATGGCCGCGGCGTACCGCCGGATCTTTTCATTGCGCCAACGGTAGACGGTGTTCGAAGATCTGCTGACAGAAAAATGGAAATTGTAAAAAGCCTTATCAAGTCCAGTCAACAAATAAAACAGGAATGAATTTCTTTTAAAAAAGAAATCAGGATAATCTAACGGTTACGGGTAAACGCAGTTTAGTGGATGGTAAAAACATCTGCGTCTTTCCAAAAGGGATATTGAGCTCGTACTTTATCAACATCTTCTTTTTGCAGGGTAATGGTAAATACATCTTCTTCGTCGGCCATATGATAAAGGACCTGTCCCAATGGATCAATCACCAGACTGTTGCCACTGTAGTACACGTTTTTATTATCATTGCCAACGCGGTTTACACCAGCAACAAAACATTGATTTTCTATTGCCCTTGCACAAAGCAACGTTTTCCAGGCATGGCTTCTTCTTTCCGGCCAGTTCGCTACATAAATCAACAGGTCGTATTCACTTTCTGCGCTTGCTGACTGCTGCTGGCGGCTCCACACCGGGAAACGCAAGTCATAGCAAATCTGCAGGTTAATTCTCCAGCCTTTTACCGAAGCAATCAACCTTTTGTTGCCAGCAGTATAATGCTTGTCTTCTTCACCATAACCAAACAAATGCCGCTTATCATAATGGCCCGACTGGCCATTGGGCAACATCCAGATTAAGCGGTTAAAATACAATCCATCCTCTTCTATAATCAGGCTTCCGGTAACAATTATCTTATTGGTTTCTGCTACATCTTTCATCCACGCCACAGTTTCCCCATCCATAGTTTCGGCAAATAATTCAGGCACCATTGTAAAACCGGTGCTGAACATTTCCGGCAGTACAACAATTTCCGTTCTTTGCTCCATGCCCTCAATTTTTTCTTTCAACCGTTGAAGGTTGGCAGCTTTGTTTTCCCAACTAAGATCTGTTTGAATGATAGTAAGTGTAAGAGAAGACATGAAGTGGATTTTTATACAATCAAAATTACAATAAATTAAAACTAAATTATATAATGCTTTCTTGAGGGGTTATAAGAACAGGCAGCGGCCTGTTCTTATAACAAAAAACGCCGTTTATTTCTAAACAGCGTTATACTTATTTAATAAAACAGGTTTATTTATTTCCCGTGCGCTGGGTGCCATATCCTTTTCTGCCACCCCTGTCGCTGGAATGCATACTGCGTCCGCTACGGTTGAAAGGTTTGATTTTGGGACCAGCTACCTGGGGTATAAATGTTGCCGCACTTAAGGGATAAGGATGGCTATCCACTACCGGTAAGTTTTTAGCGATGAGTTTCTGGATATCCTTTAGTTCTGTTTTTTCTTCATGATCGCAAAAAGAAATTGCAATACCTGTATTGCCCGCACGGCCGGTACGTCCTATACGATGCACGTAGGTTTCAGGAACATTGGGTAATTCAAAGTTGATCACATGGGTCAGTTCATCAATATCAATTCCCCTGGCAGCAATGTCTGTTGCCACCAATACGCGAAGATTGCCGCTTTTAAAATTGGTAAGTGCATGCTGGCGGGCGTTCTGTGACTTATTGCCATGTATGGCCGCAGCCGTAATATTTTCTTTTTGCAGTAATTTTACCACTTTATCTGCACCATGTTTGGTACGGGTAAAAACCAAGGCGGTAACAATTGCTTTATCTTTTAAAAGATACAACAACAGTCCCGGCTTGTTGGCCTTGTCAACCAAATACAAACTTTGTTCAATGGCGTCAACCGTAGAAGATACCGGAGTAACTTCAACTTTAGACGGATTGGTGAGCAATACATTCGCCAGCGTTTGAATTTCGGGCGGCATTGTTGCTGAAAAGAAAAGAGTTTGCCTTTTCGCAGGCAATTTTATTATCACTCTTTTTACATCATGGATAAAACCCATGTCAAGCATCCTGTCTGCTTCATCCAGTACAAATATTTTTAAATGCTGCAAGCCAATATAACCCTGGCTCATCAGGTCGAGCAAGCGGCCGGGTGTAGCGATTAAAATATCCACGCCTCTTTGCAGCTGGTTGGTTTGATGCATTTGAGAGACACCGCCAAAAATCACAGTATGTGTTAAGCCGGTATATTTTCCGTATGCAGCAAAGCTTTCACCAATTTGTATAGCCAGTTCTCTTGTAGGCGTTAATATCAGCGTTTTAATATGTTTTGGTCCACGAACGGCCAATTTTTCTTCATGTAAAATCTGCAGAATCGGGATAGCGAATGCGGCAGTTTTGCCGGTGCCGGTTTGTGCGCAACCGAGCAAATCTCTTCTTTCCAGTATCAACGGGATGGATTGCTGCTGGATGGGTGTCGGTGTAGTGTATCCTTCTTCAGCCAATGCTTTAAGGATAGGTTCAATTAATTCTAATTTTCTAAATGCCATTAAATGGTTTTGATTTTTTTGAGGCTGGAAAGACGTTGCATTTTCTGAATCAGCGGAAATTTTTGTACCACCCGGCTTACAACTTGCCGCATTATTAAAGTGGAGTAGGCGGCAAAGATAGGGGTTTTCCCGGTCTTTGGTGCTAAGGATGGTTTATCAGGCTTGCGCATACCGCAGCATGCGGCTTCAAAACAAACTGTTAAACCGGGTAATGATTCGGCTTTCTACTGCCAGTTATTAGGAAAATGGGGACTAAAATTTAATATACTTGCATAGTGTATCGCAATAATAACAGAATGGGTGTTTTAATTTCATTTAAAGGGTGCTATTGCTTACCATCAATGATCAAGGGTGTATTTCCTTTACCCATCACAATTACTTTGGCGTTAGCGCTGAGTGCTAGTTCTTTCATTGCCTTGATTTGTTCATATTGTAATTGCTGGTCAGTAAGGCCGGTGTTGATGATCTTTTGGTAATCGGCAATGCCCTGTGCTTCTACTCTTTTTCTTTCCGCTTCCTGCTTTTCTTTTAGTAAAACAAACTCCATTTTTTTTGCATCCTGCTCTGCATTTATTTTCGATTCAATAGATGCTTTTACTGAGTTGGGTAATGTTATATTTCTTACCAGTAATTGTTCCAGCATCAGCCCTCTTTTTTTAAAATCATCTTCAATGCTTTTATAAATGCGCTGCTGAAATTCATCTCTTTTTGACCCGAATAAATCGACGGCCTGGTAATACACGGCATTGTCGCGGATCTTGGTTCTTGTAATGGGCCGAACAATTTTGTCCCTGTAGTCATCACCAGTCTCTCTCAACAGCCTTGGGCCATCTGCGCCAACAACCCGATACAATACCGTCAAATCAATGGTTACTTCCAACCCGTCACTTGTCAGCACCTTGATAGCATCGTCGCCGGCTTTATTGCCTTCATCGTTCACGCCGCTCATAGTATAGTTCTGTGTTTTTACATCCAGCTTTTTTACATCCAGTAAAGGGTTGATAAAATGCAAACCGCTACCCATGACATCATCCTGAATACTACCAAACAAAATCTTTACACCGATTTCTCCGGCATCTATCTGTTTAACACAGGCAGAGGAGATACCGAGCAAAACAAACACCAGTCCCAATATCCGGCCGGCGCCCGTAAATTTTGCAGCCACCGGGTTGGTTTTTGCCACCACATTGACGGCAATAAAGATGATGAATCCCAAAATGATTAATAGCATGGCTAGTTATTTTACGCAAGGTAAGGTAAAGAACTACACCCAGCCTGAAATTCACCACGGCATCCATTTTGAGGCAATCATTTTTTATCGTTTCTCAAAACGAAAACAGGATCTGCGGCTTTGCAGATCCTGTTATATCAAAAGACTTGATTGAGCGCTTAATTATTCAACATAAGAGGCATCACCAGCATCAGCAGTTCCTCGTTTTCATCTACTTCAGTAGGTTTAATAATACCTGCTTTTGTTGGGGTGCTTAATTCAATAACGATCTCCGGTGTTTCGGCAGCGTTCAGCATTTCAATTAAAAATTTAGCATTGAATGCAATCTGCAAATCTTCGCCATCGTACTGGCAGGCCATCCGCTCATTGCCTTCAAAACTAAAGTCAACATCCTGTGCCGCAAGCTGCAATTCACTGCCGCTGATACTTAACGCAACCTGGTTGGTACTCTTATTACTGAATACACTTACCCTGCGCAGGGCGCTTTGAAAATCACTTTTATTAACAGTTAATTTATAAGGATTGTCAACAGGAATAACCACTTTATAATCGGGGAAACGGGCATCAATCAACCGGCAAACCAGTTCTGTTCCGCCATGCTTTACAAAAAGATGGTTGCTGTTATAAGATAAAGTCAGTTCATCTGCATTATCCGGCAAAGCACTTTTTAAAAGATTCAACGGTTTTTTGGGAACAATAAATGTATCCGTTTTTGGACAACTAACATCACTTCTTTTATATTTCACCAACCGGTGGGCATCAGTTGCTACACAGGTCAATCCTTTCTTATCCAGTTCAAAAAAAACTCCGGTCATGGCGGGTCTCAAATCGTCATTACTTACAGCAAACAAACTTTTGTTGATGGCTGTAACGAGTGCTGTTGAGGTCATGGTAAAAGAGTTGGCATCATCGGCCAAAGGTTCTTTAGGAAAGTTATCGGGGTTTTCGCCCATTACCTTGTACTTACCATTATCACTTGTAATTTCTACGCCAAAGTTTTTATCAATGGTAAAAGTGAGCGGTTGTTCAGCGATATTTTTAAGTGTATCCAGCAATATTTTTGCAGGTATACAAACTCTTCCGCTGTCTTTAGCCTCAATATCCAGGTGTACTTTCATTACTGTTTCCAGGTCGGTGGCTACAACAGTTAGCTGGCTTTTATCGATTTCAAACAAAAAATCTTCCAGAATGGGTAATACGGTGTTGGCATTGATAACACCGCTGATCTGCTGCAGTTGTTTAAGCAAGGCGGAAGAAGAAACAATAAACTTCATAATATATTTTATTAAAAATCAAAGATAAAATAATGACGGTAATGAAACCAAGATATTATTTGTAACCGGTTATTCACACGCGGACGGCTAAAGTAACTAAAAAAGAACAGCAGGTTAGATTTCAAGATTGATTGGGCGTATAATTTTTAAGTACCCGTGATTGTACCGCCAGCTGTTATCAGGTTATGCGACATATGACACACCCCTGCGGATTAGCCGACAGAGTTGACAATGCGCATGGCGATAAAATCAAACGCTTTCTTTTTGACAGCAACATCGGTTTGAAATTTATTATTTTCGGTTAACGAATGACAGATAAAATGCAACAACGCCTAACGCCACAACAGGCATTACCTAAGGCAAAGAATTACTGCGCCTACCAGGAGCGTTGCCACAGCGAAGTGCAGGATAAATTATATGGCTATGGACTGAATAAAAATGAAGTGGAAGAGATTACCATTATACTTATTACGGATAACTATTTAAATGAAGAACGCTTTGCCGTGCATTATACCGGGGGACATTTTCGCACCAAAAACTGGGGCAGGATAAAAATAAAATATGAATTAAAAAAGAAGCAGGTAAGCGCATATTGTATCAAAAAAGCATTGAGTTCTATTGATGAGAATGAATACTTAAAAACCCTGGACAGGCTGGCAGAACTGAAGCTAAAAAGCCTGAAAGGTGAAAAAAACATTTTTATAAAAAAGAAGAAACTGCAGGATCATTTGCTTCAGAAAGGGTACGAAAATGACCTGGTGAGATCAATTGTAAACAAGATCTGAACCAATTGGTTTTCCCATTAAACTATATCAGCAGATAAAATCTTTTAGACGTTTAAAATTTTTTTCTGATCGGGAAAGAAACAGGTTACCGAAAAAAGTTGACAGCAATTGAATAAGCCTGAGCGCAACAGGCCGGGAGCTTGTTTTACTTTGCATAGGATAGGATTGAATTATAAAGATAGCAAATAGGCAAAGCCAAGCCTAGAGTGATTTTGCTTAAATTATAAACCGTAATTTCCGATGTTGTTGAGATGTTTCAAGCTGTAAATTACGAGCGGTGTTTATACAAAAAAGCTCCCTGCTGACTGTAGCAGGAAGCTTTTTGTATGGTATAATTACGCAATTAGATCCAACAGCTAATCATCTGTTTTTTTCTGAATGTAGCCGAAAATACCCTGGCTTTCTTCGTCAGGACCAGCTGTAAAATAAAGCCTGTTAGGATCAATCGTGGTGGCTGTAACCGGGGGAAAAGAAAGCGCCCAGAGACCATCAATTACCAACGGTTCTTTATGAAGCGCCAGTTCACCCATAAACTTGCCATCATTTCTGTATGCGTTGATATGCCCGTTGCCAAAGTTACCCACAAGCAAAACAGTATGTTCCGATGTTTCCAGCTCATCGTCGTCATCTTCAAAAAACCCTGCTGGAGCCTGCGCTATACCCCAGGGTGCATTTAGCTGGCCGCCGGAAACAAACCTTTTTACGAATGAGCCGTCGTTGTTGAAAATACTCACGTAACCGTTGCCCATTCCGGCTTCATCCCGTCCGTTGGATCCTACTTTTGCGTACATCACGTATAATTTGTCGCCTACGTTCTGAATATTAAAAGGAGAATAACCGGCCGGAAGACCCGGGTCGGTAAAGCTCATGGATACAGTATTGAAAGCATTATCAAAAACAGCAATTTTGCCTGCCCTGAAATCAGCAGCGTATAAATAAGTGGCGCCATTACTTGCCGCTATTGCAAGACCAGTATAGGCGGAAGTAGCCACATTGTTTTTGATCAGCATCGCATTATTACCTGCGGCTCCATTCCACCCGGAAAGCACACCATCAACACCAACAAAAAGAAAACGTGCCGGTTGATTATTGGGTGCCGGAAGTACAAAACCGGTACCTCCGTTAAAAACAGTACCAGTCGGGTTGCCACCAGTTTTTCCGCCGGGAGAAGGGATATTTACGGCCGGCCGTACCTGCAAACCTTCGCTGCTATATACCGTACTCACGTGGCCAGCCTGTGCGGCCACCCACGCAACACCCGTAGTGCTCCAGGAAAGCCCCCAGGCATTTAGCAATAAAGGGTCTATTCTCCCGGGGCCATATTCAGCGGAGGAAGCAACCAGGTTGACCTGTGTAAAATTCTTTTTGGATTTTACATGTTTTGAAGAAGCCTCCGAAAGGCCATCCTGCTTTTTTAAATTGTTGGGATTTTTTTGACAGCCGGATGCAACTGCTGCTGCAATAAAAATGACTGCAACACTCTTTACAAATAATGATTGATTGATTGAAAAACGTTTCATACGCAAGTTATTTAATTGTTTAAAAATTGAAATGCTCTTACAAAACATTCAATCGCAAAACAAGCCAATAACGTTGCTTTCTATGCTGGCTTTTATATTGATCAATTTTCCAGTATTGGAGAAGCTATCCCCTGATATGGTATGCCTTTGGCTGAACAAATGCCCTGATACCCTGGTAAGATAAAGTAGCACCTAAACCGGAATGTTTTCTGCCCGACCATGGTAAAGAGGCGCTAACCCTGTCGCAGCAGTTCCAGTACACGCTGCCGGTGTTCATTTGCTGCATGATGTTTTCCGCCCGGTCAAAGCTTTTTGAAAATACTGCTGCGGTAAGCCCGTAGCTGGTATCCTGCATCAACGCAATAGCCTCAGCGTCATCTTTTACTTTTTGTATACCAACCACCGGTCCGAAAGACTCTTCCATCATCACCTTCATGTTGTGATTTACATTCACCAACACTGTCGGTTCAAAATAGTAGCCTTTACGATCCGGTATTTTTCCACCACATACTATTTGGGCACCCAAAATAACGGCATCATCTACCTGGGTTTCCAAAAAGGCTTGCTGTTCTTTTCTGCTCAACGGACCAATATCTGTACCCTTATCCAGCGGATCACCGATTTTTAATTTTTTACACTCTTCAGCGTAGGCGTTTACAAAATCATCGTAAATATTCTCCTGTACATAAATTCTTTCCACGGCGCAGCAGCTTTGACCGCTGTTATAGACAACGCCTTCCAACGCATCTGCCGCAGCTTTTTTAATATTGTCTACATCATCAGCTACATACAAAGGATCTTTTCCGCCGAGCTCCAGCTGGCAGGGAACCATCTTGCCTGCTACCTTTTCAGCAATGTATTTTCCGGTGCGGTAACTGCCGGTGAAAAAATAACCATTCAGCGGCAACAACAGTAACTGCTCACCAACAGAACCTTTGCCTATGGCCATTTGAAAACAATTTTCAGGAACGCCGGCTTTATATAAGAGCGACTGTATGTGCAACCCGGTTAACGTGGCATACTCCGACGGTTTATAAAAAACAGCATTGCCGCTGATGAGCGCCGGAATAAAAACATTTACGCCTACAAGAAAGGGATAATTCCATGCAGATATATTTGCGATCACACCCAGCGGTTCAAATACAATTTTTTCTTTGGTAGCGCCTTCTGTTGTAACCCATTCTTCCGCCAAATATTTGACAGCATTGTCGATAAAATATTTAATACGGCCCCGGGCACCATTCAACTCATTGTAAGATTGTTGCAGCGGCTTGCCCATTTCGCTGGTAAGCGTAGCCGCCAGTTCATCTTTATTTTCATCCAATAAGTCGTAAAATTTTTGAATAGCAGCTATGCGGTCAGTAATATTTATTTTGGACCAGGCCTGCTGTCCTTTTGTCAGTAGATCAAATTTTTCGAGGATAGATTGACTGGTATCTTCTGCAATTTCTGTTATAACGGTTTCTGTTGCCGGGTTGATTACTTTCATGATAGTGTTTTAGTGCTCTTTAATAATTGATAAGCCCTCCTTTCGGGAGGGCTCACCAAGTTATTTATTTTAGCTGAAAAATTGCCTATAAATTATTATTGTAAGGCGTTTTAAACGCTACACTTGTAACTTATTGCACGCCGTTTTTTTTCAACCAACGAAATTAAAATGTGATCGTTTTCTTGGGTTGCTTGTTTTATAGTTTTTTTAAGCTCCGCTAAATCTTCCAAGATATGCCGTTTATTATATGCGTATTCGGAGCGTTGTCATCGTGCCAAACTTCCGGATAAATTCCATTATTATTTAATTCTTTTGAGTCATAATTCATATCAATGCCAGTTTCTGATACTTTACCCAAGAACTCATCAAGCTTAGAAATTGTTGCTATGTCTAAGTATGGAATTAATTTTCCACTTTCATAAAAATCAAATCGGTCTTCAGACGCTAAACTTTTAAATTCCTCTCCCCCAAATGATTGGCTCGGATTGAAAATTTCACTCACAAGTTTTGCAGTTGAAGCATCTTGTCCTTTAGATAAAATAAATTCAAGTCCCATAAAAGAGCCTTGGAATATTGTGTAGCTTTTTGCTGAATCAATATCAAAAGGTCCTTCTTTTATTGATTGCTCTAACTGTCTAAAAATGGCCTGTGAAACTCTGTATAATGTCGCTGATTGACTCATAGACGCAGTTACTTAAAATGACGTGCAACAATCAAGGCCAGCTTATCAGGCAATTTTTTTAATCTCTTTCAAAAAGCGATCGCGGATGTTTTTGGCAGATGGCAATTCACCCAAATGAAATTTATACATCCGCTCAGGATGCCATTGTATTGCCAAAAAAAAAGGTCTGTTTTCTTTCTCCGTCCATTCAACTCCTTCAATAATGCCATCATCAGAGCCGCAGTTAATAGTTAATCCCTCACCGAGTAAATCAATGCACTGGTGGTGGGCGCTATTGGTCATGGTTCTGGTAACGCCGGTAATTTCGCTTAGCAAAGTGCCTTTAACGATATTAATACCGTGCGCTTTATCGTGTTCTTCAAAACGATGAATCGCATTAGAAATTGTGCCAATGTCTTGCCGCAAAGTGCCGCTCTGTATGCAATTGATCAACTGCATACCGCGACAGATGCCCAATAAGGGCAACTGGCATTGCTGGCTTTCGTGAAAAACAGCAATTTCAAACTCATCCCTTTTTTCATGAAAATGTAACGGTGCGTTTGGATAAATAATATTAGGATTATTATAAAACCGGGGGTGCATATCTACTCCGCCGGATAAAACGATGGCATCAAAATCCTTGATAGAACTTAAGTCTGTATGCTGCGGCTGCAGGGTAATTATTTCTATCGGGTCGCTGCCTTTTAACCATTGTACATAGTTGCTATGCTTTTCATCTGACCCGGTATAGGTAACGCCAATTTTTATTGCAGGGTGCATCATTACAAAGCTTCGGTGTACAATTGTTTAAAATCCGCTCTTGAGACGGGCTTAGGGTTATTGGGATGGCAAAAATCTGCCAGCGCTAAATCACTCAATGTTTCGATATGTTCTTCTTTGACTCCAATATCACGCAATCTTACCGGTAAGCCGACCCGTTGGTTTAGTTCAAACAAGTGATTGACTACGGCTTCACCGGTTGTTTTTTCCAGGTCCATGGCCAGCGCCATTCTTTTAAACTCTGTTTCCAGCCCCGGTGCATTAAAACGCATACCGAATGGAAGATTCACAGCATTGGCCAGGCCGTGATGTGTATCAAGCAGGGACGACAATGGATGCGCAAGGGAGTGCACCACGCCCAATCCTTTTTGAAAAGCGACGGCGCCCATCAATGAGGCAATCATCATTTTACTTCTTGATTCCAGGCTGGGTTTGTTTACCGCTTCAGCAATGGATTGGTTGATGAGGAAAATTCCTTCCAGCCCGATACCTGCTGCCATTGGATGAAAATTTTTGGCGATGAATGCCTCCATATTATGTGTCAGTGCATCCATGCCGGTAGCTGCGGTAACAAACGGCGGTAATTCCATTGTAAGCAACGGATCTGCAAAAACTATTTTGGCCATTAATTTGGGAGCAAATAAAATTCTTTTGCGGTGTGTATCATCTTCAGAAATAATGGCGCTTCTGCCTACTTCGCTTCCGGTACCACTAGTTGTGGGCACTGTTATAAAATAGGGAACGTCTTCAGTAACATATTGATCGCCGCCAATCAGGTCATCGTAATCAAATAAATCGCGGTGATGGTTGATGCGCAATACGATGGCCCTGGCCACATCCATTGCTGCACCACCCCCGATGCCGATGATACAATCTCTCCCCGTTTCGTTGTATGCTTCTCCCCCTTTTAATACATCACTCTTAACCGGGTTTTTATGAATATCGGCAAACACTTCTACAGAAATTCCTTTTGCAGCAAGACTATCTTTTATATCTTTAAAAAAGTCCAGACCGCTAACCATTGGGTCGGTAACAAGCAACGGCCTGCTTAAGCCGTTGGTCAATAAATGATCCGGTAATTCTTTGATGGCACCGGCGCCAAAGCGGACAATGGTGGGGAAATTAAATTGTCTTACTACATTAAAATCTGTCATACAAATTATTTTTTTGATAGGAACGCTGATGATACTGATTTGGACGGATCACCGCGGATTTTTTAGTTTTTGAATTTTTCGAAAGCCACGTAAAACCTCAAAGTTAGGAAGTGTACCATAAAGCTGAAAAAGTAAAAGTGTGCGACGCAACTGAAGAGCCACATAGCTGTACTGGCCCGGACAAAAAATCATTTACCACTTCAATTCGAAATGTTTTTATATAATTTCCAGGTACCTTTTCAGTTCCCAGTCGGTGACCACTTTTGAAAATTGTCTCCACTCCCATTCTCTTGTTGCAGTAAAATGCTCCACGAATGTGGCACCAAATAATTCAGCTGCAATGGGTGAAGTTTTCATTGCCTGTGTTGCTTCCCATAAATTCCTGGGCAGCGTACCATTCCTGATGTCTGCGTAACCGTTACCAACTGTTGGCTGCGTTTTTAATTTCAATTTATTGTTAATGCCATACAAACCAGCCGCAAGGCAAGCCGCCATTGCGAGATACGGATTGCTGTCGGAACCAACTACCCTTGTTTCCAGCCGCGTGCTGCTGCTGCTTCCGGGTAAAGCCCTTAAAGCCGTGGTGCGATTGTCGATGGCCCAGGTTAAGGTTGTGGGCGCCCAGGCTCCTTCTACCAAACGCTTATAACTGTTAACTGTAGGCGCAAACATAGGCAGTATAAACGGCAGGCAGGTCAGCTGACCGGCCATATAACTTTCCATTAAACCGCTGATGCCCGTTGTCTTTTTATTATCGTAAAAAAGATTTTGTTTTTTTGCAGTGCTCCACAAACTTTGGTGCACATGCCCGCTGCAACCCGGCAAATTTTCGTTGAACTTAGCCATAAATGTGGCGATTACGCCATGCAGATGGGCTATCTGTTTTACACCACTTTTAAAAAGTACCGCCCTGTCTGCGGCTTCCAGTACTTCTGAATAAGTGATGGCTGCTTCGTATACACCCGGGCCTGTTTCGGTGTGCAGGCCTTCGATGGGAACGCCAAACTTTTTCAACAAATCAAAGAGGTCGTTAAAATAGTCATTTTTTTGTGCCACCCTTTGTAACGAATAACCAAACATGCCAGGCGTCATCGGCCTTGTATCGCGGAATTTTCCGTTATATAATTCTTCTGTATTATCCTGCAGGTTGAACCATTCAAACTCCTGTGAAAAATACGGCGTGTAGCCGTTGCTGTTAGCCTGCCCGATAATTTTCTTTAATAAACTGCGGGGACAAACTTCCAACCCTTTGCCTTTACTATCGCAAAAATCTGCCAGGAAAAAAGGAGTTTCATTATCCCACGGCACCTGGCGAAAAGTATTCAGGTCAACCACTGCGGTTGCATCAGGATAGCCGGAATGCCAGCCGGTATACTGGCTGTTATCGTATGCCACATCTGCCGAATCCCAGCCAAACACCACGTTGCAAAAGCCAAATCCTTTTTCAACAATGCCGCTGAATTTTTCAAAACTCATCAGCTTGCCGCGGAGTATGCCATCCATATCGGTGATGGCGAGTTTTACTTTTTCGGTATTTTGTTCAGCTAACAGCCGCAACACTTTATCTATTAACTGTGGTTGATTGGACATCTGTTTTTCTTTTTACGATAAAATGAAACCAAATATAAGCAAGTGCAAGTATAGCAAAAAAGATCACGGCCAGTTTTATGTTGAGGCTTGTCATGGCTACAAGAGAAATAACAGCAATGATCAGTGCTGTTACAGGAAACCAGGGATACAGGGGAACTTTAAATGGCCTTGGCATTTGGGGCTCTTTTTTACGCAACACCAACACCGCTATCATGGCAAATATATATAACACAATTGCGCCAAAGCAGGCGATAGTAATAATGTCGCCGGTTTTGCCCGTGAACAAGGCAATGATACCGATGGCCATATTCAGCAGCAGCGCATTGACAGGCGTTTTAAATTTGGGATGAATTTTACCAAACACAACAGGGATACATCCGGTTTTACCAAACTCATACGTAGCCCGGCTTGCAGCCAGTATCAATCCATGAAAGGAAGCAACCAGCCCCATTAAACCAATCGTAATCAGTAAATGATATAACCATCCGCTGTTACCGGTAATTTGTCCCAAAGCCAGTGGTAGCGGCGAATCAGAAGCATCTGCTCCGGGAGTTGCATAGACTATTTTTTCCCATCCCCCAACACCAACAGAGGAGATAAATACCAGCGCACACAAAATGATCAGCGTCAATAAAGCAGAACCAAAACCCTTTAATACGTTCTTCTGGGGATTTACTGTTTCTTCCGCCACATTGGCAACGCCTTCCAGCCCGAGAAAAAACCAAACTGCAAAAGGTGTTGCAGCCCAAACACCTTCCCATCCATTAGGGAACGCATTTTGTGTAAGATTGGTCCAGTGAAAATGCGGAAGGGTAACGCCGCTAAATAATACCAGCTCAAAAACTGCAAAGGCGGTAATGATCAGTTCAAAAGTAGTCGCTGCTTTTACACCATACATGTTAAGTCCGGTAAAAATAAAGTAGGCAACTACAGCAATGCCGGTAACAGAAAACTGCGGTAAAAAAATATGAAAATAAGCACCGATGGCCGCAGCGATAGCGGGTGGTGCAAAAACAAATTCTATAATCTGCGCCATGCCGGCTACAAAGCCAATGTCTTTTCCCATCGCCCTGGTAGCATAATCAAATACACCGCCGGCCTTGGGTATGGCACATGCCAGTTCCGTGTAAGAAAAGGTAAATGTAACATACATGATGATGATAAAAAATGTGGCAATGGCCAACCCTAAAGTGCCACCAACCGGTAGCCCGAGATTCCAGCCAAAGTACATCCCGGAGATAACATAACCAACGCCCAATCCCCATAACATTACCGGACCAAGTGTTCTTTTTAATTCCGTTGCAGAGCCCTCATTTGGTGTAATTGGTTGTTGCGTCATTGACTTTTTATTATGCTTAAAGATAAGCATCAAAGGAATACAATAATGATGATAGACGCTACGGATGCGTTACAAATTGTGAGATTGATTAAATAAAAGCGGTCTTACAGGAATTTAAATCGCTTCTGATTATTTATAAAATGTGGTACAATACCAACTTGATCAGAGTGTAAATAGTTGACATCTTTTAGAAAAATGCATTTCAATGATTGCATCAGCCAAGTTCGGCATATGCTGCAGCGGACATATTGTTTTGCAAAAACTTTTGCCAGTCTTCCAGCATCTTGCCTTTCAATACGCGGGGAAATTTGTGTTGTCCGCCTACTTTGCCTTTGGAGTGCATAAACTCCAGAAAAGTATTTTCTGAAAGCACGGTTATCAACACATCTTTCAACGCATGTTTTCTCTCTACCTCATAATCATCATTCAATTCTTTTAGTTTTTCGTCTATGCGTAACCGTAATACATCTTTGTCTATCGCATCATCTGTAGCAACATACCAGTGATGCGCAAAAAATAATTCATGCGGTACACCGGCCACCGTAAATTCGGGAATAGAAATATTCAACTCCTCACTCACCATCTCGATGGCCTTGTTCATATTATCCACACTTAAATGTTCGCCTACCAAACTCAAAAAGTGTTTGGTTCTACCTGTGATGATAATTTCACTTTTTTCTTTATTGATTAATTTTACCGTATCGCCAATGGCATAGCGCCAGGCTCCGGCGTTGGTACTGATTAAGATAGAATAATCTTTGTTTTCTTCAATCTCATGTATCATCAATACTTCCGGATTGTCGACCATGTTTCCTTCACTGTCAAAGTTATTTTCATCAAAAGGCACGAATTCAAAAAAGATATTGTTATTCAATGCAAGGTGCATACCGGTTGAATCCTGCCGGTTTTGATAGGCTAAAAAGCCTTCGCTTGCCAGGTAAGTTTCAATGTAGGTGATGGGTTTGCCCAATAGTTTTACGAAACCTTTTTTGTATGGTTCCATCGCCACGCCGCCATGCACATAAAAGGCAAGGTTGGGCCACACTTCATGGATATTTTTTAACTGGTATCGCTCAATAATTTTTTCCATGCACAACTGCAGCCATGCAGGTACGCCTACTATAAAACCTATATCCCAGTTAGGGGCATTCTCTACTATTTCTTCCAGTTTCTTTTCCCAGTCCTTTTCCCTCGCAATTTTTTTCCCGGGTTTATATAAGCCCAATCCTTGGAACCAGAAAGGAATATTTTTTTGCTGAATACCGCTGAGGTCGCCTGCATAATAGGTGGCTCCTTTTTGTAATTGTGTACTGCCACCCAGTAATAACCAGCCTTTGCCGATGGCACTTTTGGGAACGTCCTGGTATTTGGCTAAGCTCAATAATTGTTTGAAGCTGGTAATGGTATTGCTGCGGATTAAGTCCTTTGTAATAGGAATGTATTTACTCGCAGCTTCGCTGGTACCGCTGCTGAGCGCAAAATATTTTACCACGCCCGGCCAGCAAACATCGGAAGTTCCTTCCACTGCCTTATGCCACCACTCTTTGTATATTTTACTGTAATTATAAGTCGGTACCAGTTGCTGAAATTTTTTACCGCTGTGCCTGCTCATTAAAATTTCATCAAACCTGTATGCCTGCCCAAACTGTGTGAACCTGGCCTTGCGCAACAACTTTTTAAGAACCCGTAATTGCTGACTCCGCGGCGTACTGATGGGCAGGTTGAGCGCCCTTGCAATGCTTGCCGGAAGTTTTAAATCAATAATTGCCATGCATATCGTGCTTGATGATACAACAAATTTACTGTTTACAATTGGCTTACAGGTAATAATTTACAAACGGAAAATAGTGCCGGACAATGGTAACAATTACGGGAAAAATATACAAAAGTACTATCAATAGATATCCTAAAAATCGAGGTTAATAATACAAATAACTGATGTTTCATCCGTCAATATGGCGTAGGTTTGTTCATTAAATTTAAACGATATGAAGAAAGTTTTGGTATTAATGCTGTTATCCTTCTCCCTGTTAAAAGCAAGTGCTGATGAAGGAATGTGGTTACCAATGTTGTTGGGCCAGCAGGTATACAATGACATGGTAAAGAAAGGATTAAAATTAACAAAAGAGCAATTGTACTCAGTTAATAAATCATCTTTAAAAGATGCGATTTTAATTTTTGGCGGCGGCTGTACCGGTGAAATCGTGAGTAGCGAAGGCCTCATTTTTACCAATCACCATTGCGGTTACTCAGCTATCGCCAATGCCAGTACAGTAGAGCACAATTACCTGCAGGATGGCTTTTATGCATTTAATAAAGACCAGGAAATAAAAAGTGAATTGACGGTGCAGTTTTTAGACAGGATTGTGGACGTTACCGCTGATGTGGAAGCCGCGGTGAAAGGGCTGGCCTGGTCAGACCGGGTTGCTAAAATGCCGGAAGTATATAAGGCTATCACCGATAAAGTATTGGACAAAGAGAATGCGCTGGCGGGAAGAATATACCCGATGTTTAAAGGCAACCAGTACATTATGTACGTGTACAAAACCTACCGGGATATCCGGCTGGTAGGTGCTCCTCCGGAAACCGTGGGCAAGTTTGGTGGAGATACCGACAACTGGGAATGGCCCCGCCACACAGGCGATTTTTCTATCTTCAGGGTATATGCAACAAAAGACGGCAAGCCCGCAGATTACAGCAAAGACAATACGCCATTAAAACCCAAATACTTTTTGCCTGTAAGTATCAAAGGCATTAAAGACGGCGACTATGCAATGATTTACGGATACCCCGGCGGTACCAACCGGTACGAAACAAGCTATGGCATTCAATTAAAAAATGAAATTGAAAATCCTTCGCTGGTTAATTTGAGGGATGTGCGTTTAAAAATTATGCATGAACAAATGCTGAAAGATCCGGCCGTAAAATTAAAGCTGGCGAGCAGCTATGCCAGCATTGCCAATTACTGGAAATTTTTTGATGGCGAAACAAAACAGCTGATTAAGTTTCATACCCAGGAGCAAAAACAGGAGTATGAAAATAAGTTTGCCGCATGGGCAAAAGGCAAAGCTGACTATGAAAATATTTTTGCAGACTATGCAAAAAACTATGCGGCATGGACACCTTATAGCAAACAACGGCAGTACATTAACGAAGGCATCATGGGCTCACCACTTGCAGCTTTTGCAGCTTCATTAATCGGGGTCGAAACCAACCTTGTAAAGCAGGGTATTTCTTCTGCCGATATCAAAAAATCGGTTGATGCTGCGACTGCTGCGCGGAAAACTTTTTTGGCTGCTGAAGACAGGCCAAGCGATGAAAAAATTATGGCTCAAACAGCCCGGCTCTTTTATACAGATATTGATAAAAGCCAGCACCCGATTGGTTTTTATGATGGCATTAGAAACGGATTTGGCGATTTAAAAGAAGAACTGACATTTAAAAAATGGGCCGGTAATGTGTTTGATAAAACGATGATTTTAGATGATGCCAAATGGGTTGCTTTTGTTGCCAACCCCGACGCCACTGTTTTACAGGCGGACCCCGCTTTTGCATATGCATCTGCCTTTATAAAAAACTACAATCTGAAATATGCGCCCTTGTATGCTGCGTTTAACAGTACCAATGCGGCACTGGGTAAAAGTTATATGAAGGGTATTATGGAAATGAATCCGGCAGCAGCCAGCAAAATGTATCCTGACGCCAACTTTAGCATGCGGGTAAGTTTTGGCAATGTAAAAAGCTACAATCCGCGGGATGCTGTGCATTATGATTATGTTACTACGGGTAGAGGCGTGATAGAAAAATACAAAGCAGGCGATTATGAATTTGATTTACCTGCCAAACAAATTGAGCTGATGAAGAAAAAAGATTTTGGCCAGTATATCGATAAGGGCAGGAACGACCTGGTGGTTGATTTTATTACCACCAATGATATTACCGGCGGTAACAGCGGCAGCCCGGTAATTGATGGCAGCGGAAATTTGATAGGCCTTGCATTTGACGGTAACTACGAGGCGCTTAGCCACAAAATTGCGTTTGACAAGGATTTAAATCGTACCATCTGTGTGGATGTACGTTATGTACTTTGGTGTATTGACAAATTAGGAGGTGCAAAAAACATTATTAATGAGTTGAAGCTGATTAAATAAATTAACAAAAACCGTAGTACAAAAAACTACGGTTTTATTTTTGCTGTAAACAATCAGTCAGAATAAATGTTTCTTTATAACATCAACTAAAACTTACACAATGATCAAACAACTTCATTTATTATTAACAGCCATTTTTATGAGCTCAATACTTTCCCTTTCGGCACAAAATAAACCCGGTATAAAAACCGAAGAGGTAACCTATACATCTGGCGGCGTTACCTGTAAAAGCTTTGTAGCTTATGATGGTAATCAAAAAGGAAAAAGACCAGCCATTGTTGTTGTGCCGGAATGGTGGGGTAACAATGAATATTCCAAATGGAGGGCACATCAGCTGGCGGAACTGGGATATATTGCTATTGCGGTGGACATGTATGGTGACGACAAAATAGCCGCGGATCCCAAACAGGCACAGGACTATGCAACGCCCTTTTATAAAGATCCAAAATTGGGTGAGGAAAGAATTACAGCTGCTGTGAATAAATTAAAAGAATACCCGGAAACAGACGCCACAAAAATGGCTGCGATTGGATATTGTTTTGGCGGCTCAATGGTATTGAATGCAGCTAAGCTGGGTATGGATTTTAAAGGCGTGGTAAGTTTTCACGGCGGGTTGGCTACCGTACCCGCCACTGCCGGTTCTACAAAGGCAAAGATTTTGGTGTGCCATGGTGCAGCTGATAAATTTATCAGCGATGCGGATATAAAAAATTTTAAAAGCAATCTTGATTCTTTAAAAGTGCCTTACACTTTTATTTCTTATCCCGATGCTACGCATGCATTCAGTAACCCGGATGCTACAGCCAATGGCAAAAAGTTCAATATGCCAATTGCCTACAACGAAGCTGCGGATAAAAAATCATGGAACGATATGAAGGATTTTTTTAAAACAATATTTTAGTGAATGGTCAGTGAGTGAATGGTCAATTGTGAATAGGAAGCATTTATTTTTTAACAGAATAGTAAAATGGCAGTGGGTTAACCGTTGCCATTTTGCTTTATTAACTTCGCAATATGGCAGACGATTTACAAATAGTAAAAGGCACCAAACAGGAAATGTATGAAGCACTGTTGCCACAAATAAAAGCGCTGATTGAAGGAGAGGTAGACCTGGTAGCTAACCTGGCCAATATTGCTGCTGCATTAAAAGAGCAATTCAAGTGGTTATGGGTTGGTTTTTATTTGGTTAAAAAAGAAGAGCTGGTGCTGGCGCCTTTCCAGGGACCGGTTGCCTGTACCAGGATAAAAAAAGGCCGTGGTGTTTGTGGTGCCAGCTGGCAGCAAGCTCAAACTATTATTGTACCGGATGTTGCAAAATTTCCGGGCCACATTGCATGCAGCAGTTTATCTGTATCAGAAATTGTAGTGCCTGTTATACGCAACAATAAAGTAATTGGTGTGCTGGATGCAGATAGCGAAAAAGAAAACTGGTTTGATGAAACAGATCAGCAGTACCTGGAAGAAATTGTTGCTTCCATCGTTTTTTAAACTTTTGGCTCATTATCTTTCCAGCCCCACAAGTAGCGGCAGGCGTAAGTTCTGTAAGGACTCCATTTTGCTGAAATCTCCCGCATTTTTTCTTTTAGTGCTTTTTTATCAGTCATATCCAGCTGGTATAACCGGGCAACTCCTTGTTGAATACCCAGGTCATCTAATGCAAAAACATCTTCTCTTCCCAAGGTAAACATCAATATCATTTCAACTGTCCATTGGCCGACACCTTTTATGGAGGAGAGATAGTGGATCAGGTCTTCATTATTCATTTTGTACAGCTTTGCATCCGTTATTTTTTCCTCAATAAAAAACCTGCATACATTCTGGACATACTGCGCCTTGGCATTGGACAGGCCAATGCTGCGCAGTGTTTCAACCGGCGTGTCAATAATTTGTTGCGGTGTGGGCTTTTTGTTTTTGTATAAATTTAAAAAGCGGTCGTAAATAACAGCAGCTACTTTGGTGCTTAGCTGTTGGCTCATGATGGAACTACACAAATGCAGGTACACATTTTTTCTTTTTACCAGTACATATGGTTCCTGCAAGGCGATTATTTTTTTAAGCTTTTTGTCTTTATTAAGGTGAAGTATATGTTCCATCTTTAAATGTAAAACAAAGCTTTGAAAGGTGTGGACTTTAGCGGGTATTTTATGCTTTCCAGGGATGGGCTTATCCATGCTCTGTCCATCGCTCTGTATAGGAGTTATAAGGGGCATTAATTAAGAAAGGTCCAATATCAAAAAATTAATACCCTTTAACAAAACCAATGACAGATAGCATTTTCAATTGATTTTTCTCCACACAGAACCGTCTGATATTATTTCATACGTATTGCTCCCTGCTGTATTTGAAAGTGTTGTAGATGTTGTTCCATTGGCTGTGGTAACCGGCTGCGATAAGGTAACGCTGGTAGTACCGTGGTTTATTAACCGGTACACTCTTCCGGCATAACTGCTGGCTGCAGGTAAAGTCCATGTAGGCGTGCTTCCACCGGTATTAATAATTACGTAATCCGTATTTAAAACAGTATATGCACCGGTACCACTCCTGTAGCTTACACTCTGTGAGCCTGTAATGGATAAAGTAGAATTAGGACTGGTATTGCCGATGCCGACATTGCCATTACCATCAATGCGCACTCTTTCGTTGGTTGACTGTGAAGTACCACCCGTCATAAATATCAAGGATTTTGACGCATTGCCTGTGCCAATCAAAAAATTATTACCCATGGTATACAGGTAGCCATCATCTGCGCCACCCATTATATTACTTGTATTTCCGCTGCCGTTGATACCCATGTCCACGTAGTTGGTGGTTTCATCGCCATTGTTGGCTGTAGCTACCACGTCTGATGATGCGGCGGTGCCTGAGGAATTATTTTGGATATTTAATTGCAGATAACTGTTAATAGAACCTTTGCCTACGATGGCATTTACAGAAGTAGTAGTTCCGGCATCCACCAGCAATTGCTCAGGGTTGGTGGTATTTAAAGTAGTTCCACCTAAACTGGCATTGCCACTTTTATCTATAAAATCAAGTACAGCACCGCTGGAGTTTCTCCATTCCATCAGGTTGGCCGACTGGGTAGCGCTGTTACCCTGCACAGCTAAAGGAACACTTGCATCCCGGTACGATTGAGCTATTACACTTGTGCCTGTAATTCCGTTAACGAATGCGGGAAGTGTTCCTAATTGCCTGTCGCCACCAATGATGGTTGCCCAGTAAGATCCCATTTGCAAAGATCTTCCGCCACCACCCTGCCAGTAGATATCATTTCCATCGCCGCCAATTCTAAAGTCACCAGAGCCTGCAGTATTGGTAAAAAGCAACTGAGCTACAGAACCAACCCGTCTGATTTCCATACTGTCTTTAAGTACAAACCGGGCCCCCGGATTGGTTACGCCAAGGCCTACATTACCTACGCTGTCTATCACCATTCTTTCAGCATTGGCGCTTCTCATTCTTAACGAAACATTATTGGTTGTACCTAAAAAATTTGATCCTGCGGTTGCAGCATTGCCCGTTAAACTCCAGGCCGAACCTGCAAGTGTATAGGAAGGGATATTTAGTGTGTTACCTACCAGGGTAGCAGCACCACTGCTTCCCGTTGTGGTAAGCGTAAGGGCCCCTTGCTTGGCATTAAAAGCAGTCCAGTCTGCGGCCGACAAAGCACCGCGGTTTGCTGCCGATGCGGTTGGTATATTCAGGGTAATAACAGGTGTGGTTGTTCCTGTGGCAACAGAAGAAGATACGTCTGTTCCGGTTGTGCCGAGCGATAATGCAGCAACGCTGGTCACAGTACCACCGCCTTGCTGATCCAGCTGGTATCTGGTAGATCCTATTGTTCCATAAAAGTGGGTGCCATTGTATTCTACTGCTCCATCTTCAGGAGTGGTAAGATTTGTGCCTGTTGTAAATTTCAAGGGAGCTGTGTTTGCAGTTGCAGTACCTGCCCCGAGATGCAATAGTGATGTGGGTGTTGTTTGATTAATGCCGAGCTTACCATTTGCTGAAATTTCAGCTAAAACAGTAGAGGATGAATTGCGCCATTCCTGTAAATTGGCGGATTGGCTTGTAAATCCCTGAACAACTATGCCTGGTATTGTTGCGGCATAAGGGTAAGCAGTCAATTGACCCAGGTAAGTATAACTATTTAATCCTGCTATAGATTGCCCATTTGTATTTAATCTAAAAACATATCCAGGGCCAGCTCCACCATAGATGCCCAACTGACCTGCACCACCGCCAGCGGATGATCCTGTTGAGATTATAGAGTATTTATAGCCGCCAGACGCAGCTGTGTTATCAATAGTCAATGATGTTCCGACGGCGCCTTGCCCGGCCAGAGATTTTATTAATAAAGGGCCAACCCCCGCGTTATCGCTTTCTCCCGCAACGTGAAGAATTTGTGCCGGACTAGCTGTTCCAATTCCAACTTTACCTGTACTGTCAACCACCATCCTTTCAACATTATTGGTTCTCATTCTAAGCGACACATTGTTGGTTGAGCCCAAAAACTGTGATCCTGCAGTAACTGCATTGCCGGTTAAACTCCATGCTGTAGCAGTACCGCTGTTAACTGCGGCAGTTACAAACGCTGTAGTTGCAATTTGAGTAGTGTTAGTACCCGCCGTAGCGGTTGGTGCCGCCGGTATTCCTGTTAGCGTTGGTGAGGCTACGGGAGCTTTAGCTGCTAAGTCGGTAGTCAAATTGGTTACCTGGCTTTCAGCAATATTCGCTGATAATCCCGCTGCGGTTCCTGTGGTGTTTTGATTCAATGTAGGAAAATCTGCAGCTACAGCAATGGAGGGCACGCCGGTTGTTGTTGTATTTTTTAAAATACCGGTCGCTAATCCGGATAAAGCTGTACCATTTATTTTTCCAACTACAGTTGCACTTTGCATGCCAGTAACATCTCCTGCAAGGTTGCCTGTAAAATTGGTAGTTGTACCACTGCTGACGGCGGCTGTAACAAAAGCCGTTGTTGCAATTTGTGTGGTATTGGTGCCCGCTGTTGCTGTTGGTGCAAGCGGAGTTCCGGTTAATGATGGCGAGACAAGCGGTGCCTTTAAAGCATCATTTCCACTTAGTTTCTGGATGGCCTGTAAAATATTATCCGTTGCGGCAACTGTACCTGCACCGGAAGTATAGCCTGTCAATACTTTTGCGATTACTGCAGCATTGGTTACTGTTGCAGCATTACCAATACTTGTGACTTCCCCAGTTAAATTGGCATTAGTAGTAACCGTTGCGGCATTTCCTGTTGTATTTTGATTGAGGGTAGGAAAATCAGCGGCTACAGCAATAGAGGGTATGCCTGTTGTTGTAGTATTTTTTAATATTCCGGTGGCCAATCCGGCTAAAGCTGTACCATTTATTTTTCCTACAACGGTGGCACTTTGCGTACCTGTAACATCTCCTGCAAGACTACCGGTAAAATTTGCGGCACTACCACTACTTACTGCATTCGTTACAAAGGCCGTTGTCGCAATTTGTGTAGTGTTGGTACCGGCAGTTGCTGTTGGTGCTGCCGGTACGCCTGTTAGCGAGGGTGACGCAATTGGAGCTTTTAAAGCATCATTGCCATTTATTTTTTGTATAGCCTGTAAAATATTATCGGTAGCAGCAACTGTTCCTGATCCGGAGGTGTACCCTGTCAATACTTTGCCAATCACCGCTGCATTGCCTACAACGGTAGCACTTTGCGTGCCGGTAACCTCACCCGCAAGATTGCCCGAGAATGACGTTGAGGTACCTGCACTAACTGCTGCATTTACAAAAGCCGTCGTGGCAATTTGAGTGGTGTTGGTGCCAGCGGTTGCTGTTGGTGCTGCCGGTACACCTGTAAGCGTGGGTGAAGCAAGAGGTGCTTTCGCAGCCAGGTCAGTAGTTAAATTAGTAACCTGGCTTTCGGCAATATTCGCTGATAATCCTGCAGCTGTTCCAGTTGTATTTTGATTTAAGGTTGGAAAATCAGCGGCGACTGCAATAGAGGGAACACCTGTACCGGTGGTATTTTTAAGAATACCGGTGCCAAGTCCCGCCAGGGAAGTGCCATTTATTTTTCCTACAACGGTAGCACTTTGTGTGCCTGTAACATCTCCTGCAAGACTGCCGGTAAAATTTGCTGCTGTACCACTGCTTACTGCAGTAGTTACAAAAGCTGTCGTCGCAATTTGTGTGGTGTTTGTACCCGCCGTTGCTGTTGGTGCTAGCGGAGTTCCTGTTAATGACGGCGAGGCAAGCGGTGCCTTTAAGGCATTATTGCCATTTAATTTCTGGATGGCTTGTAAAATATTATCCGTTGCTGCAACTGTTCCTGATCCAGAAGTATACCCTGTCAGTACCTTTCCAATTACTGCTGCATTTCCTACAACCGTAGCACTTTGCGTGCCTGTAACTTCACCTGCCAGGCTTCCTGTAAAAGAGCCTGCACTACCTGTGATATTTCCTGAAGGAGTTACATAATCGGTACCCGCAACAGCGGCACTGATTGTAGTTCCGTTGCTCTTAACAATACCACTAATGGCTCTTACAATCGGATCTGTTTCCGTATAAGAACTCAGGAAACCAGGGGTTGTATTTACCCATTTGCCGGTAACGATATTATATTGCAATATCTGGCCATTGGCGGGAGAGCTGATAGCCGCATCTGTTGCAGCGGATATAC
>NZ_JAUFQJ010000003.1 GCF_030409685.1 Ferruginibacter paludis
GGTCATTTACCGGTGCTGCAAACTATAACAACGCAAGTGGTACTGTTAATGATGTGATCGCTAAAGCTGATCCTACCGTTACTGTTACTCCTTACAGTGTGACCTACGATGGCAATGCTCATACAGCTACTTACACCATCACTGGTGTGAATAGTGAATCAGGTGCAACTGTCGGAACAATCAATGTATCTGGCACTACGCATACCAATGCAGGAACGTACAATAATGATCCGTGGTCATTTACCGGTGCTGCAAACTATAACAACACAAGTGGTAATGTTAATGATGCGATCGCTAAAGCAAACACCAGTATTATAGCTGCTAATGCAAGTGGTACAACAGGTGGAACTACTACCCTTAAGGCTACATTAAAAGATGTTTCAAATAATCTTTTCTTAAGTGGCAAAACCGTAACATTTAAAGTTAATGGTAGCACGGTTGGTACCGGAACAACAGACATTAATGGTGTTGCAAGCTTAACATTTAATGTTTGCGTCACTAATGGAGCTACAATTCAGGCAAGCTTTACTGAAGAATCAAATTACCTGGGTTCAGGTTCTAATACTGCTACATTATCTGTAACTGCTGCACCGACATATGTATGGTCAGGCACTAATGTTAATGGAACGCCTCAACAACTTCCCGCAAGCGGAGGTGTTACAATTACACCGACAGTGACATTTACCGGAGTGACATTGACAAACGTAACTGTCAACTGGGATGATAATACAAGTTCTGCTGTAATGGTTGGTCCTTACACAAACTTAATTTCACTTGGTTCACATAATTATAGTACTCCTGGGGTTTATGCTCCTAAAATTACCGGCACCGATGCCTGTGGTAATAGTATTACAAATATGTTCCAATACATTGTTATTTACGATCCAAACGGTGGTTTTGTAACAGGTGGCGGATGGATCAATTCTCCTGCAGGTGCTTACATAGCTAACCCTACATTAACTGGTAAAGCTAATTTTGGATTTGTTGCAAAGTATAGAAAAGGTTCTACTACAATTGTAGATGGAGAAACTGAATTCCAGTTCCAGGCAGGTAACCTTAAATTCAATAGTTCCTCTTATACAGACATGTCTTTGGTAATTGGTGGAGCAAAGGCTAGTTACAAGGGATCGGGAACAATTAATGGTACTGGCAGTTACAAGTTTATGCTGACTGCAATTGATGGTGATGTAACTAATGGAGGAGGCCAGGATAAAATAAGAATGAAAATTACTGATCTTGCGGGAGTTACTGTCTATGATAACCTGGTAGGTGGTGGTGGTGATAATCTTGATCCAACCACTGTGATAGGCGGCGGATCAATTGTGATACATAGCACTTCAAAAAGCGCAAGAACCATGGAAGTGGCTGCACCGGCTTTGATAGAATCTTTGGCAACCAAATTCACAGCCAAAGTGTTACCAAACCCATCCCACAATCAGTTTACCTTCTTATTTAGTTCTCCATCTAAAGAAGTGATAAAAATGAATGTGCTTGATTACAATGGCCGATTGATCGAACAAAGCAAGAACATTTCTCCAACACAATCATTGCAGATTGGCCAGCAATACAGGCCTGGAGTTTACTACGCTGAGTTCATACAAGGATCCGAAAAAATACTAATCAAACTGATTAAAGAAGCTAATTAAATTTAAAAAAATCAGTTGATAAGGTGGCCTTTTACGGGCCACCTTTTTTATTATCAACTTATTCGCTGTACATTGAACAAGCTTGCAACTTTAGCAAAAGGTCAATATATCTCGGTCGACACAATTTCGCAGTTGAAAAAATTAACTAATTTATTTATCAACCAAAACAATATTTCATTTATTTATATTGTTTAAGCCCCGTGCAGTATTAAACGATGAAAATGCATTTTTTGTCGACCTCCCATTCCATTTATTCGTTTTGTTATTGGTACGGGTGTTTAACAAAAGCTATACATTTGCACTTAAAATATTTATAATATACATATCTATGAAAAAAGAGGCTTTGGTATTGCCGTTGGGCATTTTTTCCTTATTTCTTGCATTGAGCAACAGCGCCTGCAATCAACCCGACGCAAAGGCTGCCGCAACAAAGGACTCAGCAACAACAGCAACTGCCACGGTGAGCACCGTAAAACCGGTCCCAACCGTATTGGATACAGCAGATTACGACAAAAAAATGCTGGCATTGAGTAATCATGATACTACTGGTAAGTGGCCGGCAAAAGCAGCCTATCCCCTGCCCGGCGCTGTATTACCCTATAACAGGATTGTGTCTTTCTACGGCAACCTGTATTCTAAAAAAATGGGTATCCTTGGCCAGATTCCACATGATTCCATGATTGCCCAGTTACTGCATGAAGTAGCCAGGTTTCAGGCTGCAGATACTACCGTTCCTGTAATTCCCGCTTTGCATTATATTACCACTACGGCCCAGGCTGCTGCCGGCAAAGATGGCATGCACCGTTACCGCATGCCGGGAAACCAGATAGACACCATGATTAGCTGGGCCAAGCCTATCAATGCGCTGGTATTTGTTGATATCCAGGTAGGACATAGCACTGTAAAAAATGAAGTACCTTGGCTGGAGCCTTATTTAAAGTTGCCGAATGTGCATCTTGGAATTGACCCTGAATTTTCTATGAAACACGGAGAAGTTCCGGGCAGAAAAATAGGCACTTTTACGGCGGAAGACATCAACGACGCCGTGGATTTTCTGACTGATGTAGTTCGTAAAAATCACCTGACCCCCAAGATATTAATTGTACATCGCTTTACACAGGGCATGGTGACAGGATACGAAAGAATTAAAACCACACCAGAAGTACAGGTGGTAATGGATATGGACGGGTTCGGTGATAAAATTTTAAAGCGCTCTACTTACCTGCGTTATATTTATAGGGAGCCTGTACAATTTACAGGGTTTAAATTATTTTATAAAAATGATACCAAACCCGGCACCACCGGCATGTATACGCCCGAAGAGTTGATGAAGTTTGTACCAAAACCAATTTACATCCAATTCCAGTAATCGTTCCAATTCCCCGAAAAATGAAATATATTTCTTTTAAACATTGTTTAATTATTTGCCTGATAGCCAGCTGCCAGGCTGCACCTCAAAAGGAAAAGACTGCGACAACAACTGCCAGTTCAGTTGATTCTTCAGTAAAAGTTGTTGCCGCTCCACAGGCCACAGCAGCCAGTTTGCAGGAAATGCTTGCTAAAAAAGAAGTGCCGGTTTTATGCTATCATCATATCCGGGAAGCAAAGGCCGGACAGAGCGAATCTATGAAGAGTTATTCTGTTTCGCCTGCCCAGTTTGCAGAACAAATGAAGGCTTTACACGACAGTGGCTACCAGACGGTGTTGCCAGACCAGTTGTACGAATACCTGGTGCACAATGGCCCAATGCCTGCAAAACCTGTGATGCTGACTTACGATGATACGGACGAAGAACAATACAGTATTGCGGTACCTGAAATGAATAAATACGGATTTAAAGGGGTTTACTTTATCATGACGATCTCTATCAACCGCCCCCGTTATATGAGTAAGGAACAAATCAAGACTTTGTCTGACAGCGGCCATGCCATTGAATCTCATACCTGGGATCATCACATGGTAACCAAATACACGCCCGCTGACTGGGATATGCAGTTAAGTAAGCCGGAAAAAACCCTGAATGATATAACCGGGAAGAAACCAACCTATTTTGCATATCCGTTTGGCTTGTGGAACCAGGCGGCAATTCCGGAATTAAAAAGCCATGGCTACAAAATGGCCTTCATTTTGTCTACTAAAAGAGATACAACAGAACCCTTGTACACCATTCGCAGAATGATTGTACCAGGCCAATGGTCAACCAAAGGTATGATGAGTGCTATGAAGTCTACTTTTGGTAAAAAAGGATAGTAGTATTCACAAGCAACTTATCTGTATAATGCAAGGGCCTGTTTAATTCGATTAAACAGGCCCTTGCATTTATTTTACCTTGCATTTAAAAAGAAGATAATTACTTATCCAGCAACTGTAATAACTTTTCCGCTACCAATTCAGACGAGGCCGGGTTTTGGCCGGTAATTAAAAGTCCGTCCTGTATGGCATACGGCTGCCAGTTGGCTACTTTACTATATTCGCCGCCTTTTTCTTTCAGCATATCCTCTACTAAAAAAGGTACTACCTTGGTCAGTTGTACAGCTTCCTCTTCTTCATTGGTAAAGCCAGTTACCTTTTTCCCTTTTACCAGTGGTTCACCAAGCGTATTTTTTGCGTGCTGCAACACCCCCGGTGCATGACAAACCGTTGCTACCGGCTTGTTGTTTCTATAAAAAGACTCTATCAGGTGAATTGAATTTTTATCATTGGCAAGATCCCATAGCGGTCCATGACCCCCGGGATAAAATATCGCATCAAACGCTTCCTCCTTCATCAGCGAAAGCATGCTTGTGTGCGCCAGCTTTTGCTGCGCTTCCGTATCTGATTTAAATCGCAACGTTGCGGGCGTATCGTTGCCCGGCCCTTCACTTTTGGGATCAATTGGCGGCTGTCCTCCTTTAGGCGATGCCAGTGTAATCTGAACACCGTTGTCTAAAAGTTTGTAATACGGTGCTGCAAATTCTTCTATCCAAAAACCAGTTTTCTCTCCTGTATTTCCCAACTCATCATGGCTGGTTAAAACAAATAATACTTTCTTCATTTAATAATTTTTTGTGATTGATAATTCATTTTACAATTCGGGGATATAGCCAAAATAACATTTCGTTTTCTTCCGGAAGCTATAAATACGGCTTGAATACGATATGTTTTTAACAAGCAACCGGGCAAAATGTTTTGTGGGCCCATAAACGGTATGCGATTACCAGGCCAAATCTGTTAGCGTACATTGTGAAAGAGTTAATTTAAGAAGGAATACCAGCCTCAGTAAGCAAAATAAATTTCCGTAGCTCCGTAACCGTAGAGATGGTTGTACTGATTTACGAAGGATTTTACTTCCTTTTTTGTTTTTAAGATAGCATGAATTTCGTCTCTTAATTTGCCCACCCCCACACCATGAATAATGGTTAACGTAGGTTGAAAATGCGACACGGCCAATTCGTAAAAATGCTCAAAAGTTTTTAACTGCAGGGTTAGTATCTCAAAGTTGCTCAGGTGTTTCCAGCTATCTGTTAATTTTTCTATGTGCAGATCAACCACCGTTCTTGCAGGGGGCAGTAACTCCTTCACTCTTGATAAATCGTATACTCTATACCCGGCGTTGCCGAGCTTGTTGATATCTACTTTTTCTTCTTCTACCTTATCGGGAAAACGGTCAAAAAGCGGGTATAAAAAGCTGGCTTCGTTTTTTAATTTTATTTCCTCAATTTTTTTAAAAATCTGTTTTGCTTTTAGTTTTAAAGAAGTCTCATAATAAGGTGCTTTCTTTTTATCGGGATTGGAGAGCGTGAACTCCACATCAAAACGCGGATTGTCACTCAGATCGTCAAAGTTAATATCGTGTAAATAAAATTCATGCAGTGGTTCGATGGTATTGGCCAGGTCAAAGCTGCTTTCGCCATTAAACAGCAAATTGTATTTAAATCCAAACGAAGAAGTGGTTTGATTAACAAGATAAATTTTTAATTTCTCTACGACATCATCATCAAAAACGTCCTTATCAAAAACAGGCACAAAACAAATAAACATGCCTTCATCCTTTTTATCTCTTGCTACACCTTTTTCTTTAGGCAGGTTATCCACATATATTTTCTTTTTTTCGACTATTTTTTTTTGAGAAAACATATTAAAGTAAGGAAAATCAATTTGGTCCATATAGGCCGGAAAGCGAACACCTTTTACTTCAATCATTACCATTTTTTCATTCATAATTTCTACCACCTTACCCTCTTCATTGGTAAGCAGCACAATTATTTTATCTCCTATTTCGTATTTCATTGCCCCTGGCTATTTAATAAGTATAGCGGCAAAGTTAGGTTAGTTTGTGAGGCAAAAAATTAATGGAAAGCGAAAATGGGTAAAAGCATTTTAAAACAACTTACCCTGGTGAGAAGGTGTGCTTTACCATGACACTTCATTCGAATCAGTATATTTTTTACTTTTCTGCAGTAGCTACTTTACAATTGAATCCAATTATTCAATATCAGCAGCCATATCTACACGTCAATAAAGTCGCCATAAAAATATAGTACAAGGGTGCGACGCCCGTGCAGCTCCACTAAAATCAATACCAAATTATGCTAAAAGCCTGCAAACTCAATGTTTGCGGGCTTTTTTCATTTTAGGGAATCACCAAAACGTACAGGAAAAAGCAAATTTCTGGTGAGTGATTCGGTGAGTAGGATCAATGTTGCAACATTACTCACCAGACTTGCCCAAACTCACTGACAATCAACATGTTCAAAATTTGAACATCTTGTCTTGCTTCTGCTGCAATGCTAATTTTGTTAACCTAAAATGAGTAAAATCATGAAGACAAATTTTAGCATGCTTTTTTACCTGAAAAAGCAGAAAAACTACACATCAGGTACAGCACCAATTTATTTAAGAATTACAGTAGATGGGCAACGTGCAGAATTAACTGCCAACAGGGAATGTGAGCCTGAGTGGAAAACCCACGCAAATTGACCCCCTTCCGCCAAAACAAACTGACCCCCTCCGGCCATTTTAAATTGACCCCCTGATACCGGCTGAAATTGACCCCCTAAATCGTTGAATAAAGAGCAGTTGTTTTTGTAGGATAATAATCGGTTGTTTTAACCAAAACAACGGGAGATTATTTTATGTCCAACAAAACAATTGATATGTTTAAAATCAGGCAAATATTGCGACTTTATTCAGAAGGAAGAGGCAGTAAGTTCATCAGCAAAACAACAGGTACGGCACGCAACACGGTAAAGAAATACCTTCTGCAGTTTGTAGAGTTGCGGCTTACCATTGAGCGGGTAGAAATCATGACTGACGGGGAGTTAGCCAAAGCCTTTTTGATTGTAAAGCCAAAAAAAGAAAGCAGCCGTGTAGTTGATCTGGAAGCGTTGTTACCAGAGCTGACAGCCAGGTTAAAGAAACGTGGTGTGACCAAGCAAATGGTTTATGCCGACTACATCCGGCAGTGCCCTGATGGGTACAAGCACTCCGCTTTCCTGGTGCGCCTCAATACATTCATGGGCATGAGTAAGCCATCTATGCGTGTGCCTCACAAGGCCGGCGATAAACTCTTTATTGATTTTACCGGAAAGCGTTTACAGGTAGTAGATATAAGCACCGGCGAGGTACAGGATGTAGAAGTTTTTGTAGCCATCCTGGGCTGCAGCCAGCTCACTTATGTAACAGCAGTAGCCTCTCAAAAGAAGGATGATTTTATATTGGCCTGCGAGCGGGCGCTGCATTTTTATGGCGGTGTACCCGAAGCCATTGTTCCTGATAATTTAAAATCCGCGGTAAAAAAAGCCGGGCGGTATGAGTCGGAACTCAATGATAGTTTTGCCGCATTTGCAGCCCATTACAACACGTATGTTTTTCCTGCAAGGGTTTATAAGCCTAAAGATAAAGCGCTGGTAGAAGGGGCTGTAAAAATAATCTACACCAGCATCTTTACTAAAATAGATGAAAAGGTATACAGCAGCTTAGAAACGCTCAATGAGGATATTTTAATTTACCTGCTGGCCCACAACAGTACATTGCTTACGGGCTGTGATTATAGCAGGTTGCAGCAGTTTGACGCACTGGAAAAAAATGTTTTAAAACCGCTGAACAAATATCCCTATGACCCCATGACCAGCAAAACTGCCACGGTCGGTAAAACAGGTTACGTTACCGTCGATTACCGTTATTACAGTATACCCTATAAATTTATTGGTATAAAAATCAAACTGATGTACAACTGTACAAAGGTGGAAGCATTTAGCGAGCATGAATTAATTGCTGTTCATGTTCGTTATTTTGGCAAAGACAAATACATACAAAACGAAGACCACCTTGCCTCCTGGCACCGCTATCCTACGGAATGGAACCCTGAAAAATTTATTGCCGATGCCGCATTGATTGGTGAAGTAGTAGTAGCCTACATTAAAAAAGTATTGTCCCGAAACGAGTATCCCGAAAAAAATTACAGAGCCTGCCAGGGCATCATCAATTATAAAAAACGGGTAGGCGAAACAAGGCTTATCAACGCCTGCAAAAGAGCCGATAGCTTTAACGTGTACAACTTTGGAATGATAGAACGCATACTAAAATCAAAAGCAGATTTTATTCCATTGGAAGATGAACAAAAACCTTCGGGCGATGACACCTGCATGCCCGTGCACGACAATATCCGGGGAGAAGATTACTATCAATAAAATCAAACCACTTCATTTATTAACCAGTTAAAAAAACACAGCAATGAACAAAGACAGTTTAGAAAAGATGAGTCACATGCGGCTGCTGGGTATGCACCAGGCCTACAAGGCCAGTCTGGAAGCAGATCAGCGCCAGCAACAGTTTACCAATGATGAACTGGTACAGTACCTGGTGCAAAGCGAATGGGACGACAGGAAGCATCGAAGCGTACAAAGAGGGCTTAAGAACGCTAACTTCCGCTACAGTGCCAGTATCGAACAATTGGATTATTCCGGCGACCGCGGGTTAGATAAAAACATTGTACAACGTTTATCTACCTGCGATTTTATAAAAAAAGGCGAAGATCTTTTTATCACCGGCAGTACCGGAACGGGAAAAAGTTTTTTGGCATCTGCCCTGGGCCAGCAAGCTTGCTTAATGGGATATAAAATTTTGTACACTAACACTGCTAAATTAATGTCTCATTTAAAAATGGCCAAAGCGGATGGCGCCCATTTAAAAGAGCTTTCTAAAATAGAAAAACAGGATGCCCTTATCTTAGATGATTTTGGTGTACACCCCTTCGATGCAGGAAGCAGGGCTTTACTATTGGACATTATCGAAGACCGTCATGGCAAAAGATCTACCATCATCACCGCACAAGTACCTGTAAAAAAATGGCATGAAGTCATAGGAGAAAAAACACTTGCTGATGCTATACTCGACAGGATTGTCCATCAATCTATCCGGATAGAATTATACGGTGAATCTTTAAGAAAAAAACAAAAAGGAAAAGCAGAACCAATGGAATCATATTTATAAAAAACGCCGGCAAAAATTAATCACTATTTTTAGCCTCCAAAACAACAGTTCTTTATCTTCTTTTTAGTCCTCTTCACCAGGATTTTTTTAGGCCCTTTTGTAATCGCTTTTTAGGGGGTCAATTTAAAATGGCGGAAGGGGGTCAGTTTTGCTGGGATTTACAGGTTACATTGTTCTGCTGATAATATTGTAAGTACAAGCATCCAATCATTTTTATTAACCGGTTTATCTGCACAGCCACATGCCACGTTAGTGGAATCATGAGGCTTCAACAGTATTTGTTTCAATTGAATACTATCTTTTTCGGGAAACTCATAAACTAACTTAAAATTTGCTTTGACATCGAAATCGCTATCGTTTATTGCCACAAAAGTTAATGATGAATTGCAGTCCAAATTGCAATCAGAATAATTATACGTATCTACACGAAGATTTCGCGTAGTGGTTGAACCAATAAGTTTACGATTCTTTTTGCAACTAGAAAGAGTGATAAAACAGGTAATGGAAAACATTGCTATACCACCAAAAAAAAGGAGACGAATTTTCATTTTATTTCAATTATTAGGTTTTTATCGGGACATGAATTAGGGAACTCAGTTCCGTAAAAAGCAATCCTTAGTTTAAAGAGTGGATGTTCTTTATCAATGAAAACAGATTGATCAGCCGATTTATTTGCCGGACCAAGTAGTATGCATCCTTTAGAATGTTGAGGTTTATTTCCTGCATGCAAAAGAATATCACTTCTGCCAGGTACATCTTTCATTTCAAGAAGAAAGTCTCCTGATTTTGACAACGAACCTAATTCCGACTGAACAAAGTTTTTTCCGGAATGGTATCTCATGTTTCCAGAGTATTTCCCGGTTGGAATTTTTAGATCATTGTTTTCATAGCAGTTGCCAAGTAGTTTATTATCTAAAAATATTTGGCCCATTACGAGATTGTTTTCTACTTTACCTCTGACAATTAAAATATTGAAATCCGTTGCTGGCAACCATTCTGATTTCTTTGAAGCTGAAACCATAATAAAAGAAAGTAGTACAAAGACCAAACTTATTTTCCTTTTCATATTATTAGTTTTGTTTAAAGGTGTTTACTTATATATTGTTTTGATGCCCGATTTATTAAATAATGCCAAAGGATTAATGACGCTATTCACTTTCTTTCCGTCAGACTTAAATGCAGAAAGAATAAATGTCGCCAATGTTTTAAACTGTTCTTCCAATAGATTGCTTTCACGAATACGTGGAATATTACTCAGGTTTTCGTCGATCACTGCCTGGCTCATAGCATTTTTTAAATTCTCTTCAAATAAACTTCGTTCAATCGTCTTTTCTGTTTTAATCTTTTTGCCGTCTTTGTCGTCGATCAGGAGTAAAACGTCTTTAGATGTCTTAACAAATGCCAGTAATTGTCGTACATGATTTTCTGTTTCCATGAAATCTATTGCAACATTTGCGCTGCTGTCTGTAATCAGAAGGTTGAATAGACGGTCAAAAAATACCTGGTGATTAGCAATAACTGTCGGGAAGTTGAAAAAATCCCCTCTGTTTCCTTCTAATGAAAAGAATCCGGCTGGATAAAGAAGTTCTTTTTGCACAAAAGGTTTCATGGAGTTTTGGTTATCCAATAAATATAGATGCGATGGCGAAGCCAAGCTGATCCATCCAGCCCTGTTTTTATCTGCGGCAAAAAGTATTTTATTTTGCAACGTGCCGGAACTATAGAGAAAGCTTAGCAAACTTCCAAGCAGTGGGTTTTCTATAAACGTTGACTTCGTTACTGGTTTTTCTACTATGCCTAAAGCCCGACTCAGATCATTCTCGGTGAAATTGATGGTTTTGATACTTTTTTCATTTCCTACAACAAAGAAGGTCTTCCATTTATCTCCTTCGGGAGAAGTAATAGGAGTGACACGCACACTTGTATCCAATTTAATCACGTTACAGAAATAATCATCAGATATTGGTTTGTTTGCAATTTTCAGGTTTGCATAATCAACGAATTTATAAACTGCCGATCTTTCAACATTTCCATCTTTTATGTGTGATCTCAATGCTTGCAATATGTTTGATGCAGGCACTTCTGTTTCGCATGAAGAAATAATCTGAAAGAGCGAAGCGGCATCCAGATCCACCACTATCTTGTTGGTGAATTCAATATAATCTTTAAAATAATCTGATCCTATCTCAGCAACCGCTATGGGAGTGTCGGATTCTTCTGCAATCCAATATTCTTCATTCCCAATTTGAATTATGTAAATGAAGAGTTCACTTGAAAAGTCTCTGAACGCTATTTGTCCGTAAGCATAAGGGTAGTCGGTAGATAAATTTGTTTTCTTCTTTTCTTCTACATATTCAACTTTACCCTGATTGAATACCCTGCGATATGCGTTAGTTATAAAACAAGGCGGGTGATTATGACCGTTGCCTGCAGTGCTGGTAATAGAAGTTGCTGCAACTGATTTCTCGGTCTGTGCAGTTGCCATTTGAAAATTTAAATGATAAAGATCGTCATAATCTACTACGTGTTTTGTTTGATACAGCCAAGATAGTGATTTGGACGTCTTATTGCAATCTGCAGTGAGAAGGAAATTGTAAAATGACGATGCAGTTACCAAAAATGCCTTGGCTTCATTGTCGTTGTAAGCAAGAATAAAATTATATGCAGGAAATGCCAATTCGTTTGTAATAATGCTGTTTCCGCCAATACTGTAAGTTTTAGGATCGACAGTTGATCGTGTGAGGTTCAAGCAAAATTTATCAGACATTTTAAAATCATCAATGCCTTCTTTTGCTGGCAGCAGAGCTGATAGTGAATAGTTAGTTTTATTGTCTAATAACATATTTGCAGCCGAGAATCCTAGAATAACGCATTCCCCTTTTGCCAATTGATAATACCCGCTCTGTTCATTTCTACTAGGATACTTCAAAACAAAGCTGACCGACTTTTCATTTTTCACAACTTTGAAATCAAAAGGCAACCTTTGCGGTTCATTGCTATTATTTAAATAGATAAAACAGTAATAGGAAGAAAAATCCAATCCCGGATTGCATGCACTTACATAAGTGCGATAATCTTTCAAGGGAACGCAGAGCTTATTACTGATGGCAATATAAACTGATTCTTCTTTTCTCGAAAGATCGTTATACCTCACGAAAGTGTATCCAATATCGCTATTACCATCCATGTTTGCTATTTCTATTTCCGATGATAATTTTCCGGATACTCCCGTTTTGTTACGGTCTTTTTCATTACTTGGTTTATTTGAATTATTTCCTCCTGGCCTTCCACCACCGGGTTTATCGTTGTCACCATTGTTGCCACCGAGATTTCCACCTAGGTTGCCTCCAGGATTTCCATCTGCATTGCCATCAAGACCACCTTCCTTGTCATTAAATTCCCGAGAGTCATTACCCTCCGGACCACCACCCAATGACAAATCCATCTTAGGAAGATTCAAAAGCGCTTTGGCAAGTTCTTCGGGACTTAACATTCGTTTCAAAAGCTTAATAATCTCATCCCTTATATAGGTAACCGATATTGCATCCACTCCGGGGAAGTGTAACGTAAGACCTAATCCCATCACATAGAAATGAACTTCTGCAAAGTGTTCATTTGCTTCTATGGAGAATTTACTCAAATCGAATCCGCACAGTGTAACATCTCCACCTACTTTCATGAATGGATCTTTGATAAAACCTTGTAGGGGCGAATAAACAAAGGAAGTTCCAACAGAGCCTGTCAATGTCCCTACCGGCAAACCGAACCTTCCAGTACCTGAAAGTTTAATAGCCTCTGAAAGCGTATCAATGGCTCCGGTTACATCTAGGGCTCCAGTTGCCACATGCAGCAAGTCTACGGTTCCAATAGTGCTAAAGCTATAATCACCATTCGGCGTTTTTCCGAATCGTGTGGTCTTATCTAATTTCAAAATCTTTTGCGCCATGCCGGTAGTTCCTTCAGACAAAGTCACTTCTGCTTCGGGTATTATGGTGATAACACCTCTACTTTTGTTAAGTGGGAAAAAACTCACCAATATCAAATCACCGTTGTAATCTACTTTGCCAATATCTTTTTTGCTGTAGGGGATATTGAAATCACCTTTTATTTTTACAAGCTTGGCGATGCCTCTAACACTTTGGTCAATACCCATGCTAAAGTCGCCTTTAAAAGACAGTTCTTTGTTGTCAAGATCAAGTATGATTGTTGGATCTATAAGTGAACAATAAGGAGGGGCAATTGGTACAATAATTGGAACAGTTAAAGAAGGTTTGAAATCGAAATCTATTTTGTTTTCTCTCAGAGTGAACTTTACAGTAGGCAACTTTATCTGATCCCAAATTTTAATATCGGCAGTTCCGCTAATAGTATGCGCTTTAAAATCTATAGGATTTATTTTAATAGCGTTTTCATCATCCATTAGTGCCGCAAATAGGTTCTGCAATAATATACCAGCAATCTGGCCTTCAAGATTTTTGGGTTGATTGATATCGATCTTGCCCGTTGCATAATCAATTTCAATCGGTACGTCTACATTAATGTCACCATGAAAGACCATTTTCCCATTAAGTGTCAGTTTATGCGTTAATAGATCAATTCCTGCAACAGATAGTTCCATATCCGCATAATCAGCAATCTTTACTTTGCCTTTAAAATCTGCGAAATATTTTGTTATTACATTTAAAGCAGCGGTCTGTAAATCTTTCAACTCAGTTCTTGAGTCAATAGCACTGGTCTGGGTGTTTATCGTTATTGTATGAATGATGCCATCAAAATTAATTTCGGTGATTTTTAAACGGGCGCGAATGATAATTTCATCTGTAACATCGGCTTCGAATATCACTTTGTCTTTTAACCCGACTGTTTCATTTAATTGCTTTATCAATAAATCAGCAATTTGCTTTTTATCTGCACTGACTACTTTAAATTGATCATTTTCCCTGATAAACTTGAGTGCGATGTCTTCATATCTGGCTACGCCTTCAACTTTTCCAGATACGCAATTAATTTGTACAACCTTGAATGGTAAACCAAAAGAAGGCAACACAGAATTGTTTAATGATTCACACGTCCGTCTGAGCGCTTCCTGACCGGCTTTGATTACCGCTTTCTCAGCCGCTGTCCTCGAATAATCAATCAATATATCCTTATAGTTACGCACGTAATTTGTTGCAACTTCTTTTATCACAGCCAACATTTCCGGTAAAGTCTTAAACAAATAAGACTTTCCTTCGCACATAAGTTTGAAACTTTTATCCTCAAGATTGAATTCAAAAGAAGAAATATTCAATACAGCTGCGGCGTGTGTTACAACACCAGGCACACTTTCGGAAAGGACATCCGTTATTTTTGTTATTTCGCTTTGAAGTTCTGTTTTTATTTTATCTCTCAATGACGGCAATGCATCAACGAGCGAAATCCTTGACATGGTTAACTGTGCTTCGTTCTGCAATAGACTATAACCAAATCGGATTGTCACATGGGGCACATTGACGTTAAGAATTGGGAAACGGACATTTTCTAATTGTAATTTTCCGCTGATGTATTCGTTGTTCTTCGAAAACGGGTCGAGTGTGAAATTGTAAACCCGTTCTGAATTAAAAAAAGTTTTCAGTTGATTTAGTTTGCTGTCGTTCGCTGCTGTTTTTATTTGTTCCCAGATTTTTGTAATGGCGGCTTCACGAAGAGCTGCACGAAATTCTTCCGGATTTCGACTTAATAAATCATCGAGTGTTACAGAAAACGATGTGAGCGTTGGATCATTATTGAATATTTGCTCAAAGAAAGACTGAGGAGTCCAGCTAATACCAAAACTGATTTGCCAGGTGTCAGGATCAATTATCAGCCTTTTCAAGTTTACACCCAATACAACAGGCAAAGATAGCAGTTGATTTGCTCCCTGTAAGGTAGAAGCATCGTAAGTAAACTGATTCCAGATTCCCTTTTTGGGTAATTGGATTCCGATACTGATACTAGGGTCTGAAGCTTTTAAAATATATGATTGATTTGCTGGCATTTCCTTCGATAGATTAATATCTCTTATGGTCAATCCCAAGGGGATCTCTGTTATGAGTTTACCAGCTTTTCCATTTAAATCGGTGATCTTCTGGTCTTGAGTCATCTTTTCAAATTCAGGCTCCTCTTCGCCAGCTATCCAGTAAACAATACTGGCACTCGCTTCGGTAAACTCAATTTTTTTATCAATCGACAAACGCCCAAAAGTTCCTTTCTTAAAACGCAAACGCACAAAATATTTAGACGCGGCTGATCGCATTACATCAACATAGTCTCCTTCCCCCGGAATTATTTTGGAAGCGAGATAATCATTTTTTGCGCGAAAATCCTCCAGTGCATTGGCGACATTTTGCACAGCTGGATTTAATTCTTTGTATTTGTTATTAAGATCCTCTATTGTCGTCCGCAACCCTTCGCATTGTTTTAATAAAGCCGTTCTTTTCGCAAATCGCTCAGCATAGGTTTTAGTAAATTCCGGATCGGTTGCTTTAATATTGAAGTTCTTTGCTTCGTCAGGATTTGCAGAGGGATAAAAAGAAACCGCAAACAAGCTTTGATAATCTTTAAAGCTTGCGATGATTTCTTTAACCTTCGAAGAACTGTTTCCTATTCTGTCAAGAAGTTCAGTTTTCCCGGAGGCGAGTATTGGTTGAAAACACTGAATAAGAATTTCATCTTTTCTCAGTTCAATGTATTTTTCTACAATCGTCTCAGCGGTAATGGCGTCTTCTGAAAGAATATCGCTCAACTTCGGAGCCATCACTTCAAAGGCATACAAAACTCTTAAGAAAAGATTTCGTTCCAGTTGAAAGCTTTCATTTTTTTGATTGTCGAACTGGTTTGTAAATTCTGCTATTTGCTCTTTTGCTTTTACAAACTGATCTTTTAATGCAGGAGAAAGCAATTCTTCCAATTTGCCTTTTTGAATAGCCTCAAGTGCTACGTCTTTTTTTTCTGCCGCGATTTGTAAAGAGTATAGAATTTCCTTGAAAACCCTGCTTGAATTAGGTGCGGCAACTATATTGATATCGAAGATATCTGCACCTTCACTGTTCCAGTCAAAACGTTCGTGAGTAAAAGCAGTATCAAAATAGTAAAGCAATTTATCATTCAGCTCCGATACTTGGGCTATCTCGTCATGCGACCATGCATGGGGATTTAAGTTTTCATCCGTCACGACTGTGGTATTGTCGTTGCACCTGGTAAGATGAGCAATAACGAGAATTGCAAGGAGAATCCGGCTCCATGCCATTTTTCTATTGTGACTCAGGAACATCAATTTTAAAATTTATTGTTGAGTAATTGCCTAAAGTGACCCACTTATGAACAACAGTATCAGAAAGCATATGGGGCAGTCTCCAACTATGAATAACTTCAATAGAATCGTTGATATTAAATGAATCATCATTTTTGATCCCTGAATTATCGTAATATAACACACCAATTATCCATGGCCCCCCCTTCTGTATGGTGGAGAATACATTAAATTGATTCGGCGTTTTACCTTGATCGCTGTATTCGGTAACTGGTCCCCAGATAAGAAGTTTACCAACTTTTTTTTCACCAGACTTGTCTGCATTTTTTAAAAAGAAGTTTGTGTCTGTAATGGCGCCTATGCTACTTTGGCTTTCCACCCATTGGCTTGTTTCACCGGATTTGACTATTATGTTGAAGTGTGCGCCCGTATCCGGACTTGAAACTCTATAGTGTATGAATTCGCGGGGAATACCGGCTTGTTTTGCTATCGCTTTTCCTTTGTTAACCGAAAGCACCATCATTAATATAATTGAGCTACCCAGCGCCGTTGCGAGTAGATCGATAAATATCAATATTCGAAGATTGCTTCCACGCATAATTATATCTATTGTGTATCGATTTTTACTAGTTTATCGAGATCCGCCAACTTTCCGATGTCTATGTGTATTTTAAGTTTATTGATATTTTGCACCCTGGTCGGCGGAACATTAAAAAGACCAGGAAAATTATCTCGTTGTGAGCTTCCTTCAATAATCATAACCTCTACTATCGGTTTATCTCCGGGATCTTGGCTTTCCAGTGAACCTCCCATATCCCCCGGTATTTCAAAGTCGATGGGTAGCATGCCATTGGCAGTGATAATAAAAGAAATTCCATTCGGTTCTTCTTTAATTTGGAACCTTAATGATTCAGAAAGATCTTCTCGATTATCAGGTATTGATATAGTCCAGAAACTTTTTACGTTGTCACTTTTTGCGCGAATAATACCAAGATTATCTGGACTAAGATTGGAGATTTTCACAATCCTGATAGCGCCCATTGATTTTGACTTTCCATCATCACCCATCATTGACGACATATTTGCAAACTGACCATCGCTATTGGCATTATCAGCCTGCTGCATTTGACCAACAGAGTTTCCTATAATTTTTATCGAAAAAATAAAAAACAAGATGATGCAACCGCCCAATCCGCAAGCAAGAAGATCCACAATCAGCGATTCTACATCGAGCTTTTCAATGGCCTCGTCCTTAACTTTCATTCCAGGTTACATTTTTATATTTTAAGATCAATTCCGTGGTAAGCAAAAGCATTAGCAGTATCAAACCAACAAGTGTTGACGTAAATGCAACACCCATTGTTTCAGATACAGAAGACACAGCCAGTGCCTGATTGATCTGCGTATTTGCCCGGACAATAGTATCAGCTTTACCAAGCGCTTCACTTAAGCCTCTTTTTGTTCCAATGAAGCCTAATGATGGAAGTGCGATTAATACCCATCTGTAGAGGATCAGTGAATATTTTTCGACATTGGTTAAAGAAGGTTCTGACTTATTAATGTTTGTCAATGATGCTTTGTATTGAGCCGCTGCTGGGTTGCTGCGAATAATCTTCATATTTTGAATCAGTAACAATAAGCCTATACAGAATACTATATACATAAAGAATTGCTCTGGCCCTTCAAGAACTGTAAACCAATTTTTCGCAGAACTTACTTTTGGATCGTCATGAATGGAGACAAGCATTCGTTGGAAGTACTCACTTACTTGTCTGTATGATTCAACGGGTGTTATTCCTTTGCCGTCTGGGTCGCCAAGAGGGAGATTATCATATTTTTCTGCTATGCGTGAATTCAGAAAAAGAAGATTTACAATCTCCGATTGATCTGAGGCTTTTCCCCAAAGCCCTCCTAATTGTTTTGGGAAAAGAAAGGAAAGAAAATTTTCATGGTAATCGGGAAGTTTATCAATTGAAGACCCTACAGCATCGCCATAAACTTTAAAGGCATTCGGCCCTCCAGCTAGGCAAGCAGCAATAAGATTCTCTAGGTTATCTTTAAATTCTTGAGCCTGATTTTTACTTCCGACCATTTCCGATACCCTGATAAGATGCTGAATGGTGGTGGTGGTCTGAAAAGTTTCCTTTTCGGCAATTATTGCCTGTTGCATTTGAGCGGAAACATTGTCTGTTGTAGTTTCCCAACTCAATATTCCCATGTTTACAAACATCCGCCAGGGTAGTTTATCGTCGATTTTCCTATTGGCAGTATTATGATCTTTTGCAACAAAACGCTTAGAGCCGAAAGAAGGATCGCGATTAAAAATTATTTCGGTAAATTTTGATTGTCTGATCTTGCTCTTAAGATTAAAGTAAGACAAAGAGATCAGGGTAAAGTGAACAAGTACACCCAATAAAAAACCGGCCATAACGATTTTTATAAAAACAGGAAGTTTCATTTAATAGATTTAGGGATGTGTACGAAAACTTAAATTATCAAGCCAACTGTATGGTAATTTTCGGGGGGAACAAATTAGCTGGCGAACTATAAGAATTCAAAAGATAAAATAAATCGGTGGAATAAAAAAGAATAATTTTTTCACTAATTTTTTTGCGAATCGTAATTGCAGGGGATGCTGCTTGAATCCATCAGAGCACCAAACTAGGATTTAACTTTCGGTTTTTCCTAATGATAACTGATCATTTTGATATCTGCAAGTGTGATATTTATGATTGTTTTTTCAAAATTGCTACTTTCTGTTCGTGAGTACCAAGAAAAAGAGTATGCTTACTAACAAATAGTATCAAGTACTACAGAACATTTGCCTTAAAGAACTTGCTCGATATTTTTGTGTTTTTTGATTGGTTTCTTGAAGTTTTTCATCCTGAACCGAAAAAAATTGGGAAAACAGTGGGAGGTCAGTTGATTTCTAAAAGACGATGGAAAAGCAAGAAGAAATGGCTTTGTCAATGGTTAAATTATGAGAGGCTTTGCAATTGATTTTGTTTTCATAGTTGCTTAAATATGGAATCTCAGAATTGATTTGCTTAGTTTTAACTTGGATGAGGGATGTGGATACTTGAAGGGTATTTATTCGGACATTTTACATTCTCACTTTTGAAAAAGATCATAAGGGAAGAACTTACGGTTAGAAAACTGAACCCGCCCTGTTCGCGTTAATTTGGTTAAAACCCGGACTGTAATGTTATTACTAAATAGCAAATATTTAGATTGTTAATTAACAGTACTGAAGTTATGAAGCAGAAATGACTGTATAAGTTTGTTGTTAACTATAATTTTTATTAGAATGATTTTAAAACTTAAAGCAGTTATCAATTATTCTGGTAACTTGTATTGTAATTTATTTATATTTAATTTTTAACCGTTTGTTATGATTAAGCCATTACTTATTTTTTTCGCAATTCTGTCAATAAGTGTTCATTTTGTCACAGCGCAGAAATATACTCCTCTAGTCCCTTCAATGCGGCCTGCGGCTCCTGGAGCTACGACAAATGTACCTAACTATGGGGGATTATTAATAACCATCCAGAATGAAATTTTGCAATGGGCTAATAATAACTGTCAGGAATTGATTAATAAACAAGTTTCAGATAATTTAGAAAAAGAGAGAAGTACGGTAAAGAAAATGACAACATATCTTGTCGTGGTAAATATTACTGACAAAATGAAGTGTGTGGTTGAGACTTTTAGAGCTTTGAAAACCAATGAAGATCCCTCAATAATTCATGATGACAAGACTAAATACCTAGTGTATACTCTTGATATTTACCCTTGGATTATTTATAAGAATAAACGCTATTAGAATAAATCAAAGTTATTGCTACTTAAGCTCATCCTAGGAGATTACACGTTTCAAGAATTTCCTTAATTAAATTTTCAATGTTGCTTATCTTGTGGTCTAGCTTTGCAGCTAAAAGCAACAATAATTTTTGGTGAGTGATTCGGTGAGCAGAAGTTTAAAACCGATCTAAAATATTGATTTTGTAAGTGATATAGGTAGGGTTCGATTCCCTGCAGCTCCACATTGCTTCTTAGCCCGGGCAACTATTTTTTTTAATTCGCCAGTTTACTTTTTTTATATCCGTACAACAGGTAAATCACCAGCCCGATTAACAACCAGCCAAGAAACCATGCCCAGTTATTTTTTGTCATACCAGTTAGTAAGTACAAACAGGTAATAAGGCCCATTAAGGGAATTAAAGAATATTTTTTTAAAAAGGTTACCACTGCCAGCGTTAAGGCGCTTAACCAAAAAATAATGAGGGTAATATTAGGTGTTGCCATGTCCATAAAACTTTGTTTTCCCTGCGTATAATCTTCATTGCTGCCAAAGTCAAAATTAAACATGTCGGTAAAATAACTGGCCGACAACTGGTGCGCAAGGAAAAGGGAAGCAACTACAATCAATGGAAAAATATATTGTCCGTTAATATATGGAATGTGAAATTTGCCTGCTTCTTTTACTTTTCTAGGTATCAGCAATACACCGCCACAAACCAATACAAAGGCAAACAAAGTAGCGATACTGGTAAAGTCCAGCACAAATGTTTTATCTGTAAACAAGATGGGTAAGCCAACTACCAACCCGGTAACAATGGTAGCAAATGATGGGGTTTTATATTTTGGATGAATCCGCTGAAACACTGGCGGCATAAGACCATCGCGGCTCATGCTCATCCAGATGCGGGGTTGGCCCATTTGAAAAACCAGTAGCACGCTCGTCATGGCAACCACCGCGGCGATGGCTACAAAAAACTGCATCCACCCAACGTTGAGGTTTTGCTTTTCAAAAATAAATGCCAGCGGATCTCCTACTCCATCGAAATTTTTATAGTTTACAGCACCTGTTAAAACCAGTGTTAGTAAAATATAAACAACGGTGCAAATAACCAGCGATAATATCATGCCCCTTGGCAAATCGCGTTGGGGATTTTTAGCTTCTTCCGCCAGTACGCTCACCGCGTCAAAACCAATATAAGCGAAGAACACACCACTTACAGCAGCCATCACACCGCTAAATCCCCTGGGCATAAATGAATGCACACCTTCGTCATTGGGCGGTGTCCAGTTGGGTGTTAACCCATGGGAAAAAACCAGGTAGCCGCCAACAATAATCACCAGTGCTACCACAATCATTTTTAGTATCACCATCACATTGCTAAAATTGCGGCTTTCTTTTACTCCGCGGAATACCAGTAAGGTGATGAGAATATTAATAATAAATGCAGGCAAATCAAAAATAATTTTTAAGCCGCCAATCACAGGCGCCGTTTTATATGCCTCCAACACGTCGGGATTAGTACTGCCTGCTGCCATGGCATGTTTTACTTCCATGTAACTCGTGCAGAGGTATTGCGGAATGTGCACGCCCATTTTTTCCATTAAAGAAGTAAAGTAATCGCTCCAGCTGTAGGCCACATAAATATTGCCGATGGAATATTCCATGATGAGCGCCCAGCCAATAATCCAGGCAAACAATTCACCGAAAGAAGCATATGCATAGGTATAGGCGCTGCCTGCAACAGGTATACGACTTGCGAATTCTGAATAACAGAATGCGGTAAAGGCACAGGCAATCGCCGTAATTATAAATAAGATTACCACCCCCGGCCCCCCATGAAAAACGGCCCCACCGAGACTACTGAAACTTCCTGCACCGAGAATGGCGGCTATGCCGAAAAAGGTAAGGTCCTTCATGGATAGTACGCGCTTTAAGCCATGCCCGCCATGGGGATCATCTCCGCCTTCGGCTAAAATGCTTTCAATCTTTTTTGTTCTGAATAAGGAGTTAGACATGTATATTTTGGTTTAACGACGTATTAGTCTCCAAAATAATTAATAAAACTGAAGTATGCGCTTTTTGATGCTTTTAAAAAGGAGGAAATAATCGCAGGGATATTTTGCAAGGCATACAGGATTATGATTCCCGTTGTATTAAATAACCCGCCAAATCCATCAAAGGTTTTTTACGGCCGCTTGTTACGGCTGTATCTTCCAGGTGTTGCAACGCGGTTTGCAGGTATCTGTCTTTTAATTTTTTTGCCCAATCATCTACTTTACAATCCCTGAATATTGTTGTTACCCGTTCCACTTTATCCGGTGCGTTTTCCTGCATCAAACTTTGCAATACTGTTAGCTGTTCAGCCGATGCGTTTTCCATCACATATATTTGCAGAAAGGTTTTCTTGTTGCTTAGAATGTCGCCTCCAACCTGTTTGCCAAATTTTTCGGGATCCCCAAAAACATCCAGGTAATCATCTTGTACCTGGAAAGCAATACCCAGGTTTTTACCAAACTCATACAGGTGTTGCTGGTTGCCTTCGCCGGCGCCACCTAATATAGCACCCAACTGCAGGCTAGCGGCCAGCAATACAGAAGTCTTCAACGTAATCATGCCTACATATTCGTCAAGGCTTACCGTTGCTCTTTTTTCAAAGTCCATATCCAGCTGCTGCCCTTCGCAAACAGCCGCGGCTGTTTCATTAAACAGGTGCAGCACTTTTTGCAGGTTATTGACTTCAATTTTATTGAGGTATTCATAAGCCCGCACAAACATTACATCTCCCGCCAGCAACGCGGTTGATTCGCCGTATTTCTGGTGCACTGTTTCCATTCCCCGGCGCATGGGCGCCTTGTCCATAATATCATCGTGTATCAAACTAAAATTATGAAACAGTTCAATTGCGGTGGCGGCGTGGAATGCATCTGGAATAATCTCTGCAAACAATTCGTTGCCCATCAGTACACAAACCGGCCGTACTCTTTTCCCGCCCAGTTGCAAAATGTACTGCGCCGGATCGTACAGCGTGGTGGTATGCAATGGAAAATGCCGTGTATTAAATTTGTCTTCAAAAATTTTTGCCAGTTCTATAAAGGAGTGCATAGGTGCTGTAATAAAAATTGCTGAAACATCTGTTCAGCAATTTACGTGTAAAATTATTTCTTGTGTTTGGTCTGCTTTTTTGCTTTTGCAATATTCAGTTCGGTTTTTCCTTCGTCCTGCACCCAATGATAGTCCAGCTGGCGTTTTTCCAGGTTGGCCGCTACCACTTTTATTCTCACCGCGTCGCCCATCCTGAACTTCTTTCCCGTACGCATACCAACCAATGCATAATCAGCATCATCCAGCTTAAATTCATCAAATTCGTTCAGGTCTCTTACGGTAACCATACCCTCGCATTTATGCAAAACCGTTTCTACAAAAAAGCCAAAACTGGCTACCCCGCTGATTATTCCGTCAAATTCATCTCCCAGGTAGTCCATCATAAATTCAACCTGCTTGTATTTATTGCTCGCTCTTTCTGCTTCCATCGCCTTACGCTCGCGGTCACTGCAGTGCTTGCATTTCTCCTCCATCTTTTTATCCGGCTTCACATTTTTATCAAGACACTCCTGTAATATCCGGTGCACCATTACATCCGGGTAGCGGCGGATGGGCGAAGTAAAATGACAGTAATGCTCAAAGCCTAAACCGTAATGCCCAATATTTTTAGAAGTGTACACCGCCTTTGCCATTGTACGAATGCCCAATTGCTCCAGCACATGTTGCTCAGGTTTGCCACTTACATCTTTCAGTAAATTATTAAATGATGCCGCCACGGCTGCATCATCATGTATGTTGAAGGTGTACCCGAATTTTTTTGCAAAGGCTGCAAACGGTTTTAATTTTTCATCATCCGGTGTGTCATGTATCCTGTAGGGAAATGGTACCGGCTCCTGGTTAATTTTTATCCGGCTCACATATTCCGCGATGGTTCTGTTGGCCAGCAACATAAACTCTTCCACCAGTTTGTGTGCGTCTTTACTTTCTTTAATTACAATGCCAATTGGCTTACCCTTTTCATCCAGTTGAAACCGCACTTCCTGCGAGGAAAAATTAATGGCCCCGGCCTCAAACCTTTCCGCTCTAAACCCTTTTGCCAGTTTATCCAGCAATAAAATCGCTTTGTGGTTCAGCCCGTCTTTTGTTTCAATAATGGTCTGCACATCCTCGTAAGTGTACCGGTGATTGCTGTGGATGATTGTTCTGCCAATCCATTTGTGTTTAATTTCGCCACGGTTGGTAATTTGGAAGATTACAGAGAAGGTATATTTATCTTCATTGGGCCGCAACGAACACAATTCATTGCTTATTTTTTCCGGCAGCATCGGGTTTACCCTGTCTGGCAAATACACGCTGGTGGCTCGTTCGTACGCACTCTTATCCAGGATGCTATCAGGCTTTACAAAGTGGCTTACGTCTGCAATATGTACGCCTATTTCATAATTTCCGTTGTCTAAATTCCGGATAGAGATAGCATCATCAAAATCCTTCGCGTCAACCGGGTCGATCGTGAAAGTTAAAATATCCCTGTAATCCTTTCGCTTTTTTAATTCCTCTCTTGTAATAGTTTCTGATAATTTCATGGCATCATCCAGCACCGCTTTTTCAAATGCCAGCGGAAACCCGGCTTCAATTAAGATTTCTTTCATCGCCATATCGTTTACATCTTCCGACTTCAGGATGCTTACAACTTCACCTTCCGGTTTTTTATCCGATTTATCCCATTTCACTATTTTAGCCACTACCCTTTCTCCATCTGCGGCACCATTTAATTTTTCAATAGGAATATAAAAATCAGGCATTGGCTTTTCTGTTGCTGCTTTAAAAAAGGCCACATTTTTATTCAAAGAAATATTCCCGATAAAGGTTGTCTGATTGCGTGTAACCACCTCCGTTACCTTGCCTTCTGTGCGCCGGCCACGTCCGCTGTCCGGGCTAATTTGTACTTTCACCATATCACCGTGAAACCCACGCCCAATATCATTTGGCCTTACAACAATATCCTTGTCCATTCCTTCCACAATTACATAGGCCATTCCACTTCTCGAAATATCCAACTTGCCTTTAACAGTGCTGGTTTGGGATGATTTCTTTTTTGTTGTTTTATCTTTACTCATAAATATGTTGCTATTTCCGTTGCCTGAACCAAGCTGGAAAAAATGGTTTTCTTTTATTTTTTTGTCCGGGCATATTCAGCATTGGTCGACATCGTTGCGTCGCCCTCTTGTACCAGTTATCATTATTAAACTTTCATCTAAGCGTATCTTGCATTATTTGCCAGGCTGCTTTAATTTTAATGTCTTCATTCAAAAGTACACAATGCCCAAAGCTATAATCTTGCAAAGGTAATCAAACTATTGCTACGGGGAAAACCTTGCACAAAGCATGTAGCTCTGATGCAGGATGCAGCTATTGGTAAGTACGATTGGATAGCCATGACGTTGGCACAAAAATAAAATACCCAAATAGTGTAACCGGTAAAACAAGGCATTCTCAAATCAAGTCAGCATTCAAAAAATTCTAAACGTCCACTGTAAAAAAATGCAACCATTATTTCACTAACTTTATTTTAAACTTTTTAACATGGAAAATTACGACACAGTAACTGAAGCAGTAAACGGGCTAAAGGCCAAAGGATATACAATGGATTTTAATATTGAATTCGATAAAATAATTTGCAAACAAAATAATTATTGTTTAAATCCAAACGAGTTTGAAATAACAGAAGTGTACCGTTTTGAAGGCGACACTGACCCGGGAGATGAAGAAGTGGTGTACGCCGTAGAATCGAAAGATGGCAAAATGAAAGGCGTATTTACAGGCGCTTACGGAATGTACGCTGATAGCATCAGCAATGAAATGATTCAAAAGTTATCCATGCACAGGTAAATAATTTCTATAACAAAATTTGCTGCCCGATGCACCTGGAAGACGAAATATTGAAAGAGCATTCAAGAGAACAATGTAATACGATCGTGCAATGGGTCGGCAAATCCCAACAACGGTTTGATGAATTATTTGCGCTGTTTTTACGAGGCGAATACAGGATAACACAAAGATCATCCTGGCCCCTGAGTTATTGCGTAGAAGCACACCCGGAGTTTATTAAAAATCATTTTGAAAACCTCCTGAACAATTTACAAAGGCCGGGGGTACATGATGCGGTTAAACGAAATACCATCCGTTTGTTGCAGTATGCTGATATTCCGGAAAAATTCAGGGGTAGGGTGATGGATACTTGTTTTAAATCTGTAGCCTCGCCGACAGAAGCCGTCGCTATCAAGGCCTTTTCGTTAACGGTGTTGGGCAACCTTGCAAAACAATATCCCGAAATATTACCCGAAATAAAATTACTGGTTCGGGAGCAACTGCCCTATCAAACAGCGGCTTTCAAAAGCAGGGCAAAACCATTTTTACAACAATAAAAATAGCTACCGAAAAACAGTTACCCAACTGTTGATCACAAACAGTACGATAAATACGGTGCCTATAATCATGGCTGCATCCAGGTTGATAAATGCAGCGATTACTGTAAGTATGCCCAGCACAACTAATACCATCGCTATTTTATTTTTACCAGTATAGGCTTTAAAAGAAAGCGGGTATTGAATATTGCCAAGCGGCAATGCCATGGCCCAAAATGCAATCGCTGCAACCAGCATCGGCGGATATATCTCTCCGGGAATAATTATGCAGGCGATTAAAAATACAGTCACTCCAATTGCCAGTGATCCTACTACCGTGAGAGCCGTCCATTTCTCGGTTGCATCTACTGCATGTTTTCCATCCTTATGAAATAAAAGAAAAAAATTGGCCAGCGGATGTATCAGCCAGGTAGTTAATACAAACACAAGATAAAGGGCGATCAGCACCGCACCCACAGTTTGTGTAGCGGCATTCGATTGTAAAAGTGAAGCAGATAGCCGCACCAAAACATACAAGCCGACAGGAATAACCCACCGCACTTTTTTGCCTTTGTTGTTTAACCAAAAACTATATTGCAACAACCAGCGGTATGGTGGTATTAATGATTTCAGCGCTTCTTTTAATCCACGCCTTGCATTGATGTTATTGGGGTTGATGCGCAGGGCTTCCCTGAAATGTGTGGCAGCCACTTTATTTTTTCCCTTTTCCAGGTAATTCCATCCGGCGGTGGAATGCGTAAATTCATTATCCGGATCCTGCGATAATGCATATTGCATGGTAGCAATGGCATCATCAGTCCGTTTTAATTTGTTCAGCGCAACGCTTCTTGCATTTAAGCAGGTAATGTTTTCAGGGTCAATTTCCAGCCCTTCATTGGCTTTCAGCAATGCCTTCTCAAATGCCTTATCTTCAATCAGCACAAGTGCCAGCAAACCATAGCTTTCGCAAAACCAGGGGTTAAGTTCGATAGATTTTTGCAGGTATTCAATGGCTCGGGGATTATCATTTTTGCGGTAGTAACCGAATGCAAGTAAATAATAATAATAATGATTGGCAGGATCAATGGCGATTGCACGAAGGGTGGTCTTAATTCCTTCATCAAATTCCTTTTTATCAAAATAGCAGCGGGCATATAAGGCCAGGGCTTCATCATTATCGGGGTTTTGCTGAAGGGCATTTTTTAACTGGGTAATAGCATCATTTACACGACCTTGTCTTAAAAGCAGCGAAGCTCTTTCGATGTATGGATCCATAACTTCATTTTGCGGGTTGGAGGCTGAAAGCTTAAAGCCGGAGCTAATTTTATTGAAAGCCTTTTCATGTGCTTTTGCCTTTAAGCTTTTTGCTTCAGACTTTTCGCCTTCAGCTTTAAGCTTTCCTTATTTTTTAATCTTAAGGTACTTCAATATATCATCATATAAACCCGACTCATTTGAATACAGGGCGTAGTTGCGTGCGGATGCAAACCATTCTGAAGTAGTTGGTTTGTGCTGCTTAACAGCCGATAATAAATCTTTGGTTGTTAACACCTGTATGCTTCCCTTACTCATCGATTCCCTCAGCTTTTCTTCTACCGCAATATCAATCACGGCATTTAAATCAGCACCTGAATAATCGGTTGTTGCAGCAGCTATCTTTTTAACATCTATTTCACCAACAGGTTTTGCTTGCAGCATTGTTTGCAGCATATTTATCCTTGCTGCCTCATCCGGGGGCGCTACAAAGATTATCCGGTCAAAACGTCCCGGCCGCCTGAAAGCCGCATCAACACCCCAGGGCGCATTGGTGGCCGCTAATACCAGCACACCTTCATTGTCGCTGCTTACACCATCCAGCTCCGCTAAAAACTGGTTAATAACATGGCGCATGGCAGACTGTTTTAAATCGCTCCTGCTCGCCCCCATGGCATCTACTTCATCAAAAAATAATACACAGGGTTTGTTACGCCGTGCCATTTCAAAAATCTCATGCAGGTTTTTCTCGCTGTTACCTATCCACATGTCTAAAATATCATGTAAACCGATGCTGATAAATTTGGCATCTATTTCGCCGGCGGTGGCTTTGGCAATAAATGTTTTGCCACAACCCGGGGGGCCGTATAATAAAATTCCGCCTCCGCTCTTTTTTCCAAATGCTTTGTAGAGTTCCGGATTTTTTAATGGCTGAATGATTTTGATAGAGATTTCTTCTTTTACTTTTTCCATTCCACCCACATCTTTAAATCTGAGCGAAGGCTTTTCCATCAGGTATTCCTCATCATCCAGAAAATCAAGATCGTCATCCATTGAATTGCCTGCCGAAGGCATGCGCAAATGACTGTCAATTTCTTCATCTGTAAACCCGGGATTTAACGCCAGCACTTGCTGATAATTATTGAGCGCCTGTTCCATTGATCCCTCTTTTATCAGGGACTTAATGTATAATACCTGGTCGGCTATACCCATATCATTTTGCATTTGCTCATACACGATAATGGCCGCTGAATATTTTTGCTGATAATAATAACCCGCAGCAAGCCCTGCCTGGGCTTTTGCATTTCCATAGCTCCGCTGCAAAACATCCTGGTATTGCCTTGTTGCTTCGTCGTATTTTTTTTCAGCCATCAACATGCCCGCAACCTGCAAACGCAATGGTACATTTTCAGGCGATACTTCAAGCGCCTCCAGTAAATTTTTTATTATTTCATCCGACATGCGTAATTATTATGTTCTAAAAAAAACCGAAAACTGCTGAATTTGCCTTTATCTGCTGCCAACTAATATAACATCCTCACTTTAATGGTATCCTTCACGTTTTTCAGCAAGGCAAGTGCGTTATTGCTTAAACTCTTGTCTACGTCCAGTACCACATAACCAATGGCATCATTGGTTTTTAAATATTGCCCAAGGATGTTGATTTTATGTTTGGAGAGTTGGGTATTTATTTCAGACAATACTCCCGGAACGTTTCTATGGATATGCAATATGCGATGTGTTCCCTCCTGTGGCGGTAAACTCAACGCAGGTATCGTATGCGATCCAAAACTAACTCCCTTTTCCAGGTAGTTAAATAACTTGCTGCTCACGTCATCGCCTATATTATGCTGCGCTTCCTGCGTACTGCCACCGATATGCGGGGTAAGTAGCACGTTGCTTAAACCCTGCAGCGGACTCGTAAATTTGTCGCCGTTTTTTTCGGGTTCCCAGGGAAACACATCAATGGCGGCACCACTCAATTGCCCGTCTGTTAAGGCTTTCGCCAATGCATCCAGGTCAACCACTTCGCCCCTGGCATAATTAATCAATATACTACCCTTTTTAAACGACTTCAGGATATTTTTATTGATCAGATTTTTTGTGCTCGCTGTTTCCGGTACATGCAGCGATACTATATCTGCTGCGGACACTAATTCCTTCAGTGTTTTTTTAGGTTCTGCGTTACCCAATGGCAGCTTGGTTTCGGCATCATAAAAAATTACTTTCATTCCCAGCCCTTCGGCTAATACACTCAGCTGACTGCCAATATTGCCATAGCCAATGATTCCCAGTGTTTTGCCCCGCAATTCGTAACTACCTGCTGCATCTTTGTTCCACGTACCTTCATGGGCAGCTTTATTTTTATCTATGATCTTCCTGATCAGCATAATAGACGAACCTATCACCAGTTCGGCAACACTTCTTGTGTTACTGTAAGGTGCATTAAAAACCGCAATACCATGCCCTGTTGCCGAAGCAAGATCTACCTGGTTAATACCAATACAAAAACATCCGATAGCTTGTAATTTTTCAGCAGCTTCAATTACTTTGGCTGTTAATTTAGTTTTGCTTCTTATGCCCACCAGGTGCACATTTTTTATTTCTTTAATCAGTTGTTCTTCGCTCAATGCTCCGTTTAATTTACGAACGTTGGCATAACCTTTATCGTTAAAATATTTTACTGCGACGTCACTTATATTCTCCAAAAAAAGAATATTAATTTTCTCTTTTGGATAACTTGTTAATTTTTTCTCTGCCATGAATTTTACTTGTTATTTTGCACAAATATATTCTATCTATTTCTTAATATTTTATGATCGCATTAAAAAGATACTCCTGCCACAATCTGTCGACGGTTGCTGGCAACCATATACGTTATTCAATTTTGCTGATGCCATTACTTTTTACGGCATGCAATTCCGCGGCTCCTAAAACGGCGGTAATTGAAAAAGATTCGACTGGCCTGTTACTCAGCGCCGCTCCCATACCCCTCTCAAAAGCAGAAGCACAGCGGCTTTACGATGGTTGCGCCCAATGGTACGACAGTGCACTGAAATTAAGAGGTTTTAACGGGGGCATTGTAGTTGCCAAAAATGGCAATATTGTTTTTGAAGCATACAATGGCAATGCACATATAAACCGCAAGGAGCCCATCGATTCATTAAGTTCTTTTCACATAGCATCCGTATCAAAAACATTTACTGCTATGGCTGTTTTAAAATTATGGCAGGATGGCAAACTCAATATTGATGATGAATTCAGCAAATACTTTCCAGCATTTAATTACCCTGGAGTAACTGTGCGCAGCTTGTTAAATCACCGGAGTGGTTTGCCAAATTATTTGTATTTTATGGAAACACTTGGATGGGACAAAAAAACACTGATAAAAAACGAAGATGTCTTAAATTATTTAATTACCCGCAAGGCAGAGCTCACCAATATTGCAACTCCAAATACCCATTTTACTTATTGCAATACCAACTATGCTTTACTTGCTTTACTTGTGGAAAAAATAAGTGGCACCAATTTTCCGAATTACCTGCAGCAAACTTTTTTTTTACCGCTGCAAATGAAACATACCTTTTTATTTAACAGCCTGGATACTTCTAAAGTAAACCCCAGCTACGACTGGCGTGGACGGCAGATTCCCCTTGGATTTTTAGACGGCGTATATGGTGATAAAAATATTTATACCACACCAAGAGATTTATTAAAGTGGGACAGGGCACTGACCGGCGGTAAGCTATTTACAAAACAAACACTGGAGCAGGCTTATACACCTTACAGCAATGAAAAAGCAGGCGTAAAAAATTATGGCCTTGGCTGGAGGATGAACATTTTCCCCAACGGCAAAAAAACCATTTACCACAATGGATGGTGGCATGGCAGTAATGCAGCCTTCCTTCGCTTGCTGCCCGATTCGGTCGCCATTATTGTTATTGGTAATAAATACAACAGTAATATTTACCATGCAAAGGAATTGGCCAATTTATTCGGCGACTACAATGGCAGAGGTAGCGAAGAAGATGAAACTGAGAATTCAAAAGTAAAAGAGATTTTGCTGCCGATAAATGGCGTACCTGCAACCATTCAACAACCAGCTCTTTTAAATAAAAGTGCACAGGTCCAGCCAAAATCGAAACACAAAAATAAAAGACATAAACGCCGTTAAAAAAAAGTAAGCCTGGCAGCAATTAACAATGCTGACAGGCTTTAAACTGTTATAAAAAGGAAGCGTCTTAAAACGTCGTCTACATGCTATTGCCAAAAAACAAATAACACAAAATGATCGCCGTGATCACACCCACTAAATCGGCTATCAACATAGATCCTATAGCATACCGGGTATTCTTTATACTCACAGAGCCAAAGTAAACCGCCACCACATAAAAAGTGGTATCAGATGCGCCCTGGAAAATACCTGACAACTTACTTGCAAACGAATCAGGACCAAAAGTGGTCATTGTACTCACCATCATTCCTCTTGCTGCACCACCGCTTAAAGGTCTTATCAATGCTGTTGGCAGGCCATCTACAAAACGGGTATCGGCACCAAGTAGGGCAAAAAAATGTTTCATTCCACTGATAACCGCATCAAATGTGCCACTGGTACGTAACATACTTACTGCAACCAATATCCCCAATATATAAGGTATAATTCTGATAGCGGTATCAAACCCGTTTTTAGCCCCGTCTATAAACGCAGCAAACAAATCAATTTTCTTGTACAAGCCCCCAAGCACTATCAGCAAAAATACCAGCAAAATAATGCCGTTACTCAGCTTGCTGGAAAACAGCTGAATACCCGCTGCATCCAGCCTGGTAACATAATATACAAGCAAGGCAATCACCGCGGAAATGCCCAGCACCCAGGTCAATATTACAGGCTGAAATAGATTAATTTTTTGCCTGAAGGATACGATGATCATGGCGGCCATGGTACCCACAAAAGTTACAATCATACAGGGCAAAAAAACATCGGTGGGGTCCGAGGCATGTTGTGCCGCCCGTACAGCAATTACACTCACCGGAATTAAATTTAACCCGGCGGCATGCAGGCACAAAAACATGATCTGCGAGTTGGAGGCTACTTCTTTATCGGGGTTCAGCTCCTGCAGGCTTTCCATGGCCTTTAAACCAAATGGCGTTGCAGCATTATCAAGGCCCAACAAATTCGCAGAAAAATTCATAATCATATGCCCCATGGAAGGATGCCCCCTGGGTACTTCAGGAAAAAGTTTAGAAAAGAAGGGACCGGCAATACGGGATAAAAGCCTTATTCCGCCAGCCTTTTCGGCAATATTCATAAAGCCGATAAACAGTGCCAATATACCCACCAGCTTAAGACAAATATCTACTGCAACCCAACAGGTTTCAATAATCCCGTCCAGTTTAAGCGGATTCAGCGGATCACTGGCTTTACCGCTTACCATCCAGGCAAACAGCTGGGCGTCGCCAAAGAAAAAACATTTAATGCCCGCTACCGTGATAGCAATAATGATAAAAGCCGACCAGATTCTGCTTAATGCCATAATGATAATGGATAATTAATAATTTGCTTTTGAGTATTGATAAAGGTTTTCCGTTTTGATGAACTACCATTTTACCATGATCACAAATTAGCGTTTTATCCCGAAACCCAAAATTTGATTGCAAACCTTACCTTTGCAGCCTGAAAATTTGTTCTGTTGTACTAAACAGCCTGATCATCATTATTTAAACAAATGATACAGCGGAGAGTAACAGCAATCAACCAACCAAAAATAATTAACAACATGGCTTTAAAGGCAGGTATCGTGGGGTTACCCAATGTAGGAAAATCAACTTTATTCAATGCTGTAAGTAATAGTGCCAAAGCGCAGGCCAGCAATTACCGCTTTTGTACCATTGAGCCCAATACAGGTCTTGTAAATGTACCCGATCCAAGAATGGATAAGCTTGCAGAACTGGTGCAACCCCAACGCACGGTTCCTACACAAATTGAAATTGTTGATATCGCCGGCCTTGTGCGTGGCGCCAGCAAGGGCGAAGGCCTGGGCAATAAATTTTTAGCCAACATCCGCGAAGTAGATGCCATCATCCATGTGATCCGTTGTTTTGAAGATGAAAATATTTTAAGGGATGAAGGCGCCATCAACCCGTTAAGCGATAAAGAAATTATTGAAACAGAACTTCAGTTGAAAGACCTGGACGGTGTAGAAAGAAAAATTGCCCGCACAGAAAAAATGCTGAAAACCGGTGATGCAAAATTAAAGCTGGAATACGATGTGCTGCTGCGCTGCAAAGAGCATTTAAACAAAGGCAAAGGCATTATCTCCATGGGTTTAACCAAAGACGAAAAAGAGGCTATTGCTGAAAATTTCTTTTTAAGTGATAAGCCCGTGCTGTATGTAGCCAATGTAGACGAAGCCAGCATGCATACCGGAAATAAATTTTCTGATGCACTTGTAGCTGCCGCAAAAGCAGAAGGCTCCGAAGTAATTGTGATGACCAATGCCATTGAATCGCAAATTGCAGAACTGGAAGATCCGGAAGATAAAGCCATGTTTATGGAAGAGTATAAAATGACAGAACCTGCATTGGACAGGCTGATTCATTCCACTTATAAACTACTCAACCTCTCTACTTATTTTACCGCCGGCGTACAGGAAGTAAGGGCCTGGACCATCCACCAGGGCTGGAAAGCACCGCAGGCTGCAAGCGTTATCCATACTGACTTTGAGAAGGGTTTCATCAAAGCTGAAGTAATCGCCTACGATGATTTTATTACCTATAAATCAGAGGCTGCCTGCAGGGAAAACGGCAAACTAAGAATTGAGGGAAAAGAATACATAGTGCATGATGGCGACGTGATGCATTTCAGGTTTAATGTGTAGCCCCCATCCCCTAAGAGAGTTAATTTGAAAATATCTCAGCTGTTGTAAAGTTTCACGGCGGGCATGGAATATCAATAATTTGTCCGGGGCTAAGATGCTATGCGGAACATCGTTGCATCGCCCTCGTGCACACGTTGATTTTTTCGGAGCCTTACGATGCAGAATATATTCTTTGCATAACTTAAACAGCAATTTATTAAAACTCTATTGCAGGTTCAATAATTTGCGTTTCCATACAAGATCAATAACGCTTTAATATACAAATTTGCCGAGCAACTCCAGCTCTCCATAGACTCTTAGCCTGCACAAAAATTATTTAAAAAACAAATGGCTTCACCAAGGTGAAGCCGTTGAAATATTTTAAGTAAAAATTATTGTGGTAATAACACCTTATCTATAACATGTAGCACACCGTTTACTGCGTGTTTATCCATTCCTACAACATTGGCTGCTCCGCCGCTGAAAGGTGTCCCTCCCGGCGGGAAGGTTCCAAGGCCTGTGAAGGTTAGTTTTGTAACAAATGGACCAGTATAAGTAGCCTGCGCAAGCACGCCGGGATGCACGCCAAATGAACTATTTACCAACGTCTTTACCAATGTGGGTGTTGCGCTGAAGTCGGTTGAGAATGCCCGGATATCAGGCTTATAAGAACCGGTTGAGTTTGAAGCGAGCAGATGATAAGCTAAAATACCTCTCACTGAAGACGCAGGTAGTACGGCCCCAAAGGTGGTGTCCATGAATATTGCAGGCCCGGCTGCCAACGCTGCTTTTGCCAGTGAATCCGCCTTCTGCGGCGGCGCTCCATGTGCTAATGCGTTACCATATACACTGCCATAAATCAAATTTTGAAAAGCGGCATTATTAGGCGCCAGTACCGTCATATTTGTAACACCATATTTAAGCAAAGAGTCGAACTTGTTCAATCCAACTTGTCCGCTATCGCCGCGTGCGATTGCCGCAGTAAAATAAGATAAGTCAGGATCAGTATAAATTAATCCGGCAAGCACCGTGGTAGGCGGCGCTACAACAGTTGCCACATGGTGTATTATGCCGTTTGAAGCAACGGCGTCAACGGCAGTAACTGGAATATTATTTACATAAGCAAGTTTGGGAGCAAAAAAAGTAGTAGCCCTTATGAGAGAATTTACTGGAGGTGCTTGCGGCAGAATTATCTGTGTAGGCAATTGAAAATTTGGAAAAGTAGCCGGCACTTTCGCAGATAAAATTGTTTGGCCGATAATATTATAACTTACAATGCCAGCCGCGGAAGCTACGGGAATGTTAGCTGCAATAAATCCAGAGAAAACCGCATCGGGTGCCTGAATCGGTACTTGACCTTTAGAAATAAAATTGATAAAAGCTTTCATGCCGTTATTATCGGGCACCAACATGGTGTAATTAGCAGCCTTATTATTAATGGTTGACAAAAGCCCCGATTTTATTATCAAACGATAATACAAACTATCAGTAGGTGTTGCAGCGATCGTCTCGCCCAGTGTTTTACCGCCTGGTGGCGTTACCGGTGTTTCTGTAAACTGCTCCACATCTTTGTTGCAGGAAGCTAATATCAGCATGACTGCTACTAAGTGCAACAAATTATTTTTCAATATTTGGGTAATGTATTTCATACAAAAAGTTTTATTTTTTATTACGTTGTAAATGCGGGGTTGTTATCAATAAACATTAAAGCCGAAACTCAGGTAATACAATCCACCGATGCGGCTGTTACCAACAGCATTGTAGTAATATTGATTGAGCAGGTTATTGGCCCCTAACTTAATAATAGATTTTGATGAAGGAATTTTATAACTCACCTGCGCATCCACTGTTTGAACAGATGGTAAATTGCCGTTGGCTAAATCTCCCTGGAAATAAAACGCATCCTGCCAGCGATAAGCAACAGCAAAGCCGAGTCTGTTGTTTTTTCCAAAACCATTGTTGGCAAAAGTGGCGTTCAGTTTATATTTGGGTGAGTTGAAAGACGCAATAAAATTGGTTGGCACATCGGTTAAATTATCAGAAGCGGCATTTACACTCAGCGAATAATTGCGGCTAATTTTATAATCCATGCCAATACCAAAACCGTAGGTTTTAACTTTCGATGTGGAATTAATTGGTACAGAATAAATCTGCCCTGCATCTGCATCAGCCGGCGTAATCGGAGCGCCTGTGCGTGATTGAACTACTACTTTTCTCGCAAGGAAATTGGTATACTGACCATAGTAACCATAAATGTCAAGTAATAATTTCGAATCAGCAATCAGCCCCTTGTATCCGGCTTCAAAAGAAGAGATGGCTTCTGGTTTTAACGTGGCAAAGTTTTGCTGCACCGTTTTACCCGCTTTTAACGAATCCCTGTCATAAGCAGGATTGGAATCAAAATGATAAATATTTTTAAAGGCTTCATTGCCACCGATCAGTTTGTAGGAAACAAGGTCCAGGTTAATCCATTGCATTTGGGTAGAAGGAAAACGGTAAGCTGTTTGGTAACTCAACCGGAAATTGCTGTTTTCCCCCGCTTTAATTACAGCAGTAACTCTTGGTGTAAACCGGCCTTTAAAATTTTGGTTTTTATCATACCTGCCGGAAGCTGTTAATTTAATACCGGGGGTAATGGCTTTGGACGCCTGTAAGAATGCGCCCATTTCGTTGATGCCGATCGTTCCCGCTGTATCTGCAAACAATGTTCCCTGTGAGTTCAATACATATCTTTTGTAATTGGCACCTACAATGATGTCTGCAAAAGACTTTGCGGAAGAAGTTAAATTGTAGCTGCCTTCTGCACCATATAAATCTGTTCTGTCTAATAATGCGCCTCCCTTCGGCACGGGTATTTTGCGCACCCGGTTGTAAATATCATTGAATTCGGAAGTTCCTACCACTGGTCTTCCCACATCCGCAGTTGCCCTAGCCACTGTATGCGCATCCGCATCGGTAGCACCTCCTAATTTAGCTGCCAAAAAAGCCTGCCCGTATTGCGCATACCAGCCCGTGGAACCGCCACTTGGTTTCCATGCTTCATTAAAATTCTGAGTGGTTGCTCCAAGGTTATAAGATTCACCCGCGTTCTCCTGCGTGGTATAAGCCCTCAGCATCCAGTTTTTGTTGTTCAGTTCCAGTTTGTACTGGCCCATTTTAAAATCTTTAATGGAATATCTTGAAGCGCCGGTATATACCGTGTTTCCTGTGCCCCAATAGCCGGCCAGCGTTGTTTCTGTACCAGGCGTTAATTTATAATGAAGCGAAGCGCCAAGCTTAAAATTCACTGTGTTGGGGTCAAGTATCTGTTGTTCGGTATAACCGGTACGGGATACGTTGATTGGTTGCGAAGTAAGAGTACCAATGAACGGCGCTAAAAACGGCGCTTGTCCTGCCACGCCATTTAATACCTGGCGAATATCTGCAGTTGTTTCATCTCCATAAACGTTCACGCCATCATAGTTAGGATCGGTGGCTCTTGTGCCAGCCCGTAACTTTCCGTTTGACCGGTCGTAATCCCTATAGTCGGTGCCTATCCAGTCTTTAGCCTGTATTAATTCCGTGGTTATTTTAAAGGCAAATTTATCAGACACTTTTACGCCCCATCTTAAAGCCCAGTTGTGATAGGGAGCGGGTGATCTTTCGCTGCCATCTGTGTGCATAATTCCTTCTTTCACTATAAAAGATAAACCTTGGTATTTAAATGGGTTTTTACTTGTCATCAGCATGGTCCCATTCATACCACCTGAGCCGTATAAAGCAGATGATGCACCGGGAAGCAATTCAATATTATCTACATCCAGTTCATTTAAACCAATAATCGCACCTACGGAAAAATTCAATCCCGGTGCCTGGTTATCCATTCCGTCAACCAATTGGTTAAACCTTACATTACCACTTCCGCCAAAGCCTCGGGTGGTGGGCGTTTTAAAGGTAAGGGAAGAAGTAGTTACATCCACTCCTTTTAAAGTACTTACTACATCGTAAAAGTTAGCCGACGGAGCGTTGCGTATGTTGGAAGCGCTTAATCTTTCAATGGAAACAGGTGATTCCAGTATTTTTTGCGGAACCCTTGAGGCAGATACCACTACCTCCTGCCCCAATGAGTTGGCTGGTTCCAGTTTTATGTTGATTGATTGTTCTGTGCCCGAAACTTCCACTTCTTTCAGGCCATATCCTACGGAAGATATGATGAGCGTTACCGGTAATTTCTGTGTTACGGAGATTTTAAAATTTCCTTTATCATCAGAAAAGGTCCCTGCATCTGACCCTTTTACCAGAACAGATACGGCGGATAGCCTTTCATTATTTACCCTGTTAAAAATAGTGCCGGTGATAGTGTTGGTTTGGGCAAGGGCAGGCATGGTAACAAGCGTAATTAGCACCATAGCGCAAATATAGGTTACACATTTTTTCATATAGCATTGTTTAGTTTAGTAAATATCGGGCAAAATAAGCATTGTTACTATGGTGTTGAAATTTTATTTGGCACGTTGTGTTGAAATTTTATTTAAGGGTAAATTGGGTGATTAGACGAGTTGCCTGTAATTTAGCCGAATGGCAACATTTAATTTTACCGGGCAAACAAAATTCTACAGCGGAAAGGTGAGAGATGTTTACACAATTGATGATAAATGGCTGGTAATGATAGCCAGTAACCGGATATCTGCATTTGATGTAATACTACCAAAACCCATCCCATTTAAAGGACAGGTATTAAACCAAATAGCTGCTTACATGCTAAAAGCAACAGCTGATATTTGCCCCAACTGGCTGGTGAATACACCGGCTCCCAACTGTGCTATTGGTAAAAAATGTGTTCCCTTTAAAGTAGAAATGGTGATAAGGGGAAACCTGACAGGCCACGCCTGGCGTACTTATAGCAGTGGTACAAGAATTTTATGCGGTGTAACGATGCCGGAAGGAATGAAAGAAAATGATTTTTTTCCTGAGCCGATTATTACTCCTTCTACCAAAGCCGAAGTTGGGCATGATGAAGACATCAGCCGGGAAGACATCATTAAAAAAGGCATAGCTTCTGAAGCCGATTATGCTGTAATGGAAAAATACACACGGGCACTATTTGCAAGGGGCAAAGAACTGGCGGCTAAACAAGGATTGATTTTAGTTGATACCAAATATGAGTTCGGTAAAATCGGTAATGAAGTTTACCTGATGGATGAAATACATACGCCCGACAGCAGCCGTTATTTTTATGCAGAAGGATATGAGGAAAGACAATCAGCAGGCGAAAGGCAGAAACAGCTGAGTAAAGAATTTGTAAGAGAATGGCTGATTGAAAATAATTTTATGGGCAAACAGGGGCAGACCGTTCCGGAAATGACAGACGAATGGATCACTACCATCAGCAACCGCTACATTGAGTTATATGAAAAAGTAATCGGCGAAAAATTTGTGCCGGAACTTTTGACCGATACCGAAACTTTTAACCGCATCACTGATGCTTTGCAAGAAATAACGGCTTAAAGAATCATCAACAATCATCTCCTATTTTAAATAAGATACCATGCGTTTTGTAATAGCATTGCTTAGTCTTTTTATTACCCAAATTTTAGTGGCTCAAAAAAATCCCTACCTGCTGGTAGGTACTTATACTTCCGGAAAATCGGAAGGCATTTATGTGTATTCTTTTGATGAAAAAAATGCAACTGCTGATTTAGTTAGCGTAGCTAAAACAAAAAACCCCTCCTACCTTGCCGTTGCCCCAAATAAAAAAACAGTGTATGCAGTTAATGAAACTGCTGATACAACGGGTTCGGTTGTTGGCGGTGGCGTTACCGCTTTTTCATTTGCAGGTGGAAAACTTACAGCTATGAGCACGCAGTTATCTGGTGGTACAAATCCCTGTTATGTGTCAGTTACCAAATCGGGCAAGTGGGTTTTTGCCGGCAATTATTCCAGCGGGACTCTATCCGTATTTCCTGTTACCGCGGGTGGTGATCTGAAGCCCGCAAGCCAAACAATTCTGCATACCGGAACCGGCCCCAACAAAGACAGGCAGGAAGGACCACATGTGCATTCAACTGTTTTATCCCCTGATAATAATTATTTATTTGTGCCAAACCTTGGTATAGATAAGGTGATGATTTACCGCTTAAATAACAACACGGGATATCTCAGACCTGCAACGGTTCCCTTTGCCGCAACCGAACCAGGAAGCGGTCCAAGACATTTTGATTTTGCTCCCAATAATCACTTTGCTTACCTGATGGAAGAGATGTCGGGGAACGTGGTGGCTTACGCCTATAGCAATGGCGCATTGAAACAATTTCAAATCGTCAGCAGCATTCCCAAAGACTTTAAAGGAACCATCGGCGCAGCAGATATTCATGTGTCGCCTGATGGCAAATTTTTGTATTGCAGCAACCGTGGCGATGGCAACACCATTACTATTTTTTCCATTAATCAAAAAACAGGCAAACTGTCATTAGCAGGCTACCAGTCTACCTTAGGTAAAACGCCCCGCAATTTTAATTTTGATCCCTCAGGCAATTTTTTACTGGCAGCCAACCAGGCAAGCGACAACATTGTTATCTTTAAAATTGACAGAAAAACGGGTTTACTGACGGACACAGGTAAACGCATTGACGTGGCTAACCCAGTATGTATTAAGTGGATTTTTTAAAGTCGGAAAGCTGAAAACTTAAAGCCGAAGGCCCCATGCATTTTTTTACCCGCAAGCAGATTTGTTCTGTACTGATTTTAAAACTTTTGCTAAAGTCCAGGGAGTATTTTATTTTCTGCCTGAAGTTCATCCATTTAATCATCATTGGATGCGATACATTGAAGATTGTATTAAGCACTGAGTTATGTTCTTTTATCCCTTAGCATTTCTTTCATTCAGCCTCGGCCTTAAGCGCTGCTTACTTTTATTGAATATCATTGTTCCCTTTTTGATGCCTTTGCGCATTTCTTTTTGTACTTCTATTGGCAGGTTATACACCGTCTGGCAAGCTTCGCTGCAGCAACCATCATATTTTTCTGCGCAGGCCGCACATTGTATAAAGAGCAAATGGCAGGCTTCATTTTTACAATTGGTATGGGTATCTGCAGGTTCGCCGCATTGGTGACAGCGGGCAATAATATCGTTGGTAATCCGCTCCCCAAGCCTGTCGTCAAACACAAAGTTTTTACCTATGAATTTGCTGTCTAAATTATTTTCCTTTGCCTGTTTTGCATAATTGATAATGCCGCCTTCAAGGTGAAATACATTGTTGAAACCGTTGTGCAACATATAAGCACTGGCCTTTTCGCAACGGATGCCGCCGGTGCAATACATGATGATGTTTTTTTCTTTTTTATCCTGCATCATGTTTACTGCCATCGGTAACTGTTCACGAAAGGTATCGCTGGGTATTTCGATGGCTTTTTCAAAATGTCCCACTTCATATTCATAATGGTTGCGCATATCTATCACCACCGTATCTTCATCCTGCAGCAATTCATTCATCTGTATGGCATTCACATAGCGGCCTTTATTTTCCATACTAAACGCCGGATCGGTAATACCATCTGCTACAATTTTTTGGCGCACTTTAATCTTCAAAACCCAAAAAGATTTCCCGTCATCATCCACCGCGATATTCAAACGCAGGCCATTCAGTGGTGCAATGGAATAAAGATAGTTTCTGAACGCTTCCACATTATCGGATGGCACACTTACTTGCGCATTGATGCCTTCTTTGGCGATATAAATGCGGCCAAATACTTTTAATGCATTGAGGTGGATGTACAATTCGTCCCTGAATTGTTGCGGATCATCGACTGTGAAATATTGATAGAAGGAAATGGTTGTACGGGGAGTAGTTTCCTGGTACAGTAGTTTTTTGAGCTCCTCCTGGGAAACCCGGTTGTGTAATACGGCCATATGATTTAATTTGATCCCGGTTGTTTCGGGAAATCTTTGAAAGATTGGATGCTTGCAGGGCAAACCAAATTGCGGCGCAAAGATAAATTAAATAAGGCTATTTGTAATCTCCGGTACAAAGATTTTAAAACCCGTTCGTCTTGTCTGTATTCACAACTTTATTGATAGTACCACCCAGCAAACCGCCAAAACCGATGCTGATAGCGCTTGTGCGTCTTCTACCACCATTTTCAAAGGCCGTAATAAAATCTACCCGGAATATTTTCAGGATATTCTCAAGCCCGATAAATAACTCAACGTGATTGCTGAGCTGGTTTATGTAAAACGTGTTGGTACCTGCTACCAGGTTCCAGTTTAACTGGTTAAACCCAGGAATTTTATTGGTGAGCAATCCATTGAAATGATGTTCGATATGTGCCATTCCATAAAACTTAGCAGTTGTGCTGTTGGCATAATAAGAAGACAACTGAAAGCTATTTAAGTACTCCGCGGCCAGCGTACTTCTGTTACCGTTAAAATGCTGGTAATCCTGTATGTAAACTGTTTTGTTATTCAAAAAACCGCCGACACCGACATTGTATTTCAGCAGCCCCCAAAGCTTAAAATTATTATCGTTGGCAACATTGAATTTCCATTTATCGAAATTTACATCACTCCCAAAAATACCATTCAAACCCCTGGTATAGTTCAGGGTGAAAGTAGGATACTTTGATCCGATTGCTACTTTGCGATAAGGAAATTGTACGTACTGCTGACCGGGCTTATAACTAATGTCGGTACTTACTATTACCGCCTGGTAACGGTTAAACTGGGTGGCTATTTTTTCATACGGATAATTGGGAGTTATATCAACGCTGTCACTTTTAAACACCGTGAATTTAGTAGTGTTGTTTAAAGGTATCCGGTCTTCGTACAAAGCCTTTATGCTAAAACGTAAACCACTTTCGTATCGTTTGGTAAAGCCGGTGGCTACGAAATAATTTTCGTAAGTCTTCATAAAGTTATCGCCATACAGCAATGTACTGATGCTGTTTACCAATGGCGTAATCGGACTTTCTTTATTAAACTGGCTTACTCTTTTACCCGCTGAAAAAGCCCATTCTTCCCGCTTTATTTTTTTATCCAATTCAAGGTCTCTTGAACGAAGTGTAATATCTGTCCATGCATTTAAATGGGCATTGCTAAAACCATAGCGGATATTGGGCATTACAGTCAGCCGCCTGGCAGCCGGCAGATTCTTCTCATAATAGCCGCCAACATTCAACACCAAACCTTCTGCTGTATTGTATTCAAGGTTTTTCAGCAAAGAATTTACGCCCCAGTTGTAAGTGTGCAATTTGCTGTAATGCGTACGACTGATGCCGCTCCAGAAAACGTCCAGTACTTTAACCTTCCCCTGCTTTTTCTTTAAAGAATCAATCGCTGTTTTGCTGATAGCAGAATCTTTTTGCCGCTCAAATAAACTGTCTTTTACCAGGTAATCTTTTACTTCTTCCTTTTCAAGCGGCACAGGGCGGATGCTGTCCCAGTAGGCGGCGGGCTTTTTATTTACATTGGTATCATATTTAATAATTACCCGGTCAAAATAATTTTTAGCGAATTTTGCAGCTACGTTATAATCTGTGTAGACATTTACAAAATTCCCAATTGCATCAATCCCAAGTTTGTTAAAATTAAAATGCAGCAACTGGTTTTTTACCCGCCACACTTCGTCATTTACGGGCACATGAAATTGTGTTATCTGCAATGTGTCAATAATTTCGAGTTGCGATTTTTTGGTAAGCTTTAAATCAAAACTATGAATGCGCCAATCGTTTTCGGTGATATTAATGATACCAGAAAAAAGCGGCTCATAATCCCTGCGGGGTATTACGCGGATGCTGTTGATTTCTTTGCCGTTTTCCCAAAAGCTACCCAAAAATTTAAATTTATAAAAACTGATGGCCTTATCGGCAAGGGGCGAAATAAAGCCCCTTGGGTTAAGTTGTTCAGCGAAAATGGTTACGGTATTTTGATATAAACTGATGAACGTTGGAAAGCTGAAACCAAAGCCACTGCTGCCACTTACGCGGCTGCTGACAACCTGCATTTTAAATTTATCGGGTTGCTGAATAGCCACTTTGGCCACCGACTCCGATAAATAAATAATGCCTACGCCCAATGTATCCAGCATCATTTCCTGGCGGTCTGCATCCGGAATTTTTCTGCCGAAAATTTTTGTTGGCAGGTGCCGCAGTTTAATCATATCCTTGGCATACAGATCGCAGGTAAATGCATTTACCTGTTTAAAATAACCGGGTCTTTTTTTAATGGCTTCGCGGATGATCTGGTAGGCCGGATCTTCCCCGTTGCTTTTTACCACTACTTCTTTCATCACCAGTTTTTGCTCAGCCAAAATAAAAACCACTTCTTCATCGTGTGTATTGATAGTGATTGCTTTTTCCTGCGTGGTATAACCGATGTGCTGGCAAACGATGATATAATTTCCGGGGGTTACATTAAACGCAAAACGGGCCCTGTTATTGGCGCTGGCACCGGTGGTAGTACCCTTGATAGTGATGGAAGAATAAGGCAGCAGGTCGCCCTTTGCGTTGAAGACAGTGCCGTATATTTTTTGTGCTGATGTTTTAATGGCAATCAATATGGCAAGAAGCAAAAAAAATTTCCTCATGGTTAAATATAAATAGCTGCGAATTTAACAGTGATTATGTTATGAAGCTGTAAATGGGAGCAAAAATTTGGGAGATGCCGGTAACTATCCAGTTTTTATGCTGGCTTAAGAAGTTACCATTAACAATTAATTCTAAAAAGTTTTCAATCCGAAAGCGTTCCACTCAGCTGCAAAAGTACAAGAGGGCGATGCAAGAATTTACCACATGGCTGCTTAGCCCGGACAAAAACAAATCAACTGCGTCTTAAATAACTGCCGGATAAAGCGGCAAAACCTGCTACCAGTGCGCCTATAAGGGCGGTGATGCCAATGAGCATAAAGGGACTATCTGTTTTAAACATCAGCATGCTTACTTTATGGGCCAGCAAATGATTGTTGTTACTGCTGATATACCAGGATAAAGAACCCCATAACAACAGGATGGAAATGAACCCTGTTAAAAAAGATTTACCCGGGTGCTGTGGTATTAAGGCTGATACAACGAATGCAACAAATGCAATGCTCCACCAGGGCAGGTACAGGCAGGCCGCCACACTTAACAAGGCAATCAATACTAAAGAGACGATAAATTTCATATAATCTGTTTGAAAATTAAGGATGGTTGTTGCAAAAAAATATTGCAACGTTACTAATTGCTGAAACTCATTTTCCATTTTATCCTGCCGTCTTTTTCTTCACCAGCTTTCATCATCCACAGCGGGTAGTATTTTCCCGTTACCCACTGGTCAACAAAATTATCGTAGAATTTACTACCGGGGTTGCCACTTTGTCCGCCGGGATAAACGCCCCAGGCTTCTGTTTTTTCTGTAAGGCTTACAATCATCCTCCAGCTGGGACCATGATCTGACTTGGTGGCGTTGATACAATGTGAACCGCCACCAACCGGCAAGTTCAACCTGCTGAAAGGTTCCAGTTTTGCCAAATGGTTTATCCTTGTTGCCTTAAATGCCGCCCATGTTAAACGGAATTTGCCTTCTTCAATTTTTAACTGCTGTGTTGCGGCTTTAAAGGCGGCAGTCACATCATCTGCAAGTGTTTCCTTTACGGGTGTTTCTATATTATCTAAAAATTTATAGCTGCTGTCTCTTAATATGCCGTCCAGCAAACTGCTCTCAAAAGGATGTGAGATTACCTGGGGAGCTTTTTTAAATTCATCCTTCAACACAACACTATCAAAACAAGTCCAGAGAACTGAAAAAATGGTTGGGCCCGTTGCATTAATGTCGTTGTTGAGGTCCCATTTTTTTAACATGCCCAGGTATTTTTTGCCATTTTCATCCAGCTTACCTTCATCAATATTTTTTAAAAATAAGGGCCGTGCCATTTCGGCGAATACATCGTAGTTGCTGGTTTGCATGGCCATCATATCCTGCGGCGTGATGGCGCTCATGGCAGTCAATTTCCTGTTGATGATCAAACCACGGTAAGGCGGATAATCACGGCCAAGGTAATATGGATACGTGGAGTCGGCCGGCTTTTGATTGGCACTGCTAACAAAGCCTCTTTCGGGGTTGTACTGAAACGGGTTTTCATCCTGGGGTATCATGCCCTGCCACATGTAGCTGCTGTCGGTACCGGGCATAATAAAATCGCCCTGCCCTTTCCATTTCGCAGGCCACTCGCCTTGCGTGCGCATGGCAATATCTCCATTTTTGGCTGCAAAGGCGAAGTTTTGCCCGGGTGTATGCATGTTGGTGACAGCCGCTAAATAATCTGCATAATTTTTTGCATGGTTTAGCATATTGAAGGCCAGCAGTTCTTTACTGGGATCGTGCGCTTTCCATCTAACGGCATAATATTTATTGCCCGTAATTCTGCTGCCGCTGAAAGTTTTATCGTACATCACCGGGCCAAAAACCGTGTAGGCAACTTTATCAATATAATCCGGCTGGTCTTTTATTTTAATAGTTTCTATACGGAACTCCGTTTTCTTCCAGGCACTGTCAAACCAGTATTCATTGCGGCTTTCGTCTTTAAATTTTATTTCATAGTAGTCCCTTACATCGCGGCCACCATTGGTAACGCCCCAGGCTACGTTATCATTAAAGCCGATGATTACACTGGGTGCGCCGGGAAAGGTAGCGCCATACACGTTAAAGTTGGGAGTGCTTAGCTGCATCTCGAACCAAAGCGATGGCAGGTTTAAACCCAGGTGCGGATCGTTGCATAAAATGGGCGCACCGCTTTTTGTTTTGCCGCCTGCAGCCACCCAGTTGTTGCTGCCATTTTCCGGATCGGGCTTTTCTTCCTGCATTACCAGCAAATCTTTATTGGCGAAGTAAACAGAATCTGCTGTGGCAGGCGCTTTCACCAATACTTTGGGTGCTGCATATATTGTTCCTTTGGGAATAATGGGATCCAGGGAATCTTGTTTGGAGGGATATAACAAATCAAAATCTGCGGGGCTGAAATAAGTTTTCGCATTCGTCATTTCAATATCATCATCATGCGCCGCCAAATCGTACGACATGTATTTTAAAAATAAAGCCGTTTTTAAATTGGTCCAGGGCTCTGGCTGATAGCCTATTAATTTATATTCGATGGGCAATTTTGCTTCTGTAAGATTGCTGATATAGGCGTTTACACCCGCCGTGTAAGCGTCGCAGGAAGCCTTGGTTGTTGGGTCTGCTTCCATTTCTTTCAATGAAATTTCCGCGGCATACACCATACCTAACCGCCTGAACTCACGGTCATGCGTAAGCGCTTTTTCACCAATAATTTCACTTGCCCGTCCGGCAGCGGCATGGGTTTGCAATTCCATTTGCCATAGCCTGAATTTAGCATGCAGGTAACCCTGTACAAAATAGGCGTCGTTTTCCTGTTCGGCAAAAACATGCGGCACCAGTCTGTCATCGAGGTACACATTGACTTTAGCTTTCAACTGAGGAAAATTAAACGTTTCATTAAAGGTCGCATCAGCATTTTCGGCATTCTGCCAAACACCGTGTTGCGGACTCAGCAATTTGCCAAGTGGTGCAGGTAATAACAGTTTTGAATTAAGGGTAATTATCAAACCGGTTGTTACAGCTGCGGAAAGAATGCATGGCAAGAGTTTCATAAAAAAATTTGTATGCGTAAAATAAGTAAATCCATCTTTAACAAACTAATTTCAATTATTTATTTTTGTATGATGCAGACAGACAGTATTGATGTTAAAAATATTCTCGGCTTACAATTACCTACCGACCCCCGCTGGATCAACCTCGCTGAAATGCAACTGGAAGAAATACTGACTGACCATGCTTATTGCGAGCAAAAGGCGGCTACCACTTGCATTACACTCATTCAACGTTATAGTGATAAGGAAAAATTAGTTACCAGTTTAAGCCCGATTGTTACAGAAGAATGGGGCCATTTTCGCCTGGTGCTTGCTGAACTGCATAAAAGAAAATTACAACTGGGCAAGCAAAGAAAAGATGTGTATGTAAATAAATTAATTGAGTTTCAGCAGAAAGGTGGTAGCCCCGATGACCGGATGCTGGACCATTTACTAACCATGGCATTGATAGAAGCCCGCAGTTGCGAACGTTTTAAAAGATTAAGTGAAGGGTTGAATGATGCCTACATGAGAAGATTTTACCGCCGCTTTATGGAAAGCGAAGCCGGGCATTATACTTTGTTTATTGAACTCGCTGAAACCTATTGCAAAAAAGATAAAGTTCGCAAGCGCTGGAAAGAATGGCTGGTGCATGAGAAGGCCGTGATGGATGAGATGGAAGTAAGGGGGGATCGGATACATTAGTGAGTGGCCCCCTAAATCCCCAAGGGGGGACTTTTTTGGAGTGCACACTTCGGAGTTTATTTGCTTAATGCCGCAGCTAGCAGGAAAGGCTCCGATGGTCAATTTAATTTCTTGTTTTGTGATTTTAGATCTACTATTCCCATTATCCGTTTTCATCCGCTACATCTGCGTTTCTATATTTGCAAAATAGCTTCGCTCCGCTTCAAAATTGATGTAGGGATATTGACTGTTTAGCTGGTTTACTTTTTCCAGGTTTGTTTGTAAGAATTTTTTGTGCTGCTGCGATGTTGGGTTAAATGGTTTGTGACTTTTGGCGGCATTGATACTATTGATTTCGGCCATCAGTTTTTTTGTTGTTTCATCAATACATACATCCACAAACTTTTCCCATACATAATTTGTCGCCGCATAATTTGGATGCACCATGTCTTCTGCATAAAAACGGTAATCTCTTAAATCGTCAATCACCAGCTCATAGGCAGGAAAATAAAACCGGTTCTGGTCGTTTTCAATCAATGTATGTACTGCCTGTATCAGCGTGGCTTTGCTGCGGTTGTTTTCTACAAACCCATCCCTTAAATGCCGCACCGGGCTGATGGTAAAAATTATTTTTATTGTTGGATTAATGATTTTAATATCTGTAATCATTTGCTGCAACGCCGTTGTGATTTCTTCTACGCTCAGTAATTTTTTATTGAATTTATCTGTCGGCACTTTGTGGCAGTTGGCTACCACTTCTCCCTGCAACCCTGCACTACTGCCCGTTGCCAGCGTATAGGCAAATGCAGAGCCCAGGGTTAACAATAACCAGTCTGCATTTTTTAAAAATGTATGTGCTTTTTGTTGCGACTGATTTATACCTTGTAAACATTGTTCCAAGTCAGGATGCGAAAAACGGCTGTGGTGCTCCCAGCTGTTCCAGCATTCGTTCTGGTAAAATAAATCTGCTGCTGCGTATTGTTTGTTATGAATGTAAGAGTTGATGGATTTGGTAATACTGATGGGATTGAATAAAATTCCATTGGGATTTTCAAGCACATCAAATTTGTGCTGCTTTAATTTAGCGCCCATATTTTCTGTAAAGCAGGATCCAATCAGCAACAATTTTTGCTGGTGACTAATAGTGGTTGCGAATGGTTTGGGTGAAAAGGCCAGGTGAAAATTCATTAAGCAAAATTACTGGATTGTTTTTTATGGATAGAACACTATTGGATGGAACGCTGATGACACTGATTGGGCAGCATTTGAACGGATAATTTAAAACTGATAAAATACGGATATTGGAAGTGTATTAAGTTGGTACGGTATTACACAAATATTTCATTGGCAATATCAATGCATTCTGATAAAGCCTGTTCATTTAAATTATTGAGCAAATTCAATTGATTGAAACAGGGGATCATTAACGCAGTGTCCATATTACCAACGAGTTCATCTCCAGCCATCGGGCACCCGCCGATGCCTTTTAATGCACCGTCAAAACGACGGCAGCCAGCCTGCAAGGCCGCATCCAGTTTAGCTTTCCAATTGTGTGTTGTAGAATGCAGGTGAACGCCGATGGTTGTGTCCGGATACGCAGGTATCACTGTTTTTAAAATGGACCCTACTTGTTGTGGCGTGGCAATGCCAATAGTGTCGGCAATTGATATAATGCTTATATCCATTGCTGTCATGGTTTCCAACCACTGCATAACTATGCTTTCATTATAGGGATCGCCATATAAATTACCAAAACCCATGGAAATATAAATGACCAGTTTTTTTTGATTTTTTATACAGAGATTTTGAATCTCTTCCACAGTCTGCAGTGATTGCTCCATACTGCTGTTGGTATTGCGCAATTGAAAAGTAGGTGATATGGAAAAAGGAAATCCCAGGTAAGTGATTGCATTGTGTACCATTGCATCCTGGGCGCCGCGGGTATTTGCCACAATGGCGAGCAGTTTTGTTTTTGATCCATCTGAGTTAAGCCCGCGGATTACCTGTTCTGTATCGGCCATTTGCGGAATGGCCTTATGAGAAACAAAGCTGCCAAAATCAATGGTATTAAAACCTACTCTTAGTAAGGCGTTGAGGTACTGTATTTTTTTGTGAGTAGGTATAAAGTGGGGCCAGCCCTGCATGGCGTCCCTGGGGCATTCAATTAGCTGTATAACAGGTGATGCAATGTTCATTGCTACAAGTTAAAAAAAGAGCAGCATATTTTAGTATGCTGCTCTTACAAATTAATTCAACAAACTATTATTGCGCTTCTTTTATTTTTTTATCGTATGCTGCAGATTTAACAGCATCTTTTTTTACATCATAGATGTTCTTCAGAATTGAAAGTGCCTGTTTGTAATTTACTTTTTCGCCGGCCTTTGGTTTAGGATTTTCCGCATACAGGCTCACCACTTTTTCGGCATAAGGTATGGCATCATTCATTTGCTTTGTAGCATTGGCTTCCATATCTTTTTTTGTTTTAAGATCGGCCGGCTTTGGTCCTTTTATTTTTCTTGCATCTTCTGACAGATCAATAGAATTATTGTATAAGAAATTAGCCATTAAAAAATTAGCCTCCTGTGTTGATTTGACAGCAATGGCTTTCTTCAAAACTTCTGGTAATTTCTCTTTAAAAGGAGTTGTATTGGCTGTTTTCATTTCGTCTGAATAAATATACCTGTACAATTCGACACTATAGTTGAAAGGAAGCACGTAATTATCAGGATACTTTGCCATTAAGGCATCATATTTATCGAAAATCTGTGGCTTTTCTACACCATCGGTAGCCTGTTCAATTTCAAGTGCCGTCCAGTAATCCGCGTTTTTAGGATATGACTTTTTACCTTTCTCTATTATATCTGTAAAGGCTGCCTGGTCCTTTTTATTTTTGTAATAATCTGCCAGGTATTGGTAAGCATCTACGTATTGGGTATCAGCAATATTGGCATCTACCAGTTTTTTATAAAAAATAGCCGCATCATCTTTTTTCTTAGCATCGTTTGCAGCTATTGCTGTATACAAAGTTAACATGGTATCGATACCATTGAATTTATATTTATTGGCACCTTCCAGCCCTTTTGAATAAATAAAATCATGTACTTCGATGGCCTTTTTAAAATTTTCAAAAGCTACATCATAATTTTTCTGCGTGTAAGCTTTTACGCCCAGGTCAGACGAAAAACCGGCATACAAATCGAACAGAACTGAATTGTTTTCGTCTTTGGAAAGGGGTGCTTTTGGATCGAGCTGAAAATATTTTTGGATTGCATTAAATGCTTCGGTTTTCATGGCACCTGCATCCGTAATGCTCATTGCTGAATCTTTCGATGTTAAATCATACGCAAAGCCTTTATAATACCAGCCATCCGGCTTTTGAGCATTTTTTTCTACCGCAAGATATTTATCTACAGCTTCTTTTGCTTGTTTTGTCTGACGCAGCAAAACATATTTTTTAACATCATCAATGCTTTGTGCAAATGCAATGTTAACCAACAGTACTGCGGCTGCGAAAAAGGAAAGTTTCTTCATTTCAAATTTTATTTTAGGCGTTAAAGGTATTAGTTTGTTGTTAATTAGGATAAAAAGATCATGGAAATTTCATAAACCATGCCATAATTGGGGCTCTTTTACAAATTATTGCCAAAACTGCCGCTGCACGGAAAACATCGCGTTTATCGGTCCTATAAAGACACAGGCTGAAACAGCTTACACTTCGATTCAGCTGCGCCAGGGATGGCAGCGGCACCCCGCAAAGCGCCGTAAACACGCCGGTTATTGGCACTTGGTCACTATGGCGCTGCGGAGTAGAGCGGACAGCCCGCCCGGGCGCTCAAAAGAATCAGCGCCTGGAGTAATGCTCTATTCATCATAAAGACATTGTTATTACATTTGCCTAAATAAAACAACACCTAACTTTTGATTTCTCCTAATACCATACAGCAAATTCTCAGCAGGATTGATATTATTGAGATAGTGGGCACTTTTGTAAAACTAAAAAAAAGGGGCACCAACTATCTGGGCCTGTGCCCTTTTCACAACGAAAAATCACCATCTTTTACGGTATCGCCGGCAAAGGAAATTTACAAGTGTTTTGGTTGCGGCCGCAGTGGCAACAGCATTGGCTTTTTAATGGAGCATGAAAAGTACACCTATGTAGAAGCGCTTCGCTGGCTGGCACAACGGTACAATGTGGAAATTGAAGAGACAGAGGTTTCGCCGGAACAAAAATTACAACAACAGAGTGCGGAGAGTTTATTTATCATCAACAATTTTGCGCAGCAATTTTTTACCAATCATTTATTAAATACCGAGGAAGGCCAGGATATAGGCCTGAGCTATTTAAAACAACGTGGTTTCCGCGAAGAGATCATTAAAAAATTTCAGCTGGGCTTTAACCCGGAGGCCAGGGATAGTTTTGCAAAAGCAGCCATTCAGGCGCAATACAATGTGGAGCTGCTGCAAAAAAGCGGGTTGGTGGCCATCAGGGATGAGCGGCCGGTGGATAATTACCGCGGTAGAATTATTTTTCCAATACATAACCAAAGCGGTAAGGTGGTTGGTTTTGGGGCAAGAATTTTAAAAACAAATGATAAGGCGCCGAAATACATCAATACACCGGAAAATGAAATTTATGTAAAAAGTAAAATTTTATACGGCAGTTATTTTGCCCGCATGGCTATTGATAAAGCAGATGAATGTTTGCTGGTGGAAGGCTATACCGATGTGGTGAGTCTGCACCAGGCTGGTATTGAAAACGTAGTGGCCAGCGGCGGTACGTCGCTTACACCCGACCAGTTGCGGCTGGTAAAAAAATACACCAACAACCTCACGATTATTTATGATGGTGATAGTGCCGGTATTAAAGCGGCGCTGCGGGGGATGGATCTTGCGCTGGAAGAAAGCCTGAACGTAAAACTGGTATTGATACCGGATAAAGAAGATCCGGACAGTTATGTAAATAAAGTGGGCGCTGCCGCATTTAAGGAATTTATTGCTGCCAATAAAAAAGATTTTATCCTGTTCCAGCTGGAAGTTTCTTTAAAAGATGCCGGCAATGATTCAGCAAAAAAATCGGCGGTGGTAAACCAGGTAGCAGAAACGATTTCTAAAATAAACAAGGCGGAAGACTTTACCCGTCAGCAGGATTATATTAAACAAAGCGCTGAATTATTAAAGATCGAAGAAGGTGGTTTGCATGCGCTGGTGAATAAATTTATACGGGAAAAAATTACCAGTGAAGAAAATAAAACGAACCGCAAAGAAGCCAATGACAATTTTGCTGCGCCTGCCGCTCCTTTTGAAATTGAAGATGACGCTGTTGGATTATTAAACAGGGATGAACAGCAGGAACGGGCCATGGTAAGGAGTTTGCTTGAATTCGGTTTAAAAGAATGGGATGGTGAACAGCGTGTTGCAGACCATATGTTTGCAGAAATTGAGCACAACCAGCTGGAAGAAATGATTGACAATAAAAGCCTGATTGACCTGATAAAGACCTATAAAACCTGGTACGATAACGGGCTGGAGCCGAATGCGAAAACATTTTTATACCATGAAGATTTTGCGCTGAGCGCCCTGGTGGTAAGTGTAATGGACTATAATTTTGAGATAAGCCATAACTGGAAAAATGTGTTTGAAGGGAAGATAGCTACAAGAGAAGATTTATATAAGGAAGAAGTATTCAGCACACTGAATTATTTAAAATTGCGGAAGATAAAACGCATGATGGACGAAAACCAGCGGGACATGGAGAAAGAGCAAACAATGGAAGAACAGCTGGTATTTCTACAGATTCACCAGCACCTGAAACACATGGAAATTGAATTGACCAAACAGTTGGGAACGGTTATTTTCAGATGAGGCGTGAGTGGTGAGTTGTCAATGGTGAATAGCGAGTTGTGAGTTGTGTGCGGTGGTTGGTCGGACTGCATTTAATTATCCATTAATCAATTATCCAATTCCATGTCCCTGCTTCTCCCCATGAAATTTAGACACCCCATCTTTATGCAGCAACATTTTTACCAGTTGTATCACCGCTGTTAAAGCGAATATGCCACCGATTACCCAGTTTAAATATTGCTGACTATTGGCAATTCTTTGCACCATCCATTTACCACCAAAAATAAAAACGCAGTTACCCATCAACGTTCCAATGCCGATGCCAATGATGTAGACATTGTACTGACTTTGTACAGGCTGCAGGATATTTTTTGTAAATAACACCGTACTCCAGCCAAACCAGAATGGTATCTGGACAGGATTAATAGCACACATCAGCATACCCAACAAAAAACGGTGCAGATGATTATTGAGCATGATATTTTTTGTATTACCACCACCTTTGGCAGCAGCAACAAAACTACCGATTGCCAGCGCCACAATTATTGCAAGGGTAACCCATTCCATCCATTTCATTAGTGTGGCCTGCTTGCGCACCCAATCAATACCAACCAGCGAAATACGCACATAAATCATTTCTACCAGCAATGAACCAAAAGAAAACCAGATGGCTTCCCGGATACTTTCCTGTATACCAATTTGCATAGCGGCTACATTCAGCGTGCCCAATGGAAGCGATCCTAAAAAACTGATGACAAGTCCCCAAAGAAAAACCTTTATAATATTTGGCATAACGCAAAGATAAGTGGTTGAATATTTTGCTGTGCTAATGCTGTCTGCCTCAGGAGGTTTTTTGACCTGCTGGCTTAAGTGCATTAAATTACAGCATAAATTATGCTCTTGATAAAATCATCCACTATACAACTACTGCGGTTTCATTTTTCGTTTTTCCTGATGCCGGTGTATTGGTTTGCTTTGAGCCAAACACCGCAAATCAATACTGGCCGGGCTATATTGATTTTTGTCATTTTGCATTTGCTGGTATATCCCGCCAGTAATGGCTATAATAGTTATATGGACAGGGATACTGAAAGCGTTGGGGGGATAAAAAACCCCATGCAACCTACACCGCAGTTATTTTACGTGACAGTTTTGCTGGATGCTATTGCAATCGCATTGAGTTGTTTCATCAGCATTTATTTTGTGATTGGTATACTGGCTTACATTCTCGCTTCAAGGGCTTACAGTTACCGCGGCATTCGTTTAAAAAAATATCCAATCGCAGGCTATGTAACCGTTATTTTTTTCCAGGGGGCGGTCACTTTTTTTTTGGTGATGCATGGCGGCAGCAACGATAAAACACTTGCTGTACCATTGTTTGGCATGATTGCGGCTTCCCTGCTGATTGGCGGCTTTTATCCCCTTACGCAAATTTACCAGCACCAGCAGGATAAAGCCGATGGAGTAAATACACTGAGTTTACTACTCGGGTACAAAGGCACTTTTATTTTTACCGCCATTGTGTACTTCGTTGCTGTTTCAACACTGGCATATCAATTGTTATCCACACTTCAGAAAAACAGTTTTTTTATCATTCAAATCTTTTTTATCCCTGTGCTCGTATATTTTTTCTGGTGGTTCAGGCAGGTAACCCTTAAACATACAGCTGCAAATTTTGTTAACACCATGCGCATGACGCTGCTGGCATCTGTTTGCACCAATGCGGCCTTTATTACTTTATTTTTAATTGAAAAACTTTGAGCAAAATTATTTCGATAGCCACAGGTGTACCACAATACAAACACCAGCAGGATGCTATTTTTGAGTTTGCTGATACTATTTATAGTGAAAGTGAAACCGACAGCAGGAAATTAAAATTTTTATATCGTCATAGCGGGATAGACACCAGGTTTAGTGTACTGCCCGATTATAGCAGCAATGCGGAAGACCGCCAATTCTATTCCAAATCAAAGAGCCTGGAACCTTTTCCTGACCTTGAAAAAAGAATGCAGTGGTTTGCCTGTAACGCTGCTAAACTTTCTGTAGAAACCATCCTGGATTGTATTGCAGACAAAATTGAGCCAGCCGAAATTACGCACCTGATAACGGTTAGTTGTACAGGTATGAGTGCGCCGGGAATGGATCTTGACATTATGGAAACACTAGGTTTATCTCCCAATATTTTCCGCACATCGGTAAATTTTATGGGCTGCTATGCCGCCATACATGCATTGAAAATTGCTGATGCACTTTGCAATGGCGACGAAAAGGCAAATATAATTATTGTATGTACTGAGCTTTGTACACTGCATTTTCAAAAAGAAAATTCAATTGATAATATTACCTCAACCCTGCTGTTTGCCGATGGTTGCGCCGCAGTTTTAATGCAGAATAACACTGCAAGCGCCAGAGGCATGACGTTGAAAAACTTTTTCTCTGATGTTGCCTTTAAAGGCAAAAAAGATATGAGCTGGCAATTATCATCCCGCGGCTTTTTGATGACTTTAACAGGATATGTGCCTGATCTTGTAAAGGAAGATTTTGACAGTTTATTAAACAAGGCCCTCCTGAATGCAGGGATGGACAAGGGAAGTATAAGTCATTGGTGTATACATCCCGGCGGAAAAAAAATACTGGAGGCCATTCAACAGAGCACGGGGTTAAAAGCAGCGCAGCTGCAGTTTAGCTACGACGTGTTAAGGGAATATGGCAACATGAGTAGTCCGACAGTTTTGTTTGTTTTAGAGAAAATTTTACGTGAATTAAAAGAAGGCACGGATATTAAAGATGCCGCTGTTTTTGGAGCGGCCTTTGGCCCGGGCTTAACAATGGAAACATTTATTGCGACCTATGATTAACCTTGCCAACAGATCCGCTGACAAAGAAATTCTGGACAAAGACAATATTGCTTTTGCCGACATAGAACAAAATATGCGGGAGCTGAACCTAATCAACACCTGGCTGGGCGGTCATGGTATTACCATAAAAGGTATGCAACAATTACTGCAGCATTGCAAAACAAATCAACTTATCACCATCTGCGAAATGGGTTGTGGCGGTGGCGATAATTTACAGGCTATAAACAAATGGTGCACAAAAAAAGGTATTGCTGTAAATTTTATCGGGATTGATATCAAGCAGGAATGTATTGACTTTGCAAAACAACAATATCCCGATTTGCCTTGTCAGTGGATGGTAAAAGATTACCGGGATGTTTGGTTTGACGACATGAAGCCGGATATTATATTTTCTTCACTCTTTTGTCACCACTTTACAAACGAGCAATTGCTTAAAATGATGCAGTGGATGCGCAGGCAAAGTCGTACCGGCTTTTTTATCAACGATCTTCACAGGCATTGGCTGGCGTATTATTCTATCCGGCTGATTACGCGAATTTTTTCTTCCTCTTACCTTGTAAAAAATGATGCGCCCCTTTCTGTTGCCCGGGGTTTTAAATTATGTGAATGGAATAGTATATTTACAGGTGCGGCCATAAAAAATTATTCTATCAGCTGGAAGTGGGCTTTCCGGCATTTAATTGTTTGCATCAATGACTGAAACGACACAATACGATGTAACTATTATCGGGGGCGGGCTTGCAGGGCTGGCACTTTCCATTCAACTGGCGGCCAAAAAATATTCAGTGGCGCTTTTTGAAAAAGAAGAATATCCTTTTCACAAAGTTTGTGGCGAGTACATCAGTCTTGAAAGCTGGGATTTTATTGAACGATTAGGAGTACCGTTATCAGCAATGCAATTGCCTATTATAAAAAAGTTAATTGTAAGTTCTCCTAACGGAAATGCATTGCAATATCAATTGCCATTGGGCGGTTTTGGCATCAGCCGTTACACCATTGACTTTGAATTAAAGAAAATTGCTGAAGCTGCCGGAGTATGCGTGCATGAGCACTGCAAAGTAGAAGATGTAATTTTTACAAACGGGCAATTTGAACTGCATACTGCAAAGGGAAACTTTACCAGCACCATTTGTGCAGGAAGCTTTGGTAAAAGGAGCAACCTGGATGTAAAATGGAAACGAAGTTTTATCCTGAAAAAAAATAATAAGCTCAGTAATTATGTCGGCGTAAAATACCATATCAAAACAGAGTTTCCGGCTGACACGATTGCGCTGCACAATTTTAAGGACGGCTACTGCGGCATCTCGAAGGTAGAGGATGATACTTACTGTCTTTGTTATTTAACCAATGCTGCCAATTTAAGAAACAATGATAATTCCATCAGGGAGCTGGAAAAAAATGTGTTGTATAAAAATAAACATTTAAAAAACATTTTTGAAACAGCCACCATGCTGTTTTCTACACCCGTCACCATTTCCCAAATATCTTTTGCAAAAAAATCGCAGGTACAAAACCATGTATTGTTATGTGGTGATGCCGCCGGAATAATCACACCCCTGTGCGGAAACGGCATGAGCATGGCTTTGCACAGCAGTAAAATTGCAGCGGAAGCCATTACTGATTTTTTGGAACATACTACCACCAGACCACAAATGGAAGACGTTTATGCCCGTAACTGGCAACATTTATTTGGTAAAAGGGTGTTTGCCGGAAGGCTGATACAGGAGGTTTTTGGCAAAACATGGATCACCAATCTTTTTATCAGCATAATGAAAAGGCTGCCGTTTTTAACAGGCTGGCTGATTAAGCAAACTCATGGTCAGCCATTTTAATGTCTTCAAAAAATCCCTTCTAAAAAGCGTACAACCATGTTGGGATAGGCAACAATCGAAAAAATTCAGTCATCAAAAAATCAGACATCTGCTATGCTCTCTATCCTATTTTTAAATCCAGGGCTTTTCTTTCTGCACCCACTTTTCTTGATGCCGCTAAAAACTTTCTGCCCCTGCTAAACGACCAGGGTAAAGCGCCTTGTTGCCTGTTATATTTACTGATCTGGTACAGTGCTTTCCAATGCTTTAATATTTCTTTATAAGCACCTAATAAAGTATACCCAGTATCATAAAAATGATTGGGTTCTGCACCGCAGCCATTGTATTCCAAAATAGTAAAATTTTTACCTGCCTTCAGGTCTTCCACATTGCTGCACATAATATCGTACCTGCCATAATAAAACTCATTCCCTGTACTGCTGATACCATCAAACAAAGCGGTGAGCTGGTCATCTATAGCATGCTTTAAATCCACAAAACGGGCGCCACGGTTATGGTTAGCAGCATAACTGAGCAGGTATCTTTCCCCTTCTGGTATAACCTGCAGCCAGTTTTTCTGGTGCTTCGCCTCCAGCAAAGCAAGCTGTTTATTACCCTTGGGATGCTGCATCACAAGGCGCTGCAATGTATCAGTTCCGTTGCCCGTTACCTGCAGCGGAATTTTATGTAAAAAACCAGTAACTACTCCCCTGCTCTCTTTGGGATGGCGGATGTAAAATACACTCACTTCCATGGGATATTGCACCAGTTGCTGTACAATATAGTCCCATGGCATTAAAGTGTGATAATGTATTAATTCATTTTGGTTATTGATTTTCCTTAAAAGAACGCCCTGTTCGCCCACTTCCGGCTTTACTATAAAAGGAAAGTTGATATTGTGGGTTGTTAATTGCTGTTCAACAGATGAAATGGCTTCGTTTGCTGAAACAAAAAATGTAGGTGGGTAAAGTTCTTTAGGCAACAAATCATACATCTCTTTTTTGGGCTCTCCTTCCAATCCACCAAAAGTAATTTTAGGATTACTGGAAGTAAAAAACCATACTGCACGTGACCTGATGATATACCACAGCCAGAATACAGACAATGGTGCGTATAATATTCCAAATGGCCATGCTTCCCAGTTTGTAATGCGGTGTAAAATGTTTTTCACTAGATAAGTTGTCAGTCAAAATTAACCACTTCCCTGCAAAATAAACACCCTTATAAAACAATGAACATTTAATACATTTGCTATACTCAACTCAAAATGTATGCAGGTACCAACAATGGCGGCCATGACGGCAAAAGGCGAAAGTCCGGAAGTATTATTTTGGGTTGGCTGTGCAGGCAGCTTTGACCAGCGGGCGCAAAAAATTACCAAAGCCTTTGTTACCATTCTGGACCGGTTGAAAATCAGCTACGCCATATTGGGCAAAGAAGAAATGTGTACGGGAGATCCGGCAAGAAGGGCCGGTAATGAATTTATGTTTCAAATGATGGCTTACCAGAACATACAGGTTTTGAACGGCTACAATGTTAAAAAAATCGTGACTGCCTGCCCGCATTGTTTTAATACTTTAAAAAATGAATACCCCGAATTAGGCGGCAATTACGAAGTGGTACATCACACCAGTTTTTTACAACAATTAATTGACGAGGGGAAAATAAAACTGCGGGAAAACGGCAGCTTTAAAGGAAAAAAAATCACCTATCACGACAGCTGTTATCTTGGACGGGCGAATAATATTTATGAGGCGCCGCGGAAGGTACTGGAGGCGCTCGATGCAGAACTGGTAGAGATGAAACGCTGTCGCAGCAATGGTTTGTGCTGTGGTGCTGGTGGCGCCCAGATGTTTAAGGAAGAGGAAAAGGGAGACATCCGCATTAACCAGGAAAGAACAAAAGATGCACTGGAAACAGGTGCAACCATTATTGCCGCGGCATGCCCTTTTTGCAATACCATGATGACAGATGGCGTAAAAAACAGTAATAAGGAAGAAGATATCCAGGTGCTGGATATTGCTGAGCTTATTGCCGCAAGTTTATAATAATTTTGTAGTATGAATATCAATTTTAAAGAACAGATACCAGCCGATTTTTTACCCTCCTCCAGGGTGTGGATTTACCAGTGCAGCCGCTTGTTTTTTTTAAGCGAGGCATTGCAGATAGAAGAGATTCTGGAACAATTTGTAAGCAGTTGGAAAAGTCACGGGGCAACCGTAAAAGGATATGGCAACTTATTTTTTGGACAGTTTATTGTGCTGATGGCGGACGAATCTGCAGCCGGTGTTAGTGGCTGCAGTACCGACAGTTCGGTGCATGTAATAAAAGAAATTGAAAAGTTGTTTAAAGTAGATTTATTCGACCGGCAATCGCTTGCTTTTATAATAAAAGATAAAGTACAACTGCTGCCGTTATCGCAGTTGAATTATGCTGTTGAAAACAATTTTATTGATGGGTCTACTATTTATTTCAATAATACAGTTACCTCAAAACAGGAATTACTCCAAAACTGGATGGTTCCCGTTAAAGACAGCTGGCTTGCAAAACGCATCAATCACCTTTTGGTAACAGGCACTGAATAGCTATTTTTCAGAGGGATTTTTTCTGCCGTTGTTTAATTTTTCTATGGTAGATTTTAACCTGGCTGTTCTCGTATCCTCTTTTTTGGATCCGGTTATCCAAACAACATATTCCTTTTTATTGGTAAAAGAAAGGCTGTCAAAAAATTGCCTGGCCGTGGCATTTTCAGTAAATAATTCTTCCAGCTCCGGCGGTGTAGTTATTACTCTTGCGTGGGTATCAACATAGTCCAGTTGAACTGAATCTTCAAAAATATGTTTCACCTTTTCAGCCTTCTTAAAACGCATGGCGCACCATACATGATCCAGCGAAATCATCCTGACACCTTCATATCCTAACTGGGCTACGCATTCCCAGTTGCAGTCTCTGGATAAATCGCTTACAATTTTCGATGTCTGCTTGGGATAAGCAATCCAAAGTTTCGCGTCTTCATTTAATGCTGGCAACACGTCTTTTAAAATATCTCTTAGCTGCTGCTTACTGATGGCGAAAATTAATGCGAAATCAATCTTTTTAATTTTTAAAAGCGGGGTAATATTCTTGGCAAATGATAATTTGATAAACTGTTTTTCAATGGTGGACGGCAGACCTTGTATCAACAGATTTCTTTCATCCTTTAACTGAAGTTTTTCTAAAATTGTTTGTGACGGTACTAATACTTCCATAATTAAAATGATTTAAATAGGTGGTAAAAATAGATTACCTGTACATACACTAATAGGTATAGTAAGGAGTTTTTAAAAAGAAATGGATAATACTGCGACAAAAATGTAATTGGAATGCGCAAAGTTACCGCTTTTTTTGGAACGGCAAATAAAAAGACCCTCCTGAAGGAAGGTCTTTTATTCACAACTAAATTCAATTTTATTTTACAGGCTTGTAGTAACTCAATGCCTCATTCATGAATCCCTTTATTTTCTCAATTCTGTTGGCATCTGCCGGATGCGTACTTAGTAATTCAGGTGGCTTCTGCCCTCCGCTGGCTGCAGCCATTCTTTCCCAAAAAGTAACCGCTTCCCTGGGATTATAACCTGCCATAGCAGCGAATATTAATCCAAAATGATCGGCCTCATACTCCTGGCTCCGGGAATTGGGAAGCGCATAACCTAGTTGACTTCCCGGTCCATATACTGTATTAAAGATGCTATTTACTTTGGGATTATTAGCGGTAGCAACGTTTACAAGCGAACCAAGTCCCTGCGTAAGCATTTCCTGGCTCATCCGCTCGTTTCCATGCCTGGCCACAGCATGGGTAATTTCATGCCCTAACACAATAGCCAATGCTGCTTCATTTTGGGTAACCGGCAACAGGCCGGTATATACTACCACTTTCCCCCCCGGCATACACCAGGCATTTACTTCTTTGTTGTCTACCAGGTTAAATTCCCAGTTGTAGCCCGATAATACGTCTCCCTTACCTTGTTTGGTGTAATATTCTGTAATTGCTGAGGCAATTCTTGACCCTACTCTGCGGACCATCTCTGCATCTTTACTAGCACCTGTACTTACCACCTTGTTTTGGGAAAGGAAGGTTTTATATTCTGTTAAGGCCATTTCCTGCAACTGGCTTTCCGGCAATAAACTTAGTTGCCTGCGCCCTGTCACTGCATTCCGGCTGCATGCTGCAAAAACAGAAGTAGCAACCAATAGAAAAATTAATTTTTTCATTGTGATATATTTTTATCCTACACAAAACAATTGGTGTACCAATTTAGCCTGCAGCAGTTTGCAAACATTATTTATCAATATGGCGAAGATTTGGAAAGGCTTCATTTTCGCCGGGCACGACGTCTGTCCCGGTACTTTAAGATGGGAATACGGCTTTCGTTACCACGAAGGATTTTCACTATGTTTTTCTGGTGGGTAAGAATGATCATAGCGGCTACCAGTACGGCGAATATTCTGTATATAGTCACATCATCATTCCAAATCCACAAAACGCATATGGGTAAAAAAAGACCCGCTAATATAGAACTAAGGGAGACGTATCTGGTAAAAAATAACACCAGCAAAAACACACCTACACAGCTGGCTGCAATAACAGGTTGTATTGCCAGCATCATTCCGAATAAGGTTGCTACACCTTTACCGCCTCTGAATTGAGCAAAAATGGGAAATACATGTCCCAATACTGAAGATAGTCCCAGTCCAACCATCAAATTGGTTCTCGCCCATTCGTCATGTAAATAAGAAGGTAAAAAGTAGAAAAGGCAAACAGCCGTTACACCCTTGATTATATCTATGATCATTACAATCGTTCCATACTGCGAACCCAATACCCTGAAAGTATTGGTAGCGCCCATGTTTCCGCTTCCATAATCGCGTATATCCACGCCAAAAAAGCTTTTGCTAACAATTAAAGCGGTTGGTATAGAACCAATAAAGTAAGCAATGATTAATAATAATAATTCTTTCATCGTTTCTTTAGTGAGTTGAGTTTACAAATATATTGAATAATCCTTTTCAGCAGTCATTTTTAATCATCACATTAAACCATAACGTTATTTTATAACTTCCATGGTAATCCAGTTGCCATTTTGATGGGTGGAAACATACTGAAGCCCACGAGCGGCAACATTTTCCTTCATTGTACGCTCATCTGATTTTAAAAAACCACTAAAAATAATCTGACACCCAGGCGATGCAACCAATTTAATGGCGTCAAGATTAGCTGTAATTACATTGAGATTAATATTGGCTAAAATAACGTCGTATTTTCTAACGACCGGAATGCTATTATGTTGCTCAATCACAACGTTGGTACAACTATTTTGTATGATATTTTCCGTGGCATTGTTGATACTCCATTCATCATTGTCAACTGCGAGCACGGCAGCAGCCCCAAGCTTCTCCGCCAGGATAGCTAAAATTCCTGTTCCGGTACCAAAGTCTAATACCTGTTTGCCTTCAAAATCAATTGATGACATTCGTTCAATAACCAAATGGGTAGTGGCATGGTGGCCTGTGCCAAAACTCATTTTAGGCGTGATAATAATTTCATACTTTACCTGTTTAATGGATTGATGAAAATGCGCCCGTATGGCAACGAAATCATTTACCACAACAGGTTCAAAGCTTTCTTCCCATTGCTGGTTCCAGTTAGTGTTTTCGATGGTTGCAGCGGTGTACGCAACCGTCTCAAACAATTGGATAACACCTGCGAAATCCGTGTCGCTGAATTTCTCCTGCTGAATAAAAGCATGTAAATAAGTGTCGGTCTCTTCAAAACCTTCAAATCCCAGGTCACTCAATAAGGCAACCAATTGTTCGGATTCGCCGGAGTTCTTTATTTCAAAATCAAATGATAAATACTGCATGTAAAAATTGGGGGCTTATATCGCTGGTGCGAAAGATAATTTGATGAGCCTGCAATGTAAGCAAAATGAATACAGGTAAGCCGATTAAAACTGCCCGGCTTGCGTTGATTAAATAAAAAAACTCCGGAGTTTGATTTCCGGAGTACTAAATATATTTCAATGTGAATTAATGCCGGTTAATGCCTACCCTTTGGGCTGTGCTTCAGGTTTTGGCATCAGCGCTTTACGGCTCAATTTAAATTTGCCGGTACGCTGATCAATTTCAAGCAATTTAACTTTTACCCTGTCACCTTCTTTAAAAATGCCGTCCATTGTTTCCAGGCGCTTCCAGCTTATTTCACTGATGTGCAATAACCCTTCTTTTTTAGGAAGAAACTCTACAAAAGCACCAAACTCTTTAATACTTTTCACAGTCCCTTCATAAGTATCGCCTACTACCGGTACAGCAACCAATCCCTTAATCCAGTTTACAGCCTTATCCAGGCTTTCTTTGGAGGCAGAGAATACGCTTACTTCACCAACATTGTTTACTTCTTCGATATTAATGGTAGCGCCAGTTTCACGCTGCATTTCCTGTATCACTTTACCACCCGGCCCTATCACTGCGCCAATATATTCCTTATCAATTGTAAGTTTAACCATTCTCGGAGCATGTGGTTTCACATCTTCCCTGTGCGCAGGCATACAAGCATACATTGCATCCAGTATGTGCAAACGTCCCTTACGTGCCTGCTCCAATGCCTGGCGCATGATATCCATGCTTAAACCATCTACTTTTATATCCATCTGTACACCACAAATACCATCACGTGTTCCGGTAACTTTAAAATCCATATCGCCCAGGTGATCTTCATCGCCTAAGATATCTGTCAATACGGCAAATTTTCCTTCCTTGGTAATTAAGCCCATTGCAACCCCGCTCACATGCTTTTTAATGGGAACACCTGCATCCATCAATGCCAGTGAACCTGCACAAACTGTAGCCATTGAAGAAGAACCATTTGATTCCAAAATATCACTAACGACCCTTACAGTATATGGATAATCTTTACCGGGCATCATTTGTTTTAATGAACGCATAGCCAGGTTACCATGACCAACTTCCCTGCGGCCTACGCCTCTCATCATCTTTACTTCACCGGTAGAAAACGGAGGGAAGTTATAATGCAGGATGAACTTAGTATAGTCAGATTTGAAAGCGCTTTCTACGAGCAACTCGTCCAAAGGTGTTCCAAAAGTTACTGTAGTCAGTGACTGGGTTTCTCCCCTGGTAAATAATGCAGATCCGTGTGGTGTTGGTAAAATACTGGTTTCCATATCCAGCTGACGAATATCTTCAGTACCCCTTCCATCTAAACGCTTTCTGTCGTTCAGGATCATGTCCCTTACAACATTGTATTGCAATTCACCAAAATAATGACCTATCAGGCCTTTATCTTCTGCAGGCAATTCTTCTCCCAGTAATTCTTTTACTTCTTTTTTCAAAGCATCAAAAGCATCGCTTCTTTCATGTTTTGCAGAGGCAGCTGATGAAATGGCATACATTTTATCTTTCGCAAAAGCGATGATTTTTTCATTCAATTCTTCGTTGCGGTAAGGCTTGGTGTATTCTCTTTTTGCCGTAATCCCCAATGCTGCCCTTAAGTCTGCCTGTGCCTTGATCTGGATGCGGATGGCGTCATGCGCCAGTTCCAAAGCCTTTACCAGGTCTTCTTCCTGGCACTCTTTGGCTTCACCTTCCACCATCATGATGTTCTTTTCAGTAGCGGCGATGATGAATTCAAGATCACATTCTGCCAGTTCGCTACGGCTTGGATTGATAATGAATGCGCCGTTCTTTTTTGCGATACGCACTTCAGAAATAATTTCCTGGATAGGAATATCAGAAACGGCTAATGCTGCAGAAGCTGCGAGGCAAGCCAATGCATCCGGTAAAACTTCAGCATCACTTGATACAAGACTGATCAATACCTGTACATCACATAAATAATCTTCCGGAAATAAAGGACGAAGCGCCCTGTCAATTAAACGGCTGGTTAATATTTCGTAATCGTTTAAGCGGGCTTCTCTTTTGAAAAAAGAGCCAGGTACGCGGCCCGCTGATGAAAATTTTTCCTGGTAATCTACCGATAAAGGGAAAAAATTCTGACCCTCTTTTGGTTCTTTATTTGCCACCACGGTAGCCAATAGAATACAATTTCCCTGCTGCACTGTAACCGCACCATCTGCCTGGCGGGCCATTTTACCTGTTTCAATGGTTACCATACGGCCGCCACCTATATCAAAGGTTACTGATTTGGTTGTTAAACTCATTATTGTTATTTTATAAAATTATTTAGAAAAGGCATGCAAATTCCCGTTTGAAAAACGGGTGTAAATAACAATAATTCCCAACTGTAAAACTATAGTTGGGAATTAATTTATTTAAACATTGTAGTTGTTTTATTTACGTAGACCTAACTTTTCAATTAAACCTCTGTAGCCTGTCAAATCGTGTTTGCTGAGATAAGTAAGTAAGCGCTTGCGCTGACCCACCATCATCATCAGTCCACGCTGAGAAGAGAAGTCTTTTTTGTTGGTTTTAAGATGATCAGAAATATGGTTGATACGCTCTGTTAACAGTGCAACCTGACCCTCAATTGATCCTGTGTTGGCGGCTTTACCACCAAAGTCTGTAAAAATTTTCGCTTTTTTTTCGATTGTTAAATAAGGCATTTCTTTTTTTTTAATAACGTCTTTGTTAAATTATCTCTTTTTTTATTCGGATGCAAAAGTAGGAAAAATATTTGATTTTATTACGATAGCAAAGTTATTTGAATAATAAAGGGTGTTAATGAAAGTGCCGCAATGGCTTTTACCGGTTGCAGCACTTTTCAGGAGGTTAGAAATATTTATATAAAATGCAAAAAGCTGATTTTCGCCAAACTTTAATCCCTGTCCATGGCACTTAAAAATCTGCTTAATAAAATCACAATCAATAATTGTATCAAGGCCCAAATAAGCGACAGGCTCATAGCCCCGACTTCTTCACCAAATAATAAAAAATGGGTGATTAATGTAAAAAAAGTACCTAATACATAAGAGTAGTAGCCTGATTTTTTAAAATTCCACATCAGGGCAACACCAATCAGGCACAATAAAGCCGATACAATACCACCTACGGAAAATTTTTGAAAATTTTCGGGGGTAAGATTACTGAGCGACAACTGGGAGGCGTCGGCTTTACCAAATAGATTTCTCAACTGAGTTTTTTGGGTACCGGATTTTATCTGCACTACTTCGGTTTCAGCATTAAAAAATCCGATGGCATTTACAACGATACTGGTGATACTCCCGATAAAGCCAAGTACACATAGAACGGTTAAAAATAAGGGCCTTGGCGGATGTACTTGCGCTGCATTGGTAACTTCTTGGGGCATAAGTTGATTGTTTAGTTGTTAAGGTTGTTGTTTTTATTGATATTGTATTTATATTTTTCTTTAAAATTATTCAATAATCTGCCATATTTGCCATAATTATATGCACAAAAATTTTGCTATTATAGGGTGTGGAAGAATTGGCTGGCGTCACGCAGAACAAATTAGCCAGTTGGCAAACGTAAAAGCAGTATGCGATATTGTCCCGGCAAAGGCAAATGACCTGGCAACCCATTACAAAGCTACTCCATATCATCAATTTGAAGAATTGCTGGCAGCAGAACAAAACCTTGAACTTGTCAGTATTTGTACGCCTAACGGACTGCACGCTCCCCACGCAATACAGGCTCTGCATGCAGGCCTTCATGTATTATGCGAAAAACCTTTATGTATTTCGGTAACCGAAGGTAACGCAATGTTACAGGCAGCCAAAATCGCTAAAAGAAAATTATTTGTAGTTAAACAAAACCGGTACAATCCTCCTGTAATTGTGTTGAAAAAGCTGCTTGACGAAAGAAAACTGGGTGAAATTTATAGTTTCCAAATTAATTGCTTCTGGAACCGGCCGGTTGAATATTATACAGATTGGAAAGGTTCTAAAAAATTGGATGGCGGTACCTTGTTTACGCAGTTCAGTCATTTTATAGATCTATTATACTGGTTGCTTGGAGATGTGGCAACTCTAAAAAAAATTACAGCCAATAAAGCACACCCCGCAATTGAGTTTGAAGACTGTGGCGCGGTTTTGTTCAATATGACCAATGGTGCTATTGGTTCGTTAAATTATACCGTAAATAGTTTCGAAAAAAATATGGAAGGCTCTTTTACTGTTTTTGGCGAAAAGGGAACCGTAAAAATTGGCGGGCAATACCTCAACAAACTGGAGTATTTTAATGTCGCAGGTATGGAAACACCAATTCTTGAAAAAGGCAGCCCGGCCAATGGCTATGGGTACTACCAGGGCAGTATGAGCAACCACGATAAAGTATACCAAAACCTGCTGATGGCTTTGGATGATGACAGCCACGTTTTTGCCAGTGCGGCCGAAGGACTTAAAACGGTTGAAATCATAGAACGTATCTATAATGCTTCATAAACAGTAATTTGCGCAGGCATTACAGAATTTGTTGTCAGCTGGTGCAGCGTCAATGCCAAAGCTATTTTCATGAACAATAACAAGTCAAATATCCATGCAGGCAAAACCATGCTTCCCCAAAAAGCAAAAAGAATATTTTGTACCGTAACTACAGACCTTACGTACGATCAGCGTATGATCCGCATTTGCACTTCCCTTGCCGAAGCCGGATACGATGTTACCCTGGTGGGTCGCCAAATGAAAAATTCCATACCACTAGCACCACAGCCTTTTGAGCAAAAAAGAATAAGCTGCTTTGTTGAAAAAGGTAAAATGTTTTATGCAGCTTATAACTTCAGGTTGTTCTTTTTTCTGTTATTCAAAAAAATGGATTGCATTGTATCTATCGACCTGGATACCATTCTGCCCTGCTATTTTATCTCCCGGATAAAAAATATAAAAAGGGTATATGATGCACATGAGTTGTTTTGTGAGATGAAAGAAATTGCCACCCGCCCGCCCATCTATGCAACGTGGAAAAGAATAGAAAAATTTGCCGTACCGAAATTTCCGCATGGCTATACTGTGAACCAGCCCATTGCCGGGGAATTCAACAAAATGTATGGCGTACAATACGAAGTGATAAGAAATATTGCATTGGTAAGAACCCTGCCATTACAAACAAAAACTGAAAAATTTATTTTGTACCAGGGAGCGGTAAACGAAGGCCGTTGTTTTGAAACGTTGATACCTGCAATGAAATTGGTAGACAGCAAATTAATCATTTGCGGTGATGGCAATTTTATGGAGCAGGCAAGGCAACTGGTTGCAAAAAATAACCTGCAGCAAAAAGTAATTTTTAAAGGAAAGATAACACCAGCCGAACTAAGAACCATTACACAGCAGGCTTATATCGGCGTAACACTTTTTGATGATGCCGGATTAAGCAACTATTATTCCCTTGCCAACCGCTTTTTCGACTACCTGCATGCAGGTATTCCGCAATTGTGCGTTAACTATCCGGTTTACAGAGAAATCAATGAGCAGCTACCAATCGCAGTGCTTGTCGACGATACCAGTACCACAAACCTTGCCCGGCAACTGAACAATTTACTCCACAACGAAGTTTTACATAGTGAGCTGCGAGCCAATTGCCTTAAAGCAAGGGAAATATACAACTGGCAGCAGGAATCAAAAAAGCTGGTTGAATTTTATAACAGGTTGCTGGCAAATTAACAATGGCGGAAAGACATTTACATATCATTACACACGATGTGCCCTGGCCGGCAGACTTTGGCGGCGTTATGGACCTGTTCTATAAAATAAAAACCCTGCACCAGAACGACGTTAAAATTTACCTGCACTGTTTTGTGAATGAAAGGCCAAGACAGGAAGAGTTAAATAAATACTGCGCCAAGGTTTATTATTATCAACGCAAAAAAAGCTGGACCCGTTTTTCTTTTCGTGTACCCTTTATCGTTAGTACAAGAAAATCAGCGGAACTGCTGAAGAATCTGCAACAAGACAACTATCCCGTTTTAATTGAAGGCGTACATTGTTCCTGGCATTTATATACAGGTCATCTAAGCAACCGTATCGTATTGTTACGCCTGCACAATGCCGAGTTTGAATATTATCATCAGCTGGCCCTGCATGAAAGCAGCCCGTTGAAAAGAATGTATTACCAGCATGAAAGTTCGCTGCTAAAAAAATATGAAAACAAACTGGCCGGTAAAGTAAATATCAATGCGGTTAGTGCGCAGGATGTAGCCTTGTACCAGCAAAATTTTAAAGCCAAACACATCGATCACCTGCCCGTTTTTCTGCCGTATGAAAAGGCGGCGGGAAGGGAAGGTAACGGCTGCTTTTGTCTGTACCATGCCAACCTCGCCATCAATGAAAACGAAGCTGCGGCGATTTGGTTACTGCAGGAAGTTTTTCAGGATCTCGAAATTCCATTTGTAATTGCCGGTAAAAACCCATCTCAAAAACTGGAGTTTATGGCCCACCAGCATGCGCATACCTGTCTTGTATCAAATCCATCCGACAAGGAGCTGCATGACATGATTGCAAAAGCGCAGATAAATATTTTACCTTCTTTTAATAACACCGGTGTAAAACTAAAATTACTAAACGCACTTTACAACGGCAGGCATTGCCTGGTGAATCAAGCCGGGGTAACAGGATCTGGTTTGGACAACCTTTGCACCATTGCAGAAACGGCAGAGGAATTTAAAAACACTATCAAAAAATTGTACATAAAGCCTTATGCATTGGAGGAAAATGAGAACAGGCAACAGGTGTTGAAGCGATTGTATAACAATCAAAAAAATGCAGACAAGCTAATCGAAATTTTCTGGAGTCAGCAGTAAGAATATACTTTTTACATAGTAATACTGGCATTGTCCAGCACTTTACCTCTTTCGGTTTTAATCGTTCTTGCAGGAAATTTATTGATCACCATATAATCATGCGTGGCCATTACAATGGCAGTATTATAGTCTTTGCAAATACTGAACAGCAACTGCATAATCTCGTCACTTGTTTCAGGATCCAGGTTCCCGGTAGGCTCATCGGCCAATATTAATTTAGGCGAATTCAGCAAAGCTCTCGCTACATCAATTCGCTGTTGTTCGCCACCACTCAACTCAAAAGGCATTTTAAAACCCTTTGTTTTCAATCCCACTTTTTCCAGCACGTCATTTATCTTTTCATCCATCAGCTTCTCATCTTTCCAACCCGTAGCTTTCAAAACAAACTTCAGGTTATTGTTTACATTCCTGTCAGTAAGCAACTGAAAATCCTGGAACACAACGCCCAGGTTACGGCGCAGGAAAGGTACTTTTTTCCAGTCGAGTTCCTTCAGGTTATAGCCCACCACCGTTCCCTCACCTTCTTTAAAATCAAGATCGCCATACAATGTTTTTAGCAGGCTGCTTTTACCGGTTCCGGTCTTGCCTACCAGGTATACAAACTCTCCTTTATCCACGGTAATATTTACGTCACTTAAAATAAGGTTAGCACCCTGGTAAATATTTGCGTTCTTTAATTCAATTAAGGCCTGAGACATGGTTTGTTTGTGTTTTGTAGTTGTTATTTATTTTACCGGCAGTTGTATTTTATGGCGACATCGTTGTGTCACTCACTTGTACATTTATAGCTTTTAGCATCCCCTTCAATTCGTAAAAGCTTTCTGCAATCAGCTTACTACTCAGGCGGTCCGACTTTCGGTGCCGACCGCCGCGGATGCAAATTTAACCCAATGAATCCCTGCAATAAAAATTAATTTTTCCAAAGGTAAATGTTAAATCTGTTTAATAACTAAATAAATAGTTGTAAAACTAAATTATTAGTTATAGGTTTGTTTCACAAAATTAATAATGATTTTAAATGAAGACATTAACCAAAGCAGAAGAGCAAATCATGCAGGTGATCTGGAAACTGGAGAAAGCATTTTTAAAAGAGATCATCGAAGAACTGCCCAACCCCAAACCGCACAGCAATACAGTTGCCACCATCATAAAAATTTTGACAGAAAAAGATTTTGTAGGCCTGAAAGTGTTTGGCCGCATGCACCAGTACTATCCGCTTGTAAGCAAAGATTCCTACAGTAAAAGCAGTATGAAGAGTTTGGTAAAAGGCTACTTTGAAGGCAATTTCAGCAATGCCGTTTCCTTTATGGTAAAAGAAAACAATTTAAGTATTGATGAGCTGGAGCTGTTACTGAAGCAACTAAAAAAGAAATAAGCGCTTTAATTAATTAAAAATTAATAATTAATAATTAATAATTCTTTCAACCAGGTAACACTTACTTACAACTTAGAACCCACTACTTATAACTTATAACTATTTCCCATGCTTGTATTCGCATTTTACGTGTTGAAAGTTATTATTTGCTCAGGCGTTTTGTTTGGGTATTACTGGCTGTTGTTACGCAATAAAATATTTCACCAGTACAACCGGTTTTATTTGCTTGTGACTATTGTGTTGTCTTTGCTGGCGCCGCTTGTTCAAATCAATATCCAGCATCATGCAGACGCACCTGCTGCAAGCATTAAAATATTGCAGGTAGTCAGCAGCAGCAACGAATATTTGGATGAAATTGTATTAACCGCCCGCCGTGATAATTTCTCTGCTGAACAGTTTGCATCCCTGTTATATAGCCTGGTATGCTGCGTCTTCTTTATACTATTTATACAGGTGTTGCTAAAAATCCGTACCCTCTTAAAACATCACCGGCAAACAATTGTGGACAATATCCACTTTGTAAATACAACAGCAAAAGGAACGCCCTTTTCTTTTTTGCAATACATTTTCTGGAACGACCATATTGATATTAATACCTCCACCGGCAACCAGATTTTTAAACATGAGCTGGCGCATGTACAGCAAAAACACAGTTACGATAAATTATTTATCAATGCAGTGCTGATCTTTTTCTGGTGCAATCCTTTATTCTGGATGCTACGTAAAGAACTAAACATGATCCACGAATTTATGGCCGACAAAATAGCCGTGGAAGACAGCGACACAGAAGCTTTTGCCGCCATGATTTTGCAGGCTACCTATCCGCAACACCGATTTCCTTTAACCAATCCCTTTTTCTATTCACCCATAAAACGACGATTACTTATGTTGACAAAAAACAAAAATCCCAGAGCAGGCTACATCGGCCGTGTGCTTGTATTGCCCGTTGCTGCCTTATTGTTCGCAGCATTTACCTTAAAAACAAAAAACATCATTACCGCCCCTGTTTACCATGGTAAAAAAATTACAGTGGTGCTGGATGCAGGCCATGGTGGTCAAGATTTTGGCGCAGCCAGCACAGACGGAAAAATTTTAGAAAAAAACCTCAACCTTTCTATCGCAAAGAAAATAAAAGCGCTGAACTCCAACCAGGATATCAACCTTGTCCTAAGCAGGGAAACTGACATTTATCAAAGTCCTAAAGAGAAGGCTGATTTCAGTAAAGCGCAAAACCCGGACCTCTTTATCAGCATCCATATTGATGCTGCATCAAAAGATTCAGTCAACATAAAAAGCGGTATGAGCGTTTTTGTTGCCAGGGAAAGCGATGGAAATACATACCCCAGCAAATTATTCGCTTCGGCCATCATCAATGAGTTTACGAATGATTATAAAATACCGGTAAATAAATTACCAGCGCAGCAAGAAATGGGAATATGGGTTTTAAAACAAAGTATTTGTCCGGCTGTTTTAATTGAAGCCGGGTATATCACTAACAAAAGAGATTTGGCCTACATGCAAACAGAAGCGGCAAAAGAAACCATGGCAAAAAATGTGTTGGCTGCAATTGAAAAATATGCGCTTTTGCAAAGTAATAATCCTAATGGTTTAAATGCAAATACTGATACAACGACTGTTGCCATAAATTTAAAAGCTAAAAAGGTGTCGCGAAAAGTTGAAGGCATCATCGCTGAAACTGCCGAAGGAGATATTGTCATAAATTCGGTTCCTAAAATATTATTGTTTATTAATGGCAAAAAAAAGGAGATTGGATCATTAAAAAATATGACTATAACAGCAACCAACGTTATAATGTACACGGGACAAAATAAAGAAGCTATCTCGAAATTTGGGCGGGATGCAGGCAATGGTGTGGTCATTTTTGAAAATACGGTAATAGAAAAAAATGCACTTGCCGATAATAAAATAAATCTAATTGTTGATGAAGCGCTTATTATTGATGACAAAGTCAAACTAGTTTCCCCAGTTCAATCTCAGAAGCATGCTAATGCATCTTTAGCCATCCGGCACGGAAAAAAACAGAAATTAAAAAAGTAGATACCCAATTTGATACAACAGTTCCCTTAAAAATAATATCATCAGTAGACGACAAAAACGGCAATTTGATTACTCCAATGTACATCATCAATGGTGAAGAAAAAAACGAGGAAGCTATGAAGAATGCTATTGCAAATGACAATATCGAAAAGATAGAAGTACTATATAAAGAAAAAGCTGTGCCTATTTATGGTGAAAGGGCAAAGAATAGTGTGGTGCTTGTTACCACAAAAAAGCAAATTGTTCAGCCGCAATAACAAGAAGAGCGGGACTGTATTATTAAGAAGTGACAGTTATTTGATAACTATTTACTTACAACAAGGTTGACAACTTTTAAACAGTCGTCAACCTTGTTGTAAGCATCAATAAACAATCTCTTCGTCTTTCAATTTTATCACGAGTTCTTTTTTATCATTCGCTTCTACCCTGCCGATTACCTGTGCATCGATGTTGAAAGTTTTAGCAGTTGATATCATTAACTCCGCATCTTCAGCCGCACAATAAATTTCCAGACGGCAGCCCATGTTAAACACTTCGTACATCTCCCGGTTGTTGCTACCGCTGCTTTTTTGAATAAGCTTAAAAATTTCCGGTGCTTCAAACAAATTATCTTTTACTATTTTGAAGTTACCTGGCAGATATTTCATGCATTTGGTCTGGCCTCCACCACTGCAATGGATCAGGCCATGTATTTTATCAAACTCATTTTCCAGCAACACTTTTAATACCGGTGCGTAAGTTCTGGTGGGCGATAAAATCAATTTGCCGATGGTTGTTGTGAGTGGTGAGTTGTTAGTGGTGAGTGTGATACTATCGGATAATCTGTGTTCACCGATGTAAACTACGGCTTCATCCAGGCTGGTGTTGTAACTTTCTTTAAAATTATCCGCATAATATTTACTCAGCACATCATGCCTTGCACTGGTAAGGCCATTACTGCCGATGCCGCTGTTATATTCGGTTTCATAGGTAGCCTGTCCGTAACTTGCCAGGCCTACAATTACATCACCTGGTTTAATTTTATCATTGCTGATCACTTTGCTTTTCAGGAAGCGGCAAGCCATGGTGCCATTTACCGCAATCGTACGCACCACATCGCCTACATCTGCCGTTTCACCGCCGAGGTAATGTATATGCACGCCAAAGCTTTTTAATTCATCAAACAGCTGCTGTGAGCCATTGATCACCTGGCTCAACACTTCACCGGGAATGATAGTTTTGTTACGATCGATAGTTGAATTGAAAACAATATTATCGTATACGCCCACGCATAACAAGTCATCCAGGTTCATCACAATAGCATCCTGTGCTATTCCCTTCCACACTGCAATATCACCAGTTTCTTTCCAGTATAAATATGCCAGGATGCTTTTAGTGCCGGCTCCGTCCGCATGCATTACGCTCACATAATCATCGTCACCACCCAAATAGTCAGGGTAAATTTTACAAAACGCATTGACAAACAATCCCTGGTCGAGGTGCTTTGTAGCTGCATGTACTTCTTCTTTCTGTGCTGAAACTCCCCGTTTACTGTAAAGACTCATAAAAATATTTGAACCGCAAAACTAAATTTCAATTTGCAATTATCCATTAATAAATTTTCAGGTAGTTTTGCACCACTAAAAAATGAAAGTTCACTACGATATACAGCACTTACCACCGTTCCGCAATGCCGTCATTACCATCGGCACATTTGATGGCCTGCACAATGGCCACCGCAAGATCATTGAACTGATGCAAAGCGAAGCAGCCAAAGTAAATGGCGAAACGGTGATTATTACGTTTGATCCACACCCAAGACAAATTGTGGCTAAAGAAAGGGCGCCTCTTTTTTTAATCAATACACCGGAAGAAAAAATCAGCCTGCTCGAAAAGTTAAATATTGATCACCTGGTAGTGATTCCTTTTACGGAAGCCTTCGCCAATCAAACTGCAGAAGCCTATATCAGCGATTTTTTAGTAAATACTTTTCATCCGCATACGATTATCATTGGCTATGATCACCGTTTTGGTAAAGGCCGCAGCGGCGATTACAAATTGCTGGAAGAAAAGGCCGCCGAATATCATTACGAAGTAAAAGAAATACCGGTGTACATGCTGGAAGATGTGACCATCAGCTCAACCAAAATTAGAGAAGCCATTTTACAGGGTGATGTGGATACAGCACGCAATTGTTTAGGTTACGATTATTTTTTCAGCGGCATTGTAATTAAAGGCAATCAGCTCGGCCGCACCATTGGCTACCCCACTGCCAACCTGCAGATAAACAATGAAAATAAACTGGTACCTGGTAACGGAGTATATGCTGTTATAATTCAAAATTCAACATTCAACATTCAAAAAGGGGGGATGATGAATATTGGTGTTCGCCCTACCGTGGATGGAACCAACCGGGTGATTGAAGTAAATATTTTTAATTTTGATGAAGCTATTTATGGAGAAACATTGACCATCACACTGATCAAACATCTGCGGAGCGAAGTAAAATTTAACGGGCTGGATGCGCTGAAAGCGCAGCTGGCACTGGATAAGATTGCGGCAATGGAAGCGCTTCCTGAGTTATGAGTTATGAATTATAAGTTATGGGTGCATTAACTTCTCAGCTTCTGCTATTTCCTGCTTAGATATTTCTTCACTGCGTTTGGGCGTTCGGGTTATGGTCCAATAATGTTATTTTGTAAAAGAGTGCGACGCCTGTGAAGCTTAATTGCAGTACATCTGCCGGGCTTCAAAGAAAATAAAAAGCGGACAAAATTATATCCGAGCGATTTACTAAAACTCATCAGCCGATATTCTCCGGCGCGGCGGAGACAGGTTATCATCCCATCATCTTTACCACCATTTCCTTCAGCAAACTGCCATCTGATGTGCCGCTGTCGTTTACGCCAACACTTTTTAAATTGTATTCGTGCAATAAAAGTAAGGCTCTTTCTACTCCTTCATAACCATATATTTTTGCAGTGGCGATGGCTTCTTTTGCGGCGAAGGGATTGTTGTAAAAAAATGGCTTGACTGCATTTTCGCTTTTGTCCGTCATACCAAAAATAATGTAGAGTTTGCTGAAATAACCATACAGCGCGGGCAACACCAATTGTATGGGTGCGGCTTTGGGATTGCCATCAAAATACTGGATGATGCGGATGGCTTTTGCCAGGTCTTTTTTACTCATGGCGGCCTGCAGCTCAAAAGCATTATACTCTTTACTTACGCCAACATATTTTTCAATATCATCTTCAGTGATGGTTTTGCGTTGGCCGAGGTTGACCGTAATCTTTTCCAACTCATTTACAATACGGTTCAGGTCGTTGCCAAGGTGATCTACCAGTAACAAAACACCCTTCTGCGACATGCTGAAATCCTGCGCTTTGATATACTCCGTAACCCATTCTACCAGCTTGTATTCTTTGATCTTTTCTGAGGTAAATACTTCACCATCTTTCTTAATCGTCTTGTATAACTTGGTACGTTTGTCGAGCGTTTTTTCTTTATAGCTTACTACAAAAATGGTGGATGCAAGTGGATGTTCGATATAATTTTCCAGTTTATCAATGTCCTTCATTTGCTGGGCTTCCTTCAGCAGCACCACCTGCTTTTCAGCAAACATGGGATAGCGCATACAGGCATTTACAATGTCGCTCCAGTTGGCATCTTTGCCATAAAATACAGACAGGTTAAAACCTGCCTCACTTTCCGGCAACAGGTGATGCTCGGCATAGTTCATAATTTTATCTATGTAATAATCTTCCTCTCCTTCCAGCCAGTACACCGGCTTAAATGATCTTTTTTTCCAATCGCCTAAAATTTTTTCTGCAGACATGTGAGTTATAAAGTTTTTATTTCAGTTACACCAATACGGATGGCTTATGGCTGATTTTGTGATGTCTGATTTTTTTCTTTTGTGAATTACTTGCCTGATGTGGAAACAACAAAAATTAAAAATTTCGGAAGGTGTTTCGCGGCTTTCTCTGTCGCAAAAAATTTATTTTTTTTTTCGTTCCCCATTAATTTAATTACGTGTTGAGGGTGCAAGTTATATGATTTGGGTTTTGCAGAATGTTTATTAATAGCACAAACAACAAACAGAAATTCTAATTAACACTGTAAATTTTTGAATCTGACGTGTAAGTTAACGATCAAACGAATCGAGGAATCAGACATCAGACATAAAATTTATTTACCACTCTTCCACTGCTTCAAATGTTCCACCACTTCTTCCTGGCGTTTTAATTCTTCGGCTTCAATTTCTTTCATATCATCTTCTATTTCGTTCCATTCTTCATCTGTCAATTCATCTTCCACTACCGAAGAAGGGTTGTTAAATTTGATTACCACATCATGCAATACCTGCAATGCAGCCTCATTGTCCATACCCATCACTATGTTTATGATTTTCTGTTTTACTATTTCAATGCTTGTCATAAAAAAGATTTGTATAAAATTAAAACATTAGGCATAAAAAAAGATACCTCTTTACAAGGTATCTTATCAAATAATTTTGCAATAAAATTAAATTCTTTTTGGAATAATCATATTCAACAAGGTCAATAAAAAGAATGCACCAAAGGCTGCCGTTAAAACATATCCCTGCCAATCCTGTCCGGAATTAATGCCAGTTGCAGCACAAACCACGTATCCTATCAAGCCACCGAAAATACCTGCCAGTACGCTTGCATTTAATTCCAGGTTATTGCCTTTAAATAATTTTCCTACCCAGCCGGCAAGTGCGCCATACGTTAATACAATTATAATTGCTAATGCTTCCATACTGTTTTCCTTAAAGGATTAAATAATAAAACGAATATTGTATGAGTTGCAATCCGCCTGCCAATTTTATCTATTCACAATACGAATGAAAACAAGGGAAAATAGGGGAAATCGGGTATCGGATTCTACAGGTATTGATATGTAACGAACAAATGGTCATTTTATTTTAATGCAGTATCCTTTGGACCAACTAGACGTTGACGGACAGGCACAAAAAAAGACGCCTTTAATAAAGCGCCTTGTGATCATTTTTTCCCCTTATCAAATTCGTCGCGGAATAATTAAATTCAGTACTGCGAGCAAGATACAGGCCCCAATACCGGCGGTTAAAATGTAACCTATCCATCCGCCTCCAAGGCTAATATGCAGCAAGCCGAATAACCAGTATCCGACAAAGCCTCCCAAAATTCCTACTATGATATTTCCGATCAACCCAAGTCCGCTTCCCTGGAATAATTGTGACCCCAGCCAGCCGGCGATTGCGCCTAAAATAAGTGTGATGATAATTGCCTGTGCTTCCATGATTTTTTGTTTAAAGGTTTTTAAATACAATTCCTCCATTCAAATGCAATCTGCCTGCCAGTAATAATTACCTTATGCTTAACACGTTTTATTTGTTTTCAATCTAAATGCTGGGTCATTATTTCTACAGTTTATGCTATTTTTTGGAAGCGGGTTTTAATACAGGATCAAATTTCATTGATTTTCTCTTCAGATCAGGCCGCGACCTGAACCTACGAAAAAACCCCGCGGTATGCCGGGGTATATTTCAAATTCATGTAATTCGTGATTAAAAATTCGTGCTGTTAATTTAATGATCTGAAATCCACCGGAACCAGCTTACTTACGCCTGGCTCCTGCATGGTTACACCATAAATCACATCTACGGCACTCATCGTTTGTTTGTTGTGTGTAACAATGATAAACTGGCTATTCTCGCTAAACTGCTTGATCATCTTTGTAAACTTGCCTACGTTCGCATCATCCAGTGGCGCATCTACTTCATCCAATATACAAAAAGGTGCAGGTTTAATTAAATAGATGGCAAACAATAAAGCAGTTGCCGTTAATGTTTTTTCTCCACCACTTAACTGCCCTATCGACGACGGCCGTTTACCTTTTGGTTTGGCCACGATATCAATTCCTGTTTCGGCCAGGTTGGTCGGATCAACCAATACCATATCTGCCGTATCATCTTCTGTAAACAGCGCTTTAAATACTTTCTGAAAATTATCTCTCACTTTATTAAACGTATCCAGGAACTGCTGGTTGGCCGTGGCTTCTACTTCCTGTATGGTTTGCATCAGGCTGTCTTTAGCGGTTACCAGATCATTCTTCTGTTCCATGATAAACTCATAGCGCTTCTTCATTTCGGTGTACGCTTCAATTGCAGTCGGGTTTATCTCACCAATATTTTCCAGGCGTTTGCGCATGCGGTCATTCTTCTCCTGTAAATCTTCCAATGGAACGTCACCAGTTCTTGGCTCATCAATGATGGTATCCAGATCAATTTTAAACTCTACCTGCAGCCTTTCTTTCATACCTGCCAGTTGCAGTTTTAATTCGGTGAGTTTATCTTTTATTTCACTTAATAAATGGTCAATCGTTTCCTTTGATTTTTGTTTGTGGCGCAGCTCGCTTTCCTTTGCTGCCAGTGCATTGCGTAAATTATAATAAGCCTGGTCGGCTTCATTTAATTTCTTTTCTTCCACATCTTTATTCATCAGCAAGTCCTTCACCAATGTTTCCAGTTCACTCAATGTGGCGGCGGTTTCACCAATGCTGGCGGCAGCTTCAGTTAACTGAACTGTACTGCTTTCTATCTGAATTTTCAAATCATTTAACTGGCGGCTCTTAAATTCAAACTCCTGTTTTAAAGACACCACTTTGCTTTGCTGGCGGGTAAACTGCAGGTTGCCATCATTGTAAGTAGCTGTAGCAAAATTGTATTCCTGCTCGGCCGAAGCATAATCCTGTTCTACTCCCTGCATTGTATCGCCCAGTTCTTCCAATTGGGTATTCAGCTTTTCCAGTTCCTCCCTGGTGTTGGCAATCGCATCGTGACTTGTTTCCAATTGTTCCTGCAAATCATCAATTCTTTTGCTGCTCGTTTCTTCCAAATGGTGCAGGTTCTCAATTTTATTCTGCAGGCTAAACACATGATTCGTAAGATTATTTATGTCCTGCTGTGTTTGCTTAATAGCATTTTCTTTCAGCTGCTCATTAAAAGCAATCACTTCATTGTGGCGGGCCTGTATGGTTGCTTTCAGTTCATTCACCACAATTTCCTGCGCACTGATTTCTTCTACCAGCTTTTCTAAATTCTTCGCACGGCCAATCTTCTTACCTTCAAACAAACCAACGCTGCCGCCGGTAAGGGAATATTTGCCTTTTACATATTTACCCGTTTTTTCCAGTACCACCGCTCCATTGCTGTTGGTAAGTGCTTCTTCATCTTCTGCTATAAAAACATTGCCCAGCAAGTGTTTGGCAAGATGAGCATATTTTCCTTCCACTTCGATTACACTTAGCGCAGGTATTGTTCTTTCCGGCTGGTGACTTTCTTCAAAACCGGTAAATTTATCCTGTAAAAAGAAATTGGCTTTGCCCTTTTTATTATCATCCAGCAAATGGATCGCCTTCAATCCTTCTTCTAAATTATTTACCACGTAATAATTCAGGTAAGGTTCCAATACATTTTCTACCGCCGCACGATACTCCGGTTGTACATAAATGATATCACTCAGCAACGGCGCTTCATGATTCCAGTTAGGATTTTTATGCAAAAACTTTACGCTCTCAGGATAGCCTTCCATGCTATCCACCAGGCTCTTCAGCAAGGCGTATTCATTTTTCTTGCTATCGAATTTTCTATTTTCTTCTGCGAGTTCTCCACGCAGTTTTTCCAGCATACTTTGCGTTTGAAAAATCTGTTCTTTCGTAAACTCGTGGTGATCCTGCAATTGCTGCAAGTCAACCTTCTTTTGCTCCAGCTCATCCGCCTTCACTTTCCGGTCGGCTTCCAGTTGTTGCAACTGGCTTTGGCGCTGACTCTTTTCATCCTGTATCTGAACAATGGTACGTTGTACATTTTGAATGCTGGTATCGGCCACCGCTACTTTCTTTTCTGCGTCAAACTGGTTTCGTTGTATGGCCTGGTTTTCCCGGCGCAGGGCATCAATGCTGCTGCGTTTTTCATCAAACGTTTGGCGCTTGTCTTCCACCGCATTTTTCAATTCTTCCAACCGGCCTTCCAGTTCTTCCAGCTTCTGTTCGTCTTCACCAATTTGCACACTGGTAAACTGGATACTTTCATCCAACCCCTTTAATTGTCCGCCTGCTTTTTGTAAAAAATCATTCAGGCTGGTTTCCCGTTCTCTTAAATATTGCAGGCGTTGTGCCGCTAAGCTTTTTTCACTTTCCTTGCTACGCACGGCACCCAGCATATCGTTAAAGGCATGCTGCATATCCTGCAGATTTTTTTCCTGTGTAATAAAGCCCAGTTTTTCCGCCTCCAGCGCTGCTTCTTCCAGGGCTATGGCTGCTTCCAACTCGATGCGCTTGTCCACCTCGGTTTGCTGCTGGTGATTCAGGTCGCGGTAGGTAATGTTAAACCCCTCCAGCGCTGCCTTGGCTAGCTCAATACTCACTTCCTTATATTCCTTCTTTATCTCAAAATACTTCTCTGCTTTTTTTGCCTGGCTTTCCAGGCTCTTCAGCTGGTTATTGATCTCAAACAGTAAATCTTCAATACGGGCCAAATCCTGCTCTGTAGCATCCAGTTTTAACTTGGCTTCTTTTTTACGGGTTTTGTAAATAGTTATCCCCGCTGCCTGTTCCAGCATTTTACGACGGCTATTCTCTTTATCCTTGATAATATCATCCACCATGCCCAGTTCAATGATGGCATAACTGTCCGTGCTAACGCCGGTATCCATAAACAAATTATGAATATCCTTCAGGCGACAAGCCACATCATTCAGGCGGTATTCGCTTTCCCCGTTTTTATAATATTTACGGGTAACTGTTACCATATTAAATTCAGTTGGCAACAGGTTTTTGGTATTTTCAAAAGTGAGGCTCACTTCTGCCAGCCCGCTTGCAGAGCGGCTTTTGCTACCGTTAAACACCAGGCTCTCCAGATTTTCGCTTCGCAGGTTGCTTATTTTATGCTCGCCGATTACCCAGCGGATACTATCAATGATATTGCTTTTACCACAGCCATTGGGCCCGATAACACCGGTAATACCCTCATCAAAATTGAGTACGGTTTTATCAGCAAAACTTTTAAATCCTTTTATTTCAAGACTCTTTAAACGCACGGTTCTATAATTTAAGTAAGAGGGCAAATATAGCCCAATGGTTTAGAAAGTGAATTTGAATGTATGCACGAGTTATTCACGGTTATTCACAGGTTTCTACCATACAGATTATAAATAATGCCTATTTATTAAAATGGTATTTTGGTCCGGCCGGCGACAACTTTAGGGAAAATTGTTCCATCTTCCTCTTTTACTTTTAATGCTTTGAGAACTTTATAGAATCACCTGAAGGTCTTTATCTTTTGAAGATTATCAAAAGTAATTTTTGCCTTTTTTACATTTTAAATTAAAACTCATCCAATCAGAAATGCTGCTGTTACACTTCTGTACAACAGCCCAAAAACGTACCGGAAAATATTACTCAACTTCAATTGCAGAAAATTCGTCACTACCTTTTTCAGTATCCATAGTTAAAAGATCCGGTCGCCAACCAGACGCATTAGCAAAAATAAATTTAACGCCAGCCTTTAGGTAAATTTGTCGCCCAAATTTTATATTTATATTTTGAGTTGTTTCCTTTTGATTAAATAGTTTGGCTGATAATTTAAAGTTCCCCTCTTTAAAAACTTTAAAAACATATGCCACGCCATTTTTTGATGAACAAATAATATTATCATCAAAATATAAATTATACTCTCCCTTGAATCCCGCAAATCTAGCGGGCCTGTATACATACAGTAAAGCAAAAGAAGACTTAGCGGTAAAATTTAATTTTTTGCCAGATATATTTGCTGGTATAACCTCAAATAAGGCGTTATTTGTTGGGCCTGATTTCTTTTGACTCCATATTGTATCCGCCAAAAGATATTTACCCGCCACTTTATCAATAAATATTTGGTAACTGTAAAAGTCATTCGTTACGGTCTCTATTTTGGTAACCAAATGATGTGCCCCAGAAAAGCTTTTCATTTCTTCGGTTAATTTTGCACTTCCCGAAATATAAGTGAGGCTATAAGTACAATCATTTAGCCAACTCACTTTCCATAAGCTACTGTCTCCTGTAGCCAAGTCTGTTTCTTTTTGAATATCACCTTTACGATTTAACTGATATTGTTTGGATGTATTTTTAGGATAAGAATAAAACACTCCTTCATTTACATCTTTACAGTTCTTTACCTGAGCTAAATCTTTCCGGAAAATTAAGCAGGCCAATAAAAGAAGCAACAGGTTTTTCATTGTAATTAATTTAAATAGAATGGTGGTTGATGTTAATAGGTAAGTGATTTTTCTTTAATTGTTTTATTTCAATCTTTTCACTTTCTTATTTTGGTCAACTTAAGTCAACAAAAAAGAAATCCCTCTTACTAACAAAGCAAGAGGGATTTGATTATGGAAAATATCAATTCTTTAACCTACCATCCGCCGACACTGATTTTTGTTCAAAATCAAATTCAGGGCCTGCCGGGTTTTTAGGATCCTCTCCATAGTTGTTTGCAGACCGGTTGCCCTCGGTAAAAAACCATACCAGCAAAATGATGGCGCCGATCAGAGGAATAAGGGCAATGAAATAATACCATCCGCTTTTGTTCAGATCGTGCAAACGCCTGACAGCAACAGCCAAGCCAGGAACTAAAGTACCAATAGCTACGACCATATAGACCGTAGAACCCAATACGGATAAAACCGTCATTCCCTTTAAAAGCCCGGTAAGGGCAATAGCATAAAAAGGGATGATCAAAAGAAAATTAACCAAAGCAAAATTCCAATACTCGGCCCGCCTGGCTCTGCCCTGAAAATTTGCATAGTTGTTAAAAACTACTTTTTTCCACCAGTCAATCATGTTGTAATTTGATTCTTCTTTTTCCATGTCGATGTCTTTTGTGTTTAAAAATGATAATGAACGTATTTAAAGAATTATAGATGCGGACCAGGTAATGCAAAAATTTGCAGAAGACTATCAGTGATATTACAATTCACCGTGACGTTTCCACTTCCCCCTTGAAGTACACATGCAGCAGCAGCTTTTCTCTTATTTAGTGGTGTCGCTACCAGCCATTTTTCTGCATTGGTTATATCTTGTTCGTAGCGGGTATAATTCTCGCTTGTAAACAACTGAAGACCTAAAGGGACGTCAAAATCCTGAGTGAATGATTGTAAACAAAAAAATGTGAGGGCGATGAAGCAAAAAAGTGTTTTCATGGCAGCATAATTCTGTGTAAGGCAGTTTATTTGGACAAAATATTGACATGAAAGATATAGAAAAATTGTGATTAATAATTTTTCTATAGAGGGAGGTCAAAACGAACTGAAGATAAAGCCGAATAAATGTTGAACAAGTTGGTTAAATGCATACACTATACAAAAACAGGCTAAGACATTTTTTTGTCTTAGCCTGTTACAACTTAATTTTCTTTCCTGTTTTATTTTCCAACCTTCTCAATCTCCAGCGCATCATCTGTAATGGTGCCGCTGATCGTTACTTTCTGACCAATAAAATTTGCGACTTTTTCAGGATTGTTGATGGTGTATACTTTTTCTCCAACAACAAAAACTGGTTTGGCTCCTGCGGCGATGCATTTTTTAGCACAGGCGGCATGATCTTTTTTATTTCCTTTTACGCCGCAATCAGAATCACTGATATAACCCGTCCATTTTCCTTTATCAAATGCATAGGTAACAGCAAGGCAAAAACATGATACTACAAGCAACAGATACTTTTTCATAATTGTATATTTAGTGTAATCAAATTTAATAATTTGCCCGGCAAAATCCTATCATTTAAACACTTTTTGTTTTAGCCGTATGCGGGTATATAAAACTACAAACTGCTATAAGCCAGAAATTCCATGTTTCCAGGCTGCATGCTATTATCTCAATTATTATTAAACGCAGTTCCAATGCTGTGCATTAAACTCGATACGGGCCCTTCCATTTTATTGGTATTATCATCCAAAGTGGTATCGTGCAGCAATTCACCCATGTTCAAAGCTGCTGGCAGATACAGTAAAATGGTATTGCGCTGGTTTTTGAAAAAAGATTTTACTTCTTTGATCCCCCCATCTTCTGGAAGATTTGCCTTTACTACCTGTACAGTTTCACTTGCAATTTCATTTATTTTTTTAACCGGGTCCAGAGCTGACTGGTGGGCGTAGGACGAAATAATTTGAACCGCCTCTTTTCTACTATCGGGGAAAATTTTATCCAACCAGTTTGTATTCAGATTACCTTGCAAAAATTCGGCAGCACCATCGTCAGACTGAACATATTTATAAAAAGCAGTTAGTACCGCAGGTATTGCAGCCTGGCTGAATCTGTCTTCATTGGGCGTATCCGCATCCAGCACTACTTCCTGTGTATTTGGATCTATTTTTTGTAATGCAGGATATCCTAAGTTTTGTTGTACTGTTTCTAAAAGATTGATTGACATAATTCCTGATTTTAAAATGTTGTGAAATGATTCATCCCAGTCAGGTTGTAAAATCGTGCCAACAATATTGAAATTAAGGGACCCGGAAAGAGCAGAGAAATAACCATTATCAGATATAGCAAGTTAAAGGGCAAATTTCCAGCAGAGATAGTCTACATAACATCTTCCTCCTTTGCCAAAAAAATGGCGGCGATTTCAACATCGATGTCTTTTTCTACCAGCACATTTACAGATTCAGATTCCAGCCGACGGGTAATATCGCTCAGGGACGAAAGACGTTCCATGGTATATGGAATCGTATCGAGACCAGCGGCAAATTTTAAAATATAACTATAAACAGCAAACAGGCTTCCGGCCATAATAGTGGCACTATGTAAACTTTTTGATGCTATCAGCGAAATCGTAATAACCAGTAATACCATCAGCTCCATAAAACCAAAATTCCATGCTTCTTTATCAGAAATACCAATCTGCCATTTACGCAAATTAGTATAATGACGATGAATATGAACAGGGTTTCCGGCTGAAATAATATCTACCTGCTTTTCCAGTTCATCATTTTTGCTTTTATTCAACCGCATCATTTTTTTACCATACACTCTGCTGATCAGCACTACCGGGACCATCATAACCAGACAGATACTAACAATGACTTTATCATAGAAAAACAAAATAATTAAAGAACCAAAAATGTTATAAGCTGCTTCAATAACATATACCAGGTCATGCTCCAGGAAATCAACAAATTCCCTGGCGAGTGTTGAGTGCGCTGTTAATTTTGACACATCCGGCGTACGGTATTTTCTGCTCACAATGCCAGTAACCATAGATGTATAGATGGCTGAATACGTCCGGGTATCAAACATGTGCCGCACCGTACCAATGATTAAATAAGCAAGATGCACTAATGTTAATATAATCAAACCACGATAACTGCCTTTTATCAACTCGTTGATAGCCTCGCCAAAAAAATAAAAGCGCAACAGGCTCCCCAGCATTTCGAGGGAGAACAATGAATACGTAAGTATCAGCTGATACCTGTGCTTCATAATGAGATTACGCAGTATTTTAAAATTAGCCATTGCCTGGTTCTTTAGATGCTTAAATCAACTAAATGAAAATCGCCTAGCGAAATAGAATTTGTTGGGGTTAGTAAGTGGGCACCCGGCGTTGCTTTATCCGTTGCGTGAAATTTCCCTGGTGGTTACAGAATTATTAATCATTCCTGTAATCCTTCCACGGCAATTTTGCGAACCGCAACGACAGTCAAAAGGCTCCATACTTTCATCAAGAAAGGTTGAATAGTCGAGGGTTAGTTCTTCGCCTTCCGGAATATTTTGTAATGCAATTACGTTTAAACCTTCATAAGTGGTGTTCGGATTACAACTGTGATTTTGAGGAGCCCAGTTTGCCGGGTTATTATCCCACAGCAAAAATACCTCTTTACTCAGTGGATATGCATACTTTTTAAAAATATCCTTTTCTTTTTCTTCCCAGCAACCGTTTACATAGTTACGGGTAACGATGCGCTGGACCAGCTCCTCCCCTTTGAAAATCAGCTCGTTAGCTGCTATATTTTGGGTAGAATAAATGCCATAACCGGCGATGGAATTGCCTTTCATGATATATTTTTTCTGCTTCCTTTTATGGCGTGCTATTCCTTCGGATATTATTTTTTGCAGAAAACCGGTCTGCCCGACTCCATCGGCTTTTAGAATATAATCCGCTGAGCCTTCGTACCCGTCTTTATAAAAAACAGAGCAGGTAAAATTGATCTCCAGGAAAAAAATATCTTGCTTATCATTCACCCGAAAGTCAAGCCTTGCATAACCAACACCGTCAAAACCCTGAAAAATTTTTACTGCGGCATCTTTCAATTTCGCCTCCAGTTCCTGGTCATCGCAGGGAATATTTGCTTCGGGATGCAGTTCAGAAGTTTTTAAAGCGTAGGTTTTAAATTGAAAACCTGTTGGAAAAATATATTCAACCGGTTTAAAAACCGTGCACTTTTTTTTGTTATCCGCATCAGCCACAAGCATAACTGTAAACTCCCGACCTTCAATATATTCTTCTACCAGCAGTGGCCCGTACTCTTCAATAATATCTTCACTTTTTTGCAGCAACGCAGCTTTATCATACACCAGAGATTGTTGATCAACTCCTAAACTATCGCCAGCTTTCCCAGGCTTAACAAACAATGGATATTTTAAGTGGTTGCATTCTCTTTCTATATCAGCAATAGATTCAATCAACGCAAATGCAGGTGTTAGTATGCCTTCTGTATAGGCGACATATTTCATCAGGTTTTTTGGCGGATCATATAACATTGAAGATGGACCTGTAAAAGGCAGATTCAGCATCTCCATAAAATAAATAACGTCTATAGATGGCACATTCCATTCCAGGTAACCTTCGCAAAGATTTACAAAAATATCATAGTTGCTTTTTTTCAGTTCTTTCAATTGCTTGTAAACTGAAAGTTTATTTAGTAGCACATGATGAAATAGCGCATCTGGCAGCAAATGACTTAAATCCCTTGCAGGGTCATAATACTGATAATCTACGTCAGAAGTAGTATAATCCGGCTGAAGAACGCAAATTTTCATCGTTGATATGGTTAAAGCTAAGCCAGCCGTATATTAATTTGTTTGGCTGAATGGCGTAAAAAAGCATCATTAATGATTTCCGCAACAAGTTCAGTAAACGTGTTACCGCTCAGGCGAAGAATAGCGCCGATAGAAGTAAAATCTTCATCCTCGCTAAGGCCACATTGCGCATTTACTTCCAGTACATATATTTTACCGGTTGCCTTATCCATTCTTAAATCCACACGGGTATAACCACATCCTTTTGTAGCAACATATGCATCCCAGGCTATTCTTTTTATTTCGTCAATCAAGCACGGATCCGGTAATTCATATTCATAAAAATTTTCTTCGCCAGGCATAGGTGTTTCATCTTCATAAATTTCCCACAGCCTGTCGAACGATAAAAATTTTTCCTGTTCGGGCAATGATGAATGAAATACTCTTTCTACTGGTGTATAAATTTTAGCAGTCTCGGGATAGTTATATGAGCCGGAAATGAGCACAGTAAATTCCGGGCCGGTAATAAATGATTCGGCGATCAGGCCATCTGCAGCCAGATTCCATCCGCGATAGCCGAAAAACATTTTATCAACCTGTTCTTTCAACTCTCCTGAATTATGCACCACATTCTGAATGCCCACGCCCATACTACCTGCCGAAACAGATGGTTTTATAATTACCGGTAAGCCAAGTGCTTCACAGATTCCACCGCAATCCTGTTTGTTATCCTGGATGGCCACCCAATTTGCAGTAGGTACGCCTGCATTATCGAACGCCAGTTTCATTGGAATTTTGGAAGTGGTAATGCGATAAAAATATTCATCTGCACCTGTATAAATCAATCCTTTTTCTTCCAATAATTTTACTACAGATAAACCCGGGATTCCATTTATTTCATCGCCATCACAAAGGTTAAAAACTATCGGAATTTTATCTCCAAAATCCTTTTCCTTTTCAATCAGGTTGACAATGCTGATGTAGTTTTTCATTGTAACGGGCTGCCATTTCCATTCGATACCGATGGCTGTAAAAATTGTATCATATTCAGCAATGCTCTGGCTAAAGTCATAGTAGTAATCAATATTGGTATCGTTGCTTTCAACAAGCGGTGCCAATATCCACACTTTAATTTGATGTATAGAATAGGCGGATAATAATGTATTAAGTGCGCTCATGGATATAATATATGCTGTTGGAAGCTAAGTATTTTTGGACCATTCTCAGATAGCTAAATTAATTGTTGCAAGCATTCAAAGTACACATCACGAAACTCTGCTTAATAATTGTGAATAAGATGTTATTGACGTCCGCCTTATGCGGCAACCATTGAATCAATTTAGTTGAAATAAATCGGGTGCAATACAATTTACAAGAGGTAAACAATGGTATTTAAGCAACCAATTTAGCTATTAAATTTCATGATTGCATGAAAACTCCCGGTAAAAATAAAATCTGATTTTTAGTCACATGCTGTTACCTAAAAAATCTGTATAGTGCTTCACCGCAGCATTTCTTCCTCAATCTTTCTTCAATTGACCGGCTGGCATTTCAACATATCAATTAACTTAGCCTATAACTTTTGCTGCAAACCTTATTATGCCACGTCGTCTATTATTTGTGATAATATTATTGACCGGATTAGTAATCCTGTTTTGCTCTGCCTGTTTACAAGCGGGAGACAAAACTGAAGCATCGCACCCCAAGAAGGCTTTCTCCGATCCCGGCTCGGTAAGTGCGTTGCCGTTGACTGTTATTCACCCCAGGCAAAATCCTTTTACTAATGAAAAAGCAGCTTTGGGGCGTTTGCTGTTTTATGATCCAATTTTGTCCGGCGACAAGGATGTGAGTTGTGCCAGTTGTCACCATCCTGAATTTGGTTACGCGGAAAATATTGACTTGTCTATTGGTGTAGGCGGCGTAGGGCTCAGTTCCAGCAGGTATTTTCGCCATGCGGATATTGTGCCACCTACCAAAAGAAATTCTCAGTCAATCTTGAATACCGCCTTCAACGGCATTGATATAAACGGGGATTATGATCCTGAAAAAGCACCCATGTTCTGGGATCTGCGTGCCACCAGTCTTGAAGACCAGTCACTGCATCCTATCCGGCAGTTTGAAGAAATGAGAGGAACAGCAGTTGAAGAAAAAGAAGTATTAAATACGATAATAAGCCGCTTGGGTGCCATACCTGTTTACCGTACACTATTTAAAAGCGTTTTTGGCAGTGACACATCCATAACATCCACTAATCTTGCAAAAGCAATAGCCTGCTTTGAACGAACACTCATTGCCAATCAATCCAGGTTTGACCTTTATATGCGTGGACAGTCAGCGGCACTTTCATCATCCGAAAAAGAAGGCTTTACCCTTTTTATGAATGCAGGCTGTGCAAGGTGCCATAGCGGCCCTATGTTTTCGGATTTTAAAGTACATATTATGGGCACCCCGGATGCTGATAAAAGAAAAGATATTGATTCAGGCTATCATAACAGTTTTGCATTTCGTACACCTTCCCTGAGAAACCTACGCTTTACCTGGCCGTACATGCATAGTGGTAAAATTACTAACCTGGAGGATGTGCTGACTTTTTATGAAGACCTGAGAGGCAAACCTTTAAAAACAAAGTATGTGCAGGAAGAACAACTTGACTCCCTTGCAAAACAAGTGAGGATTGAGTTTAAAGACATACCGAGAATTGTTGAATTTTTAAATACACTGAATGATGCAGGATATGATCATTCCATTCCTGAATCTGTGCCCAGCAAACTGGCTGTGGGAGGAAATATTAAATTGAAAAAATAAATTACCTGGGCTTTGCCGAATAACTATCTAATTTTTATTCTTAACGCACCGAACAGACATACCCCACGATTTTTCTAAGAAGTACATGTAGCAATCAGTGATATCATAGTTTAAACTTCTTTCTACCGCTGTGGTAGCATCATGTTCTTTAGTCGTCCACCAGTAACCTGCATTGCCTATCGAACTACATACCCCGCCTGCGGACCTTAAACCACCCGGCAGCCCCGTAAAGCCGCTTTCATTTGTAGCACCCGTATTTGGGCTATTCCATAATACGGTCGCCTTCATTTTACCTCCAGCTACCACATCCCCCCCTAAAGAATCTACTAATTCGATGAACTCTTCTTTTGATGGAATATGCCATCCGTCAGGTGCCAATCCCCTTGGATCATTTACCGCATACCAATTGTATAATTTGCCATATTTGGCATTGGCAGTATCGTTATTATAATAACACCAGGCCCCTGTTGTAAGATTATTCCATGTATCATTATCGGTAACTTGAGGTATGATGTCTCCATTGCGGTACGTAAACACATCAAGATTTTTTTGCATCCAGGTTTGTTCAAATATTCTTGTTCCCGGTATGCCCGATGTAAAACTGAATTCTTTTTTACAACTTACAGCCAACGAAAATAAAACTAATATTGCAAAAAAGAGTTTACGATTTTTCATTTACGGTTTAATTATTCTTGAAGTATTAAGTTATATATAGGTTTATTGAAACTCTTATTATTTCAGGATACTACCGAAATCGATAACTGATAAATGGCTAATCATTGGTAACCTTAGCGAGTTAATATATAACGAGTTTTTGTTGAATAAATTTTAACGCCCTTTTAAAAGGTAGCCCTTTGTACAAAGTTCATCTTTTTATTTCTATAATAACAAACCAATTTATACCCATTTTTTTGAATCCCCTGAGAGCAGTCAGATAACTTTTAAAGCAAATCTCCGTATAGTTTATTTTAAGTTTTTTTATTATTAAGTATCATTGTTAGCAAAAACCATGTCAGTCTTTATTTTATTAGCCAAAAGTGTGCAAGTATTGATTAAAGTCTAAACAATATTTCAGCAATATTAAAACGTTATCCGTTATATGAAACAGCCCTATTCAAATGGCTAAAACCAACTACCGTTGCATAATTTTACCGTAACCATAATACCTCTCCTCAATTTCTTCCGGATTGTAGCTTCGTAATTATCCTTAACGGTGTATACTTACAAATAAACAAACGGTGGAAATAATTTTATGGATTTTACGGCAGCTATTTGCCTAAAGTTAATGCTATTTATTTTTAAATATGTTAAATATCGCTGAGCATATTTGTAACGCATATCTAATATAAAAATTCAGGCTACAGCATGTATCCCAATACGCCCGGCAGAAATAAAATACCGATTTATCCGTTACTAGCACAGCGTCCGTATACAATGATATTTGATAGTAACCTTTTTCCTGTCATGCCATCGTTACCAACTGATAACAACAACATTTGAAAAAAAAGATAGTACTTAGTTCATTCGCTTTGCTTGTGTTGTTTACCACGCAGGCACAGCAATGGTGGAAACCGACTAAAAAAGAATTTTTTGGTTATGGAGCTTTTGCACTATCAGGTGTATCGTACGGTTTTAACCAGGCTATTGAGCACCACAGTTATGGCCTTGGAAACGACTTTACCGATATCAGCAGAAGTTACAAACGAAAGTATAAAAACTTCGATGATGGAGATTTCAGCGAAGCTTATTTCGGAAGTACAACTTTCCTGGTCTGGACAACTGATGCCTTTCATCTGACCAACACTATTGACAAAGGATTTCTAACTACCGGTATTGTTTTAAATACCTGGAATATAAAAAGTGATCTTCAAAAATATAATAAAAGAGACCGTTGGAAAGTCATTGTTTTTAAAAAGATACTCCTCCCTTTAATCATCCAGCACCTCTCCTTTGAGCTTACTTTTACCAATCTGCACAACTAAACTTGTATTACAACCAGTGATAAATAATTGTATACTTTAGCAGCAACGGGATTATGCAAGTGTGTTATCCCATGATTGCGCTTTGTTCAGTTTAAAAATTAGGATGAAAATCAAAAACGTAATTGAATTATTTTCTTTGCTTCCCGAAAATGAGCGGATCATTGTGGATGTATTAAGGCAAATCATTGCTGAAACTTTGCCTGCATATTGCAGGGAGAAAATTTCATATAATGTTCCATTTTTCTATGGGCATAAAGGTATTTGTATTGTATGGCCAGCCACTATTCCAAAGGGAGGAATTAAAGAGGGTGTGTTGCTGGGGTTTTGGCATGGCAACAAATTAAAAGATGCCGGTAATTATTTAGCACATGGAACCAATAAAAAGGTATTTTACAAAATATTTTTAATTCCTGAAGAAATCGACGAACAGCTCATCAAAAAATTGTTGTTGGAAGCTATCCAGCTAGACCAATCATTTTCAAAATAATTTTTTGAACCGATTAAAAAACCTTTATTGAATACTTATCCACCAAAAACTTCAGTATAAAAGATACGCCCCTGCTTGTCACGCGCAATACCGATACCGATGTATTTAAAGTGCCCTAGCATATTGCGCCTGTGGCCGGCAGAATTTTTCCATAAACTAACCACCTGGCTTCCGGACGTTGCGCCATAAGCCACGTTTTCTGCAAAGCTGTGCAGCTGTGGAATTTGCCGGCTTGCCATTGCATTTCTTTTTGCAAAACCACCATGCCCGAATGCTACTTTACCACTGGCCATAGCCTGGCTATGTTGTTGGGCAATGGCATTTAATTGCTGCTGCATGATTAATCCGTTTAACCCTTTTGACTTTCTGAATTGATTGGTCAGGCTGAAAACATCCTCAACAATTCCGGTTTCCCCCCAGCCAACAAATGAACTAAGGCTTACTACACTAATCAAGCAAGTGAGGCTAATAATTAAGAAGGTTGGTTTCATTTGATACTTTAGTTTGGCTGCAAAAACGCAATTTTTGTACCAACAAAACTTACCAAACAATTTTGATCAATCAACACCGATTAATTGCATGGTAAATAAACTATGCTTTCTATAAAATATTTTAGCGCATCCTTTTGGCAGCAAGTTTCACTCCGGTTACAATGCCGGTTATAATGCAGATCAGTACGGTTGCTCCAATTATCAAAGGAGTTAGTGTTTCCCGGTGAAGCTGAATGAGTAGTTTGGTTTCCAGCACCGCCAGTAAAATCCCGGCCATTACACCTGCGGCGAAGCCACTTATTCCGTAAAAAATTTTCATAATTGAAGTTAATGTGTAAAATGCAAACAAAAATCCGCCCAATTATTCGACGGTACTTTACCAGGCAAGCCCAAACATGTAAAAATGCTATTCACTTTACAACATGACAGCCACTATCTATTTTGACGAAAAGTTAAAAAAGGAGTATCTTTCTTAAAATCATTTTTATGTTATACAATCGTCGTTTGTGGTTGCAACAAGCGGTTACAGCGCTGGCTGCAACCGCAATTTCAACAGATACAATTGCAGGAGTAAATTCTTCTTTGCTTCCTGCTGCGCATGCCATTTTATTGAACAGCAATGAAAACCCATACGGCCCTTCGCCCATGGCACAGAAAGCTATGTTGCAACATTACCTGTCAAGTAACCGCTATCCTGATGACTATATTTTGTCGCTCAAAAAAAAGATAGCAACGCACTGGCATGTTAATGCGGAAAACATTTTACTGGGCGCCGGATCTTCTGAAATAATTGGTCTTACCTGCTTACTTGTTTCACAAAAAAAGAAACAGGTTATTACTGCCGAACCAGGATATAAAGTGTGGAACGGACAGGCTGCATCCTTTGGCCTGGAGTTTGACAGGGTTGCTTTGACAAATGATAAAAAAACCGACCTGGAAACTATGCAGCGGAAGATAAATGATGAAACGGCGATGGTTTATATCTGTAATCCCAATAACCCCACAGGCACATTTGTTGCTGTAAATAGCCTGAAAGATTTTGCCGAAGAGGCAGCAAAAAAAACAATGGTTTTTATTGATGAAGCTTATACGGAATATGCTGGCATTGAATCACTTTCGGGGCTTGCCGCAAATAACCCGAATATTGTAGTGGCTAAAACATTTTCCAAAGTGTACGGACTTGCAGGCGCAAGAATTGGTTACGCAATTGCACACCCCGACACAATCGCGAAACTTGCTGCACGTCAGCCATGGGCGGATGGCGCTATAAGTATTGTGTCCGGCGCAGCAGCCATGGCTTCGTTGGATGACAAAGCTTATGTGAACGATATTCTTTCAAAAACAGCAAGGGCTAGAATGATGTGTACAGATACACTTCTGCAGCTATCGTTAGAGTACATCCCCAGCCATACCAATTTTATTTTGTTCAATATTGACCCCATTAAAAAAGACTTCATAAAAGAGTTGGAAACAAAAAATATCCAGGTACAAAGCCGCAATCATTTTAATGGCCGGTGGTGCAGGGTAAGTATGGGTACAATTGCAGAAATGAAAATATTTTGTGAAGCGCTGAGAGCAATTGTATAAATTTAAAAAAGTAACTGCCGAATAATCCTTTAAAAATTTCTTGATGGGTTTTTAAGGATTGTTTACGTGAACGAGCAAGGGACATAATTTATCTGCCAGCAAAGCTAAGGCAGAAAAATTCTCAACACGATCTACGTGTATATAAGCCACACATATTATTTTACTTTCAACATACCCGCATTAATAGCCACCACTACAGTACTCACTGTCATTAGCACTGCACCCGCGGCAGGACTTAATAAAATTCCCTGCTGGTACAAAACGCCGGCGGCAAGTGGCAATGCCACTACGTTGTAGCCCGTTGCCCAAATTAAATTTTGTATCATTTTACGGTAAGTGGCTTTTCCAAATAAAATTAAACTCACAATATCTTTTGGATTGCTGTTTACCAAAACAATTCCAGCTGTTTCCGCAGCAATATCGCTGCCGCTGCCAACTGCAATGCCCACATCCGCCTGGGCCAGCGCAGGTGCATCATTTACACCATCGCCCGTCATGGCAACAAATTCTCCATGGCTTTGCAGTTCTTTTATTTTTTGTAATTTTTGATGCGGTAATACTTCGGCAATAAAACTATCCATACCCAAACTGTCACTTACACTTTTTGCTACTTTATTGTTGTCGCCTGTAAGCAATATGGATTTGATATTATTTTCTTTCAGGGTTTTAATAGCCGCTGCTGATTCAGGGCGTATTTCATCTGACAAAGCAATATATCCTGCAAGTACATTATTAACTATAACAAACACGACTGTTTCTGTATCACCGGTAGTAAAATTGTCCGGCACCGGCAGGTTATTCTCTTTTAAATAACCCGGGCTAACCACCCCCAATTTTTTACCTTCTGCCATTGCTTCAACACCTTTCCCAGTGATGGCTTTAAAGTTTTCGACAGCAGGGACTGTGATTGATAAATCTTTTGCTTTTTGTAAAATACCTGTTGCAACAGGATGCTCTGATTGTTGTTCCAATGCAGCTGCCAGACGAATGATTTCATTTTCATTCAGTTCTTTTTGCAGTGACACGATTTTTGATACTTCAAACTTACCAACAGTTAGTGTCCCTGTTTTATCAAATACAATCGTGGTAATTTTCCTGGCATTTTCAAATGCAGTACGGTTCTTAATCAGCAACCCATTTTTTGCTGACAGCGCTGTTGATTTTGCCACTACCAATGGCACTGCCAATCCCAATGCATGCGGGCAACAAATTACAATTACGGTTACCATTCTTTCCATGGCAAAGGCCAGCGATTGACCGGTTAAATACCAATACAAAAAAGTGGCGATGCCTGAAACAATCGCTATAATGGTTAACCATTTTGCAGCCGTATCCGCCAGCAATTGTGTTTTTGATTTCGATTTTTGTGCATCATCTACCAGCTTTACTACCTGCGATAAGTAAGAATCTTTTGCTGCGTGCGATACCGTTACTTTAATAGCGCCATTACCGTTGATAGCACCGGCAATTACTTTATCACCTTTTACTTTTTGCACCGGTTTTGATTCGCCTGTAAGCATAGATTCATTCAGGTAACTTTCTCCCTCCAGTATTATTCCATCTGCTGCAACTTTTTCTCCGGGTTTTACAAGAATAATATCGCTGGCTTTTAAGATATCCGTTTTTACATCATGTACCATATCCGGCATTACCATGTGGGCATCGGCGGGCATTAGCTGCACCAGCAACTCCAGTTCTTTTGACGCACCTGCTACAGATTTCATTTCAATCCAATGACCCAATAGCATAATCAGAATAAGTGTGTCCAGTTCCCAGAAAAAATCCATGCCCTGCAAACCAAATACAATGGCAACACTATAACTGTAAGCAACTGTTATAGCGAAGCCTATTAAAAACATCATGCCGGGATTTTTTGCTTTCACTTCATCTGCCAATCCTTTTAAGAAAGGCCAGCCACCATATAAAAACACAATGGTTGATAAAGTGAACAAGATATATTTTGACCCGGTAAATTGCCAGTCAGCGCCCATGAAATGTTGTATCATTTCCGATAACAGCATAATGGGAATAGTCAGTGCCAGCACTGCATAAAAGCGCTTTCTAAAATCAGCGATCATACTATTATGATCATGTCCTTCGTGGCCCATTGGTGGATTACTTCCGTGGTGGTGATGTGTATCAGCATCATTAACGATCGCTTTCTTCAACACTAAAGTCATTCCGCAAATCGGACATGTTCCGGGCCTTTCTTCCACTATCTGTGGATGCATTGGGCAGGTATATTTTTTTTGTTCGTGCTGATGTTCCATTGTTGAATTATTGAAGGACTGCCATTATTTTAAATGAAATATGGAGAAGCTCATAATAACAATATTCGCCCAGATTATTGTTACATAACGCTATAAATAAGTTACAGTATTCACAGGTTTTGAAAGGGAGAAATTGAATGATGGCTACGGTAAAGAAAATGCATGTCATTCTTACATTTTATTCATATCGTGGCCCGCTATAGGATTAGCGCCTTTCTTAAAAATATATTCACTGTTGATCAGGTAAGCGCCACCAGTTACTACCACATCTCCTGTTTTCAACCCAGATTTTATTTCAATGCGATCACCGCTTTCCAAACCGGTTGTAACCATTTTTATCGTATATGCATTCTTTGATGACTTCACCCAAACAACATTCATTTTTCCATCGCGTAATACGGCATCAATGGGGAGTGTTAATGCATTGATCATTTTATTTTTGATGATTACATAGGCAGGCATTCCCGGCTTAAGCAGGCCGTTATTATTTGGTATGCTAACCCTAATCAGATTCACCCTTGTATCAGGGGCTATTTCGGGATTGGCAAATTCAATCTTTCCTGTAAACTCCCTGCCGGGCAAATCTGGTATTTGTATGGTAGCATCGCCGCCTTTATCAATCGCATACAGTTGCGAAGCGTATACCTGTGCCTCGGCCAGCAAAGAAGAAAGACCAGCCAGCTTTATGATCGTGCTGCCTTCCATCACAAACTGTCCTTCCGTCACTGGTAACTCCATAATATAACCCGACGCGGTGCTGTAAAAAGAAGTCAGTGTTGAAGTTTTACCAGACTTTGCCAGGTCGCTCACTTGTGATTCACTCATGCCCCATAACAGCAATTTTGTTTTGGCACTTTCTATCAACCGGTCGAAATCAATTATAGAATTGTCAAGCGATTGCTTTCTCTCCAAAGTGGCAATATATTCCTGCTTGGCGTTGTTTAATTCTTCGCTATACAGGTCATATAGATGAGTTCCCTTTGTTACATAGTCGCCAGTATTTTTAAAGTACAACCTGTCGATGCGGCCGGCAATGCGGGCACTGATGCTACTTACTTTTGTTTCATCTGTATTGAGTGTGGCGGTTAATACTACCTTATCGCCTATAGTTCCGCTACGGATAGTATCAACCTGTATATTTCCCAATCGCTCCTGCTCATCATTCAGCATAATTTCATCCGCCGCTGTGTTTGTTTTTTTTACAACAATCAGCTCCATGTGGCAAATGGGGCAGTTGCCAGGCCTATCTTCCATTATCTGCGGATGCATGCTGCATGTATAGTATTCATCTTTGCTAATTTTAGCCTGCTGCTTATTTTTACAGGAAACAAACACCACTAAAAGTAAAGAGATGATAACGAATATTTTTTTCATGCTATTTAATTTGTTTTAATAAAACTTTCACTGTCTACCAGGTATTGCGCATTTGCAGCGACGGCTTCATTTTCCTGAAGACCACTTAATACCTGTATTAAATGTTTATTGATAATGCCGGTCGCAATTTTTCTTGCGGCAAAGGATTCTCCGCTTCTTACAAAAACAACTTTATCTAAACCCAATGACAGCACTGCTTCTTCCGGTAACCAGCTGGCGGTTCTGTTACCTGCAAATATGGCTGCTTTCACCTGGCTGCCTATTGGTATTTTTAAAGCGGCGTTATCAAAATAAACCCTGGCAGACAGTGTTTTACTGCCCGCCCGGTAAAAAGGTTCGATATAACTGATGGCTGCCCTGAAATCCTTTTGCGGAGCCGTTTCCGGGGTAATGCGTACTTTATCGCCCAATTTCACCATAGCGGCCTGGCCGGCGAAAATATTAATCACGGCCCATGCTTTGGTTGGATTAAATACAGAAAAAAGAGATTGGCCCTTTTGTACATACATTCCTTCTTTCAGTGGCAGTTCTTCTGTAACCAAAGCCGCATCCTTCATGGCGGAAGTACTGGCAGTAATCATTTTCGCATCACTGCTGCTTTCATGAATGTGACCACTGTAGTTACTATACACCGTAATGGTAAATGCCGGTTTAGCCAACCGCATTACCTGGTTTAGTTGTTGGTTCCCCATACCGAGCAGTAATAATTTTTGTTTGGCAGCATTGATCAGCACCGTATTTGCCGGATCATTTTTTAGCAGGAACAACAGGTTCTGCTGAGCCGTTCCTAATTCAGGGCTATAAATATCCATTATCTTTTGCCCCTTATCGATATGTTGAAAACGATAGGAAACATATAGCTTTTCAATCCGGCCGGCAACGTTTGCTGCGATAACGCCGGCCTGTCTTGTATCATAAGTTATAAAACCATACGCCTCCATTTCAATATTCTCTTCCCTGTCAACCATGTGCACCATTGGTACGGATGCTACTACCTGCTCATTAGCGGGCTTCAGCAAGGCTTCCATTGAAACGGCGTTGGGTTCAGTGGCCGATTTAATTTTCTCCAGTTGCATGCCGCAAATAGAACAGGTGCCTGCTGTATCGCTATGAATCTGCGGATGCATCGGGCAGGTATAACCGGTAACTTCTTCTTTTGAAAGTGCTGCGTTTTCATGATTTGCCTGCGCCACCGTATCATTTACTTTAATCAGTTCCATACCGCATTTAGGGCATTTGCCCGGCTTATCACTGAAGAAAGAATCGGCCGGCATGGGGCAGGTATAAAGCGCTGCTTTAACCTGTGGCTGTATCTTTTTATTATTGCAGGCAAAAAAGAAAACCGGCATTAGTAAAACAAATAACCACCTGTTGATTTTGATTTTTTTCATGCTGAAGCTATTTATTTTATTTCCAGTATTTTCATCAATTCGGCCTGCATCTGCAATGCCTTTTGCAACTGGTCAAAGTAATCCATCTGCGTCATGTTCAGCGCCTCCCATGCATCAAACAATTCAAATAGTTCCTCTGTGTTTTGTTCGTAGCCCAATTGCATGGTTTGAAAATTTTTCCGGAGCGCCGGGATAATTTGTTGTTCATACAAATTCATTTGTTTCTTTTTCAACTCCAGTTCGCTTAAGGCTGAAACAGCCATGCCACCCGCTTCGTTCACGATCATTTGCTGCTGGTTAACCAATGCTTCGTTTTGCCACACCAGGCTTTCTGCTTTTGCTTTGTTCATTTTAGATGACCATTTTGCAAGCGGTAATTTCATCATTACCATGGCGGAAAACAGCCAGGGTTGCTTAGCCCAGCCCATCATGTGGTCATATTTAATTCCAAACTCAGGTTTTAATTTTGCCAGTTCAGCTACCCGTTCCAGCTTATTTACTTCAATGTTTTTGTTGATTACTTTTATATCGCTGCGCTGATCCATCAAAGCGGTGTTGGTAAACATGTCGCTGTTAAAACCGACCCACTCATAATTGGAATCAATAGAAAAAGAAGTTGCAACGTCCCGGTTCATCACCGTATTGATCATAATTCTTTTTTGACTGATCTCATTACTCAGCATCAGTTTCATATTACCAACAGTTGCTATTGCCGCTTTGGCTTTGTAGTAGGCGTTTATTTTACCCAAGCCATTCTTATACCGGATCTCTGCACTCTGCATCATAAAATTCAACAGCCTTTCATTCTCATCCAACACTTTCAGCTTCTTCTCCAGCACAATCCAGTCGTAATAATTTTTCCTTGCCGTATACAGCAACTCATTCTCCAGCATTGCTTTTTTTTGCAACTCGACAGATGACTGTGCATTCATAAAAGCATACTCCGCATCCTGCTTTTTTTTACTGGGAAACATCTGTAGCCCGGATAACATCACAGCGCCCATACCTGGCTGGCCATCCATCACTTTCCATTTTTCCGGATTATAAGGTGTCATATAAAAACCTGCTCCCAGCTCGGGTGGCATCCAGCTGTAAGCGCCTTTGGCAGCCTCGTTCATGGAACGGGCTTCGGCATCCAGCATTTTTAAAGAAGGATGATTTCTTTCAATCGCGACTTTTATTTCATCCATCCGAAGTACCTGTTGTGCATTCACTGCATGCAGAAAACACGTCAGCCCCGCCATGATGATAATTCGTTTCATACTTGATAATTTAATTTTCTTTACCTGCTGATTTTGTTAGCAATAACTTCCCCATTGAACTCTTCCCCATTGCACCATTGACGATTGACTACTCACCATTCAGCACCCTAACATCAATGTTTTGTTTCAAGCACATCAATTTTTCCATGCTTACGTAATTCATATTCTTTCGACATTAAAAAGATCAGTGGCGTTACCAATAGAATATGCGTTGCAGAAGTCAGCACACCACCTACCATTGGCAGCACAATCGGTTTCATTACATCGCTTCCTACGCCATGGCTCCAGAGTATTGGTATCAATGCAAATAATGAAACGCATACTGTCATCAGTTTCGGCCTCAACCGTTTTGCCGCACCTGCAATTACATATTCACGCAGGTCTTCTTTTGTAATCGTTTCTTTTGAATTTCCTTTTTTCTTCACCAACTGCTGCATGGCATCGTTGAGGTAAATAACCATCACCACACCTGTTTCTACCGCCAGGCCAAACAAGGCGATAAAGCCAACTGCCACGGCAACAGATAAATTCACGCCCCAGAAATAAATCATAAAAGCACCGCCGATTAAGGCAAATGGAATAGATACCAAACTAAGGATGGCTTCTCTCGCAGAATGAAAAGCGAAATACATGGATAGAAAAATAATGAGCAACACCACAGGCAAAATCATCTTGAGTGTTCTTTCGCTCCTGATGAGATTTTCATACTGTCCGCTCCATTCCATAAAATACCCCTTGGGTAATTTGGTGAGCAGGCTGTTTAATTTTTCTTTTGTCTCATTTACCGTACTACCCAAATCTCTTTCTCTTACATTGAACAAAACAGTACCTCTCAGTAAGGCGTTTTCTGAATTGATCATCGGCGGACCTTCTGTAATTTGTACGCCAGCTACTGCATCCAAAGGTATGGGGCCATATTGCATGGTTTGTACCTGCAGTTGTTTTAGCGCACTGATATTGTTTCGAAAATCCTGGCCAAACCTGGCGTTAACAGAAAACCTTTGGCGCCCCTCTACGGTGGTGGTTAGCTTCATCCCTCCCAATGCAATTTCTACCACGCTGTTTACATCATCCACGCTTAAACCATAGCGGCTTATTTCATCTCTCTTAACGGAGATGTCAATATATTTCCCTCCTGTAATGGGTTCCACATATAAATCTTTTACACCACTAATTCCTTCAAGCTGATTTTTTATTTTTTGCGAGAAAGAATAGATGGTATCCAGGTTTTGCCCATACACTTTTAAACCTACATCTGTACGAATACCTGTTGAAAGCATATTAATGCGGTTGATGATGGGCTGTGTCCATCCGTTGGTGACACCGGGTATCTGCAGCTTGGCATTCAGCTCATTGATGATGCCATTTTTTGTAAGATTTTTTCTCCATTCACTTTGTGGTTTCAACAGTACAATCGTTTCAATCATACTGATGGGAGAATTGTCTGTCGCTGTGTTGGCCCTGCCTGCTTTACCCAGCACATTTTTCACTTCAGGTATCGACTTGATGAGTTTATCCTGCACCTGCAAAATTCTTTTAGCCTCACTGTTGGATACATCCGGCAATGTAACCGGCATAAAAAGAATGGAACCTTCATCCAGCGGCGGCATAAATTCCCGGCCTAAACTAAACAGCATCGGAATACTGATTGCAAGGGCAATGATATTAATGGCCAGCGTTGTCTTTCTCCATTTGATGCAGGTGCGGATAAGCGGTTCATATATTTTTTCCAGCAACCGGTTAATGGGATTTTTTGATTCCGGCCTGAACTTGCCTTTCATAAAAAATGAAATCAGCACCGGTGCCAATGTAATCACCAGCAGTGCATCTACCACCATGATAAATGTTTTAGTGTACGCCAGCGGATGAAACAATTTTCCTTCCTGCCCTGTTAATAAAAACACCGGTAAAAAAGAAGCGATGATGATGATGGTAGAAAAAAACACGCCTCTTGACACCTGGTTACAGGCCTTTTCAATCAGACTCATCCGTTCTGGTTCGGGTATGCGGTAATATTCATTTTGCCTTTTAATTTTATTGAATAACTTTCTCATGATTTACGGTTTAGGGTTGTGACTATTTTGCCAGTCGGATAAATGCCGGTAAGCATTTTCACTCATGATAATGCCGTTGTCTACAATCACACCGATTGCCAGCGCAATCCCCGTCAGCGACATGATGTTGGAAGAAATGCCCAACAAATTCAGCAGTATAAAACTTATTGCAATGGTGATGGGAATTTGTATGATGATGCTGAGGGCGCTACGCCAGTGAAACAAAAAGAGCAGTACAATAAAAGCAACCACCATCATTTCTTCCACCAGCTTGCTTTTAATGTTACTGATAGCTGCTTCTATCAATTCGCTGCGGTCGTAAGCTGTTTTAAACGTCACGCCTTCAGGTAAACCTTTTTCTACTTCCTTCATTTTCGCCTTAACAGCGGTAATTACATTGTTGGCATTTTCTCCATAGCGCATTACCACAATACCGCCAACCACTTCGCCTTCGCCGTTTTCATCAAAAATACCGAGGCGAAGATCGCCACCCATCTGCACGGTTCCAATGTCTTTTACCCGTACCGGTATCCCTTTGAAATTACCGACAGCAATGCTCTCCAGGTCTCCTTTATTTTTTATATACCCAAGGCCACGAATGATATACGCCATGTCACTCATTTCAAATTTCCTTCCGCCTACATCATTATTATTAGCCTTCACTTTATTCATCACATCCATCAGGGAGACATTGTAAAACTGGAGTTTAACCGGATCAATGATCAACTGGTATTGCTTTTCGAAGCCTCCGAAAGATGCAACTTCAGCTACACCGGGAACTGTTTGCAACGCAAGCTTCACATACCAATCCTGCAAAGCCCTTTGTTCGCCAAGGTCCATATTTTTTGTATCAAGTGTGTACCAGTAAACATGTCCAACACCCGTTCCGTCAGGACCTAGGGTTGGCGTAACACCTGTTGGTAACAAACGTTGTGCATAATTCAACCGTTCCAGCACTCTTGTTCTGGCCCAATACACATCCACATTATCTTCAAAAATCACGTACACAAAACTCATCCCGAACATAGATGACCCCCGTATGTTTTTTACTTTGGGAATACCCTGTAAATTGCTCACCAACGGATATGTTACCTGGTCTTCCATAATCTGCGGACCACGACCCATCCACTCTGTAAAAACGATTACCTGGTTTTCGCTCAGGTCGGGTATGGCATCAATGGGGTTCTTTTGTATATTGATGATGCCCAGCGCAAATAACCCGGCTGCAATAAGCAAAACGATGTACCTGTTCTTTAACGACCAGGAAATTATTGATGGAATCATGTAGGTTTATTTTAAAACCATGAATTATTTAAACACTTCTTCTGCACTACCGCAGGTAATCATTTTGTTACCGTAATAAGGATTGCGGATTTCCTTAGTCTCGCTTAACCACATGGCACCTCCCTGGCTTTGGTTGTACATCGGGCAATGATCATGATAAATGATTTTACCACCGCCAAAAGCTTTTACCAGCAAATACATTGCTTCACTCATGGTTGCAAAATGCTCCCGTTGGTGTTCCACTTTATCGCCGTTCTTTCCGATATGTTCCGCATCTTCTTTCAGGCTTTCCTCTGTGTTATCAAATACCTTTTTTTGCACTGCCGTCAACAAGGATTTATCCAGCTTACTGATTGCTTCATTCATTGCTTTTCCACCTGCGGCGGCTTCGCTTGCATTGTCATTTGCCAATGCATTTTTTATCTGCAGGTAATAGTCAACAATTTCCTTTATAGCCGTAGCCGCTTTTACATCCACATCAGTAAACGTAATGGGTACAAGCGTTGGCGCTTTATCTTCTGTTGCAACTCCATGTTGCATTGTATCCTTCTTTAAACTATCCGCAGCCGCTGGTTCCGCTTCCCTTTTATTATTGCTGTTGCAGGCCGTAAACAGCACGGTACCAAATGCAAGCAGGCTAAACATTACTCTTTTCATTATTGTAAAATATTGTATTGATTAATGCTGGTGTTTTGAATGGTCTTCTTTCTTTTCAACCAATGCCATCCCGCATTTGGAACATTTGCCAGGCTTGTCACTGGTTACTTCCGGATGCATAGGACAGCTGTACATTTTCATAGCCATCGGTTTGCTTTTTTCTTTTTTTACTTTCACTAAATCCATCCCGCACTTCGGGCACTTACCGGGTTTATCACTCATTACTTCCGGATGCATGGAGCAGGTGTACATTGCTTTTTGCACGTCTTTATGCAGATGCTTTTTTGAAGAATCCAGTTTTACTTCCTGGGCAAAAAGATTGACAGACAGGATGGTGAAAGCCGCCATCAGCAGCATTTTAAATGATTGCATTGTTTGTAGATTTTTATGTGAATGGATGAAATTGACTAAGCTGGGCATATACTAATGCCAATAGCCTGGCGATAACCGCCGGGCATTAATACCGTAAATAAATTCTAAATAAGGAAAACGCAGTTGCGGACGTACACCGCTACGGTGCTGACTGGTGGCGGAGAATGTACACCGGGGTTTGCTGTTGTTACAGAAAAAATAACAGGAGCCGGCAGCTCAAAAAATGAAACCGGTATAGCAACTGTTACGGACTGGGTAAAATTGAAAGCAGGCTCTGTGATCCGTTGATCAGTATTATTTTGTATCAGGCGACTCTCATCGTTGCAGCAGCCATTTTGCTTTTGTGAAGATTTTTGCATGCCACATTTGTCGCAGGTTTTGGTCTCAGCAAACCCAAGCTCCCACCCTGCAAGTTTGCCCATACAGTAATGCACATGCACAGTTGCACCAACAGATGTGCTGATGTACAAAAGCGCTAATATGACTACTACTATTTTTTTCACTACTGTAAAAGTAAACAGATTATTTTGTAAAATATTGTTGTTTTATTTTTAACGGCTGCCAGGAATCAGCAAAATACCAGATTAAGTGGCAGATAAAATCGGGTTGGATATACATCACCATATGATATTCTTCGCCATGGGAATTGAGACCGGCACGGATGATGAATGATTATTCCTTTAAAACATCTGCAGGTTTCGGGCACCTATCTTCTTCTCTGTTTAAAATAAAAAGTAAGCATATAGAATGCCATGCGGATAAACTGGTATGAGCACCAGCGGATAAACCGGATGAGCATATTTTTTGTGTACACATGCCCGTCTGCGGTGATTGCTAAACATTTATTTTGGATAATGTCTTCCATAATATTTTCCATTTCTGTTGCCATGGCTTTATTCCGTACATCTACATTTAGTTCAATACTGGCATAAGCACTAATGTTGTTGATGTTATAAGAACCTATTGTGAACCATTCGCTGTCACATACCGCAACCTTAGCGTGCAGTACCGCCGGCTGGTATTCGTACAGCTCAATATTATTGCGCAACAACCAGTCATACATCCAGCGCTCAGCGTGCTTTGCGACCATCACATCAGATGGTCCCGCAGTTATCACTTTTATTTTAACGCCCCTTTTGGTTGCATTTCGTAATAAGCGCCTGATGATTTTACCGGGCAAAAAGTAACTGGATATTATGGTAATATGCGATTTGGAGCGGCGCAGCATTTCAATATAGGTTGCTGAAATTTCATTTTTCCGCCGCACCCAATCATTGCGCCGCATCCGCACGCTGCTGGCCTCGTCTTTTACAATATCAAATTTTCGGCTGGCATCATCACAGGAAGTAGCTTCCATTTTAACCGGAAATCCATTCCATGTTTTCCAGCATAAAACACACAGCTGACGTGCAACTTCACCTTCAATAAAAACGGCAAAGTCAAGCCAGGAAGGTATTCCGGGCATATCATTGTACCGGTCTGCTATGTTTAATCCCCCTACCATGCCGCATCTTCCGTCGGCAACAAAAACTTTCTGATGCAGCCTTCTGCCAAAATAATAATGCCGGCTTTTTAGCAATGGTTCAAAAAAACGAAAATGAACACCAGCCCGTTGCAACTTATCAATAAATTTTTTAGACAGTGTTTGTGATGCATATCCATCTGCCAGTAAATATACCTGCACGTCTCTTTTAGCGGCGGCCATTAAAGCATCGGCCACCAGCGTACCGGTTTTATCTTCTGCAAAAATATAGGTCTGCAGGTGGATGTTTTCGCTTGCCTGCTCAATCATTGATAACAACATTTCAAAATAAACCCTGCCACCGCGAATTAATTTCACTTTATTGTTATCAGAAAAGGCTGCTGATGCTTTTGTGCCGGTAAGATATTTTGCTCTTTGCTGGGCTGGCATTGATTTTTTAAAATAATATAAACTGAAAGTAGATAAAAATACAACCCGGAAATTAAATTGTTCTTGTAAAATTTAAGATCATAATAAAGGCTGATATAAATCATTGCAGGCGGTAGTGCCCGGTGGTAGTTTTATTGATCATTTCTTTTAAATCCTTCCTGATCTGAACAAAAAATCATCATGAAAAAGATATTAGTGCCAACCGATTTTTCAGCCTGTGCCGAAAACGCCGTCAACTTTGCTGTTGAATCCGCCAGGATTTTTCCTGCGACAATTACGTTATTGCATGCATTTGAACTGAACGGAGATGTATATACGGATTACCTGGGCGTTAATAAGGAATATAACCAATCGCAGTTACATGAAGCAACCGATAAATTAACACAGTTAAAATTAAGCATAGAGAAAAAAGATACACTTTCCATTGAAAGCATGGTGTTTACCGGCAGTGTAAAAGAAAGTATTCTTCAAACTTCCAGCGAAAAAAATAGTGACCTGGTAGTTATGGGAACCGCAGGCGTTAACGGCTTATTACAAAAATTATGGGGCAGCACAACTTCTGCCATTATTGGAAAAAGCAAGGTGCCTGTGTTGGCTATACCTGTGAATTATCAATGGAAAAAGCCGGCGAAAATTTTATTGTCAACTAACCACTTTGAAACAGAGCCCTCCATACTTGACGCGATATTTGACCTGGCTAATTGCTATGGGGCACAGGTGCAGGTAGTAGTGTTTACCAATGAAGCACACGATACTGCATTGGTATTTTTAGAGCAGGACCGCAAAATACCTGCTTACGAACAAATGCTGAAAGATAGATACAAGCATACGATGATTGGTGTGGATCACCTTTTTGGAACAGATTTCGAACTGGTACTGCAAAATTATATCAACCATAACCAGGTGGATATGCTGGCAATGATACCCTACAAAAGAAGTTTTGCAGATAAAATATTTCACCCGAGCATTACAAAACGAATGAGCTATCATTTAAAAGTTCCCCTGCTCGCTGTCCCTGCAAAAGAAGGATAATCTGTTTACTGGTATCATCCTGCTTACCTGCCAGTTAACAACAGCTTAGACAAAATGTATTTTTAAGCATTTTTTTAGCCTGGCGAAAACATACCAGCACAAAAATGTTGCTGATAAAGGAAGGTTGCAAGCCTGCACTCAGATAATATCCAAAAAACTATATTCGTTCGAATTCCCCAGGGCGCTGAAATCGTCTGCACGTTTAATCATCAACCCAACCAGGTACATGGTACTCTGATTGCTGGTACGTATTAAGACGACTTTGGGGGGTATGGCTGTTTCTATCAGGAGGTTCAAAAAATCTTTGTCGTTGGTAACAATAGTGCAATTATTGAGAAGAGCATATTTCCAAATATCAATGTCTTTCAGTGGGACAGGCAAACCAATTTCATCCACATGCAGACAATCCCTGAAATGGATTTTTAATCTGTCGACTACCCTTCCTGATATATTGGCGTCCAGGAGTAGTTTCATTATGCGGTAATGATCTTAATGACAGATTCCCTGTTGGCTGCAAAGCCCAGGGCGGCCATGATATGTTCTTTCTTTAACAGGGGATAATCTTCCAGCACCTGGGAGTAGCTCATGCCCGAAGCAAGCCACTTAAGAATGTCACACACCGTAATCCGTGTGCCTTTGATGCAAGGTTTGCCAAAACGGATCTCCGGGTTGACAGCGATGTATAAAGAAAATTCTTTCATCTTTTAAAGTTACTATTTTTTTATTTTTAAATAGCTGAATTCAGCGCAAAATTAATGGCACTAAAATGCAATGAAATTGTGTGCACAGAAAGCCGAAAATGAGTGTAAATGAGGTCAAAATTCGTACCATAAGCTTTTGTGAAACAAGCCAGTACTTTCTGTTGGGTTTATAAGTGCAGATAAAAATATGAGATCAGAAATTTTTATCTGATTTTTCTATGAATTATTTAAAGAAAATAACGATGGCACCTAAGAATGTGAGTGCAATAACGAACTTTCTGTAGCTATCATCCCTGATAAGTGCAACAACTTTTAACCCTGCAAAAAAACCTGCTATCAGTGCAGGTAGTAAAAGCAGATCTGTTTGTAAAGTAGATAGCGAAATATTTTTCCAGTAGATAATCTGAAAAGGCAGTTTGAAAAAATTAATCACCAGGAAAACCCAGGCAGCGGTGCCGATAAAATCGTTCTTGGTCATACGCAATGCCAAAAAATAAATATTGGCAAAAGCGCCAGCTAAGTTACCGAGCATGGTAGTAAAACCCGCGGCCAGTCCGGTACCAGCAGCAAACAATTTATTCTGCGGCATGACAGTTGTCTTTCTGAATTCCATCACCACAATAATGATGACTGTTAAAACAATGATCACCGCCATCATTTTTCTGAACAGCTTTTCATCCAGATCTTTACCCACATACACACCAATTAAAACGCCCGCCATCATCCAGGGAATAATTTTCCAGAACTGCGGCCACTGCATATGCCGCCTGTAATAGGTAACCGCCATAATATCTGCAGCGCAAAGCAATGGCAGCACCACACCGGTAGAGGATTTTCCTCCAAACACCAGCGCCATGATCGTGATGTTCATCATCTCAATACCTTTAAGCCCGGCTTTGGAAAGTCCGAGGATAAATGTGCCCAACAAAATAAGTGTCCACTGAAGTAAATCCATAATGCGTTAAAGGTATTGCAAGCATTCAAATAATCAGGATAGTAAAAATATTTTACACTCCACTTTTCCAAAAGCCTTACGATTTTTTTGCCGAAGGTAAATGTACACTTTCAGCCGTTTCACCTGCGCCAAATTTTAGTACATTTGCCTGAATTAAAGTTGCTGAATGACCCGGTGCATAAGGAATAGCAAAAATTACTTATCAGTATTACTTATACTGGTTATTTTTATGCCCATGATAGCGTCGTTGTGGTTGTTAGCATGGCAGCAATTAATACAGTGGCAAATGATGGAAGAACTGGAATCTGCCAGCTTTACAACCGTTGTTCTTAACAAAAGTGCCATTCATTGGATAAGAGCAGGCAAAGAGATGGAAATAAATGGCAGCCTCTTTGATGTTGAGAACATGTCAACAATTGGAGATAGTTGTATCGTTAAAGGCCTGTTTGATGAAAAAGAAGAAGCCCTGCTGAAAACCATTAAAAAATCTCAGCAGGAATCTCCTTATAACACACCAATCCATTTGTTGGTATCCAAAAGCCTTTCCCTTTTTTTGTTTACTGAATACAAAACTGCCTGTTCACAATTACAGGAAAATTGTGAACAGGAAAAATATCACCTGTTTACCATTAGTTGTTTTACATCTCACTTTTTACCTCCTGCCGGACCTCCTCCAAAGTACAGTTAATTTTTTTCAAAGGGAGGTACAACGACCGCCTGACTTTTATTAACTGTATTCTTTACTTATTAAATGATTATGACTAAAAAAATATTCGTTGCTGTGACCGCCATTTTGTGCAACACACAATTGATGGCTCAGCAAGACACTGTGAACAAAGCAACCTATTTACCTGAAGTAATTGTAACGGGCGTTCAAACAGCTACAGACAAACAAAAATTCCCGATGCCGGTTGGCATTTTAAATCAAAAAGATTGGCTTCAGAATTCAGCTACCAATATCATTGATGCGATGTCAGTCATACCAGGTGTGTCGCTGATCAACATTGGACCTGCGATTGCAAAGCCTGTGGTCCGCGGCCTGGGATACAACCGTGTTGTAGTAATGAATGATGGTATTCGCCAGGAAGGGCAGCAATGGGGCGACGAGTTCGGGATAGAAATTGATGAATATACCGTACAACGTGCCGAAGTATTGAAAGGCCCCGGTAGCCTGCGTTATGGATCAGATGCGATGGCGGGCGTACTCAATTTATTGCCGCAATCATTTGCATCCGAAGGCGAAACAGCGGGTCGCTTTTTAACCAACTACCAATCCAACAATGGCCTCATTGCAGGGAATCTTTTTTTAGGAGGTAATCAAAAAGGGTTTGTATGGAATGTAAATTATACTTACAAAACAGCACACGATTACAAGAACAAATATGATGGCTACGTGTGGAATTCCAACTATGGCGAAAGCAATTTGAAAGGCATGTTTGGTGTACAAAAAAAATGGGGATTTTCAACCGTCACACTCAGCAGCTTCAATTTAAAAACAGGCATTATAGAAGGCGCAAGAGATGAGGTGACCGGAGCCTTCACTAAAAGCATATTGAACTTTGATGGCACATCAGACAGTGCTGCAGTAGCTACAAAAGATGAAATGCTTAAATACAACCAATACAACATTATTCACCAGCACGTGCGCCATTACAAAGCGGTTTGGGATAATAGTATTGCCCTCGGCAATGGCAAGCTGGGCCTGAAAATTGGGTATCAGCAAAACCACCGGCAGGAAGCCAATGACATTGTTTTGGGTGACGTATATAATTTTGATTTCCTGCAACAAACGCTCAATTATGATGTAAGTTATGAGGTGGCTGAAATCAACAACTGGAAGGTATCTTTTGGTGCAAATGGTATGGCTCAATCTTTTAAAAACAAAGGGACTGCTTTTCTTTTTCCTGAATATCATGCTTTTGATTTTGGCCTCTATTCACTGGCGCAAAAAACAATCGATAAACTTACGCTGAGTGGTGGACTCCGTTTTGATACAAGACATTTTAAAGGCGATGATTTATATGTTGGCCCGGATGGCGAAAGGCTTACAGGGCCTGCCGCTGATGCAACACAACAGTTCACTGCGTACAGATCTAACTTCTCGGGAGTATCAGGAAGCATTGGCGCTGCGTACGATTTTTCAAAACTGATGTATGGTAAATTAAATATTGCCGGGGGATACAGGGCACCCAACGTTGCTGAAAGCGGCTCAAATGGTATTCATGACGGCACGCCGTTTTATGAAATTGGGGACTCTAAATTAAAACCTGAAAACAGTCTGCAACTGGACGGAACAATTGGATTGCACTCCGCTGATTTTACTGCAGAAGCCACGCTGTTTATCAATAGCATCAACAACTATATTTTTCCTTTGAAATTAGCCAGCACGCTGGGTGGTGATTCACTGCGGGAAGGCGCACCCACGTTTAAATTCGTGGCAGGCGATGCCATATTAAAAGGCGGTGAAATAATCGCCCATTTTCATCCGCAACAGTTAAAATGGCTGCGATGGGAAAATGCTTTTTCCTTTATCAGCGCCATTCAAAAAAACCAGGGTGACTCATCAAAATATCTTCCCTATACTCCTCCGGGCAAGTTGCAAACTAAATTCGTTTTTTCCTTCACCAATAATGAAAAATGTATCAGAGATGTTTTTGTAAGCGTGGGAATAGATCACTATTTTGAGCAAAATAAAGTGTTTTATAAATTCAATAATGAAACCATAACACCTGCGTACACTTTACTGAATATAGGCGCGGGTGCTTCTTTTTATACAAAGAAAAAACAGTTTGTTTCAATATACTTCCTGGCGAATAATTTAGCAGATGTTGCTTACCTGAGCAATATGAGCAGGCTGAAATATGCAGACATCAACAATGCTACCGGCAGAACAGGGGTATATAACATGGGCAGGAATTTTAGTATTAAACTGAGTTTCCCGATCAATTTTAAATAGAAAGATTTAGTAGGAAAGATGCCGGTATTTAAGTGCCGGCATCTTTTTTACCATTAAATTATTTACCTGGTGTATGGTTTAATTTTGTGGCAGTTACCGCAGAATTTCTTTTAACATCTTCCTTATGAAGGGCATACTGTGGCCTTATTACCCAGCTTTGCTGATTTGTTTTCCGGAACACAATCCACCAAAAAAAGAACAGCGTACTCGCTGCCACCATGCCATCGACCATCCACTGCGGTAACACACCCCTTAAATTGATAAGCATGCCATCTGTATGGTATATCCCAAAGCCAATAAGCGAGGGAATTCTAAACCAGTAATAACATGCAACTGCAGCGGCTGCAAAAATGCTGATGAGTATTGTTTGATTTATTTTGCCAACTATTTTCTTCAACAGTATAAACAATACAAGCGTTGCAGCTGCAGCCAATAAGGGAAAGTTATACATGGCTGCAATTAACTGCAAACCTGTTAGTGTGCTATGATCCGGTACATGAAACCAATCCCATACAAACCCGGGGAAACCACCAATCATCAAATGACCGGCAATGTTTTGGTAAACTGTTTTAGAGGTCGTTAAAGGGTTTACATCAGGTGTACTATCCGGGCATGGAATTACACAATTTCTGCATTGCGTACAATGTGCGTTTGGTATAGACACCATTGTTTTTAAACCATATAATTTCTCAACCGGGTGAACAGGGCAAAGGCCCGAACACCAGGCACTTTTCCATTCAAAAATAAAACCGCACGCAAATGACAATGCAGCCATCGTGAGAATTAAAATAGCCGTAGCAGGCCCGTTGGTATTAAAAAAAGTATGGCGCAAGGGTACAATCACAAGCAATGAAACAGTTGCCACCAAATTAAGGATTGCAGTTTGCCTGGTAGATAATCTTTTTCTTTTAGACAGTCCGAAATGCCTTGGCAGCAAGGCATTGGTGGCCATGGGACAAACGTTTCGCCATACGCCGGTAAAAACTACCAGCAGTAAAGGCGCTGAAGGAATTAACATGTTCCAGAATAAATTAATGCCGGTGTCCGGATAAAATAGCAGGCAAAAAACAATGATGGCACCGATGAGCCAGACGGCAGTTTGCACAATTCGCCAGATCATTATTGACCGGGAAGACAACTGTATGCCGGATTTAAAAGAAGTTTTTTCCATTGAGATGCGGCTGAATTTATGGTAATTAAGCAATCGTTTTGGCGAAGTAAAATTAATACAAACTCTTACTGCTTTGATAAATGAATAAATGCATTTTTATTTTGTCTTTTTTCTAAAATCAGGTGTGTAATAAAAAAAACACCGCAACGTATTGTTCTTATCATACTGGTAGCCGGTCGACTTTTCCTGTGTGAAAAGCATATAGCCCAAATCAAAACTCAGCGTTTTACAAACGGGTTGTTTAATACCAATAAAAAACCTGTTTTGATCAAACGTATTGTATACCACTTCTTTACCAAATTGTATAGCCAGTTCATCGGATAAAACCAGTGATGGCAGTTTTTTATTATCAGCAACAGGAATGGTGAAACTCAATAAATATCTTACCCTGTCAGTAAATTTATAATCATGCGTAAACTTATCGTTCACAATTTTTTCCTGCCATCGTTGCTCGTTCCTTATACGGTTGAGCACAATTATTTTACCGATTTTTGAAAATTGCTGCAACTGCTGGTATATGCGGTGCTCCTGGACAAAATGATGCCAGGCCGGGTTGGATGGCGCTACCCACATTTGTCCGTATCCAAGTATGGCGGTTATATTTTCATTAATCCAATAGTCCAACCCCGTTCTAACAAAATAAAAACCGGGGTCTGCTAAAAAATTATTTCTGCGCATGTGCAAATCAGCGATCATACCAAATCTTTTACTAAACCTGAATGTTCCGTTTTCACTTACCCAGCTTTGCGATTGTATATTGACTTCTTTAGTTTTTGTTTGGGCATTTAACTGAAACTGTATTAAAAAACTTAGAACAATAAAGCAGCCAATTGTTATAAGGAGTTTATATTTTGTGTTCATTTTTATTAGTTGAGGTGGAAAAAAGCCAACTGCCTATGCTTACAGGTTAATTGCTTTTGCTATGCAGGTTACAGAAGGACAAATCAACATCAGGTAAAAAATAAAATCAGTAACTGAGCCGCCAGTATTCTCAAAATCATTGTGAGCGGATAAACTGTTGCATAGGTAGCAGATGGAATATCATTGCCGGCAGTTTTAATTGCGTATGCCAAAGCTGGTGGATCTGTGCAGGCACCGGCCAGCAGTCCGCATATTTCAAAATAAGTTTTTCTGAAAAATTTGCTTGCAATAATTCCCATGATCAGCAGAGGCATCATGGTAATAGTAATCCCCATTACAATCCAGCGGTAACCACTTCCGTCGGTAAACGCAGCTGCTAAATTATGACCACTGCTTAAGCCTACACTGGCAAGAAAAAGAGCAATGCCCAGTTCTCTCACAATAAGATTAGCGCTGTTTGTGGTGTAATTATTAAGGTACAAATGATTACCAAAACGGCTGAGAAAAAGCGCTATAATCAGCGGCCCGCCAGCCATCCCAATTTTTACCGGTACAGGTATTGATGGAATATAAAACGGAATACTCCCTAAAATTACGCCCAACACAATGCCCATAAAAATGGGTCCAAGGTCCGGCGCTTCCAGTCTTTTTAAAGAGTTACCAACTACTTCGGCAAAAGCCTTTACACTTTCTTCCGTACCAACTACGGTTACGGTATCACCCAATTGTAAAAAGATATTGCCATGCGCAACCATTTCTATACCGGATCTTTTAATGCGGGTAAGTGTTAACACTTCATGCTGTATCTCAGGAATATCGCCCAACCTTTTGTGTGTAATTTCTTTTCTTGTTACAACAATGGCACGGGATATTAAATTGCTGGATGGTTCTGTTCTTAAGTTCATGTCACTCTCTGTACCTACCAATAGCTTGACCTTTTCCATTATTTTTTTAGTGGCTACAAACTGCATCACATCTCCATCAGATAAAACCGTATCCGGTGTTGGCGTTATGGTGGTACCGTTGTGAAACATCCTGGATATTATCACCGGTTCATTTACCATTTTAAAAATCTTTCTTACCGATTGCCCGATAAGTTGTTTGTTCTCCAGTTTAATGTGGATAGATAATGGCCTGCTTGATTGTATAAAATTTAATTTGCGGTGCAACTCCTGCTCATCTTCAATGTTAACCCGCAAAATCTTTTTCAGCAGTATCAGCGAAAAAATAATCCCCATCACTGCAAACGGATAAGCCACGGCATAAGCCAGTGTGATGGTAGAATTATCAACCCCCTGAACCTGCAAATCTTTAACGGCTGATTGCGCCGCTGCGAGGCCAGGTGTATTGGTAACCGCACCACTCATTACTCCTGCCATGATGGCCATGTGATTGCCGGTTGTATAAAAGAAAATAATCGTTATCAGCACGCCCAGTACTACTACTGAAGCGGCCAGGGCATTATTGCCCAACGCACTTTTTTTAAGTGATGAAAAAAAGCCTGGCCCAACCTGCAACCCGATGGCATAAACAAAAAGTATCAGCCCAAATTCTTTCACAAAATGTTCCATTTCTTTTGGAATTGAGATGCCAGCATATGAACAGATTAGCCCGATAAAAAGTACCCAGGTAATACCAAAAGAAATGCCGAGAATTTTTATTTTGCCTAACGCTATGCCGGAAGCGATGACCAGTGAATAAACTATGACTGCCTGTGCTACAGAAGGCTCTGTGAACAACTGTACAAACCAATTCATAAAATTAATTTAAACTCATCTTAATAAACCTATCGCAGATTAAAATGAATGTGATAGGAGGATATTGCCTGAAACACTATACAGTGATTAAACTTATTGATCCGGATTTTACATATAGCAGGCAATCGCTAAAAAACAATCAATCGTTCGAAATTGCACCTCATGTGTGCAACCGGTTACACTGATAAAATCAGTAAAGACAAGAAAAACAGATTATTTGAAAATCAAAATAACGGGTAACAATTACCCGTTATTTTTTATTCTTACACATGTTCAGGTTCAAGTCCCCAATGTTCAGGAGAACGCCATAAAGCACTTAATAACAACTCCCTGATGAAATAAAATTCCTTCGGAAGTTTATCATACAATTTAGAGAACAGTTCTTCGTGAGATAATAGTTCCTGTTTCCATGGTTCCCTGTCTAAGGTCATTATTTTTGCAAAATCATCTTTGGTAAAATTTTCTATTCCGGTCCAGTCCATGTCTTCCCAACGTGGCATCCATCCAATGGGGGATTCTACTGCACTTGCACCGCCATGTACTCTTTGTACAATCCATTTTAACACACGCATATTTTCGCCAAATCCCGGCCATAAAAATTTTCCATTTTCATCTTTTCTAAACCAATTCACGCTGAATATACGGGGCGCATTTGGCAGGTCGCGGCCAAATTGTAACCAATGGTTTACATAGTCGCCCATGTTGTAACCCATAAACGGCAACATAGCAAATGGATCACGTCTAACCTTACCGACTTCACCAAACGCGGCGGCGGTAGTTTCACTACCCATAGTAGCAGCCGCATATACACCAAAGCTCCAGTTGAAAGCCTGGCAAACCAGCGGTACAGCGGTAGTTCTTCTTCCACCAAAAACAAAGGCTGCGATATGCACACCTTTGGGATTGTCCCAATCACTGTCAATGGCGGGATTTTGATATGCAGGTGCTGTAAACCGGCTATTTGGGTGGGCTGCAGGTGTGCCGCTTTTGGGATCGTATGGTTTACCATGCCAGTCGGTTAAGCCTTCCGGTATCTCTTTGGTCATACCTTCCCACCATACATCACCATCCTTTGTAACCGCTACGTTGGTAAAAATTGTATTGGCTTTAATGCTTTCCATTGCGTTGGGGTTGGTATGATAGTTGGTACCCGGAGCTACACCGAAATAACCAGCTTCAGGATTGATGGCATATAAGCTACCGTCGTTGCCTTTATGAATCCAGGCAATATCATCACCCACGGTTGTCACCTTCCAGTCATCCACTCCCTGTGCAGGTATCATCATAGAGAAATTTGTTTTACCGCATGCGCTTGGAAATGCTGCAGCGATATAGGTCTTTTCTTTTGCCGGAGATTCTACTCCCAGTATCAGCATGTGTTCTGCCAGCCATCCTTCTTCCCTTCCCATTACAGATGCAATACGCAGGGCAAAACATTTTTTGCCCATCAGGGCGTTACCCCCGTAACCACTGCCATAAGAAATAATCAGTCTTTCTTCAGGGAAATGAGAAATGTATTTTGTTGTTGGGTTGTTGGGCCATTTGCTGTCCGTTTCGTTAGCATTTAGCGGAGCGCCTACAGTATGAATGCATTTTACATAATCATGTTTTTTCAGGTAAGGATAAATTGCTTCGCCCATTCTTGTCATGATGTACATATTTACAACCACATATTCAGAGTCAGTTAACTGAACGCCGTAACGTGAGTATGATGAGCCAACGGGCCCCATACAAAATGGAATAACATACAGGGTTCTGCCGCTCATAGATTCGTCCATCAGGCCATTCAGAATTTGCTTCATGGCAGTTGGTTCCATCCAGTTATTGGTTGGGCCGGCATCTTCTTTTCTTCTGCTGCATATAAATGTTTTGTCTTCTACCCTTGCCACATCACTTGGGTCAGAAAAGCAGGCAAAACTATTTGGTCTTTTTTCCTGGTTTAATTTTATAAATGTTCCCTTTTTTACCAATGAAGCACAAATAGCGTCGTACTCCTCTTTAGAACCATCACACCAATGAATATTTTTTGCATTGCATTGCCTGGCTATATTCGTTACCCATGACTTTAATTCTGGTTTTATGTCAGATGCCCCATTTAATCTTGGTTTACTTTCTACGTTGATCATAAATTTTATTTAATCTTTGAATAATTACTTTGAAATGATGCCACAAATTTTCACCAAAATTATTTACCGGAATATGATTATTATCTATTCCTTACATGATTAATACTCATGTTTTTTTACAAAAAGGTTTTCTTTCAAAGCTTAACATCTAAAATGTCCGGAATGCCCTGCATTTTTTAAAATTTAGTAAGATTTATAATATATTACAACGACCACTTACACACCATGAAACCGGAGCCCGATTATTATGAAAATAATACGAAATATATTAGTCAGGTATTTACCTTGTTTATTAAACGGTTTGGGGCAGATAGGCATAATCCAAAAAACTACTGTACATTAGTAAAAACTTGCTGCATGAAGAGATTTATACTTTTACTTTTTAGCATATGCTATTTTAATCTAGCGCATGCTCAAAACCTGGTCGTAAATTCTTATGCAGAGGATCTTCCCCGCGGCACCGGATGGACGATCATAAGCCAGGGTGCTTCCACCTGCCTGTTGGTTCCAACAAGTAATTTTCTTAACTGGACTATGATCCCGGATGGCTCCGTTAACTATCCCTATGATCATACTACAGGTACAGCCGGAGGTACGGTATTTTACTCCGGGTGCAGTCCGTTTTTGCAGGGGCCATTTGAGTTGAGACAAGATATTAATGTGTCAGCAGACGCAATTAATATTGATGCCGGTACTATGCCCTATGTGTTTAGCGGCTATATTCAAACACCCGTCAGCAACCAAACTGACCAGGGCCGTTTTATTGTTGAATTCCTTGATGCAACCAATTCCGTATTAGGGTCCAGTTACACCAGCAGCTGGCAATCTTATTTTGGCGGCTCAGGCAGCGGTTGGGTGGGTTATACCGATACAAGAGTGGCGCCAGCCGGCACCCGCACCATAAGAATAAGAATGCAAACACAAATATTGTTCAATCCTCCGGCCATCAATGTTTATTTTGATGACATTACACTTGTAAAGCCTGTAGCATTACCGGTAAAACTGACTTCCTTCACTGCAAATGAAAATGGAGGCAGCATCTACTTAAACTGGAAAGTAAATAATGAGGTGAACATTCAGAAATACGAAATAGAGCAAAGCTATAATGGAACTGACTTTAGTCGTATAGCTGCCTTAGCGGGAGGGAGGCAGTCTTATAACTATGTTGATAATAACCAGACAGGCAATATGGGTACCTTATATTACCGTTTGAAAATAACGGATGGCCATAGAGCCGTCACCTACAGCCCAATTGTTCATATTGCCAGTACGGTTTCGCCATTAATTGTGCTATCGCCTAACCCTGCAAAAAATTACTTTACTATCAGCGGGGCTAAATCGGCTGGAACCCTTGATGTTATTGATGCCGATGGTAAAATAGTTGAAAGCGCGATTCTTGTTACGCCAACAGCGAAAATTAATATTTCAACTTTACCTTCCGGGATATATTTCGTGCGATTCACCAATGGAAAGACAACTGTTTTCAGAAAACTGGTTGTACCCAACTAACCTTTTCTTTAATGCATTGTTAACCGCAGGAGTAAAACAATTTCATTGGCGTATATTTACTGTCTTAAGATCAATACTTAAATCGTCATCCGGCCGTTTGAATAACCGACACAAATGAACCTTTTACCTTTTGCTTTTTTTAGTGAATATAAGCTGTAGTAATTTTAAAATATAAATGTTAGCAATGAAAAATACACTGGCCGTACTTTGTATGCTGCTGATCAACGGATTTTTTTCTGAAGTGTTTGCTCAAAAAAACAAACAGGCAATAAAACAGGAGCAATGCGCTACCATGGTGCGTCTAGAAGAAAAATTTAAACGTAATCCCAATCTTAAATCGCAGTTTTTCCATCAACTGGATGTTTTTAACCGGTCGGTAGCTGACAGGGTTGCCAGACAAAAAGAGCACAATGTTACTGGAGTTGAAAAACCCACGGCTGTATACACCATTCCTATTGTATTTCATATTGTGATGTCTAACCCTGCGCAGGTAACAGATGCGCAAATATTGTCGCAATTGGACGTTTTGAACAAAACCTACAGTGCAACCAACGCAGACATTAGTAACGTTCCTGATTATTTTAAACCCCTCATCGGTCAGGCATCTGTTCAGTTTTGCCTGGCACAACGTACCCCCTCCGGCGACATTACGAACGGAATTGATAGAGTTGCTACCAGGAAAACCTCTTTTTCAAATTCAGACGATGGGGTAAAACATACCAGCTCCGGTGGCGTAGATATTTGGAATGGTGATAAATATTATAATGTTTGGGTTTGTGTACTGTCCAATAATCTACTGGGCTATGGTACTTTCCCAAATGACGGCGCTCCCCTGGAACAGGGCGTTGTAATAGACTACCATTCCTTACCCGGAGGATCATATGCTAACTACAATAGTGGTAAAACACTTACCCACGAAACAGGTCATTATTTTAATTTGTTCCATATATGGGGCGATGATAACGGTGCCTGTACCGGCAGCGATTTTGTAGACGATACGCCCAACCAGGGAGATGCGTCCACGGCTTGTTTTACAGGTATAAAACTCGATAGCTGTACAAAAACCGGTAACGGCATTATGTACCAAAATTTTATGGATTACAGTTTTGATCAATGCCTGCTGTTGTTTACAAAATTGCAGGCCGTAAGAATGCAAACTGCCCTGCTTACCTACCGCTCTTCATTAACTACTTCAGATGGTTGCACGCCCGTTGTTCTTAAAACACTGGACGCACAGCTAAAAACAATTGACGCTCCGGTTCAGCGCATTTGTACCAGCTCATTTACACCACAGGTAACCATCAGGAACAAGGGAACACAAACGCTCACCTCATTGACAATTGAAACTGTTATTGATAATAGCGCCCCTGTTATTAATAACTGGACAGGATCCCTGGTATCGCTGGCCACCAGTGCTGTCACGCTGAAACCAGTCACGATCGCATCCGGTACACATCAAATAAAAATATTTGTAACAGCCCCCAATGCGGGAACCGATCAGTTTACTGGCAACGATACACTTACTAACATTGTACAATATGCAGATGCCGTTGCGTCTGTTTCCGAAAGTTTTGAAGGATCGGTATTTCCTCCGGCAGGCTGGGATGTTGTTAACCCCGATCAGTCAATTACCTGGGAAAAAGTAACCGGTGTTGCCAAAACCGGCAATGCGAGTGTGGGCATCAATAATTTTGATTATACCAATACAGATGAGCAGGATTACCTGAGATTGCCTGAACTTAATTTTGCAACGGTGGACTCTGCTTTTCTCACTTTTCAGGTAGCTGCATCTACCTATACACCGGTAAGCACGGCGGGTAATAACTGGGATACGCTGGAAGTACTGATCAGTAAGGATTGTGGCCTAACCTATACCAGTTTGTATAAAAAGTGGGGGGCAACCCTGGTAACAACAGCCAGTGAAACAACCGAATCGTTCAGGCCTGTTGCCAACGAATGGAGAAGAGATTCTATTAACCTTACTCCTTATGTAAATGATGGAAAAGTTTTGCTGGCGTTTAGGAACACCAATGGATTTGAAAATAACATTTACCTGGATGATATCAATGTGCGGACCATTACGATCAATCCCAATCTTAAAGCAGCCGGCTTCCTGGTAACTCCCAATCCTGCAAAAAGCAACATTGCCGTGCAGTTTTATCCTAACCCAGCCGACCTGAAAAGCATTCAGCTATTTAATCTTTTCGGACAAAAACTTTATCAGGCAAATATTTCGGGTGCAGGGGCTTCGTTGTACAACGTTGACGTAGCCCGTTATCCTGCAGGAACTTATATAGTTCGGGTTATTTTGGGAGACAGGGTTTTGGTTAAAAAGATCATTAAACAATAAATGCAAAGCATTCACATAAAATAGAAAAAAGCATCCTCCAGAGCAGGATGCTTTTTTTGTGCACTATCTCACGCGTGTTGCTGCGCAGGCAATCTGTCAGTTAATTTCAATTATATACTCCATTTTTTTAATGGCCAAAGTTTCAGCTTCCCAATTACGATACTGAATAAAACTGGCATGTACAATACCTTTCTTTAAACCGGTAACAGTAAATATTTCATCATGGCTGGCACCAACTGCATTGCTTCGCATCGGCTCAGTATCCATTCTTTTTTCAACTTTCACTTTTGAGTCATCGTCAAGGTTACATTTCCACAAATAACCTGCTGTACCCAACCCAGCAAAGCGCAATTCTTTTTTTTCGTTAACTGACAATTTTATCGCAGGCATACATATCATTTTAAGTGTAAATGTACAGGCACAAAAATGGTGCAGAAAAAAAATCTGCATCCAAAAACTGCTACTGTTTACGATGCCTAAATTGTGTGTCACCTGGTAATTGGGTTATTCCGAAAAAAAATGGAAAGGCTTATTTATTTTGCAAATGAAAAATCAGAGTTTTTCAAAATGATATGCAAATGTGGCGCTGAATATCATTTGACGGAAAAATGAATTTCCCCATATTTATTGCTGTTCGTCGGCAGCAGGCACATACACAACATATCCTCTTGGCGGCGCCCAAAAATCAGCGTTGCCATATCCATCGCTCCATTTCACAATGGGCGATCCGGCATCATCATCGTTTCCACAAAAAGCTTCCGGAATAAATTTGGTTTGCGCCCACTGTGTATTAACCTGCCTTCCGTTCCATCGTCCGGAATTATTCAATACAAATACCAATCCCTTCTGCCTGGCATTGCCGTGGCGCTGCATAATATACAGGTCATCATCACAATAGAGTATTGCTGTTTTTCCGCCGGCAAATAGCTCATGTATAGTTACAAGTGCGGCAATTCCATTTTTACTTCCGGATTTTGCCAGCCCATAATTAAAATAATCCTGCCAAAACACACAGGGATACCCTTCATGCGTAAGTATAAATGCGTAGGCCAGCATCTTATCCTGTATGATCGGATCTTGCCGGACGATATCATGATTTTCTACAAAAGTTACTGCACCGGAAGCAATGCCATCTGTAAGTAATGTTCCCGCCTGAGTAAGGGTTTGCAAACTGAAGCCATAACTATCACAAAGATTTTTCAATCTGCCGCGAAGCGGAAAATCAAAAGCTGCAACAGGATTATCTGTAAAAACATTGGTCTCTCTCAGCCACTCGGTAATGTTGCCCTCGGAATCCCAGTACTCTCCTACCCCGAACGGCGAAAAATTGGTTATGCCATCTTTTTTATACAACCTGTCAAGTATGGCGCTGATCATCCAGCCTCCATACCCTTTTACAAAATCATATCGCAAGCCATCAAAACCGATGTCTTCTATCAACCAGCGGGCGTACTCCATTAGTTCGCTGTACACATAAGGGTTGTGATGACACAAATCTGGCATGCCTTCAAATATCTCTCCATCCCATCTTTCAAAATAAGATGGATGATAACAGGTCCAGTCCCTCGAAAATTTTCTGCTGCCAGGATTGTATTTCGTCCAGCGCTTTTGCCCATCGAATAAATTTATCTCTTCTTCATCTGCGCCACTGGTATGGTTAAGCACCATATCTGCATACACATGCATGCCCAGCTGGTGAACAGTTTGAATAAGCTTTTCCAAATCCGTTCTTGAACCAAACCATGTCGGTACCGATCCTTTTTGATTGATATCTCCCAGGTCATAGTAATCATACGGATCATAGCCCATTGATGGTCCATTCAAATTAGCCGCTTTACATGCAGGAGGCAACCACAAAGCAGAAAAACCAACCTTATGCAGTTCTTCCACTTGCCCTGCTACAAAATTCCACCAATTAAATTCTTTTGTTTCTAACCGGGGACAATCCCAATAGAAGGCCTGCATCAGTACACCCATAACTTTATTTTTATTTTATTACAAGAGATATTATTTATCAATCATCCTGAATGGCTACTGCATGGGCAGACCATGATGTGACAATGATCAATAAGAAACTACCCTAAAATGGCGGCAGCAAAAGTGTTAAGTTTCGCAGAAGTCAATCTGAATACTAACATAGATTTTTTTTACAACAATTGCAATGACGAAGTAAAATTTACTGCCTTTTGAAAAATGAGAAGCAGATATTTTTTCTAAAGGCCTTATTTTATCCTAAGACTTGTGTAAAAGATTCGGGTATTTTTTTATACTTACTCCAACATGAATGGTTAAAAATTCCAATTATCCAATAAAAACATAAAAAGATCAACCTGTCCGATGCTATCACACAAAACTTTTGTATTTTTCCTTTTAGTATTTTACTTTTTAAGCTTGTTAAAAAAATTTAACTCTTTACATGGGCGATAGTTTGCAAATTAAAAAACAACCCAAACAATACGATGCAGTTATTGTTGGTTCAGGTGCCGGTGGCGGCATGGCGGCTTATGTGCTTGCCAATGCAGGTTTAAAGGTTTGCCTTTTAGAGGCGGGCGCTAATTTTGATCCTGCTATTCACTCCTCACAATTAAAAAATCCCTGGGAATCTGCCCGTCGTGGCGCCAGTACCAAATTCAGACCATTTGGAGATTTTGATGGTTGTTACCATGGCTGGGATATCGAGGGCGAACCCTTTACCCATGCTCCCGGCGATAAATGGGAATGGTGGCGTGCCCGCATGGTAGGTGGCCGTACCAATCACTGGGGAAGAATTTCTTTGCGTTTTGGACCAAATGATTTTAAACATAAAAGTATCGATGGGTTGGGTGATGACTGGCCAATCAGCTATGAAGATGTAAAACCCTATTACGATAAGATTGATAAAATGATTGGTGTGTTTGGCACCAATGAAGGATTGCCCAACGATCCGGATGGTTTTTTTCTGCCACCTCCCAAACCCAGGCTGCATGAAATTTTTATAAAAAATGCGGCTACCAGTGCTGGCATTCCGGTTATTCCTTCCCGCTTGTCAATTCTCACCAAACCTATTAATAAGGATCGTGGCGCATGTTTTTTTTGCGCCCAATGTGGCCGTAGCTGCAAAGTATATGGTGATTTTTCTTCTTCGTCTGTATTAATCAAACCTGCCGTAGCTACTGGTAACGTAGATCTTATTACCAATGCGATGGCCAGAGAAGTGATGACCAATGCAGCGGGTCTTGCCACAGGTGTTTCATACGTATTGAAAGATGATATGCAGGAATACCAGGTACAGGGTAAAGTAGTTATTCTTGCAGCCAGCGCCTGCGAAAGTGCAAGGCTGATGCTGAATTCAAAATCGGCTGCACACCCCAATGGCCTCGGTAATTCAAGCAATGTGGTAGGCAAATATTTGCATGATTCAACCGGTGCAGCAATGGGTGGTTATTTACCGAAATTGTTTGGCCGCAAAAGGTACAACGAAGATGGTGTTGGTGGAATGCATGTATATACTCCGTGGTGGGGCGATAATAAAAAACTGGATTTTGCCCGTGGTTATCACATAGAATATTGGGGAGGTATGGAACAACCTGCTTATGGTTTTGGTATGGGGGTACAGGGCCAGAATGGTAAAGTGCCCATAAACGGCAAAACAAAAGAAGCCGGTGGCTATGGCGCTTCCTTAAAAGAAGACCAGCGTTACTTGTATGGCGCTTCTGTTGGCATGGCTGGCCGTGGTGAAGCGCTGGCGCTGGCAAGCAATTATTGCGAGATTGATCCGAATGTGGTGGATAAATTTGGTATTCCTGTCTTGCGCTTCAACACCAAGTACAGCAGCCAGGAAGTAAACCAGGCCAAACACATGAAAGAATCTTTCAGGGAAATTATGCATAAAATGGGTGCAGTAATTACCTGGGGCGATGACAATGCCGATAATCAATATGGCCTTGCCAACCCTGGAAATATCATTCACGAAGCCGGCACCATACGCATGGGAGATGATAAAAAAACTTCCGCCTTAAATAAATGGAGCCAGGCACATGATTGTAAAAATTTATTCAATGTGGATGGCGGTCAGTTTGTATCGCAGGGAGATAAAAATATCACCTGGACGATACTGGCTTTATCTATGAGAGCAAGTGAATATATTGTTGATCAGTTGAAAAAACAGAATATTTAAATTGGGGCAAGTGCTTCAATTTGAGGGCTGAAGTTCAATTGAAATAATTTAGTACAAGGGGGCGACGCAACGATGATGATGATTGTTGATTAGCCCGGACAATTTTTTTTAATACTGCATAAATAATTTATAAAAATATTTTTATGGACAGACGCAAATCGATCAAAGCTTTATTAGTCGGCACGGCAGCTACCGGTGTGTTAATAGAGAGTTGTAACCCAACCGATAAAAAAGCGGCTACGGCAACAACTACAGAACCCGCAGCCGCAACAGATTTAAGCCGCACAAAAGAAGAGCTGGAAGTAATTAAAAAACTGAATGAGCAAATCTTTTTTACTAAAGAAGAAATGGCTACCATCACCATTCTTTCGGATATTATTATACCAAAAGATGCCATAAGTGGCAGCGCTACGGATGCCAAAGTGCCGGAGTTTATTGAGTTTATTGTAAAAGATATGCCCGAACACCAGGTGCCCATGCGGGGTGGATTGCGTTGGTTGCAGATTGAATCGCTGAAGCGTTTTGAAAAATCGTTCAACGATATTGACGAAAAACAACGCTTAGCCATTGTGGATGATATTGCCTATCCGAACAAAGTAAAGCCGGGCATGCAACCAGGTGTTTCGTTTTTTAATTTGATGAGAGACCTTACTTGTACCGGGTTTTATACTTCAGAAATTGGAGTTACAGACATCGGCTACCAGGGCAATAAACCCAACCAGTGGAATGGTGTACCTGATGATGTATTAAAACAGTTCAATGTGGCTTACACGGAGAAAGAACTGAAGGAATGTGTAAGCTTTGACAAGGCGTAGCGAAAGATCGAACGCTGATGAAAACGGATAAAACTGAGTAACGCTGATTTTATTGTAAGACTTAATCAGTCCATCAATGCTGTCGGTAAAATATAAAAAATGGGGAATGACCTTTGATGGTTCTTTCCCCATTTTTATATCCATTAAAATCAGCCCAAATCCTCGTCAACAGCGTTTCTATACATACTCAATCATTCAACGCTGAATAAGCCATCACTTTAAATTTGTCCGCTAGTTCACCATGGCTGGTGTTAAGCAGTTGCCGGTAAAATACAATCACCATTTTTTCTTTGGGGTCTACCCAATAAGAAGTTTTAAAAGCACCGCCCCAGCTAAATGTACCGACCTGCGAAGGGTTAGTCCCACTCCCCTTCTCTGTAACCACCGAGAAACCAAGACCAAATTTATCATTGCCAAATGGTACGTCGCCAATCTGGTTCATTGTCATTATTCTCACCGTATTACGGCCTAATATTCTCTTACCATTATAAATACCCCCATTTAGCATCATTTGCAAAAACACTGCATAATCATAGGCGGTAGAAGACAGACCGGCGCCACCTGAAAAATAAGTTTTCTTACGCAGGGGATAGTCAATATGCCCGCCTAATGCTTCGCCTGTTAGCTTTTGCAAAGTGCCGGTGGAATCTTCACTGTACATATTCACGAGCCTGCCTGCTTTGGATGCTGGCAAATTAAACCAGGTATCGTTCATGCCAAGCGGCTCAAAAATTCTTGTCCTGAAAAAATCTTCCAGGCTCATGCCCGACCAGATTTCAACCAAATCGCCCAGCACATCTACATTTAGCCCATACGTAAATTTTTCGCCCGGCTGGTGCATTAAAGGCAATTTTCCTAACCGGTTCATGGCATCCGCTAATTTATCGCCACTCACGTCAATCCCGGCCGTTATATTATTTTTTGCATAAATGGCATTGGCTTCTTTACTACCAATTTGGGCATAACCGATTCCAGAAGTATGCGTCAACAGGTCACGAATAGTCGCCTGTCTTTTGGCTGGCACAGTGGTATAAGAACTGTCCGCTTCATTAAATTTATCCAGCACTGTTTCGTTGGCATACGCCGGGATATATTGTGAAATCGGATCATCCAGTAAAAATTTCCCCTCTTCGTATAACATCATTACCGCCACACTGGTAATGGCTTTCGTTTGGGAGGCAATGCGAAAGATATCGTCTTTTTTCATCGCTTGTTTACCCGCAATATCATTATAACCTGCAGCTTTATAATATACTAGTTTGCCATTGCGTATAACCAGGCCTACTGTACCACTTACCCAGCCTTTTTTAGCCCAGTCGTTCATCTGGTCATCAATTCTTTTTAACCTGTCTGTTGAAAATCCAATAGCTGTAACATTGGTGGCAGGTTCAATTTTTTGTGCGGTTGCCGTACAGGCAATCAACAATACCATCACCAGGAATCGTGTTCTTAATGTCATAAATTTAATTTTACAGTTGTGCTTTAAGATAAAGAAAAGTATTAAGCAATCTTACACCTGTATCGCCGATAAACAATATATCCCGCGCAAGGGTCTGAAATAAAACTAAGGAATTTTTTCTTTGCAGATCAATTTGACATGAATGAATCAAAAAAATGCGCTCACCCAAACAAACATTTAGTTACTACAACAGAATTTTAGTAAGTTTATGTTTCAAAAAACGATTGCAGAAAAGTCAAACGGACATTTGTAAATATCCAACACTCTTCTTCTTTCAATTCAATTAAAACAATTCTTTTTCTCTTTCTAAAAAAACGAATATGTCATCACGAAGAAAATTTTTAAACCAGTCATCTGCGCTGGTTGCTGCAGGTGCATTAGCCTCTGTATTTGATAACAAAGCCTATGCTTTTTTTAAGAACCGCATTGCGCCCAGTGATCAGTTAAACATCGGTGCCATAGGCATCAACGGTATGGGTTGGGCTGACGTTAAAGCGGCGCTGAAAGTTCCGGGCGTAAACCTGGTGGCTGTTTGCGACGTAGACAAAAACGTCATTGATAAACGCCTAGGCGAACTGGGTGAACTGAAGATAGATGCTTCCAAAATAAAAAGATATGATGACTACCGCAAACTGCTGGAACAAAAAGATATTGATGCCGTAATTATTGGTACGCCTGATCATTGGCATGCTTTGATAATGATTCATGCTTGTGAAGCCGGTAAAGATGTGTACGTTGAAAAGCCGGTGGGCAATTCCATTGTTGAATGCAATACGATGGTAGCCGCACAGCAACGCTATAAAAAGATTGTACAGGCGGGTCAGTGGCAGCGCAGTCAGAAACATTTTAAAGATGCGGTTGACTTTGTACAGAGCGGGCAATTAGGTAACATACGCACCGTAAAAGTCTGGTGCTACCAAGGCTGGATGAAACCCGGACCAGTTGTGCCAGACAGTGCGCCACCCGCAGGTGTGGATTACAAACAATGGTTGGGACCAGCTGCCATCAGGCCATTTAACAGCAGCCGTTTTCATTTTAATTTCCGTTGGTTTTGGGACTATGCCGGTGGGTTGATGACCGACTGGGGCGTGCATCTGCTGGACTACGGATTACTCGGAATGAAGGCTGATTTGCCCATCAGTGTAGTTGGTCTTGGTGGACGTTTTGCTTACCCGGATTTGTATGAAGAAACACCGGATACTTTGACTACCTTATATGAATTTGATAAATTCAATTTGGTATGGGATTCTGCAATGGGCATTGATAACGGCTCTTACGACCGTGACCATGGTATTGCTTTTATTGGCAACAACGGAACGCTGATTCTAAACCGGGGCGGCTGGGAAGTAATAGAAGAAAAGCAAAGCAAGAGCAAAGTTATCATGCCATTTCAAAAACCATCAGACAACGGCCTTGACATGCATATGGTGAATTGGGTGGGCGCTATCAAAAGCCGCAATGCTGCTGATTTGCATTGCCCGATACAGGCTGGTGCACATGTTGCCACCGTGGCGCAAATGGGCAATATTTCTTACCGCAGTGGTAAAAAATTATTGTGGGACAGAACCAAGGGCGCTTTCACAGATGAAGCCATTAACAAAGAATATTTGATGAAGGAATACCATAATGGTTATACGCTTCCTAAAGTGTAAGCAGCAAAAGGTTTTAGTGTTTAATATAATTGCCGGCATTTATAAATCGCCGGCAATTATATTTTAAGAGCAACCTTATACCGCTAACTTTAAATAATGTAACTAACTCAATCATTGCATTTTCATTTTAATTAAAAAACGTTTTTCGATTTTAACTTTCATCCAAAATAGTATATGGCTTACGATCTTATCTTACAAAATATAGCCAGGCACATTAATTTAACTCCGGGAGAGCAGGATCATTTTATCTCACTTTTAAAGCCGGAGGAAGTTAAAAAGAAGGCGCTTATTTTAAGAGAAGGACAATTGTGCAACAATATTTATTACGTCAACAGCGGTATATTAAGAGCCTATCATCTTGACAAAGATGCCAAAGAAGCTACCATCATGTTTGCTTTATCAGACTGGTGGATTACGGACATGTTTTGCTTTATCAATTGCCAACCGGCCATGTTATTTATTGAAGCGGTAGAAAACAGTTCCATTGTGGGCTTGCAGAAAAAAGACCTGGATCAGCTACTTATTGAAGTGCCGAAATTTGAAAGATTTTTCAGGATCATAATGCAGAATGCCTATATCCGGGAACAGTTGAGGGTTATACAAAACCTGTCACTTTCAGCAGAAGAAAGATACCATAGCTTTCTCACCAAATACCCGCAGGTGGTAAAACAGGTTACACAAAAACAAATAGCCTCTTACCTGGGAATTACACCGGAATTTTTAAGCAGCCTGAAAGTAAACAAGACAAAAAATTAAATTCTTAATATACCTTAACTCCTTTGCAAATTTCACTTGCTTTCTTTGCAAAAAAAAAGACACGTTATGCTGATATTAATTGCAGGCCCCTACCGCAGTGGCACCAACGATGATCGGGAATTGATGCGCCAAAACCTGGCTAACCTGGAAGCAGTCTCATTGCCTTTGTTTCGTTTGGGTCATACCCCGATGATTGGTGAATGGGTTGCCCTGCCTTTGCTAAACCTTGCAGGTTCGGCAAAGGTGGGAGATGCTGCCTATGAAGAAATTTTATATCCTGTGGCTCACCGTTTACTATTAAAATGCGATGCTGTATTTCGCATTGAAGGCGCCTCCAACGGTGCTGATGAAGATGTAAGGATTGCGAAAGAAAGAGGTCTTAAAATTTATTACCGTTTAGAAGATGTTCCACATGCAGAATAATAAGGTAAAAATTATTAACAAGGAAGTATTATCCAGCAACTGGTACACGCTTAGAAAAATAACTTACGATTATTTGAAAAAAGATGGTACCTGGCAGACCCAAAGCCGCGAAGCTTATGACAGGGGTAACGGCGCTGCCATTATGCTATACAACAGTTCGTTAAAAACGGTCATCCTAACCCGACAGTTTCGCATGCCTACATTTATCAATGGCAACGCAGACGGCTTGCTGATTGAAGTCTGTGCCGGTTTGCTGGACAAAGACAATCCGGAAGATTGCATCAAAAGAGAAACGGAAGAAGAGACGGGCTACAAAATTAATTCGGTTAAAAAAATAATGGAAGTTTATATGTCCCCCGGCTCGGTTACTGAAATGCTGTATTTTTTTATCGCCGAATATTCGCATGCAATGAAGCTTGCCGAAGGTGGTGGCGTTGCACAGGAACAGGAAGAAATTGACGTGCTGGAAATGCACATCGAAAACGCCCTTCAAATGATTGATACCGGGGAAATTAAAGATGCCAAAACAATAATGCTGTTGCAATATTTACGACTGAAGCATATTTTATAATTGGGCCATACCTTGCCCGGCTGTAATGCAAATAATTTTTTTAAATAATTCACTGACAATTGGCCAGTTATGGAAAGACGATTTAAGAAAGAAACGGCAACCTATTTTTGAGTTGCGAACGCCACTTTTATACCGAGCGCTACCAACGCAAGGCCGCAAATTTTATTGATGTAGTTTGATACCGCCGTATTATTTTTTAGCCTGGAAAAAATGGCTGCTGCAAAAATTGCCAGCACCAGGCACCTGATCATTCCGGTTGTTATAAATGTAAGGCCGAGCAACAAAAAAGGGAGCACCGTATTTTTGACTGCAGGATCGATAAACTGTGGCAGAAAAGCAATAAAAAACAGCGCTACTTTTGGATTGAGCACATTGGTAATAATTGCATCCCTGTATATTTTCAGGTAGTTTGCCCGGTCATTTTTTACGGCCATGTTGGTATTCAGCTGGCTTCTGTCTGTAAGCATTTTATAACCAATGTATAATAAGTATGCTGCACCTGCGTATTTTATAATATTGAAAAGCAGGATGGATTTAGCGATGATAACAGAAAGCCCCAAAGCCGCCAGTAAAGTGTGAATGATACTTCCTGTACCGATGCCCAGCGCTGACATAATACCTGCCTTTTTTCCCTGCCCGATACTTTTGGTTAAAATAAAAATAGTGTCGTTGCCGGGAGTTAAGTTTAATAAAATACCCGTCATTAAAAAAGTAGTAAAATGTACAATGCCGGTCATAATGTTTTTGTTGATAAGTAGCTATTCTTTAATACTATCGCAAAACATGCATCTTTTACAATTCAACAAAGAAAAGAATTTTATTTTATGATAGCCTGAAAAATCAAACAAACACAAATTTTTTGGAAACAAAATAAGTATAACTAAGTCCCAGTAAAATCGATATTATTAGTTTGGAAATTAAGTAATGCAAATGCAGAAAATTGGTCAGCAGAAAAACACCCAGGGTAGCTAACGCGATATTACCGATCCACATCAAAATAAATTTAATAACCTGTAATGAAGTGTTTTGTTGTTTGCTTTGGGTAAATACCCAGTTTCTGGAAAGTAAAAATTGGGCCAGGGCGCCTGTTACATTGCCGGCTGCGTTTGCCGCAATATACCAGCAATGAAAAGCTTCTACCAGTAAAAAAGTCATTGCGAAATCAGCCATTGAGCCGGCTATCAGTGCAACCTGGGTTTTCAGGAAGTGATGCATCTACCTGCCTTTTGCTGTTAGTCCGGCCACAGTTGGCTGATCTTTTATATGAACGGGTATAGCAGCAGCCACCCTATGATTTGCTTTAAAACTAACACCAAGCAGGGCTGCAATGGTGGCTGGCAACTGCTTTTGATATACCTGCTGTTTTTCGCTGCACTCTCCCAACGGGCCAATACCTGCACCGAGCATCGCAAGCCAGGTTTGTCCGGATCCCTTTACCCAAAATCCATGTGTTGACCAGGTTGTATTTTTATTTCCCCGCCCATGGTCTGTAGTAATAATGAAAGTAGTGTTATTCCTATACACCGGATCTGTTTGAACAGCGTACCATAATTCACCAATCATGGCATCGGCCTGGTGTATTTTTTGAAGATAGGCATCATATTCACCTTCATGCGCAAATTCATCAGTTTCTCCAAACCCCAGGTACATTATTTTAGGATGATGTTCCTGCATGTAATTCTTAGCGCATTCGAAAGTCAGCAGGTCGTGCCTTGTGTTGCCTTTGGAATATATGCCTTGTTGCACACCATTAATTATTGCACTGATGCTGTCACTTTCTTCAAGTACTTCGTAGCCACCATTTACCGGCAGCGATCCATTTTTTTCATTTAATATAAACGGCAGTACCTGCCATGAACAAAAGGCAGCTATCTGTCCTTCATACTGCGACTGATCGTTTAGCCATTGCAGCACATTACTGTGACGGTTATTCACTTGCAGGTTTGGTATTAAAAGTTTATCGGCATAGCCTGTAAACATTTCACTATAACCAGGATAAGATATTTTATACAGGTTGGCTACATTCACATTATTATCCAGTTCCCTGTTTCCCATCAGTTGGCCTTGTTGCGCCAGTACGGACCAAAAGAACGGCATCAGCCTGCGTCGTCTCTCTTCTGCATTGCCCTGCCCATATTGCTGCAGCATCAGGGTAGAATCCTTCACATAGTCGCTATTGCGTAATAAGGCTTCGTCGGCTCCTTTAAATATTTCCTGCCACCTCGTGCCATCCAGTGTGATGAGAAAAATATTTTGTGCGGGCGCTTGCGCAAATGAAGCTGAGGTAAATGCAGCAATAAAACAAACACAGTAAAGTAGTTTCATAACAAAGGTTTTACAAAGAAACCTTTCTAATGTAAACAGGGTATAAAGAGAAGATTAATTAAAAGTTATCTGTTTCGATGCATACCTGCTACCGGAAAGGTCTTCAATTCATCCTTCAACAAGTATACCACTTGAAAAAAAGATAAATTGGTTTTTAGAACTATTCCTTCTTTGCTGCATTTATAAGTGCATGCAATCCGATTTATAAATTTCGAGAGGTGAATATTCCTCATTGTGTAGAAATGAAAAAATAATGCTATCTGTATGCTGGCAAAAATTATTTCATCTTTTCAACTTCGTTACAAAAAAGAGGAAATCGACTGATGCGCCCGGTTATCACTTTTTCGGAAAATTTCAACTTTGCCGCTCACCATGCAACAGCATATTCACTGCATGATCGAAAGAGCCGGCACGGATTACCTCGCCCGCATTTACAAAAAATATTTCATCCGCATTTTGAATGGTGTTTAAGCGGTGTGCAATAATAACACGTGTGGTGGTAGCAGGTAGTTTATTTAAAATGTCCTGCAATATTTGTTCGGTGATGGTGTCAATATTGGCGGTGGCCTCATCCAAAATCAACAGTGCCGGGCTACGCAATACAGCCCGCATAAAAGCAATCAACTGCTTTTGCCCGATGCTGATGCTGTCACCTGAATTCACTTCTGTATCCAAGCCTTTTTCAAATATATTCAACAGACTTTGCAGACCGGCAGCTTTAATAGTCGCCTCCAGTTGCTCATTTGAAAAGCCAGCATAGGCTTCATTGCTGTACAAAATATTTTCTCTAACCGTGCCGGAAAACAAAAAGGGTTCCTGCAAAATAAAACCAATTTTTTTTGACCGTTCGGATGCCTCATACGTACGGATATCCCTGTTCTCCAGCAACACCTCTCCCTTTACCGGATCATACAAGCGGGCTATAAGTGAAGCCGTGGTCGTCTTGCCGCCACCCGTAGGGCCTACCAAAGCATACGTCTTTCCTTGCTCCAGTTTGAAATTAATATTGTGCAAAATCTCTTTTCCTTCGTCATAGCCAAATGAAACGTTCCGGAATTCCATTATAGCATCGCTGGGTTTTTCAATTGTTTCGGAAGATAACACCGGCAGGTCGCTTTCTAAATTTAGTATGTAAGAAATCCGGTCCCAACCTGCCATCGCCACCTGGAAGTTAGCCCACAACGCTGCTAGTTGACGTAAAGGGTTATAAAAGTTAACAGCATAGGCAAGGTAACTTACCAACAGCCCGATTGAAAACTGCCCTGTACTGATCAGGTAAATACCAAATGTAAGTACAACCAGTTGAGCTACAGCGGCAAAAAAACCATACACAGGTATAAAAACATTATTGGCAATGCCGGCAGCAATGGCGCTGGTATAATTTTTATTATTCGCTTCTTCAAAACGGTTTTTGAAATAATCTCTCCGGTTAAAAGCAATGATTACCTTAAAATTCTGCAGGCTTTCCTGTATCTCTGCGCTAAGGCCACCTGTACGCTGCATGCTGAGTGCATTTCTTTTCTTTATCCACGGCGAACTGAATTTGGTAAAAATAAATATCAGCAAACCCGGTAACAAAGTAGCCACGCCGAGTTTAAAATTGATGATCAGCAAAAATATACCAGCGCCAACCATGGTAGTAATAGTGCCGATAAACTGCATCAGCGACTGCGAAAAAAACTGGTTGATTTTATCCGTGTCATTATTGACCCTTGAAATTAAATCACCGGCTTTGTTCTGGTTAAAGAAACCAACCGGCAATTCCTGCAGCTTATTAAAAACCGTATTGCGCAGTTTAAACAGCATCCGCTGGCCTACACCGCCCATCATTCTCGTTTGCAGGTAACTGGCCACAAAGGCCACCAGATACATCCCCAACAGTATGCCGGCCCAAACCATCACTCCATTAAAATCCTTATGCACAACATAAGTATCAATTACATGACCAACAATAAATGGTGCCAGCAGGTTAAGGCCGGAGTTAATAAAAATAGCCAGCAGTGCACCCAACATATTCCGGCGTTCTTCCGTAATCAGGTTCAGCAGCTTTTTAAGCGCACCCATTGTGGATGTCTTCGGCTGCTGTTCAGAAATATCATTGAGGTTGTAGTTCATAATTACTGGTGCTCTGCTGTGAATTGAAAATCTGGATGTATTCCGGGCTCTGTTTCATTAAATCGTTGTGAATGCCTGTGGCAACAATTTCACCTTCCATCAATACAATTATCTGATCGTACTGCTCCGCAGCAGATATCTTTTGAGTGACAGAAATGAGTGTGATACCGGGATAATTGTTGCGCAGATTATTCAGAATTTTTGTTTCTGTATTGGTATCCACTCTTGCAGTAAAATCATCCAGCAATACTATTTTTGGATTTATAGCCAACGCTCTCGCCAACATGATACGTTGCTTCTGTCCGCCAGAAAGACTGGTACCCCTTTCCGATACAACCGTATCTAATTTGTTGGGCAATGTATCAATGAAATCTTTTAACTCTGCTGTGGCAATCGCTTTGGAAAGGGATTCATCTGTAACTAAATTACTAAAAGCAATGTTTTCCCTGATGCTCATGTTAAAAAGAATGCTGTCCTGAAAAACAAAACCAACCTGGCTATAAAAATTTTCCTTCTTGTATTTTTCAATAGCTGTTCCGTCAAATTTGATTACGCCTGTTGCAGATTGTATTAAACCCGTGAGCAGGTATAGCAGTTGTGTTTTGCCTGCAGCGGTGGGTCCTATCACCGCAAGCGATGAACCCGCAGGCACCGAAAAACTGATCTCTTTTAATACAGGTTTTTGCCCGTACAAAACAGATACCTTTTCCACGTCAATTCTGCCCAGCAAAACACTTTTTACAGAAGTAGTATCTGGTAATTCCGGCGTATTAAGCACACTGCTGATGCGTTGATAGCTGGCCGTAGCCTGGGCTATTACATTACTCATAAACCCTATCACCAGGATGGGGAAAATCAGCAGGGCCAGGTAACTGTTAAATGCCGCAAAGTCTCCCAGCGACATAGAACCGGTGATAACAAAATGACCTCCCATGGTCAGTATCGCAAGCCCAGCCATGTTAGCAGTGAAAATAATAACGGGTATCAGGCCGGCAAATAATTTAAGTATACTCATTCCCAACTTTTTCGCCTTGGTATTGGCATCCAGGAATTTTTCATATTCCAGTTGTTGGGAATTGATGACCCTTATAATGGCGGCGCCTAAAATACTTTCGTTGATGACTTTATTGAGCCGGTCAATTACCTGGCGGCTCTGTAAAAATATTACCCTTACCTTCTTCAATACAAAAAAGAATGCGCCACCAATAATAGGCACAATGGCAACAACTGCGAGCGCCAGTTTCCAGTTGATAGAAAACAATAACACACATGCCCCGATAATAATAATGATAGATGATGCTATAGACACAATGGCCTGTGATACAAACATTTTTATAGAGTCTACATCGGCCGTTAAATTGGTAAGCAGTTTAGACGGATTATTTTCTTCAATATAGGAGTGGCTTTGTACAGATATTTTATGGGCCAGCCTGGTACGCAAATCCCTGGCAACTTTTTCTGACGCATAAATCTGAACAAGTCCCTGTAACCAGGTAAAAATAAAAATAACCACTGCGGCTGATAAAAACTTTACCAACACCTGCCGCAGCACATAATTTTTGGGATAAGCATCAATGGCACCGGCAACTATTTTAGGTAAAAAAAGATTGATGCCATTGCTTAGCAGGGCGAACAGTAAGAGTAAAAAAATCATACCCTTATAAGGCCCGAGCAAGCTAAATACGCTGGCACCTTTCTGCTTACTTTTACCGGGCGAACCTGCTTTGCTTTCCATATTGATGGGAGTTAATAATCTGGAAAAATAATCAAAAAAAAATTAGCACCGCTTTGCTATATTTTTTTATTTATCAACGGCTTTTATAACGGATGACGAACAGCTATGTGAAGTATTTTATTGGGGGACTGCCAATGTAGTTACAAAAAAGGAGAATGCTTTTTACCGTATTGTCAAAAAAAAGGAGCAAGACTTTCATCTTACTCCTTTAAGCATTTTTATTACCTGAATAAATTATTCTTCTTCATCAAAGCTCATCGCTTCCTTGGTTGTCATCAGCAATTCGTATTCTTCCTTGCTTCCAACAATCATGTTTTCGAATTCACGCAAACCTGTACCTGCCGGTATCGGATGGCCGGTGATAACGTTTTCTTTTAATCCCTGCATCAGGTCCAGTTTACCATTGATGGCTGCGCTGCTCAACACCTTGGTAGTTTCCTGGAACGAAGCGGCAGATATCCAGCTCTGTGTTCCGAGAGATGCCTTTGTAATACCCAGTAACAACGGTGAAGATGTCGCTGGTTTTGCATCACGGAATTCAACCAGTTTTTTATCTGCTCTTCTCAGGATAGAGTTTTCTTCCCGTACATCACGCAGTGTAACAATCTGGCCAGTTTTTAATTTGGTACTTTCTCCATGTTCAGTAACAACTTTTTTGTCGAAGATGTTATCATTCTCTGTATTAAAGTCCAGTTTATCTTCTGTATCACCTTCCAAGAATATAGTATCACCTGCATCTTCGATGGTTACTTTACGCATCATCTGGCGAACGATTACTTCAACGTGTTTGTCGTTGATCTTCACACCCTGCAAACGATATACTTCCTGGATTTCATTTACCACGTATTCCTGTACTGCAAAAGGTCCCTTAATTGCCAGGATATCTGCCGGTGCTGTCTGACCATCACTTAATGCAGCGCCTGCTTTTACAAAGTCACCATCTTGCACCAGAATCTGGCGTGTCAATGGAACCAGGTATTTTCTTACAACACCATCTTTTGCTTCCACGATAATTTCCCTGTTACCACGTTTGATATTGCCGAAAGTAACCACACCATCAATTTCACACACCACCGCAGGATTGCCCGGGTTACGTGCTTCAAACAATTCTGTTACACGAGGCAAACCTCCCGTGATATCCTTCAGTTTACTTAATACCCTTGGAATTTTAACCAGTACCTGCCCTGCCCTTACGGTGTCACCTTCTTCCAATACAATATGGCTACCTACCGGCAAGTTGTACGATTTATGCTCCTTACCTTCAATGATGATAGAAGGTAATTTGGTTTTATCTTTTGTTTCAATTACTACTTTCTCCCTGTGGCCTGTTTGCTCATCCGCTTCTTCACGAACTGTTACACCTTCAATTACAGCTTCAAATTTAATGGTTCCAACAATTTCTGAAACAATTACATTGTTGAACGGATCCCATGTGCAGATAACTTCTCCTTTGGTAACTTTCTGTCCGTCTTTTACATTCAGTGTAGCACCGTAAGGCACGTTATTGGTAATTAGTAAACGATCATTTTTTACATCCATGATACGAACCTCACCGGTACGACCAATAACCACATTTACTTTTTTACCTTCAGCATCTTCAGTTGCAACTGTACGTAAACCGTCAAATTGAATTGTACCGTCAAACCTTGCTGGCATTGTAGATTCTACAGAAGCAGAACCTGCCACACCACCCACGTGGAAGGTACGTAAGGTTAACTGTGTACCTGGCTCACCAATACTTTGTGCCGCGATGATACCGACAGCATCACCTCTTTGTGTTGTATAACCTGTTGCCAGGTTTTTACCGTAACATTTTACACAAACACCACGCTTGCTTTCGCAGGTTAACACTGAACGTATTTCCACGGTTTCAATGCTGCTTTCTTCAATGCGCTGTGCAATTTCATGTGTTATTTCTTCATTGGCACTCACCAGTAATTTTTCAGTGATCGGGTCAATAACATCATGTAAGGATGTACGGCCTTCGATTCTGTCACTCAGTGGTTCAATGATATCTTCATTATCTTTCAAAGCACTTGTTGCAATACCACGCAATGTTCCGCAATCTTCATCTTTAATCACTACATCCTGCGCCACATCCACTAAACGACGTGTTAAATAACCGGCATCCGCTGTTTTCAAAGCCGTATCCGCCAAACCTTTACGGGCACCATGGGTAGAGATAAAGTATTCCAATACATTCAAACCATCTTTAAAGTTGGAAAGAATCGGGTTCTCAATAATCTCACTTCCTGATGAACCTGATTTACGAGGCTTGGCCATCAATCCCCTGATACCAGCCAGCTGCTTAATCTGCTGCTTACTACCACGGGCTCCTGAATCAAGCATCATGTACACAGAGTTAAAACCCTGTTTATCTGCGGCTAGTTCACGGATCAGTGTTTCTGTAATTCTTGTATCCACACGACTCCAGATATCTACTGTTTGGTTGTAACGTTCATTATTGGTAATTAAACCCATATTGTAGTTTTCCCAAACTTCATCCACTTCAACTGTAGCATTGTTAATCAATTCTTGCTTAATATCGGGAATGATAAGATCATTGATATTGAATGACAATCCTCCACGGAACGCCATACGGTATCCCAGTGTTTTGATATCATCCAAAAATTTAGCAGTGATCGGAACGTTTGTCCATTTGATAATGTCACCGATAATTTCTCTCAACGATTTCTTTGTCAACAGTGCATTGATAAAACCTACCTGTTTTGGGACATGCTGGTTAAATAAAACTCTACCAACGGTAGTATCAATTAATTTGTAGGTCAATGTGCCGTCATCATTTCTATAGTTGGCCTTTACCTTAATGTGTGCATGCAAATCCAGCTTCTGTTCGTTGTAAGCTATAATCACTTCTTCTGCAGAATAAAATGCCTTGCCTTCGCCTTTTACTTTTTCTGTTTCAGTTGATTTTTTACCCTTAGTAATGTAATACAGACCTAATACCATGTCCTGTGAAGGAAGGGTGATTGGTGTGCCATTCTGCGGGTTCAAAATGTTGTGAGAAGATAACATCAGCATCTGCGCTTCCAGTACCGCAGCATTACTCAATGGCACGTGCACAGCCATCTGATCACCATCGAAATCCGCGTTGAAAGCTGTTGTTACCAACGGATGCAACTGGATCGCTTTACCTTCAATCAATTTTGGTTGAAAAGCCTGAATTGACAAACGGTGAAGTGTTGGGGCCCTGTTCAACATGATCGGGTGACCCTTCAAAATATTTTCTAAGATATCCCAGATAACAGCTTCTTTTTTATCTACCAGTTTACGGGCAGACTTCACTGTTTTTACGATACCCCTTTCAATTAATTTTCTAATAATAAATGGCTTGAACAATTCAGCAGCCATGTCCTTTGGTAAACCGCACTCATGCATTTTCAACTCAGGTCCTACCACAATTACAGAACGACCTGAATAATCCACACGTTTACCTAACAGGTTCTGACGGAAACGTCCCTGCTTACCTTTCAATACATCACTCAAAGATTTCAATGCACGTCCACCTTCTGCTTTTACAGCATTTGATTTACGGCTATTATCAAACAATGAATCAATGGCTTCCTGTAACATACGTTTTTCATTACGTAAGATTACTTCCGGCGCTTTAATTTCTAACAATCTTTTCAAACGGTTATTACGGATAATAACACGACGATACAGGTCATTCAAATCAGAAGAAGCAAAACGGCCACCATCCAATGGAACCAATGGACGCAGTTCCGGTGGAATAACAGGAATGTATTGCATTACCATCCACTCAGGACGGTTGTTGATTCTTGTATTGGCATCGCGGAAACTTTCCACAACGCTCAAACGCTTCAAGGCATCTGCTTTACGTTGCTGAGAAGTCTCGTTGGCTGCTGAGTGGCGCAGATCAAAACTTAGCTGATCCAGGTCGATGCGCTGCAATAAATCATGCACCGCTTCAGCACCCATCTTGGCGATGAATTTATTGGGATCTTCATCAGAAAGGAACTGGTTATCTTTTGGCAAAGTATCCAGGATATCCAGATATTCTTCTTCAGTTAACAAGTCTCCAAAATTCTGTCCTTTATCAGCACGGATACCAGACTGAATTACTACAAAACGCTCGTAGTAAACAATGGTTTCCAATTTCTTGGAACTCATACCCAGTAAATACCCAATTTTATTTGGCAAAGATTTAAAATACCAGATATGCACAACAGGCACCACCAGTTTGATGTGCCCCATTCTTTCACGACGTACTTTCTTCTCTGTTACTTCTACACCACACCTGTCGCAAACAATACCTTTATAACGGATACGCTTGTACTTTCCGCAGGCACATTCGTAATCTTTTACCGGGCCAAAAATTCTCTCGCAAAACAAACCATCTCTTTCAGGCTTGTAGGTACGATAGTTAATGGTCTCAGGTTTCAACACTTCACCGAAGCTTTTTTCCAAAATGCTGTCGGGAGAAGCCAAACCAATAGTGATTTGAGAAAAAGTTGATCTGGGACGATTTTCTTTTTTGAATGCCATATTTTGCTAATTGATAATTTTTTAATTGATAATTGATAATTCCTTTGGAACGATCATTTAACCTTTACTCAACATCGTTGTGTCACTCACTTGTACATTTTCAGCTATGAGCAACCAGCAAGCGAATGGTGAATGGTCAATGGTGAAATATTGACTATTCACCATTGACCATTGAGTATATTATTCGAAAGTTAAGTCTAATCCTAAACCTCTTAATTCATGAACCAATACATTGAATGATTCCGGAACGCCTGGCCTTGGAATATTTTCACCTTTCACAATTGCTTCGTAAGTTTTAGCCCTTCCGATGATATCATCCGATTTAAGCGTCAACAATTCCTGCAATATGTTAGAGGCTCCGTATGCTTCCAGTGCCCAAACCTCCATCTCACCAAATCTTTGTCCACCGAACTGAGCTTTACCACCCAAAGGCTGCTGAGTGATCAAACTGTATGGTCCGATTGAACGGGCATGCATTTTATCATCCACCATATGGTGAAGTTTAATGATGTAGATAATACCCACCGTTGCTTTCTGATCAAAACGATCACCAGTTTCTCCATCATATAAATAAGTATGTCCGAAAGTTGGCAGGTTAGCATCTTTAATGTACCCGGCAATCTGGTCTACACTTGCACCATCAAAAATTGGCGTTGCAAACTTTACACCCAGCTTTTCACCGGCCCATCCCAGTACTGTTTCATAAATCTGTCCAAGATTCATACGACTAGGTACGCCCAATGGATTCAATACGATATCAACCGGAGTTCCATCCTCTAAGAAAGGCATATCTTCCTGACGAACAATCTTGGCAACAATACCTTTATTACCGTGACGTCCCGCCATCTTATCTCCCACTTTCAGCTTGCGTTTTACAGCTAAGTAAACCTTCGCTAATTTCAATACGCCTGCCGGTAATTCATCACCAATACTAATGTTGAATTTTTCTCTCTTATAACGGCCTAACTCTTCGTTGAATTTGATACTATAATTGTGCAGTAACACGTTGATCAGATCATCAGTTTTTGCATCACCTGTCCATCCCAAAGGATTCACGTTCAGGTAATCAATGTTGGATAAATTCTTTTGATTGAACTTAGCTCCTTTGCCAATCAATGTTTCACCAAAATTGTTGCTAACACCTGCAGAACTCTTTTCTTTCAATAAAGTCTGCAGTTTATTAACGAGCATTTCCAGGATGTCATTTTCATTCTTCTCATGCGTTTTCTCAATCTTATCCAAACTTGCTTTCTCTCTTACTTTCGCATTCTTATCCTTCTTGGCACGCTGGAATAATTTCTTATTAATTACAACACCTTCTGTTCCACTTGGCGCTTTCAAAGAAGCATCTTTAGCGTCACCTGCTTTATCTCCGAAGATAGCACGCAACAACTTCTCTTCAGGAGTTGGATCACTTTCACCTTTTGGAGTAATTTTTCCAATGATGATGTCACCTTCTTTAATATGAGCTCCGATACGGATAATACCATTCTGATCCAGATCTTTGGTAGCTTCTTCACTAACGTTCGGAATATCCGGAGTTAGTTCTTCTTCACCCAATTTAGTATCACGAACTTCCGTTTCAAACTCACTGATATGGATAGACGTAAATAAATCTTCTTTAACTACCTTCTCAGAAATCACGATCGCATCTTCAAAGTTGTACCCTTTCCATGGCATGAATGCCACTTTCAGGTTACGGCCCAATGCCATTTCACCACCTTTGGTTGCATATCCTTCGGTTAAGAAATCGCCTTCAACCACCTTCTGTCCTTTAACAACAGCCGGACGTAAGTTGATACATGTTTCCTGGTTGGTGCGGATAAACTTGGTTACTTTATATATCTTCAGATCATCTTCAAAGCTAACCAGCTGCTGCATTTCACTGCGGTTGTAACGAACATGAATTTCATTACCATCCACATATTCCACTACGCCGGTTCCTTCAGCATGTAACTGAATCCTTGCATCACGGGCTGCTTTTCCTTCCAAACCAGTACCTACAATCGGAGATTCCAAACGAATCAACGGTACAGCTTGACGTTGCATGTTTGATCCCATCAACGCACGGTTAGCATCATCATGCTCAAGGAATGGAATCATAGAAGCACTTAAACCAACGATCTGGTTTGGCGCCACATCCATGTATTCTACTTCATGTTTATCTAAGATCGGGAAATCACCCGTCTGGCGGCTCTTGATCTTATCTTCAATAAAGTTTCCTTTTTCATCCATATCAATATTTGCCTGTGCAATCTTCGCAGTATCTTCTTCTTCCGCACTCAGGAAAATAGTTTTTTTCATATCCACTTTACCGTCTGTTACTTTACGGTAAGGTGTTTCAATAAAGCCCATGTCATTGATCTTGGCATGTACACAAAGTGTAGATATCAAACCAATGTTGGGTCCTTCAGGAGTTTCAATTGTACAAAGACGGCCATAGTGAGAATAGTGAACGTCACGCACCTCAAAACCAGCTCTTTCACGACTTAAACCGCCCGGTCCAAGTGCGGAGATACGACGCTTATGCGTGATCTCACTTAAAGGATTGGTTTGATCTAAGAACTGAGATAACTGCGATGTACCAAAAAATGAATTGATAACAGAAGACAATGTTCTTGCATTGATCAGATCAACCGGAGTAAATACTTCATTGTCACGAACGTTCATTCTTTCACGGATGGTACGGGCCATACGGGCCAGACCAACACCGAACTGAGCATATAACTGCTCTCCCACTGTACGTACACGACGGTTGCTTAAATGGTCAATATCATCTACTTCACTTTTACCATTGGTTAATTGCACCAGTGTTTTAATGATTGCGATGATATCGTCTTTAGTCAATACTTTCTTCTCAATCGGGAAATTCAGCCCTAAGCGACGGTTGATCTTATAACGACCAACTTCACCTAAATCGTAACGTTTATCACTGAAGAATAATTTATCAATGATACCGCGTGCTGTTTCATTATCCGGAGCATCCGCACCGCGTAACTGACGGTAAATATGCTGTACGGCTTCCAGCTCACTGTTTGAAGTATCCTTGTTTAAAGTATTATAAATAATGGCGTAGTCACCACTCACTTCTTCTTTCTGAACAAATACACTCTTTACATCCATCTCAGCAATCATGTCAATATTGCTTTCATCCAGTACTGTATCACGTTCTAAAACAATTTCATTACGTTCAATACTTACTACTTCACCGGTATCCTCATCCACGAAATCTTCTACCCATGTGCGCAATACACGGGCAGCGAGTCTTTTACCAACATATTTCTGTAAAGACTTTTTATCAACTTTTACTTCATCGGCCATACCGAACAATTCCAGAATATCTTTGTCAGTTTCAAAACCGATAGAACGTAACAAAGTTGTTACCGGGAATTTCTTCTTACGATCGATATATGCATACATTACATTGTTGATGTCTGTTGCAAACTCCATCCAGGCTCCCTTGAAAGGAATTACCCTGGCAGAGTAAATTTTTGTTCCGTTTGGATGAACAGATTGACCGAAGAATACACCAGGGGATCGGTGTAACTGGGATACTACTACCCTTTCAGCACCATTGATAACAAAAGTACCACGAGGAGTCATATAGGGAATGTTGCCCAAAAACACATCCTGAACGATGGTTTGAAAGTCTACGTGTTCTTCATCATTGCAGCTCAATCTTAATTTTGCTTTTAATGGAACAGCGTAAGTTAAACCTCTTTCAATACACTCATCAATGGTGTAGCGTGGCGGATCTACGAAATAGTCTAAAAACTCCAGTACAAAGATATTTCGTGTATCAGTAATAGGAAAATTTTCCTTAAATACACGAAACAGTCCTTCATTGTTACGCTTATCGGGCGTAGTTTCCAACTGAAAGTAATCTTTAAACGACTGAATCTGAATTCCGAGCAAATCGGGCTGTTCTGCCAGAAGTTCAACTTTTCCGAAATTGATACGCTGGGCAGCGGGTGATTTTGTTGCAGACATATTGTAATTAAAACGTTTTAAAGCTGAGAAGGTTCTCTATTTTCAGGCTAAATAGAACTAATGCCACTAACCCGAAATTAAAGGATGGCAAATGTACGACATACTATTCAATTACAAGCACATTCTCACCATTTTTTATACTTTCTGGATTGATTTTTGATAAAAGAGGGGGTTTTAACAATTTTATTGGGAAAATATTGTTTATGTCTTTTTAGCGATGGCCTGTCTTATTTTGGTTTCCCCAATTTATGCCTGTTTGCCGGGCTAATCCTCTCACATTTAAGACGCTGAATGTTGATTTTACATGCATTTTTCAAAATTTGCTGCGGGGTAGTATTTAATATACGATTAACTGCAAGTTTTTATACTAATAGCTGCCCCTTTAGCGTTAAGGCAGTACAGTCTCAATATCTTCTGACATGAAAAAATATTTTCTACTGGTTTTGGTAATAGCGGGCCTTTTACAGTCCGTGAAATCCCAATGTCCATCAGGAGCAGGTGCTTTTTTAAATGCTGATCCCAACTGTCCAAAAGGTTGTGGTGTGTTATTATATAACTGGCCGGAGGGGGTGACTGTATACATATTCAGGGCTACGCCTGTAAAAGTAATTGACTCAGTAAAAATTCCTGGTGCTTATGGCGGGCCAGGTAGGGGAAGTGCCTATTTGTGTGTGAATTGTAGTATTCCCTTAATTTTCGCCTCTATTACCCCTAACGCTGGCAACGGATGTGTAATTATAGGAGGTTTTACTACGCCGGTAAAGCTTACAGACTTGTCTTTAGCTACAAATGGCAGCAACAGCTGCCAGGTAAAATGGACTACCTACAGCGAGAACCCCGGCACTATTTTTACCATTCAGCGGAGTTCTAATTCCTACGACTTTAAGGATATAGCTTTGGTAGCCGGTTATGGTAAAGCAAGCAACAAATATACTTACACTGATAACAACATCGAGGCGGGACCGCAATATTTCAGAATTAAAATTACCGAACCCAGCGGAAAAATCAGTTACTCAGAGATTGCATTGATAAAAAATCAGGGCACTTTCGGTGCAAGTATTTACCCTAATCCGACCGATGGCGATTTTAAAATAACAATTCCTTCCCAATTTTTACCAGCGAAGATTATGATTTACAACGCTGAGGGAAAGGCGGTACATGATGCTTTTACCTTTCAATCTTCTATATCAGTAATACGGCGGTTTACGAAAGGAATTTATGCCGTAAGAATTACCGGTAGTAACAATGCTTCAATCACGCAGACTTTGCTGATAAAATAAATCCTGGCATTTTTGGTCACTTTAAAAGAAAAAGCCGAAGATTTCTCTCCGGCCTTTAAGCTATTTGTACATAAAATTAAGCTACCTCAACTTCAGCACCTGCTTCAGTTAATTTATTTTTTAATTCTTCTGCTGTTGCTTTATCAACACCTTCTTTAACTGGTTTTGGAGCTCCGTCTACTAAATCCTTAGCTTCTTTCAATCCCAATCCTGTTAATTCTTTAACAATCTTAACGATTGCTAATTTGTTAGGGCCAGCTGCTTTAAGAATAACATTAAATGATGTTTTCTCTTCAACAACAGCAGCTTCGCCACCGCCTGCACTTACCACAACTGCAGCTGCAGCTGGTTCAATACCGTACTCTGATTTTAAAAATTCAGCTAATTCCTGAACTTCCTTTACTGTTAAACCTACAAGGTTTTCAGCTAGTGCTTTTACGTCTGCCATAATAGTTACTTTTTTCCCGCCTTCATTGTGTTTCACTCCGGCGGAGTTTAAAAAAAATTGTTTGTGCCTTTATCTAAATATACCGTCCGGCCAGGTAAATTATTAAAATCCATAAAAGGATAACTAACTAGTTAAGCTGTTGGCGCTTCTGGTGCTGTACTATCAGCTTCCGGAGTTGCCGCTTCAGCAACAGGAGCTGTTTCAACAGCAGCCTCTGCTTCTGCCGCTTTTGCGGCATCTTTATTTTGCAAAGCACCCAACACACGCTGAATAGGAGATTGTAATAATCCAATTACTTCGCCTATCAGTTCGTTCTTAGTTTTAATCTGGGTTAAAGCTTTTAGTTGGTTGTCGCCAACAAATACATCACCATTGATGAATGCAGCTTTCAGTTCAGGTTTTTCTCCTTTACTTTCTTTTCTAAACCCTGTTAAAATCAACGCTGGTTCTTTTGGATTTTCGCTGAAAAGTAATGCAGTTACGTTGTTTAAAGAATCGAATACACCCGCATATTTTTCTGTTCCTAAACTTTCAAGCGCTTTTTTAATAAGCGTATTTTTTGCAACACGCATTTCAACCTGCTTATCAAAGCAATGGCTGCGCAACTTGCTTATCTGTGCTACCGTTAAGCTTTCTGTATTGGTAACGTAAAAATTATTGTACTGGCTAAACTTGCCTTTCAGTACTTCTATTACGTCGTTTTTTTCCTGTTTTGTCATAACAAATATTTTAAGTAAAACCGCAGTGACCTGCCCTTTTACATTGATTAATTTTGAACAGATTTGGTATCAACAATAATACCGGGGCTCATCGTGCTGGCCATGCTAACTCCTTTGAGATAAGTTCCTTTAGAAGTTGGTGGCTTCAGTCTTATAATTGCATTGATCAATTCCTGGCTGTTTTCAGCAATTTTTTCAACACTAAAACTTACACGACCGATAGAAGCATGAATAATTCCTACCTTATCAACTTTAAAAGCAATTTTACCGCCTTTTACTTCATTTACTGCACCTGCAACGTCATTGGTAACGGTACCAGTTTTAGGATTTGGCATTAAGTTACGGGGTCCTAACACTTTACCTAAACGACCTATCTTAGGCATTACTGCCGGAGTTGCGATAATTACATCAATATCTGTCCACCCACCTTCAATTTTTGCAATGAATTCATCCAAACCTACATAATCAGCGCCAGCGCCTTTTGCAGCTTCTTCTTTATCAGGTGTACAAAGCACCAATACTTTTTTGGTTTTACCTGTACCGTGAGGCAAAGAAACTGTACCACGGATAGCCTGGTCAGCTTTTTTTGGATCTACGCCCAATTTGATATGCAAATCAACAGAACTGTCGAATTTGGTTGTATTTATTTCTTTAACTAAACTTGAAGCTTCTTTTAAGGAGTATGTTTTATTAACATCAACCTTAGCGTTCGCTAATTTTCTTTTTTTAGTAATCATTTTCTAAAATTTTTGTGGTTGATAATTAATTTTCCCATGGGGCTTTTCCGTCAACAGTTAAACCCATGCTGCGTGCTGTACCCGCAACCATGCTCATTGCACTGTTTAGTGTGAAAGCGTTCAGATCTGCCATTTTATCTTTGGCTATATCTTCTACCTGTGCCCAGGTTACTTTACCCACTTTTACCCGGTTAGGTTCTTTACTACCACTGGTAATTTTCGCAGCTTCCATTAACTGAACTGCGGCCGGAGGAGTTTTAATAATAAATTCGAAAGACTTATCAGCGTATACAGTGATAAGAACGGGAAGTATTTTCCCTGGTTTATCCTGGGTTCTTGCGTTGAACTGCTTGCAGAACTCCATGATGTTTACACCTTTGGAACCTAATGCAGGTCCGATTGGCGGTGCCGGATTTGCCTGTCCTCCTTTACACTGGAGTTTGACGTAGGCGGTAATTTCTTTTGCCATGTTTAATTTTTTTTGGTGATAACGTTGGGCCAATGAGCACAACTCCCAATTCAATAAATTCTGTAAAGAACTATTTGGGGCGGCGAAGGTAAATAATAATTTTCAATTATTGGCTGTCAAAAGCAAAATTATTGTCCATTTAAATAAAAAAAGCTACCTTATATGGTAGCTTTTAAATATTGTTACGTCACCTTATAACTAAACTATTTTTTCAACCTGCATGTAATTTAATTCTACCGGTGTTGCCCGTCCAAATATCTTCACCTGTACCTTTAATTTCTTCTTCTCATCATTTACTTCTTCTACCATTCCATTGAAATCATTAAATGGTCCATCGATAATTTTAATTGTTTCACCAATAATGAAAGGCTCGCTCATTGTCATTCCTCCACCTTCGCCTAATTCATCTACTTTACCCAGCATCTTATTAACTTCCGCTTTACGCAAGGAAATAATATTTCCCTTACTGCCTTTACCATCGGTTAAAAAATGCATTACGTTACTAATATTGCTGATGTGCTGAACCATATCATCGTTCAGCTTATTATCAGCCACCTCTATCATTACATAACCAGGATAAAAGTTTCTTTCCCTCATTACCTTTTTACCTGCCTGAACCTTATACACTTTTTCAACGGGTAAAAAAACCTGCTTAATAATATCAACCCATCCATTGCGTACGATATCCTTATCAAGGTATTCTTTAATTTTACGCTCCTTGCCACTTACAACACGAAGTACATACCACTTACTTTCCTTGTCCTGTACGATAGTTTCTTCCATTGTTAGTTTGACTTAAATAAAGAGTAAATAAATTTTAAACTTCCATTGGCAACAAAATCCATTAAAGCCACTACAGCAGTAATTAATAAGGTAGCTCCAAGCACAACCATTGTGGATTGCTGTAACTGTTCCCAGTTAGGCCAGGTTACTTTTTCAACCAATTCCTTGTAAGAGTCTCTTAAATATGCTGTCAGCTTGTTCATAATTCCAATTTGAAAATTTGAAAATTACTCAATGTAAAATTAATTGCCCCTCAAACTGAGCCCTTCTTACATTGAGCAATTTTCGCATTAAATTAATTAGCACGGGCACTAGGATTCGAACCCAGATCAAGGGTGTTGGAGACCCGTATGCTAGCCGTTGCACCATGCCCGTATAAAGGAATTAGCTAATCAGCAAATTTGGCCGATTAGCTAATTCTATCTCAAAGATACTAATGATTATCTTATTTTACAATTTCAGTAACCTGACCGGCACCTACGGTACGGCCACCTTCACGAATCGCAAATTTTAAACCTTTTTCCATCGCGATTGGCTGAATCAACACAACATTCAATGAAGTGTTATCGCCAGGCATAACCATTTCAGTACCGGCATTCAAAGTAACTTCACCAGTTACATCCGTAGTACGGAAATAGAACTGAGGACGATATTTGTTGAAGAATGGAGTATGACGTCCACCTTCTTCTTTGCTCAATACATAAACTTCGCCTTTGAATTCAGTGTGCGGAGTAATAGAACCTGGTTTGCAAAGCACCATACCACGACGGATTTGAGTTTTTTCAATACCACGTAATAGAAGACCTGCATTGTCCCCGGCCTCACCTTCGTCCAGTAATTTCTTAAACATTTCAACACCAGTACAGGTAGAAGTCAGTGCTTTTTCCATTAAACCAACAATTTCAACTGGTTCACCAACCTTGATACGACCTCTTTCGATACGACCAGTAGCAACTGTACCACGACCAGTGATAGAGAATACGTCCTCAACACTCATCAGGAATGGCAAGTCAACTAATCTTGGAGGTAAAGGAATATAGCTGTCAACTGCATCCATCAACTCATTAATTTTTGCAACCCATTTTTCATCACCGGCCAAAGCACCAGTTGCAGAACCCTGGATAATTGGTGTGTTATCGCCATCAAAACCGTAAGAAGTTAACAACTCACGGATCTCCATTTCAACCAGTTCCAATAATTCAGGATCATCTACCAGATCAACCTTATTCATAAAAACAACAATTTGAGGTACACCTACCTGGCGGGCCAACAAGATATGTTCTTTAGTTTGAGGCATTGGTCCGTCAGTAGCAGCAACTACCAGGATAGCACCGTCCATTTGCGCAGCACCAGTGATCATGTTCTTTACATAATCAGCGTGACCCGGACAGTCAACGTGTGCATAGTGACGTGTATTGGTAGCATACTCAACGTGTGCTGTATTAATTGTAATACCCCTTTCTTTTTCTTCAGGAGCACCATCAATATCATCATAATTTTTTTTCTCCGCTAAACCTCTTTTTGACAAAACATCGGTTATAGCGGCTGTTAGTGTTGTTTTACCATGATCCACGTGACCGATAGTACCAACGTTTAAGTGGGGTTTATCCCTCTTGAAAGATTCTTTTGCCATTGTTTAATTTTTAATAATTGTTTTGAAAATTGGTTTTCATTTATTGTCTGTAACCATCGACCTTATTAATTTACTTCTATCGTCCCTGTACCATTCAATATTTTTAGCGCCTTCAGCAATCATCTCATTATTGAGCTACTTGTTGCTAACTTTCCAAATATCTTCTTTTAGAGCCGTTGGTGAGAATCGAACTCACGACCTCTTCCCTACCAAGGAAGTGCTCTACCCCTGAGCTACAAAGGCTTAAACCATTGCCCCAAGGCAACAAAGAGCGGAAGACGAGGCTCGAACTCGCCACCTATAGCTTGGAAGGCTATCGCTCTACCAAATGAGCTACTTCCGCTTAAAATGTGTCCATACAATTCATTAAATGAAGAAATAAAGAACACTCCAAAAATTAAAAGAACTTAAAATTAGCTGATTAGCCCATTGGCTAACCAGCTAATTTTTAAAAGTGGGCAGAGTAGGGTTCGAACCTACGTACACTTACGTGAACAGATTTACAGTCTGTCGCCTTTAACCACTCGGCCATCTACCCAAAAAAACAAGAAATATAATTTTCAATATATTTCAACGGTTCAGAGCCGAAAACTGGAGTCGAACCAGCGACCTACTGATTACAAATCAGTTGCTCTACCAACTGAGCTATTTCGGCGTTTTTCACCATTTACAACCATTGATAGAATGTGGGGCATTCGACCTTTCCGATTGGTACCGGCGATGCTCTATCAACGGAGTTGTTTTGGTTTATTTATTTAAAGAACTTTTTCAAAAATATCACTGCTGTGTTGCATTACTATTTTTGGGATGGCAAAGGTAAGTATATTTGATTAATACAAAAACTTTGTAAAAGATTTTTTTACACTTTAAAAATAAAAATGTGCATAAGCGCAAAAGACAATAAAAAAACCCCCGTTTTTCGGGGGTTTTATATCTGTTTAAGCTGCGAGCTTTTCTTTTTTTCGTTTTATCTGTAATATCACAGAATCCAACGCTTCATCAAAACTTTCTTCGAACGATTTAGAGGAATGCTTAACAAAAAAATCATACTTTGGAACATGCACTTTTATTTCAGCTACTTTATCCTTAATCGTGTGTACAACATTGTCTAGTTTTAAATACACATCAACTTTTGTAATCCTGTCATGAACTTGTAAAAGCTTGGAAAGCTTTTTTTCAATATAGGATTTCAATTTTACATCTGCGTCAAAATGCACAGTCTGAATGTTTACGTTCATAGCAATCTAATTTTTAATCAGTGAACAAATATGTGAAAAAATTCGGGTAAACAATTAACTCATAGGCGAAAGTTACAGGGGTTTAAGTGAGGTTATTTTTCAAATTCAAGTTAGTTCTTGCGGGTGTAAATTCCAAAATAAATCTCTATTGTTTTGTAAAACTTATAACCTGCTGTTTTATTGTTCAATATCCCAATTTAAGCCTTCGGATGCGCTTTTTTGTATACCTCTTTTAATTTTTCAATCGTGTTATGTGTATAAACCTGGGTTGCGGCCAGGCTGCTATGTCCCAGCAATTCCTTAACCGCATTTATATCAGCACCATTATTCATTAAATGGGTGGCAAAAGTATGGCGCATCACGTGCGGACTTTTCTTATCTATTGTTGTAACGCCGGACAGGTATTTTTTTACCACATTGTATACATATTTGGGATACAATTTTTTCCCTTTCTCATTTACCAGCAATACATCCGTATCAGTCCCCTGTAAATTTGCTTTTTTGTCGGTGATGTAGCTTTTGATTATTTGCGAGAGCTGACTGCTTACCGGCAATATCCTTTCTTTGTTGCCTTTCCCCAATACTTTAATGGTATTATTTCCTGCATCAATATGGGCCGTCCTGAGACTGATAAGTTCCGCTTGCCTGATACCTGTATTGTACAATAAGTGAAATATCAGGCGATCAGTTTTCCCATTCCAGTCATCGGGAAATTCCAGATAATTAAACAAAGTTCCCGTATCTGCTTCTGCGACAAACTGGGGCAATCTCTTCTTGACTTTGGCGGAAACAATGATAGCCATTGGACTTTTCTGCAGGATGCCTTCTTTTAGCTGGTATTTAAAAAAAGATTTCAGGGATGATATCTTACGGTTGATAGTTTTTGACTCTACTCCTTTTTCTTTCAATGATGCCAGCCAGCTGCGTACAAAAGATGCTGTGATGTCGCCAATAGATTCAGCTGCGAATTGTAGCTGGATAAAATCAAAAAAACCGGTAAGATCATTCTCGTAAGAAATAATGGTATGTTGTGAATACCGTTTTTGAAACTTAAGGTAATCTAAGAAACCCTGTATATAAAATTGTTGATGGATGGGCATAAAAAAACTGATAACCAAAGTTACATGGTTATCAGTTTTAAAAATATCAATTATTGGTTAAATGACTAAACGTCTATTTTACCACTTGCTATGTTCTGTTTGTACACCGCTTTTAACACTTGTGTGCGGCGCCTGATGGATGGCTTGATAAAAGCCTGCCTTTCCCTTAACTGCAGCAACACGCGGCTTTTTTCGAATTTCTTTTTATACTTCTTTAACGCCTTGTCGATGTTTTCGCAATCTTTTGAATCTATTATTAACATTTGATATACCTCCTTTGGTAGTTTTTTTTAGAAGTGCAAAGATAACAGAATTATTTAAAATTCAAAATGATAAAAAAAGTATTTTTGATCCATGTTTACAGGAATAATAGAAACTACAGGCACGATAAGACAAATAATTTCTTCAGGAACCAATAAAACATTCTGGGTAGAGTCGCCGGTGTCGAACCAGTTCTCAATTGATCAGAGTGTTGCGCATAACGGAGTCTGCCTTACGGTAGAAGAGATTCAAAATAACACACATCGTGTGACAGCCATTGACGAAACATTGCAGAAAACCAATCTATCATCCTGGGAATTAAACACCACTGTAAATATCGAAAGATGTATGCAAATGAATGGAAGAATTGATGGGCACATAGTACAGGGCCACGTTGATACCATCGCCACCTGCATCAATACAATTGCTAAAGATGGAAGCTGGGAATACGAATTTGAGTTTGACCCGCAGTTTGGCCCGCTGATAATAGAAAAAGGATCCATTGCTTTAAATGGAACAAGCCTTACCATTTTTAACGTAACAAAAAATGGATTTACAGTAGCTATTATTCCCTACACTTATCACCATACCAGTATGCAGTACCTCAAAAAAGGAGACGCCGTAAATATTGAATTTGATATGATAGGTAAGTATGTTAATCGCTTTTTACAATTGAAGTAATGTACTGAGCAATACTGAGATCTCCACACTTCTTTTAAAAATTAAATTCTACTTTTAAACTTCACCAAAAGTTTCTACACCAATAAAGTGACACTACTAAGCATCATCATTCCCGTTTATAATGAAGAAGAGAACATACATCTTTTGTGTAATGAACTGGTGCTTCATTGCGGACGCGATTATGAGGTAATTTTTGTAAATGATGGCAGTACAGATAATACGCTGGCTGAAATTGAAAAAATAATCAATAACAATAAATGTTTTAAATGCCTTTCATTGAGCAGAAACTTCGGGCACCAAAATGCGCTGATGGCAGGTATGGCACACGCAGCAGGACAAAAAATCATAATCATGGACGGCGATCTTCAGCACCCTCCTTTGTTGATCCCGTTAATGGCGCGACAGTTGGATAATGGATTTGATTTAGTAGTAACGAAACGAAATAAAACAGAGAATATAGGCCCTGTAAAAAAAATAATGGCCTCCCTGTTTTATTCATTTATCAACATTATTTCCGACACAAAAATAGAGGCCAATGTCGCCGATTTTAAAGCTTTTAATAGCAAAGTATTGGCGAGTATTTTACAATTTAAAGAGAGAGATCTTTTTCTTCGCGGCATTTTTAGCTGGATTGGTTATAAAACTACCACCATCAATTTTGATGCACCAGCACGAAAGTTTGGAGAGACGAAATATTCTTTTGGAAAAATGCTTAAGCTGGCATTAAAAGGCACTACCTCTTTCAGTTTTAAGCCACTTCGGGTGGCGTTGCTTGTGGGCAGTTTTATTTCGTTGTTTGCTTTTGCCTTTGGGGTTTTTGCCCTAATCTCCTACTTTAAGGGAAACACTGTACCGGGGTGGGCATCCATTATTATTGCAATCATGTTCCTGGGTGGTACCCAATTATTGGCGATCGGTCTGTTGGGAGAATACATTGCCAGTCTGTTTACAGAAGCCAAACACAGACCCCTTTACCTGGTTGAAAAAAAATTAAATATTGCCTGATTACTTCAGCGCCTTTATAAAATATTGTCCACCTAAGGGAAGCCATTCTAAATACTTCTCCAAGAAAATCATACCCGAAAATATTTTTTTCCTTGGAAAAAAAATGATGAATTTTTTACTTTGAATTTTGAATTTATTTTGACGAAGCAATCGCATGGCATAGCTACTTCGAAGCAATTTTGCATTTGAATCAAACATACAGGTATTAACTAAATGCCTTGTCAAAGGGTTTAATGGATTGTGTTCAAAAACATACAGCCTCCCTCCTTTCTTTAAAACTCTTGCAATTTCTTTTATAAGGGCATAGTGCAAACTAAATGCAACGTGATGCAACACACCGGCGATAAAAACTACATCTACACTTTCATCGATCAACGGAATTGCTGAGCCATTGTACAATGAGAAATTAACACCCGACAGATTCTTCTCTTTTGCTGCAACAATACTTTTTTCAGAAACATCAATACCTGCCAGCTGCCAGGCTGAAAAATATCGCTGCATAAATACTTCCGTTGTGCCATCACCACATCCAATATCCAGCACTTGCAGGTTTTCATTCTTTTCAAAAGGCCGAAGCATCCTTACTTTCATTTCCGCAAAATAAAAACTATCGGCACCTGCCAATTTCAAATTTTGGTTATGAATGTCACGGTAGTTATTTGCAAACTCATCGAAGTCATCAAAAGTTCTTTGGCTCATTTTTTAGGGAATTGTGTATTTTTAATCCATGCAAGTTTACGCAAATTCAAACTGGGCATCTTTAAAAAAGATTCTCTTTTTTTTTATTATTCTTTTGATTGCATTTTTACCCATCTCTTCGTTTTTATTTTTCTTAAAGAATGATGCTTTTGCAGGTTATTTTCCTCCCAAGTTTTTTATGAGCGAAAGTATTCATGCTGGCCATCTCCCACTCTGGAATCCATACATCAATTTCGGATTTCCCCAATACGGAGATATGAGCGGCGGATTTTGGAGCCCCATAACCTGGATAATCGCATCAACTGCCGGTTACAACGCATACACTCTAACGTTGGAAGTATTGTTCTATATATTGTTGGGTGGCATCGGCATGTATAAGCTAACTGGCTTTTGGAACATGGATAAAAGAGTACGTGAGATTGCGGGTGTAGCATTTATGTGCAGTGGTTATATCATTGGCCACCTGCAACATTTTAATTGGATCAGTGGCGCTGCTTTTTTACCCTGGTGTTTATGGAGCTACCTTTCATTGCTTAAACAATTTTCAAAAAATAACTTTGTACTGACTGTCCTTCTTTTTTATTTTTTGGTTTCATCTGCCCACCCGGGAATTATTATAAGTGCCATTTATTTCTTTTCGGCTGTGCTTGTTTTTTATATTATAAATAAAAAAGAAAATATAAATCGTACCCAACAAATTAAACAACTGTTCCTGATGCATGCTGGATTGTTGTTATTGTTTGTATTACTCTGTGCAGGGATGATAGCAGGGTACCTGGATATACTACCTTTTTTTGTAAGAGGAGAAAAGATTAGCGTGACGGCTTCTCTTGGTAATCCAACCAGTTTTCCAAGTTGGATCAGTGCCCTGCTGCCCCTGGCTACGGTAAAGAATGACAACCTTTACCAAACTGATATTTCAATGCGCAATAATTATTTTAGTTTGGTACTTTTGTTATTTTTTCTGCAGGCCTGTTTCAGCAAAAAAAACAGTTGGCAAAAATTTTTGTTGATTGCCGGCTTTTTATTTGCCGCTTTATCCGCTGGAGGTATTTTTAAAACCTTTGCGTACAAATTCATTCCCTTAATTGGTTACGTAAGATTGAATGGCGAATTTGGCATTTTTACGCTTTTATGTTTTATTATAGTTGCTGCCATTCAGCTAAATAAATTCATTCAATACAAAGAGAGTTTCTCCGTCTTAATTCAATCGATTTATTACACCATATTATTTATACTAATCGTCTGTATTTTTTATGGAGTATACTTCGCGGTAAATGGTAAAGATTCCTTTGTTTTTATTCTAAACAGTATAGCGCTGCAGCATACCCTTCCTGACAAATTAAAAACATTATTAGACGCCGTTAGTTTTAATGATACGCTTTGGATACAAGGCAGTATTCAGTTAATAATCTGGTTGGGTATAAAGCATTCATTAAAAATCCACAATTTTAATTTGTTGAGATCATTGGTGGTGGCGGATTTGATAATTGCAAGTTTGCTAAACATTCCGTTTACAGGAGTTGGTAAAACTTCAGTCGCTTCCATACAAAATTTATTAAGTCAATCACCTAAAGGAATTCCGGTTCCAATCCTGCAACCAATCAATAAAATTGATACGTTACAGGTAAATGTAAAAGAAATCATCGGCGACTGGAGTATGTACAACAAGCAAATCGGTGTGAAGGAAGAAGTTGCCTATCCCATAATTTTAAAAAACATGCATGCGTATTTTGAAACGAATGAAAGCAATCCCAGGCGTAATTTTTTAAACTATCCATTCATATTTGTGGAAGGAAGTCAAAATAGTGACCAGGTAGTAATTCAATCTTTTTCCCCTGACAAAATTGCGCTACGGGTTTTGGCAAGCAACGCTTCCAATCTTATTTTACAACAAAATTACTACCCGCATTGGTACTTTAAAAATGGTGAGCATACAGGTCTGGTTGATAGTGCCGGCATCAATTTTATGAAAGCGCCTCTAAATCAAGGTGAAAATAATATTGAATTTAATTTTGAACCAACATTGGTAAAACGGGCCATGCTGTTAAGTGCTATATTATTTATTACATTGTGTTTGCTATTAGTTTTACCGCTGCCATTCAATCAAATAAAAATAATACCTGATCACACTGGTACGTGCTAAATGAGCGGTTTGATACGCAGCTTAACCCTGATAGCTGGAAGCAGCTTTGTATTCATAATAAATTTAGCTTTACACAATTGGATGTTGACGCGGTTAAATTATTTCTATCCCTTTTTCTGTAAAACTTCTTTATGTTTACCAAATCTAACGTGTTTTAACAGCTATGCTTTTTAATTCGCTTGAATTTCTTATATTTTTTCCGCTCTGCACCCTTCTGTATTTTTTTTTACCGCACAAGTTACGGTGGGCGCATCTCCTGTTGGCGAGTTGCATTTTTTACGCTGCCTTTATACCATCCTATTTACTGATTCTTTTTTTCCTGATTGCTATAGATTATACAATGGGTATCCTGTTAGAAAAAGGAAAGAATAAAAAATTCTGGCTTACACTGAGCATACTTTCAAATATAACATTGCTGGGATTATTTAAGTACTATAATTTTTTTATATCCAACATCAACGGACTTACGGGCAGTCATTTTATTCTACTGAACCTTGTGCTGCCCATAGGGCTCTCCTTTCACACTTTCCAGTCACTCAGTTATACAATCGAAGTTTATTACGGCAGGCAAAAGGCTGTGCGGCACGCGGGATATTTTGCTTTGTATGTTATGTTTTATCCGCAATTAGTAGCAGGTCCGATAGAACGTCCTCAGCACCTGCTTCCACAATTTTTTATTCACCAGAAATTTTCTTCGCAAAAATTATATGAAGGCTTGCGGTTAATGGCCTGGGGATTTTTTAAAAAGGTTGTCATCGCTGACAGAATCGGGTTATATGCTGATGCCGTATTTAAACACCCTGCACATCTGCAACCAATGCAAATATGGCTGGCAGTATTCTTTTTTAGCACACAGATTTATGCCGATTTCTCCGGCTACTCAGACATTGCTATTGGGGCAGCCAGGTGCATGGGCATTGATCTCTGCATCAACTTCAACAGGCCCTACCAGTCCACCAATATAAGAGCATTCTGGAAGCGCTGGCATATCTCACTTTCAAGCTGGTTCCGGGACTATGTTTATATCCCGCTTGGTGGCAGCCGAAAAGGAAAGCGCAGAAAAAATTTGAATTTATTAATAACATTTATCCTTAGTGCATTGTGGCACGGGGCAGGTTGGACGTTTATTGTATGGGGCTTTTTACATGGCACCTACATGTTGATATATGACTTTTTTAATGCCCGGTTTTCAACAATTAAAATACCCGGCCGAATCGCATGGTTTATTACCTGCTGCTGCGTTGGCTTTGCATGGATATTTTTCAGGGCTTCGTCAGTAGCGAATGCATTAACGATTATATCCCGCGGCAGTAAAGTCGCTGACATTTCCTTTGGTAACATCCTTTCTGTTCCCGGATCCGGTTTAGAGTTCGGTAATTTTACGATGGCATTTTCCATGTGCGTCATTACTTATATGTTTATAATTGAAAAATTTACACCGCCTAAACTACTGAACCCATATTCAAAAACAATAGTGGAGACGGGGGTATTTGCAGGCACCATTTTATTGATCATTTTTTTTGGGATATTTCAAAAATCAAGTTTTATCTACTTTCAATTTTAATTAATGTACTTAAAAAAAATATTGATTGTGTGTTGCATCACCTGGCTCGCAGCCAGCCTTACAGGAATGCTCCTTGATAATATGTATAAAAAAAGATGGTTACAATTGTACTTTGCCAAAACCGATGAACTGATAAAAGGAAACACTAATTATGATATTATATTCCTTGGGAATTCGAGGGTTCACTTTGGTATAAACCCTTATTATATTGATTCGGTAACAAAGCTAAACAGTTATAATTTTGGAACCGGAGGTGCAGATGCGGAAGATATTATGGTAACTTCAGATGTTTATTTGCAAAAACACGCAGCTCCTAAACTGGCGGTTATATCTTTAGATGCGGGCATGCTATTTGAAAACACTATTTTAAAGACAAGGTTTCACTATCTCTTTTACCTGCAGAATGATACCGTCAATAAACACATGCAAAGGGCAGGCTTTCCGACAGATATGATAAAAATATTCCCGTTTACTAAATACAGCTTCTTTGACGAATACAACCGCACATCCTTATTTGTACGGGGAAAGCCGTATCCCGTCTTCGACCATAATATTTACCGGGGGTTTTTAAATATTCACCAGTTTACAAAAACAACTGTAGATGGGTTGTATAATACCGAAAAGAAAGCAATGAAGGTTTGGGATCCTGCTTTAATTTATCTGCAGCAAACCGTAATGGAACTCCAAAAAAAGGGATGTGACATACTGTTTGTTTATCCGCCGGAAAGAATACCTTCTCCAAACAGGAAAGAGCCCATTACTGCAAAAGCAGCGTCAATTTTCAGCAATATTGCTATAAAGAATCATTTGCAAATAATACACTTTGAAAGCGATCTCAATTTTACGGATGATTATTTTGTGGATGATATCCATCTGAATGAACCAGGCACAAGAATTTATTCAAGGCAACTTGCTGACTCTATCGCAAGACTTTATCCGAATCTCAGACAATCTCCACTTTAATATTTTATACTGTTTTTCCTCTCATTGCTGTCGAAATAGCCTGATCCATAATGCGCTCAGCATAAGGCCTCGAAATCTCATTCAGTTCTTCTACTTTTGAATGAATCAAATCTTTATCCGTCATAGTAAGCGCTAACTGTAGTGCCTGCATTGCGGTAGCCGTTTGAGCCATTTCTTCATTGCTAAGATGAGTAATATTTTTTTGGATAAATTTTTCTGTCGTTGTCAATAGCTGCTCTCCTTCTGTTCTTGCTTCAACCAATGCTCTTGTAGCAATATCTTCACTGGCATGGGTAATTGAATCAAGCAACATTTTTTCCAGTTCTGCATCTGTTAAATCCTGCTGCGCTTTTACCTCAATGCTTTGCTCAACGCCGCTTCTTAATTCTTTTGCCTTTACTACCAAAATACCATCTGCATTTATCAAAAAGCTTACTTCTACTTTAGCAAGGCCAGCGGGCATAGCGGGTATACCGGTTAAATTAAATTCTGATAATTTACGATTATCTTTTACCATATCTCTTTCACCCTGGTAAACTGAAATTTTCATTCCGCTTTGTCCGTCTTTATGCGTGGTATACTGCCTGGAAGCTTTATTGGGTATTTTTGAATTTCGGGGTATTAATACATCCATCAATCCGCCCATTGTCTCTATCCCTAATGATAATGGTGTGATATCTAGCAGCAACACATCTTTATTATTACCCGCCAAAATATCGGCCTGTATTGCGGCTCCCAGTGCCACCACTTCATCCGGATTAACAGTGTCGTTTACAGGTTTGCCAAAAAACCGGCTAACGCTTTCCTTTACCAGCGGAACCCTGGTAGAGCCTCCTACCATCACAACGACATCTATTGCTTCTTTTTTTAATCCAGCATCTTTTAAAGCATTTGTACAACATACAATTGTTTTGTCAACCAATGGCTGTACAAGTGTTTCGAGTATCTGCTTTGTAATGGTTAGCGAATCACCATTAAAAGTTGTGTCAAAAACATCATTGGCCGAAAGAAATATTTTTGCCGCCTCGGCTTGCAAACGAATGCCCTGGGCAAACTCCCTGTTGGTTCTTAATTCATCTTCACTTACACCTGCCTGTTGCAACCAGTATTGCACAATGCTGTTGTCAATATCATCGCCCCCAAGATAAGTGTCACCGTTGGTAGATAATACTTCAAAAATTCCATTGCTTATTTTTAAAATCGAGATATCGAAAGTTCCGCCGCCTAAATCATACACTGCGATTGTTTTATCTCCACTGTCTTTATGTAAACCAAGTCCATAAGCCAGGCTGGCGGCCGTGGGTTCATTTACAATTCTTAAAACATCCAGGCCCGCCAATTTTCCCGCGTCTCTTGTGGCTTGCCTTTGTGCATCGTTAAAATAAGCCGGCACAGTTATTACGGCCTTATTAACAGGTGTTTTTAAAATGTGCTCTGCCCGCTTTTTTAATTCTTTTAAAATAAAAGAAGACAGCTCTGCCGGGGTATAAAACTTGCTGCCAGCCTGCACTTTTATCATCGCCTGGCTGGCATCATCAATTACTTTATAAGAAAAAAAAGAGGCGTTATCTTTTATATCGTTATATGATTTACCCATTAACCGCTTGGCAGAAAAAATGGTATTTTGAGGTTCGGTAATTAAATATTTTTTTGCTTCTTCTCCAACAGTAACATTGCCAAATTCATCAAAATGTATTACAGACGGAACCAGTGAACTACTGTTGTGCTCCTTCAACGCAACCGGCTGTTTAGTTTCAGGATGTATGATTGCCACCAAACTATTGGTAGTGCCGAGATCTATCCCCACTATTATTTCTTCCTGCTGCAAACTACCCGTTGCTATATTGATACCAATTTTTGCCATAATATTTTTCTGCCTGGTTGAATAAATGTATTTGCTGCAAAAGTAACAAATAATGAAGGGCTCATTTCATCAGGAACTGTTGTTCATTTGCGAGATCGGTAATTTAAAATGACATCCTAACACATCTCCTTGCAGAGTGACGGATTAACTATTTACCGTACAAAAAAATCCCCCCGCAAATGCGAGGGGATCCAATCTATTTTAATACGTTGATTGATTAATAATTTTTGACACTGAGCTCTACCCGGCGATTTTTAGCTCGTCCGGCAGCTGTTTTATTATCCGCAACCGGTTTATCCTGGCCGTAACCATTGGCTGTTAGCCTGGCTGCATCAATCTTTTTACTTTCTATATACGCAGCCACTGCTTTAGCCCGGCTTTCGCTTAAAAGTTGGTTCTTATCTGCCTTACCTGTATTATCTGTATGCCCATCAATAGCTAATTTATAAGATGGATTATCAGCTAAAATTTTTGCCACCTCATTCAATGATTTGAATGACTTTGGTAACAGTTTGGAACTGCCGGTAGAAAAGAAAATATTTTTCGCTGCCACGTTGATTTTTTCAATCACCTTTTTATCAATTACAGGGCAACCAAAATTATCTGCCGTACCCACTTCATTGGGACATTTGTCATCTTCATCATTTACTCCATCCCCGTCTGTATCCGGTACAGGACAACCCTGGTAGCGGGCTACACCGGCAACGGCAGGGCATTTATCGTTTTCGTCATTGATGCCATCATGGTCAGTATCGGGTACAGGGCAACCATTATAACGTGCAAGACCGGCTACGTCCGGACATTTATCATCTGCATCAGTAATACCATCACCGTCTTTATCAGGGCATCCCTGCAAAGAAACAACGCCCGCTACATCAGGACATCTATCCAGGGAATCAACAATACCATCGCCATCCCTGTCTTTTACGGGCGCAGCTACCGGAACAGGCAATTGTTTTGGGGCAACTTCTTTTTTCGGAAAAAGATTACCTCCAATTCCAATACTATGGTAGAAATGATAGTTAACTGTTTCAGTCACCCGCATCCGGTATTGCGAGTTTACAATAACAAAAGCATCCTTGGCAATATTGAACTGCAAACCTACTCCCAGGGGGATAAAAGCACCGTAATAACCTCTATATTTAGATGCACCCACACCACTGGTAAGAAAAGGAGAAACAAAATATTTATCAGTCAGCAGTTTTACATTTACGGTAGCAGCTACTTCCATTAAAAAACTTTCATTGATCGAAACGGGCGCTCCGGGAACTGGATAGTTGAGAAAGGATCCGGCAGCCGTTGCAACAAAATCTGCGTGTTCACTTAAGCCCTGTATGTAGCTAAGCCCAACACCTCCTTTTAACCTGCCACTGGCAGAATAATTCTTTAATGCCGTAGCCAATCCTGAAGACCTGATTTCTGAAGCTGTTTGAAAATCGTTTTTCAACAAATGAATTGCAAATGAAGGTTGCCTCGTGTAATCCGTTTGGCCGTATGTAGTAGCAGTCAAAATAACGGCTGACAAGTATACAATAAATCTTTTCATATGAAGTGCAGTTTTGCTGAAGACAAAAGTAACTGCTTAGGATTAAATCATAAAATTAATTACCGACACCTGTTTCTGTGCTATTACAGCTGTGGCCTTGTCTTTCCAAGCACTTCTACTTTTACTTTTACAATACCCTGTGATTTGTAACCAAGTGAAATGGCTGTTGCCCTTGTAAGGTCAACAATACGTTTCATTTTCGGATGCATCCTGTCATTGACTTTTACAATGGCGGAGTTGCCATTTTTTATATTGGTTACTTTTATCCACGTACCGAAAGGTAATACGTTACAAGCGCATGTTAATTTGTCCTGGCTAAAAATTTCGCCACTTGCTGTTTGTCGGCCATTAAACTTGTTGGCATAAAAACTTGCAGTACCATATAAAATCCGCCTGGAGGCATGAACGGGATTGCTTTCTTTTGCAGTTGACTGGGCACTGGTGCCAGTGTATTGATGCAGACAAAAGAACATAATAATAACAGACCTTACTGTAGGGTAAAAGTTTTTCATGCAAGGAAATTGAATCGTTGGTTAAAGGATTGGAGTTATCGGTTATTTATCAGTAAAATATTTTTCTCTGATTATTTTGTCTTCACCATAAATATCGTCATAAAATTTTATTTTACCATTCCTTGCCTCGCAGGTAAAATACCGGATGAATAATGATATCTTATTCTTCACCCCGATTCTTCTATTCTCTTTTCTGTCAAGCCAGCTCATAATCGAATCGGTAGTGTAACGTAAAGTTTCGCCTGGCTTTACATTCATGCTATCATTTCTTGCAATATAAAAAGCCAGTTTCTGCCATTCCTGTACTCTCACACAACCGTGACTCAACGCCCTGGTAGCATTCTTAAATAAGTAACGCTGATTGGTGTCATGTAAGTATACGGCATAGGCATTACTAAAATTAAATTTCATAATACCCAGTGCATTGTCATCCCCGCTTCCCTGCATAATTTTATATGGAATGCCTTTGGTGTATTTGCTCCATTTTACATCGCTGCCGTTTACAGTTTCACCTTTATCGTTTACCAGGTGAAGCCCAATTCCATCTAAGTAGTTGGGATTAGTTTTGAGTTTGGGTAAATACTGCTTTACAATAATACTATTGGGTACCGTCCATGTTGGGTACGTAACCATATCTGTGATGTAGCTATTGAGCAAGGGTGTACGGGTAGCAGGCTTGCCACAAATAATTTTAGATTGTATCACAATTGTATCATGATCTATTAACTGCATGTAGTAGGCAGGTAGGTTTACCCAGATATATTTTTCAGGCATTGAGTCAGGTAACTGCCTGTACCTGTCCAATGTAATTGCGATTCTTTTAAAGCGTTCCGCATCGTTGTTGTTCAACGTTTTGATCAGGCCGGCAGAAATCATTCCATCCTGTTTGATTCCTTTAAGATGCTGAAATTTTTTAATAGCAGCCTTTAATTGCACAGTGTCCGGTAGGGAAGTTCCAGGTTCAATACACTTGCTTTCGCTAAGCCGTTTCTGCAATTTTTTTATAAAAGATAAAGAATCTTTTTCGTCGTTGGTTTTAAAAGGATAGGTAACGTAGGTATAGGTGCGCTTGTCCATACTGTCCAAAAACAGAGGTATACAGTCCTTTAATGCCCGGTAGCCCTCATTGGCAGGTTGCAATGCATTCAGTGCATTTGTAAGTTGCCCGGCAGATAATAAATTTGCAAGCTTGGCTGAATAAAATGTGTCTGTCAATTCTTTCTTATTAAACGAAATACTGTCCTTGCTTAAATGCCCCTGCTTTAAATCCTTCACAAGATGTATAAAGCCATCGGTCAGCATCAGGTCGGCCTTTGTCCAAAGATTGGCATCCATTCGCTTCATGGAATCATTATCCAGTGAAGCTTTGATTTTTTGGAGTTTTTTAAAATGATAGTCATTAGGAAACAAGCCCTGCCACGCAGCATGTTCAATAAAATAATACAATGAATCTGCCAGCGGCTCCCACTTTTCTTTGTGGCTCCATATATTATTAAAATCATTCCCGGCATAAAAACTATTTACGGGTCCGGTAAACTGCAAATGAATAGTGTCGCCGATATCGCCATTGTGCTGCAATGCATACTCCAGCACATCTTGAATAGTCTGGCTGGTTTGCTTATCCATTTTTTCCGGCGTACTAACTATAATCGGCTCATTGTGAGCTTTCCTATTGTGACAACCGCTTACGAAAAAAAACACGAAGACACAAAGAAGTGATAAAAGGTTATTCTTGAGATGGTTCATATATAAGGTAAATATTGCTAATTTTTGGAAACGGATATTCTCAGGAAAAACTAAAGTCATATAATTGCGATACAAGATAACAAATAGCATTAATATAGCGGTAGTTTACTGCATCCTTTTTATGTGTCCCACCAGATTCAGTAGTATAAAATGCGCCTGCAGCTTATTATTGTAACTGTGATAAAGGAGTGATATTACAACGTAACACATCCTTGCTTTAAAAATAAAAAGTATAAAAAAAATTGATAGAACCTTACAGCCTAAACTGCAATTCGCTACAATTGATGATTTTGCACACCCGTAATTTTACCAGTACCTGCAAGCGTTTATACTAGCACAGCATCACCTCTGTACACCATTCTTTAAAATACATTTGTACCCGGGCCAAAAATATTCATGGGTTATTGTATTCAGGCCGAAGTTTTTTTAGTACTATAAAAAATGCAAAAGCCTGTTACCATTGAAATGATCGCCACGGCATATTTGTTTATATTGTGATCTAATCCCCGCTTTTAATGAAGGAGTCCGATAATTTTAAAGAATACATTACCGCTTTTGAAGCCAGGCTTGATCATGTTATAATTAATGATATTTCCCCCGAATTGTACTGCAGAAAATATTTGGCGCATCTTTTAAAACATAAAAAATATTACCTGTCCATTTATGCGGATGTGTTGCAAAAAGTGATCCGGCATGGTGTACAAGACAAGGCAAATATTGTATTGGTAGATTTTGGAGCGGGTAATGGGCTGTTGGGCCTATTTGGAAAATTCTGTGGATTTAAAAAAGTTTTTGTCAACGACATTGATGAGAAGTTTGTACATGCTGCCAGACGTCTTGCTGAGCAACTGGAAATAAAAATGGATGGGTATATACCTGGCGATATCAACGCTGTAAAAGCCCATTTTAAAAATGAAGCGCCGGATGCGGTTGCAGGAACAGATGTAATTGAACATATCTATAGCCTGGAAGAATTCTTCGCCTGTATTCAGCAAATGAACCAATTGATGATCACAGTTTTTACAACTGCATCCAACCCTGCTAATTTTTTAAAAGTTAATAGTTTAAAAAAGCTGCAGCTAAAAGACGAACTGGAAGGAGGAACGCCCGATGACGATGTTTTATTTGGGGAAACTGCCTTGCAACCTTTTATAAAAATACGGGAAGCAATTATCAGGAAATATAGCAGTGGCTTAAACGATGTTATTGTTAAGGAGCTGGCGAAAGCTACAAGGGGTAAAAACGAACTTGATATTGCAGGGGCAGTTAAAGAATTCAGCGTATCTGGAAAGATGCCTTTACCACCCACAGATACAAATACCTGTAACCCCATCAGCGGCAGCTGGACTGAAAGAATATTGTCCCTGGAGGAGTATGCCCGCATTTATAACGCCTTCGGCTTTAGCATTCAATTCTACAATGGCTTTTACAATGTATATGACGGAGGTATCAAAAAATATTTAAAAAAAATGCTGAATACGGCTATCGCTATTGCAGGCAATACAATTGCTCCATATATCGTGATTGTAGGTTGCCCGATAAACAGGCAAATTAAATTACGCAATGATTCAATACCTGCCCTTAAATAATGGGGGGAAGAAACAATTGCGCCAGCAAGGTGGGTAAGTTTTTTAAACTATGCGGCGGATATTCTGTTCCAGCATCATCAAATCAGCTAAAACAAAGGCTGTTACTGCTTCCAGCACAACTGGCACCCTTAACGCGATGCAAAGATCATGTCTGCCTTTTACTGAAAAATCTTCAGTTTCGCCAGTTTCTATATTGAGCGTGTGTTGAATTTTTGGAGTGGAAGATGTGGGTTTGATAGCTATCCGGAATACCAGTTCGTTGCTATTGGTAATACCACCAACAATGCCACCTGCATGATTGGTAACAGTTTTTCCGCTACTGTCAGCAATGGCATCATTGTGCTCACTGCCGTACATGCGGGCGGCCGCAAACCCGGTTCCAAATTCAATCCCTCTTACTGCTGGTATTGCAAAAACAGCATGGCCAATCATCGATTCTGCTGAATCAAAAAATGGTTCACCCAAACCAACGGGTAAGCCATTTACTTTACATTCCACAATGCCTCCAATAGTATCTTTCGCATCAATGGCTTTTTGCAGACCAGCTTCCATATCTGTTTCGCCACCTATTTCAAGTATGGTGGATACGATGCTGATGTTAGATAATAATTTCTTCGCCACCACGCCCGCAGCAACCAGGCAAACGGTAAGCCTTCCGCTGAAATGGCCTCCGCCCCTGTAATCTTCAAAGCCGCCAAACTTTTTTGTAGCAACAAAATCTGCATGTCCGGGTCTTGGCACCGCCCGTTGCTTTTCATAATCGCCGCTGCGGGTATTGGTATTGTCGAACAGGATGGTGATGGGAGCGCCGGTCGTCTTACCGTTATACACGCCATTCATAATCCTCGGCAGGTCGGCTTCCTTACGGGGTGTGGTTCCTTTAGCTCCTGCTTTTCTTCTTTCAATATCAGGGGTAAAATCATCCACAGCCAATGGCATACCTGCAGGGCACCCATCAATATTAATACCCACACATTCGCCGTGCGATTCTCCAAAAATGCTTACCCTGAATATTCTTCCGAAACTGTTCATAAATGTTATCTGGTTACCCTGTCACTTCATTTCAACAGGCTTTATTGTTTATACTAAACTTAATTGAACTGCTGCTAATTAACCGCTGCACCTAATTGCATTAAGTGTTGATAAAAGTCGGGATAGGATTTATCAATTGCCTCCGCATCCTTGATGGTGGTTACTCCCCTTGCTTTTAAACCCGCAACTGCGCAGGCCATCGCAATCCTGTGATCATGATGAGAATGAACGGAAGCGCCATGAACACCATGACCACCCTCTACTAACATCAAATCATCCTGCAATGTTATTTTAATCCCCATTTTACCAAACTCTTCCTGTAAGGTTAACCCCCGGTTACTTTCTTTATGTGCTAAACGGCTAACGCCTTCAATTGCAGTAGTACCGTTACAATACGCGGCTAATGCAACAAGCGGCGGAAATAAATCGGGACAATCGCTAGCATCAAAGTGAAAAGCTTTTAAGCCGCTGCTGCCGGTTGCCGGCAAACCAATTTCTATCTGCTTTTCTTGTATGGAAATGCTGCTACCGCAATCAATTAACGCCTTCAAAATTGCTTTATCTGCCTGCGTAGAATGAGTATCTAATCCTTCTACGGTTATCTTACCTGCAACTGCGCCTGCCACCAGTAAAAATGCTCCGCCGCTCCAATCCCCTTCAACCGTATATTTAATTAGTTTACCGGTTTCATTTCTTACGGGGTTCACCACAAACGATTCATAATTGTTGTTAACAACATCATACCCGAAATGATGCATCACCTGCAAGGTAAGATCGATGTATGGTTTGCTTTTTAACCCGGTTACTTTGATGGTTACCGACTCGCTGGCAGCATTTCCATACGCCATCAACAAGCCCGTTAAAAATTGAGAACTCAGCGATCCATCAATGGTAATGTCTTTGGGCTGCAACGGGCCGGTTATTTCAATGGGCAGTTTGCCGTTGTTTGATTGAATGGCAATATCCAGTTGCGGAAAGATGTCATCAAAAAAATTCATGGGCCTCGTCAACAGGCTCCCAGTGCCATTGATACGAATTGGGTTTTGGCTTAACGCGGCAATAGGTGCAAACATACGGATACCTAAACCACTTTCGCCGCAGTTTATTTCACTGCCTGCTGGCTGAACTCCATTACTGTCAACAGTTATATAATTATCAGCAGCAGGTGCGATAGTGGCCCCAAGTAGTTGAATTACTTCCAACGCCGCAAGGTCGTCATTGCTTTTACCCGGATTTTCAATAATTGTTTTACCCTTATTTAACAGGGCGGCGGCACAAGCACGCTGCATAGAACTCTTGGATGTGGGCGCACTAATAATTCCTGAAACAGCAGAAGGTTGAATGGTTACAGTCATGATTATACTTAAGTCTTTGCAAAAGTTAGGGAACGTATGTGTGTAATTAGTTCCATAACAGGTTCAGTTTAACGGATCAAATTTTCCAGTTCGTTCATGCCAATAGGTTGAATCATAGCCTGCCCTATTTTATTCAGCAGGATGAAATTCATTGTATTGCTAGACCGTTTTTTATCCATTTTTAATATTTCCCAAATCTTTTCTTTATCAAAGTCAAATTTTGTTGGTAGCTGATATTGTTCCAGCAACTCTTTTATTTGGTTGGCTTCGGAAGTAGAAAAATTATTTACAGATACTGAAATATCTGTAGCGGCCATCATGCCAATACTTACAGCATGTCCATGTGGAAGCTGGTACATATTTTCAATAGCATGCCCCAGTGTATGGCCAAAATTTAAGAGCTTACGGTCGCCCTGTTCAAACTCATCATTTACCACCACGGCTGTTTTTATCTGAACATTTTTTTCAATAAGTGCTGCCAGTTTATTTGCATCGGATTTAAAACTTTCGATTGACTCCTTTTGCAGCAATTCAAATAAAGCGGTATCTTTTATACAGGCATGTTTAATTACTTCAGCAAAGCCATTGATCCATTGGCCTGTGGGCAAGGTTTGCAAAAGCGCATAATCGAATAATAAAAACTCTGGTTGTTTTATCAGCCCCACCAGGTTTTTATATATGCCAACATCCACCCCGTTTTTACCACCAATTGAAGCATCGACCATTGCAAGAATAGTAGTTGGTACAAAACCAAACCTTACACCCCGCATGTAGATACTGGCGGCATAGCCCGTAATATCTGTTACCACACCACCACCAACGCCCACAATAAAAGTATTTCTGTCTGCATTTTTTGCAATCAGTTCTTTCACGATGAAATCAACCGTTGACTGCTGTTTATGCTCTTCCCCTGCCGGCAGCACAATGGTCTGCCAGCCATCAAATAGTGTTTTATGGCTCTGAAAAACATTGCTATCGGTAATTAAGAAAGTTTTTTGTCTACTTACAACCTGTTCAAGATGAGCAAATGTGGCGTCAAAATAATATACACCATCAAAATTTCCGCCAGCGGGTAACGCCTCGGCAGAACCTGACAATGAGGAAACCTTTATAATTTTCATACAACAACCTTAATAAAAAATTAGCATCCTGAGTAATGTCTTACTCCTTTCAATCAGATCAAAAATTCTTCGTTAATTTCAAAAATAATTTCTCCAACTTTTTAACTGTTCATCACCTTGTTTTGATGGTTGATACTTTCCAAATGCACTGCATCAAAATATTTGGTGATAAAGTCCTGGCTTAAACCCAGTTTATCGCCTTTGTTAATCGCCTTCTGCAAAATATCATTCCATCGGTTGGTTTGCAAAATGGTTATGTTATTCGCTCTTTTATATTCACCAATTTTATCAGCAATTTTCATACGCTGCGCAATCAATGCAAGCAACTCATCATCTACATGATTGATTTGCTCACGAAGTGTGGCAAGGGCGGTAATGAACTCCTGCTTGTCTGTTGCTTCGGAACGCCAGATCAATGCATCCAGCATTTCAGATAAGCGTTCGGGGGTTATTTGTTGTTTCGCATCACTCCACGCATTATCAGGATCAATATGGCTTTCAATCATCACGCCATCAAAATCAAGGTCAATACTTTTTTGAGAAATCGACTGCAGATTGGTTCTGTTACCACAGATATGAGAAGGATCGCAGATTAAAATCATTTCCGGAAAACGACGCTTCATTTCGATAGGCAAATGCCACATAGGAGCGTTACGATACTCCGTGTTTCCGTAGTTTGAAAACCCCCGGTGTATCATACCAACTTGTTTAATTCCTGCTTTCTGTATGCGCTCAATAGCTCCAGTCCACAATTCAAGATCAGGATTAATGGGATTTTTAATCAGCACAGGTACATCAACACCACGCAGGGCATCTGCTACTTCCTGCACACTGAAAGGATTTACGGTTGTTCTTGCACCAATCCAAAGCATGTCAGTATCAAAATGCAATGCATCTTCCACATGTTTTGCGGTAGCAACTTCCACAGTAGTTGGCATGCCCGTAATTTTTTTCGCCTGGGCCATCCATGATAAGCCTTTTGCGCCAATTCCTTCAAATAAACCTGGCTTTGTGCGGGGCTTCCAGATGCCTGCACGTAGTATATCTACCTTACCTGTTTTAGCAAGCCGGGTAGCAGTTTCAATCACCTGCTCTTCTGTTTCGGCACTGCACGGGCCACTAATAATTAATGGGCGCTTGGTCCATTTTTCCTGCATTAACTGTTTCATTGTCTTGTTTTCTGTTTGCATTGTAAAATTAGTTTTTGTTACCAACATTTATTCATCCTATTTGTACGGTTACTCTAATTGTAACCATTCTCTTTTATCGTAAACTCCGTCAATTCGCAGCCAATTCCCTTTGTGTCCTCCCTCATTAATACCATTCTTCCATAATAGTAACTCTGTTTATCGCTGACTCAATTTCCGGCCTGCCAGATCTTCCAATCTTTAAAACTCAATTCAAATTTTATTTCTTTAGCTCCGTGCAATCCTTGTATTGGGACCTGTACCCAACCAAATGTCATCCCGCTCCTGATCAAAATACCAGTGCAACATACAATCATGTATTTTTTTTCCGATCCCTTTTGCTGCAAAATCCGGATGAACAAACAATGCCCAAACATTTTTCTCTGCCAAGTCCACAATGGAAAAACCAGCTACCCGGTCTTGTACCATACAAACCCAGCCTTTGCTACGATTAAACAAATAATTATAATAATCGGCCTCCGTTACCAATGACGGGTTGCTCAATGTATTTTCCTTTACCGCAAGCCTCACTTCCATCAATTGCTTTATATCATCCTTTTGCGCTTCTCTAAAAATCATCACAAAAAACTATTGAAAAATTCTTTTTATCTTATTTGCATTTTCCATCAGCTCAGTCAGGTATTCGATATTTTCTTTTTCCAGGCTTGCTTTAAATTTTCTTAACTGCGTAATATGTTCATTCAACACATCCAATACGTTTTCCCTGTTCTGCATAAAGATGGGTGCCCACATGGCCGAATTACTTTTTGCCAAGCGCACCGTACTTTCAAAACCACCGCCTGCCAGTGCAAAAATTGCTTCATCTTCCTTTTCTTTTTCTAATACTGTATTGGCCAACGCAAAAGAAGTGATATGTGAGATATGACTGATGTAGGCCGCATGTATATCATGACTGTGCGCATCCATATAAACGATGTTCATGCCCAATGCCCTGTAAATATTTTCAACAGCGTTTACAACGCTTTCATCCGTTTGTTCTTTTTCACAAATTACACAGGCTCTTCCTTCAAAAGCACCTCTCACTGCGGCTTCCGGGCCACTATACTCTGTACCCCACATGGGATGCGTAGCTATAAAGCGGTGCCGCATAGGATGACCTTTTAACGAATCACACAATGCAAATTTGGTTGACCCTGCATCTGCGACCATCTGATTTCCAGTAATCAAATCCATTATTTGTTTCATTACTACAACTGTTGCATCTACCGGAATTGCTACATAAATAAAATCACTTTGTTTTACAGCTTCTTCCAGCGGCAGGGCTTCATCGATAATACCCAATGCTTTTGCCTTTTCTAAACTGGCCGCCGTTCTGCTTACACCAATTATTTTTTTTGCAAATCCTTTTTCCTTCATGGCCAATGCAAAGGAACCGCTTATTAAGCCCACACCCACAATAGTAACAACATCTGTTTTGGCCTCGCCAACAAACGGTTGCAAAGCCTGTCTATTGGTGGCCTGAATATTTGTATTTATCAATTCTTTATCTTCCATTGTATAAACAATCTTAATTTCTTGCAGCCTTTTATTTTTGCAAACCTATTTTTTTAATGCGCTCAATTGCTTCTGTTATTTTTTCTTCACTGCTGCATAAACTGATTCTTATATAACCATTCCCCGCACTTCCAAAGATGCCCCCCGGAGTTATAAATACATTTGATTCGTACAACACTTTATCGCTTAATGCATATCCGTCTTTATACCCTTGCGGAATGGCTGCCCACATAAATAAACCCACCTGGCTTTCGTCGAATGTGCATTGCAGTAAATTCAACAGATCAACTACTTTTTTTCTTCTTGCACTGTAGACCGCATTTACTTCTTTGTGAAAACTGGCGGGCAATTGCAATGCCTTTGCTGCTGCCAGCTGCAGGGGCAAAAACATACCGCTATCCATATTACTTTTAAACCGTAATACCTCATTTATTCTTTGCTGGGCACCGGCAAGTATGCCTATCCTCCATCCTGCCATATTATGAGATTTGCTCAAGCTGTTCAGTTCTATTGCAACGTCCAAAGCCCCTTCAACACTTAGCAAGCTCGCCGGCGTATCATTTAAGATAAAGCTGTATGGATTATCATGCACCAATAAAATGTGGTGTTTTTTTGCAAAGGCAACCAATTGCATAAATAAATCGTGTGATGGTAATTGACCGGTTGGCATTTGAGGATAGTTTACAAACATCAGCTTTACTTTTTGTAAGTCTGTTTTTTCCAGTGCCGAAAAGTCAGGGTACCAGTTATTTTCTTTTGTAAGCGTATATGCTTCCACGTTAGCCCCGGCAATCTTTGCAGCGCTCATGTAAGTAGGATACCCCGGATTAGGTATTAAAACAGTATCACCCGGATTTAAATACGTCATACAAATGTGCATGATACCCTCCTTACTGCCTATCAGCGGCAATATTTCTGTATCTGCATCCAGTACAACGTTGTACCACCTTTTATACCATTCCGCAACTGCCTTTCTTAACACAGGGCTGCCTTTATAATTCTGGTAACCATGTTGGCCCGGCTTAACAGCTTCTTCATGCAATGTTTTTATTACATCAGGATGAGGGGGCAGATCAGGGCTGCCTATCCCCAGGTTAATTACCTGTTTACCTGCTTTATTTAAGTCATCTATTTCTCTTAGTTTTTGAGAAAAATAATATTCACCAATACCTTCCAGCCTTTTTGCAACGGTCATTTCAATTACTTCACTGGTGACTGGCGCAACGGCATTTGCTGTTGTTGTTTGGGTCGAAATCGTTTCTTTGCTCATCCTTTGTTCTTTAACACTAAAAAAAATTGCTTATACTTTATGCCTTTACTTCTGTTTTGTTTTCTGGCTTTGCGAAGGCAAAGGAACAGCTTTTCCATTTTTATAGATACCGTATATTTTTACTTCTTCTGTAATCGGTTCAATTTTTTTGATCAGGTTATAAAATTGTTCTACTGTATCGAACTCAACATCCGCATGAAAGGAATATTTAAAATCGCTGCCAGGTATTGGGAAAGACTGCAATTTGCTGAGGTTAATGCCAGCATCGGCAATATTGGTTAATACCCTGGCTAAACTGCCTTTTGAATGGTCTGTATGAAAATTGATAGAAGCCTTGTCAGCACCAGGTATTGCTTCTGCCTCGCCCGCTTTTTGCAGTATTAAAAACCGGGTGTAATTATTTTTTAACGTATGAATGTTTGGGGCTATGATACTAAGATCATAAATTTCTGCGGCTAGTTTACTTGCAATGGCAGCCACATGCTTGCTTCTGTGCTGATGAACCTGTTTGGCGCTTAGTGCCGTATCTTCTTTTTCAACCAGTTTCCAATTGTATTTATCTAAAAATCCAAAACATTGCTGAATAGCCATTGGATGAGAATGCACTTCTTTAATATCGCCTAACTCAACACCAGGGTTTACCATCAAATGCTGGTTAATCTGCAAATAAACTTCGCCAACAATGGTGAGGTTACTTTTTTGCAGCAAATTATAATTGGGTAATATACTTCCCGCAATAGAATTTTCTATGGCCATTACACCGCCATCACTCTTCCTTTTATTGCCGGCAATTTCTATTACTTCCTTGAAAGTGGAGCAGCAGATCACTTCAACCGAGTTGCCAAAAAAAATTCTTGCAGCTTCCTGGTGAAAACATCCTTCAAATCCCTGGATAGACACCTTTCGTTGTGTATTACGTTCAACTACCTCATTTCCGTTAACTGCATTGTACCGCTCACCCATTTACTGTTAATTTTTAAATTTACCCAGATGGCTTATAAACAAAAATCCCGACCTTTTTAGCCGGGATTCTTTTTATGTTAATCTGTTTTAATTGTTTTCAGTGCTTAACAAAAGACTCCCGGTCTATTTTTAAAATAGAAGCTAAAATAAAATCGGGTGTAAGTTGTAGCTGTTGTCATTTGAAAATCGAAAGTAGATCAATATTTTGAATCAGCCAATAATTTTGCAAAAAATATAATGATACGTTGAAAAAATGTCACCAAAGCAGTTGATTGCTTTAATTATATTTATCATAAACTGGTTATAAGGGCTATAAAAGTAGACGCCCCTAAGAATAGGGGCGACTTTAACGATTGCTTGCCATATGAAAATCTTTATATAAAACCGGTATTTTACAAGCTATAAACCGGTCAGATAATTATTTCTTTACTTTAACTGAATCCATTTTCTTTGCGGCAGTGTCCATCTTTGCAGCAGCAGAATCCATTTTCTTAGCAGCAGTATCCATTGCTGGCATAGCAGCTTTAATTGAATCAGCAGTCTTTGCAGAATCAATAGAAGTTGTTGCAGGTGTTTCAGTTGAGCTATTACAAGCCGTAAAAGATGCAGCGATTGCTAATACAAAAAGTACTTTTTTCATTTTTTGAGTTTTAATTTGTTTATTTATAAGGGTTAATACAGGTTGGTAAAAAAGGTAACCCGACTTTTTTTAAAATCTTTTTTTTCGTTGCTTTGGGTTACTATTGCAGCCAGTAACGTATTAATATCAGCCGGGTGAGTACTATAGAACACGATCAATTATTATTAAAGGGATTAGCCGAAAACGATAAAAAGTCTATCGAAACTATTTATCGCCAGAATTATTCAATGATTCAAAGTTTTGTACTCAACAACAATGGTTCGGCAGATGACGCAAGGGATATTTTTCAGGAGGCGATGGTAGTATTATATGAAAAGGCAAAATTGTCATCATTTTTACTGAGTTGCCAGCTTAAAACATACCTGTATTCAATTTGCCGGCGTTTATGGTTGAAACGTTTGCAGCAAATGAGCAAATTCAGCACACAGGTAGAAAACCTGGAGGAAACGGTGGCTGTAGAGGAGGAAATTGAAGAACATGAAAAGGTAAACAACGATTTTATTTTAATGGAACATGCCATGAATAAAATTGGAGAACCTTGCAAAAGTTTGCTGGACGCTTATTATCTGCAAAAAAAGAATATGCTGGAAATAGCCGGTGAGTTTGGCTATACCAATGCCGATAATGCTAAAACCCAGAAATACAAATGTTTGGTACGATTGAAGAAGCTATTTTTTGCACAATATAAAAACGCATAACTGAGATGGAAGATATTTTACTTTTAGAAGCTGTTGAGCGATACCTGGCAGGTGAAATGAACCTGCAGGAAAAAAGTATGTTTGAAGACTTGCGTAAAAAAAATGCAGAGCTTGATCAATTGGTTGTAGAACATACTTATTTTTTACAGGGGCTGGATAAATATGGTACACTCAAATCATTCAAACACACCCTGCTGGAAGTGGAATCCAACCTGGCAGCCGAGGGGCTGATGGCAACACCTGCACTTAAGGGCAAAGCCAAAGTACTCAGTTTATGGAACAAGTATAAACGAAGCATGGCTGTGGCTGCGTCTATTGCAGGCTTTATTTCTTTGTTAACGCTTGGGCTTACTATTACTTATACCAAAAAATATGGTAACGAAAGTTATTACGAACTGGTAAAGGAAATTACCAAGACCAACAAAGAAATAATTGTATTGAAGAGTAAAAATGTGCTACCTGCAATTCCAATAAAGCCTGAACCGAAAGTTGATTTTATGGGCTCAGGATTTTTAATAGATGGAAAAGGTTACCTCGTGACCAATGCCCATGTAATAAGTAAAATGAAAAATATTTATGTTGAAAATACAAAGGGACAATACTATAATGCGGTCGCTGTGTATACTGACAATAATGTTGACCTTGCAATTTTGAAGATTAATGATACTGCTTTCAGGGCTGTGACTAATTTACCGTACAGCATTAAAAGGTCCAATTCTGATTTAGGTGAGCAGTTTTTTACTTTAGGGTTTCCGCGGAAAGAGATTGTGTATGGCGAAGGATATGTAAGTGCGAAGTCTGGAAGTGATGGAGATACCACCTCGTACCAGTTAACCGTTTCTGCCAATCCGGGAAACAGTGGCGGCCCCGTCATCAATCGCAACGGGGAGATTATAGGCATCATCACCGCAAAGGATTCAAAAGCGGATGGTGTTGTATATGCCGCTAAATCAAAAAACATCTTTAATTTGTTGGATAAAATAAAACCAGAGGAAAAATATCAGTTAAAAACTCCCGTCAACACAACTTTGAAAGGGCTGGACAGGGTTCAGCAAGTTAAAAAAATGGAAGAATTTGTGTATATGGTGGTTGGTAATTAGAAATATAAAATCATAAAATAAAAGGAGCGGTCTTGTAATAGACCGCTCCTTTTATTTTACTTTAGCAGGTTTCAACCAGCTGTGATATCAAGCCCATAAATTAGATGGATATTGTCCATCCGCCACCAACTTATCTACACTGGCTTTTACTTCAGGTGCATCTTCTTTATACGTTACTCCAAACCATTGTGCTGAGGTTGGTATTACTTTCACATCACCTTCCTTATTTTTTACCACTTTATCTACCACCAAAGGAATAAAGAATTCGCCTTTAGGGTTATGAAGCTCCCTGTCTAAAAATTCACCAAAATAATTCTCGCTTTGGGTAATAAAGTTGGGGGAGAATGCGAAGAAATTCATGCTTACACTGGAATCTTCACTTACTTCATGTAAACCACTTTCATCTTCATAAGTAATGATGCCTTGCTCATTGCGATAAATTTTTGTTCGCTCATTAATATCTACCAGATTGCCGTTTGAATCTACATTGCAAACGCCGCGGCTAACACTACCGTTGTCACTTAATGTCTTCTTTAACTCATACCCTATAATAGCGTAATTGTTATCAGCAACCTGTGTAGTTAAAAATTGGTATGCTTTCTCGAAGCCATCCCGGCCATAAAAATCATCTGCATTGATGACTGCGAAAGGTTCTTTTACTATTCCCTTGCAGCAGAGCACGGCATGAGCTGTACCCCATGGCTTTTTTCTTTCTTCCGGAATTTGCCTGTTGCCGGTAAATTTCGATAATTCCTGGAAGGCAAATTCAACCTCAATTTTTCCTTTCAATTTAGTAGCAAAATTTTCTTTAAACATATCCAAAAATTCTTCGCGGATAATAAAGACTACTTTGCCAAATCCTGCCCGGATGGCGTCGTAAATAGAATATTCCATGATGGTTTCGCCGCTTGGGCCAAAACCCTGTACCTGTTTCATACTACCATAGCGGCTGGCCATCCCCGCTGCTAATACTACAAGAGTTGGTTTCATTTTGTAACTAGTTTGTTCCTGCTTATAACAGGATGTTTGGGAATTGTCTCAATATCAGTTATGAGTACTTATAATTAACATTGAAACATTGAATTATATTGCGATGCGAAAATAAACTAATAGGTGAATAAAATGCTGTTTGACACTCCAAAAATTTCTGTTGATATTGTTGCAAACGATTGTTTAATCAGAAAAAAAATAAGTGTATCTGTGTTGAGATTAGATAAAATTCATCCTGTCGTATCTGGCAATAAACTCTTTAAACTGCATTATTTTTTGCAGGATGCGTTGGCATCTCCTCAACAAGGCCTTATCACGTTTGGAGGTGCTTATTCCAATCACCTTGTAGCAACGGCTTTTGCATGTACAGCCGCCGGATTAAAAAGCATTGGGCTGGTACGTGGAGAAAACCCAGACAAATTATCGCCAACCTTACAGGCCTGTATACAATATGGAATGAAGTTGCATTTTTTATCAAGAGCAGAATACAGTAACAAACAAGCAGATAATTCTATGAACCAGTTTCAGGAAGAGTGGAAAAATTTTACACTGGTTCCGGAAGGGGGCTATCATCCAAAAGGTGCTGCCGGCGCGGCTTTGATTACTCAGCTGATTGAAGAAGATACAACCCATATATGCACGGCACTGGGTACAGCAACTACGCTGGCCGGATTAATGAAAGGTGCAAAAAAAAACCAGCAAATAATTGGAGTCCCTGTATTAAAAGGAATGACAGACATTGATAAAAGAATTGCTTACTTAACCGGAACACCCAATACGGCCACATTGCTGAACGATTATCATTTTGGCGGGTATGCAAAAAAAACACCTGCCTTATTGCACTTTATGAATACATTTTACGAAGACAATAACATACCGACTGACTTTGTTTACACTGCAAAAATGATGTTTGCCGTATTGGATAGTGTTGAGAAAAATGTATTCCCGGAGGGGAGTAAAATTGTTTGTCTTCACACAGGTGGTTTGCAGGGCAACGCGTCTTTGCCGGCTGGCACGTTAATTTTCTGATATGTTTTAATGGCTTACTATCTTTGCGCTTAAAACAAAAAAACTGTTTCCGCGTTCAAAGTAAATTATGCGCAAATTTTTGTTGTCCTTTATTATCATTGCTGCTGCCGGACATTGTCTTGCCCAGGATACACTGCCCCGCATCTCCGTAAAAAATATCAGCAATCAAATAATCATCAGCTGGAAAAATAATTATGGCGTTAAAATCGCCAATATCAATATCCAGCGCTCAGCCGATAGTATTAAAAATTTTACAACTATCGGTACAGTGCTCAATCCACTGAATAAAGAAAATGGATATGTGGATGGTAAAGCCCCCAATCCTACTATGTTCTATCGCGTATTTGTAGCATTTGAAGGAGGCACTTATATTTTTTCACGTTCACAGAAACCTGTTATTGAGCTTCCGAAACAAATCGACACGGCCAGTGTAGTAAGACAAAATACGGAAGACCAAAAAAAACTAATGGACTTTACAGCTCCCGCAGCTCTACAGCCTGCTCAGGAAACGCCAGATATATCAAACCCGGGTGAAGATCTCTTGCCTCCGACAAGAAAATTTATTAAACCCAAGCCCCCCACCGGATTTGTGCCGAGCAAATTTATTTATGCCAACAGGGAAAATAATCTGATTGTGAGTTTACCCGATGCAGATAAGGAAAAATTTTCACTGTATTTTTTTGATGAAAAAGACAGGCTGGTATTTGAAATAAAAAATATAAAAGAATCTTACCTGATTGTAGAAAAAGTAAATTTTTTACACACTGGCTGGTTTTACTATCATTTATATGATGATGGCATTTTACTGGAGAAATACAAGTTCTACATTGCGAAAGATGGCTGGGTTGGACCACCGCCGCCTGAAACAAAAAGGCCTATTATGACCGAGCCTCAATAATTATTATTGCAATTCAACACCAAAAACAATTTCAAAATTGGCTTTAACCTTTTGCTTAACCTCTTCGTAATTTAAAGTTCTATAGAGTTCCTTTTGAAGGGAGGTAACCTTTTTGTTTTCTATTCCGCAGGGAATTATCGTGTCAAAATAAGAGAGGTCTGTATTTACATTCAGCGCAAATCCATGCATGGTTACCCAGCGGCTGCAGCGCACGCCCATTGCGCATATTTTCCTTTCACTTCCTGGAATTCCTGCATCCATCCAAACGCCTGTTTCGCCTTTACTCCGTTCGCCTTTTAAGCCGTACTCCTGCATGGTAAGTATAATTACTTCTTCCAGTGCCCTCAGGTATTTGCCAATATCTGTATAAAATTTGTCAAGGTCAAGTATGGGATATCCTACTATTTGGCCCGGCCCGTGAAAAGTAATATCCCCTCCCCTGTTTGTCTTATAGTATTGTATGCCCCGCTTCTGCATTTCCTGTTCGCTGATCAAAATATTTTCAACATGGCCACTTTTTCCTAAGGTCAGTACCGGCAGGTGTTCGCAGATGAGAAAATAATGTTGCGTTTCAGGTTTAGTATCTGCGACAGACCCCCTTAGCAGGCTAATATTTTCGGCAACCAAACCAGGTGCTCCCATTTCCATATTCCTTATTACCGCCTTTATATGTACATTTTCCTGAAACAGCTTTTCCTGGCAATCCCATGCCGACTGGTAATCGGTTAAACCCAGGTCTTTAAACAATACTATCTGCTTAGTCAATGTAATTAGTTTATTTTGCAAAGTTAATTGAATGCAGGATTAGTATTTGGTGCCAGGTATTGAGTGTTTAAATATTCAAGACTGTCAATAACTGCTGAAAAAGAACTATTTGTCAGATGGTTGGATATTGATGGCACCCGATTCTCAACTATCCATTATATAAAATGAGTTTAATAAAATAAAAATGAGCAACGAAATAGCTGTAGAAGATGACTTGCAGGAAAGCGAAGAATTGTATGAAAGACTGGTGATTGATATCCCAAAAGGCCAGGAAGCATTGCGCATTGATAAATTTTTGATGCATCGTATTGAAGGTGCTACCCGCAATAAAATACAACAAGGTATTGACAACGAGATGGTGCTGGTGAATGATAAACCAGTAAAGGCCAATTATAAAGTAAGGCCCTACGATAAAATTGTTGTTTTCGATAACCGGCATCCCGACAGCAATGATATCATCCCTGAAAATATACCGTTAAATATTGTTTTTGAAGATGATGATGTATTACTCATCAACAAGCCAGCCGGTATGGTGGTACACCCCGGCAGCGGCAACCCGAGCGGTACGTTAATCAATGGCGTAGCTTTTTATTTAAAACAACAAAATCCTGAGCTGGAAGAAAATGGGTTACCCCGTTTTGGAATGGTACACAGGATAGATAAAAATACAACCGGGCTGCTGGTATTGGCTAAAACGCCTAAAGCAATGACCGACCTGGCTAAACAGTTCTTTAATCATACCGTTCACCGCCGTTATATAGCCCTGGTTTGGGGAGACTTTGAAGAGAATGAAGGAACCATCCGCGGCCATGTTGGACGGCATCAACGTTTTAGAAAATTATTCACCACCTACCCGGAAGGGGAACATGGAAAAGAAGCCGTAACCCATTACAAAGTGCTGGAACGTTTTAATTACGTTACGCTGGTTGAGTGCAGACTTGAAACAGGTCGCACACACCAGATACGTGTGCACATGCAGTCCATTGGTCATCCTTTATTTAATGATGATTTTTACGGCGGCGATAAAATTGTAAAAGGTACCATTTTCAGCAAGTACAAACAGTTTGTAGACAATTGTTTTGCGCTATGCCAACGCCAGGCTTTGCATGCAAAGGAACTGGGCTTTATACACCCAACTTCCAAACAGCCAATGCTGTTTGAAAGTTATTTACCGGATGATATGCTGGCCGTAATTGAAAAATGGAGAAAGTACAGTGAAAACAAAAATGACATCAGTTAGGTACATTTTTTTTTACTACTGCATTAAAGCACAAGTTATTTTGAAGATCCGGTAATAAATTCGGCCACATCTTTTTTAAATGCAGTTGCAGCTGAATTTAAAATGTACATCATGTGCCCCGCCTCATAATATTTCATGGTAATGTTGCTCCTGATTTTTTTGTTCAAGCCCATGTGATCGAAAGTATATTCTGTACCGGCAAATGGGGTTGCCAGATCATACAAACCATTTAACACCAGTATTTTCATTTTTGGATTACTTGACATAGCATTCTTTAAATCGGGTGCAGTATTAGGAGTAGCTGCGTCGCCAAAAAAACCGTTGCTGCGTGCATGTTTCCAGTCCCATTTAAAATCCGGAAATGCATATGCCCCGGTATTGTACACTTTATCCTTACTTACCTTTAACTCAGTGGTATAATAGTTCATAAAGGCTGAAATAAAGGCCGGGCTGATGTCGGATGATTGCGGATCATAAAAAGCGTATTCACCCAATTCATCCTGGGCAATCCCCTTGTAGCGTGAATCTAAACGACCTGCAACTTCCTGTGTTCCGCGTAACAGTTCCTGCGAAAATTGTGGCTGAACTACCCTCATGTTTGCCTTTTCCAGGTAATCTTTACTGAGGCCTGTATACCCAACTAGTTTGTCTATGATTTTATTTCTTTCCTCAACGGTCAGCGCATCTCCTTGTAACAATGCCGAAGCATAATCGCCTGTGGCGAAAGTTCTTACTTCTTTTAAAAACAGCTGCAGGTTCGCAGGCTTATTAGCTAATTTATTATGGTACCAGGCAGTCGCTGCATAGGTAGGCAAATTGACGATAAATGGAAGATCATCAGTGGGTTGAAATGATAGTGTACGTATATCTAAAACACTGGACACAAGCACAACCCCATTTACTGAAATACCGAAATTTTCCTGCAGGTAATCTGCAACTCCTGCAGAACGGAATGTACCATAACTTTCACCCAGTAAATATTTTGGCGAGTTCCACCGTTCATTTTGGTGAACATAATCTTTAATAAACTGGCTGATTGATTTGATATCTGCATCTACTCCCCAAAAATCTATGTTTTTAGCCTTGCCAATGGCACGGCTCAGGCCCGTACCGACAGGATCAATCATCACCACATCTGATACATCTAAAATAGAATAATTATTATCTTCTATTTTGTATGGGGCCGGGCCATTAGGCGAAGGATCATTTACCACCACTCTTCTTGGTCCCATAATACCCATGTGCAGCCACATAGAAGAAGAGCCTGGTCCGCCGTTATACGAAAACGTTACCGGTCTTTTGCTGTTATCTGTTTCACCATCTTTGGTATAAGCGGTGTAACCGATAGAGGCTATCAGTTCATCTTTTTCATTTTTTAAAATCAATGTTCCGGCAACAGCCGTATAACTGATTAGTTTGTTATCGATTTTAATACTATGCTTTGTAATAAATTTTTGTGGTACGGTAGCTGCAATACTGTCTGCTTGTGCCGAGACGTCCAAAGTGCAATTCAATAACAGCATTAATACAACTGCTGCAATATTATTTTTTCTCATAAGCATATTTTATTTTTACAGGTAAAATGGAAGATACGTTATTATTAAATTCACACATGCCCATTACCGCATGTATTTTTTAAATGGTATAATGCAATAAAAAAGCAGCTCATGGGGAACTGCTTTTTTACTTTTACCAGGCAAATTATTTTATAAAAAGAATCGACTTATTTTCACCATCACTGGTTATTATTATTATATACTGGCCATGAGGCAATGAGGTTACCGGAACAGATTCAACTCCATTTATCCGCTGCAATTGTCTGCTGTAAACCATTTTCCCTGACATATCTTTTATTGACATCTGCGCATTGGCTGTAATGCCTGATGTGATAAGCTGTATGTTTTGCTGCACGGGATTAGCAAGCAACCTTGCATTCCAATTCATTGGTTTTATTTTTAAAGCAATGGTATTGCTAACCTCCTGCTTACCATTTGTATCAGTTGTAAGGAGACGGTAGTAAATAATTGTTCCCCCACTGGCGAGGATATTGTTGTCAGTAAAAGAATATTTATGACCATTAGCGGTATTACCAGCCGCTACTACCGTTGTTACATTTTCAAAATTCAATCCATCACTGCTCCGTTGTATTGTAAAACTGTTGGTGTTAATTTCCTGGGACGTTGTCCACTTTATCAATGCATCCTCTGCCAGTGGAGTAACTGTAAAATCAACGAGCTTAACCGGCAAAGGGGTAAAAACTCCATTTACAACATATAAGTCAGTTGCCGTTGCATTGTCGCCGTTGGTAGCACCAAAAAAGATTTTGCTATTGTTGATCAGAAATAACTCAGGCAAAGCATCTCCTGTATTGGTGTATATATCGGCCACCATCGAAGTGCCACCGCTTGTACCGTCAGATTTCCATAATTCATTGCCATGGGTTGCATCTGTTGCAGCAAAATATAACTCACCTGAAGTGTACAAATAAGAAAGACTTTTTGTCGCATCGATGCCGTTTCCTGAGCCGGGTATTATATCTTTTACCATTGTTGTTCCGGCAAGCGTGCCATCCGAAATCCACAATTCATATCCCGCAGCTGTTGTACTGGCAGTAAAGAAAAATTTGTTTCCCTGGAATAACGTTTGAGAAAAATTACCGCTCAACAGATTGCCATTGTAAGGCAAAAAAATCGCAGGTATATCTCCGTTCATACTTATTACATCAAACGACTTAAATAATACCGTTCCGGCAGGTGTACCATCAGACTGCCACAATTCGGTACGACTGGCTCCATCAGAAACAGGAAAAATAAACTTGCCCGGTAGATCAACTGCGTCAATCAATAAAATCACTGAAATTGAAAGCCCGGGCACGATGTTTTTTAGTAACGTAGTGTTTGCAGTTGTTCCGTCCGTACTCCATACTTCCCCTGTACTGGTTCCATCACTGGCATTAAAATAAACGTGGTTATTAAATGTATGAAAACCCAATAAAAGTGGAAAGGAAAAGCCAAATATATCAAGCGTAGTGGAGCTTCCTGTACCGGGATTAATGTCTTTTACCAACAGTGTGCCCCCTGCAGTTCCATCTGTTTTCCATATTTCATTACCATGTGTAGCATCGGTGGCTGAAAATAAAACAATGCTGTTATAAATATAAAAATTGGCAGGATTAGATGAATCAGCACCTGCGTTGCCCGTATTGATATCAAGTAAAAGAGCAGTGCCCACATTTGTGCCGTCGGATTTCCAAAGCTCGATTCCATTAGCCGCAGTTTTCGCGGCAAACAGTAAAAAAGTTCCGTTTGAAAAAAGATGGTACTCATTAATGGCGTTACTGCTGTCTGTTCCCGGAACGATATCCTTCACCAGGGTTGTACCAGCATTGGTGCCGTTGGTTCTCCACAATTCCCGGCCTTCAGCAACAGTTGCAGCATCAAAGTAAATAAAGCCATTTAGTAAGGCGAATTCTGCCGGTGCAGATGCTGTAGTACCCGGATTGATATCTTTTACGAGTACTGTTCCTGCAGAAGTGCCGTCAGTAATATATAATTCAGCTCCTGTTGCTGCCGTACTTCCCCTAAAAATAAGTTTGCCTGAAAGCAAGCCGGCTAACGCTTCATACTTAATTGTAGTAGTTATTTGAACAGTTCCGGCAAGGGTTCCATCTGTTACCCACAAGGAACTATCGGTTACAGAAGCAAAAATAGTTTGCGTGGTAGTAAGCGGACTGACCAGTTGCAAACTTTTGTTCGAATTGATTTGTGTAACCTGTGCCTTGGAGCCGATAATAAAAACAAAAATGCAGATAATGCCTAGTAGTCTTTTTTTCATGATTAAAATGTTTAGCGATTATAAGAATAGAGATATGGTTTCCGCCAGGATAATCAAAAGACTATAAGTTCAAAAAGCAGTATTAAAGATTACATGGAAATTACGAAATGAAAATCAAAAAAATAAATTATTCTAAATTAAGGCTGAAGCCTGATGGAAGCATTGGTGTTAATCAATAGATTTGTTGATGCATTTTTTTTCTTGGCTTTTTCTCTAACTTCAATTTAATATGAATCTACAATTGCTTATCCCTGTCGCTTTCAGGAACCCCAATAATGTAAGTGATAAACCTATCACTATCTTAGCCGGAGATATTGGCGGAACAAAGGCTAACATGCAATTAAGCCGGTACTCAGCGAAAGGACTTGAAAGCATTAAAGAATGCCGCTATCATACCAGTGACTTCAATTCTTTTACAGCTTTACTTTCCCATTTTTTAGAAGGGCAGCAGCAGCCGGAAAAAATTTGTTTTTCTGTTGCCGGACCTGTGATTGAAGGCAAGGTAAAATTTACCAACCTTAGCTGGAGTATAGACAGTGAAGAGGTAAGCAAACATGTTGGTGGCAGCCCGGTTGCTATACTGAATGACCTGGAGGCTACGGCCTATGGCCTGGCTGGTCTAAAGCAAGAGGAACTTACCATTCTGTATAAAGGAACAAATGAAACCCCAGGCAACATTGCTATACTAGCTGCTGGTACGGGCTTAGGCGAGGCTGGATTATACTTTGATGGGAAGTTGTACCATCCCTTTGCAACTGAAGGTGGCCACTGCGATTTTGCGCCACGCACGCCAAGAGATATCGCACTATTAACTTTTTTACTAAGCAGGCATGAACACGTAAGTTGGGAAAGGTTGCTGAGCGGAAATGGCATTTACACCATTTGGCAATACCTGACGGGAGTTGAAAAAAAGAATGCCCCGCAGTGGTTGTTGCAACAGATGGAAAATACAGATCCGGCTCCCGTGATAAGTAAGGCTGCGCTGGAGGGCAATTGCCCTGTTTGCATTGAAACAATAGAACTATTTAATCGATACCTGGCTTGTGAAGCTGTCAACCTCATTTTAAAATTAAAAGCAACTGGCGGACTTTACCTTGCAGGAGGAATTACTCCCAAAGTTTTGCCGTTACTGCATCCTGAAGTTTGGAAGGATGTATTTAGTAAAAGTGGACGTATGAATCAATTGCTGAAGGAAGTCACTGTTTATGTTGTCTTAAATGAAAAAGCTCCCCTGGTGGGAGCTGGCTATTTTGCTTGTCTGAGCTTGTAAACTAGTTGTGTTAAATCGATTATTGATAGTCATCAAAAACGTCGCCCAACTTAATACAAACTTTAATACCGGTCATATAATACCAATCTTTTGCATCCGGATTTCCCCTGATATGACCAGCTATCCCTGCAGAAGGTTTATTTTGCCGAAATGATAATTCTGCTGCAGTAGGACCTCTTTTTGCCAGCAACACCTGTGGATCAGCATAAGTACTGCTTACATCATCCAGGTAGTCTGTATTGATGTAACGGAAACCCCACTCATATATAAGATCAATTCTTTCGCTTGCCTTAAACTTCCAACCCAAGCCTATCGGAATAAACATCTTGGTGGTCTTGTACATTGGCCTGTTAGGGTATTCTGACAATCCCTGTCCCTCTGTACCTAAAGGCTGTAAAAATACTTTAGTATTATTTTTGTCATAAGTGTAAGGATTGAAATGAAAAACACCTAATCCGACAAATATATAAGGTAACCCGTCATAAACCGTAGGATCAGCCAAATTTATTTCCGCAGCAACACTTCCCTCCAGGATATTTGTTTTAAAATTAAGATTACGGGAAACCAACCCTGCATCTTTACTGTATTTATCGTCGCCCTGAACCTTACCAAAATTCAAACCTGCACGTAGCACGACAAAATTATTGGGCATTAAATATTTAACATTGGCACCAAAAGATGGTCCAACTGTTTTAAAATTTATTCCGGGCCGTGACAGGTCTCCGCTATACCCGGTAATTCCTCCTCCTGCCTCTATTTGCCACTGCTGTGCAAAGCAGCCGCTGGCAATAAACATAAAAGCAACTGTCAATAATTTCATAATACAATTATTTTGTTTTGTAAAAATACAAATTATAAGTAGATTTTAACTATAAAACTGATTTTATAGATTTTCTTCTACTTCGCAATGTATTGTAAATATAAGATGTGTTCAATAAGTCGAAGCTCCTGGGTATCAAACTATATTTTATTTAAAATCAAACAATGTAGCAGTAAACACGCCTCGTTCCCGTTTTTTAAAAATAGCTTTCCAGTTGCCATTATATTTTATCAAAGCCGGAACCAGGTAATTTCCTGCATGCGCCATCTGCACTTCCATCTGCACGTCAAAATCATATACACCTGCATCATACCTTAAATTATAATTTCTTGCAACTACCTCAAAGGTCTTGTCGTTAAACCATGTCGTCATTTCATCCACCACTACCTTACCTTCTTTGCCCGGCTTTACTTTTTGCCTGAAAATATAACAGCTGGTCTTATTATACTCATCCATATCTACGCTCATATCATACAGTTCAGCCATATCATCCTCATAAATGGATGTTTTACCCGAAACAAAAGGTATACCGGTTATTTTTTTGCCTGGATTGAAAAATAATATTTTCAATTGTTCCTTATGTTTTTCCAGCCCGCTTTTACCGGATGTATTGAACGCATCGCCCGCCACAATATTATCTTCGCCGCACACTAATCCAGTTGTAAAGAACAATGAGGCATACATTTGGGCCGTATAATAGTTGTATCCGCTGTCAGTTGTATAAAAGTCCCCGCTGCTTTGTTGTTCCAGCGTCTCCATGCCTCGGCAGTTACTATCTCTTATTTGGTGAATTTTACTGTGCATCGTTGCCCGGTTACTACCGCTTTTATCAAGCATGCGTACATCATTAATAGCGATATAATTAAGGATTCGCAGATTTTTGAAGGCTTTGTAAAACGTAGTGTCGTTTTTTATGCGGTCAATAAATGCAGGTACATTTAATTTATTGTTTACCACTACTTCTGATAGTGTAATAGTTTTTTTGCCAATAATTAATGCACTATCCTGGCCTATTGCGACAGCAGTGTAAAGGATGCAAAACAAAACAGGTATGATTTTTTTTATCATACCTGCAAATTATTACAAAATCTTTGCGTCAAAATATTTGATTCTACTGACTGAAAAAAGGCACAATCAGTTTACGCTATTTTGGAAAAACCATTCGGTAATCTACCTGCACTTTTCCTCTCGAAATATCATCCAGCTTCCTTTTCAACAGGGTTCTTTTGAGTGGCTTTATGTGATCAATAAAAAGCTTGCCTTCAATATGATCATACTCATGCAATATCACCCTTGCTGTAATTCCATTGAAGGTTTTGGTATGTTGTACAAAATTCTCATCAACATAACTCAACGTTACCGATTCTTTGCGGCTTACATCTTCCCTGATTTTAGGTATGCTGAGACAGCCTTCTGTATAAAGCCATTCATTCCCGTTTTGTTCAGCTATATGTGCGTTGATGAAAACTCCTTTAAAACCCGGCTCATCCGGATAATCATCTTCATCATCCTCATCCATATTCTTAAAAATCTGTTCACTGTCAATAATAAATAACCGGATGTTTTTATTCACTTGCGGCGCCGCAATACCCACACCGTTACTGGCATACATCGTTTCCCACATATCGGCAATCAATTTTTCCAGGCCCGGATAATCATTATTAATATCATCACAAACCTTTCTTAAAACCGGCGAACCGTATGCTACTATTGGTAAAATCATATCGTGTTTTCTAAGCGATTGCTCTTGTTATTGTTTTTTGAAAAATAAACTGGAAAATCTACGCAAAACATAAAATGCCTTGCGTTTCAAAGTTGTCTATTTGCCATGCTGTACTACAAAATTACAATTATTTATTCTTATTGGATACTCTGTAAGTACTCCTGAAGTATAATGGTAGCCGCTATGATGTCGACATTTCCCTTTACCTGCCGGTCCTTTTTTTTCATTCCCATTTGCAGCATGGCATCTTTTGCCATTTTGGAAGTATATCGTTCATCAACGGTTTTAACCGGTATTTGAGGAAAAGCCTTTTGCAATTTTTTAACCGCTGCTTCTGCAAATGGTGTACCATGTGTCTCACTGTCGTCCCAGTTTTTGGGCAGGCCGATGATGATCAATTCCACCACTTCGGTTAAGAAATATTTTTTCAGGTAGGGAATTAATTCTTTGGATTCGATGGTGCTCAGCCCTGTCGCAATAATTTGAAGCGGGTCAGTTACAGCAAGGCCCGTCCTTTTTCCACCATAGTCTATTGCCAATATTCTCGCCATGCTAAATTTTTATAATGGGATTGGCATGATGGTGTAAAAAAATATCCAGCAAGACAAAAACCGCAAACACTACCGAGGCGATACCATTGGCCGTCATAAAAGCCAGATTTACTTTACTAAGGTCGTTTGGTTTTACGACTGAATGCTGGTAAAAAAGCATGCCGCAAAAAACAGCGATCCCAATCCAGTACCACCATCCAAAATCACCATAAATGCCGGCAAATATTACGCAGGCGGCAGACAATACATGCAGCATTTCGGACACCCTTAATGCTTTGGATTTACCCAACCATGCCGGCATAGAAAATAGTTTTTGCGATTGATCGAACTCCACATCCTGCAAGGCATAAATGATATCAAAACCACTCACCCAAAATATTACGGCCATTGAAAAAATAATTGGAAGCAATGCAAAAGCACCGGTTACAGCCAGGTAAGCTCCAATGGGAGCCAAACTCAAACCTACACCAAGTACCAGGTGGCACAAAGGTGTAAAACGCTTGGTATAGCTGTAAAATAATATTACAAACAAGGCTACAGGAGCTAATAAAAAACATACCCTGTTAATAAAAAAAGTGGCAGTAACAAATAACAGGCAGTTAATTATTACAAAGCGTAAAGCACTTTCTTTTGAAATAATACCGGCGGGGATTTCCCTGATAGCCGTACGTGGGTTTTTTGCGTCAAAATTTCTGTCGAGGTAGCGGTTAAAGGCCATGGCAGCGCTTCTGGCGAATATCATACATAAAATAACCAAAATAAATTTCCCTGCAAATTCATAATTCAGAAAATCTCTTTCAAATTGTTGGAACACATAACTTTCTTTGTTATCAGGCTTAAAAGCATTTATAACACTTAGCTTGCTGACTATGCCCAAAAAAAATCCAATAATGGCAAACGGCATTGCAAAAATGGTGTGACTAAACTTTACTAAACTCAAATATTTTTTTATACTACTCATTCAATAAATATTAAAACGGCGATTTTTTATTTTAACCATAAAGGCAACTCTTTTTTTACTCCCCTTTAGGCGATCAGGGCTGCTTTCTCACCAGTTCCCACAACACAACACCTGCTGCAGTCGCAATGTTCAGCGAATGCTTCATACCGGCTTGGGGTATTTCTATACAACCAGCGCATTGCTGAATGGTGCTTTGTTCAACACCGGTAACTTCATTTCCAAAAATTACTGCTATTTTATCCCCAATTTTATAATCAATATTATTCAGCAACGTGCTCCCTTCAACCTGCTCCACTGCAAAAACAGTATATCCTGATTCGTGCAATTCTTGTATTGCCAAATTCGTGTTTTCAAAATGTTTCCAGCTAACCGTATCCTCGGCACCTAATGCAGTCTTTTTAATTTCCTTATGCGGTGGCGTACAGGTATAACCACAAATATAAATGGCTTCCAATAAGAAGGCATCGGCCGTTCTGAACACACTTCCTACATTGTAAGCGCTGCGTATATTTTCAAGTACCGCAATCACCGGAATCTTTTCTGTTTGCTTAAACTCCTCCACCGTCAGCCGGTTCAATTCCTCCATACTCAGTTTTCTCATTCAAAAAAATTATATGCAAAAGTAATTCACATTCGCCACAAAGATTGCCACAAACTAAGTAAAGCCCTATTTTTGCGCCGTCTCAAACAATCAACAGCAACCGTAATCAATTAACTATAATGGCCAAAGCCACCACGGAAACACCTCTCATGCAGCAACACAATGCCATCAAGGCCCGCTACCCTGATGCCATTTTGCTTTTTCGGGTAGGTGATTTCTATGAGACTTTTGGCCAGGATGCAGTTACGGCATCTACTGTTTTGGGCATCACTTTAACCAAACGAAATAACGGCGATGCCAATTCATCGCAACTGGCAGGCTTTCCGCATCATGCACTGGATACTTATCTGCACAAGCTGGTAAAAGCCGGTTACCGGGTGGCCATCTGCGATCAACTGGAAGACCCCAAAGCCGCCAAGGGCATTGTAAAACGCGGGGTAACAGAATTGGTAACCCCGGGTGTTGCCACCAGTGATAAATTGCTGGAACATAACAGCAACAATTTTTTAGCATCCATTCATTTTGAAGAAAATATAACCGGCATTGCCTTTTTGGATATCAGCACCGGTGAATTTTTTATTGCCGAAGGTGATAAGGAATATGCAGACAAATTATTGCAGAGCCTGAAACCGGCCGAAGTTATTTTTCAGCGCAACCGGCAAAAATATTTTAAGGAATATTTTGGTACCAAGTTTTTTACCTATGCTTTGGATGAATGGGTGTTTGCAGATGCGTACGCACAGGAAAGTTTATTAAAACATTTTGGTACCCACAGCCTGAAAGGTTTTGGGATTGAAGGGATGCAACAGGGCATTATTGCCGCCGGGGCTATCCTGCATTATTTAAAAGATACGGAACATCCCAACCTTGGTCACATCACATCAATACAACGTATTGACAGGGAAGAGCATTTATGGATGGATCGTTTTACCATCCGAAATCTCGAATTATTTGGAGGTGCCGATGGCAGCAATACGCTGTTAAAAGTACTGGATAATACTGTTTCGCCAATGGGCGCACGTATGCTGAAACGCTGGATGGTATTGCCTTTAAATGACCTTTCTAAAATCAGGGAACGGCTGGACACGGTGGAATATTTTATTAAGGAAACGGACACCCGCAATAAAATTACGCAGCATATAAAACAAGCTGGCGACGTTGAAAGACTGGCCAGCAAAGTGCCGTTAAAAAAGGTAAATCCCAGGGAAGTCTTGCAGATCGCTAAAGGCCTGCAACAGGTGTCAGCCATTAAAACTATTTGCAGTACACTTAGCAACACTTACCTGCAACGCCTGGGAGATTCATTAAATCCATGTAAATATATCGTTGACAAAATAGTGGCGCAAATTAGCGAGAACCCGCCTGCGCTTGCATCAAAGGGTGGAATTATTGCGGCGGGTATCGATGATGAGCTGGACGCCTTAAGAAAAATCAGCAGTGGCGGAAAAGAATACCTGGTAGAATTACAGCAGAAAGAAGCGCTTGTTACCGGCATATCTTCCTTAAAAATCAGTTTCAATAATGTGTTTGGTTATTACCTGGAAGTTACCAACCTGCACAAACCAAAAGTGCCTGACACCTGGATACGCAAACAAACTTTAGCCAATGCGGAACGTTATATTACACCGGAACTAAAAGAATACGAAGAAAAAATTATTGGTGCAGAGGATAAAATTTTGCTGATAGAAATGCAGCTTTTCGAAAAATTGCTGAACGAGCTGCAGGATTATATAGCGCCCATGCAGGTAAATGGCCAGGTAATGGCCATACTGGATTGCCTGACCTGTTTTGCTGGCAACGCACTACAGTTCAACTATAAAAAACCTGCATTGAATGATGGTTTTATTTTAGACATCAAAGGAAGCAGGCACCCGGTTATAGAACGGCATTTGCCGATAGGTGACAGTTATATTGATAATGATATTTTACTGGATCCGGCTACGCAGCAGATCATCATTTTAACCGGGCCCAACATGAGTGGTAAAAGTGCCATACTGCGACAAACCGCCCTGATTACCCTGATGGCACATATGGGCAGTTTTGTTCCCGCAAGAGACGCCAATATTCCGTTGACCGATAAAATTTTTACCCGTGTTGGTGCAAGCGATAACCTCAGTGGAGGTGAAAGCACATTCATGGTAGAGATGAATGAAACTGCAAGTATTATCAATAATATTACCAGCCGCAGTTTGATTTTACTGGATGAAATTGGCAGGGGCACTTCTACTTATGATGGTATTTCTATTGCCTGGAGTATTGTCGAATACCTGCATAAAAGTGCTCATCAACCAAAAACATTGTTTGCCACTCATTACCACGAACTGAATGAACTGGAAAGCAAATTACCCGGTGTAAAAAACTACCATGTAACCAATAAAGAAGTCGGCAATAAAATTATTTTTTTACGCAAACTGGCGCCCGGCGGTAGTGTACACAGCTTTGGTATTCACGTGGCACGCATGGCCGGTATGCCACCGCAACTGATTGACAGGGCCAACGAAATTTTATTACAACTCGAAAAAAGCCGGGACAGCAGTGATGAAAACCAAGGCTCCACTTTGCAGCAAACAGTTAAAAATTTAAACACCCCAAAAATGCAGCTGAGTATTTTTGATGTTCACTCCGTTACTTTTGAGGAAATACGTTCGCTGCTGAATGCTGTTGATATTAACCGCCTCACACCTGTGGAAGCATTATTAAAATTGCAGGAAATAAAAGCAAGGGTAAAATAATTACACTCCTACCCGACCGCTTCTTTGCCCACAAATTTATTTTGATGCACTTTAGTGGCTCCCCTTACAATCAGGTATTGCGCAAGACAATAGGTACTCATAATGATGAACCCCGCCGCAGGAAATGATTGATAAAATTTATTGATGGCCAAGATACTATCCGATATTACAAAACAGACAGCGCCCGCAATAAACAGCAATGCTATGTGAAAATCAATTTTATAATATAGCCACAATGCCATGCACAGCATCGCCGACAACACAACGGCATACACTGTTACTGGAATTTTAAGCGCTCCCAGGAAGGAAAAAGTAAATACAACAAACCCACTACGTAAATGGCCACCGGTAGTATAAAAAAAAGGTTTCCTTTTTTCGTTAGTGTGATAACCGAAGCTATTTGTCTGAAATAAAAAATATAAAACAGGTGACCAATTAAAAATCCAACCAACCCTAAAATAAAAAATATGGGCTGCATGGTTTCAAACATCAGTAATACATCTCCCAGCCATCCAAAAAACAATCCCAGCAGCATCAGCAGAAAACGTTTATCTTTTACAGGCCCAGTTTCCATTACCAGTAACAACATCAACGAGGGCATTAGTAATGGCTTTGCGATTGAGTGCAGTATCGAAATACCAAAAGTATTGGACAGTATATCGGTAACACAGCAAAGCCCAAAAAAGTAAGCAATCGTTTTATTCTTCATCTGCCCAAGGTAAAAATAAAAACCACCTTAAAAAAAATATTACTATGCAACTGAAAGCCTGTTGTAATTGTCATGCATTTTAAAGTCAATACTTTTTCCATGAAAAATATTTTTTCCATTAAGGTTGAAATTAAAAAATTACAAACTCCTATCTTCATCCTTTGCAGCCCTAACTAAACGCCCTATTTTATTTTTATTTTTTGACATTTTGTTAAAAAAAAACACCAGTTAATTGATTGCTTCGGGCATGGTAATTCCTGTTACAAGTTCCTTCATTAACTTTGACCGATTATACGATGAAACACTTTTTGGTATTGACATTAATATGCTGCCTTTTTACAGCGGCTACCAGGGCTCAAACCTGCACCGGATTGGGTCAAAATCCGAACACGGCATTTCCTGTTTGTGGTACCGATACCTTCGTTCAGGGTTCAGTGCCAGTCTGCGGCGGAAAACGCGTGCTTGGTTCATGTGACGCAGACCAAATTACCGACATAAACCCTTACTGGTATAAGTTTACCTGTTTTTCAGCGGGGACACTGGGCTTTGTTTTGTCCCCTGTAAACCAGGGTGATGATTATGACTGGCAACTGTTTGATGTTACCAATAAAAACCCGGCGGATGTGTACACAGACCTTACCATGTTTGTAGCCTGCGACTGGAGCGGTGAATCTGGTAATACCGGGGCAAGTTCTGCAGGCACCTCACTTAAACTTTGTGGAGGATATGGTGTGCCTTTGTTTAGCAGGATGCCAGCTTTGATCCAGGGCCATCAATATGTTTTATTGATCAGTCACTTTTCGGGCGACTCTCAAAGCGGTTATAAGTTGACATTTGGCGGCGGCACTGCCAATATCACCGATCCGCTGGACCCGCATTTAGCAGCGGCAAGAGCTGCTTGTGACGGATCTTCAATTTCCGTAAAACTCAATAAAAAAATGAAGTGCCGCAGTTTAAATGCTGATGGCAGCGATTTTACAATAATACCTTCCATTGCTCCCATCATTGGTGCTGTTGGCGTAGGCTGTTCCAGCAGTTTTGATATGGATTCTGTTGTAATAAAACTCGGCGGTATTCTTCCCCCCGGCGATTATAAAATTACTGTAAAGGCAATTGATAATCTGTTGGACAATTGCGATAAAATGATCCCCCCGGCAGATACACTTAAAGTCACAGTCTATCCTTTGATTGCCACTCCAATGGACAGCATGCAAAAGGTGGCCTGTGCACCTGATGTGTTGCGGTTATTTTTCCGTGACCCAATGAAATGCAGTTCCATTGCCTCAGACGGAAGTGATTTTGCTATTACAGGTACAAGTACGGTAACCATTGTAAGTGCCAGCGGTAATTGCAACAGCAATGGCCTTACAGATATTATCGAAATAAAATTATCTGCTCCTGTTCAACAGGCGGGAAATTTTAAATTGACCCTGTTAACTGGCTCTGATGGAAACAGTATCATCAATGAATGTGGAAAGGAAACTGCACCAGGAGTTGCTCTTGCATTTACAACCAAAGACACAGTGTCTGCAGCCTTTAATACCAAAGTAAAATATGGCTGCGTTACCGATACTATTTTTTATAGTCATGACGGAAGCAATGGCGTAAACAGCTGGCAGTGGACATTTGATAATTCAGTAAACAGTATTACCAAAAACAACACGCTTACTTATACCGTGTTTGGCCAAAAAGAAGCTACACTGGTCGTAACCAACGGAACGTGCAGTGACACAGCTTCTACTACTCTTTATTTAAACAATGCCATCAATGCCATGTTTGAGTCCACGCCGGTTGTATGCCCTGGCGACCCTGCTGCTTTTATCGACCAAAGTACCGGAGATTTAAACACCCAATGGCAATGGAATTTTGGCAATGGTATTGTCAGTACGCTTCAATCGCCACCCAATCAATACTACCCTTCGTCCAATGCCATGCATGATGTGCCAGTCCAATTGATTGTTACCAACAGCATCGGATGCAAGGATACTGCTATCAATACCATTACCGTTGCAAGTAACTGCTACATTGCAGTCCCAAAAGCATTTTCTCCTAACGGAGATGGATTAAATGATTACCTCTACCCTACCAATGCATATAAAGCCAGAAGCCTCCTTTTTCGGGTATACAACCGGTCGGGACAATTGGTATTTGAATCCAGGGATTGGGCAAATAAGTGGGACGGCACCTTCAAAGGTAATCCACAAGATCCCGGCACCTATGTTTGGATGTTGAACTATACCAATATTGATACGGGAAAAGCCATCGCCCAAAAAGGCACCTCAGTATTAATCAGGTAAAGCCTGAGCTGACCGAAGTTGCTGATTTTGCCGCCTTAAGCAAATACATGTTCATTTCCGCGTACATGATTAAGCGTAAGGCAAATAGAATCATGCAGTGTCTGTCGTAAGGTTCAAACCATTCACTTAAAACGTAGCCTTTTTTAAAAAATTGGTATAATAGTATTTAAAGATTTCTAAAATTATTTGTATGCAACCCAACGCAGTCCATTATGCAGATTACCTGGAGCTGACCAAATTATTAAACGCACAGCACCCCGAAAGCAGTAAAAACGGTGCACCGTTGGCCCATGATGAAATGTTGTTTATAATTATTCACCAAACGTATGAACTGTGGTTTAAACAAATACTTTTTGAGGTTGACTCAGTACTTGCAATTATGCATCAACCCGTGCTGGATGACAACGCAGCAGATATGCAAACCGTAGTACACAGGCTTAAAAGAGTAGGAACGATTCTAAAAATACTGGTACAGCAGGTTGATATTATTGAAACGATGACGCCTATGGACTTCCTTGATTTCCGGGATATGTTGCGACCTGCATCAGGCTTTCAAAGCTGGCAGTTTAAAATACTGGAAGCAAAGCTGGGTATGCGTTTTGAGGACCGACACGGCAAAGCCTATTATACCTCACAATTATATACGGCAGAAATTACCCTTATTAAGGAAGCAGAAAATGCACCCTCCCTGATGATGTTATTGAACAGGTGGCTGGAACGGATGCCTTTTTTAACAGACCTGGCTGCATGGACGTCAGACAAAAGCGGGAGCAATAATGACACCGGATTTTTTGCAACTTATGAAGCTATTTATACAAACAGCCTGGCAGAGGCAGAAAAAAACAACATTGCTTTTTTTAAAGAGACTTTTTACGATGAACCCAAAAAAAACCACCGGCACTTAACGGCAACGGCTTGCCGGAATGCTCTTTTTATTATGTTATACAGGGGATATCCGTTGCTGGAATTGCCTTTTCAATTACTGGAAACTTTATTGGAAATTGACCATCAGTTAGGTAACTGGCGACACCGCCATATCAATATGGTGCAACGGATGATTGGCACCCGTATTGGTACAGGTGGCAGTACCGGCGCCGGCTATTTGAAGGCTGCAATGGATACGCACATTATTTTTAAAGAAATTGCGCAACTAAATAGTTTTTTGGTTGACAGGCGAAAGTTACCGGCGTTACCAACCGAAATATCAATTAAGCTGGGCTATAGCTTTTAAAAATAACAAAAATCACTTTCAATTAAAGTAACTCTTCAGTTCTCCTTTTCAATAAGCTGAACAATGGGCGTGTAAATCGTACTACTGTAAATAACACCTTAAAAATGCCGGCTGATAGTCTACTGCGCAGCACTGGTATATAATAACAATTTTCCTTTTGCAGTGCAGAATATTTTTACACTTTATTTATCAAAACCTATTTTATGAATTTAAGAGGATGTCTCGTGCTTACTTTTACCGCGATTTATTTTACAGCAACTGCACAAAAAAAACAATATGGTCTTACTGCATCACTGAATATAAGTAATGTTACTGGAAATGGCATGGCGGCTAAATATCAGTCAGGCTTTGAAGCTGGAGCATTTGCGCTGATACCCGTCACTAAAAAACTGAGCCTTCAACCAGAACTGCTGTTCAATTTATTAAAAGTAAGCCGCAGCAACAGTTTCCCTGTTTATTATGTAGATAATAACAATCCTTCCTCAAGCATGGCTTTTAACCTTGCTTATCTAAGTATTCCAATTTTACTGAACTATCCCCTCTCCTCTAAAATAACAATTAACGCAGGCCCGCAATATAACCTGCTGGTGTATTCAAATGAAGCCTTGTTATACAACAAAAAGGCATTCAAAAATAATGATGCCGGTGTCAGGGCAGGAATGCAATTTCATCCATCCCCGGATGTCAGTTTATTTACCAGTTATTACTATGGAATTACCAACATTAACGATATTGATAGCAGGTATCAATGGAAAAACAGGCAATTTCAATTTGGCGTGAATGTAGCGGTTTTTGGAGTGAAATAAACCTTAGCACATTTATTATTGATCAACCCATGAACTCATAAAGCGCTCAAGGGTTGCTTTGCAAACCTAAAATACGATGCTAGCTTGTAAAAAATATTATGGCATTGCCGGTTGGATAAAAACAGCCCGTAAGTAAGCACAAAAACCACTTCAAAACCATAGATCATTAAAAAGACATAAATAAAAGCATGAAACAATAACCCAGCCGCCAGCAGGGGTCTCCGGAATTTCTTTTTCCACACAAGCAAAGGAAATAATAATTCAAAAAGCAAGGTGGCATAGTTGGCGATATAATCGAACCATCTTTGATGAACAATGTACCTATTCCATCCCGTACCTGTATATCGTTCCATCGACATTACATAATAGGTAGCTTCACCCCGAAACCATACAGGATCGATTAATTTGTAAATACCTGCAGAAAAATAAGCCATGCAAAGCTGTAGCATTATGGATAAAGCTGCAAAGTTGCTGATCAGATTACGGATTTTTTTCAGTTCAGTATTATCTTCTTTTTCCTTAAATAAAACGAAGTGGTGGTATGATCCGGCAAAAATCAGGTAAAATAAAATCATTCTTGCAAGGATATCACCCCCATTGATTATGGACATATTTAATCTTTGCAGCAAGCAAACAAACAAAAAAAGAACAGTCGCACTGATGTGTTTGCCAACCCCCAACAGATTTAGCGCTATAACAAACGTGTAGGCGAAGATGAACCATCCATGGTGGCTTTTTGCAAGAGTAAAGATTCCATAGATAAAGTTGCGATGTGATACCGCATTGGCTTCAACAAAGGCCGATGTGCCGTATAATAGATCCAGGCTATCCCAGTTAATAAAAAGCTCCTTGAGCAGCCAGCAACAAAGGGCCACTCTTAAAAAAGCCAGGTAAAAAGATTTATAATTCTCTTTCTGCAGTAACTCAATATAGTGAGAAATATATCGATGCATCAATTGGCAAGCATATTAAAAGGGGTTTCAAAAACTACAATTTCGGTTGGCTTAAAATTATTATCATCCATTTGCCCAAATGGCCTGATTTGTTTTTCTGTGATCAATATTTTTATTTCTTTTCCATTTCTATCAATTTTGTGTTGCTGTAATACCATCCTGGCATAATTGGTCAATGTATTTAAATTAGCCGTATAGGCTCTTTTGTTAATAATCGCCGCAATAGCGCTTGCTATGTACAAAGAATCGGCGCAGGATGATAGAATTTGCGACGGCTTTTTTTTATTAAGCCATACATGTTTCTTTAGATTCCACACATTATTATTCACCAGGTGGTCTATAACATTTTCTTTTTGATTGAAAGGAGCACGCCGCTGCTTTTGAAGTGCAATATTTTCGAGTACTTCAATAGTGTCGGCCAATCCATGGTTTGTGCCATTTCTTACAATAAAATATAAACGATCATTAAAAGTAGAGGGGGGCGTGAACAATGTCCACGAAACGCCGAAGGTATTCGTAAAAAAAGGAGACCGGTGCGATATTATTTCACTGGCCCTGGTAACCGGCATTGCCAGTATGAAAATTGCTACCCAGTAAAATATAAAAATAACTATAGCAATACAAGACAGTATGTAGACATCCCGGTTTTTAGTATTCATAAATGAAAGGCATTTACCCTGGTTCCGCGAAAATTGTTATAAGACATTAACCGCCGAAACACAGCAAATATACGCCGCAGGCAAATCCCCTGCATGGAAAGTAACAGGTGATTGTTTAAATCAGGGCGATGTAAAAAAGACATTGGCGTTCAGTAAAAAACGATCTGAAACGGTTGCCTTTTAGCAGTCGAAATAATGCTATCAGATTTATATGTATAAATTTGTTCTGTTGATATTTAGAAAATCATAAAAATACCTAACTGAGGTTAGGTTACATTTTGAACTTTAACATTTACTATTCAATACAGCAGGATGGAGTTAAACAGAACATTTGATGATGCAACACTTGTACAGGCACTGCGGTCAGATAGCAATCCGGATGACGCTATCAGGCATTTGTACCGTACACAATATAATTTGACAAAAGTATACATACAGCAAAATAGCGGAAGTGAAGAAGATGCAGAAGATATTTTTCAGGAAGTGATTTGCACTTTTATTGACATAGTAAAGAAAGATAAATTCAGAGGCGAAAGCAGTGTGAGTACATTTTTATATGCATTAACCCGTAACACCTGGCTAAATGAGTTAAAGAAAAGAGACCGTGCAAAAATCAGGGATGAAAAATTTGAAAAACAAAAAGATACAACAGGCCCGGATGTAGGCCACTTTATCGCAAACAGGGAAACGAAAAATCAACTGATGCAACTGGTAGATAGTTTAGGAGCAACATGCAAACAAATATTGCTGGCTTTTTATTTTGACAACCTGGCCATGAAAGACATTTTAAAAACTTTGGCGTATGAAAATGAACAAGTAGTTAGAAATAAAAAATACAAGTGTTTAAAACAACTGGAGCAAATGATAACATCAAACCCTCAACTCGCTAAAAATCTTAAATCTGTATATGAATAATAATTTCACAACAACCGAATTATTAATCCAATACCTGGACGGGGAACTGGATGAAACACAGGCTGCTGATATAAAAAGAACACTTGACCAGGATGAACTTGCACGGCAAGAACTGGAAAACCTGCGTATGGCAAAAGCAGCAATAGTATCCTATGGAATAAAAAGCAGGGTTGGATTGATACATAAGGAAATGATGGAAGAACTTAAAACGGAAACTACGGCAACTGTGGGCGTTGTGAGGAGTATGCTCCGGTATTCTTTGCGCATAGCAGCTATTTTAATTTTGGCGGCAGGTTCATTTTTTACCTACCAGTATTTTTCTGCTACACCGGAAAAACTTTTCAGTCAAAATTTTGCCAGTTTTAAGATAAATGAAACAAGGGGCACCGGCACATCTGCATTAAAAAACGCTTATCAGAAAGGCGACATGCCGGCAGTAATTGAGCAATATAAATTGCTGCAGCAACCGGGGAAGGAAGATTATTTTTTAGCAGGTAATGCCTATCTCAACAGCAAGCAACCGTCAAATGCAATTGACGCATTTATAACTCTACAGCAAAAAAACAAAACAGACAATACGCATTATTATGAGGAAGACACAGAGTATTTCCTGGCAATGAGCTACCTGGCCGCAAATGAAGCTGAAAAAGCATTTCCGCTATTAAAAAAAATAAACGCAGACGTTACTCATCCTTATCACCAGCATGTTTCTGACTGGTTGCTTCGCAAAGCTGCGCATGTAAATACTGCTAAGTAAAATACCCAACACTCCTATTTTAATTGTACAACCCATATTCTGTATGGGTTTTTTATTTTTTTAGAAAGCCGGTTACATTTTATACAACAGCAGTTACCAATTAATGTAGTTCTTAAAATTTAAACCATTACACAACAATTAAAAAAACATTATCATGAAAACGCTTTCATTTAAACCACAACTAAAAACATTTATTGCTTTTTGCTTGATATGCCTTGGCCTGGCTGCCTGTCAAAAAACTTTACCGGGTGGTGATGCTGCCACCGGAGCCAAATCTTCCGTTAATATTTTTATTACGGATGATCCGTCCTTAGCTTTTGATCACGTTTTTCTTGATATCAGCAAGGTTGAAATAAAGGTGGAAGACAGTTCCGAAGCGGAACACGAAAGTGAGCATGAGAGCGAATCAGATGATCACGACCACAACGGCGAAGTTTCCGGCGGCTGGATGAATGTTGATATTCACGCGGGAGTGTATGATATTCTTGCTTTCAGAAACGGGCTGGATACATTGTTTGCATCCACCAGTTTTAGTTCAACCAAAAAAATGAAAAAAGTGCGACTGACGCTGGGTAATAATAACAGTGTTGAATTGGGTGGAGTACCTTCACCTTTAATGATTAAAGGCAATGACAATTTCGTAGTGATAAAAATTGATGAATCGCAGGTACAGCTTAACAACGGCGGTTTGACAAATTTCTGGATTGATATTGATGCAGGCCAGTCTATCAGAAAACATGGTAACGATTTTGAATTAAAGCCAAGTGTTAAGGTATTTAGTAAGGAAAGGTCAGGCAGCCTGGAAGGCCGCGTTTTTCCAAAAGATGCCAAAACGGTTGTAACAGCAACCAATGGTATCGACACCAGCACAGCAAAACCAGAAGACGAAGGTGAATTTAAATTCATTGGCCTTAAGCCAGGAACATGGACACTGCTGTATCATGCCACCGCAGGAAATTATAAAGACACAACAATTACCAATATTATAATTGGTGAAAAAGAAGATACCAAAGTAAATAATGTAACCCTCCGCAAATAAGCACATCCTTAAAACCAAAAGACAGGGCAATTATTTTTGCCCTGTCTTTTTATAAAAAAATATCGCCACTAAAATCATCACTGCCATTGCCGCAATAAAAAAATACCATTTGTAACTCTTGCTTACCAATTCCTGCTGATCCCCTATCAGCACCAGGTGTGCCCAGTATGCCGGACTTTTAAAACGGGTGTCGATTTCGCTGCTGTTTAAATAATCAATTTTTGCTTTTTGCAAAGCCTCATCTTTTTTTAATCCCTTCTGCAGGTAATAGTGAAGGCGTTTTATAATAAATGCTGTTGCTATATCATCCGCCTTCCATAAAGAAGTTATCACGCTCTTGCAACCGGCGTAAGAAAATGCCCTTGACAAACTGATTACACCTTCGCCGCTTACCATTAAGCCATTGCCGGTTTCACAGGCACTTAAAATCACCAGTTTTGCAGCCTTTATATCCAGGTTATAAATTTCCCTTTCATATAAACGGTGGCTTGTATCGGCATCGCCTTTTTTACCATAAAATTCTATGTAAGATCCCAAAGCATTTGTATCATTTACAACTGCATGTGTGGCAAGATGAATTACAGGATACTGCTGCGACATCGTTTCAAACTGTGCTTTTGTCGCATGTGAACCGGATAAGACTTCTCCAGGAAGACCATCTATCTCCTCGCCGGATGAAGGAAGTGGCGGCAATATTAGGGAAGCATTGTTCTTCTCAGAAAACGGAGCCATGGCCAGCACTTGATAATTTATTGACTGCTGACTATTTTTTTCTGGCAAAAGCCCTGCTGTGTAGTTATATGAAATAGCATGTTTATTAAGCAACAAAGAACCATCAGCTGAATTAAAAAGCATTTCGAAAGGCACGTAACTTATCTCGTTATAGGGGATGATAAGAAGGTGGCGTATGTTTTTTATTTTTTCAACAACTGGTAAAATCAAATCATTAAAAAGCGCCGCCCCGTATTGCTTCAGCAAGCGTCTGCTGGATGCCGCAGGCGTTTGAAGCTGTTGCCGCAATGATACTACTGTTAAAAAAAAATCCTCTTTCAGCGGGGCAGATGAATATCCAGCTTCCTTATCGGTTATATAGAAACAGAGCAGGCTGTCAGTTGTATAATAGTAAGAAAGAATGGCCTCATCATTTGACACCATTTTTTTCCTTAGCATCTCTGTAGTAACAGAAGTGTTGTTAAATTTCAGCTGATGATATAACGGATCCTGATCCAGCTTTTCCTGGACTGCAGCAAGATTTATTTCAGCTTCATCGTTTTCTTTCTTCAAAGCGTGCAATGTCACACTATCTTTTGCCTGGCTTAATTGTATACCCAGTTTAGCAATCTCTGCCTTATATTTTTTTTCAGATGCAAGCAGCCCGGATGGTAATCCTGCCATGGATGACAATTCCTGTTGCTGAAGTCCGGCCTGCAAAACTGAAGCCTTATTATTTTCCGCAAACATAAAAGCTGTCTGAAGATATTGCTTATCCCTTGTTTGATTGAAGAGACGGATTGCAACTGCCACCGCCTGCTGCGTTGCAGGACTAACCTTTGTCTTTAAAAACAGCCGGGCATCATCTGAAAAATAAATACGCTCAATGTGTTTTGCTAAGGCCGCTGCCGAAGTATAAGCATTTAAAGCATATTGCAGATAATGGCGCCCCGGTTGCAAGCTTTCCAACATATTCAACGCACTGGCCTTTGCGGTCAACGCATCAAACAACAACGAGAAATTTTGTAAACCGGTAAAAGAGAGTGGGTTGTTTGCAATATTGACATCGTTAAAAAACGGGTACAGGTATTGTATGGCAAGCTGGTAATCGTTTATTGCTTCAAGAGGCTTGCCGCCTGCAACTTTCAAATCACCTGAATAAGTCAGGTTAACTCCGTAATTAATTTTTGAAGAATAACTTTTTGCACCAGCGTAAATTGCAGCGGCTTTGTTGATGTAAACGCCAGCGGAGTCATATTTCTTTTGTTCTAAAAAAACCTTTGCTATGGTGTTGTATTTTTCAAGATCCATCTGGTGAATCTGTCGCAAAAAACGAAGCGCCGTTTCATAATCCCGTTCGCCCATGTAAGCATTTGCCATGTTGTAGTACAATTCATTCAACGCTATTTTATAAGGCAATACAGTGTTAAAGATTTGAAGTGCTTTTCCATATTCATGCAGCTTCAACCAGGCCGTAGCAATGTTATTTTTATAGTTCACTATAAAAAAATCACTGCCTGCTTTTTTATTTTCCACTACCGAAAGCGCCTTTTCAAAATAACGAATACTCTTCCTGTAATCCCCGGTTTCATAATACAACGCTCCCAATTTATTGAACAGCCTTTCCGACTCGTCTATTGCTGGATAAGTCGCATTGATTGCCTCTGCTTTGGAATAATAATATTTTGCGCTGTCGAGATCATTCAGTGTGTAGTGAATGCTTCCTGCATACAAATAGGGTTTAAAAAGCAGGGAGTCTGGCAGATGATTGCCTTTAAAAAAAACAGTTATGGCTTTATTGAAAAACGAAAGTGCTTGTTGCTGATCATTCGCAGACATTTTTAAAATCCCTGACTTCAGATAACAATCGAGTAATACCGGGGTGTATACATTTTTTTGCTGTAAGGTCCTGGCGATCTGTTGATAGATTGATAAGGCTGTACTATCTGTGGTCGTGGTAGCATCCGGTGATGCATACAATTTTTCAGCCTGGCGGTACAATTGTTCGTAGGGAGCAATCTCTTTTATACCCTGGCTTTGCGGAGAAATGAGTACCAGTAATAAAATAAAAAGCAGACAATAGAAACGAAGCATCCGGACCAAATTTGAAGCAATGTAATTTTAAATCGGGGTAAATTACAAAACAATCCGGAACTATGATTTCCTGGTAAATTTTGTGCTACCTGGCAAGAATAAAAATACAGGGAGGCCGAGGCTTTGAGGGCTTTCCGGCCACACCAAAAGGTCTGTTTAACGTTAAAGTATTGGAGAGATTGGTTCTGAAAACAGTGCCATTTCTTGACTGAATAATGTCATACACTTCCTGGGTAACATCATTAATAGAATCGAAGTAGTATAACTTTACTTTTAATGAATTGAGGGCTTTGCCGCTTTTATCGTTAATGCGGTAGTTCATCAGAAACTCGTGGCGGTCGTTATTGGAAGGTGTTGAACCAAATACCCCATTACGAACAGTCTGAGCAAGATTTATTGTACCATTTGAAACGTTTACCGTACATCCTGCACCGTTGCAATTGGATCCTTCATCGAATAAAGTACCGCTGCCTGAACCCGGTATTGCTGCACCTCTGCCCGCATTGTACAATGGCTTTAAAACAGAATCAGCCGTCGTCAGTTTATAAAATCCATCTAAAAAATTAATCCCTGAAATTACCAGTATTGTACTGATGGTGTCTTTACCGCCAGTTGGCAAAAAAGTAATGCGGTAACGAAGGCCGGTTTCGCTTTTTGAAACATTGATAGCACCCGTGGCAGGATCAATTTCTATTCCTTCCGGGAAGCCGCCATATTCACCAGCAAGCGCCTGGGTAGGTTTGATAATGTAATCTTCAGCCTGGTCTTTCAGATAAAAAACTGAGTCGCCATAACTGAGTGTAAAACCGGGTGGTACAACAGGTGTTATCGCCGTATCTTTTTTACATGAAAAGATAACCAAGAGTAAACTGGCAGTAAATAAATATTTCCAGGATTTAACTGACATATCAAAGTTTTATAGGTTGGTCAACGCTGCTTATATAAATGTAACCGGCAATTCAAAAATAAAAAATTAACTCACTTTCTAAAGTGACTGGATATATTTTAACAAAATTAAGCAATCGGACAATTTTAAAGCTATAGCATTTCCTGAAGCGCTGCCACTACTGCATCTACTTCTGCCTCCGTATTGTTTTTACAAAAACTAAAACGCACCGTAACCTGGTTGGGGTTATTATTGATTGCCCTTATTACATGGCTACCCTGTTCCACCCCGCTGGTACAGGCACTGCCACCACTGGCGCAAATGTTATGGATATCCATATTAAAAAGCAGCATCTCCGACTTTTCTGTTTTAGGAAAACTAACACTCAGCAGCGTATATAAACTTTTGCCGAAAACATCCCCATTAAATTCAACACCGGCAACGTACTTTTTTAATGCATCGTGCATATACTTTTTTATACCCCCTATATAAGCACTGTCTTTTTCAAATGCCGCAGTAGCCAGTTCCAGGGCTTTGGCAAAACCTACTATGCCATAAATATTCTCGGTACCTGCACGCATATTGCGTTCCTGGCCTCCGCCTTGTATCATAGGCTTTATCCGCACATTTTCATTGATATATAATATCCCTGCCCCTTTTGGACCGTGAAATTTATGGGCTGCACCGGTGATAAAATGTACAGGTGTATTGCGCAGGTCAAAAGGAAAATGCCCTACCGTTTGAACAGTATCGCAATGAAAAACGGCGTTGTATAATTTACATAAATTGCCCACTGCATGTATATCAAGCATGTTGCCAATTTCATTGTTGGCGTGCAACAAAGTAACCAATGTTTTTTCTTCAGTTGTGGCCAGTAATTTTCCCAGGTGTTCCAGGTCAACATGACCGTTAGGGAACAATTTTACATGGCTCACTTTTACGAGCTGTTGGGCAGCTAAATGCTCTACAGTATGTAAAGTGGCATGGTGTTCAATGGCTGAAGTAATAATATGCGTACAACCCAAATCTTTCACGGCTGCGGTGATGGCTGTATTGCTGCTTTCTGTTCCTCCACTGGTAAAAAATATTTCTGCCGGATGGGCATTTAAAATTTTGGCTACTGATTTTCTCGCTTGTTCAATGGCCATCTTTGTTTCGCGGCCATAAGAATAAATAGACGATGGGTTACCAAATTTTTCAACCAGGTAAGGCATCATAGTTTCCAACACAGCGGGGTCAAGCGATGTTGTTGCAGCATTATCAAAATAAATTCTTGTCATAGCAGATGGGTGATGAAGGGCAAATTTGAGTTGTGAATAATGAAAAAATCAGCAAAATAACAGGTAGTGAAGGAGCTAAAAACTGATTACCCATTCACAATTGACCAGTCACTATATCACTTCATGAATATCTTTCATCAGCCTTTTGGCGATGTTATCCGCAGTGGTTTCAAAATTGCTTTCCGCATAAATGCGGATGATTGGTTCCGTGTTGCTGGTACGAAGATGTACCCAGTCGTTATCAAATTCTATCTTCAAACCGTCTTCAGCATTGATCGGCTGATTTTTATATTTGTCCTTGATTTTTTCAAATATGGATTGCACATTGACTCCTGTTGACAATGTAATTTTATTCTTGCTGATGAAATAGCCGGGGTAAGTATTTCTTAACTGCTTGATACTTTTTTTGCTGTTGGCAAGATGCGTTAAAAACAAAGCGATGCCAATTAAAGCATCCCGGCCATAGTGCAGATCAGGTACAATTATTCCCCCGTTGCCTTCACCACCAATTACAGCATTCACTTCCTTCATTTTGTTTACCACATTTACCTCGCCGACTGCGCTCGGAAAATATTCACCGCCATGCATCACCGTAACATCCTTCAATGCTTTGGTGGAAGACATATTGGAAACAGAGTTACCCTTTCTTTTGCTAAGTACATAATCGGCCACAGCCACCAATGTATATTCTTCACCAAACATGCTGCCGTCTTCACAAACAAAACACAGGCGGTCAACATCCGGATCTACCGCTATACCAAGGCTGGCATTTTGTTTTACCACTTCTGCACTTAAACCTGTAAGATGCTCTGGTAAAGGTTCAGGATTATGCGCAAATTTGCCGTTTACTTCTGCATTCAGCACTTCAATTTCTTTAACACCCAATGCCCGTAACAAAGCCGGTACTGCAATGGCGCCCGTACTGTTTACAGCATCAATAACTATTTTAAATTTTGCCTTTTTTATGGCGGCAACGTCTACCAAATCGTAATTTACAACAGCATCAATGTGCTTTTGTAAGGCATCTTCATTGGTTGTAGTTACGCCGAGTTTATCAACAGGTACAAAAGTAAATTCTTCGGCAGCTGCAATTCTCAATACTTCTGTTCCTTCAGCTGCGTTGATAAATTCTCCTTTGCTGTTGAGTAGTTTTAAAGCGTTCCATTCTTTTGGATTATGGCTTGCAGTTAGTATGATACCACCAGCAGCATTTTCGAATACCACGGCCATTTCCACGGTTGGCGTTGTACTATAGTCAAGATCTACCACATCAAATCCAAGTGCATTTAAAGTACTGATAACAAGATTTTTAACCATGGCGCCACTGATGCGTCCGTCACGTCCCAGCACAATCTTTCTGTTTGCCCCTTCCTTCATTAATAAGGTGCCATAGGCAGCAGTAAACTTAACTACATCCAATGGAGTAAGGTTGTCGTTTGTTTTGCCCCCGATGGTGCCGCGGATACCTGAAATGCTTTTTATTAATGCCATTTGCTGCCAAATATTAGGTGAGCGGCAAAGATAAGAAATACGGCACTGCTTCCAAAGCCCAAAAACCACCCGCCAGGCAATAGTGAAACCAGCAGCGGTTTTAAAAGCTGATTTTAGGATAGCAATCGTTTGCCTGAATTTCCGTAAAAGACTAAATTGCTTAATCCTTTTTGACAAATACCAGTTTAGATCTGTCTGACGTGTAAATTTTTGAAAAAAAGTCGGCAAGGAGCACCGCGTCTGTCGCTGGATAACGGCCGCTGTTTCGCTGCATAATTCTTACATACGATACTTTTCGTTCGTTTACTTTTATTGTAGAAGAATAGGTTCCGAATTTTGTATCAATGGTCACATTGGCCGGTATACTCTCCGCTGTATACCCTGCAGGTATGGTTATTTCCACCGAATCCACATCTGTAAAGGCATAAGGTATTTTGATATCAAATTTCCTTTTATCCGCCTGTGTAATTTTTGTGGTGGATTTATTTAGAACGTCGGGAGAAATAAATAATCTTTTACCTGAGATGCTGGCAAAATTATTGGCCGTTAATTCAAGTTTTTCCGTGACTACCGGCAAGGCGGCTTTCTGTGTAGAATAATTAAAGCTGCTAACATCGTAGGAGGGCAGATTGAGTTCTTCTTTTAAAATTTCAGCAATCTTTTCTTTATTAACTGCGTCCAGCATTCCCTGTAGTTCATCCTGCTGCTGGGCCTTGTATTTTGTTTCAATACTGGCAGTTAGCTTTCCTTCTTCATTGACATCAGCGGCAATCTTTCTTGTCTGCAAATTTTCCAGCTTGTTATAATCAGGCGTGTGAACCAGGGTTCCGCCATTTTCATCTACCAGCAGGGCATAACGGTTGCTTGTAAAACCACTGAGATAACCCATAGGTAAGGTTTGGCTTGTACACTCCAGCCACACCGTATCTTTTGGCTGTGGCACGCAAACAATAATGTGATTGAACTGGTTCGATGGGAAGTCAGCCAGTAAAGCCGTACGGTTTTGACCTGCTTTTATCAATGTATAATACGACTTAATACCAGCTTCTTTCAACAATGAATACATATAGTTGCTAAGTGCTTTGCAATCGCCGTAAGCTTTCGATGCAACATAGCTGGCATCGAAAGTTTGCCATCCGCCGATACCCAATTGAATACTGATGTAACGGGTATTCTTTTGCATGTACTCATACAAAATTTTAATTTTCTCTTTTGATGAACTAACATTATCTGTAAGTGCATGCACCTGTTGTTTTATATTAGCCGGCAATTGATCCCGGCCGATATTAAGTGCATAAATAAACTTACCAAATTCCTTCCAGTCGTTCATATTACCGGTGTAATGCTGAATTTCAAAATTGGAAGGTGCCAGGAAAACAGCGGTCGTAATTTCGTGCCACTCCGGCTGATACCGCTCACTTTCAATGGCGGGCAATTTTTCAACAGACCACTCATACTGTTGTGATTCTTTCAATAGCGTTTTTTGTGGCTCTTTGTTATAATTAAATACTTTATAACGGAGGTTATAATCCAGCGGACATTCAACAATGAGTTTACTTTTTTCCACTGCAAAGTTTTCGTCTTCTATTGGGAGCCAATGTGGCAAATAAAAAACACCTTTTAATTCAACTTCTGTTTGGTATTCTACTGTGTAGGGATACATGCGGCAGTTAAAATTATGGTGCTTAATCCTGGCGTCATCTGCAAGAGAAGATTCTGATGAACCGCTTAAATCCTGCACTTCACTCTTTTTGAGGGATTTTATCTTTTTCCCATTTTCATCGAATAGTGTGCCTGCAATATTTTCCACCGAAATGAACTGATCATAATTCTCCGTTAATCCAGCTGCATTTTCACCTGCTGCGTTTAATATGGTAACCGCATATTTATTGTATAAAACCGCCTTGCCCGCATTTTTAATCACCACCCTTAGTTCTTCCATTCTTTTTACAACATTGGCGTGCGGAAGTAACTCCGCCGGAATTAACTTTACATCATAATTAGTTTGGGCAAATGCTGATAAAAAGCAAGTAGTACTGAAGAGCGATACTAAACAATATTTTTTCATGGTTACTTCTTTTTGAATACAATTTGTTCTGCATGCTTTTTTACGATGTAATCGAAAAAATTCCTGAGTGTTTCGTAGTCTTCCGGTAAAAAAGTGGCTTTTTCAAGTTTTACCCTGGAACGCAGCATCACCGATTCATCTGTTTTTGATACCAAATATTCAAAGAAACCCTCACCATCATTCAGGCTTACTTTCGCTGATTTAGGTATTTCATCTACCGCGTATCCCTTCGGTATTTCAATCTGAAAATTATATGTTTCATCCATTTTATAAGGCATCTCCACCGGGTACTTTCTTTCTGCAGCTGTAAAGAAATTTTCTTTATACCCTTCTTTCAGCATCGGGTTAAAATAGATGATATTGCTGCTGTTATCGCCATCAATTGTGATGTTATGCGACATGCGGATGGACTTTTCTCCATCCTTTTCATCTTCATATTTTATATCATCAATAGAAAAATCACCACTGTAAGATTCTTTTAATTTCTTCTCAAAAGCCTCTTTTCCATTGTCAATAAACTTGTCTCGAATGTTGCTTGATTCGTAGTAGCCAAGTATGGTTGTAAGCGAACCAGACCATTTACCAGCCTTCGTTTCATCGTTAAAAAGCATTACATTGGTAAATTTTGATTCTCTTAAACTGTCGGCAAAAAAATATACCGGCTCCACTTCTTTATTGATTGTTCGGGCTGCACCATTATAGCAGTTTTCAGGTAACTTATTAAATCCAAGATAGGGTTCGGAGGCATCTAAAAAGTAGCGCTTCCCGTCAATGTCCAATCTGCATATAACATAATTGTACCGGTTAATAAGTGGATAAATCTCATTGGTAAAGCCATTGGACCTGGTGCTTAAAATAACAGGATTCGCCTGCATGCCTTCGTGCCGCAACATCGCCGTTAATAACAGATTAACGTCTGCCACGGAGCCATTTTTATTTTTAAATGTTTCCTTCATGCCAGTTGTTAAATAAATTCCGTGACGACCGTTACATTTAAAAGAATTTTTTACAAAGGCATATATTTTTTTTGCTTCCTCCAGGTTATCCGTGGTACCAGCCTTTATAGCTTTCATATCATCGTTTAACCAACCATTATCTTTATCAAGCCTTTCTCCAAAATCTTCATCTTTTAACAAAGCATCGGATACCGTATGCCAGTTGCCCATAATATCGTGGTAAGGCATGTTAGGAAATTGTTGTCCTGACATCTGAAATTCTATTTTGGAAATATGGTTATCCAAAGAAGTAAGGAATTTTTCTTCCTTCATGGCAGGTACGTTCTTCATAACCCAGCGGGTAGATGTATTGGTCGCAGGAATTGTATAGGTTTCAGTCCGCATCCCCTCTCCCTGTTCCCTCACGCTATAAGTTGTAGTCCTCGTATCAGATTTCTTAATATCAAATGGATTGTAGCCTTGCGATAAAAATACGTACTCAAAAAAATTAGGTAAATCAAGATTATACTCGCTCCAGACTCTTGGGTAGCTTCCCTGGAAAACCCACTCCTGCAGGTTAAACAAAAAGTCGGAATTGATGGTATAGGAATATTCAATGATGGAGCCCTCTTTCAACGCAGGCATTGTAAACTTCCTGACAATATGATTTTTATCCTGCTTGTCTTTAAACACGGCATCCTTATCCAGCTTTGTTTCTGTCACTACTCCGTTTTCAAGATTATACGTGCTGGCCTTCAGGGATTCCAATCTTTCTTCTGAATTGGTTTTAGTGGAAATATACAGTGGTATTTCCACGCTTGCCAAATCGAATCCCTTTTTATTGATGATTTTTATGCGCCGCTGATGTTTATATATCAGGCTAAACCATCCCTTGTTATTGCCATCAAAAGAACTGCTGCCAATGTCAGCGATAATGACCGCCCCGTAGGAAGTATCTACTTTTAAATTATCAATATTAAAATCTGTGGGTAAAACATGATTGAATTTGATACCAGGCTTATCCTGGGCGTAGAGTTTTGAACATAGCAATACAACTGCTAATAGTAATACAGGACATCTTTTCATTTGGAGCAGGTTTGGGTATAGGTTTCGAAATTAAATAATGGACAATCTTGTAAAGACAGCAATGTAACGTATTATTTTTAAATAAATTTCATCCCCAGCCTGATAATATAAAAAAAATTATGACCTTAAAAGACAATGGCTACCCCCTTTAAAGAGGCAGCCATTGTTTGTAAAAAAGTCAGGAAGAATAATCTATTTCATTTTAAAACTCTCCATAAATTTTGTATTAAAATCACCTTTTCTAAAGGCTTCGTTTTTCATCAGCTGCAGATGAAAGGGAATGGTTGTTTTTACTCCTTCAATAATGTATTCACTCAAGGCGCGGTGCATTGTATCGATTGCTTCTTCCCTGGTTTGTGCCACCGTGATTAATTTACCAATCATGCTATCATAGTAGGGAGGAATTACATAGCCTGCATAAACATGACTGTCTACCCTTACGCCATGCCCACCGGGTGTGTGTAATACGGTTATCTTCCCCGGACTTGGACGAAAATCGTTGTATGGATCTTCCGCATTGATCCGGCATTCGATGGCATGCATTTGAGGATAATAATTTTTACCGCTTACTTTATGCCCGGCGGCGATTTTTATCTGCTCTTTTATCAAATCATAATTGACTACTTCTTCCGTAACACAATGTTCTACCTGGATACGGGTGTTCATTTCCATGAAATAAAAATTGCGGTGCTTATCTACCAAAAACTCAATGGTACCAACGCTTTCATAATTAATAGCACTGGCAGCTTTAATAGCCGCATTGCCCATTGCTTCACGCAATTCGGTGGTCATAAATGGCGAGGGTGATTCTTCCACAAGCTTCTGATGGCGGCGTTGGATAGAACAATCCCGTTCACTTAAATGGCATACATTTCCAAACTGGTCCCCTGCTATCTGTATTTCAATATGCCTTGGCTCTTCCACAAATTTTTCCATGTAAATGCCATCATTTTTAAATGATGCGGCTGCTTCTGTTTTGGCATTATCAAAGGCTTTCTCCATTTCACTTTCTTCCCAAACCACACGCATTCCCTTTCCTCCCCCACCGGCTGTAGCCTTTAATATTACCGGGTATCCAACCTGGTTTTTCGCAAGGCTTTTTGCCTGCTCAACACTTTCCAGTAAGCCGCCGCTGCCGGGCACTACAGGCACACCCGCTTTTATCATTGTTTCTTTGGCGGTGATTTTGTCGCCCATAGCGTTGATCATATCGGGTGTTGGTCCGATAAATTTTATCCCATGATCAGTACATATCTGGGCAAATTTGGCATTCTCTGCCAGAAAGCCATAACCAGGATGAATTGCATCTGCATTGGTTATTTCCGCTGCCGCCATAATATGGGGAATATTGAGGTAAGAATCAATGCTGCTGGGCTTACCTATACATACTGCTTCATCTGCAAATTTTACATGCAAACTATCTTTATCTGCGGTGGAATAAACGGCTACGGTTTTAATGCCCATTTCCTTGCAGGTACGTATTATGCGCAATGCTATTTCTCCGCGGTTGGCAATTAATATTTTTTTAAACACGACATTCGATTAAAAATTAAAAAATAAAAATTAAAAAATTATCCAAAACCGGTAATCCGTTTTTAGTTTCGAATTTTCAATTTTTACCTAGCTAGGATCTACCAAAAATAAGGGCTGATCATACTCAACAGGGCTGGAATCTTCCACCAAAACTTTTACTATTTTTCCTTTTACTTCACTTTCAATTTCGTTGAAAAGCTTCATCGCCTCAATAATACACACTACTTTACCTTGTGTTACTTCATCGCCTACATTTACAAAGATGGGCTTACCCGGACCTGACTGACGGTAGAAAGTACCTATCATCGGGCTTTTGATTGTAATGTAATTATCTGATTTGGGAGCTTCTGCAGGTGGTGTTGTAACGGTGGCAGCGGGAGGAGGAATTTGTGGAGCGACTGGTTGCTGGGGAGGATTCGAGTAGATTTGTCCTGACTGGCCTCCCGCGATAATATGCTGAACGGGGTCTTTTTTTTGTTTAACGGTTATTTTGATGCCTTCTTCTTCAATTGTAATTTCACCAATGTTGGTTTTATTAATGAGCTTAACCAGCTCCTGGATTTGTTTTATGTCCATATCGAAAGGTTAAAATGGTTTTTTATTAGAACGGGCGGCTAAGGTAGGTAATGATTTATTAATACCGCCAATTAAAAATTTAAAAAATAGAAAAAAATAGGCTAAAATGGCTAGAAATGTAAAGAAATGGGGCTAAAATTGTCTTTTTTACCCATTTTTATTAAAAACTAAAAAAGGACAATTTTGTAAAATTGCCCTTTTTAAAATAAAAATATAACTGGCTTATGCCTCTTTCACTCTTTCTACGTATTCGCCTGTCTTGGTATTAATTCTGATCAGTTCACCTTCATTTACAAATAAAGGTACGTTAACAGTGGCGCCTGTTTCAACTGTGGCTGGTTTAAGCGTTTTGGTAGCAGTGTCTCCACGCATGCCGGGTTCGCTGTAAGTAACCAATAAAACTATTTTATCCGGCAACTCAACGCCCATTGGTAAGTCAGTTTCACCATTGATCAATACTGATACCTCTTGTCCGTCTTTCAAAAATCGGGGCGCATCCACCATTGTTTCTGGTACAGTAATCTGTTCAAAGGTTTCCACATCCATAAAGCTGTACCCGGTATCATCTTTATATAAATACTGGTAAGTTTTCTTTTCTACTCTAACCGGAAAAATAGTTTCACCACTATTCCAGGTCAATTCAATCGTACGGCTGTTATCAACCCCTTTTAATTTAGCCCAAACCTTCGCGGCTGCCCGGGCAGTTTTATTTTGACCGAATTCTATTACCGTGTACAAACTACCATCTACTTTGATGATCAGGCCTGAGCGCATGTCTGCTGTTGTTGCCATGTTGATTTATTTATTTGCTTATTAAGTTTATTTCACCACCAGCAATTATCCAGTGGGTTGCAAAAGTAGCAATAGTAATGGTAAAACTAAAATTTAAACCTTTGCTCAAATTTTCCTCTTTTAAAATGGTGATAATATCCAGGACTTGCTCTTAACAGCAGCTTTACAATTTTCAAATTATCTTCACAAAAAATTCAGCGTGAAAAAAATAATATTCTTTGCAAGCTTTATCGGCTGTTCAATTATCGCATTGGCACAAATTGATTCCTCTGCCAAAGCACTGCCTAAATTTGAAACCATTCCTTCCTTCACTATTTATACCTTGCCCGATAGCACTGTTTTTTCCAACAAAGATCTGCACAAAAACAAGCCTTTTATAATTATGTTTTTCAGCCCCGACTGCGAGCATTGCCAAAAAGAAATGAAGGAATTGCTGGCCTATAAAGAAGAATTAAAGAACATCAGGATATTAATGGCTTCTCCCGGTAGCTACCCCATGATAAAGCAATTTTACCAGGACTACGGCGTGTCCTCTATGCCCAATATTAAAATGGGACACGACGACAATTTCGCATTGGGAAGCATTTTTCAGCTGAGAACCTTCCCCTCCATTTTTGTTTATGACCAGCAGGGTAAACTGTCCAAAGCCTTTGTTGGCAATATTGGTGTACCGGCCATCCTGGATGCAGCGAAATAATTTCATTTTCAATTATTACCCAATGACGTAATGCGCTACCTTTGCAGCGCAAATTATTTTTCTACTTAAAAAAATATATATTATGAAAGTTACCGTTGTTGGTGCAGGAGCTGTAGGTGCAACCTGCGCAGATAATATTGCCCGTTTGGCGCTATGTGAAGAACTGGTTTTGCTTGATATTAAAGAAGGTATTGCTGAAGGCAAGGCCATCGATATGATGCAAACTTCTGCGCTGCTGGGTTTTGACACCAAGATTTCCGGAAGCACCAACGACTATACAAAAACCGCCAACAGCGATATCGCTGTAATTACATCGGGACTGCCGCGTAAACCCGGCATGACAAGGGAAGAACTGATTGGCATCAACGCAGGGATAGTTAAAGGCGTTGCAGAGAATATTTTAAAACATTCGCCCAATGCAATCATCATCATCATAAGCAACCCAATGGATACCATGACTTACCTGGCTTTACAAGCTACCGGCTTACCGAAAAACAGGATCATTGGTATGGGTGGTGCTCTGGACAGTGCCCGTTTTAAATATTATTTGTCTACTGCAATTGGTTGCTCACCAAATGACCTGCAGGGCTTTGTTGCCGGCGGACACGGTGATACCACCATGATTCCATTAACCAGGCTGGCTACATACCAGGGAGCTCCTGTTAGTAATTATTTAGATGAAGCTGCGCTTAAAAAAGTGGCTGCCGACACAATGGTTGGCGGTGCTACTTTAACGGGTTTATTAGGCACATCTGCCTGGTATGCACCAGGTGCTGCTTGTGCTGCAATGGTTAAATCAATAGTACGCGACGAAAAGAAATTATTTACCTGCTGCGTTAAACTCGATGGCGAATATGGCCAGCAAGATATTTGCATAGGCGTTCCTGTTACTCTTGGCAAAAACGGCTGGGAAAAAATTATTGACTATAAATTAAATGAAGAAGAGCAGGCCGCCTTTAACAAAAGTGCAGACGCTGTAAGAAGTATGAACAGTGTATTGGCGACATTGTAAACTTCACAAATTGATATATAACAAAGCCTCCTGAATGGGAGGCTTTGTTGGTTCTGTTAAGTGTGTAAAAAAATTGTCCGGGCTAAGAAGCAATGTGGCTCATCGTTGCGTCGCCCTCTTGTACCCTATTTTCTCTATTGAGCTTAGCTTTCTGGCCAAACTTACTGCTGATGAAAAAGCAACTCTATTTTCATAACCACAATTAGCTAACACCATCCGTAATCATCTCCTTATTAATTTTCAGCACTAATCCCTGCAACACTTTACCCGGACCAACTTCTGTAAAATGTGTTGCTCCATCGGCAATCATAGCCTGCACGCTTTGCGTCCATCTTACGGCGCCAGTGAGTTGCTCAATTAAGTTCTTTTTTATTTCAGCAGGGTCAGTCACAGCTTTGGCCACAATGTTTTGATAAACCGGGCAAGTGGGATTGTTGAATGTAGCAGCTTCAATCGCTGCCGCCAGCTCTTCTTTCGCCGGTAACATCAACGGAGAATGAAAGGCACCTCCAACCGGTAATACCAGCGCTCTTTTAGCACCAGCAGCTTTCATTCTTTCGCAGGCTATTTCAATGCCTTGCACTGATCCGCTTATTACTAACTGACCCAGGCAATTGTAATTGGCCGGCACTACAATTTCTCCCGTTTCTCTACGTACATCCGCACATACTTCTTCCACTTTTTCATCGGCCAAAGCCAATACTGCGGCCATGGTGCTGGCCACCAATTCGCATGCTTTCTGCATCGCTTTAGCTCTTATAGAAACCAGTTTAAATGCATCTTCAAAACTCAGCACACCATTGGCTACCAAAGCAGAAAACTCGCCCAGGGAATGACCTGCCACCATATCAGGCCTGGCATCGGCCAGCGTTTTAAATGCAATCACTGCATGTAAAAAAACGGCTGGTTGGGTGACATTGGTTTGTTTCAGGTCTTCATCAGAGCCCGTAAACATTACATCAGAAATGCGAAAGCCAGCAATACTGTTCGCCTGTTCAAATAATTCTTTTGCCATCGGATTGGTATCATACAGATTTTTCCCCATTCCACTAAACTGACTTCCCTGGCCGGGAAATACATACGCATGTGCCATATTTTATCTTTTATTTAAATTGCAAATAAAACAAAAAATCCCTCACGCGGAGGGATTAATATTTTATTTCTGTTTATACTAATGTAATTTGGCACTGATCAATTTTACAAATTCGCTGCGGGTTTCATTTTTTTCAAACTCACCCCAAAAAGCCGATGTAGTGGTAACTGAATTCTGTTTCTGCACACCCCGCATCATCATACACAAATGAGAAGCTTCGATAACAACCGCAACCCCCAGCGGATTCAGTGTTTCTTTAATAGAATTTAAAATCTGGTGTGTCAGTCTTTCCTGAACCTGCAAACGCCTGCTGTAAACATCTACAACACGTGCTATTTTACTGAGTCCGGTTATCCATCCATTAGGAATATAAGCCACATGTGCTTTACCATAAAAAGGCAACATGTGGTGTTCACACATGCTGTATAATTCAATGTCCTTCACAATGATCATCTCACTCACCTCTTCATGAAACTTGGCAGAATTTAAAATGGTATTGGCATCCTGCTGATAACCCTGGGTTAATACCTGCATCGCCTTTGCAACACGTTCGGGTGTTTTTTCCAGTCCTTCCCTGCCGGCATCTTCGCCTAACAGATTAAGCACTTCTTTATAGTTTGTTATAAGGCCGGCAGTAACTGCTTCATCATACTGCTCTATTTTTTTGTATGCCATTCTTTAAGTTTGTGGTAAATTTTGCTGATTGCCAGCTTTAACAACAAATAATATATTTTGTTCTGTGAAGGATATTTATCCTGACAATCCCGGCAACAATTTATCAATTAGCAGGATATTCAACAAAATTTCTTTCGGTTTCGTAGAGTCTTACCTGGAGGTCTAAATCCGCATCAATTTTTTCCCTCAGGATAGTATAGATTACAGCAGCAATATTTTCTGCCGTGGGATTGAGGTGCTGAAACTCTGCTGTATCGAGATTTAAATTTTTATGATCGAAGCGTTCCAAAATATTTTCTCTTATTAGCTCGCTCAATAATTTCATGTCATATACATACCCTGTCTCAGCATCAGGCACGCCAGTTAATTTAACAATCAGTTCATAGTTATGCCCGTGAAAACTTGGGTTATTGCATTTGCCAAAAATTCTATCATTGGTTGCCTCATCCCACTTCGGATTATTTAACCGGTGCGCCGCATTAAAATGTTCTTTACGGTAAACAGCTACTTTATTAGTCATTTTATAACCATCATTTTAAATAAAAGGTGAATTTAAACTGGTTCAACATTTAGAGTTTGCCCGTTATAGAAACTCCGATATTGCGCTGAAATAAATACAAAGAAGCCAGTTAATTGTTTCAATATGCCAAACTAATTTCCAAAATATTCAACAAAAATACGTGGAGTTTCATATAATTTGAGCGAATGCAACTGTACACCTTCCGGCAAGTGGGGAACCAGTTGTTGCCAGATTCCGATGACTAGGTTTTCGATAGAACAAAGTTTACCTGCCATAAAATTGACGTCTACATTCAGGTTCTTGTGATCCAGTTTTTCTATTACATGCTCATTTACAATAATGCTTAATCTTTTTACATCATACACAAACCCCGTATCCGGATTGGGTTCGCCTTTTATAGTAACATACAACTCAAAGTTGTGCCCATGCCAGTTTTCATTGGCGCATTTTCCAAATACCTCCTCGTTTTGCTCACGGCTCCATGCCGGATTAAATAACCTGTGTGCAGCATTAAAATGTTCTACCCTTGTTATGTACACCATTCGCACTTAAAATTTTACGCAAAGGTACTTGCTAAATCCTGAAATATGAAGCGTAAGTACGATTTTTGCAAAATGCACATTTTACTTGTTTCGGCTACCAGCTTTGAGATTGAGCCCACTTTACAGTTACTTAAAGAAAAGAAAAACACAATTGGAAAGCACACAACCGAGGTATTAATTACCGGTGTGGGACAGGTAAATACCGCTTATCTTTTGGCTATAAAATTGCTCAGCAATAAACCGGATTTAGTTTTACAGGCGGGTATTGCCGGCTCCTTTTCCGGCCAGTTATATTTAGGCCAGACCGTATTAATAAAACAGGATGCTTTCGGCGATTCGGGTATTGAAGAAAAGCAACAGTTTACTACATTATTTGGTGCTGGTTTTGCCGGCAAAAATGATTATCCTTTCACGGAAGGATGGCTTGTAAATGATACAACCAGTCTTTTTCAAACATCTGCGTTAGTGGCTGTAAAGGGAATAACGGTAAACAAAATAAGCGATGCTTTGTTGCAAAAGCAACAACTTATTGAACATTTTAACCCGGCAGCAGAAAGCATGGAAGGTGCTGCATTTCATTATGTTTGCCTTCAACAGAAAGTACCGTTTTTACAAATAAGAAGTATCAGCAATGCTGTTGGAGAAAGAGATAAAACGAAGTGGGTGATGAAAGATGCTATCATAAATTTAAATATTGAACTTCAAAAAATATTAATCAGTTTACCATGAAATATACTTTAGGATTTTCACCCTGCCCCAATGATACTTTTATTTTTGATGCATTGGTAAATAATAAAATTGATACAGGGAATATCAGTTTTGAGCCGGTGCTGGAAGACGTACAAACCCTGAATGAGTGGGCCATGCAAGGCAAACTGGCGATTACCAAATTAAGTTATGGTGTATTGCCACTGGTATTGAAAACATATGCGGTACTAAACAGTGGCAGTGCGCTGGGCCGCGGCGTAGGCCCTTTGCTGATAGCAGGGAAAGACGCTGTAACTGAAAATATTGAAGATTATACCGTTGCAATACCAGGTGAACAAACGACAGCTCATTTACTTTTTTCGCTTGCCTATCCCAAAGCACGAAAGAAGATTTTTTTAAGATACGATGCCATAGAAGATTTTGTCAGCAGTGGCCAGGGGCTGGGCGTAATCATTCATGAAAACCGGTTTACTTATGCTGACAAGGGCCTTAAAAAAATAGTTGACCTGGGCGATTTTTGGGAGAAAGAAACGGGCAACGCCATACCACTCGGAGGCATAGTTGTTAAACGGGATATAGACATTTCGATACAAAGAGAAATTGATGGCCTTATAAAAAAAAGTATTGAATATGCGTTCGCAAACTATCCGCAGCTGAACGATTACATCCGTAACAACGCACAGGAAATGAGCGAAGATGTGATGCGTAAACACATCGATTTGTATGTGAACGATTACTCAATCAACCTTGGAGAAGAGGGAAAAAAAACAGTTAAAAAATTAATGGATGTATATCAGCAATTAAACGACTGTACAATCGGGTATGATGAAATTTTTGTAAGCTGACTTAACCTTGGATCATTCTTTTTTGAGCGCCTGTGCATACATTTCCAGGCATCGCTTTCTTGCAAACTCATGATCAACGATCGGTTTTGGATAATCAAAACTGTCCAGTTCGGGAACCCACTGCCTGATATATTTCAAATCTTTATCAAATTTTTCAGTTTGCAAACGCGGATTAAAAACTCTGAAATACGGTGCTGCATCACATCCGCTGCCTGCCGCCCATTGCCACCCCCCGTTATTAGCTGCCAGGTCAAAGTCAAGCAATTTGATTGCAAAATAGGCTTCTCCCAACCGCCAATCCAACAGCAGGTGCTTTGACAAAAAAGATGCTGTAATCATACGAACGCGGTTGTGCATAAAACCCGTTGCATTTAACTCCCGCATGCCGGCATCAACAATCGGGTAACCTGTTTGGCCATTACACCATTGCTCAAATTCGCCGGTATCTTTTCGCCAGTGAATGCCGTCATAGGCTGCTTTAAAAGCCTTTCCTTTGCCTACTTTTGGAAAATGCCACAATATCATGTGATAAAAATCCCGCCATATCAATTCATTCAAATAAGTCTCTGAGAGTGGCCTCGCACGGGCAGCCAGTTCACGTATGCTGATTGTTCCAAACCTCAGGTGTACGCCTAATTTAGACGTTCCTGGCACAGCCGGAAAATTCCTTTGGTCTGCATATTTTTTTACCAGTTCTTCCTTCAGCGCTTTTGATGGGAAAGGCTTTTTCAATTGGCGAAAACCCATGGAAGCCAAAGTTGGAATCTGCACAATTGAATGCGGATAAAAATTGCTGAAGTATTTTTTTGTAGGGTATGGCTTTAAATGAAAATCGGTTAATACAGCCTTCCATTTTCTGCTATAGGGTGTAAACACCGTATAAGGAGTGCCATCGTCTTTCAACACTTCCGCTTTTTCAAAAATAACCTGGTCTTTGTATGTTTTAAAACTCACATTATTTTCTTTCAACAATTTAGCGATGGAGGTTTCTCGTTCCAAAGCATAGGGCTCATAATCATGATTGGCAAAAACTGTATCTATGGTATACTTAGTAAGCAGCTGTTTAAAAATATTTGCGGGTGTGCCGTAAAACACATTCAATGATGACCCCATTTCAACAAGTTCTGCCTGCATTTCTTCGAGCGCAGCATGAATAAATTCTACCCGCCTGTCAGTTTTTTCTTCCAGCTGATCCAATATATTCTTATCAAATATAAAAATGGGTAACACGGGTTTGCCTGCCTTCAGAGCGTGACAGAGTCCTGCGTTGTCTTCCAATCTTAAATCTCTGCGAAACCAAAAAATGTTAATTGCTTCCATAAACATTATACTGCTAAATAAAATATCCCTTAAAATAGTACGCGTATATTTAACAGCCTGGTTACAGAATGGTTGCAAAAATTGTCTTGAAAATTTTTTGGCTATGTTGGTTTGAGTAAGATGTGTCATCAATTCGCTGAACCCACTGCATATTGTATATGCTGTTAGTTAAAAAAACCTCATCTGCATTTTGCAAATCTTTCAGCGTGATTTCATTTTCAATTACCTGCCAATTATCAGCTAAGTCTTTTATAATTTTCCTGCGCATGATACCGGCGATACAACCCTCTTTTAATGACGGAGTATAAACAATTCCCTCTTTTATTAAAAATATATTTGCAATGGTTGTATCGCAAATGCGATCATGGTTGTTTAACATTATCGCATCGTTCCATTTCTCACCTTTGGCTTTCAATGCCGCCAAAATATAAGGCAGGTAATTGTTGTGTTTGATATTGCTTAATATGTCACAACTTCTTTTTGCTTCTTTGTACACACCCAACACCAGTCCGTTACTGTTGAATTCTCCACTGTTTTCCGGCAACGGCCAGCTTTGAATAATATAATTGGGCAAATAATTTTTTGCATCAAACAGTCCCCCGTCCCCTCTGAAAACACTTAGCCTGATACGGGCTATATTTTCGTGACGATTCTTTTTTAACAGGGTGGTAATTTCATTGTGTAATTTGTCTGGTGTAAAATGTTTGGGTATTTCAAATTGCAACACCCTCATGCCGTTCCATAATCTTGCAAAATGTTCGTCTTCCAGTTCCGGCAATCCGTTTTTTGCTTTGATGGTTTCAAACAGCCCGTCACCATAACGCAGGGCACGGCTATCTGCACCTATTACAGCTTCTCCTTCAACAAAAATTTTTCCATTGTAATTAAAATAGTTCATGTGCAAAAATATGAACGGACATGCTGTAAAAAATTTTAAAACTCATTAAATAAAAAATCCCACCAAAGTAAATTGATGGGACATTTCTTCATCGGGGTTGTAAGAGAAAAAAATTATCGTAAAGGTGCAACTTTTCTGTCTTATATAAACAGGCCGGTTCTTATTTAATTAGATATTTTGATTAATGATTAAATTTCCTCGTTTAGTATATTATGTTTTACCGCATACATGATTAAACCTGCAGTACTTTTTGCTCCAGTCTTCACTTTCAGTTTATCACGGATAGCTTCAACGGTTCGTGGACTAAGATCTACCATATCGGCAATCTCCTTTGTTGTTTTTTCTTCGCACATTAATTTTAAGATCAGCATCTCCTTATCATTTAATTGCGCTTCCTGCTGAACTAATTTTTGAGGTGTTACCTGGTTGCGTTGTTTAAGATTTGTAAGTAAGGCTTTATTGGTGAGTGCATTAAAAAAATAGTCCTGTTCAAAACAGGTTTTAATTGCTTCGTATATAACTTCAATGTCACTGGTTTTACTAAGGTAGCTGTTGGCTCCCAGTTCCATCAACTTCGTTATCATACTGTGATCCTCCAGCATGGTGAGCATGATTACTTTTACATCTGGCCAGTTCTTTTTTATCTCCGGAAGAGCAGTAATACCGTCCATTACAGGCATTTGAATATCCAGCAATATTACGTCTGGCTGAACCGCTTTCAGCATAGTTAGTAAATGCATACCATTATCTGCTTCCGCAATAACCTTAACGTCACTTTTCGAACTCAGGGCAGTTTTTACACCGGCCCGATATAATACATGGTCGTCCGCAATTAACACTTTGATCGGTTCCAAAATTTGTCAGTTTAAATATAAAAGAGTACTTATTAAATTACAAAAAAGCGTTCTTAAAAATGCAATATCGCTCAATTTCCTTTACCATTCTTAGGAGAACTACGTGTTATTTAACATAGGAATTTTACTATGGTAAATACTCAGCCTGGGAAAAAATTCAGCAAAACCTGCCACACTATGCATTTGTGATCAATTTTACGCAGGTGACTCCATTGAAAAACATTTCTGTAATTAAACGTGCTAATGCAGGAAATATTATTCAATTAGTTTGTTTCGCATGCCGTACATAATCAGCCCGCCAATGGTTTTGGCGTTTACCTTGGTTTTCATATTTTGGCGGATTGTTTCAATTGTGCGGGGGCTTAAAAATATAGTTTTGGATATTTCCTCTGTCGTTTTATCTTCTGCAAGTAGTTGAAGAATTTTTATTTCCTTCTCATTAAAATGGATAGCGGCCGTATTGGTATAATGCTGGCGTACATTTTTTTTCTGCATTAACTTGCCCATCACAGCCTTGTTCACCAGGTCATTAAAATAAAAATCTTCGTTCATACAAGTTAAAATGGCCTCGTATATTTCTTCCGGATCTGTTGTTTTTGTGAGGTAGGCATTGGCTCCCATCTCCATCATTTTACTAATCATCTGGTGATCATCGTACATGCTGAGCACAATAATTTTTATGCCGTCATATTCCTTTCTTATAAGCTCAATGCCGTTGATGCCATCAATTTCAGGCATCCGGATGTCCATCAATAATACCTCTGGTTTTTTAATGGCAATCTTGTGCATCATGTCCTTCCCATCTTCTGCTTCCCAAAGCATTTTAAGATTGGGTTTACCGGAAAGAGCCATTTTAATTCCATCCCTGAAAATTTTGTGGTCGTCGGCGATAGCTATTTTGATTAAGTAATCCGCAGAGATAGACATACAACAGAAGAATTAGTTTGGTTTGTCACTAAATTATATAATTGAATTTATTTTAAAGTCACTACATCTGAAGAAAATTAAATTAGCCGGTATAAAATTCTCAATTCATTTAGTTTTTGGTAATGCAAATAACGTGATTAATATTTTGTTATTGCGAACGAGTACTGAGTAATTATACTAACGTGCTCAAAAAAATCATACCACATTTATTAAACCTTACCATACCTCACCATAATTTGATCGCATTATGATGAGTGTTATTGCTATTGGTACTTTCAAAGTAATGTATCATCTGCAAACATCCTTGCGTGGTTTGCTCTTTCCATTTATATCTCCAAAGTGTTATTAACTGATCTCGTTTTAAAGTTATCCTTCGTATTACCCTGCATAGCTAATTTAAAAATTTACTTACCAACTCAGCAGGTAATTACACTATCGTATGATTACGCAGTAAAATAATCGTATGATTACTGCAAAACCTAATAGTAAATTTACTATACAGCATACGTAAATTTACCCATTTTTTTACTTTTTTTTACCTTGCCTTTTCGTCCAAAGACCTTGTCTGCACTGTATTTTAACGATATTATACCTGGTGTTTCAAATTATACCCATTGTTTATGATGCTATTTAATATGAAGTTTACATCACGGAATCATTTCTAAATCCTTTAAACTAATTTTTTATGTACGGAACGCTGGTTAATTTACCCCACGGAACACGTTTATTCTAGAGATTAATAAAGTACGTTTTTGAAAAAAGTTAATTACTTTTGAGAAAACTACCTATTATCATAGAAATTCTACAAAAGATTAATTATCTCTCGGAGATTGCACCTTTCTTTCTTTGTTTATTATTCTACAAAAGAATTATTAGCAAAGAAATAAAGGTTTTTTTTGTTTACACTATTGTACTTGTAGTGTTTTTAGGAATTACGTTAGCTATTATTAAATTTTTTAGTTTACCGTATTTTGTTGTTATGGTAAGATTTTTTTTAATTTTTGAATTCATCCTTATTTCATTCGTCTACATCTCTATATTTAAAAGTATTAAAAGTAAACAATTTATTGTTTTATCAATATGCTTATACATAATTTATTGGATTTATAATTTTTACACCAGCAGGTTTGGCGAATGGGATTTTATGCCACTTGTTGTTGAATGCCTTTTTTTTACATTGTTAATCGTCTATTATTTTTACAATGTAATGCAATATAATTTAACTACCCCATTGTACCAATTACCCAGCTTCTGGATTTCTGTGGCGCTACTCCTATATTTTTCCGGCAATTTTTTTCTTTTTTTATACTCCAAGTCAATGATGGGCACACCTGATTTTAATAAACAATACACCTTTATTAATAGTACGATTACCATTATAAAAAACGTGTTACTTAGCATCGCTATCATTGTTAATAAAAACCAAACCACACATACTGAACACCACACTATACCGGTCGACTTAAACCTTGACAATTTTAAACCTTTTAATAAATCAATTAATACCTAAGCTTACCACCAATGATCTTTTTACAAGTTCCAGTCAACTCATCTTCGGGGTTTAACTACATCATGCTTTTTGGTACGCTTGCAATGCTTAGTTTAACGTTAGGTATCGTATTTTTTGTTATTTTTCATCAGCGCAGGGTTATCCGCTTTAACGATCAGTTGAAAAGACTGGAAGATGACAAGCAACAAATCTTGCTGAATGCATCTATTAAATTCCAGGAAGAGGAACGGAACCGGATTGCCGCAGATTTACACGATGACGTTGGCCCCCTGCTGGCCACTGCACGGCTTTACCTGAATGAAAATTTGATTAACCAGGAGCCGGCCGTACAGTTACAATCCATCTTCAGCGCCAAGCAAATTATTGATGATTCTATACAGCTGATCAGAAATATCAGTCATAGCATGATGCCACCCACTCTCAAAAATTTTGGATTGGAAAGCGCTATGAGTGATTTATTTCAGAAAATAAATGGCAGCGGAACCCTGAACGCCAGCGTTCGTTTTCATGACTACCGCACCCGTTTAAAACTCGACCAGGAATTACTTATTTTCCGGGTTATACAAGAGCTGGTAAATAATATCATCAAACACAGCAGTGCAGGATTTATTCATCTCACACAAAATGCCAATGCCACTCATAGTTATTTCAGACTCCATCATGATGGGCAAGGTATTGTTCAAACAGAGTTCGACCGACTCAATCATGTGTCAACAGGCTTGGGGTTAAAAAATATAGCTAGTCGCATTAAGGTATTGAATGGCCGGATTTTTTTTGAAATTGATCCCAGCCATACTTATTTTAAAGTAACACTGGAGATTCCAAAAGACTCAACTTACTAACTACTGCATGTCTCCAGACTTGCGGATTTGCCCGTTGATATAAACCGGTTAAAGAAAAACCGAAACTTTTTCATAAATTTGATTAACCAGTTTTTATGAATCCAATTAAAGTTGCAATAGCCGATGACCACCAGATTTTCAGAAAAGGAGTAATTCTTTCTATGAGGTCGTACACGGAATTTCAATTTGTGTTGGAGGCAGATAATGGTGAAGAACTGCTGGCAAACCTTGCAGCAGCTGCGCCGGACGTAATTTTATGCGACTTAAAAATGCCACTTAAAGACGGCATTGATACTACAAGACAAATTACAAAAGACTATCCCCACATTCGTGTTATTATTTTAACCATGTACGAAGATGAACGTTTCGTAGGACACCTGATGGATTGTGGTGCTGCAGGTTATTTGCTAAAAAGTACTGATCCTGCAGAAATAAAAAAAGCCATTTTGGAAGTGATGCGAACGGGATTTTATTTAAACCCTTTTGTAAATAAAGTATTAATTAAAAAGAATTATAGCAGGCAAAAATTTAATCCTTCTCTTAATACAGAAATTCTTGTAACTGATCGGGAAAAAGAAGTACTTACATTGGTTTGCATGGAATTTACTGCTGCAGAAATTGCTCAAAAAATGGATATCAGCTCGCGAACGGTGGAAGCAATCAAAGACAGGATGATGGAACGCTTCGGTGTAAAAAATTCTGTCGGCCTGGTGTTTTATGCTATGAAAAATCAACTGATAGATTAAAACGATTATCGCTTATATCATTGTTAGATTTTCTTTGGTCTTTCCAACATTTTTCTTCATTCTTTATGTGAGCATCTCTTCTTTTATAATTTACCGAATGGCTGATTTTATTCCCCTTGTTTGCCTTCACGTTTAAGTCAGTCCAAATCTTACCTTTGGATTTAAATTCGCCCTTATGATAATCGGAAGACTTTACATCAAACTAAAATAGCCCGAATAATTTAGAATCAATACTGGATATAATCTGCCCCAAATGTTCTTCATTTTCTGCAAACTTATTTTTATCTGCATCAATAATAAGCAAAGGCCCTTCTTTATAACTGTCAATAAATCCGTTGTAATAATCATTTAGTTTTTTCAAATAATCCAGCCGGATATTTTCTTCGTATTCCCTGCCTCTTTTTTGAATTTGTGCAACCAACGTAGGTACAGAGGCCTTTAGATAGATAAGCAGGTCCGGCGGTTGCACCATTGACTTGAGTGTTTCAAAAAACTGGTAATAATTATCAAAATCTCTTTTTCCCATTAGTCCCATGTCATGCAGGTTGGGTGCAAAAATATTCGCATCCTCATAAATCGTGCGGTCCTGTATCACTGTTTCTGAACCATGCTGAATTTCGAGCAACTGTTTTAAACGGCTGTTTAAAAAAAACACTTGCAGGTTAAAACTCCAGCGGGGCATATCTTCATAAAAATCATTCAGGTAAGGGTTGTGGTCAACATCTTCAAACTGAGGTATCCATTTGTAATGTTTACTCAACATTTCTGTTAAAGTAGTTTTACCGGCTCCGATGTTTCCGGCTACTGCAATATGTTTTGGTTTCTTAGATTTGGCCATGTTGCCCCACCCCAATGGGTAATTTAAAGATGATAAAATAATTTAGTACTCCGATAATGACAAGTGAATGTAGCAAACTTTGGTATATAAACATACAAATGCAAAATTGCGGTTTGGTACAAGCTTAATAGTTTAATCCCATTGCTTCTCTTACCAGCTGCATGGTAGCTTTTGCGCTAATACCTGCTTTTGCTGCGCCTTTTTCCATTACTTCGGCCAGGTATTTTTTATCATTTAAAATTTCATTTATTTTACCCCGGATAGGAGCAATAAATTGCACCATATCTTCCGCCAGTTGCTTCTTCATATCTCCATAACGAATAGAACAATTGTTATAGTCATTTTCAAATTTTGAAATTACGTCATCGCCACTTACGAGTTTCATCAAACTAAATACATTTTCAATGTACTCCGGTTTTTGTGAATTTAACTCCTGCGGTCCTGCATCAGTTTTTGTTTTCATCACTTTTTTGCGGATTACATCGTCTTCATCCGCCAAAAATAAAGTAGCCATTTGATTTTCGCTTTTACTCATTTTACCGGCACCATCCAGACTCGGCACTTTTACCAGTTGCTGATTATAATTAAAGGCAAACGGTTCAGGAAAAACTTCTCCGTAACGATGATTAAAGCGGTTAACGTAGGTCCTTGCTATTTCCAGGTGCTGCTCCTGGTCTTTACCCACGGGCACGTATTTAGCTCTGTGTAATAAAATATCTGCGGCCATTAAAACTGGATATGTAAGCAACCCGGCATTAATGTTATCGGGGTTCTGCCGAACCTTGTCTTTAAAAGTAACTGTCTTTTCAAGTTCGCCGGTATACGCCAGCATATTCAGGTATAAATACAGTTCAGCGGTTTCAAATACGTGGCTCTGGCAATACAAAGCCACTTTATCCGGGTCCAGTCCACAGGCAATATTTTCTGCCAATACCCTATGCACATTGTCTTTCAGCTGTTTGGTATCAGGATGGGTGGTAAGCGAATGCAGGTCTGCCACCATAAAATAGCAGTCATAATCTTCCTGCATTTTTACATAATTACGTATGGCCCCAAAATAATTTCCCAGGTGCAAAAATCCGGTAGGCCGGATGCCACTCATTACAATTTCTTGTTTTTTACTCATAAAGACGGCAAAGATAACAAAACACAATAGTCTTAAGCCATATCTGTAAAGGAAAAAAATTGACTGCCATTCATATAAATTCAGTAGGTCTGTCAGCCTAATCCTTTATTTTTGTTTGATGGAAGTAAATGATACCCTGGTAGATAAAATTGCGCACCTGGCAAGGCTTCAGTTTAATGATATTGAAAAAGCAAGTATTAAAACAGACTTGCAAAAAATGATTGCTTTTGTAGAAAAGCTGAATGAGCTGGACACGACAGGAGTAGCTCCGCTGCTGCATATGAGCGATAATATAAACGTGTTGCGGGAAGACGAAGTAAAAGGAAGCATCAGCAGGGAGGAAGGATTAAAAAATGCTCCGCTGCACGATAAGGAGTTTTTTAAAGTGCCTAAAGTAATCAAAAAATAAACAGCCATGCGTCTTAATGGTACATCGCTTAAATTTATCAATACACAAACCTTACCGGCTTTTACCAGTAATCATTTAGCAAATCAATAAATCAATATCACCATGCAGGGCATTATTCATCTGGAAAATATTTGCAAAAGCTATTATTTAGGCAAGCAGGAGTTGCAGGTACTAAAAGGCATTAACATTGATATTTTTAAGAACGAGTATGTAGCATTGATGGGACCGAGTGGCTCCGGAAAATCTACCCTGATGAATATTTTAGGTTGCCTGGATACACCCACCAGCGGCCGGTACATTTTAAATGGCCACGATGTTAGCCGTATGATTGACAACGACCTGGCCGAAATACGCAACAAAGAAATTGGCTTTGTTTTTCAGCAATTTAATTTACTTCCCAGGTTAACCGCAGCAGAAAACGTAGCGCTGCCGCTCATTTACAGCGGCATTGCAAAAAAGGAAAGAATGGACAGGGCCAGGGAAGTTTTACATAAAGTAAAACTAGATGACAGAAGCCACCATAAACCAAATGAATTAAGTGGCGGACAGTGCCAGCGTGTAGCGATTGCGAGGGCTCTGATAAATGATCCTGCCATCATTTTGGCAGATGAACCTACAGGAAACCTGGATTCTAAAACCTCCTACGAAATCATGGATATCCTGGGCAAAATTCACAATGATGGCAACACGGTAGTACTGGTAACGCACGAAGAAGATATTGCCGGATTTGCACACCGGGTAGTGCGTTTACGAGACGGTTTGATTGAAACGGACAGGGTAAATTCCAATCCATCTGTTATTGCACAACCGGCTTAATGCTTTTATCTATAAACTTTTTGAGTGTTTCGTTGTTTGCTTTGCTATAATTCAATCTACTAAACTATATGGCAGCAAAGATTTATACTAAAACCGGCGACCTGGGAACAACCAGTTTAATCGGTGGAACAAAAGTGCCCAAAAATCATTTACGCATTGAAACCTATGGCACGGTGGATGAATTGAATTCTTACATTGGCCTTGTAAGTGATCTTATTCAAGATGCCCATTCTAAAATTATTTTAAAAGAAATTCAGGACCGTCTATTTACTGTTGGTTCTTCACTGGCATGCGATCCCGATAAAGAACCATTGATGAAAATCCCTGATCTTAAAGAGGATGATGTGGTATTGCTGGAAAAGGAAATAGATCGCATGAACGAGATGCTGCCGGCCATGAAACATTTTATATTGCCGGGTGGGCACGTTGCTGTTTCCACAACCCATGTGGCAAGGTGCATCTGCAGGCGTGCAGAACGTTTGTGTGTGAATATGCAGGTACATGAACTATTTGTAGAGCCGCTGGTAATAAAATACATCAACCGATTGAGTGATTATCTTTTTGTTTTGTCCAGATACATAGGTTATCAGTTACACGTGCAGGAAATTGCCTGGAAACCACGGATAAACTGACAATTAATAATTATTAAATGGCTAATTAGTTTTCCGGCTGCGAAAAATCCTAAAAAATTTTGTAATCAATCCCGTAACGAAATAAGCCCGCCTCGCATAACACATACGCTCCGCCTAACTGACAGTATTATACATTATTGATTATAAATTATCCATTATCCTGCCGTCTTTCATGTGCAAAATACGGTCGCTCATTTGGGCAAGTTCCTCATTGTGTGTTACAATTAAAAAAGTCTGTTGAAACTGATTCCTGAGTTGAATAAAAAGTTGGTGTAATTCTTTTGCATTGGCACTGTCAAGGTTGCCCGTTGGCTCATCTGCCATAACGATTAAGGGGTCGTTTATTAAAGCTCTGGCCACAGCTACCCTTTGCTGTTCGCCACCTGAAAGTTGCTGTGGTTTGTTTTCAATCCGGTTAGAAAGACCTAAAGTTGTTAACAATTGGATGGCTTTTTCTTTAATCTCCGATTTTTTTTTGCCTGCAATCCAGCCTGGAATACATACGTTTTCAACAGCCGTAAACTCAGGCAATAAGTGATGAAACTGAAAAACGAAGCCAATATTTTTGTTACGAAATGCTGCAAGTTTTTTCCCGCTGAGCTTTTCTATCTTTTCGCCGGCCAGCAAAACAGAGCCTTTATCAGCCGTATCCAAAGTGCCAAGAATGTGCAGCAGCGTGCTTTTACCTGCACCTGACGAACCGACGATACTTACAATTTCCGCCTTTTTTATGTTGATATCAACCCCACGCAAAACCGGCAGACTGCCGTAATTTTTAATAATGTTTGTTGCTGTCAGCATCTGGCTAAAGTAATTAATAATTAATAATTTAAGGACAATTAAGAACACTATTTACCCGTTTAAAATAAAAAATAAAACCAAGGGTGAAAAAACACATTTGTTTAATTCCACCAAACTTTTACATTTGCAAAAAATTAAACCATTAAGCGATGTTTTGGACACTAGAATTGGCCTCTCATTTAGAAGACGCTCCCTGGCCGGCAACAAAGGATGAACTGATAGATTTTAGTATCCGCAGCGGTGCTCCTATTGAAGTAATTGAGAACCTGCAGGAACTGGAGGATGAAGGTGAAATTTATGAAGGGCTGGAAGATATCTGGCCTGATTATCCAAGCCAGGAAGACTTCTTTTTCAATGAGGATGAATATTAATTGAATACATAGCTGTCCGTCCGGGATTGCCTTTCATAATACTATTTGTGCATCAAAGCCATTGACTTTTGTCAGTGGCTTTGTCGTTGGTATAAACTGATGCTTTATTGTTGACCTGCACCAGTATTATTTTCTTAAGCATTTGGCTGGCGCTTAAACTATAACTGGTATTCTTTGCAGAATACCAGTTAGTATAATTATTTCTACCATGTCGTGAAATTATTTTTCCATCTGTTCAATTACCGTTTGCGTAACACCTGTATTTGAAAAACCTCCATCGTGAAATAAATTTTGCATGGTAACCATTTTGGTTAAATCGCTGAACAGCGTAACGCAATAATTGGCGCAGTCTTCAGCACTTGCATTACCCAGCGGGCTCATTTTTTCTGCATAGGTGATAAAACCATCAAAGCCTTTAACGCCGCTGCCGGCTGTGGTGCGTACGGGTGACTGAGAGACTGTATTAATCCTGACCTTTTTTCCTACGCCATAATAGTAACCAAAGCTACGGGCTATACTTTCCAGTAATGATTTGGCGTCCGCCATTTCATTATAGTTTGGAAATACCCGTTGTGCCGCAATATAAGTCAGTGCTACCACGCTACCCCACTCCTTAATGGCATCTTCCTTCATAGCAATTGCAAGCACCCGATGCAGGCTGGTAGCAGAAATATCAAGCGTTTTGGCATTAAAACCGTAATCAATTTCAGTATAAGAATTTCCCTTGCGCATATTAACACTCATACCTATGGAATGTAAAATAAAATCAACACCACCACCAAAATGTTCTTTTGCCTTAACAATCAGGTTTTGTACATCAGCATTGCTTGTAACATCGCAGGGAATTACGGGGGCATTTACTGTTTCAGCTAACTTATTAATTTCACCCATGCGCATCGCTACAGGTGCGTTGGTTAGCAACAATTCGGCACCTTCTTCATGACAACGCAATGCTGTTTTCCATGCAATCGATTTTTCATCCAGGGCTCCAAAAATAATTCCTTTTTTTCCTTTTAGTAAATTGTAAGACATAGCTGATTTTAATTTGAAGGGTAAAAATAAGGTTTGTAAGGTGTAATCAAAAATCTTCAAGGGTAAAAGGCGGATGGACCTTGGAGAATGGCTGTTTTTTCGGTAAAGCCAGTATTGTTGGTTACCTGTAAAATGGTGTTCCTGCTATCCATTAAATCATACCCAGCTAGTCATTATTAACATCAACCTGGGAAAATTATTCGTTTTAAATTGTCAATTATCAATCGATTGCCACCATTTCCCTGGCGTTCTCCAATGCTGCCGCAGTTGGCTTTTCGCCACTTAGCATTTGAGCAATAGCAGTAATGCGTTCGTCATTACTTAACAATCGGATAGCCGTATTGATCTTGTCACCTTTAGTGCTTTTATACACATAATAATGGGCGCTAGCCCTGGCAGCAATCTGGGGTTGATGCGTTATGGCAATTAACTGGTGGCCGGATGATAAATCTTTCATAATGATGCCCACTTGTTTGGCAGCTTCACCGCTGATGCCGGTATCAATTTCATCAAATATCAATGTAGGTAATTGTAATTTTTTTGCCACCAGAGATTTGATGCAAAGCATTAACCTGCTCAACTCCCCGCCGCTGGCCACTTTGCGCAACGGCTCAAAGCGGCCGCTTTTATTGGCATCAAATAAAAATTCAATGCTGTCACCACCATCAATATGTAATGCTATTGATTGCAACTGCACTTTGATCACCGCGTTGGGCATGCCCACCTGAGCAAGTAGGGCGTTCACTTTTTCGGTAAATGGTTTGATGGCCTTATTACGATTGGCCGTTATGGCTGCAGCCAACCGTTCGCATTGCCGCTGCAATTCCTTTGTAACCTGTTCTTTTGCTGCAATGGCCTCGCCAATGTTCAGTATATCATTCAGTTTTTGCTGAAGTTCATCTTTAATTACAAGCAACTCCGCCGTAGTATGTACGTTGTGCTTTTTTAATAACTTATATCCCAGTGAAATTTTATCATTTACCACCTGTATTCTTTCCGGGCTGTATTGCACGCCATTATCAATGGCTTCCAGTTCATCACCGATATCCTGCAACTCCGCCTGGGCGCCCAATAAACGCTTTGTAAGCTCTTCAATAGAAGCATGGTATTGCTGCAAGCCATGCAGCTTATTGCTAAGTGATTTAACCTGTTGCGTAATAGGTTGATCACTGTCTTTTAATTCAAAATAAACAGCGCTTAATTGTTGCTTTATATTTTCCGCATTGCTAAGTAATTTAAGTTCAGCATCCAATTCTTCGAGTTCATTTTCCTTTAGCCCGGCTTCATCCAGTTCATCAAATAGAAACTGGTTGTAATCAAGTGCCGTATTGGCTGCGGCCTGTTGCTGCACCAGTTCCTGCAGTTCCTTTTTTGTTTTACTGTATTGCGTAAAAATGGTGGTATATTCCTGCAGCAGGTTACCATTTCCTGCCAGCGCATCCAGCACCTGGCGTTGAAAATCACTGTCACCCAATTCCAGTGTATCAAATTGCTGATGAAGATCAACCAACAAGGAACTGAGTTCCTTCAACTGTCCAAGATTTACGGGGGTATCATTTATAAACGCTCTCGATTTGCCGTTTACAGCTATCTCTCTTCTTATCACTACTTCGTCCTCTATATCCAGTTCATTCTCTTTTAAAAAGCCTTTTATTTCCTTTCTGCCTCCGGCTTTAAAAAAACCTTCTACCACACATTTTTTGTCCTTATTCATTAAGGTGGTGCTATCCGCTCTTTCACCCAGTATCAGGCTTAAGGCACCCATTAAAATACTTTTACCGGCACCGGTTTCCCCGGTAATGATATTGAGGTTGGCGCTAAAATCGATGGCAATTTGATCTATGATTGCGTAGTTCTGTATGTTTAATTTTTGCAGCATAATTGAGGCAGCAAATTAGTTTTTTTTTGGCTTGTTTTGCCCGTTTCATAAAATTTAAACACCTGCTGAAAATAAAAAAGCACCTCAGTAACTGAAGTGCTTTTCATCCGAAGTCGTATGGCAAATTACTTTATTTCAATGCTGTCGTTCAAATCTGCATCAACCAGTATACGGCCGCAGTTTTCACATACAATCACCTTTTTCCGCAATTTAATTTCACTTTGTTTTTGTGGCGGAATCGCATGAAAACAACCTCCGCAGCTGTCTCTTTCTACAGGTACTACAGCCAACCCGTTGCGGTAATTTTTACGGATGCGGTCATAGCTTAACAATAAACGCTCATCTACATGGCTTCTTGCTTCAAGGGCCTGTTTATTGTATTGCTTTTCTTCCTTCTCAGTTTCCCCGATAATTTTTTCCAGTTCCCCTTTCTTGCCACTTAAATTACCTTCTTTAATGCTCACCGCTTTTTTAGCAGTTTCCAGCTGACGAGCTTTTTCACCAATTTCTTCAGTAGCGTCTTTAATGTGTTTTTCGCAAAGCTTCACTTCTAAAGTCTGCATTTCAATTTCCTTATTGATTGCTTCAAACTCACGGTTATTCTTTACATTTTCACTTTGTTTCTCATATTTTTTAACCAGCGCTTCCGCTTCCTTAATGGCTTCTCTCTTTTGGTTAATAAATTCCTGCATGCCATTAATTTCTTCTTCCACACGGGTTTGACGGGCGTGCAAACCTTCAATTTCGTCTTCCAGGTCTTTTACCTCAATTGGCAATTCACCTTTCAAAATCTGAATTTCATCCAGCTTGCAATCCACTTTTTGTAAACGAACAAGCGATGTTAATTTTTCTTCAACGGAGAAATCTTTTACTGCGGCCATATTATTGTTTGAAATTTATAGTTTTAAAAGTTGTGTTACCGGCATTTCAGCAATGTTGAACATCGTTGCGTCGCACTCTTGTACTTTTCCATCGCTATTGAACGTCTTCAAAATTGCCCCTTTTTATACTGACTTTGCCTTTAATAGATTACCGAATTTAAACAAAGTAGTTAACAGGGTTGGTTTTAACCCTTGTTTTAAGGACGGCAAAGTTAGGGAATTTTTCCCTCAAAATATCAAATAACAGGTCAACGGTGTACTGTTCGCTCTCAAAATGTCCGATATCTGCAATTACCAACTGATCATTCGCATCAAAAAACTCGTGGTATTTCACATCTCCCGTTACGTAAAAGTCAGCACCGGCGGCAACTGCAGCCCCGGTAAGGAAGCTGCCGGCACCTCCGCAAAGTGCTATTTTTTGCACCGGTTTGGACATTAATGGCGTATGCCTGACGACGGTTAATTCAAATACTTTTTTCAGTTGTTGTAAAAAAACGGCGGCGGGTACAGCCGCAGGCAATTCCCCCATCAATCCGCTGCCGGTTTGCTGACGGGCATTATCCAGCAAATACAGATCATATGCCGGCTCCTCGTAGGGATGCACCGCCAACAAAGCTTTTACTACTTGATTTTCAACCCATGCCGGGTAAATTGTCTCCAGCCGCAGTTCATTTTCAGCATGGCGTACACCTGGTTCACCCACAAATGGCACCGTTTCCGGTCCGCCTTTAAAGCTGCCTTCTCCATTTACCGCGAAACTGCATTCGCTGTAGTTGCCAATTTGGCCGGCACCGGCAGCAAATAAAGCGCTACGGACTGCTTCGGCGTGTGCAGCTGGTACAAAAGTTACCAGTTTTTTCACCATGCCCTTTTTGGGCTGCAATACCCGGCGATTTACCAGGCCGAGTAAATCAGCCATTCTGCCATTTACACCAGTTAAAATATTATCCAGGTTGGTATGAATAGCATAAATGGCAATATCATTTTTAATGGCTGCAATAATAGTTTTTTCAACATAATTTTTCCCGGTAATTTTTTTTAATCCGCCAAAAATAATGGGGTGATGCGCTACTACCAGGTTGCAGTTTTTTTCAATCGCCTCCCGCACTACCGCTTCTGTTGCATCCAGTGCTGTAATAATGCCGGTACATTCGCGGTTTGGATCGCCGGTTAATAAACCCGCATTATCATAACTTTCCTGTAAACTTGCAGGCGCAATGGTTTCTAAAAAAGAACAGATTTGCTGTATGGTCATTTATAAAAATTAAAAAGATGAGTTCTGCTGAATTATATGCTGCCTACAAAACAAAGATGCAAAAAATTGCTGACGTAAAATACGCCAGTGCGGTTTTACAGTGGGACCAGGAAACCTACCTGCCGCCGAAAGGCAACGACTTCAGGGGAAGACAACTGGCAACACTGAGTGAAATGGCGCATGAGCTGTTTACCACCGAAGCTATGGGCGCATTGTTGCAGGAATTAAACAGCAAAGAAGATCTGAGTGCCAGTGAAAAAAGAAATGTACAGCTTAGCCTGGAAGACTATACCCGCAATGTAAAACTGAGCAGTGATTTTGTAAGAAAGATGAGTGAAGCTGTCAATACGGCCTACCATGCATGGGTAAAAGCCCGCACTAATAATTCTTTTGCAACATTTCAACGCCCGCTGCATAACCTGATTGCATTAAAAAAGCAGGAAGCGGATCTGCTTGGCTATGAGCAGCATGCCTACAATGCATTAATGAACGACTACGACAAGGGCCTTACCGTTGCAACTGTTGACGGCATATTCAATCATCTTAAACCGCAGTTATCAGTTTTACTCAATAAAATAAAAAACAAACCGCAGGTTGACAATTCGTTTTTGCACCAGCATTTTGATAAAGACGCCCAGTGGAAATTTGGCATTGAATTGTTGAAAAAAATTGGTTTTGATTTTGAAGCCGGAAGGCAGGACCTGAGCGTACATCCATTTACCACCAGCTTTAACAACTATGATGTGCGGGTAACGACAAGGGTTGACGAGAATGATTTTGGCAACATGACCTGGAGTTGTATTCACGAAGGTGGCCATGCTCTATACGAGCAGGGCTTGCCGGCTGCGGAATACGGGCTGCCGCTTAGCGAATATTGTAGTCTGAGCATCCACGAAAGTCAGAGCCGGCTGTGGGAAAATTGTATTGGTCGAGGGCTTCCCTTTTGGCAGCACAATTTAAAACAGTTGCAAACGTTCTTTCCCGGGCAATGCAATCAACTGACAGCAGAACAATTTTATAAGGGAATTAATAAAGTGCAACCATCACTCATACGCACCGAAGCCGATGAACTGACCTACCATTTTCACGTGATGATCCGTTACGAAATTGAAAAAATGCTGATTGAAGGAACCATCAGTACCAAAGATATTCCAGCCTACTGGAACGAACATTACCAAAGTTACCTGGGTGTTACCGTTCCTGAAGATGCCAAAGGATGTTTACAGGACATACACTGGAGCCATGGCAGTTTTGGTTATTTTGCTACATATAGCCTTGGCAGCATTATTGCGGCGCAATTGTATGCAGCGATTGAAAAGGAAAATGCATCTGTAAATAAAGAAATTGAAGCGGGGAGTACTGCAACCGTTTTAAACTGGTTAAGAAAAAATATTCACCAATATGGGCGTGAATTCACATCAGAACAATTGTGTAAAAAAGCAACAGGTGAAGCTCTAAATTCAACGTATTTTATTGATTATGCAACAAAAAAATACACTGCCATTTATGGTTTGTAGAAAAATCAAGCGTTATGGCAATTTTTACATGGCGATATTAATTGCATTGTGTTGTTCGCTAACGTTGCTTAACAGCAGCTGTAAAAAACTAAAATTGCTTAGCGGTGACCAAAGCACGCTGGAACAGTATTTCGCTGATAATGTGCTGGGAAAAACCTTTGTTGTAGACTTTGCAAGCGACAGCAGTGTAGATATCACGAGCCAATATGCCGGTTATGACTTCATTCTTACCAAAACCACTTCGTTTTACGAGGGGGATATGACCGGTACAAAAGATGGCATTACTTATACAGGCACCTGGTCCAGTAATAGCGACTATAGCAAACTGATTATTAATTTAAATTCATCCAATATACCTGCCTCATTTGCATTTTTAAACCGTTCCTGGAAATTTACAAAAAAGGGGGTTCCCGTACTTGAGTTGGCTCCATGGGGCAGCGCTGATCCGAAGGTACTGCACATGAGGAGATTATAGCCCGATGCTCTCCACAATACTTCTGTTAGTTAAACAGCTGCCAGTTGTACATTTCAGCCAAAAATCAGGGCACTTGCTGTAGTAAGATTTCTACTTCCCTCACTATTATATGTGACCTACAATTTTTCAAGCCTTTTGGAGTTTTATAAAGCGTTGTCCAGCATACGTTTCAACATCCTATTTTAGAACCAAAAGCAAAAAAATCTTATGATAGCCAGCATTGCAACCAAGGCATACTGTCTGTTACTATTGACGGTACTCGGTTTTGGCGCCTCAGCCCAGCTGGCAGCTAATTTCACGGCAACTCCCACCAGCGGTTGTGCGCCATTGGTAGTTCGTTTTACAGATAACACCACCAATAAACCCACGCAATGGAAATGGAACCTGGGCAATGGCACCATTTCATTTCTGCAAAACCCTTCGGTTACTTATTTTAATCCCGGCCAGTACACCATTAAGCTGGTGGTAAAAAACAGCAGCGGTTCAGATTCCGTCACCAAAACCCAATTTATCACGGTTTACGCTCAGCCAAAAGTGCTCTTTACAAGTTCCGCAAGTTCAGGATGTATTCCATTACCAGTTCAGTTTACGGACCAAAGCACTGCCCCCGCAGATTCCATAACTACCTGGCAGTGGGATTTCGGTGATGGCTTTTCGTCGGGAGCGAAAAATCCGGTTCACACGTACACAACAAGCGGCAATTTTAATGTGACGCTAAGGGTAAGAAACAGTAATGGTTGCTTAACCACATTGTCAAAATCCAAATACATACAAATAAGCCCGATAGTAAAAGCTAATTTTAGTAATAACGCACCCAATAACTGTAGTTTTCCTGTTGTAATCAACTTCAAAAATTTATCTTCAGGAACTGGCACCCTCAATTATAAATGGAACTTCGGAGATGGTACGATATCCACACTTGCAAACCCGTCCCATGCTTACTCGGCTTACGGCAATTTTTCTGTTCAGTTAATTGTCGTCAATGCCAAAGGATGTTCCGATACCATCATAAAAAACAACGAAATTTTAGTTAATAAGGTAAAAGCAGCTTTTATAAATACAGACACAATATGTGCACAGCGCCCCGTTTTATTTGTCAATACTTCAAGCCCAACACCACTATCCAGCAAATGGAGTTTTGGCGACGGCACTTTTTCATCTGCCGGCAGCCCTTTTAAAAAGTTTGCCGTTGGCGGAACATACGAAGTTAAACTGGTTAGCAATTTTGGAAGCTGCACCGATTCTGTAACGCAAACGATTACGGTCAACGATAATCCGGTAGCAGTATTTTCCTCCGTTGATACCGCTTCCTGCAACAGCCCTTTTGCTGCGCATTTTACAAGCCAGTCTGCAAATGCTGCTAACTATTATTGGGATTTTGGTGACAGTACCTTTAGCACTGAACAAAATCCAGTTCACACTTACACCGGCACAGGCAAATTTTCGGTGCAGTTAATTGTTACCAATGCGGGAGGATGCGCCGACACGATACTTAAAAATGATTTTATCCAAATTCAAAAACCGGTTGCAAGTTTTAGCAACCTGCCGGACAGTGGCTGCGTTCCTTTTACAAAAACATTTGTAAGCACATCCAATACAGTTGATCCGGTAACAGGTTATTTATGGAATTTTGGCGATGGCACCACTTCCACAGAAGCAACACCTACACATACTTATACTACCGAGGGTGTTTATGCTGTGTCAGTAATTGAAACCACAGCGAGTGGTTGTACAGATACGGCAAGTGTTGAACGTGGTATCATTGCCGACACAAAGCCTTTATTGAACTTCAGCGCTTCGCCAAGGATCACCTGTGCAAAAACAGCCATCGATTTTAAAGATCTCACCGTTGGTAAAGTCACCAAATGGTTGTGGATGTTTGGAGATGGCCAGATGGGTTATTCAAAAAATCCTTCCCACACTTACTCCGATACAGGTAAATTTGATATCAAGCTGATTGTGTGGAACAATGGATGTGCTGACAGCATCATCTTTAAAGATTATATCTATATCAATGCACCGGTTGCAAAATTTTCGAGCAAGATGGATTGTAAAAATCCGTATCAAAGAGTATTTACGGATTTCTCCATTGGTGCAGATGAGTGGAACTGGGATTTTGGTGATGGCACTACTTCCACACAAAAAAATGTTACGCACCAGTATCCCCATGCCGGATTTTTTGAAACCAGTTTAACTGTTAAAAATTACACCACCGGGTGTGAACATACTACAAAAATACTAGTGCAGATTATTGATGCCAAAGCAGCCTTTACGACATCTGACAGCGTTATTTGCCGGGGCAATAGTATACGGTTCACCACAGGATTAAGCCTGGATGAAATAAATAAATTTACCTGGGATTTTGGAGATGGTACAACACTGGATACTATTGAAAATGCTGTAACGCATATTTACCGTGCAAGCGGCAATTTCTCTGTCCGTTTGATTATTACCAACCGGCTGGGTTGCCGTGATACACTGGTTAAAAACCTTGGCATTAGAGTAAATGGCCCTATTGCAAAGTTCACGGCTTCCGTTCCGGGAAGCTGCCTTAACACACCTGTTACTTTTAACGACCTTTCTACAACTGACGGACTGCACTCAATAAAAACTTTTACCTGGACATATGGTGATGGCACTACTGAAATTTTAAATGCTGCCCCCTTTCAGCACAGCTTCCAGGGCGAGGGCAGTTTTACCGTGAAGCTACTCATTGCTGATTCGGTTGGCTGCAAAGACAGCTTTGTCCTCGTTACTCCATTAATTATATCTAAACCAGTAGCAAAATTTATTACCAGGGATACGCTTAGCTGTCCTTCAAAACCGGTACAATTCACCAACCAGTCAACAGGACCAAACTTAAGCTACCACTGGGATTTCGGAGATGGAGGCAGTTCCAGTCTTCAAAACCCACTTCACTCATTTGGCACAAATGGCAGTTTTACGGTATCACTTTCTATTACAGATCAATACGGGTGCACCGATTCTGTAAGTAAAAAAAATCTGATCAGCATTATAACACCTCAGGCAAATTTTTTAATGAGTGATTCCATGAGTAAATGCCCTCCACTCATCGTACAGTTTACCAATTTAACTCCAAGTATGGTTTCATCTGTGTGGGATTTTGGAGATGGCACAGCAGCTACAACCGCCTCCCCTACTCACTTTTACAGTTATGCCGGCACCTACAAAGTCACGTTGACAACCACAGGGCCCGGCGGCTGTACTACCATGATGGTAAAATCCATTTTTATAAAGGGCCCGAAGGGTACGATTAATTACAGCCCGTTAATGGGCTGCAAACAAGTTAGAAGTAATTTTGTTGCCACCACAATTGATGCCGTATCTGTTTTGTGGGATTTCAATGATGGAGCAACATTCAGCACAACCGACTCCACCGTAAGTCACCTGTACACTTATGCCGGACAGTACATTCCAAAAATGATATTAACCGACACAGACGGTTGCCAGGTGCCAATCAGGGGAATCGATACTATTGTTGTAAACGGAGTAACGGCTGCATTTAATTTTAACAGCCATGTACTGTGTAATGCGGGTACTGTGTCTTTTAAAGATTCTTCTTATAGCAATGATGCTATCAGCAATTATAACTGGACTTTGGGTGACGGTACCGTAAGTACGGAAATGGATCCGGTGCATCAATACAATAACACGGGACAGTATTATCCAAAGCTGGTAATCACAACAGAACATGGTTGTACAGACTCAGTAACGGCATCCGTTCCTGTAAAAGTAGCACCAACTCCCCATGTCGATTTTACTACAACCGCCAATGGCTGCACCCCGTTAACACTTACAGCAAAAGGTATAGTAACGGTAGCCGACACGGCGGCCCTTAGCTGGCAATGGAATTTTGGTAATAACTCCTTTTCAACACTTCAAAATCCGGCTGTACAAAATTATGGTACAGCTGGTATATACAATATCTCTCTGCAGGTTACCAACAGCAGCGGTTGTTCCGATACGGTGACTAAATCTATCGAATCTTACCCTATACCAAATGTTCGGGCCGGACAGGATACTTTTATTTGCAGGCAACGTGGTATTAACTTACAGGCAACGGGCGCCAGCACTTACAACTGGTCGCCTTCAACAGGCCTTAGCTGTACCGCTTGCGCAAATCCGCAGGCAACGCCTGCAGCTGAAATATTTTATACCGTACAGGGCACCAGTATCCATGGCTGCACTGCTTCAGACACATTAAAAGTAACTGTAAAATTTCCATTCAAAATTACTTACGGCAACAGGGATACGTTGTGCCGGGGAGAATCCGGGAAATTATTTGCCACTGGTGCCAGCAACTATACCTGGACGCCCGCGGCAGGACTTAACAATCCTCTTTCTGCAACACCTACCGCTACACCGGATACCACTACAAATTATATGGTAGTGGGTAAAGATGATAAGAATTGTTTTACAGATACGGGACACGTATTTATAAAAGTATATCCAATACCAACAGTAAATGCCGGTTTTGATCAGACTATCAATGTAGGTAAGTCATTTGATTTAATACCCACCATTTCTGCTGACGTTACCAAAGTACTATGGTCGCCCACCACCGGCGTGTTCCGCAACAGTTACCCTGGCATTACGGTTAAACCGGTTACCAATACGGAATACACAGTTAAAGTAAGCAATGACGGTGGTTGTACGGCAGAAGACAAAGTGAACATTATTGTAACCTGCGATGGCAGCAATATTTTTATGCCCAATACTTTTTCCCCGAATGGTGACGGGGCCAATGATGTTTTTTATCCCCGGGGGTCCGGTCTTTTTAAAATTCAAACCCTGCGCATCTTTAACCGCTGGGGACAAATTGTTTTTGAAAAAAATAGTTTTAATGCCAATGATCCTTCATCTGGCTGGGACGGTACTTTTAAAGGAGCCAGGTTAAATCCCGAAGTATTTGTTTATACAATTGATATTATTTGTGATAACAACAGCGTGCTGAATTATAAAGGAAACATAGCGCTGATCCAATAAAATTGCTGATAAATTAAGAATAAAAATATGGATGATTAGACAAAGTTTCTTAAACAACAACATACTAAAACAAGCAGTTAGCCGTTTTATACCTGTACTAAAAATACCTCGAAACCAAAATCTTAAACCCATGAAAAATGATGTACACATTATATTGTGTTGCATGTTGGTCCTGCTGCCTTTTCTGCAGGTTACCGGACAAGACATTCATTTTTCACAGTTTTTCGAAACTCCTCTTTTACGCAATCCGGCACTGGGAGGGCTTTTTTCAGGCGACATAAGATTACAATCAGTTTACAGAACACAATGGCAAAGTGTAACCGTACCATACCAGACTGTTTCGTTAAATGGTGAATATAAAATTGCTGTTGGCAAGAGTGCGGATTTTTTAACTGCCGGCGGACAGATTTTGTATGATAAAGCAGGTGATGTAGCAATGACCGCAACCCACGTTCTTCCCGCATTGAATTATCACAAATCTTTAAGTGACGAGAAAAATATGTACCTCTCCCTGGGCTTTATGGGTGGTATTGTACAACGCAGGCTTGACAGGAGTAAAATGACCACCAATAGCCAGTTTGATGGCAGTGGTTATAATGGAAACCTTGCGACAGGGGAAACATTTAACAACAGTTCATACAGTTATTTTGACGGTATTGCAGGCATGAGTTTTAATGCACAGCTGGGCGACAACCAGGATAACAACATGTATGCTGGCATAGCCTATCACCATTTTAATAAAGCTGCTAAAATTTCGTTTTATGATAACAGCAATTTAGAAATGAAACCAAAATTCGTTTACTCAGGAGGCATCAGGCTGAGTACAGCAGAACAGTCCTTTATAACTATTGAAGGAGATTACAGCAAACAGGGACCATATACTGAATTGATTACGGGACTGATGTATACTTATAAACTGGATGACAGCGATATGCCAAAATACCTGATACACGGTGGTGCAGTGATAAGATGGAAGGATGCTATTATCCCGGTAGGAAAAATAGAAATGAAACCACTTGCCATATCGGTAAGTTACGATGCCAATATTTCAAAGCTTGCTGCAGCCACTACTGGCAGAGGTGGATTTGAATTAGGCATTTCATACCAAAAATTTATTAACAGGGACAACAGCAGCAAAGAAGCAGTCCGCTGTCCAAGATTTTAAATACTTACTCCTTGCTTTCTAACTCAAGTTTCGTGTCCTAACACCAAGAGCTTTTGTTTTTATGGATTGTTTGGATAACAAGAAGCCCCCTTTTCCAGGGGGTTTTTTTATGCCCTTTAATTTACAGAATAATCCGTCCAAAAATAGGATGTGCCAGAATAATCCACCTTACTTATTTGCAAAAATGTATTCCTAAACAAAAAATAAAGATTATCATTTTTACAATTAATTTTAGTCAAACAACTTTTATGAACAGAAGACTTTTCTTACGCAGTGGCTCGCTGGCAGGATTGACACTTACTACAACCGGATTAACCGCACTGGAAAACCCGCTACCAACAGGCAACACAGCACCATTGGACAATTTTGAACTGGATGAGGCTACGATTTCGGAATTGCAGGACAAAATGAAAACCGGGCAAACCAGCTCTGTTGCTATTACGCAACTTTACCTGAAACGAATTGCGTTGATTGATAAGGCGGGTCCTGCAATTAACTCCGTAATTGAAATAAACAAAGATGCTTTAACCATTGCAGCCGCAATGGATAAAGAAAGAAAATCTGGCAAAATAAGAGGCCCGTTACATGGCATACCTGTTTTAATAAAAGACAATATCAATACCGGGGATAAAATGATGACCACTGCGGGCGCTATGGCAATGCAGGGAAATATCGCAACCAGGGATGCCTTTATAGTAACCCAGTTGAGAAAGGCCGGTGCCGTACTGTTAGGCAAAACCAATTTGAGTGAATGGGCCAATTTTCGCAGCAGTAAAAGTACCAGTGCATGGAGCAGCAGGGGCGGACAAACCAAATGTCCTTATATCACTGACCGCAATCCTTCAGGCTCAAGCGCAGGATCAGGTGCCGCCGCCGCAGCCAACCTTTGCGCCATTGCAATTGGTACCGAAACGGATGGTTCTATAGTGTCTCCTTCTTCGGTAAATGGTCTGGTTGGGATAAAACCAACCGTGGGTTTATGGAGCCGTTCCGGCATTATTCCTATCTCTGCTACACAGGATACGGCTGGCCCGATGGCGCGTACAGTAAGGGATGCAGCGATTTTACTGGGTGCCTTAACTGGTGTTGACAGTGCCGACGCTGTTACTTTGCAAAGTGACGGAAAATCCCATGCCGATTATACAAAATTTTTAGATGCCGGCAGTTTAAAAGGTAAAAGGATTGGGGTTGAAAAAATGCATTTAAAGGGAAATGAAAAAATTGTTTCCTTGTTACGGCAATCCGTCGCGTTAATGGAAAAGCTGGGTGCGGTATTGGTGGAAGTTGACCTGCTTAAAAGTATTTATGAATTGGGCGATGCAGAGTTCACCGTGCTGCAATACGAATTTAAAGATGGTGTAAACAGTTATCTGGCCGGGGCAGATTGCCGGATGAAATCGTTGCAGGATGTAATTGATTTTAACCTTAAAAGTGAGAACATGGCAATGCCCTATTTTAAACAGGAAACGCTCATCAGCAGCCAGGCTAAAGGTACCCTGCAGTCGAAGGAGTATGCTGATGCACTTGCAAAATCACTGAGCTCCAGAACACTGATTAATAACCTGTTGAAAGATCAACAGCTGGATGCCCTTTGTGGTGTTACAAATGGCCCCGCCTGCTGCATTGATTTAATCAACGGCGACTACGATACCGGGTTTTCATTGTCTACACCCGCTGCCATGGCCGGCTTTCCACATATTACCGTACCAATGGGTTTTGTGCACGAGCTACCGGTGGGTATTTCATTTTTTGGTGCTGCCTATACAGAACCTACATTGCTCGGCATTGCATACGCTTATGAACAGGTGACAAAAAAAAGAAAAAAGCCCATGTTTAAGGTTAACCTGTTAAAGTAAGACGGCAGTTAAATTTTATCTGATTGGCTGCTACTTTCACTTTGAAGTGACACTTGTTTTTGTTGAGTGAAAGCCTGCAACCAAATGCTCAAAATAGTACAAAAGTACCAAAGTGCGACCTGCCTGCAAAGCTTAATGGTAGCACAAACGTCCGGCTTATAATTATTTTACCTGGAATGAAAACCATTTACTATTTTCAATCTTTATACATTGCATCACGCCAACTACACAACATGAAATTATTTGCCATTAAACAACTGCTTACTGCGATTGCATTTATTTTTATCACCAACTGCATCACTGCGCAGGCGAATGACCCGTCGTTTGTTATTGGAGATGCACTCCCGGATGCCCCTGAATTATCACCCAGGGGCGATTATAAAGTAGGTGTAAGGACACTTGAACTGGTTCATAAAAAGCAGGTGGACATACTGAACTCCAAAGCAGGCGCGGATCCGTTGTACGACCGGCATTTAAAAATTGAAGTATGGTACCCGGCCATTGTACCGCAAGGCCAGACTGCGCTGATTACTTATAATAGCACACTGGGTTTATGGAAAGATACTTCCCGGCCACTGATTCCGTTTAGTTTTAACGGCAGGGCTTTACGTGATGCGGCGCCGGATTTGTCAGCCGGAAAATTTCCTTTAATCATTGTATCTCATGGCTATCCCGGCTCCAGGTTATTACTGACTTACCTTACTGAAAACCTTGCTTCCAAAGGTTATGTAGTGGTAGCGATTGATCATACAGAATCTACTTATGGAGACCGCTCCCCTTTTCAAAGTACATTGCTTAACCGGGCAAAAGATATTCTGTTTGTATTAAATGAAGTGGCTGACATGTCAAAAGCCGGGAATAAACATTTTTTAGCAGGACTTGCAGATGCAGACAATACTGCACTCATCGGCTACTCCATGGGCGGATATGGTGTGTTGAATGCAGCCGGAGCCGGTTACAGCAGCAAGCTGGATAGCAGCTTTACCCAAATGACGGGTGGCAGCAAGGCTATAAGGGTACGAACTACCAATAACGATGAGTTCAAAGCGTCGCATGATGCAAGAATAAAAGCAGTAGTAGCTTTTGCGCCATGGGGCATGCAACGTGGCGTGTGGGATGCCGAAGGGTTACAAGGCCTGAAAGTACCTACCCTTTTTGTAGCGGGTAACCTGGATGATGTCTCGGGGTATGAAGATGGCATTAAGGCTATTTACGAAGGCGCCGTCAATACCAACCGTTACCTGCTGACTTATGAAAATGCCAGACATAATGTGGCGCCAAATCCACCACCACCAGCGAGTTTAAAAGCCGGTGTTTCGTTTAATGAATATTATCATTATGCAGAGCCATCCTGGAACGAATACCGCATCAATAATATCAACCAGCATTTTGTTACTGCTTTTATGGGCATTTATTTAAAACAAAAAGACTATGGCAAATACCTGGACCTGCCAGAACATTCCAACGACAAAGGCTGGACAGGTTTTAAACCACGCACAGCCACGGGGTTGGAATTACAGCATGCTGTACCTCATTAATTTGCGGGGAAGGAGCTTTTAACTCCAGGCGTTTTTTATAAACCGCAGCCAGTTTCCATGCATGATTTTTTCAATGTCAGTGGTCGAATAACCTCTTTTCTGTAACATGCCGGGAATTTTTTGCAGGTCTGCGATGGTATCAAGGTCATAAGGAGACTGCTCTTTTCCATAGCCTCCGTCAAGATCAGTGCCAATGCCTACATGGTTGGTATTACCTGCCAGCTGGCAGATATGATCCATGTGATCCAGTATTTTTTCGATGGTACAGTCCATTTGTTGTGGCAACGATTTTCCCCTGATCCAATCCGGTACAATCATCCAGGCATCAAAAGCACCACCTATTACGGCACCACGTTCAATCAACGCCTTTATCATTTCATCACTGAATTGCCTGTTGTGATTTACCAGGGCCCGGCAGTTATTGTGACTGGCCCAGACAGGACCAGTAAATAGTTCCAGCGCATCCCAAAATGCATCATCGCATAAATGCGTAGCGTCCAAAATCATTTTTAATTTATCCATTTCTCTTACCAGCTCTTTCCCCTGCTCATTTAAATGACCGGTAGCATCTGTACCGTTGGCATAATGCCCGGGACCGTAATGTGCAGGCCCGCAAGCACGCAAGCCATAGGCATGTGCCACATGTAAATTATCCAGCGTCACCAATGAATCGGCTCCTTCCAGGCTAAGTATATAACCGATAGGTTTGGTGTCGTTTGGTTCACCATTCATCCAAAGATCAAGGTGTTTTTCTAATCCCGTTTTATCTGTGATCATTACCATTTCGCCACATTTCTCCATCGCTTTGTACCATGCCAGTTGCCCCTGTGTTTGTGCCCAGGCTTGTTCTGCAGACTGCCAGCCCGGCAAAGGATTGCCGGGTGCCACATACCTTGCAATCTGTGTAGCTACTACCAGTCCTGCCTCTGCTTTTCTTAGTTCAGCAAAATTGACTGTTCCCTGTCCACGGTCCGGTTTATCGGTCTGGCCTTTTTCTCTTTCTCTTAAATCGTGAATGGATAGCCGCAGATCGCGGTTCCATTCCATAGCGTTCATACTAAGGTCTAAGTGCGCATCGATTGTAAACATATGTTTTGATTTTTTGCAGTAGCTATAATTGGCTGATTAAGATATTATTTTATCCCGAACAGCATATTTGTAAAACTTTACATCGACAGCCGTGAGAGGGAACTGTTGTGGCAACTGCTCTTTGGCAATTTCTATAAATCCATTTTTTTCGTAAAACCGTTGCGCTCCTACAAATTTAGCAGTGGTGCCCAAGAAAATTTCCTTAATATCTTTCTGTATCGCCCAGTTGATTAAGGTGTTCAACAAGCCTTGTCCTATACCAAATACTTTTCCCCTGTACGGTTTAGCAACAAACATTTTACGCAATGCAGCCTGGCCATTTCCAATGTCCAGCAATGCAATTGTGCCTGCCACTTCTTCCCCCACTTTGGCAATCCAAAAATTGCCATTCTTTACCTGGTAATATCCGGGAATTTGATTTAAGTCGGGTTGCATCGCCAAAGTGATAGGTATTCCAAATTCATCTTTCTGAATGCTCACAATCAAACTACCAACAAGGCTTTTATAAATGTCTGTATAGGTTTCTATTTTCGGCTGGCTCATATTGTTAAAAAATATGGAGTTAGCTGACGCTATTCTATAACGTCTAAGCAAAACTGCGGGTTATTTCAGATCCTTCATTGGATTAACTTTATCTTAAATATTGATCTTTCTATCCCTTGCAATTACTTTCCATTCTGTTACTGCGATATTGTTTTCAATAACAACTGCCCGCTCGTAAAGGGCCACCGTTGGGCAAATGTGTACCGGCACTCCGTACAATACATCGCCGATTTTATATTTGGAAGCATCAGGCACCCTGGCCACCAGGTGTTCTTCACTTTGAGAAACAGGTTCCGCTTCGGGAGCATTTAAAAAATGAACGCGGGGGAACGGGTTTTCTGCAGCGACTGATTTATGTCCCAAATCAGTTGTGATAGTGTGTTCGTCTACAACACTGATTACCCTTGTTATTACCAACGCTGCGTAATCAAAGGGTTCATCTGGCATCCCATGTTTGTAACCCCAATCCCAAAAAACAAATGTGCCGGGACTGCATTCCACATCGTTTCTGTCGGCATATATTGGGAAAGTTGGAGAACCACCGGCAATAATAGTAGCGGGCTGTTTTGATACTGCTTCAATCGCTGCAGCGAGTATCAGCACTTTACTAAATCCTTTTTCAGTATGCTGTTTGCGTAACTCAACATCCGTATCGCGGATTTGTCCATCATATCCATGCAGGCCCACTACTTTTAAGCCAGGCAATAACTGCATCGCTTCAAATAACTGGGTGGCATGTTCAGGACTAATGCCAGTTCTGTTCATACCGGTATTAAGATCAATATAAACGTTCAGCGATGATTTTTTTTCTGCAAAGAGTTGCGAAAGCATTTCAGCTACCTGTATATTATCAACTACGGCGGAAAATTTTGTCACAGGATATTTTTCAACCAAAGCAGCCAGGCGAATCGCTTTGGGGCCAACAGGCTGGTAAGACAGCAGCACATCCGGCGCTTCGATCATGGCCAGCATCTCTGCCTCGGCGATGGTGGCACATTTAAATTTGGTGATACCGGCATCCATCATCATCGAACACACTTCTGTTATTTTATTTGTTTTTACATGCGGGCGAAGCCGGCTTACATTGCCATGCACCATTTCTTTTAACAGCTGAATGTTGTTGTGCACCCGCTCCTTGTAAACCACCAGGGCCGGTGAATCGATAGTATCGATATTTTTTATTGTAAACCAATTCATACTTGTTGATTTAATGCGATTGATGGAATCTGTTTTGCCTCAGGCCAGTTCAAAAATGGCTTCAATTTCAACAGGAATATTATCCGGCAGCGAGCCCATTCCCACAGCACTTCTTACTCCGACACCATTGTCTTCTCCCCACACTTTTGCAAACAACTCGCTGCATCCGTTTATTACAAAAGGATGCTTTTCAAAATCGCCTGTACAGTTCACCATGCCCAATACTTTGATCACTCTTTTTATTTTATTGAAGGACCCCAGGTTATGCTGCAGTGTTGCCAGTATTGTAAGCCCAACCTGTTGTGCTGCCAGCTTCCCATCTTCCATGTTCATATCTGCGCCAATGCGTCCCTTAATGAGCGTTTTATCATGCTGCAACGGGCCGTGGCCTGAGACATAACAGAGGCTGCCAACAATTAAAAATGGTTTGTATACGCCCAATGGTGCCGGCGCCGGGGGTAATGAAAGATTCAATTGCGCAAACTGTTCATCCGGTGTCATAAAAAAATATTTAAAATTGAGAATAAAAAAGGTATCTGATAAAATTAAGCAATAAAATAATTGAGTATAAAAATGGCTATGATGCCTACAATGGAAACTATACTTTCCATCAGGCTCCAGGTTTTAATGGTGTCTTTAAACGAAAGGTTGAAATATTCTTTAAACAACCAGAAGCCGCCGTCATTTACGTGAGAAAACATCAGGCTTCCTGCGCCCGTAGCCAATACCATCAGGCTGGGGTTTACGCCTGTTGTTGCAATCAGTGGCGCTACTATACCTGCAGCTGTTAACCCCGCTACAGTGGCTGATCCCAGGCAAACCCTTATAATAGCGGCGATGCTCCACGCAGCAAGCAAAGGATGAATATTCATTCCCTGCAAACCGGCAGCAATCTGGTTACTGATACCGGTGTCTGTCAGTATCTGTTTCAATCCGCCTGCACCACCAATAATAAATACAATCATGGCTATATCTTTTATTGCATCTGCAAGCGGCAGCATTACTTCCTCCATTTTTTTACCCCGCCGCAACCCCAGGCTGTAAATAGCGTACAACAACGTAATCGTCATCGCAATAACCGGATCGCCCAATGCTATGACCACTTTTGAAAAGCCGGTTTCGGTGTGCACCAGCAGTTTTACAATGGTACTGGTTGCAATCAAAATCACCGGCAAAAAAGCGGTAAACATACTGGTGAACAACCCTGGCAACTGTTCATCGGGAATATCTTTTCCGGCAAAGGTTTGCAATGGCTGGCAATTTATTTTTTTTAATGTAGTGGCGAATAAAGGACCTGCGATTACAATGGCCGGAACAGCTACAATAAATCCATACAACAAAGTGACACCAAGATCTGCATGGTATTGTGTAACCAGTGCCGTTGGTGATGGGTGAGGCGGTAAATAACCATGTGTAACGGACAGCGCAGCCAGCATCGGAATTCCAATATATACAGCAGAGATATTGTATCTTTTTGCAAGTGTGATAATGAGAGGCACCATCAGTACGAAGCCTACATTATAAAACAAGGGAATACCAACCACAAATGCGGTTAACACCAGGGCCCACATAATATACTTTTTCCCGAAAATATCCATCAGGCTGGTGGCGATTTTTTGCGCAGCACCACTATCGGCTACCAGTTTACCCAGCATAGCTCCAAGGCCAAGTATAACAATGATGGAACCCAGTAAGTCGCCAATGCCTTTTTGCAATGAGCCGCTGATACCCGTAATACTCATGCCATTGAACAGGCCGATTAAAATAGCCACAATAATAAAGGCAAGAAATGCATTGAGGCGGGCCCAGGTGATTAAAACAACAAGCAGTGCGATACCAAGTAACAGGATGAGTAAAGACATAATATTATTTGCTGAAAAATAAAGATAATCAAAAAGGTATCTGTCGGCAGCATAATAATCATTTTATAGTCTTTCCGGTATTTTTCTTATGGCAAAACACATTCACATCGCCGGTCAGTTTCGTCGCAACATTTTAACCGCTTATCTCATTTGTAACTTTCAGCGTTTTTGCAACAGTAGTTTTGTGTTCAAATAATATAATTGTTATGAAAAAGATTTGTTTACTCTTTGCAATACTCATTTACACGGTCAATGCTATGGCTCAAATGCCCGGAGGCATGCCCGGTAAAATGAACGGTAATGGAGGCGGAAATATGGGCCATGTATATGGTAAATTAACAGATGCCGATGGCAAACCAGTAAGTGGTGCGTCAGTAATGCTGATGCGCAAAAAGATGGACAGCGCCTCAAAGAAAATGAAACAGGTATTGCTAAAAGGGATGATAACAAAAGCCAACGGCGATTTTAGTTTTGATGAATTGCCGGTAATGGGCGCTATGCTGCTAAAAATAAGCAGCAGTGGCTTTAAAGCTGTTGACCAGGAAGTTTCCTTTATGCCTAAGATGGAGCCGGGTGCACCAAAACCAGCTACAGGCGCAATGCCTTCTTTTGACAAAGACCTGGGCAATATCAAATTGACTACCGATAGCAAACAGTTGCAGGATGTTACCATCACTTCTACTACGCCACCTGTAAGGCTATCTGCAGATAAAAAAATATTCAACGTTGAAAAAAATATTATGAGTGCCGGTGGTACGGGACTGGATGTAATGCGCAATGTTCCATCTGTAAATGTGGATATTGATGGCAACGTTACCCTGCGTAACAGCGCTCCCCAGTTGCTGATAGATGGGCGTCCTACTACGCTCACGCTGGATCAGATACCCGCAGATGCCATTGAAAGCGTGGAAGTAATTACCAATCCTTCTGCCAAGTACGATGCTTCAGGCGGTGGCGCAGGCATCCTGAATATTGTTTTAAAGAAAAATAAAAAGACCGGTTATAATGGTAACGTAAGAGCCGGTGTTGATAAACGTGGCGCTATCAATGGAGGTGGCGATTTCAGCTTCAGGCAAAATAAATTCAACTTTAACGCTGCCCTGATGGTAAACCAAAATAAAGGCCGCACCACGGGTACGACTGACCGGGTAAATTTACTTGACACGCCGCAGACGACAGTTAACCAAAGCAATTTCAACAAAACTACGGGTGGCTTTTTATTTGGTAAAGTTGGCTTCGATTATTTTATTACCAACAGAACGACCTTGTCATTAACCGGAATCAGGGTACATGGCGAATTTAATCCCAATGAAGTTATTGATATTACTACAGACAGTTTATACAACAGCGGAAAAATCAGTGCCAACAGCGACCGTGTTACCAGTGGCCACCGTGAATTTAACGGACAAGGACTCGTGTTCGGGTTAAAACATATTTTTCCAAAAGAAGGAGAAGAAATTACTGTTGACGCCAATATGTTTGGTGGAAAAAACAATAATAACTCTTTGTATACTACCAACTATTTTAATAACAGCGGTGTGGTTACCAATACAGAATTGCAGAAAGCCGTTGGCAGTGGCAATGATAAAAACTTTGTAATACAGTCTGACTATGTAAAGCCTTTTACAAAACTTACCAAGCTGGAAACCGGAGTTAGAGCGGCTATTCGAAGCAGAACCAACATCAATAACAATTATTTGTATGATGGTAATGATTACATATTAATTCCATCGGCTGTAAGTAATTATAAAAATACCGATAACGTATATGCCGCCTATGCAACACTTAGCAGTGGTATTAAAAACTTTAGTTACAAAGTTGGTGTTCGTGCAGAACATTCTGATTATACCGGCACACTCACAAACAGTGGTGAAAAATTCAAGAACAGTTACCCGGTAAGTTTATTCCCGTCTGTATTTTTAAGTCAGCAGTTAAGTAACAAACAGCAGGTACAATTGAGTTACAGCCGCCGTATCAACAGGCCTAACTTTTTTCAACTGATTCCGTTTACAGATTATACAGATAAATTGAACATTACCAAAGGCAACCCCAATCTGGTGCCCGAGTTTACGCAGTCGCTTGAATTATCTTACCTGAAAACATTTAAAGGCAACAACACATTTCTTGGATCGGTTTATTATAAACACACCGATAATTTGATCACCCGTTACCTTACACAGGAAGTTGACCCGGTATCGGGCGGTACAGAGTTGATCAATACTTATATCAATGCCAACAGCAGTTATTCTGCAGGTGCAGAACTGACCGCTCAAAATTATCTGACCAAGTGGTGGGATATCAGTACCAATGTAAACTTCTATAATTCCAAAGTAAATACAACCAATGTGAGCACCCTTTCACAGGGAGCTTTGTGGAGTATGTTTGGCAAATTCAACAGTAATTTTAAATTGCCTAAGAATTATGCGATTCAGTTTACCACGACCTACCAGTCAAAAACCAACCTGCCGGTAAATAATAATCCAGGTATGGGCGGACCGCCAATGATGCAGAGCCAGAGTTCTTCACAGGGTTATATCTTACCATCATGGGGTGTTGACCTGGCCTTTAAAAAGAGCTTCCTGAAAAACAATGCAGCCGCTGTTACTTTAAGTATCAATGATATTTTTAAAACCAGGGTAAGCAACCAATACAGCAGCAGCGAATACTTTACACAAACGTATAACCGCTTGCGTGACCCGCAGATGTTCAGGCTGAATTTCAGCTACCGGTTCGGTAAAATCGATGCGTCTTTGTTTAAACGTAAAACTTCCAAAGGTGAAATGAATGCCACCGAAGGAGTACAATAAAATTACTACAACCTATAGAAAAATAGCTATACTAACACAGTATAGCTATTTTTTTGTATTATTAACAATCTTTAAATCAGTTATTTATAAATTAATTTCCAGTTATAGCCGATAAGTCAACTATTTTTTTATCTTTGTTGTGCCTCTTAAACCCTAAAAACTAAACCCTTGTCTTCAATTGTAATCCTTTCGTCGAGTGTACGCAATGGCAGAAAAAGCCCTCAGGTTGCACGGTATACTGAAGCACCACAACCGGCATCCGTCATCATCCCTTTCCTGAAAGAATGTAAATTTTCCAATTTTGAAGGGCGCTTAACACTAAAAAAAATTGATGGCACCCCCATGCGGCAATTTGCAAAGGAGATAAAAAAAGCAAATGGTGTAAGCAATGTAATCCCTGCATATAATGGTGGTTATCCTGCGGGTTTACAAAACGCAGCTAATCATTTCTATACCCAATGGCACAGCCAACCTGTGGTGAATGCTACCATATCCAATGGGTTATTTGGTATAACACAGGTAATAACTTCACTACAATTTACGTTATGGAAAATGAAGTCATGGACCGTACCTGCCATGTTCCCCGTTCCAACTGCAGATAAAACGTTTGATGAAAGCGGCCATGCAATAGAAAAAGAAGCAACCGAAAAGCGTGCAACTGCATTTATAGCCGAATTGATGTGGTGCATAGAAGCAAACAAAAGAATGAATTAGCACAACTCAGCAGCAGGCAAATGGCCCGTTTTTGACATACAATAATTTTACAACATTTTAATCCCAATACCTATCTCAAGATTTTCTGATGACCACATTGTACTACTTTTAAACAAGAAAATTTAAAAAAATGAGCAGGTTATTGAGATGTATTTTACCCGTAATTGTCCTTACCGGTCTAGTACCGGCATTATCATCAGCCCAATACAAGTTAAAACTTAAGTATAACAATTCCTCAGTATATGCAGGTATTGAAATTGGTTCTAAAGGTGTTAAGATGAGTTTACTTGAAATAGCAAGGAACTCAAAAAAAATCGGGTCGTTCAACATTTTGAAAGATACTTCTGTTAACACCGATTTTATCACTTTTAATGACGCTTCGTTTAGCGCTACTTTAACCAGTGTATGTAACTTATACGCCGCTGCATTTCTAAACTACAATATTCCTACAGAACATATTTTTACAGTAGTAAGCAGCGGTGTAAAAATCCAGGCAGAAAAAGATAATAAACAATCCTGGATCAACCGGTTGGCCGACTCAATCCGTTTTAAAATGAAAGAGCCCAAAAGGGCGGTTGATGTGGTAGATGTGCTGCAGGAAGCACGCTTATCGCATCTGGGTATTATACCAGAATCAAAGAGATATACCACTTTCTTAATTGATATAGGAAGTGGCAATACCAAGGGTGGGTATTTTCCGAACGGTAATACTAAAGACCTTAAACTTTTTCAATTGAGCTGGGGTACCAAAAGTACCGCCAACGCTACAGAAAAAAGATGTGATGGTGATAAAAGCATTGCCAATTTTTCAAAACAACTGGGCAGGGTAATTGCCGGGCCGGTAAATACGGAAGTTATTTACACAATTAATGAAAGCGGCGCTTATAACATGAGCGATAACATTGCTTTCAGCGGCGGTATTGCATGGTCAGTTGCAACATTGCTTTTGCCTGAACTTACTGACAATGCTGTAGTGTCGGTTACCTATGATGATGTGGCAAAATTCAGCGAAAAATTATCGGCCAGTTACAACGCTTTTTCAGATAGCGCCATAGTTAAAAATATAAAAGACAATACACTTGATAAGGCTGCCATTGCCAGAGAAGTTAAACGGGTTCACCAGGTTTTTGATCAAAGGTCCTTACTGTCTGGTACCGCATTGCTTCTTAAAATCATGCGCCAGTTTGAAGGAATCTATGAAAAGAAACAATTTTATTTAATAAAAAACGGCCAGGTAGGCTGGATCTCTGCTTATGTTGATCAGAACATTTCCCAGTAAAATCCTATATCCCAGACTTGTTTTTTGTTAACTAAATTTTGAACTCATGAAAGATAATAAATCTTCTCTACTGCTGGTAGTATCATTGCTTTTACTCTCACTGTCACTGGTTTTGCTGGCCATCTGGGGCTACCAGTTTTTCAATAATAACAACAAGGGAAACAGCAGCCTGCAAAAACAAACATCTTCTGTTGCTTCCATCAACGCCAATTTACGCGATTCATTGCTGGACGCGTATTCCAGAACCATCAACAAACTGGATGTAAGAATCGGTACTGCAAAAAATACCGCAGACTCGCTGATGGAAAATGTAGATGATAAAATAACCGAGATCAACTCTTTAAAAGAAGAGATCAGGATACTGTTGAAAAATACCGTATCAAGGGAAAGCCTCAATAATGCACGGGAAAAAATTAATGAGCTGCAACGAAAAATTGACCAGCTGCAGAACAACATCATTACTGTTGAAAATGAAAACAAGCAATTGAAAGCGTTACTTCAGCAGTATGATAAGGATGGCTATGAGCAACAGCACAACAATGCAGCTCAATCACCTTCTGCACCTCCTGCTAAATTGCCTGCTGCAGAAAAAAAGTCACCTGCGCCAACTTTTTTATTAACGGGCATTCGTGTGATGGCCTTTTCAGCAAAGGACGATAAAGAACAGGAAACGTTGAAGGCTTCAGAAACAGAAAAGATCAATGGATCATTTACAGTAAAAAGTAATGCAGCCAAAGACAATGCCGATATTTATGTTTGCATTATGCAGCCTAACGGTAAAGTAGTACAAAACTCAGATTGGGAAGTAGGAGCCTTTGATACCCCCGAGGGAAGAAAAATTTATTCTCATAAAATAAATACCAGGTTCGACAGCGGCGAGGAAAAGCTGTTGCATTTTTCTGTAGGTGCCGATCATTTCGAAAAAGGAAATTATACGGTACTCATATACTATAATGGCCAGGTAATAGGTAAACTGGTGATGAGCCTTTCCTGATACCAATTTTATCCAATGCGGGATATTTATTTCGTCTGTATTTCAGAAAAGCTATTGAGTAAATCCATAGCTTTTTTTGTATCCGCACTTTTTACAAATATGTGGTCGTGATAACAGGCGGCTACTACATTACAGCTGATACCAGCCGATGCAAGGACGTTTGAAAACGCAGCTGTAAACCCCACCGCTTCCAATGAAGAATGCACCTTTAAAGTAATCCAGGAGGCGATAAAAGAATAGCTGAGCAGCAGCTGATCCGCTTTGTCTTTTTTTAGTATTACCGTATATCCTTCCTGCTCTTTAAAAATTGAAATAACATCCAGCGGATTTATTGCTGTTAGCTCTTTGCAGGTGCAAAAAACAAATTCGCCGGGATTATGTATTGGCTGCATTGTTTTTAAAAGAATATCAAGGCTTTTTTCTGCTGTCTTCATATTTATAAAAATTGAGTGCTGCCTTTTGTATCATACCCACTTCAGCTTAGCTGTCAACACGGATGTCCGCATTTTTTTTATGGTATTGTAAATAAAAATTATCTTCCTCCATATCTTCTATCCAGTTATATTCAATTTCAAAAGCAACTTTCCGGGCATAATCAACCCCATGGATATCGGATAAAAAACCGAGCGACATATCCATACCCGCACTCACTCCGGCTGAGGTATAAAATTTATCCGCTTTTGTCCAGCGGGCTTTTTTAATCCATTCCACATGTTGCCCCTGTGTTATAACCCAGTCAAAAGCTTTTTTATTGGAAGTTGCTTTTCTGCCATCCAACAGCCCTGTCTTTGCAAGCAATGCACTGCCAGTACACACGGTTAAAACATACTTACTTTGCCCACAAATTTCGATTATCTTCTCAATTAGCCCATCATCATTCACTGCAGCCCTCGTACCGTGCCCGCCCGGAATAAGAAAGATATCAACTTCATTCCTTAAATCGTTCATACGCTCCGTTACAATTGAAATGCCATGTTCATTTTTAATTATTCCTCCCGCAAGTGAACAAAAAGAAACCTGGTATTTATCTTTTAGTCTGCCAAAAATTTCTACCGGCCCAAACACATCCAATGTTTCAAAATCTTCGAATAATAAAACTGTCAAATTCATCATTTAATTTTATATTTTATCACTTCAGTTATAGAATGATATTGACTACACAATGTTTAAATGGCATGAGCAATTTAAACTTGTCTTCAAAACAGCTGTTGTTAAATCTAAGCTTTAAAACAAAACCAGTAAGTACACGCTCCGATGCTATAATAAACCCTAATAGTTTTTTACAAACACAAACAAGTCTGTCGGTTGATTATTGCATAATCGTAACACTTGCTGCAGCATGAAGCCCCATCACACTGAGCCTTTTCCAATCGTTGGCAAAAACGCTGTCTTCCCTTACATCTCTTTCAGTAATGACGTAATCTGTTTCCAGGACGGCATCCGGATTTATTCTTTTACCGATTGATACCGGTGAAACGTGAATGGCTTTATTGGTAAATGACTGAATTGTTTGCATTATATCCGGCAGGCTTTCCAGGTTTTCTATAATGGTTCGGATGTCTGAGGCATGCGCCTGTGGCATCAAACTAAAACTCACAAAATCGTGCGGCAAACTACCCGGCCTGTTACGGTTAAGTGCGGCAAAATAGGCATCCGTTCCATAGCCGATTTTTATAGATGGAAAAGCAGCCTTCATCAGCCCATATCCTTTTTCCATCAATCCCGCCGGAGTTACAGCATGCTTTTTATCGAGCAACAGCACTGAGTCAATGTACTGTACGACTGGCTTTATTTCCTGTAAAAGAAGTTGAAATGTTTCGTCATATTTATCTGCAAAAAATAACACCAGTTCCAGCCTTGCGCCCAGCTCCGCCACAATTGCCACATCCTTTTCCAATTGCTGTGGCCAGCCGGCTCTATCCAGGTACAGCTCTGTACGGTAATGGTGCACGTTGTTTTCATTAAAAAATTTCTCCTGCTTACCAGTCAAGGCTATTTGTTCCAACCGCATGCTATAACCAATTTTGGATGTGGTATTCGTTGGTACTTCTATTTTTGTCGAAGGTCTTTTTTCTACCGCAGGGTTTGAATTTCCGCTGACAGTCAACACAATTTTTTGCTGCATCTTATCTCCTTTTTTTACCACCACCGGAAACGGAATGCGCTGTGGCGTGGAATAAGTTTTAAACGAACTGTCGCTCCAGTTCCGCTGATCTTCTGTTTCAAAAATATCACCACTGAAATAAAGCTTTGCAGTCATTGCTTCGGCAGGCTTCCATTGCATTTGCTGTATTTCTTTAAACGGCTGATCGGGTGAAACCAATTCAGGAAACGCAGCCGTATATACATCACCCGAAGGTTCTACAATAGTTGCCGGTTTTCCTTTTGTTTCCTTTAACGGATGCAATACACACAGGCCAATCCGGTTCTTTTTAAAATCGCTCAGCGCCAGGCCATGCATGGTAATGCTGATGCTGCTGTCTGCTTTACCCTCAATTACAAAATTGGCACTGTATTGTATGCCGTTAAAATTATACAATGCGATATAGCCGATGTAAAAACCATCATCGCCTGCATCTACTATTTCATTGGTAATTTCAGGCACAATGGTGTCCCAGCTTTCGTTTCTTACAGCACCATATATCATGCGTACAATTTCTGTGCTGCCACATTTGATATACCGCAGGTTGCCTGCTTCATATATGCAGGTTAGGTTTCCGGCCTTTAGTAATTTGTATGGCAGTAAATGAACGTCTAGCGCAATGTCAAAACTTTCCTCAATCATTTTCTTTATGTATTTTAATTAGTTGACCTTACTATTAATTTGGTATGCTAACTGTCAATATGCGCTGGGTTCAGGATAATTTTTTGACGCATCGTCCAGCACCAGCAACCAGTCACTACCGCGGCCCACAGAGGTTGGTGTAAATTCTTTGCTGCCGGTATTGTCAAACTCACCCAATGCGATGGTATATCCATCTCTTGGATTAAACCACCAGCCACGCAATTTCGGGGCGGCTAATTTGGAAGTATTCACGGTTGTCTTTCTGCCATAGGGAATATACACCATCATAAAATCTTCAGCAGATGACATGGCCGCCATTTTGTATTCCAGCCCTTCCGGATTATTACCGGCAATAGCCGATTGATCCATCACCAGTTTTTGCCAGTTCCGTTTTTCAAACATGCGCCGCATGTAGCCTACCTGGTAAGCACCCCGGTAATTCATAGCCACGTGCCAGTTGGTCCGTGCGTTGTTGACTGGCTCCCGTTTTTCTGTATACATCTGCCAGATATTGTGATCGCCATACGTATGTCCTGCACCACCGGATAGCATGTTCCAGTAAGCTGCCTCCCTTGTATCAAAATCATCCATCCAGCCTTTCTCGCCGGGATTCCAGTCATTGGGATGATCTTCATAATTGGGTTCAGCATTTAGATGCGGTTTCGCATTTTGCAACGTATAGGCTCTGATATTGGTTTTATAATCGGGGTTGCCCACTTTATGGCCCGTCTGCGACATATGAAAATCAATCCATGCATCGTCAGCAAAAAAATCGTAGGAGCTTGAACCACCGCTGGGATGATAGGTTAATAAATGTTTGTTTTGATCCACTGATCTAATACCTGCTGCCATGGCCCTGATGATGGCATAATGTGTTTCGTTTTGAGGTATGCGATCGCCTCCCAACACCCATACAATGGGTTTGTTCAAATATCTTTTAGCCATCCAGGCGCCAAATATTTTTGCGTTTTCAGGAGTAAAAATTTCAGGGCCTGTACCCCATTGATCTTTATACCATTTATCAGCCCAGGTTGGTAACAGGGCGATGATAAGCCCATTTTTCGCTGCTTCATTAATTATAAAATCAACGTGCCTGAAATAGGCTTCGTTGGGTTTTGTGGGATCATTATTAATTAAAGGTTTAGCCCCATAAGCGTTGGGTGTATTCAGCCCATCCAGCTCTGCCAATGCAACCGCCTGTATTACCGTAAAGCCTTTATCAGCACGGTTTTTAAGATATTCGATGGCTTCTTCCCTGGTAAGGCGGTGAAACAATTCCCATGCAGTATCACCCAGCCAGAAAAACGGCTTACCATCTTTTTTTAAGAGATAATGTTTATCGGCACTCACTTTAAGTTGTGCCGTAACGGAAAATGTCAGTAAGTTTATAAGGAACAAACTCAGCAATCGTTTCATATTCAGAGGTCATTTAAAGTAAAAAATTAAAAACTTTGCCTGCTGTTTGAAAGTTACTGATTTAATCATTTGACTTCAGTAAATAAAACATTCTTATTTTAAACTTCCGTCAAATCACATTATTTCCGCAACGATAAATCCTGTTTTCGACTTTTTAATTCTTAATTCTGGCATCCGATATCTTATCCATGCAGTTTCACCCGCAGCACAATATCATCCGCCGTAATGTACAACACATCTTTTGTTTCATTAAAAGCGCAATTGGAAGTTTTTCGTACATACACTTTTATCAGGCCCAGCAATTTGCCGGCCGGCGAAATAATATTTATGCCATCAGGGCCGGCACTGAAAATATTGCCATACTTATCCAGCTTAAATCCATCAGCACCTTGTTTTACAGCGGCTTTTATTTTTAAGTCAGTTCCATCAAGCAATACGCCACCACTTTTAATATCGCCCTTTTCATCGAGGTTATAGGCAAACCATTTCGGGTGTGTATCCTCACTGCTGGCAACATACAAAATTTTTTCATCCAGCGACAAGGCGATGCCGTTGGGGTTGGTTATAGAGTCTATCAGTAAACTGGTTTTACCCGCTGCATCAATTTTATACACGCCTTCAAATTTTAATTCTCTTGTCGGATCTTCGGCCCGTTTTGGTAAACCATAAATCGGATCAGTGAAGTAGATATTGCTTTTACTGTCGGCCACCAGATCATTCGGACTGTTATATTTTTTTCCATTGTAATTGGCTGAAAGTACCGTAAAATCGGGCTTCGGTGAATCAAGCGGAGCATTCAATCTTACCACCTGCCGGTTACCAGATTGACATAAAAGCAATCTTCCATCTTTATCCAGCGCAAGACCATTGGCGCCATCTTCGCCCCCATCCCGTTTTATTGCCGCAGTATAACCAGAGGGCGTTAAATACAATTTTGTGGTATCACCGGCCTTCCATTGAAATATTTTATTTTCCGGCACATCTGTAAACAACAACATTTGTTTGGCTGCAATCCAAACCGGCCCTTCACTCCAGGTGAAGTTTTTTCCAATCACTTCCAGTGTGGCGTTGCTGTTAATTAATTTAAAAGCACTGCTGTCGTAAATTTCTATTTTACCAATTGCACTGTCAGGTGTTGCTGTCGTTTTATCATCCGTTTGATTGTTGCAACTATACATGCTGATGGCACATAGGGCAGCTGTAACAAAGAAAATATTTTTCATGATGGCTTATTTTAGCAATGATAAATTTATAGATAATGATTGAAAATAAACGCCTGCCCGCTGACCAGCGCTTTGTCTGCATTTTGCTGCCGGCATATATTTTGCAAACCCAATGCATTCATGGCTGCCAGGTATAAATCAAGCAATACACCTTCTGATACGATTGTTACAGCCGCATATCTCTTTTGCAATAAATCTTTTAACTCGGCGCCAATGAGCAGGCCGCTTAAATACTGGTAGTTGTCTGCTTTATTCAATGCCCCAAACAATTGGTTGGTACGGATATGAAAAATAGTATTGAGTACATTATTATCCACGGAATCCTGAACACCTTTTACAAACCACCGATTGTTTACAGTAGTATCTCCGGCTTCTACTGATGCTGCTAAAATACTCTTCGTTCTCAGCAGGTCAAACAATTCACCGGTCATATAAGTGCCAATATTTATTATTAGGCCATCCTGCACCGTAATATGTTTGGAATGTGTTCCAGGAAAAATAAACAGCTGTTCAGCCGATGTATCTTCAATGCTGCAGCCCACCAAAATGGTTTCTTCACCCCGCATTACGTCATTGCCCGAGCGAACACCAGACACAATGATCAGGTTATGCCGGAACAAATCCGTAGCCGGAATAAAGTGCGTTTCAAGCCCGGCTTTTTTTATATAAAACGGGATGGATTTATAAGGCAATTCTATCATCCCCAAGGATGACGATGCCATGCCTGAGATAATCACCGTCACTCCATCTAAAGTCAACCCGGCCTGTTCTTCCAGCTCCTTAATGGGTTTCATTAAACTATTGGTGTAAAACAAAATTCTGTCACTGTCTCCGGACTCTTTATACGAAGCATGAGCAGCTGCAATGCCTTGTGCAGAGCGACTTTCGGCCAATACTTTTTCTGTACCAGTTTCAATCAACCTAAGCCTGAAAGAACTCGTGCCCCAATCGCAACTGATAAAATGTTTCATGACTTTTTTTAATGGATGTTACAAAAAATAGCTGTCGTTTTTACCAGGGTGATACGGTTTATTAAATGTCTGTTGTGATTGTTTGTATGCGTTCCACTTTACCTACCAAAACTATATAGCACAATGCGCCGGTAATGCCGAGTGCACCAATGAATATAAGGGCCGGTTCAAAACTGGCTACTGGCAAGTCAAATAGACCTTACAAAATGAACACTCTATTTTTTGACTTTTTACTTTTGAATTTTTACTTTACTTAAGACTTACAAATTACTTTAACCCTTCACGCTACCATTCCGCCACACTCCCATCCGGATGACGCCACAATGGATTGTGCCAGTTATGTCCCTCCTGTTCCATTTTTATCACATAGGCCTCGTTGATTTCGATGCCCAGGCCCGGCCCGGAAGGAATTTTTACAAACCCATTTTCATAATCAAAAACAGAGCGGTCGGTAATATAATCCAGTAAATCGTTGCCTTTGTTGTAATGGATGCCCAGGCTTTGTTCCTGTATAAAAGCATTGTGGCAACTGGCATCTACCTGCAGGCAGGCAGCCAGCGCAATGGGCCCCAGCGGGCAATGAGGCGCTGCCGCCACGTCAAACGCTTCCGCCATCGAAATAATTTTTTTACACTCTGTAATGCCACCGGCGTGTGATAAGTCCGGCTGAATAATATCGACATATCCATCTTTCAGCAAATCTTTAAACTGCCAGCGGCTGAACATTCTTTCGCCGGTGGCAATGGGTATAGAAGTCAGTTGTGCAATATCTCTCAGGGCTTCATTGTTTTCAGGTAACACCGGCTCTTCAATAAACATCGGGTGAAACTGTTCCAGTTCTTTCGCCATCACTTTTGCCATTGGCTTGTGCAGCCGCCCATGAAAATCAATACCAATACCGATGGCATTTCCTACTGCGTTTCTCACACTTGCAACGCGGCTTAATACGCGGTCAATTTTATCATAGCTGTCTATATATTGCAACTCCTCCGTAGCATTCATCTTAACTGCGGTAAAGCCATTGGCTACTGCCTTGGTGGCTTCATTGGCAACATCGGCGGGCCTGTCGCCACCAATCCAGGAATATACCTTTATACTATCCCTTGCTTTACCTCCCATCAGCTGGTAAATGGGTGCGTTAAAAAACTTTCCTTTGATATCCCAAAGTGCCTGGTCGATACCGGAAATCGCACTCATTAAAATTGGCCCACCGCGGTAAAAGCCGCCACGGTACATCGTGTTCCAGTGATCTTCAATATGCATCGGGTCTTTGCCCACCAGGTTTTGCATCAGCTCCTCAACAGCCGCTTTTACGGTGGCGGCCTTGCCTTCAATAATCGGCTCTCCCCAACCCGTTATGCCTTCATCGGTTTCAATTTTTAAAAACAACCAGCGGGGCGGTACCTGGAACAATCTGTACGATAGAATCTTCATAAATATAGCTTAACTGTTTAATGCTGTAATTAATTGTTGGGCTTTGTTGGTAAGGGTAGTTAAATAGGCTTCATCGATAGTAGCCTTGCTATTTACCAGTGCACTGCCTATACCGAATGCAACAGCACCGGCGGCTGCAAAGGTTTTTATATTACCTGCGTCAATACCACCCGTTGGCATTACCCGGATATGATTGAGTGGTGCTAAAATATTTTTAATATAGGCTGCGTCTGGAGCCGGAAAAACCTTTACAATATCCGCCCCGTTATTATGAGCCGTTAAAATTTCCGTTGGCGTATAAGCGCCGGGAATACTGATTCTGCCAGCGTCCCTGGTAGTTTTAATTACAGCGATATCAAGTGCAGGCGAGATTAAAAAAGCAGCCCCGGCTGCAATGGCATTGTTGGCATCGCTTACATTTAACACCGTACCGGCACCTATCAGCATCCTGTCTTTAAAAGTTACACTTAATTCTTCTATCAGTGGTAAAGCAGCTTCTGAGTTCAATGTCACTTCAAGCAAACGAATGCCGCCAGCATACAACGCTTCGGCTATACGCACAGTTTCTTTTGGCGGCATGCCGCGAAGAATGGCGACTATTTTATGATCGAGCAGCCGGGATAATAGTTGCATATAATTTGAGATAATAAATTTGTTCCTGGTTCAAAAAAGTTAACAGCATCAAATATAAACAAGGAACATTGAATTCATTTTTTTTATAAAAGTACCTTTATGATATAAACTGTAAACAAAAGGCAATACAGCGTTGCATATTATTAATGCCTTTCTTTTCTTTGCTGATTTTATGTAAAATTTCCGGGCTTTATTTGGGTGCAATCAGGCATTTTATTTTATCTCCTGAATTACCTGTTTACTAATTTTACTATTTTTAGTAATACTTAAATGATTGTTATGAAAAAAATGTGTTTGCCGCTTCTGCTTTTTTTATGTCAGACTCTGCTGGCACAACAATTATATCAAATGCCGGAAGGTGTGCGGCAAAGCACCATCAGTACCTTTGAAAATATCAACGGTATCAAAAATGCCGGTGGAAAAACGAATAAAACCGGTAAAGGAAATGCCTTTGAAGATCTGAAAGCCGGCGCATCTAAAACACTGCTGAATGTACAGGGCGCTGGTATTATTCAGCGGATGTGGTTTACGGTGAGAGACCGGTCGCCTGAAATGTTGCGCAGCATGCGCTTGCGCATGTACTGGGACAACAGCTCCAAACCCGCTGTAGACGTACCTTTTGGTGACTTCTTTGGTTTCGGCTTATCCAAGATGATCAAATTTGAATCGGCGCTTTTTTCAAGTCCGGAAGGCCGGTCATTCAACTGCTATATTCCTATGCCTTATAAAACCGGCGCCAAAGTGGTGATCACCAATGAAAGTAACAATAACATTGAATTGCTTTTTTTCGACATCGATTTTATACATCTTGTAAAACCTGATCCAAAGGCGTTATACTTTCACGCCTACTGGACCAGGCAAAAAACTTCTGCCCTCGGCAGCGACTTTGAATTTTTACCTGCCGTAAAAGGCAAGGGAAGATACCTTGGTGTAAACATGGGTGTAAATGCAGACAAACGGTATGCAGACACCTGGTGGGGCGAAGGCGAAGTAAAAATCTATAAAGATGGCGACGATAAACTGCCCGGTTACAATGGCACCGGTTCGGAAGATTATATTGGTACCGGCTGGGGACTGGGTACTTTTACCAATATGTACCAGGGAGCAACCATTGCCAACGACAGCACCAAACAATATGCGTTTTACAGGTTTCATATTCCCGACCAGGTATTTTTCAACAGTAGTTTCCGCGGCACCATTCAGCAGATTGGTGGCGGCGATCTGGAACTGGTAAGAAAACTGATCAAAGAAAACGTTCCCTTAAAACCAGTAACGGTACAATCAGAAGCAGGCTTCAATAGATTACTGGATAATCCGCTGGATATAAATGATGCAGCGTTTCCAAAAGGGTGGGTTAATTTTTACCGGATAGATGATTACTCAGCCACTACTTATTTTTACCTGGATAAACCTGTTACCAATTTAGCGGCGTTGCCCGAGGTAAGTGAACGGATTAGGTAAAGTTTTTTTCTGCAAAACCAAAGCCAGATAATGACATTGCCTGGCAGCAATATTCAACAGCAGTAATACGTAAAGGTTGCGGCTGCTTAAACTATTGTGGGGAGTTAATTCTATTCCCTCATTATGATTGTGTCATCAACCACTTTTCCAATGGCCCATGCCCTACTGTCTTAAATAATACAATTCCGCTAACTTTATTTTCTTCTCCGGCCATTCCTCCTGTATAATACTATAGTAGGCGGAGTTTCGGCGGGTGTTGTTATCCCTTAGCATATCATTTCTAAAAATACCTTCCAACTGGCCGCCTATTTTTTCAATTGCCTTTCTTGACCGCACATTATTTTCGTCCGTTTTTAACTGCACACGTGCTGTATTTAATTTTTCAAAACAATGTGTCAGCAACAGTAGTTTGCATTCGAGGTTAACAGGTGTAGCCCAGTAATCAGGATGCAACCAGGTGGAACCAATTTCAAGCTTCAAATTTTTAGGCTGCAGGTCCAGTAACGATGTACTTCCTATTATTTTATTTTCTGCCTTATGAACAATCACAAATGGAAACCTGGTTTCAACATTCCGTTCAGCGAGGGCTGTAGTCAATACCGATAAAATTCTCGATGAGTCCGTACCATCAAACGGATAAAATTGCCAAATGCGCTCGTCTTTTGCCAGTTGTTCCAATACCGGGAAATGCATTTCTTCCAGCGGAATTAAATTGACCGTTTGGCCTTGTAAAATGGTGGGGTAATTTATCCAGCTGCTCATCCTGCATTTATTGATTTACCGGCTATAATTGTAGCTGCGAAGATAATCGTATAGCCAAATAATCATCTCTCAAAAAAATAGCCTTAAAAAAAATAAATTTCTACCCTATAATGCAACCCTCATAAAAAATAAGTTGTCAGCTTTCAAAACGAAGTATATGAAAAAAAATACCCGGTATCTGTTACAGTCCCTGTTTGCGTTTACAGTGATTACGATCCTGTTTTCATCCTGCATAAAAGACACGCTCAAACGAACCCGAACCTATACCATGTATACCCCCGTGTACAAAGAAAGAGCAGTTGTGCTGAACTCTATCAATGGCAATGCTTCAGAAGCCATTGACCAGGCAGGTAAAATTTATGTAAAGGATAATTTTATTTACCTCAACGAAGTCAACAAGGGAATTCACGTGATTGATAACAGCAATCCTGCCAGTCCGCAGCGGGTTGCTTTTCTTTCCATTCCCGGCAATACCGATATCGCCATCAAAGGCCACACACTGTATGCGGATATGTACAGCGACCTGGTTGCGGTGGACATCACTGATATTCATAACACCAAAATCACCAGTACAATCAGTAATTTTTTTCCTGGCCGTGCCCAGTTTTACGGCCATGCTACCAACTTTAATGAAATGATTGTAGTTGACTGGATTAAGAAGGATACCACTGTGGAAATAAATGATTATGTTACTCCGCCGGTGCCGGGTACCTGCAATGGTTGCTATTTTGCAACACTGTCATCATCGGCAGATGCAATCAAGTCTTCATCTACAGGAACCGCAGGCTCTATGGCGGGCATGGTGTTAATGAAAGATCATTTATATGCGATTACCGAAATGCATAGCCTGGGTATTGTAGATATTACCAACGAAACAACCCCAAAACTGGATACGAGTTTCTTCGCCGGCTTTGACCTGCAAACTATTTTTCCCTTTGAAGACAAATTGTTTCTCGGCTCAGCAATTGGCATGTTTATGTTTGATGTTAGCGACCCGGTGCATCCTGTAGCTGTTGGTGAGTTCTCTCACGGAAGGGCCTGCGACCCGGTTATAACTGACGGCCACTATGCTTATGTAACATTACACGCGGGCGACGGTTGCGGAGGCAGCTCCAACGAACTGGATGTAATTGATGTAAACGACTTAAAAAATTCAAAACTGGTAAAAACCTACCCGCTAACAAAACCCACCGGACTTAGCAAAGATGGCGACCTGCTTTTTATTTGTGATGGTACCGATGTAAAAGTGTACAATGCTGCTAACCCTGCTGACTTGCAGCTATTGCAAAAGATAACAAGTAAAGATCCGTATGATGTTATTTCGGGAGATAAGAAAGCGATGGTGGTGTGTCCGGACGGCTTATACCAGTATGACTATAGTGACGTCAGTAACATCAAGCAGTTAAGTTTCTTTTCTATTAAAAATTAATTGTACCCCGTTTTATACATTAGCTAAAGACGTATCACTAAACAACATTTTACCGGGCTTAGATAGCCCGGTATTTGTTTTTTTAAGATTAAAAATATTGTTATTCATGCAAATTCTCCTAACCTAATCCTTCATGGAACAATTATTTCCGCATACAGATGCCATTGTACATCAGGCAGTATTTTAATGTGCTGTGGTTATTATTTTATCTGCACTATGCCCGGTGATACCAAAGGAAACAGCGTGAAGACTTTTGCATCGTGACCCGGGATGATGTATTTGTTATCAGAGGCCAGCGTCTTCATTCTTTGCATGGCTTTTACATACCCTGCGGGATCAAGTGTGCCTCCAACGGAGGGCGGCGTTAAATGCTCCAGGCTATAATATATCCAGATGTTGTCAGATGCCAACACCATTTTTTTAGTGCCGGTATTCACCATAACATATTGAGAATTAAAAGTGTGTTTTGATCCCGTGTACACCCTGATACCTGGTATAATTTCTTTATTGTCTCCTTCAATCAATGTTAACCTGCCAGCCAGGTTTGCGGCGATAATTTTCAGCACATCCCTTTTATTAAAGCCACCGTTATTACCATTCTTTTGCCAGGCGGTTGCCACAAAATAATTGAAGTCTTCTTTTTGCATCCAGATTTGCGCATTGGGAAAAAGATCAATCCCGTCGATGTGATCCCAATGCGGATGGCTGATGATGATATCGGTAATATCGCCGGGCTTTATCCCGGTTTTTAACAGCATCGAATCCGGCCGGATATAATTGACAATACCAAACTCTTTCGCATCTTCAATACCACTTAAAAATCCTGCATCCAGCAAAATATTTTTGCCGTTTTTTTCTTTTATCAGCCAAACCATAAAATCAATCGCCACGCTATCGCGGTCCGGGCCTTTATATGCCCAGGCCGAAACAGGTGATGGTTGCGCTGTAGAAGCAAAGCGCAATGCATACACATCGTACTTATCAGGCTGGCACCATGCACTAAGGGAAGTGGCCAGCATTACAAGCAATGCAAACAAGCTATTTTTCATTGTATCATTTTTAAGCAATCAGCCGGCATCGCAACAGTGATACGCAGCACTATCCTTGAATAATTGACCAAGCCCCGATACTATACAACACAGTTGCTTTGTATAGCAATGGATAGCTATTGTGCACAATCCAGCTTTGCTGCATATTTGCTGGAGCTGCCAAAACAGTCTATTCGAATGCCCGTATTTCCGTTTACCCAAACCCAGCTGAGTTTCATAAATACGGGATCTTTTTTTGGTATTTTTACTTCGTAATAATAATAGCCGGCGAGTGTTTTGCCATCGCACTTTTTAAGCAGTTTTGCTTTAAAATCGTTTTTACCAAAAATACTGTCGATGGTAAATTTAGGCTGTAATTCAGGACTTAACGGCGAGCTCACAATGCTGAAAGAAGTATAGCCACTGCGGGGGCCTTTCAGCATCACGTTCCATTTGACAGGTTGACCGGCCTGCATAAAACTGCGACCGTTAATGGTGAGATCTGCGATACCTATGCGGAAAAAATTGATGCTGGTATCGTCGCTCATGGTAATTTTATTTTCTTTCCATTTGACAGCAAATTTTTTGGGATTGTCCACCGCCCAGTCGCCCACATTCTCATAACCGTTGGCATCCGTTACCAGGCTTTTAACAAGATCATACAATGTGGGTTTAGGTTGTTGTGCATACATGATCGTGGTGCAGCAAATAAAAAAGGCGCTTAAAAAAAGTTGCTTCATGTTTTTAAAGTTAAAACATTTATTGAATAGTTTCCGGTCTCCTATTCTTGCTTTTTACAGAATAAACTTTTTCACTGAAAATAATTTTGTCACCAGCTTTTAAATGGTAATAACGTTAAGTTAGAATTATAGTATTTCGTTTCGCCGGTAACTTCCCTTGTTATCCATGCCGGAAGCGTAAATTTTTCATCTTCACTTAACAGTTCTATTTCGGCTACAATCAACCCTTCATTGTCGCCCAAAAATTCATCTACTTCCCAGATTTTATTATCAATCAGCAACTCGTACCGGATTTTAGACAATTCCGAAGTTGAAAAAGCATCCAGCAATTCCCTGGCATCGTCTAATGGAATGCTGTATTCGTATTCGGCTCTTGTCGCTCCATCATTTTTGCCTTTTATTGTCAGCCAGCCTCCTGCGTCCGTTAACCTTACGCGGATGGTTTTATTTACATCTGTCAATAAATAACCCTGCCTGTATAATTGTCCTGCCGGCTTTTTGGTGGCTGCCCATTTTTCTCTGTCCACTAAAAACTTTCTTTCTATTTCCTGTGCCATACATTTTATTACTTTTAAAACTGCCGCAACAAGGTAATGCCTTTCTTTGCAGGGCCGTTATTTATTGTTAAGTAACTTTGATCTGTATAAAACTTTTCTATGGACAGCTATCAACAAGAGGCGTTTGCTGAATTAGTGGTTTGGCAAAATAAGATGATCCGCCGTCCAACAATATTGAATAAACTGGCCAGTACACTCCAAACAAAAATCAATAGCTGGATACCTGAAAAAATACATGTTGCCATAACGACTGTTATTAAACAGATGATCCGGGGTGTTTTATTTGGCGCCAAATATACTACCGGGGAACCTTTAACGGATAAATCGCTGGAAGTGCGGGAAACGGCCGTGCAGGAAAGAATAAAGTCTTATAGAAATACGGCTGCGGTAGAAGGTGGCATAACAGGGGCAGGTGGCATATTATTGGGCCTCGCAGATTTCCCGCTTTTAATTGGCATTAAAATAAAATTGTTGTTTGACATTGCAGCCTTGTACGGATTTGATGTGGCCAATTATAAAGAACGGGTGTATATACTGCACATATTTGAACTGGCTTTTTCCAGTCACGCCCATAGAAATGATGTTTACCTGAAAATAGCTAACTGGGAAACCTATGGTGAAACGCTGCCTGCAAATATGGAAGACTTCGACTGGCGAAAATTTCAGCAGGAATACCGCGATTATATTGACCTGGCAAAGATGGCGCAGCTTGTTCCGGTAATTGGTGCACCGGTTGGTATCATCGCCAATTATCAACTCATCAAAAAATTGGGCGTTACTGCAATGAATGCTTATCGTATGCGATTGTTTAAATGATGATTGCATTAATAACGGCTGGCATCCGGCGGACTACTGATGGCTTTGCAAAAACGTTTAAAAAGTACTTTTATGCACCGATCATTTTTACTAATTTTCTAGTCTCTAAAAAGTAATGCAAAGAAACTAAATAGAAAAATAAATAGTAATACTCAAATGTAAGAAATGCTTTTAGACCTTCGACTTGGTTTGCTTGAATTGAAAGATATCTGGAGGCGATTACAATCATAACACTTAAGATACACCAGGTCTTAATTATAATTTTTCCGTTGTGGTCAATTGACATATCCCTATTCTGAACCGTCCATAACTCGTTCATGATTTTATAAGGAGCTACCAAATTAAAAAATGGAATCAAAAAAGCAAATAATGCCCAAATAGGTTTATAAGTCAATTGCAAACGCGAAACTCTGTGTGCATTTACATATTTGATGTAAAACCAGGTTGACAACAGAATTAAAAATGAGACGACAATAATATTATTGATTAAATATTCTATCTTAAGTTCTCTCATTATATAAGGAAATTGAGTCTTAATTAATCCGTTGCCATCAACAACCCTTGTCAAAGTGATTATTGCATAAATTCTAACCAGGACCTGTAAAATCTTATAGCCTATCAATAAAAGAACTATTCCTTCCAATAACTTAAACAATAAATTTCTTTTGTTCACAGAGTAAAATTAAAATTCACAGCTAACAAATTCACTTAAGTAATAGCTCAAATAGTTGCAAGCTGCAAACGAATGTAAGCATTTATTGAACGCCCTCCACCCTTCGATAAAAGCCGCCATAAAATGATACCGTACAAGAGTGCAATGCCAATGCAGCCGCACAAAGCTTCCCGGTCCGGGCAATAATTATTTTATTATAAACCGGTAGGTGCCGGATGAAATGTCGAGCTTTTCGGGTACCTGTCTTCCATCCTGGTAAACACGCTGTCCGGTTGGTACGTCAAGCTTAACCGTTGCGCCGGAATTGGCAGGGATGGTGGCGGTGAATTCGATTGTTTGCCCTACCCTTTTCCACGAAGAAATGATGGTGCCGTAAGGACCCTTGTGGCTGGCGGTAAAGTGACTGAGACCGCTTACAAAATGCGGTTGCAGTAAAATATTTTTAAAACCGGGATGGGCTTCGTCTACCTTGATACCGCCGAGGCCTTTGAAGAACCAGCCTCCGATTTCGCCAAACATCATATGGTTTAAAGAAATGTCTCTTTCGGATTGTATGTTCCAGTTTTCGTACAACGTGGTGGCGCCGTTTACAATCCACCAGCCCCAGGAAGGATAGGTATCCTGGGCTGCTAATTTGTAGGCTGCTTCAGCCTGGCCGTTATCGCTGAGTGCATTCAAGATGGCTTTGGCGCCCAGCACGCCCACATCCAGGTGCATACCATCGGCCGCAACACGGGCGGCGAGATTGGCGGCTACCTTACCTTTTAACTCCGGTGCCACAATGCCCCATTGCAGGGCCATGCTCATTTCGGTTTGCAGTCCGCTGCCATAGACGTTGGTAGCGGAATTAAAATATTTATCGTTGATGGCTTTTTTAATTTTTGCTGCCAGGGCGGAGTAATATTTTTCATCTTCCGGCTTGCTGAAAAAACGGGCCGCCTTGGCGAGGATAGTAGCATCAACAAAATAATAAATGGAAGAAGTGTATTCCAGCGGCGAAGAAGATTTTACCGGCACCCAGTCGCCGCGGCCAAAAGTGGTTAAGCCGCCGGGGCTGATGCTTTCTACATATTTCAGGTATTGTTTGATGTTGCCATAATTGTCTTCCAGCGGTTTTTTATCACCGTAAAATAGATAGAGGTTCCAGGGAATGATGGCGATGGTGCTCGTCCAGTCGGTACCGTTGGAAGTGCCATAGCCCCAGCCGCCGGTGGGTACAATATCCGGAAGTATGCCGTTGGGTTGTTGTTCGTCGCGGTGATCGGCCATCCACTTTTCATAAATGGTAATGCCATCAAAATTAAAGAGGCCGGTTTCCACCGCAAAATGACCATCCCCCGTCCAGCCATTTTTTTCCCGCTGCGGGCAATCGGTTGGGTAACCCATCAGGTTGCTCAAATAGGAATTGTTGGTAGCCCACCACAATTTATTAATGAGCGGGTTGGAAGATTCGAGGCTGCCCACGGGCTCCACATCACTGTGCATAAACCAGCCGGTTACATCTTCTTTTGTGAGGGTGATGGGTCTGTTGCTGGTGATTTCCACATACTGAAAACCCTTGTAATTAAAGAGGGGCATAAACTGCAACAGGTCTTTGCCATTGAGTATTACAATGTCGGTACCATAAGGATCGGTATCGTCTGTCGGGCGATAGTACACATCAATATTCGACATATCTACATGACCATTTTTGTACAGGCGCTCCCCGTGTTTGATGCGAACGATGGTTCCATCTTCGCCGGTAAGCCGCGTTTGTGTAACCCCGGCGATGTTCTGACCGAGGTCGAACACATAACAGGTATCGCTGAATTTGTTGACAGAGCGGGCGGGTATTTTTGTAACGTTGCGGATTGGCTGCATCAGCTGGCTTGTAATTTTTTGCGATGGCGTAGCACGCAGGGAGATTTCGCTCCACGCAGTGTCGGTGAAATTCACTGTGTTCCAGCCGGGGATTTCTTTATGCATATCGTAATGCTCGCCGGTATAAATGCTGTTGAATACAATGGGACCGCTGTGGGTTTTCCAGCTGCCATCGGTAGCAATGGTTTCGGTACTGCCATCCATATAGGTGATGCGGATATCCATGCAAAATGCAGGGCGGGCACGCCAGGGCGCCCTATCGAAATTCCATACGGCCATGGACTGGTGATTGTACCAGCCATTGCCCAGCAATACGCCCACAGCATTTTTACCTGACTGCAATTGGGCGGTAATATCGTAGCTCACATAGAGGTTACGCCGGTCGAAGCGGGTGTACATGGGATCAAGGCGATGGTTGCCTACTTTTTCGCCATTCAGGTACAATTCATACAGACCAGCAGCTGCAACGTAGGCCCTTGCTGCTTTAATTGCTTTGCCGGCTGAAAATACTTTTCTGAAATAAGGCGCTGCGGTCGCATGAATACTGTTGTTGTCACTGATCCAGGTGCCTTTCCAGTTTTGCATGTTCATCATTCCGGTTTCGAAACTTGCGACTGCGCTGGGTGGCAACGGTTTACCAAGCTGGTTCCATAGCTGTACCTGCCAGTAATATTTTGTAAAGGGCGCCAGTTTGGCGCCGCTCATGGTGATGATATTTTGTTTGAAATCATTTTTCTTAGAATCCCATGTGGTGGCCGACTGACGGATTACAGCGGCGGAATCTGTACCGACGATGATGCGGTAAGCTGTTTGGGCGGCACCTTTTGCGGTGTCTTCCATTGCCCAGGAAAGTCGTGGATTATCCATATCAATACCGATTGGATTTACAAGGTGCTCGCATTGAAGACGGGTAACTTTTTGGCTGTACACGTAGTTACTGATGGTAATAGCAGCAATCAAAAACAAAGCCTGTAAAGGCAGCAATTTTACAAAACGCATGGTAAGGTTTTAAGGAGAAAAATTTTCAGTAAATTAAAACTAAATGAGCAAAGCGAAAGCTATTTTTTGTTTCACACAAAGGGCACAAAGGATACAACGGCGACAAAGTCAGCTATAAGCTGACTTAATTGATTGGTATGCCAAACCAGGTAGTCTTTTTTTCATAGAATAGGGATTTACGTTTTGCTTTTGGCCGGCTAAAATAATGGACCAGGAATTCCTGTTGTTCCTTTACCTGGACATCTATTACATCCATGGATTTTGTCAGCTGCGCAATAAGTGCAGCGGCATTGGCATCCGGGTTACTGATTTTTTGAAGTTTATTTTTAGCGGCTTTCAATTTGTTGCTGGCCGTATCCATCATTTCCTGAATTTCTGCATCTTGCTTTAGCGGTGTAAATTGATTGTTCCAATATTGCAGGTAGGTATTGAGCAGGAATACGCCATCATTGTAATCAGCCACGGCTGAATTGTACAAATCAACATCTCTATTGCGGTTGTAATTTTCTATTTCTGCGTTAAAATGTTGCAGCCGGTCAAAGATGAGCGCATGCTTTACGCCATTACTTTGTATGCGGCGGCAGGCTGCTTTTAACTGTTCTATGTGATCCAGCTTTTCATATTGCTGCAAAGTATCTGAAAAATTAAAAAATGGTTTGGACTGATTTTCGGCAGTTCGCTCTTCCATAAATTCCTGGCTGGTAACCGGGTAATTTAAAAATTGCCAGAGCGGATCAAAAGGCATGTGCGATTTGATCAACGCAGAAGGCTTCGCCATATAAAACCCGTTATTGATCTTTTTTACAAACTTTCTGTTGGCAAGATAACCCGAACCCCAGGTGGGATCGAAGAGCCACCAGGCGCCGTCAACATAAGCCGCACACCAGGCATGCGGAATATAATCTGTAAAACCATTTTGCCTTGTATAGCCATCTACCACAAAAGATTTTATACCAGTCCTTAAACAAATATCATTAAACAGGGCGGCAAAGTTTTCACAAATTCCTTTGCGGGTTGTAAGCGGTTTACTGATCCGCTCATCTTGCTGGCCATAAAAATTAATGGCAAACATATTATCAGCATCGTATGCAATGTTGTTTACAATCCAGCTAAAAATGGCCCTTGTTTTTTCCTTATCATTTGTAAAATTGGCATTGATATAAGATGCGATGCCTTGTGTTGTGGCTGTTGCTGAATCTGGTATTTGCAGCATTTTTTTATCTATGGCTGCAAACTGTCCCTGCGCCGTAGTTTGAAGTGCAAGCGTACCGGTAAAGAACAGCAGGATCAGGACAAGTTTAATATGTTTCATACGTAATACAGGCACCTTAGTTAATAAGTAAACAGCCAATTCGGGACATGCCCGTTTGAATTCTAAAGATAACGGGTAAAAATAAATGCGCATTACTATTGCCGTATTATTTTACCAGCACATGCATCCATATACCAATTACTTAAAAGCCCCCATTGGTCATTGGGGGCTTTTAAGGGAACATTTTTTGCGTTTGTCCGATTATTTTTTTCTGGGGATTAAAAATCGCAGAACGATTCAACTTTATACTCAGTTACTCATTGGTAATATCCGTACTCGTGCTGTGCCCGTCGGTTTTATAGATGTAATGATCTTTTTTATTTTTTATGAATTTCGCCTTTAGCTCTTCATGAAGGCTGGCAGCCTGCCGCTTACCATTTACGATGAGTTCTTCGCTGTTTAATGTAAATGAAAGCTGGTTTCTGTCTGTAACAATTCCTGCATCAACCAGGCGATTGATAATATCTGTAACCGCGTCATTGTTTAAAACCGGCAGGCTAAGATTCAGTTTGTTTAACACGTTTTGTGAGAATTGTTTTTGCAACTGCAGTTGCTGATTTTTGATGAGTTGCAAGTTGTGATTTAGCTGCAGTTTGTTTTGCAGGGTGAGCTGATTTTTCAGCAACAGCTTTGATTTGCCGTCTGCATATTGATGCTCATTTTCCAGCTGCTCCAGTTGCAGTTTCAGTTGTGCGTTTTGTTCGGGATCGTATTCAGCGTCAACCAAACTTTTCGCTTTATCCTGCAGTAATTGTTGCTCACTTTTTAACTCAGCCAGCTGTTGACTGAGCTGCTCACTTTTTTCAAAATTGAATTTTTGTTCTATCAGCCGCAAGTCCTTATTTGTCATTTTTAATTGCTGTTGTTGCAACAATTTCAATTGCCTGTTCAGGTGAACATTGTTTTGCAGTACAAGCTGGTGTTGATTTTTTTGCAATGTTTTTTGCAAAGCAAGATTATGTTCTGCCTGTAATTTATCCTGTAAAAGGGCGCTGTCTGACTGTTGTAATAACTCATCCTGCAGCACCAATTGATGGTCTTCCTGCAACTCTTTCTGTGACTGTCGTAATTTAAGTGCCTGCTGCTTTTGCAAAGCATTCAGTACCTTTTCACGGCGGCCGCTTTCTATTTCGTCAACCATCTTTTTGTAATCAATGAAGTTTTCTTTGCCTACTGCCAAATCATCCACCTTCAGTTCACTGATGGTATCATTTGTTGTTGTGTAGCTGTATTTTTTTCCGTCGCTGCCCAGGGCTGTTACCGTGCTGGTTTTCTTATTGCCATCGTAATTATCGTTAGCTGAAATATTTTTAAAACTGATCCCCTTGCCCGGCACAGTATCGTTTGCAGAGGGCAGGATTGCTGCGTTTTCACTGGTTGATTTTATCTCATTACTTGTGCTATTAAAGGTTGTAAAGGCTGTTTGCTTTGCCGCAGGTATAACATTTTGTTTCGGGATAAATGCGAATGCGGTTGCTGCAACCACCACCAGCACGAGCGTTATTTTCTCCATGGCATTTAATTTTTTATTTTCATTGGTGAGTATTCTTTTGGCACGGTTGAGCAGGCTGTTATTGCTGCCCAATGCCAACGCATACTGATGTTCTTCAAATTCTCTTTCTTTAAAACTGATCAGCGCCTCCAGGTACAATTTTTTGTCTGCACTGTATTCCAGTACGATATCATCACAGCACGCTTCTCTTTCTTCATGTATCAGGGCAGAAAGCCAGCGGACAAACGGGTTAAAGAAGAAAACCGCTTCCACCAACCGTTGCAACAGGTTGACTAAAAAATCCTGCCGCCTGATATGTGCCAGTTCATGTACCAGTACTGTCTCTGCCTGTTCAACAGAAAGGTGGGCAAACATACCGACTGGCACCAGTATGACAGGTTTTAAATATCCCAATACAACAGGAACTTTTACCCGGATAGATTCTTTTAATATCACTTTGGTGTGCATGCCAAGCAGGCTTGCCAATGTGTACAATCTTTCCTTCCAATCCTGCGCTGCTTCCATGGCACCGCCGGACCGGAGCTGCCAGACATACCGCATGCCGGTAAGCATTTTTATACAATTGAACAGGAAGACGATCGCCCAGAAAGTCGTTATGAAACCTGCATATTGATCTCCTAAAGAAATAAATGTCTGAAAGAATGTTTGTCCGCCATTGGGCGCCTGCTGATAACTTACAGCATCCCCAGACGTTGTGTTGGTTGAAAGCTTCACCGGTTTGGCACCGGCCTGGCCGTTACCGGACAAATCGTTTGTTAATCCTGGTTGATTCAAAAACGTGATCAGCGCCATGACAATAAAACCTGCAAACACTATTGTCAGCAGGTTATACCGAACTACTGCTTTGGAACGCCTCGTGGCCAGTATAATGCAGCCCGCAATGGCGGCCGCAACCAGGCCCTGCCAAATGGAATGAAGCAAGGTCCAGCAAATGGCTTTTACCAGGCCGGATGAAATAAAACCAAATAGGAATACCAATTTCATAGCAGGTGCATTTATTTGTCAGCATCGTATTTTTTAAGCAACTCCCGGATGGCATCCATTTCCTTTTTCGATGTTTTTTTGTTGCCGAGCAACTGCATCATCAGGCTGGAAGCGGAGCCATTATACAGCGAATCCACAAAACGATTCAGCAGCTGTCCCTTCACTTTTTCTTCCGGGTGCGCCGGATGGTAGATGTGTTTCATATTGCTTTCATCCCTTACCACCAGCCCTTTTTCTGTCATGATCTGCATTAGTTTGAGGGTGGAAGTATAATTGACCTCCCGTTTTTGTTGATTCAATGTATCATTTACAAAGCGAACGGTTGAAGGGCCATGCTGCCATAACACCTGCAATATTTCCAGTTCGGATTTAGTTGGTTCAATGTTGTTATGCTTCTTTTCCTGTTTCATAAACTAAAGTTAGGAAATTATTCGTACGAACAAATAATTATTGAAATAATTTTTTGCTAATCCTTCAGCATTGTACAGATGTTTTCAGCAACAAGGCAGGTAGCGTAATACATAAAAAAGTTCCGCTAAAATTTAACGGAACCTTTAACTATCAGGGAACAGAAGATGAGAGATACTTAATTAAAAGCGCACATATTTTTGGATGGTTCCATCAGAAGGAATGTACCCGTCGTAAATGGTAAGTGTGTCTTTTACAATTTCAACAAAGAGTCTCCTGTATGGATCATCTTTCAACCTGATAAAATCCATGTACCTGCCAGTTCCCTGCGATGTATCTTTTCCAGTTGTATACCTCCCGCTGTCGGCCACTGAGTATGCAGGCGAAGTGGATTTGATAGTAAGTATATATGTTGAATCTGTAAACTGGTAAGTATTGCCGTTACCCGGTTCAAAGAAGGGGTTACAGTTGGGTGTTTGGCAACCATACAAAATCCGTAATTCCCAAAACCCTCTTAGCGAAGCTGAGTCGGTGACAATATAACCAGAGTTTATCAATTTATTTTTTACGAGGCTGCTGCTTTCTTTTTTACAGCCAGTTATAAAAAATATAATACAAGCCACACAAGATAACGGGAGGATGCATTTCATAAAAGTGCTTTAATTGTATAGCTGACAATCAACAGAAGGAAAGGGTTGCATGGATGCAGTACATTTAGCTTGCCACCATTTCTACATCCATTCCATAGATATCCTCCTCCCTTTTTTCATATTCATCTGGTGATTATACAGTTCTTATTATTATCAATACCCTTTATTCTTTTTATACAACAGATCAATGTACCGTTTAGCATTTTCATGCAGCGACAGAATGCTCTCCTGCCCTGAGTCCCACATTCCTTTCCCCTTTCGAATTGTCCGCAGCAGCTTACTCTGATCAAAGTAAAACCGGCCTTCGTATGCGGGTATGGTTGTCTTGTAATCCACCTTATCGTTCACCGTTTTAAAATGCCTCTCTTTTACGTAGGCAAACACGAGCGTGTTCTTGCTGAGGTAGTATTCGGTTTCAACAACACCATAAGAAAGGCCGATCCATTCCTTAATCTTGTACAACATTCCTTTTTTAAAATAGCCGGTCAATGAACCGCCGCCATCCGGCACGTTTTCAAGGAAGGCTTCGTTCTCAAGCATTATTTTTTTGAAACCGGTGATTTGATTGGTGCGGTTGTAAACCTGTTGTATGGCTTTGATCTTTGCATTTTCACTTTGAGCAAAAGAATGGTTACAAAAGCAGGCAAACAATAGTAAAAGCAATATGGTAATCTTAAAATGCATGAGAATGATTTGTACTGCAGTCCAAAAAAACTGTGCCAACATTCAATACGATGTTGCGTTGGCACGTATTACACCAGCCTGATCAGCAAAAGCAACCGAATTGAGGAAGTGCTCAACAAAGATAAAATGTAAAATAGTGCGACGCCCATGCAGCCGCCCATAGCTATTGTTTTCGCCCGGACAAAAGTTGTATTTGATTTTTTTAAATTATACTAATTCAATCACCGTAATCTCCGGCAGGATGCCTACACGGCCGGGATAACCGATAAAACCGAAGCCGCGGTTAACGTATAATTTCTGTTTGGTTTCTTCGTACAGGCCCGCCCATTCTTTGTACATGTATTGCACAGGGCTCCACTTAAAACCGGGGATATCAACGCCAAACTGCATGCCGTGGGTATGGCCGCTGAGCATTAAATCGATGGCAGGGTAATGCGGTTTTACCTGCGCATCCCAATGGCTGGGGTCATGGCTCATCAATATTTTAAAGGGATATTTTTCGGCCCCCGGATACGCCAGGTCCATGCGGCCGTGTTTGGGAAACCTGGCTTTATTGCTCCAGTTTTCAATACCAATCAATGCTATCTGGTGATCGTTTCTTTCCAGTACCACGTGTTCGTTCATCAGTAATTTCCAGCCCAGTTTGGCATGCACACCTTTTAAATTTTCCAGGTTTTGTTCTTTTGTAACGCCATTGTCGGGCCAGCTTACATAATCGCCGTAATCGTGGTTGCCCAGTGTAGAATACACGCCCATGGGCGCCTTCAGCTGACTGAACACATCCATATAGTCGTCCATTTCTGTAGCCCGGTCGTTTACCAGGTCGCCGGTAAATAATATAACATCCGCCTTTTCTTTTAAAATTTCATTTACGCCATGCAGTACTGCCTGCTTGTCCGTAAAACTGCCGCTGTGGATATCGCTGATGTGCAAAATCTTCATGCCTTTAAAACCAGCGGGTAAATTATCGAACGCCATCTGTACCCGCTTTACATCGTACTTATATTTATTGCCAAAGCCGTACACGAGGCTACCAAATAAAGTAGAACCAACGCCAAGGCCCATCCAGCTTAAAAAAACAGAACGGCTGATGGCATCGCTGCCGGAGGTATCGCCTGTTGAGTTGCGTTGAAATATTTTTGTGGCAATCCATTGAATGCCTCTTCTGATATCATCAGTAAAAAAGAAAAGCACGGCAGCAAATTTTGCCAGAAACAAACCGAGTACAGTGGCAAACATATAGGTGCGTACTACCCTTGGTAAAAATTGCTGGCTGCTAAATGAGAACAATAAGAAAGCAATGATTGCTACAGCGGAAATGGTCCAGTAAATGGCGTATACAATGGTTTTTGTTCTAGGCGAAGCGGATTGTGTAACCGTTTTAAGTGCCTGGAACACGTAGGTATCCAGCAGCAACATAACCGTAATAAATATAAAAGCGCCAAAAGGTGATCGCATACAAAGAGATTGAATTACTATAAAATTACAGCATTAAAAAAAAAAGCACTTGTTAATGTGGAACACCCTGCCCGTATTTGTAACACACGTACCAATTACCCGCCCGGAGGATCAACAGTTCCATCTTATTTACGGGAGACGTAGCAGGACGGCGGATATTTTAATCCACTTTATTTTTTTCGGTGCCGGTCCACTCAACAAATTCATCCAGCTGGTGATGAATGGCTTTTAATGTATTTTGATCTGTAAAATTGCCGTGCGCATCCATCAGACTGTCAATTACCGAAATGGGTAACTGGTTGGGGTGCACCGTAATTTTTAAAAAATTTAAGATGGCAGCCAAATGGTCGTTGCCCCTTAAATTACCGGCCCGGCCACTGCTGATGCCGGTAATGAGCGCTTTTTTATTCCACCAGATGCGGTGTGTTTTACAGGTATCAAACAACATTTTTAATACGCCGGGAATGCTGCCGTTGTATTCGGGAGATATAAATATATATTGATGTGTTGGGATGAGCACGGTGTTTTCAATTGCCTCAAAATGGGCATCCCGGGTATAGGTATTCAGGTCTTCCAGGGATAAAATGCCGGCTTCAATTCCTTTGCTGTGTAAAATCTGCTGGTACAGCCTGGCCACTTTCAGTGTATTGCTGCCAGTGCGGTTGGTGCCGGAAATAATTGTATACATATATTGTTTTTGCTGTTTTTGAGATGAAACAGTAACAACTAAGGTATGGGATTGTTGCACAATTTTGAGGCGAATGCTTAAATTTGCCCCCCTGTCAGCAGATTTGCCGTTTGCGGTTGAATTGCAAACAGTACCTTTGGCACTCTCAAAAAAATTGTTGAGGCGATCTTATAACACAATACATCTGGTTACAGACTTTAAGGTATGGCAAGAATAATAGGCATAGCGAATCAAAAAGGTGGTGTAGGTAAAACAACTACGGCCATCAACCTGGCTGCAAGTTTAGCAGTACTGGAATATAAAACTTTGTTGGTGGATGCAGACCCGCAGGCCAACAGCACCACTGGTGTTGGTTTTGATTTGCACAATGTTACAACCAGCCTGTACGATTGCATGGTGAATGAAACCCCGGCCAAAGATGTATTGCTGAAAACAGATATTCCCAACCTGGACCTCATCCCTTCGCATATTGACCTGGTAGGTGCAGAAATTGAAATGATCAATTACCCCAACCGTGAGGGGGTTTTAAAGAAAATACTGGAACCCATCCGGGATGAATATGATTTTATTGTAATAGATTGCTCCCCTTCCCTTGGCCTGATTACAGTGAATGCATTGGTAGCTTCAGACAGTGTAGTGGTGCCGGTACAAACAGAATTTTTTGCCCTGGAAGGCTTGGGCAAATTATTAAATACCATTAAAATTGTACAGAACAGGTTGAATACTGATTTGCAGATAGAAGGTATTTTAATGACGATGTACGATGGCCGCCTGCGCTTATGCAACCAGGTAGTATCCGAAGTAAGAAGGCATTTTGATGAAATGGTTTTTACCAGCATCATTCACCGCAACACAAAACTAAGTGAAGCGCCCAGCTTTGGCAAGCCTGTTATTTTATACGATTCTGAAAGCAAGGGCAGCGTAAATTACCTGAACCTGGCAAAAGAAATATTGCAAAAAAATAACCTTACAAAAATTAAACAGGAAGACAGGATAATCAGCTGATGAACTGATGCACTAACCGTCAGTAACGATTGTGTTGAGGCTATTTTCATATTCACATTTTCCTGGTTTTTTATTTACACATTATTATGACCCCACCAAATAAAAAAGACGCTCTTGGAAAAGGCATTCGCAGTTTACTGCAAAATATAGATGCTGATCTTAAAAGCACGGCCGGTAATTTAAAAACGGAGATTGTTGAAAAATCTACCGGTATTAACCGCATTGGTTTAGACCAGATAGAAATCAATCCCAAGCAGCCGCGTAAAGATTTTGATGAAACGGCATTGAGTGAACTGGCTGCATCTTTAAAACTGCACGACATTATTCAGCCGCTTACCGTAAGCAAACTCCCATCGGGTAAATACAGACTGGTAGCGGGTGAACGCCGTTTCAGGGCGGCCAAAATTGCCGGCTTAAAAGATGTACCGGTATACGTGCGTCAGTCCAACGACTCGGAATTACTGGAGCTGGCATTGCTGGAAAATTTACAAAGAGAAAATTTAAATGCCATAGAAATTGCCCTCAGTTACAAACGCTTAATGGACGAACTGGATTACACGCAGGAACAGGTAGCAGAGCGCATGGGCAAAGAACGCAGCACAGTTACCAACTACATCAGGCTGCTGAAACTACCACCGGATATCCAGATTGCGGTTCGTACCAACGTAATCTCCATGGGCCATGCCCGTGCGTTGATTAACGTAGATATGGTAGACAAACAACTATTTATTTTTTCTGAAATCAAAAGCAAGGAATTATCTGTACGGCAAACAGAAGACCTGGTTCGCAACATGTACACCGGTGGCGGTGCCGCTGTTAAAAATTCGGTAAAAGCCACCCTGCCCCCGGCGTTTAAAAAGATAGAAGATAATTTAGCATCGCAGTTTAATACGAAAGTTAAACTGGTACACAATAAAAAGGGGTATGGCGCTGTAACCTTCGAATATTATTCGCTGGATGAACTGAACGGCCTGCTCGAAAAATTGAACGTTAAAGTAAGTTGATGCAAAAAATATTGCCGATATTTTTACTGCTGTTTTTATCCTGCCTTTGTTGTTCTTTATACGCCCAGCAACTGAAAGATAGTGCTATAAAAAAAGTAAGCCCTGCTAAAGCAAAAAAAGACAGCATTGCTAAAAAAGAAAAAGTATACGACAGTACTGGTAAAGAAATAAAAGTGTTCAATCCCCGCATGGCCACCATTCACTCGGCCATCATTCCCGGCTGGGGGCAGATAGATAATAAAAAATACTGGAAATTACCGCTGGTTTATGGAGCGTTGGGTACAACCGCTTACGTGTTTTTTTACAATATTAAAACGTATAAATTGTTGCGGCTGGCATATATATATGCGTCAGATACACTCCCGTCAAACGATCATTTAATTGATGCTCAATTTAAAAATCTCAGTGCTAATTCAATCAAAATCTACCGCAATTCTTTCCGGCAAAATGTAGATTATTCGGTGTTGTTTTTTATTTTTTTCTGGGGCCTGAATGTGGTGGATGCAACAGTAGATGCCCAGCTAAAAGCATTTGATGTAAATGATAACCTTAGTTTAAAATTATCCCCCGGCTTTAGCCCGATGGCTAATACTACCGGCCTTAGCCTGGTGTTCGACATCCATTCAAAAAACCACCACGGATCCAAATAATTATCGATAGCTTAAAAAAACTACTGCATGCAACCAGCAACCAACTTAAAACAAAAAAAATTAAACATCGCCCTGGTAGGCTATGGTAAAATGGGTAAAGCCATTGAAGAAATCGCTGTACAAAGAGGGCATACCATTGTATTGAAAATTGATATCAATACCATGGACCAGTTTACAAAGGAAAATCTGCAGCAGTGTGATGTAGCCATTGAGTTTACCAGCCCGCATAGTGCTGTAGAAAACATCATTACCTGTCTGGGTGCAGGCGTACCCGTTGTAAGCGGCAGCACGGGCTGGCTGCAGCGTTGGAGTGAGGTTAAAGAAGTATGTGATCAGCAAGAGGGAGCGTTACTGTATGCCAGTAACTACAGCGTTGGTGTAAATATATTTTTTGAAGTGAATAAGCGCCTGGCGCAATTAATGAATCCTCATACAGAATACGAAGTAACCATGACCGAGATTCATCATACAGAAAAAAAAGACGCTCCCAGCGGAACCGCTATTACACTCGCTGAACAGATTCTTGAAAATATCGGCCGTAAAAAAGAATGGGTGAATGAGCAAACCGTAGCGCCCGGAGAGCTGGCCATCGTCAGCAAAAGAATTGATCCGGCACCCGGTACACATATTGTAAAATATAGTTCTCCCATTGATGACATTGAAATCATCCATACCGCACATAACCGCAAGGGTTTTGCAACGGGTGCAGTATTGGCTGCAGAATTTTTGCAGGATAAAAAAGGCATCTTCAGTATGAAAGATGTGCTGGGATTTTAAGTGTTGTTTCAATTGAAGCAGTCAATATAAAAAAATATTTATTCCCATTTGATACAATACTGTGTGGGTAAATATTTTAAGCAAATTTTAAAACACAGCCCAGCAAAGGTTTTGCGGCTACACACGGCCAAAAGCTATTCTTATATTTTTGAAACAGTGTGTTGCGGTAAAAAATAGATTCATTTTTTTTTTAAAAAAGTTTGCCTCAATGCCTTTTTGCCTTACTTTTGCAGTCCATTAAATAAAAATGGTGAAAGAATTGGTAGCTCAGTTGGTAGAGCAATACACTTTTAATGTATGGGTCCTGGGTTCGAGTCCCAGCCAGTTCACAAAGCCGCTTCGTAAATGAAGCGGCTTTTTTTATTTGTTTCAATCAAAGTCGTAACGAATACGAAGTACACAAAGTGCAGGTGTTTATTCGTCAGCTTTTCGCAAACACATGCTCCTTTGTGCTTGTTGTAATGTTAGTGCACTTTGTGTGAAATCATATTTGCTTCAACTTTGTTTTTTACACCAGCCTAACTCGCTTATTTTTGCATATAATTTTTTTTATGAATGACTTTTTTAAAAATAAGGTAGTAGCTATTACGGGAGGAAGCGAAGGTATTGGTAAAGCCCTGATAGACGCTCTGATACCATTAGGCGCTAAGGTAGCTACCTGTGGCCGCAACCAGGATAAATTATATACCCTGCAGGTGCAATATTCCGGTCACATGCTGCATACTATTGTGGCAGATGTAAGCCAGTACAGCGAATGCGAAAACTTTATTCAAAGTACCATTGATACTTTTGGCGGCATTGACATATTAATTAACAATGCAGGCGTTTCCATGCGGTCTTTGTTAAAAGATTGTGACGTGGAAGTGATAAGAAAAGTAATGGATATTAATTTTTTTGGCACCGTTTATTGCACCAAACTGGCGCTCAATACCATCATGGAAAGAAAGGGAACTATTGTTGGCATTTCTTCCATTGCGGGCTACCGCGGACTTCCCGGGCGCAGCGGTTACTCAGCTTCTAAATTTGCGGTGAATGGCTGGCTGGAAGCTTTGCGTACCGAGCTAATGGACGATGGCGTAAATGTGATGTGGGTTTGCCCAGGTTTTACAAAAAGCAATATCCGCAATGCGGCACTAAACAGCAAGGGCGAAAGCCAGGGCGAAAGTCCGTTGCGGGAAGCCACCCTGATGAAACCTGAAACATGCGCTCAACATATTATTAAAGCAGTCGCCAAAAGAAAAAGAACACTTGTGTTGACTTTTGATGGCAAACAAACTGTTTTTGTAAATAAGTTTTTTCCTTCGCTTGCTGACCGGCTGGTGAAAAAATTCTTTTTTAAAGACCGGGTACTTATCAAATAATTTCCTTTATAGCGAAAAGATAATGAGATGATGTCTCAGGTGATTCATAAGAAATACTTTAGTCCTTTATCATTTTGTAAACAACTGATAGCTTACTTTTAAAATAAAACGGAATATTACCCTGCAATGCCTTTACTCACCCTTACATCAGATATTGGTCAGCATGATTTTCTTGCCGGTGCAGTAAAAGGACAATTGTTACAACACGCCCCGCATTTTACGCTGGTGGATATTACGCACCAGCTTTCGCCTTTTAATTATCCGCAGGCTGCTTATGTGTGCAGGAACGCCATCAAAAATTTTCCGCCGGGAACATTTCACCTTGTGATGGTGAATTTGTTTGATGAAAAACCCGAACACTTATTGCTGGCTGAGCACAATGGGTATTTTATTGGCTGTGCTGATAATGGCTTATTGACCATGATACTGGAAGAAGTTCCCCAAAAAGTGGTAGCACTTCAACTGGAGAAAACACAGCAAAAAAATACCCTTTACTGCACCGCAGTTTTTGCCCGTGCCTTTAATGAGGTACATAACGGTAAACTGTTGGAAGAGGTAGGTGACGCCAGTGTTTCCATACAGGTGAAAAATCCTTTGCGGCCCTTGCTGGGCAACAACTGGATGGAAGGACAAATTATTTTTATTGACAATTTTGAAAACGTAATTGTAAATATTACAAGGGAAGAATTTGAAGAACAACGCAGGGGCCGCAGTTTTAAAATTGTGTTTAAACGGGATGAAGTGATTGATAAAATAAGTGACACGTACGCAGATGTTGTGGAAGGTGAAAAACTGGCCATGTTTAATTCTGCGGCCTACCTTGAAATTGCTATAAACAAAGGCAATGCAGCAGGGCTGTTTGGACTGCAGGGCTTTTCAGAAAAGCAGCAGCAGCAGGCGCAACAACAATATTTAAACAACCGGCTGTTTTACCAAACGGTGAAAGTTTATTTTGAGTAGAACGCGGTCGGCACCGAAGGTCAGACTGCAATTGCCGAAAGTAAAAAACAGGCGCTGGCAAATTGAAAAGGTCACAGGCGGTTGGCACCGGAGGTCAGACCGCAATAGCTGATGACAAAGTGTAGTTGCTATTGAATTGATGGCTTTGCTCAAAGCTGAAAAAGTACAAGAGAGTGACACAACGATGACGCTATGAAAAACAACTGCCCGTTCCGAAATTCGTCCAAACATTAAAATATTCCATAGCTCAATTTTTTGACTTTTATAACCAACATATCAGCAGATCAGCAGTCAGACAAAGAACTGTTGGCAGCATTTAAAACCCACGATAATATAAAATATTTGAGCATTTTGTACCAGCGGTATATGGACCTGGTATTTGGGGTTTGCCTTAAATATTTTAAAGATGCTGAGCGCAGCAAGGATGCAGTGATGGATATTTTTGAGGAACTGAATACCAAGCTGAAACTGCACGAAGTAGATAATTTTAAAGGCTGGCTGTATGTACTGGCACGCAATTACTGCCTGATGCAGCTGAGGAGCCCGAGAAACCTGAAAACAAGCGAGTGGAATGCCGATTTTATGCAATCGGCGGAAGTTACGCATCTGCAAAACGAAGCATTCGAAAAAGAGACCAGTTTTAAACACCTGGAAGCTTGTATGGAAACATTGCCGGCAGATCAAAAACAAAGCATTGAATTATTTTACCTGCAAAAAAAGTCTTACAATGAAATTTCTGTGATCACAGGCTTTGAATGGAACAAAGTGAGAAGTTTTATACAAAATGGAAAAAGAAATTTGAAATTGTGTGTGGAAGCAAAACAGGCGGATGATTGATGGCAGACAATAAAACAAATATCATTTACACAGCAGAAAATATACAACAATATTTTGAGGGCAGGTTATCGCCGGAAGCAATGCACGCCATGGAAAAAGCGGCATTGGACGACCCGTTTTTGGCTGACGCCATGGAAGGGTATGAAGCGATGAATGGCAAAGAGTGGCAACAGCAATTGAACGAGGCCAAAGCGCAAATTGCCGCGAAAGAAAATACCAAAAAAGCAACTCCGGTGATCACTGTTTTTAAATGGTGGCAAGCAGCAGCCGCAGTAATAGTGCTTGCAGGCGGTATAGGGCTGGCGTATTTGTTTAACCGGCCATCAACTGTCAATAATGAAAATGTTTCCATTGCTGATTTAAAACAAAAGGATAGCAGTGAACAAGTTGCTGTAGCAGAAACTAAAAGTGATTCAATTGCTGCAAGAAGCGGCTCACAGCAACAACGGGTAGTGGTTATAAAAGACAATCCGAAACCATTGATAGCGCAGTTAAAAACAAAACAAGTTTCAGACAGCAATACTGTTGCTATGAATGAAAATGCTGACGAAGCAGAAGAAAAAGTGAAACCGGGGTTGATCAGGGATAACGAGTCAAAAGAAGCGGCTACTGAAGACAATGCCAGCAATATGCCATCTGTAGCTGCGCCGGCTGCCGCTCCGAAAGCTTTTAAAAAAGAGTCAAATAGTGTTGCAGAGGGATACAACAATAAATCGCTCAGTAAAAATAATGCGGTGTTACGCAATTATTTTTCTGCCACTGTAACAGCGCCTGATAATACGCCGCTGCCTTTTGCCAATGTGCTGGTGCTAGATGAAAACGTGGGCACTTATGCTGACGCCAAAGGCCGATTTAAGCTGGCAGCGGCAGACAGCATTTTAAATATCCGAGTGCGGGCGGCAGGTTTTATGTCGCAGGTGTATCCAATTAAAAGTAATATCGCCGATAACAGAATTGTGTTGAATGAGCAGCAGGTGGCAGCAAAAGATATTGTGCAGTTTAAAAATAAAAAGCTGCCTGGTACTATGCCAAAAATAACCATGCAACTGGACACCCTGCTGAATGTAGAACCTGAAGATGGCTGGAGTAATTATGATACCTATCTTTCCAATAATGTTATGCCCGATCCCTCCATAACAGTCAAAAATATTCATGGTGAAGTGGAAGTAACTTTTGATGTACACAAAGACGGTACGTTAAGCAATATGAATATTTCCAAATCATTGTGCGCTGCCTGTGATGTGGAGGCATTGCGGGTGATTAAAGAAGGCCCGCAATGGAAAGTAAAAAAAGGGAAAAAAGAGAAGGGTAAAGTAAAGGTGAAATTTTAAGCAACAGAATAGTTCGGCATAAATCCCGGCAAGCCCTTTCTGCAATCTTGATATATTTAAGGTTCAAAAAAAATCATTCCAAATGAAAAAAAATCTTACAGCGTTTGCATGCGCAGGCATTCTTTTTATCAGTGTTGTTTCTGCCCAGGTAAGTTTACCATCTCCCTCTACCACTCAAACTGTAAAACAAGAATTTGGCATGGGTAGTATTGAATTAGTTTATTCAAGGCCCAATATAAAAAACAGGACTGTGTTTGGCGACCTGGTACCTTATGGTAAATTGTGGCGTACCGGTGCCAACGGCGCTACCAGGTTAACTTTCACCACCCCGGTTGAAATAGGTAGTAAAAAGATTGACACGGGGTCTTACGCACTCTACACGATTCCCTCAGAAGAAAGTTGGGAAATTATTTTGAATAAAGGCATCAGCAATGGCGGTACAAGCGGCTATAAAGAATCTGAAGACGTAGTTCATTTTACCGTACCCGCAGTAAAAACAATTGCCAGGACTGAAACCTTTACCATTCAGTTTGCCAATATCAAACCAGAAAGCTGCGACCTGCAACTGGTATGGGAAAAGCGACTGATTACCATCCCCATTATAACCAACATAAAAGATAAAATAAGGGCACAAATTGATGCCGCCATGCTGACTGATAAAAAACCCTACTGGCAGGCCGCCCAATTTTATTTTGAGTATGATAAAAATTTAACCAGGGCATTGGAGAATGTTACCAAAGCAACAGAAGAAAATCCCAAAGCCTACTACATGTTTTTATACAAGGCGAAAATTGAAAAAGAAATGGGCAAAAATGCCGCCGCAATGGAGACTTCCAAAACTTCGTTAGCGCTAGCGAAAGAAGCAAAAAATGATGATTATGTGAGAATGAATGAGAAGTTGCAAAAAGAATTGAAAAAAACAAATTAAACTTTAGTACTACGGGTGAAGATATTGCAGCAGTAAATTTATTACGTCAAGGAAATGGACTGTCATTTAAAAGTGACAGTCTTTTTTTACTTAACCCCGTCAGCGGTTAAAAACCCTGACGGCGTTTTAGCATGAACGAACGCGTATTTTTAGAATAAAAACCCTAATCAGGCGCCGACGATTTGAAAACCACCCCCGGGGTTTTTGATGGGATGCCACACCTAAGAAAGATTCTTTACTTTTTTATTAGCGGGAAGTATTGGCTGCAGCACAACGCTTAAAATAATTACCAGCAAAGCACCCACCACATTCAGCCACAGAAACGAAACAATATTGAGGTTGTAAACTAAAATAATCAACGCTTCTGAAATGACTGCTGCTATAAAAACAGCGTTTCCACCCACCCACTTCATCCAGAACGCCACCAGGAAAATACCCAGAATTACGCCGTAAAAAAGAGACCCCAAAATATTCACCGCTTCAATTAAACTGTTACCGAGATTGTATGCAAACATAGCCACGATAATGCTGAACACACCCCAGCCAAATGTGTACCAGCGGGAAATGTTGTAGTCTTTGGCTTCAGTACAATCTTTATTGATAAACTTTTTATGAAAATCAACTACCGTGCAGGAGGCCAGCGAATTGAGCGCCGCCGCAATGCTTCCCCAGGCGGATAAAAAAATAACGGCGATTAATAAGCCTACCAAACCTTTGGGCAAATTATCTACTACAAACCGAAGAAAAATATAGTTGGTATCATTGGCGTCATCACCGGGCAATGCCTTTTTTAAAACAGTTTTGTACTGAGCTCTCAAGTCATTTAACGCTGTCCTGTTTTGCCCGGCTATTGCAGCGGAATATTGTTGTTCCAATTGCACCAGTGTGTCTTTGTAATTTGTTTTTTTTGCTGCAATAATTTTTGCATCATCAAAATAAACCGGTGCCTTGTGGTATTGGTAAAATGAAAACACCAACACACCTAATAACAAAATTAAAAACTGCATGGGTACTTTTACCATGCCGTTCATCAGTAAACCAACTTTGCTTTCTTTATCTGACTTGGCTGTTAAGTATCGCCCCACCTGGCTTTGATCGGTACCGAAATAACTGAGTGCTAAAAAAAATCCGCCGATTACCCCGCTCCAGATATTGTATTTATCCTTCCAGTCAAAATGATTATTGGTAACTCCCATGGTAATGATATTCATTTTTCCCTGGCCGCCTGCAAGTTTCAATGCATCACCAAAACCAATATTAGCCGGCATTAATTTTACCACAAGGTAACCCGCTACAAACATGCCACCTATAATAATGATAAGTTGTAACTGCTGTGTATAAGCCACTGCTTTAGCGCCGCCGCTCATGGTATAAATAATCAGCAGGCCGCCCATCACCAGGTTGGTATAATAAATGTTCCAGCCTAATAAGGAACTTAAAATAATGGAGGGCGCATAAATGCTGATGCCTGTTGATAAGCCCCTGGATAATAAAAATAAAGCGGAGGTAAGTGTACGTGTTTTTACATCAAACCTGTTTTCCAAAAACTCATACGCCGTATATACTTTCAATCTTCTGAAAACAGGAACAAAAAATATGCAGATTACGATCATGGCCAGCGGCAGGCCAAAATAATATTGAACAAACCGCATCCCATCTGTATAAGCCTGGCCGGGTGCACTGATAAAAGTTACAGCGCTTGCCTGCGTACCCATAATGCTCAGCAGCACCAAATACCAGGGCATGCTGCGGTTGCTTAAAAAGTAGCCATCTAAATTTCTGGTTGTACGGCTTTTGTACATACCATAAATGATAATCCCTGTAAGTGTAGCGATTAATATAATCCAGTCAAGATTACTCATAAGCAGGCATCGTCATTTATTGCAACGGCAAGTTTACTCTTTTTTATGTAGTGTATAAGTTAATCTTATTTGAAATAACGGGTAATGCAATAGTAGGCTACTACCTGGAACAGCAGAAAGAAAAATACGCCGAGATACCATTTTTTCCAATATGATTTTTCCTTTTCCATGCTATTAGTTTACTTCAACACAATTATTTTACAGCCGCTATTAAGTTGGCAAAAAGCCGGTAAGCGCCGGGCACAGCCGCAGGCAGTTCCCGGAAAAAAACAAGGCCGGTATATATAAATCTCCCCTTTCCATAATTGGCAATAATCAAACTGCCATCCTGGTCATTTTCGTTGGGATCTTTCATACTTAAAATGCGCTGGTAACTGGCATCGATATTTTCTGCATTGTAGATACTGCGTTCCTGCACCCAGCCTTCAAAATCTTTGGCAGTAATTTTATTTGGATAATTCAATGCCGGATGATCAGGCAATAAAAAATTAACCGTGGCTTCTTCATCAGTAACCCGGTTACGGCTAATGGTAAAAGGATAAGGTGACATTTTAGCCTTCACCGGCCCAATTGCATTACTGGTATTGTATTGCGTGAGCAACACTCCTCCATCATTCACATATTGCATTAACGCGTCGTAACTGTTGCTTAGCCATTCATTGATGTTGTAGGCACGCACGCCCGTTACAATGGCATCAAATTGTTTAAGGTTGGCAACGGTTAAATCAGCCTGTTTCAGCATCACTACTTTATAGCCCATTTGTTCCAGCGCCTGCGGTACTTTATCTCCTGCACCCGGGATATAACCTACCAGGCTGCCTGCAATTTTCAGGTCAATTTTTAACACCGGTACCTGGTCATAAAAATTGTATGCTATTTCGGGTATGTGATCGTAATTTATTTTATGTACCGCATAAAACTGGTCCTGGTGAAATGTTTTAGCTGACAGTTTGCCGCCATAAAAATCTTTTGAATTTTTCGCTACCGCATCACCGGCAATGGCAACATCTGCAAACTTTCTGTCGCCCTTATTCATGTGAATCACTGAATCGAAAATAGTAACCGCCTTGCTGTTGTTATTGTATTTAAATTGGGCCGCATCGTTTACAGCGGTATTGGCCTGGATGGTAAAATGGATGGTCTTTTTTACATTCACATCCTCATTTTTAAAAATCAGCATCGAAGGTGAACTGGTAATGTTTACCGGGTAAATCAATTGTACCGGCTGATAAATTTCTCCCTTCACCGGGTCGGTATATTTATAACGTACCGGTTTTTTGAACTTGAAATTTACCCCGTCGATGGTTGCACCAAATAAAATACTCAACGGTTCATTTTCTGCCTTTCCAATCAGTTGCTGGTCGGTTACATTAAAGCCACCCTTCTCCATTTTATTTTCCAGCCAATAAGGTTGTGATACTTTTTGGTCAGGCCGGATGTAAACACTCAATCCAAAACTGGCATTGACATCTTTTTTCAACGCGTCAAAGCCGTGATAAATATCGTACATGTTTACGTCGGCATTGGTTAATGCTACACCCAGGCGGTTGTTAAACGTGGCGGTAATTTTTAAGCTGTCGCCTTGTACCGCATACTGGCTGCCAGCTGTGGCTTCCATAAACAAGCCGCTGCAATACTCCAGCAGTTTTTTGATGTCGTTTTGTTTTTGTTCCTTCCAGTAATCATCCTTGATGGCATCTATTTTTTTATATAGTCGTACCAATTGGCTCACGCTGTTTTCAGGATGTTCAGGTGAATAATTTTTATAGATGGAATCGATGGTTGACTGAATAACGTTGGCTGCGCCTGTTCTTTTCCAACCCAGGTCAACACCATCCAGCAAATCACTTACGGGCTTGTCGCCTTTGATGGTTGAAAAATACTCAATGGCTTCACCTCTTTGTGCCGGTACACCAAAGCCCTGGCTTTTATGCTGACTGCGGCCTAACGCAGCCAGTTCGCCATAACTTTTACCCAGCAAAGGATTGTACATACCTGCATCCAGTTTAAATTGCTCCTCGCTGGTAGTGTTGGTATTGCCAAAATTAAAGGTGTTCCATAACATGCGTTTCGCCTGCCACACAGTAACGCCTTCTTTTAACTGCTCAGGAAATTTTGTTGGATCTGCTGCTGCATCAAAAGCTTCCCGGGCGAGTATACCCGAAGCGGCATGGTGCCCGTGCCCTGCCCTGCTGTCTTCCGGAAAGCGGGCGATGATTACATCCGGCCTGAACTTGCGCACCACCCACACCACATCGCTTAAAATTTTATCATGGCCCCATGTCTTCAACGCCTCTTCCGGAGTTTTGCAAAAGCCAAAATCGTAAGCCCTGCTAAAAAATTGTTCAGCACCGTCAATGCGCCTGGCCGCCAGCAATTCCTGTGTGCGGATCAACCCCAAATCTATTCCCTGTTCATCACCAATTAAATTCTGACCTCCATCTCCTCTTGTTAAACTGAGGTAGCCGGTACGCACCAGTTTTTCATTCGCCAGGTAAGCCAGCAGTCGTGTATTTTCATCATCGGGGTGTGCAGCGATATACAAAACAGAACCCAGTACATTCAGCTTTTTTACCTGCTGCAATATTTCTGAGGAAGTATAAGTTTTCGGCGTTTGCGCAATAGCGTCCGATTGCATGCAAATCACGGCAATCAGCAGCGTTGTTATTTTTTTTATCATCCAGAAAAAATTTAAAAGTCAAAAATTAAAAAATAGAACATCCAAATATCAGACATTGAAAATCAGGCATCAGACATGATTTCTATTGTCCTACAAAAAACACCGCATTGCTCAGCATCAGTTTTCCGTTCTCCCAAAAGCAGCGAAAAACCGGATCATCTGAAAAATATACAATGCTACCCTGCCCGTACTCCTGCACACCGATTGCAGTGCCATCTTTTATTTTATCTTTTACCTTACTGCCTGCAAAACCCGCCACCTTGCTGTCTTTTTTTATAATGCCGACATTCCAGCCTTCCTTTAAAAATTCATACATCTTATCATCCTGCTTTAAGGTAAAATAATAATTGGGGTATCCAAAAGCTAACGGGTGAGTGTTATCAATATCCAGTTTATAAATTGCACCGGCGATGGTATTTTTAATGTACTCATGCTCATTTTCTTCATAGGGTTTTACATCCGCGTACGACACTTTTGGTTCGTCTTTTTTGTCTTTCTCTTCGTCCTCTTTCTTAACCTTCAGTCCCCAGTCGCCGTTAGCCATTTGATTTACTGCATTTTCAAGCGCAATAATTTTACCGCCCTGCCGTACCCAGGTTTTTAAATCAGCCAATGGTTCCTTGTCACTTAAAAATTTATAATTGCCATTGGGTAAAATGATGACGTCAATATTCTTTAAACTCAGGTTGGTAAAGTCATCTGCATTAATCAGTGTTAACGGATAATCCAGTTCCTGTTCAAACAAATGCCATAACTCTCCTGCTGCACCGGCATCGGTTCCTTTACCCGTTACCAGCGCCACTTTTGGCTGGTTAATAAAATGCGTTTTTGCACTGCCAAAGTCATTGCCGCTTTCCATAAAGCCGGTGGAGATCGCTGTTACATTTGCATTGAATTTTTGTGCTGCAACTGCAAAATCTGCCAGTTTAGTCTCGTTGCCTTTCTTTAAAACAATCAGTGTACCCCGCATAAATTTTTTATCATTCAGCATAAAATCCTTCTCTGCAAACCTTACCCTGATGCCGGCATTTAATAATGCCGCTAAAAATTTAGCTTCTTCAAACGAAGTGTAGTTTACCAGGTAGCCATAAGAAGTTTCAGGAACAGCAGCAGTTGTTTGTTTGGCACCATAAGGTGTTATCGTAATTTTTTCTTTAACCGCATAAGCCTGCAAACCGAACACATAGGGTAGGCTCCAGGCGGTAATGTCATAAGTAGCAGAATCAACCAGTTTTGATTTGGGCTCAAACAAAACCTTTACCAGCGTACCTTTTGGCTGGTAGGTACTAACGACCAGGCTATTGGCTGCGCTAAAACTTTCTTCTTTACCGCTAAAATAGTTAAACCCTTTTGCGTTATTGATAACAGCGTTGCTGTAAAGAATGTTATTGCCATCCAGCATTCTTTTTAACGCATTTATTTTATTGGAGTTTACATCTGTAACAACAAATGATTTATACTCGCCTATGCCATTATTTTTTTCGTTTATAAAAAAGTTACTGAATTCCTTCATCAGCTTTTCTTTGTTCTGGCTTGCCATTTCAAGGGTACTCATACCGGTTGTAAAATGGTGCGCTATCCTGTCTTTGAGCGTTAGCGTATCGCCGTTATCAATGATGACTGCAGAACCGGAACGGGAGCCGCCGCCCTGTTCAAACGTCATACCAATGGCACCGCTATAGATAGGATATGTATCGCCATAAGATGGATAAAACAGATCAAACTCTTCTTTGGTGAAATATAACCAGCCATTGCTGTCAAAATACTTCGCATTGTTTTTTCCGATGGTTACCTGGAAATCCCGTTGCCATTGAGTTACCACCTCGTGATAAGGTTGCGCGGCCGGGGCAAAATAATAAGGATTGTTATATCCCTGTTCATGATAATCAACATGCACCTGCGGCATCCATTGGTTGTACATTTTTAACCGCTGCTGAGTTTCTTTTTGTGTTTGCCACGCCCAGTCGCGGTTTAAATCAAAATTGTAGTGGTTCGTTCTTCCACCGGGCCAGGGTTCCATGTGTTCCCTCGACTGCTTGTCGGGATTTGCATTTTTACCCACCACGGAATTGTACCAGTTAACATAACGGTCACGACCATCAGGATTGATACACGGATCAATCAGCACCACTGTATTCTTCAACCATTCTTTGGTGGCGTTGTTGGCCGGGTTTAATAATTCATACAACGTTTTCATGGATGCTTCGCTGCTGCTGGTTTCATTGCCATGTACATTGTAACTCAGCCATACAATCACCGGAGCATTTACATTGCCCTGCTGGTCGGTTAACATCCCGGTTAATCTTAAATTATTTTTACGGATATCGTCCAGCTTTGCCAGGTTTTCCGGCGTGGCAATATAGGCAAGCAACAGGGGCCGTCCTTCATTGGTTTCTCCATACTGGTCGAGCTTCATCACCTGTGGCATGGCTGCAACAGCGTATTTAAAGTAGTTCACTATTTTATAATGCGGTGTATATTTACTTCCCAAAGGATAACCCAAAAATTCGTCAGGACTTTTAATGGTTTGGGCGAAGGAGCAAAAAACAATACAGGCAAAAAATAAAATGAGAACTATTTTTTTATCCATAAAAAGGCTTTAGTATTGACTTGGTTTTGAAGTAAGGTTATTGAGAAGGCTATTCATAATAAAAAAAAACTGCAGATGAAATTCAACAGGATTGTAATGAGTATTTTATTTTATTGCTTATTCGTGCAATGTACAGCACAAATCAATGCTTACCAATACCACTCACAAAAAAAAGTAAGTGGTATAAAAGCAGCTGTTGTGTCGGCCCATCCATTGGCCAGTAAAGTAGGTGTGCAAATTTTAAAAAGTGGTGGCAATGCAGTGGATGCGGCCATTGCAACGCAACTGGCACTGGCAGTGGTATACCCCGGCGCCGGCAATATTGGTGGCGGCGGTTTTATGGTAGCACATCTTACAACCGGTAAAAATATTACGCTTGATTACCGCGAAGCTGCACCCGAAAAAGCCAGCAGGGATATGTACCTGGATGCAAACGGCAATCCGCAAATGCAATTATCGCAGGATGGTCATTTGGCAAGCGGTGTACCCGGTACGATTGCAGGCGTATTTGCGGCTTTAAAATATGCAAAACTTCCTTTTAAACAACTGATACAACCCGCCATTGAACTAGCGGAAAAAGGATTTGCTATTACGGAACATGAGGCCAGTGATCTGAACGAATTAAAAAAAGAATTTCTGCAGATCAACAGCAGCCCCGTTGTTTTTGTTAAAGATGCCGAATGGAAAAAAGGTGATACGCTGATTCAAAAGGAACTGGCGGGCACATTAAAACGCATCCGGGATTTGGGTGCTAAAGATTTTTATGAAGGTGAAACAGCGAAGCTAATTGTGGCCGAAATGCAAAAAGGCAAAGGCATTATTTCCATGGATGACTTGAAAAATTATCGTGTTAAAGAAAGAAAGGCCATTGAATTTAATTATAAAAATTGTCACATCATTACAATGCCGCTGCCAAGTAGCGGTGGCATTATTATGCAGCAGGTACTAAAGATGATCGAACAAAAAAATATAGGTGGAATGGGTTTTCAGAGTGCAGCGAGTGTGCAGTTATTAACCGAAGCAGAACGCAGGGCATATGCAGACAGGGCACAATACATGGGCGATGCCGACTTTGTAAAAGTGCCGGTAAAAACACTTGTAAGCGACCAATACATCGCAGAAAGAATGAAGGATTACACGCCCGGAAAAGCAGGCAGCAGTGAAACAACAAAAGCGGGTGCTATTAAGGAAAGCGAAGAAACAACACACCTGAGTGTGCTGGATAAAGATGGGAATGCAGTCTCCATTACTACAACCTTAAATGGCGGTTATGGCAGCCGTGCAGTTGTTGCCGGCGCAGGTTTTTTATTAAATAATGAGATGGATGACTTCAGCGTAAAGCCTGGTGTGCCGAATATGTATGGCGCTGTTGGCGCAGAAGCCAATGCCATTGCTCCCGGCAAAAGAATGCTAAGCAGTATGACACCCACGATAGTATTGAAAAACAACCAGCCCTTTATGGTTGTAGGTACGCCCGGAGGCACTACTATCCCAACGAGCGTCATTCAAACCATTGTAAATATTGTTGATTTTGGTATGAGTGCGGAAGATGCCGTGAACAAGCCCAAGTTTCACCACCAGTGGTTACCCGATGAAATTTATGCTGAAGATGATTTTAGTGACGCTACCATGGAAGCATTGCAGGCCATGGGTTACAAAGTAATTAAAAGGGGTCAAATTGGCCGTACAGAACTGATCCTGATTACGGGCGGTGCAAAAAAATTAATAGTAGCGGTTGGTGATAAAAGAGGCGATGATGATGCGGAGGGATATTGATTGAAGGCCTTTTGTTTTATCTGACAACAATGATGACTCTGAAAGCATGAACGAAGATTTGATCGGGCACAATTTCGCGGAAGCCGTTGATAAGGGAACCATCAAAAAGGTTATCAATGTGATAAAAATAATTTTATTGCTTTGTATTGTTTATTCTTTTTCAGATGTTTGGAAATGGTATGCTTACCTGTCAGCAGTTCATTCAGGTAATCATACATTTAAATATTTTTACAAATTAATACTATTACCCGCTGCAATTATTGTTAACCTTGTCGCCCGAATTACAAGCCTTATTTTAAATTTAAACGGCACTGAATTGTTGTACGCTTCTTTTGTAAATGATGAGGCAATTCTTTTAAACAAGGGATATAAACTTCTGTACAAAAGTGTCCTTATCTCAGTTATCACTTTTGCAATAGAAATCTTCATCTGGAGCGTAGGATTTGTATTAAAAATATAAGGCATCCTAAGAAGGGCAATTCTCTATTTCAGAATGATCTCATCCCGAAAAATTAAGTACTTTAATATTCACTTAATTTTGATCTGGCTAAATCAACCTCTTCATTTCATCAATTATATCGCATGGCCAATAAAAAATTTCCGTTCACGGGTACCGGCTCGGTAGTATTGCACAGTGCGGGCCATCACAATGCAGAACACGCCCATCTTACACCCATCTTTGCTACATCTACTTTTACATTTGATACTGCCCAACAAGGCATGGAGCGTTTTGCCGGCGAAGATAAAAGCCGGCTCTATGGCCGTTGGGGTAATCCCACTTTTACAGCAGCAGAACAAACCATCGAAGCGCTTGAAGCGTTTGGCTTGATGGATGAAAATGGTGAACCGCTGCAATTGAAAGCCCTCCTGCATTCCAGCGGACAGGCGGCCATGACAACCCTTTTCATGAGCAATCTCAAGGCCGGTGATGCAGTCTTGTCGCACTATTCCCTGTATGGACACACGTACGAGCTATTGCTGAAAGTACTGGCGGAATCGGGCATTCAAACCATCATTGCCGACCTGCGTGATTTGAATGTGGTGGAAGAAACCATTAAAAAAAATCCGGCTATCAAAATGGTGCATATTGAAACGCCGGCCAACCCCACCATGCAATGCGTTGACATAGCCGCGGTAACAACAATCGCAAAACAACATGGGCTGGTGGTTTCGGCTGACAATACATTTGCCACGCCTTACCTGCAGCAACCTTTTAAATATGGTGTTGATTTTGTCGTTCATTCTACTACAAAATTCTTAAACGGCCATGGTACTTCTATTGGTGGCGTGCTGGTGGGGAAAGACATCGAAAAGATGAAAAACCATATTTGGAAATGGCATATTTTACTGGGCAATAACAACAATCCTTTTGATGCTTTTTTGCTCATTAACGGTATGAAAACACTGGAGATAAGAATGGAGCGGCATTGCAGTAACGCCATTGCTGTTGCGGATTACCTGGACAAACATACCGCGATCGAAAAAGTAAATTTCGTAGGGCTTGATTCGCACCCCGACCATGCCATCGCCTTAAAACAAATGAAACAACCCGGCGCATTGCTGAGCTTTGAAGTAAAGGGTGGAATTGACGCAGGCAAACAATTTATCGACCGTCTGCAAATGTGTGTCAGGGCGGTTTCACTGGGCACAGTAGATACGCTCATCTCTCATCCCGCCAGCATGAGCCATCGCGGAATGAGTAAGGAAGACAGAGAAAAAAATGGCATCACGGATGGCCTGATCAGGCTAAGTGTGGGTATAGAAAATGTAGCTGATATTTTAACCGATCTTGAACAGGCGCTTGCCTGATTTTTATTAATTTTATAAATGCAAGTTGCTTTTTATAAACTCCGTAAATAAACTACAATGGACTTAGCCACCACCTTTTTGCAATCAGCCATTAAAAGAGTTGCTTATTACAAAGAATTAGGAGATAAAACATTTGCACAGCTCAGTGAGGCTGACTTTTTTTTCACGCCAAACAAAGAAAACAACAGCATTGCTGTTATTATTCAGCATATGGCGGGCAATATGCTCAGCCGCTGGACTGATTTTTTAACCACCGACGGCGAAAAGGAATGGCGTAACCGCGATTCAGAGTTTGAAGAACAACCGCTTACAAAACAGCAGCTCATTGAACTTTGGGAGAGGGGCTGGAATTGTTTCTTAGGTACCTTGCGGCAACTGAATGGAGAAGATTTATTAAAAACAATTTACATCCGCCACGAAGCTATCCCGGCTGTCGATGCCATTAACAGGCAGCTGGCTCATTACCCCTATCATGTTGGCCAGATTATTTACATAGGCAAGATACGCAAAGATCAAAACTGGCAAAGCCTGTCCATTCCAAAAGGCAATTCCGACCAATACAATCAGCAGTTGTTTTCGGCCAATGCGGATAAATTAAAAAGCTGACCTTCCTAACATCAATTATGAAGTAAAAAAAGGTAACCAAGCGGTCATAAACATTGTCAAAAATTCGCCGCATTCCATATCCGGAACAATTGGCTGTACCATGCCAGTGTAAACAGCTATCGGCTTTATTTAACGTATCAATCTGCAATAAAACAATATATTTGGTACTGAATTTGCCCAACGGTGGCGATACGCTATTTTTGCACTAATACACTGATCCACTGCGCTCAATCCTCAACATATTAAAATGGTTTTCACTTGCACTAATTTTTTGGTTAGTGCTTGGTGCGCTGATGGTGTACGTAAAACCGGTATATGGCAACTGGGTGTTTGGCATTGCCATTGCCGCCTGGCTGGCCGGCTGGTTATATACCTTTGAAAAAGCCAAACATAAAACCTGGTTTTTTTTATGGTTGCTGGGCATGGTAATCTCTATCTGGTTTACGCTGCAGCTAACATTTGTTCAAAACGCCATCGTATCCACTGTTTCAGGCAAACTATCCGATAACCTGAAAGCCAAAGTAAGCATTCAGAGAATCGACTATAGCTTTTTTGATAAAATGGACCTTCGGGGCCTGCTGGTGGAAGACAGGCAAAGGGATACGTTGCTTTATGCAGGCAGCGCCAAGATTAATATTACCGACTGGTTCTTTTTAAAAAACAAAGCTACCCTGAAATATGTGGCACTTACCAACGCCGTAGTCAACATGCAACGAACCGATTCTGTATGGAATTACCAGTTTTTGGTTGATTATTTTTCTTCGCCCAAAAAATCATCCGGCAAAAAAAATACGATTGAATTTGATATCAAGATTCTGAAGCTGGAGAATATAAGGTTCAGCCAGTTGGACCGGTGGGTGGGCCATAATATGGAAGTGCACATAAAAAAACTGGATTTGTTTGCTGACGATATCAGTCTTGATAATAAAAAAATTAATCTGAATACGCTTTCCATCGACGGACCGGAATTTGGGCAGTTTGATTATGAGGGCAACCGGGAAAGATTGCACATTCCGAAAGATACCAGCCGCCCTGATGCGAAAACCACTGCCTACCGCTGGAATAATGCGGGGTGGATTATGAACGTAAAAAACATCCATATTACCAATGGTGTTTTCAGCAGCGGCCAGGAAACAGCCAGGGCGCCCTTTACCGATCGGTTTGACGGAGCTCACTTGCGCTTTGGTAATATAACAGGCGACTTTAACAACCTGCATTTTGAGAAAGATACCCTCACTACCGATTTCAGTCTTTCTACAAAAGAACGCAGTGGCTTTGAAGTTAAAAAACTAAAAGCGGCGCTAAAATTTACGCCCGAGCTGATGGAATACAAACAGCTCGAACTGGTGACCAACAAAAGCCACCTGGGCAATTATTTTGCAATGCACTACCGCGGTTTTAATAAAGACATGAGCGATTTTGTGCACAGCATTAAGATGGATGCGAATTTTGTAAACAGTGAATTAAGCAGTGATGATCTTGGTTTTTTTGCCCCTGAAACAAAAGAATGGAAAAGAGTATTCCAGTTGAAAGGCGTTGCCAAAGGCAGCGTGGATAACCTGGCTGCAAAAAAAATGCTGATTAAAACTGACAACAGTTATGTTGATGGCGACATTGCATTAAAAGGCCTTCCGGATATTGACAATACATTTATCGATTTTCAAGCCAATGAACTAAAGACAACCATACGGGATTTGTCCGCCATTGTTCCATCTTTAAAAACGGTTACACAACCCAATCTTGGTAAACTGGGTAATATCAATTACCGCGGTAATTTCACCGGTTTTATAAAAGATTTTGTTGCCTTTGGTACCATCTCTACCAACCTGGGTGTAGTTACAGGTGATGTTAATATGAAACTGCCGGACGACGGGTCATCTGTTTACATCGGTAAAATTTCTACTGATGGCTTTCAGCTGGGAGAATTTATCAATTCCAAAGATGTTGGCAAAATAATTTTTAACGGCAAACTTAACGGTGCCGGCTTTTCGTCAAAAGATGTGGCAGCAAATTTTGACGGCAATATCCGCAGTGTTGAAGTAGCAGGATACACTTACCAGAACATAGCCGTGAAGGGCGATTTTGGTAAAAAATTATTCAGTGGCTCGGCAAGCATTGATGATCCCAATTTAGTGCTGCATGACCTCAAAGGCAGCATCGATTTTACTGGTACAGAGCCACAATTTAATTTTGATGCGGATCTTACCAAAGCTGATTTTAAAAAATTAAATATTACCCAGGATGATTTTTTATTAAATGGCCACTTTAACCTCGATTTTACCGGCAGCAACATTGATAACTTTTTAGGTACTGCAAAAATTTACAATGCCGGTCTGTTGCACAACAACACACCGCTAAGCTTCGATTCATTAATTCTACACTCCTCTGTGCTCAACGATTCCAAAGTACTGAGCCTTGTAACCAATAACCTGGAAGCCGAAGTAGATGGTAAGTTTACCATTCGTGAACTGCCGGATGCGTTCAAGATTTTTTTGAGTCGTTATTTCCCTTCTTATATAAAAAAGCCCGGGTATACGCTGAGTGACCAGGACTTTTCTTTTCTGATAAAAACAAAAGAAGTGGACGGCTACATGCCTTTACTTGACCACAGACTAAGAGGTTTTGATAATGCTGTAATAGAAGGAAGCCTGCAGTTAAGCGACAACCAGTTTAGTGTAAACGTAACCGTGCCCCAGTTTAGCTATGATGGGAAAGTTTTTAATAATACCCGTTTAGCAAGCAATGGCAATTTTGACGACCTGGTAACAAAAGCGGATGTTGATGACGTACAAATCAATGATAGCCTGCATTTGCCGACCAGCAGCCTGGTACTGGATTCGCATGATGACATAACTGACATTGTACTTAACACCAGTGCCAGCAAAAACCTCAGCAGTGCCAATATCAATGCCCAGGTACAAACCATGAAGGATGGCGTAAAAATTCATTTTTTTCCAAGTTCATTTATTATCAACGACAAAAAATGGCAGCTGGAAAGAGATGGCGAATTATCGCTAAGCAAAACCCAGGTAAGTGCCAGCGAAGTGAATTTTGTACAGGGAGACCAGCAGATAAAAATTGCCACCGAACCGTCTGAAACCGGCAATACCAATGACGTTGTGGTGAAGCTTACCAAAGTAAGTATTGATGACCTGTTGCCACTGGTATTAAAAAAGCCAAGGATGGAAGGACAAATTTCAGGCACTGTAAGGATAGCCGACCCGTTTGGCAAACCGTATATTGAGGCCGATGCAGAAACAGAAAAATTTACCATTGACGGTGATTCCGTTGGTGTCATCAATACGCATGCAACCTATTCTACCAATACCGGCATTGTGAAATTTAATGCAGGTGCTGAAGACCCCAACAACCATTTTCGCATTGATGGCACCTACAATACAAAGGATTCTTTAGGTAACCAGGCCGATATTGCCATTGTATCCGAAAAGCTGGATCTCAAGATTTTAAACAATTACCTTGGCGGAATTTTCAGTGAGATACGAGGCACAGCCAACACCAGCAATTTAAGAGTGATGGGTAATTCAAAGCATCTGACTATTACAGGATCTGCTAATGTTACGGAAGGGTCACTAAGGGTTATTTATACCCAATGCAAATATGCTTTTAAAAACGAAACCATTATTTTCAATCCCGATGAAATTGATTTTGGTACGGTGACTATAACGGACACATTAAACAACACCGCCACGGTAAGCGGGAAAATGTACCATCGCTTTTTTGACCAGGTTGGTTTTGATAACGTAAAAATGGATACGAAAAAATTGCTTGTACTCAACACTACCAAAAGAGACAATAATATTTTCTATGGTAAAGTAATTGGCAGGGCGTCTCTTGTACTAAATGGCAGTGCTGACGACATTACAATGGACATTAACGGCGAGCCATCCAGAACAGATAGCAGCCATATTTATTTATCTAACGGTACCACGGTAGAAAGCGGCGTGGTGGATTATATTGATTTCATCCAGTTTGGTACCGAGATGGCCAATGCATATAAGGGAAGGATTTCCAGCAATATTGTGGTTAACATGGCGCTTACCGCTAACCCATCCTGTAAAATTGATGTAATACTGGATGAAGCAACGGGTGATATTATTAAGGGGGAGGGCAACGGCCTGTTAAAGATAAGAGTGGGTAATAAAGAACCGTTAACCATCAATGGCCGTTACGATATTACAAGGGGTGACTACACATTTAATTTTCAGACCTACCTTAAAAAATATTTTAAGGTAAATACCGGAAACATTGTTTGGAGCGGCGATCCTTTGAACGCACAGATTGATATCATTGCGGAATACCTGGCTACCAATGTCGATTTCAAAAGCATAAGCAACAACATTTCCGGCACCACAGGCACTAACACTTCATTTCAAAAAAAGAGTGATGTACGGGTTCTGGCGCATCTGACTGAAAGCCTGTTGAAACCTTCCATCGATTTCGAATTTCAATTGCCGCCTGGTAGTCCTTTAGCTAATGACTTTTTTATTACTAAAACGCTGCAGCAATACAAAGACGATAAAAACGAGCTGAATAAACAAGTAACCTCCTTGTTGTTATTTAACTCTTTCATCAGCGGTCAGCAGGGTTTTATTACTGCTAACAGCGGCGCTAATATTTTATCCAGCACCATCGGGGGAATGGTGTCAAGTGCACTGTCGGGGTACTTTAATAAATTTTTACAAAAATACCTTAAGAATACCTCGCTGTATTTTGACTTAAATACCAGTTACGGCAGTACCTCTCCGGGCGATCTTCAGGCCAATGTTGCCCAATTGCAGGCCGCCGCTAAAAGCGGACTTATCTTTACTTTATTGCAGGGCAGGCTTATTATATCAGCTGGTGTAAACGTGGATTATAATAACCCATACGCAATCAATTACACCCGCAATACCAACGTACTTGTAACGCCGGATGTTACGGCAGAATTTATTATCAACAAAGATGGAAGTGTAAGAGTAGTAGCATTTAACCGTACCAATTATGATTTTATCGGTCAGCGGAATAAAACGGGTGTTAACCTTTCTTACCGCAAAGATTTTGATAAACTATCGGATATACTTGACCCAAAGAGAAAAAGAAAAGTGGTGTTGGTGAACAACAGACCGGTAAATTAAATCGCTATGTGTGATGACTGATTTTTTGAGGCCTGTTAGCTTTTATATTTATCTGAAGGAGTTATAAGCAAAGAGTTATTTTATTAGGTAATGTACTGAAAAATAGTTGGTGATTTTTTGTGTCAAAATCCTTTTATTGCAGATGTTAATCTTAAGAGGAAGTAGGCTCTGCTGGAGAGCAACCTGCCAGCAATATGATTAATGCAAGACAATGATAAAAAGCAGCCTTTAGGGGGGTTGCTTTTTAGTTTATATTATTGGATTGCTGCATGGCTAAGGAAAACTCAAAGCTTGGATTTGTTTCTGAAGTAGATATACCATTTGATGAAGTTGATTCGGTTGTTTTTGGTTGCCCAAAGTAAGATTCTATTCCATTGGTTGTTTTGGGAATATTGGGGTTATCTAAATAACAAAACATATTGGGCAATGCTCTTTTAATCGTGAAAAATGAACGTCTGATTA
>NZ_JAUFQJ010000027.1 GCF_030409685.1 Ferruginibacter paludis
GCCTTTTATCATCAGTTTAAAGACGATTACGAAATCAAGTGTACCGATAAGGATGTCAACGAGAGCTGGCTTTCATTTTTGGATTTCAGGGATTTTGCAGCCTATAAAAAAGATGTGATGGCTTTTAAGCCGGACTATCTTTTTCACCTGGGCGCTTATACAGATCTTGAATATTGTGAACAGCATGCTGAAGATACTTATGCCACCAACACAATGAGTGTTGAAAATGCAGTGTATCTCAGCAACGAACTGGATATTCCGCTTTTATACATCAGCACAGCCGGTATATTTGATGGCGCTAAAGAACTGTATGACGATTGGGATATGCCCAATCCTCTGGGGGTTTATGCCAGAAGCAAGTACATGGGTGAAAGATTTGTTTGTGAAAACGCCAAACGCTTTTTGGTATGCCGTGCTGGATGGATGATGGGTGCCGGGCCAAAAAAGGATAAGAAATTTATCCAGAAGCTGATGAAGCAATTAAAAGAAGGTAAGAAAGAATTGTTTATTGTAGACGATAAAGATGGTACACCCACATTTACCCACGACTTTGCAAAAAATGTAAAAGCGCTGATTAAAAATGAATATTGGGGATTGTATAATATGGTATGCGGCGGTCAGACAAGCCGGCTGGAAGTGGCGGGTGAATTGTTAAATCTGCTCGGCCTTGCTGATAGCGTTAAAATAACCAGTGTAAAATCTGACTATTTTAAAGACGTTTATTTTGCCGAACGTCCGCCATGCGAGAGACTTGTAAACCGCAAGCTGGATCTGCGCCAGCTGAACCTGATGCAGGATTGGAG
>NZ_JAUFQJ010000028.1 GCF_030409685.1 Ferruginibacter paludis
AGTCGGTGTGTAAACCAGTATCTTTCTGTTTGTGGTTTGTATGATTTTTCTTTTAAAAAGTTTTTAAACTTTTGTTCCCAGGCTGTCAACTGCTGTATCCAATACAGTTTATCGTTGTGTGTTTTAATACGGTGAATCATTAGAACCAGCGTTCTTAATTCTTTCCCTGCTTCATATGATGGATTTGCTGTAAGCCACAACAGGCACATTCTCTGGATATGAACCAGGCAGCGTTGAACAATAACATGTGGCAATATTTTATGTACAGCTTTAAGGGTTGCTTTATGTCCATCACAGGTAATACTGGCTATTTGAAGGCCAAGAGTAAGCAGGTTGTTTAAATCCTCCTTTATTTCTTCATATCGCTCTGCATCTGAAAAACGAAATAACTGGGTATAGCTGATGCTATTGTCCTGGTAACACACAACACAGAACTTTTTAAAGTATGTAGCATCAACCCTTAAATGAATATTGTCGTGATGAATGAGTGGAGTTACAGTGGCCTTGTTTAATAGCTTATAAAAAAGACGCTGTAACGTGTCTTTTGACAAGCCACTGTCCCTTTGCAGGCTCTTGTAGGTTTGTCTTTCCAAAACCCATTTCTTAAACCATACAAAACGGTTTGCTGTAATCTGTTGTTTGTCATTATTGGTAAAGTAAATACCACATTGTTTACACCTGAATCTTTGTTTGTTTAACTGCTTACCCCACCTAATTACCAACAAACTGCCACAGGCCCAGCAACGCTTTTTTTAATCTTTTTCATAAAACAAAAAAAGTTTAGTGAAAGCGGTTTCACTAAACTTTTTT
>NZ_JAUFQJ010000029.1 GCF_030409685.1 Ferruginibacter paludis
TTGTATCCCCGGTCTGCAAATACTTCTGCAGGCTGCTTGTTATTGATTCGTTCATACTGTTCTAAAACCTCTGGTAGTGTTTTTGAATCATGTAGTGTTTGAGTAAAGTTAACAGCGCTCATGATGATGCCTGTTTGTTGGTCAATAACAATTGAAACTTTACTGCCAAACTCAAACTTTTTGTGTTCCTTGCCTTTCGAATAGCATTTTACATTTGGTTCGTGAAGACTATAAATCTTATCAGTGTCACCACGCTTTTGGGATAGTACTCTTTGATACAGTTTAAGTGCAGGCAGATATTGGCCAAGCCTTGACAGTGGAAGCTTTCTGGCAATATCACGTACCAGCCTGCCTGCTATAATTTGGATTTTTTTATTGGCTTTTCTTGCTGCCTTCACCCCATATTTGGTTGTTTTAAAACGTTGCAGATTACCCAGCTGCTTAACAACTCTTGTATAAGATTGCCGCAGATCAATGGCTTCTTTATCTGCTATGGCCCAACATTTTTTTATGATCTTTTTATAAAGTTTATCATCTGTTGGATAAGTGATATTTTTTTCCTGAACAGTTGTGTCAACACTCACTATTACGCCGGTATCACTATCATCCGGTGGTTCATTAACACGTATGCTTTCTTTTAAAATCAACTCAACTCCAGCCTCTCCAATTCGTTG
>NZ_JAUFQJ010000030.1:0-2500 GCF_030409685.1 Ferruginibacter paludis
CTCTCCCGGTTGGAATACCAGTACCATCGGCCATAAGGGGCTTAACTTCTCTGTTCGGTATGGGAAGAGGTGAACACCCTTGGCAAAACCACCATAAGATTTTGCAAGTTATAAGCTATCGGTTATAAGCTATAAGTCTTTCAACTTACTACTTACCACTTACTACTTACTACTTTAATAATGTACATATTGGGAAAGTTGTTTTTTAGAGTAAATCAGTATTTATAATCCTGCTTTCGCAGAAAAATAAAAAATAAAGCTTACGGGTAATTAGTACTACTCGGCTTCGATGTTACCACCCTTATACCTGTAGCCTATCAACGTGGTAGTCTTCCACGGCCCTTAAAAGTAAACTCATCTTGAGGAAGGTTTCACGCTTAGATGCTTTCAGCGTTTATCCTTGCTGTACGTAGCTACTCTGCATTGCACCTGGCGGCACAACAGATACACCAGCGGTACATACGACCCGGTCCTCTCGTACTAAGGTCATGTCCTCTCAATTTACTAGCGCCCATCACAGATAGGGACCGAACTGTCTTGCGACGTTCTGAACCCAGTTCACGTGCCACTTTAATCGGCGAACAGCCGAACCCTTGGGACCTTCTCCAGCCCCAGGATGTGACGAACCGACATCGAGGTGCCAAACCTTACCGTCGATATGAGCTCTTGGGTAAGATCAGCCTGTTATCCCCAGAGTACCTTTTATCCTTTGAGCGATGGCCCTTCCATACAGAACCACCGGATCACTTTAGCCTACTTTCGTACCTGATCGGCTTGTTAGCCTCACAGTCAAGCTCCCTTATACTAATGCGCTCTATGTACGATTACCAACCGTACTGAGGGAACCTTTGCAAGCCTCCGTTACATTTTAGGAGGCGACCACCCCAGTCAAACTACCCACCATGCACTGTTTCCCGTAAGGGATTAGATTCTAAATGTTTAAAGGTTGGTATTTCAACGACGACTCCACAATGCCTGGCGACACTGCTTCAAAGTCTCCCAACTATCCTACACATCAAAAATTCAAAATCAATGCAAAGTTGTAGTGAAGGTTCATGGGGTCTTTCCGTCCCGTGACGGGTAACCGGCATCTTCACCGATACTACAATTTCACCGGGCTCGTGGAGGAGACAGTGTACAACTCATTAGACCATTCGTGCAGGTCGGAACTTACCCGACAAGGAATTTCGCTACCTTAGGACCGTTATAGTTACGGCCGCCGTTTACTGGGGCTTCAGTCAGAAGCTTTGGCTTGCGCCGAACATCCTTCCTTAACCTTCCAGCACCGGGCAGGTATCAGGCTCTATACGTCATCTTTCGATTTTGCAGGGCCCTGTGTTTTTGCTAAACAGTTGGTTGTACCATTTTACTGAGACCATCCGAAGATGGTACGCTTTATCCCGAAGTTACAGCGTTAATTTGCCTAGTTCCTTCTCCACGGCTCACCCGAGCGCCTTAGAATATTCATCCCACCCACCTGTGTCGGTTTGCGGTACGGGCTGCTTATACCATAACTTAGAAGTTTTTCTCGGAGGTTTGATTAGGGTCACTATCAGCGCTGCCGAAGCTTTGCTGTACTATCAGGTTCGACAAACAATGCGGATTTACCTGCACCATCTATATCTACACCCTTTAACGTTCTATTCCGTAAGAACGCGGACCTTTCACTACCCCGTCACTCCATCGAAGTATAAGCAGGTGTCAGAATATTAACTGACTTGCCATCAGCTTCCCCTTTCGGGTGCGCCTAAGGACCCGACTAACCCTGATCTGATTAACATTGATCAGGAAACCTTGGGTTTACGGCGTTGAAGTTTTTCACTTCAATTATCGTTACTTATGCCTACATTTTCTTTTGAAACCACTCCAGCATGCGTCGCCGCACACCTTCGCTGTAGTTTCAATGCTCCCCTACCGATATACTACCTAGTAGCAATCTTAGAACTTCGGTTCATGGTTTGATGCCCGATTATTTTCCGTGCAGGATCTCTCGACCAGTGAGCTGTTACGCACTCTTTAAATGAATGGCTGCTTCCAAGCCAACATCCTGGCTGTTATAGAAATCCCACCTCGTTTGATCAACTTAACCATGTATTAGGGACCTTAGTTGCTAATCTGGGTTATTTCCCTCTCGGCCATGGACCTTAGCGCCCACAGCCTCACTGCCGCAGATATTTAACAGCATTCGGAGTTTGTCAGGATTTGGTAGGCGGTGAAGCCCCCTAGTCCAATCAGTAGCTCTACCTCTGTTAAACTTCTTAATGCGACGCTGTTCCTAAAAACATTTCGGGGAGAACGAGCTATCTCTCAGTTTGATTGGCCTTTCACCCCTATCCACAGGTCATCGCAAAACTTTTCAACGTTTACGCGTTCGGTCCTCCAGTGTGTGTTACCACACCTTCAACCTGCCCATGGATAGATCACAAAGTTTCGCGTCTACCCCCACTGACTAGTCGCCCTATTTGGACTTGCTTTCGCTACGGCTCCGCAACTTAAGTGC
>NZ_JAUFQJ010000031.1 GCF_030409685.1 Ferruginibacter paludis
CATTATAAAACTTAATACCCATGACTAAAGTTAATCAATTAGATTTTACAGGTACTACCATTTTTTGTGGTTTGGATGTACACAAAGTAAGCTGGCGTGTAAATCTCCGTGATACAGAATTGGAGTTAAAAGATTTTACCCAGCCAGCCGATGCCTATTTATTGCACAAGCACCTTTCAAAAAACTATCCCGGTGCAAAATACAAGGCAGGGTATGAAGCTGGTTTTTGCGGTTTCGGCATTCAACGTCAGCTTTCAGCTCTTGGTATAGAATGTGTCCTGCTTAATGCTGCTGATATTCCAAAAGGAGACAAAGACCGCAGGCAAAAAAATGATAAACGTGATGCCCGTAGTATTAGCCAGGAATTAAGTAGTAAAAAAGATTTAAAAAGTCTTTATGTGCCTTCCCTTGCGTGGGAGCATGCCCGTACATTGGTTCGTAACCGACAGCAACAAATTAGCGACAGCACCCGCTGCAAATGCCGTATCTGGCACTTCCTGCATTTTAGTTCACTTCAGGCACCAGACAAAACAGAAACAGGTCAATACTGGAGCCGGAAGTTTATTAAAAAGCTGGAAGAAATGGATTGTAATAGCAGTCCCGAATTAAAAGCTGCACTGCAAATTAAATTGCAGGATTTTCTGCATAAACGAAATTTATTGCTTCAAAGCACCAGGGCTATTCGCCAATTATATAAACAACCAACTTACTGGCCGTTAATGCAATTGATACTAAGTATCCCCGGCATAGGTGAAATAAATGCCGCCATCATTTTATTTGAGCTACAGGACATTTTTCGTTTTAAAACATTTGACAATCTTTGCAGCTATGTAGGCCTGGTACCCGATACCGACGATAGTGGCGATACCAAAAGAAACAAAGGACTTACTCACCGTCGAAACACCTACTTACGTGAAGCATTAATTGAAAGCAGCTGGGTGCTCATAAAAAAAGATCCTGCCATGCTGATGAAATATAAAGACTATTGCAAACGCATGCATAAAAACAAAGCTATCATCAAAATTGCACGTCATCTGCTGGCAAGAATAAATTATGTGCTGAGAAAAAAAACTCCCTATGTAAGCGGTCTGCTGGCCGGGTGAACTTCATACGTTTTTTAAGGCATTTTTCTCAGGAATTTTTCAGAAAAAAAATAGAGACTGATCATAAAACCAGTCTCTTCATCGAACAGGAAAAATTCCGTCGAAACTGACTTATCCCTTGCAAAGTTGCACGTCTGCATTGCTTCGCTCTGTTTGGGTCAGCCATATAAAATTATAAAAAACTGGTTAAATAAATAAGAAAAGATTACCTGGTACACCCACCGCTGGACGGAATTTGCAGCCTGGTGATAAACCGCCACTGTCTGCTCTGAATTAGGATTCAGGTGTACCCCTTAAAAATTAAAAGAGACCTTGTAGCACCCTTGCGGAAGTCTACTCATAGAAGTGTGCTTTTCAAATTTATAATCAGTGTAAAAAATATTTATGTA
>NZ_JAUFQJ010000032.1 GCF_030409685.1 Ferruginibacter paludis
TTAAAGCGCTGTGGGTTGGAATGATTGTATTTGTTGCCGCCGGGCAATGTTCCAATGCCCATACAATCATTCCGGCACACAGCGGAATATTTTTTTATCTTCAAGCTCCGGCTCCTATATGTGGATACCATTATTGCGGCACCACCGGCATCTGTAGGGTTTTAAAGAAATAATGAACAGCCACCTGCTTTGCGATGTGACCCGAGCAATGTAGCCCGGTCACCACCCATGTTTTGTAGTCTGTTCATGTTGTTTAATATTGAGCATTAAAGAAGGTGATGAATCATTTTTTGCAGCGGTTACTTAAGCCGCATTTGTTTGTTGTTTGTTTGGCATTGTATAATTGATTTGATAGGGCTTTTGGTTTTTAATTACTGAGAGCATAGCCCTTACTAATTTATGCGCAACTTTCACTATGATTGCCTTTGAGTCTTTGCCAGCATGTTTGCGGTAATAGGTTTGCAACTCCGGGTTGCGGCTTAGAGATGTCCACGCAGCTTCTATAATGTAACTCCGCAGCAGGCTTCGGCAGCGGGGTGTCAGCCCCATTTTTTTACTGGTGCTGTCACTTTGATAAATACCTGGCACAAGGCCAATGTAATTTGAGAGTTGCCGTTCATTATCAAATCGTCTTAAATCACCCAGTTCAGCCAGTACAGCGGCTGCCAGGTAGCCACCGATACCGGGAATTGATTTGAGCAAATAATAATCTTTATGGTGATGCTTTCGGCACCAGGCCCTTAACTGGTTGGCGACTTCCAGGTACTCTTTATGCAGCACATCGAATATGCGTAATTTGCTGTGCAGGCTGTACTGGCCGGTTGCATACGACCAGTCAATATTTTTAAGCCAGTCTAAAAAGGCATGGCTCCAGTTGGGGTTATCGAATTGATTGGGAATAGTAATGCCTGCATACAGCAGGGAAGCTTTGATAACAGATTTTTCCTTGCGAAGCATTTTTGTAATATGGTTACGCTGGCGCAGCAGACTGCAAAGCTGTTCATGGGCTTCGGGGGGAATATAAATAGCTTTTAGTTCCTGTTTTTGTAGTTGCTGGCAGATATGCCTGCAGTCAATTGTATCTGTTTTCTGGTAGCGGTGTTTATCACTTTGTTTAATATCTGCAGGATGAACAACCGATACTTCCCAACCATAATTTAAAAAATGGCGTGCAGCCCAAAAGCCACAGCAACCAATTTCAAAAGCAACAGCTACTTGATGCTGCTCAAAATGATCGTTAACATACTGCAATA
>NZ_JAUFQJ010000033.1 GCF_030409685.1 Ferruginibacter paludis
TGAACTGTACAGAACCTACAAGGGAGGCGGCACGAGTTCCCATCATCCTAAAATGCTTTTGAAGGCGGTTATTTACAGTTACATCTTTAATATATACAGCAGCCGCAAAATTGAGGAAGCTATCAAAAGCAATCTTTACATGGTATGGCTTTGCGGCAACTGCGAGCCGGATCACAACACCATCAACCGTTTCCGGTCTAAAAAAGTAGCCCCTGTACTTAAAGACATCTTTAAACAAATAGTATTACTGCTCGCTGGCGAAGGGTTGGTCAGTTTAAAAGAAGCATATGTAGATGGAACTAAAATAGAAGCCAATGCCAACCGCTACACATTTGTATGGGGCAAGGCCATCAAAACCAATAAGGAAAAAATGGTAAAGCAAATTGATGAGCTATGGCAATACGCCCAGTCCGTAGCGGATGAGGAGTTACAGGATACCGCACCACTTGATTTTAAAAGCATTGATGCCGCAAAAGTAAGTGAGGCGGTAAAGCAGATTGAAGAAGCTATCCGGGATAAACAAGTACCGCAAAAAGTAAAGCAGAAGCTGCATTATGTAAAAAAAAACTTTCCGGCCAAACTCAATGAATACAAAGCAAAAGACGATGTACTGGATGGCAGAAACAGTTACAGCAAAACAGATACGGACGCCACCTTTATGCGCATGAAGGAGGATCACATGGGCAACGGCCAGCTTAAGCCAGGTTACAATGTTCAGATCACCACCAATAACCAGATCATCACAAATTATGATGCTTTCCCCAACCCCACAGATACCTTAACCTTGCCGGCACATCTTGAAAGCTTCAAAGAACTCTATGGCCACACACCCGATATTGTAACAGCCGACAGCGGCTATGGATCTGAACAAAATTATGCCTGTCTTGAAGCCCGCAACTGCACTGCTTTTGTGAAGTATAACTACTTCCACCAGGAGCAGCAGGGCATCCGGCTCAAGAAATATCCCTTTGCAGCAGATCATTTATATTATAATGAAGAAAAAGATTTTTATGTATGCCCCATGGGCCAGCATATGCAAAAAGTAGCTGTATACAAAAAGAAAAACGATAATGGCTTTGAGCAAACCATATCAAGATACCAGGCGAAGAATTGCAACGGATGCCCTTTGCGGGGCGTCTGTCATCAATCGAAAGACAACAGGAGCATAGAAGTGAATCATGCCCTCAACAAACACAAGCAAAAAGCCCGGCAGTTACTGACAAGTGAAGAAGGCATTAAACACCGCAAACAAAGGCCACAGGATGTAGAAGCAGTCTTCGGAAACATTAAGCAGAACAAAGGCTTCAGGAGATTTATGCTCCGCGGCAAGGCCAAAGTAACCACTGAATTTGGATGGATAGCCATTGCACATAACCTGAAGAAAAAAGTGGCCTGAAAAGCGGGTCAGCTTCTCAAAAATGCAGGTTAAAAATGAAAAATCAGCCAAGTACAATAAATAACAAAATATGAAGCAGTGACAAGTTAATTTTTAATCAACTTATTCCAATAC
>NZ_JAUFQJ010000034.1 GCF_030409685.1 Ferruginibacter paludis
CAGTATGTCCGCCTTGCCATCGCCGTCGTAGTCCTGTACCGCTATGCCGCTTACCGTGCTAAACTGCGCTTCTGTTGGCAGGGGTTTTAGTGTGAATGTGCCGTTTTTGTTATTCAGTAGTACACTGCTGCGCATTTCCTTTGCTTCCAGTTTTACTGCCTTTGCCAGTTGCTCTTTTGTAAAGATATCTTCTATCGTTTGTTCTTTGTAGCTGTCGTATTTTAAATACTTTTTCTTCAGGTAAGGCAGCACCGCTACCAGGTCGTGTCTTAATGCCATCGGGTAGGCTTTGTCGCCATTGTAACAAGTGATAATTTGCTCTACGCTGCCGTTCTCATCAAAGTCGCTGACGTACATACTCACCGGTTTGTTTTCGCTGCATTTAAATCTTGAGTTTAAGCCGTGGTTACCTGCTATGATGTCATCATACCCGTCGCCGTTGATATCGGCTATTACTATGCGGTTCCACCAGCCGTTGCTGTTTTGCAAGCCGACAGCTGTGGTCGTTTCTTTTAGTTGTTTGCCGTTTTCATTATGGAAGATTCTTACCGGCATGTATTCGCCGGTTACTACCAAATCAGGTTTACCGTCCTTGTCATAATCAAACCATTTGGCGTCGGTGATCATACCCGCTTCTTTTAATGCGGGGGCTGTTTGTTCGGTTACATCTGTAAAACTGCCTTTGCCGTTGTTTTGTAATACATAGCCTTTACAAGCGTAACCGTACATAAAGGGCTTTAATCTTACACCCACAAACAGGTCCTGGTCACCATCGCCGTCGTAGTCTGCCGCTGTTACGCAGGAGGCACTTTCAAATATCGTAGCCGACGGCAACAATTGCGGAGATTTGGTAAAGTTGCCTTTGCCATCATTGAAATACAACCTGCTGATGAGGTCAGTTGAGTTGGCGGAAAATTCATTGCCGCCGCTGCACACAAATAAATCCTGGTCGCCATCGCCGTCTGCATCAAAAAATAAACAATCGGTGTCTTCGCTGCCTTTGTCTTTTTCCAGCAGGCCTTCATTGCTTGATTTGAATTGTCCGGCTGCTGTTTGTATGTACAGTGCGCCCGGCTGGCCTTTGGCGCCACAGATATAAAAGTCTTCCAGGCCGTCGCCGTTTACATCGCCTTTGGCCATCCTCGGCCCTTCGGTGGACAGCATGTGGAAGATGAGTTTATCGCGGTCAAAATCTACAAAATCATTTTCCTTGTGTATGAAGTTGATGCCGTAATTGCTTGTGCTGGCGGTAAAAAGCGGAGTGGTGATTTTTACTGGTTCCTGTTTTATGATGACTGCATTGCTTTGTTTTACTGTAAGGGTTTGATTGGGTTTTGCATCTTTAATAATCTGCACCCTGCCATCATTCCATTGTACTACTACTGAATCTATCTTGTCTGTTTTACCAAGCCCGAAGTTCAGGCGGCTGTCTACCGTGGATTCAAAACCACGCATCGGCATTTCTTCCTGGTAAGCAATGGTGTTGTTGTAATGCACCGTTACCTGGGTGCCGATGCCAAAGCGGTTCTTGCCTTCGCCTTCCAGTATTACTTTTAAAAATTTATTTTCGGGATGTTGCTGTATGCTCTGGTTGCGGTATACAAAGGCTGGCATGTTTACGTTGTTGACTACCAGATCTAAATCTCCATCATTGTCCAGGTCGGCATACGCTGAACCATTGCTGAAACCGGGCTGGTCCAATCCCCACTCCTTTGCCTTGTTCGTAAACGTTAAGTCCCC
>NZ_JAUFQJ010000004.1 GCF_030409685.1 Ferruginibacter paludis
TGGCGGCATCCAGGGCTGCAAAAAACTGCCGGGCGACTTCTATTCCCTTTTGCAGTTCGGCCTTTTCTTTGGGAGTCAGCCGCGATATTTTTTGCAGGCGGGAAAGATTTTGTTTCAGCTTATCCTTGTCAACGCCCAGCAAGCTGTTTAACAGCATCGCTGAGGGATCATTGGCCGGAGGAACTGTAACTCCGCTTAATTTACAAAAAACAAAAAATATAATGGTGAGGGAAGGAATGGAGTGCTGGCTTCGTTTACATTTTTTTAAGGTCTCATCTGCCAGCACTGACTTTTCTTTTTCTGCCATCACCATGTCAAGGGTGGGAAGAAAATCGCGGTAATAAAATGGCAGGTAAAGAAAAAAACTAAAAGTGATCAGCAGGATGATGCCTACCGGGAAAAAGGTAACCAGCAGCAACTTAAAAGATGCCATACCCGATAAAATTGCCACCACAAAAGCCAGGGAAATCATTAATGCAAAATGGAATAATACCTGCCGGTACCAAAAAGCAGCAATGAGTTTCTTGCGGGTGGCTTCCGGACTCCAATGCAGAAAAACCTGCTGGTAGTTTAAATGGGTAGTTGTAAACGTGGAGCGAATATAATCCGGTTGTATGGGCATGTCAAACATCAGTAAGGACATTGCCTGCTGCATCAATTCTTTCATCACTTATCCTTTTTATAAATTTACAAAATTTTCCATAGGATTAAAAATGAACCTTGCCTCAGACTGAATTCTTCCAACTATCTACAAACAGTAAGTCATAGACAGTTATATTCTTGAATAAATCAACGTTTAAAATGATTAATTTGACAAAATTATTTTTTAAACATTATCAAAAAAAGGCCCTGACTATTGTAGTTCCCCTCTTTCTTTCCAAATATCTTTTATTTTATAAGCTGCCTCTTCTGGAGAAATACGGATGTATTTATAAAAGTCCTTTTCACTCTTGTGTCCACTTATTTTCATAATAAGCGAAACTGGAGTTCCAGCTAAAAACTCGTTCGTGCAAAAAGATCTCCGGCAAGTATGAGAAGTTATCCAGTCGCATTTGGAACGGGTTTCCGTAATTAATTTATTTCCTTTTTTAAAGGAGTGAGTAATTGGCTCAGTAATTCCTGCAAGGCGTGCTAAATTCTTAATATGCCGGTTGAATTCGGGGTTTGTTGGTGGCTTAAAGTTCTCAAATGAACGACATTCTAAAATCTTCAATGCGTCTGTCCTTAAAGGAATAACAACCCAGTGATCAGATTTTTGTTGCTTTTTGAATAGCATTCCATCTCTCAGGTCGTGTTGCTTAATTTTTGAAAAATCCGAGAATCGCAAACCCGTTAAACATCCCAATATCAGGTCATTTCGATAATCAACCAAATGAGGATGGTTTACCAGGTTTACATTCTTTATGGCATTTATTTCTTTTATGGACAGATATACAGCGTCTACGTCAACCCGGAAAACGATCCAGTCTTCCATGTCAAAAGAAGGAATAATTCCTTTTTTAATTCTGTCTTTTAAAAAAGTCTTCAGTTGGTTTATTGTCTTACCTACCGTATTCGTTTTTAAGCCTATGACATCGTCTCTTCTCCTGCGATGAACATAATCATACGTTAAAAAATCAACCAGTTCTTCGTAAAAGTCGAATCCCAATGTATCAAACGTAATTGCCCTCTTGCGGAACTGCTCGAAAGCCAGCAAATGATCTTTCATGTTGCGGTAAATCCTGGGCATATCCGGCGAAACTTTTTTTGTTTTCACTTTTATATACTGATCTATCTGGAAGTAAATATCCTTATTGCGATAAACATCATTTAAAATATCACTTTTATCCTTTGTAGCAAGATCATGCAAAACATGGTCTATCCTTTGACCAGGCTTATAATAGTTTTTAAAAAATTCCAAGGGATTTTCTTTCCTGCGCTTTGCCAATGAAATAATATCATCTGCATATTTTAACTCTTGTTGCAATTGATGGTTTAATTCAATTGCATTACCAAATAACTCAGGCAAGGCATCCGAAACCCGCCCTTTTTTTTCAATCCAGTATTTTGGAGGGATTGATAACCCTGAATCCAGTAATGCTCGCTTTTCACTGGTGAAACAATATTGGATTGCAATCGTACTGGTATTGTCCTTCTTAATTTTTGCTGTTTTACAAACAGCCTTCACTTGCAAATTCATACATTTCATTTTAGCTTTTACTATCATGCTTAAGACTGTAGTGTCGTAATTCGCCCTTAATTGATACTCGCTAATTTTCGGTCTATTTTTTAGTCTATCAAATAATCAATTAAAGGGGGTAAAGCTGAAAATGAAGGTAAAGACAGTAGGAGGAAAAATTTGTTATAACAACCTGAAAATAAGTTGCTTACAGTAAGGATAGGTAAAAATAGAGAAGGGGATTATCTTACCGATAATCCCCTTCAGAGGTCCCGAGCAGATTCGAACTGCTGTAGAAGCTTTTGCAGAGCTTTGCCTAGCCACTCGGCCACAGGACCTTTTTTAAACGAGTGCAAATATAGGGGATTTTTATTTTAGAAAATCTAATTACTATATCCGAAATTCGGCATTCAAATATTATTTTATGAGCGGTCGCATTGCGGAATCGGAATTAATTATCAACGACCGGGGTGCAGTATACCATATCAATTGCAGGCCCGAAGAGATTGCCTCTACTGTCATTACCGTCGGCGATCCTGGCAGGGTGAAAGAAGTAAGTAAATATTTTGACCGGATGGATTTTAAAAATGAACACCGGGAATTTGTTACACATACCGGCTGGCTTGGAAAAAAACAAATCAGTTGTGTTAGCACCGGCATAGGCCCTGATAATATTGACATTGTATTAAATGAACTGGATGCACTGGTAAATATTAATTTTGAAACACGCATGATCAACGAACAGCTCCGTTCGCTTAACATTATTCGGTTGGGCACGTCTGGTTCGCTGCAAAAAGAAATTGGCGTAGACAGCTTTGTAGCCAGCACTCACGGCCTTGGCCTGGACAATATGATCAACTTTTATCGTACACAAAGCAATGATGCCGACATACAACTGATACAGGCTTTTAATACCCATACGCAGTTAAATTCAGGCAATATTGCTCCCTATATTTTCATGGCCAGCGTGCAGTTATTAAAACATTTTACAAAAAATTATCACCAGGGTATTACAGTTACCTGTCCGGGTTTTTATGCGCCGCAGGGACGGATTCTGAGGCTTGGACTGGCTTACCCGCAATTGATTGATCAATTAACAAGTTTTAGTTTTGGTAACCACCGCATTACTAATTTTGAAATGGAAACAGCTGCCATTTATGGATTGGGTACAGCGCTGGGACATCATTGTTTAAGTTTAAATGCCATTGTTGCTAACAGGATCAGTAAAGAATTTTCTGCAGACGGCGGGCTTGCGGTTGATAACTTAATTAAACAATCATTGGAAATTATAGAAAAAGAAATTGAATGATGTGTTGGGTTATTTTAAGATTGAATTATTGGGATATTGAGATATTTGAGCATCTTTACGAATAAACAGTGGATAAGTATGAAAATCAACTTTTTTAAATACCATGGTACAGGCAATGATTTTGTGATTCTGGACAATTATCATAATGAAGTTACGTCACTGACTACCAAACAAATTAAACTGATTTGCGACAGGCACTTTGGCGTCGGCGCAGACGGCCTGATGTTACTGGGTAAAAAGGAAGGATACGATTTCGAAATGGTGTATTACAATGCGGATGGCAATCAGAGCACCATGTGCGGCAACGGTGGACGTTGCCTTGTTAAGTTTGCCCATAACCAGGGTATACATAAAAGCTTGTATCGTTTTATCGCCATAGACGGTACACACGAAGCTGAAATTGACAGCGATGGTACGGTGAGTTTAAAAATGCAGAATGTGAATGAGGTCGATTACCATACACACCACGCTATTATCAATACCGGCTCGCCACATTTTGTTAAGTTTACGGATGCAGTTGAAGATATTGATGTAGCCGCAACAGGTGCTGACATTCGCTACAGCAAGGCTTTTGCCGACGAAGGCATTAATGTGAATTTTGTAGAAACCATTAATGAAGACACTATTTATGTTCGCACCTACGAACGCGGCGTTGAAAATGAAACCCTAAGTTGCGGTACCGGAGTTACAGCCGCAGCCTTGTTAAGCGCTCACAATCAAAGCGGGTTTAATACGGTAGATGTAAAAACTCCCGGAGGCCGGTTAAGTGTTGAATTTGATAAAATTGATGATAATCATTTTGACAACATCTGGCTTTGCGGTCCTGCAGAATTTGTGTTTAAAGGTGAGATGAATATTTAACCAGTTTGACCGTCCCATAATGCCTGTAAATGACAGCACAATGGCATAAAGCAGCAGTCAGGATAAATACCTGGATGACGCTGATTGCAGGAATTAACAGTAAAACGGCGGTTAAAATACGATGATGGATATATAAGCAGCTTTTTAGGTATGACGTCAATGGATAAACGCTTTCGCTTTCCCGGCAAAAATATAACAGCACAGGAGTGCAATCCCGGTAAAATCGTGAATGGCTGTCAATGAAACTGAATTAATAAACCTCAACTGGCACAATATCATCATTTACAAACAGTATGCAACCACAACTACACAATCATCTGCTAACCAAATAAAATCAGCCATCAAAAATCAGCCATCTGCCATTTCAACGCCGCTATAAAAAAGAATGATACAATACTTTAAAAACATAGATCACCAAACCATTGCCGTTGACAAACCTGCCGCCGATACCTGGGTGAATGTGTTGCCTCCGCTAAAACAGGAAGAGTTTAATGAACTAAGCGTTTCGCTGGAAATACCAATCGATTTTTTGACAGATTCATTGGATATTGATGAACGCAGCCGGTACGAAATTGATGACAATGTAAAACTGGTAGTAATAAAAACGCCTACCGAAAATAATTCGTTTAACGAAAGTGATGCCTTTTATATAACCATTCCTATTTGCATCATATTAACACACAACCAGATTGTAACAGTTAACTCATTTGAAAACGAAGCCATCAAAAAATTCCTGAATACTTTTCAAAACCGCAGCATGGATAAAAAGAACATGATGGTGCTGAAAATATTTGAAAAGGTGACGAACAATTTCCAGGATTACCTGAAGGAAATTAACCTGCGGCGCAATACGCTGGAACAAAAATTATATATTGCCAACAGAAATGAAGAGTTGCTTCAGCTGATGCGCATTCAAAAAAGCCTGGTGTATTTTATTACTGCCTTGCGCAGCAACGAATTGCTAATGATTAAAATGGCCCGGACAAATTTTTTACAATTAAATGAAGATGAAAAAGATTTTCTGGATGATTTGGTAGTGGAAACAAGCCAGGCCCTTGAGATGGCGAACACTTATACCAACATACTGAACAGCACGCTGGATGCCTTTGCCAGCATCATCAGCAACAACCAGAATGAAGTGCTGAAACGACTTACAACACTTACGATTTTTTTAAGTGTCCCCGTTTTAATAGCCAGCATTTACGGTATGAATGTACCAATTCCCTATAAGGATACGCCGTATGCTTTTTGGGTACCGGTCATTATTTCAATGATTATTGTGGTTTTTGTAATCATTAACTATATTAAACGTGTAAAAAAATAAGATGAGTAAATTTAATGTAAGGGTATACGGTATTTTATTAAACGAAAATAAACAGGTATTGGTAAGTGATGAATACATCAGGGGAAGTTATTATACCAAATTTCCGGGAGGCGGATTGGAATTTGGAGAAGGCACCAGGGACTGTTTGCAAAGGGAATTTAAAGAAGAGGTTAACCTGGATGTGCGCATTGGTGAACATATTTATACCACTGACATTTTTCAGATGAGTGCCTTTACGCCCGACCACCAGATCATTGCTATTTACTATTTTGCGCATGCACTGGAACCGATTACTGCTCCAATTAAAACCACTGAATTTGATTTTGATGAAGCGCAGCTGGCTATATATGAGCAAACCAGGCAAATAGAAACCGTTCGTTTTATTGACTGGGAAAATTTTAAACCAGAAGCGGTTACACTTCCGATTGATAAAATTGTGGCTGCTTTAGTAAAAGAAAAATATTAGATGATGAACCCTGCAGATTTTTTTAACACAGAACATGTACTGGAAAACAACCGTGCCAGGCTGGAGCCTTTACAGGAAAAACATTATGGCTTGCTGTTACCCATCGCCATGGAAAAAGTGTTGTGGCAATTCACCAGCAATACCATTCTTAACGAAGCGGATTTTAGAAAATATTTTGATGTTGCATTAGCCGAAAGACAGTCCGGCACAGCTTATCCGTTTGCTGTATATGATAAACTCAATAATTGCTATGGCGGTTGTACCCGTTACGGCAATATTGCGTTTGCACATAAAAGAATGGAAATTGGCTGGACCTGGTATGCACCCAACCTGCAGGGAAGTGGCATTAATAAAGCGTGTAAAAGTCTGTTGCTGAATTTTGGATTCGATGAATTACAACTGAACAGGATTGAGTTAAAAACCAGTCAGCTCAATTTAAAATCGCAGGCGGCCATGTTAAAAATTGGTGCGGTGAAAGAAGGCATTTTGCGCAACCACATGATAACAGATAATGGTACGGTTAGAAATACAGTGTACTTCAGTTTTATAAAAGAAGAGTGGCCGGCGGTGAAAAACAGGTATGAGTTATAAGTTTTAAGTTATAAGTTAAACGTAGGGATTAAAGTTAGCAATAAGTATCCAGGATCAAGTATCCAGAAACCAGCATCCACCATCAAGTCAAAAAAATCTATCAGCCAATAAGCCGGATCCTGTTATCCTGATTACTCAGAACGGCCATCATTTATCTGGCCTTGCCATTACTGACAAGATCTTGCTGCCTACCCTTCCCGGCACATATTGCTATGATAGTAAGCGGGCAGCTTACATTACGCAACGATCAGTTAGCCGATCGTTCATAAACCGGGATGTACATGGCATTACAGCACACAAGGTTTACCCGTCTTTTACATTACTATAAAAAACCGTGAGCTCTTACCTCACATTTTCACCCTCATCCCGACACAAGTGTCGGGACAGTTATTTTCTGTGGCACTGTCTCTTACCCTTTTACAGGTAGCCGGCGCTTAACCGGTGTGTTGCCCTGCGCTGTCCGGACTTTCCTCTCCAGTTAAACTGGAGCGATAGCCTGACTGATAGAACTTCAAAGTTAGCTTTAATTTATTGCACAAAAAGTAAAAGCCAGCATGGCAATATCGCTAAGCTGGCTTTTGATAAGTGATGTTTGATCATCGTCACTTTTAGATACTTCAAATTATTAATGATGTTGAAGCTGGTTTGAATACGCCTTCTTCAATGCAGCAATATCGATCTTCTTCATCTGCATCATTGCATGCATAACACTTTCCGATTTTGCTGAATCTTTGTCTGCAAGCATATCTGGTAATATGGTTGGTGTTACCTGCCATGATAACCCGAATTTATCTTTTAGCCAGCCGCATTGCTGGGCTTTTTCATCTCCGCCCTGTGTAAGCTTGTTCCAATAAAAATCAATCTCCTCCTGCGTTTCACAATTGATCACAAATGATACTGCCTCATTAAATTTAAATAACGGACCACCATTGAGTGCTAAAAACTGCTGCCCTTCCAGCCAGAATTCTACAGTTAATACTGTGCCCTCCGGCATTTTATGTATTTCAAACCCTTCTTTACCATAGCGGGTAATTCTGCCAATTTTCGAATTTTTAAAAATAGATGTGTAATACTTTGCAGCTTCTTCAGCCTGCCTGTCAAACCATAGGTTTGAGGTGATTTTCTGCAATGTTGCCATGATCTTAATTTTTAATGATTATTAACTTTGGAATCAGAAAAAATTTTTTCGGTTAATTATTTTTCCGCGCCATTTTCACTGCTAAGTTGCAAAAACGATTCCACTTATGCCATTGAAATAATCTGAAATTTAAATACATCATATAACTATACAAAACGTTCTGATGAACAATGTTAAAGAAACCCCCACTCAGAATGAATGGGATTTTCTTTGACATTTCAATATTTCTAATTGGCTATCTTAATTATTTTAAAGTGCTTTTTAGTATTTCACTCTGTCACTTCTCAATATAAGCGCCTACTTTATATCCGTTCTCAGCTTTACAACTCTTGCTAACAACGGCTTGATTATTCCTTTAAATCGACCGCAATCTTCGCATTTTTTTGCTCTGTGGAAGAAATGAAAATTTCATAGCGTTTACCCGCCGCCGTTAGTATCATCAACGAAGTATTGGGTGGTATCGAACCCAAATTATCCGCCACCATTACCAGTTCATGATGCGGATGTTCCTTATCTACTTTTATTTTAAACGTGATAGGCTTTGCCGTAAGACCGGCATGCGCCACCAGTAATTGGTTGTTGTGATAAATGGTGACAGTATCTCCATCTATCTCTCCATTATCATACAGCTCAATTACCATCTCTGTGGCTTCAGTTTCAATCTTCTTTATTAATGGATTTGCACGGGTGGCTATCATAGTCGGAACAGGGACTTTAGATAAATTATCTGTTTTAACCATGGCAGGTGCTACAGGCTTTACCGCAAGCGGAACGCTGGAAATATCAGCATTGCTTTTTTTAGCATTAGCCAAAGCAGGGACAGGTTGCTTTATAACGGGTACCGGTTTCTTTTCTGCCTTTACTTCATCCGGTTTCGCCGGCAATGGTACTGGTTGTATAGTAACCGGCAATTCAGGCAACCTGCATTCTTTAATTAAAATATCATCCATTGCGAAATCATTACCACAGCCACCATTGGCATTGTCATCCATTTTTATGGCTACCACTGTTGCTCCCGGCGGAACGGTAAACAGGCCCGTGTATTTTTTCCAAACGGGTTGTGTTGTGGGTGAAATAACACCTGTTGAAAACCGGGCTATTTTGAAATCGCCGGAAGAAATGTCGATGCTGATGTCAGGAGAATAAATGGTACCGCAATTTCCGGTGATGCAGATATTTACAAACCAAACTGAAAATTCGTAGGTAGTATTGGGCTTGAGTCCTGAAATATAATTGATAAAAAATGTACCCGGATCTTCTGAAGCATTCACCACCATCATCCTCCCGTCTGCATCACCGGCGGTGTGGTCTTCTGCTAACGTATGCCAGTTGCCGCCAAAACAATCACTGGTATAAGTTGCATAGGTATAATCGCCATCATTGGGACATACAAAATTTACTTTATGATAGTTAGGCGGACGAACAGCTGTTACCTCTTTGTCCGGCTCGCCGGTTCCAAAATCAATATTGATTACAGGTCCTTTAAAATTACAGTCGTATTGCTGACCTTTCGCCTGTTTAAAGAAGCAGCATGCCATCAGGATAAAAATAAAATATAGTATGGAGAGCAATCTGTTTTTGTACATGGCGATTATCTTTAACTGTATCAGAAAATATTTCGATTGATTGCAGCCTTGCAAAAAATCGGATACCATTTTTATATGCTTTAAAATTATTGATAATTTACGGCTGGTGTTAGCCGCTTGTCACAAAATACAATACGCGGCTAAAACCGGAACTAGATAACAGCTATTAAAAAAATGAGTGGAAATGCCAATTTGAAAGGAAGAAAAACAATGTACGTTTGAATCATCGACGAGAACTCGTGGCTATTTGGTACATCGCTGTAATTTAAATTACCGCATCAGTTTTTGTTCCATGCGTTTCATAAAAATATCCCTGTAATTGGCTCCAATGGGAATGCGGCCGGGAACCTTTTTTAAACTCAACTCGTTGTTTTCCATTCCGGAAATTTGTTTTAGGGCAACGATGTAGGATTTATGAATGCGCATAAAGCTGCCGGAAGGCAGTCGCTCTTCAATTTCCTTCATAGTAAGATGGGCCATTGTTTTACGCCCACCCTGGTGAAACGCGATGTAATTGTTCATGGCCTCAACATAATCGATATCGTCCAAATCAATTTTGAGCATTTTGCCGCGTTGGCCTGTTTTTACAAAAATATAATCGTTCGGTAATGATTCGGTAAATACAGAGGTTGGTGGAGCAGGGCTTTCAGCAACCCTTTGCACGGCTTTTACAAAGCGGTTAAAATCGATGGGTTTCATTAAATAATCCACCGCATCCAGTTCATAGCTTGTTACTGCAAACTCTGAATACGCGGTACAGAAAATTACTTTGGTAATTTGATTGATGGTTTTCATAACCTCAATGCCATTCATTTCATCCATCTGTATATCTAAAAAAACCAGGTCTGGCTTTTCAGTTTTTATTATTTCAATACCGGCTAAAGGGTTGGTTTCAGTAGCAATTAATTTACAATCAGGAAGCCGGTTAATATAATTTTTTAGCACATTGATGGCGGGCTGCTCATCATCAATTATCACACATTTTATCATGCCTAGGTGTTTACTGTTAATTCAAAAGTATAGAAATCTTTGTCATCACAGGCATTCATACTATACTTTCCTTTAAAAGCTACATCCAGCCGCTTGCATAAATTGGCCATCCCTATATTGTGGGATGATATTTCTAAATTGTTTTTCCTGACTTTGTTTTTACAATAAAAATATACCTGTCCGGGTTTTAATTGCACCCTGATTTTTAAAGGGTTTTTGGCATCTTTTAAATCACCATATTTAAAGGCGTTTTCAACTACGGTAATCATAGATAAAGGCGGCAACATCTGGTCTGTTACTTCACCTTCAATTACATATTCAATTACCTTGGAATAGGCAAAACGAATATTATTGATCTCAATCAGTAAGTGAAGGTTGTCTAACTCTTTCTGCACAAAAACTTTATCACTGTCGTACTCCACACTTTCCAGAGAGTAACGCATAATGCGGGACAGTTTGGAGATATTATCTGCCAGGTCCTGCGAATGTTCCAGTGCCTGGGAAAAAAGTACATTCAATGTATTATGTAAAAAATGGGGATTTACCTGCGAGCGCAAAAAGGCATATTCCAGCATTAGTTTGTCTTTCTGCGATTTTAATTCCTGCTGTTTTAAGATAGAATTTTCCAGTTCGTTGCGAAGTTTTTCTTCCTGTAATTTTCTTAATTCGCGTTCTTTTTTGAATGACTCCGTAATATGAAAATAAAGCATGGAGTAAGAGGCCGCCTGAACATATTGAAGAACGGCCTCGCGTAAAAAAACGCCTAATTTATCAGAACTATTAATCTTCATTCCGAGAAGCGGCAGAAGGAGATAAATATAGCAATATGCAATAAGAGCCATTACAAGAAAAACTATAAAAAAAGATGCAACGCTCCAAATCGGCCCCCATACTTTATAAATATTTAGAAAGTACAGACTAACATAAAATGTGATGCAAAATGGAATAAGGTACAATATAATATTAAGGAGTTTAATATTAGGATTACCCATATAATTAGCAATATAAATAAAGCTTACATACAGCACCCAGGCACTAACATGCAATAATACTTGTGAATATTTTTTCTTTTCTGCAGGAGCACCGCTTGCCATTACAAGTCGATTCATAGGTAGCCCTTCAGACGTAGTTGATAACACCTTGCTCATACAATTGATTAAACAATGAATCTTCCATACAGTCTTTTTTAACTGCCCCCATACTGCACTTTGTTAATATATCATATAAGTGATCAGTTATGGTATAAAACGAGTAAGTACCTTTTCTTAATAAAAATGATGTGCCATTTATTTTAAAAATACCAAATCGGAATGAATTGAGAGAAACTTTTTCTGTAGGCATTCCAACGTTTTTACTCTCTGACGCTTTATCCATATTTATAATGTTGGCTACCTTGTGAATATATAACCATCCCTCCCACTGCCCTGGGTAAGCTGTAATGATAGGGGCAATAAGATCATAAATTTGCTGGGTAGTTTCTTGTGCAAACAAGCTTCTTTCCTTCGACAGATCAGGAAAAATAGGATCAAAAAATTTAAGTTTTATATTTTCTTTTGATTTTCGGTAGCTGGTTGCCGTTATTATTGGAACATTTGCAGCATGTGCCAAAAATGCGATGCCCTTTCGGGCATATATTTGCTGGTGCAAAAAATCTACAATACAACGGTTGTCATTCTTTGTAGTCGCTGCACCAGAACCTGTATTACCATCCATGTATAAAACCAGACTTCTTCCTCTTTTCAGCTCCCGCAGCATTTGCAAACCTACGTTGGCTTTTTCCGCATCAATAATACTGAAATTATTTTCGTCGGCATTCCCTGGCAAACTATTGTATATATTCTGGAATTGAATCCCATCTCGTTGAACCACATCTTCACCCACTACCAATGAATACGGAATTTTGTTTTTCATCAGAAAAAGATTAAGCAGCCTGTAAGATCCTGTATGAAAAGTGCATATAATCGTGGGTTTATTTTTTAACAGGAGCAAAATCTCATCAGTACAATTTTCCATATCAACATACTCAAGCGATTCATAGTTGGATTGTTCCAAAATACTCAATTTTTTGTGCAACAAAATATCTTTATAAATACTTTCATGCTTTTCAAAGTCAATGGCAGGAAGATAGTTGCTCAACGCAGCACTTACCATGTTCATCTGTCCGTTTAGATATTCATCTTCTTTTGTTTTGAAGTCTGCAGTAAAATCATTAATAAGTCTGTCCCTTTCTTCGGTATAAGTAAGTTGACACATGATATTGTAATTGAAGTGTGATAAAAATTAATTCAAAAAATGAGCAAATGAAAAAAGGAACCCCATTAAAGATTCCTTTTTTAAGAGGTTAGTCATATCAAGTATTTTGCCTTCATAAAAAATGACTATGTAGCAGATATTTGCGTGCTCACTCCACAACTACCTTCTGAAAGAAAGTTCAATGTGTTTTCCACTGTTGCTTTCAATTTCGCTTCCAGTTCTTCGATTGTTAATGCGTTTGCAAAAATGTTTTCTTGTAAAGTCATGATTTTAAGTTTTAAGATTTTTTGAAATGTGAATGATTGAGTGTTCAATTTATTTTACAACCCAAAGATGATTGTAAAGGCCTGATCAAAAAAAAGCTTTACGTAAAATCCGGTATTACAGACGTGAAAGCGGCTTTTATAATTGTGAAACAGTTTTTCCATAGTTTAATATTATACCCGATCCATTGTGTAGAGGTTTAAAGAACAAGATATTTATGCCGGACTGGCTTTTTAAGAAGCGAATATTACGTGAAACGCCTTATTGTGGTGGTGTAAATAATTTTTTGGTGAGTGTTGAGCAAACAGCTGATTTATCTTTGTCCCAGCACACTACCTACTGAAACGGAATGAAAAAATGCCAGGTATTCTATACTTTATTGATTGATTTACAATCATTATTTTCCTGTACCGTTTGATAGCGCCGTGTATCATTTAAACAAGCTCCTTTAGTTGAACTACCGGATTGTATATGGTTATCGCAATGGTAAATGACAAAAATTATGATTGAAATTAAACCCTGTATGAAAATTTTAATACTGGAAGATAACCCGTTCGATGTGCAGCTTGTTAAAGAATTGCTTGAGAATGAAATGAATGAACCGGAATTTTACTGCACTAATAACCTGGATGGCTACATGGAAGCACTTGATTGTTTTGAACCGGATGTTGTGTTGTCTGATAATTGTTTACCCCAGTTCACAGCGGTAGATGCGTTAAGTATTTTACGAAGCCGTTCAAAGGATACACCGTTTATTTTACTATCGGGATCTGTATCGGAAACAGTAGCTGTTGATATCATAGAAAAAGGTGCAACAGATTTTATTCTTAAAGACAGGATGGCCAGGTTACCAATGGCAATAAAAGCTGCCTGTAAACAGAAAATATCGAACGGACAGGTGATAAACTATGAGCATGCACTAAACGAGACTGCGATCATTGCTATAACTGATAGTAATGGTGTAATTACCTATGTAAACAAAATTTGCTGCGATATCTCTGGTTACCAGGCGTCTGAAATTATGGATAACAACCAGTACATTATGCATGCGGGTTATCAGCATGCGGGTTATTACAGCAAATTGTGGTCAACCATACAAAGTGGTACTACCTGGCATGGAGAGTTTTTAAATTTTACTAAAGAAGGTGAACCATATTGGGTAGACACAATCATTATCCCTTTTAACGATGAACATAACAACCCCTGTCAATATCTCGCCATCAGTAACAATATTACTGACCGCAAAAAACTCGAAGCCGCCCTTGCAGAGCAGCAACACAATGAACAAAAAAAAATAATCACTACTGCACTGGCAGCTCAGGAAAACGAACGAAACATTATAGGGAGGGAACTGCACGACAATGTTAACCAGTTGCTGGTAGCAACCAAACTGATGATTTCGCTGATGATTCAGCGGGCAGGCAGCGCAGGTATTGCGGACGATTTATTACGACAATGCAATGAAAATATTTTTGTAGCTATCGAAGAAAACAGAAAAATAGCGAGGGTATTAGCCAGTCCCGATTTTGAAACCGAAACCCTGCCGGATCAATTAAGAAAACTTACCGAATCTATGCTAACAATAGCCGGGTTATCAATTCAGATTGATACCCGGCTTTTTTCAGAATCTATGCTGAACAAACAACAAAAACTCGGTATTTATCGCATTTTGCAGGAACAATGCACCAATATTGTAAAGCACGCCTTAGCTAAAAATGTTTATATAACCCTTCAAACTACCGATCATATTTTTAAGATGATTATAGCTGACGATGGTCAGGGAACGGACACTGGCACTGATGTAAAAGGAATTGGATTAAAAAATATTGCAGGTCGTGTTGAAATGTTTAATGGATTGGTTTGTACTAAATCTTCTCCCGGCTGTGGGTTTACACTCGAAATTGAAATACCGTTACCTTAGCCGGCTGACTAAACTACCATACAAATTTCTTTTTTAAGATTTAGTCAATGCTGAAAGATTTTTTACCAGTATTTTTCAGACACATTGCTATAATCCTTCTTCATATCCTGCATCTGCCAGCAGGTTTTTTCCATCTGCAGCGGCCGTGGCCAGTTCGTCGCAACGGTTATTCAAAGGATTATCTGCATGGCCTTTTACCCACACAAAGCGAATGGTAAATTTCTTTGCCAGTTCATAATAGTGTTTCCACAAATCCTTGTTTTTTTTGCCACCTTTAAAATCTGTTTTTATCCAGTTTTTTAGCCAGCCTTTTTCTACTGCATTCACAACGTATTGGCTATCCGAGAAAACCGTTACCGGCAACTCATTTTTTTTGATGGCTTCCAGGCCCGCTATCACCGCCAGCAATTCCATCCGGTTATTGGTGGTAAGCCGGTAGCCCTGCGACAACTCCTTGCGATGCCGGCCAAATAATAAAACAGCCCCATATCCCCCCCTGCCAGGATTACCCCTCGAAGCGCCATCTGTATACAACTGAATTTTTTCCTCCATGTAATGTTTTAAAATTGATCGTCAATCTATATTTAATAATGAAAAGATTATACACCATACTGTTTATTCCGTGCGGTAATCACAAAGCACCCACATACTCCCGCATATAATCATAAGGTGAATTTAATATACCCGCCTTTAAGATAGTTGCCTTGTTCAGCGTTTCACTTCCACCTTTTCTTACATCCTCCAGTACAAATTTTATTAATTGTTCGCCAAAATACCTGCTCGCATCCCTTGGTAACTCATTAGGTAAATTGCCAACAGCCATTACATCTACAGAGTTGGGTAAATAGGGTGCAGTGCGCTCAAAAGTATTTTTATCCACACCGTAAACCGGTTCTGCAATGGTACTTTCGCCCAGGTTGCAGGGCACCGAGCCATGTATATCATCTGTTATATCAGCAATGGTGGTAATACTGAAACTGCTGGCCTGCATATCTGCTAATTCAAATAACCGGGGTATATCCCGGTTCCAGTAAATACCGTTCAGTAAAATATCTGTTTCGCCTGCGTAATCAATAAATTTACACCGGTAGTTGACCGGATGCAGGTGAAAGTCGTTTCGGTTGTACAAACCTGTTTGTTTATGTGCATACAGGTCTCCCCCTTTTAAATGAACGTACACAGGGTAAGTAAATTTCTTTTGCAGGTAATCTTCCGCCTCCACTTCATGAATGCCCAGGAGATTCATTATCTCCAGCACGCCATGCGCCACCCGCCCGCTGCCGGTGACTGCTACTTTTATTACCGGCACTTTTAAACCAAAATAAGTATGTATCAGCTTTTGAAAACTGTTTACTTCATAAACACGCTGCAGGTGAAAAAGATTGGTTCTGTTGCCAAACGCCATCATACCATTGTGCGCACCGACTATACCTGCAAAAAAACCAAACCCAATAATCCGGGTGCCGTCTTCATGTTCCAGGCACTCATAATCAATCAAAGTAATTTTTTTTTCAGCCATGGCATGTATCATCTCCCTGTTGTATGGCTGTAATTTTTTTGTGTGGGAAAAAAAGAAATAAGTTTTTCCATCAATCAACATTGAAACGGGTACTTCCTTGATGCCCATCAGTACATCACACGCACTCATATCTTCCTGCACAGGTATACCTGCCAGCTGGTACTCTTTATCGCTGTAACAGCGGCTGGCGCTATGCTGAACAGTAACCCGTATATCCTTGAAATTTTTATGCAGCCACTTGCATTGCGCCGGCGTAAGCGCCACACGGCTATCGCAGGGTACTTTGCCTTCTCTGATCAAACCTATTTTTAGCATGGCCTTCTTTTAAACCGGCAAGGTATTACATATACTGATACCGTTTTACCAATTTGTACTTTTTACTATTTTGGGGTAACTATAATTTGGAATTTTATTATTACAATTTGACATTTGCGCAATGAATTATTTTGACTTATTTGAGCTGCCCGTAAGTTTGCAGGTGGACGATAGCCATCTTGCAAAAAAGTATTTTGAATTACAAAAAAAATATCACCCCGACTATTTTACTCACTCCACCGACGAAGAGCAGGAAGACGCCCTTGAGAAATCGTCTGCAGTAAATAAGGCGTTAAAAATTTTAAAAGATAAAGACAGTACTATTAAGTATGTGCTGCAATTAAAAGGGTTGCTGGAAGAAGAAGAAAAATACCAGCTGCCACCTGATTTTTTAATGGAGGTAATGGAACTGAATGAAGAACTAAGCGATGATTCAGCCGCCGCCATACATGATTTTGAAAAGGAGATTTACTCCGGCGTAAAAGCCATTATTGAAAATTATAATGATGCTATAGTTACAACTGCAGACCTGTTAAAAGTGAAGGAATATTATTTTAAGAAAAAATATTTGCAACGTATTTTGGACAGGTTGGCTGATTGATGTAATATTGCAACCCGTTAGATAAATGCCCATGTGGCGGAATTGGTAGACGCAGCAGACTCAAAATCTGCCATTCGCAAGGGTGTGAAGGTTCGATTCCTTTCGTGGGCACCAAAAAGCAAAACAGCAGTTTTGCTTTTTTTATCGGTAAGATAAAGACTCCTTAGCTCAGCTGGTTAGAGCTACTGACTCTTAATCAGTAGGTCCAGGGTTCGAGTCCCTGAGGGGTCACTGATAAAAAAGTAAAACAGCCTTGATAGTATCCACTTTCAAGGCTGTTTTACTTTTCTGCCAAAACAATGCTACTACTTTTCAATTAATACTTATACATAATAAGGAATAAGGGAGAGGGAATGAAATGTTATGGATAAATAGTAAACCCATACAGCTGGCTGTGCCAGCAATCTTTTTAGAAAGCTGAAGTAGAAACCTGACTACAGGAAAAAAGGAATTTAATTACAGTGAACAATACCGCATCCAATTATATTCGTTTGTTTTATTAACTGTAAAAGCTGGCAGCAGTCTTCAGTTCAACGCCTTTATGCGGAGACATCAGCGATGCGCCAGTTTACAGATAAATAAAAGAGATTCAGTTGTTTTGTCCGGAATTCAGACGGTTCATTATCCAATATTCTAATTTCTATGCTCAAAAACCTGCCGGGATATCAATCTATTATTGAACAAGCTGTTGTCCCGATTATTCTTACAAAAGCAGATGGCAAGATTTTAAAAGTAAATAAAGCTGCCTGCCAGTTGTTTGGTTATACCACCCAGGAACTTAATGACAAACGACTGGACTGCATTATAGATCACACTGAAATTGATACCTTCTTAATAAGAGGAAATGCAAACGGCCAGCAAAAAGAAGAAACTGCAGGCATAAAAAAAAACGGGCAAAGAATACTCCTTGAAATTTCTTATACTATTTTCTTTAATGAATCAGACGAACAATGTTTCTGCATCATCCTTCAGGATATAACAGCAAGAAAGCAGGCGGAACAGGAAATCAACTTACTGCTCAATCACACAAATGAATCATTTCTGCTACTCGACAACGACCTGCACATAGTTAATTTTAACAGGCAGTGTGCACAATTATATAACACCCGCCTGCAGCTGCAAATTGAAAAGGGACGGCATATTCTTGATTATGTTCAACCGGAAAGAAAACAAATTGCAACCCAAATATATGCCCGGGTTTTAAGTGGTCACACGGAAAGAACCGGGTTTTCCTTCCGGGATAAAAATGGAATCATTACGTCATTTGTCTGCAGGTATGCACCGTCGATAGATAACAATAACAGGATTATTGGTGCCTTTGTAACCATACTTGACACTTCCGCACATAAGCCATGCCAGCAAACCTCCGTTAACCAAAACAGTTTATTGAACCACGCAGAAAACAGTTACCGGGAGATATTTGAAAACTCCAGTGAAGGTATTTTAATACACGGCATTGAAGACGACCTGCTGACTGATGTAAACCAGGCTGCATGCGAAATGCTGGGTGCAGCCAAAGAAAATATTTTACAAACTGATCCCGCTGATTTGATGGCGGGCATGCCGGGCTATACAGCCGGTGTGGCAAAGGAAAAATTTGCAAAAGCAGCTGCCGGTAATCCGCAGTTGTTTGAATGGTTAATCAGGCGTGGCGATGGCAACTTAACCTGGGTAGAAATAAGTGTAAAAAAGGCCAACATTGCCGGCACTGACCGAATCTTGTCATTTTTAAGATTGATAAACGACCGCAAAAAAGCGGAACTGGATAAAGAATCTGAAAGGCAAAAAAAAGAAGCCCTCATCAATAATACCGAAGACCTGATGTGGAGTATCAGCAGTGACTATAAGTTAATTGCGGTTAACCATGCGTATGAAAAAATGATGGAGGCGGTGAATGCAAAAGTTCCGCAAGAAGGAGACAATGTATTCAAGAAAGAATTTGGTAAAACGTTAAATGACCGGTGGAAAGCATATTATGAAAGAGCACTGAATGGAGAAAAATATTCTATCAGGGAAGAAGTGTATAACCCGGCTAACCAAAGAACAGAATATGGACTGATATCCTTCTGCCCCATGTACAATGACGGTGAAAAACCTTTTGGCGTAGCCTGCTACTCTAAAAATATTACAGAAGATACTTTGAACAGGCTGGCACTGGAGGATGCCAAAACCAGGCTGGATGAAATTATGCAATCCACGCTGGATGTAATCTGTACAGTAAATCCCGATGGATTATTTGCAGATGTAAGTGCTGCATCGGAAAAAGTATTTGGATACACTCCCGGTGAGATGATTGGCAAGCCTGTTTTTGATTTTGTGTTTGCTGAAGACCGTGATAAAACCAAACACCAAATTGACAGCATCAGGAATGGTAACGGCACCAATAGTTTTACAAACCGTTACATAAAAAAGGACGGCTCGCTGGTTACCATTGAGTGGAAGGCTAAATGGGATGAAAAGAATCAAAAAAGGTATGCAGTGGCAAGAGATGTGACGGAGAAAATAAAAGCCGAAGAACAAAAAGAATTTGAAAAAAGAAATAATGAGGCCCTTATAAACAGTACAGATGATTTAATATGGAGTGTTGGCGTAAATTCAAATTTGATTGCTGCCAATGAAGCATTTATCAAAAGTTTCCGGGAACAGACAGGCGTTACGCTTCAGCCTGGCGATTCTATGATTGACAAAAATAGTTTTCCTGAAGCGATGCTGAAATCATGGCAAAAAATACTTGGCAAAACCCTGTCGGGAGCATCCTATAAAAAGGAAGTTTACAGCCCGCCAATGGCTAAAAGAAAAGAGGCCTGGTTTGATATTAGTTTTAACCCTATTTACACAAATGGTGAAGTGATGGGCATTGCCTGCTATGCAAGAAATATAACAGATCGAAAAAAGACAGAAGAGCAAATAAAACAAAGCCAAACCTTGTTGGCAGAGGCACAGCGGCTGGCTAAACTCGGAAGCTGGAGTTTTGACTTTAAAGCAGATACATTTACCTGGTCGGATGAGTTGCATCATATTTTTGGTACAGATAAAAATACATTTTTACAAACACATGGTTCATTTATAAAGTTGATAGATAAAGCAGACAAGCAATCGGTAATGCAAACCAAAAGCCATTCACAAAAAACCGGTAAGCCTTATGTGATAGAGTATCATATCACCACGCCAGCCGGTGATAAAAAAATTATTCAGGAACACGGATATAGTGAAAAAGATTCAAAAGGCAATATCATCCGTTTGTTTGGAACAGCGCAGGACATTACTGAAAGCAGGAAAAATCAGGAAGAATTAAGGATTTCCGAAGAGCATTACAGAATCCTTTTTCAATACAGCCCGATGCCAAAATGGATTTACGACCTGGAAACTTTTCAAATTAAAGATGTAAACCTGGCAGCTATTTCGCATTACGGATATAGCCTGAGTGAATTTTTGGAGTTAACCCTTATGGACTTAATGCCAGACAGTGAAAAGGCCACCTTAAAAGCAAAACAACAGGTTGCAAGAGAGGGCATTTTTTACTTTGGTTTATGTACGCATCAAAAGAAAAATAAATCAATGATCCAGGTGGAAGTATCTGGTAACAAAATTATGTATCATGGCAGGAAGTGTATGACGGTGTTGTGTAATGATGTTACACAAAGAGAAATTACCCTGGATTTGCTGTTGGACAGGGAACTGAAATTAGACAATGCGCTGCGGATTGCTAAACTTGGATATTGGCAAACTGATTTAACCAATAACAGCTTATACTGGTCCGCAGAAGTATTTAGCATTTGGGAGTATAAATTGAACCAACCGGATTTTGAATTCTTTCTGTCCTCCATCCATCCGGATGACGTGGAAGCTTTTTTTAAGGCACGGCGCGCTGTTCTCAACGGTCAAAAAGATCTTGACGTAGAACACCGCATCGTGATGACAGACGGCTCCATTAAATGGGTTCATGAAAAAGGACAATTAGAAAAAAATGAGCGGGGCGAACCTGCTTTTCTAACAGGAACTGTACAGGACATTACAGCACAAAAATTACTGGCAGTATCACTTGCAGAAAGTAACCAGCGGTACAAGTTTGTTGCAAAAGCTACCTCGGATGCCATCTGGGATTGGGATTTGGTCACTGATATGATTTATTGGGGAGACGGTATTGACTCCATTTTTGGTTATCGCTACAGCCAGCTGAATGTTCATAGTAATTTTTGGAACTACAATATTCATCCGGATGATATAGGTAAAATAATGAAGAGTATCAATGCTGCAATTGAAGGCGTACAGGAAAACTGGTTTGCTGAATACCGTTTTCTAAAAGCCAATAACGAATATGCCTTCGTTACTGATAAAGGATTTGTAATCAGAAATGAACAAGGTAAAGCAATCAGGATGGTAGGCGCTATGCAGGATATTACCCAACAAAAGCAAAAAGAGCAGCACCTTAAATTACTGGAATCAGTTATCATAAATGCCAGTGACGCTGTAATGATTATTGAAGCCGCCCGTGGGGATGAAGCAGAAATGCCAATTGTTTACATTAATGATGCCCTCACAAGGATGACTGGTTATACTGCAGGTGAATTAACTGGCAAAACGCCTAAAATGTTTCAGGGTCCACAATCCTGCGGCAACGAAATGAAACGCCTGGAATCTGCCATCAGGGCGGAACAGCATTGTACCATTACTACTGTCAATTACAAAAAGAACGGCGAAGCATTTTGGATCCATATGTCTGTAAGTCCCGTATCAAACGAAAAAGGATGTGTTACGCATTGGATTGCTATCGCAAGGGATGTAACGGAAGATAAGCTGTCCGCAATACGGCTCAACACATTGAATGAAAATTTGGCAAAGCATGCCAAAGAGTTATCCATATCGAATGCTGAGCTGGAACAATTTGCTTTTGTAGCCTCGCACGATTTACAGGAGCCGTTGCGGATGGTAACCAGCTTTTTAATGCTCCTGGAAAAGAAATACAAAGATGTACTGAATGACGATGGAAAAAAATATATCAGTTTTGCTGTGGACGGAGCTAAACGGATGAGGGAAATTATACTCGATTTACTTGAATTTTCAAGGGTGGGAAAAGTAGAAGACAATATGGAAACACTGGACATGAATAAGTTGATCGAAGAGACTAAGCTGCTTTTCAGGAAAGATATAGAAGATAAAAAGGGAGTTATAAATGTAGGCTCACTGCCAAAAGTGTATGGTGCGCAGGTTCCCCTTCGCCAGGTTTTTCAGAATTTAATAGGCAACGCGTTGAAGTACAGTAAAGCTGACCTGCCAGCGAGGATTGATATCGCATGTACTGAGTTGCCCGCACATTGGCAATTTTCAGTAGCCGATAATGGGATAGGTATTGACAATGCCTACCTCGATAAAATATTTATCCTCTTCCAGCGACTTCACAAAACAACGGAGTACGCAGGCACAGGCATCGGCCTTGCAATTACAAAGAAAATTATTGACAATCTCGGCGGCACTATTTGGGTAAATTCCCGCGAACAGGAAGGCAGTACTTTCAATTTCACACTGCCAAAAATTGCTGCATCTGATACCACCGCCAAAGTCATCGAATGACAACTATTTAAAGAAGCAGGCACCAAAAATTTTAATAGAATTAAAACCTAAAACGGTCTTACTGTATAATACACGGCAACTGGTTTGAATAAAAAGCTCCGGCAACTTAGCCCCTTGTTACCTCAGGTAAATTTATAAAAGATAAATCCTGTATCAAAAGATCAGCAGTGCTTCGGTTTTCAGCAAACAATACAGGCAGGCTTTGGTACGCTCCCTTACATACCCCCAATATTTTATTCAATGACATACTGCTGATACCTGTTGCTGAAATACGTAAATGTAAAACGAGAGACCGCATAAATTTTTGTTGACCGGTAACAATCAGGGATGACCAACAGGTGGGATTGAAAAGCCTTTGCTATTTTTAATTAAATTAAAGGCATGCATTTTTTATTTTTTAGGTTTAAATGGTCAGAATGGGATAAGGAAATTCTGACAGATTCCGGAACAGGTTTTTATTTCACCAATCACCCCCCCGCTCACGGCTGCGATACACAAAGAACAATCAGGCTTTTTATCAATAAACCAGCCACAGCAGCAATAACCATTGACGAGATAACTGAAATCACCAAAATGGAATATGAGCTTGAAACTGGCAAGCCATTCCATCTTTAAATCAGCCAATGTTTTTTAAGGTCATCCGGGTAAACTAATACCTGCACCTGCATTATTTTGCCGTGCAACTGGTTCGCTCCCAAAATAAAATCTACCCTATGAAGTATAAAACAGCCATCACTATTGTGACGGATGTAACACAATCAGACGTATGATTTATACTTTTTATCGCCTACACAACATTCAAACATTCATCCCGGCTTCTCCGCAAGGCCCTTTTTTTTATGATGGCCTGTACAATCTGCTCATGCGGCAATTGAGAGAACTGCACCTGTACATAGTCAGCTTCGGCCGGATTATTTATATCAGCCTGGCTCCCGTCCTGCCATCCTGCATTTTTTCTTATCCATTCCTATTCACTTTTTATTATTGCTGGTCGCTATAATGATGCAGGTGTTAACTACTGTTAAATGTGGGCGTTGATCGCAACAATTTACCACTTGATAGCTTTTTAAAAAAAGGTGGCCCAGGCCGCTCTAGCTTTGTGTTTGTAATTAATTCAAAACAAATAAAACAAACATGAAAAAGAAAATTTTGGTATTCGCCTCAGCCTTTACGCTGACTATGTCTGCCGTTTTTGCAACTACTCCCAGTGATGTGCCTGCCACAATTGTAACTGAACTGCACAAGGATTTTAAAACAGCAAATGATGTGGAATGGAAAACGACCGACAAATTTTACAAAGCAACTTTTACAAGCAACGGCATCAGGCTGGAAGCCTTCTATGGCACCGATGGGAATTTCCTGGCTGTTTCCAGAAACCTGACAGCGGACCAATTGCCGCTGCCGCTGATAATGGATACAGAAAAGAAAACAGATGGTGGCAGTGTAACTGACCTGTTTGAAATTTCATCGTCCAATGGCACAGATTATTATATGACTGTTAAAAAAGCCAGGCGAACCATTAGCTATAAAAGCACCGGCGATACATGGAGCCGGTATTAATTGTAACGGCAGCGTGCACAACCCTTAAGTAATGGACATTGCAGCGTGCAGCAAGTTAATCCGCTGACAAAACGGTTTAACAATTAGTATGAATGCAGCTAAAAGAGTAGTCGAAATTTTACCAGGTATTAATTGAGTGTAGTACTGAGTGAGCAGCCTGCTATACTGTCCTTGAGCATATATACATTTATACTAACTGCATACTCCAATTTGATTTGTGGCAAACTTGCCAATCACTTTGTCCCAACGTTTGGCCTTGACGGCAAAATATTTAGTTTCCCGGCTGGTATTTTCTTCTTCTCTCCATCAGTTCACGCCAGGTGACCAAAATAATGTGCTGCTGCTCTACATATTTTTTTAATGCGGGGTTCATCATCGCCAGCATGTCGCCTTTTCGTTCCGGTCCGGTTGCAGAAATATGTTTAAAAATATCTGAAGGTTGCGTACAATGCATAATCAGGTAAGTTATCCCTGGTTGAATAGCGGCAAAAGTTTCAATGTACTTCCGGGTTTTAAATTGTTGCAGGCTGGTATCTGTTTCAGGTGTGCCTTCCGGCAGGTTCCAGCCCGTTTTGCTCACAATATCATCCAGCACAGGCAGACCCGCATTCCACAATTGTTCAGCCAGCGGTTGCAGGGCCTGCAGTTGCGCCGCCGAATAATCCCCTTCCTTTGCAATGAGTGTATTGTGTCCCCCCGGAAACATCACGGGTATATGATATTCAATAGCCAGTTTTACGTATCGTTGCAAAAAAGCGGGTGTTGCAAACAAAGTACCCATATGGCTATCCATATGAGTAGGTTCAAACCCCATTTGACGGGCTCTTTCAATTTGGGCACGCAGCTCTGTTTCCACTTCATCTGCTGAAGCATGGGCTACAACATCTTCTACTTCCGGCCACATGGCTCCTTCTTTATCTACCAGTCCGGGCACAGCTGGTTTGCCGCTCAGGGGCGGCCAGCGGTAATTGTCCCATTCGGAGGTTAGGGTAAGATGAAGGCCGGCATCGGTTTGTGGATGATCTTTTAAATAATGTACATAGGCGGGCACCCATGGGCATGGCATCATTACGCTACAACTGGTAGCAATCCCCTTTGACATAGCATTGATGGCCCCTTCATTGGAATCAAAGGACATACCTACGTCGTCAACATGCACAATGACTACCCTGGCACCTTTAGGATATCCTAACCGTTCAGCAAATGTAAGCGTTGTATGTTGTGCCCGTGTCAGATGAGTAAAAAACACGCAGGCAACCAGGGGAAGTATTGCTTTCATATTTTAAATTAATTGGTATAACTGATAATTACACGCAAGTTGTTTATAATCGCAGGATGCAGGTAACAAAAATTCTTCATTCCGCGGGCCCGCATGTCATGGTCAATGGCAAAGTATGTTTAGCATCCGTTTGTATAAACTGCAAACAAATATAGCTGCTTTTGATATGCAGAAAAAACCATGGAACTAACTTACTGTTTAAAAAGCGGCCAATTATTATTTTACAGCCTGGCAGAGTGTTTCAATGCATCCTGCTTTTGATAGGGCCTGCGGGCGGGCGCTTCCAATATTTGTTTGTTACCCATAATTTCGATGATGTTAATCCATGCAGGCGCAACAAATATTAAGTTTTTAGTTGGGCCAGGGCATTGTTGAGGGAAAGCAGGTTAATATGATGAAGTAATTTAATGCAGACTTCGTTCCCCAGGCATCACACTGGTAATTCAATACTTGCATTGGCCATTGTTATTATGGCGACTTGGATAATGTTTATCCTCAACTTAATTGCTTTGTAGACAATAATCCCCTCATTGAGCAAATTGTCAACGGGAATAGGCCTAAAATAACTTGTTAAAATTTGGCAGGATTTTTAAACAACAACATTATTCTTAATTCTTAAATTCATTTTTTATGGGTAACCTTTTGTATTTAATCGCTGTCATCATTATTATCATTTGGGCAATTTCTTTTTTAGGAGGTTTTTATACCGGGGGTATAATTCATTTGTTATTGGTAATTGCGATCATCATGATTGTTATTAAAGCTTTGAACCGGGGCAATATTTAGCAGTACATTGTAGCTGCCCGTTCGTCAATATGGCCGGGAGGTGCAGGGAAGTTGTTGCTTTTGCAGGTAACAACTGTTAACTGAATGCAAGATGAATTGCTTCTGCGGGAGCAGATGTTAAATCAATACGCTATTAATTGTAACAAAACACATTGACTTTGACCAGCCATGCACCTGGCTGGTCATAAGTTTCTGCTTATTGCATATTCAACTCCACGCAATTCTGCCAACGCCTTTAGGCGGCCAATGGCCGAATAACCCGGATAGGTTTTCTTTTTTAAATCGTCCAGCAGCTGGTGACCATGATCGGGCCGCATGGGTAACGCAATGCCTCTACGCTGCATCAACAACAATACTTCTTTTACAATGGCGTACATGTCTGCATCTCCTTCCAGGTGACTGGCTTCATAAAAATTTCCGTGGCCATCGCTTTTGGTATTGCGCAAATGCACAAAGTGAATATGGTCGCCAAAACGGCGGATCAACTTTACCAGGTCATTATCCGGCCTTGCGCCAAACGAACCGGTACAAAAACAAAATCCATTTGCTTTGGATGGAACGGCAGCAATCAGATCCGCTGCATCCTGTTCTGTACTCATTATCCGTGGTAAACCTAACACAGCATAAGGCGGATCATCCGGGTGGATGGCCATTTGTACACCACACTCCTCAGCAGTTGGTATTACCTGTTGTAAAAAATAAAATAAATTATTTTTCAGTCTCGTTGTATCGATGCCATCATACGTTTTTAGTGCTGATAAAACCTGTTCCGGTGTAAAGGACTCATCACTTCCGGGCAGGCCCAGCATCGCATTGCGGAACAGTTTGTCTTTTTCCTCCGGCGACATCACAGAAAATTTTTCAGTGGCTTTTTTTATCTCTGCATCCGAATAATCTTTTTCAGCACCGGGGCGCTGCAACAAAAAAAGATCAAACGCAACAAATGCCAGGCGTTCAAAAAATAAGGCGGTGCCTCCGTTTGGTAAGGCATAGGCAACATCGGTACGCAACCAATCCAGTACCGGCATAAAATTGTAGGTCACTACTTTTAAACCACAAGCAGCCACATTTCGCAGACTGATTTTATAATTTTCAATGTGCTGTAAATAATCGCCGCTTTGTCGCTTTATATCATCACTCACCGGCAGACTTTCAATCACCGTCCAGCTCATGCCTGCTGCTTCAATCATTTTTTTTCTTTGCACAATGGCGTCAACCGGCCATGTATCGCCTACTGGTATTTGGTGCAATGCTGTTACTACGCCGGCACATCCGGCCTGCGCAATATCCGCCAGGCTCACAGGATCGTTGGGGCCAAACCAGCGCATGGTTTGATGCATTAATTGAACAGGCATCTATTACATCTTTTAATTGGTGATAAGAAATCCAACCCAACACTATTTGCAAAAATTAATTATCAATCTTTGCCGGCGAATTATAGAGTTTCACTTTTTGAATACCCCAGTCAACTACTGCAACACGAATATGCCTTCCCTGGTGATCCTGGTCGCCATTCATTCTGCGGCCTTTTGTTTCGGTGCCCCTGATATAACTCACTTCATCTGCGGCAGCAATATTGGTTACAAAATTTTTATCTGTATTTTCAAATGTAACAACCAGTCCTGTTCCCGCCACTATAAATTCGTCGGGTGCGGTTTGTAAGATGATGCCACCTGTGGCACTCCATACAGAATCCTTCGCCTCGGGCGACCAGGACAGCGTTGCATCATGCGTTACCACCAGTTGATACTTCCCCATTTTTAGTCCAATCTTTTTGTTTTGTTTATCCAACAGCACACCTTCCATATTCAACCATTGCTTGTTTGTAATCATTGGTGTTAATTGCTGAAGCAGATCGTACGTTTTTGCCAGTGGCATTGATCCGCTATTATCTGATTCAATGGAAAAAGGAGAAAAGCCCAGGGCTTTATAATGCCCGATGATAAAAAATGCCTTGGCCGCAGCGGCCTTATCAAATTGCATTTCGGGTACAAATAAAATATTGCCGTTCCTTGTGTACAGGTCGCACCAGTATTTGGTATCGGGGTTGTAAAAGTCCGGCGACAACATATCAAGCGCTGGTGCACCTGCCTGCCAAACATCCATCAAATGTGGCAGCGGACCAGCACTGGGATATTGACCAGGTAATTTGCCTGCCCTCGGCAAAGCAGTATTGACATACATTGGCAGGTTATACACTGCTTTACCAGCCAACGTTACCTCATTGGCGTACCTGGCATAATACCATGCCTGGAAAATTTCGTTTGTTGCAACACCTTCACCAAAAATGTCGTTCCACTTACCGTTCAGTTGAGATGCTGCGTCTTCCCATTTTTGCTTAAACTCAGGCACCAGCCTGTTCTTATTTTCTTTAAGATAATTCAATAATTCAGCAGGCACATTGGCATTAAAAATTTTGTCTGCAGTGGCCGACATTTCTCTTGCCGTTGGTAACATGCCGATTTCATTTTCAACCTGCACCATCACGACCGTTTGCTTCATTTCATCTGTTGCTTTAATGTGTCGCAGTAAAGCGGCAAAAGCTTTTTTATCAGCTGCCAGTGTTTCTTTTCCAAATACAGAAAATATTTCCTGGCTTCTGCCGGTGCTATCCGGTGTTCTGGGAAAACGCTTGGGATTGGTTTTCATCCACAAGGGTGCATAACAACTCATGCTGTTCTTCCAGCTGCCAAACCATAGCAACACTATTTTCATCCCATGAGTTCTCGCCTCCGCAATCACACTATCCACCAATGAAAAATCGAAACGGTTTTCTTCCGGTTCCATCAGTTCCCAATACACGGGTACTAGTACGGTGTTCAGGTTCATTTCTTTCAGGTGACCCCAACTCGGTTTTATATATAATATGTCCGATGCACTTGAATTGCCCAACTCTCCACCCAGCATTAAGAATGGTTTTCCATTCACCAGCAACTGTGGGTAATCGCCTGATTTTTTTATTTGCACACCGGGATTGTGCTGAGCGGATATCGTTGAAAGCACCAGCAATAAGGCGGGTAATAAACAAACTATTCTTTGCTTCATATCCTTTATTGTTTTTACTGTTACAGCGTCAATGGTCCTGGCATAAGCCGCATATAACGAATGTAACCCGTTTTGCGTGATAGCTGCAACTGATTGCAATTTTTTTACAATTTTTCCGGTTATACTACGGCGAAATAGCGGTGAACAATTTTATCAGACACCTTTCAAAAGAAAACAATGTAAAGACCACCAGCACGGCTGTTTTTGGGTCTGACAAGTGATCCTGGCATCCTCTTAAAAAAAAGCAAAGCGGCTAACTAATTTTTAAAATTTGTTATTCATTTATTTTTCACGAGGTTTGTGCAACCGATTGCAAAGAAAGAAGTAAAAAGGCCTTGTTAACAACATATGGCTATTTGCTACCTAAAAAACGATGCGCCCGATTTTCTATATAACAGAAAGAAATTGGTTATGAAAAGATTGCTTGCGATAGTGTTTGTTTTTATTATACTTTCTGCTCAAGCAGAAAACGGGTATGATCTATGGATGCGATACAAACCTGTTGAAAGTAAATTGTTGCTTACCTCTTACCGTTTACTGTTAAAACAAGTTTCGGTAAGAGGCAATTCTGAAACCATGCGGGTGCTGAAAGAAGAATTGATGAAGGCATCAGAAGGAATGCTTCAGCAGCCCGTCACTTTCACCACGGTTAATTCAACAAGCAGGTTATTGATTGGCACAAGAATTAGTCAGGATGCAAAAGCCCTTTCCTCACGAGACAGCATTCATGAGATTGGCGACGAAGGATTTACTATTTACACCCACAACAGAACTCAAACCGTTATTACAGCCAATACAGATATTGGCTTGTTATATGGCGTGTTTCATCTGCTGCGTTTAATGCAAACACAACAGCCTGTTGAACAATTTAATATTGTTTCCGCGCCGCGGATAAAGTTGCGCCTGCTGAACCACTGGGACAACCTAAACCGCACGGTGGAAAGAGGTTACGCCGGGTTTTCGATCTGGAACTGGCACACATTGCCGGCATATATAGATCAGCGATACATTGACTACGCAAGAGCAAATGCCTCAATCGGTATCAACGGTACCGTATTGACGAATGTAAATGCCAACGCTACTTTTTTAACCAAAGCTTATCTTGAAAAAGTTAAAGCGCTGGCCGATGTTTTTCGCCCTTATGGAATAAAAGTATACCTCACCGCAAGGTTTAGTGCACCGATGGAAATCGGTGGATTAAAAACGGCTGATCCTTTAAATGAAGAAGTGCGGCAATGGTGGAAGGATAAGATCAATGAAATTTATGCACTGATTCCTGACTTTGGCGGCTTCACCGTAAAGGCCAATAGTGAGGGCCAGCCCGGTCCGCAGGATTATCAGCGCACACATGCAGATGGCGCCAATATGCTCGCAGATGCCATTGCTCCACACAAGGGTATCATCATGTGGCGGGCATTTGTGTACAGTCATGAGGTACCCGACGACCGGCACAAACAGGCATGGAATGAGTTTGTGCCGCTGGACGGAAAGTTCAGCAGCAACGTACTGGTACAGGTAAAAAACGGCGCCATTGATTTTATGCCAAGGGAACCCTTTCATCCCCTGTTTGGCGCCATGCCTAACACACCGCTGATGATGGAATTTCAATTAACACAGGAGTACCTCGGGCAGGGCACACACTTTGTTTATCTTGCCCCGCTTTTTAAGGAAGTTTTGAACAGTGATACCTACAGCAAAGGCAAGGGAAGTACCGTTGCCAAAGTAATTGATGGCAGCCTGGACAATCATAGCATCAGCGGCATGGCGGGTGTATCCAATATCGGCAGCGACATCGACTGGACGGGCCATCCTTTTGCACAAGCCAACTGGTATGCATTGGGCAGACTGAGCTGGGATTACCATCTTTCAGCTGAGCAAATCGCGGAAGAATGGTTGCGCATGACTTTCAGCAATGATGCGGCTTTTGTAAGTGATGCAAAAAAGATGATGCTTGCTTCAAGAGAAATTTTAGTGCAGTATATGAATCCGCTGGGCCTTCACCATATCATGGCCACCGGTCATCATTACGGGCCTGGCCCATGGATCAGCAATCTATCAAGACCAGAATGGAACCCCACGTACTATCACCGTGCAGACTTCGCAGGCATTGGTTTTGACCGCACTGCAACCGGCAGCAACGCACTGGCGCAATATAAGCCCGAAGCGGCAAAAGCATGGGCGGATGTAAACACCATTGATGAAAAATATTTGCTCTGGTTTCACCATGTTGGCTGGACGCATACTATGAAGAGCGGACGTACTTTATGGGAGGAACTCTGCTATCAATACAACAATGGCGTGGACAGTGTACGATGGATGCAGCAATTGTGGAGCAAACAAAAAGCAAAAGTAGATGATCAGCGATATAGGCAAATCACTATGCTGCTGAACATACAGCAGCAGGAAGCAGTATGGTGGCGCAATGCCTGCTTGTTGTATTTTGGAACTTTTTCAAAAATGCCAGTGCCGGCAAAGTATGAAAAGCCGGATCATGATTTAAACTATTATGAAGGGTTGAGTTTTCCGAATGCACCGGGGAATTAGCGCCTATCTACCCCCATCCCCTAAAGGGGAGTTGACGACGGGTTTGCTTTTTTTGTTGGTGCTTTCAGGATGGAAAGAACCCCCTTCCCCTAAGGGGGAGTTGATGAAGGGTTTGCTTTTCTTTGTTGGCGCTTTCAGGATGGAGAGTACCCCCGTCCCCTAAAGGGGAGTTGATGACGGGCTTGCTTTTTTTGATGGTGCTGTGATGATGAGGAATTGAGACTTCACTATCATTACAACTCTTGCAGGATGTGGGTTCAACCACCTCTCCTGAAGGAGAGGGTTGGGGTGAGGTGCAGTAAGTGATAACGATTTAGTTTGGTCGTAATAAATAATTCAAAACAAAAACGGGCATATAAATATGAACGCAAGCAACTCCCCTTTAGGGGATAGGGGGAAAGTAGCCATCGTTACAGGAGGAGGATCCGGGTTAGGTTTTGCCATTGCTGCAAAATTTATTCAACAGGGCATAACGACCATCATTGCCGGAAGAGACAAAGAAAAATTGAACCATGCAAAAGAAAAGCTGGGCGATTTGTGTTGTGCTATGGTTTGCGATGTGAGCGATCTATCTTCCATACCGGCTTTTGTGGAGGAGGTAATTAAACAGTTTGGCAAGGTTGATATCCTCGTGAACAATGCCGGAATCAATATGAAAAAAGATTTTACGGAAGTAAGTGATGAAGAATTCCAACGCATTCTTACTACCAATGTAACGGCGGTGTTTGCCTTAAGTCGTGAAGTGGTAAAACACATGCTGGTGAAGGGTTCGGGTAACATTATTCATATCAGTTCAATGGCCGCACAATATGGTTTGCCGAAGGTAATTGCTTACAGCGCCAGCAAAACGGCTATCGATGGAATGACGAGGGCCATGGCTGTTGAATTATCACCAAAGGGCATTCGGGTGAATGCGATTGCCCCAGGGTTTATCTATTCGGCCATGACGGATAAAGCATTGAACAGCGACCCGGAACGCAAGGCAAAAGTATTTGGCCGTACACCGATGGGGTACATGGGGCAACCGGAAGATATTGGCGAAGCGGCTTACTTTCTGGCGAGCGATGCTGCTAAATATATAACTGGTGTTGTGTTGCCAGTGGATGGAGGAAACAGCATTGGTTTTTAAAAGGTGGTCGACCTTCTTCAGGGTCGTTGAATTATGAGAAAGGTCGACCACCTTACGGACTTAGGTTAATAACATTGAGATGGCGGGTAAATTTGAACGAATTAATGACGCCCACTTCAAACAAACAGAAATAATTATTGAACAATATTTTAAACAATTATTATGCGCACATACAAAATCACCAGCCTCTTGGTTATCACAAGTCTTGCACTTTTTAGTCGTAGCTACGGTCAAAAAACTGCTTCGCTCAAAGACAGTTATAAAAATGATTTTTTGATTGGCACTGCTTTAAACGCAACACAGATCGAAGAAAAAGATCCGACTGCCAAAGTTTTAATACCAAAGCAATTCAATGCTGCCACGCCGGAGAATATTATGAAAGCCGAAGTCATTCACCCGGGTTGGGATAAATATAATTTTGACCTGGCTGATAAACTGGTGGCCTACGGAAAAAAATACAACATCAGAATAAACGGTCACACCCTCATATGGCACAGCCAGTTGCCGGCTTTTATGCACGGCATGCAGGATGCGGATTCAGTGAAACAATATTTCACCAATCACATTAAAACGGTTGCCGCTCGTTACAACGGAAAAGTATTTTCATGGGATGTGGTGAATGAAGCTTTGAACGAAGATGGCACCCTGCGCAAGTCCATCTTTGCTGATAAGCTCGGACCTGATTTTGTAACGGAAGCCTTTCGCCTGGCACAGGCTGCATCACCTGATGCTCAATTGTATTACAATGATTACAACAATGAGCAGCCGGCAAAAAGAGCAGGTTGCATTGCATTGATAAAAAAAATACAGGCGGCGGGAGTACGCATTGATGGCGTGGGTATACAGGGCCATTGGCGGGCATCCAACATTCCATTAAAAGACATTGAAGAAAGCATTGTTGAGTATTCAAAGCTGGGGATAAAAGTAATGTTTACAGAACTGGATCTTGGCGTATTACCCAATCCCTGGGATGGCGATGCAGCAGATGTAAATATGAAGGCAACCTATACGGCCAAGATGAATCCTTATGCCAACGGGTTGCCCGATTCGATGCAGGTAAAACTGACTAAAGGCTACGAAGACCTGTTCAAACTTTTTCTAAAATATAAAGGCACTGTTAGCCGTGTTACATTCTGGGGAGTAAATGACGGGCAAAGCTGGCTGAATGGCTGGCCGATTAAAGGCAGAACGAATTATCCCCTACTCTTCGACCGCAACTATCAACCCAAACCTGCCTTTGATGCAGTGATCGCTCTAAAAAAATAAACCACCACTAAACCACTTAACATGATTGCAAGCGAACAAAAATTATCTGTTATAGAAAAAGTAGGTTATAGCCTGGGCGACCTGGCTGCTAATTTGGTTTTTCAAACATTGGTAACCTGGATATCTTATTACTACTTAAATATCTACGGTTTAAAACCCGAACATGCTTCTGCATTGACCCTTATTGTAGGCCTGGTGGCAGCTTTTGCTTTTAATCCAATGATGGGTGCTATCGCCGACAGAACTGTTTCAAGATGGGGAAAATTCAGGCCCTGGATATTGTGGACCTCCGTACCACTGGGCGTGGTGGCATTGTTAGCCTTCCGCACGCCTCACTTTGAGCAGTACCAAAACAAAGTTATTTATGCAGTTGTTACTTATGCCCTGTTGCTGATGTTATATGCAGCAAACAACCTACCCTACTCTGCATTGAGCGGTGTAATTACAGGCGATATGAAAGAGCGTAACAGTATGTCTTCTTATCGTTTTGTTGCCGTAATGTTTGCGCAATTTTTTGTACAGGTTTTCATGTATAATTTTATTATTAAAGCGGGCGGTGGAACAGATGCAGAATCAATGAAGATTGGTATAGCCAAAGTAATGACGGTACTGGCCATCATCGGAACCATCATGCTGATCATTTGTTTTTTAGCCACCAAAGAAAGGATTGTTCCAAAGCCGGAACAGAAGTCAAGTTTAAAAGAAGACTTATCCGATCTGTTTAAAAACAAACCCTGGATCATCATGCTAACGGTTACCACATTGGTGTTTGTCACGCTGGCAATGAAAGGTGGTTCTTATGTATATTATTTTGAGAACTATGTTGATAAAGCAGAGCTGACTTCCTTTTTAGAACCCTTTAAAAAATTCCTGCCCACGTTTGAAAACGATACCTCGTTAGGATTGGGCGTTTTTAACGGAGGCGGAATTTTAGTGGGATTGATTGGTATTATGCTGTCGCAGCAGTTTGCCAATAAATATGGCAAGCGAAATGTGTTTATGGCGTCGCTGTTTATCTCAACGCTGTTCATTATTTTATTTTACTTTTTTCAACCGAAGTCAATTGGGATAATTTTTGGAGCACAAATATTGCACGGATTTTTTTACGGTATCAGCACACCTATATTATGGACCATGATTGCTGATGTGGCTGACTTCAGTGAATGGAAAAATAACCGCAGGGCAACAGCCATTATTTTTTCTGCCATGATGGTAGGTTTAAAAGCCGGGTTAAGTATCGGCAGCTCATTGGTGTCGTGGATATTAGGTAAATATGATTATGTGGCTAACAGTACCAACGGACAAACAGCAACTGCCATCAACGGTACTAAAATGCTCATTAGTATTTTTCCGGCCATACCCTTTCTTTTAGCGATAGCCTTATTATTCTTTTACGAGATAAATAAAAAGATGGAAGTACAAATAGAAGCTGATTTAAAAGAAAGAAGGACCCCATAACTCATAACTTATAACTCGTAACTTATAACTTATAACTCATAACTGTAAACATGCCAGAAGATAATATCACTCAGATTGATTTTGACGATTTAAACAAACGGGCCATTTCGCAGCCGCTCGTAAAACATATTTACACTGCTGATCCATCGGCACATGTATTCAACGGAAAAATTTACATCTATCCGTCGCATGATATCGATGCCGGCGATGCATTTGATGACCTGGGCAGTCATTTTGCCATGGAAGATTACCACATCCTTTCCATGGATAGTCCGCAAAGCGAAGCAGTTGATAATGGCCTGGCCCTGCATGTGAAAGATGTGCCCTGGGCAGCAAAACAAATGTGGGCGCCGGATGCAGCAGAAAAAGATGGCAGGTATTATTTGTTTTTTCCTGCCAAGGCACATGATGGCATTTTCAGGATTGGTGTTGCTACAAGCACTTCCCCAGTCGGCCCTTTTACGCCAGAGCCCGAAGCCATCAATGGAAGTTTTTCCATCGACCCTGCGGTGTTTAAAGATGAGGACGGCAGCTACTACCTATACTTTGGCGGCATTTGGGGTGGACAGCTGCAACGCTGGCGCACCGGCCAGTTTAACGGCGAACAACCGGATAGCCCGGTTGCCTTTTTACCCGCAGATGATGAGCCTGCGCTGTGTGCCAAAGTAGCCAGGCTAACCGGCGATTTATTGGAATTTGCCGAAGCTCCGAAAGATGTGTTGATAGTGGATGAACAGGGTAACCCTTTATTAAACGGCGATAATGACCGGCGCTTTTTTGAAGGCTCCTGGATGCACAAATACAATGGCAAATATTATTTTTCGTACTCTACCGGGGATACGCATTTTTTGTGTTATGGAATTGGCGACAGCCCTTATGGGCCATTTACTTACGCCGGGAAAATTTTAGAACCGGTGGTTGGGTGGACATCTCATCATTCCATTTGTGAGTTCAACGGCAAGTGGTATTTATTTTACCACGACAGTAGTTTAAGCAAAGGCATCACTCATTTGCGTTGTGTAAAGGTTACTGAAATTACTTACGATACCGATGGACGGATACAGACCATTAATCCATACAACGCTTAGACTTGCTGTAAGTAAACAACTGACTCTTCTTCTTAAATAAAAAGATGCACTTATTAAATACCTACAATGAAAAAAGTATTCCTAGCCCTGTTGCTGTTAAATGTGCTTATCGCAACTGCCCAACAATTTCCGTCGGTAACAATCCCCGGCTCTGAAGTAAGAAAGATTACTTCCACCATTGTCAATGGCCAGGAATATGAATTGCATGTTTTACTCCCTGCCGGTTATTATACCAGCACAAAAAAATACCCGGTGGTATACCTGATGGATTCACAATGGGATTTCCCCGTGGTGAAATCTATCTACGGCCAGCAATATTTTGATGGCTTTATTCCGGAGCTGATTTTGGTGGGTGTTACCTGGGGCGGCGTTCACCCCAACCCCGATAGCCTTCGGGCAAGGGATTATACGCCAACCGGTGAAGCGAGATTGCCCCAAAGCGGTGGTGCGGATCACTTTCTTGATTTTATGAAGCAGGAATTGTTTCCTTTTGTTGAAACCAATTATAAAGCAGACGCCGGTAACCGGATTTTGATGGGCTGCTCGCTGGGGGGACTGTTTACAATGTACACCTTATTCACCCATACGGATATGTTTACCGGTTATGCCGCAGCAAGCCCTGCCGTTGCCTGGGATAATGAAGTATTGTACCGCTTTGAAAAAACTTTTGCTGAAAAGAAATTAGCCAAACTAGTTCGTGTGTATATGACCGTTGGTGATGTAGAAATGGGAAGACCTATGTTTGAAAAATTTGCCGGCGACCTGGCAAAGCATCACTACAGCAATGTACAGCTTCATTCAAAAGTGCTGGAAAACACCGGCCACTCGGGCACCAAAAGCGAAACCTACTCAAGAGGTTTACAATACATTTTTGAAAGAGCAAGGCTACAACTCAGCGCCGAAGAGCTGAATAAATATACCGGTACGTTTCAATCTTCCAAAGGAGAAAAAGTTGTATTGAAGCATGAAGGCAACCAATTGTACTTACTTGCTGGTCCGAAAATTAAATTGCTATTGTATGCCAATACCAAAACTCATTTTTATGCTACGCATGAATTTTTTAATGTGCATTTTAAATTTATAAATGATAAGGTTGAAGCATTTGATTTGGTTCGCTATAGCGGGACACAGACTTTTAATAAATTAAAATAAGCGCTTTTCGCTCATCATTGGCGCTCAAATAAAAATGCGTATGAAAGGAGTATTGGTTGTAGGATTGTTACTTGCTCAGTTGCTGATTGTTGAAACCTCAGCAAGCCAGGTAGTATTACCGCAACTGATACGGGACAGTATGGTATTGCAACGGGATGCTAACATCAATGTATGGGGATGGGCATCGAAAGCAGAAAAAGTAACCATTGCTTTCAATAAAAAAACCTTTAAAACAACAACAGGTGCAGATGGTAAATGGAAAATTGTACTGCCTGCAACGAAGGCTGGTGGCCCTTATACAATGATCATCTCCGGAAAAAATAAAATTGCATTGAATAATATTTTAATCGGTGATGTCTGGTTTTGTAGCGGCCAGTCAAACATGGTGCACCAGTTAAACATTCATGATGTGCGCTATGCGGATGAAATTGCCAAGGCAAATTTTTCGGAGGTAAGACAATTCCTCATTCCCACCCTTACCAGCCTGCAAGGAACGAAAGACAAACTGCCAACTGGTTTTTGGAATGCAGCAGTCGGTGAAGCTGTAAGGCCTTTTTCCGCAGTCGCCTATTTTTTCGCGAAGCAATTGTATCAAAAATATCATGTACCTATCGGCATCATCAATGCAAGTGTTGGCGGCACGCCCATTGAAGCATGGACCAGTGAAGAAGGACTCAAAGATTTTCCGGCACTCATCAGCACCATTCAAAAAAATAAAGACACAGGCTATATCAACAGCCAGGCAAGAATTGCGTTGGCAGCGAATGTGAGCAGACAAAATGCAACCGTGCTAGACAGAGGTTTAACCGGACCACTGCCCTGGTGCGACATCAACTATATCCCCAAAGGGTGGCAAACCATTGCCGTACCCGGCTATTGGGAAGACCAGGGCATCAGCAACCTGGACGGTGTTGTTTGGTACAGAAAGGAAATTGACGTGCCGGCATCGATGGTGGGTAAACCGGCCAAAGTCTTTTTGGGCAGAATTGTGGATGCAGACGTTTTGTATATCAATGGAAAACAAGTTGGTGCTACCACCTACCTATATCCGCAGAGAAGATACCCCATACCTTCAGACCTGTTGAAGACAGGAAAAAATATTGTTGTGGTAAAAGTGACTAATAACGCTGGCAAGGGCGGTTTTGTGAGTGGCAAACCCTATTGTTTGTTTACGGGAAACGACACCATAGATCTAAAAGGTTACTGGCAGTATAAAGTGGGTGAAGTGTTTGCCCCACAAAAAGGCAGCGTTGGCAACAGTGCTATCAGTTTACAAAATCAACCAGCAGCTTTATACAACGCGATGGTGGCTCCCGTTATCAATTACACCATAAAAGGATTTTTATGGTACCAGGGAGAAAGCAATACAAACAATGCTTCCGGCTATACGCAACTACAGCCGGCACAAATTGCGGACTGGCGCAGTAAATGGCAGCAGGCTAATCTGCCCTTTCTGTGGGTACAGTTACCCAATTTCATGGATGCTAATTATCTTCCCTCAGAAAGCCAGTGGGCGGAGTTGAGAGAGGCACAATTAAAATCGTTGTCTTTGTCCAATACCGGGATGGCGGTTGCCATTGACCTGGGTGAATGGAACGACATACATCCCGACAATAAAAAAGACGTGGGCGAACGACTGGCACTGGTTGCCAGAAAAGTGGCGTACGGAGAAGATATAGTTTATTCAGGTCCGCTTTTTCAATCTGCTTCCATTGATGGAAATAAGATCACCATTTCATTTACCAACACCGGTGCCGGTCTTGTAAGTAAGGGTGGAGAACCGTTGAGTGAATTTGCCATTGCAGGCGCCGATAAAAAATTTGTTTGGGCAAGTGCCGTCATTAAAGGCGACAAAGTAATTGTGTGGAATGATTCTGTCACAGCTCCTTTGTATGTCCGGTATGCCTGGGCCGACAACCCGGTTAATCCAAACCTGTATAACAAAGAAGGTCTAACTGCATCGCCATTCAGAACAGATCAATAAAAACTTTTTTTTCTAAATCTTGAAAAAACGGCTGCTGTATGAAAAAATATCTGATACTATTTTTGTCCATTTGCATAACGACTGCAATAAATGCACAAACTACCACCATTGATAGCAGTAAGTATCCCCGACTGAACAGCTTTACTGCCCAGCAGGACCATGCGCTCATGATGAAGCAACTGGGTATTACTGCTTTGAGGCCCGGCCCGAGTGGCAACCCTGCAGACGCCAATCATGCCAACGAAGATGAGTCGCTCGCCAATCCTTGTCCGTTGCTGCCAGATGCCTTAACAACTAAAAAAGGTAAAAAGGTAACCACGGCAGATCAATGGTGGAAGGAAAGACGCCCCGAGATTGCTGCAGATTTTGAAACAGCAATGTATGGAAAGATACCGGCCAAAACCCCTCAGGTAACCTGGACCGCAAAGATTACCGACTACGAATTTGTTGGCCGTACACCTGTTATTGCAAAGCAACTGATAGGCCACGTTGATAACAGCGACTATCCGCTAATTGATGTCAACATCAACATGGTACTGGTGCTGCCAATGAATGTAAAAGGTCCGGTTCCGGTACTGATGATGTTTGGCTTTCCTGCATTGCCTTCGCCTGCGCAGCCCTCTCCGGCCGATATGGAAAAACTGAACGCTACATTTAAAGAGCTGATGATAAAACAGAACCCGGAATTAAAATCGGTGTTTGATCGCTACCCTGCTTACTCACCCGTTACCCGGTTGGCAGGCCCTAATTTTTTTGCGCCACCTCCCACTGATCCTTCACCAACAGAACAATTGCTGGCAGCAGGCTGGGGTTATTGTGTACTGGAACCCAACAGCGTGCAGGCCGACAATGGTGCAGGCCTTACAAGAGGGATCATTGGCCTGGTAAATAAAGGTCAACCACGCAAGCCGGATGACTGGGGCGCTTTGAGAGCCTGGGGCTGGGGCGCCTCCAGGGCATTGGATTATTTTGAAACAGACAGCCTGATCAATACAAAAAAAGTCGGCATAGAAGGTGTGTCCCGTTATGGTAAAGCAGCTTTGGTAACCATGGCATTTGATCAGCGTTTTGCGGTGGTGCTGGTAGGCTCTTCCGGAAAAGGTGGCGCTACTCTACACCGCCGCACATTTGGCGAAGCTGTTGAAAGTCTTGCCGGCAGTGGCGAATATCACTGGATGGCGGGTAACTATTTAAAATATGCAACAGCAGCATCTTCCTTCGGCAGCAAAACAGGTTGCGACCTTCCGGTGGATTCGCATGAACTGATTGCATTGTGTGCACCAAGACCCACTTTTATCAGTTACGGCATTCCTGAAAAAGGCGATGCTAAATGGCTGGATCAAATGGGCAGTTATAAAGCTACTATTGCAGCAGGTACCGTTTTTAAACTGCTCGGTGCAAAAGACCTTGGTGTGAGCAATGATTACAACACAGAAAAAATGCCACCGGTATTGACTGGTTTGCTGGATGGCCAACTGGCCTGGCGGCAGCATGATGGCGGGCATACGGATGCTCCCAATTTTTCCACTTTTATTCCCTGGGCGAATAGGGAATTGAAGTATGAAAAAGTGGCAAAGTAATGGCCTTGTATTTGGTGAAGTTTTAGGGTCGCAGCATACCCTAATCTATTGGCGAGCAATCCCATTTTACCAAATGTTGCTCTTTTCGCCAGAGTGACTTTAATCGTACTGCTTAAATCCTATTCTATTTCGCGGACTTGGCTTTGCATCTTTTTCTATTAATTCCTTGAGTACGGCAAAAATATTTTCAATATCCTTACTGTTTCCCTTTACTTCTTTCTCCAACTTAGCAAGTTGTAACAAAATTTCTTTGTGGGTGAGTGCATATTCTCTGACTTTTACAAAAACCCTAACCACTCTTATATTTACTTCTATCGCCGTCTTGCTATTTAAAATACATGATAGCATTGTTACCCCTTGTTCTGTAAAACAAAACGGTGCTGCACCTCCAAAATAACTTTTTGATGGTATCACATTTTGTGACACCATGCCGTCTATTTCTTTACCCGTCATTTCAAACATAAAATCCTTCGGAAATCGGTCCATGTTTCTTTTAACAGCCTGCTTTAATACCCTGGTCTTTATTCCATACAGTTCGGCCAGGTCTCTGTCAAGCATTATTTTTCTCCCCTAACTACATAAATACGGTTCAATATTTTTTGCTCAATTACCAATGCCTGCAATTCGTTCTTGCCATCGTCATTGATTTATCTACAAAATTAAAGTTTTAAAAAATGGTATCACAAATTGCGACCCCTCAATTCAGAGTGATTGATCTGCTGTAGTGATCGTAGAGAACTTAGCTCATATAAGGCAGGTGGAGGATTCAATCCACGCCAAATAAAAGTCTCGCTGTTTAAAATCACACAAAGAAAAATAAAAGGAGTGTTCACGACGACCAGCATCGGGTTGCGCAATATCACGTTATGAAAATACCCGCTGAAAAACAGCGGGTATTAACAAACATCATCGTGTACATGCAACAATATGCAATCAATTATTTTTTATCCACCACCAGCATTACTGCACCCAGTGCGGGTATGGTCACTTTTATTCCACCGGTTGTTACCGCAGACCAGGCTTTTAAATTGGCATAAGTAGCCGGCCCGCCGGCATCCCCGGCCGGACCGTTACCGTTTACCAATACCTTCCTGGAGAATTCTCCATTATCGTTACTACCCTCCAGGCTATACCAGTAAAACCGGTTGCCGCTGTAGAAATTTTTCATTTTTATTTCTGCTGTCTGCGCCGTGGAAGAAGTATTCACCAGGGTTACATTTACCTGGCCGGAGGTGTAGGTAGAGGCATACGCTTTCACCACATTGCTGCCAACAACCGATGCATTCACCAGCCGGTCGCCCAGCATTTTTTGCAGGTAATACAAATAATAAAAACTGGGGCGTGGGCTCCATTTGACGATGCCCCCCGGTTCATCTCCGCTGCTGAACAGGCCATGATCGTCACCGTTGCTCCAGCCATTGATCATGTCCCAACGTGCCGACATGCCGTATTTATTTTTCAAAGCTTCTCCCATTACCAAAACTGCAAACACGCCGCTGGTGTTGGATACCTGTTGTTTTTGTGTATTGGAAGTCATGTTCCATTCATCCATGGCTACAGGCTTTATTGCCGCACCGTACGATTGCAATGTTTGTGTTACATACTGCATCATGGCTGACGGCACCGACAGTGCGGAAGACAATATCACATTCGCATTGTCATTGGTTTGGTACGGTGTAAAATAGTTGTGTACTACATAAAAATCTGCTTTGCCATTCACGCCCGGCATCATGCCTGCGTTCCAGGTTTTAAGGGTATTGGTTTGCCAGGCTTCCGGAGAAGGCGCTTCTGCAGTTACGGCGCCGATATAAATAGTCTTTCCTATTTCCGTGGCTGCTTTTTGCATGGAGTCAACAAACACTTTAAAATGTTGTGCATACAGTGCACCGGTTAAAAATTCCGGTTGTCCGTCTTTATTGGCAGCAACATCAATGCGGTATCCCCACTCCCAGTTGCCAAAATTTTCATTGCCAATTTCCCAAAACTGGGTGCGGCCATTGTCGTACCGTACCCAATCTGCTGCCAGGTGTGCTGCAGCTGCCACCGGGTCGGCACTCGTACCATAACGGGCATAGCCATAGTTAATGGTAATGATGCCTTTGTTGTTGGTTTGTTGCAGCATGGTGTAATAATTATCCAGGTTGCATTGCCAGTTATAGTTTGTTTTGCCGTAATTATATCCGGGCTCTTTTTTAATACCGGCATCATCCAATAACATCGTTGGCGCATCGGCGGGCCTTGCATCCTGTACGGCATTCCAAAAATACGCGTCGCTGGAACTGCCACCGGGAAAGCGGATGATGTGCGGGTGAAGATTGGTAACCGGTTCAATGATTCTTGCATCGCCTGCAACAGGGCCCATCCACCAAACTGCATTGTGACCAAATTCAGCCAGTGGTATTTTTGTAATGATAGCCGTAGCATCCACCGTTACGGTATTGGTTGCGGCACCGGGAACAGCTGTTTCCGTAAAGGCAGGCGCCGTAAAGCTTTTAGCCTGCCAGTCGTCTAAAAAAAAGCCGATGGTGTTGGCAGTGGCCGGATCTTTACCGGGTGTGATGGTGGTATCAGTTGTACCACCCGGATTAACCGGCGGAGCCGGTGTTGAGGGCGATTTTTTACAGGCAAAAATGATTACCAGTAACATAACAACTGACCCTGTTATACGATTTTTATGATTCAATAACATTTTTAGAAGTTTAGAATGTAGACTGGCGGCCATTCCACGACCAGTCGCTAACATCAACAATGCATTTATTGTTACAAAATGTTGTTTGTATTTCTCAAAAACATCCGCCAGCTCAGTCATTTTAACTGAGCAGCAGATGTTTTATTTTATCAACCAAAACTATCTTAATCCAACATGATCAATGTAAACAACGCCGGCGAAGCCTGCAGATTGCAATACTATTTCCTTTAATGGATTGGGACTTCCCAAAGCCGATAGATTGATGCTGTAGGTTGTCCACTCACCTCCCACAATGGTAACGGGGTAAGCCGTGCCATAACCTCCGTTGATCACAACGTTCATGGTTTTGCCTTCAGTACCCGGCGTACCAAACAAAGAGAATTCCAGTTTGGAATAAGTGCCCGTTGCTGCGCCGGCATCGTTGTGAAAAGTAATGCCCTCGTAACCACCGGAACCATAGGTCGCCTTAATGGATTTATCTCCCTGCCTTACAATTGCAGTGCTACTGAAATCATTTCCTGCCCATGACCAGTTTTGAAAACCATTTTGCAAAGCATCTGTATAAATGGCATAGACAAAATCAGCCAACGGTGGCAGCCCACCGATAAAATCCAGCACCTGTGCAGATTCTATGGTAAGGGTGGAGTTCAATACATTCAATGTGATCTTTCCTTTTAATGCTCCCGCAGGCGCCTTTACAACAATTTTAGTGGCTGACTGGCTCACAAAACTTGTCACGGGTGCTGTAATCCCCGTGAAGGCTACACCCGTTGCAAGGTCAAGGTTGGTGCCGGTGATGGTTAATTCTCCTTCCTGCGCAATGGGGTTAGGTGCTATCGTTGTTATCGCCGGCAATAGTACTGCCAGGTCATCTGCTGATGTTACGGTAACCTGCGAATGCGCCGCCAGCGTGAGCTTTCCTTTGCCCGCTCCTGCAGGTACTTTCACCACAATTTGCGTAGCGCTCTGGCTTTCGAACACGGTTACCGGTGTTGCCACACCATTAAAAATAACAGCAGCAGCCAGATCAAGATTGGTACCTGTAATAGTAAGATTGGTCTGGTGCTTTACAGGGTTGGGTGACAATGCAGTAATGGAAGGAAGTGTAACCTTTACCACACTATCTGTTTCAAACGTCAGTGGGTCTGTCCCGCTGGTGGTGATAAACAAAGTGCCTGTTTGTGCATTGGCAGGCACTTTGATTACGAGTTCATTCAACGATTGGCTAACAAAGGTGGTTTCAGCGATGTCTTTTGAAAACGTAACAACTTTTACCCAGTTCAGGAAGTTTCCTTTGATGGTGATATTTTCCCCCGGTCTTGCTTCTGATGTGATGGACGTAATGGTAACAGGCACTTCAAAATTTACTTTTGTTTTAGACACTACATCTCCGTCGGGTGTTTTTAATGTTGCGTACCCCTGCACAGCCGCATCCGGTATAACAAACACGATTTTTTCTGCTGTATGTTCAGTAAAAGCGCTCGCAGGAATGGTGGCGCCAGCAAGATCAATTTCAGTCACCTTATCTAAATTGTTACCGATAAAAATAATGTTGTCGCCATGCTTTGCGCCGGTGGGGCCAAAGCTCAGTAACTCTACCTTACCCGAATTGCTGGTTGTATCTTTTTTGCAGGAGCTGATCATTGCGATGGCCACAAAAAGGCATAGCAACCTAAGCATTGTTTTATTTAATATTGTTCTGGTCATTTGATTAATTTTTTTTGACGGCCATTAAATGAGTTGCTTACTTTTTGATAACTTTTGGAACGATCCTGAAATTATCAAACGACATATCACAGTCCAGGTCGCCCGGGCCATGAAACCATACACGGCTGTAATAACCCTTTGCACTTACGGCAAGCGGAGCACCATAAGCTTTTACAATCTCCTCAAAAGGAATGGTTACTGTCTGCCACTCGCCCTTGGTGTCATAGGGTGGCATCCACCTGTATTCATTTGCATTAAAGTCATTGCTCAGGCCCACATTTATTTTCAGCACATTGCCGTTGTAAGGCTTAATGGTATTCAATTCAAACTTCAGGTTATAGTCAGCTGGTTTCAGGATGGCTTCATCCGGTACATTTTTGCTGATGTCGCCCATGGCATCTGGCGGTCCACCGGCAATTTCCATCCATGACCAGGCACCGATGGCTTTTTTAACACGGATATAATTTCCGTTGATAGCCGGAGGATCGCCTGCACCCGGACTGCTCACCACAAAAGAAGCATTCCACCAGCCGGTAAAAGGATCGCTGCTGATGAAAATATTGCGGTTATCCCTGAACCAGAAATCAGATTTTGTTTCACCGAAATTTGTTTTAACGGTTACCTGGCCCGGTGTTGCGCCTGCAGGTACCCTCACTTTAATGATCTTATCCTGAACCGAAACAAGTTCACCTGTTGCACCACCTGCAAACGTTACAGTAAGCGGTTCATAAAAGAAGTCTCCCCGGATGGTTGCTATATCGCCGGTTAAGGTGTACTCATTTTCCATCCCTGAAACCAGTGGCTCACTGATACTTACTTTAAAATCATATAACAACGTATCCCTGTTGGCGAAAACAAGTTTCAGTTTGTTGGTGATCACTGTTGGGATAGGGCTCGGAACACTTACCAGTATCGAGGTGCTCGTAATGTAAGTAGAAGTGAGTGAAGACTTCTGATCATTGAACCAAACTTCTACGGTGTTCTCCAGATTTTCGCCAATGATGGCTACCAGGTTTCCCTGCCCTGCTGAAACCAATAAAGAATCCGATGACTCCGGTGCTGTGACCCTTACATATTGAATTCTTGGAACACCATTGTTGGGTTGCTCATCTTTTTTACACGAGATAAAAGCACCCGTCATGGCTATCACCAGGATCAGCAGCTGTTTAATTTTTTTTATATTTTTCATTTTACTGACGAATAATAATTTGATGAAATAGTGTTGGCTTATGGATAGTCTACAGCAGGCTTGGAAAGATTGGGCGCCTGGCTCTTTTCTGTTGCCGGTATCGGCAATAAAAAATTACCGGAGTTGGCATCAATCTTTCTTTCGGTGGTGGCCCAGGAAGTCTTCCTGATCGTCCAGTTGGTAGGGTTCGGAAATACATCGGGGGTAATATTGTACAGGCCTCTGTCCTGCGAATTTAAAATGCTGTAGGCCTTACCAGGGTTGTAATAATGCAGGCTCACCAAATCGTACCATCCCATTGATTCCATGGCAAACTCCTTAAATCTTTCAGATAAAATAATATCCAGTGTTAACGGTGTGGCTGCACCGCTAACGGGGTCTGTTGCCGTAATTGGAGCCAGACCAGCCCGGGTATGCACTTTGTTAAAATATTCCAACGCCGTGGCATCCACCGTTGAAGCGTTGTTACCCAACACTGCTTCTGCATAAATTAAATACATTTCAGCCAAGCGCATCATATAGGTATTGTTAGGATAGCGTTGCGCCTGTACTATAAAACCAAGATCTTCTGATTTACCCACCACATATTTTTTTATGCTCGAAAAATTCACATCGCCTTTCACATAAGGAAAAATCAATTTCTGATTTACACCATTCAGCAATTGGGTGATTTCAGGGTAACTGGCACCGGGCAACATATAGGTTGCTTTTAAGCGCTGATCCAGCGTACGCCCTTTTATCACTGTATCGCCGGAATCCATAAAGCCATCGTACTGACTCAGCATCCACCAAGTTGCCCCCTTGTCGCCACCCCATCCTTCTACACTAATATCAGAGCTGTAATTGAGGTAAGAAGGAGCACTGTTGCCTACGCCATAACCTGCATCGCCGGAGAGGGCTACCCATTGCAATTCGAATAATGATTCCGCATTATTATCGTATGGATATTTAAACAGGTCCGCATAGTTGCTTAGCAAGTTTAAGTGGCTGTTGTTGATTACCCGCTGTGCATAATATTTTGCACTATCCAGGAACGATTGATTTCTTACTCCTCCAACTGATTCTACTCCAGCTCTTGTTAAGTAAAATCTCGCCAGCATACCTTCCGCTGACCATTTGCTAACGCGGCCTGTCTGTGTAGGTGTCTCAGGTAAATCTTCAGCCACCGCACGCATTTCCCTGGTGATAAAACGCCAGATACTTGCAGATGTGTTTTTATTGATGGTGGTATCATTCAACAGGGTAAGATTGTTTTCAATTACCGGCACATCGCCCCAGTTCATAGTAAGATACCGGTAGGCAACAGCCCGCATAAATCTGGCCTCAGCGATGGCAATCTTTTTTACTGTTGGACTAACTGCCGGCCCTGCATATTTATTAATGTTGGCAATGGCAAGGTTCGATTGGCCCACTACTATAAAAAAAGCACGCCATGCCGCATCATTTTCCGGGGTGATATCTGTTGTATTAAATAACACATTGCCCCTGTCGTTGTACGCAGAAAATGCGGTACCCGCCCTGAAGTCGCCAAGGTTATAAGAAGCTTTGTCATTGTAATCAAACCAAACTTTGCTGTATAACAGATTGGTGGCTGCCAATACCTGTTCATCTGTCTGGTAAAAACTGGCATCCACTACCGAGTCGGTCGGTGGCTTTTCCAGGAAGCTTTTTTTGCACCCAGCAAAAAGGATCACAGACAGCAATGAGCCAATTAAAAAATACTTTCTGTTTATATTAATTTTCTTCATTGTAATAAGATTTAAAAGTTTACACCCAGGCTGAATGTATAAATAGGGGTTAACGGATAGCGGCCAAAGTCGAGCCCGATGGCCTGGTTACCAGCGTAGGTATTGGCGCCTACATAAGAGCCTACTTCAGGGTCAAAGCCGGAGTAACCGGTGATGGTGGCTACGTTTTGTGCACCGATGGTGGCTCGGATACCCTTTACCAGTTTTTGTTTTGCAATCAATTTAGCAGGCAGGTTATAGGACAGGGACACATTTTTAAGCCTTACAAAAGAACCATCTTCTACCCATTTGCTGCTGGTAGTTCCATAATTATTGTCATTGGCTATTTGCGAACTGGTTAACCTCGGAACATTTGTACCTGCATTCTCAATCACCGGGTTGCCATTTTTATCCGTGGTCAACCTTGCATAATCCATGGCACTAATCAGCAAATTGCGGCTGGTATAAATAGTAGATGTTTTTGAATTTACTTTTGCCAAATGGTTGTAAATATCATTGCCAAAAGTGCCGGTAATCAAAATGCTTAAATCAAATCCTTTGTAAGAAAATGTATTGGTAAATCCACCAAACAATTTTGGCCAGGGGTTACCAATATTGGTTTCATCATGAAAATCTATTTTTCCATCACCATTCATATCCCGGTATTTTACATCGCCGATCCAAACGCCCGCTACAGCATCCGTTGGCAGCCTGTTTCCGTTATTATCTACCCTAACGGCACTTGAATTGATTTCATCAATAGATTGAAACAAGCCTTCCGCAATATAGCCGCGGAACAACCAGGGAGCTTCACCAACAGCTGAACGTTGTGTCCAGTTATCCAGCCACCAGCTGGTACGGTCAACAAACGCGGCATCGGAATAAAACTTTTTAATGGTTGTTTTAAAAGCAGATAAATTGATGTTGGACTCCCATTTAAAATTGTTGTTGCTTACATTAATCGTATTGATGGTAAGGCCCCACCCTTTTGTTTGCAGGGAGCCGATGTTAACTGTAGGATTGCCGACAGACCCTGTACCGTTGGTACCCATGTACCATGGAAGCGGATTATCCATCAGCAGGTTGTTGGTATTTTTAATATAGTAGTCGGCCTCGATGGTAATTTTATTTTTCAGCAGGCCAACGTTAATACCAATATTATTCGTGTTGGTTTCTTCCCATTTTAATGCGGGGTTACCATACCTGCCGGGTAAAAAGCCAATGCCTAAATCGGTTGGGCCTGTAACCAACGGTGAATAAATGCCGCCACTTCCCTGGTTTCCGGTAAGACCTGTTTCTACCCTTAATTTTAATTCGCTGATAGCAGGAACATCAAAAAACTTTTCCTGCGAAACCCGCCATGCGCCGGATACAGAAGGAAAAGTTCCCCACCTGTCATCCGGACCAAAGTTGGATGAACCATCTCTTCTAACCGTACCTGTTACAATGTAGCGGTTATCATAATTGTAATTGATCCTTCCCAGGTAAGACTCCATGCCCCAAGGACCAGAGCCTCCGCTGTTGGTACCGGGTGCGGCGCCGGCGGCAAGATCAAAAACGTTATTAGTAAGATAACCCGACCTGCTGGCACCAATGTTCTGCCATTTGGATTCCTGCGATTCATGGCTCGCCATTACGCTAACGTTGTGTTTACCAAACTGCTTGTTGTACTCCAGCAACTGGTTCCAGTTCCAGTAAGTACTCATACCAATATTATTGGTTAAAGTAGCCGATGTATTGATGGCCCAGCCGATATGATAAGTAGGATTAAAATATACCGAATTGGAATAATTGATGTCTGTGTTAAAAGATGTCCTGAACGTAAGGTCTTTTGTTATGTTAATCCCGAGATTCAATCCACCTAAAAATTGCCTTCTCCTGTTGGTATTGGTTCTTAAACTGGCAATCGCTATCGGGTTAACGGGAGCAAACTGGTTGGCCCCATTTACGTTATCACCGCCGCCCCATTCGCCGTTCAGGTTTTTAACCGGCACCTGTGGTGTCAATTGAATTGCATCAGAGATCACACTTTCCGAACTGGTGGTGAGTTTTTCATTGATCTGGCTAAAACTGATGTTGGCGCCAATGGTGATCCATTCTCTTGGTTTGTTATCCATATTTACACGAAAGCCATACCGGTCAAAGCCAGAGCCAAGCGCAATTCCATCCTGCTTTAAATATTCTCCCGACATATAATAAGTGGTAGTATTGCCACCACCGCTAAGGCTCAACTGGTGTTTTTGCATCGCGGCATTGTTAAACAATTCGCCCTGCCAGTCTGTTCCTTTTCCTAAGAGAGAAGGATCTAAAAATTCGCCCGGCGTTGTGCCTCCTGCCAGTGCGTGGTAATCTTTTACCATCTGCGCATACTGGCGTAGATCCATCACCTGTAAATGTTTGGGTGGCGTTTGCAGGTTGTACTGGTATCCATACGTTAATTTAGCTTCGCCTGCTTTGCCTCGTTTTGTAGTAATTAACAAAACGCCATTGGTGGCCCTTGAACCATAAATGGCAGTTGCCGAAGGTCCCTGCAATACCTGTATATCTTCTATGTCAGAAGGATTAAGTCCAGACAATGGATTTGACGAGTTGGTAGTACCGCCACCCTGTATCTGAACCCCGTCTATTACATACAACGGTTCCGTATTGCCGTTGATAGAACTAATGCCACGAATAGCAACCGAAATACCACCACCCGGCTGACCAGAATTCTGCGTTACATACACACCAGCTGCCCTGCCCTGTATGGCTTGTTCAATCGTGGTGTTGATGGTTTTCTCCATCACTTTGGAGGACACCGTGGTTTGCGCACTCGTAAGGTTGATTCTTTTTGATTTACCATACCCAATCACCACCATATCGTTCATAGAAGACACTTCGATGGACATAGTAAGGTTGATGGTTGATTTGCCTTTGACAGAAACATTGACTGTTTTGTAACCCACGTAGCTGAAACTCAACACGGCGTTATCCGGCACTGTTATAGAAAACTCGCCCTGGTCATTGGTACTAACACCGGCTTTTTCACCCTGTATGGCAACCGTTACTCCCGCAAGCGGACTGCCTTTTTCATCCTTCACCGTTCCTTTTATTGTAACCTGCAGGGTTACCGGAGGTGGTGCAGCTGCATCAAAATTTACTTCTTCTTTACGCCGGATGGTAATCGCTTTTTCAACGATGGTAAAGTTTAAAGGCTGGTCTTTAAAACAGACTTCCAGCACCTGTTCTATCGAAGCATCTTTTACTTCGATATCAAATTTTTTAGCTTGTCGCAACAGCTCATCCTGGTAAAAAAACTGGAAACCTGTTTTCCGGTGAATTTCTTTGAACACTTTTTCAAGAGAAGTATTTCGCTGAGAGATGGAAATACTCTGGGCTTTTCCTTTGGCACTCACCTGCAGTAGGGCGGCGATTAATAAAACAGCAGTCAATTTCATAACTAGCAATGTTTTGTGGGTGACTGCCAACGCCCGCTGGACGTATGGCACCGAACACGAATTTTTCATACTTTTGTCAAGTTTGGTTTAAACATTTAGCAATCCTTCCTGTTTGTAATGATGGATAAACTCAACTACCACCAGGGACGCCGCAAACGTTCCTGGTTTTTATTTTTGAGTAATCCGGGGTATTAAAATCTGAACTAAAAAACCTTATTTATTTCTTTAAAAAATAAGGATGTAATACACTAAGCCAATACAATCAGTTTCCGCCCCTCAATTTTAAATCGAACACCTCCATCCTGCATTATTTTAAGCACCTGGCTGATATCATTATTACGGCTTACCACGCCCGTAAAATGGCCGGCAGGAATTTTTCCTTCGTAGGCCACATCCACATTATACCACCTTGAAATCTGCCGCATCACCGTTTGTATATCTGCGGAGTTAAACTGAAACCAGCCATTCTTCCAGGCCATCACTTCTTCCACATCTGCCGCTTCAATTTTGATGGCTCCGGTTTTGTCAACCAGGGATTGCTGACCAGGTACCAGCATTTTTACAGCAGCCCCTTCCGATACCTTTACAGATCCTTCCAGCAGGGTGGTGTTTACAGAATTTTCATCGTCGTATGCCATGATGTCAAAGTGTGTTCCCAGCACTTCTACTTCCATATTCTTTACGGTTATTTTAAAAGGCATTGCAGCGTTTTTAGCCACTTCAAAATAGGCTTCGCCGGTAACAGAAACCTTCCTTTCTTTTCCTTTAAAAATGGTGGGGAAATGGATAGACGAAGAAGCATTCAACCAAACTTTACTGCCATCAGGCAATATCAGTTGGTATTGCCCGCCAACAGGCGTTGCCAGTGTATTGTACACCACATCAGGGTTTGAGGCAGCACCAGCATTGTAAGCTAACGTCGCCGTATTTAATCGCACCACTTTTGTAGTGCCTTGTTTTGTAAGTTCTCCCTGGTGGGTGGTATCTAAAATAATTGTTGAACCATCAGCCAGTGTAAGCATGGCTTTGTCTCCGCCCGGCGTAATCGCCTTTTTTGGCATACTATTTTTTTGAACCTGTACAATAGGTTGCGGTCCAGGTTTTGACTTTATCAAGAACCATGTACCCAAAACTGCCACAAAAATCACGGCCGCTGCGGCCACCCGGCGGGTGATAAAGAAATAATTTTTGTTATGATTAATGACGGGTGCGGCAGCTTTTCCTTTCGCCAGGATATTGGCGAACATATCTTCGCTTTGTTCTTTTGTAAACTGCTGTCCGGGTGTCTCAAAGCTTCGCCAGGTTTCGGTAATTAATGATTGTACTTCGGCATCGTTTTCACGTTGCAGCAGCAGCTCCGTTAATTCATCCCGTTCCTGAGCAGTAGCGGTTTCGTTAAAGTAAACCTTGAATAAATAAGCAAGTCTTGATTGGCTCATAATTAAATGATGCGAAAGAATAAAAGGATACACCTTTTAAAGCTTCCACCATTAGTAAGACAACTGAATTGAAAAAAGGAGGTAATGAGGAAAGAAAAAATTAATAATTAAATAACCGTACCAGCAAAAAAAGAAAAATACCAATGTGCGTACGGAGATGATTTTTTAAAAAACGCAGTGCCAGCACCATGTGTTTCTTCACTGTTTCAAGAGAAATGTTTAATGCAGTCGCTATCTCTTCCTGGTGCAGGCCTTCTCTTCTGCTTAACAGGTACACCTTTTTTTGTTGCGGGGGAAGTAGGGCAATTGCCTGGTCAATTAATTCGCTGGTGTTGATGTGAGTGTCTGTCTCGTTCTGGTCATTGGCTGCAAGCCTTAATACATTGTTTACCCAGGCTGTTTGCCGGCTCCTGTCTCGGGCAATTTGTTTTAAACTGTTGAGGGCATGGTTCCTGGCCACAACAATCAGGTATGCTTTAAAGCAGGTGATTTCCGCCAGCACACCGCGGTTGATCCAGATTTTTAGAAACACATCCTGTACTATCTCCTGGGTAAGCGGCTCCGATTTTATCAACCGAAAAATAAAGCTCCCCAGTAGCTGATGATAATTTTCAAACAGTTCTGCAAAAGCATGCTCATCGTCGGCTGCTACTTTAGCTAACAGTATTTTTTCTTTATCGTTGGAAGAATGGAACAAGCAGTGATCGTTTTAGTCTTAAGCAATGGCTGGTACAAAACTAAGTGGTTTGAACCATTATTACAGACCATCTCAACATGATATTTTATCCGATTCAAGTATTTTTTGCACTTATAATCTGTTATGAACTGTTTTGCTTAAAATGAAGCAATGACACCTCAGTAATTTGCCGCAAAAAAATTGCCTGCTGCGAAATGATTGAAAAGTAAATGGCATACGCAATCCGATATTTTTCCTCTCTGTCTTATTAATTGTAAAAACACACATAACATCATTATTAATCGCCTCAACCGATAAAACGATCTGCCTGCAAATGCCTGTCCATTTCTTTAAAATTGATTTCAGGTCATATTCTAGCAAGGCATTGTTATAAAAATCAACGGAGGTTAAATAATGTTGGCAAAAAAATAGAGGCTTTTTTATGGCCTCTATTTTTATATTGGATCAAACGTTATTTTATTAAAGGATTGGTAGAAGTTTCAATCGCAGGGATCGGAAACAGGTCAACCTGGCCCGGCACTCTTTCCGGGATAATAGAAGGAAAATATCCTTTTTTTCTCCAGCGTAGGATGTCGAAACTGGCCAGTTCTTCCGCACCTAATTCCACTGTTCTTTCATGCATTACTGCTTTTAATGCATCATTTTTTGAAGCCAGTGTAACAGGCGGCATGTTTACTCCGGGCCTGCTGCGCACTTCATTAATGTAGCTGGCGGCTTGCGCTGGTGTTCCTACTTCCGCTTCACATTCTGCCAGTAGCAATAATATATCAGCATAGCGGATTACACGCTGGTTTATTCCACCCGGATGAAACCCTGAATTTACATAATCGTAAATATTGTATTTACGGAAGAACCTTTTTTTAGTCGACCCATTCCTCGTGCTGGCCGCAATATTCATCATATCTGCAGTAAGCTTTAAAGGAGTGCCGGGACCGGATTTCAGGATCGTGTCTCCTTCTTCAAAGATGGTAAATTTATACCTTGGGTCGTTTGCTTCAAATTCATTCAAAAACTGGTTAGAAGGAATTACGTTACCCCAGGTAATACCATACTCCTGGTTGCGTACGGTACTCAGCGGACTGGTTGAACCTTCACCATTATAACCCCAGTTAAAATTGTTATCTCCTTTATCAACAAAGACAACTTCAAAAATAGATTCCGAATTAAACTCATGGCCGGATGCAACGGCAGCATTGTTATCGTCTTTAATATCGCCGTCAAAATTCCACTGGTAATTGGGTGCCAGCGTATATTTTCCGTACACTTTCAACAAGGCTGTTTTAGCCGCATCATAATCTCCTTTCTGCATCAGCACTTTACCCAATAAGGAATTGGCAGCGCCTTTTGTTGCCCGGCCATTATCCGAAGGTCCGTAGCTTTCCGGCAAGGCTTCTGCAGCGGCTGTTAAATCGCTGATGATTAATGCATAAATATCTGCAGCAGGTGATTTGCCTTTGAAATCTGTAGAAGAGGCAACTGGCTGCGTATACATCGGAACATCACCCCACTGCGCTACCAGTTCAAAATAGGCCCATCCTCTCAAAAATTTTGTTTCGCCAACCACTCTGTCCCGCAGCGCTGTATTGTCGGTTATGGCAGGCGCCTTGTCAAGCACCAGGTTAGCCCGGTTGATCATTTGATAGCAACCGCTCCAAACATTGGACATTACTGCATTTGATGGTGCCGGTGATGGCTGACTAAGCAGTTCTGCTCTTGGGGCTTCCAGTTGGGGGCCGCCGGAGGCAGCTTCCCCGCCCCGCATATCGTGCGTAAAAAACCATTCACGACCTACCAGTTCGCCGGAACGCAGTGTTGAATAAATGGCGTTTACACCGTTTTGCAATTCGGAGGCTGTTTTAAAATAACTAAGTGTTGTTGGGTTATTTTCATCAAAAACATTCAGCTTTTTGTTACAGCCCAATGTACCGGTAAGTACCAGTGCTGTTGCAATTATTGCCTTGTTAATATGTTGTTTCATGATAATCTGATTATTTAAAAAATGACGTAAATGATTCTATTAAAAATTGGCCTGTATGCCCGCCTGGAATGACTTTGGCTGAGGATATACCGCAAAGTCGATACCGTTGGTTAAAGATGAATTGGGTGTTCTGTTTCCCACTTCCGGATCATACCCGGTGTACTTGGTAAACGTCAGCAGATTTTGAGCGGATACATAGATACGCAAACTTTTGAGCGTTCCTTTTGTGAGCGACTGCAGTGATTTCGATTGAAAGCTGTAGCCTAACATCACATTCTTTAACCGGGTAAAAGAACCATCTTCTAAAAACCTGGTAGAAGGACGGGCATTTTGATTAGGATCTGATGATATTGCACGGGGAATGGCGGTGTTAGTGTTAGTAGGTGTCCACGCATTTAAAACCTGTGTACCTGCATTAAAGAAACGAACCATGCCTTCAGTAATAACCCTGGTAGCATTGAACACTTTATTACCCTGTACGCCCTGGAAGAAAATGGAGGCATCAAAATTCTTATAGTTGGCACCGAGGTTAAATGCATACGTTACTTTAGGAATAAAGCTTCCTAAAAAAGTACGGTCATTGTTATCAATTACACCATCACCATTCAGGTCTTTAAACATAATATCACCAGGTGCAGTTGCACTAGTTTGTTTGGCATGCTTGGTAACATCGCCTGCATTCTGAAAAATGCCTTCTGTTACCCAGCCATAGAATGCCTGTATAGGGTGACCAACTGCAGTGTTGGTAATATTATAACTACCGAAGTCAGCATCGCCGCCGGCTTCAATATTCGAAACGCCTTCAGCCAATCTTGTAACCTGGTTGGTAACAAAACTCATGTTGGTACTCGCAAACCATTTAAAATCTCCTTCACGGTCGTTATAGCCCAGTTGAAATTCAAACCCGTTGTTTTTCATTGAACCAACGTTTTGCGGAACAGTACCGGTGAGGTAACCAAAGGAAGAAGGTAGCGGAACGTTTAATATTAAGTTGTCTGTTTTACGTTGATAATATTCTGCCGACAAAGTGAACTTGTTTTTTAATAAACCCAGGTCAAGCCCGATATTTACCTGTTTGGTTTTTTCCCATTCCAGGTTCTTATTTCCCAAACGTTGAATGGAAGAAGATGGACCACCAGTAATTGAACCACCAAAAGGATACTGGGCACTGTTAGCTGCAACACTTACCTGCCATGGAGTGTTACCTAATACTGTACCGTTAAGACCAGTAATACCATAACCACCTCTTAATTTTAATTCTGAAATCAGGGATTGACTTCTCATAAAATTTTCCTGGTCTATTCTCCAACCGATAGAGGCTGATGGGAAAGTTGCCCATTTTTTACCAGGTGCCCAAACAGAAAGTCCGTCACGCCGAACGGCTACACTCAATAAATACCTGCTGTTGAAATCGTAATTGATACGACCGAGGTAAGATAACAGGGCGTTTTCACCAACCAATGTTTGTACAGAAACATTGCTGGCATTGTTCAATGTTTTCAGATCATTGGATGCCTGGTTACCACTTGCATTTTCCTGTTTGGTAGTTTGATTCTGTTGCTCATATACCGCAATGGCATTGATGTGGTGATTGCCAAAAGTTTTATCAAACGACAATTGCTGTGTATATAATAATACAGTAGAAATATTGCGGTTGTTGGTAATGGTAGCTTGTGTGGCGCTTGAACCCGCAATGGCACCATTGTCATTAAAGATGGGAGCAAAACGATAATCTAACCCGTTGGCATAATCAATACCGAAAGTGGATTTGAATTTAAGCCAGTTGGTGAAATTAACATCAAGATAGGCTGTACCAAATATCTTGGCTGTTGTTCTGTTACCCGGATTTTTGAGGGTTGCATCCTCAACAGGATTGGTAGGGTCGCCACCATCCTTTGTTGCATCTACTCCCCTGAAACCACCATTAGAAGTTGGATCAGACACAGGAATATGCGGCATCATCCTGATAACATTTACAAGGTTTGTTCTTGAACCCGTTTCATTGTTATCGTACGCCTGGTTGCCGGACGCTGCATATAAATTTTCACCAAAGGTGAATACCTTACTGATCACATGATCTGAATTAATGCGGAAATTATACCGGCGATAGGCTACGCTTGGTGCGGTACCCTGCTGATCTGTATAGCCAGCTGAAGCATAAAACCGGGAAATATTGTTTCCACCGCTTAAGCCAATATTGTGCTGCGTCATTACGCCTCTTTTAAAGTAAGCATCCTGCCAGTTGGTATTGGTTTGTCCATAAGTTTGGGTTGCACCAGCATATACAGGTTCATCAATCATCGGGGCAGTAAGGCGTGGAACCTGGCTGCCTCTGTAAGCAAGTGCGTACTGTTTAAACTGTTCTGTGTTGAGCAATGACAGACGTTCGGTGACTTCCTGTGTACCAACATATGAATCCAGGCTGATACTTAGTTTACCATCTCTTTTTCCTTTTTTGGTAGTAATCATAATTACACCATTGGTAGCTCTTGAGCCATAAATGGCAGCAGCGGAAGCATCCTTTAAAACGTCCACAGACTCGATGTCTTTTACATCAATAGCCGAAAGATTACCTGTAGGAAAACCATCTACAATATATAAAGGATCAGATGCAAAACTGATAGAGCTGATACCGCGGATACGAACAATCGGGTCTGAACCCGGACTACCGTTATTGGTTACCTGCAAACCCGCAACACGGCCCTGCAATGCCTGCGAAATAGACACCGCAGGCAGCTCATTCAAAGTTTTACTGTTTACACTGGAAACAGCGCCGGTAATGAGCGTTCTTTTTTGTGTACCGTACCCCACCACTACAACTTCATTAAGTGATTTATTTGATAAAGGCATTACTACCGCTACCGAGGTTTTACCTTCAATGTTGATTTCCTGCGATACTCTTCCGATAAATGAAAACTGTAAAAATTTTACGTCGTCAGCCACATCAATCGCAAACGACCCGTTATCGGCGGTAATGGTGGCTTTGTTTGAACCCTTCATTGTAACAGAAACTCCGGCAAGGGGTTCGCCGTTTTCGCCCGTTACTGTTCCGGTAATATTGCGGATGTTTTTTTCCTGGGTGTCATTTAAAAAATTGTCTTTCCTGGAAATAATAATGATACCAGTGCTTTTATCATACCGGTATTTGAGGTTGATCTGCAGCATTACAGCATCCATCACTTCGGATACCGGTGTTTCTTTTGCACTGACCGTAACAATCTTTCCTTGCGGAATTATATCATTACTAAACGTAAACCTCAGTTTGGTTTCACTTTCAATCGCTTTAAAAAAAGAAGTAACAGAAACTTCTTTTAGTGAAAGCGTCACTTTGACGTCCTGGGAAAACCCACCGGCATGAGCCAGCACGGTACTGGCAAAAAGCAGGATTAAAGTTAATTTCATAATTTTTAGCAGCTTCGTTAGAGGCGGATTTGCATACCCCCGCCTGCAAGGATGTTTTTTTTTCATACCTTTATTTTGGTTTTAATTAAAAAATAGAATCACTTAAGTTTTAAGTGGTTCAAAATTTTGGTACGGGAAAGTGTTGCCGCACTTTTCCCGTATTTTTTATTTAGACAGGTTTATTGTTACGATAGTATCGTCTTTAATAGTATAATTAAAGTGCCTTGATTCTTTTAAAAAGTTAAGCACCGTGATCAAATCTTCTTTTTCAAATACGCCCGAAAAGTGATAATTACGCAGGGCATCGTCTTCAAAATTGATCTTTACATTGTACCATCTTTCCAAGAGCCGCGCTATCTCATCAAACTCTTCATCAAAAAATATCAGCTTGTCTGCCTTCCAGGCAATTTCTTTTATGATGCCGTCATTTGTTACTACAATTTTTTTACGCAGGCTGTCTGCTTGCATTATATTACTGGTTGACAGAACTGTGGATTCAGATGCTTTCTTGCTATCGATGTGAACTGTTTTCCACTTAATTTTTTCGTTTGGATGCAGCACCAGCTTTAAATTATTTTCTTCAATCAGCGTAACCTCCACCAGTCCTCTTATCAAAGCAGTTTCGGTAAATAATTCATTTTGATATGCCTTTACATTAAATGCGGTGCCCAGTGCCTTTACTTCCATCGCAGCTGTATGCACAATGAAGGGAATTTTTGCATTGTGCTTCACCTCGAAAAAAGCTTCGCCCTGCAGGTATACTTCACGTGATTCAACGCCAAAATGTTGATTGATCCTTACAGTACTTCCAGAATTAATAGCCACACTGGATCCGTCGGGCAATTGAATCGTTTTTCTTTCGCCGTAAGCTGCTGCATAAGTCTGGATATCCCCGGCAGTATTTTTATTAAAATAGCCCCTGGCAATAAACAACCCGGTAATGATGAAAACAACGGCCGCAACTTTAATCGCCAATCTGAAAATGTTTCGTCTTTTTTTGTCAGCCACGCTTTCCATCCTGATTACAGGGGCTGCGGATGTGCTGTCTATACTGTTTTTTAACCTGGTCACCTGCTCCTCAAGGTCGGCCTCGGCCAATGCATTGAACAGCTCGATATATCTTTCTCTGGCATGCGCTACAAGTGCAGCATGCGCGGGACTAATTTGTATATAATTCTCCCAATACTTTACATCGTTCTGGTCAGACTGCTTACAATAGTTTATAAAAGAGTCCATCAACAACAGATCTTCAATATCATGTTTAACATCAATCATGCGTTGCAATTAATATTCATTAATAAATAGAGAGTGGAAAAAACTTTTTTTACCCGTTTTTTGAAAAATATTTTACGAAACAGGTTGGGAGTCTAAAACTGCAGCACGGGCAGACCTGCCCTTAGTAAGGTTGGACTTAAGCCTTTTCAGTCCTTCATGAATTTTATTATACACCGTACGATGTGATAAACCAGTTCTTTGCACAATGTCTTCATAAGCCAGTCCTTCATAAAACTTCAGTTCAATCAGTTCTTTCTGGCGGCCGGGTAGTTCATTTATCTGGGAGCTTAGTAATGTACCTAACTGGATGTGTTGTTCTTTTGCTACAAGTTTTTCCTCGGGGTTAAGGCAGGTTTCGTTTATAGACTCTACCCACGCAATGTGCAATGCGCCTTGCTTTTGGCAATTTTTGCAGTCTGCTGCAAGCTTTCGTAAAAGAGAAGTAACAAGGTAATTTTTTATATTTCTTGCAGGCTGCAGCGTATCTCTTTTTTCCCACAGGTATAAAAAAAGTTCGTGAATGGCATCCTTCACCAATGAAGCATTACTATTTTGCTTCAGGCCAAGAAATAACAGGCAATGATAATACTGCTGGTATAATGCAACCAGCATTTCCTTATCGCCATGCCTGAGGCCCAGCCATAATTCTTCATCGCTATTCATACGCAATCGTTAATATAATTAATCATGCCTGACCTTTCTAAACCGCCACAACAAAACTGACGGGTGATCTTTTACCTTACCAACCCGAACATGGATTTTGTCAAAATCAACGCTTTGGCTACCAGTCTTTTTATGGATGCATTTTTGCAATGCTATACATGCGCTGCTTCTCTGAAACATTTATCAACAGTCACCGGATCTGTTATGTAACCGGTTGCATTAATATTGGCAAAAAGAAACCCAGACTGCTTCCTAAAAATTGTTTTCAGTTACTTATATATTTATACGTCAAACTATACAATTAATCATTTTCCCGCTTAAACATTGCCTGATAAGCCGTTTGTATTGCCAGGGAATGTGACTAACTTTATGCAAAATAGATTTTTTTTTATAAAATGTAACCGATTGCATAAGTTTTTTAAAAATTATATTACTTTAGCAGACAAGCATTTTTTTTATTCCGCTGCAAGATGACAAAAGAAATAACGATTTACGACATTGCCAGAGAGCTCAAGCTGTCCCCTGCCACTATCAGCCGCGGATTAAAAAGCAGTAAAGTAATTAACAAGGGTACGGTTAAAAGAATTTTGGAAAAGGCAGAAGAGTTAGGCTATCGCCATAACAATTTTGCCAGCAGTCTGCGTAAACAAAAGTCGCATACCATTGGTGTACTGCTGCATGAGCTTAACAGCAACTTTATTACTTCCGTATTATCTGGCATTGAAAAAATAACAGCAGAAGCGGGCTATGATATTATCATTGCCCACTCCGGTGAGAGTTATGAAAAAGAAGTATCCAATGTTACCAACCTGTTTCATAAACGGGTTGATGGATTGATTGCTTCTTTATCTTTTACCACAGAAAACCTGGACCACTTTAAACTTTTTTTTGAAAAGAATATTCCTGTAATATTTTTTGACCGGGCGGATGAAAATAGTGACAGCACGCATGTTATAATAGATAATTATAAATGCGGGTATACGGTAACACAACACCTGGTTGAGCAAGGTTGTAAACGCATTGTGTTGCTTACTTCCAACTTAAAAAGAAATGTGTATGCCCAGCGCCACCGCGGTTATGTGGATGCTTTGTTTGATGCCGGCATTCCATACAATAAAAAATTGGTAATGATAAAAGATCTGGGCGAAGAAAGTGCGGTTGCAGCGGCTCATGAAATTTTAAAGATGAAACCCAGGCCTGACGGACTTTTTGTAACAAACGATTTTAAAGCAGCAGTTTGTATGCAGGAATTGAAAAGAAACGGTGTGAAAATTCCGGAGGATATTGCCATTGTGGGTTTCAATAATGACGCCATCAGTAAGCTTATCGAGCCACAGTTAAGCACGGTTAATTACCCCGGCAAAGACATGGGAGAAATTACTGCAAGGAACCTGGTTAATCATTTAAAAGGAGAAGGCAATATAGCTACTACAAGAAGAATTATAGTAAAGTCAGATTTAATTATCAGGGGATCTTCCTTGCGAAAAAAAGTACATCTGCCTTTGTAGCAGCGCATTTTTTTTAACTGATAGCGGGATTTTCGTCTTCGGTAGGATTTGATGGCTCATTACAAAAATATGTCTAAACTACCGGCGTTGTATAGAAGCTGGGGCAATATCGCACACCTTTCAAAAGCTTTCTTACACTACCGGCTTCTTCAAACCAGCTCAATTCAATCTTCAAAAGAATAATGTTGCAGCTAACTAAATAAACAGATTCAATATCAACACGCCTATCAACCCCAGGATGGAAATACCTGTTTCCATTACAGTCCATGATAAAAATGTTTGCTTTAATGAAAGGCCAAAAAACTCTTTGAACATCCAAAAACCGGAGTCGTTGATGTGCGACCCAAATACGCTGCCTGCACCCACCGCCAGCACCATTAGCTCAGGAGATACCACACCCGATGCTACCAGCGGTGTTACCACGCCGGCCGCAGTAATACCTGCCACTGTTGCAGACCCTATTACCACCCGTAAAAAAGCTGTAACAGCCCATCCGAAAATTAACGGTGGCATCAGCCATTTGCTGCTGAACGATGCGATGTATTGATCGGTGCCACTATCCTGCAACACCTGTTTAAAAACACCCCCTGCTGTGATAATGAGTACAATCAGTGCAATTCCCGAAATTGCTTCGCTGAGCCATTGCATGGTTGTTTGCATTGTATTACCTCCACGTAAACCAAACTGCCAGATGGCGAGCAATACCGACAACAACAAAGCAATGGTAGGGTCACCCATAAATACCAGTATTTTTTTAGGCAGCTGGTCAGGTAAAAACTGGTTGGCTATTACCGCCAGCGTGATCAATATAACAGGTAACAATCCGATGATAAAACTTGGAAAAGCGGCAGGTAATTTTCGCTGTGCCCTGTCACCCGACAGGAATAAAGAATTTATTGTTACTTCTATCCCTTTTAATAAACGTCCCAGTAAAGGTCCGGCAATGATCACAATGGGTATAGTAATGATGAACCCGTAGATGAGTGTTTTCCCCATGTCTGCTTTAAACGCATTCACTAAAAACACCGGACTTGGGTGAGGCGGAAGAAAGCAATGCGTGGTTGATAAAGAAGCCGCCATCGGAATGGCCACATACAATAAAGAAAGTTTTGCTTTCTGCGCAACTGAAAATACGAGTGGCACCAATATTACAAACCCTGCATTATAATACAGCGGTATACCAATGAGGAAACCGGTGAGCAGGATAGCCCACTGGATATTGTGTTGACCGAAACTGTTGATGAGTGTAGTAGCAATTTTTTCTACAGCACCACCGGCTTCAAGAATTTTACCCAATATAGCACCCAGGCAAATGATCAGCGCCAAACCGCCCAATGTATTGCCAACGCCTTTTTCAAGCGATTTGATCACCTGCATCGGTTCCATACCCAGCAAGAGTCCTGATAGAATGGCTACAATAAGCAGGGATAAAAACGGACTTACTTTTTTATAGGTTAGAAATATCTGGAAACAGATGGCGCTAAAGATGACAAGTAACTGCATGATATTTTGTTTGAAGAAGCTGGGTATTATTTCAGTCTGCCTGGCACACCAAGAACTGCAGTGAATGCAGGTTTTGGTTGCCTGTTGCGATCCCACAAAGAAGGATAATTGGTACGGCTGGGTATAGGATAATCATTCTTCCAGTTCATTCCATCGTGGACACCCCACAATGTAACTCTGGCAATCTTATCTCTCCTTTTATAAAAAATACCAAAGAGTTCTGCATAACGCTTCGCCAAAATGCTTTGTATACTATCCGGTAATCCATTGGTATACGGGTCAAGAAATGTCTTGAACTCTTCCAGCTGAAATTGTTTGTCTGCCATCCCCTGTCCAATGATTTGCCCTTCTTTTGTTAAAGGCAATACATCAACATCCAGCTCTGTAATCATCACCTTGATGCCACATGCTGCATATGCATCAATAGCGGCTTCTATGTAAGAAGTCTTAGGATAGTTCAAACCCCAATGGCCCTGCATTCCTACACCGTCTATCCGGATGCCTTCTTTTTGCAGCATCTTTACCATGCGTACAATACCGTCCCGTTTGGATGGGCGCCATGCATTAAAATCATTGTAGTATAATTCGGTACCGGGTGCAAACTCGGCAGCAAATTTAAAGGCATACTTTACCAGGGTATCGCCATTACCAATAGCATTTACCCACGCCGTTGAGCGGTAGCTGCCATCGTTATCAATTACTTCGTTTACTACATCCCAAGCATGCACCTTGCCTGCATACCTGCCGGCAACCATTTTAATATGGTTGCGCAGCTGTTCAAGCTGTTCTTCTCTGGAATTTGGTTTGCCACCAGCGTTGGTAAAAAACCAGGCTGGCACCTGGTTGTGCCATACCAATGTGTGGCCAATGATGAACATGTTGTGCTGTTCACCAAATGCAACAAATGAATCAGCCGGGGCAAAATTAAACACGTTGGGCTGCGGATTTATTAATGCCGCCTTCATGGCGTTCTCCAGCGTGATGCTGTTAAAATGTTTTACAACAATATCCTGTGAGACTTTATCTGCTCCGGAAACAATCGGGCCGTTCACTGCGACACCCATCAGAAATGCCTCTTTATAAACATCTTTCAAATTCCGGGTAGCCATTGTAAATGCAGTTACTTTTTTCGTATTACTGCAACCGTTTAAAAAGAAAGTGCCTATGAGTAAAAGAAATGTATTTTTTTTCAAAATATAGCTTTGTATGTTTGAACTGTACTCTATGCATTGCAAAGAAACTGCTTATTATTGTACAACATTTCCCAACTTGCCGGTTTCATCAATACCAGTGCTGATTAACTGGATGCGGTTAATGCGAATCTCTTGTAACAGCAGAACCCGAACTTCCTCTTAAAAAATCAAGATCGGCACCCTTATCAGCGCCCATCACACTTTTGATATACAAACTAACGTATCCCCTTTGCGTGGCAGCTTTGGGTGCCACCCATTGCGACTTTCTTTTTGCCAGCTCCTCATCAGACACGTGCAGGTGCAGTTTGCGTTGTGATACATCCAGCTCAATCAAATCGCCGTTTTGTACCAAAGCCAAATTACCGCCAATAGCAGATTCAGGAGACACATGCAAAACAGCAGTTCCGTAAGCGGTGCCACTCATTCGGCCGTCAGAGATGCGCACCATATCTTTAATCCCCTTTTGCAATATTTTTTTAGGCAAAGCCATATTGCCCACTTCAGCCATGCCCGGGTAACCGACCGGACCAACATATTTCAATACCATCACACAGTTTTCATCGATATCCAGATTTGGATCATCAATTAACCGATGGTATTCTTCTATACTTTCAAACACTACTGCACGGCCGATATGTTTCATCAGGGCCGGCGTAGCAGCCGACGGTTTTATGACAGCGCCGTTTAATGCCAGGTTGCCTTTTACAACAACACAGCCACCCTCAGGAAGTAATGGCTTTTTATAGGTGCTGATTACGTCGTGGTCGTAGCAATCTGTACTGCCCGCAATATTTTCGTGATGATTTTTTCCGGTAACAGTAACTACATTTCTATGCAGCAGTTCTTTTAATTCGTTGAGTATTACCGGGAGGCCACCAGCGTAATAAAAATCTTCCATCAGGTATTTGCCCGATGGCATCAGGTTTAGCAACAGGGGGATTTTACTGCCCAGGGTATCAAAATCTTCCAGCGTAAGTTCAACCCCGATTCTTCCGGCAATGGCCATCAGGTGTATAATAAAATTGGACGAACCTCCAACAGCCGCATTCACTTTAATGGCATTTTCAAAGGCTTCCCTGGTGAGAATTTTATCAATGGTCAGGTTCTCTTTTACCATTTCAACAATTCGTCTTCCGCTCAACTGGGCCATTACTTTTTTTCTTGAATCAGCAGCCGGAATTGCAGCGGCTCCACTCAATGTAAGACCCAACGATTCTACCATGCATGCCATTGTGGAGGCTGTACCCATCGTCATGCAATGGCCGATACTCCTGCTCATACAGCTTTCGGCATGCTCACAATCTTCCTGTGTCATCTTTCCCGTCTTCATGTCTTCATCAAACTTCCAAACATGCGTTCCGCTGCCGATTGTTTGTCCCTTGTAGCGCCCGTTTAGCATGGGGCCGCCGGGTACAACAATGGTAGGCAGACCAACACTCGCAGCACCCATTACAGTAGAAGGTGTTGTTTTATCACAACCCGTCAGCAGCACCACGCCATCCATTGGATTACCCCGGATGCTTTCTTCCGCATCCATACTGGCAAGATTTCGGAACAGCATCGCTGTGGGTTTTAGCAAGGTTTCACCCAAACTCATAATGGGAAATTCTACCGGAAAGCCGCCGGCTTCCAGCACACCGCGTTTGACAGATTCTGCATGCTCACGGAAATGGGCATTGCAGGGCGTTAGTTCACTGAACGTATTGCATATTCCTATTACCGGGCGGCCATCAAACATGTCTGTTGGCATACCTTCATTCTTCATCCAGCTGCGATAAAGAATGCCGTCCTTGTCTTTGCGGCCAAACCAATCGTGGCTTCTTAATTTCATGCTCATTTCCTGTAGTTTACTTGTTTTAAAACTGTTTCATACGGACTGTTTGAAAAGCCTCTGTTTGTCGGTTAGCTCAAATGATGATTCCTTAGTCAGTTGCATTTGCCATCTGTAAATGTGTTGCAGCAGGTCAGGCTGCAGCGTCTGAACCCAGGTATACATCATCTGCTTAATTACGGGACTAAAAAAACCTCTTGTAAAAACAAGAGGTCTGATCTTGTCGTCAAAACTAACTGCATATGAGAAAATAATTATTGCTTGTCCCACCACACCCGGGTACTCAACACATCAGGCCCCTGGCTGCTGATGGCGGCATTTACCTGTTGCGTATTAACCGAAATCTCTGAGGTAGGATAGGTAAGCCGCCTGATAAATGTTCCGTTCGGTACATCCGGATTACTGGGCTGACCGTAAGGGTTAGGCGTTAAAGCGGGATATCCGGTTCTTCTAAAATTGGCAAAGGCCTCGGGCCCGTTTAAGAAAGAGGATATCCAATATTGTGTATTGATTTGTTGCAACTCGGTGCCGGCAACCAGCGGATGGTTGGTTACAAAAGTATCCCTTGCAGCAGCTGAAACAGCGGTGGTGGCATCATATAATGCCATCTGGTCCATGTGTGCACGAATTCCATCTGAAAAATATTGGTCTGCAGTTCCGGTTGTTATCCATCCCCGGAAATTGGCTTCCGCCATCAGTAATAAATTCTGCGAAGCGGTGACTAAAAAAGCAGGCGTAGTCACTTTTAAAATTCTCCTTCTGTCTGCCTGGCTGTAATCGTAAAAGCTGGCTAGCCCGTCGGCAGTGGCTTGTGCAGGCACGGTTCCGTTGTCTTTCCCCATTGGCATACCAATTTGTACGCTGTCCTTTGTAACCCCGGCACCAGCCGTTTGGTCGTTGCCGGATTTAGCGCCTACATATCGCACCGCGATCGCTGATAATCTTGGATCGCCGGTATTTTTTAACTGATCTACAAAAGGCTTAGCCAAATAGAAATTCGCCGCTTCAGAGCCATTTAAACCGCCCCCGATAGGATGCGTATAATTGGCATCATGCCTTATGGCGGCATTGTCTGCATTGCTGGTAATTACACCTGCAGCAATGGCGGCCGTTACTACAGCCTGCGCTTTGGCAGCATCCACTTTAACCAACCGCATACCTGCTCTTAACAAAAGCGAATTGGCAAATTTTTTCCACTGGTTGATATTACCTGCATACAATAAATCTGCAGTTTCAATAGTACCGGTTGTGCTTAAGGCTGCACCGGCTTCTGTCAGTTCTTTTATGATATCATTGTAAATGTCCTGTTGTTTGTCATACGCAGGAAAGAAAATCTGGTCGGTAAACCCGGCACCACCTTGTGAATAGGGAATATCACCATACTCATCTGTTAAAATCATAAAGGAAAATGCCTGGTAAATACGGGCCATGTTGTACAGGTTAGCTCTCGCGGGAAGATCTTTTGTTTTTACAATTACATCATGCGTGTACTTGATTACATTTTGATAATACACGGCCCACACCGGCTGAGTAGTTACGTCCCGGCTGTCCTGGTTAAAATTGGCGCCCGCCAATACGCCGCCGTTGGGGCTGACCATTTGCTGTACAATGCCAATATCAAACACCAATGTTTTAAAAGGAAATGACGAGCTTACTATAGCCTGGTTTAAAAGCAGCGAAGGCTCCAGCGTTATAGGATTTACCTTGTTCTTATTGAGGTCTTCCAGGTTTTTATCGCAGGAAGAAAAGATGAGCAGGAAAATCGTCGCTATTGAAAATTGAATGATATGCTTCATAATTTTTCTGAATTAGAATTTAATATTTAAGTTGATGCCAACGCTCCGGGTGGTTGGTAATCCCGGCGATTCAAGTCCTACATTATTATCAGATGCAAAACCAAAACTTTCGGGATCAATATTGTCAACCCATTTTTTTATGATCAATACATTGTTGGCAACCAGGTCTAGTTTCAATCCTTTGATGGGCCATTTTGCCGGAATTAATTTTGTAAGATCATAACCCAGGCTGAGCTGTCTCAGTTTCCAGTAACCTGCATTGTAAATAACTGATTCAATAATCTGCTGGCTTCTTAAGTGTTCCCAGTAAGTTTGTACAGGCGCAGCTTTTGTGTTTTGCTCGCCTGTTTGGGTTACCCCTACGCCAACCACGCCACCTTCCCTGCCTTCCAATGTGCGCATGTGCAATCCATGCCGGATAGCATTGAAGTTGGTTCCACTCAACATTTTTCCTCCAAGCTTGTAATCAATAAATACAGCAAGTGAAACCCCTTTGTAATTAAAAGTATTCAGAAAGCCGCCGGTCCATTTTGGCAAAGCGCTTCCAAACAAAACAAATGCGGAGGTGCGCAAAGGCAAGCCGTTAGACTGGAAGATGCGCTGGTTGCCTTTTGTGGCATCCGTAGCATACCCAAATCCTGCAATCTGGCCCATTTCTTCTCCTACTACTAATCTTGTTTCACCATTAAATACGTGCGTGCCGGTTGTAATTCTTTCTCCCGGCTTGTCGGTTAAAATACTAAGCACTTTTGTTTTGTTGTATGCGGTATTGGCCGTAAAGTCCCAGCTAAAATTTTTCTGCCTGATAACGCCGAGTGTCAGCAATGCTTCAAAACCCTCGTTACGGCTTTTGCCACTGTTGATCCTGGTATTGATAAAACCTGACGCGTCTGAAATTTGTGCTGGTACAATCTGGTCTTTGGTGATTTTTCTGTACACAGAAAAATCAACCGCCACCCGGCTGTTAAACATTTTCAACTCAATCCCTGCTTCTGTTTCAGCAGTACGGCTTGGCCTTAAATTGGGATTCGGTAATACATTGCCACTGGTACCAAGTGATACGGGCGTGCCGGACGGATTATTAATCAAATTGGCATTTACCGTATAAAATAATTGATCCGCATAAGGCGCCACATCACCATCACTACCCACTTCAGAATAACCCAATCTTACTTTTCCAAAACTTAACCATGGAATGCTTTTAAGCGATTCCGAAAACACGTAGGCACCGGAAACAGATGGATAAACAATGCTTCTGTTAGCCGCGGATAAAGTAGAGAACCAATCATTTCTTGCAGTGGCTGTAAGGTATAACACTCGTTTCCACGATAAATCCGCCGACCCATACAATGAGTTTACACCAGATTCAGTCAATGAATACACCGGGTCTTTTGCACGACCATTCTGCACAGTATACAAACCACGTACTACAAAATCGGTCACCTGTACATTATTAATATTTCTTGTTTTGCGCATTTGATTGCCGCCTCCGGTTAGGGTTGCACCAAAATCACCAAAGGTTTTATTGGCTGTTACAAGAAAGTCAAGATTGGCTTCCCTGAAGCGATATGACTCCTGTGTATAAACACCATTTACAAAACCTGCCGGTGCCGGACCGCGTGATGCCTGGCCGGTTGGGAAATTATTTACGTCTTCATCACGGCTCCAGTAATCCTGGCCAAAGCGCCCCATAACAGAAAGCCAGGGCAATATTTTGTAGGTAGCTGAAACGTTGCCAAAAATCCTGTCCCGTTTTATATTATGAAACTGCTCGGCCAATGTCCAGTAGGGATTGGTACGGTTGGCAAATCTTGAATACGTATACTCGTTACCTGTAGCAGGATTGTATTTGTTGGCATTCAGTACGCTGAGTGGCATTGTGTTGGCCATAGCCATTAACGCAGTTGGTATGGTATTATCCTGGTTGGCAATACTTGGCGGGTTGGTGTTGACTTCGTTTGTGTAATTGATATTACCCGACACATTGAACCGGTCAGTAAAGTTTTGTGTAAAGCCAAGGTTAATTCCCTTTCTGTCAAAAGTATTGTTGGGTACAATGCCTTTGTTATTGGAGTTTGACAAAGAAAGATACAAACCACCTTTATCTGTCGCAGTAGAAAAATTCACCGTGTTGGACAGGTTTTGCCCGGTCCTGTAAAACTCTTTGATACGGCTACCCTGCGCCACATACGGCACATCTGGTGTATTAAATAACGTGTAAGTCATGCCCGGCGTTATTTTTTCTCCGAAAGACCATTGACCCGAAGTTGGATTGGGAGAGGTTGGCCTCACTCCGTTCTCTCCCTGGCCATATACTTTTTGGTAATCTGTAAAATCAAGCGGCGTATCATTGGTATAATTAACGTTATAGGAAACGCCGATGCCCTTATTTTTTGCTTTGGTTTTTGTAGTGATCATGATTACACCATCCTTTGCACGTGAACCATACAAAGCCGCAGCAGGACCACCTTTCAGTACCGTCATGCTTTCAATATCATCAGGGTTAATGCTGGATAAACCATCGCCACCATCGGCAGTAACACCACCACCTTTTACACCGGCAGATGCAGCGTCATTAAAATTGGTATTGTCAACAGGCACGCCATTGATAACAATCAACGGACTGTTGGTACCATTGATAGAAGACTGGCCGCGAATGCGGATTTTTGAAGTACCGCCAGGACCCGTACCCAGGCTGGAAATATTTAACCCCGCCACCTTTCCCTGCAAGGCATTTAACGGGTTGGCAGTCCGGTTTACTGTAAGCTGGTCAGGACTAACCGAAGTGGCGGCATATCCCAGTTTTCTTGCTTCTTTCCTTATACCAAGGGCGGTAACTACCACTTCATTCAGGGCCTGGCCATCAACAGTTGTTTTCATTGCAACAGTCAACTCCCGGGTTGCGTTGGTTACTTTTACTTCTGCAGGCTGATAGCCAACATAAGTAAATACAAGTGTGGCGCCTGTTTTGGCTGCAACAACAAACTTTCCCTGCGCATCGGAAGATACACCTGCAGAAGTGCCTTTTACAGTTACAGAGACATTTGCCAGTTTTGCACCCTGTTCATCTGTAACTGTCCCCGAAATTGTTTGCGCCATTAATGAATAAGAAGGAAGCAGAATAAAAAGTAAACACGTAAGTTTACCAAACATAGCTCCGGCAAAGGAGCGCTTTGTTTTTTTCATAAGCAAAATGTTTTAAGCAATCGTTGTGATGGAATAATTCTGAAATAAAATCAATGCAAGATATAAAGCTGCTGTTGCTAAAACTTCCAATAACAAACGCCGGGGTATTTTGTACAACCGGATAATAATTTTTACCTTTCTTTAGTATCTGATTATTCATTAAAAAACGATGCTTCAATTTCTTTACCAGCAGGGTGCTGCTTCAAATCTTAACCTGTTTCCGCATATACTGGAATTGAGTGCAAAGAAAAATGCTTCTATACAGCTGCAGTCTTTTCCCGAGCAGGTTGTAGAAGGGGTATGCATTTATTTTATTAACGAAGGCCGGTTTGAATGGAAAATAAATGAGCAGCCACATGTGCTGTTTCCCGGTGATGTTGTGTTGATTTTACCCGGACAGAAATTTGGTAATGAAAAAGGGATTCTTGACCTGGGGTGCATTACCTGGATGCAGGTAAAATTTCAAAAATTGGAAAGCGGTGAACTGGTACCTGGCAAATGGAGCGGCTTGAGTGATCATGAAAGTATGGCAGTAGGGAAGTTGCTCACGCTGAACAGTAACCCGGTATTGTCTAAATTAAATGATGCGGGTAGAATACTACATAGCATTGCTTACGAAATTCACCATCATGAACTTGGCTTTGTTACCCGTATTAACCAAATGATTGATGAATTGCTGATCACCATCACAAGGCAACTCACTAAACAAAATAATCCACCAAGAGATTTTCCGAAAGTGTTTATGAACCTTGAAGCTTCCCTTCGTAAAGATCTTTCTCATCAATGGTCGGTGGAAGAGATGGCAGCCATTGCAGGCATGGGTACCACGCTTTTTAACGAAAGGGTTAAAAACTTCACTGGTTTTACGCCCATTAATTACCTCATCAATATCCGCATTTCTGAGGCCATTAAATTGTTAAAAAAGAAGGACGTAAGCATTACTGATATTGCGCTGGATACGGGCTTCTATTCATCGCAACATTTTTCAACCACCTTTAAAAAACTAACCGGCTATACGCCGGGTGAGTTTAGAAAAAATAACTCTTATCACGAATAAATTGTTTTTATGAAGTGTATCATCACGATCGAATTGGGCACCAACGCCGTACGAATTTTCGCGTTTGATTTAAATGGAATAGTCATCGGCAGTATGAAAGGATTTTATCCCACTTTTCATTCGCAGCCCGATTACAGTGAACAGGATCCGGAACAGATATTTATTACCATGCTGTATGTGCTGAAAAATTTGCTGAATGAAAAAATACATCCCAAAAAATATAAAGTGGCGTCTATCTGTTTCAGCTCATCTATGCACAGTATGCTGGCGGTTGATAAGCATGGTGTACCGCTTAGCAATGCTTTTACCTGGGCTGATAACAGGGCAAAAAATGAGGCGAAGGAAATACGTGGATCTGCATTGGCAGATGCAATTTATGATAGCACAGGCACTCCCCTGCACCCCATGTCCCCGATGCTGAAGATTGCGTGGATGAAAAAGAATGATGCAGCAACCTTTAAACAGGCAGGTAAATTTTTATCCATCAAATCCTATGTAATTTATCAGCTAACGGGCGAGTACCTTATTGACTATAGCCTGGCCTGCGCCACCGGGATGCTGAACATACATAAAATTGCCTGGGAAAAACAGGCGCTCGATTTTGCTGGTATCACCCCGGATAAATTACCCCAGCTGGTACCGGTATTTGCAAGTGCCGGCACATTAAAAAAAGCCTATCAAAATTCATTAGGGTTAAAAGAGGAGATAAAAATACTGGTTGGCTCCAGCGATGGATGTATGGCAACGCTGGGGGCCGGCATCTGGAACAGTAATAAAGCTACCATTACAATTGAAGACAGCAGTGCCGTAAGAGTGGTAGGCAACAAAATGCTGCATGATGAAAAAAAACGGGTGTTTAATTATTTAATTACAGAAGATTGTTTTGTAAGCGGCGGCCCCAGCAATAGCGGTGGTGGCATCTTTGAATGGTTTGCCAAACAGTTCGGCGATTTTACTACCGCATACGATATCGAAAGCTGCATGAACAACCTGTTGCAGGAAGCAACAAAAGTTGCAACCGGCTCCGAAGGCATATTATTTTTACCTTACCTGCTGGGTGAAAGAGCCCCGATATGGAACCCTGATGCAAGAGCCATGTACTTTGGCATCAATATCAAACACGAACGCCAGCATTTTATAAGAGCTACCATTGAAGGCATATTGTACGAAATTTACAGTATTGGAAAAATGCTGAATGAGCACAGAAATATCAGCAGCCTTTCTGTGAACGGCAGTTTTGCCACCATACCTTTTTGTGCCCAAATAATCAGCGACATGTTTAATAAACCCGTAGATGTTACCAAGAATGCCAACAGCGTAAGCATTGGTGCATTTTTGCTGGCTGCAACCGACATGGGCATCTTTAAATCGCTCGATGAAGCTGCCAGCCAGATAGAAGTGGGTGAACGCTATTCACCGGCAGAAAATAACCATAAAATTTACATGAAGTATTTTGAAATTTTTGAAAGTCTCACCAACAAGCTGGGTGATGAATTTGAAAAAATCGCGGCGCTGCAGTAAGAGTAAGCCGTATTGATTTTGCAGTCGGCTGATAAATGCACAAACATTTTCATCTTCCATTGTTGGCTGACTGGTTTGTATACCTGGTTAATTTTTTACAGCCAGAAAATAGAAATAATAACAAATGCGAGCGCATACACCCTGGCTTCGATGGCCTGATCCTTTCTAATCAGCCTTGCGGGTGGGCTTAAAAGCACACTACCGGTTGTATAGCATTTTCTTTATGCAGGATTACTTTCTTTTCAGCATCACTTTTACTTGAGTAAAAGAGTGAGGCGGAAAATTACAGGTTAATTTATTGTTCTTTGTTTCTATACTGGTTTTTGCCGGTTCATATTCCTGTTGTTTGTCAAAAGCAAATGCTTCCTGCATGTCTTTGCCGGTTATAATACTGGCCTCTGCTTTGCCTGTAAACTCTCCCGAAGTATTCACTATATCTGTTGTAATGGCTTTATCCCTATGGCGGTTAACCACATTAACAAAAACGGCATTGGCCTCTTTTGAAAAAGTAGTGGACACATCCAGGTATGCCATCCCCTTGTATTTTTCTGTATTAAAAGTATCGCACTCCACGTAGGTATCTACCGCAGTACCCAGGCAGTTGTTGGAGTAAGCTTTGAAAATGTAGAACAACGGAGATTTAAACGTTCCCTTTTTAGGATCACTTGACAACAGGGAGGTGAGCAAAGTGAAGTTGGACATTTTTACCACCTCCGCATGACGTATAAATGAATTGAAGGATTGCGCCACGGGTAAAACGCTCATGAAGTTTCTTCCAAAAGCTCCCCATTCATCAACAGAAATATAAATGGGATTTTTAAATCCCTGCGTGTTGGATACCGCTTCAATTTCACCGGAAGTAATTTTTATCCTGTCGTCAAAAATCTTAGCGCCGTCGCCCATGTGCGTATAATAGTCAGGCGAATTTTCCCAGTAACTATGTATAGAGAGGTATTTAATTTTATCGCCAATACCATATAATACTTTACGGTTCCAATCGTCCCACGCATTTTTACTATACCAGGAAGATCCGCAACCTACCAGCTCAATGCTGCTGTCAACGGCCCGCATTGCCTTTGCAGCTTCCCTTGCCACTTCAATATAATCTTCTGCATTCTTATGTCCCAGTTCCCATGGCTTTCCGTCCACTTCATTTCCCAGGTCCCAAATCTTTACTTTATACGGTGCAGGATGACCGTTCTTTGCACGCAGGTCGGAGTAGTAGGTTCCTTTGGGATAATTGCAGTATTCCAGCCAGTAGGCTGCATCCTGGATGGTACCCAGGCCAAGATTAACGGCCACCACATTTTCACTACCGATCGATTTGTTCAATGCAAACCATTCATCTGTTCCTACATGGTTATTATCAATACCGCCCCAGGCCATATTAATTCGTGCAGGGCGTTTTTCTTTGGCACCAATCCCATCCTGCCAGTTATACCCCATTAAAAAATTACCGCCGGGCCAACGCATATTGGTCACCTTTAATTCACTCATCGCTTCAATATAATTTTTCTTAAAACCGTTTTCATCCGCTAAAGGCGAAGCAGGATCGTAAATGGTTCCATAAAGCGTATTGATTTGGGGAGAATCAGGCAAACCTCTTCTGCCGCTTATCTGGATAGGCTCCATAAATACGCCGTAAATTTTAGGATCAATCTCTCCCATGCTTCTTTCAGGATCAATTTTAATCTTTGCAGTTTGTGCATGGAGTAATATGGGTATTGTCAGAAGAACTACGGCAAGAATCTTTTTCATGTTGGTAATATTTACGCTGAGATATTTTTTCTTAAAAATGGTTACCTCTTCTTACCAATTGTAATTGGCGGAACGCTTTTATTGAAGTGGCCAAATCAAACGCTTAACTGCCTGTCCCGCCACCCACCTATTTTTCATATCAAATTATATTGCTTACTGCATACAGGTATGCTGGCATATTTAATCTACTTTAAAAACAATAGAAGTTTCAAATGGCATAGTTGCCGGACATGTAATGTAAAGTCCATCACTTTCCTGCTTCCATTGCAGTTTGCCTTTGTAACCCAGCAGTGTAACATTTTTTACAGTTTTACCCGGGAAACCCGCTGCTGCACCAAGCGATTTTATTTTTAATTGAGTGCCTGGTGCAGGCACGTTCATACAAAATGCATACAGCGCATTGTTTTTGCCGATTGTAAAACGGAAGTCGTGCTCGTCAAACTTAAACTCAGCCTGTCTTTTAGTCAATCCGCCACCAGGCAACATTTTTAGTTTGCCATCAACTATTGCTCCTTCGCCCGGGATAGTCCATGCACGGCTGCCGTAAACAGATTCACCATTCCTTCGCATCCATACGCCTACTTCTTTCAGCATTTTTAAACTGCCTGCATCTAATGAGCCATCAGGTAAAATGGAAATACAAAGTGCCGCATTGCCATCCCTTGCTATTGCTTCAATAACATACCGGATCATCATACCTGAATTATAAGTAAAGCCGGGAGCATAAAACCAATCCCCAACAGGAGCTTCTGCAATCCATGTTTGATCTGTATTTATTTTCTCAGGTACGCCAAACTCTTCTGTATTTACAGTGCCATTTGTTTTGTTGCGGAATTTTACAATGCTGAAAGTATTAACTACTCCACGACGCTTCAGCGTACGGTTGTAGAAGTCGGCTATTACATGCTGCATGGCATCTGCTTTCAGCCCGGTACCAGTTCCATCCCCGGTGAATGGCCCCTGCACGGTACCGTCTGTATAAATAAAATCAGGATCGTAATGCTCCACAACATCCATCATTCGCAAAGCCCAGTTTTTTGCATACCATTTTCCATACTCCAGGTGATTGGAAAATATACCTGCAGGTGGGGGTGACCATGGGGAATGCGCATTTTTATCTACCCCATCATACTCCCGCAAATCAATACCATACAGCATCCGGGGATCATACCCTTCCCACCATTTTCCTTTGCCGTCCGCCAATGTAAGATTACCGTCGTAAGGCATTCCTTTCCTGTCTCCTGAAGTGTCGCTGCCAAAAGCTGTTTGCCACCACCACCATGTGTACTCGTGATGAAAGGTTACGCCAAACCGCATACCGTCTGCACGGCAGGCTTTCGCCCATTCACCAATCAAATCTCTTTTAGGACCGATGTTGACGGAGTTCCATGGTTGATATTTTGAATTCCACATATCATAATTATCGTGATGCACACCTTGTATCATCAAATATTTTGCACCTGCATCCCGGTATATTTTAGTGAGTTTGGCAGGATCCAATTTTTTAGGATTCCAGTCACGCAATACTTCTTTGTAACCCACTTCAGAAGGATGTCCAAATTTTTTGAGGTGATTTTTATTTGCCAGTGAGCCCTGCACATACAGCTTGCGTGCATACCAGTCACCGCTTTGCCCGGCAGACTGCGGACCAAAGTGAACCCAGATACCAAACTTGGCATCCCGTAACCACTTTGGAGAACCTGGATAATTTTTTTCAATAGATTCCCATGTTGGTTCGTAAGGGCCGGGTGCAATCGGAATATCCAATTTCATTTCAGGAAAGGATTTTGAATCGCCCATTTGCACGCTATTAATTGGCTTTGCCTCCGGAATAGCAGGCATAGGATTTTTATCCTGCGCATGCAGGAATAACTGCGCTGCAAAAAAAACGAGAAAGAAAAATATAGATCTACTACAGGCTTGATGGTTACATTTATTTTTCATGATGATTATTTCATTAATGATAACATTTTTTCTGCAAACCTTTTACCCAACTCTTTATAACCTTCTGCATTGAAATGTAAATTATCCGCTGCATCAGCACATCCTGCAGATGAAATGACACATGAGTGCTTAATTGTTTGAGGCAACGTTGCAATGATCTTATTCATTCCTGCACAAATGCCACCCTGGTCAGCATTCACCGTTTCGCCTGCAAGCAGTGGCACCTGCTTTGCTTTGAGATGTAAATCTTTCAATAGATTCTCATACACTACTTTTACTTTTTTTGTCCATAAAGAATCATTGGGGTTGGATTCTCCCTGGTGCAACAATATACCTTTGATTACGCCGTCTTTCTGCGCCAGCTTCGCCATTTCCACCAACCTTGCATAAGGATTGCCGTCATATTCTTTTATCATGCCCAGCATCCATGACGGAGCCGTAGCAACATAAGACTGATAGTTATCTTTATCAAACAATTCAATTTTGCAACCGCCAACAGATACGTTAATGATACCGACCCTTACATCCTTTGGTAAATTGGCCACCATTGTTCTCCCAAAAAAATCGGTAAGCGTTAAACCGGTGTGGCAGCGGCATAACGGCGGAATGGCGGTATACCATTTCCCCTTTGTCCGGTTAAGATCAGGACAGTCTACTGCTTCCATTACTTTAAAGCGGCTGTCTACGCCAACTGTATCTTCTGGCCTTACGGGTGCATTGCCTTCCATATTGGATTGGCCAAAGGCGAGGAAGATGTAAAAATTTTTATCCTGAGAAAAGGAAGCGAAGGCCGGCAGGAAAAAAATGGCTGACAGAATAATTTTATTTTTCATGTTTGTTTTAGCCGGTCTTGATTAGAAAATAATTTGCTTATTTAGCTACCTGCAATTGTAACACACTTACCGAATATGGCTCCAGTATTCTTTTAAACTTAGATGACACCCCTTTTATTTTTGAACTTACCGGCACAATTTTTTCAGGCTCCGTAATGGTATTTGTATCTTGCGGCCTGGCACTTGTAATGACATACATTGTTGCATCAGGCAACACTTTAGTAACGCCATTCAGGTTAAAATTAACCGGTTGTTTTTTGCCGGTTGTGTTGACAATTTTAATAAAGAGGTCGCCTGTTTTTTCATCCGCTGTTGCGCTGTAAAAAACAGTCGGTACCTGGATAGCAACTTTTTTTCCTTCCGTGCTGTCTTGTTTGGTCAGTGGTTTTGGTTGCGTTGGAATATTAGTGGCGGTAATGGATACAACCTTATCTCCCAATAAGTTTCCGAATAATTTTTGAACATAGTAAGATGGAGAACCATAACTGTTTAATGCATCGTAGCCAATTAAATCAGAATCCCATTGCCATGCTTTGGGAGCAGTGGATGTGGCTTTGTTTACATTTACAAATAGTGGTGCATAGCAAGACATGATGATCAAATCTGCATTCCTTTCCATGCCGGTCATCCAGGCTGCATCGCCTAATGCAGCGTTTAAATTCGTTGTTGGTGCACCTTCTCTTGTTGCCCATTCACCAACAAATATTTTTGGCCCATTGCGGTCGTACTTGTCATATTGCGAAGCGTTCTCCCACATTTCCCAGGAGTTGCGGTAGTAATGTTCATCCACCACCTCCGGCTTCTTATCCCCGGTTATTTTCAGGTCTGGATATTGTGTTTCAGCAATGGTAGAGATCACATGCAGTGATGGGTATTTTTTTTCAATCGCTGCCCTAAATTGTTTGAACCTTCCATCATAACTATTGGTTCTGTCAAACCAGTCCTCGTTGCCTACTTCAATATACTTTAATTTAAAAGGTGCCGGGTGCCCGTCAGCGGCACGTTTAGCGCCCCAGTAAGTATTTACATCCCCCGTCACGTATTCAATTTCATCCAGTGCATCCTCTACATATGGTTGTAACAGCGGGCCAGCATCCACATGATCACCCTGCAATGAATAACCTGCATACACAGCCAACAGTGGCTCTGCACCTATGTCTTCACACCATTGTAAAAATTCCAATAGTCCTAAACCATCAGAAGCACGGTAACCCCAGGAGCCTTTATGGCCGGGCCTTTGCTCCAACGGACCCAATGTGGTTTTCCAGGGAAAGGCATCCGTAATCATTGGGCCTTCCAAATAATTTCCACCCGGGAAACGCAGGAATTTTGGTTTCATATCGGCCATCATTTTTATCAACTCTGGTCTGAAGCCATTGGGCTTATTATGATAGGTTGGTGGAAACAATGAAACCAAATTAAAATAATACTCCCCCACCCGATCTGTTGTAATTACAAACCTTGCATCTGCGGTAGGTTTTGCATCCGCTTTGGTGGTTAGTGTAACTTCATATTTTTTCCAGAAAATACTTTTTGCAAGGTTGATCGTTCCGGAAGCATACACTGTTTTTCCATCATTGCTTTCAATGGAAACTGTAATTGGACCCGCTGCGTTGTCTGCAATGTCTGGCAGGGACAGCGTAGAGGGTTTCGGTTCCCAGGGCCAGCGAAAGGGTTCTGTGCGGCCCGTACCTTTTATGTAAAGTGAAGCGTTATAAGTGGTAGAAGGTTTTACGGGTATGCCCCAATAACCTTCATTGGCGATACCAACACGACCTGCTGCTTTTTCAACCGTAAGCCTTAAGCAGGTGGAGAGTGCCCCGTTGATGGCATGGCGACGCTCATCATAAGGGATATGCTCTTCGTTGGTTGCCATCAGCTTTATTGCCGCCACAGAAGCAGAATCATTTCGAACGAGGCTCCAGGCTTCCGGCGTAGTTTTGTTGTCTTTAAATATCCTGTTGCGGATTAACTCGGCATATAAGCCACCATCATAGGCATGATTGATTTCCTCTGTCATCAGCCCATACAACATGGGACTTACATTAGCACCGGGCTTTGTAAAATCTAAGTTTAAAGTGGGGGTTTGTGCAATAGCTGAATGGAAATTGATAGCACAAAAAACACATATCATACCTGTTTTGAGCATTGATTTTTTCATGAAAAGTCTTTTTCTTAAAATAAAATAATTGGCAACGTTTTTTACCTGAATAATACCTGTGCAAAATTGTACAGGTTGTTTCTCCACACCGGCCAGGTATGCCCGCCCGGGTATTCGCTGTATTTATATTTAACACCCATCTCATCAAACCTGCCCAGCATGATTTTGCAATTCTTGTAAGCGATGTCTTCGGGGCCGCCCATGGCAATCCAGAAGTTTTTTAAATTACTGTTGATAGAAGATGCATGCTCTTTCATAAAAGTATACTGTGGCTCTGCAAGCGAAGGTTGATTAGCCCACCAGCCGGAACTAAATACACCGAGGTAGGCAAACTGATCTGTATTTTTTAAACCTGCGTACAATGTTTGCAAACCGCCCATGGAAAGGCCTGCAAGCGCTCTATTACTGGCACCTGTTTTTGTCCGGTAATTTTTATCTACAAAGGGCATCACATTTTCTTTCAATTCGTTTTCAAAAGATTTTAATGCGGCTTCTCCAAAGCCGGCAATGCCGCCGCCGGTTCCATAAAAATTGCCATCAACCATTACTATCAGCATCGGCGTTGCTTTTTTATCAGCAATTAAATTATCTAAGATCATGTCTGTTTTTCCCTGTGTTGCCCAGCCTCGTTCATCTTCGCCGCCTCCATGCAACAGATATAACACAGGATATCTATCTGCCGTGGCTGAATCATAACCCGGTGGAGTGTAGATATAAAATTGCCTCCATGAAAAAGTGTTTTTTGAAAAATATTTTTTGATCCTTATATCACCGTGCGGTACATTTTTAGTTGAATAATAATCGCCGCCGGCAAAAGGAATTTCAATGCCACTTGCCATTCTGCCCATGCCATAAAAAGTTTCACTTGCAGGATCGGCCACCGCCACGCCATCTATCAGCAACGAATAATAATGAAATCCTTCGCTCACAGAATCGGTTGTCACTGTCCATACACCGGCTGTATCTTTTACCAGGTCGTATTTTTTTGCCAAATCAATTTGTACGTTTTTTGCGTCTGGTGCTTTAATGCTAAATAGTACCCTGCTGTCTGAAGTTACCTGGGGGTATTTTGCATTGCGGATATTGGTTGCCGCAGGTGCACCAGCCACAGGATATTTTGAAAACGTAGCGGGATCAACCGGTTTGAAGATCAATTGTGAAAACATGAACAAACCATTCTTCCAAACTTTAAAATCATGTACGCCGGGTTCGATAAAATAGATATGTGGAACGCCATACTGCCGGAGGTAATCGTGTGTTCTTTTACTGAATGAGATCAAGCCATCGCTTGCACCGCAAGAAATAAAAAGCAGTTTAATTTTCTGTTTGGCAGCTTCGGGGTCAGGCAGCAGTTCTTTTGGTGGCTTTGTATTGGGGGCTGAGGAGAAGCCGCCGATCCATGCAAATTGATCAAGGTTACCAAGCCCAAAATTGAGTGATTGTCCGCCCCCCATTGATAAGCCCGCAATTGCTCTATGCTCCCTGTCTTTAAGCACAGGATACCTTTTTTCAATGAATGGTATCACATCATTCAGTAAATCTTTTTCAAAGGTTGCAAAAGCCTGTACCCTCGGTGCTTCAAAAACATTGCCACCAGCACGGTCATCTTTCATGGCCCTGCCGTTTGGCATCACCACAATCATCGGTTCTATTTTTCCATCGGCATATAAGTTATCCAGAATCACTTGGGGTGTGCCACCGTTCAGCCATTCTTTTTCATCGCCGCCAATGCCGTGCAATAAATATAAAACGGGATATTTTTTATTTTTAGCAAAGCCGGGTGGAGTATAAATGATCGCTCTTCTTTTTGTACCAACTGTTTTGGACGGATAAGTTATCGTATCAATTTTACCGTGCGGTATGTTTGTACGGGCTGTATCAAATCCAAACTGTGCCGCCTTTACAGGCTCCTGTGCATTTACATATTGAAACAACAAGCATAACACTGTTGCGGCTGCCAACATTTTTTTCATATTGCGTATTTACTTTTCAAATTATTATTTCGGTGTTATTACCTGGTATTTTCCACCCAGGTGCATCAGGCTGAAAAGATATAGCAATCCATCATAATAAGGATCAAAATATCCATCTTCATAAGGTTCCAGTTTTGAGTTCCATAATTCATGTACAAAATCTAAACCGGCTTTATCTTTTGTGATCATTGCTGTGGTAGCTGCCGTTCCTACCAGGCCGATAGAATGTCTTAGTTTTTTAAAGCCGCCTGCCTGCAATATTTCAGTCGGTGTGGTGCCATCTGTATTAAACTGGTCTTCAAATTTGCTGATGCCTTTTGACCGCAAAAATTGCTGAATCTTTTTTGCATAGTCTTGCTGCCAGGCTTTGTCTTTAGCAAACCATGTATAATCCATTGCAATATTCATTGGCACACGCCATGAATCATAGCGGAATCCTGCAGGCATCCACGGAGCTACGTGTATCGCACCGGAAAACTCTGCATAATCAGGACTAAGCCCCGTCACTGCGTCGCATGTACGATGCAGAAAGGCACGGGAGGTATCGGCGCAATCTTTATAAAATTGTTCGTGCCCATCTTTTGCATATAAGGCCCATATTTCGTAAAAAGCCGGCAAATGATAAGAAGGATCAGTCCAATTGTAATTGTCTCTTTCGGGTGTAAAACTTATTTGCTTGTGTGCTGTATTGATGATATTGTGTATGCCGCCTGTGCCATCTTTCTTCCACATGGCATCCAATATCTTTCTTGCTTTTGCGTAGTAATTGATACCGGTAGCATTACCCCAACGGTTAGACGCAAACAAAAGATCCGTGATAAAATATAATTCTCCATCCGATGCAGTGCCTTCAGAATTTTTCTTCATGCTTTCCGGGTTAATACTCCAGGCAAAGTAACCCTTTGACGGGCCATCAGGATGCTGCAAATATTTTTCACTCCATCTCCAAATACGATCAAATACCTCTTTCTTATTCAACTGCACAGCTATCATCATTCCATAAGAGAGTCCTTCTGTTCTTGCATCATGGTTCTTGATGTCTGATACATAAGCCATGCTGTCGCCAACCTCAAAGTACACCTTGTTGGGGCCTTCAAAAATATCATGATAGGCTTTTTCAACTTTTTGATCAATAGCTGCTTTGCTATACCCCGCATCAATAAAAATGTTCTCGTATTTGCCGGATTGAAATGCAGCTGTGTTTTTGCCTGTGTTTTTTTTCTGCGCCACCGTAACGGAGGTAATTAGAAGAGACCCGGCTGTAAATAGTAGCAACATCAAATAACCACGATAAAAAGAAGTGTACTTAAGATATTTTTTTTTCATTTTAGTCTTTAAAAACTAATGATGCAAACTGCTGCAAGTCCCTTCTCCAGGTTAGCCATTCGTGCGCTGTTTGTGGAGATTCATAATATACATGCTTAATACCCTGCTTATCTAACATAGCCCTGAATGCACCAACGGATCCCGGAAATGGATTGGGTTCTTTAGTGCCAAGCCCAAGAAAAAATATCTTCACCTGTTTGTTGAATGCTTCCCCATCTTTAAATTTTCCATCCATGAATGTAGCAGGATCAATGGCTTCGGTTGAAGGGTAATTTGCAGTACCACTGAATCCGCCGAAGAAAGAAAACTTGCCCAGGTTATTCATAAGGATGCGTACAGTTTGATTGGCACCCATCGAAAGGCCTGCGATTGCCCTATGTTCACGGTTGGTAATCGTTCTAAATTTGGTATCTATCATCGGGATAATTTCATTCACCATCACTTTTTCAAATGTTCCGAAAGAAGGCATTCTTTTGTTTGCAGCTGCTGTATCCTGTGGCACATATGCATAACCGTTATCCATTACAATTATCATCGAAACAGCTTTTTTATCAGCGACGAGGTTATCAAGAATTAAGTTGGCTTTTCCCTGGGTTGCCCATCCTGTTTCATCTTCAAAGCTGCCATGCTGCAGGTATAAAACCGGGTAGCGTGTTTTGCTGTTTTCGGTGTATCCGGCAGGCGTATACACAAAGCACCGCCGCCAGGCATTGGTAATTTTGGAGAAATAAATGTTTTCACTCAACAGCCCATGGGGTACATCTTTCAGTGCAAAAAAATCCTGGTCACTGGCTGGAATTTCAATACCACTTCCCCAGCGGCCGGCACCGTAAAAACAGAGGCTTCCGGGATCGGGTACCGAAGCACCATCAATATTCAATTGATAATAATGAAAGCCTTCATCCTGTGGCATGGATTCACCGGTCCAAACACCCGTCTCATCTTTTACCATGTCATACTTTTTGCCGCCAATATCAAGCTGAACCTTGAGTGCCTGTGGTGCTGCAATGCTTGCCCTCACCTTTCCGCCGGCAGTCACTTGTGGATATTTTTTGCCCGGCTGGTTGGTGGAGGCAGGTTTAAAGTCATCGGCAGCCGTGCCATTGCCGGCTTGCGCTATACAGTAGTGACTAAAAAAAGTCACCGCTAGCATTATGAGTGTGTGTTTGTACTTCATCTAACAGTTTTACAACCAATTAAAATTAACAGGAGTTTTTTTTACTTAAACAGAAGTGGCGCAAGTTCATGCAGGCTTCTTCTCCAGGTAAGAAATTCATGAGCAGTATTTTCTGAGATATAAGACACGGCGTTGATGCCTGCTTCTTTCAAAGATTGTACTGAGCTTTTTACGGCATCAGGTCTCTCCTTGCTTCCGCAACTAAGAAAAATCAATTTTACTTTTGATTTATCCTTTATTTCTTCGGGCGTGTAAGTGCCGCCGCTAAGCAGCGCATAGTAAGAAAAAGCATCCGGCTTGTTTATAGTAATGGTATGGGTTTCCATGCCACCCATTGACAAGCCTGCCATTGCACGGTTTTCCCGGTTAGCCATTGTGCGGAAGTTTGCATCCACGTAAGGAACGAGTTCATCCAGCAATACTGTTTGAAACGGTACAATACTGAACTCTTTTATATGCCCCCATTTCACTTCATTGGTCATGCCATAAGTCATTACAATAATAAATGGCTTTGTCTTGCCTTCGGCAATCATATTGTCCATGATGAGGTTGGCGTGCCCCTGGTTACTCCATGCCGTTTCATCCTCGCCCCAGCCATGCTGCAGGTATAAAACAGGGTATTTTTTTCCTTTGTCTTTTTCATAACCTGGTGGCGTGTATACAAATGCACGCCGTGATGTTTTGGTACTTGCAGAAGGAAATAATACCTGCTGAACATTACCATGCGGAACATCTTTCAATGCATAAAAATCCTGGTCATGCGCCGGAATTTCTATGCCGCTTTCCCAACGAACGGAACCATAAAAATTCAATGCGCCGGGATCATTGAACTTCCCTCCATCAATGTTCACGTTGTAGTAATGAAAGCCTTCATCCATTGGTCCCTCAGTTGTACCCATCCAGGAACTATCTGCCGCTCTCGTAAGTTTTGTACCCCCTCTTCCACCAAGCCCAAGACTTACCTTTACGCTGTCTGCGGAGGGCGCTACTATTTTAAATCTTGCATACCCCTGAGAATTTACCTGCGGATATTCCTGCCCCGGCTGGTTGAGGGTGGAAGGCTTAAAATCTTCTGTGACTGTTGACTGGGCTGCACAACTTCCCCCAAGCAATGCAGTTGCCACAACTATGGCCAATGTTTTGCAATTCGCTTTAACTACTTCCCTAACTGTAGCATATGCAAGCCTGCTGATTGCGTGCGGTAAAAAACCGGTGGAGATAATTCTTTTCATATTTGGCATTCGTTTTTATGTAATCAGGCATGTTTTTAAAGAAGCTATTATTTATATTTTCAGCGTTTTTAAACACTGAGGGTCTGTTCCAAATTTTATTTTGCCAGCAAGGTGTACACCTGTCCGGCGGTGGTTGGTAAATCATACTCAAAAGTTATGGCTAAAGCTGGTGGCGTGATAATTGCTTTTCCTGCGACCACCGGATCAGGTATTTTTTCTGTTTGGTAGAAAGTATTTGGATTTTCACCAATGGCTTTCTTCAATATCACTCCATGCGCTGTCATTGTGTTTGGCAAGCGCAAACGAAGATTACCTCCCAGCGTTGATTTGATGATTGCTTTTACTAATTTGCCATCTTTCCATTTCATGTCAACCAATTCAAATCCTCCTCTTGCCTTCAAGCCACTAATACTTCCACCTGCCAGCCAAACATCCGGTAATGCGGGCAGAAGACTTAACAGTCCATCATCACTTTGCATCAGCATTTCTGTGATCCCCGACGTGCATCCAAAATTCCCATCAATTTGAAAAGGCGGATGAGCATCAAATAAATTATTGTAAGTGCCACCACCACCTTCATTGGTACCCACTGGTGTAAGTTGGCTTTGTATCAGTTTATAGGCATGATTGCCGTCCAGCATTTTTGCCCACCAGTTTACTTTCCAACCCATGCTCCAGCCGGTGGAGACATCTCCACGCTGCAGCAAGGTATTTTTTGCGGCGCTGTATAGTGATGGTGTGCGGTAAGGTGAAATTTGGTTAGATGGAAACAAGCCGTATAAGTGTGAAATATGCCGGTGATGATCCTTTGGATCATCAATGTCGTCTAACCATTCCTGCAGTTGCCCAAACTGACCTATGTGCATCGGCGATAAACGACTTCTTTTTTGGACGAGCGTATCCATCAAAGCTTTGTCTTTCTTTAAAATACCTGCGGCTTTAATGGTGTTACTAAAAACATCAAAAATTAGTTGATTGGTCATGGTAACGCCGGCATCCAGCGATGAACCCTGGTGGGCGGCCGGTGCATTTTCCGGCGACATGTCGGGACAAATTACCAGCCACCTATACCGGGGATGTTCTATTAAAAAATCAGCGTAAAAAAGTGCAGCCTCTTTCATTACCGGATAAACATCAACCAAAAATTTTTTATCACCGGTGTACAGATAATGATCCCATAAATGCATAACACCCCATCCGCCGCCATTGATCCATGCACCCCAAAAAGCGCCATCCACAGCTCCTGTGGCCCGCCATATGTCTGTGTTGTGGTGCGCCATCCAGCCTCTTGTGCCGTACATGTCCCGGGCAGTTTGTTTTCCTGTAACAGCCATTTCCTTTACCATCTGCATAAATGGCCCGTGCAATGCTGAAAGATTTGTTTTTTCTGCAGGCCAGTAATTCATTTCTGCATTGATGTTGATGGTGTATTTGCTATCCCACGGCGGATAAACTTTATTATTCCAAATGCCCTGCAGGTTGGCAGGCTGGCCGCCGGGTTGCGAAGAAGAAATCAACAGATACCGGCCATATTGATAGTAGAGTGTTACCAACTCTGGATCATTGGTTTTATTGAAATTTTTTAACCGCTCATTTGTTGGAAGCTTTGCGGGCTCCGTGTTTCCTAAATTCAGTTTTACCCGGTTAAAATAGTTTTGATAGGCAGCAATGTGTTGTCGTAAAATTTGAGCGAATGATTTGGTAACTGCTTTTGCAAGATATCTCCGGGCCCTGGGGTCTTCGTCACTATTCAGCGTATGATAATCGACAAAATTGGTCGCAATTGAAATATACACTGTTACAGCATCCGCATTTTTTATAATCACAGCAGTATCCGTAGCAGTGATGCTTCCTCCTTTCGTTTTAAACTGTACCAGGCCTTTATAATGTATACTACCCTTCACCCCTTCATGATCAATACCGGTACCTGAAAAAGTTAACAGTGATTGCCCGGCGGTTTTAGTAATAGTATTTGGCAGCGGTGTTGAATAAAAAGAAGTAAATGAAATACTGTTAGGTTTATCTGCCGTTAATTCTATTGCAATTACCTGGTCAGTAAAAGACGCAACTGCTTTCCTTGTATAGGTAACACCTCCGGCTTTATACGTGGTGGTAGCAACAGCTTTCTCAATATCCAGCTCCCTGGTATAATTTGTATAATTGTCAACCCCATCAAATACCAGGTGTAATTCACCAGCAGGTAAATACATTTGGCCCTGGGATTTTTTGCTGATGATAACCCGGTTAGCCAATTGTTCCGCATCTTTTTGTTTACCTGCAAATATCAGTTGCCGGATTTCGGTTAACGAATCCAGCGCTAACGGATTGTCATTCCGGTTCGGGCTTCCACTCCACAAGGTGTGTTCGTTTAACTGGACTGTTTCGGTATCCACATTTCCATAAACCATAGCGCCCAACCTGCCATTGCCGATGGGTAGAGCGTTTTCCCAGGTTTTACCCGAAGGAGTATTATACCACAATTTCAATGCAGGCTTTTGCTGGGCAGAACAAAAACTACCGGCACAGAGTATTAAAAGAAACAGACTTTTATTCATTCATATACTATTTGAAACAGTGTTATTAAAAGTATGTTTGACATTTATTTTAAAAGTCAAATTTTTTTCCTCTTTTTGACAGGATGCCTAAGTCACCTGATTATAAATTTTACTGGTGTTGCTTAGGAAACACGTACAACAAAAAATATGAAAATCATGTGCCGGCGGGGCAATTATTTATCATGTATCAGCGCTTGGATTTAATGTTATCAACACAGCCGCCATGTTATTATTGGCAATCGTCTTTTTAATTTTTATGGCAATAGGTTACTACAGTTTTATTAACTTATAGTAATTTAGACTACAAGTTATTTTAAATTTTTAATCTGCTAAAATTTATTTTTTCCACACCGGTTGTTGAAATGCAGAGCAATCCTGTCAAATAACTGGTGCGTGTGGTTTGCGTGTTGCACACAAATCCTCTTCGCAGGCAGGAAGAGGTTTATAAAAATTGTACTTTGCAAGAACTTTTTTTTACCAATTAAAAATTGACAAGTTGAAATTATCTGATGAAATTATTGATGCACTGTCTATCGATTGCGTTGTCTTCGGATTTAAAGACTCATCACTTTCAGTCCTATTGGTAAAGCATGGAGAGGGCATCACCAAAGGTCAATGGGCCTTGCCTGGTGGGTGGATAAAATACAACGAAAGCCTTGATAAGGCAGCTTACAGAATATTAACTTCACAAACAGCAGTTCAAAATATCTACCTGGAACAATTCCATATTTTTGGCGAAGTCAATCGTTTTCCGGTTAAACGCGTGATTACAGTTTGCTATTATGCTTTGGTAAACATTGAAAAATTTGAATTGCATGCGGGCCCGACTGTATCGGATGTAGTTTGGTTTAATGTAAACAAAGTGCCAAAAATGAGTTTTGATCACAATACAATTTTTACAAAGTGCTTTTCTCATCTGCAACACAAAGTGCAACATGAACCAATAGGATTTAACCTGCTGCCCAAAAAATTCACGTTGCTGCAATTGCAGGAATTATATGAAGCCATACTGGAAAAAAAACTGGATAAGCCCAATTTCAGAAGAAAAATGATTAAGATGAACCTGCTGGTTTCTTCAAGTGAAAAACAAAAGGATGTTTCGCACAGAGCTGCAAAATTATTCAGGTTTGATAAGAAGGTATATGACCGGCTGATTGAAAAGGGCTTTTCATTTGAAATTTAACCTGCTTTGTATTTGAGTTTAATCCATACAATTGCGAAGTTTAAACGGTTCGCCATTTTCATTAACCTGATCCCCCGCAAAAAATGCTGCCATCACTTCAGGTGATGGCAGCATGCAATGATTTTGCAACAACAGTTTATGAACTGACCGGTACCGGCTTTTGTACAACATATTTGTTAATCAAAAAATAACCGCCAAACAGCAGGGCGCTAAATATTATTGTAGCATACAAACTGCCGCGGTAAAACGGCGTTGCTTCTGCATAACAATGCAGCAACCCAGCCATTGTTTTGGGATAAGGCTGATTGGCAATATCAAGACCGCCACCGATCCAAACTGCAAAGTTGCTTAAGATGAAATACATGGTAGTACCAGCAAAAGCACCAGTTAAAATTTGAACCGGTTTTGTTTGCTGAATGGCAAATCCAATAACAGTTAATCCAATAAACAAAATATAATTGACTGCCTGTCCGCTGTAAAAACCAGGCGTAGCCGAAATGTGGAATTTAAACAACACTTCATACAGAATATCTGACACCAGCATGGAAAAAAGTGGTAACAGAAATGAATACTTTTTATCCTTCACAATACTGCCAGCAAACAATGCCATGGCTATTTGCGGTGCAAAACCAAGTGGTCTTCCAGGCAAAATCCTGTATAAGGAAGCCATTAATACCAGCAACACAAAACTGATTACAATTGACGGGTCTTTTTTCATGTACATTTTTTAACAACCACAAAAATAAGTAATAATATCAGCAAGGCAATATTTTGGAAAAACCTTTTGCCTGCGACAGATAAATTATATTTGAATATGGCAAAGCATAACCATACCGGGCTTGCGGGCGAAACGCTGGGCGCCGCTTATTTACAGAACGCAGGTTACCTTGTACTGGAAAAAAACTGGCGTCATAGCCACTGGGAGGTTGATATAATAGCTTCCAAAACGGATACTCTTCATTTTATTGAAATTAAAACGCGGCGCACCAAAAAATTCGGGTTGCCCGAAGAAAAAGTAGGCAGAAAGAAAATAGAAAACCTGATCAATGCGGCGGAACAATACCTGTACCTGCAACCCCAATGGAAACGCATTCAATTCGACATCCTATCCATCCTGATATTAAACAATGAGCCGGCAGAGTATTTTTTTATTGAGGATGTTTACCTGTAGGAAAGCCGTTCTTCGCAAGCGCCTGCATCGTTTCTACCCATTTAAAAGTAGCCGGACAATACTGTATATTTTGACGGTGCACATGTAAATAACTGGTCACTCTTTTTTTGGTAAGATGTGGAAAGCCTGCACAGTCGGCGGGACGCACCGGGTAGATGGAACATTTATAATCGCTCATATTAAAAAACTGGCAGGGTTGCTTCTTATTCTGCCAGTCCTTGTCTTTTTTATCAAACAACAGCCATTTTTCTTTAAAGGCAGCAGGTGTCATTTCCAGGTGGGCCGATATTCTTTTAACATCTGAAGGCGTAAAAGTAGGTGTCATTTTTTTACAGCAGTTACCGCAACTCAGGCAGTCTATTTGCTGCCACACTTCCTTATCTGCGTAATCTGCCATTGCATGCAAACTTTTGGGAGGCTTGTTTTCAAGCCTGGTTAAAAACGAACGCATTGATTTTTTATAGGCCAATACCTTTTTGCGGAAGCTGCGAAGATTTACTGTCATTATTGATTTAATATTGCTGTAGTAAAAACGAAATTAGGGAAACAATTTAAAAATCCACCTTCCAAAAAATCAACATTGTCTGACAACAAAACTACGATGTGGCAGTCGTATAAAAGAGGCTTTAAAGCGTACCTGCAATTAGAAAAATCGCTGAGCGATCACTCGGTGGAGGCCTACCTGCACGATATTGAAAAACTCACTACCTGGTTATCCGTTACCGGATATTTGCTGTCTCCCGATCAGGTCACATTGAAAGACCTTGAACAATTCGTCCGCTGGATCAGTGAACTGGGTATGACGGCCGGTTCGCAAGCCAGGATCGTTTCCGGACTGAAAAGTTTTTTTAAATATTGCCTGATGGAACAGATCATTACCGTTGATCCATCCTATTTACTGGAGTCTCCTAAGCTAAAAAGAACCCTGCCGGATATATTGAGTTTTGAAGAGATTGAAAACATTATTGGTCAGCTGGATTTAAGCAAACCCGAAGGTGGCCGTAACAAGGCAATACTTGAAACCCTTTACAGCTGTGGATTGCGTGTTAGTGAACTGGTTAACTTACGCATCAGCTGCCTTTACCTGGATGTGGGTTTTATACGGGTGATTGGAAAAGGAGATAAAGAACGATTGGTGCCAATAGGAAGTGATGCCATAAAATACATCAATATTTACCGCAATGATATCCGGGTACACATTGCTGTTAAACCGGGTAATGATGACATTTTATTTTTAAACCGCAGGGGCTCGAAGCTCAGCCGGGTAATGATTTTTTTGATTATAAAAGAACTGACCAAACAGGCGGGTATTACAAAAACAATTTCACCACATACCTTCCGCCATTCATTTGCCACGCATCTTGTAGAAGGCGGTGCCGACCTTCGCGCCGTACAGGAAATGCTGGGCCATGAGAGCATCACCACCACAGAAATTTATACGCATCTCGACAGGGAATTTTTACGGACCACATTGCAACAGTTTCATCCGGCGTTTAAATAAGTTATAAGTTTTAAGTTGTAGGTTATAAGTTCAAGTTCACTGATTCCAGGTGTCTGCTTTTTGGCTGCTGCCTTATGCCTTTGCCTTCTGCCTTTACTTTAAGCGTTCAGCGTTCTGCTTTTTGCTTTTTGCTTTTTGCTTTTTGCTTTTTGCTTTTTGCTTTTTGCTTTTTGCTTTACGCCTTCGGCTTTCTGCCTTCAGCTTAATTTTTCAAAATGGTAAACTCTACTCTCCTGTTCAGCTGCCTGTTTTCGTCTGTATCATTTGGCACCACTGGTTTTGATTCACCGTAACCATGCGACACAATCCTTGTTGGGGAAATACCCTTGGATAAAATATAATCCATTGCTGATTTCGCCCTGTTATCACTCAGTTTAAAATTATATTCATCGCTGCCTCGACTGTCCGTATGTGCGCTCATTTCAATTTCAACAGCCGGGTTGTCTTCCATCATTTTTACTACCCTGTCCAGTTCAACAAAAGATTCAGGCCGTAAAAACCATTTATCAAAATCAAAATAAACATTGTTTAGTCTTACAACAGCACCCACTTCAATTGGTACCAGGTACAAATCTTTATGAATTTCTTTGTAGCCTTGTTTTACGAGCGAATCCAGGTTAAAATTTTCTGAGATAGCAAAAAAGTGATCAGCCTGTGCCCGGATTAAATAATTTTTATCGTAAGGCAATACCATTTTAAAAGCGCCATCGGCCGCATTGCTTATACCATTGCCTGCAACTGTACCATCCGGCAAGGTTTCATACACCAGCGAAGCACTCAACGGTTTGCCTGTTTTTTTGTTATATACGTTTCCACTAACCAATATCACCGGATCAGGTTTTTCTCTTTCCAGCAATTTTATTCTTACAATATCACTTTCGCCATAACTATGTAAATCGGTACTCATGTAGGCATATTCTCCACCGGCATCCATGGTAAAAAAAGTATCCATATCATCGGTGTTAATCGGGCTGCCAAGGTTTACAGGGTCGCTCCATTTTTGCCAGCTGTCATCCAGCCGTTTACTCATCCAGATATCCATATACCCCAATCCTCCCGGACGGTTGCTGCTGAAATATAACGTTACGCCATCCGGCGCGAGGTAAGGAGTGGTTTGATTAAACTTTTTCATGTTGATCTTCCTGCCCAGGTTTTTGGGCTCCGACCAGGTGCTGTCTTTTAGTAAAAAACTTACATAGATCTCATTATTTAATCCGCCACTTTCTTCCGTCATGTAAAACAGCAAGGTGCGACCGTTGTTACCCATTACCGCACCGTTTTGCCGGCCGCGGTCGTATTTTGCATAGTTCCTGATACGCAGCATTTCCGGCTTGCTCCAGTATCCTTCTTTTGTTAAATAACACATGCTTACGCCATTGCCAAAATAGTCGCCGTTGATAAAAGCGTTGCGTATCAAAATCTGGTTGTTGTCGGGAGAAATCCAAAAAACCGCATTGTAATAATAGCTGTTCAGCGGATAACCCAGGTGTACTGCCGGGCTCCATTTGCCCATGCTATCCTTTTCAGAAAACCATATATCTTGGGAATTGCGGACTTCATTGAACTTGGTATTTTGCGGATGATTCTGGCAGATAAAAAAAAGCAGGTTACCATCAGCAGAAATCGTGGGCCTTAACTCTGGTAAGTCGGTATTGATATTGGTACCAAGGTTTTCAATTTTAATGACTGTTTCGGGGGTTATCACAAGGTCTTTCTGCTCTTTCAGCACGCCCAGTGAATCACTGTATACCGCAGGCTGAGCTGCAACAGAGAGCATACAATACATCACCATTAATGAGAGTATCAATTTTTTCACGGTACCGGATTTGTTTGAGAACGAAAAAACCGGGTTTATATTTTGAACAGCCCGGATTTTTACAAAGCCTCTACTGGTACTGTGTAAAAATTCAAAGTTTCATACAAAAAATTAATCAATTATGTCTTATGTGTAATACATGTATAAACAACAAAGAGCCACCTGTTACGATGGCTCTTTGCTGTTTTATCTTTTAAAAATGTGCTTGGTTAAACGTTCAGAATCAGTGTTTAAATTGAAAATTAAATGAAATAATATTTGAATTTAAATCCGTTGTTTGAGTATAGTGTCCGTATCTTATTTCCAGTGAACTCAATGCCGATTTCCATAAACCACCCGGTGGCGCAATGTGTAATCCTACACCGTAATAGGCACTGTTAAAGGCAGAATAAGCATAGTTACTGGTGTAGTAAGTATCACTTGTTGCATGCTTTTGATAGGGAGCAAAGTATGTTGAAGCGGTTTGCGTATAATACCTGTAAAACGGCGACACAGAAAAGAAAGGCGATATTTTAACCGGTATTTCCAGGCTTGCGGTATGTGCTTTAATGCCCCAGTCGTCTGTAAAATAACGATAGTAAGATCTGATAATTACTTTATCACCGGCAAAATAATTTAACCTGAAACCAATAGGCAACTTGTACCGTTGAACAGGTAAATTTTCAGCATGCACTGTTCCGTCAGACAGATATACCCTGTGGAATGGCAGCGACAAATAACCGTTCTGTCCTACTACATCCATCAGCAATGCCGCCTGCATATTTTTATTGATCACCTGTGTATAGGCCAGCGACCCCGTGTAGGTATACCTTGGTGAAGAAGGAATCGCTGCCCTGCCACCTTCTTCGTCATAAGAGCCGCCACCGCCACCGCTTGCCGATGTAACAGTTGTTACCACAGTTGTAGTTGCAGGAATTAATTCAGAAGGATAGATCAGTTTAACCTTGTCAAAATAAGCACTTGCCTTTCCGCTCAGTTCGCCTCCTTTGCCTATTTTGCGGGAGTAACTTGCATCCAGTGCAAAAGAATGATAATTATATTCAGCCGAGTAATAAGCTCCAAAACCAAATGTGCTACCCTTTTTATTTTCTACTGAAAAATCGATTGAAGGATACACTCTTGATCCGCCGGTTTTTGATGCACCGGTTTTATTTACGTAAGCAGATGAGGCAGAACTATGATGATCAAATCCCAAACCGGTTGTAAGTGTATACTTATGTCCTTCCACATCAGCGCCTGTAAACTTTAACTCAAGACCGTTGGAAAGATCGGTTACCTTTTCCGTACCGATGCCGCCAGTTACCGCACTGTGATTTCCATTCTGATTATAATAACTGGAAACTATGTTTGTTTCTTCCAGGTGAAGCGGTTTATCTACATATTCCACTGTTTCTTCTTTAGCCGCGTGAGCAGCCGTATCTTTTGTTACCGCCTGGCTAAACGCATTTAGTAATAGCAGGTAGAGGCCTATTACAGTTAAGCATACTTTTTTCATGAATTGTCTGTTGGTTCTTTGATTAAATTAATTGCATCCGCATCCACCGCCGGTTTTACCACCATTGGCTCCGGATGCTGCTTCGCGGTAGGATTGAAAGTTCTGTTCTGTTTTTTCAATCTTCCTGGCGGACAATCCCATTTCGGCGTCATTTAATTTATTTTTCTGGTATTCCTTTACAGTCGTACAGGAAGTTGCTCCTGCTATAAATAAGACTGCCAGCGCAATACAGGTTATGGACTTTTTTTTCATGGTGATTTGTTAATGAATATGAATGTTTGCTGAAGTATATACTTTATCGTGATCGTCTACAATAATTGCTTCTATATCTTTTATCTGGTTGATCATTCCCAGGCCTGCTTTAATGCCCATAATGGTCACGGGTGTCGCCATGGCATCTGCTATCTCTGCGTTTTTTGTAATAATCGTTACACTTTTTATTCCCGTAACAGGCAGACCGGTTCTTGGATTGATGGTGTGCGAATATTTTTTACCATCCACCACAATGTACTTTTCATAATTGCCGGAAGTAGCTACTGCAAGACCCGTTATTTTTATAAATGAAAATACCTGGCCCGAATTATTGGGATCTGCAATACCAATCGTCCATTCTTCCCCATCCGGCTGTAATCCCCATGCGGTAAGGTCTCCCGAAGCATTTACAATACCACTTTCCACACCTTGTTGCACCATCACCTTTTTTGCCATTTCCGCCGCATACCCTTTTCCTATACCTCCAAAACCAATTCTTGTTCCCTTCTCTTTTAAAAAAACTGTTCCTGCTTCTTTATCTAAAATGATATTTCGGTAGTTGATCAGCTTTACCATTTTCCTTGCTGTTTCTTTATCAGGCAAGGCGTTCATTGTGGTATCGAAATTCCACAAACTCTTATCTATAGATCCATAGGTAATGTCAAATGCACCCTGTGTCAGGCCGGATATTTTCAACGATCTTTCAATTAACTGAAAAGTTTCTTCGCTAACCTTAACCGGTTCCAGGCCTGCGTTACGGTTAATCAAATTGGTTTCACTACCCTCATCAAAAGTGGTTAATAATTTCTCTATCCTCTTTATTTCAGCAATGCCGGCATCAATTCTTTGAATGGCCCAGTCTTCGTTAACTGCTACCACGCTTAGCTCAAACTGGTTGCCCATTAATTTGGCACGAACTTTAAAAACCTGTTTTGGATGCATGAAATTATTTGTCCTGGTCTATTGCAAACTGCACTTCTTCTGTAAATTCTTCCGGTGTAGCGCTTGGCAAGCCTTCCCATTGTTTTACAATTTTTCCGTTTTCATTTAACAATAAGGTGAGCGGAAAATTTCCTTTGGAATTATATTGATCGGCCAATGCATCATTTATTTTTTGCTGCTCCTTCGATAATTGATTTTTTTTCATTCTGGGGAAATCTGCATTCACCAATACGAGATTGCCTGTTGCGAATTTCTGAAAGGCATCACTCCCTAAAATTTCTTTGTGCAGTCTTATGCAGGGACCGCACCAGTCTGATCCCGAGAAATTAAGTAGAATATGTTTGTGTTCTTTTTTTGCAGTTGCCTTTGCTTCATCCAAATTGTAATGCCAATTGATGAATGACATGGAGGTAATTGCTACTGCCAGCAACAAGACTGCTTTTTTCATAAATAATTATTTGTACTAAAAGTGTCGAAAAACAAGCGCTCAAATTTTTTCCTCGCTTTCCAAACAAAAACCATTTTAAAAAGTAAATTTAATTTTAATACCTGTTAAGAACAGGTTAATCCAATTTTATTAGGTATGATGACAAGGCTAAGGAGATGGTTGGGTAAAGGTGCATTTATTTTTATGCCTGGCGGTTTACATGGTAGTCAAATCACTATATTTTGCGGACACACTAACCGGATAAAATTTTAGTCTTTATCTTTTGCAATAAAAACAGCTACAACAAAGCGGCAATGCTGCCCGGCTAAAAGAAGTTGTTAAATAAATGTGAACAAGTTGGCTGCAATAAAAACGCTTCACAGGCCGTTATCATTTTACTCGCAGCCCACGTGCAGTAACGATTGTACTTGTGTAAAAGTTTCTTTAAAATTTTTTCGTATCAACAATTAATTAACGGCAGGTATATCCGCCATTATTTAATTGCCCGGTTTAAGTTATTTGATTGTTATCAGTCAATTAACTGGCGCAGGTATTCTGTGATAAATTTATGTTTGCTAAAAAATATGTCCCTTACATGATCAACCGAAAGTTTTGCCCATTGCTGGTTATCCTCTTTTTTTTATTATCAGCAGCCGATGTCCGTTCTCAAAATATGATTCTTCCCAACGCTTATGCGCACAATGACTATTGGCATAGAAGGCCGCTGCTGGATGCGCTGGACAATGGTTTCACCTATGTGGAAGCGGATGTGTATTTAAAGAATGGCAAATTGATAGTGACCCATATTCTGCCCTATTTTAAAAATAAAAGAACGCTGGAAGAATTGTACTTTAAACCGCTGTTAAACTATGTAAATACAAATGCCCAAAATGCGAACCCTGTCAATTGCCCGCTTACGTTAATGATTGACATCAAAACGGACGCCGATAGGACTTATAAAGTACTTGCCCAACTGCTGCAAAAATACAAGTCCATTTTATCTGGTTACAAAAACGGCGAACTTATCATGCGGAATGTATCTGTTGTATTGACAGGGCATAAACCATATAATTTGCTTTCGGGCGAAGAAGAACGACTGGCTTTTTTAGATGAAGATCTTACACGTGCCGGACAAGATTCTACAAACAATATGTATACAGTCGCGAGTTGCAAATACTCAAGCCTTGTAAAATGGAAAGGCAAAGGCAAGATTTCCGAAAACGATATACAGCGTCTGGAATACTTTGTTTTGCAGGCGCATAAAAACGGCAGAAAGGTTCGTTTGTGGGGTTCGCCTGATAAAGTAAAAGTGTGGAGCGAATTGCTGAAATGTAATGTGGACCTGATTAATACCGACCGGATAAATGCACTGCGTGCTTTTTTAACCGGTGAAATGTCGGCGGTAGCAAAAAAATCATAGCTAATAATTTCCTTTTTTTATAACAATAGTATATTCCAAATCCAGCTAATTATTTTGTTATACGGCTATTAAAAATGGACCTTTCATTTTTGTGTTGGATTTGTTGCAACCTAAACCATCCGACTAGTTTACGTCAAAATAAATAGTTTGCTCTCCCGGCCTTCCATCGTTGCTTAACCCTTCTATCACGATGGCATATTTTCCCTTCACATCGGAAGTGTAAAAAGTTGTTTGCAATTTTCCTTTCGAGTCTGTCTTTAGTTCCGGGCTCCAAAGCAACAGGCTTCTGAAATCCGGCATCCGGCTTTGCTGCTGCGCAGAAGTTGCATAGACCGGAGAATAAAATTCGCGTTGCAGTTGTAGTCCTTCATAATTGATGATGGTAGCCCTTGGATCAATTTCGAATCCATCCAGGTCACCCTTGTAAGTGGTAAGATTGATGATGCCGGTAAAAGAATTATCTCTCAAAAAATATTTACTGGTCAACACATCCAGCTTCCTTATTTTAAGCGGATCATAACTCATTATTTTATCAATATTGAACACCGGTAACCCATCCAGCAGCACAAGTGGCTGGGTTAAAAAATATGCCTGGCCTCCTGTATTCATAACAGGCAGACTAAATTTACCGCCAGGTTTTCTAACATTCACTTCTAAAACATATTCCCTGAAAACCTCTTCCAGTGTGGTAAAACGCACATAATTATCCAACAGGTAAGATGCATTGGGCCTGGAGTAAAAAGCAGTTGTATCCGGCAATTTTGCTGAAGAACGATTTAACTGATTATACACATACGCATTTTGAACCTGTGTCGAAATATATCTTTTTAAAACAGCGTCGTTGCGGTCCATATGTGACAAGTCAGCAAGTTTTTTTCCGGAATACGTATCTATAAATGGCGTATCTATTTCAAAGCGGTAGCCACTGTCTTTTTCATTATTGGTCTGAACAATAATGTCGCCATCACTATACAAATTTTTCATGTCGAATTTGATGTTGCCAATTGAATCCGTTATCGCCGTTTGAAATTGTGTTATCAAACCAGGCACCGTTAAATAGGCTGCAATTTCTTTTACCGGCAAGCCGGCACGTGAGGGTACAATTTTGCCGGTAACAATGTGTCCATATACTTCCGGTAAAAATTGAAATAACTGTTTTTTATTCTCTGCCAGTTGATTCCATTTAAATTTTCTCCAGCCCTGGGTTAGCATTAAATTATCTGCTGCAACAATATCTTCATTGTCAGAAAAATAGTACCCGGGCGACTCTATCGTACCTGCAACATCGGCGCTGAGCAACAGGTAATTGGATATGCTGCACTCGTCGGTAGTTATCAGCGAATCTATCTTATATACAGCCATTGACATGTTGGCCGAGACAGCCTCGCCGCTTTCTTTGGCAGAGCTAACGCCAACCCTTATTCTTTTTCGTATGCCGGCGGATGCCTGGTCGGTTGATGCCGTAATCTGTATTTTTTGAAGTGGTTTTTTAAAATACAGCCGCTCACAAACCGGCTGCTGTGCACTATTGAAAACAGTCAGCTGAGATATGCCATCACCCAGCACTGAGTCGGGAATAGAAAAATCGGTTTCACCTTTTTCAAGAATGCTGCTCAGCATTTTTTTTACAGCATAGCGGGTATGAACAAAAAGAAAAACCGGGTAACCATTGGCTGGCTCAGTTGTTTGCACCTTAATTTGTATCTCCCCGTGCGCAGCCCTTTCCAGCCGCATGTTATAGCCTGTTTCTTTGGTCACAGGCAACATAACAATTTGTTGCTGACCATCAGGCAATTTAATCAGGGCCTTGTATTGCGTACCTGTCCAGGGAGTAAAAATAAAACTGCCCATACCAAATCTGGCTGGTTTAAAATGAGCAATGGTATCCCCCTGGTTGGTAAGCAGCAAGCCTTCAAAAGGTACGCCTTTACCAAAGCGATTGTTTACTTTAAATCCAACCTTACTTTCCAGTCCGTTAACAAGATATCCGCCTTCCGGAAAAAAGCCAACGTCATACAATTCCCTACCAGAATATTTACTTTCTTCTGCACTCTTCTGAGGGTTGATGATAGAAACTGTTTTTTCAAAGAAACAATCAGCCCCGTAATTTTTCATCCAGTTGGTATAAGCTCTTATTTTATAATTACCTGTCAGCATAGTAGCAGGAAGATAAAGCGAGCCATCGCCAAACCCTTTTTCAAGCGCTATTTTTGCCTGGAGAACAGGCCGGTTATTTTTATCCAGCATTTCAACGTATGCCACCTTGCTTAATCCGGCCGGCTGGTGGTTATAGCCATCCACATTGTACATTTTAAACCAGCAGATTTCACCAGTCAGGTAAGCAGCTTTATCAGTATGCACATATATTTTTTCCTGGAAATTATTTTGCTGCCACGAATTAAACCGGCTTTCAATCCATTGAGTTGGCGGAGCCTGGGAGCTTGCTGCCGCAGATAGCAGGGCACCGCAAATAAAAAGAAATAATTGCCGCATAAAATAGCAATTTCCCAATTTTAAAACCCGTGAAGAAAAAACAGGTAACATCATAACAGTCGGTGGTTTAAGGCCAGTAATCAGGTTTTATGTTGGTGCCGGTTAAAGTGCAGTCAACGCAATGCGGAGCAGCTACTTTAAATTTCGCTATTTCGCCAAACGGAGTCATTAGTGTCGGATACATAGGTAAGGTACCCCTGGCGTTCATTTGAATCGAATCAGGATTATTTACTACTTCAAAAGCAACACATCCTGCATTGTAATTCCAGTTGGGCAACTCTGCATTTTTGATAAATATTCTTTTTTCCGTCGGCCTGCTAATGTTGAAAAAGCCTATGGCAGGTAATGATGGATTGCTTATACAATGAATATTTCCATTTAATTCAGAAGGCTGCGCATCAAAAACAGAACCCACGGATTCAGTATTTTTTTTCATCCGCTCCAGGAATTGATACCCCTCCCTGCTCCAGGCATATTGCCTTACCAACACCGAGTACAGCACGCTCATTTTCTGCGAACCGGTGGCAACCTCCGTAAAAGGTAAATGAATTACATCTTGCGTCAGCTTTGCTGAAGACCCCAGCAGTATATTGCTGGACGCCTCAGATTGCCAGCAAATACTGATCTCGGGGTCACTGGCATCCCGGTAAGCTACCGTAACAAGCGTACTACCATTTGGGCCGGAAGGCGGGTCCCATTTTAAAGAGGCTGAAAAAGCAGAGTGAAATTCCCAAGTTTCTTTAAATTCCCACTGATAGTAGCGGGTGTTATTATTATCATCATGCGTGTCAACAAACAGTTTTACACCATTCTCATCTCTTTCCCACTGAATATTATCTATTAACGGGTTGTACCTTGGTCTCACAAAATCTGACTGGTAAGTTTCGCTGTTTTGAGTATTAATTTTCAGCCGGTAGCCTGTTGAAGTGTTCAAATTGAGGTTGCCGGAATACATACCAATACCGTTTTCATACAGGGGATAACTGTTGCCTGCGCTATCTTCCAGCAAAACAACTGCTCCTTGCTCCATAAGTTTGCTGGTATCTTTCAAACCAGCTGTACGGGATAAACGAATATTAGTTTGTCCTCCGTCTCCATCAACAACACCTTCAATTACAAGGTAGCCCGTAGCAACCTTTGGTGCCGGCGAATCAAATTTTTCCTTACATCCCGCAACAAATACAACAATTAGTAACAGCAGTATTTTATTCATTTAAAAAAGTTTATTCCAACAAATTATTTGATAGCCCGGTAAATTTTATAGTATTACTATAGACTTTCATTTTCAAAAATTAACAGGCCTGCGCAGGCACAGCCCTTCAACTAAAACCTGATATTAAAATTTATAAATGGTATGGCGCTTCCAAAAATGGAAAGTTTATAACCATTGACTGCCCCATTTTCAGATACATAATACACAGAATATGGATTTTTTCTGCCGGTTAAATTATACACACCCAACGTCCAGGAATTGTGCGTTACCTGGTGCACTTTATGGTTGCCATCAATGTTCATTGAAAAATCTGCACGGAAGTAATCAGGTATCCTGAACTCGTTGCGGTCGGCATACAAAGTGCGGTTGGAGCCTGCAAAATAAAACACACCTACTGGCAATGTAATAGGCCTTCCGGTACTATAAGTTGCATTCAGCGAAAGGCTGAAACGATGATTGACACGGTAATTGCCAATTAAAGTAACATCATGCGGCTTATCATAATTGGCCGGGTAAAAGTTGCCCTTATTAATTAATTCACCGGCCGCAAGGTCATCTTGTTTTAATAATACCCTCGACCAGGTATAACTGAACCAGCCGTTTATTTTACCGGTTAATTTTTTAACCAAAAATTCCACGCCGTAGGCCTTTCCCTTTGTACCAATTACATCTGTTTCCAGGTGATGATTCAGCACCAGGTTAGCCCCGCTTTTATAATCCAGGTAATTGCTTATTTTTTTATAGTACACTTCCAGCGAAGTTTCGATGGTATTGGCTTTTGAGTTTTTATACAGGCCAAAAGAAAGCTGGCCTCCCTGCTGTGGCCTGATAGAGACGTCACTCAATTTCCAGATATCGGTTGGCGCCATCGATGCCGTGTTTGACAGCATATGAATATATTGCCGCTGGGTATTGAATGCAGCCTTTAAAGAAAAGCTAGGTGTAAAAGCATATCGTGCAGACAAACGGTATTCAGGGGCTGCATAAGTTTTAATGATCTTGCCTTTATCATAAAACTTACTGCCTGTTTGGTTGTCTGTTGTTACGGGCAGCCCTTCAGCATAAGTGTTAACTGTTTTAGGTCCTAAAAACTGGTAAAAAGAAAATCTTATTCCGCCTTCAAGAGTAAATGCATTGGTGATATTGTATTTGTCATTCAGATAAATTGCACTCTCCAATGCTTTTTCCTTTTCTACCTGGTCAGGTGAAACAAGAGAATTTTTTCCATCGGGGTTAAAGTATCCCGGGTTCAATTTGTAATAAATTGAATTGAATCCAAAGTCAATGGTATGGCGGTTATCAAGGTAATAGTTAAAATGTGTTTTAAAGTACGTTTGATGAATATCAAAGCCCATTTTATAAGCGCTTAAAGGCAATATATTGCTGCCGATATTATAGGTATACTCATCAGTTCCGCCTGTTATAACACTATTCAATTTATTGTTAAACACGTGTTTCCATTTCACGGAAAAATTTTGGTTTTTATAGCCGTAAGTGGTATCGCTGTTTAAGTTAAAACGGTCTTTGCTGTAGTAGCCGGTAAAATAAAGTGTATTTTTTTTATCAAGTTCATGCGTTATCGAAAGATTCAAATCATAAAAACCCGCTTTACTGTTTTTATACTGATCAGGTAACAGGTTTAGTAACCAGTTAGCGTAGGTGGACCTGGCTCCGAGGATAAATGAAGTCTTATCTTTTATCAACGGTCCTTCTAAATTTAAACGACTGGTGAGCAAGCCAATACCTGCGCTTCCGGTTAATTGTTTTTTATTTCCTTCCCTTCCGTTTATATTTAATACAGATGATAGCCTTCCTCCATACCTGGCGGGAATACTGCTTTTGTACAGCTCCACATCCTTTACCACTTCAGGATTGAAGGCCGAAAACATACCAAAAAAATGGGACGGATTGTAAATGGTAGCATCATTGAATAATATAAGATTCTGATCTGTTGAACCTCCTCTTACATTTAAACCTGTACTGGCTTCCCCCACAGTTTTAACGCCGGGCAATGTTGTTACCACCCGTAGTATATCCGCTTCTCCAAAAATTACAGGAACCTGCTTGATAGTTTTTATATCAATTTTCTGTAAGCCCATCTGAACGCTTCTTACATTGTTTAATTTTTGAGAAGAGATAACAACATTTTTAATGGTTAAGATGGTACTCTGCATGTCAATATTCAGTTTGCCATCGTTGTATAAATGTACCTGGCGCCTGGTATCCTTCATCCCAAGACTTTGTATATTGATCACATGCCTGCCCCTGGGTAATGAAAACGAAAAGTAACCGTACTGATCCGTTACAAGTGACGGACCGGTTTGATCTGCCTGTAAATATGCTCCCACCACAGGTTCGCCTGTTTTTGCATCGGTTATAGTACCAGCGATGATTGCATTAGGTGCAGCTGTAGGTGCAAGCTTATCACCTATATCGTACACTTTATTTTCCAGCGTTGTTTTAATGTTATCCTTATCCCTTTTTTGCAAACCATTCAAGTCCACTCTTCCGCCATTTTTTTCATCTGTATTGAAAGGTGCAAATGCGGTTTCGATATTTTTATCTTTTAATATAAATGCATACCCCTCTTCAGTAATTGTATAGCGAAGGCCTGTATTAACGAAAGCCTGGTCCAGTACCTTTAACAATGGCTGCTGTTGAACGTGCAATGTGATTGTAATGCTGTCTGCCTGGGTTGTATCATAATAAAAATGCAATGGCGTTTGAGTTTCAATTGCAAGCACGAATTGCTCCAACGATGCGCTATCCAGGTTTACCGTTACATCAGGATATGTTTTTTTTTGAGCGAGGGTTTGTACGCAGCTAAAAAAAACGAACAGTAGTGTTAAAATAATTGATCCCTTTTTTTTCATCTTATTTTATTAAGCTATCGTAAAAGGCTATTGATTGGGTAAGCGTATTTTGCTTGTCTTTTTTAAAGTTCAGACCATGCTGTTTTATAAAACTTTTCACTTCTTTTTTCCGGTCACTCAACAATTTATATAAATCACTTTTACTTTTTATTATAAAGTAACGGTCTGCCCTTTTCAGATAGTAATAATCTGATTCTTCAATATAAGTGAGCAACTCAGTTATTGCAGAGGAGTTTTGCTGGATGGTTTTCATTTCTTTTTTAAATAAACCAATTTTTCCATTGTATAAACGATTGTAGAAACCGCTGCTGACAAGATTCATACTGAGACTGTCTTTTGTTATTTTTATAAAATCAGCACCGTAAAAGTGAAACCAATCAATTTTCGGTTTTAACAACTGTATTTTATCTGCATAATAGTTTATCACCAGTTCATCGGTGATTTCATTATACCGCATCAATACATTGTCGAATTGTACACCATCATAAAATACTGATCCCGAAGCAGGAGCAGGTGTGCCGAAATACGGATCACCTTCATTAAATTTATATGGATATTCTGTATACAAGCTGCCATTGGTCAAGGCCCGCTGATCTCCAAAAGCCTGGTGATATACTTCCCTGGCATTATGCAGCGCAGCTGAGTAAGATGTATTAACGGAATCCGAATGTTGTGCAGTAATTTTTTGTATGGAGGAAAAGAAAAAACAAATACCCGAAAGCAATGCAATCAACAATTTTTTTGAAGTCATACAGTCAGGCTTGGTAAAGGAAGTTAGTTATCGTTGGAAACGTTATTAAAATTAAGGGAATAAATTGTAAATGTATTCTGTAGGCTAATATATTTTACAACATATTATCATACGTTTCACATAGTTGGTAGCGAAATTTTTATTTTTATTTTCTGTATGGGCACGAGCTTTAATGCAATAACTTTCCGTACCGCTGCACACACCATTCAGCTGCCGGAAAATATTTTCAGGGTAAAATAAAACCAGCACATTATTAATTATGAAGCATCGCATACTTGTAAAAGGCATTTTAATAAGTCTTATTTTTCTATTGTTTTCCGTCATGCTACCGGCGCAAAAAAACATCGATGATCTATTGCCGGTAAGGGCCTTTTGCATTTCGGCACCCAAGCCTGTCAATGTTGAACGGTTTGTACAATTCATCAACGAAGACCTTGCTGTTAATAAAATAAATACACTGGTTCTAAGGGTTGACTTCAATTACCAATTCAAAACCCATCCTGAACTGCAGGATTCAAGTGCATTGTCTGAAGAAGATGTAAGACAGCTGGTAACGGCTTGTAAAAACAACCACATCCATTTAATTCCGCAGATTAATTTGCTGGGGCACCAATCATGGGCAGGAGCCCTCAATAAACTATTGAAAGTGTATCCTGAGTTCGATGAAACACCCACTGTGCAAATGCCGGTGGTGTACGGCTGGCCTAACCCGGATAGCCTGTATTGTAAAAGTTATTGCCCCTTGCATCCATCGGTACATAAAATTGTTTTTGATCTTGTAGACGAAATCTGTACAATATTTGAAGCGACAGCATTTCATGCGGGAATGGATGAAGTTTTTTACCTGGGTGATTACCGCTGTCCCCGCTGCGCCGGAAAAGACAAAGCTGTTTTATTTGCCGGGGAAGTGAATACCATCCGCAATCACCTGGCTGAGAAAAAAAGAAAATTATGGATTTGGGGCGACCGGCTGATTGATGGAAAAAGCACGGGTATTGGCGAGTGGGAAGGAAGCTTTAACAATACACAAAGCGCTGTACGCCTCATCAGCAAAGACATAGTTATTTGCGACTGGCATTACGACAAAGCGGAACAGACGGCTGTTTATTTCGCCAATAATAAGTTAGCTGTGGTTACCTCCACCTGGCGCAACCCTGCTGTTGCTGCCACCCAGGTACGGGACATGGTACGTTACAGGCGTACGGCAAAACCTGCAGTAAAAAAATTATACCAGGGCGTAATGCAGACTATCTGGTCAAATTCCAATTCGTTTATCGATGACTATGAATCGGTAAAATTATCCGGTATACAAACTGATACAACGCAAGCCAACTGCTTTAAAGCTATGCTGAACGAGATAAAAGTTATCAGTGAAACACCATGATTAATTTGTACCAGATGACATATAAGCTTTCTCAAATTTATTAAAGTGGGTACACGCTGGCGGCAGTTGTTTATTTATACAATGTCTTTCTAAAAACGAAAAATGGCACATTTACTTGCATCTGTGTTAGTGAAACTATAATTTAGCTTTTAATTATAATTTTTCTCCTCAATACTCATTTAACCACAACCAAAGCCTATACGGCACTACAAAATATTTTTCTATAAAAAGTTCTGTCAGTAACAAGTACTCTTAAGTAACCTGCTGTAAGTCCATATTTTTTGAAAAATCAGCTTGCTGATTCTCCTTCCCGTTTTTATTACCGGATAACCGCTGGATACCACAGAAAATCAGCGTTACCATTGATTATGTAATCAACATGCCGCATAGAGGCATGTAACAAAATTTTCAACCATTTAAAAGACGAATTATGAAAAGATTTTTTTTTGGACAAATGGCGGCAGTCATTGCTATCGCTCTGTTCCTTACATCCTGCAAAAAAACAACTACGGATGTAGTTACTGCAAACGCTGATAACGCATACCAGCTACAGGAAAAAGATGAAACTGCTTTGTGGATTGACAACGCAACAGCAACGGAAAAGAAAAACCACGAAGCAGTACGCATTTTTGCCACCGGTTTAAACAATCCCAGGGGGTTAAAATTTAGCCCCAATGGCCGGCTCTATGTTGCTGAAGGCGGCACTGGCGCAGGGACTTATTCTTCCATTGGTCAGTGCGACCAGGTGCCATTTCCCGTTGGCCCTTACCTGGGCGGTACCACAGGCGGCCGCATTTCAAAAATCAACTGGAAAGGTGAACGCACAACAGTAACCGATCAGTTACCCTCCAGCCATGCCAATGAAATAATTGGCGGTGATGTGGAAGGCGTAGGCGATGTGACTTTTATTGGCAACACATTGTATGCAGTGCTGGCAGGTGCCGGTTGTTCGCATGGTGTTCCCTCCATTCCAAACCAGGTTATAAAAGTAGGATGGAATGGCCAGTGGACAACGGTGGCTAATTTAAGCGACTGGTTAAAAGCCCATCCTGTGCAAAACCCGGAAGAGGATGATTTTGAACCAGACGGTACGCCATACAGCATGATTGATGTAAACAACAATTTGTATATTATGGAACCCAACCATGGCGACTTTATAAAAGTAACCACCGCTGGTGCAATAAGTCGCGTAGCCGACATTTCTGCAAGCCAGGGTCACATCGTGCCCACCGCACTAACATGGTATCATGGCAATTTTTATTCCGGCAACCTTCATCCATTTCCTGTTGTACCGGGCAGTTCCAGCATTTATAGAATTACTCCCGCCGGGAATGTATCTGTATTTGCAACCGGATTTACTACGGTGCTGGGTGTTGCGATTGATAAAAACGGCAATCTGTACGTGCTGGAAAATACCACTGTCAGCGGTATGGGACCAACTCCCAATACAGGAAAAATTATCAGGGTAGATCACTCCGGTAACCGTGAGGAAATTGCTACCGGGCTTAATTTGCCAACCGCCATGACTTTTGGCCCTGATGGCAAATTGTATGTATCAAATGTCGGCTTCGGACCCGCAGCGATTGGTGGCGGACAAATATTGCAGGTGAGTGTTAAAAAACATGGAGATGATGACTGACATCACATCAGCCAAAACTACTCATTGATATTGTTTTCAGGAGATAAATGGTAACGCGTCAAACAATTGTACCCTGTTATGCAGGGTATAATTGTTTATAGAACATTGCCCATAATAACATATTTATTGGTAAACAAACACACAAGTATTGCAAGGGCGAAACTGGTAGTTGATTTGAATGATTTCATAGTTTTTTTATTTTGGCTTTATTTTTATCCTTTATAACTTATACCTGATACCCGCAGCCAGGCTGATGTTATTAGGATAAGTTTTTACAGTCGCATCCCTTGTGCTGGAATTCAGCGCAAAATTATAGGATGGCATAAAACTTAACGCAATACTTCGCGTAATAGTATATGATAACCCGAGCCCGATATTGCCGCTGAAATAGTTGGATTTTAAACCATTTATTGATGAACTGGTAGTCACCTCTTTAGTGGTTGCGGTACCGATTTCTGTGGCAATTTTACCTTTGGTTAATACATTAAAAGTGGTACCTGCCAAAGCAAACAAATCTATTTTATTAAAGTAATAATGGTATTTTAAGGCGAGCGGAACTGAAATATATTTTAATGTATTGGTTGCACCGAAAGCCTGCAGGCTATCCCCTACTACAGGGTTTGCAACGGTTTTGGAAGACAGATAAGTATAGCCTGATGAACAGTTAAACCGGTATTTTATTTCTCCCCGGTCATCTTTATCGGCATAAATAGTTTTAGGACTTATTGTGATGGTTTTAGAAGTAAGCTCCATACCTGTCTGTAAACTCCAATGCTTATTTAAATTGTAATCAAGTAAAATTCCCAGGCTGTATGATGACTGTCGTTGTTCTCCATCCCTGATCTTGTCCCTGTCATCATGATCCCTGGGCGGGGGCATACCGCCGGGCATTCTTTCATGCGGCTCTTCTTTTAAAAGATTGGATGAAATATTGGGAGCGAAAAATAATGTTGCAGACAAGCCTCCCCCACTCTTTATTGTATGCCTTTTTCCAGGCCGTTGGGTCAGGCCCAATCCATCAGGCAACAATCTTATGTCTGAAGCAATGCGATTATCTACTGCATTTAATTTGGGAGCTGAAATCAGTTGTGGGGCAATGGGAGATAAATGTGTCAATTGCTGACCGGTAAAATTTTCATTTTTGATTTCGAAATCCTGAGCAGTTTTTTTATTTGGTATTGATACTGTTGGGATAGTTGCAACAGCAGTTTTTTCATCAGCAACTTCATCAATACCACCGTTTGTTATCGTTGCTTTTGCCTTTCGTTTGCTGAGCAGCATTTGCTGCGGTGTTACTGTATTGTCCAGTGCTTTAAATTCTTTTTTATTTATTGATTGATTGTCTTCATTTAAAGCTGGTTTACTTTTTTCTTCGTTGACGTCCGTCTTTTGAGCGATTGCCAAGTCCCCTGTAACCTGCTTTTTATTGCCATCAGCAGACTTTAAAATATTATTAGCATTTTGAACTTTATTACTATCAACCAGAGCTTGTAAATCTGTTTCAGCAGGATTAACAACAGCAACAGTTTCTGTGTCAGCTGCACTTTTATTTTTTGTATCAACTGATGTTGGTACGGAATTTATTTTATTATCATTGTTTGTTTTATTGTGGTTTGTACTATCTGCCTGGGATGGACTATTAATTTTAGTCCAATGGTTTAAAGTATAGGCACCAAAACCTAATAAAAGAACCAACAGAGCAACGGCAATTCTTTTAAGCTGAATGTATTTTTTGTTGATATCTACCACCTTATTTTTATCAAGACGTTTATCTATAGCCTCCCAGACACTTTCGGGCGGGTTTTCTGTTTGGTCATCCAGGGCAGCTTTGAATAACTTGTCAATGTTGTGTAAATCTTTTTTCATAAACAATTAATGTTTTTTTTTGCAACCTGTAAACTGCCGGCGACTGATTTCTGTAAAATAACTCTTGCATCATACAAATTCGATTTGGAAGTACCTTCAGATATACCCAGTTGCTCTGCAATCTCACGGTGCTTCATCCCCTCAAAAACATACATATTAAAAACAAGCCGGTACCCCGGTGGCAACTGCTGTACCATGTTCAATAATTCTTTGGTGCCAATCTGCGCCATGATATTTTCAGTTTCCGCAATCTCATGCTGATTGGTTTCAATATCTACCACTGCATGCAAACGTGCATTACTACGGTATTTCTGAAGGGCACAATTCACCATTATCTTTCTTATCCACCCTTCAAATGAGCCTTCAAAATTAAACTGGTGTAAATGGGTGAAAACCTTCATAAAACCTTCCTGCAAAATCTCTTCGGCTTCTTCTTTGTTTTTTGAGTATCTGAGGCAGACTGAAAACATTGCGGGCGCATACAGCTGGTACAACCTGTTCTGGTCATAACGATTTCCTTTAATACAACCTTGTATCAGCTGTTCGGTTTGCGGCACTAATGATTGATTGTTTGACATACAGATGCAGCTACGCCTATAATAGTTGGGTGCTGCAAAAATAAATTAAATTATTGCAGCAGTTACTTAGACTGGTAACGCGTTTTGTGTAATAAAAATACTATGCTATTTGTTAAAGAATAGTTTATACTAAACTGGTAATCAAATAAAGCACGGTTGTTGCCAGCCCTTTGAAAATTTTAATCACTTAAAAAACCACAGTATGAAAATGAACAAGAAATTATTTGGCGGGCTTTGCCTCGCACTTGCTTCGGCCCTGGTATTCTCTGCCTGTAAAAAAGATTCCGCCTCTGGCCCGGCATCCACTTCCGGTCAGAAATTATCGGTGTATTTAACAGATGATCCGGCTTTGTATGATTCCGTTTTGATCGACATCAAATACGTGGAAGTAAAAACAGATACCAGCGAAGCTCACAAAAATGACGACCTTTTTGGCGACAATGACAATGACAAAGATGACGACCACAAGGGCAAAGATGATTTTGGAAAATGGGATACTTTAAATATTGTCCCCGGCATGTATGATGTGTCAAAATTGAGAAACGGCATCGACACTTTGCTGGGTAGCGCAAATATCAATGGGGCCATCAGAAAAATCCGGATTACGCTTGGTGCCGGTAATGCCCTTACCGTTGCCGGTGTTAACTATCCGTTGAATTTGCTGCCAGGTATCAATAACTATTTATACGTCAAAATCAACAATAAACACCATCATGAAGTGGCTACTGGGCAAACCGCACTTTGGATTGATTTTGATATCAGCAGATCTATCGTATTCATTAACGGTCAATATTATCTGAGACCTGTTTTAAGGCCCTTTAATGATCACAATTTCGCACGATTAAAGGGCTCGGTATTACCGGCTGAAGCTACCCCGCTTGTAACTGTGTATAATGCTACAGATACTGCCAATGGCATTCCGCGTGCAGATGGCGATTTTAAAATAAGGGGAATAAAAGAAGGCAGTTATAGTGTTTTATATAAAGGCTTTAACGGATATCATGATACCACCATAAATAATATCCAGCTAAAAAATGGTGAAGAAACCGCATTACCTGCAATTACTTTGACTAAATAAAAAGTGAGTGTATAACAAAAAGAAAAACAGGCCGCAGCCTGTTTTTCTTTTTGTTTCTAATTAGGTTTATAAGCATCATCGGTATACATCGCTTTATTAAACAAATAGTATTTTCCATCCTTATTATTGCGCCAGTAACGATGCCCCTGCAAATCGTAATAATACCGGCCATCAATTGTTTTTTTAGCGCTTAAATCATTTACTGAAATTACTTTTGGCAAAGGTTCCCTGGCTTTCTTTTTTGCAACTGCTTTTTTCTCTGCAATAGAATCTTTTTTTACCGTTTCAGATTCGGTTGCTACCGGGTGGACCTTTTTACTGCAACTGATCAGTGATCCTGTAAATACAAAAAAGATAAGAACAGCATGTTTCAAATTCATTGTTTTTTTACTCTCCCCTTCAACAATTTTACCAAAAAATGTTAAAATTGCTATCGCCGCTACTGGCTTATGTTTCAGCGGACGATGTCGGTAATTTTTATCCTGAGAAGGCATTTTATCCACATTACCGAGCAGATAATTAGAGAATTTTTGAAATGATGAGGTTAATAATTTCAATTGCAATCAGCACAATCACAATCAGCTCCAGCTTGCTGCTGTAAGAGTGCTGGTTAATGTCTTTCAGGATATCGAGATTATCCTTCACCGTATTCAGGCTATCCTGCAGACTGCTATGCCTCAGTTTAATGTCCAGTTCCCGGCTCAGATCGGTATTGATCTGGTTCAGGTATTCGTCATTCCAGGTTAGGTTAGGACTGTCAAATATGTAGATGTTTTGCGTAATTTTATTTTTAAGATTCAGCAGCCGGCCGATGTATTTCAGCAATGCGTTTCCCTTGATAGAAAATCTACCTTTCTCTTCCAGCTCCATCGTAAATTGAAAAGTCTGCTGTAATAAGATATTCGATTGCTCAATGTAATAATCGAGCGCCACAGATTGCGCTATATTAAGCATGATGATTTTGGCAATATCGATGGTGAGCGTTTTAATAATGAGCCGGTCGAAAATAACTTTGTAAGATGCATCAGGATTAATCTCCACATCAAAGTTTTCTCTTTTCAGTTCGGCACTCCCGATGTTTAGAATGGTACGCACTGCATTGATGATATTGGTTTGCGTACTGTAATCCACTCCAAAAAAAACAATACTTCCATAGTCGAAAATACCAATATAGGATCCGTTCTCCGCATCATACATTAATTCCGTAGGGTCTGCGTAGATGCAATTAAAAGCCAGGTTATTTTTCAACTCCTTCAAATCAAGCCTGTCACCCAGGTGATATCCTGTAATTGTTTTTTTGATTGCTTGTTCCATATTTCAGCTGCTGCAGATTTTGTTACTTATAGCGTTGCATTTGAAAGCTAGTGCATTTTTACAGTACAAGGCGGGTATACAATTTTGCCAGAGTCTGTCCAGGATTTTTACAAAACCCCGGATGCACTTTGGATGTTTGCACTACGGTACTTCTTGTGGCAGTGAGCCACCGGAAGCGTGCGGCAATATCCAGTTTTGCTATCGGGCCTGCACTACTATCCCCAACACATATACGCTGTATTGCATCCAGGTGCTGTTTCAATTCTGCTTTATCAGTTTCCATACAAAAAGCAGCCAGGCGGTCTTCATTTAAGCAAACTTTTGCCTGTAAAAAATGTTCTTTTGCACAATACAATATAACTCCCACATTCAGGAACTCTTCCCGCTCAACCCGGGGCACAATGCGGATTACCGCGTATTCAAATAAATGATCTGGCATGTTGTGCTTCTTTTATAAAAACGGCAGAATGGGCAATACGGGTAGTTAAAAACTGGCTGTAAACAAGGCGATGTTCTTCAAGTGAAGAAAAGGAAGTATCGGGAACCAGCCAATCGTCCGGGATTGAGTTTACAATAGCCTGTATGCGGTCGTTTGTAAGTATTGAACGAAAAGTTTGATCCACCTCATTCAATTGCGTTGCCTGCGGCAGCAATACATGATCTTTCACCAAAGTAAAAGGCCGTATCGCCTGCTCCTGCCAGTTTTGCAAATTATGATGAAAATACAAACAAGCTCCATGGTCTATCAGCCACAACTCCTTATGCCACCATAACATATTTGTATTACGTACGGTACGGTCCATATTTGTAAGCAGGCAATCCAGCCATACAATCTGTGATGCAAGCAACGGATCGATGGTAGTCACGGCCGGGTCGAAAGTAACCGAGCCTGATAAGTAATGCAATGCCAGGTTAAGGCCAGTACTGGCTTTTAATAAATCCTGAATTTCCTCATCGGGCTCCGTTCTGCCGAAGGCGATGTCAATATTTGCAAAAACAATTTCCGGCACCCTGAAACCAAGCACCCTGGCTACTTCGCCGCCAATTAATTCTGCGATCAATGCTTTTACTCCCTGGCCGGCGCCCCTGAATTTAAGTACATACAAAAACTCATCACTGGCTTCCACAATAGCAGGAAGAGAACCGCCTTCGCGAAGCGGAGTTATATACCTGGTAATATCAACCGATCTTAACGGAAGCACTGGTTTATCCTGATCCATCTTATTAAATTAAAAACCGTCTGGTAGGCTACAGTTATCTACAGGCATGAAATGTAGTTCAATTTTATTAAAAATGATATTTGCCATACATTCTTTTATTTGGTAAACAGCTGTATGTATATGTAGTGTGCTCTTTTGATTACAATACATATTTTGATTTGAAAAGGAAATTACAACATCAGTAAAACATTATAAAAATTAAAAAAAATACAAAAATTCACAAATTAAAATTTTCACTTGTTTAAATAACTTTAACAAGTCTGGCACAGAGTTGAGGACAATTATCCCCCGGATAATGTCACTGTTGGCATGACTTTTGGCAAGGTGAAAACATTCTGAAGAAAAAATCCATTTAGAATATTTTGTACAAAACAGGACCTATGGAATGCCTTTTTATGCGCCGTACGCCGGCACTTTAAATTGAACTTCTGTCCGGTATTTCCCATTACAACGCTGCAATTTTTAATTAATAAAAAATATTTTTTTATGAACGTAAAGAAAATTTTTCTTTTCGCCGTGCCCGCTATTATTATCATCAGCGCAGCAATTGGCTGGTATCAATATAACAAACCACAGCAGGATGTTGCCAGCCTTTCAGCCCAGGCAGTTACAGCCGAAAACTTGTTTAAAGATTACAGTTCCAATGAACCAGCGGCCAATAAAACCTACCTGAACAAGGCACTGGAAGTAAGTGGAAAAGTACTTGAAGTAAAGCAAACACAACAGGCACAACAACAGGTTATATTAGATTCGGGAGATCCAATGTTTGGCATTGCGTGTACGTTGGATCAGCCTGCACAAAATTTAAAACCAGGCGACCTGGTTACTATTAAAGGTATTTGTACCGGCTATCTCAATGACGTGGTTTTAATTAAAAGTCTGCTCCTGAATTAAATCAAAAAAAATAATTTTTTATTATGAAAAGTGTAATCAGCATGCGCTATAGCCACTACTATGTGATTTGTTTTTTGCTGCTGCTGGCCGGCTGTTCCAAGAAAGGAGATGTAACGGTTAGCCCTGCGAATTTTGTTCCGGATGGTGTTACGGATACCTCGGTTACCTATACCAATTATGTGCATAATGTTATCAAGAACAATTGCAGCACCTGCCATGGTAAAGGTGGCTCCGCCGCGCAGTTCTGGTACAATACAAACACCTATGAAAATGCGGTGGAATACGGAACAAGGATTATGGAAACCATTGTTGAAAACTCCATGCCGCCGGCGCCAAGAAAACCATTTTCGGATGCTGATAAACAGCTGTTAAAAGCATGGATTAAAAGAGGTTCCCCGGAGTAAATTGTAAAACACCATCATTTATTTAAATAACACTAATGCGAACACTACTTATAACAGTATTATTTTTCTGTGCCGGACGGGTAATTGCACAGGACAGTCTTTCCAATATGCTTGACAAGGAAATGGCCACATCAACCGCTACAAAAAAACAATATACCTATGCCACTTTTAAAGGCACACAACTGGTAAACAGCCGCACCATTGAAACGTTGGGCAAGCATGAACTTGACTTTAGGGTAGCACACAGGTTTGGCGATATCGGAGGAGAATATGGCGGGGAAAAAAGTTTTTACGGACTGGAAAATTCCACCGACGTAAAAATAGGTTTTGACTATGGTATAACGGACCGGCTTACCGTGGGTATTGGCAGGGCAAAAGGCGCCGCTGCAGTAAGGCAGTTGTACGAAACGTCCCTGAAATATAAACTGCTGCGGCAAACCGAAGACGGTAGTATGCCCGTTACAGTAACAGCCTTTGGTAACCTGGTGGCCAGCTCAATGGCCTCCAATGCCAAAGCCAATACACCTGATCACTTTAACAATTTCAGCGACCGCCTATCCTACACCTCGCAACTGCTGCTGGCAAGAAAATTCTCCGATCGTTTTTCGCTAATGGTAATGCCAACCTATGTGCACACGAATTACGTTATCCACAACGATCAGAATGATATTTATGCTGCAGGCATCGGGGGCAGGTTAAAGATTTCGAAAAGAGTGGCGCTGGTAGCAGATTACTTTAAAGTATTCAGAAATAAAGCAAGCACAGCTGCTTTAAAGGCAAACGGACTTACGTTTTACAATCCGTTTGGGGCGGGGCTGGAGTTTGAAACAGGCGGACATGTATTTGATTTCACCTTTACGAACAGTACAGCCATACTCGAAAATCAATTTATTCCATATACCACTACCAGCTGGGCGCAATGGCGCTTCAGGTGGGGCTTTAACCTTTCACGTATTTTCTCACTTAAAAAAAATAAATAACTATTGTATGAATCAATTAAAAGTAATTGTGGCAACCCTGTTTCTGGTATCAGCTTTGCATAGCAACGCACAGGAAAAATATATTACACGTAACGGTACCATTGCCATATTTTCTGCAACAACAGCGGAAAACATTGATGCCAATAACAATGAAGTTTTTAGTATGCTTGATCCTTTAAAAAATGAATTGGCTTTCCAGGTGCTTGTAACAGGCTTTAAATTTAAGAAGGCGCTGATGCAGGACCACTTTAATGAAGATTATATGGAAAGTTCAAAATTCGCAAAAGCCACTTTCAAGGGTGTTATTACAGATCCTTCCAAGGTGAATTTTAACCAGGATGGCGCCTACCCGGTTACTATTGCCGGTACACTTACCATGCATGGCGTAAGTAATAAGGTAGAAGTCCCTGCCACAATTCGCGTAGTGGGAAAAAAAATCAGCGCCGATTCGAAGTTTATAGTAAAGCTGGCAGATTACAATATCAAAATTCCGGCACTGGTTGCAAACCAGGTTTCAGAAACAGTCACCATTACAGTTGGCTGCCAGTATGAACCTTATAACAGGTAATTAAACAATACTTTTCAATCGCAATCAGCCGCAATATGTTTTACTGATACCGCAACTTACTGAAAGAAAGTACGTTGCGGTTTAATCTCCGTCGGCCATCGGGATGATGCAGCACACATCACCACTGCATACTTACCTACCTTGTCAGCCTGTAAATCAATAGGGCTGTTCTTTTGATGAGTTTGGGATATTCATTGAGATTGATAATTTCTCCCGGTGCATGGGCTCCTTTACCCGACGCACCCAGGCCATCAAGACAATCCAGGTAATTGGCAACATAAGAAATGTCACCAGCTCCCCTCGCCCCGGGATCACCTGCTTTCACTTCACCAAAATTTAAATTAAGGCTGATATCATTCACCACTTTTACAAGGGCTTCGTTGCCGGAGGTTGGTGGCATAGCTGGTATACCATCCTGGAAACTGATAGTTGCATTAGTGCCGGGCAAATGCTCATTGACAATTTTGCGCATGACAACCCGGGCATTTTCTTTTTGCGTTTCGGAAAGAAAACGTAAATCCCCGAGAACAACTGTGTGCGGTGCAATGATATTGGTCTTGGCTGATACAGTTCCTTTTTGGCTTGCATCATTATACGCTACATCGGAGCCTCCGATAAACAGCGCAGGGTTAAAGGTTAAGTACTGCTCCTTGCTCAACTGCTCCCTGAACTGATCTACGATTCTTGCAGCTTCGTACACACTGCCATAACCGGCGCTGCCAAATATATTGGATGAATGTGCCTGCTTTGCTTCTACTTCCAGCTTCCATTCACTGGCTCCGCGACGGGCGGTGGCTACTTTATCCAGGCCAACCGCACCTTCAAAAGCCAATGCTATCTCATGCTGCTTTGCACGTTCAATAAAATCAGCCCTGCTGACAGAAACCGGGCTTCCGGCATTCTCTTCATCGCCGGTAAAATAAATGGTGATGTTAGCATCATTCAGCAAGCCCTGCTTCTGTAAAGCTTTTAAAGCCGCTATCACCATCACATCGCCTCCTTTCATATCATTCACGCCTTGCCCTGTTGCAGTACTGTCATTCAGCATCGTAAACGGGTTAGCCGGCATATCAGGTTCAAATACAGTATCCAGGTGACCAATCAGGAAAAGTTTTTTTCCTTTTTTCCCTTTGTGGTGGGCTACCAGGTGCCCTGCCCTTTTCAATGAATCAGGCAACGGAACCCAGGAAACTGCAAAGCCAAGGGCAGTTAATTCTTTAGCGTACAGTTCGCCTGTTTTTTTTACGCCGGCAATATTAAAAGTGCCGCTGTTGATATCGACAGATTCTTTTAACAGCTGCAATGTAGCAGGCATGGATGTTTCTATATTGGTAACAACCTGCTTTTCTATTTTGGTAAGGAGCTGAGCTGAAGCTGTAAATACCGTAAGCAAAAAAGCAGGGCAACAAAATATTTTTCTCATCTGTATTTTTTATAAACAGGAAGATAAATAATTCATGTTGTTAACTGTAAAATATTTACTCCATACAGCCTTCATAACCTTTTGTATCAAAAAGCAAATACTGAAATAAAATATATTTATTTATTCCCCGTTTTGGTGGCAAGTTGTGCCCTTGTAAACTGTTACCTGTTAAAACCCGTTTTGCCCAATTGACTCATTCTTAAGAGGAGTTATAAGTTGCTTATGAAAAAGAATTTATTCATTTTGCTGATGGTTACCGGTGTTGGATTGCTGGGTAGTTGTAAAAAAGAAAATAGTACAAAGTCCCAATCAACAGGCGGGCTTAAGTAAAGAGTTATACAGAAGATATTGTTTCTCCCAGTTTGGGAAATTTGATTATTATTTATAATTTAGGATATGACGACAGTGACAGGATTATCAGTGTTACCTCAGCAACATCTGCGGGAGATAAATTTTTATTTTCCTATACATCTGCGGGCAAGTACTCAGTAGATATATACAATGGCAATGTACTTTCTATTCATTCAGATGCCTATACAAACATAGCCGGCTTTATTGATAGTACTTTTCAATACAACAACTCAAGGAATTTCAGCTCGGAAAGATATGTGTACAATGCAGCTAATCAGTTGGTGGAATAAAAAGAGTATGACTACCAGGCAGGAACTATACCGGTGCTATCGGATAGAACGATTTATAAATATAATTCGGATGGAGATAAAATAAGCTCTTCTGACTTATTTGGCAATGGACAGCATTTTGAATATTAACCGGTTATAAATTACTCAATACCCAACGTTAGCGGGTTGCCGATCCCAATGCAGCAAAAAAAAAATCACCTGGTTAAAAAACTCAGGTTCGAGGTTGGCTCATTTTCCGGCACGACAGATTACACCTACACTTTTGATTTATACGACAGGATAGCATCCAAAAAAACGGTTGCGGGCGATGGCAGCATCGTAATAAAAACTTACACCTATTTTTAGTTTCCTGTTAACAAAAAAATTAAGGTGTAGTATCGCATGTCCCGCTGCTTGCTGAGATGTATGAGCTTCATAAAACAAAACTTAAACCATGCTAATGCAAACATAAACATTAAAAAAAGAGAGGAATATTACTGATCAGGACAAGGATACACTCCACTCCAGGTTAAACAAACCACATTTTTCCTTGATGCAGGTAAATAAAAAGCTGCTGGTAAACGGCATATTCACTCTTTTTACACAGTCATTTGTTTTGGCATGTACGTCCAGAGATCCCAGCACATATATCTGGGTGCTTGACATTTCAAGTGCTTTCCATTTTTCAGGAACCGGTACTTTACAATAGCCTCTATCAGTATGACAGGAAGCGAGGTTTTCTACAAGATCTTTTAAATTAGCAGGGTCGTTCAGGTTAGCTGTGATGCTGATTTTTTGTTTCATGTTGTTATTGGATTTAACAGGATAAAATAACCACAATTTTTTAGGTCTGCAAATAGAGTAACGTCTATTATGCTGTAAAATTATGCTGGGATATAAGTAGAAATTATACTATTCGTTAAAAAAGGAACAAAGCAGCCTTTGTATAAACGTAGCAGCAACTGATTGCGAATGATAAACAGGCATTTATTTTGAAAAATTAATGGGAAATACAATATTACAGGCGGGCAAAAATTATCTGGCCGTCTGCTTCCCAGGCGCAGAAAATTTTATCATCGTTGGTTTTCACTGCTTTTATAAAGCCACCTTTTCCGGCATTTAGGGTGGTATTTTTATTGAGATCCTTCACTTTCAGCCGATCACCTTCCTGCCAGGTAATGATGGGATGTTGTGGGTTGGTAATGCTGCAATTGCGGCCTGATGCAATCTCTGTTTCTGTCTCACCGGGCTTTGAAAGGTATATTTTATTTTCCCTTCGCCATACGGAAGTCACCTGCTGCTGATCATTAACAACCAGGCCTCCGCCATCCATCGGGCAGGCATTTAATTTCCAGGTACCATCGCCTAATTTTACAGGTTGATTAAAATCCTCACCGCCATTAGTAGACGACAGCAGGTAAAGGTCTCTTGAACCATTCAGCCAGTTTCTGAATTGAATGTACACATCCGATTTTCTTACTGTGATGGTTGGCTTACAACATTCGCATACGTGTTTGTCTGGTGAAATATAGACAAGTTTATTGGGAGACCAGCTTCTTCCCCGGGTGGTTGTTTTTGCGAAGCATATATTGTTGGTTTTATCATTGCGAATGTCCAGCCACACTGCGTAAAAATTGTCGTGCTCATCAGCTGCAATATTCATCAGGCCTTCCGGTGCACTGTTGGCAACATCATTTGCATTCTTGCATTGCGTCCATTTACCAGTTGAATGAGACAGGCAGAAAGTATGTACGGATCCTTTTTTATCAACGGCAGCCACCATGGAGTAATTGGCAGAACTGGCCAGCTGCGGGCCTCGCGACATGCCGAGATGCATGTCTTTTACAACTGCCACTAATTTTGGATTAGAAAAAGTTTGGCCGTTATTGGAGGAAGTGGCGCAAAATATTGTATCACCTGCTCCGTATACCATTCTTATTACGCCACGATTATCTTTACTTAGCTGCGGCTGCAATCCGGGTCTCCATTTATTTTCCTGAGCACTACATACATTGGTACAGCCGTAGCTGACTATCATTAGCAGGGTTACAATAAAAAGCTTCATCACGTTATCTTTTGTTGAATGAAAGACGATCAGTCCTTAAGGTAAATACTTAATTATCCGCGGTCAATTATCAGTACTGTCCACCGGGCGGCCAATCTCCCAGTGATGGCCGAACGGATCCACCACCCTGCCGACCCGCCATCCATATTCCTCCGTTACTGCAGATACCTGTGTTGCACCAGCAGCAAGGGCTTTCCCAAACGCCAAATCCGGATCGGTGACGGTTAAAATGATTCTTACAGTACCTTTGCCACCCAATGTTTGCGGACTGAAATTACCATGCTCCTGCGATTCATCGCTTACCCAAAAACTTGCCCCGCCAATGGCAAGCTGCGCTACCAGCGAACCATCCGGCGCTTCCATTTTAAAAAGTTCTGCTGCCTCAAATGCAAGCTTATAAAAAGCCACGGCTTTTCCGCTGTTAATTACGGACAGCCACGGCTCAATCGTAGTTGTAACTGCTTTCATCCTTTATTTTTTTACTGCGATAATGATGCCTGTTGCCCAAACTTGTTTTGTAAGCGTAAGGTCTTTTCTATCATCTAATTGTTTTATAAGCAGGGTAGCTTTTTCGGCGTGTCCTTCCGGCCAGTTGGGTTGCGGCAGCATGTCGTCAATTATGTACAAAGCGCCGGGGCTCAGCATATTCAATACTTCCTCCAGCATCAAATATTTGCCATGCCAGGTATCTGCAAAAATATAATCAAATTTTTGACCACTATTGGTTGTTACCCATTCCCCCCCGTCAGACGTAACCAGTTGCAATCGTTGATCGCCACGTAAAAATTGTTCAGCGATTTGTAAAAACGCAGGGTCATTGTCAACAGAAACCAGCGATGATTGCGCATCCATGCCATCCAAAATCCAGGAAGCAGAGAGGCCTGTTCCGGTACCCAATTCCAAAAATTTACCTCCGGGTTTTAAAGCCGCTAACGTGCGCAGCAATGAGCAAGTAAGTACGTCGGACGCCATTGTAAATCCCGAAGCGGCCGTCGCTTCCATAATTTCATTATAGGCCTTTGGGAGTGCCTGGTTTATTTCTTCTGTCATAATTTAATTGAGTAAAAATACATTTTGCTATTGATGCAAACGGTGCATCAATGCCAAGTGTTAATGACTTTGCCTGTAATGTTCCAGTAAAGGATCGCCGCCAAAATCAGTTTTCAAATCTCTCACTACAGTGTGAATGTGGTTGGCATTGTTTTGCGTATTATCGTATTCAATAATAATGGTAGGACCCTGGATGCGGTAGTAGCAAGGCTTGCCAAAAGCATGATCTGTATAACCCAGCCAGGTAAACCAAAGATTGTCCAGCCCGGCTGTTTGTATTTCTTTCAGCATAGCATCTGCAAACAAAGTGGTGTACCGGTGCACGTATAAATTAAGTAACTGCAGCATACGCTGTTTACTGGCGGCAGACAATTCTGAATACCTTATGCCTGCAGGATTTTTGATCATTGCCTGGCGATTGTTGGCGGTTACTATATCAGCCGGTACGATGGTATCTATAAGTGCTTTTTTTAATTCTTCCGGCGAAAGATTTTGTACGAGTGCAAATCCTTTATCCGTTTCTTCTTTCAACACTTCTTTGCCTTTTTGATCGCCGCCTAGCACGATGGCGGGATTATCACCCATAAAGGTGGGTGTGGCTGCAACCAGTTTATTGTTACTGGCAGAAAAGTGAAAAGAAACATGATGGCCTTCCAAACGCCAGCCCCAGATATTGCCGGCTGCAGGAACACCAAAAATGGTGACGAAATATTTCAACGGATCACGGAAATGATCTTCCGGTTTACGGTTTTCCAGTTCTTTCAGCACATTATCCAGCAGCATAATTTCTCTCACCTTCTTTACGGTTTCATCTGTAAGACAGGTTTTTAGTAATGTGATGGCCGCTTCTCTTTGCGCAGGTGTTAATTCATTAAATGAAATGCCTTTCCTGTCGTCCTGAGGCACATAATGAAAGCGGTACCGTTCGGTTGTATCAAAAGGATACAGCGCTTTGGTGCGTTGTGCAGCCTCCAGCATGTTGATAAATGCATTGGCTTTACCGGCAAGATCCTGGGCACTTGTGGTTGTGATAAAAATAAATAAGACAGTGAGGAATAATAATGAATGTTTCATGCAGCAAGTAAATTAGTTGTATCAAAGATAACTGAATACACTTCATTTATTTCGTTAACAGCAAATTCTTCTTCAGGCCGGGTTCAGGATATTTAATCAGCTAAAGCCAAATCACAATTGATTTCTGTTTCATCTACCGCAGCTGACATTTTCTGATAAAACTCAATGGCATTGCTATTCCATTTAGAGACCTGCCAGCGTACTTTTTTGCAGGCGCTGTTTTTTGCCAGTTCAATGATTTGGTGCAATAACATTTTACCGATACCGTGTTTTCTAAACGAATTGATAACATACAAATCGTCCAGATAAATCGCCTTGCCGCTCCATGAATAATAAGCGAAAAAAAAGCTCGCAAAACCAACAATATTTTTGTCAGCAGTCTCTGCTACAAAGCATTGAAACAGGCTTCCATTTTCAATCATCTCGTCCAGGGTAATGCTTACTTTGTCAGGTGTTTTCTGAAAAATGGCAAATTCTTTTATCAGTAATAAAATGGCTTCAAAATCCGGTTCAGCTGCTTTCCTGATGATAATGTTCATGATGTCGTTATTTTATACGTTTCCTTTAATAAGGCAACTAAATTAAAGTATCGCCTTTATGCAACAAAAATTGCGCTGTCAATTGCACTAAATAACTGAAGCAATCTCTTTTAAACAAAGTAACTTTATAGTATAAAAAACAGGTTAAAACAAATAACATGGAACATACGAAAAAACTGGAAGAATTAAATGCAGAAACACTTAAGAAGCTGGAGGAATATATGCAGGCAAAAGGCGCTGCAGGCACTGAGCATCATGATACAATCAACACAGCGAAAGAAAAATGGCAGACAGCCTGGAACGAATTCCTGGAAACCCTGCTGGTATTGGAACGATTAGAAATTTGATGAGTTGGGTGAAAAAAAAGAGTTGTTAACTCATTTGTCGAGTGACACTTTCAGGTGAGAATTGCTTAACTTTAATATTCACCAAATAAAAAGGAGGTATTCATGCAATCTACAGATCAATCATGGGCACCTTCGGTAACCTTGCGTTAACCGGATGCTCAACAAATAATCTGTCCCGCAGTGCAGCGGGAGGGCCACCAGTTCTGCTGGTGGCTTTTTATTTACATTTCAAAATCAATGCGCAAAATCTACTTCAAAATTGCCTTTGATTCTTTCTATTGCCGGGTTAAAATAACCGAACTTAAGGTCAGGAAATTCTTCTCTTATGAGCTCCATCAATTGTTTTACCCCCATACACTCTCCTGTTTCGGTAACGCCGATTTTACCAAGATACCAGTCAGGATCAATATTAAAATTGCGCCATTGTATCATGCACAAATCAGTTTCCCTGATCAGTTTTCTGAGCGCTTCATATTCTTCAATGCTATCCGTCATGCCTGGAAAAACAAAGTAATTAATGCTCGTCCACCCACCGTAACTGCGAACTATTTTCAGGCTTTCAATCAAATCGGCAAACGCATAATTATTGGGGCGATAGTAAGGTGTATATACACTCTCCCGGGCCGAGTTGGTACTTACCCGCATGCTGTTTAAACCCGCTTCACACAAGGCTTTTACTGCGTCTGGTTTACTACCGTTGGTATTGATATTGATGCTTCCTTTTTGTGTATGCTTGCGTATTTCAATAATGCTGTCGCGGATAGTTTCCCACATCAGCAGGGGTTCGCCTTCGCAGCCCTGACCAAAACTAATCAGCGGAAAAGGCGCTGTTTCCAAATGCGGTACAGTAAACTCTACAATTTCTTCAGGTGTCGGGCGAAAGGTCAACCTGTCCTGTGTACTTACAATCGTTTCTTCTATGGGCTGAAAACTGATGCAGCCGATACAGTTGGCATTACAGGCGGGGGAAGATGGAACCGGGCATTCCCAACGGCCCATCGCCAGGTTCCTGGCAGCGGGGCAATTGTAAGTAAGACAACAATTTTCCATCAGGTGTTTTACCAGCCTGTTGTGCGGATAGGTTTTTAATAAATAATCTGTGCCGCTTTCTATTTGTTTATCATCGTAGCCTTCACATTCCTGGCGAATATCATTTTCAATTCTTACCGCAGGCACATAAAATTTGTCATCCCACCAGCCGGCGGCGGTGTAACAAAATAGCGGCAGCGTTGGTGCATCTTTTTCTGTCTCATAAGCGGCCATGTATAACCCCGTATGGGCAGGTGGAATAAATGCGGCAACAGCCCAGCCCTTTTCGCACAACCGCATCTCGCCTGTTTTCACATCGATGCCAATTCCTTTTCTGCCGGGCAGTTCGTATAAATTGCCGCCGTCGGGCAGTTCAATCCAGTCTGTTTCTTCAATGGGTAATGCATCCCAGCCGCTGCGGCCTGTTGTGTACAGGGACGTATCTTCAAAAATATTGCCTTCTCCGTCGGAGTATAAAATGTAAGGGGTCATAATTAATGGATAAATGATAATTTTTTAGTGGATAATTTCTTTTGCACGAAGTGCTGACCGAATCATCCACCTTTTTTAACTGACGGCAAAATTCGTCAATTTGTAGCAGTTGCTCAACTTTTAAATTGCCCATGCGCTTGTTGATGCCTGAATGAAATGGTCTGAAGAAATAGAGATGACGACCTTTCAGCATTTTAATCCGCTGAAACTACTGTGGTTCCGGGTCAGTATCATTATGCCGAAAGCTGGTGCCGCCTGCAGAAATCATCAATCAGCTGCAATTCTTCCATATTCAAATTATTTCGCAGCTGAAATTGTATTTTTTTATTACGGAAAGTTTCTATAAAGATGGAATGGTAACGGGGTACAACCGTTTTTATATCCTGCCATCCTATTTCCGTATCGGCTTTAAAGTTCGGTATGGTAATTCCTGTTGGCTTTATATCGATTGTTTCAGAATGTTGTATGCGGTATTCCCTGTAAAAAATCAATGCGTACCCCGCTGCCAGTAAAAAATGCAGCGCACCTAATATGGTATGCCCGTCGCCAATCAGTAAAAAACCAATGCCGAGCAGGGTTGCCGCTTCAATAAAACGAAAAATGCAATTGAGATAAATTACATCGGCCAGCATGCCAAGCGTGATAAAAAATAAGAGCAGGTAGATATCTGTTGCAATCAACAACTGGCAATAGCATATAAGCCGGCTGATATGGTGGTTGTTAAAATGATGCAAGCCGTTGACTAAGATAATAGAGGCTACAATAAAGTGCAACATTGGCGCTGAACGTTTCAATAATTCAAATGCCGGATGGATTACGCGGAGGGAAAATTGAGATGGCATAGCGGTAGTTTTTTGTACAGATGCAAACCGTTAAAAATCCATAAAAAATACCCGAAGTTTAGATTGAAACTTAAATAGCAACTAACCAAATGTAAACAACTCAGAATGAGAAAGAAATTAAGTTATAATCCAATGAATCCGCTGCAAAATTCATTGAAGCTTTGTTCGTCCGTGCCATAGCTGATTTCGGCAACCAACAGTTGTAACAATGTATTGTTCCTAAAATCAAGCGTAAGCAGATTATCCTTTAAAATAATGTTGTTGAATTCGGTCCAGGTGTGTTCTTTATTGCCAAACGGTTTTATAATTTGTACTCCCTGGGAATGGATCTTGACAACAGGCGCTGTATACAATGTTTTTGCCAGCAAGCCGTATGCAATTAATAATGCAGCAAATGGAATAAAAAGTGTGGCGCCCAGCACAAAAACCGCGCCTGCTGTCATCAAAACCAATACTGGAATTTTGTATTGCGTCAAAAGCCGGTTTACAAAAAGCGCTGCGGCAAACAAAGCCACCGCGGCGATAATATTAATATAAAGATATTCGTGGCCGTGGTATAGAAGCGACGCAATTCCGCCCAGGGCCAACAAGCTTCTTGTTACTACTGCATTAATGCTGCCGCCATTATCTTTTATGGTAAATACGTACATGGTTAAGCCGGGTTACAACTAACCAGCATACTGCACAATTTAAACAAACACCTGGCCCCAACATTTTCGTCCCATTCGTCATGACTAACGCCTACTTCGTTTAGATCGAAGCCCACTATCTTGCGGCCGCTTTGCATCAATAATTTAAAGATATAAAATACCTGCTCGGTTTCGAAACCGCCTTGCACAGGTGTACCTGTGTGTGGACATAATTTGGGGTCCAGTCCGTCAATATCAAAACTGATAAATACAGTTTGTGGTAACTGGCTGATTATTTCATTTGCGATCTCCTTCCAGGTTTGCCCTTCATATTGGCGCTCCCGGATATCCTTATCAAAATAAGTAACTACCCTTTCTTTATTAAGCGCTATATAATCCCATTCTTCTTCACAATAATCTCTTACGCCCACCTGAACCAGTTTGGTTAACTGTGGAATTTCTTCCAGCGCATTGTACATGATCGATGCATGAGAATAATTAAAATTTTCATACGCCTTTCTTAAATCACAGTGGGCATCAATTTGTAAAATCCCAAAGTCTCCGTGTTTCTGTGCGATGGCTTTAAAAAAACCCAATGGTGTGCTGTGATCTCCGCCGAGTAATCCGACTAATTTTCCTGCGTCCAGCAAATCTTTCGTTTGCTCGTATACCCAGTCATTCAAAAAAACACTGCCGGCATTTACTTCCCGCAATGTTTTGCTCATGAACTTATTGTCGTTTACCTCTTCCCCTTCTGAAATATAATTGATGTATAACTCTGCTTCCTTGCGCAGGTAATCGCTTTTCATCAGAATTTTTTTATCGCAGGGACGCATAAAAAAACCCTGTTTCCAGGCGTCTTTCAATTCAGGATCAAATAAATCCACCTGCAGGCTCGCCTTGAAAACATGTTCGGGAGCCCTTGCTGTACCTGCGTTGTAACTTACTGTAACTTCCCAGGGAACCGGTATAATTACCAGCCTTGCATCTTCTTCTGTAAAAGGTAAACCAAAAATATTATTGTTGGGGTTGCCAACTGAATTGGGATCAAAATGAGAGAGGTCTGTCATCAGTAATAATTATTGAATGAATTGTGTCATTTTTACACATGCAAAACGGCGGCAAAGATAACAGATACCAAACAAACCAACGATGAAATTGTTAACAAGATACCCAGCATAATCATACTTTTTGCTGATTTAAATTATGCCCGTCGCAGCTTGTTTTGCTTTACCTTTGCGGCGTTAAAGTGAACGTTATGAAAAAATCGCACATTATTCTTTTAGTAGTCATTGCCATTGCCATCGGAACCCTGATTATGCTTTCAGTGGATTTTTCGACCTATGATACGGTTGCTTCCGCCCGGCAAAAACAAGGCAAATTTGTTCATTTAATCGCCAAACTGGACAGAACAAGTCCGCTGGATTATGATCCGGCAAAAAACCCCAACTATTTGTCTTTTATTGCCAAGGACAGCTTGGGTAATGTTACCAAAGTTGTTTACCATAACACAAAACCTGCAGAGCTGGAACAAAGTGAAAGAATGGTGTTAAAAGGCAAAATGCAGGGCGATGTTTTTGAATGCAGCGACATCCTGTTAAAATGCCCCAGTAAGTATAAAGACGACAAAAAACAGCTTGAGAAAACAGTTGGAGAAAAATCTTAACGGGTTATAAGTTGTACGTGATAAGTTATAAGTTTTAACAGCTCTTTATTGCAATGCACCATTTTCATTTTTTTACTTTTTAATTTTTACTTTTCAACCTAGGTCCACCTGGCTTTAGCATCAATACTTAAACAAACCACCCATGCGATTTGAAGGAGAACACTTGTGGATAGGAACCACAGGTCATATTTTTATATTGGTTGCTTTTACAGCCTCTTTGCTTGCCACCATTGCTTACGCCATCGCAGCCGCCAAAAAGGACGCTGCGGAAAAATATTCCTGGATTAAATACGCAAGGGTTAGTTTTTTTATACAATGTGCCGCTGTACTGGCGGTGTTCGGTTGTATTTTTTACATCTGCTCCAACCATTATTTAGAATACCTCTACGCCTATAAACATACTTCCAAAGAATTGGAATATAAATATCTGCTGGCCTGTATTTGGGAAGACCAGAGTGGTAGCTTTTTATTGTGGTCTATCTGGCATTGTGTGTTGGGAATTATATTGATTAATAAAACAAAAGAATGGGAAGCGCCGGTAATGTCGGTGGTGAGTTTTGCACAGGTATTTTTAGCCATGATGATTATGGGGTTATACATTTTGGGCACCAAGATTGGCAACAGTCCTTTTGTATTAACCCGCAACGAAATCAACGGACCTATTTTTGGAAGATCCGACTACCTGAGTTTAATTAAAGATGGCGTTGGATTAAATGTTTTATTGCGTAATTACTGGATGGTAATTCACCCGCCAGTGTTGTTTTTGGGTTTTGCCTCTACAATCGTACCTTTTGCATTTGCGTATGCAGGCATACAAACCAAACGTTTTGGCGACTGGATAAAACCAGTACTGCCCTATGCATTGTTCAGCGCTGCAGTATTGGGTGTGGGTATTATGATGGGTGGCAAATGGGCGTACGAATCTTTATCTTTTGGTGGTTACTGGGCCTGGGACCCGGTTGAAAATGCATCGCTTGTTCCATGGCTGATATTAATTGCCGGACTGCACACCATGGTAATTTATAAAGCTACCGGCCACTCTTTAAGGGCCAGTTACCTCTTTACCATTCTTTCTTTTATATTTGTTTTATACAGCACCTTTTTAACCCGTACCGGTGTATTGGGTGATACGTCTGTACATGCATTTACTGAAGCAGGCAAAGCGATGAATATTCTGATCTTTTCGTTCATGGCGGTATTTACAATTGCTTCACTTACTTTGTTTTTTATCAACCTTAAAAAAATCCCGGCCATCCATACAGAGGAGGCCAGCAGCAGCCGTGAGTTCTGGATGTTTATCGGGTCACTGGTTTTCTTTTTGTCAGCCCTGTTTATTATTGCCAAAACATCGGTGCCCGTAATTAACGCGGTATTAGGTACAAAGATGGCACCACCCGAAGATGCTGAATTTTCTTACAATAAAGTAATGGTACTGGTTGCAGTAATTATCGGTTTACTGAGCGCCGTTACGCAATATCTGAAGTACAAAAGCACACCATCTTCATACACGTTAAAAAAGATTGCACTGCCCACCTTTATTGCCGCGGTTATTACCGGTTTGCTGGCTGTCATTTATCCGCTAACTTATCACAAACAAGGTCCGGGATTTTTGGTTGCTTTGTATTTTGCCTTGTTCGCTTCTATTTATTCTGTGGTTGCAAATGCAAGCTATATCTGGAGCGGACTGAATGGCAAACTAAAAGGAGCCGGCGGTTCTATAGCACATTTGGGTTTTACTTTAATGATTGCGGGCATGCTTATTTCCGCAGGTAATAAGGAAGTGATCAGCGTAGAAAAATTTAAAGATTTTAATATCCCGATGGGTATTGATCCGCTTACCAAACAACAGGATATTGCATCAGAAAATATTAATTTGATAAAGCAGGTACCTAAAAAAATGGGCCCTTATGATGTAACCTATTTATACGATAGTGCAGGCCTTGAAACCGGCAAACGTTTTTACCATTTGTTGTTTCAGAAAAAAGATAGCGCTACAAAAAAAATTACTGAATCTTTTGTATTAAACCCGGATGTATACCTCATGAAAAACAACAACATGAGCAGTAATCCCGATACGAAAAATTATTTATCGCATGATGTATTTACGTATATCTCCTACGCCTTAAGTCCTGACAGGGAAAAAGATACCAGTTCTTTTAAGGTACATGAAGTAACCAATGGCGATACCATCTTTTATTCAAAAGGATATATGGTGCTGGATGATGTAGTTAAAAACCCTGCCAGCAACAAATTCAATATTCCCTTAACCGGCCCCGCGGTAACTGCTAACCTTAGCATTACCAGTAACGAAAATGAATTGTACAAAGCCGCTCCGATGATTCTGATTGACAGCATGGGCATTAATCAAATAGATGATACAGTGTACGGTCAAAACCTGTACATCAAATTTGCCGGTGTGAGCTCTGATCAGAAAAAAATTAAAATCGCTGTAAAGGAATCTGAAAAGATGATTGATTTTGTAACACTAAAGGCCTATATATTTCCTTACATCAACCTGGTATGGATTGGCCTCGTGGTAATGGCCATCGGCTTAATTATGAGCATGATCCGCAGGGCGAATATGTCTTCCAAAGCAGGTGCCATAACGCTGCTGCTTGTCGCTGCAGGAATGTTTTATATGTTTTTGTTGGCGAATTAAATCGCAGGATAGAAACACGGATGACGCTGATTGTGCGGGTAGAAACGTATATTGCTTTTAACACCCTTAATCTGCATCCATCTGCATAAAGTAAACCGAAAATAGCTTTTTAATTAAATCGCAGCTCTACACCCATTCCAATTTAGACACTTATTGGAACCCGGTACAAATTCCAAACATTAATTTACGTGTTATAATGTTAGCCTGTAACATTTATTGTACAACAAATGTTACAGGCTGCCTGCGGTATGCATTCACTTTACGGCCATATTGAATAGCAGGTTCCCATGCCGGCCCGTTTTGTATTATTCTAATTACCTCCTGCTCCATACCATAACCATGCTTTGTTTCTGAAGTTACATTACTGATACTGCCATCCTTTGCAACAATAAAGCGAACTATAACCTGGTAAATTCCGTTCCGTGCTCCATTATTCACAGGTGTTGAAGCGTTCAATGTTTGTTCAAGATATCTTCGCCATAGAATTTCTCCTCCTGAGAACTGTGCTTCTTTTTCTTCTCTTGTAAAAAGAGAATCAATCATCACCCGTCCTGAATCATAACTTTTTAAAATCCCATTTTGCCCCTTAAAATAAACCTCTGTTTTTAATTCCCCTTTTTCATTGTAAGACATTCTTTTTAAGATGTCCGTCAAGCTGTCTTCATACGAGTAGTAACTCATCTGTCCATTTTTGTAATAATTGAATACCGATTTTGTGACAGCTTTACCGGTCTGAAATATTGAAGAGTCACTCTTCCTGCCAGCAGAATCCCATTTTTCCCAAAGACCGCTTTGCTCATCATTTAAATAAGTACCCTGCTCTTTTATGGATCCGTCTGCGTAAAACTTTGAAAATTCCCCCTGCATTTTAGACAGCGAAGAATCTGTATAATGTGCCGACATCAATAAGCTCCCGCCCTTCTTTAAAAAATAATCAAGACGGAATAACCCATCATCTTCTTTACCTCCCTTTCCAATGACAACTGCTTTAGAAGCTTTTGTGATTGCGAGCTGGTCATCAAAATAATAAACATACTGAGCGTGACAATTTAAAATTGTAGCAAACAAAATAATTGTGAAAAACAACAAATGCTTCTTCATTAATTGTGCGAATGCATATTTAGGATGACAGGCAGGTTTAAAAGAAAAAATTTCAACAAGTCAAAACAAACGTGCTAAAATTAGATAACGTTTTAAAATTATAATTATTTCCATTTAGCGCAGAATAGCCATTCACATCACTTTCAGCAAAAATTATCCTCATATCGCCACTTACAAAGGCGTTAACTTAAAGGCCTTTCGGATCCATCACCCTTCCAATCACAATCACTGTTCATTTATTTCCGTATTCACTCCTGAAAGCTACATGCTGCTGCATAATGCTGCGTTCATCCTATCCGGCATAAATATGGTACAGGGCGGATTGAGTTTTAATAGAAATGTATTTTGATGCTTATAAATACCTGGATATTTTTAAAGTTTATAAATCAGCGCTTCATAAGGCCTCAATGTAACTACCGATGCGTACTTATTTTTTTGAGGCACTTTGTCATAATTACATAAAACCAGTTGTGCTGTTGATATGTTGGAGGAAAGATTTACGCGGGCAGCGGTCTTTGTAAAGTTCAGCAACACCAGCATTTTTTGTCCTCCCAATTCTCTCGTATAGGCGTACACGTCAGGATTGGTTTTATCCAGTTCATTATATTTTCCGTACACCAGCAGCTGTTTTTGTTTACGCAGTTTTGCAAGCTTGCGAAAATAATTCAGTACACTGTTGGGATCGTTTTGCTCTGCAGCATAATTGATGATTTTGTAGTTCGGATTTACTTTTATCCAGGGCGTACCACTTGTAAAACCTGCGTTGGCACTGCTGTTCCATTGAAACGGAGTGCGGCCGTTATCCCTGCTGCCAAACTTCAGCTGCTCCATAAATTTTTGCAGGTCGCCTCCGGTATTCTTCAGCCGCTGATACTCATTCAGTGTAGCCATATCTTTATAGTCTTCTATTTTGTCAAATCCGGCATTGGTCATTCCTAATTCATCGCCGTTATAATAATAGGGTGTTCCCCGCATGGTCATAATAAATGTGGACAGCATTTTAGACGACAGTTCCCTGAATTCCGGACTGTCATTTCCAAACCTGCTGACCATTCTTGCCTGGTCGTGATTGGCTAAAAAAACTGACACCCAGCCCTTGTTTGCAAAAGCACTGTCCCACCGGCTGAACAATTCCTTAAAACGCAACAGGCTGTATCCTTCCGGTTTTGGCATATCGACTGCATCAAAAGGATAGGCCATGTTTAGTTCATTGCGATCGGCATCTACCAGGTTATGCGCATCTTTAAATGAATTGCCCGCACCTTCTGCAACACTCATTACATTGTATTTGCTGAATACTTCCCTATTCATTTCCTGCAGGTAACCATGTAAGTTACCCTGCATGGAATAGTATGGCATAAAGTTTTTTTCATAACCTTCGGGCAATGCCGGAAAGCTGGTGTCTTTAGCCGCAAAACCAAATGCATCCAGCCTGAAACCATCGATACCTTTATCAGCCCAAAATTTCATGATGTCGTACACTTCATGACGCAGCTTCGGATTCTCCCAGTTTAAATCGGGTTGTTTGCGGGAAAAATAATGCAGGTAATAAGCGTTGGTGAGGGAGTCGTATTTCCACGCATCGTGATTAACATCAAAAAGGCTGTAGCGGTAGGGTGGTTTACCGCGTTCAGCGTTCCACCAATGATAATACTCTCTGTACGGGCTTGTTCTGGAACTGCGACTTTGTTTAAACCACTCATGTTCGTCACTGCTGTGGTTTACTACCAGGTCCATTACCAGTTTAATTCCTCGTTGGTGCAGGCCTTTCAGCAAGGCATCAAAATCTGCCATGGTACCAAAATCCTTCATGATTCCCCTGTAGTCACTTACATCATACCCGTTGTCATCATTGGGCGAACTGTAAATTGGATTGATCCAGACTGCTGTAACACCTAAGCTTTTAATATAATCCAGTTTGGAAATAATACCTTTTAAATCACCGATACCGTCGCCATCACTGTCTTTAAAACTACGAGGATAAATCTGGTATACAATGGCTTGTTTCCACCATTTTTTTACATTGGACTCCGGCATATCGGACTGACAAATGGCTGTTTGGGTGCAGCTGAACAGACAGGTAAAAACAAAGATTAATGACAAAAGATACAATCTCATACAATCATTTTTTGCAGTCGTAGCGAGTTACAAATATAATTTATGCCCCTTTTAAATGCTCAATTTTATTTTCAATCGCTTTCTTATCTGTCTGTGTTTTTGCAAGGCAAAGCGCTGCTTCATAATTAGCTTTTGCTCTGGCATTGTCAATGCCAGTATACAACTCACCCAGCAGTACAAAATAAAAATGGTTGCCTGGCAATACCAATTTTTCCGCTTCTTTTATGGCTTCGGCTTTGCTTCTTGCACGCGAAAGCGCATAGGTTCTGTTAAGTGCAGCAATGGGCGAATAGTTGATTTGAAGTAACTGGTTAAAAAGCTGTAAAATATGCTCCCACTTTTCTTCCGTATCCGTTTTAATAGTGTGCCAGTAAGCAATGCTGGCTTCAATATGATATTTTGAAAGATCGTTACCTGTTGATGCCCGGTGAAGAAAATAACCACCTTTTGAAATCAATTCATAATCCCACAATGTTTCATTTTGATCTGCATATAAAATGAGTTCCCCGCTCTCACTTTTTCTTGCTTCAAACCTGGATGCCTGAAAACACATTAAAGCATACAAAGCGTTCACGGCAGGCAGATTGGTTGATTCATTTTCTACAAGTAACAATGTAAGCCGCATTGCTTCCAGGCAAAGTTCGTCGCGGATGACAGCATCTTTACTTGCTGAGTAATAGCCTTCATTAAATAACAAATACAAAGTGGTTAAAACCATTTCCAGGCGTTGGACTAATTGATGTGCTCCGGGAAATTCGATGGCCACTTTTTCAATCCTTAATTTTTCTTTGGCCCTTTGCAGCCGTTTATTGATGGTTTCCTTATTGGTTAAAAAAGCAGCTGCAATTTCATCAATGCCAAAGCCGCAAAGAATACGTAAGGCCAATGCTGTTTGTGCTGAAGGAGAAATTACAGGGTTACAAATGGCAAACAACATTTGCAGTTGGCTTTCGGTAATATTCTGGTCAGATAAATCAATATTAATCTCCTCCGTTGCCGGGCTTGTATATTTTAAGCGGGATAAAATGTGTTCAGTAAATGTTGAATGACGGTGAAAGTAATTGCTGGCCTTGTTCTTTGCAACCGTATACAACCAGGCTGTTGGATTCCCGGGAATGCCTTTATAGGTCCAGGTTTCCAGGGCGGATAAAAAAGTTTCGCTGGCGAGGTCTTCCGCTATTTCAATATGTTCAATGCCAAACAACCTGCACAGTACCGCTGTTATCTTCCGGTATTCTGTTCTGAATAAATGCGGTATCAGCTGTTGTTGTTCCATAAAAAAACGGCACAAATAGTTTCACACAAAGTAACAAAGGATACAAAGAACACAGCATTGTACTTTGTGTGAAACATGTTTTAATTAACTTAATGCACGCCATCTCTTTTAGCAACTTTTCTAACCTCCACAGTATTGCCTTCGCCCTGCAACACCGGGCACCCTTTGGCAAATTCCACCGCCTCTTCAACAGAGTCTGCCTTAACGGTCATAAACCCGCCAATGGTTTCCTTTATCTCGCCAAAAGGGCCGTCAGTAACCATCCTCGTGGAGTGCACCACTCTCGCATCATCAAAAGGCAAACCTGTACCGCTGACAAATTTGTTCTGCGCTGCTATACCTCCGATCCAGTCCATCGTTTGTTTCATCCAGATCTGCATTTGCTCAGGCGAAGCAATTTTACTTCCATCCTGGTGCCGCATAATTAATAAGAATTCGTCCATGATTTTTAGATTTTAATTGTTTTAAATAATGATGTTCTCTTCTATAACAAACGAAAAGAAATAAACAGGACATCCGAAAAAAAATTTATCCTTTGACCAGGCGCAAAATACCTGCCGCCAATAGCCCTGCAACCATAACCATAACTGGCAGGTCATGATTAACAATATGCAGTAAAGACATTCAAATTTAAACTCCCTCCACTATAATCATTTTAGTAGTTGCCGCTCTTTGCCTTATAGCCTTAGCAGTAGTGTAGATGCCGGAACTCCACCATTCTTTTGCTCTTTCAACAGAAGGAAATTCCAGTACCACTATCCGTTCCGGATTCCAGTCGCCTTCAAGAGATGCAGTCTGCCCTCCTCTTACTACAAACCGGCCGTCGTAAGCTGCGATGGCCGCTGGCGTTAATTTTTTATATTCTTCATATGCCGCCGGATCGGTAATAGTTACTTCAACAATAACGTAAGCTGCCATAATAGTAGTTTAATTTTTAAGTAGATGATTTCATTGTCATTTTACATTGTTTACAAAAAATTGAACCAGCAGAATTAGCTATTTATTTCGATTTTTTTACCTCGTACACTATTTATTGACAAATAAAATCTGCTTAGTTTGCCACTGCGTTCATTTCCCCGGCAGGCTATTGAGTATATTGCTTCAGCCATCCCCTGGCTGCAGTGTCATCAGAAAAACTTTTCATCGGTATGGGTGGCGGCTTTACTGCAAATAAAATATTCATGATAAATTTTGAAAGCCCCGGCTTTGAAACCATTGCCATTGCTGAGTAAATAACAGGCAGCATTTCCGTAGCAAATTTCCTTGCCGTTTTATCAGGTACCGGTGAATTGGACAAATAGATTAACAACGGCACCGGCTGATTGCCCGTAATCTGCCGGATCAATGCTGCATTGCTCCTGATATTCTCCACGGTTCGTTTGGGACTTTTAGAAACAGACACCAATATGCCATCCTCCCACCAATAGCGGGCAATATCACTTTCGAATATTTCTCTGTTTGCCGGAGGCTCAATCATAAAGGTTATTTGTGAAGTGTTGTATTCAAGTGAGTCGTAAGTTGTGAATAGTGAATGAAATACACAGCGCTGAAGTTATTCACTATTGACCATAGACAACTCGCACTTTATATTTCTCCAAGCTGATGTTTTGTAAACGCTTCATCAATTACATTGCCTGTATTTAAAACAGTACCCGGTTCAAACAACATTACTTCCACCTCTTGTTCTGCTACGGGCCGGTGTTCTGTACCTTTTGGAATGATGATGAAATCGCCTTCGTACAGTGTAATTGTTTTATCCCTGAGCTCCATGTTAAATTCGCCTTTTATTACCGTAAACATCTCATCTTCTTCGTCATGTTTGTGCCATACAAATTCGCCCTTAAATTTTACCAGCTTAACTAACTGACCATTTAATTTACCGGCAATCCGCGGATTCCAATAATCGGTAAACGAATCCATTTTTTGCCGGATATTTACTTTTTCGACTGCCATGCTACAAATGATTAATTGATAAACAAAGTCCGTTAACGAACGTATTTATTTTTTGGTTTTACAATAAATGTCCGATGCTTCTACCGGGTGTTTTTTATCAAGATCAACATTATTTAAACTCTTGGTGGCACCCCAGTTGAGCCTATTTTACCTAAAAAATACACCTCATGTTCTTTTTCCTTGATACCGGTTGGTATAAAATAACATGATGGTCCTTAATTCCAAGCTCATAAAAATATTTCATCCTTAAATAGTCATGTACATTTCCACTTTCCAGGCTACCTGCAAAATAAAAGCCCCCAATAATATAACAACTAAAAGAAATTGTTTTTACCGTTGATATAAAAACCTGAATCAAGGATCGCCGGCTGGCAATGCCTGTGCATGCAAATGAGACACAACCTGTTACAAACACCCGAAAAAACACCGGCTGATTTGAACGAAGTAAGAATGTTGATGTAACATACCGCCAACGCAGCAATGTTCATTACAAGTTCCGGACCATCCAAATTGATCATTCAATAAACAGAGTAGTAACTTCCAGCCGGTTATTATCCGGATCCAGCGTTTCAAATTCGTAGTACCCATCACCGGTTCTTCTCGGGCCGCTTAAAATAGCAAAGCCGCCCGCTTTTAACTGCGCCGCTTTTTCTTCCACAGCCTGCATGGTATCCACACTAAATGCCATGTGAATTATGCCCCGATGCTGTTTCACAATGGTGTCATTTAAATTGGGCGGAATGACGGCCATCTCCATAATTTCCAGCCGGGCACCGGATTTAAAACTTATAAAATAACTGTGAAACTGCTTTTTTTCGTTGGTGTATTTATCATTTGCAACACCATTAAAATACTGGCTATAAAAATCTTTCAGCGCTTCCAGCTGATCCGTCCAAATGGCAACGTGTTCTAAGGTCATATTTTTTGTTTTACAAAGAAAGGATGTAATATATGCTGTAACCCCAATATTCTGAATGACTATTTTGTATTTTTTGGAGGACTTTTCAACTGCAACTTTATTACAGGCCGGGCACTTTTTACCATGCATATTCCGGTAAATACTTCGATCTCGAAAATATCGAAATGGGAACAAAATAACCACCCTTTATTTTTAAGGTACTTTAAAATTGGCTACCTTGCTGCTATCAATTTCTTTTCATGCGTAAGTTATTTTTATTCTCCCATTTTGTTGCTATTTCTGTACTCATTTTATCCTGCCACTCCAGCTACCAGGCTAAATCGGTTCAATATAAAGACTACCGTATAACACAGGCGGATGCTGCAAAAACAAGCGGCAATGCGGATATCCATGCGCTGTTAAAGCCATACGCTGACAGTGTAAATAAAAGCATGAATGATGAAATTGCTGTTGCAGCCACTATGCTTGAAAAAAAGCAACCGGAAGGCCCGCTGGGCGATGTACTGGCCGACGCGATGCTGGCGATGTCAAAAGAAAAATTCAATAAACAGATTGATGCTGCTTTTATGAATTATGGCGGTATCAGGCTGTCGTCCATTCCTCCGGGCAGCATTACCAGGGGTAAGATATTTGAACTGTCTCCCTTTGATAACAATATTGTTGTATTGAAATTAAGTGGCAAAATTGTTCAGCAATTTTTAAATCATGTTGCCAGCAGAAATGGATGGCCCTGTGCCGGACTTTCTTTCCAGATAAAAAATAAAACTGCTGTTAACATTGTGATTGCGGGCAAACCTTTTGATGAACAAAAAGAATACGTTTTTGCCTTGCCTGATTATGTGGCGAATGGCGGTGATGACTGTACAATGTTTGCAGGCATTCCCCAACAAAATATCGGCTATCTTTTACGGGATTCCATCTTACAATATTTTTTCAAACTACACAAAGAAGGAAAGCAAATTACCGCTTCCAACGAAAACAGGATAACCAATGCAGAGTAGAAGAAAATTTTTACAACAAACCTCGCTTGCAGCAGCGGCACTCATTACTTCCAATTCATTGCTGGGCGAAACTACGGGTGCAGCTGACATTACCAGGCTGACCATTTTACACACCAATGATGTGCACAGCCGCCTGGATCCCTTCCCGATGGATGGCGGTAAAAACCAGGGCCTGGGTGGTGTTGCAGCCAGGGCTGATTTGATAAAAAAAATCCGCAGTGAAGAACAGCATGTGTTGCTGCTGGATGCAGGTGATATTTTTCAGGGTACCCCCTATTTTAATTTATACAAAGGCGAGCCGGAAATGAAGGCAATGGCTGCCATGAACTACGATGCAGTCACAATGGGCAATCATGATTTTGATGGCGGACTCGAAAACTTTGCCACACAACTGCAGTTTGCCAACTTTCCCGTATTGCTGTGCAATTATGATTTCAGAGGCACACCGATGGAATCTAAATACGAGCCCTATAAAATTTTCAACAAAGGGAAATTAAAAATTGGTGTTACTGGCTTGGGTATTGAAATGAAAGGTCTGGTGCCAGATGCACTGTATGGCAACACCAAATATCTTGACCCCGTAGCCAATTTAAACCGTACCGCAGCCATGCTGAAAAAAGAAAAAAGTTGCGACCTGGTAATTTGCTTAAGTCACCTGGGATACAAATATGGCCCGGCCGAAAATAAAATCAGCGATGTTTTACTGGCTAAGGAAACTGAATACGTGGATTTAATTATTGGCGGACACACCCATACTTTTTTAGATGCACCGGTATTGGCAAAAAATAAAAACGGAGCTGATATTTTAATTAACCAGGTAGGCTGGGCAGGCATTATACTTGGCAGGTTAGATTTTGAATTTTCGAAACTGAAGGGCAAAAATTTATCCACTGCACATACGTTGGTTGTTGGTAAACGGGAAGCTGAATAAACGGGGCACTTTATAACCAACCGTTGCCAGCACGATATGGTGATACAATAAACAAAAGATCCGGCTTCAAGCAGCCTGTTAATCTATTGACCCTTTTCTTTTTTAGAAGGCTTCGCCAGCTTATTGTACTCCAATGCCAGCTTTATCCAATACTCCAGTTTCTTTTTAGTACCCAAGGCTTCAATATCAACCCAGGCATATCCCTTCATTACTTTCTTTGTAAAATCCATTGGCCGGCAGCCTTCTATTTCCATCACCTCATCCAAAATAGAGGGGTCAAATCTTACCATCAATCTCTCCCGCCTCACACCAACGCACATTTTATCGTTCACCATAAAACACACGCCACCGAACATTTTTTTCTCTTCTACATTTTTATGAGTAATGGCAATGATTTTTCTAACCCGGTCTATTAATTGTTTATCGGGTAACATTGACGCTTCAAATTAATATTGTGAATTAATATTTTATCCACTCCGTATTCTGAATTGCAGAATACCGGTCGTAACAATCGTCCTGCAAAAGCTTTAGAGCCAACTTACCACTACTGATGGTAAACCCGTATTTACCAGGAGTAGTATCGCAACCACTTTGTCCATCAATTTTTATTAAGGTAAGTGACGTGTCGGATTTTGTATAAGTCATTCTTTCAATCATGGTGCTGTCAGCAACGGTATACACCAGAACGGTGTCCTTTCTAAAATCAATCGCCGTAGTGGTAGGCCCATTACTTAGCTGCAACAAAGTTTTCCACCTGGTATCCCGGAGTTGTGCAGTAATGGTTGTAAAAACAAATGCCGTCAAAGCAGACAATATAATCTTTTTCATTTTGGCAATTTTTAAAGTAATGAATGTTACTAAAACTTTAATTAAACACCCCAACAGAAGTTGTTAATAAATTCCGTTGCCGGTTAACTAAGAATAAATTTAATGAAACCTGGGGATTTTTTCAATGAACAGGTCTCGTTTCTAATGTAATACCTTCTTCTTATACCTTAGTGATGGTGGGACATTACAATATTCTCCAAATTCTCAAGAATACAATTGTGATGGCGATTATGCTCAAAAGAGTTGCAGTAAGGTTACAGGGATGCCTGCGTTTTACAGTCACCAAAACCAGACTCATTGACATGCCCCCTAATGCAACTACGTAATACTGATATCCAAATTGGTATAATTCCTTTAACCCGAACAGGGCTCTCGTTTTGCCACTTGATCTGGCATATTCCTGCGCTATAAGATAATTGATAAATAAAGTTGCGGCGATTGAAAGTATACTGATTACCATTGAAATGGCCAGACACTTATTTGCCTTATTTTGATTCATTTTGCAAGCAATGGCTTACCAGGTTGCAAGCTGTAAATTGTTTTGTTCTTTCATGTTAACATCAATGATGATGCGCTTCACCGCAAACATCTTCAGCACAAATGTCAGTTTCTGTTTCCAATGTCGCGTGCTGTATATTCAGGTGTTCCAGCTTATGTTTTATTGTATGCTTTAGCTCACCTACCTGTGCGTTAGACAATTCGTTTGCTACCACGATGTGCCCCGTCAATGCATTTTGAGTGGTACTGATTGCCCACACATGCAGGTGATGAAAATCTTTAACGCCGGCAGTTTTTAATACCGCTTCTTTTATTTTATGCAGGTCGGTATTATTGGGTACGCCGTCCAGTGATAATCGCAAACTATCCCGCAGCAAACTCCAGGTACTGGCAATAATTACAAGGCAAATAATGATGCTGAGCAGCGGATCTATCCAATACCAGTTGGTATAATAAATAACAATGCCGCCCGCAACTAAACCTAGCGAAACCAATGCATCTGCGGCGAGGTGTAAAAAGGCGGCTTTTACATTGATGTCTTTTTCCCGGTCGCGGAAAAACATAAATGCAGATACGCCGTTGATCACTATGCCGATGGCGGCAATGATGGAAATAATTTTACCGGGTAATGGCTGGGGGTTACTGAAACGAAAAATGGCTTCGTAGCCGATGGCACCGATCGAAACAAGTAAGATCACCGCATTCAGCAATGAAATTAAAATAGATGATTTTTTAAACCCGTAAGTATATTTATCTGTTGATTTAGATTTCGATAATTTAAACGCTACCATCGCCAGCGCAAGCCCTGCGACATCCAAAAAATTATGCCCTGCATCTGACAATAAGGACAAGGAATTTATTTTTAATCCAATTATAACCTGTACAATAACATAGGCCAGGTTAAGCACAATTCCAACAATAAATGCTTTGTTGATGCTGGTTATTTCAGGCACGTGGCTGTGACTGTGTCCAGCATGTGAATGATGATCTTTATGTTCGTGTGCCATTGGTAAAATATCAAATAAACGTTAGTAAGTTAATTATGTTTCTGCAATATTAATTGCAGAAATGTTATCAAAAGATCTTCTCTTCTATAGCCGTATCCTTTTCTTTTATCACTGGATCAATTCAGCATTTCGTTTTATAAAATAGTGCCTTTTAAAATAACGGCTGCGATGGTAAAATAAATCACCAGCCCTGTTACATCTACCAATGTTGCCACCAGCGGAGCAGATGATGTCGCGGGATCGAGCCTGAATCTTTTAAGCAAAATCGGAATCATAGACCCGCTTAATGTACCCCACATTACAATACCAATTAAAGAAAAGAAAATGGTGAGCGCCAGCAAAAACCAATGTGCACCATAATTGTACAAGTGCAGGTTTTGCCAAACTGTAATGCGTATAAAACCAATGGTGCCTAAAATAAATCCCAGTGTGAGTCCGGAAAGAATTTCCCGCCGCATTACAAACCACCAGTCTTTTGCCGTCAGTTCTTTTAACGCCATTGCACGGATAATCAGCGTGGCCGCCTGTGAACCACAGTTGCCACCACTTGAGATAATCAACGGCACAAACAAGGCCAATACCACCGCTTTGGAAATTTCCTGGTCAAAATAGCCCATAGCAGTTGCAGTCAGCATTTCGCCCACAAATAAAATAATCAGCCAGGTTGCTCTTTTCCTGATGAGCGAAAAAAAAGCAGTTTTTACATAAGGATAATCCAGCCCTTCCACACCACCAAAATTTTGAATTTCTTTCGTGTCTCTCTGTTCAGCCACATCGAGTACATCATCTACCGTTAACACACCCAGCAATACATTATCCGCATTGGTAACAGGCAGTACTACCCTGTCGTATTCTTTAAATTTGGCTACTGCATCTTCTTTAGTGTCGGTCATTTTAAGGCTTACACAAAAACCATCCAGTATCTCACTTACTTTTTTTTCAGGATCATTTAATACAAAACGGCGAACAGGGATATCATCTACCAGTTTGCCTTCCTTATCCACCACATAAATTACATTGGCGGCTTCTGTATCCTGGTGATTTTTTCTTAAATAATTGCGTGCTTCGTCAATGGTTATCTCCGGTACAATCGTAGCAAAATCTGTATTGATCAAACGGGCGACACTGTTTTCAGGATAACCTAAAATATCATGCACCGCATCCCTGTTTTTATCATTCAGCAATGCCAGAAAAGCAGAACGCTCCACCCCTTTCAGTGACGAATAAAAGGCGATCCGGTCGTCCGATATCAGCTGATTTAAAATAAAAGAAGCTCGTGACGTAGTAAGTTTATGTACAATCTTTTTTTGCAACAAATTATCCAGGTAGGGAAAAACCATTGTCTGCGTACTGGTAGGTAGCGACCGGAAAGCCTGCACAGCATTGTCATCCGGTACCGAGGACAGCATTTTTGCCACTTCAGCAGGATGCACACTTTTACTGTTTACACCAAAATGCAACAGGCTGCTGAAATCACCTTTTATTATTTTTTTGCTGATTTCTTTCAAATTTAAATGCATCATAAATAAAAGATTGGAGCAATTAAAAAAATTGGCGTGAAGGTAGCCAAAATGATGTTATTGAATTGCAAACAGCAGGTAGGTGTACCACTTTCTAATTTAAGTTAGCCGCAAGCCCCTGCTTCTATTTCTTTGCCTGAAAGAAACACATAAAACAGGAATACCGGCTGCAATTTCAATCAACGGAAATGTTTTAACATTTTAGTTCAAATGAATGGCTTTGTTTATGCAAGGGTAATCATTTGAAGTTTACATTTGTAAAACCACCCACTTATAAAGTGTTGACCAATCCAATGTAATATGAAATTTACTTCCATTTTTTTAGTATTGAGCCTGGTGTTACTTGCCACCGCAAAAAGCCAGGATGGCTGGAATTTGAAGAAGGATAAAAATGGTATTAAAGTCTTTTCCAAAAAATCGGATAAATTTAAATTTGATCAGTTAAAGGTTGAATGCGTGCTGGATGGCAAAGTATCGCAGCTGGCAGCTGTTTTGCTGGATGTTGACAATCAGTACCAATGGGTATATAAAACCAACAAATCGCAGTTACTGAAAGAGATGGGCGAAGGAGACGTTTTGTATTACAGCGAGATTGCCTGCCCCTGGCCTTTTGAAAACCGCGACCTGGTTGTCAGGATGAACATTGCCCAAAACGCTTTTAATAAAGTAGTAACCATTGAAGCAAAAAATGTAAACGATTATCTGCCTGCAAAAGATAAGCTGGTAAGAATTAATTATTCCAATGCACAGTGGACAGTTACCCCCATTAGCAGCGGCCAGCTGAAAGTAGAATATACCATTGAGGTTGACCCCGGGAATAATGTGCCCGCCTGGTTATTGAATATGTTCGCCAGCAACGGCCCTTACGAATCATTTGTTAACCTGCGTGAAAAAATGAAATTAGCTCCCTACGCTGAAGCGAAATTCTCTTTTTTATCCGATAATTAAGTGTTTACCTGATAACATAGCAAAAAATTAAACAAGTTCTAAAATTCGAAGTTTAACTACACCTGTTTCGCTAGGGTTTGTAGTATTTCCAACGTATGCAATGTTACTTTTATACCAGGCTTTTTAAACTGGCATAAAAACGTGCGAGAGTGCGGTAGTTAAAAAGCTATCAATAGATTATCCTAAAATCCATCCAACCATGACTAAAACAGAAAAAGAAAATTGGCTCACTGAAAAGGAAGCCGCGGCAATCATCGAATTGCCAGCAGCATTTTTCCGGCAACTGGTAATGACAGGCCCTTTGAAAGGCGTTGTAAATTACCTGGCCTATAAAAGCAACAGCTACCGGTACAACAAAATCGACATTGAGAATTATATATTCGAAGATTCATTTTTTGCACGACTATAAAGGTTCACTTTTTCATTACAAACAAGGTGGGTTAATCACCGGAGGCAGTTGCAGCAGCCAACTGCCTTTTTATTTAATACCACAAGCCTGTCCCCCCAATTTGCTTCACTTTCATTGGTGTTACTAATTATACCGGCCATCTCCTGCTACCATACCCATTGCAAGTGCAGTTTGAAAATAAAAAAAGCGATAACCTGTTGTTTTAATTAAATAATAGCTGAAGTTTGTTATAGTTCCCACTTCAATTGATTACTTAATGAACCAACCTATTTCGACAGAACAAGGCGACATCAACGCAAGCCCATTACGCAGAGCCTATTCAGATAACCTGGATGATCATACTAAGCACTGGATAAATGAAGATGCCAGCTATTTTTTACACCAGGCGCTGAGTACACCAGTGATGAATGTATTGAGTAAAACAGAAGGGCCGTTTATTTACGATCTAAATGGCAAAGCATACCTTGATCTGCATGGCAATGGTGTACACAATGCCGGCTTCAGCAACCCGGACGTGATTAAAGCAGTGATAGAACAATTACAGCAATCCCTGGCGTTTACGCCACGCCGTTATACCAACATTCCCGCAATACAACTGGCAAAGAAATTGGTGGAAGTAACACCCGTCGGACTGGACAGGGTTTTGTTTTGCCCCGGAGGTTCTGAAGCCATTGAAATGGCCCTGATGCTTGCCAAACAGGTAACAGGGAAATGGAAGACCATCTCTTACTGGGATGCTTACCATGGCACCGGCTTCCAGGCATCCAGCGTTGGTGGAGAAGAACATTTCAGCACCGGCAACGGCCCGATGGTGCCGGGTAATTTTCATGTGGAGTTCCCCAACTATTACCGCAATCCCTGGGGCTGGACGGATGAAGAAGCTATTGATAAAGAATACCTGCGCCAGATAAAAATTATCCTGCAGCGCAACCCTGATATGGCTGCAATTATTGGAGAACCCATTTCGGCAACACCGGTTGTGCCGTCAAAGAATTACTGGCTGCAGGTGCAGGAACTGTGCAGTCAATATGGCATGCTGCTGATTTTTGATGAGATCATTGAAGGTTTTGGCCGCACAGGCAAACTGTTTGCCAGCGAACACTTTGTTACACCCGATGTGCTGGTACTTGGTAAAACGCTGGGTGGTGGCTTGCTGCCTTTTGCTGGTATTGTTACCAGAGAAGAGTACAATGTATTACAACATCGCTCCATCGGGCATTTTACACACGAAAAAAATCCATTATGCGCAACGGCCGGCCTTGCCACTATCAATTATTTAGAAGAACATGCAGTGGTGCAAAATGCCGCAGACATGGGCGATTACTTAATGGATCAGTTGCTGGCACTAAAAGACAGGTATCCTTTAATCGGCAATATTGCTGGTAAAGGATTACACATGGGTATTGACCTGGTAAAGAATCACACAACAAAAGAAAGAGCCTGTAAAGAAGCAGAAGAGCTGATGTATTTTTGCATGAATGAAGGCGTTGCTTTTAAACTGATTGAAGGAAACATCATTACCATAAGGCCAGCGCTGACAATCACAAAAGATCATTGTGATATGATTGTAACTGCACTGAGAAAAGGTTTTGAAAGTATAATACGATAAGCATCAAAACCGCTGTCCTGTAATTGCTCTTTAAGATTTCGAATATGACTGGCCTAAAATACTACACCCGGCGATGAACGCCAGGTGTTTGAAAGCAGACAAAAAACGAAGGCCGAAAAACTGACCTAAAGAATTTTAAACGGGAGTTTACTGCGCATAATAAAAGAATTGGCTCCGGTTTTTTCAGAAGTTACTGCAATAAGCACTAAACAACGGTAAGCATGTTTGTTTCCTTTGTTTCATTTTGCAATTTCTTTACAAGGTCAAATATTTTCACTATCACTAAAGGCACAGCCTTCTCGATAGGTGCTGTCAGCTCAATCCCTTGCTGCTGCAGGCTTTCAATACTTACAACAAACAAATGGATAACGGGCATTTTATCCAACAACAGTAGGGCACTCACCATATCTTTCAAACCTATATCGTGCGTGCTCATGGCTTTCGGAAAGTCCTGCGCAAAACGTGGCCTGATCAATCGGATCGTACCAAGCGGATTATCATCCAGCGTGGCATCTACCAATATCACGGTTTCGTACCCTTCAAAATAACCCAACAAATGAAAGCCCCCGGTACCGCCATCCACTACGTCAACGCCAGGTGGCAGGCTTTGCTGTTGCAGCCTGTTGGCTACATGCACACCTATACCTTCATCACCCATTAAATAATTGCCGATTCCCAATATAAGTATGCGCTTTTCCGGAGTCATCTATTTGTTGTCTTTTTTAATTTTAGGTTCGGTTTTCTTAGCTTCAGGGTTGGGCGTCTGGTGATGATTTCTTTCAAAAACTTCCTCTTCAATAAATTTCCACCCACCGCCCATGCTGCTCATTTCGCCGCGGCCTTCTACATAATCATGATAAAAAACAAGGTACACATGTACTACAGCAAACAGTATAAAAAACCACATACTCCAGTGATGAATTTGTCTCGTCATAATATCACCGCCAAAAATTACGGGCACCCAGGCAAATAATTTTGGCAACCACCAGGTGGCGGTAGGTGCATACAAACCGAAGCCGGTAAGGCATTGAACAAGGAAGGCAAGAAAAGTAAGAAAGTAAATAAAACCCGCCATGGCATTGTGCCCGATACTCATGTGTTCTTTACCTTTCAGCATCAGTATATCCATGCGGAACACATACCACATCTCTTTAAAAAACTTTTTTGAGATAGGTAAAAACTGCCGCCAGTTAGCATATTTATTTCCAACAAAGCCCCAGTAAATTCTGAATAAAAAATTAAAAAAGAAAATATAGGCCGCAATAAAATGAATATATCGTACCCACCCCATTGTATATTGGTTAGTTGCCTCCCGCTGGCTTTGTAATGCCAGCGGGTTGGCAATATAAAAGCCCGTTGCAATCAATGATAATATAGCCAGGGCGTTCAGCCAGTGATAAATACGTACCGGTTGTTCCCAAACATATACCCGGCGAAGCTTTTGAATATGCAAATATTTGTCTGCCATAAAAAGAGTTTATTAGTTAGTCTCCTACTACGCTGATGCGGCTGATATGCTTTCCATCTTCATCATAAATATGAACGCTGCACGCCATACAGGGATCAAAACTGTGGATGGTTCTTAAAATTTCCAGTGGTTGTTTTTCATCTGCCACGGGTGTATCAATCAAAGCGGCTTCGTAGGCAGATAACTTACCGTTGCCATCTCTTGGCGATGCGTTCCAGGTTGTAGGCACTACCAGCTGATAGTTGGCAATCTTAGTATCTTCAATATTGATCCAGTGTGCCAGCGCACCTCTTGGCGCTTCTGCGTGCCCTACGCCCAGTGCGGTTTTTGGCCAGGTAGCAGGGTCAAACTTGCTCATCTCTGCCATACGGGTATCCCCGTTTTTAATATTGGCAATTAACTGGTCGTAAAATTCCTGTGCCCATTGCGATACCAGCATGCATTCCAGTCCTCGGGCGGCCGTTCTGCCCAGTGTTGAGAACAAGGCAGCAACAGGTACATTCAGATCGGTAAGCGCTTTATCAACAACAGCTTTAAAATCTTCCCTGCCTCTTGCATAGCCTACAAGCACACGTGCCAGCGGACCAACTTCCATGGCATTGCCTTTCCATCTCGGTGTTTTTATATAACTGTATTCCTTGGAAGTATCCAGGTTAGCGAATGGTGGTTTTGGCCCTGTATAATTTACTTTGCTTTCACCCTTCCATGGATGCAGTCCCTTCTTTTTTCCATCTTTATAATCGTACCAGGAGTTGGTAATAAATTCCTGCACTTCTTCTTCCTTGCGCAGATCAACATCATATACTTTGCTGATGTCTTTATTTAAAATTGCACCTGCCGGAAACTTGTAGGAAGATTGATCCCTGTAACCATTGGTGGGCAAGTCGCCATACACCAGGTAATTGCCCAAGCCACCGCCGATGGCTCCCCAGTCTTTATAAAAAGAAGCAATCGCCATCAGGTCGGGAATATATACCTGCTCTATAAATTCTTTACCATCCCGCAACAACTGACCGACATAGGCCAGCCTTTCCGCATTGATGCCACTTACATCATCCAGGCTTATAGAACAGGCCATGCCTCCGACCAAAAAATTCGGGTGCGGATTTTTACCACCAAATATCGCCTGCACTTTTACAATTTCTTTCTGCCATTCCAGTGCTTCCAGGTAATGCGCAAGGCCAATTAAATTTACTTCGGCAGGTAACTTGTATGCAGGGTGTCCCCAGTAACCATTGGCGAAAATGCCCAACTGTCCGCTGGCAACAAATTTTTTAATCCTTTCCTGGATATCACTGAAATAACCGGGTGAACTTTTTGGCCATTTGGAAATGCTCTGGGCCAGTTCAGAAGTCTTCTTCGGGTCTGCTTTTAATGCAGCCACCACATCAACCCAATCCATCGCATGCAGGTGATAAAAATGCACTACGTGGTCATGCATGTACAAGGAGCAAAACATCAGGTTACGCACCAGCTCTGCATTGGGCGGAATAGTGATATCCAACGCATCTTCCACTGTTCGAACAGAGGTTAAAGAGTGAATAGAAGTGCACACACCACAAACCCTGCCCACAAAAGCCCAGGCATCTTTCGGATCTCTACCTTTTAAAATTTCTTCCAGTAAACGAACCATGGTACCGCTGCTGAAAGCATCTTTTATTTTGCCATTTTCAATATCGGCTTCAATCCTCAAATGGCCTTCAATTCTGGTGATCGGGTCAACAACTATTCTTGTACTCATATAGCGTTTTTAAAATTTTTTATTTGCCAAACAGTTAAATATCTATTAAGCTCTATTGGCGTCGCACTCTTGTGCTTTTAGTCAAGCATCAACAAAACGTTCGAAACATATCCTCGTTCCTTTTATTTATTCCGCTCAAATTAAAATGCGCCAATTTCAATCTCACCTTATTTCAATTGCGGGATTTATATGCAGCAGCGTCGTAATAAAATCTGCCTTGTGCGTCGGTGAAATAGCAACACTTTCTTTATCGTTGTATTTTATCTCCACCTTTTTGATGGAGGTAGCCGGCGAACCAAAAAAATCAGACACTTCTTTAATCGTTTTTATCTTGCGCACGTCAATAATCTTCTCATAAAAAAAACCGCACTTTACCTGCAACACTTCACCAGAAATAACATAACTCGTTGATCGCACCAGGTACACAAAAAACAATATTACCAGCACGATTATAAAAAAGCCAATCCAATCGGAATGCGTGGCTGCCTGATAGATACAGAAGAGCAGCAACACTGCAAGCGGAAGAAAAATTTCAAGTCCGATTTTAGAACTAAACCTTTTCATAGCCATTATTTTTAGCTGCTTTCTAAACTACTCTTCCAATTCTTTCTCACTCTGCTTTCCTTCTTTTTCCAGGCTAAAAATTAGTTTGTGTTTCCGCACATTGGTAGCAATGGCATGTGCCGCGATAGCTGCGCCGGTAGCGCCTAAAGCAATTTTGCCCAAAGTGTCTGCACTTGATTCAATACCAAAACCTGAGAAGGCGCTTCCTCTTTCATACAGCCTTCCGTTATCCCAGAAATTTTCTTCACTGCAGCCAATGCAGGGGTGACCGCTTTGTATCGGGTAACTCGTTCCGTTATTCCATTTCATCACGCCGCAGGCGTTGTAAGTGGAGGGTCCTTTACAACCTACTTTATATAAACAATATCCTTTTTTTGCATTCTCGTCATCAAAACTTTCCACGTACAAACCGGCATCATAATAAGGCCGGCGATAACAACTGTCGTGTACCCTTTTGCTGTAAAAAGCTTTGGGCCTGCCGATTCTGTCAAGCTCAGGAATTTTACCAAACGTAACAAGGTGCACAATTACACCAGCCATCACCTCGCCTATCGGCGGACAACCAGGCACTTTAACGAGGGGTATACTTCCCTTTAATAATTTATGAATAGGAGTAGCATTGGTTGGATTGGGTTTAGCAGATTGTACACAACCATTGCTTGCGCAACTACCCCAGGCAATCACCGCCTTTGCACCAGCTGCAGCTTCTTCCAGAATCTGCAATGAGGTCTTTCCGCCAATCATGCAGTACACGCCATCGGCGCCCGTCGGAACACTTCCTTCCACACAAAGGATGTATTCCCCTTTGTATTTAGTCATGGTATTCTTCATCGCTTCTTCCGCCTGGAAACCGGATGCCGCCATCAGTGTTTCTGTATAATCAAGCGATATTTTATCCAGCAGAATATCAGCTACTATCGGGTGCGATGAACGGATAAAGCTTTCACTGCAACAAGTACATTCCTGGAAGTGAAGCCAGATAACAGGCACACGGGGTTTAGTTTCCAGCGCTTTCACCACCTGCCCGATGGCAGATTTTTCAAGCCCTATAAAAGCAGCCATCATGGTCGCAAAACCAATAAAGTCGCGGCGGGTATAACCCTTTCGTTGTACTTCTTCGTAGTAGGTTGGCTGGGTGTTGGCGGAAGCATCGTTAATCATACTGGTTAGTTTAACTGTTGATGTAGTAATGATATGCGGAAGAATTATTATAAAGTCATAAAGCTATTTTTCAAACAGCCTTATTCTCATGATTATCTTCAGTAATATTTATGACTTCGCTCATGTTTATGTGCTTTGGTTTTAAATACTTTTAATTCTTTATCTGCAAATGAACTATATGAAAAAAATGATTGCCATTTTAAGCTTGCTTTTTACAGGCGGGCCTTTTATCAGTGAAGCACATCCTGGCCATGGCTCAACTGAAGGTTTTACCATCACTCATTATTTTACTGAGCCGGTACACGTGATTGTTTCGCTCAGCATTATTGTTGCAGCTGCTATATTCATCCGGTACAGGAGCGCAGTAAAGCAACCAGTAAAAATTAAATAACTATGCATGAGCTTTCTATTGTAATGAGCATTGTTGATATAGCGCTGGAACAGGCTGCAAAAAAAGACGCTGCCGTTATTGATGAGATTGAACTCGACATTGGTTGTTTATCCACGATAGAAATGAATGCGTTTGAATTTGCCTGGAAGCAGGGAGTAAAGCGAACAATTTTAGAACGGGCGGTAAAAAAAGTAAACAGAATAAAAGGAAAAGGCAATTGCTCTGACTGCGACCATACTTTTGAATTAGAAAATTTATACGATGCCTGCCCTTTTTGTGGCGGGTATTTAATAGGGATAACAGCCGGAAAAGAATTGCGGGTAAAATCACTGGTTGTTTCGTAAAAATAAAATCAATACTAAAAAATTACAGCTATGTGTGCAACCTGCGGATGTGATACCGGTGCAACCATCACCATGCATGAACACAGTCATCAACACGATCATTCAGACCATCATCTTCACGAACATTCCCATAAAAAAGTAGTGGATGTTGAACAGGATATCCTGCACGGGAATAACCTGCTTGCAGAAAGAAACCGTGGCTATTTCGATGCGAAAAATATACTGGCATTGAACCTGGTAAGTTCTCCCGGCTCCGGCAAAACCTCCCTGCTGGAAAAAACATTGACTGATCTTAAAGGCCAATTGAATTTTGCCGTTATTGAAGGCGATCAGCAAACCACCAACGATGCAGACCGCATACACGCCACCGGAACAAAAGTGGTACAAATCAATACCGGCAAGGGGTGTCACTTAGATGCACACATGGTGTTGCACGCCGTACAGGGCATGAAACCCGTACAGGATAGCGTGCTCTTTATTGAAAACGTAGGCAACCTTGTTTGTCCCGCCATGTTTGACCTGGGTGAAAAAGAAAGAGTGGTCATCATCAGCGTAACAGAAGGCGACGACAAGCCGCTAAAGTACCCTGACATGTTTCATTCTTCCACCCTTTGCATCATCAATAAAACAGACCTCCTCCCCTACGTTCCTTTTGACATTGAAAAAGTAAAAGCCAACGCAAAAAAAATAAATCCTGCACTGGAAATTATTGAGCTAAGCTGTACCAGCGGTGAAGGATTAACAACCTGGTACAATTGGTTAAAATTAAAAGCAGCCGCAGCTATGCCAGCCTAACTAAACTGTATAAAAAGTAAAATCAAATTCATGTGCCTAGCCATACCGGGTAAAATAATTTCCATCAGCAACCAACTGGATGATACCTTCCGTTTTGGCAAAGTTTCGTTTGGCAGCATAATGAAAGAAATCAATTTATGCATGGTTCCGCAGGCGAAAACAGGCGACTATGTACTTGTACATGTCGGAGCAGCCATTGGTATAGTTGATGAAGAAGAAGCTGCAAAGGTTTTTAGTTACCTGAAAGATATGGGCGAGGTAGAAGAACTGGATCAGGACTAGTCATGTCGGCAAATTGCATTTGCAGGACCGTAAAGTTCGCTGACCAACGTCAATTTTTTATCCATTTGCAATCATTAAAACTTCAAGGCGTTTCTGATAAATTTGGCACCGGTATATTGCCGCATTGTATCAGTTAAATACTACAGTTATGAAAGATAAAACAGCTCTTGTTACCGGTGCCGCGTCAGGTATTGGTAAAGCTACTGCCCTGTTGTTTGCAAAGGAAGGCGCCAGTGTAATTATATCAGATCTTCAGGAAGCTGCGGGCGAAGCCGTTGCAGCAGACATCCGTTCAGCCGGAGGAAAATCAGCTTTTTTTAAAGCGGATGTTTCAGTACCGGAACAAATGGAGTCGCTGGTAAATTTTTCAGTAACCACATTTGGCCGCCTGGATATGGCGGTAAACAATGCAGGGATAAGCGGAGAAATGAACGCAGCTGCCGACATGAGCATTGAAGGCTGGAATAAAGTGATAGCGGTGAATTTAAACAGCGTTTTTTACGGAATGAAATACCAGTTGCAGGCAATGCTAAAAACCGGTGGTGGCAGTATCGTCAATGTAGGGTCTATTTTAAGCTCGGTGGGTTTTGCCGGTGCTGCAGGATACACTGCTGCCAAACATGGTATCATTGGTCTTACCCAAACTGCCGCTGTAGAATACGCTGCCCAAAATATACGTATCAACACAGTTGGTCCGGGTTTTATCGATACGCCGTTATTAGGCTTGCTGAGCGAAGAAATGAAAAAGCAGGTAATAACGTTGCATCCTGTTGGCAGACTTGGTAAAAGCGTGGAGGTTGCCGAATTGATTGTGTGGCTTGCGAGTGATAAAGCTGCTTTTGTAACGGGTAGCTATTACCCTGTAGATGGTGGTTACCTGGCGAGGTAATTAAAGCCTCCGTTAAGTGTAACAAAAGTATCCGTCTACCTTTTTTCGGCAGTTTATCTTACATCAAAATAAAACAAATTGATATGAAAAAGAATATGGGTACTACCGACCGTATTGTTCGTTTAATTGCAGCTGCCATTTTTGCCGCCCTGTATTTTACCAATACCGTTACCGGCACTTTTGGTATAGTGTTGCTTGTGCTGGCTGCAATTTTTGTGCTGACCAGCCTCGTAAGTTTTTGCCCGCTATATACCATCCTTGGTTTAAACACCTGCACCGCCAAAAAATAAACGCTGCCCGTGTCTGGTTGTCCCTGCGCCATAGCACCTCCTGGATGCCTGGCACACCTGTGCAGCCATAAACCAGTACAGATGCCATTAAAAACCTATCAACCAGCAGCTATATTTTTATGATTTCACAAAAATAAATATCACATACTTTAATGATATGCATCATGCATTGCCACACCGCCATTTTCTATTTTTACATCCATAATTAAGATAACCCAATTACCAGGATCTAAAAATTTAAACAAATGAAAAAAGAATATTGGATCAACGTAAAACATGTTGATAACAGGCTGGTGGTTTTTTTAAATGGCGAAACAATCTGGGATAGTGGCATTGTACACGACGATCCGGAGTTGAATCAGTTTATTAATATAACAGATCAGCTGCAGATACATTCCAGCCATTTAAACGAACTTATTTTTGAGGGCTTTAATGACTCTTACACCAGTGACACCTCCAATGGCGATGCTTCCAACAGCGATTTAAACCCCTGGCATTTCCACTACCGCGTTTTCACCCGCACGGTCGACGGTACCGGAAATGTAATTGAAATAGATATGCTGGCACCGTACAACGAGAAGCATATGTCTAACCCAAATATCAGGGCCATTAATAACCGGTATCAAATCATTCGCAACAGCGAAGAATTTAAGGTGATTTCAAATTCATTGTCCCAAAATTTCTATAATTAAACCCGATTGCTGTACCAAAGAAAGTGGCTTTGATAACCGGCTCTATAGTCCGGTATCTTAACACCCCATTTTATATCCACTGTCAGTTCATGGAAAAACAAAAGTAAGTGCAGCTTATCCAACGTTGCACTTACTTTTATCCGGTTAAATCTGTAGATTGATGCTTAAAGAAACAAGTGTTCTGTTCGTCAATGGACGCCTTCTTTCATAAATAAATCCGTTGACGCTTTCAAAATGTAACCATTGTTACCAATCTATGCTACACTTTGGTTTTAATTTTGCAGTACAGAAATCCGCCTGACCAGACTATTAAACATGATAGTAACGCGATTGCTAAAAATAAAATTTTCTTTATGACATTTCATCAAATGATACAATCAGACAAACCCGTGCTGGTAGATTTTTCAGCTGAATGGTGTGGCCCCTGCAAAATGATGGCGCCCATTTTAAAAGAAGTAAAAAAAGAAATTGGTGACTCGGCTACCATCATTAAGGTAGACGTGGATAAAAATCCCGCTGCAGCCAGCGAATACCAGGTGCAGGGTGTACCAACCCTGATTCTGTTTAAAAATGGTAAACAGCTGTGGCGGCAAAGTGGCGTTGTCCAAAAATCCGGCCTCGTAAGCATCATTCAAAAATTTACAGTTAACTCCTGATCCGCCGCTTGCCAATAATGGCTACAATCTGCCCATAAATGTATACATACAACACTGTAGTCATTCCACTTTTAAAATAGAGGTGGTGGTTACATTTTTGATTGACTATATAACTTAGTTAAGCTCTCGTTGCTATCTTACCTGACTGTTTTTCTCCTTGCATCAATTACTGACCAAAATCACCTTTTCTATTATCTGCTATCATTTGTTGGCACTGCGTGCCGTTTTACTTTCATGCAATATTGAAGTACTTAACAAGCAAAAAAAAGCTGTATGAAAAAGATAATCATCGCATTTGACAATACTCATTTTTCCGAAGGTGCTTTTGAATTTGCCCGAAGGTTAAATGAGCTACAACCGGTTTTACTTACTGGTATTTTTTTGCCACAGGCTGAAATTGCCTACCTCTGGAGTTATGCCGGAGGGGTAAGCGTGCCATTTATTCCCCAACTGGAAACAGATGATGCAGAAATGGTAATGGAAAATATTGAGCATTTTAAAAAACAATGCATCAGCAACAATATCGACTTCAGGGTACACAAAGATTTCTATGATCTTGCGCTGCCGGAGTTAAAAAAAGAAAGTCGTTTTGCAGACCTGTTATTAATTGGCACCGAAAGCTTTTACAAAAACATGGGCACACATATGCCCAATGAATATTTACGCGATACCCTGCACGATATTGCCTGCCCGGTGTTGCTGGTGCCTGAAAAATATGATTTTCCCGAAAGCATTATCCTCGCATATGACGGAAGCAATGAAGCCGTATTTGCCATTAAGCAGTTTGCGTATCTTTTTCCAGAACTAACGGGGTTAAAAACGATGCTGGTATATGCCCACAAAGACGCTTCAAAAGATATACCTGATAAGATACAGATTGAAGAACTGGCGGCCAGGCATTTCAGCGATCTCACTTTATTTAAGTTGAATACAGATCCCAAAAAAAACTTCAGTTCCTGGGTGAACCAGGCAAAATCGGCCATACTGGTAAGCGGCTCTTATGGACGGTCCGGCATATCCCAGCTCTTTAAAAACAGCTTTATCCAGGACATAATAACCGATCATAAGCTGCCCGTCTTTATCGCTCATAAATAACTTGCAGAACGGATTTTGCTATACTACCGCCAATTGCCAGCGTTGTGTAACCGCAGAATACGTTACCTGAAAATATTTTAACAATGGAAAAGATTCTTTTAGCAATTGATGCCAGGGTAGTAAATAAGAATTCGCTGGAGTTTGCCTGTTACCTTGCCAGGTTAACAAGATCGAAAGTAACAGGGGTGTTTTTAGAAAACCTGGTAGCAGATGAAAAACCCGTCTTGAAAAAAGCCTATGGCAGGGCCTATGTAAACTGGGAGATAAATGAGGCTTCGCAGGAATATCAAACCAAAGTACAACTGATTGAGAACAATGTCCGGCTTTTTAAAGAAAGCTGCATACAGCAGGAAGTATGCTTTCAGCTGCACCGTGACCTGGGTGTGCCAGAGACAGACCTCCTGGAAGAAACCCGTTTTGCAGATATACTTGTAGCAGATGCGGCGCTGAGTTTTACAAAACAATTTGCAGGCACACCGAGTAGTTTTGTAAAAAATATTCTTACAAAAGCAGAATGCCCGGTGATTATTGCACCAGAAAGCTTTGACGGAATTGATGAAATTGTATTCACCTACAATGGATCCGCATCATCATTGTTTGCAATCAAACAATTCACCTACCTGTTGCCGGAGCTGAGCAATAAAAAGGCAACTATACTTCAGATAAATGAAGCCGGCGAATGGCATGATCCTGATAAATACAAATTTAAAGAATGGCTGAAGGATCATTATACCGACCTTCACTTTGAAGCGCAAAAAGGAAAAACGGATAGCATTTTATTTGAAGCTTTGTTTACCAGAAAAAATATGCTCCTGGTGATGGGATCGTACGGTAGAAATGCCTTATCACAGTTTATACAAACCAGTCATGCGGATATGCTTATTAAAACGGTAGCCCACCCCATCTTTATAACACACCGGTAAACTGCTACGGCCTAAACCATATTGCAATCATTTATAAACAGAACCATGTATATGAAAAAAATAATCGCCGCATTTGACGGACTTAATTATGCAGAAAATACAGAAGCATATGCTGTGCAAATTGCCCGGCAGGAAAAGATGCATTTGTTTGGAATATTTTTAGACGACCCTACTTACACCAGTTATAAAATTTACGACCTTATTACAAAAGAAGGTGTAAACAATACTAAGCTTAAAAAACTGGAAGCAAAAGATAAAGCTACCCGTACCGCAGCGGCCGAAAATTTTGAAAGCGCCTGCCGGAAATCCGGTCTTACCTATGCCATACACCACGACCACAACACACCTATACTGGAACTGAAACATGAAAGCATTTATGCCGACCTGCTGGTAATTAATGCAAAAGAAACATTGACACATTACCCCGAGAAAGTGCCTACCCGTTTTATCCGCGACCTGCTGACCGATGCGCAATGTCCGGTGTTGCTGGTGCAGGATACTTACCAGCCTATCAATAAAATAATTTTGCTCTTTGATGGTGAGCCAACATCAGTGCACGCCATCAAAATGTTCAGCTACCTGCTGCCGCATTTAAAGGAACTGGAAACAGAAGTAATTTCAGTAAAACCTGCTGACACTTCACTGCATGTGCCCGATAATAAACTGATGAAAGAGTTTATGAAAAGGCACTATCCCAATGCCAGTTATACCATTGTTAAAGGCTGGCCGGAAGATGAAATTGTAAAACGGTTAAAAAAACAGGCAACCGGAGCGCTGGTCGTTTTGGGTGCCTACAAAAGGGGCAGTGTGAGCCGCTGGCTGCGGGAAAGTATGGCAGATACCCTGATGAAGGAAATAAAACTGCCACTTTTTATAGCCCATAATAAATAGCCATGCTGTTGAAGTGAATATCTATTCAAAAATGTTAGCTCAAGGCAAATAATAACCAGGCATCGCTAACGGAAGTGCTTGCTGAAGCTGCTGATACTAAATTATGCACGGACCCTGTATATTTCTATAAATCCGATCGCAGCGCAGACCATTTACACGTAAGATGGAATGATGGTTAGTACCTTTTTTAAACCACTCAATTTTTTCAGCTGCCTGTAAACAGCAGTTAGCAACCAAATGTTGACAGCATTTTTTAGCAATTGAAATACACCTGAACGCAGGTATTGAAAAAAGTCTGGTAAATTTGGTTTGTTTAACAAAAAAAGGAGTTAACGGCAGCAGCTTACTTGCAGCCAAATCTATGGATTCACTTACACATATTGCCCTGGGCGCTTGTATGGGCGAGGCTTTTGCAGGCAAAACGCTGGGTAAAAAAGCCATGCTGTGGGGCGCATTGGCCCAAAGTATTCCCGATATCGATTTTGTTTCCTCTTTTTGGTTAGATACCACTTCCGCTTTGCTGGCACACCGCGGCTTTACACACTCCCTGTTGTTTTGTGCGCTTATTACACCCCTGTTTGCGTGGGCGGCTGAACGGCTGCACAGGCCGCATGATATCCGTTTAAAAAAATGGTTGTTGTTTTTTGGAGGTGTAATTTTCATCCATATTTTTATTGATGCCTTTAATAACTACGGTGTTGGCTGGTTTGAACCTTTTAATCACCGGCGCATCAGTTTCAATGCCATTTATGTTGCAGATCCATTTTTCTCCATCTGGCCAGCAATTGCCTGCGGAGCCTTGATAGGTATTAGAAAAAGTAACAACCGCCGAAAAAAATGGTGGCAGGCAGGGCTTGGCCTGAGTGCCCTTTACCTGGTGTATTGTTTGTTCAATAAATCTATCATCAACCGTAATGTAGAAGATATCTTACAGCGGCAACACATTCACTATACACAATATTTTACAACGCCCGCACCCTTGCAAAACTGGCTATGGTTTGTGGTGGCTGGCGATAGCAAGGGATACTACGTTGGGTACCGTTCTGTTTTTGACAGTAAAAAAGAAATGAGTCTTCAGTATTTCTCCCGAAACGATTCATTGCTTCAACCCTATTCACGGCAGGAAAATCTACAGCAACTCATTCGTTTTTCGCAACAATTTTATACGGTAGAAAAAAGGAATGACACGTTGCTTTTTAATGACCTCCGTTTTGGACAGGTAATTGGCTGGCAAAATCCAAAAGAAAAATTCGCCTTTCATTATTTTTTGCAATACCCTGCTGAAAATAAACTCGTAGTGCAACGCGGGCGTTTCCAGGGATGGACGAGCCAAACGATTGAAGCATTAATCAAAAGAATAAAAGGAAATTAACGCAGCAAATAAGCGCTTGTTATTTCTTCAATGGCGGGTTGCGTTATTATTCTTCCTCTCCCCAAAATGAATAACCAACTGACGGCCATCATTGTTTATAATAATGGTTGCTATTACTTTTATCTGTGAACACATGGGATGATGGAACTTCGCTGGCATGAACAGCTTACAGTATGCAATTCAACCTCTTTGAGCCGCAAAACAAATCAAATGAAAGAAGGGAAAAATTTCTCCGGATGGAGAATAAAACTTGAAAAAGCAATAGCCCCTAAAATAGTAGAAGTGCCCGAGAAATGGGCCAGCAAAATAGGACACGGAAAGATGCTTGTACCAACTCCCATGCTTGTTGATGGAGTTATAAAAAAAATACCGAAAGGCCAACTCGCAACAGTAAATACTATCCGCAGCTTCCTGGCACAAAAGTTTAACGCAGACATGACTTGCCCATTGACCACCGGCATTTTTTTAAACATTGCAGCACATGCCGCCGAAGAAGACAAGGTGAAAGGTGAAAAGAAAATTACCCCCTACTGGCGTGTGCTGAGAGAAGGAGGTTTTCTAAACCCAAAATTTCCCGGCGGCGCAATCATGCAGTCTATTTATTTAAAAAGAGAAGGATTTGAGGTAATACATGGTAAAGGAAAAGACTTGTTTTTTGTAAAAGATTATGATAAAAAATTAGTCGTATTGAATCCACATATACAAGGAAAAAGTTTCAAAAAAAAGGTAATTGCTAAAACCAGCATGATATGATTGGCATTTTATCAGCAGGCGAAGTTGAGTTGCTTTTGAAAATACAGGTAGTTGGCCATTTAGGTTGCACTGACGGCTACAACACCTATGTGTATCCTGTTAATTATGTATACGATGATCATTTTATTTTTTGCCATTCAACGCCCGGTGCAAAACTGGATATGATGCGAAAAAATAACCGCGTGTGCTTGCAGGTTGAGGAATGTATTGATTTTACACATTGGAAAAGTGTGATGGTACAAGGCATTTTTCAGGAACTGGAAGAAGAACGGGACCGTTATACAGCGATGAAAATGTTTGCCGAAAAAAATTTATACCAAAAAATAAATCAGCCGGTTTTGCCGCATAATACCACTGTTAACGGTACGCAAGTAAAATGGCATGTAAAAAACCGTCCGGTATTTTTCCGGATTGTTATTGATGAAAAAACGGGCCGCTACGAAGATGATTAGCCTGCCGTCCATAAAGTTTCCTTTTTATTTTATTGAGCAACTTTTAAAAGCAATGGCGAAAGCAGTATTTTGACGGGTACACAAATTCGCTGCCATTAATATTCAGGGGGGTGATGTCATTCATCTTTTCGATTGATTCATGTCATAATACTGGCGGAGAATTGCGCTAACTTTATCAACAATTCTACACTTTATGCATCGCATTGTTACGATTACGTTTAGCCCCTGTATTGATAAAAGTACTTCCGTCGCTGCTTTACTTCCTGAAAAAAAATTGGCGTGCGCCACTCCCAAACTGGAGCCGGGCGGTGGTGGCATTAATGTAGCCCGGGCCATCAAAAAGTTGGGTGGCGTTGCAACAGCCATTTACCCTTCCGGCGGCTACACCGGTCGTTATTTCGATCACCTCCTCGAAAAAGAAAATATTCCGGTTGTGATCATCAACTCATCCAATGAAACGAGGGAAAATATTATCGTATACGATGACAGCACCGGCAACCAGTACCGTTTTGGTATGCCCGGTACTCCGTTGAATGATGCGGAATGGAAAGCATGCCTGCAGGCTGTAAAAGATATTGACGACATTGGGTTTATTGTCGCCAGTGGAAGTTTGCCACCGGGCGTACCGCTTAACATTTATGCGCAACTGGCAAGGCTGGCCAAAAATAAGGGAGCGAAATTTGTTGTTGATACCTCCGGCGAAGCATTGAAAGAAGCTGCAGACGAAGGTGTGTATCTTTTAAAACCGAATCTTGGGGAACTATGCACGCTGGCCGGGAAAACAGCTTTATTGCCAGCAGACATTTTAGTTGTTGCAAGGCAAATAATTGCTGCCGGCAAATGTGAAGTGCTGGTGATATCCATGGGGGCACAAGGTGCCATGCTGGTTACAAAAGAACTGGCGGAAATTATTACTCCGCCGGACGTAAAAAGAAAAAGCACTGTGGGAGCGGGTGACAGCATGGTGGCCGGAATTGTTTGGCATCTTTCAAATGGACATGAACTCATGGAAGCTGTGCAGTTTGGCGTTGCCTGCGGTACTGCGGCTACGTTAAATGAAGGAACACAATTATGTAATAAAGAGGACGTGGAATTAATATTTGATCAACTCAAAATAGCTGTTCAATAAATGTGCCTGTAAATATTAGAAAAGTTCGTTTGTTAATTCAACATAAAATACAATCATGACTACCGACGAAATAACCGCCCTGATTGGCGACAAAAATGCAGCCCTGCTTTCTCATACCTGCGAAACGGTTACAAAAGATTTATTGCACCTGCCCTCGCCGGATTTCATTGACAAGGTGCTGAGCCAGTCCAACAGGAGCAATCAAACATTGCGCAGCCTGGCGTCTGTTTATAAACACGGACGGTTAAGTGGCACGGGTTATCTTTCAATATTACCCGTTGACCAGGGCGTTGAACACAGTGCAGGAGCTTCCTTTGCGCCTAACCCAATTTATTTTGATCCGGAAAATATTATCCGCCTTGCAATAGAGGGCGGCTGTAACGCTGTGGCTTCCACCATTGGCGGCCTGGCGATGCTTTCCAGAAAATATGCGCACCAGATACCATTTATTGTAAAACTAAATCACAACGAATTACTTACATACCCAAATAAATTCGACCAGGTAATATTCGGTTCGGTACGGGAGGCATGGAATATGGGTGCAGCGGCCGTTGGAGCCACTATCTATTTTGGCAGTGAAGAAAGCGACCGGCAGATAAAGGAAGTAAGCCAGCTTTTTGAGGAAGCGCATTCTCTTGGAATGGCAACTGTTTTATGGTGTTATTTAAGAAACCGGGTTTTTAAAAGAGCCGATGCCGATTATCACGTTTCTGCAGATCTTACCGGGCAGGCCAATTACCTGGGCGTAACCATACAGGCTGACATCATTAAACAAAAATTACCAGCCAACAACGGCGGCTATAAAATGCTGAATTCAGAAAGCATGAGTTACGGAAAATGGGACGAACGGATGTATACAGAACTTACTACTGCTAACCCGATAGACCTTTGCCGTTACCAGGTACTCAATTGTTTTATGGGCCGGGCGGGGCTGATCAATTCCGGCGGTGCATCTGCAGGCGAAACTGATTTAAAGGAAGCGGTTCTAACGGCAATCATCAACAAACGTGCTGGCGGCACTGGCCTCATTTCGGGCCGAAAGGCCTTTCAGCGGCCGTTTACAGAGGGCATTGCGCTGCTGAATGCTATACAGGATGTTTACCTGGATGAAGCAATTACTGTTGCATGATCTTTTTGTAAATTGTCTCTGCAGGTTAATAAAACAAATGCTGCAACGGTTAAGGTTTGGTAAAACAAACGAGCCCGATCCAAATTCATACAACATAAAGTAATGAAGCGGCTGAATAAATTGTGTAACTTTTGGCTTTTATTAACGGCCATAATGCCGTAAAAAAATATCTATGAGGCTTATTTTTTTTCTTTCCTTCGCTGCAACGCTGATAACATCCTGTAAAGACCGAACCGAAAAAACAAGTCCTGTTGTTCAGAATATTACGGAGTCGGTCTATGCTTCCGGCATTGTTAAAACAAAAAATCAGTACCAGGTTTTTTCAACCATTAATGGTTTAATTAAAAAGATACTGGTAACCGAAGGAGACATGGTAAAAAAAGGCGACCCACTAATGATTGTGCAGAACGAAACCGCCCGGCTGAATATTGACAATGCCAGACTGGCTGCGGATTACGCCTCAGTAAGCGCCAACCAGGATAAACTGGATGAGCTGAAACTGAACACAGAACTGGCAAAAAACAAGCTGGACAATGATGAACTGCAGCTTCAGAGACAACGCAATTTGTGGAGCCAGGGTATTGGCACAAAAAACGAACTGGAACAACGGGAGCTTGCTTTTAAGACTTCAGGCAACAATTACGAAGCCGCTGTTTTACGATTGAATGAGTTGAAAAAACAACTGAATTTTGCTGCGCAGCAGTCGCAAAAAAACTTACAGATCAGCAACAGCATCGCCGGCGATTTTATCATTAAAAGTGAGATCAGCGGTAAAGTGTACAACGTTTTAAAGGAAACAGGAGAAACGGTAAATATTCAAAGTGCTGTTGCTGTTATCGGCGACGCGGATGATTTTTTACTGGAACTGCAGGTAGATGAATATGATATTGCAAAAATAAGATTAGGTCAAAAAACGATGGTAAAACTGGATAGTTATAAAGGACAGGTTTTTGAAGCCACTATTTCAAAAATAAACCCCATCATGAACGACCGGTCCAAATCTTTTACGGTTGAAGCCACATTTGTAACAAAGCCTGCCACACTTTTTCCCAACCTCACCACCGAGTCAAACATCATCATTCAAACCAAAGAACAGGCCTTATTGATACCGCGTACTTATTTACTGGATGATGACCATGTGCTGATGCAAAGCAAGGAAAAAAGAAAAATTACCACCGGGCTTAAGGACTATCAGCAGGTAGAAATTGTAAGCGGACTTACTGCCAACGACGTTATTCTTAAGCCGGCAAAATGAAGTACAAATTAATTTTCAGCATTGGCAAATCCTTACTGCTTGCCAGGTGGAAACAAACGCTGGTAGCAGCCGTAGGCGTCACTTTCAGTATTACCATGTTTATCACCTTGCTAAGTTTTATGACAGGGCTTAATAAGCTGCTGGATGGACTAATTTTAAACAGAACACCACACGTAAGGCTGTACAACGATATCAAGCCAAGCAAGGATCAGCCGGTTAATTCGGCTGCTGCATACAAAGATTATCACAACTTTATAAGTTCTATAAAATCAAGCAGCAGCCGGCAGGAAATTTACAACAGTACTACGATAATAGAAAGCCTTCAGCGTGACGAACGGGTAGTTGGCATTGCGCCCAAAATATTTGCACAGGTATTTTTTAATGCCGGCACAATTGATATAACCGGATCTGTCAACGGCATTGATGTGGAGGCAGAAAGCAATTTTTTTCACTTTAATGATTATATTATTGATGGCAGGGGAACAGATATAAAAAATGTAGCCAACAGCATTGTACTGGGAAAAGGCCTTGCAACAAAATTGCTCGCCAATATAGACGATGTGATACAGGTAGCAACAGCTAAAGGCGAAATTTTTCAACTGAAAGTGGTAGGCCTCTATCAATCTGGCATTTCAGAATATGATAAATCCGTGGCGTTTGCAAGCATCACTACTGCTCAAAAGCTATTGGGCAAACCGGCTAGTTATATTACCGATATACAGATAAAAATAACCGACCTTAACCAGGCGCCAAAAGTGGCAAAAGAATATGCCGGATTATATGGATGCGATGCAGAAGATATACAAACTGCCAACTCACAGTTTGAGACAGGCAGCTTTATCCGGACACTCATTTCCTACGCTGTGGGCATAACGTTGCTCATTGTCGCAGGTTTTGGCATCTACAATATTTTAAACATGATGATCTATGAAAAAATGGATTCCATCGCCATTTTAAAAGCCACCGGATTTTCAGGCAGCGATGTTAAAAAAATATTCATGGTAATTGCGCTCACCATTGGCTTTTTTGGCGGATTGGCGGGATTACTGTTTGGCTTTCTGTTATCATCCGGCATAGGCAGGATACCTTTTAATATGACGGCATTACCCACCGTTACCACCTACCCCATCAATTACAGCCTGGTATATTATTCCATCGGTTTTTCTTTTTCATTGATCACGACTTACCTGGCCGGCTATTTTCCTTCAAGAAAAGCCAGCAAAATAGATCCCGTAATCATCATCAGAGGCAAATAATTATGAGCGAAATAATACTGCAGGCTAAAAACATCAACAAATATTTTCACGACCCTGTAACGGTTAAAGTCCTGAATAATATTACATTCTCTGTCAACAAGGGAGAGTTTGTTTCTGTAACCGGTAAATCGGGCTGCGGCAAAAGCACGCTGCTGTATATTTTAAGTACCATGGATACGGACTACGAAGGGGAATTACTGATTGACAATGAAATAATGACTCATAAAAAAGAAAAACAGCTGGCACTTGTAAGAAATCAGAAAATAGGTTTTGTGTTTCAGTTTCATTATTTGCTGAATGAATTTTCTGTGCTCAGGAATGTAATGCTGCCCGGGCTTAAATTAAATAAATTTTCAGAAGCAGAAGTAGAGCACCGTGCCATGGAACGCCTGAAAATGCTGGGTATTCAGCAGCTGGCTAACAAAAATGCCAACCAGATTTCCGGTGGGGAGAAACAGAGGGTAGCCATTGCCCGGGCTCTTATAAATGATCCTTTGATTATAATGGGAGATGAACCAACCGGCAATCTTGATAAAAAAAACAGTGAAACAGTGTTCAATATCTTCCGGGAGCTGGCAACAGAATTTAAGCAAACGCTGTTGATTGTAACGCATGATGAAGGTTTTGCAGAAAGGACAAACCGTATCATCCATATGGAAGACGGCAATATTGTTACCTAACCACCAAGCCCTTTAAAAAGAAAAATAGCATCAGGCAGCGTCAGTAAGAGATGCGACCTGTAAATAAGGGGACCGGATAGAAATCCGGTCCCGTACTAAAATCCAATATCCTATGAAAAACCAGTATAAAAATAACATGAAGACTACAAAATAAAAATAACAATCGTCAACTCTTACACTGATTGAAAACAGTACTTTACTTGCTTCGAAAAAAAACCAGGGGGCATAAAGAAGGCCGGATAGAAATCCGGCCCGTAATTATCTAAATATACCTAATGAGAAACCGGGATAAAAATAAAGGGAACAACATTGTAAAAAAATAACTGCCATCATAAATAATGCTGATTGAAAGCATCGTTAGCAGCCGGCTGCAACGTTCAACAAATGATCTGAAGTGATAAAAAAACAAGAGGCCGGATAGAAATCCAGCCCCGCATTAAAATTCAATACTCTTTGAAAACCATCGTAAAAGTAACTGCGTCAACCTTGTAAAAAAACAATATCCGTCATGCTATTATGTGATTTATGTCAGGTGCATGAAATGTAACCGCCGGGTGTTTGCTTTTGGAAAAGGATGCGCAGGGTCAACTCCGTGGCTGATTAATATCATGAATAGTAATCAATAGTTTCGGCAATTTAGTAGATTCTAAAGATTGTTATGCCTGTAGTATCCGGAAAGAATATCAGAAAGATAACTCATTTGGACGCTTTTGAAAAAAATGCAGGCGTAGGCATTGTGATTACTGACAGCGAAGGGACAATTGCATCAATCAACCCGGTTGCACTTAAAGCATTTGGCTTCGCTAAAAAAGAACTTCTGGGCAAACCTGTTAATTTGATAATGCCCCATAAGCCTGATCAGATCATACTGCATTCGACAGAAGCCGGCCGGCTAAAAAGAACAACACTGCCTGCAGTTGCCGGACTTAACATGGTTGCAAAAAGAAAAGATGGATCCGAATTTTTTCTGGAAGTGGCTGTAAGTATTTACAATGCCAGCGGCGAAAAATACGTAATCAGTATTCTCAACAGCAGCAGTGCCGGTAAAAAACCAGCAATCGCCTCCGGCTTCTTAAAAGATGCACTGGAACAGCTGGTTGAAAAGCGCACCCATGACTTAAAAGCTACACTACACCGGCTGGAAATAATCAATACCGAACTGGAAGAAGCTGCTGCCTTTCAAAAAGCGGTACTTAACAATGCAGGCGCTATGATTATTGCTACCAATAAAAAGGGTATTATAAAATTGTTTAACCCCGAGGCAGAGCTTAACACCGGGTACACCAACGCGGAAGTGATAGATAAAAAACAACCCGTACTTTTTCATGTCAAAAAAGAAATACAACAAAGGCGGGCTGAATTATTACAAGAATTTGGCACTGTAATAAAAGATGACTTCAGGGTACTGGTAGAAAAAGCAACCAGGAATATGCACGCCGAAGAACAATATACTTTCATAAGGAAAGATGGCTCCACATTTCCAGTTATGTTAACCATTACTGCCATGAAAGACAGGGCTGGAAGTATTACCGGCTTTATGGGAATTGCCGTTGACATCTCTGAAAGAAAACAGGCTGAGGAAAATTTAATAGCAGCTTTAAAAAAAGAAAAAGACCTGAATGAACTTAAGTCAGACTTTATATCAATGGCGTCGCATGAATTTCGTACGCCACTCAGCGCTATTACATCTTCTGCCTATCTCATACAAAATTATACCAGCACTGCAGACCAGCCAAAACGGGAAAAGCACCTCAGCCGCATTTCTTCAGCCGTTGATATGCTGAATAATATTTTAAACGATTTTCTGAATGCAGGAAAAATTGAAGCGGGAAAGGTGCCGGTACATTTTACCCAATTTGATATTAAGCAATTCCTGATGAGTACGATAGCGGAACTGAAAAACAACCTGAATCAACATCAAAGAATTTATTATATTCATAGAGGAGACAAAAATGTATTTTTAGATTCATCGCTGCTTAAGCACATAATTATTAACTTAGTATCCAATGCTCACAAATTTTCAGATAGTGAGTGTCCGATAGAAATTAAAACCATTCACCTTCAACAAACGATTTCGCTTTCAGTAAAAGATCATGGCATTGGTATTTCCAAAGAAGATCAGCAACACATAACTGAACTTTTCTTTCGCGGAAGCAATGCACGCAATATACAGGGCACGGGCCTCGGTCTGCACATAGTTTCAAGGTATGCGGCACTAATGCATGGAAGTATGACGTGGAAGAGCAAGTTAGAAAAGGGAGCAGAATTTATCATCACTTTTAAAAAACAGGAAGAAAAAATTTGAAATAATATAAAAATGGCGTGATAACAGTCCGTAAAATATGGATCAGTTCTGGCTGTCTAAATTGTTTGATTGCTTATACATTTTTAAAGCCACTACAACTTACACAGAATTAAAAATATGGTTATGAAAAAAATACTGTTAATAGAAGACAACGCAGATATTAGAAATAATACTGCCGAAATTCTGGAGCTTTCCAACTATAAAGTTACCACGGCCGAAAACGGAAAAATCGGCCTGGAAAAAGCAATGGCTGAAACTCCGGACCTTATTATATGCGATATTATGATGCCCGTACTGGATGGCTATGGTGTACTGCATGCCATTCATAAAAACGAAGCGATGAAAAATATTCCATTCATTTTTTTAACAGCAAAATCAGAACGCAACGACTTCAGAAAAGGAATGGAGTTAGGTGCCGATGATTATATTACCAAGCCTTTCAGCGGTACCGAGTTACTAAACTCAGTTGACAGCCGCTTAAGAAAATTGGATCTTTTGAAAAGGGAATTTTCACCCGGCCTGGAAGGATTGGAAGACCTGATGAAACTAAGTTCCGGAAAAAATATGTTACAGGCGTTGGCTGAAGACCGCTCCTATAACAATTACAAAAAGAAGCAAACTGTCTATTCAGAAGGGAACCATCCAAACAGGTTGTACTATGTTGTGAAAGGTAAAGTAAAAGTGTTTAAGCGCAATGAAGAAGGCAAAGAACTGGTTACAGATTTATTTAGTACAGGTGATTTTTTAGGCTATGTTGCATTGCTGGAGGGCACGGTGTATAAAGACACCGCTGTAGCAATGGAAGATTCACAACTGGCGCCCATTCCAAAAGAAGATTTTGAAGAATTGATTCACAACAATAAAGAAGTAGCTCAGCAGTTCATCCGCTTACTGGCCAATAATATTTCAACAAAAGAAAAACAACTGCTGGGGCTTGCATACAATTCCCTGCGAAAAAAAGTGGCGGAAGCTTTACTGACACTGCAAAAAAAATACAGCCAGGCAAGCGATAAATCATTTGTGATAAATATTAACCGGGAAAGCCTTGCCAGCATTGCCGGTACCGCAACCGAATCGCTTATCCGAACACTGAGTGATTTCAGAAGTGAAAAACTGATTGATATCAAAGAAGGCCATATCAGCATCATCAATGAAAAAAAGCTACAGTCCCTGGTGAATTAGAAAAAACACCGCCATTGCACAGGTGGAAAATTACTTTTTCAGCTGTTACTTAAAGTTGATATTTGTGTCAGATATGTATTGAACTCAATTTTTAATTTATTAAACTGAAACTCGGCGAGCGCTATATCTTCACGGAGCCGTTGTAGCCGGTTATTAATTTCAGCTATCAATTTTCCATTACTTGTCTCGCCTTCGGCAAAAAGCTTTTCAATATGGGCAATATCATTCCGCAGTATACTGATCATTTCATCTTCCATTATAAAACGGCTTTGAAAATTTTCAACATCGTCAAGCAAACTTCTGTCGGGATTATCTTTCAGAATTTCTGCAATTCTATTTTTTAGATGAATATTTTCATCCATCATAAAGCCGAGTAAACGTTTCCACGTATCCTGCTCAAATTGTACCTGCTTAAATTTATCTGTCATTTTTTACCGGTTTAATTATTTGCTTAAAAATGCTTAAACTGGTTTTACACCGCCATCAGCAATTTGCCTAAAGCCCCGGGTTTTAATAAACCTGCGCCGTATGCCAAAAGTATATCGGATCAATTGCAAATACTACAATTGTTTACTGGACTAACCGCAACATTTCATTTACTGGTGCAACACCCCCGGCATTTTTGCATTGGTATTTATTTCGTGTTCTGCCAGCTGCGACAGGCGGTCATCTATCTGCTTTTCATTTACCCCTGCTTCCCTGAAAAATGTGGCGTGTTTTTCCAACTCCAGTGCATTTGCAAATGCAGCAGCAGTACCGTAAGCACTTATTTTATAGTGATTGATTGCCTGTACGCATGCCAGCAAACAGGCATCTTTTACTGTTGGATCGGTGCAATTTTCAAGTTTTTCCTCCGCATCTGCAATAAAGGCTGGCATAACGCGGTTGGTAAGGCCTGCCGTAACTATTGCTTCTTCTTTATAAAATTCTTCCATCTTCTGTATGTGCTGCTGCACATAGTCAAAATACTTTTGCAAAACAGTTTTTAATTTAAGCGAGCCTGCGGTGCTGATCCAGTTATGTAAACTATTTTTAAGCACAGTTTCTGCAGTAATAAATTTACGGGCATCGTAATCCATCAGGTGATGCAGGTTGCTGATGGTAGCTGTATTTTCTTTCATGTCAGACGTTTTTTATTACAACAAAACTACCTGACAGCACAAGTCATAGAAATGACTGCTATCAATAAAAATATTGATTGTGCTCAGTGAAAAAAAGAACTACAAATACTGACAACAATCACAATATAAGTTGACAACTGGCATTGTATTACCGGTCAAAAAAATATTCTTTTAGGATGTAATGATACCGGTTTTCAATAAAACTTGTACGCTATTTGTATGATAAACAGCAACCATCGTTTAACCAATAAAAATATTTCCAGATGTCAATAAAAAAACAACCGGGTAAACCTATTGAAAATCCCCTGCCCGAAAAACGGCCGGAAATAGAGCCTGTTCAGGAACCCGGAGAATTGCCCGTTCCTGAAGAAGACCCTGATATCATCCCGGATGAAGATCCGTTTATAACACCACCATACGAAATTCCGCCACCTGCGGAAGGACCATAATAATAAAAACAGCATCATGATAAACAGCGAAGCAACCAAAGCGATCGATTATAAAATGCTTGCAGTAAGCAGTCCCGCTTTTTTAAACGAAACAATCATTCCGGCTCAGTATACATGTGATGGCATCAATGTAAGCCCGCCGCTGAATATTGACCACATACCGGAAAAAGCAAAATGCCTGGCAATAATAATGGATGATCCGGATGCTCCGCTTCACACATGGGTACATTGGCTGGTATGGAATATCCCGGTAACGCATCACCTGAAAGAAAACCAAATTCATGGCATACAGGGATTGAATGATTTCCGTCAGGTTCACTATAGCGGCCCCTGCCCTCCCGCGGGTACACACCATTATTATTTTAAAGTGTATGCGCTGGATGCGCTGCTTGATTTACCGCCTGCATCATCAAAGGCAGCACTGGAAAAATCCATGAGCGATCACATCATTGCTTTTGGCGAATTAACGGGCATTTATAAAAAAATAAAATGAAAGCCATATTATTTTCACTACTGGCATTTGTTGCCCTCACTGCACTCTTCTCAGGGTTACTCCTCATCAGCAATCCCACAGGAGACCTGATGCATTTACCAATTAGCCTGCTGACACCCACGCCCTTTAAAAATTTTCTTGTTCCGGGCATTGTGCTGGCACTGGCAGTAGGCGGCATTAACATCACGGCAGTAATTTATAGCCTGCTTCGCCATCCCAACCGCTACCACTGGGCTATAGCAGGCGGCTTCACTTTACTCGGATTTATTATTGCACAAATGATACTGATACATGCAGCAAACTGGCTTCATTTTTTATATATCGGTATTGCCCTGTTGATTATTTTACTTGCTTACCAGCTGGAAGGAAAGTGGGCAGTGTAGCAATTCCTTATACCATACATTAACAAAAAAAATGGCGATCAATAAAGAATGGCATTTGCAGCATCTAATGCCAAAAAATCCAACCCTGCAAGAGCGCATAGCCTGGCACCTGGAACACAAAAAACATTGTGCCTGCAGGGATATCCCTGAAAGTCTGAAAAAGATAATGCTTGCGAAAAAATAGTGCTGGGCCATGCAAAAATGTGTATGCCCTGCTTCCTGGCTGCTCAATATCACCTATATTCATTTTTTTAAACCCTGTAACTATGTTACAGCATGCTTTACTACACCATTAAGCCGGTGGTACTGTTAACTGAATGAGGATGAATAAAATCGGTTATGTTTTATCGGGCGGAGGAGCAAGGGGTTTTGCCCACCTTGGAGTAATTAAATATCTGGAAGAACTTGGTATAAAACCACATGCCATTGCAGGCACAAGTGCCGGGGCAATTGCAGGAGCATTGTATGCTGCCGGCAAAAGCCCGGAAGAAATTCTGCAACTATTAAAGAAAAGCAACTACTTTGGCTGGAGCAATTTATTGTGGCGAAAAAATGGTTTCTTTTCCATGCATGCCCTGTATGAATTATTAAAAACAACCATCTCCGGCAATGATTTTGATGCAGTTAAAATTAAATTATTTGTTGCAGCTACCGATCTTGTAAAAGGTGATCCGGTAATACTTTCATCAGGCAAGTTGTTTGAAGCAGTTATTGCATCCGCTTCTATCCCGGTAGTATTTGAGCCGGTAGTTATGGGTGACCTGTTACTGGTAGATGGTGGTGTACTAAATAATTTTCCTGCCGAACCACTTCAAAAAATATGCGATGTTATCATTGGTTCGTCTGTAAATAAATTGACCGATAACATCAGTACAAAATCAGTTTTAAGCGCTAAAAATATCATTGACCGTTGTTTCCATATGGCCATTGCATCGGCAGTGCACAGCAAGAAAAAAAACTGTGACGTTTTTATAGAATCCCCTTTACATGATTTTGACATGTATGATGTAAAACCAGCGGATAAAATATTTGAAATTGGATATAATACCGCTGCATTGTGCAAAGCCGAATTGCTTGCTGCAATAAAAAAAGTTGCTAAAAAAGAAGCTTGAAAAAGATACCTGTGTTGTTTAGTTTCCATGAAAAATAAAAGCAGCAACCTGTCCGCCAGGTTGCTGCCCGCGTAGTCAGGCAACAGGTACTTCCTTACCGTTCTTTTTCTTATCCATCATTTTTTCAAGCAGGTCGGGCACTTTGTCAAACATTGCACCCAGGCCCTTTTTGGCTTCTGTTGAAATGAATGAAATCTGGTCGCCCCGGGTTACTAAAAAGCCGATGGGCGCTATACCCATCCCGGCACCACCACCAACGCCTGTACCTTCTCCTTTATTTTTGCCTTCCATACCACCATGTCCTTCGCCACCACCATAACCTAAACCAAGTCCAAATTTGATGATGGGCAGGCAGGTAAATTCGCCCAACTGAAAAGATTGTCCTATTACAGTTTGAGTGGAAGCTTCTGTTTTTAAAAAATCAGTAAGCTGTTTTAATGTGTCTTCAAAATTTAAAGCCATAACAGATCGGTTTATATTGTTAACAATAATTAATGCAATAATGCATATACAATTTTCCAGGGCTGGTACTGCAGTTTCAGGTATGCATAACTTTCACCTGTAAAGTTGATTGCAACGTGCTGGTAACAAACAGGCAAAAAATTCAAAGCGAAAAGTTGTCCGTTTAAAACGATATCACCTGTATCAATTGCCAGCCTCCATTCCTTTACTTCACATGCTTTTATGATGGCAACTATTTTTTTAAGGTTGTTTTTTTTCGCGGGCCTTGCTTTTTTATGTGTTGATTTTGCTGCTTTACCTGGCCTTCTTTTCATCTCCGAAAAGGGCATTGTTTTTTTGAAAAAAAACATCCTGAAACTAAACCTCCATGCTTCATCGTACCAGATTACAGCGCCGGCAAATTTTCCCCAGCGCATGCTGGCAAAAGGCACGCAGGTATCCACTTCCAGCACCACAGGCACAACCAGCAGCCAGCAAAGCAATAACACTATCAATGCAATTATGATGAACCAGTACATTGCTACAAAGCTTTACAATCGCACCAGAGAACGCAATGATTTCAGTCAGCGAAAATGCTGATTCAAAGTTGTTTATATTCTGGTATTGTCCAAAAGCAATGTTCATAATAAAAACTCATTGAAAAACATTTCGGATGAGGCAAAACCTCATTAAAATCCAATGCTATACTATTACACCAAAATCTGCTGTAAACCTTTACTGATGAACATTTCGTTTTCAATTTTTATTTTTTAGAATGCTTGTAAATCAAAAAATATTTTTACAGTATTGTACTCAAATCTGTAACCTCCATAAACACGATCGCTTTGTCTTTTACTTTTTGTTTTGCCTTTGCTGTACTTATTTCCAGAATCATCCTATATTCTTAATTACTCCACCTGACAGATCATCCGGCTTCTCATTAATACTTAAGGGTAACTTTTCTAAGCAGCTTTTATATACCCCATAATGAACCTTTTATTTCTTACAATTTCATGTGATAAATCAATTCATTTTTTATTATTTATCATCTTCTAAATTTTAATTTTATGCCCCTCTCACACTTTTTCCAGTCAACTTTTAAAGCGGTACAATTCTAACAGTTTTTGTATTCTCTTTCTGTTACTTTGTTTTTCTTTTTTGCATGGTTTAGCTCAGCCCGACCCCGGAACTGTGCCTGTTGTTATTCCAACGGGCGGGTTTGCTGTTGAAGGCAATCTGCAGGCAAATACACCGACAGCGGGCATTGGCGACTGGTTGCCAGGCCCAGCAGGTGCCGGCGGTAATGTACTGTTAAGCCCCAGTGGATTACCGGTGAATACTTCTACCACATTTCATTTAACCGATCTTTATGCAAGCGCCTCGGACAACAATTTTTCTGGCGGCTTAAAATTTGATCAAAATCCTAATCAATGGACATGGGTTACCAATCCCGTGGGTGACAAAGTTGATATCAATAATGCGCTTTTTCATTTCACAAAAGTGCCAATGGCCACCAATGGATAATTGTTGCCGCTGACAGGGGCAGCAACAACGGAGATGCATATATTGATTTTGAATTTCTGCAGAATACCTTGAGCGTCTTAAGCAGTCCGACCAAAAAATTTATTTCCAGTGGACCTGATGGAGGAAGTACAAAAAATGATTTTGTACTTACCCTTGCGTTAACAAAAGGGGGAACCAGCGCAGGCTTTTTTGTAGAACGCTGGCAGGCAGTACCCGTTTCAACACAAGCGCCGGCAGGTTTTGATTATGTAGACCGGACGGCTTCTATTCCTGTAGGCTCAACCTTCGCTTCAGTTAATACAGCAAGCGTGCCCGTAGCCTTTGGCGCCTTTGGTTCTACAACTTATGCAACGAATACGTTTTGGCATTAAATGTACTTAATGGTTATTATGTGGTGTTCGCCCGCAGCCGGAGCTACATATACTATTGTTGACAAAAACGGCGCTTCCATTGCTGGGGTATCTCCTTCATCGAGTGTAACAGCTTCCACAGCAATTCATTTACCTTCAGCAACATACCAGCCGGTTCCGGTTACCAGGTAAGTGTTTCTTTGAACGGTTGCCAATCCGGCGCAGCTACCTGCGGTGCTTCACAGGGTGCCCGCATAGCAAAACAACCGGTTACCAGCAGTCCGGAAATTAAACAGATTACTTCTGTAAAGGCATATCCAAATCCTTTCAGCACCAGGATTAAATTTGTGGTAAATTCTGAAGTGTCTGGCAATGGTAATATTGATGTATACAACCTGATGGGACAAAAAATAAAAACCGTGTACCAGGGTTACATCGCGGCAGGCAGCCAAAGCTTTGAATTGACTATGCCCGCTAAACAGGTTGCCAACATGTTTTATGTTTTAAGAATAGGGAACAAAAAAATGTCAGGAAAAATAATGCAGATCAATCCTTAAAAGTGTTGATTTGATTAAAAAAAGACCGTCTTTAACAGGACGGTCTTTTTTATTAAAATGTAGATAATTGCAAAAACGGATTGTTACATTCCTTTACAAATGATAATTTACTTTCCCGTCTGATTTTTTAATAACTTGCTGTGCAGATATTGATTTCATTTTGTCCGATTCACCAGCAAAATAATAAGCTTTATTTTGCTTCCGCTGTTTTACCGGCGCCTTATTTAATACATTAATTGTGAAAAAAACTGTTCCCAAAAAAACACCATCCAAAAAAGCGCAGCCCCAAAAGCAAAAAAGTACAGCGGCCGTTAAGCAAACCGATTGCTTTGTTGCCGGCATAGGCGCATCGGCAGGAGGTCTTGAAGCGTTGAAAGTTTTTTTCGATCACTTACCTGCCAACAGTGGTATGGCCTGCGTGGTTGTTCAGCATTTGGATCCTACCCATAAAAGCCTGCTTACAGAATTGCTGGCTGGTCATACAAAAATGAAAGTAACAGAAGTAAAAGATGGTGACTTAATAGAACCAAATACGGTATACGTCATTCCTCCGAATAAAGATCTCCGCATATTTAACAGTCACCTGCACCTAACCGCACCAGCAAAAAAGAGAGGTGTCAGAAGGCCTATTGATTTATTCTTTACTTCCCTCGCAAACGACCAGGGGCACAAATCCATAGGAATCATACTTTCCGGAACAGGCAGCGAGGGCACCCTTGGTTTAAGAGAAGTAAAAGCTGCCGGAGGCGTCACTTTTGCCCAGGACCCGGCTACGGCACAATTTGCCGGCATGCCCAAAAGTGCAATTGATGCCCAAACAGCCGACTATGTCCTGGCTCCGGAAAAAATGCCGGCACAGCTGATTAAATACATAAAAAAACAGAAGACCCTGTTGCCGGGGACAAAGACAGACATTGCCATTCCGCCAGACAACTTACTGAACAAAATATATTTGCTGATCCGCAACCAGACGGGCTGCGATTTTTCTGGTTACAAAACCAATACTATTGCAAGAAGGGTTACAAAAAGAATTGCCCTCAACCAGATCAATTCTATTGAAGATTATGTAAACTTCCTGGAAAAAAATCCGGAAGAAGTCAATAAGCTGTTTAAAGATTTTTTAATTGGCGTTACTTCTTTTTTCAGGGATAAAGTGGTGTTTGAAAATATTGAGAAGAAGACCATTCCTTATTTATTTCAGCTGTGCAAACACAAGCAGCAAATAAGGATTTGGGTGTGCGGATGTTCTACGGGCGAAGAAGCCTATTCGCTTGCTATTTTGTTTAGGGAAGCTTTGCTGCGTAACAAGGAATACAACAAAATAATGATTTTCGCATCTGATGTAGACCAGGACGCCATTGAGTTTGCACGCAGCGGAACCTATACTGAAAGCAGCCTGGCTGGTATCTCGCCGGAACGTTTGGCACGTTTTTTTACCAGGAAAGAAAATGGTTTTCAGTTAACTAAGGAGATCAGGGAAATGGTGGTATTTGCGCACCACAACGTTATAAAAGATCCTCCTTTTTCCAAGATGGATTTAATTACCTGCCGTAACCTGCTGATATATATCAACAGCGATTTGCAAAAAAAGCTGATTCCTGTTTTTCATTACAGTTTAAATACAGATGGCATTTTAATTTTAGGTACATCTGAAAGCATTGGTGACCAGGGAGATTTATTTACCGATTTTGACGCTAAAAATAAAATGTTCAAAAAGGCAAAAGATATTGTGGTTCGCAAGCCCACGGCGGGGTACGAGTTGCCGTATGCAAAAACACGTTCAGGCACCTTTCCCCCTGCTGCGCAAAACCTTGTAAACATAAAAAAAATAAATGTATCCGGTATTATTGAAAAGTACCTGATGGATCATTATGTGCCACCAAGTGTTACGATTGACAAGAACAATGAGGTACTTTATTTTTCAGGCAACACCAGCCAGTTTTTGGAATTGCCGGGCGGAGAAGCAAAGCTGGATGTTGTAAAGATGGCGAAAAAGGGCTTAAAAATTCCATTGGAGGAAGCTATTAAAAAAGTACGCAGCGATAATAAAGAATGGAATATAAATGAAGTGGAAGTTAAGGTGAATGACTATTTTAAAACCATCAACCTGGTGGTAAAACCGCTGCCTTCAAAGGAAGCTGACCAGGAAATGCTGATGGTTGTTTTTGAACCCGTGGTAAAAACTCAGAAAAAAATAAATCATAAAACCGGCCAACTTGCCAAAAATAATGCCGGTACAGGCGACCTGGAAAAAGAATTAAAAATTACGCAGGAGTATTTGCAGTCTGCCATCAGCGACCTGGATGCTTCGCGGGAAGAACTGCAGATAACGACTGAAGAATATCAGTCATCCAACGAAGAACTGCAGAGCACCAACGAAGAGTTGGAAACATCCAGAGAAGAATTGCAATCTGTAAATGAAGAACTGATAACCGTAAACAATGAACTGCAGGATAAAATCGAACAGCTGTCTCAATCGAATGATGATTTAAATAACCTGTTGCGCAGCATTGAAGTAGCCACTATATTTTTAGACAGGGATTTAAAAATAAAAAGATTTACCCCTTCTGCATCTAAAATATTCAATCTTATTCCTTCAGACATTGACCGGCCATTGGCACATTTAACGAACAACCTGTTATATAAAACGCTAAGCGAAGATGTAAAAGAATCGCTAAAAACCCTGGCAGTAAAATCAGCAGATGTGTACTCAACAGACGGTACCTGGTACCAGATGCGCATTATACCATACCGTACGGTAGAGAATATTATTGAAGGTGTACTGGTAACCTTTATAGAAATTACAGACGAAAAAAAAGTGGAAGAAACTTTAAAAAAAACAAATGAACACCTGAACCTTATAATGGAAAATCTGCCTGCAGTGCCTTTTACTTGTATTGCCGACCCGGTTATTCAATTTTCTTTTGTAGGCAGCAGTTGCGAAAAAGTGACCGGCTTTTTACCGGAACAATTTACAGCCAATTCAAATTTTTGGCTCAGCCGGATTCACCCTGGGGATGTAAAAAAAATGAAAGAAGGGTTTGCATCCGTTACAAAAAAGCAGAGCCTGGAAATGAAGTTCAGGTGGAAATGTGCCGACGGGAACTACAAACAGTTTATTAATTTCGTACGATACGCTATTGCTGAAAACGGAACAAAGGCTTATATTGTAGGTGTTTGGCAAGAGGTAATCAATGGAAAATAAAAAATAACACTGTACACTATATTGTTTTCTAAAAATAGATAGAAAATGAAAGCAGCAAGAAAAAATGTGGGTAGCCTTACTGAATTACGCAAAAAAGCAGAAAAAAAACTAATGTACGGCGTAACAGGCGCAGGCACGGAAAGCATACGTCCATTAGAAATTGAACACGAACTGAATGTACACAAGGTTGAACTGGAAATGCAAAATGAAGAATTACGCTTAACCCAGCTGCAACTCGAAAAATCGCTTGATAATTATGCTGAGTTATTTCAGTATGCACCGGTGGGCTATTTCATACTGGATATAAATGGAATCGTATTAAACCTGAATGACACGGCAAGTAAGCTTTTGGGAGAACATAAAAATTGGGCAGCAGGCCGTCCTTTCTCGGTATTTCTGCATTCAGAAATTTGCCAGGATGACTTTTACCGGCACCGCAATCTTGTTATTGACTCCGGTATGCCACAGGAAATTGAAGTTAAATTTATAAAAAAGGACAGTGTTGCATTTCCTGCACTTATTACAAGTACCATTGTAAAAGACGAAGAAGATCATTTTAAATATTTCCTATCAACAGTAAATGATATTTCCGAACGCAAAGAGCAGGAACAAAAAATGAAAATGGCACTGTCAAAGGAAGTAGAATTGAATGAGCTCAAATCACGCTTTATCTCTACTGCTTCGCATGAGTTCCGCACACCGCTCGCTACCATTTTATTATCTACAGAACTGCTTGAAAAATACAATGAGCCAGATGATGAAAAGAACAGAAAAAAACACTTTCAAAAAATAAAATCTGCTGTACTGGGGCTTACAGAAATTTTGATGGATTTTCTTTCACTGGATAAATTTGAAAACGGAGTAATCACCAATAACCCTGAATATATCGACCTGGTAAGCCTGACTACAAGAGTAATAGAGGATATGAATATACGAAGACAACCAGTGTTGTACAAACACGCTGACAAAAAACAAGTGGTTTACCTCGATCCAAAGTTGCTGAGAGTTTGTGTCACGAATATCATAGGCAATGCATTTAAATATTCTCACGCAGATAGCCCGGTAGAAGTCACCACTGCGCTTGTGGATAATGACCAGGTTTTAATTAGTGTGAAAGATCATGGAATAGGTATACCGGAGCATGACAAGCCATTTATATTTGACCGGTTCTTTCGGTCAAAAACAGCCGAGGCCTACCAGGGTACCGGGCTGGGTTTAAACATAGTGCAAAAATTTACCAGCGTAATGAATGGCCATATCTCATTTACCAGTGTTGAAAATGAAGGATCCACATTTGTGCTGCAGTTCCCGAACATGTAACTGCAGTCCCGCTTGCAGGCGCTATGTCAGCCAAACTGTTATGATGGTAGTCTGGCGAGACATTATTTTGCTGCTTCATCTTATTTTATATTATGCCAGATCCAAATTTTGTCTATATCCTCAAGTAACATTAATTTACACAGTATAGTGACAGGTAACAAAATCATTTCTTCCAATTAAAAAGCTATGCCAGCATGATGAAACACAAAAAAAACACTTCGGTCTTATTACTGATTTTGCTGAGTCTGCTAAGTTGTAAAAAAGCGGGTGCAGACAATGGAACCAGTACGGCTCCGACTAACCTTGTTATTAATGCTGTCGTAAGTTCAGACGGCAGTGGCAAGGTTGACTTTACTGCCAGCGCTAACAATGCTGTTTCATACGCATATGAGTTTGGCAATGGAGATATTAAAACGACCGCTTCGGGTATCATCGCTTATCAATATAACGCAGGCGGAACCAATACCTATACAGTAAACGTTACTGCTACCAGCAGCTCTTCACTTACTGTAAAAACATCCATCCAGGTAACAGTCACCGTTACAGCGTCAGAACCCAAACTTGTCTGGTCGGAAGAATTTGATAAAGATGGCGCCCCGGATCCGGCCAAATGGGGATATGATATTGGTACCGGTAACAATGGATGGGGCAATTCGGAACTGGAGTATTATACCGACCGGTCCAAAAATGCCGTGGTAGAAGGAGGTGTACTAAAAATAAATGCCCTGAAAGAAAATTACAACGGGAGCGCCTATACTTCAGCAAGACTTTTATCAAAAGATAAATTTGCATTTACTTATGGCAAGGTGGAAGTTAGAGCAAAACTCCCTGCAGGAGCTGGCACCTGGCCTGCTATCTGGATGCTTGGAAGTGATATTGCCACTAACGGGTGGCCAGGTTGTGGAGAAATAGACATTATGGAACATTTGGGCCGCACCGAAAATACCATCTATGGCACCTTGCATTATCCAGGTCATTCCGGTGGCAGTGCTGATGGCCATACCACAGTGATAACAGATGCAACAAAAGCATTTCACATTTATACGCTGGAATGGACTGCGTCAGCTGTTAAAATTTATGCCGACGGGGTATTGTATCATACTACCATTAATAGCGGGAGCCTCCCTTTTAATCATGATTTTTTTCTTATTCTGAATGTTGCTATGGGTGGCGGGTTTGGTGGCTCAGTAGATCCATCATTCACCAACGGCACAATGGAAGTAGATTATATCAGAGTGTATAAATAAAATATTTAGCAGGTGTTAAAAAAGGGCTGCTATGCGGCCCTTTTTTGTACAGTTCATCATTTACGTATATTGTTTTAAAGCGGGGATTCGAAATTACAACCGAGGCATTTTAACAAGCAATGATGTTTCAACTTTACAATAAAAAAAGATACCATCAGAAAAATCCAATGGTACCTTTTTTATACCAAAACTAACTACTAATGAAAAAAAACTAATTTTAATTACCCGGTTAAACCCGGTGTCCGATTATGTATTGTATACTATTTTTTGAACGCCACACTATCTGTTGCAGGCAAGTTTTTCTACCAATAAAAATCATACCGCACCCATGCACAACTTGGTACATTGAAGTTACTGTAAAGCAATAAATAAACATCGTGCAAACGATTGCATAAAATATAAATCAAATGTACAACCTGGCTCCAGCTGAAAAAATAACCAAAAAAATTTTCAGGCATTAAGGCTTGTAAAATCATCGGGAGTGCTACAGAATGTATGCCCAAATTGAATGACCACATTAAAGAGCATTCTGTAACAGCAGAACATTGGTCAAATCAGGAATATAGTTCCTTACAAAAGTGCACACTTTTTGCGCCATCCTAAGTAAATAAATATTGAAATATTTGGTTTTTTATCTACTTTGTAGAAAATTCTATACTAAATGCTGAATGTAATTGTTCCACTGGATTTTTCACAGACTTCTTTTAATGCTGCGCACTATGCTGCGCAAATGTTTAAGGGCAGAACAGACGTAAAGATCATACTATATCATTTTTATGAAGATGACAAAGACATCGCTGTAGCTAAAAATTACTTAAACAGCCAAAAAGAAGAATTAAGCCACCTGGTATCGAATATTGACATTGAACTTGAAAGTGGAGACAACTTTATTGACCGCCTGGCTGCTTTTGCCCACATAAAGGGGGCATTTATGATAGTAATGGGCCTTACGGGTAAAACACCCAGGGAACAACGTTTTTCGGGCAGCAATACGCTTAAACTAAGCGAAAAGGAAGTTTGCCCTGTATTAATTGTTCCTGAAGACGCGACTTACACCGGGATTAACAATGCGCTCATTACATCGGAATTGAAATCTGTTGAAGATACGCCTACCCTGCTTTGTATTAAAAAAGTACTGCAGTATTTTAAACCTGCCCTTCATATTTTAAACATCAACAGCAACCACTACATTTCTGTTACCGACGATGTGAGAGAGGAAAGGAATAAGATGGAAGGTTTGCTGGCCGAATTTAACCCGGAATTTTATTTTATGCGATTGTACGACTTTCATGAGTCTGTTGAGGTATTTACAAGGGATAAAAATATTGATCTCATTATTATTGCGCCCCGTTATCATAACTTTTTTGAAAGGTTATTTAAAACACAGCATACAAAAAAACTGATCTATCACAGTAAAGTACCGGTTTTAGCTGTGCATGAATAATTAAATCTATTTCTTCTAAATACAATTGGCGGCTTGCATGTGATGCAAGCCGCCAGTTTATGTTAATTGATAACCATTTATCTGGCTATCAGTTTCATTACATAGCTGTACGTATATTTTTTATCCAGCATCCTGTATTGCTGATGTGGCAAGGCTCCCCAACTATTATCACCACCAACTCCCCGTTGTTTTAAATCAATGCTCAGGTAAACTTCCTTCCTCGGTTTGATGTCTATCCAATGCTGTTGCTTTTTGGTAAGGCCCGGATCAAGGTCTTCCGATTTATTATTGGTTGCACTGAAACAAATGGGTTGCGTGCCTTCTATCTGCAAACCAGTACCGGCCGCATTGGTAAGCGTTAACCAGCGGATGTCCGTTTTATAACCACTCTCCTGCGGACGGATATAATTCATCACAGCCTGGTTGGCTACGTCATCTTTATACAATCCAACAAATGAAGCCGTGTTTCTATCGGTATAATTTTCCCAGGGGCCACGTCCAAAATACGCCAGGTGATTTACCTGTGCAGGTAGCTGCATGCGCATACCGAAACGGGGTAACTCTGGCAGGTTTCTTCCGGTCATGTCAATAGAAGCTGTTACCTTGATGGAGCCGTCATTTTGTATTAAATATTCCAGCGTATAGGGAACATTTATCCCGGCTAAGTCATACTCGACTTTAATTGGTAAGCCAGCCGCCGTTTGTTCGCCCACGGTGATATTTTTCTTTTGCATATTGCTGTGTGCATTACGCCAAATGCCCATTTCGTCCGGCATATTATTGCCAAAATCATTGTCCGTTGGCGCACGCCAAAAATAGGGCTCAGGGAACTGGTTAATCAGAGATGCATCATTATTGATAGCGTATCGTCTTATCCTGCCTGTATTGGCATCAAAAACACCGGATATTTTACCAGCTGTAAAACTGATGTTACCATTGGATTTTGCAACCTGCAGCTGCCCTTCTTTACTGCCTCCTGTCGCAAAATAATCTCCTGCCATTTTAAACTGCTCTCTCGCAATTTCAAGCCCGGCCGGCAACAGCGGTGTGGGTGTTTTGATGGAAGCATATACCTCCAGGTACAATTCTGAACCTTCCGGGAGTTTATATTGTGGCAGGTTAAGTGTTATATCTTTTTGCTGATGTGGTGCCAACTGTACTGAAAAAACGTCTTCTTTCACTACCTCTCCATTACGCATCAGCTGCCATTTAAAATTGTACTGATCCAGGTTGGTGAAATCAAAAACGTTCATTACCGTTATAATACCTTTAGATACATCTTTGGCTTTGAATAAAATATTCTGGTACACTTTTTTTACTTCGTTCAAACCGGGATGGATGCTCCTGTCGCTGGCAACTAAACCATTGGTACAAAAATTTTCATCGTTCTGCAAAGCATAACCACCCAAATCGCCACCATAAGCCCACCAGGTTCTTCCGTCAGGTGTGGTTCTTTTCATACCCTGGTCAACCCAATCCCAGATAAATCCACCTTGCATTTTTTTATCGCTCATAATCACATCCCAATACTCCTGGAAGTTACCATTGCTGCTGCCCATGGCATGTGAATATTCGCACATAATGAACGGCCGTTTTTTGCTGGAGGCCGCATAGGCTTTCATGTAACTCATTGCAGGATACATCGGGCAAACGATATCGGTATTTTCTTCTTCACCTGCTGATTCAAATTGTACATAGCGGCTGTTATCACGTTGCTTTATCCATTTGTAGGCATCATGAAAAACAGGGCCATTACCATTCTCATTTCCCAGCGACCACAATATTACTGATGGATGATTTTTATCCCGTTCTACCAAATCGTGAATACGGTTTAGGAAAGATGGCGCCCACAATGGTTGGTAGGCAATATGCTTTGCAGTATCGTACCAGCCTTGTCCCCCTGCACCCATGGCATGGGTTTCAATATTGGCTTCATCTACCAGGTACATGCCGTATTCATCACACAGCTTGTACCATTCCGGATCATTGGGGTAATGACTTGTTCTCACTGCATTGATATTGTACATCTTCATCAGCTGCAGGTCTTTTATCATCCCCGCTTTGCTGATCACATGCCCTTCTACTTCATCATGCTCGTGGCGGTTAACACCATGCACATAAGTAGCCACGCCATTTACAAAAAGCTGTGCATTTTTTATTTCTACTTTTCTAAAGCCAATCTTGCTGCCGGTTACGCCCAGCACTGTTCCGCCTGCATCTTTCCATGTAATAATACAATCGTAGAGGTTAGGAAACTCGCCACTCCATTTTAAAGGATTTTTAATAATGCCATTAAAGGAAATTGTTTGCACAGAATCATTGCCCGCTGTAAATTTTTGTTGCTTGCTGAAAATTGCCTTACCACTTTTATCCTGAACTTCTACCGCAACAGTACCATTCTTTATGGTGTTACCTTCAAACTGGCGCAAATCAACTGCTGCGCTGAAAAGCCCGTTGGTATAGTTAGCATCCAGGTCGCCTTTTATAAAAAAATCCCATACTGTTAATGAAGGCAATGCGTATAAAAATACGTCCCGTTCAATACCGCTGATGCGCCAGAAGTCCTGGTCTTCCATATAGCTGCCATCGTGCCAGCGAAAAACCTGCACGGCCAGTATATTGTTGCCTTTAACCAGGTATTTGCTGATGTTAAACTCGGCTGGTGATTTTGAATTTTTGGTGATGCCTACTTTTTGTCCGTTTACATAAACAAAAGCACACCCGGTGATAGAACCGAAGTGTAAAAGGATATCTTTTCCAGTCCATGTATCAGGTACAGTAAACTGTTTTCTGTAAGTTCCTACCGGGTTGTTGTCGCCGATATACGGTGGATTTTTAGGATAAGGATAAATAATATTCGTATAAATCGGAATACCAAAGCCCTTTAATTCCCAGTTGGATGGTACTGGAAGATCATTCCACCTGGAGTCATCCAGCGCTGTTTCAAAAAAATTCATTGGCCTGTTGGCATATTTATCGGTATACACAAATTTCCAGGTGCCGTTTAAAGACTGGTAAAAAGGAGAACGGCTGTAGTCATCATTTTTTACGTCGGTCGCGTTAGTAAAAATCATAGCCGTAGCATGTGGTTTTTCCTTGTTGAGCGACACCAGTGAAGGGTTTTCCCAGTCGTTGAGTTGCTGGGCATAGCATACATTAAATACTAAAAAGGCAAGCAGTAAGATCGGCTTCATGTGTTGGTTATTTGAGTGAATCGTTTAAAAGTAAAAGTAACAATTAAAAATAATGGCACGTTGAAATTGTTTACCACTTGCCAATATTAATTGTTGACAGACGAGAAACGGTACTTGCTAAACCACTAAGCCAAGTACCAATCCGGCAATTACAGAAAACTACTTACCGTAAAACCAGTTGAGCGATAGTGCCTGCGCTTCTTTAATTTTGCCGTTATGCCTCCGGCAAAATGCCTGCAAAATAGCTGTAACATTGCCGGACCTGGGCTTTGTCAGTTCGTTGCGGCAGGCAATTAATTGGGCAATGCAACAAACAGGATAACAACGGATGACAATTTTGAAAGAAGAGGTTAAAAAATATAACATGCTACCAGCTGGTAAACACAACAAACTTATTCATTTATTTATTGGAGCAATGCTGCTTCTTGGCTTTCAGCCTGCTTTTTCGCAACAGACGGCACCCGTTTTGGACAAACAACCCATAAGCGACAGTATGCTGCCTACACTGGTTACCAAAGTGGCAACCTACACTGCAACAATTGACCATACTGATTTTTTAATCCGGCGAAAGTTCAATATCACCCCTATTTCGCTGAATATGCCTGAAATTGAAAGGAAGATAAAAGGCTTTAAGGCTCGGTTGGAAAAAAATGGCAGCCATATGAACTTGCGCAGTTTAAACAGCGGCGTAATTATGCTCACGGAAACTTCAGATGATCTTTCTGCTTACCAGTCCATCCTTTCAAATTACAGCAGAGAACTCACCCAAAGCAATACTGAGGTAAAAAAAATACTTCGTGACCCAATACTTAACGCCGAAGTAAATGATTCTGTGATACAGGAACAGTTGGAAGACATACGAACTGAAGGACGTTCATTGGATTCACTACAGCAAAAAGTAATTAACAGGGTGAATCTATTGCGAAATAAAGTATCGGTCAATTTATTGCAGGCAACGGATATTATTTCAGATATGCGGTATTTAACCATCTCTTTAAAACTCGGCATCTGGAAACAGGAAGAAGCTCCGCTATTTACCGCAACACAGCAAGAGTACAAAAACAACCTGGCTGAAATTACCGGGAACGCATTAGTCAGATCCGGAAAAATCATCATGATCTACCTCGGTGAAAAATGGGATGTAATCACGCTGGGACTGCTGGTATTCATTTGCATTTTTTCCTGGACCTGGTTAAATATGCACCGGATAAAAAAACAGGAAAATAAAGACCTGGTACTGGGGCCGATACATTTTTTGCGCAGGAATGTGTTGATAGGATGCGGGATGGCGCTGTTTACCTACCTGCCTTATTTTTTTGCTAACCCTCCCATGTCGCTGCTGCATGCACTTGAACTTTTCAGGTTGCTATTGCTGGCTTATCTTATCTATCCCTACCTGGCGAAACAATCCAAAATAATATGGCTGATACTTTGCCTGCTTTGGTTGTATTATGCCATGGACGACCTGTTGCTGGAGTCAGCATTGGGTGAACGTTGGGGACTATTCTTTAGCGGTATTATAATGGCCGCTGTTGCCATAAAAATCACCAACCCACGACAACCACATTTTTCCGGCATACCTGAATCTCCTGCTACAAAAACATTGGCCATTTTTACGCTCACCCAGGCGGTACTTTCCATTTTTTTTAACCTTGCCGGCCGGGTTACACTGGCGAAAATATTTGGTGTAAGCGCCATTCAATGCCTCATGCTCGGGATCAGTTTAAAAGTGTTTTGTTCCATGGTGATGGAAGCGATATATCTGCAATCTGAAGCCTACCACGATAGCCGCATTTCTGCCTTTATCGATTTTAAGACGCTGCAGCATCGCTTTGTAAATATATTGTGGATACTTGCATCAACTGTGTGGACTATCTCACTGGCACGCAACCTGACGTTGTACGATACAGTGATTCAGTTATGCACTCATTTTTTCGAAGCCACCAGAACCATCGGCAGCATGGTATTTACTTTTGAAAGTGTGGCCATTTTTATTTTCATCATCTGGTTATCATCTGTTATTTCAGGGTTCATCAGCTTTTTCTTTGGCAGCGAAAAATTACATACAACCGGCAAACGAAGCCGGCTTGGTTCTATGATGCTCTTGATACGGCTTGCCATATGGATACTCGGCTTTTTTATTGCAGTGGCCGCGGCAGGTATTCCAATAGATAAATTGTCTATCATGATAGGCGCTCTTGGAGTAGGTATTGGATTTGGATTGCAGAATATCGTAAATAACCTTGTATCCGGTGTAATACTTGCTTTTGAAAGGCCGATACAGGTAGGCGACCTGATTGAAGTAGGCGGAAAGATGGGGGTGGTAAAAGAAATCGGCGTACGCTCCAGCAAGATCAATAACAACGAGGGTGCGGACATCATTGTGCCCAACGGCGACCTGCTTTCACAGCACCTGATCAACTGGACAATGCAGGACCGCAACAAGCAGGTTGAGTATACAATTGGCATACCTTACAACAGCGACATAGAAAAAGTAAGGGGAATTATAAGGGAGACCCTGGCAGGCGAGGAAAAGATTATGGCCGCACCTGTCCCATCCATTACAGTAAAACAATTTGGAGAAAGAACAATTGATTTAAAAATATCGTTTTGGGTATTTGATCTTTCCGAAGCCGGAGCAATCAGGAGCAATGCCATGATTAAAATCTACGAAAAGCTGACAGCGGCAGGTATCCAGCTTCCGGTAAGCCCGTGGCCCCTGGCTGAACAAAATGTACAACCCGATACAGAAGCAAAAAACATGGATTAAGCAGGCCTTACACGGCGTATAATGCCGTTCTATAACTGGTTCATTTTACGTAGAATATCAATTCATATTTATTTTGCAATAATTTGGATCAGGTCGGTTTCTTTAAGATAATGTTGATAAGCTTTCCGGAGGATGTTGGTTGTCGGGGGTCTTTTAAAGGATTGGGATTCGATATTTCAACTGTTATGTTGTTGTTATCTGATGTAAAAATGCATCTAATATCCCGTCTGTTTTATGTATTTCGCTTAATGGGTGCTGTGTTTCGACAAACAATCAAAAAGCGTCGTTTTCGTCGCCCCGCAGTTGTCTTAATAAACTGTTTCATAAAAAATGCCCCGGTTAGCGGGACATTTACTATCAACTGGTTTAATTTTTTTACCTTATCTCAATTATCTTTTGTTGCACCTGGTTAGTGATGCGGTGGTTTCATAGGTCGTGTTTGTGTTTTTAGATAATTGATACCGGCGTTTCTCAGGTAATTGAATGTGGTTTTATTGGTGAAAGGATTTGGTCACTTTTTTAAAGGATATTGATATTATTGACCAGGATAAAGACGTTGTGATTTTTAAAAGTATCGGATTTAATTTTCAGGATTTACTGTAATTTTTTTTTAGGATATCGCCTGCCGGTTTGTATAATATTTTTTACTAAATGCCTTTTTTTATCGGATCGTTCATTCTTTTATGATGTAAAAATGCAACTGGTAATAAGGCGATTTTTTAATTTTCGCTTACCGGAAAATTTACTTCGGTGAACGATGAAAAAACTTCGGTTAAGCCTTCGCTGATAAAGTAAAAAAAACGGAAGAGTGCTGGGGTTGGCGCAAAAAAAATGCTCCAGGAATGGAACATCTTAAAATATAAATCCTGAATTTAATTTTCGTGTTTTTGATTCAATTCTGTTTCTTCAAGATCACTGTTTCGGATTTTATAGAATTGGATATTTCTTGTCGCCCTTCGCTGCTGTTACTTTCTGATGTAAAAATGCAAAGATTAATCCAGTTCTTTTTTATTTTTCGTTTAACAAATTGATTGTTTCGATGAATAGTTGATAATATCCGATTGAATAAATGGCTTGATTTATAATAGCTTCAAAGTAGCAGGAATTTGTAATTCCGATTAAGACCGTCAATAATAACCGTTGGCAGAATTTGGGTGACGTATTCTTTTGAGCACAAAAAAAATGCTCCAGGAATGGAACATCTTAAAATATAAATCCTGAATTTACTTTTCGCGGTGGTGGTTCAATTCTGTCTCTTCGAAATTGCGGTAATTATTTTCTAAAGAATTGAATGTTTTTTTTGTCCTGCGCTACTGCTGCTTTCTGATGTAAAAATGCAATGAATCATCCAATCCATTTTTGTTTTTTGTTTAACAGATTGATTGTTTCGATGAATGGTGAATTAAGCCCGATGGAGCAAAAGACTTTTATCCTGATTGAATTAGTTTTCCATAATCTTCAGGTGTATCAATATCAACATCGCCTTTGGCAAATGATACCGTAGCAACGTTTGGCATTTGCTGTTGTAAAATTTTACGGGCGCCGGCATCGCCCGATAAATGTAATAACTGGGGAAAAATTGTTTTGTAAAAAAGTGCCGGCACGCCGATGGTGTTATTATAGCTGCACGCAACCATTGGCTTTGCCGTTTGGTGTTGTGCGTTTATCAAATCATGCAACAAAGCGCAGGTAACAAACGGCTGATCACTCATCATAATAATAACGCCGTCTGTTTCAGGTTGAGTGGATAATAAAAACCGGAGTCCGCAGACAATGGAAGATGCCATTCCACTCTGCCAATGCTCATTGGTAACGATAGTCACCGGCCTGTCGTTTACCTGTTGCGAAATTAAACCGGCATCACAACCCGCTACGATAACCACCGGGCCAATCATCGCATTACCAGCTGTATCAGCGCTATGCTGTAATAAAGTTCTACCCTTATAAGGCAGTAATTGCTTTGGCTTACCTAAACGGGTAGATGCGCCTGCAGCCAGTACTATAATACCGCAATGATGTATGATATTTTCCAACATAACAGCGCTAATATAAAATAAAAGTTGGTGGGGTGGTATCTTGTATAAAATAAAAAAAGAAAACTGGAAAAACAGGTATATCTAAAAATTAAGATCACTGTCACATAACTTATGCCTTTAAAACAGCACGAGAATGAATAACCGGCGAATTATTAGCAGCTAGCGGACTACCTTTTTTGCCGCTTAACACCGCTTTAATTTCAGCAATAACAGACAATGCAATTTCCTCCGGCGTTTCGGCCCCAATATCAAGTCCGATTGGGCTATGCAAAACTGACAATTGCGTTGGTGTAAATGAAATGCCTTTATCCTGCAGTTCCTGCAGCATCCTGTCCCGCTTTTTTCTTGGTCCCAGCATGCCTGCATACACCACGTTATTGGCAAGTAAAACAGGCAGCATGGCCATATCATAATTGTAATTGTGGGTCATCAGCAAAAATACAGTATGGTCATCTATGCTGATTTTATCCAGCAAATTTTCAGGTTTGGAAAGCAGTACCTGGCAACCCGCCGTAAAACGTTCGGCCTTTGCGTACTCTGGTCTGCCATCTACAATCGTGCTTTGCCATCCCAGCAGATCAGCCATTTGCACCAAGGGAATGGTATCATTGCCGGCGCCGACAATAATCAGTGCCACTGAAGGTGGAATCATTTCAATGAAGGCGTTTAACGGTGCTGATTCAAATTCAAGTTCTTTAAATAAAGATTGTTGCTGGTGCAATACCAGGCTGGCATCTTTTATCAACATATCTTTTAAAGGGATGGAATCATTAGCAATGCAACCATCGGCTGTAACCATCATACAGGTACCAGGTTGTACCGCTCTTTTATCGTGCAGGGAAAACAAGGTTACTAAAACGCTATACTGCCGTTTGGATGCGACGGCCTTTAACAACGCAATCGGGTTGCCTGACCGGGCGGCATCAATCGGTTCAATCAACACCTGAATTATACCATTGCAACCCAGGCCAAGCCCGATGGTTGCATCTTCTTCATCATTGGTATCGTAAGTTACCAGCATGGGGCGCTGCTGTGCCATAGCGAGCAGGGCTTTCCTTAGTGCATCGCCCTCAAGGCAACCACCACTAATGGCGCCAGTTAATTGCCCATGTTCCGTAATCAGCATGCGGGCACCTTCCCGTCTGTAAGACGAACCTGCCACATGCACAACAGTGGCAAGGGCAGATTGCTCACCCTTTTGCTGTGCTTCGTCATACGCTTTTATAATGTCGTTGATTTCTTTCATTGCAGTGCTTTAACTCAAACCAACCTATTTACGCAATGATTTTACCTGCGCAGGAGTAATTGCCAGGGCATTCTTATTGCCCCAGCTGTTGCGTGCATAATTCAACGCATCGGCGACCTGCTCGTCGGTTAAATAATTTTGAGCCGGCATTAAAACATTGTATTTTTTTCCATTTACAATCACTTCCCCATCCTGCCCGTTCAGCACGGCAAGTATCTGCAACTTAACAGGCTTCTTCAGGTAGTCTGATTTTGCGAGCGGTGGATACACATCGGGTGTGCCGTTGCCATCTACCATGTGGCAGTTCATACAATAAGTAGTATATACATCCTTACCACGTTCAATGCTCTTTGGTAAATCATATTTCTGATAAAAGGAAGATGTTAAAAAAATCACGCCAGCGGCGATGAAAAAGGATACCATTGTTTTATACATGCGAAAAACCAAATTTAATTTTATGAGAATAATGAATTTAATTGTTGGATAGCATCCATAGGTCCCCGGTAGCCAATAATATATAGCTGTTCTGCTCCATGAATCTGCCTATTTTTACTTTTGATTTTTTAATTTAAAAATTACACTTTATTAATATCAAAAGGCAGCCTGCGAATGCGTTTGCCCGTAGCCGCAAAAATAGCATTGCACAAAGCGGGTGCAAAAGGTGGAAGCCCTGGTTCACCGGCTCCTTTAATGGTTGATCCGCCATTGGCTAATATATGTACATCAACCGGCGGCATTTCATTAAAACGTACCAGCTGGTTATTATGGTAATTGGTTTGTACAGTTTGCCCCTTGTCGAAAGTAATCCCACTTTTGATGGCGGCAGTCAAAGCCATTACAGCAGCGCCTTCCACCTGCGCCTTTACCGTATCCGGATTTACCACCGTACCCAAATCGATCACGGCATATATTTTTTCTATTTTAACCCCGGTGCCCTTTTTTGAAACCATTACCACATAGCCGCCCAGCCCTGCAAAAAATTCATATTGTGCAACACCTTTTCCCCAGCCTGCCGGCAATGGCTTATCCCAATTACTTACTTCCTTCAATTTTTGCAATACGTTTTTGGTGTCTGATTCTTTTGTAAGCATGCCTAACCTGAAATCCATCGGATCTTTCTTTGCCTTTACCGCCATTTCATCAATAAAACATTCGTGCGCAAAGGCCAGCGTAGTACTGGTTACTGCCCGCCAGGCAACATATGGAATGTGCGAATCTGCATATACGTACAAATTTTTCATGTTGGCGATCTCATACTTCTGCTCACTGATACCTTCTGTCATGGTTCCATCGGGCTTATTCGGGTCATAATTTTCCTTTTCACTTGCATCCAGTGAAGGCGCAATTACTTTATGCTGAAAAGCAATGGCTTTACCATCGGCAGACAAGGCACCCTTCATAGCAGAAAAAGTCATCGGACGGAATGGCCCGTTTTGCGTATCATCTTCTCTTGTCCATATCAGCTTCACCGGCTGCCCTATTTTTTTTGTCAGCTGTACCGCTTCATGAATATAATCGTTGTACAGGCGACGACCGAAACCACCGCCATTGAACAACACATTTACTTTTAAATTGCCGTCTGGTACATTGTATGCTTTTGAAAAAGAATCCACGATATCGCCCGGAACCTGTGTAGATGCCCATATTTCCAGCTTGCTGCCCTCCATCCAGCTAGCCACGCAGTTCATTGGCTCTATGGGTGAATGCGATACAACGGGCGTTTCATAAAAAGCTTCCAGCTTCAGCGGCGCTGCTTTATATGTTGTATCAAAATCTCCCTGGTTGTGCGCTACTACGCCTTCCTTTTTTGACAAGTTGCGCAACCCTTGTTCGTAGGTTTTTGAATTGAATGTTTCGTTGCCCTGGTGATCCCATTTTATTACCAGCGCCTTACGCCCCTGCAGTGCGGCCCAGTAATTATCGGCAATTACTGCCACGGCGGGATACTTGTATTTACCAATGATTCTTTCACAGGTTTCAACTCTTGTAACACCCTTTACTTTTTTTGCTGCAGCATCATCGAAACTTACCAGCTTTGAACCAAACACAGGGCAATGCGCCACTGACGCGTACACCATATTGGGTACTGCGATATCAATTCCAAAAATGGCTTTACCTGAACATTTTAAAGGGATATCCGGCCGAAGAATATTTTTACCCAATAATTTAAAATCCGCCGGATCTTTTAATTTAGGTGATTTTGGTACTTCCAGTTTAGAAGCCGCTTCTACCAGTTCTCCATAGCCTGCCGATTTACCGGAGCTATGCAGTATTTTTCCACCTTCCGCCCGGCATTCTGTAACCGGCACATTCCATTGCTGACTGGCAGCGGTCAGCAGCATTTCTTTTGCACTGGCACCCACTTTTCTCAGGTTGGTATAATTTGATCTCACAGACATACTGCCACCTGCAAACTGCATGGGACCGAACTGTTTTTCGCCGCCCGTTTGTTTAATGGTTACCTGGTCAAGCGACACTTCCAGTTCCTCTGCTATCAGTGCGGGAATAGATTGAAACACACCCTGTCCAATTTCGGGGCTTGTATTAAAAATAGTGATGGTGCCTGATTTTTCAATTATCACAAAGGGTGTTAAATTGAAGGCCGGCAATTCGCCACTGAGATTGGCGACCTGACCAACGCCATTGTTTCCTTTTAAAGAAAGGCCTATCATGAGGCCGGCACCTGTAATGCCGGACAGTTTAATAAAATTCCGGCGATTGATATTTGAAGCGGTTTTTTCCATTGTAAACAGTTTGAAAAGATGAGCTAAAACAAGATACCTTAAAGCGAACAGTTATATTAATTCAGCCGCCCGGTGAATGGCACTGCGTATGCGCTGGTAGGTACCGCAGCGGCAAAGATTTCCCTGCATAGCAATATCAATATCTGCATCCGTCGGTTTAGGCTTTGCCTTCAGAAGCGCTACTGCACTCATTATCTGGCCCGACTGGCAGTAACCGCATTGTGGCACCTGCAGTTCTATCCAGGCTTTTTGTATGGCATGATCTACATTTGCTGAAACCCCTTCGATAGTAGTAATTTGTTTTGCGCCTACGGCAGATACAGGAAAGCTGCAAGACCGGATGGGCGTACCATCTAGATGTACGGTACATGCCCCGCATTGCGCAATACCGCAGCCAAACTTGGTTCCGGTTAATCCAACAAAATCGCGGATTACCCAAAGTAACGGCATGCTGGGTTCCACATCTACCTTATAAGACTTACTGTTGATGTTAATTTCATAAATAGCCATGGTATGTTTATTTTGGAAGTTGTAAAATATGACTGTACAAAGTAAATATTTTTAAGGGTAGCGGGAAATATTTTTATCAGTTTTGGTGAATTTAGCCTCCATCGTTTAAACAAACTATTTCATCGTTTGTTTAACATATCTAAACCTCATTTGCAGATAATTCTACCGATTTCCCTTTTTTCTTATGGACGGGCTTAAAAGCCTGGCTACTGAGAGTGTTTCCATCTGCCTTTTGCGTTGGTTGCTTTTTTCCTCTTCAACGCTTATTATAAAGAATACAAACAGCTGCTTAGGTAAATAAAAATGTTTGCATATTTATTTCACCCTCGTAAAATCCAAATCCTGAAAATCAAAACTAAAGTCCGTCAGCGGTGAGATCGGGTTCATTTTTATACGATTGGCTTTACCGGTATTATCCAAATCAAATTGCACATACGCGTCTGCGTCCAAACTTCTATCGCCCCATTTTACAATAAAGGTATTGCCCTTATAAGGAAACATTTCACCATTTAATAAGTAAGATCTTTTGGACTCAAACCACAGCTTGCCATTTTTTGAATAGATCAGTACATCACCAAACCATTTGTCTGTATAAGTTCCTGTAAAAAGGCCGGTGTCTTTTGGCGCTGTATTTTTCTTTTGCTGAGCTTCAATATCTTTCCAGATATCGCCGGTTATTTTTGCTGCTTCTGCTTCATTTTTTACCACCCGGTCATGGTTTTGTTTGATGCGGTCAACACCGGTAACACCAAGATAGCTGTCTTTAATGGTATTGGTGATGGCCGTAAAAGCTGCACCAGACTGCTGGTTGGTGAAAACGATGATGCCCAATTTCATTTCGGGTATCAATGTAATTTGCGTTACAATGCCAGCGAGCCCACCGGTATGCGTTGCCTGCAGGTAGCCCTTTACATCGCTTAAAAACCAACCCAGACCATACGATGCAAAATGCGTGTTGTAAGGTGAGGGACCATGCACGGGAATAATAGTTTGTGGTGTCCACATTTCTTCATGTACTTCTTCACTGAATATTTTTTTACTGAGTCCGTCTCCATATTTACCATTGTTCATTTGCATGATGATCCATTTGCTCATGTCGGTAATATTGCTGTAAATACCGCCGGCAGAATTGGCCACCCCACTCCAGTCGCGGCGGATCACCTGTACCTTACCATCCACCGGCGCATGCGGATCAATCACGTTTGTTTTGTTGGGAACAGTTTTAAACGAGGTGGACGTTTCTGTCATGCCAAGCGGTTGCAGAATATGTGTTTCAATAAAATTTTCCCAACTAACACCTGATACTTTCGCCACCACTTCGCCTGCTATAATGTACATCAGGTTATCATAATCGTATTTTGTTCTGAAACCGGACACCTGTTTTAAATAGCGCAGGTTATGAATGATGTCTTTTTTTGTAAAATTATTGGAGTCGGGCCAGAACATCAAGTCGCCGGCGCCGAGCCCAAGCCCGCTGCGGTGCGTCAATAAATCCCGGATGGTAAAGTCTTCCGTTACATAAGGATTGTACATTTTAAACTCCGGAATATAGTCAGTCACTTTATCGTTCCAGTTTATTTTTCCTTCATCAACCAAAATGCCCAATGCCGCTGCGGTAAAGGCTTTGGTGTTGGAGGCGATGCCAAACAGCGTATGTTCATCTGCTTTTTGTTTAGTGTTTAAAGAGCGTACCCCATAGCCTTTGGCATGAATAATTTTACCATCCTTTACAACAGCCACGGCAATACCGGGCACATCAAATGTTGTTAGTGTTTTTTCAACCAAACTATCGATAGAAGCAGAACTGATTTGTGCCGATGCGGCGAAAACTGTACTGATGAGGGTAAGTAAGAGGAATGATTTCAATTGCATGGAGTGTAAATTTCATTGAATGTACGACAGTCATCGCAAACCTATAGGATTTGCGGGTACTAACAACTTTGAACGGTTAACCTATAGGATTTAGAGGGCACCGACCACTTTGGCGGTTCTTCAAAAATCCTATAGGTTTATTCCTGCCCTTGCAAATGGCTGCAGAAAGATTTATCTTACTGCAATGGACTATTACCAACCCCTGGTTCCAGATTGCTTTTATCATATCCTCAGCCGTGCCAATGGCAATGAACGGCTATTTATTGAACAGGAGAATTACAGGTTTTTTCTAAGTCGCTTTGACAAATACATTTCCCTTGTTGCAGATACATTTGCGTACAATCTGTTGCCTAATCATTTTCATTTTTTCATTAAAATAAAGCCCGTCGAAATTTTGCTGCAACAGTTTCTTTCTTTGCATCCGAAGCAAAAGGAATATGATGGATGGCAGCCTGAATTTGTAATGCAGCAGTGTAGCAATCTGCTGAACAGTTATGCAAAGTCATTCAATAAACGATACAACCGAAAAGGAGCTTTGTTTACGGATTATTTACGCAGGGTTCCGATAGAAAGCCAACAACAATTTACCGACACCATTTTCTATATTCATAAAAATGCAGTACACCATGGACTTTGCAAAACGATAGGCGAATGGCCCTGGTCGTCTTACAAAACAATTTTATCTACAGCAGCAACAAAAATAAAAAGGGAAGAAGTATTGCAATGGTTTGGAAACGAAGCCGCATTTGTACAATTTCATGGGCAAGATATAACCCCAAGGCATGCAGTGGTTGTTGAATGACATTCAATTTTTCAATTTTCAAACCTATAGGATTTTAAAAATCCTATAGGTTTATGGCAGCACAATCAAATATTCATCTTCTTCAATTCCTTCACTGCATAATCGCAGGCCCTTGCTGTAAGCGCCATGTAGGTTAAAGATGGGTTTACACAATTGCCGGATGTCATGCAGCTGCCGTCGGTGATAAATACATTGGGTACTTCGTGCATTTGATTAAAACCGTTGAGCACCGAAGTTTTGGCGTCTCTTCCCATGCGGGCCGTACCCATTTCGTGGTTGGCGTTGCCGGGAAAAGAAATTTTGCCTCCTACCTGTATATCCTTAAAGCCGCTGGCAGCAAGCATTTCCTTTGCCGTAATGCCCATGTCCTCGTGCATGGCTTTTTCGTTATCCTTAAATTCGCAGTCGATGGCAATTACCGGTCTGCCCCATTTATCTTTTTTATTGTTGTTTAATGTAACGCGGTTATCGGCATAAGGAAGGCATTCGCCAAAAGCATATAATCCTATGCGCCATCCACCAGGTTCACACATACTTTCTTTTAACTCAGCACCGATGGTATCGCTTTGCTGCTGGTTGCGGTAGGCGCTGGCGCCAAAGTGATAGCCTCGCAAAAATCCGTTATCTTTTTGTTGTACATTTCTAAACCGCGGTATATAAATATTGGTTGGCCTTCTGCCATAATAATACATATCTTCAAAACCATCTACGGCTGCGGAAGCACTGAAACCTTTGTGGTGATCCATTAAATTACGGCCTACCTGTCCGCTGCCATTGCCCAGGCCATTGGGAAAACGGGACGACGTTGAGTTCAATAATATAAATGCTGTAGCAACAGTGGCCGCGTTTAGAAAAATTAGCTTAGCATAAAACTCTTCAGTTTGATTGGTTTTCATGTCCACTATTTCAACGCCGGTTGCACGTTGTTTCTTTTCATCATACAGCACTTTATTTACGAGCGACAAGGGCCTAACCGTTAGATTACCCGTGGCATAAGCCGCAGGCATGGTACTGGCATTGGTACTGAAATAAGCCCCGAAAGGACACCCGCGGTGACAAAGATCCCTTGCCTGGCACTGACCACGCCCCTGCACCGGTTTGGTAAGATTGGCAGTGCGGCCAATGATTACTTTGCGGTCTGCAAAACCCGCTTCTACTTTTGTTTTAAAATATTTTTCTACCGCATTCATCTCAAATGGCGGCTGAAAAACACCATCCGGTAATTGTGGTAAGCCTTCTGAAGAGCCGCTTACACCAATGAAAGATTCTACATAATCATACCAGGGCGCCAGGTCTTTATAACGAATGGGCCAGTCAACACCATGACCATCTTTAAAATTGGCTTCAAAGTCAAGATCGCTCCAGCGGTAACAGGCCCGTGACCAAAGCAGCGAACGACCGCCAACAATGTCTCCCCGTATCCAGTCGAAACGCTTGATTTCATCATACCGGTTTTCCTGGTCGTTGATGTAAAAATGTTTATTGTCTTCTTTAAAAGACCAATGGCGGCTTTGGATAAATTTTTCTTTTTTATCGGCTTCTGACAAATGCAAATGATGTGGAAAATCCCAGGGATCTTTTGTGGCAGTCGGATAGTTGGGATGTGCTACATTGGCGCCTCTTTCGAGTAACAATACCTTTAATCCTTTTTCGCACAATTCTTTGGCTGCCCAGCCGCCGGTAATGCCGGAGCCTACTATAATTACGTCGTATGTGTTTCGGGTAGTGGCTTTATTATTAATATTCGTGGAATCCGGAGGCATATAAGCTGTTTGTGTGAAGGGTAAATTTACAACCCAAATTTTATAAAAAATGATAACAGCCTGTAAAATGGATATTAAAAAGAAGAAGTTATTTTTTATGCTTTTTGTGTTTTTTATGCTTCGGCACATCCAGGTCGAGTACCAATTTTTCTGATCCACCATGGCCTCTTTTTTCAAGGTCTTCAAACAGGCCGGTATCAGTAAGATCGAGGGGATGAGAATTATGCCAGTCGAAATGAGCAATCTCGTGCAATCGCTCCGCTATGGCTGCATCATGCACTTCTATGGCCAGTTCGCGGCGGTCATCAAAACTTCCCGGAGCGAGGTTGATAGAGCCGACAATAGCCCGGCAGCCGTCTGCCAGCAACATTTTGCCATGCAGTTTAAGGTGTTTTAATTTATGTATTTTGATACCTACATCATTCATTATTCTCAAGCCACCCACGCCTTCTACCAGCTTTTCTTTTTTTAGGGTGTGCGGAGGCCTAACCATCACATGCACTTTTACACCACGCTCTGCGGCACGTACCAGCCGCTCAATAATCACCAGGTCCTGGAAACGTTCATTTTGTACAAACAAAGTATGTACTGCTTCATCAATAAAATGTGCTATCCTTTCCCGGCCATTGCCACTGCACCAGATCAAATGTGCATTTTCGCCGGGGTTAAAATCTTTCCTGTCCCAGTCAGCTTCAAAGCACATCACAATTTCTTTCACTTCGTGTGGATGTGACGTGATGATAGCATAGTCACGTGTTTCTGTTAAATTTTTAGTCTCCCAGTTAAGCGATTTTACAAAAGCAATTTTATCATCCACCACCATTGACTTTTCATGCGTCAAACCAAAATTAGGATTGCTGTCTTTTACGTCAATACCTGCCGCTGCAAGTATTTTATGTGTCGTTTCATTTTCTTCTTCGCCATCCCTTCTTGCCGGGTTCAGCATCACTTTTACTTTAACACCACGTTTACTTGCTGCCATTACCGCATCAATCAGCACGGGGTCAGAAAATACAAACATCTTTATCCGCAGATTTATTTTCGCCGTTTCAATCGCCTCAATCACAGGCTGGATGCCATCATCAGGTAAAATAAGAACAGAGCGGTGATACATACTTATTTAATTTTTGAATATTACTATTTATACGTTACCTGTGAGCGCCGAACTTTCCTTTAAAATGTCTATTGCAGATTCACTTGCCTGTACATGGTACAGGGTGGCATACATTTTATTTTTTTCGAGCAGTTCCTGATGTGTTCCTTCTTCGGCTACCAGGCCATCTTTCATTACAATAATTTTGTCCGCATTGCGGATAGTGCTGAGGCGGTGAGCGATGATAATTACCGTGCGCCCCTTCATCAGTTTTTCCAATGCTTCCATCACAATTTTTTCAGAGCTGGCATCCAGTGCGGCTGTCGGTTCATCTAAAATAAGAATCGGCGAGTTGCGCAAAATGGCCCGGGCAATACCAATGCGCTGACGCTGACCACCGGACAAAGTCATTCCCCTTTCTCCTACCAAAGTATCATAACCATGCGGCATTTTTACGATAAAATCATCAGCATTGGCCAGTTTTGCTGCAGCAATAATTTCTGCGTCGGAAGCTTCCGGCCGGCCGTAAGCAATGTTTTCTTTTACGGAACCATAAAACAATACTGTATCCTGCAGCACAAAGCCAATCTGGCTCCTTAGCCCATCCAGCTGATAATCTTTTATATCAATGCCATCAATCAAAATGCGTCCACCTGTAACATCATAGAAACGGGGAATTAAACTGGCCACGGTAGATTTACCGCAACCGGTAGCACCGCAAATACCAATTCGCTGGCCTGGCTTAATCACCAAATTAAGCTGGTGCAAAACCGGCGATTCTTTGGTGTAACAAAAACTAACTTCTTCAAAAATAATTTCGCCCTTGAATTTTCCGGGAACGATGGCATTTGGTTTTTGTGGAATAAATGAATCGGTGTCAAGAATCATCTTGATGCGTTCGAGTGCCACGGTTGATTGGGCTATTGTATTGGTTAGTTTAGCAAGATCCTGCACCGGGTGAAAAAATTTTGCCAGGTAGGCCAAAAAAACAGTCAGCGCACCTACCGTCATAGTGCCGTTAACAACAAGGCCGGCACCCTGCCACAGCACAATGGCTGTACAAATAGCCACCGTAACGGTTACAACAGGTAACATCAGCGATTTTAAGCGCCTTGCCCTTAATGCTGCACCCACTGTTTTAAGACTTATTTTTTTCAGTTTATCTTCCTCAAAATCCTGGCGGCCAAAGGCATTTACAGAACGGATAGATTCCAGCCCCTGCTGTAATATTACTACCATATTACTTTGCTCCTGTCGTACTTCGTGCGTGGCTTTTTTTACCACTTTTTTAAAACGGGCGATAAACCATAACAGGAACGGTGTGACAGCAACAGCAATCAACGCAAAATGAAAATTGAGGTAAAACATCAATCCCAGCATAGCGGCGATGGTAAGCACATCTATAAAAATGCTTAGCAAAACTGCGGATGCAAAATCCTGTATAGTTGAAACATCTGATGTGATGGTGCTTAAGACTTTTCCCACCTGCGTACTGTCGTAATAGGCAAGGGACAATCGTTGCAGGTGATGGTACATTCGACGTCTTAAATCATTGGCCACATATTGCGCCACACTTTCGGTAAAATAACTGTTTACGTAACCGGCGAGTGAACCGGTCAATGCAATCAATACAACGCAGACGGCGGCTACGGCCGCAAGACCTGAATTGGTGCTGCCAAAAAAAGTATGCTGCATCCACACCAGCCAACCAGGCAATGCATGATGGGCCGTTACATTATCGATGATTATTTTTAACGGCCAGGGTGCTGCCAGGCTCATGGCTGTTTCCACCAACATGGCAAGCAAAATAAAATTCAACCACCTGCGGTAAGGATGTATTAAACCGAATACCAGTGAGGTTAGCCCCCCGGCTTTTTTGCGTGTGACTGAACCGGCGAAGTTGCTGCTTTTATCAGAAATATTTGTTTCCATGCCAGTGAGAAATTTCAGTGTAAACCCTGATCAAAAAAGCTTCAACCGCAGATAAAATAAAAAATGTATGCACAGGTTATTTTTAAAATAAACTGTGAAGCTCCTTTCATCTCCTGGTAGTTTTTTATGAATAACGCATACGGTCAATTATACCTTGCATTGTCAATAAAAACTGTTTTTATAGTCCTTTCATTTTTTACAATGTTATAAAAACTATCCAGGTAATCCAGCATATAACCCTTATTCTTGCTGGTGAGCAATGCGCAATTATTAACCAGTGCATAAATATTATCTTTTTGCTGTTTGAAAGTTGCCAATGCGTCTTTTAATTCGTCCATTGTACGCGGAAATCCCCGGTAAACCCGTTGCGTGACTGATTCGGTATTGAGTAAAGGATCTGGTGCAGCGTAGTCCGCGTTTATGATGCCAGAGTAATCAAAATCGTATGGCACGCAAAAAGGCTTTGCAAGGCTGTCGTCTTTAGACTCCAGCAATTTTATGTTGTGCCCCGCTGGCACAGACCAGTCCGTATTGCCAATCATATACTCAAACAAGGCTACCATAGTCATTTGCCTGCGGTCAGTACTCACCGTATTTACTTTTACCCTATCACTTTCCTTACACCCATTTCTTTTAGCCATGTCTTTTACATCCTCAATCAAAAAAGCATAATTGGTAAAACTGCCTTTTTTTTCGCTGCTGTCTTTATATTCCAACTGTAACATCCTTACCCGAAAGCTTTTGTCTGTTAAGAGGTTGTACATTTTGTACAACAGAAATTCTTTTACCAGGTATTGTCCGTAAATATTGGTAAGCCTGCATGCACTAACCAGTTTAAGCGATTTAAGGGAATGCATCACAGAGCTTTCTGATTTATAAAAACTTAGTTTGATTGGCGGCACCATACAATAATCACGTCTGAAATGCCCGCGTACCAAGAGATCTACCGGTTCATCGGAATGGGAACTGTCATCAAGAGTAGCTTTAAGCCTTGCCGGAAACACTTTACCCTCTGTATTTTTTTGATTCATTATTTTACTCCAGTAAGCCTCCAGCGTAACTGGTACAGGCTTTTCCTGTTTAAAAAATTGCACCTTATCAAAGGTTGCGGACTGGCTGTAAACGCATAGCGGTAAAATAATTACTACCAGCAGTCTTATAAAAAATAGTTGCATAAAAAAATAGTTCGATGATAAATGTTGATTTGCAATGCTGGTTATCATCAAAACCTGTGATGCAAAATAACTATTTGTAAAAAGCTATTTCATTATTTCTTCAATTACGTGTCCCACAGATCCTGATGGCATTTGAATGTGCAGCAATGCAGCGACCGTGGCGGCAATATCCGTCATATATACTTCCCGGTTTAAGCTGCCGGGTTTAATTTTCCAACCATACCACAGTAACGGAATATGCGTATCGTAAGGATTCCACACGCCATGCGTGGTACCGCCCCGCAAAAATCCATCGATGTACTGCGGCTTAAGAACGAGTTGAAGGTCACCACTTCGTTTTGGATAATAGCCATTAGTAAGCGCTGATTTTATCTTTTCATTTAGCGTTACCCCAGCCAGGTTGTCCAGCAACAATACCCGCTCCATTTCGGGCTGCTGCAATAAATAATCCATTACCCATTTGTCAACAGAATCTTTATTGAGTTTTGATGTTACAATGGCATTGCGGTTAAGATATACCTGGTAATTCATAATGCCAATCACCAGTTCATCAATACCCGTTTTTGTTTTCAGCTGCAGGTTAATTGCGCCCGTAATTTTTTCATCATCAAAATTACCGGCCGGTATTTTATGCTCTTTTAAAAATGCAGGCACGTTGGCTGCGCCGTGATCGGCCGTTAGAAAAACAAGGCATTCTTCCTTGCCAAAATGCTGATCTAAAAAATTTAAAAAGTCACCCAACTCTTTATCAAGTCTTAAAAAACCGTCCTCTGCTTCAATGGAATTAGGGCCGTAGGCATGGCCAATATAATCTGGTGAAGAAAGACTAACGGTTAACATATCAGTTGAGGAGCCTGCACCAAGCTGTTCACCATTTACGGCTGCCATCGCCATATCAAAAGTAAAATTATTGCCAAAGGGTGTTGCGGAAATAACGCCATAATTTTTGGCAACATATTGTTTCAGCGGATGAGCGAAGGGTTTGACAACCGGCGCACTTTGATCGTATGTTGCAGCAGGATAAAGTAAATTCCAATCCTGCGTATAATATTTATCCACCAGCTTTTTTGCGTTGATTTCATTTACCCAGGCCGGTAACTGGTTCATGTAATAGCTCGAACTGATCCAGTCGCCCGTTTTATTATCATACCAAAAAGCAGCATTGGCACTATGGCCGGCGGGCAAAATGGCACTGCGGTCTTTCAAAGCAACACCAATCACTTTACTTTTAAAATTGGTGGCCAGGCGCAACTCATCACCAATTGTAGTAACCAGTAAATTGTGGGGACTCATCTTACCCAGTTCCGTATTACTGCCAACTGTTTTTACGCTATCATCGTCGGTACAGTATAAATATTTATTCAAATCGTAATCCCACCAGTCGTTACCGGTAATGCCATGGATAGCAGGAACTGAACCTGTATAAATAGCGGTATGGCCACAGGCGGTTACAGCAGGTGTATAAGGTATAAATGTATTCTCGCAGCTAAACCCTTTACCCATCAGGCGTTTGAAGCCGCCATCAGCTGCATAGCGATTGTAATACCTGTAAAGGTAATCCCAGCGCATTTGATCCACTACGATACCCACCACCAGCTTTGGCCGCTGAACAGTGGCCTGTTTAGACGGAGCAGTTGCAACGGGATTTTGAGCAGAAAGATTAAAAAAAAGAACGCTGGCCAGTATTGTTACAATGAAATTTTTCATACAACATTTATTAGGATGAAAGAGACAAAAAGTAGTGAATACCAGCTCTAATTTACATAATAAAAAGTTGCGTTTGTTAACAATTATTTTTTAGTGGGTCTTTGCATTTTCTCCTGCTAACCAACGCCATTTTGAGAATGGATATGCCTGCACAAAAAGCACCAGCTGCTAATTACAACTGCTTATTAATTATTTTCCATTACCGGCAATTCAATATACGTTGGGTATTGCGCCGAAAAATACACCCGTTGTGTTGCTTTTATATAGTCGGATTCATTTGCTTCAAAAATGTTCGGTACAAATTTTTGCGGATTTCTGTCAATCACCGGAAACCAGCTGCTCTGCACCTGTATCATCAGGTGATGGCCCTTTTTAAATGTGTGATTGATGCTATGCAGATCAATGGTAAATTCAGTGGGTTTGTTGGCAACCAACGGCTGCGGATTGGAAAAACTTTTTTGAAAACGCCCCCGGAATATTTCCATTGCTACTGGCAACTGGTAGCCGCTCATGGATAGACTTTTAGTATCAAATGCCGGATATACATCAATGAGTTTTACAATCCAGTCGGCATCTGTACCGCTTGTCGCAGCGAAAAGATGGGCGATAATATTTCCTGTTACTGTAACATCTGAAGTAAGTGAATCCATTACAAAACTCAGCACATCCGTACGGTTGCTTACAAAACGCTGGTCTTCTACCTGCCAGGGCCGCCACCTGCTGCCTTCGCCATAGGTAGCTTCAATGGGCAGCGTTCTGTAGGGAACTGGTTTTGCCGGATCACTCACATAGCTCTCGAAAGCCACAGCAGCCGTTGGTTTGGTGAAGGAAGCTTTGTTGTTCGACGCTGCGTATAATTTTTTTATCACAGCATTTTTGGGTGGCCAGCTGGTATACGTTTTCCATTGATTGCTACCGGTTTGAAAGCAAGTGGCTTCATCAAACTTTCCATCGCCCATACTTTTCAGCCAGTAATCAAACCACTTTTTTTGCAAGGCACGAAAGTCGATACCTGTTTTTCTTTCAAAAGAAATTTTACCCAAACTATCGCCCCTGCCCCCACCCCACTGTCCGTGATTCCATGGGCCCAGCACAATAAAATTGCGGTTGAAACTGTCTTTCTTTTCCATGTGCCCATACATCAGTTGCGGGCCGTTGATATCTTCCTGGTCGTAATACCCGCCCACATGCAACTGCGGAATTTGTGGTGCATGCACATAGCTTAAAGGCGAGTTGGTTTGCCAGAAGGCATCGTAAGCAGGGTGCGCAACAAAATTGTTCCAGGTAGGAATTTTGTTGTGGAAATATTTTTCATTTACATTTTTTAATGAACCCAGTTTAAGGTACCAGTCAAACAGATCGTATTGCGGAAAGGGAAAATCACTGTCGGTCGTTTTATCAAATTCAATCTCATAACTGTATTCCATTCCATAGCTTAAACGGAAAGCACCATTGTGATGAAAATCATCTCCTAAAAACAGGTCGGCCATACAGGCTTGTTCAGAAGCCGCTTTTAAAGCCGGGTGTGGATCAACCGAACCAGCCAACGCCAGCCAGCCGGGATAGGAAATACCATATATACCGGCCTTCCCATTGTTATTGGCTACATTTTTCAACAGCCAGTCAACGGTGTCCCATGTATCAGTACTTTCATCGATAGTGCCTTTTTTTGTGGCATGAATCAATGGCTGGTGAATCTGCATCGAGCCTTCGCTTTTATATTTTCCGCGAATGTCCTGGTATACAAAAATATATCCGCCATCCGCCAGTATATTACGCAGTGATTCGGTTTTATATACCGTATCATTGCCAACGGGAATACCATAGGGAGTTCGCTGCATCAGAAATGGCAGCGGCTTTTTTGAATCCATGGGGCTCAATATCACGGTGAACAATTTTACGCCATCCCTCATCGGAATCATGACCGACGTTTTTTTATAAAAACGGATACTGTCATCCTGCGCCTTTAATGCGGTGAAAGAAACAACACATAACAAACAAAGCAATATTTTTTTCATATCCCTGAATTTATAAGATCGTATTTATTAAAATTATTTTAGTCTGCATATTATTGATCTGCGTCGCAACCGATGGGAGAACCCGGAGGTGGTGCTTCATGCAAGGTTGGCTTCGCTTTTTCCGGCGCTTTTATCCTTTCCAGTGTTAGCAACAGGTAACCTTTACTGTTTGTATCTGCCGGTGTTTTTAATTTTTCTGTCGCACGTTTTTTTATAATCTCAATTGCATTCAGCATTTGCGCTTTTGTAGCAAATGAAGCCTCGTCACTCACGGATACCGCCAGCAAATAGCTAAGCAACAGCTGCTGGTTTTGTTGCAGAATCAATCCCTGTAAACCTTTTAATGAAGGCGCATCCCAGGTTGCTGACATCAGCACTGCCATCATCTCATCAATACCCAGACCGTTATTTTCAGCCTGGTATTGTACCATCCTGTTTAAGCGGCTGGTGTTAAATAAAAAAGATAAAGGCATATCCGCTGCGGCTTCTGCGGCAGCGAGCGGGTCAAATGCAAGACCTGTGCGACGGTTAAATAATTCCCGGTTATACTCGTATCCTGCCGGGCGGGGCGGTATCAATTTAATTATATTGTCGGGCAACGTCAGTGTTTGCGGATTGATACAATCAACCACGGCATTCAACGCATTTAATTGTTCCTGCTTTGTTAAAGGCTGTGTTACAACCTGACCATCACCACGCAATGCATAAGTATAATACATTCCACCAACTTCTTTGGTTACGGCTTCTACCTGGTAGCGGTGAAAAAGATAAATGGGTACCAGCACATCTTCCAGCATGGCCATAGGTACACCTTTGCGGATATTGTTTTCACCAAACTTCGACAAGGCCCTCGCCCTTACCTTCATTACATTCTTTAATTCGGTCACCGCATCTTTTCCATTGTCCCATAAATGGGCGCTGGGATGAAGTCCGCCCGGATCACGTGCATCTCTGTCGGAAATAAACGTCAGTCCGTTTTTCGCTGCATCCGTTAATATTTTATTGAGCGCTTCGGCTTCATTTGTTCTTTTTGAAAATTGCTGGTAACCATATTGAATGCTTACCTTATCCCAATCCCCAATCTGGTTGGTATAGGCGTTGCTTAAATCGATTTCATTGTTGCTGTTTAGTGATACCATGGGCGGCGGATAATCCATCACGCTGGCCCTGTTTTGCGAGCTGGAAATATAATTGTGCATCAGGCCGATGGTATGTCCTACTTCATGGGCAGCCAGTTGTTTCAACCGTTGCAAAGCCATCTTCAGCATTTTGTTGTCGGCAGGTAATTGCCCGTTTTCAAAAGGTGCCAGCAGACCCTGCGCAATCAGGTAATCCTGCCTTACCCGCAGCGAACCGAGTGTAACGTTGCCTTTGAGAATTTCTCCTGTGCGTGGGTCAACCACCGCTCCGCCAAAGCTCCAGCCACGTGTTGAACGGTGTACCCAATTAATCATGTTATAACGGATATCCATTGGGTCAGCACTATCCGGTAACACCTTTACCTGGAAAGCATTGATGAAACCAGCCGATTCAAATGCCTGGTTCCACCAGCCTGCACCTTCCAGCAAAGCACTGCGGATGGGTTCGGGTGTGCCATTGTCCAGGTAGTATACAATTGGTTTAATCGCTTCACTTTTTTCTGCGGACGGATCCTTTTTTTGCAGGCGGTGCCGGATGATAAAATCTTTTTGAATGGGTTCTGTTACCGGCGTACTGTAATCATAATACGAATTCGTGATAAAGGGTGAACGGGCATCATACAATCTTGTTTCAAAATTATTATCCGGCAACTGAACAAAAGAATGGTGCATGCGCAACGTGATCGCTTCTGCGGCCGGTACCACCGAATTGACATAATTGCCCGTTTTTCCATTGTGATTGACAAATGTAACCGTGGTTTCAAATTCTGTATTGAGCGGAAAGTTTTTAGTACGGGGAAAGTAAAGTGCACTACGTGAAGCATCCATTGAGTATGTACCCTGTTTAGTATTTTGCAGGCGGTTGGCTACCTGCAGGGCATCCCGAAGTAAAAAATCTGTTGCATCTACCAGCAGGTTGTTGTTACTTTCTGCAGCAATGGTAAAGCCCCAGATAACTGACTGCGCAAAAGACTGTTCAACAGCCCGCTTTTCAGCGGCATCGCCGGTTACAGCACGGTAGTTATAATTAGGTTCTATCATTAACACCTTATTGCCTACCCTGCTAAACTTTACAATATAGCTGGTGCCCATGATGCCACGGTCGAGGCCTACGTCATTGCTTCCGAGTCCTGCCGGTAAGGATGTCTGGTATAATATTTCTTCTTCCAGTTTATTAATCTGCAACCAGATTTTTCCCGTACTGTCGTCCCGGTAAAAAGTAAAAAAGCCCTCATAAGGCTTCATGTTTTTTGTTTTCTCTTTAATGGCATTGCTTTGTGCCATTGATAAAAACGGAACTAAAAGGCATAAAAAAAATAAACGTAGCATGGAACTGTTTTTATTGAATACACAAAATACAAAGGATCAGCTAAACCAACGGAGCCAATGCAGTAATTTCCATAAAATAAACTAACCGTCTATAAATTGGAACAGTTGGTCTAAAATATTTTTCTAACTGCTTAAAAATGAGCAGCTTTACTTCTGGCACCATTGTAGTGTTTATGAGTACAGGTAGTAATATTACCTCCGCCCCAAAACCCTGAAAAATGAAAACCACCCGTGTATCCCTAACCTGTTTTTGTTTGCTGATTTCATTCAGCCTTACAGCACAGTCGCAGCAACCACAGTACAGCGTTTTACCTGTTAAATATGTTTCATTTAAAGCATCGGCCATACAGAAAGGAGTAGAATTAAACTGGATAGCAGACAATGAGGTAAACGAAAGTTATTTTGATGTGGAGCGCTCTTTTGACGGCACCAATTTTAAATCAACCGGAATAATTGTACGCGGACTTAACAATGGTGTAAATAACAGTTACAAGGTTGTCGATCATCATTCTACCCTAAGTGGAAAACACCTGGCCTATTATCGTTTAAAGGAAGTAGATGTAACCGGCATCGTTACTTTCAGCGATGTTGAAATGGTTAAACTGGCCGCAGCCGAAACCAATGCTACACTGCTATATCCTAATCCGTTTACAGAAAATATAACCATCCGGTTTTCAGCAGATCAAAGTAACAATGGCTCCATTACAATACAACGTACCACCGGCCAAATTGCAGCTACCAAAAATATAACTATCAGCAAAGGGCAAAACACATTTCAGCTGGACGGAATGGGCAGTTTACCTACCGGAATATATGTGGTGCAAGTTGTTGCGAACGGACAAATCATCATCCACCAGAAAATAGTGAAGGTATAGACGTTCAGCGTGACGGGCTGCCCGGTTATGTTAAACACTCATCACACCGCTGGCTGGCGCCGTTTCGGCATCAAAAACAGCCACCGCTTTGGTGTAATACCCATAAGCTTCTTCGGGCGAAGCACCGATGCAAACAATACCAATCTTTCCAAACTGTGATAGTGCCCCGATCATGTGAAACACCACCCCTTTTTGTGAAGTACCGTCAAAATGCAAACCGTGAAACATGGCAATGTCTATCAGGTCCTTCGGGGTAAGGCCTTTATAACTTTCCTTTTGTAAATTGTCAGATGCAAAATAATACCGGTGCTGTTGATTGGCGGTTTCAAACAAGCCGGTAGTGCAGTCGTAATGCCCGTTTGTTAAAAATTCCATTATCAAAAAAGGATGGGTAGTGCCACCTTTGCGCAGGTTGATTTCAATGGCATAATTCTTCCATCCTCCCGGTTCTTTTACCGAGATGAAATCAATACTAAAACGCCCCAGTACACCTTTGTGTTTCAATTCTTCTGCCACCAGTTGTGCGGCTTCACAAATGGCAAGGCTGTAACTTTTATCTGCCGGGAAATAAGCGCCTATAAATTCCTGGCCGCTATCGCCACCCAGCTCCTGGTTATGGGTAGATATCATCTCCACTTTTCCAAAAGGATCAATTCTGCATTGAACCGATGGCGAGGCTTTAATATCGCCTTCAATAAATGCTTCCACGATGCCTCCCATCTGGTAAAATTTTTCCAGGAATTTTTCGACGGAAAGACCCTGTGCCACAGGCTTGATAGCCTGGTAAAGATTATGGTGAATCCAGTTAAACAAGTCTCTTTTATCTGCAATACCAGGGTAAGTAAGTACGCCATTTCCTTCCCCGGAAAAACCATCGTTTAACTTGATAACCGCTTTTTTGGTTTGCGGGTACATATCCTTTAAGGCAGCTACTGCATGCACAATATCTTCATAGCTTTTTAAATTTTCCGCCCCCGGGGGCATTTGGATACCGGCTTTTAAAAATATCCGCCTGCTGCCGCTTTTTGTACCGAGATAACTCAGCGACGGATCACAGCCAAATAACGGAATACCTATTGCTACCGCCAGTGTTCTTTCAAGCGGTGTGGTATTAAAACACGCAATGTGCGCCACGTCGCCGGCTGGTATACTTTTTTTTATCCTGGCGATCAGCCTTGGCCGGTCTAAAATTTTTTGGGTAAGTGAAGCGGGCGAGGCATCGTAACAGCTTAAAAGTGTTAAGCGCTCTTTGGCATGATAACCTGTTATACCAGGCAGCAGGTGCAAATAATAATCAACTATTACCGGGTCAATTGGCATGCTGCTTACAAATGTTACATGTGTACAAGGCATGCGCAATAACATCAGCAAACAGAGCAATCTTTCTTCGTAATAAAGCGCTCCCTTAATTTTCGACAGCACTTCCTGGTCAAGCGTAAGGCTGGGCACCACTACAATGGTTTTGTTGGCAAGATGATCGGGAAAGTGTTGCTTAAACTGGTGGCTAAAATCCTGCTGCAGTTGTTTAAATAACTGTAACTCTTCTTCGGCACCCGGTACCGGCAGGCTGGCAGGGTTGTACCTGAACAATAATTTTTCCAGGCCTGGTTGCTGTGATGACAGTTCCATTAGTTACTGCTTTAATTTGTCAAATATGCCGATTATTACACAATTTATGACTGATAGTCGTCATACCAAAGATATAACTCAATCACGTTTTTATTTTGTGTCAGCCGATGCAGCCTGTTTATTTTATTTGAACACATTTTGCCAATGGCGGCCTTTCTTTTAGCAACAATACTTATCTTGTAGCCCATTTTAAACTCCAAAATCTTGCTGTATTGAAACAACTATTATTGCTTCCTCTGTGCTTACTAATTACTGTTGCTTTTGGGCAGAAAAAAAACGGATCTTACCAATTACACATTAATAAAACCAGTTTACCTGTTACCATAGATGGTGAAATGAATGAGCAAGCCTGGGCGGATGCCCCGGCAGCCGATAATTTTTTTATGGTATTGCCCATGGACACCAGCCACGCCAAAGTAAAAACCTCTGTACGCATGACGTACGATGCAAAAAATATTTACATTATTGCAGTCTGCTATCTTACTAAACCAGCCCCCTACATGGTTGAATCTTTAAGAAGGGATTTTAGTTTTGGCAGAAACGATAATTTTATTTTTTTTATGGATCCTTTTGATGACCGCACCAACGGATTTACTTTTGGCGCCAACGCCGCCGGCGCTCAATGGGACGGTAGTTTATACAGCGGAGGCAGTGCGGATCTTAGCTGGGATAACAAATGGGTATCCGCGGTAAAAAATTATCCCGACAAATGGATTTTTGAAGCCGCTATTCCTTTTAAAACCATTCGTTATAAAAAGGGGATCAAACAATGGGGCATCAACTTTAGCAGGCTTGACATTAAAGAAGCCGAAAAATCAAGCTGGACGCCGATTCCACGCCAATTCCCTACCGCATCGCTTGCCTATACCGGTACGTTGGTTTGGGATGAAGCGCCACCCGAGGCCGGTGCCAATATTTCCGTGATTCCTTATGTGTTGGGGGGTATCAGCAAAGACTACGATCATAAAGCACCCAATGATTACCGCAAGGCGATTGGAGCTGATGCTAAAATTGCACTTTCCTCCTCCCTGAATTTAGATCTTACCGTAAACCCGGATTTCAGCCAGGTAGAAGTAGATAAACAGGTAACCAATCTGGACCGGTACGAATTATTTTTTCCTGAAAAAAGACAATTCTTTTTAGAGAACGCAGACCTTTTTGCCAATTTTGGCTACACCAATATCCGACCGTTTTTTAGCCGCCGCATTGGCCTCGGCGTGCCTATTAATTACGGTGCAAGGTTAAGTGGCAGCCTTGATAAAAACTGGCGCATTGGTGTGATGGATATGAAAACCAAAAGCCAGGATGAAGTTGGTTTACCGGCGCAAAATTTCACCGTGTTCGCTTTGCAGCGTAGGCTGTTTGCCCGATCAAACATACGGCTGATGTTTGTAAATAAGCAGTCTGTTAATTACCAGCCTGGTAAAGACAGCACCAAGCCGGTGTATTCTTTATACAACCGTAACCTGGGCCTTGAATACAACCTGGCATCTGCCAATAATATGTTTACGGGTAAAGCCATGGTACTGAAATCTTTTACACCCGGCAAATCAACCGGTGATTTTGTACATGCCGCTAATTTTCAATACACCGATAAAAAATGGTTGCTGCTATGGCAGCATGAGATCGTTGGAAAAAATTACAACGCTGAAGTGGGGTACGTTCCCCGCAGTGATTACGTCAAATTAAATCCCCAGGTCAGTTACAATTTCTTCCCTAATAAAAAGGGGAAAATTTTAAGTCATGGACCTTTGCTGAGTTCAACCTATTTCTTTAACAGCAAAATGCATCAAACGGATAACGAAACTTACCTGGATTATAAAATAAGCCTGCGCAACCAGGGTGTTTTTGATGCCTGGGTGGCGCACGATTATGTAGAATTATTGAAGCCGTTTGACCCAACCAATTCGGGTAAAGATTCTTTGCTTACCGGCAGTAAACACAGCTGGGATTCCTGGGGCACTACTTTTACCTCGAAGCCTCAAAGATTGTTTACTTATGGTTTTACCACCCGGTACGGCGGTTATTATGCCAACGGCACCAGGCTGGCGCTTACTACCGATTTAGGATACCGCTTTCAGCCTTTTGTAAATATTACTTTGAGTACCAGCTTCAACCACATTGACCTGGCGAAACCCTGGGGCGTTACCAACTTTTGGCTGATAGGCCCCCGCATAGACCTTACCTTAACCAATACTTTTTTCTTCACGGCTTTTTTGCAATACAACAACCAGCAAAAAAATGTAAATGTCAATACAAGGTTGCAGTGGCGGTATAAACCTGCCAGTGATTTTTACATTGTGTATACGGATAATTACTACACAGCCCCGTTCTTTATCCGCAACAGGGCACTGGCGCTGAAGTTTACTTATTGGTGGAGTATGTGAGTGGTGAGTTGTGAATTGTGAGTTGTCAATGGTCAATGGTCAATGGTTTGGAAGTGAATGGTTAGTCCAAATCAGGTGTTTCAGCTATATATGCAGTCTATGCATTTGCAATTATTAATTTTTAATCAGCAATTTTTATTCATTCCTCCTTAGATTTATTCTATGAAAAAAATCGTTTGCTTATTCACTGGTATTCTTATTGCCTGGTCTTCCTTCGCCGCTAAAAAAGAAGCAGACCTGCTGGTATATCACTGCACCATTTATACTGTTGATGCTGCATTTTCGGTTGCTGAAGCCATGGTGATCAGCGATGGCAAAATCGTAGCTACCGGTACCAAAGTCAACCTGGAAAAACAATATGCCTGCAAACAAAAATTAGATGCGGGTGGTAAATTTATCTATCCTGGTTTTATAGATGCGCACGCACATTTTGTTGGGTATGGTATGAGCCTGCAACAGGTTGACCTTACAGGCACTACCAGCTGGCAGGACGTATTAAAAAGAGTAAAGGCTTTTGCCATGGTGAATAAAGAAGGCTGGTTAACCGGCCGTGGATGGGACCAGAACGACTGGGTGGTAAAAGAATTTCCCTCCAATGAACAATTGAATGCGTTGTTTCCCGACAGGCCGGTGTTGCTGGAAAGAGTAGACGGTCATGCTTCTATCGCCAACAAAAAGGCGTTGGAAATGGCGGGTGTAAAAGCAGGTGATACAATAAACGGCGGAGAAATAGAAGTCAACAAATCCGGTTCGGAATTGACCGGCATGTTGGTTGACAACGCAGTTGAACTGGTAGCATCCAAAATACCTTCAGCCACCGCCAGTCAATTTACAAAAGCATTACAGGCGGCGCAAAAAAATTGCTTTGCAGTCGGTTTAACCACCATCGATGATTGCGGACTTGATTTTGAGGTTGCACAGCAAATAAAAAAATTGCAGGAAAACGGTTTGCTGAAAATGCGGCTGTATGTTATGCTGAGTGATGCAAAAAAGAACTTTGACTGGCTTGAAAAAACCGGCATTGTCAAAACCGACCGGCTGAATATCAGGAGTATCAAAATGTACGGCGATGGAGCGCTCGGCTCAAGAGGCGCTTGTCTGCTGCAACCTTATAGCGACAAGCCAGGTCACTACGGTTTTTTATTAAGCACGCCTGCCCATTTTGATTCAGTTGCCAGCTGGGTTGCAAAAAACAAGTTTCAATTATGCACGCATGCCATAGGCGACAGTGGCAACCGGATTATACTGAACACTTATGCCAGGTACCTGAAAGGCAACAACGATTTAAGATGGCGCATCGAACATGCACAGGTAATCAATCAAAATGATTTTAATTTATTCGGCAGCAATTCCATCATCCCCTCTGTACAACCAACGCACGCTACCAGCGACATGTACTGGGCCGATAAACGGTTGGGTAAAGAAAGGGAAAAGGGCGCCTACGCCTACAAACAGTTACTGCAACAAAACGGCTGGATTCCTTTAGGCACCGACTTTCCCGTGGAAGACATTTCGACCTTTAAAACTTTTTATGCCGCCGTTGTAAGAAAAGATGCCAAAGGCTATCCTGCCGCCGGCTTTCAAACGGAGAATGCTTTATCAAGGGAAGAAACCCTGCGGGGTATGACTATCTGGGCAGCCAAATCCAATTTTGAAGAAAATGAAAAAGGAAGTTTGGAGGCAGGCAAGATGGCGGATTTTGTTATACTGGATGCAGATATTATTAAGGTTGCGCCGCAGAAAATATTGGGAGTAAAAGTACTGGCTACTTTTTTGGGTGGGGAGAAGGTGTACGGCAAGCCCTGAGGTTACCTAATTCTCCCGGCTTTTGCAGATACATTTGTTAGCTGTTCGTGATTCATTGCGGAACAGCAGGCCACTTTTTTATATAGAGTTTGTTAGCCACACAATGGTAATCGCTTATTGAAAAAAAGTCCTGCGGGTCAATTGCTGTGCAAACAAAAAATGCTGTACATTCCATTATAATTTGCCATACATGAAAAAAGATCAAAACGCTAACTACAACCGCAGGAAATTTATAACCACTTCTGCAAAAGCCTTCGCTGCCTTTACCATTGTACCCCGCTTTGTGCTGGGCGGAAAAATGCCGGATGGTACCTTATATACCGCTCCCAGCGATATGATTAACCTGGGCTTTATCGGTACCGGTAAACAAGGCCGTGGCTTAACCGAGTCCTTCCTTAAAACCGGGCAAATCCGCATAGCCGCCATCAGCGAAGTGTATAAAGACAAAGCCGACCTCACCATCGACAAGATTAAAAATTTCTATGCTGCCAATGCAGCCATTGGCAGCTATGCTGATATACCGGTTTACAACGACATGCGGGAGTTGCTGTCCCTTAAAAATGTGGATGCAGTTGTAATTGCCACGCCCGATCACTGGCATGCTGCCGCTGCGGTAAGAGCCGCAGAAGCAGGCAAAGATATCTATTGTGAAAAGCCGTTGGCGCTTACCATCAAAGAGGGCCGGGCAATGGTAAATGCTACCCGCAAATACAACAGGGTGTTTCAAACCGGTAGTATGCAGCGATCCTGGCCCGAGTTCAGGCAAGCCGTTGAGTTGGTACGCAACGGTTATATTGGTGAAGTAAAATCAGTGAAAGTAAATGTGGGACCACCACCTCAACAATACAACCTGTCTGCGGAGCCAATACCTGCCGGACTGGATTGGACAACATGGCTTGGCCCCAATGAACCCGCCGCATTTAATACAGAACTGGCGCCACCGGTTTCAAAAGATGTGTTTCCCAACTGGCGCAACTACAGGGAGTTTGGCGGCGGCATGGTGACAGACTGGGGCGCACACATGTTTGACATAGCTCAATGGGCACTTGATATGGACAACAGCGGACCGGTAGAAATTATTGCACCGGATGGCGGTGAGCATCCAAACCTTACCTTCCGCTACAAAAATGGCGTAATCATGACGCATGAAAAATGGGAATGGGATGGCGCTGTGCTCTTTACCGGTACAGAAGGTGAGTTAAGAATTAAACGTGGTCAAATTGAGACAACACCCGCTCCGCTGGCAACCAGGATTATTGGAGAAAATGAAAAGCATGTGTACAAAAGCGAGAATCATTACAAAGACTTTTTAAACGCCATACGCACACGCACAAAGCCCATCTGCGACGTGGAAACAGGTCACCGTACCGCCTCCGTATGTAACCTGGCCAATATGGCTTACCGGCTAAACCGCCGCCTGCAATGGAACCCGAAAAAAGAAACATTTAAAAATGATGCAGAAGCAACTGCTTTGCTTGGCAGGCCTATGCTGAATGAGTGGGGGATAAAATTGTAATTGCTATTGTTGGGTAGTGTTTAAAATCATTGGAACTTTAAAATTGCTTCAGTCCCCGAAAGGCTTGGGTTCTGTACCAGCGGGCTTCACGGAGAGCCCCTGCAATAACAATGCGTCATCCGCGAAGCCCCAACCCAGCATACATCACAAATGCAAAATAACTAGTCTTACACCGGTAGTGATTTGTAAATTTTATTGCATTGGGTAAGCAACAAAAACACGAAGCAGTTTTATGTTAAAGTATAGCAAAGAAAAAATTCAATAACCGTGTCTTTGCAGAATCATTGGCAGCACCATGCTTTGCGGCAATACTACAAGTTCCTGCTTTTAAGTAACTTGTTGCTGATAAAATTGCAATTGTATGTTTCGACTTATTTGTTTGTTGATTTCCCTTTTAGTGCTTCATCATTCACCAGAAGCTAAAACCTGTACCGTAAAAAGCAAGAAACACGCTATGCCTGTAATAACGCAACCGCTGCCAGCAACAGACTCCTTTACATATTCTACCTGGATGGGTTTTAAAAAAACAGACTTTATATTGAATGGAAGAAACTGCCTGGTAGTGGAACCGCTACAAAAAAGGCAGGGCAATCCATGGATCTGGCGTACGGAGTTTTTTGGTCATGAACCGCAGGCTGACAGCACCTTACTGGCCAAAGGATTTTTTGTGGTGTACATGGATTTGCAGGACATGTATGGTGCGCCGGTAGCACTCGACCTGATGGATGCCTTTTATGCCTACCTCATTAACAATAAAAAACTGCATCCCAAAACAGTTTTAGAAGGATTTAGCAGAGGAGGATTGTTTGCATTTAACTGGGCTGCAAGAAACCCGGAAAAAGTAAGTTGTATATATGTGGATGCGCCGGTATGCGATTTTAAAAGCTGGCCAGGCGGCAAAGGAAAGGGAGAAGGTTCAGCGGGTGACTGGGAAAAATTAAAAAAAGTATATGGCTTTGCAGATGATGCTGCAGCGATGGCTTATCAATTTAATCCGGTAGATAATCTAAAGCCATTAGCCGATGCGCATATCCCTGTTTTATGTGTTTGCGGAGATGCAGATACCGTGGTGCCGATAGCAGAAAATATACAATTAGTTGAGCAGCGTTATAAAGAGATGAAGGCGCCGATACAAATCATACTGAAACCAGGTGTGGGTCATCATCCACACAGTCTTATAAATCCAACGCCAATTGTTGATTTTATATTGAAGCATGCTACATGATTTTGTAGTAATGCGAATATCATTCAGCGTCGGGATTTCACGGTAAGATTTTAATAATTGTTGCTGATTGCGGTGAAAACGCAGACGGGACTAAAGCTTTTACAAATACTTTTGTTGATGGCATGCGCTTTTGAAAGCCTTATTTTATTACTCGCCGAGATAAGGATCTTTTATCTTTTTTATCGTATAGGTAATGTTTTGGAATTTCACTTTACAATTTTTCCCTACAGGCGATTGCGCCAAGAACCCCACCTGCAAAGGTTTGGTTGTGTCAAATTGAAAGTGCCTTACCAGGAACCATTTTGTGCCGCTTATTGAATAGTACAGGGTTATAACATTGCCCGCTTTGGCAACTTTGTAAAAAACCTTGTTACCGTTTATCTCAACCGAATTGCAGTCGTCGGAAATGCTTTTAGTTACCACACTAACCACCCTTCTTGCCCCGGTATAGTCCCGTTCAAAACAAAATTTTACCCAATTAAGACTGTCTTGTTTGAGAACGATTGCACCGCCATCCCATTTATTGGAGAAATTGTGTTCAATTGATGCAGTAATTACAAAATTACTGTCAGCAGTGAAAAGTAGCTTAGGAGCATTGTCTGTATTGTAGGCGACGTTAGGGTCTCTGAACATGTCAGTTTTTTCGCTGGCAGTAATGATTATCCCATTTTTGTCTGTTGAGTATTTCTTTGGTTCATTCTCCCATTTTAAAGGATAGGGAATACTTTTAATTCTTATGCTGTCATTTTTTTGTGCTATACTATGTTGTACAACAACCAATAATAAGCTAAGCAGTAATGTATTTAAATGTATTCTGTAAAACATTTGGAGTGTTTTTTAAATGTTCAAGCAGCATTGCCGCTAACTGGTGTATTGCTACCACAAGCATGCATACAAAGATGTGTAATATTTATAAATGAATGTAAACAATTATCATATGAAAGCTATCATTGTTTTTTGCAACGTCTGCACTTTGCTGATACATAGCATTGTAGTAAATGTGAAATCACATAGGTGGTCAAACCATCGCATTATTGAAACACGCTTCAAAAAAGGCGGACTGAAAATTGTGAACCTGTTTTGCATACAATAATTACTGTTGACTTTCCGTATCCTTACACCCCTCCACAAAATACATATCGATCAGGCCTTTGTGTTTGGCTTCTATTTTACCGCGGTGGGTGCAGTTAAATGCATCTTTAACCAACTCGTAGGTGGCGCCGCTGATATTTACTTTACCCGCTATGCCACTGGATTCCATGCGGGAGGCAATATTGACCGTATCGCCCCATATATCATAGGCAAATTTTTTGATGCCTACAATGCCCGCTATGATGGAGCCTGAATTGATACCGATGCGAACTTCAAAAAAAGGTTTGTTTTGTTGTTGCTTTTGTTGCTTGTCCTGCTGCATAAATTCCTGTATCTCCAGGGCGGCCAGCACAACGTCTGTGGGATTGGTTTTGTTGGCCTGCGGCAATCCGCCGGCGCACATGTAGGCATCACCGATAGTTTTTATTTTTTCAATATCATGCCGCTGAATGATGTTATCAAAGGCACTGAAATAATAGTTGATAGCGGTTACCAGTTCTTCTGCCGGCATGCTTTCGGCCATGTAGGTAAAATCTTTAAAATCCAGAAACAGCACCGTTACCATCTTGTAACTTTTGGCGGCGGCTTCCCCGGTTTCCTTTAATTCTTCGGCTGTTTCGGCAGGCAAAATATTCAGCAATAAATTATCTGACTTTTCCTTTTCTTTTTGCAGCAACAGGTTCCGTTGTTCCAGCTGGTTTTCCTGTTTTTCATTTTCTGATTTAAAATAAAAGACGATCAGAAATAAAATAATAAACAACGTTACATGGTTGGCGAAGTACAGGTTTTCACCATTGGGCATAAACAAAAAAGGCTGCATTACCGTAAAGGAATATTTACAGGCGGCAAAGCAGGCAGCGTTTAAAATAAAATAAGTAATCACTGTAACCCTGTCCCTAAAAAAAAGCATGGAAGCAATACTGCCCGCTACCAATATATATTCTGCCGCATCTACCTTACCATGCGAAATGGCAAAGAAGGAATAACAGAGCATGTTGTAGATATTAAAAAAATGGCAGGCCGCAATGTATTTGTGAAAATGGTTGAGCAGTAATACAATAGCCATGGCGACCACGCCCTGGAAGCTTTCAATCAACACAAGGCGCTCTGTTTTACTGAGGTACAATACACAATAGATAGACAGGATAATAAGCGCCATGGCGGAAACACCATTGAGCAAACGGGTTCGCTTTTGTTCCCAGGCCGTTAGCTGGCTGGTGATGCCAATGGTAATGATGGAAGCCCAGGCCTTTTTGCCCCATTGCAAAAAATTGCTGTTGCCGGTTGATGTGACAGCTGTTTTCCCGATTACGTCCATTTGTTGATGCAGCTTGTAGTTTCTGTTTAAGATACCGTTATTCACAGATGCACTGATTAAACCTTAACTACTGTTACGGTTTAACGCTGCGGTAAGGATAATTGGTTTTCGGGGGACTTGTTTTACAGCTACAAATTCACTTAATTAAACCGTAATTCCTAATTGAGTTTTCCAGTAGGTTGTTAAAAACAGGTTATCGGGATCCATTTGCTTACGCAGCGCCATAAAGTTATTCCATTGTGGATATTGCTGCTGCAGGTAGGCAGGGCCCTGGCTGGATGCAGCGGGCGGCAGGTATTTTCCCCAGTGCAAACGAAAAGGAATATTTTTCTGATACAGCAAGTCCCAGAACTGCTGGTAATAATTCAGTGGCTGCACAGGATTATCTACCCACCACATAATACTGATGCGAACGGAGTTTTGCTGATAGCCGGGGCTCATCCAAAAATTGCTTGCCTTCGCTCCCAGCACTTCTACACAATATACCCAGGTAGCTGCAAAACCGCCGTCCTGGTAGTGTTGCTGAAAAGTGCTCATCAGTTCCTGCGTTTTATCTGCAGTTACCCAAATTTCTGTATAACACATATTGAACAGGTTGTTGCTAAACTCTACCCTGTCCATTGGCAGGCTGCCCAGCCAGTTATCCCAAAATTGTTGCGGCGGATTTTTATCACTGTCACAGGCAAAAAACATATTCAACATCAGCGGGTACAGGTAGGGCGCCACGGTTTCCGTTATTGTTTCAATAACAGGTTCAACCGGCGAATTACCTGTAATAGCATGCAGCCACGCCGGCCATGTCGCAATCAGTTTGTACCCTTCTGCTGCGGCGGCCTGCATTGGAAGTGCAGAGCCATCAACCGTTTTAAATACCGGCTTGTAAGGTTGCGGTGTAAAGTGTTGCGGCGTACCTGTGTGTTCGTTATAGTCGGATGGTTGCATGATATGTCCCTGCCAGGTAATTACGCGTTGTACGGTAGCAAAGGGCCACCATAGCATACGGGTGTATTCGGTGCTGCTCATCATTTGTTGCAATGACGGTTTGCCATCGCCCCCGTTGCCTAAAAAATCATACGCACAGTCGGTTATTTTGGTAGTTGACTGGCTGCCGATAATATTGAAAGCTGGAATACATTGCAGCGTAACGGATGTGATAATTCCCAACAAGCCCATACTGGTGCCCACTGCATAAAACGGATCGTTTAAGTTATCAGATTTATTAAGAGTATGCAGAGTACCGGTACCATCTATCAAAGTAATTGCCACGATGCATTCATCAAAAGAATGCTGTATGGAAGGCCCTGAAGAACCGGTTGAAATAAAGCCTGCCACGGTCTGATGAATGGCATCCGGCACATTGGCAATGGCCCATCCATGTTGATTGAGCTGTTCAAAAAAACTGTTTTCCAATTTGCTTGTTTCAGAAGGATCATAAGGATCAACCCCAAGGTTGCAACCAGCGCCCACGGTAACCTGCATAGCGGCATCATTGAACACCACAGTCCGCAACTGATCCAGTTGCAGATTGATGTTGTTACCAGCATCTGTTACCACCGCTGCGTTGACAGATTGGGCAGCGCCCCTTACCCTTACCTGTAATTTATTTTGTATAGCATATTGAATCAGCGTACTGATGTCATCATTGCTGGCAGGATGATACAACCCTTTTGCGTCTGGAGTAATCATGATAAAAAGCTATTAATATGTCATGTAAAAATGAAAGAAAAAATATTCTTATTGCACGGGCGCAATACCCAAATGGCCACGCCAATAGTCGCTTACAAACACCTGGCCGGGGTCCATTTGCTCCCGCAAGGCCATCCAATCATTCCATTTGGGATAAACAGATTTCAGGTAGTTTACGCCCTGAGGGCTATCACCCGCCGGCAGGTATTTTGCCCAATGCGGCCGGAAATTGTATTGCTGCAGCAGGGCCCAGAACGGTTTATAAAATTCAACCGGGTCGCCGCTGTTGTTAGCAAACCAAAAAACGTCAATCCGGATAACGTTGGTTTGATAAGAGGGACTCATCCAGAACGGGCTGCTTTTGGTAGCATATATTTCGCAGGAAAATGCGCCGGTATTTTTAGGTCCTTCGCTATAAAAATTCAACAGGGTTGTCATTACTTCCTGTGTTTTTTCAATCGGTATCCACAATTCTGTAAACCAAACGGGCATCAGGCGGTCACTCATCTGGTTATCCATTGGTATACCATTGTACCACACATCCTGAAAGGGTTGATTTTCTCCATCCTGAACAAAAAATTTACAAATGAGCGGAAGAATGGCAGGATAAAAAGCAAGGTCTGCCATCTCCTTTATTTCCCGGTATTTTGGCGTGTCGCCCATGGCATCCAGTAACCAGTTGGGCCAGGTACCAATAGCCGAAAATACCAGGTCAGCCGCCAGCGTTAACGGTATGGGGCTGCCCGCCACCCAGGGCACTTCCTGGTAAGGGATTATTTTAAAATCAGGTGTGGGCGCCTGTTGCTTTGCCTGCCACACCACCATCTTTGAGACATTTCTTTGCGGCCACCACATCAGCCGCACATACTGGTTTTTTTCTAAAAAAGTCTGTAGTGATGGTTTATCTCCGCTGCCATTGCCAAACAAATCGATGGGGCATGCGGCTTCTGTAGTGGTGGTTTCTGTACCCACTATATTGAACCGCGGCACACATTTAAAAGTGGCAGAAACTATCACACCAAACAACCCGATAGTGGCTACACCTATACCATAAAAAGGGTCATCCGGGTTATCGGGAACAGGACGGTTGAAGGTAACTTTTTCAGCGCCGTTCACGCCGCAATTGACCAGGCTTATGCTCATCAATGCATCGTCAAAAGAAAACTGCGTACTGCCACCTGATGAACCGGTGGATAAAAATCCGGCAACTGTCTGATGAGTAATACCACCAAGATCTGGTACCGCCAGCCCGGCCTGATCTAACTGGTACAACAAAGAGTTTTCCAGGGTGGAAATATTCGCGGGGTCAAAAGGGTCTACACCCAAATGACAACCACCGTCTACCGTAACCAACGCATTGTGTTTATCAATGTGGACCGTATTCATTTTTGCCAGCAGGATGTACAGGTTTTTATTATTGGCTGCTTCAGCTTCTAATGTCTTGATGAGTGGGAAAGAATGTGCAGAGCCCCGCAGGCAGATGGTTTTGTTTTGTGCTTTGGCCTGGTTAACGAGCGTGATAACATCGGCCTCGCTTTCCGGCAAATAGTAGGTGGCGCTGTTTATGCTGAGTGTGTCCATAAAAAAAATGGGGGATTAGAGTAATGACAGAATTGGTATTCTAAAATAAATAAAATAAAGACAGGATGCAAACTATATTATCGCCCTTAACGGGAAGGCAGGTTATCACCAACAGCAAAGCGATTGCCGTTAACCGGGCAGCAACACGTTTTGTTGAAAGGTGCTGGTATAAACGGCAGCAATCACTTCTTCATCAGCCAATGCAAGACTGTCCTTTTTCAGGTGTCAACTCAAACACAACGCTTACATGGGCCATCTTTTCCCTTTGTTAATCTCAATCTCCTTTGCATGCTGTAAACCAGACAGGTAATTCCATTACCACACAATGTGTAATACCAGGGTTAAAAAATACTGTCCAATACATCATAGTGTAACAATCAATTCCTCAAACAGCGGGGCAGAGATATTGATATGCACAGGTTTTGAAGGATCAACCGACCTGATATACAACAGCACTTTGCCGTTCTTGCATCTTTGAATATTGTCCTTAAAATTATCCGGAAGTACACCAGATGCGTTTTCGGTGCCTAACAAAATAGCGTTATCTGAAACCTGGAAAAGAAGTTCAGTGTCGGCGAAAGGTACTGTGCGCCCATCTTTGTCTTTGATAGTTACCATTACATGAGCGACTTCTCCTTTTGTTGTAAAACTTTTTTTATCCGCTTCCGCAGCAATATATGCTGGCTTGCCAACAGTTTCAATAATGGAAGCCGCCTTTTGAATCCCCTTATTAAATGCAAGCACTTCTAATTTGCCTGCACTAAAAGGGATATCCCAGAAAATAATTCCGGTTGCCTTATCGTAGGGCTTTCTATCGCCTATTCTGTTGCCATTTAAAAGCAGTTCAGCCTCTTCGCAATTGGTATAACAAACCACCCTGATTTTTTCCCCCTCTTTATAATTCCATAGAGCAGGGGCGTTCATGGAAGGTTTTTCTTCTGCACGATAAGGATAGGTGCCTGCATATGCAGTGGGTGAGGTTGACCACAACGCTTTTCTGAAATAACCCCTTGGTTTTATATTCCCGGCTAAATCAATTTGACCTGCAGTTGATCCTCTTGAAGGCCAGCTTCCTGCTTCGCCAAGAAAATCATATCCTGTCCATAAAAACTGGCCGAGGATGTAATCATTTTCTGTAACCGCTTTCCATGCTTCTAAACTGGTTCCGTTTTCGCTTCCGTAAAAGATTCTGTCAGGATACATTGTATGATCTTTTTCATAGCTGCTTTCTGTATAATTATACCCAACCACATCCAGTGCCTTCGGATAATCGGTTTCGTTCGACATTACCGGTGCGGCCAGTGCAGCAGTAGTTGGTCTTGATCTGTCAAACTTTTTGATGATTGATACCAGGTCTTTCGCGATGTATCCCATATTCTCTGCCCTCGGCTGTGAAATGATATGGCCCGCTTTATGTTTCTGGCGAATACCAGCCTGGTTTAAAATAGGATGCGAATAAGGATCCTGCGGATAGTCAATTTCATTCCCGATACTCCACATAATGATAGAAGGATGATTCCTGTCGCGGCATACCATATCACTCAAATCCCGGGCACTCCATTCCTTAAAATAGGTAGAACTGCCCTGCAATCCGGGTTCTCCGTCATTCCACCCCGTAATCCATTTATGTTTGGGATACTCCCATTCATCAAATGCTTCATCAATCACCAGCAGCCCCAGCTCATCACACAAATCATACAAGTCAGTCGCCTGCGGATTGTGTGACATTCGGATAGCATTGCAACCCATGTCCTTTAAAATACTGAACCGTCTCCGCCAGACCTCTTTGGGCACTGCCGACCCGAGGGCGCCCGCATCATGATGAATGCATACGCCTTTTAATTTTTCACTGACTCCGTTTAAAGCGAAACCTTTGTTGGCATCAAAAGAAATGGTACGCATACCGACCTTTGTACTGGTTTTATCAAGGGTATCTTTTCCTGAAAGAAGGGTTGTTGTAAGCGTATACAGATAAGGTGCATCCAATGTCCATAACACCGGGTTCGAAAAATGCAGACCCTGGCTTATTTTATTTTTATCTGTAACCTTTGATTTAGAAATGGTTGATGTTATTTTTTTCCCCGTTGCATCAAACAGCTCCTGCTTTACCACAAGCGGAACGATAGCACCATCCTTGCTATTGGTGTTGATAACACTGGTTTCTATTTGTATACTTGCAGTTGCTCCGGTTTGCTTAGTAGTATAATACACGCCCCACAAATCAATATGTACCGGTTGGGCATACACCATATACACATCGCGATAAATTCCCGACCCGGTGTACCACCTGGAGTCTGCATCTTCACTATGATTCACCCTTACAGCGATTGTATTTTTTGCCCCGAATTTAAGATACGGAGTAAGGTCGTACATAAACGAAATATATCCATTGGGTCTTTTACCCACATTGATTCCATTGATAAAAACTTCGCTGTTGTTATATACACCACCAAAATAAATATACACCTGCTGACCTTTTCGTTCGACCGGCATATCAAAACTTTTTCTGTACCAGGCAATGCCTCCCGGCAAAAACCCCGTACAGCTTGCATTTTTTGTACTGGCAATACCTTCAACACTCCAGTCGTGCGGAAGATCCAGCACCCGCCAGCCTGAAAGATCAAGCTGCTCTATTCCACCAAATTGAATATCGCCCAAATGAAAAGACCAGCGGTCATTAAAAAGCACCCGATCTCCAAAGCCCTGTGCAAACGTCATTGAAGTAACCTGCAGGAGCAACAACAAAAAAACCAATACATATTTTTTTTGTTTCATTTTCATTCTTTTAACTTATTTGGAAAGATAAATAATACCCGTTTGACAAATACAAAATTATTGTCCTGCACAATTTAGGCTAACTTAAAAAAAAATTGATTGCATTTTTGGCAATGAAAATTATTAGCAATGAAAAAAAATAGGGCTGTTAAAAATAGCCCTATTTTTTTCACTAACGTTTTCTGCCAGCTAACTATACAGACAACAATAAACAATGACTTTGAAGACAAACCCTTCAAGCCCCATAAATCGCTTGCTGAATTTGTAGAATGGTTTTGACAGTTAGAAAACAAATCGTAAATCGACAAAGACGTCGTTATTTTGCCATATGGGCGTATTGATTTATTTTTTGTCAATCGCCAACGGCACCTTTTAATATGATCTTCCCGGGATCTTAAACACAGCGAGGTAAAGCAACAAAGGCTGGGCGGGCGCTGATGTTTCTGCAGTTGATTATTGCCTCATTATGGTGGCAGGGTTTGTTGTTCACGCTTTAAAAAGCAATTCAAATGCTGACCTTGTTGAACTATACTTTTTTGAGCTATAGTGGTAGCATACTCCAGGGATAAATAACCGCCTTAACCAGCTATCAACAAATGCAAATACAAAGCACATGGAATTTGGGAAGTATTATTCAATTGAGTTATTCAATTGAAAAGAACGCCGCAGTAATAAACTGCTGCAAAAAGTAATTCAAAATTACCCAACGTTCCAGGCTATGCGACTGGCATTCTTTTAAAATGTTGTGACAGGCAGGAAGGACGAAATTACGGATTGTTTTTCCTGGCATTTTTTTCGGTTTTAAATATGGACAAACCTAATCCGAAAAATGAACCCGAAACCAAAATTGTCAATATAATTAAATCTAGGTTTTCCATTATTTGCTTTTTTTAGAATTTAAGTAAGCCAATAAGGATATCATGGTTGGTGGCCACAACCCAATAAAAATAGCCCGGTCATGATTGTTCAAAACGATATAATAATACTCTGAGATAAATATTATTACTACAGAAAGAATTAAGATGGCAAATTCAAATTTTAAAAATTTGTTTAGCATGTTGTTGTTTTAAATTTTGGTAAGGTTGAAACTATATATAATCGAGTTAGCACTTTATTGAAAAGGTTTTGCATACTCCATTACATTTAAACATTCAGATAGTTTAAAAAAAATAAAAATCACCTGCTCCTTTGGTTGGTATAAGCCCCTCAATCCGGTATTCCTGGTTAAGCGAAGCCAGCCATTACCAAAGGGTACCAGGTAGCGGGACTGCCCCGGCTCATGTAACGCAAAACAATGCGGCCTGAATAAAAAATTTGATAGTGAGGCCAACGGACGAGGTTGCCTTAACAAGATGTACAACGGCCAGTGGCTAAGGTGCTGCACTTGAAGCACCTCTGTCTGTCCAACATGGATTTCTAGTGCTCCTTTCTCATCACGGTTCATCCCCATGTCGTTGTGATTGTATCCAATAAGAAGTAACGTTCAGGCTATGCTGTTTGCTTGAGAAGATAATGGGTTGGATTTAAAATGTGTAATGCTATTAAACATAACACATTTTAAAAGTAAGCGCTGGACTTCGATAATAGCTGTTTTCCCCATTAACAGACTGCAACTATTGGATTGTATCTGCGGCAACGTCCTGATAGACTGTTGCACTTACAAAGTAAGTAAATAGCAAAATTCCATATTTGGATAGCTTTTTGTGTCTGTACCTGTATCAACAATTAATAGTTTACTAAAAAATTAAAGTATGGAACACGAACAACCATCACACCATCACACCGGGCATAAGCATGAAGCGCTTATTAATCAACTTTTAGCGTGTGCGACAGCATGCGAAATCTGCGGCGCATCATGTCTTGATGAACCGGATGTAACTCCTATGGCGTATTGCATAGAACTTGACCGGGATTGTGCAGAAATTTGCTCCCTGGCCGCGAGGCTGCTCATCAGGCAAAGCGAATTTTCACATGACTTCTTAGCTTTCTGTGAAATAATTTGCCGGCACTGTGCCGAAGAGTGCGGAATGCATGAACACGAGCATTGCAAAAAATGCGCTGAAGAATGCCTGAGATGTGCCGAGGCCTGCCACGCACATCATCATGGTACGGTTACATTAAATTAGTCATGAAAGTATGTGCTGTTAATCCAAAGCAGCACATACTTATTTATGGGCTCACCTGGTTCATCCAATTTTTACCCCTTGAATTGCTTACTACAGGCCTTATGGTATCGTTGGTTGATGTCCTCAAAAAACTTGTTTGATATAAAAACCCTGACAAGAGGTCGTATTGATCAACTTTGGCCTTGCAAAATTAAGCTGCCAAATTCTTAAACAAATGCCCGCGGCAAAGTCTGCAATCGCAGAAGACATCCTGCGCACAGATCCATCGCTTCACGTTAACACCGTTGTAATCCGAAACCAGTTAACCTGCCTGGTTAAACTGTGTTTACATTTTGATCATTAAGTGGCAGCCAGCAATAAAAGGTGGAGCCTTCTCCAATGTTACTGGTATACCATATTTTACCACCGTGTCCCTTTATTATTTCTGAGCAAATGTACAGCCCAATCCCCATGCCGGGGAATGTAGACTGGTCAGCACTTACCCGGTAAAATTGTTCAAAAATCTTATTATCGTCTTTCAATAAAATACCTATACCAAAATCCTTAACAGACAACTGAACTCCATCGTTTTCCAGTGTAGTGTTAATAACGATTCTATCAGCCTGGGGTGAGTATTTTACAGCATTTGATACCAGGTTCGTAAGTACCTGGCATAATTTATCTTTATCTGCAAAAATGATCGCTGTGTTATCAAAATTAGTTTCTATTACATGCGTGGAAGTCGTCATCTGCAAGTCATCAACAACGTCCTTTACTAGTGCATTGAAGTCAGTGAAGATTTTGTTATATAATAATTTGCCGTTTTTCGTTTCATTAAAGTCAAGCAGGCGTTTCACAAGTACAGTCAGGCTATTCACATGTGTTTCCATCCTTTTTATTAAATGCAACGTTTCTTTATCACCTTTTGACTGAAGCATGTTCTCTGCCATCTGTCCATAACCTTTTATAGTTGTCAGCGGTGTATTCAATTCATGACTTACCATTGTAAGCAGGTTGTCTTTTTGCAACTCTAATTCTTTTTGTTCAGTAATGTCCTGTACCAGGGACATGATTGTTTTTACATTTTGTTCCTCATCTTTTAAAACCGAATTAAACCATTCACACCATATAACCCTGCCCTCTTTGGTAATATTTCTGATCTGAAATGTGTTTCTTACAATGTTACTGCTAAGCATCTGGTCAAACAATGCATTTACCTTGCTTAAGTCTTTACTGTAAACCAGGCTGAACCTTTCTTCCTGCCTTTCAATAAATTCCTGCTCACTCCAGCCAAAAATTTCTTCAGCCCTTGTTGACCATTTTTTTGCAAAACCCCTGTTATCCCATTCAATAAATCCAAGCGGTGTATTTTCAATGTGAAAAAATAATCTTTCCTGTAAAGCCTGTTGCTCTTTTTCTAAATGATGCTTATTAATTGAATTGATAATGGCTGAAGGCAGCCGTTGCAAACGGTCCTTGATGATGTAGTCATGCGCCCCTTGTTTCATAACATTTACGGCGAACTCATCTGACATTGCTGAAGTAATCAAAATAAAGGGAACCGTAATGCCCATTTGTTTTACCATGCTGAGTGCCTGGTGGGAATCAAATGAACCAAGGGAATGATCCGAAAGAATAATATCCTGTGTAAAATTTTGCAGCGCCAGTTCAAACTTTGATTTGTTGTCAACAACAACTATTTCTGCCCCCATTTCCGCTTTCTTTAATTCTCTGGCAATCAATTCAGCATCTTCCGGGTTATCCTCCAGGTGAAGGATTTTTATTTTATTAATCATTTATCAGGCTAATTATTATTTGTACAAGTGGCCCACCGGCCGATGGTAAGCAATTAAAAGATCGGGGACTAAGATGATTCCGGTTCCAATGGCTTCGGGATAAAAGGCTCATGCCGAACTGGCACCATAGCGTATTTCCCCGTTGACAGGCACACGAAATGAAACCCACAAAATGTGCCAGGAATGACGTCTGCAATCCGGGGTACTTAATGATCAGAGTCCGTCTGCATATATGGATATCCATTCCTTCACTTATCCTGTGAAATGTAATATACGAAGTATTCACCTGCCCTGCTTCAATTTTCGACATTGTTGATTTTCCGAAATTGCAAATGATAGCAAGTTCACTTTGTGTGAGATCTTTGGATAGCCAAATTTTTCTAACGCTGTTGCCTAAGGTCATTAATAATTATTTTTGAGTCATAATATGTTCTCTTGCCAGGTTATCGGATCAATATAAACGAGGATATCAAGAGTTAACTTTTAATGCCCGTTGTGTATTGAGATTTTTTTTAAAAGTAAAATAACACCATACTATCATATGCCTGTTTGCTTTTAACCCTGTATTGTTCGTTGCAACAATTATGTTGCTTCATAAACCAATTTGAAAAATAACTCAATAAAAAAGTTGATTTAGTTTTATTATTACCGATTTTTACTTTTACAATTCAGCTTCATAAAACCAATTGGAAGTTTGTGGATTCGGATTTTTTTCCACCCGGACAAATGAAACAATTCTACTGAATTTTTGTTGAAGCGAAAAGACGAGAAAGTGATTTAACCGTTAATTGCCTGACATGCCAGAGAGACCATTTATATATCATTTTAAGAAAAAGCCTTGGTAAGGCGGGGAAGTTATTCTCATAACATACGAGCTGGTCATTAACCCTGTTGATAAGTGCTTACCAATTAAAAGCCAGGATATAAAGCTCAAAAAAGAATCAGTCAACCTTTGTTTGCATTATTTTATAGAAATTTTATTGATTTTTAGTCTTAGTCGCTTAAAATTTTATATCCTCAACTGAAAAATCTGTATTGTGTATGCAACAGATTGTAGATTTTTTTACAAACCTTTTTGACAGCAGTGACTGGCCGCCCCGCTGGCACTGCGGCAAGTGGACTGAGTTTCACGGCTGGCTGTATATTATTAGCGACCTGATGATATGGTCTGCTTATTTTGCCCTCCCCATTGTTATCATCAGGTATATCTCCCGAAAAAAAAACATCCGGTTTGCAAGGCTATACTTTTTATTTGCAGCATTTATACTGGCTTGCGGCGCCACCCATTTTTTGGACGCTGTAATATTCTGGATTCCGGTTTATCGCTTAAGCGCCCTGGTTCGGTTTATTACCGGGGCTATTAGCTGGCTTACTGTTTTTTACGTGGTAAAGTATTTACCCGTCATATTTTCACTGAGATCTCAATCGGCCCTGGAAGCAGAAATAGAAGAACGTAAAAAAACGGAACTGGCACTTAAAAAAAGCAGAAAGGATTATGAATTGCTGGTAGGCGGTGTGAAAGATTATGCCATTTTTATGCTGGACACCGAAGGCAGGGTGGCCAGCTGGAACAGCGGAGCTGAAAGTATTAAGGGCTATACAGCAGCAGAAATAATCGGGCAACCGATTGATGTGTTTTATACATCCGAACAAGTGCGACAGAATGAGCCCGGGAGAAACCTGCAGTATGCGTTACTAAATGGCAAGTATGAATCTGAAGGATGGCGGGTACGGAAGGATGGTACCCTGTTTTGGGCGGACGTGGTTTTTACCACTTTATTTGACGAGGATAATCAATTTTATGGATACGCAAAAGTAACGAGGGATATTACCGAACGAAAAAAGACGCAGGATGCTTTAAACAGGTTAAATGAAGAACTGGAAAAACGGGTAACTGAACGAACAGCAGAAATAGAAAAAACAGAAAACAGGTTTCGTGCTTTACTGGAAAATAATCATGACATTATCTCACTCAACAACGACTCATTAAAATTAATTTACAGAAGCCCCTCTTCTTCACGTATTACCGGCTGGACGGATGAGGAAATAGATAGTATCGGTGAAACAAGCCATATCCATATCGACGACAGGGAAAAAGTAAGCAGCATTGTTTCTGCAGCACTTAACAACCCTGGCAAACCACAACCTTACCTGTTCCGGTACCTGCATAAAAATGGTCATTATATATGGCTGGAAGGAACCGTTACCAAACTATTGCCAGGTAATAATGTGAATGGCCTGGTTTTTAATTCAAAGGAAGTAACTGAAAGAGTTGAGTTGGAGCGCCTGTTAAACAAAGCAAATGTGCTTGCAAGAATAGGTGGTTGGGAGATCAATATGATCAAGAGGACCGTTTTCTGGAGTGATATCACCAGGGAAATTCATGAAACGGGGTATGATTACATGCCCGATTTACAAAATGGAATCAAATTTTATAAAGAAGGGCCTGACCGGGATTTAATTTCACAAAAAGTAAAGGAGGCTATTGAATTGGGCAAACCATGGGATGTAGAGCTTAAAATCATTACTGCCAAAAACAACGAACGCTGGATACGGTCCATAGGTGAAACTGAATTTGCAGATGGAAAGTGCATAAGGGTATACGGTAGTTTCCAGGATATTGACGGACGCAAAAAGGCAGAAATAGAGCGAGGAAGATTGAATGAGCGCTTGCACCTGGCAACACAGAGCGCACAATTAGGACTATGGGATTGGGATATAAAAAATAACAAGCTTACATGGGATGAAGCAATGTACCGACTTTATAATCTCACCGAAAATGAATTTACAGCGGTTTATGACGGGTGGACCTCAAGAGTGCATGCCGAAGACAGGCAACGGGTTGATAACGATATACAACTTGCCCTTGCAAATAAAAAAGATTATAACCCTGAATTCAGAATTGTATGGCCTGATACATCTGTTCATTATATAAACGCCTCCGGAATTATTGAAAGAGATATTGATGGAAATGCGGTACGTATGACTGGTTTTAACTGGGATGTAACCGAGCGAAAAAATACGGAAGAAAAAATAAAAACCCTGAATATTGAACTGGAAGAAAAAGTAATCAGCCGTACGGAACAATTAAGAAAAACAAACGAAGAACTGGAGGCATTTTCTTATTCCGTTTCACACGACCTGCGGGCGCCTTTGCGTGCCATTATTGGCTTTACCAGTATCCTGGAAGAAGATTACAGCAGCAAACTGAATGATGAAGCCCGCCGTATCACAAGCGTTATAAAAAACAATACCACCAAAATGGGGATATTGATTGATGACCTGCTTAGTTTTTCACGGCTTGGTCGTCAGCAAATTGTAAAAACCAAACTGCGTACCGCTCAACTGGTACAAGACATTATTGCAGACATCGGCACAAAGAACAGCGGCAGGCACATCAACTGGATAATTGAACCGCTGCCCGATGCGGCTGCAGATCCAACTACCATCAGGCAGGTTTGGATTAACCTGCTGTCTAACGCTATAAAATATTCTTACAAACAGCAGCAGCCCATTATAGAGATTGGAACAGCAGCCGGTGTTAACGAGACCATATTTTATGTTAAGGATAACGGGGTTGGCTTTGATGAAAAATACAGCGATAAATTGTTTAAGGTTTTTCAGCGGCTGCACAGTGCTGCCGATTTTGAAGGCACGGGTGTGGGCCTGGCTATTGTACAAAGAATAATAAGCAAACATGGAGGTAAAGTATGGGCAGAAGGAAAGCCCGGAGAAGGAGCCTGTTTTTATTTTTCGTTGCCCGCCATGGAAAGGAATTGAATTTTCAAGTAAACAAACTTCACTGTATGAATCAAAACGCTATTGTAGATATTCTTTTAATTGAAGACAACATGAATGATGCTGAACTTACCGTCAGGCAGTTAAAAAAGCATAACCTGGCCAATAATTTGGTACACGTTACTGATGGGGAAGAAGCATTGGACTTTATTTTTTGTACCGGTAATTACAAAGGCCGTGCTATTGACAAACTGCCAAAACTGGTATTGCTTGATATACAAATGCCTAAAATAAATGGCCAGGAGGTATTGCTAAAAGTAAAATCAGATCCACGCACCAGGACGATTCCCGTGGTAATGCTCACCTCTTCAAAGGAAGACCCTGATATACAAAAATGCTATGCATTGGGGGCCAACAGCTACATAGTTAAGCCTGTAAACTTCGAGGGTTTTGCAGAAGCAATTAAAAACCTGGGATTTTACTGGCTTTTATTAAATCAACCACCGGTCTAAAAAATGTACCATGAAAACGAACCTAAAAGTATTAATGCTGGAAGACAATCCTGATGATGCAGAAATTATTCAGCGGTTGTTGAAAAAAGAAAAATTGGATTGTGAATTTTGCCTTGCGATGGATAAAGATAACTTCCTGCATGCACTGGATGCCTTTGCTCCCGAAGTTATCCTGTCAGATCATTCTATCCCTCAATTCAATTCATCAGACGCTTTAAACATTGCCAGGCAAAAATTACCCGGCATACCTTTTATAATGGTTACCGGGGCTGTTTCGGAAGAATTTGCTGCGGGCATCATCAAACAGGGAGCAGATGATTATATTTTAAAAGATCGGATGACCAGGTTGCCAGCCGCTATCAGAGCAGCGTTATTTCAAAAAAGAGCAACAAAAGAAATAACGGATTATAAATATGCCCTGGATAAATCAGCGATTGTAGCAATTACCGATCAAAAAGGAATCATTTTATATGCAAATGAAAACTTTTGCCGGATTTCAAAATACAACGCAGAAGAGTTGATCGGCCAGGATCACCGCATCATCAACTCCGGCTTCCATCCTGCGACTTATATTAAAGACTTATGGGCACATATTAGTAAGGGCAAAAGTTGGACCGGGGAATTTTGCAACAAGGCAAAAGATGACAGCATCTACTGGGTGGATACCCACATCGTTCCTTTTTTAAATGACAGGGCGCACCCCTATCAATACCTTGCCATCACGCAGGATATAACCGACAGAAAAAAAGCAGAAGAAGCATTACGACTAAGTGAAATAAGATTAATCGAGGCCCAGGCAATAGCCCATATTGCCAATTGGGAAATTGACCTAATTCAAAATATACATACCTGGTCTGATGAATTGTACAGGATATTCGATTTGCACAAATTTGAAGTGCAACCTTCTACCAAAATTTTGTTATCCTTTATGCGTTCTGACAATGGTGGTGGAGCAAAAATATTAACAGAGGCATTACAACGTTTTACCGATGGCAAAATTGATTTCCGGTTTAAATTGCAAAATGGCAAAAAAAGATATGGGCATATTGAGTGGAGGTTCGACTTTGATACCTGGGGTAAACCATACCGGGTATTTGGCATATTACAGGATATAACCGAACGCAAACAGGCAGAAGAAAGTGTAAAGTTGCTGGAAAATAAAATACTGAATCAAAGAACACAGGAACAAAAGAAAATTGTTCGGGCAGTTTTAAAAGGCCAGGAAAAGGAGCGGAATTTTATTGCCCGCGAACTGCATGATAATGTAAACCAAATATTGGCGGGTTGCAAATTGTACCTCGGCAGTGCTGGTAAAAAAGATGATGGAGTAAAAGAGTTAATAAAATACCCCATGCAGCTGATAGATCTTTCCATCGAAGAAATACGCCAGCTTTGCCAGCAATTAGTTTCCCCGCAGAAGGGTATAGATTTTAAGGAACAGATACAGGATGTGCTGTATAAGCTGGGCCAAAATACTGGCATCCTTACCAGTTTCACCTATGCCGTTGAAGAGGGCCTTATACCACATGATTTGCAACTTAATATCTACCGGATAATACAGGAACTCTTAAACAATGCCAGTAAATATGCGGAGGCTAAAAGCATTCACGTAAGCATTATGGCAACGGGCGGGTTTATTTCAATAACGGTTGCCGATGATGGAAAAGGGTTCAATAAAAAAATAAAGAGACAAGGTATTGGCATTTCAAATATCATTTACAGGACAGAATGCTTCAGTGGAAAGCTATCAATTAACAGCAGCCCGGGCAAAGGTTGCAGAGTTCATATCAAGATGCCGTATTAAAAATTTGTATGCGGATCCCGTGCATTGTTATCATACCATTTACCCGTATCTCCCTTGGTTCGCCGGTTACTGGCCTCCACTCTTCGATTCTGCAATAGCGCCCTGCAGCCCTACTCAAAATGAATGATTGTACAATCATAAATGAAGGTCACCATGCTCATTATGTTGCTACCCTGAATTCATTGACCAGCATTTAGGAAGTGTTTATTTTCCTTATCACCCATAGTTGTAGTCGCTGGCAAAGCCGGAAAAACTAAAAAGATAGTTCACACAGCAGCGGTACGGCCCGTTACCAGGTGATTAAATTTTCCATCTCCTCTTAATTTGTCTCCGGTTAACAAACAAGAAACAAAGCCCGGCCCCGCATGGCGTGACAATGCCCAAAGGCAGGCATCTGCATTTTGATTTAAGACAATGATGGCAGGCAGGAATTATCCTTCCACTGAGCTCGTGGTGGCAGATAATTTCCCCTGTTCAATTTGCTGGACAATTTGAAATTTTAAGGAAAGACTGTAATCCCCCTGAGTTCGCTTTACATAACTTGACTGATCTGACATAACGATGTTTTTTTGTGTATCGCTATTTCAGGACGGGACAAAGGGCTAATATTAACAGCAAATGGAACGCTACGATTTTAAAGCATTTTTTGAGCAGTCTTCAGATTTGATGGCAGTAGTTGACACAGCCTTTAATATCATAGCAGCATCCAATGCTTATTTAAACAATACTGCTACAACCAGGGAAAATATAACCGGGCAAAATCTTTTCAGTGTGTTTCCCGATAATCCTGCTGATATAACTGCCAATGGAGTAAATAGCATTTTTTCTTCTTTACAATGGGTAATGCACAATAAAACAACAGATAGTATAGGTGTTATAAAATATGATATTCCCAAACCTGCATCACAGGGTGGTGGTTTTATAGTTAAATATTGGAGCCTCATTCATTCGCCTGTTTTTAATGAGTTAAATGAAGTAAAATACATTGTTCAGCATGTAGTGGATGTTACACAAAGAAAAGCGTTGGCTGCAGAACTGGCAATAAAAAAAAATGCATTAAAACATTTGGTAGAAAGTGAAAAGCGCTATAACATGATGCTGATGAAATCGCAATTTGCATTCGCAGTGTTAAAAGGTAAAGACAAGATTATCGTACTCGCTAACGACCGGGTAAAAAAAATATAGGGAAAGGGAATGGATAACAGGCAATGGCAAGCAAGAAAATGGAAGAAAGCTAAATAAATTCCGGCTGCTTACTAACGCTATGCCTCAAAAAATATCCAATGCCGATGCAGATGGCAGCATGACTTTTTTTAGTCAGCGATGGATGAACATTACCGGACGTTCACCAGTAACAAGATGCGCCATCAGGCAGAGGGAACTCAACTATTTTTAAAACGGAAAAACGCAGACAATTAATCATTGACCATTACGCAGACCCAGTAATGGATTGACAAAGTAGGATTGGTAATGATATAACCGGAGCGGCCTGCTTTCAGAGCCAGCCCTGCCAACGCCGGGAACATATTGTTACTGTTAAATAATATCCCGAAAAAAGTTTTAAACAAAATAACAGAAAAGATATAATTTCATACTAATTACAAATCAAAGCAAAATAAAATTATGGCGTTATCTATTGGTCAACTGCTACAGAAAAAAAGTAAAACAGTGTTGGAATCCTGGATCAATATACAGCTTCAGGATGATGGTTTAAAAGAAGAACTCCTTTCCAACCAGGAAATAAGAAAGCAATCAGAAGAATTTTTACATTCCGTCATTTCCATTTTAAAAAAGGAGGATTCTCAAAACACGGAGTCTCCGGAGTTTGAAAAGGCGGCCGAAATATTGACAGAGATTAGCACTTCCCGGGCTATGCAAGGATATACACCACGTGAAACAGGCGTGTTTGTTTTCGGTTTAAAAGAGGCCTTCTTGAGCGTGCTGGAAAAAGAATTTAAAGACAGCCTGGTGCCTTATGCTGATTCGCAAAAAATAAATAAACTGATAGACGCCCTGGCCATACTAACATTTGAAACTTTTATCAGCAGCAGGGAGGAAGTTATTTTACGGCAGACCAGTGAGATTTCTGAAATTTCCACGCCGGTAATACGGGTGTGGGATGGAATTTTAGCCCTGCCGATCATCGGCACTTTGGATAGTGCACGCACACAGGTAGTGATGGAAAATTTACTGATGAAAATTGTAGAAACAGAAAGCACAATTGCTATATTGGATATATCGGGTGTGCCGGCAGTTGATTCTCTGGTGGCCCAGCATTTAATTAAAACAGTGAGTGCAACCAGGTTGATGGGCGCAGAGTGCATCATTAGTGGAATACGCCCGGAAATTGCGCAAACCATTGTACACCTTGGAATAGATTTAGCTAACATCAACACCAAAGCCTCGCTGGCCCATGCACTGCGCAGTGCGTTTATGATGCTGAAACTGGAAGTAAGAAAAACTGTAGAAAAGCCTAAATTTTAATAAATGGACAAGATACCTATTTTAAAAATGGGCGACTACCTTTTAGTAACCATACAGGTAGACTTATATGATCGTTTAGCCTTGAACCTGGAAAGCGATTTAGTAAATATGATTAATAAACATTCCTCAAAAGGCGTGTTGATAGATATTTCTGCAGTGAATATCGTTGACTCATTTATGGGAAGGATATTGGGGAATATTGCACAAATGTCGAAAATACTGGATGCACACACCGTTGTGGTTGGTATGCAACCGGCCGTTGCCATTACGCTGATAGAATTAGGCTTGCCATTAAGCGGTGTGCATACTGCGTTGAATGTAGAAAAAGGAATGACCCTTTTGCAGGAAAAATTATTTCTTGACAGTACCGTAATTGCTGACGACACGGATGATAACACTTAACAAAGAAACCATTGCAATAAAAAGAGAACAGGATGTGGTTTTTTTCCGCAACAGGGTAAATGAATATGCAGAAAAAATTAAAATGGGGCTTGTCAACAAAACTAAATTACTTACCGCTGCCAGCGAGTTGGTACGTAACATGCTTATTTACGCAAAAGAAGGAAAAGTGATCTGCGAAATAGTAACCATTTCTGCACTTCAGACCGGTATAAGGCTAACCTTTATAGACAATGGTCCCGGTATAGCGGATATTGATAAGGCTATGACAGATGGATATACTACCGGCAAATCCCTCGGGCTCGGCCTTCCCGGAGCCAAAAGGCTCGTAAATATTTTTGACGTTAAAACTGTAAAAGGAAAAGGCACTACAATAAGTATCACAAAATGGAAGAATGGTTGAATCTCCGCATAGTTGCGTTACAATGCCCAACAGAACGTACCAGGCTTATGTACGGTCCGAAATAAAAAAGATAGCGAAGCTGGTTGGCTTTGCAGGCAACAGACTGGGTGAACTGGAAATAATTGTTGCCGAGTTAACCAGTAACCTGGTGAAACACACTACAGGTGGTGGCGAAATACTCATAAAGAAAATTAAAGACGAAACTGAATATACCGGAATAGAATTGATTTGTATTGACTCAGGTCCGGGCATGAGTGTACCGCTGAAAATGATGCAGGATGGCATATCGACTACCAAAACACTCGGCCAGGGATTGGGTGCCATCAAAAGGCTGTCAGATGAATTTGATTTGTATACGTTAAAAGGTTGGGGCACTATTGTATTATCCCGGTTATTTCTGGTAAAGCCGGCAGTAGTAAACACGAAAAAAATAGATGTTAAGGTGCTGATGGTTTCCAAGCCAGGCGAAATAGCTTGCGGAGATCGTTGGGATGTAATATTAAAAGGCAGTGTGCTGAAGTTTATTATAGCAGATGGCCTGGGCCATGGTATACATGCCCAGGAGGCATCGGTAAAAGCCATTGAGTCTTTCAGAGCAAATCAAAAAATGGCACCTGATGATGCGTTAATAGCAATAGATGCCGCGATAAGAAAAACAAGGGGCGCCGTGATTAATATTACGCAAGTGGATTTTAGTACCTGCGAAATGACCTACTGCGGGGTAGGTAATATTTCTTCAAAAGTTGTATCAGGTAAAACCAAATCCTTTATTTCCTATAATGGTATTATTGGTCATTCCATACCCAACACGATGAATAACCATGTTTATAAATGGGAGAAACAGGATGTACTGGTGCTGCACAGCGATGGAATCAACACAAGATGGGATATTCAAAAATACCCGCAAATTTTATTTTGTGATGGGTCCATAGTAGCAGCTGCACTATACAAAGACAATAAAAGAGGCAATGATGATGTCACAATAGGTGTGATCCGGCAAAAACATAGCAGTGTATGACAACAGCAATTTCAGTAATTGATATTAATAATGAAATGGATCTGGTACTTACCCATCGAAGGGCAATGCAGATTTGTAAATTTGTTGGTATAAGTCTGGCTGAACAAACAAGGTTTGCTACTGCTGTTTCAGAAATTTGCCGCAACTGTCTCATGTATGGAAAGGCAGGCAAAATAACCTACAACCTTGTAAAAACCGGCGATGAGTATAAGCTGGAAGTGATTATTAAAGATGAAGGTACGGGCATAAAGGGGCTGGATAGTATTTTACTGCGGGATCCCCAGTTGTACAAAGGCCGCGGGCTGGGTATTGTATTTGCACGCAAACTTTCTGACGGTTTTAAGATCAATAGTTCGGCCAATGGCACAACGGTGGTCCTTGAAAAATATATTCACGCCAATGCAGTGCCTATAAATAATTTGATTATCAAAGGCTGGATTTTGCATTTAAAAAATGAACCGGTTGTATCAGCTTATGAAGAATTGAAAAATCGAAACGAGCAATTGATTCAGCTGACTGAAGAGCTGAAGGTTGAAAAAATGAAAGTAGATCAGCAGATAGATCAGATCAAAGAACTCAATGTAAGCCTGGAAACACGCAATGCATACCTTCAGCAATTTACCTATTCGGTATCACATGAACTGAAGACTCCACTGACTAGTTTAAAGCTTTCTGTGAGCTTATTAAAGGAAAATAAAAACCTCGTTTTGCAGGACGAAATTATTGATGTGGTTGCAAGGGCTGAAAAAAAACTGGAGAAAACAATTAATGGTCTCATCAATATCCTCGAATTTCAGAGCAAGGGAAAACAGGCGACACAAAAGATAGTATTTGAAGAAGAACTCGGGGACATCATCGAACCTATTAAAAAGCACTATGGCATTGACGCAATTAATTTGATTACTGATTTTAAACAGGTAAAAGAAATCTGTTACGTGCAGGGATACATTTCCAGTATATTTTCCAACCTGTTAAGCAATGCCGTAAAATACTGTTCATGTGAGCGACCTTTAGATATAACAATCGCCACATCAAAAAGGGACAACTATATCTTACTTACTTTTATGGATAATGGGGAGGGTATTGATCTTGTAAGGAACGGAGATAAGCTGTTTACACCGTTTACCAGGTTTACAACTACTAAAGAAGGGCATGGAATCGGGCTCTATATTGTTAAAAATATGGTGGAAAAAAACGGCGGTAAAATACAAGTAGAAAGCTTGCCTGGCAAGGGTACTACCTTCTATTTTTTTCTTAAGGAATACGAGTTGCAAATGGAGTAAAGTCTCACTGTTACTCCGTGATGGGTTGCTTTCTTTCAACCCTGGGTTCCTAACCAACCTAAATAAAACTGTTTATCGCTCTGGCACGACAGGGTCCTTTTTAACTCAGCCGTCCTGTAGTATCCGGCAAGGCGTTGCCGTTGTAAGTAAAGTGTGTTTCAATCAATTTACAGGTAGCCAGCCTGCCTTTACAAAATGATCTGTGTACTTTTAGATTAATTGCTGAACATATTAGTCAGCAGATACACGAACAAAGGAGAGATAGTAACAGTTGCAAGGTGTTTTAATGTACACACTTGTGTTACCCGGCAGTAATTACAATGGCTGTCGATATATGTCGCCTAAGCCGCGGCATGTTCTGCGGAATCCTTTATAAACATTGCCTGTGCAATACGTTCAGAAGCTGTTTCACAAAAGTCCAGCCCTGAGTAATCGGGATTGAGACCGGCTATATACGGTACTGCCATGATATAAAGACTGGCCGTTACCTCGCCAAACTTATTCACTACCTGGAAGTGATCGTTGATATTGATACCAGGTACCTGCAGGTAATGATCATGCGGCGTAAGCCTTACAATATTTAAGTTGCCCTGCTCAATTTGTGCCCGGGCACTTTCTACCGACTGAAATTTTAATTGTGCCGGGCTAATGATGGCGGCAGTTGCCAGCGAGGGAAAAGGAAAATCGCTGAACATAAAAGCGGGCTGCCCGACCGCATTAATAAACATCTTATAGTACATCTGCCGCTGCTCCCCTGCTTCATCGGTATACCTGTAAAGGCACCCTCCTTCCTGTACTGGTACAACTTCACTGTCAGCCTCCACAGGCACAATACGCAGTACACCTGCCTCGTGCAATGCAATGAGTTCCCTGGCTGAACTTTGAGGCACAAATGCGATTACGATAGCTATCAGTGGCATCAGGACTTTTTTAAGGCGCAGCATGTCTTCCGCGGAAAAATGTTTAGCCGGATAATTCATTTCGTAACTGAGCTCGGCCAGCATCTCCTTCCAGTATACTGACTGTTGATTGCGAATAGATTTTTCGGCTTCGCGGTACTCGGCTTTAAACAGTGTGAAGGGATCCAATGCTTCCCTCATCGCCATCATCGCTTCTACAAATTCTTCCAGGTTCATGCCTGCTATCCGTTCAAAAAATGCCGCATTCTTTTCACGGAGCGGCTGCTTAAAATGCTGTTCGAAAATATAGTCAAGTGGCACAAAGCCATTGTGTTTATCTTTTATACTATTGATCTGGCCTGGTGTTAGTGCTCTTCCCTGGGATAAGTGGGTATCATCCAAATGAAAACGAATACCCGGCAGCAGGCCTTTAATAGAATGGAGTGCCAGGCTGAACCCTTCACTTGCTTTATTTACAGAGTATGTATACATTCCATTATCCTGTTTGCTAAATGTACCGTTTTGCCTTGCCAGGGTACGAATGGCATCAATAGCAGTCAGAGAAGCGCCCTTAATGGCTACAGGAAAATTAACCGGCTGCTGCAGCTTGGCCGGCGGATAGGGAGAATCATACCACCGACGGATGGAGTGCTCATATTGCTTTGGCCAGCAGTGCCCTGTACAAATCACCACATCGTCAAATTCATACTTGCTGCCAGTAGCTGTAAACACGGTTGTCTCGGAGCTACCAGCGTCGTATACTATGTCTGCTACCACGGTATTGTAATACATTTTTGTTTTAATACCAGCCTGCTTTGCTGCATGTTGCAGCAGTTTAAATTGTGCTGCCAGGTATTCTCCAAACAGCAGCCGGGGCAACACCTTAAATTCATTGAACATAGCAGGATCCATATCAAATTCCTGCAGCAGTTGGGGCGGACAATTATTTATCCAGTCACTTATGCTCGTTACAAGTTGTGGGATTTCGTTACCGGATACATTGGTAACATGCTCCTTACCAGCCCCTTCCCTGCTGTAAGGCATACCGGTACCCAGCCGATCTTTTTTTTCGAAAATAGCTACGTATACGGGAGCACCTGAGTTTTCAATAATCCGTTTGTATAAAAATAATGCGGCAGGCCCACCGCCAACAATACCAATCCGTTTCATAACTGTACATTGTGTATTTCAAAATTCTTTTGTTGAAGCAGGAGGAAACAACCATTTCGCGATAGAAAGTGCCAAAATTTTTGAACAGGATATCTTTATCCGGTTGCCAATATGCCCGGGCGACTTCATTGGCCCAGGCATTATTCAATATTACACAACTTCTATCCGTTTTGTTTAAGTGCCTTATCAAAAACTTTTAAGGCAGATGGATTGGCAATCCGGCTGGCTTTTATTTTTCTTTTACCGGGGGGCTTTCTCAACTCTTCCAATATTTCCTTATCCACAAAACCATAGTCCAGCGATTCTTCTTCCGTATTACTGAAATATATTTTTTTTAATCCTGCCCAGTAAACTGCTGCAGTACACATAGGGCATGGCTCCGCCGAGGAATAAATTTCACATCCGGACAAATCAGTCGTCCCCATATTTTCACAGGCATCTCTTATTGCCATTATTTCTGCATGGGCTGTGGGGTCTGTCAGTTGCAGCACGTGATTGCCGGAGCTACCTATAATCTTACCTTCCCTAATGATTACTGCACCAAATGGTCCTCCTTTTTTACTGTCAACTGCCTGCTCGGAGAGGTCAATGGCCATTTGCATAAATCTTTTCTGATCGTTGGTTACTGTCATGCTTACTTACCTGACAATTCTGTGCCATATTATCGCAGGAATAACCCTATGTTTATCCGGTATATCAATACGATCACTTTGATATCAGCATGTTATTCACGAGAACCGCATCTGCAATTTTCAGGGTGTACCCAATCAGTAACCAGTTCTATTGTTGTACCGTAGTTGCGGTTCTTTTAATTTTAGATTGTGCAGTTGCACTCTGCAACATCCTGAATCCATTTGCTCCAGCTACAGGACAATAATAATCCAATGCAGCAAGGGCTTCATTATAAGTAAGATCATATTCCATCACGGTTCCCCTGGTAACTACGTTTGCAGTATGATTGTAGAAATCCCTGGTACCAATACCGCCAAAGTTGCCAAACATCACATCTCCTTCATAGGTCCTGAATGCATCCAGGTTTTGTATAATGGTGTATCCATACTGTGTTTCTACCGCATAGTACCCGCATGAGTTATTGCTATACACTACATTGCCGCTCTCCTGTGAAAGCCAGTAGGAACTGTCATTGTGTATTCTGTCTTTTGTACAACTTGTAAATAAAATGGCAGCCAAAGCAGCTACAATTGAATAGGTGAAAATCTTTTTCATGGCTAATGTTTTTAAGATGAATGATTACCGCAATGAGACGGCAATCAGGAGGCTAAGTTTCATTACAACTTGTTAAAATAAACAGGGCTGTCAATGGTGCTGGCCATATGATATTTCATCTTTTCAGGCGACGCAACAATTGATTACCATCAACGCTTAATTGGCGGAAGAGGATAGCAATGGAACCATTCAAAGTGCTCTTTTGCCCTGGCTGACGCTGCAAAGGAAGACTTATCCAATAGCCCATTGCTTACTTCTGCACTTTGTAAAGGATGGCAGCAGCCCGGCTGCGGGTGTATTATCATTGATAACGTGTTCGTTGCATAGCCCGGGCAATAGTCTACCTTACACCATTTAGCCAAACAGAACTCATTTCAGCAGACTGTGTGGACCATAGGGGCGCAACGCCTACTTCAGTAAAACCTACAGATCAGGTGGGAAATCTGTATTTGTAAACCTCATAAATTACTACCGCCAAACAGGCAATTCTTCATATAGAAATAATGAAAAGGAAAAAAGCAATTTTGTATATTTAATACCTAAAACATACAACCATGATTAAACAAGCTTTGTTGGGTGAATTTGAGCAGGAAGCTGAGAACACCCGTAAATTATTGCAGGCCATTCCTGATGCTGCACTGAATTATAAACCACAGCCGCATCTATGGTCGGTAGGCCAGTTAGCATCGCACATTGCAGAAGTGTACAACTGGTTTGATGGTACTTTTAACCAGGATGTTTTTGATATGGGCTCTTACAAGTATGACAAGGGAGATATCAGCAAGGCATCCAATATTGTAGACAAATTTGAAGAAAATTTGGCAGTTGCAAGAAAGGTGCTGGAGGGCGCGGATGAAGCTACTTTGATGAACGTGTGGCACATGCAAATGGGCGGAAAAGATATTATGCCACCAATGCCCAGAGCAGCAGTGGTAAGAAGTTTCTTATTCAATCATCTTTACCATCACCGTGGAGAACTGGTGGCGCATTTAAGGGCTACCGGCAATACCATTCCTGGTTTGTATGGCCCTACATACGAAGAAAGCCAGGCGATGATGGCACAAATGAATTAAACTTATTTTTTGCATTGCCTGATATGCCGCAGCTGCTTATAACAATTGCGGCATCTTTATAATTGCGATTAACAGCTATACTATTAATTGTGGTTGTTTTGATTAACCTTGCAGCCGGTTCAGGTGCAAGCATGAAGGTGCGTTCTGTTCGCTGTAACATTTGCAGCAATCCGGCTGGGTTGCGTAAGGCAAATTCCTCTTTGTTCAAATAACAGGTCACTTCTACTATTTTTATAAAATTGTTAAGCGGATAAATGTCTTGTAATGCCTGCAAGCGCTGGCACTTCTTCAAACTGATAAACGCTTGCTCTTGCCAGCGGTAGATTAGTAATGTGTGGCCGGTTTCTTTGTTCCGTTAATGGCTCTGCAAAATAATGCTTTCCTGATAACGCATATGCCGGTGGTTCTGTTTTAATTGGCAGCATTGGTTGAATTGTTGTTAATTAATTTGTTGTATGTCGCAATGGGAGGCAATGGTCCTATTCCGCCCGCTACCCTTACACTAAAGCCAGTTCATTCTTCAGTAAAATTGTAAACAAAAAAAGGCATTAGCGGTGGTTAAAACTTTTCTTATACACGCATCTTAAACATGTATTGTTTCCCGTAAAAATGCAGCCGATCGCTAAACCGTATACGACAGTTTTAATGGATAGGTGCTTCAACTTGCTTCTTACCTGTTATGATAATCTTATAAATACTGTTTATTAAATTGACACGAGAGAATTGGTCAATAAGCTAAAACGCAGAATTGTCGTCCCCTGATAAAAATGAATAACCAACGCCTGTGTTATACCTTACCCATGGTTTTACTTACTTTAGCTAAAACTTTACTCCCTGTTAGCTATTTGCATTGTGTATATTTGGATAACAACAGCTTGTCCATAAACCCAGGTTTCTGTGTTTATCTCTGACCATAAAACCTAACTTAATTTGACAACGTTAAACCACCATACTTTTACCGCCCCATGTGTTGAAAAGATGAAAGTTTTGCAGCACAAATTCCAACACAAATTAAACGTTATGCATTATCGCCTGCTTTGCTGTAAAATCCACATACTGTTTACGCTGGCAATATTATGTAGTGCTCATATGCTGTTTGCCCAACCTTTCCGATTGGAGCATCCTGCTATGGATAGTTTTAAAAATATTATCAAGGTTAATCGACAGGATACGAATACAGTGCACGCTTTGTATTGGCTCAGCCGCTCCACAACACTTAGCAATACCAGTGAATCTGTTGAGTTGGGAAATGAAGGACTTAACCTCGCAAGAAAAATAAAATTTCCGATGGGTGAACTGGAATGTCTTGAAGCCCTGTCTTTCTCTTATGCTATAACCTCTTCTTTTGAAAAGGGGTTTGCTGCAGCGTATGAATCAATCAACCTAAGTAGAAAACATGCTCCCGTCCGGGAGATCTATGGCATCAATATGATGGGCCTGCTTTACCAGAAACTGGGAGATGATAAGGAGTCGCTGCAATGGGCACAGAAAGCCTACTATCACCCCCGGATAAAACAGTCAGATCATTTCACGCAATGGAGTGCTATGTTTCTATTGGCGCAGGAACATGAAAGGCAAAACAACCTGGATTCAGCAGAACATTTTGCGAAAGAGACACAGGCTTACTCCAAATTGTATTTTCCATTCCAGGAAAGTTGGCCCATATTGATACTGGCACGTATCAGCAGCAAGCGCAAACAATATGATGAAGCGGCAAATTATTGCAAGCAGATCTTGGCAACTTCCAACGGTCAGGAAGGTTTTTTTGAAAATGAGGTAACCAATGAACTGGCACTGATCTATTTTAACCAGGGCAGGCAGGACTCAGCACAACGATATGCAAGCCTCGCATTGGATGGAGGAAACAAATTTAAAAATTACCTGGTCATAATGAATTCTTCCAACTTATTATCACAGGTGTTTGAAAAAACAGACCCGGCCAGGGCATACGGATTTTTAAAGACCTCAACAGCCGCCAAAGATACCGTTACCAATATTGAAAAAGCCAAACAGGTAAAGCAACTGGAGATAAAAGAAAAGCAGCGCATGGACGATTTGAACCTAGCTGAAACAGACGCTAAAAACAAGTTGCGTTTTAATACCGCAGTTGGACTTTTGGTAAGTACGCTGGTAATTTCATTTGTTCTTTACCGCAATAACCGTAATAAGCAAAAAGCAAACCTTGCTTTAAAAGACAAGAACGATAAAATAGAAAAAACGGTGTCGGAACTCAATACCACGCAGACATCCCTTGTTGCCAGGAATGCAGAGAATGAATTGTTACTGAAAGAAATTCATCACAGGGTAAAAAATAACCTGGAAGTAGTAAGCAGCCTGCTGGCTTTGCAAAGCAACCAGCTGAACGACGTCAGTGCCAGGGATGCGATGCACGAAGGACAAAACCGGGTGCAATCCATCGGCATTGTGCACCAGAAATTGTACCAGGGCGTAAACCTGGGTGCCATTGAAATGAAAGATTATTTCCTTAACCTAAGTGATAGCATACTGGATTCTTTTGGCGCACAAAAAAGGGTGCAGGTAGAATGTGCCATGGAGGCATTGAACGTAGATGTGGATACTGCTGTACCGCTCGGCCTGATTGTAAACGAACTGTTGACCAACACCATTAAATATGCTTTTCCCGATGGCAGAAGCGGTAAAGTGCAGATTAAATTAGCGCAAGCAGCTAATGGTAATTTACACATGCAGGTATCGGATAACGGCGTGGGCAAAAGCGGGATCATCAAAGGCACCGGCTTTGGCGGGCAACTCATCTCACTGCTCACACAACAATTAGAAGGCACCATGAAAGAAGAAAATAACAATGGTACGCATGTATTCTTTGAATTTAAACCAGTAAAGGCTGCTTAAGTTTTACGTACGAGTCACCATAATTTGAATTATCGCGACTTAAACTTCCCGGAGGAGAAGTTGCTTTGAAGTCGGCCGCAAAAGATTTATTGCTGCGTATTAATTTTATGGCTTGCTTTAATAACAGCATCATTGATGACTTTTATCCGGCTTAACTCCATTTTTTCAACAGCCCTGTCATAAGTTAAAAAGCCGTTTATTTCATGTTCCACATCGGTTGTTTGAGTATATACGGCTACGCTGAGTCCTTTGTATTTCATCAATTGTTCAACCTGGTCCAGTAAAAACACATACCGGTCGGTAAGTGCTGCTTTTGTTGGTTCGTAATCGTAAGCATTGTTTGCAACAGGCCACATGTGTCCTCTTGTAAATAAACCAACTCCGCCAAATTCGCCCAATGATGCAGCACGGCGATCATCTGGTACAGATGCACCGTAGGGACCAACATAAATATGGGTATCCACAAAATCACCATTGCCAGGGTCGCCATAAGCTTGCTGATAAGATGGATTATTATTGAATCCGGAATTACCATTTACCAATCGTGACGGGTCATACTGTTTTATCCAGTCTGTAATTGATTTAACATCAAAGGCACCCCAATTTTCATTAAAAGGTACCCAGGTAATAATGGATGGGGAGTTATAATGATCATCTACTATTGCTTTTAATTCCTGTCGGAATTCACTTCTTGTTTTAACCGTGTCTTCATCCTGGTACCATATCGCCGGCATATCCTGCCAAACCATCAGCCCCAACTTATCTGCCCAATAATAAAAACGCCGGGGCTCGGTTTTCATATGTTTTCTGATAAGATTAAAGCCTGCTTTTTTAGTGAACAGGATATCAAACTTTAAAGCTTCCTCCGTAGGAGCAGTCAAAATTCCATCAGGCCAGTAGCCCTGGTCGAGCAATCCGAGTTGCATTACAAATTGTCCATTCAGCAAGGTCCTGTTCACACCATTCACTTTACCCACTTTGATATCCCTCATGCCAAAATAGCTTATCACCTCATCAGTACTCCTTCCATTTGCATTGAATAAAGTAATTTTCAAATCATATAAAAAGGGTGTATCTGGCGACCAGTGTTTGGGATGATTTATCGGGAGAAAAAAATCAGCTCCGGAGAAGGAATTCACCTGAGCTATCACTTTTTTACCATCCATTGCTACTGCGGAAAGCTTTGTTCCACTTGTTGCATTTACAAATATTTTCAACCGGTTGTTTTCCAGGTCGGGAAGTAACCGGATATTTTCTATATAGTTTGTATTCACGGGTTCCAGCCAAACTGTTTGCCAGATGCCTGAAGAAAAAGTATAGTCTCCCCTCGGGCCATTTTTACCCGATGGTGCTTTGCCGTCATTGGGATCATGCGCCGCCACAACAAGGCTATTCATTCCTTTTTTTAAGAAACGCGTAACATTAAAACTGAAAGCATCGTAGCCACCTGAATGACGACCTGCTTTCTGGCCGTTTACAAATATGGTAGCATCGTGATCAACGGCATCAAAGTGCAGTATCACCTGTTTGTTTTGCCAGGCTTCCGGAATGGCAAAGCTGCGATGATACCACATATTGATTTCCTGGTTGCGCTCAATACCGGATAGCACTGATTCCGGGCAATACGGAACACGTATCTTCTCCGCTTTACCTTCAAAGTAGATTGGATTTTCCGGATTGAATGCACTGGCAATTCCTTTACCACCCACATAATCCCATTTACCGTTCAAACACATCCATTGCGCACGTTGTAATTGTGGCCGTGGATATTCGCTTAGTGGAATGGATGCCTCCATTGCGGACCTGGTCCACCGGGTTGGCAGTTTTGCCTCCTGTGCAGTTAACAGGTAATAACAATGGACGGTGAAAAATAATGACAGGAACAATGTCGTATGAAGTTGTTTCATGTTGAATATTTTACAGGTTTCAATTTATTGCTTCGATAGATGGCCCAACGTGCAGGCTTTACTTTCCCGGATCCATTCACCCCGTTGTTCATTTTGTCTTCAACAGATCATCAACAAACGGTGCTGCCCGGTTATTTCCTTTGGAGCACGGTGAACACAGGGAGGAACCTGACTTTCAGGATGATCAATCGCTAATCTCCATAAATTACCCAGGCCTAAGCTAACAGGGCGTGCGGCGGCTTTTGGCTGGTAGTGCAGATCAAAGCAATGCTCACTTAAAAATGTTTCAAAACCTTCGGCTGCTCCATGATATAGTTTTTTAAGTTCAGCACGTATTTCGGGAACAAAAACTTTTTGTTCGGCTTGTACATTCGGCAATATTTCACTCGGCTCGCCATAGTACGTGCATAAAAAGGTATCGGTTGGTACAGGCGAGCGATCGGCATGAAATGAATACACATCCGTTGGAAAAAACGGGCAGGCATCGTCTCTCTCATAGCTCCTGATTACATTAAGGATGGGAGCTGCGCCATGCGCTTCCAACAATTTCAAATCCCGCAAAAGAATGTCACGGGCAAGCTGCCCCTGTTCACTCAATTGAAGTCTACGAAGCCCGGCTTCATCAAGTACCGCTATATTTTCGGTTAGTTCTACCTTGTCGACAATATCAGCAAAATCGCCTGGTAATGTACGGGTCCAGCAAATCGCATTCATTGCTCCATGAAAAGGCGTGGAAACAAGATCCTGAAAATTTGTGACACAGTGAATTGGGTACTCAGAATGAGATAAATTGATCATAGTGGTTGATATAAATATAGAATCATTGGACGAAAGTAGCGATACTCAACTATTAGACAAATTCATTTTGTTACAGTCAGGTCGGGCGCAACCTGGCATCGAAGAGTACGCCAAACACAGAAGCAAATTGTAACTAAAATATATAACTCTTCCACCCGGGCTTTCGCGGATCCATGGACATAACTTAAAGTGGGTACAAAGTTGACAGTAATGGCTATTTAATATATGGCGTTGCATCTGGAGATTTGCAACAGGTGATAGCGAGGCTTTATAGTAAGACCAACTTGCATTATCAGCGTCATTAAATTTTTTCCTTGGCAACCACTGTGCTGGGAGGAAGCGTTCCTGCGAAGGGTGCTGATCAACCGGCAATCAACGTTTGTGTACACAACAAAATAGCCACATCTTTAAAGACGTGGCCATTGAGACAATTTATTTTTTTTAAAGAGATAGCTGTACCGCTGGGTTTAATTCTTTTTTTCTTCCCTTATTTCTCTCTCTGCTTTATGAACCGGGTTTTTTACACCATGTGCTTTTTTTAGATGTTTAGCTTTTCGGTGTTCATTCTTGCGGATGGCTCTTACATCTTTTCTATCTTCAACAGCCTGTCCAACTTTCAAATGTTTAAGATCATCGCCTACTTCTTTCTTTTCATCTTTCTTAGCCTCAATTGTTTTCTTAAGGTCTTTTTCTTCGGCCTTTTTAGTTTGTGCCATTGCACCTGTTGTAAATGCCAGGCCCAACATGATAATAATTATCCTTTTCATTTTGTAATTTTTTGTGTGAGTAATTCAATACCTGGCCAATGGATGCTATTAATGTGCCAGTTCCTGTTAAGCATAAATACCGTAAATAATTCGTCCCTATACTACAATTTAAACAGGATGAAACGTATACTGTGACTACTTTTAACGGACAAAGCATCAATGGCTGACTGGTTCTGTATGGCAAGTTAAATGGCGTGAGGTAAGAAGCAGTACGCAACTACATACGGGGAATTTTGTAATCATATTACCATTTCAATAAATACCGGCAGATAAAAATTATCCCGGTCTGTTATCCTTTCCCTGCTTTTTTTCGCATCAGTTTTTTGTAGCATGCCACAAAACGTTGCATCGGGCTGATTATGCTGGTTTCCCGGATATAAACAACGTTCCCGGGTAACACACTGGCCCGCGAAGAGGCATCAATGCCTGAGTTAAATGTATTCTATTTACTTTATCAGTCTGATTGAAATTCATAATGGTTTGCCGCCGGTTGCGCTTCGGTGTGCGCAACTTTTATACGATACCCTGGCTGTTCGTTCGTGTTGTTATGAATGGTGCAATAGCCCTAATTAAAAGCCTGTTAAAGCTCAATGTCCATTCGTCTTAACAAGCCGTCTTTCAAAATGTAAATATGCTTTACAGTTCCATCAAAAATCGTATTGTCTTGTAAGTCCTTTACTATTTGATGAACCGTAATTTCTAAAGTGCCGTCCTTTCTTTCATACAATCCCACGGGCTCAACATGGGGATTTATTTCTGTCCATTGTCTTGTCCAATATTCTCTTATCCCACCGTGTCCACCTACATAACCTCCTTCAAATGCTTTTGGCCATTGAACTTCCGGATGCATTGTTGAAAGCGCCGTGTCAATGTCTCTTGCATTGAATGCGGAATAAGCTTTCTTAATTAAGTCTTCGTATTGAGATGCCATAATTTTATTTTAGGTTAGCTGTTATTTAGCAAGAGTACAACCCCATAAATATAAGATGTTACTGAGTAAAAAAACGAAATTATAAATCCGTTAGTTATCGCTATCTATTTTGTATTGTTGCGGGTATCATACGTTTGAAATTCTACAAATGATCAGCTTTCTACAATCCTTAGCATAGGCACGTACGTTACAGCATGTATATTATTTTTATTGCGTCTCAGTACGCAAGGTCGCCGGCTAACGCACCGGCCCGGGAGCAGGCGTTGCCGGCAAGAGATACAGCAGCAGGATTAGTCTTTGCTGTATACAAGATGATCGCCAACAATCCTGGCCGGGCTGGTGTACGGATGCTCTTCCATTTTTCCGATGTTCATGATGTGCAGTACTGTCCACCCCTGCATCTTATAATAATCTGAAACAAGCGACCGGTGGCAACGCCACCAGACTGCTTCCGAACACATATAAGCAGTCCGTTGTTTTAAGGCAATGGCTTCCAGTTCCTTTGCCGCTGTTTTAAAAGCATCCGTCTCCATATAGTCTGCATATCCTCTGAATGCGGCAACACGCCAACCCGTATTAATAGAATTGGGCTGCACTTTTCTTCGTCCCCCGAGTGCTCTCAGGTGGATGTATTGTAGGTTGTTTTCAGGTAATGAAACTTCAAGTGCTTCTTTATTAAAATGAGGATACCGGTTTGAGCCTGGAAAACTTCTTATATCAGCAACCAGTTCAACCTGGAAGGATTTAAGCATAGCAATAAATTCATCCAGGCTACGGGTAGAATGACCGATTGTCCAAATTGTTTTATTTTGTTCTGGCTTTATCATTCCTTTCCTGCCATGGTTGTTGCAAGCGTCAATAAAAAAATCGTTTCCTGTACAGCCAGTACGCTGTGAGGAATACCTGGATGAAGGGCCAGCATTTGACCTTTACTTAATTCAAGAGACTTATCATCTGTGGTAAATTTTATTTGCCCTTCCAATACCTGTACGCTGATATAACCGCCCGCAGTATGTTTTGCCATTTCTGCACCTGCATGAAGACCAATCAGCACAATACGCATCCCGTCTGTTTTAAAAACCGTTATGCTGTTGCGATCGCTTTCTTTCCAAGGTTGCTCTTGTTTTAATTGATCAGTAAAAGCCGCAATGTTTATGGATACCAATACTGCATCTAAAAGATGATCCTGTTTGCGTTGCGGGGTTGCGTCGTTGAATTTTTGTTCCATTTTAATTTGATTTTATTTTTATTGAAATAGTATTGTATTGATGTGTTCTTATTTATTACGTATTGGCCAGCAAATCAAAATATTCATCGTCTTCATTTTTGCCTCCAAAACCTTTCCCTATACTTTCATGTGTTTCCAAAAACTCAATAGAGCTTATCCATTTCACCATTTTATAACCCAGTTGATTTTCTATCCTAAGCCTTAATGGAGCGCCGTGTTCAGGCGGTAATGTTTCATAATTCATTTCCCATGCCAGTATGGATTGAGGCTTCAGGCAGTTATCAAGCGTGCTGGTATCATAATAAACGCCTCCGTAAAGCCCTTCGCCAAAAGAATAGAAAGCTACAGTTGTTACCGCTGCATGTGGTTTAACCAATTCAATAATTTTACCAACTGGCAGTCCTCCCCATTCGGCTATGCCAGACCAGCCCTGTATGCAATGGTGCATGGTAATGGTTTGCTTCATCCCTAAATCTTTAAGCTCCTGCAGTGATAATGATACCGGGTTATCTACCAGCCCTCCTATTTTTAATTTGTAATCTTTAAAATCATTTGCTGCAAGTTGTTGCCATGTCTCGGATGCTGGCATTTTTCCGTTGGCCCAGAAGTAGGGCGAAATATCCTTTTTGTTGTAATATGCTTTTGGCTTGAACCGGTTTAAAGTAACCCGCCATAAATTTTCGTTGATGGCAGCATTGAGCTGTTGCAGCAACCGTGGTTTGCGCCAGGAAAGCCAATGCGCAAGAAAACCCATACCGCCAGTAATAAAAATAATTGCAATGCCGATGTACAATCCTGATAAACTGCCCGTATCATCTGTTCCCAAAGTAATATGATTCATATTTCTAACCAACCCTGTTGCAGCTATCATAGCAACATGTATCATAATAAAGATCACATAGGCTATCATTATTAAAAAGTGCACAGAACGGGCACTCTGGCGGTTGCCAAATAATTTTGGATACCAGTGAAACCGGTTTTCAATAGCGGGCGACATAGCCATGCCCGTAAACATTGCCAAAGGTGCCAGGATAAAAACCGCACCAAAATAAGATAGCTGCTGCAATGCATTGAATTGATAATATCCATTGGGTTCCACCGGCAGATGCAATGTTGCATAGTGAACAAAGACATTCCAGGCATCCGGAATAATTTTCCATGAGGTGGGAACAAGACGTACCCATTGCCTGGTATAAAAAAGCAGGAATATAAAAACAACTCCGTTCAGCATAAAAAAAGGCACGGTAATAAAATGCCACGATCTTGCTATGCCGATGGTATGCCGGTAACCGGGCAAACCCAATACCGGGCTGATATAACGGGCATCTTCTTTAGCAGTCCACGATTTGTCTTTGGGTTGTTTTAAGGGTGTAAAGCGTATCCAGTCGGTTCCCGGTTTGCAACCATTGTTCCAGTACAGGCGGGGGTGATCCACTAAAATGGAAAGGCCGCTTCTGATGATCAGCACCAGAAAAAAGAAGTTGACCCAATGGCTGAGATTTACCCACATTGGGAACCCTGCAGGATCTGCCGGGGTTGTTGAATTAGAAATGCCCACGGGATCTGCAGGCAACCCTGTTATCCAAAATTGCAGCCATGCTGCTGCAAGCGGAAGCAATATAAGTAGGGCAAACAGTACCTTCATATAAGGCTTAACGCCAATATGCATACGTCTGTCAGCGGGATAATGTATTGCTTTTTCCTCCTTTGTAAACCGGGTAAACATGAATGCGATATTTTAAACAATAGCTGCTATACTCCGCTGTAAAAAGAATCATTTTTGGATGTTACTTTCAGCTTTATAAATATGATACCCAGCACATCGTTGTACATGCCCTTAGCATCAACTATTGTTCCTACTTTCTTCAGCATTGCTGTATTACATAAAGGATGACATTAGCAGGCGGTTCAGCTCGCCCTCAAAACGGTAAAGCACCCTGTCCGATTTTGGCAGTGCGATAATACAGTTTGTTTAACGGGGGTTATACAATCCCGGCTGTACCACCTGCCGGGGCCAATGATTGTAAACTACATGTTCAAACCTTTTCCTTAGTTTAATCGTATATACGGCATGGTAAAAATATTTGTTGCTTCATTGCTGTTGGTGGCTGTAACTTCCTGTTCAAAAAAAGAGGTGCAGTCTGTTTCCCCGGTATCGGTAGTTACAGTACCGCCAAGGGTTCCACCCCGAGTATTGGATTCGGGCACCTGCTCTTATCTTGCACTTGGCGACTCCTATACCATCGGTCAGTCTGTAGCGGTGGCAGACAGGTACCCCATGCAGACAGCGGCTATGCTGCTGGCAGATTCAATAAAAATGGATGTACCGGAAATTATTGCAAGAACTGGCTGGACTACCAGAAATCTTTTAAACGGCATCTTCGCCAATCCGCCTGCCCGGTCAACTTACTCATTTGTTTCATTGCTCATCGGGGTTAACAATCAATTCCAGCATTTACCAATCGAATGGTACCAGGACGAATTTAAAACCTTGCTGAATATCGCAATCAGTTATGCAGGTAACAATCCGAAACGTGTGTTTGTACTCTCTGTACCGGACTATAGTGTAACACCCAAAGCAGGTAATTTAAACCAGGCAGCAATTGCCGAAGAAATTGATCTCTACAACAGCATCAACAGCCAGATTGCTTCAGCAAGAGGATGCAACTATATTAATATCACAGCTGCGTCAAGGCAGGTAGTTAACAACCCCTCCTTAATAGCTTTGGATGGTTTGCATTATTCCGGTGAAGAGTATAAAAAATGGGCTTCCCTTTTAACGGAAGCTATGGAGGCTTCTTTACCTTGATTTGTATTGGTTTGACAATAGCTGCTCCGGACAGAAATTGTTTCATGCAGACACGAATCATAGCTGAGGTCCCCGGAAGCGGAAAACAAAATACTGGTTTAGAGAAAAACCGCCTCTTGTTCTGACAGGGATTGAGCCTTTTTACGGGAGAGTTTTAGTACATTACTGAACCTTTACGAATTTGCTGGTTGCACATCGTTCAGCTTCAAATTCGTAATAATTTCTATAAAGCAGGGGGTATTGATATACTCCTTCTATCATATAAAATAGCCCAAAGTAAGGCACATCGGGATACAGGTATTTTGTAAATATATTTTTTAAGCCAGGTGCTTTTACATTTGCCACAGCAGGTTGTAGCCAAGAATTAAAAACAAGGTATTCCCGGTACTGAAATTCATGAATGATTTCATGCGCCACAATCAAATATTTTTCACTGGTATCCTGGTAAACAAAAGCACGCCCATAATTAACGCCATCATGTATTCCTCTTTCAGAGCGCATCACCTCTTTTCTTTTAAAACTCATAATACCAGTAACCAGCGTGGTACTAATATCGAATTTACCTTTTGAGAGCGCTACACCAGAAGCAATTACTGCCTCCGGCAATACCCTTACCCTGATCTTTTTTGCTGATCCTGTAGAAAAGTCAACTCTCAGGAAGGCATACTCAAAATTCCAGTTCTTAAGAAACGGTTCGTTGGCTGCAGCATTTTGTATAATTGAATTACCTGCGGCATTTAATAATCTGGCTGGCAAGGCATAAGCAAAACTGTTATTTTTATTAATCAAATAAATAGATTTTTTTGACGAATAATTGATTAATCCTCCAATACTTCCCTGCCAGAAGCCTCTTACAAAACACCTTTTCCAGTTTTCATTTTTCTTATTAATTACTGCGCCAATACCGGATGTAATGCCACCCAACCCAACATTGTACAATAAAATATTGTTCTCCTGGTTTTGAGAAAAAACAACTTGCGGAATAAATAAAAGGATCAATAAAAATTTCATGCTGACTGGTATTTTGCACTTACAACCATCAACAAATTACTGTCTTGTTTTTGTGGAAAGAATGACAATGGTTATTAAATTGGCTGATTGCTGTTACAAAGGACGCTGCTGTTATCAATACTTGTTTAACGCTGCACCAGGCATTTTTTTTCAATTCCCCCGGGTCGGTGTACTTCATGCGACAGAACTCCCTCATTAACGAACGCATACTTTCAAACTGGGATAGCTTCAACTAGCCCGGCGTGAAGCGCTGTTAATGTGCACGGATGTAGTTGTGCCATTTGCCTGGTCTCCAAAATAATACTATCCCCATAATTTTATATGCTTACCAGTTCTGTCGGTAAGCGCTACATGACTGCTGCAGCGGGCGCAGAATTGTTGTTAGCGCAATTGTAGTGCGGCACTGGATAATCAACGCCCCTTTTTACCCTACGCCTTTTCGCCAATGCTGGAAGAGTATAAACTAATCACGACAATAAATTCTGACAAAAGTTAAAATTTATTTAGACGGTACAAATGCTTCCTGGCTCTGAAATGGCTGATGATAAAAAGTATTCCTGCTATAATAAAAGGAAATGTAATGAGCAATATTATCTCCATGCATTGCACAAGGGAAAAGTGATTTGTGTTGTAATTGTGAAGGAAAATAATTGGTGTCATAATGATACCAACGGCCGTAAACAATATACCGCCGGCAAATTCCCATTTCCATGAAACATATAGAAACCCGATCAAAATAAAGGATGGAACAAGATGAATAAAAAAAGTTAACAATTGTTGCCAGACGGAGTGATTCGATTCAAAAGCATCAGCTGCAAACACGCTAACAAAACCAATAGCAATAATGCAAATAATCCTGGGAATCCAATGGAACTGAAGGGCTTTCATTCCTGCATTTTTTAATGCTTCTAAACTAGCCAGAAATACCCTTTCAAAAAATGATTTTGATCATTATTGCCCTTGCCATTGTTATATGTTTTCACTAACGCATTTTGTACCAACCATTGCAAGCTGTTGATGTTAACATAAATGCTGTCACTTATTGATAATAATTTTTTAAAATAAACTTCATTTAATCCATTTTACGAATTGCGATGACCATTACACTTAAAGTTGCCGTCAATTGTATTTGTCTGATACTTTATTTTGCTACAGGCCGAAGGGGCTCAACCTGAATTGGAAGAGGTTACACGCTATCACGGAAGCAGCAGAACACCTGGAAAAAATGGGGAAAGTTATTATACCAACCACCAAAGTAAGCAACATGTTTACCCTATATATTGCTCCACCTTGGACAATAAATCATCCATCTCAAAAGGCTTTTCCAAAAAAGCATCTGCGCCGGCCTGCAATGCTGATGCCTCTACATCCTTGCTTGCAGAAATCATAATAATAGGTATTTTTTTTGTAGGCTCATTGCCCTTCAGATAGGCGCATACATCTCTTCCATCAACACCCGACATCCAGGTATCCAGCAGCAATAGATCAGGCAAATCATCCCCTAACCTGAGCAAGTTTGCGCCATTCAGCGTACTGCTGACTTCATACCCATCGTACTCCAGCATAATTGATAAACAATCCAATATACCCGGATCGTCATCTGCTATCATTACTCTTTTTGATCTGTGCATCATTATCTGTTTACAATTGTAATGTTAGTTTTCATTTACCAGCGGCAAGGCAAAGCAAAAGGTTGAACCCTTCCCTTCTACACTGTTCACCCATATTCGGCCACCCTCTCTTTTTATAATTTCTGAAGATATATATAAGCCCAGCCCAAGACCGGGGAAAGTATATTGCAAATCCCCGCTTACCCGGTAAAACTGTTCAAATACCTTATCCAGTTTATCGCGTGGTATGCCTATTCCATAATCTTCCACACACAAGGTTACTTCATTGTTTTCTATCGCTGTGGTAATCACAATATGTTCGGCACCCGGTGAGTATTTTACAGCGTTCGTAATTAAATTGGTGATTACCTGGCCTATGCGTTCCCTGTCACCAAAAACAATACCTGTTTTATTCATGTGTAAGATAAAAGTATGCTTGTCGGTTATCCGCTGCAGGTCTTCAACCAAATCATTTACCATGGGGTTAAATTCAAATTCGCGGTCGTTAAACTGGAGCCTGCCTGAATTGATTTTCGTCACGTCCAGCAGGTCGGCGATAAGACTTGTCAGGCTTTTTAACTGGCTATCCATCCGGCTTACCATCGATGCTTCCCTGGCAAGGCCATGATGTTGCAGCATTTTTTCCAGTATCTGTGCGTACCCTTTTATAGTTGTTACGGGTGTCTTTAGTTCATGGCTGGCGATGCCGATAAAATCATCCTTTTGCTGTTGCAGCATTTTTTGCTCAGTAATGTCCATACACGAACCGATATAACCGGCAAACTTTCCATCATTATCATAGTGTGGCTGCCCGTTTGCAAGGCACCAGTGTATTTTGCCATCCGCATGGGTTATTCTGAACTCCACTTCATAGTTTCGTTTCTCCAATACATCATTCATAAATTTATCGGCAACTCTTATCCTGTCTTCATCAACAATTTTCTGTAACCATCCGGAACCAAGATTAGCTTCATATAATGTTCCCGTCCAGTTGACCCATGTTTGGTTAACGTAAGTAATATGGCCGTTTTCGTCAGACATCCACAATGCAGCCGGAGATGCGGTAGTAATATTACGCAGCATCTGTTCACTATCTGCCAATGCTGCTTTGGCTGCAAGCTCAGGCCGCATATCCCGCATCACAGCACCAATTGATATAGGTGCTCCGGTAACCGGATCATCTATCCGGAAACAATTGTTATATACCGGAAAATTTTCCCCTGTTTGCAGATGGCGTACAATCATCACACCCGACCATCTGCCGGTGTTCATTACGGAAGGAATTACCTCCTGTTGTACCTGTAACAAATGCTCCGGAGAATGCAGTTCACTAACAGGCCTGTGCAATACTTCAGTTTCATCTTTAAAACCCAGTAATTTTCTTCCTGCTTCATTGATATAAGAATTGTAGCCGTCCATTTTCAATATAGACATCAGGTCTACACTGTTTTCTACCAGCGAAATTAGTTTGCGCTGTTCGTCAGCAGATTTTTTTTCTTTTGTTATGTCCAGTGCTATACCTGATATACTCAGTGGTTTCCCGTCATCATCATAAATTACTTTACCCTCCGCCCTAACCCAGTGCATACTGCTATCCTTATGAATGATACGGCATTCATAAAACAACCTGCCGGTTACGAGTGCATCTTTTAATGCCTGCCGGCGGATAGGCTCGTCATCCGGGTGAAATAGTTCAAGATAATTATTTCTTGGCAAGGCTTCTGCAAAACCGAAGATGCGGGCAAATTGGGTTGAGGTAAAGGCTTCGTTCGTCAAAAGATCCAGGTCAAATGTACCCAGGCCCACGGCGTTCACTGCAATGCGGTTTCGCAGTTCAACTTCTTCAATTTTATTTTTCGCATTTACCAGTTCAGTCACTTCCGTTGCCACCACAATTACACCGGTGATGGTTTCATCAGACTCCCTGAACGGTTCGTAAACAAAATTCACGTACACAGTTTCCAATTTGCCATTACGTAGCATTGGTATACCAAGCTCCTCTCCCCTATATGGTATACCTGTGAGGCGTACATTATCCAGCAGTACTTCAAACCCACGGCCTTTTGCATCTGGCAGCACGTCGAATATTTTTTTACCCAACAATGCTGCTTCCGTTTTTCCATATAACTTGCAGAGGGGCGGATTGATAAGATCTGCTATATAATCAGGACCTTTAAAAATCCCGATACCTACCGGCGCCTGCATAAAAATAGATTGCAGTTGCTGTTGCTGTTTTTTTGTTAAGTCGATGGCCGCCTGCTCACGTTCCTGTGCTTTGTACAGCTCCGTGACATTGGACGGGGAATGAATTAAATAAAGTACTTCACTGCTTTCATTCAATACTGGTGTGTTGCTTGTGGTCCAGTAGCGTTCCTCAAACTCATTGCTTCCGGGTATGGGGATATCATACCGGTAATTATACATGGTATGGGTAACTTTTGTTTTGATGGCCTGCTCAAAGGAGAAAATAACACGTTCAATATTTTTTGACACCATATCACCCGGGTTTGCCGGAAACACACCAAACACCGGCTGCCCAATAATATCCTCCCGCCGGGTATGGGTAGCGAAGAGATAAGCATTGTTTACATCCAGCATGGTGTAATGCGGCGCATCTGTACCTACTATTAACATAGGCGCAATGCTATTATAAAACACGTCTTTATAACCGTGACTGGGAAATTTAAGATCCATTATTCAGCAACTGGTTTTAGTCTTACTATTGATTTTATGATCATTTTTCTCTGCATGTTTTTTGCTGCAAACCGGGTTTAATAACATGCGAATTTAACGAACTGCTGGTTTTAAAAAATGAATTGAACAATTAATAAGGACAATGATTTGAATAGCTCAGCCCTGATAGCTAAGTTATGTACTTGTCATCAACAATTGTTCCCAAAAAATAATCAATTTCGTCCGGCGGCGAACTTGAAATAAACATGGAGATGCTGTAAAAGGACAGTAATGTGTATGAGTATTTCTAATTAATAGTTGCTCTAAGCGTGCTGTTGTCAGCTTTTATCGCGTTGCTGGTTTCTGTATACTTTATCTCTCTGTTACAGGATGCGAATCCAACAATACAGCACAAAAGGGAAACCTGGAGCGAACTGCGCTTGAAGATGTTTATGTAACTTTTATTTTATTGGTAACACACTATTCGTTTCCCGGTTTTATTCAGCAGCAGGCTACATTGTTGGTGCTGTTTACCTAACAAGGCGCTGTTGTTGTTAGTGCCGTTCTTCATTTATTTAGTCCTGTTGCCATTTTATAGGCCAATGCAGCGTCGGGTATTGGTGACAGAGAATCTAACAGCATATTATAAGTTCCTTTCCCTGATAGTTCGTCAGCAACCTTTTTAATTAATGCCAGCGTAGCTTTCATCAAACCCGAACCGAGGCTTACACGTGCAACACCTAGATGCTGCAGTTCACTAACGGATAGGGGTACCCCTGCTCCAATTGTAGGGTTTGAAAGAATATTAATCGGGGCATTAATTTCTTTAACCAATGTTGAAATTGTTTCTTTTTCCCAAACAGGCTGAACAAATATGCAGTCAGCACCTGCTTCCCGGTATTTATTGCCACGCCTGATTGATTCAGTTAATTTTTCCCGAGAAGAGCCTGGGGAAACATAGAATGCATCCGTCCTTGCATTAATTACCAAATGAAAACCCAGAGAATCTGCCAATTCACGAATGGCAGAAATTCTTTCACAAAATTCAAGCTCGTCAATTAAAACCGGATTCAAATTTAAACTGTCTTCAATGTTTATACCCACTATTCCTGTTGCAATTATTTTTGCCACCGAATCAATGATTCCGTCTAAATTATTTCCATATCCGGCTTCTATATCCACAGTTACCGGAACTTGTACTCCCTGCACAATTCTTTTAATAACCTCAATCATTTCAGGCAATTGTATTACCTCACAGTCGGGATATCCTAAAGAGGCTGCTATACCCATACTTGTTGTTGCGATTGCTTTATAGCCGCATGCTTCTATTAACTTAGAACTTCCGGTATCCCACGAATTTAACAGAACCAGCATTTCTTTGTCCTGGTGAAATTTTAAGAACAGCTCAGCTTTTTCTTTTTGAATACTTGAAACCATCATACGATGTTTTATTGATGTTTGATATAACTACAATTGAATACTCAATGAATTAACGCCAACGGGTGTTTGTGAAAAAACAGCACTGCTAAACAAATATGCTTCCGTCCCGGCAAATCCTTCTTCAACAAAAACCTTAATTCCCTGGCCGGTGTGATTCTATTCAATGAAACTCCCTGCCCACGTGATCTGTTGTACTCACCGACTTTGTAGTCAATCAGAATACTTGGCCGAACAGCTTAGTTATTTAAACCCAACTTTTTACCATTAGTAAAGTTTACTGCCTTCTTTCATTGTACAAATTGCGATGATCCTTGTATTTATAGGCGCCGCCTTTCAATCTTATCTGTAAGATAATTCATTTTTGCCGCAGGCCTGTGGGGAGAACATTTTTTATAACAACCGCGGCGGTAATAACACCCTCCCGATGTAACAGATGATGTATGGCAGCTTTGATGTTAGATTACCCTGTTAACTTGTTTAATAAAATTGACTCACAAGATTAAACCAAAAGGTATGCCTGCGTACAAAGCAATTTTTACAGATGCTGTTCTATCATCGCTACCCCATTCAAAGCCGCTGCTTTTTTAATACGAAGCGACATTTCTACCATAGCTGGGTCTGTCTTTTACCAGGTAATTTACTAAACCGGTATTATATAACCTCATGTATTCCATGCAGAAAAGCGTTTCTTCATTTAGGCTCACACTTTATTGTCGCAGCCATTCAAGCATCTTTAAAAAACCTTCCGGCTTTTGAGAAAATTGTTGATGCATAGCTTCTGATGGAGCATCCTCTTTTACCAACCCAGTATCAAAATACGTTTTAGAAATGTCGATACCCACAAATTTTTTAATAACCTGCTCAGGCGTTTACCATTTAAAATGTGAGTGAATCAACCTGAATTTTGAACAAATCAAGACCTTGTAATGGGACTGCAATCCTTATTTTCTATTTGACTCCTGTTCCAAAAAAACAGCATAAGATTAGAACGTTGCATACGCCCCAGGACCCCATCCCTGGATAATTCGCTTATGCTGGAAAGTTGTTTCATAAAGTTACCTTTTCCACATTTTTATGTGAATTGTAAAAGAGAAAAGAATCAAAAAAGAAAAGTAATAATAAAGGAAAGTTTTACATTCAACTGCCGTTAAACAGCTATTGACTACGGGAGATATTGCCGCTCTTTGGCCAAATAATAATAGCCAGCACCACGACCCAAAGCATGAAAACACCCAGCATGATGATTTCATAAACACCTACCCATGGTGTTGGCCGGTTTGCATTAACATCCCTGGCACTCATCCCGGTTAAAATGCCAAACGTAAAGAGGCTTAGGATGGTAGCTATCGTATAAAGCCTGAACCAAATCCCCAGTGCCGATGCTGCAAATCCCATGGATACCATCATAAACAGATTGGAAACCGTTCCCATTACAAGGTGCATCGTATCGCTGATGTTTCCTCCGCCGGCTGCCAGCACCTCACGCCGGTGCATGGGTACAAATACCCAGGCGATACCAATGATTCCATATAGAGCTAACAAATTTCCTGCAATACGCAACCGATGGTTTTCATATGCTGATTTCCGGACGCCCCATCCGAAGGCAGCTATCAGCAAAGTATATATGATACCAAGCGGAACCCATAATGATCTTGTCGGGGCGCCGATGGCGGATAGCTCACTGATCGTTTGATTGACGGAACTGTATCCCTGATATTGCATGGGCACAAAGATGAGCATGGCCACATACAGCAGGGAAGAAAGAATGCCGCAACAAAGCAACAGTTTTGTTATTTTCTTTTGTATGTATGTTTGTGACCCGGCTGACTGCATAAAGACTTGTGAAACTGGCATAGCAATAAAATTGATTGATACATATTGATTAATTCCTAAACTGGACCTGCACATTTTTTTAATTAAAGAGGCCACTTACTTCAACTCCCTGATTCGTAATCCCATTACCCAATTGATAAGCCCTTTCCAGGTAGCTTTGCAAGGTTTTTCATCAGCCATATTTACAGCATTGAAATATAGCCGATGCACAGTTTTAATACCTTCCAATGCAACAATCCTGTCCAAAATCTTTTTTTAGGATTAAGAATCTGTTCTTTCACTACCTTCCCAACAACGTCTTCTGCATATTCATCCGGGAGCCAGTTCGCGTAGTCTTTCATTTCTAACACAGCACTAAATACTATTCCATAGAGGTCTAACTATTCAGGAAGTCAGAATTTCTTACCCTGTTTACATATTATGTTTTTTCAATTTTTCATATTCTTTTTCGGCAGTGTTACCAAACCTGTACACATCAAAATAATGAGCAATAATACCAATGCCCCAACCGGCTGTTGGCCAGATTGGCCAGGGATAGGCATTAACACCGCCTGTAAATAACCAGATTAGCCAAAACATACCATTTGTGACAATATATGTGACCAGATGCTTTTTAAAATCTGCTCTTGCTTTGGCTTGTTGCCATAGTTGTTCATCTTTTTCTTCTTTCATAGCTGACAATTTTTAATTTTTGTATTAACAACAAAACTTCATTTTAAAATATTATTCTATCCCCTCCGGATGCCTGTCATCAAATCATTTTTTATCTTTTACTGCATTAGCCGGCTACAATTGTTTAACACATCGCATAACTAAATAACAATAGTGTAATTGCATACATCTTAAATAGCAAATGCAGTCCGCTATAAATTGCAAACACAGGTTTTCCAGCTGCCAGAAATATTGTTTTCTGTTCATCGGAAGTAGCTGCCGAATATTCAAAACAACTTTCTGTTCAGTTATGCCACTACTATCACGTTTGTTTACGATCATTGGTTCAATTCCATAACTTATAGTCGCGGTATTCATAATCAAAATTATTTCCCTTGAGTAATTCATGTCTAAGTAACTTCATGTCATCTGCATTTTCAATGAGCGCTGTCAATCCTTAACTTGATATCCGTCATTCCTGTCAGCGGTACATTCAGCCAGATTTGTTATCATACAAAATATCATGAAAGTTATTAATCAACACAACAGTGTTTAATAATATTAAAAGTTTTTCAGTGCCTCCTTATTCGTGCATATTTTGGCTCAGTGAGATTTCCCAAAATGCTTTGAAACCCGCCCCCTGAAAGGTACTCCCCGGAAAAAATATCTACTGACAAATGGACCGGACAATTTCTACCGCAGTATAGTCAGCCGTTCCTCAGGATGAATTTAAGACTGACAACACGTGTATGAGAGAAGATATAAAGCAGGTAAAAAAGCCGTTAAAAAAAAGAATATTGCACCTTTAAGCCAGCTTCCTTTCGCGGCTAAAATTGATGCTCCCTGCGGTAAAGGAGATACTTCCTTTTGCTACAGGCGAGTGACGTTCCACCTCGTGGTGGAAACGTTTACACCCAACCAAGCAAGTATATAAATCTACAGCACACCCACCCCGTGGTAGACTTGTCAGCTGATTGAGAACAGCTGAAATTAATTTAGAATTTATTTGACTAGCACTATGCTATCATCAACCTGATCTGTCAAATTTGGAATTCATATTAGTTTACAACTTACACATACTATACTTAACCCCAAAATGCTATCCTATTTAAAATGAGCATAATCAAACAGTCGCTGAAAAAAATCCAATATTGGTTCACAGGTAACAACTATTAAATGCTAAACAGACTTTAATACTCTTCATACCAGTTAAACTTATCCTGAACAATTTTTGTTTTTTCCTTTTTCAGATAAGTTAACAGGGATGCAGAAACTGGCGATAGCTTTTTTCCCTTTAACCAAATCAGGCTCCAGACTGTTTTAATTGGCATTCCTTTGATAGGGATGATATGCAAATCATGATTGTGTAATTCATTCTTAATGCCAATCAAAGGCATAATTGAATAACCTAATCCAGCCAAAACGGCCTGCTTTACCGCTTCGTTAGAAGTGAGCTCCATTTTTTTCAAAGCTGGTATATTGTGTTGTTGAATAAATTTTTCCATTGTTTGCCTGGTACCAGATCCCTTCTCTCTAAAAATTAAAGGCAGGTCTTTAAATATTTCTTTTGTACTTACTGATTTCTTAACCTTCAATTCGCTGTTACCTACCAGGTATAACTTATTTTGAAGTAAATCCAGTTTTTCAAAGTTAAGTGTAGTGGGTAAAATAGAAACAAGTGCAAAATCAACCTCATTATTTTCTAAACTTTCCAAAACAGTGTTTTTATTTGTCACATCCATCATCAACTCTATTCCATCATGTTGTTTAATAAAATCAGAAAGGAAGTAGGGCATTACATACTTACCTGTGGATACAACTGAAATTTTTAACCTTCCTGTTAACTGCCCTTTAAAAGCTAAAGTTTTATAGTTGATGGCATATACCTGGTTAATAATATTTTCAACAGCCTCTGCAATTTCTTTTCCGAAGTCTGTTATATAAATCTTTCTTCCTACTACCTCCGTTAACGGGATTTCAAACTGAGACTGGAAATTTCTGAGCTGAATGGAAACGGCAGGTTGTGTGAGGTGTAGTTCCTCTGAAGCTTTGGTAACACTTTGGGTCTTTACAATTTTAAGGAATATCTGAAGTTGGTTTAGTGTATAGTTCATAAATAAACGTTATGGATAACATTATAAAGATAAATAAATAATTATGCACTATAGTTATCAAATTTGCGGTATCCGAATAAAGCCAAAGTTGGCTTTAAAATAAATTAACGGCAACTAAATTAACAACAAAAGCGAAAAAAAGTGGAAAATAAAATGATCATCTGTACATCTTTCATCGTTGCAGCGCTGTGGTCTTTGAGCGCCGGAGGGGTACAGCTATGCTACGAAATCCAAAATCAAATTATTCACCATAGCGTTATTTAACCTGATGATATCAAATAATACAGTTTTAATCGGCACTTCTTTAAAGAAATTTTATCAAATCCTCCGGCTGGATAAAGTGGATATTTCTTCCATATACGCTTTTGCTATCATGGCGGGTGTGGTACAGCTATCACTGCCTCTTGGTATACAGACCATCATCAGTTTTGTGATGGCAGGCTCGGTTTCTACGTCGATAGTGGTATTGATTATAATGGTTGTTTTCGGCACTTTTTTAAATGGTTTGTTGCAGGTAAGGCAGCTTGAAATTATTGAAAAATTAAAACAAAAAATATTCCTGAGATATGGTCTGGAATTTAGTGACAGGCTGCCAAAACTGGATAATGAGAAATTAGATAATTATTATTTACCCGAATTAGTGAACCGCTTTTTCGATACCGTTTCTTTACAAAAAGGGTTAGAGAAATTATTACTGGATTTACCTGCTGCCATCATCCAGATCCTGCTGGGATTAATGTTGTTATCTTTCTATCATCCTGTTTTTATTGGCTTTGGAATCATGTTAATTTTCATTATCATGCTGATACTTTATTTTACCTCTCCCCAGGGTTTGGCACTGGCATTACAATCGAGCGATTATAAGTACAAGGTGGCCGCCTGGCTGCAGGAAACTGCCCGTGTGGTAAAATCTTTTAAATATTCAAAAAGCGACCTGCACATTACCAAGACGGATGAATTTATTGGTGGCCACTTAGCAGCCCGTACGAATTATTTTAAAATTTTGCTCATACAGTTTTGGAGCCTTATCAGCTTCAAGATAATCGTAACTGCTGCAATGCTGATTGTGGGTTCCATATTGCTGGTAAATCAGCAAATAAATGTCGGGCAGTTCATTGCTGCTGATATCGTAATTATTGCTATCATAGGTTCAGTTGAAAAAGTGATTATCAGCCTGGATAAAGTATATGATGCGCTGGTATCAATAGAAAAACTGGGTAAGGTTGCGGAAGCTGATACTGAAACAGGCGGAGAGCTGCAATTAGAGCATACTCAGAAAGGTGTTGCTATTCAATTTATGAATACAAGCTTTACTTATCCTGATGGAAAAAACATATTGAACAATATTAATTTTAGTATTAAGGCAGGTCAGCTTGTTCATGTAAGAGGTGTATCCGGTTCGGGAAAATCTACCTTATTGCGGTTATTAACGGGTGCCTATAAAAATTTCGGTGGTAATATACTGATAGATGGTCAGTCTATTAGCAATTATAATCTACAAAGCATTCGTAACGCCACGGGGATACTTGTTAACAGCCAGGACATTTTTACGGGTAGCCTGTTGGAAAATATCACCATGGGTAACCCAGGCGTTAGTATTAATGATGTAGAAGATTATATTGAAAAATTTGGTTTAATCGAATTTGTACAATCCAGTAAGCAAGGGATGTACGTGTTACTCGACCCCGTTGGAAAAAGACTCTCAAAGCAAGTGAGACAGAAAATATTACTCATCAGGGCGATGCTTGGCGGGCACAGGCTATTGCTGCTGGAAGAGCCCTTTGAATATTTGGATAAACCAACTTCCGCTATACTATTAAATTGGTTGAAAAATCAAAAAAACACCACGATACTGATAGCATCTGATGATGAAAATTTAACACAAGAATGTGACAGCGTATTAAATCTTTAAGATCTAAGTAACCGCTTTTTAAAAATCAATGATGGAAAAATATATTACCGCAGATATTGAATACCAGGCCCAGCAAAGCCAATTAGGCTCTTTTAAAAAGGTTTATAAAATTGAGAAAAAAGGCAATGTAAAAAAATGGCTGTATGGTATGCTGATCATTTTAATATTAGCGATGTTGTTACCGTGGACGCAAAATATCCGGGCCAAAGGAACCATCACTACACTCAGACAGGAACAGCGGCCGCAGGAATTAAATACCATTATCGCAGGGCGTGTACTTAAATGGTATGTAAAGGAAGGAGATTTTGTGAAAGAGGGCGATACGATTTTACAATTGGGCGAAGTAAAGGTGGATTATTTTGATCCCCAATTGCTGAGCAGGACGCAGCAACAAATTGATGCCAAACAGCAAAGCATTGAAGGATATAAAAGTAAGGCAGGCACGGCTGAAACACAAACTTCCGCTTTGTTACAAGGCCAATATCTAAAGTTGCAATCATTAGATAATAAACTGCTGCAACAACAACTGAAAGTTACCAGCGACAGCACCGATTTACTTGCGGTAAACAATGAGCTGGGAGTATATAAAAGGCAAATTGATGCGGCAAAACTGATGCTGGATAGTGGCGTTATATCGCTGGTTGATTTTGAAAAACGAAGAATGAATTATCAAAATGCTGCTGCAAAAAAGATCAGTGCTGAAAATAAATATTCGCAAAGCAAACAGGAGCTGATTATATTAAGAATAGAAAAAAACAGTACTATTCAGGAATACACAGATAAAATATCTAAAGCAGAGGGCGATAAATACTCATCACTTTCTAATGCTGCTTCCACAGAGGCAGATGTAGCAAAACTTAAAAATATTTATTCAAGTTATGATGCAAGGAATCAGTTGTATTATATCAAAGCTCCGCAAAATGGCCAGGTTACCAAAGCGAAAAAGGCTGGTATTGGAGAGATATTAAAAGAAGGCGAAATGGTAGTGGAAATTGTACCAACTAATATACAGTATGCTGTGGAAATGTTTATAGAACCGATGGATCTTCCGTTAATTAATATGGGGCAAAAAGTCCGTTTTGTTTTTGACGGCTTCCCTGCAATTGTATTTAGTGGATGGCCAACAAACAGTTACGGAACCTTTGGCGGAAAAGTTTCAGCTGTAGAAACGGCTGTAAGCAGTAACGGTAAATTCAGGGTATTGGTGGCCGAGGATCCGGATGACAGAAAATGGCCTCAACAGTTAAGAATGGGAGGCAGCGCTAGCGGTATTGCGTTATTAAAAGATGTGCGCATATATTATGAACTGTGGCGAAACATCAACGGCTTTCCACCAGATTATTATAAACAGGCAGAAAACAAGGAAACCCAAAATAGTAAGTATGAGTAATGTGCAATCTATTGGAAGGAAATGTAGTGTTGTCTTTACTATATATGTTAGTACAATTCTATTTAGCTACGCACAGGATCAACAGATGCAGGTGCTTACTGAAAGAGACTTTATCAGCCAGGTAAAGCAATACCATCCCGTGGCAAAGCAGGCTAATATCGCGGTAGAAAAAGCGGATGCTGCATTGTTGTCAGCTAAAGGAAATTTTGATCCCGCCATTGCCTTTGAAGCCAGCAGAAAAACCTTTGATGGTAAAAATTATTATTTCTATAATAACCCGGAGTTGAACGTTCCTTTGCCGGTTGGTAATATTAAAACAGGCATTGAAAATAATGGCGGTGATTATATTACATCAGAAATTACAAAGGGCAAAACAAGTTATCTCGGCCTTGAAATTCCGCTGGCCAACGGGCTACTGTTAGATAAAAGACGTGCGGCACTGCAACAGGCTAAATTATTCAGAAGCCAGAGTGAACAGGAGCGCCTGGTAATATTAAATGACCTGTTTTTTAACAGCTACCTCGCTTACTGGAATTGGGCCGCAAGTTATCAGCAATACATAGCTTACAGTAAGTTTACCGAAATAGCCATTAACAGGCTTAGGTTAATCCGGATTGCCTTTACTCAAGGCGACCGTGCATTGGTGGATACCGTTGAAGCCTATACTCAGCTGCAGACGTATCAGCTGATGCAATCGGAAGCCCTTTTGAAATTGACGAACGCAAAATTAGAGCTGGGTAATTATTTATGGTTTGAAAATAATAGCAGTTATCAATTACCTGAAAATTTTCTTCCTGAAAATTTTAATTTTGCTCCCGCTGTCACCAATCAAAACGCAGAAGAGCTCATTGCCCAATCTATACTTCAACATCCTGTTTTAAGAGTTTACGACTTTAAATTAAGCAGCCTGGAAGTAGAGCGTAAATTAAAACGCCAGGGCCTGCTACCTTACCTTTCAGTAAAAGCGAATCTGCTGAATAAAGATTACTACGCTCTTAAAAACCTTAGTACCAATTTTATCCAGAATAATTACCGGTGGGGTATAGATTTTAAAGTCCCCTTGTTTTTAAGGCAGGCCCGTGGCGACTATAAAAATGCGCAATTAAAAATAAAGGAAACAAACCTTGAATTCAATAATAAACGCCGGCAAACCGAAAATAAAATACGCAGTTATTACAATGAATTAATTGCTTTGGCCAGCCAGTTGCAAACTGCACAAAGCATGTTCAATAATTACCAGTCCCTACTACGCAGCGAAGAATTAAAATTTTCGCAAGGCGAAAGTTCCCTTTTCCTGGTTAACACAAGGGAAATTAAAGTAATTGAATCAGAGCAAAAAAGACTCGAGCTGGTTTCAAAATGGTACAAGGCGAAGTACGCTCTGGAATGGGCTGCTGGTAAACTGTTTTAAGCCATTCTACTATCCATCCATCAATCAATTTAATGTAGCCCGGTGATTAAGATAAGGATCTTGTCTGCTATTATTTTAAATGATAAATACATTAAAATATTTTATGCTTACTATAGATAAGATAAATGAAAACTTATGAATAGATATGCTCATTTTTGCAGTATAAAACTAAAACAACAATAAACTTTATGACAAAAATTACTGTAGCAAAAGGCGATGGTATAGGGCCGGAAATTATGGATGCCACTTTGGACATTATCCTGACTGCCGGTGCAAAAATTGAAATTGAAGAAATAGCAGTAGGTGAAAAAGTGTACCTGGCCGGCAATACTTCAGGTATAGCACCTGAAGCGTGGGACACTATCCGGCGAAATAAGATTTTCTTGAAAGCTCCCATTACAACACCACAGGGAGGTGGATACAAGAGCCTTAACGTGACTACCCGTAAATTCCTTGGCCTCTATTCCAACGTTCGGCCATGTATGAGCCTGCATCCTTTTGTAAGCACCAAACATCCTGTAATGGACCTGGTGATAGTCAGGGAAAACGAAGAGGATCTTTATGCAGGTATTGAGCACCAGCAAACAGACGAAGTAGTGCAATGCCTGAAGTTAATCAGCAGGCCGGGTTGTGAAAAAATAGTTCGCTATGCTTTTGAGTATGCCAGGCAACAGGGACGAAAAAAAGTAACCTGTTTTACGAAAGACAATATCATGAAACAAAGCGATGGTTTGTTTCACCAGGTGTTTGATGAAATTGCAAAAGAATATCCCGAAATAGAAAATGAACACTGGATTATTGACATAGGTGCGGCAAAGCTGGCAGATACCCCTGAAATTTTTGATGTACTGGTTATGCCAAATCTGTACGGTGATGTGTTGTCTGACGTGGCTGCTCAAATTACCGGTTCTGTAGGCCTGGCCGGCTCAGCAAATATTGGCGAAGAGTGCGCTATGTTTGAAGCCATTCACGGTTCAGCTCCACGTAGAGCAGGACAGAATGCGGCCAATCCTTCCGGCCTGCTGCAAGGGGCTGTAATGATGCTTAACCATATAGGCCAAACCGATATTGCTGAGAAAGTTCAAAATGCCTGGCTTAAAACCATTGAAGATGGTATTCATACGTATGACATTTTTAAAGAAGGCACCAGCAGGCAGCAGGTAGGTACAAAAGAATTTGCCAAAGCCGTAATAGCCAATTTAGGTAGTAAGCCTTCGGTGTTAAAATCAGTGTCTTACGCAAAAGACACGCCCCTTAACCTGCCGAAATATCAAAGAAAGCCTTCTGCTCAAAAGGAGTTGGTGGGAGTTGATGTGTTTGTACACTGGGCAGGAACAGATGCCAACGAACTGGCCAGCATTCTTCGTAAAACAGAGCGGCCAGGTTTAAACCTTACGATGATAACAAACAGGGGTATAAAAGTATACCCGGATGGTTTTAAAGAAACATTTTGTACTGACCATTGGCGTTGCAGGTTTAAGCCGGCTGACGATAGTGTGATTACAAAAAAAGATATTATTGATTTGCTGTCGAATGCTGTTGCGGAGAATATTGATACAATCAAAACAGAAAATCTGTATTCTTTTAATGGTAAAGCAGCCTATTCTTTAGGGCAGGGACAATGATAATATTATAAGATGATTAACCTGATAATATATCTGAAACAAGACTACGATCCTGTGTTGCTGGTAGAAAGATTACTCACCTGCCAATTGATAGCCAGTGCATCCATAGATCAAAATAATGAATCGTTTACATTAAAGGATGGTACGCTTTCCAGAGAGGTTTATAATGTGATAACAGCACAAACTAAAGCATTGCTGTTTACAGAAATCGCAAAACTAATTGAAGACGAATGCGGGCGGGAAGTACCCATTAACGCAACACCCATTGTTGCATCAAACAAAATATTTGACGAGCTATTAAGGTCAAGAACATTAAAAACTTAAAAAATTAACACCATGACTATTCAACTTATCCAGGGGCAATTTAATGCCAATGAAGCTATTGACATTATTACAAAGATGATTCATGTAAAAATCAAATACCATGAAAATAAAATAGCCGGTAACAGCAATGAAGAAGATATTAAAAACAGGGAAACCAAAATTAAGCACCTTCAAAAAGAGCTATTTGAAGCCAGGAAGGGAATACTTTTAAAAAAAGAAAATGTAGGCATAGATGCCACAATCAATATTATATAACAAGCGTAGTATAAAGTAAAAGATCAAATACAAAAGCATTTGCATCGCCCTTAACATACCTGGTATGGCTATATTTTTTGTGTTATCCATATTAAACCATGATGGTATGCTGAGTCAGCTTTTTTTATCCTGTCATTAATACTCTATTTGAGAACACCCAGGCTGGTTTCAAATAAGAAATAAGAATTTAAACATACACCATAAAACATGAAGAAAAGCCAGGACTTTACATTAATTGAAGGTGAATTTACTCCCCAGGACGCAAAGGAAGTGCTGATAAATTTGTACTCCAGCAAGCTAAACTTTCATGTAATGAAGAATTTTAGCTCTAACGAACGTCTGGGAAAAGATGATGAAACATCAATAAAAAGAATTCCGGAATTGAAGAAAAGTATTTTGCATATCACCGAAATTATAGAGAACGCAGTAAAAAAGAAAAAGAAGCTCATCATCACCGCAATGGTCAGCATTGAAGTTAAAAATAGTAAATAGTTTTATTTAAAAGGAAGACAGCTGCTCATTGCTACCAAACAGGAAAAGGAAAAAGTAATTTGACTGCTCCCACAACAGGCGAATGTGATTGGGCATTACCGGATAGCCGAATATTGGTTAATTAAATTTGTATTTGTATCAGATACCATATTTACACTAAATTGTATCAAACTTCATCCAATGCAAAAGAATAAGAAATTGGTAAAAGCGCCACAAAAAGAAACGACCTTAATTAAAATTGCCGGAGCAATAGGAACAATCGCCGGCAAGATATCCAATCAAAAAGACCATTTAATTGAAGCAGCAGGTAATGCCGTTGAATCGGTGAAGGAGGCAGTCAGTGATCTTGTTTCAAAAGTGGAACCAGCTGCGGGCAATGTTCCTAAAAAAGTAGCAAAGAAAGCTGCCAAGAAAATAATTAAACCGGCAGCTAAAAAACCAACAAAATCAGTTGTGGTAAAAAAAGCCGCCCCGGCTAAAAAAAGAGTTTCAAAACCTGTAAAAAACGCCGTTAAAAAAAATACTCCGAAAAACAACAAAAAGAAATCATAGGTTATTACCACCGGCGGCTCAACGGGCTTTTGCAGTATGGCTGATGATGCTGCGCAGGGCTGAGTATGTTCGTTGCTCAGGTAGTACATAACGTCTCTTCATATTGCACTTGCCCGGCAGGAGACGTTGCAGGGAAGGAAATTGAAAACGCGGCAAGCGTATCCGTTACAATTCAGCCCCGCAAAACTTACAAAATTTCGCATTCACATCATGCCCTTCCCGGCCACAACTTAAGCAGGCGTCGGCACGGGTTTCTTTTTTCCGCATTGCTACTGCCATTTCATTGGTGAGAATGCCGGTGGGTACCGCAATGATGCCATAGCCCATCAGCATGATAAGACTCGCAACAAACTTACCGGCAGGTGTTACAGGTGAAATATCGCCATAACCTACTGTGGTAATAGTAACGATTGCCCAATAGATGCTATCGGGTATACTATCAAATCCATGCTCTCCTTTTTCTACCAGGTACATGACCGACCCCATAATGATTACCAGCGTTAATACTGCCAGCATAAAAATGCTGATCTTGCGCAGACTGCCTTTTATTGCCCCGCCTAAAAACTGCATCTCTGATAAAAAATGTGAGAGTTTAAAAATGCGGAAAATGCGCAACAGCCGCAATGCCCTGAACACCAGCAGCGATTGGGCACCGGCAAAAACAATGCTTAAATAAGAAGGAATAATGGCCAGCAAATCGATCATGCCCAGGAAGCTGAAAACATATTTCCACGGCTTTTTAATGCAGATCAGTCTTAAAATATATTCAATTGTAAAGAGGGTTGTAAAAATCCATTCCATGATGAAGAACAACTGCCCGTTCAGCAAATGCCATTTACCAATGCTGTCCATCATAACCACCACAATGCTGGTAATAATGAGTACGAGCAGGGAAACATCAAAAGCTTTGCCTGCTGCGGTATCCGATTCGTAAATGATCTGATGAAGCCGGTATTGCCAGGATGATTGTTGTTCTTTTTCCATATGCATAATTTGTTCAATAAAGATACTCCAGGTATATTACAATCTCCTCCGCATTTAACATGCAGCTAGTCTGCATCAAAACTGCACATATGAGAAATTTAAACTGCAAAATCAGATCGCTCTGGCGGGGTAAATAAACGGCATCAATCATGAAAAACAGCCGGGTCTTCTTTTCCAGGCAATTGTCCTTTGTCTTCCTGCTCGTCTTGCTCAATAGCGGGGATGGCATCTGAAAAAATTAAACCATTTTGAGTTGCATGTTTGGCAGCTTCCACCGTGTTTTCTACTATCACCATGTCCACCTTTGAAGACCGGAGTGATTCTGATACCGCTATTGCCAGTTTTTTTCTTTCAGGCAACTGAACATCCCTGATATAAATGGCAAGCATGCGACCCGGAAACTCTTTTACTACTTCCTGGTAGATTACCGGGTCTTCCTGGCCACTGTCACCAATCAACACAAAGGGAAGATGCGGATAAGCTTTCAGTATCTGCCTGATCTCTTTTAGTTTGTGCCCCATATGTCCGTTGTCTGCAGGGGCTTTCACATCCAATCCAAAATCACGCAGCAACAGCGGGCCTGCTGGTATGTTATTCAGGTCGAGAAAATCTTTCAGCAGGTCGTACAGGTTCCAGGGACTGCTGCTTACATAAAAAAACGGATTGTTTCGCTTACCATTGCGGCCAAGTTGCAGTGCATTGTAAAATTCAGCCACACCTGCAAATGGTAATCTTGTTCTGGCATTGTTTAAAAATGTAGCCCTGCTCATTGCAAGCAGACTGGTGGCGCCGGTTTCTACAATGGTATCATCTATATCGCTGATGATGCCATACTCCGCATCCGGCGGCGGAATCATTACTTCAGCCGATGCCTTTAAGCCTTTGATAAAAGGGATGGGTGCACTTACAAGTTCCAGCGGTATTGGATGCCACAGCACCCCGTTTATGATTGGCGTCAGCGGCTGCACGTTCAGCACAAAATAGCCTTCCTTATCAGTCACTATCTCATGCGTTTCATTTGCCAGCAAAACATTCAGCCGGGCACCGGGTACTTCATCGCTTTCAAAACGTTTATACATGTTGAGAAGATTGTTCAATACGGTATCCTTATCGGTGGCGGCTTGTATTTGCTTGTCTTCCAGTACACGGCCTTTGATATACAAATTACCGGCGGTGCCATAACTGCGGTAGGGCACAATCTGCACGGGATCGTTCAGGCCCAGCTTTGTTTTAAAGCTATAACGCAGCGCATCCCATTTATCTTCCAGTGCCGATGCAGATTTTATGAAGACCTCTTTCCAGTTTGACATAGTACATATATTCTGATATCTAAAGTTAGGTTAGTTTAAATACCGGGTCAGCCTTGAAGAATGTTACGGGTGGGTGCATGGCTTATGTTAACAGCATTATTGGTACCCAATAATTGTTAACGCATATGTTTGTCTGGCATCAAACCTGTCAACGTGTTTCCGACCCACTATCGGAAACTTTTTATCCCGGTAAAATTATTTCGTGCAGATCTGAATAAACGCTGTTACGCTGTCGTAGGATGCAAGTTAAACTTCATTTAAGGCGGTGTACGCATTGCGATGACTATTGTATTTAAAGCCGCTGATTTCACTTTTATTTGTACAATAATTCATTTTGCTATAGGTCGGTGGGGCACAGCCCTGGGGGCCGAAGAGATTACAGTCGAGTAGGCAAAAGCATTTCAGCCCAAGCCGTTCACGGAACCGTACATGAAACTCTCACTTCATACGGCTCTTATTATCTAATCATGCTTTTATTCCAATCTTCCAGTGATAAAAAAACAATGGGGTTTCGGCTTGGATAGATTTGTATTTCTTATACAAACCTGCTTTACCTCCTATCTTATACGTGTTCTTAATCCATTTACGGATTGGTCCATTTAAATAATAAAATACCCCATGTGCTTCATCTTTATTAAACCTCGTGTAATAATTTATCCAGCCACGTATCTTAGGATTCAATCTCATTGCAAACTACTCTAATGAGTAAGTCCACTGTATTCGCAGCACTTCTTTGATTGCAGTTCTGATACTCGTTTTTGCAGCATTACAGATAGCAGCTCCAAACACCATTAACAACCTTGGTTTACCAAACTTGCTTTTGATGCTTCTTGGCTGAAAACTATAACTTAGAAAGGTGAAGCTTTCATTATCATGCGTATCATTGTGTTGATAGTTTTTGCAATACACAATCTTCGTCTTTTCGGGATGAAGGGTCAATTCAAATTGTTGCATCCTTACTGTTAGTTGTTCAAGCATTTGTTCAGCTTCTGCTTTAATGCTACAATAAATAACGATGTCATCGGCGTAGCGTTCAAAAAGACAGTTTAGGTACGTTGCATCCATCCAATTATCAAAAGCATGATGAAGGTAAATGTTGGCCAGCAATGGACTTACTACGCCTCCTTGCGGAGTACCTTTTTTTCGCTGCTGTGCTTCCATCTTCCGGTTCAACTCCTGCTTTTAACCAACGACCCACATACATCAATACCCACTTTTCCGCTGTGTGCTGCATCAGTAATTCCATCATAATACTGTGACTGATATCAAAGAACCCTTTTATATCCACATCCAGCACCCATGCCTTTTGATTACAGTTGTACTGGCATTGTGTAAGTGCATCATGTGCACTTCTGCCGGGTCTGTATCCAAATGAACTGTTGTGAAAGACTGCTTCTACTGTGGTTCAAGATAATCTTTTACTACTCCCTGTGCTATGCAGTCTGATACCGCTGGAATGCCCAATGGTCTTAAACCTCCTTGTTTCTTTGGAATAAATACCGTTCGTACAGGAGGTGGGAAATAGCTGCCAGATGTCATACGGTTCCAGATCTTATACAGGTTGTCAGACAGGTTTTCATTGAACTGCTCAATACCCTGTTTATCTATGCTTGCACCGCCATCTTTGTCCACAACTTTTAGGTAACTGTCGTACACCATCTGTTTACTTACTGGTAATGATTTCGTCATTTTCTTTCTTCCTCTTCCACTAACAACTTCATAAGTTACTCACTAACTTAAACCTCAGTCAGCGGTGTTGTTTAAAAATAATTTTGACCAGATAACCGAAGCCCTTCGCTACATATTCATTACAAAGACTTCATCACTACTATGGCTTCGTCCGACGCTTACTGACACTTCTCCCGGCTTGACCGGAATTGTGCAACGATAATAACCGACACCGGCTTTTACCAGATTGGTGTTTCTTCTAACAAAACTCTCATTGCTGCATTTATTGCGCATTGTCAGTTAAGCCTCTCACCTTTCGTATAAAAGCCTGTGTAAAGCTCCTGCCCCCTTACTGCCGGTTGTTCTGTAGCCAGTAAACAGATATCCGCTACAGCCTGTCGTATCAACAGTTGGTGATGGATACTTTTAACAACGAGGATCCGTTTCGACATGTCCTCGGTAGGTTCACTTTCGTTCAGCTTCTTTACACTTATCTGATCCCGCTTTAGCTGAACCTTTTGCCTAAACGTTCAGCAACATGCCTTTTGAACATAGCACCTTTAGGTGGTTTGCAAACCCTGTCTGTACCGCGTATGCGGCAGGACTGCTACCATCTTTTGTGCAACATTGAAAAGAACTATCTATTCCTCTCATTCGTGACACACCAAACCTCGGATAGTAACATAGCATACAATAATTATCTTATCAGCAGTACAGTACCTTTAATTGCTTTATCTCTACCATCGATATCCGTTAAAGAAATTACCCATAGATAAGCACCGGCAGGTTGCTTGCTTCTGTTAAAAGTGCCATCCCATCCTTTTGTCATATTTACCGTTTCAAAAATCCTTTCACCAAATCTGTTGTATACTATCATCCTAAACTTGTTAACAGAAAAGGGGTATTTTACCCTGAAAATATCATTTAGATTATCGTTGTTGGGACTGAACGCGGTTGGTATATATACCTGACAAACTCCCTGACTTATTATAATAGAACTGGTAGCAGTACCACATTCGTTGGACACTGTTAAAATATATTTACCACTATCAGTCACGTTAAAAAAAGAAAAAGTGCTTCCATCCTGCCAATGATATTCAACGGGAGTATTTAATGCAGGCCTTAACATTATTGACATTCCCTTACAAATAAATGTATCCGTTCCCAGCGTAAATAAGGGCTTGGGAATGTAGGAAATATTGATTGTATCAGCAGCACTACAACCATTCACCGTTGCTGTAACATAATAACTGCCTGCTTTATGTACAAGATACTCCGGACTTTTGCTGCCATCCTGCCACAGGTAAGTTGCATCGGTTATTTTAGTTGTAAGCAGTTTGGTAAGGTTTTCACAAAGCGTCGTGTCCTTTCCAAGATCAATAACAGGCGATGGTTTATATGTTATGTTTACAGTGTCAGCAGCAAAACAGCCCCGCTGATTTATTGTAAGCCAATAAACGCCTTGCCTATTAATCAGATATTTATTGCCGGTGCTGCCGTCATTCCACAAATAAGAGGCATTCGGCAAATTAAAGTCATACGACAAAGTCGTTGCAGTACATAAGACCGTATCAACTCCTAAAGAAAAAGCAGGAGGTATTATCTCGCTGATTTGAATTGTTGCAGTATCAATACAACCGTTAAGTCCTTTCGCAATCAATGAATACTTCCCCGCACTCACCACTACATAAAAAGGCGCTGAACTACCGTCTTGCCAAATAGCAGATTGTATGTTGGAAGGCGCCGTAAGTGTTATTTTTTCACTGGTGCAAAAAGCAGAATCAGCCGGCCAGTTAATAAGCGGCGGATTTAATACCTGGTTAATTTTGATACTATCGGTTGAAACACAGGAATTGGAGTCTGTAACATTTAACCAGTAAGTGCCTGCTGCGCTAATTTGAATAGATCGGGTGGTATCATTGTTGTTCCAGCTATATTTAATAAACCCATCGCCTGCATCTATCGCCAGGGGTTTATTATTACAAATGTGGTGTCGTTTCCGAGAAATATGGTTTGAGGTTTAAATATCTTTACAGAAACTTTATCCGTTATAGTGCAGGTTTCATTTAACTGATATTTCAATTCAGCAGTTCCTGTGCTAAAACATTGCAAATGCCCGGCACTGTCAATTGTTGCTACCTTATTATTATTGCTGTACCAAAAGCCCCCGCTTACCAGCTGGCTTAAAGTTAGTTTAGTGCCCGTACAAAGATTTTTAGATGATGAATTTACCGCATTTTCACTCACAGCCTTTACACTAACGGTACGGTTTGACGTAATGAATTCGCATCCGCTCAATTGGATAGTGTAGTGAATAATTGCTGTGCCTGCCGTTAAACCTTTCACTAAACCATTTGAATCAATTTGGGCAACAGCATCATTGTCCGATGTCCACACTCCTCCTGGTATTGCAGCCAACAATACAATCGAATCATGCAGGCAGATTGTTTCTGAGCCCTTGATTAAATCGCTTTGAATACTGGAAATTTTTCTGACAATATTGTTATTTAATTCAGTAAAATAAATCTGTTGCGATTTATCTAACACAACGCTCCATGGCCAGTTTAGTAATGCATCTTTTGCAGGCCCGCAATCACCAGCATAACCAGCAATGCCTGTTCCTGCAACGGTTGAGATAATGCCATTTTGTTTATCTACTTTTCTTACTCTGTTGTTTAAGCAATCCGTCAGGTAAACGTTGTCATCCTTATCTAAAGTAACAGCAGTTGGCGTATTGATAAGGGCGTTTACGGCTAGTCCCCCATCACCTGCATATCCCCAGGAAAATAATTTCCTGGCAACAATACTTGTAATATTTGTTGCAGCATCCACTTTTCTTATAACATGATGCCCCTGGTCAGCGATGTACAGATTTCCTTTACTGTCAAAAGCAATACCCAATGGTTGACCAAGAGCAGTTTCAGTTGCAGGATACCCTTCGCCAGCATTATAACCTCCGCCTGCAAATGTTGAAATAACACCTGTAGATATATCAATTTTTCTTATGCGATTATTACCCATGTCTGCTACAAAAATGTTTCCTGCAACATCTAAAGCAATGTCCGCAGCACCGTCAAAATATGCGTTTATTGCCGGGCCATTATCACCTAAAACATTCCCATAAATATTAGTAATGCCTCTGACACCCGCAATGGTAGTAATTGTCTGGGTTGCTATATCCACTTTTCTTATGCATGTGCTGGCATCACTGATATACATATTTCCCTGTTTATCAAAAGCTATCCCGCGGGGATTTAGCAACCCTGCCTGGTTTAACGGGCAGTTGCCTCCATTGCTGCCTAAACCTACAACGGTGGTTATTATGTGGGTAGCAGCATCCACTTTCCTTATGCGATGATTTGAATTATCTACTAGGTATAAATTATTATCGCTACCAAAAGCTACACCGAATGGGTTACTAAATTGCGCTAGCGTAGCCAATCCACCGTCACCTGTGTTGCCTGCAGTACCTCTGCCTGCATATGTTGTAATTGTTTGCGCAATTGCTGAGTGGAATAAAAAAATGAGGATGAAGACAAAATTGTATTTAATATTCATAAGGCGCAATGCATTTACTCTAAACAAGTGGGTAAGCAGGGTTATTGGTAATCATTAAAAAACGGTACTGGTATTTGGTCGGAAGCCGCAATTTCCGCAAACTATGTAAAGTAAGTAACATGTGCAAAGTAATCAAACTATACCATATTACTTTCCTGTTGCAATGAGCGTTTTGAAATGTATAGATATTCAGCGGCGGTTAATATACTTACAGAAAGGCAAGAAGCACTGAAATGGAATTAAATTTTGTGCATGTGCACTTCTGCCAACAGCTTTATTTTTCTTTGGTCATTTTCCCCAGCTTTTTTGCACCGCCATAGCTTAGCCGATAACTCATTTTATTGGCATCCATTTCTAATACCTCAATGGTAATGGGGCTGTCTGGCTTTATTAATTTTGCTGCAGGATCATTCGAGGTCAGTAATCGCAAAACGTAAGTACATTTATCTAGCCAGGTGATTAACCAAATAGTTTTATACTGTTTGTCTTCCGTGACTTCATGCATCTTATTACCTTCAATTCTGTCAATGTATTTTTTGCCGTTTGCTGTATAGCTCCAGTTACCAGTAAACAGGGCCTTGAAATTGCTGTTATCAACGAGCGAACTTTGTATGCTGCTTGTATTTACTGAAGTGTATGCCTGTTCACCCGCAGTTAACGTTACCAGCCCGTTTAACAATTCTTCCATGGCACTTTTGTATTTATCAACCATATTTTTAGCCGTGTAGCCAATAAACTGCACCGTACTTTCTGAGTTGGTAAAATAGTAAGTGAGATAATTTATTTTGATACCCTGCACTACGGCATCGCTGTGTATATAAAACCGTTAATCCATTTACAAACCGGGTTTCTTCATGAACAATCTTAAATTGGGAAGTGGCTGCCTGCATACTCTCAATGGCTATTTTTCTTAAACTTTTTAAATCCATCCCCATAGACTCATTAACAATCTGCCCTCCTACGGAACTATTTTCTTTTAATTAAAACGAGTATTCAGATGCATCGCAGGCTGACTTTACAAAGTTCCATTGCTTTGAATTAAGCTAGACGCCGACAGGGACAATTTTGCTCTTCAACAGAAAGTTTGCTGTTGAAACTTTTTTAAATTGCGTTGGGTTAACAGTAATTGAATCATTATTTTTTACTGCTTCAACATATCGCCAAGTACCATCAGCGGCTAACAGTACTTGTTCCCCCGTTTCTGTAACCGCTTTGGTTTGACCTTGTACAGTATAGCAGGTAATGATAAGGAGTGTGCTGAATAAAATTTTGCATAAAGTCATAGGGTGAATGGTTATAAGGGTTTGGTAAAAAGGCTTATTGTTAAAGCATTTGGGTAATAGCAGGAGCTTAATTATAACGAATATAATTAATCAGGCAATATGTCCCTTGCATAATATTACCGCCTTTTCGATTATTCATTTTTTTCTATCGTGGTTGGTGCATCTTCCATTATCGAAAATCCTTTCTCCTCATTGTACGTTGTCCTCACCGACCACGTCTTCGCTTAGCATACTTCACCGAAATGGGCTAGTTTGCCGAACGCACCTTCCTGACCTGCGTAAAACAGGGTCGTTGTAAAGCTTTGTACCAGCCACTGTAGGCTGGTGATGAAAATCATTTTATTTTCATCCGGCTTTAATAAATGCTATCATTGATTGATGGTAATTGTCCAAAAATAAACTTCATTTAATTCGGTGTACGCATTGCGATGACTATTGTATTTAAAGCCGCTGATTTCACTTTTATTTGTACAATAATTCATTTTGCTATAGGTCGGTGGAGTGAAAATCATGAGTAGAATAAGTAGACAAATTCAATCTAATTAAAATCGCTCATCGAGCGAGTGATTTATGGGATATATACGGATCGGCTAATTACATAATTTCCTCCCCAGCAGCCTAACAGAGTGTAAATTTGGTTGGGGCCTGGAATTTGGGGTAATGGACGAGTATCACAAACCATTGGTTTGTTATTAAACGTATAATACACACGAATATTTCTATTTGGCCCACCTGGTTGACCGCTGTTATTAATCATGGCAGCCCAGCCTTGATTACACGTTTCGTTAGGCAGATGAACGTTTCCCACGGATACATATTTGATTGAATCATCTTCAACAGGGCGAGGTGTGTATGATACAGTAATAAATAAAACTGCTAGAAGGATTAAGAATATTTTTTTCATCGGATAAATTTTTATTTTATAATTATTGTTGAGTCTTGCTTTAATTTTGGCTTCTCTCTCGTATCTATTCTCCATCTGTGCCCCTTGGTCGTTACTTCATGATCTTTGCCATATTTGTTTGCCGCCTCCTGGGTGTCTACCCAAGGACATAGTGCACCATCTCCATCCGTACAAACAGCCATGTATTGATATGTCGGTTGATTCTGATTCTTAAAATCAATTGCAGAGGTGTTCAATACCAGCTGAAAATTAACAGTCACCATTAGAATGGACGATAATAATAGTTTAAACATGATGTTACGTTTTTGGTAGTTAAGATTAGGCTACTATGTGAGTTTGAAGAGGAAAGCTCAGGCAGGTAAATCGTAAATCAAAGTACAAATATTTTATAAAAATTCAAATCAAAACTCAAAAACTTTTTTAATCAGAATTCTTTGATGTTTTGGTTTGTGAATTTGCAAAAGAAGGTATAAACAAAGAAGCCGGCGCCAATATTATGAATGGATCAGTAAGTGCCTTCCTTTCCTGCAACGTCTCTGAAAGGGCTTTTGCAGCATGGCTGAGGACGTTGTGCCAGGCTTAGTAAAATCGTTGCTCCGTAGTACGCAACGTCCCTCGCTAACGCACTGGCCCAAGAGGAGACATTGCTGAGAAGGAGGGGTGTAGGAGTTTACACCTGCCACTGAAGCAGAGGCAGGATCGAAGTTTACACCAATCACGCAAGCAGTATCATGGATTCACTACCAATGTGCCAGCCATAGAAAGTCCGTGAATAGTACAATGATAATCAAAAGTACCTGCGGTTGTGGTGGTGTAAGTTGCTGTGGCTCCGCCGGCAATATTGCCCGTGTCAAAAGTTGTGTTGTCGTTGGAGGTGGCGGTGTGGGCATAACTGTCTTCATTTTTCCACTTTACAGTCGTTCCCTTTTTTACAGTAAGTGTTGCAGGCGAAAACTTCATATTGTAAATTTGGATCTCATCTGCTGAAGCCGAAGGCGCAGGACTGCTATTATAACCGGAATTACCATTACTCTTGCTGCACGAATGGCCGGTTAGAAGACCAACAGTAATGAGTGCAGTAGCTGAAATTAATGATTTCATTTTCATACACTAGATGTTTTTTGTTTTAGAATAACAACACTATCAAAAACGTAGCTGGCTACAAGAAGGTTGCCCGGGGCTGCAGGCTTTTGAGCCAACAATATATAAAACAGGAACGAATTTCCGGCCGAATGAAAATGAAAAATCAGGACATGCTGCGCCGTTCATTTTTGACTGGTCCCCCTACAAGCGAATGTGACCGGGCATTACTACATAGCCGTATACTGGTGAATTAAATTTGTATTTGTATCAGATACCATTTTTACACTAAATGGTATCAAACTTCATCCAATGCAGCAGAAAAAGAAATTGGTAAAAGCGCCACAAAAAGAAACGACCTTAATCAAAATTGCCGGAGCAATAGGAACAATCGCCGGCAAGATATCCAATCAAAAAGACCATTTAATTGAAGCAGCCGGTAATGCCGTTGAATCGGTGAAGGAGGCAGTCAGTGACCTTGTTTCAAAATCGGAACCAGCTGCGGACAATGTTCCTAAAAAAGTAGCAAAGAAAGCTGCCAAGAAACTAATTAAGCCGGCAGCTAAAAAATCAACAAAATCAGTTGTGGTAAAAAAAGCCCCCCGGCTAAAAAAAGAGCTGCAAAACCTGTAAAAAACGCCGTTAAAAAAAATACCCCTAAAACCACCAAAAAGAAATCATAGATTATTACCGCTGGCCACAACCGAGTAAATTAATTAGGGTGTCTTACAGGACCTCCTTCCCGGCAACGTCTCTCACCGAGCCTTGATGCATAGTTGAGGACGTTGCGGCAGTTTGCATTAGGCTTTGCTTAAGTTCACCTTTTCCATTTCCATAAAATTAGTAACCGGATAAATACCCGGTACACCCGTGAGATAAAATCTCGCTGAGCTATGAATGTAGTCAATGGGATTGGCTGCCAGTTGCCATTTACCTCTGCACGGGTGGTTATGCATGTAGTTTAGTTTCTACCATACAAATTCGTTGCTGCGATATCGTGTTGTTTATTGTTTGCTCTTTTTATTGGTTCTACATGGGCGGATAATTTTTGCAATAACGCAATTTCATTGTTTGCTTCCAGGCGGTCAATCATTTTGCACGCCATCAGTCTTTTGCCATTGCCAACAATAGTGTTGAACGTTTTTCCAGCAACGTCTCTCAACGAACTTTTGCAACATGGCGGAGAACGTTCCGTAGAATTGCTCACGTTTGTTGCTCGGTAGTACGCAACGTCCCTGGCCAACGCACTGGCCAGGGAGGAGACGTTGATGCGAAGAAGCTAAATAATTGAAAATGCTTGCATTTCAAAAAAATTGTAATTACATTTACTTCAGTGCTTGTACTTTCGTTTTTCGATTCCGATCTCTCTGGAAATTTTTCATCCAACTCTTTCTTTATTCTCCTTCCTGCCACATCCTTGTAGAACATAGTTTTGGGTAATAGCGCTACTACCAGCCGCAGCTTTATCAATTTGAGTTCACCACTATCCTGCTGATAATAACAACATTCGTTGGTCCCTATTTTTATTAACCAATAAAACAAAAGTTATGCAAACATCTTTCAAGGGCAGTTCGCTCCAGGTTTTCCTTTTGTGCTTTATTATTGGATTCGCATCCTGTAACAAAGAAATAAAGTATACGGAAAACAGCAACGCGATAAAAGCTGACAACAGCACGTTTAGCAAAACAAGTAACACAACACCGGCTACAATGCTGGTTATTACAAAAGGCCTCAATCATCCAAGAGGATTAAAATTTGGACCAGATGGTAATTTATATGTTGCAGAAGCAGGTAATGGCCCGACTGCATTGTGCAGCACACAAAGTTGCGCTGCTTTGCAACCTGCAGTTTTCTCTCCTTATTTTGGTTGCCCTACCGGGGGGCGCATATCCAGAATTGATCCATCATCAGGCAGCCGGGCAACTGTTGTTGACAATCTGCCTACAAGCGTAGGAACTAATTTGGACGGCACTAAAGCAGACTTCTTCGGGCCGGCAGATGTAGCCTTCATAGGTAACACACTGTATGTGCTGCAGGCGGGAGCAGGTTGTGGCCATGGCGTTCCGTCTTCAACCAACGGCATATACCGGATCAATTCAAATGGAAGTCATACGATGATCGCTGATCTGGGCTCGTGGTCAGTAGCACATCCGGGTGCTCACAATGAGCCTGATGATTATACACCTGAAGGCAATTGGTATAGCATGGCAGTAGCAGAAAATAGCTTTTATGCATTGGAACCCAATCATGGCAATTTTGTAAAAATTAGTTTGGATGGAAGCATTCAGGAAGTGGTAGATATTTCTGCAAGTGAAGGACATATTGTTCCAACAGCAGTGGCTTATAAAGGCAATTTCTTTGTAGGCGATTTGGGCGTATTTCCTATTACAGGTATCTCCAGCGTTTTTAAGATTACCCCAAGCGGTATAATGAAAAAAATGGCCACAGGGTTTAATGCTATCGTAGGGCTTGTGGCAGACAAAAACTCAAATATCTATGTGCTGGAGATGACTGCCAATAACCCTTTCCCAACTCCGGGGGCAGGCAGAATAAGAAAAATCAATGCCAATGGAATGGTAGAAGATGTGATATCAGGCTTAAATTTCCCTACTGCAATGGCAATGGGACCTGACGGAAATTTGTATGTATCCGGCTGGGGATTTGGACCACCATTGGGTGAGCTGGTGAAAGTAACATTGAACCATTAAATAACAGGATCTCAAAAATTGAGAAACCAATCTATTCATCCCTCAAAATTATTTTATGGGAACAAAAATGTTATACGCAGGATTATTGCTGGCATCAGCATCTTTATTCACCCTGTCATGCCAGAAACAGTCCAGCCAGCTGTTAAATAAAGAAGAGAAACTTTCTGCTGAATCATTAAAAAATAAAACAACCCTGTCTCCGTCTTTTGATTTGAATGTGCGTTTTTATGGCAGCGACGACGCCGAAGGACATCTCAAATTTCGCCAGGATCGTGATCCGGCTAAAATCATTGACCTTGATATTGAAGTACACCTGCAACCCAACCATGCATACTTATTGCAAAGGGCGGTAGATGCCATCAATGTGGTTGATGGCAATTGTACCAGTGCATCATGGTTAACACTTGGTAAGGGACTGACCCCTCAATCAATATTCACAGATGAAAATGGAGACGGACGCGAAGCGTTGTGGAGAGATGTAACAGCCATTCCATCAGGGTCAGCATTCGACATCCATTTCCAGGTTATTGATGCAGGGAGCCTCGCTGTGGTGCTCACCAGTGATTGCTACCAATACAAAGTAAGATAGTATCATCTCAGTAGTAATATGCCCTGGAACGGCTATCAATGGGCCTTTGCAGTGTAGCCGGAAACGTTGCGCCGGGCTGGTTACGCTAGTTGCTCCGTAGTATGTAACTTCCCTGGCCAATGCACTAGCCTGGGAGGAAATGGTACCGGCAAGCGGGTCTGTAATATTATGGAAATATATTTAGATAGCATTACCGCACAGCATATACATCATAGCTTACATAAGAATTCTCCATATTTGCTTCCCCTATTCCCAAACATTGTATCCGGTTAAGCCAGAGGTAATCAAGATGCGCTGTTTGGCAGTGGGGTACTACGTGCAGTGTAATTCGTGGTGGAAGCTTTCCCTCCAAAAAGTTTTGATAGCCGTAAATTCCTAAATCTAAAACCCCTTGGTAGGAAATGGAAATTAGTGCCTTATCATGGGTTTCAAGTGTTGTGCGAACATCAAGTATGCCTATTCCTGCAAATCTGCAACAGTCCAGGCATTTAGTTAACTACGAATATTAAAGATTGCGATGCATTTTTCGAGTTACAGGTTATTACGTACACTCCACTAACGGCATTGCCTAAAGGTATGTTTAAAGATGTGTTTGATGAATTTCCGCGACCTATTAATACACCACTTGCTGAATATAATTGCCATCTGCAAAGTGCATTGGCCTGGTTATTAATCATAACTGATTTATTCCCTGGCTGATATATTATTTTAAGCCCCATTGCATCTCCATGCTTTATTCTAATGACCGGAGAGTACGTAAATGCATTATCTGTGTCAACCACTTTAAGCCGGTAAAAGCCACCTGCATTAAGGGTTGAACGCTGTGTAAAAATGTAATTTTTATTTAAGGAGCTGTTTTGTGCGGCTTTAACCTGGCCTGCGGCAGTAAAAATATTTCCATCTGTGCTTTGTTCAATCACAAAAAAAGCGGTGTTTACTTCATTAGTAGTTGTCCAATGCAAAACATCGTTGTCTGCAACAACCTGGCCCGTAAATGACAATAAATGCAATGGCAGCAGTGCGGCACTTGTAAGTTTTACCAGCTCATATCCTGTTGTAATGCCCGATACACTTGCCTGCAGATAAAGCTCGTTATGATATTCAAGGAAATAATTATCACTTCCAAACTGCGAATAATGGCTTATAGGAAATGTTGTATTATTGGCTTTCATGGGAATGGTCCCTGCTGTGGTGCCATTACTTTGATAAGTTGAAAAGTCCACACCTGAAATCATATACAAGGTATTATTCCAAATTGCTGAAAACATGGTAGAAGGAACTGCACCTTTTACCAACTGCGTATTGACCGCCGTGCCATCCGATTTCCAAAGTTCCTGGGTAGCCCATGCGATAAAATACAAGGTATCTTTATAAACTGTAATGGCACGTGGCTGGCTGCTGCCTGAGCCCGCTACCACATCTTTTACCATTTGTGTCCCTAATGCCGTACCATCCGTTACCCACAGTTCTTCGCCGTTTACACCATCCCTTGCTGAAAAATAAATTTTGGTATGATATACCTGGAAGTTCATCGGTTCACCGCTGCCGGCAGGATAAATGTCTTTTACGATATTTGTACCCGCACTTGTTCCATCTGTTACCCATAACTCATCTCCATTAATGTTGTCGTTTACATTAAAGTACATCTTGCCATTTAATACCGGCGAATTGCCATTAAAATTGGCAACTATAATACTTGCTTTTACAAGTACAGTTCCGGCAAGCGTACCATCACTTTTCCACAAGCCGCTTCCTGAGCCTGTTCCATCATCACTTTCAAAATAAATTTCATTATTTAAAACTGCCATTGCTCTTTCGCCATTAAAGCCATTCGCTATGTTGTCTTTCACAACAATCGTATTGCCAGCAGTACCATCAGAGGCATACAGCCTTTGACTTCCGTTCGTATTATTTGCTAAAAAGAAAAGCATATTATTGGCAACGGTAAAATTTTTTGGGTTAGAGCTTGTGCTGCCTGGAAATATATCTTTAAGCATTACAGTACCCACGGTAGTGCCATCGCTCACCCAGGGCTCCTGCCCGTTTATACCATCATTGTAAGAAAAATAAATTTTATTATTATAGTTCCGGAGTTCCTGTATGCTGTTACTAATACCTCCAAAAGGCCCAACGTTGGAGGTTGTAGCACTGGTGCCCAGCGTAACCCAAATACTATTGTATTTACTGGCATCCTGCGCAATAAAAAAGAGCTTATCGTTTGAGATGATAAGGTCATGCGGAAAAGAACTGCCTGCGGTATTAATGTCTTTTACGTTTACAATATCCTGCGCCGTTAGCGATGGTATGCTAAAAAAAAATACAACTGCAAAAAGTAGATGTTTTTTCATGTTTAACAATGATTAAGTAATGATAAATAAAACGTGGAGTAAATAAGGCAAACGCTTCGCCAGGTAATGGCTAACTAAATATATGTGTTTTTGATGATTCTCTCTATAAAATATTCTTCTTGCCAGCAACGTCTCTCTCCAATTCTTTGAAGTATAGCCAAGGACGTTGCGCCGGCCTGAACATTATTCATTGCTCCCTGGTATGCAACGTCCCCGGCCAGCACACTGGCTCGGGAGGAGACGTTGCTGCGACGGGGCCAGGATATTTTTATCTCTATGAAGTTTATAAAAAAAATATTATCTTTCTAAACGAGTACTTCCCGCCCGGTTTATCCGCTCCTCCTGAAATGATCTATTATCACCTCGTGAAAATATTTTCTGTTTTTTATTTTAACCTTAAAAACATTTTTATGAAAAAATGGACTGTAACACGCGTGTTATTTACTTTCTCTTTTGTTCTGTTTTTCGCTTGTACCAATTCAAAAACAGAGCCCCTTGCTACCGCCTCAAACACAGCAACTCCCGCTACCGCAAATGCCAAAAACAATTTTGGCGGTTTTGAAAGCCAGGTAAAATGGGGTGAATCCATCGTTAAAAACGCTGGTTGTAACGATTGCCATACTCCTAAAAAAATGGGACCCAACGGACCTGAAGATGACATGAACCTGTTGCTTTCAGGCCATCCTGCGCAAATGCCCCCTCCTGATTTTGACGCGAAAGAAGCTGCAAAAAAGGGGTTGATTGTTACGCAATCATTCACATCCTGGACCGGACCATGGGGTACAACTTATGCGGTAAACCTTACTTCCGACGCATCGGGTATCGGCGGCTGGAAGGAAGAGCAGTTTATAAAAGCGCTGCACGAACGCAAATGGATGGGGCTTGACAACACGAGGCCACTCATGCCACCTATGTCACTGATGCCTGCAACCAAAATGAATGATGATGAACTGAAAGCCATTTTTGCTTATTTAAAAACAACAACACCAGTTAAAAATATTGCACCACAGGCTGTATTGCTGCCACCACCTGCTGCTAAATCCTGATCATTACAATTATTGAAGGCTGCATATTCCAAAACAAGTGCAGTTATAGCTTTTACCCGCTGTCGTTGTGCCATGGGCAACAAGTTATTTGATTTGCTTCGTATGCTACGAATCGTGACGATGAACCACTTCTTTACAGCAATGTCTCTCACCGAGCCTTGCAGCATAGCCTGGAACGTTGCGTGTGGTTGAATTACGCGTTGCTCAAATTAAAGTTAGCAGGTGTCATTTCCATGAAATCATTTCCAGCAACGTCTCTCAACGGGCTTTTGCAGCAAGGCTGAGGAGGTTGCGCCGGGCTGAGCACATTTCGTTGCTCCGTGGTACGCAACGTTCCTGGGTAATACACTGGCCAGGGAGGAGATGTTGCTGAGAAAGAGCACTTTTACCACGGTAGTCGCATTGAGCTTTATTAATCCTGCACTGTCGGTCGTATAACGATATCTCCAACATCTACGTTGTCTGGTTGCGAAATAGCATACATTACCGCATCTGCAATAGCCTTTGGAGGAATTCCGATTTCGTCCATTCTTTGCTGCCCCGCTTGTCGCATCGCCTGGTTTTTCAGATTACTGATAAATTCAGTTTGTACAAAACCTGGTGAAATGCCGGTGACCCGGTATTTTCCGTTTGATTCTTGCCGCAGAACTTCCGTAATTGTCCTGATCGCATTTTTAGTTCCGGCGTAAATCCCTTGCAGCGGAACGATTTTTATTCCCGATGTGGAAATTATATTAATAAAATGACCATACCCTTGCTTTTTGAATATGGGCATCGCCGAAGCGATTCCATACAAAACCCCTTTGATATTGACATCAATCATATCTTCCCAACCTTCAACATCAAGTTCGTCAATCCGGGAAAGTTGACTTATTCCTGCGTTGTTAATCAATACATCTATTTTGCCAAATTTAGTCAATGCAAGTCCTGTAAGATTAACCAGGTCATCCCGCTTTCTTACATCAGTAACTATGTATTCAACTACGCCATCGGATTCCCTGATCCGCTCAGCTAAACTTTCCAGGCGGGTTCCCCTTCTTGCACCAAGCACAACTTTAGCTCCTTCTTTAGCCAATGCAAGTGCTATCGCTTCTCCAATTCCGCTGCTGGCTCCTGTGATAATAATTACCTTGTCTTTCATACTATTTTCCATACTTAATTTTTGTTAATTAGTTGGGTTGTTTAAAAATGGGCAGCAACATTCAATCCAATGTTACAGGCTGTGGCTTTTTGTAGTTCGCCGCTTGTAGTTGTCAGGTTGTTTCACGCTACAATACGGAAGCATTTACTCCCGGTTGGCGCAAGGCCGTAGCGTTGGTAATGTGTTCTGGATATCCTTGTGCCATTGCTGGTTCTGTAAAGTAACACTTCTCAATAATTTAACAGGCTTATTGTTGTGCCTGAGCTGTTAATATGATTGCCGCAATGAGTGCATTATTATTGTTAGCGCATTTGTTGTCTGGCGAAAGTATAGCCAACGCTCCTGCCCCGCCCTGCACCCTTGTGTCAACGCAGAGACTTCACTTCAGCAGAACGCCTGGACCAAAGGGGGGATGTGATAGAAACAACTCAGTTGAGGTTGCTGATTACCCGTATCAGTTTTTCTTTTACTTCACCTAAAGAAGCAGACAATACTTCATTGCCAACTGCCAACATGGAGGCTACGGGATCAACGGCTGTAACTTCAATTTCTCCGTTTTCATGTTCTTCCACAACAACGTTGCAGGGAAGAAAAACACCGATCTTATCCTCAGCCTGTAATGATTTGTAAGCAAACTGCGGATTGCAGGCTCCAAGGATTTTATACTTTTTGAAATCGACATCAAGTTTCTTTTTCAGGGTTGCGCTGACATCAATTTCAGTTAATACGCCAAACCCTTCTTTTTTCAGTTCTTCTGTTACCTGTTCTACGGCTTCTTCAAAATTTTTACCGGCAAGTACTTTGTTAAAATAGTAACTCATTATGTGTTTTTTTATGGGTGAAAAATCACCAGTAAATTACTTCAATTGATTGATTCATGGATCAATTACTTTCTTTCCAGCAACATCTGTCAACAGGCTATTGTAGCAAGGCTGAGGACGTTGCGCCAGGCTGATTATGCTTGTTGCTCCGTAGTACGCAACGTCCCTCGCTAACGCACGGGCCCGGGAGAAAAAGTTGCCGGGAAGGATGAAGATGATAGCGATAAAATTGCTCCAACGTACAGCCAGCCTTGCGGCAAAACTTTTGAATAATATATGATAGGTGATTGAGGTGTCGAATAAATTATATGGTTTAAAATCATATGTTTATATGATTGTGGTTCTATTAAAGTCAATTGAATATTTATACTTTACTTAAAACTTGACCATGTCTAATATTCTGATTGTTGAAGATTCGGTTGATTTGTCGCAAATGTATGTACAGCTATTTGCTATGAGTAGACATGACGTTACTTTGATAACTACTGGGAAAAATATAGATGTTGTCATAGAAAATATTAAACCTGATGTCATCCTGTTGGACATTTATTTGGGCGGCGAAGATGGAAGAGATATCTGCAGGGAAATAAAACAAACCCATAAAAATATTCCTGTCATCATGGTATCAGTAAGTATGGAACTGAAAGAAAAATCTATTGCCTGTGGCGCGGATGATTATATAGAAAAACCCTTCGAAATAATGTTATTTACAAGTAAAGTTATCAGATGGGCAAAAAGATATCAGCAGGTTCAATTTGATTTAGCGATTTAATTTCCACTCCTTTCATCAAGCAGAATGGAAACTGGAAGCATAGCTTCTTAGAAGTTATACACCGCAAAAAAGGATTGACAATAATGTATGAATTATATAACTCTTTTTGATAATTATGTGATGATTACCAATTCAAGCAGTTCTACTTTTAATTTTATTAAACAAAATTTAAATTCAATAAAATGAAAGGATTTAAAAGTAATATCGAAAAAGACACACTGGACAATAATAACTTTCGTAAGGTTTTATACACAGGAAAAAATCTTCAACTCGTTCTAATGACCCTGAAAGTTGGAGAAGAAATTGGAGAAGAAACTCACCAGGATAATGATCAGTTTTTTCGATTTGAAAGTGGTTCAGGTAAATGTATAATTGATGAGACTGAATACTTAGTGAAAAATGGAGATGCTATTGTTGTACCGTCAGGAGCTAAGCACAACGTGATTAATATTGACAGTAAAACTGAATTAAAAATCTATACTATATATGGTCCCCCAAATCACAAATATGACACGATAAGGGCGACAAAAGAAGATGCTGAAAAATATGGAGAAGAATTTGACGGAAAAACAACAGAATAAATTACTTCAAGGTTCTGCCAGTTTTGCAGCAAATCCCATATTATATGTATACCAAACAAAACTGGAAACACTGACATTAATCAATAGCTTCATTGCATTAGATCATTTTCTGAAACCTTTACAAGTTCTATCTTAAGGTTTGGAATCTATATTTAAAACAATAAAAAATACAAAAAATGGGAAACTTACTTTATATAATTGCCGTGATACTAATTATAGGTTGGGCAATTGGTTTTTTTGCATTTAATGTAGGTGCAATTATTCATATTCTACTTGTTATTGCAATTATAGCTATAATACTTAGAGTAATTCAAGGCAGGAAAATTGTTTAGAATAAGTTTCCTGCTTCCGTGGTTGGTGCGTCTTCCATCACCGAGATAGCCTTTCTCACCGTGGCCCGGCGTCCTCTCCGACCACGTCTTCGGTTCGCAAACTTTGCCGAAATAGGTTAGTGTGCCGAACTCATCTTCCTGCCTTTAGTAAAACCGGGTCTTTGTAAAGTTTTGTACCAGTCGCAGCAGGCTGTTGATGACAATCATTATATTTTCATCTGGCTTTAATAAATGTTACCATTGATTGATGGTTATCGTCCAAAAATAAACTTCATTTAATTCGGTGTACAAATTGCGATGACCATTGTTTAAACTCGCTGGCTTTCACTTTTATTTGTATGACAATTCATTTTGCTACAGGTCGGTGGGGCGCAACCCAGGAGATCGAAGCCTTTACACCAGCCACGGAAGAAAATTTTAAGGACAGCTCTTGAATTCAATTTATTTGAAGATGTTATGGCTGGGCTGGATGGATGCTCAATATTTGCTACCTACTTTTGTTGTCTGGCACAAACATAGCCAACTCACAATACCTTAGCTACCAAGCTTGCGCCAACGCAGACTTCACTTTAGTAGAACGCTTGCGCCAAAACGGGGGACCTGCCTTTTTTTAGTGATACTCTTTATCAGGTAAACTGTAAACAACCTTACCTGCAGAGTCGAAAAAATTAATTTTTGCTGCTCCCGCAGAATCAACAATAAGCTGAATTCTTGTTTTACCTTTTTTGTCTGCTAAGTTTATTAATGCTGATTTATCTGTGTCTTTACCAATAAAAACACGGTGAGCAAATGCTGGATCGCCGTTCAATGGTTCCATTAATTGTTTGAGTCTAAGGTCTCTATCTGGTCCGGCGGGTAATTTTTCTGTGGCTTTATATTGGTTGCGAAATTCTGGAAAAGTTGGACTGTTATGCCAATCATCTACATACAAACCTGTTTTTTTGTCTCCATTATCGTCAAGATATTGAAAATATAGAACCTGATTTTGATTATATTGGTCAAACGAAAAATGTCCGGATGCAAAATATTTTCCACTACTATCTTTTCTCCCTGAAAAAACCAGTCCTCCGCATTCAGTTGCTTCGTCATTAAAAAATATTATGCCCGGCCGATTGCCTCCTGGTATTCCAATTGGTTTTCCATAAAATAGATTTTCAGGTGATTTTTCCTTATTGGAAAGTATCATTCTATATTGCCCGTTCGGTTCAATAATATTGATTCGTTTTGCAGTTAATTCCTCAACTGATAGCTTGTCTGTCTGCTTTTCCATTCTAAAAATTAAGAACAAGGCAAAAATCAGCAACATAGATGAAAAGGCTGCATATACTGATAAAAAACGGATTTGCTTTTTAACTTTTTCCAGGCCGTCTGTCATTAGGGTTCATTTGTTTTTAAGGTTACACTATCTAAAATTGCAGCCCCTGAACTAGCGCAAGGCTCTAACGTTGGTAAATGTACGTTGGCCTATCCTTGTGCCGTCGCTGGTTCTGCAAAGTAAGACTTTCCCAATAATTTGTATGCTTGCTTTTTGTTTGCACAGCTAACATGATCGCCGCAATGTGTGCATTATTATTATTAGCGCATTTGTTGCCTGGCACAAGGATAGCCAACGCTCCTACCCCGCCCTGCACCCCTGCGTCAACGCGAACTTCACATCTTTAGTCCGCTTGAGACAATGGAGTAGGAACAATTTACACCAACCACGGAAGCAATATGGGGAGACTAAACCAACCACGGCAACGAAATATTTTCAAAATGAGACTACATGCAGGTGCAGCATTTGCAATTGTTATATTAAATAGTTAGTTTCACCATACCCAATCACAACACCTAAAAACCAACCTATGCTACAAGTGTACCGTAACACTTCCATTTTTGTATTCCTGATCTTTATAGGAATACAGTGGGGATTTTATCATCCTTACACCAGCCAGTTCCCGCATTTTAAAAATGCCACAACACTGATACATATTCACGGTGCATTACTGATGACATGGATACTGCTGCTGATAGTGCAGCCCCTACTCATACAATCAGGCAGGGCCAGCCTGCACAAAAAAATAGGCAATGTTTCCTGGGTGCTGGGGCCGCTCGTTATCGCTTTCCTTTTCCTCATCGGCAGGTCAGGGTATACAAGGGGCTTGGGCATTGTTCCCGAACATGAAAACTTCACTTTCGTTGCGCTGGATATGCGGGGTTTTATTTCCTTTGCCATTTTCTGGAGCCTGGCCATGATCTACCGCAAAACGCCCAGCTCACATATGCGGTATATGATCGCTACAGGCATCCTGGCCATCGGGCCCGGGGTTGGGCGGGGGCTGATATACACTGCTGGAATGAACATAGGCGATGCCTTAACGATTGCTGATGTGCTGGACCTGTCAATCGTTGGCGTATTGCTAGGGTTTGATGTATACCGGAAGAAAAACTACAAACCCTTCCTCACCGTTTTTTTGGTGCTGCTCATCGGTTCCCTGCTCTGGCAATTAAGGGATACTGCTTTCTGGCAAAGCTTTGCTAAAACTTATGCCGGGCTGTTTTATCGCTAAATCACGCGGGGCGGCGGAGTGGGTGTTGGCCTGGTTATGTGGTGCTTTGCTACGCTATAAGGCCTTACTTTGAAGATTACTCCGCGAGGAAATTTTATTTATCCCCCTCTTTGATACAAGCCTCTCCTTAAACTGTTGAACGCTTGCATTGGCCAAAGAACTAGCCTTGGTAATGTGCGCCAGATTCCTTGGCCTTTGCTCGCTCTGCAAAGTAACATTTCTCAATAATTTTCAGGCTTACTATTTTTGTTTGCACAGCTAACATGACTGCCGCAATGGGGACATTATTATTGTTAGCACATTTGTTGTCTGGCACAAGCATAGCCAACGGTGGGCGCTAAAAAGGAAAGAATTTATTTTCCTTTGATCCTTGAATAATTAATTTCTGTATCCTTAATTATTTTGTTCTCTCGTTCCCTGTAAATTTCTATTGTATAATGGTCCTTATCAAGGAGCTTAAGATGTTCGTACGTCTTCATACTTACTCCGGGTATTAATGTTTCTACACGGTAATAAAGGATTGCTTTTTTTGTTGAATCATAACTACCTTCTGAATAAGCTATATCACTTCCAAGATGATTTCCTATCATGGTTTTAACAAATTTCTGTTTAATATTATCATAGCCTTCTGTTTCAATCCCTTTGGAAACTACTTCTTTCATTTTACCATCTTGTATTGGCATTTGTATTTTCTCTCCGGTTGATTCAGCAATAAAAAATCGGCCATTTGCGAAGGATGTTCGCTCCAACGTACCTTTAAATTCTACCTCAACTTTATTAGAATCAGGATTAGCGTCGCCTGAATAATGCCGGCCGCTGAATGTCCATGAACCTGCCAGTGCAGCAAGCAATTGATGATATTTACCTGGCCGGGAATAGTTGAACCATTGCTCAAAAAAATCATCACTTTTAGGCAAGGAATCTTTTTTGTTTTGCGCAAGTGCCGTTGGTGCATAAAAGCACGTACAAACAATCAAGGCAAGCAATGTAACTATTTTTAAAACCCTCCTCCGGCATTCTTTATTAATGTACTCATCAGCATATACGATTAAGGGCTTCTTTATAATCAGTTCATTTATTTTTTAGACTATTCAATGTAAGCTTTTTCTTTCGACTACTTGCATAAAGTTTTACGACTCCATTAACGCAAGCACCTCTTCAAGCTATTACACTCTTCCATTGTCGCAAGGCCAAAGCGTTGGTTATGTTCGTCGGATTTCCTTGTGCCGTTGCTTACGCTGCTATTATGCCGCAATGGGTGCATTAATATTGTTATTTCATGTTGTGTGGCACAAGAATAGCCGACGCTCATGCCCGCCCTACACCCTCATATCATTGCGCCTACGCAGAATTCACTTCAGTAAAACGTTTACGTCAAACAGAGACGTTATGCCTCGTTGATTACGCTTTCCAGTATGCAATGTCCCAGCCTAACATGCCCCGTGCCTTATTAGACATTGCTTGGAAAGAATTGAATATTTTATCTGTCTGATTACAATCAGCCTTTTTTCGATGGTAATCATTTCAATCTGCCAACTGCATTTGTACATTTATGAAGGTTGTCGTTTTTATTTATAAATGAATAAGCATATCGAAGGTTCTTCATTATCTGTACGATCAAAAAGGAAATTGAAACCATAATCAAAAATTATTTTTAACCTTAAATGTAGATGTATGAAAAAGACTAATTTATTGCTGGCGGCATTAATATTGCCTGTTATGCTGGGAACATTAATTTCCTGCCAAAAAGAAAAGGATTTAATAAGCCCCAATAATTCTGAACAAACAATTTCTAAAAAATCCGCCACACCTGAAACCCGTGCTTACCACGACAATTTTTCGATGAAATTACATTTTGTGCCCGATATTGCCGGCGGTTGGGTTATCACTGATCCCGATTCTTATGCCTGGTGGCCTGGGGATGGTGATGGAAATGCCACACATATGGGCAATGCTTCTATTTATTATAATCAGTATACTGTAAGGCAACTTTCAGGAGTTGTTCATTTGTTTTCCAGCCCGGTAACTATGTTTTTCCCAACCGAATTACAGGCATATAATGTTCCTCCGGAAGTTAGTGTGGTAGCATATGATCATAAAGGAAATTCTATTTGGTTTAAAAATGATCCAGCTGGAATTCCGGGAAAAGCTACCAGTCCAACTAAGGTAGTTTTTTCCGGAACTATGTATATCATTGGTGGCACGGGTAAATTTTTCGGTGCAACCGGTGAGGTCATCCTGAGTGGATATTTTAACCCTGCACCTTTGCAAACCAATCCTGATGCTTTGTTGGATGGTAATCTCAGTCATGACGGATGGATACGTTATTAAACTGTATTTCCAGCACGAGCTATAAATAATGTTCATGAAAAATTGCAAAAAGTTATAGCTGGTACCGGTAAAAAAAAGTTGAAATAGAATCCTGAGTTTTAATTCAGGACTTGTTTATAGTTTTAATAATAAGCAAGTCTACTATCCAGCAATGTTTCTCAACGGGCTTTGCAGTATAGCCGAGGACGTTGCGTCTGGCAGATTAGATTCGTTTCTCATTAGTACGCAAAGTCCCAGGCAAACATGCTTGCCTGGCAGGAGACGTTTACGGGAAGGAAGTTCAATAAATGTATCATTCTTTTGTACCGGTACAGGGTTGCAAAAATGTAAATATGTCTTAGTTTTATGGAATATTAATTTGCCAAAAGTTAAAATACTTTTCTATGAAACTAATACAAAGGCTTTTGTTTATTATGATACTGCTGCTTGCTGTTCAAACAAGTACTGTATTTGCCCAGGTGGCGGGTGTAAATCTTGCAGCCCATGGAGTGCTGGCAATTATAGGCGGCAATCGTGAAAAAAAACAGGAAAAAATAATTGAGAAGTCCTCAACGCCGGAAAAAATAAGCGGAGCAAATGTAGTTGTGCTACGCGTAAAAGAATCAGACATAAAAAGTAAAGCTAAAATCCATATTATAGCACTGCAAAATCGGTTAACTCAATACAATACCCAATATAAAAACAATCAACCGATTATAGTGCCAAAGAATGACAGTGATTTAATAGCCATCCAGGATATGGATGAAAATTGGCCAACCGATGAATACGCAAGCGAATTGAGAGCGTATAAGCGGTATGCTGCTCAGCAGAAACAACAATTGCCTGCTGCACCCCGAGACAGTTTACACTCAACACCTGCAGGCCTGCTAAAAAAAGATACTGCCGGCGTGAAATTATAATCGGTTTTCTTTTTCCAGCAGCGTCTCTCAACGGGCTTTTGCAGTATGGCTTAGGACGTCGCGCCGGGCTGAGTACGTTTCATTGCTCCTTAGTACGCAATGCCCATGGCTAATGCTCTGGCTCGGGAGGAGACCTTGTTGCGAAGGAATGCTCCTGCCCCGCGCTACACCAACGCAGGACTTGCGGCGATTCTTCTTACTACGGCGGTAGTTTTAAATAAACAGAAAATCCAACAGCGCAAAACTTAGTATTTATAAAACTTTGTTGACTAATTTCATTTTTGTTTAAATTAGTATTCCATATTTATTTATGAAATTAAAAATTCAGCAAAAATTGATTAGCGGTGTTTGCAATCAGAAATTGGCGCTTGTTTTTTTTATGACTATAACCAGTGTTATGTGCAAACTCCACGCACAAGCGCAGCAGAAGGACTGCGATATTCGGTTGAACGCCAAAGTTAGTTCGACAGGCAATCTTACCAACGACGGAAAGGGAACATACTACACTGGTAAAGACTGGATTGGCGTGTGGTTGAATCCAACCCGATGGCCTGATCAGGCGTTCCATATTTGCATGAATTGGCCGTTTGACTTTTTCCGGACATGTGACAGTGCCACTGCCCCGGCTCCCACGGGCACCAGGGGCAATCGCACTCTTTTGCATCATATCACTAACCCGGTGCCGGGGGGAGGAGGAAAATCATTAGGGGTTTTTACTGGCCCTGGCGGGGGGAATGATATTGCGATATCGAAACCTTTAACTGCTACTATAAACAGCTTTACTGATATGACTATTGGTGCTTCCCTGTCGCCTTTATCAACAGAGGTTCGCTTTTGCAATTCAGACTGCACCGAGTACTTCAGTATACTTTTCGGGGATAGCAGCGTAATGCATCACCCTGGTATAAACGGCGCAGGGAGTACAAGGCCGATCGTTTCCCGTACTTCGGATACAACCTGGACGATCAGTTTCCCACCAGGAACAATTGGAAGGCTTTGGAACCGAACACCTGAAGTTCCAACATCAGAACTCTACTATTATGAAGGAAGCCTTGAAATTAAGAAACAGTAATCGCAAGTGATATTTAACCATGTTGGCATTCCAATAGTTTTCCCTTTTAATTACCGCTAACGTTTGTATTCCCTTCCCGGCAAAGTCGCTCAACGAGCCTTAAGCATAGCCGGGAACGTTGCGGCAGGTTGAGTTACGCTTTCCTAAAATTAAAATTTACCGCTTCCATCCCCATAAAATTTCTGACGGGGTAAATGACTTGTACACCGTTAAGGTAAAATTTAGATGAGCTATGCAGGTAGTCAATTGGATTGGCTGCCAGTCGTAATTTCCGGTGCACGGATTGTTATGCAGATAGTTTAATTTCTGCCATACAAATTCGTTGCTGCCAAAATCTTTCCAATCGATCGAAGTTGCCCATACTTCGTGTTGCTTATTTTTGCTTTTCTTGTTGGTTCTGCATTGGCAGATAATTTTTGCAGTAATGCAACTTAATTGTTAAATCCCAGAGAGCATTAGTGGAATTTTAAACCCGGTTCGTACTATAGAACGATTGTCCAGCTAAGTCTCTCAACGAGCCTTTGCAGCAAGGCTGGGGACGTTGCGTCTGGTTGATTACGCTCGTTGCTCGTAGTACGCAACGTCCCTTGCCAACGCACTGCCTCGGGAGGAGACGTTGCTGGCAAGTCGTGTGCAACAACCGGAGCGGAAGATTGCCGGGGTTAAATGCTATTTCTTTTTAATGGTAATATCGAAAAAACCGGTGTCCTTCTTGCTTACCCATTTAATGAATTTGATGATGTCTTCATGCTCCTTTAAGCGGTCAACGGTATGATAATAATTTTTGAGCGCCGTTTCTGTAAAAACAGCATGTACTTTGGCCTGGCAAATTTTATGCATCGGTACAGTTGGGGTATCCCTGCCGCCCTTGCTGGGTGGTATCAAATGGTGGCGCACAATGGGTTCAGCCAGTTCACGATTGCAAAGCGGGCATTGGTTGGTATCAGGCATTGTAATGTTGTAGTTGTTTGTAAATATATCCTTTGCGTATGAGCTGATAAAATTGTTTTACAAAACAGTTTTACTTATCACAAGGTTTCCTCTCCTGTGCCTTCTTGTTACTGCTTTTCAATGCGGACAACTTTTCATTACCGATATTAGTAACCTACTGACACCGGAAGCCCACCCCGCAAAACTCCCTCCTCATTCCAGCGCCTGGTGGTATCTTCTCCCTCCGTATCCGCTGGATACATCGTTCACGGCCGTCCACTCACTTTCACAGTATCATTTTTTTTCTTATCTTTCTTTACGGGATATTGTTACCTGAAGTGCACCATTTTAAACAAATTAGCCTGCTGGTTGCAAGTTGCGGTGATGGCAATTTGATTAACCGTTCTTATTATAACTGCAAGCTGCAGGTGCCTGTTTATAATGAAGGGCCAGCCAGGCTGATGATATAACCAACTGCGTTTTTCCGCCAAACTGCTTTGTTATGGTAAAGTGCTGCATCATTATATTGCTGATATTATCCGGTAAGTTGTTTGCCCAAACCCCGCCAAATAATTGCATTCCTGTACTTACTATTGCTGAAGATAAAAACAATATCTGCCCCGGTGCTACCGTCACGTTTCAGGCAACGGTTGCAAATGGCGGAACAAACGGCGTGTACACATGGAAAAAGAATAACGTTGTTACAGGTGCCACCAGCAGTGCCGTTTACACCGACACAAATGTGCATGATGCGGATGTGGTAGTTTGTGAATACAGTTGTACAACAGCTTGTGGTGCTGATACCCTTGTGGTTAGCAATGCTATTAACCTGCATGTGCTCAATGATATTGAACCTACCATTAGCGTTGCCAATACCGATCCGCTTATTTGTGAGGGCGAACTGACCGTTTTTACAGCAACTGCTTACTATGGAACTTGGGTGCCGTTTTACCAGTGGTCTGTAAATGATAGCCTGGTGGGCAGCAACAGCCCTGTTTTTACAACTTCCACCATCACCAATGGTGCCAGGATAAAATGTGTACTCACTGCGTCGGCACCAGCTTGCCCGGGCTTAACAAAATCTACGTCTTCTCAACTGACCATTTATGTTTATCCAATGATTCATCCGGCTATCAAAATTACCCCCAGCAAAGCATCCATTTGCAGGGGAGAAACCGTCACCTTTACAGCAACGGCAAACGGCGGAACCTTCCCTGCGTTTGCCTGGAAAATCAATGGCATTTCAACCGGCGCTAACGCACCAACATTGGTTAGTGATACCTTGAAGGAAGGTGATATCATCAGTTGTACGGTTACCATTGACCAGGATTCAAGATGTCATACCACCACAAGTGCCCCCTCTAATGAAATAGTGATGCATGTGCGGGATTTTACAGATCCAATTGTAACGATTGCTTCAATGCCGGATGTGTGTAAGGGAAAGCCCGTAACCTTTACGGCCACAGCGCAAAACGCAGGGGATTATACAATCTACCAATGGCAGGTAAACGGCCAAAATAAAGCCAGCTACTCCGCCACCTACACCAATGATCAACTGGCAAATGGCGATACGGTTTCCTGCATATTATCAACCAGCATCCCGGGTTGTGCATTACCAGTAAGCGTACTTTCCAATAAAAAAGGGATCAGGGTAAAAAGCGTTCCCGAAATCACCTTTGCTCCTCCTGAGGTATCCGTTCTATCGGGAGAGCCGGCGCAGCTACAGGCAGTTGTTTCAGGCCATCCTGGTTCGGTTAAATGGACGCCCGCCGGCTTGGTAGTAAAGCCGCAATCGTTGCTATCTTCCACCGTTCCATTAATGGAGAACACTGTTTTTACATTAGACGTGGCAGATACCAACGGCTGCCCCACCAGCAAAGAATTGGTGGTTAAGGTGATTCACAGAATATTTATGCCCTCCTCTTTTACGCCGAATAATGATGGCAAAAACGATGTGTACCGCATTCCTCCCGGTGCCTCTCTTAGCTTACAGGATTTCTCCATATTTGACCGCTGGGGAAATATTGTTTTCAAAACCAATAACATTACAAAGGGTTGGGATGGTACGCAAAAAGGTGAGTCGCTGGCTACGGGTGTTTATGTTTACCTGGTGAAAGGAAGGGTGCTTGATAAACCGGTGATGCTAAAAGGCACGGTAGTTTTACATCGGTAAGTTGAGTGCGTGTCCGGCTTGCAGCCAATGCCTGGCAAAATAAAATTGCCCCAAAGGCGCAAGCCCTGTGTCTGCTTGTTAAAAATTTTCGAACTTAAAAACTATCCGGCATTAAAATAAGAGCATAGCTGAGGACACTTCGCTTTTTTAAATATGCTTTGCTTAAATCTTTTCCCGCAACTTCTCTCAACAGGCTTTTGCAGCATGGCTGAGAACGTTGCGCCAGGCTGACTATGCTTGTTGCTCCGTTGTACGCAACATCCCTAGCTAACGCACTGGCCCGGGAGGAGACGTTGCTGGGAAGGGATAATCAAATGTTGAATAGATAATACCCCTTACCTTAGTTTGTATATTCTTCGAAATATCTTTTTCACTCCCTTTTTCCAGGGCAGATGGGGTGATAAAGGCTAAGTACTTCAACTTATTTGATAAACAATTCCGGGGGAACCGCTTTTGCATCCGCATTTATATCTCCAGATGTTGCGTTTAAAAAAGCAACTATGTCTTTTATTTCTTTATCTGACAGGTTTTTATTCAACTGAGCCTTACTCATAATTTTTACAGCAGAGTCAAGCGTGGCGATGCTGCCATCATGAAAATAAGGGTAAGTGCCCTGAACATTGCGTAAACCAGGTACTTTAAATACATGGTTATCTTCTTTATTTTTGGTTACATTCTCCCTGCCTTTATCATCCATTGTACTCTTTGTGAGGGTACGGTAATCCGTTACCAATCCAAACTTCATCAAACTTCCGCCACCAATTCCCACTCCATTGTGGCAACTAATGCACCCGGAAGCTATAAAAGTGCTTAGCCCTGTCTTTTCTTCGGCAGAAAGCGCATTCTTATCGCCCTGCATAAATTTATCAAACCTTGATGGTGTAAGTAAAGTACGTTCAAAAGCCGCAATGGCTTTTTGCAAGTTTTCGTAGGTAACTGAGTTAGCTTTCCCCGGAAAAGCAGCTTTAAACATGTCCTGGTAAAGCCGGATTGTATCCAGCCGTTTCATTAAAAACTCTTTATTTGGTATCGCCATTTCTACAGAATTTAAAACAGGCATGCCCGACTGCTCTTCTACATCTTTGGCACGTCCATCCCAAAACTGCATATTGTGCAATGCTGCATTAAAAACGGTTGGCGAATTACGGGTGCCCCGTTTCCCGGCATCTCCTATAGAGGTTGCCAGGTTATCTACTCCATTAGCTGCAAGGTTATGGCAGGAGTTACAACTGTTATTTCCTGTTTTAGAAAGGCGGGTATCATAATAAAGTAGTTTGCCCAGTTTTACTTTTTCCGGGGTAATCATATTTTCTTTATTTTCCGCAACATCCGGCAACGGTTTAAAATAATTACGGGCAATAATAAGCGTTGAATCTTCTGGTTGCGTGGTGGCAGAAGTGGTTGTTGTTTCATTTTTGCCTGGCTGATTACAGGAAAATATTATTGCTATAATACAAAGCACTATAATGATGAGTTGCTTTTTCATATACTTACAATTTTTTGTAAAAGTAAAATACCACCCTTTGAATAGTGCTGACTGCCGTCATCCATTTATTTGACAGGTAATAGCTAAATGGCAAGTTTCTTCCGCTTTGGATTTCTATGCAACCCCGCTTCCCGGCAACGTCTCTCAACGAGCCTCGATGCATAGCCGGGACGTTGCGTCAAGTTGAATTACGCTTTGCTTAAATTAAAGTTTACCTCTTTCATGTCCATAAAATTGGTAACCGGATAAATGCCCTGTACACCCGTGAGATAAAATTTTGCTGAGCTATGAATGTAGTCAATCGGATTGGCTGCCAGTTGCCACTTACCGGTGCAGGGATCGTTATGCATGTATAGTACGCAGCGTCCCTGGCTAAAACACAGGCTTGGAAGGAGGTGGTGCTGCGAAGAAAAACAGGCCGGTAGTTATACCAGCCTGTTTTTTAGAAAAAAGAATTGCTATTTTTCAATATAGCCAAATAAACCGTCTGCTTCATCATTTGGACCGGCAGCGAAAAATAACCAGCCCTGATCTACCGTTGTTGCAGTGGCGGGCGCAAAAGAGAGACCCCATAATCCGGGAATTTCAATTGGAGCTCCGTGCGCTCTTAGCGCTCCAAGGAACCTTCCGTTTGCTGCAAAGGCATTAATCCGGCCATCTCCGAAATTACCTACCAGCAGGACACCCGCATCCGTTTTATTTTCCTGATCAAAAAATACAGCCGGCGCCTTTGTTATACCCCACGGCGCATTAAGCGCCCCCCGTGAAGCTAATCTTGATACCAATGTACCATCAGGATTGTAAATGTCTACATATCCATTTCCGGGCCCCGTTGTTTCATCCGTTGCATCGCCAACTTTCTTTGCATACATTACGTAGAGTTTATTGTCAATAGCCTGTACATTAAAAGGTGAATATTCTGAGGGAAGACCCGGGTCTGCAAATGGCCTCGTTACTTCATTCCAGTTTTTATCGTACACATCAATTTTACGTTCCTTAAAATTAGCGGCATATAAAAAGTTGGCACCCCCGTCGTTTGCCAGTGCAACTCCCTTATAAATAGCATCCGGGAAATCATTTTTTACAATCACAGCTCCGTTACCTCCGTTCCACCCTGAGATGATACCATCTTCACCCACAAATATGAAGAGAGCAGGTTTGCCGTTGGGTAATAAAAAATCTGTTGTGCCATTGAATACAATGCCGGTTGGTGTGCCGCCGGTATTGGATTCTGGAGAAGGAATCGTCACGCCGGGCCTTACCGAAGCACCGGTTTTATTATACAATTCGCTCAGGCCGGTACCATTGGCATTAACCCATGCTATACCAGAAGGGCCAAAAGCGATACCCCATGCATTTACCAGGCTGGCATCTGTGTTTGCAGCACCGTAACCTGCTTTATTGGCTACAAGATTTACCTGCTGAAAATCTTTTAACGGGTGGTCATTCTTTTTACAAGCCTGTATTGTTATCAACAATGCAAGTATCAGCCAGTAGTGCAATTTTAAAAACCAATGGCTTTTATTAAGTGTAATCTTTTGCATAAAAATTGATTTAAGTTCAAAAAAAATTTGATTTCATTTTTTAAAGTGGCGAGGTACCCTGGTATTATTACTGCGGAAAATTAATTTGCATTATGGAGGCCAACATAGTAATCGTATACTTTATACAAATGGTTGCCTGATTATTGAATAGTTGCCGTTTTTAAAATTGGCTGTCCTTCATCATTGTTTTTCCGGATTGCTATTTAAGATAGGGAGGTACAGCGACATTTAAATATTGGAGGGAATTTTACGCCCAATTGCGTGCACCTGCATTACCCTGCATATGATTACTAAGTAGCTTAGGTTGCTGGTTATGTAAAAAAAGCAGTGCGCTCAGGTAAGGAGTATTTTTGAGTTACCACACTTAAAAATAATTACCGCTATGCTCACCAAAGATAAAAGTTATATACAAAGTCGTAACCTGCTACTTTATCAATTAACGGCATCCATTCATGACAAGTGAAAGTTATAAAAACATCCCGCTGTTGTATGGTATGGTACGCTTTACCGGCACCGGATAAGATAATGCTGGTTTTTAATACATCCTATAAAGTATGCAAGACGTTGCTGGCAACGTCTCTCAACAGGCTTTTGCAGCAAGGCTGAGGACGTCGCGCCGGGCTGGTTACGCTCCTTGCTCCGTGGTATGCAACGTCCCTGGCTTACGCACTGGCCCGGGAGGAAACGTTGCCGGGAAGAAATTACACCAACGACGGAAGCACAATTGAAGTTTACAAACAGAAATTATGATTTTTCAATTATAGTTTTTAATTTTAGCTACATACTATTTCAGCAGAGACAACAATTAAAAAGCTGAAAGCCTGCCTTTATAACCACTCCATTTTTTTTATCGTATTGCTAAGGGATTTCTTGAGTACTTTTTTTATTCACAACCAATTGAGTTAAAAGCACCTGCCTCAATTGACATCAATGGTGCAAAAGGAGAATTTTATGAGCAAAAACATTTATTTTATCGGACAACTCGGCTCCGATGCAGGCGGATGGTACATAGGCGCTGATGGCAAGATTCACAGAGTGCCGGGTTGGAATCCGGAAGCCATGACTGATTTAGCCGCCGCAGTGCATGTAATCCGTTATGCAAATCTGGTAAAAACCGCAGGCTTCGGTTCTCAAATTATGAAAGAAGCAGTTGGATTCGCCCAAAAACAGTTGGCAGAATACGTTAAAGATGGGGGTATTGTTGTAATCAGCGGTCACTAATTGTTCAGATGACGAAGCATTACAAAAAAGAGCCAGATTCCAATTCATTCAAAAGGTATGTCGGTTGGTTTCATGAACTTGACGCCTGGACAGAATACTGGGATATATACCATCCCGAAAGTAACGGAAGGTATTATTTTGGTGATGAGAAAACAGAGCCAGGATTACTTACTTTATTTCTTCCCCGTGTTCATCGCCCTTCCATATTTGATGCATGGATTAATATGGCTCTTTATGATAAAACAACAGCATTTATTAAAGAAGCGTCTGTACCAAAAGTTGCTGCTGCAATCAGGGAAGTAGATGTGCTCATTAACAGTTTATTTGTAAAATATTTTGGAGACGCGGCCGATCCGAAAGTGCAGGCTGATTATTTAAATGCCATGTTCCTGTTTGCAACCAATCAATTACCACCTGCAACCGAAAGGGATGCATTAATTGATACCTCTGACCCACGAAAACCGACGGCTGGCAGACATACATTAGAAGGAGATATTATGTGGTTTGCATGGGCTTTGCAAATTGAAGCTGCACAGGCAATTGCCAAAGCTGATCAACAGCATGCTCGTAGAAATTTACAATTATCAGGTATTGCAACCGGTTGCCCCGCAAATTTTGCCTGGAAAGGGCATCGCAGAACAAGAACTGAATACAAGGCGACCCTGGGTACCAGAAAATTGTTGATGGAAAGAGGAATGAAGTGGGCAACTGATTTTAACGAATGCAGTAAAGAGGTACATGCCCTGTACCAGATACGTGAATGGGGCATTGAAGATTAAAAATGAACAATAATTAACAGGTTCTATTATCCGCAGAGGGCTTTCGCCGTTGTGTGTATCTCATTTTTTTTCAGCAAGGTCTCTCAACAGGTTTTTGCAGCAAGGCTGAGGACGTTGCGTCTGGCTGATTACGCTTGTTGCTCCGTAGTACGCAACGTCCCTGCTGGCTAACGCACTGGCCCGGGAGGAGACGTTGCCGGGGAGGATGGATAGCCCCTACCGAATAGAATAACCAAAAGATAAACCAGGGAAAGGCTTTGCTACAAATCCACTTAAGCCACCTGCAAGAAACTGGTTCAAACCAGCACGAAAGAAAAAACGTTTGTCAGTGGGCTGATAGCGGTAACCAACCCAGCAGTAAGGTGCCAGGAATTGTTTTTTGGTAAAAGAAAACCAACTGTCCTGGTTTTGTTTTGAAAAACTGAAGAAAGTAGCACCCAGCGCCGCTTCAAAAAAATGGACTTTTTCCCCGGCTAAGTAATTCAAACCAAATGGCAAAGTCAGTCCAAATGAATTCAGATCGGTGATTGTTCCTATACCAATACGCAAGCCCAGTCCTTTGTTCGACTTATCAAACCGGGTGTCATAATTTAAAGAAAGAAAACCGCCTGTGCCACCCAGTTCGGCATACACTGCCTGGCCTGGTGAAGTGGATGTGATTGCCGCATTAGTTAAGTGTAGCATCGGTCTACTGTTAGTGGCTATCGATGTGCGGAACTGGTTTTCAAATGCCTGCTGATTTTCCACCAGCTGAGCAATACACTGAATAGAAACTAGTATTGTCAACAAGCATAAAAGAATTCGCATAGCAATATTTTTAGCAGTTAGTAAAACAGGCGGGTACTTGTTCCTGACTTATATCGTTTTTAAGGAAAGCTACACTATTATTTTCCCCCGCATTGGCGCAAGGGTGTAGCGTTGGCAATGTGCGACGGCTATCATTGTGCCGTTGGTGGCTCTGCAAAGTAACACCTCTCATTAATTTACAGGCCTGTTATTTTTGCCCGCACTCTTATACCGATTGCAGTAGTGGGTGCATTATTATTGTTAACGCATTTGTTGTCTGGCACAAGGATAGGTTACGCTCCTTCCCGCCCTACACCTAAGCGCCAACGCAGACTTCACTCAGCAGGCCGCTTGCACCAATCGGGGGAAATTTATTCGTTCGCCTGGCCTTCTCCCTCTTGTCTAAAAAACCTTGGGTCATATGGAGATTCTGAACGTGGTACAAAATAACCACCTTTTCCTGCTTCATAGCCTTTCATATAAGGGTTATAGGGGTCAATTGGAAGAAACCCATACCTAACACCTGCAGGATGATAGCCTACTCCCATGGAGCCTGGTAATTCTGCACCCTGATAACCAAATATTGGCAAATCCTGATTAAACGTTATTTTTTCAACATAATCAAACGCTAAATTCCCGTTAGTATTTAAGCTAATACCCACCTGTTCTGACTTAATACCCCCTAGAAATACGATATAATCAGGAAGGGTGGATGATTGTATTTGATAATTTTTAACGAGCATTTTTCCTAAATCTTCTAAGGTTACTTCAACTCCTAAATTTTTTAAAGTAACTTTTTCAAGCTTAATTTTATATGGCGTAACAAGTTGATAATAATTATTCACCAACAAAGAAAGTATTCCATCATCTACATCTTCAGATTTGTCTTTACACCCACAATCAGGATCGATTTCAGTGGTCAAAGATTTATCATGAATATTATCAGTGTATTCTGTCAATAAAATTCTTGTTTGTCCTTTTGAAAAGGAGAAAAGTCTTTTATCAGTAATCGTGATATCATATTCACGTACCAATTGATAAACAACCAAAGTTTTACGCCCACATTCTGGCGCTTTAAACGTAGTTTCCTCGGTCTCGGTGGTTGCATATTCAAATTTCACCTCAATTCCTGTCTTTGCTTTTATTTGGGATTCAATTGAAGCAATCCCTTTTACACCAACACTGCCTTTTAGCAAGGATTCTAAATCCTCTCTTTCAGTTTTAGTAATACCTACTTTTTTCTCAATTATTCTTTTTTTGTCTTCACCACACGCTATGGAGCGACTTAAAAGTTGTACCCATCTTTCAAATATTTTCCCGGAAATCCGGACTTTTTTTTCTAACTCAAAATTGAAGCTACCTGCTTCATGGGTATTTGTGAAAAAGTTTATCATAATCGTTAAGTTTTTATTTCAGCAAATGGTGATGTACCGACAGCTTGGAAATTCTATGTTAACGCCACTCAATATTAAACCTCAATAAAGAAACAAAATTATTTTGTTAATACAAAAGTGGATCGCCATCTCATGATTTTGCCGGTAAATTTTCTTAACTAAATTTTGCTGCATAGCCGGGACGTTGTACGCAACACCCCCAACGTACCTGCGGGAGGACACGTTGCTGGAAGGAGCTGTTGTTGATTGATGGACAGGTGTTTGGGTACGAGCCGCGGTTGGCGGGCTGTGACGCCACAAAAGCTGGCAGGTATCCATAATGATGGTCAACAATATGCCGCCACAAATGTTGTAAACTTATGGCTACAAAAAAACATTTCCCCACCAGCTATGCTGCCATAGTAAAACGGATGAAGCGCATACAGCCAATGCAGTATGGCAACACCAGGAACTTTATTGATGGGAAGGTAACCTGGCTCTCACCCTATATTTCACGAGGTGTAATCAGCACCAAACAGGTTTTTGATCTGGTATTGAAACAGCAGGATATAAAAACATACGGTGTGTACAAGTTGATACAGGAGCTTGCCTGGCGGGATTTTTTTCAATTAGTATACAAATCTCTTGGCAATGATATCCTCAAAGACATCACTTACAAACAACCCAATGCAAAATACAAAAGCATGCCCTATGCAATACAGCATGCAACAACAGGCATTACAGTTGTAGATGAATTATTAGAGCGCTTTTACAATACAGGTTACCTGCACAACCACGTGCGCATGTACATAGCATCCATCACTTGCAATGTCGCTAAAACCTATTGGTTACAACCTTCCAGGTGGCTGTATTATCATTTGCTTGACGGGGATATTGCGAGCAATACGTGTAGCTGGCAATGGGTTGCCGGCGCATTTTCATGGAAACAATATTATTGCAACCAGGACAATATTAACCGTTATACACATACTCAACAGAAGGATACATTTTTGGATAAACCGTACGATGTATTGGTAAAGATGGATATGCCTGAAGTGTTTAAAAAGCGTACTACGCTTAAACTTACTACTACCCTGCCCAAAACAACAACTCCTCAAATCAATACAGCACTGCCAACACTTATTTATAATTCTTACAATCTCGACCCATTGTGGCGAAAGAAAGAAAAAGCCAACCGCATCCTGTTACTGGAGCCATCGCACTTTAAACAATTCCCGGTAAGCGATGATGTTATTACATTCGTTACCGGCCTGGCGGCCAATATAAAAGGCATACAAATTTTTAGTGGTGAAGTACAGGCCCTTACAGCGATGTATAAAAAAGCAGGCGTTTCAGACCCGGTGTTTATTTCCAAAGAGCATCCGTCGTGCAATCATTATCCCGGCACAAAAGATGAAAGAGACTGGATGTTTCCCGAAATAACCGGCTTTCATCAATCTTATTCGGTGTTCTGGAAAAAAGCTGACAAACTGCTTAAGGCAATGAAATAAGGATGTTAACATTTACCAGCGCCAGGTGTGCTTCCCGGCATCGTCTTTTCCTGTGCCTTTGCAGCATAGCCGGGAACGTTGCGCCTGGCTGAGTACGTTCATTGCTCCGTAGTACGCAACGTCCCTGGCAAACGCACTGGCCCGCAGGAGACGTTGCTCGGAAGGAGGAAATTAGATTTGCTATCGTTAGTATTGCTTATATTCAGGAGATGAAATACGTTGTTCGATTAATGCTAACCCTTTTTTTAGCAATGGTAATTTATTTATTAATTTATCGGCTCTGCTTTTCAAACGAATTTAGAAGTGCCGGAAGTGAAGCAGAATGGATATCACTATTGATTGCTTTGCTATGCGGCATTGTGTGCTGGTTAAAAATAGAGAACATCTCTGATAGTGCCGGAGGGTACATGGCTGGCTTAGGCATATTGGGTGCTTTTGTTGGTTTGATGACAGGTTTGTGGGCACCAATCCTATTATTGAAATCAAATAATTTAGCCCCGCTGTTTGGAATGCTGATCTTTACGCCGGCCGGTTTATTAACAGGGGTGGCATTGGGGGGCACGCTGTGGAAAAAGAAGAAAGATTTACCTGCCCTGTAACAAAAATGTTATAACATCATTCTCGTCCGCTTTTGCTTCCGTGGTTGGTGCATCTTCCTTCACCGGAAATCCTTTTCTTTCCAGCAACGTCTTTTTCTCACCAACGTCTTTTCTTTCCAGCAACGTCTCTTAACAGGCTTTTGCAGCATAGCCGGGGACGTTGCGTCGGGATGATTAAGTTCGTTGCTCCGTAGTACGCAACTTCCCTGGTCAACGCACTGGCCCGGGAGGAGACGTTGCCGCGAAGGAGGAGAAGCTAATTTTTTAAGCCACCATCTGGTTTCCTGACCCACGTGCAAATTGAACGAACTGTCTTGTTATAAAACAGTTTTACACAAATACTTGCAAAAGTAAATTTTTATTGCATTATTGCAGTTCAGCCGCTGGCCGGGATACCTGCCGGTGGCGCCCGAATGGAGATGTTGACATAGGTGATTATTGAGGAGCACCCATAATGGCAATAAAAAAACTCATTTCTCTAACAGCCTGCAAAAAAACAACCGCATGACTCCTTACCGGCAAAATATTATCAACAGCTATTCTTATATAATGGCTGCCCAATTTCTTTTGTTCAAGGGCGCATTCATGATACACATCGACGTAGGAATAAAAGAAATGGACTATTACCTTGAGCATGCTGAAGGAATCGACACGAGCATCTTCGATGACAGCGATGACGTTATGGTGAAGACAATAACGTCGTGTATTGACGACGCTGGGATTTTGCTGAATGAACTGGAAGAAAGAAATCAATTGTTTATAGACGACCTTGATGATAGTGATATTGATGAACAGTACGAAGAGAAAGGTAAAAAACAAGCGAAGGTTAATAAAGATATCGGACTTGTCATTTTTGCGTTGAGTGTGGAAGTACTCAGTCGTACAGAAAAAGCGATAAAAGCGCTTTGTGAAATAAAAAATGAAATGCATCCTGCCAACATTAAAGATGAATGGCATTATGATGATGATAACATACAGTTAATTGCAGCTTTTTACAGGAAATTGTCTTTGCTGGTGGAACACCTGGAGAAAGAAACAAACTCAATTGTCGCAAAAAGAAACTGGTAATATAACTGACATTTACCATTTCTTCCGGCAACGCTTCTTTTTTTCAGCAACGTTTCTCAACGGGCTTGTGCATCATGGCTGAGGAGGTTGCGCCTGCCCGAATATGTTTGTTGTTCCGTGTACGCAACCTCTCTGGCCAACGCACTGGCTCGGGAGGAGACGTTGCCAGGAAGGATTCATTTTGTACCAACCACAGAAGCGGCAACATCTCTCACCGGGTGTTTGATGCATAGGCGAGGAAGTTGCGCCAGGCTGATTATATTCGTTGCTCCGTAGTACGCAACGTCCCTGGCCAACGCACTGGCTCGGGAGGAGACGTTGCTGGGAAGATTCATTTTGTACCAACCACAGAAGCGGCAACATCTCTCACCGGGTGTTTGATGCATAGGCGAGGAAGTTGCGCCAGGCTGATTATATTCGTTGCTCCGTAGTACGCAACGTCCCTGGCCAACGCACTGGCTCGGGAGGAGACGTTGCTGGGAAGAACAGGCAGTATGTTTGTTGCTCCGTAGTACGCAAGGTCCCTGGCTACCTAAATGGCCCGCAGGAGACATTGCCGGGAAGGAAAAAAGTTGTTTTACAGGTTATATAAGTTTTTCATTGCCGCTTACCGTTTTCCCAAAATTGCAAACCCAAAATCATTGGTTCCGTGGTCGGTGCGTGTTCGATCTCCGAAAATAGTTTCTTCCCGTGGACCGGTGCCCCGGCTTAGTGCAAGCATCTCCTCAAACTGTTGAAGGCTGGCATTTGGCGCAAGGGTGTAGCGCTGTCAATGGGCGCCAGCTATCCTTGTGCCGTTGCCGGCTCTGCAAAGTAAGACATCCCAATAATTCACAGACTTACTATTTTTGATTGCGCTGTTATTATGATTGCTGCAATGGCTGCATTATTATTGGTAGAGAATTTGTTGTCTGGCACAAGGATAGACAACGCTCCATACCCGCCCTACACCCTTGCGCCAACGCAGACTTCACTTTAGTAGAACGCTTGCACCAAAAGTGTGTCAACGGAGACTTCACTTCAAAGCAGCCTTACGCCAATGGGGGGTGTGCTTCAAACCTGCTCCCATTTTATTCAACGAGTGAAAAGAAGGGATCAATTCTTTCCATTCGTGACTCATCATTACTGCGAATGAAGCGCTTCGTCAGTAACGTTTAACTATATCGAAGAGAAACCGTACAGGCTCACCGATCACTCCACTGGCTGCTCTTCTTTTTTTTAATGCATCGGATTTATAATAGGCAAAGGCTTTGGCCGAATCTGTTATGGCCGTTACCAACGATACCTTTTTATTGTCGTGTGCATCATGGGATATTACCCTAACTGTTATTCCATTATCAATCCTTTCCTGCTTACCCTCTTCAAATGCTTTTTGCCATGCATCCCAGTCTTTTACAGCAAACGTGGTTCTCGACCGCATTTTTGAAGGGATGACAACGGTATCCTGCCAAACGGCTGTAATAATAGAGATGGAAGGTGCCCCAATTACGCCGCTCTTTTGCATGGCCTGCTTCAGGCCGGGGCCTTTGGAAAATGCTTTTGCCTTTGCCACATCATCTATTTTTACAGCCACCATTACCGTGTTGCTGTCTTGCATGCTGCGGCCTATAACATAGTTGTGTATGCCGCTGGCCAGCCGCAGGGAATCATGTGCATCGTAACTGGCCAGCCATTTGGTAAAATTAGCCACCTTGTGTGTTACTATCATCATGTTTTGGGGTGTAGTAACGATGGTATTTGTCACGGGTGCCGCAGTGGTGGCGGAAGGTGGGGCACTAACCGTTGCGGAGGAATCCATGGCCGCTGTTTTTTTAGTGGCGCCTCCTCCGCAAGAAATTAAAAAAAATGCAATGGCTGCACAAAATAGCAAGCCGGTAAATTTAGACTGCTTCATTGTTTTTGATTTTAGTTTAGTAATGAATAAACAAAGACGGGGGCAGGGAAGGCCATGACAAGCATTACAAGAAGGAAAAGAGGTAATAAATATAGCAATATTAAATTGTTTGCAACTTTTTTATTCAGACTTCTGCTTCCCTGGTTGGTATATTTTATGTATCGAAAGCCTCCCTGGCGCAAGCAGCTCCTCAAACTGTTGAACGCTGGCAGCTGACGCAGGATGTAGCGCTGGCAATGTGCGCCAGCTATCCTTGTGACGTTGCTGGTTTAGCAAAGTAACATTTGCAGTAATTTACGGGCATACTGTTTTTGTTTGCGCTGCTATTATGGTTGCCGCAATGGGTGCATTATCATTGCTAGTAAATTTGTTGTCTGGCACAAGGATAGACAACGCTCCTTCCCCGCCCTACATCCTTACGCCAACGCAGACTTCATTTCAATAGACCGTTTGCGTCAATTGAGGGACACCGACCTTGGAGATCGAAGCGTTTACACCAACCACGGAGGCAGATTGCCGATCCTACAACAACCTAAACAAGCCCGGTAAAATACCGGGCTTTAATTAGGTAGGTTTAATTATACGGAAGCATGAATGGCACCCTTCTTTGTACTATTTTTCCCCGCTTTCTTTCCGGGTTTAAGTATCACTTTTGTCCATCCTTTGTCTCTTTCATCAAAATGTTGGTAAGCTTCCGGAGCCTCATCAAGTGACAGTTCATGGGAAATTATTGAAGATGGCTTTGCTTTGCCGGATGATATGAGTGCGCAAAGCTGCCGGTTGTACGATTTTACATTGGCCTGGCCAGTGGCCATCCGCTGGCCTTTCATCCAGAATGAACCAAAGTCGAAATCCATATGCCCGTTTTTCTGCAGTTCTTCCTTTGATTTTGGGTCTTCTTTTACAAATACACCTACCACACCAATGGACCCGGTTGCTTTAACAGCCTGTACAAGTTCGTTCATCGTAGTATTGGAATGCTCCCTGCCATGTTTATCGCAGCATTGGTAGCCCACGCATTCACAGCCCCTGTCTGCACCTTTACCATCTGTTAATTCCAGTACCTGTTCCACAGCGGAATGTTTGGAAAAGTCAATAGCTATAGCACCCATTTCTTCTGCAAGCTTCAGCCGGTCGGCATGATTGTCAACAACCATTATTTTTCCTGCTCCTTTGATTGACGCCGAATGAGCCGCCATTAGTCCTACCGGGCCAGCTCCATAAATTACCACTGAGTCGCCGGGCATCACACCTGCCAGTTCCGTTGCATGGTAACCAGTGGGGAAGATGTCTGAAAGCATTACATAATCATTCTCTTTTTCTTTCGCGTCTTCCGGCAATCTAAGACAATTAAAGTCACCATAAGGTACCCTTAAAAACTCCGCCTGCCCGCCACTGTAAGGCCCCATACCGGCAAAGCCATAAGCTGCGCCAGCCATTTTTGGATCAGGGTTCATGGTTAGGCAAAACCCGGTGAAGCCAGATTCGCAGTTTTTGCAATGACCGCAGCCAATATTAAATGGCATGCAAACCATGTCCCCCACCTTGATCTGGGTTACTGCATTTCCTACCTCTATTACTTCACCCATGTTTTCGTGACCGAAGATCCTTCCTTTTTCCATGTTTGTTCTTCCTTCATACATGTGCAGATCTGAGCCACAAATATTAGTAGTGGTAATTTTAACCAGTACATCCGTAGGCGCTTCAATTTTGGCATCAGGCATTTCTGCAATCCTGACATCCCGGGGCCCGTAATAAACTAATGCTTTCATACTTGTTGATTTTTGTGTTTGAAATGTTGTTTAATAATTTTAGTTTGCCATTTTATTAACCGTGTAACGCCTTTAATAAGCATCCACGTTCATCCACCCTTCCAACTTTCTGCATTTTTGCTCTTATGCCCGGGCATACAGGCAATTTGAATTTATCCTGTAGCTCAAATCAGCAGCAGAAAATCAGGTAAAAAAACAGGATGGTATTTTTATAAACGAAAGATAACTGTTAAGAGAAATGAGTAATGAAACGACGATTTATAAACAGATTAAAAACATGCCATAGATTTATCAGCTACTGCCAGTAAATTTCCTGTAGAATATTGTTCTCAGAAACCCCTTACCGTAAACAGGAATACTCATTAAATCTGTATCAACGCTAAGAAATTATTAATGCCATAAATCCAGGTACCGTCCTGCAGATGCTTTCTATTTGTCCGGTGGTTTTCCCATAAACAATCTGGTAGGAAGAAACGTCGTAACCAGGAAACACCGGCGCAGAAAGAGCTTAACTTTTTGTTCCCAACTTAGCAGCAATTGTATTAGCAGTTTTCTGCTTACGTGGCCGGTGCGCCTTCCATCACCGAAAACCCCTTCTTCCCGTGGTCCGGTGTTCCCACCGCCCACGTCTTCGGTTAGAATACTTCGCCGAAATGTGTTAGTATGCCGAACTCATCTCCCGGCCCTTCGTAAAACCGTGCAGAAGAAAAGCGGTAATCTGCGGGATTACTACATAGTCAATGTGGCTGCATTGGGTTCAAATGCATGTAGTCCAGTTTTTGTGCTGCCATTTCTTTATTAAGAATTTGTATTGCCAGCGGATCTCTTAACCAGATATTATGTTTTCTGTCTACTGCTGTTACGGCGTAATTTTTTAATGCCGGATTGTTCGATGCCTTCATGTTGTCGATGAATGTTTTGGCTGTAAATTTTTCAAATCCATTCTTGGGGAACTTTTTGCCGTTCATTTTTAACTGTTCCCACAACAAGTGAATGTGATTGGGCATTATTATGTAGCCATATAATTTTACCAATTCATTTTGTACCAACCACAGAAGCGGCAACATCTCTCACCGGGTGTTTGACGCATAGGCGCGGAAGTTGCGCCAGGCTGATTATATTCGTTGCTCCGTAGTACGCAACGTCCCTGGCCAACGCACTGGCTCCGGAGGAGACGTTGCTGGGGGAAAGTTTGCAGCACTGTGACTGAACTTAATTGGGATGATAGCGGGTGGAGGGATCACCTTCGGGCGAGAGATAATCACCAATTTCGTCAATTTCATCTACGTTGCCGATTCCTTTTGGATTTAATCCATATTCATTTGCTCCTACATCGCCGTCGGCAAAAAGCATCCAGAAAGCGTAAAAGGGAATTAACTGGTACCAGCCCTTGTTGCCCCTGTCGTGGCACCTTTTTGATCCCTGGGCCCATAGCAGCCACAAAAGCGGCACATACCCCAGCAATAAAAATTTGGCAGTTTCACTTCCGCCTTCAGTAAGCAGGGTTATAGCCACTGATGCTGCAACGTAAATAAGGTACGTTAAACCATACTCGGTTCGCCTTATACGCCCTTCAAATGAAAATGGTGCTTTAAACATGGTGTCAGGTTTTATCAGGTTTACTTATTATACAATCTGTGTCGTACTCCTTTAATACCGGTAACTCAATGTTTCGCCATGGCTTTATGTTTAATAACCACTACCTGATTTTTAATCATTGGTGTGTGCTATCACTTAAGCTAACTAAATCGTGGCACCGGCTATGCCCTTTGGTTATTACATCAGCTTTTGGCTGCGCTTCACTTTATCCTGTTGCTAAATTGCGGGTATGTTTTTGCAGTATGTATTTAGGAAGTACCTGGTTACAACATTGGCAATACTGGCTCAAATAAATCGTTGATTCAAATATACAGCTTAGCATATACCATGCAGCCTTACATTCTGTAACTGTACTATAAATGGTAATAAGTGCACCGGTTTTTACAATTGCCGCAGCATCGCCAATCTTATTTACCGGCGGGCCATGGTACATTGCCTGAAAAAAAAACCAAACTCCGTCTGGCGCATGTGTCCTTCTCCTGTGCCTTCTTGTTCTTAATCTTTAGCGAGGGAAGCTTTACATTGCCGAATAGTAGTAACAAGCTGACACTGGAAACCAGCCTGCAAAACTATCGCTTCATTCCAGCGCCTATTATATTTTCGTTTGCTTAGTGCACTCTTGCGCCTATGGGGGTACGAAGTTGCGATTGCCATTGTATTTAAAGTCGCTGGCTTTCACTTTTTATTTGCAAGTTAAATTCATTTTGCTACCCGTCGGTGGGGCGCAACCTGGGAGATCGAAGCGTTTACACCAACCATGGAAGCAGGGACTAAGCGAATTTCTTAATCGCTTCGGCACTCACCGGAGTGAAGAAGTTAATTAAATTTCCATCCGGGTCACGAAATAGTAATGAACGGTTACCCCAGGGCATTGTTGCCGGTTGCTGAACAATGTCAGTAGTTAAATCTTTAATCCGCTCGTAATCATCATCCACATTCTCCACAAGAAATTCTATAATTACGCTTTTGTTAGCGGCCGCCCGGGCTATTCCTTCTCCAAAAAAAGCCAGTGTCCGGGTGCTTCCAATTGCCAGGGTGAAGGAGTTGGTAACTATTTCAGCAAAGTCGTCTGTCGACCAATTAGCTGGTATACAGGTTGCTTTTTCAAAAAATTGTACTAAACGTTGTATGTCAGCGGTGATTATTCTTACTGATACCACATTCCTGTTTTGCATTTTCTTTTGTTTTAATTGCCTGAGAATTATTTATTTCACAAAAGTAAAATGGCGCTATGACAAGGGTATGTCAGGGGTGCTGAAAGTTTTTTTCTTTGCTGTCTAAATACTCTTTTAGTGTCAGTTTGTGCGGCGTAAACTTTTCTTCAAGCGTCATCAATTTTGAAATTCTGCTTAACCGAAACATTCTGTAATCCTTCCTCAATCTGCAATAGGCAATAAGTGTCCAGCTTTCCTCAAGATTATAATACAATGCAAATGGTTCTATTTTTCGTTCTGTTTTTTCTTGTTTGTGTTCTGACTGATAAGTAATTTTCAAAACTTTGAAATCCGTCAGGGCGTTCTGGATAAAGGTCAGTGAATTACTCATGCTTGTGCCTGGCATGGCTGCACTAACTGCAATTCTTTTGGAAAGTAAGTCTGCTTTCTCTTTTGTTGTATATAACAACACGGCTTTAATCTTATTTACCGCTTCTGTATATTCCTTACTGAGAGAACTATCTCTATTTTTCAACACCAGTTGCTCAGCAGTGACTAAGGCATTTGCCTCGTTTTCGGTAAACATCACTGGCGGAACGCTGTAACCTTCCATCAACATATACCCTTTTCCTTCCTCCGTTACAACTGGCACACCAGCTTGTTCCAATGCTTTTATGTCCCGATAAATTGTCCGGACACTTACTCCAAATTTTTCAGCAAGTTTTGTTGAAGTCAATACCCGTTTTGTTTGCAATTGGGTTAGCATTGCAGTGAGCCGTGATAGTCGTTTGGTGTCGTTATCATTCATTCTTTATTGTTCAAAAGTGGTCATTTGATGTCAGTAAGGGCAGTCGCAGGATTGCTGCCAATGGGGTGATGACAATCATTTTATTTCATCCGGCTTGAATTAATGCTGCCATTGATTGATAGTTGTTGTCCAAAAATAGACCTCATTTAATCCGGTGTACGAATTGCGATGACCGTTATATTCAAAGTCGCTGGCTTTCACTTTTATTTGTAAGATAATTCATTTCGCTACAGGTAGGTGGGCGCAACCCAGGAGATCGAAGCGTTTACACCAACCACGGAAGCATAGAACGCTTGCCCCAAAAGGGCGATAATTGTTTTCTATTTTTTGTTAAACCATTGGATAAATTCCAAAATATTATTATCCGGGTCTGCAAAATAAACCCAGGTTTCTTCGTTTTCAATCATTAACGGACCTCGTAATACAGTAATATTATTTTCTTTCAAAAACTTCAACCCTGCTTCCATATCTTCAATTTCCAAACATACATGTGGGCAAAATGGTTTTTTGATTTCAGGCTTTTGATAAGAAGTTAATAAATCCTGGATCAACTCTAATTTTGAATTGCCATAAGCTAAAAACGAATAAGCTTCCTGCTGCTCTTCATTGATACCTTGAAAAAGAAATGTAAAACCCAATTTTTCAATATACCATTTATTGGCTTTTTCAATATCCGAAACCTGGAAGGCTGCATGGTCAAAATTCATCTGCTGCTTGTTTAAATCTTATTAATATTTCTTAACGAAGTTAGTTTTTCTAAAAAGGTTACTAATTAAATTCTATTGCGTTCATTAATTCCACAAGTCCATTAAATATCCTTTTCCACCAAAAATGGAGTATGTTGTTGGCAACGCTACCATCCTTCTGTGGCTGGTGCATCTTCCATCCCCGGCCTGGCGCAAGCACTCTTCAAACTGACAGCTCTTGCATCTGGCGCAAGGGTGTAGCGTTGGCAATGTGCGTTGGCTATCCTGGTGCCTTGCTGGCTCAACAAGGTAAATCTTCTTCTTCCCGGCACCGTCTCTTATCCGCATTTGAAGCATAGTTAAGATATTGCGCATATTGAATTACGCTTTGCTAAAATTAAAGTTTACTTCTTTCTTTCAAGCAACGTCTCTCATCGAGTCTTGTTTTTCCAGCAACGTCTCTCAACGGTCCTTTGCAGCATAGCCGAGGATGTTGCGTCTGGCTGATTACGTTCGTTGCTCCGTAGTACGCAACGTCCCTGGCCAGCGCACTGGCTCGGGAGGAGACGTTGCTGGGAAGGGAAATCTTCTTCTTCCCGGCACCGTCTCTCATCCGCATTTGAAGCATAGTTAAGATATTGCGCATATTGAATTACGCTTTGCTAAAATTAAAGTTTACTTCTTCCATTTCCATAAAATTGGTAACCGGATAAATGCCCTGTTCGCCGGTGAGATAGAATTTTGCTGAGCTATGGATGTAGTCAATTGGATTGGCTGCCAGTTGCCATTTACCTGTGCAGGGATTATTATGCGTGTAATTCAGTTTCTGCCATACAAATTCATTGCTGCGACAATCTTTCCAATCGAATGAAGTCTCCCATACTTCGTGTTGCTTATTGTTTGCTTTTCTTATTGGTTCTACATTGGCGGATAACTTTTGCAGCAATTCAACTTCATTGTTTGCTTCCAGGCGTTCAACCATTTTATACGCCATAAATCTTTTGCCATTGCCAACAATGGTGTTAATGCTTTGCTTTGTGTTGATAAAACTTATCAATGCATGCACGTGATTAGGCATTATCACATATCCGTTTATAAAATGCCCTTTTAATTTCAAATGATCAAACCAGTTGTATACAATATCGTAGCCTGCTGTTTTATCAATCAATGAAAGCCATTCATAGCAAGTGAAGGTTATAAAAAACATTCCGCTGTTGTATGGTATGGTGCGCTTAACCGGCATGGAATAAAGATAATGCTGGTTTTATTTAAATCCTATAGAGCGTGGTGGAATTTTAAAGCCAGTTCGTACTATAGAACGTTTTCCAGCAACGTCTCTCAACGGGCCTTTGCAGCATAGTCCGAGGACGTTGCGTCTGGCTTATTACTTTCGTTGCTCCGTAGCACGCAACGTCCCTGGCTAACGCACTGGTTCGGGTGGAGATGTTGCTGGGATGGAGGAGACGTTGCCGAGAGGAAGGGAAGCAGTTTTCATTCGTAAAGTTGCCTTTGAATTATGTAGTCCTTACAAATCACATAGCATTTAAAAGGACAGTTTACAACACCTATCGTTTTATCGTCTTTGTAAATTTTTATTTCATTATTAATTCCCTTGGGCGTTTTCCCAAAGAGCTTACGTGTTAATTTCCTTATGTTATCTTCGTCTCTCTGTCTAATATTCCTGTTGTTTACCGTTGTTCTATCCCAATTTGCTAAAGCAAGACCAAGCTGAAACACTACCAATTCATCATTAGAAAGTTCATATTGCAAGCCAATAACTTTTTGTTCTACACTTTTTACTCTTTTTGTTACAGGAGCCCACCCTTGTTCTCTCTTTTCATTTCCTTCCACCCAAGGAAGAACGTAATCGACAATTTCTTTTAAGTCAGCAACAAGATTTTGCTGTTTCTTTTCAGTCATCAACTGCATGGATGCACTTTCCAAAACGTTACAAAGAATCGATAACTGATTAGGATCTTCATACACCTCGCCAAACAGAAGACCCAAAGATTGACTGAAATTAACACCATAATATACCAAATCAAGTACGGCAAGTAACTTTTGACCATTATGGGTATTAGATCCTTTTATATTAAACTGCGGAAAATGCTTCGAAAATACCGATTCATTATTCGCTAAGTCTTGAATTATGTCATTCCAAAAGAAGATTCCAATTGGAAACTTATTAGCTACGACCCTTTTACCAGAAATTATTCTGACAGCGGACTGAACCTTTGTATCAGACGGAGCTGTAGTCGCAATGTAAAAGGCTTTTAAATCTGGCTTAAAGCTTTCGGTCTTTTCAATTTCCTCTTCGATAGTTTTCATTGTTAATTCTAAATCATAATTCTTGCACTGTACACCAACAATTTGACCAAGGTTATCTTCTCCATATATGTCAACACCATTTTGCGGTTGGCCTTGTCTACCGTGTTTTGTCAAATTAGGACTTGCCCAACGTAGTTTGAAACTACTAAGGCAAATGTCTTCGAATTCATCCCAACTTTTAGGCGTCGGTATGTTTAATGATGATAGTGTAGGCATGTTTTAAAATTACGTAAAACACGTAAAATCTGATACAAGTTTTATAGATTAAAAAAAAAGCAGAATTACAATACGGGAAATTAACGTTATAATATTTTGTATAATTGATATTACAATATGCCCGGAATAAATAATGATCACCTTTACACGTCCCAGCTGAGCATAGCCGAAAACGTTACGTGCTGTATGTCACTGTTAATCGGTCCATAGTGTACACGCCCGATCGACACTTTGGTTCGGGGGAGTATCTAATGCGAAGGAAAAGTTTACACTTACGTGGACTTGATTGTGAAAATGAAATCTTCCATTTTAATTTCAATTTTTTTACCGGCGATTAATTCTTTGGTTTTTAAGTCTGCCTGAATAACTTCCCACAGATTTGTCCCAACTACTGAAACACTATTGTAAACTAATTTGCCATTATTAATTATTAAAGAAAAGTCAAATCCGGAAGGTCGCTTATTACGAGCTGCCTGCTTAAACTGAGCGCCCCCAACACTAAACGATTTGCCTTGGGCAAGGTCTTTCTTCAACAAAATCCGGATATGCAGTAGCTCTTTCTTCCAGCAATCAGTATAGGTCTTCATATTCATGATGCAGTATGTTTTAAAATTCCAGAACGGCTAAAACAAAGCTTGGAATGAAAAGTGTGAGAGGCATTTTTCTAGATACTAATATAGCATTTTTGATTGTTTTTTAAGATCGCTAATTAATATTATTGTTAATAAAATTTTCCAGAATTATTTTATAGCAGTGACATTTTAATTTGAAAATTTTATACCTTCAACTTGGCTTCGCAGAAGCCTGCCGCCCACCGCCGCAAAGTTGTATCAGCACTGCATTGAATTTTATTTGAAAACACTTTTTCTCACATCTGAGAAATGGTTGGTGGGCGACATTTTTCTTGTGGGGACCTAAAAGTATATTTCAAATGAAACATTCGAAACACACCATCGCTTATATTAAGCGCCAAGCAAAAAATTTCAAGAAGCAGCAAGCAATCAGCCATACTCAGGCTTTGGATTTGATTTCTAAGAAACATGGCTATTCAAATTGGAAGCATTGTCACAAGATGCTTAGTCAAAATCCACCCCTTGAGGTTAAAGTCGTAACCAACTTATTCCACGTACCCTTCACAGACTGGTTAAAAAAGCACAAGAATAGAAACTCTCCACTTGGAGATTTGGCAACAGATATGCTTCGCGATAAAGAATGGCCTTCTCATAATTCGTTCCAAGATTACCAAGACTATTTGCATTTTAAAAACGCTTCGATTGGGGCAACAGCAGCTTTAAAAATGGCGTGGAGAACATATATTGCTTATTTGAAAAAAAAGAATTGCCCAGTTTCACGTAAATCGATAGTAGCAAAGCCTTCAATTAAAAATCACGATCTGCGAAAGATTGTAGTTGTTAGAAAAATAACTCCACTCCACTATGCGGAGAGAACCGTTGAAAAATTTGTTCCCGGAGATAAAGCGTGGATATCATGGGATGGGCGAAAGGCTTACCCGGTAACAATTACTAAAGTTGATGAAAGACATTATACATTTAAAATAGAGCGTCCTTTAAAGAATGCAGGTTCCGAACATTTTTTATTTTTGGATGAGGTACGAAGCACTCCAGAGTTGGCATGTATTAATTTTGTCACATCATAAATTCGATAAAGCACCCTCTACGAATAATAGAGGGTGCTTTATAAATATTTATTCTTCAAGTGTTTCAGTCTGCGCCAACGCAGACTCACTTCAGTAAGCCCCTTGCGGCATTATATTGTTACCTCTTTCTCGTCTGGCACAAGGATAGCCAATGACCCTTCCCTGCCCAAAACCCATGGGTCAACGCAGACTTCACATTTTTAGAACGCTCGCGCCAAGTGAGAGAGGAGGAGACGTTGCTGCGCAAGGAACTTAAGTCACAACAGCGTTATATATTTACAGCAAGGCATGCTAAAGCCAACTTGGAGTAAATTATGATTCGGCAGCTATGGAAATCATATCATTTTCAGGATATGGTTTGATCTGCGTTCTTTCAAAATCATCACATAACTGGTTAACAATATCCTGTGTTTCTCTTATAAAAAACTCTCCTAAATCTTTATTCCTTCTAACAAACTTGCGGTAAATTTTTGCAAAATCTTCGTAGATTTCTTCTTCATCAAATGCAGAACCATCATCTTGCATTTTGGCTATTACTCTTATCCCTGCTTCATCTGCTTTTACATACTCAAAGAACTTTTCAATCTTGGCTTCAAAGTCTTTTATCAGTTCCTCAATGGCTTCTTCTTCCTGATTACGTTTTGCAATGACTTTTAGAATATCAAATTTGTACTGCCTATCACCTGAGCCATTTGAGCCACCATTTACCGCAGGTTTGCCTTTCACTTTGTCTTTGTATTCTGCCGGGGCTACAATTCCAATCTTGTTATCAAAGTAAATTTCAACATCATCTATAATTTCATCTTGCTTGTTGATGTTATTATATTCATTGTTGAACCTCCGCCAGAACTGTAAAAAATAATCTTCACTAAATCTTTCTTCTAATTCAATTACAAACTCAATCAGGTTTAGAATATTGAAATACTTGTTAATTGCAGTTTTTAATGCTTTAGCTTCCTTCTTTTTATTGTTTATGAAATCAGCAAAGCCATTTTCAATTTCCAGTATTGCAGAAATATCCAACTGCTTTTTTTCGTACTTCACAAACTTGTCAAAGAAGGCTGTGTAAATATCACATTGCTTTAATTCATTATAGTATATCTCCAATTTTGCTTCATCACCCAAAGGGTCAAAATCACTTACTACTACATTGCTGAAATGCTCAAAGGCTGCCTTTATGTTTTTTACATTCACATTCTTGTAAGAGAAATCTATAATCTTACAATCATTTTTATACTTGGTAGTTCTGTTTACTCTTGAAATGGTTTGAATTGCATTTATTCCGCTAACTTCTTTATCAAGGAATAAGGTTTGTAACTTGGGTTCATCAAAACCAGTTTGCAGTTTATCTACAACGATTATTAAACCATTCTTTTTGATGGCGAAATTCTGCAATACCTTTTCTTCGGATAGCCCTGCATTTAATGAAGTCGCATTTTGCTGGTCTTGTCCATCTGAACTGTAAACAATATAAATCGGTGCATCTTTAAACCTTTCGTATTTTTTCTGCTTTACAATTTCCGCAAAGTATTTATCAATGAATTTCTTGTATTTGATTGCTGCTTTAATTGAGGAAACAGCAAGCATTGCTTTGGCTGTGCCTCTTATCGTATGGTAAACTGTGGTTACTAACCTTTCTACAACAAATTTTGAAATAGCCTCTATTCTGTCAGGATTCTGGTAGATTTTCTTTTTTCTGATTGCATATTTTTTACCCTGTGCATCTATTCCCCTATCTGTATCATCAGGAATTTCTTCATAGCCAGTATCACCTTCAAAGCCTTCTAATTCGTTGTCAGGAATTTCAAAAAACATTTTAGCAGACACCGGAACAATGCCTTTTATCGGATTAAGAATGTAGCCATCTTCAATGGCTTCCCTCATCGTGTAACTATCAAAGGGAACCCAAATTTTTTCTGCCTCAGCATACTTGTTGAACTCTCCAAACCTTGCTAAAGTGTGGTCGCTTGGGGTAGCGGTGAAACCAATAATCAGATTTTTCTTTTGCTGTTGTTTTTTGTAGTCCTTACTGTTATCAAAGCTGGCTTGCAATTCATCAAACAGCGATACCATTTCTTCATGCTGTGTTCCGCTATTACTACGGTGTATTTCGTCTATTAAGAAGGCAATCCGCAAAGATGCCAACTTCATTACAATATCAGGGGCTAATACATCTTTTACAGAGGCAAACTTTTGCAAATTCACAACTACAATCCTTGTATCACTTTTTAAAGCATCAGTAAAAGTCTTTTGGTTGTAAGCCTCCATGAACATACTTTTCTGTATGTTCAAATTGTGCATTTTGGTATCAAGCTGGTCTCTTAATTGTACCCTGTCCACAACCAACATTACTTTATCATAGACATATTCACCGTCTTTGCGAAGGTCTTTGAGTTGCAAGGCAGTCCAACCGATAATATTACTTTTCCCAAACCCTGCTGCATACTGCAAAAGCAATGAGTAAACAGTTTTGTTGTTTTGATACTTCTGCCTTTTTGCAACTAATTCTTCTGCCTGTGCATCACCTAATCCCTTTGCTTTGAGTTCTGACCTTAGTTTATTAATGAAATAGTCTGGCTCTGCTTCATGCTCTAAAAACTCATTTATTTTGCTCATTACTTTATCAGCACCAAACTTTTGTTTTGGTCGTGGGCTGATAAGCCTACCATCATTGTGTTTGTATTCTTTGCCCTTACTATTTTCTTTTTTGATTAACTCCCGTTCAATAAAATTGTAATAGAGTATTTCTTTCTCTACCATCTTTTTATCGTAAAGGGTTTTAAATACTTCTTCAAAGCGTTCAGTTTTTGAACCTGATTTATTCCGCAATGGGTAAGCCTTAAAGTCTTTGAAAACTTTTTTATTATAGTTCTCAAAATCATTAGTGCCGGAACCAACTGTATTTTTTATTTCATCAAACTGGTTGCTGATGTTACGGATTACATAAGTATCGTTTATATCCGTAGATGTGATGTGAATTGCCTTTTCAAAAATCTTTAGAAACTCTTTGCGAATGGTTAGGCTTATGTCGTTACCGTCTGCTATTTCTAAATAAGCCTGTGCAGCTTGCAAATAATCTTTGGCAACTTTCTTTCTTCCGTTATCCCTGGCATTTTGGTTATTGTAATTGCTTTTAAGTTCGCTGTAGCCTAAATAAATTCCATTGAGGAAAAAAGTTAAATCGGGTCTGAAAGAAAATAATTGCTTGCCCTCGTATTTGAATGTGTAAGGTAATTCCTGTACTACTGAAAAGATGTTTTCATCAAATAGTTTGTCCTCATGGGTTTCGCTGCCGCTTGGATAAAACAAATGCAACTTTACACCTTCAAAGGTTACTGACTTATTGCTATTGATGAAGATAGCCATGTTCATTGCTTCTTTGATACGTTGGTTCAGAAACTCCATGAACTTATCAAGCAACTCTTTTTCACTGCTAAATTTGCGTAACAGTTTCTTGTAATTATCCTTGTTGAGTGTTGTGCTGCTAATAAAATGTTTCAAGTCCTCTACAACAAAAAATTGTGAGGACACAGTATTAGCTTTTACTTCTTTGTACTTAAGTCCGTCCTGTCTTTCGGTTAAAAAGTTGACTAAGTATTTATCTTGCAGGTCTAATTCTTTCATGTTCCAGTTACTTTTAGTTTACCTGTTGCCACATCATTAATGAGCGATTTACGAAGTTCTTTAAGCCCTTCTATTTGCCTCGCAATGTTCATAGTTATTTTATCAATCATTTGGGTTTTGGTATCTAAATAGCTTGCTATTTTAATTTGTTCTTCTTGTGAAGGAGGGAACACAATTGTTAAATTATAAAACGTATTCAATCCTAATATTTTCCTTGTGGTACCAGTAGCAGACTTACTAAAATATTCTTGTACAAAATCATTATTGAAGAGGTACTTTTTGAAATTTAAGTGTATTTCTTTTTTAAACTTTAGCCTTAAAATATGATAACTATAAAGTGTATTTTTTAAGTCTTCCATTACAACGGCTGATACACCAATATCCTCAATAGTTTCAGAACTTGGAGTAAATAATACATCTCCTTTCTTTAACTTTTTATATTGTTGCTGAAGTTTATTAGCGCTCACAACCATATAGTTTTCATCATTCCAAATTTCCTTATTAGCATTACCATATACATCTGTATAATTCACCAATCTTACTAGCACTTCATCTCCTTCTATTTTCTTATTTACACTACTTGTTTCAATATCACCCAATGCCTTCAATCTTTCTACAATCCAATGTTCTGGTATTTTACCTATGCATTCAATACCACTTTCTTTTAATGGAATATCTTTTTGCAAACCTTTACGAACTATATTATTGATTAGCTTTCTACTTAACTCTTTGTAATGTGAAATTTTGACTTCTAACAACGAAATTTTCCTGTCAATTGCAGTGCTTTTTTTATTTAGGTAAACAGCAATTGAATTTTGTTCTTGAATTGGTGGAACTGGTGAAAGAATTTGAAAAAAGTCTTTGGGATATAATCTTAGTCTTGAGGATACTATACCTTTAGAATATCTTGTCATTTCCATTATTGAATTAGGAATACGAAATAAATATTCAAAATACTCAGGATTATAATCAACACCTTTTACATTCCGGTAAACATTGTAAGCAGGGCTGCAAATACCATAATACTTTGATGTTCCTAAAGCCCCCATCCATGCCCACATTGTGTTAATTATTAAATCACCTTTTTTGCAAATTTTGTAGCCCTCCATTGTCTCCGCAAAAAACATATTTACGTTCTTCTCACTTCTTAGTGTAACACCAGTAATGTGCGAAACTGTAAGCAATGTTTCTTCTCCTGATTTAGACAATTGAGATACTTCGTAAAAAATATTTTTATTTCGTTTTACTTCCCAGTGCAGCGGCAATGCACCGAACCATGCAACACCTAAATCTTTATATTTATCGTATGCTGTTAAATTCATAGTGCTAAATCGTTTTCAAGAGTGGCTAGTTCCAATTCAAGTTTTTCTAAACCCTTAACAATTGTATCTACATCCCTTTGGATTTCGGGTTTAAAGAAAATTTTATTGAAATTGACTTCTGCACCAATTACATTTTCTAAATATTTAAAAGGTTTGGTAATAAACTTTGCCATAAATTCATCAATCCGCTTTTGGTTTTCTGTTTCATCAGGAGAGTAAGCAATTATTTCATTATCCTTTTGATAATCTGCAGTAAGCTCTGCCGTTAATTCTATGTATGCTTCTTGCTTGGCTGTTGCCTTTTTGTATGAACTTTTAAGCACTATTTTACCACAGCCTAATTCTTTTTGCTTGCCTTTAATTTCTTCGATCAAAGTATCTCTATCACTATCATACCAATATGTTGCTTTGGTGGTGTGTACTCTCAGATTGCCCTCTTTGTAATCTAATGCTGCGATAGTTGGGTTAATATATTTTTCGTAGTAGTCCTGTAACGATGTATACTTTAAATCACCTTGGTTTACAAATTTCAGTATTGTTACTTCTTTAAATTCAGTTGTGCCTTCGTCGTTTGTTTGCACAATTTTAACTGGCTCTAACTTTACCGACTTTACCCTAACTTCTTCCCCTTCTTTATTTGTTTTTACCGGCAGTAAGCTTTCATAGGTTTTTCCATTTTCATCAATATTTGTAAGCATTATTGATTGCTTATTATAATAGAAATTCCATTTGTCAAACACTCTTGCAAATTCGGTATCCCTAAAATCTGCCAATGCTTTTACAATAACAGCCCTATTTTCGAGTTCCATGTATTTGCGTTTCTTACCTCTATTCTTTTTTAGTTGTTTATAAAATTCACTTGCATTAATTATTATAATTTTGTCTTTGCGTTCAGCTGCTTTATTTTTATTGAACACCCACAAATAAGTGTAAATACCTGTGTTGAAAAATTCATCAGTAGGCATTTGAATAATGGCTTCTACAAAATCATTATCAAAAAAATGTTTGCGTATATTGCTTTCTCCGCTGCCAGCATCACCACTAAACAATGTAGAACCATTGTGTACAACAATAGAAAGCCCATCATCTGCCAACTGTGAAATAATATGTTGGGTAAATAGAAATTGTCCGTCTGAAACAGAAGGTAAAGCAATAAACCTTTCGGTGGTATCGTTCTCAATATCCTTTTTGTACCCTTTCCAATCAACACCGTAAGGTGGATTGGCAACTACAATATCAAATTTCTTTTCAATGAATGAAATATTCGTAAGCGTATTACCGTAACGAATATCAGCATCAACCCTAAAACGGCTTTCAATTTTCGCCAATGCAAAAAGACTATCGCTCCAATCTTCACCAAAGGTTTTTGTTGGACGGTTAAAAGTTTTTTTTATTTTATCTTCTACACCAAACAACAAATTACCGCCTCCACATGTGGGGTCGTAAATGGTAAGGAACTTACCATTATCAGCTAATTTGGAAATAATGATTTCAGAAATCAGGGAAATAATATCATCAGGGGTGTACTGCTCTCCGGCTGTTTCTGCGGATATATCAGCCCACTTGCGTTTGATGTGTTCTTCAAGTGTAGTTATCTCTGAATTATTAAATGGCGTTAAATCAATCTCACTCCATGCTTTTACTGTATCAAACAAAATACGCTTCTTTTTCAGTTGTCCGCTCATACCTGATATATCCAAAAACTTTTCTTCTTCTGTTCCTTTATCAACCCCTAACAAATACTTAGTTTCCGGGTCAAAGGCTTTCAGGTAAGCATGAAAATCAACATCAAAAGTTTTATCATTTTTGCAAATGTCTTTAAGAGTTTTATTTTTCCTTACTACGTAATCATTGTAGCCCAATCCCAAATCTTTAAACTCCTCTATGAAGGCATCACTATCATTCTTCCCAAATTCTTTTCCCAGGTTTGTTGCTTCACGAATAAGCCTACTTTCTACCATTATCAGGGCAAAATATGGCATCATAAATTTTGGAAAATCGCTTTGTTTTATACCTGCACCAATTAGCAAATCTGCTGTGCTCCAAACTTGGCTTTCGTATTGTAAAATATTATGTGCCATTATTATTATTATTATTGTTTACCTAGTTGACGCCTTCAAATTATTATTACCGGCGAAAATATGCTCAAAACATCATAATATGTAAAAAACAAACGCATTTAAGTGTATAAATCATTAGTTTTAAGAATCAAAGTACATTTTTTGCATAAATCACACACAATTTGAATTATGATATTGAATTTTTTTATCAAAAACTATAGATCTTTTAAGGACGACGTTACATTCAGTTTGATTGCTGAAGCATCCAAATCAAAAGAAAATAATGTTTTTAACCAGGTCATAGGCAAGGCTGGCGACGAAATAAGATTATTAAACACTGCAATGATATATGGTGCAAATGCTTCTGGTAAATCAAACCTCATAAAGGCAGTATTTGCTATTGTTAATTATATCGGGCATGATAAATTAAAGGTTGGCGAAAGCATTTTGTTATTCAGCCCTTTTAAATTTGATATTGATACAGCTAAAGCGCCAACTGAATTTTATCTGGAATTTATAGGTAATGATACTATCAAATATAAGTACGAAATAAAGTTTGATAATCGAAATGTAATTGAGGAGCAATTGATATATTGGCCACAAAGAAAACCGGTAGTTTTGTTATCAAGAAATCCACCTGATAACAGTCAATCTATAATACATCGAGGGAAAATAAAAGATGGAACCAAATCAAAAACAATAGACGTTTTTCATAATCAAACATTGATGTCGAAGTTTGGCGGAGAAATCACAAACGAAATTATAAACCTTGCATATTTATATATTTCAAAATTGCAATTTATTGATGCATTTAATACAAACCAATCGATAGCTTTACAAAATCAAATTAGCAAACTTGTTTCGAACGATAGTAAATTGCTAGATAAGATTAATGCATTAGTTAAATTAGCCGATACTGGTTTAAATAGTATAAAAGTTCTTGAAAATGACTTGTCAGAGATAGTTAAAGATTTACCCTCGGATATAAGAAAATTAGTGATTGGTGAATATACGCAATTCCAATATTCTATATTTGGAAGACATTCTCTGTTTAACAATTTTAAATTAATAAATTCAAATGAAGAACTCCCTTTTGCTGACGAATCTAATGGAACTAAAGCAATTTTTTCTTTGGGAGGGAAGATGTTAGATGTAATTGAAAATGGCCAAATATTATTCATTGATGAATTAGAAACGAGTTTACATCCTTTTTTATCTAAACTACTAGTATCTCTTTTTCAAAACAAACGAATTAATAAGAAAAATGCACAATTAATATTCACAACACACGATACTAACCTACTGGATAAAACAATGTTTAGAAGAGATCAGATATGGTTTGCGGAGAAAAATGAAATTGGTGCGACTTCTTTGTATTCCTTACAGGATTTTAATGAAGTAAGAGAAGACACGCCTTTTGACAAGTGGTATTTAGCTGGCAAATTTGGTGGTATTCCAAATATTTCTTCCCTGGAAAATTTATATCACCTTGAAGAGAAATCCTAATAAAACTTTACTCATTATTTGTGAAGGTGTAAATACTGAGCCGTTATTTTTCAATTCTATCCTTGAGGAAATTAAGATTGGAACTTATGCCATTGATCCAATAGAAATAACCATTAAGCCAGAACCAAGGATAGTTGAGATTGTTGAGACAAAAAAGTACGAATCTTTTAAGATTGAAAGAAAAAAACAAGTACTACGTAAAGCCATATCAGTTGAGCCTTTTGAACCCAAGGGGCCGCCGCCACTTAAGTGGGTACTTAATGGGCAGGATGAATTAAAAGATGGTACTTACAATGAAGTTTGGGTTGTATTTGATCATGATAATCATCCCGCACGTAAAGAAGCTTTTGAAAAAGCAGGAGAAGAAATAGGAGGAAGAAAGGTCAATATTGCTTTTTCAAGTATGGCATTCGAATATTATTTACTCTTAAATTTTGAGCAAATTTATTTTCCGTTTAATAGAACTGAATGCAGGACTACAGGAAAAAATAAAAAATCAATAGAATGTGGGTCAAACCAAAATTCTCTGGATTGCCAGGGAAAGGAATGTATTAATGGTTATGCATCAAGCAAAGGGTATTGGAATAATTCTAAAGGGGTTACTTCTCTTTTTCCATTAATAAAAACCCGCCTTCAAACTGGCTTTGAGAATTCGGTTTGGCTACGAGCGCAGAGTAATGTTCGAGAAACAGGTATTGAAATTTATAACCGAAATCCGTATGTTAATTCAGACGAACTAATAAAAAGACTTACTGGTAATTCATGGACTTGGTTAAATATTGGTGAAAGCTATAATTTCAGACAAATAGAAATTTCATTAGACGCTGCACAGATGAAATTGGTAAACAATTCTAACGTAACTGAAATAATACCGGCGGCTGCTTTTACAAAGGTTTATTCAAATGGCAAACGTAAAACTTTTGGAGATCGAATGCTTTTATATCCAGGTGACACATTTGTTATAGATTTATTGACAGAAAAATCTTATGAACATCTATATTCTATCTTTTATTTTGAAAACAAAAATCTAATGTTTAGTATCTAATTTTTACTTTGCTAAACTAGTAAACCTAGAGCGATGGGGGGATGCTATTTTTGTTTTGATAACCTACAACCGCTTCCATAAAAGCCCAATAAAGTTATATAGTACAAGAGTGCGACGCCAATGCAGTTGATTAATGAATCAACTGCCCGGACAAAAAAATATTTATACCGCAAACAACCTACTGCTGTTGCTTTGACCAGTTGTCCATCTTTTTTTCCAGCAGGTCGAGCGGCAGGCAGCCGTCTTTGAGTAACTCGTCGTGGAAGTTGGCGAGCTTAAATTTTTCGCCTAACTGGCTTGCGTATTTTGCCCGGAGAGCGCTGATTTTTAAGGCACCGGTTTTGTAACTGAGGGCCTGCCCGGGATAGGCCATGTAGCGTTCTATTTCGGCGGTGGCGCCCTCGGTGCTGATGGCTTCGTTGGCCGTCATGTATTGGATGGCTTGCTCGCGGCTCATCTTACCGGTGTGCATGGCCACGTCTATCACCAGGCGGATGGCACGGTGTATCTCGTCGCCGAGGGCGCCCATGTGCTGGTAAGGGTCGGTATACAACCCCAGCTCCTTGCCGAGACTTTCGCAGTACAGGGCATAGCCCTCGCCATAAGCGCCGTACCAGATAAACTGCCTGAATTTGGGCAGGGCGGCATTTTCGGCCTGCAGCGAACCCTGGTAATGATGACCGGGAATGGCTTCGTGCAAAAACAGGCTTTCCATACCACTGGTGGTGTTAAACTTGGTAGCATCTAAAATGGGGATATAAAAAATACCGGGGCGGGTGCCGTTGGCCAAACCGGGGTAATACTCCGCACTGGCACTGGCGGCACGAAAGGCTTCGGTTTGCCGGATCTCGAATTTGGTTTTGCGCACGCGGCCAAACATGGTTTTTAACCGGAGTAAACGCACAACCGCTTCAATAAGCCCCTCAACGGTAAACAGTACAAGAGTGCGACGCCAATGAAGCTGCACATTGCAACAATGTTGGGACAATACTGTATTTAAAACCTCGCGGTTCGGCAATGATGGGCCGTTGTACGTGAGCAAAAGCTATTTGTATGCAGGATAAAGCCATTTGTTTGCGGGCATTGGCCTGTTGTTTGTCAGCAGAAGTGATTTGTTTGCTGTCAAAAACGTTTTGTACACCGTCAGCAGCTTTTTGTTGTATACTTTTTTTGTTTTGTTAGTATACAGCAGCCTTTTGTTTGTTGTACTTCGGGCTTTGTTAAACAACATAGCCGTTCTGTATGTTGTCAAAAGATTTTTGTTATACAACATAGCCGTTCTGTATGTTATCAAAAGAGTTTTGTTGTTGATCAATGGTCGATAGTAAACAGACAATGGCTAATATTTACTGTTGCGCCGGATTCTTCCGGCGTTCCGGGCGGGCATTCGGACGGTTTTTTACAGTTTGCCGCAAACTATTTTGCAGCAGTTTGTGGAAGTTTGCAGCAGTTTGTGACATGGCTACAATAAATAATACTTCGGCGGGTTATAGCTTATTCCACGCTTTTGTGGGCCTAACCTAAAACTTATTTTTATGAAAATGCCGGGTATTAACACGAGCTTTAGCCGTTTATCGGACGCGGATTTTGAAACCACTGCAAGGCACATTAACACGAGTATGCAGGGCAATGCGAACTTCCCCAACCCTAACCCATCGCTGGCCATTGTTGATGCGGCTGTTACCCGCTACAGCAACGCCCTTGTTGCGGCGAAAGACCTGGGTAAAAACAGTGTGGCGGAAAAAAATGAGAGTCGCCTGGCGCTGGAACAGGTGCAGCGCCTGCTGGGCCTGTACATTATGAATGTGAGCAACGGCAGTATTACGATGCTCACCAGCAGTGGCTACCCGCTGAGCAAGGAACCGGGTAAGGTTTACCTGGAGGCGCCGCAAAACGCGTCGCTCACCAACGGGGTAACAAGTGGCAGCCTGGTGAGCCAGGTGCAGGCGGTAAAGGGTGGCAAGGGCTACAATCATCAGCTGAGTACTGAACCTCCTACTGATGCTACCGTTTGGCAAAACAACCTGAGTACCACCAGCAAGTATGTGTTTACGGATCTGCTACCGGGCAAGCAATACTGGGTAAGGGTGGCGGTGAGCGGCAGCAGGAATCAACTGGTGTATAGTAGCGTGGTTAGTTTGTTTGCGCAGTAAGAAAGCTTAAGGCTTAAGGCGGAAAGCTTAAGGCTGATTTGAGCGGAGGTGTCTCTGCCTGGTTTGGGATTGGTTTGCTTGTTCAGGCTGCCCGCCTGTTTTTTTCTGCTTTGGCTGTTGCAGCTGCGGCTTTGCCTTTTTAATTTTTACTTTTTTCCTTTTTACTTTGCGTGTTGACTATTCAATGTCGTTTAATTTATTAGTCCGGAGAATGATTGAAGCGCCCATTGCAATTTGTTGCTGCTTTTCTATTTGCTGTTTTCGCCTCCTCAGCCGGCGGGCTGCGTAACTGGAACGCTGCTGCTTTTGCTTCTTTCAAAAAAATATGCTGCGCATTTTTTTGAATTCCGGCTGGCCGGAACCGAAGCAAAAGATGCAGCTTATCCAGTTACTGTTTTAAACTCGAAACAGGACTTGTAAACTTCATGCCTTTTTGTAAAGTATTACTATCGGGATAAATTTTAATGGTTTAAGTAAACGACATTGATTGACTATTGCCTACTGCATACTGCCTATTGACTATTGCCTACTGCTTTTTGCTTTCTGCCTTAAGCCTTCAGCTTTCCACCGTCAGTTTAAACATTTCTCTCATAAAGTTTGCATTTTACAAACAAATTAGCTTTATTTATACTTCATTCGTTACCTCTGGGCCGCTTTGCTGTTATTTTATCTAAACCTAAAAAACAATTTTGCGAATGCCTAAACCTTACAAAAAACGTATCCTTAAAACTATTCCTCCTGCTAACGATCCTGCGCCTGTGGCCGATGCGGCATTGCCGAATGATTTACTGACCAATAAAGAAGCTGCATTTTTTTTACGCATCAGCGAACGGTCGCTGAAAATAATCCGTGACGAGGGTAATATAAAATACATCCAGAAACGCCCGAATTGTAAAGTGTTTTTTGATCAGGCGGTGCTGCAACAATATCTCCGGGAAAACCAGCATCTGGGGCGGACCTGAATCCTGTCCCCACAAACGAGTACCCCTGGCCTCGCAGGGTTTGTTACTTTGATACGACGAGCGGGCGCTCTGCCACCTGTAAGGGTGTGGAGCGCCCTTTTTTTGTAGCGGAGATGGAACGCTGATTTTAGCGAAGGATGGAACGCGGATGACACGGATTGGGCGGATGAGGGCAGATTTTTAAGGTGATCATTTTTTTGTCTGAACTGTGATTTATTTGATTGTTGTGATTTTTATGATGTGCGAATTGGGGGAGACTGCATTTTAATCATGTGAATCATAAAATCATAAAAATCATGTTCAGACTGTTGTGGTGATTAGCGGATTGGGGAGGTACTGCATTTTAATCATATTAATCATAAAATCACAAAAATCATGTTCAGACTATTGTGGTGATTAGCGAATCAAGGTGCACTTCATCTTTAATCATGTGCCTCATTAGAAAATACAACACTACATCCCAAATTGGATGCGGATAAAAATAAACCCCGTGCGGAAGCGGGTGCCGGCTTGCATTTGTAGAATCTTTATTGTAAGTTTAAAGTAAGCTGGCTTTGCATTTTTAAAAACCTGGCTGTTCATTTTTTACAAACATTCCATCCTGGTTATTTGGTACTTAAGCCGGGTAAATTCCTTTAAAAAACCAGCCCTTAGTAAAGTATCGTTTCTTAAGTTGTTAAAACCCACTGCTCAACCATTTTACTGTACAAGCCATTGTATGAATCAAACCCCCGAAACAATATACCTCATTTCATTTTCAATGATTGTTGTTATGAAAATCATCTGCTTTATTTTGGGGTATAAAACAATTAAGCTTGGCTACAACCTTATCTCTGCCGGGGTTAAAGGTGAATTTAAATTTTCTTCCAGCTTTGCCGGTTTTAAAGCAGACCTCGCAAGTGTATCGCCCGGACTGTTGTTTGTAGCACTTGGCATTATGCTGATTACCATTGCCATTTACATTAACAAAACAGTAAGTTACTACAATACAAAAAGCAATACTACCATCACTAAAGACTCAACAGCCACGTCCAAAACTACAACGCCGGTGGTGCCTATGAAAAAGGTTGACAGCAATGAATTGAAATCTGTGTTTCACTAATTAAACCAACATGTATGAAACTGCAACACATTACAAAGCCGCTGTTATTTTTTGTTGTGCTGATTGTTTTATTCAGCAAAAACAAAGCGCTTGGCCAGGATACTGCCAGGGCTCAGGATTTTTTAGTTCAGGGAATAACCTCCTTTAACAACAATGATTTTGAAACTGCCTTAACCAGTTTTAAAAACAGTATACACGAAGTACCGGCGGCTTTTACGTATTTCATGCTGGCTGCTGCCAGTTTTAATACCGCCAGTTATCCCGATGCAAAAATGTACGCAAACAAAGCACTTGTTTTTACACCGCCGCCTTTAAAGCCGAACCGCCGGGGCGATGCACGTTATATAAGAAAAGCAGCCGACTCAATGCTGCACCTGCCGGTTGTCGTTGTGCAGGAAACGCATACTAACACAAGTACAGGTGTAACGAGCCAGCCAATGACAATGCGTCCGCGTATTGACATAAAGAGCCCGAAAGGCACTGAAAGCCCTTTAACGGTACATGCGCTTACAACGGGGGCTGCAATGTTGCATGAACCAATGTTAACTGAACGGCAAAATACAATCGTACATTCTACTTTCCATGCTGATTTAGAAAAAAGCGGCCAGGCGACCGAAGGCGATTTTTGGTGGAACGTTTATGATGCAAACACGGCAAGCATTGTTCCGCAAAATGGCGCCAGGTTTTACCTGTTGGGTACCTGCGCTTCGTGCTACGATAATGTAACTTTAGCGCAGCTAAAAGAAAATGAGGCAAAGGGATTGTTTACGGGCAACTCAATTGACAAGCGCTATGTAAATAGCGGAACGCTGATAGCATATATTACAAGAAACCATTTTTATGGCGTAATGAAAATTGAAAGTTTTATTGTGGGGCGTGGTGTAGATATGTCGTTATCATTTAAAACGTTTGCTGCTCAATGACGCCACTCACCACTCAACTCTCACCACTCACCTCTCCACTTACCGTCATAAAAAAGCCGCCTCATTTGTTGAGACGGCGCTTTTATACCATAATCCTGAATGACTATATCTTTGGGAAAACCCTTTTTAATTTTAACTGCGGTGATGTTGTTAGCTGCTTTTCGTTTTCCTCTCTTCGTTCATCATCGCTTGTACAGTATACAAGTCCTAAACTGTGCCAGTAACACAACACATTGATTGTAACTGCTGTATATTTTTTACAGGCGTGTTATTTTCCATTTTCGGGATGCAAATGGCACAAACCGGAATTGCATTCTTTGTTGCCGGCTAGTGTTTCATTCTGTGCGGCGTGTCTTTCGGTACATGACTGGTATCTCTGCCGGCGCTGCGATTGGTGCCTATGGCTGCAGTGTCTGTTAAGTTAGGGGCTGGATTGGATGTGCCTGCGGCCGTATTACCATTGCCGGATGTTGGGCCGGTTGGTTGCGTTTGCATGGTATCCATTTTACCGGTAGGCATGGTGTCGGTGGTAGTGTTTGTGTCTGACGTGCCGCCGTTGCTGCAGGCTGCCAGCACAACCATTGCTGAAATGGCGAGGATGGTGTTTCGTTTCATGTGTGTGTTTTTTAGTTCACAATACTGTCTGCAAATTAACGGCCATGAATGTTTTACTGTACACTGAGGAAGGTATTGCCCCGGCTGTTGGGTAACTATTACCTTGTGCGTGGAAGGGGTTGGATTGCGGTGATGTTGTAAGCACTGTGATTTGTTTGATTGGTGTGATTTTTAGGATCGGGGGGATTGCATTTTTAATCATGGCCATTTGCAGTTGTCTGAACACGATTTATTTGATTGCCATGATTTACACGATGGGCCAATTGGAGGGTTACTGCATTTTGTCATAGCTATCTGCATTTGTCTGAACTTTGATTTGTTTGATTGTTGTGATTTTTATGATGAGCGAATTGGGAAGGTGCTTTTTAATTATAGTAATCATTTTTTGTCTGAACTATGATTTGTTGAATTGTTGTGTTTGGATTACTAATGGTTGGTTACGCCAATGAGGGTTTTATTTTTCTCCCCATCGTTTTATAGTGACGGTATCGCCAACTGAGAAATTCATTAAGTCCTCACCTACTACAAACGGACCTGAATAATTCAATTGGGTAAGTTTAATTATTTCATCAGGTGAATGCCCATACAGGCGCACAATGTGATCATACACCGCAAGCTTTGGCTGAACAGCTTTAAAAACCCTGCACGCCTGTTCAGGTGTTGTGTGATGTGCCAGTATGTGATATTTGGGATCGGTTACTTTTAATGTGCCTGGAGCAATAACCACTTCATGCACTAACAAATCTGTTCCTTTTGCAAACCTGATAAGATTTGCTGAATAACGCGTATCTCCTGACAGCACAACAGCATGTCCGGCATATTCTATTCTATATCCAAAAGCCGGAATTACAGGGTAATGGTCTACTAAAAATGCAATCACTTTTACTCCATTTTTTTCATACACAATACCTTCCTTTATATCAGTGGTTACTAATTGGCCTCCTTCAATGGCTACGTTATCATCCTCCACCCTTATTTTCATATCAAATGCATACGCCTTCTGCAAGTAATCAGTCATTTGCCTGGCGCCGGCTGGCCCAAACACGGGCAAGGGCGTTTTTCGGTCGGTTATAAGCCACCCTGTAAGCCACAAGTCGGATAACCCTACAATATGATCGGAGTGAAGATGTGTAAGAAACAAGGCATCCAGGCTGTCATACTCTATCTTCAACTGTCGTAACCTTTGCAGGCATCCCCTGCCAGCATCAAATAATAAAACAGTGTTGCCTGCCTGAACAAGTGTGGAGGGTCCAAAGCGGTCCATCAGCGGTTGTGGTGTGCCAGTACCAAGTAGTGTAACTTTTATAGCAGTCCCGTTAAGGGAACTATCTTTATTTGTGTTGACTTGTGCGGAAGAAACAAGAAAAGATAGCAAAAGAACTGAGGTGAAGTAAAGTCTCGCCACTGTTTGTATAGTTTAGATGCGTTACCAAATTACCTCTCACGTAGCATATCTAAAAATCTGCAAATTGAACACGAGACGTATATTGATGCTATTATGAAAGTAAAACAAAAAAAGTGATAATGAAAATCAATTCGTCAATATTATTCAACTCCAATTGTCATTAGGGCAATCTCCCGTTGGGTGCAAACAACTCTTCAAAACATCTAAATTGTTGAATTATTGGTTGTTGGATTGTTGTGGTTGGTGAATTGATATGCTACTGTATCTTTAATCATGGCCATCATTGAATCACAAAAATCATGCTCCAACTTCTGTGCGATTTTCGCATTTGGTGAGGGCTTCGGATGGTCATGAAACACAACCCTGTTTCGGGGAATTGATGTATAGTATGAATAACAACGGAACGCCTGCAAAAGTGTACATTTGTTTCGGCTAAAAGATTGCGCAACATTTCTTCGCTGTGCATCGGCACACAATGACTTCAGACAAATAAATAAACTGTAACATCTAAATCTTACCACCGTGGACAAATTGCAGCAACATTATATAGCACACCAGGCAATATACCGGGTGTGTTGTGTATTTATTATACTCGTTGGCATGGGAGGTTTTTATGAAAATAAAATGCCTGTAGTTGGATTCTTTTGGGCAGGTTTTGTGGCTACTGTATATTGGCTCATTAAAACTGGAAAATTTAAAACATTTGCCACCAGGGGTTGTGTTATTGGCGTACTGATTGATTTTTTTTTGCTGTATACACTGCATAAAATCCATCCTGAAGAAGACATTGCAGGAATTGTGATTATTAGTTTACTGTTGAGCGGATTCCTTTTCGCATTGACAGGTTATTTGATTCAACATGTATTTTGGAAGAAGAAGATGGCCTAAAAATAAATGAACCATCCCCCATCAAGTTGACTGGTATCTTTTTTTCACTGCTGGTACGCATCTGATAACGTACATTTCCGGCAGGCCACCATTGCATCTCATCACCAGGACCGAAACCATATTCCGAAGCAATATTTTTTAAACTGCATGCCCCATCAATACATCAGCCGGCTAAAAGGTATACCTGCAGCAATACCTACCGTTGTTCGTTTGCCACGGCCCTGCAGGTTGGTAACAACATGCCCCATATCAAAAAAAGCCACGTAGCATTCAAAAGTAACAGCAGGTGTTTTTTTGCTGTTGATCAGCACAATGGGTACACCTACCCTTGCGTTGAGTAAATTGTCTTTGCCAATATGTTGTTCGGCCATTACACTAAAACCAACATGCGAATTGGTGGGATAATAAACAATGCGCCCAAGTATTGCCGGCGTAATAAAAGTTTGATACCGACCCATGTACACTTTCTCTTTCTTAGCCAGCGTAAGTGTATCCGTACCACCCATGTTTGTATAAGCAGCCGGATTTATTTTAGCAACGCCATAACTTAATTTGGAATTATTCAGCAGCAGGCTGCCGCCAAGCGTTACAAATAACCTGCCCCAATGGCTGCCTTCCCAAAGCCTGGTATGTGCCAGCATCAATTGAATAGGATAACTGTGTTTTTGCGTAAACGCAGCAGGAATGGCGGGCGCAACAGTGTAGGTGGGTGCAATGATAGGGATAGTGGCCGTAAAGCTGGTATAACCAAAATTGATGGTTTTAAAATAAGCTGTTTTGGTAAGCAGTTCCGCCTGTTGTGTAGCAAAGAGGGCCTGGTATTTTTCCTTTAAATCCGCATAAAAATTATTTTGTATCAATGCCCTGGCACTGTCCACATTTGCTCCATTGATATCAGCTGCTGCTACCCTGTTCAATGCTGTATTAAAACCAGCTGTCTCTTTCTCAATAGCTGATTCCAATGTATGAACAAGCCCGGCCCGCAATGCATTCATGAATTGCTGTTGGTAAGCATCAGACTTCGTTTTTACTTTTGCAAGCCATTTATAATTAATTGTAAGCCCCAGTTCATCATCGAATCGTCTATCTAAAAAACCAGCACCAATACTATTTACATTGGCGTTGAACCCCACGCTTAACAAGTTTTTCAACGGCTCGTCCCTGCCGCCGGGCGTTTGAAAATTATGGTTCACCGTAAAGATGCCATCGGTGGAATTGAAGGTTACATAATTGGTAAAGAAGGACAGTACATCGCTGCCCGCCAGATAGCCCGTTTTATCTGCCAGGAAAACATTCATGGCACGGTTGGAAATAACAGCACCGCCGGTTTGATTAACAACCTCCCTGTTGATCAGCCTTATTTCGGCAGCAATACTGTCGCCGTTTTGGCCGGCACACCTATACACTATCAAAAAAAACAACACAACAAAAAAAACACGGGGCATGCAACAATTTTAATGTACAAAATAAAGGCAGCTGGAGTGATTGCTTACATCACCTGGTCCAGCCCCCATTCAGTAAGCAATGGATTGGTAAATACTTTCAGGCTACCGGCACCGAGCAATTTATTCCTGCACTTCATCCAGGTGATTGCATTATCGCCATACATTTTTGCAATACGGTCACCATTCAGTTCATTCATTTTACCCCAGTGAAAAGTAAAAGGAATACCCTCATCCTCCAACCGTTGCCATACTGCTGTATAAAAGCTTTTGGTATCGTCGGAAAAAGCGGCATCCAGTTCCAGGATACAGGTATAATCAAAACGCGTAAATGCAAGTGTAGCTTTTGATTTTTTGATAAAGCGGTAAGCGTACAAGCCTACAAACGGCCCGTGCGTTTTATTCATTTCAAATAATATTTCTGTTACCCGGTTTACCTGGTTAAGCGGTATCCCAATGGCAGCGCTCAGTAGTTTTCCATGCAGGGTGGTATTACTAAAAATCTCAGCAAGCGTACCGTATTGCTTTTCGTACGGCTGGTACACACCTGCCAGCAGTTTATTCACTATTACCGGCACCAGTGCAGGCACAGCCGATGTGAGCTTGCCGATAAAACAGGGTGCATCATCGCCGGGCCCTATGCCATCTGCATTGCTGGCCGCTTTAACATAATCTGTGCGGTAAGGTCTTTTGTAAAAAGTAAATACATATGCACCATTATCCATATCATACGGGTTAAGCACTACCGAAAAATGGAACGGCCTTTCGTTACCGCAGGGCAGTGCAGCATTGCTGAAATCCAGGGTTGACATCAACCCTTTTAATGTGTCATCATAGGGCATCCGGCGCATGTAAGTCTCCAGTAAAAACAGCGGTTCAGTTTCCAGCAGCACGCCATGAATAAAACCAAAACTGCCAAAACTTACCAGGGCGCAATTAAACAAATCATCATCCTGCACCAGTGTGGTATTTAGTTTATTTAGAAATGATTGGGTAACAACCGGGGCTGACTTTCTTTCGAGCCAAACATGTTTATCCGGGCCGGTAATAATGTGCATGCCCACTACATAATCCTGCACCGCACCTACATCAATGGATGAGCCATGGGCCCCCGTAGACATAGCGCCCACAATGGTTTGACCATTGCTGGCACCGGAGGTTTTCAATGACAACCCTTCAGGCCGCAGGTCCCGGCTCAACTCCCAAACGCCGTTGCCGCACTGGGCAAAAATCAGGTTGTTGATATCCCCTTTATACGATTTTTTTACGCTCTGCCGGGTAAGGGTTAAGGTGGTGTTCAGCTGTTTGGTATCCAGCATAATACCATCTTTACAGGTGGCAATTTTTGTCCACGACCACCCGGCGCCGAGTGAGCGAAAAGGCGTTCCTGCCTGTATTGCATCTCCAATCATTTTTTGCAGCGCAATGGTGGCATCGTTGTAACTGTCCAGTGCGCCCATGTCAGGATCGTTGCCCGCAATATAGAGTTCTTTGATGTTCTCTGTAAAAATCTCATGCTTGTTTTGCCACTGCTGCTGGCCCATTGAAACTATTTTCATGCTAATTGATTTTTATAAGCTACCGGTTTTTTTACAAGGTTTACTGCATCTCCACTGCATTTTCACAGGGCACCAAATACCCAGGGTAACAACAGTAATGGCGGCATACCCGAGATTCGTTTTAACAATCACCTCCGACAGTCCGTTTACCCCCAGCGAATCGCAAACGGGCGTATGTATCTCTGCAGGTTTTTGTACCAGTCCCCAAAAAAAGGCATGTGCAGTAACGGGTTTGGAAAGTTCGGAACCTGCCTGTGCATTGGTGGCAACGCGGTAAGTGTAACAGCTGCTAAAAGAGAATGCCGCGGATAAAAGGCATACAGAAAGTATATTTCTGGCACAGGTAAAGTGTAATGGCATAATTAAAGTTTTGAACTTAAAAAATGATTTGCTTATTTCCTGTGGATAGAGTGGTGTTTCTTTGGCCGGATTAAATTACAGTTTATTATTCATTTTTTCAACAGGCAGGTTGTATTATTTAGTAACCAGTAGGTTTCTGTATGTCACCGGTATTTCATCAGCACCCGGCAATAAAAAAGCTGCTGCATTAGTGCAACAGCTTTATGAAAGACATTTATATTTTTATGACTCTGTGTTGAATTGACCAGCATTTAATTAAACTACAGTCGATATTGAGAATGGAATAAATTTTTAGATTATTTGTAATGTTATTGCAAATGCAGATATTGTGAATCGTTCTTTTTCGGCAGTTGGTTAATCCATTCATCTATTTGCTGAACTACAAATTTTTCAGTTTTATTGTGAAGTGTCGTTACCAATAAACCTTTATTGATTAATCCCCATATCTTATATCTTTCAACTTGCCCGATATCTGACAGATTGATTGAGCGTTCATGATTTTGTATATTGAACTTGTGAGATTTAAATACCAGTCGCTGGTTGGTCAGGTATAGCTTTCCACCTACGCCTTCGGCACCTTTGAAATGATTGGCACCCGTTTCAAACAAAATGCTTTCATCTGTAAGGGTGTTAATTTTTGTTCCCTTCAACAACAATTCAGAGTCTGCAAAAAATCCCATCATCCAGCCAAACAAAACTCCTGCTACAGCTCCACCCGCTAACCCCGATGCCATTGTTGTAAATATATTCGGGAACGTTAGACTGGGATGACCTAACAAGTCCTGGACAATGAACGAAACAGCCATTAAGACTCCGAAAAATAGTCCTGATTTAAATCGGTGTCTTTTATCCATTTTGTCAGATTATTGTTGAATTAATGCCTCTGCAATAAAATCAATCTTTCTAATTTACTTCCAGCTGATCTTTGGACGGTAGTTTCGGAAAAGGTGTATGCGGATCTGCCTGGTACCAGAAAACAGTGGATGCAATATCATCCTGCAATGGAAGGTAGCGGCCGTCATGTCGCCAGCCGAGGTCTTGTATGGTTACTTTCAAATCTTTTTCAAAACGAATGGGATCTTTGATGTGCCAGCGATATAAGCCAAACCGTTGCGCTACTTCATAATGCCCGTCGCCTTTTATTACCTGGTGCAAGCCTGCATAAGGTGTACAATACTCTGTATAGTTGGATTGCTCTACACCAGCTTCATTTTTTTTCTGTGTATCAAAATCATAAGAGCCGCAGAAATAATCTTCGGTACCCGTACCACAAATAGTAGGATAATTGGTATCGCCATCCATAAAAAATTTTATTTCTCCTTCGCCCCACCAGCCATTGTTTTTAGAGCCATAGGCAATGTAGGTACCAACGTACTGGCCTTTGCCTTTAATATTATCTACCAGCACATAATCCTGTTTGTAAGGCAGTGGATTGGTGCGGTTAAACTGTGCATGAAAATAGGCCGCATCCGACGGTACTTCAGTTAACGTATAATCTACCTGGTAGTACAATACCATATCGGCATCATCAATATTTTCCATGGTGATTTTACATTTTTTTCTGAACGGCATTGGCCAGTAACAGTTAAATGCACTGCCCGGGTTTACACAAACCGCCAGCGATTGCAAAGGCGAGTATTTACCCCAACCCATGCCAAAAAAGTCGCCCACCGGTACTTCCACCGAAGGCGTAGTTTCATCATCCCAATAAAAGCGGATAATAGAATAGCGCCAGTTACCGGTAGGCGTCATCCAGATATGTTGTATGGAACCAGGGCCCGTGATCTCCGCCACTGTAAAAGTAGTTTTAGATTTAATTACCACACTCGGACTAACTTTCCAGCCTTGCCCCAGATCCCTGCTTGCCCTGCTTCCGGTGCCCGTAGTGGCTTTGCCGCCTTCGCCTTTTGCACCATTAAAATTTTCAGGACTGACAGACCTTGTTTTAGCATCCGACATCCGGAACAAATTGCCCATACCGGTTTCGAGGCCATTGAATTTTTGCGCCTGCGCAGCAGCACAGACAATGACACAAAAAAACAAACAACTGGTAATCTTTTGCATGATGATTGGTTTTAAATATATAAAATTGCAAGAACCTGTTCGATTGCTATTAACCCATGTAACCGCATGCCGGTTTTGTTAATTTCATTGACCACTATCATTGAAGGCGTTGCTACTATAGCGCCGTTCTATCAAATCAATTAACTGGCAAGTGCCTTTTTAGGTTCAATTATTTTATATCCCTTCCAGCCAAAATACAACACGAACAAAAAGCAAACCAGCGGAACAATATAGGCCATCTGGATGCTGCCCGTTTTATCAGAAATTTGGCCCATGATGGGTGGAATAAAGGCGCCGCCAACAATGGACATCACCAGGAATGAAGAAGCTATCTTGCTTTCTTCGCCCAGCCCTTTTATACCCAGTGCAAAAATGGTAGGGAACATTATAGACATAAAGAAAGGCACTGCCAGCAAAGAATACGCTGCTACTTTGCCTGAAGCCAACAGCGCTACCGTGAGCAATACAACGTTTATAACTGCATACAAACTCAGTAATTTGGCGGGCTTTATATAACGCATAAAAAAGGTGCCTGCAAAACGCCCGAGCATAAAACCAACCATGGCTATAAAGCCCCAGTAATAGGCTGCTTCTTTTTCAGGCATGCCCATGGTATATCTTGAAAAACGAATGAAAAAGCTACCCACGCCCACCTGTGCACCTACATAAAAAAATTCGGCAATAACCGCCCATGTAACATGGCTGTGGCGAAATACGCTTAAGGAAAACGACTTGTGCCCATGTCCGTCATCCTCCGCATCTTCTTCCTTAATTTCCGGCAGGCGGGTAAAAACAAAAAACAATGCTACCAACAATACCACACCTGCAATAATCATATAGGGTACTTTAATTCCACTTGCTTCGAACGTGAGGTAGTTATTAAGCTGTTCGGGCGAGAACTGTTTTAACTCTTCCGGCGTATGCTCAATACCGGAAAGAATAAACTGTCCGCCAATAATAGGCGCTATAAATGCCCCCACGCCATTGAAAGATTGCGCAAAATTTAACCTTTGCTCAGAAGAAGCTTTGTCACCCAGTTTGGTGATGTAAGGATTGGCAACTGTTTCTAAAAACGTAGCGCCACTGGCGATGATAAAGAGCGCCACCAGGAAAAAATCGTAACTGCGGGCGGAAGCAGCCGGAATAAACAATGCCGCACCAATTGCATACAACAACAAACCAAAAAGAATTCCCTTTTTATAACCGTATTTGTGCATAAACCAACCTGCCGGTAAAGCCACGAAAAAATAACCCAGGTAAACAGCCGTATCAATAAACGACGATTGCAAATCTGACAACTGGCAGGCCTTTTTTAAATGCGGAATTAAAATGGGATTGATATTGTGTAAAAAAGCCCATAAAAAAAACAGGCTGGTAATTAAAGCAAAAGCTACCTTATAGCTTGCGGCTTGCGGTTGTTGATTCGGCATAGTGATCGTTAAAGATGTTTGTAAACCCTGGTAATTTTGTTTATAAATATACAGTACTGCTAATGATAAAAATCGCTTTTAAAAATAATGGATGTTTTGGTTAAAATAGTTCTACTTCTTAAGTGCAATGGTGTTGGTCATTGTACCAATACCTGAAATGCTGATGTTTACTACATCTCCGGCCTGCAGCGTAAAATCATTCGGCGGTACTACGCAGGTGCCGGTCATTAAAAAAGCCCCGTGTGCAAAATCCATTTCTTTATATAACCAGCCCGCCAATTCAGGCAACGACCGTTTCAGATTGGCCAGTGTAGTGGCATCATCAAACATTTTTTCGCCGTTGCGGTGAATGGTTATGGCTATTGAAGTGGATAAAGCAATGGGTTCATCCAGCACCAGCAAACAAGGCCCGAGTGCGGCACTTCTTTCATACATTTTTGCCTGTGGCAGGTACAGGGGGTTTTCGCCTTCAATGCTTCTTGAACTCATGTCGTTGCCAATGGTATACGCCTGTATTGCTCCCCGGGAATTGATATACAAAGCCAGCTCGGGTTCGGGCACATCCCATTTGGAATCTTTCCTGATATTTACCAGTTGCCCGTGACCTGAAACACGGTGTGGCAAAGACTTAAAAAACAATTCCGGTCTTTCTGCCTCATACACCCGCTGGTAACAATCCGCGGCGCCGGTATCTTCAGATTCTTCCATCCTCGCATCCCGGCTACGCAGGTAGGTAACGCCAGCCGCCCAAACTTCCTGGCTGCCAATGGGCGGTAAAATATTTTCTTTGATATTATTGGTTGCATCTTCATTTGCCATTGCTTCAGCACTGGCTGACAACTGTAACAAATGACTGTATAAGTTTTGCTGGTTAATCAACAGATCCCAGTCATCTTTTAATAAAAAATAATTATCCTGCAGTTGAAGGATATTTCCCTTTGAAGTTTTGTATAAATGCATGTATGTTTATTTTTTAATGGTGTTAAGATCTACACCCAGCAGTTGTTTGGCCAGGGTTTGCAATGTTGCGTAACTACCCTCAAAGTGACAGGTAGTTTGTTTGTATTCCCCGGTGGCACCTTTTTTTAATTCCAGTGCGGGGGAAGAAGATTCTACCTCGTAAAAAGGCCCCATCTGGGTTCCGTCAGCCAGGGGCCCATCGTTGTAAGAATTGATTACATCTCCTTTATAAGGTTCTTTCTGCAGTTCCCATTTACTGTTTACATATGCAGCGTCTTTATTCACCTGGGGTATAATGATGGTCAGCACATTTTTTTTAAAATCAAAACTGGCCGCGATTGGTTTCGCAATCAATGGAGATAACCCGATCTTACTGCGCAGCTTTCCATCGCAGGTAAAATACAAAACGCTGTCGGCCACCTGCAGCCGTTCTTTCGGGATGTCACCAAAATAATTATCCGTAATAAAACTCCTGGCATTGGGAATGGCATGAAAGGGAATAATGACCGTTGTTTCGGAGGAAGGTGTAAACATACCAAGCAGCCAAACAGATACCAATCCTTTATCTTTCGTCCAGTCATTGCTGCCGGTATTGGTTATTTTATTGCTGGTTTCAAACCCAACAAAATGAACATCCGCAGGAATGGAAACATGCAATTTTTGTGTGAGCTGATCTTTACTCAGTAAACTCACGGTTCTTTCGATGGCTATGTCGAAGCTGGTTCCGCTATAATTCTTTATGCTCGCCTTCTTTGAAAATACGGCCATCGATTTATCCGACTTTGTTACGTCATAACTTTCGGTATCAATAAAGGAAGGCACCTGCCAGTGCGCTATATTAAAAGAATCTCCGCCTTTAAAATACAAGGAATATTGGCCGCCTTCAGGTCCCATCCAAAAACGTTCTTCACCACCAACGGGGTTGAACTGTTTCTTTTTTTCAGTCGCCGAAATCAGATCATAGTTCAACCAGCCAAAACTGTTACCATTATCGCCCAGGGCGGTGCTGGTCATTACCCTTCCCTGGTAATCCGCTGATAACAGCACTTTTGCCGAACTGTCTCCGCTGGTTAATTCAATCACTTTGGCTGTGTGCTTTTTTAAAAAGGCAGCGTCATAAGCGTAGCTACCTTTGGCTGCGGAATCTTTTACTGCAGCCGCTTCCGGATGATTGGAGGCGGGGTTACACCCGGCAGCACCCAGTAACAAACAGGGGTAAAAAAACAGGTAATTTTTCATATCGCAAGCTTTATTTAATTTGATTCGCTCTACCGGAACGCTGTATTGTTGTGCTACAGAAACCATATGGCCGGTTGACAAATGGTATACAATCCATGCATACAATACTGCCCAATTTATACTATTAAACAATCCCCCGTTTCCACTAAAGGAATTTTTACTGGTACTATTTTACCTTTATCAAAGGCAATACAAATAGCCCCGGTAATTGCTGAGCCTGTAAGGGAGCGCATTTATTCGTCGCTGATATGTTTAAACTTCGGCACCAGCAAATGCATAATGCCCCAGGCAAGTACGTAAGCAAGTCCGCAAATAATAAACATAATATAATAGCCAGTTTCAATATGCCCCGCTGCTTTAAAGTGATCAAATAATTGTCCGGCGAGCCAGGCAATCAAAATACCGCCTGCAGCGCCCGCCATACCACCAATACCGGTAACAGACCCCACCATTTTTTTAGGAAACATATCGCTTACGGTAGTATATATATTCGCACTCCAGGCAGCATGGGCGCCGGCTGCAATGCCGATAATGATCACCGCATACCACTTATCAAAATGCCCCAGCCATTGGGAAAATACAACGGGCAAAGCACACAACGCATACAGCAGCATCGCCATTTTACGGGCTTTAAAAACAGGCCAGTTTCGCTTTATGAGGTTCATCGGTAACCAGCCGCCAAAAACACTACCCACAGCAGACAGCGAATACACAAGTGACACAGGTAAGGCCACAGCTGTGCCTTCCATATGGTATTGCTCTTTTAAAAAAGCCGGCAGCCAGAAAAGATAAAACCACCATACAGGATCGGTTAAAAATTTACCAAGGGCAACGGCCCAGGTTTGTTTATAGCCCAATAATTTTATCCAGGAAGTTTTTTCATCCACCATCGCCTGTTCATTATCAGATACGGTATCGCTGTGGATATAATCAAATTCTTCTTTTGACAAGCGATGCTGCCTGGCCGGTGTTTCATAAAAAGAATACCACAATACCAGCCAAATAAAGCCAATGGAGCCGGTTATAATAAATGCCCATTTCCACCCCATGGTTGCCGCTATAAACGGCACGGTGAGCGGCGCTACGATGGCGCCGATATTGGCTCCTGAATTAAAAATACCTGTAGCAAAAGCCCGCTCCTTTTTGGGAAACCATTCCGCCACCGTTTTAATAGCAGCGGGAAAATTACCCGATTCACTGATGCCTAAAAAAGCGCGGGCAACACCGAACCCGACTGTGCTGGTCACCAGCGCATGCGCTGCCGCAGCAAGGCTCCATAAAAAAGTGTACAATGCATAACCGGTTTTAGTGCCGGCCTTATCAATAAACCGTCCCGCCACCAGCATACCAAGTGCATACGCTAACTGAAAAGCAATTACAATGTTAGAGTAGTCCGATTCCGTCCAGTGAAATTCTTTGGTGAGATCAGATTTCAGCAGGCTGATCACCGCCCTGTCGAGATAATTAATAGTAGTGGCAAAGAAAATTAAGGAGCAGATCGTCCAGCGATAATTTCCGGCAGGCTGTTTCATAAACCGTTCTAGTTTTGTTGATAGCGTTATTATTTTCGCTGCTGATCTTTTATGTTTTTTACCAGTTGCAAAACATTGGCCGTTTGGCTGGTTAACTCAGCAAAGTCTTTTTCTTCCATCAATTTTTTGGTGATGAGTTTGCTTCCTAACCCTACCGCACACACGCCGTTTTTAAACCAGGCCAATAAATTTTCTGCCGTAGTATCCACACCACCTGTGGGCATAAAAGAGAGATTAGGAAATATTTCGCTTATAGCTGAAATATAGCCCGGCCCTACTACGCTGCCGGGAAATATTTTTACCAGCGTAGCTCCATTTACTTCAGCTGCATGTATTTCTGTTGTGGTCATGCAACCCGGCATCCATGCCAGTCCTGCATCGCGTACAACTGCCCCTACCGCAGGGTCAATAAGCGGGCAAACGACAAAAGCTGCCCCGGCGTCAATAAAAGCTTTTGCTGAAGCCGTTGTTTTGATTGTTCCAATACCCAGTTGCATGCCGGGCATATCTTTATCAATCGCTTCAATTAATAACTTAAAATTACCTAATGCATTATCACCGCGGTTAGTATATTCTACTGCACGGATGCCGGCATCAAACAATGCCTTTAAAACCGCGATGCTTATTTCGCTGCTGTCGTTATAATATAACGGCAATATCCCCTGTTGTGTAACCAGCTGCTGTATGCTTTCTTTTTTAGTCATGTGTTGGTATAAATGCATTTACTTCGGCTGCTGTTTTATTGGTAGCATCGCCTGTTATAAATAATTTTTGAAAAGCAGCTGCGGTAGCATACGCTACTGTTTGCTGCGGCGGCAAGCCGTTATAAAAACCATAAATCAAACCTGCCATAAAACAGTCACCGCTGCCTACCTTATCTTTTATAAAGCTGGTGCTATAGGTTGACGAAACATATAATTGTTGCTGGTGGTACAACGTGGTATAGTATTTCAATGCCTCGTCACCAAAGCGAAACGTATTGGCTACGCTTTTACAAACGGGGTATTGCTGCAATATTTTCTGAGAAGTAATGTTGCTTTGGCGAAGATAATTTTCCTGCTGGTTGATTGTTGCAACATCTTCCTCAAAGCCAATACCCAGCATGGTTTCAGCAGCCCAGATATTGCCCATTACCAGGTGGCAGTACTGTACCAGCGAAGGCATTATTTCAATCGGCTGCTTACCAAATTGCCAAAGCTTTGAGCGGTAATTAAGGTCAACAGAAATGAGTATCTTTTTTCCTGCGCAGGCTTCCAGGGCTTCTTTACAAACCAACGCTACATCAGCAGATAAAGCGGGGCAGATGGCGCTGAAATGAAACCATTCAACATCATCCAGCACTTTATCCCAGTCAATCATACCTGTTTTTAATTCAGCGAAAGATGAATGAGCACGGTCATAGATTACGCCGGCATTTTTTAAATCGGCACCCTGCGGTAAATAATACCCGCCTATTCTGTTACCAGCAAACTGTATAGAAGATGTGTCGATTTTGTTGGTGTTCAGCGAAGCCATAATGTCCCGGCTCAGGTAATTATCCGGCAGCGCTGTACAATACTTAACCGGTATATCCCAAAGGGCAAGCGCATTGGCGGCATTTAATTCGGCCCCGCCGATAAAAACCGGGATGGATTGCTGCCGTATCCATTCCCCTTCCAGTACAGGTGAAAACCGCATGAGCAACTCACCAAAACACAACACTTTTTTTTTCAAGAAATTACCTGTTAGTTAGTTGAAAAAATATCCCTGTATTAAAACAGGTTATAAAAATACATTCCAAATTGTTCTTTGCATGAAAAATAAAAGTAACAAAATAAAACTTGTTTGCACTCAATTAGTGGCAGCCCGCACAACAAACAATTGCCGCTTTGCCTGCATCAATCCAACTCTGTGGCTGCCGCAGCATCCAATAAAATGGATACACGGGGATGAGCCATCAACAGGCTTGCCGGAATGGTATTGGTTATCCTGCCTTGTATGGCTTCGCGGATAATGGCTGCCTTCTTTGGCCCGCTGGCTACCAATACTACTTCTCTTGCAGACATAATCTGCGCCATCCCCAGGGTGATGCCCTTTGCCAATGCAGCGCCGGATGCAAAATACTTTTGACCTACCGCTGTGGTTACTTCATCCAGCTCAACTACATGTGCATTCAAAGCTGCGTCCACACCCGGTTCATTAAAACCTATGTGACCGTTCATTCCAATACCAACGAGGGCAAGATCAAGACCACCCTGTTGTTCAATAGCCAGGTCAATACGGTTACAGTCCGCTTTCAGATCATTTGCCATGGCATCAAAAAAATAAATTTTATCTTTTTGTATATGGAGCGGCCCAAATATTTTTTGCTGTAAAAAGTAGTAGCAGCCGCCCGGCGTTGACGGCTGAATGCCTACCCATTCATCCAGGCCAATAAAGATAACGCCTGAAAAATCGACTCCTGCTTCCTGTGCTTTAGCTACTACCCTATCATAGGTTAACGCGGGCGTATCGCCACCGGCCAGGCAGAGCACAGCATCGGGCTTTTGCTGTACGAGCTGTATAATTTTATCTGCACCAAATGCAGACAATTCCTGGTAATTGGTAAACTTCGCAATCATCGTTTTCAATTTATCTGGTAAGCAATCGATTCAAAATTTAAGCCTTTATACTTGCTGCTTTTCCTCTTTGAAAAGCAATTTTCCACTGTCATCATTTTCACTTGTTGAAAGCAGCGCCAACTATAATAAAAATTGCAGGCTGGCATTTACAACTGCATCCATCGCTGCCGGCAATTGCTGTTCCGTCCAGGGATGTTTTCTGCCAAATACATGATCGGCATCTACCGTAAACACCTGCGCTGCAGGTTGCCAGCTTTTTAACATCATGGCATTTTCAATGGGCACTGCTGTATCGGCTGTTCCATGACAAATCAATACAGGGATGGCCAGGTGCTGCATGGCCTTGCTGATATCCAGTGCCTCCATATTGTTGCAGTAATCCAGATACAACTGGTAATACAAGGGCATTTGCTGTTTTGTACGGCTGTTGGTGTAGTACTGCACCCCGCTTTGCTCCCATGCTGTCATTTGCTGGAGGGGCCAGTTGCCCCATGGTGTTTTACACTCGCTGACGGACGCCCAGGTAACCAACTTTTTAATACGTTCATCCTTTGCTGCCTGCAGAATGGCGATGCCGCCACCCATGCTATGCCCTATTAAATAAAACACGGCTGCTGTCCATAGCCTGCCGGTAAGGGTTGCCTTTGCTGCACGTCCAATCAATCACATCCGTTAAATCCTTCAACTCTCTTGAGTAATTATTATTTCCGAATGCTTCCAAATCTGCAAACACTTCGGGTTGATCTGGCGTAGTTCCATTGTGAGAGAAATTAAACTTTACAAAAACAAATCCCCGCTTCGCAAATTCTTCCGCAATAAGGTCAAAATTACCCCAGTCTTTGAAGCCGTTAAACCCGTGTGCATAAATTACAACCGGCTTTTGTACCCCATCTTCTTTAAAAAAAATATCCAGCGTTACCGGGTAATTATTATGGTTACCAAGAACTATATTTTTGATTTTTCGCATCGTTTAAAATTACATGTTTTCTATCTTATCAGCTGAAGTTACCCGCTTAAAAATTAACCATGTCACTTTTAAAACAGCAATTCTATTTTTTCAGGTGCAGGTGTTGCAACAACATGCTACACAAAACCAATCCTCCACTTTATGAACAAGCAAACCTTCATTATTGGAATTGTTGAAGGAGTTCTTATAGGTGCTTCTTTTGGTATGCTTTACCTTTCTGGTTGCGGGATTGACTGAATGCATTTGGTATGGCAAAAGAAAGGAAAAACAGTCTTATTGACCAAATTGCTTTTCTTGTATAATAAATCTTACAACTGTTTTTTTACGATAAAATATAGCAACAACTAAGTAAACTTTTAATTTACCAGTAGCATCTTTCTATAGTTAACGAGCATAAATTTCTGGCACATATTTTACCTCTATACCAGTGGATCTCATAGGAATAAAAAAAAATAACGAGGCTGGATTTCTATCCGGCCTCCCTTTTTGATTTGGGCAGTGAACCGTTTTTCTTGTCCATGCCGGTCTCTTAACTGCCGGTATGCATTCTTTAGCAGTAAAACCTTCCAGGAAAAATTTCAGCCACAGCGAACGATAACTACTCATAGTACAGATAATTTTTTTTACAATTTTTTGACCTCCATGCTATCAAACATGTGTTAAAGGAAATGGAATGATTGTTAAAAGGTAAAATTGGGTAGTTATAATTAAATAGACGGTAAAAACTCATTAATATGAATATAAATATTCCTGGCTTATCTCAACTCAGATCAGACCAGGTAGTAGTACAGACCCTCGCACTGTATGAAAAAATAATTGCTATAAAAGGATATCTACAATTGAATGGACACAAAATATCAACCACCGAAACATTAATTCTGAAGCAGTAGCGGTTCAAGGGCCCGGTTAGCCCAATTGATGCGCTGGCCTGTTTAAACTATTTATAATATTTATGAATGATGAGGAACACAAATAACCTGGGCTTTGGGGTGGCGCTGGCATTTGCCAAACGATTTCATCAATCGCAGTTGTACACGCCGGTAATCAAGGTGTTTATTAATGTCATGTTTTCTGCCTAAGATGGCTGGTGGAATGACCTGCTGCAATCTGACAAATTATCTGTTCTGCACTCAAATTCATATTACCAGGTCAACGTACCGGCTATGCGTGTAATTCCGAATGTACAAACTGAAATTACCTTAATTCAAACCAAATCGTCTGAATATTTTCATGCAATAGATCCGCTGGCAGTATCGCTGGCCATGTTTTTAAATCAAAAAATATTTTTATCTTTATACCTACCTTATTAGTATCCATTTAAGTGTAAGCATAAACGAATGTCTTTTAATGAATGACATGTCAAAGGAAGAATTTAACTGGCTTTTTGTTAACAAGGTGAAACCGCTTCATCATGGGCAACGACTATTATCTAACCAGCGAATATATTGTACATCCTGACGGATCAACAAAGCCATAAGGTGCAATTTTTGGTTAATATATAATCACCAACCGGTAGTACAAACGCCACAAATTACCTGTCATGCCTACGGAAACAAATATTAATTTTCGTTTACAGCAGTTTAATCAATCTGTTGTTTATACATCGCATCTGCCACTGTTGCATCAGGTAAAATGTTGCTGATTTTGAATTGCACTTTATTTAAAAATCCTGCAATTACCATATCTTCTCCGTTCATCAAAGCCTCATACCCATCCATCGCGACATCAGTCGCTGTAGCCAGTTTTTTGTCCTTGATATTATTCGCCTGCAGCATTTTTGCCTTGTTAAAAAAGTCAGTAGCTGTAGCACCGGGTAGCAAAGAAGTAACTGTAACACCCGTATGCTTCACTTCTTCACGCACAGCTTCTGTAAAAGAATGTACAAATGCTTTTGTCCCCTGATAAACCGCCTGCAAAGATCCTGGCAATTTTCCTGCGACCGAGGCTACATTCAAAATCTTTCCTTCCCCGCGTACAACCATATCTCTTAAAAACAACTTGGTAAGGCTAATCAGGGTGCTGATGTTCTGTTGCACTATAACCAATTCTCTTTCTATGTCTGTATGTACAAATGCTCCATAATTGCTCTGGGAAGCGTCATTAACAAGTATGCTGATTACGATACCTGCCGACTGCATTTCTTCATAAATCTCGGTTGCTGCATTACGCTCAAAAATATTTTTGTAAAGCGTTACAACTTTTACCTGATACCTATCTGAAAGCTCATTGCCCGCGTTGCCAGGGGTCTCCTGGTCCCTCGCAATGATCACCAGGTTATATCCATCCCGGGCAAGCAGTTTTGCAAGTTCCAGCCCCACGCCACTGGTGGCACCGGTTAGTAATGCATAATGGTTTCTATTTGTCATACTTAAATTGTGAAAATTATTAAATGATGGCTTTTAAAATATGTCAAAAACGTTGCCACGACGGTATAGTTCTTAAATAGTAATTTATGTAGATAAAAATCATCACAGAAAGGGAGAAAAAGACACAGATTTAAATATTGGGATTTTCTTTCTCGCCACCTCAAAAAATCCGGCACTTATATTGCTATAAGTGGAGCATGCGGCTAAAAGAAAAATGTCATCTATACCCGTATTCGTGTGGTTATGCCATACTATAAAATCTGATATGATTATTTGCCTTTTCATTAACGACAGGAAAAATATTATTTATGAAACGACTAATTTTTTTATTACCCCCATTAATTTTTCTTTTAATTATTACAGATAATCTGATAATCAAAATATTGCTTTGTACTGCATTGGTATTTATAATCACGACGGTAGTTTTACAAGGCTTTAATAAATCGGGAGGCTCATCTTCCTTTAGAAAAATAAGAAATTCGAGGATTCACCTGATACGATTTGACGAAGAAAAGAAGCCTAACTTCGGGTAGTAGCTGTCAGCCCTCACTTTAATTTGGTCTTAGTCTCTGCCCTCAAACACCCCTCCGGCAATCATGATGAATAGAGATGAACTAAGTTTTTGCTTCAGGTTTTTTTCCTTTAAGAGACACTGCGTAGCCATTTGTTAATCCTGGGTCTGCTAACCAGGGCTATGATTCAACCATTGTTAGTATACCGTAAAGGTGTTATCGAAGCATTGTTATTAACCCTGGCGGAGCAAAAGATTCATTTTAGCAGATGCCACAGTGTAGAGTTTAACACGGCTTAAGGCACAGCAATCACTTATATAAAATGCAACAAAACTGTCGCCAGGATATATCGATGAATGTATAATTCTAATCTATTCCTTTCCACGGAAAACGAAGGGCATAAGATCCAATTGCTTGTCAGTTCAATTCAATCTGATATAATATTCGCCGGAATTAACAGCCATTTATAAAGATACCTGTAGCTAGACAATTGCCCATTGAAACGCTACAATCATTGACAAGGCAGATGCTTCTTTATGCATACATCAAAAAAGTGAAAGAATGCCCCTTGTTTTCTGTATGCTACGCTCACCCTATCGCTTTCGATGATTCACTCCCATTCGTCGTGCGCCTTGATCTCTTATTTTAATTATTTTGATGGTAAAAACCAGCGTATAACCTGTATTGAAATACGATTTAATTGGAACCTGCTACAATTACCGCGGAAAAAAATTGCGCAATAATATTTCGTTGCAGGGTCTACACCCCACAAAAGGAAAAGCGACCCTCATCAGGCAATGTTTCAGCAACCTGCAGCGTTGCGGACGCCGTTATTCCGATATGAAAGATTTCGCGTAGAAATTGCGGTTGCAATATGATGGGCCGGCTGAAGGATTTTGTTAGATTAAATATGTTCCCCGCACAGTAAACGTTTTTACTCCCGCATGTTTTGGCGGCAAGGTAAGGATTGTCATAAATTTTCAGCGTCCATTTTAGCCCGGGCATTTAATTGAGCATCCAAGAACAGCCATCAACGGCCCGTAACCTAAGGCCGTATAAATCAATTTGTCGGCGCTATACAGGTTCTGCCATCATAGATAGTATTCTCTCTCTGGTATGAAATGATTAAGACACTTTAACGGCCTATTAAGAAAGAAATATGGCTGCTCCACCGGAACATTGCAGCAGTTGTTAAAACATGAGATTATCATACCAATAATAAGGAAGCAGATTGTGTTTTACCCGCCGGGATTTATTTCTACACCTCATTTATCAATTATAATCAACACTGTAAAAATTCTTGACTACACCAATGGAATCCGTTAAAATAATCTTAAAATTACCTGCACTTTAATGCTAATGTTGAGGTATCTCTGCATTGCCATAAGTTATTGTTTACTATATGTAAAAGGCTATTGGCAGGCGTTATCAACCTGGTCAGTCCTTGTGCTTTCCTGCATCAATATTCTTTCGGGCATGATTTTTAATAGAATTTTTTGTTAAATAATTCGTGCATTTTTTATTCTTCACAAAAAACTAAATGCTTTCACAAAAAAACAAAGTCGCATGAGAAAAAGTATGCTATTGATGGGTGCGCTCATTTTTTGCAGCGTCCATTTTTTATTTGCCCAGCAGATAAAAGGAAAGGTAACAGATAATAGCGGTGTTGCTGTTGAAGGCGCATCAGTAAAAATTAAAAACTCCTCCACAGGAACGAGTACTGCTTCAGACGGTAGCTTTGCACTGGATGCCTCCGGACCAGTAACGTTGGAAGTTTCGAGTATTGGATTTACCCCTAAAACGGTTTCGGCATCACCGGGTCAAACAATTACCATTGCCCTGGTGAGCACCGATGGTAAAAATCTCAATGAAGTTGTAGTAACAGCTTTGGGTATTACAAGGTCTAAAAACACATTGCCTTATGCAGCCCAAAAAATCCAGGGAAGTGATGTGAGCCAGTCGCGTAATAACAATTTCGTCAGCACGCTCAGTGGTAAGGTCGCCGGACTTGAAATCAGGCAGAACAATACCATCGGCGGAAGTACCAACGTAACGTTGCGGGGTGCCAAATCGCTCACTGGCAGTAATCAGGCGTTGTTTGTAGTGGATGGAGTTCCGTACGATAACGCCAACAATAACACCAGCGACCAGGTTACGGGGCGTGGCGGTTACGACTATGGAAACTCTGCAGCTGATATCAATCCGGACAACATCGAAAACATTACGGTGTTGAAAGGTGCAGCCGCAAGTGCATTGTATGGATCAAGAGGTAGCAATGGCGTAATTCTTATCACCACCAAAAAAGGAAAAAAGGGATTGGGTATTACTGTTAACACCGGCGTTAGTGTGAGTTCAATTTTAAGAAATACCTTTCCAAAATACCAGACGAAATATGGTGAAGGATACGGATCTTATTTTGATGAAACAGATGTAAACGGCGATGGTGTACCGGATAAAACGGCACCCACACAGGATGACGCATCTTGGGGAACAGCATTCGATCCCAACCTGCAGGTGTATCAATGGGGGGCTTTTGTACCAGGTTCGCCTACTTTCGGCAAGGCAACACCGTGGGTAGCCGGAAAGCATGACCCCTCTTACTTTTTTGAAAAACCACTCTCCTACAATGGTAGCATATTGGTGGAGACAGGCAACGATAAAACTAATTTCTCCATGGGATATACGCGGAACGATGAGTACGGAGTATTGCCAAACAGCAATGTGGTAAAGGATCTGCTGAACTTTTCTGTGTCCTATAAACTAACCAGTAATCTAACGGCCGGGGCTGCCGCCAACTATTCAAAAATTGCAGGTAAAGGTCGTTTTGGTACAGGGTACGATGGCGCGAATGCGCTCAATTTAATGACCAACTTCAGGGAATGGTGGGCTGTAAATACTGACCTGAAAGAATTGAAGGATGCCTATTACAGGAATTATCAAAATGTAACATGGAATCCCCATTCGCCCACTACCGGCGAACTACAGCCGGAGTTTTGGGACAATCCCTATTTCACCCGTTTCCAGAGTTATGAAACCGATGGCAGAAACCGCATTTTTGGTAACATGTATTTAAATTATCAGCCATTGAAATGGCTTAATCTGCTAGGTCGGGTTTCACTGGATAACTATGCAGAAAATGAACAGGAAAGAAAAGCAGTGGGAAGTGTAGGTGTTCCATTTTACAGAAGGTTTAATCAAACCTACAATGAAATAAATTATGACCTGCTTGCAAATGCTACCTGGAAGCTGAATAGTGATGTTGAATTAAAAGCATTATTAGGTTCCAGCACCAGGGTGCAAAGCCGTTCCAGCATTGATCAAAGCACCAACGGAGGGTTGGCACTGGCAGGCTTGTACACCATTTCAAACTCAATTAATGCCCCTGCTCCACCTGTAGAACTGGATGGTACCCGTAGGATTGAAGGTGTTTTTGCCGGTGGTACGTTTGCCTATAAAAATACTTATGTGTTGGATGCAACTATCCGCCGCGACCGCTCCTCTACCCTGCCTGATAAAAACAATGTATTTTATTATCCGTCAGTGTCGGCAGGCTTTGTATTTTCCCAGCTTGTAAAACCGGATTGGCTGAACTATGGTAAAGTGAGAGCCAACTATGCAGAGGTTGGCGGCGACGCCCCCTTGTATACGGTAACCGATACTTATGTAAACGAGGTTGATCCCAACTCGGGCCAGCCAGTTGTTTCGTATAACGGAAACGCATTATTTTCCGTAAGCGGTACTAAAAATAATCCTGATTTAAAACCGGAACGGACCAAAAGTTTTGAGGTGGGTTTAGAGATGGCTTTCTTTAAATCAAGACTTGGTTTTGATGCCAGTTATTATGATGCCAAAACGGTTGACCAGATATTGCCATTGACTGTTTCAACAGCTACCGGCTATTCCCGGAAATATGTTAACTCAGGCACTATTCAAAATAAAGGGATAGAAATATCGCTATATGGCAGCCCAATAAAAACAAACGATTTTAGCTGGGACATTAATGTTAACTGGACAAGAAACCGCAGCAGGGTAACCAAGTTATTTGGCGATATTGATAACATCGTACTGGGATCGTTCCAGGGCAGCATCACACTGAATGCTTCGTTGAACGAGCCGTACGGAACCATTCATGGAACAGATTATGTGTACACCAACGGGCAAAAAACAGTGGATGCAGATGGTAATTATTTAATCACCCCTACCAACAATATAACCATCGGAAATATCAATCCCGACTGGATTGGAGGCATTAGCAATAAGTTTACCTACAAGGGATTCAGCCTTGGGTTCTTAATAGATGTACGGCAAGGCGGAACGGTATTCAGCACCGATATGTATTATGCACTTGCCGGCGGGCTATATGAAGAAACTGCCGTAAATAATGATCTCGGCAACCCGATACGTGATCCATTAACTTCAGACAGCAAAAGCGGTGGTATTATCAGGGAAGGCGTTACTGCAGATGGCAAGACTAATACAATAAGAGCCAGTATAAGTGATTATGGACAATTTGATAGCTATATTTCTTCTCCCGATAAAAGATTTGCTTACGATGCCAGTTATATAAAATTAAGAGAAGCATCCATCGGCTACTCCCTGCCATCCCGGCTATTTCACAAAGGGCTTAAAGGAATTGATATTGCCCTCGTAGGCCGCAACCTGGCCATTCTTCATAAAAACCTGCCTTATGCAGATCCGGAAGACGGCTTCAGTTCAGGTAACCTGCAGGGTATACAAACAGGATCTTATCCTGCAGTTAGAAATATGGGGATCAATATCAAGTTCAAATTTTAAACGCATCAATTACTTTATATGAAAAAGCTATTTTATTATATTTTTATACTGGGTGGGATACTGCTGGTCTCCTGCAAAAAAGACATCACCAACCTCAATATAAATCCTAATTTACCCTCCACGGTAAGTTCGGCTTCCCTGTTTTCGAACGCAACGGTTAACCTTGCCGATGCCATGGCGAGCACCAACGTAAACACCAACAATTTTCGTTTATTTGCCCAGTACTGGACAGAAACCATTTACCGGGATGAAACCCGTTATAATTTAAATGGCAGAAGTATATCTGACCGCTGGTGGGCCACTTTTTACAGGGATGTAATAAAGGATTTAACTGAGGCGAGCAAAGTGGTTTCCAAGGAAACGCTGAACCTGAGTGCAGCAACCATAAAAAACAGGCAGGCAATTAATGATATGCTGATTGTGTATAGTTATTATACGCTGATAACCAGTTTTGGCGACGTGCCCTATACAGATGCACTGAACATTGATCTATTGCAACCTAAGTATGACAAAGCTGCTGATATCTTTACAAAGATCAGCGCTACATTAGATGCATCCCTCTCTGCCCTCGATGAGTCGGCAAATGGGTATGGCAGTGCAGATTTCATTTTGGGCGGCGATATTGCCGGCTGGAAACGCTTCGGCAATTCGCTTAAAATGAGAATGGGTATGCTGGTAGCAGACGTTGACCCCGCCACTGCCAGTACCATGATTTTAGCTGCTGCACCCAATGTGATAACAGATAATTCAGAAAATATTAAAATGAATTACCTGTCTTCTCCACCCAATACTAACCCGGTTTGGGAAGATTTGATTCAAAGCGGCCGGCATGATTTCGTTGCAGCCAATACCATCATTGATATTATGAAGCCGTTAAATGACCCCAGGATTCCGTTGTATTTTGACCCGGCAATAACAGCTGGCCGCGGCTATATTGGTCAAAAACCCGGGGTCGGCGCCACTTTCAATGACTATTCAGCACCGTCAGCCACCCTTTCTGCCACCCAGTTTCCGCATACTTTTTTTAGCTACAGCGAAATGGAATTTTTTAAGGCCGAAGCGATTGAAAGAGGTATAAATGTAGGCGGAACAGCGGAGGGGCATTACAACAATGCCATCGATGCATCCATTGAAGAATGGGGAGGCACGGCGGCTCAGGCCTTAATTTATCGCACGCAGCCGGCAGTAAAATACACTACCGCGACCGGTACTTATAAGCAGAAAATCGGGCTTCAATCCTGGCTGGCTTTATACAACCGCGGATACGATGCGTGGACACAATGGAGAAGGCTGGATTATCCAACCCTTGTTATTCCATCCGGTGCATTTTTCAGTGATGGCGAAACACCTGCAGTTATTAAAAGACTCACCTACCCTGTTGTAGAACAAAACCTTAACAAAGCCAACTATACAGCCGCAGCAGCAGCTGTTGGTGGGGATTTAAAAACTCAGAAATTATGGTTCGATAAGTTTTAATTACACCCTTTACATGTGTTATATATTTTCCCGGCTGTTTCAGGCCGGGATTTTTTTTGTTATTGCCGTTCCGGACAGCCACAGTATTCGCACTTTTATTAATACAAATGCCCTATTTTTAGCTGACGGCACTCATCAAAAAATTACGAAAATAACACCAAACCAAAAATCTGCGAATGAACAAGAGACGTATCATGTTGCCTGATATATTTTTTACGGGTCTGCTTGTACTGTTATTTATCACCAGTTTTATTTCTTATCAACGCATTAACTCGCAAACTGAAACCAGCAATTTATTAAATACCAGTTACAGAATAAAAAACAGGGTCAACCAGGTGCTGAGTGACTTGTTAAATGCAGAGACCGGGGTACGCGGCTTTTTGCTTACTAAAAAACAAACCTTTTTGCAACCCTATTATGGGGCTTCGGATAAGGTGGAAACAAGCATCGATGTAGTTAAGGAACTGTTGGAAAACGATGCGCAACAACAAAAAAATGCAGATAGCCTGAGGATACTGTCAGTCAGGAGTTTTGAATTGTTAAGTTTGGTTTTAAAAGAAAATGAGACCGGGGTTACCTCAGCTGATTCGCTGGATATTTTTTTTGATAAAGGCAAATTTGTAATGGATAATGTTAGAAGCCTGGTTACACACATGCTGGAAATTGAAGATGATTTAATATCCCGGAGAAAATTACAACAGGAATATACCGCTTTTATAACACCCCTTTACTCACTGCTGTTTTCATTGATTGCCATCATTATTGTAACCATTGCTTTTTTCAGACTGAGAAACGAGATGCGTTTACGTGTGAGGGCAGAAGACAACGAAGCCATGGCGCAGCAGCTTCAGGAAACCGCAAAAAACTTTGCTGCCGAGCTGGAAATAAAAGTAGCAGAGCGTACCGAGCAATTGAAAAAACTGAATGAAGAACTAACCATCACAAATAATATTTATGCCCATGCAGAGGAAAACGCCTCCATCGGCAGTTATTCGTGGAATATGCAAAGCGGTGAGCTTAAATATTCTGACAACCTGTTTCGCCTGCTTGGATACGAACCCGGTGATTTTATGCCAACATTTGAATCCTTCCTCAGGTTTATTCACCCGGACGATAAAGAGCAGGTAATCAGGGATGGTAAAGAAACGTTTGAAACCAAAACCCTTGTTGAACATGACTACCGAATCATCACCAAACAGGGATCCATTCGCCATATGCGCTCCAGTGGCAGATTTATAGAAAACGAAAACAGTACCTTATTGATAGGTACGGTACAGGACGTGTCCAAAGACGTTTTACTCAGGGAAACACTGGCTGCAAAAAACCTGGAACTGGAACAGAATAATGAAGAGCTGGAATCTTTCACTTATATCGCCTCACATGATTTACAGGAGCCATTGAGAAAAATTCAATCCTTTAGTAAATTGATTCTTGCCAAAGAAACTGAACTGGCTTTTAGTGAGGCTGCTAAAGATTATTTTAACAGAATTGTTTCGGCGGCCGCCCGCATGCAAAATCTCATCAATGCATTGCTGAGTTATTCCAACGCCAGTAAGCAGGAAATACAGTTTAAGGCTACCAACCTCAATCTGGTAATAGAAGAAGTAAAAACAAACCTCACCGAATTACTGGACGAAAGAAAAGTAACTATTGAATGCGGCAAGCTGCCAACCGTGCCAGGTATACAAATGCAATTGGTGCAACTGTTTTCCAACCTTATTCACAATGCGGTGAAATACAGCAAAAAAGGTTCAGCGCCCCATATTATTATAAATGCTCAACTGCTTGCTGATGAAGCATCGAAAGCAGAAATACCCGGGGTAAAGGGTAAGTTCTGGAAGATAGCTATCGCTGACAATGGAATTGGATTTGACCAGCAGTATGAACATAAAATTTTTGAACTTTTTCAGCGACTGCACGGCAGGTCGGCCTACGAAGGCACTGGCATAGGGCTGGCTATTTGTAAAAAAATTATGCACAATCACAATGGCTTTATCACCGCGAGCGGACAAACAGGCATTGGAGCAATATTTAATTTATATTTGCCCTGCCAAGATGAATTGGTTGATATTAGCCAGTAATTCCGTAATTTGTAGACAGCCCGGTAACAAAGAAAACAATGACCCACAACGCACGGTACATTCTGATGGTAGATGATGATGAAGACGACCAGATGCTGTTCAGGGAAGCCCTGAAACAGGTGGACAATAGTGTAAGATGTGATACTGCCATAAATGGTGCTGACGCCCTGCAAAAATTACAGTCCTCTCCATCGCCCGACATGATTTTTCTGGACCTTAATATGCCGATTATGAACGGCTTTGAATGTTTACAAGCGTTAAAAAAAGAACAGTTTTACCAGGATATACCGGTTATTATTTTTACAACCGCCAATGATACAGCCACTATTGAAAAGAGCAGAAAATTGGGTGCTGCTGCTTTTTTTCATAAACCAATTGATTTTGATTTATTTCGTGCCAAACTCCGCCAGATCGTTGTCGGACTTCCACCTTCGGCCATGCACCCTTTTTCAATGAGAGACTTTATTATTTAAGGACTGACTGCCAACCAACGTTTGCACCTTTTCGTTTGTATGGTATTTGTTGTACCCATGCTTGTTACGATATGCTGCTGAAAATCAACTTATCTATCCTACGTTGAAATTACAGGGGAAATAAATCTACAAACCGCTTTTTGCAGTGTGATTTCCGCATATTTTTTCTCATACCTATACCGGCACAGCTATTATTCCATTTGGCTTAATGTTTGATTTTGCATGGTTTTAAAACTTAAAAACAAAAATTATGAAAAATGTAAAAAGTGCCTTATTTATTGCTGTAATAGCGATGGCCCAGGCATGTAACTCTGGTAGCAATACTGATAGTGTGAAAGCTGCAAATGAAGCCAATGATAACAAAGACAGTGCTTCCACAGCAGCTAAGATGGATACAGCAACATCTGCAACTAAAATGAATACTATGCCCGTAGATAAAGATGATGCAGACTTTGCAGTGAAAGCTGCCAATGGAGGTATGATGGAAGTTCAGTTGGGAAATTATGCGCAACAAAACGCTGTCAGCAAAAGAGTAAAAGATTTTGGCGCCATGATGGTTAAAGATCATACAAAAGCAAACGAAGAACTAAAAAGCATTGCCGCTTCAAAAAACATTACCCTGCCTTCCAGCATTGGTACAGATGCCCAAAAAGATATGGATGATCTAATGAAAAAGAAAGGAAATGATTTTGATAAAGCATACATGAATATGATGCTGGACGATCATAAAAATGATGTAAAAGAATTTGAAAAGGCAGCGAAGGATTGTAAAGATCCTGAAATAAAAACGTTTGCAGGTAAAACTTTACCAGTGTTACTCGCCCACCTGGACAGCACAAAAGCAATTACCGGAAAACATTAATTAACTCATTGGCATTAATTTATAAAAAGGGAAAGCATGTGCTTTCCCTTTTTGTTTACATTTTACCCGTTTTGAAGAATTATTTCTACAAATAAATCAGTTAAAAAAAAGGCGGCTCGCCATGTAAGCATTTATGGGTAAGGTTTTCAATACAAAGCAGCCTGAAAAGTAACTGCGATACCCCCATTAGTACTTATGAGTGTGGACCAGCTACATTTGGCATGATTGTTAATTTAATTATCACATATACATCTCATTTTTCATCAACTTAAATTTATTATTATGTTACGTTGGACAGTCACATTCCTGGTTATTGCAATTATTGCTGCCATCTTTGGTTTTGGCGGTATTGCAGCAGGAGCAGCCGGTATTGCAAAAATTTTATTCTATATTTTTCTTGTGTTGTTCGTTTTATCTTTCTTCCTGGGTAAGAGAACAGTGGAGTAAAATTTATTGCAACAACTGTATAATGCAGACCATTATTCAACACTGAAATATGGTCTGCATTTTTTATCTGGTAATTAATTGGGGTATCGCCTCTTACCTATCCCTTGCTTCCGGCAACTGCCGTCAACTCTTGTAACGTCCTATAGATTAAATTTCATTTCAAGTCATTCAAAGTTATAACATGGCATGTTCTGAATTAATTAGTCTACTCCAATGTAAACCTGCTATTGCCGGCAGTAAATTTCTACAAGCTGTTACATCAACATTTTTAAACCCACTCTTTCAACTATTAAAAAATTGGTACCATGGCCAAACAACAATCGCAAAACGGAAAATATAAAAGCAAAAAAACAGAAGACCTTGCAGGCGTTACAAAGAACGATGCAAATGAATTTTTAACTACCAACCACGGTGTAAGAATTAATGATAATCAAAATTCTTTAAAAGATGGCGAACGTGGCGGCACACTGATAGAAGATTTTATTCTTAGGGAAAAAATTCATCATTTCGATCATGAGCGGATTCCTGAACGGATTGTGCATGCACGTGGTTCAGCCGCACATGGTTATTTTGAACTGAATGAGTCACTGGAAAAATTTACGAAGGCAAAGCTATTTACTGAAACCGGCAAAAAAACACCCGTATTTGTACGCTTTTCAACAGTAGCCGGTTCAAGAGGATCAACAGACCTGGCAAGAGATGTACGCGGTTTTGCAGTAAAGTTTTACACAGACGAAGGAAACTACGACATAGTGGGCAATAATATACCAGTGTTTTTTATACAGGATGCCATTAAGTTTCCCGATTTGGTGCATGCTGTAAAGCCCGAGCCACATCACGAAATGCCGCAGGCAGCTTCGGCACATGATACCTTCTGGGATTTCATCAGCCTGATGCCCGAAAGCATGCACATGATTATGTGGGTAATGAGCGACCGTGCCATACCAAGAAGCCTCAGAATGATGGAAGGCTTTGGCGTACACACTTTCAGGTTGATCAACGCAGCCGGCGAATCGCATTTTGTTAAGTTTCACTGGAAACCTTTATTGGGAGTTCACTCCGTTGCGTGGGATGAGGCACAAAAAATTTCCGGAAAAAATTCAGATTTCCACCGGCAGGATTTGTGGGAAGCTATTGAGTCGGGCAATTTTCCGCAATGGGAACTTGGTGTGCAAATAATACCGGAAGCAGACGAACACAAATTTGAATTTGATCTGCTGGATGCAACCAAGTTAATACCTGAAGAAATTGTGCCCGTACAACGCATTGGCAAACTAACGCTCAATAAAAACCCGGATAACTTTTTTGCAGAAACAGAGCAGGTAGCATTTAGCCCTGCGCATTTAATACCCGGTATCGATATTACCAACGACCCGCTTTTGCAAGGCAGGTTATTTTCTTATATCGACACGCAATTGTCCCGCCTGGGCACCCATAATTTCCAGGAGCTGCCTATTAACCGGCCCTTAAGCCCGGTGCATAATAACCAGCGGGACGGGCACATGCGGCAAACAATTAACAAAGGCCGCGTAAGCTATGAGCCAAATAGTTTGGGCGGCGGATGTCCGTTCCAGGCAAAAGCTGCGGAAGGTGGTTTTACAAGCTATCCTGAAAGAATTGACAGTCAAAAAATTCGCAGCCGCAGTAAAAGTTTCCTGGACCATTTTAGCCAGGCTACCTTATTCTTTAACAGCCAGAGCGAGGCGGAAAAAAATCACATTATCGATGCGCTTAAATTTGAGCTGGGTAAGGTTGAAACAAAAGCTATCAGGGAAAGAGTATTGATGCTGCTGTCGTGCATTGATAAAGCCCTCGCTACTCCAATAGCAACTTACCTTGGTCTTTCTATCCCTTCTGCCGGCAAAGGTGCCCTGCTGAATGGCAGCTTTCCCGCGGATGCAAATCCTGAGGATTATCAGCCGGTAATGGTAAAAAGCTCTCTCGAAAAGTCGGATGCGCTGAGTATGGAGCATACCCCTAAAAATTCGGTTGCTACAAGGAAGATAGCCATCCTGGTGGCAGATGACGTGGATGAAAAAGCACTGCTGAACATGCAGCATGCGCTGGAAGCGGCCGGAGCAGTGGCAGAATTAATTGCACCTAAATTAGGCAGCATACAGTCAGCCAATAATACTGAATTTCCCATCATGAAAAGTTTTTTAACCACTGCTTCGGTGTTATATGATGCAGTATACGTACCCGGCGGTACCAATAGCGTAGCAACGCTGGCTGCAGAGCCCGATGCCATCCATTTTTTAAACGAGGCCTTTAAGCACTGCAAAGCCATTGCTGCCGACAAGGATGCGCTGCAGGTATTGGAAGAAACTGCATTTTACAACAGTTTAAATGAAGAAGATCCTGAAGACAATGGAATGAATACGGGAATCGTTATAGGCGCAGACGGTGCCGCAGACAGCAATATTTTTATTAAGGCAATTGCCCAACACCGTTTTTGGGACAGGGAAAAGCAGGTTAAGGTGCCTGCTTAACGAGTTTTTTAAAATGCCTCTTTTTTAAAAAAGTTTATCTCCGGATAAACTTTTTTATTTTTTTTCACAAAATTCATTTGTCGATATACCACAGTATTTTGTTTTTCGAGTACTTGTTTACCCGGCAATTTTTTCCAGTGTATTTAAATGTACTGTTCAATACTACTCAAAGAAACAGGCTTCTCGAGAATATTAAATTCCTTCAAATCATAATGGCACAATGCTTTATCCCGGTAGGCGCTTATCAGCGTAATAGAGATATCGGGATACTTTCGCTTTATATCAACGGCAGCTAACCATCCCTTGCCATCTGGCAGGTTATTATCCAACAGCAGTATATCAGGTTTACGGAGCTTCAGCTTATGATAGCCTTCGCTAAGGCTGTGTGCAATATCAACGTCACAATTTTTCTTTATTAAAAAATGCTTTATTATGGTGCACAAGTCTTTTTCGTCGTCAATGATTAGTATTCTTTTCATACCTTATATGTTTCTAACATTGTGCCATTCATTTAAATCATGACTGCGGTTTCATTGCCTGTGGCTGTTGGTAAATTATGGCACAGTATTACCCTAATATCGGCCTGTGTTTAATTAAAATAGTCAGGACTGTTAAGTGACCCTGTTGGAAAGTCCAATATTTTATTTTGAGAAGTGCCTGCAAATCAACGAAACCTTTTGTAGGAAATAAACAATTCGATTGCCCGGTCATTCATCCATTAGCATGTTGCATTTATTGAGTTTATTTTGTCAATACCAGGTGCCGGTAACAGCATTTTTGTAAACAGATCATTTCAAACGTTTTTGTGCGGGCAACAAATTATTTTTTTAAACACATTTGCACAGTCTGGTTTGTAGTTACAAAGGCACTATTTTTGCAAAAGCTGAAAACGGTATTGGTATAAGTTTTTCCACCGATCTGCATACAATCTCAATTACCCCAAATATGAACAGCAGCCAGCAGTTAGTAAAAGTTTTAGTGGTGGAAGATGATGAAGATGATTTTCTGTTAATCAGTACCTATTTTTCAAACATCCCTGTATGGACGTTTGAAATTAAATGGGTACAACGTTATGCCGATGCGTTGGATGAATTGTATGCGAACAATTACACCATTTGTTTTTGTGATTACAGCCTGGGAGCAAAAAACGGTATTGATCTTATAAAAGATGTAAAAACAAAAAAGATCCTTACCCCCCTTATTTTACTAACCGGTAAAGGCAATTACAATATAGATATAGAGGCTACCAAGGCCGGCGCCTTTGATTACCTGATAAAGGCAGAGTTGGATGCGGATAAACTCGAAAGGACCGTGCGATATAGCCTGGAGCGCCTGCATAGCCTGCAGATTATCCAGGAAAACGAACGCCGCTACCGTAACATTTTTGAAAAATCGAAAGATATTGTTTTCATTTCAAAACCTGATACAACCATTACCAACATTAACTATGCCGTTACAGATATCCTGGATTTCAGTATTGCTGATTGCCAGGGCAGACCACTGACTGCGTTTTTAAAAGATCCAGGCGGTATGGATTATTTTTTCAGCGCGGTACATACACACGGTGAAATTGAAAATTATGAAGCTGACTTTATCACTGCTGGTGGTGAAATTAAAACCTGCCTGATATCTGCCTCTGTGGAAGTAGACAGTGTGGAAGATACTTACCTGCAGGGGATTATACATGATATTACCGATTTAAAAAAAGCGGAAAAATCAAGTCTGCACGCAGAGAAACTGGCTGCTTCGGGCCGCTTTATACTTACCCTGGCTCATGAAGTAAGAAACCCTTTAAATAATATCAAACTGGCGGTAGAAAATTTACTGGATACCATTGATAACGAGGAAACTCACTTTTTTCTTGACATCATTCAACGCAACGGCCAGCGTATTAACGATCTTATAACGGAGCTGTTGCAAAGCTCCAGGCCTGCGGATATCAGTTTAAACGATGTGTCGCTTCACAGCTTGCTTAGAAATGTAGTTGCTACTGTCCAAGACAAACTCCTGCTCCGCAATATCACTTTACAATTTCACTTCGATCAGCAGGATGCCATCCTGAAAGCTGATGCGGCAAAACTGGAAATGGCTATTCTGAATATACTTGTAAATGCGATTGAAGCAGTGGAGGATACGACGGGCTTAATAGAAATAAGCACAAGTGTGCAAAATAACAGGGCTATTTTAATGATCAGCGACAATGGCTATGGCATCAGTGCTGAAAATAAGGACAAATTATTTGAGCCCTATTTTACTTCCAAAAGAAATGGCATCGGCCTGGGATTGGCTACCACATTCAATATCCTTCAAAGTCATAACGCGAAAATAGATGTAAAATCACAACTGAATGCGGGCACTTTATTCACGGTACAATTTGCTCTATAGCGACAGAAACTTGTCTGACCCATATTTGTAGAATTTTTTCTATAGCCCAACAAAGTAAATTCTACAACGTTTATCATGATTTATTGCTTTCTTCATTGCTTTCATCCTTTAATTCCAGGTTCACCTAATCAATTCAGTAATTGAAGTTAAACCTTGTTTTACCAGTAAATATCCTACAGCCGAATGCCGCATAATTCAAGATTATTTTTCTTCTGTTTGCTTCAACTTTGCTTTTTTTGCAGCAATGCGCAAAATCAACATTTACAATTTGACCATATCAGTGCTTCGGAAGGGCTTTCATTAAATAATGTAGAAGCTATTATACAGGACAATCGTGGCTTTATGTGGTTCGGCACACCGGATGGTTTAAATAAATACGACGGTTACCGCTTTACTGTTTTTAAAACCGATCCTGCAGACACAGGCAGTATCAGCAACAATTACATCAGAAGTATAGCAAAAAGTAAAAATGGTGACCTTTGGGTAGCCACTATGGGCGGTGGTGTTTGCCTTTATGACCACAATAAAGAACGTTTTATAAGATACAGGCACAATGCAAAAAACGGCAACAGTATAGCAGATGACAATGTAAATAGTATTTGGGAAGATGAAAATGAAAATGTGTGGATAGGTACCGTAAACGGGCTGGATGTACTAAACCGCAAACAGAACCACATTGAACATTTTAAAAAGATTAACGGCGACGCCTCCAGTCTCACCGACAACTATATCAGAGGCGTTTTTGAAGATGCCCGGCATAACTTATGGGTAGCCACCCTCAATGGTGGCGTGAACCTGTTTAATAAAAACAAGAGGACATTTACTCATTATCTGCACGACGAAAAAAATACCTTATCCATTGCCAGCAATAATATCATCACCCTGTTTGAAGACAGTGAAAAACGTTTGTGGATCGGCACCGACGGTGCTGGCATGGACTATTTCGACCGCCAGACAGGTATTTTTCATCATTACAAAAAAGATGAAAGCAATCCACATAGCCTGCAGGCAAATGCCGTGTACGCTTTTAGTGAAGATGATGAAAAAAACCTGTGGATAGGCACAGAAAATGGCGGACTATCCCTCTTAAATTTTGAACGCGGCTCAATGATTACATACAAAAATGACGCTGTAGATGGGGGGAGTATCAGCAACAATTCTATCAATGCCCTTTTCAGGGATGCAAAAAAAAATATGTGGCTGGGCAACTATTCAGGCGGAATTGATATGGTTAATAGTGACAAAGGCAGTTTTTTTCATTATAAACACAAGTTGGAAAAAAACAGCCTCAGCAATAACAATGTGCTTTCTATTTTTGAAGATAGCAAATTCAATATCTGGATTGGTACCGATGGTGGTGGGTTAAATTTATTTGATGCCCAAAGCGGTCATTTTAGTTATTTTAAACATGCCAGGGATAACAGCCAAAGCATTTGCGGCGATTATGTAATTTCTGTTACGGAAGACAGTAAAGAAAATATTTGGGTGGGTTGCTGGGCATCCGGAGTAACAGTATACAACCCTGTAAAAAAGACATACCAGCATTATATCCATAACCCCGGGGATACCACCAGCCTCAGCAGCAACAACGTATGGAAAATATTTGAAGACAGGGATAAAAATATCTGGATAGGTACTTATGGCGGCGGACTCAATTTGCTAAATGCGGATGGTAAAACCTTCACCCATTTTCCTTATAATCCAAACGACCCGAACGGCATTTCCAATGAAAATATTCAGAACATTTTCCAGGACCGAGATGGTAATATCTGGATATCAACGGACGGCGGCGGTTTGAACCTGTTCAATAAACAGACCCTCACTTTCAGGCATTTTTTGCACCATGATACAAAAAACAGTATCAGCAATAATAATGTGTATTCTATTTTTGAGGACCAGAATGGAACGCTCTGGATTTGCACCCGCAACGGTTTAAACCTCTATGATAAAAAAACAAATCGTTTTTCATTACTAACTGTAGCAGACGGTTTGCCCGCAAATTTAACCCTGGCTGTACTGGAAGATAATAAAAGTAATTACTGGATTAGTACCAACAAAGGGATAAGCCGCTTTAATCCATTTAGCAGGGTATTTACCAACTATAAGGTATCAGATGGGTTGCAATCAGATGAATTTAAAGAACAGGCATTTTGTAAAAGTCACACCGGTATGATGTACTTTGGCGGGGTGAATGGTTTTAACGAGTTTAATCCCGATAGTATCACTACCATAGCTTATGATCCCCCACTGCTGATCACCAACTTTCAAATCTTTAATAAAAAAGTGCCCATTGCCACAAATGAAAGCCAGCAATCCCCTTTAAAAAAAAGTATTACTGAAACAGACTTTATAACACTGCCCTCATCCAGCTCCGTTTTTTCTTTTGAATTTGCCTCCCTGAATTACACTTCTTCAGACAAAAAAAAATACGCTTACATGCTGGAAGGTTTTGATAAGGAGTGGAACGAATCGGGTAAAGAGAGGCTGGCTACCTATACCCACCTTGACCCGGGAGAATACACTTTTAAAGTAAGAGGATTGAACAATGAAGGGAAATGGTCGCCTAAAATTGTTTCCCTTAAACTGCTTATAAAACCTCCTTTTTATTTAACCTGGTGGTTTAAACTACTGGCCCTCGTAGTGCTTAGCGGCAGCATTGTTGCCTTGTATTTAAACCGTGTAAGCTCCATAAAAAAGCAACAGGAAAAATTACAACAGCAGGTAGATGAAAAAACCATGCAACTGGTACTTGCCAACAACGACCTGACCATGAAGAATAAAGAGCTGGAGCAATTTGCCTACGTAGCTTCACACGATTTGCAGGAGCCACTGAGAACTACCACCGGCTTTGTAAATTTATTGCAGCAACAGTACAAAGGTAAAATAGATGAAAGAGCTGATAAATACCTGTCCTTTCTTTCTGAAGCATCAAACAGAATGCGGGTGCTGATAGCTGACCTGCTGGACTTTTCGAGAATAGGAGAAAAAAGAGAATTTGAAAGAATTAATTGCAATGAGATATTAAAGAATGTAAAGCAGGATATAATGGCCGCGGTGACTGAAACCAATGCAGTGATTGAGGCTGATACATTGCCCGTTATTAATGGTCACGCTTTTGAGATGCAAATACTGTTTCAAAACCTGATACTGAATGCCATCAAATTCAGGAAGAAAAATATGGTACCACATATAACCATCAGTGTAAGTAAAGCACAGAAGTACTGGCAGTTTGCATTTAGAGACAATGGCATTGGCATAGAAGCCCAGTACACTGAAAGAATATTTGATATTTTTCAGCGGCTGCATACCCGTTCGGAATATGAGGGTTCCGGCATCGGTTTATCGCATTGCAAAAAAATTGTAGAACTGCATTATGGAAAAATATGGGTAGAGAGTATACCCGGAGAAGGCAGCACTTTTTATTTTACTATCCCTGATGCCAGGCCTGCCGCATAGCCTTGGTAGTTGTTCTATTATTGCCTCCTTGCCCTTCATCTCATCACGGTCGTGAACTTGATGAAATGCGGGAGTATTTCAGCAGATAAATCTTCATTAATTACTAAGCCGATATTCATTTGGCGTATAGCCGGAACGTTGTTTAAACAAGCGGGTAAAATGTTGGGGATATTTAAATCCGAGTTCGGAGGCAATTTGATTAACGGATTTATTATGGTCAAATATTCTTTCTTTAGCTACATCAATCACCTTGGTCTGTATATACTCCTGCGCTGTTTTGCCGGTTTCTTTTTTTATTAAATCGCCAAAATAGCCCGGGGATAAATTGAGTTCGCCGGCACACCAGGCAACAGATGGCAGGCCAATCGTTTGCGGCTTTTCTGACTGATAATATCCGTTTAGCAAGGTTTCAAATCTTTCTACAATGCCCTGGTGCACAATATCGCGGGTAATAAACTGGCGCTCATAAAAACGGCTGCAATAGTTCAGGAACAGTTCAATATTCGACACGATTAATTTCTTACTATGGTTGTCAATGGCATGTTCCAGTTCGTATTGAATCTTCGAAAAGCATTCCAGCACAATCTTTCTCTCCCGTTCAGACAGATGCAGCGCTTCGTTGGATTGATAGCAAAAAAAACTATAGTCTTTCATGTGGCGGCCAAGCGCCGTACCATGTATCAAATCTGGATGAAAAACCAGCGCATACCCTTTTGGCTGGTAAATCTCGCCGTTGCTGTTTATACCGGCTACTTGCCCGGGTGCCAGAAAAACCAATGTTCCCTCCTGGTAATCATAGGTATTCCTGCCATATACAAGATCACCACATTTTACATCTTTTAAAAAGATGGTGTAAAACCCAAAATACATCCTGGAACCTTGCCTTGGATCTGCCTTAGACAGGTCAACAACACTCACCAGCGGGTGCAGCGTTTCGTTTTTATTAAATGCGTTATAGTCGCTGACTGTTTCAAATCTCCTGATGTTATCCATAACCATTTTCTTTTACCGCTTTAAAATTACTGCTTTATTCTGCTCTGGCTTACAACCCATGAACGAATCAGCAATATTGGTAGAACAAACCGGAATTTGTATACCATTTTCGCAGGAAAATGCATTGACCTTTACGTACTGTTCAAACATGTCTTAAGCTATAAGAAGGCTAACCCATCGACTAAAAAGTTAATTATGAAAAAATTATTGTTCAGTTTTGTGCTGATCCTTTCCGCATGTTCCCTGCCTGCTCAGCAAACAGAAAGTAATGCATCGGCTAGCATGCTCACAGTTCATACCAACTACGGAGATTTGCGTGGCGTTACCGGGGGTGGAGTCTCCAGTTTCAAGGGAATACCTTATGCGGCGGCACCAGTTGGCGAATACCGCTGGCGTCCACCACAACCTGTTACTCCGTGGAAGGAAGTTCGTGATGCAACCAAGTTTGGTGCTGATTGTCCACAGCGAACCTGGCCGGGTTCTACAGCAACCATGTCCGAAGATTGCCTTTTTCTTAATGTATGGGCACCGGCTACTGCTACGAATAAATCAAAATTGCCAGTAATGGTTTGGATCCACGGAGGTGGTTTCACAGGGGGTAGCGGCTCCGGTCCGGGTTCGGCAGGAGATGCCTTTGCCAAACAAGGTGTCATCCTGGCGACTATCAATTACCGGCTTGGCCGCCTTGGTCATTTTGCGTTCCCGGCATTGAGCAACGAACATCCGGAAGAAATGAAAGGCAGCTACGCCTATATGGATCAGATTGCCGCTCTTAAGTGGATACAGGAAAACATTGCCGCATTTGGGGGCGATCCGAATAACATAACGATTTTTGGCTTTTCTGCAGGTGGCGTTTCTGTCCATTCATTGTTAACAATACCAGCAGCCAAAGGGCTTTTCCATAAAGCGATCAGTGAATCTGGTGGTGGCCGTGACGGTGTTCTTACCGGCAGGCCGATACGTCAGGAAAACGCTGATGCGCTGTACCCTGTTTCAGCGGAAACAATCGGGATAAACTTTGCCCGCAAACATAAGATCGGGAGCATCGATGCGGCCGGATTGGCCAAACTCCGCTCCCTAAGCGTGGAAGAAATTGTGGATGGAGGTCAGGAAAGTGATAGCTCCGGATTACGAACTTACTCAGGCCCGATCCTCGATGGCAAACTGGTGGTTGAAACAGCGGAGAGCGCATACAAGGCTGGCAGGCAGGCACATGTTCCGCTTATTATAGGAAATTGCAGTGCGGAAATCGGTGGAGCCTTTGTTAGTTCTGCCAGTTCGAAAGAAGCCCTGTTTTCACAATTTGGCGAATTAGATGCTGAGGCTAAAGCTGCCTTCGATCCCGATGGTAATAAAGCATTCGCTGAGGTACTCACAAAGTTTAATACCGACTGGGTGTGGGGTGAGCCAGCACGGATGACCGCAAGAAATTTTACAGCTAAACATAACCCAGCTTACATGTATCAATTTGGTTATGTCCCTACCACAATGAGGCAGCGTGCTCCCTATGGTGCCGGTCACGGATCTGAAGTTTCATTTGTATTCAATACGCTCAATGCCCGATGGGGAGCACCTGGTGAGGCAACACCAGAAGAGAAAGAATTAGCAAGGATCATGAATACCTATTGGACAAATTTCGCCAAAACGGGTAATCCTAATGGCAGCGGCCTACCGGTTTGGCCTCTTTACGACACTCAAAAAGAAGAGATCCTCGATATTGAGCTAGATGGTAAACCCGTGAGCAAGCCGGATCCCCGGAAAGCAAGATTTAATGTGATTGAAAAGGCATTTAAGAAGCGGACTCGCCTGCAGGCGCGTGGTGTTTAACCGCTGAAGTTGAATAGATGGATCTGGGGTAAATTAATAAGTGTAGAAAATGCCCCTCATCAGGGATAGATCTTCGATGCTGATGAATTAGAACTAAAGTCATCACTCAGCAATATTGGTAGATAAATCAGTAATCAGTATACCATTAAGTCAGGCAAATAATTAGAACTTTGCGGTAACAAAAATTAGAGAATATGCAGTATGTGAAATTGAATAACGGAGTCGAGATGCCCATACTCGGGTTTGGCGTTTTCCAGGTGACAGATTTGGCGGAGTGTGAAAGAAGTGTAGCGGATGCCATTGAAACCGGCTATCGCCTCATCGACACTGCTCAGTCTTATGGAAATGAAGAAGCAGTCGGAAAAGCAATTAAAAAGAGTGGAGTAAAAAGAGATGAACTATTTATCACCACAAAACTTTGGATTCAATCGAACGGCTATGAAGGCACAAAAAAATGGTTCGAAAATTCATTGAAAAAATTACAATTAGATTACCTGGATTTATACCTGATACATCAGCCTTACGGCGATGTGTACGGTGAATGGAGAGCCATAGAAGAATTGTACAAGGAAGGAAAAGCAAGGGCAATTGGTGTAAGCAATTTTCATCCGGACAGGTTGATGGATTTGATTGTTCACAACGAAATTGTTCCGGCAGTTAACCAGGTTGAAACACATCCATTTAACCAGCAAATTGAAACGCAAAAATTCCTGCAGGAAAACAATGTGCAAATAGAATCCTGGGGGCCATTTGCGGAAGGCAAAAACAATCTGTTTCACAATGAACTCCTGGCTTCCATCAGTAAAAAATACAACAAGACAATCGCACAGGTTGTTCTTCGCTGGCTCACGCAAAGAGGGGTGGTCGCTATTCCCAAATCGGTGAGAAAAGAAAGAATGGCAGAGAACTTCAACAGCCTCGATTTTGAATTAAGTGCTGATGATATGGAAGCCATCAAAACACTGGACACAAAGACGACCAGCTTCTTCGATCACCGTGATCCTGCAATGGTAAAATGGTTAGGAGAACGAAAGTTGAGCAATTAATCATCTCAGTTAAACAAACAAATATAGCCTGTTGAACATCTTCCAGCAATGGAATCAGGATATGGAATTGAAAATAACACTATGATTCAATCGGATAAAATAAACCTATTCTTGTCTGTTATAGCAGGCCTGGTATTGACATCATGCGCTACAAACAGGAAAAGTATTGACAGCAGCTTCATCACTATCCAGGAACAGGGAAGTTTTGCTGCTGGTGGTACAGTCATCACCAACACCGGAACATTCGATCCAAACAAACCGACACCTGATGGTCAAACTTACCATGGAGATCATGCCTATGTGTTTTACCAGGTTCCGGCCAATCCCCGTAAACTTCCTTTGGTAATGTGGCATGGCATCGGGCAATTTTCTAAAACATGGGAAACAACTCCGGATGGCCGGGAGGGTTATCAAAACATTTTTCTCCGTCGCCGATTTCCTGTTTACATACTTGATCAACCAAGAAGAGGCAATGCAGGCCGTAGCACCATTGGTGGAAACATTGCAGCCACACCAGATGAACAACAATGGTTCTGTACTTTTCGTGTAGGCATTTGGCCAACTTATTTTGAAGGTGTACAATTTGCCCGTGATACCAATACGCTCAATCAATACTTTAGGGCCATGACACCAAACATAGGCCCGATTGATATCAATGTTACAACAGATGCGGCTTCCGCACTTTTCAATAAAATTGGTCCGGCTATATTGGTAACGCACTCTCATTCCGGTGGCATGGGTTGGGTTACCGCGGTGAAAAATCAAAACGTAAAAGCAATAGTTTCATACGAACCCGGCAGTGGTTTTTTATTTCCTGAAGGTGAAGTTCCTGAACCGATCGCATTCACAGGCGGTTCTCTAACGCCTGTTGCTGTGCCGTTGCAAGATTTTTTAAAGCTCACCAAAATCCCTATCATCATTTATTATGGTGATAATATTCCTACAACACAATCACCCAATCCCGGTGTGGATGGCTGGCGGGCAAGGCTTGCCATGGCAAGAAAATGGCGGGACCTTATTAACAAACATGGTGGTGATGCAACGGTGGTTCATCTACCAGAAATAGGAATTAAGGGGAACACACACTTTCCATTTTCTGATTTAAACAATCTTGAAATTGCTGACCTCATGTCTAAATGGTTGAAAGAAAAAAAGCTGGATTAAATAAGCGGCATCAAAAAATTAAAATCATTCATAAAAACATAATGAAAAAATATTTTAAATACTTTATTTTTCTTCTCTTCATGTCAACAATCTTATCTGCAACAGCGCAAACAAAAATTACCAATCCGTTTGGTTTAGTGTATGGAGGAGCAATTACTGAAAATGTGCCGGGCAAAGTAAATATTCATCCTGTCAGTTACAAATTGAACGGCATTGCTGTTGCCGCCAATGTGTATACGCCTGCAAATTATGATGCATCAAAAAAATATCCCGCAGTGGTGGTAGCACACCCCAATGGCGGTATAAAAGAACAGACCGCAGGACTGTATGCACAGCGTTTGGCAGAAGCAGGCTATATCACCATTGCCGCCGACGCACTGTACCAGGGTGCTAGTGGCGGAGAGCCCCGTCATACGGATAAACCAACCTACCGCACGGAAGATATCCGTGGTATGGCTGACTATATTTCCAGTTACGCAGGGGTGGATGCTAACCGGTTGGGTGTATTGGGTATTTGTGGTGGCGGTGGTTATACATTGAAAGCGGCACAGGGGGATAAACGTTTTAAAGCTGTAGCCACTTTAAGTATGTTTAACTCAGGCGAAGTAAGACGCAACGGTTTTCAGAATTCCCAGTTAAATACCATCCAGGAGCGTTTAAAGAAAGCTTCGGATGCACGTGCGCAGGAAGCAGCCGGTGGTAAAATAATTTACGCAGGTGTGGCAAGTATAACAGATGAAGAAATTGCTAAAACCTCCACCGATTTATATCGTGAAGGATACACTTACTATTACAGAACACATGCTCATCCTAACTCCACTTTTCTATACACCATGAGCAGTCTACTGGATTTAATGACCTGGGATGCAACCACGAATATGGATATGATTGATCAGCCGCTGTTGATGATGGCCGGCAGCAAGGCCGATACGAAGTATATGACAGATGAAGCATTTGGCAAAGCGACCAACGCAAAAAGTAAAGAGCTGTTTGTAATTGATGGCGCTACACATATCCAGACTTATTGGAGACCTGAATACGTAGACCAGGCGATCAATAAACTCACCAGTTTTTTTGGTAAGAATTTATGAGCATTCAATCGATCAAAAAATGGGAAAGCGCAAAATATTCTACTGTTTATTATTAATGACTCAAAGCATGTTTGCACAAACAACCGCAGATACAGCTGTTGCATTAAATCAAAAGGAACGCAGCATAATACTTATTTCAGCATTCACCGCTCAGGGTAATATGCCTCAACTCAAAATTGCTTTAAACAATGGTTTGAGTGCAGGGCTAACTATTAGTGAAATAAAAGAAACGCTCGTGCAGTTGTATGCGTATGCCGGCTTTCCACGCAGCCTGAATGCTTTGCACAAGCTGATGGAAGTATTGGATGAAAGAAAAACAAAAGGAATCAATGATGTATTAGGCAAAGAGCCTGCTGAGTATTCTGTAAAGAAAACAATGCTGCAAACAGGAACAGAAAATCAAACAAAATTGGTGGGATCAAAGATTGCGGGCGGCGTGTATGAATTTGCTCCGGCTATTGACCAGTTTTTAAAAGAACATTTATTTGGCGCCATTTTCAGCAGGGACAATCTTGACTGGAAAACCCGTGAGTTAATCACGATTTCCGCATTAGCGGCAATGGAAGGCGTTACGCCTCAGCTTCGCTCACATTATGGCGTAGGAATGTACAATGGTCTTACTGCCGGTCAATTAGCTGAATTGTCAACGGTAATTGAAATGGGTGTCGATAATCAACGCGGAACCATTGCCCGGCAGGTGCTTCAATCCGTGATCGATAAAAAGCCTTATGTTGAATCTTCGCAACCCAACGATGAAATTTTTCCCATAGGAGAAAAAATAACCAACGATAATTTTATCGGTACTGCCTGGTTAAATCAGTTGATTCAAAGTGACAGCATCAATAACATACAGGTTGGCAATGTAACTTTTGAAAAGGGTGCAAGAACCAAATGGCATTATCATCCGGGCGGTCAGATTTTATTGGCATTGGATGGTGTGGGGTATTACCAGGAGAAAGGCCGTGCAAAGCGCATGCTTCATAAAGGCGATGTAGTAAAATGTGCTGCCAACGTTCCGCATTGGCACGGCGCAAGTCCGGGCGATAAATTTATCCAGGTGGCCATTACCGATCCAAAAAATGGGGCGACTGTTTGGTTAGAGGCGGTAGGCGAACCGGAATATAATAGTCCGCTTTAGAATTGGTATTCTTTCTTACATTTATTTCAATTAAGTGAATTTCTGTATTCCTTCGGTGTGGTGCCGACATGTTGTTTAAACAAGCGGGTAAAATGTTGCGGATATTTGAAGCCAAGTTCATAGGCTATTTCACTAACAGATTTGTTGTGGTCAAATATCCTTTCTTTAGCCACTTCTATCAGTTTCATTTGCAGGTATTCCTGGGCAGATTTGCCGGTTTCCTTTTTTATGACGTCACCAAAATAACCTGCAGATAAATGCAATTCACCTGCGCAGTAAGCTACAGAAGGTAAGCCAGCTGCTTGTGGTTTTTCTGTTTGAAAATATTCATTCAGCAATGTCTCATACCTTGCTACTATTCCCTGGTTCACCGTATCGCGGGTAATAAACTGCCGGTCGTAAAAACGGGTGCAATAATTCAGGAACAATTCAATATTGGTTACAATCAATCTTTTGCTGTGCTTATCAATCGGACGTTCCAGTTCGTATTCAATCTTCGATAAGCATTCCATCACAATTTTTCTTTCCCGTTCTGACAAATGAAGCGCCTCATTTGACTGATACCCGAAGAAGGTATATTCCTGTATGTGTTTTCCAAGATGTGTGCCATGTATTAAATCAGGATGGAATACCAGCGCATACCCTTTAGGCTGAACAGGTACTGCAGTGGTATCAAAACCAATTACCTGCCCCGGCGCAATGAACACCAACGTGCCTTCCTGGTAGTCGTAGGTGTTCTTTCCATACCGGAGGTCACCACATTTTACATCCTTCAAATACACTGAGTAAAAGCCAAAACTTACACCCGTCATATGTTGCGGAGGCGGACCAACGATTGATTTTGATACGTCAATAATACTCACCAGGGGGTGTAGTGTTTCATGATTGCCAATCGCATTGAAGGCACTGATCGTTTCAACCCGTATTATCTTTTCCATAAGTTTCCCGTATGCTGAAGTTCAAAATTATCACCTTATTTACTCAGTTTCAGATTAGCCCCCCATAATCAGCAACATTGGTAGGTAAAACAGTAATCTATATACATCTTAGTCAAAAAAAGCAAACATCTTTACAGCGCAAATATTTAAGTACAATACTTAAAAAATTTGCCGGTAAACGCTTCCAAATGAAAAAATCAAAATTTGCCTCCGGATTATTCCTGTCATGCGCAACGCATACACAACAAGATATCATTGAAACTTTTCAATTTAATAACGATGGCTGATTTCAAAAATTAAAGAAAAAAGCACTGCTTAATTTTTAATCATAAAATAATACGAACATAATGAAAACATGCATGATTGCATTGATTGCTTTAATAAGTACAACCACGCTTAAAGCACAGACCGCAGATGAGGTAATTGCAAAACATATTGCAGCGATCGGTGGCAAAGACAAGCAATCCCAGGTAAAGACTGTTTATATGGAGAACACCATGGAAGCTATGGGCAATCAATCTCCTAATAAAGTTTTTATTATTAACGGCAAAGCATACCGGAGCGAATCTGATATGATGGGTCAAACAATGGTGCAGGTTGTGAACGATAAAAGCGGTTGGGCAATCATGCCATTTGGCGGACCATCAACTCCAACAGCCATGACCAATGATGATTATAAAGCCCTTGCAGATGCAATTTATGCAGGTGATCCATTAATCACCTATTCAGCTAATGGTGGTAAAGTAGAATTATCAGGCCAGGAAAAAGTGAATGGTGTAAACGCTTATAAAATTAAATATACGAGCAAGCTCGGTTATGAAACCACGTATTATATTGACCCTACAAGCAATTACATTATTGAGTCTGTAAGGCAGGGCAATGCAATGGGGCAAACGGTGACTGTAACAACAACTTATTCTGATTACAAGAAAACGGATTTTGGTGTTTTTATGCCTTTTGCAACAAACACGGATATGGGTCAGTTTGCTTTTAAGCTGAACACAAAAAAAATTGAAATAAATAAAGATATTGATGCGAAGGTTTTTGAAATGCCGGGTCAATCCACCGCGGCAACATCAACGAGACCCGCTGCTCCTGCTGCTAACCCCCTACTGATGAGGGGGTCGGCCCTGGTGTCTCCCGAGGTGGGGCCAGATCACCGTGTGACCTTCCGCTTCGCAGCGCCTAACGCCACACAGGTAAGTGTAAACACGGGCTTTATGGGCGGCTTTCCGAGCATCACCATGCAGAAGGATGCACAGGGCGTTTGGACAGGAACCTCGGAACCGCTGCAACCGGAAATCTATCAATATAATTTCATCGTTGATGGCGCAAGGGTCACCGATCCTTCGAATACCAGGCTGATGACCTCCTATCACCGCAAGGATCTCAGCTACCTTTTGGTGCCCGGCGACAATGCGTGGACGCCTGTTCCTGAAGTACCTCATGGCGCAGTGGCGCAGCATGTTTATCATTCTGAGGTTACCAATGAGGATCGGGAGTTCTACGTCTACACGCCTCCGGGCTATGATCCGAAGCGTAGTCAGCCGTATCCGGTTCTTTTCCTTCAACATGGCCTTAGCGAAGATGCCATGAGCTGGATTCAACAGGGTGCCAACACCACGCTCGACAACTTGATTCACCAGGGCAAGGCTGTGCCAATGATCATGGTCGCAAGCCTGGGATACGGCACAGCAAATGGCCCTGCTGATATCGATGCGCCGGAAATGCAGCAGAACTTCGCACGTATGCTGATTGAAGAAGTGATGCCGGTCATCTACAAACAATACAATGCATCCACCAAGGCAGCCGATCATGCTATCGCAGGCCTTTCTATGGGCGGTGGGCAAACCATTTTTATGGGTCTGAACCGGCTCAATAAATTTGCGTGGTTCGGCGGTTTCAGCGCCGCTCTTGTCAACTGGGCACATAGCATTTCTGTTGCGCAGCCTCCTGCTCCAGCGGAGGTAGTGGCAGCGGCTAAAGCGGCTGAGACTGCAAACCCCGCCCCACAGCCGCCCAGATTTCAGGCTGGTACTATCATGCGCAACTTCGGTGCCGGGCCAGTGTTTGAAGCCCGCCTGCCAATGCTGTTACCTAATTTGAATGCACAGTCGGCTAAACAAATCAAATTGCTGTGGCTGGGCATCGGAGGCGACGACCCAAGTATCGAAACGCATAAGCAGCTCAAAGCATTTTTGGACGCCAAAGGAGTCAAATACACCTATTTAGAGACTCCCAACCTGGGTCACGTGTGGCCGCTGTGGCACCGGCACCTTGAAGCGTTTGCTCAGCTGATATTCAAATAGCTCCCTTTACTTAATTTTTAATCATAAATAATATGAACACAATGAAAGCATGCATTATTGGACTAATTGCTTTAATAAGCACCACTACACTTAAAGCACAAACAGCAGAAGACATAATTGCAAAACATATTGTTGCTATCGGCGGCAAAGACAAGCTATCCCAGTTAAAGACTGTTTATATGGAGAACACCATGGAGGCGATGGGCAATCAATCTCCTAATAAAGTTTTTATTATTAACGGTAAATCTTATCGGAGTGAATCTGATATGATGGGTCAAACAATGGTGCAGGTTGTGAACGATAAAAGCGGCTGGGCAATCATGCCATTTGGCGGATCATCAGACCCAACAGCAATGACCGATGATGACTATAAAGCCAGCGCAGATGCAATTTATGCAGGCGACGCTTTAATTAACTACCCAGCCAATGGTGGTAAAATAGAATTATCGGGCCAGGAAAAAGTGAATGGTGTAAACGCCTATAAAATAAAATATACCAGCAAGCTCGGTTATGAAACCACGTATTATATTGACCCTTCAAGCAATTACATTATTCAGTCTGTAAGGCAGGGCAATGCGATGGGGCAAACGGTGACTGTAACAACAACTTATTCTGATTATCAGAAAACGGATTTTGGCGTGTTTATGCCTTATGCAACCAATACGGATATGGGTCAGTTTGCCTTTAAGCTGAACACAAAAAAAATTGAAATAAATAAAGATATTGATGCGAAGATTTTTGACATGCCGGGTAAATAAACATGTTTGCTAAATACTATTTAATTAGCATATGCCATCCATATCACAGGCTTTTAAAATAATAGTTAAACGGCCAGCAAGTTATTTCACTATGTCAATTGAACGGGGTAGATACAATTCAATTTATTCTTCCATTAATCAGCAACATTGGTAAGTAAAACAGTAATGCATATACAGTCAGCGCCCTTTATTCATAGCACCTTTGCTGAATAAAAAATAAATGGTAATGGAAAAAGTAAAATTAAACAATGGTGTAGAAATGCCGGTGCTGGGATTCGGTGTAATGCAAATGATGGGTGCCGAATGTGAGGCGGCAGTAACTAATGCAATAGAAGCAGGATATCGTTTATTTGATACCGCTGAATTGTATGGCAATGAGCAGGCAGTAGGAAATGCTATTAAGAAAAGTAGTATTGCCAGGGAAGAATTATTTATAACAACCAAGTTTGGCAGTAAAGAAGCGGGCTATGAAAAGACTATCGCAGCTTTTCAAAAATCCCTTATGTTACTTCAGGTTGACTATATTGATCTTTACCTAATACACCAGCCGTTTGGAGACATCTTCGGCTCATGGCGTGCCATGCAGGATCTTTACCATGAAGGAAAGATCAAAGCAATTGGCGTATGTAACTTTTTGCCCGACAGGTTGATGGATTTAATAGTTAACAGTGGTTTCACGCCTGCTGTTAACCAGATTGAAACACACCCTTTCAACCAGCAAATTGAAACCCAGCAATTTTTAAAAGATAACAATGTTCAGATTGAAGCATGGGGACCGTTTGCTGAGGGAATGAATGGCGTGTTCACCAATGAAGTATTGACCGCTATTGCAGCAAAGTATAATAAAACCGTTGCCCAGGTTATCCTGCGTTGGTTAACGCAACGGGGCGTGGTTGCCATTCCAAAGTCGGCTCGTAAAGAAAGGATGATTGAAAACATCAGCATTTTTGATTTTAAATTATCAGATGAGGATATACAGCACATTCAAACTTTAGATACGGGTAAAAGCCTTCTTTTTAGTCACCGTGATCCGGCCATCGTAAAATGGATGAGCGAATATGGATGGTTAACAAGTTAATGGTGAGTTCACCTCAAAACGAAATAATTAAAAAATAAACAGGTTATGAGTAACACAAATACAGAGCAGGAAATTTTAAGTCTGTCGAAACATAAATGGCTTTGGATGGCAGAGAAAAATGCAGATCCGTTAATTACACTCTTCCATGAAAAATCTGTTTTCATTCACATGGGGGGCAGTTTTGAAAAAGACAAGGAAATTAATTTTATTAAAACCGGGGAGATTTGGTACAAAAAAGCTGAAGTTTACTCAGCTACAGTCAATATCATTGGCAATACAGCCATCCTGTTAAATGACATTGATTTGCTCGCAGTAGTCGGCCCAAACGAAGTGATCAATCCCTTTATGGTAACGGAGGTATATATCAATGAAAATGGAAAATGGAAGTTGGGCTCGCTCTCCTTCACAAAGCTAATGAGGCCCGTTAAAATGAATACTGGTCAATGATAAGAAATAAAAAATTTAGTCGCGAAAATATCGGCATTGGTCGCATTTGCAATTCTTTTGTTTTTATTAAAAGTAAATTTAAAGAAGATTGCAGGTTCTGACCCCCATTTTTCTTCACCGCCAGGGTAACTCAATTTTTTTTGATCTATCACAATTAAAAAATCAATTATCAACTTAAATAAAAACTATATGAAAGTAAAAATTATCGGGCTGTGTGTGGGTGTTTTAACCACGCTGTCCTCCTATGCGCAGCAGCCACCAACAGAAACAATTAAAACATCTACCAGTAACACACCGGAACAACAGGAAGTAATCAATCTTTCAAAAAAGAAATGGGATTGGATGGCTGATAAGAATGTCGATTCTTTGGGTGTTCTCTTTGATGAAAAATCTATGTTCATCCACATGGGTGGAACCTGGGGAAAAACACAGGAGTTGGGTACGATAAAAAGCGGTGGTATCTGGTATAAGAAAGCCGAAGTTTATTCAGTTGTAGTAAATATGTTTGGTAACACAGCCATCCTGCTCAATGACATTGACCTGGTAGCAGTAGTAGGCGGCAACGAAGTTGTCAACCCGTTTATGGTGACAGAAGTCTACATCAAAGAAAAAGGTAAATGGAAGATGGGCTCACTCACTTTTTCTCACTTACGCAGGCCGGTGCAACTGAAATAAATAGCCAGCTGCACAACACTAAAATTAAAAATATGGATCGTCGTAAATTATTTAAGAACGGATTGACATTGGCCGGAGGCACTTTGTTGGCTTCAGCTGCCGGAGCCCGGATACCAGGCCAGGAAACCGGTATTGGTGGTTTGGTACAACAGAACACTTCATCAACAACCCCCGGTAAGCGTAAGCTGGGCGCAAAATTAGAAGTTTCCTGCATTGGCCTTGGTGTACAGAATATGAGCCGGACTTACCAAACTACTATTCCTTCCAGAACTGAAATGCACAATATCATCCGGACAGCTTACGACAAGGGTGTAACGTTATTTGATGTTGCCGAAGCCTACGGGCCTTTGGAATGCGAAAAGATTTTAGGTGAAGCTGTGGCTCCCTTTCGGAATAAAATTGTAATTGAAACAAAATTCGGCTGGAACATCGACCCTGAAACGGGGCAATGGAGTCAGCCCGGATTGAACAGCAATCCTGAGCACATAAAAAAAGCCGTTGAAGGAATGTTGAAACGCCTTCGCACCGATCGTATTGATTTACTGTACCAGCACCGGGTAGACCCACAGGTTCCTATAGAAGATGTAGTAGGCGTCATCAAAGACCTGATCAAAGAAGGAAAGGTTTTGCATTATGGTCTTTCTGAGCCGGGCGTGCAAACTGTAAGGCGGGCACATGCTGTTCATCCTGTTACCGCTATCCAAAATGAGTATTCACTTTTATGGCGTGGGCCCGAAGAAAAAATTATTCCGCTTTGCGAAGAATTAGGTATCGGTTTCGTTCCCTGGAGTCCACTTGGTGTAGGATTTTTAACGGGTGCTATTGATGCCAATACGAAATTTGCACAGGGTGATATCCGTGGTGGTGAAACCAGGTTCTCGCCTGAGAACATAACGAATAACCTGGCCTTAGTGGAAGTATTGAAAAAATGGGCGGAGAAAAAACAGGCCACACCAGGCCAGATTTCACTTGCCTGGTTGCTGCACCAAAAGCCATGGATTGTGCCTATACCGGGTACTACACAGATGGCACATATGCTGGAAAATACCGCTGCTTATGAAGTAAAGTTTACGGCTGATGAATTGAAGCAGTTTAATACAGAGATAGCCGCTATTCAAATAAAGGGAGAACGATTGCCATCCTTTGTAGCATCCCTTTCGGGAGTGGAAGCGCCACCAAAAAAATAAAATATCATGAAAACTACGTTGATGCTGTCAATGGTGATTGGATTGGTTTTTAATTCAGTTTGCATGCATGCGCAACAAGTATCAACAAAAAATATTTTAATTGTTTATTTATCACGTACCGGCAACACAAAAGTGATCGCTGAAATCATCCAGCGAAATGTGGGTGGAAAATTGGTCGCAATTGAGTTGCAAAAACCTTATCCTGAGAATTACCGGCAAACAGTGCAACAGGTAGTGAACGAAAATGAAACAGGGTATCTGCCGCCGTTAAAAACCATCATCGACAGCATTGAAAAATATGATATGGTATTTGTCGGTTTCCCTACCTGGGATATGAAGATGCCGCCGCCGATGAAAAGTTTTTTGCATCAATATAACTTCGCCGGAAAAGCCGTGATTCCTTTTAATACCAATGCTGGGTATGGCGTAGGTAGCGGTTTTGAAACAGTAAAAGAATTGTGCCCCAATAGTAAGGTGCTGGAAGGTTTTGAAATAAAGGGTGGTATAGAACGAGATGGGATAAAGCTCGCCATCAAAGATGAAAAAGCAACAGCAGCTGCAATAAAAGTAAAGCAGTGGTTGCAAAAGATTAAAGTAACAGTAGTTGAATAGTTGTCATTAAAAAACGATAAATTTAACCGATGAAAAAAATTGTTACGATTGCCTTAGTAGCGCCTGCAATTTTTATGCTCAGCAGTTTCTTGCCCAATCAAAAGCTGAGTGAAAGCATTAAACGGGGCAAAGAAGTATATGCGTTGCAATGCCAGAATTGTCACATGGAAGATGGAAAGGGAATGCCTGAAGTAAATCCTCCTTTGGCTAAAGCAGATTACCTGAAAAAGCCAAACAAAACACTCATCAATATTATTCTAAAAGGGCAAACAGAAGAAATAACTGTGAATGGCAAAAAATACAGTATTGCGATGCCAGCGCAGGATTATTTAACGGATGAACAAATTGCTGACGTATTGAATTATAGTAAAAATAGCTGGGGCAATAAAATACCTGGTGCAGTTACACCTGCAATGATAAAAGCCCTCAGACAATAAAAAAACAAACTACTTTAGCTTCACCAATAAATTTTACACAATGGCTGTTTATAACTTAAAAATTAACGGGCAAACCAAACAGGTTGATGTAGACCCGGCAACACCCATGCTGTGGGTTTTAAGAGAGCACCTGGATATGCCGGGTACAAAATATGGTTGTGGCGTTGCCATGTGCGGCGCATGCACTGTACACGTCAATGGTGTTGCTGTGCGGTCTTGCCAATTGCCGGTAGTGGCTGTAGGTAATAAAGAAATTACCACCATTGAAGGCCTTTCTGAAAACGGAGATCATCCCGTACAAAAAGCCTGGCTGGAGCATGATGTGGCGCAATGTGGTTATTGCCAAACGGGGCAGATCATGACAGCGGCTGCCTTGTTAAAAGCAAACCCCCATCCAACAGAGGCGCAAATTGACACCGCGATGAGCGGTAATATCTGCCGGTGTGGTACTTACGTGCGCATCAGGGAAGCCATACAGACTGCGGCAAAACAACAATAAAATATTGTGTAAAATACTCTTCTTACAATTCAAAGCACTCAACATGGAAAACAATACAACAAACCATAGCAGGCGTTCATTTTTAAAATCGTCTTTGCTTGCAGGCGGCGGACTGATGATTCATTTTAGCGGGCTGGCAAAATTCAACTTTGATGGTAAAACAACCGGGGTGAATGGGTCAGAAGAATGGAGCGAAGTAACCGGCTACATAAAAATTACACCGGATAACCTCATAAAAATTCTGAACCCCAACCCGGAGTTTGGTCAGAATGTAATGACCTCGCTACCCATGATTATTGCAGAAGAACTGGATGTAGACTGGCAAAAAATAATGGTAGAAATGGGGCCGCATAACAACCTGAAATTAGGCCCTCAATTCACGGGTGGCAGTAACTCAGTGAGAATGTACTGGAAGCCACTGAGAGAAGCAGGCGCCGCCGCCCGCAATATGCTGATGCAGGCCGCGGCACAAACCTGGGGTGTGCCGATAGAAGAAATTACCACCAAGGCGGGAACGTTGTACCATGAAAAGAGCGGCAAGTCGGGAACGTATGGTTCGTTTGCATCAAAGGCTTCCGCCATTGCTATACCCAAAGGTGTAAAGCTGAAAGACATAAAGAGTTTTAATACCGTGCGCAACTCAAAGAAAAATGTTGAAGGGGTTAAAATTGTGACCGGTAAGCCACTGTTCGGTATGGATTACAAACAGGATGGAATGCTGGTTGCGATGATTGAGCATCCGCATGCATTCGGGATGAAATTAAAATCATTTGATGCAACAGACACGTTGAAGATGCCGGGCATTAAAGATGTATTTAGCATCAAAATGTTTGAAGATAATTACGAACAGGCTGGTTTTGATACCCGTACCTTTAATGATTTGCTGGTAGTAGTGGGCAACACCACCTGGCAAGTGATGAATGCACGCAAAAAACTAAAAGTAACCTGGGAGCCTATCAGCGAGCACAAAGAAACCATCGCAGGTTTTCGTGGCAAAAATGAAGTCACCATACCAGCTGGGCTTGAAAGCAGCACCACACAATTGGCAAAAATGGCACAAATGGCAAAGCAACCAGCCAAACAATTACGCAAAGATGGCGATCCGGAAACTGCCTTTAAAAATGCAGCTCATATTTTAGAAAGAACTTACACAGCCCCCTTCCTGGCACACAACTGCATGGAGCCAATGAATTTTTTCGCACATGTTACAGATGACAAAGCTTTATTGGTAGGGCCGCACCAGGCGCCGGGTTGGATAGAACCTACCGTATCAAAAATTTTAAATCTGCCTGCTGATAAAATTGACATACAAATGGCCCGCATGGGTGGCGGCTTTGGGCTGCGTGCATATGGACATTATGTGATAGAAGCAGCACTGATTTCTAAAAAAGTAAAAGCACCCATCAAACTGGTGTATAGCCGCGAAGATGATATGACGTACGGTATCTATCGCCCGATGTACACCGCTACCTATCGTGCAGCGTTGGATGCCAATAAAAATTTAATTGCCTTTCATGTAAAGGGCGGCGGCATTCCTGAGAATGCAGTTCATCCAAACAGGTTTCCAGCAGGCACGGTTGACAACTACCTCGCCGAAGGATGGGAAATCCCCTCCAACATTACCATCGGGGCATTCAGGGCACCGGGCTCTAATTTTAATGCAGCATCCGAACAATCCTTTTTAGATGAGCTGGCAGAATTCATGGGAAAAGATCCTATCGATTTCAGGCTGGAATTATTAAAAAGAGGAAAAGAAAATCCCGTAGGTAAAAACAATGAATACGATGCAGACCGTTATGCCGGCGTATTAAAACTGGTAAAAGAAAAATCAGGCTGGAATGCAGCGGAGAATAAAAAATACAGTCGTGGTGTAGCTGCTTATTTCTGCCATAACTCCTATGCGGCGCATGTGGTGGATATGGTAAAGAAAGATGGTCAGCCTTATGTGGAGCGGGTTTTCAGTGCATTGGATTGTGGTGTGGTGATTAACCCCGATGCAGCCATCAACATGGTACAAGGCGCGGTAGTGGATGGCATAGGCAATGCCTTGTACGGAGGTTTAACGCATAAAGACGGCGCGGCAGAACAGAACAATTTTAACCGCTACCGCATGATCCGGATGAAAGAAGCGCCGAAGAAAATTGAAGTGCATTTTGTAGAGAATGATATTGATCCAACCGGATTAGGCGAACCGCCATTTCCACCAGTTTTTGGTGCTGTGGCAAATGCTTTACATAAAAATATGGGCAAGCGATTTTATAACCAGCCTTTCTCAAAAGATTTTACAGCTAAAGGGTAGGCTTGCTACAGATGGAGACAGTGTCGGCGAGCCTGGCTTACTGCGTTTACCAATGGCATTTTTGAAACCGTCAAGCGGATAAGAAAACTGCCTTTTGGTTTGGATACGGGTTTAACAACTTTGAAAATATCTTTTTGCCAGCTGAATTACACCGTCCATTATTTAATCTGATAAAAGGGGTATATTTAACCAACGATTATAATGCCTTTTAAACAATCACCTCAGTTGCTTACAGCCATTAATTAATCACACAACTATCTACATTTAAAAACAACGATTCATGCAAAGAAGAAAATTTATTCAATCAGGTACCATGGCCGCAGCAGGTTTGCTGCTTGCACGTTCCGCCGCAGCAGGAATACTGACCGGTAAAAAAGCATTTCCATCACCCGGACTTCAATTATATACCCTCGGGGATATGATGACAAAAGATGCCAAAGGTACTTTGCTACAGCTGGCTGCTATCGGGTATAAAGAACTGGAAAGCGCCGGTTCGCAAAAAGGGAATTTTTATGGCTACAAACCAAAAGAACTGGCGGCCATGATAAAAGATGCCGGCATGACCTGGCGTTCAGCCCACGTAGGCGGTGCGGCTTTCACCATGGAATCGCTCATGAAAATGGCCAAGACAGCAGCAGATTCTGCCAGGATGGAAAAAATATGGGACCGGATGAAGAATATGCCCAAGTCACTTAACCTGAAAGAAAATCACCATGAATTGGCGGATGCCGCAGCAGAAGGCGGCATTGGTTACCTGGTGTGTTCCAGCATTCCCGTAAGTACTTTGGATGAGATAAAAACTGCGGTGGATGTTTTCAACAAGGCGGGAGAAGCCTGTAAAAAAGCAGGTGTACAATTCGCCTACCACAACCACACCAGCGAGTTTGATGATGTAGAAGGCCATCGCCCGTTTGATTATATTCTTGCCAACACCGATAAGAATTTAGTGAAGATGGAACTGGACCTTGCCTGGGCTACCAAGGCCAAACAAGATCCTGTAGCCTTGTTTAAAATGCACCCCGGCCGTTTCCCACTCTGGCATGTAAAAGACCTGGATAAAGCCACGATGAATCCTGCAGAAGTGGGCTCCGGAGTTGTTGACTTCAAACACATTTTTGACAATGCAAAGGAATCCGGTATGAAGTACTATTTTGTAGAGCAGGATGGTGCACCGCAACCGATTCAAAATGTCACCAATAGTTTAAACTATCTAAAGAAAACGCTGTATTGATTTAACCGCCTTCAGTTTCATCATAACCAACTGCTAAATACTACAAAATGAAAAAGCTACATTCAATATTAACTACAACACTTTTATTGGTTTTATCATTTTGCGCAAGTGCCCAAACTAAAACCGGCGCTGCCTACTTTGAGGGTAAATGGAATGTACTCGTAAAATCACTTCCACAGGGTGATACCAAAATGTTTTTTACACTCGACAAAAAAGATGCTTCATTGACCGGTGCGGTACAGGATAGTACGGGAAAAGAAATTGCAAAACTTGATAAGGTAGAGTTAGCAGACACGACTGTCACCGTTTATTTTTCTGCCCAGGGTTACGATGTAAACCTGGTGATGAACAAAAAAGATGACGACCATGTAACTGGTTCGCTTATGGGCATGTTTGATGCAGAAGGCGACCGTGTGAAAGTGGTCAAATAAACAACCCTTATATTATCTTACAACAGCCCTTTGTAATCACCAAAAGATGAAGAGGGCTGTTTTTTGTACTGGAGCAAATACAATCAGCCACATTAATCCAGGCATTGTGACTGGCATTTCTTTAAAAAACATACTGCTATTCTACTAAAACAAATACGGTAACTACGATCTCCTTTTTACCTGGAAATACAAAAAAATAACGAAAGATGAAAAATGATGTAAGGTGTTACTCACCACCGGCGTTTATTTTGTGTATCATAGCATTGTTGTTGAGTGCTCATGCCCTTGCACGGGAAAAAAGGCAGATGGTGCGGCTGGCAAAAATCGCGGTCGATTCTGCACACCTTGAAAGCTATAAGGATTTATTGACAGAAGAAATAGAAGCATCGGTTCGCCTGGAACCAGGCGTACTAACCTTATATGCAGTTGCTGAAAAAGAACATCCAACACATCTTACCATTTTGGAAATTTATGCTGACACAGCCGCCTACAAAACCCATTTACAAACACTGCACTTTATAAAATACAAAACGGGCACAAAAGAAATGGTCAAATCACTTGAGCTCATAGCAGCCGATCCCCTTGTGCCCGGGATGAAAATAAAATGATAAAAAGAAATACAACCTGTTTGATTTTTATAACAAGTTGTTTCTTTTTTATCATGCTATGGCTTTACGGCTTTGTAACTTTGCTTTATTATTTAAACGAATGATTATGAAAAAAAGAATACTGGGTAACACCGGCCTGCAGGTTTCTGCCATCGGCCTGGGTTGTATGGGCATGAGCTTTGGTTATGGACCTGCGGCTGATACAACGGAGATGATTGCACTGATCCGTTCCGCCGTAGAGCAGGGCGTTACCTTTTTTGACACTGCGGAAGTATATGGCCCTTTTACAAATGAGGCACTGGTTGGTGAAGCGCTGGAACCGTTTAAGGGTGAGGTTGTAATTGCCACTAAATTCGGGTTCAATATTGTGGATGGAAAAATGGCAGGCGTAAACAGTCGCCCGGAGAACATCCGCAAGGTGACTGAAGCGTCGCTGAAAAGGTTGCGGTTAGATGTGATTGATTTGTTGTACCAGCATCGGGTGGATCCCAATGTGCCGATTGAAGATGTGGCCGGTACAGTAAAAGACCTGATTCAGGAAGGCAAGGTAAAACACTTCGGTTTGTCAGAAGCTGGTGCCAGTACAATCCGCCGTGCGCATGCCGTTCAGCCCGTTACAGCGTTGCAGAGCGAATACTCACTGTGGACAAGACAGCATGAAAAAGAAATCATTCCTACGATAGAAGAATTAGGCATTGGTTTAGTGGCATTCAGTCCGCTGGGTAAAGGTTTTTTAGCCGGTAAAATAGATGAGACTACCCAATTTGCTGAAGGCGATATCCGTAATATGCTGCCACGTTATACAGAAGAAGCACGTGTTGCCAATAAAGTGTTACTGGATTTACTCGGTCAGTTTGCAGCCAAAAGAAATGCGACTACCGCCCAGATTGCATTGGCCTGGGTACTGGCGCAAAAGCCATGGATTGTACCTATTCCGGGAACAACAAAGCCACATCGCCTGGCAGAAAATAATGGCGCAGCTTCCATTGAATTAACAAAGGAAGAATTGCTGGAAATTGAAACAGCTTCTGTACAAATACAAATAACAGGTACCCGTTACACAGAAGCTATGGAAAAATCCACCGGCTTATAAAAATTAATTTATGAGTGAAAATGACAAGGCTATTTTCCCGAGAGGTGAAAAAACGCCTGTTGAATATTTTACCGGAACTGCCTGGCTGAATACCCTTGTTCCGAAAGATGAAACAGGCAGTTATGCCATTGGAAATGTAGCATTTGAACCCGGTTGCAGAAACAACTGGCACACCCATCCGGCCGGGCAAATTTTGCTGGTGACAAGCGACAAAGGATTTTACCAGGAAAAAGGAAAGCCGGCAAAGCCGCTCGCAACAGGCGATGTAGTGGTAATTCCATCCGGCGTTGAACACTGGCATGGTGCAACAAGGGATAGCTATTTTACCCATATTGCCATCACCAATATTAAAGCAGGCGTTGCAGTAAATTGGTTAACGCCGGTGCCCGATGAAGAATATAACCGTGTCCACTAAATCCATAATACTTACTCAACCGTTGCGCCGGTTACTGTATGGAATAGATGATTGGATCCCAAAAGAAAAATTGTCAATCTTTATTGCCGGTAATACCGCCTCTCCGGAAAATAAAATGCGGTCTGAACGCTTATTTTATATCCTCAGTAAGTTTAAATACTTCCGGGCAAAACCGGCTATAGCAGTTAAGCTATTGCGCTTTATTTTAAATCAGCCACCCTCCATACGGATAAATACGGTCCTGCTTCTTTTTAAAATAAGCAGGGCAAATACTAAAAGATGCTATTGATTTTTATCATCTTTGTACCTGCCCACTATCATACCTTAAACTATTACCTGGCCCTACTTTTAGTTAAAGCATTTATCTAAAATGAAATCAATCAACAAGGGCAAAGTTCCTTCCCCGGTACATCAGTCTGTTGAAATGGTACAAATGCTGTCGGCCTACCAGGCCGCTGTAAATGAAGCTGCTATTGTATCCATCACGGATATAAAGGGAGACATTGTATACGTCAACGAGATGTTTATCAGGGTATCAAAATATAGCGCTGAAGAGTTGTTGGGACAAAATCACCGGTTGGTCAACAGTGGTTATCACAAAAAGGAATTCTTCCGGCACATGTGGCAAATGATCGCCGCCGGCAAGGCCTGGCGTGGTGAAATAAAGAATAAAGCTAAAGACGGAACTTACTACTGGGTTGACACTGTCATTACACCTATCGTTGACCAAAACGGCATCATTTTTCAATACCTCTCTATCCGCAATTTGATTACGGCGCAAAAAGAAAATGAAGCAAGACTGCTGCAGGTTCAACACGAAATATTAAAGCGGACAAAACAATTGAAAGACGCACAACGGGTTGCTAAAACAGGCAGTTGGTACCTGGATGTATCCGGAGATAACCAGTTGGAATGGTCTGACGAAACTTATCATATTTTTGAAATAGCTCCCGGGACGAAAATGACTTATAATAAATTCCTGGAAGCGGTTCATCCTGACGATAGGAATTTGGTAGACAAAAAATGGGAACAGGCTTTGAAAACCGGGAGATATCATATTGAACATCGCATTATAACAAAAAGTGGTGAAAAATGGGTGAACGAAGAAGCCCGGATTGAATTTGATAAAAAAGCAAATCTTAAAAGAGCCCTCGGTACTGTGCAGGACATTACCGAAAAAAAGAAAATAGACCATTCGCTCCGGGAATCAGAGCATCTTTATAAAACACTTTTCAATACCAGCCCTTTTGCAGTTGGCATAGTAGATAAAAAAACGATGCAGTTTTTAGAGGTCAATAAAACTGCTATTAAACTGTATGGATATTCAAGAGCCGAATTCCTGAAATTATCCCTTTTTGACATCCGTGTGGAAGAGGAACATGCAAAACTAAAAAATCAATTGATTAACAATTATGCAGGTGACCGGTCGATACGGAGCCATAAAAGGAAGAATGGTGACATCATTCAGGTAGAACCCACCATCACTCCCATGACTTACAGGGGCCACAATGTGTATTTGATTACCATCACCGATATAACAGATAAACTGAGAATTGAAGATGAATTAAACCTGTCGAAATTAAACCGGCAAAAGGAAATTATTGAAGCGGAAGAACGCAGCCGTTCCCAAATTGGAATGGAATTACATGACAATGTGAACCAGTTGCTGGCAGCGTCACGGCTTTATATCCGGCAGGTGAAAACAAGCTCCGGTAAAAACGAAGGCTTTATTAAAACGGCATTGGATATACTTGGTGTTGCGCTTGAAGAAATCAGAAAATTATCTGCTTCGCTTGTTGCGCCTACACTCAGTAATAACAATTTAAAAGAATCCATTGAAGCACTTTCAAAAAGCTATCCGTCAGGGAATGCAAAGATTCAACTACATTTAGCACTGAACGAAGCTGCCATTCCCGAAGGTTTAAAAACCAATATTTATCGCATTGTACAAGAGCAATTCAGTAATATCATCAGGCATGCGGAAGCTACAAAAATCAGCATTACAGTCCAGCAGTCTGCTGATTCAATAGCCGTAGAAATAACGGATAACGGAAAAGGGTTTGATTTACAAACGGCCAAAAGAGGCATTGGGCTTAACAATATAACGCACCGTGCCGAAGCATATGGGGGCAGGGTATGCATTGATACCGGCATTGGACAGGGTTGTAAAATAAATATCTGGTTTGATATTTTGCCGGTGGGGGGAAATATATAAGTTGCCTTTTCTTCCGTTTCTGGTTTCCCCTTCTTCCCAAATTTTAAAGTTCCCAGGCGATATCTCTTCAAAGTCTAAACCAACAATCAGAAAGAATAGTTAAGAAGGACTCGCCATAGATTGGGAAGGGAAACACAAATATTATTAGACGAAATCATTAAAGTGCTGTCCCGTCTAAAGTGCAAGAGTTGTAAACAAATAAACTGCCCTGATAGGTGGCGAGTCCTGCAACTTGTGCTGGTTATAGGACTAAAATAACTTGTGCAGAGACTTCGCCTGAGAAGTTTTTGAATTGAAGACCGGGAACAAAAGAACTGAGCTACATTCTATATTGTTGCATTAGTAACGCCTGGCATCAGGACAGGAGTTCTGCGTCAGATTGAGATTGATAGATTTCTTTAAAAATACGCTATAATAATTAAGCATTTCTTTAAGCGCCTCACGCAGCGTATGCTCACACCTAACGACACTTTTTATAATGGATATATTGAATCAAAAATTTCTACATACTTACTCTCCCACCCTAAAAAAATACTCACCCGAACCTACCTCCACCACCGCACAGCCCTGCTCGTAACGTGCAACAGTTACTTTACTGGCACCTTCCATCACAACTGCATTTTCTTTACAGGGTACATAAACCAATGCGGTTGTATTGACGGGTATTACTGCATGCAATGCAAAGCCATTACTGCTTTTTTTCCAGTCACTTAAGATAGTGCCATACATGCATTGGTAGCTGCCCTTTGCCCGGGTAAGGTCGCTGACAGGTTGAGGATGGATAATAATTTTTTGAAAGCCGGGTGCGGCAGGATTAATGCCCAGCAGGGAACGGTAAAACCATTCATCTACCGAGCCAAACATAGGATGGTTTTGCGAATAGACGGTGCCGGTGGGCGCCCAGGTTTCCCATAATGTGGTGGCGCCATTGGCCAGCATAAAGCCCCAACCCGGAAAAGTTTTTTGATTGGCGATGGTATAGGCAACCTCATTGCGGTCGTTTTCCCTTAAAACATCAAACATCATTTTAGTAGAAAATATGCCGGTGGATAAATGCATGTTGTGCCTTGCATATTCGCTCATCAGCACCGCCAGCGCTGAATCTTTTTCAGGTGCCAGGCCATACCACAGCGCCAAAGTCTGGGCACTTTGCGTGGCATTGTCAAACCGGCCTGTGTTGCGCACATTGTATTTGCTGATGATGGCTTCTTTGATGTTGCGGGCCAGCTTTGCAAATTTCACCGAATCATCCTGTTCATGTAAAATGCCGGCAAATTCTTCGGCCAGTTTTGCATGGTGATAATAAAAACAGGAAGCGCTGAAGGCATCAGGTTTGGTATCGAGTGCTTCGTGATCGCCAATGTCCCAGTAAAATAAATCGTCTTTTGCTTTTGATTGCAGAAATTCCATTTGCTTCATAAAAGCCGGGTAATTATTTTCGATGACTTGTTTATCTCCATAAAAATCATACAACTGCTTTTGTAAAAAAGAATAACCCAGCTCCCATCCCATCGGGCCGGAGTCGCCGCCATAGCCCCTGTCTGCAATACCGGTAAACGGCGCTATCTCTGTAATGCCGCCATCAGGCTGTTGTTCATTGGCAAAATCCCTTACGGCTTTGGTATAAAAATTTGCCATGCCGTAATTATAAATAAATGCGTTGGAGCTTACCACCATATCGGCGCCATAGCCCATCTTCTCCCTCGCCGGGCAATCAGATTGCACACTGAATATATTGCTGAGAAATGTCCACTGAATTACTTTATGCAGTTGGTTAAACATTTCGTTGGAACAACTAAAATCGCCCTCCTGTGCTACATCGCTGTTCATGCGCATACCTTCAATATCCGCCAATGTTGGTTTGCCCGGCCAGCCGGCAATTTCCACATAGCGAAAGCCATGAAATGTAAATTGTGGTTGCCAGGTTTCCGTACCGCTTCCTTTTAGAATATAACCATCTTCCTGCCAGGCAATATCCGGCGCACCGGGGCCACCGGCGCCGGGGCTTTTTAACTGGGTCGCAACGGAGGTCATAAAATTCAATCTGCCGTCCGGCCACACATCTTCGCCAAGCCGCATCGTTATTTTGGTTCCCTTTGGCCCCTTTACTTTAATGCGTGCAACGCCGGCAAAATTCTGCCCCATGTCAACAATAAAAGTATCCTTACCCTGCTCATTAATCTTTACCGGCCGGATGATTTTTGTAATCCTGATGGGCGGCGCTATTTGCGCTGTTAATATGCCTGAAGGGCCTGTAGTAATACTTGCATTTTTCCAGCCGGCCTTTCCAGCGCCAATGGTATTCCAGTTTTTTTGTTCCAGCCTGGCGTCATACTTTTCACCGAGGTATACATTGTTGTGTATCACAGGGCCGGGCGCTGTCTGCCAACTATCATCAGTATTGATTGTTTGCTTTGTACCATCAGTATAGGTGATATGAATTTCTGCCAGTACGCATGGCCGGCCGGTCTGCTGAATTTTACGCAGATCGAATCGACCGAAGATGCGTAGCGGCAGAGGGTTCCACCAGCCGCTGCCAAGCATGATGCCTGCTACATTGTTTCCTTTTTCCAGCATCGCTGTAACATCGTACACCGAATATAGCACCTGCTTTTTATAAGTAGTAAAGCCGGGTTCCAGCACGTGATCGCCGATCTTTTTACCATTTAAAAATGCTTCATAATAACCCAGCCCGCTGATGTACAACCTGGCACTGGCAATTTTTTTGCCGGCCGCGAATTCTTTTCTCAGCAATGGCATGCGGTCTTCTTTATAATAGTCTTCATCCTTTGCCGGGTTCTTACTATCATCACTGATCCATTTGGCCGTCCAATCAGTTGCGCTGAGTATGGCTGTTTCAAAAGAATTGATGTCACTCCAGCCCGATGCTTCATTGTTTTGGTTGACCACTCTTACACGCCAGTAATATTTCGTAAAAGACTGCAGCCGCTTGCCGGCATACTCCACCTGCATACTTTGCGCCGAAATAATTTTGCCGGTTGACCATTGATCGCCTTTGCCCTGTTGTAATTCCTGCATCTGATCGCTTACAATAATTTCATAAGCTGACTGCAACTGGTTTCGTTCCGTGCTGTTCATTGTCCAGCTAAAGCGGGGTGTCTTTGTATCAATCCCCAATGGGTTGACCATGTATTCGCAGGTAAGTGTAGCTGGCTGTAAAGGCGTTGCATGGCTTGTTATCAGCAAAAGGCAACATAAGATTGTGAGGGTTAATACTTTTTTCAACTGCTTTATTTTATGCATCAAAATTTGAAAGATTAATTAAGGACCAGGCACGGGACGATTACTCTCAACTCATTACTGCCTATTCACTATTGGCTATTCACCACTCACCATTCACCACTCACTTATCTCTTATTAGCCAGCAATCCGTTCACAGGCTTATCAGAATACACTATTACCTCACCTGCATTAAAATTAAATTCCTTAGACGGGTTTACTATTTTCAACTGCACTTTGTGTTTTCCTTTTGGAAGATCGTATTTCCAGCAAAGTTCATGACGGCGTGTTGTGTAGTTGGCGGGCAGTTCCGGCGATTCCACCAGCTTGTCGTCAATAAATAATTGGGTAGAAAAAACGAAATCCGTTGTGCTTGCCCAGGCAGCGGTCTCTCCTTTTAAAACAAAGCCCGTTCCTTCAAATTCAAAGTTCAGTGCATCCTTAGCATCTGACCATTTTACCGGAATTTTTGTAACGGGGTAAATACCATCAAATGATTTTTCCATCTTTACCGGCTTCGGTGATTGCACTGCAATAGTAATATTGTCACCATTTATTTTACCGCCGTTTCTTTCTATATTCTGCAACGCATGTTTTAAGCCGGTGGTGTACACGTTCTCCAGGCTCATGGTAGTGTATTTAAACGGAATATTCTCCGCTTCCTTTAAACCCATTTTCCAGTAAGCTGGTATTTTATCATAACCCATGATGGCGCCTAAAATTCCGCCGGCTGTTGATGGATTACAATCCGCATCCTGTCCGCAACGGGTGGCTATTTCCAGTGTTTTTGTAAAGTCTTTTTCTCCATACAGTAATCCCATTACCACATAAGCCGCATTCACTTTTGCATCAATATTAAACGGTGCAAATACCCCATCCGGGCAACCGATATCATTGGCCCATTTCTTTTGTACTTCCAACCAGGTTTGTTTCCATTCTGCCGGATATTTTTTATGCCAGCCAATCACATCGTTGATGCACTGGTAAAATTCACTTTGTTTTGGAATGGTTTTTAACGCCTCACTCACCACATAATTAATATCGTTGGAGGTAAAGGCCATCGAATACATCGCACCAACGAATACACCGCCATACCAGCCATCTCCATAGTTCATGATGTGACCAATTTTATCGCTGATGGCAGAAGCGGTATTGGGCATACCCGGGCTCATCAGGCCCGCAAAATCTGCTTCAATCTGGTAGTCGATACAATCTGCATGCGGATTATTTTTCCATTGCCCGCACATGGGCGCCTTCATGCCATGCAGGATATTATAACGGCCGGCCTGGTTAGCATGCCACAGCGCATAACCGGCGTGGGCAAAGGCATTAGCAAAAGAATCTAGCGGTGCATCCAGCCCGTATTTTTCAAACACATCTACAAAGGTCAGGTCCATATACAGGTCATCATACAAACCGGGGTTGTTGAGCATGGTGTTTTTTAAATAGCCATCATACCATAACAGCGATTGATAATCGCCAATAAAAGTACCGTCAAAACGAAACTCATACGGTCCGCCGAAAGTTACACCAATTGTTTGTCCGGCCCAGCCGCCACGGATTTTATCATTCAGTTTTTCTTTTGAAAGGGTGATTGTTTTTATTTGAGCAAAAGACTGAATCAGCAATAAACAACAGCAGATAGCAAAGGCAATTTTTTTCATCTCATATTAATTTACTAATCGTTAAAAATATCGTATGGTTTAAATCACAAGCCATTAAACGCACTGACTTTTCTTTCCCAACGAATGCCATTAGTATTTCACCCGGGTCATCAAAAGCGCATTATCAAACTGAACCGCCCCTTCGGGAAAATTATTCCTATTTTCAAAATAACTTGATTGAACAGCTGAAACTTGCAGCGGTTCCACTTTCCAATTTAGTGTTTTAAGTTGAAGTCCGTCGTATTGATCCCCATTGGGAGAATACCCTGTATCACCACCTTGAAAAAAAGCGGATGCATTTTCAAGGCTTCCAAAAATTGAATCAGTATTAAATGCCTTTGCTTGCTTTGCATCAATTGAAAGAGAAGTGCCGTCCTCGCTTTTAAAAGCAACATGAAAATTACCGTTCGATTCTTTTACATCATATTGTGCATAAAAATGACGGCCCGGAAAAAGGCGGCCACCGGCAAAGCTGTTGATACGGGATGAAGTATCTCTTCTTGGGATAAATACACCTTCCTTCAAAACTGCATTGTCTGTCCATTCAACAGCAATTCTATGGGCGCCATTTTCTGAAGAGATACCCGTAAAATAAGGGAACCCTTTTGGCCGCATATGTTTAAGCCTGATCAGACAAATACCAACAATCGCTTTGCCCTTATATATTTTGGGGCTGAAAGGTGGCGGAATTATTTTGCCGATAATACCAGGGTCAACCGTAAAATTTACCAGTATTCTTCTTTCAATAATCCCTTCTACTGTTGGAATCTTCATTATTCAGATTTAAATGGTTTCAATTATTTATAAGATTTCCTTTTTAATCCGGTGTGATATTTATTGACCGTAAGGGAAGTCATTTTAAAATCCAATACCGAACTTACCTCCGGAAACTTCCAACTATTAAATGTATAGCTATTCTACTGTTTAATTGGTGGAAGATAATCGATGATTGTTCCAACTGGCTCCCCTTTTATAAAATTAAAAATGATTCCGTTAAATAGAATAATCAAAATGATGACAGCTGCAATATTTACCAACGTTGTTATTTTTACTATTTGTTTCCAGGTAGATCTTCGTTTTAGTAAAAGCAAGTTAATTGAGCCTTCAATTATTAAAGTCGCTAATAAAATTAAAGGAAAACTTACCAGATAATTAAATAAATCCTGCGTGCCAATTATTTTAACCCAGGGAATCCATACCAACATAATGTGCCCGCCATTCAATGCAACGGAAATAAAATATTCGATAAAGTATCCAATGATACTGGAGATAATAATAACACCAACTATCCTGGAGTCAAAAGTTACTTTTTTTAAAATCCTGGATGCAATACAACCTTTAAATATTGCGGTCATCAATAAAAATATAAATGGATAAGGTGTCCAGAAATAGTCCTTAAAGGTCACCCTAAAAACGTCTTCAATCATTGGTATTTACGTTGTTTTTAACCAAGGTTATACTTTAACTATTTTTGAGGGCTGGCAACCAGCGCCTATACTATTTGTCAGGCAATGCATAAGCCACATAACTATCGCCGGAGGCTGTATTCATTTTACCGCCCCCGCAGGCAATTACAATAAACTGTTTGCCGTTGATTGAATAAATGGCGGGTGTTGCGTATGCAGGAACAGGTAAATCGACTTGCCATAATAAATTGCCATCCCGCTTATTGTAAGCACGCAATTTGCCATCCTTTGCTGCGGCTATAAATAACAGTCCACCGGCGGTAACCACTGATGCACCATAGCTTTCAACGCCTGTAGGTTCTTTGGCGTTTGAAAAAGCAGGATCATTGCCAAAAGTTTTTTTCCATACATATTTACCAGTGGAAAGATCAACTGCATTTAAAGTTCCCCACGGTGGCGCAATGGCCGGCAGCCCCTCTTTACTTAAAAATTTATTGTACCCCGTAATTGTATAAGGCAGTTTAAAGGGATCATTCTTTTTAGCAGCTGCGGTATCCACAAACTTTTTATTTTGCTGTGGTTGCAGGTTCAATACAAAAGAGGCGATGGCATTTCTTTCCACCATGTCCAGTTGTTTAAATGCGGGCATCATCCTGCGGCCACTCTGTATGAGTGTATCGAAAGACGCTGCGGTGTATTTTTTTTCTACGTTGATAAGAGAAGGAAAATTGCCGGAGCCTTTTCTTTCCGGACCATGACAGGTCATACAGTTGGAGCGATACAATCTTGTGCCGGCTTCCAGGTAATTCTCTGCTTTGACAGGAATGTTTTTGATGTCTACCGCCTGAATTACCCAGGCCATTTCATTTGCATTTACGTACAATAAACCCGTGGTTGGATCAAAGGTTGGGCCGCCCCATTCTCCTCCACCATCAAGGCCTGGAAACACAATTGTTCCCTGCAAAGAAGGTGGGTTAAACATGTTATCATTTTTATAGGAAGCCCATCTTTTTTTAACCTCGTTGTAAGATGAATCGGGCAGCAATGGATTGAGGTCTTTTTCTGTTACGAGCTGGCGCATAAACGGCGCAGGTGATGACGGCACCGGTTGCGTAGGCGATAATTTTTCTCCTGCCAAATCGCTTTGATTAGGTACAGGTGTTTCAACAATTTCGTTAAGAGATTTTCCACTGACCCTGTCAAACAGAAATATAAAACCAGACTTTGTAGTGACAGCCAATGCATCTACTTTTTTACCTTCCCTTGTGATGGTTACCAGCATGGGCGGCGAACTTAAATCCCTGTCCCAAACATCATGGTGCAGCGTTTGAAAATGCCAGCGCAATTTGCCTGTTGCAGCATCCAGTGCTAATATAGAATTTGCATACAAATTATTGCCCGTTCTTCTGCCACCATAAAAATCATAGCTGGCTGAACCGGTGCAGGCGAAGACAATGCCTCTTTCTTTATCCATACTAAAACCGCTCCACACATTGGCGCCACCAATAAAATGATGTGCTGTACTGTCGTCCCAACTTTCATAACCAGCTTCCCCCGGGTGTGGTATGGTATGAAATATCCAGGCTCTTTTACCCGTCTTAATATTGAAGGCACGGATATGTCCCGGTGCAGCTGCGGCTCCTTCATCCACCCTTGATCCCATAATAATGAGATCATTAAAAACAATACCAGGCGTTGTGGAGGTGATAAAAAGATCCTTCACATCCCTGTCCAGCCCGTCATGCAGGTCTATCTTTCCATCTTGCCCGAAACTCTTTACCAGTTTGCCATTCAGCGCATTCACACTATAAAGGTTACTGCCTGCAGTGTACAAAATGCGCTTGTCTTCTTTTCCATCCGTCCAGTAAGTAACCCCGCGGCAGTTGTTCAAAATAAAAAACATGCGCCTGTCGCCATTCAACGAATCAAAGGGATTGAACTGCCATTTTTCTTTACCCGTAACCGCATCGATGGCAAACAATTTCATGTTGGGCGAAACGCCGTACAACAAACCATCAATCATAATCGGGTTGCATTGCATCTGCGAATGATTGGTCGTGTCTACGCCGCCGGCATGATACTCCCAGGCCAGTTTTAATTGCGTAACGTTGCTGGTGTCAACCTGTGTGAGTGAAGAATAATGAATGTTGGCATCAGAGCCTTTGTATTGCGGCCAGCCGCCATCGTTATTTTTTGTGTTACAACTAATGGCTGAAATTATTACCAGGCAATAAAACAGCTGCGCATTGATTTTTTTCATTTACAAAATATAGATTAAGAGAAATTTTTTTGTTAAGAAAAGTAGTCAGGCGTTTCACAATCTGTATAATGGTTTTGGATAACCCGGCTGAAAGGCAGACTGGCTACAAACAACTATTTTACATCCGTATATTTTTTCAATTTCCTTTATAGCCGCTGACACCTGTTGCAGGATATTTTCAGCATCTGTTTGTACCCTTGCGTTTATGAGTAGAGTGGCCAATGTTGATGGCGTTTTTTTTAATTTCACCGTAGGGTCCTTATCATTGGTAAAACTAATTTTATCTGTTGCATTGATAAGAAACTTTAAATGACCAATGGCATATTGTTGCCCGGTTATTTTTTTATTAATCAAATTGACCAGGTCTTCAGCCTGCTGCAATGCATTGTTATCACTGCTGTGAATTTCAAGTTCCTGGTCGAGCCAGCCAAGTTTTGCTTCACCAGCTGCATAGGTATCGTAACTGATATCCAGTGATGCCAGGCTGCCGGATGAATGATCATTATTTACCGTGCCGATCCATTGCCGGATATCATTTTCATCCAGTGAATTCTGATACAATATAATTTTAGCCGGATATTTTTGTTGCATCAAAACCTTTATTTCAGCAAGTGTTGTTTGATCAGTGAGATCAGTTTTATTAACCACAATAATGCCCGCTTCTTCCAGTTGTTTTAAATAAATGTAGTTTACCGTTTCATCAAACAAATTCGTTCCTCCATTCAGCATGAGCTGCAACAGCCGTACATCTGCAAAGGCAGAAATGGTTACCTGCGCTGCAGGATAAAATTGCAGTAAGGGCTTTACAACCGTGGCAACAATGTCGGTACAGGAACCAACCGACTCTGCAAAAATTACGGCTGTATTATTTGCGGTAACAAGCGATTGAATGCTGCTGTCCAGTGCAGCGAAATTACAGCAAAAGCATCCTCCTGTAACCTGGCGGCCCGGGATGCCGGTACTTTTAAAAGAATCTCCATCTACAAGTTTAATTCCCTGGTCGTTTGTAATAACACCTGTATGGATGTCGTGCTGCAGCAGCGCCTTCGCAGCTGCCTGCATGGCTGTAGTTTTTCCACCGCCCAAAAACCCGCTTAACAAATGAATTTTCATTGTACATTTTTATGTTGGTGTACTTCTGTATAACAGTCACAATCGGCATCACACAATGTAACCGGCAATTGGACCGGGTAGCCTAATAACAATTCTTCGCTGGATGCTGCATGCACATCATCCACTATTACTTCAAAAATAAAACTGCGCTCTGTTAAACCAGCTTCAGCAGATAAATGCACAGTTTTTTTATCGCCCGTCTTTAACCCTTCCAATTGCCGCTGCAGTATTTCCAAAATACCAGTACCGCCGTGCAAATAAGCAACAGGTTGGCCCTGCATGGTATTTTCCAATACTTCGCCTTCCTCATTTTCCATGATGTACCGGATAGATACCACGCAATTTGCTGCTACTTCCATTATGCATGCATTTGTTTACCGCTTACCATTATTTTGCTGACATCTATTTTTCCGAATACGACATCCACAGATACTTTGCCGGCTTTTAATGTGACTGTTCCAAAGCCGGTTTCAGTTGATAAGAAAGAAGTAAAGTCGCCTATTTTAGAATCTACAAACAAGGTTTTATCAACGCCATCATACCGAACGCCGGTGAGCGCCTGCAGGTAACCATAACTTGATAAGGCCCGTGCATACCAGTGCCCGCATTCGTACTCGTTGAAAGGGTTTCTTACACGGCCATCGTAGCGGTCGCGGGAGGCCCGCAAAACCTCCAATCCTTCTTTTACATGGCCCATCAGCATTAAGTGCGATGCAACCTGGTGCTCTATACCCGTCCATACTTCATCGCTGTATACGAAGGGCAAAGATAATTTTCCACCCTTGGGCCAGGTACATAACAACAAACCACCTTCCTCACCAGCCGCATAGGCGGGACGTTGCGGATTGGCATGTTCACTTAAATTATCTTTTAAATTGTATTTATGAATGGCTTTTAAATGGCTTGCAATTTTTGCCTGGTCAATCGTGTCTTCGAGGCCACACATACGGCCAATCCATGCACCCAATATGCCATCAGACAAACAACCTTTGCCATACTGGTATTTCGGACCTTCCTTATCCAGCAACTCTCTTGCTTCCGCCGAGTATTCGCCGCCAAATGATTTTTCCGTGGCTGGATTTTTTGCATTCAACCCCTCTACCTTTATCTGCTGGATAAAATATTCACCATCATACAAAGCGGTTTCCATCATTTTTTTGGCGCTGCTGTGTAACTGCTGGTAAGCTGCGGTATCTTTCCCTAAAAATTTCCCCATCTCAATGGTGGCCTGCAAGGCGCCCACATAAAAGCTGGTGTGCATGCCGTCGGGGCCCCAAAATTCTATGTCATAGGTATTGTGGTGCGGTTCTTCAATAACACCCACATGTCTCGGATCCCACGTAGCAATACAGTAGTCCATACTTTTTTGCACCATGGGAAATATTTTTTTAAGCCAGCCGGTATCACCACTTACCCGCCACTCCCTGTACACTTTCATAATGCCTCCCAACTGTCCATCGGCAGCCGAATGAAACTCATGGGTAGCAGGCTTGATGGGCAAGACTGCCCTGAAATTCTGATGGCCTTTTTCGTCCTGGCTTTCGCAGAATTCTGTGTTGCGTAAGCTTCTTTCGAGGGCAGGAAACAGATGGGCTACAGCCTGCGTATAATTCCATACATGCGTGCAGCTTCCATGGCAGCAGCCACCATCATCGCCACAGCCCTCCCAGTTCCATAAGCGGCCATCATACTGGCGCATCATGGTAGGTGATTTTAAAATAGTGAGGTTAGCTGCCACAGCTTCTATCACTTCCGGTGGCAATGTGCTTGCATAAAAAGCTTTTGTAAACAGCAATGAATTTTTTTTCAACGCTTCGTATTGCTGTAACCAGTGCGCAGCAACTTCCTCCACATTTTTAAACCGGCTGCTGTACCAGGGTTTGTAAAACTTACCATCAAAATCATGATCATATTTATCCAAACCTATATCAGCGGGTGAGTTACAGCAACCTGAGGCCGGATCGCAATTTTCTTTTCGTTTACCGACATCACCAAAAGTTAAATCAGAGTCGGGGGTGTACCAGGCCATCATCACCCGGATTGTTTTTTCTTTACCCGGTGCGATGGAAAAGGGCACATACAAAGAAGCTCCCGGCGCATCTTTTTCAACTGGTGCTACGGATTTCACCTCGCCTGTTTTCACCGTGTTCCAGGCCATGGTTAACGGATCCCACCAGCCACCCCTGAACCAGCAATGGTCAACTATTGTAGCAGCATCATCTGTAAAAATGGCAAAACTGGATGGTTGTGGCTTTTCTGTTGTGCCAGCTTCTGTTAAAGCAAATCCATGTTCCAAAGAATTGATCGCATTCCTGCCTTCATCTATCTTTAAAAAATTTTTTGAGTTAAAAGAAAAAACGGCCTCTGCCGTGGTTTTGCCTGTGTTTGTAAACTGGTATTCCATTGCGGCAACAGGCAAGCCCGATTGATCATCTTCCGTTGGAACGAAAGGACTCCAGCCAGTCAATTTTATTTTAAGCGGGACATCATTATCACTGAGATCAATATGACCAAATGGAAACCGGGTAGTAAAGCTGGCATGATGAAAATGAGGCAACCCGATGGTAGCGCCTTCTGAACCATTGCCCGCACTGCGCTGACCAAATTTCTTCCAATCGGGTACCGGCCCTTCCAACAATTTAGCGCCGTTTTTTAACCCCTTAACCGATATAGCTGCAAACATGCTGGGAGTATGAAATATTTCGGGCCTGTTGCGTACCGACATATGAGAGATAGCACCTGTACCTTCCATACAAAACATACCTGCACCGAGGCCGCCCAAAGGAAACGCCACCCTGTTAAGGTTTGCACCCTGGTACGCAGTGTTGTACGGCCTGCCATTTTTTTGCGGCGCTTGATTTTTGCCAGGTTCATTTTCGGGCTGTACGTCGCTGGCGGTAGCAAGACCTGCCGGCAGAATAGCAGCACTGATGCTGCCCATGCTTACATTTTTAATAAACGAGCGGCGCCCTGATTTTTCTTTCATATTTAGCAGTATCGTTTTTTGAAAATAAAAGTTAAGAATAAAATTGATTGCAGCATGCCGCTAATCGAATATAATTTGAATGAGCAGGTAATTTAATGGCTTTTAGCGAGTGAACAGAACTATGCTGTACTATGCTGCCTTATAAAATACAGGTCTACGCATAATTAGAGCATTCGTAACAACTTGTTTGAATTTAAAAAAGAAATTACTTAATACTTGCTTTGATAATTTGCACCATGAAATTTTTTCTTTCCGGGATGCGATAAGAAATAACAGGATGATTTCTGCGTCAGAATCCTCTGCGGATATAGTTTTCAACATATTCATTCTATTTTAAAAACAGTGATATTGGGAGTTTATTTGATGTATTTTGCAGCCAAAGAAAATCCAATGGTTACGACGAATCCCGGCGATGAGATTCAAAAAGATATTGATGCAATCGGGCGTATAGAAATTGTGCCTTCTTTACTGGAAGTTATTTGCCGTACCACGGGTATGGGCTTTGCCGCGATAGCACGGGTAACGGATGACAAATGGGTGGCCTGCAGCGTACGGGATGAAATACTGTTCGGGCTGGAACCCGGCGGCGAGTTGACTTTGGAAACAACCATCTGCAATGAAATAAGACAAAATAATCGGCCCGTGATAATCGATCACGTGGAGAAAGATGAGCATTTTTCCCGCCATCCCACACCGATGATGTACGGCTTCCAAAGTTATATTTCCGTACCTATTATCCGCAGAAATGGCTCTTTTTTCGGCACCCTTTGCGCCATTGATCCAAAACCGGCAAAGGTGAACAACACCGAAACCATCGGCATGTTTAACCTGTTTGCTGAACTGATTTCTTTTCATTTAAACGCGATAGAAGAACTTGCATTCAGTGAGGCTAAACTCAAAGAAGAACAATGCCTGGCGGAAGTGCGGGACCAGTTTATCGCCATCCTCGGGCACGATTTGCGCAACCCTATTTCAGCGATCATGATGAGTGCCGAATTACTGGCAGCATCCAAATCAGAAGAGCAAATAACAAAGTCTATCAGCATTGTAAAAAACAGTGCTTACCGCATGTCGGGCCTGGTATCCAATATCCTTGATTTCGCAAGGGGCCGCCTTGGGCCTGGTATTACGCTGGAATACAAAAAAGATGCACGCCTGGCAGACATACTTAGCCAGGTTATTTCCGAACTGCACACGGTTTATCCGGACAGCATCATTGAGACTAACTTTGATCTCAATCATTTTGTTGAATGTGATGGCAACCGCATTGCGCAATTGGTCTCTAATCTTTTGAGCAATGCCATCGCTTACGGCAGGGAACATACCCCCATCATTGTACATGCAACCAGTAATGAACAAAGTTTTACCCTGTCCGTTGAGAACTATGGCAATGAAATTCCGGCTGCAACTGTCAGCCAGATTTTTCAACCTTTCTACCGCGGTAACGACCATTCCGGCAAAAAAGGTTTGGGACTTGGTTTATATATTTCCGCCGAAATTGCAAAGGCACATGGAGGTAATTTATCCGTAACCTCTTCAAATGAAACTACTTTCTTCACCCTGCAAATGCCGGTAGAAAAGCCTGTTAGTAAATGATGGAGCAAACAGGATTTTTTTCCGGTCGCTTTTAAATCTCTCCAAAAAAATTTATAAGGTAGTTCCGGAAGAACGTTTGTCGGGTAGAAATTCACATGCTTTTACTCCATCCTCTTCAAACTAAAAACAGGCAAACAATTATCGTAAACCGCTTGCCTGTTTGGATGAAATTGTCATTTTAATACTACTTTGTTATCGCCGCATTGAACCGGTGTCCGTACTCATCTTATTCATTGATGTGTCGTGCATGGAAGTATCCATTTTGTTACTATTGGTTCCAATTGTTGTATCACCGTTACGTGTGTTGGCACTTGTACCGTTTGTGCACGCTGCCATGCCGATTGCAAGAATGCAACCCAGTAAACCTGTTTTCAAAATTTTCTTCATAAAATAATTTTTAGTTTTAAAGTTATTTGTTGAAGCTACCAATAACGATACCACAACCATCCCTGGCAGTACCCGCGATTTCCTGAAAACATGGTCCATTGTGTATGATCGCCTTTCAACAAAATATTTTACATCCAATGTCCGTGCGTCCGTTGTTGGTCACATTTTCCTCATTTGTGAAAATTCATTCGCATTCATTCACAATATTTAAAACGGTTTTAATCTTGCGTAATAATGGCTGATTGATGGATAACTGATTAAAGTATCCGCTTTAAAACATGCAACAATTTCAGCAGCATTACTTACCAGGTAGCAGAAAATTTGAGGTGAGAGAAAGGATACTGGCAGTGGTTTTGCATAGAATCTTTTAACATAAAAGAGATAATTGTAGTTAACCGCAAATGCCCGGTTGCTAACGGTGTAAAAAATGTTATTTTCGGTTGAAGCCGTTAATAACAAAGACGGTATTTATTTATGAAACAGCAATACAGCAATCACAAGAAATATTATATACCGCATCATTTTATTTTTTTACCGATGATGCTGGCATTTATCATTCTCGGCATTTGCCAGTCTTTTAAGGATGCGGTACATCAACTGGAATGGACACTCTTCAGTATCCTTTCTTTTTGCATTTTTTATTTAGCGATTATGCTGCGCCAGCATTATGCATTGGGCAATCAAAACAGGATTGTTCGGCTGGAGTTCCGGCTGCGTTACCTGGAATTATTTGGTGAACGTTCGAAGAAGGTAGAAGACCAACTTAGTTTCAGCCAGATAGCTGCATTACGTTTTGCAGCTGACGATGAATTTGCTGTTCTACTGGATCGTGCCCTTAAAGAAAAGCTCAGCGGAGATGAAATAAAAAAAGCGGTTAAAAACTGGCAGGCAGATAATATGCGGGTGTAATCCTGGCACCTATATTCTGTTCCGTACCTGACTATTTATAACTATGGAAGATACAAACAATTTTAAGCACGCAGATAAATTTGTCTTGAGTCGTTTTATAAGAGCACAGGCCCCTGTCTATGCCACTGTGTTGAAGGAATTGAAGGAGGCTAAAAAAGTCTCCCATTGGATGTGGTTTATCTTTCCACAGGTTGCAGGCTTGGGAAGCAGTGACACCTCCGTATTTTACTCAATAAAAAGTTTGGAGGAAGCCGCTGCTTACCTTGCCCATCCTGTACTTGGTAAAAGACTGATCGAATGCAGCACGATTCTTTCTGCGATAAAAAATAAAACCGCGTACCATATTTTTAGCAGCCCGGATGATCACAAACTGCGATCCTGCATGACCCTATTTTCTTTGTTACCAAATGCACCAGATGTATTTGATCAGGTATTAGGCATTTATTTTAAAGGCCAGAAAGATCAACTTACTGTTGGCATTGTACAACGTATGAAGGACTAACGAACTTCAACAACTATGCTTTCTTTTTCAACTGTGATAAATATTCAAGCAGGTTGGCCATATCCTGCGCCGACATGTTATTATATAAACCTTCTGTCATCATCGACTGCTTCATTTGAGTCCTGGTTTTTACATCGCTTGTTTTTAACTGCTGGTGACCGCCCCCCGGGAATTTGATGTCGATATCTGTTTCAGTTTTGCTGGCAATGATCCCGGATAAGGTAGAGCCATCTTTCATTTTCAGCTCCCACCCTTCATATCCAAAACCAATGCCCGCAGATGGATGCACAATAGCTTCCAGCAAGCCCTCTTTCGGAAGCTTTGATCCAATCTCACTTAGCTTAGGACCAAAATCGTAGCCTGTATTATTTACCTGGTGGCATACATTGCAGGTGGCAGTAAATATTTTTTTACCATCGTCTGCATTTGCTCTTAATGCAGTCAGCTGCTGCATGGTTGGTGCAGGTTTACTGGTAATGCTTTTACCATTATCAGGCAGGTAAGTGGCTGCTTCCGTACGCACGACTCCACGCCATGCGCCGCTTACACTGGCTACCACATCCGGTATTAATTCAGCAGGTACTTTCTTTGCTTTTAAGATAGCCAGCACCCGGTCTTCACCACTGCCACTGTTGCCAATTTTATGGGCAGCCTGTTGTCTTAATGCTAAAGAATATGTTTTAGATAAGGCAATTGTTTGAAGCATATCGATTGATTCTTTGCTACCCACGCCTGCCAGTGAAAACAATAAACTATTTTGCTGAACTGTATCGCTGCCGTTGATCACTTTCCATATCAGGGGGCTGCCTCCCAGTTTAACCAGGAGTCCTGCAGCGTTTCTCCCAACACCATCACCTGATTTATCAATGGCCAACTTAAGTAAATTATTGTTTTGAGATTTAACGGCATACCGGCTCACCAGTTCAATATATTCAGGTGTTCCATTGATAGATTGTAATACGCTGTCAAGTGCTTGTTTGGCAATGGTTGATTGCATGACAGTTTTGATGTCAAGCGCATGCAACACCAATTTATCCAGCGCCATGTCGTGCTCACTGTTATCTTTAATCATGGCAAGCAGCAAAGTGGATTTCGCCGGACCGGGATTAAAATCAAAGGCACGAAAATATCTTAACCTGCTGTTCAGTGGCTTTGTTTTATCAGCAGCAAGCGTAGCAATATAAGGCACCGCTTTTTCCGTACGTGCACGCCAAACAATATCCCTGGTTGCTTCGCTCTGCAATGGATCTTTTACTTTAGCAACCCAGGCTGTAAAGAAAGCATCCCATTGCCTGTCGGCACCGATGCCCAAAGCTTCCAGGTACCACCTGTCTTTGCCATCATACTTTTCAGCAAGCGTAGCCCAAAACTGGTCGGCCTCAGGAAGTTTAACATGGCGCAACGCCAATGCGCATTCCCTTCTCACCGCAGCGCTGGTATCATTTACCAAAGAACGTACAACACCAATGATATCCGCCTTAATTTCAATGGTTGCCCGAATGGCAGCAATACGCATGTCAGGATTGGCAGATGTTACAGCCTGCTGTATGTACTTCTCTCCTTCTCCGGGCATCTTTACCAACAACCAGAAAGCTCTTGCCCGCATCCGCTGATTGTCTGCAGAAGTCCAAAGCTTTTCTAAACCGGGAATGGCTGCTTTGCCCATTTGCTGCAGCGTTGTAAAAGCGTGATACCTGACTGATAAATTAGGATTTTGCAATCCAGTAAGTGCTCCCTCTGCAGTGCTGTAGTCCTGCTTTGGAATAGTGTACTTCGATGCCGGAGGAGCGACTCTGTATATTCTTCCTCTTGTCTGATCACCTGCTGCATGGCCGCCCACGCCAGGGTCATACCAGTCAGCAACAATCAGTGAACCATCGGGTGCCACAGTTAAATCTGCCGGGCGAAACCATTGGTCTTTATCTCCTTTTAATACATTTACAATTTCTGCTGTGTAGCCTGCACCATTTGTTTTAACCGGGTAAGCCCTTACCACATTCGGACCAGCATCCGTATGTATCATCTGGTTGCGGAACTGCGCAGGCAACAGTGCTCCTTCATAAATAACCATGCCTGTTGGCGATCCGGCAAATGTTTGCAACAGGTTGGGCACTTCTCCCGGATCATTGAGATGCCAGTGTTTCAACGGAATGGAGTCTTCCATATTGGTACGACTTGACTGCCAGCCGGCACCCGTCATCTCATCAGTATAGCCATAGTTACCATACTGCATCACATAATTAATGCGTGTGCCGCGGTTGCCATCATCATCATTGTCGCTCTGCCATAAAGTGCCATAGCTGTCAACAGCAACCTCATAGGGATTGCGAAAATTGTTACCTAAACATTCTACATGAGAACCATCCATATCGCATCGGAACACCATGCCCTGTTTGTATTTTTTCGGGCCGATTACATCGCCATCCTGGTCCATAACATCCTTACCATTTTTATCTTTTAAAGTATGCCCCTCATTGCCCATATTAAAATATAATTTTCCATCCGGTCCAAATGTAAAAGCATGCACGCCATGATCGTGCTGTTCACCGCCAATACCTTTGAACAACACTTCTTTTCTGTCGGCTTTATCATCGCCGTTGTCATCATACAATACCCATACATACGGGCTTTGAGAAACTATAACTTTATTACCCAGCACACAAATACCCAAAGGTGCATTTAAGGATGGATCCTGGTAAAATATCTTCGCTGTGTCTGCCTTGCCATCACCATCGTTGTCCTGCAAAATCATGATGCGGTCGCCCAATGGATTTGTCGGGTTGCCATTGATTGCCGGCCTGTAGTTATACGCTTCGCAAACCCATACCCTGCCCTTTTCATCCACGTCAATATTGGTTGGGTTTTTTAACATGGGCTCCGTTGCAAAAGCATGCACTTCCAAACCATCTACAATGGTGAGTCCTTTCAGCGCATTTTCAGGCAAATGTTTTTGTTCTTCTGTAAGTCCGGCTGTGTCTGCTTTAGCAGCTGGCTTTACTTCAGTAACAGGGCTGTTGTTATTGCAGGAGCTAAAGGCAATTATAAGTATGGATAAAAAAAGAAAATAAGCACTATGGCGCAGGTCGCTTTGTTTCATTGTTCAAATGGCTTTAATGGAGTGATGCAATTGTTGTGTAATCTAAGAAATGCAGGGCATTAAATGTTAAAAAGACAAAACATTTTGTAAAATTCAAACCTGGCAATTTCATAAAAGCATTTTAGAAACCATAATAGGTTTTATTTATCCTGACTTTTAAAAAAACTGCTGAACCCAAACGGACTCAGCAGTTTTTTTATTTTACTAAAATTTATTTTACTGGTGTTTTATCTTTTTCAATAAATCAAGCGCATGTTTTAATTGCTGCTCCATACTAATGTTGGTATTATCTATAATCACGGCATCATCTGCCTTTCTCAAAGGACTTACTTCCCTGTTGGAATCAATGTAGTCACGCATTTCAAGATTGTTCTTTACTTCTTCAATGGTGATGTTGGGATTTTTTTCATACATCTCTTTGAACCTTCGTTCAACACGTACGGCAATATCCGCCGTCATAAAAATCTTCAATGCGGCGTCCGGAAATACAGTTGTACCGATGTCTCTTCCATCCATTACGATGCCTTTCTTTTTACCCATTTTTTGTTGCTCTGCCACGGCAAATGAACGCACTTCTTTTATCGCTGCCACTTCACTTACCTTTTCTGCAATCACCAAATCCCGAATCAGGTATTCCACATTCTCTCCATTCAAAAATATTTCTGACTGACCTGATTTTTCATTGGGCTGAAACTCCAGTGAAATATTTTTCAACGCATCTTTTACTTCAGCTGTATCTGTCCAGTCGATGTGATGACGCAAAAAATACAAGGTGATGGCACGGTACATCGCACCACTGTCAATATACACATAGCCCAACTCTTTTGCCATTTGTTTTGCCAGCGTACTTTTTCCGCAGGATGACCAGCCGTCTATGGTTATCACAATCTTTTTCATTGCTGCAAAAGTCAGTCAAAAAACCGATCCTTCAAAAGAAAAATTGCATTTTGAAAGATAGCGACTGGTGTAATAAAAAAAATCACACTAACAAAAAAGCCATCCTTCCGGATGGCTTTACGTTTATGTTTTCAAAAAATTAAGCTTCTGATTTAGCCTCGATGCTGCTGCTCTCTGCAGGCTTTAAAGTAAAGAGAATTTTTTCTTTGGCTTCGTCCAGGTCAGCAATCAATGTATCGCCTTCCTTCACTGCCATATTTAAAATTTCTTCTGCTAAAGGATCTTCCAGGTATTTCTGGATGGCCCTGTGCAGAGGCCTAGCTCCAAACTGAGAGTCGTATCCTTTCTCTGCAATAAAATCTTTTGCTCTCGATGTTAATTCCATAGAAAAACCAAGATTTACCAGCCTTTTCATTACACCCTTCATCAGGATATCAATGATCTCGAAGATGTTTTCCTTGGTGAGAGAATTGAATATTACCACATCATCAATCCTGTTTAAAAACTCAGGACTAAATGTACGTTTCAATGCTTTTTCTATAACTGATTTATTATTTTCATCTGCATTTAAAACCCTTGCTGCGGTAGCAAAACCTACACCTTCCCCAAAATCTTTTAACTGGCGTGCACCAATATTAGACGTCATGATGATCAGCGTATTCTTAAAGTCAATCTTTCTTCCCAAACCATCTGTCAGCTGCCCATCATCCAATACCTGCAATAAAATATTGTAAATATCCGGATGCGCTTTTTCAATTTCATCCAGCAAAATAACGCTGTATGGTTTACGTCTAACTCTTTCCGTTAACTGACCACCTTCTTCATAACCAACATATCCGGGAGGTGCACCAATCAAACGGCTTACACTGAATTTTTCCATGTATTCACTCATGTCGATCCTTATTAAAGAATCGTCATTGTCAAACATGTATCTTGCCAGTGACCTTGCCAACTCAGTTTTACCCACCCCTGTAGGGCCAAGGAAAATAAATGTACCGATTGGTTTCTTCGGATCTTTCAATCCCACCCTGTTGCGCTGGATGGCTTTTACCACTTTTTGAATTCCATCTTCCTGTCCAACAACCGCGCCTTTCAGGTCTTCGGCCATGCGACGTAATTTTTCAGTTTCTGCCTGCACCATCCTCTTTACAGGTATGCCGGTCATCATGCTTATCACTTCCGCTATGTCTTCTTCTTCAATCGGGAAACGCTTGTGTTTACTTTCTTCTTCCCAATCGTTCTTTGCTTTTTCCAATTCTTCCTGTAATCTTTTTTCTGTATCTCTTAAAGAAGCAGCTTCTTCAAAACGCTGGCTTTTTACCACCTTGTTTTTTTCCAGCTTAATGTCTTCAATTTTCTTTTCCAGTTCAATTACTTCCTGCGGAACGTTGATGTTTTTAATGTGCTTTCTTGCACCTACTTCATCCATAACGTCTATCGCCTTGTCGGGCAATAACCTGTCGGTCATGTACCTTTCACTTAACTTAACACACGCATCGATGGCTTCCGCACTATACAAAACATTGTGGTAGTCTTCGTATTTGCTTTTGATGTTGGTTAAAATTTCAATTGTTTCTTCTACTGACGGTTGTTCAACAATTACCTTTTGAAAACGACGATCCAGTGCGCCATCTTTTTCAATATGCATACGATATTCATCCAAAGTAGAAGCACCGATGCACTGTAACTCACCTCTTGCAAGGGCTGGTTTAAATATGTTGGAAGCATCCAATGAACCGCTGGCACCACCGGCACCAACAATGGTATGAATTTCATCAATAAACAAAATCACATCCCTGTTTTTTTCCAGCTCATTCATGATAGCCTTCATTCTTTCTTCAAACTGGCCACGGTATTTTGTACCGGCAACCAATGCTGCCAAATCAAGCGATACTACTCTTTTATCAAACAATACCCGGCTCACTTTTCTTTGTACAATGCGTAAGGCCAAACCTTCCACAATGGCTGTTTTACCCACACCAGGTTCACCGATTAAAATGGGATTATTCTTTTTACGGCGGCTAAGAATTTGTGACACTCTTTCAATTTCTGTTTCCCTGCCAACGATCGGATCTAGTGAACCGCTTTCCGCTAAACGGGTAATGTCACGGCCGAAATTATCCAGTACAGGTGTCTTTGTTTTGGGCTGGTTAGCAGCACCGCCACGTTGTGCTTTTTGCTGCTGGCTGTATTGTTTCTTTTCCTCATCAAAGTCATCCTCATTTTCATCACTGAATTCTGCTGATGGGGGATTGCTGGTTACAAAGCCCAACTCGTTTTTAAAAATATCGTAATCCACATCAAACTGATTTAAAATCTGCGTAGCAATGTTTTCTTTATTTTTCAAAATAGACAGCATCAGGTGCTCACTCTCCACCATCACACTTTTATGTGCTTTGGCTTCCAGTACAGTGATACGAATGACTTTCTCCGCCTGCTTTGTAAGCGGAAGTGAATTAATGTTAGCAATGTTTTTTCCTGTCTTATCCTTCACAGCAACCTCTATCTCTTTACGCAATTCGTACAGATCTACATTCAGTGATTTGAGGATTTTGATGGCGGTATTTTCACCATCCCTTATCAATCCTAACACTAAATGTTCGGTGCCTATAAAATCATTTCCCAGGCGCAGTGCTTCTTCCCTGCTATAAGAAATAATTTCCTTTACTTGTGCTGAAAAATTGTTGTCCATCCGTATTGAATTTAGCTTGTACAATAATAACGATTATTTGTTAGATAAAGTTTGCTGAAAAGGTGAAATGTTAATATGTTAAAAAATTAAAAAATGCTTTGTGCAGGACCTGCGGCGGTACAGATATCATCCGTTTTGCAGAATTTTACAAGCTATCGAAATAGCGTCACAAGAATCAAACTCGTTTCCTGGAATTTTACTTCAAAATTTTCCTTTACTTTACAAATACCTAACGTCAAAAACTGAATCTTATTTAATGAATGTCAAAATAGATACCAAAGAGAAATTTACTGTTATTACGCCTGAAGAGGTGAGATTGACTGCTATATTGACAGGAGAATTAGTGGAAATGTTGCTTCACTATCAACAAAAAGATATCCCACACCTGGTGCTTAACATGCAACGGATAACAGAGATAGACGAAGCAAGCGGAGAATTACTTGCAAACTGCCAGCAACAGTTTTACGAGCATAATTGCTCCTTTGTTATCTGCGCTCTTCAGCCAGCCGTTGAAGCTTTACTTGATAAGGCAGAACTGCTGGAGGTAATGAATGTAACACCAACAGAAAGCGAAGCGTGGGACATTGTGCAAATGGAAGAAATAGAGCGGGAATTAATGGGAGACGAATAGGCCTTTCGACGGATAATTTTTTAATGTGCCAGCGATATATTAAATTTATTTTTTTACAATAAATTTTAACCCTTTTTAAATGTTGGCAATCACAATTTTAGGTAACAATTCCGCTATTCCTGCATGGGACAGAAACCCCACAGCGCAGATTCTGCAGTCGCTGGAAGAGTGCTACCTGATTGATTGCGGCGAGGGCACGCAAACCCAAATGTCCAAATATAAAATCCGCAGAAGCAGGATCAACCACATTTTTATTTCTCATTTACATGGCGATCATTATTTTGGCCTGATCGGATTGTTGACCAGCATGAGTTTACTCAGCCGTACGCAGGATCTTCATTTACATGCACCTGCGGCCCTGGAACAAATCATTCAGCTGCAATTATCTGTTGCCTCCGTTCAACTTTCTTACCGCTTGTATTTTCACCCCATTACTGCCAATGAAATCATTGTTGACGACAGTAAGATTACCGTGGAAAGTTTTGCTGTAAAACATCGTATCGAATGTTGGGGATTTTTGTTTACAGAAAAGAAAAACCCGCGAAAAATCGATCGCGTAAGAATTAAGGCCTATGAAATACCCGTTTCTTTTTACGACAAATTACAGAAAGGGGAAGACTACGTAACAAAAAAAGGCACCATTATTCCGAATGAGGAAGTTACTATACCCGGCCCTAAACCAAAAAAGTACGCCTACTGTGCGGATACCATTTATGATGAAACCCTGGTTGACAAAGTGAAGTTGGTTGATATGCTGTATCATGAAGCCACCTACCTGAAAGCTTTGCACAGCAGGGCTGCCGAGCGCTTTCACAGTACCACCATACAGGCAGCCGGCATTGCGCATAAAGGGCAGGTAAAGAAATTACTCATTGGCCATTTTTCCTCGAAGTATGAAGTGCTGGATGAATTTTTAACCGAAGCGACTGCCGTATTTGAAAATACTGAACTGGCTTTGCAGGGCGTTAGTTACCGCATTTAAAAGCAAACAATTGGTCCGGACCAGGAATCTTTGTGGGGCATCGTTGCATCGCCCTCTTATACTTTTGCAGCTTTACTGTACAATCAGTGTAAAAAAAAGCTTACATTTTTCAAGGATGAGATCGGATTATTTATCCAGCCTGATTGCATTATTAAATCCATCTGACATAATCCACCTGTAAAAATCGGCAAACCATTTATGCCAGGCTTGTTCGTTGTGTTGCCCTTCGGGGTCAATTACTTTATAAATCATGGCATCTGATTTTTTAGCCACGGTTTCAACCACTTCTTCCATGTCATTGACATAAGTACCACCTTCAAGTTCACCGATGTAAAAAAATAGCTTTCCGGTTAATTTGTTGCCTGCTGAATCAGTCAACTTTTTTATACCATCCGCCGTCCAGAATGCCGGCGAAAAAATGCCACCCCTGCCAAAAACATCCGGGTACTTTAACAGTGCGTAAAAGGAAATTAATCCCCCCATGGAACTGCCGCCAATAATCGTTCTATTTTTTGATCGCAAGGTTCTGTAATGTCCGTCAATAAAGGGCTTTAACGTCTGTACCAAAAAATCAACATACACTTCACCTTTCCCCTTCCCAAATTTTTCATTGTCAAACGGATTGTATTCCTGCATCCTTTCCACACCATTATCTATACCTACCACAATACAGGGCGGTGCGCCTTTTTTTACCATGCTGTCCAGTATTTCGTCTACACCCCATTCGCCAAAAGCCGCAGTGTATGCATCAAACAGGTTCTGCCCATCCTGGAGGTACATCACCGGATATTTTTCGTTACCGGTATGGTACCCCGGAGGCAAATAAATCCATATCCTTCGTTTGCTATTTAGCTGCGGGACTGCAAAAGCAGTATCCAAAATGTGCACATTTGGAGATACCGTATGTTGTTTAACAACAGGTGTAAAATCATCTTTCCATGCAGCGATGGAAATCTCAATGGTTGTATCGCCGGTTATGCTGATTACATGATTGCCAATGTCAGCTCCGGCTAAAGCGCTTTCTGTTTTTCCCCAATCGCCACGGGTACATTTAAATTCAACAACCGTGGCCGGAACATTTTTTATTTGAAGGGATAAATAACCATGTTGTTTTACAAAATAAAACCTGCCATCAGCAGGTTGCCAGTTATTAAAATTGCCAGCTGCAAAAATGGAATCCCCCGCATGTAACGCAGGCTGCTGCACTATATGAAGGGTGACTGTATACTGCGCAACCGTAACCGTAACTGCACATAAGCAGGCACACAAAAAAAGATACAACCGCTTGTGGTTATTGGGCATAAATCAAGAATTGATTTGTCAGATAAGCTATCCGCGGGCACAATAAGCTTTCACCTTTTGCTGGATGCCTTCACTCAATGATGTTACTGGCAGCCTTACTACATTTTTTATATGCCCCATTTCGTAAAGGAACCCTTTTACGCCGGCAGGGTTGTTTTCTGTAAACAATAAATTGTACACTTCCAGCAAAGGGTCATTTAGTTTTTTGGCAGCGGCAAAATCTGAAGCCAGTCCGGCCCTTACCATGTCAGAAAATTGTTTTGGATAACAATTGGCGGCAACACTGATCACGCCATCTATTCCACACGCCAGTTCAGGCAATACAAGGTCATCATCACCACTCACTACCAAAAAATCCGCTGGTCTGTCTTTCAAAATCTGGATGCACTGACTAATATTGTTACCGGCCTCTTTAATGCCAGCCACATTGGCCACTTCATGCGCCAAACGCAATGTAGTTGACGCTTCCATGTTACGGCCCGTTCTGCCCGGCACATTGTACAATATGATGGGTTTAGGTGATGCTTCGGCAATTGCTTTATAATGCTGAAAAATACCTTCCTGCGAAGGTTTGTTATAATAAGGACAGGCGCTCAAAACCGCCACTGCTTTATCAAGTGGGTAGCTCTGGACCTGCTCAACCACTTCCCTTGTATTATTGCCACCAATACCCACCACAACCGGTACCCGGCCATTTATCTTTTCAAATGTAAAATTGATAATATCCAGCTTCTCCTGTTTATCCAGCGTGGGTGTTTCACCGGTGGTGCCTAAAGTAACAATATATTCCACTCCATTTCCGATGATAAAATTGATCAACTTTTCCAGTGCTGCAAAATCCACTGTTTCATCCTGATTAAACGGCGTTACAATCGCTGCGCCCGTTCCTTTTAACTGCTCCCTGATGTTCATTACTACAATAATTTTTGGTGAAGGTATTATTATGCAGTGAAATTGTAAAAAACAAAAATCCCCCGCTATCAGCAGGGGATTTTTTATGGTAAATATAATTTTGAATTCGCTTTATTTATACGCCATCATCGGGCCTTGCGGATGGTTTAAAATACGGGAGTGACTCAGGTAATTCTGATCGGGACTAAAGATGAATAAACAAGTACCGTTTTTTATCACATCTATTATGGCTTTATGCAGCCGTTGTGGCAAAGCCGGGCAACCCCAGCTGCGGCCAAGATACCCCTGCGAATGGATAAAACTTTCATCTACATATTCGGCGCCGTGAATTACAATGGCTCTTCTGTTGGCATTATCGTTGATGCCTTTTTCCATGCCATTTAATTTTAATGAATATCCGTTTCCGCCAATATAAGTGCCCTGGGTTTCATAAAATCCAAGACTGCTTTTATTGCTTTCCGGTCTGTTGGAAAACTGTTTTGCGAACTCTTTGCCTGACTGCATGCCATGCGCTACATACGTATTGAACAGCAATTTATAGTTTGCAAGATCTATTACGAACAATCTCTTTTCCGATGAAGGTTTACTAAAATCAATAATAGAAATAATATGATCATTACTAACCTCTCCTATTGCCTTCATCACATTAAAACCTTTCATGGCATAATCAAATGCCTGGCGTGCCAGTCCCAGCGATCCAAGACGTAAGCTATCATACAAATTCATTTCTTCAGCTCGCACATTAATGTTGTTTACCAGGGGAGAATCTTTGGCCACAATAGGATGTACTGAGGCATTGTTATCAAAAAAACCAACGGCTGTTTTTGTTTTTGCAAATACAAAAGGCATGTGCAAAATGAAGATAAACAGTGAGGAGAAGAATAAGTATACTTTTTTGAAAGCAAATCTTTTCATAATCGTAACTGGATTTAAAAATTCGTAAAGGGGTTTGCAAATATCGTGCTTACAAACTTTCATTTTTGTTAAAAAATGAAAGTTTTATATATTGAATTTAATATATTCAAAAAAGTAAAACTTAATTGTATCCCTGTATAAAAAATTTGCAATCAACCTATTAGGAGATTTTAGAAAACCAGGTTTAACTAAAATCTTTTTGCAGGTAGGGGTACTGAAAAATAACGAACGAATAACGGGTTTATTATTTTATGTGGATAAGTGGGTCCGATCAATAGGGCCAGATTGGCAGGCCGGTCTTAAAAACTGACGTTTTCAAGTACGGACGCGGCAGATTCATCAAGAAACCAATCCAGCGTTCCTGTTACCGGGGCGATCAGTTGGGCTGGGAATTTGTCAATATTTTTAGTTGTCTCAAGAATATTTTTAACAGCGGCAGCTTTGGTTTGTCCATAAACCAAAAACGCAATATGATGCGCCAGGTTAATCAATGGTGCGGTAAAACTGATGCGGTAAACTTGTTGTTCCTCCAGGAAAACTGCTTTTACTGAGACGGTTCTGTCCTGCAGTATGGGTGTATGTGGAAACAAGGATGCAGTGTGCGCATTATCGCCGAGCCCCAATAACACCAAATCAAATTTCATTTCTTTCCCGGCAAAATACCTACTGATCGCATCGGTATAATGCCCTGCTGCCAGTTCAGGTTCAAGGTCGGTATTCACTGGAAAAATGTTTGCTTCATTTATTTGCAGCGGATCAAACAAAGTTTTCTTTGCCATTAAATAATTACTATCGGGATCAGTCTGCGGCACATTACGTTCATCGCCAAAAAAGAAAAATACTTTGGGCCACTGTACTTTCTCTTTATAAGCCGGCGAGCTTAATAATTCATATAATTTTTTAGGAGAATTGCCACCTGATAAAGCGACCGTAAATTTTCCATTTGCAGCAATGGCTTCATTTGCTATGGTAACAAAATAATTTGCAAGGCTGTTTAATACTTCGCCTTCTGTTTTATAAATATTTATTTTAACGCCCATTATTTTTTACCATTTAAGGGTAAGGTAAACCAATGAAATCCGTCTCTTGCAATTAAAGCTTCGGCCAGTTCAGGCCCCCAGCTGTCTGCTGAATAATTGGGAAAGTTTAAACTTTTTCTGCCTTCCCATGAAGTTAAAATAGGCATCAGCAAATCCCAGGCAACTTCCACCTGGTCGCCCCGCATAAATAAGGTTTGGTCGCCCGCCATGGTATCCAGCAACAATGTTTCGTAAGCTTCCGGCGCCTGGCTGGTATAAGTGCCTTTATAGTCAAAAACCATGTCCACAGTATTTAGAGCCATTTCAAGTCCGGGCCGTTTTGCCTGTACCTGTAAACGAATGCTCATTTCCGGTTGTATGCTGATGACAAGCCTGTTCTGCTGCCAGCTTTCACTTACTTCTGCCGGAAAAATCTGGTGCGGCACATCCCTGAATTGTATACTGATAACGGAGGCGGACTGGTGCATGCGTTTACCGGTACGTACATAAAACGGTACCCCTTTCCAGCGCCAGTTGTCTATAAAAAATTTAATGGCAGCAAAAGTTTCTGTATTTGATTCCGGATCTACTTTTGGTTCCTTGCGATAACCGGGCACTTCCTTTCCTTCCATCCAGCCATCTGAATATTGCCCTCTTACTGTAGACAAGCGTACATCTTCAGGCCCGAATTTTCGCATGGCGTTTAATACATCTACTTTTCGGTTTCTTACTTCATCCGCATTAAAATTATTGGGCGATTCCATGGCCACCAGGCAGAGCAGCTGCAATAAATGATTCTGAATCATGTCCCGTAATGCGCCTGATTTATCATAATAATCACCGCGTTCTTCAACACCCAATTGCTCCGTAACCGATATCTGGACATGTTCAATGTAGTTGCGGTTCCAGATGGGTTCCAGCAAGGCATTGGCAAAACGGAAGGCCATAATATTCTGCACGGTTTCTTTACCCAGGTAATGATCGATGCGGTAGATCTGGCATTCATTGAAAATTCCGCTGAGCAATTTGTTTAAAGAACGGGAAGTTTCAAGGTCATGACCAAATGGTTTTTCGATAACGATTCTTGATTTTTTAGTATCATCAGCCAGTTTACTTTTTGATAGATTCCCGGCGATGATGGGAAAGTATTCCGGCGAAACAGCCAGGTAAAAAATTACATTGGCCTCAGCTTTCCATTCCGTATTAAGCTTGTCTATCCTGGTGCCAAATTCTTTATAAGTCTTACTATCCTTGGCATCAGCAGACTGGTAAAACAGGTGTTTGTAAAACTCATCCCACTTGTCTTTTTTTACTTTGCCGCTGCGGGAATATTTGTTGATGCCATCCTGTATTTTTTCGGCAAATTGCTGATCGCTCAGTGGTGTTCTTCCTGTGCCGATGATGGCAAACTGATCAGGCATCCATCCATCAATGAAAAGATTATACAATGCCGGTGCCAGCTTGCGGGCATTCAAATCGCCCGTGCCACCGAAAATTATAAATATTACAGGTTGAGATTTTAGATTTGCGTACACCTTCTTTTAGTTATAAGTTATGAATTACGAGTTATAAGCGTTTTCAGGGCGAAGCGCTTTACTATTGAAATAAAAAGTAAAAAATTAAAATAAAAAATAGCTACAACTGGGAACCAGCGAATTCACAATTACTTACTGTTTTTCTTTAACGCCTGAGCCTTTAATGCTGATGCTTTTTTCGCCCCATTTGGTATGAAAAACACCTTCCTTGCCTATCAGCTCATACGTATGTGCTCCGAAATAATCACGTTGAGCCTGTATTAAATTACTGGGCATTTGTTTGTTGCGCAGGTTGTCAAAATAACCCAACGACGCAGCATACGCTGGCATAGCAATACCTGCAGTAATGGCTTTTGACAACACCGACCGGATGCCTGGCACATTTTCAACTGTTAATTTTTGAACGCCTTCATCCAGCAGTAAATGCTGCAGGTTGTTGTCTTTTTCGTAGGCGGTAAAAATTTCATTTAAAAAACCGGAACGGATGATACAACCACCGCGCCAGATTTTCGCTATTTCAGCCAGGTGCAAACCATATTTATATTCGGACGATGCCTTGCTTAACAGATGCATGCCCTGCGCATAAGACATGATCATGGTAAAATAAAATGCCTGTTCCAGTTCAACCAAAAAACTGTCTCTATCGACTGACAAAGGGGCATCATTAACGCTGTAGATTTGAGACAGCTGAACCCTTAAAGCTTTGTATTTGGAAAGGTCACGCATTTCTACCGCGGCATCTATGGTGGGTATCGGGCTTTCTAAATCCATTGCCACTTGTGAAGTCCATTTACCCGTTCCTTTTGCTCTTGCCTCATCCTTTATATTATCCAGCAGTAATTGATCGGAGCCTTGTTCTTTATATTGAAAAATATCGCTGGTGATTTCCATCAGAAAAGATTGCAACCTGCCTTCATTCCATTGGGTAAATATTTTGCCAATGGCTTCATCATCCATCTGCAATCCTTTTTTCATTACTTCGTAGGTTTCCGAAATCAGCTGCATCAGGCCATACTCAATTCCATTGTGCACCATCTTTACAAAATGCCCGGAGGCACCAGGACCGATATAAGTTACGCAAGGCACGCCATCTACCTTTGCGGCAATGGCTTCTAAAATTGGCTTCATTACATTGTAGGCTTCTTTGTCGCCCCCTGGCATCATGCTCGGACCACGACGGGCGCCTTCTTCGCCACCCGAAACACCCATTCCAAAAAAGTGAAATCCCTTTGTCTCCAGGTAAGCCACCCTGCGGTCTGTATCAGTAAAATGAGAGTTGCCCCCATCAATTAAAATATCGCCTTTATCAAGCAATGGCAACAGGTCTTCAATTACACTGTCTACAATTTTTCCTGCTGGAACCAGCATCATAATCGCCCTCGGACTTTTTAAACTGCCCACAAATTCGTTTACATCACTAAAGCCTTTGAGGTTGCCATTCTTATCTTCCTCTTCCAGCAACTGGCCTTTGCTTGCGTCCTTATCATATCCTGCACCTGCCACACCATGATCGCCCATGTTTAACAGAAGATTGCGCCCCATTGTACCCAATCCGATCATACCAAAATCGTACTTTCCTGCTGTATTACTCATTGGTTAAAATTTTCTTTTTTTAAGTTTTCTAATATTGATTTGGTCTCTTCAAAATTGGTGTGATGAAAAGACCGGATGCCTAATTTTTGTGCGGCATTGGCAAACATGGTTCTGTCGTCAAAATATACACACTGACTTGGGGATGCCTGGGCAATACCCAATGCCAGCTTGAATATCCGCGGATCAGGCTTGCGCATATTTACTTCGCAGGAAGATATGAATGCATCAAATGCCTGGTGCAGTTTAAATTTCTGTACCCGGTAATCATTTAGTTCTTTGCCCTCGTTGTTAATGGATATAATGCGAAAGCCGCAATCTTTTTTCCACTCTTTTAACCAGGCAAGCATATCAGGCAATTCCACCGATTGCGAATACATAAAATCTTTAAAATCCTGGCGCACAAAATCTCTTGGATAATTGAATATTACGGTGTCCAGGTATTCGTCCAGCGTGATGCTGCCGATTTCGTACACGTTGAAAATAAAATTGTGCAGGGCATCAATTTCTTCATAATCCAGTTTAAATATTTCTGCTGCTTTTTTTCTTGACTCATGGCCCCACCCGTTTGTCAGGAGAATGCCGCCTACATCAAAAAAGAGAATTTTAAGGTCGTTGATTTTTTGCATTGCTGGTGTTTATTTTTCGAGTAAATGTACTTTGTGCAAACGACGCATGTGGCGCTCGGCCCCGGTAAAACGGGCAGTTAAAAAAGCGGTGATCAGTTCCTGCGCTGCCATATAACCTGTTACCCTTCCGCCCAAACACAACATGTTGAGATCATCATCTTCCACGCCCTGGTGTGCAGAGAAATGGTCATTGATAAGTGCTGCACGTACACCTGCGATTTTATTGGCCGCCACTGACGCCCCTACCCCGCTTCCGCAAATGGCAATGGCCCGGTCCAGTTCCTTATCGGCGAGCGCCCTGCCCATGGGCACAACAAAATCAGGATAATCGTCTGTATTATCCAGTTCGAAAGCGCCGTAATCTGTTACTTCATAACCCAGTGATTCAAGGAAGGGGTGAATGATTTCTTTCAGTTCGTATCCGCCGTGGTCGGCTGCGATGCCTATTTTCATGCGAGATGTTATAAGTTATAAGTTATAGATTATAAGTTGAAAATACATGGGGACGTAACCAACCTCTTACCAATGTCTATTCCATCACGATTTACTTTTCAGCGTCTGAATTTAAAAACCTGCTACCTCACTATGCTTCAGTAAAAGTTGCCCATGACTTTAAAAGTACAAGAGCCGATAGCTATCGGCTGCGACGCCATTGAAGCTGCACATGACCGCTGTATTTGCCGGGACAAAATGATTTACACCTATTTAAATAACCGTGTTTGTTGTTGGTTGTTTATCCAGTAATTGCATTGCTTTTTCAACCACGTTGTCAACCGTAAATCCGAAAAGCTTATACAGATCTTCTGCCGGCGCTGACTCTCCAAAGCCTGTCATGCCGATCACCGCTCCTTCGTCGGTTACATACTTATGCCATCCCAATGCAGAGCCGGCTTCTACCGCCAGGCGCTTTTTGATGCTTTCGGGGAAAATCTTTTCCTTGTATTCTTCGTCCTGCTTTTCAAACAACTCCCATGAAGGCATGCTTACCACACGGCTGGAAAAACCTGCTTCCGCCAGCTTTGCCTGCGCCTGCAAAATCAAATCTACTTCAGAACCGGTCGCTATCAAAATTATCTGTGGATCCATAAAAGAATCTGATAAAATATAAGCTCCTTTTTCCAGCTCCACTGCTTTACCAAATTTAGTCTGATCAATGACAGGAAGGCCTTGCCTTGTTAAAACCAATACAACTGGTCCGCCGGAATGTTCGAGCGCTACCCGCCATGCCTGTGCGGTTTCGTTGGCATCAGCAGGTCGTATCAGGGTGATATTCGGGATAGAACGCAAAGAGATCAATTGCTCGACCGGCTGGTGGGTGGTGCCATCTTCGCCGAGGCCGATACTGTCGTGCGTATAAATAAAAATGGGGCGTATTTTCATGATAGCCGCAAGCCTGATCGGTGGCCGCATGTATTCTGAAAATATCAGGAAAGTGGCGCCATAAGGAATGATGCCTGGTGTTAAGGCCATTCCGTTTAAAGCCGAGCCCATGGCGTGTTCGCGGATACCAAAGTGAAAGTTTCGCCCTTCAAAACTGCCGGGTTCAAATGATTTATAGTCTTTAAGATTTGTTTCTGTTGACGGAGACAAATCGGCTGCACCACCGATCAACCCTGGAAGACTTGCTGCGATGGCATTCAACACTTTGCCAGATGCCTGGCGGGTGGCCATTTTTTTATCGGATGGTTCAAATAAGGGTAGTTTTTCCTGCCAGCCTTCGGGTAATTTACCGCTGAGCGCCTGTTCGTATTCTGCAGCCAGTTCAGGAAAAGATGTTTTATAGCGGCTGAATAATTCGTTCCATTCTTTTTCCAGTGCAGTTCCTTTTTCTCCGATTGCCCGGTAATAATTCAGCACTTCCTGCGGCACATCGAAGAATTTTTCGGGATCAAAACCAAAAAACTTTTTTACCAGTTTCACTTCCTCTTCTCCCAACGGCGAGCCATGGGCTCCAGCAGTATCTACCTTATTGGGACTTCCGTAAGCAATATGCGTACGCACTTTTATCAGTGATGGACGGGAGGTTTCTTCCTTTGCATTTTTTACCGCCGCTGCAATTGCTTCAATATCATTACCATCTTCTATCACTTGTACATGCCAGTCGTAGGCTTCAAAACGTTTGGCCACATCTTCAGTGAAAGCAATGCCTGTACTGCCTTCTATTGAAATATGATTGTCATCGTACAAATAAATAAGGTTGCCAAGTTTAAGGTGACCAGCCAGCGAAGCCGCTTCAGAGGTAACACCTTCCATCATATCGCCGTCACTGCAAATGGCGTATATGTTATAATTGAAAAGATCGAAGTCTGGCTTATTGAACCTTGCCGCCAAATGCTTTTGCGCAATGGCGAAACCAACGCCGTTTGCAAAACCCTGGCCGAGCGGACCTGTAGTTACATCAATGCCCGGCATTAATCCGTGCTCCGGATGGCCGGCTGCTTTGCTGTTTAACTGCCTGAATTGTTTAAGATCATCCAGCGTACAATCGTAGCCGGTTAAATATAAAAAACTGTATTGCAGCATGCAGCCGTGGCCTGCGGATAAAATAAAACGGTCGCGGTTTGGCCAGTTGGGATTTTTGGGACTGTACCGCATGTAATTGGCCCACAACACATGCCCCATTGGTGCGGCTCCCATCGGCATACCGGGGTGGCCTGAGTTGGCTTTTTGTACAGCATCAACTGATAATATCCTTACTGTGTTGATGCCTAGTTGTTCTAACTGTTTTGAATCGTCTGCCATTTAAAGCTGTTTATAAGATGACTAATATAAAATAAAAGTTGCTGTAATGCTTTGTCATCTCCGGTGCAATTTTCCTGTAACCGAAATTAAGATTATCTGGGTTTGCCATATGTTATACAATTGGTAACGATCACATCTACACAAAGCTACCCATTAAACAAAGCATTTTCAAATTGCCGCCAAATGCTGTGCCAGCAGCGACAGCGCGGCTGCTATTGGATAGAAAAAAGAACAAGCAGGATTTTTACAGCAAACTGTGCAATATATTGCTCAAAGCCGCCAGAGGATTGGTGTTGATAATTATTTATTGCGTCTGTTAAAATTGCTGATTAAAAAACCGGTGAAGGGATAAACCTATTACAGCTTGCTTGCCAGCCACTGAATACAACCCCTCTTAAAAAGAAAAAGTAGTACTATTTTTTCTTGACTTTTTTGGCATAATGGCTTGATTTATGTTCAATTTTTCAATTCATTATATTCATTCAAACACACTTAAATTTATTAATTATGACAACAGCAACAGCAAATATGACGACCAAACAAATTGCCAACCGGCTTAAATTGCTTTGCAGCAAAAGTAAGTTTGAGCAGGCGCAGCGTGAGTTATATGCTGAGGATGCAATAAGCATAGAACCACAGGCTTCGCCCATGTTTGATAAAGAAACACATGGTTTGGAAGCCATTATCGAAAAGGGACAAAAATTTGAGTCGATGGTTGAAAAAATGCATTCCAATACCCTCTCTGATCCGCTGATAGCTGGTAACTCCATTGCCATGACTGCTTTTATGGATGTTACCATGAAGGGCAGGCCAAGGGAAACAATGGGTGAACTTTGTGTATATACAGTAAAAGATGGTAAGATAGTTTCAGAGCAGTTTTTTATGTAGTCTGGAACGGTCTTAAATTTTATAGTTTGTTGCCTTCTTTCGGAAAAATGATGGATGGTTTGAAGCTTTTAGCTGCCTCAAAATCCATTGTGGCGTAAGAGATAATGATAATGATATCGCCTTCGGCACCGCGTCTTGCAGCCGGCCCGTTGAGGCAACAAACTCCTGTTCCGCGACCACCTTTAATTACATAAGTTTCAATGCGGCTACCATTGTTTACATTCACTACCTGCACTTTTTCATTCTCAATTAAGTTGGCCGCGTCCATCAGGTCCTGGTCGATGGTAATACTTCCGACATAGTTCAAATTCGCTTCTGTAATTACAGCCCTGTGTATTTTAGATTTTAAGATTTCTATCTGCATTTTTATTTTTTAGAAGGTGCAAATTAGACAAATTTTATTTAGCCGTAATCAACATGTATAACTGATTGACAAATGAAATGTTGCGCTTGGAAGTTGCTTAATACTACAACTATTTTTCCATCTCAGTGCTCAATTTCTTAATCGGTGTCAACTCCATTTTCCTGCATTCCACTTCGGCACCTTCAGCCTGGAAGGCAATCTGGCCATGATCTGCAGTACATCCGAAGCCATCATTCACCAAATCTCCATTTACCCAAACCCGGATGTTTCGTTTGTAACATTCCACCACCATCCTGTTCCACTGGCCCAATGGCTTTTCTGAACTGTCGGTTAAATTGATGATGCGGCGCCCCTTCCCTTCAGTAATGCCCCAATCTTTTTTAGGGCCACGACGTTGTTCCATATTTTTCACTTTGATATCCTGTACAATGCACCAAAAATCACCGGCATTGTCATGCATCATTTGTGCTTCTATGGATTTTGGAAACATTTTATACAAAGCTCTCGGCGTAGAAGCATGTAACAATATGCCGCAGTTTCCCGACTCGCCGGCGAAACGATACTCCAGCACCAGCCGGTAATTTTTATAGACAGAATCAGTGATCAGGTGTCCCTGCGGATTACCCATACTCACCAGCATGCCATTACGCACAATGAAAGGATTTTTTGCCAGGGCATTGGTATCCATTTCGGGCACATCCACATGCCAGCCGGTTAAATCTTTGCCATTAAAAAGTGAATGAGTCTGCGCAATGACAATAGATACAGACGCCTGAAAAAACAGCACGCAGAGGACGAAGTATTGTTTCATATTGATGATCATTAGATGAATTTTTAAATTATCCTTACGGGCAGATCACGGCAAAGCAAAAGCGATGACCTTATTTCCTTTGGGCGTGCCTAATTTTTCCCCGCCGCATGCCATTACTATAAACTGCTTACCATTCACACTGTACATGGCGGGCGTGGCAAAAGAGGCCGCAGGCAATTTTGTTTGCCATAATAATTTACCGGTGTATTTATTAAAAGCCCTGAACATGCCGTCTTTGGTAGCCGCTATAAAAAGCAATCCGTTTTCCGTAACAATGGGACCTCCATAATTTTCGCAGCCTGTCGGGTTGGTATCCTGGTTCGGAAGGCCCGGGGTTATTCCTAAAACAGATTGCCAAAGCTGCTGCCCCGTGTTTAGGTTGATGGCGGTAAGTGTGCCCCACGGAGGGGTGATGGCCGGTAATCCTTTGTCATCTAAAAACTTGGGATAGCCTGTGTGCAGATATTTATCCGGCGGTACTTTTGCAAGGTCTTTCGAGACCGCTTCCTTCTTTTCAACCCCAAATAAAAAATCGACCAGTGTTTGTTTTTCTTCCTTCGAGATGCCGGATACGCCGGGCATTTTGCCCTTTCCATTGCTCACAATTTGCAACGCGGTTTGCAGGTTTAATTTTTGTGCAACCGCAGTAAGGTTTGGATAACCGCTGGCAGCCTTGCCTTCCCTGTCTGCCCCATGGCATGTAGCGCAATGGGCGGTGTATATTTGTTCACCCGGTGATTTGAGTCCGCCTGCCGCATTTCTCGCCAAGCCATTCCTTTTTTCCTGTTCCTTTTTTGCAGCTTGTTCCGCCGTTTCCATTTTTAAAAACCAGGCCATTTCATTGGCATTTACATACAAAATGCCTTTGTAAGGATCGGCCGCAGCGCCGCCATATTCTGCCCCGCCATCATAGCCCGGCAGTAACAATACATTGCTTGTATCCGGCGGTGCCAATGGTCTTTTATCTGCAGCCAGGAATAATTTTTTAAGTTCTGCCTTGTTGTTGGCGAACGGACTGATATCGTTTTCTGTAAGACCTGTTATCTGCCTTGCAAAAGGCTTCGGCAGCTCAGGTACCGGTTGTGTGGGCCAGGCTTCTTCGCCCGTTAATTTGGATGGAAGTGCTGCTACTTCATTGACCGGGAATAATGACGCTCCTGTATTTCTGTCCAACACAAAAGTATAGCCCTGCTTGGTTACCTGCGCAACTGCGTCTATTTGTTTACCGCTTTTTGTAACGGTAATTAAATTTGGCGGTGCAGGCGGATCCCTGTCCCACAAATCGTGATGCATCATTTGGAAATGCCATTTATAAGTGCCGTTATCTGCATTCAATGCCAACAGACAATTTGCATACAGGTTGGCTCCTTTCCGGTTGGCTCCATAAAAATCCGGGGCGGCAGACCCCAAAGGTATAAAGATGGTGCCTGTCTTTACATCCACTGCTGTACCAGCCCAGTTATTTACTGCGCCAACGTTTAGATTCCTGTATGTTTCTTTGGGCCATGTATCATAGCCTCTTTCCCCGGGTTGCGGAATAGTATGAAATGTCCAAACCAGTTTGCCGGTGCGAACATCGAATGCCCTTACATAACCCGGAGCAGCACCTGCATCTTCTGCTACCCTTACCGGCATGATGATTAAATTTTTATAGATCGTACCGGGTGTAGTGCTGTTGATGTATTTGTCCTTTGCAGCATCCGGCAAGCCGGTATGCAAATCAACTTTACCAGACTCACCAAAGGTTAAAATGGGTTTTCCGTCTGCCGCATTTAAAGCAATCAGGTTAGATGCAACGGAAACAAAAATCCGCTTATCATTGCCATCTTCCCAATAGGCCACGCCCCTGCATGTTCCGTTCGATGCCAGCGAATCTTTGTACAGCCACAGTTCCCTGCCGGTAGCGGCATCCAGCGCAAATACTTTTAAGGCTGCGCTAACGCCATACACCACACCGTTTACCATCACCGGGTTCATCTGCATTTGCCCGCTGTCGGGTGCATCGTAAGTCCAGGCAATTTTTAATTGTTGTACGTTGCTGGTATCTACCTGGGCCAGTGTTGAATAATGATTTCTGTCCGGCCCGCCCATGTACTCGCTCCAGGAATCGTATTTGCTTTTTACGGATGATTTGCAACCTGCCAATAACAAAATGGCGCCCAGTAATCTAACGTATTTCATACAGCCGTTTGAGTTTTTTAAATAACTACGGCTTATCATTCAGCATGATAAGCCGTATATTTTTTGTGCTTACAAATCGTAATCCGGTTGCTTTTATTTTTTCAATTTGGCTACCTGGTCGTTGTAAAATTTGACCGTTTCAATTACATCAGGCACATTATTTTCCCAGTTAGATTCATGTTCGATAGAAAACATGCCTTTAAAATTTTGCCTGTTTAATTCTGCAAAAGCTGGTGCAAAATCAATTACGCCTTTTCCAACAACGGTATCGGCGGCATCTGTCTTATCAAATTTAACAATGTCTTTCAGGTGAACACCATAAATATGTCCTTCCAGCTTTTTCAAACAATCAACCAGGTTTAAACCATTGCGTGCCCAGTGACCCAGATCAGCACATGAACCAATGTTGTTATGGCCCTTAACCGCCGCCAATACTGAGTCTGGGTGCCAGTAAGCATTTGGTTTAGGATGATCGTGGATAGCGATTTTTATGCCATATACGCCGGCAAGACTATCGGCCAGGTCCCATTGGGTTTTGATTGGCTCTGAAGTAATATAACTCAATCCGAATTCTTTTGCCAGTTCAAAAGTTTTAATCCATTCGTCTTTGCCATTTGGTGTTGTTACGCCCATAGCCACCATTTGAATGTTATGTTGTTTCAGCACATCTTTCAATTTTTGTCTGCCGGCTGCGGACATACTGATACCAAAAGTATCTTTACTTGTTTTGTCAAAAGGCTGACCCAGGAAAGCCTCGATGTACCTTACTCCTGCACTGTCTGCCTTGGCGATGGCTTCGCTTTGTGTAAACAAACGGAACGTCCATAACTGCACACCAATTTTCCAGTCGGCGGTATTGTTTACGGCTGCTGTCGCACTATCTTTTGTTGCGGCATCTTCAGTTGAAGTAGAATTATTGTTGCAGGAGACAAAAATAAACAGCGCTGCAACGGCGCAAAAAAAGGAAATTTTGTTCGTCATTCTAGGCAAGTTTTAGATTTAATTTTTAACAATCAGCCTGTAATGTAACATTAACAGATAATGTTTTAAAATTTTATTCCTTTTTTCTTTCCCCATGTAAATATCCGTCGTGGTTAATTTTATTTTTCATTTTCCGCTGTTCGTAACAATGAGATTACAAAAAGTGTAAACCGGTGTGGCCCTCAAACTCAACTTAATAATGAAACTCAAATTGGAAAAAATTCCCGGATAAAAAGAGAATAAACAAAGGCCCCTCAAAAGTTGGGCTTTCTAAAAAAGAAAGCCAACAAGTTTGAAGGGCCCATTGCGCTGCAATGAATAACTGTCGCCGATCAATATTTAATAAAATTCTGCCACTCTTTAATTTCATTATCATACACCAGCAGTGTTTTGTAGCTCTTGTTATCTTCCATATAAATTACATAGGTTGGCAACATTTCCTGCGATTGCATTGTCAATATTTCCTGCACCTGGTAAATACTAAAATCAAAATACTCTCTTTTAATCATAGCCCGAAGGTCTTTCGACAACTTGCTTTCGTTGTATGTTTTTAAGCTCCCGGTCCAGTAACCTTTCTTGTTATAATAGATTGAATTTTTGACACCGTCATTATTAAACTGAACATTGAAGCCTTCATCAATAAAATACCACCGGGCATCCCCTGCGTTTTTATAGAATTTATTAAAATTCTTTATGGCTTTACTGTTGACGGTTGCAAGCGAAACCGTGTTTGATTTTACAGTTTCTGTTGCCAGGTCTGTCTTGTACATTTTTTCCATTTGTGCGTCATTGTGCAAAACAGCAACAGTGTTTGAGTTTTGTGCCACTGCGGTGTTGGTTGTTGCAAGGGCAGGAATAAAACCAGCCACTAAAGCAAAAAAATACTTTTTCATTTTGTTTAAAATTTAAGTTGTTTGGATGATTTGTTTTTGATTACCTGGTACCGGTACTTGTTCACCTATTGGTCGCAGAACAAAGAAGGATGGAAACAAAAAAATTTATTTTTTTTGTTTTTATTTTAAAAACGATCGGGTAAAGTCCACTTTCCAGTATAAGCCCGGCTTGCAGCCGATCAAAAAATCGGTAAAAAGAGAGTAACCTATTTGGTAATCCGACCGTGCCGAGCTGAGAATTTTTATTCTCAATTATTACTTGATGGCACTTGCCCTTTACCGGTTAACCTCCGATATACTGCTCAATATTTCAGCAGCAGTTAAAAAATTCCATGCTTTTATCAATTAGTTTATGACCTGTTTTTAATAATAATCAAAAGGCTTTTATTCTCATAATTATTTTATTATCTTTCTATAACACTTATCAGATATGCCTTTTGAGCAACATACGATTTCAACCGACGAAGATTTAATAGAAAATCTTCATCAGAATGCTTTGCTGAAGCGTAAAGCAGAAGACACCATTTTTACCCGCTATGCTTATTTCATAAAAGAAGGAATGCATAAATACACATTGCTGGAAGAGGATGCATTTGACGCCTATTCTGACGCTGTATTGCAAGCCATCAACAATATTGTCAGTGGTGTCTTTGAAAGAAAATCATCCCTTAAAACCTATCTCTACAGAATTTTTACAAATAAATGTGTTGACCTTATCCGAAAAAAAACGACTAATAAAAACAGCATACATCAAACATCCTCTTTAACTGACATGCTTTTTATGATTGCTGATTCAGCAAAAACGGTGGTGCAGCAACTGGTAGAAAAAACGGATGTGGATATGCTAAAAAACAAAATGAATGAACTGGGCGATAACTGCCGGCAACTGCTGACGTTGTTTGCAGACTGTTATACTGATAAGGAAATTGCTACAACAATGGACTATAAAAGTGCTGATGTGGTAAAAACAAGCCGCCTGCGGTGCCTTGAAAAATTGCGCCAGTTATACCTCAACAAATAAAAAACATTCAGATGAGCAACCTGGAATATATAGATGATTATTTTAACGGCTCCCCGGACGATCAGCAAAAACAACGGTTTGAGGAACTCATTAACAACGACGTTGCTTTTGCAGAAGAAGTGGCATTTTATGTAGCCGCCAAGACAACTTTGCAACAACATGCCCAGCAGGAAAAGAAAGAACGCTTCAACAATTTATATAGACAGCAACATGCCGTGCCTGTTGTACAATTAAAGCCGGCTAAACGGGTATGGCAATATTTTGCGGCGGCCAGCGTGTTGCTTTTTATATTCCTTTTAACCTGGTTTGTAAATAACAGAAAGACTTCCCCGGATCAACTGGCGGATACGTACATTCAACAAAATTTGCTAACCCTCCCGGTAACTATGGGAACGCAACAGGATAGTTTGCAAACAGGGCTTAATCTATATAAATCGGATAAACTTCCGGAAGCACTACAGTACTTTGAAACGATGTTAAAAAATAATGCGGCCGATGATGCCGCAAAAAAATACGCTGGCATTGTTTCCCTTCGCTTAAAAAATTACGACAAAGCCCTGACCTATTTTAAATCACTGGAATTGAATACTGCTTCGTTCAGTAATCCCGCTAAATTTTATCATGCGCTTACGTTGTTAAAACGCAACAATACCGGTGATAAAAACGCAGCCGTTTTAATATTGCAAGATGTGGTAGCGAAAGATTTGGAGGGGAAAGAAACAGCGGTGGGGTGGCTAAAAAAATTAGAGTAATTAACTATTATTAATTCATAAAAAACATTACGATGAAACTCTTTCATCCATTCTGCAACGCTGGAATTATTTTTTTTCTATTTGCTTCATCCCTGATTATGTCGCAATTATTTACTTCCTGCAAACCAACGAATTCGCCCAATGTTACTGGTTACCTGACACCGGATACAAGCACTTATGTGGAAAAGATTAGCTGGAATGTTTTATTCAAAGAAAATGTTAGTCAGCCAAAAAAAGAAAAGATTATTAACCAGATTAAGGATTCCGTTAGACTTTTTTATACTCGTTATAATCACGCATATGGTACACGTTTTATGCCGGTATTCGACAGCACATATTGGTGTCCATGTGATTCAACACTTTATAATTTGAATTTCCATAGTATAATCCCCTCACCAAATGGCGCCGGACAGTCGGTGTCTTCACCTCCTCCAGGAAAGGGACTGGGAGGTCAAGGAGATCTTGTTGATGTATTGTATGTCAGTGACAATGTCGTTATAAGTGAACCTTTCAATAAAGAAAATGCAACCTCACCTTTGCAACACAATGCTATAAAAATCGATGATAAACCAATTGATGGCAATAAAATTCTCTCAATAATAGATTCAGGATTAGATACTTCTTTATTTACCTCCTCAGTAAAAAAACTTATATGGCGCGACCAGATTAGCACAAAAACGTTATTCAATTTTTTGCCGGGCCAACCTGTTAAAGACTTTAACGATGCCGGGGCAGTGAAACATGGAAGCGCCGTAACTGCTATCGCACTTGATGCAATGCGCCAGGCCATATCCTATCCGCAAGTAATGATTCTAAAAGCGCTTGATAATAAAGATCAGGGTAGCATCTTTTCTGTTAGCTGTGCTTTAAGTTATGCAATTCAGAAAAAAGCAACTGTGGTAAATTTAAGCCTGGGATACTTGGGCAAAGCCGATTCTATAATGAGGCATTATATAGCTCTTAGCAATAAAAATGCTTTAAATCCTTTACAATTATTCGTCGCTGCCGGTAATACACCTTACCCTCATAAAGACTCTTTACTTTGCAGCAGTGCATTTGCTAATAATTTACTGATAAACAATCAGCTATTTTATCCTGCATGCTTTAGTAAATCATTTAACAACCTTACTAGTGTAACACAAATAAGATTGCCTGATAGCTATTGCTATTATCAGTATTATTCAAATGACTACATCACCCTGGGTGTTCTAAATAATGAAACCTGTTGTTCATTCAAGGTCAATTTCAGAGCATCTGTTCCCCAATTTTATGAAGGATCCTCATTTGCTACTCCTTTTGCAAGTGGGCTTAAAATGATGACAATTTTAAACCAAAGTTTGCCGGGACTTGCAAACATTGATTGGAATAATTTGCTACAAACCGAAATAACAAAAAGGGTAACCAGAGACGGTAAGTACATTGTTCATCAACGTTAAAATGAGAATACTGACATCTATACTAATTATCATCGCCGCAACCGGGGTTGTAGCCGGTCAATGCCCTGACAAAAACTTCCTTTGGCGCCGAATTGTAATTTTAAAAGATTCGACAAATATTGACCCTAAAAAGCAGCTGGATGAATTACTGGGCTATTCAACTAAATTAAATCAATGCGGGAGTATTATTGATTCAGGGTATGTTTTACTATTGCACCGCATTGGCTGGCTGCATGCTACTCAAAAAGACTATTTTTCCGCAATTCTCTCTACACAAAATGCAATTAAGCTTATATCCGGCAATATTGCGAACGAAGCCATCAATCCCCGGCAAATAATTAAGAGTTATTGGAACCTGCATATCTTTTATGATTCTTTAAAACTGGAGTCAAAAAAAATGGCCGCTATTGATAGTTGCATTGCAAATGCAATTAAACTTAATGGAGAATTCGATATTGCGCTCAATGCGCTTACTATAAAGGTTCGTCAGCTGTTTAACAATGGAGACTATTACAGTTGTATCTATTTTACAGATCTTGGTGAAAGTATAATAGCCAAAAATAAAAAGACCGTTATCTATGCAGAATATTTTGAGTCAAGAGCTTTTACGTGGAAAATCAACTCCCTTATTTTTTTAAACAAATACGATGATGCCGAAGAATTAGTAAACAGAAAAATTGAGGTATATGAAAGACAAAAGAATACAGCAATGTTAGCGACTTTATATGGATTAGTGGGGCAGATAAAAAGACATAAAGGAGATTTTGAAAAAGCAATCTATTTTTTTAGAAAGTCATTCGAATTTAATAAAAAAAACAACTATAGTCAAGGTTGCGCAGAAGCTCTAAATAATATAGGATTCGCTTATTATACTGATTTACATCTTAACACAAAAGCTATCACTTACCATTTCAAAGCTCTCAGCTATGCAGATGCAAATGAATCTCTGAATATTTTTGACAACATCGCTAATATCTATACCCACACTGGACGATATGATTCCGGTTTTTTTTACTTTCAAAAAGCTTTTGATCAATTGCGGCCAGGCTTCAATGAAGCCGACCTGTTAAAAAAAGAAAATGCTGAACTGGCTGGAACCATCACCGAGTATATCACCGGCATGGTGTTGGACAAAGCCTCCGCCTGCCTGCTCAAATATAAAACAACCGGTGATAAAAAATTCCTTGCAGAAGCTATCCGCATTTATGATATTACCGATCAATATTTTGAACAACTAAAAGCAACACAATCCGAAGTTCAGTCCAGGCTATTTTGGAGAACAAATAACCGAAGATTGTACGAACAAGCGATAGAAGCATGCTATGCCAGCAGTAATTCTGAAAAAGCATTTCATTTTTTTGAAAAAAGCAGGAGTGTTTTATTAAACGACCAGCTAAGGCAACAATACCAGATGAGCGACCGTGACATATCCAGGCAGGCACAATTAAAAAAGAACATATTGGATATTGAAAATGACTTGCAAAAACTTCAGGCAATACACCGGCAATCAGCTGAATTACAGCAACAATTATATGCCAATAAACAAGAGCTGAATTTATTGAATAAGCAAAGTGAAGCCATACTCCCTTCTTTTGATAAAAAAAATTTTGACACTGCGGCTCCCACTCTTGGCCAGGTAAGAAACAAAATCCTTACCAGCAATAAAATATTACTCGAAATTTTTGCAGGCGATAGCAACGTTTATATAATGGCAGCAGATTTTCAAAAAATATATTTAGTGCAACTAGATAAACAATTGTACGATAGCCTTACCAGTTTATACATTAAATTAATCTCTGGATCGCATTCATTGAATAACAATTTCACTCTTTTCACTACTATATCTAATGAACTCTATAAACTCATTTTTAAAAACTTGTTGTTGTCCACAGCAGAAAGTCTTATTATTTCACCAGACGGAAAAAGTTTTCCATTTGAGGCATTGGTTACCGGTTTTAAAAACGGACAACCAGATTATTTGCTGCATCGCTACGCAACAAGTTATACTTATTCAGCAAAGTATTTGATGAACGACTATTTACCGAATACTGAAAACAGTTATACGGTTTTAGGCATGGCACCTATAACATACAAAGCAGACACTGGTTTAAATGAATTGAACGGCAGCGATATTTCGCTTCAAAAAATAAAAGAACTGTTTCCAAATACAACAAACCTCCTCTTTGAAAAAGCAAGCAAGAAAAATTTCTTTGAACAGTTTCCAAGCTATACAATTATCCAATTATACACCCACGCATCAGATAGTAGTTCAGGCAATGATCCGATTATTTACTTTGCCGATTCTTCTATGTTGTTGTCGGAACTGATTACAGACCGAAAACCTATTACGCAGCTAGTTGTGCTATCCGCCTGCGAAACGGCCAATGGAAAACTGTATGAAGGCGAAGGCATATTTAGTTTTAACCGCGGTTTTGCGGCGCTTGGTATACCGGCCGCAGTCAGCACTTTATGGTCAGTTGAAAACGAATCGACTTATAAAATCACCGAATTATTTTATAAATATTTAGCACAGGAACTGCCAACAGATATCGCGTTACAAAAAGCAAAACTGGAATTTATCAGCACCAGTACATCAAAAGAAAAAACACTGCCATATTACTGGGCCGGACCAATATTAACAGGCAAAGTGGATACGATTATCATTAAAAAAACCACACCGTGGAAAACAATTTTAATCGCAGGTATTGCGCTGCTGGCGGGCGCATTTACAACAAAAAAATACTTGTTAAATAAGAGGAACCGGGGATAGCCCAATAAAAGCAGCCAGCATGATCACTAATAGTTAACACCTGCCTGCTGCAATACTTCATCCATTATTTTACTGATGAGCAATGTTAACTGGTGTGGCACTTTAGGACTTTGAAGCAGCCCGTTATCCAGGCAATACATCACTTCTTTTATTTCATGTTCAAAGCCATTGCTTTGATGCGGCATATCAAAATCCTGCTGCGTTCCATCATTTAAATGCACCGTAATAGCAGTGGCCTTAAACCAGGGATTGTGAATTTGAATGCGGCCCTTTGTTCCGATGATCGTTGCTTCTATGGGCGTATTAAAGTCAATTGTGGAAAGCAAATGCGCTGACTCACCAGCGGGATATTGCAACAGAATACTGGCATAGGTATCCACACCGGTTTCCGCCAGTTTGAAAACCGATTTAATAACAGAAGGCTCACCGAAAATAAGTGCTGCAAGAAAGATGGGATAAATACCAATGTCCATTACTGAACCACCACCCAGGGCCTTGTCGAATAACCTGCTTGCGGGATCAAACGCCGCGAAAAAACCAAAGTCTGCCTGGAGGTATTGCGGTTCACCGATGACGCCTTCTTTGATCAAGGACAAAGTTTTTTCTATAAAAGGCATACAACGGGTCCACACACCTTCCATTAAAAACAAATTGCTTTTGGTTGCAGCAGCAATCATTTCGGCAGTTTGTTTTGGTGAAAGCGACATCGGTTTTTCGCAAAGCACCGGTTTATTATGTTGCAAACACAGCATAGTTTGATTGTAATGAAACGCGTGCGGTGTTGCGATATAAATGATGTCCACATTTGCATCCTTTACCAATGCATTGTAATCAGTAAACACAACTGAAGCATTGAATTTCGCCGCATATGCATCGGCCTTTCCGGCATCCCGGGACGCCACAGCGTACACTTCCGAACCTCCTGTTTCACTCAAAGCGGTGCAAAATTTTTCAGCAATTCTGCCTGCACCTAAAATACCCCATCGGTAATTTCTTTTTATCATAAATTTTGTATCAAAGTTGCTATTAAAATTTATAAACCTCTCAGCATCCATTTGCTGCACCCAAAGTGAACGCTGTTTCCCAACGGTCCGTCCAAATAATGGAAGCCGAATTTTTCGTACACTTTAATGGCCTGTTGCAACTCGGGCATTGTTTCAAGGTACATCTTTCTATACCCAAAGTCCCGGGCTGCATCAATACTCTTATCAATGATCATTTTACCAACACCTTTTCCGCGGGCAAATGGCAGCAGGTACATTTTTACCAGTTCGCAGGTGTCCTCCGGCAAACCCTTTGTTGGATACACTCCCCCACCGCCGGCGATTACTCCGTCGATGGATGCAATATAATACACGGATAAAGGCTGCTGAAACAACTCAAATAAATGATCGGTTTCCTCATCGTAATAAACAGTTCCCGGATGATTGGCACCAAATTCCTTCAGCGTGCTCCTGATGATTGCAGCGATGGCTGCATTGTCATTTTTTTCAATTTTTCTGATCTGTATATCCTGTTGCATAAACACTCCTCGTGTAAAAATTAAAAATGTTGATCTTATGTTTCAAATAAAGTTTCCTTTTAAAATATTGGTAAATATAGAACAACTGAAAAAAATCATTGCTGCTAATTTATACAATGATACAATTGGTTTTACGGTTAAAACCCTGCAGGCAGGGAATTGAAGAAAAGCTGATTAAGATCAATCTTTTACCTGATTAAACTATGCAGAAAATATTTTAAAAGTGAATATTTTGACAGTTCAAATTAAGTCATGGTATTGCCAGCAGAGATCCGCTCTTTTTTATCCGAGGCAGGTGAGCTTTCCAGGTTCACCGGCCGCTTCTTCAGCCAGGCATTCAGACCCCGCTACGAGTTGTACGAGTTTACCAGGCAGTGTTATTTAATCGGCTATAGTTCGCTTCCCCTGATTGGCTTAACCTCTTTTATTATGGGGCTGGTGCTTACCATGCAACTCCGTCCGTCAATGGTAGACTATGGTGTGGAATCAGAACTACCTTCCATCGTAGGCATTGCCATCGTCCGGGAGATAGGCCCGGTTATCAGCGCCTTAATATTTGCAGGAAAAATCGGCAGCAGTATCGGGGCAGAGCTGGGTTCTATGAAAGTAACAGAACAAATTGATGCCATGGAAGTGAGTGGTACCAACCCTTTTAAATACCTGGTGGTAACAAGGGTTTTTGCGGCAACCCTAATGCTGCCCGTATTGATTATCCTGGGCGATACCATTTCATTATACGGCTCCTTTCTCGGCGTAAACATCCGTGGTACTACCAGTTCGCACTTGTTCTGGACACAGGTGATAGACAGCCTTGCCTTTAGTGATGTACTACCCGCATTTATAAAAACTTACTTTTTTGGTTTTGCTGTTGGCATCATCGGCTGTTATAAAGGCTACAACAGCAGCAAGGGAACAGAAGGGGTAGGAAGATCAGCCAACTCTGCAGTGGTGGTAGCATCGGTAATGGTTTTTGTGATTGATTTATTGGCCGTACAAATAACAGACCTGCTGGGTCTTAATTAAAATGCCTGAAGAAGCAACGATAGTGCAATCAGATCAATTGATTTCAGCAGATGCTGCAAATGCTGTAAGCATTCTGCACCTGTATAAATCTTTTGGAAACAACCATGTGCTGATTGATTTTAACCTGGCAATTAAAAAGGGCGAAAGTGTGGTGGTGCTGGGCAAATCCGGTTCAGGCAAATCAGTACTGATAAAATGTATCATCGGCCTGCTGAAGCCGGATAAAGGCACCATTGCAGTATTTGGAAAAAATGTGTCGGAAATAAAAGAAGAAGAACTGGACAAACTACGTGCAAAAGTTGGTTTTCTTTTTCAAAGCAACGCCCTCTACGATTCAATGACTGTGAGGGAAAATTTGGAATTTCCATTGCGCCGCCACTGGATAAAGGTATCGCAGGCGGAAGTAAATAAAATGGTTTTGGAGGCACTGGATGATGTTGGTCTCGCACATACTGTAGATATGATGCCGGTTGAATTATCCGGCGGTATGCGGAAAAGAATTGCACTGGCAAGAACCCTTATATTAAAGCCGGAAATTATTTTGTACGACGAACCAACCACAGGCCTGGACCCGATAACAGGCAAAGAAATTATTGATTTGATGAATGATATCCAGGAGAAATACAACACTACTTCCCTCATCATTTCGCACGATATGAATTGTGTTCGGATGACCAGTGACCGGGTGGTAATTTTAGTAGAAGGTAAATGTTATGCGAATGATACCTGGGATCGGCTGCAACAAAACAAGGATCCTAAAGTGAAACAATTTTTTGAATAACGATATGCCACGAAAAAAAATAAATACAATCAAACTGGGCGCATTTGTGCTGACAGGTTTGCTGGCCCTGGTACTGCTGTTGTACATGATTGGCAAGAATCAGAATTTGTTTGGGTCTACCTATGTTTTAAAAGCCAGGTTCGAAAATATCCAGGGACTGGTTGCCGGCAATAATGTGCGTTATGCGGGCATACAAACAGGCACGGTAAAAGTTATCAATATTGTTGATGACACCACCATTGAAATAGTTATGCTCATTGAAAAGCGGATGCTGAAAATCATCCGGAAAAATGCGGTAGTATCCATCGGCACGGATGGGTTTGTGGGCAACAAAGTTGTCAACATCAGTCCTGCCCGGCAACGGTCGGATATTGCGCAGGAAGGAGATATTCTATTATCTAAAAAATCAGTCGCGACCGATGATATGCTGCAGCTGCTTTCAAAAACAAACACGGATATTTCTGTAATTGCTGCCGAATTAAAAACAACCGTGCAACGCATCAACCAAAGCGATGCTTTATGGAGTTTGCTGAATGATAAATCCATTCCGCAGAATATCAGGCTTGCTGTTGCCAATATTCGTTCGGCCACCGACAAAGCCAACAACACAGTCGCCAGCTTTCAAGCTGTAGCATCGGATATACAGCAAGGAAAAGGATCGGTAGGAACGCTTTTAAAAGATACCGTTTTTGCCGCCAACCTGAACGAGGCGATCTTAAAAATAAAATCTGTTGGCGGCCAGGCCGACTCATTGCTGTACGAAATAAGTACCATGGTAGCTGGAATAAAAGAGGATAAGGACAATGGCAATGGCACACTGCATGCACTTTTTAAAGATTCCGGCATTGTGATAAAATTAAATGCCAGCCTGGACAATATACAAAGAGGCACGGATGGTTTTAACCAGAATATGGAAGCGCTGAAACACAATTTTCTTTTCCGCGGCTTTTTTAAAAAGCAAGCCAAACAGCAGGAAAAAGAAAACAAGTTAAAGAACACCGCAAGTCAATGATTGCAGCGACCTGATTTTTTATCACTTCATTTTTATCAGCCGATTTTTATAACTAAAGTCAATGCCGCCGATGATTTCAGTCAGCATAACTGTATGCATGATGCCTTACATTAGTCTCCATAAAAGCATGCAATGAAGTTTGTACTAATCGCAATGGCCTTTTTATTTCCGCAGTTGTTACTATCGCAGGATGCCAGAGAAATTGTAAGAAAGGCAGATGAAAAAATGCGGGGTAATACCATGCAGGCCGAAATGATCATCAGAACCATCCGCCCCACCTGGAGCCGGGAGATGCAATGCAAAACCTGGATGAAGGGAAATAACCTGGCAATGATCTTGCTGCTATCGCCGGCAAAAGATAAAGGCATCGCCTTCTTAAAAAGAAAAAAAGAAGTATGGAACTGGATGCCTTCACTGGAAAGAACCATTAAGCTGCCACCCTCAATGATGAGCCAAAGCTGGATGGGTACTGACTTTACCAATGATGACCTGGTAAAGGAATCTTCTGTAGTGGAAGACTATACACATACCATTATTGGTGATAGCAGTATTGACAGCCGTTCCTGCTATATCATCCAGATGATACCCAAACCACAGGCCGCAGTGGTGTGGAGTAAAGTAATTATCTGCATTGATAAAAAAGATTTCCTGGAGTTGCACAGCCGCTTTTACGACGACGAGGGCAAACTGATTAACACCATGAACAGCTACGATATAAAAATGATGCACGACCGGCTGATCCCCACCAGGTTTGAAATGATACCGGCTGACAAGAAGGGTCAAAAAACAGAAATGATCTATAAAAATATTCAGTACAATAATCCCATTGACGATAATTTTTTCAGTACAGATAAAATGAAAACCATCAATTAATTATGTGGCTGCTGCAATTGGCATGGAAAAACATGTGGCGAAACCGCTACCGCACCCTCATCACGATGGCCGCTATTTTTTTTGCTGTTATTTTATCTGTCATTGCCAGCAGTTTAAAAGAAGGCATTTTTAATAACCTGGTAAAAAATGTGGTGAGTTTTTATACCGGCTATGCGCAGGTACACAAACGGGGCTATTGGAACGAACAAATACTCGACAACAGTTTTGAAACTGCTCCTGCAACAGAACAAAAAATTTTGCGGCAGAAAAATGTTGCCGGCATCACTCCCCGCCTGGAATCATTCGCACTGGTTTCGTCCGGCGATGTTACCAAAGGAAGCCTTGTAGCAGGCATTGACGTTGAAAAGGAAACTGCCATCACCGGGTTAAAAGACAAGCTGGTACAAGGTATTTATTTAAAAAGCACTGATACCGCTATACTGCTGGCCCAGGGACTTGCAGAACGGCTGAAATTAAAAGTTGCAGATACGGCCGTACTGATTGGCCAGGGGTATCACGGAGCCACTGCCGCTGGTAAATATGTTGTAAAGGGCATTGTAAAATTTGGTTCGCCGGAGCTGAATGATAAAGCGCTGTTTATGCCGCTGGCTGCCGCACAGGACTTTTACAGTGCCTATGGTATGGTAACTTCCTATGTGCTTTCGTTTAACAATACAGCTGCGGCAGAGGCTTCAGTTATAGCCATGCGATCATCGATGGACAGCAGCTATGAAGTGATGAGCTGGGGCGATATGATCCCGGATATTAAACAGCATATTACTGCAGACAGCAATAACATGAAGTATGTACAGGGCATTTTATACATGCTGATTTGCTTTGGCATTTTCGGCACGCTGCTGATGATGATGGTAGAAAGAAAATTTGAAATAGGCATGCTGGTAGCCATTGGTATGAAGAAAATAAAACTCATGGTGCTGCTGACTGTTGAATCTATACTAACCGTATTTGCCGGCTGTATCATCGGCCTGCTGGTCAGCATTCCGGTTATATACTATTTAAACAGGCATCCGTTGCGGATTGGTGGCGAAACGGCCAAAGCATATGAACGCTTTGGGTTTGAGGCCATTTTCCCCACTTCAACCGATGCTGCCATTTTCATCAACCAGGGATTGGTAGTGATTGCAATGGGGTTGCTTATTTCGCTTTACCCGGTGTATAAAGTAATCCGGCTGAACCCAGTTGCCGCAATGAAAAAATAAAAAAATGATGTAACCGGTTGTTGTATTGCTATTAAACACTTGTCGCACTCTTGTACAGCAGGTTCTTATTGAGCTTTCCCCCCGGGGCACAAAGCGCAAAAAGTACAAGTGAGCCGATAGCTATCAGCTGACACAACGATGATCATCAGCATTATAAATACCGGTTAAAAAAAATAAAAAATAACAAAATGATTTTTATAATGGCCTGGCGCAATATCTGGCGCAATAAAATGCGGAGCATTGTAATCATCCTTTCAATAGCTATTGGATTATTTGCAGGCATCGCAGTGCTGGCCTTGTACAAAGGCATGATGAAAAGCCGTGTACGTGCGGTGATTGACGCGGAGGTGGGGCACCTGCAATTGCACAACAGGCATTTTAAAAAAGACTTTGAGCCGGCTTTTGTTATACCCGGTGGTGTTGCTGTTTTAAAATCCATTACGGCAATGGCCGGCGTTAAATCAGCTGCGCCAAGAAGCATTACCAATGGCATGCTCGCTACCACCACCGGCAGCGCCGGCGTACAAATCAATGGTATTGTGCCACACCTTGAATACGCCACTTCGCAACTGAAAAATAAAATCATTGAGGGCAAGCCATTTGATACTGCGAAGCAAAATGAAGTGATGATTGGTAAAAAACTGGCCACCAAAATGAAAGTCAAAACCAGGTCGAAACTGGTGCTGACCTTTACTGATACTTCGGGCAATATTGTATCCGCCGCTTTTAAAGTTGCAGCAATTTATCAAAGCGATAACGCCCCGCTGGATGAAAGAAATGTATACGTCACCATGACCGACCTGAATGCATTACTCTCCATTGGCAATGCTTTTCATGAAATAGCGGTGCTGCTGAACAACGACAACGAAGTAAAAAACATGCTGCAACAATTACAAAATAAATTTCCTGTTTGCCAGGTAGAATCGTGGCAGGAAATTTCTCCCGAAACGGATCTGCTGGTGAAAACCACCGACCAGTATTCTTATATCATCATGGTCATTATCATGTTTGCGCTGGCGTTTGGCATCATCAACACCATGCTGATGGCCATACTGGAACGCACAAGGGAAATCGGCATGATGATGGCGCTGGGCACCAGCAAAATAAAAATATTCAACCTTGTATTGCTGGAGACTTTCTTTTTAACACTCGCCGGCACACCTGCAGGGTTGCTGGTGGGCTGGCTGCTTACGGGTTACTACACTAAACATGGGCTCGACCTATCGGGCATGGGCCGCGACATGATGAGCAGCTTCGGTTTTAACACCATGATTTACCCTGAATTTCCCTGGGATAAATTAACCGGTATCCTGCTGATTGTTTTCTGCACCGCCATCCTGTCCTGTTTGTTTCCGGCCATCAAGGCATTGCAATTAAAACCTGTTGACGCATTAAGAAATTAAAAGCAACCTATATGAACACGGTAATAGACGCACATAATATCAGTAAAGTATATAACCCCACCACCATACCGGTGTACGCGGTAAATAACGTTCACCTGCATTTGCAAAAAGGAGAATTCACCGCACTTGTAGGCCCTTCGGGTTCAGGTAAAACAACCTTACTGAATATGATTGGCGGGCTGGACCGGCCTGATGAAGGAAACATTTTTATCAATGGTATTGATATTACAAAACTATCGGCAAACGAGCTGATCAGTTTCCGCTTGCAAAATATAGGCTTTGTCTTTCAGTCTTTCAACCTGATACCGGTATTAACCGCAAAGGAGAATGTGGAGTTTATTATGCAATTGCAAAAAGCCAGTAAACAGCAGCGGGAAGAAAGAGTAAAAACACTGTTTGCCCAGATAGGTTTGCAGGATAAACTCAACGAACGGCCTTCCAGGCTGTCTGGCGGACAACAACAGCGGGTGGCTGTGGCAAGGGCGCTGGCCTCCCGGCCGCAGTTTGTTTTAGCAGATGAACCTACCGCAAACCTGGATACAAAATCTGCTTTTAACCTGCTGGATATTATGGCCAGGTTAAACAGGGAAGAAAATATTACTTTTCTTTTTTCTACGCACGACCAGCGGGTGATCGACAGGGCCAGGCGGGTGATTACCCTGGTTGATGGAAGGATCGTACAGGACACCGCCGAGGTATCTACCCAACATGAAGAAGCAGCTGCTGTAAAAACATGATCAAACACTTAACCATATTTTTCTGCTGCTTTGCTGTATTGCAGGCGTCCGGCCAGGACACGGCTACCCTTCCCAAAAAATTAACCATCAATGGTTATATCAAAAATTTGCAAACCCTTAGTTTTGACCAAAATTTCGATCACCTTATTTCAGGTAACCTGCTACACAACCGCCTGAATGTAAAGTGGAAACCATCCGGCAAATTAACGGCTGTAACAGAAATACGTAGCCGCCTTTTTTGGGGAGAACAAGTAAAGGTTACGCCGGGATTTGCAGCACAACTGCGGAACGACAATGAAAAACTAAACCTCCAGCAAGTGTGGATTGATAAACCTTCCCTGGTTTTGCATACAAACGTAGAACGGCTGTATGCAGACTGGAGCAATGAAAAATGGAATATACGGTTAGGAAGGCAGCGGATCAACTGGGGCATTACCACCAACTGGAATCCAAATGATATTTTTAATACTTATAACTTCCTGGATTTTGATTACGAAGAACGCCCCGGCATTGATGGCGCAAAAATAGAACATACTTTCAGCAGCGGACTTAAAACAGCATTGGCATACACCAATACCGGTAAAAAAGAGGGCACTGTAGCCGCCATAAAATATGCGGTTAATAAATGGAACTATGATATGCAGCTGATTACCGGCTGGTATAAAAATCATCCTACTATTGGGGCAGGCTGGGCTGGCCCTGTTAAAGATGCCGGTTTTAAAGGTGAGGCTCAATATTTTTTTGCCGGCGGGGATTCTGCCGGTCACTTCAACATTTCGCTGGAGGCCGATTACATGTTTAAGAAAGGCTGGTATGCAAATATTGGTGTGCTTTACAACAGCCAGGGTTTGTATCAGCCCGTCTCCAACTGGCAAATTATTAATCTTAAGCTATCCCCGGAAAACCTGATGCCAACCAAATGGAATATCCTGGCTACCACCAACAAAACATTTACACCTTTGCTTTCTGCCAATATCAGTTTGCTGTTTGCGCCCGGCACCAACCTGCTCATTTTATTTCCGGCGGTGCAATATAACCTGGCTGCCAACCTCGATGTAAACCTGGTGTGGCAATCTTTTTTTGTGCAGCAAGCACAACATTTTGAAGCAGAAAATCACCAGTGCTTTTTACGGTTTAAATGGAGTTTTTGACCGGAAGATAAAAAATAAACGCATGCCCGTTATACCCCCAAAGAGCAGCGGATATTGTTAAGTTTCGTGCAGGTATTTGCGTTACTGCTGCGCTATGTTACTCGCCACATCCAATTTCCCCGTTGCAGCCGGATAGTATTTATTCCGCGGAGGCTCCAGATAATTAGTTGCAGATATTTCATTGAGGAGCATTACACCCACGGGTACAATTACAGAATTTGTCAGTACTATTTTTGAATTCGGAACTGTTGATAGCCTACATTTACATCCGCAGCAATGCAAAAAAATATGCACATGGACGGTAATCTTGATAATCTTAAACGACTGCTCGAAAGCATCAAAACAATTGGCTTTTGGGACCGGCTTTTTGGCTGGAGAAAAATCAACAATCAATTGATGGATGCAGCTGCCGACCTGCAAAAACTGGTTTCAAATAATGATAATTTAAAAGCCGGTCTTTACAACCTCGAAGCAGTTAACAACGGGCTTAACAAAGACCTGGCAATTAAAATTGAGTTGCTTATAAAAAACAATGCAGAGGTGGAAAGACTGCATTCAACAGCCCAAACTTTAAACAGTACCATATCCAGTTTTACCGCCGACCTTTCTGCCGCCAAAGAAAATATAAAAGGCCAGGAAGCACAGATCAATCAGCTTTATACAGACAATGCACTGTTAACAGAAAAGAACAGTCAGTTACATGCCGAAAACAAAAGACTGACCGAAAATGCCGGAACCAACACACAGACAATTTCAGCCCTCGCCCAACGAAAGAATGAGATAGAGATTGAACTGGCTGAAATAAAAAAAGATATACAACATGTACAGCTTGAATTAAGTGAAGTAAAAAAACAAAACATACAACTCAGCAGTGATGAAGCCTTCCGGCAACAACACCATTCCAGTTCACTGGCATCGCTGACAAAAATTCAGGACCAAATACAAACAGAACGCAGCAGGGAAATTGAAGAAAGAAATAGTAAAGCAATTGAACACATCAGGCAATTAAAAGAAACCTGGAACCGGCACCAGGATAGCGCAAAGAATAGCATCAAATCCATCTGCCAGAAGCATACGGTGCAGTATATAGAAAAAGTGCCGTTTAAAGGTGAGCCAGATAATACCTTACTGATATGTGATGAATACATTGTTTTTGACGCCAAGAGCCCGGGCAGCGATGATCTTTCAAACTTCTCCAACTACTTAAAAGACCAGGCTGAAAAAGCAAATAAATATGCCAAACAGGAATTGGTGAAATCGGATATCTTTTTTGTTGTGCCCTCCAATACGCTCGACTTTCTAAATACGTTCGTTTACCGGCATGGCGATCATAATGTGTACATCATTTCTGCTGATGCTTTGGAGCCGGTAGTGCTGGCATTAAAGAAGATTGAAGAATACGAATTTGCAGAGCAATTAAGTCCGGAAGACAGGGAAAATATTTGCCGGGTGCTGGGCCGTTTTGCACATCTCTCAAAAAGAAGAATACAGGTGGATAGTTTTTTTGCAAAACAATTTATAGAGCTGGCCTACAAATGCGAAACTGATTTACCAAAAGATATACTGGACAGTGTAATTGAATTTGAAAAGGCGGAGAAGCTAAATCCACCGCAGGAGAAAAGGATAAAATCAATCCCTATTGCTGAGCTGGAGAGTGAACATAAAAAAATTAAACAGGAAGCGGAAAGCAAAGGCATATTGATGGAAGATGAAAATATTTTTACAAGCATTAATGAACTGCCATTGTACAAAAAATAAAAGAACTTCACCACCTAAAAAGTGTAATCAACTGGTATTAAAACCGCCTGCCCAACACAAGCGACAAGTGAGAAATATTATCTCCGTTGGTATCTATTTGAAAACCCGCCATTGTTCCCAGTTGCAGCCGGTTTCTAAATGTGTAATTGTATTGCAGCTGAAGGCTTGCGCCGGCAGCATATGTTCTTTGTGGTGTGGTATTTACAATATACAGTACCGGCATTGGCAGTCCTGTACCGGCAGGATAAAGTATCCCCAACTGATCAAAATAGGAGGACGATTGAAGCCTTACCAACCCGCCAGCCTTCAGTTGAAATTCGTGCCGGCTGGTGCGAATGAAACTATAGCCTGCCAGACATTCTATTTGAAAACCGGCAGTCGTATACCTGAATGATCCGTCGTTTGTGTGCCCCGTGGATCAGTATAATAAAGCGGCTCTGCCCCGTCATGAATCGTGCCTCCCAATGCAATTGTCCAGGAAAGTTTCTTACGGAAGTATTTTTCGTATGCGACAGCAAAGCTCACTCCCTTATTATCACCGGTACTATGGGTACTGCGTCCGGCAGCAATTTCAATGGTGTGTTCAGGAAGTTTTATTTGTGCAACCAAAGTATTTGAAACAAACAGCAGGGCGAGGAATAACAATGTTTTCATATTTTATTTTTTGCAGGTTTGAATTATCACGTAATGATGAAAGCTGCTAATCAACACGTTACTTTTTATATTGTTGATATTACAACATATTGAAGATAAGGCGTTCTTTTAATGAAGATACAAGGTTATGTTATTAGTGCCTTTTTTATCCACATTAACACAATAAAAACATTGCTTTTCTGCTTTACCATCTATATTAGTAACTGTTCTTTATTCTACAAAATATATCGTGCATCATTTGCGGCAATTGAATTGTGATGAACGATTAAAACCTATAACCAGGCATGGGAAAGTTGTACAGTAATAAGTTAATTGCAGGCGTTATTTGTTGCGTTCTTTTTACATCCTGCTCATTGGTAAGAAAAAACAGCGGCCGGTCGCAAAGCACGGCTTCTTTCGAAATAAAAACGGACCCCTACTATCAACCCAAAAAGAAATCTTTTTTTGAAAACCTGCTCAAACAGGGCACTGCCAATAAAGGCCTTTGTAACATCTATAAAAAAGACGACCGCTTCTATTTTGAAATACCCGACTCGCTTTTTGAAAAAGACATCCTGGTTGTGAACCGCATTGCCAGGGCAGCTGCACAGGTAAGGCCCGATCATGAATACGCAGGTTATGGGGCCGACCAGATTGGTGAAAACGTAATCCAGTTTTATAAAGGCACCAACAATAAAATATTTATCAAAAAGATTGATTATTCCGGCAGCCGTGCTGCGGACTCCAGTGATAACGGTATGTTCAGGGCCGTATCCAATTCCAACCTGTCTCCTATTATGGCGGCCTTTGATATCAAAGGTTATGGGCCCGACTCTTCCAGTGTACTGGTTGATATGACAGATTATATCAACAACGACAACGAACTTTTTTTCTTCAGCGGTCAGCAAAAAAGGCTGTATAGTTTAGGCGGCCTGCAAAACGATAAATCGTATGTGCAGGGTGTTTCTTCCTTTCCGCTGAACATAGAAATAAAAACCGTAAAAACTTTTTCAAACGGTAATTCGGGTATGGCGCAGTCTATGCCCTATTTAACGTATGAGCTCAATACCTCCATGGTGCTGCTGCCAAAAATACCCATGAAGGCCAGGGCGGTGGATGAAAGGGTTGGTTATTTTGGAAGAGGTTATGTTGATTTTGACATTCCTCATCCGCAGGGCTTCAATGGCACCTGGCTGGTAACCCGCTGGAGGCTGGAGCCTAAAGAAGAAGACCTGGAAAAATATTACCGGGGCGAATTGGTAGAACCCAAAAAACCCATAGTTTACTATATAGACCCGGCCACGCCCAAAAAGTGGGTGCCGTATTTAATACAGGGTGTAAATGCCTGGCAAAAAGCGTTTGAAAAAGCTGGCTTTAAAAACGCCATTTATGCACAGGAAGCACCGTTAAACGATCCTGAGTGGAGCCTCGAAGATTCGAGACACAGTGCCATTGTTTACAAAGCTTCCTGGGTACAAAACGCCAGCGGACCAAACGTAAATGATCCACGCACGGGCGAGATACTTGAAACGCATATCAACTGGTATCATAACATCACCGAAATTCTGCATGACTGGTATTTTATACAGGCTTCACCAAGCGACACGGCCGCCCGCAAAATGATTTTGAGCGACAGCCTGATGGGTAAATTAATAACGTTTGTCTGCAGTCACGAAGTAGGCCATACGCTTGGGCTGGCGCATAATTTTGCTTCTTCTGCCACCGTGCCGGTTGATAGTCTGCGTAGCAAAAACTGGGTGGATTCCAATGGCATTTGCCCTTCCATTATGGATTACGCCCGTTTTAATTACGTGGCCCAACCCGAAGATTGTATGACCGAACAGGAACTCATTCCCCGCATCGGCGCCTATGATGAATGGGCCATTGACTGGGGCTACCGATGGTTACCGCCTATGAAAAACGCAGCCGCAGAAAAAGAGTATTTAAATCAATGGGTAATAAAAAAGCTGGAAGACTCTTCATTATTATACGCCTACAGCGGCTCCAGTTGCCAGGCAGAAGATTTGGGTGACGATGCCGTGAAGGCAGGAAAATACGGCATTAAAAATTTAAAACAGATACTACCCCAATTACTAAACTGGGCAAAGTTGCCAGACGAAAATTATGACGCCGCCGGTAAAATGGAAGATCAGCTGATGTACCAGTATAAACGCTATTTATCGCATGTGAGCCAAAGTATTGGTGGCCGTTATTTAACGCCCAAAACCGTGGAGCAAAAAGGCAATGTGGTAGACTACGCAGACCGCAGCAAACAAAAGGCGGCCGTTAATTTTTTGCAGGAAGAATTATTTAAAACACCCAGCTGGCTATTCAATAAACAATTGTATGCAGCAACCGGTGGTGCAGGTTATATGGATGTGCTGAACATTCAGAAAGATGTATTGAATGAAATCATGTCGCCCCGTATCATCAACCGCATGATTTATTTGCAGGCATTACAACCGTCCAAAGCCTACACGCCCAACCAGTTTTTTACCGATCTTGAAACCGGCATATGGTCAGAGTTAACCACCAATAAACCAGTTGATCTGTACCGCAGGAATTTACAAAAAGCTTATGTGGCGCAGTTATTAAGCCTGCAGGATGGTATAGAATCAGCCCAGGGCAATAGTTATGCTGCTGATTTGGGCATGATCGATTTACTATCTGTTTTAAAAGCGCATAAAGCACAATTGGCAAAAAAGATTGACAGTGCCTTATCAATGTGCAAAGACGAAGAAACAAAGTGGCATCTGGCAGATATAGCAGGCAGAATCAAAAGCAGTTCAGCAATCGGTTCGCAAAACTCCACCCGCCCGGCCAGCAACAACGCATTCAATCAACAATCTTTACAAGATGCCATGCGGGATGAGATTCCCACACTTGAACAAAAAATGCAGGCAAAGCAAACCAATTGCTGGGGCAGAATGGATCAAGAAAAATAATTGTCCGGGCCAAGAAGTTTTGTGGTTCTGTGTAGGCGTCGCACTCTTGTACAGTTGTTTTTTATTGCGGCTTTGGCGTTCGGATTTAACAAGTCCTCCTTTATTTGATAAATTCTTTAATCGCAACTTCAGCCGACTTTCTTTTGATGTTGGCTCTTGTTAATTTATTGCTTTCGCCTCCACAGCCAGCGGGCTGCCTAACTGGAACGCCGCTGCTTTGCTTCTTTCAAAAAAATGATCCGCCGCGGCGGATTTTTTTAGTTCCGGCAATCCGGAACCGTTGCAAAAGAGGCGGCTTATCCATTACTGTTTTCAGCCCGAGCCAGTAACTTGTAAGCTTCTACAGTTAGCCCGGCAGCAATTTGTACTTAAGCCGTAACAAGTCCAACAATAGAATTACTAAAGCTGAAACCACTTTGCACAAAAGCTACACAAAGCTGCAAGCCAGCAACGGGCTGTATTCGTTGCTGGCTTGACTTTTTTTTGTTACTTTTTTTGTGTCAAGACAAAAAAAGTAAAGTAAGGATCAACAATTAAATAAATATCTGCAAGTTAAATACAGAATAAATCCAGCTGGCGCAGGGCTCTGACAGTAAGTCCTCAAAATCGTTGAGCCAATCAAATTCCGACGATTAAAAAGACACTTCCCATCTCAGCAAAAGCCGCTGTTGTGTCTCATGACCAACAGCCGGAACGTTGAATCGCCAATTACGTTGAATTCGCCTTATACTTGATAATTTAGATTCGCAATATTAGAATGCCCGCACATTATTGAACATATCATCTTGCGCAGCTTCGGTTGTTGGTCAGGAGACACAACAACGGCGCCCGAGGGACATGGAAATTATTTGAATTGATGAGCTAATACCAACAACGGCAAAAAAAATTGTGGCATAGCGGTATATTTTCGGTAGTTGATTATGAGTACTAAAGTAGGGCTTTGTTTTTAATCCTTCAAAATCGCTGCCACCAACCACATCACACCGGCTGTAGTATGCGTCCATATCTCTTTGTACGTAGCGTTTACCTGCATGGGCATGTAAGGCTGGTCTTCATTTTCAAAGGTTTCAATTCCTACCGGTACGGCTCCTGCTACGTCGCCGGCATAGGCTCCATACAGGGGCGGATAGTCATAGCCATCACCATAAATAGTACTCATGGCAAAAGGATTATAACCGACAATATATTCCAGTTGCCTCGTAGCTATCTTTTTTAATTCGGGATCACCTAATACACCGGATAAAAGAAAAGCTGCTTTGGCTTTTCCCATCAGCACCGCATGAAAGCCACGGAACTGGTATGCCACCGGAAAACGGCGCAGGTAAAAATTGCCACCCAATGGAATACCATTTTTTACCTGTGCATTGTACTCTTCCATCGAAGGCATGCCCACCTGGTCACCTTCATGATAAATACCTGTGAAATCGGCGTTGTTTAATTCATAGACAGCGGCAGGCAAAATACCGTAAGGTGATGCCAGCTTTGCAATAGCATGCAGGTAGTCTGCATAGGCCTGGCAGGAAGCTTTCCATGCAACCGCATCCGCATGTTGTGGTGCATCGGTCAGCAACATGGTCAGCCCTTGTATCATCAGCTCTTCATTGCTGCGATGAAAAAATTCCAATATGCGTTTCTTTTGTCTCGATTCATAAAAAAATCCATGCAGCGGTACTGACCAATCAGTACGTCTTCCTTTTTGCTGGCAATCCATCACAACATGCGCATACTGAACTGCCCAATCCAGGTAACGTTGTTCCTTTGTGAGGCGGTACAAATGCATGGCAGATACCGTTGCCTGCGCATACAATTCTGTTTCATTTTTACTGGTTGCAAACATGCCCAGCATATCATTGGCAAAAGTAAAATCTTCAATGGCACTATTGCGGCACCAGCGTGCAAATACCGTGTCGGTCTCTTTGTAAAATGGAACGGCCATGGCACAGTAAGAAGCTGCGATAAAATTATCAAACGGGTTGTTGGTAGCCTTGCCTTCAATATCATCTTTGGTGCCGGCGATGTTATCCGTCCAGATACCAATGATCAATCCGCCTTCGCGGTAGCCATCGCCAAAACGCGTGCTTATTGTCCAGTTCAACCCCCAGCGTGCTTCTTCCAGCAGGCGCTCATACAATTGCTTGTTTTTGTTTTTAACCGAAGCTGCCAGTTGCAGCATCGCCATGCCACCACGGGCGGTGTTCCCCACGCCCTGTGTTAAATCTGCTGCATCATGCCAGCCGCCATTCACTGCTATTTTTCTTCCATCAGGATGAACACAAAAAACATCCTGGTGACAGGCCTGGTGAATGCCGGGTTGGTCGTAACCACATCTTTCTGCATAAAAGAAATTGAGTGTATGCCATGCCGTCGCCAGCCAGGCATCATCGCCGATTGCAAAGGGTTTGGTTTGGCGGTTGCCTGTCTTCAGTGTGTAATATCCGGGAGTATTAAACGAGCTGAAATCCAGCTGCACAAAACCACTATCCATTTTTTTCCCTTCTCCTTTAAACATCACTTTATTTTTTTCATTGAGCAGCTGAAAAGTAGTGCCGGTGGTATTTTGCACCAGTGCCTGTTTGGACGCATTGCTTGTATAACCACTATGACTATAAGCAATTGCATCTTTCCTCAAAGTAAAACCCCTGCTGTTTTCAGGCTCCACTTTTTCTATGCGCATATCATCCACATATAATTTCAATTTATCAGCAGCACCTTTTGGTGAACCTGTCAGCATTATGTTGACAGAAAAACCGGTTACCGAATCACGGTATAAATCGGGCATTTCCCAAACAATGCGATGCCATTTGCCGGGATAGATTGTTTCAAAATGCTGACCTTCAAAACGGCCGGGCGTGGGCATGATATGTTTACCACCGTTGTATAAAGTACAGCCTACAAAAACAGAATAGAAGCCCGGCGCATCGGCATATACCCAAACAGAAAAGCGGTTGAAGCCGGTTAAATTTTCTCCATTTAAAGGCCGGATCATTTCTGCAGAAGCATAACTTCTGTTGGTTGGATTTTTTATGGCAAGAGAAGCAGGCGTTTCCAGCACGATGCTGCCGCTTGCTGATTTTGTAATATCATGATTGATATGGATTGTACCAGGTCCATTAATCTTTAACGCATAAAAGTCATCAGCCAATGGTAAAATCCTGGATTGTTCCACCGGCTTTTTTAACCACCTGGTCAGCCCCGCATTGGCAGGGTCATTTTTCATAACCGTCTTCAGGTATTGACTTTCCTCCAGTTGTTTTTGTAAAGCAGGATCCTGGGCGGTTGCTTTTTTGGCAGTTAAAATAAAACAGCATTGAAATAGAAACAGGATCCGAAGAAATTGATGTACAGGTAAATTCATAATAAAAAATTGGTTGTAAAGATCATCGTTTTTGATAACTATTTACTGAATTAAACAACCATGAAAACTGTGCTTGCCACAAGGATTTACCGGCACAAATAATTAGTTTGAAATTTACGGAAGTCAGGACAGAGAGTTTAGCCTCCGCCAGGCCCGGTCGTTTTGGTTTAAAATTTGTTTTTTGCTATTGCGATGAACGAAAATAAAATAATAGATAAGCAGATATTAATATCCCCAAACCGTAATTCTGTACGTTTAGTTGTGATGCCAATAGCAGTGTTATTAATGCTGCTATGCAGCAGCAACTATAGTTACAGCCAATCGATGCCTGTTGATATAGTGAAGGTGGATTCGTTACACCATCCGGAATTAAAACCTGAATTTACAGTTATGAAACCAGTGAGTGAATATGATGTAGCTGACCTGGGTCGGGACATTTTTTACCCAAAGGGGAAGCTGAAGGTAAATAATAAGAAACCATCGGGCATAACGGTGATACCCAATATTGCAGCCAACCCTACTATTGGTTTTCAGATAGGCATTAAGGCAGTGGCCGGCAGAAAACTGGGACTTGATCCTGCCACTTTTATGTCGGTGGCCGCTACATCCATTTCCATTACAACCAAAGGCATCATCTATTTTTATATCAACCACAATATCTACACGCCGGGTAACAAATGGAACCTGCAGGGCAGCCTTGTGACAGCTAAAAGTGTAACACCTGATTTTGGATTGGGCATCGGCGAGGGCTCCGGTAAAACCGACGCTGATTTAGTGCTGAGTAACCCTACCCGAAAGGGGTATGTGCTGCATTCGCTGTATTTTAACTTCAGGGAAAAAGTGTATAAAGAAATACAAAAAAATCTCTTTGTTGGGGCAGGCGTTTCGTTCGAAATAAGAAAAAATATTGAAGACAGGTTACATGGTGCTACAGCCTTAACACCCTACAATATTTACAGCGACCAACATGGCTTTAACCGCGATCATTACAGTTCCAACGGCCTTTTATTGAATGTACAATATACTACCCGGGACAACCAGAACCGTGCCTATAAAGGCATGTATGCCGATGCAGGTTTTCGGTTAAATCAAACCTGGCTGGGCAGTTCAAAAAATGCATTGCAATTTTTAACGGACTTTAGAAAATACTTCTCCCTTTCATCCAATCACCCGGAGCATGTGTTGGCATTCTGGAACTGGGGGTCCTATTTAGTTAGCGGCGTACTACCTTACCTTGAGATAGCTGGTACGGGAAAAGATGCCGGATTCAGAAGTGGCCGTGGTTATACTGTTGCCTATTTCAAAGGCACGCAATACAATTACTCCGAAATGGAATACCGTTTCCCGATAACCAATAACAAGTTTTTAAGCGGCGTTGGTTTTTTCAATATGCAAACCGCCAACGATGCATTCGGTACAAAATTATTTGAGCGATGGCAACCCGGCGGTGGCGCTGGTTTACGGGTACTGTTCAATAAACACACCCGTACCAATCTCTGTTTGGATTATGCGTTTGGCAAATACGGTTCAAAAGGGTTTTTCCTGGGCTTGAATGAAGCATTTTAAATTATAACAATTAACGTGAAAGTCAATTACCTGATGATCGACCATTTTATACAAACTACTTTTCACAATTTCATCGTTTTAAAAAAATAACCCCGGAAGCAATGCATGCCAGCCGGGGTTAAAAAACCGACGATTCAAATCATAGAGATTTGCTGCCTACCTTTTCATGGTCTTAATCAATTTCATTTGCTGATGTTGTTTGCCTTGTATTAACTGTACAAAATAACCGCCCGGTGCATAACCCGATCCAATACTGGTTGTTGAATTGGCATTCACGGTTTTTATTTCCAGTAGTCTGCCATACACGTCGGTTACTTTCATTACAACTTTTTCTGTTGAATTATTACTCTTTACCACCACATTAAAAATGCCCGTGCCGGGATTTGGAAATACCTTGCCTTCAAGACCCGCAACATTTTCCTGCGCCGGTAAAATTCTTACCACCGCGAGGCTGTTATCATGATTGACAATCACATGTGTCGAGTCCATGCTTTTATTTCCGCAGTCGTCGGTTGCTGTAATGAAGATGGTATAAATCCGGCCATTACCTGTCCCGGCTCTTTCAGCCCGGATAGATACCTGGTGGTTATCCTGCACAATCCAATCGGGGGCAGTATCGCCATCACCTGTGCCATTCACCGGCTCATTGCTTGCAACCTTTAGTGCAGTCGTTACTTTTGCAGGCGGTGAACAGTTGTCCACAGCTGTGTACCCAATGAGCACTTTATTCATTTTATGATCGGGAGGCCATAAAGAGGAAGGCGTAGCAGTAATGTTAGCAATTACCGGTGCAGTTGTATCCTTAACAGTAATAAGCTGGTTGTGACTGGTTGAATTGCCACAATCATCTGTCAGTGTCCATTTCCTGGTAATGGTTTCGTTACCAACACAACTGCCTGGTACAGGTGCTCCATCTGTAAATACGGCATTCAGGGTATGGTCACAATTATCTGCTTCATCCGTAACGTCTCCTGTAACACTTACAGTAACATTCTGATTGCAATTCGCATCTTTATAAATAGTAATAGCTGGTGGTGCTGTAAAAGTAGGCGGAGTTTTGTCGGTTACCGTAATGGTTTGGTTATGAACAGTAGTATTGCCACAGTCATCTGTAAGTGTCCATTTCCGGGTCATGATTAATTCGCCTTCGCAAGTACCGTTAGCGACTGCATCAGTGAAAGTAGCATTGAGCGTAGCATCGCAGTTATCTGCTTCATTGGTTACATCACCTGTTGTTGCAACCGGCACAGTGTAATTACAGTTGGCATCTTTAAATATTGTTACATTGGGCGGAGCAGTAAAAGTGGGCGGTATATTATCTCCCGTGGTAAAATTGACGTTTGAAATATCGAAGAAAACATTGCCAATGGCTTCTACTTTTATGCGGGCCTGGTTGCTGATTGTGCATGGTATTGTAACGGGGGCCGAGCCATTATTGGGAGTACTTGCAACCAGCACAGTTGGAAAAGTATTTCCGCCATCTGAAGACATCAGTATTTTTACATTGGCAACATTTACAGGTGCCACATTGGTATTGGCAACATCCCATGTAACCGTATGTACCCCCGGGCACCAGGCAACGGCCGTGTTCGGCGATGTTACCACAAATGGGCCTGAGGCACCGTCTACATTCAAAGAAACCGAAGCATATGCGACTCCACCACCACCGGCCCTGTTATCACGGGCAGTAAGCCTGAAATTTAAAGTACGGGTATAGCCGGGCAATATCTCCCCCAGGGTTTGTGTGTTATTGAGTATATCTGACAATTTAGGAAACGTTCGGGTAGGCAAATTACCCGGCGGAAAAAATCTGAATATGGGTGCATTGCCACTGGGTGAGTTGGGAGCTCCTGCCGGCCCCAGGTCGAACTCTTCGTATTCAAAAGTCAGTGGGTCACCGTCGGGATCAGACCCTGAACCGGTTAAAGTAAAAGGCGTACTTTTTGGAATGGTAAATCCACCGGGGCCGGCATTTACAGCAGGTGCATTGTTACCTGTAGGCGTTGCAACACCGCAGGCACTCGCCGTGCCTGTAGAAGTGTATGCCACGATATCATCAAAACTTTTAGACGCAAAAAAAGCATCACTGTGTGGCTGCAAGTCATCACTGCCGCATATACCGGCATAACTCATTATGGTGGTTCCACTGCCGGGTTCATAGGCTGAGCCCGCCGCATATTGCCCCGCCGAACAGGAACCCTGGGTACCATTCCAGGTATGCGGGCAGTTAAACTGGTGCCCCATTTCATGTGCTACATAATCAATATCAAAAGGATCTCCCACAGGGCTGCTGTTACCTGTAACACCATACGCTTTAAGGGAATTATTACAAACAGAATTATTTACGGCACAACCGCCGGCGCTCATGGCAAACAAATGGCCAATATCGTAGTTGGCGCTTCCGGTAACGGCGTCAATATTGGTTTGGTTCTGCGGACGAAGATCACATGCACCTGATGCCGTGTATGGGTCGCCCGCTGCGGTAAGATAAATCAATGCATCATCGCCCGCTATGATATTCATATGTACCGATACTTCTTTTTCATACACACCATTCACGCGGTTCATGGTAGTCACCATTGCCGCCAGTGCAAGCGCTTTGGTACCCCCTTGAAATGTAGTATAATTATGATCTGCAGCCAATGCAAGCCTGTAAGTATGTAACTGCGTGCCTGATGAAACCAGTTCTTTGCCTGCATAATCTGGTACTTTTTTTTGCGGGGCTGATTTCATCTTAAGTATATCCTCTCCGGATGCCTCTTCTGAAAAATTTTTACGGCCGGCCGGCACAAAATCTTTTTTATAATAACTGATGTAGTTAGCCACGTCTCCTTTGCTGTAAGGATCGATAAAGACAGTACCTTTTGGTGATAGAATCATGGCATGAAAACCTTTGGGTGTCCAGTCAAAACGAACCGTCGCCGCAGGATCTTCAATGCCCTGGCCCGAGTAGGTTTTTATTTCCGGGTATTTTTTCATCAGCGCAGGTTCCATAACAGGCGATTCCACTACCCTAAAATTTTGATACGATCCGTCGGGCATTGGCAGGGTGATCGTTTTGCCTGAATTACGAATTGCAACGCTGCTTTCCATCGGAAGTGATTTTAACAGACTTTTCAGTGTTGACTGATTCAGTGCGACTGTTCTGTAAACACGGGGTACAATCATGCGGGCACCCTGTGCAGCCCTTATTTTTGTTTCTGCAACATCCGACCATAAGGATTTTTGCTGTGCGGATGCAGGTGTACTTATAAAGATCATGAGAACGATGGCGGGCAAACATGATTTTAGCCCGTGCTGCAGTATTGACTTTTTTGAAAATAAAAATTCTGATTGCATAATTAGAATAGTTTAGAATGACCAATTTTTGATTAATTAAAAACGTACAGAATGATTACCAGGGGAAGCTGTAAGATGTGCGATCTACGAGTGTCAAGATATAGTATTCAAATACCAAATGCAATAGTTCTTAATAAATATCCTGAATTTATTTTTTAATGCAACTCAATACCCGTAAGGGTTACATCAAATTACCACTCTTAAAAATCTTATAAACTACCTGCAATGGAGTACTTCAGCATAATATAAATTTGGACCAATTATTTTTTTTACCAGATACATGTCAAATGCTACCGGTTATAAAAAAAGGCAGGTGATCGTTTTTATACGAACGCCCTGTCAGGATGAATTTACTTTAGCCGGTAGAAATTGCGGTCAAGGCAGGAAGGGCAAATCAATCAATACAATTTTTCATTTCCTGCCCGGGGGCAAAAATGAAAAATTGATTGTGTGAGTGTAAGTTGGATGAAAATTATCGGCAACATAGGGTCCAGGGAGTAACCTGTAATCGTTTAGTATTACATGTGTACATCCCCGGAAATATTGTTAGTAGTACAAATCAGGTTGGTAAATCAAATATAGCACTCAGATTAAACTGAAATACTCTCAGTTTTTATTTGTCATTTATTAACAATATCCGTACAGGTTTTGTACATAACCGCAATAATTAGTCAGGCAGGTTTCATGCTGATAAAAAATTCTGCAGCAGAAATAATTTTGCATGTTATCTTTAAATGAATGAAGTGCTATTTAATCCTCATTTGCTGCCTTGCATTTAACATTGCTCCACTTAACCTGTCTGCACAAGAAAAGGAATATATCTTTAAAAACTTTACCCAGGAAGAAGGATTACCAAGCAATGAAGCCTACTATATTTTTGAAGATTCCAGGCATTATATATGGATAGCCACCGATCTCGGCGTAGTAAGGTTTAATGGTAAAAAAATCGAACAGTTTGACTTGCCTGATAAGGTTGTTTTTAAAATTAAAGAAGACAGTAAAGGCAGGATATGGTTCTTTTCACACACTGCTCAATTGGCTTATTTTGAAAATGAAAAAATACATCCGTACAAGTTCAACGCTGAGATCAGGAGCCGGATTAAAAAAATAGAAATTATAGAGGCATATGTAGACAGTGCTGATAACATTACGCTTAATTCAAGTATTGATTCCAATTACGTTATATCTGCGTCTGGCCATATTACTTCATATAATTACGCTATTGTTCAACATATCTCAACTGAATTTAAGCTTAACTATTTAAGTGAAAAAAACTATTCTGTTCAAAAAACAATTTCTGGAGCATGGGGCTCTGACACTTTGCTTCTGCATATAAATAATGGCTCCAAGGTTACCTCCTATACAATTCCAGTGAAATTCCCTCCCACTCCGCACTATGGAGTTGTTGCCAATAATAAAAAGGAAATATATTTTTTTGGCGGAAAAACATTGATAAAACTAAAACAGGACGGTTCATATGTGTTTCAACAGATGGCAAATGACATCCTTAGCCTGCGATTGGATTCAGGTAATCTTTGGGTTGGCATGAGAAAGGGCGGAGCTTTACTATTGGATGCCTCTTCATTGCAGGCAACTGAAACTATGGTATTCACTAATAAAAGCGTCTCTTCCATCCAGTTGGATTATGAGGGTGGGCTTTGGTTATCAACTTTGGAAAACGGCGTCTTTTATATTAAAAACACACAAATAATTCACGCCAAAATCGATAGCAAAGAAAATCCTGAAATACTAAGAATGTTGAATGTTAATGATAGTATGCTGATTTATGCCAATTCATCAGGTATATTTAAATTTAATAAAATGAAAAGCTATCCCTTATGGAAGCTCAAAAATTATTCGACAACAGATTTGCTTATAGATAAAAAAGTACTATACTATTTGGGCGGGGTGTTTATTAGAAGAAATATATTTAAATCAACTGACCCTTACTTTCGATACTTTTATTTGTTAGCCTCAACCGCAGAAGGAATCTTAAAAAAAAATACAATAATTTACTCAGACGGCAACTCGGTAGAGAAATATAAAAGCAGTTTCGATCCTGATAAAAAATTAATCTCTGTTATTGATACCAATTACCTGCTTTTTGGTAAACAAATTTTAGATAAACCATCTAAACTATTCTTTGACATCTATTCAAACATTTGGGCAGGTAACAATGATGGCCTGTATAAATCTAATAGTGGTAATGATACATTAATAAAGTTCAAAGAATCGTCGCCACTTTTAAGTAACGGCGTAAACTGCATCAGGCAAATGCAAAATGGCATAATGATACTTGGCATACGCCAGGGTGGAATCGCCTTACTAAAAGATACAAACATCATCGGTACGATTACTGAATCAACCGGACTGCCAAGCAATAAAATTAAATACATATTACCCATCGGAAATAAATTATGGGTGGCAACAGCAAAAGGAATTTCAGTTATAGTGATTACTGGCTATAATCCTTTAAAATATACCATTACCCAAATAGGAAAAAACGATGGCTTTTTCAATCTAACGATCAATCAGCTGATAAAATATAAAGACAATATAGTTGCTGCTACAAGTAGCGGACTGTATTTTATTAACGAACCCGACAAATTTTTGGATAAAGTTCTGCCCGTAATTCCTTTTTATATTACTTCTGTAAGCACCAGTAGTACCGATACAAGCGCTGTAAATGCCATCAGCCTGCCATATTCAAAAAACAGGTTGCTGATAAAATACAGCGCCGTAAGTTTTAATGTGGCAGATGAAATCAGCTATCTATACCGGCTCGATAACTCAGATAGTACCTGGTCTGCCACAACTAATAATGAATTGCTGATAGACAATCTTAAACCGGGCACTTACAACTTTCAGATTAAAGCGGTTGCCTTGCACCAGAAAAGAAGCTCTGAAATTATAACACTAAAAATTACGATTGAAAAACCATGGTGGCAGAATAACTGGCTCAGGTTAATTTTAGCCATCTTACTGCCTTTGTTAGTCTATATCTACTTTAGAAAAAGAATAGAAAAAATAAGAAGAGAAGAAAAAAGAAAAACTACTTTATATGGAAGGATACATGAACTGGAACAGGCTGCCTTTCGCTCACAAATGAATCCGCATTTTATTTTTAACTGTCTTACTTCTATACAGCAGTTAATACTTAAGGGAAACAAAATGGAAGCAAGTGAATACCTTGTAAAATTCTCCCGTCTCATCCGGAAAACCATGGATCTGTCGCTTGTTCCTTTTATTACAATTAACGGTGAAATAGAATACCTTACTGAATATTTGATGCTGGAGCAACTAAGAATGCCGGGCCAGTTTACTTATAAACTGACAGTTGCAAACATTGATGAGCCGGATAAAATGCAAATACCGAACATGATGCTGCAACCATTAATAGAAAACAGCATCAGGCATGGAATTAAACCCCTGGAAAACAGGAAAGGGATGCTAACTGTTCATTTTGAATTGAACCATGAATTTGTAAAATGTACTGTTACGGACAATGGTGTGGGCAGAGACAACATCAACGATTTTAAAAATAATCTGTATGCTGAACATAAAAGTCACGGACTGGATATCATCAAAAAAAGACTGTCTGTGATTACCGAAATCAACCAGTTGGAAATGGAATTTGAAATTAAAGATTTGCACCTGGATAATGGCCTTTCCGCAGGTACACAAGTTATTATACAATTGCCATATAAATATAAAACATGATAAAGGCGGTACACATTGAAGATGAACCAAGAAACATCGAACTACTGGAAACGATGATACAACAGCATTGTGCTGATGATGTGACATTGATTGGCAATGCAAAGAATATACCCGATGCAATCAAACTGATAAACAGGCTTAAACCCGACCTGGTATACCTTGATATTGAACTAAACAAAGGCAATGCGTTTGAGCTGCTGGATCAGTTACCCGATATCGATTTCCAGGTGATATTTATTACTGCTTATAATGAATATGCTGTAAAAGCATTTCGCCACAACGCGGTAGATTATTTATTAAAACCCATCAGTATTGCCGAGTTGCAAGAGGCCACTGCAAAGGCTATTGTAAAAATAAATTCCTTATCCGTTAACACCGACATTCTTAAAGTGCTAAAAGACCTTAAATCAAATTTTAGTCATAATAAGATAGGCTTACCGGTTACCGATGGCGTTATTTTTATCAATAAAGATGAAATAGTAAGTTGCGAAGCAAAGGGAAGTTATACCCTCGTATCGCTGGAAAATAAAAAGAAAATAACCTGTAGCAAAACACTGAAGGAACTGGAACAACTTTTACCCGAATCTAATTTTATAAGGGTGCACAATTCATGGGTGATAAATACCCAGTTTTTAAAAAAATACTACAAAGGTAAAAACAGTTACATGGAAATGGAAGACGGCAGCACCGTAGCCATCTCCTTTAGAAAAAAGGGCGAAATTTTATCGTTTTTAAAACATCTGGAATAAAGCTAATTTTTATCAAACATGCCATGCTATTGCCTAATCTCCTGTCTGCTTATACGTAAGTTTTTTACCCGGTGTTACGCTAAATCTTTCAACCACATGCGCATCTGCTGCTTTGTCTGTTGTATACTCGTGTGCGATGGAAAAATATTCACCTGTTAACTGCGGGCCATGCTCTTTCCTTTCAATCACCAATTTTAAAAATCCATGTTTATTATCACAATAGTTAGCAAGTACAACATTTTTAAACAAAGGATGATCACCCGAAAACTGTGGATTATCCAATGTAGCCACAGGATGCAATTCATCATATCCACCGGCACCGGCCACTATATAGGTAGTAGTAAACCCATCAGGATAGGTTTTCAGAAACCGCTGGTAACTGTGCACATGTCCGCTAAAAACCGCATCTGGTCTAACGCCTGTTTGAAAAAATGTTTCTTCCAAAAATTCAATCATGGCAATACTTGAACTATGGTTAATATCCGCTGAATAAGGTGAGTGATGCATACAAACGATCAGCATTTTGTCTGGATGTTGCTTACCGGCAGTAACTAACTCTTCAGCAAACCAGGTACATTGTTCTTTGGTAACAATTCCATATTTAGGCACATTAGTATATAACCCGATGATAGTTGCCAGTGGTGTTTCCATCGTCCAGTAAATATTGGGTTGCGTCATACCTGGCCGGTCTTTTATCAAACTAAAATCAACAGGCTGTTGCACCGGTGAACAAAACACTTTTACAAAAGGCTCCAGGCTTTTATAAGGCTGTACAGCGGCCGGATTCACATCACTATCGTGGTTGCCGGGTATCGCAAAAATTGGCGCTGGATATTGTTGGTAGGGAATAAAAAACTGCCGGTCATATTCTGTTACCTCCCCGTGATTATATACTACATCTCCCAGGTGATAAAGAAATTGAGGCGGTTGATTTTCAGATTCCGCACATTGAAGCGCCATCGCATTGGCCACCAGACGGGTAAACTCCGGGTTGCGTAAGCTACCCGTATCCCCCACCATGTGAAATATAATTTTTTCGCTATGGATATCCGGGATAATACTTTTGATATCGAGGTGAAACGGGTATACCCCAACAGGCCCGGGCAGTGGCTTAAATTTATAACTATCATCTGGTTGATCTTTTTTATACACCGGGGTTTTATACCGGCTACTCCTGTCTGTACTCATGCCGTAAAGTAACGAAAAACACCAACGAAAAAAACGGATGAGAAAAATTTCAACATTGCATACAGAAAAACGATCCCCCGCGTTCTATAATCCCGCAAAGTTGTAGCGAATACAAATTGCCAGCTGCTTTACACCACATGCGGAGGAGCTTTGTGTAAAGCTGCTGTTTACGCTGCGTTTGCAGCAAAAATATTTTTATCTTCAATACAAATTGACTCTGTATGAAAAACGTATTATTCACGCCCGTACTTATACTTTGCGTGCTGGCACTTGTAGCAGGCAAAGCTTTTTACAAACCCGTTGCCGCTGCCGCTGAAAAACATGATGTCATTTCCTGCGGTTTTCCTGCAACCGGTGTAACGGCCGGGGATAATGGCAAATTTATTTCACTGTTGCCGGGATGGGGACATTACAGTTATGCTATCAGCACCACCAATGACAGTGCCCAAATATATTTTAACCAGGGACTTAACTTTTATTACAGCTATCATTTCAGGGAGGCATTGGCTTCTTTTAAAGAAGCCACCCGTTTTGATAACAATTGTGCCATGGCTTATTGGGGCCAGGCCCTTGCCATGGGGCCTTACTACAATAATAATTATTATAAGATGGGTAATGAGGTACCGGCTGTATTGAAAGATATGAACAAACATATGCCTGGTGCAAGTGAGAAAGAAAGAGAATTAATTAAGGCTATGCAACTAAGATACTCTGCCGATACAAGCAACTCAGACAGGCCTCAGCTGGACAGCAATTATGCGGCAGCTTTGCACGCACTGGTAAAGCAGTTTAGAAGCGATGATGATATCAAAGCCCTGTATGTAGATGCAGTTATGCTGCAACATAAATGGGATTTCTGGAACAATGATGGCACGCCAAAAAGCTGGACGCAGGAGCTGGTAAACCTTTGTGAAGGTATTATACAGCGGCAACGTTTGCACCCTGCTGCACTGCACTATTATATTCATCTTACTGAAGCCTCGCATGAGCCGCAACTGGCCCTGCGCAGTGCGGAAATATTAAAAGATGCCATGCCCGGTGTGGCACATATGGTACATATGGCTACACATATGTACCAGCGCAACGGCCTTTTTGCAAAAGGTGTTTCAGTAAACGAAGATGCCAATACGGCAAACAACACAATAGATGATCTGGCACCCAATTTACACATCGGTAAAAACAATATGGTGCATGTGTATGCAGTTCAGTCATTTTGTGCAATCAATGCAGGAATGTACAGCAAGGCGGTGCCGTTGTACCAAAGAGCAAAAAACAGGATGCTGGCACTGGCAACAGGTATTGATAAAGATCCGCATAGCCAGGAAGTGTTGATGCTGCCGGTACTGGCCATGGTTCGGATGGGAAAATGGGAGCAGATATTAGCCACACCCAAACCAAACGAAAACTGGAAATACGCAATGATACTGGATGATTTTGCAAGGGGATTATCAGAGGTGCACAACAAGAATATAGCTGCCGCCCGGCAATTGCTGGATCATCTGCAGACAGGCATGCAGGATACGATGCTGGCTATCCGTTCAATACCTTTTAACGCACCCGTACAAATGGCCCGCATAGCAGCCGGAATATTAAAAGGTGAAATTGATTATGCGCAAGGAAATACCAACGATGCCATCAACGCCTTGAGAACCGCTGTAGAAGAAGAGGACAAGCTCATTTACCGCGAACCTCAGGAATGGGTGCTGCCTGCAAGACAATACCTGGGTGCGTATCTTTTAAAAATGAAGCAACCTGCCGCTGCAGACAAAGTATACCGGGAAGATCTGCTTGCCAACCCCAACAACGGCTGGTCGCTGCTTGGCTTGTACCAAAGCCTGTTGGCAGAAGGTAAAAAAAACGAGGCTGTACTTTATAAAGACAGTTATATTGCGGCTTTTAAGGATGCAGATATTATGCCGTCAGCTTCTGTATATTGAGGTGGATGGAGGATACTGCTAGTATTATTTCATTCCACGGCGTGGTCCGCAGGTACATCCTGGCCTGACCATATTTTTACTGATGTCCAGGGTACAGCAGGTGTATTCCAAAAATTATCTGTTGCAGGCAATCCTAAAGGTAAAAATATTTGCGTGCAGAGATACTCACTGCCGGTGTTGATATAACCTTCTGCCAGCCCAGGTTGCGAACCGCATAGCCCAATATTGAGCCAGCCTTTTTCAGTAAATGTTGCAGGCGCATCCAATGTTTTTTTAATAACCGCTGTTAACGCACACCGTATTTGTGCCGGACTTAATTCTGCAGGCAGCTGTTTGTTGTAAGCCATATTGGCAAGATGATGAAAGGCACCGCCACGGTAAGTGATGGATCTTCCCGTCACCGGAAAACTCCCGTCTGTATTAATCATTCTTTCCTGCACCACGGCATAACGCCGGGCTATTTTTTGCAGTGTTGGTGCAAGGGCCTGATAACTGCTGTCTTTTTTATTTACCACATCAACAATGCATTGCAGGTAAGGCTGAATAACATAACTGTTATAATAATCCAAATGAAATTGCATGCCATCCGAAAACATGCCATCACCTGTATACCAATGGCTGGCAAATTCTTTTACTGCATAATCAATCCGCATTTTATCATAGGGCAACTGATACCTGCAAAAGAAAGTTTCAATCATGGCACTAAACAACAACCAGTTACTGTAATATGGTACGGTGTTGCGGGTTGATAGAAAAGCTGCTTGTAGGTTGTGCTTTGTAGCAGCATCTGCCTGTTGCCATAACCAGGGGCAGCGGATTAAAGCCAACGACAAAAAAGAGGCATCTACCAACGACTGTGTGCCGGTAAACAACAGGAAATCTTTTGCCGTTGGGTTCACTGCATTCGTCAATGCCTGTGACGCCAGCTGCCTGAATTCATTCTGCAACTTTTTTTCTTCTGCATCGCATTCCTGCAACTGAAGCCAGGGCGCTATTCCGCAAAGTGTTCTGCCAAATGCTTCAAGGTACGCTGCTTCAGTTCTGGCTTTTTTATTATCCACTTTTTCTGACAATACCACCGGCATATTTTCTTTTAAGGTATTGCCGGCGAGATTGACTAAAACAGGCCGAGCGATTTTATCCAGGTAACCAAGCCAGAGCTTTCTGTCTGTAACGGGTAACGGAGAATTAGTTTGGGCTGCCATGCTTTTTACGAAAAAAATCACGATGGATAAAAATACTACCCGTATCATCGTTTTGTAATTTGATAAATTATACCTGCTATATGCCATTGTATGTTTTTTTATTGCTACTATATGTTTTATGTAAAGGCGTTGCTTGTTTTCTACAACTGAGAAGAAACTGGGTTTATGTGTATATTGTTATTACATTTATACATGAACATTGCAAAAAGCAATACAGGCTTCGGCTTCATCTTTCTTCTTTTTTATGCAGCCGGGTATGCTCAAAATAGTGAAACCGATTCCTTAAAAAAATTATTACAAACGCAAAAGCAAGATACCAATAAAGTAAACCTGCTGTCAGAAATCAGCTTTGTTTCTTTGGCTTCGCTTCCGGACACTGCTGTATTGTATGCGCAACAGGCATTGCGTTTAGCAGAAAACCTGCGGTATCAACCCGGTGTTCTGAATGCAGCATTATCGCTGACAGACGCTTATACAACTACCGGCAATTACCCAATGGCAATCGATTTTGGCTTTAAGGCGCTTGCCCTTGCAAAAGAAACAAACCTGCCACTCAACATGATTTGGGCCAATGCACGACTGGCCCAATGCTACTATTACCTGGATGACTACAGTACCAGCTTGCAATACGACCGCAATATTTTTACAATTGTTGACAACTCTTTTCCTGATAGTATTGCATTTATCTGTACCGATCTTTCCCGCGTGTTTGATGGAATGAATCAACCAGATTCTGCATTACTTTATGCTCAAAAAAGCTTTAAACAGATTAAGGCATGGCATTATGAAGGATGGTATACAGTAATATATCCAGTGCTGGGAAATGCATTTGCTGGTATGGGCTTGTATGATTCAGCACTTATCTATTACAGAACGGGTATACCCGTCGCCGTAAAAAATAATGCCACCACAGATATTATTGATAGCTACAACGGCATTGCCAAAGTGTATAAGGCAAAAGCCAACCCCGATTCCGCCATTTGGTATGCCAATAAAGTATTTGCAGAAAAAACAGCCATCTCTTATCCCATTGGTTTGCTTAAGGCTGCCAACCTGCTAGCCGAAATGTATGAATTAAAAAAAAATCCGGACAGTACATTAAAATACCTGCGACAAGCAATAAGCATAAAGGATAGCTTATTCAACCATAACAAAACAGTCGCTATTCAAAATCTTGTTTATAAAGAGCAGGAAAAACAGCAGGCCATTACCGCTTCCAGGTTAAAATTGCAAAACCAGTTTTGGTTATTCCTTTTGCTGGCAGGGGCCGTTGCCGCAGTGACGATTGCGGTGATCATCTTAAAAAATAAACGGCAACAGCAACTGCAGGACATGCGTAATAGTATTGCAGATGATTTGCACGATGACATTGGTTCAACGCTTAGCAGCATTAGCATTATGAGCGAACTGGCAAAAAACAAATCACCGGAAGCTGCATCATTGCTGAATTCTATTGGGGAAAGCGCATTGAGCATTCAGGAGAACATGAGTGATATTGTGTGGGCGGTGAATCCCAAAAATGACCGTTTTGAAAACATAGTGCAACGCATGAACCAGTTTGCTTCAGAAATGCTTGATACAAATAATACACAGCTGGATTTTTCAACTTCACCGGATCTTATGGCTTCCAAACTCACGATGGAGCAACGCAAAAACTTGTATCTTTTTTTTAAAGAAGCAGTTAATAACGCAGCAAAATATGCACATGCCAAAAATGTATGGATCAACATAGGTAAAAAAGAACATCATATAAAAATGATTATCCGTGATAATGGAAAGGGCTTTGATACGTCGCAACAATACGATGGTAACGGAATGAGCAGTTTGAGAAAACGAGCGGCAGATTTAAATGCCTCACTGAAAATCCGTTCTATAATAAACGAAGGAACTGAAGTACAAATTAGTTTTAAAATCACCTGATCAGGTAAGGGTAGTTGATTAAATAGAAGCATTTCTTTACGAACGATATATACAAGCGGGATGGAAATTAAGGTAGCAATATTTGAAGACAATAAAAAACTTAGGGAGAGTTTGAAAGAGCTGATCAACACTGCAGGTATGGTGTGTACCGGTGCGTTTCCGGATGCCGCCAATCTTATCCGCAACATTACGTTTTCCATGCCGGATGTTGTATTGATGGACATACACATGCCGGGCATCTCCGGAATAGAAGCCGTACAAATAATCAAAGAAAAATTTCCTGCTGTACGGATCCTGATGCAGACGGTGTTTGAAGACGATGATAAGATATTTGCTGCTATCTGTGCAGGTGCATCCGGTTATATGCTGAAGAAAACAACACCGCAAAAAATGCTGGAAGCTGTTGAAGAAACTTACCAGGGTGGCGCTGCCATGAGCCCTTCTGTTGCCGGCAAGGTACTGCAGATGTTCCGGTCGCAATCCAGTATTGCAAAACATGAATTTATTCAGTTGTCTGAAAGGGAAAAAGAAATTTTAGGCCTGTTGGTAAACGGCAAATCTTACAAAGCAATTGCAGCAGCATGTTTTATTTCTGCCGATACTGTAAGTACCCATGTGAGGCACATCTACGAAAAATTGCACGTACATTCCAAAAGTGAAGCCGTTGCAAAAGCCATCAAACAAAAATTAGTTTAATTGTTTTCTTTCTTATCATCGCCGGCAACGTATTAATAAGTGTTGTTGATAAGCGCTCCGAAATTATCAGGGGCTATTCAATTTCAATCTACAACTATCCGCTCCTTTCAATTATTCCTTTTTTCCTCATCAACAATCAGTAAAATCACCAATTCAGGTGATTGTCGGCATACGGCTGATGCCGGTACCTTTGGCCATTACTATTTCAACCACTGTCTAAAATAGTGTTTCATGAACCAATGCACTACGGGATCGAATGAGGGTAATGTTGTACAATTAAAGCATGATAACAAAGTAGTAACAGCATCCGCACAAAGAGGTAAGTATTTTTTTGTGATAATGGCATCTATTTTCCCTGTCATTTCACTTATTGGTTTTATCCCCAGCTACGTTGCCATGAATGCAGGAGAATTCAACATTCACTGGTCTGCGCATGTGCACGGTGCTTTAATGGTTAGCTGGCTGATAGTTTATATCCTCCAAAGCTGGCTGGCTTTAAAGGGCAACTTTAAATTCCACCGTGCACTGGGCTTATATGCCGCAGGGCTTGGTATCATTATCTGGTGTTCTATGGGCGTTGCATCTGCCCATGCGCTGATAGGCAACGCGGTTCCGGCAGATAGCTTTCTGTTTGATATTTTGCTGGTACAATTATACATTATGCAGGTATTTGGGTTCTTCTTTACCTGGGGCATTCTGGTAAGAAAAAACGGCCCGGCCCACAAGCGGTTGCTCTTTTTAGCAACACTGGTGCTAATGCAGGCTGCCATCGATCGCATGCCCTGGTTGCAAGCCGGCGCCTGGCCCTTTATCTGCCTGGATCTGATGCTTATTCCGCTTTTTATTTACGACTGGATTACACTAAAACGCATTCATCCTGTTACATGGACCGGCCTGCTGGTTTACATCGCTGCGCAGGTGGCCGTTACTACCACATTTGGTTCACCGGCATGGCATACGTTCTGGTTTAATTTGGTGAGTAGATTTTATTAAACAAGTGAGCAGGCTAGCGTTCCGCACAACCTCGACACATTGTTCAAAATAGTTGATTTTTGCTCGTCCTCATAGTTAAAAAATTACCCCGTTTTATACGGCAGCATTATCAACATCGAATTTGCCTAAAAGGAATCCATTGCAGGCGACCGAAGCTCTTTTGCATTTGAATTTTACAGCAATTGGTTCAACATTGCAATTGTATTTTGCCCAGCCTTTTCCGCCGGGATAAATGAATTCTAAACCAGGATCCGCATAGATTTTTATAACCCGCCGGCAGGTTCCTGCATTCAACAATAACTTTTGAAGTATCAGAAAATTAAGTCAATTTTAGCCGGACGATTTATATCTCTTTATCAGAAACATATATTTCTCTAAAACGAACTTCATAAATTTAAACCACTTGATATACTTGCTCCTCCGGCTAATTATGAAAAAAATATCTCTACCAGCAAACAGGGTCTTATTGATTTTTTGTCTTGCCGCATTCCTGCTTCCGGCAACAACCTTGTGCCAGCAACACAAGCTGCCGCCACAAAAACAACCTGTTGATTACGTAAATATTTTCACCGGTACTTCCAATGCCCGCTGGATGCTGGGGCCCTATGCAAGTGTGCCTTATGGTATGATACAACTCGGACCGGATAACCAGGATGCAGGCTGGATGAGCGGCTACGATTATTCTATTGCAAACGTCACCGGCTTTAGTCACCTGCATGCGTATAACATGGCAGGGTTAATGATTATGCCTGCAGTGCAGGACTTCACCAATACGCCCGGATCTGCAACAAGTCCTTATCGTGGCGCAGGCGCAGGCTTTCATTCCCGCATTGAAAAGCAAACGGAAAAAGCTTCACCTGGTTATTATTCCTGCTTTTTGTATGATGCGGATTGCCTGGCAGAGATGACTGCTTCCACGCATTGCGGCTTTCACCAATACACGTTTGCTAAAAATGAAGAAGCCCGTATTTTACTCAGCCTGCTTTTTCCCACGGAGATGAACGCGGGGGTAAGTAATGGAATTATCCATAAAGTAAATGATAGTTTGGTAGAAGGATCGGTGGATATCAACAATGACCAGTACACACTTTATTTCTCCATCCAGTTCAGTAAACCATTTAAATCTTTGAATGGCTGGCTGGGCAATAAAATCCAAAAAGATGTCGCAGCGATTTCCGGCGATGGCAACGTTGGCGGCTTTGTAAACTTTGATGTACGCGATAAAGAATCCATTCAATTAAAGGTGGGCTTATCACTGGTGGATTTGGCCGGTGCAAGGAATAACCTGGCCACCGAAATGGATGGCTTTGGCTGGAACTTTACAACGGCAAGGCTTGCTGCCAGGAATCAATGGAATAATTTGTTGTCGAAAATTACTGTAGAAGGAGATGAAGCGAACAAGGCAAAATTCTACACCAACTTATACAGAAGCTTTTCAAAACAAACCTGGAGCGATGCTGACGGCAGGTACCGGGATCCTAAAGAACTCATTCAGCAGTTACCGGCCAACGGTAAAATGTATGGCGGCGATGCTTTCTGGAATTCTTACTGGAATTATAATTTCCTGCTCTCCACCATTGCACCTGATATGATGAACAATTGGGTAAAGACAGAACTGGAGTTGTTTGATAAAACCGGCTGGACGAGTGATGGCCCCACGGGTTTGGAACATACCGGTATCATGGAAGTTACACACGAAATTGCGCTGATGGTAGCCGCGTATCAAAAGGGCATTCGCAACTACGACCTGGATAAATTTTACAAGGCCATCATTCACAATGCAAAAGAGCAGGGAGGACGAACAGAAAAATCAGGCACAGCAGGCATGGAAAAGCTGGATTACTTTACCCGCCTGGGTTACGTGCCTTATGAAATTGAACGCTCCTCCCGTACGCTGGATTATGCGTACACCTTTTATTGCACTGCACAACTTGCCCTTGCATTGGGCAAGCAGGATGATTATGCGTATTGCATGAAGCTGTCACAAAACTGGAAAAACCAGTTTCATCCGGAATTAAAATGGCAGGTACCAAAAGATTCCATGGGCAACTGGGAAAAAAATTATGATCCGTTTAATGGCAAAAACTGGATTGAAGGAAATGGCTGGCAATACACCTGGTATGTTCCGCACGATGTACCCGGATTGATAGAAATGATGGGTAAAGATCTTTTTAATCAGCGGCTGGAAGAAGGATTTAAAAAAGCAGCAAAACATAATTATACTGCTTATGCATTCGACCGGCACCAGGACAGCAGTTTTGAATATTATGTCAATCATGGTAACGAAGAAAATATGCAGGCGGCCTGGTTGTTTAACTATTCGGGTAAACCCTGGTTAACACAATTATACACCCGAAAAATAATAGATGCCTTTTATGGAATGACGCCTTATAAAGGTTGGGAAGGCGATGAAGATGAGGGGCAGATGTCTGGCTGGTTTGTAAATACCGCCATGGGATTTTTTGAGATGACCGGTGGTGTGGAGAAAGATTCAAAAGTAATGTTGACCGCTCCCTTGTTTGATAAGACAACTATCTGGCTGGATCAAGAATATCACGCAGGTAAAAAATTTGAAATCATTACTCAAAACAATTCAGCCAAAAATATCTACATACAATCCGTAACGCTGAACGGTAAAAAAATTAATGAGCCCTGGATTTATTTTAGCGATATTACTAAAGGTGGAAAGCTGGTGTATTTGTTGGGTGATAAACCAAATTATGGATGGGGAGTTAAACGATAATGGATACAAACATTTTTTAATACTGAATTTTCGGTAAAAATCCCGGGAGTTATTTTCTATTCATTAACGCTATTTCCACCAAAGAAACGTAAACCCTTAAAATTAGGCAGATTAAATCTTTAAGTTATCAAGGATTGGTCTATGATATTCTTTAATTCAAAGTTTCCATTTTGGTCAACAAGAGATTGCATTAGTGGCATGCATGAAATATTGTAAAAATTTGATGAACTTTTTATTATTTCGTAAAGAACTACGGCATCAAGTTTCAAGTATCCACTATCAACAATTTCTTTGGTCAAAACAATATTGATTCCATGATTTTCAGTTGTTGCACTTGAATATAAAATACCGGTTTCTTCACCATAATATTTTCTAATGGCAAAGTAAAAAGCATTTGTTAATAGATAGTTACTATCTGTATCATTTACCTTACCGGCACATTGCGAGAAATATCCATAAAACATTCTACACTTGACTTGATCCTCCTCGTTAAAAGCTGAGTCAAGAAATTGATCAAAATGATAAATAATGTTTCTCATGTGAACACTTTTTTTTAAAGCTTCATCAAAAAATGCTAGTGCAACCAGTTTAATATGTTTTTGCACTATCCATTTACCAATTGTAAAAGACTTATGCTGCCAATTACTTTCTTCGTCAAATATTTCTTTACAAGTTTCAGTTATAGTTGTTAACGCGCCATTTACATTTGGACCACTAATTGGTGCCGTACAATAAAACATAGCCTCATTTGCTCTATTAAATCTTCCAAGACTAATAACCTCAGGCTTTGTAGAATTATAACTTATTTCTGATTTAGTTGTAAATAGGTTTGAAATATTTTCTCTTGCCCGTAACACAAATGTGTCATCATATTTGTGTAATGGCAATGGCAATCTACTAATCAGGTCATAACATACCGTCTCTAAAAAAAGGGACGAAGGATTTAATTTTTTAACCTCATTTTTTAAGGAATCTACCAATGACTCAATAGTTTCAAAGGATGTGTTGATTTTCATTTTCAAATCCTTTCCGTCCTTTACTAAATCTTCAAGAGAAAAAAACTCATACTTATTTTCCATAGTAGTAAATTATCCATTCATTTCGTCAATCCTTCCAGAGTCTACAGTTACAATAATAAAATGTTTCCAATGCAAAGTCAGCAATTCAAGCATCAGAAAAAAGTTATATAAGAAATCAGCCTGCACTCACTCCTCCCCGTTCACAGCCATCTGCAAAGTATACACCGATTCAGAAGCAGTGATCAGCAGCAAGTCACGACGTTGACCACCGAAGCATAGGTTGCCTACCCATTTGGAAGGCACAGGTATGTTGCCCAATTTTACGCCTTGCGCATTGTACACGGTTACGCCCACACCAGCGAGATAAATATTGCCTTCCCTGTCAATCGTCATCCCGTCGGAGCCCTGGGCTGCAAAGAGTTGGCGGTTGGATAAACTACCGTCTGCATTAATTTGGTAGCGCCAGGTTTTATTATCGTTGATGTCGGCCACATACAGCGTCTTACCATCTGCCTTGCCTACAATGCCATTGGGCTGTATCAATGTGCTATCAACGATCACGGCTTTGCGGCTTCCTTTTGGCAGGTAGTACACATAACAACCTTTCATGTCGGGTTTCTTTCGTTGCCAGTAATCACGTTGATAATAGGGATCGGTAAAATAAATACCGCCTTTTTTATCCACCCACAAATCATTGGGACCGTTTAATTTCTGGCCTTCAAAATTATCCAGCAATACGGTTACCTTCTTTTTCAGCGTAATGGCACGCAGTTCGTTCTGTTCATCGGCACAGGCAACGATGCGTTGCTGTTTATCAAAATACAAACCATTGGCACGGCCGGTCTTGTCCATAAACAAAGACAGCTTTCCATTGATATCATATTTCCATATTTTATCATTGGGCTGATCGGTAAAATAGATATCGCCCTTTTTATCCACCGCCGGGCCTTCGGCAAATGCAAATTGCTGTGGCAGTTTTACCAGTGTGGCTCCGGGCTTTACTACCGGAATGGAATTGAGTGTTGCATCCGTACTTTGCTGACCAAACGCCGTAAAAGTTAACAATGCGACAAACGTAAAAAGCAGGTATTTTTTAGTGTACATCTTTTATAAAATGAATTTTATTTGATACAGTAAATATCGGGTAAACTTAAACCAATAAAAAAGGATGTCTTTAAAATTGTTACGCTACCAGCCATTTATTTTCTTACAATCACTTTATTAATTTCTTCACGCCACCTGGTTTTACTTTTAGAATATTTCCATTGGCATCAAATTGCAGGCTGTCAATACACAATTGCCTTAGCACATAGGCTTTATTTTGCGGATGAATACGGTGGTATAAAATATAATCCTGTCCCTTAACGGTAAACACGGTATGGTGGCCGGGGCCATAAGTTGTACTGTCGTTTGATGTGGATAATATTGGATCATTTACCCCAGCTGTAAACGGGCCAAAGGGCGTGTCGCCTGTGGCATATCCAACCTGGTAGGTAGCATCAATGGCTTTACCTTCTGAAAACATCAGGTAGTATTTTCCTTTTCGTTTTATCATGTGCGGTGCTTCAAAATAATGGGGCGGCGTTACCTCTTTTGGCAAGCCGTCAAACGTTACCATATCCTGCTTTAGTTTTACTGCCATACAGTGGCCATTCACCCAGTTAAATCCAGAGCCCCAGTACAAATAACCAGCACCATCGGTATCCATAAACACATCCGCATCTATGTTGTGTACTTCGGGATAATCATTTTTTGCAACCAGCGGCGAATTATCCGCCTTTAAATTTTTCCATGGGCCAAGGGGCTTGTTGCTCACCCCTGCCCACACTTCACTGCCTACGGAAACATACATATAAAACTTTCCACCGGGGCCTTTTGTTACCGAAGGTGCCCAAACCTTTGAATCGCCGGAAGTTGGACTGGTACAGGCTTTTTTGGTGGGCCAGTTAATATGGCGGCGGATAAATTTTTTAAAATTGTTGGTTTCAAATACCGCTACTTCATCGCCGCCCCATGGATCAATGGTGGCATAAATAAAATAAGTATCGCCTTCTTTTACAATGGTTGGGTCTGCAAAATAGCCGGGCAGTATCGGGTTGGAAATAAAATTTTTATTGGTTTGTGCAGTAACAATAAACGCAGCGCTGCAAAAAATTACAGCAAATATTGCTGTATAATAATACCTGCGTTTGGTTATTTGTTGGTTGATCATTTTGGATTGTTCTTTAAAATTTATTTAACTGTTAACCGCAACAACACCGATGCATGCGGATTTAATTTTTGTGTGTACTTTTTCTTAAATGAACCAAGGTCAGTCTTCTTCCATAAATCTCTCACCCCAACACTGCCCTTTAATTTAAGAGAAGCTAAATCAAGTACAACGTCATGCGCATTGTCGCCGATGTTAAAAAGACCGACATACAAATCTTTACTGCCTTGTACATTGGATACCCAGATCATACTGCCATCCTGCTTGTACAACTGCTTTGGGTTTTCGCCTTGTTGGTTTACCGCAAGCACTTCGGCATTTGTAAATAATTTCAGTTCCAGTTCCCGGTTGTCCGGCATGTTACCGCCCAGCATTAAGGGCGAACGATAAATGCACCAGAAATTCATGTGCGTATACAATTCATCTTCTGTAAAACGGCTGTATCGCTCAGGGCCAACAGGGCCACGCTTGGAAAGTTTGCCAATCTGTATCATGTCACAATCCGGCCAGTGCCCCGGACCGCCAGTGCCTTCCCAGCTTTTGGCGTAATTGAACATGTGTAACACCATCTCCCAGTTGTCCCAGAAATCATCGGCCATGCGCCACATGCTGGCATGTTTGGTTACATGATCTTTTGCCGATAAAGCCGTTTCGCCGGGCGAAATACTTAACGGCATCGGCCTGCCGGAAGCTGCAATGGCTTTCTCATACCCTTCTATTTCAGCAGTACGATAAGGCCTTGAGATATCATCTACTTTTATAAAATCAACACCCCAGGAAGCATACAATTGAAGTATTGAATTCAGGTATTCCTGTGCGCCCGGCTTGCTCATATTCAAGCCATACATGTGGTTCATCCAGGGGCAGGTAGAGCTGGTGTCAGCAATCATATCCGCCGTGATGCCGTTGGTACCCATCACCGGGGATTTTGCCCACACAGCCTGCCGTGGAATACCCCGCATAACATGAATACCAAATTTTAACCCGAGTGCATGCACATAATCGCCCAATGGTTTAAAACCGTTGCCACCAAAAGCAGAAGGAAATTTCGTTGGTTGCGGCATCAGCCTTCCCCATTTGTCCATCGTTAACCAGGGCACGTAAGATCCATCTTCCAGTTGCTTTTGAAAAGGATTGCCAATGGTGCTGCCTACAGGATTATCATAACTCCATAAAAAATCCACCACTACATATTGCCAGCCGTATTGTTTTAAATTGTTGGCCACATAATCTGCGTTGGCTTTTACCTCATCTTCATGCACCGCCGAACCAAAACAGTTGTAACTGTTCCAGCCCATGGGCGGGGTTTGTGCCACCTGGCAGTTAGCAGTGGTATACAGTGCGAGCAAAATTATAATTGCCATCCAAACTTTTGTTCCGTAAATTTTCATGTGTTGTTTATTCTTTTGTTATTGGCTATCCGGTGTTACTATTTAAAATAAATGGTGATCTTTTTTTCTGCCTGGTTGCGGATGATGGTGCATTCCGCACTCCCCATCCATTTAATATTTTGATAGGTTTGCAATAAATCGCTGATGGCTTTGAGAGGTGTGTTATCCAATTTAATTATTACATCCCCTTTTTGCAAATTACTTTTTGTTGCAAGGGCTTTTTCAGGTAACTCTACCAGCATGGCGCCATGATTGTCGTGCATGCCTGCAGCAGAACGTTCACCCAATGTTTCAATATTTTTAAAGCGTGCACCCAACCATTCAATGGTACTTACCTTTCCGGATGCAATATCGGTAAACAATGGCTTGATTGCTGGAGATGCTGCTTTCTTTTTCAATGCAGGTGATGTTACTCCCACATTGTCGTCAACGTTTTTAAAGCCGGTTTTGAATGCGGCAGAACCTGCCTTGATTGTATAATTGCCAACTGCGGCATTCACAAATTGAGCATTTCCTGCAAGACTATTTTTATCAAGACCTAACTGTTGAGCTTTTTCTAATCCGCCTTTGGCAAGAAAGAAATTATAGTTAATGGATTTACCCCAGTTGTTCATTAAAATGGGCGCATAGGCAGTGCTGACAATGTTGTGTTCAAAAATATCGCCGCTGTTTTTTAACCATACGTGCGGATGAAAAGTATTGTTGATGATAATATTATTGGTTACAGTACGATGATAGCCTTCCCGCAATTTCAATCCGCCATTTAAACAAATATTATTATAGATAAGGTAATTGCTGCTGCCATCATCCAGGTCGATATCCCAGCCATGATCGCATTGAAAACGATTGTTGCGAAGGATGTTTGGTACAATCACATCCAGCAATTCTATGCCCGGCCTTGCTGCTACTATACTATCAATAACAGAACGGTCCGGGCTCCAGAACCTGTCACGCCCCCAGGAATTAAAAGCGCCGTGGTCGCCGGTTTCCAGCACGGTATTGAATACATCATTGAACTCAATCACATGACCGCCCCAGCAACCGTCACCGATGTTGATACCCGACCGGGGTGTGTTGTAAATGGTATTGTGACTAACGGTGATGCATGCCGCCATGTCGATTTCAACACCAGCCACCTGTTTTTCAATCGTGCCGATATGGTGAATTAAATTATCCTGCACCAAACAGTACTGCGGGTAATCAGTTGATTTTGGACCCGGCGTAAAATCCATTTCATTCCAGGGAACAGACAACTCGTATCTGAAAGCCGGCGATCGCACTGCAGCTGGATTACCAACAAATACCACCCCACTGGCTCCAATATCACGGATTTCGTTGTGGTGTATGGAATCGTTTTTATTGTAATTGCTTAGCAAGATGGCATTACCTCCAAGTCCGGAAAAACTGCAGTTGGTGATGTGGATATTTTCTGTTCCGTCAAGCAGGATTGCGCCGCCGCGATAGATTGTCCAGTCGCTGCGCAACAAGGGTTCTTTCGTTTGCATAAAGCTGCGGCTGGTAGCAGTAAACGCAATATTTTGAATAGCAATATTTTTTACCGGTTGATGAGCATTGCCCATGATGTGCAGTAAATCGGTTAGATGACTTACTTCAAACTGGGCCTTTTCAACAACGGCTCCGCGTGGTGGATAGCAATACAATATTTGTGCATTGTTATCGTACCACCATTCGCCAGGCGCATCCAATTCTTCCACAATATTTTCTACAAAACGATATTGAGGATGCATGGGTGCAGGCCGGTTGTTTTGCCAGCCGCCTTCGTAACTCAGTTTACCGTCATTTGTTTTACCGGTAATTAAATAATGAAAATCGCCCCACTCGCCCTCGTGCAACGCATGAATAAATCCGCCTTGTGGGTGTTGCCAGTTGCGTACTCTTTCGTCGCTGATGGCATCGGCAGCGGTACCATTAAATACCCTTGCAGTGGAATCATAATTTGGATAACGGGCCATTGGCAGGTTCTTTCCATTCATCAACAATCTGTCGGGCTTTTCATTTAACACGATGTGCGATTGAAGTATGCCATTTTTATACGGCTGCCATTTCGGTGTAATTTTTTGTGCACCACTAATGGTAACTTGTTCATTTTTATAACCGCGGATGGTAAGGGAATGTGCCTGATAAGAAGCTGCCGTTATGCCAATGGTTTTATCCAGGTAATATACGCCTTTTCTTATTTCAATCACTACGTCTTTACCAGTTAGCGTTATGGCTTTAGCTATCGCTGCCGCAGGCGATTGAAATGGTTGGGTGATTGTTCCGGAGTTAGTATCGTTGCCATTTAATGCTACCAATAATTTTATTTGCCCGCTACAATTAAAAATGCATTGCATGAAAATTATTAGTAAGCAATTTCTTTTGATCATACGATTTGTGGCTGACAGTTACATTTTATTAAGGTGATGTAAAATCTGCGCAAACCTATAGGATTTTGTTGATACATTCTTCTCGTCACAACTTGCTTAAATCCTATAGGTTTATGGTGAGCCCGCAGATTCATTTTGAGAATGTCTTCGCAATCACCTGAAACATTTAATGGAAAGTAAAATCCTCATGATATTTTGTATTATTTTTTACCTCCGGGCACAATAACATAACTTTTGCCTTTTTCTGAATTGAAAGATAAATAGTAGCCATTATTATCTGCAACAGATTTTGCGGCAATACCCTCAATACTAAAGGGAATCGCAGCTCTTACTTTACAACTGCCACCAGTATTTGATTTGATCACCCCACCGGTTAACGAATGATTTTTCCAGTTGATGGACACTTCAAAATTGCCTCTTGCTTTTAAACCTTTAATGCTACCCTGTTGCCAGGCGTCGGGCAAGGCAGGCAATAGATGCAGTTCGCCTAAATGGCTTTGCAGCAACATTTCGCTGATGCCGGAAATACCACCAAAATTACCATCAATCTGGAAAGGCGGGTGTGCATCAAACAGGTTGACATATGAGCCGCCGCCATTGGCGTAATTGGTACCATCCTGGCCGGTGAGGTGCAACAATTTCCCGATCATTAAATAGGCATGGTTGCCATCCAGCAAACGAGCCCAGAAATTGATTTTCCAGGCAAGACTCCAGCCCGTGCCGGCGTCGCCCCTCAGCTCTAATGTCTTCTTTGCAGCGTTGGCCAGGTCGGGCGTTAGCACCGGTGATATCTGGTTGCCGGGATATAATCCAAACAGGTGCGAAACGTGGCGGTGGTGCGGATCTACATCTTCCCAATCTTTATACCATTCCTGTAAGTTTCCTTTTTTACCGATGTGAAAAGGATACAACTTTTCTTTTTTTGCCATCAACAGGTTTCTATATTCAGTATCTTCATTCAGTTCTTTAGACGCATCAATCAGGTTACTGAATAAGTCGCGGATGATGGACATGTCCATAGTGGTTGCAATAGAAGCAGCACCTTCTTTTCCCTTGTCGTCAATAAAACTATTCTCAGGCGAAAATGACGGTGCGGTTACCAGGTAGCCATCTTTGTCTTCTACCAAAAAACTAAGACAAAATTCAGCCGCTCCCTTCATCAACGGGTAAGCATATTCTTTCAAAAATTTTTTATCCTTTGTAAAGCTGTAATGCGTCCATAAATGTTGCGATAACCAGGGTGAACCCATCGTCCAGTTGGCCCACATGGGGTCGCCTTTGCCAATATCCCCTACCGGGTTGGTGAGCGCCCATATATCACTGTTGTGATGCAAAGCCCAACCCTTAGTATGATAAAATTCCTTTGATGTTATCTTTCCCGTAGTAGCAACATTGCCGATAAAATCCATCAGGGGTAAATGCATCTCCGAAAGATTAGTTACTTCGGCTGGCCAGTAATTCATTTGTACATTGATGTTGGTGGTATAGTTGCTGCTCCATGGTGGTTGCAGTTCCTTGTTCCAGATGCCCTGCAAATTAGCGGGTACACCCGGCGTGCGGGAACAACTGATGAGCAGATAGCGGCCATATTGAAAATACAACGTTTCAAAAGAAGGATCTTTAGCGCCTTCGGTGTACCCCAGTAAACGCTCGTCCGTTGGCAAGGCTGCGTTTTTATTATTCACCGGCGTAGCCAATGTAAAATTTACCCGGTTAAAAAAATGATGGTAGTCGGACTGGTGGCGGTTGAGCAGCAATGTCCAGTTCTTTTTTGCAGCGCCTGTTAAATAGTTTGTCGCAATTTTATCTTCATCCTTTCCTTCTGAATCCGGGCATTTATCAAACCCGTTAAAACTGGTTGCTGCAGACAATAGGATCAATACATCCGTACCATTTTTAATAGAGATGCCCTTTTCATCTGTGGTGATGGCAGCCTCTTTGCTGATGGCTTTCACCCGCCATTCAAAGCGCATGCCCCTGCAACCAGCAGGATCAATTTCATCCACCGCATTTTCAGTACCTACATATACAGGTTGAATATGTGAAGGCACTTTTCCCTTCATCGCAATTTCATTGTTGCTGATGATGGATTGCTGGTATTTCAATAAGCCGCCCGTACCAATGGTGAAATTTAGCTGCCCCGGTTTACTGGCTGTTAAATGAATGGCAATTACCTGGTCGGCCCCGGAGCTGATAATTTGCCGCGTGAAAACCGTACCGTCCGCGGTATACCGGGTGGTGGCGATCGCATCGCTGATATTGAGGTCACGGTAATAACCGGTAATGTTACTGTCTTTTAATTGCTGATGAATTTTTAAATCGCCCAGCGGCAGGTAGCTCTCTGAGTAGTACCCCTGCATGCCTTTGGCATATTGATAAGCACTGTCATAATGCTCGCCGTTGAACAAGGCCTGTCTTGCCTTTAATAAATTGTCATAGGCACCGGGGTTCACATTGGTCCTTACCGGCCCACCTGCCCACAAGGTGGCTTCATTTAATTGAATCAGTTCATTGGCCGCACCGCCAAATATCATGGCGCCCAAACGCCCATTGCCGATGGGTAAGGCTTCCGTCCATTTTTTAGCCGGTTGTTTATACCATAACTTTTCACCCGGCTGTGCCTTCAATCCATCAGCAACAGCAAGCAATACAATGCAGCTAACAAGCAATCGTTTTATCATCCTTTTCTTTTTTCTGTGTAAGACAACGTTCGTTTATATGTTCTTCAAATACAATGAAGACCTGTCAAAAATAACCAACTATGTGGTGATGTAAAATATTCCTTTCAGCTGTTGCTATCTTTTCCAAAAGATATAATCGGTAAGTGGCGGATCAATTCCCGCCTGCCTTAATTCCAAAGCGATCTGCCCCCGGTGATAAGTAGAATGGTTTATTACCTGGAAAAGTATTGTCTTTATACTGTTGGTAAAAGGGGCACCTTTAGAAGTAGTATAACCTATCATCTCTTCCAGATCACGGCTGTTTAATATCCGCACGCTATGATCGATATTTTCCCGGTTAATCTTTCCAAAGTCACTGGCAGTGTGTAGTTGCCATATGCCGTAGTGCACTTCGCTTTTGGTAATCCTGGCGTTCCACACGTGATGGGCATTCAGCAGGTGGCTAAACAGCCTTATTACATTGGCAGGTATTTTTTCCCCCTGGCTACCGATCAAATCAATCAATTGCTGATTGGTGTCGTTACTATATTGAAAAAGTTCTGTAAAAAAGTTTTCCATTGTACATTATGTTGATGCGATATATTATTCGCCTTTAAATATACAACACCGGTCACGATAATTGCACGCCTACTCCATTTCCACCATGGCTTTAATAACCCCTGTAGCCGGTATCAGCCAACTGTTAAACACTTCTTTTACTTCCGAAAACTTCGCCCGGTGCTTAATATAATTGGCCGGATTTACCAGGCCACTTTTCATCGCTGCCATTACCGTTTCAAAATCTTTTCGGGTGGCATTGCGGCTGCTCATTAAAGTAGATTCCCGTTTATGAAATTCGGGATGACTGAAACTAATCTCGTCCTTTTGCAGGCCGATTAGGACAAACCTGCCGCCGTGCGCCAGGTACTGCAAGGCATTGTTGATGGCCTGGCGGTTGCCGGTCGCGTCAATTACCACCGTTGGCATGTCGTTGTTCGTGATGGCTTTCAGTCTTTGTATCACATTGTCTGATGCAGCATTGATGGTATGTTCAATGCCCAATTTCTCCCGGCAAAACTGCAGCCGCTGGTCGTTGATATCGAGTGCTATTACCGTAGCCCCTGCAATCCGGGCAAATTCCATGGTACCCAAACCTATAGGGCCGGCACCAATCACCAACACAAATTCTCCCGCCGCTATGTTTGCCCTGCGCACGCCGTGGGCGCCAATGGCCAGCGGTTCAACCAATGCCAGCTCATCATAACTTAATCCATTGCTTTTTAACAGTGAATAAGATGGCACTGATACATACTCCGCCATACCCCCATCGCTGTGTACGCCAAATACGTTGATTTGTGTGCAACAATTGGGCTTGCCGTTGCGACAGGCAATGCAGCTACCGCAGTTGAAATAAGGAATGATGGTGATGGCTTCACCCGGCACAAATCCTTCGGCACCATCAGCTTCAATTAAATCTCCCGACAGTTCGTGCCCTAAAATTCTCGGGTAAGAAAAATAAGGCTGGGTTCCTTCAAAGGCATGCAGGTCGGTACCGCAAATGCCAATTCGTTTTATTTGTACAATGGCGTGGCCGGGTGTTAATACCGGTGGCACCATTTCTTTATAGTCAAAAGCTCCGGGTTCAGTGCATACCAATGCTGTCATGAAATGCTATTTTTTTAAATTTATTTTATACGTTACCGCGTTTTGCGATGGATAATTTTTGGATGGCTTAATTACCAACGCATCGGCTTGCTGCGACCAGGAAACTTTTTCGGTACTGCCTACCATTTCTACGGATGCGATGGTACCATTGCCGGCTTTTACCCCCAATGCTTTTACGATGGTGTTGGTTGTGGGTAATCCCATGGCTATGGCATACAAAATGTCTCCCTTGGTAGTAAACCGGATATCCTGTGCAGTGAATGGCTTTTTCTGATCTGCAAAACTTCCACTCGCAGATTCTGTGGGGCCTTCGCCAAATATTTTCCAGGGACGGGTGCCGTAAATAGCTTCCCCGTTTACTTCCAGCCATTTGCCTGTACCGAGTAAGGTTTGTGTCTCTTCATCGGTGATGGTACCATCCGGGCGTGGCCCGATGTTCAGCAACAGGTTACCATTTTTGCTGACAATATCTATCAGGTTAGTGATAACATATTTGGCGTCTTTAAAGGTATTGCCCGCCGCATAGCCCCAGGAGTTGTTGCCGATGGCATCATCCGTTTGCCAGGCCAGTTGCCGGATACCCGCCAGTTTACCCCGCTCCAAATCAAGCACGGCAGTTCCATCCGGGTATGAAATATTTTTATAGTTTACCACCACCCCTTTGTTCCATTCAAGCCCTTTGTTGTAGTAGGAAGCAGCAAACGATTTACGGTAAGGATCCATGGCGGGTTGCTCTATCCACCAATCAAACCAAAACAATTGCGGCTGGTAATTATTCACCAGCTCTGTGTTGCGCAGCAACCAGTCATTCATGTATTCCGCAGAAGGTGTCTCATTTTCTTCCCTTGCCGGGCCGTAAAAGTCACTGAACTTATCATCCAGCACATCCGATGGAAACTTGCGGCCACCATTCATAAAAAACCAGTGTTCTATCCGGTGAGAAGACAATCCAAAAACCAATCCCTGCTTTTTTATTTCCGCTGCCAGTTCACCAATCACATCTCTTTTGGGACCCATTTCAAAAGCATTCCATTTAGAGTAGGCCGTTTTATACATGGCGAAGCCGTCATGGTGTTCCGCTACCGGTACCACATATTTTGCACCTGCTTTTTTGAAAAGTTCCACCCACTGCTGCGGGTTAAATTTTTCTGCTTTAAACAGGGGGATAAAATCCTTGTACCCAAATTTTTCCTGGCTGCCATAAGTGGCTACATGATGTTTGAATTCGTCTGATCCCTGCTGATACATTTGCCTCGGATACCATTCAGACGCAAAGGCAGGTACCGAGTAAACACCCCAGTGAATGAAGATGCCGAACTTGGCATCGCGAAACCAGTCAGGCGTGGTGTATTTTTTTAACGATTCCCAGGTTGCCTGGTATTTTTCCTGTGCCTGTAATGTGGTGGTAACGCAGCAAAACAGTAGTACGAAAAATAAAAAAAACTTTCTCATGCACTTATTCTTTTTAGATTATTAAAACAGTTGATTGAATGATTGCTGAATACCTGCCAGTGTTTGTGAAAGCTTCCCCTGCGTAAGACATACCCGGACACCCGCACATAAACGCAGGCTGCTATTGTCGCACAAAAGGCAGGCGCCCAGGTATGCACTACTTGTAAATTGGTTTTTCATTAAGTACAATTTATTTCCGGTGATTTTACACTACAAAAAGGAAAAGATGAAAAGGTAAAATATTGCTACTCCCGGCAAATTTCCTTTTTTTACAATCGTCGTCGCCCCCGTCAGTAAATGGAGGCATTCTTTATGGCATCGTGTTTAAAGTGTAAACTTACTTTTAAGCATTGATTTATCCTGCCATTTTATTTTCAAAGACTGATGGTATATTACCCTAACTTAGTTGCCTGTTACTGCAATGTATGAAACCAACTTTACGCCAGATTACCACCACCCCCGAAGCTTCTTTTCTAGTACGGAAAGATGTAGGCGAAAGCATGCTCAACAACTGGCACTATCACCCGGAAGTTGAATTGTTGTACATTAAAAAAAGTTCAGGCACCTGGCTGATCGGCGACCATATTGGTAATTTTGACAATGGTGATATGGTTTTGATTGGCGCCAATTTACCGCATTGCTTCCGGCACGAGTATCCTCACATCAATAAAAAAGGAATTGCACCTGGCGAATCTATCTGCATCAAGTTTGTACCCGATATTTTCGGCAGCACTTTTTTACAGCTGCCGGAAACCAAGGCCATCAGGCAGCTGTTATCCAAATGCAATACAGGATTAAAAATAACAGGTAAAGCAAAAAACAGTCTGCCCCTGACGATTGAAAAAATGTTGACCGCTACTCCCGGGATGAAACTGGCTTACCTGCTTTTTTTGTTAGAAGAAATTGCAACCAGCAAAGAATACCTTCCCTTGTCCTCTGCAGGGTTTATGCTATCGGCGGGTGATACCAATAAGGATAAAATAAAGCTGGTGTTTGAATACACGTTTAATCGCTACAACGAAAAAATAAGCCTGCCGCAAGTGGCAGCTATATTGAACATGACGACACCTTCGTTTTGCCGCTACTTTAAAAGCAAAACCAATAAAACCTATATCCAGTTTCTGATGGAAGTGAGAATAGGCTTCGCCTGCAGGCTGTTGGTGGAAGATGAAAAAAATGTATCGGAAGTATGTTATGAATGCGGATACAACAACCTGTCGCACTTTAACAAGCAATTTAAAACCATTACTAAAAAAACGCCACTGGGATATAGAGGGGATTATTTAAAGATGAAGATGGGGAGTTAGTGGGTGAGATTAAATCATGGGGCCGGCACCACAAAACTGAAAACGTCCAGGTCGAGTCTCTGCACTGGTTATGATGCCTTACAATTCTTTACATGCTGCTGGACTTGCCGACCTATCAGTACGGTACCATCAGATTGCCATAGACAATTTTATTGGTAATGCGAGCACTTTTCCTTGTTAGTCGTCGAGTCCTGCAACCATTGCTGGTTGCGAACTTCAGTAACTTGGGCAGAGACTCGCCCGGGAAATCACTGGATGGAGGCCCGAAGCGGAAAAAAATTATTTATATCTGACTGCTTGTACTGTCAAACCAGGCTGTTTAAAAAAAAGCAATGTGTCTCTAATTGGATTTCTAATCACATGAATGTTTTCAAACTTTGCTTGATTTTCCGGAAGATTAATAATCATGTCATCACCTACGATTTTATAGGAATAAGCTTTTGAGTGTTCAAAATAATAAATAGAATCCTTCCTAATTTCCCACACAGGCCTGCTGTCGCTGGCCCCTCCCCATTTCCCTATAAGTGTATTATTGACAGAGTCTTCAAAACTGATTTTTTGATTTTGTTTTCCATTTTCAATACAAGAAGAGAAAAACAAAATCGAAATTAAATATACAAGTTTCATAATCTGTTTGCTTTTTATAATTACTTAGGATAAATATAATCAGGGGTACTTTATGGACAGGAAAAGTATCCGTCGCCGGCTCCGTACTTGGCTCTATTTTGCCATTACCAAGCACCTTGTCTGTATATCCAGTTTGTCTGTCATAAATTATGGCACTCTTTTTTACCAAACTGGGTTAAGAACTTCGTCCTGGGGTTTTCACGGCATACACCACAAGTAGCTGTTAACTTCCGTGAAACCCCGACCTTGAATACGTTTGGAAGCTAAAACCTTCAAGATGGAGTTTGCTGACAAAACCACTAAGAAAAAAATCGATTATCTGATGAACTTTAATTTTCTGCTCACTTGCTTTGTCCATTCCCTCGCCATCAACTCATGCCCTGCAGGCATTGGGTGTATGCCATCCCATATCCAGTAATCAGCCGGAGCTTTTGACAAAGCTTTATCAAAGGCAGTTTGAAATTCAACAAACACGGCGTTGAATTCTTTGCTTAGCTTCTTCGCAATTACCCGACGTTGTTTCATTTCTGCTGAATACTCGTCCCACCTTTCTTTTATTCTACCCACAGGCAAAATAAATGGCTCGCCAATTACGAGCTGTGTATCGGGCAAAGCTTGTTTTGTTTGTTGTAAAAGTTGGCGGTAATCCTGTTCAAACTGGCCGGCGGTAAAATATTTGTCTCCATGCATGAGTGCATCCACATCATTGATGCCCACTAAAATGCTCAGCAGGTTGGGTTGTATATCGATGGTGTCGGTTTGCCAGCGTGCTGCCAGGTCGGGCACTTTGTTGCCGCTGATGCCGCGGTTAAAAAAATGAAATCCTTTCGAAGGAAAATCATACCAAAGCTTGCTTGCAATGATATACTGGTAACCATGCCCCATCACGTGGTTCCAGTCTTTGTCCCTGGTGCGGTTACCATCTGTTATAGAATCGCCCTGGAATAAAAAAGTAAAGCCATCGCAATCTTTATTGGTATTGGTTATAAGGGGTGATGCAAAGATGGTTGTAGCGGGTAACATAGCCAACGCTCCGAGGCTTGCTGCCTGCTTTAAAAAGTTTCTGCGCTTGCATGCTGCTTCATTGCTCATTGGATATATTTTAAGTACAACAATTTTATTTCTTTCGGCATTTAATTATGGAAGATGACGACCTCGTTTTATAAAGGCCTTTTATTCCAGGCTGGTGTACCTGTTTCCCATTATTTTTTGCCTGGAATCAATACTTCAACTGCTGACAGCATCGATGCTGCTTTTGCCTGCGCTTCTCTCAAAGGCAATCCGGTGGCCATTCCCGGGCGGGTGTGTTTGGTTGCCGTGAGCCAGGCATCCCTTAACATGTTCTGTCTTTCTGCAACAAGCGCCAGTAGTTTTTTTGCATCCCCTGATTGTTGCAGGCTTGTTGTTATACTGACCGATGAAGCAACTGTTTTAAAACCCAGAAACAATAAAATTTGTTGGGCCATTATCCAATGCCCTGTTTCATCGGGATGCACCCCGTCTTGTGCCAGTGCAAAATTTGCATCCAGTTTGCGGTGCTCCTCAAGGTATTTTTTCATTGGATAATGAATATCAATTACCTGCCATCTGGATGAATGTATTTTACTCAACAACCAATCTGAATAGGTGTCCAGCACTTTTGTATAGCCAATACTTTTACCTTTTACTTCATCATAATCCGGTGGCGTTAAGTGCACGATTCTTGCTCCTGCTTTCACCACTTCGTCATGCAGCCAGTTGATACCCTCTTTAAATTTTTGAAACCTTACGGAATCCAAAGGCATATAGATACCATCATTCATTCCATAACAAGCGAATACCAAATCGGGCTTTGTTTGCTGCAATACACGATGCAGCCGCTCATGTAAATCCGGTCGTGGAAATTTTCCATCCGCATGCCCCGGCTCGGATAAGCCGGATACTGTTTCACTTGGCAAACCAACATTGATGATTTCGAAATGTCGCCCCGGATACTGAACCCGCAGGTACGCTTCCACATCGTTTACATACATGCCAGCCCACGTAATGCTGTTACCGATAAACAAGATTTTTCTTGTTGTCTTGTTAATCACCTGCGCAGTTGCCATCGTATATACAAGACTTAAACAACACCATACAATAATCGCATTAAGCTTCTTCATTTTTTAATTTACAAGGCATTTTTTATTTGTAACACAAATAACTCAGCGGCTACCTCGCCGGGTTTTAACGCAGACAGATCAACGATGGTATCCTGCCCCACCTGTTTAATTTTTAGTGATTTAGTACTTCCTAAAATAGAAACGGAAGCTCCTGCGGCTACTTTAAAATTGCGCAGTTTTATTTGCGGTTTGTAGCTGGGTATAATGCAAAATAAGTTCCTGCCTTTGGTAGTAAAAAAAGCTTCTACATTGGCATAATCCTTTTTTGGTTTTACCAGCTCTGCAATACTGTAACCCGCCATAAAAGCCTCGCCTTTCTTCTCTGGCTTTTTGCCGTCGCTCCATTCGTACGGTTGTTTATATGCTTTGGTGCCGTAGATCGCTTCGCCGTTTGTTTGCAACCATGCGCCCATGTCTTCCAGGCGCTGCTGCATAATTACTGGTATGCGGCCATCGGCTGTAGGCCCGATATCCAATAACAGGTTACCGCCTCTTGATACAATATCTGCCAGCATCAAAATCAGGTCGTGACTGCTTTTATAATCTTCTAATTTTTCATTGCGGTTATAGCCATACGAGTGGCCAATTCCCTGGCTTTCTTCCCAGATAACACTGGCATCCATTCCACTTCCATACTCTGATGTGGAGTAAGTAGCTCCGGTATTTTTGCTGCGGGTATTGTTGCCCCAGCGGTCATCTACCACTACTTCTTTTGCTACCGGAGATTCATTGAATAACCAGGCCAGTAGCTCTTCACTTTTCCATGCTGTGTCAGATAATTCCCATTCGCCATCAGAGAAAATTACAGACGGTTTGTATTTTGTTACGAGGTCTTTAAACTGTGGTATCATGTGTTCTGATACATATCTTTTTTTATCCGTTAACCACAAAGGATTGAACCATTCATACAGGGAATAGTAGTAGCCCATTTTTAACCCGGACTTTCTTACAGCTGTACTCAGGTCGCCAAGCAAATCGCGTTTAGGCGTGCCTGTTACTGCATTCCAGGGCCGGTTCCAGTCGCGGTCAGCTTCAGCACTGTTCCATAAACAATAACCTTCATGGTGTTTGGAAGTTAACACTACATATTTAGCACCCGATTTTTTGAACACATCCGCCCATTGATCCGGGTTGAACATCTCCGCTTTAAATTGTTTTTCAAATTGCGGGTAGGTAAAATCAGCTCCATAATTTTTATTGTGAAAGGCAGTGAAGTTGCTATCCTTTTCCTGCAGGCGATACCAGTACCACTCCGCATAACTATCGCCGCTGTTGGGTATTACAGGCGCATAAGCAGGCACCGCATACACGCCCCAATGAATAAAAATGCCAAACTTATCCTGCTGAAACCATTCGGGCATTTTGCGGGTATTAAGCGAAGCCCAGTTGGGTTGAAAGGTTTGCGCAAAGACCGTGCAAAAGGCAAACAGCGTAAAAATCAAAAAGTGTATTTTTTTCATCTTCATTTTTATTTAAAGCGTGTTATTGTGAATTGTCAATAGTCAATGGTCGATAGTCAATGGTCAGCGTTAGCATTAGCTCCGCTCACTCACTATTCACTATTGACCACTCACCACTCACTACTGACCATTCACTTTATCACCGGTATTTGTTCCGCATTTTTATCCAGCTCCAGCACTATAACTGAACTTACAGCATCAGGCAATTCTTTGGGTAAATCAATGATTATGGGCGAAGCTGTTTCCTGTTTAAAAGTGACTGCGGGGCCATTCAGGAAATGCGCTTTTATAATTTTTATTCCCGGTAAAAGCGGCAGTTCCGGTGTGGCTGCTTTTCTTTCAAAAATATGCAGGTAAATGATGTTGCCTTTTCTTGTTGCAGCATAAGTTTCATTGGGATAATAAGGACCGCCCTTTGTACCATAAATGGAAGCACCATATTTTTTCAACCAACCGCCCATCTCCTTCAAACGGTTTACCTGCCTGGCTTCCATCCTGCCATCCATCATCGGACCCACATTAAAAAGCAGGTTGCCATTGCCGCCAGCGGTTTTGACCAGTGTCTGTAAACATTGCTTCAGCGACTTCATTTCATCATTTGGTTTCCATGCCCATTGGTTACAAATGGTGATGCAGCTTTCCCAAGGATCGTCCATATTCAATGCACCCACTTTTTGTTCCGGCGTGAGATAATCGCCTACAGACTCTGATGAAAAAGCAATGTGCTCACCTTTGCCCAACCGGTTGTTGATGATTACATTTTTATCAAGACTCTTAATGTACTGGTAAACATCCACTGCATATTCCTTTGTCCAGGGCTTTTCCCAGTTGCCATCAAACCAGAGCATGTAGGGTTTGTATTGTGTAATCAGTTCCTTTAATTCTTTCTTAATTGTACCAACAAAACGGGGCATATTACCGGGTACATTTTTGGTTGAATCGTGCGGACTGTGCACCGGGTAATCCGCATCGTGCCAGTCTAACACCGTGAAATAAATACAAAAGGCAATGCCCTGCTTTTTGCAAGCCGCGGCAAGCTCACCCACAATATCTTTTTTGAAAGGCGTATGCATGATGTTGTAGTCAGAGGCTGCTGTAGGCCATTCGCAAAAGCCATCATGGTGTTTGGCGGTGATGGTGACATATTTCATTCCAGCATCTTTCGCAGCTTTTACCCAGGCATCTGCATTAAATAATACCGGGTTAAATTCTTTATAGAGGTTGTCATATTCTTCAGTAGCTACTTCACTTCCGCGGCTCCAGCCAATCTCTGTACCACGTAAACTCACCGGGCCAAAATGTATGAACATGCCAAAACGCTTGTCCATAAAACCATCAATAACTGCTTTAGAAGTTTTAATGCCGGGCGCCAATTGCTGCGCTTGCACGGAGTAAAAAATCATTGAAAGAACAACAGCTAAACCAGCCATTGCAAGCGTTCGCTTGTTGTTCCCGTGTTGTCTTGCTGTTAGCATGGCTGAAAATATTTTATTATGACGGCAGCATTTGAAATGTAACGCTGTCGCTTTGTAATTAAGATAAATAAATCCGGGCTTGTTTACTTGGACAATAAAATCAGTCAATCAATTCACAGTTAATTCCACCACCGGAATTTCGTACACAGGCTTTTTCTCAGGCAATGTTAACAGGATGTCATTGCCTTGTTCCATCATCTTCAGCTCCGAATTATCATGCAGAAACTGGGCATATTTTATCTTGCCTTTGTAACCCGTCAACAATAATTTACCATCGGTGGGATAGTCAAACAAATGCACGTACAGGCGTTTTGCAGCTGCGTTGTAGGTTAGTTTATCATTTGAAGGAACCTGGTAAGTGTCAGGTGCAAAGCTGCAATAGTAAATAGATTTGTTGTTGGCATGCATCCAATGCGAAAGACTGTCCAGTGCGTTGTTGGCGCGGTAATCAAATTCGCCCCTGGCAGTTGGACCAACATTTAAAATCAGGTTGCCGCCATTGCTGGTGGAACTGATCAGCAGGTCGAGCAACTGGTGGTGTGTCTTCCATGAGTTTTCGTCACGGTAATAACCCCATGAGCCGGAGAACGTCTGGCAGGTTTCCCATGTTTTGCCTTTGTATTTTGCAAGCTCTTCCGGGCTTACCTGTTCGGGTGTATCAAAGTCTTCACCGTCAGCATAATCGCCCAGGTCAAGCCGGTTGTCTACAATAATGCCTGGCTGCAGTTTTCTTATTTGCTTTATCAGCGCTACGGAATTCCAGTCATTTTTGCCCTTACCATATTTTTCCGGATAAGAAAAATCAAGCCAGAGAATATCAATTTTACCATAGTTTGACAACAGTTCCGTTACCTGGTTATACAGGTAAGTGCGGTACTTCGCCATATCTCTTCCCTTGTTCAATCTTGCGTAAGCCGTATCGCTGTCGGTAAGCGGCCGTTGCGGATGTACTTTGTCAATTGGAAAATCAGGATGATGCCAATCGATCAGTGAATAATAAAAACCAATCTTTATTCCTTCTGCTCTAAAAGCATCTACATACTCTTTTACAAGGTCTCTTTTTGCGGCAGTTTTGGTGGCTTTGTAATCGGTGTATTTGCTGTCGAACAAACAAAAACCTTCATGATGTTTCGTGGTGAGTACGGCGTATTTCATACCCGCTGCTTTTGCTTCCTTCGCCCATTTTTTAGGTTCAAAAAGATCGGGATTAAACTCATCAAAATATTTTTGGTAGGTTTCGTTGGTAATGCGTTCCTGGTTTTTCACCCACTCATGCCTGGCAGGCAACGAATACAAACCCCAGTGAATAAACATGCCGAAACGGGCGTCTGTCCACCATTGCATGCGTATTACTTTTTGCGCCGGTGTTTCATTGCTGAGGGATGGTTTGGTTTGAGCATTGATTGGATTGGCAACTGTTGATAGCAATACTAACAACACATAGAAGGCAATGGGTAATAGTTTTTTCATGCAGTTTAATTTAATATTTTTTTAAGAAATGATTGACGATATCTTTTCATTACTTAATGCCGTTCAGCTAGAAGTAGTAACAGCACCAATCCCTGTAGTCAAACGAGTCGTATTGTGGCTTGGAAAGTTAAACACTTCAAATAAATACAAAGATCTTTTCTATTTGAATAGTCGCCTCCTCAGCCGGCGGGCTGCGTAACTGGAACGCCGCTGCTTTTGCTTCTTTCGAAAATTTGCTTCGCATTTTTCAAATTCCGGCAAGCCGGAAACGTAGCAAAAGAGGCGGCTTATCCAGTTACTGTTTTCAACTCGAAGAACGATTGAAGAGTCTTCTTTTTCTGCCAGTTTAACACAAAGAATAAAAGCTTTTCAAATTAAAGACCTACTACAATATTCACTTAATTTAAAAAAATCTCATCCACAAAAATCCAACCCTTATCACCCTTGCCCCGATGCCAGAGTGGTAATTTGGGAACAGGTACAACTACCACTTTTATGTACTTTTCTTTCACCGCTTCAAATGCCAGGTCGTACCCTTTTAAATAAGCAGGCGCCACCTTATCCGGCTGCGTTGGATTTATTTTTTTCAATAGACGGAGATGGGCCAAATCATTGCCAGCCCAGACTTCCAGCTGTTGTGGCGGCATAATATAGCCATCGATATTGATCAAACTGCTGACTGTAACCGAAGAAATAGTTTTGAGCGTATCAAAATATAAAATGGCTTGCATAGGTGCACCCCGATAACCGATCCATTTACCGCTTCCCTGGTTCAGATCACCTTTCTGTGCATCAGACAATATTGTAGCCGGCATCGATTTATACGGCACGTCCGCCGAAGCTTGTATAAAACGAATGGAATCAATTTTAAAACCGGCTTTGTAAAAAGTTTTCTCTACTATATCGCTGCTGATCCATCCTGTTTTATAAGCCTTTGCTTTTACTGTAATATTTTTATCGAGCATTACATCTCCTTTATAAACAGGTGACGAAATGCTATCAGGATCTTTACCGTCCGTAGTGTACCGGATAGTAACGCCTCTTACAAAATGTTTTAGTTTCAAAGGCGTAGGTTGTAACAGCACCTGTTCTTCATTTTCAACCATTGGTTTGTTTAATTTTATAACAATGGTATCACCTGTAAAGCCCGTTTCTATTTTGGTACTTTTAAATTGCTTTTCAATTGCTGCTAAATTTTCAGACTGTGCCGGTGTGCTCCAAATGTACAACTGGCTTAGTTTTGGTAAAGAGGTCAATACATTTAAGCTGGCGGCATTTACACCTGTACCGGATAACGACAACTGTTTTAACTCTTTCAGTGCACCCAGTGCTTTTAAACCTTTTCCTTTAATATTGGTGAATGATAAATTAAGTTTACGGAGGTTGGTGAATTGGGCGATAGTTGCCAAATCATCATCCTGCACAGGCATTTTATTTAAGTTAAGCGTAACGATCTGTTCTTTTACCGCCAGCAATTCTTTCAGTTGCTCCGGCTTAAATTGTGCCGCACCAAAAAACTGTACACCCAATGCAGGCGAGCCTAAAGACAATGGTGCCACCAGCCGGTAATTATTGCGCAGTTCTTTTATTTTGTTTTCATCCGCAGGTTTAAAAGTATAGTCGTCTGTTTCGATTGTGTTAAATAAAGCCGTGGCTATCGTGCGGAGTGTATCCGTTGCCGGTAATGCCGCAACTTTGGCTGTGTCGTTGGCACCCATTTTTAACCAGTGATATAAAATGCTGATCTCATCACCCGTCAGCTGCGGTTTGCCAAGTGGTGGCATGTGCTTTTTATTTTCTTCCGGCAGGTGGATCCGGTTCATCAGCAATCCCAAATCGGGTTGCGTCATATCCCATAAGGCGCCATCCTTACCACCTTTTTTTAATGCCGAAAATGATGCCATCACCAGTTCGCCCTTTGCTTTTTGAGGGTTGTGACAACTGACACATTTGGCTTTAAAAATCGGCTGCACCATGTTGGCATAGACAAAGGCGTCTTCAAATAATACGGGGGCTTGCTCCTGGTCTTTTGAAACCGGCGCCAGTATAAAGTTATCTCCGTGGGTTATATCTGCACCAAGGTGACCGGTAATGATAACAGATGCAACCCCAACTACAGAAGCCATTACCAGTATAGCTTTGCTGCGTCTTACGCTGTTACGGAAATTATACCAGCCAAGTGATAATAACGAAACGATGATACCGCCCCATTTATGCCAGGCCACGACTTCCTGCGTATAACCGTTTTCTTTCGAGAGTAATAATCCCATCAACGCACTGATGACAGAAGTGATGGAAGCCAGCAATAACAGACCATCGCCAATGGATTCCTGTTCAGTTGAGGATGATTTTTTTAAGCGGGCAACCACTTCCCAAAAAATGCATAGCAGGAATAACACAATGGGAAAATGCAGCAGCAAGGGATGCATGCGGCCGATGGTTTGCACCCACGGTGGAACAATTAATCCCTTCTCAAAAATTAATAAAAATACCAGCAGGCAATTGAATGCAAAACTGGTATTGTACAAAATGGTTTTCCACCGCTGCATATTTTTTATTCAATTTTATTCTTCTTACAATACAGTGCCCTACTGCTTTTTGCAGTTATTTTAAATCAAAAAAGAAACGTGCTTTATACAACCGGGGATAACTTATAAGGATATACTTTACCCGAATTCCATTGTGCGATGTACAGATTTTCTTCATCATCTATACATACATCATGAGGATAATCAAAATATTTGGTGGCCTGTTTCATCTCCTGTAGTTTGTTGTCGATATACATCGGTTCGCTGCCACCAAGGTTAGATACAACCTTAAAATTTTTGTCCAGTATCGTTACGAAGCCTGATTGTTTCCAGAGGTTTGAATTGCTTTGCAACACCGCAGAGTATAAGTATTCTCCTTTGATCACCGGGCGGCAAACCCATGCGCCGGGCAGCGGAATGGTATCTATATATTCGCCATTGAAAGTATATCTTTTAAAGGCATTCTGCTGACGGGAGGTTACCAGTAAACAAGGCTTTCTCGCATCCCTGTTATCAATGCAAACTCCATGTGCGTTCAGTAAATGTTTCGGTTCATCACCCCTGCCACCAAAATGGCTGATGTAGCGCCCGCTTGCATCGTAGCGGATGATGAAATCTTTTCCATATCCATCGGCTACATAAATATCGCCATTGGCAGCAATGGCAGTCTCTGTTGGAACGTATTCTTCTGCCTTGGTATATTGTCCTGTTTCTTTGGGATAATTCAGCGTGAGCAGCACCCGTCCATCCAGGGTGGTTTTAATTACCTGGTGGCGGTTGTTATCGCAGATAAACAATACTTCCGTTCCATTTTCATTGAAGATGGTGAGCCCGTGTGCACCGGGATATTCGCTTCCCCAGGTGTTTAGTAATTTGCCTCCTTTATCATAAATAAGCACATTGTTTTTTATTTCATTGGTGAGCAAAATAATCCGGCCCTTGCTGTCCTGCACCATTTCATGGCAATCATTTACCGGGTTGCGTGCCACATCCGCCTGACTCCAATGGTTGTTGAGGCGATAGCGTTTGTTGCCCTGGCCAAGCACAGGATCATCATAAAAAGCCTGGGATGGCTGCATGATAAGTCCGGCTGCTGCGATGGAAGAAGTTTTGATAAATGTTCTGCGGTGCATATGGGTTATTTTTATGAGGTTAATTTTATTAAGCAATCTTACCAACCCCGTCAGCGGTTAAAAACCCTGACGGCGTTTGTTGAATAATATTCAATTAAGCGGTATAGGTTTCAAACAAAAGTCTTTTAAAGTCTTCACTAATCGGCTGTTCCTTCCTCAACGCCGACGGGGCTGAAAGCCGCCGACGTGGTTATGTTACCCCCACCCTCCGTCCGTTCACTCCCGGTCTGACCTGCGGTGCCGACCGGGAGTGAACGGAGTGCTACGCCACGATCCCCTTGACCACATTACCAGCCACATCCGTTAACCGGTATCGTCTGCCCAAATGTTTAAAGGTTAGCTTTTCATGATCAATGCCCATCAGGTGCAATACCGTAGCATGAAAATCATTTACATGCACCGGATCTTTGATGACGTTATATCCAAACTCATCTGTTTCGCCGTATACGCCGGGCTTTACGCCACCGCCTGCCATCCAGATGGTAAAGCACCTTGGATGATGATCGCGGCCGTAATTTAATTTTTCCAGTTTGCCCTGGCAATAATTCGTGCGGCCAAATTCTCCACCCCAGATAATGAGGGTTTCGTCAAGGAGGCCCCGTTGTTTTAAATCGGTAATCAATGCTGCCGAGGCCTGGTCGGTATCCATACACTGACCCTTGATTTCGTTGGGTAAACCACCGTGGCTATCCCAACCCTGGTGATACAATTGCACAAAGCGAACACCACTCTCAGATAATTTTCTTGCCAGCAAACAGTTGGCGGCATAGGTGCCGGGTATCAGGCAATCCGGACCGTATAGTTTTACAATATCTTCAGGTTCTTTGCTAACATCTGTAATTTCAGGAACCGCTGTTTGCATGCGGTAAGCCATTTCATATTGTTGTACTTTGGCGTTGATCTCGGGGTCGCCAGACTCCTGGAATGTTTGCGCATTCAGCTCTTCCAGCTTATCCAGCATCTTTCTTCTGTCTGCTTTATCAATACTTTCGGGATTGTTAAGATACAACACCGGGTTATCGCCACTGCTGAACTGCACGCCCTGGTGAACAGAATCTAAAAATCCATTGCTCCATAACTTTGAATATACGCCCTGTCCATTGCCTTTGCCTTTTGACAACAGCACACAAAAGGCAGGCAGGTTTTTATTCTCGCTACCTAAGCCGTAACTAAGCCAGGAGCCCATGCTGGGGCGGTTACCCACCTGTGCACCGGTTTGAAAAAAGGTAAGTGCCGGGTCATGATTGATGGCTTCGGTATGCATGCTTTTTACAAAACATAAATCATCCACAACCTTAGAAGTATAAGGCAACAATTCACTGATCCATGCCTTGGCCTCACCATACTGGTTGAACCTGAAAGCAGTGCCAGCCAAAGGAAATTTCTTCTGGTCTGCCGTCATACCTGTAAGACGCTGGCCCATGCGGATGGACGCAGGAAGATCCTGGCCAAACATTTCGTTCAGCTTCGGTTTGTAATCAAACAAATCCAGTTGGGAAGGTGCTCCATTCTGAAAAAGATAGATGATCCTTTTTGCTTTGGGCGCAAAATTGGGCAGGCCGGCCAGCAACATTTCTTCATCGCTTTTGGCACCGAATAAATCCGGTATCAACAACGATCCCAATGCTACACTACCAATGCCTAAGCTCATTCTTGACAGAAACTTACGCCGGTTCATACCCAGCCCATGTTCCAGAATACGTTTATCCATAACTTATGTTTTTATAATGGCCTCTTCCATATTGTACATCATACTGATTGTCTTCATCAATGCAGCCGTTGTATTGGCTTCCACATTTTTATCCTGCGGATATTCACCGGCATTTAAAGTTGTATTTGCATTCAGTTGCTTCTGCTGAAATTGTTTCAACTGGTCATCAAAATAAGATTTCAGGATGTCCATTTCTTTGGTACCAGCTGTTCTGCAAATGATACGGTGAAACGCTTTTTTTATCTTTTCTTCCGGTAATGATTTTTCTTCCATCAGCTTTTGTGCAAATACCCTTGAAGCTTCCAGTACGGTGGGATCATTCATCATCATCAATGCCTGCAGAGGCGTATTGGTTTGGGTACGTTTTACTTCGCACTGGTCACGGTTACTGGCATCGAATAAAATCATGCTGGGCGGTGGAACAGTTAATTTTATAAAAGTATACATGCCTCGCCGGTACAGCGCTTCACCTTTATCCTGTTTGTAAGTGGCCAGCTCTCCCCTGCCCGAACTTGCCATCTCCCAAAGGCCTTTTGTTTGGTAAGGCTTTACACTTGGGCCGCCGATTTTATCTACCAGCAAGCCGCTGCTGGCGAGTATAATGTCCCGTACAAATTCTGCTTTTACTTTCATGCGGGGTGCACGGCTAAGCCAGATATTTTCCGGATCCTTTTTATAGTTTTCATCTTTTACTTTGCCTGACTGTCGGTAGGTCGCAGATGATACAATTTGCTTGACGAGTCGCTTTACGTCCCAGCCATGTTCCATAAAATCTACCGACAGCCAATCGAGCAATTCCGGGTGTGTGGGCAGTTCGCCCTGCATACCGAAATCACCCGCTGTTTTTACAATACCACGGCCAAAAATTTCCTGCCAGATATGATTTACAAAAACCCTTGCCGTAAGCGGATTGTTCTGGCTCACCGTCCAGGCTGCCAGACCGAGGCGGTTACGTGGTGTGGCTACTGTATCAAAGGGCATTACCGCTTTTATTGCAGAAGGCATTACTTCTATTGTTGGCTGATCGTACACACCGCGGTTGAGGATATATGTTTTACGCATGGTATCCCGTTCGCCCATCACAGACACTGTCATGGCACCCGTATCTTTTTTATTGATAAACGTGAGCACGCTTCTAGCCTCTGAATCGCTGATATTTAAAATAGGATTTTTTGCAGGCTTTGAAACCGATACATCGCCTTCGTAGCCTACCTCTTTCGTGTTATTAAAAAAGGCAAATAACTGGTAATATTCTTTTTGAGAAATGGGATCGTATTTATGATCGTGGCACTGGGCGCACTCTGCTGTTAAACCTAAAATGCCTTTGGTGTAGGTTTTGGTTTTATCCAGAATATAGCTGATGCGGTATTCTTCCGGCACAACTCCTCCCTCTTCCGTGTATTTGTGGTTACGGAAAAATGCGGTAGCCAATACTTCTTCCTTATTGGCTTTGGGCAACATATCACCCGCTATTTGCCAGGTAAGAAATGTATTGTAGGGAAGGTTTTCATTAAAGGCATGAATCACCCAATCCCTCCAGGCCCACTGTGTTCTTACATTATCATCCTGGTAACCATAGCTGTCTGCGTAGCGTGCGATATCCAGCCAGTGTACCGCCATTTTTTCTCCGTATTCAGGCCGGCTCAATAAAGTATCTATCAGCACATCATACGCATTGGCGTTTTTATTGGCCATAAAATCATCCATCATTTTTTCTGTTGGTGGTAGGCCCGTTAAATCCAATGACAGTCTTTTTAATAACCTTTCTTTATCCGCTTCTTCATTCATGGAAACGCCCGCAGCTTCCTGTTTCGCAATGATAAAATTGTCAATTTCATTTTTTACAACTTCTTTATTTTTGACTGCAGGAACCGGTGCCTTAACAGGTTTTACAAAAGCCCAATGCGGCTCGTATTTAGCACCTTCGCTGATCCATTTTTTAAACAGGGCAATTTCATGGGCTGATAAAACACCGAGGTGAGAAGATGGTGTTGGCATCTGGTAACCAGTATCCAAACTGGAGATGCGTTTATATACTTCTGATTCTTCCGGCTTAAACGGAACAAATGCAAAAGCGCCTTTGGTTTCCTTCAACGGTTTGAATGCAGAGTCAGGAATATCAAGCCGCAAACCGGCTTCTCTTTTATTTACATCCGGACCATGACATTTAAAACATTTATCAGATAAGATCGGGCGGATATGAAAGTTGTAACTCACCTTATCCGGCATTGTTCCGGCAATGCTGCTGTTATTATTCATACAGGCCAGCCAGCCGACAACAGTTATAATTAATAAGGCAAATACGCCCAATATTTTAAATTTCATACAGCTTACTTTTACAATTCAATCTTTTATTCGTCAATATAATTCAACTCAAATAAATCAACTGTTCAGTGGCCGGTATGGCGTACCGGCGGTGGCGTTTAATAAAGCAATCATTTGTCAATAATAACACTAATATATCCTTAAGGTTTCCTTTCTATTAACCAAGTCTGCCTTAATTTTAATATTCGATTTTAAAGTCAGACATTAACCCCGCAGCTAATGAAAGCTATTGCAACTTGAAGACTTTACAAACCATATGTCTGAGATCGTTCAATTTCCACATTTCTTTTCAAATCAACCAACCGCTGTTTCACGTTCTTTTGTAAGTTACGTTTTATTAAAATTGTTGCCAAATTGAAAGGAAACCGGAGTGAAAAGGAATATAAAAATATCACCTCCGTTTTGTTGTCACTTATTTTCCTGAAGGTCCAGGATCCCAGGAAGGATGCAAATAGAAAAGGCCCCCGGGTCATTTTAATGGCTGTCACCAGGGGCCTGTTAAATGTAATGTATTCCGTCACCATACCCATGCCGTTTTTAGCTACGCAAAATGCCCTCGCTCCTTTACCCGCGTGCTCCGCGCCTTCTATCAGATCCGCCTTTTTTAAAAAGGTATCCCATTGCAGCCGTTTGCGGTAATCCTGGGTAAAGTCAAAAATTGTTACTGCATTCTCGTCAATGATTATCTTTTCCGAAAATTTTATTGCATGCATTTGGCTTGTTTGCCCGGCTATTCAGCTGGTTACTTTTTGTCTTTTGAAAAAGAATAAGGTGCATCTGCCTCCTTAATTCCTCTTTGTTTATTCGGGGTGGCACCCATCAAAAACTGCAGGGTTCCACCCTTCTGTAAATCGAAATGGCTCAGCCAGTTTTGACCAATTGTTTTGCCATTTAACTGCAGGTTTTGCACATACAAATTTTGTTCGCTGTTGGCTGGTGCATTGATCTGTAACAGTTTGCCGTTCTCTAATTTTACAGACAGTTTTTTAAATAAGGGTGCTCCCAATACATACTGGTCGGTACCCGGACAAACAGGATAAAAACCCATAGCGGAGAATACATACCAGGCGGAGGTTTGACCATTGTCTTCATCACCACAATAACCATCAGGTGTAGGCTTGTACAGTTTATTCAGCGACTCTCTTATCCAGTATTGTGTTTTCCAGGGCTGGCCGGCATAATTATATAAATAGATGAAATGCTGTATGGGCTGATTGCCGTGTGCATATTGTCCCATGTTCATGATCTGCATTTCACGGATTTCATGAATGGTGCCCCCGTAATAACTGTCATCAAAAACCGGTGGCATTACAAAAACAGAATCCAGCATTTTTATAAACGATTCCTTTCCGCCCATGAGTGTTTTTAATCTTTCAATATCATGAAAAACGCTCCAGCTGTAATGCCAGCTATTGCCTTCTGTAAATGCATCGCCCCATTTAAAAGGACTGAACGGTTTTTCAAAAGCACCATCCTTATTTTTTCCCCGCATCAGGTTGGTTTCTTTATCAAAAAGATTATTAAAATTCTGGCTGCGTTTTGCGAAGAGGTCAATTTCGCTTTGCGGGCGTTTCAATGCTTTTGCCAGCTGATAAATACTAAAATCATCAAAGGCATATTCAAGTGTACGGGCAGCATTTTCGTTGATCTTTACATCGTATGGAACATAGCCCAGTTCATTGTAATATTTAACACCCGTGCGGCCTGTGCCTTGCGGACCTTCATTCTCCGCGCCATGCAACAGCGCCTGGTACAAAGTATGGATATCATAACCACGAAGGCCTTTTACATAAGCATCGGCTACAATAGAAGCGGAATTGTTACCCACCATCACGTTACGGTAGCCGGGGCTTGACCACTCGGGTAAAAAACCACCTTCTTTGTAACTGTTGATCAAGCCTTCCTGCATCTCTTTATTTACAGATTGAAATACCAGATTTAAAAATGGATACAGTGCCCGGAAGGTATCCCAGAAACCAGTGCCAGCGTACAGATACCCCGGCAAGGTGTTACCGTTGTAAGGACTATAATGAACTATTTTTCCTGACGCATCCACTTCGTATTGCTTTTGAGGAAACTGCATGGTTCGGTAAAGACAGCTGTAGAAAGTTCTTGTCTGGTCAACCGTGCCACCTTCTGCAATCAGCCTGCCCATTTGCTTATTCCATATATCGCGGGCTTTTTGTTTGGTAGCATCAAAAGAATCTTTACCTAATTCGTGTGTAAGATTTTGTTCCGCCTGTTCAAAACTGATAAATGAGGAAGCCACTTTTACATTCACTTTTTCGCCTTTGCCAGTTTTAAAACCGATGATGGCACCGGCATGATTGGCCGTTAACTCCAATGTATCTTTTACCAGGTTACCATCCCGCCAGGATTGCGCAATAGAAAACTCCTTATCAAAAATAACCACAAAATAATTTTTAAAATTCTGCGGAACACCACCGCTGTTGCGGGTTGTGTAGCCAATTATTTTTCTCTCCGAAGGAATTATTTTGATGTACGATCCTTTATTAAACGCATCTACCACAATAAAAGCACTATCCGTTTGGGGATAGGTAAACCTGAATTGGGCTGCCCTTTCTGTTGGTGTTATTTCTGTTGTTACATCCGCGTCAGCGAGGTAAACGCTGTAGTAATAGGGCTTCACAATTTCCGCTTTATGAGAAAACCAACTTGCCCTGTCGTTCTGGTTAAACTTTAATTTACCGGTTACAGGCATAATGGAAAATTGTCCATAATCGTTCATCCAGGGTGATGGCTGGTGGGTTTGTTTAAAGCCGCGGATCTTATCTGCCCCATAAGTATACTGCCATCCGTCGCCCATCATACCCGTTTGAGGCACCCAATAGTTCATACCCCATGGAACAGAAATGGCGGGATAAGTATTGCCATTGGAAAGATCCGGTTTAGAGTCGGTGCCCATTAATGGGTTTACCCAATCCACCGGGTCAGTTACTTTTGTTACTGTCTGTCCAACACCTCTGGTTGCTATACTAAAGCAAATCAACAACAAACCCGCCTTTACTACACTATACCTGCTTACATTATCCATACTATATTTTAGTTTTTTTATACCTGTTATATTAATGCTTCTTTTTATAGAATCTTACATAGTCTACTACAAATTGTTGCGGCAAAACCGCATCGTCAATCGGGCCGGGCCACTCTGCACCCATGGCCAGGTTAAGCAATAAATAAAATGGTTTTCTGAATGGGTTGTTATTTCCCTTGCCGGCAGAATCAATTACAAAATGATGATACAACTGATCATCAAAATAAATATCCATGGCATCTTTGTCCCATTCCAAAGCATATACATGAAAATCATTTTGCAAAGCTGTGGAGGTTGTTTTGCTGCCACTTGAACGGTGACCAGTTGCAGCAGATGAATCAGCAAAATGAATGGTACCATAAATATCCTGCGGATGATTGCCGATAAATTCCATGATGTCAATTTCGCCGGCACCCGGCCAGCCAATTCTTTCCCGGTCAATGCCCAGCATCCAGATGGCAGGCCAGATTCCGCCCCCATGCGGCAGTTTTGCTTTTACTTCAATACGCCCATACTGCCATTCGGCCTTTTGGTTGGTGTTGATACTTGCAGAAGTGTACTGTGTCAGCGAATCTTTTTGTGACCAGTTATTGGAGCCCTTCACGTAATCACTATTGGAATAGGTTTCTTTTTTACCGGTAATAGTTAGCACACCATTTTGCACCCAGGCATTTTCGCTTCGGGCATTGGTATAATATTGCTGCTCCTGGTTGCGCACATGCCCGTTTTCGTAATTCCATTTGTTTGGATCGGGCAGGCCTTTGTAATTAAACTCTTCCCGCCAAACCAGCTTCCAGCCTTTCTTTTGCTGTGCATTGGCATTGGCAGCAACACAACAAATAACAAGGACAAAATAAAATTGTATAGTGAATTGATTTTTCATAACTGTATTAAAAAAGCCGAAATCAAAGTACGCAAATACCAGCTTAAGAGTTGTATTCAATACTGATCATTTGCTATTCATAACTGAATAAGTTTAATTCAACCCACCCTGGCCACGGTATAATCTTACCGGCTTATCCAATGTAAGTTTAAGCACGGTCATGTATTCGTCCCGGACATTTTCAGGCACATTGATAAACACCAACCCTGGCACCGGGCTCCAGGAAATTTTGCCCACCACTTTAGGTTGTAAATGGGTTGAAGTACCAAGCACCTGTATATCTTTGATGTCATTCACCAGGCCTTTTACCATTACATTGCCCGCTGTTTGTGCTGGTAAAAAAAGATACAATGTGGTTGAATCTTTGGTGATGGTCGTTGGTCCGTAAAAGTGGCCCTGCGGTAGACCGGCAAGGGTATTAAAAATAGCTTCGCCGTTCTTCTTATTCCACTTACCCAGTTCTTTTAAAATATGCACCTGTTCTTCGGGTATGGTACCATCTGCTTTCGGGCCGATGTCCAGCAACAGGTTTCCACCGTTACTCACTGCATCCACAAAAATGGTGATTATTTCAAAAGGTGTTTTGTAAGCGGTATCATCGGGATGATAACCCCAGTTATTATTGGTTGTCATGCACAGTTCCCACCAGTTATACTTTGGTTTGCTAACCGGAAAATTTTGTTCAGGTGTTTCATAATCACCATAGCCCTGCAGCCTGCCATTGATGATGGCATTAGGTTGTATCGCCAGTATTTGTTTCCGTACATCGGCTGACTGCCATTCATCGGCGCTCTTTTCCCAGTCGCCGTCAAACCACCACAGGTCAGGCTTATAGGCCGTGTTGATTTCATTGATCTGGCTTTGAAAAAAATGCTGAAAGCGTTTCCATCGCTCCGGTTGTTCTGCAATTTTATAGCGGTTGGTATCCTTCATAAAACCCGGGTAGTCGGGATGACTCCAATCCAATAAAGAAAAATAAGCGCCTCTTTTAATGCCCTGTTCATCCAGTGCTTTATAAAATGGCCCCAGCACATCCCGCTTTGCAGGAGTATTATTCACCACACTTAAATGTTTTTGTCTGGTGGGCCACAAAGCCATACCATCATGGTGTTTGGTGGTGATGACCGCATACCTTGCGCCCGTTGCTTTTATCAGACCTGCCCATGCCTGCGGATCATATTTCGATGCGGTAAATCCCTTCATTTGTTTGATGTAATCTGCGTAGCTTATTTTTTTATTGTAGAAGCTCCAGCTTTCATCAACACCATTTACAGAATACATGCCCCAGTGAATAAAGATGCCCAGTTTGGCATCAGCAAACCATTGCATTTTACTGCGGATAGAATCCGGATTTATTTTTTGCTGTGCGTTTGTATTCGTAAAAAACAATAACAAGGCAAGCGAAATACAAAATGTATAAAAGCATTTTTTTATCATGTCGGTCAGCAGTTTTTAATTAAAAATCATTACGTTAATAAATGTGGCTTTGCCTGGTACACTTCCCACAACAATTCGCCAAAAATAGTATTGGCCCAGGCAAACCATTTGCGGGTAAAATTATTGGCATCATCTTTTTGGAAAGACTCATGCATAAAACCAGTACTGCCATGCGTTTTACGCAGCATCTCAATACAGTGCTTAATTTCCGTATCATTGTTACTGGTTAATCCACGCATAATGATGCTTAGCGGCCATATCATATTCATGCCTGCATGCGGACCGCCAATACCTTCCGCAGCTTTGCCTTTAAAGAAGAAAGGATTATTGCTGGATAACAATAATTTACGGGTGTTGATATAAACGGGATCGGTATTTTTAACCGCATTTAAATATGGCAGCGATAATAGGCTCGGTACATTCGCATCATCCATTAAATTAAAACTTCCAAAACCATTTACTTCATACGCATAAATTTTTCCGTATTGCGGATGATTGATGACAGCGTATTGCTGCAACGCTTTGTCTACTTCGCTTGCGAGGGCTGTCAACTCATTCGCCAAACCATCATCTTTAAAAATTTGTTTTACCATGATGGATGCCTGCCTTAAACTTACTACCGCAAAAAAGTTGGAGGGAATGAGGAAAGGAAAAACAGTTGCATCATCACTGGGGCGAAACATAGAACAGATCAACCCAACAGGTTTTACCGGGTAACCATAGCCGCCCAGCGGAACGCCATCTGTAGCCCAGGCGGTAGTGCGTTGAAATGTGTAAGTACCGTTGCCTGTTTTGCGTTGTTGTTCTTTAAATGTTTTTAAAATTAATTGAATGGCGTTTTTCCACTGCCCGTTAAAAGGAGTTGTATCGCCGGTTTCTTTCCAGTAATTATATGCCAGCCGGATGGGATAACAAAGCGAATCAATTTCCCACTTCCGTTCGTGTATGCCGGGTTGCATCGTGGTAAGATCACTCTTCCATTCACTCACTTTATTTTCGTCTTTATAAAAAGCATTGGCATAGGGATCTTTTAAAATGCATTTTACCTGGCGGTTGATAACGCCGGTAACTAACTCCTGTAGTTCTTTATCTTTTTTCACAAATGCCAGGTAGGGCCAAACCTGTGCCGTACTGTCCCGCATCCACATGGCATCAATATCGCCGGTAATAACATAGGTATCAGGATTACCATCCACCATTTCAAAGTCAACCGTTGTATCCAGCGTGTTGGGAAAACAGTTTCCAAACAACCAGCCAAGTTCCTTATTTTTTACTTTCGATTGAAATTCAGTAATGGCAGCTTCCACCGCTTTGCTGTGAAATTTTCTTTTGTCATACGGTATTCTTACTACGGGAAATGCAGGATCAGCTTGTGCGAAAGAAAAATTTTTCATCATTAGTCCGGCGCTTAATAAACCGGCACTTTTAATAAATTCGTTGCGTTTCATACTTATTTTTTAAATGCTTTTTAGGTTAACTATCGAATTAGTTTTATTGAGGCCGGAGCAATGACAGTGCATATTACTGCTGCAATTTGAATTCTTCGCTATCCAATTTCCATTCATTATTAAAAAAACCTGCCATTTTCACAGCGTGTGCACCTGACTGCAGCATATCAATATTATAGATCATAAAATCAGGAAAGCCACTTGCTCCCGCAAAATACTGATTTGCTGAGGCAGCCTGCATCCCTTTCAAGCCAGTTCCGCTTATTACAGCTACTGAAGTTATAAAAGAACTCTTTACCGGCCATACAAAATAAGCACCAAGGTCGCCGCCTCTCCACACTTTGTTGCCTGCAGTAATTTTATTTTTTTCCACCAGGATCGGGCAATCATTCAGCAATTCTTTCCAGGCTGAGTTTGTATTGCTGTTACCAAAAAGTACAATGCCCCTGTCCTTGTATTTCGTTAACGAATATGCTTTATCTGCTATCACATCAACTGCTCCATTGCCACGGTAATACCAGGTTTCTGCATCATACCTGGCTTTATTTAAACTCCATTCGTTTTCTTGCTTATCACCAGCAGTACCATATACAAATACCATATTGTGATTGAACGCTTCCTTAAAGGTACCATACCGGTGCGGTCCCTTCTCATTTAAAGATGGCGCTGCTCCTGCTACCCATTTGTTCTGCCTTAATTCCAGTATAATACTATCGTTGGCTGATACCGTAGTGTATTTTATAGTATCCGACTTATCAAGGCTGATACTGACTGTTGTGTTAGCGCCCAAATCTTTGAGACTGAATTGCAGCATGTGTATATTTTTTGTGGACCCGGTTATCTTATTGTGCCTTCTGTCACGAACCAATTTTAAATTACTGTACTGCAGCGGATGTTGCTGCTGAAGGATAGAAGCCCAGCGATAAGTGGAGGAAATACCAGGACTGGAAGTGGTAAAATCAATTTGATTAACGGCAGTATCAGCCAGCCTGGTATGCCATTTAAAAAAATCAAACAATGGCTTCCAGTCAACACTCTGGTCACCAAACCAATGCTCGCCGCCTGAATATTCATAGTAGTTGAAATCAGGATGAAAAGCTGCCAGCAACTTTTTCATTTGCCGGGCATAATTTACAGAAACAACTTTATCGGAATCGCCGTGCAAGATATAAACACCAAATGGTTTATAGTTATTGGCAAGGCTGATCACATCACTCTGGTTGCCCGCCCGCAGTAACATTTGTTCAAAAATATCTTTACTGCTGTCCGGAATTTTTCCATCCGCAGAGCCATAATCTTTTAAGGTTGGATAACCTGAACAGGGTGCAATAGCCGCCCAGTTGCCGGGATAAGCAGCACCTAAAAACCAGGTACCATGTCCGCCCATGGAGTGACCGGTGAGATAGATACGTTGTGGATCTGGCTTAAATTTTTCTTTGGCAAGATTGAGTACTTCCAGTGCATCCAGCCTGCCCCAGTCTTCCCAGTTAAAACCCCGCGGACGCCGGTTAGTGGCTGCTACCAGTGTTCCCCAATCTTTGGATTGGTATGCTTTTGCCTGGCCTATTGCTTCCACACCTGCACCATGAACAGATAAAAACAAGGCTGCATTATCCTTTGTTCCGTTTAATTGAGGTGTAACTGAATAGTATTGCAAACTGCCATCCACCTGGCTTCTAAAAGTAGTGCTGTATTTTGCTGATGAATCTACTGCTTCAAGGATGAATTGCTTTTCATCAACCGATTTATTTTTATTCTGAAGGGTTATACTACAATCATATTTGCCTGTGCTGCTTATGTCTCTGGCATCAAAATTAAAAATCACTTTTCTTGATGACATCGCCGGTATTACCGGTGTATTGGTGAGCAAAGTTTTACCGGATACGATTGATTTTAACTGGTAATTTTTTAAGTCCTGCAAACCGGAATTAATGATCACCACAGCTCCCTGCAAAACACCATTTTGCTTATTCAGAACCACATGCGGCATAGTAGAATCTGCGGTACTGATCATTACAGGTTTTTCAGGAAAGATGATAGCAGCACTTGTTTGAAAGTAAGTGCGCACATACAATTCATTCAGCCCCTTTTTTAGTGTAACCGGAATGTACAGCCAACCTGCGCCATACGGATCACCTGCATGCAATACACCATTAAAATATACGGCGCTATTGCCCTTAATGTTCAGCAGCACATTTTGGTGACGCTTTGCAGTATAAGTTAAATACAGGTATCCGCCCGCGCCGAAACGCCTGCTTTTGAAAACGCCGGCACTGTCTGCGGCTATTGCTGTCCATGTTATTCGATTTGTTGCACTATCCTGCTTAGCTGTTGTTAAAGCCTGGGGCTTTTGTAAAGTCTGGTTATATAACTGCCAGGCCACCGTGTCAATATAAAGCGCTTCACGGCCGTAATGATGTACACCATTTACAAACAAGCCTTTTGTAAATACATAAGTTTGCTGTCCACTTGCAAACTGGTAACCGAATAACAAAATCAATAAAATACTTTTATTCATCATCGTTTTTTTAACCTTCATTGCAACTATTATTGATTCTAATATTTTTTTTAATCTTCTGAATTCTCACCTTCCAACATCATTGCATTTTAATTTTCCCTGTGATCCACTCACCTAAATTGTTCCCCTGTTTTTGTCCGTTTTCAATGGCTGCCCTGTAATGGATACCACCGTACAAACGCGAAATAGCCGCTTCGTTACAAGCTTCTGAAAAGGAATTAAAATGCTTTACAGGTAACCCAAACTCAACTTCGGTATCATCGTCAAAACCGATTGCTTTACCAAAGAAATGGTTGAGCACAGTAGCTGCTGCGGTTGATATAACACTGTGACCGCTGGTGTATTCAGGGAAGGGTGGAGTTTGTAACAATGGCCGCCAGCTTTCATCCATGTATTTGTTGATATAAGTCTCCGGGCGAATAATATTGCTCCTGTACTTTTCATCCCAGCAAATTATAAATCCGTCAAATAATGCAATGGCCGTAAGCGAATATGCTGCAGCTGCTTTCATCATCGTAGCATTGGTACTGCGGCACACAACGCCGGCTATAGACATCCAATGACCACCCGGTGATATTTTTTTTGTTGCAAAATTCAGGTGGCCTTCGGTGGTCACGGCAAAAGGGTTGCAATCCCAAAAGCTGGCAATGGCAATATGTTGGGCAGATAAATGGCGGGTTGTATCATACACTTCCAATACCTGCCGGTAAAATGAACTGTTGGTATCCTTACTGAAAGGCAACGGAAGCTCAGGGCGGAACTGGCTGGCAGAATCCAGTACCAGTGGCCTTATCCGGTTCCAGTTAGGTTCAACCGCCGCCATGTACACCGGCGGTGTCGGCATCCATTTGCCTTCCTGTTTTAAATAATTATAACGCCTTAAACTTCTCGTTTCTTTATACTTGTCTTTTGCCGCCCATTGCATAACAGCACTGGCTACCTGCTGACCATACAATACTGAAGCATCATATTCCTGCCTGCTTATTTTTTTATTTTTATACCATTGCAAAATTTGAGTGATGGAATCCTGCAGGAGGGCTTCTGAAAAAACAAGATTTTTACCAGTGATTAAAAAAGCATTTACCGCCGCAAGAGAAGCACAGATCTTATATTTACAAACCGGTATTTCGGGAAAAGAATTCAGCTGCGTGTACATGGAACGATACGCTTTATTTTGTTTTACCAACACTTCGTATGCGGCGATATTGGTGTAGGCATAGATGCGGCTGGCAACCGGCGGAGAAAAAATATCGTGTATGATAACATCTGTTAAAGCCTTTTGTGCCCGGTGTAATGGCGTCGCATCTGTTTCCCATGCCCTGGTTTGCGCATTGGACAGGTACGGCATTAATAATACTATGATCACTATTAATTTTCTCATTTACCTGTTGCTTTTAAAACCTGCACGGTGTCATTATTTTTAGCCACTATAATGAGTGTTTCACCTGATTTATTTTTTATAGCAGTCATGGCCCTGACATCCCCATCAATGTAAACACCGGACAGTGGCGGATCGATGACCGAAAAATGTTGGTTACCCATACCTTTCATCAACAGGCCAAGACTTGCATCTGACCGGCCCAACTGAACACGATAAGAGAAATAATTACCTCCCGATAAAATATCTTTTTTTCCGTCGCCATCAAAATCAACAGGTGTCAATCCAAATATTTTCGATTCCTGTGCCTTCAGCGGCAAAGGCTTAAAGGAAAAATTGTTATGCCCATCATTGTATAAAACACCTGAAGCCAGTTCATCGCAGTAAAGCACCCGTGCCTGCCGAATCTTTTCTTTGGAAAAGATATCGTTGATGGTAGCATCTGCATAATCTTTGTACTTAATGTATTTTTTCTTGAGGGGCGAAACCTGGTCAAGTAATTCATCCCTGGAGGCCATGGGATAACTTTTGCCCTGGATATAATAACACATCACCGGGTCAAGGGTGCCATTATCATCAAAGTCGTTTACATACAATTGCAACGGTTGCTCTTTACTGGTTTTTGAAAACTGATCGTTGTAGCCGCAGTTACCCAATAAAAAATCTACGTCCCCGTCGCCGTCAATATCAGTGGCTGTAAGCGCCGACCACATGCCATTCAGATTTTTTAATCCCGATGCAAGTGAAATATCTTCCAGGTTTCCTTTGTTATTATTAAAGAGCATTACGGGCATCCAGTCTCCGGCAATAACCAGCTCCGGAAAATGATCATTGTTAATGTCGACCCATTGTGCAACAGTAACCATTCCGGATTTTTGCAATGCCGGGCAGATTGAAGCGGTAACATCAGTAAAACGAACAACTCCATGTTGGGTATCGTTGCGCAACAAGTAACTTTCTGAAGGTAACGGAAATGAGCCCGGCACTCCCCTGCCACCTACAAACAAATCGAGGTCGCCATCATTATCAAAATCTCCCACTGCAATAGCTTGTTTGCTGCTGAGCATGGCAGGCAGTGCATCTATATTTTTGACGAAGTTTCCTTTACCGTCATTGATGTATAACCTGTCAGCATATTCGGGCGACTGATCCGCATACTCGTTGCCGCCACTTACCACGTACAAATCCAGGTCACCATCTTTATCGGCATCGAAAAAAACAGCGTTTACATCTTCACTTGCTGAATCATTTATCCAGGCCTGTTGCGGGGCTTCCACAAATATATCATTCTCCTTTTGCAGGTAAAGAATGCCCGCCTGGCCTATCGCTCCACCAATAAAAATATCTTCCAGCCCGTCGCCGTTTACATCCCCTTTCGCTAATGCAGGCCCTTGTTTTGATAACTGGTATGGCAGCAATACTTCGTCTTTAAAATCGATAAAGTTGTTTTCAATATGTTTAAAACGGATGCCCGATTTCTCCGTGATATCGGTAAACATTTTTGGAACAACAATTCCTGGTTCAACTTTCTTTATGGAAGCTTCCGATTGTTTTAATTCAATTACTGTATCCGTTTTTACATCCGTAAAAATGTTTGCTTTACCATCGGGCCATTCAACTGCAAGTTGCCTGATCGTATCGTTAAGCGGAAAGCCAAATAAGAGTTCCTGCGCAACTGTTGACTGGTAACTTCTCACCGGGTATAACTCGAGGTATTGTTTTGTACTGCTTGTTGTGAGGGTTGCTTTTGCGCCATACGCTTTTGTGTTTACCCCATCTCCTTTAAACCGAAGTTTGATGAAATGCGCCGGCATTATTTCATGGGCATTGTTTCGATACACCATCGCAGGCTCATTATTATTACACACAACCAAATCGAGGTCGCCATCATTATCCAGATCAGCATAAACGGCTGCGTTGGAAATAGTAGGTTTGCTGATACCCCAGTCAATGGTTTTATTTGAAAAACTTAAATCGTGGTTATTTTTAAAAATGTAATTGCTTAATTTATTGGAGGGCATCAGCTTAACCAGGTCGTAGGTTTGGTAATTTAAGTTGCCCGATTTTAACGCCGCGGCTTTGGCATCTGCTACGGAGTATTTTAAAAAATCCATGTCGGTAAAATCACGGAGATAACCGTTGCTTACAAAAATATCTTTCCAGCCATCGTTGTCAAAATCAGCCAGTAAACCACTCCAGCTCCAGTCTGTGTTTGATACACCGGCCATTTGCCCTATCTCACTAAAACGAAGGTTACCCTTGTTATCAACACCTTCATTTAACTGAAGCATGTTGCGCATTTGCTGATGATGGTAACCGCTGTCGAGCAGCAGATGATACTGATCGTATTCATCCGGCCCTTTCAGCAATTTCTGCCGGTGATTATCTTCGGGTAACATATCCAGTGTAAACACGTCGGGCCTTCCATCGTTGTTATAGTCGGCAATATCCGCTCCCATAGCGTATTTGGAGATATGAGCGAACGATTTAGCCAAAGATTCGGTAAAACTTCCATCTTTATTATTGACGTAAAAACAATCTTTTTCTGTGTAATCGCTGGTGGTATAAATATCCGGCCAGCCATCATTATTCAAGTCACTGATGGTTACACTTAAGCCAAAATTGAGTGCGTTATTTACAATCCCCGCTTGTAAAGTAACATCTGTAAAATGCATATTGCCTTTGGCGTCGCGGTCATTTCTAAATAAGCGGTTACCAAAACTAAAGTCGGGAGTTGACCGTATCTTCTTTGTATTGATAAACGGATTGTAAGTATGGTTGCTATGATTCAGCAGAAACATATCAAGGTCTCCATCTTTATCATAATCAAAAAAAGCTGCCTGCGTAGATTGAGTGCCCGGTGCATTTAATCCGTAATCCCTGGCCATCTCTTTAAAATAAGGAAGCCCGTCTTTCAAACCCTGGTTAATAAATAATTCATTGCAAAGTTTTTCGGGGTCATCATACTTACCCGAATGGCAAACGTAAATATCCATTAATCCATCACCGTTTACATCTGCAATGCTTACGCCAGTGCGCCAGGTACCGTTGCCTGCAACGGCTGCAGAGGCAGTAATATCAGCAAATTTAAAATTGCCTTTGTTTAAAAAAAGTTTGTTAGCGGTAGTGTTCCCGGAAAAGAAAATATCGTTCAGCCCGTCGTTATTAAAATCGCCAACGCCCACCCCTGCGCCATTGTAGAGGTATTCGTAGCGCATTACATTTAAAGAATCATCCTCCTCTATCGAATTTAAAAAAGATATTCCTGTCTCCTTTTCGTTCATCAATGAAAACAAGCTTGTTTTTTTTTGTTGTGCAAACAAGGTATTGGAGCAGGCTGATAAAAGCAAAAAAGCTATAAAGGGCAATGTTTGCTTCATTAATTAATCATATTGGTTATCTTATAAAATTGCATACTCAATTTGTTGTATAAAATATTGTCCGGGCCGGGAAGCCTTGTGGTACATTCTTGCATCGCCCTCTTGTACCACATCAACCTGTTGTACTTTAGCCTGCTGACTTGTGCTCCTTGTCGGCTGATGATCCGTTTTTTGTTATGCAGCAATGCTATTCCAATTCTATTTTTTCATCTCCTTCTTCGTAAGGCAAATACACCATTAGCAAAGTCAGCATTTCATCTGTTGATATCATGGAGCTTTCTGAAAAAACGGTGCGGGGCGGATTACGCGGATTTGCCGGGTTTTCGGCAGTGTTGTCGTAGGTTCCTTCAATATGCATCACAGAACCTTTTGGCACTTTCAGCAAATGTTTTAACCGGTAAATTTCCTGCCAGCGAAAATCCCATTCCGGGATAGACACGAGCTTACTTGTATCTCCTTCCTGCGAAACAAGGTAGGCTTTAAAACTTTTGCCGATGTAATGCATATGCGGCCAAACATACATGATAGATACATCCGCGCCAGGGTTAGTAACTTCCAACGTGAATGATTTTTTTTCGTTGGCCTTAATATAAAAAATCGGCGTTATCTGTTTTTCACCAATGCCACCCGAACCAAAACTGATCACCTTAACCTGTCTTGTAACAGGTGTTTTTTTGAAAAAAAGATTTACCTGTGAAAAACTTTTTTCATCCACTGCGCTGGGTGCAAAATGAACGGTTAAAAGGATCACACCACGCTTTGGCATTATCCATCCAAACTCTTTTGGATAATACTCGTAAGTTGTACCGGGTATCCATCCGCCATAATAAGTCATTACTTTTTTATAAGGCCTGTATTGATCCAGTTTAGTATGATCATCTTCCGATAAATTTACAGTAGCATCCGTTTTATAAATATTGATAGAAGTATCTGCTACGTCATGTATGGCATAGTTGGCATGATGAATCAGCTTTTTATTATTACTGTAAAACTCGATGGCTTCAATGTTTTCAGCATCTTTTAATTCAAAAGGAATTTTAAAAATAGCGAAACGTTCTTTGTTATCTCCCCTTACTAAAAAACTGTCAGCCATTTTTAAAACCATGTCGGGCTTGCGGCTATATGTTGTAAAACTCGTAAACTCAGGCGTTGCAGCCACCTGCTTTACTTTCGTTCCCTGCGGCGCTTTATTATCTATCCATTGCACCAGTAAACTAATTTCTTTTTGAGACAATGATCTGTCATTTGCAAAATGTACATAGCTATTGTCTGCCTTCCATGGCGGCATATAACCACTTTGCACAACATCTTTTATAAAAGACACTCTTTTGCTTACATCTTCGTAACCCAACAACGAAAAGGGTGCGCCGCCGCCGGGATGGTGGCATGGGGCGCATTTGGTTTGAACAATGGGAGCAATGTCATTGTAGTAAGTTAACTGCTGAGCCTGTAGTATAGAACTATTCAGCAAAAATAAAACCAGGTATAAAAAGTTTTTCATTTTAGTAATCATTGATTCTGCACCCATACGCTTTTGTTTTTTTGATAGTTACGTCTGCAGGCTGCAGGCTTTGTTCTATGGCATTCTTTACATAATGTTTTGAAGCCAATATTTTCTTTTTACCGAGGCCCTGCACCCAGTCATCAATAGCGCCGGTATAAATAAGATTGCCTTTGTTATCCAGCAAAATGGCCTGCGGTGTTACAGTTGCATTTAAATAACGGGTTAATGACAGTTTTGTGTCAATTAATATATTGAATGTGGTAAGATACTTATTTTGAAAAGCCATCACATCTTTTGAAGAATACGCATTGCCGGAAACAATGCCGTACACGGCAACGCGGTCTTTAAATTGTTCGTGAAGCTGGTTTATTGTCTTGGTATAATTCTGACAGAGTGGACATTCCGGTGATAAAAAAATAAACAGGGAAAGTGCTTTATCATCCAGGTGAATGACCGTATTTTTTTGAAGGCTGATATCTGTTAAGTCGCAAGAACCGACTTGATTAAAAATGGTAAGGGAATCTTTAGTTAGCTGCGCATGCAGACTATAGGTGGTAAAAATCAGGCACAATATTGTAAGTGGTCTTGTAAGCATGTTTTGACAACCATTTTATAACACAATTTAATTTATCTCTGTGACTAAGTTAAGAAATGATACAGACTGTAATTGTTAAATGAAACGGAATAGTGATACACTGATTTCAAAGAGTATAAAAAGATAACTCCAGGCAAAACATGCGGCCTGGAGTTATCTGAATAAAATTTATTTTTTATCCCACCAAACACGACCGTACAGGTCATCTATAGCGGTTCCAAAATCAGGGTCTGCTTTCATATTATCCAAAGCAGCCTGTTTGTTTGTTGCATTTAAATCACTTGTAGACGGAGCGCTGATTGCGGCTCTTCTTGGGATCTGGTAAAGAGTACCATCAATCATTATATTTTCATTAGCCAAAGCGGTTGTTGCATTTGGATAGCCCGTTCTTTTATACAGCGCCCATGCTTCGTTGGGTTGCTTAAAGAAGTTAATATAGGATTGTATTGCAATTTGCTCCAATGCTTTCGGAGCACTATACATAATTGCGGGAGAAGCTTTATAAGCTGTCAGTTCACCAGCCGTTACTGCTGTGTAATCTTCCAGCTTAGCGTCTGCAGCTGCCTTATCATAGAAAGATATTGAAGCATCGATACCGGCATAATACAAAGCCTGGGCATCTTCAGTAGTAATACCTTTTGCGGCTAATTCAGCACGCATAAACAATTCATCCGCATAAGAAATTAAAGGAAAGAAATTTTTTCCTGTACCGCCACCGTTTGCAGGCTGAAACATTCTCCATTGCAAATAAGAAACCGTATCCAGTGCCAGGTTATCATCTACCTTCTTTTGCACAAACCAGGAGCTTACGGTTTTTACAACGTCTGGGCTTACCGGTGCTCCTACGTACTGCCTTGCACTTACAATAGTACCTGCAGGATATAGTCCTTTGGCAATGGCTGCATTCATATTAGCCTGTGTATAATTGTTCTTTTTATAAAACAGGCGCAAGCGTGGATCGCTTTGTGCGAACATAAAATCCACCGTTGGCTTCGGAGCCCTGAATTCGTCAGGAGCCCAGTTGCCGCCGGCAGTAAAACTTACATCAGCATAAAACACCCAGCCCTCTGCATTGCTTGTCATCAGGTTGGATGCATCTGCAATTACTTCCTTAACAATCGCTGTAGCTGTGGCTTCGTCTCTCTTCATCAGGCGCATTGCCATTCTTAAACGAAGAGCTGAAGCAGCCTTTGCCCATAGAGCCACATCGCCGTGAAAATAAAGATCATTTTTACCAAGACTTACCTGTGCTGTAGCTGGCGGAGCTTTCAACAAAGCAATCACTTCCTTTAAGCGCTTATCCCACAAGGCGTATAATTCCTGCTGCGTTTCATATTTAGGAGTAAGGGTGCCACCATACCGTGCCTGGAAAGCTTCTGTATAAGGTAAGCTTCCGTTTATATCTGAAACGTAGAAAGCATAATATATCTTGGGAATATCAGCGATGGCATTTATCTGATCGTACTTTGGTTTTTCTGCATCGGGCAATTTGCTGATCAAAACCTGTACATCCGTTAAGACAGATCCCAGCGTTGGATAAAATACTCCATAACGCGAATTAAAATTACCCACGGTTTTCAGTGTTACTGAGCCATTTCCTGCGTTAGCAGTGGATTGTTGAGTCCAGAACATGATGCGGCGGTAGTTATCATAAAATTGCTCAAAATCTTGCCCATGGGCCTGGATGGCAGCATTTAGAAACTGCTCTTCCGGTTTAATGGAATATAGTACACCAGGGTCGGTGTTTAATTCGACAAATGCCGATTTTTTACAACTACCCAATGCCAGGGAAACAGCCAGGATAGCTAAGTATGAATATTTATAAAATTTCATTTTTATTAAAATTTAAATTATTAAAAGATATTGCCTGCGAATTAAAAACCTGCGAGCAACGATACCGCCATTTGACGCTGGTAAGGTCCACCGCCAGTTTCAGCAAATGCGCCGGGGCGGCTTGAATAAATTGATTCCGGATATATATGATCCTTGGTGGTAGTATATAAGTAAATAATATTTCTACCTGAAACATTTAACCGAAGTCTGTTGATTTTTAATTTACTGATAGTACTTTTTGGAAAGTCATAACCAAAAGAAACCTCACGCAATGCAACCCAGGTATTATCAAAAACAGAATATTCACGGATACCTGTGCCCCAGCTTGCTATACCTTCGTAATAATCCAAAGCTGCAATTGGCTTTTTAAGTCCCTTGCTAACAGCATCAGCATAAGTTAATCCACTTACATCAATATTATTAATGATGGTGTTTTTCCCAAAAACGCCTTCTGGTATAATACCATCATTGCGCTGAACACCATTGGCGTCAGTATAGGCTATACCACCGTGTTCTGCATCACGACCAAATAAAGTACTTTGATAGTTACCATATTCAGATCCATACTGATGAGTTGTTGAAGCGATCTTTCCACCCACTTTCGCATCTACCTGTATAAACAGGCTGAAGCTTTTATACCTGAATTCGTTGATGTTGCTAACCAGGTATTTTTCCATTGCAGAACCAAGAATTTTTTCTCCCTGTCCGTAGGCACCAGAGCGCCAGTAAGTTCCATCCTGCTGCAATAATTTTTGGTTTGTTTGTGGATCTCTGGCATAGGCATAAGTACTTACAATAGTACCAAAATCTTCACCTACTTTGGCTACCGAACGAACGTCGTTTCCGAAAGCCAGGTCAAGGTCTCTGCTGTCTGTACCAGGATAAAGCGCTATGATCTTATTCCGGTTACGGGTAAAGTTTACCGTAGTGGTCCACTCAAAATGCTTTGTGCGGACTGGCACTCCGGACAATAATATTTCTACGCCCTTGTTCTGAATATTACCTGCATTAATTAAACGGCTGTCAATACCACTTTCTGGCGGCGCATTTAACTGTATGGTTTCATTCTTGGTGTTCTTTTTATAGGCAGCAACATCAATCCTTAAACGGTTATTAAAAAAACGAAGATCCACGCCTATTTCGGTTTCAAAAGCTCTTAAAGGTACCAGGTTGAGGTTACCAAGACTATTGCTCTGAAAGCCGTAACGGGGAACAGATGTGGCGCCAAGGTCTGTATAGTTGCCATTTAAAACATAGTTTCCACTGGACGTAGTGTAAATTCCTGTACCGGCTCCGGTAATACCATAACTGGCTCTTAATTTACCGAAAGAAAGAAAATCAAATTGTTTTTTATCTTTCAGCAATTCTGTAAATAACCATGAAGCACCAATTGACGGATAATTATAAACATAAGTGCCATGACCGTCAGGATAAGTTAAGGTAGAGTTCCAGTCACTTCTAAAACTACCTGACAATGTCAGCATTTCTTTCCAGGTTATATCACCATAGGTATACAACGCATCCAGCCTGCTTTGCGGGTATTTGCCTCCACTCACGTCTAACGCATTTTTACTATTGGAAAGTGCAAAAATATCGGCATTCTTAAAGCCTCCATTAGTATTTGCAGATAATTGCGTACCACCAAGTCCGCGTTGTGTTTCACCACCAGCCGACAGGCTGAATTCCAGATTGTTTGTAATCTTCCTTGTTGCAGTCAATAAGGCCTGTAATCTGGCGTCTTTTCTGTTTGAAGTATACAAAGCATATCGTCCAAAATTGTTGCTGTTAAAGCCGGCTCCATCGCCACGTTCTTTAGTTTCCTGGTTAACATCATAACTATTCACGTTACCCCGCATCAGCAAGCTTAACCATGGCGTTATGTTGGCAGTTATATCAAGATTTGCCAAAAGACTATTTTCCTTTTGAGCAACATTGGTTTGGTAAATACTCCACATGTCATCAGTGATAGATCCACGCAAATAAGGAGATTTTTGCACGCGGCCGCCATTTACAGCATCAATATAATTTGCGAATAGATTGTCTATAGGAAAGTTGCGTGAATTTGAGTAGGCGAGTCTGTATAATAAACTTCCCTGACCACCTTGCTGCATTGGATTTTTAGAAACAGTTGCGGCATAATTAATAGAAAAATCCATGTTAATTAATTTGCCCACTTTTTGGGTAGCTCTCAACGCAAAACTATTCCTGTCAAACTTATTAGTAGATACGATGCCCTGCTCAGCTGATTTTGTATAAGAAAAACGCACGGTGGTTTTATCGTTGCCGCCTTCAACAGACACATTGGTGTTATTAATTAAACCTGTCTGGTAAAGGTCCTTCATGTTATTTGGCTTATAAACACGGGTTACTCCATCCGCATCAATAACAGTCTGTCCGGCGAACTTTGGACCAAAACTATAATAGGGAGCATAATCATCATTGGGAATAATATCTTTTCCATCTGAATTTTTTGCAAAAGTCGGGCTGTTACCGCCACCATATTCATTTTGAAAATCAGGAAGTCTGTACACTTTATTCCAGGTAGTTGTTTGATTAAGCGTGACACCCAGGCCCGGCCTTGCCTTACCCTTTTTTGTTGTAATCAATATTACGCCGCTTAATGCCTGTGATCCGTATAAAGCACTCGCTGCAGATCCTTTCAATACAGTCATGCTTTCATAATCGTCGGGATTAAGATTTTTCATCTGGTTACCAAAGTCCCTGTTATCGCCCCACGAATCAGCACCTGATGCGCCCGGTTGAATCAATACTCCATCAATAACATATAAAGGCATGGTATTGCCGCTAAGGCTTGAATTACCCCTGATACGGATACGTGAACTTGATGAAGGTCCGCCTGCACCCTGATTGACCATAACGCCTGCAATTTTACCTTGCAAAGAGTTTACTACGTTCACAGTGCCTGCCCTTGCAAGTTCAGCTCCACCTACTGATTGTATAGCATAAGGAACTTTCAGAGAACTCGTTCTTGTACCGAAACCTGTTATCACAACTTCGTTCAATTTGCCAACCGCACCTGATAATTCTACAGTCAAATAATCTTCCTTACCAACATTAACCTGCTTAGTAGTATATCCAACACTACTGAAAATCAATACCGCATCAGAAACTGGTACCGATATTTTAAAATTCCCCCTGGAATCCGCTGCTGCATTCGATTTAGTTCCACTTAAATTAATCGATACGCCCGGAATTGCATTACCGGCACTGTCCCTGACTGAGCCCGTAATAGTTTTTCTCTGTTGGCCTAAAACAGTACCGCAGCAAATGCATAAGAGCAGAAGCGGCAGTAAGTGTGAAATCGTTTTTTTCATGTTGTGTTGTTTTGCTTTAAATAATAAAAAATTGGGTATTTCTATAGTTGACTAAGTTCAAATCCAGTTGTTTCTTCTTTTAAAAACGATATCTCGTTATAATTTTCCATCACCAGGGCCGCCGCACCGATCAGTTGAGCTTCCAGCCCCAGGTCAGAAATTTCTATGTTCGTATTTTGAAAAAGCCGGCGAATACAGTGTTCATTCAACGCCTGCTGAATGGGAGCTTCCCATATTTTCCCTGCCGCCGATCCCCTGCCACTTAGAATTATTTTTTGCGGATTTAAAAGGTGAATTAATACTGCTACACCTTTCCCTATATTATATCCTGCCTTTGAAAAAAGTTCGATGGTAAACTGATCTCCTTCCTGCACAGCTTTTATAAGCTCCTGATAAGCCGTCTCATGATTTTCCAATGAAAGGGTATTTAACCTTGAAACCCGGCCAGAATTTATTCCTTCTATCGCCCGTTCTTTAATCAGCAGAAGCGAGGTTTCTGTTTCGAGGCAACCCGCTTTTCCGCACCAGCACAATTTTCCATTTAAAAACAGCGGAATGTGACTGAACTCACCTGCAAACCCTTCATGCCCCCGGTAAAGTGCTCCATTTAAAATCAGCCCCAGACCAACTCCCCAGCCAATATTTATTACCATTGCGTTCCGGGCGCCTTTAGCGGCCCCAAATCTCAGCTCAGCCAATGCTATCAGGCTTGAATCATTATCAATAAATACAGGCAGGCCCAATTGAAAAGCCATATGTTTTGTAATACTTTCATTATCAGGAAGCGATAAAAAAGAATAATTGATGCCTTTTTTTACGTCTATAAAGCCAGGCATACCAATGCCAATGCCTATAAACTTTTCCTTTGGTATACCGGAAGTGTCAATTGCGCCGGCAATTTTATCTATCAGCACCTGAAGCGCTGAACGGGTCTCCGTTAATGATAAAAAAATCCTGGTCACGGATGATACCAAATGATTTTGCATATCTATTACCGCAATTTTAGTAACAAACTGATCCATTGCTACCGCAACCATGTACATTACATTTCTCTGAATGGCATAGGTCAAAGGGCGTCTTCCACCGGAAGAAACAGCATACCCAGTCTCTGTTACCAAATTGTCAGCAACGAGTTCCTCGATCAACTTCTGTGTAAGTGGAAAACTTTTCTCTATTATGATACTCAAATCTACACAAGACAGATTCTCCTGAAAATACAACTGCTTTAATATGTCATTTTTACATACTGTCCTTTTTTCCGTCATATAATAATAGCAGCGATGTCCTGGTTAATTTTTTGTTATTAAAATAAAGATATACAAACTTGTTAAATAATTAAAAAAGTTTTCAAATCTATTTAATTATTTTACAAATCGAGCTATTGCCAAGGTAAATTGTGTGGAAGTTGATTTGTGGAAGGCCATGTGGAGTTGCAGGGCGGCAGGATGCCCGTCGGTTATTAAGTGATGACCGAAGTTGCTTGCTGGAATATAAAGGAGCGTTATACCATTGCTTAAGTGAGGGAATCCTTGACTACTCTTTGCACACGTAATCTGGTTGATAACCTGCACTCAGGGTCATCACCATGTTATTTTACCTTCAAATGATCTGGTTGTTTCGGAAACGGGTGAATTTTCATTCCCGGAATATGCTCATAATTTTCCATCACCAGCGCAGCAGCGCCAATTAATTCGGCCTGTTTTCCCAGCGTGGAAATTTCAATGTTGGTGCTTTCATACAAACGATAAATACAATGTTCATTCAAAGCCTGTTGTATCGGAGCCTGCCATATCTGCCCGGCTGCGGAGCCTCTGCCACTCAGCACAATTGTTTTAGGATTCAGCAGGTGAATCAATACTGCTACGCCTTTTCCAATGTTATATCCTGCTTTTGAAAAAAGTTCAATGGCAAACTGGTCGCCACTTTTTACGGCTTCGATGATGGCGTCAAAATCCTGCTCCAGGTCATCTCCCTGCAGCGAACTCAGTTTAGAAATCCGGCCCGCTTTAATTCCTTCCCTTGCCTGTTCTACAATCAGCAATAAAGAGGTTTCTGTTTCAAGACAGCCTGTTTTACCACAGCTGCACAATTTGCCGTTTAAAAATAACGGGATGTGACTGAACTCTCCGGCAAAACCTTCATGCCCGCGAAAGAGTTCGCCATTTAAAATAAGGCCAAGACCAATACCCCAGGCAATGTTAATCACCATGGCATTGCTTACTCCCCTTGCTGCACCAAAGCGTAATTCGGCGAGGGCAACCAAGCTGCTGTCGTTATCAATAAATACAGGCACTTTTATTTTTTCGCTGATATGCCGGGTGATACTTTTAAAATTGGGCAATTGCATGAAGGTGTAATTCACCCCTTTTTTTACATCTACAAAACCGGGCATGCCGATACCAACACCAACAAATTTTTCTTTGGATATGCCAGACTTGTCCATCACGTATTGTATCCTCTCAATCAATATCTGCAATGCTTCGGGGTTGTCGGGCAACGGCAGCACAACTTTTTCAATGGGAGAAACAAAATTGTTTTCCATATCCATCACAGCAATTTTTGTAACAAATTGGTCCATGGCGACAGATACCAGGTACATCACATCTTTCTGCAATGTATACGTCAGTGGTCGACGACCGCCGGTGGAAGCTGCGTAACCTGATTCAACCACGAGGTTTTGAGCTAGTAAATCTTCCAGTAGCTTGGCTGTAACAGGGAAACTTTTATCAATTTTAAAACAAAGATCAGCGCAGGACAAGCTATCCTGGAAATACAGTTCTTTTAAAATTTTATTGCGGGATAATTTCTTTTTCTCAGTCATTGTGGCTTGGTAAAAAATCGGTGTAAGAAAATGATAGTATGAATAACTAAAGGTAGAAAAAACATCTTAAATATTTAAAGAAGTTGCGTTTCTCACAAAGAGAACAAAGGATACAAAGCACGCAAAGAATTTTTTGGACAGCCAATAAAATATATGAGTACTGTGTTATAAATAAGTTGCATCCGTTGAATTCGCAGCATCCGTTGTGTGAATCATTCTATTTTACTTCAAACTCATAATCGCCGGAACCTACGCTGATTTTTGCTACTCCTTCGCTGTAGAAAATTTGTTTGCCTGCCACCGGCAGCTGGTTATTATAAATGGTTGCGCCTTTAGCCGCTGGCAGATAAATATTGGCCGTTGTATTAACCGGTATCTGTACATGCAGTAAAAAATTTTTGCCATTCTTTTTCCAATCTGTTGTAATCCATCCGTAAGGTGAATGAAAACTTCCTTTGGCTGTAATGATATCACCAACCGGCTGGGGACGGATCTTTATTTTTTGAAAAGCTACCGAGCTTTCTTCCTGGTCGATGCCAGCCAGACCGCTGTAAAACCATTCCATAATATGCCCCAGCATTAAATGATTATTGGATACATCTTCCAGTGCGGGCCAGGATTCGGTTAAGGCCGTGGCGCCTTTCTTCAGCTGAAAACCATAGCCCGGTACATCATCGCGGTTGTTCATATCAAATAACAACTGCGATGCGCCGCCTTTATCCAATGCGTTTACCAGGTAATGAAATCCGATATCACCTGCCGTCAATGCCTTATTGCCTGCATAAATAGAATCTACCAGATTTTTAATTACCGCCTTCTTATTCTTTTCATTTACCAGGCCAACACTAAAAGGCATGGCCATAGCCGTTTGGCTGCCTGTTGAATACACATTGGTTTTACTGTTAAAAAACTTTTTGTTGAAAGAGGTCTTGATGGAAGCTGCCAGTGCTGCATATTTTGTTGCATCGCTTTGCTCATTCAGCAAGGTGGCCATTTTACTTACCAGTGTGGCGTCATAATAAAATATAGAAGTAGCAGTGACCGTTTTTGGAGTCAACTGCGATTCACCTGGCGGGTTGGGACCATAATCGTACCAATCGCCAAGGCCATGCGATAACAAGTAATCCGTTGACTTGCTCTGCTGGTAATCCACATATTTTTTTGCCATGGCATAAGCCTTTTGCAGAATATCTTTATCGCCATACCATTCGTACAATAACCAGGGAAGTATCACTGAACTGCTGCCCCACTCCGGCGAATCCAGGAAGCCTCCTTCAAACACAACATACTCCGGTGCGATATCCGGCACAAAGCCTTCGGGGTATTGAGCGTCCATCAGGTCGTGCACCAGCTTTCGGTATAAATGGTACACATCATGGTTATAATGAATAGAATTGCCCATCAGGTAATCCTGCTCCAGCCAGCTCAGTTTTTCGCGATGCGGACAATCGGTAACGATGCTTTGCATATTGCTTTTAATCGCCCAGTTAATCAGCGTATAAATGCGGTTAAATAATGGATTGCTGCATTCAAAATCACCATTCACCGGATTGCTGTTTCTGTTGTGTAAAGAAGTAAGCTGTACAATTACCGGCAACCCCGTAACGTTAGTCAAATTATCCGTCACTGCACCATCCACCTGGACATACCTGAAACCGTAATAGGTAAATTTAGGTTGCCATATTTCTTCCCCATCGCTTTTCATTGTATAAGTAAAATAGAAAGGATCGCCGGTAGCGGATTGATTGGCGAGTTGATTTTTATTGATCAGTTCAGCCGGAATTAATTTGACCTGTTGCCCTTTTCTTCCTTTTATTTTCAACCGGATAATACCCGAAATATTCTGACCAAAATCGTACAACAGTGTATTGGCCGAAGGTTGTACAACTTTCTTTACAGTAAATGAATCCATCAATGCAACCGGATAATCCTGTTCGGGTGACAGCTGCCCTTTAGGCGCCTTTATTAACAGCGGTCTCATCCATTTTGAATCATCAAATGCAGCCTTGTTCCATCCTTCCTGCTCCATCCTGGCATCATAATCTTCGCCGCCATAAATACTGCTGAAAGTAATGGGTGAAGGCGATGTTTTCCAGGTCGCATCAGATACGATGTCCTCGATTGCGCCATCATCATAAGTAATTTTCAGGCGGCAAATCATGGTAGGCATGCCAAATGCATCTACTATTTTAAAATATCTTTCCCTGTTGATATTATAAAAACCGTTGCCCACAATTGCCCCGATGGCATTCTTGCCGCTGACTAATTGGGATGTAACATCAAACGTGTTATATAAAATAGTTTTATCAAAATAAGTCCAGCCGGGTGCCAAAAAAGCGGTGCCCGTTTTGTCGCCGTTAATACTCAGTTCATACTGGCCCAGTCCGGTAACAAACAGCAAAGCCGTTTTTATTTTTTTGCTGATGGCAAAGGATTTTCTAAACAGCGGTACTACGGGACGTTGCAGGCATTTGTTACCCAGCGTTTCTGCATAAGGCTCATGTATGCCCGGCACCGTGCGCATCGAATCGTTTAATTCCTCATAGCCGATCCATTTTGCATTTGACCAGTCCTTTGTTGAAAACAAGCCGGTAATAAACTGCTGATCGCTACTCCAGCCGGAGCTATGATTATTGTTATCCCATACCTGCAGTTTCCAGAAATACAATTGGGCTGGTTGCAACGGCTGGCCCTTGTAATCAACTAAAACTGATTGTCTGCTTTTTACAATATCGGAATTGTATACATCATAGTCGCCCTGGGCAAGCTTGCTTTTTGATGAAGCAATCACGAGCTGGTAAGCTGTTTGATACTGATTGTGTTCAGTTGAAGACAGTTCCCATCCGAAGCGTAATTTTTGCAACACAACACCTGCCGGGTTGACTTTATTTTCACACAATGCACTTGTGATTTTTATCTGGGATTTGCTGTGTAGAAAGCAGGATAGCAATATCAGCAACAATTCAATTTTTTGACGCCAAAAATTTTTGTTGATAAAAATGGGACTTGTTATATTTTTTTTCATACCGTGTTGATGTATTGTGGTTCAATTTTTTTGTTGCGATTGAATTGCCTGAATGATCAAATGTGTTTATAAAAACTTTAGCTGATACACTTTACCGCTGTGTGCAGGCAACGTGTCTTTCCATTCGCTTTCATACACACCTTTCTTTTCATCAGTCCAGTAATCTTTTATTTGATAAGCTTTTGACAGCGGCACAGTAAACTTTTTTACCTGGTCATCTTTATTTAATAAAATAAGAAAGGTTGCTTCCGGAGTTTTCAACCAGCCAACATCCAGCGCCGGATTGAACAAGGCGCTCGTCTTTTTTGGCGGCAACATCTTTTTCAAAATGGCTAATCTTTCCGGCGTAATGATGGTAAGATCGTCGCCGCTTAGCACCAGGCCGCCTGTTGCAAACAACAACGATGCGTGGTACATAAATTCATTTGACGGTAAATTACCGGTAAGCAAAACACAATCCGGATCATTCCACCATAAGCGCCCGTTTTGCCAGCTGCGCAATAAATTTTCATCGCCGGTGGCAGAAAAAGTGTTCCAGTCACGACTGATATCGTTGGAACTTCGGGAACCGTTGATCAGTCCAATAGAAGGCCACAGCGGATGATTGCAACCTAAAATAAAAGCATTGCCAGCGCCCTTTAAGATAGCCTTCATTCCGCTGCGGTAGGCGGTTACACGTGTAGCGGTTTTATCATAATACAGACCACCGGGCAAGGCACCCCAAAAGTTAGCATCGAGTTTAAAATAAGTGCATCCCCATTGCGCTGACATGGTTTTGAACACATGGGTAAGATGCGCCTGTACTGCAGGGTTGGTGGCGTCCAGTGCATACCAGGGTGCCAAACGCCAGCCACCAAAAGTTACTTTGTCACTGCGCAAAGGTTTACCCAAACTATCTTTTACCAGCCAGTCCGGATGCTCCTTAAATACCCTGGAATTGCTGTCGCAGATAAAAGGCGCAACCCAAATGGCGGGTTCAAATCCTGCGGTTTTAATTTCTTTTAAAACTGCCTGTATGCTGTTGCCAAATGCGTTGCCCGTTTCAAGCCAGTCGCCCATATGCGGCTGGTAGCCATCATCCAGCTGGATGTATTTTAACTGCGGAATATTTTGCTTAATGTAAGTAAGATGATCTGTGATATTTTTTGCTGTTACATCCGGCCCAAAGCAATACCAGGAACACCAGCCTGCAGGAATATTACTTTGCAGCCGCGGATGAAAATGATTGATACGGCTTGCAAATGCTGATGTAAGTGCATTATTATTTTTTGCAGTGAGTATAGAAAATTCCTCGAGTCTTACAGAAGCGCCCGGTTTTAATAACGTATTTTCCATGTCCATGACTACTTTAACCGTATCGGCAGAAAGATAAAACTTGCCGATATATCGAAAGGATGAGTTGAAGCCCATCAGCATCGGTTCGCTGTTAGCGGGCTGCACTACCAGCATGTTATAAACGGCTTTGTAGCCTGCAGGCTGTGGCAATTTATAATGACCATTGTCATCATAACCGCCGACCAGTTTTGGCGATGCCAGTGTACCGCGGTACTGGCTCAGCATTTGAAAACCTTCAGCATATATTGCTGTCTCGGGCTTAAATAAATGATTCGCCTGGAACAGTACTGCTTCTTTTAAATTAAGATTACCTACGCCAGTATTGGTTATTGTTGTGTTACAAAAGGTGCCCTGCCATGTGCGGGTAATTTTTACATTTGTGGCAACGCTGCCATCTTGCAGTAACACATATGAGTCACTTTGTTTAATTGCCGAAACGATGTTATTCTGAGCCGTTACAGTAAACAGGCAAGCACAAAACAATTGCACCAAAATAATAAAGAAGAAGTATTTCATTGGCTGAATATATTTCAAAAAAATGATTTGGAAAGAGGTAAGGGTGAATAAATTGCGGTATTAAAAGTAAACTACTTGCTTATTCATCATTTGACTTTCGCGACTTTAAGGTTGATCACCAAAATTTCCAAAATGGTTTCCCGGCATTTTGTTTCTTTGTTAAAATACTTATTACCCTTTGCGTTCCCCAATCTTCATTATCCGGTGTTTTTTGCCATGTAATATTTTTTATTTCAATTCTTTGGTCCACTGTGCCGGGCCAGCTTATTTCAAAATTATTTTTTTGAAATGCCGTTACGATCCTGTTTGCAACATCCAGTGCTTCTCTGTCATTTTGTGCCGGGCTGTCAAAACCTAAAAGCAAATTCCTGCACTCCGGATCGATCGCCCTGCCTAGATCCTGCTCGTGGTAATAACAGAAACCAAATGCGTTAATCCCCAGTTCACGTAGCTCTTCAATGGCTTCCATGCAATCCGCTTCGCCATCCTGCTTCGTGTACCCAGCTTTATGCAGACAGACTATTTTTTGTTCAATTAATTCATCAAACACTTTTACCAGTCTGTCAAAATCAGTTGGCCTTTTCCAATTCAAGCTTTGTTTTTGATGCACATTATATTTTTCTGCGATGATCAGTCTGAGCCATTCTTCATCAAAATCATCTTCATTATAAAACATATCCCTGATGCTGTCAAAAAGTTGCAGTTCATTTTCAAATCCAAACTGAATGTCCATATGCAGTTGTTCTGTTACCTCGTCTTTGATATCTTGTGTCACCTTGTAATAATTAAATTTATTTTCAGATGATGTGCCGGCTCTTTCTGGCTATTATTGTTTCAATAATCTTACAAAAAATCCACCGCCGGGCGCCAGGTGAAAATGCATGGTATCTTTCTTTTTCACCACTTCATCCGCCAAAATATAATCCGCGGCATAACGTTCTGCATTAACGCCGTCTTTGCAAATAGTAGCTTTATAGTTGCCCTCTGCGAGAAAATCAAACTTAAGATCGATGTCCCTGGCTGACCAATCGGTCATGGCACCGATGTACCAATCGGAACCTTTTTGTCTTGCAGTAACAATGTATTCACCTGCTTTACCGTCAATGATATTCGTTTCATCCCATGTAGTGGGCAGGCTCCCCATCAGTTCTGTAAAAGCAGGTTCCAGCCAAGCTTGTGAAGGATTACCGCCGAATATCTGCATCGGGTTATCATACACCGCAAACATGGCCAGCTGGTGGCTTCTTGTTCCCTGCGTCATCACCATGCCTTCAATATTGCGAAATTGTTTTTGTGTGGTGTTGTTAAACACCAGTGGCTCATAATCCAGCGAGCCAGCCAGCATCCGGGTGTATGGGAGCGTTACATCATGCGGTGGCGTAGTTTTGTTACTCCACATATTATATTCAGATCCCTGCACACCTTCTCTTGTAATATTGTTTGGGTAAGTGCGGTTAAAGCCCTTCTGTGGATAAGCGCCGTGGTACATGATCATGATCTTATGATCGGCGCAGGCCTTTGCAATGCGGGCATAAAAGTTCACCGTCTTCTGGTCATCCCGGTCAATAAAATCAGTCATGATAAAATCCACACCCCATTTATTAAACCTGTCCAGGGCGCTGTCCAATTGCCTGTCGAGCGTGTATGCCAGCGTCCACATATTGATCTTTATTCCCTTCTCATGGGCGTACTGAATGATGCTGTCCATATTAATATCAGGGTTGGTTTTAAACAGGTCCAGGTTATCACTCCAGCCGGCATCCATCATAATTCTTGTAAAGCCAAAACGTTTGGCAAAATCAATGTAATATTTATAAGAAGCCGTATTAATGCCCGTCTTAAAATTGACGTTAAACAGGTTGATATTGATGGTCCATTCATCAGTTGATTTACCGGGCTTTATCCAGCTTGCATCTTCTATCCTGGAGGGTGAACCAAGCCGGTAAACAATATCATTGGAAGGCAGTTGTTTGTCTTCTTCGGCAATGATCAGCACCCGCCAGGGAAAACTGCGGCTACCTTTTGTTTTGGCAATATAATCGGCCCGCTTTGTCACGAGCGCCTGCGGATACCCGCCTTCGGTAAGCTTTTCTTCCAGCGGATATTTTGCAAACACCCCTTTTAAAATAGCACCGTTACTGCCATTTAAAAACATGCCCGGGTAATCATCCAGGTCAGATTCTGTGATGGCAATTTTTGGATTGGTTGCAGGCACCAGCAGCACGGGGGTGTAAGCCATTTCATCGGGCGCAATAGAATCCAGCTTCCGCAAAGGATACTGTTCTTCAAAACTGGTATGGAAAATATCCGCATCATCCCGCTTGTGTATGCCGGGAAAAAACGCGGCCGGACTTCCGGGAAAATGAAATTCTGCGACTTCATTTTCTATGGTAATGGAATCTTTAAACTGTGTAATAAAACGATAAGCTACGCCATCATCATACACCCTGAACAATACTTTATAGGGTTGTTTAAATTGAATAGATAGTTCATTGTATACATCCCGGATGATCTTTCTTTTTTCCGGCACAGGTGAAATAATTTGCTGCGCTTCTTTTTTAAAGGAAGTGGATTTAATACTGTTATTGACTGAAAAGCTTTTTCCGTTGGCAAGTAACAGATCCATCAGCGAAGGCGCAACAATTAAATTGCCTTTGTGATATACGCTATATGCCAGGTTTTTCTGCAACCAAATTTTTACACAAATATTTCCGTTGGGCGAGCAAACGGATAAGGTATCTGTACAACGGGCACTGATGAGTAAGGAAACAAAAATGGCGGCAAGCAATAACTTTTTCATTGATAAATATTTTCAGTATGGCAATTTGAATCGTTAAGATAAATCATTCTTGTATAAAACAAGCGTTGGTTTAAACATCCGTCAAAGCCTGGTTACGCCGACGAATAATTCACCTTTTTAGGGGATCAGCAAATGAGGAAAACAAATCTACCTTTTCAAAAATTTAATCATGAAATATTGTATGCAAATTGTCACCGCAACTTTATTGTGTTGTATTGCTTTTACTGCCTGTAAAACGGTACCGGTTACCGGTCGCAAACAATTAAACCTGGTACCCAATTCTATGATACAGGCGCTGGCATTTTCTGAATACGATTCTGTTGTAAAAGCAAGTCCTACTTTAATGCAAACCGACGACCGTGCGCAAATGGTAACCCGCGTTGGTGGACGGATACAGCAGGCTGTGGAATCTTACCTGCAACAAAATAATATGAGCAAAGAAGTCAAAAATTTTAAGTGGGAATTCAATACTATTAACCAGAATATTGTCAACGCCTGGTGCATGCCGGGTGGCAAAGTAGTAGTGTACACCGGACTGCTGCCCGTAACGCAAAACGAAACTGCCCTGGCGGTAGTTATGGGCCACGAAATTGCCCATGCCATTGCAAGACATGGCAATGAAAGAATGAGCGAGGGTTTGCTGATCAGTCTCGGAGGGTTGGTACTGGAAGATGCGCTCAAAAATAAAAAGCAGCAAACACAATTGCTTTTTTTAGGATTGTACGTGGTTGGCTCCAACCTGGCGCTGGCATTACCTAACAGCCGCATGCAGGAAAGTGAGGCCGATAAACTGGGCCTGATATTTATGAGTATAGCAGGCTATAATCCCGAAGAAGCTATTCCCTTCTGGCAGCGAATGGCATCCGTAAACAACAATAAAACACCCGAATTTTTATCTACTCATCCCAGCGATGCTACCAGGATAAAAAAATTATCAGTGTTGATTCCGGGAATTAAAATGCATTACTTCAAAAATTAAGCTCCAGTTATTTAAACCTATATCGCGGCTGGTGCTTCCATAATTGCAAAACAGTTAAGCAAACAGCAGAACAAAAAAACAGTGCTATCTTCAGATAAGACAAACCGACATGTTATATGCCCAACCAAAAAATTATTTTCCCGGAGAAATTTTCGCCTTCCAATTCCCCGGTATTTTGCATAACTAAATTGAAATAAATGCAACACCAGAGAAAGTTTGGTTTTGGCTAACCAACGCAGCTACCTGGCATGACTCGTATTTCAATGCATCAAAAGTGAAATTGGTTAATTAGTCCGACGGGCATCTTATATCAAATACAAAATTTACCTGGAAAACATTTGGTGCCAACCTCAATAGCGAAGTACGGGAATTTGTACCTATTGAACACCTGGCCTGGGATGCAAAAGGGGGGCATCCTGGCTGATCATACCGGCAACAAACGGATGCAAAGTAATTACTGAAGAAACGCAGTATGGTTTGCTTTGCTGGCTTGGCAAATTATTTATGCCAAACCGCATGTACAAGTATCATCCCTTTTGGTTAGAAGGTTTAAAGCGTAAAGCCGAAAATGAATAATGAAAACTGGCTTGTTGCTTCCTGATAAATTAAGCTTACAACGAATGCCTTGTTTCCTGAATCCAATAATATTTAGCGCTTTATTTTCCCAGCATAGTTTTTAGAGTTGCAAAATCAATCGCCTTTTTTATATTGGCAATATTTTCTTCAAATACTTCATCTCCTGTTGATATTTTATATTTTGCAGTAAAAAATTGAGGGGATGATTTAGGCAACTTTTTATGATAGTAATCCAGGTTGGGTTTAATGGCAATAAAAGAACCTTTTGTTCCCTCGTCTACAAATTTTTCAAATCTTTCCTCCTCGTTCCACATGCAAATGGCAGGCTGGTTCAGTTCAGCCTCAGGTCTTTCCAGATAGTCATTTATGTTTTTTATAAACTTATTGTTATACTCTTTTTCACCAGGACTTTCTTTTATTGCCCTGTCCAGTCTTTTTAGTTGTATCTGTAAATACTCTTTACGGCTCAAGTAATAAAACGGAAGTGTATCATTATAAGTAATCAGCCAACTGGATTCTTTTATTTCATGTGCGGTACCGGCGTCACCTACTACTTCTTCACCCATAAACCAGGCTCCGTCTTTTTTTTGTGGCCTCTGTTTAAGTTTTAAATAACCCCTGAAATCATCACTCGGAAGAGTCGCAGCGTACAACTCGCCCGCCCCGGAAAGCGACAACGCGTTGGCAGTAATATTCACATTTGTTGCGCTTGCAATCGCTACTGTATATTTTGATTTATCAGCACTTTTGGTATCGCATAAATAAGGAAGAATATACATGGCAAACTGATAGGGATCTGCGATCCATTTGGTTTCTGTCGACATGTCTTTTTCAAATACATTACTATAAGAAACCTCACAGCCCGTTGGCTTATAATCAACCGAAAGCTTTTTGCGGATAGCTGCCAGTACTGCCTTTTCTTTTACCAAATCAGCAGCAGTAACGTTATGAATAGAACCTTGTGGGCCGGCTTTCCACCTTCCTGCTTTTTTCGCCAGTATTTCCGGGGTACAATCCTGGGCCGAGGATGAAACCGCACAAAAAATCATGCAGCATATTAGTGTATATTTCATTTTAGAAATTTTATTATTCAGCGATCTATTGATTGAATTTACCGGACATCCAGCCCCTGCAATGCACCGTTACCGGTAAGTGAAGGGCCACTGTTTACGCCGGCCCTGGCTTCTACTCCGGCAACATTTTGCCCTGCCACATTTATATTGCCCCCCAGTTTGCCCACTAAGTCCGTTTTACCATTCTCTCCCACTTCAACTCCCACTGCTGCAGTCGCTTCCAGCTCAGCAGAAACAGGACCTTTACCAACACTTACACTTTTGCTGGCCCCTACAAAAACACTTCCCGAGAAGCGCTCTGTTTCATCATTCTTTTTCATCTTAATCTCTATACCTCCGCAGTTAAATTCACCAATAAGGTGGCTGCATTTAGAGGTAATGGTAAAGCAACCAAGGTCAGTTGTACTAATGTATTTACAGGCCACATCATCAAAGTTCTGTAGTGAATCCTGTTTGGATTCTTCCTCTTTGTCTGCATACTTACAGTTTTCATTTGCATTTCTAAAAGACACAATCTGCCTGCTGATTTGGGTAAGCCAGCTTATTTGTGCTGCCACGGTTGTCCATGCATATTCATCGGGCCACTGCGTATATTTCCGGTAGTATAAAAGATTATCAGTCTGCCGGCTAACATAATTTAAATATACCCTTTCCTTTTGTTCCATCAGGGTATTGGCGTCATTCAAAAATTTGTTCCTGATCGTATTTTCATCCTTACACGCTGCTTCAAATGGATTGGGTTTTCCTTCTCCAAACTGATCATCATATTTTTTGTGAAATACAGACAGTTCTTCACTTTCAATTCGCTGCAGATCGTCAATAGTTGCATTCGCATTTATTACAGGTGTTAGTTCGCTGGCAAATACATAATTGTTCACCGCATCAATTCCCTTTACCATGGGTGCCAGTTTTACAAATGCTTTATAAGCCATCTCTGGCAAAGGCGTTGCACCGGAGCCGGTTTGGCTGGCGTCAAGCAACGCTGCTTTGCGCAGTTGTTGCTGATCGGTCATCTCTTTTTCAAGCATAGCCTGCTGGCTTTGCAACTCGCTGATTTTGGCATTGCATTCTTCTTTAAATATTGCCCACAAGGGCTCCAGCACTTTACTGTCTTCCACATTTTTTGGATACGCCGGCCAGCGGAATTTGGATAAGCCCAGTTCATCTTTCGGCATGGGCGCATCCCAGTCCACATCATCACTTTTTAACTGGTAACCCAATTTATCAAGCTTATTGGCTTTTGCTATACTAAATCCTTTTTTTATACTGCGCTTAGCGGCTTCTATTGCTCCAGTTGTATTACCCTTACTTTCTTCTATCAGGCATTTTGTAAAATTTGCCTGTGGATGAAAAGCATAGATACGGATGGCACTATCAATAAATTTATTTGCCTTTTCCATATCTCCCAAACCAAACCATGCCTGGCCAAGATTATTGTAAATAGTGCTATTTTGTGGATAGTGTTTATTCAGGTTATTAAGTATCGGAATTGCCAATGGTTCTGCACCAAGGGAAGTTAGTACAGCGGCATAATTATTAAGGTCATCCGCCGATGCCGATTTTTTGCAGGCAATACCGAGAAGGTAAAGCGCCAGCATGGGTTTTTCTTCTGTCAACACTGCCACGGCAGCCTGGCCAATTGCATTGGGAGCATTATTGTTTTGAGTTATCAACTGCACAATTTCATCTGCTCTCTCCTTGTATTCCGGATGGAGTTTACCGGTTATTTGTGAATGTATCTTGCCAATATATGCAGGCATTTCTTCATCATTAATAGTCCGCGATGTTGCGATTGCAATTCTTGCCAAATCCTTTTTTGGTACAATCCTGCTGCCGTCATCCATCCCTTTGTTTATCTGACCATCACTGATTCCGGAAACAGTTTTTTTTGCTGATTTTATATCAGGTATTTTAACACCCGTACCGTTCAACAACTTTGTGTCTTCAGGACTCATGCCATTCATCGACTTTTGCATTTCCTGCATCATATCACTCATTTCTTTTTGAGTGGGAGGTTTCTCTTTTGGTTTGGGTTTGGTTTGCGTAAAAACCGAAACCGATAACAACAGAAGGATGAATGCAAGCAAGTATTTTTTCATACAAATAATTTTTATTGAAGCCGGATTAAATTATCAGCTGCACTACTGCCACTCCTGGATATTTGCTGACAGCGGGTTAAAGTTTTGATCGGTTGTGCAGACCATTGCTTTATATTTTCCATCCAAAAATCCGGCGGCATTGGAAAACGAAATATTTTTTGTACCCATCGAAGGATGAAGTTTTCCGTTTTGATCCCTGAACTCAAGTGTGCAACTTATATTGTCTATTTTCCATGCATCCAGAAAAATATTGGCTAAATAAGTTATCCTTAGTTCAACTCCGCTGGTTTGTAAATTGCTTAAACTTAATTTGTCATCCGGCGCAATTTTACCTAACCCCAGTTCTGTATTACTGTTTACGGCCATTTCATTTACAGTACCAATTTTATATAACCTTCCCGGCGCAGACATGGCGTTAAAAAACTCGCCCTTCTTCCATATTTCAATATATACCTGGGAGGGAAATTCCTTATTATCACTACCGGTTTTTATATTAACCCTTACAGCAGATAAAGTATACACAAGAGTAGTTTGATCGCCCTCAGGGGTTTCTTTATTTATTGCAGGTGCCGGAGCCGGTGGAGGCACCGGGTTAGTTTTAATAATTTTTGTTGCTGGTCTCACAATTACGTTTTTTTCAACCCGCGGTGTTAATTGAGCTGTTGCGACCGTAATAGAAAATACGGTAAGTGAAAGAAAGAATAATTTTTTCATTGTAGTTTTTTTGTAATTATGAAATTATATCCGGGCATTTTTTTTAGCAGGATAAGATCAATCCGGTTATTATTTTATAAAATTACTGTTGGTGCCTGCATATTCGTATCCTGTAAAAACGGGATTTTCAGACTGCATCAATTATTATTGTACATGCCAGGATGCAATCACAGAGTGGATTTCGGTATCAGTGATTGAGATGATAAGCCTATTTAAAATCGCCACCAATAATATTGGTAACATTTGCCACCTGTTCAATCACTCTTTTCAGCAGCACGTTACTGGTGCCCGATTTATACAAATCAGCTCTCAGGCTGACTGAATTATCTTCACCACTGATGCAAATTTTGACTACATCAAACTGGTTGTTTTGTTGCAGCAGATATTTGTATTTTGTAGAATCAATCTTTCCCGGCAATGCTTCTGACAGGTCTGTAAAAACGATAATCAAATCGCTTATTGACTGTATCAATACTTTATACGACACTATATTTTCACCGCCATACGGAATAACAGCCAGGCTGTCGTTTACCATATTATATGGCAACCCCGAACCGGCTAATAATTTTTCCAATGCTGATACGGCCTTCTTTACAGGCAGTTTGGTTTTGGTTTGAGAAAAGGCCATGCCTGAAACAAGCAGCAGCATAAATACAAGAGGTAGTTGTTTTTTCATTGTTGTTTTTTAAAATGTATGTTTCGTGAAAATTGTTGTACCGGATTCTTGAAAATGGGATCACTCATCTCAAACACTGCACAGGTGGTTATTGAATCTTTTCTGAAAGAGTTCAGCATCACCACGCACTTCTTTTTATTCTGATAAAAATTGCCAATCGCCAAAGTAGATACCCATCCATCCCACACCTGTTCCGTCATTATCCTGGCCGGTTTTTTATTGGCTTTATTCAACCGCTTTACAACCTGTTCATTCCACTGGCTGATAATACCGGTCATTGCATCCCTTTTTGCAGGAAGACTTTTATACAGCGTAATTGTACAAAAATTGATGCTGGTACTTGTCATATTAAATTGTACCCTGGATGGTAACTCACTTTTTATAAAAACCTCAGGTGTCTGGTAAGTGAATACATCAAAGCTATTGGTTTGCGCAACGGCCTGAATGGTGTAATTTAAGAGTACAAGGTAAAGCAGGATGGAACGTTTCATGCAATGATTTTTATTACCGCAATTTGGACAGCATAAAAGTGGGCTTAATTCAGCATATCCTTTATCCCGTAAAAAAGGGATAATTTTTTTATCAGAAAGCAAGTAAAAAAAACGGGATACCTCTGCCCATTAGAAAGGTTTTGGTTGTATGCTGGTAGCAAAGTTTTTAATTACTTTATGAAAAAAATTGTTGCTGCAGGGCTTTATCTTTGCAGAAACAGGTATATATGAGCAACGAAATAAAAATCATCAACAACGAAAAGAGCCTTCACTTTGAAACCCTTTTAAGCAACGGTGAATTTGCGTTTATTGAATACCGCTGGCACAACGGCAATTTGGTATTTATGCATACACTGGTACCCGAAGGCTTTGAAGGAAAGGGTATTGCTGCCGCGTTGGCCCGGTTTGCCCTGGAATATGCAAAAGAAAAACAATTCAAAATAGTGGTGTACTGTCCTTATGTAAATGCATATTTAAAAAAGCATACAGAATACCAGTTTCTTGTCACAAAAAATGAGGTGCAATAATGCGTATCCAACATAATTAAAGCTTGCTTTATTTTTGTCGTAATACAAACCTTCATAGTTATTTTTCGCTATGGAAAAAAGAGAGTTTTAAATACCTTCTCATTTTTATTATTGAGGTTTTCACCTGAGAAAGTTTTCATTGTCAGGCAATTAACAAAAAGAAGTTTTACCAGTTTCCGGGATGTTACTCATTTGTTATTGAGGATGCTGATGAGCTCCTTTTAAAAACCTACCTTTATATTTATCCATCTTAAAAATTGCTGCTATACATATGAAAGAAGACTCACTACAACTCACCATTTTAAAATGGATAGTCAGAACCTCCGTAATCTCCCTTGCATTACTGGCTGGTTATTTTGCCTTTACCATGGCAGGGAATTAATGTGGCTTGGGGACCGGTAAAAGTTTCGCATTTGTGAAAGCATGGGCGTTTGTTGGATACATTCAACATTGATGGAGGTAAATAAATTTGCAGGAGTTGCAGCATTCATGGCATGCACGAAGGCAGCCTTTTGCTGGACAGAGCGTTCGAAACGCTGTATCCATTTAAAACTATTTAATATTCGCATTGGGGTTCAAAATGCCGATCTGGCAATTAAAAAAAATCATTTTCACTCATCTGCTTTTCCATTTTTTTTACAGATCGATGTAGTCTTAATTCGGCGCTACTACTTTTTTATGGTAAAATAAAATACGCTTCCTTTTCCCTCTTCAGATTGTACCCATATCTTTCCACTATGTTGTTCAACAATTTTTTTACAAGTGGCAAGGCCCATGCCAGTACCGGCATATTGCTGTTTAGTATGCAGTCGTTTAAACAGCTGAAAAATTTCTGCCTGGTGATTTTGGGGGATGCCAATTCCATTATCCTGTATTGCAAATTCATAATTTCGGCTCGTTTCTCTTGCGGAGATTGTTATAAGTGGTTTAATTCCAGGATGCTGGTATTTAACAGCATTGGAAATCAGGTTTTGAAAAAGCAATACCAGCGGCGTTCTCATGCCATAAATACCTGGCAACGGCTGTACGGTTACCTGTGCCTCTTTTTCCTCCAGTACTGCATGTTGTAAAGCTAATATTCCCTTCAGAAGTTCGTTGGTATCGATTGCTTCCCTGATGGTTTCATTGCTTCCTATCCTTGCGTAGGTAAGCAGCTGTTTTACCATTTCAGTCATTCTTTCAGAACCATCGATTGCATAATCAATGTATTTTTTTGCTTTGGTATCCAGCTGGCCTGCATAATTATCCCGCAACAGCAGCATAAAAGAACGTATCATTCGCAGTGGCTCCTGTAAGTCGTGTGAGGCAATAAATGCAAACTGCTCCAGCTCCGAATTTTTCTCTAGTAACGCCTTCCTTGCGTCCACAATATCTTGTATTGGCCGTCCCTCCGAAACAATGGCAATTACTTTTCCATCGTCATCAAAAAGCGGTTTCAGGTTGAAGAGAATATGTATAGGCTTACCATTTCCACTCACAATTTTAAGTTCGTATTCCAGGAATTCACCTTGTGCCGCACGTGCAATTTTACCCTTCAGTTTTTCCTTCTCCTCAGCAGAAGTTTCCCCCCAATAGCAATCCCATAATTTTCTATTGATCACCATTTCGGGCTTTACACCAGAAAAACGTAAAATGGTTTCATTGGCTTCCAGCAGTGTACCATCGGGTGCCAGAAAACCGATGAATGAAAATGTGGAATTGAAAATTCCTTTAAACCGTCTTTCGCTGAAAGCCAGCAATTGTTCTGCCTGTTTACGTTCCGTTATATCATGCAACGCCATAACGGCACCGGAAACTACGCCATTGGCATCTTTTATCTGGTGCCCGTTAGCGCTTAAAATACGGGCAATGCCATTTTTAGGAATTATGGCTATCTCTACATTATTAATCTCTCCTTCAACCAGTGTTCTATGAAGTGGCGCCTCTTCCTCTGTCAGCATGGTAACCCCGTCGGGTTGATAGAGCTGGTAAAAGTCTGCCATATTATTGAAGGCTGTATATTCTGCGGGTAAACCGCACAACTCCCTGGTAGCTTTATTTAATAAAATTTTTACCCCGTTGGCATCACAGGCTACTACGCCCACATTAATGGTGTTCAGCACCGTTTCAATAAAAGCCTGCTTTTCCTGTAAGGCTTCAAAAATATTTTTGCGGGCAGTAATGTCAATATGAATTCCAAACATTTTTAAAGGCTTACCCTCTGCTGTAAAGCTGATCACCTTACCCCGGTCCAATACCCATACCCATTGTCCGTTCTTATGTTTCATCCGGTATTCGCAATCATAATATTCTGTTTCCCTGTTAAAACAAGCTTTTATCAGCTGGTTCGATATCGCTCTGTCAACAGGATGCGTCAGCTTTGTCCAGGTATATTTATTAACAGGCTGCAACTCTTCAAGCGTATAGCCCAGCATGCCGGCCCAGCGTTCATTGTATATTGTTTCTCCTGTCTGTATATTCCATTCCCACACTGCGGCATTGGTACCTTCTATTACATTAGCCAACGTTTCTTTTTCTTCAACAAGCGAATGCTCCGCAGCTTTTCTTTCACTGATATTTTCAATCTGACTAATCAGGTGTTGAGGTAACCCTTCGCTACCCTTCACCAATGAGACACTCAGGTTGATCCAGATAATAGCCCCGGTTTTGGTATAATAGCGCTTCTCCAGTTTATAATTTTCTATTTCCCCGGTAATCAGCTGGTTTACCAACCCGAGATCAGCTTTTAAATCTTCCGGATGCGTAATTTGCTGAAAGTTCATTGCCAGCAATTCATCCTGCGTATAGCCAAGCATGTTGCACAGGCTTTTATTTACCCTTAACCATCGCCCCTGCAAACCCACCAGTGCCATGCCTATAGAAGCGAATTCAAAAGCCGACTCGAATTCGTCCTTTCTTAAACGCAATTCATTTTCTACTTTTTTTATTGAAGAAATATCGATTGCAGACATACTTGCCCGCATCTGCCCTTCTCTGTCACGAAAAAGAGCAGAGGAATAGAGTAACGGAAAGCGTTCTCCATTTTTTCGGATACCGGTCAGTTCGCCCTGTATCCTCCCATATTCATTTCTTTGTTGAGCAAGCAGCGCAAATTTCGGATCATCAACGTCAATTATATCTCTTCTTTCCAGTGTTTTCAACACTTCCGGTGAATAACCAAATATACCAGCAGCGGCTTCATTGCAATCAAGTATGGTGCCGGTAGAAGGATCAGTTAAAAAAGCAGCTGTTAATGAATTTTCTATAATGGACCGGTATTTTCTTTCACTTCCTTCCAATAGTTCCTGCTGCTCTTTTTGCACTTGTATGTCCTGGAAAGTGCCAAATATCCGCACGCACTTTCCATCTTCAAATACCGGTTCTCCTTTTGCCCGCACCCAGCGCACCGTTCCCGCTTGTTGAACAACCTGTAATTCTTCATCATAAGAAACATTGTGGAGTATAGCCTCATGTACACAACGGCTGATGGTATCGCGGCTTTGGCCTTCCTTGTAAAAATCAACAGCGGTTTGCAAATCGGGAATATAACTATCTGGCACTCCATGAATCTGCCTGGTAGTTGCCGACCAGTAAAGGGATTGATTTACAATGTCCAGCTGCCATGCTCCGATGCGTGCCACCTGACTGGTTTGTTCTAATAGCCCGTTTGTTTTTAACACACCGGCAACCCGCTCCTCCAGCGTTCCAATTTTTTCCCGATTGATTATTTCAAGTGCTGCCTGGCGGGCAAGCGTTTCCAGCAGTAGAATTTGCTGGTTTGATAGTTGTATTACCCGGCTGGCGATAACTGACAGCGCACCCAATACATTTCCCTCCTTATCATTCAGAGGGATAGCGGTATAAGCAACCACAACAGCCTGCGCTACCAATGGACTGTCCGAAAAACGGGCTTCGCAACGGGTATCGCTCAGGTTGCAGGCAGTGTTACTTTCTATGCAGAACGTGCTAAAAATATCGTCTTCAAATAGTGCCGGAGGAATATTCCCCTGGTATGAAACAATGGCCGTATTACCATTATTCAAAAGTGTGATATAGGTTACACAATCCGGGCACACGAATGCTGCCAGGCTTGTAATACCATCAAAAAAAGCATCCTTTTTACCTTCAAATAAACTGACTGTTTGATTGGCTGAAAATGCGGCCGGTGATTCCATATTTTTGACATAATAAGCAGTATTTTACCGCCTGCTATTAACTCTGTTGGCTGAGAAAGAAAATGGAAGATACGCGACTTAGTAAAACTGTATCAACAGACTGCTATACGATTTTATTGGTTCGCCCGGCCTGAAGCAAACAATATTTATTATTGCCGCACCGGTTGGATCTTGGATTTTTTGCCTCAGAAATCAGACAATACTGCAAATTAATTGATACCTGATCTAAGGAGTTAGAAAATCTTCTAATGGAGCTTAGTAGATTCGCTACAAATAATTCGGGAATAGAAAATGGTGGCGACTTGATGGAGGAGTAAGCAAATTGTGCTACAATATTTACGCTCAATGGTACCCGATAGCTTTTCTTCCACCGATTAATCCCGGCGAATGGAATTCCTTTCCCTGGCGGGTAATAGTTGATTTTATACAATGCATCAGTAGAATCTTACTAATTAAAAGTAATCGTAGCTAAAACTATCAGCTTCAAGAACTTTAATGAGCTTCCTGATTATGATTATTGAATGCCACCTGGAATTTCATTGTGATATTTGGCTAATCAGCATAATTGAAAAAGCGAAAAAAGAAGACTGCCGTTTCACCATTCATACAATAGAGTTGCTGATGGTTCGCATCTTATGGCATTGTTGGGTTGGCGTATGCTCTGCATTATTTTGTACTCTTTGTAATAATGAGCTACTCAAAGCCCCTGGCTCGAAATATTCCGCGGCCAAATCCGCCAGAAGAATTTATTTATGCCAATATCCACTCCCCCGCTGCATCTGCCAGCGCCTTCCACAAGTGCAAAGCGAATGAGCTTCTGACCATTACCCTATACCGGAACGGAGCCATGTGCCAGACGATCACCGGCGCCTTTGCCGTGAGGCCCTGGGAGACACTTGAAACTGGAAAATATTTTTCGCGGAGATCCTGCTCCCAAAGATGGGCAAGCACTTCACGGGCATTAGGTCCTTCCAGTTCAATGGTGGTTCGCTGGCCGCTGACATCCGTTACGCTGAAATGATAGTCGTTGTTCAACCGCAGCGGTGACAGCTTCTGCTCAGCTTCCTGGTATCCAACAATCAGCCACCAGTCGGGTGCAAGACAGAGGGCATGCGCTTCGCCTCCACCCGGTATTGTAGCCGTCTGGGTCTCACCTGGTTTTCCCGGCAGCTCCATTCCCAATGCTTCGATTACTGCCGCATGGGTGGAGGTTTCTGGTGCCACACGAAGATCGGTGGTATACAATCCCGGAATTTCAGCAATGGATACCATTGTAACGGTTCCTACGTTTATTCCTTTCAGCGGACTTTGTTTGATAATCATAATTCGGTTTTCGGTTAGTCTCTCCGGAGATTCTCTTTATCAATAAATACAGCGTCACAGATGGTAGCCCGCAACCCTTTTTTTCCGATGGGAACGGCCACCACTTCGCCCATTCGGTTCAGTCCATTGGCTATAAGCGCCAATGCAAACGCATGTCCCAGTGTTGGTGAATAATAGGAACTCGTAACAAAACCGGTGTGGTTAGTTTTACCCTGCTCATCTGGCTTTGCATCCAGTGCGGTAATGTAGGCTCCTTCAGGTAGTACTTCGTCCCCCTGTTCCGGCAACAGGCCTACCAGCTGCGGTCTTCCTGCTTGCTGCAGGTAGGGCAATTGCAGAGAGCGCTTTCCGATGAATTCCTTCTTCTTAGATACGATCCACGACATGTTGAGGTCATGCGGTGTTTGTGTTCCGTCCGTATCCTGTCCCATGATAACGTAACCCTTTTCCGCCCGCAATACGTGCATGGTCTCTGTTCCATAAGCGGTCAGATCGTAGGGACGTCCCAGCGACCACAATCGTTCCCAGATAGAACGGGCATCACTCCAGTCAACGTTGATTTCAAACGCCAGTTCTCCTGAAAAAGAAATTCGGGCAATACGCACCGTTGTTCCATCGATCGTTGCCATACGGCTATGCATAAAGGGAAATGCTTCTTTGGAAAGATCAACATTTGTTACCAATTCCTGCAGCAATTGCCTGCTTTTCGGGCCCACCAATGCGATCGTGGAAATATGCTCGGTAACCGAAGTGCAATACACTTTGAGCTCAGGCCATTCGGTTTGCAGCCACTCTTCCAGCCACGCAAGTACCCCCGCAGCGCCTCCTGTAGTAGTGGTCATTAGGTAGTGATTTTTCCCGAGGCGGGTGGCGACGCCATCGTCAAAAGCGATGCCATCTGCCTTGCACATCAATCCATAACGGCACTGTCCTTCGGGCAATGTAGAAAACATATTGGTATAAATGCGGTCAAGAAAAACACCGGCATCCTGTCCCTGGATATCAATTTTTCCAAGCGTGGAGGCATCCATGACAGCAACGCCCTCCCTTGCCGCCACACATTCCCGCCGAACGGCATCGTCCATGCTTTCTCCTTGCTTAGGAAAGTACCAGGGGCGTTTCCATTGTCCCACGTCTTCGAAGACTGCACCGGCTTCAACATGCCATGGATGAATTGGTGTAATACGGATGGGATCGGACAACGGTCCACGTTCCCGTCCGGCCAATGCAGCGAACGGCACCGGCACATACGGTGGCCTGAAAGAAAGGGTACCCACATCAGCAGGCGACAGAACGGAGTTTCCGCCCTGGGCTGTAGCATTCAATTGGCAAAGTGCACCGATAGTGAGCATGCCGCTGGTTTTGCCCTGGTCGTGTGCTGTACCGATGGTTGTGTATCGTTTGATGTGTTCAATGCTGTGCAAGCCTGCCCCTACCGCACGGCGCAACTCGTGCAAGGTTGCATCCCGTTGCAGGTCGATGTATGCGTTACGGGCCTGCTCATCATCCAATGCAGGACCAAAGAATACCGCTGGATCATCGTCGCCGCCGAAATCGCCGGCCAGCATACCGGCAGTTTGGAGCTGGTTAATTGCATGATTTACCAGGAACGCCGCATGTTTCGCACTCCACGTCGGCTTGATGCCGATGTGGGTGGCCAGGTCAACGATTGGGGTCCAGCCTCCTGAAACGGCCAACAGATCAGCGGTTGTTTCAACTATTTCGTTTGTATTGAGGTCTCGTAGAATGACGCTTTGCAAAGCCGCTTCTGCATTGGCTGTAGTGTCAAGAACAGTCGTACGAAGGCGGACCGGAATCCCCGCCGCTTTTGCTGCATCAACACTTGCACCCTGTGCATCGGGCCGCACATCATAGATAGCATGCACATGCACACCAGCCTGGTGAAGCCTGAGAGCATCACGATATCCCTGGTTGTCGACCGTAACAACAACGGCACGTTTAAAGATTCGCACTCCATGCAAGGCAACATAAGTTGCAGCCGCATGAGAGAGCATGATGCCGGGCCTGTCATTATTGGCGAAGATTAACGGGCGCTGGAATGCACCGGGTGCCAGCACTACCCTGTCGGCACGAATATGCCATACCCTGATGCGGGCACGGTTAAGCGGAGCTGCATCTCCAAGATGATCGCTTCGCCGTTCAACAGCTACAATATAGTTCTGGTCATACAATCCAGTTGCAGTGCACCTGGGTATATAAGTAAGATTTTTATGTACAAGAATATCCTTCAGCGGTGATGGTAATTCCATACCTAGGTGCCGGAGATGTCCTCCGGGTCCCGGCTGGTCGTCAATCAACAACACTTCATGTCCTGCCCGAAGTGCTTCATCCGCCGCTTTCAATCCGGCAACACCGGCTCCTATCACCAGTGTATCAACATAACGGTTGGCCTTGTCGTACCTTGCCTCATCGGGTAGTTCAGGCAGTGCGCCTATGCCGGTAAGGCTGCGTGCAGCAAGGCCTTCCGCCATCTCAATCACCGTGGCTGGGCGCATTGATTCCTGCGTACCAGATACCAGTTGAACAAGCGCATTGGGTTCTTCCACACCCAATCCAACCACGCCGCGTGGACGTCCATGATAAGTACTGTTGGTTATTGTTAGCAAGCCGCTGCGCAATAAGGCAGCCGCCATCGGCTCGCCTTGTTGTCCCTTGTAAATATTGTCGTCAAAAATGAATGAAATTTCGCTCATACCTTCTGGCCCTCCTGCCCGATGTTACCGGGCGATTTTGGTTGTTCAGTAAAAGGAAGGTATGCCGGTCCGATCTCATGCGTGACAGTATTGCGCCATAAGTTGAACCAGCGGCCACAGCCGGCAAAGTGCACCCACCGCTCGGCAAGCCAGCCCTTGGGATTAGCCCGGATGTGCAGGTATTTCGCCCAGTCACTGTCGGCCAGGGCATTGGGATCGGGGTAAGCTACGCCGGCCTCGGCTCCGTAATGGAACTCGGTTTCGTTGCGCAGGCCGCAGTGGGGACAAGGAATATACAACATAAAATATTTTTTTAGTGAGCAACGCCTGCTGCTCCGTGTTCGTCAATCAAATGCCCCGTTACAAAGCGATCAAGTGCAAATGGCTTATTCAATTCATGTGGAGCTCCGTTTGCTATTGTGTGAGCCATTACCCAGCCGGAACCGGGCGTGGCCTTGAACCCACCAGTTCCCCATCCTGCATTGATAAACAGGTTTTCTACCGGGGTAAGGCCGATGATTGGCGATGCATCCGGACAGACATCAACTATACCTCCCCAGGTCCGCAGCACCTGTGCACGGGAAAAAATAGGAAACAATTCCAGCGCTGCCGCTAACTGGTGTTCAATTACATGAAAGCCGCCACGCTGTGCATAAGAGTTGAAGGCGTCAGTACCTGCACCCATTACCAACTCACCCTTATGGGCCTGGCTTACATACACATGAACGGCGCCGCTCATCACCACGGTGTTGAGCACCTGTTCCAGCAGCGGACTTACCAGCGCCTGCAATGGCCGGCTCTGGATGGGAACGGGGAATCCGGCGAGATTGGCCAGCACCGATGAATGACCCGCTGCAACCATACCCACCTTGCCGGCTGCAATCGTGCCCTGGGAAGTGTGTACTCCCTGCACCTTATTGTTCCTGATATCAAAGCCTGTTACCTCGGTGCCCTGGATGATATCCACCCCGAGATCACTCGCTGCCTTTGCATAACCCCAGGCTACCCAATCGTGTTTGGCGATACCGCCACGTGGTTGGTAGGTGGCACCATGCACAGGATAGCGCACATCTTCGCTGATATTGATGATGGGCACCAGTTTCTTCACCTCTTCCGGAGTGAGCCATTCACTGTCGATACCGTTGAGGGCGTTTGCATATAGATTGCGTTTTTTCGAACGCACATCGCTAACGGAATGTGCAAGCGTCAATACGCCCCGTTGGCTGAAGAACATTTCATAACCGAGGTCTTCCTCCAGCGTCTCCCATAATTTCAGGGAGTGCTCATAGATAGATGCCGATTCGTCCCACAAATAATTTGAGCGGATTATGGTGGTATTACGTGCCGTATTGCCGCCGGCAAGCCAGCCCTTCTCCACAACGGCAATATTGGTGAGGCCATGATTTTTTGCCAGGTAATAAGCGGTTGCCAGTCCGTGACCACCACCTCCAACGATGACGATATCGTATGCTTTCTTCCGCTTCACCGACTTCCACAATTGCGGAGGTTGCTCAGGCAAAGCGGCTGCCCGTCTACGCCCTATTATGCCCGGGGCTAATATATCGTTCGTATTCGTCATGATTTTAATCTTGTCATTTGTGGGTCGTACTGCGGATCCTCTCCAACGGTGGCCGGGTAATCATTTTGGAAATATCGGATAGAAAGGCTTGTACCCTGATTGCTCAATGCTGCAGGCACCCACGCATAAGCCAGTTGCTTACCAATGGTATGACCAAAATAGGCACTGGTAACATAACCCACCGGCTTGCCGTGATGCAGTACAGGTTCTTTGCCCAACACCACATGCTGAGGGTTTTCAAGGATCAGGCATACCAACCGCCTGTTCAGTGCATCTTTATCTATTGCATTGAAAGCCTCCGCTCCTTTGTATCCTCCTCCCTTGCGAACGGCAAAGGACAGCCCTGCCTCATGCGGATTGTGCTCACTGTTCATATCTGTCCCGTAACTGCGGTATCCTTTTTCAAGGCGCATGGAATTAAATGCCCCACGACCGGCTGCAATCAATCCGAATTCCTTTCCTGCCTGCCAAAGGGTATCCCATAATTTTAATGCAAAATCGGCCGTAGTGTAAATTTCATATCCAAGTTCACCAACGTAAGATAGCCTGGCAAGCATCACGGGTACATGCCCGAGATAGGTGCTCTTTAGTTTAAAGTAACCGAGTGCCCCATTGCTCAAATCATCTCTTGTTAAAGACTGGGCGAGTGCCCGCGCCTTAGGTCCGAAGAGCCCCAGGCCAACAGTGCCGGCAGTCACGTCCCGCACATGCACGGTATCTGGTGCCAGTTGTTTCAGGTAATTGATATCAGTATTGCTGTTCACGCCAATAAAAAAGTCATGCTCACCACGCCGCATTACAGTGATGTCGCTTAGCATGCCAGCCTTATCATTCAGCAGCAGGCAATAGGTGATGGAGCCCGGCTTCTTGCGCAGGTTACCTGTTGTCATTTGCTCCAAAAACTCTAATGAACCTTTACCGGTGACTTCAATACGTTTTAAGGTAGTGATATCGAAAAGCCCAACGCTTTCCCTTACCGAGCAAACCTCAGCACCAATGATTGGCGACCAGAATTTTGAACTCCATTCATCCCGTGATGGACTTTTGAAATGATCGACCAAACCGGCATTGGCTTCGTACCATTGCGGCCGCTCATAACCGGCAGCTTCAAGAAAGAAGCCGCCAAGTTCTTGTTGACGCTGATAAAAACCGGTGGTGCGTAGCGGACGAGGCGACTCCATTGGCTGCAGGGGATGCAGCAGGTCGTAGACCTCAACAAAGTTTTGCGCACCCCGTTCTTCAATATGTTGTGCACCCAACTGATGGGCATCAAAGCGGTTAACATCGCATTCATGCACGGCCAGTGTTGGATGGCCATTCACGATCCACTCAGCCATCGCCCGTGCCACACCGCATGCATGGGTGACCCATACAGCCTCTGCAACCCAAAAACCTTTCAAGCCTGACCACTCACCCATCAAGGGGAAATTGTCAACAGTAAAGGAAAACAAACCATTCATCGATTCAGCAATATCGGTATCCTTCAGCGAAGGAATGACTTCTATCGAACGCTCCATAGCACCCTTCCAATCTTCAGGAGTAAATGGCACCTGGCTGGGCATTACTTCAGCAAGCTCAGCCGGAAGGATGTCCTGAGCCTTGACAGCAAGTGGCCGGTGTCCGTACCAGCCAACAGCAAGACTCTGTCCCCGCTGCCTGAAATAAAGATCCGAACCCTGGTGACGCAACACAGGCAATTCGGCTTCCGTTTTATAAGAAGCCAGTTCAGGCATCGGCACCGTGTAACATAGCTGGTGCGCCAGCGGCTGAATAGCTTTTGACATGCCCACCATCGCTCCGATCTTCGGCCCCCATATTCCAGCACAGGAAACAACGATATCCGCCGGGAATGTTCCCTGCGTAGTTTGAACACCAGTGACGTGGCCATCGACCTGATCAATCGCTGTGACTTCGCAACTATCAATATAACGGGCGCCGCGGCTGATAGCCCGCTCCCCCATTACTTCATCGGCCAATACTGCCCGTGCGATGCCATCATCGGGCACATACAATGCACCGAGCAATTTATCACGAACCAACAAAGGATGCAATTTCAATGCTTCGTCGGGAGATATTACCTGCGCATTAATCCCGGCAGACAGGGCCAGGCCGGCCCTGCGGTGAAGCTCAGCCAGGCGTTCAGGCGTAGTGGCAATCTCCAGGCTACCCACCTTAAGAAAACAGGTGTCGTCACTATGCTGAAGGCTGTATAATTTTTCGACCGTCTGGCGGGCGAACTGCGCCATGGTACGTGATCCATTGGTCTGGAAAACAACACCAGGGGCATGCGATGTAGAGCCGCCGGGCTTCCAGAGCTTGCCTTTTTCAATAACGGTGATATCACAATATCCCCGTTCCGTGAGCTCGTCGGCCAATGAACAACCAACAATACCGGCTCCTATAATTATAATTTTTGGCATCAGTGTGTGGTGTTTTCGGTGAGTTGATCACTGTACCAGGAAAGAAACTGCTTTACGAGGTATTCCTCGTCGGCCAGTGGACCGGGCTTGTAGCCACCGGAGCATATGCCGCGGTAAGCGCCTTCTGCCAGGCGCTGATCCTGTGCATTGGTCGCAGTCCAAACATTTGTCAGGTCATCAATATTATAATCCACACCTTCCACCGCATCGGCAGCAACGAGCCATTTGGTGCGCACCAGCGTCTTATCTACCGAAAGCGGGAAGACTGAAAAAGTAACGATGTGGTCGGTCAAAAAGTGATTCCAGGAATTTGGATGCGTCCATAAAGAAAGTCCACTTCCTTCCGGCCGTTTAAAATTGCCGAGGAGTTTTTTGCAGGCGTGTTCTGGTTTAAGGGTATGGGATATACATTGATTGGCAAGTGGTAGCCGAACCGTACGAAACCACAATCCATCAGGAAACTCTATCAATTCAAAAGGAAGACCAAGGCTTTCCCACTCTCTTTCTTTTTGCTGAAGCGCTTCCTGGAAGCGTCGTTCATCGGCTTGTATATTATCCTTGTCCAACCCCTTTCCAAAACCAGAGCTGTACAATGGCACCAACAGTTCAGGGTGATTGCTGGAACAATGCAAACACTCCCTGTTATTTTCAATAACAAGCTTCCAGTTACAAGCTTCTATTATATCCTTCTGGCAGGCAATTTTGGTTTTAGCTACTTCGTATGGGGCGAGATAAGGACTAAGCCTGCTTTTCACTATTTCGATATCAGGGGGTGCTGGCGAGGTAAGGCATACATAAATTAGCCCCCCGATCACGCTTACTTCTATCGGATTGAGTCCGAAATCTTCGATCGGAAAACCATCCTCCATACCGCGGGCATGTATCAGCTTTCCGTCAAGACCGTAAGTCCAGTTGTGATAAGGGCAGATGAGCCGGCGACAGTTGCCTTTTTCACCGGTAACCAGTTCATGACCGCGATGCCGGCATACATTGTAGAATCCCCGCACCTCACCGTTTTCTGACCGTTGCAGAAAAAAAGACCGCTTTCCTATTTTCAAAGCAACGTAATCGCCTGCTTTCGGAATGTCGGCTTCACAAGCCACATAAATCCACCGGCTGTAGAAAATCTTTTCAAGTTCGGCTTCGAAAATGTCAGTACTTGTGTAATACTGCACAGGTAAAGTAAAGTTTGAATCAATTCCGGTTAAGGACATAGACGTATTTTTTATCATTTAGAGTTAGTCCGCAACTAAGTTAAAAAATAAAGGTAACACGGTGATATTTTTTATAGTATGGAGTAAAATCCTTTATCGCAATTAAAAAATAAGGGCTAGGTGGTGATTTTTTTATAAATTGGAGTCAGATCCAATAATTAAGTCGGAGCAAAAAAGCAGCTGTCATTCAATATTCATGAAGAAAACAACCAACAAAATCAGGATGGAACTGGCAACTTATACACCAGGCATCCTTGATCATTAAAATTTACAATTTACCAAAACCAATCACCTGCAATTCATATATGAATGAAACGCCCGCTAACGATAATAACGACCTGGCCAGTTTTGGTTACCGGCAGGAATTAAAGCGTTCCATGGGGAGCTTCTCCAGTTTTGCTGCAGGCTTTTCTTATATTTCTATTCTTACCGGTCTTTTCCAGATGTTTCATTTGGGGTATGGCGTTGCAGGGCCGGGATTTTTCTGGACCTGGCCATTTGTATTGGTTGGTCAGTTGCTGGTGGCGCTCTGCTTTGCAGAACTGGCTTCCAGGTTTCCCTTATCCGGCGGGGTGTATCAGTGGGCAAAGTTTACCGGTAACTCTTTTCTTGGCTGGATGACTGGCTGGATTTACCTGGCCTGCCTGATTGTTACGATTGCCGCCGTGGCCATGGCACTGCAGGTAAGTTTACCCCAGATTTCAAATTCCTTCCAGGTTATTGGAAACTCCAATGATGCAAAATCCGTTGCGGTGAACGCCATTGTACTGGGGTCTGTGCTGATTATTATTAGTACCGTCGTCAATGCCAGGGGTATTAAGCTGCTGGCGCTGATTAACAATATTGGTGTATTTACCGAACTGATTGGCATTGTATTGCTGATCGTTTTGCTGTTTTTAAACAGGGTAAGATCCCCTATCGACGCGGTTGTTCACATTAAAAATGCCGGATCTGCCTTCAACGCATTTCCGGGTCTGAAGATTTTTTTTGCAGCTACTGCCTTAACAGCCTCCTATGTATTATATGGTTTTGACACGGCCGGAACATTGGCCGAAGAAACACATGATCCAAGAAAAAAAGCACCCCGCGCCATCCTGCAGGCCTTGCTTGCCGCCGGATTTGCCGGATTACTTGTATTACTGCTTGCATTAATGGCGGTGCCGGATTTTAACATGCCGGATTTGGGAAATATAAACGGAGGGCTACCCATGCTGGTGAAATCTGTGTTGGGTGAAACGACCGGCCGCCTTTTTCTATGCAATGTTATTTTTGCCATCGTTGTATGCACTTTTGCAGTTCATTCAGGAGCCGTAAGACTGATGTTCGCTATGGGACGTGACGGCTACCTGCCCTTTAGTAAATCCTTATCGCATGTTTCCGCAAAAACCCAGACGCCGGTTTTGGCTACCCTGCTTTGTGGATTAGCGGCAATCATTATCCTGGCAGTCAACCTGCAATTTCCAAAAGTATTTGAGCTGGTAACTTCTATCGCTATATTGTGGGCTAACCTTGCTTACTGGATAGTGGTGGCACTTCAACTAAGAAACAGGATTATATTAACCCGTAACGGAGGGGATGCAGACGCAAGGTTTAGTTTAGGCAAATGGGGATTCCCGGTGAATATCCTGGCGCTTGTCTGGAGCAGTTTTATGGTGATCAATGTGTCGTGGCCCCGTACGGCAACCTATGGTGAAGGATGGTATAACCAGTATGCAGCATGGATATACACAGCGGGGTTGATTTGCCTTGGTGTGTTGATTTATAATTACAGGCTTAATAAAAAACAACAAATTCCTTAACAAGAATATGGAGTATACTCAGTTTATAGATGGCGCATTAACTACCAACACAAACAGGGAATCCTGGGTAAACTACAATCCGGCTGACAACAATCCGCTGGGAACCGTTTACCAGGCAAACGAAGAAGATATTGAAGCAGCCGTAGCTTCCTCCCAAAAGGCATTTCAAATCTGGCGAACCAGGACCGGGGCAGAACGTGGCCGGGTGCTGGTAAAAACAGCAGAGATATTAAGATCGAGGTTAGAAAAAATTGCGTTGCTGGAAACGCAGGATGTTGGAAAGCCCCTTTCGGAATCGCTGGTGGTGGATGTTAGTTCGGCTGCAGATGCCCTGGAATATTTTGGAGGAATGGCTGCAACCATACACGGCGATTTTGTTGATTTAAAAAACGCCTTTGGATACACCCGTCCTGAGCCTTTGGGTATTTGTGCGGGCATTGGTGCATGGAACTATCCTATCCAGATTGCTGCCTGGAAAGCCGCACCGGCACTGGCCTGCGGCAATTCGATGATTTTTAAACCCTCCGAACTCACCCCGGCCACGGCACTCGAATTGGCGCAGGCATTTATGGACGCCGGCGCCTCGCCTGGTTTGTTTAATGTAGTGCAGGGTGATGGCCGGGTTGGCGCTATGCTAACAGCTCATCCAGGTATTGCAAAAATCTCACTGACAGGTTCAGTGGCTACCGGTAAAAAAATATTTGCCGGCGCCGCAAGCCAACTAAAAAAAGTTACCCTTGAACTGGGTGGAAAGTCTCCTTTAATTGTTTTTGAAGATGCAGATATCCCCAATGCGGTATCAGCGGCCTTGCTGGCCAATTTTTATACACAGGGTGAAGTTTGTTCGAATGGAACCAGGGTATTTGTGCAGCGTAAAATATACGACTCCTTTTTGTCGCAGCTCAGGGAGCGCACAGAAAGAATAAAAGTGGGCGACCCGGCAGATACTGATACCCAAATGGGCGCCTTGATTAGTAAAGCCCACCTGGAAAAAGTAATCGGGTTTATTGATGCTGGAAAAGCTGCAGGTGCAACATTACTTACCGGAGGTATACGACCTGAAAAAGATTTTAAAGGGCGCGATATCCGTTTCGGTAATTTCCTTACACCCACAATTTTTACGGATTGCGAGGATGCCATGGAAATCTGCAAAGAAGAGATTTTTGGCCCTGTGCTTTGTATACTCTGCTTTGACTCCGAAGAAGAAGTAATTGCAAGGGCAAATGACTCCGCTTACGGACTGGCAGCAGGTGTATTTACGAATGACATCAAACGCGGCCACCGGGTAATTCATCAAATACAGGCAGGTACCTGCTGGATCAATAATTATAACATCACTCCTATTGAACTGCCTTTTGGTGGGTATAAACAATCCGGACTTGGCCGGGAGAATAGCCTTGCTGCCATTCAACAGTATACGCAGCTAAAAAGTGTGTATGTAGAATTAGGAAATGTTGACGCTCCTTATTAAATGTATAAATAGCAATGGATAAAATTTTTGACACAATCATTATCGGAGGCGGATCTGCAGGCTGCGTGCTGGCAAACCGGCTAAGTGAAAACCCGGATCATAAGGTGCTGGTGCTAGAGGCGGGAAGAACGGATGCCTGGTGGGATATTTTTATTCATATGCCCGCTGCGCTTACCTACCCGATTGGCAGTAAATTTTATGACTGGCAATACAAGTCGGAGCCTGAGCCATTCATGAATAACCGCCAGGTATATCACGCCCGTGGAAAACTGCTGGGTGGTTCCAGTTCCATTAATGGAATGATCTTTATTCGTGGTAATGCCATGGACTATGAAAAGTGGGCAAAGGATCCGGGAATGGAAACATGGGATTATGCCCATTGTCTCCCCTATTTTAAAAAGTCTGAAAACAGAACCGCCGGAGTAAACGCCTTTCGTGGTGGCGATGGTCCACTGTATCTTGAGACCGGGCCTGCCACCAATCCCTTGTTTAAAGGATTTTTTGATTCGGCCAAACAGGCAGGCTATCCGCTCACAGACGATGTCAACGGATTTCAGCAGGAAGGTTTTGGCAAGTTCGACCGCAACATAAAAAACGGAAAGCGTTGGTCTGCTTCAGATGCATACCTGCATCCTGTTCTGGGAAAACGAAAAAACCTGGAAGTAATCTGCGGTGCACTCACCACCAAAATTCTGTTCTCTGGTAAACGTGCTGTCGGCGTGGAATATTTAAAAGGAGATAGTTTGCACAGGGTTACAGCAGGTGAAATTATTTGCTGTGGAGGAGCCATTAATTCTCCGCAGGTGCTGCAGTTATCTGGAATCGGCAATCCTCAAACGTTGAAGGCTGCAGGGGTTGAAACGCTGCACGACTTGCCTGGTGTGGGAGAGAATTTACAGGATCACCTGGAAGTGTATATCCAATACAGCTGCAAAAAACCGGTCAGCGTATACCCGGCATTGAAATGGTATAACAAACCCTGGGTTGGCCTTCAGTGGTTGTTGTTTAAAAAAGGTCCTGCTTCAACCAATCACTTTGAGGGTGGAGGGTTTATCAGAAGCAATGATACAGTTGCTTACCCTAATCTTCAGTTTCACTTTTTGCCGGTTGCCATCCGATATGATGGCACGTCTCCATCAGGAGGACATGGTTACCAGGTGCATGTCGGGCCAATGAATTCTGATGCCCGTGGATCAATAAAAATAAAGTCATCAGACCCAAAAGAAAAACCAGCTATCCTGTTTAATTATCTCTCCACAGACCAGGACAGAAAGGAATGGGTAGAGGCCATCCGCTGCGCACGAAAAATTCTGAATCAACCAGCGATGGATGAATTTAATGGTGGGGAACTTTCACCGGGACCTACCGTTGACACAGATGAACAAATACTGGATTGGGTGCGCCGGGATGCAGAGACAGCCTTGCATCCATCCTGCACCTGCCGCATGGGTACAGATAAAATGTCTGTTGTAGATCCACTCACTTTGCGGGTACATGGTATTGACGGTTTGAGAGTAGTAGATGGAAGTGTAATGCCGTATGTAACGAATGGTAATTTGTATGCTCCGATTATGATGATCGCAGAAAAGGCGGCGGATATTATTTTGGGTAACCAACCGCTTGCACCGGAGAAAGTTGATTTTTACAGGAAGGCAGATTAACCTATGGCACGACTTTTCCAGGTATAGTTTGTTTTAATTAATGATAGAAAAAAAAACATGATCAGTGAAAACACGCCGACCATTGGACTGGGCTAATTCAGAAATTTAGAAAAAACCAATTAATTGTCATTTTCAGTTCCCAGTCTAAAAGACAAAGCACAGAATTCGTGGAAGTGCACTAAATCCTTTCCCTATTGGTCACAAAAATTAATGAATTTTACTCTATCCGACTAACTCTGATCACCAAACCGATCATCATCTAAAATAAAAATAGCTGACATCGTTATGGTAGAAGTTCTCAACTTTTTAAAAGCCGTGATGGCAAGATTCTAACTTCATCAATCGTTCCTTCTTCCCCCTTATGAAGTGTAAGATTCAAAAGATCAAAGTTTCAACCTAAAAAAGCCGGGATGAATGTATTCGAGCTTTTAACTGTTTGACTTTTTAGCTGTCATCAAAAAAGTACCCTAGATGAAAAGTTTATCGCAACAAAAACCCGCTCTGGAAGCGGGTTCTAAGTTTGTAGTTTTTGGGTGCCCAGAACAGGATTCGAACCTGCACATCCTTGCGAACGCTGCCACCTGAAGGCAGTGCGTCTACCAATTTCGCCATCTGGGCATAATCATTCAGGGCTGCAAATATATAGAACAATATGTTATCTGCCCAAAAGCTTATTATAAAATATCAAGTTTTTTCTTATCCGCGACCACCCTGATTTTCTAAACCCTTTACCTATAAAAATCAAAGCATACAAGGCAAATCTTTCAAATTAACGGCGGCGTTGTATGTTTCAATCGCTGCACGCATGCGAAATTTTTAAAAGAGATACAGGGTAATATATTCGTTTAAGCCAGAGCGCTTTCTAAGATCAAACAACTATATCACGTACTTTCCACCCTGTTAATAAAACCCCTGCAATCACCAGCATGGTACCAATTACCTGCTCAAAAAAAATGCGTTCACCTAAAATGAAATGTGCCTGTAAAATGGTGCTAACAGGGCCAATACTGGATATGATGGCCACATTATTGGACCCAATCTTTTTCATCGCATTGGAAACTAAAAAACCGGGTATTACGGTAGCTATAATTGCCAGTAAAAATCCATACCCCCAAAATGAATTTCCGGCTGGCATATTGTTGTAATTGCCTGCTATAAGAAAATGCAAAAAAACACCTGCCGTTGAAGCCAGCATGGCATAAGACGTAAACCTGGTAGCCCCTACCAGCGGAATAATTTTGCCACTCCCTACCAGGTAAACAGCAAAAGTGATGGCACAAATAAATATCAATATACTACCCAATAAAAAATGAGCATTATCATAATCCACCCCCAACTCGCCGGCATAAGCAATGGCAATACCAGCATAAGTAAGTGCCAGCGCTATTTTTTGAATGCCTGATATTTTTTGTTTAAAAATGGCCGCATTGATGAGCAACACAAAACTTGGATACAGAAAAAGAATTAACCGCTCGAGGCCGGCGCTGATATATTGCAATCCAATAAAATCAAATAAACTACTCAGGTAATAGCCAAATATTCCCAGCCCGATAATACGCAGCCATTGTTGAGGTGTAATAGTTACATTTTCTTTTTTATTACCCGACAAAATAGCCGCACCGATAAAAAACGGAAGTGCAAAAACCATCCGTAACATAAGCAAAGTCAATGCATCGGTATGCGTATCGGCAAAAGCTTTTTTAACAATGATGGCTTTGGTAGAAAACAGGATGGAGCCTGCGAAAGCAAGCATAAATCCGGTGACAGGGATGGAGGAGCTATCATTTTTAGGTGTCATAATTAAACAACTCAGCCCCGTAAAGGGGCTGGTGTATTTTATATTTTTTAAACTTCCATCATTTAAAATCCTGTTTGGTAAAATGCCTGGAATAACTGCTGTTACAAACCCGGAATATTGCCGGGCAATGCCTTTTAAAACGCTAAACTGACACATTAAAATCTCGTAGTGCATCATTTAAACTTGTCTTTAAATCAGTGGAAGGTTTACGCTGTCCGATGATCAATGCACAACCAACACCATACTCGCCTGCAGGAAATTTTTTGTTGTAGGTGCCGGGTATTACCACGCTCCTTGCTGGTACGATACCTTTCATTTCTTTTGGCTCACTGCCGCTTACATCAATGATTTTAGTGGATTGTGTCAGCACAACGTTGGCACCGAGCACGGCTTCTTTTTCCACCCGAACACCTTCCACTACAATACAACGGCTGCCAATAAAACAACCATCTTCAATAATTACCGGGCTTGCCTGCAATGGCTCCAGTACGCCGCCAATACCCACGCCTCCACTCAAGTGTACGCCTTTGCCTATTTGTGCGCAACTACCTACCGTTGCCCAGGTATCTACCATCGTACCTTCATCTACATAGGCGCCAATGTTTACATAGCTTGGCATCAGTACTACATTTTTAGCCAGGTAAGCACCATATCTTGCAACTGCATGTGGAACCGCTCTAACTCCCAGTGCCGCATACCCGCTCTTTAGTTTCATCTTATCATAAAATTCAAATGGCGGTAAATTAAAAGTCTGCATTTGCTGAATGCCAAAATACATCAGTATGGCCTGCTTTACCCATTCGTTCACCTGCCACCCGTTTTCTGTTGGCGAAGCAGTTCTTAACCTGCCCTTGTCTACTTCTTCAATGATGGTTCTTACTGCGTCGGCGTATTTTTCTTCCTTAAGCAGTTCCCTGTTTGCCCAGGCCGCCAGTATACATTCTTTTTGTTCCATTGTAATGTGTTGCTTTTTTCGGTTATATGATTGTTCTTCCGGTTGTTGAAAGCAGTTGTACTAATGTAGTCTGCTATATGAAATTTGCCGGGCTGCGCAAGATACAAAAAGATTAAAAGGGAGGGCGTTGAATTTGAAACTAATTATACAAGGCTTATAACTGTCGATAACCGATAGTCAATAGTCAATAGTGAGACACTCACTACTGACTACTCTCTACTTATCGAAGGGTTTATTTATCTTGCGTTTCCATTCACAAGGCAGTATATAATTATGAATATAGGTTATGACGGCAAAAGAGCATATCAAAATAAAACAGGCCTGGGTAATTATATCCGTTCGCTGATTGCAATTTTGACACAGCATTACCCGCAACACCAGTACACTTTATTTGCACCAAAAAAAACGGATCTGTTTGATGTGGCTGCTTTCAAAAATGTGAGTGCCATTTTTCCGGAAAGCTTTCCAGGAAAACAGTTTCCGGGTTGGTGGCGGAGGCGGGGCATGGTGAAAACAATCGCCGGATCATCCATCGATATTTATCATGGCGTAAGCAATGAATTGCCGCTGCATATTGAACGAACCGGTGTAAAAACGGCCGTTACCATTCATGATATCATTTTCGAGCGCTTTCCGGAAACATACAATTTTGATGAACGCTATGTACACCGTCATAAAATAAAACAGGCCTGCAAAGCGGCCGATACAGTTATCGCTATCAGCGAACAAACAAAGGCTGATTTGATTAATTTCTATAAGGTGCCGCAGGAAAAAATAGCTATCTGTTACCAGAGTTGTAACCCTATTTTTCAGCAAACCATTTCAGATGCACAAAAAGCAATTGTAAAAAAAAGATACCAGTTACCAGGCGAGTATTTTTTATTTGTCAGTTCCATTGCACCACGAAAAAACCTGGTTGTGATCTGCAAGGCCATGATATTGCTGAAAGACAAATTGGATATTCCTTTGGTAGTAATTGGCAATGGTAAAAAAGAAAAAGAAGAAGTAAGAAAACTGATGCACGAAAACGGCATGGCCAATCGTCTGATTTTGCTCAACGAATTACCTGCTTCCAAAGCGTTGGAATTTACAACAGCAGCTGACTTTCCGGCAATTTACCAGCAGGCATTGGCATTGATATACCCCTCTATTTTTGAGGGCTTTGGTGCACCATTGCTGGAGGCTTTGTGGAGCGGCTTACCGGTGATCAGCAGCAATACCAGCAGTTTGCCCGAAGTGGGTGGTGACGCTGCTTTATATTTTTCACCAGGTGATACAGAGCAGTTGGCCCACTACATGCTGCAGGTTGCAAGCGACAGTGAACTCGCTGGCACTTTACGCAGCAAAGGTTTTGAACAGGCACAATTATTTACAACAGAAAAATACGCTGACAGTATTATGAAAGTGTATAAGCAAATACTATGATAGATTTTTCATCCGATATCAGCAATTGCATCACCGTGATGCAAAATGGCGGCATCATTTTATATCCTACTGATACTATCTGGGGCATTGGATGTGATGCCACTAATGAAGAAGCGGTAGCTAAAATTTTTGCGCTTAAGAAAAGAGCAGAAGAAAAAAGTATGATCATTTTGCTGGCAGAAGATAAAGATATCATTCAGTATATAACGCAACCGGATCTGGCCGTAATTGATTACCTGCAAACTGTAACCAAACCTACTACGGTAATTTATGAAGGTGCCACCGGGCTGGCAGAGAATGTAATCAGCAGCGATGGCAGTGTCGCGATACGCATCACCCGTGACCCGTTTTGCAGGCACCTGATTAAGAGATTTAAAAAACCGGTCGTCTCTACTTCTGCCAACGTTAGCGGCTTTCCGTCACCTGCTACTTTTGCCGCTATCAGTGACGAAATAAAAAACGGTGTTGACTATATAGTACAACACCGCCAGGATGATTTGTTAGCTGCCGCACCTTCGGCCATTATCAAATGGAATAAGGATGCTACAGTGACTGTTTTAAGAAGTTAGACTAAAAAAATGTAAGGCCTATACCAGCCTGAATACTCTGGCTTCGCCATTTGTCTTTGTTGTCGATATCATTAATGTTCGACAGACCAACCGCGTATCTTCCATAGACTCTGAAATTACCAAAATGTAACTGTACACCAGCCAGCATGCTGAGATCGCCTTTTTTAAAAGCATCTTTGCCATTCTGTACTAGTTTTTCGTTCTGGTTAATTAAGACGCCAAACTGCGGCCCGGCCTGTATTGCAAAGAATTTGCTCAGTTTATAATCCAGTAAAACAGGAATGCTTAAATAACTCAATTTGATATTGGAGATTTTGCTGGAATTTATATTACTGTAAATTTTACTTAACTGGCTGCTTGTATCGGTATTGATTTGGTTAAACAATACTTCAGGCTGCAGCGAAAATTTCTTGCCCAATCCTATTTCAGCAAAGCCGCCGACATGGTATCCATAATTAAATTGTTCGCTGAAGGATTTACCGGAAATCTTGTTAATGTTGGTACCAACCTTAACACCCAAATGAACACTTTGAGCGTTAGCTGCTGCGGTAAAAATTAGCGCAGCCATTGCGAGGAATAAGAGTTTTATTTTCATGGTTTTTTAGTTTTAATTTGTGTATCCAACGATATGCCAATCCAAATGTTACTGAGATAATTATTTGTTAATGAATGTTTACTGAAAGGAGTACCGAAAAGTCACCGTAAAATAATCCGCCCACCGGTTGTCTGTTGTTTTGGGCAAATAATAGTCAATGTACATTTCCGGTTCAACAGAAAATTTACCTGTTCCATAACTTGTGTTCAAACTAAAGCCAAGTGACTCCGGCTGAAATTTAGTGTTCTCTAATTTTGGCAATCTGCCTTTTTTATTTAAAAAACTGAGCAGGTTGGGTGCATTGGTTGTATGGTGTAACACCTGCCTGCTTTTACCCAAATTTAACAGCAGTGAAGGGGTGATCGTAATGCCATCTGACCTACTAAAAATTTCGTCCCATTCAAATTCATGCGAAACAGCAGGCACTAAAGTAAAGGATGTAAGTTTACTGTTTATGGAATCATAGAGCAGTCTTACCCTTTTAACTTCCCCATATTCACCACCGGAAAAATCAAGGGCTAAACCTGGCCTCAGCCAGGTTTTTTTGTACAGATAAGCGGCATACAAATCATTGTGTACGGGTGAAGCATAAGATGAAAAAATATCGCTAACAAAAGTATGGGTGTATGCGATGGTAAAATCCACTTTAGTATTTTCCGGCAATTCGTACCCGGCGGCGGCTGAATATTCATTCACGCCAAATCCATGTTTACTGTCATTTAATAAATTGACCGTGCCGGCAACATACAGCCCGCTTTTATGATGATAGGTAAGCGACGGCGAAAAAATGATTGTATTAACAGGTGTAAGCTTTGAATTGAGTACATTGTTCTGTACATTGAATATCCTGTTGCCAATGCCCAGGTTTACCGAAATAAAACTGCCAGCAGACTTTGCGTCGTCCAAAATATCCATCAGATCCTGTAAAATTGCAGTCGAGTCTTTATTGTCTATAGCCGGAGGTTTTGTTTGAGCGAAGTTTTTAGCAAAACAGCACAGAAAACTAATAAGCAGTAATATTTTTTGCATTGACTGACAGGTGTTTTTGTTACCGGGTACTTCGACTTATGAAAAACCGGTTGGTTTAAAACGGTGTATGTGGACTGATAATGTTATTTTACGGCTATAGCAACGTAACACCATTGATTTAATTGCACTTCGGTAGCTTAAAAACATTACCTTTGCAAAATTATTTATAACGAGTATTGCATGAAATGCCCGAAAGGCTGTTGAGATTAAAAATTACTTTAACGTTTAAACACTGAATTAAGTAGCGAAACAACAGGCGAATAGCATATCATGTAAACCAAAAAAAAATTTACATGAATGCATTTGAAGCCTTAGGCTTAAACGAACAATTAGTACAGGCAATTTCAGACCTCGGTTTTGACACTCCTACTCCCATCCAGGAGCAAGCGATCCCCATTTTATTATCAGGTACCACCGATTTTGTAGGTCTGGCACAAACAGGAACCGGTAAAACAGCGGCTTTTGGTCTTCCGTTGTTGCACCTGATCAACATTTCAGAAAGACATCCGCAGGCATTGATAGTATGCCCAACAAGGGAATTGTGTTTACAGATAACCAATGACCTGGCTACTTTTACAAAACATACCAAAGGACTTTTTACTGAAGCTGTTTATGGTGGTGCTTCTATCACCATGCAGATAAGAAATTTAAAAAGAGGTGTACACATTGTTGTAGCAACCCCCGGCAGACTGATTGACCTGATTGAAAGAAAAGCGATTGATCTGCAAAAAGTAAAATATGTGGTGTTGGATGAAGCAGATGAAATGCTGAACATGGGCTTTAGAGATGATATTGATTTTGTATTGAAAAATACCATCAACCGCGAAAGCATCTGGCTGTTCAGCGCTACCATGCCACCAGAAGTAAGGGCCATTGCCAAAAACTTTATGACCACACCCAAGGAAATTACGGTTGGTAAAAAGAACAGTGGTAATGTAAATATTGATCACCAGTTTTTTGTTGTAGCAGCCCAGCAGCGGTACGAAACATTAAAACGTTACATCGATTTTAACCCCGGTATGTACGGCATTATTTTTACCCGTACCAAACTGGATGCACAGGACATTGCTGAAAAATTGGTCAGGGAAGGATATGAAATTGAAGCGCTGCACGGTGACCTTACCCAACAGCAAAGAGACAAGGTAATGGGGCGTTTTCGCCAGAAGCATTTACAGCTATTGATAGCAACCGACGTGGCGGCAAGAGGTATTGATGTGGATGGTATTACGCATGTAATTAACTATGAGTTACCAGATGATATGGAAGTATACACGCACAGAAGCGGTCGTACTGCCAGAGCCGGTAAAACAGGTATTTGTATTTCTATCTGCCACAGCAGGGAAAGTTATAAAATCAAGCAACTGGAACGCATGGTGAATGCCATCTTTCATAAGCTGGATGTACCAAGTGGTAAAGATGTTTGCCGCAAACAGTTTTTTCATTTCATGGATAAATTAATGCAGGCAGATATTTCTAACGGGGATTATGAAACCTACATGGCTGACCTGCAGGAAAAATTTGCAGACATCAGCAAGGAAGAAGTGTTGCAAAGAGTTGCAGCATTGGAGTTCAACCACTTTTTAAAGTATTATGAAAATGCACCTGACCTAAATTCCAACATCAGAAATTCCGATATCAGGGGTGGCGACAGAAGAGAGACAGGCAACAGGGAAAGCGGCAACAGGGATGGCAGCAGAAGAGAAAGAGGTAATTTTCAACATGACAGTGGCTACACAAGATTATTTGTAAACCTAGGTACCAAAGATGGTTTTTACAAAGCCAGTTTTTTACAGTTTATTTTAGATGAAAGCAATTTAAACAAGGAAGTACTGGGCCGCATTGATATGAAAGAAATGAACAGCTGGGTTGAAGTGGATAAAGCGGCGGCCAGCCAGATGATAAAAAGCATAGATGGAAAGAAACACAATGGCAGACAGGTAAGAATGAATGAAGCAGATGGCGGTTTCAAAAGACCCCCGGCATTTGAAGGTAAAAGCGATCGCACGGAAGGAAGAAAAAGAATTCCGTTAAAGGAGAAAAGATAATATCTACCAAACATATTACAGGGCTGCTCAAACCAAGAGCAGCCTTTTTTATTATCAATCGATAAAGAGTTTAAAAATAGCTGCCACTAAAGATCAGCCAGGAATGCTATCAAAGGAATAAATGGCTGCAAAAAGAAAAATAACGATTTAGCTTTATACTTTTGGTGTTGCTTTTTTAAGATGCAAACTGGCAGAAATAATTCACTGTTTTACTACCCGGTGATGCTAACTTTTTTTGAAAAATAATTTTAACCAAGCTCCAAAATATATAAATCTCTTTATTCATTAAACGATTTTATAATAATTTATCCGCTACTTTTGTGACCTCTCTTAAACACTAAAATCTTTGTTTGCTATGGAAAAACTTTACTCCATTGTGTGCCCTTTGTACACCAAAAAATTGATTGCACTTTCATTATTTTTTGCCCTGGTGTCTCTTACCACGCTGGCACAAATCCGGCCATTCGGCTTTGTGTATTCTGAAAATCTGAAGGGTGGTACTGCGCTATTTGGTAACACTTTAATGAATGCGGTTAACCCCAACCCTACTGTTGATCTAACAGCCATGAATGGCAACAGCCTGGATGGCAACAGTATTTATGACAATGGTACCAGCGATATGCAATATGCAGATATCGATGGTAATTCAGGTGACGGAGCTGGTACAAGAAATTCTTCGTCGGCAGATTTAATTTTACCCGGCGGTGCAAATACTATTAAATTGGCAAGGCTTTATTGGGGTGGAAGGGCCGCTACTGCTGACTTCGATATGAATGCAGCAGCCAATCAAACCATCAAAATAAGAAAAGGAACCAGTGGAAGTTACCAGCAATTCGCCGCAGCCCAAATTGACAGGGTGTATCAGAACACGGGCACCTCTACAGAATTTTGCCGGTACCAGGCTTATGTGGATATTACCGCCCTTATTCAGTCGCAGGGCGCCGGCACCTATACGGTGGGCGATGGTGCATTTTCTACTGGTATTATTGATGCCTTTGGCAATTATGGCGCCTGGAGTATTGTTGTGGTGTACGAAAATCCTGCTTTAAACTTTAACAGCGTTCGTGTATACGATGCGTTTGAACAGGTATATGCTGGTGGAAGTGTTACCGAAAATACCGTTACATTAACGGGATTAAATATTCCTTCAGGTAGCCTGACTGCTGCTGATGCCCGTCTTGGGTTAATGGGCTGGGAAGGCGATTCAAGATACCCCGGTGATTTTTTTAAGATCAATGGTGTTGTCTTCAGCAATGCCCTAAACCCGGCAGATAATCCCTGGAATGGTACCATCACTAATAATGGTGCACACGTTACTACCAAAAACCCCAACTACACGGACCAGTTTGGAATTGATATTGACGAATCCGATGTAGGTATTGGCTACGGCATCCAGCCGGATGATCGAAGCATTACGCTGGAATTAGGCACCACAGATGACCAGTTTTTTTGTGGTATTATAACATTTGTGGTTAAAACAAAAGACCAGCCTGCCATACATCTTGCCAATACGGTAACCGATGCCAACAATAGCGGTACAGCAGAACCTGGTGAAGTTTTAACCTATAAACTAAAGGGTAACAATATCAGCAGCTTCAATGCACTTGCTGTTATTTTAAAAGATTCTTTACCGTCAACCGTAACCTATGTCAGCAATTCGCTGATGGTAAATTATGGCACCGGTATCGCTGCAGGACTTAAAACGGATGCAGCCGATAGCGATATTGCTGAGTATGATGCGGCCAGCAATACCATTAGCTTCCGTGTTGGCACGGGGGCCGATTCCTTTTCCGGAGGCTCGGTTGCTCCGGCGGATTCTTTTGAAGTACAATTCCAGGTGATTGTAAACAACCCCGGCTCAGGAACACCTCCGGCAATTGTAAACGTTGGCAGGCTCACTTCTAATGTGTCAGGCGAATTTTATTCAGACGATGCTACCGCTATTATAAATCCGGCGTCCGTGTTGCCGGTTACTTTAACTTTCTTTACTGCGGAACTATCGCCAAATAAACAGGTAAAACTAACCTGGAATACTTCGATGGAATTAAACAGTCAGTCATTTACAGTTGAAAGAAGTACCAATGGTGCCAGCTTTAAAGCAGTGGCAACCAAACCCGCTTCAGGTAATTCTTCCACCCCGCTCACTTATTTTACAACGGATGACGTTAGCGCTGTTACAGCGCCATTTGCGTACTACCGGTTGCTGCAAACAGATATCAATGGCAGATCGGCTGTATCTAAAGTGGTCGCTGTAAGATTATCTAAAACCAGTGGGGCTTTTAACGTATCACCAAATCCTTTCCGTAACACAGCCCGTATCAGTATTGACTGGGATAAAAATGAAACGACGGTTGTAAAGGTATTTAGTGTTACCGGTACCACGGTTGTCGTAAAAAGTATCGCAATGAAAAAAGGCACTAACTATTTTGTGCTGGATGAATTAGCTGCATTACCATCCGGTAACTACATTGTTGAATTTACGACAGCGTCCGGAAAACTAAACAGGCAGATCATTAAACAAAAATAATTGTACGTCCATCATAAAAAAAACTGCCACTCAAAAGAGCGGCAGTTTTTTTATAAATCCTATCCGGTGATATTACTTCCCAAATCTTCTTCCAACAATCAATTTAAATACCTGCTGGTTGCTACCCGGTGTAAGTCCGAATAAAAAACCAGTCTGCATTTCCCATTTCGAACTGCTGTATAAATCAAAAATGGGACCCAGCAAATGCTCTTCCGTTGTAAGCGGAAATATTTTTTTAAATGTGCCGAGCGTAGCGTAGTATTCTATACCGAGTCCAAATTTTTGGTGTACATTATACACTGTTTTAAATTGTGGCCCAACACCAAAAAATTTATCGGGACCTGTAAGATTAAATGCTACGTTGGGGTTCAATGAAAAATACAAGTTGCCAAAACTCTTATCGATGATGGGCCGCAACTCTCCATCCATCACATAAGGGCTGTTTGCATCCTGCCTTATATAACCAAGTTCCAGCGAAATACTGGCACCTACCTTCCATCCCCAGCTTTCAGGTATAGTAAACCTGGGCCTGATATGATTGCCTAAAAAAACATATTTGCCGTTGGGTGCGATGCCGGTAAAAGTATACAAGCCCATCTCCCAGTCTTTTCCCAGGCCACGGGTTATCTCCAGTGTTTCAAATATCCATCTGGCAGAAGAAGGGTCGGGCAATCCTTTCATTCCATTGAAAGTATAGTTCTGGTGTAGTTCAACAAACGTAACCTGCTTTGGAGTGATGCCCGATGCGTACACCTGAATTTCATTATCTGCCTGGGCCAGTAACAACGCAGGTAGCATTAAAAATGCAACGGGTAGTATGTACATTAATTTTTTAATGAGCCCGCTGCTGAAGCGTTTTTTCATTCTCTCCTTTTTCATACTTGCTATTCCTTTGTCATTAAATATTCACACTTACTTTTTCGGCGCAGTTTTTTAACTGACGTAAGTTAGCAGGAATAATTATTTTTTTGCAAAAGGAAATTAAGTAATCAACTAAAGAAGGTTAATAGTGCCTGATTAACCAGCCCTTAACAAGAGGAATTATAAGGTTACCGGTCTTCGGTTGCATGCAATCCATACTTGTTTTTCTGTGCAATTACAGGGAAAATTTTTTATGAAGATTATGCGCATAGTCTTTGTTTTAGGTAAATGATTCTATTTAGCTAGTCCATATTTTGTGTAGATACCCGACCCCGGAGATTGTGCATCCAGCAGGTTTAATATTCTGGCGCCTTTAATGCAAGACCAGAAGGCATTGTAGGTTTTAGGTCCACTTTCAATTTTTGAACAATGTATCTGCCAGTTGTGAACCACGGTTAACTGGCCCGCTGATTTTACTTCAGTAAATTTGGCATTGCCTGCCATACCATTTACCACCAGTAATTTCCAGTTGTAAGTACCAGCATTTCCAAAAACAAATTCTTCATTGGACTGATTCATGTGCATGCCGGCATAGTCCCCGGTATACACGTTGTACAATTGTTGTATACCGGTAAAGTCACTGGTCCATTTTCCTTTAAAATCAGAGGTGGCCACTGCGAACTTGTTATAAGATTTCATATTTGCCAGCGGGTTCATCAGGTCACTGTTACTATCCCATTTTATAGTTTCAGGATCAAATTTGTATTGCTGAATGAAGGTATTTTTATCTGGTGTAATAAATTCTATCCAGCCTTCTCCCTGCCGGAATAGCAAAACAAATACTTCTTTACCCGTTTTATTTTCTGTGGCATAGCCCATGCCCAGGTAAGGCCTGTTAAACGTAGCGATATAAGTGGTTTTGTAATTTTTAAGATTACTGTATCGTGGTGCTACCAGAATATTCCATGCGGCATTGGTGAGCGGTTCGGGGTCGGCAGGAAAAATGGTGCCTTCTTTTGGATAGTGCAACAGTACTTTAGTATTTCCTTTGGTTACTGCTACCCAATCTTCCTGCACGGTACCTACCCAGCCATCATCAAAATTGGTAGTAGTAAACGCATAGCCACCAGCGTTAGCATTTGTATTGCCAGGCGTTGAAGTTGTAGTAACAGTGCCGGCATTAGATGCCGCATCAGCAGGAGTTTTCTCTACTACCGTTTTATTCAATTCAATTGACCCGAGCAGTGCAGCAATATCATTTGTATAACGTTGTTTGTTTGTAACGGCCATAATAGCAATTGACTTTCCATAACCCGTAAAAGTTGTAAGCAATACCATGGCCGGTGCCTTATTAAAAATAAATTTACCGGCACCACTTTTTATTTTCCATCCGTCGGCTTCAACCGCACTATCTCCGTGTGGAGCTTCTTCTATTTTATAAGGACGTGCTGCCAGTTCCGTCCAGGATTCATTAAAATCTGTTTCGATAGCGCCTTTGCTTTCGGTGCTTCTGTAAACACCTATCTGGCACCAGCTGGTATCTTTTTTATTGGTGATCGTATAAACAACCAGGTTGACTTTGGTTTCTTTTTTCCAGCCTTTAGGGGCTGTATAAGTGGTAGCATCAAAGGTTTCTTTAAGCTGCGCTGCGACAATATTTGCAATTAACTGAAGACAAATAATTGATACTACAAATTTCATTTTCTAATTTTTTAAGTGGTCCCCTTTTAAAGGAAAGTTAGTCTTCGAAAAAGTAAAAAAGAGGTGCATTGCTTACTACAATGATGCCACCTTAATTGGCTTTGCCAAATGCATTGTAGCCTCCATATGATTTGTCCTGCAGCCATAATACCCGGGCGTCTTTTGAACAGGCGAAGTAGGCATTGAAGCTTTTAGGTTTACCTTCCATATCAGAAAAATCAATTTGCCATGGATTTGTCACGGTAAACTTTCCGCTTGCTTTTGCAGTTTGAAATTTAACGCTGCCAACAAAGCCGCTGGCAACACCAATATCCCATTTGTATGTATTGCTGGCACCAAATTCGAATTTTTGTGCGGAAGCATGTGTATCTGCGCCTGTACTGGCACCTGTGTAGGCATTTACATATTGCGTCATGCCCGAAAAACTATTTGTCCAGGTTCCGGTTAAATCACTGGCACCAATTGCAAACCGGTTGTATCCCGCCATTCGCTCTACTTTATCCCAGGTTTCTTCACTATTGTATTTTCCGAATTCTTTTTCAAAAGTTGGTCTGTCGGGCGCAATAAATTCAAGATGGGTACCACTGCCATTGCCATAGTGTTTCTTAAAAAACACTACATACACTTTTTTGCCGGTTGAAGCTTCCGTTAAATCTGCATCAGCAAATTCGATAGATTGCCAACTGATGTGTGGTTTAAAATTCATGTTGGCTGCAGCACTGTACCGTGGGGCTACCAAAATATTCCAGGCATTTTTTTCTGCCACCATTATGTCTGAATTGTAGGCATCAGCCTGTGGATGTTTGTAGTGCAGCAATATCCTGATATTACCTTTTGTCACCTCCACCCAATCTTCTTTTTCCACGCTTGTCCAGCCATCGTCAAAATTGGTTGTATTGAACCCGAAACCAGATCCTTTACTACCAATATTGTTCTGTACTGGATCATTCACGCCAGTGTCGTTTTGTTTAGATTCAAAAGGTGGCTTTTTCAAATCCAGTGATGCAAGAAAGGTTTGTATATCATTGCCATAGGTTTTGCTATTCGAACTGACAACAATGCTTACGCACTTACCAAAGCCGCTCATGGTCATCAATAAAGCCATTGAATTGGCTTTATTAAAAATAAATTTACCGCCTCCTATTTTTATTTTCCAGCCTTCCGCTTCATACACCGTGTCTGTTACTGGTGGCTCTTTTACGTCATAACCTTTTACTACAAATTCATTCCATTCGCTGTCAAAATCCTTTTCAATACTACCTTTACTTGCAGTACTTTTTGTAACATTTATTACGCACCAGGTGCTGGTTTTAGCGTCGGTAACAGTGTAACTCGTGAGGTAATCTTTCACTTCTTTTTTCCATCCCTTTAAAGGCGTGTATTTAACAATGTCAAATGAGTCCTGTTGTGCAACAGCTTTATTTACCAATGTGCTAAAGAGGATCAATGGTATACTAAGTAATTTTATTATTGTGTTGAACCAAATACAATTAACGGTGCTTTTCCTTACAACGTTACTAATTGCTGTAGGTTTCAATTTCCGACGGTCTTGATGGCGATAGTTATTTAAATATCCTGTTGGCACTGATGCTGGTGACATAAAAATTATTTTCCCAAATGTAGCCACCGGTTGCAAACAGCATTATCCTGTAAAAAGGGGAATTTTATTGCCTGGTGATCTTAATGTTACTGATGTACACATTCATATGATCTGCGTCATCGGTAGTGTTATTCCAGAAAACAGTATTGAATTTTGTACCGGGTTGCAAACCGCAGGTACTGCACTTGCCACCGTAGGGTGTTTTAAAATCGGTGCTTACCGCTACTGCTTTATTATTAATGAGAACAGACAGTAAATTGTCCTTAACGACCACTGATACATGAATGGTTGTTTTTTTATCGGTGAATTCACGCAGGGGATATTCATACACCAGCTCATCCGTTAAAGTGCTACTCTTTACCGGCCGGGTAGCATTCAGCCTCACCCTTACAATACCCCGGTAATTGTTGTTATTATAATCAGCTTCGTTACCGGAAGCGATTTCAACAGTTACCCTCGTGCCGTTGCCGCCTGTTATTTCCACTCCATCTTCGGTTGCCCCCCGGGTGTTTAAAGACAGCATAGCTGCTCCGCCGGTACGGGAAGAAAAGTCCCCGTCGGTTGACAGGTCATATTCTAATGTAAAATTTTCCGGCAACGGCTTTTTTAATAAGGATGGGTTTACAGGCGTACCATAGCCCAGCTTTAACCATTTACCAGGATGATCTTTAAGTGCAGTGACCAAAGCATGTTTACCATATCTTTTAAAATACCAATTAACAGGGTCTCCTCCTTCGTTAGCGGATGAAAAATCGTCGAAGAAAAATGCATCAGGGTATCGGGCTGAATTAGTGGCTACAGGATTGATGGCTGCAGCATTTTTCTTTCTGTATCCATCCAGTCTTGCTTTTAATTGTTCTTCGTTAGCAGGTTTGTATGCAATGCCTTTTACTTTTTCCGGATCAAAGAAATAGTTGTAAATGTAATCATAATTTAAATTTTGGGTAATGGCTGTATACATTTCATACAACTGGTTTCCGTTTTCTTTTGTGTTGTACCCAAACCAAACAGCAATCCACTGCGGCTGTGCTGTTTTGCATTGCTTCATTATGTTTGCCGGAACTTTGTACAGCGGAAAATATTGTTTCCTGCTCTTTTCAATATCACTAATAGCGAAAGGATCCATGTCTCCAAAAAAATCGCCAATGATGGTGGGTTGCATGTTGTGTAAAACGGCAGGTTCATTCAGCCGATTGTTATATTTTTCTTTCCATTTGTGTATGGCATTGCGGTAACGGTCCATTTCTTTTTGCTCGTACCCGTAAGCTTCTTCCCGGCTTTTTGAATCTGACCATTTGCTATTGATTTCATCTTTTTTATTTTGAAATTCTTTATCCAGGGAGGCTTCTGAAGCATCAAGGTATTCTCCCTTGGTTACTTCCACAAAAGGAAGTTTGTTGTTGGGAGCAAGAAAAACACTGTGCACTTCATTGATACGGGTAATGTATTTGTACACATTGAGATGAATTTTCGGATCGGCATCTTTATACTTTTCCCAGTCAAAATAACCGTCCGGTGGCCAGGTAAAATAGTAATCGCCGCCGCCATTCAAAAATTTAACTGCATAACTTGCCGGGATATTATTAACAGAAATACCGAAGGGCGTGTTCTCTTCATCAATGGGTTTAAAATGGCCTTTTTCATCCAGGTATTCTTTTGAAAAACTTACATTCCATACCATAAAATATACACCGTATCGCAGGCTGAGATTTTGCCGGGTAGATGTTCCAAGTCCACCAACTGGTGTATAACTTTTTTTCATCCACTCCACTATTTTATCATCAATTTCAATGCGTTTTTTTTGTACCGGGTCATTCGTCGGTTTTATTTTATTGTCGAAATGGTTATTGTCCCACCAGCCAATCACGCTGTCTTGTATGCGTTGTTCAGCAGTCAATTGACCAAATGAGCTTTTGCAAATTGTTACTACCAATAAAGTAAGAACTACTTTTTTCATACAATGCTTTTATTCCTTTATTATTTTTTGCTGATAAAATACTTTTTTATTGTGGGCATCAAATCTACCACGTAAAAATTGCAGTGACTGCATCTGCGGCACTGCCTTTTTAAAAGCCCCGTATATAAGTTACATCGCAAATCCTGCCGGTTTTAAAATTATCAAAACGCCTGAATTATCAATTGAAAATATTTTTGCCTGCTACAGGTGCGGCCGGTGCCTGCAGACCAGAACTTAATGAAGGGCGAAGCCCATTTTCCTGTATATCTTTTAATACTGCAGGCGTATTTTCCATTTCATCCACCAGCTGCATAATTTTATCCATATCCTGTTTAAACAAACGCTTTTCATCCATCTGGTCCATTTCCTTCATAATTTTTTCAATATTGTTTTCCCGCTCTTTCATTTCTGAATAGTCATCCATTTTGTTAACTTCTTCCATCATTTTATCAAGCGATTTTTTAAATGCTTCCTGTCCGGCAATTTTTTGTTCCAGGGCCTTGATTTGTTCAATCACCTGTTCATATGCATCCAGCTCTTTTACTTTTTTCATCATCCTTTCCATCTCCTTCTTAAAAATATCTTTAGATGATTGCACATTATCACAACTGGAATGCATCATTTTTTTCAACAGGTCATTGCTGATCATATCTTTTAGATTGGGCAGCGGCGTAAGTTCATCCAGCCCATCAGACGGTTTAGGGCGGTTATTGATTTTCTTCAACATATCCGTCAGCCTGTTATCGATGGCTCTATTAACGGCGGCGTCAGTTGGTACTGGTGTATTGCCATTTTTAGCATTGATTCTTTTAAGCGCACCCAGTAAACCATTGTCAACCGCTTTATCAACATCCGCAGCCGATGGCGTCATAGTTCCATCGGCAGTCTTTGCGGTGAAGCTATTACCAGGCTCTGCAATGGAGTTATTGCCTGCACCATAAGCAATGGATGCATTAGGCACTTTTACCGCAGGATTCTTTTTTACATCCAGGCTATTGTTATCAAAGTTTTTTACCGAATTGGACAATTGCTGCCATTCGTTACCGGTAGGAATGCTTACCACTGCCGGGCAATAAAAGTTGGGCACCTCTGGCATTGGCACATCCATTTTACCGTCGCTGTTTTGCGAAACACAACTTTTGGCGATGGCTTGCTGCGCACTGAGTGCATCACTGTAAAAACCTTTCAATGCGCCGGCCCAGCCAATACACTCCGATAGCACTGCATTTTTGGGATTGCCCGCTACATAACATGACCAGGTACAAAAAGCGTTCAGCCACATCCGGAATTCTTCTATGCGCTGTGCATGAAACGCTCTGACGCGAGGATTGGCATATTGCAGAAATTCATTGTTCTTCCGGTCGAAATCAGGACATTTATCATCATTGTTCGATTTGTCCCGGATTTTTCGTTGTTCTTCAATGTCCTTTTGCAATGCTTCAGCTTGTTGTTGTTTTTCTTCGCTCCATTGCTTCATGTAATAAAATAATATTTTTTCCACAATCACGGCCGACTTGCTCATCATGTTCAAACCCTTGATCGTTTCTTCCCCCATAGTCTTCACAAATGCATCTTCCCCCTTTTCCGTGAGTTTATCCATTTCACGGCCTGCAGCATCCGCCATCGCCTTTATTTTACCATCCAGCGTTTCAAGCATTTCCCCATAACTATTAATGATGCGGCTATCATTCTCATAGCCGTTTACATTGTCTGAAAAATCAGGAATTTTAATCCAGTCTTTGGGGAAATATTCATAAATGGTGATGGCCTTTTTGATTTTATCAAAATCAATTTTTTCTATTTTATCCTGGCCGTTATTGTTGTTGAGTAACTTTTCAGTAAAAGGATTGAGATTCGATTTCAACGATTCAACATAGGCATCATTGGCTTTGATAGGGTCGCCAAAAAGTTCTTCCATCAGGCCACCACAAAGCATTGCTTCTGTATTAGCGGGATTGATGCGTATCGCCATACCGGAGTAAATGCGTGCACTGTCTGTTTCGCCTAACCCCAGCCAGGCATAAGCCATATTGTTTAACACAGTGGTGTTGGAAGGCATGTCATCCGCTAACTTATTCAAAACAGGGATCGCCTGTTCCGGATAACCATATTGCGTAAGCAACGCTGCCAGGTTGTTCTGCGCATTCAGGTTGCGTGCATCGGCCTGTACAGATTTTGCTGCGAGGGCCATTGCTGCCTGCGGGTGCCCCTGTAACATGCACAATACTGCTGCATTTTCCAGTTGTGCAGATGTACTTGCTTTTGCAATGACAGACCTGATGATCGCAATTTCAGCAGCATCGCCTTTAGCAATTAGTTTACTATAAAGGTTGCCGGCATAGGGAGCAATTTCTGTTGATGATAGTTTTTTCTTTGGCAGAACAGCAGCTTTTGTTACATCCCGTTTGGGCAGCAATTGTTTGTTGCTGCTAAAATCGGTATAGTCCGCTGTTTTGGCGTTTTGATCCATTAGCGTTGGCATGATGCCTCCCATCATCTTTTTCATTTGCGCTTTTTCTTCCGGGCTCATATCTTTCATGGCGTCATCCATCAGCTTGTTCATATCCGGTTGCCCGGGCTGACTTTTTGTGGATTTAGCCTTTGGCCGTGGTTGTGCAAATGAAACCTCAAATACCAATAACAGAATGCCACTAAGCAGCAAATATTTTTTCATAACAATGATTGATTAAATTATTCTACGACAATACAGGTCGTTGTATATAAAAGCAAGCACTCCCGAACAAAACCTCCATCAATACACCGGGATATCCGTAAACGTGCCTTTCATTTCCCCGGCAAAACCATTGGTGAAAGTTTCCTGTTCTGCGTCACCAATTTTAACAGGCTTTAATCCTTCAATGGCATTGCCCATTACAAAATAACCGCTGGCTTTCCCATCCGCAATTTTTTCAATTACCAGCTTGCAATTTTCTGACGGAGCAGGCAGATGTCTTGCTAATGCAGCATCTACAAACTTCGACATATGCCCCTCGGCGATATAAGGTGAGAATGCTTTGATGTATGGTTTTTGAGCACTACCATAATACAGCACGGCTTCTGTATTTGTAATGGCAGGATATTTTTTGGTGCCATACATGGGCTTTTTCTTATTGACTTCATCAAAAAAATAGCTATCCGTTTTCAGGTTTTCGCCTACTGGTTTAAAATGAATTTTTAAAAAATTCTCCTTACTGTTGCCTTCTTCTTTACTCGCCACCAGGGCATAACCGTTATCTTCCTTCATGATCTGTGTATAAGGTAAATTGACGCTGAGTACCTTACTTTGTAAGTGAAGACCATTTATTCCTGCGGCAGTACTGCCGGTACTTTTCGCAGCCGGAGTTTTGGCCGGTTCTTTTGCTGCGTTACCCGAAGTGGATACTACCCCTGCGGGCTTTTCATATTTGTCAGCTGCTGCATTAAAAATAAATTCTATCCGCCTGTTCTGGGCTTTGCCTTCGGCAGAATTGTTTCCGGCAATGGGTTGTGTTTCGCCGCGGCCTTCCGTAGTTAATTTACTTTCATCAATGCCGTATTCTTTTGTCAGAATGTCTTTTACTGTTTCGGCACGTTGTTGCGATAATTTCAGGTTAGATGCATCGTCGCCATCACTATCAGTATGTCCTATTATTTTCACCGGGCTGGTAGCGTCTTTTATAACTTTACTTACATCCAGTAAAGCACCCATGCTTTCAGGTTTCATATTGGCTGTGCCGGTATAAAATAACAGGTTGCTGATTAATTTTCCCTGCGCAAATTCAGCCCTTGTATCAGGTACTTCTTTTGCCACGCGGATATTGCTGAGGTAATAGTCTGACGGATCATTTACATGAAAAGCAAATGCCAGTTGGTTTGGCAAAAAAGCTTCATCCACTGCATTCATATCATACAGTTTCCTGGTGTTCCACCACATGCGGAAACGCTTACCCTGCACACACATGCTGATATGCACCGGTACTGTATTGGTATAAGGCAGATTATCGGAAAATGCCTCTGATAATTTTGTACCCGATGAACTTGTATTTTCATCCCTGTACAAACCAGTACGACAGTTTTTACCGCCATTATCTGTTTTGTTCCAGAATGAAATACAGTGAGCACCATTCAGGTTCAAATTTTTTTCATCGCTCACAATATTTCCACCGGTATTCAGTAACATCATCCAGTAGTCATGCGACTGACCATTGTCTACCAGCAACAAATCAAACTCCACGGTAAAATTGTTACCCCAGCTTTGTACTTTGTTACGGCTTAACTGTACTGAACCCCGGGCATTCATTTTTAACCAGTTGCCTTCCAGCCCATCCAGTTTCACCAGTTCGGCCATGCTGCTGGTTACCCAACCATTGGGTGTTTCGCCAATATTGTCCTGCGCAAAATTATCGAAGTACACAATTTTTTTACCGGGCACAAAATCAAATTTGCTGTACACTTTTAAATCGGGTGTACCACTGGTTGTTTTGGCTTCGGTGGATTTTTCATTACCTGCAGATGCAGTCGTGGAACTGGTTTCGGTAGGTCCGCTCGGTTTGTTTTCGGTTGGTTGATTGATTGTTTTATTGACCGCCTGCTCTGCTTTTTGCTTCAACTTTTTTAAAAATTGCGCCTGTGTTTGAAAAGCCGCTAACGTTAGCATTAGTACTGTAATAAAGATTTTCATCGTTTAAATTTTTATGATGTAAATATGGTACAGGATCATAGATGCACACATCATGTAAAAACAGGATTTTTTGCGCTTCGACAAAATCGCTGACAAAAAATCGTGATTTAAATCAGGTGTTTAGTTTATTTGTGCTACTTAAAACGCGTGTCCATTTTATGAGATCCATTATTTCACTGTTATTTGGCCTTATTCCTTTTTTAGGAATTGCCCAGAAAAATGAGTTTGACAGCATTTGCAACCTGATAAAAACTGAAAAAAATGATACCAACAAAGTAAGGTTGCTGGTACTCCTGGCAAATAAGGTAAAACAAAATGATACTACGGAGGCCTGGCAATGTGAAAAACAAATCGAATTATTGGCTGCTGCAAAAAATAATGAATTTTTTCTTGCGCAGTCTTACTTTATATCTGCGTCCATTCAATTGTTCACCGCTCCATTCACTGCTGCCAGTAATTATGAAAAAGCCATCAACATATTTTTACAATACCCTGATAATTCAAGGGCAAAAATATCCTTAGGTGCAGCCTATATTAATATGGGTATGTTTCATAGCAATAACAATGATTATACAACTGCCATTGACTATTATCTAAAGTCAGAAGCTATTTACCTGAAAGAAAATCCTGCCCATAGTAACCTTGCCATACTATACAGCAATATTGCCCTCACTTTCGGCTTTCTTAATAAGTATGATGAAAGTATCGGGTACAGTCGTAAAGGGTTGGATTTTGCAAGAAAAAGTAAGGATAAGCAATACCTGCTAAATTCCTTGTACGCGTATGCAAACAATTTAATCAATGCAAAAAGAGAAGAAGCGAAAGCCTTGTTATTGCTGGATTCTGCCCAGGCATTGGCACTTGAACTCAACAATAAATCTACTTACTTTGACTGTGAATTTAATAAAGCCAGGTGCGCTTTTAATGGCGCAGCGTATCAAAAAGGCATTGAGCTGTATACCCATTGCCTTGCACTGGCAAGGGAAAATAATTTCATTGGAGCCATTGGTAATATGTTTATCAATATTGCAGCTGGTGAACTTGAACTAAAAAGAATAAAGCAAGCGGCTGCTCACCTGGATTCATCAGCAAAATATATTGATTTTGCTACCAACTCGAATGCAAAACAAATGTACTTCGAAAATTATGCAGCAGTTTTCAGGCAATTGGGCAATACCGATAAAGCCTTTGCGTATAAGGACTCAGCAGACAATATCAGGGAATCATTGTACCAGGCAGACAATATCAGGCAAATTGAATTTACGCAGGCGAGGTATAATTATGAAAGAAAGGAAAAAGAAGTCGTGCAACTTGAAGCCGGCAGAAAAATACAGGCGCTGGTCATTCACCAAAAAAACACCTTGAACTATATTGCAGTAGGTTTTGCCATTACCTTGTTGATGCTGTCACTGCTCGCTTATCGCAATTACCGGCAAAAACAAAAACTTCAACAACAGCGTATTGCAGAACTTGAAACACAGCAACAACTAACCGCCACAGAAGCGGTATTAAAGGGCGAAGAGCAGGAACGAACAAGACTGGCCAAAGACCTGCATGATGGGCTTGGTGGCATGTTGAGTGGTATAAAATATTCCTTTAATAGTATGAAGGGAAATTTAGTAATGACGCCCGAAACTAACAAAGCCTTTGAACGCAGCCTGGATATGCTGGATAGTTCTATACAAGAAATGCGCCGCGTAGCCCATAACATGATGCCCGAAACGTTGGTAAAATTTGGCCTGGATGCAGCTTTAAAAGATTTCTGCAGCGATATCAACCAAAGCGGAGCGTTGCAGCTTAATTACCAATCCATCGGTTTAAACAATGTCCCTATTGATCAAACTACTGCCATTACTATTTACCGCATTGTACAGGAGCTTGTCAACAATACATTGAAGCATGCGGCTGCTTCAACCGCTATTGTACAGGTCACCAAATCAACCGGAGAATTATCTGTAACTGTTGAAGACGATGGTAAAGGGTTTGATGCAGCGATTTTAAACCAGGCAAAAGGAATTGGCTGGAGCAATATTCAAAACCGGGTTGACTTTTTAAAGGGAAAACTGGATATTCATTCGCAGCCGGGAAGAGGTACTTCTGTTTTGATTGAATTAAGTGTATAGCATACTTTTTTCGTAGCAATACAAAATCCTGTAAAAAGGGGAGTTAAATTGCGTGTTACTATTAGTTTATTTGCATAACTCCCATCAATAGTATGATGCAAAAAACTATTTTATCAGCCGTATTTTTTATGATGCCTGTTGTGCATTTTGCCCAGCAGCATTCTGCGAAAGATAGCTTACTGCATTTATTGGCAACCACTAAAACTGATACAACAAAGGCCAATCTTTATTTTGCTGTAGCCGAACAATATGAAAATGCTACACCGGATTCTGCCAGGTACTATATTTCGCTTGGAAGTGAACTGAGCAAAAAAATAAGCTATAAAAAAGGCATACTGAAATCTTACCGGTTGCTTTCATACGTACTTTCCTACCAGTCAAAATTCGATTCGGTAATCTATTTTAATAAACTGGCGCTGGATATGGCGCGTGCTGATAAAGACTCTTTTAATATCGGTGTATCATTGTTTAATATCGGTAGTACGTACCGGTTTATGTCGGAGCTGGATAGCGCCGTTCAATATATTTTAGCAGGTGCAAAAATTTTGGAGGGCAAAGGATACACCAATATTGAAAGTACCATCAATGATGGGTTGCAAGCGTTGTACTTGACCCTGGGCAAATATGACCTGTCCATTATGTATGGCGAAAAGGCGGTGGCCCTCGCACGGCAGGTAAATGACCAGGCACAACTGGCGAATGCGCTCACCAACCTAGGATTGTCCTATGCAGATCAACGCAAAACCGTAGAAGCAAAAAAATTATTTAACGAAGCGTTGACCGTAGCCAAAGCGAACAACAATAAATCAATTGAGGCGATGACACTGAATAACCTGAGTGATATCGCGATAAGAGAAAATGACTTTGAAAAATTAAAAATATATGGCGATAGAAGCACAGCGCTGGCCACCGAATTGCAGGATGACGGCACCTTGCTGGGGGCAAAATTATCATTGGCAGTTTATTATTTAACCCGAAAAGAATACGACAAGGCAAAAACGTTGGCTGAAGAAGCCCTGGGTTTTGCACAAGCCCAAAACTTGCTGGAAGGAAAAGCCACCACCCTGCAAATGCTTTCGGCTATTGCGTTTGCCATGCAGGATTATAAAAAAGGTTTTCAATATTACTACGAGCGGGAGGATGCGCAGGCAAAAGCCTTCACAGAATCGATGCAACAAAAAGAAGCCAACCTCCGCATAAAATATGAAACCGAAAAAAAAGACAACCAGATAAAACTGCAACAGGCACAAATTCAAAAAAAGAATACGCTTAACTATTTATTGATTGGAAGCGCCGCGGCCCTGCTGGTGATTTCTTTACTCAGTTACCACACCTACAGGCAAAAGCAAAAATTACAACAGCAACGCATTGCTGAACTGGAAACGCAACAACAACTCACCGCTACAGAAGCTGTACTAAAAGGCGAAGAGCAGGAAAGAACAAGACTGGCCAAAGACCTGCACGATGGTTTAGGCGGCATGCTGAGTGGCATAAAATTTTCAATGAACACTATGAAAGGAAACTTAATTATGACGCCTGATAATGCACAGGCTTTTGAACGCAGCATGGATATGCTGGATAGTTCTATAAAAGAAATGCGCAGGGTGGCCCACAACCTGATGCCCGAAGCGCTGGTAAAATTTGGCCTGGATACAGCGTTGAAGGATTTTTGCAACAGCATCAATCAAACAGGGGCTTTAAAAGTGTCCTTTCAATCCATCGGGCTTGAGCATGAATTTATTGACCAAACAACCGCCATTACCGTTTACCGCATTATACAGGAACTGATTAACAATACCATTAAGCACGCCGCCGCAACACAGGCCATTGTACAATTAAGCAAAAGCAATGACATGCTATCAGTTACCGTAGAAGATGACGGAAAAGGATTTGATACCACCATTTTAAAAGGCACCAAAGGCATTGGCTGGAGCAATATTCAAAGCCGGGTTGATTTTATGAAAGGTAAGCTGGATGTGCAATCCGAACCGGGCAATGGCACTTCGGTAATGATTGAACTGGCTGTTTAATTTTCATCGCCCGATCATCAAATCCCATAAAAATAGTGCACTGCCGTTCGGCCTGGTACATCCAAACCTACTTTCACCAGTATAGTTTCCCCTATTTAAATGGCCACTTAACTGCCCGTATTAAAATAAACTGTTTCTTTACTGTAAGGCTTATCACCTTACATTTGATAACCATGCCGGCGCAGGACGTTCTTTTAATTTCAATAAAAACCAATGTCTTCTTTTTAAGAAACTATTTGCAACAATGAAATGTGTTCTATTTACCTTCTTTCTTTTTTTATCAGCAATTCCTGCCGTTGTACGCAGTCAGCAGTACAATAAAGACAGCATACAAAATATTATCAACAATATCCGGAAACAGCCGGTGGATACATCCAATCTCAGGCAATTGAGAGAATTGGGACATACTCTTTTTGATGAAGACAGCGCCCTGTCAAAACAAATTCTGGATGAATCGCTGGCTAAAAGTATTACACTTGGCGACAGGGATGCCATTACCAACAGTTACAGGATGCTTGGCCTTTGGTACAGTAATTTTAATTTTAAAGACAAAGCGATGGAACTGCACCAGGCATCGCTGAATTCTGCCAAAATAAATCACCATTTATACCTGATGGCGGGCGCCTATTTTAATATGGGCAATATTAAATACTGGAAAGGCCAGTACGATAGCTGTATCGACTACTACCTTAAAACAGCGGCCTTGTATGATGACCCTAAAATTTTTGAGGACAAATCGCTACAACAAAAAATGGTGGAGAAAAGAAAGTCTGATGTGTATTGCAACATGAGTGCTGTGTTTAACACCTTAAAAAATTTGCCAAAGGCAGATGAGTATATTGATAAAGCACTGGCCATTGCTGAACGACAGCAAAACAATGCCGCCTTTGCATTTTATATACAGCAAAAGGCTGACAACTATTTCGAAAACGGGCAAGCGGAAAAAGCGCTTCGCACCCGCCAAAAATATTTACCGCAAATGGAACAGGGTATTTTGCCAAAAACTTTTTTGCAGGGCGCTTACCAGAATATTGCCCAGGATTATTTGGTATTGGGCAAAACAGATTCTTCCAAAATATTTGCCACCAAAAGCCTGGAAACCGCTACCGGCCTGCGCATACCCGATGGTGTTGCAGCGTCCAACTGGTTGCTGGGACGCATTGCATTAAAAGAAAAACAATTTTCAGTGGCAGAAAGTTACCTGGACAAAAGCCGGGCATATTTGTTAGAAAGTGAAAACCCTACGGATAAAAGAGACTACTATGATGTAATGCGGCAACTGATGTTTGCCGAAGGAAAGTATAAAGAAGCGTATGCCTTTTTTGAAAATTACATTGCCGCCAACGACAGTATTATGAACGGCGAAAGAACCCGGCAGTTTAATGAACGGGAAGCCCGCTACCAATCAGAAAAAAAAGATGACCAGATAAAAATACAGCAGGCATCCATTGCACAAAAAAATACCATCAATTATTTGTTGGGTGGTGCTGCACTTGCCCTGCTAACGATAGGTATGTTGATGGTGCGTAACTACCGGCACCAGCAAACCATTCAACAACAACGCATCAACGACCTGGAAACAGAAAAACAATTAACCGCCACGGAGGCGGTGCTAAAAGGCGAAGAGCAGGAAAGAACAAGGCTGGCTAAAGATTTGCATGATGGATTGGGAGGTATGCTAAGTGGCATAAAATACTCCATGAATACGGTAAAGGGAAATTTAATTATGACGCCTGATAATGCGCAGGCTTTTGAACGAAGCATGGATATGCTGGACAGCTCCATAAAGGAAATGCGGCGGGTGGCGCACAACCTGATGCCGGAAGCATTGGTTAAATTTGGTTTGGATACGGCATTAAAAGATTTTTGCAATGACATTAACCTGAGTGGCGCTTTAAAAGTAAACTACCAGTCCATCGGTCTTGAAGCGGCAGTCATTGATCAGACGACCTCCATCACTATTTACCGGGTAATACAGGAGCTGATTAATAACGCTATCAAACATGCTGCTGCAACCCAGGCCATTGTACAGCTTAGTAAATCCAACGAACGCTTATCGGTAACGGTGGAAGATAATGGAAAAGGGTTTGATCCGTCAATCTTAAAAAATGCTAAAGGGATCGGCTGGAGCAATATTGAAAGCAGGATTGATTTTATGAAAGGGAAAGTGGATATACAATCAGCACCCGGCGATGGCACTTCTGTACTGATTGAATTACCTGTATAGTAAATTAAATATTTCGTGCAACGATAAAAAATAACATGGCAATAAAAGTCTTTATCACCGACGATCATTACATGGTAATTGAGGGTATCCGTTCTTTATTACAAAATGAAAAAGGCATTGAATGGGCAGGCCATGCATCCAACGCGGCCTCCTGCATGGCTTTTTTACAAAAACAGCAACCCGATGTTATTTTAATGGACATCAGTATGCCTGATAAAAGTGGCATAGATTTATGCAAAGAGGTAAAAGAAAAATATCCCGGCATTTTTATAATTGGGTTGAGTACGTTTAACCAGGAAAGTTTTATACAAAAAATGATGGACAACGGCGCTTCCGGATACGTACTAAAAAACGCTACGCAGCAGGAACTGATGGAAGCCATTGAAACCGTGGTAAAAGGCAAAACCTATTTCAGTCATGAGGCAGCCCAGGCTCTTATTCAACATACAGACAGCAGCAAACCCATATTAACACGAAGAGAAAAAGAAGTACTGCTGTTAATTGCCGAAGGAATGACGAATAATGAAATAGCCAAGCAACTTTTTATCAGCACTGCAACGGTAGATACCCACCGCAAAAATTTACTTGCCAAAACAGATGCAAAAAACACGGCCTCTCTTGTAAGGATAGCTACACAGTTGAATTTAATTTAGCGCCTGCTTATTAAAAGATAATGGAATCTTTTCCTATCAGCATCGCTTCCTCCTTCTTAATAAAAAATAGTACACTAAAATATGCACCAGGCATCAGCAATTCAAAAATGCCATGAAATGTAGCCTGCCGTCAAAGCGTGAAAATGCTGATGACTACAAAATCAATCTGCCATACTGGTAGTATCCTGCATCGATTTCCTCGCAAACAACAACGCCACCAAAGTAAGCGCCGCCGTTACAGAAAGGTAATAACCAACATAAGGAAGCCCGTAGGTTTTTGCCAGCTTGGTACCGAGGTAAGGTGCCAGTGATGCACCCAAAATACCTGCCAGTGTAAAGGCAAGCGAAGCCCCGGTATAGCGCACAGTTGGAGGAAAAATCTCCGCCAGCGCAGTGCCGATCGGGCCATAGGTTAGTCCCATCAAAAAAAGCCCGATAGAAAGAAAGCTTACTATTAATGGCCAGCTTCCGGCACTGAACAACACCGAAAAGAATAAGCCGAAAACAATGATGCAAACACTGGCGATGATCAGCATATTACCCCGCCCATACCGATCGGCTATTACCGCAGATAGCGGTATGGCCAAGGCAAAAAACAACATGGCAATCATCTGGGCGCTCAGGAAACTGGCCCGGTCATAGTGCAATGCGGAAGTTCCCCAGCTGAGTGCAAATACTGTCATCAGGTAAAAAAGCAGGAAGGTGGTAACGGCCACCAATGTTCCCAACACAAGTACCCTTGTATGTTTAACCAGCACTTCTTTAACGGGGATTTTAATCCTTTCATTATTTTCAATCACTTTCACAAATTCCGGTGTTTCTGTAATTTTTAGGCGCACGTAGAGCCCCACAAATACCAGCAGGGCGCTTGCAATAAAAGGTATGCGCCAGCCAAAGTCAAAAAATTGCTGATCTGTCAATACTTTACCCAATACCAGGAAGGTGCCGCTGGAAAGCAAAAAGCCAATGGGAGCACCCAGTTGAGGAAACATACCATACCAGGCCTTTTTACCGGGCGGTGCATTTTCAGTTGCCAGTAATACTGCCCCGCCCCATTCGCCACCTAACCCCAGGCCTTGCCCGAAGCGAAATAAGGCCAGTAAAATAGGTGCAGCAATACCAATGGATTGATAGGTTGGCAACAATCCAATCGCTACCGTTGATGGGCCCATCGTCATCAATGCGGCTACGAGCGTAGCTTTACGACCAATCCGATCCCCGAAATGGCCAAACAATGCCGCACCAATTGGCCTTGCAAAAAAGGCCAGGGCAAAAGTGGCCAGCGATTCCAGCGTGCTGGTTGTAGGATCACTGCCCGGGAAAAAAAGTTTTGGAAACACCAATACCGCCGCCGTGGCGTATATATAAAAATCAAAAAATTCTATCGTGGTGCCAACAAGACTGGCAATCAATATTCGGCTGGCACTATTGCCCGAAGGTTTTATTTCATTCATATAACAGTTGAGTTTCGGTTAATTTAACGGAGCGGCAATTTAAGTTATTCGGTTTAAATTGGCTGCCACCACTACCAGTTATTACAATGCTTTTACAGAACATCAGCACTACCACATTGAAATAGTAAGAAAAAAATATTGGTCCGGCCTAAGAAGCCTTGTGGATCATCGTTGCATCGCCCTCTTGTACCTTTACAGCTATGGGGTACAGGGTTGCACTGGTAATGATAATTTCGTACATAATCTTTACAGCACATATTAAAGTGATGTGCCATAATTAAATAAATCAATGATGTTTGTGTTAAACGATGATTCGATAAAGCTTACAGAACAAAAATTACAGCAGCGTCTGAAGGATTTTTTTACCTGCCACCTGAAACATCCAGCAATGCGCCGGTGATATACGAAGCTTCGTCAGATAATAACCAAAGAATGGTACTGGCAACTTCTTCCGGTTGCCCTGCCCGCTTCATTGGCAGCTGCGCTTTTATGCGGTCTACCCGGCCCGGCTCTCCCGCCTTACCATGAATGCCGGTATCAATAATTCCAGGGCGTACCGCATTCACCCGTATTTTATCATCTGCCAATTCTTTGGATAAACCCAATGTGAAGGTATCAATGGCACCCTTGGTGGCCGCATAATCTATAAATTCAAAAGGAGCTCCGTGTTTAACAGCCGTAGAAGAAACATTTACGATAGTACCGCCCGTGCCATTTACCTTTACAGCCATGCGTTTGATAGCTTCCCTGGCGCATACAAAACTGCCGATTACATTGGTGGCAAATATTTTATGCAGCCGTGCAGCAGACATGTCAACCAGTTTTTGCTGGGATTCAATGATGCCGGCATTGTTTACCAATGCGGTTAACGGTCCAACTTGCCGGTCTATTGCAAGAAACATATTTTCCACTGCAGCTTCATCCGAAACATCTGCCTGGAAAGCAAATGCTTCTCCACCTTCCTCCCGTATAGCGGTCACGATCTTATTTGCTGCAGCATGATTTTGCCTGTAGTTGATACATACCGTAGATCCCCTCCGGGCCGCCAGGTAAGCGGTGGCTGCACCAATACCATCACTTCCCCCGGTTATTAAAATAATATTTTTCATTGATTTACTTTTTTGATTGGAGTACAATTATCGGATTGTAAAAATACAGCGAACCGACTTCACTCCATCAGGATGCTTTTAAATTTACTTCGCAGGCGAGCCCTTGCACGGAGTCGCAAATACTTGCAGCCAGCATCACCCTGCCGCGACTCGCCTTAGAAATAGTTTACTGCCCTAATTACATTACTATTCCCTACCTGCCACAGGTCAGGCATAATGTATAAATTAGCCTTTTGTTTATTAACTTCATATAGTTAACAATCTTCGGATGGAATTTCTGGTCTGGCAAGATAAATATCTGACATACCGGCAATCCTTATACGTTGCACAAACTTATAAAAACATATTATGGTAACATTTTCAATTCGCGATGAAATCGTTGAAGTAATCAACAAACTGTTTGTATATACAGACATGCAGGAATGGGAGAAATTACAGGACGAAATTTTCTCCAACGACGTGCTTTTTGATATGTCATCAATGGGTGGCGAAAGAGCTGAAACTACTTCCAAAGAAATATGCAAAACCTGGAAGAAAGGCTTTACCGGAATTGATGCAATCAATCATCTTGCAGGCAACTACCTCGTACAGATACACGACACGGTAGCTACCGTTTTTGCCTATGCAACCGCCACACATTACAAAGCATCTGCCACCAACGGCAACACAAGAGAGTTTGTTGGCACCTATAATATCAGTTTATTAAAACATGGAGTTGGTTGGCGGATTTATGAATTTAAATACAATTTGAAATTCACAACTGGTAATATTGATTTGAGTTAGCGTCCACACCCAACCATACAATAAAAAAAGACCTTATAAAAAGGTCTTAAAAAAAACTCGAAGCTGTTTCTACTGTTTAAATAAAACGAATGGTATTTCTTCTGTGAGCGAATGTTCTGCTCGCTGATTTTTTGTTTCTTGCAATGTTCCAGAGATCTACTACTTTAAGGGAAGTTTTGCCCGTCATATCCACGTTTGTTGCAATGGTTTCTTTCACTTCAGTAACCAGGGCTTTCATTGATTCATTGTCTACGGGAACATAAGACGTTACTTGATTGGTTGTCATTTTCTTGTTTTTTAGGGTTTATACAATTAATTATTCCTACGAGCGCCGGTACGGCAATGAAAGAAGTTGGTGGGGTTACATATTCACTGCTACTGTCGTCATAGGGAATGCAAATGTAGACCTTGATTGGACGGGTGTAAAACAATGTTTGTGTTGCTTACCTGACACCTAAGCTGGCAAATATTTCTGCTTTAACTTGTTATCCAATAAGTTACACACTTAAGTACCATGATGGCCAACAACGAAATCGCATACGGTAATACGGCCGTACCAAGGGTCGTATGGAATTAAAAAGCGCTTTTCTATTCCATTTACCACGGGCTTCCTTCAAAGAATAATTTAGCCCGGCATAAAATGTCACCTGGAAGCCGGCATTGCCTTCTGGCATACAAAAAAGGAAAACACACCCGAAAAATGGGAAAGCATTTTACAGTTGTATAACCAGTTGCTGCAATTGCAATACTCGCCTGTCGCAGCATTGAACAGAACATATGCATTATCTAAAACCAACGGAAAAGTGGCAGCCATCATTGAAGCTGAGAAATTGCAGCTCACAGACAACCACTTTTATTTTTCCTTATTGGGGCATTTGTACACTGGCGTTGATAATTTAAAAGCAATGCAGCATTTTGAAACAGCGTTAAAATTAACTGGGTCACCTTCAGACAAAATAACCATAACCAAAAATTTAGACAGACTTAAAGAGAAGAAATGCGACCATTAAAAACTGGCTGAGAATTTTCTCTTGATGCGAAGCCTACGAATATATCTTCCGGTAACTTATCCAATGATTATAATCATGTTTATCCAGCCATAGTTCTGCCAACGAACAAACTGGGGAATATTTTATACACAACCAAAATTGTCAGGCTTAAAGATTGCCTTTGTCTTACATAATAAGACGGTATCTCTTTTTCTTATACCCTAGATATACAATCAATAGATTGATTGCTGAATTTGGCACAGCCATTGTCAGGCCTATAATGTTCAGCGCTATAAAATTGATCAATTGTTAGTCACTGCTGCTTTACTTATATTGAAATCTACCGGTTATAATGGAAATTGCAACAACCAAGAAAGAAAAATATTATCTGTCAAAAGGAATAGACGGCTTCTTCATCAGCGCTTCAAAAACATTTCGTTTTGTATTTAATTATTTTATCGAACTTTTCCGGCCACCGTATGAGTTTGGCGAAATTGTAAAGCAATGTTATAAGGTAGGCTGCGATTCGCTTCCGTTGATATCCCTTACCGGCTTTATCATCGGCATTGTATTCACCAAACAATCGCGTCCTTCGCTGAGTGATTTTGGTGCTACCTCCTGGTTGCCTTCCCTTATTGGCATCGCAGTTTTCAGGGCACTTGCCCCACTCGTGACTGCCTTAATTTGCGCCGGTAAAGTAGGCTCCAGTATTGGCGCTGAACTTGGTGCCATGAAAGTAACGGAACAGATTGAAGCGATGGATGTGTCAGCATCCAAACCATATAAATATTTGGTTTTTACAAGGGTAACGGCCTGCGTTTTTATGATGCCATTGCTGATGTTGTACACCTCCTTTGTCGCCTTGTTGGGTTCCTACATCAATGTACAAACCAACGAACATACCAGCCTGGCAACTTTTATAGCCAACGCATTTGATAAGATTAATTTCCTGGATTTAAAAGCCTCAGTTATTAAGGCGGTTGTCTTTGGCTTTACCATTGGTATGGTAGCCTGTTACAAGGGATTTACCACAACACGTGGCACCGAAGGTGTGGGCAAAGCGGCCAACGCAGCGGTGGTAACTGCCATGTATCTAATTTTTATTGAAGAACTGATGATAGTGCAGATAGTGGGCTGGTTCAGGTAACAAAAAATATGCAATGGAAATAAACGATACAACAGGCAAAGAAATAGTGATTGATATTAAAGAGCTCTATAAATCTTTTGGTGACAATCATGTATTGCGGGGTGTGAATTTAGAAGTAGACAGGGGCGAAAATGTGGTAGTGCTTGGCAGGTCGGGTACGGGCAAATCAGTACTGATAAAAATCATTTGCGGCTTGCTTACACAGGACGAAGGCTCGGTAATAGTATTGGGTGAAGATGTAAAAAATTTAAGAGCCAGGGAGTTGGAAGCGCTGAGATTAAAAGTAGGCTTCTCTTTTCAGATGAGTGCGTTATATGACAGCATGACGGTAAAAGAAAACATCGCTTTTCCATTGATGCGCAATTTTAAACACCTTACCAAAGCAGAGGTAAAGAAACGGGTGGATGAAGTACTGGATGCCGTATCACTGATCAAAAGCAGGGATCAATACCCCGCTGAACTTTCGGGCGGACAAAAGAAAAGAATCGGCATTGCCAGAACGTTGGTGTTGCGGCCGGAAATTATGTTATACGACGAACCAACAGCAGGTCTGGATCCAATTTCCAGCATAGAAATAAACAGCCTCATCAATAGTATAAAAAAAGAATTTGGTGTTTCTTCCATCATCATCACACACGACCTGGTTTGCGCCAAAGTAACCGGCGACCGGTTGGTAATGATGTTTGATGGCGTGGTACAAAAGCAGGGCACCTTTGAGCAAGTATTTGATTCGAATGATGAAAGAATAAAAAGTTTTTACGAATACAACTTTACATAAAAAAGAATATGGCAAACAAAAAAGGTTTAAACGCGGTGCTTACAGGTGTATTTGTTATCGCAGGCATAGCCATCTTAGTGGCTGGTGTTTTTATTATCGGTGGTAAAGATAAATCGTTCAAAAAAACGGTGCTTGTCAATGCTGTTTTTGCAGATGTAAACGGGTTGGCAAAGGGCAGCAATGTTTGGTATGCCGGCGTAAAAGTAGGTGTGGTAAAAAAAGTAAGTTTTATAGACAATGGGGTGCTGGTAAGCTTTTCTATTGAAGAAGATGTGCAGCAAAAAATTCGCACTGATAGTAAAGTAAAACTAAGCACCGATGGTTTGATAGGCAATAAAATTTTGGTGTTGTATGGCGGTACTGCCGCTGCGCCGGAGATTGTATCGGGCAATACACTACAAGTAGAAACTGCGCTTGGCACAGAAGAGATGATGGCGACTTTACAGGGCAATAATAAAAACCTGCTGGAGATTACCAACGATTTAAAAGTAGTAAGCAAATCACTCGCAGAAGGCAAAGGCACGATAGGGAAATTGTTGAATGACCAAACGATTGGCAACAGCCTGCAATCTGCCATGAACACTTTAAACAGGGCTGGTAACAATGCACAGGTGCTCACTTCAAACATGGCCGAGTTTTCAAAAAAGCTGAATGATAAAGGTCATTTTATGAATGACCTGGCAACAGATACTACCATTGTAGCCTCGTTAAGACAAACGGCCGCACAATTGAACCAGGCATCACAAAGTGCCAATGCGGTGGTTGAAAGTTTAAATGCGACTACGGCCAAACTCAACAGCAATAAAAGCCCCGCAGGCGTGTTGCTGAACGACCCGGCGGCAGCCGCCAACATTCAGCGTACACTGGCCAACCTGCAATCGGGCACAAAAAAACTGGATGAAAATATGGAGGCTTTACAGCATAATTTTTTGCTGCGTGGGTTCTTTAAAAAACGGGCTAAGGCAGAAGAGAAGGCCCTGAAAGATTCAATGGAAAATAGTACGCTCATCAAATAATTCCGCACAGGAAAATTTTATTTTAATCGTGCTTTTTCATGACAACATTAAAAATAATGCAGCAACTTTTCAGGCATACTGTATAGGCATATCATCGCCAACCGTCATACATCATTTATAAAAAAGCCTTATTGAAACAGTATGCTGAATCAATAAGGCTCGCCTATACCGGTCATTTCCTCGTGATCAATTAAATGAATACTAACGTTCGGCATTTGCAGCCCCGGCAGCGGCGTGTCCGTTCAGCCAAACATTGCGTATGCGTAACTGTTCGGCAGTTGGATTACTCATAAAGCGAAGCACATGCTTGCGCTTTTTTTCGACTTTTGCCATGGTCCCCTGCAACAGTTGTTCTTCGGCTTGCCCCTGGGCATTCAACCGCTTCACTTTTACTTTCATAACATCTCCCTCTTTGGCGTTTTTGAACAGGCCGCTGATCCTCGTTTCCAGATTTTTGGCATTCACCAGTGAATCATTCAGGCTGATCAATATATCGCCTTCTTTATATCCCAGCTTCCTTCCAACTTCATTCAAATCTTTTATGCCAACCTTTATCATGCCGTCAGGTGTATCATTTAGCATTACTCCACCCAGCGTAAAATCTTTATAATCTTCTGAAGGAATATAGTCTACCCCTGCCATGGCAAAATAAGTTTCATACGGAATGGGAGTTCCGCCCTCCACATGATTTTTAAAGAAAGTGCCTAACTCGGGGTAAGTTAGTTTTACGATGACGCTGAACAGCGAATCATCTTCAAAATATTTATCCTTGCCGTACAGCACACCTAAGTCATGCTTTAATTGTCTGAGACCATATTGCGCATTGGATAACTGCAGCAGGTATAAATCAATGCAGTTATTGATCAGCGCACCTTTCATGTATACATTGCCATACTGATCAGCATATTTACCTGCACTTTGTTTACTCAGTTCTGTAAACGACAAACTGTCGTTCATCGCTTCTCTTGAATAATTAATTTTCTGCGACATATTCTCCAGAAACTTTTCCGGCGTGATGATGCCTGACCATGCCTGCATGTTCTGCGAAAAATATTCCGTGCTTCCTTCGTACAACCAAAGGTGTTTACTCAACACTGTTTCATTAAAATTGAACTGTCTTACTTCTTTGGAACAAATGGTAAGCGGTGTAACGATGTGAAAAAATTCATGCGCTGCAACACTTACCCAGCCACCCACAGCCTGCTTTTCAGGTTCTTCATTCAGGCTGTAAAAAGATGAATAGGAATGCTCCCATGCACCCGTTGCATACGACTTGGGTTGCTCGCCATTGAAGTAAAAAATGAAGGCGTATTTTTCAACCGGCAACTTTCCGCCCAGATAATCTTTGGCGCCCAGCAATAAGGTTTGCATGTGCGCCGCAATAAATTTAGCAGTGGCCATTTTGTGCGGCGAGTAAACGGCAACCAGTACATCTGTTTTGCCTACCTTAATGGTTGCGGTATCCGGCAACGAATACATGATGGGTGAATCGTACAGGTGATCTGCATTGGCACAGGTAAAAACATCCGTACTGCTGTTGGTTGATGTAGGTACCAAACCTGTGGCGGCGTAAAAACCCGCCGGTTTGGTAAACGACAGGTTAAAGCCCAGCTGCTTCATTCCTTCAAAATAACCGAACAGGCCGGGCGTATTTAAGATGAAATTCTTACCGGCTTCAAAGCTGGTGCCGCACATGGAGTACACTTTATTATCGATCGTAGCGTCCCAGGTATCTTCTACTGTATAATCGACTTTATAGATCTGCGCAGCGTTTTTAATCGTCCACCCGTTATCACCATATTTTTCAAGCGGCAATGCTTTTCCTGCTTTATTAAATGCACGGAGGTTTTGTACATACTTGCCATAGTTGCTGTTCATGTAAGTACCCGGAACAATTTTAGGCAGGTAGAAATGAATTTCCTTTTGCGTAATGGCAGGGGCAATGAGCTCCACCTGCAGTTTGTCATCTGTTAGTTTGGTAAGGTCCACACTGTACTGGTAAACCTGCTGAGCTGCTGCCGATGCGCCAAATAATATGATCATTAAAGCCGTTACCAGGCTATTTTTCAGGAAAGATGTTATCATGTTAAAAAAAATTTGTTGCGCAAAGAAAGCTGTTTATTCGTTTGCCGGTTATATAAAATTTAATCCCCAAAGATGCAGTTGAAATTTTAATTTACATCGCCATTCATCAATCTTAATAAAAACAAAGCCGCCGGCACAGCTTTATCGTCCAACATAATCAGCTTGCCATAAATCTCTTGTACACATTTGAACAACGCTTTCCATACCTGTTAATTATCCTTCAGCGCCAACTTAAATTTTTGTTGTTAACTTCAAGGCTATATTTAAATAAAACGCTGTTATGAAAAATTGCCTTACTTTATTATTGCTCCTGATTTCTTTGGGTGCATATCAACCTTCCTTTTCACAGACCTCTGCCAAACCCGTATACGTCATTGTCCATGGCGCCTGGGGCGGCAGCTGGGCATTTAAAAAAGTAGATTCACTACTCAGGGAACAAGGCTGTATTGTTTACCGGCCCTCTTTAACCGGGCAGGGAGAAAGAGTACATCTGGCAACAACGGATGTCGGCTTGATGACCCACATCAAAGATGTAGTGAACATGATACTGTTTGAAGATTTGCATGATGTAATCCTGGTTGGGCATAGCTACGGCGGCATGGTAGTAACCGGTGTGGCAGACAGTCTGCCCGGCAGAATTAAAAAATTGATTTACCTCGATGCAATGGTACCGGAAAACGGAGAAAGCGTACTGAGCATACAGGGTCCCCGTGCAGACAGGTTAAAACAAATGACCGTGAATGGTTTCGTGGTTCCATCCTGGGTACCCGCTGGCAAATTACCACCCAAAGATGTGCCGCATCCTTTCAAAACTTTGTCAGACACCATCACCCTTACCAATGCCTTGAGATTAAAAATCCCTACAACGTATATCCTTACCGTAGAAAAAGGAAAGGAAGCAAAGGATGATGATTTTGCTTCGCAAGCCGAACGGGCAAAGCAAAAGCACTGGCCGGTGTTGCAACTGGAAGCGGATCACAATCCGCAGTGGTCTGCGCCGGAGGCGCTGGTGAGTATACTTAAGAAAGTTGGGAGTAAGTGATGGTGTTTACCTCAGCTGCAATTTGATATTTATAAATAATTGAATCAGCAGTGCAGGCGAATAATTCACTTGCTATTATGATACTGTTTTATATAACATCCTTAAAAAAGGCAACCCCCTTCTGCTTTCGCAAAAGAGGGAATGCCAGCTTTCAACAACTACAAACAAGCTTTTATTTCTTCCACAGTATCGATGAAAGCCTTTTCTTTTTTGATGTCTTTTTTCCAGGCCAGGTCTCTTTCAACCAGGTCAATTTCTTTTTTTATGGTGGCACCGGACTTACCCGCTTCGTTGCCCATGATGAGCACGGTATCTGAAATGGCGACGGATGTTGTGATATCATGGGAGACAATGATGAGCGTTTTCAGTTCATCTGAAACAGATACCTGCAGCAACAAGTCTGTAACATTATCCAACACGCATACATCCAGCCCGGAGAAGGGTTCATCCAGTAATAAAAAGTCAGACCCTTTAAGCAACTGCTGAATAATGCTTGCCCGCTGACGTTGACCGCCTGATAATTGCTGCGGGTATTTTTTAAGCTCAGCTTCCAGGTGAAACGACCTTGCGTATTGTTCAATCATGGTCGTTTCATTGCGTTTTAAGGCGCTGTTTTTTTGAGCCGCCAGCAGCAGGGATTGATACACAGTTCTCCATTCAAACAAATAATAGTTTTGAAAAATCACCCCCATATCGCCAGCTTGTACCCTTTGCCCGTTGTGGATGGTTACCGAACCTCCGGTTGGTTGCTGCAAACCAGACAGTATTTTAAACAACTGTGTTTTGCCAATACCACTTCTGCCAATGAGCGAAATCACCTGGCCCTGCTGCATACCCGGGCGAATAATGTCTTTGATACAAAAATTGATATCTCTTAAAATAATATTGCCGTCGTACTGCAGGCTCACATTATTTGCCTGCAGCAGTGTTTTATCTTTTATATGTGTTGTCATGATGTTGCTTGTTTTAATTTACTGTGAGGAAATAACCAATGGCGCATGCTGCCGAGTAAAAAATCGAAGCAGAGGCCGATTAAAAAAATCACGAGCTGTAACGCGATTACGTTGGTGAGGTCATTGTATTTGTTGTATTTTATCAACAATGAACCGATGCCCCCTTCGCTCATGCTCAATCCTTCCACCATGGTGATCATTAACCAAGAGATGGCAAAGTTTTGCCGCAGGATTTCGAACACCTGGTCGGCCTTGCCCACGATGATGACTTCGTACAATGTTTGCCAGTTGTTATAGCCAAGTGTTTTACACAACTCATATTCCTGCTTATCAATATTGAGTATCACAGCTAAAAATGATGTGGTAAAAAAAGGAACAATACCAAAGACCAATAACGATAATTTTAACGCACTGCCGTCTTTGGTGAGCAGGGTAAAAATGAAGATCAAACCAGTTAAGGTGAGGTACCTGCACTTTACAATAAACTGTGCGATGCTTTTAAAAAAAGGTATCACGGATGCATAGGCAAAAAACAACGTAATGAGGATGGAATACAACATGGCTTTAAGTGTAAGCACCAGGCTTACCAGCATGTTATCCAGCAGCAATTTTGTAGTGAGTAATTTGCCAAAGGCACTGGCAACATTGCCGGGCTTGGGTATTAAACCATTTGATGTGGTATGCCAGACCAGCAACGTAATCAGTACCTGCAGCACGATCATGATGGCCACGTTCTGCCTGCTGAGTTTGCCAAAGGGTGTAAATATTTGTCTGAACCCGGAAAAAGAAAAAGCAACAGGCGCTGTTTTTTCCAGGGGTTTATCAATGATTGCTTCCATTTGTTTGTAGTGTTTGTGTTGGAGGGCGCTGATGTTGTAACAATGGTACAAGTGTGCGACGCAACGATGTTTAATAGTTATTCTAAAGCCCGGTTCATCATTTTTTTAAAAGAAAGATGACTGGTTAGTCACCTTTCTTTTTTAGAACCGGCAATGCTGCATTACTCACCCAGCACAATTTCAACACGACGGTTTTTACTTTTACCGGTTTCGGAAGTATTGTCTGCAATTGGTTTGGCAGCACCATAGCCTTTGGCTTCTACGCGGTTAGCATTAAGGCCTTTCTTCAACAGGTAAGCCTGTACAGCCTGCGCTCTCTTTTGTGAAAGCGGTATATTGACTGCATCTGAGCCGTTGTTGTCTGTATGACCGTATACACCAATCTTCAAACCTTCCGCTACTACAGCTGATTCAAAAATTTCATCCAGCAATTTGTACGAAACGGCTTTAATGCTGGCAGAGCCGGTTTCAAAAGCTATGCTGTAGCTCTTTGAAGACACTGCCGAAGTGATCTCGCTGGCATAGTTGGTTTGTATGGCCTTACCCTGCAACAGCTCGGGGTGGTTGGATAACACGCTTAACAAAAAGCTTTTGTCAACCGCCTTTTCATACGGTAAAAAAGTAGGCATCAGCGACGGGTACATTTTAACCATCAGGTTACCGAACGTGTTGTACACCGCTTTGTAACGGTCAACCTTGTCGTCACCCATTCCGAATGTATTGGCCATATCTGCCAGGTTAAACACGGTAGAACCACCGAGGCTAACCATCTGTCCCTGCAAATCTTTTTCTTCCACGCCGTTGTAATATTTTAACCAGTAAGCCGCATCTTTTTCCTGGTACACTTCCGCACTCACTTTAGCCGCAAATGCTTTTGCTTCATTAAAAGAGCGCACCTGGTCGCCGGCCTGTGCCAGGGCAATGATCATGTTCTCAATATCAGTTCTGTGATCGTTGGCCCATTTTTTTATGGCGATGGTTTGGTTCGGCATCTGGCTTGCATACTGCCTGGTGTTGGCAATGGTTACCAGTCCGCCTTTTTTGGTAGCGATGTTGACATCACCGGGTGTCCAGGTGGCAACTCCGTCAACCCCTACCGTTGTATCACGACCGGTTGTTTTACCATTTTCCACCACCTTTCTTTTTTCACTGTATCCTGTAATGTACTTGTTGGGCGCATCCAGGAAATCATTTGCCGCAATGATGTTGATGGCAGTTCCATCGTAAGTGGTTTCATCGGGGTTTACCTTTAAACCGTTGTCACCAGCCCATTTCAGCAGTATGTTGATGTCGCCATCCCTGAGCACGCCGGCCACACATTTACCAATAGCATTTTTTGGATCCAGCTTCCAGCTGGCCGGTGCCATTACCTGGTCTTCACCAAAAGATTTACCGTGTGCAACTGGTATAATGACGGGTTGATATTCTGCACCCAATGGTTCCAGTTCCTTTGCAAGCGAAGTCATAAAGGCCGGCATACCGTCACCCATAAATGTAATCAGCACGCCCGGTGTATTGGGGTTGCTTTTATAATCGCTGGCAAATTTTACAAGGTCTGCCATCTGCCGGTTACAATCATCCTGGCGAACATAAGTGATGTCCAGGTGGGCAGCATCAAAGAAAGAATTTTTTGTAGTGCGTACGCCGCCGTTGGCATACATGCCGCTGAACTGGCTGTTCCAGGCCATGCGTTCCCAGTTAATTTGGGTACCACCATTTACCGCTTTGTCTGCAGATGGCAAAGGCAACAATACTGCGTTGCTGCTTAAGGAAGCTTCCGGCACATCGGGCAGTGTTACCTTGCCCAGGTCAACTGATTTGCCTGCCTCTTTGGGGCGGCCCTGGTACCACTTTACACTGAATATTCCGGCAGTTACAATGGCTGCGATAATAAATAATTTTCCGGCTGGTTTTAATTTGACTGACATAATTGTATGTTTTATAGTTGTTGTTTAAAATTGTTTGTTTGTTTTCGGGCAATAGTTTGTACTCCGGCTGCCTCCCCGTTGTGCCGCCTTTGTTCAATGCAATATTTTTTTTGGAGCGAACTGCTGAAGCATTGTTCAACATCGTTGTGTCACTCACCTATACATTTCTTTCCTTGTGCAGCCCCTTCAATTCGTTGTGGCCTGCTTTTGCTGTGTTCCTTTATTGCTGCTGGGGTATTACCTAATCCAATAAGCCCCTGTACCTGTCTGTTACATTTACATCTTTCAACCTTCCGCTGTTGCTGTTATTTTGCAACGCATTATTGGTGTAGTTAAAATCTTTGTTCAGGTCAAAATGATTGATGAGTTCAATAGCCTGTGCAGATTTTGCTTTATCCTCCAGTACCTTATCATCCATAAACCTGCTGGTAACATCGATGGCACTTTTAATGTGCCCAATCTTTTCACCGATCTGTTGTTTCAATATTGCCAAAGCTTTTTCCGCGTCCTGGTTCAGTTCATCATCGCCTTTAAACGCTTTCATAGCGCTGGTTACAGCCGACAAGCCCGTGGTTACTGAATAGTACAAATCCTTTTTTGCTTCCAGGTCAAGCTTTGCATCTTCCAGCATAATTCCGCTTTCTTCATACGCAGTATCCGAGAATTTGATCAGCTTGTTCAGGTCGCCTACGATGGGTGTAACATTGTTGATGTACTCCTGGCAACGCAGCACATTGTTGGCATACAGGTCCACTTGTTTGGACTGATTTTTTTCCTGCTGCAGAATTTTTACTTTCTGTACATTCAGTTGCAACTCTTTCTCTTTACTGCCTAATTTGTCCATCAATTCACTTTGCTTTCCTTTCAGCCTGGCAGATTGCTGGTACAATGTGTTCCTGTCTTTATAACCCTGTTCAATTTTCAATTGCAGGATGTTGAAAGGGTTTAATTCAATCGCCAGCCCCACGGTGTAGTTGGCAATGAACTCAGAAAAATACCGCAGCGCACGCCAGAACTTTTTGTTGGTAACAATCATGAGCAGGAAGGCCAGTATTGCTCCGCCGATCACCAGGTTGACCATGTTCCAGGTAACGGTTACCAGCCAGGGCAACACGAATGTGAGGAAGCCATAGGCTAGTCCTGCAAAAAGCGATATCCCTACCACGGTGGTGGCCACGTTTTTGGGTTCAGCAAACCACCCCGGTTTTTTTGTTTGGCTAATTGTGTTGATCATCTTGTTTGTTTTTAGCAGCCCATCCCAACCTTCTTGATGGAAGGAAGTGAAGAGCGTTGTTATAATTGTTGTTGTTTGTTTTATTTACTGATTGTTCATTTTTCGCCAGTTCTGTTTATAGGATGTACTGCTTTATTTTTTCAATATCAGCCAGTATCTCCTGCCTCATTTTTTCAGCAGATATTTTGTATCCGCCCGTGTTGCTTTCGATCTTGTCTTCATTTTCTTTTACTTCTATCTGCAGCAACTGCACCTGGTTTTGCAGGTCCATCATTTCCCGGCTTAGTTGTTCCATGCGTTGTTGCTTTTGCTGTATCTCCTGTTGCTTTGCCTGCACTTTTTCATTCAGTGCCGCATCCACTGTGGCATTAAAACTGGCCGCATCTGTTTCCAGTATTTTTAAATAGGCGGCTGCCGTATCTAACAACTTGCCCTTATCCAGCCCCTGCACACCCAGGCCCGCAAAAGCCGCACTGTACCTGGCTTTTTCATCGGCGATGGCGATCATGGCTTGGGTCATTTTTACAAACTCATAATAATCAGGACCAGGCAGGTTTGCCTCGCTGAACAGTTTATCAAAATACTGTTCAAATTTTTCTGTAGTAGTGGAAGGCAATGGCCGGACCATCGCTACCGGTGTGGAATAGATTTGTTTTTCTCCCGGCTTTATAACAGCTTTCTCTTCGGCTGTTACTTCCACAAATGCAGAAAGAATTTTTTTACCAAAACTTGCCATAGTTGTTTGTTTTTTAGTTGTTAAATACGCTTGTTTGTATTACCACACGGGCATAGCACGGCCTGTGTAACTTTCATTACCTTTTAAAGCCTGCCTGATCGGGGCAAATAATTTTTAGTATAGATTGGATTGTAAACCGATCCTCACCAGGGGAATGCCTGTGTCCGCATTCTGCTGTGATGAATCCTGCTGCACAGAAGTGTTGCGCTGCTGTTTATTATTATTGTCACAATGATGTTGTTGCAGCAACAACATTGCACACATACCTATTGCAATACCGGTTAGTACCAGTTTACTTTTTTTCATCGTTGAAAATGATTGTTGGTTGAGAACAATTTCACCTGCCTGTTTCACAGACCGGGTGGAAGTGATTCCGATTAAAATCTTTACTGTTTGGAGACGTTTACAGGCTGGAGATTTCCGGTGGATTTTCCCTTTGTCTTACAAGGGTGAAAAGCTGTTCCAGAAATTTGTTGTACATATTTGTTGGAGTGATACTCCTGTTTGATTTGATGGAGTAAAGATATATCGCCGCCGGATACTGATGAAGACCATTCGATACAAACGGAATTTCTACTTTCACAAGCGGTAAAAAAACGATCTCAAATGGTGTGTTAAGGTCTGTTCGCTGGCAATATAGCGGGATTAGTGGCAATATAAATATTTAAACGATGTTGCAAATTTTTGACTCTGTAATTTTCGCAGTTTCTGAACACGTCAAATATGCACTTTTCGACAGTTAAAAAGGGCATAACAGCTGTTCAGCCAATAAGCAGAACGGTAAATGCGGGTAATTGTGTTAATTGCATTGTGGTGATGAGTGGTAAGATTGCTGAACTAAGGGTATTGATCATTTTAGTGAGCTGGTTTTTATAATCCGGCAAAAGTGGAGATCAGCGGTGAATAAGAATTAAGTTTTTCCAAAAGCAACGAGGCTGTAATTTGCGGCATGAATGCCTTCACTAATTATTGAAACCCACAACCAGCATAAGCAGACGTACTTGCCGCCTTCTGACGCTGGCGCTACTTCCCTCCCCCATTCCAATTATACACCCGCTTCAACGAACTCATTGATTTCAATTTCTCCAACCCTGCTGCCGTAACACCCGTTTCATTCAGGTTCAGTGCCTCGAGGTGTTGCAGACCGCTGAGCTGATTCACAATGCCATCTGTCAGGGGATTTTTTTCCAGCCGCAGTTTTTCGAGGTTGGTCATCAACGGTAAAAAATCAAGACTGGCATCGGTGCAATTGTTATGCGACAGGTTTAACCATACGATGTTTTTGGCAACGGCTTTCAAATTGCTTTTCATGTTACTCAATGGTTGCGTAGCGCCCGCAGGCAATGTAACGTCCAGCATCACTGGGTTGTGCGACATGATGCGTACCTGCATCCCCTTGCTGCGCAGGCTATCCAGCTGACCTTGATCAACCGTTTTGGGGATATCCGGGTTAACTTGCGGGCCATTGCTTTCCGCCACTTCACCGGCATCGCCCAACCCCAGCAAAGCCGCTACGTTGGGTTTGATGGCTTCGGCATCTTTCAGACCAGCCATTTTTACACCGGCTGCTGCATTGCCTTTTTCTATCCACCATTTAATCAGCGCCACTTCCTGTTTAGTAAAGGGTGTTTTACCATCGGCGGGCATAAATTTTTCATTGGAAGGATCCATTGTGATGCGCTGGTACAATTCACTTCCCTGCAGGTTACCACCTACTACCGCGGCCCTGCTTTTACCACCTTTCAGCAAGGCGGCGAGTGATTGTACTGACAACTGCCCCTTCAGTTTTCCCGAAGCATGACATTGCCCGCAGCGTTTGATCAGCAGGGGCTGCACCACATCTTCAAACAACAGAGCTTCCTCCACCGAGACAGGCTTTTTTCTTTCGCCACCCTGCAACACATTCATCGATAAATAGTCGCTGCCATGCGTCAAATTACCTCCCTGGTGACCAGTGTAGGTCATCAAAAAAAACAGCCCCACAAAAACAACGGACAATATTTTTTCAGGAATAGGTAACCTGCTGCTGATTTTTTTAGTCGTCAATAAAAACAACAGCCCCGAAAGAATGGCTACTGCGATGCCGGTAAGTTTGTGCCGGTTTAGTTGAACATATTCATAATCGCCCGACAGGGATAATAAATACCCCAGCACACAGGCAGCTGTTGCGGTAATGAAACCAAACAACAAAGTAATAGATACGGCCGTTTTAAGGTATTTGAACCTGTTCGAATAAGACATCAGTTCAAACACCACAGCCAACAGTAAAAAACCGATCGGCAGGTGTACAACCATCGGGTGAAGCCTACCCATAAAAGTGGTGATATCCAGCAAAATCATACAGTAAATATTTTAAACATGGGCATCTTTTTAAGTTGAATCAATCTCTTCTTTCTTTTATTAACAACAAGTAAAATGGTAAAGCTGCGAAGCCTATAATCTAGTCATAACAATACTTTTTACTCTTCAAACGGCCTCGAATAAAAAGTGCTAGAAATTTTCAACACGAGCCGTTAAAAAATCAAGGCTGTCTGAGCACGCATACACTTCAGCGCATTATACTCTGCGAGCGAGTTCCTTGATTTTAGGCTTGTGTTGAAAATTTCAGCCGTTTTATTCGCAGCCTTGATTTTTTTTGTTTCTTTTTTTTATCAAGAAAAAAAAGAAAGCAGAGACTAACTACGAATTGCAGGTTATACAACCACTTCACATAAATACAAAGATCTTTTCTATTCGAATAGTCACCTTTACTCCCGAACAAGCAACATCATTTAAACCCGTGTTAATTTGATAGGAGTAGTATGATTAGCATTCCACTGGCAGATGTACAAATTTTTATCTTCATCCACACACACATCATGACAATGCTGAAACACTTTTTCAGGTGCCTGTAACGTGGGCTGCAGCACATTGTTTTTATACACCGGCGAATTGCCACCGGGGCATGACACCACCTGGTTTTTGCCATCCAGTATCGTAACAAAACCAGTGTTGGCATTGCGTTTTCCGGCAGTGTCTTTCGACCAGCAAACGCCCGAATAAATATTTTCACCATCCGGTACTGCACGGCAAACATACATGCCCGGCGTATCTACCCGCTGTATAAATTTGCCGTCCATAGAAAAAAGCTTAAAGCAATTTTCTTCTCTCGATGTGATGATCAACGCCGGCTTATTTTTATCCCTCGTGTCAATCGCCACACCATGTGCGTTGGATAAATTGTGTTCGGGGTTGGCATTGTTATGTCCGCCGAAATGTCGGATGTACTGGCCTTTGCTGTTGTATTGAATGATGTAATCGGAGCCATAACCATCGGCGACATAAATATCACCGTTCGGTGCCACGGCAGTTTCCGTTGGCATAAAAGGTTCGTTGTCTTTATAAATACCAATGGTACGCGGATGCCCGATCGCAAACAGGATGCGGCCGTTGATATCTGTTTTCACCACCTGCCCGGCCTGGCTTTTCCAGTTGCCTGTTCTGTCCTGGAACCAGCCACAATCCACGATCAGTAAAAAATCTTCGCCCCCTTCTTTTGAAATGGTCAGCCCATGACCACCGGGCCATGAGGTGCCCCAGGCATCCAGCAACTTCCCCGACTTATCAAACACCAAAATATTATTGTGCGTATCATCGCCCAGCATAATCAGGCGCCCCTTGCTGTCCTGCACCATTTCATGACAGTTAAAAACAGGATTGCTGTTGGCACTGATTTTGGCCCAGTCCTTATCTACTTTGTACTTGTAGCCTCCGTGCCCAATCAACGGCTCTTCCGGCTTCAGCCCTTTGTGCAAAATAGCAAATGCGGTACTTGTTTTAGCCACCGCAATGGCCGAAGCCATCGACGAATTCCTGATAAATTTTCTTCTGGAAAGCATATGGTTATTTTTTGTGTGTTGTATTTCTTGTTAGATTTCTACTTATAAAACTATTTGTTTGCAGCAACATTCGCTTTTTCAAAAGTCTATTTAATAAATTGACAAAAGCTTGCCTTACAAAGTTTTTTCTATTCGAATAGTCGCCTCCACAGCCGGCGGGGCTGCGTAACTGCAACGCCGCTGCTTTTGCTTCTTTCAAAAAAATATTGCTTCGCATTTTTTTGAATTCCGGCAAGCCGGAACCGAACCAAAAGATGCGGCTTATGCAGTTACTGTGTCCAACTCGAAGAACGATTTGAAGAGCCTTTCACTTTCTGTCACTTTCTATCAGGTTTAACAATGAACTGTAACAACAACACATACTCTTCAAACGGCCTCGAATAAAAAGTGCTAGAAATTTTCAACACGAGCCGTTAAGCAATCAAGGCTGTCTGAGCACGCATACAATTCAAAGTATTATATTCTTCGAGCGAGTTCCTTGATTGTAGGCTTGTGTTGAAAATTTCAGCCGTTTTATTCGCAGCCTTGATTTTTTTTGTTTCTTTTTTTTATCAAGAAAAAAAAGAAAGCAGAGACTAACTACGAATTGCAGGTTATACAACCACTTCACATAAATACAAAGATCTTTTCTATTCGAATAGTCGCATCCTAATCAGGCGAGGCCGCATAATTGCATCGCATCAGCTTTTGCCTTTCAGTTTTGCCTTTTTACTTTCTAATTTTTACTTTTTAATTTTATTCCTCAAGCCAAAACATCCCTAACCACCTTCCCCTGCACATCAGTAAGCCTGAACCGCCTTCCCTGGAACTTGTAGGTGAATCGTTCATGATCAATACCCATGATGTTCAGCAATGTGGCCTGGAAATCGTGCACATGCACCGGATCTTTAATGATGTTATAACTGAAGTCATCCGTTTCGCCGTAACTGATACCGTGCTTTACACCTGCACCCGCCATCCACATGGTAAAGCAACGGGGATGATGATCGCGACCATAATTATCCGGTTGTAATTTGCCCTGCGAATACACCGTGCGGCCAAACTCACCGCCCCAAACCACCAGTGTATCTTCCAGCAAGCCCCGCCTTTTTAAATCTTTAATAAGCGCTGCTGTAGCCTGGTCGGTGTCTTTGCATTGTTTGGCCATGCCTGCAGGCAAGCCGCCATGGTGATCCCAGCCCTGGTGATACAGCTGTACAAACTTCACGTCCTTCTCCAACAGTTTACGGGCAAGGATGCAGTTAGCCGCATAAGTGCCGGGGTCCTTACTATCCGGACCATAGAGGTCAAATATTTCCTGTGGCTCATCAGAAATGTCCATTACTTCCGGTACCGATGTTTGCATGCGGTACGCCATTTCATATTGCTTGATTCGGGCCTCCACTTCAGGATCGGCGTTGACTTCGTTTTGATATTTATTGAGTGTTGTAAGATAGTCCAGCATCTCCTTACGGTCGGCACCGTCATAACCTTCCGGGTTGTCGAGAAACAGTACGGGATCTTTTCCGGCCCTGAACTGCACGCCCTGGTACTCCGACGCTAAAAAACCATTGCCCCACAATCTTGCATACAGCGGCTGATCTTTCACCGCGTTTTTAGACACGAGTACAATAAAGGAAGGCAGGTTTTCATTATCCGATCCCAGCCCGTAACTGATCCACGAACCGATAGAAGGCCGCCCCGGCAACTGGTTGCCCGTTTGAAAAAAGGTAATGGCAGGATCATGATTGATGGCTTCTGAATTCACTGTTTTAATGATGCACAAATCATCTACCACTTCAGCCGTATGCGGCAGTAATTCGCTCACCCAGGTTTGCGAAGCGCCGTGCTGGTTGAATTTATAAATAGAAGGCACCAGCGGCAGAATACTCTGGTTGGCGCTCATGCTCGTTAAGCGCTGGCCCTGACGCACAGAATCCGGCAAAGGCTGACCAAACATATTTACCAGTTTCGGTTTATAGTCAAAAGTCTCCAGTTGCGAAGGACCACCCGCCATAAACAAATACACAATTCGTTTGGCCCTTGGCGCAAAATGCGGAATGGCTTTTAAAATTTCTGCCTGCAGGTCATCTTCAGCAATACCTGTCGTTGGCTTGGCATTACTCGCTGATTTTCCAAACAAGCCATTGCCCAGCAAAGATCCCAGTGCCACCGCACCAATCCCCATAGAGGTTTTGGTAAGAAAATTACGCCGGTCCCAGTTGCGTTTCAATTGCTCCAGTTCGGGCAAATGCGGTTTAAATTCGTCGTGATGATGATGTTCACTCATAGCTTATCTTTTTGTAATCGCGGCATCTGAATTTAAAATAACACTGGCCACCACAGCATTCGCTGCCACCGTGGCCGCATCCATATTTTTATTTACCACGTACTGCCCGGCTGCCAGCCAGCCCTTTGCTTTACGGGGGTCTTTTTTAAATTTATCCAGCTGGTCAGCTTGCAACTTTTGCAACAGCGCCAGTTCTTTTTCATCCGGTACCACACCAGTTAATTTCCGGTAGATTTTTTTTATGCCGTCCGCAACGTTCGCATCCTTGCTGAGCTGTTCCCCCAGCACTTTGGAAGCTTCCACAAAAGTGGGATCGTTCAGCGTAACCAATGCCTGCAAGGGCGTGTTCGTTGGCTGGCGCCGCACCACGCAATAACTGCGGGAGCTGCCATCAAAGGTAGACAGCGTTGGGTTGGGCACTGAACGTTTTACAATCACATACAAACTGCGCCGGTACACCGCAGCACCGGAGTCAGCCTGGTAACTGGTATTGTTGATCTCCCACAAACCCGGCGGCTGGTAAGGCTTTACACTCTTGCCACCAATGGCGGCATTCAGCAATCCGCTTGCCAGCAAGGCATTGTCCCGCATCATTTCCGCACTCAGCCTTACAGCCGGGCCATGCGATAGCAAACGGTTGGCAGGGTCTTTTGCTTTCGCCTCCGCACTGGCAACAGACGATTGCCGGTAAGTAGCACTCATCACAATCAGCTTGTTTAATTTTTTTACATCCCAGCCCGATTCTATAAAATTAACCGCCAGCCAATCCAGCAGTTCGGGGTGACTTGGTAGCTCGCCCTGGTTGCCAAAATCTTCCGTTGTTTTTACCAGCCCTGTGCCAAAAAAGTTTTGCCAGTAACGGTTAACGGCTACCCTTGCCGTAAGTGGATGTTTCGGGTCCGTCATCCATAGCGCCAGGCCGTAGCGGTTGCGGGGCAGGTTGGGTGCAAAAGGTAAAATTGAAGCCGGTGTATTAGCAGTCACTTCATCTCCAGGTGCATCATAATTACCTCTTAATAAAATATGCGTTTTACGCGGCTGCGGCATTTCCTGCATCACCATCAGCTCCGGAATATTTTCGGTGGAGTCTGCCAGCCGGTTGCGCAACTGCTGCAATTTTTTTTGTTCTGCCTGCAGACCGGGATGTACAGCAGTTAAATAATAAGCCTTTAAAACAGCCGTTTCATCCGGCAACAATTGCTGCGGCAATTTACCTGCAACCGAAGCCCAGCTGGACTGCCCGGTCAACACCTTTACTTCAAAACCTGTGAGTGCCCGGTTATAGACCGTTACATCATCTACCTTGCCGCCTTTAAAACCAAGGCCTCTGTCCCACGCTCCTACCTGTAGCCCCGGCTGGTCGTTGCCATTGATTAAAATATCTTTTGCCAGTTGGTCCATGGTGGTTTCCATCGGCGCTTCGTTGCCATCGAGGTATAATTTTACGCCATCCGCTTTGCTGCTGCCATCATAGGTTACCGTCACCGCAATCCATTTTTCTCTTGGCAAAGCCGCTTTGGTAACTTTTGTAATGGCGTTGCTTGGGGCTGCATGCGATAGATTCATTTCCAGCCGGTCGTTTTTAAAATACAAATGATAGCCGCGGTAATTGTACAAACGCTCGGCAACACATTTATGAAAAATCACGCCCTCCTTAAAATTTGGCGGAATAAAAATATCCAGGTGAATCGTAAACGGGTCCGCCTTGCGGAACACGCCCACCGGTTTTACATCCAGCCACTCATCACCGCCCAACGCCAGCGCCTTGCCGTTATCGCGACGTTCAAATACCGGCGGCTCGCCCTTCTCATAACCGAGGCCCCGCTTCATGTTACCGGCAACTTTGCCCGGCACCATATTTTTTAAAGAACCATCATCAAACACATAACGGGCCTGTAAACCTGCCTGTGGAATTTTTTGTTGCTGCAAAGTCGCATAGCTTTTTGCCTGCAGCCACTTGTCAAAATCAGCGCCGGCATCGCCGGTGGTGGCTGCAATGGTTTGTTGTTCCGCCGCAATGGTATCGTTGATAAAACGCAGCAGGTTTTCTTTTTCTTTATTCGGTAATAAGATAGTCGGCGAAGGCATGGTGCCATCAAAAGAAATCTGCCCGGCTTCTTTTACGTTGTTAAAAAAGCTGAAGAGTTCGTAATAATTTTTTTGAGAGATGGGGTCAAACTTATGATCGTGACAGCGGGCGCAGCCTACCGTAAGCCCCATCATGCCTACGCCCGTGGTGTTCACCCGGTCCACCACGTACTCCGCTTTAAACTCGTCTTCAATAATCCCGCCTTCCAGGTTTTGCTGGTGCATGCGGTTAAAGGCAGTGGCAATCAGCATCTCTTTTGTCGGGTGCGGCATCAGGTCGCCGGCCAGTTGCCATTGTAGAAATTTGTTGTACGGAAAATTGGTATTGAACGCATCAATCACCCAATCGCGGTAAGGCGATACATCCCTCACCGCATCCACGGTATAGCCATGCGAATCCGCAAAGCGGGCAAGGTCCAGCCAGTCCACTGCCATTTTTTCGCCATAGTGCGGCGACTGCAATAAGCGGTCCACCTGCTTTTCGTAAGCATTGGCCGAAGCATCGTTTATAAAAGCATCCAGCTCTTCCGTCGTCGGTGGCAGGCCCGTTAAATCCAGCGAAAGTCTTCTTAACAACAGCGCCTTATCCGCTTCGGCCGAAGGCTTCATTTTTTCCTGCTCCAGTTTTTGTGCAATGAAATGATCGATGGGGTTAATGGCCCAACGATCGCCTCCTGCCGAAGGTACTGCTGGTTTTTCCGGCGCCACAAAAGCCCAGTGCGGTTTGTATTGGGCGCCCTGTTCAATCCATTTTACCAGGATGGCTTTTTCGGTAGCCGATAAACTCAGGTGAGATTTCTGCGAAGGCATTTTGTATTCCGGGTCGCCTGACACAATGCGGTGAAACAGCTCACTGCCCTGCAGGCTGCCGGGCTCAATGGCCACCTTACCCGGACTTTCGGGCAATGCGGCGTAAGCGAAGGAAGCAATATCCAGCCGAAGGCCGGCTTTTTGTTTGGCCTTATCCGGCCCGTGACAGCTAAAGCATTTATCCGACAGCACCGGTTTTACGTGCAGGTTATAATCAATCTTGTCGGGCAGTTCCTTGTAGGCCGCCGCCACGTCTTTCGGCAAACCCGGCGAGCAAGACCATAACTGACCAACCGCCAGCAACAACAATAATACATACACAGTACAGCAACGCATTCGCACAAAATTTAAGCGGAAAAATTTAGCTTGTCTAAGTTAAGCAGTTAAATTTAAATACGCACAATGGGTGGAAGGTGGGCATAAAGAAAGCAAAAATATTGGTCCGGGCTGAGAAGCTATGTGGAACATCGTTGCGTCGCCCTCTTGTGCTTTTGTGGCTTTTGGGAGCGGGTGGACGTTTATTTCGGTAATATTTAGGTTGCTCAAAAAAACAATCCAAAATGTATAATAGTAATAGACAGATTTTCTCCATTGCCGTTTTTAAGCAATGCCATTTCTATTATATATTTACAAAACTGGGTATAAGCAATAATCAGCGCATTCACAAACAAAGACATTAATCATGGAATCCTTCGAAATTGTACCAATAAGAATTAACTCTCTTAAAAAGTTAAGAGACTTTATTATTGACAATGACTTAGGTGAAGATGACACAATTATATTAAATCAGGACAATTTTGACAGTATAGTTATTGACCATCGAACTACCTATGGGGAAAGTATTAACATGCCATTTATTTTTCTTGGAATTTTAGTTAAAGAAGATCGAATATATGACGTACAAAGGCGGCAAGTCGGGATTATAAAAAATACAAACTTAGAAGATGATGATTGATTAATTTGCATTATGACTCAAAATATTTTTTTGGATTCAAATATTTTATATTCAAATCCATTCTTTACTGAAACATTTGGAAGGCTGCTCCTTAACTTAAGTGAACATAAGAAAATCAAATTATTTATCTCAACGGTTTCATTAGAAGAAACTAAAAATAATTATATAAAAGTAATTTCTGAAAAAACAGATCTGATTCAGAAAGAGTGGCTTAAAATTAGCAAGGTTAGTAATTCAAAAAGTACACTTGATCTACCCAAATTAGAAGTTTACAAGCAGAAATTTGATAACTTTTATAATGAGCAAATTGAAAAGGGCTCTTTAACTGTCATCGCTTATAAAAATAATATTCTACCCGAACTAGTACACAGATCGATTAACAGAATTAAGCCCTTTACCGAAAAAAACAAGAGTTTAGAGATGCAATAATTTGGCTTTCCTATATAAATCACATAGCGGAAAATGACTTAACTAACAATGTTTTAATTACAAATAATAAGCTGGACTTTTGGGACATAGAAAAGAAAAATTTGCACCCCCATTTATTAAAAGATGCTTCTGAAATGCTGGTTTATTCTGGCTTTGAAGATTTTTTCACAAATGATTCTACAATCCATAAAATTACTCAAGAGGCAGAGTTTAAAAAGTGGCTGGATAATACTGATTTAGACGCTGCTGCCCTAACCCATATGCTAAAAACCGAACTATGGCAACAAATTAAACTGAGTATTTCCGAAAAAACTGATAAACTTAATCCCAATAAATATTTTAAAAATATTGATGGAGTCTATTTTGAATATTATTATCAAAGAGATGAACTAAAATTGATAAGCTTCAATATTCAACCTGTTTCAAGTTTTGCTTTAATTTCATGCATTGTTGAAATGGAAGCTATTGCCGTAATTTATCCGAGAGAATATTATTGGCAAAAAGAAAAATTGAATTTTTCTTTCATTATAAAAATTTCATTTAATTTAGATATGCACAAAAAGATTTCGCTAAACCAAATAGAAAATGTTACTATAATGCCAAGGCAAGTTTCTGAAAGCAAATCGTAAATGCCTGCCTTCTTCTGTCCCGGCGGGGTTTTCACAGCAAGCACTAACGTTAATAACGCAGCTCCCGTGAAACCCCGACGTTGAATACACGACATCAATACAAGCGGCCACTCTCCCATTAGTAGTAGCGCTACAAATCCAGGTAATGCAAAGGCCGGTGATGTCTTACCAATTGTATTTCATAAAATGAAGCGCTGCTGTGCTCATACTCAACGAAATCCTTTGCCAGCATCCATTTTCCGCTAACAGGATTGTTGTGGATATAGTTAATTTTCTTCTGTCCCGGCGGGGTTTTCACAGCAAGCACTAACGTTAGTAACACAGCTTCCGTGAAACCCCGACGCTGAATACACGACATCAATACAAGCGGCCACTCAGCCAATAGCAGAAGCTCTACAAATCCAAATAATGCAAAGGCCGGCGATGTCTTACCAATTGTATTTCATAAAACGAAGCGCTGCTATGTTCATGCTCAACAAAATCCTTTGCCAGTATCAACTTCCCGCTGAAAAGGTATCGCTATGTTTTAATTTTATTGCCACAAGATAAAGCTAACAAAAACGAAGAGCGGGTGCAAGCGAATTGTATATTTGCTCAGCGTCGGGGGGGCACGGTAAGCGCTTTATAATCCTGTCCCGGCGGGGTTTTCACAGCAAGCACCAACGTCAATAACACAGCCTCCGTGAAACCCCGACGTTGAATACACTGCGTCTATAAAAGAGGCCACTTCCTAAACAAATACCTCCCTACAAATCCAGATAATGCAAAGGCCGGTGATGCCTGACAAATTGTATTTCATAAAACGAAGCGCTGCTATGTTCATATTCAACGAAATCCTTTGCCAGCATCCACTTTCCGCTCACCGGATTGTTGTGGATGTAGTTAATTTTCTGTATCAGAAAAGCGTGTGTAATAATTGCTTTGCCATCAAAAGAATCTTTAAAAACTTTGTGTAACTGACCCTTTCTTCTTTCCCTTTCTGTCACCAGTTTTTCTAACCTCGCAAGCAGACTGGTATTTCCTGCCTGCTCCAGCCGGTTAATTATTTCGTATGCAATAAATCTTTTACCATTTGCAACAATGGTATTCAAATTAAAATGTTCGTCATGAAAATGCAGGATAACATGCAGGTGATTGGGCATGATCACATAAGCAACCACATCCCCATTGTGTTCCTTTTTTAAAATATCAAACCATTTATAGACCATGTCATACCCATTCACTATTTCAAATAAAGAAATCCATTCCACACAGGTGAACGTAACAAAATAAGTAGAAAAAGTATCGCTGTGTTTTAATTTTATTGCCATAAGATAAAGCTAACAAAAAGGAAGAGCGGGTGCAAGCGAATTCTATATTTGCTTAGCGTCGGGGTTTCACGGTAAGTACTTTATAATTGTTGATAAACGCTGTGAAAACCCCGCCGGTACAGAATAAATATATATTTAAAGTGTTAGCGAAATTTTATGGGCAGACAAATTCAAATATGTAGTACCGACAATGACAATCTTGTATTTGAACATTTCCTAAAACATAATTTCAATTGCGTCTTTTTTCAATCTTCCGCTCCAACCATCGAAGAATTAATAATTGAATCTTTTAAAGCAACAAGTTATCCATTCAGTTCGCAAATCTTCATCTGGAATAGAGCATTTCCTTGGACACCAGAATACGGGCAGGCAAAAACACAAAAAGAGAGCTATTACCTTGCAAATACTGCGAACGCTCCGTTAATTGAATTTTCTAAGACTATTCCTAACCATAATGAAAAGGGTCGTATTTATTGGACAAAGTTTTTTACAGCAGGACCTATCCTTTACAACATTACAGAATTTGAAAAATTTTATACAACCGTAACTCAATGGGTAATAAAAAATGCCAGGGGGAAAGTAAAATACGCCGGCATCAACACATATTATTTTGAAGATGCCTGGAAAAGTAAAAAATAAAATCGTCTACCCCTGCGGGCATTCACAGCAAGCACTAACGTTAATAACGCAGCTTCCGTGAAACCCCGATGTTGAATACAATGCATCAACGCAGGCGGCCAATTAATAAACCGCGGAGATTACAAATCCAAATAATGAAGTGGCCGGTAATGCCTTGCTAATTGTATTTTATAAAATGAAGCGCTGCCATCAATTAAGCTAACAAAAATGGAGACCGGGTGAAATCTAAAGGAAAATTAAGCGGCGTCGGGGTTTCACGCAAAATACATTATAATTGTTGATGAAGGCGGTGAAAACCTCGCCTAATAGCAAGACAGCTTTTCCCGAACATTCAGCACCATGGCTTTTGAACACAGCGCCTTCAGGTGGTTTATACCCGGTCTGTACAGCGTATGTCACAGATCTAATACCATCTTTTATACAACATTAAAAAAAACTGACCATCCTTTTCATTCATGCTCCAACGGACCTTGGTGGGGGCGCCAAAAAATTGCTTTGAATTACAAATATTCGTATTTTTAATAATCCACTTATCTGACTGCAATAAATTCCTTCTTAAATCCATAGCCGTTAAAATATCTTTCACCACAAAAGTCTACAATGAAACGGCTATTTGTCACCATTGCATGCCTGTCAATCTTTGCAAGCCTTCATGCGCAGGGAATTACATTATTGTACAAAAATAACAGGGGCTGGAACGATTCGCTTAGCTGGATACAAATTAACCCACCCGCCGGCCAAATGCCTATTCAAAGAGTACCAACCGAAAACGATGATGTCGTTTTCAGTTTTTCTATGTCCGGCATTTCTTCAGTTGGTTTTGAAACTGATGCTGCCAACCCCGGTTTCAATGTTGGCGGAAGCAGCCCAAATGGACCCAGCCGCTGCCGAAGTATGCATGTTAGCAATACCAATATATCTTTTTACCCCGTTAATTTTATCGACTACGGTGCAATTGTAAATGTTTATACCTCCAATGGAGGTTTTGTAATACTTGATTCCAACACTAATCTTGATAAGGGAATTTTTGAGTTACACGGAGGCAATCCTGCAATAGCAGACCTGCAAATTATAAACAGCAATTTTGGTATTTTAACTGATTTCACAGACTTTGCGGATATATATATGGACGCTAATAGCAAAGCCAGACTGGTGGGCAGTACTTATGGTGGGATGAGCTTTGGCGGCGGATCGTTATATGCGGAAAACAGCACCATTAATACTGATGAATTTAGGTTGGGCGATAATTCTACCGATACCATTTTAAACAGCACAATTGAGGATGTCGGCCTTTGCGGATGTTTAACTTTTCTGATTGGCAAAAATGCAAATTTTGTTTCCAGTAATGTAACCGTAAAATCTAATTCCAACCTTTCATTTGGCACTTCAGGTTCTATCCTCAATGGCAACGTTAGTTCGCTTTCTTACGGTGGTGGCTACTTTAGTTTTTTGCAGGAAGATCCTGCTAATCCCCTGCCAAATATTATCAATGGCAACCTTACCGTTTCAGAAAATGAAGCCCTGGGGTTTAATGGCGACGTAAAAATTTCCGGAGATATTATTTTCCATGTCATTGACCAATTCTACGACGGACCGTCTTTTGTAGCACCTGTAGTCATTAATGGTCAGCATGCTTTTGATGTTGGTGGGGTTATTAATTACGGGGGAAATAATCTCACTATTACCGGTTGTGCAAATAACTATTGCCATTATAAATTGGAATTTTTTGGAAATACCAACAGCAATATTTCATGGCCGGGAGGTTTCCCGGTTGACACACTTATTATAAATAAAACGGGGTGCGCTAAAGTAACCATTGACAGTTCGTTATACGTTTCAGGAGCTACGAGAATTGAGCGTGGCCAGCTGGTACTTAATCCCAATGATAGCATACCCTACAAATTTGTCTGTGCAGGCAATCTGGATATAGCTCAGGGCGGAGGTTTGTTTTTGCGAAAGGATGCCAATGGTGTAGTAGCCAACATGGCCTTCGGAGGAACTCTGGTTGATCACAATTCTGTAAAAGATTCTACCTGTGCGGGCCTCAGCAATCCTTACAATGGAATCATTACAACGCCTCTGAACCAGCAAATAACCTTATTGTATCATAAGGATAAGGGCTGGAACGATTCACTTAGCTGGATACAAATTAACCCGCCCGCCGGCCAGGCGCCCATTCAAAGGGTACCAACTGAAAACGACGATGTGGTTATCAGTTATGCTATGTCCGGCATTGCTGCTGTTAATTTTGAAACTAATAATATCAACCCCGATTTTAATGTTGGTGGAAGTAGCCCTAACGGCCCAAGCCGCTGCCGAAGCATGCATATAAGCAATACGACGATATCCATTGACAATCCTGCTATTGTTGATGGAGCGCCTACTGTAAATATATATACCTCCAATGGCGGCTTTGTGAAAATTGATTCCGGCTCTAACATGCTGCATGGCCATTTTCAACTGCATGGGGGTAACAAGGCAATTACCGATCTGGAAATTTTGAACAGCACTTACGGCGTTTTATTTTCACATGCTGACTGGACCGGTATTAAATGGGATGCTGACGCAAGGATAAAATTGGTGGGCAGTAACCTTGGCGGTTTTGCTTTCTTTGGTGACTCAAGTGGAAATATATTTATTGATGGCTGTACCATTGAAACTACTAATTTTCATTTAGGTGATCATTCTACGGCTACACTTTTAAACAGCACAGTTACCAATAACGGGAATAATGTTTCTATGGTTTTTTTTATTGGAAAAAACTCAACTTTTGTTTCCGCTAAAGACACTGTTCGTTCATACGGGCCACTGGCCTTTACCACATCAGGCTCGCAACTAAATGGAAATGTTAGCGCATGCTCGATTCCCGCTGTGTTAGATTTTTTGCAGGAAGACCCTGCCAATCCGCTCCCCAATATTATCAATGGCAATCTTTCTGCCGCTGAACTTAATACAACAATGGGAATAAGTGGTGACCTGAAAATTTCCGGCAACATATCGGGTTTTTCAGATTATGCTGTTGGTTCATCCACCCCCGTATTGGTCAATGGCCAGGAAGTATTTGATATGGGTGGTGTTACTAATTATGGAGGTACAACGGCAATCAGTAATTGTGCGAATAATTTTTGCCACTTTAAATTGGAACTCTTCGGAAATACAAACAGTAGAATCACATGGAATACGGGTTTTCCTGTTGACACACTTATTATAAACAAAACGGGTTGCGCAAAAGTAACCATTGACAGTTCTTTATACGTTTCAGGTGCCACAAGAATTGAGAGCGGACAACTGGTACTTAATCCCAATGATAACCATCCCTACAAATTTGTTTGTGCAGGCAATGTAGATATAGCGCAGGGCGGAGGTTTGTTCCTGCGAAAGGATGCCAATGGTGTAGTAGCCAATATGGCTGTAAAAGGCACTTTGGTGGATCATAATGCATCTGCAGACTCTACTTGTGCGGGCCTCAGCAATCCATACAACGGAATCATTTCTGCAGGCACATCTGCTTTGCCCGATTCCCTGTTTAATTTTATTGGCAGTTACCAGAATAAAACGGTCATCCTTAGCTGGAGCACAATAGGAGAAATCAATACGAAATATTTTACCATTGAGAAAAGTTTTGACCAGGCAACATTTCTTCCAGTTGGAAATATTACTGCATCTGGAAATCCAGGTGAAAGTGATTACCAGTTTACAGACCATTTATCATTAAAAGCGATGAACTATTACCGGTTAAAAATTGTAAACGCTGACAGCCTTTTTACATACAGTAAAATAATAGCAGTTGCAGCGCCGGTAAGCGATAAAATTATTATTTTCCCCAACCCTGCAAAAGATAAAATAACCATCAGGCTGGTTAATGTATCCGCGACAACAGATATCGTTATTGCTGACGAAAGAGGAATGATTGTAAAGAAATTGCAATTAGCAGCTGGAATCCTGGAGACTTCTGTCAACATTGCTGATTTGCAACCGGGAGTATATTCTATTTCCTTTCAATCGGGCCAGACAAAAAGTATACAGCAATTTGTAAAGTTATAAAACAGTATTCTCAGGATTTGAGTAATATCCGGATGCATTATTTTTCATTCCATCCCGGCGGGCAATGTCATTAAGTGAAGGTTTTTAAAAAGCTGGTTTAAAGCTAGTATTATGTTTTGAACTTACTCTTTGAAGGCCCATTTTTTCGTAGTCGTTCAAAGGTGCTTTTCTTTCCGGTAAAATATTTTGAGTAAAATAATCATGTAATTCCCGCAGAACATTTGCTGCATGTACAGTTTCTGTCACATTCTTTAATTAAAGACCTTATTGGCAGCAAATTCTTTTTGCCGAGATGAGGTACAACGGCAAGCCCGAACGTTGCTACAACTTCTTTATATTTTAACAGTACTTTCATAGAATCAGACAGACGTAAAACGCTATCGAATGCAATTGGTTGTACGACCTCAAAATAAAAAATGGAATTTCCGACGAAAGGATAGGACTGCTGATCATTAAAAATGAAAACATTATTGAAATGCCCGACGTTATCGTTAGAGAACAAGGAAAGCAAAAAGTGGGAGTTCTGTCACGGCGCGGCTTTCACACTAAATTCCAAAAAGTAAATCTGTAATAAAAGATTCAGAAAATCCCAACTCAAATATTCAGAACCGTAAACCCAGGATTTATTTAAAGGCTTTAAAGTATTGAAGACCGTTTATTTCACCACCTTTGCCCCATGCAGCAGTTTGATACTTTAATAGTGGGCCAGGGCATTGCCGGTTCGCTGGTGGCATACCAACTGCACAAACAACACCGGACATTCAGGGTGTTGGATCAAGGCCATGGCAGCAGTGCCAGCAGGGTTGCGGCTGGTATGTTCACGCCTGTTTCCGGCAAAAGAAAAACCATTCACAAGGCGTTTTTTGACCGGCTCAAAATGGCCGTTGAAACGTACAGGGAAATAGAATTGCTGCTGGGAAAACGCATCCTGCATATAGAAAATGTATACCAGTTGTTTGAAGACGAAGCAGAAAAAAAATTGCTTGCCGGTAAAATGCTGTTACCGGAATACAAGGATGTTTTTGTGAAGGAAGTACCAGCACCAGATGGCATCAACAAAGGGCTGGGTGGAATTATCATCAAATATTCCGGCTGGGTTGACTGCCCGTTATTCATAGCAAGCTTCCGGCAATGGCTGCACAATAGTGAACTGTTAATTGCTGAACTCCTTGATTATTCATCCCTGCAAACAAACAGTGCCTTCTTTCAATACAATGGCCTGCAATTCCAAAACATAGTTTTTTGTGAAGGCTTTCGTGCTGTTGGTAATCCTTTTTTTAATGAACCCATGATTCCCTGCAAAGGCGATATTATCAGCATTGCTGCAGGCGGCAACAACACAAGCGGCATCATCAAAAAAAATGCATTTTATATGTTGCCTGCGATGGATGGTATGAGCAAGGTGGGTGCCACCTTTAAATGGCACAACAGTGATGAGGCTTTGTATGAAACGGACCGGGATCAACTGGAACAGGCAGCAACTGCCATGCTGGATGGCGCCGGTTGTAAAACCATACACCATCAATCAGCCATCAGGGCCACCACACCGGGCCAGCAGGTAATTGCCAAACAGCATCCTACCATAAAAAACATGTTTATGCTGAACGGGCTGGGTACAAAAGGAATCCTGGTCGGGCCTTGCTATGCGGCACAACTGGTACAGACCATACCGGAGGCTAATCCGTCCGGCAACCCATTTTAATTTTGTTTCAACTGATTTTTTATAGCTACGCTAAAAACAATAATACACCTTCCGCTATGTCCTGGCATTAATAATTTGAGCAAGGCACCCCAGAATAAATTCCACATCAACCCGGGTTAAAAATCAATAAACACAGATCCACCTGGTGTTTCACAAAACTTATATTAAAAACAACACAACGCAGGTGATTCAGAATGAGTAACAATCTTATTTTTGCCCGGACATTATAAAGTATTTTTGGATGGTAGCACACAACCTTAACGCAGCACTATTTTTATTAAAGATGTCATAAATAAAAAACTGATCTGTGAAACCTATTTATAAAATATCACTGACTCTATTTTCGATCGCCCTATTTATAAACGCCTGTAAAAAACAAGCGCCCGTTTGCACAGGTAATTGTGAGACAATGAATGCAAACGGAAGTGTGATCAATAAACTGACCAACACCGTTGCGGCCGGTGTTCCGGTTTCACTAAGCTGGGTAAAATTTGTTGGCGTCTTTTCTCAAAGCGAAATAATTGCTACCGTAAATTCCAAAGCCGATGGTTCATTTAACTTTACCTCAAACATTGACACGACCTACTTTTCCAAAGGCTATTTTCTTTCAGTAAGTGTTGGCAAAAGCAACGACTATATAATACTGGGATATTCAGGCAACATTGAAACAAGGACCTATTCTTTTGACCAAAACGCTTTTCAGCATAAACAATTTGAAGTTTACAAAAAAGCAACGCTTAAAATAAGATTACACAGAACATTCAATGATACTTTTAAGAGTTATGCAATAACACACGCTAATGTAACGGAAGATTATTTATATGATTATAATGTGCAATCGCCACAAGAAGTAATTGACAGAAACACCAGCGAAATCAATGTTGAGACAGTTGCTGATGTTTATACAAAAAATCAATACGATAAAAACGTTTGCAAATGGTACATCCACTGTAACACTTGATTCTGTTAAATGCACCACCAGTGCGCCGGGCATTTATGAGGTTACTTTCTGAAGCGCAACCTGCGACAAAAGGGCTTTGGGCAATTGGGGTTAGCTGGAAAAAATAATTAAATGCAGTACATATCCACGCGCTATATCGGCAGTGAGCACTTTGGCCCGACCCTTTCTCGAAGTATTCAATAATAACGCAACATCCAAAAAATCTACCTGTTAAATTCCCTGCATCTATAGAATGGTACTCCCCTTTTACCAGCTACCTAAAAAGTCCAGCTCATTCACCTGCTTTAACAATCCTATCTGGCTCTTTACTTATGGCAGCTTTATGCAGTACAATTTTTTCACCTGCTATATCTACACTTAATTCTACCCAGCCATTATAGCATTTACCATTTTCGTTAACCTGGTAAGGAAGATAATTATGCAGTGCATTTTTCCAGTGCCCTTCCCAAACATCGGGTGCGGTAAAAGAAATGATCTTCTGCACAAGCAAAATGGATGACAATTCAAACCAATGATATCCATTAAAATCTTCCGGTACAATTGATTGCCCATTTTTCATAACAGGCACTTCTTCATTATCATTGACAGGCAGGTTTATTTTTATATTACTTGTTATTAAAAACTGCAGTTTATCCACCTGGTAAACCGGATCACCAACCAGTAAGGTTGTGAAAGCAAGGTCCGGACGGCTATCATGATTTACGTCCATAAAAAAGCCGGGTGTATTCGCTTTAATTTCCCTGTTATTAAGATTAAAATACTCCATTTCCGGGCGGGGTACAGCCGGTGTATCTTTCGTTTCCTTTTTGCACGACACCAGGGTTAACATAACCACAATACAGCACAAAGTTGGCAGGCCGGAAGAAAATTTGCTTTGCATCAATAAATTTTACCCAAAAGTATTTTTCAAATTACAAAGATCATTGGGTCAAATGCATTAATTGATGAATTACGAAGATCAATTGTTAAAATCAGCTACCAGTTCTGCGGGCATTCACAGCACACACAAATAGACAACGGGGAAACTGAACCAAGGGGAGATTCTTTAAAAAGAAGGCGCCCTTTGGGTTAAAGCAAAAGGTATAATTCGAAGTGCTCAATTAACCGTGATTGCTTCCAGCATGCACAATTCATCGCACTCAGAAAAATAAAAAAGGTGACTATACAATAGCCACCCACATGTTTCTGGTGGAGAATACCGGATTCGAACCGGTGACCTCTTGCATGCCATGCAAGCGCTCTACCAACTGAGCTAATTCCCCAAACGGATTGCAAATATATATGCATTGTCAGTTGCTTCAAAATCATTTTTTTATGGATAGATGAATTGAGCCAGCTAGCAGACGTATCTGGTCACTTTTTTGCCGCCACAAAAAAAACCAGTAGGTTTGACCCCCAATTGAAAAAGATGATGGAAGAAGAAAAGAAGGCAGCTGTAAAAGCGGAGATTAAGTTTTTGGCAGGACCCCAAAACCGGTGGAAAGAGCTGCAGTTTGCAATAAAAGTACTGTTTGAATTTATAAAGGGTTTCAGGGCACTCCATTTTGTGGGGCCTTGCGTTACCGTATTTGGTTCAGCCCGTTTTAAGGATGGGCACCCCTATTTTGAAAAAACAGAAGAACTGGCGGCCCGTATTGCGCAGCTGGGGTTTACGATAATGACCGGTGGAGGTCCGGGTATTATGGAAGCGGCCAACAAAGGGGCGAAAGAGGCCGGCGGCCGCAGTGTTGGCTGCAACATTGTACTGCCGCACGAACAACAGCACAATGCTTACCTGGATAAATGGGTGAACATAAAATACTTTTTTGTACGTAAAACACTGCTGCTAAAATACTCCTACGCATTTGTAGTAATGCCAGGTGGCTTTGGAACTATGGATGAATATTTTGAAGCCCTGACGCTGATACAAACCAGGATGATCAGTGAATTTCCGATCGTTATTTTTGATACCAAGTTTCATGCTGACCTGATTGAGCACATAAATTTAATGAAAAGAGAACTGACCATTTCGCCCGAAGACACCAGCCTGTTTCTGGTGACGGACTCTGTTGATGAGGCGGTAGCCTACATTCAAAAAAACAGCATTGCCAAATTCAACCTTCAGCCGGAAAAGCCCAAACGTCCATTCAGGTGGCTCGGCGAAAAGGCCTGAAGGAGGGGATGGTGAGCGGCGGATCGTAATTGTGAATAATAAGTTAGCACAACACTTCATAAATCAGATCATTCGCTACCATTGCCTATTGACGATCGATTATTGACAATCGACCGGTTGACTACTGCCCATTCACCACTCCACTCACTATCATGACAACGATCATCTCATTGCTGACGTATGTCACCTTCTTAAAAAAAAACTTACCTCAATTTTGTAGCGTTCTTTTTTTAACAAGCTGAATATAAAAAGTATAAAACCGAAAACCGACATAGTAATAAGCTGCTTCCATTGCGGGGAACAATGTGAAGAAATTATAGAAGCAGATCACAAATCATTTTGCTGCGAGGGATGCAAACAAGTATACCTGCTGCTAAATGAAAATAATCTCTGCACGTACTATAATTTCGACAAAAACCCCGGCATAAAAGCCAAAGGCAAATTTGTGAGTGAACGTTTTGCTTACCTTGATGATATCCCAACGGTAAACAAGCTGGTACAGTTCAGCAGTGGCACGCAAACCAATGTAACTTTCAGCCTGCCGCAAATGCATTGTTCCAGCTGTGTTTTTTTACTGGAAAACCTGCACCGCATTGAGCCGGGCGTTACTAAGTCGCAGGTTAACTTTCAACGTAAGGAAGTGTTTATCATTTTCAACCCTTTAACAATTTCATTGCGCAAAGTGGTTGAACTGCTGGCTTTTATTGGCTATGAACCGGATATCAGTTTAAAAGACAGCACACAAAAAAAAGCGGTGACTTATAATAAAAAACAAATTTATCACATCGGCATTGCCGGCTTTTGTTTTGCCAATATTATGATGCTTAGTTTCCCGGAATACTTTTCTTCGGGCAATATTGAGCAGGCAGGCTTAAAAGCCACTTTTACCTGGCTTAATTTATTTTTATCCCTACCGGTATTGCTGTTCAGTGCTTCCTCTATTTTTATTTCAGCCTGGAAAGGGCTGCGGCAAAAATTTTTAAACATTGATGCTCCCATCGCATTGGCCATCATCGTTACTTTCAGCAGAAGCTATTATGAAATCATTACCGGCCATGGTGCAGGCTACCTGGATTCGGGCACCGGCATTGTATTTTTTATGCTGGTGGGCAGATGGTTTCAGAATAAAACCTACGACTCATTTGCTTTCGACAGGGATTATAAATCTTATTTTCCGCTGGGCGTTACTGTGATACAAAATAATACCGAAAAAAATATCCCAGTTACACAGTTAAAAAAAGATGACCGTATCATTATCCGCAACGGAGAAATGATACCGGCTGACGCTATGCTGCTAACAGGAAACGCCAGCGTGGATTACAGTTTTGTAAGTGGAGAAAGTAGTCCCATACAAAAATATATGGGCGAACTGATTTATGCCGGAGGCAAGCAATGCGGCGCAGCTATTGAATTACAAATCATCAACGAAGTATCGCAGAGCTATATCACGCAGTTATGGAACAACGATGTTTTTAAGCATAAAAAAAATAAGGAGCAATCTTTTATTCATCCCTGGAGCCGGTATTTTACCCTCGCCCTGTTTTCGGTAGCCATTATTACAGCCATTTACTGGTCCATTGCAGATACGTCGAAACTTTTGCCTGCTGTAACGGCAGTACTTATTGTTGCCTGCCCTTGTTCCCTTTTACTGTCCGCTACGTTTACCTACGGCAATATGCTGCGCATTTTTGGCAAGCATAAGCTATTTCTAAAAAATGCTGCTGTTATAGAAAGCATGGCAAAGGCAGATACACTTATTTTTGACAAGACAGGCACCCTTACACAAAACCACGCCTCTGCACTGCAATATAACGGCACACCACTCAGCAAAAAAGAGTTGGCTACGGTGCAGGCGCTCACCCGGCAGTCAGCACATCCCTTAAGTAAAATTATTACAGACAACCTGGGTAATGTAAATGATGGGCAATTACTGACTGTAAACGGATTTAAGGAATTTGCAGGTAAGGGCATTGAAGCCGTGGTGAATGACATGCCGGTAAAAATTGGGTCCGCTGCCTTTGTAGATGAATTATACAATACGGATAACTACGGGAGTGGATCGCAAATTCACGTGCAGTTTAATAAGGTACACATGGGAGCCTTTACCATCAGCAACCAGTATCGTCCACGTATTAAGCAAGCTGTTACTGAATTACAGCAAAAAGGCTATGAGCTGCACCTGCTTTCCGGCGACAATGACACCGAGAAAAATACCCTTACCAAACTGTTTGGAAAAGATGCCGATATCCGTTTTAATCAATCGCCCCAAAATAAATTGGATACGGTACAGCAATTACAATCGCTGCATAAAAATGTATTAATGTTTGGCGATGGCTTAAACGATGCCGGCGCCCTGATGCAAAGTGATACAGGCATTGCCGTTAGCGACAGTACCACGCAATTTTCACCAGCCTGCGATGCCATTATTGATGGCAGTAAAGTAGGGCTGGCACCCCGGTTCCTGGCTTATGCCAGGGCAGGCAAAAAGATTGTGGCGGCCAGTTTTATACTTTCTATCATCTACAATTTTGTTGGTTTATCATTTGCTGTACAAGGCACGCTGGCCCCAATTGTAGCGGCCATCCTGATGCCTGCCAGCAGTATCAGCATTGTGTTGCTGGTTACCCTGCTTTCATCACTGGTTGCAAAAAAAATCGGGTTGAAATAATTACAGCCTTTACCAGCCCGGAGGCCGGGTAAAATCATCCATTTTTTATAGGCGGCTATAGCAAAAACGCAGGTCTTTTTCAAACTCATTCAATGGGTACTGTTTTGTGTTATACTGCCTTATGACGAATATCACCCTCCCCTTGTGGCTGCATCATATATTTTGGTACACCGCCATAATAAATTTGCTCCAAATAAATTATAACACCATTGAGTGCATTATTTGTATTAATCGGAATCAGCATTGTTGTAGCAGGAAGCTTTTTAGCTGCCTTTTTGTGGAGCGTTAACAAGGGCCAGTTTGAAGATGATTACACGCCATCTGTAAGAATGCTTTTTGATGATGAGCTGAAAGAAGCAGCTGCAACAGAAACTCCAATAAAAAAATAAATCAAAACAATAAAACAATCATATGCAGGTAGAAAAATTTTATTATGACAACAGGACTGTAAAAAACTTTGCATACGCTACCATTTTATGGGGAGTAGTAGGGATGCTTGCAGGTTTGTATGTAGCACTTCAACTGGTGTTTCCGGCACTTAATTTTACCCAGTACGGATCATTCGGCAGGCTGCGTCCGTTGCATACCAATGCTGTAATTTTTGCCTTTGTCGGCAACGGTATGTTTATGGGTATTTACTATTCTTTACAGCGCTTGTGTAAAGCACGTATGTTTAGTGACACCCTAAGCAAAATACATTTCTGGGGATGGCAACTGATTATTGTTGCAGCCGCTATTACCCTGCCAATGGGCATTACAGCCAGCAAAGAATATGCTGAACTGGAGTGGCCGATTGATATTGCCATCACCTTAATATGGGTGGTATTTGGCATCAACATGTTTGGTACCATTATTAAAAGAAGGGAAAAACATTTGTATGTCGCCATCTGGTTTTACATCGCCACATTTGTTACCGTAGCGGTACTGCACATTGTAAATTCAATGGAGCTGCCTATCAGTTTAACAAAGAGCTATTCGTTATATGCAGGCGTGCAGGACGCCCTGGTACAATGGTGGTACGGTCATAACGCAGTAGCTTTCTTTTTAACAACACCTTACCTGGGTTTGATGTATTATTTTATGCCGAAGGCCGCTAACCGGCCGGTGTATTCTTACAAACTATCTATTATACATTTCTGGGCTTTGATATTTTTATACATCTGGGCTGGTCCGCATCATTTGTTATATACTGCTTTACCTAACTGGGCGCAGTCGCTGGGTGTTGTATTCAGCGCCATGCTTATCTTTCCAAGCTGGGGAGGTATGATCAATGGTTTACTGACACTGCGTGGTGCATGGGATAAAGTGCGGGACGATGTTATTTTAAAATTCATGGTGGTAGCTGTTACAGCATATGGTATGGCCACTTTTGAAGGCCCGATGCTATCGCTTAAAAGTATCAGCGCTATCAGTCACTATACAGACTGGATTGTTGCCCACGTACACGTAGGCGCCCTGGGCTGGAATGGTATGTTAACCTTTGGTATTTTATACTGGTTAATTCCCCGGCTGTTTAATACACCATTGTACTCTAAAAAAATAGCCAACCGTCATTTCTGGCTTGGTACATTGGGTATTGTATTTTACGCTGTACCCATGTACTGGGCTGGTTTTACACAAAGCAGTATGTGGAAACAATTTACAGACGCAGGACAGTTGAAATACACTTTTCTTGAAACTGTAACTTATATGAAACCATTTTACGCCATGCGTTCTTTGGGCGGCACATTGTATTTAATTGGAGCCTTATTTATGGTGTATAATCTTTACAAAACAGTTAGGGCAGGTAAGCTGGTTGCTGATGAAGCTGCAGAAGCCGCACCGCTGGAAAAAGAATATGTAAAACATGCAGGCGAACACTGGCACAGGGCTTTTGAAAGAAAACCTGTACAGTTTATGATTATTAGTTTGGTAGTAATACTGATTGGTGGCGCAGTAGAAATGATTCCAACATTCATGATCAAATCAAATGTACCAACCATCGCGTCTGTTAAACCTTATACCCCGCTTGAGTTACAGGGACGTGATATCTATGTAAGAGAAGGCTGTTACCTGTGCCACTCACAAATGATAAGGCCGTTCCGCAGCGAAACAGAACGCTATGGTGAATATTCAAAAGCCGGCGAATTTATTTATGATCATCCATTTCAATGGGGCAGTAAAAGAACAGGCCCCGATTTAGCAAGAGAAGGCACTGGTAATCTTAAGAAAACAAATGGCTGGCACTTCCGTCACTTCAGGGAGCCCTCTTCAATGAGTGAAGGATCTATTATGCCGCCTTACGCATTTATGCTAGAACAAAACCTTGATACATCTACTACCAGAGCGAAAATAAATGCCATGATAACACTGGGTGTGCCGTACGAAAAAGGATTTGCTGATGTGGCCAATGCCAACCTGATGGAACAGGCAAAGGGCATTGCTGATAACCTGAGAACAGACAGCATCCGGGTTTCGCCCAATAAAGAAGTGATCGCCCTTATCTCCTACATACAGCGTTTAGGAAAGGATATTAGTAACGAACCAAAAAATAAATAAGCCATGTTTAAATTCATAAAACAGTATGCCGAAAAAATAGATCACGCATCCATTTACCCAATGATTTCATTGCTTATTTTTTCCCTATTCTTTGTGGTATTGCTGGTATTGGTTAAAAAAATGGATAAAGAAAGAATCAACATATTATCGAACATACCATTAGACGAAGAAGCAGCAACAACAACATCAACCATTTAAACAACACCGTATGTTTTTACAAAATTTTAAATATAAAAAACTGGGCGCTACAGCAATATTTATTACTGCCAGCCTTACTATGCTGGCGCAGGATGCTGCAGCGGCCAAAACAGTTCCTTCAGAAAATAATTTGCTGGCGATTTTACTATCGGCTACAGCCATTGTATTGGCTTTCGTTATCTGGGGTATGGGCCAGGCGCTGGTAGCCCTCTCCCGTCAGCTGATGGAAAAAAATAAAAATAATAAGGCTACGGCTGCTGCTTCCATGCTGGTGGTATTGTCTTTGCTGTCGCAGACTGTGCTGGCACAAACAGATGCGGCTGCTGAAAATGTAAAAGTTGTTACCAACTATGGCGGTATATCTGCCCATACCTTTTATCTGTTTGTTGGTGTAATAGCAACAGAGATCGCGGCCATCCTGTTTCTCGTATTTTCTATCAGAAGAATTTATAGTGAACTGATACCGGAAAAAGCTGCAGCAGCTGTAAAGGAATCCAAACTGGCTGCTATATGGGCTAATCTTGACAAAAAATTATTTACCAAAGCAATACCTGTTGAACAGGAAGCGGATCATTTACTGGATCATAACTATGATGGGATCCAGGAACTGGACAACGCATTGCCACCATGGTGGAAATATGGCTTCATCATCACTATAGGTTTTGCATTTGTTTACTTGTTGAATTTTCATGTATTTGGGAATGGTAAAAATCCTACCGAAGAATACCAGGCTGAAATGGAAAACGCCCAAATTGCCAAAGAAGCATACGAAGCAAAAAACAAAGACAGGATTGACGAAGCCCATGTACCGATGGCCAACGCCGCAGGTATACAAAATGGTAAAACCAATTTTTTAGCCAACTGTGTGGCTTGCCACGGAGCCAATGGTGAAGGTGGCGTAGGACCCAACCTTACCGATGACTACTGGCTGCACAAAGGATCTTTGAATGATGTATACAACACCATCAAAAAAGGATATCCTGATAAAGGAATGCAATCGTGGGCAACAAAATTTAACCCCAAGGAAATGAGTGAGCTGGCAAGTTTTGTAAAAACATTACATGGCACAAAACCTGCTAACGGCAAAGCCCCGCAGGGAGATTTGTTTTCTGAAACAGCCGCAGGCAGCGACTCTGTAAAAACAACTTTGCCAGATAGTACTATTATTAAAAAATAACAATGTCTCCTGTACAAAATACGTTGCCAATGTCCGATGAATCCTTCAGGGATTCTGTAGCTACAATTACCAAAGATGGAAAACGAAATTATATCCATCCCAAAAAACCAAAAGGCAAACTTTATAATCTACGTACCTGGTTCAGCATATTTTACCTGGCAGTATTTTTTAGCCTGCCGTTTATTAAGGTAAATGGAGCGCCATTTTTAATGATCAACATTCTTGAACGCAAATTCATTTTATTCGGTCTTATTTTTTGGCCGCAGGACTTTTTTATTTTCGGTATCGGCATGGTGACGTTCATTGTTTTTGTGATTTTATTTACGGTAGTGTTCGGAAGAATTTTTTGCGGCTGGGCTTGCCCGCAAACAATTTTTATGGAGATGGTGTTCAGGAAGATTGAATACTGGATTGACGGTGATGCTACGCAGCAAAAGCAACTGGCAGCAAGCGCCTGGAACGGAAAAAAAATCAGGAAAAGGGTTTTTAAATTCATTGTATTCTTCCTGATATCTTTTCTGATTGCCAATTTTTTCCTGGCTTACCTCATCAGCATGGATGAGCTGATCGCCAATATTACCAACCCGGCTGCGCATGTGGCTACGCTGATTTCGTTGCTGACATTTACTACCGTTTTCTTTTTTGTATACTGGTGGTTTAGGGAACAGGCTTGTATTGTGGTTTGCCCCTATGGCCGTTTACAGGGCGTGTTGCTTGACAGAAATTCAATCGTTGTTGCCTACGATCATTTGAGAGGAGAGCCCCGTGGCAAGCTTTCAAAACACAAAGCGGAGCATGAAGCAGCACACGAAACCTGTAACAGCTGCAAAAGTGGTGGTTCCTGCAGCAGCACTCCTGAAGTAATTGTACCGGCAGTAACAGCAGATTGTATAGATTGCTTTGCATGCGTACGGGTTTGCCCCACAGGTATAGATATACGCAACGGCACACAACTGGAATGCATTAATTGCACGGCATGTATAGACGCCTGTGACGCTATCATGACCAGTATCAACCGGCCCACAGGTTTGGTTAGGTATGCTTCTGAAAACAGTATCACGGAAGGCGTGCAGCTTAAGTTCAGCAGCAGGATAAAAGCGTACACTGCAGTACTGGCCCTGCTGATATCCTTACTGGTATTTTTACTGGCGAGCCGAACAGACCTGGATGCAAGACTGATGCGCACTTCCGGTATGACCTATACCTCTTTACCTGATGGGCGTATTGAAAACCTGTACAGTTTAAAGCTTGCCAATAAAACGCACAAGGATATTGCCATTAGTTTAAAACTGGAGAATTTGCTTGGAGACATTACCATGGTAGGCAGCAGCAACCTGGTAGTAAAACATGAAGATTACAGCAACGTACAATTTTTTGTAAGGCTTACCAGGGGCCAGGTAAAAAACTGGAAAACGCCTGTACAGATTGGATTATATGAAGGCGACAAAAAAATAAAAACAATTACTGCCAAATTTATCGGACCTGAAGTGTACGAATAAACCGCAGATCAAATTATCATAAGTAACATTCCTTTAAAATAATAACACATGAACTGGGGACATAAAATAATAATAGTGTATGCTGTATTTGTTGCCGGAATGTTATTTCTTGCTTTCAAATCATCCAGGCAAAATACGGACCTTGTAACAGAAGATTACTATGCAAAAGAATTAGTGTACCAGCAAAAGATTGATGAAGTAAAACGCACTGCCTTATTATCCGCACCTGTAACGGTATCGGTTACCAAACATGAAATTGTCATCACTTTTCCAAAAGATTTTGATACCAAAAAAATTACGGGACAAGCTGAATTGTACTGTCCTTCTGATGAAAAGAAAGATAAGACACAGGGCTTTTCAGTAACGGACAGCACTGTAAAAATGGCGTTACCTGGTAGCTATCATGGCCTGCACTATGTTAAAATAGATTGGGCTGTTGACGGGGTAAATTATTATTACGAAGAGAAAATATTTATTTAAAATGGCAACAGTATTTTTTGCAGCACTTACACTGGGGATGATAGGAAGCTTTCATTGCATTGGTATGTGCGGCCCGCTGGCATTTTCATTGCCATTGAAAAACAACAGCGATTTTGCAAAATTTACCGGATCGCTACTGTATAACGGCGGAAGAATACTTACCTACAGTGGCTTAGGTATGTTGTTTGGTTTAGCAGGCAAAAGTTTTTCCCTGTTTGGTTTTCAACAATGGTTATCAGTTATTGTGGGCATTACCATTTTGTTTTTTCTTGTAGCGCCTAAAAAATGGCTGACTGCAAAAAGTACCGAGACCCTTTTTGCAAAATACAATTATAAAATACGCTTTGCATTGGGCCAACTCTTTTTCAAAAAAAATTACGCTTCCCTTTTTGCTATTGGTGTACTGAATGGTTTATTGCCCTGTGGCTTAATTTATATGGCCATCGCCGGAGCCATCGCTTATGCATCACCTTTTGAAAGTGCGTTTTTTATGGCTTCGTTCGGTTTGGGCACTTTACCCGTAATGTGGAGTGTGAGTTTTTTTGGCAATTATATTGGCATTGAAGTTCGCAAAAAAATACGGAGTGCTTACCCGGTATTAATGGCAATGATGGCATGTCTGTTGATTTTGCGGGGCATGGGACTGGGGATTCCGTATGTCAGCCCCTCAGCAAATGATAAAGATCACCAGGTAGAAATGTGTTACCCGGCAAAAGTGGGCACAACTGCCACTATTAAATGAATAAGTAGTGTTACATGTAATAAATTATAAAAAAGATATAATGACGGGGTCTAAGAAAACAGAGCAATTTTTACATGAAAATATAACGTGGAAACGCTTGCTCGATTTTTTTATCCAGGAAAACAGCTTCTTAAAAACCAGGTTGAGCGAAGTAGTTGACAAGGAGACAGATAAATCCCTGATAGCAGAAGCGGAACATTTTCAAACCGAATTTATCTTAAAAGACGAATACATACACGATATTGAACACGATATAAAAGACCAGGAAAAAAGTCTGAAGAATTTGCTTACCCAAAAAACCGCTCCGGATTATAAAACCTGCAAAAAGCAGGACAAGTTGCGCAACGAAATGGCTTACCTGGAAAAAGAATTTTCACACCTGAAGACGCAGTTCAATAAATACCTGCTTTCGCTGGTATAGCATTTAGTTCAATAGGGCTGCGAGCCGCTTTTCATCAAGGATGATTATGGCTCCTTCTTTAATATCAATTAATTTTTCGCTTTTAAAATCGCTGAGTGTACGTATAATGGACTCTGTGGCAGTTCCCGCTATATGAGCAAGATCTTCCCTTGAAATGTACATAGAAAAATGCCCCTGGTCGTCTTTTGTGTATTTCTTCTGCAACAGAACCAGTGCTTCGGCCACCCGCTTTCGCAATGAATTATAGGCAATGCCCACCAGCTGTTCCTCACGGTCGGTAACACTCTGGGCAAGCATTTGAATAAACTGGCGGGCTACTTCTTTATTTGCCCTTAATAACTTCTCAAAATCCTGGCGGTCTATTATAGACAGTGTTGCATCTTCTATTACCTCAGCGGCTTCCTTATAAATACCCCCTTCTAAAATAGCCGTGTACCCTACATAATCACCTTCTCCGAAAAGCCCTACCGTTAGCTCTTTCCCATCATCATTGGTTTTAAAAGTTTTTACCTTTCCTTTTTGGATGTAAAACAATTTCACAGGGTGGTTCCCTTCATCATAAATCAATCTCTTCTTTTTGTAAAAATTAATAGCGCTGTTGGTAACCAGTTCTTCCAGTGCTTTAAGATTTCCTGCTTCCTCCACTGCCGGCTGGACGGAAGCAGGATCAAATTTTTTATGCAGCAGGGCTGCTTTTTTAAGGCGGCTTTCAATAGCTGTCAACAATTCTATATCGCTAAAAGGTTTTGTAATATAATCATCAGCCCCCATTTCCATCCCCTTTCTAAAATCTCCCCGCTCGGATTTTGCGGTTAAAAAAATAAAAGGAATATTTTTTAAACTTTCATTTTTGCGTAACAAATGCAATACGCCATAGCCATCCAATACCGGCATCATGATATCACAGATAATCAGGTCTGGAATATTTCCCAACGCCATTTCAACGCCCTGTTTGCCATTAGCCGCAGTATCTACCTTATAATTTGCCAGCTCAAGAATCTCGGCTGTATTTTCTCTTATCTCGTCATTGTCTTCTATCAGTAGTACTCGGCGCATAGTAAGTTTAAGATTTAGTCAATGCAAGATAAAGAGTTATGTCAAATTTGCAGCATTCACGTCAAAAGAAATACAAAAGGAAGTGCCTTTTTCCAACTCACTTTTACATTCAATATTTCCGTTCATCAGTTCAACATACTTTTCAACAATATGCAGTCCCAAACCGGTTCCCTGGATATTGGTTGCATTGGTTCCCCGGAAAAAACGTTCAAATAAATGAATTTTATCTTCCTGCGAAATACCAATACCACTATCCGTAACTTCCAGGAACAACTGCTTTTCAGTCAGTTCACTATTTACCCTTATAAAGCCTTTTTCAGGGGTGAATTTTATTGCATTGGATAGCAAATTGATCAGCACATTTCGCAACAGGGAAGGGTCCAGTACCAAGGTTTCGCTACCCTGGTGCTGGTAAATAATTTGTTGACCTGTTTTTACAATACCCCGCATTTCGCTGCATATAGAACCGATGAGATCTTTGATATTAAACTGAGAATAATGCGCAGCCAGTTTACCGTCTTCAATTTTACCTATGGAGAGGAAATCGTTTAAGATATCAGTCAGGTTGCTTACCGCCGATTTGATACGGTTGATGTGTTTGTCCCGTTTATCCTGCTCGTCTTCTTTTACATATTTTGACACCAGCGATGCTGATGAAAGAATGGTGCTTAGCGGCGTACGAAACTCATGCGATGCCATGGACACAAACCTGCTTTTAAGATCGCCCAGTTCTTTTTCCTTACTAAGCGACTTCATTAATTCTTCTTTCGAAACTTCCAGCTCATTCAGCGTTTCCTGCAACTGGCTTGTGCGCAATACTACCTGCTGTTCCAGGTCATTGTTAAATTCCTCTATCTTCTTATTGATCAATGCCAGCTGCTCTTTTTGGTGAATGGTGGCATTTTCTATTTCCTTTCTTTTGGTAATATCACTTATAAATGCAATTACAAAAGACTCTCCGCCGGCCTCGTAATTATTTAAACTCACTTCCACCGGAAACTCTGAGCCGTCTTTTCTTGCTGCAAATAAATCCATCCCGATTCCCATCGGCCTCCTTTCCGGCTGGGCTATGTATTCATTTCTGTCGTTCACATGCGTAGCGTGAAAACGCTTTGGAATAAGAATTTCCATTGTTTTACCTATCACCTCCGAAGAGTTGCTGTAACCGAATTGTGAAAGCAGGAATGAATTGGCAAGGATAATTTCGCCCCGCTGGTTTACCACCAATATGCCTAACGAGGCATACTCAAACAGCGCTTCAAACTTAATTTTTTCTACTGCTAACTTTAGGTCATCAACGGCCATTGGAACTGATTATTTGTGCAAAATTAACCTATCCTTTTCTCACAGGGTTAGAAAATAAAAATGCAATGATCATAATCCCGAATAATAATCATATCCCTTTTCATACCAGTAATCTTTCGGTCTGCTGTTACTGAAAAAGATTGTGCCGATCCTTTTTAAATGTTTGATACCGTACTTTACAGGAATAATCAGGCGCAGGGGGTAACCCTGGTTCATTGGCAAAGGTTTGCCGTTCATTTCGTAACAAAGTATAGTTTGCGGATGTAAAATACTTTTTGTATCGATGCCTACATAATACTTTTTATCCGGGGTATTAAGACCTACATACTGCATATCACTTTGGCCTGAAAGATTGTACTTCTTTACAAAATCACTGAATTTAACACCGCCCCAATGCGTTACCTGGCTCCAGCCTTCAATACATTTAAAATCAAAGATGATATCCGTTTTAGGCATTGCCTTTATTTCGTCCAGCGTAATAAATAATGTGTCACCAGGGGATTTTACCACCTGCAGTTTCCATGCGGCGGCATCAAAGTCATCACCCAAACCGTCATCGCCATTCACCCTTACTTTTGGTGCAGCGTAATAAATCGGGTAAGTTTTGCTGATGTTACCGGGGCTGTAAATAAAATTGCTGAACAACTTTTCATTACCATTCAGCACTGCACGCAAAGGCCGGGGTACGCTGTTATCTTCCGGCTGATGATTCAGCCAGCGCCAACCCGCAATCGTGGCAGCTATCAGTAAAAAGAAAACCGCGAAAGCACCAATGGTTCTGTTGCGCACATATTTGGCAGAAACTATTTTTTCACTTTTGTTTGTCATAACATTAAACGGTTTGTGTTTATACTGATGGCGGCTCTTCTGTTGATTTTTCTTCCGTTGCCTGCATCTTGGGTAAGTCACCAATCACATCAAAGCCTGTCACCATGGACCTGAAATTGTTCCAGCCTGCCAGCAATACCTGCACAATGTGCACCACAAAAAACAGCGTAAATAAAATAGTGAGGGTAAAATGTTCTATGCGTGCCCACTCGTACCCACCCAGCATAGCGCAGAGCCTTTTAAATTGAACGGGTTTATAAATCGCCAGCCCGGTAATCAGTGAGCCCAGGCCCATAATAATAACTGAGGTATAGGCCACCCGTTGTGCGGCATTGTATTTTTTTTGTGACGGCAACCCTTTGCGGATATGTAAATCATGAAGCACTACCTGCCAGCTTTCTTTCAGTGATTTTTTATTGGGGAAGATTAGCTTCCACTCGCCGGAAAAAAACAGGTAACAAACATACAGCAAACCATTGATGGCAAAAAGCCACATAAATACAAAATGAAAACTCATCCCCTCGGCCAGCCGAAAAGGAATATTAAGCGCCTTGTTAAATGAGTCAGGAAAAAATTTAAGTACAGTTGTGTTACCCCATCCGACACGATATACGTCGTTCGCCCAATAAATTAATAAGCCGCTCCAGATCATAACAGCCAGCACAGGAAAATTAATCCAGTGGAACCAGCGAATGGCCAGCGGATGCTTTTGTACAATTCTTTTCATCTTAAACAATGTAAGGTAATTCAGCGATTTTTTTATTTACCTTTCACACGTTGAGACATTTTATTTTTATTGATAGCTCATAAACCCTGAAAGTTTATTCACCTCCGGAAACATTTTAGCGAGCATGGAGTTGAGACTTCGTGTAATCTTACAGCTTTGTAAGCAATGTTGGAAAACCTCACCTTCAATATGGTCTGAGTTATTTTTTTGTAAAATTTAATGCAACAGAATTGATACAGTAACGCAAACCTGTGGGTTTGGGGCCATCGTTAAATACATGCCCTAAATGTGCACCACACCTGCTGCAGGTAACTTTTGTACGATCCATTCCGTAAGTATTATCCGACTCATCCAAAATGCTGGCTTTGCTGACCGGCTGGTAAAAGCTGGGCCAGCCGGTACCGCTTTCAAACTTGGTATCACTGCTGAAAAGTTCCTGCCCGCAGCAGATACAACTATAAGTTCCTTTGTCATGATTGTCCCAGTATTTACCGGTAAAAGCCTGTTCTGTTCCCTCTTTGCGGGTAACGGCATAGGCAGTCGAACTCAACTGCTTTTTCCACTCTTCATCTGTTTTTGTAACGGCAAATTTTTTACCTGCGGATGTATTGTTGGTTTTTGTCTGGGCATTGCAGGCGCTGAATAAAAATGCGATGGCAACAATAAATATGTTCTTCATAATAAAATGGTTATAAATTTAATAAAAGATACGAAAGAAGCTGCTTTAGGGTTGACGGTAAAACAAACGTTTAACATTTTTAACAAAATAAAGTTTCAAATGTTATCTTGATAACTAAATTTACAAGTATGGGAGTGTGGAACCAGGTTGCGCAATATTTATACCTGAAGAAAAAAGATCCGGATGCGCCGAAAAATTTTGCAGTAAAGTTTATGCACGGTATTAACCGGATATCTATCCTGCTGTTTTTGCTGGCTATGATTATATTGGCATTTAAATTATTGCGGCATTAGGTAAGTGTAAATACTTTTTGCCGCATTGGCGGAAGCATTACCACCCTTACTGAGTAAGGATTTTAGCGAGGTATAGTCTTTCTGCAGCTGCTGTTTTTTCGCCATGTCTGATAAAATCTTTTTTAATTCTGTTGTTATATTCGTTACGGTAAGTTCGTCCTGGATCAGTTCCCTGACCACTTCTTTATTCATGATAAGATTTACCAGGCAGATGTATTTTATTTTGATCAGCCACTTTGCTATTTGAAAAGAAACGGCGCTGCCTTTATAGCAAACTACTTCCGGTACTTCAAATAAGGCTGTTTCTAAAGTGGCGGTTCCACTGGTAACCAACGCTGCTTTTGCAACGCTAAGCAATTCATATGTTTTATTTACTACTGATGACACATTTTTATAAGGGGCCAGCAAATCATGATAAAAGCCTTCTTCCAGGCCGGGCGCTTTAGCCACCACAAAATGATAATCGGGAAAGTCTGCCGCAACCTGCAGCATGATGGGTAGCTTTTTTAAAATCTCCTGCTTACGGCTGCCTGGTAAAAGCGCAATAATATTAACACCTTTATTTGGAAAGGAAGCGGCCTTATAAACACTGGCTTCGCCAGCATGTTGTACCTTAAACTCATCTATCACTTGTACAAGGGGATGGCCAACATACTCTACTTCATAATTCCATTTTTTATAAAATTCTTTTTCAAATGGCAATATGACAAGCATTTTATCTACCGATTTTTTTATGCCTTTAACCCTGCTCTCCTTCCATGCCCATACCTGCGGAGAAATATAATAGATAACGTGGATGCCCTGTTTTTTGGCCCATTCAGCAATGCGCAAATTAAATCCCGGATAGTCAATCAATATCAGCGCATCCGGCTTAAAGGCAAGAATATCTTTTTTACAAAAATCCAAATTCTTAAAAATGGTAGGCAGGTTTTTAATAACTTCTGCAAAGCCCATAAAAGCCAGGTCCCTGTAATGCTTTACCAGCCTGGCTCCTGCGGCTTCCATCTTATTGCCACCCCAGCAGCGAATACTGGCTTTGCTATCCAGCAGCAGTAATTCTTTTATAAGATTACTGCCATGCAGATCGCCGCTTGCTTCGCCCGCTATAATGTAGTATTGCATAGTTGTGAAATTCTGTTGCAAATTAACCTATAGCATTTACAAAAAAACTGATTCCTTAATTAAGCAACAATATTTTATACACGTTATTTTATGGAGATAAACCGTTTCTTCGAAATAAAAAAACCCGGTCACAAATGTGATCCGGGTCATTTACGATTGCTTGCCAGCTATTTTATAAATCTTACCCCTAAGGGATGAAGATTCAGGTTGTTTATCTTAAGAACAACATTTCCCTGTACTTAGGCAATGTCCAGTAAGCATCATCAACCAGCAATTCCAGTTTATCTACATGATAACGGATTTCGTCAAAATGCCTTCCTTTGATATCATCGCAGTAAGCAATGGCTTTATCCCTGGTATCTGTAATTTTATTGGCTTTTTTTCTTGCTTCTATCATATCTCTTACGCTAGTGCTCATCGCGTTAATATGATTGCTGATTTCTTCCAGGATACTTAGCTGGTTGGAGTAAGAAGCAGGAGGTAAACCAGCAGCCTTTAAGCCGTTAATATTTTCAATCAATATATTCTGGTATTTTACCGACGATGGCAAAATTACTGAAGTAGCCAACTCACCCATTGTTCTTGCTTCAATCTGTACTTTTTTAATGTACGCTTCCAGCATGATTTCGTGACGTGCTTCCAGTTCAGCATGCGTGTATATTTCGTTGCTTGCAAACAGGTTTTTCGATAAATCTGTAAGGTAGGCATCCAGCGCAAGCGGAGTAGTTTTTACATTTGGTAAACCTCTCCTTTCAGCTTCAGCAGCCCATTCGTCGCTGTAACCGTCGCCTTCAAACAATACAGTTTTACTTTCAACAATGTATTTTTGAATTACCTGCATGATGGCGATTTCTTTCTTATCCCCTTTTTCGATATGTGCATCAACGTCTTTTTTAAACTGCTTCAATGTTTCAGCAACAATTGAATTTAAAACAGTCATGGCGTTGGCACAGTTGGCCGCAGAACCTACCGCACGAAACTCAAACTTATTACCGGTAAAGGCAAAAGGAGAAGTACGGTTTCTGTCGGTGTTATCCAGCATCAGTTCGGGAATCGTTTTATGAATATCCAGTTTCAGCATAGCCTCATCCTGTTCATCAAACTTACCACCAACACGGGTTTCAACCTGGTTCAATACTTCAGTTAAGTATTTACCAATGAATATAGAAATGATTGCTGGTGGTGCCTCGTTGGCGCCCAAACGATGGTCGTTACCTGCACTTGCAATTGATGCTCTTAATAATGCAGCATAGTCATGTACCGCTTTGATGGTGTTAACGAAGAACGTTAAAAACATCAGGTTGGTTTTTGGAGTTTTACCAGGTGCTAATAAGTTTACACCGGTATCAGTCGCAATGCTCCAGTTATTGTGTTTACCACTACCGTTGATACCGGCAAATGGCTTTTCATGCAACAATACAATCAGGCCATGACGTTTAGCTACCCTTGTCATCACATCCATCAATAACGTGTTGTGATCAACCGCCAGGTTAGCTTCTTCAAAAATAGGCGCACACTCAAATTGTGAAGGGGCAACCTCATTGTGCCGTGTACGTAATGGAATTCCTAATTTGTAAGACTCCTGTTCGTAATCTCTCATGAAGGCGTAAATCCTTTCAGGAATAGCACCGAAATAATGATCCTCCAGCTGCTGTCCTTTTGCAGGTGCATGGCCGAAAACAGTACGACCTGTCATTACAATGTCAGGGCGGGCATTTACCATGCCTGCGTCAATTACAAAATATTCCTGTTCCCATCCTAATGTAGCGGTTACCTTAGTTACGTTTTTATCAAAATACTGACAAACATCAACAGCAGCTTTATCCAAGGCTACCAAAGCTTTAATCAACGGGGTTTTAGCATCCAGTGATTCGCCTGTATAACTAACGAAAATTGTAGGAATGCACAATGTTTTACCATTGCCGATCTCCATAATGAATGGTGGTGAAGATGGATCCCATGCAGTATAACCACGGGCTTCAAAAGTGGCCCTTAAACCGCCGGATGGAAAAGAAGAAGCATCGGGTTCCTGCTGAATTAATGCAGCACCTTCAAATTCTTCGATCGGTGTACCGTCTCCTTTTAATGTAAAGAAAGAGTCATGTTTTTCTGCGGAAAGATCTGTTAGCGGCTGAAACCAGTGTGTGTAATGTGTAACACCTTTGCTTTCTGCCCAGGCTCTTAAACCGTTCGCAATCTGGCTCCCCATATTACGATCAATTTTTTTACCGCTTTTTATAGAAGCCAGTAAACTTTTGTATGCTTCATCGCTCAAAAACTGGCGGGCAGTTTTATGAGTAAATACATTTTCACCGAAAATCCCGGTAATTTTTGTAGATGCTTTTACAGTAACATCCTGGCCCGTTGCCAAATTGTCAATTGCTTTAAAACGAAGTGATTGCATTATTTTTTAGATTTAGAACCTGCAAAATAGGCTTTAAATTCGAAATACGTGAACCAAATCTCAGAAACTTTAGATTTTTTATCAAAAAAATGCAAAAAACAAAATATGCAATTATTTAAATATTTGAAATGAACTTTTGATTTTAACCCAGTCTACGGCGCAGATAAGAGGGGTTAATATAAAAGGAAGGAAAGTGGACCGGTAGCGGACAATGGCGCCAATTACCGGGATGGTGTATCCAATAATAAGCAATACTGAAAACCCGAAAAAATATCCAAAAAAGATAAAAGGATCTTTATCAATTGTTTTATTTCTATAAAAAATAAATAACAGTACTAGTAACTGATAGCAAAAAAGCTCTATCGCCAAAGGAATTAACGAACCGGATAAATGAATGTCCGAAAAAGCTGGCCTCAGCAATACGTGATTCAATGCCTGCGGACTATTTAGGAGGAATCCCCTGAAGTTGGGCGGAAGTGAATCTACTTTAATATAAGTAGCCGCTGCGGGAAGATGATTAAAAGCCCATTGCTTATTGGTTACTTTTTCAGGCAAATTTAAAGCTGGTGCCAGCAAGCCTGCACTAAAAAAGAGGATGGCGCCTGCTATATAAATAATAATAAAGGTTTTCAGCGCAGGGTATTTTTTAACCACGCAAACAATCCAGGCAAAAGCGGCCGGTAAAAAAGCCAGCGAAACATAATTGCGCTGCAAAAACATCAGGATAAGGGCCAAAAAAATGTACAATACCCTCTTCAAAGTAAACCCTGATATATGTATCGCCTGGTAAATATTGAAAACAGCTATACCAATCGTAGCCAGTATGATACCATCCTTGTGAATAGTGCTGCTAAAAAATAATAGGGAGGGTAGTAAAAAACAGGTAACTACCAATAGATATTGTCTGCCGGGATAAACAGTGTTAAAAACGCGGTGCAATCCTATTGCACCAAAAAAGATAGCAGCGTTATAAAAAATTACATTTACATAATAATAACCAAAGGTAAAAATATCGCAGATAGATAAAAATTTAATGATGAGGTTACTGGTCAAATCATTCCAGTAAGAATTTGTTGAGCTAAACATGCCAGCATACCCCGTACTGTAGCCCGATTGAAACATGTTGGTAAAATACTCGCCGGGATGTGTAAAAAGCAGGTGATATTCCAGCAGGCCCTCTTTATGAAATATAGCCGTATCAGCTTCGCTGCTAATACGCAACAGTATCCAGGCATGCACACAACCCGTTACTACTTTCAAAATAAATAAACTGATTATAATTTTTGCAGACAGCCCGGAATTAAGAATGAAACGGCTTTTGGTTAACAGCCATGAAAAAAGCAGCAGATAAATCAAAAATAAAACATAGCTCAACCGTTCATTTTTTTAATGTGGGAAGTTAGTTAAAATAATAAATATTCATTGTAAGCTGAAAAAGAAATACTGGTTGTACTTTCGCACTTTCTACAACAATTATGGAAATAACAGTTTCAACCGCCAACGAACTTCGCCTTACGGCAGAAGAATTTGAACTGATCAAGCAAAAGATCGGTCGCACTCCAAACTTTAATGAGCTGTGTTGCTTCAGCGCCATGTGGAGCGAGCATTGCAGTTATAAAAACTCCATCAAGTGGTTAAAAACACTGCCACGTGACGGTGAAAAAATGCTGGTAAAAGCAGGTGAAGAAAATGCAGGCCTGATGGATATCGGCGACGGCTACGGCGTGGTATTTAAAATTGAAAGTCATAATCACCCCAGTGCCATTGAACCCTTCCAGGGTGCAGCAACAGGTGTGGGCGGTATTCACCGCGATATTTTTACCATGGGTGCAAGGCCCATCGCTTCTTTAAATTCCTTGCGGTTCGGCAATTTGGCAGAAGCTAAAACGCAACATTTACTGGCTGGTGTTGTACATGGTATTGGTCATTACGGCAACTGCTTTGGCGTACCAACAGTAGGTGGCGAAATATATTTTGAAGATTGTTATCATACCAACCCGCTGGTGAATGCCATGAGTGTGGGTATACTAAAAAATGGTACCACTATTTCTGCTACGGCAGAAGGAAAAGGCAATCCAGTTTTTTTTGTAGGAAGTGCCACTGGTAAAGATGGTATTGGCGGAGCATCTTTTGCATCTGCTAATATTACGGCCGACAGTGCTGAAGATTTGCCGGCTGTTCAGGTAGGTGATCCTTTCCAGGAAAAGAAGTTACTGGAAGCATGTTTGGCAGTGATAAAAACCGGCGCTATTGTAGGCATGCAGGATATGGGTGCAGCAGGTATTATTTGCTCTACCGCTGAAATGAGTGCAAAAGGAAACTCCGGCATGCGGATAGATCTGGACAAAGTGCCGATGCGCCAGCAGAACATGAAAACCTGGGAACTGCTGTTGAGTGAAAGCCAGGAGCGTATGCTGATGGTGGTACAAAAAGGCAAGGAAGCAGCCGTGCTGGAAGTATTTGAAAAGTGGGATTTACCCTGCAGCGAAATAGGTGAAGTTACCGATGACGGTCTGCTGAAATTTTATATGAACGGTGTACTGGAAGCTGAACTACCAGCACAGGAACTGGTTTTGGGAGGCGGTGCACCACAATATGAAAGAGAATATAAAGAACCGGAATACCTGCAAAAAGTAAATGCTTTCGATGCTGGCTCCATCGCTGTTCCTGCCGACTTGAAAGCCATTGCAGAACAACTGATTCAAATACCGAATATAGCCAGCAAGCGCTGGGTTTATACACAATATGATAGTATGGTAGGCGCCGGTACGGCAAGTACCAATGCACCAAGTGACGCTGCGATTGTTGTGGCAAAACCAACCAACAAAGCATTAGCGCTTACAACAGATTGCAACAGCCGTTACACATTCGCAGATCCTTACAAAGGAGCTATGATAGCCGTAGCAGAAGCCGCCCGCAATATCGTTTGCAGTGGTGGTGAACCGCTGGGTGTTACTAATTGCTTAAACTTTGGCAACCCCTATAACCCCGAAGTATACTACCAGTTTGTGAATGCTATCAAGGGCATGGGAGCTGCCTGTATAAAATTCAATACGCCGGTAACCGGTGGCAACGTAAGTTTTTACAACCAGGCGCCGGAAGGCGCTGTGTACCCTACCCCTACAATTGGTATGGTGGGCGTGTTAGACAGTGCTGATGATAAAATGACGATGAATTTTAAAACTGCTGGTGATGTTATTTATATGATCGGGATTAGCAGGAATGATATCAATTCTTCAGAATACCTGCATAAAATTCATGGAGTAGAATTTAGCCCGGCACCACATTTTGAACTGGACGAAGAATTCGCTTTACAACAAGGTATACAGCAACTTATCAAGGAAAAATTGGTCTTGTCTGCACATGATGTCAGCGAAGGCGGCTTGTTTGTAACGCTTACTGAAAGCGGATTTCACAATGATCTGGGATATAGCATTGCCACAAAAGAAGGCATTCGTAAAGACGCTTATCTTTTTGGTGAAGCGCAAAGCCGCGTTGTAGTTTCTATTGCTGCAGACAAATCAGCTGCAGTTGAATCTTTATTGACAGGCGCAGCAATTGGTTTTGAAAAGATAGGAACAGTAACAGCCGGAGACATAATAGTTGACGGAGAAAATTGGGGCAGTATCGCCAGCTGGAAACATAAATATGATAACGCTATCGGTAGCTTGCTGGCGGGCCATGAAAGTGAACAGGCTTTAACTGCCTTATAAAATAAATCCCATGAGCAAAAAAATTGCCATTATCGGCGGAGGAAATTTAGGAACCGCAATTGCCGAAGGGTTGATCAAAAGCAAATTTTGTAAACCTGCGGATATAACGATTACAAAAAGAAACCTGACCACTTTAAAAGAACTGGAAGGTAAAGGTGTACAGGTTACCAGCGATAACGCTGCAGCGGTTCGCGGCAGCGAATTGGTAATTCTTGCCATCAAACCTTTCCAGGTAAGCGATGTGGTAAACGGTTTTAAAAAAGAACTCACCGGCAAACATATGCTGGTATCTGTTGTAACCGGTGTTGCTACCAGCGATATCGAAAGCATTATCAAAAAGAAATTACCGGTCTTCCGGGCCATGCCCAATACAGCCATCGCCATTCAGGAAAGCATCACCTGCATCAGCGTTAGCAATGCCACGGATGTACAGGCTGCTTACGTAAAAGACTTGTTTACCAACCTCGGCAAAGTGGCCATGATCGATGAAAAATTAATGGATGCTGCCACCGTGCTTGGTGCCTGCGGTACTGCCTTTGCCATGCGGTACATTCGCGCCAATATACAAGGCGGTATTGAAATTGGTTTTGATGCGGTTACGGCCAACCTGATTGCTGCACAAACCGTGAAAGGAGCTGCGGAATTACTACTGCAGAAGGGCACGCATCCAGAGCAGGAAATTGATAAGGTAACTACGCCAAAAGGCTGTACCATCGCCGGTTTAAACGAAATGGAACACCAGGGTTTCAGTTCTTCTTTAATAAAAGGTATTGCTACCAGTTACAATAAAATCGTAAAGGGATAAAATACTTTGGTTTCTAACTACAAAATAAAAAGAAAAGGAATTGTTATCGGGCCGCCCTGCGATAAAGATAGTAGGCTATAAAACCAAAAACTATATTTGGCACCCATGCCGCAAGGAGTGGCGTGAAATTTCCTTTGGTAGCAAACACCAGCGCAAAGCGCCCGAATAAAATATATAAAACGCTTAGTAAAACGCCTACGGCTAAATGAAAGCCGCTTCCGCCCCTCACTTTACGGGAGGAGAGCGATACGCCGATAATAGTTAAAATAATCACAGAAGCCGGAATGGCATCCCTGCTGTATCGCTCCACCAGCAAAGAATTAATATCTTCAGACCCCCTTATTTTTTCCATTTTTATCATGTAGTTCAATTCGGGGGTTGCCAAACGATCTTTTAGATATTCATCCCGGCGCAGGTCCATCGGTTTAAAATTGTATCCTACCAAAAGCGATGTATTATGTCTCAAACTTTCTTTATCACCTTCAAATGTTCTTTGCTCTACATTAGTGAGTTTCCATTTTCTCGTGGCAGTATCCCAGCTGATATTTTCGCAACGTAAATTGTACACCAATTCATTTTTCTTAAATTCCTGTATAAAAAAATTGGAGCCGGTCTTACTAGTCGTGTCATAACTACGCAAACCAGCATAAGTGTTGGCATCCATCCGAAAATAGAAGTTCTGCATAAAGGCTTTATTTTCATTTCCGCCAAAATTTACATCTATATATTTTGCCTGAAAAACGCCCCATTTGGTATTGGCATTCGGCAGTACAAACTGGTATGCAAGCCACAATATGCCCGCCAGCAAAAAACTACCAATCCAATAGGGAACCAAAAAACGCCTGAAACTTACGCCACTGCTAAGGATAGCAATTACTTCTGAGCGGTCGGCCATTTTTGCCGTAAAAAATATTACTGCAATAAAAACAAATAAAGGAAACAACATGGCGTCAATACGCGGAATAAAACCAAAATGATAATCCCTGATAATGATCCAAAGCGGCAATCCCGACTTATGAAAATCATCCGTTTTTTCGCTGGTATCAATCACCACCACTATTACTGTAAATAGTATGAGGCAAAAAACAAAAGTGGTTAAAAAATTTTTTAGTATAAACTTATCTAGCTTTTTCATTTCGGTTGGCGCAAAACTAACTTAAAACCAGCAGGCAGTAAAATGCAGGTAGTAAAGTTTTGTGAAATATTATCGGCATAAAAAAAAGGAACAGCAATTAAGCTGCTCCTTTTAAAAATGCATTGGTTATTTACTCAATTATTTTCACTTCGGTCCGGCGATTGAGCGCCCTGCCTTCAGCAGTTGTATTTTCAGCAATTGGTACCGTCATCCCATAGCCTTTGGAAGTAACTCTTTCCGGTGCAATACCCTTGGTTAAAAGATAAGCCCTTACTGTATTTGCACGGTTGCCAGATAAAATCATATTCGCATCCGGCTTTCCTACATTGTCGGTGTGCCCGCCCACTTCAATTTTTTCATCCTCTTTTCTTTTCAGGTATTCTACCAGTTCATCCAGTACTGTATAAGCTTCGGGTTGCAACGTGGCTTTGCCAGTTTCAAATGTACAATTATCCAGCACAAAAGATTTCGGCGCCTCAAACTGTATATCCACGTTAAAAGGGTTTTTGTAGTACTGGTTATCTTTTAAGGCAGGTATATCAAGTACATTGTAACTGGTAGAATCATGAAACCCTAAAATATAAATATCATATTTGCTTCCGTTGGGAAGCCGCAGAGAAAATTTGCCCGTAGAATCTGATAGCCCCTGGAACTCAGTTCCGTTGGCACGGCTTTTAAAAACCACTATTTCACTGGCAAGCAGGTTACCACTTTTTGCATCTGAGATCGTAACATTTACCGGTGCATCTTTAGGCAAATTCATTGGCGCCGCCGGCACTTGTGCCATCACAGCAAAAGGAATTGCCATTGCTATCAGTAAATAATAAAATTGTTTTGCCATCCTGAAGTTGATTTGATTATCCTTTAAAGATAATTTTTTTGGTATACGCTTCCAAAAACTCAATTATTGTGTTACATACCCTGTTTTTTTACAACTCAATTACAATTTCTTTTGGTCCGGGCTAAGAAGCAATGTGGTGCATTGTTGCATCGCCCTCTTATACCGCATTGCAAATATTAGCTTTTATTAAAGCGGGTCTGGACAATTATAGCCGGTGCTGCAATTGTACAACCATGGCTTCTTTCCAGCTTTTAAAATCGCCCGCTGCAATATGCTTGCGGGCCTCGGTTACCAGCCAGAGATAAAATGCAAGGTTATGCACACTTGCAATTGTAAGACCAAGGTATTCTTTAGATTTCATTAAATGCCTTAAATAACTTTTTGTGTAGTAGTTGCTCATTTCGCAATCAATACCATCATCAATGGGTAAAAAGTCTTTTTCCCATTTCTTATTGTCGATATTGATAATGCCCTTGCTGGTAAATAACATGGCGTTGCGCCCATTGCGGGTAGGCATTACGCAGTCAAACATATCAACCCCCAGAGCTATACATTCCAGTATATTCCAGGGAGTGCCCACGCCCATCAGGTAACGCGGTTTTTGTACTGGTAAAATATCGCAGCAATGCTCAGTAAATTCATACATCATTTCCATTGGTTCGCCCACGCTTAGTCCGCCAATTGCATTGCCTGTCGCATTTTGCGAGGCGATAAATTCCGCCGATGCCGTTCGCAAATCTTTATAAATGCTGCCTTGTATAATAGGGAATAAATTCTGCGTATAGCCGTATCTGTCTGGTGTTTCATTGAAACGGGTAAAGCACCGTTGCAACCAGCGATGTGTGAGTTCCATACTTTTTTTTGCATAGGCATATTCACTTGGGTAAGGCGGACATTCGTCAAAAGCCATAATAATATCTCCGCCTATAATACGTTGAATGTCCATTACTTTTTCCGGGCTAAACAAATGTTTGCTGCCATCAATATGGCTCTGAAACAAAGCACCTTCTTCAGTCAATTTCCTGTTATTGGCCAGCGAGAAAACCTGGTAACCGCCGCTGTCGGTTAATATGGGTTTATGCCAGCCGTTAAACTGGTGCAACCCGCCTGCAGCTTCCAGTACTTCCAGGCCTGGCCGCAGATATAAATGATAAGTATTGCCCAAAATAATCTGCGCTTTTACCTCGGTGTTTAATTGTTGCTGCGTTACTGCTTTTACACTGCCAGCTGTACCAACGGGCATAAAGATGGGTGTTAATATTTCTCCATGATCTGTTGTTATTCTTCCTGTCCTCGCTTTTGTTGCGGAATCTGTATGCTGTAATTCAAATTGCAGTGCTGCCATAAAAAAGCCATTTTGCCCAAACTGGGTGGCAGGCAAAATTATTGTTTATTAATACATTAAATACACCACCTAATAATACGGGCTGTTTATAACTTCGTTGTATATCAACGGGCTTATACTTTTTTGGAATTTTGTAAATCCAAGGTAAAATATCGGGCGAATTATTTATCCTTGCCTGCCATGTTTCAACACTTATTTTAGTATTACTTTTGCGCTTATGAACCTTAACCAACTGTTAATGCACTGGCACGGCATTATTTTTATTATATTTTGTGCCATTGCTTTTATTCAGCTATTTTATTACCTTTTTTTCTTTACCAGGCTCGCATCCTACAAACCAACCGCCGGGCAATACATTCAAAAAAATCCGGTTTCGGTAATTATTTGTGCAAGGGATGAAGCCGCCAATCTTGCAAAAAATTTACCCGGAGCCCTGGTGCAAAAATACCCGGTTAACCATGAAGTGATTGTGGTGGATGATAACTCTTTTGATGATAGCAGGTACCTGCTGGAGGAATTTGAAAAAACGTTTCAGCAACTGCATGTTATTGAGCTGAAGCAGGAAGCAAAGATGATCACCGGAAAAAAATTTCCGTTAAGCATTGGCATTAAAACAGCCAAACACGAAATTGTTTTACTGACAGATGCCGATTGCGTACCTGCCACGGAAAACTGGATAGAAGGAATGCAGCAAACGTACGACGACAATACTGAAATTGTATTGGGTTATGGTGCCTATTACAAAAAAAAGGGGTTCTTGAATAAACTGGTGAGATGGGAAACATTCCACACCGCCCTGCAATATTTTACCTACGCCCTGGCTGGTGTTCCCTACATGGGTGTGGGCAGAAATTTGAGTTATAAAAAGACAATCTTTTTCAGGCACAAAGGCTTTTCGTCTCACAACAATATACCCAGTGGCGATGATGATCTTTTTATCAACATTGCAGCGAACAAATTCAATACAAAGATTAATATTGACCCGGAAACTTTTACGTTAAGTGAGCCGGTGAATACCTGGACCAACTGGATAAAACAAAAGAACCGCCATTACACAACAGGAAAATATTACAAGCCTTTGCACAAATTCTTATTGGGTCTTTACTCGTTTTCCCATTTTATCTTTTTCCCTTTACTGGTAGTAAGCTGCATAGTTTTCAGCTGGAAGCTGAGCCTGCTGGTATTTGCTATTCGCTTTCTAACTCAGTTATTTGTATTTTATCCTGCCATGAAAAAATTGCAGGAACAGGACCTTTATGGCTGGTTACTATTTTTTGATATCTGGATGTTTTTTCATTACCTGCTGTTTTCAGTGGCCTTAATAAAAAAACCAAAACAGGCCTGGAATTAAAAACATTTTAGCACTATAAAAATTAAGGGAATTTATCTTTTTTAACATGGATACAATCACCAACTATTTCGCCGATTTTACAGATGAGCAGCTGCAGCAATTTGCCGCTTTGAAAGATTTGTATAAAGAATGGAACGAAAAAATCAATGTCATTTCCCGCAAGGATATTGATAATTTTTACGAGCACCATGTATTGCATTCTCTCGCAATAGCAACCCAGTTTGAGTTTAAAGCTGGCAGTGAAATTATGGATCTCGGCAGTGGTGGCGGATTTCCGGGCGTACCGTTGGCTATTTTTTTTCCCGATACTCAATTTCACCTGGTAGACAGCATCAATAAAAAATTAAAAGTGGCTAATGAAATTGCCGCTGCTATTGGTCTTAAAAACCTGTCAGTACAACATACAAGGGCAGAAGATATTAAGAACAGAAAATTTGATGTAGTGGTATCGAGGGCAGTAGCTCCGTTAAAAGATTTATGGTGGTGGTCAAAACCACTTTTAAAAAAGGGAGTATCGCCTAATGGGCTTATTTGCCTTAAGGGAGGAGACCTTACGCAAGAGATATCTGAAAGCAAATGCAGGCCAAGGGTTTGGGAAATTGATAAAATTTTTACTGAACCTTTCTTTAAAGAAAAATTTTTACTGCATGTTCCGTTATAATAATTGAATGCATAAATCCATTTAAAAAAGACAAATTGTATCAATACCGGAAATGCTTCGCAACCTGCAAAAAAACTACCACTTTAGGGTATGGAATTGTATGATTTTTTAGCAACCTTTGTGATCGATGAATATATCTGTAGCAATAGTAGAAGACAACAATGATATCCGGCAGGCGCTGGAGCAAATCATTACTATGGCTGAAGGATGTTCTTTGGCCGGCTCCTGCATTAACGGTGAAGAAGCCCTTGTAAAAATCCCCATTTTGAATCCGGAAATTGTTTTAATGGACATTAACCTGGGTGGAATGAACGGGATAGAATGCGTGAAAATTTTGAAAGAAAAATACCCGCAGATTCTTTTTATGATGTGCACGGTATATGAGGAAGACGAGAAAATTTTTGAGGCATTGAGTGCAGGGGCAAGTGGTTATGTGCTGAAGAAAACCACGCCCGACAAGTTATTAAACGCCATTAAAGAATTAAGTGAAGGTGGTGCGCCGATGAGCAGCCAGATTGCAAGTAAGGTTGTTGCTGCATTTAAGAATAAACCTACGGTGGCTGTTACAAATGATTCGCTGGACACACTATCAAAAAGAGAAGTAGAAATATTGATTGCTTTATCCAAAGGCTTGCTGTATAAAGAAATTGGAGAAGAATTATTTATCAGTTCGCAAACAGTGCGCAAACATGTTTACCACATTTACGAAAAGCTGCATGTAGGCAACCGGATACAGGCTGTAAATAAATACTTTGGGCGATAAGAAATTTCACAGCCCTTTTACAACCAGTTGAGCCTCCGTAACAGGAGGTTTTTTATTACAGGAACTTCCAGAACCAGTTATCTGTTTGTGGTGTATTGCCGATGGGGAAATCATGCCTGTGGCCAGAGTCTGCAAAGCCATATTTACCATAAAATTTTTGCGCCCGCATGTTGTGCTCCCAAACACCCAGCCACAAACATTTGTATTGGTGTTTGATTGCGTAATCCTGGTAAAAATCCATTAACTGCTGCGCTATTTTTTTCCCGTGAAACTCTTTTATAACATACAACCTTTTCAGCTCAAGCGATTTCCATTTTTTTACTTCTGCCCAGCTGCTGTAATCTTCCATAAAACGGATATATCCAACGGGCTCTCCGTTTACTTCTGCAAAAAAAAACATATCCCTTTCATCACTCAGTTCAGCCTGAACCTGAGGCAGGTTATAATATTGTTCCAAGTAAAGCTGCATGTCTTCTTCCGTGCAGGTGCCGGTAAAAGTATCATAAAATGTTTGCCTCGCAATTTTAGCCATCACCGGTGCATCCTGTAATAAAATTCTCCTGATAGTTATCTCCATAATCAAATGTGTAATTAAAAATTTACCAGTGCAATTCCAGCATATTGTTTTTCTGATCCACATCCGCCATTCGTTTGGTTGGATCTATTTCTATCTTTTTTATATCCATCAAACGGCGTTTAAATTCGATCGTATAGGTAGGATGTGTCCACCGCCATTCTCCATCCACAATTCTTGGTGCCTTATCCTCTGCAGGCTTTTCTCCAAACATCAGGTTTAGAGGAATGTAGTGCTGTTCGGTTGTTCCATCTTTAAATGTAAGCTGTAAATCAATCGGCATGGGCATTTGACCAATACGACGCAGTCTTATTTTTGAAATACCATTTTCTTCCCACAAACTGTCAATTGAATAGTCAATTTTTTTGGTAGTGCTGCACCAGTATTCTTTGTACCAATCCAGTTTAAGGCCGCTGACATTTTCTGCAATTTGTATAAAATCAGCTGCGTTTGGATGTTTAAAGTGCCATTGTTTATAATACTCAAGCAAAATTTTATCTCTTGTTGCAGCGCTGGTAATGTAGCCCAGCTGTTCAAGAAATACAGCTCCTTTACTATAGGCAGCATTGCTGTAACCAACATTGGTGTTAAAGTGATCGGCGTGCGTTGTGAGCGGTTCTTCCCAATCGCTTCTAGCAATAAAATAATACGCCCGGTAATTGTTATAATGCTCTAGTGGCAGCAAGGCTGCTGCTGAATCAAGTGATTTAATAAAGGCCGGATTAGAAGCGTTTTTTACCCTCGTAACTTTCTCCCGGTAGTAGCCTTCCACCAGGTCACTTGCAAACTCGGTAAAGCCTTCATCCATCCAGGCATACAGGCTTTCATTGGTGCCCAGCATCATCTGGTACCAGCTGTGCATCCATTCATGAAAAACAGTACCCAGACTTGGTCCACTAAGCAAGGTGCCCATCGGATATTCCATACCGCCGTCTCCACCATGAATAAATGAATATTGCGGATAAGGATACTTTCCAAATTTACTTTCCATAAAAGGCAATACCGTTACAGCTGCATTGGCAACCGTTTCCCATGCCTCATCATTGGCCGCATCATTTTCTTTATACTTGTAGAGCACATTGAGTACAGGCCCACCGTTTGGCATTTTACGCACCAGGTGTTTGTATTCCGGGTCGGCAGCCCACATAAAATCATGTACATTATTTGCAACAAAATGCCAGCTACGTTTGGGCTTTGCCGTAGGCTTCAGCTCGGAACCTGCAACATCATATCCCCAGCCAATTTCAGCTGCATTTACTAGTATACCGCTGCCGCCTAATTTGTAGTTTTTATCAATATTAATCGTCACGTCAAAATCGCCCCAAACCCCATAAAATTCCCTTGCCACATAGGGCGTAGGATGCCAGCCTTCATAATCATACTCACACAATTTCGGGTACCATTGGCTCATGCTGTACCGCACACCTGTCGTCGGATTATCTCTTCCACTTCGCCTTACCTGCAATGGAATTTGTGCTTCAAATTCCATATCAAAAACAACTGAGCTTTTAGGTGCGATTGGCTTGGTAAGATTTACTTGCAGAATTGTTTCGTGATATTTAAATGGCTGAGCGATGCCATTCATTTTCAAAGAGATAATTTTCTGGTAACCAATTTCAGCTGGTGTTAATTTGCTGATACGGTCTTTTACCCTGCCATCCCAATCCGGTCTTCCGTTTACCAACGTTTTACCCAACTCCCTGCTGCGCACATCCATGCTGCTGTTGGGTTGAAAAGCATTGAAATAAAGATGATAAAATACTCTCTTCAGTACATCCGGAGAATTGTTAGTGTATACCAGTTTTTGTTTACCAGTGAATTGGTTGCTTACATCATCCACATCCACGGTCATTGTATATTTTACACGCTGCTGCCATCTGTCTGCTTGTGCAACCAGGGTTATATTTCCTATGATAAACAACAACATCAAAACAAAAATTTTCTTCATACTCATTTGATTTTAAAGTAAATTTCAACAGGCAGCAATTGCAATTATTTATACTCATTGAACACCCTGAACCACAATTACTATTTCCCCCTTTACAGGCTTGCTGTTAAAATGATCGTGTACCTCTTGTAATGTTCCCCGCTTATTTTCTTCAAATTTTTTAGTCAGTTCACGGCTAACACAACAAAGCCGGTCAGCGCCAAAATATTCAATAAAGTCATGCAGGGTTTTTACCAACCGCATGGGACTTTCATAAAATACCATCGTGCGTTCTTCCAACGCCATCTTTTTTAAGAATGTTTGTCTTCCTTTTTTCAATGGTAAAAATCCTTCGAAACAGAAACTGGTAATGGGCAATCCGCTGTTTACAAGTGCCGGCACAAAGGCGGTGGCACCTGGTAAACATTCCACTTTTATGTCTTGCTTTACACATTCCCTCACCAACAAAAAAGCTGGGTCGCTGATACCTGGTGTGCCCGCATCTGTAAGCAGGGCCATTGTTTTGCCGGCCTGCAATTGCTCAGCGAGGTGGTGAATAATTTTATGCTCATTGTGCTGATGGTATGGTGTAAGCGGCTTATGAATTTGGTAATGCTGTAGCAGTACCGATGAAGTACGGGTGTCTTCCGCCAGTATTAAATCAACCGATTTTAACACCTCAATCGCCCTGAAAGTTATATCAGCCAGGTTACCGATGGGCGTGGGAACAATGTAAAGCATATTTTTTTGATGTGCTGATTTGCTAATCTGATAAAGTGCAGCTATATCAGCTGCAACGGCTTGCGCTCTTAGAAAGATGCTTGTAATAGCAGGTTAGTAAATCCGCCAATTTGCTATTTGATTTCTACCTCAAACATTTCCATTACCTGGTTAGCCAATAATTTCTTTGCCGCTTCTTCGGCTATCTGCGCAGCAGCATCTGCGCTGTCTGCTTCTACCTGGAGGGTAATATTTTTTCCAATGCGAACATCCTTGATACCATTCAGTCCAAGATTTGCAAGCCCGCCCATTACGGCCTTTCCCTGCGGATCTAACAATTCTTTTAGCGGCATTACTTTTACCTGTGCAGTGAAGATCATGTTGTAGTTTTATTTTTGAGCGCCAAAGATAAAATAATGTAAGCAATGAAAACAACCGGTACGGCAAGCCATTTCAATAAAACTGCGGAAATCAGTGTAATTGCTATCAATATTATTTTAGGCATATTATTTTTTACCGTGTAATCTTTAAACTTCATAGCCATTATCGGTAGTTTGCTTACCATTAGCCAACTAAGCAAAATGATAAGAGCGTATAAAAACCATTTATTTAATATCACGTTATATACGGCGTCCGAATTGCTGTACCAGTATATTAAAGGTAATGAGGCTACTACTAAACCTGCAGCTGGTATTGGCACCCCTTTAAAACCGTAGGCCTGGGAGGTATCGATATTAAATCTTGCGAGCCGGTAGGCACCGGCGCAGGTGAAAATGAATGCCGGCAGTAATAATAAAATGGAGGCTTCTATACCATCTGCATCTTTTATATATCCCATCCGTAAAAATTGGTAAAGTATAATGCCGGGTGCCACGCCAAAACTTGCCATATCCGCCAGCGAATCCAATTGCTTGCCCATCTCAGAACAAATATTGAGCGCACGGGCAACAAAGCCATCTAAAAAATCAACTACAGCCGCAATGGCTATAAACAAAGAGGCTAAACAAATATTCTCTTTTAATTTTATAAACTGCTCCCCTTCCTTTGTGTACACAACATCGATTCCATTTTGCAAAGCAAAAACAATCGCTATACAACCAAAGAATAAATTGAGCAGGGTAAATAAATTGGAAATGTGTTTTTTCATTGCTGGTTATCGCTTTTTCATCAATGATTCAATCTCATCAACTGTTATTGGAATATTTTTCATCAGGTCTTTATTACCATTCTTTGTGATCCAGAAATTGTTCTCGATGCGCACGCCCATCTGTTCTTCCTCGATATAAATACCTGGTTCAATTGTAAATACCATTCCGGCTTTTATGGGCGCTGTCCGGGTGCCGAGGTCGTGCACATCTATGCCCAGGTGATGTGAAATGCCATGGTACAAATACTTGCGGTACGCCCTGTTATCCGGATCTTCATTTTTGATATCCGATTTTTTAAGCAGACCGATCTTTTGAAAAATACTGGTCGCTTCTGCTCCCACCTTATCAGTATAGTCAACAATGCTTATGCCCGGTTTTAGAATAGAGGCTGCAAAATGGTGTAAATGTAAACAGGCATTGTAGACTATTTTTTGCCGTTTGGTAAACTTGCCATTTACAGGTACCGTCCTGGTCAGGTCTGCGCAATAATTTCCGTAGCCTGCACCAAAATCCATCAGCACCATGTCTCCGTCTTTGCATTCCCTGTTGTTTTCTACATAATGCAACGTTCTCGCCCTGTCGCCGCTTGCTATAATGGAGCTATAAGCTTCGCCAGTTGCCCGTTGCGATAAAAATGAATGCACTATTTCGGCTTCAATTTCATATTCCATAACACCTGGTTTTATAAAGCCGAGCAGGCGCCTGAAGGCAACTTCGGTGATGTCGATTGCTTTTTGTATCACCTCCACTTCGAGTACTGTCTTAACCGCCCGCAGGTCTTTTAATATAACAGCACTTCGTTTATATTGGTGTAACGGGTAACGTGACCGCATCATTTCTGCGTAGCGATAATCTCTTACCGGTACCAGGTTGGCCTTACGATCATTCTCATTTGTATTAAGGTAGATCAAATCTGCTAAATGTATCCATGGTTGCAATACTCCATCCAATACATCTAACCAAACGATGGTGGTAATTCCCGAGATGGCGGTTGCTTCTTTCACTCTTAACCTGTGCCCATCCCATTTTTCTTTCAATTCGTTTGGCCTTACCAGCACCAGTACTTCCCGGTATTTAGGATCGGGATTATCCGGAAATAAAATCAACATGGTATCTTCCTGCTCTATGCCAGTAAGCCAAACCAGGTCTGCATTTTGTTTGAACCGGTGAACGGCATCGCCATTGTAAGGCAATTCATCATTGCTGTTAAAAATTGCGATGGCATTTTTATCCATTCTTTCCACAAAACGCTTTCTGTTTTGAATAAAAATGCCGGCATTTAAAGGAAGGTATTTCATGAAATATTTTTTACCGCTTGCAATATACATTTTTAAAGCCTTGCGTAAAAAACAGGTTTATTGCATAGCAGTCAGGCAAAGAAAAATAGTGGTTACTGAAAGTAATCTTATATCAAACAGCTACTTATTTTTGAACCCGTCATAGTTGCATTTCCGGTATTTCATGATCGACTATAAGCCGGCCGGCAGTTTTGGCGATGATTTCCTTTACGCTTACACCGGGCGCTCTTTCCATTAATCTGAACCCGGCCGGAGTTATGTCCAATACTGCAAGATCTGTAACAATTTTTTTTACGCAGCCAATACCTGTCAGTGGCAAAACACAATGAGGAAGTAATTTTGATTCTCCTTTTGGATTGGTATGCATCATGGCAACAATGATATTTTTTGCACTTGCTACGAGGTCCATAGCACCGCCCATACCTTTCACCATCTTGCCAGGTATTTTCCAATTGGCGATATCACCTGTATCACTTACTTCCATCGCCCCTAAAATAGTAAGGTCAACCTTGCCTGCCCGTATCATTCCAAAACTCATTGCACTGTCAAAAAAAGAAGAACCTGCTACCGTTGTAATTGTTTGTTTGCCGGCATTGATCAGGTCAGGATCTTCCTGGCCTTCAAACGGAAAGGGTCCCATACCCAATAGCCCGTTTTCACTTTGTAACACTACTTTTATATTTTCAGGGATATAATTAGCGACCAGTGTGGGGATACCGATGCCGAGGTTAACGTAGTAGCCGTCTTTCAATTCTTTTGCCAGCCTTTGCGCTATCTGATTTTTATCAAGCATACAATTAATTTGCTGTTGAAGGAATGCATAAGTATCAGGATAATTTTCTTACTGTGCGTTGTTCTATTCTTTTTTCATAATTAATCCCTTTAAAAATACGATGTACATAAATGCCGGGCGTATGCACCTGGTTTGGATCCAATTCACCTGCAGGTACCAATTCCTCCACTTCTGCGATGGTTATCTTACCAGCCATCGCCATCAGCGGATTAAAATTACGGGCAGTTTCTTTAAAAATCAGGTTGCCTTCTGTATCGCCTTTCCAGGCTTTTATAAAAGCGAAGTCTGCTTCAAAAGCATATTCAAGCAAGTATTCTTTATTATTAAATGTTCGTACTTCTTTTCCAATGGCTACTTCGGTACCAACACCGGCTGGCGTAAAGATCGCCGGCATTCCATACCCGGCCGCCATACACCTGGTGGCCAGTGTACCCTGGGGTATTAACTCTACTTCCAGTTCTCCGCTAAGCAGCTGTCTTTCGAATTCGGCATTTTCGCCCACATAAGACGATATCATTTTCCTTACGAGCTTTCTTTGCAATAGCAATCCAATACCAAAGTCGTCTACACCGGCATTGTTGGCAATACAAGTTAAATTTTTTGTGCCCTTTTGCACCAGCGCTGCAATACAATTTTCGGGAATACCACATAAACCAAACCCACCAAACATGGCTGTTGCTCCATCAAAAACATCATTTAGGGCTTCGGCTGCGTTGGCGTACACTTTTTCCATAACAATCATTTTAGTGAGATTACTTTATCGGGACGGGTCGAAAAATATGGGTTTCAGTTTTTGCTGAATCAGAAACCGGGGTGCTGGAATATTTCACCCCAGGTATTGGAAGTATCGGCGGAGGTGGCGGCAAGGGCATTAAGGAAAAAGGCTCCGTGGCAGGTCGCTTGGCGTAGAGAGTGGAGTACTTCTCTCTTTCGCCTCTTAACGTGATACTGTCAAGCAATACACCCATCAATTGTGTATGCGCATTATAATACTGGTAACTATCATAAAAAATTTTCTCGTTTATATGATGTGCTGCAAACACCTGCTGCTGAAGTTTTGCGTTTTCAAGCGCCGCGTTTTTCATGCTATCTTTTTTTATAAACTGAGTGGTATATGTTTCAGCACGGATCACATCCCAAAAGACATCCTGCATTTTATCGGGTGTCAGAATCCCGGATGGCAGTCCTCCATTGGTGTTGCAGCCTGCAAACCAAATCGAAAATAATATCAGTACCGCTATTTTCATTACTTCAATTCATCTTTATACCTCGCCGCATTGGTCATATCCATTTTTTGTAATAGCTCAGATGCCCTGGCCTTATCCTGAGGAGGTGCTTTAGCGAAAATTTTGATCAATTCATTTGCTTTTCCCTGGAAGAAGAACTGGCTGATCATAGTTGTGGAATTGTCAGCATTAAAACTACTTAGCAGGTTTAATACATTTAGCATTTCTGACCGGGCCTCAGCTTCGTTTTCAACCATTTTATCTGCTGCCTTTCTATAGTAGCCATAATAAATATCGTGCATGATGGCATAACGGCTATTCTCCATATTTTCAACAAGCCAATACCTGTTGCGGCGACCATCAAAAGCTTTCCAGCCTGAAATACCCCTGGCTTCCGGAGCGTTATTAACAATGTTTTGCGCCTTTAAAAAATAGGGTGAACCTCCACGCAATGCATAGGAATCATAGTCGAATCCTAAAACCATATAAGCATAATAAGCAAATACTGCTGTGAGGTTTGACACTAACCCATCTGACCCCGACACCCTGTTTTCATTAAATTCCAATTGTTGAAACTCTACATATTTAAAAGTAATATCGGCATCCTGGTAATTGATGATAGGAGACAAGTAAGAAGAGTTAAACACAGGTCTGCCCGCCTGTATAGTCAACGAAGCAGTGTACACATTCGCATCGGTGCCAGGTTGCAGATTTAATAAAAAGTTACAGTCAATTTTTTCATTTACTAAAAAATTATCCCCCGTCCATTTATGATTATTTAGAAAAGTATTTAATGCTGTTTGCAGTGTTTGAAAAGTGCTCTTATTTACATTGGTGCCAACCCTGCTGCTGTTAACGGTTACCCGGGCATTCAATTCCTGGGCTACGGCTATATAACCAGTTAGCATAAAAAATAACAGTAATTTTATTTTGTTATTAAGCATAGTACAAATGAATAATGGTATTTACAATATCAACTGCTACTTCCTTTTTTGATTTGGTATCAAAATGCTGTTCCCCTCCATTTTTATCAAAAATAGTTATTTTGTTAGTGTCGCCGCTAAAACCAGCGCCGCTGTCATTCAGTGAATTTAGTACTATTAAATCAGCATTTTTTTCTGCGAGTTTTTTCAATGCATTATTTCTTTCATCAGTTGTCTCCAGCGCAAACCCGGCCAATAATTGCCCCTCTTTTTTTATGGTGCCTAAATGCTTTAAAATATCTTTTGTCTTTTTCAATTCAACAGAAAATATGTCTTCGCTTTTTTTAATCTTATCTGTTGCAATATTGACAGGTGTATAGTCCGCAACTGCGGCACTCATCACTGCAATATCTGTGTGGTCAAAAACGGACATACATGCGTTAAACATTTCTTCTGCTGATTTTACCCGTATTACTTGTAAACCGGCTGGTATTTCTTCACCTGATGGGCCGAGTATCAGTGTTACGACGGCACCTCTTTTTTTACATTCTGCAGCAATGGCAATACCCATTTTGCCCGATGAATGATTGCCGATAAACCGAACGGGGTCCAGCGCCTCATAGGTTGGACCGGCCGTTACCAGGATTTTCTTTTCTAACAGCTGGTTCTGACCGAAAAAAAAAGCTTCCAATCTTTTTAAAATGGTTTCAGGTTCTGCCATTCGCCCGTCACCTGTTAAACCACTTGCGAGTTCACCATTTTCAACCGGTATTACCGCATTGCCGAACCCCTGAATTATTTGCAGATTATTTTTCGTCGAAGCGTGATGCCACATATCTTCATCCATTGCCGGCACCGCTATTACAGGGCAGGTTGCAGAAAGATAAACCGCGGTAAATAAGTTATCGCAAATCCCGTGGGCCATTTTAGCCAATGTATTGCAGCTCAGGGGTGCAACCAGCATAACATCAGCCCATCTGCCCAACATTACGTGATTGCTCCAGGAATTATTCTCTGCCAAATCTGACAATACCTGATTTTTAGACAAAGTAGATAAAGTAAGTGCAGAAACAAAGTTCATGGCTGCAGGCGTCATCACAATTTTCACTTCGGCGCCGGCTTTAATTAACAGGCGCACCAATGCGGCAGTTTTGTATGCAGCAATACTTCCCGTTATACCCAGTAAAATTTTTTTATTTTTCAACATAAAAAAAAGACGGCTGTTGCCGTCCTTAAAAATAAAACTTCTTATTTAACATTAATAAACAAAGCCAAAAATTAACTAAATAAATCCTCCTCATTTTTACGGAAGTAAATTTTATCTTCCATAAATTCCTGCGATGCAAGCAGTGCCGGATTAGGCATTCTTTCGTATGCCTTTGAAATTTCTATCTGTTCTTTGTTTTCATGAATTTCTTCCAAACTATCGGTATGGCTTGCAAATTCCTCCAGCTTGTTATGCAATTCTTCCTTAATAGAAATATTGATCTGGTTCGCACGCTTTGCAATAATGGCAATAGATTCATAAAGATTGCCTGTTTTTTGCTTGATGTCAAACAAGTTCTTTGGTTCAACCACATTGCTTGTGCTGGAACTTAGCTGGCGTCTTAGTTTACTCATTTTTTATTTCTTTAATTTTATTTAAACTTAAATTATTGTATTCCTGAGCTTCCTTCAGGTGAACACTTTGAGGAAAACGATCAGCGAAATCCTGGTACTCTGTTATCACTTTTTCAAACCTTTCAGGTTGCTTATCAACTACGCTCAATTTTGCAAACTTATAGTAGCACATTAAAGATTTCAACTTATATAAATCCCCATTTTGGGACTCGGGATAATCACTCAACAGAGTACTGTAGGAAATTGCAGCAGCTCTGTACTGACCTAATTTATTGTAAAGATCAGCTGCCCGCAATTCCTTTTGCTCCAGTTTTATCCTGTTTTTATCAATTATTTCGGTAGCTTCTTTTACTCTTGCAGAACCAGGATGCGAATTTATAAACGATTGCATTACACCGATTGATTTAGAAGTATTGGTCTGATCTAATTCAATTTTTGCAATCTGTTTGTAGAAACAAAGGGCATGCATAAAATCCACTTCTTCAGATTTACTGCTATTGGGAAACACTTCCAAAAATCCCTTGAAAAAATTTTCTGCGTCTTTATATTCTTTTAGATAATAGAAACAGTAGGCATCTTTATAATATAACTCTTCAAATTTATCCGTGCCTTTATAAACAGGGTATAATTCCTCATATAATTGCTGAGCTATACGATATTTTTTTTCTGAATAATAGGTATCCGCCATTTTCAGTTTATAATCTGAGTCCTTACTTTTTAGCACTTTTCCATACTTATTGCATGATGAAAAGAACGTTACCAATAAAAGAGATGTAATAAATACTTTAATAAAATTCATAAAGAAGTGCGAAATTAATGATTTTAAATCAAAAATCCCTTCTAATTATCGTATAGCAAAAAAGATCCCGTTAAGGTTTTGGTAAACCAATTTCCGGATGATTATCGTACTTGCAAAAAGAGCCCCTCCAACAGGAAGGGCTCTTCGACAAAAACTATTTTTAATTAGTTTGATTTAATATCAATCGTATTGGAATCTCCGCCGCCAATAACCTTATCAACCAAAACCCTGTCCGGACTAATACCTAATTTTTCAACCAGGTAGTTTTTAACCGCATCCAGTTTTTTGTCAGCTAGAGACTGTTCCTTTTTAGAGGCTGCAGGATATGCCGTCAATGTAATTGTACAGTTAGGTTTTTCTTTCAATTTATTGGCAACTGTTGCAAGCAATGCTTTTGTATCGGCTTTTAATGTAGCTGTTTTAACAGAAAGGCTTGGGTAATCAGAAGCACAGGCATTCAGGCTATCCATTTTTGCATTCATAGCAGTGCAGCAAGCAGGATCAGGGCATTTACCAACACCATCAGCATCTACTGGTTGACACTCTGTAGGAGTGATCAATTGCTTATCCTTACAATCCGGAACACCATCACCGTCTGTATCCCTAGTTACACCATGAGAATCAACCGGGCAACCAGCCGGAGTATTCGGCTCTCTGTCCAGTTGGTCAGTAACACCATCACCATCCGTGTCATCCAAAATTGGTTTAGGCAACTTCATGTGCTTAGGATTGTTGATTTCGCTGTAAGCATAATCCAAAGGATTCAGCCACCACAACGGCTCAACAGCCTTCGCGCCCAAATTAAAATTGATGCCAAGAGATAAATAGTTATAAGAATCGTAATCAGGAGTCAAAGCAGCATCAAGTCCGTCCGGATGCTCTTGCCAGCGTTGTCCGTCCAATAAATCAGACTTTACGAAAGTATGCCGGTCTTCCAGAGCCAGATTAACCCTGTTGCTTAATTTGAAAGCTACGCCGGCAAGTACAGTACCAGAAGCTCTTAAGGTATTCTTTCCCAATTTAGGGCGACGGTTTCCTTCTGATTCACCAGGTGTTTCATAGGTATTATCCATACCATCCTTCAACCGTTTCAAAATATTCCTCCTGTTAGAGTAGCTGATATCACCGCCATTGGCTATGCTATTATACAAGCTTGCATAATTGTTTCCAGATGCATCAAGTGCATTTACCATTACGTTATACCAGGTTGCGCCAACCCCAGCACCTGCATAAATGGTAACCCCAGTTTTTTGTTTATGAAAACGAACATTATTAAGGGTAAAGATGCCCTGGATTCCCAAATCCTGTACATGTGTTTTATAATTGTAAAAAACTGCATCTACATTTGGTTTGTAACCTTTGCCCGCCGGAAGATTACCATTTGGGGCACTAACCAATGCATCGTTATTAGCATAGTTATATGAAGGCTGCCAGTTCATTCCTTTAGGCGATCCGTTTAAATACTGTGCCCGTAAGGAGAAGATATATCCTAACGCTTTTCTGACATGTGCTTCAAATCCGAGTCTTGGTACTCTGCCAGCAACATCTCCCATTACTACAATGTTGCCTAGCGATACACCTACTTCAACCATATTGCGGGGCTTAGCCGGAAAGTTATATGTGTTGTTCATAAATTCATTCTGCTGCGGCAATTTTTTCGCCGGAATCACTGAAGAATCAAAAACACTATAACCAGAACCCGTTTGGGCAAAAGATGTAGTTGATATCAGGGCCAGAAACCCCAGAATTAATTTGTACTTTTTGTTTGCCATAACTTATTGATTATTAAAATTCTAAAATTTAAGAGTTTTCACATACAAAATTAGATAATGGGAGTTAATAACCAAATTTTTTTAGGATTATTTACCTTTACTACTAATTCTGTCCTGTTTAATTTGCAAATTAAGATTATAATATGTACTATTCTGCTGCTTCTTGTAAAAACTTATTGTTTTTTAATAAAATTTAAAAGGCACAGAAAAAATAAATTACTTTGAACCCGTTTTTTCCTGCACTATATTGCCGTCTTTTTAGAAATGGAATTTATAAAAAATATAATAGGTGAAGAACTAAATACTTTTGAAAAGAAGTTCGCCGAATCGGTAAAAAGTCAAACTCCGCTTCTTGACAGGATTATGAAATATATCATCAAGCGCAAGGGTAAACAACTCCGTCCGATGTTTGTATTTTTAAGTGCAAAACTGCATGGCCCCATTAATGAAAGTACCTACAGGGCTGCGGCATTAGTTGAATTACTACATACAGCAACACTGGTTCACGACGATGTAGTCGATGAATCTCTTGAAAGAAGAGGCTTTTTTTCTGTAAATGCAATCTGGAAAAACAAAATCGCTGTATTGGTAGGTGATTATCTTTTATCGAAAGGCCTGCTTTTATCAACCGATAACAAAGATTTTGAACACCTGCAAATTTTATCCCAGGCTGTAAAGCAAATGAGTGAGGGTGAATTACTTCAGATAGAAAAATCCCGGAATCTAAATTTAAAAGAGGAAATCTATTTTGAAATCATCCGGAATAAAACTGCCTCCCTGCTGTCATCTGCCTGCGCCGTTGGCGCATGGAGTACCTGTAAAAACGAAGTCATTAGTAACAAAATGAAATTGTTCGGGGAAAAAGTGGGTATCGCATTTCAAATAAAAGATGATCTTTTTGACTATGGCAAAGAAGATGTGGGAAAGCCTACGGGCAATGACATAAAAGAAAAAAAACTAACGCTGCCACTCATTTATACCTTAAATAAAATAAGCGCTCCAAAAAGAAGGGAACTTATTTACATCATTAAAAACGAAAATAAAAACACGCAAAAGGTCAGGCAGGTTATTGACACAGTAGTAGCCTCAGGCGGCATTGATTATGCCGCGGAAAAAATGACTGCTTACAGGGATGAAGCACTCGCCATATTATATGAATTTGAGGATAATGAAGTCAGGAAAGCATTGGAGGAACTGGTACGCTACACAACAGACAGAAAATATTAGATCACATTCTGACATTCCACACGGCAATAATTTTCAATTAGGATGGAAAAAAGATGGAACATACTGGAAGTTGATAAAGTTGTTACCGCTGATTTACAGGCAGCTTTAAAAATAAACAGCAGTTTATGCCGCATCCTTGTAAACAGGGGCATTGACAGTTTTGAAAAAGCCAAAGCGTGGTTTCGTCCATCGCTTACAGCCCTGCATGATCCGTTCCTGATGAAGGACATGGACAAGGCTGTGGAAAGAATTGTTACGGCCATTCAGAGTAATGAGAAAATAATGGTCTTTGGTGATTATGATGTAGATGGCACAACCTCTGTGGCCCTAATGTACCAGTTTCTCTGCAAAATCTACAACGGGAAAATGATTGAATTTTATATTCCCGATCGTTATAAAGAAGGCTATGGCATCAGTAAGGCAGGGATTGATTATGCCGCTGCTAATAATTTCTCTCTTATCATATCGCTGGATTGCGGAATAAAATCTGTGGCATTGATAGCTTATGCAAAAACGTTGGGCATAGATTTTATTGTATGCGACCATCATTTACCTGATGATATCTTACCTGAGGCTGTTGCCATTTTAAACGCCAAACAAAAAGACTGCGATTACCCCTACAAAGAATTGTGTGGTTGCGGCGTTGGGTTTAAATTAGTGACCGCTCTAGCCCAACGGTATGGCATTGACGAAGAACACTATTATTGTTATCTTGATCTGGTAGCCACCGCTATTGCGGCCGATATTGTACCAATGACGGGCGAAAACAGGATACTTGCCTATTTTGGCTTGCAGCAAATTAACTCCTCTCCCTGCGCTGGCATTAAAGCGCTGATCCATTTGGGCGGCATTCAAAAAAAACTATCCATTACCAATGTTGTTTTTGTAATTGCGCCCAGAGTAAACGCCGCAGGGCGTATGGATGATGCAAAAAAAGCCGTTTTATTGTTTATTGAAAAAGATGTTGACCGGGCGATGGAGTTAGCCAAATTACTGCATATTGATAATACCGACCGAAAGGAGGCCGATAGCAGTATAACAGCCGAGGCACTTGCAATGATTGATAACAAAGCGGAAATGATCAACCGCAAATCAACCGTTGTTTACCAGGAACACTGGCATAAAGGAGTGGTGGGAATTGTGGCAAGCAGACTGACAGAAAAGTATTACCGTCCAACCATTGTACTTACACGTAACGGTGATATTGTTGCAGGAAGTGCCAGAAGTGTAGTTGGTTATAATTTGTATGAAGCGGTGCATGCCTGCAGGGAACATCTATTAGGATATGGTGGCCATTTCGCCGCGGCAGGTCTTTCACTGTTGCCTGAAAATGTAATAGCCTTCACTGAAAAATTCGAGGCTGTTGTAGCCAGTACTATTGCACCACATTTACTGATACCTGAAATTATAATTGACAGTGTTATTTCTTTTAACGAAATCAATCAAACGCTATACAATATCATTTGCCAGATGGAACCGTTTGGGCCGGAAAATATGCGGCCAATATTTGTAGCAAAAAATATATCCGATAGTGGTTACTCGAAAATTGTTAAAGAACAACATGTGCGTTTTGTTGTAAAACAAAATGGTATAACCTTTACTGGCATTGGCTTTAATCTTGCTGATAAATTTTCCATACTTGAAACGAAAAAGCCCTTTGACCTTGTTTTTACGATTGACGAAAATGAATGGAACGGCGAAACAAATTTGCAGCTTAAGATAATAGATCTGCAGGTATCCCGTTCCTGATACCATATACCCCTAATAAAAAAAAATTGAAATTATTCACTTACCTGCACTATTTTTTTTACGTCGGTTTTAACTGGAACTTTCGCATTGCGCTTAAAATTATAAAGCAGGAAATAAAGGGCGAAAAAAAATATGGCATTTCCACAACAGGAGCCGACGAATTAAAAGATCTTTCTAAAAAAGGAATTGATACTTCGCATGCAACCATGTACATGCCTATCAGTTATACCTTGCTGGAGCAACTATTTAAACAACTGCCGGCTACACCAAACATGCATTTTGCAGACATCGGTTGCGGCAAAGGCCGGGCGATGTGTGTGGCTGCTTACAACGGATATACAAATATCACCGGTGTTGATTTTTCTGAAAAATTTTGTGAAGATGCACGCCGCAATCTTGAGAAGATGAAAGAAAAATTTCCTGAAATGAATTTTGCAGTTCATACTGCAGATGCAATGAATTATGATATTCCTCCTACCGCTGATTGCCTGTTCTTATTCAATCCTTTTGATGTGGTGGTAATGAGCGCAGTGGTATTTAATATAATGGAAAGCGTCCGCATGTATCCGCGGGAAATTTTTGTGGTATACGCTAATCCGCTTTATGAAGAATTGTTTTTAGACGAAGGCTTCAAGGAAATTTTTCATACAAAAGAAATGAAATACCTGGAAGCTGCTATACTAAAACTTCCGGCATTATTACAACGCCGGAAGTCTTAATCAACTATACTAAAATTTGAATCTTTAGTTACTTCCCATCATCTCCACACTTCTGTTGATGAAGTTAGTAAGTGTGTTTCCTTTCAATAGCCCCTGGGAAAGCAATGCAAGATCGGCCAGGTTATGAACCAGCTTTTCCTGTTTGCCTTTATCACTTTCAGCAAGTACATTTTTGTACAATGGATGATTACCATTTACAGTCAGCGTTACTTCGTCTGGCATGCTTGCATAGAATGCACCCATACCGCCCTGCATTGCTGCCATATCCTTCATACGGCGCATAAACTCTGGCCTGGTAGCTGTTACGGGTGGCGCATCAACACTTAATCCTTTCAATTCAACCGTTACATTTAACTCGGGAATTTTCACGCCGAATAGTTCTTTCAATGTCGCTTCCTCGTCTTTACTCAGTACACTTTCTCCGCCTTCCTGTTTGTCTATCAGGTTGTCTGTTATGTCGCTGTCCACTCTTACAAACTGAACATTTTCCCACTTCATCTCCATCTGGTTTACAAAACCGTTGTCGATGATAGTTTCCATCTTCACCACCTTATATCCCTTAGCCACCGCCTGTTGGATAAATGCATCCTGTTGCACCGGATCTGTAGTGTATAAAATAACCTGCTTACCTTCTTTATTTTTTTGCAGGGTTTCTGTGGCTATTTTGTATTCGTCAAAAGTAAAAAACTTACCTTCTGTATCCTGTAGTATCAAAAACCTGTTAGCCTTTTCCAAAAACTTGTCGTCGGTCATCATACCATACTTCACAAACAAGCCCAGGCTCTCCCACTTCTCTTCAAATGCCGGCCGGTCATTTTTAAAAATCTCTTCTAACTTATCAGCCACCTTCTTTGTTATGTGTGCATTTATCTTTCGCACATTGGGGTCGCCCTGCAGGTAACTGCGACTAACATTTAAAGGAATATCAGGTGAATCAATTACACCTTGTAGCAACATCAAAAATTCCGGAACAATATCTTTCACTTCATCTGTTACAAAAACCTGGTTGCTGTATAACTGTATTTTATCTTTTTGTATTTCATAAGATTGTTTAATCTTAGGGAAATATAAAATACCGGTAAGGTTAAATGGATAATCAACATTTAAATGAATCCAGAATAAAGGCGCTTCATTAAACGGATATAATTCTTTATAGAAATTCTGGTAATCTTCTGTAGTTAGCTCGGAAGGCTTCTTTGTCCAGGCTGGGGTTGGATTATTAATTTGTTTATCTTCAAAGAAAATGGGGATCGGTAAAAAACGGCAAAATTTCTCGAGCACTGTTTTAATTCTGTGCGGCTCCAAAAACTCCTGGCTCTCTTCATTCAGGTACATTACGATGTCCGTTCCCCTGTTTTCCTTTTGCGTATCTTCCAGGGTAAATTCAGGGCTGCCATCACACTCCCATCTTACAGCAGCCGCGTCGTCCTTAAAAGATTTACTAATTACTTCTACCTTTTCACTTACCATGAAAGAGGAATAAAAACCCAGCCCAAAATGACCAATGATATTGTTCTCATTCTGTCCTTTATACTTATCCAAAAATTCTTCCGCACCGCTAAAAGCAACCTGGTTCAGGTATTTGTCAACTTCTTCTCCAGTCATTCCGATTCCTCTATCAGAAATGGTGACTGTCTTTTTCCCGGCATCTATTTTTATCTCAATTTTTAGTTCCCCCAAGTCTCCTTTCGCTTCACCGATAGAAGAAAGGGTTTTTATTTTTTGGGTGGCATCTACCGCATTACTTACCAGTTCTCTTATGAAAATATCGTGTTCGCTATATAAGAACTTTTTAATAATCGGAAATATATTTTCCGTTTGTACCCGTATGTTTCCTTTTTGCATGATGAAAGATTTTCGAAGTACCTGTCAAAGAAAATACCAAATATCAAAAAGTGACAAGATGACAACGAATGCAGACTGAAATACAATTATTGCTTAGTCCTCTTTTTTTACGTTGGCAGCACCGCTTGTTTTTTGAGAAACACTGGCAGCACCCTTATAATAAATATTGGCAGCACCAGATGCATCGGCAGTTAACTGTATGCTTGCATACACATGGATGGAAGCTGCGCCGGAAGCAGTTGCAGTGGTAGTCTCACTCATCAAATCCTCCGTCTTAATTGTTCCGCTGCCAGAGGCCTCAGAATGATATTCTTTTGTTCTTCCGCTTACTTTAATAGTGGATGCTCCTGTTGCCTCAGCTGATACTTCAGGAGCATCTATTTCTCCATTAATATTCGCAGCACCGGATGCTTCGAGCTGTAGTTTATCGGTGGTCTTCAACACATTTTTTATTGCTACGTCTGCAGCTCCGGAACTATGAATATTTGTAATTTCAGGAGCAATTATATAAACTTTATAATGACCATTATTAAAATTAATTCCGTCCCTCGTGCGGATATGTAATGTATGTCCGGAAACTGTCGTTTCTATATCCTTTATCAGGTTGTCATCTGCCTCCACTTTAACTTCTGTAGGCGAACCGTTTTTCAGTTCCACTTCATAAGCACCGCCGGCTTCAATGCCAGTAAAATCGCCTGTATTCCTGGTTTCTGTAACTATATTACCACTGCCATGTATTTGCGTGCAGGCGCTCAATATCAAGATAGTTAATGCCAGTAATCCGAATTGTTTCATTTTCTATTTTTTTACAAAGATTTAAAATAAAATGCTGGTTTGCAAACCACCTGTAGGGCAATAGTTACCCCTTATAATTGATTATATCAGAAATATAAATTAAAAACTTGTAATTGATTCATAAAAAATTGTTATCCCAGTGTATCAATGGGTTGATAGTTTTATATTTGCCCACTTATAATTAACTTCTATATGAATTTTAAACGTGTTAATAACATTTCAGGATGGATAATCTGTATTATTGCCTGCACTGTTTATATTATGACCATGGAAGCGACGGGCAGTTTTTGGGACTGTGGTGAGTTTGCTTCCAGCGCTTATAAATTACAAATTCCCCATCCACCCGGAGCGCCGCTTTTTGTTTTAATCGGCCGGTTGTTTATGGCTCCGTTCGATCCAAAACATGCCGCCACAGGTATTAACCTGATGAGTGCCCTTGCAAGCGGCTTTACCATTTTATTTTTATACTGGACGATTACCCACTATGCCAAAAAACTGGTACAAAAAGGGGAAGAAGAATTGAACAGCGCCCAATTATTCAGTATTGTAGCCGCTGGCACAGTGGGTGCGTTGGCTTACTGTTTTTCTGATTCTTTCTGGTATAGCGCTGTTGAAGGTGAAGTTTACGCATTGTCCTCCTTTTTTACTGCCATTGTTTTTTGGGCGATGGTAAAATGGGAATCTGCTGTAACTGAAGAAAATAAAAGAGGCATCACCGGGCATTTTACCGGTGCAGACAGGTGGTTGATTTTAATTTTTTACCTGATGGGCCTTTCAATCGGTGTGCATTTGTTAAACCTGCTTACCATCCCGGCCATGGTAATGATCTATTACTTTAAAAGATATAAAACAACCAACTGGGGAATTTTCTTTGCCTTTATAATTGGTTGTGCCATTACAGGCATCATTCAAAAGGCGGTTATACAATGGACCATTAAAGGTGCCGGCAATTTCGATATTTTATTTGTCAACGACTTCGGCCTTCCTTTTTTCAGTGGTTTTGCCTTTTTCTTTGTATTGCTTGGGGTAGCTATTTATTTCGCCCTGCGCACGGCCAATAAAAAAAACTGGAACTTTTTAAAACTGGGTTTGTGGAGTTTCACCTTTATGTTGCTGGGGTACAGCAGCTACTTTACCACGTTAATACGCAGCAACGCAGATACCGCTATTGACATGTACAATGTTGATAACCCCGTTAACCTGGTTGGTTACCTGGCACGTGAACAGTATGGAGATTTCCCCCTGGTGATAGGCCAGGATTTTACTGCGCAGCCAACCGACCAGCAATACGTAGATACTTATATTAAGGGAAAAGATAAATATGTAAAGAATGGCCGTAAGATAGAAACCACCTGGGCTGATGAAGACTTGCATGTTTTTCCGAGAATGTGGGACCAAAGCAACGACCAGGGCCATGCGGATTACTACGCCAGCTTTGCAGGCATTGGTAAAGATCCGAAGACCGGCGAATGGAGTGGTAAACCCACCATGGCAGACAATATCAGCTTCTTTATGCAGTACCAGGTTGGCTGGATGTACATGCGTTATTTTATGTGGAATTTCGCCGGCAAGCAGGATGACGTGCAAGGTGTGGTGATGGGTAATGTGAGAGACGGCAACTGGAAAACAGGCATTTCTTTCTGGGACAATGCCCGCTTGGGGAACCAGTCTGTTATGCCGGATAGTATGAAACGCAACAAGGCGAACAACAGTCTTTTTGCTTTGCCATTGATATTGGGCTTACTGGGTCTATTTTATCATTATCAAAAAAATAAAAGGGACGGGCTTGTAGTTGGCCTGCTTTTTTTCTTTACCGGTTTTGCTATTGTAATTTACTTAAATATGCCAGGCAACCAGCCGAGAGAAAGGGATTATGCCTTCGTAGGATCCTTTTATGCGTTTGCCATTTGGATAGGTATTGGCGTTTTATATGTAAAGGAATTACTGCAAAAAGCGATGAGTGCCAATGTAGCCAACTATGTTGCTGCGGGCATCTGTATATTAGCTGTGCCGGTATTGATGGCCAGCCAGGAATGGGATGATCATGACAGAGGTAAAAAAGTATTGGCAAGAGATCTGGCGATTGATTACCTGGAAAGTTGCGCACCCAATGCTATTTTAGTTTCGTTTGGAGACAATGATACGTACCCCTTGTGGTATGCACAGGAAGTGGAAGGCATACGCCGTGATGTACGGGTTATCAATAGCAGTTTACTGGGTACCGATTCCTATATCAATCAGTTGAGGTATAAAATAAATCAGAGCGATCCGATTGACCCGATCTGGACTGCAGATCAGATTGAAGGTGCAAAACGAGATTATATTTATTATGCTCCAAAAGCAGGCGTTGATCCCAATCAGTATATGGATTTGTATACCATGATGAAAGATTATGCAGGCAGTGATGATCCTTCCAAAGTGGAACAGTCCAGAGACGGTAGTATATTGAATGTTTTCCCAACCCGTAAGGTATCCGTACCGGTTGATATCAATGTGGTAAAAAGCAATGGTACAGTTAACGCCAATGACAGTGTGGTGAACGAAGTAAAGTTTGATATACCGGCAAGATCAGGTTTACAAAAAGGAGAAACCGCTATCTTGAATATTATTGCGGCAAACAAATGGAAACGTCCTATTTATTTTACAAATGAGTATAACGAGCTTGGTTTCGGCCAATACCTACGCCAGGATGGACTTACCTACAGGCTTGTTCCAGTGCTGAACAAAGAGGTTAACGAAAACTGGGTGTACGATAAGATGATGGGCAAATTTGTATTTGGCAATGCCAATGTTAAAGGGGTTTATTTTGATGAAGAAAACCGCCGCCACCTCAACAGCATTCGTTTGGCCTATGCCAAAGCTGCAGGCAACTTAGCCGAAAACGGTAAAAAGGAAGAAGCTAAAAAAATGCTGGAGAAATGTGATGCAGGAATGCTGGAAGAGAACATGAGCTATGGCATGGTGTCCCGCTATCAGCAACACGATTACGTATCATACCAGTTTCTGGATGCCTGTTACAAAGCCGGTGATACCGCCCTTGCGGAAAAAGTTACCCGCAGTTTAAGGAAAGACCTGGAACAGCAAATGACTTATTACAATAGTTTGAATGAAACCAGGTTGTCCCAGTTTGACCAGGAAAGAGGCGATATGCCTATTGCTGCCAACCTGCTGAAAGGCCTGCAGCAAATGGAGCAGTTTTATAAAAATCCAAAACAATTAGAAGTGCCTGCCACTATTAACAATAATACCGCTCCTGTAAAAAAAACAGATAGCATAAAAAAATAGTTTTTTTCTTTTCCAAAATCCTTTCATCAGCAGTGGTGAAAGGATTTTTTATTTAACAAACGAACCAACCACATGAAATGATTGTTTCGTAAATTGTGAAGTAGCGGCTAATCATACTATTGAATCAGCCTCAGCCAAACATATTTAATGTACATGTGAATTTTACCTTACGGCCGGTTTAATTTCCATTGGCTTTGACATCAATTTTTGCCGTACGATCTGTGGAATTAATTAAATTATTATGATCATGACAGGATACAACTTTTCAAAATACGACCCCAACGAAAATAGTAAAACCAAATTTGAACAATTGCTCGATATTTTTATGCAGTTACTCACTTACACGAATGGTGATGTTGGTGAAGCCATGCAATGGATGAATGAGCTGGATAATGAATATAAGCTTACCGACAATGATTACGGTATGGGTGATTTTTATGAAGACCTGAAAGACAAAGGTTATATTGATGAAAAGAAAGGCAAAGGCGAAATAAAGATAACACCAAAAACAGAACAGGGTATTCGTAAAAAAAGCCTGGAAGAAATCTTTGGAAAGTTGAAGAAAACAAAGCAGGGCAATCACAATACTTTTAAACCTGGTGGCGGCGACGAAATCAATCCAGAATCCAGGCCCTTTCAATTTGGCGATACGCTTGAGCAAATTGATTTTACGGCATCCATCCGCAACGCACAAATTAATCATGGAGCAGAAAGTTTCAGGTTGCATGAAGATGACCTGGAAATAAGAGAAACAGATTTTAAGAGCCAGACTTCTACCGTACTAATGATTGATATTTCTCACTCGATGATTTTATATGGCGAGGATAGAATTACGCCCGCAAAAAAAGTGGCGATGGCATTGAGTGAACTGATTCAAACAAAATATCCCAAAGATACCTTGGACATAGTCGTGTTTGGTAACGATGCCTGGACCATTGAAGTAAAAGACCTGCCCTATTTACAGGTAGGTCCCTATCATACCAATACAGTCGCAGGGCTTGAACTGTCGATGGATTTGCTGCGTAAAAGGAGAAATCCAAACAAGCAAATTTTTATGATTACAGATGGTAAACCTACCTGCTTAAAAGTAGGTGCCAAATATTATAAAAACAGTTTTGGAGTAGACAGAAAAATTTTAAACCGATGCATGAGCCTTGCAACCCAGTGCAAAAAATTAAAGATTCCCATCACGACATTTATGATAGCATCTGACCCTTACCTGCAAAAGTTTGTACAGGAATTTACAGAAACTAATAATGGTAAAGCATTCTTCGCCTCATTGGATAAACTAGGCGCTTTTATCTTTAAGGATTTTGAGAGCGGCAAAAGAAAAACGGTTTATTAAATCTTTTGCCGGTAAGACGCAAAGTCGTCTTTTCTTAGTCAGGTATTCCTGATAATTACTTAACTAATTAAAAATAATAACGCTATCAAGGACCAATGACTAAACACCCTGACGGCAAAATAAAATATGAACAATAAAATAAAAACACTCGGCGAACTTAAAAAAAGCGGTTACGTTTCCAGAAGCATTAAAGATGAAATCCGGGAGAACCTGATTAAAAAAATTAAGGCGAAAGAAAACGCCTTTCCCGGTATTTTAGGATACGAAGATTCTGTAATACCGGATACCGAAAGAGCGTTGCTAAGCCGCCACAACATTTTATTTCTCGGTTTACGCGGACAGGCAAAAACACGAATGGCCAGGCAAATGACAGAACTACTGGATGAATACATACCTGTGGTTGCGGGCAGTGAAATCAACGATGATCCTTTACAACCCATCTCCCGTTACGCAGTTGATTTAATCGAAACCTATGGCGATGATACGCCCGTTAACTGGTTGCACCGCAGCCAGCGCTATGGTGAAAAACTGGCTACACCGGATGTTAGTGTTGCCGACCTTATTGGTGATATTGATCCAATTAAAGCGGCTAATTTAAAATTAAGTTTTGCAGATGAAAGGGTATTGCATTACGGTATAATACCCCGAAGCAACAGGAGCATCTTTGTTATAAATGAATTACCGGACCTGCAGGCAAGAATACAGGTTTCGTTGTTTAATATTTTGGAAGAAGGTGATTTACAGATACGTGGTTTTAAGATGCGTTTACCCCTTGACGTTATGTTTGTGTTTACCGCTAACCCAGAAGATTATACCAACAGGGGAAGCATTGTAACCCCATTGAAAGACAGGATAGAAAGCCAGATACTTACGCATTATCCCAAATCAATAGAAACATCTCTTGCTATTACAGAACAGGAAGCCAATATTAATGAGGATCAATCAACGAGAGTTAGTGTAAGTGACCTTGTAAAACGGCTGATAGAGCAGGTTGCATTTGAAGCAAGAGGCAGTGAGTTTGTAGACAAAAAAAGCGGCGTAAGTGCAAGGCTTACCATTGCTGCGTATGAAAATGCAGTAAGCGCTGCGGAACGTCGTGCCATCATTAACAATGAAAAACAAACACAGGTGTGGATCAGCGATATGATCGGTATCATCCCCTCTATCACGGGTAAAATTGAACTGGTATACGAAGGCGAGCAGGAAGGCCCGTACCAGGTAGCATTTAATTTATTGGAAAAAGCTATCCGTACACAATTCACTTTGTACTTCCCCAATCCCGATACCTTAAAAAAGAAAAGAGGCAAAGATCTTTCCGTAGAAGAAAATCCTTACCGCTCCATCACCCGCTGGTTTGATGGCGGTAACCATCTGGATATATTTTTTGATACAAAAGATGAAGACAAAATTCAGTTGCTGTACAAAGTGGATGGCTTACATGCGCTGGTGAAAAAGCATCATAAGGCAGCCAATGAAAAAGAACTCGCCTTACTAATGGAGTTTGTATTACACGGCCTGGCAGCTTTTTCGCTCATCAGCAAAAAAGTGGTAGAAGGAAAAATTGAGTTTAAAGATTTAATGGGCAGCATGCTTAATATGGGCAGCAAATCTTTTGGTGATGAAGATTTTAACGACAACGATTTTAATTAAATATCGTATTGGAAAAGAAAAGCCGCTAACAAATAAGCGGCTTTCTTGTTGTATTAAAACTTATAGCCAAAGGATATGCCCGCGTAATAAGGTATAAAAAAGCCTTTGCCGAATATAGGCACCATAGCTGCCCTGAAAACAAAACCATTTGCAGCCGGCTGGTACCTGTAACCAAAACTTGTATAACCGAATACTGCATTATTGTTAGTGTTGTCAGAGCCAATAGAAAAATCAGTAGCGTTTACGAAAGTTGCGCCACCGCCAATTTCAAAATAATGTTTGGTTTCCTTTCCTATTAAGTAATTTAATCCCACGGGTATAAAAAGTGCACCTTCTCCATCAATCGAAAATCCTCCGACACCCACTCTAAAACCAAGTCCATCTTGCGTTTTTTGAAAACGCATATCGTAATTTACTGAGGCAAAGCCGGGACCACCCAATTCAAAATACATTGCTTTTCCAGCTGATTGAGCGCTGGCTGAAACAGAGATAATTAAAAAAAGAATAGTGAGGAAGAATAAATTTTGCTTTTTCATACAAGGCAGCTTTTATTTGGTGTAGTGCAATATAATCTCCATTATTAATATATCAAATAATATTTACTTCCCTTTCTAACAACACTCCAAATTTTTGCTGTACGCTTTCAATAATTTCCTTACTTAATTTAAAAATTTCTTCACCAGTTGCATTGCCATAGTTTACCAGCACCAATGCCTGCTTTGCATGGCAGCCAGCATCGCCTTTGCGATACCCTTTCCAGCCGCATTGTTCTATCAACCATCCTGCGGCCAGCTTTACATTTCCATTATCCAGCGCATAGCCCACTACGTTAGGAAACGTTTGTTTAATTACTTCAAATTGTTGCTGATCTATTTCAGGGTTTTTGAAAAAACTTCCGGCATTACCAATCACTTTGGGATCCGGCAGTTTGCTGCTGCGGATATTGATAACGGCCTGTGAGATACCTTGTATGCTCAATTGTTCAACGCCCATCGCCTGTAATTCCTGTTCAATGGCACCGTAGCTGGTATTAAAATGTGGTGTTTTGCTTAACCGGTAAGTAACGCTGGTTATGACAAATTGGTTTTTAAACTGCCGTTTAAATACACTTTCCCTGTAGCCAAATTTGCAATCATTCAATCCAAATATGACTGTCTGTTTTTCATTCAAATGAAAAGCTTCCAGTTCATAAAAAACATCCTTCAGTTCTACTCCGTACGCACCAATGTTCTGCATTGGCGAAGCGCCCACATTGCCCGGGATCAGCGAAAGATTTTCCATACCTGCCAGGTTATTATTAATGCAGTACATTACCAGCTGATGCCAGTTCTCCCCTGCCCCGGCCTTTATAAAAACAGCATCTCCCTCTTCCGCAATTTTTTCAATTCCTTTTAGATTATTTTTTAAAACAAGTCCTTCCACATTTTTGGTAAGGAGGATATTACTTCCGCCACCCAGTATCAAAGGCATAGTTAAAGAAGCATTGCTGATATCCTTTTTAAATGCAAGCAATTCTTCCAGCTGTTCAACAGAATTAAAAGTTGAAAAATATTGCGCCGATGCATCAATGCCAAAGGTGTTGAATTGTTTAAGTGAAAAATTTTCTTTGATCATACAAATCTGATGTGCTGATTACGGATGCAAATTTAATTGAGCCAGCGATACAGGAAGGTTTAAAACGTAACAATTGGCGTGTCTGCAAATTAGCTTTTTAATTTGCATCCACATCCGCAATCATCACCACGCTCTTAAACTGTTTTTCAGCCAGCAGCAAATTAAATTCATTGCGGATGATTTGTTTGTACAGCTGAATTTGCTTTGTATCCAACGGCAATTTTATCAATAACTCCATCAGGTACTGGTTGCGTATTCTCGCTACGACAGGCGCTGCAGGACCAACCACAAAATTGCTCATATTTTTTTGCAGCGCAGCCGCTAATTTATTGGCTGCTTCATCCACCACTTCTTTCACTTTATGCTTCAGGGTGATTTCAATAATCCTGCTGAAAGGCGGATAAAAAAATTGTTGCCTGTTATTGATTTCAAAAGAATACAATTTTTTATAGTCATGTTCTTTTACAAATTGTAATACCGGGTGATTGATCTGTGTGGCCTGTATCAACACATTGCCCTGCGATTCTTTACGTCCGGCACGGCCGCTAACCTGCTCCATCAACTGAAAGGCCCGTTCATTAACCCTGAAGTCGGCAAAGCTCAACAAGCCATCGGCATCCAGGATGCCCACCAGGCTTACCTTTTCAAAATCCAGGCCTTTAACAACCATCTGCGTGCCTACCAGCACATCAATTCTTTGCTGCTCAAATAATTTAATCAGGTTATCATGCGCCGATTTACCTCTTACCGAATCCACGTCCATCCTGGCAACTTTCAAAGAAGGAAATTCATCTTCAATCATCTCTTCTATCTTCTCCGTACCAAAATTTTTCTCTATCCAGTTAACAGAACCGCATGCCGGGCAGGCAGTTATTTTAGGGTAGGTAGTGCCGCAATAATGGCAATGCAATTTGTTGGAGTACTTATGCAGTGTTAGTGTTACATCGCAGTTTTTGCATTGCGGCAAATAACCGCAGGTGCCACAAATTAAATAGGGAGAATATCCCCTGCGGTTTTGAAACAAGATCACTTGTCTTCCAGCTGCGACTGTTTTTTCAATTGCTTCTTTTAACTGGGGTGACAGCATTACTTTACCTTTTTGTGCTACCTGACGTGTATTGATAATTTCTATGGTGGGCAAATGGATACCGCCAAAACGTTCATTCAGTTCAACCAAACCATATTTGCCTTTCTGTGCGTTGTAATAAGTTTCAATAGAAGGCGTGGCGCTACCCAATAATATTTTAGCATTGAATAAAGCGCCGTAATAAACTGCCGCATCTCTTGCATTGTACCTGGGCGCCGGATCCTGCTGTTTAAATGACGGATCGTGCTCTTCATCCACTACAATCAGTCCAAGGTCTTTAAATGGCAGAAACAGGGCGCTGCGTGCACCCAGTACAATCCGCACTTCGCCAGTCTTAATTTTGTTCCACAACTCTACCCTTTCATTGTTATTAAATTTAGAGTGGTAGATGGCGATGTTACCACCAAAATGAAATTGCAGGCGGCGTATCATCTGCGCCGTTAAAGCTATTTCCGGCAAAAGATATAATACCTGCTTTTCCTGTTTATAATACGCTTCAATCAGTTTGATGTAAATCTGTGTTTTACCACTGCTGGTTACACCATGCAGCAAGCACACATTTTTTGTTGAAAAACATTGCTGTACTTCCAGTAAACAGATTTCTTGTGCAGCGCTTAAATCAAACGCCACTTCCATTGCTTTGGGCAATGCTTTTATTCTGTCAACCGTCCGCTTTTCAATCAGCAGAATTTTTTTTTCGGCAAGTCCATTCAGCTGGGCCGCTGTGGCGCCGCTTTTTTTCAGCAGTTCAACCTGTGTAACCTCACCGGTGGTTTTTATTAAATGCAGGTAGCTCAGCAACAGCTCCATTTGTTTGGGCGCTTTCGTCCAGTTGTTCAGCAGTTCACTCATCGCCGCATCTGTATCGTATTGCGGATTAAGCACAACAAAATTTTCTTTCTTGCTTTTATACCGTTCACTCAGCGCTTCCCAAACAACGCATACTTTTTTATCAATCAGTTTTTTTATTACCGGGTACACATGTGTTACATCCAGCACCTGCTGCACTTCCGTAAGGTTCAATTGTTTTTTTATGAGCAGTGCTTCCGCCACCAAATATTCTTCGTTATTTAAACTGCTGAAATCATCGCCATAATCTTCATTAAACAATAAGATTGTTTCACTGCTTAATTTAAAATGTGCAGGTAATGCAGCTGCCATTACTTCGCCTTCGCTGCACATATAATATTGACTCATCCAGTTCCATAACTGCAGTTGCTGGGGATACAGCACCGGCTCATCGTCCAGTACATTTAAGATTTCTTTGGTTGTATATGCCGGCGCCTCTGGCGTAATTAGTTTTATGATGCCTGCGTAACGTTTGTTTTTTCCCAACACAACTTCTACCCTGCAACCCGGTTTTATTTTGTCGGCGAAAATTGCCGGTACTGCATAGGTATATGTCGTTGGCAGCGCCAGCGGCAATATCACTTCTGCATACAAACTTATTTTTTGTACAACAGTTATGCTATCAAAAATTATTTCGTTGCTGTTATCCAATACACTTGTTTAAATTATCCCCAACGATGTCATTTTGAACACCATCATGTATCATCAATTGACCTGTGGTCCCGCTTTCCGTTCCAAGTCCTGCTTAACCGCTGCCGCGGTTACTCCGGGCTTTCCACTGCAATCGGGTGTAGGTATTCAGCCACATCGCAGGCGGCAACATTTACAATCCAAAACAGGTTACCAATCGCTAAGCCTTTTGCAAAAAAGCAGTTGCTGCATGCCGGAAGCCAATGCTGCCTCAAAAACAATTGTACCAGCGTACGACGCCAATGATGCACCACATTGCTTCCCGGCCCGGACAATATTTATTGCTTACCTGCTTCTGCTGATTTTGTACCGGCAGGTCTTGTTATCCAAGCTGCTTTGTAAAAAATCAATTTCTCTTCCATTAACCGGTATACTTTTTCTTTCAGACTGTTTACATCTTTCAGTGTTAACCCCTCCACAGGTACTTCTTCTAAATAAACAGCTCTTGATTTTCCTGGCGTGAGGGAACATACCGATGTATAACTCATGCGATCATAAGTATCCAAAAACAAGATGGGCTTGATGGGTGTTTGTGTTTCTATAGCCACCCTGAATGCGCCATCGTAAAATGATTTTAACGGATGATGCGTCATATTAAATGTTCCCTCAGGAGCAATAACAACTGATATGCCTTTTTTAATTACACTCTTTAACTGCATCACACTTTTCGCTCTTTTCTGTGCATCCGAACGGTCGACCATTACCACTGCGTTCCTGTAAAAAAAACCAAACACAGGTACCTTTGCCATTTCTGCTTTTCCCAAAATCCTGAAATGCTGTCCGCGGATGGCCATCATTAAAACGGGTATATCCATGTAGGATACGTGGTTAAATACAAATACATATTGCTTGCTGCGGTCGTGCGGCACTTCGTAATAATTGGTATGGCGAATGCCCCACAATACAAAAACAATATCTGCCCATAACTGGCACAGCATATATATTATATTACCACCTTTTACTTTACCGAAAAAAGAAGCCAGCACAACAAAGGGAAAAAGCAATAGCATAATGGCGATAAAAACCAACAAACCGTACACCGAAAAAACCGCCTTGAAACAAATTTTTACATATTGCATATCAGAAAGCGAATATAATGCCTTTCTATTTTAAGTAGAAAACAGGCTGTTTTTGAAGCATACATGCTGTAAAACAGCGAAAAAACCTGTCAGAAAGGTGTATATTAGCCGTTTTGGTAAAAATCCCTGTCATAATTTCGCCGGATTAATTGTATTTCCCTTACCTTTGCCGTCCTAAATTTTGGTATTATGTTAGCAGTAGTAAAAATAGCTGGTCAGCAATTTAAAGTTAAAGCAGGTGACAGCCTGTATGTGCCGCACATTGAAGGTAAAAGCGGTGATAAAGTAGAATTTTCAGAAGTACTTCTGACAGATAATGCTGGATCACTTGCAATTGGCACCGGCGTAAAAGCCGTAGTTAAAGCAGAAATTTTAAGCGACCTTATACAAGGCGATAAAGTGATTGCTTTTAAAATGAAAAGAAGAAAAGGCTTCCGTAAAAAACACGGACATCGTACGCACTACACGCACATCAAAGTGACGGAAATTGCTTAATAAAAAAGTGATAAGTTGTAAGTAACAAGTTGTAAGTTTTTTTACAAAAACTACTTACCTAAACTTCAAGCATTATAACATAGAACTTAAAACAAAAAATTAAAAAAAATGGCACATAAAAAAGGTGAAGGTTCGGTTAAGAACGGCCGCGATTCGCAAAGCAAAAGATTGGGTGTAAAAATTTACGGCGGGCAACCAGCCATTGCAGGAAACATCATCGTTCGTCAACGTGGCACGGTGTACCATCCTGGTAAAAATGTTGGTGTTGGAAAAGACTTTACCATCTTTGCATTAACTGATGGTGTGGTAGAATTTAAAAAAGGAAAGGGCGATAAAAGTTATATTTCAGTGAATGCTGTTGAGGCAGTTGCGTAAAAAAATTAAAGTTTTTTTTGGCAGGTAAAAAAATGTTTTTACTTTTAAGTATTATTTACTAACCAATTAAATTTTAAAAACATGGCCACTGCAAAAAAAGCTGCTCCTAAAAAAGCTGCTCCTGCAAAAAAAGCTGCTCCTAAAAAAGCTGCTCCTGCAAAAAAAGCTGCTCCTGCAAAGAAAGCTGCTCCAGCTAAAAAAGCTGCTCCTGCAAAAAAAGCTGCTCCTAAAAAAGCTGCTCCTGCAAAGAAAGCTGCTAAGAAGTAGAACTACTTTTTTAAAAGCGAAATTAATAAGAAAGTCCTGGCAAGTTGCCGGGACTTTTTGTTGGTATACCCTTCATACATTGTTCTGTTTTTTCTCCTTTCATTTTAATGCGTTTACTTTATTCAATAATCAATTTTACCACTACTTTTGCTGAATGGACAATTACCAGATAGCAGACTCCTTCTCACTCTTAGCCAAATTGAGTGACATTCACGGCGAGAATAGTTTTAAAGCAAAGTCGTATGCAACGGCTGCTTTTACCATTGAAAAACTACCCGTGCAACTAAGCGAAACACCTCATGAAAAAATATTTTCCATCAAAGGAATTGGGGAATCAACAGGCAAAAAAATAATAGAAATATTAACGACCGGGCAGCTTAAATCACTCGATGAAATCATTGAAAAAACACCGCCCGGTGTAATGGAATTATTAAACATAAAAGGCATCGGTCCAAAAAAAATTGCTACCATCTGGAAAGAGATGGAGATAGAAAGCGTGGGTGAATTATTGTATGCCTGTAAAGAAAACCGCTTAAAATTATTCAAAGGTTTTGGCGAAAAAACACAACACAATGTTATTGAGACAATCGAATTTTATCTAAAAAGCAAAGGCAGTTTTCTTTTTTCTCAAATAAATTTGATAGCAAATGAGGTAAAAACATTTTTTGAAAAAATATTTTTAACAAATAAAATTGCCTTCACCGGAGCCTATACAAGACAGCTGGAAATTATACATGAACTGCAATTGGTAATTGATGATACAACTGATAACATCAAAAATAAATTAGCATCGGTTAACGACTTTGAACTGATTGAAGACAACCAATACGACCTGTTATATCAGGCAGCAGTTGGTATAAAAATAAGGGTGTATGGCTGTGACAAAACCCCCTTTATGCAACAGGTATTTTTAAACAGTTGCAGTGATGAATTTGCCACCACATTTTCACGACAATTTGAGTCAATAAATTATGCGGAATGTGAAAATGAGGAAGCTGTTTTTACAAGTGCGGGCATCCATTATATACCACCATTTCAAAGAGAGTTTACACACGTTATTGACAAGGCAAAGCAAGCTGCGCTGCCACCATTATTACAGGTAAAAGATATCAAAGGAATTATACATAGTCACAGTAACTGGAGCGATGGAGGTTATACGATTGAAGAGATGGCAAAAGCTGCTATTGTGAAAAGTTATGAGTACCTGGTGATCAGCGATCACAGCAAAAGCGCCTTTTACGCCAACGGGCTACAGGAAGAACGGATTAAAGAGCAGCATTTGTATATAGACCAGCTGAATCAGCAGCTGGCACCGTTTAAAATATTTAAAAGTATTGAAAGCGATATCCTGAATGACGGCAGCCTTGATTATAGTAATACCATTCTATCTACTTTCGATTTGGTAATTGCTTCTGTACACTCCAATTTAAAAATGAGTGAGGATAAAGCCATGCTGCGTTTGATTACTGCAATTGAAAATCCGTATACTACTATCCTGGGACATATGACCGGAAGGCTGTTACTAAGCCGTAAGGGCTATCCTGTTGACCATAAAAAAATTATTGATGCCTGTGCCGCCAATAATGTAGTAATAGAGCTGAATGCGCACCCAAGCCGTCTGGATATCGATTGGCGGCACATTGAGTATGCACTGGAAAAGAATGTACTGATTTCCATCGATCCCGACGCACACTCGCTGGATGGCTTTGACGATATTCAATACGGCGTGCTGGCTGCACAAAAAGCCATGGTGAGTAAAGAAAAAAATTTAAGCAGTTTCAGTTTGCAGGAGCTGGAAGCATTTTTATTGAAAAAGAAAACGGCAGGCAGAAATTAGCAACGTTACCAACAGGATGGTAGCAGTAAGCAATTGAACGGGCCTACAAGTCCCTGTTAATCCATTCTATTGCTTACAAGCTTTAGTTTTAAGCTACTCCATCACCATTTACAACTGGCAGCTTTACATAAAACATAGTGCCCTCGCCTTCTTTGGTTTCAAACCAGATGTCTCCTTTGCTTTGTTCAACAATGCCTTTGCACATAGCCAGGCCCAGGCCGGTACCCGAAGTTTTGGTAGTGAAATTAGGGGTAAATATTTTCGACCGTACCTCTTCCCGAATACCATTACCATTGTCGCGGATGGTAATCAGTATATGATGATCCTGCAGGGATTCATTAATTTGTATGTGCACATTTCTATCTTCGGGCACTGCCTGCATGGCGTTTTGAATGAGGTTGGTAAACAGCCTGTTGATATGCGTTTTATCTGCATTCACCAGTACGGTCTCTTTTACCGGCTGCCATTCAAGTGCAGTATTTTCTTCCAGAGAATGCAACTGTATGGTCATCTTGAGTGATTCATTCAAATCAAAAATTTCGTTTTTAGGATTACCGATATTGGCGAACTGAGAAAACTGCCCGGCTATCTGGCTCAGGTGATCAATTTGTTCCACCAGTGTTGTTGCCACACTGCGACTCAGGGCATTTACATTGCCGGTATTATTATCAATCGCTTTTTGCAGGTATTGTAAACTCAGTTTCATTGGTGTAAGCGGATTCTTAATTTCGTGCGCTACCTGCCTGGCCATTTCCCTCCAGGCTCCTTCCCTTTCGCTTTTAGCAAGGGCCGCGGCACTGCTGTTGAGTTTGGCCACCATCTTATTGTATTCCTTTACCAGCTCACCAATTTCATCATTTCGTTTCCACCGGATGGCTGCATTCTCTTTACCCAGGTTTACCTCCTTCATCTTATTACTGATAAAAGAAAATGAACGGGTAATGCGATTGGTGATGAAAAAAGCCACTATCCCTGCAATCAAAAATATAAAGGCATTGAGGTTAATGATGGCCACCAAAAAGTTGGATATTTCCTGGCGCAGTTTGGATTGCGACGTAAAATATGGGATGTTTAGATAAACATATTCTTTACCCGTTTCATCAATTACAGGAACGTAGTTACTGAGATAAGATAAACTGCCAATGGCCTCTTCTTTAAAAAACTGTATTTCCTTTAAGCGGTTTAAATGATAGTAAGCCACCGGATCCATCTTGCTGCCCACAATGCCTTTATTGTAAGGCAGTGGCAGTGAAGACACTTTCAGGTTGCCTTTGAGATCGTAGATGTTTACATCTACCGCATGCACTTCGGAGATGCGTGCGATGGTTTTTTCAAGGCTCGCCTTAAAAACATCATCGGATATTTTTATAACATCATCAAACATGATCAGGTCACTGATCGAATTGCGTACTTCATTTTGCATCACGTGAATAGTGCGGCTAAGTTTTTCGCGGTTGTTATTATGATAGCGGTTTATAAAAAACAAAATGGTTGATACGCCTACCACTATAAACGAAAGCAGGCTGATAAATATAATGGTGGCATGAACCTGGTTACGGATACTCATTTGCCAATGCGTACGCATTTTACTCCACCGTAAACGGGAACGAACAAGGGCATTAAAGAACCAGAAAATACCTGTAACAAAAAGAAAAGCGCAAAAAAGGTAGCTGAATAAAGTGATGGATTCTATAAAAAAATTATCTTCTTTAGCAATGATCACCACTTTATCGGCGCCGGCCTTATACCACAGTTCATAATAACCCTGTCGCCTGTAAGTGGCGAAATCTGTCCTGGGTACCTGGTCGGGCGTTAGCTGCCAGGGAAAGGCATAATCATTGTGATTGTTTATAAGTTGTAGTTTGTTATAGATAGCATACGAATACACCGCTGAATTTTCTATAGAGTTATTGTATCCCCTTAAAAACAACTCCGGATACAGAGCATCTGTTTTATATTTTTTTGGCGTGGCCAGAATAAATACATAGCCCAGTATTTTCTTTGCGGTATCGGTAACGTCTATTTTACTAATGTAGGTAAACCTATCAAACGATACATCATAATAAAACAAATTAGGAATCGCTGTCGATTTTCCCTGGGTTTTTAAAATGGTGTTTAATGTATTATAGTTCGTAGAATCCTGGTTGTACAGCGGCTTTTCTTTATCATCAAAGGTAAAAATATGGGTATCATATTTATTAAGGTAACCACTAAAATTACCACTCAGTAAACTATCCTTTATCGTCTTGTTTTTATCTTCAAGTTTAAATAAATCGAATAGGGGTGCAAGTGCTTCATTTCTAAAGTCGGTAAGCACGGTATTCATCAAATGCTCACTCGCGGGGTCTGCCTTTGAGGCAAGTGTTTCAGCATAATACTTTCTTTGCTCCAATTCTTTTTTATCATTTTGAATAATAATAATTGCAGAGATAGACAACGAGAAGAAGAACAGCCAGAATATAAAACGGGAAGAAATGATTTGTGAAGCCAGCAGAAACAATTGGTCATTGTTCAGCAACAGCAGGTAAACCAGTAACCAAATCAGCAGGTACAATTCAAAAATAATATTGGGATGATTGGTACGAAAGCTTAAAACCGCCAGGCCAATAACCGTAACATACACCAGCATCACTAAAATATTTTTTGGCAACAGTGGCTGGATTAAATAAATAATTACCTGCGATAAAAAGAAATAACCGATGCAAACACACCCCAGCACTACAAAACCAACAATGCTGTATACAACGCTGGATATGTTTAAGGTAAAAAAGTTGATGACATCAAACGAAATCTGCGAATCGGCCACCATGGAAAAAATAATGTGACCGCATACCAGCGTACTGCCCAGTAATACAACCACGCCCAAAATAACAGCCACCCATTTTATAACTGGCTGTGTTGTTTTTATAATGATATTTTTTTCCTGAATATAAAATCTTACAAAAAGAATAACCCAAATAAATAACAAGGCATTGATAAGCAGATCGCCCAATGAACGGGATATTGCACTGCTGCCATAAATGGCCGGATCAAACAATTCGAACTGGCGCAGGTTTAAAGGTATTGGCAAAAAGTAACTGGCGCCCCTTACAATTAATATAAACGCTATTAAAAAAATGCTTCCCTGGTAAAAATTCCTTTTAACCAGGTAAGTGGCCATCAGGTGGGCCATCAGCAAAATAACCAATGCAGCCAGCAGCCTGAAAATGGATGCCAGCAAGGTATTTTGTGGTATGGTAATCTCCGCATTTTGTACCAGGGAAAAAAGAAAGACCCCCTCCTTACTCTTTATTGAATTGCTGTTTGGCTCGTTTGAAATGCTGTATTTATTACCCAGCTGGTTTTCGATAACAAATGAATTGACAAGATATTCGTTCGTGATGGCGTAATTCCATTTTACGGGAATCAAGGCCAGGGTGGTAACATCACCTGTTACTTTTTTTCGCCACACATAATAGCCGTTGGGAAATTGAATAAACCCGCTTTGCCCCTGCATATTAATTACCTGGGCAGTGGGATCTATAACCTGTGTATTCCAGAACAACAAATTGTAGCTGTCGCTGGTATCTTTTTCCAGGATAAACACAAAGTATTTTTTACCAGCCAGCCGTTGGAGTAAACTTTCGCTGTATGTTTTATCTCCCAGTTTACGAACGTCGGCAGTATCTTTTGCAAAAGCGTCAAAATCATTTTCCTGCCGTGAAATGTAAGCTCCAATCTTTTTTTTGAATGCTTCAGGCGAAGCACTGCCCGACCAGTAATTATCTATGATAAAAGATATGGTCAGCAGCCAGGCTGCTGTTATCAGCAAATAGGCATTTTTGAATAAACGCGTTTTAAAGGAGTTTTCTTTTTGCAAGTACAATTTAATTTACTGCCATTGCAGCAGATAAAAATGATGATTATTGTTTCTTTATTTTGTTCCAAAGGGCATCCATTTCTTCCAGTGTCATGTCCTGCAAGGTTCTTCCTTCGTTACCTGCAGCCTCCTCCATTTTGGTAAAGCGATATATAAATTTTTTGTTGGTTCGCTCCAGGGCATTTTCTGCATCTAACTGCAAAAACCTTGCAAAGTTTATCAATGAAAAAAATACATCGCCCAATTCATCTTCCATATCTTCACGGTTGCCGGATGCAATGGCTTCAAACAATTCTTTCTTTTCTTCTTCTACCTTTTCCCAAACCTGTTCTTTGTTTTCCCATTCAAAGCCAACCTGTTTTGCTTTTTCCTGCAAACGCATGGCTTTGGTTGTGGCAGGTAAGGCTTTTGGTACACCGCTAAGTACTGATTTTTTTCCTTCTTTTAATTTCAATTTTTCCCAGTTACGCTTTACATCTTCTTCATCATTTACCAATACATCACCATAAATATGCGGGTGCCTGAAAATGAGTTTTTCACACACACCGTTAATTACTTCATCCAGCGTAAACTGGTTTTGTTCGGCACCAATCTTTGCGTAAAAAACAATGTGCAATAATATATCTCCCAGCTCTTCCTTTATGCCTTTCCAGTCATTGTCTGTTATGGCATCAGTGAGTTCATAGGTTTCTTCTATAGTAAGCTGGCGAAGGGTTTGGATGGTTTGCTTTTTATCCCAGGGACATTTCTCCCTTAAGTCATTCATGATATTTACCAACCGGTCAAATGCAGCGTTGTGTGGCATACTGTAATTAAAAATAAACTGAAAAAATTATTAAAGCGGATTAACAACAATCTCTGTGTGAGACAATAAACGCCGCTGCCGTTGATTCAATGATAACTTGTTGTCGTGAATAAATTTTGTTAAAAATACTCAAAAAATGAATGGTGATAGCGATGGAGTAAATAAGGGGCCGGTAAAAAAAATTTAATAGCTTACTTTTACGGCTTTAAATTGAATACATGATCAAAAGAACAGGATTTATTTTTGTATTGCTCACGGGCATTGCTTTCCAGGCAATAAGCCAATATTATTACAAAGACCTGGTAAGCAACCAGCAGGCGCAGAGTGAAAAGGCAGTGTTACAGCAACAAAAAATCAGAACAATCATAGTGCATAGCTTTGAAGCGGATAAAACACCCAGTGAAGGATTTTTTTGTGAAAAGCAAATAAGCAAAAATTTTCGCAAGATGGAAACCTACACCCGCAGTTACACCACCGGAAAATCGTTGCTTACCACGAATTACAATGAACTGGGGCAGCTGATACAATCAACAGACAGTTCTGAGATTACTGTCGCTACATCTGTGTATACTTACAACCCGGATGGCACCATTTTTACGATTGTTTCCAACTCTCACTCGGCCGATGAAGATTTTAATACTGCCCTGCAGGAAGTTCATCAATATAGATACAATGACAAGAAGCAGCCAGTACAAATGCTGCGAATAAAGAATAATAAAGATTCCGTGCTGGTTGATTTTATACTGGATGCAAATGGCAATGTAACCGATGAGATTGAACCGGGAAAAAACGGGCGTCATTATTATTATTATTACGACACTAAAAACAGGCTGACTGATATTGTAAAATTCAATGTGGTATTAGGTAAGCTGTTACCTGATTTTACTTTTGAATATGATAATGCTAACCATGTAACTCAAATGGTGTCAGTGGATGAGGGCGTTAACCGCAATTACTACACCTGGAAGTACATATACAATGACGGACTGAAAATAATTGAAAAATGTTTTTCAAAAGAAGGCGATTTGCTGGGATATTTTGAATACGAGTATAAGTGATGTCAGATTTTTTGATGCCCGGTCTGATTTTTTTCGATTTTGCAGACACTTTTTTTATTGAAGAAGCTGCTAATTTGAATGCCGTAGCACGATGCCACGGCGTGGCTTAATCCAAAACAACATAATAAAAGTTCAGCAATGATAAATTGTACAAGAGTGCGACGCCAATGAAGTTGCTCATAGCTGTAACTGCCTGGCCAAAAAAGTTTCTACAAAACAAAATCCCCTCGCGGGGATTTTGTGGTTATTGTGATTGAGTCGCTTGATTGTTTAGCGGTTGACCGCTTTTATTTTATTCTTTTTGATTCGCTGTCCAACCCGGTCTTTCTGTCTCTTGAGCTTTTGATCTGGTTGCTTCCGAAACGATAGGTAAAATTTACACGGACTGTCTGGCTTTCCCAGGAACCACCTGCGTTGATCCGAAGACCTCCAAAATCACTGGTAGCTTTCCAGGGTGATGTATGAAATATATCTGTTGCAGACACTTTAACGGTGGCCTTTTTCTTCCAGAACAATTTTTGCAATCCTACATCCACACCACCCTGCGGTTTTGTTTTCCAGGTGGCTGCCCATACGCTTGGGCCGCTGAACCATCCACTCATTTCGGCTGTATAATCTTTACCTAAAATAAAACTTTGTTGCAGGTAGGCACCATAGCCCGGGATGTTTACTTTTAGAGCTTTTGTGCCAATGGCGCCATCAAACATCTGGTAGTTATACCAGATATTGGCGTAACCGCTCCACCATTTATTGATAGGTAAAGATGAGCCGATATTGATGTTAATAATATTTTGTGTTGCCAGGTTTTGCTGCTGTACATAAGTTGCATTATTGGTAGTATCAGTTACCTGCGTAGCATAATCTTTTACATGACTGTAGCCCACTGTTGTATTAATAATGCCCATGAAAGTATGCGTCAGCTCTACATTATCCGTGTACTGCGGGCGCAAAAAAGCATTGCCTTTTTCATAAGTCAGTTCATCCAGTTTATTTTCAAACGGGTTTAAATCCTGGTAAGTTGGCCGGTCAATTCTGCGACTGTAGGTAAGGTTGAGTGTATGATTTTTATGCAGGTTCCAGGTAACGGCAGCACTTGGAAAAAAGTCTATGTAACTTTTTTTAACGGTATTGTCAGCCTGAATAACTCCGTCTTCTCTTGTCAGGTCGCCTTCGCTGTTGGTCTGTTCCATCCTTAACCCGGTTTGTATACTCCACTTTGCGTTCAGCTGGCGTTGGTAATTTCCGTAGGCAGCATTTACATTTTCCGTGTATTTAAATTGATTGCTTCTGTCCAGTATTTTTACCGGTGTGCCTTCGCTGTTGTCGACAAAAAAATCGAACGCATTTTTTGTTGTTACAAAAGAAGTTTTTGCGCCATAGCCAAGCTTGCCTTTACCCAGTTTTTGCTCAACATCCACTTTGGCGGTGTAGATGTTGATGTCTGTTGGCGTACTGTTTCTGTTGATGACGCTGTAAATTAAATTATCATTATCGCCATAATAATAATTGGGTTGGTAACTGTGACTACGCCCCCTGAACAATCCATAATCCGCATCAAAATTAATTTCTGTTCCGCTGGTGTCAGCGTAGCGGTAATTCACATTGAAGTTAGCATTGGTGCGGTTTCCGGGAACAATATTGACTGCCTTTAAATTTTTTACAAACTTGCCGGTAGGGTTATAAAAAATAGGCGTGTTGGTATTGCTTGACCATTCGTTATTTCCAAAATTGGTGGTGGCTAAAAAGCCGATGGTATTTTTATTGTCTATAAAATAATCTGCACCCGCTTTTATGTTGATGTTTTTGTTGTCATTGGTATTAATGCTCTGCTGGTTGTAGGCGGTATCTTTTTGAATGCGGAATAATCTAAGTGTGTTGCGGTATTCGCCAATGTTGGCGCCTACATTGCTAAACAGGTTTATTTTTTTATCCCGGTAATTCAATGCTACGGAGCCATTGCCTTTAGGAGTAACGCCCTGTGTAAAACCCAGGTTGGTACTGCCATTGGTGCCAAATTTTTTATTCTTTTTTAAACGAATATTTACGATGCCCGCATTGCCGCTGGCATCATATTTTGCACTTGGGTTGCTGATCATTTCAATGGCTTCCACATCATCGCTGTTGATACTTTTTAAATAGGCCGCCAAATCTTTAGTATCCAGCTGCATCATTTTTCCGTCTACATATACCTTCACACCTGACTTTCCCTTCATGCTGATATTGTCATTGTTATCTACCTGCATGCCGGGACTTTTCTGCAGCAACTCCAAGGCATTGCTGCCAGTGGCATTGATGCTGGCCTCTACATTAAACACCGTTTTATCTGCCTTAATTTCTATCATCGGTTTTTTAGCAATTACGGTAACGCCTTGTAATTTATTTGTAGCAGCAACCATTTGTACATTTTTCACTATGTAGGTATCGCCTTCTTTTACATAAAAAGAATCACTGTATTTAGTTTCGTACCCTACCATGGCATAACTGATAATGTAGCCTGCTGCTTTTTTTGTTGTAAATTCAAATGCACCATCATTGCCGGAAACGGCAGCCTTTACCAGGGAACTGTCTTTCGGTTGCAGAAGCGAAACAGTGACTGACTGTAGCGGCTTATTGTTGTTGTCGGCAACCTGGCCCGAAATTTTGCCTGCCGTTTGAGCCATTGCGGGAGATGTAATAAACAACACCGCGGCTAAAAAACTTGTAGTTAGTTTTTTCATTATAATTATTTTTTGATTGATCTGACTGAGTTGATTGAACGCAAAGCAATCTAAAAAGTTACAGCAATGAAAGACTATTTGGATGAATAGTTATTTTAGGAAGATGAGTGGTGATGCGGCTTACAGCACATTGTGATGAAAGGAAACATAGCAGGATGGGTGAAGTTTTTGTTAATGAAATCTAAAAATATGTACACCCGGTAAAAATATTTTTAGAAAAAAATGGGATGAGATGGGATAAAAAATGGGTTGTGAAATATTCAGATTGTATAGAAGGTTTTAAATTATTCGATTTTTCCCTGCCTTCGTAAGGTGGCGATTAATTTCGGGTTATTACGCTGGTCTTCTACTGTTGTCCCTTGTAACATACCGGGATAACCGAGTTGCATTACTATTTTATTATCAGCGGAAAAAATATTACTCATTGTGATCGAGTTGTCACAGCTGGCGCCTGAATACGCCGACTTAAAAATTCCATAATAGACAACTTGCTTATCTACAGTTACAGCAAAAGGAGTAAAATCCCTGAATGCTTTTACCCTTTGAATTGTCAAAAAATTTAGGGTAAATGTGTGATCGGTAATTGAATATCGCTGGATATCATTATTGCCAATGGCGACTGTATCCTGCAGGGTGGCAGTGGATGGATTAATCCTGCATTGGCCGGTTACAAGTTGAAAACTTTTTAAGAGATCAATTTCCACGGTTTTTCCGGGTGCTGCATTTTCTTTTTTGCAGGAAAAAATAAGGCGTGTTGTTATAGTTAGAAGTAAAGTGCGCATCGACTTTTTTACGTTGACAACAAAAACATCGCAACAGTTGCAAGCTTGTTTAGCCGCTTAACCCACAAAAAGTTCTTTATAATCAGCACCAAAACCAATCACATTATTGTATTGTTCAAAATCTTCTTTGGGATGGGTTGTTGTCAGCACGAAAGTTTGCATACCCGCATTCAGGGCGCTTTCCACGCCTTTGGGTGCATCTTCAAATACGATGCAATCTTTAGGATCCACATCCAATGCCGCGGCACATTGTAAAAAAGTTTCTGGGTGTGGTTTGCTGATGGTAACATCGTGCGCACTTACTACCACCGGAAAATATTCCCGCAAGTTGAGATTGTCTAACACGAAATCAATATTGAAGGGAATGGCTGCGGAACCGATTGCCATTTTGATACCGGCTGCTTTTGCCATTACTAAAAATTCTTTTAATCCGTCAATTAAAGCCAGTTTCGGAAGATAAGCTTCCTGGTATCTTTTTTCTTTTTCAATGGATAATTCATTCATACGATCCATCGTGAAATATCCCTCACCAAAAAAGCGGGTGAGCACTTCTTCATTTTTACCATACATCTGTACCTTCACTTCTTCTTTTGTAAAGTTTGCCCCCAGGTCATTATTTAAAATGTTGCGCCAGGCTTCTGCATGGTAAGGCATGTCATCAATGACGGTTCCATTCAAATCAAATAAAAATGCTTTGGCTTTAATCTTCATTGTCAACTTTTTTCCAGCAATTCATGCTGCTGATGAATTGCTTTTTACACAAATTTTGTGCAATATTAGTAACTAAATATTTTCTTAGGCAAAGTATTTACCAGGTTACTTTTAACAGAGTTACTCCCTGCCCGGCTAACGATAACTGGTAATGGATGTTTCCTTTTGAAACAGCCACCTGCTTATTTGTTTCTACTGATTGTAATTTCCCTGCCTTTTCCAACTGGCTGAATTGAGCTGCAGTCACTTGCTGCGGTGAGCCGAGATTTTTCCAAACGGTGTACGAATTGCTATTTGTTTCATCCACCAGATAACTGCTAACCATGGCTTTTGAAGCTGGGATATTTTTCAGCAGCAGATTTATCAATGCGGTGGATTTTTTACTATCGTCATCATGATAATTCCAAAGCAAAATGTACAATTCCTTCGTACCTAAAGTCGCCAGCGAACTAACGTAAGGCTGGTCGCCGTGAACACTGCTATCAACTATTTGCTGCAGTGAAAGAGTGTTCGGATTATTTACCTCCAGCATCTTTCCTTTCATCATTCCAAACATTCTGAAGACATTCAGTACAGGCTTATCAACACCATTTGTCGCCAGGTCGCGAAAGCCTGCAAACCAGGGCTGGTCTTCAAATTCAAATGACCAGCTTACAGCACCCTGCAGGTTTACATCATACTTTTTTGCCAGCGCATACAATTGCGCAAACGAAGCGGCTGTATAACTCGAATACATCGTTCCATTGCGATAGGCATTCTGCGGATTGAACTTAACAGAGCAAGCGGCACAACCTTCCGGATCAAACTCACCGATAATGATGGGTAATTTTTTTAAAGAAGGAAAGGTGCTGATAATTTCAAAACCTCTTGAAACATCCTGCAACTGCACGGCCATATTCATCCTTACCTGGTTATTTACCACCGTTGGATTTCCTTTGGCATGAAAAGAAATGTAATCCAATGGCGCACCGGTTTTGCCGGTGGCATTATTTGTACCATCCACGCAATGTTGCAGAAATGCTTTCAAAAAATCTGCAGCTTTATCCCACCTTGGACCGGTGGACGTAGGGCCGCCAATGATGGCACCAGGACATGCCCTTTTCACCGCATCAGCCGCATAATCATACAATGCAAAATATTCTTCCATAGTACCTTTCCAGTAACCAATATTGGGTTCATTCCACACTTCCCAGCACCAGGTTTTTATTTCCTTTTCCCCATATTTTTCTTTACAGTGTTTTACCCATTGGTACACCAGCTCGCCCCATTTTTTATAATCGGTTGGTGGGTAGGCCCAACCGGTAAAGACGGAATCGTAGGGCACGCCGGGCTGCCAGTGATGCTGGTATGGCTGTGGCCTGGTAGACAAGGCTTCGGGCATAAAACCAATCTCTGCAATGGGCTTCATACCACGTTGTACCATCACATCAAAAATAGCGTCTACGCCCGTCCAGTCATAAACAGGTTTACCTTCTTTATCTTCTGTGTAAGCGTTGGTACTGCTCCATTTTAACGCTACTTTTCCATCACCTGTGTTTAGTAAATTATGCACCCGAACATAGATCGGATTTTTGCTAAGCACTGCTAATTCAGACAGCAATTTTTTACCATCTTTCATGGTGGTATAATTGGCTTCATCGTAACCGAAATAACTCCACACAGGATCAAAAGTGCCCGTTACTTTTTTTGCATCAATGGTAATGCTACTGGTAAGCTGCTGCGCAAAGACCGGCTGTAAAATCTCAGCACAGGCTATAGCAAAAAAGCAACTACCGGCGATTAAACCGGTAGTTGCTTTTTTTATATTTTTTAAAATCATTTGTATAATTGTAGTATTATTTTACGGAAAGTTTGTACACTGTAACACTGTGAAACTGCTGACCGGGCAATAACAAAGTGGTAGGAAATTTTGGTTCATTTGGTGAATCAGGAAAGTGTTGTGTTTCCAAACACATCGCTGCATGCTGATTTATTTTTTTACCATCAGGTGTAGAGAATTTTCCATCCAGGAAATTTCCGGTATAAAACTGAACACCAGGCTGTGTAGTGTATACTTCCAGCGTTCTTCCTGAAATACTGTCTTTTAATTCAACAATTTTTGACAGGGAAGAATCTTTTTTATTCAACACAAAGTTGTGATCATATCCACCGCTCACAGCGCCAATTTCAAGACCTATTTTTTTGGCTTTTGTAAAATCAAACGGTGTTCCTTTAACAGATTTAATTTCGCCTGTTGGTATCAGTGTTGTATCAACGGGTGTGTAATTGTCTGCATCAATCATCAATGTATGATCGAGAATACTGTTGTTTACATCGCCTGTTAAATTAAAATAACTATGGTTGGTAACATTCAATACAGTGGCTTTATCTGTGCTGGCGCTGTATTCAATCTTTAACTCATTGTCATCAGTTAAAGTGTAGCGAACGGCTACTTTTAAATTGCCCGGATAGCCTTCTTCTCCATCCTTGCTCAAATAACTCAGTTCTATACTTGCTGTAGAATCACTTGCCGGGGTTGCATCCCACACTTGTTTATCAAAACCTTTTAAGCCTCCGTGCAATGCATTAGGGCCATTGTTGGTGGCAAGAGTATACTCAGTTTTGTCAATTTTAAATTTACCTTTTGCAATGCGGTTACCATAACGCCCAACCACTGCGCCAAAATAAGGTGGCTTGGCGAGATAGCCGCTTAAACTGTCAAACCCCAGTACAATACTGGAAGGCTTGTTATTTTTATCCGGCGATACCCAGGACGTAATCGTTGCACCATAATTAGAAATTTTAACCTGTACACCTTTTGCGTTGGTGATGGTATATAAAAATACTTCCTTGCCATCGGTGTTGCCCCAGGCAGTTTTTGTTACGCCTGCTTTTGTTTCCATTTTCTCCGTAGTAGTTGTTTGATTGTTAGTGCTGTTGTTACAGGATGTGAAAAATATTGCAAAACTAATTGCAATGCCAGAGAGAGTTGATTTTTTCATATGTTTTTTTTGCCTCCGCTCCTTTTGGGGGAAGTGTTGTTGATAATAAAAATTAAATTTATGACAATAATTCTGAGGCTGACAATTAATATTACTGCTGTTTTATCAGCGCCTTCTTTCTACCATCGGCCAATCGTTGAACCACGCTAATTTTTCAATCCGCAATTTACTTCTTCCATTGTCTGCCGCATCATATCCATGAAAAATAAGATAGTCGGTACCACTAAAATTGGCTACCGCATTGTGGCCTACGCCATGCCAGTTTTTATCACCTTCCAGCACCGTGCTGCCCCCGCCTAAATTCATGGGCACGCCATCCTGGTCTGCATAAGGGCCCGTTACTTTTTCACTTCTGCCCACCATCATTTTATAAGTGCTTTTTTCGCCGCGGCAACAATAATCAAAAGAGACAAAAAGATAAAAATATTTTCCGTGATGATAAATAAAGGGCGCTTCGATAGCGGCGTCGCCTGCAACGGAATCGGGCAGTATAAAATCTCTTTTCCGTGCAGCAACCGTGTACCATTCCTCGGGCTGTGCAACAGCGGTCAGAGCACTGTCTAATTTCACCAGTTTCATTCCGTTCCAGAACGACCCAAAAGCCAGCCAGGGTATATTGTTTTCATCCATGACCAGGTTAGGATCAATCGCATTCCACATATCTCTTCCAGGAACAGACTGTATTACTTTTCCGTGATCTATCCATTTAAAATTTTTAGAAGAAGGATCCAGTGTTTTGTTGGTTGCCAGGCCAATGCAGGAAGTATTTTTTCCAAAGGCGGATACCGCGTAATATAAATAAAACTGCCCGTTGTGATAACTGATATCCGGTGCCCAGATATGTCCCCTGAAAGATGGAATGGCATCCACCGCCCATTGCGGCGCCTTATCAAAAACCGGCTTTAATTGTTTCCAGTGTTTCATATCCGGCGAAGAAAAAGCGGTGATGCCCTGGCCTGTACAAAAGATGTAGTACATACTGTCCTGCCGGATGATCACGGGATCATGTACAGAAATGAGTGTATCATTTATTGCAGGCTTTGTTTGACCGGCAACGGTAAACGTTGCCAGCATCAATAAAGCAAAAAGAAAATTTTTCATACAATTTATTTCATACCAATGCGGTACACGCTGAAGGAATAGGCTGGTAAAGAAGCCGCCAGTTTATTGCCTTTTAGCTGAACTGCAGAAGTAGCTGGACTTACCGCTTCAGGATTTGCAAAACTATTTACATCCAGCACCGAATTGCCTTTTAAAACAGTTACGGTTGCAGCAGGGTTTAATTTTTTTACGCCATTAATAGTGATGGCTTTATTGATGGGTTTGGCCGAAGCATTCACCACTTTAATAATTACATCGTTTGTATTTTTATCAGTTACTGCAGATACGTACAGGCTGTCCTGCCCTGAAACAGATTTGCCTTCCATTAACGCCGGCACCACATTGGTTCCCTTGTTGGTGCTGTATAATTTTTGTACATAATAGTTAGGCGTTCCATAAGATTGCAGGTTGTTCACCCAAATCAAATCGGGCGTCCATTGCCAGCCATCTATGTGTGCAAACAAGGGTGCGTAAGATGCCATGTTAACCACCGCAGCATTGCGTTCAAGGCCTGTCATAAAGGCTGCTTCTGCGATGGCGGTTTCTGTATTATTCCTGTTATCGATGCTTACCGTTTTATCACTTTGTGCGGCATATTCACCGGCAAATATTTTAGAAGCATTTCTTGGATAATTATCATAACGTGCGGCATTGGCCAGGAACCATTCCGGCCTGCGGTAATAATGCTCATCAATAATGTCGGCATTCATTTTTCGCAGCTCGCCATTCAGGTAATCAAAACGATCGCCGTTCGGATCTGTACCAGAGCTGTTTACCAGTTTAAAGTCCGGATATCTTGCTTTGATGGCCTTGCTGAATATTTTTAACCGTTCTACATATTGCGGACCCCAGTTTTCATTGCCCACGCCCATCATCTTTAAATTAAATGGCGCCGGGTGCCCCATCTGTGTTCTTACTTTACCCCATTGAGTGGTTGCGTCACCATTGGCAAATTCTATCAGGTCCAATGCATCCTGTACATAAGGATCCAACTGATCGATTGGAATAACTTCTGCCGTATTAAACTGGCAGGCCATGCCACAATTTAAGATGGGCAAAGGCGCTGCCCCAATGTCTTCCGCCAGTTGAAAATATTCGAAGAAGCCAAGGCCGAATGTTTGAAAATAATCTGGTGTTGGCCGGTGTGCAAATTCTCCGTTCCAGCGGTTGATGCTCAACTGGCGTTCTTCTACAGGCCCGATTGTTTTTTTCCACTGATACCTTGTTGACAATTCATGTCCTTCAACAATACAACCACCCGGGAAACGGATGAAACCCGGCTTCATATCGGCAAGCAATTGTATCATATCTGCCCGCATACCGCCGGGTCTTTTTTTCCAGGTATCTTCCGGAAATAAAGAGATCATATCGAGGTCAATTTTACCGGTTCCTTCAAACCAGATATTGAAAGATGCTTTTAATGAAGTATCGGTAGCATTAAAGCTGACGGCGGCTTTTGACCAATCTCCATTTCCGGCGGATGGCTGTAAAGTAGTGCTGCCAATTACTTTACCAGCTGTGCTCACGAGTTCTGCATGCATTGTTAAGCCAGGGGTTTGCTGGCGGTATAATACAGAAAAATCATAGCGCAATCCTTTCTTAATGCCCATGCCGCGAAAGCCTTCATTGCTGATTCCAAGAGTATCGGCAGCCGCGTCTTTTGTGATACGTATAAAACGCGGATTGTTTGTATTTTTTTCTTCCCGGTTTACCACCAGTACACTGCCTTCGTTGAATTTATTTTGTGTTACTTTCCAGCCCATCAATGGCTGGTAAAATTCGAAGGAGCGGTTCTTTACCAGCTCCGCATAAATGCCTCCATCAGCACCGAGATTAATGTCTTCAAAAAACACTCCCCACATGGTGGGTTGTACATCGGCTATGGGTTTATTTACCTGTACGGCAATAACACTGTTATTTTGCGCCTGCGTCAATGAAGGCAGCAACGAACCTGTTGTGAGCGAAACGGCAACAAGCAACTTTTTAATACGCATGCTTTTATTTTTTTTATTATAGGGATTTAATACTGTTAATTGCTTATTTTTCTAAGTGTACACGAACTAAGGTCTAACCAAATTGCAAAGGCAGGTATAAACAGTGTTACAGTAATTACCTTTCTTGTGTATTTTTATTTAAGAGTTACCACTATAACTGCTGTTGGCGGTACTGTGATAGATAAAATATTTTTGTTCAGTGCCAAATCTTTAAATACAACCGGCTTTATTTTATCAGGCTCGGTAAATGAATTATAGTCCTGCAATTTTTTTGAAGTAAGCACTTTTGCAGCTACTGTTTTTACTTTTTCATCGCCGATATTTACGTCAATTTTTTGGGCATGAGCCGGATCAATATTCACCAAGGAAATATGAATGGCACCGGTACTATCTTTAGATGCAGAGGCAGAAACAGCCGGTAATTTTTGTCCGTTAAAAGTATAGTCGTTGCCTGTAACCGTTAATGGCAGCAATGTTGCGTTCTGGTGCACATTGTACATTTCCATTACATGGTAAGTAGGTGTAAGGATCATTTTTTCTTTGTTGGTCAAAATAACAGCCTGCAGCACATTTACGCATTGCGCCAAATTTGCAATACGCACCCTGTCGGCATGGTTGTTAAAAATATTCAGTGTAACGCCTGCAATCATCGCATCCCGGATGGTATTTTGCTGGTATAAAAAACCGGGATTGGTACCTTTCTCTACATCATACCATCCGCCCCATTCATCTACCACCAATGCAATCTTTTTAGCAGGATCATATTTATCCATCACTGCGGCGTGTTTGGTTACAAGCTCATCCATCAGCAATGCCTGCTTCATGATACCAAAATATTGTTCTTCAGAAAATTCAATGGCAGGCCCTTTTTTATTCCAGTCAAGCACCGAGTAATGATGCATGGCCACGCCACCCAGCATGTTCAATGGAATATTTTTCATCAGGGTTTCTGTCCAGTTATAGTCAGCATCGCTTGCACCAGATGCAATGCGCAATAAGCCGCCGCTATTTTCCCAGTCGGAAATAAAGGTGGCGTACTTGCGGTATTCATCTGCATAATATTCAGGTTTCATATTTCCACCGCAGCCCCAGGCTTCGTTGCCGATGCCCCATAACTTTACCTTCCAGGGTTCAGTTCTGCCGTTTTGCGTACGCAGATCGCTCATCGGACTTTTGCCTTTAAAGTTGGTATACTGCACCCAATCGGCCAACTCTTGTACGGTGCCACTTCCAACATTACCAGAAAGATAAGGTTCAGCGCCCAGCAGTTCGCACATGTTTAAAAAATCGTGCGTGCCAAAGCTGTTATCTTCAGTAACGCCGCCCCACCATTTGTTTACCATGGCAGGTCGTTTATCTTTCGGTCCAATACCATCTTTCCAATGATAGGTATCTGCAAAACATCCCCCTGGCCAGCGCAGGTTGGGAATTTTTAATTTCTTCAACGCATCGATAATGTCATTGCGCACGCCATTTGTATTGGGTATTTTAGACGTATCTCCCACATAAAAACCATCATAAATACAGTGCCCGAGGTGCTCTGCAAAATGGCCATAAATATTTTTACTAATGGTAACTTTAGCCGCAGCTGAATTGATGGCAATCGTATTTTGCTGGGCAAATCCAAGTTTAGATGCTGCTACCAATACCAGTAACAACAACGCACATTTTTTTTTCATACTTTTTGTTTTTATACATTTATTCATAACAATCAACCGAAGTTAAATAAATGCGCATAGCTATTGCCGGTTAAATTATAAAAGCAGGCATTATCGTAATTTCTTTGCCCAAACAGATACACCAGAGGATGTAAGCCCGGCATAGGTTAGCGTTACTACTCTTGTCGCAGCTTCCCAATCCCAGGCATCTTTTACAATATATTTGTTACCATTGATGTTTAATAAACTGGTTGTCGCATCAAACGACCAGCCTCCGGTTACACCGCCGCTTACTTTCTTATCTGCACTCAATGTTACGCTCACAGCATGTTGAATTACCTGATACTGGTATTGTAAAGTGATCTGTTCCCAGTTGCCCACCAATGATTGCTCAGTGATAGTAGATTTAGGCACTGCCGCATACCGCTCAGGCATCACCACCGGCCATCCATCTTCCGTCCATTGAATGCTCCTCACCTGCCCCATCATCAACGCATTGGATGCATTCACGCCCGGAACATCTTTTGGCAGACGTCCCTGCGAAGCATAAAACCATTCTTTGGTATCCGGATTTTGAAACACGGCACAGTGAGAGATACCTACCCAGCCAGTATGATTGTTGAAGGCATACGGATGCGTTACGATCGGCCAGCACTCTGCACCCGCGGTTACGTTGCCACCATCCATACCCACGTAAGGACCTGTAATATTTCTCGATCTTGCCACACGGGTATTGTACGCTACCGATAATTCATCATAAGCCATAAACAAATAATAATAACCGGTCGTTTCGTTGTAAATAATTTCTGGTGCTTCCAGTGCCTGCCAGCGGTTGTTGCTGATGTTACCTCGGCCTGCTATGCGCACACCATAATCATTGATCGTTTCCAACTTATCCGGCTTGCCGGTAGCAGCATTTAATTTTAACGCAGCAATTCCTGTATGCCATGAACCATAAACCAGCCAATGTTCACCCTCTGGTGTAATGATAAAGCTGGGATCGATGGCATTGAATTTAAAATACGCGTTCCAGTCTGATCCGCCATTCCTGATATAACTTTCCAGTCCGTCAGGTTCAGAACATACAACCATGCCTTTATCTGTCCATACATTGGTAGCCAAATCATCCGATTCTGCCAAACCAATAAATGCTCTTTCAGACCAGGACGTATTGTAATCTGTACCCACAATAGGATCCAATACCACCACACAATAATACAGCCGGTATTTGTTGCCCACTTTTCTAATGCAGGGCGCCCAGTAACCATAACTGGGATTGTCGATGGCAGGCAGTGCCGGCACCATGCGGGCCCGTTTATTATTTAAAGAATCTTTTACCCATGCCGGTACGCTGGTAAAAGCCGTACCCATAAAATCCCATTTCACCAGATCCTTGGAACGACGGTATGGATAATGTCCATGACCATCCAATGCATTTCCATAAGAAGCATCTGTTTGATACATGTAATAATAATCACCACACTTAGTGACTGTTGGATCATGCACATTGGCCAGGTTCCATTGTGCCCGGCTATCCCAGCCTGCTATTGAAATATAGTTATCCGCATAAGTTGGTCCCGGAAAAGTATCTGTAACCGTCGGCACCACCACCGGTGGCGTTACAGGTGGCACAGGTGTGGGTGTACTTGTTTTACCACAACCTGAAGCTGCTACCATCAAAGCTGCAACTATTATAAAAGACAGATATTTCATGTTGTCAGTTGTTTTTGAAATTATTGTTGCCTGCATTTTTACTAAACAGCTTATCTGCCTGATAAATTCAAAACAAATGTTTTCAATTTACTGTCATTCGGCGCTGCAATTAATAATTTACCCTTGCTTTTTGTGTTGATAAGCTTCATATCTTTTACATCACCGTCAATGACCAGCCCGCTATTAAACATGTTAACAGGAGCAAAATTCCCTTTACCATTTCCCAGCAATGCAAGTCCATATGAAGCATCATAACGGCCGGTGCTTAAAGCCGCCTGGTATTCATTACCTGCTAACATCAAATCAACATTGCCGTCACTATCAATGTCTTCAGCTACGATACTATTAACCGGCGCAAACTGTGCTTCAACCGGCAATAGGTGCGTTTTAAATTTTCCGTTGCCCAAATTTTCTATCCAGACTGACGCCGATGTTTCGCATATTAATTTCATCCATCCATCGTCGCCATAATCAGATAAAAATTGCTTCATCGTAATGTTCGCATAATCTGCATGCAGCAAATATTTTTTCTTAACAGATGGAATTTGTTCGGCCAGCTGATTTCTGTCGAGGGCCGGAAACAACTCATATTGATCTGACTTGTTTTTGATATAGTACGCAGGGATCAATTCATCAAATCCATTCTTATCTGCATCTTTTGCATACAATGTCATCGGCTTGTCCGCAGCAATATGAAACCTGTTATTAAGGCCCATGTTGCCGATAATGTAATCCATGTCACCATCTTTATCTATGTCGGCTTGCTGCAGTGAGCGCCATAAGCCATTCATATTTGTAAGACCTGTTGCTCCTGTTATGTCAACCAGTTTATTATTTACATTTTTAAAGAACCTCACAGCAGTCCATTCGCCACAAATAATAAGATCTGCTTTTTTATCATTGTCAAAATCAGTAAAGATGGCACCGGTGATCATCCCGGGAAATTGCAGTGCGTCGCATACATCCTTTGTTACATCCGTAAATTGTCCTTTATTGTTTTGTAAAATATAACTGCGGGGAGATTGCGGATATTTTTGCGGTAATAACCGGCCGCCAATGAAGATATCTATATCGCCGTCGCCGTCATAATCCGCGACCGTAACAGCATTTGTAATATCAGTAATTGCCGGAAGTGCTGTAGCATTTAAAGTAAAATTACCCTTCCCGTCATTGACATACAAACGCGGTTGGTTGTATTTTGCAACACTGAATTCGAAGCTGCCGCCAGTAATCAGTAAATCAAGATCTTTATCGCCATCTGCATCAAACAATACCGCACCCAAATCTTCTTCCGGTTTATTGCCTTCAACCAGGTTGGTTAATGCAAAGCCACCGCCCGGTTTTTGAATAAATATTTTACCGGATTGATTGGTTGCACCGCCAACAAAAAAATCTTCCAATCCATCGCCGTTTACGTCACCTGTTGCAAGGCAGGGGCCGAGTTGAGAATACTTTTGCGGCAAAGGCTGGTGATAACCAAAATCAAAATTTTGGGCTTCTGTGTGTTTAAAATCAATACCCAACTGATCACTGATATCTGTAAATAGTTTAACCGGCTCAGTTAATTCTTTTTGTACAATAGGTACTCTTGCATCAGCATAATTTATAACCAAAACCTGGTTTGCTTTTATCGCTTTAATTAATTGCTCCTTATCATCCGGCCATCGAATTTTTAGCGAATCGATTATACTTACATTTCCAATGCCAAAATGAAGTCTTGCGTCTACGCTGGAAGAGAATCCCCTTACAGGTGATTGTTCAGCAAACTGAGTTGATGTTTTATTAAATACAGTGACTTTGGCCCCGAAGCCAGAAAGATTATTTGATGAACCATTTAACTGAATTGTTATAAAATTACTTGTGCTGTCTTTAACGGATTTCCTTATTTCATTCCTCCATATAAATGCAGGTTCATTCATGTTATTCACTACCAGGTCAAGGTCACCATCATTATCCAGGTCAGCATATGCTGCTCCATTTGAAATAGATGGTATAGCAAATCCCGCCATCTTTGTCATGTCTGTAAACGTTATGTCACCATTATTATGAAACAGATAGTTGTCCATTTTTACACTACCATACTGGTCAATATTTTTACGCAGTGTTTGTATGGATGCCTTGTCCAATGCCTTCTCTGCAGCACCACCGCCGAACGTATAATTGTTGGTGTGTGTTTGTCCGTTTCTGAAAGCAGTATAATCATTGTTGGTTACATCTTTTCCCAAGCCATTCGTGATATGAATGTCCTTCCACCCATCATTGTCAAAGTCAGCCATCAACACACTCCAGCTCCAATCTGTTTCCGCAATACCGGCCAGCTGGCCTATTTCACTGTAACGTGGTTGCTTTTTATTATCAATTAACATGCTGCCATTATTTAACTGCAACATATTTCTTACGTAAGAAGGCTGGTAGCCGAACCGCTGCTGCATATCAAATTTTTCCTGGCTGGTAGCGCTGGCCATCATCTTTTTCCTTTCATTGCTTTCTGGCAGCATATCCAATGATGCTATGTCGGGTAGCCCGTCATTGTTGATGTCTGCAGCATCTACACCCATGCTGTTATAACTCTGATGTTTCATTGAAGTGGCAATAACATTGGAGAAGGTACCATCGTGGTTGTTCAGCCATAAAATATCATTGGCGATATAATCATTGGCTACATAAATATCCGGCCAGTTATCGTTGTTTACATCTGTAATTACAACACCCAAACCATAGCCATCTTCTTTTATACCGGCCTGTTTTGATACCTCATGAAACACAGGGTGGGTTTGCCCCTGGGGAGTACCATCATTGCGGTATAACCTGTCTTGCGCAGGTGAATTGCCGCTGGTATCTTTCAACTCGAGATAGTTGGCAGTATGACTGTACAAACGGTGATTGAGTAAATACATGTCCAGGTCACCATCTTTATCAAAATCAAAAAAAGCAGCCTGTGTACTGTAACCTGTATCGGCTAAACCATAAGCCGCAGCCTGTTCTGTAAAATGTACTGTACCCTTTGTATTGCCGGCATTGCCATCATTAATGAACAATAAATTTTGCCTTTGCCTTACATCTCTTGAATGAGAAGCACAAACATAGATATCGGCAAACCCATCGTTGTTAATGTCAACAATGCTCACACCAGTACACCATTTGCCTGTTTGTGCACCGGCATTTTCTGTTATATCTTCAAACTTAAAATTGCCTTTATTCAGATACAATTTGCTGCTGACCATACTGCCGCAGAAATAAATATCGGGTAAGCCATCGTTATTAAAATCGCCTATTCCAACACCTGATCCGTTGAACATGTATTCGTTGGTAAAAATGTTGATGGAATCGCTTTCAGTGATTTTATTGTCGAAGCTGATATTGGTTTCGCCCCCGTTCAACAATGTAAATTGAAAAGCATCCGGGGTATTATTTTTACAACCATCAATAAACAATGGAAGCAAAAAAAACAACCGGTATATTTTCTTATTGATGAACATTGTTGATAACAAGGTAAGTTCAAGTTAAGTATTGTGAGCACTACATCGGCATAAAAAATAACGCGAAAAATTTAAATACCTTCAACTTCCACTGCGAAAAATTCCTGCCCATATAATTTTTTATATGAACAGGAATTATCGCTTACCAAATTAGTTGGCGGAGTTAGGTAACAGGTTTTTATTTACGTCCAGTTCCTGCTGAGGAATAGGAAGGTATTCATGACCTGTTTTGTAGGTGTTAAAATCAGCATCGTGTGTTTTTAATTCTGCCAGCTTTGCAGGATCGTTAAACCAACCCCAGCGAATAAGGTCATTGATGCGCTGACCTTCAATAGCGAATTCAAGCGCTCTTTCATGTGACAACTGATCCCGCATTTCTGCCTGGCTCATACCTGGTTTAGTGGTAGCAAGATCAGGTAATTTGGCTCTTGATCTTACCTGTTGAATATAGGGATAAGCTTCAGCAGTTTTGCCTGTTTCGTTCAACACTTCAGCATACATCAATAAAATATCTGCATACCTTAACACCCTGTAATTGATACCTGATTCCGCTGCCCCTTCAAATGCTTTGCCATTGCCTACTCCATCATTGGTATATTTTCTTGGGTAGATGGCAGTAATTGGATTCCACCAGTCTCTTCCATAAGCTTTGGTTGAATTATCATCCGGCTCATAAGATGCAATTGTAACAAGCAACCTCGGGTCACTTTTGCCATCTACTGTTTTTTCTTTCTTGTATTCATCATATATCCACCGGGTTGGTAAGTAATCAGAAAAACCAGCACCTTCCATTCCGTAAGTAACAGAAATGGCCTGTACCTGTTTCCATGATCCTGCAGGGTCGCAGCACCAGTTAATATCTGTACCTGTTCCTTCAGTAAACTGAACCTCAAACAACGACTCTTTGTTATTTTCATTCACGTCTTTAAAATTATCCCTGTAGTCTGGCATCAGGCCATATACATCTTTTAATGACCCGGTAAAGAATTTTTCAAACTGTGCTCCAGCCTTTGCATAATCTTTTCTGTACAGGTAAGCTTTACCCAATAAACCAGCTGCAGCACCTTTGGTAGCTCTTCCAATTTCTCCATTATCCAAGCCGGTAACATTGCTGTAAGTTATCGGCAAATCTGATTCTGCTATTTGTAAATCCGAATAAATCTGGTTCCATAATACCTCTTCTGTAGCAGTAGCCGCAAAGTATTCGCTAGGATTGGCAACGGGTTCTGTAATTACAGGTACGGCTTTAAAAGTGGTAGCCAGGTTATAATACGCTAATCCACGAAGAAAATAGGCCTGTCCCAATATCCTGCTTTTTTCATCCGCTGTTAACACTGATTCAGGGTAATTGCTAACATTTGCAATAACCTGGTTCGACCTGTTTACAACCAGGTAAAACTCTCTCCATATCCAGAATACTGGCGCTGAAGTGGTCGGTATAATAAATTCTCCCGTCAAAACAAGATCCAGCCATGGACTGTCACCTTTAAAGTCATCACCGCGACTATCTGTAAGACCAGGAAATGAACGCATATAAGAACCATCAACAGTCAATGCGTTGTAAATGGCAGTGCATCCTGCATAGGCCTGCTCCCTCGTTTTCCAGTAAGAAGAAGTGGTTAATAAATTTGGGTTTACCAGGTCCAGCTTTTTATCACAGCCGCTATTAATAAAGCAGCAGCCGATAAAGAGGTATATTATTTTTTTCATAAATTTTTGTTTAATGATTTTGCAGTTTAAAATACCAGTTGTACACCTAACATAAAAGTTCTTGGTTTTGGATAAGATCCAAAATCAAATCCCGGGTTAAATACACCTGATGTAAAATCAGGATTGTAGCCGGTATACTTTTGAAAAGTATATAAGTTTTGAACTGTTGCGTAAAACCTTGATTTGGTCAACCCTTTAATGATATTTTCAGGTAAAGTGTAGCCAACAGATACAGTATTAATTCTCAGGTAAGAACCATCCTGCAACCAGCCTGGACGATTGGAATCTTTGAAGTTGTTTACATCATCATCATTTAATCTTGGTATTGTTGTATTGGTGTTTGTTGGTGTCCAGCGGTTCAGCATATCAACGCTGTAATTCAAAGCGCCGGCTGAGTGATGCAGGTCACGGTACATTCTGCTGTTGATTAAAAATTTGGCACTGCCTGAAGCGAATACAGCCAAATCAAATTTCTTATATGCCGCAGAGAAACTAAAACCATAATTCAATTTTGGAATACTGCTTCCCAACCGAACGCGGTCGTAAGCTTCGTCTACTACTCCATCAGGCTTTCCGTTTGGTCCGCTGATATCTTTATACTTCACATCTCCGGGAGCCAGTTTTGCACCGCCTGACTGTGTTGCATGTGCATCAATTTCGGCCTGGGTTTGAAAAAGACCTTCAGAAATAAAACCATATTGCTCACCTACTTCACCGCCAACAATAGTTCTTGATCCCACACCATAAATAGGTGCGTTGGTACCACCCAGTGCAAGTACTTTATTTTTAACGGTAGATAAGTTGCCAGAAATATCGTATGTGAAAGCGCCCTTGTTTTTATGATAAGTAGCAACAAACTCAAATCCTTTATTTTCGAGAGAGGCTGCATTTACAACAGGTGTCAGGTTTTCAAAACCTACGCTGGCAGGAATGGTAATACCCACTAAAATATCAGTGCTTACTGCTTTGTAATATTCTGCAGAAAAATCAAGGTGACCACTTAAGAATGATGCGTCAAAACCAAGGTTGGTAACCGATTTCGCTTCCCATTTAATATCAGGTGATGCTACTTGGGTTTGAATACCACCTGTGTTTCTTACTCCATTAAATGTGTATACTACACCGGAATTAATGGTTCCCTGGAACTGATAGTCTGCAATTTGCTGGTTACCCAATTTACCATAACTGCCTCTTAATTTAAGTGATGAAACCACTGACCTTGGCACATTCCAGAAACCTTCGTTGCTGATCTTCCAGCCTACTGAAGCAGCAGGAAAATAACCAAACTTGTTGGCTGGTGCAAACCTTGAGGATCCGTCTCTTCTGATGGAAGCCGACAATAAATAGCGGTCAGAGTAAGCATAGTTGACTCTGCCGAAATAAGAACTTAAAGCGCTGTAGAACTCGGTTCCTTTAGCTGAAGTGGTTTGCCCGTTACTTAGTACAGGATAATAGGGAACAGTAAATCCTTCTGCATGGCTATATCTTAAAATAGCACTGCTGTACCTGTACGACTGACCGGCCAATGCTTCGATGGAATGCTTGCCAAAGGTCTTATCGTAGTTCAGCGTATTTTCAATGGAAGCATTGGTATATACTCTTGAATTATCATCCAGTCTTGCTGTATTGCTACTGAAAAATTTTCCTAAATAAAACACAGGTTGCCAAACGATGTCCCTGGTAACTGTTTTATCATAGCTTAAACTAGTCTTGAACTTTAAATGCTGGTCGCTATGTTTTAATAACTGTACTTCTCCAAAAACATTCGCAAAAGTTCTGTCAACATCAACTGAATTTTTAAAGATATTATTGATGCCGATGGCATTTAAAGAATTGGCTCCATTAAACTCTGACGAAGATCCTCCGTATCCATTAATGTTTGCTGTATCATAAACCGGCATTGTTGGAATAGCTACCACCAGTGAACCAATCATGGGAGGAATTCCACCCAACAGAATATTGTCGTTGAATGTAAGCGTGTTTTCGTGTGAATGTGTATAGCTGATAGATTCACCTACTTTAAATATTCCTTTTTCTGCAGTAGTATTTACCCTTGCTGTATATCTAGTATAGTCTGGGCCATTGCCTACATAAGTTCCTTTATTTTGAAAATAATCAAGCGATACATTATAGGTATTATTGGTGCCACCGCCAGATAAACCAATGTTGTGATTTTGTCTCATGCCCGTTTTAAGGCCCTGCTTTTGCCAGTCTGTATTGATATTGCTTACATAACCAGGGTTAGAAGGATCATTTGCAGCAAACAAAGGTTTACCTGCATTAACCCTCGACTCGTTGTTGAGGGTTTGATATTGAACCCTGTCGGTAACTTTTTCAATCTGCCACACTTTATCCCATCCATAATAGCCATTGTAATTGGCCGTCATGGCGGTATTTTTCTTTCCTTGTTTTGTGGTGATGATGATTACACCATTTGCAGCGGCGGCACCATAAATGGCGGCGGCGGATGCATCTTTCAACACTGTCATTGTTTCGATATCATTGGGGCTAAAATCACGCACAGATGCGCCGGGCACGCCATCTACAACATAATATGGTTGTGCATCCCCGAATGTACTAAAGCCCCGGATACGAACACTGGGAACTGAACCCGGCTGACCATCGCTATTCACTGCTACGCCTGTTGCCCTTCCCTGCAGCAATTGAGAAATGTCGCTGGTGCTGAATTTCTTTGTCTCTGCAATATTGATATTACTTATTGCTCCGGTTAAATCCTTTTTTCTTTGTGTTCCGTAACCAACCACTACCACTTCATCCATGGTGGAGCTTGTCTGCGTAAGCGTAATCAGTAAGGTTGTCTCATTTTGAATGGCGATTTCTTTTGCATCGTAACCAACAGCGGTTACTACCAGCACTTGCCCCGGTGCAGCTTTAATTTCAAACTTACCATCCGCATCACTGGCTACAGTTGTCTTTGTTTGCTTGATTGAAACAGTAGCAAATTGAACGGGCTTGCCTGCACTGGTAACGGTTCCCGAAAGTTGATTTACCTGGGCTTTAACCTGGCCTGATAGCAGCAGCAGTGCCATTACCAGCATGCATGATGTGTGCAGCAGCACCTTATGCAATTGTTTTTTCATATAGCTTTGTTTTGATGATGATGATTTATGCTGCTTAACCTTCGGTTGGCAGCGTTATTATATTAGGACAATGAATGAATTTGTTAGCGGCGTTTAGTTGTCGGGCAAATCTGGTTGCATATGCATAATTGACCTGGCAAACATCTTTTTATTTAATTTATAATTGTCATTTTTACAATTATAATAACCTTCAAAAAAATATTTTATTTATTCCTCCCGTTTTTAAACCGTGTTTAAAATACAATTGAAGAAAAAATAAATCAGTTTTAAAAAACGGCTGTATTATTCTATAACTGGCAAATGAAGAATTCGTGATTTTGTTGTCGTTATTTTTCTTTCATCAAGCGTTTCATCAGACAGTAGGTGAATCGTTAATACATTGTAAAAGTCCAATTATTATTGCCATTCAATACTGCATATCTTCTCAAACTTTCGCTTTAAAATCTCATTGTTTAACTTCTTAAATTATTAAAAATGTTCCTTTTTTAATAATTTAAATACACCCTGCCCTGATTGCTATGGCCAGCTGCTGACAGGTTGCACCAGGGGGACGGCGTTCACATGCCGCTATTCATTTATCTTTATAGCCTTATCAAAACACTGGCTGTTGAAGCATCCATTTTCTATACTTGTTTGCCTGCTTTGCTTTAATGCAAACCTGTTCAGCCAGTCATATTATTTTCGCCATTACCAGGTGGAGAACGGACTCAGCAACAATGCCACCATTTGTAGCCTGCAGGATAACAAGGGTTTTTTATGGTTTGGTACCAAAGACGGACTTGACCGCTTTGATGGCTATTCATTTAAAATTTTCAGGAATGCCCCCGACGACAGCGGCAGCATCGGCAATAATTTTATTCATTGCTTATATGAAGATCAGCAGGACGTTTTGTGGGTAGGTACCGAAAATGGTTTGTTTAAATACGATGCCGTAACCGAAAGTTTTATGCTGCTAAAAGGCACTGCCGAAGGACCTATCCGGGATATCAGGATGGATAACAACGGTAATCTCTGGTATATATGGGGCTTTACTTTATACAGGTACAATGCGCAAAAAAATAAAACAGTCCAGTTTCCCATTGCTCAATATTTTGAAGCGACGTCGCTTTGTATAGCGTCTGATCAAACCATCTGGATTTCTACTACCAGCGGTTTTATAAAAAAATACAATGCAGCAAATAATAGCTTCAGCAGTTATGATGTATTCAGTCATTCTCCTGCTGCGGTAAACAAATGGGTTGAACGGGTGTATGCAGTAAGCGGCGGAAAAATATTGGTGGGCACTTCCAACCAGGGCGCCAAACTGTTCGATATACAAACCAATATTTACAAAGACATTCTTACTTACAACACCAATAAAATAGAAATATTCGTTCGCAATTTTGTACAAACATCTCCGGATGAATGCTGGATTGGTACAGAGTCTGGCATCTATATTTACAACCTTGTAAGCGGCCATGTCATCAACTTGCAAAAAAAATACAACGACCCCTACTCCATTTCTGATAATGCGGTGTATTGCTTTGTAAAAGATAAAGAAGGCAGCATTTGGGCCGGTACTTATTTCGGCGGCGTTAATTATTACCGCCAGCAGCATACCAGTTTTAAAAAATTCTTTCCACAGCCAAATGAAAATTCTATCAGTGGTAACGTGGTAAGAGAGATACACCAGGATCATTTTGGTAACCTGTGGATTGGCACCGAAGATGCAGGTTTAAACAAGTATGATACTGCAACCAGATTGTTTACACATTATCAACCTACGGGAGCCAAACAAAGCCTCGCAAGTACTAACATTCACGGCTTGCTGATAAGTGGTGACGAAGCCTGGATCGGCACTTTTGAAAACGGGCTGGATGTGATGGATATTAAAACGGGCAAGGTTAAACAACATTATTACGGTGGCCCGGCACACGATTTAAAAAGCAATTTTATTTATTGCATTGCACAAATGCCTACGGGCGAAATTATGGTAGGCACCACACAGGGTGCTTATCAATTTAATAAAGCGGCCAACAATTTCAGTCCGCTGCCGGGCTTGCCTTTGAATAACTGGTACACCAATATTTTAAAAGATGAGAAAGGTATTATCTGGGCCAGCACCTATGGCAACGGCGTAAATTATTACAACACCAAAACAGGCACCAGTGGTAATTTTAGGCATGATGTAAAAAATAACAACAGCCTGAGTAATGACAGGGTGAACAGTATTTTTGAAGACAGCAAAAAAAATATCTGGTTTGCTACCGAAGGTGGTTTGTGCATGCTGAACAGAGACAGCAATAATTTTAAAAGGATCACAACTACCGACGGACTACCCAGTAATTTTATATTGAATTTGCTGGAAGATAAAAACAATAATTTATGGATCAGCACATCCCGTGGATTGGTTTGTTTTACATCATCAACAGGGCAAATGGTTGTATACACCAGGGTGAACGGCATTTTAAGTGACCAGTTTAATTTTAACTCTGCCTTTAAAGACCAGGATGGACAAATGTATTTTGGTAGTGTAAAAGGGCTGATCAGTTTTCAGCCGGACGATTTTACAAAAGATAGTTTTGTACCGCCCGTTTATATTACCGGTTTCCAGATTTTTAATAAAGAATTGTTGATTGCAAAAAATGGTTCGCCTTTAAAAAAATCCATTATAAGTACCAATAAAATTGTGCTGAATAATAACCAATCTACTTTTAGTATTGACTTTGCTGCACTCAGTTACGCATCGCCTGAAATGTCAGAATACCAGTACCAGATGGACGGGCTCGATAACAACTGGATCTACCTTAAAACAAACCGCAAAGTTTATTTTACTGAGCTCTCGCCCGGCACTTACACTTTTAAAGTAAAGGCAGCCAACAGCAGTGGCGTATGGAGTAAACAGGAAACAACTTTAACTATCGAAATATTGCCCCCCTGGTGGGCTACGGGCTGGGCCTTTGCAGCTTACATTGCCGCAACCGTTTTATTGATCTGGTATTTTGTGCGCAATTTTCACCGCCGTACCGAAGAAAAAAACAGGCGCAAAATTGAGTCGTTTGAAAGTGCCAAGGAAAAAGAAATCTTCCAGGCTAAGATTGAATTTTTTACCAATGTAGCACATGAAATAAGAACGCCCTTAACTCTCATAAAAGGGCCCCTGGAAAAAGTGATCCGCAATACGAAGGATATGCCGGTTATAAAAGACAGTCTTAGAATTATGGAGCGCAATACCGACCGGCTAATTGATCTTACCAACCAACTGCTTGATTTCAGGCAAACGGAAATAAAAGGATTTAGCCTGCATTGCGTAACAACGGATATCACAGAAATACTGGAAGATACCTTTACCAGCTTTAAGCCGCTGGCCGAACAAAAAAATTGTTCATTTACCATTGACCTGCCGGCAAAAAAACTTTTTGCCAGCGTTGACCTGGATGCATTCAACAAGATATTAACCAATCTTTTCAGCAATGCCATCAAGTATTCAGCTACCAAAGTTGTTATACAATTGCTGCCCTTTAAAGAAACAGATACCACTTTCACCATCGAGGTTAAAAATGATGGCTATCTTGTTCCATATGAAATGAAGGATAAGATATTTGAACCTTTTTTCCGGTTGAAAGAAACGGAAAAACAAAAAGGCACCGGCATTGGTTTGGCGTTATCCCGTTCGCTGGTGCAGTTGCACAAAGGCATACTGGATATTAAAGCGCCTGAAAATGACATGAATGTTTTTTATCTTGTTATGCCGATCAACCAGGATTAACTGCAAGCGCAAAATTGAATGCGCCCGCCTGGATACAATAAACAATGAATGATATGAAACCAACGCTATTGTTAGTGGATGATAATGAAGAGATACTTGAGTTTTTAGAGACTGAGTTAAATGAAAAGTATACGATTGTGAAAGCGATGGATGGTGAAGCTGCTTTGGAATTGCTGAGGCAGGAAGTAATACAACTGGTGATATCAGATATTATGATGCCGGTGATGGATGGTTTTGAATTGTGTAAAATTATTAAAACGAATTTTGAATACAGCCACATTCCGGTGATTTTGCTAACAGCAAAAAATACACTACAGTCAAAAATACAGGGATTGGAAATTGGTGCGGATGCCTACATTGAAAAACCTTTTTCGCCGGAATACCTGCAGGTACAAATTGCCAACCTGCTGATGAACCGGGCTAAGATTAAAGAGTATTTTGTAAGCTCACCGCTGGTGCATATAAAAAGCATGGCACATACCAAAACGGATGAGTTGTTCTTGGAAAAAGTAAACGAAGCCGTATACGCCAACCTGGAAGATGCAGCGCTGGATGTTGAAAAACTGGCAAAGCTGATGAACATGAGCAAACCCACATTGTACCGGAAAATTAAATCTATTTCCGATCTTACTCCCAATGAATTAATCAATATCACCCGGCTAAAAAAAGCAGCCGAATTACTGGTAGAAGGAAAGTATAAAATTTATGAAGTGGCTGATATGACCGGCTACGGATCTCAAACCAATTTTGGCAGAAATTTTCTGAAACAGTTTGGTATGACGCCGACAGATTACCTGGCTATGAAGCAGGCAAAAGCGCTTTCCAACGACCCGCCTGAATAATCTGCTTATTACTGGAACATAATAACTCTTAATCAAGCAAAACATTTCAAAAATGAGAACCCATTCTTTAACTGCCTTGTTATTTCTGGCTGTATTATCTGCCGGATTAACCAATCATTCATTTGCACAAACTGATGGTCACAGGGCGACCGCTATTGAATCCACGTTTCCGGTTTTGGACCAGATAGTTAAAGCATATGCAGAGAAGAATCATTTGCCGGGCTTTACTTTTGGGTTAGTGGTGGATGGCAGACTGGTGCATACTTATAGCCTGGGTTATACAGACATTGATAAAAAAACGCTGGTCACCACGCAGTCCGTTTTCAGGATTGCTTCCATGACAAAAAGCTTTACCGCGATGGCCATTTTAAAACTGCGGGATGACGGTAAATTACAACTGGATGATTTGGTAGAAAAGTATATTCCAGAGATGAAAGGCCAGCATTATCTTACTTCCGATGCGGCACCAGCTACCATCCGCAATTTGCTTACACATGCAGCAGGTTTCCCGGAAGATAATCCCTGGGGCGACCGGCAGCTGGCGGTTTCAGATAATGAAATGCTGGCCATGATAAAAAAAGGCATTTCTTTTTCCAACGTACCCGGTATTGCGTATGAATACAGCAATATGGGTTTTGCCATGCTGGACTATATCATCAAAAAGGTATCCGGGCAAACGTATGAAAAATACATTACCAGCAATATTTTGTTGCCGCTGGGAATGACGCATACTTACTGGAATTACAAAGAGGTGCCCCCAAATCAGCTGGCACATGGCTACAGCTGGCTGAATGGCAACTGGGTAGAACAACCTCTGCTCGGTGATGGAGCCTACGGTGCTATGGGCGGAATGATTACTACCATGGGTGACTTTAGCAAATACCTGCAGCTGCACCTTGCAGCCTGGCCTCCCCGCAGTGACAAAGAAACCGGGCCAGTTAAAAGAAGCTCCCTTCGTGAAATGCACCATGCATGGAACCTGGGCACATTTGACCCCAATTATAAATATCCTTCCGGCCGCGGATGCCCTGTTTTACTGGCATACGGCTATGGCCTAAATTACACCAAAGATTGTGAGCAAAGAGTAATAGTTGGCCACAGTGGTGGTCTGCCGGGCTTTGGCAGCAACTGGCGGATATTACCGGATTACGGAATTGGTGTAATCGCTTTCAGTAACCTTACCTATGCACCTGCGAGTACTTTTAATATGCAGGCGATTGATACCATTATTACACTGGCGAAATTGCAACCCATCCCGGTTCCGGTTTCGCCAGTTTTAAATAAAAGAAAAAACCAGTTGATAAAATTGTTACCGCAATGGAATGATGCTGCGGCAACCGGCATTTTTGCCGCCAATTTTTTTATGGATTATTTTCCAGATGAACTTAAAAAAGAAGCAACGGCTATATTTGACGCGGCTGGTAAAATAATACAGGTAGATGATTTTGTTGCGACCAATAACTTACGGGGATCATTTTTAATGGAAGGAGAAAAAGCAAACATCCAAATCAGCTTTACACTGACGCCGGAAAACCCCGCGTTGATACAGGAGTATCATATCAAGCTGGTGGAGAAAGTTCTTAAGTAGTATGCAACGAAACATTTGCGGCGTTTTGTAAAACTACACTCAATCATTTTTTGGAACGGCAGTACCTGGCACAAAATTTAAAAATGAATTAAAAGAAGCGCTGTATTTTTTTGTGTCAACCTTAAAATAAAAAGCGCCTTTTTTTGAATTCAGTTTGTCTTTGTCTTTTAATTTAACCAGCAGTTTTGTAGATAATAATTTGCGGTTAAAATTCCCTTTATCAAATTCCGTATTGTAGACGGCCTGGTACAAATGCTGCAGTTGTGGCATGGTAAATTTATCCGGTAATAATTCAAACAGCAATGGATGCAGCGCCGCTTTGTAACGCAGTTTTTCTTTGGCCAGTTCCACCATTTTGTTATGGTCAAAAATCAGGTCAGGTAATTCGTTGATGGGGAACCAGGCCGGGTGATAATCTTCATTGATCTGCTGCCTGTATTTTTGAATATCAATTAAGGCGAAATAGGCAACTGATATGGTACGTTCCATTGTGTCGCGGTCTGGTTCGGCAAAAGTATTCAATTGTTCCATGTACACGCCATCTAGGCCGGTCAGTTCTTTCAACACCCTTACAGCGGCGCCTTCAGCACTTTCATTCTCACCAACAAATCCACCTACCAGGCTCCATTGTCCTTTGTAGGGTTCAAAACTTCTTTGGATTACAAGCAGTTTCAAATCCTGCCCGTCGTACCCGAAAATGATACAATCCACGGCAAATAAAAATCGCTTTTGTTGAGCATATCGTCGCATAGCAATCAAATCTTGTTTCAAACTGGCAACTAATTTAATTCCATTTTATTAAAAATGAAACAGTAAAAAAAGGGTGTCGCTCTTCAGTAAAAAATTGGATGAAAATACAAATACTATTCAAATGGCGCCGCACTATCTACAACTGTACAAGAGTGCGACGCCAATGAACCTGATTTGAAATACTAAAGCCTGGACAAAAAATGCTTTAGTAACTTTTTTATTTTACCAGAACTTAACGTACAACGCCGCGATGATCAGCAACGTGATTACAATAAGCGCTGTGGTTTGCGGCTTTAACTTAAACATTTCTGTATCCAGTTCGAATGCTTTCGGATTTACTTTTGGTCCGGCAAAGCTGATGGCAATCATGGTGATCATGGTGAACAAAAATGACAAGCCCATGCAAATATGGAACGGTATTTCGAACCCACCTTTACCGTTTGGATATGCGGTGTAAAAGAAGGTATCTTTACCAAATATAGCTGGTGCAAATTCATTGAATAATACAGATAATAAAAAGCCCATCAATACCCCGGTGATGGCTGCAGTACCGGTGGTGCGTTTCCAGAACATACCTAAAAAGAACATGGCGAAAACACCCGGGCTGATGAAGCCGGTATATTTTTGAATGTAGGTAAAACCACCCACGCCACCAATGCCTAATAAATCATTCCATGTAAATAATACGGCCAATATCATCGCTGCGAATACAGCGATTCTTCCGGTGTATACCTGCTTGCGTTCATCCGCATCTTTCTGGAAATATTTTTTATGAATATCCAATGTATAAATGGTGGAAATACTATTTACTTTACCAGCAAGCGATGCAACGATAGCTGCTGTTAAGGCAGCTACTGACAATCCTTTTAGACCGGTTGGTAAAAACGTTAACACGGCTGAGTAAGCACCATCCTTTCCACCTGCCAGCTGTGGTAAGTGGTTTCCTTTGTACAAAACAAATGCGGCGATACCAGGCAACATTACGATCAACGGCATAAACAATTTAAGGATACCGGCGAATAAAATACCGGTACGGGCTGTCTGCAAATCCGCACCCAGTGCACGTTGTGTGATGTACTGGTTACAACCCCAGTAATTTAAATTGATGATCCAGATACCTGCAGCGTAAGAAAGCAGGCCCGGGAAAGTAAGGTACTTATTGATATCATTTTGTGAAGAGGCTGCTGTTGGTTTTGGAATAATCATTTTAAAATGTTCCGGCGCTTCATGCAATAACACTTTAAATCCGGCAATGGCATTCTGACCCACTCCAAAATATTCTCCCACTGTTGTAAGGGCAATATACGTGGTAACCAAACCGCCAATAATTAACACGGCTACTTGTATTACATCGGTATACGCAACTACCTTCATACCGCCCAACGATATCAGCAATGCAAAGATGGAAAGCCCCACCATAATGTAGTGCAGGTATCCGCCGCCGGCGATACCATTGATGGCAACCGCACCTAAATATAAGATGGAAGTGAGGTTTACAAACACATACAAAAACAACCAGAACACCGCCATGATCAGGGCCACGGATTCGTTATAACGTGTCTTTAAAAACTGGGGCATGGTGTAAATATGGTTCTTCAGGTAAACCGGGATAAACCACACCGCCACAATGATCAGTGCGATCGCTGCAAGCCATTCATAAGCGGCCACTGCGATACCTAAAAAGAACCCTTCACCGCTCATGCCGATAAACTGTTCTGCGGAAATATTCGATGCAATCAGGGAGGCACCGATGGCCCACCAGGTAAGTGTTCCTTCTGCCAAAAAATAGGCTTTGGCATCGTGTTCATTTTTTTTGCGTTTACGGTAAATGGTATAACCATAACCCGCTACAATTATAAAGTAAACAATGAATACAACGTAATCGGCAAAAGCAAGGTTCTTATTCATAAGCAAGCAAGTTTGATTGTTTTAAGGAGCATTAAATTTTAGATTTGTAATGATAAGATTATTTATTGATTTGGTAAAACACTTCATTCCACCGCAGCTCGTTTTTAAACTGGTAGAGGTTGGTGTCTTTTCCTATTAATGTAAACTCTATCCCTGCCATATCAGCAAAATCCTGCAGGTGGGTAGCGGTTAAATTCTGACTGTAACCCGTATGGTGTGCACCACCGGCAAGTATCCACGCAGCACAACCTGTTTTCATATCAGGCATTGGCTTCCACAAAACCCGTGCTACCGGCAGCTTTGGCAAGTCGTGCAACGGCACCACGGCTTCTACTTCGTTCACCAGCAACCTGAAACGGTTACCCATATCAATCAGTGATGCATTTAAAGCAGGTCCGCCTGTAGCATTAAATACGAGTCTAACCGGGTCAGCCTTGCCGCCGATTCCCAACGGGTGAATCTGGCAGCTTGGTTTGCCATGCGCAATAGAAGGACAAATTTCCAGCATATGAGAACCCAGCACCATCGGATTTTCCGGATCGAAATGATAGGTATAATCTTCCATGAAAGAATTGCCACCGGGTAAGCCACTGCCCATTACTTTCATGGCTCTTACCAGTGCAGCTGTTTTCCAGTCGCCCTCGCCGGCGAAGCCGTATCCATCCGCCATCAGCCTTTGTGCCGCAATGCCGGGCAATTGTGTCATGCCATGCAGGTCTTCAAATGTATCTGTAAAACCTTTGTAATTGCCTGCTTCCAAAAAGGTACGCAGACCGATTTCTATTTTAGCCGCATCTCTTAATGAGCTGTATTGTGCACCACCCTTGAGCAGTGATGGCACCAGCGTGTAAGCCGCTTCGTATTCTTCAATCAGGCTGTCAATAGCTGCCTCAGTTGTTTCATTGATCACTTTAACAAGGTCGCCGATGCCATGTGTATTCACCGCATATCCAAACTTATATTCCGCTTCTACTTTGTCGCCATCGGTTACTGCTACAAAGCGCATGTTGTCGCCAAAGCGGACAAACTTCGCACCCTGCCAATCGTTCCATCCTGCCGCAGCACGGCTGAACGTATTTAGTTCTTCCAGTACTTCCGGATCCTGCCAGTGACCTACAACTACCTTCCTGTTTTTGCGCATGCGGCTTACCATAAAACCAAATTCACGGTCGCCGTGTGCACTCTGGTTCAGGTTCATAAAGTCCATGTCAATATCGTTCCAGGGAATGTCGCGGTTAAACTGCGTATGCAAATGACACAACGGTTTCTGCAAAATTTTCAATCCGCCGATCCACATTTTAGCAGGCGAAAAAGTATGCATCCAGGCGATGATACCGATACAATTTTTTGTAGTGTTGGCCTGTTCGCAGATACTGTAAATTTCTTCGGTACTTTTTACTGTGGGTTTAAACACCACCCTTACCGGAATTTGTTTGGCATCATTTAAAGATGCTGCAATGATGGTAGAATGTTCCGCTACTTTCTTCAAGGTTTCTTCTCCATATAAATGCTGGCTGCCGGTTACAAACCAAACTTCAAATTCTTTTAAGTCTATCATGTCGTTATTTTTTTGCCGTCAGGCGTTAGTACGTTTTATTATTTTTTGCCGTTGATGCGTTTTATTATTTTACCAGCTGAAGTACATAGCTCAGCATCATTGTGTCACTCACTTGTACTGTTTCAGCTTTTTTGAACTTTTATTATGTTTTGCAGTTGCGGTCGGCACCGTATGTCAGACCGCATTTTATTCTCTTTCTTTCAATAAACGGTCTGACCTTCGGTACCGACCGCTTTTCTATTTTGACAACACTTCAATATCCGTTACCTGTGTTGGAAACCATACCGTCATTTCGCCTTTGCCGCGGTTGGCCCAGCTGTAATACGGTATTGCTATAAAGGGTTGTTTTACGGTAGTAATATTTTCACTGCTGTTGATCACAATTGCCGGTACATCTGATTTTAACACCATTACACCATTCAGTAATTCGGGCTTAAATTCTGTTGTAAATGCGGCACTGTTTGGCATGATGATATTGCCTGCTTTACCATTGTTGTCTTTCCATTCTGCACAATACATCAGCGGACCACGTTGCAATGCCACTTTACCAATATCTTCTTTCAGTTTTTCATTGGCTACTACCCTTCTTACTTCCATTGGCAGGTTTACTTCTACCTTATCATTCTTTTTCCAGGTTCTTTTGATGGTGGCGTAGCCGTTGGTAATGGCATAGTCTACCACTGCTCCGTTTACTTTTATTACCGGCTTTTCGGCAGACTCGTTCTGAAACTGGTACAGTGTTGAAGGCACCGCTTTGTTCTGTGCCCATCCCGGAATACGTACCAGCAAATTGAATGCTGCTGCCGCTTTTGGGTTAATGGTAAAAGCCAAACTGCCATCCCATGGATAGTTATTTGTTTGAATTACCTGCACCGGTTTGTTGCGAACCGATAAATCAGCGCTGCTGTTAATGAATAAATTGATGTACAGGTTATCTTCATTTACTGCATACATATAACCCGGTATAGAAGGTATCAAACGGGCAAGGTTGGTCGGGCAGCAGGAGCATTCAAACCAGCCGGAACGGGTGGCTTCCATCTGTGGAAAAGTGAAGCTGTTCCTGATCTGCATGGCATTGGTATAAAAGAAAGATTTTCCATCCAATCCAACGCCGGAAATTAAACCATTGTATAAAGATTTTTCAAGTATGTCCATGTATTTTGAATCGCCGTGTAATAAGAACATTCTGTAGTTCCAGTACACTAAAGCAATGGCAGCGCAGGTTTCGTTATAGGCGGTTGCATTGGGCAATTCATAATTGTTGCCATAACGTTCGCCATCACCGATAGCGCCTACACTTCCCTGTACATACATTTTTTTATCTACCACATTGTTCCATATTTTATCAATCGCTCTTAGCAAACTGTCATCGCCTGTAAGTGCTGCCACGTCTGCAACGGCTGCGTATAAGTAACCTGCACGTACGGCATGTCCTTCTGCTTCTTCCTGGTCAACTACCGGAGTGTTGTCCTGCCAGTAAGCGCCGCTTTTCCAGGAATCTTTACTGGTAGAATCATAGCCTTTGTAACGGCCGCGTTCTTCAATAAAAAACTTAGCGGTGTTTAAATATTCTTTTTTGCCTGTAAGACGATATAATTTCACCAACCCCATTTCAACAATTTCATGTCCTGGTGCAACATGTAATTTACCCGGACCAAATACGCTGCACACCAGGTCGGCATTTTTTAAGGCAATATCAAAAAGGTTTCTTTTTTTAGTCGCCATAAAATGAGCTGCGGCAGCTTCGTATAAGTGGCCGGAGTTGTACAACTCATGACTCAGCTCTCTTTCTTTTTCCCATCTTTCTTTACCAGACCAGGCATGTGGATGCGAGGGGTCGATGGTACGTGCAGTGTACAGGTAGCCATCGGGTTCCTGTGCTTTACCGATAATAACAATCAGCGAATCCAGGTATGCGGCGAGCTTTGGATCAGGATGCGTGGCCAGTGAAAAAGAGGCACCTTCCAGTGTTTTATAAATATCGGTATCATCAAAAGGAAAAGTAGTGCAGAACTTGCCGCTTTTTTGGGCAGCCATTACAAAATTCTTTACACGACCGGTGCTCTCGCAACGTGCAAAAGAAGCAGGAATGGTAACAGTTCTGTTGATTTCAATTCTTGGTAACCAAAAATTGTCAGACAGTCTTACCTGTGTAAAAGGCACGGCCTGTATGGGATAATCTTTCTGCTGGGCGAACAGGTAACCCGGAGAAATCATTAATAAAAGGAGGATCTTTTTCATATGCTTTTCGTTTATTAAATGTAGGAATCGTTTAAATTTTGAATGGCTGATATCTCCTTCCTATTGCCCGTAATAACTATCCGGCCCGTGTTTGCGCTCGAAATGTTTTTTAATCAGGGCGTCTTTTAACTTTGGCGCTTTTGGATTGATCTGTTCTGTAAGCAAAGCCATTTGAGCAATGCATTCCAGTACGGCGCTGTTGTACACAGCTTTCTCCGGCGTTTTACCCCAGGTGAAAGGCGCATGATTACCTACCAGTATCATTTCTATATCTTCATAACTCAGCCCCTTGTCTTTTAATTCGTTCATTATCTGGAAACCGGTTTCATACTCGTAATTTCCCTTGATCATTTCATCATTCATGGGTGGTGCACAAGGAATGTCAACCGTATTATGATCGGCATGCGTGGTACCAAAAATGGGTATGCAGCGCTGGCTTTGCGCCCAGGCTGTTGCGTAGGTAGAATGTGTATGAACAATGCCACCGATATTAGCCCAATGCTTGTACAATACAGCATGCGTCTGTGTATCAGACGAAGGACGTAAATCGCCCTGTACCGTTTTACCTTCAAAATCAACAATCACCATTTTATCAGGTGATAAATCTTCGTACGGAACGCCGCTTGGTTTGATGGCAAAAACGCCGAGGCTTCTGTCTGCAGCACTCACGTTACCAAATGTAAATAAAACCAATCCCAGTTTCGGCAATTGCATGTTGGCATCGTAAGCCGATTGTTGTATTGCAAGATATTTGCTCATGTTACTTTTTTATTATTCAGATATTATTCAGAATGCCTGCCCGAAAAAGTGTCCAAAGTTATTTCAATCGCTTAAAGCAGTTAGCCGGTCCAAATCATTCGTTATTCATTTTTAATCATTCAGCCTGTGGTCGGTTCATTTTGATGCATGCTGTTCGAATTGTTGTTGCCCAAAGATTCTTATGTACAAGAGTGCGACGCCAATGAAGCCAAATTGAAAAACAACTGCCCGGTACAAAAATATAAGCCAATCACATACAGTATCAAGTATCAAGTATCAAGCATCCACCAACTAGAATCCCTTTTCAATAAAAGCTCCCAACGCTTTGTATTTATCAAAACGTTTGCGGTAAATCTCCACTTTTGTTTTATCAGGAAAATATTCGGCATCAAATCCCTGTCCCATGGCGATCATTGCTTCTTCTACTTTGCTATAAATGCCGGCAGCTGTGGCCGCAAACATAGCGGCACCCAGTGCGCAGGTTTGTTCTGATTTGTGAATTCGGATGGGCATGTCCATTATATCGGCCATCATCTGCATAATGAAAGGTGACTTTTTTGCCACACCGCCAATGCCGATCAAACCCTTTACCGGTATACCTTCCTCATTAAAACGATCTACAATTGCTTTTGCTCCAAAGCAGGTAGCTTCTGCAATAGCCCTGAAAATTCTTGGTGCATCTGTTCCCAGGTTCAAGCCGGAAAGGGCACCTTTCAGCAACTGATTAGCATCCGGTGTACGGCGGCCATTCAACCAGTCGACTGCCAGTTCACTGTTCTCTTCCAAAGGAATTAAACTGGCTTGCTTACTTAATTCGGCAATGATATTATTGGTGGCTTCTTCAATTAATTTGGTTGCGGTGTCAGCATCAATGATGGCCGATTTTGGCAACAACTTTTGCAGCGGCCAGGCCAGGATATTTTTAAACCAGGCGTAGGCATCACCAAAGGCTGACTGTCCCGCTTCCATACCCATCATGCCGGGAATAACCGAGCCGGGTACCTGTCCGCAAATACCTTTTATCAGTTTGCCTTCCACTTCATTCATCGGCGCTACCAGCATATCGCAGGTAGAAGTACCCATTACTTTGCTGAGGTGATAGGCTTCAATTTGTCCGCCTACTGCCCCCATGTGCGCATCAAATGCACCCACGCCAATCACCACCTCTGTTGACAATCCCAACTTATCAGCCCATGCCTGTGAAAGATGTCCAACCGACTCATCAGCCGTATGTGTATCTGTAAATAATTTTTGAGTAAATCCTTTTAACAGCGGATCAAGCGAAGTAAAAAATTCATCGGGTGGTAATCCGTTGAAATCAGCGCTCCACAAAGCTTTATGGCCTGCACTGCATACGCCGCGTTTCATTTGTGTGGCGTCTGTTCCGCCGGATAGTAAAAACGGCACCCAGTCGCAATGCTCAACCCATGAGTGTGTGGCTACTGCAACTTCACTATCCACACGAAGTATGTGCAACAGCTTTGCCCAAAACCATTCAGACGAATATATACCACCCACAAACTGCAGGTAATTAATATCAAATTTTTTAGCGTGTTCATTTATTTCCGCTGCTTCACCGGTGCCGGTATGATCTTTCCACAATACAAACATGGCATTGGGATTTTCCTGGAATTCCGGGAGCATGGCCAGTGGCGTTCCGGTACTGTCAACCGCTACCGGTGTTGAGCCGGTGGTATCAACCGAGATGGCCTTTACCTTGGCTGCAATTTCAGGTCCGGCCTGTTGCAGGCAACTCTTGATGGTATGCTCCAGTCCTTCCACATAATCGAGCGGATGCTGGCGAAACTGGTTGAGGGAAGCGTTGCAATACATACCATTTTTCCAGCGGGGATAATAAAAAACGGCGGCAGCAATTTCGGTTCCATTGGCAGCATTAACGAGGATAGAGCGAACGGAATCTGTTCCATAATCTACTCCTATTACATATTGATCGTTCATAAGTGGCAGCAATATTAGATCACAAATATATTATTATTTGTTAGGTTGACAATTATTTTTTTGCAACTTTTATTGCATGTTTTATTTTTCGTTGCAAAGCGAATTTTGTTGTCTTCAAATTAAAACAGCAGTGGCGTTATTTAAACGTCCGGGCAGCCAACAATTTAATGCAATCATTTTTACAAATTACTCTTTAAAAATACAACGGTGGTATTGTTTGATTATAATTGTCTTTTTTATCGTTTTGCGTTTAATTCCGCTAACTTTATTGCTACCTTTTTATTAACCTTAATACCACCTTACACAATACTTATGGCACAAGCAGTTCCTTCCCAACGTTTGTATTCTTTAGATGCCCTCCGTGGCTTCGATATGTTCTGGATCATGGGTGCAGAAGAAATTTTTCACGCCCTTGCAAAGGCTACCGGGTCTCCTTTCTGGGGTGGCATTGCAGAGGAATTAACACACCCGGCATGGGATGGCTTTCATTTTTACGACCTGATATTTCCATTGTTTTTATTTATGGCCGGTGTAGCTACTCCTTTTTCCGTTGGCCGCGAACTGGAGAAAGGCAAGAGCAGAAATGCGTTGCTGCTGCGGGTAATTAAAAGAGGTTTGGTACTGGTATTGCTGGGCATCATCTACAACAACGGCCTGCATTTAAGGCCTTTTGCAGAGATCCGTTTCGGCAGCGTTTTGGGCCGCATCGGCATTGCCTACATGTTCGCCAATATTATTTATTTATTTACCAAACAAAGAGCCCAAATTGTATGGTTCATTTCCATATTGATCGGTTACTGGCTTTTACTAAAGTTTAATTCGGCGCCGGGCCACCCGAGAGGTGACTTGAGTATGGAAGGTAATTTTGCGTCCTACATCGACCGGCATTTAATACCAGGCAGGTTATATCTTGGCATTCATGATCCTGAAGGATTGGTTTCTGCTATACCAGCCATCAGCACAGGTTTACTGGGTATTATGGCGGGTAACTTTTTAAAAGGCAGTAGTTTTAGCGGTCAGAAAAAATCCTTGTACCTGTTTGCAGCCGGCGTAATCTCTATTATCCTGGCACATGTATGGAACCTGGATTTTCCTATCAATAAAAATTTATGGTCAAGTTCGTTTGTACTGAATGTAGGAGGTTACAGCCTTTGTTTATTGGGCATCTTTTACTACATCATTGATGTGCTGGGATATAAAAAATGGGCCTTCTTTTTTAAAGTGATTGGTATGAATTCCATCCTGATCTATTTGTCAGGTGAATTCATTAACTGGACCTACACCACCAACGGATTTTTTCAGTGGCTCGGGCAGTTGGTTGGGAACCCCTACAATGCCATAGTAATGGCCATTTGCTATGTGCTGGTGAAATGGGCGTTTTTATATTTTATGTATAAAAAGAATGTTTTTTTACGGGTATAATGTAGGTGGTTGACTGAAATATTGATTGCTGTAATAAAGTCTTTTTACAAAAAACGGATTGCTAAATATTGTTGTATGAAAACAATACAATTTGCCAGGGCCATCAGTATTGCCCTGGTGATATTTGCTCTTGCTTCATTTCAAGAAGTCATCACTATTAAATCGTACGCTCCAAAAGCCCAGTTAGTTGAAGCTCCTACAATTTATTTTAATTCCTTTGTTGACTGCAATATGGCAGAGGCCTGGATTGGAGATACCTTTCGCATTTTTCCCGGTAAGTATGGAGAAGACCCTTTGTGGGGAAATGCCCGTGAACTAAAATTCGCCGATGGCAGCAATAGTATCGATGCCTTTAATAAAAAAGCAGCATCATTTACAGAGCCCGCGATGCCAGCCAATGTATTATCCACTGAAAATGGTTTACATGGTGCGGTTTGGTTTGAAACGGTATATCAAAGTAAGCAGAATTTCAGCGGCAAAACTTTGTACGCTGTGTATCACAACGAAAATTATCCAGAAACAAATCCATACAATGCGGCCACAGGCCAGGGTTATAAAAAAGAGCGTTGGCCGGAAGGAATTAAGGAGCCTGGTTCATCCGCAGCCGTGTGCAGAATTGGCATCATGAAATCGGTGGATGGCGGCAGAAGCTGGGCCAACAAGGGCATATTCATAGAAGATCTGCAGCCAAGAATGATCCTTCAAAAGCATAATACTTCTAATACCTTTGCCGGCGGCACTGGTGATCCGTCAGCGGTAGCCAGCGGCGATTATCTCTATCTTTTTTACGGGGAATATGGTTATCCGGGAACATACACAGAAGACGGTTACAGTGCAGAAAAAGAACGAAGCGGTCAGTGCATCAGCATTGCCCGGATCGCTTTGGCTGATTTGGATAACCCTGTTGGCAAGGCGAGACGTTGGGATGGCAAAGGCTTTACTGCGCCACATGACGGAACCGGTAAACCTGTTCCTGCTTTACAAATACCAGCAAACCAAGGAGGCGGCCCTACGTCTGCACCTGCTTCCAAATATTATTGGGGACCATCCGTAAGCTGGAACAGCTATCTCAATTGTTGGGTGATGTTAATGGCAAAAGCAGAAGGCCCTTCCTGGAAAGGTAGCAGTATCTACATTTCCTACAACAAAAATACAGACCTGGGCAAAGATGCCAATGCCCAGCAATGGTCTAAACCGGTTTTGCTGGTTGATAAACCTGGCCATACACTATGGTATCCATCGCTGCAACCAACCGATTCGCCGGAAGACATTGCCAATAAAAATACATGTTTAAAACTGGGACAAAAGGCGAGGCTATTTTTTAAAGATTCATACGGAGATAAAAGTGATTATGCATCTGAATTCATGGTGGAGTTTGAACGGTAAAAATCTAAAAATGGCCGGTATTATAACCGGCCATTGCCATTAACAATTCTCAAAAAATCTTTAATTTTTCACTTCAAAATAGGTCTATGGCGTTGCTGCCACCGCCGCATCAGCAGTAATAAATCCGCTGCCAGCTGCATCTGCTCCCCATGTTGCAGTAACAAAACTACCGTCTGGCTGGCGCACATTTCTACTGCCCGGAGGCATTGGTATTGCTGCGTTTTGTAAAATCGTTTCGGCTTCTGCTGCAGCTAAGGACGACTTTTTCTGCGCCATCAAAGCTACAATACCAGCCACATGCGGAGTAGCCATGGATGTACCGGAAAGATAATAATACGAAATCTGCCCGCTGTTCACCTGGAAGGGACCTACTTCCCAAACACCAGGTGCAGTCACGTCCAGGTCCTGCCCTGCTTTTTGCCTGCTTGAAAAATCCGCGATATAAAAATCATTGATGTTTGTTGGATCGGCTACATTACCGGTATACCACCAGGCAGGTGCAGACCACTGCCCAAGCCAGCCTGCTGCCGCAACACTTATTACCGGCTGATAAGCACCGGGGTATCCCATTCCGGCAGTTCCTTCATTACCTGCGGCAGCTACAACTATCACGCCCTTACTGATGGCATAATCGATAGCCGCTTTTTCCAACGCATCCAGATCAGGACCGCCCAAACTCATATTGAGTACAACAGGTGCATTCTGAAGGGCACCCACTTTTAAATCAGCCATATACAAAATGCCTTCAGCAATTACGGATGACCAGCCACTGCCATTTTGGTTTAACACTTTTACCGGGATAATGGTGGACTTTGGAGCAACGCCATTAAAATAAACAGAGCCCAGTTGAAAACCAATAATGGTGCTGGTTACATGTCCGCCATGTGTACTTTGATCATGTTCCCATTTGTTTGGTTGTTCAGATACATTGCCATTTTCACCACCGCCGCCGCCAAAAGACTTTGCATATTGTACCGCAATCCTTTCCTGCGGAAAATATTGCCGCCACGAATCAGGTAAGCCCGTATCCAAAACGCCTACATATACGCCGGTACCATCCTGCGCAATGGTGCGACCTATGCCTGGTTCCGTAACATTTACTGCATCCAGGTTCCAGGTGCTGCGCCCACCTGTAAAATCTGTCACAGCGACTGCATCAACCGGCGATCCTTTGCGTTCTGCATCGGGATTCGCCGCAGTTACATAAGGCAATTTTCTTATGATGGCGAGGTTGTCCGATGTGGTGTTCATCGTTAGTGCATTGATGTCAGTGAACTGCTTCAGTATATTTCCATACAAGTTTAATTCTGTAACAATTTTCTTTGTAATGGGTGTACTTAGTAATATATTAATGCCTTTGTTACCGTTAAAAAAAGTTTGCTGCAATGTACTGGCATCTGCACTTGCTGCGGTCTGTAAATCCTGCGCAGATTTGTTACAACCTGTAAAAACAAATGCAAAAAAAGAAAGTAAAAAAGATGTGATAACAGCTCGGGTATTCTTATACCAATGGCCATTCAACAATATTCCAGTTGGCTTACTTAAAAGTGATTTCATCCTACTTGATTTTAAATGTGTGAACAATAACTGATCCCTCTATCAAATTACACATAAGAATAATGGAATCAAATTAAAGCCCTTATAATTTTTCAACATTTAAAATCAGCCTGGCAGAATTTGTTAATGAAGGCCTAATGCTTCAATATAACTTTTGTTTATAATGGTGTGCTGAAATTTGCAATTGTTTAAAAATCCTTCCAGGGCCATTTTTATTTCGGCGGCATTGGTAGGCCTGTTTTTTCTTATCTCGCCAAAATCACTGCGGGTAGTATCTGCAAATTGAATCACCTGTTCATAATGCGGCGGCATTTTAAAGGTTACGAATCCACGGTCATTGTCAAGTTTTTTATAGGGCCAGTAATGCCAGCCAATATTGTTTTTCTCCAGCGTGTTTTTAAATCCTCTTACCCAATCATCCGTATTTTCTCCGGTTTCGCCGCAATAAATGGGCACATTGTATTTATTTCGAAAGTCAATATAGTCTTGTATTACAACCGTGGTACTATCTGTCCAGTATTTATGAAAAGTGTACACCAGTTTACTGTCAAAGGGCTGCCCGAATATTTTAAAATTTGAATCCCACTGCGATCCACCCAGGAACAGGATATGATTTTTATCCACTTCACGTATGACCCTGGTGATTTCTTTATACAAAGGTTCCAGCATTGGATTGAAACGAGCTGTGTCTGCAAAATGAGGGATTGGCTCGTTCAGCAGATCATAGCACATTACCGTCGTTTCATTTTTGTAACGGGCGGCAATTTTTTTCCAGATCGAAGTCGTTAATGCCCGGCTGGCTTTACTTTCAAATAAAAAAGGATAGGCATAACTGTCGTCGATATTATCTCCGGTTTGTCCGCCCGGTGCACAGTGCATATCCAGCAATACATACAGCCCCTCTTTTTTACACCAGCCAATTACTTTATCCAGCAACGCAAAACCACGGGCTTCGCCTTCGCCACCCATATAATCTTCTGTAGTAAACAAGCGGTAATTAAAAGGCACCCGGATAGAATTGATACCGGTACTTTTTAGCCAATGAATATCCGCTGCGGTGATGTAATTGTCTAAATATTTTTTCCAGAACATATTGGTTTCATCAGGACCAACCAGTTCCAGCAGCATTTCGTTGATTAGCCTGGCAGAACTCGTTTTCTGAAATTTAAACATATAGCCTTCGGGCACCAGCCAGTTACCAATATTGGTTCCCCGGATCAGGAAAGGCTTTCCATTTACTCCAATAATTTCTTTGCCTTTTGTGGTAATGAATTTTTGCTGGGCGGAAAGATTCACAACCGCCAGCAGGGATAGTAAAAGGAAGATGTTTTTCATATTTGATTATTACTGGTTACACTACTAATACAAGTTCTTATTCAAATTACTTACAAGCCTCATCACTTTTTACATAATAAGATTTGTATTTTTTTGATTTGGGATCCATGCAACCTTTGAGGTTTAAAATTTTGATGTTTCTAAAATCAACTGGTTGTCCTTCGCTTTGAAGAGCAATAAATCCTTCTGATAGCAATTTACCATCCTGCTTTATTTTGGGATCGTAGTTGTGTACCACCCCGCCACCTATCTGCGGTTTGGAATACTGCAATACTGTATCCCCGTTAATAATATGGGTGACCAGTGAATCACCCAATACAATGATTTCTCCCTTTACCCATTGATCGCCTTCGTAAGTTTGGGAAGTTGAAGGAATGCAGTGCCTGTTGTCAATCACTCCATGAAATACCACGTCTGTGCCAGGTGAACACATATTGCCCGTGGGCCGCGGATTGCCATCACCCAGTCCGCCGAGTATCTGGAACTCAATGGAGATGGGCCAGTCCTGCTCCTTGGGCATTGTTTTAGGATCCTGCGAATGAAACATTACACCACTATTCCTGATGGTGTAATCCGGTGCGTCTTTTCTCCATTCGCCTACTAACCGGTATTCAAATACCAGGTGATAATAAGAGAAAGGTGTTTTGTAATAAAGGTGCCCAAACTGTTCGTTGAATTGATCATATTTATCATATCGTACTTTCACCATGCCATCTTCTACCCTAAAAGTATTGCCATAATTATCGCCGGTTTCGTGGTGGTTTATTTTGGGCACCCAGTCTTTAATATCTTTTCCGTTGAAGAGGGTTTGCCATTCTTCTTTATCAGCTGCACGCTGGGCAAAAGCTGGTAATGAAAATACAGCTATAATAATTATGTACAGGCATTTTGAGATGTGGTTGCTGACTTGCATCGTTGGTTTGTTTTAAGTGAATTTTTTGTTCCGGTTTTTCAACTGTATATACCGAAGTGTTACTCAAGATAAATCAAATTGTAATCTTAAAATACACTCTTTTTACGCATTCATTTTTACTTTTTGTTCCATCGTATCCGTTGTCAGTGTCGTTTGAAAAATTTCGTTTCATACAAAGAAAGCTAACAATACCAAGGTCACTACGCTGTAAAACTTTGTTACTCTGTATCCGTTGCCCCATTGTGTGAAACAAAAAAATAAGAGGTTTCAAACTGAAACCTCTTACATCAAAAAATATATGTTTTAAAATTCTACAATTCCTTCACCCGGATATTCCTGAACCTTACTACTGAACCATGGCCCAGAAAGCCAATATGCCCGGTAGTGCGTTTTAAGCCCGGATGCTGGTTGTGATCTGCAGTGCCGTTTTTACTGGCTTCTGCAATGTCGCCATCCAAAATGACTTCCCCGTTCAACGTCACTTTTATGTGGTTTCCCTTGGCATAGATTTCTTCTACATTCCATTCACCCACCGGCTTTAAAAATCCGCGCTTGGCGGGGATTACACCGTATACCGACCCATGATATTGATAAGCATGCAGGTCTTTGTACATCGGTGCCTCATTGTCCAGCACCTGTATTTCCATACCCACATAAGCAGCATCCCCTTCCAGCGGCGCACGAATACCAACGCCATTGTTGGCGCCGGGTGTTAACTGAAATTCGAAACGATAGATAAAATTGCTGTACTCATCTTTGGTATATAAATTACCATGATTGCCATCTTTTGGTTCAATCAGCAAATCGTAGTTGTCTATTTTATAATCTACTTTATTGCCTGTCCATTCGTCCATATTGGTGCCATCAAACAATACTTTAAATCCATCTTTCTTTTCTTCCGCACTCAGTTCAAATTTTTCGGAACCCGTCAGCTCGCGGATAAAGATATTGCGATAGGCTACATAAGTACCGTGTGCCTGCAGTTCAATTTGCTCTTTGCTGAATATGGGTAATGCGTGATCCCAATAGTTTTCCAACACTGTGTGGTCTGTCACAAGCACACCGTTCAAATAAACAGTCACTTTATCACCCCGCATAATGATGTGAAAGGTGTTCCATTCACCAATGGCATTATCGGCCAGTACCAACGGCTTGCTTTGATTTTTCTGGTTGTTATACAAACCACCTGAGCCAACCTGTGCGCCTACATCTACCCGGCTGGTATCCCATATCTGTACCTGTGGCGTACCCCGCAGGTAAATGCCGGCATCGCCGTCTTTGGTAATTTTCCAATCCACCAGCATTTCAAAATCGCCGTATAGTTTTTGGGTGCAAAGGTTTTCGCCGTGGCCGGTAAATACCAGCAGACCGTCTTTTACTACCCAGCCCTCCTGCATAATTTTATCTGCCTTTATTTGCGCAGCCTTTAAAGTATCAGGGTTCATTTTGGCCCGGGCAATCGGGTTGGCCACCAGGCCTTTCCAGCCGGTTAAATCTTTCCCGTTAAACAAGGCCACATACTCTTCTGTTTTGGGCATTTCATCCAGGTATTTCTGTATGGCTTTTTTCTGGTAGTCAGCATCCCGGCCATTTAATACGGCCATGGTTTTGGTCAGCAGGCTTCTGGCGATATCGCCGCTAAAATCCTTGTTGGCAGATGCGATGTCCAGTACAGCCAACGCTGCCTGCTGCTGAACAGACGGGTCGTCCAGGTATTTGCCCGCAAAAGTAAGCGCCGTAAATGATCTACAATTGCCCACTTCATCCAAAATAGTTTGCTTTTGTTTGGCCGTTGTTGCCAGTTCCATAGCATCCTGCAGCATTAACAATTTTTGATCGCCCGGAAATTTTGATTTGGCGATGATATCGATATAACCATTCAATGCGGTTTCTTTATACGCTGCATTAGTAGCAGCAATTTTGTATAAAGCTCTTGCTGTAGTAGCGCCCGACGCTTTTGATAAAGCGTTAACCGCTGCTGCTTTGGTAGCATCATCACCGCTGGCAAAAGCCGATTGTAATTCGTTTAAGGCTTTGCTGCCGCCGATGGCGGATAAAACATTAAAGTAGCGGGGCTTTTTATCATTGGCTGCTTTAGCCATTTGCTGTAGCAACAACTGTGTACGGGCAACCGTATCTTTTATACCGGCTGTTGCATTGATGATGGCTTGCTGATAAAATGGCTGATCATCTGTACCAGATGTTTCCAGCAAAGCGACCACCTGCGGTAAATCTTTTTGCATTACTACTGCGGGTGATGCTTTTACTGCGGCCTGGTGCACCGCTGCATCGCTGCTGTTGATTTCTGCAAACACATTGGCAGCGGCATTATCGGCTGACCTTGCCTGCAGCACACTTAGCAATGCTACTTTTGCAGCCGGTGTTGCACCCTGCAATGCAGCGGCAACAGCCCTGCTTACGCCATCGCCTTTTATTTGTTGCAACGCATTTTTAGCTGCTTCAATGGTGGCGGGATTGCCTTTCGTGAGTGTGCTCAAAATGGCGGGTAGACTTTCCTGCTGACCTACTTTAGCAACGGCTGCTATTGCCGCAGCTTGTACCGCTTCGTTGTTGCTTTGTAACAGTTTTTTTAACGCAGGCAATGAAGTTTTGTCGGCTGTTTTACTTACAAACGAAAGCACCTGTACCTGCGCTTCAGGCGAAATAGTGCTGAGCAACTTTACCCATTGTGCATTGGTGACAGCTGTTTGATAAGGCGCTGCAAATTGCAATGCTGCGCCACGGTACTTAATATCTTTATCCTGCATAGCCGCCTGTAGCATGGGTAGTCCTTTGGCGCCATTGATGTCGGTCAATAATTTTAAACCGGCAATGCGTGTTTGCAATTGTTTTGCTCCTGCTGCATCCGTCATTAATTTGGTGGCATATTGAACAGCCAATGGTTTACTGGTTTTAGCCAGTTGTTGCAGGTATAAAATATAGTCGGATGTTGCGTTGGTATTGTCGTAGGTAAAGCCTGCTTTTTGTGCGGCGCCTTGCAACAGTTTGGCGCTGGAAACATCACCAATTTTTGCGAGTGCTGCCAGGCTTACTTTGCGTTGCTGTTCATCTGTTGTGCTGGCCAGTTTGGTAATGGCGGCTACGGCGGATTTGCTTTGTGTATAGCCCAGCGCTTCAACAATTGAGTTTTGATTGTCGCCTGTTGCAGCAGGCAATGCTTTCAGCAATACTTTTTGTGCGAGCGGTGTTTTTATTTGTGCCAGCGCTCTTGCTGCTACCCCACCCAGGTCGGCGTTGCTGAGGTATTTGTCAATACAGGCCACCGCATCGTCTTTACCAAAACGTTGTAACTGGTAAATAATAAATTGTTTGTTTTTGCTGTCGGCCAGTTTATCCAGCCCGGTGCAATAGGCAACTACCGCGGCTTGCCGTTCTGCATCCTTACCGGTTTGAATGACGTACGATGCGTAGGCGCTGAGGGCATACTCCAGAGAAGTATTGTCTCCTGTACCCGGAGCGGTAAACTGGCTGATCATTGTTACAAGTCCGTCCTGTTTTAAGTCAGTTATGGACTGCATGCTTTTGTCGAGCTGCGCTTTGTTTTGCGCAGGCATGGTGGCCAGCACGTCGGCTATTTTGGTTGATAACAGTCTTATGTCGGGCGTTTGGGCTGTTGCTGAAAAAGCAGCAAACAAAAGCAATAAGAAAGGGAGTTTAAAAATTTGCATATTGAATACAATATTGAAAAAATAAAAAAATAAAGTCGTTTACAAATGTTGACCGTTGTTTTGATGTAGTGTACCATTGTCTACTGACACTGCTATCGCACCATTTAATTACGTGCGACGCCAATGAAGTTCATCAAAGCTTTTGCAGCCGGGACAACATTTTTTTTACAAATTAAATGGCGAACGCATCGGCGGATCGCTTAAACGATTCGCTTCTTCGTCGTTGATAAAAAGTTGCTTTACCGGGTCGAACTGCAAGGAACGACCGAGCTCCAGCGCAATTTTACCCATGTTGATGATGGTACAACTCCGATGCCCGTTACTTTCATTGAGCGCAAACTTTTTACGGTTGGTAACGGCATCAATAAAGTTGGTCACCTGTGGTTCAGGGTCCGGAAATGCATCGAGCTTTTTTTGCAGATCAGGAATATCCGATTTAAAACCGGGATACAATTTACCGAGCGGACCTTCAATATACGGAGCGCCCACATCCTTGCCTTCGCCGTCTAAAATGATCTTGCAACCATCCGCATAGGTGTACTCAATCCTGCGCCAGGTGCCGACTGCATCGGAATGCTGTTGCGGCGCATCAATCTCTACCGAGATGGGGTTGGTATCGTCCTTACCTAAAAAATATTGAATGGGGTCAATGTAATGCTGGCCCATATCGCCGAGGCCACCACCATCATAATCCCAGTACCCACGAAAAGTTTGGTGTACGCGGTGCGGATTGTATGGCTTGTATTGCGCCGGCCCGAGCCACATATTATAATCCAGTTCAGGCGGCGGTGTCATGGCTTCCAGGTTGGTTTTGCCTACCCAGTAAAATTTCCAGTCGAACCCTGTATGACGGCTTACTGTAACTTTCAACGGCCAGCCCAGCAAGCCACTGTTCACTAATTTTTTAATGGGCTTTACAGTAGTCTGCATGCCGTAAAAATTATCTTCAAAACGGAACCAGGTGTTGAGGCGGAAGATGCGGCCATGTTGCTGCACGGCTTCTACCAGGCGTTTGCCTTCGCCGATGGTACGGGTCATGGGTTTTTCGCACCAGATATCTTTGCCGGCCCTTGCCGCATCAGCGGCGATGATGCCGTGCCAGTGCGGCGGTGTAGCGATGTGTACAATGTCCACCTCCGGTAGCGTGATCACCTCGCGGTAATCCGTGAATGTTTTAACGCCGTTGGGCAACATGGCGGCGGCTTCTTTTAAATGGGTTTTATCTACATCGCAAATGGCGCCAACCCTGGTGGCGGCATAGCCAAAATGCCCGCGGCCCATGCCTCCTACGCCAATAACGGCCTTGGTTAGCTGATCGCTGGGTGCCAGGAAACCGCGGCCCAGTACATGTCGCGGTACAATGGTAAATGCAATGGCTGCGCCGACAGTATTTTTTATAAACGACCGGCGGGTGTTGTTTTTTTGTGGCATACTATAATTGAATAACGTTAAAAATGTGGGGCGGACAAGCGCATTATAATTTGGTTTGTGAATCTATACTTTTTTTAGTTAAGTAGCTTGGCTACGGCATTAAATAAGTAAATATTTTACCGGCATTGGGTTATATAATGGACATCGTTGTGTCACTCTCTTTTACTATATAACATTTTTGAGCTTTTATTACGGAGCGGGAACGGGATAGGAAAAACAGGCCAATGCCGATGGTAAATTTGTATAATAAACTGCGGCAGTAAACAACTGTTTCAAACAAGCAGGTGATAGAATTATGGCACAGTGAAAATAAAAAACACTAAATTTAATTAAATTATAACGGTGAGTTTTGCCGCAGAAACGGTACTAACCTGCCTGAACATTAAACTCCATTGCCATGACGAGGTATAACAACTCCCTTCTTGTTTTTTCTTTTTTACTGCTGTTGTTGCCTGCAGTGTTGCCAGCACAGGTAATACAGCTCAATTCAACAAACCCGTCGGTTGATTATAACAGCTTATCCAGGATTGACCAGGTGGTAAATGAGTACATTAGTAAAAATTGGTTAACCGGGGCCGTATCGATCGTTATTAAGGATAACCAGGTTGTTCAATACAAAGGGTATGGCTATGCTGATGTCAATTCGAAAAAACCAATGCAGAAAGACCAGCTGTTCCGCATCATGTCGCAGACAAAAGCAATCACCAGTGCGGGAATTATGATTTTATATGAACAGGGAAAATTACTACTCGATGAACCCATCTCCGATTTTATCCCTGAATTTAAACATCCGGTTGTGCTGGATAAATTCAATGATGCAGATACATCCTACACCACCGTGCCAGCAAACAGGGAAATCACTTTTCGTGACCTGCTTACACATACTTCGGGACTGGATTATACAGATATCGGCAGCTCAAAAGTGCAGGCCATTTATACCAAAAAAAACATCCCCTCCGGCCTCGGATATTTTGATGTCAGCCTGCTGGAAAAAATGAAAGCGCTCGGCAAACTGCCCCTTAGCTTTCAACCAGGTGAAAAATGGCAATATGGATTAAACAGTGATCTGCTGGGTTGTTTAATAGAAGTAATCAGTGGCATGAACCTGGAAGCATTTTTAACCAAGAATATATTTGAGCCACTTGGCATGAAAGATACCTATTTTAATGTGCCAGCGTCAAAAGCAAGCCGGATGGCAACCGTGTATACTGAAGATTCTTTGAATCATGTCATTCCCTGGAATCACACCTTCCGCCATATAGATCCCGACTATCCCCTGATGAATAAACATTATTTCTCCGGTGGTGCCGGTCTTTCTTCCACTGCTTTTGATTATGCTGTTTTTATGCAGAGATGCTGAATGGAGGCATTTATAATGGTCACCGGATTCTTTCAAAAAGAACTGTGGAAATGATGACCAGCGGCCAGTTAAAAGAGGGCATGTTTGGAGACGACAATATGGGGTTGGGTTTTGGTATCACATCAGCAAAAACAGCGGCCAAGGGGCCACGCAATGCAGGCTCTTTTGCATGGGGCGGATATTATGGCACCACCTATTGGGCCGATCCCAGGGCGCATCTCGTTTGTCTTTTTATGACACAACAAAATCCCAATAGTCATGGCGATGTGGAAGCCAAATTTGAAGCGATTGTTTATTCAAGTCTCAAATAATAAGTAAATCTCTTTCAAAGCATTTCGCCTTGCTTAAACAAGGTTCGTAAGCATTGCCTTCTTCAGCCACCCTTTCATTCAACGAAAGTTCAAGCCCGAAAAACAAATTATGCGCATACCCTGAACGTTGTATCGTTCCTGATTTTTATTGATAATAAAATAGGGCAGCCTATGCAGCGGAACAGGTCGTTTGTCGCAAACACTCCATCCTAAAACGTGGTGCCGGCGCCTCCAACACCAGTTCAGCACAACCGGGAAAAAGCCATATCAAACTTTTATACAGCGCCTCTGTATACCGTGGAAACAAACATCAGATTAATTATTTACTATACTTATTTTTTACCTACTTTACAGTTCTTCTTGTCCTATAACGATTGCAACATTAATTAAACGCAGGTGTAGCCGGCAACAAAAAATACCATGACCCGAAAACTTCCACTCCTTATTGTTTTTTTGGTTTTTACTAATGTGCTTGCCGCCCAGCAAACTGATAGCACTTTGAAGATTTACAGCGAACTATTTACACCTGAAAAACTGCACATCCAAACAGATCGCTCCATGTACGCCGGCGGCGAAACAATATTTTACAAGGCGTATGTGTTAAACAACGGCTATCCCTCAACGTTAAGTAAAACACTTTATACAGACTGGTATGATGCAACTGGTAAATTGATACAGCAAACGGAAGCGCCTTTACTGATAGCCGGAGCAAAAGGCTCTTTTGATATCCCAAAAAATTATCCTGATACAACACTGCATTTAAAGGCTTACACAAAATGGATGCTAAATTTTGACAGCGCATTTATTTACAGCCGCACGCTGGCAGTTTATCAGCCAAAGAATGAAGCCGCTAAAACTAATACAGCGTTGTTGCAGCAAGTGAACAAAACAACGGTGCAGCTGTATCCTGAAGGAGGTTTTAGTATAGCTGACTTAAACAACACCATTGCATTCAAGGCCACAGACCAGGCGGGGAATCCTGTTCACATCCATGGAACCATAACCAATCAAAAAGGAAACATACTTGATTCATTTGCTACCGTACACGATGGCATGGGCTCATTTTCTGTGTTGTTGAAAAAAGATGAAAATTTCTTTTTCAACTGGAAGGATGTGCATGGCAACACCGGAATCAACACAATTACAGCGCAACAGCAAAGCGGCGCCACATTGGGCGTTTTAACAAACAATAACAGTGCGATCGTAGGGGTTGAACGCAGTGCGGTGGCAGGAAAAGAATTTAAACACATGCACTTGCTGGTGCATTACAATCACTCGTTGCGGTATAAATTAGATATCGATCTGTCATCAAAAACGTTGGTGAATGTTGGCATTGACATCAGCCATTTTCCGACGGGCATTTTTCAATGTACTCTTTTTAATGCCGACTGGATACCGGTGGCTGAAAGAATTGCTTTTGCTGGTAACGGGCGCATTTCTTTTTTGCCGACCATAACAATGATTAAAAAAGACTTTTCCAAAAAAGGAAGAAATGAAGTTGAAATAAATGTTGGCGACAGTTCATTAACCAATCTTTCCCTCGCAATAACAGAGGCAAGCCTGGCAGACACAGCGGGGCCAGGAATATTCTCCGACTTGCTTTTGAGCAGTGAATTAAAAGGAACCATCTATCATCCGCAACAGTATTTTTCAGCTCCACTATTTACTGACAGCACGGCCGCCTGGCTGGACCTGGTGATGCTAACCAATGGTCACCGCCGATATAACTGGCAGGCCATTACCAAAGGATTATTACCAGAAATTGCTTACCCCGCAGATACAAGTTACCTCCAAATAAAAGGGCAGATCACCCAAAAGAAATTACTGCGCTCATCACAGCCCTTAACGGTGAATGTGATGCTGCAAACAAAAGACAGTGTAAAAAAGATGCTGGTGTTGCCGGTAAAAAGAGATGGAAGTTTTGAACAAAGAAACTTATTTGTGTATGATACGGTGAAGCTTTTTTATAGCATCAATAATCAGAAAAATATCAATGGTGCTGTGAAATTTTATGGCGGCCTTATGAAACGCGAAGAAAGGAAAAGCTACTTTTCAACCGGACAAATCCTTCTTCCATCTGCAACACTATTTGAATCCAATATTACAATACCAGCGAAAGAAATTAATTTTTTTGCAACGCAGGAAAAACTTCGCCAATTGGCAGCTTCAAAAACATTACTAGAAGTGATTGTTAAAACCAAAATAAAAACCACGACGCAAATTTTAGATGACTATTATACCCATGGATTATATTCAGGTGAGGGCAATAATATTGCGGTTGACATACAGGGTGACATCACTGCGAACGGGCGTAACTTATGGAATTACTTACAATCGAAAATACCCGGATTCAAAGCGGTATATACCCCTGGTGGAGAACTCGTTCCGGTCTGGTATCTTGATTCACAAGGTATACCCGGAACACCAGATATCTTATTGGATGAAGTGCCGATCAGCGTTGAAGGCGCAAACGACCTTGACATCAATAACATTGCCTATATTAAAGCATTCAGGCCACCTTTCCTCGGCTCATTGCAAAATGGATTTTCCGGTGTTATTGCGCTTTACTCAAAAAAAGGTTATTCCCCGGTCTACAGCAACATCAATAACACTCCCGGGCTTGAAACATTTTTACTAAATGGTTATAGCAGGTTTAAAGAATTTACGCAACCAGATTATACTGACACCAATGCTATGTCAGCACCCGACAACCGAAGCACTTTATATTGGAATCCGTTTATCATTACCGATAAAACAAACCAAAAAACTATCATCTCATTTTACAATAATGATATCAGCAAAAAATTATGCCTCATTTTGGAAGGCATTAATGAAGACGGCAAAATAACCCGGGTTATACAAATGCTGGAGTAACCCTTCTCATATGGAGGTAGAATAACGTTCCATTAATAGTTAAATAATCCCCCAACCAAATTCCGACTGGTAAACTGCTTGATTAATTACCACCTGATAAATTGAACAGTTAAGCGGGTTGTTGTACTTGTCAGCAACACCTGCCAACTGGCAACGGTCCGGTATTGCATTTGCTATCCCTGCAACCTTTATTATGATGATCTATTTTGAGCCATGGCGGGCGAAAGACTGCATGGGCAACAATCAACAAGCAGCACTGTACTGCTGTTAATGTTAAAAAAATAACCGGTCGTGACATATCATTCATTTATCTATTTTCGTTGTACAAACATCCACTATGCAAAAAACGATCGTAACCATCCTGCTAAGTTTTATTTTAGTACAAACCATTGCCCAGCCGAAGCAAAAAGTAACTACATTTTTACTGGGGCAAGTGAACTTAACTACCCACGACCGCACAACCGGAAACAACCCCTGGGGAGCCGGACTTGGCATTCAAACTTTTTTTGGCAGCAAAACAAAATTTAAAGCAGTAGTTGAACTTACCGGCGATGTATACCTGGCAAATGACAAGGTGTTAAGACTGAATACAGATGGGACTTCCTTTACGCCTGTCGATGATGTGCCGGGAATGGTCAATCTTTTTGCAGGTGCTTCCTATCATCCCGATCAACATATTTACCTGTCGCTGATGACTGGCCCCAGTTTTATAAATGGCAGCATGTTAGTAGGCGTTAAACCTTCCGTGGGTTTTTATTTTTCCAAAACGCACCGCTGTATGGGTAAGTTGTCTTACATCAATATTTTTAACCGGGATAAAACCACGAAGGAAGATTTTGGATCACTCAGCCTGGCAATTGGAATCAGACTATTTTGATTGTTGAGCAGTTAATGCAAAAAGTAAAAGTCAGCAACAGGAGGAAACCAGCATAAAACACAGCGAATGTCATACGTCTTAATTATTCATGAAGTAAGCAATTACATTGCCTGGAAAAAAATATTCGATGCTGCAGCAGGGATGAGAAAAGAAGCAGGAGAAATTGCTTACCAGGTATTGAGATATGAAAATGAGCCAAACAAAATTGTCCATTTTTCTGCCTGGTCATCTATCGGGAATGCCAAAGCTTTTTTTGAGTCTCCGCGGCTGGTGGAGATTAGAAAAGAAGCTGGTGTACAATCACCTGAATTTATTTATTTGGAACAACTGGACGCCGGTACATTATAATACCAGTAATTGTATTGAAGACCACTTTGGAAATGAAAAAATATTATTTTTCGGGCCTTATTCTGTTAATAATAAACATAGCAATCTTTATCTTTTTTACTAAAACTGGTATCAGCAAGGATGAGGGCTGGCATGTAACGATTTATCCGCTTAGCTTCCTACTGGTTCGTGCGTTCGCACTTTCAACACTGCTTGCATTTGTGTGTTTCATCTTTTGCCTGCGGTTAAAAGTAACAAAGCCATTTGCAGTTTCAGCATTGTATTTTATCTGTGTTTCAATAGCATTGCTGTTATTGACAATTCCATTTTTGCCTTACAAAATTATTTCGGTAAATGAAATAATGCCGACCATGGCAGATACAATAAAACTAATTGCCTCAGCAGCATTCTATTCGGTATTTCTTATCCACCTGCTATTGATTTTATATTTTATCTTCTCCATTCGAAAAAGTGCTCAGTAAGTGATTAAGAATAATTCATTTTACTCCACCACTTTCACCAGCTCCCTTAACCTGATATCTTTTGATGAGGCACCAATCATAATCCTGAACTCGCCCGGTTCTACAATCCATTGCATATTGGCATCAAGCAGCTTCAGCAGTCCGGGTGTAATATTAAAAGAAATTTCTTTTGCTTCTCCCGCTTTTAATGACAGGCGCTGAAACCCTTTTAATTGTTTTACGGGTTGTGCAAGTGAGGACAATACGTCGCGGATGTACAATTGTACTACTTCATCACCATCAACACTGCCCGTATTTTTTATGGTGCAGTACACCTTCGCAGAATCATTTTTCGCCCACTGCTTTTTATCAAAGCGGAGGTTGCTGTATTCAAAAGAGGTATAGCTTAAACCAAACCCAAAAGGAAACAAAGGCTGACCGTTGAGGTTGGCATAATCGTCCGTTCGGCCGGTAGGTTTGTGATTGTACACAAGCGGCAACTGTCCTTCAAATACAGGAAAAGTAATGGGCAGGCGGCCAGCAGGATTGTAATCACCGAACAATACATCTGCGATGGCATTGCCACCGTCTTCACCCGGATACCAGGCATCCAAAATGGCTGGCACCCTGTTGATCCATTTGCTCATGGTGATAGCGCTGCCGCCAATTAACACTACTACAACCGGCTTGCCCGTGGCAGCAACCTGTTCAATCAGTTCTTCCTGGTGGCCGGGCAAACCAAGGTAGGCCCGGTCCTGCGACTCCCCTTCTTCAATACCCGCCACAATTACTGCTACATCCGATTTTTTTGCTGCGGCCACAGCTTCCTTGATTTTTTGTTGCCAGTCATTGGCCACCCCCACATTCCAGATCAATTTAAAGCGGGCATATCCCTGTGATTCAAAAAATTCAATGCGGATGTTGTAGTCTTTTTCTTTTTCAAAATATACATCCGCAAGTTGGGTTGTATAAGTCTGGCTCTTCCAGTTATCTACAATCAATTTATCATTGAGGTATAAGCGGTAGCCATCATTGCCTTCAATACCCAGCTGGTATTTTCCGGCGGCAGGAGATTTTATTTTACCCGCCCATTTTACGGAGTAAAAATCATAGTTTACTTCAGGAGCCGGCGAGTACAATGTCCAACCAAAATTAATTTCTTTATCTATTCTTGTAAGTACAGGAGCACCTGATAATTGCACGTTATTAAAATACTGACCCAACAGACCCGCTTCCGTTTTGCCGTTGCTGGTGAAAGACAAATTTGTAGCTGGTACAGGTACCCATTGCTGCGTGCTACGGCCACAACCAGCTGCATACTGAATGTCGACTGATTTGCCCAATTTGTTTTTAAGGCCCTGCAATATGCTCACCTTGTTATTACCCGGGCCACTATATCCGCCCAGCCTGGCTTCCACCGCATCGGTGCCTATTAATGCCATCGTTTTTATTGACTTTTTTATGGGCAGTAAGTGACCTTCATTTTTAAGCAATACCATCGATTTTAAGGATGCTTTTTTCGCCAGTTGTTTATGTTCAGGGTTGCCATTCCATTTATTTACTTCTTCTTCATTGGTGTAAGGGTTTTCAAACAAGCCCAGTTCAAATTTTATCCGCAGCACCCTATCCACCGCGGCATCAATTGTTTGGGTGCTGATTCTGCCATCTAAAAATGCGGGCATAAATAATGCGTGGTGTTCCCACGCAGTTTGAAAAATAACATCCAGTCCATTGTTCATTGCTTTGGCACCTGCATCAGCATAATCGCTGGCGGTATAGTGCAATACATTGGCGCCGCCGGTGGCAGAAGCATCTGTAATAACAAAGCCTTTAAAATTCAGTTGTTTTTTCAACACTTCATTGAGCAGCCAATTATTAGCTGTGCTCGGGCTGCCGTTGATGGAATTGTAGGCCGTCATCACACTTCGGCTGCCACCTCTTTCAAAGCAGGCTGTAAATGGTGGCAGGTAAATTTCCCGCAGTAATCTTTCATCAATATCAATCGGGTAACTATCCCTTCCACCATCGCCGCTGTTGGCCAAAAAATGTTTAGGTGTTGTTACTACACCCATCTGTTCAAAAGGCGATACAAAAGCTACCCCCATTGCTGAAGACAAGAATGGATCTTCTCCATACGTCTCTTCTACCCGTCCCCATCTTACATCGCTGGCAATGTTTACAACGGGCGATAATATCTGTCGGATGCCACGGCTTTTGGTCTCATGGGCAATGGCCGTTGCCACGGTTTTCATAAAAGTTGTATCCCAGCCAGCAGCGAGGCCGATGGCTGCCGGAAAAGCAGTTGCACCGTCCCTTACCAAACCATGCAGGGCTTCATCAAATGCAATGATGGGAATACCAAGCCTTGTTTCATCCACAAAATAATGCTGCATTTTATTAATGAGTTTGGCTGTTTCGCCTGCATTGGAAGCAGCACTATAATTTAGCAGTTGCCCCGCCGCATCCGTACTCCCTTTTGCACTTACCTGGAAACCGAATATGCCATTTTTATATTTTTCCTTGCCATCACTTAAATCGCCGGGTATCATAAATAACTGCCAGAATTTTTCTTCGGGTGTCATCCTCGCAAGCAAATCTTTTACCCTTTTTTCAACAGGTAGTTTCGGATTTTTATATGGCAACAGCGACTGGCCAGTTGTTTGCAAAAACGAAAGCAGCACGCCAATAAAAACAATATACTTTTTCATGTAACAAATGTATTTAAACAGTCATTGAAGCATCCCTTCTTTATTAACCTATACTAAACCTAAATTGTCCTTCAAAACAGGCAATTATTTTTGAACCGGCTGTTGTTCACAATGGCGACATCGTTGTGTCACTCACTTGTGCCTCATGTTCTTTTTGCAACAACAAAAACGAAGGTTATTAATCAATCAACGGGTCTTCATTCTAAAAAATTCAAAGCTGTTATTTTAAAACCTGATCGTTTGTTTGCTTCCGTTTAATACCAATTTATTAAAAACAATGCCCGTTGCAGCAGATACTTTCAGCCGCAGTTGACTACCTTCTCTTCTTGCTTCTATATCAAAAGTATTTTGATATCCATGCACATGCTTCAACTGCATAAAATTCCATTCGGCAGGTAATTGGGGCGTAATAGTAAATGCATTTAAATCAATTGGCCGGATACCAAACAAGCCTTCGGTATATATCCGGCAATACAAACCACTTTCGGCTGAAAGGTGCCGCTGGTTACCTTCAGGATAAGCTTCTACGGGATAGGGTACATGTTCGCCCAGCAACCTGCGGTTGGAATAATATTGCAGATACTGTAAGCCCCGTTTGGTATCGCCGGCAGCAAATAGTCCACGCAAGGCGTACAAGGTAGAACGATCCCAGAACGTCTTATCACCGGCCTGCGAAGCCAGCCCGTCATCGGTCCACAATTGCGGCGAAAATAAGGCATCAATGGTACCTTGTTTGCGATCAAAAATACCTACGGTTAAAGGTGTGCAAATCCATGAACGTAGTTTATCATTCCCCTCATAATAGCGGTAAGTATCATAGCCCATTACGTTGGCAGCAAAGTAAGTATTGATGTTCCTTTTAAGGTTGATTGCTGCTGATTTATACACTGCGATTTGCTTTTTATCTTTCTGCAGTGCTTCACCCAAATAAGCCGCTGAAATCAGTGCATCATAATACAATGAAGATGTATTCAAATTGGCTTTCCCGGAAGGAAAACGACCTTCCAGTTCATCCGATTCTGAAGCCACCACACCAGCGGCATTCAGTTTGCGTTTATTGTATTCCAGGCACCATTCAATCAAAGGCCATAGTTCCGTCGCCATTTTTTTATCGCCCTGCGACAATGCAAATCTGGATGCGCCGTATGCTATCATAGCAGCATCCCCCCGATCGCCGGCGCCGTTCCAGATATCAGTTCCCTCCGCTACAATCGAGCTTGGTATTGGCCTGTAGTCTGCATTCATAAACCGGGCAAAATGCCGGTAAGCGTTGAGCGCTGACTCAATGCCGTAATCATATCCCAGGTAGGGGAAAAATGGATTGATGTATTCTGCCTGGTCGTTGGCCCAGATGGCGGCGTAATAACTTAAACCGCCCGGTCCGTGCATCGGACCTCCTTTGGTTTGATAGATGCTTTCCGCAGCACGGATTTTTGCGAAAGCGAAGGCCCTGTTCAAAACGCTGTCCGGTGTTTCCAGTACCAGGTTATCATTTAAAAGCGACAGCAATTCATTTCTTTTTACAAGTTCATCGGCTACCTCTGTATTGCTGTAATCCTGTCCCTTTTTTATAGCCGAAAAGTACAGGTAAAAAGTATACGATTGGCGGGGTTGTAACTGAATAGTGGCTGCATTTTTTGTTTGCACCATAACATCATAGCTCCCTTCAACACCATCAGCAGCATTGGTAGCAGTTTTGATATTGAGTAACGGAATTTCAACCGTTGCTGGCTTTTCATCTTTGTTTAATAGTTGATATTGTTCGCAAAATACGGGAAGACCGGTAGAGGGAAAAATTGTCCTGGTTAATTCAAGATGTTCATTGAGCGTGCTCTTTACCACCAGCGTTCCGTTCAGTGAGATAGTGGTTACCTTTTCTGCCTGAATTTGTTTTTTATTTACCACGATCATTTTTACGGGGTCGATATTAAAAGACCGGATTAAACTCGCGTGTGTATTATTGGGTATCGTGCGCAGCATCGGCCACACGATGTCGCGGTTGATAAAAAAAGATTGATCCGCATTGACTCCGTAATGTATAACAGCAGAAATGAATTTTCCACTCATTTCAATGTGATCCTGGTGTGGCAGCCGGTCGCTTACTGTCCATTGAATGGTATTACCGTTGGCCAGTGCCCAGCGATTTTGCTGGGCCATCGTCTTTTGCAGTGAAGTAAATAACATCGTAATTAAAAGGATTCTTTTCATCAATACTTTTATTTGATTATAAAATGGAGCGGTAATATAATTATTAATTGCAGCTTGCAGCAGCTTACTGAAAAACAATTTGTAAGTAAGTCAGGATTGGATGAACCGGAACATAGTGACCTTTCTTAACGACGCAAGCAGGAATTGAATTTTTGAGTATAACTGCCGGAACGTGTCAGGAGCGGCCTCAATTGCCAGTCAGGATGTTTCACTAACCTGGCTACCATTCATGTAAAAAAAATAGTGAAGGCAGTATCTTTCGTAACTTCAAACTCATATCAGAGGGCAGTTAAACTGCCTCATAAAAAAGCCACAAACATGATCATTCAACAACCCAACCGCACCGCTTACCGGGTCGAAATGATTTTATCAGGCGTGTTTTTGTTTGCCTGCCTGGTATGCTTCATTGTTAATTATTCTATTGATCGTTTCTTTAGCTGGTCATTGTACCCGGCCGGCGCTTTGTTTATGATATGGGCCACCATTACTCCATTTTTGCTGCTGCAAAAAAATAGAACAGAAGGTTCATTCATAGCGTTGAGCGTTACCCTGATTCCCTTTTTATTATTGGTGCAATGGCTGGTGCCGGCAAAGGGCTGGTTTTTACCATTGGCACTGCCGCTCGCTCTCCTGGTGTTGGCGGGCCTCGGTATATGCCTTTTTGCTTTTCGCTTTATAAAAAACAAATTATACACGGTTGCTGTGGCCATTTTTGTGTTTGGCGTAGTGGTAAATTATGGTGTCGGCATATTTGTAAAAAATTATTTGCCCTATTCAGGCGTTGATGAAGTTTCCAGGATTTCTACCATGGCCGCAGCTGGTATTTTATCATTGCTGCTGGCCGTAGTTGGTTCTCTTAAAACTACTGTACGGCCTTAAGCACCCGGCATTTTAAAATGCTGCTAAAAACCACTATCATATTTCTGCTCAACACATTGCCTGCCGAAACACTACCAATAATATTGCTGCATTTCGGTATCGTAACCCAAGCTTCATTTTGTTTCAGTGTTTGGCCGCGGCTGGTGGCAAGGGATGTACCCATAAACTATTTGCGCATCCGTGCACCAAGTGCTACCTTAGTAAAGGCGCGTTTACTACTGCGCCAATATGAATTAAAAAGATGAACATGAAAAATAGTTGCTTTCTCTTTCTGTTTCTAATGAGTGGCTTTTTTGTTTGTGCACAAGCTCGTAAGTTATCCGAACAGCAGCGACAAGCCATTACCGGGCTGATCAATCAATATTCGCAGGCCCGCGAATTAAGGGACACCCTGTTGCTAACAAAGATACTAACTGCAGATATAGATCAGCTGGTATCTACCGGTGAATGGAGGGCAGGTATTGGTGAGGCCGTGCAAGGAATGATGAGGAGCTCTGCCAATAACCCGGAGCATAGAACACTTACCGTGGATAAGATACGGCTGGTAACAGCTAACAGTGCTATAGTAGATTGCCGCTATGAAATCGCCAATTCCAATGGTGATCCCAAAAAAATGTGGAGTTCGTTTATCGTGGTGGAAAACAAGCATGTTTGGAAAATAGCCGCCATAAGAAATATGTTGCCTGCAGTCCGTTAATTGAGATGAATTTAATTTGGCTGTACCGTTTTAATTTAGTGCCGGTGTTGCTTCTTTTTTAAGCCCTGCGGATACCTGTTAAAATAGTTGTATTTTAATTTTTCAATTAACAAATATGTTGAACAGACGAGACTCCCTTAAATTATCCGCTGCGTTAGTTGCAGGTATATTTATTCCCGCATCAGTCAGAGCCACCGTTACTGCGCCGCAAGGCCCTTTCCGGTTTTGCCTCAATACAAGCACCATCAGCGGCCAAAACCCGGGATTGCTGCGTGCTATAGACATTGCTTCCACAGCGGGTTACGATGGCATGGAGCTTTGGATAAGTGATATCAGGGCCTGGCTTAAACAGGGAAACACACTACAGTCATTGGCAGCTTATCTTTCATCAAAAAATATAGTGGTAGAAAATGCAATCAGCTTTACCGCATGGATGGTGGATGACGAGGCGCAACGAAAAGCGGCATTGACAGAGCTGGAAGAGGAGATGAAAATAATGGCTGCTATCGGTTGCCATCGCATTGCTGCACCCCCGGTCGGTCTCAATAAAAATCAACCGCTCGATTTTCAAAAAGCAGGTACCCGCTACCGGCAGATACTGGCATTGGGACGACAATACAATGTGATGCCGCTACTGGAATTCTGGGGAGCATCGGGTACACTGTATAACCTCAGCCAGGCCATGGCCATCGCCGCGGCGGCTAACGATAAAGACGCCCGTATACTACCGGATGTGTATCACCTTTTTCGTGGCGGCTCGGGCTTTGAAGGATTAAGTCTTTTAAACGGAAAGGTGATTGACATAATTCACATGAATGACTACCCTGCTGCCAAACCGGTAGATCAACAAACGGACAGTGACAGGGTATACCCAGGCGATGGTGCTGCGCCACTTAAACAAATACTGCGTGACCTGAAAAACATTGGCGGTACTAAAGTCCTTTCGCTTGAATTGTTTAATAAAACCTATTGGCAGCAAGACCCGCTGGTGGTTGCCACCACCGGTTTGCAAAAAATGCAATCGCTGGTTAATGAGGTGATGGGGTAATGAATATTTTCCGGCAAAGCTATTCTGGAATAAGGTTATTGCCCATACTAAAAAAGGGATTGAGCCATCATGATTGAGATGCTAACGCGGTTATACATGGGACCGGGATCTGATTGGCTTATCAATTTGTGTAGAATTTATTTTATCCTGCATTTGAAAAAAAGATAAGATACCAATTAGTTTACACAGTTAAAGTGTCATACGATCCAAACAAATATCACCGCAAAAGCATCCGCCTGAAAGGATATGATTATTCGCAGGCAGGGTTGTATTTTATAACCATTTGTGTGCAACATAAAAAATGTTTGTTTGGGGAAATTATTGACGGCGAAATGATTTTGAATGATTCAGGAAAAATGGTATACAACGAATGGATAAAAACAGCAGAACGGTTTGCCAATGTTCAATTGCATGAATTTATTGTGATGCCCAACCATTTTCATTCAATTATGGAAATCGTAGGGGGAACCCTCGTGGTTGCCCAAAATACGGTTGATCAAAATGGGATTGATCAAAATGGGATTGATGATTTCGAAACAGGGCAACCACAAGGGATTGCCCCTACCACCAAACCAAAAACCGTTGGTGATATTGTGGGCGCATTTCAATCCATTGTAACCGTGGAATATATCCGTGGTGTAAACCAATTGGGTTGGCAACAATTTAGGGGAAAATTGTTGCCAACGGAATTATTATGAACATATCATTCGGGATGAAAAATCCTGTCAACACATTTCAGAATACATTATCAATAATCCCCAAAAATGGAAAGACGATAAATTCTATAATCATTAATTCATTTACCTGGTAATATATTAAGGTAAACATCCCATATATAATAAATGGTAAACATCAAACTCGTCCGTGCTATACTAAATGCTTTGCAGAAATATTGTGGAAACAAAAAAGCCCTGAAAGCTAATGCAATCAAGGCTTCTATTATTTTATCCGTACTCGGGATGGGAGTTGAACCCACACTCGCCTTACAGCGAACAGGATTTTAAGTCCTGCGTGTCTACCAGTTCCACCACCCGAGTGACACTGCCTGTTCCGAAGAACCGGCTTTAGAAAAAAAAAGCAGATAACATGGCTATCTGCTCTAAATTCTGAGCGGAAGACCGGGCTCGAACCGGCCACCTCGACCTTGGCAAGGTCGCGCTCTACCAAATGAGCTACTTCCGCTTTTTTGAAGCTTTCGCTTCGATATGTAAAGAACTATTTTTGTTTTGGGACTGCAAAAATAAGGCTTGTAAATTAACTACAAAATTTTTATTTGTATTTAGGGTTGTACAGGGTGTTTTCAGGCACCGCAACTTCTGGTTTTCCCTTGTAGCGATGGGTATATAAACCATAACAGCCGCCTAGTATTAAAGCCACTACCATGAATATCTGGCAATACCAGAGAAAACGTGAGGAGGACACCCAGTTGTGGGCAAAATCTTTGTGTGTTGTATCTATTATTTCCTGTTGCATGCTACTGGTTTTGCGAGGGCAAAAATAAGGGATGTGTTTCAAAAAAAATTATTTGTTATAAATAATTTCTGAAAACGTTTTTTTATGTTTTACAAAATATTGCCAAACCACGCACCCACTGTACCATCCATGCAGCTGGCCACTTTTTGATATGGGAAATACGGATTGCTTTTTACTAAACAACAACCACTTGATAAAATAACAATGCGCTTTTGCTATGGCTAAGAACGACCTTCCATTACCACTGAACAATGCCTGGTAAGCCGCTATCACGTCCAGCCCCATGCGGAAAGGAATTTTCCATAAGGCAGTTGCGACCGGTAAATTTTTTGCGAGCATTACCAGGTTGTTGCGGAAGTTGAGGAAATCTTTCCTGGGATTGCCCTTTGCTAATGTACCGCCGCCTACATGATATACTACTGACGCTGGTTGCACATATACTTTATACCCGGCCAGCTGCAGGCGCCAGCAAAAATCAATCTCTTCCTGGTGCGCAAAAAAATATTCATCCAGTCCGCCGAGCACATGATACATGTCGGCACGTACAAACATAGCTGCACCACTGGCCCAAAAGCAGGGCTGTGCCTCATTGTACTGGCCCTTGTCTTCTTCCACTACGTCAAATACCCTTCCTCTTGCAAACGGATAACCAAAGTTATCAAGCCAGCCGCCGCAGGCGCCTGCATACTCAAATAAATGCCGGGCCGCATCGGTTAACATTTTTGGCTGGCAGGCGCCGATGCCCGCATTGTTTTCCATCAGTTCAATGATGGGCTCAATCCAGCCCGGCGTTACTTCCACGTCGCTGTTTAGTAAAACATAATAGTCTGCCGTTACCTGTTGCAACGCAGTATTATAACCTTTTGCAAAGCCTTCGTTGGTGTTGTTCTCTATAATTTCTACCTGCGGAAAATGCTGCTGTAAAAAAGTAATGGAATCATCAGTAGAAGCATTGTCAGCAACAATGATTTTTTTATTTTGGTAAGAAGAAGCAATTACTGATGGAAGAAATTGTTCTAAAAAATGTTTGCCGTTCCAGTTTAAAATTACAATGGCTACAACAGGCAATGCTTCAGCTGAATCAACGGCCTGTTCTTGCTGATTACATAGATGCGTTGCTGCGTAGTTGTTTTCTGTCATCAGATATGCGGCCGTATTTTTTAACTTTTAATTTGAACTTTGCTGGCTATTAGCTACAACTGTTGCGAATTGATTGCTGCTTAAAGCTGAAAAAAGTACAAGAGGGCGATGCAACAATGCTGCTGTTCGCAAAATGCCCGGACCAATATTTTTTGCTTTGCTCTTTTTCACCGTAATGCCTATGGCGCAAACTTACTTCTTTTTGGATGTTGCTTTCTTATTTTATATTTACAAATGTTTAGTCAATTTTTTAACTGGCGTTCAGGGCTGGCCGTTATAGCCATTGCCATTGTAAGCGGTACTATTTTTTACAGCAACTACCTGGCAAAAAAAATTGCTGCTGAAGAACGCTTAAAAATAGAGCAATGGGTGGAAGCCGTGAAAGACATCAGCAACTCCGCCGCAACGCCTACCAACCTTTCGGGCAAAATACTGGTTGAAAATAACAAGGACATTCCGATGATTGCGGTGAATGAAAAAGACAGCATTTTTGAAACCAATAATTTGGATTCGGTTAAGATAAAAAATGACCCGTCTTACGTTAGTCATAAACTAAAAGAATTTAAAGGACTGCACCCGCCGGTAAGCTGGACCAACCCTGTAGATTCGCTCCAAAAGAACCGTTTGTATTATGGCGAATCATCGCTGCTGAAAGAGATGCGTTACTTCCCCCTGGTGCAACTTTTTATTGTAGCCCTGTTCATTATCATTACTTTAATTGCCATCAGCACCCGTAATAAATCTACCCAAAACCAGGTATGGGCGGGCATGGCGAAAGAAACGGCGCACCAGTTGGGTACGCCCCTCTCCTCTTTACAAGGCTGGGTTGAATTATTAAAAGACCAGCCGGGTAATGAAAAGATTGCTACCGAAATGAGTAAAGATGTTGACCGGTTAAAATTGGTAAGCGACCGTTTTGGCAAGATCGGCAGCACGCCGCAACTGGAAGAAATGAATGTGCTGGAACAGGTGGAAACCATGATGGCTTATATAAAACGAAGAGCCCCGGATAAGGTGAATTTTTCGATTAACAGCATGGGAGAAACATTTATTCCGGCACAAATAAATGCGCCCCTGTTTGACTGGGTGATAGAAAATTTATTAAAGAATGCACTGGATGCGATGGATGGAAGAGGCGCCATCAGTATCGCCATAAAAAAAGAAACCTCGCAAGTAGTGATTGATGTTACAGACACCGGTAAAGGTATCAGCAAACAACATATTCCGAATGTTTTTAAGCCGGGCTTTACTACCAAAAAACGAGGCTGGGGTTTGGGACTGAGTTTATCCAAACGCATTATCGAACAATACCATAAAGGGGAATTATTTGTAAAACATTCTGAAACCGGCAAGGGTACTACGTTCAGGATTGTACTAAAAAAATGATCCCGTCAAAAGACAGGATCATTTTTGTGCGGCAAAGGAGATTCGAACTCCCAAGCCCTTTCGAGCGCTACCACCTCAAGGTAGTGCGTCTACCAATTTCGCCATCGCCGCATTAATCGGAGTTGCAAATTAACGTAAAAAATAATTCTTTTACACACCAGGCGCAAAGAATACTACGGAAACAACGTAAACTGGCTTTACACAGGGCCACAAATAATGTACAAAATGGCACACCGGACAGAAATCAACTGTGCATAAAAATCCGTAATAAAAACCACTTTCTTCCCGTGGTTTTCGTAGTGCCCGTTGTGTGAAATATCCGTACGTTCACTGAAACTTCTTTCTTCCTATCTTGTAAAAAAATTAAGTGATGGCAAATAATATAAAATGCCCCAACTGCGGGCATGTGTTTGATGTGGAAAATGTGTTGGCGGCGGATATTGAACAAAAATACCAGCAACAATACCAGGATAAATTAAACCAGTCTTTATACAAAATGGAAGAAGACAAAAGAAAGCTGTCGGCAGACCAGCAATTGTTTGAAGAAAAAAAGAAAAAAGAAAATGAATTGTTTGCCCAAAAACTACAGCAGGAAAAACTAAAACTGGAAACAGAAATTCAGGAGCAACTTAGAAAAAGTATTTCGGCCGATTATGAAAATAAACTGCGGTTACTGCAAAACAACAACAACGACAATGAAGAAAAATTAAAAGAAGCACGTAAAAAAGAACTGGAGTTTTTACAAAAAGAACAGCAGTTAAAAAACAGGGAGGCAGAGCTGGAAATTACGCTGCAAAAAAAATTACAGGAAGAAAGAGGTTCGCTCACGGAACAGATCCGTCACCAGGAAAATGAAAAAAATTCATTGAAAGAAACCGGTTACCAGCTGAAATTAAAAGAGCTCGAATTGCAGCTGAATGAACAAAAAAAACTGGCTGATGAAATGAAACGCCGGGCCGAACAAAGTTCCATGCAACGCCAGGGCGAAGTGCAGGAACTGTTGCTGGAAGCCATTTTGAAAGAAAGTTTTCCGTTTGATATTATTGAAGAAGTGGGCAAGGGCGTGGAAGGGGCGGATTGCATACAGGTAGTAAGAACCAGCAGTGGCACGCCTTGCGGAAAAATTATTTACGAAAGCAAACGCACTAAAACCTGGAGCAATAGCTGGGTAGATAAATTAAAAACGGATATGCGCAGCCGCGGTGCCGATGTAGCTATTTTGGTTACGCAGGCGTTCCCGAAAGACATGGAAAGGTTTGGTGAAAAAGATGGTATTTGGATATGCAATTTTAGCGAAGTTAACAGCGTGGCGCACTTACTGCGCAAGGGAATTTTAACGGTGCATGAAATACAGCGCAGTGAAGAAAACAAGGGCGATAAAATGCAGCTGCTCTACAATTATTTAACAGGTAATGAGTTTAAAGGACAGGTAGAAGCTATCGTGGAAGGGTTTATGGCGATGAAGCAAAGCATTATGAAGGAGCGCATACAAATGGAAAAGATGTGGAAGGAAAGAGAAAAGCAACTGGAAAAAGTGCTGATCAGTACAAGCGGAATGTATGGTTCCGTTAAAGGCATTGCCGGCGCTTCGGTTGGTAATATTCCTTTACTGGATGGAGGTGAAGATGATGCTTTGGAAGAATAACTCGTTATATGCCGCAAACACAAGATACTGATGACATTGCTTTTACCGTACCGGTGAAGACAGACAGTCTGAACCCTGATGGGCTACGCACAATACACGTAGTAGTAACTAAACCAATGCCTGCCCACGCAAACGAGAATGTTATTTTAGGTCCGCTGCTGTTTGTTTTTTTCCTGGCGGCTTTGCTCATTCTTATGCTTTTTAAAATTAGCGGAAATAAAAAATTTAGGCGAATATCCGATGCCGCAGAAAGGCTGGCTGAAAAAAATGGTAGTAGAATAGACAACATTTGTAACGAGGAAAACGATGCCGCAGGATACAACAATTTATTGGGACGGCGAGGGCCAATTGCCTCCATTGATTGACAGCTTACCGCTGCAGCAACAAAAGGCAATTTTACATCGCATACATGATCACAAATGGGATGAGCACTATTCCAATCCCATGGATCTTGCCCCGGGATTTGTTGTGCTGGCAATTTTCATTTTATTTTTTTCCATCGCAGCCATCCGCAGCAATAAAAAAACAAGCAGCGAATCGGACGATAATAATATTCTACCTGGCAATGATAACCTTTATCCTGAAGGAGTGCAATTTGCCAACGCGGTACACACTTATCGCGGCAGCGAACTGAATTTTTCATTGCCGGAGATGAGCCGCATCTTGCAAAAACATTCGGCTTATTACAATGGGTTAAACCCATTTGATAAAGAAAAATTTATACAACGTACCCGGAAATTTATCACGCAGATATCTTTTGTAATTCATGATAAGAGCGGCTTTAAAGAAATGCCGGTACTAATCAGCGCAGCAGCCATACAACTTACTTTTGGCCTGGAAAAATTCCTGTTGCCCGACTTTGATTATATTCATATTTACCCGGAAGAATTTATTGGCGTGCATCCAACGGTACGGGTGCTCGAAGGCAACGTTTCCGGCAATACGATTAATCTTTCCTGGAAACATTTTCTGCACGGCTTTCAGTGTCCCGACGATGGACAAAATGTAGGGCTGCATGAAATGGCACATGCCTACTATTACCAGTTTTTTGAAACAGGTCGCCAGGCGGATAAAAATTTTGTTGCCGCGTTTCCGGCATTTAACAATTATGGCAATAAAGTTTTTCAACAGGAAGCCATTCCGGGTTTTGATTTGTATTCGGATTATGCCTTAAAAAATTTCCAGGAATTCTGGGCAGAAAGCATTGAGATTTTTTTTGAAAAACCTGCGACATTACGGACGCATTACCCGGATTTATACAATACCATTTGTACTTTACTGAGTCAATATCCAAACGCGAAAACCTGATATTATTTATTTTGCTGGCTATTATTGTCTGGCAGTTATCTGCTACAAATATTGTTTTTAAATAAAATATATCTACCTCTTTTTCCGGTAGTCTAATTTTTTTTGTTGCGCAGCTTATCTGGGACAGAGTGAAAAATGATATATCCCCTGGAAAAGTTTATCCCAACATTTTTAACATTCGGAGCGTTAAAAAGGATTAATAAACGCTGTCACCACATGGTTGTTTATTGACTTATAAATGATATTGTATTCCAAAATAATATAAATTTCTTCCCACATATAAGTGGTTCTTTAGAAATAGCCGCCTTTCTTTATAAGTTAAGTGCGTTTTGCATGGCAATATAAATAATCAGAAGTCGTTGTAATAACATTGTTATGCCCCTCGTGTCGTTTTTCTACAAAGTATGAGACTGCCCGTGGGCGCTAACAATGTACTCAATCCGATACCTTGAAAATGAATAACTATGAAACCTCTTTACTTTATTTCGCTGTGTCTTGCCACCTTTTCTGCCTCCTGCCAGATTACCACGCCCACAATAAAAGCATCGTTTGGTGTAGATGCCGACCTGAAGGCAAATTACTTTAATAATTTCGGGCAGTCTGGCAACGATGATTGGTTCAACATTAATAGTGGTTCCGGGCAATATATGATTGACACTACAGGAGCTGCAGCCATTGTGCAGGGCTATTCTACAAACCCGGCATCACGCAACCTTCCATTTTACCGCACCATGCATTTTCCCGCTTATACAATCGTAAATAACCGACTTTTAATTGATGCGGTATATACCCGGGATTATCATGGCCAGGACTCTACCATGTTTGCCTCTGGCTCCAACAAAAACGGAGACAGCCCGGCCAGTTGGTCTTGCCCGGTTTCACAGTCCATCCCCGATAAAAATGAAATACTGGATATGATGGTACATGTGCGCAGGGCAGGCCCTGATGTGACAGATTCTTTATGGATGTTTGGTGGCGTTTCAATAGAAAACACAAGTGGTAGCCGCTATGTAGATTTTGAAATGTACCAAACGGATATTTATTACGACCGTGGTCCAAGGCAATTTTTTGGCTATGGTCCGGACGCAGGTCACACATCCTGGAAATTTAATAATGCCGGCGATATCATATCTGCCGGCGATGTAATTTTTAGTGCGCAATATAATACGGGCTTAGATTCGCTTGAGGCAAGGATTTGGGTGGACAGAGCAGCATTGTCAATGGTTCCTATGGATTTTGCCTGGACAGGCAGTTTCGACGGAGCTGCTTCTGGCAGCCAATTTGGGTATGCGGGTATAAGGCCTTTAACACCGGGGGCTTTCTATACGGGTTTAACCTGCTCAGCTAATACGTGGGCAGGGCCATTTCAATTAGTGTTGGGCGATAATTCACTTCATACCGATTATACCACCACACAGTTTATGGAGTTTTCAGTTAACCTTTCAAAAATAGGTCTTGATCCCGTTAATCTTTTGGGAGCTCCTTCCTGCGGAATGCCCTTCCGCAGGGTACTGGTAAAAAGTCGTGCATCCAATTCATTTACCGCAGCATTGAAAGATTTTGTTGGCCCGTTTGATTTTTTCATGGCTGCCAAGGCAAATATATTTGCGGATATACCGATGTTTTGTGGTGCGCTGGGCGTAAGCAACTTAACGGTAACGAATCCTGTTGCCAATTCTGTTTACACCTGGTCTACTTTAGATGGCCATTTTTCAGGAGATACAACAGGTACCTCTGTTTTTGCAGATGCTCCGGGAACTTATTTTGTAACACAACGTTTACAAACAGGTTGCCCCGCATATGCCAGGGATACGTTGAGCATTACTTACAGTACCAACTGTACCGTGCTGGAAACAAATATTATTTCCTTTTCGGTTACTAAAGAAAAACAGCTCGCTCAGCTAAACTGGAGCGTGGCCAACAATGCACAAATCAATTATTTCCAGGTAGAACAGAGTTGGGATGGCATCCATTTTCAACTTGCAGGCAATCCTCAGAAAGCAACTGCTGCGGAAGCAGCCGCGGCCTATAACAGCACCAGCAAAATACCTTTATCAACCGCTCCGTCTATTTATTACCGACTTAAGATAGTTGGTAAAGATGGCAAGGGATCTTATAGCAAAATCGTTCAACTGCAGGCAGATGAAATTGGTTCTTCAATGGAGATCGCTCCAAATCCTGCTAAAAACAAGGTACAGATTACCTTGTTTTCATCAAAGGAAGAAACTGTGCAACTATTGCTATTTGATTTTACAGGTAAATTGCTCCAGTCAACTGAAAGACAAATCAAATCCGGCACCTCTGTCTTACATGTAAACGAACTCGAAAAATTTGAGCCTGGCGTTTATGCCGTTAAAGCAACTATTGGAAAAAAAGTTTTTGTAAAGCAGTTTGTACTTACCAGATAACCCGGGCCATCCACTGTCCGCATAATATTTTGGATTTATTATAATTATTATAATCTACATTCAATAAAGTTGACATATTAGCGTTTACCCAATAAATAACTGTTTATGAAATGTAAGTTGATTGCACTAGCCCTCACATTTGCCTCAGGGTCACACTGCTTTGGCCAGTCTGCACTACAGCAGGTAATCAATACATCAGGCGGATCTTACCAACAAGGTCATTTTAGTATCGATTGGAGTATTGGAGAATTGGCAGCTGTAAATACCATGCAATCTGCTGATATGTTGTACAACCTCACCAACGGGTTTTTGCAAACCATTACTGACCCGCCTAATGTGGTAATCGCCAATACCGAGTTAAAGCAGGAAGAAGTGCGGATACTGCCCAACCCTACCCGTGATATATTGGAAGTAGATTTAAAAACAAATCAAACAGGTTCTGTTACCATGCAATTGTATGATATACTCGGCCAGCCCCTTGTTAAAAGATCGTTCTATATGTATGGGTATGCGCAACTTCAAAAAATCAATATGTCTGCCTTCAGGCCAGGTAACTACATACTTAAAATCACACTGCAATTATACCAGGGATCAGAGTTAAGAAGTGGCTCTTTTAAAATCGTTAAATTATAACACTAATGTCCAATTCAAATCCAATTATGAAATTACTCTTCACATTACTCAGTACTTTGTTGTTATCAGCAGGGCTGTTGGCACAGGCACCCGGCCAGATCAATTACCAGGGGGTAGCCCGAAATTCTTTTGGCATTGTATTGCCTGACCAGTCTATATCTGTAAGACTGAATATTCATGACGGTAGCGCAAGCGGCCCGACTGTATATACTGAAACCCGGACGGTTAAGACAAACACTTTTGGTATGTTCACCATCGGTATTGGGGGTACAGGAGCCACCAGCAACAGTGGTACACTTGCAGCTGTAAACTGGGCCGGTGGCGGTGATAAATACCTGGAAGTGGAAATGGATCAAAAAGGTGGCAGTTCTTTTGTAAAAATGGGTTCTGCCCAATTGCTTAGCGTGCCCTATTCATTTTATGCAGCCAGTGCATTACCGGTAGGCCAGGCGGGCGGAAGTTTAACGGGCAACTATCCTAATCCTTCGGTTGCTGCAAATGCCATTACTGCTGCGCAGATAAAAGACAGTAGTATTTCCGGCGTTAAACTGGCCAGTGGCGTTTTGCCAACTTCTTTACCTCCATCAGGTAATGCAGGAGGCGATCTTAACGGAGCTTATCCAAACCCGGTTATTACTGCAAATGCGGTTACTAACGGTAAAATTGCAGACGGTGCGGTGGGTACAAGCAAAATTGCTGACAGTTCAGTAACGGGAGCCAAATTAGCAGCGGGTACATTACCATCAACCTTGCCTCCATCGGGTAGTGCAGGCGGTGATCTTAGCGGAACATATCCTAATCCCGTTGTAAATGCAAATTCAATTACAACAAGTAAAATAGCTGACGGTGCGGTGAGTTTAACCAAACTGGCACCAGGTGTTTTGCCTACTACTTTACCTCCATCAGGAACTGCAGCGGGTGATCTTACAGGAAGTTATCCTGCACCAACCATTGCAGCAGGTGCGGTGGGTACAACAAAAATTGCAGACGGATCTGTTACTGCTGCTAAATTAGCTCCAGGTGCTATTCCTGCAGCGTTGCCTCCAACAGGCAATGCGGGAGGTGATCTCAGCGGAACATATCCCAACCCGGTGATAAACACTGACGCTGTTACAACAACTAAAATTGCAGACGGATCTGTTACTGCTGCTAAATTGGCTGCCGGTACCATTCCAGCATCTTTGCCTCCAACGGGCAATGCGGGGGGTGATCTTAGCGGAACATATCCCAACCCGGTGATAAACACCGACGCTGTTACAACAACTAAAATTGCAGACGGATCTGTTACTGCCGCTAAATTAGCTCCAGGTGCTGTTCCTGCAACATTACCTCCAACAGGCAATGCGGGGGGTGATCTTAGCGGAACATATCCCAACCCGGTAATCAATGCGGATGCCATCACAAATAATAAAATTGCAGACGGTGCTGTTGGCTTATCAAAACTGGCAGCAGGCGTTTTACCAACCACTTTACCTCCTTCCGGAACTGCAGGCGGTGATCTTACAGGTACCTATCCTGCTCCAACAATTGCAGCAGGTGCTGTTGGCACAACTAAAATTGCAGATGGATCAATTACTGCCGCTAAATTAGCAAGCGGTATTTTTCCGCTGACACTGCCTCCCTCAGGGACTGCAGGCGGCGATCTTAGCGGTACCTATCCCAATCCGGTAATAAATGCGGATGCTGTCACCAGCACTAAAATTGCTGATGGTGCAATTACCTTAACCAAACTGGCAGCGGGTGTTTTGCCGGCCAGCTTACCTCCAAATGGTGCAGCCGGCGGAGATCTTAGCGGGACCTACCCTAACCCGGCCGTAATAAAATTACAGGGAAATACCATCAGCAATACTGCTCCAGCATTAGGTCAGGTATTAAAATATGACGGAACATCATGGGCGCCGGGAGCAGATGACGCGGGTGCATTTACCTTACCATACAGCTTTACCGGAAGCAATGCTGCTAATTTATTTTCTGTTACCAACAGTGGTTCAGCAACTGCGCTGGAAGGTGTAAACAGTTCGGCCGCACCTAAAGTGATCGGAATACTTGGTAAAATCAGCGCTACTGCTGCGGGCGATTCGTCAGCGGGCGTTCGCGGTATTACCTATAGCACCAATGCAAAAAGCATGGGTATCTGGGGATCGCACGGTGGCAGTGGCAAAGGTGTATATGGCACGTCCAAATCCGGAGAGGGTGTGAATGGCCAGGCCAGTTCAGGAATCGGTGTTTACGCATCCAGCAATTCCGGAACAGGTCTTTTTGCTACCAGCACTAATGGAACCGCAGCCCAGTTTGATATTTCAAATTCATCCAGCTCAAGCGATGCTTTGTTTTTAACAAACCAGGGATATGGCAATGGTCTCACCACTGTGGCCACTTTCGGTAATGGTATGCTCGGCATTGCAAATGACGCGGGAGGCCTTGCCTTAATGGGTATTAACAATAGCAGCGGTGACGCTATTCTGGGTTATACAGTTAGTGACTTTGGCAGCGGTGTAATTGGAAGAAATGATGGTAAATATGCGGGCGTGAAAGGAATTAACAGTGCAGATAACGGCGTAGCAATACTGGCACTTGCAAATAGCAACGGTACCGCCAACGGAACTGCACTGGTAGCGGAACTGGAAGGAAACCAAACCGGAAACACAGCAGTATTTGTTGCCGATGGAGCCAACGTTGCCCGCATAGATGAAACCGGTAAAGGTTTCTTTAACGGAGGTACGCAGGTAGGTGGCGCCGATGTGGCCGAATATTTCGATATAGAAGGCAACATCAATCAGTACGAGCCGGGTGATGTATTGGTGATTTCGCAGCAAACAGACCGTACTGTTGAAAAATCAACTACACCTTATTCCAATCTTATTTCAGGCGTATATGCAACCAAACCGGGATTGTCATTAACAGAAAAAAATGCGGAAAAAAACAGCTTAAAAAATATGGTACCAATGGGCGTAATTGGTGTACTGCCAACCAAGGTTTGCCTGGAAGGCGGCCGTATTAAAAGAGGAGACTTTATTGTAACGTCAAGCCTTGCCGGAGTTGCTATGAAAGGTGATCCTGAAAAAGTAAAAGTAGGGCAGGTTTTAGGAAAAGCACTACAGGATTTCAATAGTAATAGTGTTGGCAGTATCAATGTTTTGGTAAGTGTAAAATAATTTAAGATGAAAAGAAACAAATCTGTTTGTATAGTAGCGGTATTGGTTGTTTGGGCTAACTGCAGTTTCGCACAAAAAAGACTGGCGAGCGATAAACCCATCCAGTCTTTCTACTCTCAGAAAGTCCAGGCCGCATTAGATAAAAAGCAAACCGCACCAGGTGCCGCAGCTTTGGCAAAACCAGGGTTGACGAGCCAAAAATCCTCCCGGGAGCTGTCGATGATGTCACAAAAAAGCAATATCCGTTCTGAGGCTCATCCGAATAACAATCTGAGCCCCGAACAGAAGCGAAAACTATTGCCCAGCAATACAATAACAATGGCACAATTCAGCAGTCAATCGCTGAACAAAAGAAATAAGAACGGAAGTCAGTACTAAATACTTTATTTATTGTGAGGGTTTCAATGTAAAATATTGAGGCCCTTTTTTTATCAGTGGCACTTGCTCAACATGCTCACTTCGCTCCCCTATTTGGTGGCTTTTATAATTTCATCAGCACAATACTCGAAACATTTTACATCACAAATCCTAAAATGATTTGTGATGTGGTTCTACAGCATCAATAAAATAGCCGTCCCTCACTAAAGAGACGGCCATTTTTTTAGTTAACCAGGTAGCTCAATGTTGCAATTGAACCGAATCAACTATGGTCGTTTGTCCTAACACAACCAATGCATTTTTTTGTACCGTTTTATAAGTAGTGTCTGTAGGTATAAAAGACAACGTATAATCACCCGCCGGAACATCTTTCAGTAAGTACCCTCCGCTGGATGGATTGGTAAAGGCGGAAGCAATCGTATCAGTCCCACGAATGGCGATCACTGATGTTACCACCGAATCCGGAAGTACTGCTCCGCTGATATTGCCGCCTGACGGAACAAAAGACAGTACCCGAAGTACCGGCTTTAAAATAACATTGCTGCTGTTGCCGGCAAATACAATGGAGCGTGCCACATCAAAATCCAGTGCCAGCCGGTATAACACGCCTCCTGTTACATCCTGGTGCAACTGCACCTTTAACCCCGACTGCTGTGCACTCGGGGTTTTCAACATAATCTTATCACCCGCAGGAGTAACGATATAATTATTATCGCCCAGTATAAGCCGGATCTGGCTGATTGTGCCAGCTGGAATCAATGCGTCGGCCAGCAAGGTATCCTTGCCTCCCGTTAATTCAAGCAAGTTGTATACCCCTGCATGTACGCCATCCAGTATCACCGGACGGGCACTGTCACCAACAATTATTTCCACCTGCTTTATATCAACCCATACTTCCTTAATACCCACTGGAGGGTTATCAGATAGTGTTAGTTGTAAGCGGGGTTGGTCGCTGGAATTATTGCTGTTTTTACTACACGAAAAAATAAGTACGGAAGTGATAAACAGTACCGTAAAAAACATAAGCGTTCTTGTGAATGAAGTTTTCATAAATGAGTGTTTAAGAGGTTTATTTGCGACAGTAAGACAAATTCTATTCCATGTTTTATTTCTTAATGTATGTAAAATTTTCATCGTATAGCTCTCCTGCCTTTAGAACGCATTAAATTAATTAACCTGCCACTTATCATTACATACATTGTCCAAAACACGACACAGACGTTAGTTTTAGATGGTAAGCAGAAGAAAATAGTTACCTGTTACAATTAAACATTGCGCTAACTTTATTTGGTTTTTCAGTTAACTACCAAAGGCATTATGAAGCTTTCGATAACCACAGCACTTATTTTTATCATTACACTATTTTCCTGCCGGCAGTCGGGCAATAACCTGGCGTTGCAACAAAAAGTGGATAGCCTGCAACACCAGTTGGCAGCAACTTATAAACCTGGATTTGGTGAATTTATGTCGGGCATACAAGTGCATCATGCCAAGCTTTGGTTTGCCGGCAAAAACCAAAACTGGAAGTTGGCCGACTTTGAAATTAAGGAAATAGAGGAAGCGCTGGCCGGCATTCAGCAATATTGTACTGACAGGCCAGAATCGAAAAGTATAGGGATGTTGGATGGGGCAATTGATAGTTTAAACAGGGCCATAGAGCAAAAAAATATGGCACAATTTAAAAGCGGTTATTTATTGCTTACAGCAACCTGCAATAACTGTCACCGCAGCACTGCGCATGAATTTAATGTGATTACAATACCGGTGAACCCACCTTTTACCAACCAGGATTTTAAAGCACCATAACCATCCCGCATTGGTATTTTACAGGAACATAGCATGAACGCATACACACAATTTTAAACCAGTTATGATAGAACAAACAGAACTCATCGTTAACAAATGGTTGTACCAACCGCCGCTGAAATCACTGGATACAGGTGAACTGACCAGCTTGATTACACTGGACGTAATGAAAAAAAGAACGGCTGAAAAAAAGGGCCTGGCCTGCAGGTTTACCTGCGAATTTATTTTTGAAAAACAAACGCTGCTGGAATATGTTGCTGGTGATACTTACGTAATAGACCCCGGAGACGTAATTGATAAAAACGAATTGCGTACGATGGTGGCCAACTGCTACATGAAGTTTAAAGAAAAATTCGACCTCCGTAAGTTGGGTACTGTGCTTGAAAATAAAACACTGGTTGCATTTGATGAAAATAGGTACGACCTTGATCCGATATTATTGCTGCTGAATGAATAACGTCACTATCGGTATACAATTCAACCAGCTATAAAAAAGCGTTCACAATAGTTGCCCATTCTGTATCTAAATCTACAGCTGGCCTGCTTTTACCAGCACGACGGTACCAATAGTCCGCATTCCAATTGTCGCCCTCCTTTCTGTGCAGGTACGCGTGGATCCATGCGGCATTTTTATCTTCTATATCCTGTATTAATGTATGGGCTTTTTCCCAATTGCCTTTGGCATCATACCACAAGGCCTGTAAATAGGCTGACATATCGGGTGACGGTTCGTTTAAGTTGGTACTCAGTTTAAATGTTGCTGCAGTCATGTTTTCCATCCGAAGTTATAACTATAAAATTAAAGCATTTACCGTTTGCTTGTATGTTGCCAATTTTCGACAAGCCCTTCTTTTTTCTGCCTGCAGGCGGTCTGGCATTTTAAAACAAGCTATTGTTTTAACCATTGGATAGTTGAGTTAAATGCTATAAATAATAATTACATTTAAACTTTAAAACCGCTTTATGGAATTGTATTACGACGATGTTTTAAAAATAATTGTGTCCATGCTGGTAGGTCTGTTAATTGGTATTGAAAGAGAATACCGCAGCAAGCCGGCAGGGTTGCGTACATTGATGCTGGTATCTGTAGGCTCCTGCATTTTCACGATGCTGTCGCTTAAAATCGGCACGGCTAATCCTGACAGGCTGGCCGCCAACATTATTACCGGTATTGGCTTTTTAGGGGCAGGTGCCATTTTTAAAGATGATAACCGCATCAACGGATTAACTACTGCCACCACTATTTGGGTATGTGCGGCACTGGGCATGAGCGTTGGAGCCGGATATATTTTTCTGGCTTTTATTGGTGCATCAGCAGTGTTGTGCGTATTATCGCTGCTGGTATTTGCAGAACATTATATTGATACCCGCAGCACCACCCGCGACTACCGTATTGTATGTGCCTATACAGCCGATACGCTGGAAGCTTACGAAAAGATTTTCAGAACGGCCCACCTGAATGTCATCAGGGGAACACAAACCTTATCCCAACAAAATATAACCGGCCACTGGAAGTTAACCGGCAGCAAAGCCAGTCACGAAAACCTGATTAACATTTTATTAAAAGACCCGGCCATTAAAGAACTTGATTTTTAATTTTGATTGTTTAATTTTTATCTTTTTTTATGAGTAAAATTTGGTTGGCGAATCCCGAGGCTCATGATTTTCCGGCAGCAATTGATTACCTGGAATTGCTAATGCCACTAAAGGAAGCGACCGCGTTAGTGGAGGAATTAAAAAAAGTAAAAACAAAAAACAAAAAAGCAAAGGATATTTTAAGAGCCAGCGAACTTCCGCTTTTGCCTAAAGAAAATATCCATGTAACAGCCAACCTGGAAAAATTTAAAAACGGCAAAAAGTTGTCGCCCCTTTTACTAGTGAGGAGCGGCGGCAAGTTGATTATAGCCGATGGGTACCATCGCATTTGCGCCAGTTATTATTTGAGTGAAGACCTGGAAGTTCCCTGCAGAATTGTTTAAGCAGCTTCCGTATAACTTTAAAGTTCAAAACCTTCTTCCAAAAACGTGCAGCCATTTGTCTTATGCATTGTATCACCGCGTGAAAAAGTTTTGCAGCACCCTGCCATGTTTACGCTACTTCAGCAATTTTTATATCTCTTTAAAAGTTTTATTACACGCCTTTTTCCCCCACCATTCAAACTAATTTAATACCACTCCTAATAAATTAGTTTGTCTACTAACTAATTAGTAGTATCATTGTATAAAATTAGACACATGCTAAAACTGGCAAAAAGGGAAGAACAAATCATGCAGGTATTCTGGGATTTAAACAAGGCATTTATCAGGGAAATTATCCCATTGCTGCCCGACCCGAAACCACACTATAACAGCGTGGCAACCATTGTTAAAATACTGGAAGAAAAAGGATTTCTTGAAAGGGAAACGGCTGGTAACATGCATAGCTACTATCCTTTAATCGGAAGGGAAGAATATCAAAAATTTGCGCTGAAAGATATTGTCAGCCAGTATTTCGACAACTCCTATCCCCGCATGCTGGCCTTTTTTGCAAAGGAGCAAAAGCTCACCGAAAAACAACTGACTGAAATAGTAAACATCATTAAAAAAGACAACAAATGATTCCTTACATTTTGTATGCCGCACTTATTCTTACAGCCTGTCTTGTTTTTTATAAGCTGCTGTTACAAAAAGAAACTTTTTTCCGGTTAAACAGGTTTGTATTACTGGGCTGCATGTTGCTGGCCTTTGCTGTGCCCTTGCTGCATGTACCGCAACAAATGTCGTTTAGAAAAATGCCGGCGCAGGCAGACATAATAACTGCAACAACGCTCCAAAATACGGCTGTTCAGTTAACAGAAAAAAATGTGCCTGCACTGATTGAAAACGCAGAAAAGAACTCCTCCATCAATTTTCAACAGGTAATGCAATGGGCTGTTTATTTATATTGGTTTGGTGTTATTTTGTTTGCACTCAACTTTTTAATGCAGGCCGGTGTGTTGCTGTACAAAGCATATTCTAAACCGGTTATTCACGACGGCCCCTTTCGCATTGTAGAAATCAGTGGTGACAAAGCCCCCTGCTCTTTCGGCAACAATATTTTTATCAATCCCGAAAAATACGACTGGGAAACTTACAGTCAGGTGTTGCTGCACGAAAAAATACACATTGAACAAAAGCATACACTTGACCTACTGCTGGCGGAAATAGTGCTCATCTTTCAATGGTTTAATCCCTTTGCCTGGCAGTGGCGCAAAGAACTGGAAAACAACCTTGAATTTTTTACGGATGACACCTTACTGCAACAAGAGGCCGTAGAAAAAGAAAGCTACCAGATGAGCCTGCTAAAAGTGGCTGCGCCGCACTTTCCCTTGAGCCTTACAACAAATTATAATCAATCACTTCTAAAAAAACGATTACTCATGATGAACGCCAAAAAATCAAACGTGCATACAATCTGGAAATACTTTTTCCTGTTACCCCTCATGGTATTATTTGTATGTTTCTTTAACGAACCAATTGTCAACAGTCAAACCCTTTCATCAAAGGCAAAACCAGCTGCTAATCGGCGGCATGAGCATGGAATGAGAACTTCAGGCAGCTGGTTTGCTACCATAAAAGGTGACAAAGTAAGCATGCAGTTTAAAAGTGATGACGATGACAAATCAAACAACAACAATACCTTTCTCCTGAGCGAATTCAGTAGTCTTCCAAAAGGAACACAGGGCAATTTTACTTTAACACGTGAAGCTGGCACGATGGAATTTACCGGTAAATTTGAAGGCGACAATGGCATGGGTAAATACAAATTTGTAGCCAATAAAACTTACGGTGATGCCATGCAAAAAGAAGGCATCGTCATTACCGAAGATGATGGGGAACTGGTGTTCTTTTTATTAAACATAAAACAGTCCTATGTACAAATGCTGAAGAAAAATGGCTATAACGATCTGGACAAAGACAAACTGATTCCTTTGGCAGCCCTCGACATCAGCGAAGCGTATATTTCCTCCATAAAAGAAGCAGGCTTTAAAGACATCAGCCTGGATAACCTGGTTCCCTTCAAGGCATTGAACATCGATAAAACCTACATTGAAGAAATCCGCAAAGCGGGATATAAAAATCTTGATCCTGAAAAAGTAATCACTTTTAAGGCACAGGGTATTGATGGAAAATACATTGCCGATTTTAAAAGTTCAGCACAGGCTGAAAAAAATAATAACAGTAATGGTGATGATAAGGATGACGCAGTCATTGACAATAAAAATAAAAACACCGATAACAATAGTAAGAGTGATGATGGTTATGATGATGTCATCGCTTTTAAATCATTGAATATTGACAAAGATTTTATCAATTCTTTTAAAGAAGTGGGTTATAACAATTTGGCAAACCAGGACCTCATTGCGATGAAATCGCTGGGTGTTACGCCTGAATATGTCAAGGGATTTCACAACGCAGGGTTCAGTAATATTAAGCCTGATGACCTGGTTGCGTTGAAGTCTCAAAACATAACACCTGCGATGGTTAAAAACTACAAAGACCTGGGATTTGATAATGTAAGCCTGGAAGATATTGTTGGCGCAACTGCAACCGGTACTACTCCCTCTTTTATAAAATCAATGAGAGATAAAGGCCATAATATGAAAAGCCTTGACAAGTATATTGCGTTAAAGTCTGTGTTAGGCAATTAACAGAGAGACAGACCTCTACAAGTTTATCAAAACCAATTAACCAAAAAGTTTACACCCAAAGTGTAAACTTTTTTTAGATCTAACTTTAAAGAAAAATTATTTTTCGTTGTAAATTTAAAATCTATGAAAGAGTATATGTTCTGTATCAAATGCCCGCCCGTTAAAAAGAAGGAGGGAGCTACTGGATCCAACCGATAAAAATAAGACTGGTATGGCTTAACAACAGGCGAAGTTTTCGGGAAAGGCTGCTGTTTTTTTTATATATTGTACCAGCTTATGAGCTATCATTTTCAATATACCACCCTGGATGCATCCGCTATTTTCAAGCAATTAAAATCGGCCTATGGCATCAATGATACAGCAACCCGTATTGATGTACCGGCAGCATTGGGTGGCGGTTTTACCCAACACCTGCGCCTGCTCTCCGACATCGAAATATTGATCTCTGAATACGACTATGTACAAGACATTCTTTTTAAACACGAAGCTGAGCTAGCTAACAACCTGGTCTTATGGTTTGACATGGCGATTACTAATGGCCAGCAATTCAGCATTAACAATCAACGAAAGACGCTTGATTTGCCAGAGCAATTCAATGCCTATTTACTAAACAGCGCTTTTAGTTTTTCGCAACTCCGCAACAAAGGCACAAAGGGAAAATCAGTCATGATTTTTTTACCGCTGGTTTTAATGGAACAACTCTTTAATCCCGTTTACCTGCAGGAAGTGTTGAGCAATTATTATGCGGTGTTATGCAGGGGAATTGCCTTTGCCCAGCTCTCTGCTTCGCAGGAAAAAAAAGTAAACTCCGTTTTTTACCAGTGGCAGAAAAATAAAAATATGGTCAGCATTACCAAAAATATTCACCAGCTGGTAGAATGGTTTTTCATGACTTTTTTTAAAAAATTTGCCGATATGGATGAAACTGTTTCGGGGGAAGAAACTACCGATCTGCTGGCAATTGAAGATGCATTGAAACTACAGGTAGAATATGCCTCTCCTGACATTGAATCATTAAAAAAAATAACTGCTCTTCCTTTTTCACAAATTGAAAATAAGTTCAGAAAGCTGCACAATAAAACCTTGCACCAGTATTTCAAAGAACAAAAAATCCAACAGGGTATGTTGTACTTACGGGAGGGCAAACAGGTATCCGACGTGGCTTTTGAACTGGGGTATGCCAACCCAAGTAATTTCTCTTCTTCATTTAAAAAAATGTACGGACTTACGGCAGATGAATTCCGTAAGCAATTTCAAAATGATTAACCCATGACTATTTTCACTTACGACTTTAGTGACTATGAAAATTACTGTAAAGAATTTGCGGCTTTACTACAGGTTCCATATGAAAATAATACCGTTCGTTTTCCGGAAAAAATTGCCAGCGGCCAGGTTAAATTATTGTCTTTTCCCAACGGTCTGCAGGCCATCATACATGATTGTGTGCTTCACCAGGACTTCACCTGGCAGCGGATGGCTTCACTGCCGGAAATTTTTATATTAAGGGTGGATTATGTAGAAATCAAAACCGCACTGCAGGTAAACCTGGATGGTGAGGTGTTCAGGGACACATCTGATATCTACAGCAGTATTGTTTTAACCAGCTCGCGGTTTGGTTTGGATATCACCTTGAAAAAAGGGACCGTTTTAAAAACCGCTAATATTATCATCATGCCTGAATGGCTGAAAAAATACCTTCCTGCTGATGCTGTGAATTATTGGTTGCATGCCTTGCGTTCACTTAAATTAAAAGGGTTAAATATGGTGCCAATGGATTTTAATACAAGGCAATCGTTGTTTAGTATCATCAACATGCCCGCAAGTGACCCGGCTTATAATTTTAAAGCGCTTACAAGAGTATTTGAAATAACGGATTACTATTTTAAAAAAATAAATGTGCAGTTTAAGGAATGGGATCAGCAGCAAAAGCGTTTTGACGATATTGATAAAATTATTGAGCTGGATGTTTTTTTAACGCGTGATTTTAACCAGCCTGCCCCCACACTGGATGAGATGGCCACCAGTGTGCACATGAGCCCCAGTAAATTGAAAACACTTTTTAAAAAAACATACGGGCAGTCCATTTACGAGTATTTCAATGCCAGCCGGCTAAACCAGGCAAGGCACCTGCTGCTTGAAAATAATCTTTCCATTAAAGAGGTGGCCTGGCAAATGGGTTATTCTGCAGTGTCTAATTTTTCTGCTGCTTTTAAAAAGCAATTCCATATTTCGCCGGGAGAAATGTTAACTACGCCTTACTAAACTGTGGCCTGTAATATCCTTATAGATCATAATCCCCCTCTTTCTTTTACCCAACCGGCACATATTTGTCTTTTTTCATAAAAGATAAACCCTTTATCAGGTTGCAGCATCTTTTTTTCCGTCGCACCTTTGCACTCGCAATTAGGGCATTTATTGTGTAAGAAATACATAATACAATATCTCTGAAATTTCACTTCGTTTTTTCCGTAGCTATTAAGACAAGTTTACTTCTGTATGGGTTGCTATTTTAAGCGACCAGGTACGCCCCGGTTTTAGATATAATATCCTTTACGCCAACAGAAGACGCATTTCTTTTCAGCAATGCAAAGCCATCCGCCCTGGCGGATGGCTTTTAAAAATATGACTATGGCCCCTGTACGAAAAAAGATCTTTATTGCCGGTGCCGGCAAACCGATCGGCATCTCTTTGCTAAAACGTTTAAAAAATGAAAATGTAGCCATAACATCGCTGGTTACAAACTGGAAGGAACGCATCAGAATTTTCCGACTCTCAGATAAAACCGTTTGTGCCCCATTGTTTGAGCCAGTCAAATGGCAACAGTATATTAAAGAACATGATGTGCTGATATATTGTAACCAGGATTTCACCGGTGAGGAAAACAGCTATACAACCATCGATTTATCAGATGAATTGTTTTCCGATCTTGTCTCCATCCAACAGGCGATGCAGGTAAAAAGTTTTATGTACATGACTAATCTCGTAAAGGCCGATGAAGAGTTTCATTTTCTGGATAATTGAATAAAATACGTGCTCTTACAAGCAGCCTGTGCACAAGCCTGAATTACATAATTAAAGTGCTATGCCTTAGACTACCCGAAATATAACGTCAGGCCTTACCGCTGAAAACAGGTTCATCCATAAAAGGCTGATTACGTAACCGCTTGCCCGTGGCTTTATAAATGGCGTTCGCCACTGCTCCACCAGTGGGTGGCAATGCAGGTTCGCCCAATCCTGTAGGGTCGATGCCGTTGTCAACAAAATAAGGTTCTATCTCCGGTATTTCCTTCATTCGTATCAGCCGGTAATTGTGAAAATTAGATTGCTCCGCTGCTCCATTTTTAAAACTCAGTTTACTGTACATGGCATGCCCAAACCCATCGGTGATGCCCCCCATCACCTGCTGACGGGCGCCGCTCAGGTTGATCACCTGTCCGCAATCTGCCGCGGCATAAATCTTTTTTACCACCGGTTTGCCCGTCTGCAGTACTACTTCGCAAACTTGTGCCACATAACTCTGGTGAGAAAAATAAACGCTGAAACCCTGTGAAATGCCTGGCTTCTTTATTCCCCAGCCGGATTTTTCAGCAGCCATTTTTATTACACCTTCCATGCGGTCGATATTATATTTGATGGCGCCGGCCGGAGTTATTCTTGCTTTGGATAGCAGCTCCAGCCTGAATTGTACCGGATCTTTACCAGCAGCTTCCGCCACTTCGTCAATAAAAGCCTGCTCTGCAAAACCCAAAAAATTGGTAATGGGTGCACGCCAGGCACCGGTTGTTATGGGCGATTTATAATCAATGCTTTCAATCAGCAAATTATCTACCGCCCCTGAGGGAAAATTATCTTCCCGCACGAGGTTACCGGCATTGATGCCTACGCCGCGGCATTTATAGCCCACCAAATTCCCTTTGGCATCCAGGGCTGCTTCAAAGTGATATCGTACGGCAGGACGATAGTTACCACCGGTCATATCATCTTCCCTTGTCCAGATCAGTTTTACGGGTGCTTTAATAATACTTGATAATTCTGCTGCTTCAAGCACATAATCAAATTTCAATCTGCGTCCAAATCCACCGCCAAGGCGGGTAAGCTCCAATGTAATTTTATCTTCAGAAATATTTAATAATTTGGACACTGCAGTGCGTGCGCTGGCGGGTGTTTGCGAGGGGCCAACCAGTTCTACTCCATCTGCCTTTACGTGCGCAAAAAAATTCATTGGCTCCATGGGCGAATGCGATAAAAACGGGCACTGGTATTCTGCCTTTATTATTTTTACAGCCGACGCAAAAGCCGCTTCAACATCGCCATCCTTTCTTTTTACTTCGGGTTTTCCGTTGTCCATCACTGTTCTAAAAATAGCATTGTGATCAGACCTACTTTCAATAGCTCCCTCATTTTCATATTCCACTTTCAGCAGCTTCCTTGCCTTAATGATCTCCCAGGTTGATTTGCCTACCACGGCCACGTTGTTTTTAAATACCACCACATCAATAATCCCTGGCATGGCTTTCGCCGAGGCACTGTCTACCGTTTTTATTTTCGTACCAAATGCCGGCGGGCGCTGTATCATGGCAAACAGCATCCCCTCCCGGTAAAAATCCAATCCAAACATTGGCTTGCCGGTTACGATGCCTTTGTTGGCAACATTTTTCACGGCATGACCAATGATCTTAAAATCTTTCCTGTCTTTTAGCGGAACGTCTTTCGGCACCTGCAGCGTTGCAGCCAGCGCAGCCAATTCTCCAAAACCTGCTTTCTTCCCGCTGGCTGCATGCAATACAAACCCATCGCTGGCAGTACATTCCGTTACTGGTACACTCCATTGTGTTGCCGCAGCTTGTATCAGCATTGCCCTCGCTGTTGCCCCGGCCATTCTCAATCTCTTCCATGAATGAGGTACCGCACCGCTACCTCCTGTCAACTGGCGGTCAAAACTTTTAGTGTCCAGTGCTGCTTGTTCAACTTTTACTTTTGTCCAATCGGCATCCAGCTCTTCAGCAACAATCATCGGGAAAGACGTCATGATATTTTGCCCGAGTTCCGGGTTGGGGGATAGAATGGTAACCCTTCCGTCAGCTGCAATAGACAGATAGCTGTTGAAGCCAATACTTTTTTCAGGAAACGGTCCTTTAAGCACAGCGGGCGCTTCCCCATCTGCGCCAAACCAGCTAAAACCCAATACAAGTCCGCCTCCGGCGATGGCAGCTTTTTTCAAAAAATCTCTCCGGCTGTTGATTGATTGTTGCATGTGCATTAAATTTTTTTGCTGGCTAATTGGATGGCTTCCCGGATGCGGTGATAGGCGCCGCAACGGCAAATATTTCCCTGCATGGTATCTTCAATTTCAGTCAGGCTTGGATGAGGATTTCTTTTCAGCAAGGCAGCGGCCGTCATGATCTGGCCCGCCTGGCAATATCCGCATTGCGGTACATCCGTTTCATCCCAGGCTTTTTGCAAAGGATGATCTCCATCCACTGATAAGCCTTCAATGGTTGTAATGGCAGCCGTTCTTACTGCCGATACCGGCAACGAACAGGAACGCATCGCCACGCCATTCATATGCACGGTACAGGCGCCGCATTGTGCTATGCCGCAACCGTATTTAGTTCCCAACAATCCGAGGTGATCCCTGAGTACCCATAGCAAGGGTGTATCAGCAGCAACATCGGCAGTAAGTTGCTTCCCGTTTATTTGTAAATTATATACCGGCATAGTACGTTTTTTTATGTGTATAAAACTACAAAATTTTGAAGAAGATGGAGCTTTAAAATTAAAACAGCATGCCAGGTGCACAAATATTTTGCTTTTCAATAAACAGTATCTTTATTTAAACTAAAACGATTTGTATGAAGCCATTCAGACATCTTATCCTGTTCATTTCGATTGCTTTAATTTCCTCTAATGCCGTCCTTGCCCAGTCTGCAGGAGGCAAAGTCCGAATTATCATGATCGGGGCACACCCGGATGACTGTGATGTAAACAGCGGCGGCACCGCGGCTATTTTTGCAAAGATGGGCTATGCGGTAAAATTTCTTTCTGTAACCAATGGTGATGCCGGTCACCAAACTCTGAAGGGTATAGCACTTGCCAAACGCAGGTATGCCGAAACACAGGAAGTGGCCAAACGACTGGGCATAAAATATGATGTGCTGGACAACCATGACGGCTTACTGATGCCCACCCTTGCAGTGCGTCTTCAAATCATCAAAAAAATAAGGGAATGGAATGCCGATGTAGTGATTGCGCCCCGGCCCAACGACTACCATCCTGATCATCGTTATACGGGGGTACTGGTGCAGGATGCGGCCTATATGGTATCTGTACCCAATGTCGCTCCTGAAGTTCCTGCGTTAAAAAAGAACCCGGTGTTTTTATATTTCCAGGATAATTTTCAGCGGCCCAATCCTTTCCGCCCGGATATTGCTGTTGATATTACCAGCGTAAATGATCAAAAGGTTTTTGCATTGGATGCACATGTGTCGCAGGTGTATGAATGGTTACCTTGGATAGGACATTATTTAAACGAGGTACCAAAAGATAAAAACGACCGCATTAAATGGCTGGCAACTAAATGGGTTGAACCCATAACACCGGCGATAAAAACTTCGCTGGCCAGATGGTATGGTGATGAAAAAGCTGCGCAGGTAAAATTCGCGGAAGCATTTGAAATTTGCGAGTACGGTGCACAACCGGATGAAGCGGAAATAAGGCGATTATTCCCCATGCTGGTGAAATAAAAATTATTTTTTTAAGTTTGATGCCCTGGGTGTCAGCTTTTCTTTATTATTTATCCTAAGTCATCCAGCTGAATTGCGACCCGCAGAGTCTGCTGCCTGCAACCATCTCCTTCAGGATATGATCTGCCCCACAAATGATTTATACTTTTAATTCCCGCTAAGCATTCAGCCCTGGATACAACTATACCGGCATATAATGTGTTATACCTGTCTAAACAATCAATATGCATCACAAAATATGTCTTTTTGCATCTCTAATTTTAATAGTACCATCCATGTTTAGTTGTTCAACAATACCCAAAGGTGCCCAGCCCGTTCAGCATTTTAATAAAGACAAGTACCTCGGTAAATGGTATGAAATTGCACGTATGGATTTTCGTTTTGAAAAAAATATGATCAATACAACTGCCGAATATTCGCTCCGGACGGATGGAAAAATAAAAGTAGTGAACCGCGGTTTCGATACAACAAAAGCTAAAAATAAAACAGCAACGGGCAAAGCTAAATTCAGGGCAAGCAGCGATGTAGGTGCTTTGAAAGTGTCTTTCTTCGGTCCTTTTTATGCAGCATATAATGTAATTGCCCTTGACGAAAATTATCAGTATGCGCTGGTGGCGGGCAAAAATCTGAAATATTTGTGGCTGCTCTCAAGAGAAAAAACAATGCCGGAAAATATAAAGAAAGATTACCTGCAAAAGGCGCAGGCCCTTGGCTATAAAACTGCTGATTTGGTATGGGTAAAACAGGATTAGTACAAAGGTAATTACTGTTAGAATGATCAAAGATTATCGCAACAATGCTACCGAAAGGCATATATTTTACGGAGTATCATTGGATAAGGTGCTCTGAATTATTCTCACTGATATTGGTTATTTTTGACTGAGAAAAATATTAAGTATAACTAATGATTAAATTTTTTATTAAACAGTCACATGAGTAAATCATTGCTTATCAGTCCCAAAATTTTCCCTAATAATTTTGATTTTATCCGCTATTTTCTTGCTGCTTCAGTAATATTGTGCCACAGTTATGTGATGTATTATGGTACCGTCAGTTTTTTAACCAAAGAACCATTTCTTGTCTGGAGTCATGGACAGATCAGCATCGGCAGTATGGCTGTTGATTTTTTTTTCATTATTAGCGGCTGCCTGATTTTAAAAAGTTTTGAATCATCCGGTACCACAATTAATTATCTCACCAAAAGGATATTAAGAATTTATCCTGGCTTTATAACTGCCTTTACGTTGAGCATATTGATTGCCGGCTTTATCGGAACGGGATTGTTGTTTGATTGGATGAACTACAGGCAGTACCTAACCAATCTTCATAAAAGAAACGAAGTCATTCATCTCTTTACGCTTCAAAACCCTTATCAGTATTCGTTTTTTAAAACATCGCCTGAAAAGGGGCTCAACCTTTCTTTATGGACTATACAGTTTGAATTTGCCTGCTACCTGTTAGTGCCTTTATTTGCACTGGCAGGATTATTTACAAAAGGATGGGGACTGCTCCTTGTGTTTCTTTGTATGTACCTGGTATTTACACTTCAGCTGAATGGGTATATTTTTCCTTATACAGATAAGCAACATTTATGGTTTGGTAACCCATTTTTTTTACCGCGGTTTATAACTTATTTTTTAGCGGGGTCATGTTGCTACTATTACAGAAGTTCAATTGTACGAAGTAATTTAATTGCTGCACTCGCATTTATTGTTATCGTTATCTCTTTTTGCTGGGTTAAATGCATTGATGAGGTGTTGCCTTTTGCAGGAGCTTACCTGTTATTTTTTATCGCCTTTCATCCCCGTATTGCATTGGGTAATTTTGCCCGTTATGGCGATTTTTCTTACGGTGTTTACTTGTATGCCTGGCCCGTACAACAAGTGTTGGTGTATTTTTTTTACACTTCGCTAAATCCGTGGACTTTATTTTTCTACGCCTTGTGTATTACAACAATACTGGCATTTTGCAGCTGGCACCTGGTTGAAAAACCATTTTTGAAATTAAAGAAATGGAAGGCTGGAAAGCCAAACCCAATACCGGTTGTTATTTGAAACAGCAGGTGCATAAACCGGTTTATTAAGTTGCCACCTAAATTGCCCAAGCTCTTCTCACCTGATTTTTTTGATTGCTCAAAATTGTTCCCGTTTTACTTCCCGTTTGTCCACATAGGTTTGTGCTTTAGTATCACTTTGTAAATCTTACAATCGGCGGTGTGAGCGCCGGGGAGGTAGCCGATGCTCATCAAAAATTCATTTACAATTTCACCACCGGTAAAACGAAATGTTTTTTTAAACAGCTTAACCCACTCCTCCTTTGTTTTTGGGTGATGTGATGCAAGCCATTTCTGAAAAGAACCATAGTCTTTTTGCAGCACAATAATTGCCTTCGCATTTTCTATTGCCGCATTTACTTTCAGCCGGTTCCGGATAATGCCGGGATCGGCTAAAAGTCTTTGCCTGTCGGTATCCTCGTAAGCAGCTACTTTTTTTATATTGAAATTGTCATAGGCTTTTCTAAAAGTTATTTCCTTCTTTAAAATCGTTTCCCAGCTTAAACCTGCCTGGTTTATTTCCAGTACCAGGCGGCAAAATAATTCGTTGTCGTCGTTTATGGGAAAGCCATATAATTTATCGTGGTACGCCTTATGCAGCGCCTTTCTTTCTCCGTTCATTAAATTAATTGCGTTGCAGTATGACATAGTTTTTTGTTTAAAAGAAAGGTCGGATTCCACCTAGGCAAATCCTGTCTAAATTGGGTAATTTGCTAAATTATTCGCTTCAAAGTTATAATCAAACAGGGCATCAAATTCATAACAGATTTTTTTTGTTTGCAAGCAGTTTACTTTGAGTTTTACAAATGCCAGTCAGTCTCTGCATGCTCCGTTGCACATATCTCTATATCAGGGTTGCAGACCCTGATTCTACAATGCACTTTACATTAATAGCCATTTGTTTTTAAAATATAAAATATCTGCCGTGCTCAACCGTCTATATAATAAAAATCAAACGGGCCTGCTATTTGCTCAACTTTACAGGCGTACTCAATACTTTTTACATGTGGTTACAATACAATATTTTTTTGGGGAAATTGATCCGGGCATTGCGGTATCAGCAGCCTATTTTTATACTGTCATGCTTTTTGGTGGGTTTTACTATGACAAGTCTTGCTCAGGATAACTGGGAATTAAGGCAGGATAAAGAGGGCATAAAAGTCTACACCAAAAACATGGACAACTCTGCATTTAAAGCAATTAAAACTGTTTGCATTATTGATGCAACACCAGCTGTATTAACAGCTGTTTTATTGGACATCAACAACAGCGCTGAATGGGTGTATGCCACAAAAAGAGCGGTATTATTGAAGCAGCCTTCCCCGGATGAACTATATTATTATTCAGAAATAGCCGTACCATGGCCCGTAAGCAACCGTGATTTTATTGTCCGGCTGAAAGTTACACAGGATGAACGGACCAGGGCTGTTACGGTGGTGGCGGATAATCAACCCAGATATTTGCCCGAAAATAAAAACATTGTCCGTGTGCCGCAATCCAACAGCAAATGGCTGATAGAACCTTTGCCGAACAACCAGGTAAAAATTGAATACATATTGCAGGTTGACCCGGGCGGCACGGTACCGGCCTGGCTTATCAATTTGTTCGCCACCAAAGGCCCGTTTGAAAGTTTTAAGAGCTTGCGTGAGCAGGTAAAAAAACCGGTATACAAACAGGTAAAACTTGCATTTATTAAAAACTGATAACAGGTTAAAATTCGGAAACAACTGCAATGCGTTTATAACACACCCCCCTCTTCTGACCTCCCTGCATTTCATCAAGTCCTGTTTTCCAAATCATAAAAAGTTAAAAAAATGATATCTCGCTGAATGATTGCCCCAATCATTCAGTGCTTTTTTATATTTGCACCATACAATCTTCAGTCGTAATTTTTAACTTAACAAGAAATGAAAAAAATCAGCAGGTTAATAATGGTTTTGCTTTTAATGGCAACAACCGGCAGCATAATCACAACTGCACAGGCACAAACCAAACAGGAAAAATTAGTTGCCAACAGTAAAGAAGCTAAAGCGGCTTTTATTAAATCAGATAAGCTGATGAACAGCCTGTTTAAAGACAGTTATGCTTACGCCATTTTCCCGAGCATCGGCAAAGGTGGTATGGGCATCGGCGGCGCCACCGGCAATGGTGTAGTCTATGAAAAAGGTCAAATGGTGGGTACGGCCAATATGGTGCAGGTAAGCATCGGTTTTCAATTTGGCGGACAGGCGTACCGGGAAGTGATCTTTTTTGAAAGTGAAGAATCGCTGGATAAATTTAAAAATGATAAATTAAAATTTGCCGCCCAGGCAAGCGCTGTGGCAGTTACGGAAGGGGCCAGTGCCAATGCAAAATACCAGGAGGGTGTGATGGTATTTACGCAACAAAAAGGCGGCCTTATGTACGAAGCCTCCATTGGCGGACAAAAATTTACTTATAAGGGGCTGGAAGAAAAAGAAGAAGAGGAAGATAATTGACATTACGATTATTTCACGAAAGGAAAAATCCAAAGCTCGCAACGCTGAAAATGCATAAAAAAGGGAACAAAGAATAAGCTATAATTTATTCTTTGTTCCCTTTGAATTCTTAGTTCACTTTGTGTGAAAACTTATGCGTTAGCCGCTGCAAAATCTCTGCGGATGATGTTCAGTGCGCCGCCTGCTACAAACCATTCAATCTGCTGTTCGTTGTACGTATGATTTACCAGAATGGTTTCTATTGTGCCGTCAATATGGTTCAAAACCAGGTGCAACGCTTTGTTGGGTGCAAATGAAGTCAGCCCTTCAATATCAATCGTATCGTCTTCCAGTATTTTATCGTAGTCTTCCTTATTGGCAAAAGTTAGTGCCAGCATCCCCTGCTTTTTTAAATTCGTTTCGTGTATGCGTGCAAATGATTTAACCAAAACAGCCCGTACACCCAAATGACGGGGTTCCATAGCAGCATGTTCTCTTGAAGAACCTTCTCCATAGTTTTCGTCACCCACCACGATAGTTCCTATGCCAGCAGCCTTGTAAGCCCGCTGTGTTGCAGGTACTGGTCCATATTCGCCCGTAAGCTGGTTTTTTACCGAATCTGTTTTTTCGTTGAAAAAATTCACTGCACCGATCAGCATGTTGTTGCTGATATTATCCAAATGGCCACGGAATTTTAACCACGGCCCTGCCATACTGATATGATCGGTAGTACATTTTCCTTTGGCTTTAATCAACAGTTTCAGTCCTTTCAGATCAACACCTTCCCATGCTGCAAACGGATCAAGCAACTGTAATCTTTTACTGGTTGGAGAAACAATTACCTGTACGCCGCTGCCATCTTCAGCAGGCTGCTGGTAGCCGGCATCTTCCACCGCAAAACCTTTTATGGGTAATTCAAAACCTGTCGGTGGATCCAGCTTTACTTTTTCGCCCTTATCATTGGTTAAATAATCTGTCAGGGGGTTAAAAGAAAGGTCCCCGGCAATGGCCATTGCGGTTACCATTTCCGGACTGCCCACAAAGGCGTATGTATTGGGGTTGCCATCGGCACGTTTTGCAAAGTTGCGGTTAAAAGAATGCACGATGGTATTTTTTTCTGCCTTCTCTGCTCCTACCCTTGCCCACATACCGATACATGGACCGCAGGCGTTGGCAAAAACAGTAGCGCCTATTTTATCAAACACGCCTAAAAATCCGTCTCTTTCAATTGTATAACGCACCTGCTCACTGCCGGGTGTAATAGTAAATTCTGAATTCAGTTTTAACCCTTTTTCGCTTACCTGTTTAGCCAGGCTAACGGCACGGCTGATGTCTTCGTAGGAAGAGTTGGTGCAACTGCCGATTAAACCTACTTCAATTTTTGTTGGCCATCCATTCGCTGCAGCGGCTTCTTTCATCTTGGAAATCGGCGTAGCTAAATCGGGGGTAAAAGGACCATTTAAGTGTGGTTCCAATGTATCCAAATCAATTTCGATTACCTGGTCAAAATAGGCTTCAGGGTTAGCATATACCTCTGCATCACCCGTTAAATGCGCTGCAATGGCATCTGCAGCACTGGCTATGTCGGCCCTGTTGGTAGCATTCAGATATCGGCTCATGCTTGGGTCGTATCCAAACAATGAAGTAGTAGCACCCACTTCAGCACCCATGTTACAAATGGTACCTTTTCCTGTACAACTCATGCTGGTAGCGCCTTCGCCAAAATATTCCACCACAGCGCCGGTACCACCTTTAACGGTTAATATACCTGCCACTTTTAGGATAACATCTTTGGGAGCCGCCCAGCCACTCAGCTTGCCGATTAATTTAATACCAATAAGCTTAGGCATTTTTAATTCCCATGCCAAACCCGCCATAACATCACAGGCATCCGCACCACCTACACCAATGGCTATCATTCCCAAACCGCCTGCATTTACTGTATGACTGTCTGTCCCAATCATCATTCCACCAGGAAAGGCATAATTTTCCAATACCACCTGGTGAATGATACCTGCACCGGGTTTCCAGAAACCGATACCATATTTATTACTTACAGAGGCGAGGAAATCATATACTTCACTGCTTTCATGCACGGCCCTGTCCAAATCTGTTTTACTGTTTTCCTTTGCTTCAATTAAATGATCGCAATGTACTGTAGAAGGCACTGCCACTGTTGCTCTGCCACTTTGCATAAACTGTAACAATGCCATCTGGGCTGTTGCATCCTGCATTGCCACACGGTCTGGCGCAAAATCCACGTAACTCTTTCCCCGCTCGTACGCTGTGGTGGCTTCGCCCTGCCAAAGATGAGCGTACAATATTTTCTCAGTAAGTGTTAATGGTTTGCCAACCGCTTTACGGGCTGCTTCAATACGGCTGCCAAAATTGGCATACAGTTTTTTGATCATTTCAATGTCGAAGGCCATGCTGATAATTTTATAATTTATTTTAAAATATACCGTTTCCTTATCATAGTAAGGTGTAGTTTTTGCTATGATAGATTTGCCGGATGGGTGCAAAATTACTAAAAAGACAGTAAGCGAAGGCATCAAATTGATCCGGCTTATTTAATTTTATTATTTTACATTAGCAGTATGAACCGTTTTAAACAATTTATTGAATGGCAGGTATTTGGCGTTTGCAGCGCCATCGGCGAAAAAATGGGCATTGCTACATCCACCATTCGTAAAAATTTTATTTATATTTCGTTTCTTACCATGGGCTCACCGGTAATTATCTATTTGTTTGTTGCTTTCTGGATGAATATAAAACGGTACATCCTGAATGCCAGGCGAAATCCTTTAAGGTATCTATAACTGAACCACTTTTTTACTGTCTAAACTTTGCTTTTTCATGATTGTCTTCAACATCAATCATACAGATTATACCTTGCTGTTAAAGGATCTTGCCGCAGAGTTTGGCATTGCCTTTACTGGAGATGATTATGTTGAGTTACCTGAATCAGCCGGCAAAGGATGCATTAAAATATTAAAGCTGTTTGATGAATTACAGGTGCTGGTAGCAGACGTTACCTTCAATAAAACCCTGATCACTTCCAGGGAATATTCTGACAGCCGCTTTTTTATATTGCATTTTGATGACGTAAATATTACCAACACTGCAAAATTGAAAGTTGACGGCGAAACATTGCTGAAGACCAACACCCGCCATGCTGTAGCGAGGCTAACAAGCAACATGTTTGTGAATACAGAAGAGCTGCCTGCCGGACTGCATATCCGCTCCATCAAAATTTTATTCAGCGAAAGCTGGCTCAAGAAATACCTGGATCTGTCACCGGAACAACCGGTATTGGAGAAATATCTTTCGCTGAAGACGGAGAGCTTTGATATAGAATCTTTGGATACTGAATACCTGCGGCTGATGGATGATATATTTCAGGTACCGCAGCATGATCCTTTACAAAATATCTTTTTACAAAACAGGGTAACGTTGCTGATAGAACGTTTTTTTACGCGTTTACACGACAAAAGTAGTTTGCTGGAAGGGCGGTTTAGCCTCACCGATGATGAGGTACAGCGCCTGATAAAGGTGGAACAGTTACTCATCAATAACCTGGGTGAAACGCCACCGACAATTGACGAATTTTCAAAACTTGTATCCATGAGTTCTACCAAACTTAAAAAAAGTTTTAAGGGTATTTATGGCGACAGTATTTATGCTTACTATCAAAAAGTGCGTATGCAAAAAGCACGGGAATTATTGATGAGTGGCAAATACAAGGTTAATGAAGCCGCTTCCACAATTGGCTATCAAAATACAAGCAATTTTATAATGGCATTTAAAAAACAATTTGGCATTTCGCCGGGCGAAGTGGCCGGTTTACAATAAAAGTTATATTGCACCATAAATAACAGCGTTTTTGTTCCAGTTTTCTTACAAATACAACGATCATGTGGTGTACCTGCAAAACCTTGCTGACGCTTTGGGTGTGCCCGTAATTAATAATACTATTTGGTTACCCCCCCCAATAGGTTCGGGATACATAAAAGTGGTGGTGATGGCGAATGGTTTACAGGTGCTGATCAACGAATGCACGCTCAATACAGACATATGTTTTTCAAGGGAAGAAACAACCATTGCAGCCTATACCATCCGGTTTGACCAGGTAAGAAATATGAAAAAACTTACCCTTGAAATAGGAGAAGATTCACTGGAAGAAAAAAATGAATTTTATTCCGGCGCTTTTTTAACCAATTCGCTGGCTACCTTAAAATATACCACCAATGCCGGGCTGGAAGACCGGTGCATCAATATTTATTTTACAGAAGAATGGTTCAACCAGTTCTCAGGTGTTAAAACCAACGACTACTTTTTTACTCAATACCTTTCATTAAAAACAGCAGCTTACACTTTTGAAGTACTGAATATTGAATACCGGGAGCTGATGGAAGAAATATTTTTTTTGCAGGAAGATCACCCTATGTACAAAACAGTTTTGCAAAACCGGGTGATGCTGTTGCTGGAAAAGTTTTTGCGAAGCCTGTATGTAAAAATGACACCTTCAAATTCGGAAAAAGCTATTGAAGAAGCTGATATAAAAAAGTTGATGCTGGCTGAAGCTGTTTTGGTAAACGATCTCAGTACTCCACCTCCCTCCATCAGCGACCTCGCAAAAATTGCCTTGATGAGTGAAACAAAATTAAAGGCCAGTTTTAAAAAATTGTATGGCCTGAACCCATATGCCTATTATCAAAAAACCCGGATGTTTAAAGCCAGGCTGTTGATTACCAAACGCAGATTTTCTGTAAAGGAAACCGGCAGGCAGCTGGGCTTTCAGAACCTCAGTAATTTTACCATTGCTTACAAAAAGGAGTTCAATACCCTTCCCGGGAAGGAATAATTCCAGGCCTTAAAAAAACTTTTGCGGTTATTTTTATGTCGGATGCGGGCATGTGTGTAAATGACACAATGTTATCTTTGAGAAGATAAATACACAGTTTAAGTATTTACAACCCCGTTTTTTTTTCAATTCCTATCCACTTGTAATAGTGTTACTATTACATTTAAACCACAGCTGACCTTCAATTTACAAGTTTTCGTCCCGATGTTATCGGGATTTTTTTATGCCTTGCCAAAATTGGGTTAGATAATCGCGGCCCTCAAACGAACCAATTTTTCCAGCAAAGGTTCCAATAAATCCAATTGCAGCATGTTGGCGCCATCGCTTTTTGCTACTGCGGGATTGGGATGTGTTTCAATAAACAATCCATCAGAACCTGTTGCTATGGCCGCTTTGGCAATGGTTTCAATTAATTCAGGATTACCTCCTGTTACGCCACCACTTTGATTAGGTTGTTGCAGGGAGTGCGTACAATCCATGATCACCGGCACATTGATTTGCTTCATCCAGGTAATGTTCCGGTAGTCTACCACCAAATCCTGGTAACCAAAACTGTTGCCCCTTTCAATAAGCCCCACTTTATCATTCCCGGCATTGTTGATTTTTTCAACAGCAAATTTCATAGAAGGGCCATTGACAAACTGCCCTTTTTTTACATTAACTATTTTCCCGGTTTCGCCTGCGGCAATCAACAGGTCTGTTTGCCTGCAAAGAAAAGCCGGTATCTGTAAAATATCAACATAAGAAGCAGCCATGGCTGCTTCCTGGGCGGTATGAATATCTGAGGTAGTTGGAATATTAAATTTTTCACCTGTCTTTTTCACCAGTTGCAAAGCCGCTTCATCACCGATACCTGTAAATGAACTGGCACTGGTACGGTTGGCCTTGCGGTAAGATGACTTGAAAATATAAGGGATGCCCAATCTGCGGCAGATGGTTGAAACTTTATCCGCCACTTCCATCACAAGTGCTTCATCTTCCACCACACAAGGACCGGCTATTAAAAAGAAATTATTTTGATCGTATTGCTGGCCTGCAAACAGGTCGGTTAAATATTTTTCCATGTGGCAAAATTAGTATTAATACTTTTCAAATTACTTTTACAGCGTTTAACCCTGTTTTGCATAACAAACAAGCCGCATTCAGCACGAAAAACAGATTGGCCCCGATGACGTTTGGTCGTATTCAGGTTATCAATCATTAAAAGAAAAAAATATGGTAAAAGAAAAAATACTGGTGATTGGTGCCAGCGGACAAATTGGTGTTGAACTTACACTGGCATTGAGAAAAATTTATGGCAACGCCAGTGTGGTAGCCAGTGATTTAAGGGAAGAGAATGAACTGCTGAAAGGAACCGGCCCGTATGTAAGCCTGGATGTAATGAACAAGGAGATGCTGCATGTGCAGGTGATACGGCAAAATATTACGCAGATCTATTTATTAGCTGCTATTCTTTCCGCCACCGGTGAAAAAAACCCTAACCTTGCCTGGAGTTTGAATATGCAAAGCCTGTTGAATGTGCTGGACATTGCCAAGGAAGAAAAAATTCACAAAGTGTACTGGCCTAGTTCCATCGCTGTTTTTGGACCCACTTCGCCTAAAAAGAATTGTCCGCAGCAAACAGTGATTGAACCCATTACCGTATATGGTATCAGCAAATATGCCGGTGAATTCTGGTGCAACTATTACCACCAACGTTGGGGGCTTGACGTAAGAAGCATTCGCTATCCCGGCCTGATCAGTTATAAAAGTGCCCCTGGTGGTGGCACTACGGACTACGCGGTAGAGATATTTCATGATGCCCTGGAAGAAAAAAAGTACGACTGTTTTTTGCAGGAAGATACCTACCTGCCCATGATGTACATGCCCGACGCCATCAAAGCTACACTGGAACTGATGGAAGCGCCTGCAGAAAAAATAACGATCCGCACATCCTACAATATTTCAGGCATGAGTTTTTCACCAAAAGAAATTGCTGCGGAAATAAAAAAACATATTCCTGAATTTGCTATTAGCTATAACCCGGATTACAGGCAACAAATTGCCAACAGCTGGCCGCAAAGTATCGATGACAGTGTGGCTAGAAAAGACTGGGGATGGAAAGAAGATTTCGATTTATCGGCTATGACAAAAGACATGCTTGAAAATTTATAACAGCATTACTTTTAAAAGTTTCAATATTTATGAGGGGCAACTAATGGTAAAGGATACATGATAAATAAACCCGGTTGGTAATGAATTATTTCCTGATACTTTTACCTGATTTTCATCGTCTGGTATGTTTTTAACCTAAAAAATAAGATGAAAAAAGTATTGTTTGTGCTAGCTAATTCAACGTTTGCACTTGGTGCAAAAACATTTGCCCAGGAAGAAGGCTAGTTTAAACCATTTAAAGCAGAACTTTTTATCGGCTATGCTATACCGGCGGGAGGTACAGGTTCTAAGGGTGGTGCCTTATTCGCAATAGAACCCAAATATGCTGTAATGCCACAGTTAAGCCTTGGTTTATGACTGGAGATAGCGGCTACCGTGTCAGGTACAAATCTTACAAACGTTGACGCCAATACAACAGCATCTGTTAAGGCTGCCGCATCATATCTTACCACGGGTGATTTTTATTTTAACAACAACGACTTTCGCCCGTTTTTAGGAGCAGGTGCCGGTTTATATCAAACTGCCGGCGCAGAGGTTACCCAAACAACCACGGATGTTACTGTCGCTTCCAGGACAAAATTTGGCGGCATGGTAAGAGGTGGTTTCGAGTATAAACATTTTCGTTTGGGCCTTGAATATAATTTTATCGGAAAGATAATTGTTCCGCCAACATCAGGTACCAGCAACGATGGTTACGAAATAAAGAACGGTACGCCGGTATCAAAATGGGATTTTGCATCGGTGGTGGCAGACTGTAATCAACAATCAGAAAAAATGAATAAAGAGATTTGCATGCATGTACAAGTCTCTTTTAATTGTAACGATGATGATCATTTAGATAATGGCATAAGATTAAAAGCAGGTAAATGAAAGCTCCATACCCTACTCAGCAATACTCATGAACAAACCAGTGCAATCAACCGATTAATAAAAAAATAACAATATCCTTCTTTGGCCAACGCTCTTTACGGGCTTATCTTTACATAACAAAAAACTAAACAATGAAAAAAATAATGGTATGTATGATGGTGGCTTTAGGCACCTCATTTGTAACAATGGCACAAACTGATTCAAAATTTAAAGTTAGCCTTGGTCCTGAACTATCTTTCGCAAGCGGCGCTTTCTCAAATACCCATTCGTTCGGAATCGGAGGTACGATTCAAGCTGAAGTTTTATTACAAGAACATTTATACGGTACTGCCACTTTTGGAGTTATTTCATACAATGGAAAATCTAATGGGGTTGGCACAAAAAATAAGGGGCAAACTTTCCTTCCATTACGAGTTGGAGTAAAATACTTTTTAGCGGGAGGTATATATGGTGCCTTTCAAACAGGTGTTGCATTTCTAAACAATGGCCAAGGTACCGCCTTTGCATATAGTCCTCAATTGGGTTATGAGTTTAATACCAAAAGTGGTAAAGCGGTTGATGCTACTTTTAAGTATGATGGATACTCAGGAGCTAAAACTTTAGGTACAGTTGGGGCCCTTGGTTTTCGGTTAGCCTATATATTTTAAGTAAAAAAATTGATCAAGACCCGGTAGCAATGATACCGGGTCTTTTTATACAGATCAGTTTTATTAAAACTGATTACACTACCTGAAAAAATCTATAACTAATTAGATCGCTATTAGGAATACCTGATACTTTTGCAATCATTTTTTAACCCAACAAATAAACCAGCGTACAAATGAAAAAATTAATCCTGAGCGCAGCAATTTTAACCCTCGGCGTATTCTCTGTCAAAGCACAAAGAGGATCAGAAGACAAAACAGTAAAACTTAGCATTGGCGCAGAAGGCGCACTGCCAATAGGTGATTTAAAAACTACCAGCAAATTTGGATTTGGCGGTTCAGCGCAGGCTGAGTTTGAGGTGAGTGACAATATAGGTGTTACTTTGAGTGCAGGTTACCTGACTTTTTCCGGAAAAACTATTTCGATACCGGTTAGTTATGATCCTATAACAATGCAGCCTATTTATGGAGATTATAAGGTCCAGTCAATAAATATAATTCCTGTACTGGCTGGGGCAAAAATTTATTTTACAGAAAAACTTTACGGAAGTGCCCAGGCAGGCTGGTCATTTTTCTCGGCTAAAGGAGCCTCAAGTGCCAATGGATTTACTTATGCACCCGGCATTGGTTTTAACCTTAGTCCCAATTTTGACCTGCTGGTAAAATACCAGGGTTCCAGCAAAAACGGCAGCACCATATCATTTCTTGGCTTAAGGGCGGCGTATAGTTTCTAGATTAAAGCGAATGAAATCAAGCCGGACATTTTCAATGTCCGGCTTTTTGCTTTATACAATTCTGATATAAAATATCATCCTGCTTAATTTATATTTAAGTTTTGCAGGTTATTTTTTATGCTAAAATAAAAACATATAATTTCTTTATACTGCGAATTAATCTATACTTTAGGGTTATTAATTTTTTAACCCTAAAAATCATTTTAATGAAAAAAGTAATGTTAAGTGCGGTAATTTTAACCTTGAGTGTTTTAACTGCCAGCGCACAAAAAGAATCTGCTGAAACAAATTCATTTAAATTCAGCGTTGGAGTTGAAGGTGGATTACCAACAGGCGATTTAAAAACAACCAGTTCTTTTGGTATCGGAGGCTCGATACAGGGGGATTATAAAGCAACAGAAAGTTTTGCTTTAACATTAAATGCCGGTTATCTTAGTTTTTCAGGTAAAACCGTTTCACTGCTGGGTGAATCTATTAAATATCCTTCAATAAATATCATTCCGGTACTGGCTGGTGGTAAGTATTACTTTACAGAGAGTGTTTATGGAAGTGCTCAGGTGGGCGTATCATTTGTTTCTATGACAGGTGAATCAAGTTCCAGTGCATTTACTTACGCTCCCGGAATTGGTTATTATGTGAGCCCCAATTTTGATTTATTATTAAAATATCAGGCCGCATCGAAAAATGGAAGTACTTTATCATTCATCGGACTAAGAGCTGCCTATAGTTTTTAACACTTGATAAAATAAAAGAGGTTGTCAATGACAACCTCTTTTATTAAACTATTTTTTACATTATACCTGTTGTACAAATACGTCTTTCATCTTTTGCAGTAAATCTTTTTCCAGCATCTGCTGCGCTATACTGATCATATTTTTGAAGGCAAGGTCTTTTGAAATACCATGACCAATTATGACAGGTTTTGCAACACCCAGCACGGGTACACCTCCATACATTTCAAAATTAAAGCGGTCAAAATGTTCATCTTTTATCCCCCTGCGTTGAACTAAATCATAAATACTTTCTGCCAGCTTTAACACTACATTTCCGGTAAAGCCGTCGCATACCATCACATCTGCTTTGTCGAGTAAAACATCCCTGCCTTCAATATTGCCAATAAAATTAATGTGCTTATTTTCTTTTAACAACGGGTATGCGGCCTGGGCCAGCAGATTGCCTTTCCCCTCCTCTTCACCCAGATTAATCAACCCTACTTTGGGGTTGGTATATCCTAAAATATGCTCGGCATACATTGACCCCAATGTGGCAAACTGCGACAAATTTTCCGGCTTACAATCCGCATTGATACCTGCATCCAGCAGCAAGCCAAGTGTTCCATTCTCTCTTGGTATATAGGCCCCGATAGTTGGCCGGCTAACTCCCTCAATTGCTTTAATACTGAACAGAGCGCCCACCATCATAGCGCCGGTATTGCCTGCGCTGATAAAGGCATCTGTTTTATCAGTAGCCAATAAATTAAATCCAATTGATATAGAAGATGCTTTCTTTTCACGCAGTGCTTTGGTAGGGTGCTCATGCATTTCAATTACCTGCGAAGCATGCATCAGTGTAATATTTTCAAAAGGAATGGCATGAGCCGTCAGCAGCTCCTTCAATTTGGCTTCGTCGCCAATAAGTGTGAGCGAAATGTTTTTATGTCCTTCAGACAAAAAAAGTGATATCCCTTTTACAGCTTCCAGCGGTGCATAATCGCCACCCATCATATCAAGGGCAATATTCATGGTACATTCATTAAATAAAAAATTCTAAGTACTTCATCCGTTTACCGAATGTAGAACTTAGAATTCAGCATTTGAAAAATATTATGCTTTCAGCGGCGCTTTTTCAGCTACCACCTGTCCTTTGTAATATAGTTTGCCTTCGCTTACATGTGCACGGTGACGTACATGTGTTTCGCCTGTAGTTTTATCAACGGTCAACGTTGTTTCGCTTGCTTTGTAATGCGTCCTTCTCTTTGCGCTGCGCTGCTGCGAATGGCGTCGTTTCGGATTTGGCATATCTGTAAATTTTAATTGTTATTGTAAAATTATTTATTAAACTCTTTTTAATTCTTCTTAAACTTTTCCAATCCCTTCCAAATGGTATTGGCGTTTTTGGCATCTTCGCTGGCCTCCATTGCTTTTAATTTTTCCAGCACTTCCTTATTGCATTTCGGGCCTCCGAATTCTTCCGGGCTGCATAGCTTTTGTACCGGAACACTCAAACTGACAAATTCATAAATCCAGTCGTTCAGGTATAAATGGCTTTCTGTTCTGGAGATATAAAATACATCGGGATCTTCTTCCTCCTGGTTCATCTGCTCCGGGTTGTCCACCATTTTCACCAGCATATTAAATTCATCCCAAAGATCTTTTTTAAGCTGATTACCGCAACGGTCGCAAACCACATCCGCAACACCGCCCACTTCAAATTTCAGCAGTAAAAAACTACTTTTTTTATCCAGCTGCAATTTTACCGTAGCCGTACAATTGGTAAATTCCCTTACTTCGTCTCCGGCAAAAAAAGAGTCATCTACATTGTAAGTAAACTCATGAATGCCGGGCTTTAAACCCACAAAAGCTATCTCTATTGCCTTTCTTTTTCCCATTACCTTCGGTTTAAAGGACGGCAAAGGTAAGTTTTTTACGTTAATTTGAATCACAAATATCAAATTATTGTTCCAAAATTCAGCGGCAGCCTGTTTTTCATTATTTTTAGCCTTATGCAAAATAAAAAAAGGTGGATTTTATGGATAGTATTACTAACAATAGTTGTTTTCATCCGCCTTTTCTCAGCCAGTTCTTTCAGGTCAGAAACCTGGTATGCGACCGGAATATACCCCAACATAGCCATTTTTTTAAGGTCGCTTACAGGATGGTTACCTTTTAGCCTGGGCGATTTTCTATATGGTGCTGCCGGAGCCTGGTTGTTATATAAATTGGTAAGAGCTATAAAAGCCATTGTAAAAAAAGAAGTTACGGTTCAGTTCATGCTGAAGAAATTTTCTAATGCCATTTTGATTTTGCTCCTTATTTACATCGTGTTCAATATTTTTTGGGGTATCAATTACAACCGCCGGGGTATTGCGTCTCAACTAGGGCTGACTGTAGCAAAATATTCTACCGAAGATTTAAGGAACCTGAACACTGCATTGCTGCAGAAAATAAATGAAAGCAAAACTGCCACCCTGCGATCCGGCACACCTGTTTTAACCAGTAACACAGTTTTTGAGGGTGCTGCCCAGGCATATGGAGAAGTTTATAAAAAATATCCCTTTCTGCAGTACCGGGCAAAAAATATAAAAATCTCCTTATGGGGATGGTTTGGAAATTATGCCGGATTTACGGGGTACTATAACCCATTCACTGCCGAAGCCCAGGTAAATACTACGGTGCCCAAATTTTTGCAGCCCTACATCGCCTGCCATGAAATTGGCCACCAGCTTGGCTATGCGAAGGAAAACGAAGCCAATTTTGTAGGGTATCTATCAGCAACTGCCTCAAAAGACAGTGCTTTTTTATATTCGGCCTACCTGGATTTGTTTCTGTATGCCGGCCGCAACCTGTATAATGTAGACAGCGCAACCGCCAAATCATTGGCACATCAGTTATTACCAGGTGTAAAAGCTGATTTAAAAGAATTAAGCAGTTTTAATCGTCGCCATCAAAATCCGTTTGAACCGGTATTGCGGTGGATGTATGGGAAATATTTGCAAAGTAACCAGCAACCTTCGGGTGTGTTAAGCTATGATGAAGTAACAGGACTATTGATTGCTTATTATAAAAAATATGGAACCATTTAAAACGATTTCCCTTTCTCAAATTAAAACTGGTTTTTCCACATCATGCTTTCTACCGGCTTATTAGGTTGCCCACTGTATTTGGCATTTTTTTTCTGGTTGTATTTTATTTCAATTTCACCATCTACCGGAAAATAAATCAATTGCCCGATGGGCATGCCTTTATAGACCCTTACAGGTTGCTTTACGGATATTTCCAGCGTCCAGTTGCCACAAAATCCTACATCTCCCTTTCCTGCTGTGGCGTGTATATCAATGCCAAGGCGGCCTGTAGAAGATTTGCCTTCCAAAAAAGGCACGTGCGCATGTGTTTCGGTATACTCCTCTGTAACGCCGAGATAAAACTTATGCGGCAGCAGCAAAATACCTTCTTCCGGAATTTCAAAATGCACGATGGTATTGTGTTTTTTTGCGTCCAGCTCCTCGTCGGCATAAGTTGCCAGGTTTTTTCCCAGGTGTACATCGTAACTGTTGCTGCCAAGGCAGTCGCGGTCGTAGGGTACTATTTTTATGCTGCCGTTTGCTATCTCTTCTAAAATTCTGGTGTCGCTCAGGATCATTGGTGGTAATAAATTGTTGTATAAAAATGTTTAGGTGTTATTTTGTAAAATTAAAATATTCGCAACCCAATCGGGTAATTCAACCGCTTTTATGCCGCTCGTTTATCAACAAAATATCAACTCCACAACAAAATTAGGTGTTTGGCATATAGCCGAAGAAAAGGATTTCTTTTTGGGGCTGGTTCCCCAGCAACAACAGATTACACATCCGCGAAAACAACTGCAACATTTAGCTGGCCGCTACCTTTTGAAAGAAATGTACCCTGACTTTCCGTATGAGTTAATCCGCATTGCAGATACCCGTAAACCATTTCTTGAAAATGAGGCTTACCATTTTTCCATTTCGCACTGCGGCGATTATGCAGCCGTGATGGTTAGCAGTACATTAAGAGTGGGTGTAGATGTTGAACTGGTAACAAAAAAAGTAGAAAAAATAAGGCACAAGTTTTTATCTGTTACGGAACTGGAAATGATTACAACTATTGAAAATGGATCTGCCCGACTATTGCGTGACGGCTTGCTCACTGCCACCTGGAGCATAAAGGAAGCATTATACAAATGGTACGGCGATGGAGAAATTGATTTTATAGAGCATCTGCAAATTGAATCCATTACATTAAATGGAGACAGCGGTATCGCCCGTTGCTGCGTAAAAAAACATGAGCCTGTCGAATTGGAAGTACACCTGCTGTTTTTTAATGCCAACAGCATCGCCTGGGTAATGAGCTGAGAGTTAGAGCGGTTGAATGAGGTCCCATAAATTACCGTACAGATCTTCAAAAACCGCCACTGTTCCGTAAAGTTCCTTAAGTGGCAGCCGCACAAAATTAATTTTCTTTTTTACCATTTCCTGGTAATCTCGCCAAAAATCATCCGTGTATAAGAAAAGAAAGACTCTGCCGCCAGCCTGGTTGCCCACTGACTTTTGCTGCTCCATACCGACAGCTTTTGCCAGCAAAAGGTTACACCCGGCTCCTCCCGCAGGAGCCAGCACCACCCAACGCTTACCCTCAAGAAGGAAAGTATCTTCAACAACAGTAAAGTTTAATTGCTGTGTATAAAATTGGATAGCCTCATCATAATCATTTACCAGCAGCGCTACCTTTGCAATTTGTTGCCTCATATTTCATTAATAAAGAAATTCCTATAAAAAAGTGCCGCTTATTCATAAGCAGCACTTGTCAATATTATTTTGATTATTTTGAATCAGCTAAATCAGGCCTGCTCAATCAATTGTATTTCACTGATAATTCTAACCTCATCGCTCACTACTACACCGCCTGCTTCTGTTACAGCGCTCCAGGTTAATCCAAAATCTTTACGGTTTATTTTTCCGTTGATCGTGAATCCCGCCTTGGTATTGCCATAAGCGTCCTGCACAACTCCGCCAAACTCAACCGATAATTTGATATTTTTTGTTACCTCTTTAATGGTAAGATCACCGTACATATCGTAAGAGCCATCGTTATCAACGGCCTCCGATTTTGTAGCGGTAAACTTTATTTGCGGATATTTTTCAGCATCAAAAAAGTCTGCACTTTTTAAATGTCCATCCCTTTGTTCGTTTCCTGTATCAACAGAATTGGTATCAGCAGTAAAACTGATTTTTGCTGTTGAAAAATCTTCGCCTTCTGTTGTTACAGATGCCTGGAAGATATTAAAGCTGCCTGTAACATTAGTTATCATCAGGTGCTTTATTTTAAAATGTACTTCGCTGTGTGTTGGGTCTATCGCCCATGATCTTGTTGCCATGATTGTTTATTTTTAGTGCAAGTTAATAATTAATGTTTAAACATTGAGTTTTTTCTTTTATCAAATTGTTAAATCAGTTTTCTTAACCTAGCAATAATTCAACCACTTTCTTTTCCCGGTTACTTTTAATGGCAGTTTCAATAACCCGGATGATATTAATTCCCTCATCAGCAGTTACAGGAACAGGTTTGCCTTCGGCAATGGCAGCATAGATACCAGCATAATAATCCCCGTAGTTACCCCTGTCCGACGGAATGGTTTCCCTGATCTCCTTACCATCTTTTTCAGTATGCAGTAATCCCTGTTCGCTTGTAGGTTCGGTTCCCCATTGATCGCCGCCCGGCTTTTTACCTGCCAGCAAATCCGCCTCCTGTACATCGCCCCGGGTTTTAATAAATGATCCCTTCATTCCATGTATCACATTGGCTGGAATTGGCTCCCGGACGATGTTACCTGCTTTTAACCTTACCCTGATTTCAGGATAATATAACTGGATATCAAACCAGTCATCCACTTTTGAAAAGGGTCTTGTTGTGCGTATATCGGCGAATAAAGCCTGCGGCATTCCAAAAATAAGCAGGGCTTCATCTATCAGGTGCGGACCGAGATCCATCAGCAGGCCGGCTCCCGCATTCGGGGTTTCCTTATGCAGTTTGGGACCAATCACCGGCTTATAACGGTCATAGTGAAATTCAGCCTCCACAATATCGCCCAATAAATTGTCTGTAATCACTCTTCGCACTGTGCGGCAATCACTGTCGAAGCGGCGGTTTTGGTACACGCTTAGCATTTTGCCTTTTTGTTGCGCCCGCTTTTTTAACGCTTCGCCCTGTGCTACGGTTGTCGTAAAAGCCTTTTCTACCACGGCATGTTTTCCGGCTTCCAATACTTTGGTGGCATATTCGTAATGACTCTCGTTGGGCGTATTTACAATCACCAGTTCGATGGTTTCATCTGCCAGTATAGCTTCCAGCGTTGGGTAGGAAGTAACTTCCGGATAATCGTTTTGGATATTTTTACTACTTCTCTCCCAGGACCCGCACAATTGAAAACCGGGGTTGGCAGCAATAAACGGTGCATGAAAAATTTTTCCTGACATGCCATATGAAAGCAAGGCTGTTTTGATAATACGCATATTTGAAAATTTGTGTTTATAGAAATTTGTTGTTTGAAATTAGTAGATGTACCAATAAATATATTGCTTAATCCGCCTCAAACCAAAGCTTCGCCGGGTCATTCCAATCGCCGTTGTAATTGATAGTAAGCTCCTCTCCCTGTCTTATTTTTCTTACTGTTTGTACCGCGATAGTTTCCGTTTCATAATCCATTATGTACTCGCAGTTGCTTTTATAACTGTGGTTGTACATGGAGACCAGCCCAAGCGCCATACAGCATTGATCCTTCATCTTTCCCCATTCAAAAATATAATCGTGCAGCAGCGTTTTATCCAGCAATAACCTGTCTGCCGCACTCATCACTATTACCGGTGCCACTTCAATAACGGTGTCTGCCTTTATCGCTTTATTTGTAAAAACACCTCTGCCTTTACCGTTTGAGCTATCAATAAACAATTCTGCTTTTAACATAACCTCACTTTAGACTTAAATGGAGTAATTTGCAAGTTAGTTAAAAGGAAATTTACATTTTTATTAATGTGCCGCTTAGCTGCTTATGCGATTTTAATATTTAATATTGCCAGTAAGTTGATAAGACATTCCGGTAAAGTTGTTTAAGCTTTTAGTGTAAGTTAAAATGACTTTACAGAAATGTTAGTAAAACATAGTGCAATAGATAGCTTAACAATTTGTTGGCCAAAAGCATACTAAACAGATGGATTTAGAAACAGAAGAAATATCCATACAACAACAATTTGAAGAAGTAATTGCTTCTGAAGATAAACTGCGGATAAAAGAATTCTTAAATGATCAGAACATCAGCGATGTGGCTGACCTCATTTATGAAAACGAAGATTTTGACAGCCAGATCATCAGTCATCTTTCGCTGCACCGTGCCGCCAGTGTATTTAAAATCCTGGAGCTTTCCACGCAGAAGCGCATCGTTAAAAACCTGCCAGCATTCAATACCGCCGAGCTGTTAAATGAACTACCGCCGGATGACCGTACAGCCTTTTTAAGCTTGTTGCCAAGCAACGCAGTTAGGGAATTGGTCAAGACATTGAATCCTGAAGAAAGGCGTGTAACCCTGGCTTTACTTGGTTATCCGGAAGGCAGCGTGGGCAGGCTGATGACACCTGATTACATCTATGTATACGAACATGATACGGTTGAAGATGTATTAAACACCATCCGTAAATACGCCAAAAACAGCGAAACCATTGACGTTATTTATGTGATCAATGATAAAGGAGAGTTGCTGGATGATATTCGTATCAAGGATTTTATCATGGCTTCGGCAGATAAGAGAGTGGATGAATTAATGGATGGCAGGGTAATAACACTGCATGCTGAAGACGACCAGGAGGTTGCCAATGAAGCATTTAAAATGAATAACAGGGTGGCTTTGCCGGTAGTAAGCCGCAGTAATAAATTGCTCGGCATTGTTACGATTGATGACGTACTGTGGGTAGCCAATGAAGAGTTTAGCGAAGACATGCAGAAGATGGGTGGTACAGAGGCCCTGGACGAGCCTTACCTGGATACCCCATTTATCAAACTGATGAAAAAGAGGGCTGGCTGGCTGATTGTGTTGTTTTTTGGAGAATTACTTACCGCCACTGCCCTGGCTTATTTTAACGATGAAATTTCAAAAGCAACTGTGCTTGTAATGTTTATGCCATTGATTGCTTCAAGTGGTGGTAACAGCGGTTCGCAGGCCTCCACCCTCATTATACAGGCGATGGCCGTGGGCGAAGTATCACTGGCAGATTGGTGGCGTGTGATGCGGAGGGAAATTTTTAGCGGCCTTACACTGGGAGGTATTTTAGGTCTGATTGGTTTTATCAGGATCTGCCTGTGGCACATACTGATGAGCCATGGCATTTTACAGGATTTATATGGCATTCACTGGTTACTGGTGGCCATTAGCGTGGGCGTATCGCTGGTTGGTGTGGTACTGTGGGGTACCATTACAGGATCCATGCTGCCGCTTATTTTAAAAAGATTGGGTGCTGATCCTGCGGTGAGTTCTGCCCCATTTGTAGCCACCCTGGTAGACGTGACTGGCCTGATTATCTATTTTTCCGTAGCCTATTTATTTTTAAAGGGTATTTTATTGTAAGGGCTGCATGGTATTGATGCCTGTTGCTTTTGCTGGCTTTGTGCCATACTTTAAGGTGCTAAGTTGCGCTTTCCCTTTCCTGTATTTCACCACAAATAAATTATCAAATTCATTATCTGCAATAGGTTTTACCGGTTGCGTTACACCCAGCTTTTTTATAAGTACAGGTATCGTATTACTGTGGCCGATAACAAGAATTGTTTTCCCAAAATCATTGTGGGCAGCCATTTTCTCAAGCAGGCTTATGCCGGTTGTATCTGCCAGGTACTGTACTGTATCTATATTCTGTTGAATACGCATGCTATCTGCCGTCATTTGGGTGCGGCGAAATTGTGTTACATAGATATGTTGAACTTTTTTACTTTTCAACACTTTTAGCAAATCACCGGCTCTTTGCTTACCGGCTGTTGTCAACACCGGGTCATTGCCGCTTTCTTTTTCTCCATGCCGCACAAGGTAGATCACAGTGCCATTCGCCAGCACCCCGTTTTGTGCCCGGACTGAGCAGTGTATCAAAAAAACAATAACTAAAATTGAATATAATTTCATGTAGCTGCTTTACTGCTCAAATGTAGTTAAGCCTTTGTGAATAGCACTGCCCGGGCTGGAATAAAAAATTATATTGACCGCATTTTGTTAATTTGCAAATTAAACCATCCCGGTACTATTGGTGGAACCTGCCTGTAAGCATTTAGGTACAAGTGTGCGACGCCAATGAAGTTAAATAGTTAATCTGCTGCCGGGCTAAAATAATTTATATGTGTGGAATTGTAGGATATACCGGCCCCAGGGAAGCATACCCTGTAGTAATTAAAGGATTAAAAAGACTGGAATACCGGGGCTATGATAGTACCGGTGTTGCCCTGTTAAACGGCACGGTTAAAGTGTATAAGAAAAAGGGCCGTGTAGCCGAACTGGAAGAATATGCAGTCGGTAAAGAGTTGCACGCACATACCGGTATCGGGCATACAAGATGGGCTACACACGGCGAACCGAGCGACCGCAATGCGCATCCGCATACATCCAGGAGTGGCAAGCTGGCAATGATACACAATGGCATCATTGAAAATTATGTGCAGCTTAAAAAAGACCTTGTAAATAAAGGCTACCACTTTACCAGCGATACGGATACGGAAGTGTTGCTGAATTTCATTGAAGACATTAAAGAAAATAACAACTGCGGACTGGAAGAAGCCATTCGTATTGCACTAAAAAGGGTAACGGGTGCTTACTGTATTTTACTGATCAACGAAGATGACCCGGGTACAATCATCGCCGCACGCAAAGGCAGTCCGTTGGTAATTGGCGTAGGCAAAGGAGAACATTTTTTAGGAAGTGATGCCTCCCCGATGCTGGAATATACCAAAGAAGTGGTGTACGTGAATGACTATGAACTGGCGATTGTAAAACCAGACGAACTGATTCTCAAAAACCTGGGTAATGAAAAAATTACCCCTTTTATAACCAAGCTGGATATGGACCTGGCCGCTATTGAAATGGGCGGTTACGATCATTTTATGCTGAAGGAGATTTTTGAACAGCCCAGTACCATTCATGACTGTTTGCGTGGTCGTTTGGACGCCACAGCAGGTACAATTACCATGAGCGGTGTACAAAATAATATAGAAGCTTTTAAAACGGCACAGCGCATTATAATTGTTGCCTGTGGTACCAGCTGGCATGCGGGGCTGGTAGCCGAATATGTGATTGAAGAATTGTGCCGGATTCCAGTGGAGGTTGAATATGCTTCCGAGTTCAGGTACCGCAACCCGGTTATTAATAAAGGCGATATTATTATTGCTATTTCACAAAGCGGAGAAACTGCAGATACACTGGTGGCCATTGAAAAAGCCAAAGAACAGGGTGCTGTTATTTTTGGAATTGTAAACGCAGTAGGATCTTCTATTGCAAGGTTAAGCAACGGTGGCGCCTATACGCACGCCGGGCCGGAGATCGGTGTTGCCAGTACCAAAGCATTTACCGGCCAGCTTGCTGTGCTGACAATGATGGCTTTAAAAATTGCCAAAGAAAAAGGCACGATAACAGATGAACGCTACAGCAAATTATTGTTCGAACTGGATTCCATTCCTGAAAAAGTGGAAGCTATTTTAAAAGGAGCCAATGCCATTAAAGCGATTGCCGAAAAATACAAAGGCGCAGCAGACGCCTTGTTTTTAGGACGTGGTTATAATTTTCCGATTGCCCTGGAAGGTGCGTTAAAACTGAAAGAGATCAGCTATATACATGCAGAAGGCTATCCGGCAGCAGAAATGAAACACGGCCCGATAGCGTTGGTAACAGAAATTTTACCGGTGGTTTTTGTGGCTACCAAAGACAGTTACCACGAAAAAATTGTGAGTAACATCCAGGAAATAAAAGCAAGAAAAGGAAAAGTAATCGCCATCATTTCCGAAGGCGATGATGTTATTCCGAGCCTGGCAGACGACGTATTTTTTGTACCGCCTGCCGATGAAATTATGGCGCCATTATTAAGCTGCATCCCATTACAATTGCTGTCGTATTATGTAGGCATCGCTAAAGGTGTGGATGTAGATAAGCCCAGGAACCTGGCAAAAAGTGTGACCGTTGAATAATGATAATTTTTTAAAATACCCGTGAAACTCAATATGCCATAAAAACTGTCAGAATTCACCGGCAATTAAAAGAACAAACTTCGCATCGAAGGAATTATCAATTTTCGTTATCCAATTATCAATTATTAAGGATGAACATCATACAAAAACACGCCGTAAATAACCTGGGGTATAATTTTGTTGAAACACAATATATTCCGGCAGGAAAAGATGAATATTATTTGCGCAATATCCAGAATACGGCTGATACCGTTTATAGAAAATTAAACTCGCAGGAAATTGAAACACTGGTTCGCAACCGCAATACATCTGATAACTGGGACCTGATATTTGTCTCTTCTTTCTTCAATGCTGAGCTTGTCAGAAACTGTAAATTTTATGGGTTGGTACGCATCGGTAACCTGGAGCCTTTTTATCTTGAATTTCATAACCTGCGCATGCCTGTTGGTTTGTATAACAGCACAATAATCAGCTGCGATTTGGGTAACAATATTTGCATTGATAACGTCAATTATTTGAGTCATTACATTATTGGCAACGAAGTAATGATTGCCAATGTAAACGAAATTGCCGCTACTGAAAAAGCAAAATTTGGCAACGGTATCATCACTGAAGGAGAAGAAGAGGAGACGAGAATCTGGATGGAATTATGCAATGAAAATGGCGGGCGAAAAGTGTTGCCGTTTGACGGCATGCTGCCAGGTGATGCATTTATGTGGAGCAAGTACAGAACCGATGACGCTTTACTGGATAAATTTAAAACCTTTACCCTGCAAAAATTTGACAGCCGTCGTGGATACTATGGTAAAATAGGCGACCGGACAGTAATAAAAAACTGCAGGATTATTAAGGATGTTATGATTGGTACCGACGCCTATTTAAAAGGTGCCAATAAATTAAAAAACCTCACCATTAACAGTGATGCAGAACGCACTTCGCAAATTGGCGAAGGTTGCGAACTGGTGAATGGTATTGTAGGATACGGATGCAGGATATTTTACGGCGTTAAGGCAGTCCGTTTTGTAATGGCCAGCCATTCACAATTAAAATATGGCGCCCGGTTGCTTAACTCTTATTTAGGTAACAATGCTACGATCAGTTGTTGCGAAGTATTAAACTCCCTGATATTTCCGGCCCATGAGCAGCACCATAATAACTCTTTCTTATGCGCTTCCCTGCTGATGGGGCAGAGCAATATGGCAGCGGGAGCTACCATTGGCAGCAATCACAACAGCCGCAGCCCTGATGGTGAAATTGTTGCCGGCAGGGGGTTTTGGCCCGGGCTGTGCGTGAGCCTTAAACACAATTCAAAATTTGCTTCGTTTAATATCCTGGCCAAGGGCGATTTTCCTGCGGAACTAAATATTCCTTTCCCTTTCAGTTTGGTAAGTAACGATGTGGCCAGGGATGTATTGGTCATCATGCCGGGCTACTGGTTTATGTACAACATGTATGCGCTGGAACGCAATGCATGGAAATATGCAGACCGCGACCGGCGCACGGATAAAATTCAACAACTTGAATATGATTATTTAGCGCCTGATACCATTAACGAATTGTTTGATGCACTTAAAATATTGACTACCCTCGAACCAAATGAAGAAGGTATTGCAACAACAAATGGATACGAAAATACAAACCGTACAATCGAAATAGTAAAGGTATCACAGGCCACTACTTTGTTTGCTGAACTAATCCGGTATTATGGCACTATGCAATTGCTGAATCATTTTTTAACCAATAAATTCCGCAGTTTTGATGAATTCAAAAAAACACTGTCTGCCAAAATACAACGCAGTACGTGGTTAAACATCGGCGGGCAATTGATTCAGCAAACAGAGATGGAAACATTAAAAAGAAATATTAAAAGCGGCAAGGTAAAGAGCTGGGAAGAAGTACATCATTTCTACATAACAGAAGGTGTCAACTACCAGCGTGATAAAATGTATCATGCCTACACTTCTCTTTTGGAAATACGTTCTATTACCCCAAGGCAGTTTACAGCTGATTATTTTATCAATTTATTGCAACAGGCAGTGGAAACAAAAACCTGGATGTGCAAAGAAATTTATGAGTCAAGGGCGAAAGACTATACCAACCCTTTCAGAAAGATGGTATACGAAACTACCGAAGAAATGAATAAGGTGGTAGGAAGTCTGGAAGACAATTCTTTTATTCAGCAGCAAGCCGGCAAGTTGGATGAATTTAAAAAACTGGTAAAGTCGGTGACCAAAAAATTAAAAGTCTAAAAAAATTCTGTGAAAAAATTTATTCTTGTTGCTGCACTGCTTATTGCAGGTGCAAATGTGTTTGGCCAAACAGTTGCTGAAATGAAAAAAGTTCTGGATACCACCAGCGATCCCATCGGCTATGTAAAATATCGGCTGAAGAAAAAATACAAAATTGACACAGTTGCTGTAATGAGCAGCACTTCCTTTTTAGGACTTGCAGACAGCCTTGCTTATAAAGGAAAAGTAGGCAAAGTATATGGCCCCTGGAAAGGCGCCAACTACCTGATAAAAGTGCTGGCTAAAGTACCCAACACCTATTACCATGTAAGCCATATTTTACTTGACACGACGCTGTTTAAAAAGAATTTTGCCGATTCGATGTCAACCTCTATCATCAATAAAATCCAGGCCGGTACCAGTAGTTTTAGTGATATGGCAGCCACCTACAGCGCCGATCGTGGCTCTTCTTCAAATGGCGGGGATCTGGGCTGGTTTGTACGCGGCGCTATGCTGCAACAGTTAGACGCAGCCATTGCAGCACATAAAAAAGGAGATATTTTTAAAGTATGGACACCCGCCGGTTTACATATTGTAACCGTAAAAGACAATCCTAAAAAAGATGTTGGTTTTGCCTTGTTGTTAAGGGTAATTCTTTAAGGGAGAATTGTAATGAAAGTAATCTACTGGAAACACTGGCTATGAAGGAGGTTGACACAAGTTATACATTAGTGACTTCATGTAGTTATCAATTTTTTATAGTCAGTAATTTGCAGCGGATAATTCCTTAAAGGCGCCTTCTCAACCTTTTAAAAGTTGAGTGTCTTCTTTTGCTGAGCGCAGCATCTGGCCAAAGTCCATCTTTTTACTCATGGCATTTACTGCCATTGCAATGCGTTTTGTTTTGGTGGGTTCTGTCTTGGCACTTTCGATCCATTTACTAAAATAGTGCTTGTGCGATTTTGGAAGCGATTGAAAATATTGCATGGCTGCAGGCTCATCCTGCAAACATTCCATCAGCCACTTATTTACTTCGTAAGGCTTTTTATCTACCGCCAATTGCACCTGCAGTTGGGCCCCTTTTTGTTTACCAATTGCCTTGCGCAGATCGATTTTCAATGCCATAATAAAATCTCCCGCTCCCATCGGGATCAATGCCATACCGCTAATAGGGTGCTCATCCAGCTTACCTTTTACCCTGAACGACTTCTTATTACCAGGCGATAATTGCTGTGCCAAAGCAGCCGGAATTACAATGTACGTCCAGCCGGTTTTCTCTCCCTGTTCCCCGAATTTTAATATGGTTGTTGTAAATTGTATCATTGTTTATTGCTGCAAATTTCAGCAATATTTCATAAAAACAAAATCACGTTGTTTTAACTTTTGTATACTTAATTTTATTGCATGATACCAGACACAAAAAAAATAGTACTTCTTTTACTTGTTTTGATCAGCACAAAATTAATTGCCCAAAACCGCCACGAAGATTTCAGAGTAGTGGATGAATATGTAAAATCGCTGGGCACGTTGGATACACTCAATATGGGTACCATCAGCTATATTGTTACCAAAAAATTTCCTGATAATAAAGATAAGGCCAGGGCTATTTTTGACTGGATAGCCAATAACATTGCCTTTGATTACAAGTCGGCAAAAAAAAATGACAATGAGAAAAATATTGCCGAAGATGTGCTGAAATTCAGAAAAGCAACTTCAGCCGGTTATGCGGCCCTGTTTCAGGATATGTGCAGCGTGGCAAAAATCCGCTGCCTTACAGTAGATGGGTATTTAAGAAACAGTGTGGAGCAGTTTACAGATAAGCCGGAAACTTTTAACCATACCTGGAACGTGGTTCAATTGGGCACAAGTCCGGAATCGTGGTTTTATGTTGACCCGACTTTGGGCAGTGGTTATACGGATGATAGGCTAACAACGTTTACAAAAGAATTTAACGACGCTTACTTTTTTGCAGATAAAACTATTTTTAATTACCAGCATTTACCAGACAATCATGCCTGGTTATTAGGCCCGGGAATAAAAAGCAAAAATGATTTTTTCTCGATGCCGTTAGTTAAAAATGCGGCGTACGAATTTGGTGTCGGCAGCTTTTCCCCCAACACTGGTTATATAAAAACCAGTACCAGTAAAACAGTACAATTCAGTTGCAGGCTGTCGGGTAATACAAATATCGATATTGTGGCCCTGGCTATTGGTGATGAGAAGAAAAAGAAAATCAAGACGGTAGATTATACCATCAGCGATGGTGTATTACGCTTCGGTTATAAGTTCGCTGAAGAGATCACCTACCCTGTAACCGTATTAATCAATAACAAGCCAGTACTCGGATATTTTGTTGAAGCAAGTGAGTAGAAACTGGATACTATATGCTTGGTTCACGAGACTGGATACCTGAGACTGAACGTCCAAACTAACAATTATAAAATGCTTAACTCTTTCCGTTTAATTTGCTTAGCTGTTACCATCCTTTGTTGTGAAATTGGCTTTGCTCAACACAAAGACATTATTACCTGGCCCGGCAAAAACGATATGCTGTCTGAATCAGACTGGTTAATAAAAGCTCCTGTTGTGAAGGCGGCGGTTTTTAGCAGTGCCGATAAAAGGAGCATTATACTATACAACGGGCTGGTGAAAAGAACCTTCTTACTTTCCCCCAATTTGGTTTGCACTGACTATAAAAATATGGTCACAGGTCAGCAATTATTGCGGGCGGTATTACCGGAAGCCATGGTGACTATTAATGGCACTGCGTACAACGTGGGCGGGTTAAGGGGCCAAAAGGAAAAAGCCTACCTGCTCAATGAGTGGCTGTCAACCTATGCAAAAGGTGACGACGATTTCCAGTTTAGCAACTACACTATCAGTGAATTAAAACCCTTTGTAGAATGGAAACCAAACAACTGGTGGGCATACAATAAAAAACAACCTTCCGGCAAAGTGCTCACTCTCTTTTTCAACAATCCGCAGGCTGCTGTTAAAAATGTAATGATAAAAGTAAACTATGCTATTTATGATAACCTTCCTTTGATTTCAAAGTGGGTTGAAATTGAAAATACCGGAACAGCGCCGGTAATGATCGGTCGTGTGAAAAATGAACTGCTTGCGGCAGTGGAAGAAGAAAGCGCCGTAGTGGGCAGCCCGGATAAAATGAAAAAACAGCAAGGCTTGTACGTTGAAACAAATTATGCCTTCAACAATGCCATGCGATACGAAATCAGTGACCAAACCCTCCATTGGAAAATTGATTCTACCTACACTTCGCAGGTAAATTATGATTATAATACACCCTGCATTTTAGAAGTGTATCCTGATAAAGTTGCTGGTATTGAATTATCGCCAGGCGCATCCTTTACATCCGTTCGCAGTTTTGAGTTATTGATGGACAGCTATGACCGGGAAAGAAGAGGATTAGCCGTAAGAAAAATGTACACCACTGTTGCTCCCTGGACGACAGCGAATCCTATTTTTATGCACCTCGTAAGCAAAAATGATCAAGAAGTAAAAAGGGCCGTTGATCAATGCGCTGCTACAGGATACGAAGCCATCATACTTAGCTTCGGCAGCCATCTAAATATGGAAGATTCTTCGGCCTCTAACATTAAAAAGTGGCAAGCACTTGCTGCATATGCACATCAAAAAAATATTAAAATTGGCGGCTATTCACTATTTAGTTCAAGACGCATTAGTGAAGAAGACGATGTAATCAACCCGGTTACAGGTAAAACAGGCGGCGCCTTTTTTGGCAATGCACCTTGCTTCGGCAGCAAATGGGGACTGGCATACCGGGATAAAATAAAATATTTTTTTTCGCAAACCGGCTTTGATATCTGGGAAAACGACGGCCCTTACCCGGGCGATGTTTGTGCCTCCACAACACATCCCGGCCATACCGGTTTAGATGACAGTCAATGGAAACAAATGGCCATTCAAAAAGACTTATATCACTGGCTGAGTGAACAGGGGGTTTATATCAACGCCCCTGACTGGTATTTTTTAGATGGTACAAATAAAATTGCGGTAGGCTATCGTGAAGTAAATTTTTCTTTACCAAGAGAAAATCAAAAAATACTGAACCGCCAGAATATTTATGATGGCACCTGGGAAAAAACACCCTCTATGGGTTGGGGCTTTGTACCATTAACAAGGTACCAGGGTGGCGGGGAAGAGGCAGTACTAGAGCCATTAAGTGAACACCTGAAAGATTACAAACAATTAATGATGCAATACTATGGTGCCGGCGTGCAGGCTTGTTACCGCGGACCAAGATTGTATGATACTGATGCAACCAAACAAACAGTTGTCAATGTAATCAACTGGTATAAAAAATACCGTGCTATTCTCAATGCGGATATCATTCACCTGCGCCGAGCAGACGGCCGGGATTGGGATGGCATACTGCATGTAAATCCTGCATTAAAAACAAAAGGATTATTGATGTTATACAACCCATTAAAGGAAAAAATCAGAAGGACCATCCAGGTGCCATTATATTATACGGGCGCCACAGATACTGTGCTTATAAGCGAACAGGAAGGTAAAAAAATACAAAAGAAATTAGACCGGAAATATATGATTGAGCTGACGGTGACAATCGAACCGGAAAGCTATACCTGGTTTACAATTGAGTAATTCAGTAATCAATTTCTGTCAAAATAATTTGTTTAAAGCTGGCTTTTAGTAGAACAAGTTCATCAATTCACCAGCGTTTTAATTTTAGCTTCCAGTTGGTCTTCAGCCAAATCTATCGCCACAATTTTACCTGTTTTATCGAGTAAAAAAGTATTGGGGATGGCGTTGACCCCGTATTTCTCTGCTGTTTTAGAATACCAGCCGGCTTTATCATTTACCTGTGTGTAGTTGATTTTATCCTGCTCAATTGCTTTTATCCAGTCACGCTTTTTGCTGTCGATAGAAACACCAAAAACTTCAAAACCTTTTGCTTTGTATTTGTTATAAAGACTAATTACACTAGGTATAGAAGCTCTGCACGGACCACACCAGCTTGCCCAAAAATCTATCAGTACCACTTTTCCCTTCAATGAAGATAAATGCACCGTGCTGTCTTTTAGTCCGGGTAAAGCAATTTCAGGCGCCATCTGTTCAACCTTTACCTGTGCCCTCGTGCCGGCGGAAACACCCAACATTATCATTAATAGAACAACATTTTTCATTTGCAGCAGTCTTTTTTTCTGAATAAAGAGAGTATAAAATTTAATATTTTTTTTATTGTAATTACCATACCATTGCTGGTTTTAATACAATACAAATATAGCGATCAGGGATTACAGTAAATCGTTAAAATGCTGGCTTACAATATCCCGGTAAACATCAATTCACAAAATTCCACTGTATGCCAAATCTTATCACCAAACCCGGGTAAGCATAATGAGGGGCCGCAAAATTATTTTTTGTAAACCCGAACCCGTTTGAAAAATCCATGGTATTTAAATTCTCTGCCCGTATAAAAGCAGTAAAAGATTTTATTCTAAAATGCACGAAAGCGCTAATATCCGGCCTGTTCCTGATGGTAAAACTGGTATCGGGTACAAAGAACTGCCCCATAACCGGCGAGTAGTTATAAGCTTTGTATGGAGTGTAATACCTGAACTCCAACCCTGTACTCAAATTAAGATTTTTAAAAAATAAGCCTTCGTATGCCAGGCGGTTACGCGTAAAAATCAGCGGCACCTTTACCGGTGCTGCGGCATCCGTTTGCTGCAATGTGGCTTCCGCATACAGATTCCATCGTTTGGTTAATTTTATTTTCTTTGCCGCACTTAACTGCAGCAAATTAATCACCTTACTATATTGCGCAGTTTTATAAAATCCTGTAAAATAAGCGTAGTTGGTAATTAAATAATTAGCGGCGGATAAACTTACAAAAGGGTTGTCTGCGTTAGCTTTTAAGCTAATGACATTTTCTTTTTTATAGCCACCGGCATTGCCGAAATTGAAAGAAGAGAGCGTGTTAAAAATAAAAGAAGGCGTTCGGTTTACATTGCTGAAAGCCAGCCGCACATTTCCCCATTTTTTGTTCAGGTATCTTGCCAGCGAAGCATTGATACTGTAATCACCGGAATTCAGTCCGGCCATATACAATTCTCCATTGGCCAGTATATCCCACAACCGGTTACGGGTTTTATTGCGGTACTCGCCATGTAACGTAATATTGTAAAAATTGTGGGTGCCTGTTGCAAAAGTGCCTTTGATGTTTTCAATGCGGGCGCCTGCCATTAAATACTGTGCAACGTTTTTTGTATCAGGATAAGTGATAATAGAAAAATCATTCGATACTACTTTCCATTTATCTGTAACTACCAGGCTATCCTTTCGAGTTGAAGTGGAAGTATCCACCATCATAGTGGTATCGTAATAGTTTACGTAATAGCTGGTGTCAGCAGATATCAAATCCCTGAATTGGTAATTATAACTGCTGTAATTTAACGTGTGTTGAAAACGCAGCTTTGAATAAAATAAATATTCAGTGGTGCTGTCGTTGATGGCAATGGAATCTTTTTTGCCCAGGTCGTATGATTGTCTTAAAAAGAAGGTAAAATCTTTATATACATTACCTGTTGTAACAGTTGTGTTGAAAGGATTGAAAGAAGAATTATTGCCACCGAGATTTACCGGTATGGCAAATAGTTTAAAGGTTTTATCTACTAGCAGACTGTCGTTTTTAATACCGCCGCTTTCCGAACTTTTCAGCACGTTGCCCATCAGCATAAAATAGCCTCCGTATCTTTTTCGCTTACCCTGGTAGTTACTAAAAAGCCGGTAACTTTTATGGTTGGTATTTTGAGAAGAAAAATAGCCCGGCGCACTGATCAATCTATATTCTAAACCAAAATTTAAATTGGGTTTGGGGTTCTGGGTATGGATAATACTTACCACCTGTTCCTTGCCCGAACCCAGTTCATAATTCATCCGGGTATAGGGCTTGGTAGTTTTAAAAAAGCGACTGTTTTCTAATGTGTATTTGTAAGCATCAAATGCATGGAACCCTGCATCCCACCCTGCTTTTGCATGAGGCGCATAAATAAGTGAATAGCCGGCGTTGCCATTGTTACCCAGGTATTGTTCGGTAGCAGGTATAGAAAAATATTTATAAAAATCGTTGAGGTTGGTGTCAATGCGGATGTTGCGGATAGAATCAAGGTATTTGAAAGTAACCGTGATGGTATCTTTTAAGTCATCTCTATGCTCAAAACCTAAACCCAAACTATCACTTTTGCTGCCGCCTTTGCTGCTGCTTCCGCCTTTGCCCATTCCACCGGCGGCACCTCTAAGCGTTTGCAGGCCCCGTTGCGCAACACCTGCTTGAAAAAACCCCAGCAGCAATAAAGAAAATACTATTTTATACATCATTCAAAATTATTCAACACCGGCAATATGTAATGCGGCTCCAAAACCAAACCAGCCGGTAAAATTTTGCTGCAATATGCTTACAAGCTGGCGACCAATTCCTTAAAAATATGTGTCAGCTTTGGCTCAGCTTCCCTGGCTGCCTGCAACACTTCTGCATGCGTAATTATATTTTCTTCTTCCCTTATGCCAAGATCGGTTATTACACTCATTCCAAAAACATCCAGGCCCATATGTACAGCGGCAATTACTTCCTGCACCGTACTCATGCCAACCGCATCACCTCCTATAATATGCAGTAATTTATATTCAGCCCTTGTTTCAAATGTTGGTCCTGTAACACCGCAATAAACGCCTTCTTTAACATCCAGATTTTCTTTGGCGGCAATTGCTTTTACCTGGCTGATTAAACGCTTGCTGTAAGGTTCACTCATATCGGGAAACCGGGGTCCCATCACCTCTTCATTTTTCCCGATCAAAGGATTAATAACAAAAAGACTAACATGATCTTTAATAATCATCAGATCACCCACCTTATAATCCAGGTTCATACCACCCGCAGCATTGCTTATGAGCAGGGTGCTGATACCTAAAAACTTCATTACCCTGATTGGAAAAACAACTTCCTGTGGGGTATATCCTTCATAACAATGAAAACGTCCCATCATAGCCACCACTTTTTTTCCTGCCAGTTCGCCAAATATTAATTTGCCATCATGGCCTTCTACCGTACTTACGGGAAAATGCGGGATATCCCTGTAGGCAATTTCTGCTTCTATTTTCATTTCTCCTGTAAAACTACCTAACCCGCTTCCCAGTACAATACCGGCGATGGGCTTGCTTTTATAACGGCTTTGGATATACGCAACTGCCGCATTTATTGTTGTAATCATTTTGCTTGCTTGTTTAGTAGTAAGAGCTGTTTATATCCACCATTTTAGGCTGCACCGCACCATCAAAATGGTTTTGCAAAGAAAGGAAACTAAAAGCAAGGTTGAATTAAAAAAATGGTAAAAAGAAATACCCGTGCTTTCTTCCCCAGGGGCGGGGAAATGGAGAATGCTAAACGCAGTTTTTGAGCGTTTGACAATTAAAAACTTTCTTATAGTGAATAATCCATTTTTACGCTGCAGTCAAGTGACGAATAAGCCACTTTTCTATGACTCTCCTGCAGGAGGATCAGGGTTAAATTATATCCTGCTTATTTCCCCTTCCCTTCTTATCTTCGCAAAAAATTTCTCCAAACATGAACCTTCACGAATACCAGGCTAAAGAGCTGCTTAAAAAATTCAATGTTCCAGTGCAGGAAGGCATTGCCTGCAATACACCTGCCGAGGCAGAAGAAGCATACCGCCAGATACATACCCTATACGATAGTAAGTTTGCTGTAGTGAAGGCGCAGATACATGCTGGTGGCCGTGGTAAGGGTACCATCCGTGGTAAAGAGCAGCGTGGAGTTGCGGTAGGTAAGAATGCCGAAGCAGTCAAAGAAATAGCACAAAATTTAATAGGCGGTACATTGGTAACCATCCAGACAGGCCCTGCCGGTAAACTGGTTAACAAAGTACTGGTAGCGCAGGATGTTTATTATGACGGTCCTAATCCTACTAAAGAATTTTACCTGTCTATTTTAATGGACCGGTCAAAAGGCCAGAATGTAATTATGTACAGCACCGAAGGCGGTATGAACATTGAAGATGTGGCACACAACACACCTGATAAAATATACAAAGAATGGGTAAACCCAAGTGGTTTGCTGCAGGCTTTCCAGGCTCGCAAGATTGCTTTTAATCTTGGCCTTAGTGGTAATGCTTTTAAAAACTGCGTGAAATTTGTGACCAATTTATACAACGCTTATGTTGGTTTGGATTGCAGCATGCTCGAAATAAATCCATTGTTCAAAACAAGTGATGATAAAATAATCGCCGTGGATTGTAAAATGGACGTAGACGATAACTCTTTGATGCGGCATGCAGATGTAGCTGGCTTAAGGGATATTAGTGAGGAAGATCCTACAGAAGTAGAAGCTGGAAAATTCAACCTGAATTTTGTAAAGCTGGATGGTAACGTAGGCTGTATGGTAAATGGCGCTGGCCTTGCCATGGCAACTATGGATATGATTAAATTAAGTGGTGGTGAACCTGCCAACTTTTTGGACGTAGGCGGTACTGCGAATGCACAAACAGTAGAGGCCGGCTTTCGCATTATTTTAAAAGATCCAAAAGTAAAAGCAATCCTCATCAATATTTTTGGTGGTATCGTTCGTTGTGACCGTGTTGCACAAGGTGTAATTGATGCCTACCAGTCAATTGGCAATATTGATATTCCAATCATTGTACGTTTACAGGGTACCAATGCTGATGTAGCAAAAACATTAATTGACGAAAGCGGGCTGAAAGTTCAAAGTGCCATTCTTTTAAGTGAGGCCGCAGCGCTGGTGAATAAAGCGGTGGCTTAATTTTTCGATGTCTGATTTTTTGATGTCTGATTTCTTTCAACTTGAGTGGAATGCCTTGACTTAATACAGCCGTCGATTCAAAATAGATTAAAAAGAATGTCCCATTTTAAGTGGGACATTTTTCGTTTAAATATTTGTGTCTTAAGGTTCGCATTGTCAACACTCTAAATTCACCATTCACTATTCACCACTCACTATTTAACCACTTTCGCCCTTGTTATCTTCACATCCATGGCAGTTACTGCAGGCTTTTTATTTCCAAAACTGTTGCGCACAAAGGTGAGTACGTCTGCCACCTGTTTATCGGTGAGGTAATTAAAAGAAGGCATTACGTTGTTGTATCTTTCTCCATTGATTTCTACCTGGCCCATCCCATTCAGTACGGTTGTTATCAGCCTGGGTTTAGGCCCGTTTATAAAAGCAGTTTTAATTAAAGGTGGATTCAGGTTTTCAACGCCACCTCCATCGGGTAAATGACAGGATACACAAAATTGCGTATACACTGCTTCTCCGGCCGTTATTGATGCCTTAAGACCTGCTACCGGCGATTTGGTAACCGGCTTCTTTTGCTGGGCAAAACCTGCTGTTGCAAGCAGTAATTGTATGCCGGCGAGTACTATTTTTGTACGCATATTTCTTTAAGGAGTGTAGGTTATTTTGTAAAGAAATCCTTTTGAATCATCGGTTACATACAGTGAACCATCAGGTCCCTGGGCTAGTCCGCATGGACGATGATCGGCACGACCTGAAGCAGTTTTTTCAGGAGAGCCCGAAAAATTATCTGCAAATATTTCCCATTCGCCAGCAGGCTTTCCATCTTTAAAAGGCTGGAACACCACAAAGTAACCGGCCTGTGGTTCGGGTGACCTGTTCCATGATCCGTGAAAGGCAATGAAAGCACCATTTTTATATTTTTCCGGAAATTGATTGCCTGTATAAAATAATAATCCGTTGGGCGCCATGTGGGCAGGATACGCTGCCGCCGGTTCCAGGTATTTTGAATCCGCTGCAGTCTTTCCATCGCCGCCATATTCGGGCGCAAGTATATTTTTATGTTGCGCCAAGTCATAGTACAGGTAGGGCCAGCCTGCATCATCTCCTTTCTTTAAAGCAAACATACATTCTGCCGGGTTTAGGGCTGATTGCTGCACCGTATATAAATCGGGGAATATATCATGCAACTGATCCCTCCCGTGTTGCATTACAAAGAGCTGATTGTTCTGCTGGTTCCAGTCGAGGCCAACAATATTTCTTAGCCCTGTTGCATACCTGACTCCGTCGGCATAGGTTTGATTGAGCTTATCATGTTTAAACATCCAGATACCACCGGCAGAATCCAGCATCGGGCAACCTTTTCTGCCCATAGAACCTTTTTGCCTGTCTTTTTCCTGGCAGCTGTTTAACCAGGCCCCAATATTTACATAGATGTTACCTTCGTTATCCAGTACCAGTGATTTTGTTTCATGCTGCCAGCGGTTAATTAATCCGGTTACTATTTTTTCCGGCGCTGCCGGATTGATGACTTCATTTTTTGCATCAAGTTTATACCTGAAAACTTCTTCATTGCTGGAACTGTAGAGGTAGCCGTCCTTAATGTATATTCCTGTGCCGCCATAATTACCAAACCCGTTTTTAACAACCGCTTTGCCATTGGCTTCCTGTAAATAAATAGTGCCCTTGCCGTTAACCGGCTTTGCCAGCCGTACATAAATTCCACCCTGGGGCGTTACAACAATATGCCGGGCCTTACCCATATTTTCCGCAAGTATCGTCGCCTTAAATTTGGCAGGCAATTTCAAGCCTGCGTTGTCATCTGTTATTTTTAAAACAGGCTTAACGCTTGTTTGTGCGTCAGCCAGCGTTGTACAAAATATCGCAGCAATGACCCCTGCGTAAACGAAAACTTTTTTCATTTGTTGATATTTATTTTCTAAAAAGTATATAAAGATAATTACCCAACTGATATTACAATTAACTGGCAAAACTGTTGAACTAAATCTACAAATTGGCTGTTTACATTTTTTACTCAATTATAACAACAACTGTTAAGCCTTTCTATTTACCCTCACGGAGCACTTGCAACTTTATACCAGCACTGGTTCTTTATCTTTACAAAAAATAAAACAATGCCTGTAAAAAAAATATTGCTGCTGTTGCTGGTACCGATACAATTATTGGCCCAAAATTTTTCCGGTAAAGAAATCAGCCGCTGGCAGCACCAGGCTAAACAGGTAACCATTACAAGAGATAACTGGGGCATTCCCCACATCAGTGGCAACACAGATGCCGATGCTGTATTTGGATTATTGTATGCGCAGTGCGAAGATGATTTTAAAAGAGTAGAACTAAACTACATTGAAAAGTTGGGCAGGATGGCAGAGATAAAAGGCGAAGCCGTTTTGTACGATGACCTGTTGCTGCAATTATTGATTGACACTGCGGATGCGAAAAAAGATTACAATACGGCCGCCCCGTGGTTAAAAAAATTATTGAATGCTTATGCGGATGGTATTAATTACTACCTGTATAAAAATCCACAGGTAAAGCCACTAATGATCCACCGCTTTCAGCCATGGTACCCACTGTTGTGGACTGATGGCAGCATTGGTGCTATTAACACGGCAGATATTTCCACCGCTGAGTTAAAGAATTTTTATAGCGGTGACGCAAAACCTGCGGTTGCATTGGCAAAAGATCCTGATCAGCAAACAGGTTCCAATGGCTTTGCATTTGGTCCTTCTGTTACTGCCAGCGGCAACGCCATTTTATATATCAACCCGCATGTTACATTTTATTTCAGGCCCGAAGTACAGGTTACCAGCAAGGAAGGGTTGAATGCATATGGCGCTGTTACCTGGGGCCAGTTTTTTGTTTACCAGGGATTTAATGAGCATTGCGGCTGGATGCATACCAGTAACAATGTGGATGTGGCCGACTTATACGAAGAAAAAATAAGCACAAAAAACAAACAATTTTTTTACGAATACAATCACCAGTTAAAACCCGTAAGGCAAAAGAAAATGGTATTGCGGTTTGCTGAAAATGGATTGTTGAAAACAAAAAATATTACCGCCTTTTTTACGCAGCACGGGCCAGTGATGGCCATGCGCAATAACAAATGGATCAGCCTGAAATCTTTCAACCGTTCTGCCATTAGTTTACAACAAAGCTGGCTGCGTACCAAAGCGAAGGGATTTGACGATTATAAAAAAGTAATGGACCTGAAAGCCAATACAAGCAACAATACGGTGTATGCGGATGACAAAGGCAATATCGCTTACTGGCATGGTAATTTTATACCTATCCGGGATAAAAAGTTAAACTGGGCATTGCCGGTAGATGGATCCACTTCTGCTACGGAATGGAAAGGTTTACACGAACAGCAAGATATTGTGCACCTGTTTAACCCACCTAACGGATGGCTGCAAAATTGCAACTCCACTCCCTTTTCTGTTGCCGGAAATTATAGCCCGAAAAAAGAAAATTACCCTGCTTATATGGCGCCTGACGGAGAAAATTTTCGTGGTGTAAATGCGGTGAGAATTTTAGGACGGGCAAATAAATACACCGTGGATAAAGTGATTGCAGCAGGTTATAATACTTATCTTTCAGCATTTGAAGTGTTGGTTCCGGCACTCATCAATTCATTTGAAAAGAGTATTGCGAGCGGGGATACTACTTACAATAATTTGAAAGAACCCATCGCAATTTTAAAAACCTGGGATTATCATTCTGGCGAATCATCTGTGGCTACCACGCTGGCCATTGAGTGGGCTCAGAAATTAGACAAACTGTTACAGAAAGTATATGTAGATGAAGGTGAAACCGACCAGGTACAAAACACCAAACACTTCGCTGCTGTTGCAACGGCAGCACAACTGCTGCCACCACTAACAGCTGTTGTAAATGAATTAACCGGTAAGTTTGGTAACTGGCAAATTGCCTGGGGAACCATCAACCGTTTTCAGCGGATTACTGACAATATCCCTGATGAGTACCACGATAGTTTGCCCAGTTTACCCATGGGTTTTGCCTCGGCATTGTGGGGACAAATACCATCTTATAACAGCAGATATTCCGCAGGTAATAAAAAGCGGTATGGTGTAAGTGGTAACAGTTTTATTTGTGCTGTTGAGTTTGGGAAAAAGATAATTGCAAAATCATTACTGGCTGGTGGTGAAAGTGGCGATCCATTATCCAAACATTTTAAAGATCAGGCTGAAATGTACACCCATGGCCAGTTTAAAGAAGTATTGTTTTATCCGGAAGATATAGCGAAGCACGTAGAAAAAAAATATCATCCGGGCGAATAGTTTACTTCCAGCGGGTAAAAATGCATTAGGGATTGAAGCGGAAAGCCCGCAGCTGAGGGTTTGCGCATGCCTTTATGGCGAGGACTTGCAGCGTAAAGCCCGGCCCGCAGCAGCGGGAAATGCCCTTATTAAATTCCGGCACCATTACTACTTTGACAAGAAAACCTTTTAACGCTTACAACCCATTGTTTTTAATCACATCGGCATACCACAAGGCAGAGGCTTTCGGTATTCGATTGAGCGTTTCTTTCTCCACATAATGTATCCCGAATTTTTTTGAATAACCGCTGGCCCATTCAAAATTATCCAGCAACGACCAGATAAAGTATCCTTTTACGGGTACGCCCAAATCAATGGCTTCACCAATGGAAGTAATATAAGCCTTGAAAAATTCAATTCTTTCCGCGTCATCCACTTTTCCATCCACCAGTTGATCATCAAAGGCACACCCGTTTTCTGTAATAAAAACAGCAGGGTTATTATATCGTTCCGCAATCCATTGCAGCAGTTTTTTACATCCCCACGGAACAATGGCCCATTGCATATCTGTTAGCTTCCAGTCTGCATCTATACTCAGGTTCACGTCCTGGTCTTCTGAAAGTCCTCCATTACCGTATACACTTCCCTCCTCTTTATTGTTGGTTGCGTCAGATGCATACATAGTAGTGTAATGGTTCAATCCAAAAAAATCAGACGAGCCTTTGAGCGATTTTTTTTCGGCCTCAGTAAATGATGGCAGGCGGTCACCCAATCTTTCTTTCATCACTGCGGGATAATCGCCTTTATAAACAGGATCTGCAAACCAGCCTAAAAAAAACTCCAGCGCTCGTTGCGCCGCGTCTTTGTCTGCATTGCTATCTGTCAGCGGCTCCCGCCAGTCGCAGTTATTGGTTATGCCAATACAGCCTTCTTGTTGTTGCTGAAATTGAGTGCGGTATAGATGCACCGCCTGTGCATGCGCCAGCAATAAATTATGGCCTGCTACATAAGGCAGATCGTTTGATTTTTTACCTGGTGCAAACACGCCATGACCATAGCCCAAAATAGCCACCACCCATGCTTCGTTGATGGTGATCCAATTTTTTACGCGGTCGCCAAAATGGGTGAAACAAACTTCTGCATAGTCTGCAAACACGGCCGCTATTTCATTACCCAGCCAGCCATCTATTTCAAATTCCAGCGCAGCAGGTAAATCCCAATGATACAGTGTTACCCATGGCTCAATGCCTGCTGCCAGCAGTTCATTGATCAGCTTGTTATAAAAGTCAATGCCCTGTTGATTTACAGCACCACGCCCTGCCGGCAATATACGTGACCATGCTATTGAGAATCGGTATGCTTTTAAACCCATGGCTTTCATCAACGCAACGTCTGCGGCTATGCGATTATAATGATCACAGGCTATTTCACCTGTATCGCCATTTTTTACTTTACCGGGGATCAAACAAAACACGTCCCAAATAGATGGTCCTTTTCCATCGGCTTTCCATGCGCCTTCTACCTGGTAAGAAGAAGTGGCACTACCCCAGATAAAGTTGGCCGGAAATTGCTGTATCATAAATTATAAATGAAGTGTTCAAAAAATAGTTGCTCCTGAAAATTAAAAACACTTAAACGAGCTGCCAAGTTATTGCTTTTATACATGCTTATTAAAAGCAGGTTCTAAATCCGGATTTTTTTTCAGCTATGCCGGTAAAAGCTGTATATTTCAATAGGCTCATGTGGAGTTTACAATACTGATACTTTTTTAATTTTTGTTGCGCACATTTCAACAGCAGGCCTGTAAAATATTGTTAAATGAAAAATATTGATTTACTTAATGGATTGATGTGATCTGCCCGTACAACCGGCACTTTCATACATCCTCTAAAACTAACAAATGTATATTCTTTCAACGATTGACCTGCTGATAATACTCGCCTATTTCGTCCTGATGGTGTTTCTTGGTTTTTATATGAAAAACAAGGCAAAAAAAAGTAAAGATGCATATTTGATGGCCGGCAAATCCTTACCCTGGTATGCTTTGGGGCTGAGCGATGCCAGCGATATGTTCGACATCAGCGGCACGATGTTGCTCACCAGCATGGCTTTTTTATATGGATTTAAAAGTGTCTTTATTCCCTGGATGTGGCCGGTTTTTAACCAGGTTTTCCTGATGGTATTCTTAAGCCGCTGGTTGCGCCGTAGCAATGCTACTACCGGTGCAGAATGGTTAAAAACACGCTTTGGTTTAACTGACCGTGGTGTTGGCCAAAGCCATAAAGTAGTTGTTGCTTTTGCGCTTATTTTATGCATTGGATACATGGCATACGCCTTTGTAGGTGTAGGCGAATTTCTACAGATCTTCCTGCCTTATGAACGGATAAAAGATACGCTGCCCTTTCTAAATCATGGTGAGGCGGCTTTTACTGCAGGCTCCGACCAATATAAAGCAGCACTCGAAATTTCCAAACACAGTACTGCCCAGTTTTACGGTGTCAGCATTTGTTTGATAGCCATGTTGTATAGCATTTTAGGTGGCATGCATGGAATAGTGTTGGCAGATGTGATCAAGTACATGATCATGATTGTATGCTCCTTATTTGTTGGTATTATTGCTATGCGGCACCTGAGTGCAACTGGCGTCAATGTGCTGGAAAGAGTGCCCAAGGGCTGGGACTCACCGTTTTTTGGTATGGACCTTGGCCTTGACTGGAGCAATAAATTAAATGATGCCAAAATAAAATTGGAGAAAGATGGATACCAGTTGTTTTCAGCTATCATGGGTATGATGTTATTCAGCGGTATTATGAAGAGCCTGGCTGGTCCTGCACCGAATTACGATTGCCAGAAAATACTGAGCACCAAAAGCCCGGAAGAGGCTGCTAAAATGAGTGGATTTATTTCTGTGATATTGATGCCGGTAAGGTATTTTATGACGATGGGGCTTTGTATTATGGGCATCCTGTATTTTAAAGATCTTGACCTGCACAATGGTACAGATGGCCTGATTAATTTTGAAAACATCATGCCGTCCGTTATCAGTAAATTTTTACCGGTGGGATTGATCGGGCTGGTGCTGGCCGGTTTTTTAGGTGCCTTTATGAGTAACTTCAGTGGTACTTTAAATGCAGGACAGGCCTACATTGTGAATGATATTTACCTGAAGTACTTTAATCCGCAGGCAGATCGTAAGAAGATAATTGCGATGAGTTATTTAAGCGGCATCGTAATGGTAATTTTTGGTATTGGCCTCGGGCTGCTCATCAAGGATGTCAACATGATTTTCAATATTATTACCGCAGGATTATACGGTGGTTTTGTATGTGCCAATGTTTTAAAATGGTATTGGTGGCGCTTTAATGCCAACGGCTTTTTTTACGGTATGCTGGCAGGTATTGTGGTGAGCGCCATTCCGCCATTGTTGAGCGTAACGGGCGTTACTACTTATTTTGATGGCACAAGAATGCTGTATTTTTTCCCTCTGTTTATATTAATACAATTCATTGCCTGTATCATCGGCACCTATAGAGCACCGCCAACGGATATCCCTACTCTGCTTGCATTTTATAAAAATGTACGGCCATGGGGATTCTGGAAACCAATCCACTCAATGGCCATGGCAGAAGATCCGACTTTCGAAGCCAATAAAAATTTACCGGTCAATATCTTTAATATTGTTCTTGGTATAAGCGGGCAAATTTTGCTGATGCTGTTACCGATGTACCTTATCTTAAATCAATGGAACGGGCTGGGGATTGTGATGTCCCTGATAGCGGTAATATTTTTGGTAATGAAACGTACCTGGTGGAACCGCCTAAAAGATTTTTAACCAGCCCCCTGATAACAACCCTGATACCGGGCAGCGATAATATCGCTGCCTTCTTTTATTTTTGCAGATTACTATAAAAATGCGGCCCGAAGAATCGGGCCGCCTCATTTAAATTGTATATTGAAAAGTACACCTACTTTGGAAGTAATACATGATCGATTACATGTATCACGCCATTGCTTTGATTTACATCCGCGATGGTTACATAAGCCACGCCACCCTTTTCATCTTTAATGGCCACTTTTTTGCCGGCCATCATCGCCGTTAATTTACCGCCTGCAACAGTGGTTAATGTTGCCATTCCGTTGCCATCCTTTATCATCTTTACAAGATCAGCAGCGCTCACCTTGCCTGCAACAACATGGTAAGTTAGTATGCCAGCCAGCATTGATTTGTTTTCTGGTTTCAGCAAGGTGGAAACGGTACCTGCCGGCAGTAAATCAAATGCTGCGTTGGTTGGAGCAAATACAGTGAATGGTCCGGCACTTTGTAAAGTTTCTACCAGCCCAGCGGCTTTAACTGCTGCTACCAGGGTGGTGTGATCTTTACTGTTTACGGCATTGGTCACAATGTCTTTGGATGGATACATAGCCGCACCGCCTACCATGACTGTTTTTTCTTTTGACATGTTGCTGGTTTGGGCAAAAGAAAACTGCGTTAATACAAGGGCAGATGCCACCATCAAAATTGTTTTAAACTTTTTCATTTTGTAAATTTTATGTGTGATTATTTTTAAATTGATTTGATAGATGTACGTGGCTTGCGGTATGATGGATTTATAATTTTAGAAAAAAATTGCTTTTTGTTGAAACTATTAAGTGGTGTTAAACAAATAGGTGGATTACTATCACATTGATGAAACAGTAGTAAAAAGCGGGCTGTGCTAAAAAGAATCGGTAAAAGAAAATATGCCGAAGTGCTGAATTGTTATTGACAAAATTCCAGGGACTTAACCTTCCCTGTAAAGAATTGTTTATTGATTTTGACGGTCACGAAAGTGGGAAATATAAGATCGGGCGAACGTACATCGCCGTACTCAAATAATAATAATAAAGAAATATCGAAACTTACCCGCAAAAAAATGCCGGTAAAAAAGACCGGCCATAAAAATTAAGTGGAAATAAATATTACATTTTACCCATCACAAACATGGGCCCTTTCGGGGATGTATTGTCTGGTTCACTTTCAAGTGTTATTGCAAAGGCATCCACCTTACCAAAAGTCTTCATCTTTTGAATACGAAATTTATCTCCTTTTTTTGAAGTTAAAATCATACCACCGCTTACCGGTTTTCCGTCAACAATACCCCATAACTGGTATTGCTTACCCGCAGGCGCTTCAGGCAAATTGCTTGGATCAAGATATACTTCTCCTGTATTTTCCATCCAGAAAATTTTTGCGGCAGCGTCGGGTGCTGCTTCAAGTCCTTTTAACGATACGGGCTTGCTGAATTTATTTTGTACCACGGCCATATCGCCTTCCATGGTTTTGTTTTCATCTTTTAAACTGGCCAGTTCCTGTTGGGTTTGCTGCAGGTTTTGAGATATGTCGTTGCTCTTATTGTACAACATAATATTTACGGCAATACTGCCTATCAGTAAAGCTACGGAAGCTGCCGCGGCGTATTTCCAGTATGGAGCAATGCCAATTACAGGCGCCGATATATTTTTTTCTGGTTTAACCGGCGCAGTTGCAACCGGTGCAGATTCCACTTGTTCATTGTTAATGCGTGCAAATACTTTTTCTTTTACAGAATCAGAAGGTTGCTTCGCAAAAGCCCGGGCGTACAATTCCATTCCCGATTCTATCTGCTCCAGTTCTTCAGCAACTTCAGGGTATTGTGCAACGTACGCCTGTACATCCCGTTGCTCCTGTTCAGAGGCGAGGCCGGCAGCGTAAAGCTCCAAAATTCCTGATGATATGATATCCTGCGGTTTCAATTGTATTGTAACATTTTTCTTAATTCCAAAATTGCGGTTCGCATCCTTGTTTTTACGGTACCCAACGGCACACCCAGTTCCTTTGCGATTTCGTCCTGGGTGAATCCGCTGAAATAAGCCATATCAATAATAACACGTTGTTCGGGTTTCAGGTTAGCAAGCTGTTTTCTTATGCCTAGTGAGTCAAATTTAAGAAGGGTGCTGCTGGTATCTGGTATATTATTTACGGAATTTTCGTCACCTGAGATTTTTGTTTGTTTTTTATACCCCTTGCTGCGCAACACATCAATGGTTAAATTCCTTGTGAGGTTTAACATCCAGGTAAACAGGCGTCCTTTTGACTGATCGTATTGGTTGAAATTATGCCAGATCTTTACAAATGCTTCCTGCAGGATATCTTCCGCCAGTGCACTGTCTTCAACCAATCTGAAAATAATGTTGTTTAATGCACCCGCATAATTATCATATAAATAGGAGAATGCCTGCTGATCCTGTCGCTGCAATAACACAACGAGCTCTTCTTCACTATATTTATTGATGGGTTCCAAAAATGTATTGACCTTGAATTTAAGTTGATAAAAATAAAGATATTTTAAATACCTTTTGTACAATTACAATAATAAAAAATGTTCCTAAAAACTATTCCGGTTTTACCAGCTGTTAGCATCAGGGATACGATTGATTTCTATAGTTCAAAACTCGGTTTTACAGGCGTCAACCAGGGCGACTATGGCATCCTGAAATTAAAGGATGCTGAAATACACTTATCCATGTTCGACATAAATAAGCCATTCCATCCCGGCAGCTGCTTTATTTTAACGGATGATATTGAATGCCTGTATGCAGATTTCTCCGCAAAAGAATTGATTTATCCAAGGACAGTACTGAAGGACAAACCCGGACGATATAAAGAATTTAGTATTAAAGACAATAATGGAAACCTGGTACGGTTTGGGCAAAAAAAATAGTTGCAGAAGCATCTGCTAATATTCCATATGTAAATGATGATAGTCGCGGGCTGATTAATTGGCTGTATTTACTGCCTGCACTTCATAAACGGGGCTGAATAAATATATTTTTCCCGTGGCAATTTCTTTGCATTTAAACCGCTTCCTTACCCGTTCCTCCTTTAAAAAAACACGGCCTCCCCTGATGGAAAACAAGGCTCCGGCGGGCAAACTTTCAATCAATAGTACGCCTTCCCTCTTTTTATCGTATTTGTACAACACCCTCAGTAGTGCAGTGTCTGCACAACTGCTGGCGGCGGGGTTTTGAAGCGTTTTAAGTAAAGTCTGCTGAATATCTGCGGGAAAAATCTGCTTTGCCAGGAATTGCTCCAGCACTTTGCTGAATTCATTCTTCCACTCCTGGCCATGTGCCTGAACGCGGTGGCCATAGCGTTCAAATGTAAATAAATGCGCCAGTTCATGCAGCAGGGTAATTAAAAAAGCATAGGGATTTAAATTGCCATTTACACTGATGCGGTGATTTTTATTAAGATGAGAATTGCGGTAATCGCCCAGTACCGACTTTCGTTCACGGGTAATGGTTAATTGTACTTTGTAATGCAGCAGGTAGTGAACCACGCCTCCAAAACTGCCTTCTGGTAAATAATTTTTTAACTGGTGTAACGGGGCTTCCTGCTTAGGCATTTTTTGAACGATTCAGTTTCATAACCATACCAACTTCTGTAGCAAGGTAAACAAAGTAAATTACCATGGCTGCGATAACTGTTGGCTTACTGAATTTTTCCTTCATGGTAAACCAGTAAACAAAAACGGCAATTATGCAGGCGAACATTTTAATCATCATACCGCCCATTACACTACGTACAAAAACATTGGGATTGGCATTTTGCAGTGCCTTTTGCTGAATATAAAAAGTGATAAGCGTGAGTATACAAAACAATAAGTTGGCAATAATAAGCACGTCATTATCTACGCCCCATTTTGCCAACAGGTTTTTAGCTGATATAAAAAAGCCATTACAAAAAATAAACAACAGCAACAGTGGTATTAAAAATTTTCTCTTTCCCTTCATTGTTTTTTACTGTTACTGATATAGTTGCCTACTGGTTAACCGCTGTGGACAACTCTACATTTAATTCTACCACATTCGCACCCATATGACAACGGCCGTTGAAAGTTGCTGTTGGCTCTACTTCAAGCTTTCCTGCAAAAATATCTCCGTCAATAATACACTTACCCCGTAACTGCAGTATTTCTTTGATATCCATCTGCCCGGTTACTTTGCCCAGTACGTCTGCATTTTTTCCTTTGATAGCACCATCAATCACTCCATCGGCGCCTACTAAAACTTTTGCTTTGGATGTAAGGTTTCCGATCAGTGTACCGTCAATCCTGATGTCGCCTGTACTTTCTATATTACCATTGATGGTTGTTCCTGCACCGATGATTGTTGTGCTTCCTCCCTGGGCTTCGCTGCCGCCGGATTTAGATTTTGAGTTGAACATTGTAATTGATTTTTTTAGGTTTGGAATTGGTTATGTCGAAATATAGTATGCAAAATTATTTCTTTATCTGTTTAAAAAAATATCAGATAAAAAATATATTCAAAATAGTTAACCTGCAAAGCTCTGAGCTTTCACTGTATCCAATCCTTTACCGGCATGACACTTTCTACGAACAGCAATAAAACAACGTCGAAATATAATTAATGGTATGCAATGGTGAATAAGTTTTAATTACTCGTTCGTATTATCTTCTTTTGGTAAATCTAATTTGTTGGTATCCAGCGAAGACGTCTTACCTTCTAACACTTTCTTTAAATCATCCAGATATTGCTGTTTAAATTTCATTGCATTTTCCATCGAGTCCGCTCTTATTTTTAATTGCCTGTATTCCCTTACCTGCCTTGCGTCGCCATACCCAACACCCGGCAAATAGTATTTAATCGGCGTAAAAACAATGAGTGCCACCGTTAAAATTGTGAATAAAACAAATGTACTGCTCAAAATAATATATACACTCAGCCTGCTTAAACGGAACTTCACCACTTCTTCATAAGTATCCTCATTCATTACCACCAACAGGTACCTGTTGCGTAAACGTTTTAATGTACTGTTACCTTCTACCCGGGCCATATTTCATTATTGGATGTTAAAAATAAGAAACCAAAAGCATTAAGCCCCACTAATTGGCAAAAATAACCGATATTTAGCCGCATTATTTCAAACAATTATTCATGCAGAAAAGGATTTTTTTAAGGCTGTTACTGTCGGCTATTTTATTCACTTATGTAAACGTTGTTTTTGCACAGCCTGCATGGACCATAAACCTGCTGGACTCCACCAAAAGGTCGGCCAAATTTGAAGAACGAAAATTAGGGTCCGAAAAAATGGCCGACAAAAAATTCACCAAAGTGCGCCATATTTTTCAGAATAATTATACTCATTTTAATTACTATTACAATGCCCATAATAAAATAAACGCAGTTATTGAACGGGCAAAAGCACAGCAAAAAGATGACTATACTAAACTGCTGTCGTATTACCCATATAGCCTGGAAGGTACCGCCGCACAAAAAATTGAGCTTGACTCTGTAATTTATAAAGCTACGGCAGGTATTTTACTGCACGATCTGCGTAATGACTGGGTGGATAATATGTACCTGCTGATGGGACAGGCCTATTTTTTTAAAAAAGATTTTGATTCTGCCGCTGCCACCTTTCAATTCATCAACTACAATCTTTTTCCGCGTAAAAAAGATGAAGATGATAATCGGGTGGTAGGTACCGGATCAGCCTCCAGTAGTGGCACGTTAAGCATTGCCAACAAAGAAAAAAGAAACATACTTCAAAAATTAACTGCGCAGCCGCCCAGCAGAAATGATGCGTTGATCTGGATGATACTGACACTGATAGAACAGAATGAACTGGGGGATGCATCATCACTCATTAATACCTTACAGCACGATGACAATTTACCAAAACGCCTGGCAGACGACCTTGCAGAAGTAAATGCATACTGGTTTTACAAACAAAATATTTATGACAGTGCGGCTGCGCATTTGGAAGAAGCCCTTAGCAATGCCAATTCGAAACAGGACCAGGCCAGATCAGAATTTCTGCTGGCGCAGTTATTTGAAACTACACATAAGTATGACAAGGCATCGTTTTATTATAACCGTGCGTCGCAGCATACAACAGATCCCATGATGGATATTTATGCCCAGCTCAACAACGCAAAAATGATGAAAGGCACAGATTCTGTTGAACTGAAAAAAGGAATCGGCAACCTGGTGCACATGGCTAAAAAAGACAAGTTTGAATCCTACCGCGATATCATCTATTACTCTGCCGGCGACTTATCCATGCAATTACCAGACAGCGCAGCCGCTATATTTTATTACAACAAAAGTTTACACTATAACGAACAAAATATTTCTTTTAAAAATAAAGCCTTTCTGCAACTGGCAGACATTGCTTACAACCGCAAGCAATATAAAACAGCTTATGCCATGTACGACAGTCTGCAAGCTGGCGACACTGCATTGCGCAGCAGGTTTGATGAAATAGATGAAAGAAAAAATGCACTGGCTAAGATTGTCGAAAAAATAAACATCGTTGAACGGGAAGACAGTTTACAAAAAATTGCAGCCATGCCGCTGGCAGAAAGAACTGCTTTTGTAAAGAAAATGGCGAGGCAATACCGTAAATTAAATGGCGGTAAAGAAGAAGAAACTGACAATGGATTTACACCCATTGCTTTTGATAATAATAAAAATCAACCTTCTGACCTTTTTTCAAATGGCAGTAAGGGAGACTGGTATTTTGACAATGCGGCGATGAAATCAAAGGGCTCTGCCGATTTTAAAAGAAAATGGGGCACAAGAACCAATACCGATAACTGGAGAAGGAAAAATGCCACTTCAGGTGTTCAAAAGTCAGATGTTAATACAGCCCCTACTGATATGGGAGGCGGGGACATGGATGCAGCACCTTCCAAAACCGACTCCGCAGGGGTTACTTTAAAAGATAAGACTGGTGTAAAAAATTCTGCAGATGATAAGATTGCACAACCGCAGGATCAAACCTTTGAAGGGTTGATGGCTAATCTTCCTTTAACGCCAGAAAAATTAACAGAGAGCAATCACCTGGTGGCGCTTAGTTTATTCGATCTGGCCAAATTATACCAAAGCAGTCTTGAAGATTATCCGCAGGCAATCAGGGGGTATGATGAATCGTTGAGACGTTTTCCTGATTCCCTTTACAACGGGGATATTTACCTGGGCCTGTACTACTGTTATACCAAACTGGGTGATACGGAAAAGGCAGCCTATTATAAAAATCTGATCAATACAAAGTTTGCATCAAGTCCTGCTGAAAAAATACTAAACAGTCCTGCTGGTGGCGATGCTGCAAAGAAAAATGCTGCTGGCACAAAACAATACGAGTCTATTTACAATTTATTTATTGAAGGCAAGTTTGACGAAGCGCTTGCCGAAAAGAAAAAAGCAGACAGCGTGTATGGCAACAATTATTGGAGCCCTCAGTTGTTATATATTGAAGCCGTCTACCACATCAAACAACATGAAGACACCGCAGCTATTGTAATATTAAATAACATCATCGGCCTGTATCCCAAAGCACCACTAAAAGCAAAGGCGGTAAAAATGGTGGATGTTTTAAAACGCAGGAAAGAAATTGAAAGCTATTTAACGGCGTTGCAGGTTACCAGGGCGAAAGAAGATGAAGTGATACCGGCACCCAAGGAAAAATTGGTAAGAAATGATTCCAACCTGATTGTATCGCCCAAACCTTTTTATGATAGTAGCAAGGCTGTGGTTACTTCAAAGCCCGCTGTTGCAAAAGATAGTGTAAAAACCGTAGCCCCGCTTATTACAAACGGACCTTTTACATTCAATACAGCAAACCCGCAGAATGTAATTATGGTATTGGACAAAGTGGATGGAACCTATATCAACGAGTCTAAAAATGCATTCACCCGCTTTGTAGGTGAAAATTTCAGGGATCAGAATATAACGATTGCAAAAACCGCGATCGACAAAGATATCAGCCTGCTGGTATTTTCTTCTTTTGCCAATGCTGATGCTGCCCTGCAGTTTTTATACAGGGCAAAAAAAGCTGCGCCCGATGAAGTGTCCTGGCTGCCGGCTGCCAAATATTCTTTCCTTATTATTTCGGATGCTAATCTTGGGTTGTTGCAAAACAATAAAAATTTAAAAGAATATAAAGACCTGCTTAGTAAACAATTCCCGGGCAAATTTTAATAGCTTGCAACCTTGCCACACTAAATCCGGGGCAGAATTTGCTTTGAATCTGAAGACAAAAATTTGAAAATAGTATAATGACAAAACCTGTAAAAATTTTATGGCGTGTCTTTTTTGGCGGCCTGCTGCTGGTAATTTTGATTTTTTCAGCTGCCAATTTTGGCTTGTTGGGTAAGATGCCATCTTTAAAAGAGTTGGAAAACCCGGAAGCAGATCTTGCCAGCGAAGTGTATTCATCTGACGGTAAATTAATGGGTAAATACTACGCCGAAAACCGCAGCGAAGTAAAATACAATGAAATTTCGCCCAATATTATTCATGCCCTTGTAGCAACTGAAGATCAGAATTTTTATGATCACTCGGGCATAGATGCAAAAGCGGTTGCACGGGCCGTAATTAAATTGGGTACAGATGGCGGCGGCAGCCCTATTACACAACAGCTGGCCAAAATGATGCTGGGACAAGGTAAAGGGAATGTACTAAAGAGAGGAACACAAAAAATAAAAGAATGGGTAATTGCCGTAAAACTGGAACGCAATTTTACCAAAGAAGAAATTATCACGCTTTATCTTAACAGGGCTCCGTGGGGTAACAATTACGGTATCCGGAATGCTGCCAGAACCTATTTTCAAAAAGAACCAATTGATCTGAATGTGGAAGAGTCTGCGGTGCTCGTGGGAATGCTGAAGGGTTTTATTTACGATCCTATACGTCATCCAAGTGCAGCCATTAACCGCAGAAATACGGTTATAGAAAGAATGGTAGAGTGTAAGCAACATTATCTTACGGATGCACAGGCCCTCAAATACAAGGCAAAGCCACTCATCACCAGTTTTAAGAAGGTAGATGACAATGTAGGTATTGCCCCTTATTTCCGTTTTGCCGTTGTTGATAAAATGAAAGACTGGTGCAAAACACATAAAAATCCAAAGACGGGGGAAAACTATGACTTATATAGGGATGGGCTTAGAATTTATACTACCATTAATTCTAAAATGCAGCAGTATGCAGAGGAGTCTGTAGTACAGCAAATGCCCATCATTCAAAGAAAATTAAATGCTTACCTGAGAACAACCAGCGATAAAACTTGGAAGGAGCACGAAAATATTATTGAAGCGGCCATGAAATCGAGTGAACGCTGGAAGAACTTGAAGGAAGAGGAGATGAAGGATGCTGATATAAAAAAGTCTTTCCTGGTAAAAGTTAAAATGAAAGTATTTGCATGGAATCCTAAGAAAGAACTGGATACCGTAATGACCCCAAGGGATTCAATTAAATATCACCGGCAGTTGTTGCAAACCTCCTTTGTTGCAATGGACCCTAAAACAGGCGAGGTAAAATGCTGGGTGGGCGGTAACGATTTTAAATGGTTTAAATATGACCATGTAACGGCAAGCCGGCAGGTTGGCTCTACCATAAAACCATTGATTTATGCATTGGCGGTACAGGATGCCGGTTACACACCTTCTACAGTTATTGAAGGTGGACCGGTACAGTATGGCAAAATTTCAAGAACGTTTGATGGCGGTGGCGGAACACTGGCCAACTGTCTTGCTTTCTCAAAGAATACCGCATCAGTAAGATTGACTAATTTACTGGGTGTAAACAGGGTGATTGAATTTGCAAAAAGCGTTGGGGTCACTGTGCCGCTTCCTCCATATATTTCGCTTGCCCTTGGTTCTGCTGAAATTCCTCTTTTACAAATGCTGCAGGCATATACCATGTTCCCCAATAAAGGTTTTAATACAGAGCCGGTATTCATAAGCCGCATAGAAGATAAAAATGGCAATTTACTGGAAGATTATACACAGGTCAATACCAAACAGGTAATGAGTGAACAGGATGCCTTTACCATGGTAAAACTAATGGAAGGTGTTGTAGAAATTGGCACAGGCCGGTCTTTAAACAATTACGGCATCCCAGCCCAGAAGGCAGGTAAGACCGGTACTACCAATGACAATGCGGATGGCTGGTTTATGGGATATACCCCCGAATTGCTGGCTGGCACCTGGGTTGGTTGCGATGACCCTTTTATCAGGATTTATTCAGGCACAAGTGGTGGTAACGAAATGGCCTTACCTAAATGGGGCTATTTTATGAAAAAGGTTTATGATGATAAAAGTCTGGGGTACGGTAAATTAAAAGAATTTGCGGAGCCTGCGCAAATGTCAAAAGATCCGATCTATGCAGATCAGAATTTTAAAGATATCGTGAATAGTGGCGACAGTAGTAATGCTGCAGGCGATCAGGGCAGCGGAGGTGCCGGAGATTATATTGTAGAGCCTTCAACAGATAAGTCTTCGCAAATACCTGTTGAAAGCCAGTTTGAAGATGGCAAGAAAGATACCGGTTTAAAAGCAAAAGTTAAAAGTGAATTGCCTTCTGCTCCTGCTAAGTTACCAGAAGCAACGAAAGATCCGAAAGCTGTTATGCCTGCTCCAATTAAACCATTGGATGATAAAAATAAAAAAGGGGCCAAGCCGGATAAGGCAAAGAATGGAAAAAGCAATGATTATTGAGTATTCAATTAATGTAATAAAAAAGCGTGCTGTAACAGGGACGCTTTTTTGATAGTGCCGGTACAATATTTTCTTACTCATGCTGGTTGTTTGCTTACCACCATCAAGTATCAAAACCACCAGGCCCCGGTAATTTTTGATTGCATTCCATCAAATTACTTTTGTCATCTGCTCACAACAAAGTTGCAGCAACGACTGTAAATATGCTTTCCGCAGTCCATTTTCCGCAAGAAGTCAGGCTAACCTTTACCAGCCAGTTTATCCATATGCTTCCGGCTTTTTCAACAACACCTTGCCGGTAGCGTCAGCAGATTTACCATATTTATTATCTGACTGCAATAAAAAAACGTGCTGTATAGCACGCTTTTTTTTAAATTATTTTCTGTTGCGAACACATCTATCTGATGCTATCTCATCAGGTACATTTTACCATACCCGTTGTTAAAGTACTTATCAATACCACCGAGACCGCTGGTGACTGTTACGGGTTTGCCGTTAGAGTCAACATTGCCATTGGTACCAGTATATTTATCAAGCGATTTTCCATTCAGATTTGTAATCACCCTGTACAAATAAACGCCATTAGCCAGCTTTTGTCCAAAAGCATCAGTACCATCCCATTTAAAATCGGTAATATTTCTACCTATTCTTATTGGCCCCAGTTCATCTTTGGTTATTTCCCGTACTACCTTACCGGTAATGGTTAATATTTGTATCCGGATATTTTGCGGTACTTCACTTCCGGTTACAGTAAAAACAAATGCGGTAGAAGTAGTAAACGGATTCGGGTAATTCAGCATATTGCTGATCATCGGTTTATTGATTACACTAAATGTAACCTGGTACTGCAGCTTACCCGCTTTATTGCCCACCACATCTTTACCCGATACAATTAACTGGTAGTCTCCATCTTCAGGGAAGTAAGGCATAAAGTCAATCGATGCTGTATTTTCGCCGGTGGCTAGGTTGGCAGGATTGAACCGCACTGAATCCCCGAAGAAATAATTCCGTAAGTTGCCATCAGGAAAACGCACCTGTAGTTTTAACAAGGCCGTATCAGCCAAGGCAAGGAAATGGCTTTCATCTTTAAGTTTCACCAAGATATGCGGTTTGGCTGCAATGATATCCCTGTTTAAAATATGTACTCCGTCAAAAGTTACATCCAGCAAGGGATTAAATTTATCTTCTTTTACATAGAACACCTTGTAAAGAAAATTATTATACAGGTATTGTTCCGGCTGATCATTGTCGGGATTAATCATTATATACAACGTATTACTACCCGGATAATCTTTGGAGTCAATACTGTAGCTTACCACCAGTGTATCCCCTGCCATCAGTGCTTTGCGTTTAGAGATAGCGATCGGATGCGCTAAATTATTACGGTCTGTAATTACGAACTTAACTTTTAAGCTATCAAAAGCGACTGTACTTATATTTTTAAACGCCAGTGAAAAATTAATTTTATCACCCTGTTCCACCGAATCTTTCATGGTATATAAAATATTGGGTGCTATTGATCCTTCAGGTACATAGGTAGCATTTACCCGCCAGTAAGACAACTGCTTTGGTGTTGCGTATAAAGGGTCCCCGTTAGCCATTTTTAACTTAAGGTAAGGGTATGTGGTGGCATTAATAAATGCAAGCGTTGTATCCGTAGCCGGTTTTACTGTAGCCATTAATGTTTGGTTGCCGGCAGCCGTTACCCCATATACAGCCACACTCACTGTATCTGAATTGGTTGCATCATTGGTTGTTCCACGCCAGTGTAACGACGACCAGGTTTGTGCAGGTCCAAAAAGCGGTGACTCTATCGTACCCGATATATATTTTGTAGGCAGACTGAAAGAAGGCTCAAGCTGATCACTTGCAAGTGTACCCACTATTTGCTGAGGGGTAAATACCGGTGTATTCTTCCTGAATAAGAATACGAAAGGAATATTTTTTGTAAAGCTGTCAATCTTGCTAAGCCCCATTGATTTTAATTTGTCATACAGTGTGTTTCCTGCGCCCAAAATAGCCTGGTCTGCCTTCCAGGAGTCGATAAACTTAGTATTACTAAACATGCCCAGGTTTGTAATGGAAACATACATTCCGGCAGGAATACTATCAATAAAATCCATTGCCCTTTTTCTGTATTTCAGCGAATCATTGTATGGAAATTCGAAGAAGTTTCTTGAACCATCTGAAGCTGCATCCCGCAAACAGGGAACCACACTGCCAAAGCGGCCTGTAACTTCTCCGGTAACAGGGTTGGTTACTTTTACATTTTTCCAGGGCTGCAGTGTGCTTGGATCGTATACAAAAAACTGCAGGGAATTGTACTTACAACCAAACAGGTCAAGCTGATCAAAATCAAGATTTACATTTATTCTTTCATAGGTTGTAAAGGGATAGATACCTGTTCTGATGGTAAGTATTCTCTGCTTATTAGTGTACCGGAATACCCTGTCACTGTCAAGGCCGATGGTACTGCTGAATGTATTTTTTAAGAACTGAAAATAATGGGACTGGTTAAAACCCGTACCGCCATTGGGAAGGTAAACAAAAGAGAAAGAATTCCATATTTGCGGCGCCCCGTTGATTGGTATCATGGAAGTTCTCCAGTAATACACGGTGCTGTCTGCAAAAGTTATATTATTGGGCACAAATTCAACTGCACCACCAACACCGGAAGCCGTGTATTGTTTTTTAAACGGCGAATTAAACAACTCTGTTGTATCCAGTTCCATCACATATTGGCGCTGCCCGCTTAACGGATTGGCTGTGGATGCACTGAAAGTTATTTGCTGCTTATTTACAATGGAAAAATTATAAGGCGATACCGGCCGGATTTCATCTTCCAGGATATAAAACTCTTTGGTAATAGTATTATTTGTTTCAGATACTTCCTGCACCCTGTTGTCAACATCCAGTGTTACAATTATTTTATTTAGTCCTTTATCTGTGGCCGGGTTGATCGGCACTGTGAAAGTTAAAGAATCAGCGTACTTGAAAGCGGGAACCAACTGGTTAAAAATAATTTTAGAAGAATCGTTGGGTAGCTTTCTTATAACAGACACCCTGATGGAGTCGTTGGTGACTTTACCAATATTCATCATTTTAACTGACACAGAAAAACTGTTGTCCGCAACGGAAATAACAGCCGGACTAACTTTTATCAACTGGTCTTCTACAATGAAATCGGGTAAGGCAGATGAATTTATTTTAACTGCGGGATCACCATGCAAATTCAATTCTTCCAGGTGAATGCGGGTATAAAAGTCAAGCGCCTGCGGATTACCACCCAGCATTTGTAACGTGTTTTTTAATTGGTTCCCGACAGAACTTCCGTAGAGATCAAGGGCAAAATTCTCATAGAATTTATCGTTGAAAAAATTGAGAAAAGGAGGAATGCCCAAATGTGTACTGGCTATAAAACCAATACTTCCCCGCTGATCTGCCAATACCCACTTCTCTGACAAAGTTGAGTTACCTGCCAAACGGGCTGGATCGAAAATAAAAAAGTTACCCGCACTACAGCCGCTTACATTAAAAAATGGATATTTACTATCGTTGGTATATACTTCCGGACTGTTTAAGTTAAAGGCCAGTGTATTTGCTGAAGAGTGTCCGAAATACTGAATTAAGCTTACGCCCCCACTTACCAGTTGCTGTATGCGGTCACCGTTTGCCTGTTCAACAGCGGAACTGGTAGCTTTAATGAAGGTTTCCACATGCCCGCCGAAAGCGCTGTCTTCAGCAAGTGCTTTGTAATCATTCAGGTAATTCACAAAAAGATCAGTTTCGGAATTGTCTCCACCGCCGGCAACATTGATGATATTTTTCATCCATGCTTTATCAGCAACCGTTTGGCTTGTTGAAGCCTGTACCTGTTCATATTGTTTTACCTTATTAAGATAGTATTTAATTTCAGTGCCGTTAATGGCGGCAATTCTGCCAATGGGTACCAGGGGCACGTTTTGACCGGGAGGACATGCCAACAATACATCCGACGCAGGCCAGCCAAAGCTTTGCACCAAATCTATTTTCTCTGTTATAGGATCGTTCTCATTTTGTTTGTATTCAATTGAATTCATACCTCTGCCCAGGATCAAAACATATTTGGGTTTGATACTGAATTGCTGATCGGCGTAACGAATAAAATCGCGTATTGCAGCCGGATGTTTTTTTATTCCAAAAGCAAACTGATCATTCAGCTCATCAATGGTAAGCACTATAGGATGAAAACTTCCTCCGGCGGCTGAAGCCCTGTATTTTCTATATTCATCCACGTAATTCACCCCGTTGCCGTCATTAAAAAGAACCGGGTTAGATATAATCAGGTAGTCGCCCTGGTTGGCTGTTAACGCGTAATTAATAAATGACCTTGCCGTAAGGTTATCAATGGTTGTTATATTATTACCTTCTTCATTTACCAGGTTAAATTTTCTTATTGGTTCGTTAGAGACCGGTAAGGCAAAGCGAACCTGGCCCGGCGCGGAAATATCGCCTGTGTATCGCTCTCCGGTATTGAGATTATACAAAACCGGCGGCGCAGAGCCGGCATTAAAATTATCGATTACCAGGTAATTGCCGGTAGAAGAAGGGGCTAATTCAAAATAAAAATTCTTTTCGTTGTTAAAATTAAATTTAGCAGGATAAGTTAGCACCATTTCGCCCACAACAATGTGATCGTTGGAATTTGACACTCCCGGCGGGGGTGTGTATCCGTTAACAGCTACCTGCAAATTGTCAGGGCTTTGAAGAATACTCAATGGTATATTATTCACCTGCTTTTTAACGATGCTGAAATAGTTCATGGGTACATCATTAAAAAGAATGTTATTATAAAAACTCACTTTTAAATTTCTTGTATACAAAGCATTACCAAATGCCGAAATATAAAAGGACACGCTGTTGGGAGGACCCGCCGTATACACATTAAGGTTATTAAATGTGGTGTAAAGATCGCAACCACTACAGGGTGAAACATTGTCGCTTGTATAGCCCTCACCCATATCGTAAGAAGAAGAATAAACATATTCTCCCACAATAGCAGCATAGCCACGATTGTATTGTGATTTAAAAGAGGCTCCTACTTTACGCATAAAATACGCGTCCGGAGAAAGCGTATTGCCTGCTACATTATTGATGGCATTCTGAAACCGCAAATTGTTTCCCGACGGGTTGACCGTGAGAAAGTAAGTTGATGTATCTGTATGAATACTAAAACTGTCCGACAACTGGTAAGCCGTATCGCGATAAAGATTTTTATCAGGTTTACCGTCATTTTTTACACCCAAAAATTCAATATAGTCATTGGCTGTTAACGTTCCCGAAGGCACAGAGGTAAAAAGTCTCACCTCTTCACCATTGCGCCATAACTGAAATTGTTCAGCAGGAATGCTGCCCAAACCCGCCGCTGAAACAGCAGCCTGGCTAATACGGCACACACCCGTTGTACCCACTTTAAATTTAAAATATGTTTTGCTATAATCTATCCAGCTGTTATTGAGCTGCGCATAAGTGCCCGATGCAATCAACAGGAATATTGGCAATAAAAATTTTTTCATTTTGCTGTTCGGTTATATTATGTGTTTTACTCTTTCTCTCTTTTCACCAGTGTAAAACGAAGTGAAAATATATGAGTGTACAGTGGGTTGGATTGATTGGCGAGGTTGCTGTAGGCATAGTCCAGCGTAACATTTTTTATTTTTACGCCAGCGCCCAGACTTGGCTGGTATATCCACACTTTTTTTTGATTCAGTGTGTCCCCATCAGATAGTGCTTTTTGAAAATTGGTAACCCCGGCCCTGATGAAAAAAACACCTTTGATGTTGGCTTCCAGGCCAAGGTGCGGATCAACGCTTACCGGGTTGCTGCTGATAACTGTATTTCGCTTACCATCAAATGTAAGGTCTAAATTAGCTTCGGCTAACAAACTGAAGGAAGGGCTAAATTGAAAATCGTACCCACCGCCAAGGGTTAAACGCGGCGATGTTAGCTCGGTTGAACGAACGGGAATATCATTTTTAGTAAGATATAAAACCTGTTTCTCCTTATCGGTAAAAGTAAAAGCCCAGGCGTTAAAAGTGGTTGTTAAATCTTTGGCTACAAGGCCCAGGTGCCACTGTTTACCGTGCATTTGTACACCCGCGTCTATACCAAAACCCCATGCAGTAGCAAACTGGCCTACTTTGCGGTGTATTACTTTTGCATTTACACCAAAACTGACAAGCTTGTCCTCCGTTTCCACCACTTTTTGGGCATAAGAAAACAACATGGCATAATCGGCAGAAGAAAAACTGGTAATACTTCCATAGTCTACACTACCATCGGGTTGAACCAGAAATAAAGTATTGGGAATATCATCTACAGCAAACCGCAACAGTGAAACGCCGATCGTTCTTTTATTATCCTGGATTGGAATGGCTACAGAGCCAAAATCATACTTACCAATTCCGGCAAAATATTCAGCGTGCATCAAATTCACTTCCGGGTGATCTTTTACACCTGCAAGGCCAGCCGGGTTCCAGTAACCCGCGGTACCATCCTGCACCGAAGCTACCTGTGCGCTGCCCATGGCGAGGCCCCTTGCACCCGCACCTATATTGAGAAATTCATTGGAATATTTTCTGAATTGAGAAAAGGAAGCAATCGGGAATAACACTGTGCTTAGTAAAAAAGTGGCCAGTTTTGAACTCATAAATAGTTAATTTCCGGTTTAATGCGCTTGGATTTTAATGCCTTTGAAACCAAAACGCATTTGCATTAAGTAAATTGTGCTATTGACTCATTAAAAAATTGTATCATTTAAAGATAAATTATCCATTTTAAAAAGGCAATCATCAAAGTGTTGTGTGGTGTACTTTTTAACGGATAGACGCTGCGTTAAGAAGAAAGGCTGCTTTCAAGGAAGTCATTAACATCATTTACCTCCATCACAGCGGCCAATTTTTTTTTCAGAAAGACCAGTGCAGCCTGGCTCGCCGGAGTAAACTTTAATTCATATGTAAAAACACACAAGTATTACCGGCAAAAATTGTTGGATTCCGGATAAACAGAATCCAATTTTTCATTTTTTCTAAGCACTTTTGCAAAACTTTTCTTCTGAAAAGTTGACTGATAAATTAAAAGAGCGATAATGATAAATTTAATACAGGAATTACAATGGCGGGGAATGTTACAGGATATTATGCCTGGTACAGAAGAGCAACTGATGAAAGAAATGACCATTGGGTATATCGGGTTTGACCCGACTGCTGACAGCTTGCATATCGGAAGCCTGGTGCCCATTTTATTATTGAAACACCTTCAACGTTGCGGCCATAAACCTATTGCGCTTGTTGGCGGCGCCACCGGTATGGTGGGCGACCCCAGTGGAAAAAGCGAAGAAAGGAACTTGTTAAGCGAAGACGTATTAAACCACAATGTTGTTTGCGTAAAAGCCCAGCTGGAAAAGTTCCTGGACTTTACCGCCACCCAACCCAATGCAGCAGAAATGGCTAATAATTACGATTGGTTTAAAGATTTTACTTTTTTGAACTTCATTAAAGAAGTGGGCAAATATATTACCGTTAATTACATGATGAGCAAAGACAGCGTGCGTAAAAGACTGGAAGGTGATAACGGTATGAGCTTTACAGAATTTACTTACCAGCTGGTACAGGGTTACGACTTTTATTGGCTAAATAAGAACAAAGGCTGCAAGCTGCAAATGGGTGGCAGCGATCAATGGGGCAATATTGTAACGGGTACAGAAATCATTCGCAAAAAAAGCGGCGGCGAGGCTTTTGCTTTTACCTGCCCGTTGTTAACTAAAGCTGATGGAGGTAAATTTGGGAAGACAGAAAAAGGCAATATCTGGCTTGATCCTAAGAAAACTTCCCCCTACCAGTTTTATCAATTTTGGTTAAACGCAGCAGATGCAGACGCAGAAAAATACATCAAAATTTTTACTTTACTCAGCAGGGAAGAGATTGACACCTTATTAGCTCAGCACAAAGGAAACGAGCACCAGCGGGTTTTACAGAAAAAACTGGCAGAAGAAGTTACGTGTTTTGTACATAGCCGTTCGGATTACGATTTTGCGGTAAAAGCCTCTGAAATTCTGTTTAATAATGATACGGCAGAAATTTTACAGCAGTTGACAGAAGAACAATTATTACAGGTGATGGAAGGCGTACCTACAGTTGATTTTTCTAAAACTGTGGCTGCTACCGGTGTCGATATTGTAAGTTTTTTAGCAGATACAAAAATATTTCCCAGCAAAAGTGAAGCCCGTAAAATGGTGCAGGGCGGCGGCGTGAGTATTAATAAACTTAAAACAGATTCTATTGAAACGGTAATCACCGCTGATGGTTTGCTGCATCAAAAATACCTGTTGGTACAAAAGGGTAAAAAGAACTATTACCTGGTAACCATGGAATAGGTAGATGACTAAAATAACAGTCTGTATAAATTGCAAAATGATTTTGGCTGTTTTACCTTCAAACCCTAAATTTGCAGTCCCAAACACAAACCGGGACATTAATTGGGTTATGGTGTAATGGTAACACAACAGATTTTGATTCTGTCTTTCTAGGTTCGAATCCTAGTAACCCAACTACTCAAAATTAAAACCCCTGTATAAAACAGGGGTTTTAATTTTGGAAGCCTTTTATTCAACTCAATAGTCGTTACCTCATTTGGATATCCTTCATTTTTAAAGGTCCAGGGAGATGCTGCAAGAAGTTTTTAATTAAATTTATAACAGGTAATTTCCTTTTTTGAGTTCCCGAAACTAGTTTTTAAATCCACATATTTCGTCCTGCTATACCTGCCTGTAAGATATAGCCATTGCGTGCAATTTGTTTAATATTAAAGTATTGTCTTAAATTTCGCTAAAATTAGCTTCCACATGTTGAGTACAAAACTAACTGCCCTAATTGTAGATGATGAGCATAGCGGAAGATCGTCACTGAAAATTTTGCTGAATAAAAATTGCTATTATTTATTTGAAAAGATTGTTACAGCTTCGGCGCTTGATCAGGCCATTGAGATTGTTAAGCAACAGCATTTTAATATTTGCTTTTTGGATATAAATCTCAATAACCAATCCGGCTTTGACCTGATACCTCATTTAGCAAACGATACCAAAGTGGTGTTTGTTACCGCGTATTCCGAATTTGCCATTAAAGCCATTAAGGAAAATGCGTTTGATTATCTGCTAAAACCAATTAACCCCGCAGAATTTAAGCTTTGTGTAGACAGGTATGAAAAGGAAATACTGGCAGATTCAGATGCTATAAAAAAATACCTGCACATTAAAGACCAGGGCGAAACCATACCGATACCGCTGGATGAAATTGTATTTTTACAGGCTGAGGGCGCTTACTCAAAAATCTATTTAATAAAAAACAGGGAGTATATTACGGCGAAAACTTTAAAATCAATGACAGATGTGCTGGGCAAAGATTTTATTAGAATTCACAAGTCGTACATCATCAACAAAACGATGATAAAATCATTTAAAAAAAATTCACTCACTACAATCCACAATACATGTCTGCCAGTTTCAAGGGTTGGGGCAAAGGAGTTATCGTTGCACTTTTAATACTGGCTTTTCATGTAACTGCAACTGCACAAAATGAAAAACTTTGGCCAGAGCTGGATGTAACCAACGGGCTTCAGTCGAATACCGTAAGATGTATTAAGATTGACGGTAAAGGAAGATTTTGGATTGGTACTGATTATGGACTGGATATCCACAATGCCAATTCGATCGCCCAAAAAAAGATTATTGAAGCAATACAACATAAAAGCATCCAGGCTATTGAATTTTTAGACAGCCTGGTGTTTATTGGCACCAGCTATGAAGGCTTGTATATTTTCAATCAGCTTACCGGCAATTTGCATAAATACTATGGTCCTGCTTCCATTCCTCAAATACGCAAATTAAAAATATTCGGTAAGCAGGTATTTATACTTTCAGACACGGGCCCCTACTTGTGGACTTTTAACAGCCTTCGTCAAATACCACTAACCTCTGCCATTAACGATGATTATTTGATTGATATGTTTCAGCTTGACAATAATCAATACGGACTTGCCTATCCATCCAAGCAAATTGTACGTTTCAAAAACGGCGCATTCGAAGAAAACTGTAACAGCCTGTTTTTTCAAAACAATACGAAGCTATACGCGGAACACTATACTTCTTCCTTATGCTTCAACAATAAATTATTTCTTGGCAGCGGAGGCCAGTTGCAATCTTTACTGATTGTAGAAAAAGGTAAGCCGCCAATGTCGCTCAATTTTTTAAAAAAGCTGGGTGTAGGCTACATGGTTTGGGACATCGCCGAGCAAAACGACAAACTTATTTTGGCCGTCGGTGATACCATCAGTAACCGGAAAGGGTTACTGTGCATACTAAATCCAGACTACACTTACATGTCCATTAAGGCTGCTGATTATATCACCTGCCTGGCACTCGATCCGGTAAATAATATTTTAACTTACGGTACCATTAATAACGGCCTTTTTCTTCAAAGTGGCATAGGAGGCTGCTCAATGATTGACAAACCAACTGAATGCAATATTGTTGCCAACGACAAAAGTGTATTTATTTATACCGATGATTATTTTCAAAAATTCAGTACTACAGACAGTAAATCTCCCTTAAACCTGAATTCAAAAAATAAGATAGCCGATATTATATCTTCCATGAATTTATGCGGGGATACGCTAATTTATGCCAATGACAACTTCATCAAATTATACAATGCTACTTCCCTGCAACCATTGGATGTGTTGCCGGTTAATCATACCGTGGTAAACAATAATATTGCAGCCATAGAAAGAATCAACGGCACGATTTTTTATTTTTATAGGGATGGTGGTGTGTCTAAATGTAACCTCATAACAAAAAAAACTGCAGTTATTGAGCACGTTATTTCTCACAACCCGATGGTGTTTAAGCTAAATAACAAAATCATTTTATTAAGCAAGGAAAAGGGGTTTTTTGCGGTATCCGAAAAAGAGGGATACCCACTTACCTGCACAGATACATCTATCCATTTTATAAACGACTTTACAATTGGGCGGGATACTATTTATGCACTTTTAAAAGATGAGATAAGGAAGTATAAAATTGATTATATAAACCGCCGGCTTATTTTCCTACATTCTTTTTCAACCTATTCAACATTGTTTGATGTTATCGGCACCAGGTGGATTTTATCAAAAGATGATAAAGTTTATATTTTGAACGACAACGGAATTATGCAAATGAATTCTGCCATGGTACCGGTAGGATACTATTATTTCGGTTCGTATAATCAAATTAAAAAGCCCATCATTGTCGGCGATTCGTTGCTTATCAGCACCAACAATTACTTAACAAAATTTTCATTTACAGAATTCGACAGACCAATACCAACAATTAGTGCCGATGATTTTTCGATTGAATGCCCAAAATCCATTTTTGAGAATATTGGCTTTACTGTAAAAATTAATCTGGCCGATTATTTTTTACAGGACCGCTCTTTTAAAACGCTGGAACTTTGGTCAGACGGCAAACTAAAGGCAACAAAATACTCCAAGTTTTCCGAATTCAATTTTAATGACGGTCTCAATTACGGCGACTACGACCTGGTTGTAAAACTCGGTAACAATATCGCCCGGCATAAACTAAAAGTAACTTTACCACTTAACAGAAACCCCTGGTTTTTTGCTGCTATTGCGCTGGCCGTTGCCATTATATTTTCAATTGTTATCAAATCAAACATTGATAAAAGAAGATTGAAAAAGCGATTGATAGAAAACAAACTACAAAATTTAAAACAGAATTTAAATCCGCATTTTGTGTACAATTCCATGAATCTGATTAGTTCAATGATACTGGAAGAAAAATATGATGAGGCGCTGCAGGTAGTGTCAGATTTTTCGAGACTGCAGAGGACTTACCTGGAAACAAATAACAAGGAACAAATTAGTGTAGCCGAAGAACTGGCTTTCCTTGATTCGTACCTGAAATTGCAACAGCAACGTTTTAATGAAGACAATGATTTTAACTACAGTATTACTTGCGATCCGGCAATTGATATTACACAGATAATGCTACCTCCGCTTATTTTGCAACCCATTGCAGAAAATGCCATTAAATATGGCGTTTTGGCCAGCAAAGCGCCCGCCAGGAGTATAAAAATTGAAGTAAATATTGTAGAGAAAGGGATGGTAACAATTGCGCTTGAAGATAATGGCATGGAAGTCGACCTAAATTATCATGGTTTGGGTATGGGGCAGAAGCTGGTACAGGAAAGAATTGCCTTGTTTAACCTGAGCCACAATGCACAACTAACAGTATTATTCGATCAACCCGCTGTACATAGTGCCTCAGGATACCGTGTTGAGTTAGAAATTCCCCTGGCGTAACACTGCATTTTGCGCAAAAAGAAAACCGCCCCCGTGTGGACTGGAAGCGGCTAAGCTATTGTTCAGGCACGAACAGAAAAGCTTTTATTAATTGGTACGAAGGATCGAAGAAAACCGGGTGTAACCTTATTCTAAAATAACAATACCCACTTTGTAAGGCAGCAGTATTTTAACCAACGACACAAATATTTATTTAACTACAGATACGGTACGTAAGCAACTGTAAAAAGTATTAACTATAATTCAATCGCGGTGTAACGAATCTTTTTTAGGATTGGCCGGTCAGGTTAAGTTTAATTTCAAAAAAAAAGGGCCAGAATAGAAATTCAGCCCCGATTTAAATCCAATATCCTATGAAAAACCGAGTGCAAACTACCCATTGTTTCCGGCTAGCATGAATGTTTTTATTTAACGACACTATTATTTAATGAACGACATATACCCCAAAAATCTCAATGAAAACAGCTGGCTTGTTTGGGTCGATATAGGCTAATTTTTCAATTGAACTATTTTCGTCAATTGTCAGCATCTCCGCGTCTCATTTTATCAAAACAGGGGTATTTGTATTGAGGTAGCGTAGCAATGTTGATTAATAAAAAAAGAAAAAATATTTTTAAAAAACACATGCGAATACGATTACCGGCAAAAGGACAGCGTTTATAATCTGCATTGAGTGATAACGGTGTAACAAAAAATACTATAGGTGTGGATGGAACTTTTGATATGGTACGGGGAGGTCCATTGTTTACTGCGTAGGCTCGCAACCAGCATGCGGATTGAGCCGGTTATATTGTATGGATAACTCCAAAAGCTTTTAAAGAAGGGAAGTTCAGCCTGTCAAATCAATGAACAGCTGTAACATTAACTTTTTCAATTCCCTTTAAGTGCAATTCTATGTGCCGGTCATGCGCTTTGCTGTGGTATTCACTGATAATTTCAAGAATGTCGTAATCAATAAAATTGCATTCACTTCCGTCGATTGTCAGCACAGAATATTCGGGCACTTCATCCAGGGTTTTACGCAATTTTACTTTGTTTAAAAAGGTAACGTTGCTGTTGAGTTTGATGTATTCTGTATCAATGCCGCCTTCGTGACTTTTTGTAATTCTATATTCGGCTTTAAAATTATTTTGAATGATAAAGTAAATGGAGATCAACAGCCCGATGCTTACGCCGATCAATAAATCGGTGGCCAGTATTACAATAATGGTCAGTATAAAAGGAATAAATTGTTTCCAACCAAGACTAAACATATTGCGGTATAGTTTAGGTTTGGTAAGATTAAATCCAGTAACCAATAATATCGCAGCCAATGAAGCATAGGGGATTTTATTCAGTAAAAACGGAACCAATAAAACGGCGAGCAATAAAAATAGCCCGTGCGTAAAAGCCGATAATTTTGTTCTTCCGCCAGCATCTACATTGGCGGCGCCCCTAACCACCACCGCCGTCATTGGAATGGCGCCCAGCAATCCACAGGTGATGTTACCAACACCCTGCGCCACCAGCTCCCGGTTAACGGGTGTAATGCGGTTACGTTTATCCAGTTTATCAATCGCTTCAATACAAAGCAAGGTTTCCAGCGTAGCCAGCAAACCCATGATCAGTCCGTCTTTCCAGATTTCAACAGTTGAAAATATTTTAGAAAAATCAGGTAAGGAAATGCTTGCAAAAATGTTGGATGGAATATTCACCAGCTGCGTTTGCTTTAATGAAAAATCAGAAGTGACTTTTGTAAAAATGATGTTGGTGATTACGCCAAGCACCACCACTAGCAAAGGTGCCGGAATTACTTTTAACTTTTTTGCAAAAGGCTGCTGCAGTAAAATAAGTATGCCTAAAGAAACCACGGTAATCAAAATGGCACCGCGGGTAATGTGGTGATTAAAGCTGCCAAAATTGCCCAGGAAATGTTTGGAAGAAAAAAGATTTAAAAAACCGCTTGTCCAGAAATCCGGCTGATCATACCCGAGTGCTAAGGGAATCTGTTTGGAGATAAGTATGATACCAATCGCGGCCAACATCCCTTTGATAACGGAAGATGGAAAATAATTGGCGATGGCGCCCAGTTTTAAAAGTCCCAGCACCAGCTGAAACAGACCTGCCACCATAACTGCCAGCAGAAAAACCTTATAGTCGCCCAATGAAATGATGGAAGCAGCAACAATTGTAGTTAAGCCAGCGGCAGGGCCGGAAACTGCTAACTGTGAGCCACTGACAAATGACACTACTATTCCTCCGATAATGCCTGACAAAAGACCAGCATATAAAGGAGCGCCGGATGCCAATGCTATCCCCAGGCACAGCGGCAATGCAACAAGAAAAACAGATAATCCTGCGGGAAGATCGTGCTTTAACCAAATGATGCGGTAATACCGGATAGTGCGTTTCATGATTTGAGTTTGCTAAAATATTGGTCGTAAGTCTGCTTTCTGGTAATTAAAAAGCAAAACATGTACAAAAGTAACGCATGTAAAATTATAACGCAGCAGGCATTGCATCTATTGCCGGGGATTCAATAATCTACCAGTTTAAGAGAAACTGAATTTGTGGCATACATTCTGTTTCAGTTGTTGCGGCTATGTTTGTTTACCCGGATATAGCTGAAGAATTTCAGATTATTCCCTTACCAAAAATGATCAGTTATCAAAACAACATTTACCATACGCTGCTTGTTTAAATCCCTGGTTTTAACAGCATGCTGCACATTGCTTTTTCAAGCCTTGATAGCCCAGGATACTACCTTTCATTCAAAACACGCCGCGATCTATTTTCCCTACCCGATGTATAAAGAGCACTGGCGCTCGTCAATAGGTTTTACCTTAATGACCACGCCGGAAGACATAACCGAAGAAGTGCGGTTGAGGATTCCCTGCGGCGATTACCACCTGCTGACAAAAATCAACAATCACTTTATCCTGGACAGTCGTTTATTGTTCCAGGTGTTACAAAACCACGTGTCTACAGGCCTGCATTACGTAAGGCCAATTAATGAGAACGTATATATTTCTGCAGGCAATGACATTGGCTTTTGGTTTGGCTATCTGAAATTAAGCGGCTTTGACAGCAAGGCGCTAGGTTGGATTGATTACCCCAATCTATCTATAGGATATAAAACAAAAAAAGACTTGCTAATCACTTTTAAGGCGCAGGTATCTTTCAATTTGTATTACCAGGCCGCCAACGGTGCCGTTAAATATTCCTCCAGCAAACGTTATTATAATGGTGAAACTTTTACGTTGGCATTAGAGCAACCATTCTACAATAAAAAACATTTAACCCTGGCCTTTTCAGCCATCAGCAATAAATTTTACTGGCAAACCTGGGCGCTCTTTTACAAAACAAACCGGGAAATTTATTACCCACAAATAACAGTTGGCTTCATTTTATGAAAAAAAATATTTCCATTTTTCTTTTATCCGTTTTTTTATTCGCCTGTAAAAAGGAATATAAGGTTACAATGCCTGATGCAGGCACCTGGGATCTGTTTAATGACCCGGCTGCGCAAGCCTTGCCTGCTGCCACAAAAACAGCTATGGAAGGTGTTTATACTGTTACAAATGCCTCCGTTATGTTTGGTAAACTGGCTGCCGTTAAATGGAGTTATGTAATCAATAACGGAGATACCACTTTTCACGTGTCAGGATTTTTTGGTACCGACATCGCATACTTTATTTGTGAAGGAAAACAATTGAATGGCGCTATTTTATTAAATGGTTATTGGCGCAAAATGGTAAGTACCGAAACCGGCCTGGTTCATCTTACGATTGATGCTACGGCCGGGGCAAGTTTGCTGCTCAGCAATTCACCCCTGGTTAGCGAAGGCATGGTGCAAATGAATGGCTTTTATGGGCAAGGGCAGCAGGAACCATTGACACCCTTAACGCTTACCTATGCACGCAAATTGAATCACAGTCCCACTCCCTTTCAAATTGCTGCACACCGCTCCGGGGGCCGCACATCTGATCTGTTGCCTGTTTCAGAAAATTCTGTCGCCATGATTTTGAAAACCTCAGAGTTTGGCAGCACAGGTATTGAAGTAGATGTGCGATATACAAAAGATGGTGTACCGATATTGTATCACGACAATACACTTAACCTTCGGGAGATTCAAAAAAGTGGTTTGGTCGGCCCCATCGAAAATTATACTTACGACCAATTATCTGTTTTTGTAAGACTGATTCACGGTGAAAAAATTCCAACATTGCGGGAAGCGCTTACAGCAGTAGTATACCAGACGCCATTGACTTTTGTTTGGCTGGATACAAAATATGTTGGCAGTGTAAAACCCGTGCAGCGGCTTCAAAATGAATTTATGCAAAAAGCGAAAGCTGCCGGCAGAAAACTGGATATTGTAATCGGCTTGCCCGCCCAGGTTCAGTTTGATGAATTTTTATCATTGCCGGATTATGCTTCCACTCCGTCATTGTGTGAGTTAAGCATTGATGATGTAGCCAAATCTAATGCCCTGATATGGGCACCCCGTTTTACCGAAGGTACACAAAATGATGAGGTAGCTAAAATTCATGCGATGGGAAAAAAAGCCTTTGTGTGGACAGTCGATGTACCTGAATTTATCACCCGTTTTGTAAACGAAGGCCACTTTGATGGCATACTATCTAATTTTCCCTCATGCGTAGCATATAATTATTATGTACACCAGTAAAGCAGCTTTTTTGGCAGGCTTAATCATGACAAGCCTGTTTTTTAACAATGTATTTGCACAACCGGTTGTTAAGCAAGACAGTGTTATTACGCGAACACCATCCTTCATTTTATACCTTGGAGGTGGTTTTTCGAGTTATGTCGCCAACATCAATCCTCAACCGGAAAGCCGTGTTCGAAATGTGTCAAGAACCAATCCCACAGGCACTTTCAGGCTGATGTGGCACCCCGGCCACCGCCTTTGGCTGGGGGTTGAAAGCGGCTATAATAATTTTTTCAGTTATGAGCTAAAAAGTAATAATGAAACCGGCAAAGTGAGTCTGCATGCGGTTCCGCTGATGGTGGTATGGTCTATGCCTGTTATCAAAAGGATTAGTATTTTTGCAGGCATTGGCTCCTACCTGTTAACGAGCGATCTGAAATATCATGGTAATGTGCACTCAAAATTCTTTAGTTTAGGCTCAGATCTTGCTGTGGTATACACGCAGCCCGTTGCACATAGATTTGGCCTGGCGGCCGAGATAAAATGGATGAATGCTTTTGAAACAAGAGACAATGCTTTGGGGCTGCAGGTACAAATGGTGTGGCAGTTCATAAAATTTTAAACTCTGTTGAGCATGATGAAATCGAAACTTATTTTGTTGTTAGTGGCGGCAATGCCATTTGCTGTCCAGTCACAGTTACCTGCGACTGAAAATGCTGTAAGCAAAGAAATGGATTTCATCAGCGATACACAACAGCCGATGCTGGTAGAAAAAATTATTCTTAAACCAACCCATAACAAAAAGGCAACGTCTCTTCTTTTCTCGCAAATCAAAAGCGCCAAACCACAAAGCGTATATATGTTGGGTGATGTAGTTTCCCTTGGGTTCAACAACAGAAAATGGAAACGGGTGGACGCTTTTTTAGACAGTTGCCGCAGCGGAAAAACAACGGTATGCGGCTTGCTGGGAAATCATGATGTAATGGGCAGGCTGAAAAAAGGAGAAAGAAATTTTGATAAGAGATTTCCCGATAATGTTCGTACAGGTTATGTCTCCGTTACCGATTCCGTTGCCGTTATTCTACTGAATTCAAACTTCAAAAAGCTTTCCGGTACTGATAATCAAAAACAAATCAACTGGTACAAGGCCGAATTAAATAAGCTGGATACCAGCGAGGCTATCAAAGCAATTATTGTAACCTGTCACCATGCGCCCTATACCAACAGCATTATAGTTGGATCAAATACCTCGGTTCAGCAAAATTTTGTACCAGCATTTATCAGTTCAAAAAAAGCAAAATTATTCATCACCGGTCATGCTCATGATTTTGAACATTTTAAAGTACAGGGAAAAGATTTTTTAGTAATTGGTGGTGGTGGCGGCTTGCATCAGCCTCTTAGTAATTCGGCTGATAAACTAGCTGACCTGGCATCGGAGTACAAGCCATTGTTCCACTATTTATCTGTAAAAAGAACGGGGGATGATTTATCCGTTACTTCCCATTTTTTATCAAATGATTTTAAAGGCTTTGGTACAGGCCACAGTTTTATCACCAACCAGCCAGAATTCACTGCAACTAAAAGCGATTCAAATAAAAACAACAATCAACCTACATTTTGATTTTGTTGAAAAAATAAACAACGGCTTTAATAATAAAAATGGGCTGATCATTTTATAAATGACCAGCCCATTTTGTTATTGCAATCGACTACATTTTATTTGTTTCCGATTGTTTTCAGCATCTCCTTTACCGCCGCTTCCAGCTGATTATCTTTGCCATTTAAAAAATCTTCGTAAGTCAAAGGCACCCTGATATCCGGCTCCAGTTGCAGGTTTTCGGTGGGCCGGTTCTCCTTACCGTAAGTTGCTATCATCGGTATACCAAACACCATGGTTGGGTCAATTTGTGTTTCCCACCATACTGCGGTACCTGTTCCCGGAACGGGCATGCCAATCAGTTTTCCTATGCCATTATCTTTATACACATAAGGAAAAATAAATGCATCGCTGTAATTACTTTCGCTCATTAATACACAGCTTGGCTGTTGCCAGCGGTCCATTGGTTCCGTTGCAGGAACCATGTTATCCTGTGGAGCAAAACGCAGGTAGGTTTTGCCACTTAAAAAAGTATTTAAATCATTGTGTAACCATCCACCGCCATTGAACCGCGTATCTACAATCAATGCCTGTTTATTTTTATTGCGGCCCATTACTTCATCTACCACCGTTCTGTAACTACCATCGTTCATGCTTTGTACATGCACATAACCTACTTTTCCGCCGCTTAGTTTATCCACCATTTTGTACATCATAGCGGTCCAGCGTTTATACATCAATACTGCTTCATCTGCAAATGATATCGGCCTGACAGATTCTTCAAAACGGATGTTATTTTTTGCATCGTATAACTGAAGCAACGTATTTTTACCTGTTTTGCGGTTTAACAATTTTGCCCAGTCTTCCGTATCGCTGATTGTTTGTGCGTCTATCATTTCAATAATACAGCCCGGCTTAATTTTACCCGTCGCTTTATCAGCAGGGCCGCCCGTTATTACTTCTGCTACTTTCAATCCATTGCCTGTATAGGTTTCATCATACAACAATCCCAGTGCGGCTGTGGCATCCGGATTTTCCATTTTCGGTGTATACCTTCCGCCGGTATGCGAGGCATTTAATTCTCCCAGCATTTCACTCAGCAGTTCCTGGAAATCGTAATTATTGGTGATGTGCGGTAAAAACTTTGCGTAAGTATCCTTATACATTTCCCAGTCTATTCCATGAATTTTAGGATCATAAAATTTCGCCTTCACCTGCCTCCAGCAGTGATCAAATATATAAGCTCTTTCTTTCGCCGCATCCAGTATCATCTCTGCTGAAATACTGATTGGTGTTGATTTTCCTACATCATCAATTTTTAACAGGCTGCCATTGTTGGTTACAAAAACACTCTTGCCATCTTTGCTCATTTCGATGCCACTTGGTGATCCGCCCAACTTGGCCAGGATTTTTGTATCATGAGTGCGTGGCTCTGTTATCCATAAATCATAGCCCTTTTCAAATGAAGCGAGGTAATACACTTTAGCGGCATCGGCTGTTACAACATAATCGCTGATAGAAGCACTGTTAATGGTTAAACGAACTTTCCGGTTGTCTACGCCAGCAAAATCCGGCGACCAGTTTTTAGGTTTTGTGATAGTTAGTTTAGATGCAGAATCTTTTTTTGTTGCGGAATCTTTTTTATCGGCACCATTTTTTTCAAGCAGTAAAGCATAATCATCTTTCGCCAGTTTAAATTCGTCATAGGCCGGCTGATCTAAAAAAGCGCCGTAAATATCCACTTCCCGGTTGCCCTGGAATGCAAGCGAACGGCGCCCTTCCCTGTTGTTAAGCCAGGTGATCAATTTGCCATTCAATGCCCATTTGGGATTGTCTTCTCCAAAGCCGCTGTTGATTGGATGAAGGATCGTTCCTTCACCATCTGTTTTTAAAATACCGATATGTGCTCCGCCAAAACCAAAATATTCATCATCTGCCAAAATATATTTTCCATCCGGGCTCCAGCTAAAATCAATATCACCATCAGAATAACTGTAGTTATGCCCGGCTGGAATAACAGTGCGGGTTTGCTTTGTTGCAAGTGTATATATTTTAAGCACATTCCTGTTTTCAAGATAAGCCACCTCCTTACCATCAGGAGAATATTTGGGTAAGAATTCTTCGGCTGCTGTAGCAATCAATGGTTCTTCTTTTATAACCGTAGCGGCATAAAAATACGGCTCCTCTTTTCTCGCAACAGAAGCGGTGTAAATATCCCAGTTGTCACTGCGCTCTGCCGCGTAAATTAAACTCTTGCCATCGGGCGACCATCTTACCATACGTTCCTGTTGCGGTGTATTGGTAATGCGTTTTGTTTGAGAGCCGTCTACACTTGTAACAAACACTTCTCCCCGGGTTACAAATGCTATTTCTTTACCATTGGGAGATAAAGTAAACTCGCCCACGTTGCCGCTTACCGTTACATTTTTTTCTACATTTTCCCTGCCATCATTGTAAATGTGGATGGCTACTTTTTGTGGCGTTCCTCCATCTGCAAGTGTGTAAATTTCTCCGTCATTTGTAAAACAAAGCGTATTGTTTTTACTGATACTTAAATGGCGAACCGGATTTGTTTTAAATTGAGATAATTGTTTTTCGTTTGCAGAACCCAGCTCCTTTTTATACACATTCTGGTTGCCGTTTTTTTCGCTGAGGTAATAAACGGATTGATCATCACTACCAAAAACAGGCTCCCTGTCCTCCCCTTCAAAATCACTTATTTTTTTGTATTGATTGGCTTTAATATCCAGTATCCAAATGTCCCTGGTTACAGAAGATGTATGGTGTTTTCGCCAGGGATCTTCATATCCTTTTCTGTCTTCAAAAACAAGTTGATTACCCTTGCTGTTGTAATGTGCCCTGTCCATGCCAGCGCCGGATATCAATACCGGCCTTCCACCGGTAATGCTTACGGTGTAAAGGTTTTGAAATAAGCGTGGGCTGTAAAACCGCACATTAGTGGCCTGTATATTTCTGGAACTTCCAAAAATAAGCTGCTTGTTATCCGGGGAAAAATCAAATGGAAAATCGGGTGCACTATTATAGGTAACCCTTGTTGGAGTACCACCTGAAGAAGGCATTACAAACACATCAAAATTGCCATACCGGTCGCTTGCAAAAGCAATGTATTTTCCATCATGGCTCCATACCGGCATCATATCCTGGGCCTCATGCAATGTTAAAGGAACAGCCGTTCCACCAGTTGCATCTACTTTATAAATGTCTCCTTTATACCCAAAGGCAATTGTTTTTCCATCCGGAGAAATAGCAGGATACCGCATCCATAAAGGATTGTTTTGCGCAATAGCATTACCCGCTGTAATTAACAGCACAAGACAATATAAAAAAAATCTCATATCAGAAAGTTTGGTGGTGGAACATTAAGTATCTACAAAGTACTTAATCCGGTTAAAAGATAAAATTGTTTTTTATAAGCGGAACTGCAGCCCAGCTTCGAATGATTTTTTTATTCTCTTCATCCTTGGTATTTTCACGCCATGCCTGTAACAGATCCTCATATCAATTTATTATTGCAATGTATCAGTTTAGAAGAAAAAGAACAGGTCAAACGTTTTAGTTTAGATCAGCAACATACGCTAAAATCATTAAAGGCAGAGGGTTTGGCCTTGCATCCAATTACGGTAACCCGAAAGAATTTTGGTTACGCCGATTATCCAGAAATAAGTTTTCGCATTAATTTCCCGGCAGAAACCAACCAGTTTAAAGATGGTGCTGCCATTGAATGTTTTTACACCGGCGAAGAACCGGTGAAAGGCGTATTGATGAGCCTGGATGGTAAAGCAGGCGAATTCAGGTTGTTTGCGCCGGACTTTCCTGACTGGATTGAAGACAATGGCGTAGGCATAAAGCTAGCGCCCGATCAGCGAACGACCACCATCATGAAAACTGTGCTGAACAACCTGGAAGGCAACAAAGAATTATACCAGCTGTTCCGTCAAATACATAATGAAACAGCCTCCCCAATTACATTAACAGCCCTGAAAAATACAGTCTTTCATTTCAATAATAAGCGACTGAATGAAAGCCAGCAAAATGCGGTCAAAGCAATTGTTCAAAACGAGCTTATTACGATTGTTCACGGGCCGCCGGGCACTGGTAAAACCACAACGTTAACCGAAGCCATTACACAGTTAATTAAAGCCGGGGAAAAAGTATTGGTATCTGCACCCAGTAATACAGCAGTCGATAATATTGCCAGAGGCCTGATAGCACAGGGTGTACAGGTATTAAGAGTGGGAAATACAAGCAAAGTAGATGAAACGATTTTTTTACACACGCCTGAGGGCAGGCTGGCAAACAGCAAACAACAAAAGGAAATTAAAGAGCTGAAAATAAGGGCTGAACAGTTTAGAAAAATGGCGTTGAAATACAAACGCAGTTTCGGCAAGGCGGAGCGTGAACAGCGCAACCTGCTATTTAAAGAAGTAAAAAACATCAGGGCGGAAATTAAAAAGATACAGGCTTACAACGAAGAAAAATTATATACTGAAGCAGAAGTTGTTGCCGGTACGCCTATCGGGTTGCACGATGCAAAAATCAACCACATCACTTTTAACACCCTGGTGATGGATGAAGCCGGGCAATGCATTGAACCTCTTGCCTGGTGCATATTTCCGCTGGCAGAAAAATATGTATTGACGGGCGACCACCTGCAATTACCGCCGACGATTTTAAGCAATGAAGCCGCCCGCCTTGGTTTAAATCAATCCATTTTAGAAAAATGTATTGCAACTGTAGGTAATATTTATTTACTGAATATTCAGTACAGGATGAAAGAATCCATTGCCGGCTTTAGCAGTTCTTATTTTTACAATGGTTTATTAAATACCGCCGCACATCTTATAAACACCGGCACACACATCAGCTTTATAGATACTGCTGGATCCGGTTTTAATGAGGTACAGGGCAGCAATGGCATGAGTTTACAAAACGAAGGCGAGTTACAGGTTGCACAAAAATTAATGCAGACAGATGCCCTGCCTCCTGAACAGACAGCCTTTATATCTCCCTATAATGGCCAGGTTGCCGCGGCGAAAGAACTGTTGCCGGCAGCAATGCGCATCAGTACCATTGATAGTTTCCAGGGGCAGGAAAAAGAAATTATTATTTTAAGTTTGGTAAGAAGCAATGACGACGGAGATATCGGATTTTTAAAAGATTACCGTAGAATGAATGTTGCCATTACCAGGGCAAAAGAACAATTATTTATTATTGGCGACAGCGCCACGATTGGCGGTGATGCATTTTACAATTCATTTTTAACCTATATAGAAAAATATGGCAGCTACCGGACTGTGTGGGAATTTGAATTATAATTTACTGTTGATTAAAAAAATCAATAGCGAAAGTGCACAGCATTTGGTACCAACTCAATCACTATTTTAGTGGCTTCAAAATATTCGCCATCCATATGATACGGCATGGGCTCATCACTTTCAACAGATATTTTGTTTGTCTTAAAATGATGAATAAAAGGCAGGCCGAGGTGCTTGCCTTTTTCTATAACCGGCAAGTAGCGCAGCCGTTTTAGAACGGTCAGCGCATCCGCAATCACAACATCCAGTAATCCATCATTGGCTGCTGCTTTTGGTGCAATGTGAAATCCGCCGCCGGCACGTCGCCCATTACTGATATCCACCAGAAGCTTTCTGCCTGCTATTGCCTTTTCACCGCATTGTATCAAATAATTTGCCGACCGGTAAGTAAAAATTTTTTTAAGAATAGTAAACAGGAAGGAAGTTTTACCAGGCAGCTTATTCCGGCCGGTTAAAGTCTTTACAACTGCTCCCTCAAAACCAATACCAACGCCATTTATAAAATAACGGCCATTACATTTTCCCATATCTATAGGTTTTGCATTTGCATGTAACGCGATTTGCAATTGGTCTTCCAGTATTTTAGTGCCGTACAACAGCCAATGAAAGTCGTTGCCCGTACCACCTTTGAACAACACTAACGGCTGTTGGATATTGGTGTAGCGATTGATAAAATAATTCAGCGTGCCATCGCCGCCTACTATAAAAACATCTGTGAAGCTGGCTAAATTATCCGGCCAATTGTTTATATATATCGAATGCAAAATATGCTTCGATGAGAGCACTGCCTCAACCTGGTGTGCACAGCCAACCGCGATTCCTGCACCCGCAGCACTGTTACAAAGAATGACAATATTTTTTTCAGAAGATGGCAGCATAGCTAGTCAGATCAACCATACAATAACGAGGCATGTATCCCGCAATGGGATCTTTTATGGAAACGAAGAACAGCCATCTGATAAAATAATTTATATACTAAATAATTTCCTTTGCCTGCTCAATCTGTTCATCACTGCCCATTACAATGATACTTAGCGCTGCATGAACTTGAAATGCTGCCGGAGGATTCATGATATAATTATTTCCTTCCTTAATTCCCAGAATGGTGCAGTTGGTTTTCTTCCACAAGTCAAGGTCATTCAGTGAGATTGTTTTTGTTGCCTTTAATTCCGCTACCCTGAACTGGGTGTTGTTTTTTGTACTCATCATTGACAGCAATTCAGCCACATCGGGCAGCATAATGAGTGTAGCCATATGAGCCCCGCCTATTTTATCAGGCATAATCACGTTACTGGCGCCTGCAATTTTCAATTTATTTACAGATGAATCCTGTGATGCACGGCTGATGATTGTAATGTTGGGATTAAGCTGTTTGGCAGAGAGTACAACAAATAAATTATCTGCATCTACCGGCAAGGAGGAAATTAAAGCCCTTGCTTTGTTTATGCCTGCTTCTATCAGTACTTCATCTTTCGTGGCATCGCCTTTCAGATAATGTTTAACTTCAAAGCCAAGTGCTGTATCTGGTTCCTTCTTTTCTTCTACCACAACAAAGGGTATTTTGTTATTGAACAATATCTGTGCACTTTCTTTACCATTACGGCCAAAGCCGCATATAATAACATGATTATTTAAATGATCAATTTTATTATCCATGTTAATTCTTTTAAATTTTTTTACAAGTTCAAGGTCGGAAAAATACCGTGAGAGCCAGGTGATAAAATAGGTAAATAATCCCAGGTTAATCAGGATGAGTAAGATAGTGAAAATACGTCCACCGTTGCTTAATGGCTTTACTTCATTAAATCCTACTGAAGCTACGGTAATGACAGTCATGTAGAGAGCTTCTAAAAAATTATATTTTTCAATAAGCATATAACCGGCAGTGCCCACCAGCATTAAACCACCCAGCAACAACAAGGCGAAGAACAGGCCTTTGAACAGGTGTAAACGTTTTAATAAATACATGCTGTAAATTATTATTGAAAAGTATGACTTTAGCGTGAGACGAAAAAGAGAAATCGCCGGTTTAGAAAATAAATGTTTTGCTACCATCAGGTAAGCATTGTGTAAGTGGTTTGTTTTGAAAAATTATTGGAAGAAAAATATTTTCCCGGTTTTACATGATAAAAATTATGGCCAATTGTATTGTTGGATAATAAAAAAACCGTCCTTTTGAGACGGCTTTTTTATTAGAACACTACGGAAATCACCTGTTCATCTGTAATAATGTTCCTGTCATTTTTTTATCCCCAATTCTTAATATATATATAAGGCTACCTGCATTTTTAACTGGCAAACTCAATTCAAAATTGTGTGAGCCCGCAGTAATTAAACCTGCGTAAACAGTTTTAATTTTCTGTCCCATCGTGTTGTACACTTCTAAATTACCGGTACCTGAAACTGGAGAAGTTACCACAAACTTTACCTTATCGCTAAATGGATTTGGATAAGCTTTTATAGTGGTTTGCTTTTCTGTAATGTCAGCGGTTTTAGCAGTAGTGGTATTGTTTGCTAATCTGGCACCCGAACAATCAGATACAATATCAGCACAATTAACAGGAGCGGCGCTACAACCGTCAGAGTTTTTAACCTTAATGGTTGTTACTGACCCAACACCGAGATTGGTAAAAACATTGCTTGTGTTGCTAGCAGTTGGGTCTGTGCCGTCAATTGTATACAGAAATCCGGTTCCTCCAGTAGCATTTATTGTGAGACTACCGGTTGAACAAAGTGTAGGCTGAACGACGCAAACCTTAAAGGTAGGACTTGCCAAATTCGCTGCATTACTGAATGATGCTGATGCTAATGAAGTACAACTTCCGTTATTTGATGTCACTGTATAGGAGGTTCCAACGGTCATACCGCTAATTAATCCTCCTGTACCAACTGATGGTCCTGACGGCGTAAATACATAAGTGTTCGATGCACTAAAATTGCTTATTGTACTGCTTCCTGCTGCTGAACACGTAGCTGGTACCGATGTTATTGTTGGAGCCGCCGGAGTTGCCAACATCGCTGCATTACTGAATGGTGCAGATGCTGCTGAAGTACAACTTCCGTTATTTGATGTCACTGTATAAGAGGTTCCAACGGTCATGCCGCTAATTAATCCTCCTGCATCAACTGATGGTCCTGACGGAGTAAATGCGTAAGTATTCGATGCACTATAATTACTTATTGTACTGCTTCCTGCTGCTGAACAGGTAGGTGCTACCGATGTAATTGTTGGAGTCGCCGGAGTTGCAGGTTGCGCATTGATGGTTACACTTAAAGCAGCAGAAGTACATCCGACTGAATTGGTTGCTGTTACATCATATACACCAGGACTTAGTCCCGCAAAACTTGTTCCTGCATGTGTAACGGCAGCTACCACCGGGTTAGTTCCTGTAACTGTATAGGAAGCCATCCCTGTTGGAGCTGTCACTGAAATAGTTCCTGTTGCTAATGCACAGGTTGGTTGTGTTAAGTCTGCTGTCGGTGTAGATGGATTGATACAGGTAAAGTTGCCAAAGTCCTTATTGGCTGCTATAGGAGCTAGTGACGTAATGGTAACGGAATAAGACCCTGTAGCTGGTTGGGTTTGCGTCCAGCCGCTCTTCAGAACTTCCCTAACAATATAAGGATCATTTGTTGATGTGCTCTTGTTTGCATCTGGTGTTACTGAAAAAGAATAAGTACCATCTGTAGCGGTGGTAGTTGATGTTTCACCGGCATCCAATGTGCCATTATTATTATTGTCAAGGAAGATAGTCCATCCTGATAATACAGGTTCGCCATTATCCCTTGTAGCGTTTTTATTTAAATCTTGGTACTTCAATCCACTGATTGTTCCGGGAATAATTGCGGAGGGAGCCAATTGTATGGACAATGCTCCGCTAAAATCAGAAGTAACGGTAGTTTGTAAAGAACCTCCTGACCAGGCACTAGCACCCTTCGTTGGATTAGTGCCTCCAAAGCTAGGAACCTGACCAGGCGTCGCAATGTAGAGACCGTAATAAATAACTACATAACCACTTGTTGTGGTTGCGCCTGTATATTTAAAGGTTACAGTTACCATCTGATCTTTGTTGCCACCGGTTGAGGTAACCGGTGCTGATACGGCTGTAATATCTGCATTGGCAGTTCTATAAAAAGAGCCGGCAATTGAGCCTGTGTAGGTATTATCCTGTACAATCGTTGATGATGTGCCCGGCAATGTAGTAGCCGCACGGCTGGCGTTATAGGTAGTTATGTAAGCAAACCCGCCGGCATTGTTCGTGCTTTGGTAATAATTGTAAACAATCGTAAAAGTATAAAACTGATTTTGAACAAAAGGTTTATTATTGGAGGCAGGGATTGCATAAACATGCGGGATCACTTCCCCTTCAAAATAATCTGACTTATTCGCATTCAGAATATCCCCCTGCCAGGTAGCTGTAGAACCCGTTGCAGCATCACCATCAGCCCAGTGTTGATAGTTTTTGGATACTTGCCCAAAGGCAGCAATAAAACCTGAAAAAACAAACAAAGTCATTAAAAGAAATAGTCTTGTGTAAATAATATTATTTGCACTGAAAATACTTCGCTTTTTTAAAGCATCGAAAAGTGTAAAAAAAGGCTTTTGCTGCTGTAAAAATTGTTGGGGTGTACTGTTTAAAACTCTCATAAATTTAAATTTTTAAATGATTAATAAAGTCCAATTAGAGTAGTTCTTCTGGTATTGGTGATGGAGTAAATAGGAGTTGGAATAGTATAATATGCAGGTGGTGATTTATCCAATAAAGAATTTATTAAAAAACTATTTTTAATTGTTAAGTAAACCGTGTTGCAAGTACTTGGCACATTCATGTTTATAAACAGATTGAATTGAAGTAAATTCAAACAGGCTTACATAAACATAGATTTGTTCATGCCCGTCAAACCAGGACCGGCAGCAAACTGCTTTCAGAATTTTTCTATTAGCTATCAGAAAGAATTAAGAGGAGGAGTTTGGTTTTAAACAGGAAGGAAATCAGCAATCGAAGACTAAAAAAGATCAACCGTTAATTAACTAGAATAATAAGAACAAAAATTTTACAAAGAGATTGTTTAAGCAGTAAGTATTTTCAGACTTGGCTGAAGATGATTGCTATCAGGTTTTTCAAAAACTGTTGAAGTTTATTTGGTTTTTTTAGAAGGATAAGATTCTTATAATTTCATCAGTTGCAAATAGGCAAAAAGCAAGACTAAATAAAATAACCGAAGCATGATTACAAACATATGTGTTTATTCGTAAAATAGCAAGCATTCTAAAAACTATCTTATACTGATATTCGTCAGCATCCATCCTGAAGGATATTTTCGGATTACAATATTTGAAGATCATTTTTAAAAACCAAGCCTGAAGCGTTAAGAAAAAATAGAATAACTTGATTTGCTTAATATTTGCTTCTTCCTCTTTATATCCAAGCCTCACAAAGAGTATCCTGCAAACAATTTTCATTCATCAACACAAAAAATAAGTTTCAATGCTTTGTTGTAATTTCCAATTTCAAAAAATCATTTTTCATGAAACTACTGCTTTCTCTTACAGCAATGCTGGTTGTATTTTTTGCATCAGCACAAAAAGAAAAAACATCTTTAGCAGCTACCGATTCTGTTTTGTTTGGAAAAGTTAAATACAGGCTGGTTGGCCCCTTCAGAGGAGGCCGCAGTGGAACCGTGGCAGGCAGCTATAAAAATAAAAACACGTTTTTCTTTGGTGCTGTAGGCGGTGGTGTTTGGAAAACAACCGATGGCGGCAGCAACTGGAAAAATATAAGCGATAAAAGTTTTGGTGGCAGCATTGGAGCAGTAGCAGTAGCGCCCAGTGATGAAAGTATTTTATATGTAGGAGAAGGCGAGAATACATTAAGGGGTAATGTAAGCGAAGGCACAAATGGGTTATGGAAAAGTGAGGATGGTGGCCGTAGCTGGAAAAATATTGGCCTGAAAAATACCCGGCACATCGGCCGCATTGTTATTCATCCTAAAAACCCGGATATAGTTTGGGTTGCTGTGATTGGACATTTGTTTGGCCCAAGCGAAGATCGTGGTGTGTATAAAACAATGGATGGTGGCAAAACCTGGCGCAAAGTTTTATTTGCCAATGCCAATGCAGGTGCGGCCGAACTGGTGATGGAACCGGGTAATCCGAATGTATTGTATGCAAGTACCTGGAACATCCGCCGCACACCCTACAGCCTGGAAAGCGGAGGCCCCGGAAGTGGCCTGTGGAAGAGTACTGACGGCGGAGAAACCTGGATAAACCTGATGGATAAAAAAGGAATGCCCAAAAAAGAAATTATCGGTAATATTGGTATTACGGTGAGCGCCGTCAATCCGGAACGAATATATGCTTTGATCGAATGCAAGAGCCGGGGATTGTACCGGAGTGATGATGGTGGCAATACCTGGGAAAAACAAACGGATGATGCCAATATCTGCCAACGGGCATGGTACTTCAGCAAAATTTTTGCTGATCCAAAAAATGAAGATGTTATCTATGCATTGAACGTAGGAATGTACCGCAGTACGGATGGGGGCAAAACATTTAAACAATCCATCAACACGCCTCATGGTGATCACCATGACCTTTGGATTGACCCTGAAGATGCCAACCGGATGATTGTGGCGGATGATGGCGGCGCACAGGTTAGCTTTGATGCAGGTGCCAACTGGAGCACTTATGAAAACCAGCCAACCGCCCAGTTCTACAGAGTTTCCACAGACAATCATTTTCCTTACCGCATACTGGGTGCACAGCAGGATAACAGTACGGTAAGAATATTAAGTGCCAGTGATGGCGACCAGATAACCACTGCAGACTGGAGCCCGACAGCCGGTGCGGAAAGCGGCTACGTTGTGGCTGATCCTTTGAACCCCGATGTTGTTTATGGCGGTAACTATGATGGATACCTGAGCCGGTATGATCATAAAACGGGCGAGAACAGGGCCATTAGCGTGTATCCTGATAATCCGATGGGTGCTGGCGTAATCACTATGAAATATCGCTTTCAATGGAACTTTCCTATTTTCTTTTCACCGCATAATCCTAAACGCTTGTATGTATGTGCGCAAAATTTATTTGTAACAGAAAACGAAGGACAAACCTGGGAAATGATCAGCCCTGATCTTACCACCAATGATACTACAAAGCAGCGCAGCAGCGGCGGTCCTATTACGCAGGATAATACATCCGTAGAATATTATTGCACCATTTTTACTGCCATAGAAAGTCCTTATGAAAAAGATTTATTGTGGACAGGCAGTGATGATGGTCGTGTCAATGTAAGTAAAGACGGTGGCAAAAACTGGTCAGAAGTTACACCACCAACGGCAGGCAAATGGATGATGTGGAATTGCATTGATGCTGATCCTTTTAAAAAAGGTGCAGCCTATATAGTTGGCACAAAATATAAACTGGACGACTTTAAACCCTATATTTTTAAGACGGAAGATTACGGTAAAACCTGGAAGGAAATTACCAATGGTATACCGGCCATGCATTTTGCCAGAACAATCCGTGCCGATAAAAAACGTGCAGGGTTATTATATGCTGGTACAGAATATGGCATGTACATCAGTTACAATGATGGGGCTAACTGGCGGCCATTTCAACTCAACTTGCCCATTGTTCCAATAACTGATCTTACAATAAAAAACAATGATTTAATTGTTGCCACACAGGGCCGTGCCTTCTGGAGTATTGACGACCTTACGCCGGTGCAGCAGTTCGACGCAGCCGCCGTGAATAACAATTTTTATTTATTGCCTGTGAATGATGCTTATCGCCGTGACGGATCCGTAAACGCCAACGCAAAAAATGCCGGCACTAATCCAGCCAATGGTTCGGTTATCAATTTTTATGTAAAAGAAATTGCTGACAGCGTGAAAGGGAGTGTCACCATACTCGATAAAAATAAAAAAGAGATCAAAACATTTGCGACAGATGCAAAAGAGAAAAAAGACCAGATAGAAATCAACAAAGGCATGAACCAGTTTGTATGGAATATGAGTTATCCGGAAGCCGAAAAAATAGATGGGATGATTTTATGGAATGGTTCGGTTGGTGGCCCCAAAGCCGCACCGGGAAAGTATTTTGCAAAAGTAAAGGTGAATAAGGATTCGGCAGAAGTACCTTTTACTATTCTTGCAAACCCAACCTACAAAATAACGCAGCAGGATTATGAAGACCAGTTTAATACGTTGATCACCATCCGGGATAAATTCAGCGAGATACAAAAAGCCATTAAAAATATCCGGGATATGCGTACGCAAATCAATGGTTTCGCAGAACGCCAGGGAAAAGATTTGCCAAAAGAAATAAAAGAGAAAGGTGATACCATCAACAAACAATTAACCGTAATTGAAGAAGCGTTGTATCAAACAAAATCCAAAAGCGGGCAGGATGTTTTGAATTATCCTATTCGTTTAAACGATAAAATCGGTGGCTTGTTTGATTATGCCAACAGCGGTTACAATGCACCTACACAACAGGTAAAACAAGCTTATACCGACCTGAGTGCCATGGCTGATCTTCAGCTCAAAAAATTAAAAAAATTGATGGATGTTGATGTGGTGGAATTAAACAAACTCATCAGGGAAAAAGCGGTACCTGTGATTGCTCCTAAAAAAGACTAATAATTTATTATATTGATTTCACTTTTAAATGTAACGGCCAATGACAATCATTGGCCGTTACATTTTTTGAGCATTTTAAAATCGATTGAGTCTGAATGCACTTACATCAATATCACTAGTTTTATGCTGGATCAAATCTGTTACCAGCTTGCCTGTTCCTGTAGCTTCGGATATGCCCAGCATTGCATGGCCGCCCGCGATGATTACATTGTTGTATTGTTCAGTTCTGTCAATATAAGGCATACCATCTGGTGTTACTGGTCTTAACCCATGCCATATTTTATCTGCGGGAGGAAAATCAATTTTTAAACCCGGGTAAAATCTTTTTGCAGAATCATACACTCCCTGCATCCTGTTCATCAAAACGTTATTATTGATGCCGCTTATTTCCATAGTACCACCGATTCTTAATTGTTGTCCCCACGGCGTAATAGCGCATCTTCCATCTACCAGTATAGCTGGATATCGCACGTTATTTTCAACGTGCTCATAGGTGTGGCTGTATCCCTTTCCTGGTTGTAGCAGTAAACGTATGCCCATCATTTTAGCGACAACCGGAAGCCAGCTCCCGGTAGCCAGCACAAGCTCACTGCAATGAAATGCGCCCTTATCAGTAATGATGGTAGTGATGGCATTATTTACTTTTTCAAAACCGGTGACGGTTGTATTAAGATGAAACACTACGCCGGATTTTTCAAGATAATTTTTTAAAGCAACCATTAACTTTCCCGGATTCAAATGACAGTCATCTTTAAATAACACGGCTCCTGCAACGTCCAGTTCAACATCCGGCTCTAATTGCTGCACGCCCTGGCGGCTTAAGCGTTCTACTTTTAACCCATATTTTTCTGCTTCATCCGCCAGGTGAAATTCATGGTCCAATGTTTTTTGTTGCCTGCACATCATCAGGCAGCCCTTATCTTCCATCTCAAACGTATCGCCAATATCATTTTTTAAATCAAACATCAGCCTCCGGCTCACTTGTAAAATATCAATTAAATGCGGGCCATTTTGCTGCACCATTTCGGCTGTACTGCTTTTCCAGAAATGATATCCCCACCTCATTAAATCGAGGTTCAGCCTTGGTTTGATATAAAAAGGAGAAGTGGGACTGAGCATCCATTTTAGTCCTTGTGAGATAATGCCCGGACTTGCCAGCGGCACAAAGTGGCTGGGCGATATATAGCCCATGTTTCCGAATGAACAGCCATCACTTAGGTCGCCCCTTTCAATCAAATTTACTTTGTATCCTTCTTTTTGTAAATAATACGCACTGCACAAGCCAATAATACCGCCGCCGATGATGGTGATATCTTTCATAAAGTAATTTATTGTTGAACAAAAAACTATCTATTCTTTATGTACAAACGCTAAAAATTCACCGCTTGTTTCTTGGAAAAATCGGCGACTTACTGATTATTAATTTTCACATCTTTCATTTTGGTTGGCAGCCAAACCTGCATTTGGTTACTACCCCTGTTGCACCATGTATAATAAGGTATAGCAGTTACTTTTTGTTCGGTCGTGTTTAAGGAAGTACCTTCCGCGTTGATATTAACCACTGGCAGCATAGCATCCAGGGCAATTACCTTTTCATTTTTTACAATGTACGCTTCTGTTGCGAAGGAAGCTTTATCGGGCACAATGATATTCCATGCCTTACCATTGTTATCTGCTCCCTCAAAACAATATACCAGCGGGCCACGTTGTAGAGCAACGCGGTCATTATTTTGCTTCAACTCATCCCTTGAAATAATTTTCTTAATCTCCATGGGAATTTCTACTTCCACTACATCATTTTTTTTCCATTCCCTGTTGATAACAGCATAGCCTTTTTCTTCGGTATATGCAGCAGGCACCCCATTTATTTTAATGGTTAATGTAGACGGACTACTATCTGCAAAATGATACAAACCTCCTGGTGCTGGTATACCCCTCGCCCATCCGGGTATACGAATGTGCAATGCATACTTTAATTTTTTTGGTGCATTCAATTGAAGCTTTACATTGCCACTCCATGGATAGCCGGTCTCCATTTTAACATCCACGTTTCCTTTTGGCAACGCAATAGTTGTGTTACTGCCGACAAATAGATTGATCCAGATATTGTTATTATTCTGCGCATAAATATAATTACCCAGGGATGCCACCAGCCTGGCAATATTAGCCGGGCAACAGGCCGTGCCAAACCATTCCCGACGGCTATTTTTGCCATAAGAAGCCAGGGGATTGCCATAAAAAAAATGATCACCCTCCAATGATAAGCCATCCAAAGCACCATTGTATAAACTCTTTTCCAGTACATCCATGTACATGCTTTCACCCGTCAATGCATTCATGCGCTGGTTCCAGAAAACCATTCCCACGCTGGCGCAGGTTTCACAGTAAGCGTTCTCATTCGGCAAGTCATAATCGTTGCTAAAGCCTTCATTTCCGCCGCTGCTGCCAATACCGCCGGTGATATACATGTTCCTGAACACGACATCTTCCCAAACATTTTTCATCGCTTTCAGGTAATCATTGTTGCCGGTAAGTGCCGCCACATCCGCCGCTCCGGAATACAGGTACATCGCTCTTACTGCATGACCTGTAATTTCTGTCTGGTCTTTTAATGGTTTTAAATCCTGGGCATAGCCAGTGTCTTTCCAGTCTGTCCAGGTATAGCCTTTTGCATAACCGTGTCCACGTTCTTCCAGCAGCCAGTTCGATAACTTTAAATATTTTTCATCGTTGGTCACCTTATACAATTTAACCAACGCCAGTTCAAGTTCTTCGTGCCCGGTTACCCAATGTTTTTTTGAGGGGCCAAACAGGCCATCAAAATGGTTGGCCCATTTAATCACCACGTCTAAAAATTTCCTTTTGCCTGTTACATTGTAATAGGCTACTGCAGCTTCTATCATGTGGCCTGCATTGTAGTCTTCATGCATGCTCATGTCGGTATAGCGATTTTGGGGTTCGTTCAACGTGTAGAAAGTATTCAGGTAACCGTCGGGTTGCTGGGCTGCTGCAATCTTGTCAATCCACTCATCCGCCTTGGCTTCTACGGCCGCATTGGGATGCGTTTTTAAAGAATAGGCCATGGCTTCCAATGCTTTAAATACATCACTGTCATCGTAAAAAATACCTTCGTGTTTTTCGCCTTTTTTGCGGGCTACTTTTTCAAAGTTTCTAATGCGGGGTGTCTTCACTTCTGTCTGATCAATACATACCGGAATGGTTACGGTAGCCACTTTATCAATCTTCGGTTTCCAGAAATCATCCGTAATATTGACTTTGGAGAAATTGACAAATTCAATTTTATCAAGGCCCGTTTGCGCCAGGGCAACAACAGATTGAAAAAGAATCGCAGTTAATAGAACATTTTTTTTCATATAGATATTTTTACTTTTTGTAAGTACACTTCAGTCAGCATTTCATGCCGTAAGATAGCCGCTGTTTTTGCGGAAACAATAGTTCAAATTAATCAAACTTCGCGAAAGTTTTAAAATTTGACAAGGTTGTTAAGTTTTGTAGATTTATACTATGGAACAGTATGGAAAAATTCTGCTTATTGCGATGCCGGTTTTCTTGCTGCTGGTTTTGCTGGAAAAATGGTACGGCTACCTGAAAGGTAAAGACACTGTACCTAACATGGACATGGTTTCCAGTTTAAGTTCAGGCGTGACCAATGTTACTAAAGATGTACTGGGCTTAAGCATTGCTGTTTTAAGTTACGAATGGCTGGTAAACAGGGTCGCTATTTATCATGTTCAATCAACCTGGGTCACCATACTGATTGCTTTTATTGTATTGGATTTTGCCGGTTACTGGGTGCACCGCATCGATCATAAAATTAATTTTTTCTGGAACAGCCATATCATTCATCACAGCAGCGAAGAGTTTAATTTAGCCTGTGCGTTGCGCCAGAGCATTTCAACTTTTGTACGATTATTCGCCTTTTTATTGATACCGGCAGCATTGCTGGGCGTACCGCCTGTGGTTATTGCTACCGTAGCGCCCATCCATTTGTTTGCCCAGTTTTGGTATCATACGCAGCACATCAACAAAATGGGGGTTCTGGAATATATTTTAGTTACCCCTTCACATCACCGCGTGCATCATGCCATCAACAAAGAATACATTGATAAGAATTATTCGCAAATATTTATTTTTTGGGACAAGTTGTTTGGTACTTTCCAGGAAGAACTGCCGGATGTAAAACCGGTGTACGGCATAACCAGACCGGCTCAAACCTGGAACCCCATCAGGATCAATTTTCAGCACATGTGGTTATTGATGAAAGACGCCTGGCATACCAAAAGTTTCAAAGATAAATTACGCATCTGGTTCATGCCAACCGGCTGGAGACCCGCTGATGTAGCGGCTTTGCACCCGGTTAATAAAATTGAAGATGTATACAATTTTGAAAAGTACCATGCTAAAAATACTTCCACTGTATTGAGTGCCTGGGTATGGATTCAGCTGATTGTGCTGCTTTTATTGGTTAGCTATTTATTTGGCAACATTGCAAAAATTGGAAGTCCGCAAATGTTCTTGTATGGCGCTTTTATTTTTTTGTATGTGTACGCTTATTCCGAACTGATGGATGGAAACAAATATGCCGTTGTTTGGGAGACGATAACCGCATTGGCAGGCATTGGATTCGTTGTTTACTTCGGAGATTGGTTTGGTGCAAATAAACTATTCCCCTGGATCAGTAATTTTTTAGTGCTGTATTTTATTCTGGCCACAGCCATTACAGGTTGGCTGGTTTATTTATCCGGTAAACAAACCAGCCAACTATCTGTGTCTGTTTAATCAGAGTGCTGATTTAGTCAATTCATTATTTACAGTTCGCCAGATACCCAGGGGATTCTCATTTTTTAATTCATCGGGTAACAACTGGTTGTTCCAATTTTGAAAGGCAATGGGTCTTGCAAAACGTTTAATACCATCTGCACCAACAGAAGTAAATCTTGAATCGGTACAGGCAGGAAAAGGTCCGCCATGATGCATGCTTAAACAAACTTCCACACCTGTTGGAACACTGTTTAAAATAAATCTTCCGCAAATATTTTTTACTGCTTCCACTAACACTTCGCTGCTGGTAATATCAGCATCAGTAGCCATTAATGTTGAAGTGAGTTGTCCTTCCAGGTGTTGCGCTACTGCTATCATTTCCTCCATATCCCTGCAACGGATTACCAAAGAATAAGGCCCGAAAACTTCCTGGTGCAGCAATGGATTCTTTAAAAATGTTTCACCTGTTGCTGAAGCTACTGTCGGTACGCCTTCGTTTTCTTTTACTGCTGTAGCAGATTCTGCTATAAGTTCTACAGCATCCTGTTGTAATGCAGTCGTTTTGTTTTTTGTATAGGCTGCTGCAATGCCGGGATGTAACATTGGCGCTGGCAAAACTTTTTGAATGGCAGTGCCTAACTCTTGTATAAACAATTGCAGGGCTTCGCTTTCAATACCAAATATTAGTCCCGGGTTAGTGCAAAATTGACCCACACCAAGCGTGATGGAACCTGCATATTGCTGTGCAATTTCGGTGGCTGATGCTTTCAATTTTTCTGGTAATAAAAACACTGGGTTAACACTGCCCATTTCTGCAAAAACAGGAATTGGTTCCTTGCGTTGATTACCCCAGTCGAACAATTGTTTACCACCGCCATATGAACCTGTGAAGCCTACAGCTTTTGTATGCGGATGAGTTACCAATGCTTTGCCAGTTTCAAAACTTGCGCCATGGATATGCGCAAAAATTCCTTTGGGCATGTTGCATTTATCTGCTGCAACTAAAATTGCCCTGGCAACAATTTCAGAAGTTTGGATATGTGCAGGATGTCCTTTTACAATCACCGGGCAACCGGCTGCAAAAGCAGTTGCCGTATCACCGCCCGCAGTTGAGTAAGCGAAGGGAAAATTGCTGGCTCCAAATACAACGACAGGCCCGAGCGGCACCAGCATTTTCCTGATGTCTGGTTTTGGTGGTACCTTATCCGGTATAGCAGTATCTATGCTTGCTCCCAGCCAATCGCCTTTTTCGCAGGCTTCCGCATAACTGTTTAATTGAAAAATCGTTCTTCCTCTTTCTCCACGCAATCTTGCTTCGGGTAAATTGGTTTCACGCATGGCTGTTTCTATCAGCGCATCACCACAATTTTCCAGTTCCACGGCAATGGCCCTCATAAAATCAGCCCTGCTTTTCAACGGCAATTTGCGATACTCATGAAAGGCTGCCCATGCAGCATTCATTGCCTGTTCTATTTCTTCTGTACTTGCGTCTTTAATCATTTTTTATGTATTTATTTAATCCAGTGGAAATTTTTTAGATGATAAGTGAAAGCATAACCTGATTTCACTGCTGCATAAAAAATTGCTGCTTTCTATGCTTGTGACAAGTTTTGATAAAGATAAAGCATCCCTTTTTAAAAAATATTTTTAGGCGCTGAATAACACTGCATTCGAATTAAGAAATGGACATCTCTTGAAATGCTGTAGCTGTTTTTATAAATCCAGGAACATATCCAAATTGTCTTTTCCCTGGTACCAAAATGAACCGGCCTGCTTGAAATGATGCTTACTATAAAAATGAATCGCCCGTTGATTGAGTGTTTGTACTCCGCCCCAAAGGACAAGATTTTTGTAACCGCAATTTTTAAGATACAACAGAATATGCTGAAACATGGCAGTACCCACGCCTGTATTTTGCCACTCATCCGCAACAGATGGAGCATAGGTGGCCGTTAGATTTTCATCAAAATAAATATTGTATTCATCATAGCGACTTCTATCGGCATCCAGCGTTCCTTTTTTCAAAAGCATGTAGGCGATGATATTATTGTCTGAATCTTCAGCGATAAAATAAATGGTGTCTCCGCAAAGGTTATCACAAATTTCGATTGTTGTTTTACTATCAAAATCATGAGGTCCAAATCTTGATTTACTTTCAGCAGAAAGCTGATTGAGGTAGTCATATAGTCTTTGCCGGTCGTTCCTATCAAGCAATCGGAAAGAAACATTTTTGCCATTGGTCAGTTGCATCATCTAAATTTAAAAGTATTATTTAAGCAGCTATTGAAATTATGCTAAAACGAGCCAATCTGAAAAATAGAAATCAAATAAATAATTGAGTGGCATTAGCAAGAATGTCTATTTTTCACTCCTCGCAAAGCAGCTTTGTGGTACTTCATATGCGTCGTACACTTGTACAGTTGTATTTCATGGCAGCTTTATAGATGTTTTATTGACGACAGACTAAGACTAAAAAAATTGCAGCAGAGGAGAAGGTGTTGAATTGTTTGTGTTAGAAGAGTTAAGGAAGAGAAGCGGATGCTTCCCAAAGCAGTTATGTGCATAAAAAAACCCGATCAAATACATGATCGGGTTTCAAATGAATATGGCAGCTACCTAC
>NZ_JAUFQJ010000005.1 GCF_030409685.1 Ferruginibacter paludis
CTTCGCCTAACATCCCGCCGCAACCGGCCAGGTAGATTCTTTTTTTCATTGCTGAGGGTTTATATAAAAAGGTTGTCCAGAACAGCCTGGAGCTTTTTCCAGTGTGTTGTAAAATTTACCATATCCCAGGCGTGCTTTCTGGCCGCTACTCCTAACTCTGCCAACACACTTTCATTATTCCACAAATAGTTCATTTTTTCGCAAAGGTGGGCTGCGTTCTCGGGTTCAAAAAGCAGACCAGTTTTTCCATCAATCACCAGTTCAGGAATGCCACCTATTTCCGCTCCGATTACTGGTTTAGAAAACAAAAAGCTTTCGATTACTGAAAAGGGCAGGTTTTCATAACAGATGGAGGGACACACCACAAACAGAGAATCCATCGTGAGAGAAAATACTTCCGCCTTATTTTTAAAGCCAAGAAATTCAATGTTGGTGCAATCTTTCGCCATAGCTTTTAGCTTAGCTTCTTCTGAACCGGCTCCCACGATCTTCAATCGCATTCCTGTGTCTGCGATTGCTTCAATCAAAGTATGTACTCCTTTAATTTCTTCCAGGCGGCCTACATACAGCACATATTTTTGTTTCGCAACCTGAAGATCATCCTTTTTATTTTCGACGATAAATTCATCGATGATTCCTATGTCGTAGCAGGAATTGGCTACGCAGAATTTTGATTCATTAAAACCGAATTGAACGAATTTTTTCATCAAAAATTCAGAAGGACACAAATAAAAGTCAACGAGGTTATACGTTTTCTTTTTATGGTAATAATAGGCTTCAAAACTGGCAAGACTACTTGCGAGGAAAGATTTTTTTTTGCAAAGATTTACGGCACAATGATAGAAATCGCCGGTTATGCACTTTTCACAGAGTTTTCCATTCGATATGAAACTGTTTTCAGGACAAATGATCTTGAAATCATGCAATGTCCATATTATTTTGATGTTTCGCTTGTGTAACTGTTCTACAATAACCGGGGTAATATAATGATGTATATTATGCAGGTGCGCTACTTTAATATCATTGTGGTCGTTAAAAAAATGATCGAACTTGATTACGGCATCTCTGGAAATAATGGAAGTTCTTAAAACTTTAATGCCGTTGGACAAATTTTTCCTTTTGTTTAACTCTTTAAAATCATACGATTTTACAAAATAGTCATTGTACCCGGAAGGCTCATTTTTTATATTCTGGGTAGAAAAAGGAATTACCTCATGACCATTTTGTTCATATAATTTTTTTAAATTCTCAATATAGGTCCAATCTCCGCCAGTGGCATACCAGGACCAGTTTACGAGCAGTATTTTCATTGATAATAAAAGTTAAGGATAATGAACGGATTAAATATCATTCCGACAATAATTGCCGTGAATTGAAGATTTTTTAATTTAAAAATCATTAAAAGCACTTAAACCATCAGATAATTCACGCGCTTCTTATGTTCACTGTTAGACTGATTCAAAAATGTCAAACAATTTTTTGCTGAGCACGGCATCATCAAAATATTCGAGTGCCGTTTTCCTGGCTTCGGCGCCCAGTTTTTGCCTTAATTCATTTTTATTTTCAATGCATAAAATTAAAGCGTTCACTATCTCGTCTGTAGATTCCGGTGATATTAAAAGGGCATTGCGGTTATTTTCAAGATAAAGCGGAACATCTCCTACATTTGTTGCAATGATGGCTTTACCAGCAGCTAAAAACTCGCCCAATTTAAACGGAAAGCCTGCATTAGCATATAGAGAATTATTCCTGGTCATGCAGCAGATATCACTACTTTTTAATGCTTCGTAATATAGATCGGTAGAAAGAAACCCGCGGTAATCTACCTTTTCATTGTGCTTTACCATGTCAAAAAAAAGTTCCATATCCGGCGCCTGGCCCACTCCCGTAAGTATCAACTTTAAATTGGAATATGTTGTACAAACCTTATCAAACGCCTTAAGCAAATATTCCAACCCATCTTTTGGTGCAAATGATCCCCCGTAGAATATGCTGATGCCGTTCTCCTTCGAAACGGGAGCCTCCGGATTTTCAAATTTTTTTATATCGACTGTAATTGGTATGTTGTAAACAGCTATTTTATTAAGATACATGGCATTCAGCCATTTTTCCAGTGGATTGGAAATGACAACTATTGCATCTCCAAAATGAGGAATTTGTTTAACCAAAAATAGTGCAGTATTATTACGGATTTTGCCGGCAATTCCATGAAAATTTTGCTGGTGCCGGTTATCTTCCACTATATCAAAAATGACTTTGCAGTTTTTAAATTTCGCATACAATATAAACAGTAAGTTTTTTAGATCAGGGTATCCATAATAGTAGATGACATTTTTTGACTGAGACCTTAAGTTTTTCCTGATAAACCGGATGCCCTGCCGGTAGAATTTAATGACAGAAAATAAATTGACAAAAGACGAATAGCCAACATACCGATATTTTATTCCATCAATAGTTCCGTTTTCTCCAATTCTGTCCTTTTCTGAAATATCTATGATGGCAAGATTACTTATAGTGATTTGTTGGCTTTTATACAAAGGCAGCATTAAATTTTTTACCCGCTTTGTACCAGCCATTCCTTCATGAAAAGGAACATCAAGAACTAATACATTTATTTTTTCCATCTATTATATTTAGAATAATGGGTTAGCGATTAAGGCTAAATTATTGTTTAAGCTATATAGCCCCGGGAAATAAGAATGTGTTGAATTCAGGGAATAATTGTAGTATAAGATTTTTTTACAGTTACTACATTGTCCGCCAAGTCAATATAATCAACGGGTTTAAAGTAGTAAACACTGATCAGGTAGTAAAAGAATTTATATTTAAAAAGGTGTTTCAAAATATACTTATACAGTAAGCCATTGAATTTCCAATAGGATGTTTTACTGCCCTGAATAATTGTATCACATTCCTGCATGTATTTTTCCAAGGCGCCCGATTTCTGATCTGCGTGTATCCTGAAGCAACTTGTATAAGTTGTCAATTGAATTAATGTTGCATGTTTTGCGAAATTATGCCAAAGGTAAAAATCCCCTGCATATCTGTAGTTAATATCTATCCCAACTTTTTTTGTAAGGTCTTTTCTCCAAAACATGGTTTCCTGACTGGTAAAAGAATTAAAAAAACCATGATAACCGTTTACAATATACCTGTTTAAATAAATTAATTTCTTTTCAAACTTTTGCACTGCAGAAAATTCATCTATATAACAAACATTTCCCCGAATCCATGAGAATGAAGTATTTGTAAAAGCTGTATGTACAGATTCCAGCGCCCCGGGCAAAAACAGGTCACTTGCATTGAGGTAACAATGGATATCCCCTGTGGCGATTCGTAATCCTTTACTTAGTGCATCATACATGCCAGTATCTTTTTCAGAAATATGTATGATAGAAACACTGTTGCATTGAATAAAGGCACTTTCTTCCTTAATACTTTTTTTATATCTTTCAATAATCAGGTTGGTACTATCTGTTGATTTACCATCCACAACAATATATTCAATATCGAAATTTCCTTTCTGAAGAATAATTGACTGGATGGTTTCCCCAATATATGCTTCGCTGTTATATACCGGTGTTATAATTGATATTGTAGCCATAGTACTTTAAAACTAACAAACCATTTTATTCTGGGCGGGTTTAAACCGCCGGTAGAGAATCAATAAATGCTTTTAATTTTTCTCCCTGGCCCCTGAAATCAAAGTTGGATTTCCCGATAGCTTGACCTTCCCGGCCGATTTGATCCAGTTTTTGCCTGGAAGAAATGAAAGGCAGAATTTTATGATAATAGGATTCCACACTGTAAGCGTCCGCAAGTATGGCTGAAACCCCGTCTGTAAAATAATTCTTTAATTCGCCCACATTGGTGGAAAGCAGGGGGCGACCAGCGGCAGTATATTCGCCAATTTTATGCGGAAACCTGGCAATATCCTGAACGGTATCTCTTAACGGGATTAATAATACATCTGCAGACTTGTAATAGCCGAATAGTTCAGTTTCAGGAATATCACTTTTGATTATAATGTCCTTTCTGAAGCTAACATTTTTAAGAAATTCGTCCAATTTATCCTGGTTTTCCGAATGATCGCCTGAAACAATCAGTAGCAGCGCCCCTTCATATACGCCATTGCTCTTTAGCAATACAAACAGTGAAATTATAAATTCTATCACTTCTTCGTAGTAGATAGTTCCACAGTACATCAGGTAATTTTTCTCCTTGGAAGCAGCAAGTTCGGCTATTTTCGCATAGTCTGAATTGACCGGGATTTTTATCACAGGGGTGAGCGGGCTTAGCAGCGTCAGATGTTCAACAAGATAGTTACTGATCGCAATAACGCCATCGCAAAACCGCCAAAGATAGCGGTCAATTAATCTGTCATTCATTTTTGTGAAAAAAGAATTTCGTCCGGGAATGGATGAAAACATTTCCACATATTGAACAACCAACTTAAAGCGGAAAAGTCTGGAGAGTATGAAATAATAGGGATACTCCAAAAAATACGTGCTATATAATATTGCAGACTGGATTTTTTTCCTTTTCCTGTACAAAAAATACAATTCCCCAATATAACCTGAAAGCTTGTTAAGATTTCTTCCGACAAAGGAAGCTGGCTTTGAATCAAGTAGCGAAGTATTGATATAGACAATATCCTCGAATTGGTAAACCTTCTTATTGGCTGGAAACTGGTGATGACTTATTTTATTTATCACCAAAGGATCTTCTCCGGACAATTTCAACCCCTTAAAGGTTAACATTGTTCGCTGTACAGACGCCCGGCCGTATGGAAAGCCAGAAAATCCCAAATGTATTATGTACATAACGCCGTTTTCATTGTAGCGATTCTATATAATTTCATTTTTTACATCATAATACATTTTATTTATATCTGCAATAATAGTATCGCTGTCATGTCTTTTCACAGCGGTTGCTCTCGCGTTTTTCCCGGCATCCGTTGCTTTATTGTAATTGTGTATCAGATGAACAATAAGGCCAGCTAAGTCATATTTATCGTGTGGATTAAATAAGTAGCCATTCTCACCATTATTGATAAGTGTTTTTATACCTCCCACGGAGGAGGCCAGCACCGGCATTCCCAGTAACATGGCTTCACAGACACTGTTCGGGCTGTTGTCGATATATGAAGGATGAATAAAAAAATGACATTTCTTTAATTGCGTAACGAGCGTATCCGCATTGACAGAGCCGTGAAAGCGAACAGATGGTATCCTGATTTCCGCAGCTAGCGTCTTTTTTATCACCCTATTGAAATTATTGCTTTCAGCTACCCCAAAAATATTCCATTCTATATCATAGTCATCCAGCAAGGCAAGTGCCCTGTAAATTACGTCCAGGCCCTTATAAATATTAGGATTAACAGTTGTCCCGATAACGATTCTTGCTTTCGCTGCTGGTAAACCCGGAGATCTCCACTCCGTTTTAAAAAATTCCGGCCTTAATAATTCCTCACAATGAAAGTAAGTGGCGGTGCTATGTAACAATTGTACATAGTTTCGGTCAAAGTCGGTTCTCCCGCTAAAATATTTCCAGGTTTTGACTATATTTATTTCCCGTTGCACTCTTTTGCTGAAAATATGATATCCATGAAAAAAGGTCAATCCTCTTATAATATTGTTCAAACTGTCTTTGCGCAGTGCCTGCCATTTTGAGACATTCGGTGGGAAATAGACTTCGTAATAAGGCGCGGCAAGTCCTTGTAAATGAAAAATAACCTTTTCGAATTTGTTCTGCAAAATTTTGCCATAACCGTTTTCTGTTCCAAAGACGTGAATCAGATCGGGCTGAAATTCTTTTATAACTTCATCATATATGGGCGATTCAAATTCATCTTCAATCTTAAAAAGTTGCCTGTTGAGAATGCGCTCCAGTCCATTTCTTTTTTTTGACGGAATTCCGTAATAAACAACCTTATCCTTTATGATCTTTTTATACTCATGGCCTTCGTATATAAAACAGATGCCCAATTCATGTTCTCCGGAACCAACTATAATTGTTTCCAAAGCAGATATCCATCCGCATCCCTGGTGGGAATAGCCAAATTCGGCCGCAGCGTTCGACGGCGACGTGGTAAACCACAAAACTTTCATGTATTTATTTTAATGTATATTGAATTATAAAGAAACAGCTCATATTGTCAAGGGCAAAAAGCAATTTGACCCTGGCATTTATTCTCCAGTCAATTTAATCCGACTGCGTCAAAACATTCTGCTATCTCATCGTCCGTTTTGTTTCTGAAACTCTTTTTATAACAGATACCGACACACATCCAGACCAAGATATATTGCAGCAAAAGACGTGGCATCCCATATACACTCATATCCACTAACCAAAGTAATATCATAATACCACAAATCCGTGTAAGTTGGTTCTTTGCTTTAAATAGACCTAAAACACCAGCAGGTAAGAGTGTTAGCCCAAAAAGGATCACATTTATATAGCCTCCGTTTAACACCAGCTGCAGATACCCATTTTCAATAACATCCCTGTTATTTACTGCATCATACACTACACCATCGTCCGTAACCTGGTGGTCAATGGGGCTGTAATAGGTTCCCCTCATTCCGCGCCCGAAAAACATATCTTCTTCCATACTCTTGAAAAAATTATCAAATACGTAGGATCGGGAATCTTCTGCAAGACGGTCATTGAGTTTTTCTGTAAGCGATAAAGGTAATTTATCCGCAGATGAAAGACCAACAATAGCTATCAGGCAAAAGATTGGTATAAATCTTATAAACCTTCCAGCATGCATGTTTCGCAACAAGAAATAAAAGCCAGTAAGTAACAGGACTGCAAAGGATCCCAGGGCATTGCGCCTTGCAAGATAAGTAAACGATAAAAGCCCTATCAACAAAGAAACAAAAGCCACCCAGGTTATTTTGCGGGAAGTATATTTTGAACTTAAGAATAAAAAACCGCAAGTAAAGGCAAACGGCAGTATAAAACCTTCAGCAGTACCCCGCTGAGTTATCAGGAAGCGATCAAGCAAGCTGAACAGAAGAAAGACGACGGCGAGCAAATAAAAAGATCTGATCAAATAAAAAAAAGTGAGATCATCCTTGTTAAAAAATACAATAAGCGGGATAATTAACGGGTAAAATATGTAGTCAATCTGAAAATAATATTTCAGTGCCTGGTAATCAAACTGAATTCCCCGCACGAGAATACTCAGCTGGTAAGCCATAAACAGAAAAAAAATAAATTTGAAATATAAACTTTCAAAAGTAAAATCAGTAAGAAATTTCCTGATATTGGCGATCATTACCACTGCAGCAGCAGCCTGTACAAACGTCATCAGTTTATCGTTTATAATGCCAAATTGAAATTGTATGACTTGTACAAATGAGTAAAATGTAAGTGCAAAAACAAAAACATAAACAGGATTTTGCTTTGATGATATGTGTTTAAAGTAGAACAAACTTATGTTTTATTAATGGCGGTGAAAAGAAGATAACTGTTTGGTATTATTTAATGCCCCGGTGTTGACTTTCATGGATAGGCGGCTACATCCCTGTCTCAACTTAAGTAAGAAAAGGATGGATTTTATATGGCTTCGCCTGTCTAAGTCACATTCGGGGTGCTTAAATCGTTCAATTCCAACTTTGTCCCTTGCTTAAATATTCCATCTGCACCGGCTAAAAACCCGGAGGGAACACTTATTACAACCGGCTAAAAGGCCATTTCATCGCCCTTGAATACCTTATACACCGTCAAAAAAATAATTCTTATATCCAGCCAGATATTCCAGTTCTCCAGATACCACAAATCGTTGTTAACCCTCATTTTAAGCTGTGTTTCATCGGTTATTTCCCCACGATAACCATTTATTTGCGCCCAGCCTGTAATGCCGGGTTTCAAGAATTGGCGAATCATAAACTGGTCAATTATTTTCGAATAGTCATCGGTATGTTTCACCATGTGAGGCCGGGGACCCACCAAACTCATCTCCCCCTTTAATACATTAATGAATTGTGGAAATTCGTCCAGGCTGGTTTTCCTGATAAATCTGCCGATCCTGGTGATTCGCTGGTCATTTTTAGTAGCCTGTTTAAGATCCGAATCTTTGTTAACCTTCATGCTTCTAAACTTAAGGCAGCGAAAGCCCTTGTTGTTTTTGCCAGTGCGAATTTGGGAAAAGAAAATTGGTCCCTTTGACTCGAGATAAATAAGCAGGCCCAAAATTGGCACCAACCAGGAAAGTATAAATACTACAACAAACAGACTTACTGTAATATCAAGAATCCTTTTTTTAATCCTGTTACCTACATCGTCCAGCGGCTCACTTCTCAATGACAATACAGGCATATCCCTTATATAATCAATGTGTACAGGTTTATCTATAAAAACAGAAAAATCAGGCACCACTTTAAAACGGATACATGCCTTTTCTGCCTCTTCAATCATATTATAAACGTACCTGTTTTGTTCGGGCGTTATAGTCGAAAAAATTTCCTGCACGTCCATTTGCTTTGCAATATCAATGGTATTATTTACCGAAGACAGGATGGGATAACGGGTTAGCTCGGTCACATTTTTTGCATCTTCAGTAAAGCCAATCAGCTTGCTGTTAATACCTTCTTCTTCAAAAAACGCCTCCAGCTTTTTAGCCGTTTGGTTATAGCCTATAATCAATACCTTGTTAATAAGGTAGTCTTTCGATTTAAAATGGTAGTATATACCGAGGTATAAGAATCGGTTGAAGATTAAACCGATGGCAAATGATGACAATAATGCAAATAGAAAGTAGCGGGATATCTGAAACTTACGTAAAAAGAAAAGGTAAAAAAGGACGGTAATTACCCAAATAATATAAATTTTCAATGTGCGCTTTGTAAAAGCTTCAAAATTGATTATAATATTGTCTGAATACGATCTGCTTCCAATAGAGATCAAAAGCCACACCAGATTTAACACCGCCCATAATTCAAAATATGCTTTTACATCCTCCGGATATATCACTGCCCTTAATATAAACCTCAGCATAAAGAAAGCAAGATTAAGCACTATCACATCCAAAACTACCAGCGAGAGCTGCAAATAATATCTAAACTGTTTGTTCATTCCGGTGTATAATTACTTTTTGGCATTGACAGGACGAATTTGATTCATTTTTATTTTGTGGATTTATAAAAATATTTAATAGTTAGATTTTTATAACTTTTTTGAACACTTTCTTAAGAAAAAGCCGTGTTTTAGTAAAAGGCATAAATAATAACTTAACGCCATCGATCACAATAATATCTCCCAACACGTTGATTGTATGTAATCCGGCACTGTATTCACTTTTATGGTCGGCCGAAATTTCGCAATGATGCCTCTCTTCGAATTCATCCGGCGTGAGATGTATTATCTCGCTGATCGTTATTGATTTGCCATAATATTTTCCACAATTTTGCGATGGCCGGTATAAAATACCATCAACCACAATAAAATTACCCGCAGGCCTCGTACCATCTAAATTATTGCGGACGGGGTTGAGTGAATGAGGTTTATACTCACCACGCAAGGCATCCGAATAGTAAATGTAGAGTTTATTGTTGTCATCAATGCCATCACCATAATTAGCAAAAAGCCAATAGGTATCTTTTATCTTAACGATCGTTGTATCCAGCAAGGGTAAATCCACCAGTATTTTTCCGTTTACCAACTCATCTTTTAAAAAATCATATTCATAAACAAATACCTTGCCCTGCTGGTGCGACTCTGGAATTACATACGTAATTCCGTTTTCCCTGAATACAAAAGGGTAAGAAAGATGACTGCTGCTTTCCAGTACCTTCTTTTCAGCAATCAAGTTGTATTGATCATCAAGCACCTTGAGACCAATAAATCCATCTCTTTCTACTGAAAAATCCTCAAATAACAAATTAATATTATTATCCTGATTTCTAAAAATAAAAGGGTCTGCAATAAAGTGCAGTCTCTCATCGTGGGCTATCCAGGTAAAATTGCCATCCAGCCGCTTATTTCTTATGACGTCTTCTATGTTAGCCCTGCAAAAACCGATGCCCCATTGCATCACGCTGCATTTTTTTTGAAATATACCAAGTAACCCCATCGGCAAAAATTATCAAAAATTTAAACTGTTCCGGTTAATCCCATTAGTTTACCTATTCTTTTTATTACCCAATAAGGAAATGAATAATAATCCCTGCACTCTTTTATTTGTCCGCCAAACTTAAGCTTGTAATTGTTGATGCCTAAAAGACTTGGGTTTGTTGTATTGGCCGCATAGCCCCCGAAATCAAATATATTATAGCCTTCATCCTTAAATTTCAACAAATTATGCACCAGCAAATATTTGTTTGCCTGCCCTACAAAATTCTTATTCAGGTCGTTTTCAAACCGTTTGTTGGCGGTTTGATAATGCCTTACAATTTTTAACTCCTTATCAACCAAATAACTTTGAGCTGCAATAATATTATTCTCAAATTTGGCAAAACTCAATACCAGATAATCTTTTTTCTCTAATATCCGGTTTTTTGATGTTTGAAATGTTCCCTTTTTTGCAGCGAAATCATTAAAAAATGTGACAAAGGAGTCGATATCGTTACAAATTTCAATTACAACCCCTTCCTCTTCGGCCTTCCTTATTTGTTGCCTGTTAGCTTTTGAAAAATTAGCCAGAATAGTCTGTTTATCATTTTGCAAATCTAATTCTATCGTATGGCTAATCTCAGGTACCGCAAACATTTTTTTCTCGGTCTTCAAATGATATATAACCTTAAATGTAAATAAGTCCCAAAAACCAATATTTCCGTCAAACCAGGACTCTTGAATATTAAGAAAAGATATTTTTTTATAATATTTGATCATTCAGACTTTGCTTTTAATTTCTACTTAATTGGACCTATACTATCTTTTGGTAATGATCAGATGGTAAACGGCATTATTTTCTTTATATTGGATAAATTGTAACATTGCTATTTAAATTATAATAAATAAGTAACATTAATTCCGATGTTTATTATGAAGACTTCTGTAAAACTCAATTGTTCGGTCTGCAACGCTCCCGCAATGGTATACTGAGACAGCAGTTTGCTTCGCAGCCAACTGAATGGTCTGCATAAGTTGATTATTATTATACAATCTTTCCAATATATCGATGGCCATTTCCGGCTGGTTAAGATCAAACAAAAAGCCATTCATTCTATCAGTGATCATTTCGGGTGTTCCCCCGGTAATAGATGACACTACTACCTTCCCTGCGCTCATGGCTTCTGCAATTACCATCGGAAGAGACTCCTGTCTGGAAGAAACCATCAGTATATCGCATTTTACAAGTTCACGCTGAAAGTTTTCCTGGCTTAGCCAGCCATGAAACATGACGTTTTGTTCCAATTGATTGTTGCTTATATAATCCAATACTTCTTTTTTATAATGGTCATCGGTAAAATCCCCCACCACATTTAGAAAATAAAAAATATTTTTGGCTTTCAGGGAACTTAAGGTTTTTAAAAGGAAAATGATATTTTTATTAGCATCAATGCTACCTGCATAAATAATTCGACTGTCTGTTGCTGTTTTTAAAGGCAAATCAAAAAAAACCGGATTCACAGCATTGGGTATGATAGTGACACAACCTTTTTTACTGGCCGGCAACAGGGAATAAGAATAGTTTGAAAGATGGATGATATTTGCAGGGCGCAATAACAACTCTACAAGTCCATTAGAATACCACACCAGTTTTTCCCTTAATCTTTCCTTTTGCCTGGCCTCCTTAAAGGCGATTCCATGTATAGTTACGAGCGCGTGTTTTTTTCTAAGGCCAAACAACCCGGTAAGCAAAATATAACCACTCATCGCAAAGTGCACTACATCGGGATTAAATTCCTTTATGTGCCTCCTTACTACGCGGGATCCATTAAATGCAAAGTTAAATACATGTGGCAGACCACTTTCCGGAATGTAGTAAATTTCGACGTTGGGAGAGAATTGAGTTAAGCTTACCGATGTCATATCCCTGTTGAATGACAGTACCCTTACGGTAACCATTTTTTTTGAAAATCCGGTTAAAAGATTGATTAAGGCTGAATTAACACCACCTTTTATATCGTTTATATTAACCGGTAACCCCGGAATGAGAATTAAGACTTTCATTTATTTTCAGTCTGCCATGTCAGCTGTTATATATCCTGGCGATAACAAACCCACCACCTTAGTTTTATTAATCTCACATTGCAAAACTACTTTTATTTTCTTCCGCCAGTGGATCGATCACCTTAACGGTAGCTGTTTCAATCAACGCCATCAATAAAAAGCCAAGAGACGGAAGCAGCATTTTCACCACCGTATGGCCTGCTGACATGTTATCCTTGTGAGAATAACTCGTTATTTGTGATTGCAATTGAGGGTTAACAGTTGTTTTTTCTATTTTAATTTGATTGTAATCGTTGGCAAACCTTTCCAGGTTGCGGATTTCTTCATCACTTATCTGTGCCGGCCCTCCGAGCCAAAAGAGGAAATTTACCACGTCGCCCGTTTGTTTAACCAATTGCATTTCTGCCTCTGTAATACGCACAAAAACCAATTGTTGAAATAAAGGAACAGCGGTCCACCTTCGTTTAAAACCCGTATTTACACTTAGGTTATTTACCGGACATAAATTTTCTATTTTTTTTCGGCTCAACTGGGAAGAAACCCTTAACTCGCAATTTAATTTTGTGTAAACCGCGTACCAATTTTTTTTCATCTGTAATTTTTTTTAATTAAAAAAAAAGCAGATTTTCAATGGATTAGATACTTAGGTTGTTTAATGAGATATTGGAGTATGACACAGCCAGGGCTTTGCTTGTATTTAATTAGACCCTGGCACTTTTTTTATTATTGTAACTATATACATAATTGTATCCGTAACCATAATTGTTTTTAAAAAATCCCCTGGTATGCACACCGTTAAAGATAATGCCAGGATTTTTTATAGGGTTAATTTCCATATTGCCATCCATTCGCTTAATCAGCATTTTTGGCGTAAATTTATGCCTTACCACAAATAAGGTAGCATCACAAAGGGATGACAACAGGTAGGCATCGGTAATTAGTACAACCGGTGCTGTATCAATAATCACCATATCAAAATCAGCATCCAGGCGGGAGATTAATTGGTTTACTTTACCATTTTCTAATAATTCTGATGCATCCTGTTCCAAACTTCCGGATGAAATATAGTAAAGGTGGTCATTTGAAGGAACGGAGTAAATAATGTTCTCCAGGGAGGCTTTCCCCGCCAGGTATTCGCTTACACCAGTTTGCTGTTTTATATTACATATTTTTCCCAAACCAGGATTGTGCAAATCTAAATCTACTAATATTACCTTTTTGCCGGTTAATGCAATACTGTGGGCGAGGTTTGCGGCAATAAAACTTTTGCCCTCCCCGGAAATATTAGATGTTACAAGTACTTTTTTATGTTGGGCATTAATTCCCAGCGATAAAAGTGACACCCTCACCTTTCTAAATTCTTCAGCAATTACTGTACGTACTCCTTTTTGAACAACCAACCCTTCCTTGGATTTATTATTAGATACTTCTCCAATAACGGGAATTTTCGTCAGGTCTTCTATTTCACTCCGGTACAGAATTTTCGGGCTGAGAGATTCCCTGGCCGTTATAATGGCGATCGGGCAGCCCAGCGCAAGGGCAAAAGCGATGGCATATATCATCAGCCTATTGGGGCTAACCGGGGAGTTGGATGCCATCGCATAGTTAACGACCTTGCTATCTGGTATATTTGAATTGAAGGAAAGCTGGCTTTCTTCTCTTTTTTGCAAAAGGAAGGCATATATGCCATTTTTTATATTCTGATCTCTTGTAATTTCTACCAACTGACGTTCTTTTTGAGGGATTGCTGATAATACTGCATTATCTGACCCCCTTGCCGCATACAAATTCTCCCTGCTTTTCTCCAGGCTTCTTTGCTGACTTTCAATATTACTTAAGATGGTAGGCTTTATCTGGTTAATTTGCTCTTTAACTGATAACAAAACAGGGTTATTTTCAGCTACAGTCGTTTTAAGATTTTCATACTCCGACTGTAGAGCACTTAACTTGTTTACCTGGTTAATTAATGCCGGATCGGTAACTCCCAGGGTAGAAGGCAATACCCCTGTATTTCCCGGCGTGGTGGCTGATTTTTTTAACTGGTTCATTATATCAGCCTGCATATTCAAATCGCTGATCCTTCTATCGTTGGCACTCACATTATCCAGATAAAGCTGCCCCTGCCTGCTAATGTCGACTGCTCCTTTTCCTGCTTTATACCGTTGCAGTTTTGATTCGATAGAGTCAAGATCTTGTGAAACAATATTTAACCTCTCTTCAATACTCACCAGTGCATTTTTTGCCAGGTTATTTTTTTCCCTTAGCGCAGCCTCTCCATACGAAATCAGCAGCCCGTTTAACACATCTTCGGCCAGCGTTGGAGATTCTTCGCGGTAGCTTAAATTGATAACGCTGGACTGTTTGCTGGACGCTGCCACCTTCAAATTGCCCAGCAGCCAGGCGGCCATATTTTCCACCGGAATAAGAGAAAAATAGTAGGGCTTATTATTGGGTGCAGATGGAATGTATTTTGAATTATGGACAAATTTCAATGTGCCATAGGGCGTTTTAAGCCATTCATTGATTGAACCTTTGAATGTTTTATTCAGTAAAACTGTGCCCTGGGCTTCATCAATATCAAGGCTTATTTTCTTTGCCGGAACAAGAGAGTCCGGATTGCTTACCTCTATCTGCAAAGGTGAAACCTGGTAAGCAGAAATGGTTTTGATCTTTCCTTCCTGAGAAACGGGCGCATATAAATGGAGTTTCTTAACCACGTCGCTCATTAACGACCTGGATTGCAATACCTCAATTTCATTTTCAATAATCTTATTGGAATTTACCAGGTTAAGAGATTGCACCAGCCTTGAATCATCTGCTCCCTTTCTTTCATCCTTTATAATGATGGTTGCATAGGCTTCGTACTTGGGATTAGTATACCGCAGGTATAAAAATGCGCCCACAGCCGACAGAATGAAAAAGATAAGAAAAAGCGGCCAGTAGGGCACGTACGACAATAACGACAGAATAATGGAATTATCCTGTTTTGATGCCGCGGGTTTATGTTGTTTTTGTTGCATTATAAGTGATCCGGCTATTATTATTTTTTTATCAATTGAATAGTTATTAAAACTACCGATAAGGCAGACAGCAAAGTTGGTAAGGACTGCCTGAAAGAACTGGAAAGTGCCACCTTATCCTTATTTGCTTCTACGTAAACCAAATCGTTGGGTTGCAGGTAATAATAGGGAGAGGTAAGAAAACTGGCTTCGTTTAAATTAACGCGTTTAACTACCCGCTTTCCACTTATTTCTCTTATCAGCAGCACATTGTCTTTTTTTCCAAAAATGGTAATATCACCCGCTAAGCCAATAGCCTTTAAAAGCGATATTTTTTCACTCGGTACATTTATCACGGCTGGCTTACCAACTTCACCCAATACAGTTACTTCATAATTTAAATGCCTGATGTTTACAATAGGGTCCAAGAGCAATTTCTGATTAGTCAGCATATCTATAATTATATTTTTCACCTCATTGCTGGTCCGTCCTGCAACTTTTATTGCTCCCAGGCCCGGTACCTGGATATATCCTTCTGAGTTAACCAAATACCCGGCCCCACTCTGGCCATTGGTGCTGGTTATTGTGCTGCTGTTAAAAGAACTGTTGGGCAAATTAAATAAAGCAGATGCCTTTTCATTGGGACTGGTAATAGTAATGCTCAGGATATCATTTTTTTGAATGATTGGCATTATTGTATCCGACAAATTAGGAACAATAACAGCATCCTGGGCGTTATTGAAATAAGTTGTCTTCTTTGTATTGGTACAGGCTACCATAAAAAGCATAGAACCAGCCAGCAGCCAAAAGTTTACATATTTTCTGTACATCATTTTTTATTATTATTTCCAAACGAAATAAGTATCATTTTATTGGGAACGCCAACCAACTCTCAATATTACATATGGCTCATCATAACCATTAATGGGGATATTCGTAGGAATCAGGGTAACACATGAAGCAATGCGGTAGTAACCGGTCTTTAGGTAAGATTTGGATCAGAGTGTAATTAAGTAAGTGTCCATTACTATTGGTCAAAAATAGTAATAATTGATCAACATTCCAAAAACGCCCTATTTATTAATTGTTACCGAATGTTTTAGCCGTACCACAATTATAAGTCGTACAGGGTTCATAAAAAACCGGACCGGTTCCTTATGAACATTCCCAATTACTACTTATGCCAGCGCATTAGCCAACATCGTACCAGAAGTTAAAATAACTATATAGAAGCGTATAATATTACCATTTGTCCACTTCTTCCGTACTGCCATTATCAAGCGGAGGCTGTTCTGTTACCGGGGCTGTCACAGCAACTGGTTCACTGTCTGTAACTGCAAGGGGCGCTGCTGTCGTGGCGGGTTCATTTTCAGCAGCAAAGGTGGAAGGTTGTCCATCCTCCCCTTCGTAAGGTGTATCATGATTAAAGGCATCAAAGTCAAAATCAGGCATCAACTCTGTTTTTACATGGTCAATGGCTTCTGCTAACCCTTTAATAAATTTATTGAAGTCTTCTTTGTAAAGAAAAATTTTATGCCTGTCATACCCGTCGGAGTCAAAACGTTTGCGGCTTTCTGTAATAGTGAGATAATAGTCACTTCCCCTGGTTTCTCTAACATCAAAAAAATAGGTTCTTCTTTTGCCAGCCCTGATACGTTTGCTATAAACGCTTTCCATTTTTTTGTCATTGTTGTCGTACGCCACAGTTATAAAATTTTTTATTAAAAGATGTTACAAAATAATCAGATACTCAGCAAAGATAAAATTGTTTTCCAAATAGCAAAATAAACCTGCAAAAGGGCATTTATATATTGTTGCCTTATAGTAAGTGAAGCTATTCACAAAGGCTTTCGTTTATATGTTGGTCGTAACAAGTTTAAAGCTGAATTACCAAAACTGCAATCACCACACACAAAACTTCAACAAAGCTATACGGCAGCAAGGGAAAATCGGTTCGCCATCATTTAATTGTTGAAATTAAACACGAATGCTGTTACTGCACGTTGGCCTTAACGACCTGACAGTAGAATTATCAAAGCTGAATTTACCATGTACAAAAGTTTAATAAAACTGCCCGGCAGCAACGGGCTGTATTCGTTGCTGCCTTGACTTTTTTTTGTTAGTTTTTTTGTGTTCAAGACAAAAAAAGTAACAAAGAATCATTGATCAAATAAAACACCTGCGATCCCAATATCCAATCTATACAAATCAAAAAAACTAAAAAAACAGCTTCTGGATTACGCTAATAATAATAAGACTTTTATTTATACTTCGGCCGTAACAATCCTAACAGTAGAATTACCAAAGCTGAAATTACCATGCACAAAAGTTCAACAAAGCTACCCGGCAGCAACGGGCTGTATTCGTTGCTGACCTGACTTTTTTTTGTTACTTTTTTTGTGTTCAAGACAAAAAAAGTAACAAAGAATCATTGATCAAATAAAAGACCTGCGATCCCAATATCCAATCTATACAAATCAAAAAAACTAAAAAAAATAGCTTCTGGATTACACTAATAATAAGACTTTTATTTATACTTCGGCCATAACAATCCTAACAGTAGAATTACCAAAGCTGAAATTACCATGCACAAAAGTTCAACAAGGCTACCCGGCAGCAACGGGCTGTATTCGTTGCTGCCTTGACTTTTTTTGTTACTTTTTTTGTGTTCAAGACAAAAAAAGTAACAAAGAATCATTGATCAAATAAAAGACCTGCGATCAGAACACTCATTTTTGACAAAAGGATACAGACGTTACTTCATAAAAGGTGCTGCGATCTAAATACACCATGCTGTATAAACGCATCAATGATGTGCCTGTTGCTGTTGCCGGGCGTACATTTCTGCATAGTAGCCTTTCTGCTGCAGCAAGGTTTCATGCTTTCCCTGCTCTACAATCCTGCCATCATCCAATACAATGATTGTATCAAAATCAAAGAGCGAAAAAATACGGTGCGTAATAATAATAGCCGTTTTATCCTGGAGGTAGACGTTCAGGTTGTTGAGCACCGCTTTTTCTGTTTTAGCATCTACGGCACTGAGGCAGTCATCAAAAATCACAATGGACGGATCTTTAATAAGTGCCCTTGCGATGGATATCCGTTGTTTTTGCCCGCCGCTCAGGGTTACACCCCGCTCCCCTATCATGGTTTGGTATCCCGCCGGAAACTGTTCTATTTCTGTTGCAATATGTGCCTGCCGGGCTGCCTGTACAACCTGCTGATTTGTTGCAGCCGCTACACCAAAACCGATATTGTTTTCGATGGTTTCACTGAACAAAAAAACATCCTGCGGCACATAACTGATATTGCTGCGCAGGTAGGCTGTATCTATCCGGGATATTGGTACACCGCCATAGGTAATCAGGCCACTGTCGGCGTCGTACATACGCAGCAGCAATTGTGCTACAGTTGATTTGCCCGAACCTGTTTTACCAATGATGGCAATTTTTTCTCCGGCATTGATGTGCAGGGAAAAATCTTTTAACGCCTGTATGCCCGTGTGCTGGTAAGTGAAATTTACCTTGTCCAGCAGGATGGATGTATTCAGTGGAGGCCGGGCTGCATTGCCAGGTAATTGTATATCAGCCTTCGTGTCTAAAAATTCGTTGATGCGCTTTTGGGATGCGGCTGCCCGTTGCGTCATACTGGCCGTCCAGCCGATGGCGCTTACGGGGAAAGTAAGCATCTGTATGTACATCACAAATTCGGCGATGGTACCAACCGTGTTATGTGCAGGATCTTTTATTACATCCAGCGCCCCTACCAGGATAGTGATCAACGTACTCACGCCAATCAGCAACGCCATACTCGGAAAATAGATGGCTTCCGTTTTGGCCAGGCTGAGTGCATTTTTTTTATATGCTTCACTGTTTTGGGCAAAGAAACCCAGCATGGCTTTTTCCTGTACAAATGATTTAATCACCCTGATGCCGCTGTAAGACTCCTGAGCATTGGTAGTAAGGTCGCTTAACAGCGCCTGTATCCGTTCGCTCTTTTTATGGATGATGGTATTTACAAAATAAATAGTAATGGCCAGTATCGGCAGTGGCGAAAGTGCCACCAGCGTTAATTTAGGGCTTGATTTCAGCATAAAAAAAATACTGAACCCCAGCACCGCTGCCAGGTTAATAAAATACATAATGGCCGGGCCTACATACATTCTCACCCTGCTTACGTCTTCAGATATACGGTTCATCAGGTCGCCCGTACTGTGGGTTTTATAAAAACTGCTGTCCAGTTGCTGATAATGGGTAAACACCTGGTTCTTCTGGTCATACTCAATCAGCCTGCTCATTACGATGATGGTTTGCCGCATAAAAAACATAAACACACCACTGATGATGGCCATAACCAGTAAGGTGATACCGCACCATAAAAATTGCTGCCCAAAACTCTTTGTATCAAGAATAGCAATGATTTTATATACAATGAAATCGTATTTTTTTTGCTCCCCGGCAAGACGGGCCGCCTCACCGCCCGCTTTTTGCACTACCGTATTTACCACATACCCGGTAAGCTGGGGGGCGAGTATTTTAAAATAGTTACTGAGGATAATAAACAAGATGCCCAATAGTAGCCGCACACGGTATTTCCAAAAATACGGATTAAGAGATGCCAGGTATTTCATTGTGTAAAATTAATGCAAAAGGGCTGGAAAATTGTGAGTGGTGAATAGTCAATGGTCAATGGTCAATAGTCAATGGTCAATGGTGAGTCAATGTTGTTTATTTAAGCTTCGTCTCGTGTCTAATCAACCGCCGTGGGTGTGAACGCAGCCCGTCAGGGGTTGAAAGCCCTGGCGGCGGCTTCGTTAAGTAAATGACATTGGCTAGTGGCCAACGGACTATTGCCTATTGCCTATTGACTATTGCCTATTGACTATTGCCTATTGACTATTGCCTATTGCCCATTGCCCATTGCCTATTGCCTATTGACTATTGACTATTGCCTATTGACTATTGACTATTGCCCATTGCCCATTGCCTATTGCCTGCCCTCATATCTCTGCCAGGTTATTCCACTTCTTTTTACCCAGCAGTTCATTCAGTGTTTGCAGGTTCTTTTTGTCTTTCAGCATATCCAGGTGACGTGTATGGTGCATATCAGTCCCTACCAGGTCGGCCAGGTTATTTTCAACAAGGTACCTGGCTGCTTTAGCCACCGGTTTGCCGTAATACCCGGTTAGGGACAGGAGGTTCACCTGTAATAAAAAGCCAATGTCTTTTAGCGTGCCGTAAGCACTATAATCATCATGGTAAAAATGATACCGCTCCGGATGCGCCATAATGGGGCGATAGCCCGAGGTAACAATTTCAAAGGCAATACGGTGAACGTTGGGTGATGGCGATGCAAAAGGCTGCTCGGTTAAAATAATATTGTTGTATATGGTGAGCAGCGGTGCCGGGCCTTTTAACAACTGCACAAAATAATCATCCAGCATGTATTCGGCCGCAGCGGTTATTTTTATATCCATGCTGTTGTGGGCACAGGCGTCAGTCAATTGTGCAAGCGCATTGTGAATCGTGTCAGGCGTATTGCGGTATAAATCGCAAATAACGTGCGGCGTCGCCACCGTTTCCCTGATGCCCAGCTCATAAATACCCCTTACCAGTTGCAGCGATGTATTGATATCCGGAGATCCGTCATCAATGCCCGGCAGAATATGGGAATGGATGTCTGTTGTAAAAGGCAGCGTGTCGTAAACAGTACGCTTATTGGCAGACTTAAAAAAATCGAACATAGTATAGAAAGAGAATCAGAAAAACCGTGACTAAATATTTTTACGAAAAAAAGTATAATAATACTGATGCAGTTTAATGATCGGTTTTAAAATGGATGCTGCTAAAGGAAAAGGTATTTTATTTTTTTTCATGGCCAGGTAATCCCGCCTGTTGGCCCTCAGCCTGATGGCAAGGGTTTTATTGCTTTGCCCGCCGCTCCGCATCTTTACAATCAGTTTGGGCAGGTACCGGGCATTGATACGAAACCGGTACAGGTACCGGGCCATAAATTCATAATCTGCCGCCGTATAATAATGCGATTCGTATCCCCCAAGTTCTGCAATCAGGCTGGTTCGTACATAAAAAGTGGGATGTGCCGGCATCCAGCCGTAGTTAAACCGGTATCGTTTGTAGCTAAACCCTTTCCAGTACCGCAGCACGCGGGAGGTGTTCTTTTTTTCTACATATACCAGGTCACCGTATACCGCATCCACGTGCTGATCAGTAAAACAATGAACAATATCACTGATCACGTCAGGCGCCGCCAGTTTGTCGTCACTGTTGAGAATACCAATGATACCACCTGTAGCCATTGTAATACCCTTGTTGATGGCATCATACATACCATTGTCTTTTTCAGAAACCCATTGCGCAATGTGGCCATTGTATTTCCGGATAATTTCCAGTGTGCCATCGGTTGAAGCTGCATCTACAATAATATGTTCAATGTCGGGATGTGTTTGTGCTATGACAGAATTGATACATTCTTCCAGGTAGTTTTCAGAATTATACGTTACTGTAAGCAGTGTGACTTTCATTGCAGATTTACCCTCTTTAATAAGAGATAAATTTTAATTTGTCACCAAATTTAAACAATAGGCAGAGAAAACATTTATTTATCGATACAAATATTTAAAGCAATATAACATGCATGTTAGCGAAGTATGGGAAGAGATGCTGAATAGTCCATGAGATGAAATTGTATAAGTGCGACGTGCAGAACATTGCATCATTCAAATAATAATTTCAGCTTTAGCTAAAAACCATATTTCTTTCTTTTACAAGGGCAGTGATTGTATTTCACAGACCTGCATGACAACTGTCCATAATGGAATTTTTACAAATTCTGCAGGGTTTCAACTGGCGTTGCAACCTCATCCGCCCTCCGGGCACCTTCTCCTGAAGGAGAAGGACGATTTGCAGCTTATTAGTTTATCAACCGCGTTTGATTGGGATGGCTTCGCTTCCCAGGAGCCGATTTTTTCCTCCTGGCACTTCTACCAATAAATCAGCAAGAGTTTATTTACACTCCATCTGTAACAATGCTAAGATTAGAATTACCAAAGCTCAAACTACCATGCAAAAAAGTTAACAAAGTTATCCGGCAACAACGGGTTGTATTCGTTGCTGCCTTGACTTTTTTTGTTTCTTTTTTTGTGTCAAGAAAAAAAAGGAAAGAGTAGTCTGCAATTAAATAAAAGAGTTGCTGACCTGAACACAATGCATAAAACTGAAATAATAAACAGAAAACAGTTATCTATATACGGGCTGTAACAATCCTAACAATAGAATTACCAAAGCTGAAATCACCATGCATTAAAGTTCAACAAAGCTACACTGCAGCAACGGGCTGTATTTGTTGCTGCCCTGACTTTCTTTTGTTATCTTTTTTGTGTCAAGATAAAAAAAGGAAAGAGTAAACATTGATTAAAAAGATATCGACCTAACTGTCTATTTTCTACAAATCAAAAAATATAAACCATTCAGAAAATATTTCGGCAATCTCAGCAATTAGGCGGATAAAATGTGCTCCGGCAGATCACGCCGATAAACGCAGATAAGAATAAGACTGTTGTTAATACTTCGGCTGTAACAAAACTAAGAGTAGAATTACCAAAGCCGAAACTACCATGCAAAAAAGTTCAACAAAGCTACACGGCAGCAACGGGCCGTATTCGTTGCTGCCTTGACTTTTTTTTGTTACCTTTTTTTGTGTCAAGACAAAAAAAGTAAAGAGTAGTCTGCAATTAAAGAAAAGAGTTGCTGACCTGAACACAATGCATAAAACTGAAATAATAAACAGAAAGACGGTTATCAATACTGGTACTGTAACAAACCTAAGAGTAGAATTACAAAAGCCGAAACTATCATGCACAAGAGCTCAACAAAGCTACACGGCAGCAACGGGCCGTATTCGTTGCTGCCTTGACTTTTTTTTGTTACTTTTTTTGTGTCAAGACAAAAAAAGGAAAGAGTAGTCTGCAATTAAAGAAAAGAGTTGCTGACCTGAACACAATGCATAAAACTGAAATAATAAACAGAAAACAGTTATCTATATACGGGCTGTAACAATCCTAACAATAGAATTACCAAAGCTGAAATCACCATGCATAAAAGTTCAATAAAGCTACACGGCAGTAACGGGCTGTATTCCTTGCTGCCTTGACTTTTTTTTGTTACTTTTTTTGTGTCAAGACAAAAAAAGTAAAGAGTAGTCTGCAATTAAAGAAAAGAGTTGCTGACCTGAACACAATGCATAAAACTGAAATAATAAAGACGGTTATCAATACTGGGGATGTAACAAAACTAAGAGTAGAATTACCAAAGCCGAAACTACCATGCAAAAAAGTTCAACAAAGCTATACGGCAGCAACGGGCTGTATTCGTTGCTGCCTTGACTTTTTTTTGTTACTTTTTTTGTCTCCAAGACAAAAAAAGTAAAGAAGAGACTCCGATTGAATAAAAGAAATGCCGACCTAAATACAACAAGCTGTATGGAAGTTAATCAATTAAATACTTAATGCCGGCCCTTACACAATTGTAAAGCATGCCACAGAAAGAAAAAAGCCAACCCAAATAACAGGAATGCTTCAGTAACGATGTTTCTACCGGGAAGAAACAATAATATTCTCCATCACCAGCATATCCATACTGGTTCTAAGATAACAATTCAACGCCTCTTCCGGTTGATTCACAATCGGTTCGTTTTCGTTAAAAGAAGTATTCAATAAAATGGGGATGCCCGTTTTTTGCCGGAAGGCTTCAATGAGGGCGTAATAGCGGGGACTGATATTTTTATCTACTGTTTGCAATCTGCCGGTACCATCCGCATGCGTAACGGCAGGGATCAGCGGTTGTTTGTCTGCCTTTATCCGGAACACTTTTTCCATAAAAGGCACTTCTTCTGTGCGTTCAAAAAAATCAGCAACGTACTCTTTTAAAATGGAGGGTGCAAAGGGGCGAAAACTTTCCCTGCGTTTTATTTTGGTATTCAGTATCGCTTTGGCGTCGGCCCTGCGGGGGTCCGCAATAATTGACCGTCCTCCAAGCGCCCTGGGCCCGAATTCTGCCCGGCCGCTAAACCACCCCACTACCCCGCCGTTTACCAGGCAGTTGGTGATGGTGTCATAGAGGTCAGCATCATAGTATTCTGTAAAAGCAATCCCCCTGCCGGTTAATAATTGTTTAATCTGTTCGTTGGTAAAATGGCTGCCGGTGTAGGCACTCATGATGGCGGGTTGCCGGGACATTTTTTCCAGCTGGTGCTGTACATACAAGGCAGCACCCATCGAAATACCGGCATCATGACCTGCCGAAGGAATATAGACGTTTTTGAAACCGGTATTGCTGGTAATCTTGCCGTTGGCCACACTGTTCTGCGCAACGCCACCTGCAATACACACGTTCTCCAAACCAGTCTTTTTGTGCAGGCTCTCCAGGATATGAAAAATTACTGTTTCGGTGGTCCGTTGTACTGAAGCAGCCAGGTCTTTATGATATTGTGTCAGCGGCTCCTCTGGCTTCCGGGGCGCACCAAACAAAGCCACCATTTTTTCGCTGTACATGGAGGCTACCACCGGCACGTTATTATCTCCATAACTAATCACGCCCTGCACTGCGCTCCTGAAATAACTAAGGTCCAGTTTAAACAAACCATCGGTTGTGAGCTGAATTACTTTTTTTAATTGCTCCGTGTGTACCGGTTGTCCATAAGGCGCCATACCCATTACCTTATACTCATCACCATAGTGCGGAAAGCCGAGCAGTTGCGTAAACGCAGTATAAAAAATACCCAGTGAATGCGGAAAGTCTACTGAATCCAATATGGTGATATCATTGCCATTACCAGTGCCAATCATGGTGGTGGTAAAATCGCCGGATCCATCAATGCTGCAGCAGGCTGCTTTATCAAAGGGCGATGCAAAAAAAGCGGAGGCAATATGACTGCGGTGATGCTCTACCTGCCTGATCTTACCGGTAAAAAACGCTTTCGGCTTGCCCGAAATAAGGGCCAGTTCCGTTTCAATGGAAGCTACTTTTTTGCTGTTGGCAAGTCGGTCTTTTATCACACCAACACTGCCAGACGGATTAGATGCCAGGTAAAATAGCTTCTTAAAAAACTTGGCTTTCGGGTCACGGCCGATGGCAAAATAATTAACCTGGTCGAACCAGATGCCTGCTTCCTGTAAACAAAATTGTATAGATAATGCCGGAAACCCGGCCCAGTGTTTTACTCTTGTAAACCGCTCTTCCTCGATGGCTGCAATCAGTTGGCCGTTTACAAAAATGGCCGCAGATGCATCCGCATGATAAGCGTTGATTCCGATAATGATCATTGATTGTGGAATAGGTTAGTTGGGTAAAATGTTATTGTGGTCACTCACTGGTGCCTGCTCTGCAGCTTCTTTGACTGCCTGCTTTTTTTCTGCCCGGTTAAACAACCAGATCATACAAAAGATAGCAATGTAAACCGTAATATTAAATAAGGTATGATGATCCATGGTAACGGGCGTTTTCCATTGCTGATAATTGGAAATCAGTACCAGCGTAATTCTTACTACGTTAATCAACCAGATAAAAAAACAACCGGCCAGCATCCATCCTGCCTTTTTTAACCAACTCCCATTATTGGCGAAAATAAAGGCAATCCAAAAGCTCAACAATCCATATCCCAGGCAACTGTACACTAACCGCACACCCGTACCATTTACAATGCGGATAACATAACTGTCAACCTTGAAAGTATCAAATCCTGCAATGGCAGCCAATACCCTCGTTCCCTGCAACAGGGAAGATCTCAGCAGGCCGGGGTAATCAAAATAACGGGCAACAAACGGACTATAATAACCGCCGGGTACAGTGATCCCGATAATGAATTTGGTACCAAAATACAGTACACAAAATGCCCCGGTAAATTTAATAAAATAAGCGCTGTTGCTATAAAGCGTCCTGAAGTTAAAAGCTTGCACAGTGGTTATTTAAAAAGAAAAGAAGATTGTTAGATAACTGCAAAACCGCCCTATTCAATAATGTATAACTCAGCTATTCAAATACATCAAAAATGAGCAAACACTAACCACTCACTACTCACCATTCACGATTCACCATTCACCACCTCCCCCCCAAACATCCCATCATACTGTTTCTTTAAAACAGCCAGGTCCACTTGTTTGATTGCATACACATGTGCACCCTTATTCCATGCCGAAAACTCAGTTGCAGACATCGCCGCGAAGGTATCCACTGCAGCAGTGATTTCCAAAGCATTTTCAATGGAAACATTTTTGCCGGCTTTGTTTAACTGCAATTCATTGAACGGGGTAAAATGGCTGGTGATCACCGGCTTTCCTGCGGACAGTGCCTCGAATAACGCATGTCCAAAATTCTCGCTTTTACTGGGCAACACTACCACTTCATAAAGCCCCAGCGTTGCTGCTGTTTGCGCAGGTTCAATAGCTCCCTTGAATTGAACCCGGATATTGTCCGGCATATTCCTGATCAATGCAACACATTGCTGCCAGTAAGCCTGGTCTTTAACGGGTCCGTAAATGTCATAGTCAACTTGCAGACGGCAGTGTTGCAATGCCTGCAGTACCAGCAGGATATTTTTCATGGGGCTTATCAGTGCGATGGAAACCATTTTCAGTACACCTGCTTTTTTTTCTGATGCCTGTTGCCAACTAAATATACGTGGATAATTGCCTGCTATCAGTACATTGGTTTGGTTGCCAAATGCAGCCTGTATAAAACCAGCTTCAGTATCATCTGTCGCATGAAATGTACAACGTTGTTGAACGCCTGAAAGCTTTAACAAAGCCAGGTAGATTCGTTTCTTAAATCCCTTCTGAGAAAGCGCACCGGGGTGCAGCATGCCCCTTGCCGAAAGAATTTTCATTTTTGTATCGCCAAAGAGTAGCGGTACAATATTAAAATACCAGGAATAAATGCCAATGATAAAAAGTACCGTTGCACCTGAATCCTTTATTTCCCTCCGGATCGTTTTTACATTCGTGCTCTTTTTAGATGCGTACCAAACCTGAGTGCAATCATTATAGCTGGTCCAGCAATCAAATGCCACACCTGCCAATTCACTGCCATCCAAATCGGTATTGCCGCACAATATTCTGAACCTCGTCTCGGGCTGCTGATATTGCTCTACCAGGTTGGCAATTGATTGCACCGGGCCGCCGGCTTTGTAGGCGGGGAGAAACCAATCGATGGTTATGAAAATGGTTTTCAATTAGCGGTAGCCGTTTGTACCCGAAAAGTCTTTTTGAAAAAATAGATGATACAGGCAATTAAAAAGCAGGATTTAAACAAATGGCCTAAGATGGTTTGCAGCTCACAATCCGGACGAATCGGGTAATAAAAAACCAATGCAGTAAATAATATTAATACAGGATAGTTTTTACTCTGTTTATAAAAAATATTTAAAATAGCGCTGTACATCAACCCCAGCAGGAACATAAAAAAGCACCCCCCGTAGATACCATAATTTAAATAGGCGTCGCCCAGGGAACTAAGTCCCATTGAAGTACCGGCCCTAATCTGAAGTCCGGAATACTTCATAAATATGGTTCTATCACCGGCATTTAATTTGTTAGGCGCCAATATCCTCGGCATGATAGCAGCCTCAAATAACTGGTACATTTCTTCACCATTGGAAAAAGGAATTCTCGCCGGAACATTAACCATTATATTGGTAATAATAAATCCCTGGTTGATGCGAACAGTTGCAGGCGCCAATTTTGCAGCGCTAAAAATGCTGCCGTTTTCATTCTGCTTTTCGTATAAATTTGAAAAGGTTTCAATACCTGCTTCCTCTTTTCCAGTTCCGGTAGCTGCACGGTAACTTGCTTTTAAAACCTGGATAGTAACTGCTAAAAATATAAAGACTGCGCAGGCAATCACTTTGGTATTAAATCCTATCTTATACTTTATGGCAAATATTGATCCCGTAAAAATGATCCAGGTTATAAGGTCATGAAACATTCCTTCACCCAATGATGAGGACACAATAGAGCCGATGACTACTACTAAAGAGAGTGTCTTTAATTCCTTCGTCCCTAGTATCAATAAAAATAAACCAATGAACTTAAAACTTCCCAGCAAGTAAAAAACAAATGCTAATTCCGAACCAAAAAATCCGGACAGAACGCTGGTCAAAAATCCTATAATTATAAAGAGGTAGGGTAATTTAGGATTCTTTTCGACAAACAAAGTTATTTTCCGCTCATCCACTATTTCACCATCTAACTTGCCTGCTTTGATATGTAAACCCATTATAAATAAACAAACAGCTGGGATAGCATAAGCGAAATAGTCTGATTCCGGAATTTTCATTTTATAATGGAAGTATTGATAGGCGTCCAGGCCATTGTATGCGAGTATAGGGCCAATAAAAAACTGTACACACATAAACGCACCTAATAAATAACGAACTGGCACTACATAACCAATTGAATTAAATAATAGTGCAAATTGGTGAAGCGACAACAAAAGTGCGAAATACGAAGGCCAATTCATGTCTAAAAATATCACCCGTAATGAAATTGCGATTAAGACAAAAAGGGGCCAGTTTATATTTGTTCGAAAAAGCGTTTTCAAGTTAGTAGAAATTATGTTCCTGAGATATGTTATAGTTTTGCCATGGCACGCTCAATTCCTGAGCATATTTCACCAAAATTCCACTGTGATATCTTATTTAAGGATTGGATTCCCATTTCTTGTAGTTTAGAACGGTGTGATAAAAGTGATTTCATTTTAGCAATCAGGCCTTCCTTATCAGTGCTCTTAAATGTATAACCATTTACTCCTTCATCAATAAGATCTGGAGCACAACCGCATTTGTCACTCACCAGTACAGCTTTCCCACATGCCATCGCCTCATTAACAGCCAACCCCCAGGTTTCACCGGGCCCTTTGGAAGGCAAAACTAATACATCTCCCACATGGTATATGGAAGGCATTTGCAATTGATTTTGAAAAGGAAGAAAGTGAATACGTTCACTCAGTAAGGCGGGCAGGTTATTTACTGTCGTTTTTAATTCCGTCTCCAATACCCCATTGCCAACGAACAACAGGTGTGCAATAGCATCGTCAAGTTCTATAAAAGAATTCAATAGCAAAAACGGATTCTTCTTTCGTTCCATTTTTCCAACAAAAATAAAAACTGCCGCGGCATTTGGTATACCTAATGCCATCCTGTCTATTTTTGACACGGGCTTCATGAATCGCTCATTGTCGATCGCATGCGGAGCAAAAATCAACTGGCGCTCAGCCAAACCATATTTATTGTAATATGCCTTGTTTGCTGTTCCTACATACAGGGCGATATTTATGTGACTGTATATCCAGGATAAAAACGTTTTTCTCGCCATCTTTTTTATAGAAAATGCCGGCACTTCATCTATTAAAGTAGAGTCTCCCCGAAATATAACAGGCTTCTTTCCCTTGAAATGTCGTAACACTTTCAAATGACTTTTAAAACACCATCCCAATATTAATATCGCATCAGGATACCAGAACTCAATTTCGTTTATTAGCCCCGGATTATCAATGCCATTAAAGTGATGTGAGCCCGGTTTAGCTGATACATTTTCCACAAACTGATATGGATAGCCGTCCAGCAGCGGGATATCCCAGTCTACGTTTTTACCAAAGTCAGGATCAAGTTTCTGCTGGTGCTCCAATTGCCCCCAGGTATAAAAAACTTTCACATTAATAGTTCCCCTTTCGTTCAGTAGTTTAAACCAGGGGGCATTATACTGGATAGGATGAGTGGTTATAATCGCAAGTTTTTTCAAAGGCGGCATGCTGTGGCTTTAAAATATATCACTTGATAAAAAAAAGAATTGTGAAAGCCGATAGGAAAACAATTAAATGATATAAATACCTATCCAACAATTAAAACAATTTCTCATTTTTGCCTGATGGCTTTCCCCAAATCATCGCTCTACCTTCCCGAATTGTCTCTGTTAAGGCAACTCCATCCATAGTAAACAATGAATACCCCATTGCTTTGATGTAGTCCTGTGCGGCGCCTTTTTCCAACCCTGCGTCCGCTTCTGCCCAGTATTCAAACTCGAATAAAATATTATCCACCTGCTTATTTTGTAACAGCCCATGCATACCTTTAAAAACAAATAATTCAAATCCTTGTACATCTATTTTTATCCAGCTGATATGTTGGATTTGTTTAGCCGAGCAAAATGAATCCAGTGAAATGGAATTCACTAAAATAGACTTCTTCGTATAGGTCGGTGCCAGTGAACTTTTACCATAGTGTTCACTCTGATAAAATCGCATGGGGTGCATATCATTGTCATACACTACAAAATTGTGTAATTCATAATTGGTTATTTTGTTTTCGCTAAAATTTTTCTCCAGGTAGCTATATGTTAATGGCGATGCTTCAAACCCGATGTACTTTATGCCCGGTTTTTGTTTCACCACTGGCAAACCGAGTGCGCCTATGTTAGCGCCGATATCAAAATAAAAACTGCCTTCTTCTATGTGTTTAATTAAAAACTCGACTTCCTTTTTTTGATATACTCCTGATATTAATAAAACAATTCCCAAGCTTTCAACCGTGTTGGGAAGATTGTAAAGAAGGTCATAATGTGCAGTAAAAGAAACGGGATCTGGTTGATGGATATAATCATTAAAAAAATATTGCCCAATCCTTAATTTGCCTCTAAACCATGGCAGTTGCCTGAATTGGTTCAACAGGGTTCTGCTCATTTGGTTTCATTTTTTAAAATAGCACTGTTTAGTAATTCTGTTAGCTGCCCGGTAATAGATTTTGCTGACCAGTCATCAAATACTGTTTGATTGATCTGTTGAGGACTGAATTGTCTGGCAAAAACAAAAAATCTTTGTAAAAAGGAAGGAAATTTATCTGCAATTACCACCGCATTACTTTCTTCATCAATAGTCAGTACAATCCCCGCATTGGACTGCTGCAATACATTTACTGCCGTGCTTTTTTTATGCAAAACTGCTAGTATGGGCTTGCCCGACAATATGCCTTGGTAGGCTTTGGACGGTGTATAATGGGGCTCGGTACTTCCTAAAATAAATACTCCATCCGCCTGCTTCAAGTGAACCAGTACATCCAGGTAGGGTATGCGTTTGGGATATTCAAATACAACCGATTGATATAGGCCATAGTTTTCCGCAAGCGGCTTTATATTAAATCCTTGCGGATCATTGGTTGCTTTACCAGTACCAATAAAATGAAACTCAACCTGCCCAACCAATTCCGGCTGCGCCTGCATGCTTTTAAAAATCGCCTCCAGTAAGCTGTAAGCCTTGGGAAGCATTGCACCGGCATAAACCAATTGTATTTTGTTTGTTTTCTTACTAAACAAATATGGTTGAATATCCAGTTGGGTTAACTGATCATGATCCGCTCGCTCACCTCCATATGGCATTGCACCACATACAGCTTGATGTTTCAATTTCGGATTACGATCCAATACCGGTTCATAATAACCAGCTGCAACACCCGTAATTAGTGATGCCTTCTTTACCGCAATCGGTTCTAATAATTGGGCAACTTTTGTACTAAACCAATGACGGGAAAATAAGCGATCGCTTCCGGGAAAATAATGTACCCAGGGATCAATATAATCAATCCCGTATTGAATTCCAGTTGAATGATGCAACCTGCGCCCCAATAACGCACAATAAAAAGACGGAATGGGGATGTATAAAAAATCAATCCTTTCGGATTGAATCATTTGTTTGGCTCTTTTGTACAATTGAAAAAAAGCACGCAAGCCTATGTCTCCTATGATCCTTGGACGGATAACTTGGAATGCTTTTACTTTTTCAATTCGTAAACTGGATGGTAAGAGTTTTACTAAATTATAATCCAGCGGCTCTTCATAATATTCCTCATTCACTGTTAATATGACGGGCTCCCATCCAAAGAACGGCAGGTGTTGTGCAAATAGCCTGGGGCGATGCACACCTGCTAGATTACTTGGTGGAAAATGAGGATATAAAATAAGTAGCTTTTTCACTTAAACAGACGCAATATAATGGCAGATTTCCGGTGATCCTTGGTCGGGACTTAAACCGGTTTCAAGTACCGTGATGTTGGAATAATGATTTGACAGTATAGCCTGGCATCTTTTACCTATTTCAGGTGAATGGACTTCTATCATCAAATAGGGCCGCTTCCTTTGCAGTAATTCAACAGCACCCTTTAAAACAAATTCTTCAGCTCCTTCCACATCAATTTTGATAAAGTCAGGCTCAGGAATACCCCTTTTCATCAATTCGTCAAGGGTGACACATTCCACTGATAATTTTTTTATCTCCTCATCTTCCCTTTGAAAAGAACTGGCTTCAAGTTTTCCCATTGTTTCTTCCGGCATTAGTTTAAACACAGCTTTACCGCAGGTATCCGAAATGGCCAACTCTTGTAACCTGATTGGCAAAGAAGCATTTAATTCAATCAGCTTCTTTATTTTAGTTGCGTTGGCCGGCATTGGTTCAAATATAAATACCTCCGAAGCGCCCTTAAGCGCCATCACGCCTCCGTAATATCCCTTGTATCCACCAATATCGAAGCATACCCAACCCGGTTTTACAGCATTGCGTAATGCCTCCGCAAATTCAATTTCCCATGTACCAATCCACATCAATTTGTCCTGTGGCATCTGCACGGGAAATACCAGCCCTTTTGCCGGGCCCCCGGAGATAACCGCTACGAAGGCTTCATTATTGATCCATTTGCTTAAAAGTATTGACTGTAACTGTTTTAGCCCTGGCATATTCTTTATTCTTGTCCTCAAACTAAACGGAACCATTTCAACCAGTTTAATTACCCAATTTTGTATAATCATAAAAACTTTTCTATCAAACTATTTAATTTAATCTCCTGGGCTTCCCATGAAAATATCGATTCAAATTTTTCCTTTTGCTGACAGGTATTGATATCCTTTTTCTTGCTTAATTGAACAATCGCCATTGCCAATGCTTCAGGGTTATGGATATCCACAATAGTTACGGCCCCAGGAAACAGCTCAGCCACCTCCCGCTGGCCTTTGGTATCGGATGCCAGCACCATCAAACCTGCCTGCAAATATTGTAAAATTTTATTTGATACCGTAAGTCGCTTATTGTCATTGATATTCTCTTCAATGGCTAACCCTATTTTAAACTGGCTTATAAAATCATCCAATTTAGCATGAGGTATAAAAGGATGTATAACCAAATTATGTAAAGATTGATTCGCAAATTCCCTTTCTAAAAAATCCAGATATCCTGCTTTCATTTCTCCCAATAAATGCAACTCAATGCCAGCATTACAAACCAACAAACCCTTTAATAATAATTCAAGGCCCCTGCCGGCTCCAATAGTCCTCGAAAACCAAAGCAATTTTATTCTTTCATTGCCTTCATCTTTAATGAAATTGCTTCGTATCTTACTTTTTATTGAAAAGCCATTGTAAATAACAGTGATTTTATTTTCTGAATTGTAGCATTCTTTTAAAGCAATTGCCATGGAGTTTGATGCAGCGGTGCAAAACAAGCCATTTTGCAGGGCATATTTTTCAGCAGCTTTCAATAATTTCACCGGTCTTGCAGGCACAAGGTAATCTCTGGAATACCAATCCTCAAAATCGAAAATTACTTTTTTTCCCGCTTTAATTAGATCCCTGCCAACATAAAAAGCACATTCCAAATGAGCTACATACAAGACGGCATCTTCCTGTAGAGCTTTTTTAAACATCAATCCGGGAGAATAACTAATAGCCCAGCCCGTTCCATATTTACCCAAACGCTGCAATTCGCCTGCTAACCTTTTTCTTAACCGATAAAAAAAAAGTGACAGGGGATTGATTTCACCAGGTATAAGATTAAGATAAGCCTTATATTTTATGAGATGGCCATCTACTATTTGCCAATCCTTTTTCAACGATTCTTTTGAATGCCACATGGAAAGAATCACCACATCAAATCCCTTTTTTTCATAGAAGAACGCCTCCTTCCACAAACGCGGGTTCATGCACAAATGATGATCGGAGAGAAAGCAGATTTTCCGCTTACTTAACATATTGGTATCGTTTTTTTGTCCTCACTTAAAATTATTGACTGGCTTATACCCCATTTTGTAAAAAAGGGCTTGCATTCTGCTTGCGATTTTCCAACCAACAATTGCCTTTATTAATTTAAATATCCTACCCCCATTTGGTTTTACTGTGCCAAATCCATACAATTTAATTTTTTCTTCGTGTGCACGAATAAGATCGGGAAAATGAGGATACATGCGATAATACTGGTTTAAATAAGTATTGGAAATGAGATTCCTTATGCGGTAAGTATCTTCTAAAGCCAGGAGCTGTTCAGCGATTAAATTGGTTGCCAAAAAAGTGGACTCAAAAAATTTACGTGTAACCTGGGCGGAGATGCTACCGTTTTGAGCTGAACGATAAAATAGTCTAGCACCTTCGCAAAAAAGAACTCCCTTTGATTTAAGTATCACCCTGTTAAAAAATTCAGTATCATTAAACAGAATCAATCTTTCGTCCCATAAGCCTGCTTTTTCAATTAGCTTTCTTGGTATTAACATAATGCCACATTGTAGCATCACACCTTCAGGTCTTGCCGTTAAAAAATCCAGGGGACTCATGTCCTTCCAGTAATCAAGCTTGGTAAAATCAGCCAAGCTTGGTTCATCATTATAAAATCTTCCCCACTCGCCATATGCAACATGATCAGTTGAATAATTAAGAATATTGATCTGTCTTGAAATCATTTCAGGGTTAATAAGGTCGTCAGAATCCATGAATTTGATATAGTCGCCTTTGCAATTAGAGTAACCGAAATTTAGGGCGGCGTCTTGTCCCTTATTAGTTTGACTTAACACAGTAATCCCCTTTTTTTTATATCGTTCTAGTATAACTGCCGTGTTATCTGTTGACCCATCATTTATCACTATAATCTCCATGGATTGCCAGGTTTGATCTAAAACGGACAATAATGTCTGTTCAATATGTTTACCTGCATTATACGCTGAAATTATAATTGAAACAAATGGTTGGCTATGCAAGTTTTGGGTATTAAAATGATGGGACAAAACGATTACAAGAAATAATCGTGAAACAATCCTGAGTAGATTTAATGGAAAATTCCCTCCAAAAAATCAAAAAATGTAAACTTTGATTTAGCACACGCTGATCTTATCTTCGAAACGTCTAGGGAGGTAGCAAATACCTTTATCAAATTAACTGCAAAACGCCGTTTATTTTTTTTGATAATCCATGCTTTTTGACTATCATTTAACGGTAATGGAAGTTCTGCAATTGCATCTTTTAGATATAGGTATGTATTATGAAGATAACTTGTGGTGTTGTTGATTTCTTGACCCGCATGTCTGCGATACCACATAAATTCAAAAGGCAACAGAACAATTTCCGAATAACAACAAACTTTCAAATTATAGTACATGTCATTTGCAGGTCCATATTTTTCAGGATATCCGTTTACTTCTCTAAAAAAACTAAGGCGTTGAATAGTGCCGCCGGGCCCCATCATTAAAAAAGGCTTTTTAAAAAAATGTTCATGAATTGCTGCTGTAGAATTAAGTACAAATGGGGCGCCCGATAATCGAGAATACATTCCAAATGAAGCAAGAGGAAAAGAATTCATGCATTTTACCAAATTCGAAATTCCGTTAGATAATATTTTATCGTCTGAATCCACATAAATAATAAATTCTCCGTTTGCTAAGGACGCTGCATAATTCCTGTTCGGATAATCCCCCAAATTTTTTTTGTTTTCATATATCTTTATGCGGGCATCACCTTTTGCATATTCGCCGGCAATTTGGACAGTTTTATCCTTAGAACAATCATCAATTATAATCAGTTCCCAATTTTTATAAGTAGACACCAAAACACTTTCGATCGCTTCCCTGATATAATGTTCGCGGTTATAGGCAGTCATCAAAATGCTCACCAATAAATTCTCTTCCATTTTATTTCGGCCTAGCTTATTTGTTATTAATAATTAACTATTATGGGAATTACATATCCTCATTTTCTATGTTCAACCCACTGCTTAAGCTCGGATATTTTTGTATGAGTTTTATAAGCTAAATATTCAATCCTATCCTTAAAGCAATTTATAAATTTCCTTTTTCCTGTCGTACAAAAAATATGATTAAAGAATGCGATGAATTTCTCAACGCGGAATTTTGATGGTATTTCATTACCTAAAAAAGGGCTTTCCTCTAACATGAGTTTATATGCTTCTGTATTTTCATCCAGATACTGAATGTATCTAATGAGTGCTTCGGTAGATTCAAAATTGTGAACATTTATAAACGCCCTTGCATTAAAATCTTCACTGACCCTTGGATTACCCCAATAAATAGGAATGGAATTAGCAAGAAAAGCATCAAATATTTTTTCTGTTGTATATCCCAAAAACGAAACGTTTTCAAATGCGATATTAAATTTTGATTGTTTTAGGAAATCTAGTTTGTCATTAACTGGTCCTCCAATGTTATTTAAAAATCTTCCTCCAGAATCAACCTTTTTATAGTCACTTAGCTTTAAAAAAAAATCAATGCGCTTCTTTGCATCCCCATTACTTACGACAAATGAACAAAATCTTTTTTTCTCTGCCATTATTTTATCAATATCTTTTTTGTTTAAAAGATATTCTGGCATAAAACGTCCCATCAGAAAAAGGGGCCATCTCAAATAGGTAGGACTGTCAATATAATCAAAACCAATATGGAAATCGCTTCGCTTAAAGTCGGGTCTAATATTTTCACCACTGATACAAATGCGGCAACAATTATATTTTAAAAAATTTTTTCCATATACAGAATGAATTAAAAAATCTGGTTTAGGATCAAATTCAATATTAAAATTTCGGCGTAAATGAATGGTAAAATAATTATTTTGAACATCAAAACCACTCCACATATCCGAGAACCAAATTTTTATAGGTTTTTGCAATACTTTCTTAATTTATTTGACCACTATAATTTTACTGATTTCATTTTAACTCAATCAATTCTTTCATCAAGTTGCTGACAATAATATCCCATGAATATTTTCTTTCAACCAGTTCTCTTGCATTTTCGCTAATACATTTTAGCACTTGTGGTTTGTCAAAAAACTTAATTGCCCTATTAAATTCACATGGACTATTTGCAATCAATATATTTTTATCGGCTTCATATTCCAGCCCCTCTGCTCCAGCTGTTGTACTGATTACGGGTATACCTAAACTCATTGCTTCCAATATTTTCATCCGGGTTCCACTACCATGTAATATTGGAACTATAGCGAAATGTGCTTTACGATAGTATTGAACAACATTATCAACTTCACCAATAAAAATAATCCTTGAGTTTTTTTGCAAGAGATTTTTCAAAACAATACTTATTTTGCCACGTCCTACAATCGATAAATTTATAGACGGATGTCTTTCAACAATAGCTGGCCATATATTTTCTAAAAACCAACATAGACCTTGAATATTCGGATCATAATCAAGCGATCCACAAAAAATCAAATTTAAATTTTCCGAAAAATCAGGAAAGTTATAAGAATTCATCTTGGTATCTATTCCATTAGGAACAACCCTAACAGGTATTTTATACTGATTTAATTGAGCAAAAACATTTGCATCATTAATACTACATGCTATAATCAAATCGCATTTTAAAAACAAAGATGATTCTTGTGCCCTGATTCTGTTAAGTTGGGTTTTTGTAAGTTTCCCGGATAATAGCACATGATCAACATTATGTGCATCAAAAACTATAACGGCTGTTGGAAATATTTTTTTTATTTTTCTCCATAGCATTAATGACTCAAGATGCTCGAAAATAATTAAATCATATTTATTATTTTCTATATTTTTTACTATGGGTATTATTCTTAAAAAATTTGAGTCTGTACTTGAAAACGTACGATAAAACCAGCGATAAATAAACCCATCTAAAACTTTCGTAACAAATGACTTTTCGGGTATTAAAGATTTCTTTGCGGGAAATAAAAAATTTGTAGAAGAGTTAATTACTTCATGACTACTTATTTTTTCTTGGATATCGCTTTGCAAGGTCAAAACATCAAGTTCTGTATATTTTGAAAGTTGGTTCACCAGATTCCAGCATCGCAGCATGCCTCCATTCATTGGAGGAAACAATTGTTCATAGCCAATAATATGAAGAACTTTTAATTTCATTATGTGCTAACGATATCTAATAAAATACCCTGTTTCATTAAGGTTTGCCTGGCTTTAATAGCTTTTTAATGTTCTGTTTTTGCTGCTTAAAATAATTATTGAACAGTTTAACTTTTAACATGATCATCATGTGATACCTAACCGATTTTCTTTCGTAAACTTCGTCAGCACCCAATATTTCAATTAGCGAATATCCATGGTTTTTTAAAAAATTTCTTACACTATTGGAGCGATAATTATTTTCAATTGTAAAAATCTTTATATCCACTTTCGAAAAATCAATTGAATTCAAAACGCTAATTTCCCCTCCTTCAACATCTATATTGCAATAATCGATAGTTTTAAGGCCATAATTTTCAAATATATCACTTAGTGGCAGTCCTTCTATATCGACAATTTCCTTTTTACCACCATGATCATTTATAGTTTGGTCAATTCGTTCAAGGTGCCTTTGGTCAAACATTTCAACTATCCCACTTAGCATAATACCCCATCCACTCACTGACAGAAATTTTAATATCCCTCTTTTATTTAAAATACAGCAATTAAGAGTAATGCAGGTCCTATTCTTCTTCAATTGCTCGTATGCTTGAGGGTTTGGTTCAATGCAAATCCCTGTCCACCCTAAGTGTTTTTCCAAACAATAAGTATTACTTAATGCAACTCCATCGTATGCACCTACATCTACAAAGCACCCTCCAACTTTGTACTTAACCAATTTCTCAACAATAAATTTGTCCTGACCATCCTGAGAGTAAAATTTCATTTTTATTAAATTTAAAATTCTATTTTTTTACTGTATACTTTTCCTTATTGAAATGCTTGATAAATTTTAATATTTCGGCAATTCCGGCTGTGTTTCCAAAATAGGACGTATGGTAATGTTTTATAAAATCGTCATATACTTTTTGTGGCGTTTTTACTAAATCATAGCCCCGCTTAAATTCATTTAGTTTATTTGCAAGATCATCATCTGTGTCGTATACAGAAAAACATTTCGGAAGTTCGCCCTTTCCATGTGGCATTGGCTGTTCATCCAATCGCCATGACATTGGCCAGCCGGAATCCGGCGTAAATATTTGCACCCCACATGCCAAACATTCTGCAATTGGAAGCCCAAAAGCTTCAGGAAACTGTATAAAAAAAACTGAAGCCACTTTATACAATCCTCTTATTTCTTCAATTGTATAATGTCTGTCAAGAATGATCGTTTTTATTTTAAGCTGAGTAAGGGTTGCTATTTGCAGAGCGTGAATATGTTCGTACCCTGGTTGTTTAAAATCAACCAAAGCAATAAATTCCTCTTTAGAAACAGGTTGCAAACCTGTATCTGATAAATCAAACCCAACAGCGGTATAATCTTTGCCTGGTTCTGTTTTGATCTCTGTTACATCAGTTACCGATAAATGCCAATCATATCGTTCAAATAGAGGATCACCCGAATTGATTAATTGAGCAATTTGTGATGGTGCATTTCCTAAATAGTAAACTTCATAAAACAAAACAGGTTTTTTAATGATTGCTTTTAATCTTTCAACATTGTACAATCGTTTCCAAAAACCATTAGGTATACATTCGCTGATAACAACAGCATCGTATTTTTTCAATCTCTTTAAAATCCGTCTATCTGAAAAATAATTAGCAATTTTTTCCCCTAACCAAAAATGAAAACTAAGTGTATTATTTTTAAATGAAACCAGGCGGTTTAATACATTTATTTCATCAAATAAATCAATTTGTACACCAGCTTCTTCAAACTGCTTTTGTAGTGATTGAGCCAATATCAATGGGCTACTATTTTCTGGTCTGGTTAAAATAGCTATTTTCACAACTTTAGTTGGTTATACTAATTTACAATTGATTTGTATTGAGCAAATTTTGCAATCGGTATACATAAAATATCGTATTGGTGATCCTTTAGTTCTGTATTATTAGAGATTTCCTTGATCTCTTCTCCCGCAATAAAAATTCTGTAAGCTTGCTCACGATAAAAATTTAGAACATTTGATGCTGATTCTCCCAATTGCTGTAAATAGCAATCTGAAAGTTCCATTATAAAAATAGGTCGATCTCTTTTTATTAGATTTTTCATACCCTTCAATGCCATCGCTTCTGCACCCTCAATATCCATTTTTATTAAATGAACAGGCTGGATTTCATCTAGAATGGAATCCAGTGTGATCGTTTGCACTTCAACTGTTAGATTATTTTCTTCAATATTCCTAAAAGAGGCACGACCGCTATTTTTAACCATGCCTATCGGAATTTTAAACAATGCTTTTCCATTATGATCAGATACCGCTTTGTTATAGACCATTATATTAGAAGAATTATTTAGACTAATATTTTTATTCAATTTGTGAAGTGTTAACGGTGTAGGTTCAAAGGAATAAACTTTTCCTGACACCCCCACAAGCTTTGATGCGATCAAAGAGAAATAACCAATGTTAGCTCCAATATCCAACACATTATTTCCTTTCTTCAATATCTTAAGAAAAAGTCTAACTACATGTGGTTCAAAATCCGCGCCGGTATATAGCCAGTGATCAATGTAATCATTGGTTTGCAACTCCATCTTTCCTGCATGTCGCAGAACAATTTGTTTCGAACCAAGCTCATTGACAAAACGATCATTTCTTTTAATTATATTTTTTAAAAAACTACGACTTCTGATCACCAAAAACTGCAGATACCGATTTTGGGAATTGCCGTATCTTAAATTTCGGTTGAAATAACAAACAATTGGAAGAAATGCTTTTCTCATTTTTTCTTCAATAATTTTAAACATATCTCTTTAAAAAAAACGACGCTCTTCAATGGAGTAAGAATAATTTTCCCTATTTTAAAAGTCACGCTATTTTCATAACTGGCTTGTAGACTGTTTAATTGTTTAATTTTAACGAGCAGGGCTTCTTCGCAAGACTCTAATTCTAGTACTTGTAATTCTTTCTTCTTTTCCGGAATTAAAACATCAATCCCTTCATGAATATCTTTATATATTATTTTCGAAAGCAGTTGCCAGGAGTAGGCGTATTTTGCATTCTTTCCAGCGCTTTGAATTTGAGTAAATGATCCCTCTCTTACAGAATAATTGTATAATACTTTATCAACAGTGCCCCCCTTGAACTCCTTTAATATGCGGTAAATCCATTGAATATCTTCGGCTACTCTACCTGCAAAGTAAGGATGATATCCACCAGTACTCTCCAGCGCTTTTTGGGTAATCATCATCGTTGGGCAACTGGTAGGATCAAAGTCCTTATTTTTTTTATTGCCAAATTGTAGAAATTCATCTCTAAGCTCCTCATTTGATAGAGCTACCCGGCCTGGTAAACCTTTTTTTAAACCTGAAAAGCGATACCGGGTAAAACAAATACCCAATTCTGGCTGTAACTTAAACTCACTCAACTGTAACTCTAAACGCAATGGCTCCGACCAATCATCTGCATCCTGAAAACAAATGTATTCTCCCTTTGCGTGGCTTAAAGTTTCATTAACAGCTCCTACTTTTTGTGTGTTTTTTTCGTAGGCAACTACCCTGATCCGATCATCTTTAACAGAGCGTATTTTTTGAAGTGTATCATCTGTTGACGCATCATCAATTACCAGTATCTCCAGGTTGCTATATGTTTGCACCACAATAGACCTAATGGCCCTTTCCACAAAAGCACTCACATTGTAACAGGGAATAATTACCGAAACCAATGGCTGCTCAGTATTCTTCGGTGTCATCGTTTCCAAAGTAATTTTAAAATACTCTTAACTAGAAAATAATCAAAAGCCCTATTTTCCATCAGTTGCTTTATTCCCCAATAAGCACGGGCACGATTATTCCGTCTAAACTGTTTCATCACATACTTTTGGGTAAAGTAAAGCCATAAATGTCTTCTTGTAATGACCGATTCATTCAAAATCCATTTCCTGTCCAATTGATATACTTTAGGACTTTTATAAATAGTATCCACATAGTAGTCTACGATGTCATCGTGTACCCCCGCAAAACGTTGTAGATCTGTTACAATACTACATCGCTCAAAAAGAAAATTATTTACAAGACTGTTACTGACTGTTTTTGAATTTTCATGAAAACGAAAATTTACAACTGTTGTTTTCAGTTTTCTAAAATTAACCTGCCCATACATCAATAAAAATTTCACCCACATCTCTCCATCCATAATATAATGCAGATCTTCGGAAACGCCATTTACCTTCATTATACAACTTAGCCTGAAAAATGTAGAAGGCTGCGAAATTTCGCAAAGTTCAATTGTTTCCTCAAGCGTTTCAGCTAACACGGTGCCCTGGTACAAACTTAACTGACCGGCGCTACTAATATGATTTTCAAAACCGGAAACTACTTTCAAATCCGGGTCAGCAATAAATGCATTGGCTACGTTGTAAAATGTGTCATGCAAATAACTATCGTCACTGTTTAGCCAATTAAAAATCTCTCCGGTGCATTTTTCAAGCCCTTTGTTTATTGCATGGCTTTGCCCACGATCGGGTTCTGTTTCCCAGTAGGTAATCCATGGCTCGTACTTTTTTATGATGGATACAGATTCATCTGTGCTACCCCCATCAATTATTATATATTCAAGATTCGGATAATTCTGTAATAAAACTGAACGGATGGTTTCTTCAATATATTTACCCTGGTTAAATGAAGGAGTTACGATCGAAATTTTTGGCCATGTTATTAAAGGGTCAAAACTAATTCCATCCAGATTTCCTGTCCATGGCCAACCAAAAAGCTCTTGCGCCGGAGTTGGTAATTCATAAAAAACGTTGCTGCTCATTTAACTCTATTATACACCCGAATTTAACCAGTTTACTACATCAAAATATTGCCTGTGATGCCATCTGTTATCATACATATCACCCACAACTTGTTGCTTGCGGAATGACTTTATAAAGATCAATGATTTAATCCCCAGTATTTTTTTTGCACTAAAGAATACCTTTTTACCCGGTAGTTGATCAAAAGCCTCAATCTCATCAATACCACATTCCTCATTGTCGGAGAACGAAAAAAACAGGTTATCAAAGTTAACGCGACTGACTCTTCTATTCCATTTTTCCATTGCCTCAGCCTCAGATTGATAATGTAAAAAATGAATTTCAATCTCTTTATTTAACAGGCCAATCGGGTACGCATTCAATGTTTGTAAATAATTACCCTTTTCATATTTTGATTGTTTTACAAACTCCAGTTCAGCATTCAAGTTTTCACGCAAAGCTGAAATAAACCTGATATAACAGGGAGCAAAAAAGAAAAGGCCTATTGTTGGGCTGGTGTAAGGGATACTTAAATCTTCATATATACTCCCACCCCAACAATTATTTGAAATGATCGTAAAGTTTTTGTTCCTGATATTTCGCCTGATTCTCTTCAAATAGAAAGATTCTCTAACTGCATTAATCTGATGAATAATTGCTCGCCGATAAAAGCCAAATTTCATTTTAAAATACCCAATCACTTCAGTACATTAATAAATGAATGACCAAATTTTTTAATTGAATCAACATATTCGAGCTTCAATACGGGAAGCTGCTTTAACAAAGTTGTACAAATCAATTCCGCAAGGAAATCACTGTCATGTGGTGCAAAAAAGCAACCACCCCATGGCAACTGCTCTCTATGTACAGCAATATCTGATGCAATAACAAATTTTCCCAATGATTTAGCATCTTCAATTACAGTACTCCAGCCTTCAAATAAAGATGGTTGAATAACTGCAATTGAGTGTTGCATTAACTTCAATTGCTTTCTGCGATCTATCAGGCCAAGCATTTTTATATTATCATTCAAACGATGCTGATCAATAAAATGAAGGATGGAGCTAAAGTATCCCGGATTGCGATAATCATCTTCTTTACCGGTAAATACAAATTGAAATTTGACCCCCCTCTTTAGTAGTTCCACCGCTGCATTTAAAACTACCTGGTGGTTCTTATGTTTCCAAAATTGATTGGATATTATAAAATAGTCTTTATCAATTTCAAGCTCTTTCAACAAGTCATTAATCTTCAAATCGGCAATTGCAGGATGAGTTACCGCAAATGGTATTACATGCACTTCGCAATGGCCGGTTAGCTCAAGAGATTCCCAATCACTCTTTGCAGCCTCGCTGCTTAAAACCAATTTTTTATTACTATCTGCAATTTCCTTAATCACATGATTGCGTGCCGCTAATTCACTGGCCTTAAAAAAATCAGGATAAACAATATGTTGGAAATCGGGAAACCAAAATACTTTATTTGCTATTCTGTCAAAACAAGTATCATTGCTCGCAGGAAAAAGTACATCGATCCTTTTTTCTGAAATTCTTTTATCTATGATATCCCTTCCTGTAAAAAACTTTGCCAGTTTATTGATTGCAGCCTCCGCCAGGTTTCTTTTATAATCAAATGGATTTTGATAATCCAAATATGGATACCCTGTTTTTTGTGCTGCTGTTAAATCTGTTTTCCTTTTACTTAGAATAGTAATAAATGGTTGCTTTTCTACCGGTAGTGTACTTAAAGCACTGATAAGATTTAAAATATAATAAGTACCCCCAATCCAGTTTTCATCCACCGAAAATATTAATCCAAGTCGAATTCTTTTATCCATGCTATATACCCTTTTAAACCTTCAGAAAGTGTTATTTTATTTTCGTATCCCCAGTTGCGGATGGCAGATATGTCTGCACACCAGTTAAGCGGATCACCTTTTTTTATTTCACCCGAAAATGCATAGTCGCTGTTTAGCAGTCCTAAATAAAGCGCTGCTATATCTTTTAAAAACACCTCTTCCCCATTCCCAACATTTACTGCTTCCCCATTAAATCCTCCATGTTGTATGGCCAGTTCAAATACCTGTACAAGGTCCTCTACATGAATAAAGTCCCGGCTTTCATTGCCCGTGCCATAAATTTTCACGGTGCCCGTCAATCTTGATTTTTGATACAGGTCCCAAAACAATTGTTTTTTTAAGCCAGGGCCATATGCTGAAAATATACGAAGGCAAAGCGTCTGAACGCCAAAAAAATCGTGATACTCCCGGCACAGTTGCTCGCTGTATAATTTATGCCAGCCGTAAGGCGAAAGCGGCTGCGGTGTTGAAAGCACATTAACAGGCAATACTGAAGGATTACCATACACGGCGGCGCTCGACAAATGAATGTACTTGCATAATGGAGCATACCTCCGAATGGCTTCCAGAATTTTACCTGCCGTAAAAACATTCAATGTAAAATCTCTCAATGGATGCACCAGTGAATCGGGTACACTGGCTGCGCCGCTACAATTAATACAAACATCAAATCTCTCCTGTTCAAAAAGGTCATTGAAATCACTGTTGGTACTGTCAAGTAAAATATAATGATCATCAATATAATCTACCACTACATCGCAGCCCCATGTTTCATCTTTGTTTAAATTAGAAAAGTGATGATAGGCATGGCTGCCAATAAATCCTTTTGAACCGATGATGAGTATTTTCAAAACAGCGACTATTTATTTTTTTGAATTTTCATAAAGCAAATTGCCCGGCTATGAGCGGCATTATCACTCCCTTTACCACGGCCGGTATGTGGGTTATAAGAAATGGCGTTTTCACTTTCACTTTGTAATACAAATTGCCATCCATCTTGATTGTACTTTGCAAATGACTTTTTACACATACACGTAGCAATGATAGCATCCTCTATTTTTTGAACCATTTCTGAATTAAATTGCTGAAAAAAGCCATGATTCTCGAATTTGCCATAAGGAAAAGTTAGTAATATTTGTCCACCTGGCTTTGCTACCCTTACCAACTCTTCAATAACATTCAAATACTCGAAGCTTTTATTTTGAGAATCCTGCAGATGGGCAATATCATATCCATACATTGAATTGTCCATATCGATATGCTCCAGTGTTGAATGGCAAACTATCTGATCAAAACAATCATTTTTAAAAGGTAATTCCCTTAGGTCCCCATACACATAAGATATACGTTTGTTCGCAAAATTATTACTCTCAGGATAGTAGGTATAAATGTAAACATCCTTATCGGTTAACACAGAATGAGCCAATATATCCCCGAAATTAAAGGTTGAGCCTGCATCAAGAAATTTACCGTGACCTGGCCGAATATGGGATAATAACCAAGGATATTCAATTACTCTTTCATCTAATCCAACACCATAACCTGATGGCAACAGTTCATTTTCAAACTGTGTCAAAACATCTTGAGAATGAATCGCACCTTCAATATATTTCCATTTATATTCATGATACCCCACTGACCAAGGTTCAGAACCTGATGCTTTGTAAGAAGCAATAATCTCATCTTTTGACTTCCCCTTTTTAGCCTTCACAAATAGATGTTTCAATTTATTCTTTATTCTCGACTTCATAATTTCAGTAACAAGTGATAAACGCTATTCTATTTTCTATTTTTAAAGAATTATCAACGAGAGCAAATAATAATAAAAGATAAAAAATCATTTTAAATATCTAACAACCCTCCCTGGATTCCCAACAACAAGAGAATATGGAGGCACTTCCCTAGTTACAACACTATTGGCACCTATTATAGCCCCCTTTCCAATTTTTACTCCTTTAAGGATAGTAACGTTAAAGCTTATCCATGAATTATCTTCAATAATAACAGGTGCTGTAATAACACTACCTTTCTCACTCCATGGGCCATTTTTTAGCAAATCCTTGTATCTGTATGCACGTTCCCCCGAATCAAACTCGTGGGCACTAGTATCTATAATATTTACATTATGAGAAATCAAAACATCGTTGCCAATTATGACATTTTCTCCAGACCATATTCTCGAATGGTCACCGATATAGCAATTATCCCCAATCAATATTTTACCACCATATTTAAAAATCAGCAACAGACCAGCTACATTGGTCCCTTTACCAATAACTATCTTACCTGGATCATTCTGTTGATTTTCAACGCTGGCACCGGCCAGAAAAGTTCCACCATTATTAGTAACCCTTTTGTTACAAGCTTTGATATTATCTTCAATCTGCAAAGCTTCAACAACCTGTTGCAACTGGTATCGTTTGATAATCCATATAAGAAAATTTTTAATCATTCTTTAATTATACGATTTCAAATAATTATTAAAAAATTGCCTTTAAAAAAGGACTTCAGTTTAGTTAATAAAATTTGATTATTACTTTTCTCGTGGCCATTAATTAAGTAGCCCTGCAATTTCCTTAACATGTTCGTATCCGGGGCAATTAGTTGAGGAAAACTACTGATTTGATAATTGCAATCAAATTCCACAACCGAATGCCCGTTATCATATTTTGTATGAGTACCTTCCTCATCATACCCAATATTATTAACCAGACTTTTATCAGGAAATAGCGTCAAAGCATTATGAATAAAAATTGACCACCACCAGCGGATTGCCCAGGAATCAATATTTTTTTGTTCCATTTGGTTAAGTAACATAGCGGTGTAAGGATAACTGCCATTTATATCAAAATGATAAGCAAGTTCCTTTTCAGTTTTCAGCCGGCTGTAGCCTTCCGATAGTGGGTCAAAATGCTTCCATGCCCTTTGCCAGGTAGCCCATCCCCAGGAAGAGGCAAAGGTTAAAAAAAATGAACTACTACTGCTCCTGATATTTTTTAGTGGGAAAAAATATCCGGATACCTGCCATACTCTTTCTTCGTTTTCATACTGCTCCAAAGCATCATTCATAAACCGTAGAAATCCGCTGCCCGTTACCAGGTCGTCTTCCAATACAATGACTCTACCAAATTTATTTACTATTTCCGTAACTCCGGAAATAACAGATGCGGCAAGACCAATATTGTTATCCCGTTCGATAATATGAACCTCCTTACACCAGTTTTTGTTTCGTATTACTTGTCTTGTCTTTTCTACTTTTTCTATGTCCTTATCAGTAGCATTCGGTTTAATACCATCTGCAAAAATGTACAACACAGATTCAGCTGCCAGTTCATTTACTGCAAGAGCTTCCAGCGTTTGCTGCGTATGCAAGGGCCGGTTGTAAACGAATAAAACTATGGGAGCCAATTCTTTCATAAAAACGATATCCCTTTAGTTCCTGTCCGAATTATCCTTGTTAAAAAACGAAGCATCTGGTTATATCCGATCATGTTACCTGCATAACGCCTGAACGCATTTGAATGAAAAAAAACATAACCGGGATCTGCAATAATTATTCTCAGAACAAGATGCATTTTATTTATTCCATTCCTGTTTATCTGTGCTAAATGAAAAAATAAACTACTCAATACCATGTCTTTTCGTGAATTTACCAAATGCACCATTTTGCAATATTCAAACAACTTAAACCACATCAGCTCAAAGTTCTTTTCAACTAATTTACTATTAGAAGTTAAACTAATAAAGCCTCTTTCGGCTATAGTAACGGGAAACCTGATATTACCAGGAACCAATTTGGCAACCGCCGCCATCTTAAACCATTGTAAAGTATCTTCAGATGTTTTTAAGGTTTCATCAAAAAAACCAGCCTTGTTGAAAATTGTCTTTTTTACAGTAAGCCCGTCTATGCTAAACCATAGTTTATTTCCCAAAGGTTGCAAGTTTTCAAAAAGTTTACCGGGTTGAACGTCCTGTATTTCCGAGTAATTTATTATTCCACTAATTGAATGCACACCTATCATTTCATATACTCCGTCCACCGTTTCATCTTCTTCAAAACACAGAGAAGTTGCACTAAAACGAAGTGGCAGATAATAATCATCTGCATCTAAAAATGCAATGAAGGGTTCACTTGCTTTTTGAATTCCTAAATTTCTAGTCGCCGATACGCCCTTGTTTTTATTGCCAGGATGTTGCAGGATTAAAATCCTTTTATCCACCTCAGCTTGCTGCCTGCATATTTGCAAACTGCTGTCTGTTGACCCATCGTCAACTAAAATCAACTCAGTTACTTCAGGTTGAATAAGTACAGATTCAATGGCTCTAAACAGGAAATTTTCAGCATTAAAAACAGGAATAATTACTGAAATTTTCATTTAATAAAAAGCTTTTTTAATATCCTCCGAAATACTAGCCAGGCCTTTCCGTAGTGCCCGGCAAACAAACAAAATTTCAGGTAATTATAATTGTATCGGTACCAGTAGCCTGGCGAATCAAAAGAAACGGCATCTACTGCCGCCATTTCGTAAGTATTTACATATTGGTCAAAAACCTCATTCCGGAGCTTTCTATTCAAACTCTTAAAAATTAAAAACCTTGTATGTAAAATTTTACTCCATTTTTCAGGAAGTTCCCTTGTACTCCAAAGGCCACCAGCATGCACCCTTACAATAGCTTCCTTTATTTCACTATGGTATTTTGATTTACCTTTTTGGGTTAAGAAGGATAGTAAAAGACTATCTCCATTATCTGATTTTTTAAAGGCCCCCGGTAGATCTTTAAATACATTTCTATATACAAGCGTTGGTGTGGGCAGATAAACTCCCAACAATTCATTTTGATCAAAATTTCGCTTATTTGATGTTGGCTGCCGGTTATCATCTTTTGGGGTACCGTTTTCATCCAATATTTTTATATCATGAAAACTAAGTACATAATCTATATTGGTCTCTAAAAAATCTACCTGCTGCTGAAGCTTGTTTAAGTCAGTCCAGTAATCATCTCCTTCGCACATGGCAATATATTTGCCTGTTGCCTGTGAATATGCCTTTATAAAATTAAATCTCGGTCCCAGGTTCTTTTCATTGCAAAACCCTTTTACGATTACCGGGTACTTCATGCGATATTGCTCAATAACCTGCTCAGTTTGGTCCTTAGAATGATCATTGGCAATTATGAGTTCAATATCGAAATTTGTTTTTTGCAATACAACTCCTTCAATAGCATCTTTAATAAACTTTTCATGATTGTATGCCAACATAATTACACTAACCTTCATGGCTCAAATCCTTTTTCATTAAAAATAGTTTGTCCATAGAACTGATAACTTCAAAACCTGCACGTTCATATAAATGAATAGCAAGCTGGTTATCTTTACTTACTTCCAGGTGGAAACTTGTAAACCCTTTACTCTTTACATCCTCAATTGAACAGTTTAGCAAATGTTGCCCGATTCCCTTTCCGGCAAATTCAGGCTTCACACAAAGCAGCGTTAAAAAGGCAATCTTACTTACAATATCATTACAATAATAGGCAATGAATCCAGCAAGCTGTCCCTGTGTATGATACGTTACAAGGATGGCAAAATTTAAAATCTTTTCAACATAAGGCACCACAGGTTTATCAATGAACCTGCCATTCGTCACTGTATTTTGGTCATTGATAATATCTATTAATTCCTGTTTCAAACAAGTGAATACATTGGTAAAAAATCATTTTTAACCTTTTCAGGTGAGTTAAACATCATCACATCTATAATTGATAAGCCATTTATAAATTCCCTGTCAAATTGCTCATATGCTGGCAATGTCGATTTTATAAAATACAAATTGATCTTCTTTTGGGCAAAGGTTTCCTGCTTATAGAGCTGCTGCCCTCCGATGGCATTTATATATGCGATGGCATTTTCTTTTGTGCAAATATCAATAACACGGTCTGTATTTTTTAAATGATCGTTTTCATAAATGGAGGAAGACAACTGTATATCCGTTTTAATGGACAGATATTTCACTACGGCTTCAATACTTTCGGTTGCAACCTGCGCTATCGGCTTATCTGTGCTTTGTGAAATTATTGACTCCACCATTGGAAACACGTCTTTAAAAAAAGGAGCCTTTCTATAGGCCTGAATAATGGTTTGTTGTAATTTTTGTTGCCAGTTAAACGGGGTTTTCGATACAAACGTTTCATTTATCGGGGCATTTGAACTAATACTTTTTACAGGAAACGTGAATAAATATTTCCGGCCATTGAGCAGCAAAAAATTCCTGTTGATCCAGCCTTGCTTTATAAAAGCAACATCATCATACACAACAAATTTATCAACGGCATTGATTAGTTGAAAATATCCCAGGTAGGGGAATAAATAAGGCTGCATAATGGATAACTTCAAAACTACAGTTGCTGATTTATAATTGCTGCAATACGCCTTGTATCTGTTTCAGAAAGATCGTAAAACAGGGGAATAGTTAACACACACTTACTAGTAGCTTCCGATATTAAACAGGGCTGGTATTCTTTCAAAAAAGGCAATTGATTCAATGAAGGATAAAAGTATCGCCTGGCAGCAATATTGTTTTGAAGTAAGGCATCCAATACCCTTAAAACTATTTGCTCGCTTTTGAAAATCACCGGATAATAACCATAATTAAAAACAGTTTCAGCCGGAATTACCGGCTTATTTATCTCATTAAAATTAAGCAGCGTATCATATAATTCCGAAACGGCTTTGCGTTTTAATATAATATCACTTATTTTGGGCAATACTGCTAACCCCATGGCAGCATGAAATTCAGAGTTTTTGCCGTTGATGCCCATGGAATAATAATCCTCGCCAATATGTCCGAACTGGCGATATAACAATAGCTTTCGGGCAAGTTCGTCATCATTGCAAATAATGCAGCCTCCCTCTACTGTATGAAATAATTTCGTTGCATGAAAACTACATGTCGTTATATCCCCAAAGCTCAATAATGACTTCCCTTTATACTTTGCTCCAAATGCATGGGCTCCGTCATAAATAACTTTCAGCTTATGTTTCACAGCTATTACTTCAATTTTATCGACATCACACGGAAATCCATAAACATGAGTTACCAAAATAGCCTCTGTTCTTTCTGTTATTGCCGCTTCTATTTTAGATACATCTATGCAACATGCCGTAGGTTCAATATCTACAAAAACTGGTTGACATCCCTCCCATAAAATTGCATTGGTAGTCGCCACGTATGAAAAAGGTGTAGTTATTACTTCTTTCGTAATATTTAATGCTTTCAATGCTATTTGCAGTACGACTGTTCCATTAGAAGTAAATAACAGGTGATTGACACATAATTGCTCCTTGAGTTTTTTCTCCAGTTCCTGAACTAACTCCCCATTATTGGTTATCCAGCTTTTATCCCATGCCCGTTTAAGAATATCAGTATATTCTCCGAATGGCGGCAGATATGTTTTTGTTACGTTTATCATTCAACTAGTCTAAAGTAAAATCAAGTTGTGGTCTTATAAATCCGGGCCATTTTCCATGCCACCCTCCCGGGGTCCTGTTTTCATTTACTTCAAAAGAAACGGCGTTTTCATAGTTAAACAATGCATGTGACCGATCAATCACAATCATCATAGAAACCATATACAAGCCATCATTTAGTAAATTGGAAGGTATTAAGCAAATGCCCTTATGGAGGCCCTTTGTTAATATTTTAGCAGGAGATCCAACGTTGAAAACACATTCCTGTGCAATGGTAAACAAATGCAGGCTTAGGTTAATTTCTTTATCATCCACCTCATTCCAAAACTCAAACTCAACATTTATGTGGGTATTTACCGTAATTGGTTCATTTAATTCATTGAGTACAGGACAAATTTCCAATCGCTTTACTTTGACAAATTCGTTTCCAGGTGCTGTTAACTGGTCGTCAAAAGATTGCAGCAAACTACTATTGGCATTGTGAGAAAGATAATTATTGATAACTTTTTCTGTATGATCGTATTGTATTTTTTGCCCATTGCCCAGGTACAAAACTTTACTGCATAAACTTTTAATGGCCGTCATATTATGACTTACAAATAAAACAGTCCTCCCATCCTGTCTACTGACATCCTTCATCTTTCCCAATGCCTTCTTCTGAAACTCAGCATCGCCCACAGCCAAAACCTCATCCACGATTAAAATTTCAGGTTCCAAATGGGCCGCCACTCCAAAAGCCAGACGCACATACATCCCTGAAGAGTATCTTTTAACCGGCGTGTCAATGTAACGCTCTACACCCGCAAAATCCACGATCTCCTCAAACTTACTTTTTATTTCCTGTTTGCTCATGCCCAGAATAGCTCCATTTAAAAAGATGTTTTCCCGGCCACTTAACTCAGGATGAAAGCCGGTACCCACTTCCAATAAGCTGGCTACCCTTCCTTTTATTTTCACGGAACCTGTTGTAGGTGTAGTGGTTCGGCTAAGAATTTTTAAGAGTGTACTTTTACCTGCACCATTGCGGCCTATAATTCCCAATACTTCGCCATGGTTCACATCAAAATTTATATCCTGTAACGCCCACACGTAATCGCTGTTGCCCTTCTGCGTACGGTCATTTACTTCTCCAATTTTAAGATAAGGATCTTCTTTGCCCCGCACAAGGTACCATGTTCTGTTTAGATCTTGAATCAACGAGCCTGTACCAACACTGCCCAACCTGTACTGTTTACTCAAATTTTCAACTCTGATTACTATATCGGTCATTTGAGTTTTTTCATTTTACTTTCTTATAATATCCATCATTGGTGAAACGTTGCTGCAAGGAGAGCGAATTTCCGCTGAAGGCGGTCTGCCAGCGGCTTATCACCGGTGCTTGCAATATACTTAAGCGCCAAGGTTAGAATTTGGAGGTTTCCAGGTTTACAAACGACTGGTAGGGTAATTTGTTGCAGAGGTACCGACACCGCAGGCCTATACCGTATCCATAAATGTCCTTTCAACTTTACTAAAAACTAACAAACCTAAAAATAGTAACAGAGCAATTACTCCACCGCTATACACCAGACCCGTACCATAAGCAGACCCCGTGCCGAACAAAGCAAAGCGAAATGCCTCTACAATAGGCGTTAATGGATTCCAGGAAATCCAGGCAGCAAAACTTTTCCCACTTAAATAGGATAATGGATATGCTACCGGGGTGGCATACATCAGCAATTGAACAGCGAAACCTATCAATACACTAAAATCGCGATACTTGGTGGTAAGGGACGAAATGATAATACCCAACCCAAGACCAAGGCCAGCCATCATTAAGACCAATAATGGTATTAACAACCAACTTACTCCAAAATAAAAATGCCCCGTTTTTATGCCATACCAACTCATAACTGCAAGTAGCAAAAAGAACTGGATTACAAACTTTACAATATTGCTCAATACAGTACTCAAAGGAATGACCAGCCGGGGAAAATAGACTTTACCAAAAATACCGGCGTTGGCAACAAAAGTATTACTGGTAGCAGTAAGGCAGGCGCTAAAGTAATTCCAGATGCTGATTCCACTCATATAAAACAAAACGGGGTTTATGCCATCTGTTGGAATATTGGCTATTTTACCAAATACCAGTAGAAATACGATGGTTGTAAATATGGGTTGTATAAAATGCCAGAGTGGGCCCAGAATGGTTTGTTTGTATTGGGCTACAAAATCACGTTTTACAAACAGCACCAGCAAATCGCGGTATTTCCATACTTCCTTTAGCTGCAAATCGAACAACGCGGCTTTAGGTTTTAAAATCAGGTCCCAATGCTCTGTGGGGTTTTCGGTGTTAGAGTGTTTTGACAAAGTTGAAAGTGAAAATTAAAAAGTAAAAAGTAAAAAAAGCGGAACGCTCAATCCTAAAAGCACAACCAAATTATTTGAAATTGATTTTTATGATCAATTCATTTTATGATTGGCAATTTAAAACTTCTGGCACACGTGGCCAGTTTGTATGAAAATGCTAGGATTCCGTACTTTCTTATCAAAGCGTTTTCCCTTCAGACTTGCGATCGTCAATTAGAAAAGCTGTGCTGAAAATGACCCTTATAAGGGCCGCCCAGAATATTTGACAGGCATTATTTTTTATCTAAGCTGCACATTGCCACCCGCAAAACTTGCAGGAAAAAATATGTTTAATGCAATAATAAATTGTAAAAGCACAGCGGTTTGCAGCCTGGGAATCGTACCCCGGAAGGGGCTGAAAAGCTGGTACTTTATTCTTCGGGCTTTTCCCCCGGTTTTTTCCCTGGCTTTCTTTTTGGTATTCTCTTCGATTTGTTAGATTCCATATACTTTTTCAATTCAAGCATGTCGTACATTTTTTTTCCACCTAAATCTCGGGGCACCAATATGTTGGATTTTTCCAGATAGTAAAGTTTGGTTCTTCCAATTCCAACAATCTTTTGAAGTTGAGACGAGTCCACAAATCTGATTGCAAAGGGATGTTTTGGCTGTTCAGGTTGATGTTTTTTGTCAGGCATCTGGATGCATTTTTAAGTTATAAATAGGGATAAATAACAATCCTGTGTAACCGGAACAACTCAGATTACAGAAGATAATGCATCAAGATAAAAATTATTTTTAATATTTACAATATTTCATATTATTTATTTCTAATGTCATGTGGGGCACTGTTTTAAATTGTCTTTTCCAAGTTGTTGAAAGGAACCAAAAAATGCTTCGTGTTTGCTTCGGACCTGCTTCGGGAATGCTTCGGGAATGCTTCGGCAATACTTTTCACTGTTTTGAAGCGGTATTGAATGAATTACAAGTAACCTGTAAAACTAATTGATTCGATCTAATGCACTGACTGCCTGCCTGGAATTCTACATGTATTGCTGTTGTTTAAAACTGTTCATAATTGGTTATCTGTGTTCTACTTTGTTCAATATTGTTCAACCATGTTCTAAATTGTTCACTTGCAAACAACTACATATTAATTGTATGTTAACCGCGTTATACTGTAGAACAACTGTGTGCCTTTACACGATCGGGTAAAATAAGTATACAGTATTTTTTAAAATCTAAAACCCAATTAAAAATCATGGGAAAATTTTCAAAAGGAATCCTTGGCGGATTCTCAGGCAAAGTAGGCAATGTAGTCGGCGGCAACTGGAAAGGCGTTGATTACATGCGAAGTAAAAGTTCTTTCAAAAATCTCAATCCCAGCGATGCCCAACTGGCGCAGCAGCTGAAATTCGGGATGTGCATCCGTTTTGTACAAAGCATGAGCGGTTTGCTGGAAATGACCTTTAACAACTTCGCCGTTAAAAAAACAGGTGTTAACAGCGCCCTGAGTTATACACTCAAAAATGCTGTTACTGGTGTGTACCCCATTTTCAGCATTGACTATGCCAGTGTGCTGGTAAGCCGCGGCGATTTGCCGAACGTGCTGGCACCGGGCGTTATAATGGGAGTAGGCAGCCAGCTTGTTTACAGCTGGACGGACAACACAGGCGTGGGCGTAGCAAAGGCTACCGATAAAGCCGTTCCGGTTGCTTACTGCCCCAGCCTGAACCAATGCATCTACGTTACCAGTGGTGCAGACCGTAGTTCACTAACTGAAACCCTTAACCTGGCTGCCTTTAGTGGCAGGGCGGTAGAAACCTACCTGGGTTTTATAAGTGAAACAGGGTTGAATATTGCCAGCAGTTTGTACACTGGCTCTGTTCTGGTATCCTAATCCTATGCTGAAAAACCGCCAGCATTACTATGATGCGCTGCCTTACCCGTGGCGCATCATTTTTTTGTTTTAAAGCGGAAGGCTGAAAGCCGAAAGCTTAAGGCTTAAGGCGAAGGCAGCAGACGTTTATTCGATTATAACTTTTTTACTGTTTCGTTTTTTAGTTCGTATTGCTCGCCGCTTTCGGGGCAGGTGGCTTTTCCTTCGGGTGAAAAATGCAGGGTGTGCCCGTACTCACTTACCCAGCCTTTTTGCCGGGCGGGGTTACCCATCATCAAGGCATAGGGTTTTACCGGTTTGGTAATTACAGCGCCTGCACCAATCATACAAAACTCCCCGAGCTCATTACCACAGATGATGGTTGCATTCGCCCCAATACTTGCGCCTCTTTTTACCCAGGTTTTTTTAAATTGATTTTTGCGTTCAATGGCACTGCGGGGATTGATGACATTGGTAAATACCATCGATGGCCCCAGGAAGACGTCGTCTTCACACACCACGCCGGTATAGACTGACACATTATTCTGCACTTTTACTTTATTCCCCAACACCACCTCGGGCCCTATGAATACATTCTGACCAATATTGCAATTACTGCCCACCGTACATCCGCTCATCAAGTGCGTAAAATGCCAGATACTGGTACCGTCGCCGATATTGCAGCCTTCTTCTACTATTGCGGTATCGTGTTTGAAATACATCGTTGTGAGTGGTGAGTGGTCAGTTGTGAGTGTGAAGTCGGCTGGTTAGGAAGACTCCCCTTTCAAACCGGTCTTTCTTCTTTTAAAATCTTCGTTTTATTGAAGAACCTGTTCCCTGGTAATCATTTTAATCAAATTAATCATCCAAAATCACAGTTCAGACCCCCTTTTAAGGTTATAAGTTATAAGTTCTTGGGCGTTTGCTGATCGGAGATAATACTTTTTCATTGCACACCTGGTCCGTTATAAATTGTCGTATTACTGAAAGAGTTTGAAGTTAGATAGATCATGTAAATCAAGTGAATCCTATAAATCATGTTCAGACAATGTTAGCAGTTATAAGTTGTAGGTTATAAGTTATAACTTTTGGGGCCTTTGCTGATCCGAATAATAATCCTAACAATAACCTTAACAAAAATTATTGCAGCACCGCCTTCAACTTTTGTTTGTATGCTTCAAAACCAAAATAACGCTGCACCTCTTCTGTTTCCGGTGTTACTTGTTTGCTGCCGTTTAATACTGCTTCAATGGCCTCCGTTATTTGATGCTGGTTATTTGGATCTACCAGTATCCCCAACCTTCCGTTTTGCAATGCATCTACCGAACCGTCCACATTGCCAGCTATTACCGGCTTACCGTAAAACATAGCTTCTATAAATACAATACCAAATCCTTCCTTCTGGCTGGGCATGATGTACAGATCGGCGAGGGCGTAATGCGCTGCCAGTTCTGCATCGGGGATGAATCCGGAAAAAATAATATTTTGTTGCACACCTAATTTGGTGATTAAGGCATCCAGTCTCGCTTTTTCCGCGGCATCGTATTTACCTACCAGCATGTATTTTATGCAAGGGATGCTTTTCTTTAAATCACTCACAGACCGGATTACCTGCTCATAGCCTTTGTACTGTTCGTTGTAAGCCATGCGGGTGAGTGTTAAAACCACTTTATCAGCCGCTTCAATTCCATATCTTGCCAGCAACGATGCAGGTTTGCCACCGGTTAACGGAACGGGGAGAAATGGATCCAGGCAATTGTTCAGCACCGTAATTTTATTTTCAGGCAAATTGTTTTCACTGATCAGCTTCTGCTTTGTAAACTGGCTTACAGCCAGGATCAGATCACATTTACGTAAGGCCATCCGCTTCCACCAGGGAAAGGCCTGCCATACTTCGATGCCGTGCGCCATTAATACAAGCTTAGTTTTCGGCGAACATAATTTAATGATATAACCAATCAGCAATAAGTTAACGTGACTTAACAGTATGCGCTCGCACCCCATTCCCATTTTGAAAACGCAATTAAAGAACCGAAACCGGTTTTTACCAAAACCCCTGAAAATAGTGGCGGGGAAATAGGCTGTATTGATATCCGCCGACTCATCGTACAACGAATAAATTGTTATCTTTTTAGGGCTGTCCTGCTCAAACAACTCCTGCATGGCTTTACCAGCCACCCTGCAAACTTTTTCAATACCACCCGTGGCTGAAAAAACCCGGAGCGTACAAAATATAGTGGTATTATGCATGCAACTGGTTTTCCATTAAATAGATAGTAAAAAACTGCGACCAGTGCAGGTTGCCACGGGTAAACTCCTTATGAAACAGGGCAGTCTTTGACCCTGGTTTACCTTCGGAATACCGGTTGTTACCCAGCCATTCTTTAAACGGAAAAGAAAAACCCATCTTGGGCCGGTTCCAGACTGCTGCCGGAATTTCCTCCTTAAAACTATCAATCAGTAATTGCTTGTTAAACGACCCTGAATATTTGATATTACTGCACAATTGCAGCACCAGTTTCACAAAGTTAGCGTCTAAAAAAGGTACCCTGATCTCTACCCCGTGTGCCATACTCATTACATCTGCATCCCTCAGTAACTGGTTTTGCATATACAGGTTGGTCTCCAGCCAGCTTGCCTGGTTTTTAGGGGTTAAATTCGCAATGTCGGGCACCTGTGGTTGTTGCTGCAAAATGTCCCAAACGGCCGGTTCCGGCATATCCAGGTAGGCGGCTATCTCTGATGGGATAAATTGGCCCCGTAAGAACAGATACATACCCACCGAACCCGGTAAACTAAGGTAACAGAGCCGGCGCAATTTTTTCAATCCCGGCAGCCTGCTGTTTCTTAACATTGCTGGCGGCAGGTATTGTTTTACCTGCAATGCGGTGGCAATGCGGTTAAATGAAGGATACCCTCCAAACAACTCGTCTCCGCCAATACCAGAAAGCACCGCTTTCAGGCCTTGCTGCCTGGCATATTTACTGATAAACCAGGTATTGATACCATCACTGCAGGGCAGGTCCATCGCCTGCATGATCGCTGGCATATCTGCATGGAAGTCGGCCTCTTTTAACAGGTGCTGGTGCTGCTTTCCCTGTAAGCCCAGCTGCACCATGTCCTGGTATTTTTTTTCGGAGTACAAAGCCTCGTCAAAAACGAGTGAAATGGTATTGAGATCGGTTATTTCTTTATTGGCCAGGCTGGCAATTATACTTGAATCCAGACCGCCGCTTAAAAAAACGCCGATGGGCGCATCGCTTAACAAGTGCCGTTTTACCGAAGCAGCCAGGGACTGCTGCACCAGTTCGATGGCCTGCTGCCGGTCATTGATTTGCTCTACATAATTAAAGCGGTTGAACGGCTCCTGGCGGCATTCGCCGGACTGCACACTGTAGTGCAGGAACCAGCCTTTTTTCAACGGTTGTACTTCTTTTAACGTAGTAACCGGTTCGGGCAGATGGCCATAAGCCATCAGGTAAACCTGCCAGTGCGGGTTAGTATCCTGCAGGTAAGCCAGTCCTTTAAAGGCCCTTACTTCCGAAGCAAAAGCCAGCCCTTCTTTTGTATGTGCAAAATATAGCGGTTTGATACCCGCTGGATCTCTTACCAGGTAGACAGCGCCTTTTTGATTGTCCCAAAGGGCAAAGGCAAACATGCCGTTGAATTGCTGAAAAGCTGCTACGCCCCAGTATGCAAATGCCGCCAGTATTACTTCCGTATCGCTGTGCGTGGTAAAGGCAGCGCCAGCTTTTTGCAGTTTGGCCTTTAACTCCAGGTAATTGTACAATTCTCCATTGTAGCTGATAGTATAACGTCCGCTGCCATAACTCATCGGCTGGTGCCCGGCAGCAGACAGATCAATTAAACTCAGTCGCCGGTGCCCCAATACCAAATGGTTATCCACATCGGTAAACATCCCCTCATCATCCGGCCCGCCGTGCTTTTGCACCGTACACATCTCCTTAACCGCAGCTTCAATTGCAGCAACAGGCATGGAGGGGTTTATAAGGCCGGCGATTCTACACACTTTTTGAGTTATGAGTTATAAGTGATAAGTGACAAAAAGTTATGAGTTATAGGTTGTAAGTTATAAGTTGTTCGGTTCGGGAACCCTTGCTTATTCCTGAAACAAAAACAGTTTTAAGTGATAGGTGATAGGTAATAAGGTACGGGTACCCCGTCTGGATCAACAGGATCTTTAAATATATTGTTATTTTTCAGGGCATAAAACCCAAAAGCTCTTATCTAAACTTTGGCCCTAACAATCCTAACAGTAGAATTACCAAAGCCGAAACCACTATGCACAAAGGTTCAACAAAGCTGTACGGCAGCAACGGGGTGTATTCGTTGCTGCCTTGACTTTTTTTTGTTACTTTTTTTGTGTCAAGTAAAAAAAAGTAAACTGGAAAATAACGATTGAATAAAAAGCTTGCGACCTAAATATTCAATCCGAAGTGAACCAATTACCTAACCTATCCTTGAGTGGTAGCAAGCCTAACTATAGAATTACCAAAGCCGAAATCACTATGCACGACAGTTCAACAAAGCTGTACGGCAGCAACGGGGTGTATTCGTTGCTGCCTTGACTTTTTTTTGTTACTTTTTTTGTGTCAAGAAAAAAAAAGTAAAGTGGAAAATAACGATTGAATAAAAAGCTTGCGACCTAAATATTCAATCCGAAGTGAACCAATTACCTAACCTATCCTTGAGTGGTAGCAAGCCTAACTATAAAATTACCAAAGCCGAAATCACTATGCACTACAGTTCAACAAAGCTGTACGGCAGCAACGGGCTGTATTCGTTGCTGCCTTGACTTTTTTTTGTTACTTTTTTTGTGTCCAAGACAAAAAAAGTAAAGAAGAAACTGCGAATAAATTAAAGCGGTTCTGACCTAAATACAACTAACTATATTTTCGCCTTCCTGAATAATTTTAGAAAGGAAAATTTGAAAGCATTATCAATTAAATACTTTCCAAATTTCGTTTATCAAACTGCGCACTCAACTGTAACCCCATACTCTCAATTCTAACCCTCGCCTTATTACCCACCAGTTCTACCAATATACCCTGGTAATTCATCAACACCCCCGTTTTAATACGCACCGTACTATTTACTTTCAGCGAAAGATCAGTTACTTCCACATCCGTAAATTCATTTAAAAACTTACGAATGGTTTGAATTTCGTCTTCGCGGATAGTAGCGGGCTTGCCCAGCCAGTATACATAGTTAAGTACACCATTTACTTTCCGTATATCCCATTTATCCTCCTCGCTCACTTTTACAAAAACGTAGCCTTTGAAAACAGGTTCAAGCACTACTTTTTTGCGGTCGCTCCATTGCCGGGTAACCTTGTTAATGGGACAGTAATTTTCAATGCCCTGTTCATCCAGCAATTTCGCCACTTTTTTCTCCCAGCGTGGCTTTGTATACAGTGCATACCATTGTCCGTTATTCTCCGTCATCGCATAGCTTCGCTTAGCCTCAGTCACATTGTTTTTGTAAGAAGCTGATGAAATAATATTTTTTATCCGCTGGTCCGCAGTTGATTACTGCTTTGTTTTAATTAAATAGCGCTTCAAATTTACCCAAATTAAGATCCGCTCGCTTCTTTAAAAAACGGTGAATACAGATCAACTCATCAAAAGAGGTTGGGAAATATTTGAAGGGTGTTATAAACCAACTAAAGCCAGTATTTTTCTTAAATTGTCGTCTCTTCCCCACATTTCAATTATCTTCCATAAATAACGCCCTTTATCTTGCGCCACCAGCGTTTCATGTTAAAAAAGCCGGGTTGGGCATCATCCACGGCATAACCATACCCATAGCCGTATCCATACCCATATCCATATCCGTATCCATATCCGTAACCATATCCATAACTCTTACTGATATTGCCGATATTGATGCCCCGCTTTTTAACCCCGTTAAACACAATACACATGTTATTGAACTTTTTCGCCTCGTGCAATTCATTGATGGTTTTGATAAATACTTTGGGCGTACGGTCATGCCGGGTTACATAAAGTGTCACATCGCAATAATCTTTCAGTAACAGCGCATCTGTAACCGGCCCAATGGGAGCAGTATCTAAAATAACATAATCAAAGTCTTTTTTCAATTTTTCCATCAGGTCGGTAAAGCCGGGTTTGCCAATCAGTTCTGTAGGATTGGGTGGTATTACCCCTGCCGGAACGATAAATAAGTTGGCGATCGAAGACGCATGTACAACCTGCTGATAGGTCGCTTTACCAACAATATAATTGGAAATACCCGGATCACGGGTTATGCCCATCAGGTTACTGAGTTTAGGTTTGCGCAGATCCATTTCCATCAGCGCCACTTTTTTACCGGTCAATGTAAGGCTGATGGCAAAATTGATGGCGATAAAACTCTTGCCTTCACCTGATATGCTGGAAGTGACCAGCATGGTTTTATTTTGTTCATTTAAACCGATATAAGCCAGGTTGGTACGCAAAGCCCTGAACTGTTCAGCAATGACCGTTCTTTTGCCTTCCAGGATGACAACTGGTGTTTTGGTGCCGGCTTGTACAATTTCACCGGCAAAAGGCACAGAAGTTTTCCCCTCAATTTCGTCCCGGAATAAAATCCTGCTTTTAAATTGCTCCTTCAATAAAACCAGGAATACTGCTGACAGCAGCCCCACGATAAATCCGGTTAAATAAAAGTTTTTAGCTACCGGACTTACAGGGCCGTAAGAATTAGCTTTTTCAATCACTCTTAGATCTGAGGAAGTCGATGCGGAGGACAATGCGGTCTCCTCTCTTTTCTGCAGCAAATAGGAATAAATTGTGCTTTTTACTTCCTGTTCCCGGCTTATTTCCAACAATCCCCTTTCTTTTTGAGGTATCTGGCTAAGTAAGCCATTGTTTAAGTTGGTTTTGGCAACGATATTATTTTTTACTGTCAGCAGGTTGGCCCTGATATTGTTCAGGTTCTCCTGAACATCGGATTTTAACCGGTTCACTTTTTCTTTGGCAATCAGCACGGGTTCACTCTGCTCGCCGGTAATTGAAATGGCATTGTCCCGGTCAAACTCCGCCTGGTATAACTGACCAAGCAATGTGCTCAGTGTTGCATCAGTAATCAGGTTCAAAGATGGAACTGTTCCATTATTTTTTCCTTTTCGCTGAATATAAGTCTTTACATCATTTAATATTTCTAATTGTAAATCAATTTCCCCTTTCTGCTTGTCTAAATCCTGCACTTTATCTAAAAAAAGTTGTGCCTGCGATCCAACGGCATATAAAGATTCCTTAGATTTAAAAGAAACGATGTTTTTTTCTACACTATCCAGTTGTCCGTTCAATAAACGCAGCCTGCCATCAATAAAATTGAGTGTACGCAACGCAATTTGATTCTTATCTTCAATACCTTCCTTGTTGTACACCGCAAAAAGCTTGGTTAAAATGGCTTCTCCTTTTAGCGGTTCCGGAGTGGAAAAAGAAACATCCAGCACAGTAGAAGCATTGGAGAGTGGAACCGCCTTAATCGCACCTGATATTCCCCCGGCTACTGCAGCCACCGGTCTGAATAAGACAAAATAGTTTTTCCCGGTAACAGCCTTATTATAATTATCGTTAATCACAATTCGATAACTGGTGTTGCCTAATAAAACCGTGGAGCCAAAATGTATAGATTGATTATTAATAGAAATTGTTCTCTTTTGCCAATCTATAGAGAAAAAATATTTATTGTAAGAAAGTATACTGTCTTCATCGAGGGCAATAAAACTTACAGGAGAGTTTTGACCATACAATTCTTCCAGTCTTACCTTGCCTTGGTTGTATACTGTAGCGTACAGGTCCAGTTCCTTTACTACCTGCTGCACTATACTGGAAGATTTTAATACCAGTATTTCATTATCTACAATCTTTTTTTCACTGAATATATTCAAGGCATCCAGTACTTTACTGTCGCCGGAACCTTTATTCGGGTCCTTTAATAATACTTTTGCAGAAGCAACATAAACAGGAATTTGTGAACGCAGGTAAACATAACTCACACTCATGGCAATGGGAATGGTCAACGCAAACAACGGCCAAAAAGGCAGGTATTTTTGCAACACCTGTATAAAAATATTGGTCTCCTGTTTTTCCTGAAATAATGGTTGATCATTCATGCTAAATATGGCTCTTTAGTTATTTAACAAATCTATTCAGGAGAATTAAAGTAATTGATATCAGCGATAATGTAGTCGACAATAGTTGAATGTTTCTTGTACGTCTTGCTTCCGTATATAGTTTTTCTTCATTTGGATTTACTATCAATACATCTTTTGGCTGTAAATAATACCATGGAGATGTAATGATAGAAGCATTTTCCAGGTTCAGGTGCTTGAACTGCTTAGCTCCTGCTGTTTCCCGTATTACCATGACATCTTTTAAGGTGCCATTTATTGTGACATGCCCGCTTAACGCCAGTGCATCCAAAATGGAAAGCTTTTCTGCGGGCATATTTAATTTTTGGGAAGTACCGGCTTCACCCATAATCGTAATAAAATGATTGGCAAAACTTACATTTACGATAGGGTCTTTTAAATAGGGCAGCAGGTCTTTTTCGAGGCTACTTTTAACCTCTTTAGTCGTCATACCCACTACAGCAATCGATCCCAGTTTGTGCATGTAAATATTCCCCTCTTTACTAACCAGGTAACCTGCCCCGCCAGCATCCGATTTACCTGGAGCAGCTGCAGCCCCCATTGCCGAATTAAATAAAGCATCTTCCGCCGGATTAAGACTGGAAATGGTGAGATTCAGCAAATCATCTTTTTGAATTTTTAATTCTACATTGGTATCAACAAACCCCTGTATGGTGGTATCTTTTTTGATGTCTTTAAAAATATAGGTAGGTTTTGTAATGGCGCAGGAGGATAATAGAGCAGCTGCCAAAAATATACCTGCAAATAATTGTACACCAGTAATAAAAGCCTGTTTAGCAAATGGACAAAATGCAGGTATTTCCATAATGAATTCTTTAGGATGCGCAATAATAGTTAAATAATAAATAACTACCGGCTGCACAACAATCTTTGTATTTAAATAGTAAAAGATTATGGTCAAATTTCGCATAAAAAAATGACTGTGCCAACAAATTGATGAGGGTTGTTTTAGTGATGAAAAAAGATGATAGCAGCTATCAGCTTCAAGGGCTTTAATGTCCCGGGTTATATAGTATTAACGGCATTTTTATTGCGGGTATCTCTTGCTTTTTTTGCACCATAGGCAATGCCTGCTACCACAAGCAAACTTAATCCTCCGTCAACAGGGCAAGGTGGCAAATCCGGATCCTGGTTACCACAATCGCCGGGATTAGGCTGAGCCATCATAACAGCGGGCATACAGGTCATTGATATAAAAATTAGTCCGCACACCAGCCAGTATCTGTAATTTCTTTTCATGTACATTTTCAGTTTTTCATCCTTTAAAATTCCATCCACCCCGGTAAAATTAACGATTGTTTTGATATTATAGTTTTCATACAGCTACTGCAAGGCTTTTTGTTTTCCCCACCTGTGGGAATCTTGCTGTATTATCAAGGCAACCGTTTTGCTGCTGGTCGTGTCTGACTCAAAATAGCGACAGGCAGGCAACAGCATAGTAAAGCGCAACTACAAGACAGGGCGCCCTGCAATTACATACCTGGCTGGCTATCCTTTGTTCCCTGCAAGGCTCAACGAATTAAAATGGTTTTTATTACTTAGAGGGTCTCGAGCCATCTTTTAAGAGACTGTCTAGCAACGAGTGCTATCATTATTTTTGTTCCGGATAAAAAAAGAATAAACCATGATTAAGTAAAAAACTGACAAGCTGAATACCAATCTCCCCAATCAAAGAATAAGGGTGTAACCTATACTTTGACTGTAACAAACCTACCAGTAGCATTACCAAAGCTGAAACTACCATGTACCAACGCCCAACAAAGCTATACGGCAGCAACGGGCAGTATTCGTTGCTGACTTGACTTTTTTTTGTTATCTTTTTTTGTGTCAAGACAAAAAAAGTAAAGAAGAGATTGCTGGCAAATAAAGCGCTCTGTCACCTAAACACTTCAGCCCACAGAACTATCAAAAAATAAGAACACAAATATAATCAGTACGCAAAACACGTTAACAGTCAACCAGAAACCTCCAATCTATACCCGGGCTGTAACAAGTCGAAGAGTAGAATTACAAAAGCTGAAACCACTATGCACAACAGTTCCACAAAGCCACCTGTCAGCAACGGGCCGTATTCGTTGCTGACTTGACTTTTTTTTGTTACTTTTTTGGTGTCAAGACAAAAAAAGTAAAGAAGAAGCGACGATTAGCTAAAAGACTGGCAACCTGAATAACCAATCTCTGAATCAAAAGAATATAAACCCATTATCAAATAGCGCCGGGAAATACACCAACGAGAATAAGACTTTAAATCTTATTTTGGCTATAACAAACCAAAAGTAGCATTACCAATGCTGAAACTACCATGCACCAATGCTCAACAAAGCTATACGGCAGCAACGGGCTGTATTCGTTGCTGCCTTGACTTTTTTTTGTTACTTTTTTGGTGTCAAGACAAAAAAAGTAAAGAACAAGCGACGATAAACTAAAAGACTTGCAACCTGAATAACCAATCTCTGAATCAAAAAGTATAAACCCATTATCAAATAGCGCCGGGAAATACACCAATGAGAATAACACTTTAAATCATTTGTTGGCTGTAACGAACCTAACAGTAGTATTACCAATGCTGAAACTACCATGTACCAACGCCCAACAAAGCTATACGGCAGCAACGGGCTGTATCCGTTGCCGCCTTGACTTTTTTTTGTTACCTTTTTTTGTGTCAAGACAAAAAAAGTAAAGAACAAGCGACGATAAACTAAAAGACTTGCAACCTGAATAACCAATCTCTAAATCAAAAAATATAAACCCATTATCAAATAGCGCCGGGAAATACACCAATGAGAATAACACTTTAAATCATATGTTGGCTGTAACGAACCTAACAGTAGTATTACCAATGCTGAAACTACCATGTACCAACGCCCAACAAAGCTATACGGCAGCAACGGGCTGTATCCGTTGCTGCCTTGACTTTTTTTTGTTACCTTTTTTTGTGTCAAGACAAAAAAAGTAAAGAACAAGCGGCGATTAACTAAAAGATTTCCCGCAGGAATACCAATTTCCCAATCAAAGAATCAGGATGTAAGCTATGCTTTGACTGTAACAAACCTAACAGTAGCATTACCAAAGCTGAAACTACCATGCACCAACGCCCAACAAAGCTACCTGTCAGCAACGGGCTGTATTCGTTGCTGCCTTGACTTTTTTTGTTACCTTTTTTTGTGTCAAGACAAAAAAAGTAAAGAACAAGCGGCGATTAACTAAACAACTTGCGACCTGGATAACGAATTGCCACAAATCAAAAAAAATATAATCAGTGATCACCGCATTGTAATTTTCAGCATTTTAACCCGATTATCCGGACTGACAATTTGCAATAACCCAACAGTTGTACAGGCGATATCCGCAGGCAAAGCGATGGCCACATGACGGCCAAATCCATTGTAGTCAACTTTTCTTTCCATGATTAATTGCCCCGTTTCACTATACATTTTTATAAGGTAGGCACCGGCGGGTTGTTTCAAAAAATGCAGGTTGATGATATAATTTGTTACCGGGTTGGGATATACAAGCATGTCTTTTTCTTTCTCCTGCCAGCGCAAAGCAACGGTAGCGGTATAGGTCGCTTCTCCATTTTGGTTAATGGTCTGCACCCGGTAAAAATTATTACCGGCAACGGGATTTTCATCCAGCACAGCATAGCGCAGTGGTATAGGTTTACCTGCAGCCTTCACCAATCTGAGCGTATTAAAAATGACTCCGTCGAGCGATTTTTGTACTGCATAACGGGATATGCCGGTTTCATTTTCAACTTTCCATGATACCTGAATCGTTTGACCCAGTTTTTCGGCGCTGATACTGGTACTGATTATTGCCAGTGCTTTGGCAGACCTGGTAAGTACAATGCGGAAGCGATCAGGGGCTGCGCTGGATTTTTCCCCGGTGATGGTAAATGAAATTTGCGTATTTCCCTGCGTGTTGATGGGTGTACTTGCGCCAGTGTACTTGTCTGACAGGCGTGCAGTAACCAGGGGATCTATATTCGTTGCGGTGAATACAAACTGGTAACTACGGGCCGTAGTTCTGGTGAGGTTTAGTACCAGGGTATCAGTTACCGCAAAGACGCTTCGTCGCTCTACGGTGATTGATTTATTTTGTCTGTATAAAGCAAGGACCTCGCCGAGGTTGGGCATTTTTGCTGCATCATTGTAATCAATACCATTGTTGTAACCTTCGCTATATTCAGCCAATATCCCATCGGCTAAAGTTGTTGTGCTATCAGTATTAAGCAAGTATAAATCTGTGCGCAAAGAAAATCCTGCTGGCACGCTGCCGCCCAGTGGGCGAAAAACCGCGGGATTGCCCGTGCGCCATTTATCTGCCTCCGTAAACGCAATGGTGGCCGAAGGTGCAGCCGCTTGTACAAAAAAAGCCTGGCCTGACTGTATAATGCTGTCCTGTTTGCCAACGGGGCTGGGTGGTGTGGCTATCCAGTTGCCTCCGGCAACGTCACTATAAGTCATTGCGATATAGCCCCCGTGTTGTGCATTCAGATTGGGATCCCAGGTGTAAAATATGCCGTTGTTGATACCCGTTGTTGCAGCCACCAGGCGGGAGGCATACACTGGTGAAGCGTATGGATTGCCGGCCAGGTAATAGGCGCCTGGCGTTAGACCGCTAAATGTGAATGACTGATTTTTGATTAAGATTTTGCCGGTGTCTCTCAACACGGTTGCATTGGCAAAGGGTGGGTTAAAAAGATTGTTTGTACTCCGGTCGCCCCTGACAAAAATAAAATAGCCCCTGTTATCCGCTGAGCCCGTAGTGCCTGAAATCAATTGTGTCCTGGTGTTCGTGACTTCTTCCAGTAACTGCGTGGCGGCATTAAATGTTTTTAAAGAACTGTTGTTAAAAGGAGATGGATCCAACCCATTCACCGCGGGAGCAGGATTTTTGCCGGTTATAAATGTGCCGCTTTGGCTGGTTGCCAATCCCCGGTTTTGCCAGGAATTAAAGATAGTGCCGGTAGATGCATCCGCTGTAACAGGGGCAGTAATCAATCGCCAGGCACGTTTGGGGGGATAATATCTTTCTATTACAAACCGGCCATTGGTACCGTAATTTATTTTTACGCCGGCTACATCAGGGATGGCCCCCACCCTGGCAGTATTAGTGGCGCCGGATAGCAACGTAATATAATTTTCACCCAGCGACAATTCTGTTGCCGGTGTAGTAAGCAGGTTACTGATTTGAATGGAATCGGCAATGCTGGCGTTACCTGTGAGTGTTTTAACTCCGGTATTATCAAGCAATAGATTATTGTATGGCAGACCTGCAAAAGACTGGTTGCCGCCATTCAGCAACACCGTGCCATTATTATGTGCAAATACGGGTGTACCGGTTTTTATAAAATCACCTTTTACAGTCAGTATACCTGCAGGCGCTGTTTTAATACCGGCTGAGCCAGCAATCACGAGGTGCTGATAAGGAATGGTATTGGTGATTGACTGATCGCCACTTACCTGCGGCGGATTGGATCTTGAATAATTGACGGTGCTGCCGGGCTGTAAAATAATCGTCTCTATATTATCCCTGATAGCCGGCGAGTTTAACCCGGACAGCGGGCCGTTGAAGCCAAGGGCGTTGCCGCATTTAAAGGTGGCGCCGGTTTCCACCGTAACGGTTTGAATGCCGGAAGGGCCAATGATGGCATTGTCATTCATCTCAAACACGCTGCCGGTTTTTACCGTAAAGGTTCCGTTTGAACTCAATGTGATGTTGCCGTTGGAGTTACCGGTGTACAAGCCGGTAGTTTCAATATTTTTATAGGTTTCACTGCGGATGGTTTGGCCGCTGGCACTGTTGCAATCAAATTGCACCACGCCACCCGTCAGGTTGTAAGTGCCGCCCATGTGGGGTTGGGGATTGCTGGTACCCCTTAAAATCAGGCGGCCATTATCCATAGAAAGACTGGTTAACAGGTTTCCAAACACATGAATGCCCGCATCTACAGTGGTATTGCCTTTTATAAAAACAGTTCCGGCCGGGCTGCAGGCATTGGCCAGCGCCTTTACTCCGCCCCCGGAAAAAACAACATCATTATAATCGTCCCGTTTGGTGATCACCTGATTTCCTGCGAGGGCATACTCAACGGTACTGCCGGGCATCAATGTAGTCGTAACCCCGGGTATGGCTCCATTGGTGCCGGTAAAATTATCTTTATCACGATTGATAAATGTACCGCTAACGGTAACGAAACCACCATTGTATATAACCTGGCTTTCACCGCCGTTGTCAAAAACAGCACCGGCATCAACCAATAAACTGCCGGATAAAGTGAGATTGCTGGTACCGTTTAGTGCCAACGTTCTTGTACCACCAACAGTAACATTTTTCAGGCTGATATTGGACGGCAATACAACAGTGCCACCTGTTACACCTCTTACTGTAAAGTCAGCCGAAGCATTGCCTGCAAGCGTCCCTGTGCCAACAATTAAATCTGCACCATTTAAATCAAGCAAACCACCTGCTCCGATGGTAAAAGTTCCGGCAGATAATACAAGACTGCCGGTGACGGAACCTGTAATGGGTAATGCGACACCGGCGCTGTTATTACAAATCACCGTGGCAGGCACATTTACCAGCGGCCATTCTTCTGCACTAATAATTGTAGCATTATTTCCTGAGTATTTTAGGATGCCGGCGGGGCCATAGGCAATTTTTCCGCTGCCCGTGAGGGTTATAGACGCTGCGGGAAAATAATCCAGCGTGCCATTAATAGTTAGCGTAACACCATTATCTACAGTGATATTGCCCGCCACCAAACTCATATTATTGAGTGTTTGGTTACGGCTTATTTGCAGCACGCCACCATTTACCACTACATCATTTGTTGCAGGAATGGTATTGCCCCCAATTTTATTTAACTGCAGGGTACCTCCCCGAGCCGGGAGCATTGTTGTACCGGTAAAAGTATTCGCACCAGTTAATGTTAGTATACCAGCACCTTTTTTTATAAGGTTTCCGGCACCAGATTTATCAGCGATTGTGCCGCTGATTGTGAGGTTACCTGCAGGGGTATTTATTGCAGTTCCGGGCGCCGGGCCCAACTGAAGATTGTGTGCAAGGGTAAATGTGGCGTTGGTACGCAGAACGCCGCCATCCATTACAATCACGTTCGCCGGATTGCCGAAACTACCATCGGCAGCAAAACGTACTTCACCACCATTCAGGTTTACCGGTCCGGAAAAAGTATTGGCTGCATTGGTAATATCAAATAGTCCGCTGCCATTGCTGTTGGCTGAAAAGCTGATACCGGCCGGAGCGCTGTTGGAAATAATTCCACCAAAAGATACCGTACCGGCATTGCCTAAAGTCAGGGTACGGTTGGCATTGCCGAGATCAATGTTATCGCTGAAAATCAGACTGGCTGCTGCTGCAGCAGGAGCAGCAGTTTCTCCAAATTGTACATTGCCTCCAATGGTTATGCCCCCGGGGTATTTTGCTGCAAGGGCCATATTTCCAGTTGAACAAAGTGTACCACCGTTTAAAGTAAGCGTATTGCCTGGAGTTGCCCCCATCGCATTGATACCATTTACTACCATGGTTCCTGCAGTCAGCGTAAACCCTCCACTGTAGTTGCCACCAGTGCCGAAAACCAGCGTACCTGTGCCTGTTTTATTAAAACCCGTACCTCCAGCAGTTGATACAGCCTGGTTCATATTCAGTATAGCCCCGGCTCCTACTGTTATTGGAATGACCGTTCCGCCGGTACCTAAAGTACCCCCGTTCGCCCAGGCGGATACGTTGGCATTGGCGTTGATACCCGCCACAGTTATAGTTCCACCGGTTACTGGTGCGGGGTTATTGAAATAGATGATGGCGCCCCCGCTTGTATTTAACGCAGCGGTATACGGGCCTACGGGTGCTGTGCTCCAGACATTTCCGTTCAGGATGCCGGAAGCACCGAAATAATTGTTTGTCTGGCCTGAGCTGCAAATGCATAACAGCAGGCCAACTGCAGGGAGGAAAATATATGTTTTCATGACGACTTATTTTCACCGGAACAGGACATACGATTCCCCTGTAAAAAAGTGAGTTTTTTTACATAGCGTATGCTCAGGAACTTATCTTGGAAGGGAGGTAGAGCAGCAGGATCACAATTACAGGTACACTATTTCATTCAGCAGATATATGGATTAACTTAAAAACGACGAGTGAATGTGAGGTAAGAAATTCAGCCCAGTGGAGTTTGCCTCCTAAAGCATTTGACGAACTGATATGGACGAACGGCTATAAAAATATAAATTATTTTGAATAATGTATATAAATTATAAAATATTTTTTACAAATAATATAATATGCCCATTCTGAAATTTATAACCAATTGATTTTTGGCTAATTAGCAGGTGTGGGCTGACAAAAAATAGTTGTAACAACGGAGCAGCAGGGTCGCTTAAAGATTATTTTCAAGCCGGTCTTTGATATCCAGTCCAAATTTGCGGCTGGTATCTTTCGCTACATCATAGCCTGCATCTGCATGGCGGATTACGCCTAAGCCGGGATCGTTACGCAATACACGGCTTAACCGTGCGGCAGCTTCAGGTGTGCCATCTGCCACAATTACCATGCCTGCATGAATACTGTACCCCATGCCAACGCCGCCACCATGATGGAGACTTACCCAGCTTGCTCCACCGGCCGTATTTACCAAGGCATTTAGCACGGGCCAGTCGGCAATTGCATCGCTGCCATCCAGCATCGCTTCTGTTTCGCGGTTAGGACTGGCTACCGAACCCGTGTCAAGGTGATCTCTTCCAATAACAATCGGTGCTTTTACTTTTCCCGTGCGTACGAGCTCATTAAATGCAAGGCCGGCTTTTTCTCTTTCCCCCTGTCCTATCCAGCAGATGCGTGCCGGCAGGCCCTGGAATGCGATGCGTTGCTGTGCCATTTTTATCCAGCGGATCATGCTTTCATTTTCGGGAAACAATTCCATCATAACGGTATCAGTTACCCGGATATCTTCAGGATCGCCACTCAGTGCTACCCAGCGAAACGGGCCCATCCCCAGGCAAAACAATGGCCGGATATAGGCCGGCACAAAACCAGGAAAATCAAACGCATTGGCCAGCCCCTTCTCCTGTGCCCTGGCCCTTATATTATTGCCATAATCGAATGTAACGGCGCCGAGTTGCTGTAACTGCAGCATCAGCGTTACATGCAGTTTCATACTTTGATAACTTAATTCAATATACTGCTGCGGATTTTGTTTACGCAATACATTCGCCTGTTCATTGGACAGCGTATGCGGTACATACCCTACCAGCGGGTCATGTGCCGACGTTTGATCGGTTAAGGTATCAGGGATAATATTTCTTTCTACCAGTCTTTGCAAAAGTGTAACGGCATTGCACAACACGCCTATAGATAAAGCTTGTCCCTGTTGTTTTGCTTCCAGCGCAGCGTCAATGGCAGTGTCTATGTCCGTAATTTTTACATCCAGGTACCTGGTTTCAATGCGTTTATCGATGCGCCATTCTTCTACCTCTGCAATCAGCGCCACCCCTTCATTCATGGTAATGGCCAATGGCTGAGCTCCTCCCATTCCGCCAAGCCCCGCAGTAACATTCAAAGTGCCTTTTAATGTGCCCCCGAAGTCTTTATTGGCAGCGGCGGCATATGTTTCATAAGTACCTTGTACTATGCCTTGCGAACCGATATAGATCCACGAGCCGGCCGTCATCTGACCATACATGATAAGACCTTTTTTTTCCAGCTCATCAAAATGATCCCAGTCGGCCCATTTGGGTACCAGCTGGCTGTTGGAGATTAATACCCTCGGCGCATCTTTATGCGTCTTCAGCATAGCAACCGGTTTGCCGCTTTGTACCAGCAGGGTCTCATCTTCATTCAAATCTTTCAATGCTTTTAAGATCAGGTCAAGGCTTTCAAAATTACGTGCCGCCTTGCCGCGACCGCCGTATACAATCAACTCTTCGGGCCTTTCCGCCACTTCAGGATCGAGGTTATTCAACAGCATTCTGTAGGCTGCTTCTGCGATCCAGTTTTTACAGGTCAGTGTAATACCAGCGGGCGTTTTGTATTTTGCTGCGCTGTATTGTGGTTGAATGGTTGGCATATGATTTTATTATTTCGATTTACTGTTCATACCTGCAAACTTCTGATGGTATGCGCTTACTATAATTGAACTGTGATGATTTGTTTCCCGTGTGAATACTCAAATTTACATTTATTTTTACCGGGTTGAATGGTTAGAATAGTTTTACATTGAACAATACGGTCAGCGGTTATTAATCCCGCCTTAATGAACAGGAAAACCTGGGAGCGGCAGATTAAAACGAATCTGCATACGCGCCGTCAGCGGTTATAAACCCTGACGGCAGTTAATGAAAAAGGCTGCCTTATCCACTTTTAGCATTGATAAAACCGGGACGACCTGACTAGCCCGGTTGAAGTTAATCAATCAACGTATATCCGAAGATATCACTTAACCGCCGCCGGGGCCGGAAGCCGCCGGCGGGGTGTTTGAGAAGTCTGTCGTTTAGATGGATAATACACCCAAACACTTGAAAAATTCAGGGCAATAAAAAACCTCCACTGGGGAGGCTTTTCAGGAGTAATATTCAATTCAGGACAAACTCAGGGACGGACACGGTTTTGAAATAGTATTGGATTTTTGCTTTAGTAAAATTGGTTGATTTAAAGAAGCTAAATTGTAGAGAAGAAAGTATATTGAGGGTAAGTGTTTTTCGATTTTTATGCCGGTTGCTGCAGTTTAGTGAGAATAACTAAGCATGGATCAATGATAAAGAGCTTTCTAACAATTGCAGCACTATGATCTGTCTCTTCAATAAACCTTAGTAGTATTATTTTTAGAATATGGTAACCTTATTACATTATTAGCCTTCAGAATATGGTAATAAGGTTTATCAGTTCTTTTGTTAATTTCTACTAAGGTTGTTAAAGACGAAGTTGTCAGATTTTCAGAAAGCTATAGCGGGCATTACCTTCAAAATAAATGACCACTCTATCAAATAAAAATACTCTTATGCAAAGTGAAAAAGACAAGATGTTATCCGGTAAATTATACAAGGCATCTGATGCAATGCTTACAGCAGAGCGGTTGCACGCCAAAGAACTGGTGTTTGATTTCAATAACCAGCGGCCCGCCGAAGCTGCTGCCCGGATACAAATTATCCGGCAATTGTTTGGCAGAACAGGTACAAATTTTTTGATTGAGCCACCCTTTCATTGCGATTACGGGTACAACATTTTTGCAGGAGACAATTTCTATGTCAATTACAACTGCGTGATACTGGACTGCGCCAAAGTGACCATTGGTAACAATGTTTTTATTGCACCCAACGTAAGCATTTTTACGGCCGGCCATCCCATTAATGCGAGTACAAGAAATGCGGAATGGGAATATGCTTTTCCTGTTACCATTGGCAATGATGTATGGATCGGTGGTAATACGGTAATCAACCCTGGCGTAACTATTGGCGACAATGTGGTGATTGGATCTGGTAGCGTTGTTACAAAAGATATTCCTGCTGATTCAGTCGCAGCAGGAAATCCCTGTAAAGTACTGCGGCCGATTAATGAAGCAGATGCGTTGTATTATTTTAAACAACATCGCATTAACAATGTTGATTGAACAATATTATCGATATCCTTGCTTTAATCTTTTAGGATCAGGCTTTTATTCGCAGCCTGAATTTTTTGTTTTTTTATCAAAAAGTAAAATATGGTTTATCGAAGCAAATATTGTTGACAAACATTAGGCAATACGCACAGCTTTCTAGTTGTAGATTCGCCTCTGCCGCCGGCGGGGCTGCGTAACTGCAACGATGCTGCTTTCGCTTCTTTCAAAAAATATTGCTGCGCATTTTTTGAATTCCGGCAAGCCGTCACCGAACCGAAAGAGGCATCTTAAGCAGTTACTGTGTTCAACCCGAAGGAAGGATTGAAGCGCTTTATTTTTCCCAATCTCTTTAAGGTCGCAAACTCCATATAAAGCCTTTCTGTAACGCATACTCTTCAAACGGCCTCGAATAAAAAGTGCTAAAAATTAGCAGGATAGGCCGTCAAGAAGTGAACGCTGTCTGAGCCAGCGTAAAGCACAAAGTGTTAATCTCTTACGGCGAGATCCTTGATTGCAGGATTGTGTTGGAAATTTCAGCCTTTTTATTCGCAGCCTTGATTTTTTTTGTTTCTTTTTTGTATCAAGACAAAAAAAGAAAAGTAAGCAGTACCAAAAGCAAAAGGTCTGCCTGCGACTCACGGCAATCTGAATATCTTTCTGTGGGAGGATTCGCCTCTGCCGCCGGCGGGGCTGCGTAACTGCAACGATGCTGCTTTCGCTTCTTTCAAAAAATATTGCTGCGCATTTTTTGAATGCCGGCAAGCCGTCACTGAACCGAAAGAGGTATCTTTTGCAGTTACTGTGTTCAACCCGAAGGAAGGATTGAAGGGCATTATTTTTCCGTAATTTCTTTAAGCACGCCAACTTCATACACATGCTTTCCACAAGCCATACTCTTCAAACGGCCTCGAATAAAAAGTGCTAGAAAATTTCCAACACAAGCCGTTAAGCAATCAAGGCTGTTTGATCCGGCATAACCTGCAAAGTATTTTTCTCTGGCGGCGAGTTCCCTGATTGTAGGATTGCATTGAAAATTTCAGCCTTTTTATTCGCAGCCTTGATTTTTTTTGTTTCTTTTTTGTATCAAGACAAAAAAAGAAAAGTAAGCAGTACCAAAAGCAAAAGGTTTGCCTGCGACTCATGGCAATCTGAATATCTTTCTGTAGGAGGATTCGCCTCTGCCGCCGGCGGGGCTGCGTAACTGCAACGATGCTGCTTTCGCTTCTTTCAAAAAATATTGCTGCGCATTTTTTGAATGCCGGCAAGCCGTCACTGAACCGAAAGAGGCATCTTATGCAGTTACTGTGTTCAACTCGAAGGTTGTATTGAAGCGCTTTATTTTTCCCAATCTCTTTAAGGTCGCAAACTCCATATAAAGCCTTTCTGTAACGCCTACTCTTCAAACGGCCTCGAATAAAAAGTGCTAGAAATTTTCAATGTAATCCGTTAAGCAATCAAGGCTGTTTGAGCACGCATGTACTGCAAAGTATTATACGCTTCAAGCGAGTTCCTTGATTGTAGGATTGCATTGAAAATTTCAGCCTTTTTATTCGCAGCCTTGATTTTTTTTGTTTCTTTTTTGTATCAAGACAAAAAAGAAAAGTAAGCTGTACCAAAAGCAAAAGGTTTGCCTGCGACTCACGGCAATCTGAATATCTTTCTGTAGGAGGATTCGCCTCTGCCGCCGGCGGGGCTGCGTAACTGCAACGATGCTGCTTTCGCTTCTTTCAAAAAATATTGCTGCGCATTTTTTGAATGCCGGCAAGCCGTCACTTAACCGAAAGAGGTATCTTTTGCAGTTACTGTGTTCAACCCGAAGGAAGGATTGAAGCGCTTACATTTATGCAAGTCTGTTAAGCCTGAAACTTCATACGCCCGCTTTCCGACATGAATACGCTTCAAACGGCTCCGAATAAAAATTTAAGCCTTTTATTCGCAGTCTTAATTCTTTTGCTTCCTTTTTGTATCAAGCAAAAAAAATGAGGACTAAAACATATGCCTAAGAACTTTGCCAGTGAATACCTGGTCTATAATTTTATTACAGACCGCTGACCATTTAATAATACCAGTTTGGCGTCAAACGTTTAAACAAAAAAAATCCCCTCCAAAAATTGAAGGGGATCTTTTATATTTTGAAATGCGGTTGTATTAGTAACCTCCCATTCCACCCATATCAGGAGCACCACCATGACTATGGCCTGCATCTTCTTTAGGTTTGTCGGCTATTACACATTCTGTTGTTAACAACATACCTGCAATAGATGCTGCATTTTCAAGGGCAACGCGGGCAACTTTAGTTGGATCAATTACACCAGCCTTAAACATATTTTCATATACTTCAGTGCGGGCATTGAAACCATAATCTCCTTCGCCTTCTTTAATATTCTGTACAACGATTGAACCTTCGATACCGCAGTTGGCAACGATCTGGCGCAATGGCTCTTCAATAGCACGGCGAACAATCGCAATACCAGTTGCTTCATCCGCATTCAATGCACCTTTCAGTTTTTCCAAACCTGCAATGGCACGAATGTAGGCAACACCACCACCTGGTACAATACCTTCTTCAACCGCAGCTCTTGTAGCATGCAATGCATCATCCACACGGTCTTTCTTTTCTTTCATTTCTACTTCTGTAGCAGCACCTACATACAATACAGCAACACCACCGGCCAGTTTAGCCAAACGTTCCTGTAATTTTTCTTTATCGTAATCAGAAGTGGTATTTTCTACCTGTGCCTTGATTTGATTGACACGTGAAACGATATCGGATTTTTTTCCTTTACCACCAACGATCACGGTATTGTCTTTATCAATAGTGATAGATGAAGCCTGGCCCAAAGAAGTCAGTTCAACACCTTCCAGTTTATTACCCAAATCTTCACTGATAACAGTACCGCCGGTTAAAGCAGCCAGGTCATTCAACATTTCTTTTCTTCTGTCACCAAAGCCTGGTGCTTTTACTGCAGCCACTTTAATGGTACCACGTAATTTGTTTACCACCAGTGTTGCCAGTGCTTCACCATCCAAATCTTCTGCAATGATCATCAACGGACGACCACTCTGGGCTACTTTTTCCAGTACGCTCAAAATATCTTTCATAGCAGAGATCTTTTTATCATAAATAAGGATAAAAGGATTCTGTAATTCAGCCTGCATTTTTTCGCTGTTGGTAACGAAATAAGGAGAAATGTATCCCCTGTCGAACTGCATACCTTCCACTACATCAACTGTAGTATCTGTACCTTTTGCTTCTTCAACAGTAATAACACCTTCTTTACCTACTTTAGCCATTGCCTGAGCAATCAGCTTACCGATTTCATTATCATTGTTGGCAGAAATGGTTGCAACCTGCTCAATCATTTTACTGTTGTTGCCAACATCTTTTTTCTGGGCAACCAGGTTTTCAACTACGGCTCTAACTGCTTTGTCGATACCACGTTTCAAATCCATTGGATTTGCACCGGCTGCTACCATTTTCAATCCTTCGCTGATGATGCTCTGCGCCAAAACAGTTGCAGTTGTAGTACCGTCACCGGCAATATCTGCAGTTTTAGAAGCCACTTCTTTCACCATCTGGGCACCCATATTTTCAATCGGGTCTTCCAGTTCAATTTCTTTTGCAACCGTAACACCATCTTTAGTTACCTGCGGTGCGCCGAACTTTTTTTCGATTACCACGTTGCGACCTTTTGGTCCAAGGGTTACTTTAACTGCATTAGCTAAAGTATCCACGCCCTTTTTCATTTTGTTGCGGGCTTCTATATCGAAGAATATCATTTTTGCCATAATACTTAATTTGAAAATTTAAAAAATTTGAAAATTTGAAAATGAGGAAGACAATGCTTTACTTTTTACATTGAGCCATTTTCGCTTTAAACTATTGCCAGTATATCACTTTCTCTCATGATCAGGTATTCAACACCTTCAAATGTAATTTCTGTACCGGAATATTTGCCATACAATACAGCATCTCCGGCCTTTACAGTTACGGGTTCGTCTTTTTTACCTGGACCTGCCGCCACTACAATACCACGCTGTGGTTTTTCTTTAGCTGTATCAGGAATAATAATACCTCCTGCAGATTTTTCTTCCGCAGCCGCTGGTTTCACAATCACCCTGTCATGCAAAGGCGTAATGTTTAACTTCTTAGCCATAATAATGTTGATTTTTTGTTTGTTTAAAGTAGATGCCTCGTTTATTACGGGCAATGCACTTGCACTAATTTTATACCAAACATGAATATTGGCATAGTTGTCAGTTTACAAGGATGATTGTCAGTAATAAGACAGGTATTGGCAGACATTTTTTCATAGGCCGGACAGTTTGCTGCTATAATAGCTACCTGTGTCAACCGCCGCTGGAATGGTTTGCCGCCGCTAGTTTGGGTTGCCAAATTTTAATCCCTTAAATTTGCCATCCAAATAAAGTTCTTTTAGCATGATCAGCAGACGAAATATACGGGTTAAGGTAATGCAGAGCCTGTACACAATTGACAGTATGAGCAATGAAGTAGCTCCTGCAGAGGCCGTTCGCCTTTTAAGAAAACAAATAGACCAGAGCCGTAAATTATTTGTTTACCTCGTTTACTTTGTAAGCGAAGTAGCCCGGTACTCCGAGAAAGACGCACTCAAAAAAGCATCCAAACATTTACCTTCCGAAGAGGACCTGAATATCAATACCAAAATAGCCGGTAACGAGTTACTCTGGAAAATTGTTGAAGAACCTGGTTATGCGGCGGCATGTGCTGAAACCAAGCCGCAGCTGATGATGGATGAGGAATTGCTGAAAAAGACCTACCAGGCGATGGCCCAGTCTGAAGAATACGCCGATTACACGGAGGCACAAAGCAGGGATAAGAAATCAGAAAAAGATATCCTTGAATTCATTTTCACTAACCTGATGCTGCCCAACGAAAATTTCATCAGCCATGTAGAAGAACATTTTATTAACTGGGATGATGATGCGGAAATGATGAACATTCTGATGCTGAATTTTTTACAAAAGCCCGGCAGTTATAATTTCAATGAATTCGTAAGCAAAGAAAAGTGGGACTTTGCAAAAGGCCTGCTGGAAACCACGCTGGAGAAAAAAGAAGTGAGTATGGAATTGCTGAAACCCAAGTTAAAAAACTGGGATGCAGACCGTATTGCCGCCCTCGACCTGATCATTATCCAGATGGGCATTTGTGAGTTTCTATTTTTTGAAACCATCCCTACCAGGGTAACCATCAACGAATACATTGATCTGGCAAAAGAATACAGCACCCCGCAGAGCGGCCAGTTTATCAATGGCATCCTGGATAATATTCATAAAGAGCTGAGTGCCGAAGGAAAGATTAACAAGAAGACATTTAAGAACAGCACGCTTTAATGGATAATTTTTTAATGGATAATTGATAATGAACGCACTGATGCCTTGCTTTTCCGCTTTCAGCCTTTTGCTTTCAGCTTTTAAATTATAACTTTGCAAAAAACTACGAATGAAAAAATATGTTTTATTCTTTTTAATAAGTGCCGGTATTGTTAGTTGTGATGTGCGGAGAAAAGATAAGGTGGCAGATGGCATGGCTTCTATGGCAGAAATGGCAGCAATGGATAGTACTACCGTTCAGATCATTGACACCGCTTATAATTTTGGTACTGCCACTGAAGGAGAAAAAGTATCCTATAATTTCAGGTTTAAAAATTCAGGTGACAAACCTTTGATAGTTACCAATGCCCATGCCAGCTGTGGTTGTACGGTTCCCGAAAAACCTGAAAAGCCGGTAATGCCCGGTGAAACAAGTTTTATAAAAGTTGTATTTAACAGCCAGGGTAAAGTGGGACACAATGAAAAAACGATCACCGTAATTTCGAATGCCAACCCTGCCTTTCCTCCCTTGATTTTAAGAGGAGATATCACAGCCAAAAAATAAAAAACATTTCATTTTTAATAATCAATTTCACAACACATGCATTCACTTAGTATTTTTTTGATGATGGATCCCCAGGGAAAAGGCAGCAGCAGTTTTTCTTTAATTTTTATGGGCCTGATGATTTTAGTTTTCTGGATGTTTATGATTCGTCCGCAGGCGAAAAAAGCAAAGCAACAAAAAACCTTTATATCCGATCTTAAAAAAGGCGATAAAGTAGTAACCATCGCGGGCATACATGGCACGGTTAATAAAGTAAACGAAGACGGTACCCTGAGCCTTGAAGTGAGCCCGGGCAGTTATCTTAAAATTGAGAAGAGCACGGTAAGTATGGAAATGACTGCAGCGATCAATAAGCCGGCAGCTGAAACAAAAGCATAATCTCTGTTCCCGGAAAGGGAATTAATACAGGAATACAATATTTAATTAATAATTTTAACCGGTCGTAAAACGACCGGTTTTTTTAGCAGTTACCATCCGGGAAAATGCTGCAAACAATAATACACGGGTTTTAATTATCAATTATCAATTAAAAAATTATCCATTAAAACGTTGGTTTTAAAAGTTGGCATAACAGGAGGCATCGGCAGCGGTAAGAGCACGGTTGCAAAGATATTCGGGTTGCTGGGCATCCCTGTTTTTTATGCAGATGATGCTGCCAAAAAATTGATGAATGAAGATGAGCATCTTAAAGCAAAAATTATCGGCGCATTTGGCACAGATAGCTATAGGAACGGCACATTGAACAGACCATTCATTGCAGAGAAAGTGTTTAATAACCCGGCACAGCTTACCTTGCTAAACAGCATTGTACATCCCGCCACAATTGCCAATGCGGACAAATGGATGCAGCAACAAACCGCTCCCTATGCCATCAAAGAAGCCGCCCTGATATTTGAAAGCGGAGCCGAAAAATGGCTGGATAAAGTAATCGGTGTATTTGCCCCTGCTCCCCTGCGGATACAACGGGTAATGCAAAGAGATGGTATAACGGAACAAGAGGTTACGGCCCGGCTAAACAAGCAAATGAACGAAGATGACAAAATGCATTTATGTGATTATATAATCAACAACGATGAGCAGGAACTTTTAATACCACAGGTGTTAAAGCTGGATGCGATTTTAAGGGAGGAAGCTGGAAGCAAAAGCAAAAGGCTGAAAGCTGAAAGCTAAAGGCTGAAAGCTGAAGGCTAAGGCTGAAGGCTAAAGGCTGAAAGCTGAACGCTTGTGCAAATACAAAGGCGGAAGACGATCACTTTTTACGACCGTCTTCCGCCTTTGTATTATCCTTTTGCTTTAGGCCTTCAGCCTTACGCTTTAAGCTTTCACTTACTTCAATTTAGCCAACGCATCAATAATACGTACCCAGGCTCTTTCAATGTTTGTCATGCTGTTGGCGAAAGAAAAGCGAACACATTTTGGCTCGCCAAATGCATCCCCCATTACAGAAGATACATGCGCTGTATTTAACAGGTACATCGAAAAATCGGCCGAATTGGTAATTACATTTTCACCGTCTGATTTACCAAAATAAGAAGATACATCAGGAAAAATATAAAAAGCGCCTTCCGGTTCGCTGCATTTAATGCCGGGAACATCTTTTATTATTTCCATTACTTTAGCCCTTCTGCGGGTAAATTCAGTCGTCATATCCATAGAAGGTTTCAGATCACCGGTTAATGCTGCTACTGCGGCTTTTTGGGTGATAGAACAAGTGGCACTTGTGAACTGGCCCTGTAATTTTTCGCATGCCTTAGCTACTTCCACATTGGCCGCGATATAGCCAAGTCGCCAGCCGGTCATGGCAAAACCCTTACTCAGACCATTGATCAGGATAATCCTTTCTTTCAGGTCGGTAAATTGCGCAATGCTTTCATGCTTGCCTACAAAATTGATGTATTCGTAAATCTCATCTGCAATGATATAAACATTCGGGTATTTTCTTAACACGTTGGCCAGACCTTCCAGTTCCGCTTTACTGTACACTGCGCCGGATGGGTTGCAGGGAGAGGAAAACATGAACAAGGTTGTTTTATCCGTAATGGCTGCTTCCAGTTGTTCGGGTGTAACTTTAAAACCACTTTCCAGGCTGGTACTTACCTGCACCACAACACCACGGGCTATTTTAACCAGTTCTGAATAAGTAACCCAGTATGGCGTAGGAATTACCACTTCGTTACCGTCGTCTACCACCGCTAAAATGGCATTGGCCAGGCTCTGTTTTGCCCCCGTAGAAGTAACAATATTTTCAGGCTTATAATCCAGGTTATTGTCGCGTTTTAATTTGGTGCAAACTGCTTCTCTTAAATCTGCAAAACCCGCTACCGGAGTATAATGACTCCAGTTGTCGTTGATAGCTTTTATAGCCGCATCCTTGATGAACTGAGGTGTATCAAAATCAGGTTCTCCAAGGCTAAGGTCAATTACGTCAACTCCTTTTGCCCTTAATTCACGACCCAGTTTGGCCATTTTAAGTGTTTCAGGTTCTGCAAAGCGATCCAATAAAGAAGAAATGTGCATGTAGTTTAATTTTAGGATTGCGAAATTACAGGAAACCAGACATTTATTGCATAGATAAATACAGAAATCATTTTTTGGGTAAAAGTTTTTGAACCGGCAAGGTGAATTCTTAGAAAAAATCTACAGGATGGCTACCAATTTCATCCTCCGGATGAACATAACGTGCACCTGTTTTCCTTCAACCTGATTAGCCGGCCTGCTTATGAGTTGAGAGTATTATCCGGCTAATCGTAATAATCATTATCTTTAAAAAATGCGCAGCTGATTCGCTTCGCTAACCCATTGTCATATGAAAAATAGCTTTGCAATCCTTCTTTTAGTTTTACTGCTCCATTGCGGTGTGATTGCCGCACAGGATTCCTCCCAGGCCTGTAAAGTACTTACTCCAACATTGAATATGCGCTACACAGGTGAGTGTAAAAACGGCCTTGCCAGCGGGCAGGGCGAAGCCTTCGGCCAGCATCATTATAAAGGCACATTTGCGAATGGCAAACCAAACGGAGCCGGTGTTTATTATTATGACGACAGTACTTACCATGCCGGCTTTTTCCAGGACGGCCAAATGGAAGGCAAAGGCGAAACGCATTATATGCACAATGGAAAAGCTGACAGCACCATCAAAGGGTTCTGGAGCGGCAATACCTACCGTGGTAAAGATTATAAAACCTACGATTTTAACGGCGCCACCATGTTTGACCGGTATGAGATTAAAGCTACACCTCAGTCAGGCCGCACCATCAGCTTTGAAATATCTACAACTTCAGGTTCTCCAACCGGTGTCCCTTCCGATTTTCAGGGACAGCCCGGCTATGTTTTAAGACTGGAAGATATTGTTGCGGGTGACCAGGCGATCATAAGAAAGTTATCTACAGTAGAAACTCCTACCAGGTTTCATGTTACATATGATATTGACAGGTTCCCCGTAAAGTTATACGTCACCATGTCGAACGGAAACAACTTTACGCTGAACCTGTATAAAGCGGCCACCTGGTCGGTACGGTTGTATGTAAATAAGTAATATTCCAGTCTGAAAACGGTAAACCCCACTCCGATCCTCTATTCACACAATTTCAATGTGGCTGCGTTGCGGTTGCTCATTTGTATTTTGTTGATTTTTGAAGCCTTGTCGAAATATACAATCAGGATACCGTATTTGGTTTGGTAAGCATCCCAGGTTACATCTTTTATAGAAGGGTTACCCAGCACATTAAATAAACTGGTTCTGGCAGCCCCTATCAGCGGAATGCTTAGCTTGCCTTTAAAATGTGCCCCGATCTCTATATAATTCCTTTCAGTAAAAAAAGAAATGTCTTTGTCTTTAAAAAAAACACCGCCACAGGTGCTGCCATTGGTTTCAGGCGTGGCACTGGTAAAACAGGGGAATTGCTTTTCAACATCTGCCAGGGTTGAATAAGTAAATATCCGGTTCACAGTACCTTCCAGCACATCCACGTCAAATGGCGGGCAAACGACAGTGGTCTTAAGCTGAGCCTGCAAAAGCATTGAACTTATTAACCCTGCCACTAAAAGAATACTTGTTTTCATACTGATATTGTTTTAAATAATGATTGAACCAATTTTGAAATTAACTTGTGCAATGCCCTGTAATGCAAATTCCTTGCTACAATTCATTTAAACAATTATCTTTTTTAAAAATGGAATGAAACTCAATTCAGGCGCATCCTGCTACGAGTTCCAGGTAAAACTTTGCGGATTAAATTTATGTTACTCAAATACCAGGTACATCCCCAGGCAAATTATGCAAATGGCTACGGAAGTAAGTCCGAATAAAATAAGATTGTACAAAGCAGGAAAAGGATTTAGGATGGTAAGCAGACAACTTACAAAGCCCAGAAAAGCGCCTGCTGCCATACAAATAAACCCTGCCTGTAATTTTTTAGCATTTTTTAATTTTCTGAACGCCCTTAAATGAGTGCTGATGGAAGCTGCATCCAGCCCGCTTTCTTTTAATTTTTGTTCTACGACTTCTGGTTCCAGTTTAGCGGCTATCCATTGCCGAATAATGGCAAGATCAACTGATAAAGTATCTGACATGGCGGTGGATTTGACAATCGTAAATGCGTAATGGCTTCTGAAATTGACAATTAAAATAGCAAGATTTTTTTAAACTGGCAAATTGGCCGGCATTTTTTTTAAACGAAAAAAGTAAACCGATGAAGTCTGGTCAGTCACTGAAACTTTCTTATTAACCCGGTGCCCCTGCTGAGTTATTCATTATGACGCCCAGTTTAGGAAGAACAACATGCAACTCTTTTTCAACATTCGCTCCCGGTATTGATGCGTATGCAAATGGGAATCATTGAAGCTTATTTTACCAAGATGTGCTATCTTTAGTTGAACGGTTTAAAAAATTGCAATATGAAAAAAATCACACTGCTTGTCCTTGGCTTTTGCAGTTGCTCTGTTACAAAAGTAGCGGCACAGGATACAGCATACATACATCCCAATACAAAAGAAAAAGGCTGGCAGGATGTTTTTACAAAAGGGCTCACCAACGCTGTTTTCCCTGCAGGTGTATGGAAAGATTCTGCCGGTATTTTTACCGCGTCAAAAGATGAAGCATTGTGGAGCAAAGATCAGTATGATGATTTTGTTGTTGACCTGGAATTTCAAACAGCTGAGGGTACCAATAGTGGTGTGATAGTGCATGCTACTGATATTAAAGACTGGATACCGCACTCCGTTGAAATACAGATTGCGGATGATTATTCAAAAGAATGGAGCAACGTATCACCCAACTGGCAATGCGGCGCCGTGTTCGGTCATAAACCGGCTACCAATAAAACATTAAAGCATCCGGGAGAATGGAATCATTTTACCATTACCTGCCGTGGCAAAATGATCTGGATTGTGTTAAACGGAACGCTGGTAAACGAATGCAATATGGAGTTGTTTACTTCTGCCAAAACAAATCCGGATGGCTCGGAAGTACCTGCCTGGCTGCCTAACCCGATGTCAACACTGCCGCTGCATGGTTATATCGGCTTCCAGGGAAAACATGCGGGTGCTCCTATTTATTTCAGAAATATTAAGATCAAGAAACTCAGTTAGCATTTTCACACCACGGAACGACGGATACAAAGGGAACAACGAAATACAGCGAAAGCTTATATACTCTTTCGGAGAGACCCCGTCAGCGGTTATAAACCCCTGACGGTGGTTGATAAAACTCCTTCCTATTTTACTGAGCTTTTCTAACCGCCGACGGGGCATGGAGCCGCCGTCGGGGTTATGCGTTTCCGGTTACGATAAGGTGATAAAAAATTGTCCTTTCTTTTCCAAAATGATTGCAATTTATTGTAGGTTTAACTTCATAAAAATTTATACATGGCAACAGTAAACTGGCCGGAAGCAGTAAAACCTTTATTAAAAAAATACCTTGGCAAAAAACACCCGCTGGAGTATAAAAGTGTGTACCAGTTAATGGTGATGGTGGTGTTGTCTGCACAGGATTCTGACAAACATATTAACCAGATAGCGCCTAAGTTTTTCACAGCTTTTCCAAACATGAAAGCGCTTTCACAGGCCACACCGGAAGCCATACAGGAGCAAATAAGTGATGTAAGAAATTTTGGCAATAAATCTAAATGGCTGAGTGAACTGTCGAAGAAAATAAAAGACGATAAAAACATTCCGCTTTCGCTCGATGAGTTGACAGAGCTGCCGGGCATTGGACGTAAATCTGCCAATGTAATCAAGCGGGAAGCTGGCGCCGCTCCTGAAGGCATTATCGTAGACTTACATGTGGTGCGTGTAGCGCCACGCCTGGGGATTGCTACCGGAGCTGACCCAAAGAAAATTGAAAAACAACTGATGGAAGCATTGCCTGCCAAACAATGGGACGCAGGTATGGCCATGTCATTTTTAGGGAGAGAAATCTGCCGGCCAACCAACCCACAATGTGAAGTATGTGTGATGAATCCGGTTTGTGCTTATTATAACGGAAGCAAATAAATTGCCTGGCTATGCAAAGACACTTATAAACGAATACCTCCCGCAAAATGCAGGAGGTATTTTTGTTTTGATGGTATTCGATACTAGTAAATGTATAGCAGCTAAAGTGAGTATTAAAAAGGTTCCATAATAGATTTGCTTTGTCCTGAAAACCATTTGGGTCCTTCCTCCGTCATGTAAGCGCAATCTTCCAGCCGTATACCAAATTCGCCTGGTATTGAAATTGTTGGCTCTATACTAAAACACATGCCCGGCTGTAATTTTTGCTGGTTGTCTTTTACCATATTGCCCCATTCGTGCCCGTCCATACCAATACCATGACCGGTACGGTGCGGCAAGCCGGGGAGTTGATATCCGGGCCCAAAACCTGCATCCGTAATTACTTTCCGTGCAGCAGCATCTACCATTCCACAGGCGCCACCAATTTTAGCGGCAGCAAATCCGGCAGCCTGCGACTGCTTTTCCAGGTTCCATATGTCTGTTTGCCTTTTCGTTGGTTCAGCTCCAAACACAGTCGTACGCGTAATGTCGGATGTATACCCTTCTACCCTGCAACCACAATCCATTAAAACAATATCTCCCTTCTTTAATAGCCTTGGTTTGATGGTGCCATGCGGAAATGCAGCAGCTTCTCCAAAAAGACACAATGCCCCATCGGCATCGCCGCCTAAATCACGTTGCGCTTTTCCAATGATGGAAGATAATTCGCCCGGCGACATGCCTTCCCGCAACTGGCTGATGCCAACTTTAATGCCACCCAGTGTAATGTCACTTGCCCTTTGCATCAAGGCTATTTCAGCTGCCGATTTTATCATCCGGCAGTTCATGGTAACAGGTGTACCGCTTGCAAAATTCAGGTGGGTCGCTTCTTTCCTCACGCCATCCATAATAAAAAAACGTACCTGCTCTTCAATGCCAACAGTGCCCGATAAAACACCGGCATCTTTCAACACTTTTGCTATGAGTTTATAAGGACTTTCATCTTCCTGCCAGGCGTATACATCTTTACCGATGATGATCTGCTCCCGAAAACGGGCTTCTTCAAAACCAGGGCATACATATCTTACAGGGCCACTTGCCGGAATAATGGCCACCATCGTACGCTCACTTGGCCACCAGCTGATACCGGTAAAATATTTCAAATTTGTACCGGACTCCATAATCAATGCTCCCATCTTTTGTTCCGTCAGCAGGCGTTGCGCCTTCTCAATCCTTGCCTCCCGTTCTTTTACAGTAATGGGTGCCACATCCCCGGGCATGAATGGAAGCTGATTTGCAGCACCTGCTGCTCTTTCTTTTTCTTCAGGCGTTGTAAACGAGCTCATGCCTGCAACTACTCCTCCGGCAACTGCCATAGCAGACAGATTTATAAAATTTCTTCTTTTTAACGTCATAATAATTGGGATTGTTCGTGATTGATTCCTTTGTCTGAAGATAGTAATTTTATTGTTTCAATAATCCGGTCAGGTAAAACTGTCATTTCATTAATCAACGCAGCGGAAATGAATGTAATTTGTTCGATTGAAGGAAGGCCAAATAGCAGCGTTCTATATTGTTGTAAAAACTTAACAGGCAAAAATTCGTTGCCTCACCTGCTATATTTTTTCAGCTTTTCTTTTTCCGCCTGGCTTAAGCTGTCCATACCGTTTGAATTTATTTTATCCAGAATTTTATCTATCTCTTTTTGCCTGCTGGTTTTTTCAGCATTGTATTTATGATCTATGGAAAAATAATCATCGTGCTTTTTAAAGAAGAAATTGTCTGCCAGTAAAAAATGCGGCTTTGTAATAATCAAATAAATCAAAGCAATTGTTGGAATACAGATGACGAGGATAGTAATATAATTTTCTTCGATAGCCGTCGGCTCAAAAAGCAGTGCTGTGGCCATTCCAACGAGGGCGCCACCCAAATGTGCGTCATGCCCTATATTTCCTTTTTTAGATTTAATTCCATAAATGGCATAGCCAACATACACCATACCGTACAACCATCCCGGCATGGAAAAAGGCAGGCCGAAAAAACCAACACTCATACCAGGATACAAGACGATGGAAGCAAAGATAATTCCGCACACCGCACCTGATGCACCCACAGCACTATAATCACCATGGTTTTTATGTACCAGTAACGAAAGCAAATCTCCCCCGATTAAACTGGCAAAATAGATCACTAAAAATGGCAGCTCCCCAAGGGTGTTTTCAATGTGCCCGCAAAAAGCATACAGGCTGAACATATTAAAAAGGAGGTGTGTCCAGCTCACATGTAAAAAGCCCGAAGTAACCAACCGCTTGTAATCTTTATTGATGAGAATTTTATCTACTTCAAAAGTATAGGCATCAAAAAAACCGGGGTTGGTAAATCCCTTGTACGAGAAAGCGATATTGGCAACAATCATCAGCAAGCCGGCAAGACCAATGTTTGTCATAAGTGGGGCGGTTATTATATAACACAAAAATTTCCGGTGCTCAATATACACTTAATACAAATTCAAAAACAAGCTGTCATATGCCATATCTTAAAATGAAATACCCGGGATTGTACGTGGAACATCTGAAATGCAGATTGCTTTAAAAATATTTTATGCATTGACTCAACGGTAAAAATAAAGGTTGCCAGTCTTCCGGGAATATCATTTTTTCCTTTGACTGACAACATTTCAATCAGCAGTGACGCTGCGTTATTTATTTATCCCTGCGGTCGCCTCTGTCGCGATCGTGACCGTAATCCCTGTCATAATCTCTGTCATATCCGCGATGATGATGATGCCGTTCGTGGCGTTCATCGCTGTAATCCCGGTGGCGGTAATTGTATTGTGTACAACTGGAAAACGATATCACCGCAACGATGGCAATTGCAAAGCCGGTAAGTAATTTTTTCATATCGATCGATTTTTATACCCTTATGACTAAAATTACTTACCAGCGTTACTATTGATATTTCTTATTAACGAAAGTTTACCAGTGGAGATGGCGTTACTACAGTTGTAAATACGTGGGATCAAATTTCAACTTTTGTTAATACCTATGCCGGACGTGGTTTACCATACTATTTGTTCTGTCGTAGGTTTGTTGATATAATCTTTAAAATCTTTTACTTTAAAAATATTGATTGGGTTTTCTAATATGTTTACAGGGCTTGTTAATTTGATCGAATCAATTTCTATTTTCCAAATTGAAGCTTTCTGTGACCAAGGATTAATCAATATTTGAGCTGAGTAATCATTAACTATTTTAAACTGGTAAATATTTTTAAAATCATGAAAAATCCTTACACAGTCATCAGCCAATGTCCTTAGAACTAGAACGTTTCCTCCCACTAAACACCAATCATTATTTCTCCCAATTAACCCACATGTTGGTTTTCTTTTAAATTTAAAAATGCTGTATTCTTCAGAGGTTTGTTTATTAAACATAAAAGATGAATTAAAAACATGCCCCAGGACCATAACTGAAGTTTCAGTCAACTTTATGAAGTCGGGATCAGTTTTCATATGCATCGTACTCACATGGACTATCATGTTATCTAAATTATTTTCAAAGTTTAACCCATTTTTTAGTCGAAATGCCAACTAAAACACATTCCGCTACCTGTTTATTTGCTCTAAAATAAATTCTCCATTACAATTAAAATTATCTGATTGCTCAATCCAAATCTCCCTACTTCTTATACTTCACCTGATAAACATTTCCCGTAAAATCATCAGCTATGTAAATACTGCCATCAGGGCCTTGTGCCAGTCCGCAGGGTCTTGGCTGGCTGGTGCCGACTGCAAAATTGTCTGCAAAAATTTCCCATTTACCGGAGGGTTTGTTTTTATTAAAAGGTACAAACGCTACCAGGTAGCCCTTTTGCAGTACCGGCGATTTACCATGAAAAGCAATAAAAGCACCCTGCCGGTATTTTGCCGGAAATTGGTTGCCGGAATAAAATAGTAATCCATTGGGGGCCAGATGTGCCGGAAAATCCATCACGGGGTTTTGGGCTTTTGCACCACCTGTTTTTTTACCGTCGCCGCCATATTCTGGTGCCAGTATTTTTTTGTGCAATTTAGCATCATAATACACATACGGCCATCCGCCATCACTGCCCTGGTGTACCTCGTACATGGTTTCTGCAGGCTGACTTTTGGAATCTTCTTCGCTGTACAGGGCAGGGTAAAGGTCATGAAACTGATCCCGGCCATGCTGCATAATAAACAACGAATGGGTATTGACGTTCCAATCTAATCCCACTACATTTTTAAATCCGGTGGCATAGCGAATACCTTCTTTATAGCCCTGGTTTAAACGGTTGGTTTTAAATTTCCAGATGCCACCTACTGAATCCAGCAAGGGGCAGGGCATTGGCGCCTGCAGTGAAGTACCATTAATTAAACAACTGTTGCTATAGGATCCGCAGTTTACATACAGGTTACCTGCATCATCTACAGCAATGGATTTGGAGTTATCGCGGTTATGGTTCACCAGGCCGGTAATAATTTTTTCCGGTTTGCCGCGGTCAATCACTTCCCCCATGGCATTTAATTTATACCGGTATACATCCTCATTGCTGGAAGCATAGAGATAATTATTTTTTACGAAAATACCTGTACCGGCATAGTCGCCAAAACCATACTGCACGTTGATGTGGCCCTGTTTATCCGCTTTTAAAAAGTAAATGCCTTTACCATCCTTTAAACGCCCGAGTTTAACATAGATGCCGCCTTGTTTGGTGACAGCCAAATGACGGGCTCCGTCCATTCCGGTGGCAATGACGGTTGATGTAAATCCTGCGGGCAACTTCAACCCTTCAACCAGCTGATGGGTTGAATCGGTCAAAACATTTTCAGGGTTAGCGGCAAAAATAGTTGTTGTACTAAGAAGCAAACAGAGACAACTGGTAAGCAAGGCTGATTTTTTCATTGGTTTATTTTTAGAGCGCAAAGATGCGCTTTTAAATGATTTATGAACAGCAGAAGAAGTTGTTATTTTCTTTCACTCAAATTATAGAGCACATAACCCTTAAGCTGGTAGCCGGATAAAACTGTTTGGGCAGTAAGTGATATTTTCACTTCCGGCAACATATCTTCTTTAGCAAATTTTTTGAAAGCCATTGCCTGGCCACAGGCAATAAAACGGGCGCCGATATTTTTAAGTTCACTGATTAATTTCAGGTTCGGATTACCTGTTTTATATTTTTCTTTATACCGTTCACTGGTGCAAAATGCATTCAGTGCGCCGGCATGCACCACAATTACCGGCAAAATTTTGGCAATTGGTATACCGGAAGCCACGTGCAGGTTGATGATACGTGCCACTTCAACCAAACCATAATTGGCTTCCTTAATTACAGAGTCTGCATTATTGTCTGTCAGTTCAAAAAGTAATTTATAAGTAATGGTGGGGTCGGGAATTTCTGCCGGATCTTTTACCGGCACCACTCCGGAAAACTCACCTGCATTAAAAACAGGATAGACTGCACTGGCTCTTAGTTTATCCCAGCGTTCTATTTCGGCATACTGTTTTTCAATTTTTAAAGAGTCTGCATGTAACAGTGCCCTCAGGCTGCTGTCTTTTGAAAACTGGATGGAAGGCGGTGTTTGAGCCATACCTGTAAAACATAGTACAGCACCAGTGATGGTAGCGATTATTTTTTTCATTCGTTGCTGGTTTAAAAAGAAAGATACATTTTTTTGTCCTGCATTTTTTACCGGATTCTGGTTAAATTTGTTCAGCAGCCTGAAGCGCAGCGCAACGTATTATGATGTACATACTAAACAGCCGGCAAGGCGGCATTTGGGGTTTATTGTTTTTGATAGTGGTTATATCTGCAGGGTGTGGTGAACAATCCGGTCACAAACAAAACTTAACAACAGCGTCAACGGATGTGTGGCAGGCACCCGATACCGCTGCGCTTGCATCCATGCCGGACGGTAATTTAATAAAATATGGCAGGGAGCTGATTGCTAATACGGCGGCCTATCTTGGCCCTAAAGGCAAGGTGGCCCAAATAAGCAATGGAATGAACTGTGGCAACTGCCACCTGGATGCCGGCACCCGCCCAAATGGAAATAACTTTGCATCGGTAGCATTTACTTATCCCCGGTTCAGAATGCGCAGCGGCAAAAAAGAGTCAATACAGTTTAGAGTAGAAGATTGTATGCAGCGAAGTTTAAACGGAAACACACTCGACAGCAATGGCAAAGAAATGAAAGCCATGGTGGCCTATATCAAGTGGCTCGGTAAGGACGTTACTTCGAATACAGTAATAAAAAAAGATCCTGATTTACCATTCATCGAAAGGGCTGCTTCCATAAAAAACGGAGCTGCTGTGTATGCCTTGCGTTGCACCACTTGCCATGGTGCAAATGGAAATGGCCTGGCGAAACCAGATTCTACCGGGTACATTTATCCGCCATTGTGGGGTCCTGACAGTTATAATACTAGTGCCGGTAACTATATGCTTTCGCGGCTGGCGGGTTTTGTAAAACACAATATGCCTTATACCGTTGCACCACAGGCACCGGTACTCACAGATGAAGAAGCATGGGATGTGGCTGCATTCATCAATTCACAAAAAAGACCGGTTAAAGTTTTTCCCGGCGACTGGCCAGTGTTAGCTACCAAACCTGTGGACTATCCCTTCGGTCCTTATGCAGATACTTTTTCTGAATTGCAACATAAGTATGGGCCGTTTACGGCGATTAAAAAAGCATCCCACAAATAGGCAGGTGATAGCTTGATTGATTTTTGATGATTGGTGAATCAATGTCGTTTACTTAGCGAATGAAGGTGGTCGACCTTTTTATAGTTGTCAGTTTTTAATAAGGTCGGCCACCTTTTCCACGTCACTGAAATTCCTTAAGTAAACGACATTGATTGGTGAATACTTACGAATTGGAAGCGATCCACAAAATTATAAAAGCACAAGAGTGCGACGCCAATGCAGTTCCACAAAGCTTCTTAGCCCGGTTAAAAAAAACTATTTGTTCTTTGCTTCCATAAATTTCATCAGATTTTTTCGGGCGGTATTTTTAATTTTATTTTGAAAGAAGCTGTTCCAGCCGAAGAGTGTGCCGGTTAGACCAAATGCCTGTTTGCTCCATTTGTGTACACTGAAGCCATCACTATGTTCAATAATTTTGCCGCCGGCGAAACGCATGTTGGCCTTTACTTTATTTACAACCTGCTTACCGGTAGCAGAAAAAATATAAGTCGCCGTCCAGTCGCAGGTACTGTACTCATCATCCAGCGCAACAATGTTGCCGTAGGTTAACGAAAATTGCCTGGCATTTTTACACAGCATTTCCCACATGCTCCTCACCTCTCCTCCTTTCAGCAATCCAAACACGGGATCAAAAAAAACAATGTCTTCACTGTAACAACTATTCATGGCAGCTGCATCCAGTTGCTGAAAAGCGGTATAGAATTTTTCAATCAGTTGCGTGTTGGTGTCCATCTTTTTTTATCTGGTATGTTTCGCTAAATTGAGCAATCTAAATGATGTAACATGAAAAAATGGGTATTTCTTTTTTTACTGGCAGGCTTTTCTTTTTCAGCAACGGCGCAAAATGAAGACAGCAGCTGGTTTGCAAACAATTATTACAAGATAGAACGTATGGTGCCGATGAGAGATGGCATCCGTTTATTTACTGCTTTTTATATTCCGAAAGACAGCGCAGCGAGGCATCCCTTTCTGATGACCCGTACGCCTTATTCCTGCGCACCTTATGGTGAAAATAAATTTTCGGGCTTATGGAGAAGTTACCGCATGGCCTACCTGAAAGAAAAATACATCATCGTTACACAGGATGTACGTGGCCGTTATATGAGCGAAGGCGTGTTTGCGGATGTGCGCCCGTTTAATAAAAATAAAAAAACAAAGAAGGATATTGATGAGGCCAGCGATACATACGATGCCATTGCCTGGATGCTGAAAAACATCCCGGGAAACAATGGTAAAGTAGGTGTGCTGGGTACCAGTTATCCCGGCTTTTATGCAACAGAAGCTGCGCTGAGCGGGCATCCGGCGTTAAAGGCGGTGAGTCCGCAGGCGCCGGTTACTGATTGGTTTATCGGGGATGACTTTCACCACAATGGCGCTTTCTTTGCGCTGGACGGATTTTCTTTTTATTCTTCATTTGGCAAGCCGCATCCGGTACCCACCAAAGATTATGGCCCCGGATTCAGCACACCCATCAAAGACAATTATCAATTTTACCTGCAGGCTGGTGCGGTAAAAAACTTAGCTGCTATGATTGGGGACAGCATTAAGTTCTGGCACGAGATGTACAAGCACCCCACTTATGATGCGTGGTGGCAGGCCAGGAATGCAAGGGTTGGTTTATACAATGTGCAGCCTGCTATGTTGTATGTAGGCGGATTGTTTGATGCCGAAGATTGCTTTGGTGCCTGGAACTGTTACAAGGCAACCAGGAAACAAAGTCCGGCTACCAATACCAAAATAGTAATGGGCCCCTGGTTTCACGGGCAATGGAGCGGTGAAGGAAGTTATATGGGCAATGTGCGTTTTGCTTCCAACACCAGCGCCTGGTACCAGCAAACCATGGAAGTGCCTTTTTTTAACTATTACCTAAAAGGGATAGGCAATGCGGATACCATCTCGCAGGCCAATATATTTTTCACGGGGGAAAACAGCTGGAAAAAACTACCCCAGTGGCCACCGGCAAATATTGAAAACAAAGCCCTGTATTTTCATGCCGGTGGTAAATTGTCTTTTGATAAACCTGTTGTAAAAACTGCTGCCTTTACAGAGTATACAAGCGACCCGGCTCACCCCGTGCCTTACGCTGATGGCGTTCATGAAGGAAGGACAAGAGAATACATGACCGATGACCAGCGTTTTGCTTCCAGGAGGCCCGATGTGCTTAGCTTTGAGACCGACACACTTACAGAAGAACTGACACTGGCCGGACCGGTGCTTGCTGATTTAATGACCAGCATAACCACAACAGATGCTGATTTTGTTGTGAAGGTAATAGATGTTTTTCCGGATGATTTTAAATATGATCCTTCTTTAAAAGGCAATGGTAAAGACTACCCGATGGGCGGTTACCATATGCTGGTGCGGGCAGAAATTATGCGGGGCAAATTCAGGAACAGTTATGAAAACCCGGAACCTTTTGCACCTGATAAAATAACGGAAGTGAAATATGCTTTGCCGGACGTGGCGCATACATTTAAAAAAGGTCACCGCCTGATGATACAGGTACAAAGTACCTGGTTTCCGCTGGCAGACAGGAACCCGCAAAAGTTCATCAATATTTATACAGCCAATGACAGCGACTTTCAAAAGGCCAGCATTAAAATATACCATGATGGAGTAAATGCATCGGCTGTTATTTTACCTGTTTTAAAATAATAGCGACTAGTAGTTTGTTGGTAAATCGTTTGATATAAACAGCTTACATTCTTTTTTTTCTTGAAAAAAAAAAGAAACAAGATCAAGGCTGCGAATAAAAAAAGTGTTTGATTAATGAAGGCTTAGCAAACCTCTTTTTCAATTGTTAACCCATTTTCTGCAATGATAAAAACAACAAAATATCAAGATTGCTAAAAAAATAATTTAGTGAAGCAGTAATCATTTATAAAATTGAGAACTGTTTTTGCTATGGGATGAGGAAAGCAAATAGTTCCCCGCTAAGAGGTATGGCTAAATCAAATCTTTCTATTTACAGTGCATTACTGGCAAACCTGGTGATTGCCGTTACAAAATTTGTTGCGGGAATTTTTAGTAATAGTTCGGCTATGATCGCCGAAGGCGTGCACTCACTGGCTGATACCATCAACCAGTTACTGATATTATTTGGCATCCGGCAAAGTAAAAAACCGCCGGATGCGTTGCGGCCTTTTGGTTATGGCAAGGAATTGTATTTCTGGTCATTTATTGTTTCTATTATCATTTTTGGGTTGGGTGGCGGTGTGTCTGTTTACCAGGGCTATGAGCATATCATTCATCCAAAAATGTCGGGCGATATCACCTGGAATTACCTGGTGCTGGCCATATCGTTTGTTTTTGAAGGCAGCTCCTTAATAATAGCTGCTAAAGAATTTAATAAGGTACGCAAAGGTGAAAGCTGGTGGCGGGCCATTGTAAAAAGTAAAGATCCTTCTGCATTTCTGGTATTGTTTGAAGATGGTGCGGCCGTGCTTGGACTCATCATTGTTGCCATTTGTTTATTTGCCGGGCACCAATTAAACCTTCCATACCTGGATGGCGTTGCTTCGCTGCTGGTGGGTATTTTACTGGTTGGGGTTTCCCTTATACTTGCAAGAGAAAGCAGAAGTTTGTTGATGGGTGAAGGCATTGCTTCATCAACACGTCAACGGATCAGCACACTGATACAACAAGACCCCGCTGTAGAAAAAACGGTGCATATTTTATCCACCTATCAATCGCCGGAGGAAGTATTGCTGATGCTGATTGTTGCATTTAAAGCCGATCTTGATACAGCAGAAATAAACGATTCCATTGTGCGGATAAGGGCAGCTATTAAAAAGGAATTTTCTTTTGTACGCTTCATTATTATTCAGCCGGAATTATTTGAAAAATAAAAAAATGATTTTTAGATTTGGTAATACATTGCAATACCATTCCAAAATTCATTTTATCTGTACCCTTCGAAACTGAAACTGGTATGTTACTTGCCTTGTTGATAAAAATAGTATTCCCCATAAAAACAATAACGCATTTTTAGCAAAGGTTCTGTATCTTTCGCCGGATTGTACCACACGACGACAGATGCAGTTGCCTGCCAGCTACATGCAGTATTATTAACCAATACATTTTACCATATGAACGTAGCAGAACGCAAGCTGGTCGTTAAAGAATCTATGTTGCCTGGCGCAGGCAAGGGGTTGTATACAGAAGAATTAATTGAGAAGGGCAGTTGTATCATTGAGTACAAAGGCACGGTTACAACCTGGAAAAATGTGGCACACGATGATGGAAAAAATGCCTACGTTTTTTATGTAAACCGCAACCATGTTACGGACGCAAGGGATCATCCGCATGAACTGGCCCGCTATGTAAATGATGCAAAAGGCATTCAGCAGGTAAAGGGGATTACCAACAATGCGGAGTATGTTGTTATTAAGAGACGCATTTATATCTACGCTACTAAAAATATTCCTGCCGGCGCTGAAATTTTTGTTGGCTATGGAAAAGGTTACTGGGATACTATCCGGGGCTACCTGAAAGAGGCAGCACAAAACAGTACCGCAGCAACCGTTTAATGTTTATTAAAGTTTAACCTTAGCGCTGTATCAATCCGTCTTTCAGGCGTATAACCCGGTTACCGTACGTGGCGTTATGTTCACTGTGCGTAACCTGCACGATGGTTACTTTTTCCTGTTCATTTAATTTTTTAAACAGTTCCATAATTTCAGTGGCCTGGTCGCTGTGCAGGTTACCCGTAGGCTCATCTGCAAAAATTACTTTGGGATTACCGGCGATGGCCCTTGCGATTCCCACCAGTTGCTGTTGACCTCCCGACAGCTGTGACGGAAACAAATCTTTTCTTCCCACAATGTTGAATTTATCCAGCAGCTCTGCTACCCTGCTTTTTCTTTCAGACGAATTGAGGCCTTTGTACAACAGCGGCGTTTCAATGTTTTCATACACCGTCAGTTCATCAATCAGGTGATAGGCCTGGAACACAAAGCCAATCTGGTTGCGGTGCAGTTCGGTTCGTTTCTTTTCTGTAAGCTTTGAAACGTTTTCACCCAGAAACAAATATTCGCCTTCATTGGCTTCTTCCAGCAGCCCTAAAATGTGCAGCAGTGTTGACTTTCCCGAACCTGAAGGTCCCATGATGGAAACAAATTCGCCTTCAGCAATATCAAGGCTTACATCGCTTAATACATAAGCTTTTTTTGAACCGGTGTTGTAGTACTTGTAGATCTTTTTTAGTTGTATCATGTTTTATTTTGCCATTCAGGCGTTTAGATATTTATGTTTATGTGTTTGCGGTTGTCAGGTCATTGTCTTTTTTGATGACAATACTTATTTTTTTGTGCTTCAAATTTCTCATTATTTCAACAAACCTGCGTGTGAATTTTCTTCCGCAACGGCGGAGATGGCGCTCATTCTGTTTTTAAAGTTTTTACCGGATTGGCAATGGCAGCTTTTACTGACTGAACACTGAGTGTCAGCAATGCAACCAGCATAGCCAGCATCCCGGCCATTAAAAAATATTGCGCCTTTATCGGGATATGATACGCAAAATCATTCAGCCAATACTTCATGCTAATTGCTGCTATTGGTGTTGCGACGACCAACGCAATCAATACCATCCCTATAAATTCTTTTGTAAGCAACGCAATAATGCTGGCAACAGAAGCACCCAATACTTTTCTTATGCCAATTTCCTTTGTACGCTGAACAGTACTAAAGGAAGTGAGGCCAAGCAAACCGAGGCAGGAGATGAAGACAGAGAGCACGGCGAAGCAGATAAATAATTTTCCAAACTGGTTGTCGGCCTTGTACTGCGCATTAAATGTATCGTCTGCAAAATTATAAACCAGCGGTAATCCTGGTGCGATAGCAGACCATTTTTTTTGAAGGGCACTAACCGTTGATGCCATATTCTCTGATGCAACATCCAGCGTTAAAAACGTAAAGAAACCCGGTGATACCTGCATGGTGAGTGGCATGATCGCCTCGTGCAGCGAATGAAAATGAAAGTCTTTGATCACGCCGATAACTAAGCCATTGCCGCCCCGCTGTGAAAATGGTTTTCCGATTGCATCCGCAGCATTATTAAAGCCAAGCCGCTTTACGGCAGACTCATTAATCACCATGGCATCCCGCATATCGCCGGCAAAATCTTTAGAAAATCCCCTGCCGGCAACTAGTTCCAGACCATATTGTTTTAAAAAATTATAATCAACAAAATAAGCATCTGCCTGAAGTTCCTGCGGCTCTTTATTTTCACCTTCAATGGTGGTAGGATATTTTGTATTGCTGCGGCCCGGGATGCTGGAAGATATACTTGATGAATGTATCCCCGGAATGCCGGTTAATTCAGCCATTACAGTTTCTCCGTGTTCGCTAATCCTCTCATCGTAGTGGAAATCTATTACAAGGTTATGCTCTTTTTTAAATCCCAGATTTTCATTTTGCATAAAGTTCAACTGGCTGTAAACAACAATGGTCGCAATGATCAGTACAATTGAAATTGTGAACTGGGTAATCACCAATCCCTTTCTTAAAATCAGTCCCTTTACATTGTTGACAAACTTGCCCTTAAGATTGCTGACTGGTTTAAAACGGGCAAGCACCAACGCGGGGTAAAGTCCGGAAAGCAGGCCCATAGCAATGGCCAGCAGTAAAAACAATCCGGCAAATTTTATATTACCAGCCATCCCGGTCGTGATAACTTTACCGGTTATGTTATTGACAAAAGGTTGCAATGCAGTACACAAAATAACTGCTATTGCAAATGCAATCAGGGATACGGTTAAGGCGTCGGTAAGAAACTGGTAAGTCAGCTGTTGTCTTGTTGCGCCGGTCACTTTTCTTACACCAATTTCTTTTGCTCTTTTTAAAGAAAGTGCAGTGGTAAGATTGATAAAATTAAAACAGGCGATAAACAATACAAAGATGGCTACAATTGAAAAAACATAGATGTTGGTGTAGTTACCCGAAGCAGTGGCACCCGCCTTGTTGCCTCTTGCCTGGCCATGCAGGTAAAGACTGTTAAGCGGCTCTGCCACCAGCGAATACTGCAAATTATTTTTTAACGGATGTTCTTTTGCAAAGCCGGCTAGTTTTGCGGTAAAGCCCGCTGCACTTGTATTTTCCTTTAAGAGAACATAGGTTGAAAAACCGAACCTGCTCCAGTTGGTCATCCAGTTTGTGCCTTCTTTAATTAAGGAAGACATTGAGAGAAAAATGTCAGTCCGGAAGTGCGAATTTTGTGGAATGTCTTTCATCACGCCTGTCACAGTCGCCGTGATTTTACCATCAAGCGTTAATGTTTTATTGATGCAATCGGTGGTGCCAAAATATTTTTTGGCAGCTGTTTCCGATAGCACCATGGCATAGGGATTATTAAAAACCGTTGCAGCATTGCCACTTATCAACGGAAAAGAAAAAACGCTGAAAACAGAGGGATCAGCATAAGCCAGTGTTTCCTCCCCGTAAGCATCCTGATCCTTTTGAACAATATAATAATCCAAAAAAATCCGGGTGGTGTTTTCTACTTCGGGAAAGGTGCTTTGCACTGCACCGGCAACAGCACCCGCCGATGTTTCGTGCGTAATTCCAGCCGGAGTTTCAACGTTGGTGCTTAGCCGCAGGATACGGTCGGCATTGGTATTAAACTGATCATAACTCAATTCGAAGTGAACAAAAAGCACGGCATAATAAACTACGGAAAAGGCAACCGCCAAACCAACCAGGTTAATGGCTGAAAACAATTTGTATGCCCTGAGATACCTGAACGTTGTTTTAAAATAATGTTTAATCATAACTCCAATTGAAACCCGTTATGCCGTGTTATTGTTACTAAAAATGCTTCCTACTCACTCTTTAAATTTTTCATCGGGTTGGCCAGTGCAGCTTTTAATGTTTGCAAAACAATCAGTAAAAGCGTTATCAAACCTAAGGCAATAATGGGCAACAAAAAAGGTTGTGCTGTTAAATTAATGCGGTAAGCATAATTGCTTAGCCAGCCGCTCATCAGGTAACAGGCAATGGGCACCGCCACAAAAGCTGCGAGTAGTACGATTGCCGCGAATTCTTTTATAAATAAGATTGTGATATGGGGTACCGATGCGCCTAATACTTTGCGGATGCTAATCTCCTTTACACGTTTGTGCACACTTAATGAAATTAAACCCAGCACGCCCAGCAACACAATGATGAGCGACAGAATGGTAGCAGTAAAAGCCGCTTTCTTTAATTGAATTTCATTGGCGTACAGGTTCTTCAATGTGTCATCCATAAACTGGTACTCGAAAGAACTGCCGGGCATTAACTGCGACCATTTTTTTTGAATGGCATCAATACTGGCCGTTGTGTTGCCGGGCTTCAATTTAAAAGAAAGATAGCGATGCACAACTGCCGTGTATACATTAAAAAATATGATCGGGCCCATTGCATTTTGCATACTGAAGAAATGAAAATTACCCGTAACGCCTTTAATGGTAAATGTAGTAGGATCGCCTGGAATACGCAGCTGCTGGCCAATGGCGGCGCCGGGCGTTTTATAGCCCAAGGCTGCAACCGCCTTTTCGTTGATGATTACTTTGCCGGAGTCTAACATACGGCTGTCAAAAAATTCACCACTCTGTAAAGGTATCTGGTAAGTGCTGAGGTAATTTTCATCCGTCACCAATGCCTGCATGCCGATTGTTTTGGTTGAATCGCCCCCGCTTTTATACACCTGCGGTTCATTGCCATTGTTGCCATTGGGTATTTCATAACTCAGTGTAACCGCACTTACCTGTGGCATCGCGGCAAACTCATTTCTGATGGTTTGCATTTTCTTTACACCGGCAGGGCTCCAGTCCCTCGGCACCTGCGACGCCACTACAAATTCTTTATTGTATCCTAAACTTTTGCTGAAAAAAAGTGATACCTGTTGTGTAACAATCACTGCCGCTATCAGCACAACCAATGCAATGGCGAATTGAAAACCAACGAGTGATTTGCGGAGTACAATATTTTCTTTTACCGTTTTTAATTTTCCTTTCAGTGAGCTGACCGTGTTATTGGCAGATAATACAAACGCAGGGTAAACGCCCGCCAGCAAAGCGATCAGCAATACCATCACCAACGGTACCATTAAAAAATAAAGTGGCAAAGATGACAATGCCGGAATTGCTTTTCCAACTATCCCTGCGAAAACAGGGCTTGCCAAAGGGTAAGCAGCCAGTGCCAATAATGTGGCCACCAACACCAATACAAACGACTCTGTGAGGAACTGCATGATAAACTGAATGCGCAAACCACCCAGCACTTTTCTTACACCAATCTCCCGCATGCGGCTGCCTGCATTGCTGATGGAAATATTGATAAAATTCACAACGGCCATCAGCAAAATAAACAGCGCAATAAAGGAGAGTGTATACAACATGCGTTTCACCAAGCCATTGTCTTTTTGAAGATAATACTCAGTTAGCGCAATGGGCCGGATGGTTAGATTTGCTCTTATTCCATCAGGCGCATTGGTTTGTATCAGTTGTTGAATGGCTTTTTCAACACCGGCGATGGTGGCTCCTTCCTTCAATTCAATGTAAGAAGGAATCCAGGTGTTGTTCCAGTCTTCAAGACTGGTACGTCCGAAAAAAGCATAAGTATTCGTCGGGATAAAGATGGTATTGTTGTTATTGTTATTCAGGTTGGTGACAGAGTTTTTTGGCGGGTCTTTTAAAACGCCGGTGATAGTAAAATCATTTTTACCACCGGAAAAGCTTTGGATGGAAATGGATTGTCCTACCGCATCTTTTTTTCCAAAATATTTGATGGCGGTGGCTGCTGTAATAACAGCTGTGTAAGGTTCTTTCAAAGCCGTGGCCGGATTGCCAGCTAACAATTCAAAGCCATACATGGATAGCATCGTACTGTCGCCTAATTGTATGCTTTCCCTGAAAGCCTTATCACCTTTGGTCACTCCAGAAGTAATGCCATCCCAACGGTAATAGTTCGCAACCAAAGATGGATAATCTTCTTTCAATCTTTTGGCAATGGGGGAAAGTGTTGTAACAGCATAATGTATATTCTCCCCTTTCCACTCGCTTTGCAAAAAGTATTGTCGTCCGGAATGATTTAATTTTTTATTTACCTGCAACTCTCCCCACACATACGCCCCTATAAGCAAGGTAAATGTAATGCCGGCAAAAAGCCCCAACACGTTTACAATGGAATAGAAACGATGTTTAATAATGTTTCTCCAGGCTGTTTTGAAATAGTTTTTTATCATGGCTGATAATTAAAATTAAGTTAACGTTATAATACCTTACAGGCACTTATACAAAATATGGTTGAAATTTTTGGACGCTACTATGGAGCAAGCCGGTATAACAAAATGGCTAAATTCACTTTGTAAAATTCTCATTTCAAAGGATTTATTTTTTTGTAATTTTATAAGAACAAAATGTTTTTTATGGAACGCATTGTAATTGAAGTAGCTGATGAAACCGCAAAAAAATGGCAGAATGTTTCTCCTAAGATAAAAAGCCATCTTGAAAAAAGTTTTGAAAAACAAATTGATGAGATTGTTCAACAATTGAAAGTAATTGAATTTGATAATCTGCTGCAATCTGCAGGCGAAGAAGCTGCCAGAAATGGCCTTACCGAAGAAACGCTTCAACAACTGCTGAATGAAGAATAATTTTTTCATCATAGATACCAATACACTTATCAGTGCATTTTTACTTCCCGATTCAGTAACAAAACAAGCATATAATAAAGCTGTACGATTGGGGAAATTATCGGCAAGTATTGAAACATACGACGAATTGCGGGAAGTATTTTTACGGCCTAAGTTTGATAAATATGTTTCGCCTGAAAAAAGATTGCTTATCATCAATGACATAAAGGAACTCCTGGTATTTATTGAGCCAACTGAAAAAATATTGGATTGCAGAGATCCAAAAGATAATAAATTTCTTGAGCTCGCAATCGTTGCAGGTGCATCCTGCCTTATCTCCGGCGACAAAGACCTGCTGATACTCCATCCATTTCGCAATATTCCCATTTTAAATGCCATCGATTTTATAAATAATTTTTGATTCCTCAAGGTGAACAGATTGATCATCCTGATTTATTCGGATGCCTTACATTATCAATTATCAACTAAAAATTATCCCATTAATTTACTCTGCTCTCAAACTTTTCACTGGGTTATGAATTGCTATCCGGAACGTTTGCCATACGATGGTAAAGCCGCCAACCAGCAGCATTGAAAAAAAGCCGGTCAGCAAAGTACCTGCACCAACCGCTACATGATAAGTAAAGTTGTGTAAAAATAATTGTGCTGCAATGTATCCAACAGGCACTGCAATACAACCTGCAATCACCAATAACCAGACAAAGTCTTTTGATAACAACAGCAACAACTGCACGATTTTGGCACCCATTACTTTTCTTACACCCACTTCTTTTGTTCTTATTTCTGAACTATAAGTTACCATGCCCAATAAACCAAGACAGGCGATGCAAAGCACGATACTGCATAACAACACCATTAATAACTGGTCGCTTCCGTGAAAATGATGAGCGTACAATGCCTTGTCATACCATTGCGCGGTAAATTCCTGGTGAGGGTTCAATTGCTTCCATAGGGCAGCAACAGAGCTTTTAAATTGATCTGCATTTACAGCCGGATTTGCTTTCACCTGCAGTACCGAAAAGTAAGCCGGGGTCTGCCGGATGATCATCGGAAAGATCGGGAAGAACATACTCATGGAATGAAAATCTTTTAACACACCTGCGACACGGACTTCACTGCTGTCACCTAAACGTATCAATTGTCCAACGGCTGACTGCGCATTGTCAAAATGAAGGCTGGCAACCGCCCGTTCATTGATCAGCACCGAACTCCCTGCAGAATCATTTGTTGCGGGCAATATATTATTTCCCGCGACCAGCTTCAATTGCATTACTGAAATAAAATGCTCATCGGCAGAAAGTATTTCCGCTGATGAGTAAAAATCTTTTTCTATACGAAATGCTTTTTGCTGATTTCCCCCATTTATCCCGAGTGTGTAAGACGTGGCTGTCACTTCCTCCACGCCGGGAATTTTCTTCAGTTCATTCGCCAGTTTTTGATGATCACTTCCGTACAGTTCAATATTTAAAATATTGCTTTTTGCGAAACCGTATTCAGCGGTAGCCATAAATTTTTGTTGCTGGTACATGGCCAGCATAAAGATGATGCCGGTGAGTAACATGGCAAATTGTGTTACCACTAGTGCTTTGCGGATTGTAATACCTTTCATCACCGTCAACGCCTTTTGCCCTTTTATCGCTACCGCGGGGCGGATGGCTGATAATATTCTTGCCGGAATGCAGCCAGCAACAATGCCAGCTATGATTGCAAATAAAAACAAGCTTGAATAAAAGGCTATCGAAAGTTGAGCGTCATTAAAAACATCCTGGATAACGTTCATAGGTTTCAACAGCCCCAGCACCAGCAAAGCCAGTAATAAGGCCAGCAAACTGAAGCAAACAGATTCTACAATAAACTGCGCAAAAACCTGCCCTGGCCCTGCACCGATCACTTTGCGCAAACCAATTTCTTTAGACCTGGTAAGTGATCTTGCCAATGTAAGATTGATATAATTAAACCCGGCCAGTATCAGCGTGATCAACCCGATGCCTATTTCAACCAGCAGTTTTCCGTAAGTAGTGCCTGCAGGAAAATTTAAAAGGTCTTCACGGGAAGGGTTGATGTCATTTAGCAATTGACACCGGTAAGCAAAAGAGCGCTGGTCATTATTTGCGCCGATAGCAGATGTAGAGATATTGGCCACTTGTGCAATGGCTGCATCCAGGCGACTTTTTACACCACCCCGTTTTAACAGCACATACGTGTACGATGCCCAGGGGTTCGTCCAGTTATTGGTTTCTGCGATGTTGACACCGTTTTTTTCAATCGCTGTAATAGTACTGGAAGCAGCCAGCATATCAAATACCAAATGCGATTTTTTAACGGGTGTTGCAACAATACCCGTCACTAAAAAATCGCCCCAGTCTTTATGGTGTAATATTTTCCCAACGGCATTGGCGGTGCCAAAAAAGCGGCTGGCTGTTTCGGCGGTAACAACCGCTGTATGTGGCGCATCGTTAAATGCCCCCAATAACAATTTAAATCCGAAGACCTTAAAAAAAGAGACGTCAGCAAAAGAAGTGGATGTTTTTAGTATCTTACCCGCTGCCTCAAATTCCGCTTTCCTAGCCGGTACCACATGTACAATCTCTTCAACAAAAGGATAATTATTTTTTAATTGTGTTGCAACCGGATAGGGCGTACTGGCGTACGCCTCCCGTTGATTTTCTTTAAATGTTACATCCGTTATAATGCGGTAAGTACGTTCCGGCATCGGATGGAAAGTATCATAGTTATATGCCTTATTAAAATCAATCAATGCAATAATGCAGATCACCATCCCGGCGGCCAGACCAACAATATTGATGAATGAAAACAACCGGTGTTTCCACAAACTCCGCAAGGCGATTTTAAAATAGTTTCTAATCATTAGTTTGGCCGCTACGGCGTTTAAACGTTTATTATTTTTTGCTCTGCCGGTGAGATGTTAAGACGTTTTTAATTTTTAATTTCCAGTATCTAAAAACTCTTCACCAAATATGCTACGCCTTTCACCCCCCTTGTGGGGCAGGAGGGGTTCGCTTCTACTCACTCCTCAAACTCTTCACCGGGTTAGTCAACGCCGCTTTAATACTCTGGTAACTCACTGTAAGCAAAGCAATCAGCATCGCCGAAAGACCAGCCGCAACAAATACCCACCAGGGCATATTGATGCGGAAGGCAAAATCTTTTAACCAGAAATGCATCAACGTCCATGCAACTGGAACGGCTACAATCAATGCAATTAAAACCAGCCGTAAAAAATCAGCAGACAATAATTTCACCAGGCTTTCTGTAGTAGCACCCAGCACTTTCCGCACGCCCATTTCTTTGGTGCGCTGTTCAGCCATATAAGTAGCAAGACCAAATAATCCAAGACAGGCAATCAATATGGCAACAATGGAAAGACTGAGGCCCAGCTTGCCTGTGCGCTGTTCTACCTTATACATTTCATTAAAGGAGTCATCTAAAAACTGGTAGCTGAAAGGCATTGCCGGCGACAATTTTTTCCATTCTGTTTCTATGTTAGCAACCAACCCTTTTACATCCGCAGTGCTAACTTTAAACGCAGTCGCCCAGCCCGCATCACCCAAACGAAAACAAAGTGGCGCTACCGTTTGCCGCAATGATTCGTAATGAAAGTTTTTCACCACGCCGATGATATTGTATGCAAAAAGTTGCTTTGAAAACTGTCCTTCCCCATAACTATAAATCTTATTACCAATCGGATCTTTATAGCCCAGCAATGCTGCCGTACTTTCATTAATGATCACTGCGCCGGAGTCTGCACCAAAGTCTTTTGAAAAATTTCTTCCCTGTATAATCTCCATCCCCATCGTTTTGATGTAGTCATAATCAATGCGCCAGGTCTGCATGTTCAACCCACTTTTAGAATCCATCACGGCACTTTTCGAATAAGTAAAATCGCTTCTTGAAGAATTGGATACCGGTAGAAAGCCCGCAGAACTGGCGCCGTTTACGCCGGTGATTTTGGCTACTTCATTCTTAAACACTTCACTGTTCTTGCCAAGTGAACCAGTACCGTTTACAATCAGCAACTGGTCTTTATTAAAGCCCAGTTTTTTTGTCTGAATATAATTGAGCTGGCGATATACCACCATCGTTCCAACAATCAAAATAATGGATGTACTGAATTGAATTACAACAAGCGCATTTCTTAAGCCGCTCTTTTTTACGCCTGCATTCATCTTTCCCTTTAATACTGTTATTGGCTTAAAGCCCGATAAATAAAATGCAGGGTAACCACCGGCCACTACGCCAACCGCTAGCGGCAGCAAGATTAAAAATGTAAGATAACCCGGTCGCAGCAAGTCAGTAATAGCAAGGCTTTTACCAGATAGCGCGTTAAAATATTGCATGCAAAAAGCAGCAATCACCAGGGCGATTAACAGTGAAACAAAAGTCATTAAAACAGACTCGGTAAGAAACTGCCCGATTAACGCTTTCCTTTGCGTGCCCATCACTTTCCGCATGCCCACTTCCTTTGCCCTGCCAGCTGAACGGGCCGTTGACAGATTCATAAAATTGACACAGGCCAGCAGCAACACAAAAAAAGCAACGGCAGAAAAAATATACACATACTCCACGCTGCCATTAATACCCAGCTCCGGACTGCGGTCGGAATGCAGGTGAATATCCGTTAACGGCATCAAAGTGTATTCTAATTTATTACCGGCTTTTTTAAAGTCTGCCAATGAACTGATATTCAAAAATTGACTGGCCTGTGGCAGTACATATTTCTCGGCTACCTGCGCAAAGTTTTTTTCAAATACCTTGTAGTCTGTACCTTCTTTCAACACGATATAGGTCTGGTGATTACAACTTAAATAGTTGCCAAAATCGTACTGCACATTGTCCATCGAAAAAATAAAATCAAAATTAAAATGGGCGTTGTGGGGTATGTCTTTTATCACTGCGGTCACCTTGTATAAGGTGCTGTTGTTTTCATTGGTTTCAATGGTTTTACCAACAGCATCGGTGGTGCCAAAATATTTCATTGCCGTTGAAGCGTTGATTACCACCGTGTTTGGCTCGTTTAAAGCAGTCTTCGTATTACCCCCAACAGCTGGTAATGTAAACACATCAAACAGCGTCGAATCCGCATGCACCACATTGTTTTCATTGATAAATTCATTGCCTTTTTTTACCAGCTTCGAGCCATTCGAATTGTAAAACCGAACATATTCTTCCACCTGCGGGTAATCTCTTTTTAAGGTAGCGCCCATCGGGTCGCAGGTGGTGGCCATGTGCAGGTTCGTGCCTCCAAAAACAATATCTGTATTCACCCGGTAAATCCGGTTGGCCTTTTCATTAAACCGGTCATAGCTCAGCTCATCCGCCACATACAACGCAATCAGAATAAAACAAGCCAGGCCAGATGCAAGGCCGGTAATATTGATGACAGAGAAGGCTTTGTTTTTCACCAAATTTCTCCAGGCTATTTTAAAGTAATTTTTCAGCATCGGTTACAATTTTATTGTTTAAAGTATTTGTTTTAAATCATTTTTTGCCCAAACTAAAACCACAGCAATGGTCATCATCGTTGCGTCGCCCTCTTGTACATTTTAAGCTTTGTGGTACTGCCCCTCAATTTGCTACTGCCTTAATTTTATTTATAATCATTTTCAAAAAAACGGAAACTCCTGCGGAGTTAAATACAGAAAAACAATGTTCACATTCTACAAAGCCGTAGCTCCGATGGAGCCGAAAACTATCAGGTATTTGCAATCCACACCTGACTCAAAAAATAGCCAACAAAAAATTGAACACCCAAAATCAGCCCCGCCCGACCGTGTCATCCGGGCGGGCATCGAAAAATCAGACCCGTCCTACCGGGCCATCCGGGCGGGCATCAGACATCTCACTCACTTCGCAAACTCTTTACAGGATTCACCGTCGCCGCCTGGAAACTCCGGATGCACAATATCAGTAGCGCCATTGAAAACATAATCATCCCTCCTGCCAGAAATATCCATACACTGATATCCGTTTTATAAGCAAAGTTGTTGAGCCATTGAACAGAACCCCACCAGGTAATGGGCACCGCAATCACAAATGCAATAATAACAAGCCGTAAAAAATCTTTTGACAAGAGCGTGACGATTTGCGTTACCGTTGCACCTACTGTTTTACGGACACCTATTTCTTTTGTACGTTGGTTGGTGATGTAAATAACCAGTCCCAATAAACCAAGACAACTGATAAAAATAGCAAGACCAGTAGCCCACATCAGCAGGCTGGCAATGTGCTGCTCAGCGGTATAATATTGGGCGATACTTTCATCAAAAAAGCTGTATTCAAAATCGTCTTCAGGATATAATTTTTTCCACTCCACTTCCATTTTTGCCAGCGCCTTCTTCCAGTCACCGGGTTGCTTTTCAGGGTGCAGGGCTATATTGAATGTACGCTGGCTTCCGGGCCAGGTACCCATTGCAATGGGCCGCACCTTTTCCCGTAAAGACCGTTGATTAAAGTCGGCGACAACCCCTGTAATTTGTATCTTTTTGTTACTCCATTCAACAAATTTCCCCACAACATCCTGTGGATTTGTAAAACCAAGAGCGTGCAGGTAAGTTTCATTTATTACAAAAGCATTTACCGAATCAGAAGCAGGATAATTGGTGCCGGCCAGCAATTTTATTTTGAACAGATTGAGGTAATTGGTGTCTGCATATTTCTGCTCAACATCTGTTTCTATTTCTTTTTTACCATCGTTATATTTCATTGTGCCGCTCCAGGTACTGTTGGATGATGGCGGGCTTGTACTCAGGCTGATATTTGCAACTGCCGGTATGGCTTTAAAGGCATCCACCAATACAAGTCTTTTTAACCTTGCTGTATCATAGAAGTTAGTCTGGAGCGTAACGATGGCATCTTTTTTAAAACCCATATCCTTGCTGAGGGAAAAGCTGATTTGCTTGCCGACAAGTATGGTTGCAATGATGAACACCTGGGCAATTACAAACTGCGAAACAGTCAGCGATTTACGTAACCACGCACTTCTTGATTTTCCTGAACTAACATACGCCTGGTTTTTCAAAACTTTCACAGGTTGGTACGAAGACAAAATCAAGGCAGGATAAAAGCCTGAAAACAAACTAACCAAAGGTATTAGTAACAATAAAAAAATAATGACAGCAGGTTCTTTAGTCAAATCAAAATGTAAGCCGGGTGGAATAAAATCTGCAAACACTTTTAATAACAACGGCGCAATCAGCAGTGACAAAACAGTCGCAATCAATGTTAGCAAAAAGGTCTCACTTAAAAACTGCTGAATCAATTGTTTCCTGGAGCTTCCCATTGTTTTTTTAACCCCGATTTCTTTAGCTCTTTGGGATGCCTGGGCGGTGGTTAGATTGATAAAATTGATACAAGCCAGTAATAATAAAAACGCGGCCACTGCAAGTAACCCATACAAAGTGGGCTTATGACTGAGTGGCAAATCATATCCCCCATAAGTTGCGTTGTAATGCAGGTCACTTAACGGTTGCAGCGAATGATTGGTGATGCTGTGATCCTGTACTTTTGGTTTATAGTTCTTATTAAATAATGTTTTAAGCGCCTGCTCCACCTGCGTTTTTTTTGAACCGGGAGATAGTCTCACCAGCAATTGTGACGATCCACTGGTATTGCCCCACTCCTCCCAGTCAAAAGGTTTTAAGGTGGTTTGTGCCAGCGTGGCCCTGGAAATAAATACCTTGAAGTTAAAATCAGTATTGTAAGAAAGATCTTTTACAACACCCGACACAGTCGTAATAACCGTATCATTAAAATAAAGCTGCTTACCTATAACCTGGTCAGCGCTCAATTGAGGAAAATACGTAGCAGCAGCCGAGGATGTCAAAACCACTTTTGATGGCGCAGTCAGCGATGCAGCAGGACTGCCTGCGATCCAATCATACTTAATAAGATCAAAATAATCCGGATCTGCAAATATGATATTCTTCTGCTTTCTGAAAACAACAGCATCCTCTTTACCCGGCGCAGCCAATGATATTTTTGCCTCATCATAATTGGTATTAAAAGGAACGGCTTTATCTATGCCGGTAAGCTCTTTACCAACAGTATTCGCCAGCGGAAGTGGCACACCAGCGTTGTGATAATCTTCCCCGGAAAATTTAAAATCCGACACGACCCTGTAGATGCGGTCTTTATCCGGAATGGATGTATTAAAACTATAATCGTAACTGACAATTAAAAATATTACGAGCGATGCACTGATGCCAATGGCCAGGCCAATGATATTAATAAAAGAGAAAACTTTGTTCTTACGAAAACTTCTCCAGGCGGTTTTTAGATTATTTTTTATCATAGTCAGGCCATTTTGATGTTTATATTTTTTGCCGCTAAGGCGTTAAGACGTTTTTTGTATTTTACTTAGAACATCGAAGATCAGGCGGATATGAGCAGATTGTATTGGTTAAAAAATCCGCCCAAATCGGTTCAATTCCGTGTCATCAGCGTTCCCATCACTCACTCTTCAAACTCTTCACCGGGTTCATCAGTGCAGCTTTAATGCTTTGATAACTCACCGTTAGTAAAGTAATCAGCAATGCGCCCAAACAAACCACCACAAAAATCCACCCCGAAATACCGGTTTTATACTCGTATGTTTTTAGCCAGTTGTGCATACTGTACCAGGCAATGGGTGTAGCAATTAAAAAAGAAATAAATACCAGCACCACAAAATCTTTTGAAAGCAACTGCCACAGATTAAATACAGAAGCGCCATTTACTTTGCGTACACCAATTTCTTTGGTGCGTTGTTCTGCGGTAAAGGAAGCCAGTCCGAAAATACCGAGACATGAAATGAATGTAGCAAGAATAGCAAAACAACTGGCCAGTGTACCAATGCGTTTTTCATCACCAAATTTCCGGGCATATTCATCATTGGTAAACTGGTATCCAAAAGGCTGATCGGGATTGTAGGCTTTAAAGACCTTCTCAATTTTTGCAAGCGCAGCAGCTGTGCTGGCAGCGGGATTGATTCGGATATTGATAACAGACTGCGGATCGGTGTTGGTTACAAAAACCGTCCGGAACACCGGTTCATAGGGCGATTGCATTACCATATCTTTTACAACACCTACTACATGATATGCCTTACCATCCCAGTTGATGACTTCATCTACCGGATGCTGCAGGCCCATAAATTTCACGGCCGTTTCATTGAGTATAATTCCGGAAGAATCTGTTTTAAATTCTTTGGAAAAATCTCGTCCTTCTTTAATATGCCAGCCGATGGTTTTACCAAAATCGGGCGACACATACACTACGCCAAAATCCCCCTGAACGGAAGGCGGCTTTCCTTTCCAGTCAAATCCATTGTCCTGCTCATCAACATAAGTAGTTGCACCGGAAGCTTCTGCAATTTCGGAAACAGCTCCGGAGCTTTTCAATTCGTCGCTTACGGCATCAAAATGCTTGTGTATATTTTCAGTGCGCAGGTAAATGCTTAACAAACCGTCCCGGCTGTAACCTACGGGGCGGTTTCTTGCATATTGTATCTGGTTAAAAACAACGATGGTACCAATGATGAGCACCACCGAAACCGTGAATTGCAGTACCACCAGTACTTTGCGGGGAACAGCAGCAAAACGGCCCACCTGGAAAGTACCCTTTAAAATCTTTACCGGCTTAAAAGAGGATAAGTATAAAGCAGGATAACTGCCGGCCATAAAACCGGTGATCAATACAAAGGCAGCACCAAGCGACCAGAACAATGGATTGCTCCAGAGAATGGCCACTTTCTTATCAGCTATCTCATTAAAAAATGGCAGCACGAGTTGCACGATCAGCAAGGCAAACAAAAAAGCCAGCGAAGTCACCAATAGTGACTCAGCAAAAAATTGGCCTATCAGCTGCCCGCGCTGGGATCCTATTGCTTTTCGGATACCCACTTCCTTTGCTCTCTTTTGAGAACGTGCCGTGCTGAGGTTCATAAAATTGATACAGGCAAGCAGCAAAACAAAAAAACCGATGATAGCGAACAACCAGACAAATTGTATTCTTCCGCCGGACTGAATGCCATTTTTAAATTCAGCATACAAATGCCATTTACTCATAGGATGCAGAAATACCTCCGGTTTAAATTCGGCATCAGCTTTGGAAACCCTTCTTAATTTCAGGTCTTTTATTTGCGTTGAAACCTTATCCAGGTCTACATGATCGGCCAGTTGCACAAAAGCCTGGAAAGAATTATTGCGCCATGGATTGGTCGCTTTCTCCGACCAATAATTATCATCAATATACAACTGCCAGGGTGCTATAAAAGTGAGGTTGCTGAAGTCAGAGTTATAAGGAAGGTCTTCATACACACCAGTCACTTTTACATCAAACTTGCTGTCAAGTTTGATTATTTTATCAACAGGATCAACCGTTCCAAACAACGCTTTAGCGGTTGATGCAGACAGAATAACTGAATGAATATCCTTCAAAGCAGCACGGGTACCGCTGAGCATTTTCAACGACAACATCTCCGTAATCTGCGGTTCTAAAAAATTGCCGCTTTTGGTTATTTTCTGTTCACCAAAAGCAAGGATATGATTATTCGTCCACGTGGCCATGGAGACATACTTAAAATTATCGCCGTAATTTTTTTTAAGTTCTTCACCGGTTAAATACGGCAGGGAAGTTTGCGTGCCAACATCACCGTTGAAGGTTTGGTGCTGCATCACTTTCGCAAGGCGGCTATAATTGTCAAAATTTTTGTTGAAGGTCACTTCATCCCAAACCCACAAGCCAATCAGGATAGCAACGCTCATACCCACCGCAAGTCCGCTGATGTTAATGAAAGAATAGCCCATGTTTTTCAACAAGCTTCTCCAGGCAGTTTTGAAAAAATTTTGTATCATGATCAGCCGTTTATTTTTTGCCGTTAAGGCGTTAAGACGTTTTTACTTTTTTGTTGGACTTCCTGTTTAAAGTATAGAATCGCTGATTAAGCTGAAGGGGGTAATTTGAATAATTCAATTTAGACGTAGATTCTGCATTATCAATTATCAATTATTAATTATCAATTATCAATTAAATAATTATCCATTACCCTACTCCGCTTTTAAACTTTTTACCGGGTTCATCAGTGCCGCCTTCACCGTCTGGAAACTTACGGTAGCAGCGGCTATCAGCATGGCTGCTACACCTGCAATAAAAAATATCTGCCAGTGAATGCTGATGCGGTAGGCATATTGCTTCAGCCAGTTATCCATTACAAACCAGGCCACCGGGAAAGCAACGAGGCAGGAAAATCCAACCAGCTTTAAAAAATCTTTTGACAGCAAACCTGCCAGGCCGCTTGCGGATGCACCAAGCACTTTACGCACGCCGATTTCTTTAGTCCTCCGTTCGGCTGTATATGCTGCCAGGCCAAATAAACCAAGACAGGAAATAAGGATGGCCAGTGATGCAAACACCTGCGACAGTTTACTGATGAGCATTTCACTCATAAACATTCCATTAAACTGGTCATCTACAAATTTGTATTCAAAGGGATAAGCAGGATTGTCTTTTTTCATCACCGTTTCCATTTTAGCTAACAACTGCTCAGGATTGCCGGATGGTTTTGTACGCACATACATCAGTGTGGTGAATTTTGGGATACAATAAAATATCACGGGCGACGACTTGCCGTACATATTGCCGTACACATAATCATTTACAACACCGGTGACATTTAAATGAAAATATTCATTTTCTTTCTGCCCTGGCAATTGCATTGTTTTGCCGATGGCACTGCCATTGCCCAATATTTTTTCCATGGATTGGGTGATGATCACATTGAAAACCTGGTTAGCATCTTTAGGTGTAAAGTTATCACCCATCTCTACGATATCCGTTTCCTGGAAATCCCTGCCGGATGCAATATGCAAACCAGCAGTGGAAATAAATTCAGGACTCACCACACGTTGGGATATTAATATGTTGCTGTTAGGCGCTTTGCCCGGCCACTCAACAGCCGTGGTATTATTGCCGTCGTAAATGGTTTCATGATCAGTGACCGCTACATTTTCTGCAATGCCTGCACTCATCATATCCTGTTTGATAACGCTGAAATTTTTAAGCATATCACCCTGCAGGTTCATCTGCACCAGGTTGTTTTTATTAAAACCGAGGTTACGGCTTTTTACATGCTGTATCTGCTGATAAATAACAACCGTACCAATGATCAGTACGATGGAAACAGTAAACTGCGCAATCACCAAACCTTTTCGGATATAGGCTGCACTGCCAGTTTTTAATTTCAACCCTTTTAAGACAAATATGGGGTTAAAGGAGGATAAATAAAACGAAGGATAACTGCCCGCAACAAAGCCGCAGACGAGTATCAGCGCGACAATTGAAATAATATGCATTGGGTTGTTTAATCCCGGTGTTAGCTGTTTTTGTACCAGTGAATTGAAAGCCGGCAACAAAAGTATCATAATAACAATGGCAGCTATCGCTGCAAGAAAGGCCATCAAAAATGCTTCGCTGATAAACTGGATAACAAGTCTTTTTTTACCTGCACCCATTACTTTTCTTACGCCTACTTCCCTTGCTCTTTTTTCACTGCGGGCGGTTGCCAGGTTCATAAAATTGATACAGGCAATGAAGAGGATGATCCAGGCGATGGTTGAGAAAAGCCGTACATAAACGATACGGCCGTTACCGCTTTTTTCACCGTTATCAAAATCGTCGTACAGGTGCCAGTCGTTCATGCTGAATAAAAAAGCGTGTGACGTCGCCGTAGTGGTTCCCTGCTTTTGTTGCAGGTAATTGTACAACTGTTTATTTACTGAAGCCAGATCAGCGCCTTGTTTTAGTTCAACATAACTGCTTACGCAGGAGTTACCCCATTTTTGCGCCCAGGGTGATTGCTTATAATACACTTCAAATGGCGCCACCCACTCAAACTGCAAGGTGGAATTTGGAGGCAGGTCTTTTAAAATACCTGTCACGACATAATCCTGTTTGTTGTCAATTTTAACGGTTTTGCCAAGTACATTTTTGTCATCACCAAAAAATTTTGTCGCCGTTTTCTCCGTTAAAACAATTGAATACAGCTGGCTGAAAGCTACAGCAGCATTGCCTTGCACAAATGGCAATGTAAACATGCTGAACAAAGATGGATCCGCATATTTACCGGAGGCATACACCGCTTTATCACCAATCTTAAACAATAACGAAGTCTGATCTTCGGTTACCCGGCAGGTATTTTCAATGCCGGTGATGTCCGCCTGCATGGCCGGCGCCATTACGCCTGGCGTTGACCCAAATGTAGCAGTATACGTATCGTATTTTTGATTGACTTTGGTGAAATAGATACGGTCTTTTTTCTGATTAAACTTGTCATAATTCACTTCATCTTCTACCCATAAAAAAATAAGGCCCGCACATACCATACCTACAGATAAGCCCAGAATATTGAGGGAATTGTAGACTTTGTTATTTAAAAAACTTCTCCAGGCTATTTTAAAATAATTATACATCATGCGGTGGGTGTTTTGGCGCCTGCCTGCCGGACAGGCAGGTTTAAACGTTTTAACAAGTGTTACAACAGCCATGCCACGCTACAACCCTTTACTGCAAAGGGTTACAGACAGCCCTTAAAATAAAGTGTACGAAAACGGACAGCCGGTGTCTGATTTCGTACATAGAATTATTGCTTAAATGCCGGCTTGATAAGTTGAGGCTCGTTATCGCCGTACACTTGCTTTATAAACACTGCGGCAAGTTCCGGATGAACTAACACCAGAGGCGATACTTTATTATTCTGATTGCAAACTTTTAACCGGGTTCATCAATGCAGCCCGCATACTCTGATAGCCGACTGTAAGTACAGCGATAGCGATTGCCAAAACTGCCATCAAGACAAACACCCACCACTCAATAGTTATTTTATAAGGAAAAGTTTTTAGCCAGTTACTCATCAAAAACCAAGCTCCTGCTGAAGCAATAAGAATCGCAATTAATACAAGTTTCAGGTAATCTTTTGATAGTAATAAGAGGATAGCCGGTATTCCTGCACCAAGTACTTTCCTTACGCCTATTTCTTTGGTTCGCTGCTGAATGATGAGCCAGGCGATTGCAAATAATCCCATGCAGGATAAGAGGATTGCAACAAAGGAAGATGCCCCGATTACTTTTCCCACCATCTGATCTTCCGTAAACCATTTGTCTACATTCATGTCCATAAATGAAGCTTTGAACACACTGTTGGGTGCAATGTCTTTATATAATTTCGTTACCAGGTTCATGCTGCTTTCCATATTTTGTGGCAGCACTTTTACAAAAACATAGTTCACATTCGCGTCCTGAAAAATATGCAGGGTAACCGGTGTCATTTTATTTTTAAGGGAGTACAAATGAAAGTCGGGTATCACACCAATCACCTCTAATTTGGGACGGCTGCTATCAGGCCATAGAAATTTTCCAACGGCGTTTTTTTCACCCATGGCATCCGCCATACTTTGTGTAATGATGACGGAACTGGATGTGTCAGTAGTGTATTGCGGATTAAAATCCCGGCCCTGCAGCAGCGGAATGTTGAGTGTTTTAAGGTAATCAAAATCTACCCTCAGCCAGTCTGTACTTACATTTCTATCCTTGTATTCAAAGCCAACTGTTGCCCTTGCTGTGCGGTTATCCAGGCCTTTGCCTATATTAATATCGCTGCCCGTTACGCTCACAATACCCGCCTGCCCGGCAAGCGCCTGCCGGAATTTTGTCAATACCAGGTTACCGTTATCCTCATTGGTAACGGGTATGCTGATAATTTGTTCCTTATTAAAACCCAGCGGTATTCTACGCATGTAAGCTGTTTGCTGAGATACAATGATGGTACAGCAAATAAGCAAACAGGCAATGGTAAACTGGGTGATGATGATGGTATTGCGCAAAAGGCCGGGCCGCTTTAATGATAGCTTTCCTTTTAAAACTTCCAGCGCATTGAAGCGGCTGACCGACCATGCCGGGTAACCACCTGCCAGCAATGTAATAGCCGCAAAACCTGCCAGCTGCAACGCAATAATTTGCGGCTGAAAAATAAAACCCAATGACATATTTATTTTAAAAACCTTTGCTGCTTCTATCAGCAGGACAGCGGCTACGATAACTCCGATTAACCATCCCGATAAAAACACCAGGAAAGATTCGCCAAACAACTGGTAAAACACCTGCTTCTTTTGCGCACCCAGCGACTTGCGTACGCCCATTTCTTTTGCACGGGTGAAAGACAAGGCGATACTGAGGTTGATAAAGTTAAAACCCGCAATCATTAAAATCACCAGTGCGATGCTCATCATGGTATACACCAATGGCTTTGCAGAACCATCGCCCAAAATATCACCTGCAAAATGAATCTCATTCAGCGGCAGTAAACCCAGGCTTTTATAGTGGCCATTTTTATCCGGTGCTATCCCATCTTTTTTTACATCTTCCGGCGAAGTGGGTAAATATTTTTCAACAAATGCCTGTACTTTATTTTGAAAAACCGCTGCATTTACACCGGACTTTAATTTTACGTAGGCGGCATGGTTGTAGGCAGTCCATTGATTCTGCTGACCAGCATAGTTGGAAGCATTTTCAATCCGCACCAATGCTTCAAAACGAAGCGAAGAATTTTCGGGCGGGTCTTTTAGTACACCTGTCACCATAAAATTCTGCCAGTGATGATCTATCTGCAACTGGATGGTTTTATCCATAGGATCTTCCTTGTCAAAAACTTTTTTAGCCATCTGCTCCGTGATTACAATATTGCTAAAGCCTTTAAGGGCGGAAGCTTTGCTTCCCTGCAACAACGGGAAACTAAAAATATCCAGCATGTCTTCATCCGTGCCTGTCACAAAGTCTTCATACACTTTATCCTTATACCTCACAATACCTGCAACATTCATTACCCGTGCGGCTTTTTCAACATCAGGATATTCCGCTTTTAAATTAGGCGTGAGCGGAAAGCACATGTTGCCGCTCTTTTTTATTCCTTCTTTAGAGCTAAAATTAAAATAGAGTTGAAAAATACGGATACCATCCGCATGAAAATTATCGAAAGATAACTGGAAAGAACAGAATAAAAAGATAATGATACTGCACGCAAAAGCAATACCCAACCCGGCGATATTGACGAACGTGTAACCCTTGTTTTTACCAAGATTACGCCACGCTATTTTAAAGTAATTTTTTATCATGATATGGTCATTTAGACGTTTTGCCCCCATCCCTAAAGGGGGGTAATTTGAATACTTCGGTACGCTTGTAGTCGCTGCATTTTAATTATCCATTATCCACCTGCCAGCCGCACAGGCAGGTCAAGACGTTTTCATTTGTTATTATTTTTTTACTCTTCAACGCTATCAACCAACACCAAAATTGAACGATGCATTTCACTGCTCCCTTTAGGGGATGGGGGTTACTCGCTTTTCAAACTTCTCACCGGGTCTAACAATGCCGCCCTGACGGCCTGGAAACTCACTGTCAGAAACGCTATCAGCAATGCAAACAAACCAGCCAATGCAAACATCCACCAGCTGATATCAATGCGGTAAGCGAAGTTCTGCATCCACCTTTGCATAACCCACCATGCAACCGGTGACGCTATCACGATGGCGATACCAACCAGCTTTACAAAATCTTTTGTCAACAGCTTTGCGATGCCTGCAACCGTAGCACCCAACACTTTTCTTACACCAATCTCTTTGGTGCGTTGTGCTGCTTCAAATGCAGCAAGGCTAAACAATCCCAGCGCTGAAATCACGATGGCAATAACAGCAAACACAATCATGAGGAAAGAAGTCTGCTGGTCTTGTTTATATAAATTATTGAACGTGTCATCTAAAAAATTGTATTCCAGCGGACTGTCGCTCACATATTTTTTCCAGACAGTGTTGATGGCGCTCAATCCCATTGCAGCTTTTTCCCCGGCAATTCTCACCGTAAAAAAATTTCTCCATTTAGCATTGTTGAATATTACCACCGGGCCCGACTTTTCATGCAGGCTCTTATAAGAAAAATCATTTACCACGCCAATTACACGGCCGGTATCCCCTTTAAAAACAAACCAGGTTCCTGTTGCCGGTACCGGCAGTTTAAAATCTTTCACGGCTGTTTCGTTCAATATAAAACCGTGTGCTCCGTTGTTGTTGCTTTCGCCAAACCACTCTCCTTCTTTCATTTTCAGTTGCATGGTATTTGCAAAATCCATGTCGGCGGAAAGTTGTGTGATCTTAGGATTGTAGCTGGTATCACGCCCTTTCCAATCGGCGCATTCCGTACACACGCTGCCAAGGTTTACCAGTGGCTGGTTGGAAGTGGCCACTTTTTCGATGCTGCTTTCAGCAAGCAGGTCCTGCTTCATCGCCGCCATCACCGATTCCCGCTTTCCTCTTTCGATGGTTTGAGGCAACATAAACGACAGGGTTTGCGACCTGTTATAGCCCGGGTTTTTATGCTGGATAAACTGAAGCTGGGAGTAGATTACAATGGTGCCCGCAATTAATATCACAGAAACGGTAAACTGCAATACCACCAGGCCTTTGCGGAAAGTGGCGTCTTTTACTTTCAGTACCGTGTTGCCACGGAACACATTCAATGGCTTAAAAGAGGATAGCAACAAGGCAGGATAAATACTGTTGAGCAGCAGGGCCGCCAATAATGTGCAACCCAATACCTTCCATATGTTCAGGGAGGTCAGCGGCAGTTCAAATGATTTTTCTGTTAGCTGGTTAAATACCGGCAGGCAGCATTTTATCAGCACCAGTGTTGCAAACAACGACAGGAGACTGATCAATAAAGACTCCGTAATAAATTGCAGGAAGAGGTGTGACTTATCAGCTCCATTTATTTTTCTTACGCTCACCTCTCTTGCCCGCAGGCTGGCCCTTGCCGTGGTAAGGTTTACATAATTGATACAGGCAATCAGCAACAGTAAAAAACCAAGTATGGAAAATACATACACCGTATTGAGGTTGCCATGTATAAAAACAGAATTGTCTATTTCTGTTTCAAAGTGCATGTCTTTTAAAGCGATCATCGATATCGGCGTGGCATCTCCCTTGCTTTTTGAGGCCATCAAATCCGTTATCTTTTTTTCAATAATGCCCGGTTTACTCCCCGCACTGGTTTTTACAAAAGTGATGTAGTTGGCATTGCCCCACTGCTCATCGTTTTCCCTTATCTGCGCATTGGTAAGCAGGGCACTAATAGGTATAAAAGAAGTGTATTGAAAACTGGAATTGGTAGGTGCATCTGCCACCACACCTCTTACCTGGTAATTCACTGAATCCACCCTGATCGTTTGCCCTACAGCAGCCGAATTACCAAAATATTTTTTGGCTTCCGCATTCGTTAAGATGATGCTGAAGGGGTTGGAATCAAACGCAGCGGCATTGCCTTCTTTAAAATCGTACTTAAAGATTTTGAACCAGGCCTCATCAACATAGGCACAGCCTTTACTGTAAAACTGGTTGTCTTTAATGGTAAATATGGGCCAGTTGCTGGTGTACAAGCGAGCTGCATTATTAATTTCAGGCACTTCTTTTTTTATGGCGTCTGCCAGCAAAAGCGGGGTGCTCTCCCAAACCCAGCCCTGTAAGGGCAGCCTTGTGGTAAGCCGGTAAATACTGCTTTCTTCTTTGTGGTAATCATCAAAATTCATTTCGTTCTGTACCCACAGCAGTATAAATACCGCAGCCGTCATACCCACGGATAAACCAAGTATGTTGATGGCTGTGGTGCCTTTATTTTTCAGCAAACTGCGCCAGGCAATTGTAAAGTAGTTTTTTATCATGCTGTTGCCACTTGGATGTTTGCAGATTGGTTACAACAGCCATGCCACGCTACAATGCTTAACTGCAAAGGGTTTCAGGCATCTCTTAAAAAAAAGTGTACGAAACCGGACAGCCAGTGTCTGATTTCGTACATGTGTATATTTATAAAAGGCAGTCTGTCAGATTATCAATGTCGGGGAATTATTTACTTATCACTTGTAGATTATCCAATCCATCTGCTATTTAAAAGTAAGCACCAACTTACCACTATTGGCATTCACTTTTACCTGCGTGCCACCGCCATTTACCTGGCCATTGATTTCATTTTCATCAATCTTTCCTTTAAAATTTCCCAGGTCATCAGCTTTAATTTTATCGGCACTTAAATCCATATCATAGCCTTTGCCGGCAGGCAATTGCAACTCAACTTTACCACTGCTGTTACCAATCTTTATAAACTTGCCGGCTGTTGTGATGGCCACTTTTATATCTCCGCCACTGGTGCCCGTTGTAAGGTTGCAGGCAAGGCCAGCCATATCAACATTACCCCCCGAAGTATGAGCGGTCAGATCACCTTTTATATCATTGGCCCTTACATTGCCACCACTGGTAGTTGCCTTGATGTCACCATTTAAGTTAACCAGTTTTAAATCGCCACCGGAGGTAGAAAGTTCTACTTTGCCGGTACAATTATTGGCTTCAATATTACCACCACTTGTGGTTAAATCAATATCATCATCTGAATCTTTCACGTCAATATTTCCACCACTTGTTACGCCTTTTAATTTTCCTTTCACATTGTCTATATTAATATTTCCGCCGCTGGTAGTAACGCGTTGCTGACCTGCGATGGCTTTCAGGTCAATGTTTCCGCCACTTGTTGTAAGGTGCGTGGCAATATTCTTATTGGTATAAATCCTGAACGAAATAGACAACCCATTTTTCCAGTTCATGTTCTGACGTTTGGGTTTTGCGGTGGCTGTTAATTTATTGCCAGCAACCTCAACCGATAAATCATAGTATTCATCCAGTCTTTTTTGTATCTCTTCTTTTGAAACAGATGCGCCCTTGTTTCTGTTGGAGGGCCAGATAAATACGTCAACTTTTTCCTGGCCTGCAGCCACGCTTTCCACCGAAACATTGCCGCCCGATGTGGTGGCTTCTACTTCGCTTACATTTTGCCCCGCCAGCGATTTGGTTGAGTATGGCGTTTCATACTCCTTTTGTGCCCATGCCATGCTGCAGCTGCAGCTTACCAATAAAATCAGCAATATTCGTTTCATGTTGTGTTGTTTTTATGTTTTAAAGAGTGTATTTATTTTTTTGTCCGGGCTAAAAGCCTTGTGGATCATCGTTGCGTCGCCCTCTTGTACTGTTCCAACTTTTGGCAACACGTTTTCAATTTGAGGTTTATTGCTTTCCCCGGCACTTCAACTTTTTATAATTTCGTTCCTTCCCTTTCAGCCGCCGTCAGGGTTTATAACCGCTGACGGGGCTTCGTTTCCGTTCAGTCTTCGCCAGTACCTATAAATATCAACCGTTGACAGATTTCGTTTGGCTTTACGTTTATCTTCCTTATTTGTTACAGAACAATCCACTTCTTTTCAAAAAATAATTCTAAAAAAACTAACTGGCTGCAAACCGACAGAAATCAGACATCAGACATAGTTTGCTATTTCCCTGTGTTCACAAAGGCTCCGCCAGTTGACCATTCCTTTTGGCACCCGGCCCGAAATCTCTCTGGTGCTGCCCCTTTGGATAAAATGCATATACCGCAGCAGCGGCAACAGCAATAACAATGAGTGCGGCAAAAACAATCGTTTTAAATTTCCCCGAACGCACCCAGTTCATCACCATCAAAAACGTCCAGTAGCCAACCATAACACCCAACCCATTCAGTATTACATCGTCGATATCAAATATGCCAAACATGTAACACCACCTGCATTCCTTCAATCAACAAACCACTTGCAACAGCAATGGCCAGCATTTTCTTCCACGTCATGCTCCTGAAAATCAGCGGAACAAGAAACCCTATGGGTACAAGCAAGACAATGTTTCCCACAATATTAAGGCCACCGATAATCAATCCCTGTCCGCCAAACAGGTAAGGCAAAATAGTCTTGAACGGCACTAAGTTGGCAGGCCCTTCGTGCGTTCCTCCAAACTTAAACATCAGCGGGCCTATCCTGATCATTGGCAGATCTTTAAACACCATGACCTTAATCAGCAGCAGACTATAAACTATGAGCAGTAAGGCAGATAACAAATGTTTCTTCACTGTTTTCAGGTTATCGTCCATTATTATTTTTTCATTGCTATTGGGTAATTGCTACATTTTTAAATCCCCATCCTTTAAAGGGGGTAATTTTAATAGTTCAGTGCTTTTGCAGTTACTGCATTTCTAATTATCCATTAACCCATTATCAATTATCCATTGCTTACTCCGCTTTCAAACTCTTCACCGGGTTCACCAAGGCCGCCTTCACTGCCTGGAAGCTTACCGTTGACAAAGCAATCAGCGAAGCTGCAACGCCTGCCCCTGCAAATACCCACCAGCTGATAGTTGTCTGGTAGGCAAAATCCTGCAGCCATTTGTGCATGGCCCACCAGGCCAGCGGAAATGCGATGATGCAGGCGATCAGCACCAGTTTTAAAAATTCTTTGGAAAGCATATTGGTTACTTCCAGCACACTGGCCCCAAGCACTTTTCGTACGCCAATTTCTTTGGTGCGTTGTTGTGCTGTAAACATGGCCAAACCAAACAGGCCAAGACAGGCAACCAAAATGGTAAGGCCTGCAAAAATGCCGAGGATGGTTCCGATTTTTTGTTCGCCTTTATAGGTGTTGTTAAAACGATCATCTAAAAAAGAATAGCTTAACGGATCTTCCGAACCCAGTTCTGTCCAGCGTTTAGCCAGCATATTGGTTAAGCCTGCAACATCTGTCGTTTTCAGTTTTGCAATCAATGTACCGCGGTTGGGCGCATACGACATCACCAGCGGAGAAATACGTTCATGCAATGATTTGAAATTAAAGTCCTTCACTACGCCTATCACATGATAATTAATTTTTTCGCCTTTATTGTTGCTGTATAAAATGTTCTGTCCTACGGCGCCTTTCTCCCAGCCCATTACTTTAGCGGCTGTTTCATTCAATATAACAGCAGATGAATCAGTAGAAAAATCTTTTGAAAAATTTCTGCCGGCTTGCAGGTGAATGCCCAACGTAGCGATATAATTTTCATCCACATCATAGCGCAGCGTCTTTATCATCTGCCCGGGATTCTGTTCAGGCGATACAAAGAAATTATTGTTATCGCTTGGCCCCGCTGGTAAATAGCCCGAGCCACTCACACTCGCCACGCGGCTGTCATTCACCAGTTGCTGATAGAATGTTTCCTGGTTTTTTCCAAGTGTCCATACGTTGGGTATGATGAGCACCTGGTCTTTGTTATACCCGATATCTTTATGCTGCAAAAAGTAAAGCTGTTTAAAAACCACTGTGGTACCCACCGCCAATATAATGGAAATAAAAAACTGGAATACTACCAAACTGCCTCTTAAACCAAGCCCTTTTTTACCGTTGATAAATTTGCCTTTTAATACCGCGATTGGCTTAAATGAAGAGAGATAAAAAGCGGGATAACTTCCGGCCAACACGCCTGTAAACAATACAAATAATACCAGCCCGGGTAATAAGAACGGATGATCTGCAAAGCGAAGGCTGAGGCTCTGCCCGGTTAATTTATTAAAGACGGGTAAGGCTGTGTAAATACAGGTAATAGCCAGCAATAAGGCGATTGCAGAAATGATAATGGATTCAAACAAAAACTGCTTTACCAATTCCGATTTTAATGAACCCAGTACTTTACGAATACCTACTTCACGGGCACGTTTAGATGCTCCCGCGGTTGAAAGATTCATAAAATTAATACAGGCTATCAGCAGCATGAAAACCGCAATGGCACCAAAAATATACACGTTGCGCACATCACCCGCCGGGCTCATTTCGTTGGGATAATCAGGATCCAGGTGAATGGCGGTAATTGGTTTTAAATGAAAGCTGATGTCGTTGCCTTTTTTCCTGAAGTCTGTAAGGCTGGTTCCCATGGCCTTCAGCATTTGCGGGCCGATGTACTTATCCACCACCTGCGGTAATTTCACTTCCAGCTTTTTATAGTCATAATTCTTTGCCAGTAACAGGTAAGTGTGAAAATTAGACCTCATCCAATCATCTACTCCAGCTTCAGCAAGACCCGACATGGAAGCAAAAATTTCAAAATGAAAATTGGAATTCACCGGCACTTCATTGATCATCCCGGTTACTTTAAGCACCGTATTTTTATCGCCATTTAAAGTGATGACTTTTCCTATCGGATCTTCATCGCCAAAATATTTATGTGCCATCGCTTTTGTAAGCACAACTGTATTGGGTTCCCGTAAAGCGGTTGCTTCATCACCGGCTATCAGCGGCAAAGTAAACACCTGGAAAAAATTGGCATCAACAAAAGCAAAGGCATCTTCTTTAAAAGACTTGTTGCCAACGGTAATTTTAGGTGTGCCGAAATTGCGCAAACGAGTAGATGCTTCTACTTCCGGATAATCTGCTTTTAATGTTTGTGCTACCGGCGGCATTACCGTTCCTTCATTCATTTTTTCTCCCTGTATATTTCCCTGGAAGGAAACGGCAAATATGCGGTCTGCCTTTGTATTGTACCGGTCAAAGCTCAGTTCGTTGTTTACAAAAAGCATGATGATCAGGCAAGTAGCAATACCAATGGCCAGCCCAAGAATATTGATGGCAGAGAACGCTTTGTTTCTCCAGAGGTTGCGCCAGGCGATCTTGAAATAATTTTTTATCATGGTGTGGTTGTATAGATGTTTACTGCAATCAATTGCTTACAACAGCCATGCCACGCTAAAACCCTTGCCAGTAAAGGATTGTGAAATGGCGGACGCTAAAAGGTGTACGATTGCGGACAGTCAATGTCTGATTCCGTACAGCGGAGGATGGGTGTGCGGAGGATGGAACGCGGATGACATGGATTTGGGCGGATGGCCGCAGATTTTAGATGGAACACGGATGACACTGATCAGACAGATGCACACGAATTTTAATAGATACGCTGATTACGCAGATTCTACCAGATGTGTACGGATAAGAAAACGGATAAAAACAAATCCGGTCAATCTGCTTTTATCCGTGTCATCTGCGTATCTATCATTATCAATTATCCATTAAATAATTATCCACTAAAAACTATTCTGCTTTCAAACTTTTAACCGGGTTGGCTACCGCTGCTTTTATTGCCTGGTAACTTACCGTTACAAAGGCTATGGCTACCGCGATCAGGGAAGCAATGGCGAATTGCCACCAGCTGATATCTATTTTATAAGCGAAGCCCTGCAACCATTTGTGCATGATGTAATAGCCGGCGGGTACTGCTATCAGTGTTCCGATGAGCACCGGTTTCAGCAAGTCTTTCGATAGCAGCAATACTATTTTTTGAACCGATGACCCCACCACTTTCCTGATGCCGATTTCTTTTGTTCTTTTTACTGCCGTGAAAGATGCCAGTCCGAATAAACCCAGGCAGGCGATACAAACTGCAATGATGGAGAAGATGCTTAAGAGTGTTTCCTGCCTTACTTCTGACTTATAGAGCTGGTTGAATTTTTCATCCAGAAAAGTATATTCAAAAGGATAATCGGGTGCAGCGGCAGAGTACATTTTTTTGATGCGATTGATGGCCGGTGAAAGTTCAGCTGTTTTTAACTGCACCAACGCAAGGCGCCGGTCACCTGCTTTGGTTGATATTACCAACGGGTTGATGGGCTCTTTGAGAGAGGTAAAATGATAATCTTTTACAACACCAACGATGGTACGGCGCAGGCTGTCCTGCGAAATATTCTTTACCCATTTGCCGATGGCCTGTTCCGGCGAATAGCCCAGTTTTACCGCGGCAGATTCATTGATAATAACAGCATCTGTAGAATCTGTTGGAAAGGAGGAGGAAAAATCCCTGCCCGCTACAATTTTAAGCCCCAACGTTTTTACATATTCAAAATCCGCGAACTCGGTATTGAGACTTAACTTTTCACCAGGCTTTCCTTCTGCTTCAAAACCATAACTATCATGAAAGCCGCCCGGCTCTCCCGACATTAAAGACACGTTGCTTACCGATGGATCTCCCTGCAGCTGGTTTTTAAAAAGCTGTTTGTTGTCATAAATTTTACCATTGTCTATGCGCACAATCATCGTCTGTTCTTTATTAAAACCAAGGTCAGTACTTTTTACATAATGCATTTGATTCACCACGATCGTTACGCTGATGATAAGCAATACCGAAATAGCGAATTGAAAAACAACCAACGCCTTCCTGAAAAAAGCCCCTTGCTTACCGACCTTCAATTTTCCTTTGAGGGATTCAATGGGAGAAAAAGAGGGCAGCAGCAAAGCCGGGTAACTGCCGGCCAATACACCCACCACAATGATGACACCCGCGATAAAAAGATAGAAACGGGCATCTTTATAATAAGGCGGCAATTGGTAGCCAAGAAAATTAGTATACGCCGGCATCAGCACCTGTAACAAACCAACCGCCAGCAAGGCGGCCAGTACTGCAAATAACAGCGATTCAAATAAAAATTGTGTTGCCAGCTGCCCTTTTACCGCACCCAATACTTTGCGTAAGCCCACTTCCTTCGAACGGTCGGAAGCCCTTGCTGTAGAGAGGTTCATAAAATTGATGCAGGCAATCAGCAGTATTAATATTGCGATGCTCATGAAGATATAGACCATTTTTTTACTGCCATGCTTTACATGATCAAATGGCGATTCACCTTCAAAATAAATACCATTGAGCGGGTTAATGGTAAGGCTGGTTTTAAAACCATTTTCCCTGTAAAACTTACCCATGTATTTTTCCATAAAATCAGGAAAAAGACTTACCAGCTTAACTGGATTTACTGCCGGATTCAACTGCACATACACAAACAAACTGTTGGAGGGCCATTGATTAAACCAAGCCTCATTGCGCCAGTTGGAGATTGGCACTACCATATCAAAATCAAGATGGGAATTTACCGGCACATCGGCAGCAACACCGGTCACAGTTAATTTCAATTTTTTGTTCAGCTCAACTACTTTGCCAATAGGTTCTTCATCTCCAAAATATTTTTTAGCCGCAGATGCCGTCATCACAATACTCTGTGGATTATTCAGCACGGTCGCAGGATCTCCTTTTAATAAATGAAAGTTAAAAAACTGGAAGAAATTGCTATCAGTGAGATAAATCTTTTTCTCGTTAAACGAAACCTCTTTATAAGTCACCAGGTCATTATCCGGCGATACACGCAAAGAATTTTTAATGGCATCGGGATAATCATTCTTCAGCGCAGTCGCATACGGTGGTGACAGATAAGGTATCTGCCGGGTAACGCCATTCATGTTACTCACCCGCATTACCCGGTAAATATCTTTTCCATTTTTATGAAAATTATCATAACTGAATTCATTCATGATAAAAAGAAAAATCATGAGGCAACAGGTAATGCCAATGGTTAACCCAAGAATATTAATCAGCGAAAACAATTTTTGTTTCCTGAAATTTTTTACTGCGAGTGATAAATAATTTTTAAACATAGTTGTAAGTTTTGTACCCATTCCCTGACGGGCATAATTTGACGACTTCAATTAGTTTGCAGTGTTTGCAGTATCAATTATCTATTAATTAATCTGCTTTTAAACTTTTTACCGGGTTAACAATGGCTGCTTTGATCGCCTGGAAACTTACCGTCATCAGGGTGATCAGCATGGTGCCGGCACCCGCCAGTATGAACATCCACCAGCTAAGGCTGATACGGTACGGATAATTCTGTAACCAGTTGTGCATAAAATACCAGGCAACCACCGATGCTACTACAAATGCAATTATTACGAGCATGATAAACTCTCTCGAAAACAAATACACGATGCTTCCTTCCGATGCACCAAGCACTTTGCGGATGCCTACTTCTTTGGTGCGTTGCACCGCCATGAAGGAGGCTAGTCCGTATAAACCAAGACAGCTAAGGAATATAGCGATGGCCGCAAAGATTTTATACAACTGTGCTAACTGGCTTTCCTGCTTGTAAAAGCTTTCAATTTTATCATCCAGAAACCTGTAGTCATATACCTGGTTCGGCAATGTTGTCTCCCATATTTTTTTGATGGCTTGCATGCAAGAAGCAATGTTTGTGGTAGACAATTTTATGGAAGCCTGCCGGTACATAGTTGAGTTGGTGGCAATAAGCAATGGAGACAAATCCTGTCGCAACGACCTGTTGTTAAAATCTTTCAATACACCTACAACAGGGCATTTTATCAGCCCTCCCATTATGCTGACTTCCTTGTTCAGTACATCTGCCGGATTTTTAAATCCCAAACTTTTAACGAATGATTCATTCACTAAAAATTCTCTCGTCCATCCCGAAGGCTGCAAATTTCTTCCGGCTACAAGTTGCAATTTATAGGTCGGCACATAATCTTCATCGGCGAATTTGGTGATCGCCTGGAAGTCTGCATCTTTCGCCGCATGATCAAATTTGAAATTGCTGAACATGTTGTTATTGTCTTCGACCGGCGTGTTGGAACTGAAGCTGACCGCCTGTATACCGTTTGATAATAACTGCTGTTTTAAATAGTCTGTCATCTTACCACCGGTACTGTCTGCACGAAAAGCAACATTTACGATGGCGTCCTTATCGAAGCCCAGCGGCTGTTTCATAAAATAATTCATTTGCTGTACAATGGTGAGCGTGCCAATAATGAGTGCCTGTGCAATGATGAATTGAAACACCACCAATCCCCTTCTCAATGAAATACCCCCGGCGGTATTGGCGGCTTGTTTACTCTTTAATGCTGTTACAGGATTAAAACGGGATAACACAATAGAAGGATAAAAACCGGCCAATGCGGTTACCACAATGGCCACAACCAACAAAAATAAAATAACTGTTGGATTGCTCAGTATGCTGAATGAAAGCGACAATTCCAGCAACTGATTGATATAAGGCAACGCAAGCAGTGTAATGCCTGTCGCCAATATTACAGCAACGGTCACTATCATAAATGTTTCAACAACAAACTGAATTTGCAGTTGCGATTTATTGGTGCCCAATACTTTTCTTACACCCACTTCTTTTGCACGATTGACGGCTTGTGCAGTAGACAGGTTGATGAAGTTTACACAGGCGATCAACAGGATAAAAGCTGCAATCAGCCACAATACATTAATCAGTTGATGGCTGATGATTTTACCGCTGTAATTACCTGCTGCTGCGTCGTAATGCACCGCATTGATTGGCTGGAGGATATAGCTGTCCTTATTGTCGGCTGGCTGCACCTTTCTTGTAAACGCACTCAATTGCTGATTGAAATTTTCAGCAGACATATTTTGCGGCAATAGCATATAGCAACCAAAATCAGGCGCTGACTGATTCCAAAGCGGCTGATTAAATCCGTACTGTTTATCGCCGGTAAAATCTGTTCCGTAAGCAACCACCAATTTTAGCTGAAAGTCAGTATTAGCAGGTATTGTGGCGAGAATTCCCGAGACTTTAAGCGGCGTCGCCGGGAACTGAAACAATCCAGCGCCCATGCTATAATAACCTTTTATTTTAATTATTTTACCGACGGCTGTTTTCCAGTCGCCAAAATAATTTTCGGCAACTTCTTTTGTAAGCAATACATTGTCCGGATCTTTTAATGATTCGTATGAACCGGCAAGCAGTGGAAAATTAAACATCTTAAAAAAAGCCGGCGATGTATAAAACACACCACTTTGTTCTTTGAAGTTTTTTACACCTGTGCCGGTAGCATCCACTACCTGTAATTCATCATTGTGGCTTGCATACACCGGGGCAACTTCTTCCAATTGAGGGAACTCCGTTTTCAAGGCGGCGGGCATCGGAAAGGGTACGCTTTTTCCATAAGTAATTGTCGCAGCGTCCGCATGATGAGATTCTGTCAACACCCGGTAAATGCGATCTTTTTTTGCATGAAAATTATCATAGCTGGTCTGAAATTGTATAATGATAAAAATTATCATGCAAACGGCGATACCGGCTGCAAGACCGGTAATATTTACAATAGCAAATCCCTTGTTACGGGATAGATTGCGCCAGGCTATTTTGAAATAATTTTTTATCATGGTTTAGTTATATCGATGTTATTTTCTGCAACTGAATGGTAACAACAGCCATGCCACGCTAAAACCTTTACCAGTAAAGGATCATAGAGTGATGAACAAAGAAAGGTGTACGATAGCGGACAGTGAATGTCTGATTCCGTACATACATCGGTGGATGGGAACACGGATGATGCTGATTTTTACGGATGTGAATGAATTTTAATGGGTACGCTGATTATGCAGCTTTAACGGATATTGACGGATAAAACTACAGCGGTGGATTGGAAGACGAACGACACGAATTTCAACAATGTGCACGGATAAAAAAAAGTATAAACCAAATCCGGCAAATCTGTTTCTATCCCCCTTACCTGCGTTGCTGTCATTATCAATTATCCATTAAAAAATTATCCATTCAATCAGTCTGCTTTTAAACTCTTCACCGGGTTGCGCATGGCTGCACTGATCGTATTGAGGCCTACCACCGCCATCGTTAACAGCAACATTAAAATGCCGACGATTACAAATACCCAAATACTGATGTTTACCCGGTAATCGTATTTCAACAACCAGTTGTGCATAAACCACCATGTAAGCGGAACTGCTATGATGAATGCTATAGCAACCAGCTTTAAAAATTCTTTGGAGATGAGGAGCAGCAATTGCTGAATGGTAGCACCCAATACTTTTCTTACGCCAATTTCACGAAGGCGTTTAATAATGGTGAAAGAAGCCAAGCCAGCTAAACCAATACAACAAATAAAAATGGCGAGCAGCGCAAAAATGTTCGCCAGCTTACTGATGAGATCTTCCGTTAAAAACTTGCGCTGAAATTCTTTATCAACAAACCGGTACTCAAATGGTACTGCAGGATTGTACTTTTTGAAAACCGTTTCTATGGCCGTAAGCGCTTGCTGTGGTTGTACATCCTTATTCAACCGCATACTGATCCAGTTGGAATTGTCAGGGTTATAAAAAGCCATCATCGGATCAACCGGAGTAAAAGGAGATTCCATCACGATATTATCTACTACCCCAATCACCGTAAACTCCTTATTGCCGTTACGTATCTGCATGCCAACCGGATCTTTTATATTCATAGCTTGTACAGCCGCCGCATTCAACAAAACGGAGGAACTGTCAACCGGGGCGCCTGAAAAATCTTTGCCCTGCAATACCTTAATACCCATCGTTTTTGTAAAATCATTGTCAGTTGTAAGGCCTGTAAAAATAAGATTGAGATTGGCCGGTTTGCCCGTCCAGTCTGGTGCAGGCGACTTCCAGTAAATTTCAGTAATGGGCGACATGGTTCTTGTTACCGAACTAATCAGGCCAGTCTGTAACAGTTCATTTTTTATAACTGTATAATTTTTTTGCGTTTCGGGTGAACCAGGAATGGAGATCAGGTTATTGGGGTTGTATCCCGTTGCCCTGTTTTTTACGAGGTTGATTTGCTGGTATACGATGATGGTGGCAGAGATGAGCAGGATAGAAATTACGAACTGACCGACGATCAAAAAATGCCTTGGCAATACCGCATTTTTCCCGGGATTGAAAGTGCCCTTCAACACTTTGATGGGGCTGAAAGAAGACAGGTATATTGCAGGATAACTGCCCGCTACCACACCGGTAAATACAATGATGGCAAAGGCTGCCAGCCAGAATTGAGGTTGCGTAAAATCAAGAAACAGTTGCTTCTCAACGAGGGTATTAAATGCCGGTAACAACAGGTATACCGCCAAAATTGAAAACACAAAAGAGATAAGCGCCAGTATGATGGATTCAAAAAAGAATTGTATCACGAGCTGCTTTTTTTCTGAACCCAGTGTTTTACGGATGCCGACTTCTTTCGCTCTTTTTTCTGAGCGGGCGGTTGACAGGTTCATGAAATTGATGCAGGCTATCAGCAATATTATGATGGCGATGATGGTAAACAACCGCACATACTCTATCATGCCGCCTACATTTTTTCCGTCTTTAAAATCACTGTACAGCCGCCACTTACTCATAGGGAAAGCAAAGTAAGATGTGATCTTTTTATCACCGGGATCATGCAACACTTTTATCTCGTTGATCTTTTTTTCTATAGCAGCTATACCAGCGCCGGGTAAGGTTTGCAGGTACACCTGCCAGGATGAATTTTGCCAGTTGGCCATGGATCGCTTCAGGCTTTCGTCTGAATAATTGAACGGCATAATGCAATCGAATTGTATGCTTGAATTACCGGGCACGTCTGCGACAACAGCGGTTACTTTAGCATCCCTTTCATTATCTACCTTCACTGTTTTGTTGATTGGGTCGGCGTCACCAAATAAAGCTTTGGCCGCAGATTCCGTGAGCACAATAGAAGCTGGCTCCCGGATGGCATTGATCGCATTTCCCCTGATAAATTTATAAGAGAACACATCAAAGAAATGTTCACTTACAGTATAACCATCTTTCTTCAGTTTGGCTTCACCATTGGTCAGTATATAAGGCTGACGAAAGGTAGTAACAACTGCGTGTTTTACCTGTGGTATCTGTTGCTCTAAAGATGCGGCCAACGGCAGCACCATGGCCTCATCTGTAAAAATGGTATTGTTGAAATTGCGATGGCCCATTACCTTGTACACTTCGCTGTAGTTCTTTTGCGACTTATCGTAATTCACCTCATCCTTTACCCATAACAGGATGAGTATGGCACAAGTGATGCCAATGGTTAGGCCAAGCAAATTGGTAAGGGAGAAACCCTTATTCCTGAATAAATTTCTCCAGGCAATTTTGAAATAATTTTTTATCATGGTGATTTGCCGTTAATGCTTTTAGACGTTTTTATTTCCAACGATTAATTTGACAACTTCAGTTTATGTGGGTCTTTACATTATCCATTAAAAATTGTCTATTACCCTAATCTGCTTTTAAACTTTTTATTGGATTGGCTACAGCTGTTTTTATTGCCTGGAAACTCACTGTCAGCAATGTAATGACGAGCGAGCCAACGATCGCTACACCAAAGATCCACCAACTGATAGCCGTTCTGTAATCGTATTTCTGCAGCCATTGGTGCATACCATACCATGCCAGCGGCATTGCTATTATACAGGAAATGATGACAAGCATTAGAAAATCCCTGGATAGTAATTTCCATAAAGTAAAAACAGAAGCGCCTACTACTTTTCTAACACCGATCTCTTTTGTACGTTGCTCGGCAACAAACGATGCCAGACCAAATAATCCCAGACACGAAATAAAAATGGCCAGTATGGCAAATACACTTGCCAGTTTACCAATGCGTTCTTCATCGCCGAATTTCTTGGCAAAATCATCGTCTACAAATTTGAATTCAAATGCAGTGGCAGGATCAAACTTTTTAAAAACCGCATCTATTTTACTGATGGCGTCATTGGGCGCAAGTGCAGGATTTATTTTTAACGTCATGATATTGCCCTGTTCATAAGTGCAATGAAACATAGCCGCACGAACAGGCTTGTAAACAGATTCCGTGAGCATATCTTTTACAATGCCAATTACCTTAAAGGGTTTACCATCCCAGGTAATGATCTTATTGATGGGATCTTTTATACCAATGAATTTAACCGCAGATTCATTTAAAATAAATGCAGCAGAATCGGTTTTGAATTCCCTTGAAAAATCACGGCCTTCTTTTATTTGCCAGCCGATCACTTTGCCATATTCCGGCGTAACGCCTGAATTGGGAAAGTCAACCGCCAGATTAGGATCTTTCCCTTCCCAGTTAAAACCACCGTTGCTGTTCCATACATCTGTAACGGGGCTGGTAGATTGCGTCATCTCAACTATCACATTACTGCTCTTCAATTCATTTCGCAGCGCTTCATATTTTCCCTGCAACGCTTCATTCATACCGGCAGTAACAAGGCTTTCCCGGTTGTAACCAACAGGTCTGTTTTTGGCATGCTGTATCTGGCGGTGCACTACCAGGGTTCCGATAATTAAAATAACCGACACGGAAAACTGTAACACCACCAATACTTTGCGGGGGATGGCAGCAAAACGGCCAGCCCTGAATGTTCCCTTTAAAACTTTTACCGGCTGAAAGGAGGATAAATACAATGCCGGGTAGCTGCCGGCAATTAAACCGGTAAAGATGCTAAACCCGATTCCCATTGACCAAAACACCGGGTTGAGCCATAACATCGTTAATTTTTTATCAGCGATCTCATTAAAGAAGGGAATAAATATTACTACTAGGAACAAGGAGATAATAAAAGCAATAGCCACCACCAAAAACGATTCACTGAAAAACTGTGCGATCAACTGACCTCTCTCCGAACCAATAGCTTTTCTTACACCCACTTCTTTCGCCCGTTTTCACTACGTGCCGTACTCAAATTCATAAAATTGATGCAGGCCAGCAGCAATACAAACAGGCCAATTATTCCAAACATCCATACATACTGTATCCGGCCACCGGAGTTGATGCCATTTTTAAAATCGGCATACAAATGCCATTTTTTCATTGGCTGCAAAAACATTGCTGCATTAAATTTTTTCTCCTCAGCCCCAACAGCATTCAGTTTTACATTTTTAATTTTGGCAGATACTTTTTCCATATCTGCATTATCTGCCAACTGTGCAAAAGTTTGTGTAAAGTTCCTCCCCCAGGGTTGTTCCATTTTTTTTATCCAGGGATTTTGAATCAGATATAATTCCCAGGGCATAATGTAAGTAAGTTCCCTGAAAGAAGTGTTGTAGGGCAGGTCTTCGTAAACAGCAGTTACTTTCAGGTTTACTTTATTATCAAGTTTCAATACTTTATCAATGGGGTCTTCATTACCAAAATAAGCATTGGCCACTGATGATGAAAGTATGATCGAATAGGGATCTTTTAACCCATTATCGGTTCCTTTTATAATTTTTAGCGACAGCATGTCCACAATGCCTGTCTCAATAAAAGAACCCGTCTTTAAAAGTTTCTTTTCGCCATACGCCAATGTATGTTGGATATTCCAGGAAGACTGAATTACATATTTAAAATCGCTCCCGTATTTATTTCTAATCTCCTGGGAGAGTACAGCCGGGTTAGAAAATTGGGTACTGACCTCACCATTAAAATTCTGGTTCTGCATTACCCTTGCAATACGGTCATAATTCTTGTGGTATTTATCATAATTGATTTCATCATAGATCCAAAGGCCGATCATCATTGCCACGGCCATACCCACAGCAAGGCCGCCGATATTTATAGCACTATACCCTTTGCTGTTTATAAGGTTGCGCCACGCAATTTTGAAATAATTTTTTATCATAGTGATTTACCGTTAAGGCGTTTAAGACGTTTTCATCCTACTACCATGAAGCATAACAACAGCCATGCCACGATAAAACCCTTGCCAGTAAAGGATTGTAAAATGACGAATGTTAAAAGATGTACGATAGCGGACAGTTAATGTCTGTTTCCGTACAGAGGAGAATGTTAACTCTGATGACACGGATATGGGCGGATGTACACTAATTTTAATAGGTACGCTGATTGCGCAGATGTTATTGGATATGTAGGAATAAGAAAACGGATAAAAATAAATCCGGTAAATTTGTTTTTATCCGCTTCATCTGTGTATCGATCATTAACCACCCCCTCCCGCTATCCACTAAAAAAATTACCGATCAACTACTCCGCTTTCAAACTCTTAACCGGGTTGGTAACTGCCGCCCTTACTGCCTGGTAAAAAACAGTAGACAAAGCAATCACCACAGCAATGCAACCTGCCAAGGCGAAAACCCACCAGCCGATGTTGATTCTGTAAGCAAAATCCTGAAGCCAGCGGTGCATAAAATACCAGGCCAGCGGTGATGCAATTAATAAGGCAATTAATACGAGTGATAAAAAATCTTTTGACAAAAGCGTTACAATACTCTGCACACTTGCACCCAATACTTTTCTTACACCAATCTCTTTAATGCGGCTTTCAACTGTAAAAGTGGTTAGACCAAATAGCCCAAGGCAGGCGATAAAGATGGCCCAGATGGCAGCCGTCGAAAAAAGGTCGCCATACTGTTTTTCAGACAGGTAACTTTTGTTGTAGTTATCATCCACAAAAAAGAATTCAAAAGGATTGCCACTGAAACTTTTTTTATACAGCTTTTCCAGGAAAGCCATTTTTTCCTGCATCTTATCAGCCGTTAAACGAACGGTAAAAAACGTGCTGTTGTTTTGCGGATAAAAAATAACCGGGTCGATGGCATTCTGCAGGCTTTTATGATGATAATCTTTTACTACGCCCACCACATCCAGCGCCCGTTCGTCCCATTGAATTTTGGTGTGTAAGATATCTTCGGGGTTTTGAAAGCCCAGTTGCTTTACTGCCGTTTCATTCATCAGCACTTTGCTGTTGGCATTCCATTCCACATTACATTCTGCTGCGGTAAAATTTCTTCCGGCAACCAGGCCAATATCATACGCCTTTAAAAACCGGTCGCCAATGATAGCAAAGGCATAGGTTTTTAATTCATCTCCTTTTTTTGAGTTGGGCTGCGTAAATCCACTGGTGGCAAAGTTGTAGCCTTTGCTGGGTACGGCGCCGGAAGTGGCATAATCTTTTATGAAACTTTGCTGCGACAATTCATCCCAGAAAGCAGAACGGCGGTTTTTAAATGTACTGTCCTTGCCGGTTTCAGGCCCTTGTATTACCAGTAGCTGACTGGTATTGATGCCCAGTTGCTGATTCTTCATGTAGCTGAGCTGGGTGTAAATAAGTATGGTCGCAATGATGAGCACAATGGAAATAACAAACTGCGCTACCACCAGCGACTTGCGTAAAAAAATACCTTTGGCAGTAGAACCTATTTTGCCTTTTAGCGTCTCAACAGGGTTGTATTTTGACAAAGAAAAGGCAGTGTAGGCACCTGAAAAAACAGAACCCGCCACCAGCAATGCCAAAGCAAACAACCATGTTTTTGTGGTAGCCAATGTTTGCAGCGAAATGGTTTTGTTGATGAGTTGATTAAACAAAGGTTGTATCAGTATTACCAGCGCAATCGCAACGGTAAATCCAATTAAATTGATCAGTACAGACTCGCCCATAAATTGTGCTACCAGGCTTTGCCTGCTGGCACCAATTGCTTTCCTGATGCCTACTTCACCCGCCCGTTTGATGGAGTTGGCGGTGGATAAGTTAATATAGTTGAACCAGGCAATCAGCAGAATTAAGAATGCAATAGCACCCAGCATGTACACATATTTCAGGTTGCCGTAAGTAAGGTAACGGTCACTTAAAGAAGCAGCCAAATGAACATTGGAAAAAGCCTGCAAATGAAACTGCACACCATCTTTATCCTTCTTTAATTCATTGCGCATGGCAGTAAGCTTTTTTTCAAAGCTGGCTGCGTTTACGCCTTCATTCAATTCAAAATAGGTGTTGATGTATTGCGATGAAAGATTGTCTAGTCTGGCCCAATCGTTATCATTTAAATTGGCTGGATTTTTTAAGGTTTCCAGCGAAAACACCATGTCGTAATGGATGTCACTGTTGTTGCCCATATCGGCATATACACCTTCCACTGTATAAAGTGCAGCGCCAAACTGGTTGTTTAAAGTAAGCATTTTGCCAATCGGGTCTGTATCGCCAAAATATTTTTTGGCAGCTGATGCAGACATAAAACAGGTATTGGTTTTATTGAAGTCCGCAGGCGATCCCTGCTTTAAAGGAAAGCTGAAAAAATTGAAAAAATTACCTTCTGCATAACCAATTTGGTTTTCCCGGTAAGCCTGGTTGCTGTTGTCGTTTTTACTTACAATGCCTTTGGCAACATCATCAGCAAAGCGGCAATATTCTTTTACTTCCGGAAAACGCTGCCTGGCCTGCAAGGCCCAGCCAGGCTCCTGTTCAGGCCATGTTTTACCGGCTGCATCTTCATTGATGAGCCGGTATGTGGTGGATAAATTTTTATGAAACTGGTTAACACTTTTCTCCAGGCTAATATACTCTGCCAGCAATAAAAAAGCCGCAATGCCCATGGCCAATCCGGCGATGTTGATGGCCGCATATACCTTGTTACGGAAGATATTTCTGAAGGCGATTTTTAAAAAATTTTTAAACATGGCAGTTGGTTGATGTGTCTTTAAATTGATTACACTGATTTTTTTAATTACAATAATTCGTGTAATTGATTTTAATTAGTGTAATAAAAAACGCCGTTACAGATAATATGTCAGTAGCCTTTAGTTTATTTTATCTATCAGCATGTCGCCGATATGTATTCCCTTTACAATTTCGGGATCGCCTTTGTAATGCAATTTTGCATCGCCGAATGCGGTCACTTTAATTTTATCTGCTGCGTTCAATGTAAAATCTGATTCGCCATAACTTACCACATAACCACTGCGGCCGTTAACAGCAATCGTGTTTATTTTGCTTTCGCCATACGATGTATAGTGCTGCTCCTTGATGGTGCCGGCTTTTATTTCCAGCGTATTTTCACCGTATAATTTGGTGTGCAGTTCACCAAAATTCACCTCGTTCATGGTAAATTTTGTGTCACCATATAATTTCAGATCAAATTCATCTGCAGCAACAGGGCTTTTAAACAATTGCGTTTCATCACCCCGGATAGAAAGGCTGTTCAGCGTTTTATACGTGATGGTTGCTGTGACCACCGTACCATTGTAAATGGAATGTTTCTCCTTGTATCCATTTTCATAAGAGGTTTCATTTTTTGGAATTTGCTTGGCGCCATCGAGGTATACCCAAAGCGTTTTATTATTGACTTCCATGTGCAGTTTACTCTTGTCTACCGAACAGTTTTCAACATTTACTTCTTCCTTATCGCCCTCCACAAATGTTACCCGTATGTACGGACTTACAATAATCTTTTCAAAATGCTTAACGCTTGTAACCTGCGCCTGCAGGGCGGATGAAGTCATCATCAGCAAGACTGCGGCAAAAAATTTGATCTTTTTCATATCTGTCAATTTATTAGTTGTTATAAAATATTATTCGGTTTGTAAACTTTTTGTCCGGGCTAAAAACAGCTTTATTCAACATTGTTGTGTCACTCACTTGTACTTTTTCAGCTTTGTGCCACTCGCCCTAAATTCGCACTCTGTCTGTTTTATTTGCTACCAAGCGATAACTCCCCGGAGTTAAAAAACAATGGCAAATTTCCACAAAGCGGCAGATTCTACGGAGCTAAAAACAAATAACATCAACAGCCTTCCTATTTTAAAAACTCAACCGGATTTAAAAAAATCAGACATTAAAAAATCAGACATCAGACATAGCATTTTATTCGCTTCTCAAACTTTTAACCGGGTTTAACACCGCCGCTTTGATGGCTTGAAAACTTACTGTAACAACCGTAATGAAAATGGCCATCATGGCTGAAACAATGAACACACCTGCGCCAATATTGATGCGGTACTGGTACTGCTGCAACCAATGTTGTAAAAAATACATGGCAATGGGTGATGCAATCAAACAACTGATTACTACCAGCAAAATGAAATCTTTGGACAACATGAGCCATACCTGCGGGATGGATGCACCCAATACCTTTCGTACACCGATCTCCTTGGTTTTTTGTTTGGCCGTGTAAGCCGACAAGCCAAACAATCCGAGGCAGGAAATAAAAATAGCGAGACCGGTAAAGATGCCTGCCAGTCTGCCTATCAGCACTTCCACGTTAAATTTAGCCGCATAGCTGTCATCTGCAAACTGGTACTTGTATGGATATGCTGCATTGTATTTATTAAAAATGGTGGTCAGTTTTGCAATGGCATCCTGGGTGGGTATGGATGGTGATAAACGATACAACAATACACCCGCCGGCCCGTCGTTGCAAAAAAACATGGTAGGGTCTGCCGCACCAAAAGGCGACACCATCAGGGCATCTTTAACCACACCCTTTATCAGCGCCTGCCTTCCCTGCACGGTGATCATTTTATTAACCGGATCTTTTAACCGCAACCTTTTAACGGCTGCTTCATTAAACAATACGCTCGTGGTATCGTGCTCACCGGAAAAATCGGAGCCTTCCTTTATCGACATGCCAAGCGTTGCGAAATAATCTTTTGTTACACCGATCATACCCATCTCTACCGTTTCACCGGCATTTTTACCGGGCCAGTTATCTATATCAGAATGCCAGGAAATATCGGTGGCGTTGCTGGTGGCGGTGGCCACATCAGACACCACTCCATTAGCAATCAGTTCATCTTTAAGCGCTGTGTAATTGTGACTGAGCTCATCACTCATATCAGTCACCATCAGCCGGTTTACATTGTAACCGCTTGGCCTGTTGCGGGCATGTTCTATTTGCTGGTAAATAATTACGGTGCTGATGATTAATGCAACAGAACAGCTAAACTGCAAAACCACCAGCACTTTGCGGGGAAGCGTTGCCAGCCTGCCCAACTGCATGGTGCCTTTCAACACTTTTACCGGACTGAAAGATGACAGGTAAAATGCAGGTCTGCTACCGGCAAGGATGGCCGTTGCAATTAAAAATGCCAGCATGCCGGCCCAGAAAAAGATGCTGGAAAAAGGAATGCTGATGGAAGTACCGGCCAAAGAATTAAAGAATGGCAATGCCAGTTGTACCATTGCCAGGGCAAACAACAAAGCAATCGCCGTGAGCAGAAATGACTCCATTAAAAATTGAAAAATGAGTTCTTTGCGTTTGGATCCAATGGCTTTTCTGATGCCAACTTCTTTGGCTCTTTTTTGCGAACCAGCGGTGGTTAAATTAATGAAATTGATGCAAGCAATCAGTAACACCAGCAGCCCAATGACACTGAACATGCGTACATAATCCAGAAAGCCTCCTGTTTCTTTTCCATTAACATAATTGCCATAGAGGTGCCAGTTAAGCAGAGGTTGAAGAATTACAAAAGACTTCATTGCATTGTTGCTTTCTTTTTCTGTGTGCTCTATGTTCCTGATTTTTGGTGCGACCTGCGCATAGGAAACACCAGGTTTTAATTGGACAAATTGTTGCCAGCCATTGCTGCTGTAACTTCCGTAAGGGTCCGTTACACCTGCTGTTTGCAGCAAATAGGTAAAAGGCACTAAAAATTTAAACTGAAAACTGGAAGCCGCCGGCAGATCTTTTAAAACCCCGGTCACTTTCAGTTCATTTTTATTATCGAAGCGTAGCGTTTTGTTGATGGCATCTTCTGTACCGAACAAGGCTTTGGCGGTGGAAGCGGTCAATACAATTGAATAGGGATCCGTAAAAACAGTATTTGCATTTCCCTGCACGAACGGGAATTGAAACATCATTAAAAAGTCGGTGCCTACCTGGCCACCATTCATGTACAACTTTGTAGTGCCCACTACCAAACCATGTGAGCCCATCCAATCTGCCTCCGTTACATATTCAATTTCGGGTACCTGGCTGCGTAATGTTTGCGCCAGCTTTAAAGACGTGCTGGCAAAAGTGAGTGTATCTCCATTGCTGTTGAAGTTACGCTGCACCCGGTAGAGTTGTTTGTTATTGGGTAAAAACTTGTCGTATGAAAACTGGTACAATACCCATAAGCCGATGATCAATGCCACGGCCATACCCGTAGCAAGGCCAAGAATATTTAATGCACTATAGCCTTTACTTTTCAGGATATTGCGCCAGGCAATCTTTAAATAATTTTTCAGCATACCAGTTCTTTTAATTTTTTTGATCTCTCAATTTTCTTCGCTTTGATAAAAGTTTATCAAAGCTGTTTTTGTACAAGAGGGCGACGCAACGATGATCCACATTGGTTCTTAGCCCGGACAAATATTTTTAAAACTTTTAGCCGCCTCCCCCCTGCATTGCTCCCCTTTAGGGGACGGGCGTTATTCGCTTCGCAAACTTTTTACCGGGTTTACAAGTGCCGCTCTTATTGCCTGGTAACTGACCGTACTCAGGGCTATAAAGACTGATAACAAACCGGTAGCTACAAACACCCACCACTCTACGCTTATATGATAGGTAAATGCCTTTAACCATTTTGTCATTGCCCACCATGCTATCGGTGATGCGATGACAAAGGATATAATCACCAGCCTTAAAAAATCTTTAGATAAAAGTGTGGTGATATTGGAAACACTTGCGCCCAGTGCTTTACGAACGCCGATTTCTTTGATGCGGTTTTCTGCCATGTAGGTGGCAAGTCCAAATAAACCGAGGCAGGATATAAAAATGGTGAGACCAGCAAACAGCGCCGCCAGCATTCCAATCCGTTTCTCATCGTCAAACTTTTTGGCGTAACTATCATCCACAAATTTGTATTCAAAGGGATATTGTGTATTATACTTTTTAAAAGTATTTTCCATCAATGCTATATCTTCCGTAACGGGTTTTGCAGGATTAAGTTTTACATGAATTGTGTTGAACCATGACTTTGGCCCCATGACTACCAGCTGCGAAATCTTCTCATACGGGGATTGATAAATGAAGTCTTTTAAAACACCTACTATATGCCATTCCTGACCATCTGCTCTGATGATTTGCCCAAGCGGATCCTTTAACCGCATAATTTTTACCGCAGTTTCGTTTAGCAGCATAGCAGTGGAATCAGCTACATTACTGTTGACATCAATATCTCTTCCCTGCACCAGCTGCACCCCCATTGTTTTTACAAAATCCGCGTCTGAAGACATCCTGATAAAATCAGTTTTTTCATCTTCTTCGTTACTGCCCGGCCATTTAAAACCCCACCCATCGCTGTAGTGTTGTGTGATGGGACTCATTGATTTTGTTACGGCCACTGCAGCACCTGTGCTAAGCAATTCAGTCTTTATAAGATTATAATTTTTATCAGCTTCGCCCTGCAACGAAGTGTACACCAGGTTACTGCGGGAGTAGCCGCTATCCCGCTGCTGTGCATACCTGATTTGATTGCGGACAATAATTGTGCAAATGATGAGCGCAATGGCAAATGTAAATTGCAACACTACCAAAATTTTACGTGGCGTAACCAATGCGTTCTCTGCCTTAAATGTGCCCTTCAACACTTTAACCGGCTGATAAGCAGAAAGGCAGAATGCAGGATAACTGCCGGCAAGCAGGCCTGTAATTAAAATAAAACTGATGGCAAGCAACCAGTACCATGGATTCAGGAAATCGATGAACAATTGTTTATCGACCAGCTTATTGAAACTACCCAATGTTAGTTGTACGATTACAATGGCGATGATACCGGCAAAAAACGAAAGCAAAATACTTTCGCCGATGAACTGCCCGATGAGCGAGCTTTTATTTGCGCCTACTGCCTTTCGCACACCCACTTCCCTGGCTCTTTTTTCACTTCGGGCTGTACTCAGGTTCATAAAATTAATGCAGGCAATCAGCAAGATAAATACAGCAATGATGGAGAACAATCTGACTCTCTCTATGCGACCTCCGACATACCTTCCATTCTCCGAACGTGAATACAACCAGGAGTCGCTGAACAATTGTGTGAATACCTGTGTGGTTGATTTCTCCGTGCTTTTGGTGTGATCGATTGTGATGTTCCGGATCTTTGCATCAAAGGCTGCCTGCGTTGCATGTGGCTTCAGTGATACAAAAGTCCTGATCCCGTTATTCGTCCAGCTGCTATCATCGCCACCAATTTTACTGAGGTAAGGCCAGGGAATGATGTATTCAAAATTAAAGGAAGTGTTGTTTGGTAAATCCTTCAGAATACCGGCCACGGTAAAATAATCTGTGCTGTCAACCCTGATAGATTTGCCCATGGCTTCTTCATCACCGAATAATTTTTTTGCCAGCTTTTGCGTAAGCACAATATTGTAATTGCCCTTCAACGCATCCGGATTACCCTTGATCAACGGAAAGCTAAACATGTGTAGAAATCCGGTGTCGCTGAAGATGCCGGAAACGTTCAGGTGCTTTTCGCCCAGGGTTAATAAAAAATCAGCATTACGCACCCGTACGGCATCTTCCACTTCCGGATAGCCCTGTTTTAGTGCAGGGCCGAGGGGTTTTGATGTAGTACCCCATGCCCATACCTCGCCATTAAATTTATCCCTGTTATTGGCAACATACAAACGATCCTTTTTTGCATGAAACCGGTCGTAACTCAGCTCATTATCGATCCATAAAAAAATAAGAATGGCACTGGCCATACCAATGGCCAGTCCTAAAATGTTGATGAAGGAAAACCCTTTGTTGCGACCTAAATTGCGCCAGGCAACCTTGAAATAATTTTTCAGCATACAAGTTCTTTATTTTTTTAGTTCGTTTTTTTTACGCTTTAATAAAAGTTCATCAAAGATGTTATTGTACAAGAGGGCGACGCAAGGATGATGCACATTGCTTCCCGGCCCCGACAAATATGCTTGATTTATGAACACCACATTTTTTCCCTTTAGGAAATGAATAGAATTATTCGCTTCGTAAACTTTTTACAGGATCTGCCACCGCTGCTCTTAATGCCTGTGCGCTCACCGTAAAGAATGCTACCAATGCAGCCAATACTCCGGCAACAATAAACACCCACCATTGTATATCGATGCGATATGCAAAATCTTTCAGCCAGTTATGCATGGCGTACCATGCCACGGGGAAGGCCAGTATGGCTGCCACTGCTACCAGTATGAGGAAATCTTTCGACAGCAGTCCGACGATGCTGTTGACATTTGCACCCAACACTTTTCTTACGCCAATTTCTTTTATACGTTGCGTGATGGCAAAGGCTGAGAGTCCGAACAAACCAAGGCAGGCAATGAATATGGCGATGCAGGCGAAAGAAATGAAGAGCGTTGCCTGGCGCTGTTCTGAATCGTATAGCTTATCAAACTGGTCGTCTAAAAAATGGTACTCAAAAGGTGTTTCAGGAAAATATTTTGTCCATATACTGCTTAAATGATTGAGTGACGCAGTCAGATTACTGCTGGCAATTTTTACAGAAAAATTATTGAAGTAAACCTGGCTGGGTGGCAGCAATAACAACACCATGGGAACAATGGGCTGGTGCATGGATTCAAAATGAAAGTCGTTGATGACACCAATAATATGGCCCTTTGTATTGCCGTATTTGAACTCTTTATTGACTGCTTCACCGGCATCTTTAAAACCCATTGCCTTTACTGCAGATTCATTCACTACAAAGCTGGAAGTATCGGTACCATAGTTTCGTGAGAAGAAGCGGCCCTGTTTAACGGGTATACCAAAAGTGGATACAAAATCATGATCGACACTGACGAATTTAATATCGGTGGTGATGGGCATGGCTGAATCATTGGCAAACAAAAATGCCCCCATATTATCCAGCAAGCGGCCGGTTGGTATTCTTGATGAACGGGTAACATCCTTAAATGCCACATCCTGCAGCAGTTCATTTCTGAATGGTTCGTATTGCTTGCTGATGGCATTGGTGTATGACATGGTAACAATGCGGTCTTTATCAAAACCCAGCGATTTTTTTTGCATGTAGTGTAGCTGCTGAAACACTACAATTGTTGTGATGATGAGAATAATGCTTACTGCAAATTGTGTAACCACCAGTGCCTTTCTAAACGAAATACTTCCGCCATTTACTTTAAATAAACCTTTAAGTGTTTTAATAGGCTGGTAAGAAGACATGAACAGCGCAGGATAAATACCTGAGACGATGCCAATGAAAAAGGGCGTTAACAGCAAAGGAACAATCACCTGCCATTTTAAAAGCACCGATAATGAAATGGATTTGCCAGACACAGTATTCAGCAGCGGCAAACTAAAGTAAGTGCATGCGAAAGCCAGCAACGTTGCCACCCAGCAAATTAACACAGACTCACCAAGGAACTGGAGAATGAGTTCTTTTTTGTTTGCTCCGATTACTTTACGGATACCGATTTCACGGGCACGTAAAGCAGAACGGGCTGTAGATAAATTAACGTAGTTGATACAGGCGATCAGCAGGATAAACAAGGCGATGATGGAAAAAATATACACGCGGCTGATGTCGCTATTTTGTTCAGCTTCATAATCTGTATGCGAGTGCAGGTGGATGTCGGTTAATTTTTGCAGTTCCAGTTTTGTAAACAGGGATGGATTTTTGCCCTGGTAATCTTTATGATCCATGTGCTTGTCAACGAAGGCCGGAAACTGCGCCTCTATGCGTTGTGCGGTGAATTTATCCGGCAACAGCAGGTAGGTAAAAAATGCATTATTGCCCCAGCTGGTACGCAGCGCTTCTTCGCCATACAATACAGAATCCCGCAGGGAACTAAACGACAATAACATGCCAGGATGCATGTGGGCGTTGGATGGAAAGGCTTTATAAACGCCGGTTACTTTAAAATCGAACTGGCTGTTTACCCTTACCAGTTTATCGATCGGGTCTTCATCGCCAAAATATTTTGTTGCTTCTTCTTCTGACAGCATCATTGAAAACGGATCTGTCAACGCTTTCTTCGGACTGCCTTTTACCACCTTCACTGTAAAAACATCAAACAGGTTTTCATCCGCAAAAAAGATGCTCTTTTCATTAAACTTTTTTTCACCATAACGTACCGGTGTAAGGCCATTGTCCAGCAACCTGGTCATCTTTTGTATCTCCGGAAAATCGGTCGGAAAATAATAACCAAAAGCAGGCGCCACGGTGCTCAGCTTGAGCGATACAGCGCCATTGCCATTATTAAAAGTCCTGGTTACGCGGTAAATATTGTCTGCGTTTTTGTTATACCTATCATAACTCAGTTCATCTAAAATATATGTTGTAATTAAGAGGCAACATGTTAAACCCACAGTTAACCCAAACAGGTTGATGAAAGAAATAAATTTATATTTCATCAGGTTGCGCCACGCAATTTTGAAATAATTTTTAATCATTTTTTTTGGCCTTTAGAAGTTGAGATGTTTTAAAGTTTTGTTTTTGCCGGTAAAACGTCAGGGTGATGTTTTAGTTACTATATTTTAATGTTTATTTTATAGTTATTCAATTTTCTCGATGCATCCAAAAGTTGGCTATGCATTCCACAACCCGTTGGGGGCAGGGGCTCCGCTCCTACTCACTCCTCAAACTTTTCACGGGGTTCATCAGTGCGGCTTTAGCTGCCTGAAAACTTACGGTTATAATGGTGATGAGCATAGCCATTACTGCAGGTAACACAAACATCCACCAACTGATAGTGATGCGGTATTCATAATCGAGTAACCATTTATGCATAAAATACCAGGCCAGCGGAAATGCCAGCAGGCAGGAAATACCGACCAACCTTACAAATTCCTTTGATAAGAGTGAACCCAGGCTTTGCACAGAAGCGCCCAGTACTTTCCGTATACCAATCTCCTTTACTCTTCTTTCTGCTGTGTAAGCCGAAAGACCAAACAAACCAAGACAGGAAATGAAAATCGCCAGCACGGCAAAAAGGCCTGCGAGCTTTCCGATTAAATTTTCGTTGATAAATAATTCTTTAAAACTGTCACTGGCAAATTCGTATTCAAAAGGGTAAGTTGGGTTGTAGGTTTTAATAACGCTTTCCACTTTGGCAAGTGCGGTTTTATAATCCTGCCGGGGTTTAAAACGGATGAGCAGGTTGCTGGTATTGGCTGCTTTTTTATCGTTAAAAATAATTAATGGCGCTACACCGCCATACACATTATTGTATACATAATCTTTTATTACACCTACTACTTCAAAGTTTGTACTATCCCTTTCAATCTGCGTACCTACCACAGCCGACTGTTTTGGTGTTATCATTTTTGCAAGTGTTTCATTGATGATCACCGTATTGCTGTCAGCAAAGCCATCCTGGTGAAAGTCACGTCCGGCAAGCAACTGCATGCCCATGGTATTAATGTAACCTGGCGTAACCCAGTTCATAGAAATCAATACGTCTTTTGTGGCTTCCTTTCCTTTCCAGTTAAAACTGGAAGAATTACTGCCGACAGAAAACGCCCCGCTGCTGCTGAGTGCGGCCTGCTCTACGACCCCAGTCTGCACCAGGTCATTTTTGATGTTTTCAAAATGTGAACCGATGTCACCCTTACCGGAAGTACTGATGATTTGCTGGTTCAGCATTACCAGGTTATCCTTGTTCATGCCAAGCTCGCGGTTTTTGGTATGCATTACCTGCTCATAAATAATGATGGTACAAATGATCAGTGCTACGGAAATAACAAACTGTGTAATCACCAGGCCCTTGCGGATAAAGCCGGCTCCATTGCCCTGTAGCTTCAAGCCTTTTAAAACAGCCAGCGGTTGAAACGAAGAAAGATAAAAGGCAGGATAACTGCCCGCAATGAAACCGCACAACAGCCCGATTACAACCAATGAAATAAAATGCGCTGGTTGCAACAATCCAAGTGACAATTGTTTTTCCACCAGCAGATTAAATGCAGGTAAAAGCAATGCAACAATGCCGACGGCAATCACCACACCTATAAAAGCCATGAGTATAGCCTCGCAAATAAACTGCCATACCAGCATGCTTTTAGCCGAACCCATTACTTTGCGTACGCCCACTTCCTTTGCCCTCGGGCCGCTTTTGGCGGTGGACAAATTCATAAAATTGATGCAGGCAATTATTAAGATGATCCAGGCAATAATGGTAAACAGTTTCACTATTTTTATTTTGCCACCGCTTTGTTTACCATCTACAAAATTGCTGCGCAGCCGCCAGTCTTTAACGGCCAGCAAAAAGGGCATGGCGCTGGCATCTTTATCTTTTGCTTTTATAAAACCATACATTTTGCTGTTGACCGCGGCTTCATTAGCAGTAGGTTCCAGCTCAATAAAATTCTGAATGCCATTGTTGCCCCAGCTTGTCAGCCAGTTGTTTTGCTTTTCAAAAATTTCAAATGGTGCCAGCCATTCCTGCCTGGCAAAGCGGGTGTTTAAAGGCATATCCTTTACAACTGCAGTAATGGTATAGTCCTGCTGGTTTTCCATTTTCAATTGCCTGCCAATTACATCCGTGCTGTTGAATATTTTTTTTGCCATTGATTCGGTAACTACCAGCGAGTACAACTGGCTGAATGCATTGGCAGCATTGCCCTGGATGAATTCATAGTTAAACATTTTAAGAAAAGCTGAATCTGTATACATGCCATTGGCATACACACCTTTTTCCTGGTAGTTAAAGAGTGCCCGGTTGCCCCAGTTAGTTCTAACTATATTTTTAATACCAGGAATTTCTTCTTTAGCCGCCTTTGCGAACGGTCCGGGCAAAGATGCAAACGTATAGGTTTTTCCATCGTACACCTGGTTATCCATTACCTGGTACAGGTGATCCCTGTTGGTAAAATAATCATTGTAAGTATACTCATCTTCTACCCATAAAAAGATCAATGCGGCACAGGATATACCAACCGCCAACCCTGAAATATTCAACAGGCTGAACGTGCGGTTCTTCCAAAGATTTCGCCAGGCTGTCTTAAAATAATTCCTGAACATAGATATGATGTTTACATGTTTTCAGTTGTTAGTTTACCGGCACGACGTTAGGTCTTGGCAGAGATACTGGAGTTTGAATTTTAAACTTTTCTATTTTCTACCGAGCCCCCGATACAGCGGCTCCTGGCCCCCATGGCGGCAGGGAGCCGCTTTTTACTCACTCCTCAAACTCTTCACCGGATTCATCAGCGCCGCACGAATACTCTGATAGCTTACTGTTAGCACGGCAATAGTAATGGCCGTCAGACCGGTTAACACGAATACCCACCATTGAATACTGATGTGATATGCAAAATCTTTCAACCAATTATTCATGGCATACCAGGCAATGGGTGATGCGATGAGGATGGATACCAGCACGAGTTTTATAAAGTCTTTACTAAGCATGGTTACGATGGCCTGCACACTTGCACCCAACGATTTGCGGACACCAATTTCTTTAATGCGCTGTTCTATCATCAGCAAGGCAATGGCAAATAAGCCCATGCAGGAAATGATGATGGCAATGCCGGCAGCAATACTGTAAATAGTTGATAGCTGTTGTTCTTTCCTGAACCAGCGCTCCGTATTTTCATCCAGGAAAGAGCCGAGGAATTCTTTATCGGGCAGTTCGCTTTTCCAAAACTTTTTAACCTTATCCATCATAGTGACCATATTGCCGGGCTTAAGCCTCAGTAATGCATAACTCATTGATGAGCCTCTGCCAATTTGCATTGTAAGCGGGTCTACTTTTTCATGCAGCGAATACAAATGAAAATCAGGGATCACGCCAATCACCTGCATTTTTGGTTGCGCAGTATCAGGCCACAAAAATTTTCCCACTACATCTTTATCGCCCATTTGCTTCGCCATGCTTTCATTTACCACTACTGATGTAATGGAATCTGTCGCAAAATTTCTGTCAAAATCCCTTCCTGCTTTTAACGGAATATCCAGTGTTTTCAAATAATCGTAATCAACATACAGCCAATCGGTTTGTACATTTTTATCTCCGTAATTAAATCCATAACTCTGTCGGTTGCCACTGTTGTCAAGCCCGTCACCAATATTGATATTTGTACCAGAAACCGCTACCACGTTGGGGTCCATTAAAAACTCATTTCTCATTCTTTGAATAAATGTACCGGCATCTACCGTATTACTAACAGGCACACTGATCACCTCCTGTTTGTTATACCCCAGTGGCATACTGCGTAAATAATTCAATTGCTGTAGTACAATCACCGTGCTGCAGATCAATAAAACAGCGATGGAGAATTGTACAACGATCAGGCTGTTGCGCAGGCCTCCTCTTTTTTTCAACGTAAGTTTTCCCTTTAAAATTTCTATTGTATTAAAACCAGACATTATCAATGCCGGATAGCCGCCGGATATTAACGACACCAGTACAAAACAAGCCAGGATACATAACAACGTAACAGGCTGCGCAATGAATGAAAATGGCAATACCGTATTAAACAGTGACCGAAAGCCGGGCAGTAAAAAGTAAGCAACCGCTAAACCAATAATAAAAGCAATAGCACAAATCAGCAGCGATTCGCCCCATATTTGCAAAAACATCTGGCCCTTGTTGGCGCCAATTGATTTGCGAACACCCACTTCTTTGGCTCTTGTAAAGGAGCGGGCAATGGATAGGTTAATAAAATTAATACTCGCTATCAGCATAATAAAAAATGCCAGTAAAAACAACGTGTACACGTAGCCTTTTTTTGTACCACCGGTGCTATCATCGTAAAAGTGAACGTCTTTCAGGGGCGTTAGTAAAAGCGTTGCGTAATTGCCGTTGGCGTCGGGCTTAAGATGCGCCTTTTGAATATCATCCACACTCGGCGGATTATTTTTTAATAAAAAATGGAGCGCTTTTTTTTCAAATTGCGCCTGGTCTACATTATCAGCCAGCTGAATAAAAACGTTGTGATTCTGCATATTCCATTCGTTTTTATTGGCAACATAATCCCCCGAATTTTCAATACGAATAAGCCCATCATATTCAATGGAAGAATTTTGCGGAAAATCGTCAATAATGGCTGTTACAATAAAGTCTGTCCACTTGTTATTCAGCTTTAACTGGATGGTTTTGTTAATTGGTTCTTCGTCACCAAAAATGCTTTTTGCAAAAGACTTACTTAAAACAACATTGCTCAGTTCGTTTAACGCTGTGTTGGCATCGCCCTTAATTACCGGAAACGAAAACATCTTCAAAAAATCAGGATCAGTTGTGCGGATGGATTTGTTGTAATCTTTCCCTTTATACCGTACGGCACTGCCTCCGTATTTAAGCCTTGCAGCATACTTTACTTCAGGAAATGCTTGTTTTAATGCCGGAGCCAACGGATAGGCACTTGAATTACCGTAGCGGACGCCTTCGGGTGTCTGCACTTTGCTATAAGTACGAAAAATATGGTTACTGTTGGTATGAAAACGATCAAAAGACAGATCAAAATAAGCCGCTAAAAAAACGAGTATACTACTGCTGAAGGCCACCACCAGCCCCACTAAATTGATGGCAGTATAAGCTTTGTGTTTTTTAAGATTGCGCCAGGCAATTGTGAGATAGTTTTTAAACATGGTATTATGCCGTTAAGGCGTTTTTAATAAGCTGAAAGCAAACGCATAAAGCTGAAGGCTTTCCCCTTGTAGTTATTTATACTTTTTTTCAGGTTATATATTTTAGGTCTTAAGACTTTCGCTTTTTAATCACCCGAATCTGCAAACAGTTTAAATCATGGAACTATACAAAAGTCCTCTGCCGCGGCGGAGATTTAGGAGGCCCTACTCGCTTCTCAAACTTTTAACCGGGTTCATCAGGGCTGCTTTTACACTTTGAAAACCCACGGTAAATAACACAATCAAAATTGCGATCACGCTCGTCAATACCAGCATCCACCATTTTATTTCAATGCGGTAAGCAAAATCATTCAGCCAGTTATGCATGGCGTACCAGGCAACAGGCAAAGCGATGATGCTCGCCACCAATACCAGTTTTAAAAAATCCTTCGACAGCATCGCTACAATATTTTGTATGCTTGCACCCAACACTTTCCGTACGCCTATCTCTTTTATTTTTTGTTTTGCCAGCAAAGCAATCAGTCCAAACATACCCATGCTTGCCACCAATATTGTCAAAAAGGCGATGAAGTTGGTGGTAGACAAAATACCGTTCAATAGAATATATTGTTGATTCACCAAATCGCTCATGTAATCGTATTTAAACGGTCTCCGGCTGGGCATCGCGGCAAAGTCTTTCTGCAGCCGTTGCAGCAACTGCTGCTGATAAGCAGAAGTTGCATTAATACTTAAGTAATTATTACCTGCCAGCTTTTGTTTGCCTGTGTACCAGTGCAGTAATGGTTCAATCGGCCCCTGTGTGTTCTGATAGTTGAAGTCATCCATTACACCTACAACTGTAGCTGTCTCATCACCTCCTTTTGATGTAAGCTTTTTACCAATTGCCGAGGTCCAGCCAAAAGCCTTCATTGCTGTTTTATTAATGATGATCGAACTGCCTTCTGTGGCAGCCAGGGCATCATCAAAATCACGGCCTTCTACCAATGGTATTTCAAAAGTCTTCAGGTAACCTGCGTCGGTACCGGCGTGTTTTAATTTTACCTCTTTGCCACTCGCTGTCTCAATATAAGTATTGTAATTATCCCAATAAGCTGTAGGTATGGTACTCGTAGTTGAAAAGGATTTTACATTCGCATCTGCTTTCAACTGGTTTAGCAAACTTTCAAAGTGAACTCCGGCGGCAGCAGGATTTTTGAATGCCAGGTCTGTTTTTACCACCACCACATTTTCCCTGTTGAAGCCGATAGATACCGACCGCATATAATTGATCTGCCGGTTAAGAATGACCGTAATACCAATAAATACAATGGCCAACGTAAACTGAACGGTAATGAAAACATTACGCGTACCGTGCCCGCTGTTAATATTACCCAGTTTACCTTTTACAACATCGATTATTTTAAAAGCCGTAAGCCTTGAGGCAGGCAGGCTACCGGCTACCAGGGTAATCACCGCACCTACTAAAATAAAGAGGAGTAAAAAAGGATAATCCTGCTTTATATTCAGCACGCTTTCGGCTAAGTTGTCACCGGTAAATTTGTTCATCTGCGGCAGCAGCAGGTATATAAACAATAACCCGCCGCATATGAGTGAAAACAGCACCAACAGGCCATTCTCCACACAAAACTGCAGGATAATATTTTTCTTTCCGCCTCCCATCATCTGCCGCACGCCCACTTCTTTAGAGCGGGTGTACATAGTGGCGGCATTCAGATTAACCAGGTTAACCACAATGATGAGCAGGATAAAAATGGCAGCACCAACAGAACCCTTAATGATGATACCAATCAATGGCCCTGACTCCTCTTTTATGTTACTATAGGAGACTGCCTTTATGATACTCTGCTTGTTTTCAGGCGCATAATTGGCAGCTACAATTTTTGCAAGTTTGGCTTCAAAAGCTGGTATACTGGTACCCTTTTTTAACCGCAAAAAATTGCTGGCAAAAGTGTTATACCAGTTGGCTCCCCCAATAAAATCTTTATTATCCTTCAGTAATGCGATAGATAATAAAACATCGGCTTTAACGGTGTTATTATTGGCCTGTGGCGCCAACACGCCGGTAACAGTTAGTTGCAGGGAGTCGTCGGCAGTAATGGTTTTGCCCATTGGATTTTCGGTACCAAATAATTGCCGCGCAATTTTATCGGATATCACTGCCGAAAATTTATCACCCAATGCATTGGCAGCGTTGCCAGCCGTTAAAGGAAAAGTAAACACTTTAAAAAAGTCTTTTTCTACATACATTGTTCTTTCCTGCGCTTCCTTTTCACCATACTTCAACCAGGGAGTGTTCCATGTTTGCGTATGGGTGGCCGCTTCCACCTCAGGGCAAGTTCTGACAACTTCATCCAGGAGCGGAAAGGTTGTCTGCATATAATTGTCACCAGAAGGCAGGGACGTTTTAAGGTAATACAAATCTGCCTTTCCCTTAAAAACCCTGTCAGTAGTAATGTACTGGTAAACCGAAAAAGACAAGGCCATTACGCTGGCAATACCAACTGATAAACCGATGATGTTTACGGCCGTAAACAGTTTATTTTTTTTAAGATTGCGTATCGCCAGTTTAAAATACATGTTACCTGATCTGTATTGTTTTGAAAATTAATTTATACATGAAAGTTTTCTGTTACCACCTTACCATCAAACAAATTCACAATGCGGTGAGAAAATCCAGCATCATAAGGACTGTGCGTTACCATGATGATAGTAGTACCTTCTTCATTCAACTGCTGCAATAACTTCATTACTTCTTCCCCGTTTTTACTGTCGAGGTTACCGGTAGGCTCATCCGCTAAAATCAGTTTTGGTTTTGCTACAACGGCCCGCGCAATCGCTACACGTTGCTGCTGACCACCACTTAATTGCTGCGGAAAGTGATTGCGGCGGTGCATGATGTTCATTCGTTCCAGCACAGTTTCCACTTTTGCTTTTCGCTCTTTGGCAGGCATGTTCATGTAGATTAAAGGCAGTTCTACATTTTCAAAAACAGTCAGCTCATCAATCAGGTTAAAACTCTGAAAAACGAAGCCTATATTACCTTTCCGCAACTGGGCTCTTTTACGTTCCGTCATTTTGGCAACTTCGGTTCCAAAAAAATTGTAATCGCCGCCGGATGGATTATCCAGCAACCCGACAATATTGAGCAGGGTTGACTTACCGCAACCGCTCGGCCCCATGATGGCAACAAATTCACCTTCTTTAATTTCCAGGTTGATGCCGTTAAGGGCAGTGGTCTCCACTTCTTCGGTTGAAAATAATTTCTGCAGTTCTTTAATCTGAATCATATTGTTTGGTTTTTGTCGGCCCTGTCAGGGTATAGTTATTAAAAAAAATATTTAATGAAAATAAGATTGTGATTTTCGTAATAATCATCCGCAGCAGCTACGCTTTGCTTTTTTACGCAGCAGGCAGCTTTGGTTGTTTTAATGGCGCATTCGGTCGCTGTTCCAACAGATACGAATGCCAGCATCGCAGATAGTAAAAGGTATTTTTTCATAACCATCATTTTATAATAAATTAACAGTCGGTTGCTAAAATTGGAGTACATCATTTTTGCCATAATTTTCATAGCTGCTGGTGATTACTTTTTCGCCCGGTTTCAATCCTTCCAGCACCTGGAAAAATTCGGGGTTGCGCATGCCAAGCGTAATGTTTCGTTTAACGGCTTTTTTGCCACTGGCATCCATCACATATATCCAGTTGCCGCCGGTTTCAGAAAAGAATCCACCTACCGGAATCAGTATGGACTTGGATGATTTACCCAGCTCCATACGGATAGAAGCAGATTGTCCGCGGCGGATGCCATCCGGTGTTTTTCCAGCGAACGTCATGTCTACTTCAAAACGCCCAGCCTTTACTTCGGGGTAAACTTTGGCTATTACCAGGTCGTAGTTTTGGTTGTTAAATTCCATCGTACCCTTCAGGCCTACAAAAATTCTGTTGATATAATGTTCATCTACACCGGCACGCATTTTAAAACCATTCAGGTCATCAATCTGGCCAATGTTCTGTCCTGCTGTAATGCTGCTGCCGACTTCAGCTTCGATAGAAGATAACAACCCGCTCACCGGTGCTTTTACTACCAGGTTGCTTAAATTTTCCTTCATCAGTTCCAGGTTTTTCTGCGAGTGCTGCAGCGTTCCTGTCAGCTGCTGCACCTGTAATTTACTGTTGTCGTTTTGATAGGTCTGCGATTCTACTTCAATGGTTTGCTGCGCCTTCAATTTTTCGTAGTCTCTTTTTGTTTTCAGGTATTCCTGCTCACTGATTACTTTGTCTTTAAAAAGCTTTTCGTTACGGTCATTGTAGTCTTTTGCCTGCGACAACTGATAGTCTACATCGTTCATGGTGCGTTGCAATCCAAACTTATCCGTTTTCAGTTTCAGGCGGGTATTTTGCAGTTCATTGATCAGCCTGTTGATCTCAGTCTCCTGCTGTACAAATTCCATTTGCAGGCGGTTATTTTCCAGTTTCAAAATCACATCGCCGGCTTTTACAGTGTTGCCACCTTCAATCACTTTTTCCTTTACATAACCGCCTTCAATAGCATCGATGCGATACGTTTTAATTGGGTTCACTACCCCGCTAACCACGATAAATTCATCAAAAATTCCCTGGGTAACATCGGATACGGTAATCTTTTCCTTGTCTACATTTAAACTCGATCTTCTGTCTGCAAAAATCAATTGATACACCAGCAAAGCCACCACCAGGGTACCGCCGCTGATCCAAACAATCCGTTTAGAATTCCAGAATTTCTTTTCAATTTTTTTGTCCATTGCTGTTGTTGATTATTTTCTGGTTCACCTGTGCCAATAGCTATGCCAAACCATATAACCCTTTACAGGCAAGGAGTATGCTTTTTACAACCCTTTAAAGTGTCCGCTATCGGACACCTTGTTGTACAGCAGCGAACAGCAATAAAAACTTGCCTGATTGGAAAATTTTTGCAATACTTTTAACCGCATATCAATATTTTTGAACCCAAGAGCTACCGGCTAAAAATTACAGGCAACATGACAGCAAACATTGAAGGAAAAATATTAATTGTAGATGATGATGCCGGCGTATTGAGTGCCGCCAATTTACTATTGAAACGGCATTTTAGGCAAGTGGATACAGAAAAAAATCCCTTGCGGATTCCATATTGGGTGAACAGTGGCGGGTATGATGTAATACTCCTGGATATGAATTTTACCCGCGACCTCAGCAGTGGCAAGGAAGGCTTTGAATGGCTGGATAAAATACTCGATCTTGACCCTTCGGTTTCGGTTGTATTATTTACTGCATATGGCGATGTTGAAATGGCTGTACGGGCCATCAAATCGGGCGCAAAGGATTTTGTTTTGAAACCCTGGCAAAATGATAAACTGGTAGCGACCTTAAAAAACGCAATGGAAGCGGCGAGAGAAAAAAGGGCTTCCAAAACAAAAGTTACCGGCGACCGCAATCAAAGAAACACCTCCTCTTTTGCCGAACATCCCTTTATTGGTAACAGCGAAGGCATACTGCAAATTCTTACAACCATCGAACGGGTTGCGGCAACAGATGCCAACATTTTAATACTGGGTGAAAACGGAACTGGTAAAGACCTGGTGGCAAAAAACATTCACCAGCAATCCAAAAGAAAAGACAAACCTTTTGTAACGGTAGACCTTGGCGCCATTTCTGAATCGCTGTTTGAAAGTGAATTGTTTGGTCATGTAAAAGGTTCCTTTACCGATGCTAAAGAAGACCGTACCGGCAAGCTGGAAGAAGCTGATGGCGGCACTATTTTTTTAGATGAAATAGGTAATATTTCTCTGCCGATGCAGGCTAAGTTACTTACCGTTTTACAAAACCGCACCATAACAAAAGTAGGCAGCAATAAAGCAAAGCCCATTGATGTAAGGCTTGTGTGTGCTACCAATAAAGCGGTGTATAAAATGGTAAACGATCAGCAGTTCCGGCAGGATTTATTGTACCGCATCAACACCATTGAAATTCAGTTGCCGCCGCTTCGGGAACGGAAGGATGATATTCCCCTGCTGGCAGATTATTTTGTACACGTGTATGCAAAAAAATACAACCGTACCGTTGCCTCTCTGAATGCCACGGTGGTAAAACAATTACAAAAACATCACTGGCCTGGTAATGTACGGGAATTGCAGCATGCCATTGAAAGAGCCGTGATCCTTTCTCAGGGTGATACATTGCAGCCAGAAGATTTTAAAGGGTTCCGCATGGCCAATGAAGATGCGCCGGTAATTGAAACGCTGCAGCTGGAAGATATGGAAGTGTTACTGATAAAAAAAGCCCTGCAAAAATTTAATGGCAACATCACAGAGACCGCACGGGAACTGGGTTTAACGAGGGCTTCATTGTACAGAAGATTGGAGAAGTATGGTATTTGACTGCGTTTTTTTAGCTTTTAAAACTCCTGATTGCAGCTACCGGCATTTTGTACTACTACATAACATTCTTGTTTTTGCAATTATTTTTCCTCCTGATAAATTAAAAAGAACACTTGTAATTGCACCCATAAAAAAGTATATTTAGTAAACGTATTTTTTAGTCTAATCAGTTACGGCGTATGAAAAAAATAAGGATCTTATCAATTGATGGTGGCGGCATCAGGGGCATTATACCAGGCACTATCCTGATGCAGTTGGAAAAGATTTTACAAAAGATGGATAATAACAGCTCCTGCAAACTCGGGGACTATTTCGATATGATTGCAGGCACCAGCACCGGCGGCATTTTATCATGCCTGTATTTAGTACCCGGTGAAAATGGTAAGGCCCGCTACTCCGCACAGGAAGCGCTTGATCTCTATTTAAAGAAAGGGCATGTCATCTTTGACCGGCCGCTGATAGAAAAAATAACCAGTGCCGGCGGCATTATACATGAGCGCTATTCTGCCGGGCCTTTGTACGGTTTATTAAAACATTATTTTGGCGAAGAAACCCTGGACAATTTTATAAAACCCAGCCTTATCACCTCCTACGAGATCACAGACCGCAACGCCATTTTTTTTACCAGTACCGATGCACGCGAAAATGCGCTGTACAATTTTAAGGTAGCTGATGTGGCAAGAGCCACTTCCGCAGCGCCTACTTATTTTCCGCCGGCACATATTGAATCTGTTTCCGGTCAGTCATTTACTTTGGTAGATGGCGGCATGTATGCCAACAACCCTGCACTGTGCGCTTATGCGGAGGCGAGGAAAATTGACTTCTCGAAATTTTTAAATGATCCGGAAAAAACAAACAAGCCTTCTGCCAAAGACATGATCATCCTCTCGCTGGGAACAGGTTCTGTAAAGAAAAAATACAGCTACAAACATTTTGAACATGCCGGGGAAATTCAATGGCTGGAACCTGTGATCGATATCCTTATGTCGGGCAATTCTGAAACCGTTTCTTACCAGTTAACACAAATGTTTCTAACCCTGGACAAAGAGAACCAGGATAATTATTACCGCGTGGAGCCGGGATTAAAAGAAGCCTGTTCGGAAATGGATATTGCCACACCTGAAAACATCAGCAACCTTTACCAGGCCGGGCTTACCTATGTGCATGATAATTTTAGCAAACTGGAAAAAATTGCACGGGTTCTGCTGGAGCATCAATAGGCTCAGCAAAAATGGACGGCCATTCAGCTGATATAAAGAAAGTAAGACAGGTTTGTCACATTGTAATACTTCCCGGACTTATTTGGTTTTAACTCCGGGAGGCACTATCAACCGGCTGTTTACCGCAGGCGAATGTTCTTTACAGATTCTTTGCGCATCAAATGCATTGGCACGGCCACACCCATGGCGAGGGACATAATGACGAATAGTGTTTTTGCGCCATTGTTTACGGTGTCAGAAATGATCGCCTGGTAATCGGGGCCGATGGCTCCTGTTAGTTTGATTAACCCCAGCATGGTACGGTAGGCGAATACTCCCGGGATAAGTGGTATTACAGATGGAATAGCAAATACCATCGGTGGCGCATGCCTGAAATGAGCCGTAGGAATACTTGAAATACCAATTGCCAGCGCACCGGCAAATGAAGCAGATACAACGCCCGCCCCCAGTAGCAGCAGATTAAATTTCAGGAAGCCACCGAGTGCGCCACATATCCAGATAGCAAATAAAGTTCTTAGTGGTACATTAAATAAAATGCCAAAACCCACAGCGCCCCAGCCACACCAAAAAGCTTTAGCCAATATTGTTATCCAGTCCATTCCACGTTTTATTTAAGATTATAAATAAACATTGTTGTCAGCAAGCCCAGCGCAATAGCCAATGCAAACATCACAGCATTGATGCCCCGTACAATTCCATTGAGTGTATTGCCATCAATCAAATCGGTAAAACAATTAATCAGCGGTACGCCGGGGATTAAAAATAAAACGGAGGTCGCAAAAGCATGTTCAAAATTAATATTAAGGCCAGCCTTAATAAAAGCGCCGGCAAATAACGACGCCACCAGCGAACCAATGTATACACAGATAAAGGGATTAAAGCGGTGCTTTACAGCTTCCTGCCGAACAAATAAGCCACAGCATGTTGCGCCAAAAGCAATCACCATTTCAGGCAGCTTGCCGCCAAATGAAAAGCAAAACCCTGAACCGGCAAGACTTACAAAAAACAGTATTACCAACCGCGGATAGTGTGGCAGGGCCATCAGTCTATCCAGTTCATCCCTTACCTGCTGAATGGAATATTGTTTTTCAAGTACATCCCAGCTAAGCCTGCTGATACCGGATATAGTTTTAAAATTTACACCTTGTGCGGTAATGCTCCGCATGCCGTTAAATACCAAGGCATCTGCTTCATTATTCAGTGTAAGGGAAACTGATTTGGGCGCTATGGAAATGTGTGCTGTGTACTTAAAAGAGGCTGCCAGCCTTTTCATCGTAAGTCGTATCCTGGCACAACTGGCGCCGGAACTTAACAGGTTGACACCTGCTTCCAGCAATACACCTCCCAATTCATTTATATCCTTTTCATGTGGATGGTTCATTCAAAAAATTGTATAAAATGGCAAAGCTTTACCACGGTTAAACATCCGGCACTCAATTGCCTGCGCAGGCTGCTTTTTTTAAAATTATTCACAGCAAAGATCCCCGAAATTATTGTCCCCGTACCTTCTTATGAATCACTACCACGAATGATACAGATCATATATGGCCATGTTGAATGCCTGCTATGTTTCAATAATGCTACCTGACATTTTCAAATGAGATGCCGTATTGCGGTATTCGTCGCATCATTTCTGATTTTCATCTCTTTTTTTTGTACATAAAATAAAAGATGCTATTTTCAATATGTCAATACTTTTTCATTACTAAAACATTCACTCATGCGAAAAATTGTAACAACCTTGCTGCTGCTAACTGCGGTATTATTTTTTCAGTTTTGTTCCCATTCAAAAAAACTCGCCGCTCCGGTTGCCGTTAATTACCAAACTAACGTACTACCAATCATTCAGACAAGTTGTACTCCCTGTCATATCGCTGGTAAGGGCAACAAAAAATCGCTGGATAATTATTTAGCCGCCAAAGACAATGTGGATGAAATTCTGGCACGCATTCAAAAAAATCCAACAGAAAAAGGATTTATGCCTGCCATGCATGATAAATTACCCGACGCAACAATTGCCGTTATTGCTGACTGGAAAAAAGCGGGCACACTGGAAAAATAATTTACACCTGCCATTTTATATATTAAAAAAGCTGGTTTGCGATTGCAAGCCAGCTTTTTTAATATGGGGATGAAATATAAAAATTCCCATTGGTGCGACAGGGAGAAAACGGATTTCAACTCTACCCGGAATACCTGCACACTTTACATCGCATTAAACTTACTTTAATCCGGAAACCTTGCCCGGTCGATATTCGGGATGACACGGAGGGCATTTTTGTAATATACTTTTTTCAGAATCGAATCCTGCAGCCCCATGCCATACATGCGCCAGAAGGCATGGTACTTTTTATGATAAGGAAAGTATTCATCTTCCGTTTCCAGCACCCTGAAATAGGTGGTGTATTCTTCCGGTGCCCAACTGTCTTTACCAAACAAAATCCTGTCCTGGTATTTTTCAAAGAATTTTTTGGCAGTTTTGGGTTGTCTTCCCAATTCTGCAATCACCGCACCAAACTCAACAACTACATTGGGCATTCGGGTAAGCAGGCTATCGAGCTTATTTAAATTATTGGCATACCATCCAAAATGCGCCGCGATAAAAGTTGTGTTCGGATGTTTCATAAACAAGCGGTGCTGTTCTTCTATCAACGTTTCCCAGGGAGCTGGGTCGGTGGCACTGCGCTTGCGGCCGGGATGTGTTTTAATTTCCAGCCAGCGTTCATTGTGTTCATCTTCGGCGTCCCAAAACGGTTTTGGATCAGCGGTATGAATGATGACCGGTATTTTAAGTTCACCGGCTTTGTCCCAGATAGGATCGAGCCTGGCATCATCTACAGTTACCCTCTTCCCATTCACATCCTTTACATTCAAACCCAGATCTTTAAATATTTTCAAACCATTGGCCCCGTTTTGTACATCCGTTTCCAGTTGGCGCACTGCTTTCTCCGTCCACCCGGGTGCACCCACATTATCAAAACTGATGTTTGCAAAAATGATAAAGCGGTTTGGATAATTAGCCTTTACATCGCCTGCCATTTTTTTCAATCCATTGCCATTGCCTCCGCTCAGGTTAACCATTACCTGCATATTCAATTTGTCCATATCTGCAGTCAACGTTTTTAGATTGGAGGGCGACATCGCATTGCCCCATTGATGATTGTGAACATCTATAAAAGGGAATTTTGCCCTGGTAACCTGGTGGCCCGGAACAACCAAAGTTGAAACCGGATCATAGGATTCAAAATCCATTTTGTCATCCGATTGTGCGAGGGCTTGCAATGTGGTAACAAAAGCCAGTAATGTCAATACATGTTTCATTATAAAAATTGAATTGCAGTAAAGCTATCGATAACCTGTCTACAATAAAAACCAATCATCCAATTTTCCATGGTCCGGCAGTCAGCTTGACTAATTACCGGCCGGGAAACCTGTAGTAAAGTGTCGAATGCCTACCTTAAAATAATGACATTTACTTTCCCTGATTTGGAAAATGGCTCCGCCACATAGAAAATCGTACAGAGAAGCTAAATATAACCGATTGGTTATCAAACCAAAATACAGTTGGCATGAAACTGTATGATGAGTTGTAACCTTAAAATGTACACTACAATGAAAACGTTTCAACAACTTGTTTTACCTCTTGTTCTTGCCTTAATGACCGTATCATGTATGGCCCCTAAACAAATGGCCAGCCAGATGAAAGAGGAACTTAAAAAAGGCAGGGATACCAGTTCAGGATTATTTATAATTAAGACTGACGGTGAAGTAGTGGAAGCAAAAAAAATAAGCTACCAACACAGGTCACCGTTATTTAAAAGTGCGGCGCTGGCTGATAAAGCTGTGATGGCAGATGGAAAAAAAATCAACCCCGGTCAGTATGAGGCCATCCAAACCGCAAAGGCATTTAAGATTTTATATTTCCCCGAAGACAAGGGTGAAATATGCAAAGGCATCTACATTAACCGGTTAAGATTCGGTAAAATCAGTCTTTATCATTATGAGTCTGTATTGCCTGCCAGCCGCAGTTATCAAACCAAACACTTTGCACAGAACTATGTTTTTCAGAAAGAAAATGGCAGGCCTGTTCCACTGGATTACAAAGCGTTTTTGAAAGCAGTAAAAGACAACAGAACTGCACTAAATAAATTGAAAGAGTTGTTTCCTTCGGGCTCAATACCAACAGACAATGGAAAGCAAACACTGAAAGACTTAACCACTGTTGCAGAAATTTACAACCATACAGAGACTGATCCCTTAAATGTTAGTTTATAGATAGAGAAGCATACAACATCAAATCATCCCCGGCTTAATATCGGGGATGATTTGTTTAATTGAACATATGCAGTACGGCCAGGCATTTATTAAGAACAAAAAATAGCAGTGGTTGCCGGCAAAACTGGCTGATTATTTTTAAGCCGGGTACAATAATATTTTCAGTAAAGCTGCTGGTATTTTGAAAGCGCCGGGAGATAATTGTCCCCCCAGGTTCGAAAAAAAAGCATTTTCAATATTGTTTGCGGCATACAATATGTATTGGAATTCGTAACCTTTTTATTATTTAAACGAATAAACCATGACAACAAAATCAGCCACAAAATCTGGTGGTAAATTAGATGCTGCCGACAAAAAAACATTGAAGGATAGTGCCTATGCATTTCCTGCAAAAAGAAAAGAGCCACTTAATAATGCCACGCACGTTCGTAACGCTATGGCCCGTTTTGACCAGGTAAAAGGCGTAACCGATGAAGAACGGAAAGCGGCTTTTGACAATATAAAAAAAGCTGCCAAACGTTTTGGTGTAGAGGTAAATGAAAAAGACTGGAAAGAATTAGCACATAAAAAACAGTAAGACTTTACGTTTCGGTTGGCCACCTGTTTAATTGTCGACTGCATGGTGCATATTTATTTTGTGCAGTTCCAGGATCGTGGTTTTACCATCCTCACTTTCCCTGTACATGGGCGCAAATTTGCGGTTATGGTGAATTTCACTAAATGTATAGGATGTGCGTTGCTGTACATAATTGCTAAACACATCATCAAACCCACGCAGCATTACATACAACTCCAGGTCAGCAGTCTTCATATCTTCTTCCGTAAACCCGTGCAGCGGACTATTTTCATCAATAGGATGTACCACCGTCCAACTCATCGGCATACTTTCCACGCGGCTACGTTCCAGGTTAAGGCTGAAATATTTATAATCCGCTTTACCCTCTTCTGCCACCAATAAACCTGCGTTCACCCTTATTTCCACATCGGTCAGTGCATGTTTGTCTTTAAATGCCGCAAAGCGAAACATCAACGCCTTGCCCTCTTTATATGGCGACACCAATGCGTTGTCACTAAAGATCAGATAACTTCTCGGCCTGGAGAAACGGCCATAGATTAAACCCGTTGCAATAGCAAGTGACAGAAAACCGGTAAGTGCTTCAATACCAGCAACCATATTGGCGCCATCCCCTGAGGGATTTACATGGCCATACCCAACGGTGGTAAAAGTTTGGGTACTGAAATAAAATATCTCCCTGAATATTTTCCAGTTACTGCCCCTGATCAGTCCGTCAAGCTGTTCATAGCCAATTAACAAATAAAGAGCTGTAAACAAGCAATTAATCAGCAGAAAAAAAATAAAAATGACAGAGATAAACTTCCATAAAGGCAGGTTAAGCATATCGTTAAAGATGCTAAACCGTTTATGGAACGGCATGCCTTCTTTTATCAGGTTATAGCTGCCATCTTTATTGATAAAGCGGCCACCGGTATCATTGCTGTTACTTGCAAAACCGGTATCATTGTTTCTTTTGGAGAAAGGGTTTATGTTTTTATAAGCCGCCATTGTATTGTTCGTTTATGCAAATTTAAAACGCTGTGCAATTTAACCGCAATACCTGGTGTACGCACAAGCTCAATTTTAAGAAAAAAGTTGTAATGAATATTTGCCAGATTGCGGTTGAACCCCCTACGCAGTAATTAACTGTGACCAGAAAGCTTCCGTTGCAGCACAGGCTGCTCATTTCAAGCGACGGGTTTTGTCATGTCTTGCTATGTGCCCTGGTAAGTGTAGATTTTTTTGCCCATTAATTTTTGAATGCTTTAAAAACGAACCTTATTCTATGTGCTTTCAATATGGCATGGTATTTTAACATGATGCATAAAATAATTTAAAATGAAAGTATTCGGAATTATATTAATTGTTGCAGGCATCCTTATGTTCGTGTTTGGAAAAGTAAGCTTTACCAAAAAAGAAAAAGTAGTAGACCTCGGACCGATTGAAATAAACAAGCAAGAAAAAAAGACGCTGAACTGGCCGGATTATGCGGGCGGCATTGCCCTGCTGGCAGGCGTAGTTGTACTGGTAATGGATCGTAAAAATAATGCCTGAAATATTTTAGCTCACCCATAATTAACCCTTAAAATAAACACCATGAATGCAAACATTGGAATTTCGCAAAAAAACCTGAAAGGCGTAAACGACGTTTTGACGGCAGTACTTTCAGATACCGTATTGTTGTACATGAAAGCAAGAAAATTTCACTGGAACGTTAGCGGCAACAGTTTTATGGAGTTGCATAAACTGTTTGAAAAACACTATGAAGAATTGGACGAAGCGATGGACCTGATTGCTGAGCGGATCAGTAAACTCGGTTTTATAGTTCCTGCAACACTGGCTGAATTTTTACAGATGACTTCAATTAAAGAAACGCCGGGCAAAAACCCCGACCAGGCTGGCATGATCAAAGAACTATTGAAAGATCATGAAAGCGTTATTGTTGGTTTACGTAAGGGAATTGATGACTGTGAAGATAAATTTAAAGACAAGGGAACAGCCGACTTTTTAACCGGGCTGATGCAGCAACATGAAACGCTGGCATGGACGTTAAGGCGCTACGTTAAATAACATTTCAGCATCAGGCAATAAAGCTCCAGGGTATGGCCCCGGAGTTTTTACTGCTATTTTTTTGCAAATAAATTACGTACCTCTTTGTCACACATTGTTTGTAAGCCGGCAAACTCATAGGGTGGATCATTTTTTTTGGCGTAACTGCAAGCTCAACTGCATGCAGGACGCTAACGGCCACATATTCTACACCATTATCTTCAGAACACTTTATGTCATAGCAGTTTCCACCTTTTTTACAGGATACTTAATACGGAATTTAATGATAACTACCATTAACCTTGTTTTCAGATTTTTTAAAGAAAATTGCCAGCATTAGCATGGCCGATGGTGCTGTAATACCCCAGGGAAAACCAAGTAACAAAAGCCTGTCAGAAAAATCAGGGTAAAAGTAAACCACGGCAATTAATGGCGTAACTAAGCCGTTCGCTAAAAATGCAAACCTCACCCATTTTTCAAATCCTGTTTTGCAAAACACCTGCAACGCCGCAAGCATTGCTATTCCCATAAAAATATAACCAATGGCGTCAAAGTCCCAAAAAAGTGAGTGTGGTGTCTGGTCCAGTATTTTTACCAGCTCATAAGTACCCTTTAATTTATTGGGCAGCACGGTAGCCAGCTGAACAATGTAGTTTGCAGTAACAAATACCGCATACATCGTTGTAAAAATCAATGCTGCATGGCTCCAGAATTTTTTATCCGGAGGCGTTATATAGTGCAATGCAAGCATTTCAAGCGTAAAGGGAATTACAATGCCAAGAGAGGTGCCATAAATCAATACTTCATCCAGAGGAAAATCAATCATTTTAAGTACCTGCAGTATTTGTACCAGCACATACGCAATTGTAAAGCAAAATGCGCCCAGCCCGGCTATGAAACCAGCTTTATTTACAGAATTGTTTTGAGAAGTATTCATAGCGTTGTAATACAGACGTTATGCCGCTGAATAAATAACGCAAAGGAAAGGATGTGCAATGCAACAAACAATGATCACTGTCATTTGCTTTTAGGAAACATACCAATGCAATTGAGCCCGGCAAAACCAGCAGGCGTACATATCCACGGAACAGCTGCCTGGTACATGTATCACTTTGCCGCGTTTACTTAACCATCATCAGTGCTCCCATCGTTTCTATTCCATCAAACAAATTACCGATGCGGATATTTTCATTCTCTGCATGCTGGTTGTTATCATGATTGGCTATAGGAACGGTAACAGTATGGGCGTTCAGCAATTTTTCAAACAAGAAAAGTGGAAGGGTACCGCCGGAAGTAGGCTGCAATACGACCTGTTCACCGGAAGTTGATTTAACTGCCGCAATTACTTTTTGAAGCACGGGGAGGTCCATAGACGTACGTTGCGCATTCATTCCATCTTCCCCGGGTATTATTTTGATGATCTTTGCGTACTTTTTTCTTTCTTCATCCGCAGGCTCATTGGTAGTTACGAAATAGCCTTTTGATTTGATATGATCTATTACTTTTTGCTGCTGCCGTTTCCAGTCATTTCCCATCACCAGCCTGAGGTCGATTACAGCAGTTGCATAGGTAGGTATCTGATTGGACGCCATTTTACCAACATTACCACTTTGCATGCCGTTGATGTTTAGCGAAGGCTGGTTGATAGATTCGCTTAATGATAGTCCCTCCATTTCAACGGCGCTGATGCCCAGTTCATTTTCCATTTGTTCATCAGCGGAAGGCACTTCTGCAAGTGCTTTTTTTTCTGAAACGGTTAAAGGCGTCACATCATCGTAAAATCCTTTAATGGCCACTCTCCCATTTTCGTCTTTCATAGAAGCCAACAATTTAGCAAGCATCATCGCAGGGTTAGGCGCCCAGTTTCCATAATGTCCACTGTGCAAGGGCCGTTTGGATGCATATACTGTGAGATCAAGGTGTGCATCGCCGCGAACACCAAATACAATCTGCTTTTTCCCCGACTGATGTACAGGCCCGTCACACATGATCCACAGATCAGACTGGAGCAATGACCGGTATTTATCCAATATTTCATGCAGGTGTGGTGAACCAGCTTCCTCTTCTCCCTCAAAGAAAAATTTCAGATTGCAACCAGGCGTAGCGCCAGTTTTAACAAGGGCGTCATATCCATTTAAAATGGCGTCAACACCTGCCTTGTCGTCAGATGCACTGCGGGAGTATATCCTCCAATCGCTTTTGTAATTGTTATCAACGGGAAAAGGAATAAGGGCGCCACCTTGATCAATGGCACCAGTAAATAAGGTAGCCTGAAAAGGGTCAAGTCCTTTGGCCCATTGAGCAGGATTCACCGGCTGGCCATCATAGTGCGCATAAAAAATTAAGGTTTGTTTTGCACCAGGCACCAATACTTCGCCATACACTGCCGGCGGCGTGCCCGGTGCGGAAGCTGCCAACAGCTGCACTTTTCGAATCCCTCTTTTGTTCATCATAGCCATAATAAAGGCTGCAGTTTTTTGCTGACCGGCAGGGTTAGCTGCTACATTGGGAGTGGAAAGTAATTCAGCAAATTCGCTTATAATTTTACCGCTATTATTAGTCGTGTATTTTCTGATGGCAAGGACATCCATTGACTGGGCTGATATCATGTGCTGAATTATCAAACTGAAAACAAAAAGTAAGAGGGATTTTTTCATGAGATGAAATTAAATCTATTGCGCAAATATTGGAAGCATATTTTGATAGTGACATGTTGGAAAAAATGCTCAGTCTGACGGGAGTGATTTGATTTTTTTTTTACGTGTCGTAAAAGTTTTACTTAACAACATTGTCTTATAACTATAATAATTGAAGCGCTAAGACTGGTTTTGATAAGACAACCCAGACATATAAGAAATGCTTGAAGAGAAGTAGTAACATAGTCATTAACAGACCGCCCACAACATTGTTCAGCCCAAAAAATATATTTTTCCGGCATGCAAAAAAGAGACATGCCTATGTAATTTTAACTTTTCTTCACCCACTTTTTAACTGCCTTTTATGATCCCGGAAGCAAAAATAACAGCCGTAGCAAATGCGCTGCAGGTAACGTTTGGAGTCAGTGATTTTGAGACGATCAGTCAATTAACGGCTGGTCTCTCATCAGCGCTGATTTTTCGCATCGTGGTGAAGGGAAAACCATACCTGTTGCGTATTATTACCCGTGCAGATGCCCCCGGTGATCCTTCGCACTATTATGGCTGCATGAAGGCGGCTGCTGACGCTGGAATTGCACCACATGTTTTGTACTCGGGTGTAGCAGACAGAATTTCTATCACGGATTTTATTGAGGCTAAGCCTTTTCCACAGGAGCAGGCGAAAGTGCTGATGCCGGATGTACTGAGGCGATTGCATGCGCTGCCCCGTTTTCCTTTCCGCTTAAATTATTTTGATTTTGCAAACAGCAGTGTCAGGAAATTCCAGGCGTCAAAAATTCTACCTGAAAGCGTAACAAACAATGTCTTTCAACAATACGAACAAATTATCAAAGTGTATCCGCATAAAGAAGAAGACCTGGTATCATGTCACAACGATCTGAAACCAGACAATGTACTTTTCGACGGAAAGCAGGTTTGGTTGGTGGACTGGGAAGGGGCATTTTTAAATGACCGTTATACCGAATTGGCGGTTGTCTCCAATTTTGTACTGAAAAACGAAGATGATGAAAAGGAATATTTGAAAAGCTATTTTGGCAAAGAAGTAACGACCTACCAGCAGGCCCGGTTTTTCCTGGCGTGCCAGCTAATGCATATCATTTACTTTAGTTTCTTTATGTCATTAGGTACAGCCGGTGACAACCAGGTTAATGTAGATTTGACAATACCCGGATTTTCTGAATTACATAATCGTTTATGGAAAGGTGAAGTCAATTTATTAAATCATCATTCGCAGCAACAATATGCATTTGTTCACCTGGAAAAAGTAAAGCAACATTTGCAGTTGAAAAGATTTGAAGAAGCAGTGAATATAGTAGCTGAGCTCCATTCAGAAACTCAATAAAATAGTTGTATTTTTATTCAGCAGATCCCGTTGCTTCTTTAAATAAAAGGTATTTAAAAATTCAATCTATTCAAGGTTCTGGCCACCAATTCCATACTATTTATCAACTCCGCTTACATAAAAGTTCATTAACAGTATTCAGTACAAGAGGGCGATGCTACGATGTTCCGCATAGCTTCTCGGCCCGGACAAAACCGAGGCCTGCATTGTGCGAAAATAAATCCCGGATGGTTACTTCTGCATTGGCATAATTGTCATAGAGTTTGAAGGCGGGATATATTTCACTTACTTTATCCGTCCATTTTATTTTGCCTTCATCTACCAGCATGCCCATACAAACTGCCGTCATAGCCTTGGTGGTGGAGGCACAGATGGATAAAGTGGAAGTTGTAAATGACTGCGGTTTACCAACCTCTGCAACGCCATAGGCTTTTTTAAAAACAACTTTTCCATCCTTTACAACAGCAATGGAAAGCCCCGGTGTCTTCCATAAGGCCATCGATTGCTGAATGTATTTATCAAAGCTGGCGGATGGATCGCCATTCATTTTTATTGATTTTTTTTGAGCGGTCAGCTGCAGGCAAAGGAGTGCCAGCACTGTAAAGACAGACAGGAATTTTCTCATGAACGGTTGTTTTAAGCAGTAGAGCAGTTATAGAATGTAATTAGAAAGCGATTAAACTTATCTTATTATCTTAGGTATCAACAGTTTTTTGTTTTTAAAATCCAGTATTATAAATTTAAAGCGTTTAAAAAACTGCAGGCCAACCAGGCTTTCTTCATTATTTTCAGCTGCCAATACCGAAGTTACAAACCTGTTATCACCAATTTTAATTGTATCAACTGTGGCGAATGCGGTTACATGCTGACTGTCGGATGCGGTAGTGAATTTTGCATCACTTAAAACGTAGACGTTCTTTTTGCCAATATCTTTATAGTCCTTATGAGGAAGCATCATTCCCTGGTTAAAACCTAAATCAACTGATATTCGCTTTGTGACGCCATTTGAAAACTTAACATTTAACGTTATTGAATTTTCCCGAAAAGTCGCCTGTAACGGTTCGCAACCGGCGGCGTCCGGCAGTGAATCAATAGATGAAGTAAAAATGAGTTCGTCTTTAGAAAAGTTGATTTCCCAGATTCCCTTGTTCATCAGTTCGCTGCCTAATACACCATCGAAGTCCGAAGGGGTAGCTTCATCTTTCATTACATAAAAAGGACATTGCTCAAACATAACATGGCCAAAAATCAAGGTATCGCAAATACCTACCGGACCGGTCGCAGGTCGTCCGCTTGCAGTATGTGTGTTAAAATGAAAGTCAGTTTTTGTTAACAGCGAAGGATCAGATTCAGTCACTGATTGCTTTATCCAGGAAGGGGAAAAATTGTCAACTAATAAAACATGGCGCTTTTTCATTGGTCCCCAATAAGTGTTAATCAGAATACCTTGTTGCGCAGTTAAAAAGAGCGTAGAAAATTTGAAATTGCCTGGCTGGACTTGAATAGCTGAGTATGGGTTTCTGTTGCATGAACAAGCCATTGCCATTATTAATAAAATGCAAAAGCCAATCACCTGTATTTTTTGATTGTAATACTGCATCGATGCCTGGTTTTACTTTTGCCTTATTTATATCCCTTACACAACGCCAGGAATTGCCGTTAAAGCCACCATATATAATTATCAAAACTATTTCTTGTTGTAACCGGGGCCCTTTACAAATTGACCTGGCGTGGCATTCGTGGGGTCTCCGTCTTTTAAAATCAATTTTCCGTTTACCAAAACGTCTATCATTCCGGTAGCGAATTGTTGCGGCTTATCATAGGTGGCCAGGTCATTTACTTTAGCCGGATCGAAGATGATGATATCTGCATAATTGCCCACTTTCAGTTCGCCACGTTTTTTAATTTTTAATGTTTCAATGGGCAGCTTTGCCAGCTGGTAAATGGCTTGTTGTAAAGTGAGCTCTTTTTCATCGCGGGAATAATGGCCCAATACCCTTGCAAAATTTCCATACGCTCTTGGATGCGGCTGGGATTTCAGGAACACGCCTTCGGGAGCATAGGAACCTTCATCAGATCCGAAGCTTACCCATGGCAATGCCACCTGCTTTTTTACATTGTCTTCTGTCATTAAAAAATAAGCCACGCCTACCCGTGTGCTGTCGCTGATGATGAGGTCCATGGCAGTTGCTTCCGGAGACTTGCCCTGCAGCTTTGCCACTTCGGCCAATGTTTTTCCGGTATATTTTTTTAGTGAATCCTGTTTAAAGGAAAGCAACAATACATGGTCTGCTCCACCGCACCCATAATACAAATTTTCCCAGCCGGCTGCGTTGGTGTTCATGGCTGCGGCCATTTGTTTTCTTATAGCAACATCATGCAGGCGCTCCCATAATTTGCCAAAGCCGCCGTCCTGCAAAGTCGGTGGAAAGGAAGATGTTAATCCGGTTGCACCCGCAAGGTAAGTGTACATGTCAGCGCTTATCTGCAAGCCGTTTGCTCTTGCATCGTTTACCATTTTAATCACGCTGTCCATTTTATTCCAGTTGTTTTTACCAGCCGCTTTCAGGTGATAAATATGTACGGGTATATTGGCTTCCTTACCAATGGTGATAATTTCGTTGACTGCTTCCACCAACCGGTTGCCTTCGCTGCGCATGTGGCTTGAATAAGTGCCGCCATACTTAGCCGCCTCTTTCGATAAGGCAATCAGTTCATCCGTTTTGGCAAAAAAGTCCGGCGGATAAATCAATGCATTGGTAACCCCCAATGCACCTTCTTCCATCGCCTGGCGAACCAGCCTTTTCATACTGTCGAGCTGTTGTGCTGTGGGTGCAACATTGCCTTCTCCAATTATATTTTGTCTTACAGTGCCTGTTCCAACGAAAGAGGAAATGTTTACGGCAATACCTCTTTTCTCCAGTGTGTTCATGTATTCTCCAAGCGTGTTCCAGCTTACAGTGTATTTAACATCCCCCTGCCCCTCCTGTGCCTGCCTTTTCATGGTTGCATTCAGCGGGGCAAAACTAGATTCGCCAAATACTTCCATCGTTACGCCCTGTTTCACATCGCTCAATGCACGGCTGTCCTGGAAAAGGGATTCCTCCGAATGCCCCATCATATTGCTGAAGCCCGGCGCCACGGCCATCCCTTTTGCATCACTTTCTTCGCTGGCTTTGCTTTTACTTAAATCACCCATGGCCGCGATGGTATCGGCATTAACAGCAATATCGCCTTTATAGGGAGCACCGCCATTGCCATCATAGATCATGGCGTTGCGGATGATGGTGTCGTACTTCGTTGTATTGGTGCAGGCATGCAGGGCAGGAATCACTAATAACAGCAGGTATTTTTTCATGTACTTGTTTTGATGATTAAATATAAGTATTAGCGCTTAGATATAATATATGAAAGCTGTCCGTTATTGGAACAGGCTTTTACGCTGATGGGCAATGTGCTCCTTTCGACTGGTTGATTACAAGCGGGAGCGTAATTCACATCCTGCAGTCGTTTACCGGTATGCAATGTACCCCGTTAATAAACGGGCCTGGCCGGAGATCCTGCAGGTAAAGAATCAAGCTGTCATAACCACCTTCTGACATTTTTTTTATAGTCTTTATATTCCTCACCAAATTCAAGTTCCAGATATTTCTCTTCACGTTTGATTATGTATTCCTGAACAATGATAAAAAGTAACGGAAAGAGAATCAAATTCCACCAGTTTCCTAACAGGCAGGTAATTCCAAAGTACAAAATAGCGAGTCCTGTATACATTGGGTTTCTTGAAATTTTATAGATCCCGGTTATCTGGAGAGATGTAGCAGGCTTAATCAGCACCAGCGTGTTTTTTGTCAGAAAAAATTGCCTCAAACTTCTTACTAAAAAATACAAGGCGGTCATTAAAAAAAATACGCCTGTACCTTTTAATGCTGTAAGGTTAAACAATGCATTATTAATCGGAATTATTTTTTGTATGCGTACAGCAGCTATAAAAGTTAAAACATACAATAATGGCGGTGGAATATAAACGCCCGGCCCTTTCAATTTGTTCATTGTACTGTTCATAGTAAATGTATTTGCTTAAAGATACTGTATTGCAATGATGTTAACATTGAGCCGTAGAAGACGCAGGCTTCAGGCTGAAGCGTTTTTACCCGCAACTGAAGCCGCCTATAATAAAACGGCGGCCCAAAAGGGCCGCCGTTTAAAAGCATAAAGATTTTAATTTTCCTTCAGATAATTTTCGAAAACATATTTACCAACCTTATAGCCCTGGTCAACGCCCTTTAGGCATGCATTGCGGAAATGATAACCCACATACACCCTTGACAATGCATTTTCCATAGCCGACTGGGAAAATCCTGTCAGCGTTCTCGTAACACCCGGCAGAGAACTGCTTGTTTGTGTATAGCTGATATTATCTGTGCCAAAATATTGCATCAGGATTGCTGCCCCCGCGCCACCATTTACAGCGTGATTGGAAGGATAATCCGGCACAGGAGGTGTTGGAGGTGCCAGCACATTCCACGTAGCATCACCCGTAGTATTAGCATTGCCATCTGTATCACCCAAATGTACCGCGGTAATTGGCCGCCAGAAGTTATAATAAAATTTGGCATTTAAACACGCGATATTTGCATCAGCTTCCGCCAGTTGAAGCAGTGCCAGTAGTCTTGCACTTTTCCAGGGATCCAGTTTGTACTTTTCAATCATTGCCCGGGCAATGCGGTTAAAGTGTAACGGGGCATTTTCAAGATAAAAAATAGCAATCTCTGTTTGATCTGCAGTTCTTGTACTGCCGGCAGCTGCACCTAAACTTTTTATGTCATTATAATCTGCAGTGTATTCAGCGCTGTTAATTGCGTAAGGCGGAACGGGCCGGAACTGAGAGCCGCTTGTTAAGCAAAACGGTGTAATATTACCCCATCCCGGTACCGCAACAAACCCATTGAAGGGGGGGCCATCAAAAGGAGGCGTGGCCCTGTATTGACCAGGTAAGGTTCCCTGTATGTAAGGAAATTGTGCAACATTAGCTCCGTCATTCATACGCAAATTCAATATTGCTTTTGCTGCAGCTTTCCCCAAACCAATACCCCTTGTTTTTGAGTCGCCGTCGGTAACGGATGCAAGAGATGCTATTAGCAAGTTATCTGCAAATGGCTGTTGCGGAGGTAACATGGCAGCTATTACATCGTGTGCTGCCTGGGCAACCGCTGCGTTTGCATCGGCATCCTTGTCTCTCGCATCCTTCAATGCATAGGTTTGATACCTTGGTACAATATTATTCAGCGCATCGTGCATAGCCACATTGATCATGGCGTAAATCCTGGATTCAGGCATCGGTGGAAGTGGGCCGCTGCCGGTAAAGGGCGCCATATTGGCAATGGCCTGCGTAGCTGCTTCGTTCCATTTTAAAACCATGGTTGAACTAATTGTTCCATAAGCATGGCCATCTGACCTGGCAGAAGTTTCACCTGCCAGTTTTTTTGAATTAAGTGCATTTTCAGGCTGCTTTTGGCATGACAGGAAAATAATGGCTGAAAGCAGCAGAAGATTTAATAGTTTCTTCATGATGTAGTTTTTAAAATGTGAATGATTGAGATGATACAACGATGGCGGTTCTTCTATGGGAGCGAAAGCACAACAATTTTAGTTTGAATAATTAATTTAAAAAAGCAAAAATGCCAGACAACGAAATTGGCCTATACACAACGGTACCATTGACGCTAATGTCGTTTGTTGGCTAAAATTGTCGTTCATCTTTTAATGAACACTTTTTTACTGAATTCATTAAAATGTGGTTGAAATGTTCCTTCAAAAAAAAGTAACTTTCGGGTGTGAATGGAAAAAGCAATTTCATCAAACGATTTATTTTTGAAAGCAAATTTTCGCTGCCCAGGCATATTGTATTCTGGTTAGTGAGTTATGTTTTTCTGGTAGGAATGGGTTCACAAGACTCGCCATATAAAGAACTTTTCCGCACGGGACTTATTTATCTTCCGTTCAATATCCTGTATGCCTATGTAGTGATTTATTGTTTCGTGCCATGGTTTTTAATAAAAGAAAAATATGTTGCTTTTCTGCTGGCCTATTTAGCCTGGATGATGATAGGAGTTCTTATAAATTTCGGGATCAGGTATTTCATTCTTTTGCCTTTGCGGGTGCCGCCGGAAATGCTGGATAAAGTGAGGGCTGACTCTTCCCAGGTATTTCGCATTGCCGGCTTTTTGCTGATGAATATGATGGCGATGTTTGCATTGCCGATAAAGCTGTTTAAGCAATGGGTAATCAAGCAGGAAATGGCATCCCGCCTGGAAAAAGAAAAAATAAATGCAGAGTTGCAATTACTGAAAGCGCAACTGCATCCGCATTTTTTATTCAACACACTAAATAACCTTTATTTGCTGGTACGTGAAAAATCAGAAAAAGCACCAAAGATGTTGCTACGTTTATCGGGCTTATTAAGTTATGTTTTGTATGAATGCAAGGTGGATGAAGTACTGTTGTCAAAAGAAATCAGCGTGTTGAAAGATTATGTTGCACTGGAACAGGAACGATATGGAGACCGCCTGGATATTTCGTTGAATTTCTCAGGCGACATCGTAGGCAAGACCATTGTGCCACTCCTTTTTCAACCTTTTATTGAAAATGCATTCAAGCATGGAACATCGGAGCAATTGGGAAAAGTATGGATGAGCATAGATTTATCTGTTCATAAAAATCAATTGTATTTTAAGCTCATCAATAGTTTTGATAATAATAATAACGGTAGTCAGAAAGATGACCGGATAGGTATCAATAATGTCAGAAAACGGCTGGAGCTTCTTTATCCGAAGAAATTTGAATTACAGCATGGCATTGAGGAAGATGTTTATATCGTATCGATGAGCATTGAATTGCAAAGCTCGCCGCTGGCAAAAAATTTCACTGAAGAAAATAGTGGCATACTAAATCATGCATAAATGAATATTCATTGTTTGATAGTAGATGATGAGCCGCTGGCGGTAAGGCTGGTAAGCTCTTATATTCAACAAGTGCCGGGGCTTGAAATCGCTGCTGCCTGCAACAGCGCCATTGATGCCTTCAAAATTTTACAGGAACAGAAGATAGACCTCATTTTTTTGGATATTAAAATGCCAAAGCTGATTGGCACAGATTTTCTGCGAAGCATTCCTAACCCTCCTAAAATAATTTTCATTACGGCATACCGTGATTATGCATTCGACGGTTATGAATTGGGTATAGTTGATTATCTTTTAAAACCTGTTTCTTTCGCACGCTTTATGAAAGCAGTTGCAAAAGCGGTCAAACTCATTTCAATTGACAGTAATTTATCTTCTTCCAATGCTGAGTACAAAGGCAACCAGGATTCCTTTCTGTATTTCAAGATAGATAAAGAAATGTGTAAAGTGTTGCTGCATGAAATTCTTTTTATCGAGAGCAATAAGGAATATGTTAAACTGTATCTCGAAAATGGCAAATCGCTTGTTGTGAAACAAAGTATCAGTTCGCTGGAGAAATTGCTTTCACCGCACCGGTTTCTAAGAGTGCATCGTTCATTTATTGCTACGATTGAAAAAATATCATCTTTCAATTCAACGCATGTATCAATCAGCGATCATAAAATACCGATTGGACGATTGTATAAAAACCACGTGGAAGAAGTTTTGAGGGTTTGATAGCCTAAACACACATTGCTCATTTTTTAAAATCATTATCCATCCAGGCACCTGTTGTACCTGGATAACACAATGGCCGGGGGGAATTTCCAGCCTGGGTATTTTATCTCCGGCTGCGTCGGGAAATTTCAAACCGGTTGAATGCATTTTTTTCGGAACCCACTCTTTTTCGTTCATAAAATAATTTTATCATCAAAAACTGCCATTGCTTCGCAAATAGCGGTGCAGCCCAGTTTAAGTTTGTTCGTTCTTTCCTTCATATTTTGTCTCTGTTGATTTTTGATAATTTTTCATCAATACTCCAACGATAACAGGGCATTGTTGACAATAAAAATGCACCAGTACAAACGCCGAACACGGAATAATCCAGTGGTTCTTTTACGCCAAAAGAAACGGACATTGCCAGCGCAAAGAAAAGGGTGAGTACAGTTGCACCTAAAGCTGCCAGTTTTGTTTTATATCCCACCAGCAGTGTAATTGCTATCAGCGTTTCCAGTACAGTGCTTGTAAATGCTAAAGATGGAATAACACTTTTTGGTGCAAAAGAATTTACCTCGGCAGTATAGGTTAAAAAATTCTTCCAACCAGATGAACGGCTGCCCCACAATGAAAGTCTGCTTGCCACGGCAGATAAAAAGCCGGCTGCCAATGCAAGTCTTAGCAACAGCGACGCAATTGCCTGATGTTTTTTCATAAATGCTTTGTTTAAAGTTTTACTTCTCTATAATTTCCACTTCTTCGGGTACAATAAAAATCATCTCACAGCCGCTATCTGTTTTTACAAAATGTTTAAAACCCGGTGGAGTATAGAGGTAATCACCGGCATTCAGTAAAGTATTATTTACCAAACAACTTCCTTTGGTTACAAATATTTCTTCACCACCAGGGTGGTTATGATATGGATATTTTGCGCCAGGCTCAAATTTCAACAGAATGCTGGGTGGCCGTTGCTGCTGCTCATCAAAGCGAAGTATTTTTACGAAAATTCCGGTTGTGTCAACACCTTCTTCCTGCAAAGGTGTCCAGTTCATTTTGCCCGTGCTGGCAACATAGTTTTGCATGTCAGTATTCATAATAATTGTGTTTTAACTGATTAATAGTTACAACACAAAAATACTTTTGCCGCGTGAACTGAACCATAGACAATGTTGAGAAAAGCATGTAAGATTTAAAGAGAATAACTGCTTTGATAGGACTTTGGGGAAATCCTGGTGTGTTTCTTAAAAAATTTTGAGAAGTAAAATGGATCGCTAAACCCGAGTTTATAAGCAACTTGCTTTACTGATAAATCGTTATAGGTGAGCAGCCTTTTTGCTTCCGAGGCGATGAGACCGTAGATAACATTTTGGGCTGTTTTACCTGCGTGTAGTTTCGCCAGTTCATTCAATTTTATTTCCGTAGTGCCCAACATTTTTGCAAATTCGGCAAGTGTATAGTTATGCTCAAAATTATCTCTTACCGCTTCTAAAAACTTCAGGAATAACGCATCGGGTTTCCAGATTTCATCTCCCCTTTTTACTTTGGCCCTGTTAATTTCAACTAATATTAATTCAATCCTGGAATGAACAGAAATGAGGTATTGATAAGGCTGTGTTTCTAATTCCCCGGTAATAAAGTTTAGCTCACTTTCAATGATGTTTTTGTCTGCGGCTATCACTTCATTCATTGCAAAATGACAAAACAGTCCATTGTGAAAAATCAGTTCAATATCATTATCATTTTTACAAAAAAAGTCTAATGTAAATTCAAGCACAAAGCCTTTTGCTTTAGTTGTTTTTTTTATACTGTGAATTTGCCCGGACGTAATTGTGATTACTTCACCAGTGGTTAATTTAAATTCTTTTTCATCAACAGTTATACTCACATTACCCGCAGTACAATAAACCAAGACATATTTCATGATACGCCTTGGTTTACTCAGCTCAGCTGCTTTTTCTAACGCTGTTATTGCAATCATTTGGTTTCGTTAAAGTAATCTCAATTATGGTACAGCAGGCTCAACTTCTTTCCATTTTTCATTGCTACTCTTTTACCCCACACGTTTTGTCACTGCAGTACCTTCTTCTGTGGTAGGTCGTCTTACCACCCAATTCCGTAATCTTCCCCATTATTAGAAGAACCGCCCCAGAAGGAGCCGTGTTTCCAGTCGAACCAGATGGCATTGATAGGCCCGCTTGATCTGTCATCGAATGACAAGGTGTAGCCCATCCTTTTTAATTCGGTTTGTACAGCTTCGGGTGTGCGGCTGTTTAATAATAAACTGCCAGGCCTGGGTTTGCGGTCATCTGTTTTTGTACCACCGAGCGAGAGCCATAGCTGATTGGAATTGATATTAGCCGCCTCGCAGGCTTGCTGCACCGTCATACCAAACTCTGCCATATTTAAAAAGAATTGTAACAGGTTTTGATCCTGGGTATCGCCGCCCTGCACAGCGAAACTTGCATATGGCTTTCCATCTTTCATTGCGAGCGAAGGCGTAAGGGTAACCCGTGGCCTTTTACCCGGCGCAACTACATTAAAAGGATTGAGTACAGAATCCAGTACAAAACTTTGCATCCGCTGGCTCATGCCGACACCGGTATGGCCCGCAATGCAGGCAGGGAGCCAGCCACCTGAAGGGGTAATGGAAACAACCCATCCGTCTTTATCTGCGGCTTCCACCGATGTAGTGCCGCGCCATAAACGATCCATGTAAGCTGTATCCGGCATAGTGAAAGCGTTTTCCCGTACATCATGCCGCGGAACAAAATTTCTTTTGCTGGTGTCGGGCGTAAATCCTCTTTGTTGTAATAAATTGATGTACGGATTTGTTTTTCCTTCAAAGGGATATGGGTTGCCGGGCCCGATAGTGCTGTCATTTTTACCCCAGTCAATTAAACCGGCTCTTTGTTTGGCATACGCTTTACTTAATAAGCCTTTCATGGGCTGGTTAGTGGCAAAGCGGGGATCTCCATAATAAAAATCACGGTCAGCAAAGGTGAGGCTCATGGCCTGGTACAACGTATGAATATATTTAGCGCTGTTATACCCCATCGCTTTCAGGTCAAAATTTTCCAGCACATTCAACGCCTGCAACATAACAGGTCCCTGCGTCCATTGCTGCAATTTATATACTTCAATGCCTTTGTAATTAACATGGGTTGGTTCTTCTTCTACGGGCTTCCATCTTGCCAAATCTTCCATCGTTATTAAGCCCCCCTGCTCCCGGCAACCACGCACAAATTCTTTGGCAATATCACCTTTATAAAAGCGATCATAAGCAGCCATAATCGCATCTTTGCGTTGCTTCCCTTTTTTTAATGCTTCCTGTTCGGCTGCTATCATTTTCGTCAGCGTTTGCAATAAATCTTTTTGTACAAAAATTTCACCCGCTTCCGGCGCTTCCCTTTTTTCGCCCAAATGCGGAAAGAAAACGGCTTTGCTGTACGGCCATTCTTTCAACATTGCTTTATTACGCTCCATACTATTGGCCGTTTGTGCTTCTATGGGGTAACCGGCAGCGAGTTCCATAGCGGGCGCCAATACTTCTTTCAAACTCATGGTGCCGTATTGGGATAACATGTAGCATAGGCCACCAACGGTACCGGGCGTTGTAGCTGCCAGCGCACCATATTCAGGAGGGAAATTATATCCCTTGCTTTTAAAAAATTCAACCGTTGCGCCCGTGGGTGCCACGCCCATTGCATTAATAGCAATTACTTTTTTTGTTTTTGGATTATAAATCAATGCCTGGGTTTCGCCTCCCCAGCTCAATACATCCCACATGGTACAAGTAGAAGCCAGCATGGCACAGGCAGCATCCACCGCATTACCGCCTCTTTGAAATATAATAGCCCCCGCGGTTGCTGCCAATGGCTTGCCGGTAACGGCCATCCAGTTTTTTCCATGCAAAGGCGGCTTCTGTGTAGGTTGTGCCGTAACTATCACAGATAAACAAACGATAAATAAAAGGAATGGCAGTTTCATGTGTGTTGTGTTTAATGTACTAAAGATAAAGTTTATAATGGCCACACGAATAACGCTGATTGAGCTACTGACAGAAGCAATTTTTCCTGGCATTTAATGAAACATTCCCTGAAGTTTTTTTGCTTGCATTAGCCAAAAGAAAAAGCAATGCAATTAAAGAAAGAATCCGCATGGTATTGTAATTAACATGTGATGTTGGTTTCTTCGATCCTGGTATGCTTAAATTTTTCAGCGCTGTCGTGATAATTTAATCAGGTATCCTGAAGATATACAAATTTGTCTTTTCATACAAATGGATATCAAAGTCAGGCTTCAATTGTATACTTTTATGAATTGTTTGATAACGAGCTTACCAGTACCGCAATAAAAATATGTATCAGAAATTGACCCATCATCTCAAAGAAATTGTCTTGCTGCTTCTTATATCAGCCTGTTTGTTGGTAACAACAATGTATGCACAAACCAACCTTGCAACGGATTATTTTAAAATCAGTATTAACAGCAAAGGGTTTATTACCAGTATGAAAAATAGTACGGTACAACCTAACCGGGAGTTTGGTATTCCCGGCAAACCATCTCCCTTGCTATGCCTGTATAACAGCCGCAAAAAAATCTATTACGAACCACAAAAAGCATCTTTTTCACGAGGCAACACAATGCTTTTTTTAAAGTACATCAACGGCTCCGTGGCTAAACTTAAAATAGAAACAAAAGCAAAGTATTTTACATTCACCCTGCTATCACTTAGCAACCGCAGCGGCATTGATGATGTGCAGTGGGGATCGTATTACACCAATATTACCAACCTTTTTGGTGAAGTGATTGGAGTAGCAAGGGATACCAGCGATGCAGGTAATTATGCCATTGGCGTTTTATCCCTTAACGATCAAACTACAGGCGGTAAATCAACCAACGTGGGTGATTGTGCACCCTTTCAATATGTAATTCACAGCCCTGATAAAAAGCGGTTTTCCCTGCCGGCGAATTTGCATGAAGGACAGGTATTTTCAATTGGCGGCGACGGAATAAGTGATGTAGCTTTTTACTCACACCCTGAACCGTATTACAGAATTTTGTACGGCAATTCAGCAGAAGTAAATGAACAGGGGCAGATTTCAATCGCATATCATGCGGCTGACAGAACAAAGGGCAAAACAATTTTATTCTCCTTAATTCCGCAATTGCCCACCAATGCCCCCAATCACATTGAAGCAGAACCGTTGCCTGGTGTAGATTTCATTGGCTCATCCATAGCCCTGTGGGGTTGTGCGGATAGTATCGCATTACTATCAGTGATTAAAAGCATTGTTCAGTCAGAAGGGTTGCCCTGGCTTACGGTTAATGGTAAATGGATAAAAGATCCTGCGGCTTATGTGCCTGATGTTGCCAGTTATGGGAATAATTACGACAGTATCATTTCCTATACCCAACAACTGGGGTTTAAGGCGATCCAGTTGGAGGATTTGCCCATGTTTGGTGCAGACAGAAACAACAATGGATATATCGACGGTACCACCTTTCAAAACAAACCGCTTGTGTTCACGTCTGGTAACCAATCTCACAAAGAATTTACGGACAGCTCCAACCGGATAGGTATATGGGCAGGGAGGCATACCATCATGACCTCATTAAGACGCGGCACAAAAGATGTTAGCCCGATTCCATCTGATAACCTCTGCTACCAGTTTAAAAAAGTGCTGGCTAACAAACTCTCTTCAAGTGATACTGTAATTGAAGTTGCAAACCCGGCTTACCTGGAGGAAACTGGAAGCTGGGAAGGGCATGAAAAAAGTTTGAACATCCTGAAAATTGGAAAAGAACTGATCTATTATGCAGGTGTTACAAAAACCAATCCTTATACACTGCAACATGTTACCCGGGGTTACTGGGGCACAACACCAGCAAAACATCAGCAAGGCGACACGATATATAAACTGCAGGTGACCATTGGGTATGGATACGATGGCTTGATACCAGGCATGCAGTTGCAGGATTCTATTGCCGCTTATTATGCGGATATGAGCAACATCAACGGCCTCTATTTTCATGATTGGGATGGGCAGGAATTTTTGTTTAACCAGGGACATGGATATTACTCGGTTAAAAGGTTTCACCGGAAATTATTTGAAAAAGCAGCCGCTTATCACCTGCCTGATTTACGCATAACAGGCGCTACACTTTCCGAAGGTTCATGGCATTATCAAAGCGTTTGGAATGTTGGCGGAGGAACCAATATGTACGACCTGGTATCGCGGAAATGGGGAAGCACCACATCGGAAGGAAAAGACCTGCGGGATGTTGCCTATGCGAATTATTTTCCGGCAAGTTTTGGTATCAATTTCGGTTTGGATTCTTTATCTACCGTTGCAAACTATAACCATATTGAAGCCATTGCAATTGGCTCTGGTGCAACCTACCAGATACCACTTTCAAAATTATCAGTGGAAGCCTGTACCAGTAAATATGCCATATTCAGCACCATCAAAATTTGGGAGCAGGCAAGGGCTGCCAACGCTTTTTCCCGGACAGTAAAAAAGCAATTGGCCGATCCGGCAAGAAACTGGCAACTGGAACAAGTAGATAACAACCATTGGAAATTGTATCCAATCACTGATGACACACGCTCTTCTTTCATGCTGCTGACAAGGGATACTGCAGGAGGTTATTAATTTACAAAACCATTGAAAAGCTTGCCTGGTCAACGGCTTGCAGGAACTTTCTCCTCCTTTTTAAAAGGATTGGGAATGCTTGTATGCTTATTTAAATCTCCCGACGTTTGTTTCAACGTTGGCATATTGCTATGAAAATCTTTACCTGGCAAAAGGCACGGCATATTATCTATTGGAAGCTTATATACCCCGGGGTAGCCATTGCCTGCAATCAAAACTACCTTTCCTGTCGTATCTGATACAACGGCCTCACTGCTTTTTGAGGGCAACAGTTTCTCTGCGCCAAACAGCAATGTTTGGGATGTTCCATCAATAAAATTGACCGAGGGGGAATTGTTCACCAACTTATCAGCGGGCTTTGCCGCGGTTTGTGCCATACAAATATTTGCCGTACAAAAATGAATGAGTAATCCGAAAAATAACAATAGTCTTGTCTTCATAAATAGCGCATTTTAAAACGTAGCGTCAATGGAGTGCTGGTTTAGACACCGTTTGATTAAGCAGTGTGTAGTGAAACTACAAAAAAATATCAAGAATAATATGCCTGTGTCATCCTTTTATGGTAATCCGGCTGGTGAAAAGCATTTTTAAATTTCTATAAGCAGATGATCTTGTAAGATTGCAGTGATGACTTTGCCGTTGGAGGAGTATAATTCGCCAAAGATAAAAATGTACAGCTAACGAATAAGCTGCAAACCATCCTTTTCCTGAAGCAAAAGTGCCAGTGTAGATGAGCAACCTTGAAAGGCAGGCTTTTGACAACCCGGTACGTTGTAAAAAATAAATTTGAGAGCTGTATTGATGAGTTTATTTTTTCTGACGCAGTCAAAGAATTTAGGATTAATATCAGTTATCTAAAAATTATCATAAAGCTGTCAGGCAGTCATAAACCTGCACTTTAGTACAGCTGAAACCGCATCATCAAATGCGCAGAACCGTTCGTTTGTCAATGCCAGTATTTCATCCAGGTAGTTGGTTCCGGCATACTCGGCAGTGATTCTGTCAACGTAATCTTCTTTTGCCGCAGTGTACTGAATAATAAACCGTTTTTCGTTTTCTTTCCTATCGGGATAGCCTGCATCGCTGCTGTAAAATTCCATGAGTTTTGTAAAGTAGGAGAATACACCATCCAACACCCCGTTCTCCTTCTCTGTGAAGTACTCCTCTTCTGATTGATTTGGTTTTAAAACCGGATTCAGCACCCTGTACACAACCTTCATCATTGCATAATTATTTGGTTACTACAAAGCTATCCGGTAATCAGTAAACGTTATATGTTTATGACAAAGTTCATATTATAAACTGACGAAGATCAAAACACCAGCTGACTTAGCCGGCTGGTGCAATCGGTTGGAGATTTGTAACTTTCGTTAAGCTGCTTTATAGTAAAGACAACCAATTTTGAATAGCCAGTGCTACTATCATCTGATCAGCTACTATTTCGACAGTGGCGGTTTACACCCTGCTGCTTTACCCGGTTTTGGATATGGTTGGTCCTTTTAGAAGTAATTTGCAGACAGCGTGGTAACCGACTTTGCTTCGATGATAATATTATCTGCAGGCAATACAGACCTCGCAAGATTTTTAGCGCCGCTCGTTGTATACACATCAAAAGTATTGCCCGCAATATGAATGGAATTACCCAATCCATCCAGCGTAATTTTTTTGATGTCATTGCTCATATTGATAATTACTATCACGATTTTTTTTGTACGCTCATCCTTATAGGCAGACACCATGAACGACCCCGCAGCAGTGGCATCATTGGTTCCGGCAATACTGGCCGAAACTCTTTTCATACCGGGGCGAACAAACCTGGAAAAGTTACCCATACACCAAAGTTGTTTTGAATCCAGAACCAGGCCATCTGTCCTGCAACCATTCACGTTTATATTACCGGAAGGATCATTGATGTATACCAACCCGTCACTGTAATCGTAAGGATTTATTGCCAGCCACCAAGACCAGGAACTGACATTTGCAAAAACCAGGTCGTGGTGAATTGTTTTGGCTACATATAAGCCGTAATCGATTGTTGCGTGCCTGGGAGAACCGCTGTACTTACCGCACACATCACCTAAAATACCAAACTCTGTTTGCCAGATGCCGAGCGAGGTATCTGTTGCGTTTCTTTTATTGTTTAAATCAATCCTGGTTGCAATCAAAATATTGTCGGGGCAGGTGGTAAAATAACTATGACCAGCTACTACTTTTTCCACCTGGGTCACGTTGCCAAGATAATTGGCAGAAGCCTTGTTAAACCAGTTGTAAACCTGGTCGCCACGATCGCCTGCATAAGGATTTGTGATAAAATTTAACTGCGCAGCCTCCCCCAATATAATTTTAGTGCCGCTGCCGGCTGACTGCAACCCAGGGCCCAGTAATTTTGCCAGGCCAGCCATCTCTGTATTGGTTGCCGCACTTCCTTCCTGGCTGGCATTGGCCCCACCCCAGTTCCATTGCGGCTCATTAAAGGGGCTCAGGTAATCAAAATGAAAGTGGGCTGACACAGTGCTTAAAAACCTGGCATAGTCAGCCATCTTACCCGGTTGAATATTTAAGCTGGTACCACCTCCGCCATGCGCCATGCCATCTTTTGTAAAATAAACGGGTGGAGAAACACTAAACCCATGAACATACTTTACCCCCATGGCTTTGGCCGCGGCTAAAAACCATTGAGCCCCTTCCTGCTTTGACCAATTGTAAGTACCATCCGCATTTAAGAAACACTCCTCTCTTCTCCACTCATCCGATATACCGCTGGTGCCACCCTGTTCATAACTGCCAGCACCAATATTAAATCGCCAGAGCGATAATCCGATTCCTTTGGGAGCACCATCTGCCGCCGTATCCAGGCTAAACAGGTAGCCGGCAATTTTATTTTTTTTGCTCACATCGCTCCATTTGCCAATGTACTTCGCAGTCCAGCTATCAGAAGCACCAAAACTATGAATGGTTTGTTTAACATCTGCCAGCTGAATGCTGATTGTTGTTTTTATATTAAGCAGGCAGGTATCAACACCATTGTATAAACAAACACTTGCTGGCGGTGAGCCCGGGGTCTTGTTACATCCGGCCAATAGTAATATAACAGCTGTTTGCCATAGCGGAAATCTTCTAACTAAATTTATTGTTTTCATTTTTAGTAATTGTTGTACAAGTTACCTGGCACTTTACCAATCAGCGCCGAATTTATTGATAACAGGAATGCTTTTCAATAAACATGCGCATAGCCCTGCCGTTGCGCACTAGTTAGGTAACGACGTAAAACCTGCAATGCGTCGCTACTCTTGTTAAAGATGGGTAGCTATTAATTAATTGTACCGCCGCAAGATAATCTTTTGCACCAATTGAGGTGTTTTTGGATACCTGCATGCTGGCAACTGGCATCGGATTGCGATTTGATGACTGCTGATAGCATTACAGGCATACCCTTTTTGGAGGGAATTCATTTTGTCCCGCTGCAATCCCATCTGCAGCTAATAATTCAGCAGGCTGCAGAAGGCATCTTTATTTATGTAACTGTTAATATCTTTGACCTTCAAATCACGACCTTTTTGATTTAAAACACTGACTATATATGCTCCCACCCGAAATAAATACACTGGCACAACAACTATGGAATTACCACCATATGCACCATGATCTGGTAAAAGCGGATTGCATACTTGCGTTGGGTAGTCATGATTTAAGAGTAGCTGACAGGGCAGCAGAATTGTACCTGCAAGGCTGGGCTCCTTTGGTTATCATGTCTGGTGGGCTGGGCAACCTTACGCAAAACATGTGGACAGAAAGTGAGGCCGACAAATTTGCGAGGATAGCCATAGAAAAAGGTGTACCTGCTGACGCCATTTTGGTAGAAAACAAGTCAACCAATACCGGCGAAAACATTTTATTTACGCAACAGTTGCTGCAACAAAAAGGTCTTGACCTGCACAATTTTATAGTGGTACAAAAGCCATATATGGAACGACGTTCTTATGCTACTTTTAAAAAACACTGGCCTGGTAAAAACCTGCTGGTGACCTCGCCACAAATTGATTTGGTTGATTACCCTACAGATGATATCCCCATGGAAAGGGTAATTAATATTATGGTCGGCGACCTGCAACGCATCCGCTTTTATCCCGGAAAAGGTTTCCAAATTTACCAGGATATTCCTGCTGATGTTTGGGCTGCGTATGAACAGCTGATAGCGTTAGGTTTTGATAAGCATTTGATGAAGGACTAAGGTTTTGCATCCATGGTAATATGAAAAGGACAAATTAGTTTACAGTAATTTCTTTTTGCCGGCCATGTATGTTCATGCTTATTTTTGTATAATACTTTCCCGCCGGTTGTTCCGTAGGGTACCAGGTTCTGTTGGTGGCTACAATTATCAACAAGCCATTGTCATCACCGAGTGTGACAAATTGTGTTGTACGCGAGCCCTTCTCAAATACAGGTATATCATTTTCTTTTGACAACGCATCTGCAAGTTGTAACGGGTCATCAGTTACGATCCCTATTTCACTGATTGATTGAATAGATGAACTGCTGAATGACCGGTCAGAATGATTGCTGAGATCATAACGGGCAATGAATTCCAGGATATTTCCGTTGTTGTCAAAAAAGTAAAATGCTTTTGCATTCCAGCTATCAAAATTGGCTACTAACTCATCACCCACAATTTTAATAAGGCCAAATTTTGAAGCCGCCCACGCAAGTGCATCATTTAGTTTATTAAAGGGAATATTAAATGCAAAATGATACTGCGGCCTTAGTTGAGTTGGTTTTATAAAAGTAAGCATTGTGTGACCGGCTACAAATGCAATCGAGTTAGTGTCTTCTTTACCTGTTCTAAATCCTAAAACACCGGCATAAAACTTTTTTGTTGCGGCAAGGTCATCCGTTAGTATATCGATTGCATTAATTACCATCTGGTTATTTACTGTGCGAATTAATTTCTGATTCAATATTAATTTCTGAAAAAGACCGGTTGTTTTATAAAACCGGCGAAAACAAACGGCAGGCTCTTTCAGGAAGCACCCTGTACCATGGACGATTTACCCATGCTTCCTTATCTATTTTTACCGCATCCTCAAGGTCCTTGAAAAATACATTGCGCATGTCTGCTGCTACCTTTATGTCGTATATAATGGCATTCACCTCAAAGTTCAGTTCAAAGCTGCGGTGATCCATATTGGCTGTCCCTGCTACTGTCAGTCTGCCATCAGTCACCAATGTTTTAGCATGCACAAATCCTCTCTGGTACAGGTAAATTTCCACGCCTGCAATCAGCAGATCTGTATAATTACTTTTAGAGGCGGCATTTACTATCCTGGAATCTGCTTTACCCGGCACCAGCAGTTTTACAGTCAATCCGCTGATAGCGGCCACTCTCAATGCTTCCAGCACACTGTCACCGGGGATAAAATACGGAGTGGTAATTAATATCTCTTCTTTGGCAAGATATATTGCCTGTAAAATGGAAAACAAGATAGCTGGCTGGCTGGAGTCAGGCCCGCTGGCTGCAATCTGTACATAAGTTCCACATGCAGTTTCAACTGAACCGGTAAAATAATCCAATGTGGGTGTCAATGGTTGCGGGCAGCAGAAGTTCCAGTCGCACATAAAAAGATATTGGAGGTAATTCACAGCAGGCCCGTCAATCCTGACATGTGTATCACGCCAAAACAACTTACCTGAAAATTGCGGGCCGCTTTTATTTACATATTTATCACTCACGTTGATACCTCCCACAAAACCAGTCCTCCCGTCAATTACCACTATCTTCCGGTGATTGCGGTAGTTGATCCTGTTGGCTAAAAAGTAAAAATGTACTTTATGAAAAGGATGTATCTCCACCCCTGCCTTCCGCATCCGTTCCTCTGTTTTCTTTTTGATGGAAGGACTTCCAAAATCGTCATAAATAAACCTTACCTGTACACCCTGCTCCGCTTTTTGAATCAGCAGGTTCACCAGGGCAGTGCCTGTTTCATCATATTCGTAAATGTAGTACTCCACATGCACATGATGCTTCGCTTCTCGGATGGCTTGCATCAAAACGGGAAACTTTTGCTCTCCGTTTATCAGTAATTGAATGCGATTATTAGTTGTAAGCGGACTGCCGGGATCTTTGATGAGCATAGCTGCCAGTTCTGTATACTCCGCAGCGTTTTTATCAACCTTTCCTGTTGATGTTTCATCAAAATCCGGGATGGTGCTTTTGAGTTGTTCGAGTAACCTCACAGCTTGCTCCTTTTTTGTATTGTATTTTTTTATCCGCCAGTAATTGATGCCGAACGTAAGGTAAAAAGCAATACCAACCACCGGTATAAAAAAACAGAAAAGTAAATAAGCCAGTGTTTTATTGGTACTGTGTGTTTCAAAAATAATACGCAGGCAAACGGCGATCAGCACAACCAGGTATATTCCCACGGCAACTATTGTCCAGTTCATTCAATTAATTTTAAAGCAGATTTGATGACTACCGTTCCAATACTAAAAAACAACAATCAAAGTATGACCACATCAGTGAGGCTGATATCAAATGTACTCCATCTTCGATGTTCAACATCAAAGAATATACATGTAAATTTTAAAGAAGGTGTACCATGGATGACTGCTACTCCCTTTTATGGCTTTGGTTGCCACAGGCAGCAAAGGACACCCCCATCTTCTTTTTTGCATGCCAGATTTACCTGCACTTCAATATTATGCTTCTAGAATATCCGGAGAACTATCATTGCATTCCTTTACTCATTCCAGCATACATCATTTGCCTTACTTCAGACACAACTGCCGTTGCAAAAAAGAACTCACCATTTAAATAGTATAAATGACCACGTTTTTTTCCGGGGCAAGCTTCATAACACGCTCCTTTGTTTCATTTTTGTCAAACTAAATAGTGCAGGTGCTTGTCCTTTCAACTGAATTTTACCAGCCTTAAGCACGTCGTTGCATTAACCCGTTGTAGCATCCTTTATTACAATTAAATTTGCCGTCTGCAAGTTAAGGAATCAGCGATCTGGTAAGAGACGGCTCATACCAGCAAGTTTTATGAATATAATAACAGCAATCAAAACATCCAGGCCATGCAAACGGCCAACTGCCGGATGAAAATAGCTTAATATTGCCGAAAACACATTGAATGTTATATAAGATACTTACTGTTGCCGGACTGGCCACTTTTGAAATTTATGCAGCTATTCCTGCAGGCTTTGCATTTGGGCTAACGCCGTGGACGATTTTTTTTGCCAGCCTTGCAGGCGGTATCGTGGGTGTATTTGTTGCGGCATTTTTAGGGGGCGCCATTGAAAAATTAATCACTCGTTTCAGAAAGCCCAAAGCAGCAGCAGCAAAGGAGGCGAAGCCCAACCTGGCGCATAAACTCTGGCAAAAATATGGCATTATAGGCCTGGGCTTCTTGGGCACTTTTACCGTTGGCGCACCGGTAAGCATCGCGGTAGGGGTAGGCTTTAATGTTAACATGCACCGGCTGGCTACCTGGTGCTGCATTGGTGTACTCGCCCGCTACGCAGTTTTTACACTGCTGGGATATTACGGAACCAAATTGTTTTAGAACACGACACCCTGGTTGCATTAAGATGTGGAGAAAGCTGCACACATTTTATATCGTCCTTGATCTTTCGCATAATAAGGGCTGAGTGAAGTTATGGAAAACTACAAGTGTGCTCACTTTTAGTTATTAATTCATTTTACAACAACACTGTGCGGCTACCATAATTACCCCGCTGTCACCCGCATGCCTTCCAAACCACCTATCTTTGCACCTTGAAGAACTGTTTAAAAAATATTGGTATACTCGGGGTGTTAGCACTGTATTGCTTCGTTGTAAGCGTGTACAGTGGTATTGCCATTGGCAATGCCGATGCTTTTTTTAAATCCGTTTCCGCTGAACAGCCGGGCTATAAAAAGGCTGTTGCTGCCGCGTCATTTTTTCATACTACCCAATCTGATATCTCAGGTGCATTTGTCAATGCCTGCAAAACTGCACCATTTAAAAATACCCACGACGAAATCCTCTCTGGATTAAAAGCAGCTGAACAACTATTTTCACAACGTTTTTTGCAATACAATTTGTATTCAAAAAACTGCCTGATAAGGTTACAGAAAACGGCGCTCATTTTTCCTTTCCACTATTTCTGGTAGCTTTTTTTATTTTTTCTTTCAATTAAGTACATTTTTTTCATCGTACTCCCCCACCCGGTTACATGCCGGGAGGGAGTACTTTATTAATTAAAAAAAAAATAAAAATGGATATAGGAACATCTGTTACCGCAATACTTATTGTAATTGCCTGCATTATACCTTTTGTAATAATGAATAAAATAAATGCCCGCCGGGAACGGCAATTTTTGCAACCGCTTTTTAACCTGGCGGAACATCACCAATCCAGGCTTTCGCAATATGATACCTGGAGCCACTCAGCCATAGGCATTGATCATACAAACGGCATTGTTTTCTTTTTCAAAAAGATAAATAACATCGAAACATCCCGTGAGATAAGACTTTCAGCAATCAAAAAATGCCGGGTGATTCATGTTTCAAAAACTGTAAACGACGGGCAGGAAAATTTTAAAGGCATTGCCAGGCTTACACTCGCATTTGAACATTTGGACAACACCAAAGCAGATGAGTTGCTGGAATTTTACAATGCAGATTCAGATGGCGAGTCGTTAACCGGAGAGTTGCAATTGGTAGAAAAGTGGCGGCACCTTATTGATAATAAAATGAACCCGAAATAGAACAAAGCAAATAAACATAGGTGCCGCAAACAGTGTGGCGCTTATATTTTTAACTGTTAAAATAAGCAGTATGACTCCCATCACCCAAATAATTGCCCAAACAGTTTTGCGGCAAAGCAAAAAGAAACAGCAGGAAAGCGAAAACTTCTCCAGTTACCGCCTTGCTAAAAAGCACCGTGAATTCTTAATTACAATTAAAGGGTACTTTAAAGATTTTCTGCTGATAACTGCGGGCATATTTTCAGCCTCCTTTGGCTTTAAAGGCTTTTTGCTTACCAATCATTTTATTGACGGTGGTGCAACAGGTATCTCGTTACTAATTTCAGCCTTGACACAAATTCCGTTGTACATCTTAATTATTTGTGTGAACATTCCGTTTATTCTGCTGGCCTATAATGTGGTGGGGAAACAGTTTGCAGTAAAAACGGCGCTGTCCATTGCCGGCCTGGCCATCTGCCTGGCCACCGTGCATTTTCCTAACATCACCAACGACAATTTACTGGTAGCTGTATTCGGCGGTTTCTTTTTGGGCGCCGGCATTGGCCTTGCAGTTCGAGGAGGTGCTGTTATTGATGGTACAGAAGTACTGGCCATTTTTTTAAGCCGAAAATTTGGCACCACCATTGGCGACATCATTATTGTAATCAATGTGTTTATATTTTCGGTAGCAGCTTATTTTTTGTCAATTGAAGTAGCACTTTATTCCATGATCACTTATTTGTCAGCTTCCAAAACGCTTGACTTTATTGTTGAGGGTATTGATGAATACATGGGCGTTACAATCATATCCTCCCACAGCAATGAAATACGGCAAATGATTATTGATGTAATGGGCCGTGGCGTTACTGTGTACAGCGGCAAACGTGGCTATGGTAAAACTGGGGAAACAACAGAAGTGGATATTATTTATACTGTAATTACACGGCTGGAGTTGAACAAACTAAATACTGAGATTCAAAAAATCGAACCCTCTGCTTTTGTGGTAATCAATACTGTAAAAGATACAAAGGGTGGCATGATTAAGAAACGGCCTTTGCAGCACTGATCAATAAGAATGAAAATAAAATGCCCCGGGATAGTGTATCATTCCGGAGCATTTTGTTTATATCATTGATACTAGTGTTTGTCATTTGGCAATCATACCTTTCGGTATATTTTCAAATCTCTTTTATAACAGATCCTTTTTTGCTGAAGGTGTACGACTAAAAGAAAGAATAACAATGAAAAAATTACTTGTCAACGAACAATATCAAATCAAAAAACAAGCGGGCAAAGGTGGCTGGAACTATGTTGTCATTACGGCAATTCCGGCGGATAAAAGAAATCACCTGGGTCTGATAAGGGTAAGCGGTTTTATCGACACTTATGAGCTGAAACAGTTTAATTTACTCCCCATGAAGGACGGCAATATGATGTTGCCATTAAAGACAGTTGTACGCAAACAAATTGCTAAAAAAGACGGTGACCAGGTGCATGTAAAATTATACACTGATGACTCGCCTGTTGTTATTCCGGACGAAATACTGCTTTGTTTGCTGGACTCGCCAAAAGCCCACCAGTTCTTTCTATCGCTAACCTCCAGCAATCAAAAATATTATATCGACTGGATTGAAGATGCCAAAAGACTGGAAACAAAGGCAGAAAGAATTATTAAAACAATCGGCCGTTTGGAAAAAGGGCTGAAATTTTATGATTGGTTGAGGAAGGAATTATAATTCAACTTTGTTTTATTTTACTGCAGCAATTGCAGCCGCATAGTCAGGCTCCTGGCCTATTTCAGGCACTTGTTGCTCGTACACAATTTTACCTTCCGGATTCACAACCACCACTGCACGGCTCAACAAGCCTCTCATAGGACCATCAGCTATTTGTACACCATACATGTTGCCAAAATCAGTTCTGAAATCAGATAACATTACTACGTGATCTATGCCTTCGGCACCACAAAATTGCTTTTGTGCAAAGGGCAAATCTTTAGAAATACATAGCACTACAGCATTATTCAGCCCCGCAGCATCTTCGTTAAATTTTCTAACAGACTTGGAACACACGCCGGTATTAACACTCGGAAAAATATTCATGATAATGAATTTTCCTTTATAGTCAGCCAGGGCTTTTTCTTTAAGATCAACACCGGTTAATGTAAAGTCTTTAACGGGAGTACCTACAGCGGGCAATTTTCCAACTGTGTGAATCACTTTGCCACCCAGGGTAATAGCTGTACCGCTTTGTTGTGCAAAACAACTGAAAGAAAGGTATGTACCAAGGAGTAGAATAATGAAGGCTTTCGCAAAAAATGCGGCGTTATTGTTTCTGGTCATAAAGAGTGAATTATGTATGTTGTATTCAAATATACCCCATAAACATGTATCGCGGAATTGTCGTTTACTTACAAACTAATTTATTGTATAATTAATCCAACGTTCACTGTGTACCTATAAGTTTTTGGTGATATAACATACGGGAAGGCGGTAAAGGTTACTATATCAGTTTTGCAACGTCGCTTTTAAATTGCCAAGGTATTCGTGAATCACATAATTCATTAACCCGATACGTTCAAAAGAAGGTAACCATTTTATATCCTCCTGAACCGGTCCTTCATTTATTTTATAATTTGTTGGAGCAGCAATGGGATTAAATCCCTGTGCAGCAAATAGTTTTATTGCCCTCGGCATATGGATTGCGTCGGTGACAATAATTACATGAGATTTTTTACTGTAATGGGCAGACAACTCACTTGCTTCTTCCTGGGTAGTGCTGGGTAAATTAAGTGTTTCCAGCTGACTGGAATCCACACCTAATACGATGGCTGCCCGTTTGGTAACCTGTGCCTGCGTTTCCAGGCCAAGTGAAGAATACCCCGAGCAAATAATGGTGCTGTTCTTTATCATCCTGTGCACACGGATAGCCTCAGCCAACCGGCCTAAAGCACACCATCCAATTTGCGCATTCGGGGGCAAACGCTTGTCCAATACATATCCACTTCCCAGCACGTGAATCAATACCCTTTCTGAATCATTGAAATTGGTTGCTGCCGGGTAAGGCAGGTATTTGCTTTCTAACTTACCGGCCAGGTAATTGGGTAAATAGGCTGTAGAACAAATTAAAAATATCAAAATAGCGCCGCTGATAAAAATGATCGCTGTTCTTCTTCTTTTGTACCTGTTAAAAATAAACGCAAGCGCCAGCAAAAGTATAAGCAAATTGAGAACAGTAAACTGACCCTTAAGGGCATATAAAAAATTCGACATCAGAATAAAAAATGAAAGCGAAGGTATTGATTATCTACTGTTTTTATTTTATCAATTTGAACTTTGATACTGTCACCATGCGCCGGAAAAACATAGGTTATAAACATGCAGATCTTTTTCGCAAATGATTTCTTGTAAAATACCAATTAGCCTCATTTCTTCGTTATGTAAAATAAACACCGATAGGCAGGGATGAATAATAGCACGGAGACATATTAAAAAACAATTGTACCTTTATCATTTTCAACAAACAGTGAAAACCAGGAAAGCCACTTGTTTTGGCGATACACGACAAAGCAACTTCTTTCTTTAGTCATGAAAAAAATTACGGTTAAATTTTTTCCTACCCGATGTATAGCAATACTTCTATTGCTGTCGTTTACTATTTCGTTATCTATTACCACTAAGGCACAGCATCGCGATTATGGAATTGCCTATTCAGGTAATTTAAAAGGAGGCATCAGCATTTTTGGAAATACCTTACTTCATTTGGTTAAAGCCGATGGCACGGTTAACATTGATGCCATGAACGGTAACAGTGCAGATGGAAACAGTTCATACGATAACGGTGCATTTGGAACCGCAGATATGCAGTTTGTTGATATTGACGGCAACTCAGGCAATGGTGCAGGCACTAGAAATTCTTCTTCTGCCGATTTGATTTTACCTGCCGGAACTAACAATATTAAATTTGCCCGCTTATATTGGGGCGGCAGGGTTGTAAAGTCCGATTTTGATATGACCCTTACCCAAAATCAAACCATCAAAATAAGAAAAGGTGCATCAGGTGCTTACCAGGAGTTTGCTGCGGCTCAACTGGATAGAGATATTTCCAATCCGGGGCAGGCTGGTGAGTTTTGCTTTTACCAGGCATTTACGGATATCACCGCCCTGGTACAACAGAATGGAAACGGTACTTATGCGGTGGGCAATGCTGCGCTTTCAAACGGCCTCGGCGGAGATTTTGGAAACTACGGTGCCTGGAGTATTGTGGTGGTGTACGAAAATGCTTCGGTGCCATATAACAGTGTAAGGGTTTATGATGGTTTTCAGCAAATTTATGAACACAGCGCTTCCACGGTAACCCATATTACACTAACCGGTTTGAATGTGCCGGGTGGAGCACTTGCTTCCAAAGATGCTAAACTGGGTATCATTACCTGGGAAGGCGACGCAAAATACACCGGAGATGTGTTCAGCATCAATGGAAATAATTTTAGCAATGCCATTAACCCGGTAAATAATGTTTGGAATGGTACCATCTCTGATGACGGTAAACATGTTACTACTAAAAATCCCAATTATACAGATCAGATGGGCATTGACATTGACCAGTTTTATGTTGGTACCGGCTATGGCATTTTACCCAATGCTACCAGTGTAAACCTTGACCTGGGCACCACCGAAGACCAATATTTTTGTGGCGTAATAACCATGGTGATTAAAATGAAGGACCCTTCCCTCAAGGTGGTGAAGACAGTAGCTGATGCCAATAAAAATGGCACTGCCGAACCCGGTGAAGTATTGACTTATCAGTTAAAAGGCGCCAATATTGGTTATGGAAAAGCGACTGGAGTTCTGGTTACAGATACATTGCCGGCCGGCATAACCTTCCAGCGCAATTCGTTGATTGTAATGTATGGCCCGGGCGAAGTGCCGGGATTAAAAACAGACAGGTCGGATGATGATGTAGCAGAATATAACGCTTCAACCAACTCAGTTACATTCAGAATGGGGTTTAATGCCAGTGCAACTGACGGAGGTTACCTGGATCATGGCGATTCATTCCTTGTAGCATTTAATGTAATTGTAAATGTGCCTGACAACAAGCTGGAGGCACCAATTACCAATGTTGCCCGGGTAGTTGCCGAATCTGAAAGTGGAGACCGTTTTGTGGATGAAGGCTCCGCTGTGATCTACCTGCATTTTCCGCCTGTGCCAGAAGATAAAAACATTCATATACCAAATGCCTTTACACCCAACGACGACAATTTAAATGACCGTTGGCAAATCCCCTGGCTCATCTATTATCCGCTTGCCGAAATATCCATATTCAACCGGTATGGACAACTGGTATTTTTTGACAAGGGCAATACCAAACAATGGGATGGAAAAACGAATGGCAAAAAACAACCCATCGGCGCCTATGTGTACAGGATAGATTTTAAAAATGGTGCTAAAATAAAAGGCGGAACCGTTTTGCTCCTGCGCTAAATTACCTGGCACATGCCTGCTACTGTTTCTGAAAAGTTAGCCCCCGGGACAAGGAGGCGCAACCCAAGTCGAATATCAATACCCGCTGAAGCCCCGGTTACTAACGCCGTGGTTGTGCATTGACTGCCGGGAGCCGTTGCAAGCTGACAACAATAGCACAGCAATTACCAGCATTGACAGCCATTTGTAATAGTTCTTTTTCATAGGATTATTTTAGGTTTGGGTTATGCGGATGTTGAGTAAACAGGTAATAATTAAACGGTTTTTAAAGGCCCTTTATTGTAACAACCGGGAATGCTTTTTACGATATGGTAACATAATTAAAGTTGATCTTCCTTTCCTCCCCGCCAATGCCATACGTTTTAATTAACCGAAGTATTTTTCACGGTTTCTTCCAGCAGTTTTTTCCGGGACAGGCTCGTCTTGATTCACTGTTTTATTAATCAGCAGTTGCAGGTTATTAATAAAATTGAAGGTAAAAATGCTGCCAGGTTCAGGATCCGAAACAAAAATAACGAACAGTTAAGGCAGGCAGAACTGACAGAACAAAAATAACCGAATAGGTATTTTCGGTTGCAGCTGCCGGTAACCGCCCTTTGCATACTGCTGCTTTTTTGTTCCCTCTTTTTATGAGCCGTATCAAAATTAAGACTGCCATCATCAGGCAGACGGGCATTACTTCGCGTTAGACTTCCTTACACTGCTTGTACATGCCCTGGCTGTTTTTTTTCCTGCCTGTTTTCCTGCAGCGTGACGGTGCTCTTGCGGTAGCAATTAAGTCAAAAACTACCTTTAAACCCCTCCTGTTGCTCAAACAACCAGGTCTTTGCTGCAGTTGAAAAGAACAGTATGTATCCAGCTAAAGTAAGTTGTGTGTTGCCTGAAACACTGCTCCTTTAGCCTATTTATGAATCAGCTTTTATTTTCAAAGGCTTACGTACAATAACTGCCGATCCCCTGGCAAGAAAAACAGAACGGGGCTCTACACCATCAATAAACTGCACAAATGTTTTTCCGTATAGCTTGGCTATATCGGCCTGCAGCAAATAACTTGTCACCGGATATACCTGCCAGCGGGGATGCTCCACAGCATATTCAATAGTGGTATTTTTATTAAGCTGGTTATACCCATAATAGTGCTCCAAAATAAATTCGGCTTCACTGCCTGGTTCAATTTCCTGTAAATCTGTTCCCGCTTCTACCGTAATAAAATTCCACTGCTGGTTTCTTTTCTTCCAGTGATAGTTTACAAACAGTTGATTCTTCTCTTTCTTTATGCTGTGAAACATTTTAGCAGTACTGTAGTGTTCATTATACAAAATATTAGCGCAGGCTGCAATAGCCCTTTTTGGTACAATTTCAGAAATAAACACAGTTCCTCTTTTCCAGTTTTTGCCATCAGAATACCGCACATAAAAGCGAAGATTTACTTCTTCAAAATTGGTATGCCAGGGCCATGAAATACCCAGCACTTTAGTATCGTTGAATAAAAAACCTACAACACTTACCAGTGCCTTGCCATGGTATAAATCAAGGGTTGTGTAGGGTGGCAAGTATGGTTGCAGTACAGATGCATCTACTTCATAATTCAGCATAGCCAGGTATTCCCAGGCTGCAGATAAAAATATTTTCTTTTGCATACTTATTTATTTTCCAGCAGCCATCAAAGTGAGTATAAAGTAATCTCCGCAGATGAATTACAACATGTGCCATTTTGTACTTTTCTAAAAGTTACTGAACAAACTTCAAAAAAAACATTTCAAGCCTGGACTACATACTACCTGTAATTACCCGTTATAAGAAGCAGGTTGGTGTTGTTACGGCTCGCTTTTTTTCAATCATTGACCATGTAGCTTTCGTCGGTGCAGACTTCTTCAGTGTGATAAACACATACAAAGTCAAAAAGTTGAAACGATGGCAAAATGCCAAAGATATTTCAGCAACCCAGTTGTTTATTTTGGCAAAATTTTATAAGGTATACATCCGTTAATTTAGTTGAACAAATGCAACGTCTGCTAATTTTTTATCTGCAAATATTTTTTTGCGCACTCAGCCTTTTGGCTCCCATAATTCAACCTTGTTACCTTCTGCATCAAGGATGTGTACAAATTTACCGTAATCGTAAGTTTCAATCGTATCGACAATGATAACACCATTCTTTGTTAATTCTTCAACAAGTGCCTCCAGGTTTTCAACCCTGTAGTTTATCATAAAATCTTTTGTTGAAGGTTCAAAGTATTTGGTTGTTTCGGCAAAAGGCGTCCATTGGGTTTGCGCCTTCTTTGTACTATCTGCACCTTCATACCATTCAAAACTTGCCCCATATGGGTTGGTGTTTAAACCAAGATGCTGCTGGTACCACGCCGTCATTTTTTTGGGATCTTTGCATTTAAAAAAAATACCACCAATGCCAGTTACTTTCTTCATTTTGATTGTTTGTTTATTTTGTTTGGAAATGACAGACTTGAATGCAAAACCAGAAAGAAAGGCTGCGGCAAAAACTAACATAGTAAATAGTATCTTTCTCATTTGCTTAATTTTTGTAGTTTGTTGTATCGTTCAGTAGTTTACTTTAAACGGGTAAATTTATGCAATACTGTCCTAAATAAGTATGGTCAATCTTGCAGTAACCTGCACGGAAAAATGTGTCAATAAACCTGTGCCAGTTGATGGCTTTTCACCTTGTTGTCATCCATTCGACGGCACACCAGCGATGATCGATTCTCAAAACGGGCCATTGAAAATGTTGCTTTTGGATTGCTTAATCAGGTATTGCGGCACCAATGTTTATTGATGATCTGTACCATTGCAAAAGCAACTAAACAAAACCATAATTAGGCAAAAAGTACAATGGCTGTTGCAACACAGATTTACAACCAGTTAAAATTGCAATGGTCATTATAAACAATGCTTTCAAAATAGCATCTAAGCAACATAACTTTCTGTACAATGGATAAAATAACTCACTAAAAAAGCAAATAAATATCAGATCAAACCAAGTTTTTTGTTGATTTTTACCACCGCTAACTGTTAATCAAACAACAAATTATTGCTTATGCCATTTACCCGTTTCAGTTTTTGCCTTACTACCCTGGCATGTTTTGCAGCGGGCATGTGCTTGCTTCATGATGCACAAGCCCAAAACAAGCTTACACTTTCAAACCTGGGCGATTTTAAAAATGCAGGTGCCAACTGGCATATTGCCGGTACTGTAAAAGCAGATCTTACTCAGAAAAATACCCTGAATTATTCAACCGGAGTGGGCGTATTGGTGAACCTGCCAACAGATGCCGCACGGGAAGATTTGTTTACGAATTTGCAGCACGGCGACCTGGATATAGAACTGGACTATTTGATGGCAAAGGGCTCCAATTCCGGCATTTATTTGCAGGGCAGGTATGAAGTGCAGCTGCTGGACAGCTGGGGAGTGTTGAAGCCCCATTCTGGCGACAACGGTGGGATTTATGAAAGGTGGGATGATGCCAAGCCCGAAGAAAAAAAAGGGTATGACGGGCATGCACCAAGGCAAAATGTTAGCCGGGCGCCGGGCTTGTGGCAACACCTGACAATCAGCTTCCAGGCACCGAAGTTTGAAGGTGGCGTAAAAATCACCAATGCAAAAATGATTGGTGTAACACTGAACGGCGTATTAATACAAGAGAATGTGGAATTAAGTGGACCTACCCGTGGCGCTGTCGCAAATGATGAAGTAGCGGAGGCTGCTTTGCGCTTACAGGGCGATCATGGACCTGTAGCTTTCAGGAATATAGTGCTCAGTAATTACAATAAAGGAAGGCCTTCATTAACAGGCATTCATTACGCCGTGTATAAAGGCAAATATGTGGTGGAGCCCAACTACAACACCCTTAAACCAATGATGCAAAAAGCCGCTCCCATTATCAGCTCTGCTATCAGTGGATTACCCGATAATGAATATATCCTGCGGTACACGGGTATGCTGCATGTACAGGAGCCGGGTGAATATAATTTTAGCATCAATACTTTTGGCGGAGGGGGCACATTAAAAATTAACAATGCTACAGTGATTCCATTTAGCAACTGGCGTGGCAAGGGTACAGCAAATTTAGCAGCAGGTGATATCCCTTTTGAACTGAGCTATTCAAAATATATCGATTGGGCAAAACCTGCGGTTGGCGTCAGTATAAAGGGGCCCGGTGTAAGGGAGTTTCTTATTTCAGATGCCAACATTTCAACTGGTGACGATGCTGATCCGGTCCTGGTGGATGCACCCGATAATATTATTTTGCGCAGCTTTATGGATTTGCCGGAAGGTGGCCGGGTGGTGCATGCCGTAAATGTTGGCAGCCCCGAAAAAATTCACTACACCTATGACATGGACAATGGAATGATGGTGCAGTTATGGCGGGGAAATTTTTTAGATGCAACGCCCATGTGGCATGAAAGAGGCGACGGATCTTCCAGGCCAACAGGCGCCATTCAATATTTTGGTAAACCTGGATTGAGTATAGCAAAACTAACCGATGCGAATGCCCGTTGGGCAACGGATACAAGTAACTCCGGATACCGGGCTAAAGGCTATGAACTGGATGAAAAAGGCCGGCCGACATTTAAATACCTGTTGTACGGAACTTCCGTAAGCGATGCCACCACAGTTACTGAAAATGGCCAGGGTATTCACCGGCAAATCAGTCTGCAGGATGCAACGGACAATGTTTACATGCGGTTAGCCAGGGCAAATTCCATTGAAGACATGGGCAACGGATGGTATCTTATAAATGACCAGTCTTATTATTTAAAATTGGACGATGTTGCTACTGCAAAACCGTTGATCCGCGGGCAGGATGGGTCAAAGGAACTCATTGTTCCGGTTCATAAAAGCATCGGCTATTCAATTCTTTTTTAATCTCTACAGCTTTTACATTATGATAGCATTTATATCCCGTTTTACTTCCAGGCGCTTTAAACAGATTCTGTTAGCGGGGCTGGTATTGGTCGGTTGGCATAGCGCTGTTTTATGCCAGGAACCTGCCAAAGAAGAAGATTTTTTCAAAATTAACAAAGTGCGCTCACCCGAAGGAACATTGCTGGAAGTGGGCGGACTATGCACATTGCCGAATGGAGATTTGGCAGTGACCACCCGCCGGGGAGATATTTTTATTGTCGAGAATCCAACCAGTGCAAAACCTTTCTTTCGAAAGTTTGCCTCCGGTTTGCATGAGGTGTTGGGTGTGGCTTACAAAAACGGTTCGCTGTATGTGGTACAACGGGGCGAATTGACGAGACTATTTGATTCCAACATGGATGGCAAAGCCGATGTATTTGAAACGGTTTACGCCTGGCCGATCTCCGGCAATTATCATGAATATAGTTTTGGCCCTAAACTGGCGCCCGATGGTTCTTTTTTCGTTACGCTGAACCTTGGCTTTCCTGCTGCCTGGTGGCATCCCGAAAGCATGGTTCCATGGCGGGGCTGGACCTTACACATTTTTGATGACGGCCGCATGGAACCCTGGGCCGCAGGCATGCGTTCTCCCTGTGGTATCAGCATGATAGATGGTGAATTATTTTATACTGATAACCAGGGCGACTGGGTTGCTTCGGGCAGTATTATGCCGGTTAAAAAAGGCGCTTTTATGGGGCATCCGGCAAGCCTGGTTTGGACGGGTATGAAAAATTCTCCATTGAGTTTAACCCAGCAACAAATATTCAGCAAGGTAAATCCGCGGATAGAATTTGGACCAGATGGTGAACAGGTAAAACCAGAAAATAAAGAGAGCGAAAAATTTTTAACAGCATTTGAAATGAAAAAGAATATCCCGGAAATGCAGTTGCCGGCCGTTTGGCTACCACATGGCATCCTGGGAATTTCCACCTCCGAAATTGTTAAAGTGCCCAAAGGTGTTTTTGGCCCTTTTGAAGGACAATTACTGGTTGGAGACCAGGGCCAAAGTAAATTAAGCCGTGTATTTATGGAAACTGTAAATGGCGTGCTGCAGGGTTGCGCATGGGATTTTAGAAGTGGTTTTCAGTCAGGCGTGGTACGGCTGGCCTGGGCTAATGACGGCTCTCTGTTTATTGGTGAAACCAACAGAGGCTGGGGATCCGCCGGCGATGCCAATGAAGGATTGCAGCGACTGACATGGAACAACAGGGTGCCTTTTGAAATGAGAACAGTAAAAGCGATGCCGGACGGATTTGAAATAGAATTTACCAAACCGGTAGATAAAAAATATGCTGCGGATCTTGCATCCTACGCCATTGAAAGTTTCATCTACAAATACCACGGTGTGTACGGCAGCCCACCGGTGAACAAACAGAAATGTGTGGTTAAAGGTGTAAAGGTGGCAGCCGATGGAATGAGTGTTCGGTTGATTGTGAGTAACCTCCGGCAATACTATATTCACACTATTACCCTGGATGGCATCAGGGAAAAAGAGAATGCTTATTCATTGGTGCATCCAACAGGTTATTATACCCTCAACAATATTCCGGAAGGTGCAAAGCTTTCCATGAAAGAAGTAAGCACCGTCAATACTGCCAAACCCATCATGGCTGCCGGTAAAGCACCAGCGGGCACGGCCACCTACGCACAAATAAAACCGTTGCTGGTGAAGTATACCTGTGTGGCTTGTCACAATCCTGATAAAAAGCAGGTTGGCCCCGGTTTTATTGATGTTGCAAAAAGAAACTATCCGGTAGATAAAATATTGCAGCTGATAAAAAATCCCCAGCCGCAAAACTGGCCGGGATACGCCACACCAATGGCGCCTATGCCACAGGTACCAGCAACTGATGCCCGAAGAATTGCAGCCTGGATCAATTCGCTTGACGATAAAAAATAAATGTCATATACTTACTTAAAAGCGCCCATACGATTGCTTTGCAGAAGACATTATTGATCGGCTGATAATCGCTAAAAAACAAAATGGACAAACCGGATTATATTTCCATTTGTCCATTTTGTTTTTTTTATTGTGTTGTATATACCCAGGCTTGTGCAGCAACCTGATATCACTCCGTAATTACCTCCAATTCGGCATACCCTACCCTATTGTCACCTTGCGTATTTTGAAGCGCCTGTAGTTTTATGAAGCGTGCCTTTTGGGGAGCAAATGATTTTGATTGCAACAAAGGATTGTTTTTAATATTGGCAAATTCGCCTTCATTCACTTTTGTCCATTTAACGCCATCCTGAGAAATAAAAAAAGCATATTTGGTGATAATACCCGAAGCCCACCAGTTTTGATCTGGCAGGTATTTAAAGCCACTCACGTTTTCCATCTTACCTAAATCGATTACCAGGTCAACCGGTAGTTGCATGCTATTGTTTTGGTACCATTGTGTGCCCGGGTTGCCATCCAATATGTTATTGACAGTCGTATCAATAATGCCAATTATTTTCCAGTTCTTCCTGGCTATCTCAAAACTTTCTTCTGTTACCGAACTGGACTTCCCCGTTTTTGCATCCCAGGCAATCGCCTTTATCATCACTTTGCCATCACCCGTTTTAACCGGACCGGTGTATTTTGCAGCTGTTGCCGGCGTAGGATTACTGCCACTTGTTGTGTAATAAATTTGAGATTCAGCATCTGCAGGTTTGATAGTGATATCTCCTGACCGCTCACGAACTACAACCGGCGGCGCCAATATTTGTGGTGCATTATAGATACCCATGCTGGAAATAAGCGGGCTGCTTTTGGCATCAGTAACAGTAAAGCGAAGTTTGGTGGCGGTCACTGTTGGAAAGCGAAGGATGCGCTTGTATCCAATGGTGGTTTGTTTTGCCAGTTCTTCCCATGCACCATTTACAAATCCTTCAACCGTAAATGATTTTACACGCTGGCCCAATGGTATATATTCCTGCACCATGAAACGGTTGAAAGTAACGGGCTTTGTAAACTGCATCGTCAACGAACCTGTCTTCACATCATCGTCTGTTGCCCAATAACTCTTGTTGCTTTGGTCAATGGCTTTATCCCCTGCAAATTTTTTGTCTTTTCCGCGAAAATTGGAGGCTGCAGTTTTGCAACCGGTCAGCAGGTTTACAGCAAATGCTTTTTTAACTGCCTGTGCAAATGCTGTTACTACTTTTTCGTCTTTGGGATGGATTAATCCATTGGGCATTATAGGAAAGTTCAACAACAAAGTAGCGTTGCGACCAATGGAGTTATAATAGATCTCCATCAGCTGCGGCAATGTTTTTACTTTACCATCCTCTTTTTTATGGTAAAACCATTCGGGCCTGATGGAAGTGTTTACTTCACCGGGAACCCATTTGTTGCCATTTTCTACACCATGGCGAAGCATATCTTCAGGCACATCACCGGTTGAGTCCAGCAGGCTCCAGTTTGTTTCGCCCACATAGCCGGCTTCTGTACCCACCCAGCGCAAGTCTGCCCTTCTTCCACCATCGTTCCAGATCACTATTTTGGGTTGCAGTTGCCGTACCAGTTTATAAGTATTCTCCCAATCATAATAGGTGGTGCGGTCAATTTTACGTGTTTCGTTGGCACCGCCATAATAGCCATTGCCACCATTGGCTCCATCAAACCATACTTCAAAAATATCCCCGTAGTTGGTCAGCAATTCCCGCAGCTGGTTTCGGAAATACGTAATGTATTCCGGCTTACCATAGTCTGCCCGGTTTCTATCCCAGGGTGATAAATAAATACCCAGTTTCAATCCATATTCTTTACATGCTTCAGACATCTCCCTGACAATATCGCCCTTGCCATTTTTCCAGGGACAATTTTTTACAGAGTATTCCGTATATTTTGAAGGCCATAAACAAAAGCCGCTATGGTGCTTGGCGGTAATGATAATGCCCTTCATTCCAGCCTCCTTCGCAATACGGGCCCACTGGCGGCAATCCAGCGAAACCGGGTTAAAGGTTTTTGGATCTTCATCGCCATTTCCCCAGGCCATATCGGTATAAGTATTCACGGAAAAGTGAACAAAAGCATAGTACTCCATTTGCTGCCATTCCAGCTGGTTTGCTGTAGGCAATGGTCCGAAAGGCGCTGGCGTGTTTGACTGGCCAACGGCATAAAAATGTACAGTAGCAAAAAGGAGAACGGCTGAAAAAATATTTTTATAATTCATCTGATTGGTGGCAGGTAAGCTGTTACTTTTTAATCGGTTTAAGTTGTGATTTTAAATGGAAATTTACATCCTTTCGCTTTAAACTTTACCATTTTTTAATTTCATTCAAATAAAATTATCTAAATTTCAATCGGCCACAACGTTCGGTATTGACGGATGTTCCTTATTTGATGCCCGCCGGCTAGTTAGCCAGCCTGTTGAAGAACAAAAGGCAAATGAAACAAAGCTGCCGGTTCTTGTTACGGCCAGCTTTACTGCTAAAACATTTAAGGGGTGGTGTATTATTTTCTTGATTATTTAAAGTGAATCGATATTCTCAACTCTTTGTATGGCCAGTGTAATTGAAAGAACTGTCTTGTTTCACTTCAATAATGGCTCATTTACTATTTCTTTTCCGGAATTTTCCCCACGCTGGCCAGCACGCATTTCCACTTACCCCGTTCTTTGATAAAAATATCCTGCGAAAAATAATTGGCACTAAATGGAATTCCATTTGCAACTCCTTTTTCTTTCGACTTACATAAAACGATCACCGTATTTTTGTATATCCTGTATTCAAAATCGTAAGGAGTACAATATTCGTAAAGGGAGCTATCCTTCCTGAAATTTTCAAGGGTTTGCTGCCGGTTATTTCGTCCGCCGGTTCTTCCTAAATTAATAAAATCATCCGCTAATACGCCGCTTATTAAATTAATATCATGGGAAACATAGGCATTATGCCAATCCAATTCAAGACGCTCTATCGTCCTGATATCTTTATTTACTTTTTGTGCCTGCACATTTGTACCTGCAAACAAAACAATAAGTAAAATTAACATGCAGATCAGGGATTTAAAATTTTGTTTTTCCATAATTCATTAAATGTTGGATGTTTGTCAGCACTGCCAGCCGATACGATAATGGTTGTATCATCCGCAAGTAAAACAAAAATTATGGTTTATACCAACGCTTCAATCTAATCAACCCCATTTGCCGCTGGCATATCCTGCCTCCTATTAATAATTGTATTGTAACAAGGTGATTGTAAGACGGGGGTGCACTTTTTACCAAAGGTTGTTTGACTGCACCCAAACCAATTTCAATTGTAACATTTCCGGGCAATGCTTTTAAAGAAGTGTTGCAGCAAAGCCGGAGTGTAGCAACAATTCCGATGTATACTTTGCCTGAATTAAAAATAACTTGTAGATTTAGGAGACTTAAATGCCATACTGTATGCGCAACTATCCCAGTATATTCAACGATGTGATTGGCCCGGTAATGCGGGGGCCATCCAGTTCACACTGTGCTGCTTCTTTACGAATTGGCAAATTATGCCGCGATTTGATGGACGGTCAGATGAGTCATATTTTAATTGAGTTTGACCCACATGGCTCCCTGGCTACCACGCACACCAGCCAAGGTTCAGATATGGGATTGTTTGGTGGCTTTTTGGGATGGGAAGCCTATGATGAAAGACTACCGGCTTCAGCTGACCACATCGACCGGGCAGGCATTAAAATCGAAATTGAAATCAGCCCGTTAACTGCCAGCAATCACCCCAATACCTACCAGCTCACATTGAGTTCAAAAGAGGAATGCAGGCGAATGGTAGCTATCTCCACCGGCGGCGGAATGATTGAAGTGATCTCGATAGATGGCGCTGCTGTATCTATGGCAGGTGATTATTTTGAAACACTGATATACTGTGATCACCCTGAAAATGTTACGGCCTTTTTGCAGGAAGCAGCGGATGTTGATGCACTGGAATGGCATCCCGGTGAACATTCCTTTATTGAAATAAAAGCACAGCAATTTTTACCCGGCAATTTATGCAACGAGCTGCTTGCATTTACTGAAGTACACCGCATTAAAAAGCTGGCACCGGTGTTACCCATCATGGCAAGAAAAAATATTTCCGTACCCTTTATTACCTGCCGGGAAATGTTGCAATACAACCAGGATAAAAATTTTTCTCTTTGGGAACTGGCGGTGGAGTATGAAAGTGAAAGAGGCGGCATTACCAAAGAAGCTGTGTTTGAAAAAATGCGTGCTATTTTTCGCATCATGGAAAATGCCATTCAACTGGGTTTGAAAGGAACGCACTACGATGACAGAATATTAGGAAGCCAGTCTCTGCAATTTAAAGAACAGTTACAAAAAAAACGGTTGCCCGGCGGTGATGCCAGTAATACCATCATCATGTATGTGTCGGCAATGATGGAAGTTAAAAGTTCAATGGGGGTAATTGTGGCAGCGCCAACGGCCGGCTCATGCGGTGCTTTGCCCGGGGCAATTATAGGCATGGGAGAATCGCTTGGCTTATCCGAAGATGAAAAAGTAAAAGGCCTGTTAGCAGCTGGTTTAATAGGTGTATTTATTGCCGCACATGCCACCTTTGCCGCGGAAGTGGGCGGCTGTATGGCGGAGACAGGCAGTGGCGGAGGCATGGCCGCTGCGGGAATTGTGGTAATGGCAAATGGTTCATTAAACCAGTCGCTGGCTGCAGCATCGCTGGCTTTGCAAAATTCATTGGGGCTAATATGCGACCCCATCGGTAACCGGGTAGAAGCACCCTGCCTGGGGCGAAATGTAATGGCAGCAACCAACGCAGTGGCCTGCGCTAACATGGCTTTGTCTGATTACAATCATTTAATTCCATTGGATGAAGTAATTGACACCATGCAAAAAGTAGGAAATGAAATTCATCATACACTCCGTTGCACCAATTTAGGCGGCTTGTCAGTTACAGCTGCAGCAAAAGAAATAGAAGCACAACTGGAGATGCAATCCGCCCCATTTTTTAAAGTATGTTAAACCAATCGCAGTTTTAAAGTGTAACAATTTTAAAGATATGATTACAATAATCTGGGTGACACTTTTACTATTGGGGATTGGATATATAATACTGTTGGCCCGTGATGTACTTAAACATAAAGCTGTTTTAGAAAATATAAACATTTACATAACCGCCATCATTGGCTTTGTAGTAAACTTCTTTGATGTACTGGGCATTGGCGCTTTTGCCCCACAAACTGCTCTTTTAAAATTCACCAAACAAACTGACGACGCCATACTACCAGGCACGTTGAACGTAACCAACACTATCCCGGTCGTCATCCAGGCGCTTATATTTATTCAAATCATTGAAGTAGATGTATTAACACTGGTATTGATGCTGGTGGCCGCAACAATGGGTGCCTTAATGGGCGCAGGTTTCATTGCAGCGTTGCCGGTAAAATCAATCCGCCTCATTATGGGTTTTGCATTACTGGTTACTGTTGGTTTTATGCTGGCGACAAAAATGAATTGGATACAGGGCGGCGGCGATGCCATTGCCCTGACCGGGTATAAATTAATGATAGCAGTGGCAGTGAACTTTTTGCTGGGTGCTTTAATGACCGCAGGCATCGGGTTGTATGCTCCATGTATGGCGCTGGTATTTGCGTTAGGTATGTCGCCACAGGTGGCGTTTCCGGTAATGATGGGCTCATGTGCCTTTTTGATGCCGCCTGCATCTGCAAAATTTATCAGTAAAGGGGCTTACAACAGAAAAGCTACCGTTGCGATGGCAATCCCCGGATCGGTCGCGGTATTAATTGCTGCTTACTTTGTAAAATCACTGCCACTCGATCATTTAAAAACGGTGGTGATGATCGTTATTTTAATTACCAGCGCCATCATGTTTAAAGATGCATTTAAAAAACCAACTACAAATGAACTTACCTCACATCCAGACAAAATCTAAAACCGGTTCTTTAAAAAAACGAAGCAAAATAATTTTGTTATGCAAGGGTTTCATCATCTTATTCTGCCATATGCCCGCTTTATTATTTGCACAGGAGCAACCAATGTCAGCCAGGATAGACCAACAAAACTTTTCGCCCGCAACCCTGATGTGGTATAAAAAACCCGCCGCAAAATGGGAAGATGCTCTGCCTGTGGGGAATGGAAGGTTGGGTGCAATGGTATACGGTAAAACCGATGAAGAAATTATACAACTCAATGAAGATACTTACTGGTCAGGCGGCCCTTATTCAACCGTAGTAAAAGATGGATATAAAACATTGCCCGTCATTCAACAACTGGTTTTTGACGGCGAGTTCTTAAAGGCGCATAATTTGTTTGGCAGAAAATTAATGGGCTATCCTGTGGAACAACAGAAATACCAGTCGCTGGCTAATTTGCATTTCTTATTTCCAAAACAGGATTCGGTTAGTAACTATAAGCGCTGGCTCAACCTTGAAACCGCCACTACCGGCGTATCTTATTCAATGGGTGGTGTACAGTACCAGCGGGAAATTTTTGCTTCTGCACCAGACCAGGTAATCGTTATCAGGTTTACTGCGGATAAACCCGGCAGTATCAGTTTTTCAGCCAGCCTGCACGGAGAAAGAAATCAGACACACTCCAACTATGCTACCGATTACTTTCAGATGGATAGTTATGGAAAGGATGGTTTGAAATTAACTGGTAAGAGCGCCGATTATATGGGTGTAAAAGGTCAGTTAAAATACGAAGCCATTGTAAAAGCCATACCCGAAGGCGGCAGGATAACAATGGATGATGCCACTTTGACCATTGAAAACGCAAATGCCGTAACGTTGTATTTTGCAGCAGCTACCAACTTTGTAAACTACCAGGATGTATCTGCCAATGCGCACGAGCGTGTGCAAAATTACCTTGGCAATGTGCAGCAAAAAAAGTTCACGGATATAAGAGCTGCGCATATAACCGATCATCAACTTTTATTTAAAAGAGCAGTGCTTACTTTTCCCGGCACTACCAATGCTTTCCTGCCAACAGATGAAAGACTGCACCAAATACAAACAACCAGCGATCCACAGTTGGCGGCTTTATGTTACCAGTTTGGCAGGTATATCCTGATCGCTTCGTCAAGAGAGGGTACGCAGGCAGCCAACCTGCAGGGCATTTGGAATAACAATATGAACCCTCCATGGGATGCAAAATATACAACCAATATAAATACCCAGATGAACTACTGGGCGGTGGAGTCTGCAAACCTCTCTGAATGTGCATCGCCATTGTATCAATTGGTAAAAGACGTTACCGAGCAGGGTGCGCAGGTTGCCAAAGAACATTATGGAGCCAGCGGTTGGGTATTACACCAAAACACTGATCTGTGGCGGGTGGCAGCTCCCATGGACGGCCCTACCTGGGGTACCTTTACAGTGGGTGGTGCCTGGCTGGTCAATGAATTGTGGGAACATTACAAATTCACAAGAGACATTGATTATGTAAAAGATCTTTACCCCATCTTAAAAGGTTCAGTAGATTTTTTTATGCATTTCCTCGTGAAGCATCCCAACGGAAAATGGTTGGTTACCAATCCTTCTACATCGCCGGAAAATTTTCCGGGCAGTCCTAAAAACGGCCCCTATTTCGATGAAGTTACCGGGAGCACATTGCCCGGCACAACCATCTGTGCAGGGTCATCTATTGACATGCAGATTTTATCCGACCTCTTCACCAATTATGAGCAGGCAAGTAAGTTATTGGGTAAGGATACCGCATATGCAGTGGAAGTGGCAGCGGCAAGAAAACAATTGGTGCCGCCGCAAACAGGCAAGGATGGTTCCCTGCAGGAATGGAGTGAAGACTGGCCGCAGCTTGAAAAAAATCACCGGCATTTTTCTCACCTGTATGGTTTGTACCCGGGCAATGTATTGTCAGTTAAAAAAACGCCGCAATGGGTAGATGCATGCAAAGCGGTGTTAAACCAACGCGGCGATGAAGGAGCAGGCTGGTCAAGAGCATGGAAGATGTCGCTGTGGGCAAGATTGTACGATGGTGAAAGAGCCTATAAAATTTTTAAAGGCTATTTAAAAGACCAATGTTTTTTGCAATTGTTCGCAAAATGCTTCACGCCTATGCAGGTAGATGGTTCGTTGGGTGTAACGGCCGGCATTACCGAAATGTTGGTACAATCGCATGAAGACGCCATTGATTTTTTACCCGCATTACCAAAGGAATGGAGTACCGGTAGTTTTGAAGGCGTTTGTGTAAGAGGTGGCTTTGAGCTAAATTTTAGCTGGCAAAATAATCGGTTAATCCATGCGGGCATCCTGTCGAAGGCCGGGGCAATCTGTACACTTCATTTACCAGGCAAAGTAAAAGTAACCCACAACGGAAAGCCGGTTAAATTAACAATGTTGCCAGGTAATATTGCTGGTTTTCAAACACAAAAAAATGCGGTTTATCAGGTATTAATTTTATAGTTGAAAATTGCAAGCTGAGAGATTTAAAATATAAGCAATCAGCGACATCCGGAAGAGTACGGCCGCTGTTTTAAATAGTTAATTGGCAGATGAAAACCATGCAAAAAACTTACCTAAATGGCTGGCTTCTGATGAAGCATGCTGCTGCATCAGAAGCCAGCGACACATTGATTAACCATGTACCAAAGAACAGATGGTATTCATCGTTACACCTTTCTTTGTTTACTTATATCAATCGCCAACAAAAGCTGCCGCAGAAGTGGCAGCTTTTTTATACCAGACATTAAGAATCAAATTATCCGTCCAACAAGTTCGTTCCCTGTTTTTATTTTACACTTCAATAGTACCTGTTTTAACTCGGCCGGCCCGATTGTAACAGGCAATAATAACCCCGGTTGTTGTAATCACACTTTCTGTTAATTTGAATGCTGCCGGAATTGGTCCATTGCCAAATAACTTTTTTCCGTTACCAAGCGTTAATGGATAAATTTTTAGCCGGAGTTGATCCACTAAATCATGCTTAAATAGCAGCTGGACAAGCTCACTACTGCCCCATACCTGGATGTCCGCACCAGCCGACTTTTTAAGTTGTTCAATATCTGTCAAGTTGTTGAGGAAAACTGAGTTTTTCCAATCTGATGCTTTCCTGGTTGCGGACATCACGTATTTGGTGCCTTCATTAATACCCGGCCAAAATTCTGCATGTTCTGGCCAGTAATTTTCCCAAAGCTCGAATGTTTTTCTGCCCAGCAAATAATCTGCGGGCTGAAGCTCTTTTTGCAGCGCCTTACCAAAAGCTTCGTCCGTGTAAGGTGCGGTCCAGCCGCCATATTTAAAGTCGCCTGATGTATCTTCCCCTGGTCCGCCGGGGGCCTGCAGTACGCCATCTAGTGTTATCATTGATAAGACTGTTATTGTTCTCATGTTGCTTGTCCTCCTTTAATTTTTTAAAATGCTTAAAATGGCTTGGTAGCCTTCCTCCATTTTCGAGGCATACAAATTTCGCCAATAAAAACCAGCTAACATTGTGTAAATGCGACATTCCTGGTGGCGGTTTACGTCAAGTCAGGAAAGGAAGCGCAGCGCCGGCAAATAGGGTCGTGCCGTTCGCATGATCATAAACCTTGCCCCCCCGTAAAAACAGATAATCATTGAACAGGCCTACCCTCACAACTTTCCCCATTGAAACATTGTTGACGTTATGAAGCAAGGTCAGAATAATATACCGGCTTCAAATTCATCCAGCAGATTGTAAGGGGCATAACCAGGCCTGCATTTTTATTGCTGCTGGTACACCCGCACATAATCCACTTCAAACTTTCGTGGAAAACTTGTGCGGCATGGATCACCACCATTCATACCACCTACGGCCAGGTTGAGCAACATGTAATGCGGTTGTTTAAAAGGATTGAAACCATTGCCATCTTTATTCCCGAGCGAATCAAGTGCTACCTTGTTCAGCAGCTGCCCATCCACGTACAAGGCGATAAATGCAGGTGTCCAGTCCATCTTCCACACATGAAACCTGGATGACCAGGCGGTACCACCCATTGAGTCAACGGGAACCCGATGGCTAAACCATTCGGGGTTGCCATCCTTACCCAGGCAGGCAATATTTGCCAGCAGCTTTCCTTTGTAATATTCCATGATATCTATCTCGCCGTTGGCAGGCCAGGACTTTTCAACACCCAGTGTCCACCAGGCAGGCCACATGCCTTGGCTGACGTCAATGCGTGCCCTTAGTTCGAAGCGGCCGTACGTCCAGCTTTTCTTACCTGCTGTTACCAGGCACGATGAAGTGTAATTGATCAGGGCTCTTTTTTTTGCCCAGTTATTGCTACCTGGTACATAACCAGGATTGGGCTTTTGCTCACGCTTTGCTTCAATTACCAGCATGCCGTTTTTATACCATGCATTTTCGGGTTGGTACCACTGCGCTTCTTCGTTCCGCACAAAGCCATGCTCGTATCCCCATTTAGTGGAATCTGGTCGTCCCTCCTTTTCAAACTCATCTGACCATACAAGTTTATAGTTTGATTGCTGCTGCGCCGCTGAAGTTAAATAAATTCCAGCAAGTAATACCATGAGCACTAATCTGTACATAAAAATAAATGAGTGGTTTAAAATAAAACAGATGATACTTACACTTACACAAATGTAGCCATCCATTGCCAGGAAACAGGGTTGAAAGGCAGCTGATTGTAACACTTACCGGTAGCTGTATTATAAGCGACTGTGCAGGCTGTAACAGCCCTGTGCAATAAGAAAACCTACCTTTATGCTGTTCCATTTTTCAGCATCCGTACTAAAGTGTCCATTCATCCTGCAATCGCAGGTAACGTTAAAATGAGTAGCTTGCATTTCGTTTACCAACAGTGCTACAACCGTAGCATCAAACAATCACCCCAAAAAAATAGTCTCAAGTAGTATGAAGCATCAGCAACGCTGCCCCGGTTTAACCATCCTTTTCCTGTTAATTTTTTCTTTCGTACGGGCGCAGAACAACAACATACAGGTACCGGAGGAAGTGATGCAAAAAGTGTACAATGAAGTAAAGACGCCCTATAAGTATGGACTGGTAATGGTTCCGCCGGATGATGGTAAAAAACTGGATTGCCCTACCATTTTTAAAAAAGGAAAAAGCTGGTATATGACCTACATTGTTTATGATGGCAGGGGCTATGAAACATGGCTGGCAAAAAGCAGTAACCTGTTACGATGGAAAACCCTTGGAAAAATCCTGTCGTTTGCTGATACTCCTGGCTGGGATGCCAACCAAAAAGCAGGTTATAATGCCCTGCAGGATATGCATTGGGGTGGTAACTACCAGCTGCAGCAATATGATAACAAATACTGGATGTCTTACCTCGGAGGTAATACAACAGGTTACGAAGCAGGCCGGCTGTCCATTGGTATGGCCTGGACTGACAAAGATCCTGCCGTTGCGCATGAATGGCAACGCACAGGTTCGCCAGTGTTAAAATCAACTGACGCCGATGCCAGATGGTATGATAATGGTACGTTATTTAAATCCTCGGTTATATGGGATGCATCGAAAAAAACGGGTCACCCTTTTGTGATGTATTACAACGCACGCGGCGATAGCGCGAACCCCGGCAAAGCTGCTGAGAGAATCAGCATGGCGGTATCCGATAATATGGTTGACTGGAAACGGTACGGTACCTCGCCGGTTATAGATCATCATGCAGGAATTTCCGGCGATGCCATCATTCAAAAAATAGATGATTGTTATGTGATGTTTTATTTCGGCGCATTCTGGAAAGAGCGCAAAAAATATGCTGCCTTCAATCGCTTTGCCTGTTCGTACGACCTGGTTAACTGGACCGACTGGACGGGCGAAGACCTGGTAAAACCAAGCGAGCCCTATGACGAAACCTATGCCCACAAATCTTTTGTAATAAAATATAAGGGCATAGTATACCATTTCTATTGTGCTGTTAACAGCAAAGAGCAACGGGGTATCGCCGTAGCAACCTCTGCAGATAAAGGAAAGAGCAATATCACATTTTCAAAATAGTTTTATATAATGGCTTTGTATGGCTGGTCGTTACTTATTCCGGGAATGTTGGCTGAAGTTGATTGAATGGAATCAGTGAATTTTAAATGCACTGATTCCATTTACTGCGCATAACCGAAACGCTGCGCCAGCAAATATGTGCGTCGCTTGAATTAAAGACCACCGTTTGTTGCGCACTGCTTATTGGCTTGTTTTTACGTTTGGCGCAGGGACAAGCCAAATTAGTTCAATTATTCTTTCGCCGTAAAAAATCAAAGCGCTTGAATCAATTATGACGTTGCCATCAGTAAATTTTTGATTCAACTTTTAAAAATACTTTTTTTTATTTTTCTTGCACCCTCTTATCTGCTAACCCAGCTACAGTAGCTTGACCCCCGGTTTACCCTACTGGTGCCGCACTTTCCCACTTTGCAGAAGATTAAATGAAACGGGTGCACAGAAAGAACAATGAATATTTCTTGTTACATTTATTGCCGGTTACGGGGTATGGTTTTTCAATTATCTGTATAACGGCAATCCCCACCGTCAGCATAAATGCAAAGAGCAAACGTTCCGTAATATGGCTCACAAAAGGTTTTAGCAAAATGTGGTTTTATAAAAACTGGTGTAGAAAAAGGATTTGTCAGCGTTCGCCAAACAGAAATTAAAGAATATATTTATCAAATTACAGATTGATAGTTGTCAGAAGATACTTTTCAGGCAGACGATAAAAAGCTATATTCCATATTAAAATAAAAATTACAAAAAAATGATTACTTACATTGAACTTTGGAAATCAAAACCAACATGGAAAAATATGTCCGGTGAAGAAAGAGGAAAATACCTTACAGCGCTGGGCCCCGCGATTCAACAATTAATGGATTCCGGCGTGCAAATTATAAGTTGGGGTAAAAATGAGTCCGCTACATTTAGCAGAGTGGACTATGATTACTTTGCTGTCTGGACTTTCCCGAATATCGAAACTGCGCAACAATTTGAACAAATGGTTGAAGGTGCCGGATGGTACAACTACTTTGAACAGGTGAATGCTATGGGGAATGCAACCAATCCGCAGGAAATTATGGGCGATATGATTAATGCTTAGCGAACGACTTCAGTAGATTAGTCTTTGCGCTTTTGCATTGCGCTTACCGGCGTATTTTACGTCGCTCATTTAACTCCATTACATATGTTGAGTTGTATCGTGCTTATAATATACCACAGCTTATAATAAAAAAATAGTTTTAATAAACCCGGTTTTAATAAAACCAAAACGGCTTTATTAAAACGACGGGTGCTGAATTGATATAGTGCAATGGGAAGAACGTAATTTTTGTTTAATTATGCAACGGTCAGGCTATGCGTTACCAGTACAATTACCTTGCCGGAGGCAATATATTTTAGTATATGTATTTTATAGCAAAGACACTACCTTTTCCTCTGTGAGAGGCTTTTCAATGTAGCCTACCACATTCTTATTTTCTACCGCTCTTAGTTTATCATTGTTGTCGATAGAAGAGGAAAGTATATAAATCTTAAACCTGTTTTTAATTTTTTCGTCCAGTTCTTCAAAATGGTCAACAAAGTCCCACCCTGTCCAGGTGGGCATATTGATATCCAGCAATACAATTTTTTTATTATTATTACTTTCAGTGTCTTTACTGATGTATTCGAAAGCTTTAACAGGTTCAGTGAAATCAATAATACCGGCATCGGCGACTGCATCTTTAATGGCCAAATCACATAGCAGGTTATTCACCGGATCGTTATCAATTATAATAAATTGCAAGGGTGTCATTGTGCCGGGATTTATCAGGAATTAAATTCAATTCTAAATTGTGTGCCTGCATTTACCTCGCTACTGATGCTGATTTTTCCACCCATAGATTCTACCTGTGTTTTTACCATATAAAGTCCCATTCCCTTTCCATCGGCCTTGTCAGTATGAAAGCGTTTGTACAATCCAAATACATGCTCCCCCACTTTTGAAAGGTCAATCCCAATTCCGTTATCTTCAAACAGCAAAACAATTTTGTCATTTTCTCTACTGCTGGTAATTTTTATCATGGGTGGCACTTCCGGCTGCCTGTATTTTAAACTATTGGAAATAAGGTTAAAGAAAATACTGTGCAGGTAGCTTTTGATGGTAACAATTTCTTCGGCTGCTGTAAAATTCCACAAAATAACAGCCTTCTCATGCTCAATCATTTTTTCAATACTCAGCTGAATATCTGCGGCAAACTTTGCAAAGTTGATTAACTGTTTACTTTCATCCACCTTCTGCCTTATTTTTAAAATATCATTCAGGTCCCTGATCACTTCATCCAGTTTGGTAACTGATGTAGAAAGGCCGGCGCCTATCTGGCTTCTCAAATCATCCGGAAGGCCTGTTTGCTGAAGCCGGTAAGAAAGGCCAATGATATTAGCTACCGGGGCCCGCAGGTTGTGAGAAATAATATAGGTAAATTGTTCCAGGTCTTTATTGCGCTGAATTAAGTCGGTGGTCATCTTTTCCTTTTGGTCGTTTTGGAACACCAGTTCCGCATTTGCGATAACTAATTCGGCAGCACGTTTTTCTTTCTCCTGGTTTTGAAATATGAGCTCTTTATTCGCTATCACTAATTCTGCATCTCTTTTTTCCCGCTCTGCATTTTGAAAAACAAGTTCCTTGTTGGCGATGATCAGCTCGGCAGCACGTTTCTCTTTTTCTTCATTTTGAAAGAGCAGTTCTTTATTGGCGATCACTAATTCTTCTGCACGTTTCTCTTTCTCTTCATTTTGAAAGAGCAGTTCTTTGTTAGCAATCACCAGTTCTTCTGCACGTTTTCCTTTTTCCGCATTTTGAAAAACCAGTTCCTTATTTGCAATGGCTAATTCTGCCGCCCGTTGCTTTTTTTCTTCCTTCTGAAATGCAAGTTCCTTGTTAACATTAATTAACTCGTCGGATTTACTTATGCGATCCATAATGCAGGTTTGTTTTAAAGGTAATCTTTAAAAACTGCTACAACAATTATTATTAAAGAAAAGGCAGGCAATCCATTGTATCTAATAAAGCCCCAACTGTACAAGGATTTTCCGTCGCGGCAACCTGTTCTACCGGGCTTTGCAGACTTGTAACAAATATTCCGTACAAAAAAGGGATTTGTTAATGGTCGGCTTACTTTTGACACTGGCTCTATCAGCTGGCTGAAAAGGGTTTAAACTTACACAACACATTGTCAGACACCCATGAACACGCGATACTATGGCGCTTCCTGCATACCATTGTCGTGCGGGGGTGTTTATTCTGACTGCTGTCGTCAATAAGGTGATGATTATGGCCGGTGACGGCATAAAAAATTGCCGGTACTACAAAAAAACAAGTTGACTGTTTCAATAATCCAACCACCGGGTAATTTATAAAAATAACGTTTACCGGATTGCTGAAATCAGAAAAGGTAAAAGTGGTTACCAGTTTGAAGCTGATCGCCGGGAAGGCCCCCTCCAGAAATTATCAGTTGGAGTCGCAGTATCAGTGCAACATTTAAGGAACATTTCATTTACGCTGGCAGGAATTAAAACGGGTATTACAAATAATTTTATCATAGAGCGATGGATCTGTGTTTTGCAGCGCTGATTCCGTTTTATCGATAGCGCCTGACTGTTACCCGCAGATAAATAAATTAAATGTGAATTTATGCTTAACTTTAAAGTACTACAATTGAACAGGCTACATAAGTTATATTACAGTGCAGTCTTTTTGCATGGCTGAAAATTGTCAATTTTATGAAACCCTTGTCATCACGCAATCAACAGCTTCGGCTAATCAGGTTCCTGCTTTTTCTTGCCATTGCTACCATTGTTGTTTTTATACTGCCGGGATTTGAAAAAAAAGGTTACTGGTTAAACAACGTGTTGCCATTAGCGGCATTTTTACTGCTGCTGGCAGCTATCTTTTTTATTAATAAAGCAATACGGCATTTTTCAACCTCATTGCCTAATAACGATAATACAACCGATGAGCTGCCGCTTGAAGGAAAAGCCAATGTACCAGCACCGGACCTTGTGGAAAAACGATTCCAGGCACTGATACAAAATAGCCAGGGCATCACTGCGCTGATTGATAAAAATTTCAATTTCCTTTTCCGCAGTTCGTCTGCCGCCCGCATTACTGGCTGGACGAATGAAGACATTGCCAGTATTCCAAAGCAGTACGTACATCCCGAAGATTGGGAGCCCCTGAAAAAAATGATTACAAATTCAATCGCCCATCAAGGCGAGGTACTGCCGGTTGTAACCAGGTTGAAACATAAGGAAGGCCACTATATCTGGCTGGAAGGGACCGTGAAAAATATGTTGAATGATCCGCATGTGGGTGGAATTGTAATCAATTTGCATGATGCTACCAGGCAAAAAGAATCAGAAGAAAAAATCATCAAAGCAAATCGCCTATACCTTTTTATAAGCCAGGTTAACCAGGTAATTGTAAAATTATCTGACGAAGCAAGTCTTTTTAATGAAGTATGCCGGATTGCAGTTGATATCGGGCAATTTAAAATGGCATGGATAGGTTTAACAGATGAAGCCAGCCAATACCTTGTACCAGCAGTATATGCAGGCAATGGAAAAGATTATCTTGCTAATCTGTCTATTCCTGCCACCGCAAATGGCTCGCAATCTCATGGACCAACAGGTACTGCTATCAGGCAGGGCATGCACGTTGTTTGCAACGATATACAAACTGCACCTGAAATGGCACCCTGGCGAATTTCGGCCCTTGACCATGGGTACTTATCTTCTATCGCTTTACCAATAAAAAAATCAGGCAAGGTCATTGGTGCTTTTTCTTTATATGCTGCTGTAAAAAATTTTTTTAGTAAAGAAGAAATTGATTTACTGCTGGAAGTAACAGAAGACATCTCATTCGGACTGGAAATTTTTGAAAGAGAAAAATTACGTACCGAAGCGGAAGCAATGGTATTAAAAAGTAAACAGCAATACACGATGCTTACTGAAATTTCTCCTGTCGGCATTTTTCATACAGATGAATCGGGTAACACTACTTTCGTTAATCCCAGGTGGTGCCAGATTGCAGGTTTGCCTGCTGAACAAGCATTGGGAAATGGCTGGCTGCAGGCTGTTCATGAACACGATAGGACTAACGTGCTGGCCAATTGGCAGGAAGCTACAAAAAATCACCAGCCTTCTTCAATGGAATACCGTTTTGTGCATAACGATACCTCTGTCAGGTGGGTGTTGGGACAAGCCTCCCCGGAAAAAGATGCTACCGGTGAAACCATTGGATATGTTGGTACGGCAACCGATATTACTGCTTTGAAAAATGCGGAGAATGCCATTGCAAAAGAAAAAGAATTATCCGATTCCATCATCAATAGCCTGCCGAGCATTTTTTTTCTTTACAATAAAGCAGGTAAATTTTTACGTTGGAGCAAGAACATGGAAAATGTAACGAAGTATACACCTCAAGAAATTGCCCGGATGCACCCGCTGGATTTTTATGATGACAGCGATAAACCAATGATTGCTGAAAAAATAGCCAACACGCTGCAAACTGGAGCAGATGCAGTACAGGCTGATCTTCTTTTAAAAACAGGTGAAAAAATCCCCTATTATTTCACCGCCAAAACGGTTGAATATGAAGGCGACGTGTGCCTGGCTGGTGTAGCGATAGATTTTACAGAACGTACAAAAGTTCAGGAAGAAATTAAACTAACAACAGAAAAATTGCGGCGCTTAACAGATCACCTGCAAAACATACGCGAAGAAGAAAGGAAAAAGATTGGCCGCGAAATACATGATGAACTGGGTCAGCAATTAACGGCCATTAATATGGACGTTGCCTGGATTGATAAAAAAATTCCGGAAGAAAATGTACTGGTAAAAATGAAATTAAAAAACATTATCCAGTTATTGAATGGCAGCAACCAGGCAGTAAGAAGAATACTGACTGAACTGCGGCCATTGATGCTGGATGATTATGGCCTTACGGATGCCATCGCCAAACTGGCGAAACAATTTACAGACACAACAGGCATTCCGGTGCACTTGCTGGATGAAGCCGGGGAAATAAATGTAACCGAGCAGGTTGCCAATTGCATTTTTAGAGCTTGCCAGGAAAGTTTTACCAATATTACCCGTTATGCACAAGCCAATAATGTGATGATGCGGCTAAGTACTACGCACAATACCGTTCATGTATCAATAACAGATGACGGCATTGGTTTTGATATTGCGTCCATCCAGTATGGAAAATCATTTGGTATTTTAGGAATGAAAGAACGGGTAATTTCCCAGGGTGGTATCTTTGACATTACAAGTACGGCAGGCAAAGGAACAAAAATTGCCTTCAGCTTACCGTTAAAAAATAAATCAGTAGGATGAGACGCATTATTATTGCAGATGATCACAGCTTTGTTCGTTTGGGAATTATACAGATACTGAAAGATGAATACCCTGGCGTTGAAATAACAGAGGTGGAAGACGGGGAATCGCTGGTGAATGCGGTAATGAAAAACGATTTTGACCTCGTGATATCCGACCTGGATATGCCGGGCAGAAGCGGTCTGGAAGCATTGGAACAAATTAAACAGATTAAGCCCGGGTTGCCGGTATTGATACTTAGCATTTTTACTGAGGAGCTGTATGCTATAAGGGTATTAAAGGCAGGCGCAGCCGGTTTTTTGAATAAAAACGCTGCACCGTATGAATTAATAAAAGCCATTGAGCGGATCGGCCGGGGTAAAAAGCATATAACACCGGAAATAGCCGAGAAATTATTAAACAGCCATGGAGTTAACAAGGAGCCGCATGAGTTGTTAAGTAACCGCGAATTTGAAATATTTAAATTACTTGCCAACGGAAAAACACTAACCCAGGTTGCAGCCCTGCTTTCGCTGGCGCTTACAACGGTAAGTACCCACAGGGGAAAAATAATGGATAAATTAAAATTATCTACCAACTCCGATCTTACCCGTTATGCCATCACCCACCACATCATTACAGATATTTAAAACTTATTCTGGCATTTGCACGTCCATAGCTGCACGGCACTGAATAGTATAACTACTATGCCCAACACCCTGTTTTATACTATGCTATAAAAGCAACGCCTACTATCAAAAGCAGTTTTTTTATGTGGGTACTTTGCAATTACCAAATTGCGGCTCATGAAGGTGCTAATTGTTGACAGCTCAATTGATATTATCGAACGGCTGGAAGAAATGCTTTCGGAAACAACAATTGCCAGTACGGTATATACTGCAATTACATACGACGAAGCTATTCACCTTTATATCACGCATCAGCCAGATGCAGTTTTTCTGGACGAAGGGTTACCCGGTAATCATTCTATCCAGCTACTGGCAGCTTTTAAACAATTGAAAAAAGATACTACGGTGATTATGATATCGATTATAGAGGATGCTGATAAAGAGGAGAAATGCCGTTTGCTGGGTGCTGATTTTTTTTGCGACCTGTACCATCATTACCAGGAAATACCGCAAATAATGTACAGCATCGTGGACAGCAGATTAAAACGGCCCTATTAAATTAATTACCACCATGAAAAGCCAGCTATACAAAAGGCATCAACTGTTAAAAACATTGCCGGGTTATTTACTCAGCCAAAGTTTACGGTTGGTGCATTTTTTTAATCTTTTTTTTATGCGGCGGTGGTATACTGTAAAGTTAGCCGGATAAATAAATGGTGCACTACAAGCCTGCAGTTTGAACCCCACAGTTGTTGCTGGAGGTTTGTTGTAGTTGGAACCGATGCTCCTCATGCCACCAAAGGAATTTTGTATTAAGTAAAGAAAAAGCAGCTTATGAAACCATTTCATATTTTACTGGTGGAAGACAATGAAGGTGACATCCTGATTGCAACAGAAGCAATTGAACAGATGGGGCGGGTAAATAAAATCAGCATTACCAGGGACGGGGATGAAGCGATTAAATTTTTAGCAATCATATTGGATGCTGCAATTAAAAATTTACCAGATATTATATTACTGGATATTAACTTGCCAAAAAAGAACGGTTATGAAGTGTTGGAATTTATTAAAAGAAACGAGCACTTAAAACATATCCCGGTTATTGTGCTCAGTACCTCCTCTAATCCAAAGGATGTTCGCAGAGCCTATAACCAACATGCCAATTGTTTTATCACCAAGCCGGATGAGATAAGCGACTACTTTAAGATAATGCATGCCATTGAAAATTTTTGGCTTAGCATGGTTAAACTAACGGTAGGTTAACTGGCAGCGGTGTTTGCTGTGAGTTGGCTACCTGTGCACACCGTTACACTTCAAGTGTATAAAGCGATGCAAAAGTGTTTGTAATTTTTTTAGACCAGCTTTAAACGGCTGTTACTCTTTTTTAAAACCGATTGCATTATCCAAAATGGCCATCAGCGGTGTTTTAAGCCTGATAACACTTGCTTACCTCTAAAACCCTTGCTGATGCCTTTTGGTAGTGTATGACAATTTCCCTCTTTCTACCCCTCCTGATTTTACCGTCCGTCATATCTTGTTTTAGATAATGAACTCCGTATATTTAGCATTCAAAAAACAAACCTGTAATGATGACCCAATACACTAAGCTAATGTGCGGCCTTGTCAGCTGTGCAACACTGCTGCTAGCCTGCGAAACAAAAAAACAATCAGATGCCGTTCACCAAACCGCCCTGCCCATTATTGGTACCTGGCAACTGATCTCCGGCACCACAATTGAAAAAGGCGATACTACGGTTACCTGGTATACCAAAAATGTATCCTTCATTAAAATCATCAACGATACTCACTTTGCTTTTTTAAAACACGATCTTACCAAAGGCAAAGACTCAACGGCTTCTTTTGGTGCAGGAGGCGGCTACTATTCGCTTAAAGACAGCACTTATACCGAGCACCTGGAATATTGCAGCGACCGGGAGTGGGAAGGCAATGATTTCCCTTTTACCATTACCATACAAAATGACACCCTCGTTCAGCAAGGTGTTGAAAAGGTGGAAGGTGCCGGCATTAACCGCCTCAATATAGAGCGGTATGTAAGGTTAAAAAAGTAACCGCAGGTATGGTTCATCTTTAAGTCGTTAACCATCTTAGTTCAGTTTATACAAATTGTCAGCACCAACAACCTGCGTATGAAAAAATTAGCCACCACTATCTTTAGCCTGTTCTTTTTTTTCATCATCACAACCGCGCAAACAGGCCCGCGGGTGTTGGTTGTAAATGCACATCCGGATGATGAAACAAGTTTCCCTATCATACTTTACAAAATAACCCATGAGCTAAAAGGCACAGTGGACCTTGCTCTAATTACAGATGGACAGGGCGGTTTTAACGGATCAGAACTGGGTTCAGTATATTACAAACTCAACCTCACCGACTCCACAGTCGGCCGTGCCGAGCTTCCCCGCATCCGGAAAAAAGAGATGATGGAAGCAGGCGATATAATGGGCTTTCGCAACTATTATTTTTTCGATCAGCGGGATGATTATTATAATTTAAACCCCGTACCGTATGTTAGCGGGCAAAACTGGGATGTGCCTTTTATTGAAAAAAAGCTGGACCAGATTCTTGCCGCACAACCTTATGATTTTATAATTACCATGCTGCCATATGCAGGGCAACACGGTCATCATAAAACGGCCGCCATCATGGCATTAAGAGCATTAAAAAGATACAAGGGCAATCACAGGCCAGTGATACTTGCAGGCAGCACCTACCTGGATGAAAAGCCGGAAGATTTTACAATGCTGGAAGGTTTTCCGGAAACCATCATGAAGAAAAATGCGCCCTCATTTTACCTGGATGTAGCCACTCATTTCGGCAAGGGCAAACAGGTATCTTATAAAGTGATTGCCCAATGGGTAATTGCCGCCTACAAGTCGCAGGGCGATATGCAGGAAAATCCGCTGTACAAGGGCGATAAAGAAACCTTCCGGCTTTTTGATATCAATGATGATACTGCCATACCAAAAACGAAGCAGCTTTTTGACCAGTTAACAAAAAGCGGTTTCTCTTCAAATCAATAAAAATATTTGTCCAGGCGAAGAAGTCATGGGGAACATGCTTGCGATTTGTCCGCCGCGGCAGATCACCTGCTTATACATTTCTTCCTTGTTGTGCGCTCTTACATTGAAGGCTGCCCCTGATTTCAACGGCAAACAATAATTTTTTTAAAACAAAATAAAGCATCGCTTCCCGGTAAAAAATCACCGCACGGTTCGCTTGCATTCGCAATATTTTATAGTTAACTTAAGTGTCTAAAAACAAACGATCATGGCACTTAACGCATACTTAAAATTAACGGGTCAAAAGCAAGGTGAAATAAAAGGAAGTGTAACACAAAAAGGCCGGGAAGGAAAAATAATGGTAATTGCTGTAACGCACGAAGTATTTTCGCCCAGGGACCCGTCCAGCGGCTTACCTACGGGTAAAAGACAACACCGGCCCTTCATCATTACAAAAGAATTAGATAAAAGCACTCCACTGCTTTTTAATGCTTTGGTGAACAATGAAAACATCACCAGTTGGGAGCTGCAGTTTTTTACACCACATATACAGGCTGGAACCGGCGCTGCGGGCATGGAGGTAAACCACTATACAGTGCGCTTAACCAATGCCAACATCATGGATATAAAAAGTGTGATGCTCAACAATAAAAATTTCGAGCTGGCCAAATTTGCCGAATACGAAGAAGTGGCATTTACTTACCAAAAGATACAATGGACCTGGGTAAACGGTAATATTGTTGCCGAAGATTCCTGGACCGAAACTACTTAAATTGTTAGTGCCGACAGACAGTCCCAGATCCACCTGCATGTAATAACACAGCATGTACAAACCTAACTTGCAACTGTATATTTAAGAAAATCCTGTTAGTATCGTATGATGCAATACCCGGTAACAGGGTTATCCTGATTGCGTATATGCGTTTCCTGTAGTGCGCCCTGGTGGCAGTAAAAGACATGTGCTGGTTGCAAATATTGCCGCTAAATAAATCTTCCAATAATAAATTTCGAATATCAAATCTGGCAACCATATTTGTGCCGTATCCCCGATCATTTTACATACATAACGGTAATGCATATACGCTGTTTATTGGATCATTCACGAAAACCTGATCTTCGATTGACTAAGCGGTTGGCTATGTTGCGGGTAAACATAAAATTGTATCTTCCCTATATCTAATAAAAACGCCCGCCCATGCCGGATCAACTACCAAAGGAAAATAAATTAGGATTATGGACCAGCACTTCGCTGGTTGTTGGCAATATGATTGGTGCCGGTGTTTTTTTAATGCCTGCCACGCTTGCATCCTATGGCAGCATCAGTTTAGTTGGATGGGTGTTTGCAACTGCCGGCGCTTTTTTACTCGCAAAAGTGTTCAGTAATTTAAGTAAACTGATGCCACTGGCAGATGGCGGTCCCTATGCGTATTCCCGCGAAGGCCTGGGCGATTTTGCCGGCTTCCTGGTTGCATGGGGTTACTGGATTTCCATCTGGTGCACCAATGCTGCCATCGCAGTTTCACTGGTAAGTGCGCTAAGTACTTTTTTTCCAATGCTGGCTACCAATTCACTTGCAGCCATTGCAACAGGATTAGGTACTATCTGGTTGCTCACCTGGGTCAATTCATTGGGCATTGTCGCTTCCGGCGTGGTACAACTCGTTACAACCGTGCTTAAAATAATTCCCCTGTTGGCAGTGGCCATTGGTGGTTTATTTTTTTTAAAGATCAGCTATTTTTTGCCTTTCAATACCAGCGGCACTTCCTCAATAGCAGCCATTACCGCTACTACAGCTTTTACGTTCTTTGCCTTCACAGGTCTTGAATGCGCTACCATTCCCTCGGGCAGTGTAGACAATCCTGAAAAAACAATTTCCCGTGCCACCATGCTGGGAACCGGTCTGGCGGCCATTATCTATATACTGAGCACAGTGAGTGTAATGGGTATGATTCCTGCCGATAAACTATCGCATTCCTTAACGCCGTTTGCAGATACTGCCGTTTTATTATGGGGCAGCAGCGCCCGCTATTGGGTCAGCGGCGGCGTGGCCATCGCTGCATTCGGTGCACTGAATGGGTGGATTTTGATACAGGGCCAAACGCCCTATGCCATTTCAAAAGACAAATTATTCCCGGCCATTTTTGGTAAGGTGAATAAAAAAGGTGTACCCATAGCCGGCATTGTAATCGGCAGCATACTCGTAAGTATATTGATGATTATGAATTACACCAAAGGACTGGCAGAACAATTTAAGTTCCTGCTCCTGCTTACAACCATCACCGTGCTGATATCCTATCTTTTTTCAACCGTAGCTTATGTGCTGATTAAATTACAAAGGAAATTAACTGCGGCGTCCGGCCATTGGCCCGCCGCCATCCTGCTCGCCTCATTGGCCTTTTTATTTTCATTGTGGGCCATAGGCGGCTCCGGCCAGGAACCTGTGTACTGGGGATTTATATTGCTGTTGGCAGGATTACCATTTTATGCAATGATACTTTGGAAGAAAAGAATGTAGTTATAAGTTATGGGTTGTAAGATATAAGTTGAAAGCTTGCGCCGTGTTTGCTCTATACAGCAAGCTTTTACTTTTGAATTTTTACTTCATTTTTTCTTTCAATTACATGCAAGCAGTTGCGCAAACCCCACCGATGCCCAGCTTTTTTTATTTTTGAATTTTTACTTTTGAATTTTAACTTCCGCTACTTCTTCGTATACTTCAGCGTCCTCGCATCTTTTATTACACCGTTAAAATTCATTCCAAACCCAAAATCATACACATGGCCGGCGGCATCTTTGTAGCATTGCATATCCAGCGGAACATCTTCTTTTTGCTTTTCTACCGTTTGCATATTGGCGGGCATTTGCATGGGCAATAATCCAGCTGGCACTGCTTTGCCGGTTAATATGTCCAATATCGCCTGGTCCTGCACACCAAAGTTGATTAAGATAGCGCTGGCATTTTTCTCGAACTCAGCAAACACCATCGGGTTGCTTACGTTTACGGAAACAATCACCGGCTTGCCTTTCATCTTTACGTAGGTGTCATTCACCATGGCCAGATCGGTGAAGTTGATGGCTTTAATATTTTTGTCTTTGTAACTGCGGTTGGTAAAGTTTTCAAACTGGTCACCACCTGCGAGGCTGACTGCCCTTGCATCAGTAGCCTTGTATTCACCATACTGCAAACTAATGGGCAGGTAACCATTTCCACCAGCTTTCACATCTTCGCTGTTATAACCATTACCACTGTTGGGGCTGGCAATAAACACCAAAGCATAATCCGCTTCTTCGGGGTTATCGATGGTATTGAAATACTTCTTTACAATGTTCATATTAACCGGATAGTCGAGCTTTTCCGGCGTTTCCATTCCCAAAAAATTTCGTCCGGCAGGCGTGAATTTTTTCGGCACATACACTGTTTTCTGTTTTTGTAATGGCAATACCTTGTTGCTGTTTTTCAGCAGCACCATCGACTTTAGCTGGGCATTATACCCTGCTTTCATAAAGGCGGCATTACCTACTGTATTTTTAGAAGCCTCCACATCCAGGTAAGGATTTTCAAATAAGCCGGTGTGAAAAATATTGGTTAGCAGGCGCACGGCAGATGCTTCAAAACGGGCACGCATAAATGCTTCGCCATGTTCTTTTACACCCATGTTGTATGCATCAATTACCGGTACTGCATCATTGTTGCCGCCGAACTGGTCTACACCCGCCATCAGAATTTTATAATGTCTTTGCGCAACAGATAATTTTTCTGTACCCCATGATTTACCGGTGATAAAAAGATCTACCGCCGCTTCATCACCTGTTACCAGCCAGTCAGTACAAACAACGCCATCATAATGGTATTTTTTACGCAGCAGATCGGTGATGATGTATGAATTGTAGTTGTTGGCAACATTATCGTGGTTCTTACTATCCTGGTTAACCGATATCGTGTAATAGGGCATTACAGCAGAAGCCTTCGCTGTTTTACCATTCAGCTTAAAAGCTCCTTCAGTAAACGGCGTAAAATGCTGGCTGAAATTATTGCCGGGATAAACCGCATATTTTCCGAAGCCATAGTGTGCATCTCTTCCCCCCTCGCCGCTGCCGCCGCCCGGCCAGTGTTTCACCATGGCGTTTACACTGTTGTATCCCCAGCCGCTATTGATTTCTTTATCTCCAAACGAAGTTTGAAATCCATCGATATAAGCACGGGCCATATCAGCTGCCAGTTTCGGATGTTCGCCAAACGTGCCGCTGAACCTGTTCCAGCGGGGCTCCGTTGCCATATCTACTTGCGGAGATAAAGCCGTCGCAATACCCATGGCCCTGTATTCCAGTGCTGCAATGTGTCCAAAATTTTTCACCACAGCAGGATCGAAAGTAGCAGCTAATCCGAGTGAACCGGGCCACATGGAAATAGCACCGCCGGCACCTGCGTTGAATTCTGCATTGGCAACCGTTCCATGCCTTGGGTCGGAACTGTTGTTGGCAGGAATACCCAGGCCAATGCCCTCCGTCAAGGCCTGTACGTTGTTGTTCCATTGCACAGCCACTTCCGGACTTTGTACCGATGTTACGAGCACATGCCGTACATTGTCTTTGGTTAAAAAATCTTTTTGCTGATCGGTTAAATCACTCGCAGCAGCGCCGCTTTCAGGAAACGGTTTACCGTTATAGGTGCCCGCAAAAACACCTTTCGCAGGGCTTGGAATTGGCTGGTGTCTGCTGTACAGCATCAGGCCTGCAATTTGTTCAATGGTCATCTGAGCTGCCAGGTCCTTGGCACGAAAAGCTACCGGCAAACGCCAGTCTTCGTATAGATCCAGCTTGCCGTTTTTATTGAGATCCTTAAACGCCAGGCCATTCACCGTAATTAATTTTACTCCTGAGGTAGTGGAATAACCCAGCGTTTGTCCTTTAGGGTTAGTAACGGTACTGATGGTACCATTTATTTTTTCGCTCCATTGCTGGGCTTGCAGGCGGGATGTTTGCAGCAAACAAATTGCGGCAAAGCAGATCGTTGATTTTTTCATGGCTATTGCGGGTGTTGGTAATGTTGTGCAATTATTAAAAAACGCTGTTAAATTACTACAATTTTCTACACCTTACTATTAAATGGTTGCGTGAGCATATACAAAATTCTTTTTGTTGACTGAGCTTGTTACCACCTCAGGATCACGCCTAATGGACGTTTAAGGATGCATTATAAATGAAGTTGGCTTTGCACGCAGGATTCACATCAGGCTAGTCGAAGACAAGTGTAAATAAAACAATGGATCAGTTTTCATATCCCCGTATACCAGGCCCATCCACTATCCCCCATATCCACAAATTCATCTGACACGACAATGCGTTGCAGGTACTTCACGCTCTTGTACCCAATCTGCCTTTCTACCCGAAGGCGAAGCGGCGCACCATGTGGCAGAGGCAAGCTGCTGCCATTCATCGCATAGGCTAAGATTGTTTGAGGATGCAATGCGTCCAGCATATCGATGCTCTCCATGTAGCCATCGTACGCATAAAAATTGACAAAGCGTGCGGTAGACAAAATACCGGCATGATGGAGTAACAGGGTTAGTGGCGCACCGGTCCATTCACCAATGGCAGACCAGCCTTCTTCACAATTGTGCCGCGTAATTTGCGTACGGGCAGGAAATTGTTGCAGATCAGCAAGCGAATACAATCCGGGCTTCGCAACCTTGCCTTCAACCGAAAGCCGCCAATCGGTGAATGTACTTGTATTCAACCGGCTGTATGCTTCACTGAACGTGGGCGTTGATTTATCTGCCGGATTGGTAGTTCCTGTCGCAGGGAACGAGGACAGTTCGTGATGGCCATATTCTTTGGCAAGTGATTGTCCCGGCAATAAGGAGCGTTGCGCAATATAAGTGAGCGCATCGCCCATGCGCAGCAGGTTACCATAAGTGGGCGGCAACTTTTTTGTACAGCCGGGCAGCAACAAACCGCCGAGCGAACCTAGCCCGGTGATAATGGCAGTACGCCTCGTAAGTAAGTGTTTTCTTTTCATGTTATTTTCCAAATGTCATGGCACTTATTTGTTGTTTAAATCCCGACCGGATGATCATCACCACATGTACCACTAAAAAAAGGATGAGTGACACCGATGCAAAGAAGTGAATGGTTCTGGCCGACTGACCACCGCCAAACATTGTTAAAAGGAACGGGTAAGATGCCGTGATAGCGGGCGACATGGCCAGGCCTGTCAGCACCATCAGCGGCAGCAAAATAAATATCACGGCCAGGTAAGTACATTTCTGCAACAGGCCATATTGTGGCCCCTTGCCTGCTGCAGGAATTTGCATGCGCACATGACTGACCATGTCACGCCAAAACTCCAGCCGTGTAAACTCGCCGGGTGCCGGTAAAAGAGCGCTTTTAAAATGACGGGTAAAAAATCCCGCAAGTAAATAGACCAGGCCAGTTACAATAAGGAACCAGGCCGACAAAAAATGAAGACTTCTCCCCCAGCCATTCTGATTAAAAATATCATACGTACGACTTGCACTTACCGGTGAACCTGCAACGTTGTAAAATGCTGTGCTCTTCTCCCAGCCTCCATGCTGATAATTTCTGCTGATGGGCAGCTCGAACAAGGCCGGTGTCAGATCGTTTCCCACTTCGCCCCAGTACAACCTTGGATGACTCATAAGAATTACATAACCCGTAAAAGCCAGCACCATAAAACTCAGCGTGATGATCCAGTGCGTACTTTTTACCCAGCGCCTGTGGCGCTTGACGGGTGGCAGTGAAGATTGGGAAGCGTGCATTACGTATGGATGAATGTTGAGTTTAATGACTTACTAAATATACATTTTTTTTGGAAATGTGTTTTCGCTCTATTGAGGCCAATTGCAAAGCATCATAATTAGCTATAGAGAATTACTACATTACCAGGTCAACCAAAAACAATTTTTACAGTATTCCTATTGATCTTTTCTCGCTGCTTTGATTATCCCTCAATCAAATTTTCCCTATCTTCAACTACCAATAGTAATTGTCCAGGTCATGCATGAAAACGAACAAAACCAATTAGACTCCTTTGTTGAAGAAATTGAGCTTATAAAAAGCACCCGCATCCTTCCCTGGTGGATCAGGGCTTTCAGCTGGCTGTTTTTATTAACCGGCGGCTCCGCAGTCATATTACTCGTTCTTAGCTTTTTTGGAGTGGAAATGACGCTCTCTTTATATGGCATGGTTGCCAATGGACCATTGTCACTCACCGGCCTTTTAATAAGCGTGTTATTCATATTAAAAGGCATCGTTGCATTCGGACTTATAACCAAAAAAGAGTGGGCTGATTTGCTTGCCATTGTTGATGCCGTGACAGGTATTTTAATCTGCATATATGTAATGATTGTACCATTGATTTTCTCAGGACGTGCAAGTTCCGGGCTTCGGCTGGAACTTGTTTTGCTGGTGCCTTACCTGCTTTATTTTGTAAGACAAAGAAAAAAATCGATCGATAAAATTTGACCACAATTATTGCTCTGCTATATTCCTGGCCAGTTGCTGTCGCGGCGGCGCTCTACTTATGCACACAATCCATTTTATCTGGGACTTCAGATTTCAATAATTAATTTCTGTTTTACAAAATAAAACCGCTTTGTAAATAAACCCCGAAGCCTTAACTTGAGGGTAGATTACCTCCCGCTCCACAGCTCATACAACAAACATTTATACATGAAAAAATGGATCGCATTTGCAGCAATGCTGTATACTGTTAACATTGCCATCGCACAGGAAATAGTGGATACAGCGATGATGCAAAAAATAAAAGCTGAAGAAAAAAACAACTCGCAGATTGTGATGATTGCCCACAACCTTACAGATGTAATTGGTCCTCGCTTAACCAATTCACCGGGCTACAACCGGGCGCTGGACTGGGTAACAGCCACCTGCAAAAAATGGGGACTGCAAAATGCCGGCCGCGAAGCCTGGGGCGAATTTGGAAAAGGCTGGAGCAATGAACAGGCAACCCTTGCCATGAAAGTGCCTTATTATGAAAATATCATCGCCTACCCTGTTCCCTGGTGTAAAAGCACCGGCAAGCCAATCAAAAGCGAATTGATCATGCTGGATGAATTGGATTCAGCCTCGATTGATAAAGCAGGCGCTTCTTTAAAAGGAAAAATCGTGATGATAAAACCAAGCACCAATAATATCCCCGATGCCTTCAAGCCGTATGCAACAAGGTATGCAGATACAGCGCTGAATAACCTGCCCGACGATTACATGATCACCCGGCAGCAATTGGAACAATATCTGCCCATGATTAAAAAAGATTATTACACCACCTTATACCTGGCAAAAAAAGGAGTTGCAGGTCTGGTACTCAGCAGCCGCGGAAACCGGGACGGAACTGTATTTGTGGATGGTGGTGCCGGCTATGCCAAAGGTTTCGAAGCTGCTTTACCTACCATGAAAATCAGCAGGGAAGATTATTTAAAAATGATGCGTTTATTGCAGGATCATAAAAAGGTAGAAGTAGAGATGAATGTACAGAATACTTTTTATGATAAGGACCTTACAGGTTACAATGTAGTGGCGGAAATCCCCGGTACTGATCCAACATTAAAAAGCGAAGTGGTCATGCTAGGCGGCCACCTGGATAGCTGGGCGGGCGGTACCGGTGCAACTGATAATGGCGCCGGTTGTATTGTAATGCTTGAAGCCATCCGCATTTTAAAAACATTAGGCATACAGCCCCGCCGCACTATCCGCATCGTTTTGTGGGGCGGCGAAGAACAGGGCTTGTTTGGGTCTTTCGGTTATGTAAAAAAACACTTCGGCGATCCGGCTACCATGCAGTTAAAACCAGAGCAGCAAAAAATCTCCGCCTACTTTAACTTAGACAATGGCTCCGGAAAAATCCGCGGTATTTATTTGCAAAACAATGAAGCCGTGAGGGAAATTTTCAAGGCCTGGCTGGCGCCTTTTGCAGAGATGGGTGCAACCGGTATCACGGCAAGTAATACCGGCAGCACTGATCATATTTCATTGGATGCGGTTGGCATACCGGCCTTTCAGTTTATACAGGATCCGCTGGAATACGAAACCCGTACGCACCACAGCAATATGGATACATACGATCACCTGAGCATTGAAGATCTTCAGCAAGCCGCAGCAGTTGTGGCTGCCTTTGTGTATAACACGGCCATGCGCAACGAAAAATTACCGCGTAAACCTTTGCCTAAAGCAGAAAAATTTGTTTTTGATTTTGATTTTCCTATCTAGCAGTTAAACAACAATGCCGAATAAAAATGATTTTTGGGCCAGGCCTTGGTACTGCTATTTGGCTTCAGTGGCGTCGCACTCTTTTACTCTATCACTTTACTGAACTTTTATCTAAGCGTAGATGCGAAGAAAATTTGTATTGCGGTAGAAGCGACTTCATTCAAATACAATTTTAAACTTTAAATGCATCGGTTTAAAATGTAAACGCTTTAAGACAATGCACTCAATGCAGACACATCCATTAAAATAAGCAATATGAAAAAGTTACTCCTACCCCTTTTGTTGCTTTTATTTGTATTGCCGCAAAACTATTTGCCCAGGATAAAGAAGACAAGCTGGATTTACCCGGCGATAACCTTAATTTATTTGCGGTATTAAAACTGTTCCAGGAGTCGGAAACGCTGGAAGGTTTTGAAAGAAAACTCAATGAAGAAAATAGCGAAATCAATAACCTTGATCTGAATGGCGATAACAAAACCGATTACATAAAAGTAATTGATAACACCGATGGCGATGTACATACCATCGTGCTGCAGGTAGATGTAAGCGCCACTGAAAAATAGGATGTAGCCGTATTTACAGTACAAAAAGATCCGGATGGAAAAGTGCAGGTACAATTGATAGGCAATGAAGAACTGTATGGTAAAGATTATATTATCGAGCCCAATGCAGACGATAATATTGCGGCAACAGAAACGCCTAATCCCGGTTATACAGGCAACACTGTTGTAGTTGACGAGCAACCAATCCCCGTACAAAAAACTACGACTGTTGTTATCGCCAGCTGGCCAATGGTACGCTATATTTATTTGCCGACGTACACCATCTGGCGCTCACCCTGGTATTGGAATTATTACCCATCTTACTGGCATCCATGGCGCCTATTATTCTGGCATGCCTACTGGGGCTATCACAGTAACTGGAATAACTGGTACTTTGGTTATTACCGCCGCTGGCCAGTGTGCCGCTATAAGCGCTGGAATGATTTTTATTTCAACCAGCGCAGGGTACATTCAGTAGTAGTATTTAATAACAGGCAAAACGGCGTTTACCGAAACACCTACGCCAAGCCAGAAACAAGGCAACAGGGGGTTGCATTATTTAACAAACGAAACCCCGGAGGCAACCGGCTGCCCACTCAGCCGGTTGATAAACCAAGACCCATCACAAGACCAGTTAACCCAACAAGGCCATCGATAGAACGTCCGGTTACAAAACCGGTACAACCTGGCACAAGACCTGTTACGAGACCTGTAACCAGACCGGTTACAAGACCAGTAACCAAGCCAACAAGGCCAGCCATACAACCAGCGCAACCAAGGCCAGCGCCACGGCCAGCCACGAACAAAAACAAAAGGAATGGAGAACGTCACTAAGCTTAACGGATGGTTAAAATAAAAAAAGCAAACCCTGGTGTGGTTTGCTTTTTTTTATTTACCGGCTGAGAAAACTCAGTACTTGTAGTAGTTTCGCTTCAGATCGTTTATTTCATTGTCCCGTTCTGCCTTCAGCTCATGTACCTTCGCCTTTCTTTCTTTTCTGGGCAGACTTTTATCATGCTTTACCGACCAGATTTTATCTGCATAATCGTTTTTTATGTCTTCTATCTGCATCGTCATTTTTGAAGGCCTGCTATAAGCATAATTAGGCGGATATAAACCATAAGGATAAAAACCACCGAGGCCAAGCCCATAATAGGGGTAGAAGCCTCCTGAAACAATCACCCGGGTGCGGGGCGGATAATAATGACCGCCACCGCGAATGTGCTGTGCAGAAACGGAACCCACCAGCAGTAACGAAACCACCATCACAATTAATGACTTTTTCATAAATACTCCTTTTTTTATTTACCATTATAGACGCAAAAAGGGGCTAAAAGTTGCAATCAAAAACAGCAAATAACTTTTCAATAACAAAGGGAATTTTAAATGCATCGACGTAAGAAGTGGCGGGCAAATTTTTTAAAAAAGCTTTAACAAAACAGGCAAGAAAATTCGCTGCTGAGGCGGGTATTATTAGGGTGAATACTGCCTCTTTCAATCAGCAAATGCTGCCAGCTAAAATAAATTTTTCTGTCAATTATTTACCTGGCAAGCAACCTGTTTAAACCTTCTTTTTCAAACAGGATACGCCCTAATTTTAAGTCGCTCCAACCTTCTTTTAATTTGTAGGTAAATGCGGGAATATTGTCGGCCAGGTTACATTCTATGTAACAGGTATTTATTTTGTTGGTTTTTATTTCTTCCATGTCTTTCAACTGGTGAAGATGGGTGGAAATAAAAAATAACGAATTGGGGAAATGCGTCAGGCCTTTAATGGTGGCTGTGCTTATTTCCAGCGCATCTTCAATATTGGTGCCCCTGAACAACTCATCAAAAACAGCAAAACATTTTGAGTCATTCTTCGCCTCCAAAAGCACATTTTTAAGTGTAATAATTTCTGACATAAAATGACTGTAACCACTTACAATGCTGTCGGTAAGATTGATGGCTACAGAAATGGTGCTGAAAAACGGCATCGCAGCTTTTGCAGCAGGTACCGCAAGGCCGGCATGAGCAAGGTAAACGCATATGCTTACCGCTTTTAACAGGGTAGATTTACCAGACATATTCGGGCCAGTTAACAATATCACATTGTGCCGGGCTGTAATATCGTTTTTCACCGGCTTTTTCAATACAGGATGATAAAATTCTGCAAGTGAAAATTGGGCATCGTCAAAAACAGGAAACACAAAACCGTGCGTGGTAATACCGGTGCTTACAGACAGGTAGGCTTCAAATAAAAACCATCTTTTCCAAAAAGCGGCAGCCTCCCCATTGCCAATTTTTTGGGTGATGATGAGCATTAGCTCCACCATATGTTTGGTGCCGAATTTATTTTTATTGAAGGCGGTTTCGTAGCGTTCCAAATCAAATGACGCAAAGAACTTCTTCAACTCTTCCAGTTCAGCTGCATAGGTCGCCGGAAAAACGCCTGTATCAATCTTTGATAAATAATCTGTATTGATGGCATAAAAAAGGCGGACAAGCAAAATCAGTTTGCCTCGTTTTTTCTCCCGTTCTTTATCAGAAAACATAAACTTTAACCGCATGTTGCGGGTGGATACGGAGCCAACAAAAATCGTCTCCAGGAATTCGTATATCTCTGCCAGGTTAAACCGGTAATAAGAATAATCACTCAGTATTTCGCGGTTGGCGATAAAGCCTTTCAATAATTCCTGCCGCCTGAAGATGGCTTCTTTTGAGCCCAGCGTTTTGGTAAGTATATCCTTTACCTCAGCGCCGGAATAACTATTGTAGGTAAAATCAAACAACGGTCTTATATCCTCTTCAATATGTAAATCCTGTGTGTTGATCATTTAATGATAACTTGGTTAAGGCAATCTTTGCTATGCCAATAAATAACAATGTAGGTAAAAATCATTAAAGCCTTTATACGCCCACATTATTAACTCATTAATTAGTCACTCTGAATATTTTTTCCATCAGCAGAAATAACGCCGGGTGCTTTTCGGCAAAAAGATCCGGCCGTTCAAAAAAATATTCGGCAGCTACTGCAAAAAATTCGGATTCATTCGTAATGCCATAAGGGTTGATATCTGAATCATTTGCTTTGATGCGGCTGATTTCGGCATGCATCAGTTGCAGCCAGGGCAGTACGTATTTTTTGTCCAGCAGCGAAGCGGGTATGCCATCAATATCGCCGTCCGTTTTATCAATCAGGTGCACAAATTCATGAATGGCCGTATTCTCTTTACCTGATGCGTTGCTGAATGCCTGGCGCAGTTGCTGTTGGGACAATATCATTACATGATTCATTGCTCCGTTGCCTACCATGCCAAGGATGTTTCGTCCGCCCCCAGCCTGCTTGTATTCATCATCAAACGAATCCGGGTACAGCAGTACCTCATGCAGGTTAAAATATTCCCAGTTGGCAAAATTAAAAACGGGGATGATGGCGCTGGCTGAAATATAGATCCGGTCAATATCTTCCACTGTAGCATTGACACCGGTAATTTTAACCTGCGCCAAAAACTGTAACATCCTTTGCTGAAATTGCTGTTGCTGCGGCGGTGAAAGCTGATTATAAAATGGAACCTGGTCTGTAAGCACCTGCTTGAAACCTGCAGGCGCTGCGACAGGAACGATGGCCTTCTTTTTTAGTAATTTAAATGCGGTAAATAAAATGATTGCGCCAAAAATAACAAGACTAACAGTTTGCATTGTGGGGTAAAATTAGTCATCTTTTTTTGCACTCAGGGATTAAGTGATCGCCGATTTTATTCTCTTAACAAAAATGAATGAAGGTGTTGCTGAATAATTTTAATCATACAATTGTTTTTTGGATAGCGGCTTTGAAGCGGCATCATCCCCTGCAGAAAAAAGGATGGATGATTTTATAATCCGGCATTTTGGTATCTTAATCTACAAGCCAGTGTGAAGATCATACTATAATATTTTCTCCATCATTACATCGGCTGTAACATAATGTGAACCGGTGACGGGTATATGCCGGAAGCCATACTTTTCATACAAACTTACTGCAGTATTTAACTGGCTGTTGGAAAGTAAAAATATGCGTTTTGCTTTTTTATTGACTGCTTCGTCCAGGCATTTTTCCAGCAACATTTTGCTGATGCCATTACCCTGGAAGGCAGGTGCAACAGCCATTTTTGCCAATTCATACTCGTCCTGTCCCTCGGGAATCAAGGCACAGGACCCCACAATTTCGCCACCCGCTTTTGCCAGGAAAATGCATCCGCCGGTTGCCAAAATTTCTTTTTCAGGATCATTCAGCACCTTCAGATCGGCCTCCTCCGTCAGCGAATATTTATCCAGCCATTCCAGGTTGAGTTTTTTAAAATCAGCGGCAAATTGTTGTTCATATTGAATAATTGCTATTTCCATGTCGCTTGCGGTTTTTGAGCAAACATAGCAATTAAAAGTCCGCTAACCTCCCCACGCCTTAAAGCCAGCACAAATTTTTTGGGAGCGAATCACAGGACTCAAACTTGGCAAACTTTTGGATATAAAATGATCATAAATAACCTCAAAAAAAATATAACAATGAAAAAGTTAACGATGCTACTTTTTGCAGCCATAGCCTGTACCAGTATTGCCACAGCCCAGGACACCACAAAAGCAAAAGATAAAATGCACCACATGGGCAGCATGAAGTCAATGAAAGATTGTGTAATGATGAAAGATGGCAAAATGATGGTGATGAAAGGCGGGCAAACTATGGCAATGGATCAGGAGATGACGATGACCAATGGTACTGTTGTAGGTAAAGACGGAATTGTTAAAATGAAAGATGGAACAAGCAAACAGCTAAAAGACGGGGATTGTGTTTACATGGATGGCAAAGTAAAAACCGGTATGAAGAAAGATCCAATGACCAAAAAACCCATGTAACGAAATCATTTTTATCGATTCTGAAAACTTTGACTGTTAATCAGCGTCTGGTATTATATTCTCTCTAAAATAAAACCAAGGGCTGCCTTTGACGGGCAGCCCATTATAATTGACCACCGCTTGTAATCAAATTGCTGTTGCGCCTGCTGTAGCTACCACGTGATCATTTTCTACAGAGCTGCCACTTACGCCGATAGCGCCAATAATTTCTCCCGAAACATTGATCACCGGAACACCTCCCGGAAAGGTAATCAGGCCACCATTAGAATGTTCAATATTATACAAAGAGCCACCAGGTTGAGACAAGCTTCCAATAATACCCGAGTTCATATCAAAGAAGCGGGCCGTTTTTGCTTTTTTCAGCGAAATGTCGGCAGAACCTAACCAGGCACCGTCCATCCTCGCAAATGCCAGTATATTGGCTCCGGCATCCACCACGCTGATATTCATCTTAGCTCCCAGTTCAGTAGCTTTTGTCTTTGCAGCGGCAATCATTTTCTCTGCCTGTTCTAACGTAATATTCATCAATTATTTTTTTTGAGTTTATTTTTAAACACAGCAAATATAGAATAAGCAGACAGCGACCGGTTACTTATAAAGCTCAAAAACTTATGAAAAAAGTTCAATTATAAACCCGTAGCAGACGGATCGGGCATGGCCAATAGCGCGGAAAAGATTATGTTGAAGGTACTTCCCTTGGACTAATGCCAAACTCGTTTTTAAAGGCGGTGCTAAAGTTGGAAAGGTTTTTATATCCAAATTCCCGGAAGATTTCTGAAGGTTTTTGCTTATTGTCCTGCAACAATTCAAGCGCTTTTTGAAGCCGTTTTTTCTGTAACCATTTACCGGGATTTTCATTGTACTCCTTTGTAAAAGCCCTTTTGAATGTGGAAAGACTCATGTTGCACAAGAAAGCGATTTTCCCGATTTTCAATGCCGTGACCACATTATTTTCCACTGTCTTTTTAAGCAGCGACTGCTGATCTGATTTGGCTAATGCATTCAGGTACCGGATGAACGGTTGCCCATATTTGCATACCAGGTAAAGCATAATCTCTTCAAACTTTACTGCCAGCAAATGCTGACCGGTAGTGGATATCAGCTGGGTAACAGCGGCCAGTGAGCTGATAAAACGGTTGATGTATTCATCGTTGGCAATCACAAAAAAAGGTGCATCTTTTTTATCGGAGCCGTTGGAGCCTGCGAAACTGAATTTGTGTTTAGTAAGAAAATCGTCCAGTATTTTTTGAGAGAAGAAAAACAGCTTGCAATAATACACCTGCTCCTGGTTCAGCAATTCTGTAAACAGGCAGTTGCCATGTTTTATCAGGATGGATTGCTTTTCATTAACAGCCACAGACACGTTTGCAAAATGAATGTGCTTTTGCCCCGTCTGTAAAAAACTGAACATATTAACGCTCAGGTTCGCCTTGTTTTTTACCACATCTTCTGTCATCCTGTAATCATGCACCAATAAGTCAGGCAACAATTTTTTTTTCGCGATAAAAATTTCAGGAATATTCTGGACAGGCATTTCAGTTGAATTAAATATTATTTCAGCAATCAGATTTGCAAAGAAAGCGCCTTTAATTTAATCAACCGGTTTATTTAATTTTTTTACAGGGAATGGTTGCGCCACCCTGGTGAAGGCTAAAGCCGTCTACTTCTTTTTTATCATTTCTTGTAAAATTAATTTGAATGGCAGGCTCGTTTAAAAAGAACGAATCTTCCTTTTCAGCATACATCACGCTGGATGGCTGGCCTGTAGGTGATGCCACCAGTTCTCCGTCTTTCAAAGTCATTACTACATGTAGTTCCGGTTTTATTTCATACTCACCTTCATACTGTTTCAGTGTGGCTTCCCGCAATTGTACATGCGGCTTTTCTTTTGGCAAAACATACTCTTTATTGTACAGTATGGCGAACAGGCTTTTTGTAATATCATTCAACGTGCCATCCGATGCATTGCTCAGCAATACAATACAAATATCATCCGCCGGCACACGGGATATATTGGTAACAAAGCCATGAATACCGCCACCATGCCCAACCCTTCTTTTTCCTTCAGTACTGTCAATAAACCAGCCATAGCCATAATGTTCCTTTAATGGCGTAAAGGCTTTTTCCTGCTGTTGTTTCGTAAGGATGCTATAATTTTCCAACGCCTTGTGCCACAGGTAAAGGTCGCCGGTGGTCGAGTAAATTGCCCCGGCAGAAAAAGCAACGGTTGAATCAACAATAGACGCTGGGGCACTTTCTCTTGCCGTCAACTTGAAGTAGCCCGTGGTTTTATCATTGCTTTTTAAATGCGTAAAATCAAATCCGCTGTGCGTCATTTTTAAAGGTGTAAAAATATATTTCCGCACTACTGCTTCGTAAGGTTGTTTGGTGACGGCTTCAATTATATAGCCCAGCAACGCATAACCACTGTTGGAATAACTCCAGCTGGAACCCGGTGAAAAATCCAGCGGCTTATCTTTAAACATCGCTATTATCTTTTCGCGGTTAGTAGCCTTTGTAATTTCATTGGCCATAAACTTTTCATCATTTGTATAATTGTAAATGCCGGAGGTATGTGTCAGCAACTGTTCAATTGTAATACTGTCGCCCTTGGGATAGTCTGGAAAATATTTATTCAGATGATCGGTTACACTCAGCTTTTTTTCTGCCTGCAATTTTAAAATTACTGCTGCTGTAAATTGTTTGGTAACAGAACCTAGCTGGAAAATACTCTGCTCAGTATTTAATATTTTATCTGAAACATTGCGATAGCCGTATCCTTTATTTAACAACACTGTACCATTTTCGGCCACCAACACAGCACCATTAAACTGGTATAACCTGGCGTAAGCACTTACCAACGAATCCGCCTTTGTAGCGGCATCCTGGGCATGACTGTAGTAGTGTACAAATAATATAATGGAGAAAATGAAGCGTGTTTTCATGTGCAATAAATTAGGTTGTTGAAAAATCCCGGAGATGAATATAGATATAAATGTAAGTTGAAATGATTGGTGGGAATAAATCCTTCAGATAAAAAGCAAATTTATTTTTCTATTAAATAGCAGTTGCAATATAACCACCAGCAAATACACTACTGCAATAACTACCAGCACCCATTTTATTGCAGAACAAAAAGCAGTTGCAAAAGCAACCGCATCAGAACCATTGCCGGACAATGTAATGAGCATGCCGGCATTTTCCATTATATCTAAAATGCCCGCCCACAAGGTTCCCCGGGCAATACTCATCCCAACTTTACTATTTGTAATGCGGGCTGCTTTTTCGCTGGTAAAATATAAAAAGAGTGCATAGCAAAAGATAAAAATAAAGTCAAAATACGTATTGATTTTAGCGACCTCAATATTAGCACTTCCCCAATCTTTTAAAATATCATCTGCTTTTTCACTGTTGTAAGCAAGTTCAAGGTATACGATATTTTTATACTTCGCAGTTGTCTTTAGCGGAGCACTGGTTTTGCCCATCACCACAAACATGATGATGGTGCCAATAAAAAGTAACGGGATGCGCCAGCTGGTATTCATATTGTAAAATACAAATAAAATTATAACCGCATAATCATATCTAAAAATTCAAGAAGAGTAATCATAAAAAAGGCCGGATGATCATAAATCTTATCCGGCCTCGCCAACAAAATATCCTTTCAATTTTAAAGCATTATTTTTTCACTACCTCCTTCGCAAGTCTTTCCTTCATGCCATCAATTTTTTCTTTGTAAAACAGCACCGCCTTGTCTGTTGAAAGCGACAGCATATCTGAGACAATTTCAAAATTTTCCAGTTCAGCTTTCTTCTTTCCCAAAGAACCCGCACTACGCCAGATGCGGCGAAAGCGATCTTCCACGCTGTCCCATTTTCCCTCATTTTGCGCCTCCGTTTTATCTAAAAATAAGTGGGATAAATCATAAGTAGCTTCGTCAATAATATCCCAGTAATCCATATTGCGGTAAGGCAGTTGCAGCGCTTTTTTCCTGTTGGCAATGGCTTTTAGCACTTGTGCTTTCGTCATATCGCCATACTTCATTTGTTTAGCCACGGTATTTTCTATCATGTATAAAGCACTCGCAAAAATCAGCATGTGGTTAAACGCATACGACGCATTTTTATTAATAGCAACGGCCTGCGAATAGTATTCTATAGCATCTTTGTAGGCCTGTAATTTTGCAGCAGGGTCTTTTGTAATCAGCCCCTTTCTTTTACTGGCACTCGCCTGCAAAACCTTTCTCTCTGCCGTGGCATTTATTTTCAGCAATTCATCCAGTTCACCGATTATGTTATTCAGCTTCGTGATTAGCTCTGCCGGCTTTGCACCTGCTTTAAAATCCTCCACATATTTTTTGCAACGGGCGTTACAGTACTTTTCAAGCGATGACACAGAGAAAGTAGCATCTTCCTGGTTTTTAAGGGCTTCAAATTTTTCAATCGCCAGTTTATATTCCGCCAGTTCAAAGTAAATGGCAGCCTCCGTTTCAGTAATTTCTGAACTCTGAATTTCAGCTTTGTCTTTTGCAGTTGAAATCAATGCAAGCCGGTCGATTGTATCTTTCCAGCTGGTGCTCTTAATATCAAGGCTGTTGCGAAGGTTATGCAAATCAATTTCTACTTCCCGGGCAATTAAATAATCGCGTTTGTTCTCTTTTTTTCCGTCTGTGCGGTTCACCAGCCGGTAAAAAGGATCCCCATAGCATTGGTAAGCTCCCCAGGTATTGTTATCCTGGTGATATTTTTCATAAATAGCGGAACGTGCATCCCTGACCGCGTCGCCAAAACTATAGCCGCCAAACATACGTGCATAAAATATTTGTGCAAAATCCATCGCTGCATCGTCATTTACTGCCCAGCCTGCTGCCACCACTGCTTTTACGCCAATGCGAATCAACTCTGTACCAACATTAGCGGCAAGCTTATACCGTTGCTCAAAAAACTTTTCATCTACCCCACTCGTTTTACCCAAATGACAGCAGTTAACAAAAACCAGCTCGGGTATGGTACTCATTTGCTCAATATCAAAGGTTGTTAAAAACTCCCCGTTACCAATTACCATTCCTGATTGCCTTGGTGATGCCGGATTGAAAGCGCCATGCCCGGCAAGGTGGATGATTTTATAATCATCACAAAAAAAGCTGGTTATAATTTCTGCCGCGCTGGTGTTGATGAGCGACGTTTTTATATAGCCGTTGTTTGAAAGCACCGTCTCTACAGCTTTAGCTTCTTTCACAGCACCGGGCAACTGGTTAACAAAACCGTTCAATAAAGGATCGCCAATAATCAGCGCTTTTTCGCCCGCTACCCTTTTAATGCTAACGCGGTAGTCAGCCGTTGCCAGTTGCCGTATCATACCAGCATCCACGCACAAGGGCTTTGCGTTTGCCGTGCTATACTGCAGCAGTTCCCATGGATAAGCCGCCGTGTCGGTATCCAGTATCCAGCTGATATTGCCTTTCTTCTTCAACCGCTCTTTAAATTCGTTCGGTATCATCAGCTCAAAGATTGTTTTGGCAGCACAGGCATTCCAGTTGTTTTGTGTGGATACCTGATCAATGAATAAATCAATCAGCGGCGTACTGCTGAACAGTTCCCTTTCTTCTTCCCTTGCATCACCCGTACTGGCACTGAACAGTAAACTTTGCACATCGTTGGTACCTTCTTTTACTTTTTTGAGCCTTACCGTAATGCGGTTCCACCATTCATCTGATGGATCAGTAATCAACCGGGTTTGAGAACCAAACAACGTCTTTATTTTTTTGCTGCCTATGCGTACATTGAAGGCCTTATTATCCTTGCTTTCCAGCTTGCTGATGGCATACATACAACTCAGTGCCCTGTCTTCAAACAATTCTATAAACTCAATGCGCTGGATGGTTTTGACTGTATTTTTAAATACCGCTGTTACTTTACTGTTGGCAATATTTACTCCTTCGATAACTGCCTTAATGGAACTATCTATGGACAGGCCGCCATACCCGCTACCAATAATTAATGCAGAAATACCTATTTCCTGGTTAGTTGCCGCATCACCATTGTTAATATGCAGCAGGTATTTAGCTACCCCCTGCTCAACTGTTTTTGTAAGCAGGTAGGCTGTTAAACTCCCCGGATCGCCGAGGCCGACAATAATGGCACCGGCAAAATCATATGCCCCGCCATTGCTTAATACCAGCGAATTCGTACCAATTTCACCGGGATATAAACCGAGTTTATGGCGTGCCGAAAGCATCCAGTTTAAATTGCAATCGATGGATTTTTCTGCATACAAAATGCCATCGTTGTTAAAGTGTCCGGCAAGTACAGGGAATGATGCATACGCCAGGTCGCCGTTGCTGACAGAAACCGCAATGGGCACCTGGCTGGCAATAGGTTCATTGTCTTCACTGTTTCCAAACACAGCCGCTTCCAGCCCGCGCTCTGACACATCAAAGTTGTACACTTCCGGCATACGAAATACCTTTGCATCACCTCTAACGGCTGGCCTTGCCGTGCTCAACAAAGTAGTAGCCCCCGTTTCCAGTATTTCTTCAATACCATCAAAAATGGTGGGTTCATTGGCCAGCGCTCCGTGACTGGCATTAACATAATACACCGCTTTTTTATCTATCAGTTGTTGTGGTATTCCGCTTTCCCATGTTACACTCTGGTCTCCTTCGCCTGTTACCAAAAACACCAGCTCAGTGCGGGGCGGTATCACATCGTTGTAATACCCGCATGGAGTGGCCTTATCTTTACCGGCAATATAAACCAGGTTGCTGTAATCAATGCTATCCCTTTTGGCGATGATATTATCGCGGTAGTTTTTAAATGTGTCCAGGTAAGATTTTCCGGGCAGCGGCCATGCACCATCTCCCAATGCATTCCGCATACTTTCCCAGGTAGCAGGGTCTGCAAAGTCATTGTCTTTATCTGTTGAAAGTGGCAGCAGGCTTAGTATACCCGGGAAAGCGCAGAACATTTCGAGCAATTCTTTTTTGGTGTGAACCCGGTCTAAAAAGTTGAGTGAATTGATGATGGAATCCATGCCAAACAGTACGGTTAATATTCTGTGAGAGCCACCCAGTGGCGACCCCAGGAACAAAATTTTAAAGCCTTTGGAAGCATTGAGCTGCTTCCAGGTATCATCGTGGTTGATGATAAAATCCCTTATCAGCAAACCGCCCATGGAGTGGCCGATCATTTTGATAGGCTGATTGAATTTAAGCAATCCTGTGATCGTATCATTCAGGTCTTTGGCACAATCATTCAATTGCCGTCGCCAGTCGAACGGATAGACTACTACATCATACTTATACGATAGACGATCGGCCAGTCTTTTGTAAGATGTTTTGATCAGCGAAGTAGCAGTAATTGTTTTATCATCTACCTGTAACATATCCGTAAGGCCACCGAATACCGACTTGATATACGCAAGCCATATTTTATCCCCATTGCGGGAAAGGTTAGAGCCCATGATACCCGGCAACAAAATAACAATGGGCTTTTTGCCGGAAGGCACATTGGCGTAAGGCATTAGCTCTCCATGTTCAAATCCTCTAACCTCACCACGGTCACTTGCAGGTATTTCGTGCTGTGGCACGGCGTTGTAGCCGGGTATGGGTTGTCCATCTGCAGTTTTTAACGCCAGAAAAAGCGCCTCCCTTGTTTTATTGTTTAAAAAATATTTGATGTGATCTACATCTCCACCCTGGTCAAAAAAGTACTGGATATTGCCTGTTCTGTTGGCACCGAGGTACATCGAATCGGTGTTCACCACCAGGTCGTTTCTTTGCCAGTAAAATAATTTTCCTAAAATTACGAGCAGTCCTTTAAAGCTGATACTGGTAGTCCCATTGCCGGAAATAACCGCCAGCGAACTGCCGTCAATGGCCATGTCATCAGACCGGTCATTGAGTATCTTAATAAAAGGAGAATCGGGACTTTGCGCCTCAATGCCGGGCAATACACTTACATCATCTTTGGTCCGTATCACTTCTGCAATCAGCTCCTTTAAAATATCCGCAAAAGGATTTGCCGCTCCGCCAAATAAATTGAAAAGCACATTTAAAATATGCTCCAGTTTTTTAGATGCCAGTTTAGTACCCGCTGCAGGGCAACCTACCCTAATGAACTTCTTCACCTTCAGGTTGCGGTTTAAAAAACTGGTGTTCAATTGTTTGATGGTTTCTATGTCATTGTCGCGGCCTTTTTCTTTTTTAAGCAGATCAATATTGACGGAAGAAAAGCCTTCTTTTTTACTGCAGTAACGGCATAGAATGTCACCCACAATTCCACCGCGGGAATGGCTGATGATGTGCAGATCTTCCGTATCCGGCAATTGCTTTATTAAATCAAGTACATTTTGCAGGGGGCTTTTTGTAAGCGTACGGTGTTGAAAAGCCAGCACATTATCTCCGTAAGTACTGAAAATAAAATTCCATACATCGGCTTTGGCCAGCTCGCTGAAAGCGCCTGTGGTGCTGCTGTTGGTGCCATGAATAAAAAGCAGGACCGGTTTGTTGGGAACAATTTTTGCAAAGGGAGACAAGTTAAAACCGGCATCTACCTTATACAATCCTTCCGCGCCACCGAGGTGTTTATCTTCCAGTTTGGATGCGATGTTTGCTACGCCGTCATCGATTTTATTTTTTACAAAAACATTTAAAATCTTTAACGCGATGTCCCCAAATATACCGCGGTCACTTTCAGCAGTTTTGATGGTGGCGGGTATTACAAATGCATCCCCAACAGACCTGGAAGGGTCTTCTGCTTCCGGGAACAATTCATGCAATGTGGCGCCATCGCACAGCCATGTAGTCTCATCCTCAAAAATAAATTCAAGCAGTTTATCATTATCATTCAGGTCAATGGTATGGGTCTCTGCAAGGTCCCTGTTGCTGCCGCTGATTTTATAAGATGCAAGTGGTGTAAGGTTAGCCGGCGCTTCAGGAACGGCCGCCTGCTTTTCGCCTTGAATGGCCAAATTTTTTATTTTCATCTGAGGAGTTTTTTATTGTATTGATTGTTGTTACCAGGGAAGCGTAAAAAGGAAACGGGAGTGTTACACATATGCTGTCCCATTCTCAAAGAGGTTCCTTATATCCGCCACACTATCAGAAACAGACTTCAGCTGGTAATGCGGAAAGTCTTTAAAACTAATCCAGTTGCCGCCCCATTCCAACTGGGGCAATTGCGGCAGAACCATTGCCGGTATTACTTTGTATTTACTGTCAGTACCAACATAATTACCGTTTTCAAATACTCCGATATCCCAGGCTAAACCAAAATTATGATTACTTTGTCCGCCTTTGGCATTGGTTACTTTTGGTAATTTGTTCCCGTTTCGTCCCTGTTTATACAATGCATCCTGCTCGGCATAGGTACGAGTGCCAGAAAGTATGCGAATGTCTTTCCCTGCAGCGGTGAGAATTGCCAGGAACTTTCTGGCTGCAATCTGTGCATCCGGTATCAGGGTAACAATGTTGCTCTCACTCTTGGCATCCACTGTGCCAAAATCAGCTTTAATCGACTGACTTTTTGCAACAAAAGCCGCATCTGCTGCATCTGTTTTTGGTCCCCATTGTCCATCCAGTTTGCCATCGTAAAAACCATTGGCTTTTAAAAAGCGCTGGTAAAAAAGTACGTCTTGTTTTAATAATTGGTAGCTCATATTCCCGAGTTTTTAAACTTAAAAGAAACTGTATCTCTTTAATAATTAAACTAAAATTTTTGCCGGTAATCAGGGTGCCTGATCTTTTGCTTCTTTTATTTTGTTTCTCACCAGCAGGCCTGCAAAAAATGTAATAATGGCGGTAATGATGGCCCAGTTGGATTTAATGAAATTCCATACAGTTGATGCCACGTATGCCGCCGTTACTTTTACAGTAAATTCTTTTGACAACACAGCATTTTCTTCAGCCGGTATCTCTTTTCCGTTCACAACTGTGACCTGCGACACTTTTAAGATAAGGTAGCGGGTACCGGGTTTCAGCGGGGTGACTGTCCAAAACCATTCTGCATATTTCTTACCGGGTATCGTGTGAATGATGTCTTTCGCTACAATAATAAAATCCGAATCTTTACCGGCCTCCAGTGTCACCTTCATCTTTTCGCTGATATCTATTTTTTCTGATCCGGAATTTTTCCCCGTAGTATCTATTCCTGCTTTTGCCACCATTTCATTCGCGATGGTGGCGATCCTTACTTTTACAGATGATTCAATAAATGTGCGCATCTTTTCCGGCAATTCCCAAACTACCACACCTTCATTGTTAAGTTTGCTGATGTCAATAACCGGAACATTATTTTTTACACTATCCCTATTTTTTGTAGCCGTATCGGTACCGGGAACGTTCTTAATTACAGCTGTATCAATTCTATGAATAACGACATCGTGTCGGGTAACAGGATTTGTCTTTATCTCATCCATATTGTGCTGCTTCGTTTGTGCATTGTCCGGCGGAGGTGGTGGTGCTGGCTTTTTAACATCGTTTATTTTCGCTGTATCATTTGCCTGACCGCCTGTAACAGCCGGAGCCGCTGAATCTGTTTGCACTTTGTCTGCTGGTTCATAAGAAGCATTATTGCAACCGGCTGCAATAGCCATCATTAATGCAATCAAAATAAGGCAGTAAACCGTTGGTATTTTTTTCATCTCATATTGCAGTTGGGCCAATTAATAATTGTCCATAGGCGCCCGGAAGCTCACTGGCCACAGGCTTCATGCGGCAAAAAATATCTTATTCCTATACTTTTACCAACTTAAAAACCGTATCCACAATCATGTTCAACACACTGTTCCTGAACTGATCAATCCTTATCAAAGCAAGTCCTGCATTTTCCAGTGCCGCCATTTTGAAAGAATCTTTTTCACTGTTTACCAGCCATTCAAAATCTTTTGTTGTAAGGTCACCGCTGATGAGGAGTTTGGTCCAGCGTTCCAGATCATCTTTCATCTCGGCCAGTAAATTCTGACCATCTGTTTTTGCATCATTCAAATAGGTTGACACGGTACTTTTAGCCAGTGACACAACGCCTGTTTTCAGTTGTTTAAAAATGTCTGCGAAATCAACTTGACTTGCCATAAGAAATAATTTATTGATGAATGTTTTTTGGTTACCACGTATTGCTGTGAGTTTCGTATCGGGTGAGTGATGAGTTGTCAGCAGTGAGTGCACTAACGAATCGTTATTCACCATTCACCACACCGCTCACGATTTTATCTTCTTACTTTCCAGCTGTGCAATACGGTCAAAATTTTCCTGTACTTTTTTCTTTGCTTCTGCGATAAATACAGGTTTTAACTTTCCTTCTGATTTCCACCGGGCTATAAAGCCACCATACAAATGGCCATCGGGGTCCATGATCAGCTTCCACATTTCTTCAGTTATTCTATTTTTCGGGCGGTTTTTATCATACAGGTAAGCCTGCTGAATTCTGTTGGAGATAACATCCACTTCCTGTTTGTGAATGGCATAATCTTCTGTTGCCTTGTCCATCATCGAAAGCGCATCCGATTCAACAGCCGTCATTTGTGAGTAGGCTACCTGGTCGAAGTGAGCGATGGAGCTGCAACTGCTGATGGTAACTGCTGAAAAAAAAGTCAGCAAAAAAATACCGCTAAAAATGATTCTTTTCATATTGTGTTGGTTTAAAATGCTTTTTTTTTAAGTACTGCCTTGCGGCACCAGGATGTATAAAATTGGTTGACGGATATTAGTATTGTATTGGCCCGTGTTTGTAATGTTTGAGATGGAGCGGAAAATAGTATTCAATCAAACGCATTGTTTGGCCTTATTGCTCCACTCCAGTTGTACGTTGTATCCGGCTACGCTTTTAAATTTCCAGGCGCAGATGTCCCCTATTTCTCCATGTGCATTGTCATACCAGCCGGTTGGTGGAACGGGGTCTGTGATGGCTTCACACAATTCATGCGAACTGGTGCCGGTGATGGCGTCCAATACATTCATTCCGCCCAGGCATCCGGAGCAGGAAGGAAATGGCATCACCGCGTAATATTTTTTGCCGCTGATAGCATCGTGGTAGCCGCAAAAAGAAGTGCAGGAACTGCTGCCGCCCATGGTAACTTTTACACCTTTATCCATGTAAATAAAATAGAGCGTATTGGCATCCCACGGGGGAACTGTACCGGCGGTAATCCAGCCTGACAAAGTGGTACGGATCAATGAATCATTGATCTGCATTTTAGGCGCTGCTTTGGTAATTACTTTGGACCCGGATAAACTACCATGACCAATGGCGGCGCCAGGGACACTGTACTCGGCCAACTGGTCTATTAAGGAGCTGGTAAGTATGGCGGTAAAAAACTGATTGATGTTATTTCTAAGAGTAATAAATGCCGCGGTGGAAGCCCAGTTTTTCCCCCAGAAAATGGTATATACTTTGGTGTTTTTAATCAGCGGACCGCGGTTGTAAACCAGTTTTGGTGTGGCCGTTGGTGGCGCCATGGTTAACAATTCACTGTCTTCTTTTTTAGCACTGAGGTCTTCCAGTTTAATACCCATTTTTGGGTTGAACAAGGGAACTACCCTGATGGATTCTGCAGATGCTTTTACTTTAGGTGCTGCTTTAGGAGCTGCTTTTTTTTGTGTTGCCATAACATATTTTTTACCGCCTACTCTGTCATCCCGTTTTCGGCTTACCGGGTTATCGCCAGTTTAGATAATAAATAATAAAAGTTGCGGTGGGTTCAGTGGGGGCTTTTGGAAGGAATTGGGGGTATTAAACTGGAAAAACACGATCACCAAAACCGTGTTTTATAAAGTCACCGGAAAAAATTACCGCCGGACGTCAAGCGATATATCTATCCCGAAACAATTAAGTTCAAGTATGAATTGTGGTGTAGAGTAAACAGCAGCGTTGGTAATTAACAGGTTTGGAGGTCAGGGGTTAAATATAGAAACTAATTTTTGGAAAAGCAAGTGCCTTACCATTTTATTCCATTGATTGTCTGCAAAGTATGTACTCTGTTAATTGTATGGTACGCAAGCCAAATAATAGCGCTTGCTTGCTAAATTGAAAGATTTCAAACTCTTTATAATGGCATCATTATACAGCGATGAATGGTATTCTCAGCAAACCTGCACGACATCCAACTCCAGCAAAGCCCCCAACTTTTTAATCTTCGCTGCAATATGTCCAAGCCCGATAGCGCAGTGATGCGCTGGGCCATGACTGTTCCAGTCGTTTACAAAACAGCGGGCGCCGGTGGAAAACTTATACCGGCTGTTGGTATTGCCAATCTCTAAAATGGCACCTGGTACAGAAGCGCCTTCAGCCACCAGCAATAGCAATCCTCCACCCCTTTTTTCAACTACGGATAATAAAGTAACCGGCCCGTTTTTAACAGACATTTCAACCGATACCCCGCTGCCTACTTTACCATGAAATACCTTCAGCGGCCGCACTTTTGTTTTGCCTTCCGCAATCGCAATATGGCCCGGACCATCATGCCCCATCAGCACCACATCATCGGTAAAATCTATCGCATAATATTCGGTGAACGAACCGCCTGCTCCAAAGCTATCCATGATCTTCATGGCCTGGGCATTTTTAATTTCATATTCTCCCGCCACCGGGATACCCCTTGCAGTTAATAAGGAATTACCTAAAATAATAGAGCTGATCGCTTCTTCATTTTCGGGATTGCCGGTGCCCCGGTAATAATAAGCCATCGAACCCAGCTGGTGCTGCTCCACCAACTTGTCAAGCGCCACCGAAGTAATGGCCGCTTTCTCCAGGTCAGCCGCAGCACAATCTGGTTGCACATCAAAGCTGTCATTAAACACAGCCAGACGTTCCTGTATTTCTGATGCCGTCACTTGCTTTCGCAGGGTCGCCAGTTGCTCTACTTCAAGTAATTCTATATGACCGCCAAAGCTGGCGTATTGTTGTGTAAGGTCGGTATAGATATCCAGCATGCCACTGTAATAATGACCCATACAACCCATTCTGTTAAAGCGCATGATATTGGCCACCCTTGCTGCTGCAACCCATTCACTCACCTCTTTCCAGCAATACGGATCGTTGTGCAGCATACCGGTAACCTGGTGAAACGATATGCCGACGCGGTTAAACACATTGGCAATCTCCGGCACAGGGCAGGCAGAACAAAAAGCCAGCCACTCCCCCGTCATCTTTGTACGGTCGCTGCTGGCATTAAAACTGGTATAATCAATTGCCGCTTCGGGGGCCAGGTTTAAAATAATTACCGGCACTTTTGCATGCTGCACCACCGGCAACACCATCGACGACAATGCATAGGTAGATACATACAAAAAGATAATGTCCACATCCTGCCGGCGGAAAGTTTTGCCCGCCTCAAAAGCCTTGTCAATGGTATCTACCAACCCGGTATTCACCACACCGGGATGCAGGTCCGCAATCTTTTGATGCACCTCCCCAAGATAGCCTTCCAGCCTTTCTTTTAAACCATCAAACTGCGCCCAGTAAGCCTCCAGGCCTATGGCAAATAAACCAATTTTTAAAGAAGATGTTTGCATGTAATCTGTTGTATAGATATTTTGGGTTACCTTTTTTATATGGCAATTTAACTAAAACCGGGCGATACATTTGATAGCTATTTTGAGACTTGACCAGCATCGTCAACTTCGGTTTAAAAAATTAAACATTGGTCTGGGCTATGAAACGGTGTGGGGCATCCTTGCATCGTCCTCTTTTACTTTTACAGCTTTTGGCAACGCTAATGCTAAATGAGCAGTCTGCACCAGTGCCAGGTAACCATAAATAATTTTCTTAAGATTCCTTAATTAACACCAGCTTCGTCCGCCGGGCGTAATTATTGAAATAACCTCGCTTTTTACAAGGGGTTTTCGTGTTCCATACAAACATAATGTTGGTAGAAATGAAACGATCGCGGCGGCGTGCCGCAGGTACGTCAAATACAGCCTGACAAAATCCACAAAACGGTGCACTGAAACCTGGGCTATTACTATTGCTATCCACCGGCTGCTCCCTTGCGGCAGCGCTGCCCGCGTAACAAAATAACTTCCTATGATGAAACATTCTATTGGCAAAAATTATAACTGTTGTGTATAAAGCTTTGGGACCACATAACATGCGCCGCTCCGGTAAAAGTCCCACACGGGTTCGCCGTACAAGGGTGTGACACAACAATGATCACCAGGGTTACTTGCGCCCGTTACAAAATAAAACCCCCTAACCGGTTGGACCTTTCCATAAAATCAAATCAGGAAATAATTTTAAGAAATATATTTTATCTTTAAATTATGAATCCAATTACCAAATTTATTATCCTATCACTAACTCTGTGTTTCCAGCAATCTGTAGGTTACTCCCAACAAGACAGCACAACAATTTGGGCAAACGAATTAATGAACAGCAAGTCGCAGGAAGAAGGACTTGCAGTTGATTTGCGCATTAAAAACCACCTGCAACAAAACAGCGACAAGGAATTAATTTTCAACACCACTTATTTTTTACAAGAGGCGGCAAAAGCAGCAGCGGCAAAATATATTTTTTACGACCTGTTTTATATTTTTCAAAATGAATCGCAAAAAAGAAAATTAGATAAGGAGTTTAACCTGGCTGTTTTAAAAATGGAAGAAAATCCCACTTTCGCCAGCCATGATGTAAAATACCAGCTGTATTATTTTTATTCGCAGTTTTATTATCACTTAAAAGAATATTACTACGCCACCAAATATATCAACCTGTTTTTAGCAGGTGGCAAAAACGCTTTTCCGGAAAATATACAAAGTAACATCGACCTCAACTCCTTAACTACGCTGGCATTAATCAACAGGAATAAAAACAATACAGCTGTTTCTATTGAACAGTTTAAAGAAATACTGGAGCTCAGCAAGGCAAAGAAAAATTCTGCATGGGAAGGCATTACTTCAGGAAACCTGGCTTATACCCTAACACTGGCCAACCGTCTTTCAGAAGCGATTCCATATTATAAAAGGGATGAACAACTCAGCCTGCAAAACAATGAACCGGGCAGTGCCCTGAATACCAGGATCTCGCTCAGTGAATTATACCTGAAACTGAATAAGCTCGATAGTGCTTTTAAATATAGTGAAAGTGCCAACCAACTTTTAGCCAGCATTATTGCTTCAGGTAAACGTGATAATAATTTTTACCTGGATGAGCAACAACAGATATTTTCATTCTTTGGCAATTACTATAACCAGACCGGCGATTTTAAAAAATCCAGCAACTATTTTACCAGGGCTTTCCTGTTAAGGGATTCCATTCAGCAGGAACAAAAAACCAATCATTTACAACAAATTGTTCAGAATATAGAGGTTGATAAAAACATCAACGCAATCAACGAACTGCACAACGAGATCAAAGACAAAAAGCAATACCTGAACTTTATTATTACTGTTGCGGTTGCTGTTACCAGCATTTTATTATTACTGGCTTATTTCCTCGTAAGGCTGTTATCAAAGAATAAAACATTAAAGGAGCAAAACGAAATCATCAACCAGCAAAGGGCAGCACTGGAAAAAATCAACAGCGATAATTATAAACTCTTTTCCATTATCAGTCATGATGTAAGAGGACCTGCCGCTACCCTGCATAAGCTGCTGCAATTAATGGCCAGCAAAAAAGTGAGCACGGATGACTTTGAAAGACTCTTGCCCAGTGTGCTGACAAACAGTACCAATCTAAATGCAACGATCGGGAGTTTACTAACCTGGTCAACATCGCAGTTAAATGGCATGCAAACAAAACCTGAAACAGTAGAAATAAAATCTTTTATCGACAGTATAATTTTACTGTTCCAGGAACAGGCCAAGACTAAATCGATTACGATTGAAAATAATTGCTATCCTCAATCTATATTCATCGACAAAAATCAATTTGAAATTATTGTGCGCAATACAATCAGCAATGCCCTTAAATTTTCACACCCGGGTGCTGTAATCAGTTTTAATTTAAAAGATAGCGGAAACAATATAACGTTAACCTTGTCGGATACCGGCGTTGGTATGACGGCAACACAAATTGATAATATCATTCATCAACAAGACTTAAAAACTACCACCGGTACAACGGGAGAAAAAGGCGTGGGTTTAGGTTTAAAACTGGTAAATGAATTTATGGAAAAAAACGCCGGAACTTTTAAAATTGAAAGTACAGTTGGTGTTGGCACCACCCTTATTTTTACCATACCAAAGGCCGGTGAATAAGATAGAATTGTTATTTCACCACCCTTTGTCATATGCTCTAATTACCTTACCGGCTGCACAGTACAATTATACCGACGCTTCTTTATTATACCTGCTTCTGTATTCCGCCGGCGACATCCCCGTAATTTTTCTGAACACTTCCCGGAATGCCTTTACATCTGAATAACCTACATCATACATCACCTCATTGATTGTTTTCCGGCTGTTTTCAAATGCCTTTTTAGCGGATTCGATTTTTACCCGTTGCGAATATTCAACCGGTGTATTGCCTGTAGCTTTTACAAATCTTCTGTCGAAGTTGCGCCTGCCTACAGCAAACCTGGCTGACAAATGTTCAACGGATATTCTTTCATGCAGGTTGGTTTCCATGTATTCCTGCGCCTTATTTACTACTTCATCCCCATGTAACTTTTGCCCGATAAAAATGGTGAAAGCCGACTGGCTTTTTCTATCCATGTCTACCTGAAAAACCTTGGAACAAAAGATGGCCGTTGGCCGGTCGTAATATTTTTCTACCAGGTAAATTAACAGGTTTAAAAAAGAATAAGCACCTCCATTTGTATAGATGCCATTTTCATCTGTGATCAGTTTATCTGCCTGCAGTTGCACATTGGGAAACATCCTGCTGAAATTTTCCGCAGCTGCCCAATGGGTAGAACAACGCTTTCCATCCAGTAAACCTGTGGAAGCCAGCATAAATGCACCGGTACAAATCGTTGCTATTTCCGCACCTTCTTTATATTGTTTCGCAATCCAGTCAATCAGAGTTTTGTTTCCTTTTACTGCTTTTTCGTAGTTGTGGTTCAATGAGGGAATAATGATGAGATTGGTTTTTGTGATGGCAGCAATATTTGTGTGCGGCTTCACGCTAAACAAACCTTCATAAAATTCCACCTCATCCGAGATGCCTGCCAGTTGGATAGAAAATACCGCCTTGTGCCCGGCCTTTGTGCGGTACTCATTTGCTCTTGTAAATATCTTGTATGTTCCTACTATGCTGCTTAAATTATTCTCACCTTCAGGTACAATAATGGTCAGATGTTTCATTGTGTTGCTTTTGACAAAGCTACTATTTTGCTATGTCCAAATCAACCCACTACAAAGTCCATTTTACACCGCTTAAAAGTAATATTGAGACAATACTTTTGCAGTACCGCATTTGTAAAATTTAAACACGCACACTTAAAAAGTAATGCTATGGCAAACCATGATTACACAACCAATTTTTTGGTTAATCAAACGCCGGGTGAAGTATTCAATGCCATCAACAATGTCCGCGGATGGTGGTCGGAAGACTTTACGGGTAATTCAACAGAACAGGAGGATGAGTTTGAAGTTCGTTTCGGAGATGTACATTACTCCAGGCAAAAATTAGTTGAAGTGGTGCCTGGTAAAAAAATTGTCTGGCTGGTTACTGATAGTCACCTGAGTTTTCTTACCAACACGAGTGAATGGACCGGTACAACCATTGTATTTGAAATTACTGCACGGGATGGCCAAACACAATTACAGTTTACTCACCTGGGACTGGTGCCGCAAATTCAATGCTTCCGCGACTGCTCAAACGGATGGAATCAATACCTGCACCAAAGCCTGTTGCCTTTTATAACCACCTGCAAAGGAAATCCCAATGTGCTTAATAAAGAAATTAAAGCAAAATCAATTCAAAAATAACAGCATGAACGATCAACATTTTGCCACTTCTTTTTTGGTTGACCAATCGCCAAAAGAAGTGTTTGACGCCATCAACAATGTAAGGGGCTGGTGGTCGGAAGAAATAGAAGGCGGCACCAGCGAACTGAATGATGTGTTCGACTACCAGTACAAAGACGTGCACATTTGCAAAATGAAACTGTTAGAAGTTGCTCCTGGCAAGAAAGTGGTATGGCTGGTACTTGACAACTACTTTAATTTTATAAAAGATAAAAGCGAATGGAAAAACACAAAAGTTGGTTTTGAAATTGAGCAGGAAGGCGATAAAACAAAACTCATTTTTGCTCACTTTGGCTTAACGCCGGCGTATGAATGTTTTGATATTTGCTCCACCGCATGGACACAGTATATTCAGCAAAGTCTATTTAAGCTCATCACTACCGGTAAGGGCCAGCCTAATTTGAAGGAAGGTGTGATACAGGTTGTATAATAATAAAAAGGGATGATTTTTTATTGGATGACTTTATGTGGCGGCAATGCATTGGGAAAAGCAGGCAATTAAAAAAACTCCGTAGTCACCAGGGCATTTGCACAATGTAAAATAGCAAATGAATATCTTACAATTAATGTAATTACCTGGTAAAATAACTTACCGGATTGCGCTACCTCCCGCGGCGGCTATCAACCCCGTCGGCGGTTGATCCGATACCAGGCCAGGCTAAGTAAACAACATTGATTTGACAATGGATTGTTTGAATACATTTTCGCAGCATAGCCTCAACCATGTATCAATAATTAAAATCCCTCGGCTCAGCATTTTTTGATCAAGGCGGCCTTTACCCCGGTTTTGTTGATGGCATATTGACCAGCTTTCAAACAACTTACCTTTGAAGTAAACACCATAGCAATGCATTTCTCCCTATCAAAATCGGTCGAAATTCTTGAGCGTACACCTGACGTGCTTATAACAATGTTGTACAACTTATCAAACGAGTGGACGGCCAATAATGAAGGCGGAGAAAGCTGGAACGTGTATGAAATTATAGGGCACCTTATCCATGGTGAAAAAACAGACTGGATTCCGAGAATGGAAGTTATTCTCTCCGATAAAACAGACAAGTCCTTTGTACCATTTGACCGGTTCGCCCAATTAAAAAAAAGCGAAACGCCAACATTACACGAACTGCTGGATGAATTCAAAAGCATCCGGCAGCATAACACCGTTCGCTTAAAATCAAAGGAACTTACGGAAGCGGACTTAGAAAAAACAGGAATTCACCCTGAGTTTGGAGCAGTTACTTTATCGCAACTTATTTCAACATGGGCCGTTCACGATCTGAATCACATTGCCCAGATTGTCCGCGTGATGGCCAAACAATATAAAAATGAAGTTGGACCGTGGAAAGCTTATTTGCGCATCCTGCAATCGTAAAAGGTTACAACTTGTAAGCCTGCAAAAACATTGAACGTGAAGCCGAAGACATGGCTTCATTGTTTCACTTTACCGGAAACGCAGCGGGCACAAGGCGATCGCCTCCCCGCCTGCCTTCTAACGGCCACTTGGTAACCATCAGGTTAGTAAACATCTATCGGTTTATACACTGCACAAGTATTTGTGTTAATTATTAATCCGCCGGGTGTATTTTCGGTAACCATACGCCGATGGTAGTACCAATCGCACTGATGAAATCGTTTACATTGGAGGGCTTTGTAATAAAGCCACTGGCATGGTGTTCATAAGCCAAATCGATATCTTTTTTGGATGATGAAGTGGTAAGCATTATTACGGGTATGTGGCAGAGAGACCGGTTCGCTTCAATGTATTTCAATACCTCGTGCCCATTTTTTTTGGGCAGGTTGATATCCAGCAATAACAGGTGCGGCAATTCTACTTGCTGGTAATCTCCTTCCCTGCTCAAAAAATCCACGGCTTCATCTCCGTCGTTTACAACGCTCATTTTAAAATGTATACCCAATTCTTCAAAAGCAACCTGCGTTAACAGAATATCACCTGCATTATCTTCAACCAGTAAAATGTGTAGCGGTGTAGTCATTTTGCAAAATGCGTTTTATACTTCTGTTAAGGCCTGTTATCCATTTTTTGTAAACCTGTTTGGTGAAGCAGCGTTGTTCTATCTAATTTTTATTGTGAAAAAAAATGTACTTCCCTTGCCAGGTTTCGATTCGAGCCAGATTTTACCTCCAAAGTTTTCAATTATTTTTTTTGTAATCCCCAGCCCGATACCGGTGCCGGAAAATTTACTTTGGTTATGCAGGCGCTGAAAGATGACAAATATTTTATCGAAATATTCTTCGCTGATACCTATGCCATTATCGGCCACCGCGAATTGCCAATAATCCGGCCCAGCCGTTGCTGTGATAGCAATTACCGGTGGCCTGTTATCTGCAGCGTATTTTAAGGCATTGCCGATCAGGTTGTGAAATACTTGTCTTAACGGAGCTTCCTGCGCCATCAACACCGGAAGCTCCCCTGTTTTGATAACCGCTTTTTTTGCTTCTATCTCCGTTTGAAAAAGTTGCATAGTTTCACTGATCAGCTTATTCAGGTCCACTGCTTCTGTATCGCCTTTTACCCTCCCTATTGTTGAAAACTCCAATATATCCACTATAATTTGCCGCATACGCATGGCACCGTCTACAGCGAAATTGATATACCTTCTTCCATTTTCATCCACAGAGCTGCTGTATTTTTTTTCGAATAAAGTAAGAAAACTGGTCACCATCCTTAAGGGCTCCTGTAAATCGTGCGACGCTACATAAGCAAACTGCTCCAGTTCGGCATTGGAGTCTGCCAGTTCTTTGGCCTGTGATTGCAGGTGCTGGTTGAGCAGTAACAGGTTCAATTCGTTTTCCTTCAGTTTTGATATATCCTGTGTGGCGCCAATCATTTGTATGGCATTTCCCTCCGCATCGCGGATGATATAACCCCTGTCGTACACATGGGCATATTCACCATTGGCTTTTAAAAACCGGTACTCCTGCCCCCAGTAAACCGTGTCCGGGTTGGCAAAAGCCTCCTCCATAGACGCTTTAACCATCGCCAGATCATCAGGGTGAACAAGTGACGCAAAGCCGGTATCAGCGCTGTTGCCTGTTTGGTTATCGTAACCAAATAAAGTTTTAAAACCATCGCCAATCCGGGCTATCTCCTTTGTGGCGATGTTGAGTTCCCAGATAGAATCGTTGGTAGCCCTGGCTACCATGTTGTACCGGTCGTTACTCAGCAGTATGGCCTGCGCAGCTTTTTTTCGTTCGCTGATATCGCGGATGAAGGCACAGAAAAATTCTTCCCCGCCCTGTTTAATTGGCAGTACAGTCAGCTCCACCGGAAAACTAACTTTATGCCGGTTAACTGCATTCAATTCCAGCAATACATTCAATGCCGGCCCTTGTCCTGTTTTAAGGTAATTTTCCATTCCCGCATCATGCATTTTACGGTAGGGTTCCGGAATAATGATATCAGATAATACTTTACCCATCACCTCCTCCTCCTGCCAGCCAAATATTTTTTCTGCCTGCGGATTCCAAAAAGTAATCACACCTTTTGTATCAATACAGATAATGGCATCCAGGGCTGCATTCATAATCAGTCTTCTCTTTTCTTCACTCGTCTTTATTTCTTCTTCCTTTTCCTTCCGCTCGGTAACATCCCTGAAATTGTCCACAATGCCACCAATATCCGGGTCATCAAGCAGGTTCGTCATTGTATCTTCAAACCAGCGCCAGCTGCCATTTTTATGCAGTAACCGGGATGTATGGCCGGCAATTGGTATGCCCGGATTTTGCAATGCTTTTTTAAATTCCCTTGCTACTTCCGGCAAATCAGCCGGGTGAGTTAAAGAAAAAAGATCCAGTTCGTACGCTTCCGCTTCAGAATACCCAAGTAATCTTTCAACAGAAGATGAAATGTATTTCCCCTTTCCTTCCGGGCTTAAAATAACAAAGGCATCGTTGCCATTTTCAACCAGCTTCCTGAATTTTTTTTCGTTGGCAACGATCATTTCAGCGGCTTTCTTCCTTTCGGTAATATCGGTAATACTGCCCCTCACTAACATATTTTTATCAGATGGCAACTTCACAAGTCTTACCTCACTTAAAATCAGTTCGCCCAGGCTGTTTAAATGGGTCCATTCAAAAGTCTGCTTCATTCCCCTGAGCGCTGCAATCATTTTTTCCATGGCCATTTCCGACGATAAGCGTCCACCCGGCTGGTATTCAGGACTTACATCTTTGGGGCCTTTTGACAGTAATTGCTCCCGGTCCATCTTGAAAAAAGTCAGGGCGCTTTCGCTCACCTGCACAAATTTCTGCTGCGCTACATCCACTACCACCAAGGCTTCCGGTGCGTTTTCAACTAAAATCCGGTAGCTCTCTTCACTTTCCTGCAAAGCTTTTTCTGATAGTTTTTTCATGGTAATATTACGGGACAAACAAATAAAATGCCCTGCCTGTTCATCCGTTTTTTCCATCGGTGCAATCGACAATTCAAACCAGTATTCGCCACCGGATAGTTGTAATGCATACTGGCGGCCAATTGAAAATCCTTTTACTGCGGCCTCTTCAATACTTTCTATACAGGTTGCTGCAACGTCTGGCGGCAATACTTCTGTAAATGTTTTGCCTAAAAATGCCTCTGGCGGCATTGCCAGTAAATCATTGCTATGAGAATGATAATTGTAGATACGTCCGTCGGCGCCTACTTCAAACATCAGATCGGGAATGGCATGAAGAATGGCCTCCAAACGCCTGTTTAACCGGGCTAGTTCCGATTCCGCTTTTTTGATTTCTGTTATATCAGTAAGCGTTCCTACATACCCTATAAAGGACCCGTTCGAATCTTTTTCGGAAACCGCTTGTCCCATTACCCAGGCAATGCTGCCATCAGCACGAACAAAACGAAATTCGGGCAAAGTGACTTCTTCTCCTGGCACTACACTTCTTAATTTACTTACCAACTTGTTGCGGTCATCCAGGTGCACAGCACTTAACCATTTCCCATCCAATGCCTCACTTACTGTCAATCCAGAAATATTGCAACAGTTGGGATTGATATAGGTAGTATTGCCAGCTGTATCTGTATGAAAGATCCCTACCGGCGCCACTTCGGCAAGAGTTTGATAACGCCGCCTGGTTTCCAGCTCTGCTGCTTCGGCTGTTTGCCGCATTTTTTCTTTATCAAAAACCTCCAAAGCAAAAGAAATATCACGTGTTGCCTCTTCCAGCAACAACGTTTCTTCATCATCGAAAAAGTTGGGTTCGGCGGATAAAAAAGAAAATGCGCCTAATATTTTTCCATATTTTTTGATGGGCAATGACAACAAGGATTTGAATCCCCGTGTAACAGCTTCCTCTTTCCAGGGAGCCATCGAAACATCGGTTTCAATATCATTGCAAACAATGCGTTTTCCATCTTTTATGGCAGCGTGCATCGTCCTACTGGCTTCCGGCCATTTTTGTTCTTTGTCTTTTTTTATTGCTGCCAGGTATCCCTGTTCATCACCTGCATATCTAACGGGAATTAACTGCTGCCGGGCTCCCTCCAGCATCCCAATCCAAACCAGTTTAAATTTACCAAATTCCACCGCGATATTACAGGCTTCTTTAAAAAGCATTTGTTCATCAGTTGCCCGCAATATCATCTGGTTTACCTGGCTAATGAATGCATACAAACGGTTGGCCTTAATAATTTTCTGTTCGCCTATTTTTCTTTCGGTGATATCATTTGTAATGCCGTGCCAATACATACCTCCATCCTTTCCCTTCAATGCCTTCGATTTTCCTTCCAGCCATATAATGCCTTTGTCGGGATGCAGGTAACGAAACTCAGCACTCCAGTCGTTGTTGCATTTGATTGCATGGACAATACCATCGGCCGCCTGTTGCCGGTCATCCGGATGAATGCCCTTGAAAAAGGCATTCGCATCTGCCAGCAGTTGCTGTTTTTGAAGCCCGAATACTTCTGTCACGCTGTTGCTGACATAACTAAACTGAAAGTTCCCATCGGACCTCTGCGAAAAAGTATACATTACGCCAGGCACAGTGTCGGAAAGAATCACGAGTTTATCTCTTTCTTCATTCAACTGGGCTTCCGCATTTTTACGCTCGGTTATATCCACCGACAAAATAAAAATTCCTTCCGGTACTGGCTGAAAATTAAACTCGAACCAGCCTGTTGATTTATCAGGAAATTCAAATTCAGTTTCCAAATGAATGGCGATCCGTTCGTCAAAGCATTGCTGGCACACTTTAAATAGATCCGTGTTTTCAATGCCTGGAAATTTTTCCATTACAGTATATCCCAGCAACTCCTCTTTTTCGTATTTGGCATGTTTTGCCAAAGCATCATTTACGTAAATATACCGCCAGTCGAAGCCGATAATCTGCACACCCTCCAGCATGATGTCAAGCGAATTTCTAAACCGCTTTTCACTCGCCATAACTTTATCTTCCGCCTCTTTTCGTTTGGTATTGTTGCTGAAATTGGTAACCACCGCATTTACCCCATCTATATTCAACATGTTAGTAAACGTACCTGCAGTCCAGATATAATTGCCGGTACTACGGCGGTACCTGGCCTGGAAAGGTACCGCAATGCCGGACTTCTTTAGAGCTTCATTCAACCGGTCTTTAAAGCAGGCGACATCGTCCGGATGAATATTTATTGTTGCGTCTTTATCTGCCAGTTCCTCATCCGTCCAGCCAGTAATGCCCGCCGTTGCCGGACTGCGGTAAAACACTTTCAATGACTTATCCAGTAATGCAATGGCTTCATTGCTGTTTTCAATCAATGCCCGAAACCGCTTTTCACTCGCTGCCAGTTTTCTTTCCGCAATGATCCTTTCAGTCACATCCCTTGCAAACCCTCTTACCAATGGTATTGCAGTGCCACTTGTTTTTAATGAATTATTCACTTCCCATATTCTTGTGTCTCCCGCTTTCGTCTGCACCTGCATCAGTCCTTTATAAAATCCATGGGCTTTTATAAATTCAATGTACGTACCAAACTCCTCTCTGCCCCGCGGTGATAAAATGTCCTGGATGCGCATGGTAAGCATATCAGGTATTTCATATCCCAGCTGATTTTTCGCGGCTTCGTTAACGGAATACACTTTACCATACAGGTCATGCGTGCAGAGGATGTCGCTGATGTTCTCAACAATATCGCGGTATTTTTCCTCGCTTGCTTTTAATGCTGCCAAGGCTTCATCCTTCGCTTTTTCAGCTTTCTTTTTATACAATGCTGCGTCTATGGCAACTGGCAGCCGCGTCAAATGGTCTTTTAGTAAATAATCATCGGCGCCCGCTTTGATAATCCCAGCAGCAAATTCTTCCGATACTGTTCCCGTAACTAAAATAAAGGGGATGTGTTGTTTGCGTCGCAACAAAATCTGCAATGCCTCAGATGCTGTAAATTGTGGCAGTTCATTATCAGAAAGAATAAGGTCTGGCTTAAAATTATCGAGCGCCTGTTCATATGCATTCCTGCTGAGCATTACGCTGTACTGGCAGTTATAATTGCCTTTGTTTAACTGGTGCTGAATCAGCTCAACGTCTGTCTCATCATCTTCCAGTATAATTATTTTTAATGCTTCTCGTAACATGCCTGTTTATTTAAAAAGACCGCAGTTCATTTGTGGACATATTGTATTTTCAAGTGATAAACAGAGTTATTTTTAGCAAAAAAACATACTATCAGCCGCTGTTGCATCGTATGTACCGGATAATATTATACCCTCACCTGCTCAATCATTTCACGGGACGGAGCACCCTGGCTGAGTGGTTTAAATAATGTCGTACACAACAAACTGTATAAATGAAAGATAAGCAAACCTGTAATTTTAATGTTGTATTTAGAATTTCAACTACAAATTGTTTGGAAAAACAACTACCCTTAGTAATTGTTTGCAGGCGTTCTGCAGTTTGTTAAAAAATTGTCAGTCACAGTAAAAATGAGAAGCACAGTCGAATATGATCTGCCTGGTTGTGAGTTTGCATTACTTTAAAAAGAGGATAAACTGGTTGCAATTTTATTCCCGTGGCCGTAGGTTATGCCCATCCGTTTCTCCAACTGTTGCATGTGGTTAAAAAAATAACCTATTTTGTAGCCACTAAAAAACCCTTATGCCTTTACCAACCAATACCGCTTTAACTGCAAAAAGATTGCAGTCGCTTGATTTTATGCGTGGCTTTATTATGATACTGCTGGCGCTTGAAAGTTGCGCCCTGTACGAAAACCTGCAAATAGCCACTGAAGGCAAACCGCTGAATGTTATTGTACAGCAATTCTATCATCACCCCTGGCATGGCCTGCGCTTTTGGGATTTGATACAACCCTGTTTTATGTTTATGGCCGGCGTGGCGATGGCCTACTCACTCAGCAAACAACAGGAACAAAGTATGTCGTGGGGCGACTCATTAAAAAAAACGCTGAAGCGCAGCGGCTGGTTGTTTTTCTGGGGCGTACTGGATTATTCTGTCCGGCCAACAGGCTTGTCTTTTGAGCTATGGGATATACTAACGCAACTGAGTTTTACAACACTGGTAACGTTTTTTGTTTTCCGCTGGAGCAACAGCGCACAAATTATTTTCTGTATTGGTATTCTATTGCTCACAGAAATATTGTACCGTTTTACGCATGTGCCCGGCTTTGATCAGCCCTTTACTGACCAGCATAATTTTGGCAATTACATGGATACTGTACTGATGAATAAAATAAATAAAGATGGCTGGGTGGCAATCAATTGCATTCCTACTTCGGTACATACCATTGGCGGCGCCATGATTGGTAAATTGTTACTGAGCCCAGAAAAAAATAAATTAGAATACATGCTCATCGCAAGCGCCGGTTGTTTGGTCCTTGGCTTCGGGCTGGACTTTGCAGGTGTTACACCTATCATTAAACATACTGCTACCAGTACGTTCACGCTGGCCTCGCTTGGCTGGGCGCTGGCTTTTCTGTCACTCGCCTACTGGTGGATTGACATCAAAAACCACCACAAGCACCTGAAATTTTTTACCATTGTTGGGATGAACTCGCTTTTCATTTATCTGTTTTTTGAAATTGTGGGCGACCGCTGGTTTGAAAATTATTTCCGAACCATTACCAATGGATTAATGCAGATCATTCATGTACCCGAACTGCTGAGCAATATCATTTCTTCCTTTTGCATTTTTAGTGTGGCCTGGGGGCTTTGTTATTTTTTGTATAAGAAGAAAATATTTTTCAGGTTATAAACTGAAGTCGGTAAGCAATAGGAACAAAACGGATATTTCTTTTATCTGCTAGAAATAAAAGGCAATTAATTTGCATACATAAGCGTTAATGGCTAAAAATATTTTGTTCAACTGATTCACAGCAACTGTACACGTGATGGCTGCCGCATCCCCATTAAAACCCACCCAAATGATTATTTACGGAACTAAATCAACCCAGCTTATAAAGGAAACATTAATCGACAGGTGTCCTAACTGCGGCACACCAAACAGTATTGAAATGCATGTATTTCAAAAATATGCGCATGTTTTCTGGATTCCATTCTTTCCCATTGGCAAAACAGCAATAAGCCAATGCGGGCATTGCAAACAGGTACTTAAATTAAAAGAGATGCCTGCTTCACTAAAGACAGATTACGAGAATTTAAAACTGCAAACAAAAACGCCTGTATGGACTTTTGCCGGCGCAGCTTTACTGGCCATTGCCATAACCGCTGGCGTTATCAGCGACCGCAAGAATGACGAGAAAAATGCCACCCTGATTCTGACACCCAAAGCGGGTGATATATTTGAAGTAAAGACCAAAGCAAGTCAGTACACGCTGTACAAGGTATCGGCCATAGAAGGTGATTCGGCAATCGTCCGCATAAATAATTTTGAAACCAATAAAATCAGCGGCCTGGCAGATTTAAAAAGTAAAGGCGATACTGCTTATGCGGAGGATGAATTTGCTTATTCAAAAAAAGAACTGAAGGCGATGCTGGACAAGGGGGAGATTATTGATATTGACAGAAAGTAAAAACAATTAAACCCCGGAAATTCCAAGCTGAATGATTCATTCATAAGTGCCATATTATTTCAAACACAAAATCAAATTGCCATGCAAACTGAACAAAGCCCTGAGGATCTTTTAACGCCTGAAGAATTTCATGTGAGAGCCAGCACCGGAAAACGACTGGCCAATTATATTATTGATTTTATATTTTTTTACGTGCTTGCTTTGGGGTTTGGCGTTGTACTAACTTTGGCTGCCCCAACCACAGCTGAGCTATTTACGAACGACAGTCCCGGTTTTGGACTATTAGACAGAGTAGTTTCACTCTTCCTCTACGCTTTGTACATGTCGGCTGCAGAGGCGATTTTTAAGGGGAAATCACTTGGTAAACTGATCACAAAAACCAGGGCAATTAATGCCGACGGAAGTCAAATTTCAGCTGGCAAGGCTTTTGAAAGAGGATTCAGCAGAGCTGTTCCTTTCTGCGTGTTCAGCGCCCTGGGAACTCCCTGTAATCCATGGCAGGACAAATGGACGAATACGATGGTAGTTGATGACAAAGATTAGTAACCAGTATTCGCGAAATGTGCCAGGTACAAAAATTAAGCGTTTTCTTATATAACAATAGCCTGCATTTTTGCAGGCTATTGTTATTAAATTGATAGAATTGATACTGTAAATTTTATTGCAGTTCCGCAGATTCCAGGAATACACTTTTCTTAAAATCAGGATGAATAGTAATAATCGAAAGGCCTGGCCACTATTGCATGATCCATTGCTATCAGCATACGCACAGCTACCCAATATATATTGGCACAATCGTCACCAGAAACTATTTCCACCCCCCACCCAAACTCCTGTATAAATTTACCACCGCGGTAAGTTGTTGTAACCGGTCGTTGATGCCGCCCAGCTGCGCCGCCAGCAGGCTTTGTTCTGAGGTGAGCACATCTGTATAATTAGTAGCGGAAGAATATTGCAATAACAATTTGGTGTACTCAACTGATTTTTCCAGGTTGGCAATTTGCTGCGAGCGCAGGGATTGTTTATCCGTGGCCGCCTGGTAGCTGTAGAGGGCATTGGATACTTCCTGTCCCGCTAGCAAAATAGTTTTCCGAAAGCTGGCCAGGTATTCTTCCTGCCTTGCCTGCGCAAGGGCGAGCCGTTGCCTGTTGACGCCTTTATCAAGGACCGGTTGCAAAAGCCCGCCGGCAATGTTGGCAAAAAAACTGGCTGGTAAAAATAGTTTAGATAAAGCGGTACCGGAAAATCCTGCGGCAGCGGTGATGTTGAGAGAAGGATAAAAATAAGTCCTGGCAACATTTACCAGTTCAAATGAATTACGTAACTGGTATTCTGCCTGCTGTACATCGGGCCTGTTGGCCAATAGTTGCAATGGCACGCCGGCAGCCAGCGTTGTATCAATTGTTTGAAGACCCAGGCTGCTCCTTAAAATAGTATCCGGATTTTTGCCCAATAAAATACTGAGGTTATTTTCCGTTTCACGAATGTTTTGTTTTAAATCCGGTATGGTTATTTCGACAGAGTAACGGTTGGCTTCACTCTGCACAACAGCAGCGCCGGTAACCACATCCGCTTCTTTTAAAGCCTTCATGGTTTCTACTTCCCGCTTCCTGTTTTCTACCGTTTGTTGTGTTATCTTAAGTTGTGCATCTAAAGCAAGCAATGAATAATAGCTGGTGGCGATATCCGAAACCAATTGTGTTTGCACCGCCTTCCGGTAAGCTTCGCTTTGCAGCAAGGATGCTAAAGCCGCCTTTTTTGCACTGCTCAATTTACCCCAGATGTCTGCTTCCCAACTGCTGTTGGCATACAACTGGTAGGCTTCCTGTGTTCCAAATTGTGTGGCGGGCACCCGTTGAAATGCTGCCGCTGCATTGGCGTTCAACGAAGGATATAGCGCCATGCTGCTTTGGCGAACATTGGCTGCCGCTGCTTTTATGCGTGCGATGGCAATGGAAAGATCCGGGTTATTGCTGATGCCCTGCTGAACAAGTGACCGCAGTGAAGCATCGCTGAATAATTTTTGCCATGGAATATCAGCGATGTTATTGGTGTCTGTAGAAACCGCTTTCCTGTACAGGTCAGCCCCCGCAGCACCTGCAGGCTGCACATAAGGTTTAGCCACCTTGCACGACTGAATGATTGTACATACTATAATACTCGATACAAACATTATTTTTCTGCCGGATACAATTCGTTTCATTCTGTTTAACTTTCCCGTTTTATATAATTATGGTTCCAGCAATTCATCATTTTCATCGTATTTGTTGCCGCGTATTTTTTCCTGCAAGGCCTGGAATATGATGAACAATCCGGGTATTACAAACACACCCAGTACGGTACCGATCAGCATTCCGCCGATGGCGCCGGTTCCGATTGAGCGGTTGCCATAAGCACCGGCACCTGTTGCAAACATCAAAGGCATCAATCCAAACACAAAGGCAAAGGAGGTCATCAATATCGGGCGCAGACGGGCCTTTGCACCTTCTGTGGCAGCGTCAATCAAACTCATGCCCTTGCGTCTTCTGCCCAGAGAAAACTCCACCATCAGGATGGCGTTTTTTGCCAGCAGGCCGATGAGCATGATGAGTGAAATCTGCATGTAAATATTGTTACCGATATCAAACATTTTGGCAAACAGGTACACGCCAGATAAACCTACCGGCATGGACAGCAATACCGCCAACGGCAATAAATAACTTTCATATTGCGCACTTAACAACAAATAAACAAACACCAGGCTCAGCACAAAAATGTAGATGGATTCGGAACCGCTGGATTGTTCTTCCCTGCTGATGCCGGAGTATTCATACCCATAGCCCGGAGGCAATGTTTGTGCCGCTACTTCCTTGATGGCTGCCAATGCTTCGCCCGAACTGAAACCCGGGTTGGGTGTACCATTGACAGAAATAGATGTAAACATATTAAACCGCGTAATGCTCTGCGGACCGTACGAACGCTTGACTTCGATGAACTCCGTAATGGGTGCCATCTGGCCACTGCCAGTCTTGATAAACACTTTATTCAATCCTTCTAAATTAGCCCTGTAATTGGTATCAGCCTGCACCATTACGCGATATTGCTTTCCGTATTTATTAAAATTGGAAGCATAGAAACCGCCGTAATAGAATTGCATGGTACCCAATATTTCGTTCACTGAAACACCGGCCTGTTTCACTTTCGCCACATTGACGCTCAACTCGTATTGCGGAAATTTAGGGTCGAAGGAAGTGGTAGCATATTGTATCTCTTTCCGCTTTGCCAGCGCACCCAAAAATTGCTGCGCCACACCATAAAATTCATTGATGCTGTGACCTCCTTTATCCTGCAACTGAAACGCAAAACCGCCGGTACCGCCAAAGCCGGTGATGGTAGGCAGCGGAATAGAAAAGATGGAAGCTTCCCTGATGCCCGCTACTTTTTGATTGAGTTTTTTTATTACGTCAAGATTGCTTGTGCCTTTTCTTTTATCCCAGGGCTTCAGTTCTAAAAATATAATTCCATAATTACTGCCACTGCCCGCCAAAAAATTGAAGCCGATTATCTGGAATACATTTTCTATTTCGGGGATGGTTCTTGCACTATCGCTTACCTGCTTTACCACAGCAGTCGTACGTTCCATTGAAGATGCTGCCGGCAGACTGATCGGCACGAATATGGTTCCCATATCTTCATCGGGTACAAAGCTGGAAGGCGTTGTTTTTACCAGAAATACGAATAAGGCGATGAATACACCGGTTGCCGCCACTACAATCCATTTTCTTATTGATAAAAACTGGATGGCCTTTGTATATTTTGCCGTCATGGAATCATAAGCCGCATTAAAGCCCATACCAAAACGGTGAAGAAAATTATGATGCTCCTGCGGAACATGTTTTGGCGGCCGTAAAAACAAAGCTGCCAGTGCAGGGCATAACGTTAAGGCATTGATGGCTGATATACCTATCGCCACTGCCAGTGTAACCCCAAACTGTTTATAAAAAACACCGGTTGATCCACCAACAAAAGTTACCGGGATAAAAACGGCAGCCATTATAAGCGTGATGGATAAAATAGCACCGGTGATTTCCTGCATGGCATCCACAGCTGCTTTGCGGGGCGACTTATAGCCGCCCTCCAGTTTGGCATGCACGGCTTCTACCACCACGATGGCATCATCTACCACAATACCAATGGCCAGCACCAATGCAAACAAGGTGAGCAGGTTAATGCTGTAACCAAAAATGTATAAAAAGAAAAAAGTACCGGTAATACAAACAGGCACGGAGATGCCATGAATTAATGTAGAACGGAAGTCCTGCAGAAAAAGAAATATAACCAGGAACACCAGGCCAAAACATTCCAGCAAAGTCAATATCACTTTTTCAATAGATGCGCTTAAGAATTTATTGATATCAACAATGGCGGTGTAATGGATGCCGTCAGGAAAAGATTTGCTGGCTTCTTCCATTACTTTCTTCGACATATCGATTACCTCTCTTGCGTTGGAGCCGGGTGTTTGACTGATAGCCATACCAACGGCCGGGAAGCCATTGAGCGAACCGGCATTGGAGTATGACAAAGCCCCAATCTCTACCCTTGCAATATCTTTAAGGTGTAATATTTGCCCGCTGTTTTTTGCTTTTACAATAATGCCTTCAAACTCCGCAACAGACTGCAATTTTCCGGTATAGGTAATTACATATTGAAAACTCTGGTCCCCGTTCTCGCCGAATTTACCGGGCGCTGCATCTACGTTTTGTTCGTTCAGTGCAGCCTGTACATCTTCGGGGGTAAGCCCGTAAATACTCATTACATCCGGCTTTAACCAGATACGCATGGAATATTCGCGGCTGCCAAAACTGTTGGCATTACCCACACCAGGTACCCTCTTAATTTGCGGCAGCACGTTGATGTTGGCATAGTTCTGTAAAAAAGTTTGGTCGTATGCAGGCTTATCGCTGTACAATGCAAATATCAACACCATACTGCTTTGCTGCTTTCTTACGGTAACACCCACTTTCACTACTTCCTGCGGTAACTGGCTGGTGGCGCTGGATACAAGGTTCTGCACGTTCACCGCATCCTTATCCGGATCGGTACCTACCTGGAAATAAATCTGAATAGAAGCGCTTCCGTCATTGGCTGCGGAGGACGTCATGTATGTCATACCTTCCACACCATTGATGGCTTCCTCCAGCGGAATGATTACGTTGCGCAAAACTACTTCAGCATTGGCACCGGTGTAAAACGCGGAAACTTGCACCGTTGGTGGCGCAATGTTTGGATACTGTTCAATAGGTAACTTGGCAAGGCCCAGTATCCCCAGCAATACAATGATGATAGAAATAACCGTACTGAGTACCGGCCGCTTTATAAATGTTTTAATCATTTTAGTTGCCCCGGGGGTTATTTAAGCTTTGCAAAAACCGAATCAGCAGGAGCTTGTTTGGGAATAATGGTAGTGCTGTCTTTCAAGCCTATCAGGCCTTCCAGCACTACCTGGTCTCCTGCTTTCAATCCGCTGGTTACGATAAAATACTGGCCATTGTCAGATGGCATTACTGTAATGGCATCGCTGGACACTTTGTTATTTCGATCCATGATGTACACCAGTCTTTTGTCCTGCAATTCATATGTGGCGCTTTGCGGAATTACCATGGCTGAATCAACAATCGTAGGCAGCCTTACGGTAGCACTGGCACCACTGCGGATAATCCCCAACGGATTTGCAAAGATGGCTTTGAAAGTAGCCGTACCGGTTTCGGTAGAAATGAGTCCGCTGGCCAAAGCAACTTTTCCTTTCTCAGGATATACCGACCCGTCAGCAAGTAATAAGGTAGCAGGCGGCATGTTATTAATCTTTTGTTGTATGGTAGCACCAGCTGTAGTGGAAAAATATTGCAGCAATTGTTTTTCGTTGAGCGAATAATAAGCATATACAACCGCAATGTTGGACAGGGTTGTAAGCGGTGCCGTATTGGTGTTATTGATCAGTGCGCCAATCTTATAAGGAATCATACCAATTACTCCGTTCGCCGGGCTACGCAATATGGTATAACCTGCATTGGTACGGGCATTGGCCAGTGCGGCTTTGGTCTGGGCAAGGGCTGCTTCTTTTGCCTTCAACGAATACTCTGCAGACTGCAATTCAAACTTGCTAACGATATCCCTTTCAACTAAAGGCTTTACTTTGGCCACCTGCATTTTGGCTGCGTCAACATCAGACTCAGCACTGCGGATCATGGCAGATGCAGTTACTACTTCTTGCTCATATTGCGGATTGCTGATGCGGAAAAGCAACTGACCTTTTGTAACAGCGGCTCCTTCCTGCACATAAATGGCGTCAAGGTAACCGTCAATTTTGGGCCTGATTTCGATGATCTCCTGGCCTTGTATGGTAGCTGGGAAATCCAGGTTGACCGAGGCTTTACGCGGACTCATAGTAAGTACCTTATAAGCCTTCGGTGGCTGGGCGACACGTGGATCGAACGTTTTTTTATCAGAAGCACCACAGGAATGTAGCAAAATGCACAAGAGTGCTATTGGAATATACAAAGCGTGTTTTGGTTTCAATACTAATTTTTTTTGCGCACAAGTTAAATCAGGAAGTCTTAAAAAAAGAATTATAAAAATACCGGCTCTGAAATTTGCGACTGCAAAAATGCTGCGAAACGATTAAATGTTGCGACCAAACTATTGTTTCACCAGTGGATAAACGTGATACCCCACACATCTGTTATTTTGACTATCCGAAGTAATTCTATAAAATAAAAAAACAATGTCTTTTAAAATCGACTCTGCTGTTGTTGAATTTTAAAAGACACCTCGTTTTTTGGTATGCATAAATACCCGAACTAAAAAAGTCATTTTATTTATGCATCTCTATGTAAATCATTTTGGCGTATTTGCCCGGTACTCTTTATTAAAAAAATAGGATTAGGCATTCAATTCGCAAATCTATTGCCCCGATCCTTTAGGTCGGGGATTAAAGAATGCTTTTGGCTTCGGGCTTTAGCCCCAATAAACCTCATTGTTAAAATAATGTGGCTAAAGCCATAAAGAAAGTTCATTGTTTACCCCGACCTAAAGGATCGGGACAATAAAAAACACAGCGATAGAATGTGTTTGCGAATTAGGCGCTTGATCCTAAAAAAGACTATTGTGGAACTGTAAATTCATAAGTACCGGATTGCAATGCATAAACTGCTTTTCCTTTATCAAACCTGATGAACTTAACACCCTGGCTGTTTGCAGCTGGCTTGCCACCTTCCTTTATATTTTTTATATCCTTTGCCGGAAGATAAAGCGTGGCTGTTGTATTGGCTGGAACCGTTGCAGTGTATGTCAACACGCCTTTCTCCATTTTCCAACTGCTGCTGATTCTACCGTAATCAGAATCGTAGTATCCCCTGGCCCACGTCATCTCTCCTGTGGGGTCGGGTTCTGGTTGAAGAATGAATTTTTTAAAGCCCAGCTCATCCCGCTGTATTCCCAATGAATAGGCCATCATCCATTGACCGATGGCGCCAAATGAATAATGATTAAAAGAGTTCATACTGTTGTTGCCACCAAAGCCTTTGTCTGTTGTATACCCATTCAGGCGCTCCCAAATAGAAGTGGCGCCCTGGTCAACCGCATACAACCAGGAAGGAAACTGGTTATTTTGAAGCAGCTTATACGCAAGATCGCTGTTGCCATAATCGGATAATGCTTTACTAACCCAGGCCGTTCCTATAAAGCCTGTCATCAGGGAATAATTTGGACGCTCTATACCATCATCGCCGGTGTTTTTTCTTTCAACCGCTTGTTTTAAATTCTTCACCATAAAGGGTATATTCTCTTCATTAAATGCATTGAGTGCCAGCCCTACTGCGTATGCCGTTTGTACATCTGCCACCTTCCATTCCTGCTTCTGTCCTGCTGAGCCAAACATGCCACCACCAATAAGCCCAATCGCTTTTTTGTTAACGTTTACAAAGGTTTTATTGAAGAACATTTTGCGTTCATCATACATTTTTTTGAACCTCGCAGCGTCATTTTTATTGTTGAGTATTACGGCCACTTTGGTCATAATGTCCAAATCGAAAATATGGTACACAGTAACCAGGAAATCTGTACCCAACTGGTTATTCTGAGGTCCGAGCCAATCACCTAACTGCCTGTCAGTACACAAGCCCGTCGTTTTATCAATGCAACTATCCAGGTAATTGATGTAAGTAACCATAGCCGCATAATGTTCCTGCAGCAAAGCGATGTCATTGTACTGCTGGTATGCTTCCCATGCAACTGTAATGCCGGCACTGCCCCAGAGCAAACCGCCAAAGCCACCGCCCACAGGAGCTACATCGGTGAATTTTCCTTTGGGCGTTTGCACGTCACGCATGGCAAACATATGTCGTCTTAAAAATTGATCTGCATTGGAAAGATAAGTGGCAGTGCGGGAAAAAACACTGATGTCGCCCGACCAGCCCATGCGTTCATTGCGTTGTGGACAATCAGTCGGAATGGTTAAAAAATTGTCGACATTCGACCACACTAAATTCGACCATAACTTATTTACTTTTTCATTGGAAGTTGCGTAGTCTGACGTTATTTTTTTGACAGAGCTGATGCACAACCCGTGTACTGCTTCCAATGGCAACGCTTCATCCATGCCACTGATTTCAATGTACTGATAACCGTGTGAAGTAAAATGCGGCTGCCATATTTGTTCGCCATCTTTCATCACATAGGTATCCTGGCTCAATGCTGCCCGGTAATTTTCTGTCATCAATAAGCCCACATTATTTCCCGATTCTTTTAAGTCAGGATACAACACTTCAGCAACCCTTACCGTCAATTTTTGTCCGGCCTTACCATTTTTTATTTCGATCTTTGGAACACCGACAAAATTTTGTCCCATATTGTAAACGAATACGCCTTTGCTCACTTCCTTTACAGTTTTCGCAACAAGTGTTTTGTACAAGCCGGCGTTCTCTCCTATCTGTCCAATCAGCGCTGATTTATCATAGCTGATGTTTTCTTTTTCGCCCATAAACCCAACTGCACCTTCCCGGTAGGCCGTTCCTTCTAACGGAATATTTAATGCTGTTTTCCATTTGTTGTCATCATAACTTGCGGTACTCCAATTATTAACGGCTGCTTCCCTTGTTGCATCATACACTTCGCCCATATCCAGGCTGCTGTATATTACCGGGCCATTGTTATAATACTTCCAGTTCTTTTCATTGGATGTAATAATATCTTTTGTCCCATCATCATAAGTAATCACCAGTTTAGCCAGTAATGATTGCCTGTCTCCAAAATGATTCCATACCGTACCAAAGCTCAGCAGACCACTCCACCAGCCTTCGCCCAGCATGGCACCAAGTGCGTTTTGTCCACTGTTTACCATGCCGGTAACATCATAGGTTTGGTACAGATGCGTGACATTATACTGGGTAAGGCCGGGGTTAAAATAATCCTCACCCACCCGCTTGCCGTTCAGGTATACTTCGTAAATACCACGGGATGTAACGTACAGCCTTGCTGCTTCAATTTTTTTACCGGCAGTTGCAAAATTTGTCCGTAGCATGGGCATTGCATTGTGGCTTGGATCGGCTACAACAAAAAGGCCTGCGCTACCACCATCTACCTGGTAGGCATTATTTTTTATGCTGAAGCCCGATTTGTTATCTGCAGTAAACATTTTATAAATACCATCGTATGCAGGCTTTGCAAGGTCTTCGTAAAACAAGGTATTGGCCGGGTTACGGATATTGGATACGGTTACATTGGAGAAGGCTGCCTGTTGTCCGGCATCTGCAGAAAAGCCCATATCACAGAGCATTCCAAATGTAATATAATCGCCGCCGGAACCCATGGGGTTTAAATTTACAACAGCGCCTTTATCAAATGAGGGATAAGGCCTGGCGCCCGCTGATTCCTTTTTTGGCTCAGTTACAAAAAATGAAAGGCTGTCATCCAGCATTACAGATAGCTTACCAAATTCATCTTTGATTGCAATGCGGTGGTTGCTGTTTTTATTGCTGCTGTTAATAAATTCTGTTTTAATATCAAAGGTTTTTATCGCCTTCGATGCTGTATCTTTTGGTGTGTATCCGGCACGGTAAAAATGCAGTTTTGCCCTGCCTGCCGGTGTTCCGTCCACGCCTGAAACATCCAGTTCAACTTTCAGGTAACTCTGGTTCTTTGCGTTTTGCACCTGGAAGATATTCTTGTTTTTATCCATCAGTCTTGGATCATTTGCACCCAATACAATACTTGCCTTTGAACTTCCCTGTGCTATTGCCAGTGTATATTTTAAATTAAATAATGGCAGGTATTTGGAATAGAGTACCAAGTCTTCATTGCTTCCACCAATCCATGAAGCGCCATCCCATGCAGACAATGCAGGGTTCATCAGCCCGGTCTCAAACCACGAAGCTGCCTTTGTTGCTTTTCCTTTCTGATCCCAGGCAGTCACAGCCCAATTATATCTTGTTGCTGCTTTTAACGGAACTCCGGCATACACTATTCCAAGGGCAGTCCCATCGGCAATTTTTTTTGAGTTCCATACAACAACTCCTTTTGCATCTTTCACCTCCAGTTGGTAAGCAGTTTGCGCATAATTTCTTTCACCGGCAGGTGCGGCCATTTGCCAGCTAAAGCGGGGCAATTTTACATCAATGCCAATAGGTGTTTTGGTATATTCCACCCGCAGGTTATCAATAACTGCCTGGGCCATGATGGAATTAGTCAGTAAAAAAATTATGCCCATCAATAATACAGGCAACATTAATTGTTTGGTTGTTGAAGATCGTTGGTTCATATGGAGCATGCTGTTTTTAAAATTAACTTATGGCAGAAGACTGTTGGTAATTGAATTACCCGCCTTAATGGTTTTGTATTTATAAAATTTCATCAGCAATCGTGTTACTGATTAACTGCGGTATAGCTGATTGTATATTCTTTTCCCTTTTCCAGATTAGCTTCATATTGATTGCCGCTGATTTTGCGAATCATTCCATTTTTTGTTGAAGGCGTTTTGTCACTTTTAAAACGAAGCAACCCTTTTCCATCTACTGTATTAATTTTTATTTGTGTTAGGGTAACTGACACTGCAATGTCACCCTGCGGTGTTGGTACCTTTCCTTCCATCCATTTCAATCCGCCGAGGTCCGGTTCTATTACATATTCAGCATAGCCGGGTGCGGTTGGTTTAACTCCAAGATAATATTTGCCCAACAAATACAAAGGACTTGCACCCCAGGCATGACATAAACTTTTACCAAACGGTCGGCCATACATGGCATAACGGGCAGCTCCTTTTTCAAGCGGATCATATGCCTCCCAGAAAGTGGTGGCGCCTTCTTTCAGCATGCCGCCCCAATAGTCTTTCATTTCTTTCAATACATATTTTTGCTGACCGGTTTCTGCCAGTGCTGCCAGCTCATAAAACCGCATGTATGGTGTAGTAATTTTCTGCACCTTGTCATTCATCAGCACATTGCTTTTTACCGCTGCTGTTTTAGCAGAATCAATATAGCCCATCATTATGGCAAACATGTTGGCATAACGCGTAACCTGTTTATCCACTACACCATTTTTTCTGCCAGAAATAAAGGCCTGCTGTTGCGGATCCCAAAAAGTATCTACGATTTTTTTTCTTAAATCAACAGACAGCTGTTTATACTTTGCCGCTTTTGGCTCGTCTTTCATCAGCGAAGCACACACGCTCATTGATTCCAGGCTGCGGGCCAGCAACAATTGCATCGCACTCAGCTCCCCATCTTTTTCCATGGGTGCCCAGTCTAAAAATACCCAGTCACCGGGCAGGCCTTCTACCATGTCATTGCTGTTTCTTCTCTTCAACACAAAATCCATTAAGGTAACCATGCGTGGATAAATGCTTTTTAAAAATTGTTCGTCGCCTGAATATTGGTAATAATCATAAATGCCCGTGAACCAATACAGCGAATAATCCAGTATCGTATTGATGTGTGCTTCTACAGGCTCTGCACCACGCAAGGCCCAGGTTGATCTTTTCACCGCCTCGTTATCAAAAAAGGAATAATAGTTCATCAGGTAAGATTGTACGGCGTCGCCTGACCATACCCAGTGATCCCGTTTAATGCCATCCAGGAAAAACTCTCTTGTATTCAGTTGCAATGTGCGGGCGGCCACATTCCATATCTTGTTTACTTCTTCATCAGAACAGTTGAATGCACCGCGATTATTTAACGGAAGATATTCATACATCATGGACACATCATTAAAACTAATGGCATCATCATATTGAATGTTTACAAAACGAAAAGCCCTGGAATGGTCTGCTGTAAAATCACCCTTGGCTTCTTTGACGGAATATTGATCCAATGTTTCGCATGAGTCCAGCGACATGGCTTCTTCCAGCGACTCGCCATAATACAAAGTCATTTTTCCGCTGCCAACAAGATTTTTGAGGCGTACAAAACCGATTGTTTCTTCACCGAAATCTACCATTACCGAATGCGGACCTTTAGTTGTCTTTACCGCCTTAAGTTCTTTGGTGGCCAGTTTATATTGAGATGGCAGGGCTTCTTTGCTGTTAAAATTCCAACTCCCGGCATGCCCATCTTTGGCTTTTCCAACTATATTCTCATCGGAGTTGTTATGCACTGTTTCTACATTCCATGTTGTGCCGGAATTGATCGTTTTACCCTCTACAAAAACAGCAGGCGGTGTAACCTGGTTGTACACCTGGAAATTAATATTGTGCTTGCCGGCCGGTATGGTAATGTGCTGAATTCCGCTCTGCACGTACCTTCCATCAATAGTTACATTGTATTGTCCTTCTACGGTGGCTTCAATTGTTTCCGGTGAAGCCAGCTCTACCTCTTTCGAAAAATTTACTACAACCTGGTGACTGAAAACCTGCCAGAAAGGAGGAATGGAAGCATTTCTTTCTGTACGCTTTGTCTGCACCCGGTTGCTCAGCCAAATTTCAAAATCGCCGGGATACCATATCCATGTGGCTTTGGTCTGCGCAGCGATTGTATTAAATAAAAAAGAAGCAAATACAGTTAACAGGATTAACCTGGTCCGTTTTGTTTTAAGTTGGATCATAGCAAGCAATATTTTTTAGGAAGATGACTTCCTTTTTAAGATGTTATAAACGATGCCATGCAGCAATATACAATAGTAGTGTCAGCATAACAATCTGCGGTAAAAGTATTTGTAATTACCGGACTTACTATCCTGTACTTACATGGGCAGTAGTATTTGCGTCATCAATCGTATATACCGGCAAATTAATTCATTGTGTCAGTATAACACAAAATCAAGTCCTGCTGATTGAGGTGCTTAAAAAAACAGTATTTTCGATAATACCTATTTTTTTATTACCCAGACGTGCCGCCTGGTAAAAACCATATCTTGCGGAGAAATAACCGCTTTTAGATGGCCTCTGAAAATATTTATAGCCTGATTACCATTGACGAATATGCTGTAACGCCCAAATACATGCAGCTTACCAATTCTATTGTAAAAGCCATTGAAAAAGGGAAAATTGAAAAAGGCTACCAATTGCCTTCCATCAACGATTTAAGTTTTGAGTTGGACATTTCCCGCGACACTGCGGAAAAAGCCTATAAGCATTTAAAGAAAAGAGGCGTAATTGGTTCCGTGCCGGGTAAGGGCTATTTTATCAGCAATGCGAATGTAAAGCAACCCATTAAAATATTCTTGCTGTTTAATAAACTGAGCACGCATAAAAAAATATTATACGATGCTTTTGTGGCCAGTATTGGCAAAGATGCGGTCATTGACTTTTACATTTACAACAATGATTTTGCCTTGTTCAGAAAATTGCTTGAGAACAAAAAAGATGATTACACCAATTACGTTATCATCCCTCATTTTTTAGAAGGTGGTGAAAAAGCAAATGAAATTATCAACACCATACCAAAAGAAAAATTGCTGCTGCTGGACCAGTTGTTGCCCGGCGTAGCAGGCAATTTTGCGGCAGTGTATGAAGACTTTGAAAAGGATTTGTATGAAGCGCTGGAACAAGTGTTGGAGCGGTTAAGTCATTACCAGACCATCAAAATTATTTTTCCTGATTACACCTACCACCCTAAAAAAATACTGGAAGGATTTTACCGATTTTGCACACAGTATGCTTTTAATTACGAGGTGGTAGCCAATGTAAATAAAACGACTATTTCAGCAGGCGAAGTATTTATAAGCCTGATGGAAAATGACCTGGTGGTGCTGATAGAAAAAATCATTGAAACAAAACTGGAAGTGGGTAAAGAGGTTGGGGTAATATCTTACAATGAAACACCGCTGAAAAAAATAATCCTCAATGGTATTACCACCATTTCTACAGATTTTCATTTAATGGGCCAGAAGGCAGCTGAACTTATTTTAGCAAAATCTACAGAACATGTTGCTACGCCGTTTCATTTAACGTTGCGGGCGTCATTGTAACGGCTTGACAGGGCTCCGGCATGGCTGCTGGACAACATTTACTGTACTGATAACTTTAATGCTGCGACAAAACTCCAAGTACGATTCCTACGTAACGGATACAAATTGTAACTGCTTGCTACCCACATATTGCCCTCATAGGGCAGTGCGGTCTAGCTTTGCATCTCATGTTCCATCGGAACAACATATGGGTAGAAAATATCCAGCAAATGTAAACAGCGTTCCGCAGGAACGCTATGTGCAATGTCGCAGTATCCCACAAATAACACGACCGGATTAACGCTCCGCTACGCTTCGGTGAAAGCTGCTTTATGCACCAATAGTACACGTGTGCGACGCAACGATGCTGATTTTAGTACCTTTGCCGGGACAAAAAATAAAATAATACTTAAGCGAATAACAGAATGAAATTTTTTCCGGAATCGGCCCTGGTGCAGTTGGAATATGAAAAGGTGAAAACCTTGCTGGCAGAGTATTGCCGCACTGAATACGGCAAAGCAAAAGCAAATAACTTACGTATACACACAAGAAAGGATTTTATAGAAACCGATCTGCGGCAGGGATATGAATATAAACTGGTAATGCAAACCGGTCAGTATTTTCCCAATGATTTTGTGCTGAATGTGAGCAGGGAAATTAAACTCCTCAGCATACCCGGCGCTGTGTTAACGGGCGAACAATTTTTATTTATCCGCAAGCTGGCAGAAAACACCAGCAATATTTTCAGGTGGTTTGACAATGAGCGGCGCCTCGCCTACCCCGCCCTGACCAAAGTGATTGAAAACACGTATTACGAAAAGAGCATTACAGAACTGATAGATGATATACTGGATGAATCGGGCAGCGTGAAAGACAGTGCCAGCGAGGAATTGGCCAAAATAAGAATGAGCCTGTACCGCAAACGCAACGAATTAAGAAAGGTGTTTGACCGCCTGGTAAGCAAACTGAATAAACTGGGCCACCTGGCAGATATTGAAGAAAGTTTTATGAATGGCCGCCGCGTACTGGCCGTGTTTGCTGAACAAAAGCGCATGATCAAAGGCGTGCTGCACGGCGAAAGTGACAGTCGCCGCACCACGTTTATTGAGCCGGAAGAAACCACAGAATTAAACAATGAAATTTTTTCGCTGGAGCATGAAGAAAGCCGCGAAGTATATAAAATTTTACGCAAACTTACCCAGCAACTAAGCGTGTATGCGCCGCTGTTAAAAACCTATCACGATACGGCGGGTGAGTTTGATTTCATTTATGCCAAGGCCAAATGGGCCATTGCAACGGGCGGCAATTTTCCGCAGTTGTACGATAAGGCGCACATTCATTTGATCAATGCCTACCATCCGCTGCTGTTATTGTACAACCAAAAAAGCAATAAGCCTACTATACCCGTAAATATTACGCTGAATGATAAGAACCGCATATTGGTAATCAGCGGCCCGAATGCGGGCGGCAAAACGGTTACATTAAAAACAGTGGGACTGCTACAGTTGATGATGCAGAGTGGCCTGCTGGTGCCCGTTCACCCCGACAGTGAGATGGGGATTTTTAAACAGATCATGATTCATATTGGTGATACGCAGAGTTTGGAATTTGAGTTGAGTACTTACTCCAGTCACCTGAAAAATATGAAACATTTTATGGAGAACGCCAATGGCAAAACGTTGTTCTTTATAGATGAGCTGGGTAGCGGCAGTGACCCGAATTTGGGCGGCGCTTTTGCAGAAGTGATTATGGAAGAACTGGCACATAAACATAGTTTTGGCATTGTTACCACGCATTACCTTAACCTGAAAGTGATGGCCAATAAAGTGCCGGGCATCATCAATGGCGCCATGCAGTTTGATGAAAAGAACCTGGTGCCGATGTACCGGCTGATTACCGGAAAGCCAGGTAGCAGCTACACTTTCTCCATTGCCGAAAGAATCGGGCTGGATAAAAAACTAATCGACAAAGCCAGGACGTTGGTGGATGAAGATCATTTTACGCTGGATAAATTACTCAACCGCACCGAGCAGGACCTGCAAAAAATTGATCTTGAAAAAAAGGAGCTCAGCCATTTATTAAAAGAAAATGAGCGGCTGAAAAAAGAAATGCAGCAGGTGCTGAATAAAGAAAAACACAACCAGGAAATTGAACGCCTGAAACACCAGAATAAATTATCAGAAAACCAGCTGCAGTATTTAAAAGATATGGAGCGCAGGCTGAAAGCGATGGTGATTGAATGGCGCCGGTCGGATGATAAAGACAAGGTGGTAAAAATGATTCACGCCTTGCTGTTTAACCAGAAAGAAAAAATGGTGAATGAAAAGCAGCAAAAGAAACTGAATGAAAAATTTATACATGTACAAGGCGAAGTAAAACCCGGAGATAAAGTAATGATGCGGCAGAACCGCCAGGTGGGCATATTAAAAGAGATCAGGGGCAAAAAAGCCATTGTGCAGTTGGGCGTGGTACCACTGACCGTAAGCCTGAACGATTTAAGCCTGGTGCTGGAAAAAGAGCCGGCAGGCGAAGACAGCTAATTGCAACCCTCTTTTTTGCGGGTATCGGTGATACCCATAATTTTCCAGTTGCCCTCTCTTTTGATCAATGTAAAAACATCCACACCGCAGTGATAGAATTGCTCGTTAAAAAATAGTTTGTACGGCGTCCATGCAATGGCCATGGCGCCGTCAATTTTTATATCAAAACTCAGCGGACGTTCATCTATATTTTTTCCCTTTAAATCGGTCACCTGTTTTAAAAAATCGACCATTTTTTCTTCTTCCAAAACGGTAGTACCGGTTTTTGTCTGCATAATAGAATATAAAAAACAAGCCGAATCCAGCGTGCTGTTGATGAGTGCCGAATCATTGCTTTTCATGCCGGCAAAAAAAGTAGTAATGGATTTTTTAATGGCATCCGTTTCGGGTTGTGCGATAACCCTGTTGCAGAAAAATAGGAATACAAGAAGAGCTGTTAATTTCATTGGTTTATATATTTATGGATAAAGATTGGCAATTTTTTGAACACGGTAACAAATATTTTATTAGTAGCTATGAAGTCCCGGATGCCCGTGCTTAGGGCTGTTGCAGCGATCTCCACAAACCGCATTTGAAATAAAATAGCATTAATGCAATTTATTTTTGGTAGATAAAGTGCAACACTATTATTTTGCACCCGGAGAGTTGGCAGAGCGGTCGATTGCGGCAGTCTTGAAAACTGTTGACTGTAACAGGTCCTGGGGTTCGAATCCCTAACTCTCCGCTGAAATCACTAATTTAAGATTAAGATTTATAAGAATCCCTGCAAAATCAAGCATTTGCGGGGATTCTTGTTTTTAGCTTTACCTCATTTTACCCCTCTTTTTAGCTGTTTTCCGTGCGTAATTCGGTGAGTCTTTTCTAAATTGAAAAAGACTCACCAGACTTTACACAAAAGGCTATTTATTAACAGTTTACACAAAAGCAACTATCTTTTTTAAGTCTTGAAAAAATTAATTTTAAACTTTAAAAAAGTGCGTAAATGGAACAAAGTTTTGGTTTTATATTTTTTCTTAGAAAAAATAAGGGAAATGATCAGTCGCAGCAAATTGTTTACATGCGGATAACGGTTGATTGTCAGCGTAGTGAGATCAGTACAAAGCGAAAATGCAATCCAGCCTGCTGGCACGTGGATGCCGGGCGAATGAGCGGCAAGACAGATGACGTTAAGGCCTTTAACGCTTACCTGGACGTTTTACAACACAAAGTATACGAAGCAAAAAAACAGCTGATTGAATTAAGTAAACCAGTCACTGCAGACAACATTAAAAACCTGTTGCTTGGCATAGAAGAGGAAAAACCGAAATACATGTTGCTGGAAATATTCAGGCAACATAATCAACAGGTGGCAGCATTGGTTGGACGGGATTATGCCCCTGGCACTTTAACTAGGTATGAGACTTCTTACAAACATACCCGTGCTTTTTTATTATCGAGATATAAGAAAGATGATATTGACGTCAATCAGCTCAAATATGAATTTATCACTGAATACGAGTTCTGGCTGAAGACTGTTCGTAATTGTGCGCACAATAGTGCTATTAAATACCTGGCTAATTTCAGAAAAATTATCCTTCGTTGCCTTCGCAATGGCTGGTTGGCAAAAGATCCGTTTGCCGGTTTCAGCATGGTAAAAAAGGAGGTAGACCGCGTAGCGTTAACAGAAAATGAATTACAAAAATTAGCAGCTGTTAAATTAAATGCGGAGAGGTTATCACTCGTGAGGGATATTTTTTTATTTAGTTGCTATTCGGGTCTTGCCTATGCCGACGTTAAGAAACTGAAACGGTCTGAAGTGGCAGCCGGCATTGACGGCGAAAAATGGATCTTTATAAAAAGACAAAAGACCGACGCCTTGTCCAGAATTCCCCTGCTGGCGCCTGCCGCTGAGATTCTCCACCGTTATGCAGCAGACCCGCAATGTTTATTGAAAGATCGGCTGTTACCCATTTTAAGCAATCAAAAAATGAATGCCTATCTCAAGGAGATAGCCGACTTATGCGGTATCAGTAAAAGTCTTACGTACCATATTGCCCGCCATACTTTTGCAACTACGGTTACTTTAAGCAACGGCGTTCCCATTGAAACTGTTGCTAAAATGTTGGGCCACCGCAACCTGAAAACTACGCAGCATTATGCAAAAATCCTGGATAAGAAAATTAGTGATGATATGAAAAGTGTACGACTAAAATATTCGTAAGAGGCAGCTGATCTATGAATGCCTGTTAATAGATTTATTAACAGGCATTCATTTTCTTTTTTATAAAATGTTGTAAATTTATAAAAAGGATAAGTGATGAAAGATTTGATGCAGCAGATGAAGTCCTTGCTATTGTTTGACTTCGCCACACAGCCGGAATATATCCGCTCCACGTTTACCCACACGCATGTAGATTACCAGCAGATTTTTCCGCATTGGTGCCCGGGAGCCACCCGAAAAAAGCTGATTGCCACTTTCTGGTACCGGCATATACCGGCACATTTTGCGATGATGATTTCCCTGTCATTTATGATAGTATTTTTTACGGGAGGTATGGCAAGTGTTTCTTTGCTTCCATCGTTGACGCTGAGCCTGCCTGCTTTTATTATACTTTTCTTTTGTACTTATTTGCCATTTTATTACCGCGATTTTCTTCCTACCCTTGACATGGTGATGGCAGAAAAAGAAAAGTCAGTGCTGGCAGATGAGGCTCTAAAAAAATGTAAACGCAGCCAGTATTCCATTCCCTCCCTCACTATTATATTTTATGTATTCTGCAAGATCAGTGCCGTTACTGTACCCGCCGCCAATGATCCTTCAGCCATTCTTTTAAATGGCTTACTCGGCGTTGACAAGGATAAGCTGAAACAAAATCTTTCCCGCATGCAAAAAATATCGCGGCTGACTCCCAAAGAAAAAGCCGAACTGCAAAAGGGAATAGAAGTCGCCCGGCAGTTTTTTGCAGCCCTGGATGCCGCCA
>NZ_JAUFQJ010000006.1 GCF_030409685.1 Ferruginibacter paludis
GTTCCCCTATGCCCCGGAACAGTTCTGGCAGTTGATCCGGCAGATTATCCGCGAGGAATTTACGAACAATGAAAAAAGCAGACCGGTTGTCACCAGTTATGAAACGCCCGGCCTCATCTACAAGCCGCTGTATAAAATGGCGGAAGTGTGCACGATGTTTCATGTTACAAAACCCACTGTGTACGACTGGATCAAACATGGTAAACTAAAACCTTTTAAGATTCGCTCCCGGGTTTATTTTCTCTGGCAGGATATCCAGGATCTCTTACACCTGCCTGCAGATTAATATTCTTTTCTTTTTCACCAGCATCATTTTAAGATTTAAAAGGAATAAAAGAGAAGAAAGAGACAAGTGATTACAGACCTCTGAGTTTTTCTAAAAACAAGATTGAATCATTTTTAAAAACAAACATCATGGCAGACTTTAAAAGAAGAACACTTTGCCTGAGCAATGGCAAACAAATTAAATTATTTGGCAACAGCATCGCCATCGGTAGAAGTCTTGAAATCGGAGAAGGCTATGCCCCCAATATTTTCTCCTGCCTGGAACAAAGCTTTGAAGAAAAGGCAGGCAACCTGCCTTTTAAATCAGCAGCCGAAGGAAAAAATACAACCGAAGCCGAAGCAAAAAAGTCTCCCCTTTCGATAGCCAATCCTTACCGCTTAAGTGCAGAAGAATTGATGGAAATAGCTGACTATTCCATCCGGTTATGGCTGGATCTGAAAGACAATATCCGGAAGTTTGGAACAACCAATCCAAAAATATTTAACCGGGAAACTTAAAATCTTGTTGCGGGATTTACTGAAAAAAAGTCGCCCACAGCAGCAACAAAAAACAACAACAGTATTTTTAAAAAAAGGGGAAGAGACAATCCATCTATGCACCCGGGAACACCGTGCAAAGGCAACAGCTTCGGTTTAGAACATAGCCAGCTATGTTTTGGTAATACCAAAACCCCGGCAGCACGCTGGCGCAGTGCCGGGCCGTTGTTCATCCGCTGTGGCGGATTCACAAACAAGGAGGAGAAGAAGATGGAAAGAGTACAAGCATATAACAAAAATAAAGGTGGCCGGCCGCTGAAAGCCTTGCGGAAAAGCCATGTAATCTCGTTAAAGTGTTCGGCCTTTGATAAGGCAATCATCAAAGCCAAAGCAAAAAAAGCCAACCTCTCTGCCTCGGAATACCTGCTGGAAATTTCCCGTAACGGAACTATTATAATCACAGAAAAGCAGCTGCCGGGTGAAGTATTAAAACAGCTGGGAGCAGTACATCACATGGCGGCCAACCTGAACCAGCTGGCTAAAAAACGCAACAGTGTAACCGATGAATTAAGCGCAGCCGAACGCTTTGAACTGCAGGTATTGTCGGGCGAATTAAAACTAATGGTACAACTCATAAAAAATTACCTGCGATGATTGGTACCGTAACCACCGGCAGTTCTTTTTACCACTGCATCAGTTATTGCCTGGAGGACAAGCAGAAACTGACGGCTGATGAAAAAATAAAAAATGAACTCACGGAAGACCTGCAGCACAAGAACCGGGCAGAAGTGCTGGCCTATAATTATTGCTTTGGCAATAAACAGGAACTGGCTGACCAGTTTCATGAAGTAGCCAGGCTGAGCAAAAGAGTGCAGCAACCCGTACTGCATTTATCCCTGCGGCTGGCGCCGGGAGAAAAACTGGATAGGGAACAATTGGTAGCAATGGGTAAAACACTGGCAGAAACTTTTGGTGTGGGTGATCACCAGTACCTGACCATCCTGCACAAAGATACCCGGGAACAACACATCCACCTGGTGGCTAATCGTGTCGGCTACGATGGAAAAGCAGTCAGCACCAGTAATAATTATTTTGAGATGGATCAGCTCTGCCGGAGGCTGGAGAAGGAGTATCACCTCAGAGAAGTACTGAGTGCCCGGCGGTTTTTGTCGCAGGAACAGCGGCAAATCCCGCGACATGATATCCGCAAAGAACAACTTCGCCATGACCTGCAACAAACCCTGCAAAAGGTAAATGACTATGAAGCCTTTCATAAACAAATGCAGCAACTGGGCTATAAAATTATAAAGGGAAGGGGTATTTGTTTTTTGGATGATAAAAAGGTAAAGATAAAAGGCAGCGAAGTGGGCTATTCACTGGCAACGATCGAAAGGATTCTTGCGATAAAACGGCAGCTACAGGAAAAGCAATTGCAAAAAATAGCCACCGCCCTGCAACCAAAGCAGCAAAAGCAGGCGATACATCTTTCAAGAGACAGGCAAAAAATACAGCGGTCAATCCATCCAACATCCAATATGAAAGATTGGGAAAATGCTGTTGAAAAAGAAATCAATCGCAGTATTGGTCAGCTGCAAAAAACATTGAACCACCTGCTCTATGATTTAACTAAACCGGAACCTATGCAGGAAAGTATCAGCCCTGAATTATTAAAAGAAAGTGAGCGGTTGAAAAAGAAACAAAGACACCTGCACCTGTGACAGGCATCATTCATCAATGAAGAAAATCAGCAGATAAACCAATCAAAAAGTAAATTAATCAATGATAACAAAAAACAGCAATTATGGAAACAGGCATCAACAACATAGCAACAGAAAAAAATGGGGAACTGACCATCGTGATCAATCATTTTACAGAACAATTGCAAAACAACCTGAAGGCAGTATCTGGTCTGATAGAAGCTGTGGAGCAAAACTCACAGCATATAGTTGCGCTTACCAAACAGGTTGAAACCTTGCTGGAAGACCACGGTGAAGAAAGCAACAGCCTGACGGTTGACATAATAGAGCAACAATTTGAAAAGCTGAAGGACAATTTAAAACGGCAGCTGTTGCCGGAAGCAAGGCTGGATCATCTTGTGGCCGCGATACAAACGAACAATGAACTGCGCCAGCAACCACCACCTCAAAAAGTAGTTCATCAGCATCACGCAGCCAATATTCTTTGGGTTACTGCGGGATTGTTTGTTTTGCTTTTACTGGCCAGCGGAGGCTGGTACAGCACCTCCGGCAAACTGGATCAATACAAAGCCAATGACATTAAATACCGCTACCTGAAACAAAAAAGTACTTTCACTAATTTACAATTCCTGTACAGGCTGGACAGCCTCCAAGTATCAAGCTACCCTATGCGGGATAGTGTAGAAAGCTGGGAGGCGGAAGAACGAAAAGCATTTGAATTGAATAAGAAATTGCGGGAGCAATCAGCAGCAGCCAATGAAGTGAAAGGGGAATTAAAGGAACTACAAATTAAAGAAAAGCTGAGGAAAGAAACTGGCCGGTAAAAATGTCTTTTAAAAACTAAAAGTTTAAGAAATTTTAAAGTAATTCAATCCTCCCTGTTTGCCCGCAAATTTCCTGACAGGGATTTAAAAAGCAAGTTCTGCGCCTTCATTGCTTTGCGGCTTGCCTGGGAGGTTTTGTAAAAAAATCCTGCTTCGCTTCGTTGCTTTTGCGGCATAAACCGCTGCGCTTTTTATTCCACAGTCAACGAAATTTTTTTACAAAAAACTTGCTTTTAAAATTCCTGTCCAAGGGCGGGGTTGCTACGACAGGAAGGAAGGGGATGGAGGCTAACCTAAAGTTGCTACCAATAGAAACTACAAGTAATGTTTTCTTATTTAAAAACCATATATAACTCTATTGTTAGCTGTTTAGGGTTGGCCGACTTAGTTGTACATCAAGGCAATTTGTAATTGCGGCTAATTATTCTTACCGAGCGGAGCGCAGCGAAGTCATTACTTTTGCAATCGTTTATACTAGACTGTAAATTAATAAGCTGGAATTACACAGGGAGTAACGCCGGATTGATGAATATACTTTTCTCGATTTTAAAACACCTGTCTTCATTGATCTCCCTTCTCCATAAACTATTTGCTTTTTAGTGTTAACTTCATCATGAGTTTGTCAGCCGGTTTCGGTTAAAAGATATTAGACATAAAACGGAACCTGCAACAACCCTTAACCGTTGTACAGCTACTTACCGTTTATACAATGATATTTTTTATTATAAAGCAGTGCTTTCTTGCATGATTAAAATTAAAAGAGTTTCAATTATTATTTATTTTCAGCTCCTGAGTTTCAATTTATTTTGTCAGAAAAGCGATAAATGGGGAGATCAGGGAGACAGCACCTATTGCAATCCGGTGCTTCCTGCCGATTACAGCGATTTGGATGCCATCAGGGTTGGAGAAGACTTTTATGCTATTTCATCTACGATGCAGTTTTCTCCCGGGATGGCAGTGCTCCACTCCAGGGATCTTGTAAATTGGGAAATAATTGGTCATGTAGTCAATGACCTCACAAGCATTTCGCCTGAACTGAACTGGGACAGGATGAACTGCTACGGTAAAGGCCTCTGGGCTGGTTCCATTCGCTATTATAACAACAAATTTTGGGTATATTTTGGCACTCCTGATGACGGCTTCTTTATGAGTACAGCCACAAATGCCGCCGGCCCATGGGAACCGCTTCACCAGGTATGGAAAGTAACCGGCTGGGATGACTGCTGCTTTTTCCGCGACGACGATGGCCAGCTCTACTTCATCGCCACTAATTTTGCACCCGATAATAACACTCATATAAAGTACAACATTCACCTCTTTAAAATGAACCCGGGAGGCAAAAGCCTGGTGCTGGAATCGGATACCATTATTCACCAGTCGGAAGGCAGCGAGGCTAATAAACTGTACAAAATAAACGGACTTTATTATCATTATTTCAGTGAAGTAAAAAAGGAAGGCCGCGTAATGATGATGGAACGTTCACAGCATATTGATGGCCCCTGGGAAATAAAACAATTGAATCATGTGAACAAAGCCGAAGACAAAGAACCGAACCAGGGCGGGCTGATCCAGTTAAACAATGGCGACTGGTGGTTCTTTACCCATCATGGGTCGGGTGATTGGGAAGGAAGGGCAGCCAGCCTGCTTCCTGTTACATGGATTGATGGCTGGCCGATTGTTGGACAACCAGGTACTGATACCATTGGCAAAATGGTTTGGTGTCATACAAAGCCCATCCATCTTGAAAAGCCATTTTTGAAAATTCACACATCCGATGATTTTAATGCGACCAGCCTGCAACCTCCGTGGGAATGGAACTATCAGCCCCGCATGGACAAATGGTCGCTGACTGAAAGAAAAGGATTTCTCCGGCTATATGCATTCAAACCTCTGAATCATGGTACCAGGAATAAAATATTGCAAAGGGCTGGTAACACCATTACACAACGCAGCCTGCGTACAAAAAATAATGTGGTGACTGTTAAGCTCGGTTTACACGGAATGTATGACGGGCAGTATGCCGGGTTAACCCATTTTTCAACAAATTCTATCAGTTCGGCCGGAATAAAACAGGCTGGTACAATACGTTACCTGGTATATAATTACAAGGATAGATCGCATGTTAAAATAAAAATTGAAGGCGATTCCATTTGGCTGCGATCAACCTGGAATATCCGCGGAACCAACCAATATGCTTACAGTCTGAATGGCGAAACCTTTTTGCCTTTTGGTGGCACATCTCAATTAACCTGGGGAAGTTACAGGGGTGATAGAATCGGCCTGTTTAATTTCAATGCCATTGTTGATAAAGGTTATATAGATGTCGACTATTTCGATTATAACTACTCAAGATGATTGAATATGAGAAAGACTTTTACACTCTCTTATAAGTTTGTAAAAGTCTTATACAACCTTATGTACTTGTCCATCTTAAATTATGATTTTTACTGGATCAACAATTTACATTGGACATTTTAGTTTATACAAATATCATGGTTGAACCATTGCTGCCCATTATTACCTTGCTTGCAAGCTTTATAAACAATCCATGAGCCACAATCCCTTCTATTGAATTAAGTTTATCTGAAAGCAAGACAGGGTCATTTATTACTCCAAAATCAATATCAATAATGTAGTTGCCTTCGTCTGTAATAAAAGGATTGTCAGACACAAATCGAATCTTACCTAAGCCCTTTAGTAATTGAATTTTATTTAGTACATAATTTGAAGCAAATGGAATTACTTCAATGGGTAGCTTGAATTTTCCGAGTATATCAACCTTTTTGGTAGAGTCCACAATTATTATTTCCTCCTTCGTTATCGAAGCGACGATTTTTTCTTTTAACAAAGCACCGCCGCCGCCTTTAATTAAAAACAAATCACTGGTAAATTCGTCAGCGCCGTCAATGGTTATGTCAATTGCGGTAATCGAATTTATATCAATCAGCGGTATGTTAAAAGACTCAGCAAGGAACTTTGTTTTATTAGAAGTAGGTACAGCCAGAATCTTTAAACCGTTCTTCACGATTTCTCCAATTTCCTTTATTGCATAATTGGCTGATGAGCCCGTACCTAAACCAACAACCTGGTTATCTTTAATAAATTTTACAGCCGCTTTAGCCGCAAGTTGTTTTTCCTTTTCAACATTTTTTGCCATTTACTGAAAGTATTTGTCAGACTTTATACAAGCCATTTGAATTTATTTTTTCCCTAACCCACAATAAAATGATGGCAGGTAATAAGCAACATAATAAACCAATCTTACTCACCAGTAAAGCTCCCAAAAAACAACCAATTAAAAAACCGGATAATACAATAACAACTTTTTTAAAACTGTTATAAACGGGTTGTATTGCATCCTTGTCAGGCTGCTGATCTTTTTTTAAAAAATAAACGGATAAATTGAAAAGGTCAATAGAAAACTGGGTAAAATTTCCTGTCATTACAGTATTTGGCGTGTATTGATTCAGCAGCTTACGCATGTAGGTATTTTGAATAGCCATTCCGATAATTGCAAAAGAGGCTGTTAGTGAAATGACTGTACTTGATGGGGTATCGGTTTTACCGCAGCATATTGAACCGCCTATTGAAAAACAGCTTATAAGTATGGCTTCTGTAAAAATTAAGTTTGATAATGTAGCTTTCCGGTATTGGATAAGGTAGCAGGTGAATACCACACCAGCAATAAAGACAGGCAGCATAACCAATTTTTCTGAAAGATTACCTGCATTATTATGGTCAAAAAAAGAGGCCCCGGCCAATACAAGATTTCCCGTGACATGAGAGGTAAATAAACCAAATAAAGCTATAAACCCTGATGTATCTATAAAGCCTGCTACAAAGCTCAAAGCGAATGATATTTTTCGTTCCTGCTCCATCAAAGAATCAGTTGTTGAAAGTTTTTATTACGGGTATATTCCTCTTTGTAAATCTTCAAAAAACAGCCTGGTTAAGATGGATAAACTTTATAATTGGTAAAATTTTACAGCCATGTTATTTTTAAGATAGTCTTCTCTTCTGTGGGATACCAATGCATACTCTAATAACAGGCCAGCAAAAAATGCAGCGAAAGAAAAGATACCTGCATCTTTTTACGTCACAGAGGAAATAAAAAGTTACGCCTATTCGTAATGCTTTTCTTATTCCGGTTAGTCCCACTGCTTCCACAATAACAAGATTAAAAATATTTCTGCAAAATCCATTTATCAGAAAGTACTTACGCACTAACTATCGGAATTTTCACTAACAACACTGGTCTTGGCGAGTGCTGAATAATACTTTTTGCTACACTTCCCATAAACAAATCGTACATGTTTCCGTGGCTCCTGTTTCCTATAATGATCATGTCAGCATTTATTTTCAAAGCGAAGTCCAATATCTCTTTCTCTGGTGCGCCAAACAAAATATGCCGGGTAATTTTTATATCTGAAAGATTGCTTTTATTTGTCCACTCCTCAAATTCATCCTGTAATCGCTCAAAACGTAAAGGAGGCATTTCGTCCGGAGTTGAATCAATATAAATAATACTCAAATGTGCGTTTCTGTTTCTTGCTATTTCTGCAGCATATTGCAAAGCATACCCTGAAGTATCTGAGAAATCAATTGCACAAAGTAAATGGCTAATAATTATCATTAATTCCTTATAAATTTATCGTTGATCAATTGTACATTTTGTTAAAAGAAAATAATCCAAGAATTTCAAGATTAAGTTATTACGCAACGACAAGTTTTAGTTTTTGAATGTTTGTATTATGGGTAATACTCCTTTTTGAGAATCCTCAAAAAAAGCAGGTCCGGTGAGCAGTGTAAATTTTGTAATGGGTAAAAATTTTGCAGCCATATTATTTTTAAGATGGGTTTGCGTTCTATACGCTTCCAGCGCACCTTTTACCACAAGTCCGGCAACAGACGCAGTAGGTGAAGCGATACCTGCATCTTTCAAATCGCTGGCGTGTGAATAAGAAGTTACCCCCATCCGCAAAGCTTCTCTCATCCCGATCCGTCCTACTGTTTCCATAATAGCCGGGTCAAAAATGTTTCTATCGCCCAGGCCTACCAGTAATAATTTTTTTGCAGGTATGGTATTGGCTGGTGGATCTATTAACAATGTTTCATACCGATACCCTGAAAATTTTCCTGACTTCCTGAGTTCCGTTATTAAGCCATGTAATGCTTCGTCCACATGCAGCATACCATTCAACTCCTTTGGTAATGCAGGCGGATTAAAAATATCTCCCTCTGTATATTCAAACAAACAAACTACCTGCAAGGGAGTTTGTTGCCCCGAAGGGCTTTGCACTTTAGCTTCTATGCTAATGCCATCTACCTTACCTATTATTTTACTGGTGCCAAGCTTTGGCAAACCAGCCTGAGCAAATATGTCAGGTGATAAAAAGAGTAAAGCAACTAAATACATCTTTTTTATTTTTATTCTATTGCTTGAAAAAAGGTTATTATTTTCCATATCATATGTTTTAAAACTTAAGTATTAACCTGGTGTTTATTAGCAACGCACTGTGTTTACCTCCGATATCGTTGATAAATTTTCCAATATTGAAATATTGCATGCCAACATCTGCGGTAAGAAAAGAGTTAAATTCATAAGTAGCCTGGCCCAGGTAAACAGTCCCGATATATCGGTTTTTAGAAGAATTTCCAGGCAGGTAAAAGGCGCCGCCGGGGCGATATATCCCATCCAGTAATGAATATCGCCAATACATCAATGCATCCAATTGAAAGAAGATTTTTTCATTGACACTTTGAATAATGTAAGGATGTACATCTATCAAATTCGCCGGACCTATTTGGGGATCAAAACCAAAATAGCCGGTTTTGGGATAGAGTGCATTAAAAGCACCGAGCTTTCCATCATTCAGTTGTCCATCGCCACTAATCACATCTGTTTTAAGCCCCAATAAAGTTGCATATCTTTTTTTATAATTAATGGTATATTCAATATCTGAGGATGCAGTCCAGGCAAGAATATTATCGCTGTTGAATTTTCCCCATTGAATAATCGCCTCAAAGTTGTAAGTAAACACGGAAGGTTTATTCCATAAACGAAGGCCTGCGGAATGTCTCGTTTCTTCGCCAGTTCCCTCCTCATACTTTGTGTTGGCACGATGAATACCCAAATAATATAAGTCAATACTTGTATTAGGCATCCGCTTAAAATTGATAGTGCTGTAAAGCCCCCAGAGGTTTATTTCTTTACTTCTTTTATTGTCAAATATGCCTGTATTTACTTTAATGTCACTGGCTGCAAGGGCATCAAGCGTAACGTTATTCTTATTATAACTAATTCTTGCCGCATCAAAAGCAAAACGCAGGTTGGGGCCGTCCCTTACAGCAATCAGGCGTTGACTGCCATAAAACATCTCCTGTCTTCCAAAACGCACATACAATTTTTCATTTGCAGCATAAAGGAAGTTATATTCAACAAAGAGGTTTTGTATATTCATGTTATCCTGGTCAATAGGCCGTGGGCCATCCTTTCTTCCATTTTCCAATGCGCTGCGCAATTGAGAGAAAATCCTGAATTGTTTGCCAAGGTGTAAGTCAGCGTGAAGGTTATACCGCTGCAGATGAAAATTATTATGTCCCAGTTTCCTGATACCCCAGTCTTCGTTATTATAAGCATCAAACTCCTGCCTTAGCTCGCCACCAAAGGATAAATAAGCAGATCCATTTTTATTCAACGGTACGTATTTTAATTTTCTGTAGAATTTTTTTTTCACCGAATCTTTTTTTAAAAAAGTATAATCCTCATCAAATCTTAATCCTTTAAAAGGAGGAAGCGATTGGCTGAATAAAGAAAAATGAATAAAGAAAAAAAAGAGAGCTAAAAAAAGGTATCTGAAAAGCATGATTCAAAATTTTCTGTTGATAAGGAAAACAAACCACTGTTAGAAACCAGTTATAGAAATACGCTCAACACGCTTAAAGTCGCTTTATTGATCAGACTCTAATAAACAAATCAGCTACCTTAACTGTACCCTTTTATGTTGAAAAAAAGAATCAACAGAATATCTTCCGGGGCCTAGAACCAATATCAGCAGATAACTAAGGCTATACATAAATGGTGTGTCTTTTATCAGCAATGCATCATTCCAATGCAGCACAAAATATCCCGTTAATGTAACCGCCAAAATGGGAAGAATAGCAATACGGGTAAAAAAACCCAATATCACCAATACCGGAAAAAAAAGATTTGCACTTACTGCAAAAGCATGATTAAATGTTTCCGGGAAATGAAGTGGATTAGGAATCTTCTCCGCTTCGGCTACATTAATACCAACTTTTTTAAATCCATGCACTACAATTATTTCAAGAGAAAGTACCACTCTGAATACCAGCAGGGAAAAATTGAAAGTGGCTGCAGAAATAGAAACTGAATTGATATGTCGAATAAAATTTCTCATGGGTTATAATACTGCCTCAATTTTATTTAATTTGATAGCCGCCATAATATTTCACCGGGCTCCAGTCGGGTATTACCGGCAGTTTTGCAGGTGCCAGTGATGAAAAATCTCCATCCCCCCACACCACTTTCCCATCTACTATAGTAAGCAGGGAAGTAATAGATTTAATCTGTTCGTCAGGAATACTTAAATAGTCATCACTTAAAATATCAAGATCAGCACTGTATCCCTCTTTTATTTTTCCCTTAGTATCATCTTCCCTGATAAGTGAATAACTGCCAACGGTAAAAAGTTTCAAGGCTGTAATTCTATCAATGGTATTTTCCTTTGCCATCACCTGGTTGCCCCCTACTGTTTTACCTGTGGTGATCCAGTATAAGGATACCCAGGGATTATAAGTCGCCACCCTGGTTCCATCCGTACCCAAGCCAACAGGGATCCCCAACTCCATTATGGCTTTCACGGGTGGTGCTGCCAATGCGCCATCCCTGCCATAACGATGTATAAAACTTTCACCCTGAAAAGCCATGCGATGCTGTATTGACACCGCACCTCCCAATGATTTTATTCTTTGAAGATTTTCTATGGTGATGGTTTCTGCATGATCAATTATCCATATCAATCCATTTAATGGGATTTCTTTATTAACCTCCTCAATCACATTCAGATCCCTTGTGATGCTCTCGTTGTAAGTGGCATGAATGCGGAATGGCCAGCGCTTTTTTACTAGTAATCGAATGATCGATTTCATATTGTTTTCCATCCCTGGAACAAATTCCGGACGGGGGAATAAAAAATCCTCAAAGTCTGCAGCATCGGCTACCAGGTTTTCGCCACCGCCTTCCACCCTGTATTCAATGCCATTGATATTATTTCCCTTTTGCTGATCCATTTCCACCATCCCCAGCCACTTTGTATAATCCTGCAATTCAGTTCCTTTTTTTTGTGCAAAAAGAAAATAAGGTAATCTCACCGTAATTTTTCCAAGGCTGTTAAGTGAATCTGTAATAGTATAGTCATCCGGGAAATTTTGAAAACCTCCGCCAGCGTCCATTACTGATGTTACACCAAGCCGGTTTAGTTCCGTCATATATTGAAGGGTAGAATTAATTTTTTCTGCTATGGTCAATTCAGGCAGTTTCGAAAGGGTGGAATACAAGATATACGCATTGGGTTCTGCAACCAGTAAACCAGTAGGATCACCATTGTCGTCCTTTACAAACAATCCCTGAACGGGATTCGGTGTTTTACTACTAATGTTTAATGCCATTAATCCCGCCTTATTGATCCATGCTTTTCCATAGAGGTACAAAATAAAAGCGGGTACATTTCCTGTAGCATCATTAATCTCTTCAATGGTTGGCAGTCTTTTTTCTTCAAACTGGTATTCGTTCCATCCTCCCACCACCCTCACCCATTGCCCTTGCGGAGTCCTCTGCGCCTGTTCCCTCAGCATTTCCAAGGCTCTCTTTAACGTTCTTACACCATCCCAGCGGAGTTCTGCATTATAAAATCTTCCTGCCCTTATTACATGAAGGTGGCTGTCAAATAACCCAGGAATTACGCTCTTTCCATTTGCATTTATAATTACTGTTTTTACACCTTTAAACTTAAGCACATCCTTACCGCTTCCTACTGCAGTAATCATATTTCCTTTTATAGCGACTGCCTCTGCATTCATTTGATTTTCATCAAGTGTATTTATTTTGGCGTTTATAATAATCATATCCGCTTTTTGCTGGGCGTAAACATTTGATAAGAACAAAAGAGTAAATAAATAAAAGATGAGATACGGTTTCATTTGTGCGGTTATTGTAAAATATAAATGACAACTTTTTGAATTTGCCAGCAAGCTTAATGCTTAATGACTTCCCGTGAATATTGAACCCCGATGCCATATACCCCTCCATATTTCTTTATTAAATCAGTTACTGGCTGGTATGTACTTTGCCTTGCCCAATCTCTTTGTAGTTCCAAAAGGTATTGCATGGAAGAAAGTGGTTGAGCTCCGGCCTGTATCATTCGTTGCACTGCCCTTTCATGGGATTCTTTTGATATGCCACCACAATCATCAGCTATAAAGTAAACTTCATAGCTTTCGGCGATAGCAGATAAAACCGGATCAACAATGCATACCTCTGTCCATAATCCAGCAAAAACAATTTTCTTTTTTCCCTTGCCTACAATCGCTTTGTGTGCATTAATATCTTCCCAGCAATTCATATTTGTCCGGTCAATATAATCGTTGGTGGCTTTCGGAAAAAACTCTTCCAGTTCAGGTATTACGGGACCGCTAAAAGATTTTTCAGCCGCTGTAGTTACAATAGTTGGAACATTGAAAATTTTTGCTGTTCCGGCAACGATACCGGTATTATCCCTGAATTCTTCTGTGTTTACACTTTTAGCAGCAAAAACCATCTGGCTTTCTATATCAATTAAAACCAGGCAATGATTGTTTGGAGTTAATAATTTTTCAGACGAATTCTGTGCGTATCCGGCAAGGCAAAAGAAAACAGCAACAAAAATTGAAAAGCATTTTTTCATAACGTTAATTTTATTTTTTAAAGTTTTTATTTATCAAAGATATTATCGTGGATAGGCAGATAGAATGTACAAGTAAAGGCAGATGATGTAAATGTCACTAATCAGAACAGCTCATTTATGATTATGCAGGCGGTACAAATATTATCGATTTAATTTTTCAATTATTCAACTATGGCATCACTACTACTATTCCTTTTATTACAGTAAAATAGCTCATCGGTTGTTAGAGGCAATCTTTAATTAAAACATTAATTCCTGAACTTTTTCTTTATTTTCTTTTTCTTTATCTAAATCGTACATCGTTCCAAATAACCTGTCCCAAAGCGTTGTACTAACACCAAATCCCCTTTCCTCATTTTTATAGTGATGCAGATGATGGTTACGCCATAAAGGTTTCATCCATTTGTAGGGAGGATTCCAGGCATGTATCGCATAATGCATGGTTCCATAGATCAGATAGCCTAACATGAACCCGGGAAAAAAAGCAAGTACCCATTTATTAATGCCCAATAAAAATCCAGTTAAATACATTAATAAAAATATTTGAAGGGCTATGATAATGCTTGGCAAAGCCGGCATAAAAAGCCGGTTTTTATCCCTGGGATATTCGTGATGATTACCATGAAAGATGTAAACAATCTGCTTTATTTTTTTATTTTCTGAAATAAAATGAAATGCAAAACGATGCATTGTGTATTCAAAAAATGTCCAGAATAATACCCCTGCTACAAATACGGATAATATCAGTGCCAACTTTTGGTGATTGATTACAGTGCTGTAATAAACCATTCCGATAATAACAGGCAAGTAAATGCCCCCAATAACCAGCGGATGTGTTTTTGTAAAATATTCGACGTACCTATTGTTAAATAATTTTGCCTGTCCTTTGTTATGTATTTTTTCACAAGCCATTTCTCTTTATTTACATTGTTATAAAATAGGCAATAATTAAAACTGGTCAGGTAACTGGTTGGATTTATTTTTTGAGAATAACCTATTATGAAGCCAATTACTTAAATAGGCGCTACCTATTCCAACGGCAGCCCCTGCCAGCACATCTGAGGGATAATGAACACCAAGATAGATTCTTGAATAAGCAACCATGGTGGACCACAAATAAGCGGGCACCGTCACAAACCATTTTTTATATTGTAAGGAAAGGCTTGCTGCTGTTGCAAATGCTAGCGAAGTATGTCCGGAAGGAAATGCCCTTCCTGAAATATTCTTGTAAGGAAATACTTCTAAAGGGTATTTTTCTGCAGGTCGCTGACGATGAAATGCTTCTTTCATTGTCTCTGATATTATCACTTCAATCGCGATAGCACCAAATATTTCGTAACCCTTTTGTTTTATTGAACAATTTTTTTTACTTGCTCCCTGTATGATTAAACTGACAGGTATTGCTGCACTAATGAAATAAGTTGACCCACTGGTAAATTTCCAATAACCTGAATTAGGATTTTGTGGATTGATGCTTTTTGTAATATCGATATCCCAATTTTGGGCAACTGCGTTCAACTGAAAAGCAAAAAACAGTATTGCCCATGTCGTTATGATTTTTGTCATTAATGCTATACCTTTTAAAATAGTTAAAATAAGAATCCAATACGGAACGTAAATACATTTACTTCTCTTGAAGCTGCATAAGACAAATTAACTGCAAGTGCGTTATAAGGAATAAAATAAATGCCGCCACCATATCCTATATGAAGCAAAGTTGATTTCTCATATTTAGCCCAAACCCTGCCATCATCAAAAAAGCCGTAAACACCTACCATTCCCCTTAATACGTACCCTTTTAATGCTGCCAGTTTAATTCGTACATCCGTATTTTGATAAAAACTGCCTCGGCCTGTAAACCTTGTGCGCCAATAACCCCTTAATTCGTCGTGACCACCGATGGTATTTGCCTGATAAAATTCGTATTCGCCAAAATTTTCTGATGCCCCGGTGCGGTGAGCTAATGTGATATTTTTAAAAGGTGTATAATAAAAACTAAGGTTGGATTGTGCATTAACAAAATTCCTTTTGCCTTCTTTTAAATTTACGAGGTAATTTGCTTTTGCATTAAAATTGATGCCTTTTGAGGGATACCTAAGCACATCGGAATTATTGAACGAATAAGAAATTTTAGCACCGGCAAAATATTTATTTTTAAAAACAGATGAATCTATTAATGGAATCGCCAGGTTAATAAATTTGTTTTCTCTTCTTTCAACTTTTACTGTATTAAAAATAAGGCCAGCTTTGAATGTAGTATTATTCCATAAACGGCTTATACCGGGATTAAAGAAAAAGCCCCTTGTACTTACACGGTAAAAGTTTTTATCATCATACAGCAGCTTTGTATTATTTCCAAAACCATAAAAATTTAATACAAAGGAGGGTGCGTTATAATTTGCAGTTAAATCAAAATCCCATTTTCCCAATTTTTTTTTAAAAATGCCATTATAAAATAAATTAAAGGCACCCGTAGCTGCTGCATAATTTGCTATAAAAGTTTGTTGCCATCCGAAAGGTTTTTTTTTCCACTGACGTTTTTTATAAATTAAACCAGCGCCAACTACAAATCCATCATCAGGGTTATAGCCAGGTATAATCAGTGGTAGCCACCAATCATATTTAAACTCCATCCGGTTATAATTTGTTATAGATGTATCATTGGTAGGTTTATAAGAAAATGATTTTGATGATGCCGGCATGTCTGATGGTGAGTCATAAACAGGTGATTTTTTACCATGGGTTTTGTTTACTACACTGTCTTCATATAAATCATTGCCATCACCGCCTACAACTCTATCAAATATTTTGTTATTGTTTCTCCCCTTGTAAATAAATTCATCGCAGCCCCCAAGGCCATACAATGTTATTTCTTTAGTAACAGCATGATTAAATATTCTGCTAAAAATAATTTCTCCATTAGTATTCTTTTTATTTTTTGCCAGTACAGTAATTTCTGTGTTATCCTTATCAATTTTATTAATTATAAATACTTCCTGTTTATCGGTTCCAGTAATTGTAACGGCTTTATTTAAGATTTTGTAATACTTTAAACCGAATTTCAACATATTGTCTCTTCTTTGACGTAGGCGTTTATATAAAAAATCGCCCGAAAGGCTATATATGGCCGGAGGCATTTTGAGTAATGCTTTTTTTATTAATGAATCTGTAAGCAATTGCTGCAATGCAACAATCGTATTTTTCCAATCAGCTTCTGTTAGAACATTGAGAAACTGTTTATCGAGAAAAGTAGCTGCTAAATTAGTTCCGATCACATCTTTAACATTGGCATCCATATTTTGAATCGAACGAAGCGCCCATGGTCTCGATAATAAAAATAAATTCACCCCGTCTGTTTTAGAGAATCCCTGATCTCTGTCTCTTGCGAATGGCTGGTAAATAGTTTTTTCATTCTTTTTATGCGCTACCCATACCCATTGGTCCTCATGCCTGTCCCAATCATTAATCAACATGTCAAACAAACGTATTTTCAAAAATTCTTTTTGATCAACCTGACTACTGTTGTCAGATTGTAATTTTTTAAAAAGCTTTTCGGAGTTTATGATATTATCTGCAAAATCTGTAAAAGACGTTTTGCTCCAACCTTCACCAGAAGGCCTTTCTTCAAACAAGCAAAGCTTATCAGCAAAATCTTTTGTGAACATTCCTAACCTTTCGTTACCTGGTACATATTCAATAACAGGATTAGTGTGCAAGATGCCAATACCTCCAGCCAATTGTGCTATTGCCAAAGCACCATACGGGTGCGCCGTAGAAATTTGATCGTTTGCAATATCATTTATAAAACTTCCCTTAAATTCTTCCGGAATTAAAACATCCAGCGTTTTATCCATCGTACGTAATACATATTCTCTCCCATCATTTCCCAGCAGTCTCAAAGTTTGCGTTTGGTGGCCGCCACCTTTTTTAATTGGCGTTAAGCAACCGGCCGTGGTATCCCAGTTAAATAAGGGAAATGAAACTGGCGTCAACCATTCTTTACGCCAATGCTTACCCCACCAAAATTGTTTCCATTTGGTAGCGGCAAAGCGGCTTCCAGCAGGCATAGTAAACTGCGGAGTTCTCGACGTATCTTTAGATAAATTATCAGAGAAAACATCCTGTGCATTGCAAATAAAAGACAGATACATAAATAAAAACACAGTTGCCAACAGGCATAAAAACATTTTCATTACCTCATGTTTTTTCTAGTAAACAATAAGATTGAGGCAATGCCTTCTCTTCCTTCATTGGAAATCAGTAAATTCCCTGAAGGCGTAAAACAAATTCCCTCCGGCTGGGTAAATTCCTGGGCCGATAATGATTGTGTAAATAGAATATTTCCACTATAGCCACAGCGTATCATCCATTTAGAATGAGTGCTGATGAATATCCATTCCTTATTTATTTCGTCAAAAATAAGTGCTGATGTATGAAAAGGAGAAGAGACGCCATTGGGTGCTTTCACAATATCCGGCAAATCAAAAAAAGGGATATCTACCTGCATAAGTGGCATTGACATTTTCCAAATCGGTAACCGTCCTTCACTATCTCTTTTTTTATTATGGTAATATTTAGCCGCCACAAATAATGTATCCGCTCTGTGACAAATACCTTCTAATTCGAAAGGTTTGTCGATATTCAGTTGCACGGAACTTATAGTAGGTCGCTGCATAAACTTTTTGATACTCCATATCACACCTTTTGAATCAAGTACATAGATAGTATCACCGATTATTGTCAGATCCTCAAAATCCCCTTTATCTGAAAAATAAATTTTATTATCAATGTCATTGCTGTTGAGATTAAAAAAATAAACTACCCCCTTTTCATCGGCTACACAAGCAATAATTGAATCATTAACAGCAGCTACACCACTGATTTCCTTTAATTTTTTGGGTAATTCATAACGTTTATCAGGTGTATGAATATCGTAAGAAAAGTTATCCCTAGATTCAGTAGCTATTTCATTTTTTTTCACACCTGACCTGCAGGCAGCTAACGAGATTATAATAGACCATATAACAGTAATTATTTTTATCATAATGCTACCATTTGATTTTTAATAGCCAGCAAAAAAGCGATAACTGACACAAGTAATCCAACTATAAAAACCCAATAGGCCTTTGACAGATAATTAAATTTTTTTGACAGTACTTTTCTAACGTTGAATGACTCCTTAAATATTTCCAGGTAAACGCTTTCTCTGGAATTCCTAAACAGTTCATTCAATTGCCGGTAATATTTTTCCCAGTCTGCATCTTGAAAACTTGGATCAATTAAATCAAAACTCCCGAAGAAAAATTTCTGATAACTATGACATTGTTGATCTTGCATAAAGCTGTTTTTTTGGGGCCGGCTTGCTAATATGGAAAGTAATATTGTAACCATGCAAATACTGAGAAGCAATATAGCAGGCCATAGTAGGAATACATTCTTCTCTATTTTGCCTAATACAAAAGCCAGCATTACCGAAATAATAATAGAATTTACATGAATTAAAAGTGAAGCTTTCGAATCAGCTACTGAAACGAGGTGATTATAATTACGAAAAGCCATTTTGAAAAGGTCTTCTGTTTCTTTATTGGTTAAAGAAGAATTACCCTTTAACTTTATATTATTGCGTTCAATATCGTCTTCTAATTCATTTAATTTATCAATTCTTTTTTCAAGCAACTGGAAATTTTTTTCCCGCTGGACTGAATAATTTTCCTTTGCATATTCTGTATAATAATGGGACTTAAGAAAAATGTTTAAAAAATAGTTAGCATAATACAGTTCACTCCTTTCTACACCTGTCAGCCTGTTAACTTCTTTGCTTATCAGAAGAATATATTCCATAAAGTTGTGACTTGCCAAACGACTATTGACGGCATCAGCTAAAACCTTATGTATCTCCGTTTCTGCATCCTTATTCTCAATAACGTTTAAAATAGCGTCTTCTACAACTTCCCGTTCTGTTTCCGGATAATTTATGTCAGCAAAAAAACTATTTAAAATATTGTACATGGTTTCAGTACGGCCCAAACAAATATCCGTAACGCCAGCATATCTGAACCATGTAGCTACAATCGCATTTTGGTAATCCATTCCTTTTAAAGAAATAGATTTAGCGATATGCTTTGCCTCTATCGCAAGCATACTGATGAACCCGTAACTATAAAATATACTGGTACCACCAGCGTCTTCAAAATATTTCTTGAGGAATTTACCCGCAGCCTTATGATATGATATTTCACTTAAAATCATAAGGCTACTTATTAAGATTTTGATTAGTGTTATTATCAATATTATCCGGTTGTAGATTTACATCATTCGCAGGAGCCCCAACATTAATATCAACGCCATTTTCGTGACGAAGCATATCGGTGTCAGTAATTTTCACTCCATTGATAAGGGGCGGCAAAAAGAATCTTTTTCTTTTCTTCCTTTTTAGTAAATCAAAATAATAATCCACTATACCGGCTATCTTTTTATCCAAGTATTTTTCCAGCAGTAACTTCTTTTTTTCACCAAGACCGTCAAGGTATATAACCGTTGCTGCAGATAATCGTTTTTTTAATTCTTTTTTATTATTTCTATTTTTCTTTTTCATTTATAAGAATTTATTAGTTAGCTATGGAAGGAATTGCACAATTTTTTTTAGACACATTTTACAATTTACCTGGAATAAACAACCCTTCATAAATTTCAATTTCAAAGAATTGCCATCCTTCAAAAACTTTATCAGGACATTGAAACAATACCAATAGGCCATCGCTTTTTTTATGCTTACTATGTATATTTTTGTCAGCATCTATACTCGCATTCCTAGTACGCTGCAGCTTTTTTACTTTTATATTTTCAACAGTAGTATTCATAAAGAATATTTAAATAACCAAATACATCTATTAAAACAGACGATAACCTTAAAAATTGGTAAAATAAAACAACAAATAGTCAGGAGAAATTGCGAAAATTTAAAAAGCAGGCAATTGTAGAAACAATCGCCTGCTCACGTCCAAAACCAACTGCTGATTGCCAAAAAATATAAATATATCAACTCACTAACTTCATCTTACCGGCTTTGCAACTATTGTTTAGATTTACTTGCAGTTTAAATAGCGTAACTCAGATTTTTTAATTTTATACAAATCCTTTATTCTTTTATAAATGTAAAATTGGTGAACAATGTTTGCACTCGTTTTAATATTCAAATCAAAGAATTTGATATTTAGCTTCATTAATGAGGCGGCATTATTAAGTGCTGATTTAAAATTTAGACACTACCTTTTTTTGAAAAATATTTTTATGAGTAAGGCGTCCTACAAAATAAAATACAATGAAATATTTCCTACCTCATGACTATAAGTACCTTTCCTCATTTCGGTAGATGTATTTTGGATGAAGGATAAGGCAAATTTTCCAGACGATATAACCGCCCCATAATTTATTGCATAGACGCAATTACGAATATTCCTTGCAGAGTTGGTATTTATTGATGGCGGTATAACCGATAGCCGGTTATCAAATTTTACAATTGGCTTTTTTGCGAATAAACCGCCTTCTAGTAATGCGTTATTAAATACCAATTGTAATTCTGGTTTGATAATAATGTAAACTTGCATTCTATTTTTCTTTTTATAACTACCGCAGAAGGCATTGGAGAATTGGCTTATAAAACCATCAAAATATGGTTTCATAAATCCATAGCGGATTTGGGGAGAGAAAGTTAATCCATTGCAGAGGGTACCGAGATAGACTTTTCCACCAGCAATTAATTCAAAATTTTTATTTACAGGCGTTACTTGTTTTTCAAATGTGAAATTGGCATTAATAACCGGCGCATTTTGTAATTGATTATCCCAACCCATAGGAATTGTATAATGTATCATCCGGTGTATAAATGTTTGGGCTTGCTTACCTAGTGCGGCCGGCCCCCTAATACCCAATTGTAATTCCGTCTGAAAACTATAATGGTGTTTGGGATGATAGTAATACAAGGAGCGGATAATAAATAATGCCCCGGAATAAAAATAATCATTGGGTTGAAAATATGGATCACGGATATCATTGGGCGTAAATATTGTTTGCATAAATCCCCACCCAGCTATAATTATAGTTGTATCATGCTTTGGTTTTAAAATCCCGGGAAACAAACTGTGTTTTGATTTTTGGTTGTAAAAAAAATCTAACCGGGTTCCACCACTGTATGCTTTGTCAGTGCCTTTACCCCTTATATTAAAAAAATCATTGTCTTCGTAAATACGAAAAAGACTGATTTCTTTTTCTGCTTGCGCATATGTAAAAAGATATCCAACAATACATAATTGCAGGAATAATAAATGAACTAAATGTTTTTCCATTCCGTAAATGTTAAACTTGAATAAAAAGCGAACTCAACGATATTTTTGTTATTGCTTGAAAAATTTTTTTATTATTTAGCTAAGCTGGCGAATGAGTGTAGGACGTCTCTAAATAATCCCTGGGTTAGATCAGGAATGCTACAACTTCTTTTAAAAGGCTAATATTTGTTATACAAAAGTGAGGACGACAGGCTACTAATTGTATTCAATAAAGGCCATTGTTTTTGAAAATATAATTCACTGTTTATTTCTGCTAATTAATGAATCTAAAAATCAAAAAGTTTTGATGGCAAAGCAAAATGCTGTTCTGTTTAATTGCTCAGTTTTACATGACAATTATTAAAAATAAATTTCGGTTAGTAACAAGTAATGTAAAAAGGGAAGGAAAAATTCACTTTTAAATAAAAAGAGCATAAATATTAGTTAAGTCAGAATTGGCGGAGCATTCATTAAGATAAGAATAACCGGACAGCAGAAAATATTAGAAAAGGGAATGGAAGGTGGGATAAATATCAATACCCTTATCGTAAGTAAATAATTTATTTATGGATGCATATATAAATAAATGGGCGGCCATTATTGAGTTACACGAAAATGGCTTCACAGAAGACTTTGTATTTTCAGGAAGCAACCTTTTGTGGGTGCAGCAAAAAGTATTGCTATCACCGGGAGATATTACATTAATTGAATCTTATCATTTCGGCTCCCCGGCAGGAAATGAAATGCAAATTTTTGCTGTAGTTGCAAATTACTCCTGTGTTAAAGGTATTTTAATAACCCGTCAAAAAAAACGCGGGAGGAAAAATACACCAGTCATTAACAGTAAACTCATAAAAATAAATTCAAAACAATTAGAGAACGACCACGCAAGCAGGCTATGAATTTATTATGATATTTTAACTGCCATAAATTAAGTATAATGCACTACACCAGGATATTTGCAGATGATAACGGCGACAGTCATTTTGAGGTAGTATATGTACCTCTGGTAGATAAAGGCATTATGGGTTCGCTATCCATGCCTTTTGAAACAAATGCGCTTATATTCCGGGAGAATAAAGCTGACTATGACTGGGATTTTCATAACGCACCTACAAGGCAATTCATTATACTCTTAGATGGGGAAATTAAAATAACTACCAGCCTCGGAGTTGTGAGAAGATTTAGAGGCGGGGAAATATTATTGGTGGAAGATACTGCCGGCGCTGGCCACAAGACAGAGAACATACTACAAAGCATACGCAAATCTCTATTTATAACTTTATGAGCAATCAATTAATTACGGGAATCCATCACATTACTGCTTTGGCAAGTGACCCTCAAAAAAATCTTGATTTTTATGCAGGCATATTGGGACTGCGGCTGGTAAAAAAAACCATCAATTTTGATGCGCCGGACGTTTATCATTTGTATTACGGAAACGAAACGGGAGCCCCCGGCACCATACTTACTTTCTTTCCTTATCCAACTTTAGCAAAAGGAAGAAAAGGTAAAGGGCAGGTAGCTGTTACTTCATTTTCAATACCGGAAACCTCACTTGAATACTGGATGAAAAGGCTCACAAAGTTCAATATTAAATACAATGCACCAGACACCCGGTATAGCAAAGAATCGTTTATATACTTTGAAGACCCAGATGGATTGGGCATTGAATTGGTCGCCAATAAAGAGGACTTCAGGCCCGGTTCTACTTACGGGCAAATACCATTGGAGCATAGTGTAAAAGGTTTTTATGGCGTAACATTGGCAGCGGACGGTTATGAAAAAACAGCAGGTTTACTGACCGCTCAAATGGACCACCAGTTGATTGCCGAAAAAGATAATCGCTTCCGGTATTCTGCCAGCGGTAAACCAGGAGATTTTGTTGATATTATTTGCTCCCCCGATTCGCTGCGTGGGTTAGGTGGCAGCGGCACTATTCATCACATAGCTTTTGCTACTGCGGATGATTCGTCACAATTGAAAGCCAGGGAAAAATTAGTAGCTGCTGGTTTTAATCCCACCCTTGTTTTAGACAGGGAATATTTTCATTCCATTTATTTCAGAGAACCCGGCGGTGTATTATTTGAAATCGCCACCGTCCCGCCAGGATTTTCAGTTGATGAAGAACCCGATCATTTGGGAGAGTCTTTAAAACTGCCAGCCTGGTATGAACCTAAGCGTTATGAAATAGAAAATGTTCTGCAACCGATACAATTAAATAAAGAAAAATTTGAAGACTAATGGAAGGGCATAAAAAAAATATAAGGGTGGCTGGTGTTGACATTGAAAAAGCTGAGACCATATTGCTCATGCTGCATGGAAGAGGCGGTACTGCAGAGGACATCATCTCATTCACTCATCATTTGAAGACGACGGCAGCAACTCATATTATTGCGCCACAGGCAACTAATAATTCCTGGTATCCAAACAGTTTTTTGGCTCCGGTTGAAAAAAACCAGCCCTGGTTAAATTCTGCATTAGACCTGCTGGGCGGCATTATGGCTGATACAGAAGCCAAAGGTCTCAACAGTAAGCAGGTTTATATAATAGGCTTTTCACAGGGGGCCTGTCTAAGCCTTGAGTTTGCTGCCCGAAATCCAAAAAAGTACGGTGGAGTAATTGCGTTTACAGGCGGTTTAATTGGGGAAGTTCTAATTATAGAAAACTATTGTGGTGATTTCGAAAAAACAAAAATATTTATTGGCAATAGTGACCGGGACCCTCATGTGCCATTGAAGCGATCAGAAGAATCAAAAAGCATTATGGAAAACCTGGGTGCAGATGTTGCCTTAAAAGTATATCCGGGAATGGGTCATACAATTAACCAGGATGAAATAGAGTGGGTAAATAAAATTGTCTTAAAATAGCATTTAGTTTAGCTATTCTATTTTAAGGTAAAGAGTTAATTCAAATTTTTTAGGGCAAATAACGGAAGGGATATAACCTCATTATTCTATTCCTGAATTCAGTAAAACAAAGGTTATGAGTATATATGAAAATTTAATAGAAGGTTTGGGGGATTTAAAACAAAGAAGATTTACTGTAGACTTTAAGCTTGATATTGATGCCATAAACTGTAATGATGCTGGAATTATTCTTTATCCCTCAAATTTTGAAATTGTTGAAAATTATCGTTTTGAAGCTGATACTAATCCAGATGATTCAAGTGTACTGTATTCAATCAATTGATGGCAATACAAAAGGCTTGCTGATAAATGCTTATGGCGTATGTGGTGAGGTGAGGCTGTTAGCGACAGCATGATTCAAAAATTAAAAATCAATGAATGAGTAATTAATAAGTTTGTCTAATTTTTAACTTGACAAACTTTTTGATGTGTTGATATCTGGCCTACTTCACAGCCAGATTAAGGAATTATAGAAATATTGCACTGGATTTACCATTGGCGCACACCAATTAAAGTATAGCTTTCATAAAAAGCCTTATAAAGTCTCAAGCATTTTCACAACACCTTCCCGTTCCAAAATAAGATACCCAAGTCGGTCGGTGCTTATGCCATTCCGTAGCTGATAATTAAAACTAAATTGTCCATCGTTAATAATTGTTTCGAAATAATTAAAACTAATGTTTGGAAAGAGTTTCAGATTTTCACCTATTTCGTAAAGATGAGTAGAAAGAATAAAAAGAGAGTTGGTTATTTTAAGCAGTCCTTCAATAACTACCGTACTGCATTTCATAGCATCCTGGATATTGGTTCCTTTAAATAATTCATCAATCAGTATAAGCCATTTTCTGCCATCCCGAATTTTATCAATGGTAGCTTTAATACGCTGTACCTCGTTGTAAAAATAACTTTCACCTTTTGATATATTGTCTATCACATTTATATTGCTAAGCATACCATCAATTAAGGTAAGTTTCATATTTTTCGCAGGTACGCCCATCCCCACATGGGCCAGAAAAATTGCTATCCCAACCGATTTGATAAAAGTACTTTTACCAGCCATATTAGCACCTGTTAAAAATAAAAAATTACTTTGAGGATTCATCAGTACATCATAGGGAACCGGCTTTTGTAAAAGAATATGATATAGCCCTTCAACTGCTACCAGGGAATGATCACTTTCTATAAATTCAGGAAAAACAAACTGGTATTTGTTTATACTAACTGCCATTCCATACAACGCATCCAATTGTGCATGGATATCAATAAGCGTAAATATATTTTGTTTGAAATGATAGCGTAAAAACTGTCCAAACTGAAGTTGTTGTGGCACAGTAAGCTCGTCCGGCTTCGCAAATTCCTGAACCACATTTAACTCTTCGGCACCTAATATTCTGGCAGCCGTTTCTAATAGTTTTCTTAAGTTGGCAGGTGTATTTTCATTTAAGTATGTATCAACAAAATACATCATACCCTTGATAAAATCGAAACAATGAATGATAGAATATTGGATGAGGGTGTAGTCAGCATTGTGAAATAATTTATAACTTTTAGCCGTTAAAAAAGATATATTGTTTGGCAAAGGATCCAAGCTGTATTCATAAAAACGTTCTACTACCATTATTGTTCCATTGCTTATCACAATAGGCCATTGCCCTACCCCTTGCATAATGAATTTAAGCGTTTGCTGCACATTATTTATGGCTTGCGTTGAAGAAAGTGGAGTGGCAAGATTTTTTCTCAACTGTTCTTTGCCGTTGGTAGTAAGTGTATTATTCAGCTTATTAAAAACAGAAAAATCTTCATAACCATTAAAAATGGCTAAATCGTTAAGGGACGTTTTATCTATTTCCATTAAATGCATTTATAGTATTTACAAAAAGAGTTTTAGTACCACAGAAATCATCTCGCCTTCTGTCAGAATTCGTTTGGTTTATTTTAAAAAACCGATGATAACACCATTATACGTATTAATTAAGTATTAAAACTAATCTCATAATAACCGTTTAGCAGCTATGTAGAAAATTAGAATTTTCCAGATCAAATATTGCATTTCGGAATGATAATTATTTGTCCCGTAAATTCATATTTTTTGACTAATAGATTCTTTTTCATTCAATCGCTTTCGCTATTTTATTATTACAGACATTTTATTCTCGAACCGATATTTGAAATAATTATTGGGCTGGAATATATACATTCATTGCCTTTACATATACCTTGTCAGCCTTAATTTACTGATGTTATTTTGTTAGATAATCCATTATAGTGAGAGGTTGAAATTATGTCGCAAGAATAATTTTTAAAAAATATTTTAAGTTGTGTGACTCGATTAAAAGATTGAAAATATAATACACCCTGGTAATTGTTACTTTATGATGTTTTAGTTGTAGTCGTCTTACTATAACCATAGAAATTAATTTAAATTAAGCAATATGATAGCAGTAAAAAAGGAAGGCATTGTTATTAGTAAGAGTTCTTTAGCATTTGAAATAGAAGGTGTGCTTAATCCTGCTGCCATTATATACAATGATGTTATTCATATTTTTTACAGGGCAGTTGGAAAGGGAAATTATTCAACCATTGGTTATTGCAATCTTGAAAACCCTTGGAAGGTAAAAGACAGGATTGAAATTCCCGTTCTTTTCCCACAATTCGATTATGAATCACAAGGTATAGAAGATCCACGAATCGTTAAAATTGACAATTTATTTTACCTCACTTACACAGCGTATGATGGTGTAAATGCTTTGGGAGCATTGGCAGTATCCCAAGATCTAATTCATTTTGCGAAAAAAGGAATTATTGTTCCAATGATGGCATGGGAAGAATTTAACCGGCTGGCCGATATGAGGGGTACATTGAATAAAAAATACACTCGATACAATAATGATGGGGGCATCTATGAAAAAAAAGGAAGAAAAGTATTTGTGTGGGACAAAAACGTGATATTCTTTCCACGCAGAATAAACGGAAAATTATATTTTTTGCATCGTATAAAACCAGATATTCAAATTGTATCAGTTTATGAACTGGAAGAGCTTACACCTGAATTCTGGCAAAACTATTTTCTGTACCACGATAATAATATTGTACTGCATACTGAACGAAATTTCGAGATAAGTTATTTGGGAGGCGGTTGTCCGCCAATAGAAACAGCAGCAGGATGGATACTTATTTATCATGGTGTGCATGATAGCGTTGATGGATATGTATATTCAGCATGTGCGGCATTACTTGATATTGATAATCCTCAAAAAGTAATTGCAACATTACCCCACGAACTCTTTAAACCAGAAATGCCGTGGGAATTAAAAGGCGAAGTAAATAATGTAGTATTCCCCACGGGAGCTGTTGTAATTGATGACTTAATTTATATTTATTACGGAGCAGCAGACGAACGGATTGGATGCGCAACAGTAAGCTTAAGCGCTCTGCTAAATGAATTAATCCTTAACACAAAAAAATGATAACTAAGGTACAAAATAATGAAATTGTTGTAAGAGATTTTGCAAAACCGCAATGGGGAATAGCAAGCAGGATTGCAACCGGCGAAGGTTTAATAAATAAAAAGCCAGTTATTTTATTTATCAACTCATATCCTCCGAGGCAATGTGGTTTGGCTACTTATTCTTATGATTTGATTACAGCTTTAGAAAATAAATTTGATGCATCTTTTAGTATTAAAATCTGCGCTGTGGAAAATAATACTGAGTGTCAAAATTATGAAGGGAAGGTTGAGTTTACAATGAATACCGATCATCCGGAATCTTTTCCTAATCTGGTTAAAGCTATTAATAACGATACGAACATAAAACTGGTGCTAATACAACATGAATTTGGATTTTTTAAAAAGTGCGAAGAGGAATTTCTGCAATTTTTCTCTTTGGTAGATAAACCCATCATCACCGTTTTTCATACAGTGTTACCATACCCAGATGAAATTTTAAAAGTAAATGTTCAAGCCATTGCACAACAGTCGGAAAGTATAGTGGTAATGACACAATCATCTTTAGAACTACTGATGAGGGACTATCTTTTAGATGAAAAAAAGATAACTGTTATTCCTCATGGTACTCACCTCGTACCCCACACAGACAGGAGTTATTTAAAAAGGAAATACAACCTTTCCAATAAAACAATATTATCCACTTTTGGCTTATTAAGTTCTGGAAAAGGGATTGAAATTACTTTGGAAGCATTGCCGGCCATTGTAGCAAAAAATAAAAATGTTTTATTTCTAATTATTGGTAAAACACATCCCGGTGTGGTTTTACATGAGGGCGAAAAGTACCGGAAAACACTTGAAGAAAAAGTGGTTTTTTTGCATTTGGAGAATCATGTACAATTTATAAATCAATTCCTCTCTTTGCCGCAGCTATTGGAATACCTGCAACTCACTGATATTTATTTATTCACTTCTAAAGATCCCAACCAGGCAGTAAGTGGCACCTTCTCATATGCCATGAGTTGTGGATGTGCTATTGTAACTACACCAATACCCCATGCAATAGAACTTATTAAAAATGAGGCAGCACTTGCGGTTGATTTTGAAAATCCAACGCAACTTTCAACAGTGGTAATAAAATTATTAAAAGATGAGGAATTAAGAAAAAAAATCAGTTTAAATGCGTTGCACAAGATGGCACCCACGGCCTGGGAAAACAGTGCTATTTCTTATGCAATTTTATTTGAAAACGTAGCTGATAATTCAGTTAATATTAAATACAGCAATCCAAAAATAAATCTCAATCACTTAAAAAGGATTACCACCAATTTTGGCATTGTGCAGTTTTCAGAAATGAATGTACCCGATCTGCAATCGGGATATACACTGGATGACAATGCAAGAGGATTGGTTGCTATGTGCCAGCATTATGAATTAACTAACAATCCGGAGGATGTAGATTATATTTTTCGCTACTTTAATTTCATAAAATTCTGTTTACAGCATAATGGGTATTTTTTAAATTATGTTGATGAAAATAAAAACTTTACAAAACAAAACTTTGCAGCAAATCTGGAAGATTCTAATGGAAGAGCAATATGGGCTTTAGGCTATATGATTTCTACTAGTGATTTACTGCCAGTATATTTACAAAGTGACGTAAAACAAATTATTGCAAAAGCTTTATCAAATAAATTTAAGATTAACTCTCCCCGTGCGATGGGTTTTATAATTAAGGGTTTATACTATTGCAACACAAATAATCCTTCTGAAGATAATATTTTGCTTATAAAAACATTTGCCAACAGGCTTGTGCAAATGTACAGGCACGAATCGGAAAATGACTGGAAATGGTTTGAAAGTTATCTTACTTATGGCAACAGTATTTTGCCTGAGGCATTGTTATGCGCCTGGCTGGCCACCGGTGAAACGATCTATAAACAAATAGCGAAAGCATCATTCGATTTTCTGTTATTGAAGACATTTTCTAAAACGGCTATAAAAGTAGTTTCAAACAAAGGATGGTTGCAAAAAAATGAAGCTCAAAATAAGGAGATAAAAGGAGGTGAACAACCCATTGACATTGCTTATACAATACTTGCGCTGGATAAATTTCATAAAGTCTTCAGCGAAGATAATTATGATGGTAAAATGAACATGGCGTTTAGCTGGTTTCAGGGTAACAATCACCTGCACAGAATAATTTATAATCCCTGCACAGGTGGCTGCTACGATGGGCTTGAAGATACTTATGTAAATCTAAATCAGGGAGCAGAATCTACATTAAGTTATCTGATGGCACGATTAACTATGGAAACATATTTTCATGAAAAAAAGTTAGCTACAAATAATTTGCAAAAAAGTTTACAACTCCCAGGATAGGCTGCCAGATGTAAAATTTACATTGTTAAAAGATACGAGAGGTGGTATTCCCGATAAGTAAAATGGCACAAATTAATTACAACAAATTACATTAAAAAACTGGATTGGGTTCAACATTCGCCATAAGATAGAGTCAATTTTATTTATTAATAAATCAACCAATGAAATTAAAATATTTTACTAAAATGTTTCTCACAAGAAAATATCTATGTTTTTGTATGGCGCTTATTTTTATTAGCCGTTCGGCTATTGCCCAGCAAATGAAAATGCATGATATGGAGCCTTCTAAAATTCAGAAAAATGTTTTTTTTGGTATGATGGATGCTATGATGGCGAAAATGGATCATGCAACTACAGGCGAAACAGTTGGGACCCAATTCATGTTACAAATGATCCCCCACCATGAAGGGGCTATTGAAATGGCGGAATATGAAATTCAACATGGTAAAGATTTTACCATGATACAGCTTGCTAAAAGTATAGTAGCAGAGCAACGCAATGAAGTAAATCAGATGCAGATATGGTTAAATAAAAGTCTTGCAGATACAGCTAAGATTACGGAATCTTTTACTAAAAGCTTTAATCAAACAATGGTGGTAATGATGCAAAATATGCGTGCAAAAAGTAAGCTTGCAAATAATGATCATGCATTTGCAACTATAATGATACCGCACCACCAGGCCGCCATTGACATGGCCAGGGTGGTTCTCAAATTCACAACCGACCAAAAGGTAGCTGCTTATTCCAAACATATCATTTCAGCAGAGCAAGTAGAAATTGAACAAATGTTACTGTTTCTAAAAAAATAATTTTATGAAAGTTTTTATTCTAACAATAGTTGTGTTATTTGGCTCTATAGTCACCAGCGCACAAAGTATTTATGCACACGACAGGGTCTATACCGCCAACCAGATATCCAACACAGTTTCTGTAATAGATCCGTCAACCAATATGCTGCTTGGCGAAATTAAATTGGGCAAACCATATCCGAATGTTCTGAACCCATTATACAAGGGTCAGGCACTAGTACATGGGCTACGATATTGCGCTGCAAGAAGGTTACTTGCTGTTGTATCTATTGGCTCAAATTCTGTTACATTTATTTCAACTGAAAATAACCAGGTACTTAAAACCCTATATATTGGCCGCTCGCCGCACGAGCCCACCTTTACACCCGACAACAAACAGGTATGGGTATCTGTACGTGGTGAAGCATACATTAGTGTAATTGATGTTAACCTGATGACAGAGATTAAAAGGGTGCCGGTAGCAGATGGGCCGGGCATGGTAGCTTTTACGCCGGATGGAAAACTAGCATACGTATGTTCAAGCTTTACCCCCGAACTTGATATCGTTAACACATCGACCCTGAAAATAATAAAACGTATTCCGGTTACAAGCCCCTTTTCACCTAACATATTTACAAGCTCCGATGGGAAATGGATCGCACTAACACACAAAGATGTGGGTAAGGTAACGGTTGTTAACACCAGTAAAATGGCTATTGAAAAAGTGATCACCACCGGGGCCATCACCAACCACGTAACTTTCAGTATTGTAGATAATATTTTATTGATGATGGTTACAATAGGTGGGGAAAATAAAGTCAGAACATTTGATGTTGCCAATAATTTTCTACAAAGAGATACCATTAATGTAGGTGCCCTACCCCATGGTATATGGCCCTCTGCAGATGGTAAGCTGATGTATATCGGCATTGAATATGGTGACCAGGTACAGGCAATCAACTTGCAAAACATGAGTGTAACAGCTACCATTCAGATCGGGCAAAGTCCACAGGCATTGGTATATGCTGATAATGCGGTAACGGATTTACTAAAATCGGTCGCCGGCCTTAGCCCGTTAAATGATACCGCATCGACACAAGTTGTAGTCTTAAATAATCCTGCTAAAAATGACAATGCTCATGGGCGGTTATCAGTAAGGAGTATAGGTTTGGCTGACCTTGTTGAGCAGGTTTTTAGTGGATTACTGCCCAACAATTCTTACACCCTTGCCTTATCAAAATCTGCGGCCGCTCCATTTTTAAAAGACTATCAAATCAATACATTCCAGGCAGACGGTGAGGGTAAATATGCAGGGCAATCAACCGGGCTGATAAAAGAATTAAATACACCAACAACCAGACAATTATACCGGCATGTAGTACTAATTGACAACGCTTCGGGCAGGGCTGTCCTTCTTGATAATATACCGGTTGCTAATTAGACCATATACCAAAGCCTGTTTATATTATTATAGTTACTGCTAACAGTACGTTGATAACAGCATATTTTTTCATTGATTGCTTTTTAGTAGTTATGCTAAGGGGCATCAAAATTTAAAACAATTTTTATGAAGCAAATGATTTTTAGGAATTGGAATTTTATGAGATTTTTAAGGCTTGCAATAGGAATTGGTGTTATAGTGCAATCCATTGCAACAAGGCAATGGGTACTGGGGATTTTAGGGATATTATTTACACTTATGCCTTTATTTAATGTAGGCTGTTGCGGCGTAGGCGGATGTGGCTTGCCAGACAGAAAATTCAAAATTCCTGAAAAGGAAACTACTTATGAAGAAATAAAATAGAACCTGAACAAAGATTTGTTGCAATCACGCTAATCAATGTATTTTGAATGGATGGCTTGACATCAAGGGACAATTACTTGTATTGTTAATACAGAGATGTGGATATGGGTGAAATATAATAGTAAAATAAAAAAGCAACATATTTATAACTAATAAAAAATAAAGTCATGACGTTCAAGGAAATCATTCAATCAAACAAACCTGTACTGGTAGATTTTTTTGCGCCTTGGTGCGGTCCGTGTAAAATGATAGCCCCTGTTCTTAAAGATGTTAAGCAGGAGATTGGCGATGCCGTTACCATTATAAAAATAGATGTGGATAAAAATCCGCAGACTGCAGGCGAATTTCAAGTTAGCAGCATCCCTACTCTTATACTTTTTAAAAATGGCAATCAGTTGTGGAGGCAAACCGGCATGGTTACAAAAGGGGCGCTGGTTAGTACCCTAAAACAGCATACTTCGCAAGGATTATAACTTGTCGAATACTTTTACATTAAAAATCTATTGGTGAGATTCGAACAATAACAATTGTTTCAATTAATTTTCAATTTACTTGAATTTATTAATTGATATCAAGTACAAGTTTTGATTTGTGTCATAATTTGATATAAAAAGTTACCAGGCGATTCAATAATAATTTTTGATATTTATGTCGGAAAATTGAATTCGTTTTAAACATTATTAATTTCAAAGTTTTTATTTTTTAAATATCTTTCCATTATTAGAGCTATCAAAATAATAATTGGTAAGGTAATGAGAGATCTTAGTATGGAGAATTTCCATCCCAGGAATCCAATTTCAAACATTAATAAAGGGAGTTTTAAGGTGCTAAACGCACCTATATAAATAAAAATATTCCGAACACTTGTACCTTTTTTCCATAATAAATATGCTACGGGAAATGCGCTGTACAATGGCCCGGCCTGCAGCATAGATAGCAAGATCACAAATACTGTTCCTTTAATATTGGAACCTTCGCCAATATTTTTTTCCACCTTGTCTTTACTTATCCAAACATCAGCAAGCCCAATAAGGATGAACATGAATGGTAAAAAAAACAGCATTTCCCTGATGAAGAGAACAAAATTTTTTTTATAAATATCTTTGCCTGCCTGAATATTCAGGATAAACGAAGCGATGGTAAATGCTACAAAAGCAATGAAAATAATCAAACCCCACTTATTTTTTTCTAAAAAGCCTTTCATGTTTACATGATTAAACCAATGATTAATCCGATAATTATAGCACCAATAAAATACAATGAATTCCTTATCAGTGCAACCTTCAGTCCGAAATATTTAGCTTCAAGCGGTAAGGTAATCACCCCAACCATTAATAAGGTGGAAATGAAAACAGCAACTACCGGATACGATACGCCATTCGATAATAACGTACCTGCCAGCGGGTACGCAATAAAACCAGGTATTAACGCAATTGCACCAACTACTGCCGCAAGGAGATAACCAAAAAAACCAGCACTTTTTCCAAAAGAATGCACAATGGTTTCGTTTGGTAAAAAATAAAGTATTACGCTGATCAATACTATAACAACCAGTATGGTTGGTAAAATATTTAAGAACATAATTACGCCTGCACTTAAACCTTGCTTTGTTTTTTCCTTATCAACAAACCAGGAATATGCAATAGCGATGAAGGTCAGTATTATCAGAACTTCCATTAATGAAATTTATTTTAAACGGGTAATAACTGGCTCCTCATCAAATGAACATATTCCTCATCAGAAGCTTGCTTTTTTACATTTAAAAATGGCCGCATCTCCTCTCCTATCAAATACCTGAACCGGTCTGTACCATCTGTTACAGCATTGTAAATAAATGCCGCGGCTTCTTCCGTAGTGCTTAATTTATCCTTATACTTTTCAAACAATGCATCCATTCCGGTACTATTCACAATACGGCTGTATTCGGCCGGCACAGGTCTTGAAGGTGCCTGCGAATTTTTAAAGAAGCTGGTACTTGCACCACCAGGTTCTATCAGTTTAACAATCACATTAATGGTAGCAAGTTCGTAAGACAATGATTCTGTAAACCCTTCAAGTGCAAACTTTGTTGCATGATATGGCGACATCAGTGGGAAGGTAATAATACCACCCTGCGACCCAATGTTTACGATAATGCCTTTTTTATTCGCTCTAAAATGGGGTAATATCTCTCTTATTACATCCATGTAACCAAATACATTCACTGCAAACTGGTCACGGATTTGCTCGGCTGATATCGCTTCAAAAACACCCACTAATCCATGTGCTGCATTATTTATAAGCACATCAATTCTGCCAAATTTATTAATCCCTTCCCGTATCGCATTATTTACTGATAGTATATCCTTTACATCTAACCGGGTAACAAAAATATTTCTAATTGTCGTTAATTCTTTTTCTTTTTCAGGAGAACGCATAGTGGCAATAACATTCCAGCCACGGTTAGCAAATTCTTTCGCAATAGCCTTTCCATAGCCCGATGAGGTGCCGGTAATGATAACAGTTTTGTTTTCCATTTTCTTTAATTTTTTATTGAAAATATCTTAGCTTTTAAAAATAATAGAGCTATCTGGCAAGCAATTCCAATGAAGTTTCCCAAAGCCGATCTGCGTTGATTGAGTCCAATGCATAAGCTGCGACACCTTGATAATCTGCCGGCCGTTTGCTAACAACAGGCGCCTCATTACAGTTTTCAAAATAGTGTCCGCCCTTACCTTCCATTAATGGGGCCGTTGCCAATAATATAGAAGTCGCAGCACCTTGTTCCGGTGTCTTCTGCAGTTCCGGCGGCGTTTTAAGCTGTCCCCCGACATGACGTTGTAAATTGGTGGCAATCGCCCCGGGGTTTAAAGCATTTACTGTAATACCGGCATGTGCCAATCGTTTACTTGCTGCCACGGCAAAAAGTATTACGGCAGATTTCGACTGTCCATAAGCTACCCATGGATCATAAAAGCGGAAATCAAAATTGATATCATCAAATATAACTGGCGATAACAAATGACCGCTGGAGCTTACAGCAACTACACGTGCATTACCTGCAGCCGCCAGTGCCTCCCGCAGACCAAGAGTCAATTCAAAATGCCCTAGGTAATTAGTGGCAAACTGCATTTCCAATCCATCTTCGGTAAGTTGCAGATCGGGTATGGCCATAACCCCTGCGTTGTTAATGAGTATATGCAAAGGGCATTTCCATTTTGCAGTGAACTCCCGGATACTTTTGCGATTACTTAAATCAAGCGTAGCGGCGTAAACATTTTTATTACCGGTAGTGGCAATAATTTCTTCCACTACTTTTTGTGCAGCCAGTTCATTTCTAACAGCCAATGTTACGGCTGCGCCATGTGCAGCCAATGTAAGTGCAGTAGGCACGCCAATGCCCGAAGCTCCTCCTGTAACAATAGCATGTTTTCCCCTAAGGTTTACGCTAGCAGCAACTTCTGCAGCAGTTGACCTCATTCCGAAACCAGTTGTTATTAATTGCATAGTTGAATTTTTATTGGTTGGTATCCCTTGTCATATTGACTACTTAAACTTTCATTAAAATTAAAAGTAACCATAATTCTACCTTTAGATTTTACCTTGCGATTCAAATATTTTGCGAAACAAATTCATTCGTATTATTCATCAATACTGCTTACTCCTCTATGGTCTTAAAATAAAAAGCGCAGTCATATTTATTGGGGTAATATCTGAAACTATTTCGTTAATGCTCATTACTATTTTTGATCTTTATAATCAATAAAAATGAGACTGCTATATTGGCTTTCATCTCTACAGGTATTAGCTAATAATTTTTTAATTTTTTTTTCAATAACAGACGGAAATTTATTTCTTAAAATACTATACCTGTTAATCAAAATCCCTTTAGCTTCATAGCAAACCGATATTACACCAGAGATGATTAGTCTATTTCCTCCTGCATCTAAAAACCGATGGCATTCAATAATTGAAAATTGATCCGGATCTAAAACAATCCTGTTCTGCACCCATAGCAAAGCATCTTCTTTCACTTCGAAATCATCCGTAAATCCACGCTGGTGAAGATCATCAATTACCTTACATGCGCTTAAATATATTTTCATAACAAATGAATCTGTTTTTAAAAGAGGGCAATTGTAAAATAATTACCCGTTTGAACAAAAGTCAGCTACCAAATATTAATTGCTAAAGAACTATAAAAAAGATATTTGAGAGAAATAAATTAATAATATCAAAACCTGACATTTTATTGCCTCTGTTTTGATAGAGCAAGTATAACTAAGTAGTAAATAGTTTTTAATGATTTATGAGTGAGTTGCAAAATTGGATTATAACAAAGAAATTCTCTTTTGTATACTGCTCAATTTTTTTGATTTTTAAATCCACCTTTTGTATTTTGATTGTGCTTTACAATTAGTCATTTTTCTGTTTGTTTACCCATTTAAGGAAATGCTGAAAATATTTTCGCCTGAAACTTAGTAATAATTGACTCTTAAAATCAAATGGTATGAATTGCAAAGCAAAGAGGGACTCCGATAATTTTAGCAACTTTCGATAACAATAAGTTATAAGAACAACTTAAAATATTTCTAGCTATGATTAAAATTATATGGCTAACAGTTTTATTATTTATATCAATAGAAAGCCGGTCGCAGGAACTGGATAATTTGGGGTTAGCTATTACTAATTATAAAGACAATTCAAACGAGTTATTACTTAAACAACTAAATACGGCTCATGAAGATTCCAACAAAATTAAATTACTTGTAAGGATATGTAGTTTTTACTGGTATGAAAGAAAAATAGATGACAGCATTCTTTATTATTCGAAAAAGGCCATAAAATTAGCAGAAAGGCTTCATTACAATCCCGGCTATTACGAGGCATGTTTCTTACAATGCAAGATCAATGCAAAAAAAGGAGATGTTGATCAGGCAAGAACATTTATACCACTCGTTTCAAAAAACCAGCAGGCAAGACTATTACTTGTTTTGGGAGAACATTACCTTTTTCTTCCGGGTGAACAAAAAAATAATTTAGATAGCGCTTACCCATACTTCAACAAAGCGCTATTACTATCAGAGACAATTCAGGATCAGCATTGGAAGGAGGAATCACTTTTTTCATTAGGCAAATATTATTTTTCCGTAGGAGAAATTAATAAAGGGAAAGAATCTATTATGAAACTTATTACATATTACCACGAAAATGGTGATAAACAAAATGAAGTTAAAAGCTGGAATGTCTTAGCAGAATATATACCCGATACAGACAGCACATATAGTTACGAGATATACTGCTTTGAAAAAGCGTTGCAACTCTTTTATGAATTAAAAGACACAATACGGGCGGCTGACTTAATGTTTAACTTAGCAGAAGTCTATAGGTATCACGCCGAATACGATAGTTCAAAACAAAAAATTAAGGCAGGAATTAATTTACTCAAATTAGCAAATCAAAAAAGGGTAAATAAATTTTATTACCTAATGTCAATGGTAAGTCAACATATGGGAGACCTTAACGAGTCATTATTTTATGCCCTGGAGGCTTTAAAAAATATGGAAGAATTCGGAGACACCAAAAGACTATATCTTGTCTATTACCAATTGGGAGGAATTTATGCACTGCTTAATCAACATGAAAATAGTTTAAAGTATTTTTTATCCGCAAAAGATAAAATAAATGATTTATGGCTATACCATACTTATGCCAATGCCGCTGATCAACTAATTCAATTACAAAAACCCCGGGAAGCATTAAAATTATTGATTGATTTTGATAAAGAACTTCCGGCAGTCAGGTTAGTTGATAAAGAGACAATGGCAGCGGCCAAAGCTGATTGCTATGCTGCACTACATGAATATAATATTGCTGAAAGATTTTATGTTCAAATGATAGCCTTGGATGAATTAGCGCAAAAAAACAGGCGAAAAGAAATATCTCCTGTTGAATCAATTTGCGGACCTGAAGCTTACTACAAAATTGGGAAATTTTATGTTGAGCAAAAAAAGTACAAAATTGCCAATAGCTATTTTGCAAGGTCTTTACAAACTGCTTCTTTCGATAATAAAATGTCTAATTCCACCGACCTGCTGCGAAATATAAGATGGATGCAATTCAAGGCTGATTCGGCCACAGGTAATTATGTTTCCGCACTTCAAAACTTCCAAAAATACACGGCAATCAACGATTCCATGTTTAACACAGATAAAATTAAGCAGGTTGAAAAAATGAGATTGGCTTTTGAAACTACAGAAAAAGAAAAGAATATACAACTACTGGAAAAAGAAAAATTGATTCAACAGGGAACTATTAAACAGGCAACCCTGGCAAAAAATGTAGCCATCGCAGGCATACTTTTACTCTTAATCATTACTGGCTTGCTATACCGGCAATTCAGATTAAAGCAATTGAATAACAAAGCTATTTCATACAAAAATGAAACATTGGGGAGCCTGTTGTCAGAAAAAGAATGGTTGCTGAAAGAAGTACATCACAGGGTAAAAAATAATCTCCAGATTATTATCAGCTTACTGAATACACAATCCAATTACCTGAAAAGCGATGATGCCGTAAACGCAATACGAGAGAGCCAGGAACGCATGCAGGCGATATCATTGATACATCAAAAGTTATATAAATCAGATGAAAGTGCCTTTATTAATATCAGAGAATATGTGCATGAATTAATAGATCATATCAGAAATGGCTTTAGTGATTCAATAGGAATTGTGTTTGAATTAAACATTACAGATTCGAACCTGGATGTTGCACAGGCAGTTCCACTAGGCTTAATTTTAAACGAAGCTGTTTCTAATATTTTTAAATATGCTTTCCCCGGCAAATCAACTGGCAAGGTGGTTATATCCATTACCCATTCAAAAGACTCGAATAACTTTCTGTTAACTATTTCCGACAATGGAACTGGAATTCCACAAAATTATGACGTTACTAAAAAAGCATCATTTGGAATTCGCCTTATGCAGGGATTAAGTAAGCAAATGGGCGGCAGTTTTAATATTGAAAACGATAATGGTGTAAAAATAGAAGTTGCTTTTAGAGAATCTAAATTAGCAAAACTTATCAGTAACAAGAATAATGAAATTTATGCCCTGCAAGGCGTTGCTGATGTATAACCAATCAACTCATTAATCTGAGTAAAATAAAACACTCCATCGATGCTACTACGCTTCCAAATTATTTTTTATTATTTTTTTGGTTTCTTAACACAGTTTAAAAAAGCAGGTAAATCACAATCTTTTTCTTACCGGTCTTTAGATAAAATAAAAAGTAAGAAAAGAATCTTATTTTCCAGCAAAAATTTTTGGAAGTGTTTTATGGTATGTCTCCTGCTGCCACAACTTTCCTTTTCGCAAAAAACCAGACCAGATATTCTTTCAGAGCGGCTATTTTTAAAACTTGGTGCCGCATATTTGAATGTAGCCAGACAAAATCAGATTGATATAGATAGTGGCCTTGCTATTGCCAGCAGGCAAAATCATCTTAACAGGCTGTTTGTGATTGGAGAGAACTTTGATGATATCCTGCTTGATAAAGAAAACAGCTGGGTAGCCCAACAAAATATTAATAAAGCAAAGGAGCTTGCAATATCAGGTAATGTCGCTAAAAGGGAGCGGCTGCTGAGTTTAATTGGATATTACTACGCCTTTCAACCTGGTGAAAATAAAAGTGATATAGACAATGCAATTGTTTTTCTAAACGCCGCAAAACTGGAAGCCACTATCAGCAAGGACAACAAGACCCTTATACAAATTTTTTATTGCCTTGTGAAATGCTATCTGGAAAAAGCGAATTTAAATACCGCAGATAGTTTTTTTAATCAGGCCATCGCCCTATCAGTTAAAGCAAATGACAAACATGAAGAAGCAATGGCCAGAACCTATTGGGGTACCTTCAGTCCCTTCCAGGTAAATACAATTGCTGAGCGCATTAATCAGCTTAGAAAAGCAGACACACTATTTCAACAATTAAATGATAATGAAAACCAAGTGAATACATTAATGAATATTGGTTATTTAAGTTTTGCAGCAGGAAAAGTAGAGGATTCTAAAAATGCATTTTTAAAGGCGCTGGAAATTGAAGAATCCATAGACTTTATTCAAAAGCAATATACCTACGATTTACTTGCATTAATTGCACAAATTGAAGGGCAATCAGGCACATCTTTAAAGTATGGGTTATTTTCTTTAAAATCAGCTGAAGCCTCTAAAGATGCAGCAGCTTACCCATATATATGTGCCAGGGTAGCTAATGCATATCTACTTTTCACCGATAAGCAACAGGAAGCGCTTACCTGGGCCCAAAAAGCTTTAACAGCATTTGAGGCAGCAGGAGGTGACCCATCTATGTATAAATGTGTGGGCATGATTAGTCAAATTTTTAGGAATAACGGGGAATATGCAAAAGCTATACAAATTGTACAAGATATAACTAAGAGATTCCCGTCTGAGGACCCTGTTCAACAACAAGAGACCTTTGTTATTCTGGCTGGAAATTACGCAAGTCTTAAGAATTTTTCGTTAGCTGAAAAATATATCAATGAGGCTAATAAATTGCAAAACAAAATTTATATTTTAAGTGGTGACATTCAGTTGTCTTATTTTAATTATCGTTTAGGGTTTTTATACTTAAGCATGAAAAAATTTGAAAAAAGTCGATTTTATTTCAATAAAGTGTTAGCATTACCACAAGGGGTACAAAAAATTTATTTAACAAATATTGAAATAGGGCTTTCAATAATAGATTCAGCAAAAGGAGATTTCAAGAATGCATTTTTACATGCACAAAAGAGTATTGCAATGAGAGAATTGCTTACAAATGAAGATCAGACGAAACAAATTCAGGAATTACGCATTCAATATGAAACAGAAAAAAAAGATGATAATATAAAAATTCTTGGGCAACAGGCATCCTTGCAGAAAGCGCAAATAAAACAAGACCAGTACACAAAGAATATTATAATTGCAGGGGCAGCCATATTAGCAATTTTCCTCGGCCTTGTCTACAACCGTTTTCGGCTTAAGGAAAGAAGCAATAAATTATTAGAAGTGAAACAAAAAGAAATTAACCAAAAAAACATATCGTTACAAAATCTGGTTGAGCAAAAAGAATGGCTATTAAAAGAGGTGCATCACCGGGTTAAGAATAACCTCCAGATTATTATTAGCCTGCTAAATACACAATCCAGTTACCTTAAAAGCGATGATGCCGTAAACGCAATACGAGAGAGCCAGGAACGCATGCAGGCGATATCATTGATACATCAAAAGCTATATAAATCAGAAGAGAGTGCCTTTATTAATATCAGGGAATATGTGCATGAATTAGTAGAACATATAAGAAATAGTTTTACGGATTCATCAGGGATAGTGTTTGACCTAAACATTACTGATTCAAATTTGGATGTTGCACAGGCTGTACCACTGGGATTAATTTTGAATGAAGCTGTTTTTAATATTTTTAAATATGCTTTCCCCGGCAAATCATCAGGTGCAGTGGCTATATCCATTACCCACTCAAAAGATTCGAATAACTTTCTGTTAACTATTACCGATAATGGAACAGGACTTCCACAAAATTATGACATTACAAAAAAAGCATCATTTGGAATTCGCCTTATGCAAGGATTAAGTAAGCAAATGGGCGGCAGTTTTAATATTGAAAATGATAATGGTGTAAAAATAGAAGTTAGATTCAAAGAATCCAAAGTGATTGAACTGATGCGAAATGAACTGTTTAAAACTGCAAGTCAGCCTGTTAAAAAACTTTATTCAGAAATAGTTGATTAAATATTTTAAATATCGATCTCTAAAAATAAACGTATCTGGAAATGAATAAAACAGTTGTAATTGTTGAAGATGAATTTATAGTTTCTGAAGATTTGAGGATTATTGTTGAAAAAGCAGGCTATTCAGTACCGGGTACTGCTGCCAGCGTTGAAGAAGCAATCACGTTGATAAGCTTGTACAAACCCGACCTTGTATTACTTGACATTAACCTGAAAGGGAAATTAACAGGTATTGACCTGGCACATCAGTTAAGGGAAGACAATATTGCCTTTATTTATATTTCAGCCTATTCAACCCAAAGCATCCTAGAAGCTGCGAATGCAACACAGCCCTATGGGTTTCTGGTAAAACCCTTTAGAGAAAAGGATGTACTGGTTGCATTGGATATTGCCAGGTATCGTTATCAAAACGGTCTGGAATCATCATTGCGGCGGGAACAATTATTAATTAGTTCGCTGGAAACAATTCACAACGAAACCATAACAGCAGATGAAAAACTGTTAAAGATTGTAATGGCTTTACAATCCCATATTCCTTTTGATTACCTGGCCACAGGCAAAATTAACACTGGTGAAATTCCTTACGAAGGGATTGGCTTTCTGCGACAGGGTACGGAACAATACCAGGCAATTGGTATTCCCGAACTCTTGAAGCTGACAGGAATTAAAATGGAGGGTTTAAAAAAAATACAGCAGGCTACTATTATTGATAAAAAGCCTGCAAGGTACAATGGCGAAGATTTTATTAAGGTGCGTAAAATAAATCCCTTTAAAAATTTACTGGCACATACTTTTAGACTCGAAGCCAACTTGTTTATCCCTTTTAATGATTTAAATAATAATACCTGTATCTTATCTTTTTACAGCCGTAAAAAAGATGCTTATAACGGAGAACATATTGCATTACTTGGCAGGTTGCATGACTATATAATCAATACTTGTGGGTACATTTCATTACTAAAAAAAAATCAGAAGCCACCTGCGCATTCCGGCACTGATAATTTTGAAGGCATTGTTGGTGATGATCCGTCGCTGGTCTCTATACTTGATCTGCTGAAGCAGGTTGCCCCCTTCGATACATCCGTATTGATACAGGGAGAAACCGGTACCGGCAAAGAGCGTATCGCAAATTGTATTCACCAGCTATCCGAAAGAAAATCCAACCCATTTATAAAAATTAATTGTGCCGTGCTTTCCCCTACGCTTATTGAGTCTGAATTATTTGGGCATGAGAAAGGGGCTTTTACTGGTGCTACTGAGAGGCGAACGGGAAAGTTTGAGCAAGCAAACGGAGGTACTATATTTTTAGATGAAATTGGTGAAATGCCGCTCGAAATGCAGACAAAATTACTAAGGGTTTTACAGGAAAAAGAAATAGAACGTGTGGGGGGAAAGGAACTTGTAAAATTAGATGTACGGGTAATAGTTGCAACCAACAGGGTGCTTGAAAAAGAAGTAGCTGAAGATCGATTTAGAATGGATCTATTTTACAGGCTGAATGTGTTTCCATTAATGCTGCCACCACTAAGAGATCGCATAACTGACATTCCAAAACTGGCCGTTTATTTTGCAGAACGGTTTTGTAAAAAATTTAAGAAAAAATTTAACGGCATTACTGAGCAAATGATGGCAGCATTAATAAAATATAATTGGCCCGGAAATATTCGGGAACTGGAAAATATAATTGAGCAGTCAGTACTATTAAATGATGGCATATCCGGGCTGGTGCTTCAGAGGTCATTGAAGAACGTTCGTATAATTGTTGAAAAGCCCAATGACATTGAGGGTGTGCAGAGCCTTGGTGATATTAAAAAAATTAAAACCGATACTGAAAGAGAATACATAAGAGCTACATTAAAAGAAGCTGGTGGCCGAATACGGGGAGAAGGCGGTGCTGCCCAATTATTAAACCTTCCACCAACCACCTTAGAATCTAGGATGACAAAACTTGGCATAAAAAAAGAAGATTACCTGTAAAGCTTTTGCTATATTTTTTCTCTTTATTTCCCTTTAAACAGTCATGGAGTAAATTATCAAAAAACATGGCTTTCCTATATTATAAAAACAGCATGCCTTAATTAGTTTAGCATTTACCAAATGCATATTATTGGTTTTAACAGCATGGTAAAAACGTATAAACACCTTAGCTGAATGATTTTTAAAATAGAAAAATGCTGACATATGATAAATACTTTCCTGAAATTTATATCCGGCCTCGATCAGTTCGGTAAAAGAGTAATCCGCTTTGGAATTGTAATTGTTTTTTTGTGGATAGGTGGCCTCAAATTTTTTACTTACGAAGCAGATGGCATTGTTCCGTTTGTTGCCAACAGCCCATTCATGTCCTTCTTTTATAAACATCCGGTTGATTATAAAAAACATATAAACAAAGAAGGTGAATTAGTAACTGATAACCACAGGTGGCATACTGAAAATAATACGTATGGTTTTTCAAAAGGGCTGGGAGTTTTTCTGGTTTTAATAGCAATACTGGTTACCTTACATAAGTTGGCACCGTTGGCAAGTACGATTGGCAGCTTACTTGTTATACTTTCTTTTGTAACACTGTCCTTCCTGATAACCACACCAGAAAGTTGGGTACCCATTTAACAGACCAACAATGGGGCTTTCCATATCTTTCTGGCAGGGGCCGCTTGGTTATAAAAGATCTGGTAATTCTCGGTGGGGCAATATAACCATGAGTGAATCGGCGAGACTTTACTTATCTCATCAAAAAAGAAAGTAATGCCAGCTGCCAGTTAAAGAGAGTGGAAAAGTAATAATATATAACAAGACATCAAAAGCGTCGAAAATTAAATTATCTTTTTACACACGCTTTGGATGAAAATTCCCCAAAGGATGCCTAATTGTAAGAATGTCGATGTTAAGAAATTTGTAGAACATTTTGTTATTAATTTAAACTTTAGTTAGACATTGTATTCAACAGATTCAATAATTTACTACATTACTAGGTCAGGGAACTATGCTACTTACAATGGAACCCCATATGAACAGCTCAGTAACGCTGAGCTCTTATAAGTGTTTGTAGAAAGTTTATTAAATTTTAATTTTAGAATCTCTTTATTGTTTTTTAACCTTGCTTTCCTTTTAGTAAGTGCTGATAACCTGAGAAAAGTATAGTTACATATCCTTCCCAACGACGTACAAAATTTAACAAGAATATCTTTACCAAATTCTATTATTATTGAAGTGGATATCTTTAATAATAAGGTACACATCCGCAGGTAAAACGGAAAATTTAATGATAATAAAAGATAAAGAAGATCAAATACTGCTTTCAATAAGTACTGAAATTGCCCGTATAAGGGGCAAAGAGGATATGTTGCACCTTATACGTAATACTCTAAAAAAATACATTCATTTTGATGATAGTTTTATACTTCTTTACAATAAAGCTAAAAAGACTTTTAAGTCATATATCCATCATGTTGAAGCCCGCCGGTTCGATAATCCTGAGTTTGAAAACCAACTAGGTATTGAGTATCCTGTGTTAGATGATAGTATAGAGAACTCAGGAATACCGCTTGTACAGGATGTTGATTTATTATCATCACTGGGAAACGCCGAGGTGAATTTTATTCATAGCATGGGCATAAAAGAATTTGTAACTTTAAAATTGATTGAACGAAATGAACTGATAGGGATTTTTGTTTTACTGTCAGAACAAAAAGATTCATTTAACCCTGAAGCTTTGGATTTACTTCAAAGAATATCCTACCCAATTGCAATTGCCACGGCTAATATTATAGCCAATGAAGACATTGCAAAAAGAGAGCTGGAAAAAACAATATTACTTTCCCTAAGCCAGGAGATCTCAGAAATAAGAAGCAAGAGCGATTTATTGCCGGTTCTTCATGCAAAATTAAAAGAGCTTTTTCCGATAGCAGGTTTTGGTATAACAATTATTAATGAAGATGGAAAAACACACAGTCCATTTATAGTGGATCCGGAAGAAGCTATGAAAAGGGATAGCAGTTTTAAAGAACTAAACGATAAAAAATACAACGTTACTGAACCTGTATTTAAACAAGTAATTAATACGATTACGCCATTACTATTATCTGTAGATAAATTGGCAACAATTAAAGGAGCTCCTGAATATGTGTTTTTTTGGCAGAAGACGGGAATAAAGCAGATACTTGGAATACCACTTAGGGTTGGACAAAAAAATATTGGCTGCCTTATTTTTCATCTTCCAAAGTCTTACAAAAACGATATATCTACTAATCTTTTAAAAGGCGTTTCTGCCCAAATATCTTTGCGGCTTTTCAATATAATTGCAAATGGAGAAGTTGAAAAAAGGGAAAAAGAAAAAACCCTGTTACTTTCACTAGGTAACGAAATTGCCTCTCTTCAAACCAGGAATGATTTGTACAGGATAATAAATACAAGCATAAAAAATCTATTTTCATTTAAAGACTTCGGAATAGCACAGATTAGTAAAGATGGTAAAACTTATAACAAGTTTATACTGGAGGCTGAAGAAACTATAAAATATCATGCGGATTACGACTACATAACTTCACAGGAATACAGTGTAGCTGACCCCTTATTCAGCCGTGTAATGAATTCAAAAGACCCTGTTATTTTAGAAGTAAAAAAGCTTGCAGAAATAGATAGAATGCCAGCTTATGTAGGCTTTTGGAAAAGCGTGGGATTGGAACAAATGGTTGCTGTTGCGCTGCGGGCAAGTGGAAAAAATATTGGGTGTGCCTTTTTCAATATTGAGCCAGGTTTAATGACAAATTCAAAAATGAGTTTGCTCAATGGTGTATGCTTTCAGATTTCAGCGGCTATGTCTAATATTATTGCCAATGAGGAAATTGTGAAACGAGAGGAAGAAAAAACAATATTACTTTCTCTGAGTAATGAAATTTCCCTTCTTAAAAACAGAAGCGACTTGTTTGAAATGGTAAATGGAAGGATTAAAAATTTATTTGCAATAGATGAATTTGCAGTTGCCAATATAAATGAAGATGGTAAAACTTATGGAGCTTTTATGATGGATCTTAATTCAGAAATTACAAATGATGTTGATTTTAAAAAGACAACTTCTCAATATTATAACGTGACCGATCCACTATTTGAAAAAGTTATAAGCTCTGAAGATCCAATTATATTTGATGTAAACGAAATTGTAGCCATACCAGAAATGCCAGGCTTTGTTCACTTTTGGAAAAAAGTTGGTCTTAAAAATGTATTATGTGCTGCCCTAAGGGCGGGTGGAAAGAATATCGGCATGGCGGTTTTACACATTGAGAATAATAAAACTATCAATACAAAAAGCGTTTTACTGAAAGGTATTTGCGCTCATTTATCAGTTGCAATCTCAAACATTCTGGCCAATGAAGAAATTGCAAAAAGAGAGGAAGAGAAAACTCTATTGGTTTCATTAACGCTTGAAATTGCTGGTGTAAAGAATAAGACTGAATTATCACAGTTATTAAATACCAAATTAACAGGACTATTTCCCATTCTAGGATTTGGAATTACACTGCTTAATGAAGATAATAAAACACACAGCCCTTTTGTTATCGATGCACATGATGAATTAAAAAACGATGCAGATTTTAAAGAAGTAATAGTTAAAAATTATAGTGTTACTGATGGCGTATTCAACCATATCATTAATAATGATGGGCCAGTTACACTACAGGTGGAAGAATTGGCTGTTATGAAAGAAGCCCCTGCTTATGTAAATTTCTGGGGAAAAATGGGGGTAAAGAAAGTTATAGGTATTGCGGTAAAGGCAGGTGATCACATCCTTGGTTGTTTTATTTTATTACATGACCCTCATTCTAATAACAACATAAATACAAATCTGCTTAAGGGTGTTTGTGCACAAATTTCTGTTGCCATTTCAAATATTCTTGCCAATGAAAATATTATAAGAAGAGAAACTGAAAGAGAATTTTTATTAACATTAAATATGGATCTTGCAGCAGTAAGAACTAACGACGAACTAATAATTATAATAACCAAAAAGCTTAAAAAGGTTCTCTCTTTCAGCCATGCACATCTTGCCAAAATCAATGAAGATAAAACTACTGTTAGTCCATTTTTATACGATCCTGAATCAAAAAGTAAACTTCATCCTCTCTATAAAAACTTAAAGGGCGGAAAATTTACCATCCAGGATGGCATTCTTAATAAATCGCTTGCAACCGCAGAGCCAACTATTGTTGATTTGGAAAAGATAAAGCAACAACAGGAACTGCCATTATACGGAACTGTCAACTATGAGAGTGGTATCAGGCAAATCGTAACCACCCGCTTTTACAAAGACCAGGAGATATTCGGGTTCTGGATGATATTCTTCGATAGAGAGATTGAACTTGATCCAAGTAAATCAAGCCTCATTAAAGGAATTTCGGATCAGATGTCAATAGCAGTTTCAAATATTTTTGCCAATCAGGAAATACAGACGAGACAAGAGGAAAAATCGAGGTTACTTTCTTTCAGTAATCTACTGGCCTCCGTAAAGGATAAAGTAATATTGTCAAAAATTTTGCAGCAGCAACTAAAGGACTTATTCGAAATAGATGACTATACGATTCACGCCCTTAGCCCCGACAAAAAAACTTATTACCCTCTTTTTTATGACCGTGATGCAGCATTTACAAAATTTCCTGATTTTATAAAAATCGTTAACTCAAAAAATGAAGTAAATGACGGAATTATCAATAAAGTTCTTGAATCAGAGGAGCCGGTTAGTTTTATAGTTGATGATTTATTTAGATTATCACAAAAACCTCTATACGTCAATATGTGGAAAAAAATGGGCGTAAAAAAAATAACTGGTATTCGAATCCGGTTGGGGCAGGAAAATATTGGGTTTATGAGATTCAGGCAAAATGATGCTACTCAACTTACGATACAGGCACCACTTTTTAACAGTATTTGTTCGCAGATTGCTGTTGTCATTTCCAATGTGCTTGCTGATGATGAAATAAAAGGGAGGGAAAAAGAAAAATCAATGTTGCTGGAGTTTAGTAATGCGATGGCCTCTGTAAGCGATAAAAAAATGCTGGGTAGGATTTTAAAGCAGCAACTGGAAGACCTTTTCTCGATAGATTTTTTCGTCGTTCATGCTATAAGCAAAGATAAAAAACAATTCAGGCCGATAATCTATGACCCGGATGCTGATTTTGCAAAACACCCGGACTTTGTCAGAAGAGCTAATGTAAGCCATGATTTAAAAGGTAGTGTTTTTAATAAGATACTTGAATCGGAAAACCCATTATTTTTCAGCCCGGAGGAGCGATTAGGAAATTTAACCTCCCAGCCCTATATGGCATTCCTTACATCCAGGGGAGTTAATAAAATAGCAAGTATACGGATAAGGATCGGAGATGAAAATATAGGCATATTGGATTTCAACCAATTTGAAAACAACGAAACAAGTATTCAGGAAAATCTCTTTAAAAGTATTTGTTCACAAATTGCAATTAATCTTTCCAAAATTTTAGCTACTGACGAAATACAAACCCGGGAGACTGAAAAGTCCAGGTTACTTGAATTCAGTAATGCGATGGCCTCTGTCAGAGACAAAACAATACTCGGCGAAATTTTAAGCCAGCAGTTAAAAGATATTTTTTCAATTGAGAGTTATGTAATTCATGCACTTAGTAAGGACAAAAAAACTTATCGCCCTTTATTGTACGACATTAATGCACCTTTCGCCAAACATCCCGATTTTATTACAAGGGTTAACTCTGATAACGAAATAAATGATGGCATTTTTGATAAGATACTTGCATCAGAAATCCCAGTCACCTTTACAGTGCTGGAAATGCTACAGATGCAAAAAAAGCCCATTTATGCCAATACAGCCAGGGACCTTGGTTTGCTTAAAGTAACCTGTGTACGCATACGTGTGGGTGATGAAAATATAGCCACACTAAATTTTGACCACAACGAGCAAAATCAATATGTGACTCAACAGCCACTCTTCAAAAGCATCTGTTCTCAGATAGCTATTATTATTTCAAATGTGCTTGCAGATGATGAAATAAAAGGAAGGGAAAAGGAAAAATCAATGTTGTTGGAATTCAGTAATGCAATTGCTTCGGTACGAGACAAAAATGTTTTGGCAAAAATTCTAAAAAAACAACTGACAGACTTATTCTCAATAAAAGACTACGTTATTCATGCATTGAGTGATGATAAAAAAACGCACCGGCCCATTTTATATGATTCGGAGGCCGATTTTGCAAAACATCCGGACTTTATAAAATTGGTTGATCAGGATACAGATGTGAATGATGGGATTTTTAATAAAATTCTTAGTTCAGATAATCCGGTTTCATTCAATGTAGAAGAATGGTTTAATTCACCCGCGCCCCCTGTATATGCAAATGCAGCAAGGGATATTGGTTTAAAAAACATGGCCGGTATTCGGATACGAATCGGAAATGAAAACATTGCTGTTATGAATTTCAGGCAAGATGAATTAAACCGGCCAGCTCTTGAGGCCCCTCTATTTAAGAGTATATGTTCTCAATTATCAATTACCGTATCTAATATAATTGCCAATGAAAAAGTAAGTAACCAATTATTTGAAATTAACAGGTATAAACAACAGCTTGAGGATGAAAAAATATATTTAAAGGAAGAAATTGAAACCAGTCAAAATTTTTCGGAGATGATTGGGGAGAGTGCCGAAATGAAGAAAGTATTCCGGCTGATACAACAAGTTTCCGCATCAGACAGCACCGTTTTAATATTGGGTGAAACTGGCACGGGGAAAGAATTGGTAGCACGGGCCATACATAATTTATCACCGCGTAAAAATAAACTAATGGTGAAAGTAAACTGTGCTGCCTTGCCGGTTAATTTAATAGAAAGTGAATTATTTGGCCATGAACGAGGCAGCTTTACTGGCGCTACAGAACGCAGGATTGGTAAATTTGAACTGGCACACCAGGGCACATTATTCCTGGATGAAATTGGAGAAATGCCGCTGGAATTACAAGTTAAATTACTTCGGGCCCTCCAGGAAAAAGAAATAGAAAGGGTCGGAGGAAAAGTTACCATTAAAATTGATGTAAGGATTATAACTGCCACAAACCGAAACCTTGAAAAATTAATGGAAGAAGGAAAATTTAGAAGCGACTTGTACTACCGGTTAAATATTTTCCCTATCAGTTTGCCGCCACTCAGAAAACGCAGCGAAGATATTCCTTCCCTTGCTTCACATTTTGTAAGGCGGTTTTCAAAAAAGACCGGCAAGCGAATTAATACGTTTAGTAATAAAGCCCTGCAGGAACTTACTCAATATAACTGGCCGGGAAATATAAGGGAGCTTGAACATTTAATTGAACGCAGTGTACTTCTTGCCACAACAGACACTATTAAGGAAATACATCTTCCAATGCAAAATAAAAATACTCTTGCTGCAAAAACCCAGCAAGACATCCCTATTAAAACAATTGATGAAAACGAACGTGAATATATTTTAAAAGTATTAAAGCATGTTAAAGGACGAATTTCTGGCGAAGGGGGGGCTGCAGCTTTATTAGGCCTACCCCCTAGTACACTTAACTCAAGAATAAAACGATTAGGGATCCGTAAGGAACACCTTGGTTAAATACCAGGTAAATCATTTTAAAAAGTTCAGAAATTTTTTTCAGGTATATCTACGATTAAAATAATACACAATCAACCCTTGTACCTATTATCTAAATGCAGCACTACCGGTATTACTCAAATAATTGCAGGTTTTGTATAAACTCTCAAAATCTTCAAAGCCATTATATCGGTGACCGTTAATAAAAAAAGTAGGTGTACAATCCACCCCGCTTTTTACTCCGCTTTCAAAATCATTAATTACTTTGTGAATTAATTTTTTATACTCCCGGCTATTTTCAAACAAGTTCATATCAAGTTCAATCCTTTCTGCAAATCTTGAGAATGAACTTTTTATCAGGTATTTCTGATTCTCAAATATCAAATCATGCATTTCCCAAAACTTTCCCTGCAATGCTGCAGCTTCTGAAGCAACTGCCGCATCCAGCGCAAAACGATGCAATGTCAAAAGGGGAAAATGGCGAAATACGAATTTTAATTTATTACCCAGGTATTGTTGAAGCAACTTTATAGACGTATAAACCTCTCCACAAAATTCACATTGAAAATCTCCATATTGAACTAATTCCAATGGAGCAATTAAAGCACCTGTAAAATTATCCCGGTTTATATTAAAAGGTAATTTAAGCATGTTACTCATAAAATTAAATTTTGGTCTTTAAAGTTTTATAGCACTTTTTGGCTATTAATTTATCGCTCTAACCGAATAACCTTATTAATAAAGTCTTAGTATCGAATTTAAATGAATGTTGAATGTGCTAAAGAATTAAGAGCTTATGCAACAAGAATATTCAACCTGAATTCAGAGGGGGGGTATCCAAATTGTGATTTGAAAAGTCTTGAAAAATGAGCTATACTTTCAAATCCTAAAGTGTAACAAATATCTGTTACTGTCATAGTGGTACTTGTTAAAAGTTCCTGTGCTTTTTCCAACCTTTTCTTTCTTATCCATTGCGAAGGCGGCATATTGTAAATAGCCTGAAAATCCCTCCTAAAACTTGACAAACTTCTCCCTGCTAAAACCGCAAGCTGACTTAGCGAAAGAGAGTTCATAATATTTTCTTCTACTGTATTGGTGATATTGCTTCTAAAATGTTCTTTTAAATCGAGTACCTGTTCTAAAATTTGCTTATCACTTCCGGCCAAATAAAATAATAGTTCCAATAATTTAATTTTAATTAAACTACACCCAATTTTCTCTGGCTGTATAAAATAGGGTTGTAATGAATCAATGTACTTTAACAATTGTTGATCAGCGGTATTTAAAGTTACCGGCGACACTTCGCATTTTGGTGTAAGACACAACTCAGCCATTTTTGCAAATTCCTTTACCAATTCATATCTTAATGATACTATTATAAATTTATTCTTTGAAGTATTATCTTGTTGCAAATAGCCTGTTTGGTATTCAACTAAAATATCTTTTTTAAGAAATGCCATTTGGTTTTTGTTTACCATATATTCCAGTTTTCCATACCGTATACCAACAGAGCCTTCTGTTACAAAAAGCAAAATATTCTCTTCTAAAAATAGAGTCCCAGAAATAGGTTCATGCAAAGTGTAGGACTCTATGGCTTTATAACCATTTAGTGTTAAACTTAAACGATTGACAGATAAACCGCCTAAGTCAGCCAATTTTTTGGTAGATGCAGTCTGCATTTTTTCAGTATTTAGTTGGTCAAAAAAATATTTTTAATAATAGTAACGGTCGCTAATAAAATATTGGAGATTAAAAAATGGAGATTAATTATAAAAAACTTACGGTAATAATTTCAAATTAAATGCCACAAGTTAAATTATTGATTAACATCAACTTATACTATAGTTAGGCCTTCTGAAGTCACGATATTTCGTAAATTAGCGAACGCACTCTTTAAATATCGGAGGCTAAAATTAAAAGCTAATTAGTGGGAGGGCTTTTTAATAAGTCCTTTACATAGTAGGATACAATCTTAATTCCAGAGAGATTTTTATATCAAAAAAGGATGCCGTATGATGACATCCTTCGTTAAATTAAACCTCACTCTTGTAAGGAAACATGTTGGTTGAAAGAAAAAAATATTACTGTTTTTTATAGGAATAACACTTTTTTGATAGTAAATATAACCAGCATTTTATCCAAGATAAGCCCTTACCATCCAGGCCATCTTTTCATGCTTGCCAAGTAACTGTGTAACAAAATCACTGCTCCCTAAATCTTTGTGTTTGTCAGCAAACAACGGAATTAACCGACGCAGATTATTGATAATAGTTTCATGTGATTCAAGCAAATATTTTAACTGATTTTCCTGACTATTTGTATAATCATTCTCGATTAAATTAGTAAGCTTTAAATAGTCGGCCAGCCTTGCTTCTGTGTAATGCCCTACGGCACGTATTCTTTCGGCAACCTGATCCATTATCTCATCCAGGTCATTAAAATGCTGTTCATAAAATTGATGCATCTCACTAAAATTAATCCCCTCAATATTCCAGTGGTAATTTCTTGCTTTAATGTATAAAACAACTTCGTCAGCAAGTAATTTATTCAACTCTTCGCTAACACCCTGTAAATGAGTTTCCAAAATTCCAATATTTGGTTTCATAATTTTTTTTATTTAAAATTTCGATGTTGATTTTTGGGCAGCTATAAACAACGTTAAATAAGTAAACACAAAATATAATAATCAGATATCTTCATTCCTCCAATTCCATTCAATGGATTTGACAATTAAAGTCAATTGTTTTCATGCGACAATTATTCTGATACCGATTAGAAAGTTTTTATTCCAGTAATATTTTAAACCAGTTAGAAGAAATTTGAAACTCCCTTCTTAAAATCAGTAAAATTTATTCCTGAGCTATTTTTAAAATATTTACTAAAATGAGAAGGATCAAAAAAACCAAGGTTATAAGCAATTTCCTTTAAGCTGTATCCTTCGAAAATAACCTTGCGTTTTGCCTCTAGTATTATTTTGCGCTGGATATGATAACCTGCCGTAAACCCCGAGATTTCCTTAATAATATCGTTCAGATAATTGGGTGTTACAGCAAGCATCTCAGCGTACTCTTTAACTTGCTTTTTTATTATAAAATTTTTTTCCAGTAGCATGAAAAAACTATTTGCCAATTCCATTTTTCTTGAATAAAAATTAGTCTTACGTTCATTGTCAAACTGACGGCTGAGATAGATTATAAATATTTTTAACAGCCCTTTTAATATCTCAACTCTTAAATCAAAGTGGTTTTTAAATTCCTGTAGCATTTCAGTGGCAATATTTCTCATAAAACTATCGATCGAATTGTCTATCTTAATTACAGGCACATTTAAATAATTATTGAATAACGGCGTATTAATTAATTCAGATGTTCTTTTTTCATATAGTTCAAAAAATTCTCTATCGAAACAGATGATATATCCGTTTGAATAATTACCAAGTTCAAGTTCAAGTACCTGGCCGGGCTTTATATAATAAATACTGTTCTCCTCAATTTTAAATTTCGCAAGATCAATGGTAATATCTCCCGAACCCTTTTCTATCCAAATCATTGAATAAGCTTCCTCAAAAATTGAATGGACTTCACCGTCTGTGGTTTCAAGTAAAAAGGATTGAATGGTATGAATCTCAAATTGACGATAATCATTGCCCCTATGATTTCTTTTCGAAATACGGTTTATAAACATTGCTTTAAAATTAGATAGCTTGTTATAATATTTTCTTGCCTCTCAATTGCAAACAGTCATTTCACTACAAAATAATTCTACAGTTTTTCAATAACCAAAGTTTGCATTTCTGAACCCGAATTAGTTATCCAGTCCATTCATCTTATTTGATAAATTAATTCTTTTCAAAGTTGTTGTATGTTATTCCCGGAAACTCCCGGTCATCTGGGTACGGCATCAAGAATAAGAATATTGGAAACACCTAACTCCTGAACATCTACATGATATGTCCTGATATATACATTGATTGCCTTTGCTTACAGGTGTTACTTTGTTAAATCATCATAATGAACTTTATATTCTTTGTCTTTGAATTTAAAACTTCAGAGAAGTTATCAGGGGTTACTAAATAAATGTTAGTTTTTTTTACAGACTAAAATATTTTTAATCTGTATCGGCTTCAAAATTCTTCGGCATCTTATCATATAAAAAATAAAAATCACTATGTCACAAAAAACAAAATGGGAAATAGATCCCACTCACGCAGAAATTGGTTTTAAAGTTAAACACATGATGTTTACCAATGTTTCAGGCAAGATTGGAAAGTATAGCGCTATCATCGAAACAGACGAGGATGATTTTACCAATGCAGTAATTGATTTTACTGGTGATACAGATTCCGTTACTACCGGTAATGCTGACAGGGACGCACATCTTATAAGCCCTGACTTTTTTGATGCGGCTCAATTTCCCAAAATCAATTTTGTAGCCACTTCATTTTTAAAAGTAGATATAGCCGATTTTGAACTGACAGGTGATTTAACACTGCATGGCGTGACAAAGCCTATAAAATTAGCCGTTGAGTTTGGGGGCCTTATGAAAGACCCCTGGGGTAACATTAAAGCTGCCTTCAATATTGAGGGAAAAATAAATCGTAAAGACTGGGGGCTTAGCTGGAACGCAGCATTGGAAGCAGGTGGCGTGTTGGTAGGCGAAGAGGTAAAGATCATCGCAGAAATTGAATTAATAAAAAAATAAGTACGTAGTTTAATAAATTAGATTGACTTTTTTTTCTGTTACCAAAAGAACAGCATGCTAGTTGGTTAATGCAAACTATGACCATCAATAATACATAGTGGTAAATGCAATCAAAATAAATCATGAAAATATTAATGGTATTAACTTCTCACAGTACGTTGGGAGATACGGGTAAAAAAACCGGCTTTTGGGTAGAAGAATTTGCAGCGCCTTATTATGTGCTGGCAGATGCTGGTGCAATATAACCATTGCATCGCCTTTTGGGCGGCCAGCCTCCGGTAGATCCCAAGAGTGAAACTCCGGAAGCACAAACACCTGCCACGGCAAGGTTTTGTAAAGATGTGGAGGTAATTACCGCTGTGGCCAATTCGTTAAAACTAAGTGTTGTTAACCATGCGGATTATGATGCGGTTTTTTATCCGGGCGGGCATGGTCCTTTATGGGATTAGCGAATGATGAACGTTCTATCCAATTAATTGAAGATTTTTATAACGCCAAAAAGCCGATTGTTTTTGTATGTCATGCACCTGCTGCGTTAATTAAAGCAAAAGCGCAGAATGGCCACTTGATTGTAGATGGTAAAAAGATAACCGGCTTTTCAGATACAGAGGAGGAAGCAGTCGGCCTCACAAATGTAGTTCCGTTTTTATTAGAAACTGAATTGAAAAAACTGGGAGCACATTACAGCAAGGGGCAAGACTGGGGTTCTTTTGTAATAGACGATGGGTTATTGATCACGGGTCAAAATCCAGCCTCATCCCCGGATGGAGCAAAGCTGCTTTTAAAAACGCTTGCAGGTGAAAAATAATTTTCATATTGAATACAAAAAATATTGACCACTTGTTTCTTACTGCCGGAATGATGCAACCATTAAGATTTGGCGTGAATAAATGTTATCAAACAACGTCGTAGTAGTTCAGGATTTACAAGAAAAATCCAGGTACACGTAACTCAGTATTTTAATTCTGGTTAGTTTAATAGCAGGTAATTTTCATTCATTGCCCTGGTGCGGATTTAGGTAGTAAATATCCTGGTGGTGATGTTTAATTTTGCTTAGTTACATTTATGATTTACCAAATATTTTTTTGATTAAGGGAGACTCCATAATGCAGTAAATAGTTTTTTCACTCACTTAAATAACCCGAGATATTTACATGTTTTGTCGTTAGATCTGCATTGTATCCCTCTATTCTCTTTTTTAATTTTAATTTGTAAATAAGTATTCAAATTAAAAATTAATAAGTATGCAAATTGTACATCATAATCCTGCAAGGTTCCAGGTGGGAAATATGGCTAGCGTAGCGGTTCGTTATCCGATAGGTCATTACAGGGTACCCATGTATTTGCGAGGCAAACAGGTGGAGATCATACGGATATTAGGCCGTTATATTAACCCGGAAGAAGAAGCTTTTGGGAGAAATGCCGGCAGCAAAATATGGAGTTACCTAATAACTATCCCTCAGATGAAATTATGGCCAAATTACATGGGCGATGAAAATGACCGGCTTGAAATTGAAATTTTTGAACCATGGCTTGAACATCTTAAAATATCAAATAATGAGTAACGATCACACACATACGCATAGCGATCATGCGCCAATTCTACATGATGAAGTACCCTGTTATTATGAAATACTTGAAATAAGCATCAGGGAGTTATTGGTTGAAAAAGGTTTGATAGGCCCTGAAGAAATAAGGGAGCAAATTGAAGTATTGGATTCCCGGTCACCTGCCCTGGGTGCTAAGCTTGTAGCGAGAGCATGGGTAGATCCCGAATTTAGAAAAAGACTTTTGGATAACGGAGTTGATGCAGCATTGGAGATGGGAATAACCAGTTATGATGATACTGATTTTACCGTTTTGGAAAATACGGATAAGGTACATCACATGATTGTTTGTACATTATGTTCCTGCTATCCCCGGCCGATACTGGGTCTTCCTCCTGATTGGTATAAAAGTAAAGAGTACCGATCAAGAGCAGTACGGGAACCACGTGCAGTGCTCGCCGAGTTTGGAACCATACTACCGGATGAAATTAAAATAGTAGTAAATGATTCAACAGCCAATCAACGTTACATGGTGTTGCCATTGCGACCAAAAGGAACAGAACATTTTACAGAAGAACAATTGGAAGCCCTGGTAACGAGGGATGTAATGATTGGCGTAAAGGTTTTACATAACTGATGGATATTCTTAAACTTTTTATTAACCGTGTAAAATATAATTATTATGTCTGATACAGAACACCTGGTAAAACATCTGCCCAATGATATTGGCGGAGCCGGTTGCCATGAAAAAATATCTATTACTGAGCGCCCCTTGTATCCATGGGAAAAACGTTGTCATGCGTTATTAGATGTGCTAGATTATCACAAGATCGTCAACACGGAAGAAAAACGCCGTGGTACAGAAAACCTGGGAACAGAAATGGCGGGTAAATTAACCTATTACGAAAAGTGGATTGTGTCTGCTTCGAATTGCCTGTTGCAAAAAGGTATTTTAACTCCCGACCAGATTGCCGATAAAACAAAAGAAGTAAGCGAACGATTCAATATAAAAATGTAGCCAATGGAATTCTCAGGTATATTAATAATGCTGATGCTTGGCCTTCGGCATGGCTTTGATCCGGATCATATTGCAATCATTGACGGGGTGAGTGTTAGATATGCCACCACCAAACCATGGCTTGCAAAATGGACAGGTACTTTTTTTGCTGTTGGACATGGCACCGTAGTTACAATTATTGCTGTTATGATCAGCCGGTTTAGTCATTCCTGGAATTTTCCACCAGCGGTATGGAATGTGCTGGATTGGATGCCGGGTATATTGCTGATTTTTGTAGGCTTTTTAAACCTTCGCATGTTGAGGACAAAAGAAAAGTACAGTCCTAAAGGATGGAAGACATTTTTTTTACCAGACAAATTAAAAAAAAGTTCTAATCCAATGGCAATAGTACTAACAGGTGTTTTGTTTGCAATGGTGTTTGATACAAATACACAGGCTGCTGCCTGGGCTTATACTGCAACCAGTCAGTTAAGTACAACAAATGCGCTGTTGCTGGGAGGCTTTTTTTCAATTGGTATGATTACAACAGATACATTGGATAGCACAATATTACACACACTGATGATCAGGTCCGTCAATAATAATACGGTCTTAAATTATCGCAGAAAGCTTGGCTGGATAATCGTTTATATTTCTTTCATCATTGGTGGCTACAAAATTTTGAGCCGTTTAGTTCCTTCAATAGAATTAGAAGAGTCAATACTCACGATGATAGGTATTCTCTTTTTTGTTTTGATGATTGGCTTTTACATTTTTGTTTTGTATGCTGGTTCCCAACGATTAAATAAAAACACCCATGGCAATTAAAGATCTTACCCTGGTTAAAAAACATTTATTCCTGTGCAATGGGGGAAGTTGCAAAATGTTGGGAGCAGAAGAAAGCACTGCAGCAATACGTTTCGCCATTGCTGAATATGGATTATCTGACGAAATACACACTACTAAAACATTATGCAACGGGCGTTGCAAAGATGGCCCCATTGTAATCGCTCAACCTGATGGAATTTGGTTTAAAATGATGGGGAAAGAAAAAGCAGATGCTTTTGTAAAAGAGTTTCTTGTCGATGAGCAACTACCAAAGGATATAGTATTGTATAAATACGGTGCGGATTCAATCCATATTGGTTGACTATAATTCAGTGGCGATTTACCAAGACAGAAAAATCATCTGCATGAATTTATTCTTTAAAGTTGATGTAACATAAAAAATAAAATAAGATGAAGAAAAGTATATTTTTAATAAATGCTTTATTCATCAGTTATTTTTTACCAGCTCAACATAATAAGCTATCTGGAGTTATTATTGACAGTACAACAAAACAACCGGTGTTCGGTGCAACGATATTACTGAATCCGGGAGGCAAATCAGTTTCTGCTGATGAGATGGGAAAGTTTATATTGAACAATATCTCAGCTACAATAATTCATCTCACTATTTCTGCAATTGGTTATGAGCAAAGATATTTTACAATAGTTGCTAACTCTCCGGAACAAATAATAAAAATGAAACGGCAGCAAACAAAATTGTCAGATGTCTTAGTAACATCGTATTCGGGCAATCCATATAAAGTATTGGCAGAAACAGATATTGGAATGAGAGGTGTTGCCAATTCACAGGAAGTGCTTCGTATGGTGCCAGGTCTTTTTATTGGCCAGCACCAAGGAGGTGGAAAAGCAGAACAAATTTTTTTACGTGGGTTTGATGCAGATCATGGTTCAGATATCAGTATTCACATGGACGGAATTCCTGTAAACCTGGTGTCGCATGCTCACTCCAAAGGTTATGCAGATAGTCACTTTATTATTCCTGAAACAATTGAGCGGGCTACTTTTAATAAAGGACCTTACGATGTTGAAAAAGGGGATCAGGCCACCGCAGGTTGGCTGGATTTCAATACGGTAAATAAGCTTAGCAACAACACAATTAAATTAGAAGCCGGACAGTTTAGCACCTTCAGGGCACTGGCCATGATAGATTTGTTAAATAGCGGCATAAGGCCATGCAAAGCTTCCTGGTATGCTGCCACAGAGTATAGTTACAGCAACAGCTATTTTGAAAACCACCAGCATTTTAAAAGGTTCAATTTCTTTACAAAATTCAATTACAAAATTTCCGAAAGGCAATTAATTTCAATATCGGCATCTAGCTTCTGGAGCGGTTGGTTTGCCAGTGGCCAGATACCTGAAAGGGCTATTGATTCAGGACTTGTAAACTATTATGGCGCCTTGGATCCTAACGAAGGAGGAGTGACTTCAAGAACAAATTTTAATATTCAATTAAAAAGCTCTTTAAAAAATGGAGGCCTGGTAAAAAATCAATTGTATTATTCCTTCTATAAATTCGATTTGCATTCAAACTTTACATTTTATTTAGATGATCCCGTTAATGGAGATGAGATAAGACAAAGAGAAAAAAGAAACCTTGTTGGATATAATGGAAGTTATCTACACGATGGCCGGATTGGAAATTTGAAATCTACAATCCTTTATGGTGTTAATATACGATTAGACATCACGAACAATACCGAATTGTCTCACACCCATGATCGTTACGTATTTTTAAACCTGCAAAAACTGGGTGCTATAACTGAACTTGGAAGCAGTATGTACATGAATGAAACGATTAAGCTAAGCGGAAGATGGACTATAAAAGGAGGAATGCGTTTTGATCATTTTCATTACCGGTACAATAATAAGTTTAACAATGATCCTACCTTAAAAGGAAGCGGTATTTATAGAGCATCCAATTACATTATCAGCCCTAAAATAAATATCAATTATCAGGCAAGCACTAACACACAATTATATCTTTCATTTGGCAAGGGTTTTCATACCAATGATGCACGGGTGGTAGTTTCAGGAAATGGCAAACAAACATTACCTGCAGCTTATGGAAGTGATGTAGGAGTACTGTATAAACCTTTAAAAAACTTATTGATACAAACTGCGGTATGGTATAGTTACCTGCAAAAAGAATATGTTTACGCAGGTGACGGTGGCACAGTAGATTTTAGTGGAAGTACTCGCCGGTTGGGTGCTGATTTATCCATTCGTTTTCAGCCTGTTAAAAGTATGTTTTTCGACCTTGATTTGAATTATGCAAATGGGCGTTCATTAAATGAAGTAAAAGGAAATAATTACATACCACTGGCACCTGTTTGGAGCAGTACGGCAGGAATCAGTTACATAAATAAAACGGGATGGAATGCAAGCCTGCGTTACAGATACCTTTCTAACAGACCTGCCAATGAATACTACAGCTTCACCTGCGAAGGCTATTTTGTAAATGACCTCGTGATCAAATACAAGGCACAGAGATATGAATATGGAATGGTAATAGATAACCTCTTTAATATTAAATGGAAAGAGACACAATTTGCAACGGTTACAAGGCTAAAGAACGAGCAGGCCGCGGTCGATGGTATTAGCTTTACACCGGGTACAAAATTCGCTGCAAAATTTAGCTTCAGTTATTATTTTGGATTTAAAAATCTTATGAAAGCGGATAAATAGCTCTTAATAATATTAAGAAAATAATTTGCATGGAATTTATTGATTACTACAAAATTTTGGAGGTTAATAAAACAGCAACAGAAGCAGATATTAAAAAGGCATATCGCAGATTAGCAAGAAAGCTGCATCCCGACCTTAACCCCAATGATAAAGAAGCACATAAAAAATTCCAGGCAATAAATGAAGCTAATGAAGTATTGAGTGACACTGAAAAAAGAAAGAAATATGACTTATATGGGAAAGACTGGCAACATGCAGACCAGTTCGAGGAACAACGCCAACAGCGTCAATCCAATCAGAACACCCAACATTATTCAGGTAATAACGAACAGGATTTTTCCAGTTTTTTTGAATCTATGTTTGGTGGCGGCCAACACAGCAGGCAAACAAAATACAGGGGACAGGATTATAATGCAACGCTTACACTCAGTTTGATTGATGCTACGGAAACACATCAGCAAACGCTTACAGTCAATGGCAAAAATATCCGAATCACTATTCCTGCCGGTATTGAAAACGGACAGATAATAAAATTAAAAGGTTATGGTGCAGCAGGCGCAAATGGTGGCCCGGCCGGTGATTTATACATCACTTTTATGATTTCAATAAACGCGGATTTTAAGCGGATTGGCAACGACTTATATACAAAAGCCACGATAGATTTATATACCGCTTTGCTGGGCGGAGAAACGACTATTGAAACGCTGAAAGGAAAAGTAAAATTAAAAGTGAACCCCGAAACACAATATGGTACCAAGATACGATTAAAAGGAAAAGGCTTCCCTGTTTATAAAAAAGAGGGAGAAGCGGGAGACCTGTATGTTACTTACGAAATTAAAATACCAGTTAACCTTACAGAAAAGCAAAAAATATTATTTAAGGAATTATCTACTCTATAATAATCCTTTGGAAATATGCAAATTAAAATTGTTGGCTTTTAATAAACTTTCTCCGACAATAAACTACGATTTAACAATTTCCTTTAAACTGATAAACTTCCGTTTTTATTTATGAAGCTCTCTGCATTCTTTCCCTAAAACGCCCTGAACAATTACTGGCGCACTCCCCCATTTGTCTATGCTTGTGTCTAATAACAACGGATATTTTGAACTGTATCCACCAAATTCACCGGTTGTAATCCCTACTATTATTTTGCCAACTTTATGATGCCTTATAATGTAAGAACACATAATGCAAGGCTCGTGGGTAGTATATAAAATACAATCAGAAAAATCGGATATACCAGTATTTTTACCTGCTTGTCTGATTGCTTCAATTTCTGCATGAAAAGTAATGTCTTTGTGGAATTTCCCTCCCTCTATCCCTTCGCCAATAATTTTTTCATTTCGAACTATCAATGATCCTACTGGACTATCTCCACGGATCTTTGCAACTTTTGCAAGTTCAATACATTTGGCCATATAAAATTCGTGACCGCTATTTTCTTTATTTATCATTAATTAAAAGTTATTTTTCAAAGTGGCTTTATTTCATTGGCATACATCTCTACCAGCTTTTCAAATGATACCCTATTAGCGGCTCTCCTTGATGGAGAATAAAGAATCAACAGTTGAATTATCCGTTCTTCAAATTGAAATTGACTTTTCAATGGCTTTAGCCCCTTTGGAAATTTAAGATATATATTCTTACCAATAAGGTAGTCCACAAACCATCGGGATGCGCTTACAGCGCCGCTACTGCTTGTAAAAATTATTTTGTTTATTGAGCGGTTTTACTTTAAAATTTTAAAAATATCCATGTACTTAACTGCAGTAAGACTTTCATCCAACGAATTATTACCTTTCCTTTCAATTTCGAATCCCATATCAGTAATACCTACTTTTAATAATTCCAGGATTTGTTTTCTCTCATCAACTGCAGCTTCACCTGATAGATATTTCAATTCTTTATTTACCAGTGTTGACATCACCGGCCAAAATAGATTTTGTTTATTGGGATAAAAGAAATGATATGACCAATTTCTTTTCACAGGGGGAAATGTACCAATAATTAATGTGTTGCTTTTTGCCGGAACATACCACTTCCAGGGATGAATTTCTTTCTGTTTTGATGGTTCGTTTTCTATGGCTAGGAAATTTTATTTTTTAAATGAAGGATTAAAATTCACATCAACTAAATGTTGGTATTCTTCATGCTCTTTTACAAATTTTGAAACGAATGGACAGTAAAGCATAACTTTTAATTTTTCTGAATTTGCGTATTCAAGGGCCGCACGGGCTAACGTTGTTCCCACTCCTTTTCCCCTGAAACTTTCTGGAACAAGAGAGTGCATAAATGCAATATCTCCTTTATAAAACTTGTATTCAATAAACGCAACCTCACCTTCTAAGTCTACTTCAAAACGCTTTTGTTCCTTATTATTTGTAACATTAATATCTTCTTCCATAAAACAACCATTTTTACTTTTCAAATAAAGTTATCTCTAATGCCCAATGATTATTTGATTCTAAGGTTCAGATTTGTTTGGTCTAAAAATAAATTATTTAAATTATCAGGTAAAAATTTAAAGAAATTTTTTGCCGATAATTTCTTCTGCCTTATCCCAAAGCTTTTTTGCCAATACAGCATTATTGGCAAGTTCATTGATAATTGTATAAGCAGGATAACCACTAAGGCCCCTCTCCCCATCAGGCCCATAAAGAGAGCCCTTTTGCACACAGGATGAAACTGCTGCGAATAATGTTGATAAAGCCCCCTGTGCGGTAGGCATCAAAACACCCAGCATATCAATTGCCGCATTGTATTGTTCCTTACTCATGTGGCGGGATAGATTAGTATTTGTAACGCCGGGATGAGAAGCCAGTGACAGAACACTATCGCCGGATTCATCTATTCGGCGTTGCAATTCTATAGTGAATAATAAATTGGCAAGTTTACTTTGGGCATACTCCCTTGCCGGGTCATACCCTTTCTCCATCTTAAGATTTTCAAAATCAATCTGCCCACTGAGATAGGCCAGGCTGGTAACTGTAACAACTCTTGAATTTGGCGTAGCTTTTAGTAACGGGTACAAATAAGCAGTAAGAAGAAAATGTCCAGCGAAATTGACTCCAAATTGCAATTCATACCCTGCTTCAGTTTTTGATGGCGGAGGAACCATTACTCCGGCATTATTAATCAGGATATTTAGCGTGCTATAGTTTTCATTAAACTCATTTACAAAATTATTAACTGATTCCTTTTTTGACAAATCAAGCATAGCGGCCTTTAACTGCCCATAGCTGCTTCTTTTTTTCATTTTAGCGATTGCAGTATTTGCTTTTTCCAAATCTCTGGCGGCTATAATAACTATTGCTCCTGCTTTGTACAATGCAAGCGCTGTTTCAAAACCAATTCCGGAGTTTGCTCCCGTTACAATAACTATTTTCCCCGCCTGGCTACCAATATCTTTTTTGGTCCACATAAATAGAATTTTGATTAATAATTTTTTTGCAAAAGTCACCTTTATTAAAAAAATTAAATTTAGATAATCAAAGAAAAAATTTAGTATTTCAAATATATCTCCGCCGGTAAGATAAAGGCGTGTTGCCGGTGTGTCTTTTAAAATAATTATTAAAGTAAGAAGGATGTTCAAACCCAAGAGAATAACCTACGGATGCCACTGGCCAATCAGTATGTTTTAAAAGTAATTTAGCTTCATTCATAATTTGCTGTTGCAAATGCCAGTTGGTATTTCTTCCGGTTGCTGATTTCAATACCTGGTTAAGATGATTTACGTGTAAGTGCATACTTTTTGCAAAATCCGAAGGCGTTTTCAATAATATTTTATCGGTACTGTCTGCAAGCGGAAATTGCCTGTGTAATAAATTAAAAAAATCCTCTGTAATCCTTTCTGCTGCGTTATAATTTAACTCCAGCTTCTTTTCATCAAGCATCTTTGTCCCCATATGCAGTATAATATTTACATAACTGCACATCAAATCGTTCTTATTCCGGTAGGTATCATGATACTCTTCCAGCATTTTTTTAAAAAGATATTTCAAATCTTTAAATTCAGAAGCAGGTACTTTAAAAGCCGGCATTCCTCCAACCCTGAAAAGGGGTGACTTTAATAAATTATACTGCTGCATCTGACCAGACAAAAAATCTTTTGTAAAAAGACAATCATAACCGGCATATTCCGAAGATGCTGGTTGCCATGTATAAGACAGTAAAGGACCAAAAAACATAAGGCACGGTCCCTTTACTGAAATTGCATTATCATCAAAACTCAATTTACAACTGCCGGTTATTATAAAAGAAATCTTATAATAATCCCTCCGGTTATAAGCAATATTTTTATGCTCTTCAGAATTAACTTTTAAAATTTTGAAATTGTATGACCGGGCATGGGATATTTTTTTCACCACAACTCAATTTTAAATTGTATAAATAGCCCCTTATTGAAAGTAAATTTTCTTCATTCTTTTATACCTGAATCAAAACTGCAAAAGTTGTAGATAACTCACCAGCTTTCATTGGGCCAGTAAGAACCCAAACTGATTATCACCATTTAATACGCCCAGCCTTTGAGCAATTTATTTTTACTATAACAACCCCATTGCCAACTACTTTACGCTTAATTGCAGCCATTACTAATATTCAGCAAAACAACTAACAAAATTCGTTATTATAAATAATTTTCTGCAATCGTATTAATCCATTTTTTTTGATTAAATACGTCATTTCTCTTTTACTTTCAATGTAAATGTATAATTCATATTGAGGCCTTAATCAATCTTATAAAATTTTATTTGAAAGAAAAGCCGAGTCGATTTATACAACAAATTCCGTGAGTCAGCCATATTTTAAAATCATACCATTTTATAATTTGCCGGTAACAGCTGAATATGGGACTAATGCACAGTATCTGTTCGTTTTTTATCAGTTCAACTGATTTCAATGAAAGCATCGTCCGTAAATATTATTATACAGAGGTATGAAGAGTTAATTCATTATAAAAGCTACAACACAATTAATAGTTGTACATTTTTACAAAACCTTCAACTATATCATGGTTTATAAAGAATATTTTTTATTTAAGCAAACTACATTTAAATGTGATGTAATTAAATTATTTACGCCCCCAAAATTTATTCAGCTATTTCACCTTTAAACTTTCTTGCACAAACGATCTTAACGAGGAAAATAAATGAAAATGACAGGACTTGTGGAAATACATTCGCACAATTAATCTTAGTAGAATATGGAGATTACGAATGTTCTCATTGTAGTTTGGCTCATCAGAATATAAAAAAATTACAGCAATATTTTGGAAACCGGATGCTCTTTGTATTCAGAAATTTTCCGTTAACCGAAATACACCCAACTGCAATATCCACTGCCCACATAGCAGAAGCAGCAGGTTTGCAGGGAAAATTCTGGATGCTACACGATTTTATTTTTGAGAACCAGCATAGCGTATGCCCCATGAAGATATTGGAATATACAAGAAAGGCCGGAGCAGATATCAACAAGCTTATTAAGGATGTTCACTCCTACAAAGTGATTGATAAAGTGGAAGCTGATATAGATAGCGGCGAGAAGAGCGGTGTTAACGGAACTCCTGCATTCTTTATAAATGGCAAAAGGTATAAAGGGAGTTATAATTATGAAGACTTATTAGAAGTGCTGGACTTTCGGTATTAACTTTAAAAATAAAATTTATTTGCAACCGCTAAAAAAATTATGATGGCAAAAAAATTAAAAAATAAAACCAAAAACGGCGACAAAAATAATACGCCCTATACAGAAAATATTTACGCTTCAAATAAAGACATTTATAATAAGGCTAAGGAAGAAAAATTTATTGATGAAGACGATCCGGGCAATGACAACATTGCAATGGACGAAGGCAGCCTGGCACAAGATCTTGATATTCCGGGAACAGAACTTGACAATGAAATGGAAAATATTGGCGAAGAGGACGAAGAAAATAATTATTATAGTCTTGGGGGAGATAACCATGAAAATCTGGAAGAAGACCAGGCTTAATTTTTTTCGAAAAAGGTCTTACAAAGTTGTATTGGAGTATTCAATTAAATGGAATTAACCTACTCCCATAAATTTTAAGTACCCATCTTTAACCGACTCAATGTAATCCTGATCAGGCATGGTTATTCTTGATGTTAGGCGTGTTTTAAAATCTTCATTTCCTACTACATAGCGCAATGTATTTGTTCCGTCAGTAGCAGCTTCGTAAATTACAGCAGCTACTTCTTCGGCAGTAGCCAATTGCATAGCGCTCATACTTTCAAATAGTCTGCCTGCAGCCGTAACAAAATTGCCATAATCATCAAGCAATATTTTATTGGCGGCTTTTTCGTTGCTCACCTTGCTGAAATTGGTAGCGGTTCCACCTGGTTCAATAATTTTTACTCCAATGTTTAAAGCAGCCAATTCAAATGACAGCGCTTCTGAAAACCCTTCTAACGCAAATTTAGAAGCCGCATACAACGAAATTAATGGTAGGGTAAAACGTCCGGCACCGGAACTGATATTTATGATCATACCATTTTTATTTTCCCGGAAATGAGGAAGGATGGTACGTATGGTATTCATCACTCCAAAAACATTTACATCAAACTGTATAATAACTTCTTCAAAACTTGCTGCCTCAAACAATCCAAATTCTCCATACCCGGCATTATTTACTACAACATCAATTTTCCCAAATCTATCAATGCCGCTCACGACGGCCGCTGCGATGGTTTCCGGGTCTTGTACATCCAGTTCAGTAACAAAAACATTGTCAAATTTTGTTAACTCTGTTTCCTTTTTTGGTTGACGCATCGTTGCAATTACATTCCAGCCTTTAACCGAAAACATTTTAGCAGTTGCCTTTCCTATTCCTGATGATGATCCGGTAATTAAAATCGTTTTATTCATACTGCATTTTAACAAACATCAAAAGTGACAATTTTATTTAATCCGGGTTTGGCAGAACCAATCATTTTTTTTGATTACTAAATCCATTTAAAATAGTAATTATTAAAATGCTTTAAAGCAGCGATTTAGTCTTTGTATACATTTCAAAATGCTCAGCATTAATATCTTTTTAAGAACTGATTATATACACCGGTTGCCAGTACATATACATTGGATATTTTTTTCAATAAGATAATTTTGTTTAAATTTTTTCATGCATAAACATAAATAAATTATGGAACCATTATATACGGCTACTGTAACAGCAGCCGGTGGCAGAAACGGGCAAATAAAAAGTACAAATGGTGTACTTGAATTAGAAGTGCGCTATCCAAAAGCATTAGGGGGTGCTAACGATGACTTCACCAACCCTGAGCAATTATTTGCTGCAGGTTTTTCAGCATGTTTCGATAATGCATTAAACAAGGTTATACATGAAGAAAAAATCAAAGCAAGAAATACCTCAGTTACTGCAGCCGTCAGTATCGGTAAAACTGATGCCAAACGTTATGGACTTACAGTAATTTTAACAGCTAATATTCCGGGTGTTACAAAGGAAGTAGCTACATCGCTAATGGAAAAAGCACACCAGGTTTGTGCTTACTCTAATGCCACAAGAGGCAATGTTAATATTCAGTTATCAGCAACCACTAATGATTACTAGGTTAATGCCTCCGTCATATTTTGCATTTTTCGCTAAAAGCTTATGGAATATAATAAACCGAATTGAATTAGGAAAAGTTATTCGTTAACTGTCATTATTGAGCGGCCCGCGAACTTCGCCTTTGGGCAAGAAACAGAGAGTAAAACCATAACCTGGCATATCAATGGATAACGAAATAGCGTGGCGAATATCTTCACAACCAATTGAAGTGGGTTTGATGCTGTCTTTAGTATTAATCTAAAATGAAAATCAATGAAAGCACTAAAAATTATACAATATGGAGAAATAATAAATTCCCTGGATTTTCAGGACGTTGAAATGCCTGAATTGTTAGCAAATGATATTTTGATTGAAATATTTGCTGCGGCAACTAATCCAATAGATCATTTAATTATTGCAGGATTTCTAAAAAATATTAATCCGCTACAATTTCCTGCTCCAATTGGTTTTGATGTTAGCGGTATCGTTGTAAAAAAGGGAAATAATGTAATGGATTTTGAAATTGGAGATAAAGTATTTTCAAGAGTACCTGGCAACCGTCCTGGAAGTTTTGCTGAGTTTATTGCCGTTGATAGTGCTGTGGTTGCTCACATGCCCAATAACGTTACTTACGAAAAAGCAGCTGGAATTCCTTTAGTAGGGCTTACTACTTTGCAGTCTTTAGAAAAAGTTAGCATAAAAGAAGGAGACAGGGTTTTAATTCATGCAGGTTCGGGAGGTGTTGGCACTTTTGCTATTCAATAGCAAAGTCAAAAGGAGCGTATGTTTATACCACAACAAGCACCGACAATGTAAATTGGGTAAAGGCTCTTGGTGCAGACAGGGTAATTGATTATAAAACGGAAAATTACAAGGACATCGTTGAAAATATTGATATTGTTTTTGACACTTTAGGTAAGAATTATACAGTTGAGTCATTTGATGTTATAAAAGAAGTTGGAAAAGTTACAAGTATAGTAGGGCCATTTGATGAAGAAACTGCCACAGCATTTGGAAACTCAAACTACAACATGCCAGAAGATTTAGTTATGGCGATCACAAATAAAAAAGCAGTTTACAAATTTACAATGATGCAACCTAATGGAAAACATCTAACACTTATTAAACAACTAATAGAACAAGGTAAGATAAAACCGGTGGTGAACAAAGTCTTCAAATTTGGTGAAGCAATCGAAGCTTTAATTTTCCAGCATACAGGCAGGGCCAAAGGGAAAATAGTTATTAATGTAAAATAATTACCGCTAACATTATGGGAGAAGAGTTCATTGACTGATTATATATTTTCATTCAATTAAAATTCAAAACTTGGAGTATGTTATTTGATCATAAGTATAGCAGGCGTCACTTTTCATACCAGATAATAGCTTGCTGTTTTTTCAAATTTTCACCATTAACACATTTAAATACAATGGAAGCTAAAGGGGTTACTATTCATAAGAGTAAATTTGGTGTAAAAGAAACTATCGACAAATTACAGTCATTTCTACAGCAACATGGGGCTACCATCTATGTAAGAATTAATCAACAAGCCGAAGCAAATAAAAGCGGTCTGCATTTATTACCACTTGAATTTATTCTGTTTGGAAATCCTGCAGCCGGTGGGTTGCTAATGATTGACAATCCTTTAGTGGCCCTCGATCTTCCATTAAAAGTGATTGCATGGGAAGATGATAAAAAAGATGTTTGGCTGGCATATAATAAATCAGGTTATATAAAGGACAGATATTCGCTACCCGATATACCTAATTCACCTTTAGTATTAGATAATATTATTAAAATGGCATTGGGGATATAAGTATTTTGATATTGTACAAAGTGTAATAAAAAAGTTTTTAGTTGTAATGAAATTTTTTTTAAAATTTCATTTGGCTGAAAATCCAATGGCTATTTTACCTGGTCATTAATTTTTGCCTTCAACCTTTTTATTTCTGTTTCTAATTTTGTTATCTGATCCCGCTGTGCAGCAAAAGCTTCTTCAATATCTTCTAAAGTATAGCGTTGTATTATATGCTGTGGACAGTTCCAGTCGTAAGCCTGAATATCAAATAGCATCATCCTTTCAGGTCTGAATTTATATTCATACAAATCAAGCAACTGGTATAATTCAGGATCATCTTTGAGTTCTATAATAGTGGCTTTGGCATATATTTTCAACCTGGCCCCCGCTGGATAATCAACCATTATCAGCGAAACATTATTGTTGGTAGCGATATTGCCAACAGAAATATATTGCATATTACCACGAAAATCCATACACCCTATTCGCTTTGAATCCAATACTTTTAAAAATCCTTTTGGTCCTCCCCTGTGCTGTATATAAGGGAATTCGTTTTCGCCAAAACTCGCCATATAAAAACTATCCCGCCTGGCAATAAATTCAATTTCATTTTCTGTTAGTCCATCAACATAAGTATCTATTTCCATCCTTGCATAATTGGTTCTGCTGCCCAACTTTTCCTGAAATTCTTTTACAGGTGAAGTGAATGCTATTTCAGGATAATTTTTAGCCATACAAATAATTTCAAATTGCAAACCTTTAAAGCTAAATAATTGACTTATTATTTTATTGAAGTTTTAAGGATAGTTAAGATTAAAAAAAGTCGCATTCGTATTATTGTTACTCCGATACATAATCCTCCTTTAATTTATGCATCTATTTCATCGTTACTTTTAATAAAAAATATTTTTCTTAAGACTGTTGGTTTTAGCTTCCATAAAACAATTGTTCAATCTCTTTGCTTGATTCTTCTGCACCAATTTCCAAACGCCTTGCATACATTGCTTGTGCATCAGCTCCTGCCAGATATCGTAGCTTAGTTTTTCCATCGGTCGCCGCTTCATAAACAACATCAGCAATTTGTTCTGCACTGGAGTAGCTTTGGGCTCTTTCCGGTTCCATAAACTTTGCCATTACCTGCGTCATTTGTTGATCATAAGCCGGGTGTTGCGTTAATACCAGTGAACGACTTACAAAATCTGTTCTTATACCTCCCGGCGAAACCGTTTTAATTCCAATGCCAAATTGTTTTAGTTCAAAAGCTAAACTTTCGCTCCAACCTTCTAATGCCCATTTTGTGGCGTGATAAACAGAATTAAAAGGTAAAGCTAGTAATCCTCCTACAGAAGTTGTGGTGATAAATAAACCTCCTTTCTTTTCTCTAAAATACGGGATAAATGCCTGGGTTACCCTCATAACACCCAATAAATTGGTGTCTATTTCCTTTACAATTTGTTCTTCTGTTGCGCCTTCAAATGGCCCTGCAAGTCCGTAACCTGCATTGTTAAAAACAACGTCAATATTTGCTAATGAAATTGCTTTTTGCGTTGTTGTTTTTATTTGATCGACATTGGTTACATCCAAAGGCAGCAACACAATATTATCTATAAGTGTAAGCTCGGTTTCTTTTTCCGGGTTTCGCATGGTAGCGATAACTTTCCAACCTTTATCGGCAAATAGTTTTGCCGTTGCTCTGCCCAAACCTGTTGAAGCACCTGTAATAAAAATTACCTTAGTCATATTGATTACTTATTTATTATTTGATAAAACTAATTATATGGCTTTAAAAAAAGCAACACCATAAACAATTTAAAAATGTAATAGCTACAATTCAACAATGTAATATTTTCCTATTTTATTGGATCGTCTATATCATCAGGCCTGCGTTCATTTTTTTCAGTTTCTTTTGCAGGTAGATTTTTTTTATCCTGATTTAAAACCTCATCCCACAAGGTATCTCCAGACTCATCAGGTAACACAACTTTCTCCTTTTCAGAACCGTTGGTATCATTTAATTTTTCATTTATTGTGTGCGACTCAGATTTTAAAAAAGGGACATTGTCTAAAGTGCTTTTCATAAATTAATTTTTAAGATTACAATTTCCTTTCCGATTCTTTAATGGCTAAATCATTGATACTTGCAAAACGTTTCTGCATTAATCCGTTTTCATCAAACTCCCAGTTCTCATTACCATAAGCCCTGAACCATTCGCCGTCAGCATTATGATATTCATATTCAAATCGCACAGCAATTCTGTTATCAGTATGTGCCCAATATTCCTTAACCAGTTTATAGTCTAATTCCTTTTTCCATTTTTCTGTTAGAAAGGTAACAATTGCTTCCCGTCCTTTTAAAAAAATATTTCGGTTTCTCCATTCGCTGTTAACAGTATAACTTTTTGAAACCCTTACAGGATCTTTACTGTTCCAGGAATCTTCTGCCATTTGAATTTTTTGCTTTGCCGTATCTGCAGTGAATGGTGGAAGTGGAAGTTTTTGTTCCATTGGCTTAATTTTAATTTTAAAAAAAATAATAGAAACGGATGAAAACACATTGCACTAGAAAAAATTACCAATATTTATTTTAATAAAAAGAAAACACATTTAATGTACAATGTAATTAAATATCTACGTCCCTATGCAATACAAGATAACGACAACAACGATGGTAGCGATGGGTTGTTCTCTGTACAAACAAAAAAATTGTCGACGTTTTTTATTCTTTGTTCAGCTAATTTAATTCGTCATTTCCAGGTTTGTAGTTATACCGCCTTCCAATATTTTCAACCGTTTGTCAATACCTAAAACCTGGTAAGAAATTTTTATGTCTTTTTCATTTTGTGTATAATGTTTCCATCCTTCATAATGCAAAGGAATGATAGTAGCATCCGGAAAGGCAAGCGCCGTATCCATCGCATCATTGGTACTCATGGTTACATTAAATGGTCCCCTTACCTGGGCGGCTCCTGCAAATATAAAAACATACTGAGGATGAAAACGTTTGGCTACTTCTGCAACACCTTCATAATAAGTAGTATCGCCGGTAATATAAATTTCCAGTTGCGGATCACTTTTTACAGTCAATACAAATCCCGTTACGTCACCCTGTAAACCCTCTATCCCCGCAGGACCGTGCCGTGCAGGCGTTGCTGTTATTACGATTTCAGTACCATCTGGTGTAGTAACGGTATCAGTTTGCCACGGATGCAAACCAATAGCCGTCCCTTTAAGGCGTTGTGCTCCAACCTTAGTGGTGTAGGTTTTCGGCACACTTTGTAATAGCTCCCTCCCTGCATTATCTAAATTATCAAAATGCTGATCATGGCTTAAAAGCACTATGTCAATCTTTCCAATATCCACATTAGCCGGCCCCATTATTTTTTCATGTACCAACACACCTGAATGATATATTCCACCTGCAGGATCAAGTGATGGATCTGTCATAAAACGAAGCCCCCCTATTTCCAATATAGCTGTAGGCCCTCCAATATAAATTACATTAAAGAAATATTTTTTCATTGTGTTTTAATTTAAATTTTTTTCCAAATAATCAAATAGTAAAAAAGCCCCTTGTTGCAACAAAGCGCTGCAATCAAATTGGGGCTTTTCACCATTATACCTCACTATCATTTTTTTATCTGCTTTTGTTCTTACACTCATCTATTTATATGTGCCAACCTATCTGTTAGATAATTGCTGATATTTTTGCTTTCTTTTAATTAGCCAAAATGTATTGTAGTATTTACGGCATTTATGCCAGGTACTTTTTAAGTTCTGCTGCCGCATGTACAAATAAAGATTTTACAGCAGGTACCTCAGCCAATCCATTTAACAATCCAAAGTCGTGGATCATTCCGTTGTAACGTATGGTTGTCACTTTAACTCCGGCTTCATCCAGTTTGCGGCCATAAGCTTCTCCTTCATCACGTAATACATCATTTTCAGCTACCTGAATTAGCGCCGGAGGTAATCCATTCAATTGTTCAATACCGGCATGTAATGGAGAGGCATAAATTGTTTTTCTTGATGCCGGATCTTTGATATACATATCGTACATCCACTTCATCATCGAGGTAGTAAGAAACCGATCCTGACCAAAAAGTTGGTAAGATTCTGTTTCAAAATTGGCGTCAACAATAGGCCACAACAGAATCTGAAATTTTATTTCGGGGCCAGCATTCTCTTTGGCCTTAAGGGTAGTAACAGCTGTCATATTACCTCCCACACTATTACCCACCACTGCCAACCTTTTTCCATCCACGTTTATTTCATTCCCATGTTCAGCCACCCATTTTGTAGCCGCATAAATTTCATTAATTGCCTGGGGATATACTGCATCTGGTGTTGGTGTATAATTTACAAACACTGCTACAGCACCGGAAAGCACTACAAGGTCCCTTACCATTCGCTGATGCGTTGGAAAGTCGCCCAGCACCCAGCCACCGCCATGTATAAAAATAAATACAGGCAATATTTCCTTTACAGCCGCCGGCCTTACGATGTTTAATTTTACTTTGTAACCATCACTTGAAATAATTTTTTCATCAACCTCTATACCGGACAAATCAACCTTTACAGATGCCTGAGCATCTACCAACACCTGCCGGGCTTCCAGCGGTGTAAGGGTTTCAAGAGGTGGGCCACCTCCTCCATTTAAAATTTTTAAAAAGGCTTTTACACGACTGTCAAGATGGGGATCAGTTGCAAAGTCGACAACTTTTGAAGGCTTTTCCATTGTTGCTGTACTCATGATAATTGTATGTTTAAATGATTTATAATTTCTTTATCTAACTGGATTTATTCTTTAAGGTTTATAACATGGGATGATTGCTAAAGGAGTAGTTTTATTTAAGATATTTTTTCAATTCGGCAGCAGCCTGTACAAATAATGAACGGGTTTGTGGAATTTCAGCAAGCCCATTCAGTAAACCGAAATCGTGGATTACACCATTGTAACGGATTGTTGTTACTTTAACACCAGCTTCATCTAACTTCCTGCCATACGCTTCTCCCTCGTCTCTAAGAATATCATTTTCTGCCACCTGTATCAAAGTCGGCGGCAGTCCCCTTAATTGATCAACGGTTGCCCGTAAGGGAGATGCATAAATATCAGATCGTTTTCCTGGGTCTTGATGTACATATCATACATCCACTTCATTAATGATGTCGATAAAAAACGATCTCTGCCAAAAAGACGATAAGATTCTGTATTAAAATCAGCATCCACAATCGGCCACATCATTATCTGTAATTTAATCTCCGGTCCGTGTTTAGCCTCTGCCATTAAAGCCGTTACAGCAGTCATATTACCACCCACACTATTTCCCACCACAGCAAGTCGTTTGCCATCTACATTTAATTCTGATCCATGATCAGCTCCCCATTTAGTTGCCGCATAAATTTCATTGATAGCTCTTGGATACACGGCATCCGGCGTTGGCGTATAATTTACGAACACTCCTACTGCACCGGAGAGTACTACCAGGTCATGTACCATGCGTTTATGGGTTGGGAAATCTCCTAAGACCCATCCTCCGCCATGAATGAAAATGAATACAGGAAGCACTCCCTTCACTCCTGCAGGCCTCACTATATTGAGTTTAATTTTAAAACCATCACTCGTGATTGTTTTCTCAGAAACATCAATCCCTGATAAATCTACATTCACCGATGCCTGGGCATCCACCAACACCTTTCGTGCTGCTAATACAGGTAAACTCTCTACTGGTTGTCCACCGCTATTAATTACTTTTAAAAAAGCTTTTACCTCAACCGAAAGATTTGGATCAGTGGCATAATCCTTTTGGGCGACAGCAATGTTTTGAATAAAAACCGTAAACAGAATAAAAAAAATATTTTTAAAATTTTGCTGAATACCCGATAGCAAGCGGTTTATAGTTAATGATCGCTTCATTTTAAAAAATTACTTTTTATAAAAAAATGGGTGTTTGTAAATTGAGTGGATGTACATTTAATAGAAACTTTATTTACCCCCCTATATTCTGTAAATACTAAGCGCTAACACCCTCAAATCCCATTGCCGGTGTTGCAAGAAATTGATGTTCCCACGTAAGCACGCTACCAACTACGCCCCAGTAATCAACCAGATTTTCTCCAACAACAGGGCCTGTTTCTGTACGTGCCCAATCCCGTTGCAGTTCCATTATAAACACTCCCCATGTTATAGGCATACAGCCTGCAAGTATCATTCTTTGTATAGCCATTTCATGTGCTTCAAGGCTAACGCCGCCAGAAGCATCAGTAACAATGTAAACCTCATAGCCTTCACCTGCCGCATGTATAGAACACATAGACAGGCACGCTTCTGTCCACAGTGCTGCAATCACTAACTTTTTTCTGCCAGTCTGTTTCACCCAGTCTACCACACGTTCATCCTGCCAGGCATTTATCCAGGTGCGGTCAATCGGTTTTTGATCAGGATATATTTCCTGGAGTTGTTTAATCAAATACCCGCCACGTTCCTGCCGAACGGTTGAAAAGAGCGTAGGGATACCAAACCCCTTTGCGGTTTTTGTTAATGCCGCTACATTATTTATAATGGTTTGGGTATCGTGGCTCTTTACTCCGGCAAACTGAAATGGTTGATGGTCAATTATCAGCAAGGCGCAATTATCAGGTGTTAGCAAAGCATCAAGCCCCGCCTTTGGATTGGTGTTAACATTGTTTGTGGATGACATAAAATTTGTTTTAAAATGAATGTTTTATTTATTGCCCGGACTAAGAAGCATTGGTCATTCCCGAAAAAATAGGCATTTCGCAAATACAGTTATGTAACAAGCATTTTATCAATGCTCAACATCGTTGTGTTACTCCCGTGTACCACATACCATTGTGGATCTTTTATTACGTTATCAATTAAAAAACTCCTGTTTATACTTTCAACAAATTCATCAAAAAAACTTTTAAGAACAATTGAAAACAGTATCATGAGTTGTGGTAAATTATTATGGTTTTCTTTTCTCAAAGTTCATTTACAGACTATAAAAAGGATTGCTTAATTAATTCATATTGTTTGATTGTTCAGTTCAATTTTTCATTGAATTTGTTTGCGGATATTTTAATTCAGTAGTGAATGAAGCAGCAACCTGGATGTAAAAAATTGTGAAAAAAGACTTTAAAAAATCACTTCCCATATTTATATTTGTGAGATCATAACTCTTTTTGCCGGTTGTGTATTACCCGAATGATATTTTAATACCGCCTCTTCAATAGCGATATCATCCGTAGTGTAGCGCTGTATCTGTAACAGGTATTGCGACCAGGATTCCACAATAAAGAATTCAGTAATAATTGTTGGCGACGTAATGTTTTGAAAAACGCCAACCTGCATTGCGCCATTTCTCATTCGCAGATTTTTTAATAATAATGCTGCAGTAGTAAATTGCTGAATATTTTCTTGAGACACTTCGTAGTCAATCCAAACCAGCACAGGGCCATCGCTCTCCGTAATTTCCAAAGCCGGAACCAGTGTATTTATTTTTGCTGCAGGTGTAAAACTACCAATGGATATATTTTTAAGTGCATAAGGAATTGCTAATAATAAACTTGCTGCCATCCATCCAAATGCTAAAAAAATAGCATACTGTATGCCCATTCTAGAAGCAATTGTACCCCAAATAATACCTCCCAATGCCATACCACCCTGAAATAATAACAGGTAAACACTTATTGCCCGGGATAATACCCATGCAGGAACATTGGTCTGTATGGCTACATTAAAACTGGACATCGCCATTAACCAACCGATACCAGCAAAAAAAAGTCCTGCAAAAAGTAAATAGTTATTAGAAAAAAAATGAAGTATTAACAGGTTTGCCCCAACCAATAAAACGGCAATTAATAATTTTTGATCAATATTTAAAACACTATTGATTGACGGAAGTATTATTGCCGAAATTATAGCTCCCCCGCCAAGGCTAAATAGCATTGCGCCATATATGCCGGCAGTCTGATGTAATTTTTGAATTATTATCAACGGCAATAAACCCCATAAAGCACTTGCACCAATTGCAAAAGTTACCGACCTGATAAGCACGGGATGCAATTGAGTAGCATAACGAACATAATTTAATCCAATACGCATCGCACTTACAAAACGCTCTGTTTGCAGCGTTTCATTTGCAGGCATTCCACTCCAAAAATAAACCGCTAAAAGTGTACCCAAAAAGCATACTGCATTTACGATAAAAATATATTCGGGAGCATAAAAACTGATGATCAAACCGCCTAATGCCGGTCCTATTGCCCGTGAAAGATTAATACTGACACCATTTAAAGTAATAGCGGACGAAAGGCGTGCTGGTGGCACTAAACCCGGCACAATGGCTTGCCACACGGTTTCGTTTATTGCAGGCCCCAATGCCAGTAAAAATGATAATACAAGCATTAAAAGAGGAGGTGTATAATTAAGAAAACCAAATACAGCCAGTATCAACGCCATAATAAACATCCAGGATTGGGTAAGCAGCAGGATTTTTCTTTTATTAAAAATATCTGCTAAAGCACCCGCAGGAATCCCCAGCAAAAACATAGGTAGACTAGTTGCTGTTACCATTAATGAAATGTAAAGAGGGGAAGCAGTTTGCCGGGTGATTATCCAACTTGCACCAACCCCTTGCATCCACATTCCAAGATCTGAAAAAAAAGCTGCCAGCCATATAACCAGGAATATTTTAGATTTAAAAGGACTCCAGAATGAATTAGCCGTTGGCGAGGTTACATTAGCGGTGGTAGCTGTTGACATTTTGGGGATTTTTTACACTTGCCTCTAATTTAAAATTCAGATTTTATTATACGTATTTATCGTTTCATATTGTTAGCATACTTATTAAAATATGACATTGAGATACATCTGCTAATCAAATATCCTCTTACACATTTGAGGCAAGTGAAGACTAAACGATGCCGACCTATACTCTTTCTAACTGGATTGTAAAATATTTTGTTATGGCTCGTAAACTATCTTACCATTTTAAATAGCAAAACAATCACAACCAAAACCCCATAGTTTATCCCAACCCTGCACCCAATGCATGTGCCCGGGTAAGTGACCGCTGTGACTATGAGTATGAGAAGTGTAAGCTTGCTTTGTTTCCAATGGTTTTGCTTCCTGCGTAGTTCCCGGAATATTATAATAACCACCAAAGAGTTTTACAGGCGACCACCCCGGACTTACTGGCAAAGCAGGTGGCGACTCCTTACTAAATTCACCATCTGCATAAACTATTTTACCTCCCACTATTGTAAGCGTAGCTGTGATTGTCTTTATTTCTGTTTCAGGGATATTAAAATAATCATGCGAAAGAACCGTCAAGTCTGCCAACATGCCTAGTTTAATCATTCCTTTTTTTGTTTCCTCACCTGTTAGTGTTGCACTTCCGACAGTGTAAAGCTTTAATGCTTCTGTTCGGTTTAGCAAATTATTTTCATCATACATTGCAGTGCCACCCACTGTTTTGCCTGTTATCGTCCAATAAAGAGAAACCCAGGGATTATAACTTGATACACGGGTTGCATCGGTGCCATTTCCCATTGGAATTCCTAAGTCAATTATTTTTCTTACAGGTGGCGTTTGTTTAACAGCATCACTTCCATACCTGTTTATAAAATACTCACCCTGAAAAGCCATTCTGTTCTGAATCGCAATACCACCATTTAATTTTTTAACCCTTTCCAGGTTAGCCTCTGAAATAGTTTCAGCATGATCAAAATTCCAGCGCAATCCTTTAAAAGACTGGTAGCTGTTTACTTTTTCAAACACATTTAAAAACCGGGAGATACTTTCATTGTAAGTGGCGTGAAGCCTGAATGGCCAACTATGTGCCACTAAAAGTTCAACAACTGTTTCTAACTCAGATTCCATAATTGGTTCAAACCCGGGCCGCTCCTGCAAAAAATCTTCAAAATCCGAAGCAGAATAAACCAATGTTTCTCCTGCACCATCCAGTCTTAAAAAATCATGCTCTTTATTTACATCATTCTCATCAACCCATGTTTTATAATCATTGTATTCTTCACCATTTTTTTGAGTAAATAAATTATATGCGATTCTGACCGTCATCAAATCATTATCTGCAAGTTGCTTTATTACTTCATAATCTTCGGGGTAATTTTGAAAACCACCACCTGCATCGCTTACACTGGTAAGACCAAGCCTGTTTAATTCTGACATGAACTGACGGGTAGAATTTAACTGATCCTGATAAGATAATTTAGGGCCTTTGTTCAAGGCATTATATAAAATAAATGCATTGGGTTTAGCCAAAAACAATCCTGTAGGATTACCTGCCTTATCCCTTTCAATACATCCACCTTTAAAATTATCAGGTGTATTTTTATCGTAACCAATGGCCCTTAAAGCAGCAGCATTTAATAAAGCACGGTCGTATAAATGCATGATAAAAACAGGCGTATCCGCTGCTACATCATTCAACTCTTTTAATGTGGGCATCCGTTTTTCTTTAAACTGGTACTCACTCCATCCGCCTATTACACGAACCCACTGCGGTGGTGGGGTTTTTTCTGCCTGAAGCTTTACCATATTCAGTGCATCTGATAAAGATGTAACACCATCCCAACGCAATTCCATGTTATAATTTAATCCCCCCCTTATTAAATGAATATGACTATCATATAAACCCGGTATGGTAACTTGATTATTAAGATCAATAATTTTTGTATTTACGCCCTTGTAGGCTTCAGTTTCTTTTGCCGAACCAACTGCAATGAACTTTCCTTTACCAATTGCTACACTGGTAGCAATTGGTTGACTATCATCCATTGTATAAAATTTACCATTTACCAGGATCATGTCGGCAAAGGTGGTAGTAGTCTCTGTGGGCTGCATATAATTAATTTTAAGCTTGATATTTTGACAGTGCAATATCTATCCCTGCTATTGCATCCGGCTCGTGTGTTGCGCCTGCCAATATTTTAAACGAATTCATTTTTATGGCTTTAACATTACTTGACAACAGGGCTTTGTACTCATCCATTACTCCTTCTGTAAAAGCTGTTGCAACTTCTGCTGCACTAAAAATTAATACACCAGCATCTCTTACTTCTGGTGCAAAAGCAATATCATAAAAGGAAGAAATCATCGCCTTATGCAGGGCTATACCTCCAACAATCTTCACTTTATCTAAATTAAAAGACTGTTTTTCACCCAGGCCAATCAGCATTACATTTTTTGCCGGAATGGTGTTTTCTGGGGTTTTAAATAAAAACACGTTACCCGTTTTACCATCGAAACTGCCATCCGTTCTAAACCTCATTACAAGACCCTTCAAGCCATCATTCAATTGCTTAGCACCACCAATAAGTTCCGGCTCACCAGGTTCATATTCAAAAAACCCAGCAATGACTAAATCGGCTTCCACGGCTCCCGGACCTTTAACAAGAGCAAAAATATTGAGTGGATTTAGTAATGTTTTGTTTGCCATTTTATATAGATTTAGATAAAATAAAAGCAGTTAAAAATCCCGATACTGTTATTAAACCAGTATAAGTTTGTGTATCTTCATACGCTTCTGGCATCATGGTAATAGAAAGCATAGACAATATAGCGCCAGCAGCAAAAGCAGTAATTGTTGCATTAACAGCATCTGGAAAATTAAAGAAAAAAGTATATCCCGCCCAGGAAGAAATGCTAGATAAGACTGCTATGATTGTCCAGATTGAAAAAATGAAAAATTTACTACGGCCTGCCTTTTTCATACCAGCTGAACTTGACAAACCTTCCGGAATATTGGACAGGAATATTGCTAATACAGTCACTATCTCAACAGCTCCCCCTTTTATCATACCAATACCAATAGCAATAGATTCCGGCACTCCATCCAATAATGCACCCATTGCCAATAACACACCCCGTTGGTCTTGTGGTAATTCTGTTACCTGCTGATCACCTGATCGTTTCCTGTTTTTTGCCCCGTTACCAGTCAATAAATTATTTGCAACGGTATATATCAAAGACCCCATAAGGAAACCTATAGCAACTGCATAAAATCCACCTTGTTTGCGAGCCTTGTCCATTAATTCAAAGGCAATAGTAGAAATTAATACACCGGCTCCAAATGCCATAATAGAACCTATTATCTTTTGTTGGATTGGAATATAATAACCTATTAATGCACCAATCAACAGCGCAGTACCAGCTACCATACCCCAAAAAGCAGCCATAAACCAAAGTGGAAAAGTGAATAAATTTGTCATTTATATCCAATCATTTATAATAAAAAAGCCGACGTATTACCATCCCTCATCTTTACTCTATTATTTTATTAAACTATGCCAGATTTAATATAATCAGCAACTAAACACTTTCCGCTTACATACAAAATCAACCGAGATTAAAATCCCGATATAGTCATACTTTACTTTAAATTTTCAGTCTTCATTATAAAACAATAATACTCTTGAAAACAAATTTGTTATTATCAGTCTCAATGATTTTCTACAGTCCAGTCCCCAAAACTGCAGCTTCAATTACTGCTGCTACCTTTTTTGATTGAGACATAAAAACTGCATGGCTGCCATTAATTTCTGTAACAATTGACCCTGCACGCTTGTACATTTTTCTTTCTATAGTTGGATTGATACTTTTATCTTCAGTTGCCACTACAGCGTAAGTGGGTTTGGTTTTCCATGCGGCCACTGTTACAGGAGTCGTAAAACATTTTACTGCAATTGCACCTTGTGAATCGTACATAAAGTCTGCTTTTTCTTTACTTAAATCACCAGCAAAACCTTTATGAAATTTTTCTTTGGAATAATAAATCAAACCATTTTCATCGGGTAGCATAATTCCATTCTCTGGTGCAGCCGGTTCTGATGAAGCCAACTGTCCGGTAGTTTCACCTACTTCAGGTTGAAAGGCTGCTATGTAAACTAATCGTATAACTTTTGGAGAAACACCTGCTTGTGTAATAACAGTTCCCCCCCAGGAATGCCCTACAAGAATGGCCGGCCCCTGTTGCCTTTCCAATGCATAATTTGTAGCGGCCACATCATCTTCCAAAGAACTCAAAGGGTTTTGCACAATCGTTACATGGTATCCTTTTCTTGTAAGTATATTGTAAACTTCCTCCCAACCAGAACCATCTGCAAAGGCTCCGTGAACAATTACAATGTTGTTTATTTTTTCCTTTGTCTGTGCCTGTGCAGGTTGCAGCAACCACGACGTGCAAAAAACAATTAAACTCAATAAGGCTACACCAACTTTTAATTTTAAGGAATAGATTTTTGTTTTCATTGATTTATTTTTTATTTTCAAAATTATTATGAGTAAGAAAAGTGCGTTATAAATTTTCGGTTCTTTTTATACAAAGATCACACAGACATCTGCTATGCAATTGTCTATTGAACTCATTTTCTTTGATTGTTTAGTTCATTTATTAAGTAATCTTAGAACAGGGAAAAGGCTCAACTGATTTAGAAGAAATAAATTCAGCTTTTAATGCAGAGTGGGAAAGAAAAACTCAGCCTATACTGAATATCGCAGAGTGTTTTTGCGAAAATATCTAAGTAGGTATTCTTGAAGTTCTATATAAATTTTAATTATCCAAATCCAATATCTGAAGAACGTTACAGGTATTAAAAGAAATATTGCCGCAGAAGACATTTTAGCTTATAAAAAAATACAGAAAAGCAAAATAAGTTTTATGAAAAATTTTGCCCGGTAATTTCTTCAGCCTTTTTCCATAATTTGTTTGCTAAAATGCGATCATTTGCCAGAGCGCTGGTAGCTGTATAGGCCGGATAACCGCTAAGTCCATTTTCCCCATCAGGTCCGTACAGACCGCCTTTTTTAACATCTTCAAACACTGCAGCATACAAGGTAGATAATGCACCCTGATCACTTGGCATTATGACTCCGAGCCGTTCGATTGTAGCAATGTAAATTTCCTCACTCATGTACCTCGATAAGTTAGTGTTTGTTAAACCTGGATGTGATGCGACAGACAAAACTTTATCACCCCATTTATCAATCCGGCGTTGTAACTCAATACTAAATAATAAGTCAGCCAATTTACTTTGAGCATATTCACGATTTGCTCTATAACCTTTTTCCATTTTGAGATTTTCGAAATCAATCTGGCCACTTAGATAAGCAAGACTAGTTACGGTAATTACCCTCGACCCTGCGGTAGCTTTTAACAAAGGATAGAGGTATGCTGTAAGAGAGAAATGTCCCAAAAAATTTACGGCAAACTGTAATTCATACCCCATTTCTGTTTTTGTTGCCGGTGGTACCATTATACCTGCATTATTAATCAGCAAGTCAAGAGAATGATGATTCTTAGAAAAACTTTCAACGAATTCTTTTATAGACTCCGGTTTAGATAAATCCGCCACACCAGCTTCCAATATTCCATTACCCCTGGATTTTAACATTTCAATAATTGCATAATTTGCTTTAATCTGATCCCTGGCAACAACTGTAACTGAAGCTCCTACCTGATAAAGTGCCAATGCAGTATCAAATCCAATTCCTGAATTTGCACCGGTAACGATTACCGTCTTTCCTGCCTGATTCCCGATATCTTTTTTTGTCCACATAAAACTTTATTTTTTGACATAAACTACAGCAAGCCAAACCTGCTCACCTTTTCATATTCTAATTCGCCAACCGCTCTCAATCTTTTAAACAAACTGGATAAATGAACTGGTAAATCTCCTGGTTTCATTTATGTTAGAAACTGTCCATCCTCAACCCTAGGTTCATCAATGTACGTTCCGCCTGCATCAATAATTTCAAGTGCCTCTCATGGATAGAAAAATTCTATACCCTCAACGCTATCTGCTGTCAGAATTATTATTCTGCCAGATTTTTTTGTTGTCAGAGCAATCGCTGCCCGGATATCAAGTACTGAATCATTATTTATACCTTACATGTTTTCATTTTAAATATTTTCTAAAATTGAAGATTAAAGACGAAATTCATTACGCTAATCCGTTCATTTATTTTGACTAAATAAACCATCGGTCTTATTGTAAGCTTCCCCGTTTTTGTAGCCTTCCCATATTTAAATGCATTGAGTTAATTTAAAAATTTTCGAAAAAAAGATTTCATATCATTCCCGTTACCTGCCTTGACTTAATAAATAAATAATTTTGGAGCTTATGGACAAAACACAAACATGCTTACCATTATATTTTTGCAAAGAATAAAAAAACTGGAATTAAATGGATAATAAAATACCATCAATTACCGGAACATCCAGGGTTATGGGTGAAGAGCCTGTTATTTTTTTTGTATGAGCATTATTATATAACCTATGCTGCAAGAAAAAGGATATATGGTGGGTATGTTATTGTTCCTCAAAAACTATTGTCTTACAAACAGTTTAACAATTTTATGCGGAGTCAGATTAGATAAAATATAGCCCAGGAAAATAATATTTTTTACACTTCTTTATAAAAAATAATGATCGCAGATGAAAATAAAGCATAGTCTAAAAAAAGACACGACAGGAACAGGAATCTTATCCGCCACTTCAGAATCCAATAACTTACTTAATAATAATGATGAATTAAAGAAGATAGAAGCAATGAGGCATATTCCTAACATGGAAGGGGTTACTACTCCTGAGGTAAATTTTTTATTACACAAAGCAAATTCGAGAGGACATGTTGACCATGGCTGGTTAGAAAGCTACCATACTTTCAGTTTTGCCAATTATTACAATCCTGAAAGAATGCACTTTGGTGTGTTACGTGTGTTGAACGATGACCGTGTGGATCCTGGTAAGGGATTTGGAAGACATCCGCACGATAATATGGAAATTATTTCAATTCCACTGGAAGGAGACCTTAAGCATGAAGATAATATGGGAAACATAGCCATTATAAAACATGGCGATATACAAGTGATGAGTGCTGGCACCGGAATTTTCCACAGTGAATACAACAAAAACGAGGACCAGCAGGCCAAATTTTTACAGATATGGTTGTTCCCAAGAACAAAAAACGTAGCACCCCGATATGATCAGGCATCCTTAAATATCAATGACCGTCGCAATAACCTGCAGCAGATACTTTCCCCGGATAGCAATGATGCAGGTGTGTGGATCAACCAGGATGCATGGTTTCATATCGGACAATTTGATAACGATTTTAAAATTGATTATAACTTAAAAAAATCTACTAACGGAGTATATGCTTTTGTAATAAAAGGCAACTTCAGCATTGCCGGTATCGAACTTAACCAACGGGATGGATTGGGCATATCGAATACAAAAAAAATATCACTAAAAGCAAATTCCGCCGATGCTGAAGTATTATTAATGGAAGTTCCTATGACACTGGGCTGATGTTATTCTGTCAATTTTTGCTCAGGTGAAAATCAAAAGCACCAACAGGTAACGCTTATTAAGTGGAGAGTTTGGTAAGCGATGAAATAGGATCATGTCAGAAGTACAATTAATTAAACAATAAGATATTTTATGCATACTATTAAAAAAGCCATAACCAAATATCCGGTTTTGGATATAATAAAAAAGAGGTGGAGCCCAAGAAGTTTTTCGGATAAAGCTATAAGTGAAACTGATGTAAAGACAATCATTGAAGCAGCCTCCTGGAGTTTCAGTGCCCTGAACGAGCAACCCTGGCGGTATGTCGCTGCGTTCAGAGGGACATCTCTTTTTGATTCCTTCTTTGACTTGTTGAACGCAGGAAATAAGAACTGGAACAACAACACTTCAGTATTAGTGCTTAGCGTCCTGTCGAACATTTATTCCAATGACGGCACCGTAAATACGTATGCTATGCACGATACGGGAGCCGCAAACATGTTGCTTACCCTACAGGCAAACAGCATGGGAATTTATACACATTTAATGGAAGGCTTTTCAAAAGAACATGCCCAAAAATTACTAAATCAGGGAGATGAAATAAAACCCGTTGTAATGATTGCATTAGGTTACCCGGATGTAGCGGAAAAATTGGATGAACCATTTAAAACCAGAGAACTTTCCCCCAGATCACGAAAAGATATCAATGAAATTTTACTTGAGCCACAACTACCATAAACAGAGTTAAATGAAAAAACAAATATTGGTAATCGGCAGGCATGGAGAAATTTTACAGACTGTTTTAAGACTTATCAATGCCAATGAGCAATGGGAAGCCAAAGGTACTTTAGAGGACGCGGAAGCCATAAGGATATTTGACAGGTTCAGCTTCGACCTGATATTGCTAACCAATGGTATTTCAGAACATTGTGAAAATAGCCTGCGTTTGTATTTCACAGATAAAAGGCCAACAGTTAACATTGTACAGCATTATGGAGGCGGCAGCGGATTATTGACTACCGAAATACTACAGGCGTTAAGTGAACCTGCAGTTAGCGCTTCAAGCCATCAAATAAAATAGATTTACTTAAACTACCCAATTGGTAATATCAGCAGAAAATTTATATAACTCATATAGAACGTTTAAGCTTCTCCATTCTTCGGCCAATTGAGTTTAGAGTTAAGGTGGAAACTATGTTGTGAAGAACAATGTGTTTATACAGTTTCGTCAAGGATTCTAGATGGTATATTTCTCACCAGCTTGATCTTTTTGGATTCACTAAATTCGACTTGTATCGCTACTCCGTTATCACTTTCAATTTTACCACCCATTGTAAACACCCGAGATGGCTACGGATTGTTTTTAAAAATCTGTACCATTACATTTGGCTTTTCAATTTTAAAACGTCATTATGATAAATCAATCTGTAAAGCACCTGCGCCGTTCAGAAAAACAAATCCGGTGTTGTTGGATCACCAGCAGGCAAAGAACCTTTCCGTCACGTCTTTTTGCAAAGTACACCATATTCATAAACTCTCCTTAAACAATTGGCGCAATAAATGTAGCCCGGTGGTCAAAACCAATTCATGAATTTGCTCCGGTAACAATTACAGTTTTTCCTGCCTGATTCCCGATATCTTTTTTAGTCTACGTAACCCGCATGTTTTTAAAATTCAGTTTTAGATGGGGCCCGCTTATGCTAACCCCAAATCACCAGCCCTCACTTTACTTTAAGTGATGTCACTTTCATTGATTTTATATTTCCAATTTTTGGCTAATTGTTTGGATCCCATAATTACTCAAACAACTATGCTATTTAAGTGAGTCAGTGCCTTCCAAATTTTTAACAATCCAGCGTCAAACCAATTATTCACTTTCACCCTAACAACCGCAATCAGGATTCAATTCTGGCAATAATCCACTTGCTAAAAGAAATTCATTAAATATTCTATGCTGCAATAACCCAGATTAAAATTACTGTCAGTTTTTTTCTCCAATCCAAAACACTTCATTGTTTCTGAGAATAAGCTTCAGACTTACGGATTGCATAGTGTACGATTGTGATTTTACAGGAGTGAAGGGCTGACGTTATATTTTTGATTAATGATACACTGTGAATGAAATAGATTACAGAATGTTTTCCCGGGGCAAATTATTAGCTCACTACAGTTCTATTTATACATCAAAATCCCTTATTTATCTATTCTTACAGATGCCGTTTGGAAATAGATTTGCCTAATTTCTTTTTCAAATTTTTGGTGTTCGTATTCCGCGGTTACAAGACAACTGTTTTATAACTACCGTTCAAAAAAAGTAAAAAAATCACTTATGAAACCATATTTAAGCAAAGGAGAAGCAACTAATCACCTGCAAAAAAGAGGGTTTAAAGAAGATTTTGAATTATTCGGGACCGATTTGCTTTGGAAACAAAGGAACATTTTTTTACGGCCATGGGAATTTTACATTGTCGAGGCCCATCGCTTCCTGCTGTCATATAAAAGTGAATTGGTAGTATTCGCGATAAAGGCAAGAGGAAATTCAGTCAAAGGTATTTTGATCAATCATTACAAAAGAAATAAAGATAAAATACCGCCGGTGATTAACCGAAAGTTATTGGAAATGGATGTCAAATATTTAAACGAGGAATACGATTATCTTTATCAGTTTCATAACTGAAATACAAGTCTTCAATTAACATTTGGAGTTAATTCGTCAGAGTATTTTCACTTTTGCCAACAGGCGTTGCATTCTGTAAATAATATTAGATCAGGTTAATCACCGTATTCAATGCTCGACAAGAGACAAATTCCCTTCCTTTATATCGTCATTAAGTGATTTCCATTTGATACGAAGTTGGATGTTCCCACCTGGTAATATTTCCGGCACAAACTTCCCAGTCCCTGTAATCAAAACCGGCTTGGTAGTGCCGTGGTGAAAACCCATTTGCACACTCCCTTCCTGCTCAACAAGCGCTAGGATCTGCCCCCTTACAATTCTGTCCCCAGAATAATTTGAAGAAAGTATGTTGCCTGTTTGCCTGAATACAAAAAAAGTTTCTTCACTGAAGTCGCCACTTGCGTTATTATTATGGGGCGAAAATATTTTTCCGTTATGGTTAATCATAAATAATAGATAGGATATTGATATAAAGATATTCGTAAATAACTGTCTTGGCTTAATTGCGATAATTGTCCGTATCGTAAAAAAAATATTGCCGCAATATCACATTGCACAGACAAAATAGCTCACCCAATTTTTAACAACACATCTTTTTCGCCAATCCGTAACACTATATTTTGTAATTGTAATATGATAAAAAAGCCACCCAAAGGCGGCCAAAAAAACGAGTTTTTTATAAATGGAATTCACAGGAATAACTGACTTGTACAGTGCAGTCCAATGAATTCGCTCAAAGCCAATATGTATAATACAAATGTCATTTTAATTTATAAAGCACCCTTAAAGTCAGCAATTGATTTCTGTCAGCAGTTACCTGCTTGCCTTCAAATGCAGGCTTGAAGGCATATTGATAGGTTAGGTCAAAAGTCGTTTTATGCGTCGAATATCTAAATCCCCCGACAAACCTGTAATCCATCTTCAACGGGGTCACATGGTAGATATTTTCAGATGCAGCAGCCACAGCTCCCATAAAAGTATTTTGCGGCACATTGGCCTGCCTCATCTGAAAATCATATTTATCAATGGATTCTTTACTGTTTGAATTTAATAATACCGATGCCTGGAGGCCGCCCTCAACCGACCATCGTTTTCCCATTTTAAGGCCGGCCAGCAAAGGTATGTCTGCATAATATAAACCGGTGTACCTGGTGACCTTGTTGTAAAACTGAATATTGTTGGCAGTATCATTCAGGTAAACCGTTTTGCTTACGCCTTGACCACTAGTTGTTACCACAGAGCCTGCCGTTAAACCAATGCTTATGTAAAAATTAGAAGAAGCTTTATAGAGAACTTCTGTAGCAGGAAATGGCTGCAGGCTTTGCCGCTGGCCGGGTGTTGCATTTACAGCAGCACCAACAGAAAATTGCAGTCTATTTTTGCTCTGTACCTTATTGCTTTCTTCGCCTGAAGGCCGCATGGCTCCCGCCTCCGCAATAAAGGGGCGAATGATATGAGGTATTGATCTGAAGGGTGAATTTTGAACAATGACACCTTCCTCATGCATTAAATCAGCATGCTCAATTCTTATCAACTCATCTGCCGTTTCTCCCGGTAGCAATGGCTGTTCTGTAGTGTTTACATTTACCCGCACATCTAGTTCTTTGCCTGCACCAGTTTGATGTAAGTGTTCTTCAAATTTTGATTTGCGACCAGGTTGTACTACTTGTTGTTCCTTTTGAAAAGCATTGAGGGCTATGGTTTGGGTTGAATTTGCCATGTAGTTATTTCGCGATGCAAGCTGAAAAATATTGTCATGAATGACCAATGAACTCATTAATAATAATCCTGTCAGGGAAGCAACAATTCCTATCCAGACAATTGAAAATCTGTTTGTTTTTTTTACAGGCAGGTTCTTATCCAGCAAAAATTTCAATTCGCCCCAGCCGTACTCCGGGGAGTCAAATAATTCATCACTATTATGTAAACGTCTACTCATATGCTGCGATCTTTAGAAAGTTTAAATTGCATGGACTGCTTTAATCTTTTCCTGGCTTCTGATACATGCCATCTGCTGGTTGACTCCGAAATACCCAGCTTCTCCGCGATCTCTTTATAATCATAGCCGTCAAAAGCAAAAAGATTGATGACAATCCTTGTCATAGAAGGCAGTCCATTCAGATGTACCGCCACTTCTTCCATACTATAATTAAAGTTGAGCTGGAAGTCTTCATTACCCTGTTCCTGAATATTATCGATGTGAACTAGCTGTGTGCCTTTTTTACGGTTGCGGGTGTGATCAATTGCAGTATTGATAATGATGGTTTTAAGCCAGGGCTTAAAGTCGCCCAGTTCGCAGCTGTACCTTATAATATTGGTAAATGCTTTTAGAAATCCGTCATTTAAAATAGTGAGGGCATCGTGGGGATCTTCGGTATACCGCTTACATGTTACAAACATATCCCTATAAAAACATTTGTAAATAGTTTCCTGCGAATAGCGGTCATTCAACCTGCATCCTTCAATATGTATGTATAATTCGTCCTGACTCACCAATATTTTTGACCGGTTTCAATGGTATGAAAACACTGCAACTTTCCGTTGATGAAAAGCTGCAGTGTGTGTTAATTAATGTTTAAAAGAAATCGTCTTAACTATTTTGGTGGCAGGATTTGTACTATCTGTGTAGCGCACTACAAGAGAGCTATCATTTAAAGTAACTACTTTCCATGAAGCATACTTAACTGGTGCAGTGGATGAAAGCTGGATAGAATCAGCTGCAAGTTGGTAAGCCCAGCTTCCTTTTGAGTAACGGAATGCAGTAGAATCGCACTTAACTGCACCGTCCTGGAAATCATAACCATTATTGGAAAACTGAATAATATCATCGCTCATACAGTCTTTGTAAATGGAACTGTCAGCTGAAGGTTGCCCTGCTTTGGGAGTCGTAATGGCCTTAATTTTCCAGGGAATCATTAGTTTGCTTACTTTGTCGGGAACTGCCGGTGAATCATCTTTTTTACACGCAGCGAAGACTACAGTGGCAATTAAAATAATTATGGCAGATTTGAATATGCTGTTTTTTATCATGTTTTTTGTTGTTATAAAAATGAAATAATGTCCCGGGATGTTTGTACACTTACTGGTACGATTTATTATGACGGTTTGTTGGGACAGTCTGTAATTATTAAAAAAAATATTTTAAGAGACCACAGTTCGTTGACAATTGCTCCTGCATCTTTCAATTTGTACCAAAGTATAGGGGAATGAACTGCCAATGGAAACAAGACCAATTCCGCAGAGAAAGATAAAGATAACCTTCAAGGGGGTTCATCAATATTAAATAAAATTAATTGACCGGGCGATAGACACAAGATGCTGTTGCCTTTAAAAATGATCCAGGTCAACTTTAAGTTAGCAAACGCCCTTTGTTATCCAAAGAATAACGTATTGTAACAACTGCATCGTGCGCTCAAATTCAAATGCGCAGTCTGCCTGCATCATAGCAAGGTTATATATTTCAAAAGGCATCGCCATTGATTTTTCAGTTTCCTTTCTCTAGTTAGATTCAAAAATCGACTTGGGCTCAGTTGAATTTTTGGTGATGTAACTCATAATAGTAAGTTTTGGTGCTGAATCTTTATCCACTATTCAGCCAACTTAAATACCGGAATACAACACGTTGAAAACAATTTCTCTACCAATAAAAAGGCTTCGATTCGCTAACGCTATTTCGTCATTTAATGAATAAAATAATGGGATTTCATCAAAATATGCTATTGGTTGAAATGATGATACGAATCATTAAATGTTGGACAATTCACGGCAAACTGTGTATGATTTACTCTTCTGTGTGAATGAATGGGATTTTTTTTACCGCCATTTATACATACACTACCCGTAACGGGACAATTTTTATAAGGCCTGAAACATTCAATTTTACATATGCCAATTTGTATCCAACAAATGGTAGTTAAGGTGTAAGAAATACTATCGTAAAACCTCAGACTTTTCAGCAGCTTTATTTAAAATTGAATGAGCAGGATAAGCAAAATATTTCAATACTTTTTGATTACAGGATCAGTTATATGCAGTAATTTATCGACTGCACAAACCGTCATAAAAGGTACTATCTCTAACAGTGCCACACATCAACCTATGCCGTTTGTGAGCGTGTATTTTAAAGGTGGTAAGGGTATCTCCAGCGCGGAAGATGGTAGTTACAAATTGAGTACCATCAACAGCAAATTAACACAGGTGGAGTTTTCTTACGGCGGCTATAAAAAAATAGTACGGCAGGTAGAAGCAGGCAAAGAAACGGTGCTGGATATTGAAATGGAACAACCGGTGATGAACGCTGTGGTGATTAAAACCAAACGAGGCAAGTACAGCAATAAAGATAACCCGGCTGTGGAACTCATCAGAAAAGTGATCGATAATAAAGACAGGAACAGGATCAGCGCATATGATTTTGTGCAGTACCGGCAGTATGAAAAAATGGAATTGTCGCTCACCAACAAGCCGGAAAAACTGATGAAAAATAAGCTGCTGAAAAACTATGTTTTTATTTTAGATAACCAGGATACAGACAAGGTTGCGGGCAAAGCACTGGTACCTGTTTACCTGGAAGAAACTTTGTCAGATAAATATTTCCGTAAAAATCCTGACATGCAAAAGACCTTTATCACCGGCCAGAAAAAGGTAAATTTTGGTGAGTTTGTAGATAACAATGGCATCAGCAGTTATGTAAATAAATTGTACGCAGATATTGATGTGTATGAAAATAATATTACCATTTTAACCAACCAGTTTTTAAGCCCGGTCGCAGGTTCTGCACCTACCTTTTACCGGTTTTATATCCGTGATACGGTACAGGAAGATGGCATTCAACTGGTGCGCTTAAACTTTATGCCCCGCAATACCAGCGACCTTTTATTTAAGGGTACGTTATACGTTACGCTGGATGGAAATTTTGCCGTGCAAAAGCTCAACATGAGCGTAAGTAAGAACGCTAACCTCAACTGGACAAGAGGCCTGCGTATTAAACAGGACTTTGAAAAAGGTATTGATGGCAGGTATCATCTTGCCATAAGCAATATGCTGGCAGAATTTGCCTTCAGCAAAAATTCAGATGGTGGTATTATGGGCGAACGTACCGTTTCATTCAAAAACTTCGTGGTTAATCAACCTGCCCCAGACAGCATTTATAAAAGAAAAGAACTGGCTTTGGGTGATGAACCACCAGCAGCAAGCGATAGTTTCTGGATAACCAACCGGCACCAGCCGCTTACGGCAATCGAAGCAAAAGTGTACAGCAATATCGATAGCCTGCAAAACATGAAATCGTATCGCCGTTTTATGGATATCGCAACGTTGGTGCTTGCCGGCTATAAATCCTTTGGTGGCTATGAAGTAGGTCCGGTAAATGCTTTTTACAGTTTTAACCCGGTAGAAGGTTTCCGGATACGAGCAGGTGGCAGAACAACACCGAAGTTCAGCAAACGCATCTATCTGGAAAATTACCTCGCTTACGGATTTAAAGACCAGCAAATAAAATATTTTTTGTCAACAGCATATTCGCTGAACAAAAAATCGATTTATACTTTCCCGATGAACTATGTAAAACTGAGTTACCAGTACGATACAAAAATACCGGGACAGGAATTACAGTTTGTACAGGAAGATAATTTTTTGCTCTCTTTTAAAAGAGGCGACAATGATAAATTTTTATACAACAATATTTTTAAAGCAGAGTATGTGCGGGAGTTTGGTAAAAATATTTCCTACACGTTTGGATTTAAAAACTGGAAACAATCACCCGCCGGCGCCATTACTTTTGATAAAACGGTGAACAATGAACTGGTGACTGTAAAAGACATCACCACCACCGAATTATCTGCAGAAATACGCTGGGCGCCGCATGAACAATTTTACCAGGGTAAGGTTTACCGCATCCCGATTTTTAATAAGTACCCCATTTTTAAATTGCGTTATATCGCCGGTGTAAAAGGCTTGTTCAACAGCGAGTACAATTACCATAACCTGAACCTGAATATTTTTAAAAGGGTGTATTTTTCACAATTAGGTTATGCTGATTTTTCTGCAGAAGGCGGGTATATTTTTGGCAAGCTGCCTTACCCGCTGCTTACCATTCACAGGGCCAACCAAACCTATGCCTACCAACTTAATTCGTTTAACCTGATGAATGCGCTGGAGTTTATCAGCGATCATTATGCCTCCGCAAACATGGATTATTATTTCAACGGTTTTATCTTAAATAAAATTCCGCTGGTAAAAAAATTAAAGCTGCGGGAAGTGGCAAGTGCAAAAATTCTATACGGTGGTGTAAGGGATGAGAACAATCCTTCGACCATGCAATCTTACCTCGATTTTCCAAAGAATAATACCACCGGCGAGTCAACTACATTCGCCTTAAATAGCGAACCATACATGGAAGTAAGCGTTGGATTAGCTAATATATTTAAATTACTGAGAGTCGATATTATCAAGCGGTTGACTTACCTTAATAATCCTATTGTTAGTATATGGGGAATCCGTGGACGATTAAAATTTGATTTTTAAAGTAACCGAATTAACATAAGATAATATCAAGTGGAATCATTTAGATTTTCTTAAGATTTATTTACCTTTACCGAAATTGATAGTTCTTAAAATCAAATTGAATATCGGTGTGTAAAAAGGTGAGTTCTTGGATTTTAATTTTAATAATTTACTGAATATCAATAGGAAAGTTGGCAGGTTCGAATCCCTAACTCTCCGCTGAAACTCACTTCAAATAGCAAAAAAGCCAGTAAAATGTACATTTTACTGGCTTTTTTTATGCTTTCCACCTCAATTTATATCATATAATATCAATCTGCTGGTGACCATTCAGGGGGCCATAACATTTTTTATCTTGGTCACCAGAATCGGAGCTATCCCTTTACCAGCAAAGGATTCCGTTTTTAAAATATGCAAAAAACTGATAGAAATTAATTGATAATTAACTAAAAAAAGGAGGCATAAAATGACACACACTATCCATGCTTTATTTATACGCGAATTACGCGCACTCAAAAGGATGGGACCGTTCCGGTTTACCTTAGAATTTACATCAATGGCAAACGCCTGGAACAATCCACCAACAAATATATTGATCGATCAAAACGGTATGCAAGTCCCGGACAAATGAAAGGAAATTCAGCTGACGCCAAAATGCTGAATAATTATTTAAATGCACTCAGAAATAAGGTATACACTTTCGAAAGAGAAATGATACTGGACGGAAGTGAAATCAATTTTTAAACATTTAAAGAGAAATGGTTAGGTGTTGCGGAGAAAAAGCATATGATCATAGAAATATTCCGCGAACACAATGAACAGGTGAGTAAACTGGTGGGAAAGGATTTTGCTGCAGGCACTTAGCAACGCTACAAAACTTCCCTTGATCATACACTCAACTTCATAAAATGGAAATACAAGATGCCTGACCTCGATATTACCAAACTGGATTATGGTTTTATCAGTGGCTATGCTTTATGGCTAAAAACTGTGCGGCAGTGTAATCATAACAGCACAATGAATACCTGGCCAATTTCAAGAAAATTGTTTTGCTCTGCCTTAAAAATGGTTGGATCAGTAAAGATCCTTTCTTTGGGTTTAAAATTACCAGCAGGAAGTTAAAAGGCCCATTTTGACAGAAATTGAATTGCAGGAAATAATATCCAGAAAATTTGCTGCAGATCGCCTTACTCTGGCAAAGGATATATTTATTTTTTAGCTGCTATACAGGGCTTCCCTATGCAGATGTTAAGGAATTAAAGCGGTCGGAAATTATTATTGGCATTGATGGGGAACGTTGGATTTCTATAGACAGGCAGAAAACAGGTACGCCCTCAAAAATACCTGTTCTCCCGATTGCCGCAAAATTGTTAGACAAGTACAAGAATCATCCCCAATGTGGTATGAAGGACCGTTTAAAAATGAACGCCTACCTGAAAGAAATCGCGGATACCTGCGGTATCGACAAAAACTTCACATTTCATATTGCCCGTCACACTTTTGCCACAACCGTAACCTTAAATAATGATGTTCCTATTGAAACCGTTTCAAAAATGTTAGGCCATACCAATTTAAGAACGACGCAACATTATGCGAAGATTTTGGATTTAAAAGTGAGCAAGGATATGATGACCTTGAAAAGGAAATTATCAGGAAACCCAGCGGATTATTTATAGCACATAGATTCACTTTTTCAAGAACTGCCTTGATTAGTTATTGGAACAAGTATTATTATTACTGCTAATTTTCCATAGACCTGATATTTATTGCAGCTAATGCGCATTTGGTATATTTAAAGCACTGGATTTCAAAGATTTCAATGCAGATTTTAAATTTTCCTTTTAAAAGCGAACCAAGGTTACTGAACAACAAAAGTTATTGGCTGTCTACGATACGCAGTTACCTTTCTTCCATTTTGAAGTGCAGGAACCCAATGAGGTCCTTTTGTAATAACCCTAATTGCTTCTGCCTCCATTCCATACCCATGCTTTGTTTCTGCCTCTGCATTTCTAATTTTCTTTTGTAAAACCGGCATCATATAAATCAGCAGGTTGCGGCAGCTGATGAAATGCATATTGCAGTAAGGTGGATTTTTTACGATGTTATGCTGGGCGAAAATCAGCATATTGCGTATTTCAGGTTTTACTTTATAACTATCTCCTTCCTTACTAAAATATTTTTCAAGCCGTTCCGGCGAAATGTCTTTTGCAATGGTGGCGTTATAAATTCCTTTCCCGGCATGTACCAATGCTACGGTATCAATATCAGTGGCAAATATTTTCACCACCACATCTTTTAAATCATCTTTTAATTGCTCGTGCACCAATATGGCCAGCGAATAAGCTTCCTCGCCGGTGGCGCAGCCTGCTACCCATAATTTTAATTCCTCCCCCTTCGCAAGACTCTTTAGCATAACCGGCAAAATATCCGTTTGTATAAATTCAAAAGCCTTGGGATCGCGGAAAAATGTGGTGACGCTTATCAGGAAATCATGCGCCAATGTTTTTATCTCTTCAGGTGTCACTTTTAAAAATTCATGGTACTTTTCAAGACTGCCAAAATTATTATAGGCTGCCCTTCTTTTTATGCGCCGCAGGATGGTGGGTTGCTTGTATTCAGAAAAATCGAGCGGTAATTTTTCATTTATCAAACTGATAATGGCTACCAGATATTTTTCATCATCTTTATCATAAGCCAATAGCTCCCCTTCCTGTTTTACATAATCTTCAATAGTGGCAGGCATCAATGCAGGTTCCAAAATAAAATCGACCAAACCGGTAGCAATGGCATTGGAGGGCATGCTGCCAAATTCCGCTGTTTCCGGATTGCGGGCAATCACCATTCCCCCTGCTTTCTTAATCGCTTTTATTGCTTCTGTTCCATCAGAACCCAGGCCGGAAAGTACAACCGCAATGGCTTTTTTCCCATAATCTGCCGCCAGTGAATTAAAAAACGCATTGACTGTAAGATGTGGCCCCTTTACATTTTCCTTATTAGTCAAATACAATTTATTATCATGAATCGTCATGAATTTATCGTTGGGAATCAGGTACACCTGGTTGCTCTCAACAGGCATATCATTGCCTGCTTCTTTTACTACCAGCTTACTATGACGGGCAAGTAATTCACTCATCCTGCTTTTAAAATCGGGTGACAAATGCTGCACGATTACATAGGAAACGCCATCCATCGGCGTATGATCAAAAAGGGCGTTTATCTCATCTAAACCGCCTGCAGAAGCACCAATCGCAATAATATGGTGTGGTTGAACAGTGGACATAAATAAAATTTAAACGATGAATAAAAAAAATAACGTGGAAAGAACTGCCAAGAAAGATATAACCAACTAGCATCTTACGAAGTGTCTTAAAGGGAATGCTATTTAGATATCAATAATACAATAATAATCATTTGGTTTAATGACAATAATCATAATATAAAAGACGTCTCCCAGCTGTAAACCTCTGCTGACAGTGGTTTCAGCTGATGCTGACACTTGAAAAGCTGCTCCTTTCGCAACAGCCCATTAGTCAATAAATTAAAAAAGGTTAAACATAAAGTCAACTGTGAATTATACAACTTTCAGATATAATTCTACAACCCTCTCCCTAAGCTTACAACTATCTTTCATCTTAAAGAATAGAACAAAAACTACACTCGGGGCTGGATATTTATCCCGCCCCTTTTAATTTTATCGGCACAGATAAAAACAGATAAATATAAATCATGAACAATCAAAAACAATTCGGAGTTTAGATCGACAGTCACCAGGCAGTAGTAGTAGGTAAAGAAACGGTGGAAGATGGGCCGTTACTGTACTTGCAAAAATAAAGGGGAAGACGCTTCCAAATCCCAGTGAAAAAAATCAAACAATCACGAAAAAAAGTGCAGGCAAAATTTCTCAAAGAAATCCCATCATATTTGGTGAATGCAACTCATATGCATATTACGCGAACCGGGCAGGCACAGGAACAGTTGATTCACTCTATTTAGCAGACACACCTAAATTTAAAATTGCAAGACTGAAGAATCAACCTCAAACAAAATGAGCGACGAAAAACTGGTAGAATTTATCACAGCTAAGTTTTAGTGAGGAGGCAATAAGCAACAGGCAATAATATTCAGCCTTCGTTAGCTAATATGTACAAGATTGGACGCCATTCTTCATGTTCTGATTTTGTACTTTAATAATGCATCTTACCTTTTTGATAAATAGTCATTATAGTCTACCATTGGTACTTTCATCATGTACTGAATATCATCACGGCCGGCCACCATGCCTTCTATTTCTGTATCCGTAATCTCGAGGATGTTGTGCTCGTTCATGTGCTGCAATCTTTCATCACCTTTCTTAATGGGTTCCAGCCAATAATTTTCTCCCGCCGTTTCAGGCTCACTTGCATCATTTATTTCTTTAGGGTCTATGCCCAAAGTAATTATGTGCGAGAAGCCCCGGCGTTGTAAAAAGTCTCTTAAATCGGAAGTAAGTTCGGCATCAATTGTAACATCTCTCATTATAGTTGTTTTAAGTTAAAGAGCAATAAACAATAGTGAATACGAAATAGTTAACAGGCACAAACGTTAAATACATGGAACAAGGATGGTCAATATGTATTAATTCACAATTGACCACTCATTGTTGCCTGGTGATTCCCCATACTATTCCTCTCATTGAGCAACAGGCGCTACTTCACCGTTGACCTTTCACTATCCATAAATTTCATACAAGGATGATGCCGTAAGTAATTGTATAAATGACAGGCAGAAGTTGTACAAAAAAATCAGCTAAACGGGAAGTTTTCATCAGTTGATGAGCAACGAGGTTTATAAACCCGCGCATCACAAAGCCAATCGTTTGGATGCAACATTGTCTTGCAGGGGTCGTCGCAGTATTGAATGGGCAGAACTATTAGTATAGCCAAAACGCCATACGTTTAAATTTGTGAAAATGGCGTTGGCGAAAGAAAGGTGGAGGTGATTCTTGAAACGATTTTTGCGTCAGCATAATCAGGCATACTGCTGATTTTTTTCCATTCCGGATCGCTGCTAAATAATTTCCAGTTACGGTCATGTTCAGCCATGTCATCAAACGTAAGCATATAGGTTAAATTGGGTCTTAAGCCACCTATGATAGTTTCGCCAAAAAAAACAGGGGTTAAACCCGTTCTTTTAAAAATATCAATCTCGCCCTGCGTATTAAACATGTCTATTTTCTTTTTGCCTGCATTTTCACCTGCACTTTCGTAGCGCCTCAACTCAAATATCCTGGCTGTTTTTGCAGGCACTTCAAGTACCGGCATGTGTTCAAATGCCTGCAATAAAGAGCTTTCAATTCTTTCGTAGGCCGGCTCTGTGGCTGATGCGGTTAAGTAAGGTTGTGCAGCTTCATTGTAGGTTGTATCATTTGCTAACTTATCGCCCGCAGATAAAAACTGTTGCAGTGATTTAAATGGAATGAGTGCATATATTTTGGTTTGGCCGGTTGGCTTTAATTCCGTAAACACCCCAATGTTGCTTATGCCCAACCTTTTATAGGCCGGGATAGCTGCATTTTTAAAATAGTCTTCCACCAGTTTTTGCTGCGCTTCATTCTTCAGGATATAAACCCTCAATTCATAAAATTCCTGGTGCGACGCATCCGCCGGAAGTTCCGTTTGAACAGCCATAGTAGTTGAAGATGCAAGTTGGCTGAGCGTGCCGGTTAATAAAGTCGCTTTAACAAATGAACGTCGTTTCATATAAAAAGGATTAAGCTAAATTGAATAATGTAATGTTTTTTGCCTGTCAATAAAACCCAACACATCCCCTACATTTTTATTGCTGCGGATATACAATGTTATGAATTTATTTTTCTAAAACAGCTTGGTGTCCTAACAAGCTGTTGAATAAAAATGACAGGACTTATAGTACAAATGTCATGTAAAAAATTACCGGCAGGTCAATTGGTTATAGTGAGTAGCAGTTTTAAATTATTGCCTGTTTACTATTCAATCCTTGATTTATTATCAACTACTGGCTATCACTAATCACTACACACTATTGACTGCTGACCTTAATGGCGTCGCTGACATTGTTTCCAAAAACTAAAAAAAGAAGGAAAGTAACCAGTTACCTCGGGATATATCCAGTCTCTGCTGTCTTTTAAACCAGGATAATAATTAAATGCGGGATGCTCCTTTGAGATAAGCGCCTAGTGCAAGGCAAGCTTACCGCTTTTGTATAAAGATTGCAGTGTTGACACCTCGCCACAATAAATGGTGAGGCCAGCGATATTCTGAGAGAGGCCGACGATAAAACTAATTGCTTTTTCACTGACTGGATATTTTCTATATCCATCCAGATATCATCCCCTTATTTGAAAGACTTACCAGAAACACTCCACCATAGCAGTAAAATTCTTTGTATGAAGATAGATAGCCACAACGATGAGTCAGTTATTTACAATGTAAAAGTTGACATCCTTCGTAAAATTTTTATGATTTCTTATTTACAAACATTCATTAAATACCTGGATATTTTTTGAACTGGAATATTCGGGACGCCTCTGATTCATTAAAAAACCGAGTTATAAAAACCGGTTTTTTAAAAGTTACAAGCCACTCCTGGTTGATTTGTCTTCTCCTGAATCGTCACCTTCTGTATCTTCCTCTTCGGTAGTGTCAACATCGTCGTCATCTACATCAAAATCTTCGTCCTCCAGTTCATCTTCTTCATCAACTGAATTTTCATCCAAGTCATCATCGTTTGAAGGGTCTTCTGTTTTGTCCCCTTCATTTGTCGTCTGATCCTGATCATCGGAATTAGTGATGTTCTCTTCCCGGGAAAGCTCATTGCTGTCGTTTTCAACTGCAGCATCTGTTTGATAAGTGCTGCCTGAATTATTTGATTGTGTTTGCATAATCTAAATTTTAATTGTTAGCTGTATTGTTGATAATTAAAGATGTGCCGGTGCTGTTACGCTTGCGCCATTGCCCCAAATAATTTTTTTGTTTTCATCAAGGCGGATGCTATAACCTGGTGCATATCATAATATTTATACTCTGCCAATCGTCCGCCGAAAATAACGTTGTTTGTCAAGGAAGAAAGCTGCTGGTACCTGATAAAACGATTATTATTTTCTTCATTGTTTACCGGGTAATATTGTTCCATTCCGGGCTTCCATTCTGCAGAGTATTCCCTTGAAATGATAGTAGTAGGCTGTGTACCAAATTCAAAATGCTTGTGTTCAATAATCCGGGTATAAGGCACTGCAGCGTCGGTATAATTTACTACGGCATTACCCTGAAAATTAGGCACGTCCAGATGCTCATGTTCAAACCGGAGACTGCGATATTCCAGCGTTCCAAAACGGTACTCAAAATATTCGTCTATCGGTCCGGTGTACACAATTTTATCCGCTAGCGAATTAAAGTAATCCCTGTCGGCCAGATAGTTGGTGTTGAGTTTTACTTCAACACCATCAAGTAAGCCATCAATAATTTTATTATATCCCCCTATAGGAATGCCCTGGTATAAATCATTAAAGTAATTATTATCAAAAGTAAACCTTACGGGTAACCGCTTTATGATAAACGACGGAAGATCACAGGCCTTTCGTCCCCATTGCTTTTCCGTATACCCTTTAATTAATTTCTCATAAATATCTGTGCCCACCAGCTTTAAGGCCTGTTCTTCCAGGTTGCGGGGATGACTAATCTTCAGTGATTCAATCTGTTCATTTATTTTATCCTGCGCCTGCTGCGGAGTGGTAACTTTCCACAACTTGTAAAAAGTATTCATGTTAAATGGCAGGTTATATAATTCTCCTTTATAATTGGCAACTGGCGAATTGGTATACCTGTTGAAACTGGCAAATCTATTCACAAAATCCCAAACGGGTTTGTCGTTGGTATGAAAAATATGAGCGCCATAATAATGAATATTTATACCATGTTCATTTTTACAATAGACGTTTCCGCCTGCATGATTTCTTTTATCAATAACAAGGCAACGCAGTCCCCTTTGTTTTGCCTTATACGCGAAAGTTGCACCAAACAAACCCGCCCCTACTATTAAAAAATCATATGATTTCATCTGCAGTAATTTTAGTTTTTATAATTTGGTTTACTTCCCTGTCTGTTAAAAAATATTCTTCCAACGCCTCATCAAGCGAGGGCATCAAGCTGTACTTAATACTTTGCAATGCGGACATGGCAGGTAGTTTTGCTGCCGTTTTAATATCATACCCCGGTGTAATTAATTCAGTATTAAATGGAGTATACGCTGCAATTTTTTTTGCGAATTCATACCAGGTGATGCTTCCTTTGTTTGTGAGATGCCAAATGCCTGCAGCATTGTCAATCAGTAAATCAAGGCTGGCATGTACCAGGTGAGGTATGTATGTGGGCGAAACAAATACATCATTTGCAGCAACAAAACTTTTTCCGGATTTTAATTCGGTCAGTAAATGATGGACAAAATTTTGTCTGCGTGGAGACCCGAAAAAAGCCGCTGTCCTGATAACCAATGCGTCTTTGTTTTCTTTACAAATGGACCTCTCTCCCAGTTGCTTACTCTTACCATACCTGTTTAATGGGTTAGGCGTATCGGTTTCTATATAAGGATGTTCTTTGTCACCATCGAAAACAAAGTCCGATGAAAACGACAGTAACTTAATTCCAAGTTTGCTGCATATTGCCGACAACAGTTCAACACCCAGGTAATTGACTTTGTAGCAGCCGCCGTTATCGCTTTCGGCCTCATCAATATTTACCTTTCCCGCTGCGTTTATTATCGCCCACGGCCGATACTTTTTTATAACTTCTATTAATTTATCTTCATTGCAGATATCTGCTTCTTCTCTTCCCAATAAAACACAATGCAGATTTCTTTCGCCGCATATTTTGGCGAAGGCTGTTCCCAGCTGACCTGTTCTGCCGATAATAACGACCGGTTGTACTGTATGGTGCGTGCTTTCTTCCCGGGCCCTGTTCCTTTTATAGTAGCGACAGTCTCGCTGCCACCATGCAATTTGATTTATCACCGGGTTATCTACTTTTTGCTGGCTGGCAACCGCAGTGATATACGCAGCCAGTGCAGTGGGTCGCGGATAGCCGGCGCTGATATCAAATACACCGGTTTCATAGTCGCCAGGCGGGCTGGTGAGTAATTTATTCCAGCCATAAGATCCAAGCAAAGCCCAGGCAGTTACGGCTCTAATGTTTACCCCGTCTTCCCCCAATTTAACCGCTATAGTATGCACCTGGTGAAACCACTTCAGTTGCTCTTCTCTTGTGCAATTCAAGTGCACTTCCGTTATTGCAACAGGTATTTCGTAGCGCTTCCACAATTCTTTTAACAAATATTCTAATCCATGAGGTTCGTCAAAATCTACCCTCACAGCCTCTGTATCAGCGTAACGGTGCCGGCTGTTTCCGCCCCAGGTTTCAATCGGATAATGTTCAATCTCTTCATCTAAAAATCTTTCTGAAGTAAGGTAATGATTGACACCGATGACATCCGGCGGGCAAGGATTATCAATAAAAAACTGCAACTTCTGTTCAGGGATTCCCAAACGGATTATATAGTTCCATAACGGATGACTTGGTGTAACTCTACCGCATAAAATATCCCATGTTAGCCAACGCCTTTCGTTTTCAAAATTTGCCTGGTAGGATAATAATGGGGTACTATATGTTTTTCCTAAATCTTCCGTTTGAACAAGCTTCGCGTCCGGATTTACCTTCCTTATTTCCTGCATTGCGAGCACAGTACCCATTAATTCATTGAGCAGGATTCTTAAAAAACTTGCATCATTTTTTTTATGGGGATACCAGAGGCCATACAAGCCGGAAAACCGGGCTGTGGTAAGGGGCTCATTCACTGGCGTGTAATATCCTATCCAGGGAAAACGGGCAGCTACCTCTGCTGCGTATTGCGCAAATAGCTCAGGAAAATTGTCCTCCAACAAATTTGTAAAAGCCGGACCGCTTCCATGATGAAGTAAGCCTGCAATGGGTTCTATATTATGCTCCCTGAATTGTTGTAAAAGGTTTTCGGTGTAAGACCAATCTATTTTTGTATCCTGTAAAGGTTGATGTTTTTCCCACAAAACCGGGAACCGGATGTTTTGTATTCCCAGTGAAATTACAGCGTCTGTATAATTAGTATTACTATAATACCCGGCAACTTCAAGCTGGTCTAAATAGCTATTCTGCACCCTGTTTATCGTACATTCAATGCCACCCCATATTTCGGGTACTACCGGTTTATCCATTATTCAGTTTTGAAAAGATTAGGCTACAGATTTAAGCTTACTAGCTTGTCCGGTTGTATTTTGTTCCGCCAGGCAATCATTTATTTTATCCATCATTTCGGCTGTTGTGCAATCCCAGGAAATGTCTTTCAGAAAGGCATCTACTTTGGATAGCCATTGTTTGATTTGTTTATTACTTTTCGCCAGTTCTGTCTCAGCAGATTTAATAAATTCGTCCGCATTGTCTGCGATGTATACCAGTTTCTTATCTCCATAAGGGTTAACTACGTCGGTAATAGAAGTGGAAATTACCGGCTTCCCGGCTGCGAGGTATTCGGGCGTCTTGGTGGGACTTATATATTTTGTAGATTCGTTTTTTTCGAACGGAATTATTGCAAAATCCCAGCCGGAAAGATAAACTGGTAACTCACTGTAAGACTTGGAGCCGAGATAGTGAATATTAGGCAATTTCGGCAGATCTTCCGGATTGATCTTTACCACCGGTCCCAACAATACCAATTGCCATTCAGGTCTTTTTTCTGCCACCTCTTTTATCATTTGTATGTTAAACCGCTCATCTATCACACCATAAAAACCGAAACGCAGACGGGTTATTTGCTGCTGATCGTATGGCTCGTTAAGTTTGTTACGGCCTTTAGAAAAATGAGTTTTGTCTATACTGCTGGGAAAGGGAAAAATATTCCGATGTGCATGCTTTTTTGCCTCAAATAAACTGTACCCTCCGGTGAAAACCACATGGGCTTTACTAAAAAGTTCAGCCTCCATGATCTTTAGTTCCGCCGGGGCAAATTTGAAAGCGGCTAATTCATCCATGCAATCATATACGACCACCTGGGCATTCAAATGACTGCTGATTTTTAAGGCCATGGGTGTATAATACCAGGCGATAAATTTTTCTATTTTCTTATCGGCGAACAAGGTATTGATCAGTTGTTTTTGTCTTGTAACAATAGATTGCTTATCTGTAGCTGCCGAGCTAAGATAAGGCGTAACAATCCAGACATTTTCCTCTGTGAGTCTTATCTGGAGACGGTCTCCCGAATCATGAAATAGTGGTTCCTCTACAAAAAATGTTCTATACTGTTTTGCAAAACGACTCATCAAATGCTGGGGACGCTGATAGACAAAATCCCACCGGAGGTGAGAAAAACAAACAAGATCTGTGCAGGTATTTTTATTGATTTCTAAAAGTTGATTTGTTGGCATTTTTTCGGATTTTAATTATTAAATACTTACAAGTGGTTAGATGCAGGCGATTACTTTAACTAAAAAAATATGCCAGCAATTTTTACGATGTGTATACAATATTTTTACTAATAAGCCGTCCAATTTTTACCCGTTTTGAGAAAGGCAATCCCTTTTTATCCCCATTAACAAATACCATAAAATAGTTTTTAATCTTCCGCGTTTGTTTTTAGTCTAACAACTATTAATAAACAAACTTTATGAAAACCTGTAGCGCTCCGATTGAATCATCTGCAGATACTGCGGCAATGCTTCGCTGGCCCGAAGAGAAAATAAACGCCTGGTACAATAAAAATCCATGGCCCATTGGATGCAATTACATTCCTCAATATGCCATTAACCAGCTTGAAATGTGGCAGGAAGAAAGTTTCGATGCAAACGTGATAGATAAGGAATTAAGTTGGGCATCTGGACTGGGATTTAACACCATCCGTGTGTTTCTGCATCATCTTTTATGGGAACAGGATAGTAATGGCTTTTTAAAAAGAATCGATTCATTTTTATCCATAGCCTCCCGGTATAATATAAAAACCATGTTTGTATTTTTTGATGCAGTATGGAATCCGTTTCCGAAGCTTGGCATACAACCCGATCCCAGACACTATGTACATAATTCGGGCTGGGTACAATGCCCGGGGTACGATGTATTAAATGACGTTAGTAAATATGACCGGCTGCAAGATTATGTGGCTGGAGTTGTAAACCATTTTAAAAACGATGAAAGGATTTTAATCTGGGATTTATTCAATGAGCCGGACAATATGAATACAGCCAGTTATAAAGATGATAACTATGCGCTGCACAAAGCAGAACTTTCCATGAGCCTGTTGACAAAATGCATTTTGTGGGTGAGGGCAATCAATCCAATTCAACCCATCACAATGGCACCGTGGCAATTTGACTGGAGCGACCCGGCCAAATTAACTGCACTGGATAATTATATGTTTACGCACTCCGATGTTATTTCATTTCATTGTTATGAGGATAAAAAAGGAATGGAAAAACGAATCAACAGTTTAAAAAGATATAACCGGCCAATGATGTGTACCGAATATATGGCGAGGCCATTCAACAGTACATTTCAGCAAATACTACCACTGTTAAAAAAGCACAATATCGGTGCTTATAATTGGGGGTTCGTTGCCGGAAAATCCCAAACTTTTTGCCCATGGGATTCGTGGCAACAACCGTACACTACTGAGCCGCCCATCTGGTTTCACGATGTACTAAGAACCAATGGCGAACCTTACGACAAAAAAGAAGTTGCCTACCTGATAAAGTTTAACAGGAAGAATATAAAAAAGATAGCCTGTTAATTACAGCAATATTAATCATAAACTAATGTCTCTGCTTTTATGGCTTACAGCTCCGCCTGACGAGTCATAATTTGACCGGATGCATACCTTGCGCCTTGATCTGTAAGCTGTGCATCAAAAGATGCTAACCAGGCGGAACGTTGGATTTCTATAGACAGGCAGAAAACAGGTACGCCCGCAAAAATACCTGTTCTCCCGGTTGCCGCAAAATTGTTAGACAAGTACAAGAATCATCCCCAATGTGGTATGAAGGACCGTTTACTGCCGGTTCTGAGTAACCAAAAAATGAACGCCTACCTGAAAGAAATCGCGGATACCTGCGGTATCGACAAAAACCTCACATTTCATATTGCCCGTCACACTTTTGCCACAACCGTTACACTAAATAATGATATTCCTATTGAAACCGTGTCAAAAATGTTAGGTCACACCAATTTAAGAACGACGCAACACTATGCAAAGATTTTGGATTTAAAAGTTAGCAAGGATATGATGACCTTGAAAAAAAATTATCAGAAAAACCCGCGGATCGTTAACAGCACGCAGCTTCACTTTTTGTAGAACTGCTTTAATTAGTTTTAAGGCAGTTATTTGTTAATTGATGTCCAGATGATGAGCAAGGTCATGACGGAAGCAAGGTGCATAAGAAATTAGTTTCCCTTGCAGTTGATATCAGGTGAGGTAAATAATTGCAGTAGGAACTGCAATTAACAAACCTAGTAGTTAAGAATTGAAAAATATTTTTGATACTCACAATGCACAAGATTAAGCTTGGGTACAAGAAGACGAACCCAAAGATTTAAGAGGTGGAAGGGCTGCCATGTCGCCCGATTTGCCAACTTGTGACTTAGAATCAATGCGAAGCAACGCCCGATTAATGTAAATATGGAAATTAAATTTTATTAATTTATCCAGTGTCGAAGCGCACTTAATTAAATCATATTATCAAACGGTTCGGCTTTTATATCTGCATATGGAAATAACTTTTTGTTCTATCGAACAAGATCCAGCCCAAGAAAGGCTAGGTTTTAATCGTGAGTGGGCAACTTCAAATAAATGAAATCCTAACCATTCAATTGTTGATAATATTTAACACCTGTGATTCTTTTGGCAGCTGCTAAATAGATCGGTTTAAATTTGTAAAATCAAACCGACATAAACATTCAACGTTCAATTTTTACTCCATCTTTATTAAGCTTTGGTTTACAAGCAGTGCAAGTGTAAAAGAACTGACCAATATCAATGCTTGGTGTGATGAATACCTCCGGCTCTACTATTATATCATTCGGGCATAAGACAAATCCATCAAAGCGACTTAAAAACTAATCCAGTCACCCAGGGCAATAAGGGAATATTTATGTCTGACAAATCAGTATGGATTATACGGAAAGAGTTATTGGGAAATTAAGATGAAAGATGGCCCTATTCTACAGCAATATTGTACGTTTTAAATTGTAAGGCCCGGTCAATTTCAACATTAGTTTTTTATCCTGTATATTTTATGCTGATGAAGTCGGGCATTTTTTACATGGCAAGACGAAGCCAAAAGGTTTGTAAATATTATTTGCCAGTCACTTATGAACCCATAATATCAACGGTAAACGTAGCGCTACAAACTGCAGCAAGTATTGCTGATAATGCAGATGTAATTATTGAGCGGAAAACTTTTCATTTTATGCTGGTGAACGACCATAATGCTTTGAAACTTGACAAAAAAAATACTTTTCCTTGCCTCTGATTCGCCGGTTGATTCAAAAGGAATTTATGCGAACTACAAAATGATCGAGCAGGATGAGAAAGACATCGTTGAGTCTTTGATGGAGGGAATTGTGAACGAACCAGGCAAGCAGTATTCGGCGGTGAGGAAGGCTTCAAGTGGAAAAAATCAAGCGTAGCAGTGATCTTCATATGTCCATTAGAACATTTACAGTTAAAGTCGGAAGGGGCAGCAAGATGCAATTGTAATAAACCCCGTGAAGGATATTCCAAATTAAAAAATAATCATCAGGATTAAGCAGGTGCTTAATGAGCAAGAGCGGCTATAGATTGATACCCATCGAAAATATGTTGATCCGGATTATCGGCGGTCCATACATGTATTTTTTCATTCAGGGACCAGAAAAACCTACCGGGTCATAACACCTGGCGCCGTAATAAGCCTGTTACACCACCCAACTATGGACATGGAATATTATTTCGTAGTATGGATGGAAAGTTGCTTATGTGTATCCACAGTCATAAAAAAGTTAACGACTGCATTATTCGTGTGCCACATTTGTTTGAAGCTAATTTATCGGACGGTAAAGTGGTCGTAAGCAAATTTATAATCGTTAAAAGGTTTAAGGGCTGTGATAAAACATCGACTGAGGAAAACGCATTTTGTTTGCACAGGCACTATTGATGCCAGCACTAAAGAAGTGAAAAGAGCATCCATACTATTTTTTAAAACAAATACCTACAGAACATATTCAATTGCAGTGTTCAATAAAAAAGCTGAGCAGGAAATTGCCTTGAGTTAATCTAACGTCAAAGGTTATACGAAGCATAAAAAAGGTTGTCAATCGGCGACGATTGACAACCTTGGGGAATAGTCGTTTAGTGTTAATTCACGTTTATTTTACCGGAGTACCAATACCTTCCTTGCCATTGGTTCATTACGGCGGACCGTTTGCTTACTTTGAGCTCTTCTTTTTCCACATCTGCCGGTCAAATACCGCCTTGGCGAAATTGCGGGCACCTAAGTTCTTACCATTTTGCCAGTTCTTCTTCATAATCGCAATCTTCTCCTTCTGACCTGCCAACCAGGTTTTTTTGTGCGGATCGGATGTTAACACATTCACACCCAAAACACTTAACGTAAGATGATATTGTTTTCCCGCACCCTTTCCGTCATTCACACCGGTGTGCGTATTGGAAGAAGTCGTGGAAGCACTATTGCCGGCAGCCGTTGACGGCTGTATGGCATTGGAGTTACTATTTTGTTGTGAAGCGGCACGTGTGGCCATTTGGTTTTTCTTGTTTTCGACTAGCGTGTGTATTAAGTCAGTCTTTTGTTTTGCTGTCAGGTCACTAAACCATCTGGCATTACCGTCCGGATCAATGAAAGTTATCGGGTTGTTTTGCACGTAAGCATAAGGTGAAGTACTGATTTCGGTCGGCAGATCCCATGAAGGATCTACACTTGGCCATACACTGGTTACAGGATCATAGTACCGGCCCCCGTAATAATATAACCCGGTTTCGTCATCCAGTTCTTTGGCGTTGTATAAATACGGAGTGTTTTGCTGGTTGCCATGTTCATCAATAAATGTTTCTCCAAAAGGGTAGTATTCCACATGTTGGTATACTTCTCCGCCTGCATCAGTAATGTAGGCTGAATTGCCGAGGTGATCAGGATGATAATAAAACTGCTGTCCATCTTTTATACTGCCACCATTACCGCTGGCACCAAGTTTACTCACGATGCGTTGCCCTTCTATATAGAAATGTTTCGTATAGCCTCCACTGGTTACATCTTCATAAGGATTTACGTAGATGGTGTAATTTCCTATGCCCGTGGTTTTGGCAGCTAGTTTTCCATTCACCGAAACTGTTTGACCGTTTCCAACACTTTTTAATACCCTCGTTCCACCGGCATCATAGGTATAATTGAATTGCTGTCCATTGTCCGAAAGGGTTTTAACCCTGTTTTCTTCATCCCATATAATTTGCCTGTTTTGGGCGCTTACATCATCCTGCGAACCCAACTGGTTGCCATTTTGGTCATAGGTGTAGGCATCAGTACCGATGTGAATGGGCGAATGCGGCTGACTCCCTGCATTATAAGCGTAGTTATAATTATAAGAAGATTGGTTTTGCAAAACCCAGTTATTGTTATCATTTGCCCGGCTTTGATGTGTTTGTGTTTTACCGGTGATACTTGAAACAGTATTATAAGTCATAGCCAGGTTAAAGCTGTCTACATGGCTGCTTCCGCTGAAACTGCCGTTTGCACTGGTCAATCTATATAGATCATCATAAGTATAATTATACGCGGCGCCTCCTCCCATCAAATTATTGGGCGGAACGGGTGCTGCGTTCACGATATTCAGAATTTCATTTTCATTATCCCAGGTATAGGTGTTGTCCATCATGAAACGGCTGGCTTTTGTTTTCGCCGTCATCTTTGCAAGCTCACGACGTTGAGCGCCGAAGGTGTAGGTCATTTGCGTACCATTGCCGTACTGCATGAACACCCGCGTTTCGAATTTGTCATACCCCGATTGCGTCAGATAGTTGTAGGATGTTCCACCATTCACACCTGTCATACTTTGCAGCGATCCTCCAACATTATAATTATAAGTCAGCGTCTCGCCATCAGGATAAATCATACCGGTAACGCGGTTCCATGTATCGTAGGTCCATTGCGTGGTAAAGGTTAAAGCAGTTGTATCAGGCACATTGATCACCCTTATATTTTTTACGGTTGCTCCATGCGGGTTATAAAAAAATTGCTGTGTTCCCGATCCATCCTGCTGGGTAACTATTCTGCCAGCTCTGAAAAAAGAAGCGCCTGGTGCCCCGTAAGTAATGGCAACATTGCTTTGCGGATTTTGGGGATACGTGATATTGGTAAGCCGTTCAAAGTCGTAGGTGTACTTGATCCCTGCACCGGCACCTTGCAGATTCGCAGTTATTTTTCCAGATAGGTTTCCTGCGAGATCATATTTGTAATTGGTTGTGCCTGCGTCAGGATGCTTATCTGAAATTTTTCTGCCCAACTGGTCATATGTCATGGTAATAACGTTGCCGAGATCGTCAGTCACGTTTGTTAATTCATTCACCGGATTATAGCTATAACTAGTCCAAACACCATTACCCTGGCTGTACTGTTGTTTTGTGGCTTTCAACAGTTCCCTTACGTTGAGGAAGCTTTCTGTGCTGATTCCGTTGGCATCAGATGACGTAGTTTTAAATTGCATGATGCCGTTTTGATCGTTGCCAAATCCGTATGTCATTTTTCTGACAACGAGGTCGGGTAAAGTATCGGTAAGCATTCTATCCATTACATCATAACTCATGCCTTGTGGTGTTACTTCGTCACTGCCGGTATTATATATGCCAATGGTTCCTTTTGCTTCGGTGAGCGGGTACCACTGTTTTACCGGCCTGAAAAATGCATCGAATACTGTAGAGCCTGAAACTACCATTACTTCCTGGTCGGCAGTTTTTGCCCCGGTGAACAGGCCAATATCTTTTTTGGTCTGCACTTCCCTTCCTATACCGTCACGGAACGAGGCAGTTTCCAGGTAGTTTCCGGGATGGGCCGGATCATAATGTTTCGCCATCGCCCATGCAGTTGGATCATCAGGGTGGTATTCAAAGGCAATTGTGAATGGCTGGCCGGAAGCAATTTCCAAAGGCTCGCGAATCGTCAGTATCCTCCCGGCCGCATCAAGCGTATATTGTGTCTGTTGTCCGTTCAGATCGGTGCTGGTAAGTTGTTGTCCAAACCTCACATCGTAGGTGGCACTGGAAGAATATTTGTATGAATCAGATGTTTTGGTGACGTACGTTTTAACATCTCCGTCATACTCGTAAGTGTACATCAGGCTTTGGCCATTGGCATTTTGCGGATGGGTAATGGTTGCCAGGTTGCCGTACGTGTCATAGGTCATGTCGTACTTAGCTGCATCAACAGATGTAAGATAAAGCCGCGTTTGTGTGATGTTGCCCGTATTGTTATCTATATCGGTTGCACGCTGCCTGTAGGTCTTGCCGCTACCCGATATCGTCACAGAGCTGGGTACGTTCATAATATATTTGCCGGTAACCGAATGATAACTGATGGCTGTTGACAAGTCATCATCAGTGCCGGGATCACCAAAGTCGGTAGACCGGGAGAGATTTCCCAACAGGTCGTATGAATAGGTGATGCTGTCTGTTTTGCCTGCCTCAGCCTGTCCCTGGTAAAATAGTTTGAACGTTTTTACCAATGCCGGAAAAGCGGTGCCATCGTTCCTTTGAACCAGGCTATCCTGAAGAGCAACCCCGGAAGAAATATTTTTCAGTTCAATGGTGTTAACAACCTCCGTGAACTTGTTACCGTGAGCGTCTTTTAATACCGTAGATTTTAAAATACCCTTATTATAATAATTATCGGTGAAGTAATCATCCTGGGTTGTACGGTAAACGGCATTCCCATGGTCGGTATCGAGTTCTTTGGTAATTACCTTTCCAAATCCATAAAATTCTCTTTCGTCCCGGTTATACTTTCCGGCTTCGTATTCATAGGCAGTGCTTGTGGAGTCAGGCCCATCGCCCGAGCGGCCATCATATAAATCAACCCGGGATAGTGCCCATACGCTGTTTGGCAAATCATAAGTGTTCCCCACCCTTGTATAGTCCATTACAAAGCTTCCGCCCAGCGGACGGGTTACTTTTTTAAGCAGGTTGGTTCTTCGTATCGTCGATCGGGAAACGGTAAGTTTACTGTCTTCATCAGATTCGAGATAATCGGGAAAACCATCGCCATCAATATCGTCAAACTGTTTCTGGGTCCTGTCGGCACCCTGTGAAATAGTTATCTGGGGATTAATACTCAGCTTTACGACAGGCAGAATCGGTAAAATGGAAATACTTATCGTAAAGCCAATATTAACAGATTCGCCGCTGGAAGCGCCATTGTTGACAAAGCTGGCACCGGTCCATTGGATAGGCGGGCCGAAGCCATTGCCCGTATTCAGGCGTACTTTAAGTGGATTGACTTCCTGGATATAATCCAGCAGTCCGTCACCATTTACATCCAGGAGCGTGTTGTTGGTGACGTTGTCACTTCGTGTAAGAGAAATTCCCGCTGTGATGCTATGATTTTCGATATTTATACTGATACCACCGCCCTCGCTTATAGCTCTTCCGCCGCTTAAGCCGCTATAGCCCCATTGTTCAGCTTTCAGGAACGAATACCCGATGTTGAGTTCTACGGTGCCATCAGAATGCACCCGGTCCGGCAGGCCGTCGCCGTTTACATCCATAAAGGCAACAGTCTCATTATCGAAATTAGCGCCAAAACTGCCGGAAATACCAGCCGAACCTTTTGATTTTGCCTCTGCAGCATCCGCTTTGGCCCCGCCCGATGTTTTAGAAGCATTGGGCGAAGTGGAAAATGCCAGGGAACCACCCGCAGTTCCCCCCACAGAGGTATGATTCGAAAAAGTTACATCTCCAAAGCCTAAAGGCCTGGCAGTTGGTTCGAGGCTACCGTTCGGGTTTGTGTATTGAATCTTGCTATTGGAAAGGATATCCGGGTAACCGTCACCGTTCATGTCTGTAAAATCATAAACGAACTTGGTCGTACCAGTACTTGCGCCTACTCCGGCCTCCCCACCGGGCGTGGCGACACCCACGCTAAAATCATCTGTTTGTGCCACCTTTTTAATACCTACGGCGCCAGAGGCTGAACCTGCGGCAGATGCAACAACCGGGTTCACCGGCAGTAAGTCGTCTCTGCCCATGCGGGATGAGCTGATCGTATCCCGGGTAACAAAAGTCAGGTTATCATAACCTATCCAGGCCTTTCTCTGATTATTGGGAACCAGGTAAATGAATTTATCATCCTTGGGTTGATAACCTCCTTTACCATCGTAAGTTTGTTGCATATTGTTCATCGATCCCATGATGTTACTTGTATCCACCAATGGACTCAGGTTGATAGTATCAGGTTTTGTCATCAGCGCTGCATTAAGATGCAGGTCGCTTTCAAGGATGGGCTGACCGGCACGATCCCGGTTACCGTTGTAGGCAAATTGCCCCCAATGATGGTAGAGCGGTCCGAAAATAAAAGAGTTATCGAAAGTATGAAACCCGCCCTGCAACGTATCCGGCTTGCTGTGCTTCGGGTGCACGATCACTGTGTCAGCGTCAAGTGCATTGGCAACAAGCGTGTCAGCCGTATGATATTCGAAAAACACCTTGTCGCCACTGTTGAGGATGGCTGTTAGCGCCGGATGGGCGCCGATCTTACCATTCGTTACCGGTATGGTTTCTTTGGCAATCAGCTCATTTTCTTTTTTTACAGAAAAATAGATCTGGCCGTTTTGAAAATTCGGATTCAGTGTCGGTTTGGCCTCTATAGAAAAAGTATCGGTGGAGGGAGCGGTCCATGGCAGACTTGGGATTACGTCTTTCGTATAAGCCTGGAAATCGACCGTAGGAGAAATTTGGATCAACGGATTGCCACTACCATCAACAACGTGGAGCTTAGGATCATCTGCTGCAGTATAAGAGACATTGGGATTCCAGTTTAGCGATGTCCAGTCAATATTCGATTGTGAAGAAACACGAAAAAACAGGTTTTCACCTTTAACCACTTTCTGGTCAATGGACACAGGAACTGTTACTGCCTGGTTCCAGTTGATATGTTGTTCCAGGAGCGTGGTATACACTTCCTTATTTTTCTTGACTATGGTAACAACGATGCTGTCGGAAGTTACCGGTTTAGTAAAATTACCCCCGATATGAATTGTTCCGTCAATTGGCATACCCACCGAAAGGGGGGCAGACATCAGAAAGTCTTTGTCTGACTGAAACTGGTAAATTGGCTGGCCATTGGCGTCGTTCAACCCGGCAACATGGCTGCTATAAGTTATTTGCGGTGTCCAGTGCACCTGGTCATACGCACCGTTAAATATAGATTGTACCCTGAAATAAATGTGGTCTCCTTTTTGAACAGGAACTGCACTTACTCCAGTAGGTGTTTTAGGCGTAAAGTCGTTTGCGTCAATTTTAACAGACCAAAGTTCTGTTCCTTTTTGTTGAATAGCCACCCGCACACCATCTGCAGCCGGATACGACTTAGAGGTGGTATCCTGTATCAGTACTACAGGCGCATTGATATTTACTGTACCAGTGAAGGGAGCCACCCACACCCTGATCACATCGTGCAAAGGGTTGTCATCAATCGCTTTTTGCAATACCGCCGGATCATTTACTACCAGGGTGGTGTCGATTCCGGAGGATGAACGGATAGGGCTGGGAGTATCCCCGCTTGAAAGAGTAAACATCGGATTCCGGTCTGGATCGAGGTGGTTAAAATACACTGTTCCATTGTTGACTATATCCACCAATCCGTCGGCATTCACGTCAGTGAGGTACACATTGGAAATATCTTCGGAATGCGCATAGCCCAACCCTGCATAAATGAAAAAATTGGATTCCAGTCCCACATTTACGCCCCAGTTGAGGCCCTGACTGAAGTCGTTGATGCCGTTTATAGGCAACCGGGGGCCAAAGGCCACATTGCTGTCTACCGCAGATTGATTCGCACGGTAATATAATTTTTGGTCTTTCTTATTCTTAAAGACTTTATCCACCAGCCCGTCTCCATTGATGTCAACGAGGGCCAGCATGCCTTCGTTAGTGGAAATGTTGAATCCAAAAGCAATGCCTGCAGTATTGGATTTAGTAGCAAGATCTTCATCATCCGGACCGATCGTAACCGCCAAACCAAAACCTCCGCCGATGGATTTGTTACCGCTCAGCGCAGATGCATGATCCTGGAAGCCAGGAATAGGATTTAAAAAAGTTCCTTTCACAGTATCAGCCTGCGGATTCCATTCTTCGGTCCCTGTCAATGGCTGGAACACACCATTTGTTTGCACATCATTGTAATAATCGAAGTTATGTGTAGTAAAAAGTTTACCGGCGGCATCAAATTGTTTAATGTTCTGCAAAAGCGTTTTATAAAAGGCGCCCTGTACATAATTTAATTCGTAAGACCGTATGTCCTGACCTTTATACCTGACATTTATTTTTCTTAGCAAATCTGCAGTTACCTCCTTAAATCCCAGCTTCGCACTGATGGATATATCCGTTCTTTTCGATTCTTTCAAATCGCGGTCACGTTTAAACACTACGGAATATTTTCCTTCCGTATTTCCATTACCTGTGTAGCTGATGGAGTCGAGGTACAAATTATAACCCGGATTTCCTCCCGCTGTTGCTGAATCCGTCACCTTAACGTAGCGATATTTTACAAAATTATCATTTGCATCACGTGTTTCAGATAAAGCCCAATACGCAACGTTTCCCCTGGAATCAGTTAATATGGCTGCGGGGTCAACACTATTTCTCACGGGATCACCTCCAAAAAATCGCCGCGTACCATTTTTATCCGTTACTTCCCACCAATAGCCGGAAGGACTGTTACCATGCCGGATGATCTTCTGGAAGTCATTATTCACCCTCGGATAAAACTGTTTTTCGCTGGCATTTTTATCACGGGCAACCGCTGCTGAACGGTGCGCAACAGGGCTGAGCTGTGCGCCTTCCATAGTGTAGGTTTCTGTTTCCAGGTTCGCATCATACCTTGGTACTCCCCACCGGGTCTCGATCGAAAACGCCGGTGTGCTTAGGTCCCAGCCAAGCCCAAGCCATCCATCAGAACCACTGTTATTATATTCTACGCTCAAATCAGGCTGCATACCTTTTCTGCCCGCTGGCAACGTAATCGGGTAGTCCAAAACCGCATTTCCGGATGAGTTGGCAACGGGCGGGGCTATCGTCACAATTTGAGAAGTGGCATCCGGATACTGAATACCAGACATGGAGTTTGGCGTATTGGCCAGCGTTGCCGGTGACCCGGGAACTTCAATTATCCCGTTAATCATGTCAGTAAAATGCGTTGTTGTGGAGAGAATTATTTTGTTGTCGCTATCTACAGAATCCCTTTGAAGTGGTACCCAATGTTTTGCTTTGTCATCAAAGAAAAAAGTGGATATATCTTTAGCAGTATGTCCAACTGGTATCTTTGTTTCGTCATACGCCATACTGAGCGCCACGGGTTTGGCGAAGTGGCTGCCATGCGGCAAAAAACGATATCCGCCACTTCCTCCTGTTACATTCACCATTCCCTTGTCGAGCGCGGGGATATCTGCCTGTTGAAGAGCCGTAACAGAAACTAACCGTGGAGATGTCATAGCTCCTGCGGGAATATGGAGCTTTGCCCCGGGCAGACTGATATTGGTGATACTGGTGCCAGCCCATTTTTCAATCTTTAATCCTTTAAAATTTAAACCCGAACTAACATCTTCCTGGTATCTAGCCGGCATTACTTTAGCAACACCGTAGACACCATCATTTGGTTTTGCCCGGTCAGCATTTTTTGTAGCCTGTTTGCCGGGACCATTAAAAAAAATGTTAGTGAACGAAGGATTTAGAAAGCCCAGTGACAACAAAGAGACAGTCACCAATGCGAGCAGGCGAAGCGGAAAACTTTTCATAACAGTTTATGATTTGACCGGCCTTACCGAAGCCAGTTAGTGAATTATTTTATTGCAGTATGATGATTTGGGAAAATTCTTTTTCGCTAGTGGTTACTCTTACGGTATAGATCCCTGGTACCGAATTAATATATCCGGAAAGCAGGTAAACCGCATGGCCTTTTCCCCACTTACTATCTATCAGATTTTGCTGAATATCATATACCTCTATTTTTATGTCCGCAGGTTTATCCAGTGTAAGGGCCACTTTATAATGACCATCGGTAACCGGATTGGGATAAACCTTAAATGATATCAGACTGGCTGCATCCTTATTTTTCAGCATCTGGGCATCCGGAGACAGTGCCGGTTTTATACCAAAAGCAAAAAGGTCTTTTCCCGAGCCATCCGTATCCCAGAATATCCGGCTAAAACTGGCAATTCCGTCTTTGGAAATACTATCCGGCATAATGTACACACAGTTTTTCGCAGCAAAATCACCAGTTCCTGAGCGGTCAATCGCTAAACAAAACCTTTCCTTCTCACCCTCTTCAGAAAGCAATGTTTTGGTATCGATTTTTAATTCGGTCGAAATCGTTTTGACAGTTCTTCCGGCAGCTTTCATCACCCATTTTTTTTCTGATAAAAGTATATTAGAGATGCCAGGTTCTACATTCGTGTTAAGCGTGAAAGCCTGGCCATTGTCGCCCCAAATCAAATAGTCTTTGTCGTTTAACAGACCGGTATTTTGACTGTTGTAATTTTCAATTTTATTAATGCCGATTACCAAATCATCCGGTGTGCTACAACTTGTACTTTGCTTTTGGTAAAGAGCGGATTGATTGTCTCTTCCAATACCTGCAATATTGTTTGAATAAAGCTTTTCATTTTCCCAATTCCACAGCGTTTGACCAAGGCTATTGACATAATTTTTTTTCAGCGTTATCCCATATTTCAACGCCAGATACGTTTCTATTTTGGTGGTTTCGTCTTCCTTTAAAATCTTTTCATAAAGAATAAATTCAGCAATTAGTCCGGGTGCGGTATTACCCAATTTGGAGGATTTTGGTGGACCAAACTGCATCGCAGCTCCCTTGTTTTGAGTTTTTTCCTGAGTTGATAATGTTCCTTTACTCCTTATATAAGTATAGGTATGAATAATGGTTTCGGGTTTTCCTGCTTTATAAGTCCCAGCGTTATTTTTTGCGAAAACCATATCCGTTTCACCAACTTTACTGGAGACCTGCCGGGTAGAAAGCGAAAAATTCTCCGCATTACTGATTACTTGCCATATCGGCGTTTCCCGATCCGGCTCTGCATTCTGGTACACCGTAAAAATGGTTGCCCTCCGGACATCTTTTATATTGCCTAACATTTTGACCCTGGTTTTACTATCATCTATAGCAGTTACCGGGTTAAAATTCAGCGTTCGTAGTCCTGCAGTATCTGCGAAAAAATTTCCTTGTAACCATAACGTGTGTCGTCCAATACCACCGGGTGTTTGGCCAAACAGGTTACATGACAAAAATAGAAGGCTGAGCACAACAGTAGTTGTGAACTGATTTTTGTTCATACATTTCTTTTTAAAAATGATAAGAAAATTCGTAGGGTAACAAAAGATTTTTGGGGAACGTAATTAAGCAAAGATTTAGCGGGAGACTTTAAAGTTAGATATTTTTTTTACAAAAAATTAAATATTTTTTACGGTGCGTTTTAAGTCTTCTTGATTGTTATGACCTGTTTACTTAAATGGAAAAGAGGTAGTACCATATTTGTCTATGGAAAATAAATAAGGCCAGATAGAAATCCAGCCCTCTTTAACCTAACTATTGTTTTGAGAAAATCCAGAGCAAATGTATAGGCATTGTTATATAAAAATATGCCGGCAATATTATGTTATGATTAAAAACGGGTCAAATGGCAGGCATTGAAAGGTTTGCTGTTAAAAGAATTTTTGCCGGAAAAAAAAGATAAAGTCGAATTCTCTTCTATTTATAATAACTCTTGCTTTTTGGCTCCTGGCAGGTGAAGTATTGGTAGCCATAAGTATGATTTGTAAGGCATATTTGGCCAGCAATAATTTTATTAATGGCCAAATGTACCATATTTTATGTACTTTTGGCCACTAATATTTACTTCAATGGCTGCTCAAAAAATCACTGGCCGTGAAAACGAACTTCAGATCCTGGAAAATTTACTTCATGCAAAGGAAGCGGAACTGCTGGCTATTTATGGCCGGCGGCGGGTAGGCAAAACCTTTCTGATCAAAAACTTTTACGGCCCTCAAATGATCTTCAGTTGCACCGGGCTCTTAAATGGCACTACCAAAGCGCAATTATTCAACTTTTCCCGCCAACTGGAAAGCTGGTTTCCGGACAAAAAAATAGCTTTTGCACCTGCTACCTGGCAGGAGGCATTTCTGCAATTGAAAGACTGTATTGTATCTGTAAAACACAACAATAAAAAAGTTATTTTTTTTGATGAGCTTCCCTGGCTGGAAAGTCACAAATCTAATTTCCTTTCTTTTTTTGGTTATTTCTGGAATAACTTCGCAGTCAGCCGCCCCGATATAATTGTAGTTATCTGCGGTTCAGCAGCCTCCTGGATAATTGATAAGGTAGTAAATAACAAGGGAGGGTTGCATAACAGGATCACACAACGCATTCGGTTGCTGCCTTTCACGCTCAAAGAAACGCAGGCCTACCTGCAACACCGCAATATACACCTGGAGCATTACCAGTTACTGCAATTGTATATGGTAATGGGCGGTATCCCTGCGTATTTAAATGGTATACAACGAGGAAAAAGCGCGGCACAAAATATTGAAACGATTTGTTTTTCGAAAGATGGTGTGCTAACAAATGAATTCGACAATTTGTATGCGGCTTTATTCAATAGTGCGGAAAAACATGTCCAGGTGATCCAGGCACTGGCAAAAAAGCATAAAGGTTTAACGAGAAGTGAACTGCTGCTGGCAGCCAGACTTGTAACCGGCGGCAGAATTACAACTGTACTCACCGAACTGACTGAAAGTGGCTTTATAGAAAAAACTTATCCCTTCGCTAAAAAAGAAAAAGAAAGCCTTTACCGGCTAAGCGACGAATTCTCCCTGTTCTATTTTAAGTTTATGTATAAACAGCCAGCTGTTGAAAAGGGCCAGTGGCTGGCAAGACAGTCGACTCCATCCTATGTCAGCTGGTGTGGGTATGCCTTTGAGAGCATCTGCCTGAAACATGTGCAGCAGATAAAAATGGCGATGCAAATTGGCGGCTTGCAGACTAAGGGGGTCTCGTGGCTGAAAACTGGCACAGGAAGTGTTTCAGGTGCCCAAATAGATCTGCTGATCGACCGGGCTGATCATATGATCAATATTTGTGAAATTAAATTTAGCGCCCACCCCTACACGATCACTAAAAAGTATGCTGCAGAATTGCGCAATAAAATAATGAGCTTCCGGCAGGAAACAAAAACTACCAGGCAGCTTGTCCTCACTTTTATTACAACTTATGGTTTGGCAGACAACATTTATAAAGAACAATTGGTAGAACAGGAAGTGACTATGGAGGCGTTGTTTATTTAGTTCCTGAAGGGTGCAATCAGGAAGCGGCCGATCCCGGATCTGGCGGCTAGGCTTCGGCAAGGACTCGAGTGCGGGTTACAAATCCTGCGTACTGCTCCAACCACTTGCCTGTGCTTCACTTTTCAAACTGTGCGGAATTGATTACAAGGCTTTCATCTACCCCCTATGACTCTCCACTCTCCTGCATGGGCAGAGCAGGCAGCGTCCCCGTAATAGAGGGTGTCTATTAAATTTTAAATAGGGAAATGGCGATACCTGGGTACGTTTAGATCGCCGGGAGATTTGAGAGGTTGTCGTGGTGGTTTTGTGTCCCAACAGAGTTGGCCACTTTTCGTCTGCCTGCTTAAACACTTTACGTAACTTTCTTTGCCATTTTCTTAGGACCCTTTTTGACAGCTCATTCCGCTTTTACAAAAAGGCTTGTGGCCTTTTCACCAATTAAATGACCCTACCCGCCGATCCAATTGCTTGATCTTTTGATTGACATATTGCCCCTGCTTGTTGCCGATGCTTAGCCAGGTTCGGAGATTGATTGTAAATACAACTTAGATAACCATTTCAACAAGAATGAACTTTTATTGGCTGTAGTAGTAGTAATTTTTCCACCGGATGTTTAACAACTAATGATGCAACTTTTTCAGCAACAATTCTTTCCGGCTTCTTGATACATCAATATGCGAACCATCGCTCATAATAAGATAGCCACCATCTCCTCTTACATATTTTTCCACCTCATTCAGGTTTACGAGGTGTGAATGATGCACTCTTAAAAAAGAATAATCATCCAGCATTTCTTCTATCTCCTTTAAAGTACGGGAAGCAATTATTTTCTTTTTATTTTTAAAATGGAACTCTGTATAATTACTTTCCGAAGAGCAACTAATGATGGACTCAATTAATACCATATTTAATCCTTCTATTGTAGGAATGGCTATTTTATTAACCGTAATGGTTGGGTGCGTCAGCTTATGCAGCAGCATTTCTATCTGCTGGGGAACCGCATCATTAGCGTTGTGCAATACTTTTTTTACGGCAGCCTGTAATTCATCACTGTCAACCGGTTTCAATAAATAATCCAATGCGCTAAACTTAAAGGCCTTTATGGCATACTGGTCATAGCTTGTTGTAAAGATAATGGAGAAGTTGATCGCCGTTAACTGCTGCAACATTTCAAAGCCATTCATGTGCGGCATTTCTATGTCAAGAAAGATGAGTGTAGGTGTTTGTTCAGCGATGGCTTTTAACGCATCGGCGCCTGAGTAACAGATATCCAAAATCTTCACTTCGGGACAATATCTTTCGAGCAACGAAACCAAACTTTCGCAACTGTAGGGCTCATCATCTATAATAATTGCAGTGATCAATTTCTATCCATTTAATTATAAAATTTGATTCAGTGTTTTGTAACCGATCCTTAAACGCACCCGTGTACCTGAGGCATTTCCGCTTTCATCCTTTAAATCTTCTATCGTAAAAGAAGCTTCACATCCGCCATCATTGTTTAATAAATTTAATCGTTCGGTAGTAATTTTTAATCCCATCGATTTTTGCTTTTCTGAAGATTTGCTTTTTACCAATGCAGCCTCCTCTCTGCCGATTCCATTATCTGTAATAACGCAGTTTAATACTCTATCTTCTATACTAAAATCCAGCATCAGCAAGCCTTTTTCCTGCTTGTGCATTAAGCCATGCCAGATGGCGTTTTCGGCAAAAGGTTGTATCAACAATGGCGGAATAAAAATAGCCTGAACCTCTATATTGCCGGATAAATTAAGCGCATACTCAAAGGAGTTTTTGAAGCGCAGTTTTTCCATATCAAGGTACAGCTGTAAGGTTTCCAGTTCATCGTCCAGTGAGATATATGACTGCTGTGAATTATTCAGCACCATTCTTATCAGTCTGGAAAATTTTGTAAGATAGTGGGAAGCGTCTTCTGTTTTATTTTTCAATATAAAACTGTTAATGGAACTGAGACAATTAAAAATAAAATGCGGATTCATCTGTGAACGGAGCGCCTGCATTTCCAGTTCGGCCGCCTTCTTTTGTAAAGCTGATTGTTTTTGTTCATTTTTAGCAAGCTCTTTGTCTAAAGCATATTGCAGTTTCGTTTTTTCCAGGCGCTCATTTTCACGTCTCAGGTCTATTACCCGATAAACGATAAATGCTAACAGGATAAAAAATACAACACCAGCTGTAAGAATATTACGCAGCAAAATATTTCTCTGAATGGCGTCATCTTTTATTTTATTATCTTTTTCCAACAGTGACACTGCAGCAAGTTGTTTCTTAAAATCATCTTGTTTTTTATAATTGGTCAGGCGCCAGAAAAACTGCTGGTTTTTTACTGAATCGTTTACAGCTACATATTGCCGCATAAAATCATAGGCGCTGTCAGCTTTATTAAGGTCTTTATAAATTCTAGCCAGCAACAGGCTTAACTGTACCATGTAAGGCTTTACATTTGCTTTCTGTGCAATTAAAAATCCTTCCTGTGCATATGGCAACGCTTTGGCGGGCTGGTTAGTTTGCTCGAAAGCTTTTCCTGCATCCAGTAAAATACGCATCAAATCCCAGGCATCATTTTCTTTCCTGTAATTGCCGAGCGGTTTTAAAAAAATAGCTAACGCAGAATCATACTGATGTTTCAGTAACAAAGCTTCGCCAAAACTTATTTTTGTCATTTGATTGGCAGGGTCAATCTGCATGGCACGTTGCAAATAGTATAGGGAAGAGTCAATGTTATGCATCAGTTGATAAGTAGCGCCTATCGGCTCCTCAAAATAATTCCAGTTTGCTGTATAGTAGTTTATTCCGTGCAACGTTCCATATTGCTGACCTTGCCTGTAATAACTCAGGGCATCCTCGTAATCGCCGGCAGACCTGTACAGGTAGCCCATATTTGCAAGTGAAGCCGCCACACATACATGGTCGCTCATTGTTTCACGAAGCAATAAACTTTTTGTGCAATATTCAAAGCTGCTGTCATAGTTACCGGTAGCCGCGTAGAGAAAGCTTAGCCATGCCCAGGCTTTGCCTATCCCTTCATTATTATTGTGTCTGGTAAGGTAGCTTAATGATTTCCTGATGCAGGAAGCAGCCTCGGTAAACCTGTTTTCAGAATACAGCGTCTGACCAAGCCATAAGTTGCACCATCCTTCTCCGTTTTCATCGTGAACGCTGTCAAAAACCGGCAGGGCTGTTCTTAAATAATTTTCGGCCGTTACAAAATTTTTCCGGTAGATGGCTGATACACCCAGGTGCATACCTGCCTTAGCTAAACCGGATGGATAATTATTATTTTCGGCTTCTTTGTAAGCTATGTCAGCCCACATAGAAATCGAGTCAGGATATACCCTTGGTGGCCACCAGTATTCTTCACTCAAATCATTAAGGCAGTCGATGTATTGTGTACCCTGTTTTAAGGGCAAAAGCTTTTTTAAGCTATCAATCTTTTGCCGGGCCGGATGCTGGGCAGCCAGGTATAAAATGCAGCATATCTGCAGTATGAAAATGCCTGTTTTTTTTAACACTAACATGGTATTAGTGATCAAAAATTGTTCAGATAAATAAACTCTGGGTTATTGCTGATGGTAAAGTTGTATCTGGATTCCCTGCTGCTCAAATGTAGTATTTTATTAGCTACATAAAACCGACAAATGAATACCTGCACATAATTCATGACGGGCTGCGGGTTTCAATGAGTAGTTCACAAGCGCATAAATTACGCTCTTAACAACACATTTAAATTTCATCAGTTTTCTGTCTCGCGTTTTGTGAATTGCTAACCAGTTTCAGCAGATTGCCTTTCAGGGCTGTTAAGTAATCACCGGGACTTTTTATATACTGGCTGTAACCATAATTTCATGGAAGTAAATTGAAGTTAACAATATGAAAGTTTCACTCACAAACATCTGCAGTTAGTCACCGCTAGGATTACTTTACAAGTACGGTTTCAAGCCTGGTTTAAATTAAACCTGGAGCAAATAAAAGAAACTATTAAAAATTGCAAAGGGTAGATTGGCACAAAGGTTTTATGCTTTCATAATGCCCGTCGCTGGCCGGCTAATATGGAACCGAACCTAAACAATAATCGATCGTGGAAAATTGCATTCACTATTGTATTAAACACTGGCAACAACACCCCAAAAAAGGATAGCCCTCTTTTTCATAAAAACTTTTCGAATAAATTTTCGGTACACAGTAATCAATAAAAATCAATAGATCATGAAACGTTTATTTAATTTATCAACAGGCTACGTTAAGCAATTACCTGTTTTTGCGGTTACTTTTTTCAGCCTCCTGGCAAGTTGTAATAAGTCAGACCATTTGCCGGCTGCCGGACCAAATGATGCCGGAAAATATTCATCCGAAGTGATCGACAAATGGCTTACGATGCAGATTCGGTTAATGAAAAATGCTACCGGCATTCCCAATGTACTTTTTTGCAGGTATTACGCTTATACAGGGTTAACAGCCTACGAAGCAATTGCTCCGGGCACATGGCTCGGTGAAGGAATAAATAGTAAATTAAACGGTCTTACGGATCTGCCTGTAGCCAACCGTTTTAAATTGTATTACTGGCCCGCCAGCGTGAATGCAGCGTTGGCAGCTGTGAACAGAAGTATTTTTGTGAATGCAAGCACCGCAGATAAAGCCGCCATTGATTCTCTTGAAAATGCATTGAACACGGGTTACAGTTCCCAGGCACATGGCGATGTGCTCGTACGGTCAAATGAGTTTGGCAAAAGCATTGCTGTTGCTGTATTTAACTGGTCTTCCACCGATGGCATTGCCAATGTAGGGGCAGCGTATACTCCGCCTGTTGGTCCTGGCTTATGGGTGCCCACACCTCCCGCCTTCGGCGCTGCAAGCACGCCTTATTTGGGAAACCTGCGTACTATTGTAACAGGCAGTACCAATAACTCACAACCCGGTGCCCCGATAGCTTATTCCGAAGATCCTAATTCGGCCTTTTATAAAATGGTGCTAAATGTATATACCGTGTCACAAAACTTAACTCCGGCACAAACGGCACAGGGTTTATTTTGGAGGGATGTACCGGGGGTTACAACGGCGGGCCATTGGGAAAGTATTTTACAGCAGGTGCTGAAACAAACCAATACACGGCTGGATAAGGCAGCCGTGGCCTATGCCATTACTGGTATTTGCAGCAGTGATCCCAGCATTGGTTGCTGGCAATCAAAATATCACTACAACCTTATCAGGCCGGTAACCTACATCAGAAATGTGATGGGACTGGGTTCCTGGAGTCCTTTGCTCACTACACCTGCACACCCCGAATATTCATCAGCACATGCAGTAATTTCCGCGGCCGCAGCAGATGCGTTCACAGCACTGTTCGGGGACATCGGAAGCATTACTGATCATACCTATGATTACCTGGGTTTTACGCCAAGAACATTTTCATCGTTCCGGGCAATTGGAGAAGACGCGGGTAATTCAAGGGTTTTTGCAGGCATCCACTACCAACCATCTGTTGACACAGGTTTGGTGCAGGGCCGCAAGGTGGCAGCAACCATTTTGAGCAGTCTCGGCTTTCAAGCTAAGGTCGAAAAATAAAGCGGGCAAGGGATTGCTATAAATGCTTTTATGGCAATCCTTTTTTGGACAACATCGGCCACTAGACTTTGTCAGCATGGCCCGGCATGTTGCACCATGTTAGTCTGCACTATGTTTAAGATAAGAACTACGACCTTTGCTTCAAGAGTATAGGAATGCCTTTTTGTGGTGCTGCCAATGTTTACCAGATACAAAACGACAATAACAATGTAGCAGTTTTATCGGGGTCGACTTTCTAAACTTACAAAGCAAGTCTTCACAATACATTTTGTATAAAATCTTATGTAAGTCATTTGCTTGAGGTGTGCAGATAAATATTAAAAAGGGAATGACAAAGAGCCTGCATCAACGGCTAAAATTTTGCTCATCCGATTCTTTGATATTCGTAATACTGCATTGAAATAACGTCTGGTTGATATGATAGAGAAGGATAATAATTTGTCTAAAAATATCGGTTGCCTGTTATTAGTTTATTATTTCACCTTCCATTGCAGAGGCTTTATCCGGAAGGGGTAAAAGTGGTCTAAACATGACACTAAAGTAACAGGGTTAAGATACTATTATCCCTATTATATAAAAACCCAATCATTATTTCAAAAGGATAAGATCCATCATCAAAAACATTGATATTGTAAAACAACTAGTTTTGGTGTACCAAATCGTGCAGTACTTCCTACTACGATTGTGTTAAAAGACATTGCATTGGTAAATATTAAGCCAGTGTTAATTCCGATTCATCAAATACCTTTAAAATAACTTTGTGTTCCTTTATCCAGGCACATTTATATTTACCAGTAAAATTGGAGGGCCGTAGAATTGGATTACCCAAATTGCCACTTTCATTTTAACGTAATAATCATCATTTCCTGTTCCTCAGTAATACCTTTGACAAAAAGTCCAATATCAAATTTCGGTTGCATAAGAAAATTATTTTAAGCTAGTTACAAATCTGCATGTCAGCACATAATTATCAAATTGTTTCCTCTGTTTTGTTTAGTTCTGTTTGTGTGAATTAATGAAAAAACATTTCTATCGTTTATTATGCTCCGTAACAGGCTATCTTCATCTTCTATTATCAGTAGCTTCATATTGCTAATTTTGTGCTAAGCTAAGGCGAGATTTTAAAGAAATTTTGACGGCCTTGTACTACACCGTTTTTAATTTGATTTAACTATCATTTTCTCAATAAAAAAGGGAGCTACAAAGGCCCTCACCTGCCAGGGAATAATAAATAATAGGTATTAGCAGTGACATTGGTATATCTAAAATCTTAAATCTTGGCAGTTATTTGCTGGTCTGCCAGGGTTGGTTTTAGGTCACTGCTTGAAGAGTTGTTTCCTACACCATCAGCCAACCTTTGATAGCGACAGGCTGTATCAGCTTCGTTCAGCTATTGTACCAGTAATTACTCCGTCAGATGCTTTGTAAACTCCTGTTACGCTGTCTGCACGGTAAGTGACCTTTGTTTGAAAAACAGCAAATTCTACTACTCCGAATTCTCTGCGATGGAACATCGATACCAGATTAGATCCGGAGGATATTACGCCAGCCTTCCGCCAGGTTAAAGGGAGCATTTAGAATGATTTAAGGTATCGTTTCAAGATTTGGGATTATCGCCATTAAAAATTCAAAATATATAATTTAGTTGGAAAAAAATTTTGAACATGGTCGGCCGATTTATTACATCGACATATCATATAAATACGATAAAAATCGATCCATAAAATTTCGGGCGGTCAGGCAGGAGATATAAACCCTGTTATAATAGCCATGGTATATTTAATAAAGGTATTCATCAGCAAACTTGATTGGGATTGGAATAAGTATCCTCATTTTCAACACCGGACCCATCAAGGCATTTAAAATCTTTTTCAACCAATATCCTTATCAATTGTCCCTGACCGGTAGCTATGTCTTTTTCAAAGCCCACTAAATCCGTATTGGTCCATTCAGCCTGTAAAGCGGCTGGCACTTGTAACATTATCTGATTCGATTCCCAGCTAATTGCAAAGCTGCTGGTATTGCCGGCCTTCAGCATAAATGAAAGCTTATCTGCAGGGAGCATACCAAATGATAGTTCCTCCTTTATCTCACCCTCTTCCCCGAATTGTTTTACTTCCGTTTGTTTTAAACGGAAGCGAATGCTGTTTCCTGAAATCCTGATCTTCATACTTAATTGCTTTTGATAATACCAGCAATGAAGAAAAAGCGATGCCAACATTTAGATAAGCACATTATTTGTAGTTATTGGTGATGCGGCTTACTGGAAATCAAAAAAAATATTTATACGGGTCACCATGACGCTATTTTCTGCCGGATGGTTATCACAATGAGCTACAGGATTTTTTTTAAACGATCTAAATGTCAACAGTATGAACGAATCAAGGGATAGCATAAAAGATATCTGGGGTATGCGAACCCCTTATAAAGGGGACTGGCCAGCAAGAGTGGACCAACGTACAATTGAGGAGCCAGACCATTGGGTACAATCGGCTTGCGTGCTCTGTTCTAATGGATGTGGGATGGATATTGGGGTGAAAAATGGACGTATTGTTGGGGTACGGGGAAGAGAGGGTGACAGGGTAAACCACGGCAGGCTTGGACCAAAAGGGTTGCATGCATGGGTGGCCAATAACAGCAAAGACCGGATAACCAAACCTCTTATAAGAACGAATGGGAAATTAAGGGAAGCAACCTGGGATGAAGCCATGGATCTGATTGTACAACAATCCAAAGATATCATTGAAAAAAACACGAGCCTTGGAATCGGTTTTTATACTTCAGGGCAACTTTTCCTGGAAGAATATTATACACTGGGTGTTCTTGGGAAAGCGGGGCTGGGCACACCCCATATGGATGGGAACACACGTCTCTGCACCGCTACGGCAGCAGCCGCGTTAAAGGTTTCTTTCGGTTCCGATGGTCAGCCGGGTTCCTATACCGATCTTCATACAACAGATGCCATTCTGCATTTTGGGCATAACATTGCTTCGCAGCAGACTGTGCTCTGGATGAGAATATTAGACAGGCTTGCAGGACCGAATCCACCTAAGCTGGTTGTTATTGACCCGAGGTACACTGATACGGCACAAAAGGCCACCGTTCATCTTGCACTAAAGCCCGGGACAAACGTGCCCGTTATGAACGGGATTTTGAACTTAATTATACAAGCTGGGAATATTGATAAGGCGTATATTGATGCACACACTACCGGCTTTGAAGAACTGAAAAAAATTGTTTCCGCATGGGCGCCGGAGCGTGTGGAAGAAGTGAGTAACGTACCCGCATCCAGGTTAAGACAAGCCGCGGAGATACTGGGTACCGCCAAATCAGTGGTATCAACCGTATTGCAAGGGGTATACCAATCCATGCAGGGCACCGCAGCTGCGGTGCAGGTGAACAACCTCCATCTGATACGTGGATTGATAGGCCGAGACGGATGCGGCATTTACCAAATGAACGGGCAGCCTACTGCGCAAAACACAAGGGAATGTGGTGCAGATGGAGATTTGCCAGGCTTTAGGAACTGGAGTAATAAAGAGCACGTAAAAGAACTCGCAGCATTATGGAATGTGCAGCTGGATAAAATACCCCATTGGTCGCCGCCCACGCATGCGATGCAAATTTGGAGATTTGCAGAAAGTGGTACCATCAAAATGTTATGGATCAGCGGTACCAACCCGGCGGTATCCATGCCCGAACTCTCGCGGATAAGACAGATCTTAAAGAAGAAAAATTTATTTGTAGTGGTGCAGGATGCGTTCATGACGGAGACAACCCAATACGCAGATGTAGTGTTGCCGGCCGCTATATGGGGAGAAAAGACAGGTTGTTTTACAAATGTTGACCGTACTGTTCATCTCTCGCATAAAGCAGTGGATCCTCCGGGCGAAGCAAAATCAGATTTGGATATCTTTCTCGATTATAGCCGCAGGATGGACTTCCGCGACAAAGATGGCAACCCTCTTATACAATGGACTACAGCAGAAGAAGCTTTTGAAGCCTGGAAAAAATGCACAAAAGGAAGACCCTGCGATTACACAGGTATGAGTTATGCAAAGCTCACAGGTGGTAGCGGAATTCAATGGCCGTGCAATGAAACCTACCCGGATGGGGCCCGGCACCTTTATACCAACGGAGTCTTTAATACTGACATCAACCAGTGTGAGACCTATGGCCATGATCTTGACACCGGCGCAGCTGTAACAGAACAGGAATACAAGGCAAAAAATCCTGCCGGTAAGGCTTTTCTGAAAGGCAGTGATTATCTTCCTCCCCATGAAGTGCCCGATCTGGAATACCCGTTGTGGCTTACTACCGGAAGAATTGTGTATCACTTTCATACGCGTACAAAAACGGGCAGGTCTCAGCAGTTGCAGGATGCCGCCCCGGACGGCTATGTGCAGATCTCAGAGGAGGACGCTGCAAAGTATGGCATCCGGGAGGGTGATATGATAACCGTCGCTTCCCGCCGCGGCAAAGTAACAGAACCGGCAAAAATAGGCGGCATAGAACCAGGCCTTGTTTTTATTCCCTTCCATTATGGTTACTGGGATAACAATAAAAGGTCCCGTGCTGCCAACGAGCTTACCCTCACAGAATGGGATCCTGTGAGTAAGCAACCACATTTCAAATATGCCGCTGTTAGTATCATTAAAAAAGAAGAAGATGGAACGTTTAAAAAAATAGGCAAATCAATTGAGACGCTTACTGAAAAACTTAAACCACAGGAGGTATAATATGCATATAGGAAAATACATAGATTTGGTTCACCGGACGGAGAAGGACCTGGCGGATGCTTTTAAAATGGTAGCGAAAGCGCACAGGGATGAAGTTGATATTGAGCAAACTTGTTTACTGCTCTCCTCATGGTCACTGCAGCTTGCAGATACAATGAAGCCGGTGGCAAACCGGTATAAAAAAGAAACAGACAGGGAACCAGACAGACTTACAAAAACATTATTAAAGAAAGCACGCAAGGGCAGTATGGCCATGCTGCGTGATTTGCATGATTTATATTTAATAGTGAATGAAGTGCTGGTATGTTGTACAATTTTAAAACAGGGAGGTACTGCCCTGGCCGATGAAGAACTCGTTACTGTATGCGAAGAAATTGAGCGGCAGACAACCAGGCAATCATCCTGGCTGATGACCCGTATGAAATCAGCCGCACCGCAGACATTAATTGTTGCACATCCTTAGACATATTATTATTTAAGGAAACCAAAATAAACTTGCATCAGCCCGCCCAGGCTTTGCAGCAGGCTTTGTACGATTCACAGCAGGGTCAGTGCACTGGTGCATTAGCCACGAACGTTGCGTACAACGAAGTAATGAACAATACACAAACCGGCACAAGGTCCCGGTCTGTGCTTCGCAGGTACGGAGAGAGACCAAAATGGCCGTACAAAAGTGAGTCTGTATGCATTTGAATTCAATTCAACTACATTGGTTATTGTGTAGTATTCTTGCAGATTACCATTTTTCATCGGCCTATTTACAAGGGCTAAGTAGATGAGTTTGGTATACCAATACATCACCGGGAAATATTCTAAAGGGAGACGTTAAGGACACCGAATCAGTGGAAAGAGGCTTTCGCTGTATAAAGTGTAACGTCCAAGGAAGTATCGTATACATATTGCCTGCTTCACAGCATTCTAGCTTAAAATAACATGTTTTTTTGTAGCCTACAAAAATCGTATGGAAGAAGTAAATGTTCATCATCTTGAAATCAACACGGACAATGCCCGTATGCTGGAAAAGGAAAACCATTTGCAACAGGCGGTGAAAATGTATGAGTTGTTGTTAAAATCTGCCCCTTCCGATATGTATATTATCGAAAGGCTGATGATTCTTTACCGGAAATTGAAGAACTTTAAAAAAGAGCTGCTTTGTATTGATAAGGCAATCCAAATTTATGAGGCTAAGTATACAGCGGGGCACCAACACAATGCGAACGTTACAGGATTAAGTAAAAAACTCAATTTAATGTTGGGCCATACCGACAGAAAGGGAAACAGTTTGCTCATCCTCCCGGAAGTAGCCAAATTAAAAAAACGAAGAGACACGGCACTCAAAGGAATGAAATAAGGGTTTAATACAACAGGTCACCGGCAAACTGACCAACTATTGTATCAGGATGTGCAATTAAAACGAACATCCATGAAAAATAACTCAACACAGAACGGAAATATTTCTGAAGACCATTCGTCAATACCTTTCCGAAATTCTTTTCCTATTCCGGATCCAGCGATAAGTTTGGCAGGTCTAAACAGCAAATTATAAATAGGTTAATGCGCAAAGACACCCGAAACGTAATCCGCTTTTCTTTTTTGCATTAATTGCTCCCGGATGCGCGGAACTTAAGTGCAGCAAAGCATCATTGATATAATTCCTTTCTGATAACTTACCGAAATCAATATGGCAGAAAATTCGATCTGCGTTTCCTGATTTCATGTAATACCTCTATGATGAACCGTTCCTTAACTAAAAATTTGTAGGTTTCCTTGCTTTTATATAACTATCCTGAATTGTTTTTTTGACATAATGGATATACTCTAAGCAATCCCTTGCCATGATTTACCTACTTTTGTTTACAGCACCATAAGAAAATATTTCACCTGCCGTTTAAGAACAATGAAAAAATACTATCCTCCTGTTCGTACCCTTCATTTATACATTGGTTTATTCGTCAGTCCGTTTGTGCTTATCTTCAGTGTCAGTGTGCTCGTGTTAAATCACGCGGGTTACCTAAACAGTGTTATGCCTGTAAAAGTTTTACCGGTTATTAAAACTCACCTGGATAAAATCCCCTATGATACGTCTGACCTGCAAACAGCTAAAGCGATTATACAAAAACTGGAGATTAAAGGTGAAATAGATTTTATTTCACAAAATGACGATCACATTTCTTTTCCCGTAACCTTACCCGGAGAAATAACAAAGATTGAAGTAAATAAACACACCAATGACGTGCTAATTACAAGAGATGAGGACGGGGTTTTCAGGGCCACCAACTACCTGCATAAAATGCCCGGGCCACACAATACAACAATTCGTGGCAATGCCACATTCATGAAGATCTGGCGGGTGCTGGCTGATACGGTAGTTTACTTACTGCTGTTTCTTTCTGCCAGTGGAATTTTTTTATGGTATTTTCTAAAAGCAGAAAGAAAGTTAGGATGGCTGGCCATTATATCCGGAGCAATTATTTTTACAGGACTTTTATTATTTATTCTCGGATGACTTATCAAACGCTGATTAAAAAACTTACTTATTCAAACCGCCGCCTGCACATCCATATTGGATTATTTCTGGTGCTGTTTATATGGTTATTTTCATTTTCCGGTCTGCTATTAAATCATGGGAACTGGAAGTTTGCCAGCTTTTGGGACGAGAGAAAGGAGAAGACAACAGAAATAGTCGTTAGCATTCCTGCTGGCCTGGATAGTATACAGATAATGAAAACTATCTTCTCACAGTTGAAAATTGCTGGCGAAGTAAATAATGTAAAGATGACAACGGACAGCGTTGATTTCAGTGTTGCTTATCCGGGGCATGTCAGTAACATTCATGCAGATTTTAAGACGGGAACTGGCATTCAGAAAGAACTCTCCTACAATGTCTGGGGGAAGCTAAGAACACTTCATACTTTCAACGGTGCCAACAGGGGCAATGCGGATGTTGAGCCAAACTGGCTGCTTACCCGTGTCTGGCGGTTTTCAATGGATGCAATTGCAGTAGGACTTATTTTTTTATCTGTCAGCAGTTGGATTATGTGGTATAAAATCAGGCAAAATTATCCATGGGGGTACTTAGTTTTAATTGTAGGATTTGCACTTGCAGGCTGGTTTGTTATTTTACTAAAGTTATAAAGCAGTTAGATATCCGGGCACTCTTAATTTATTTTTTTTAGTTTTCTGATTTTACGTCACCAGCTTTACATACAAGACTATGCTATGCTTTTTTTGTCACCGGATAAAAGTTTAGTTACTGTGGTGATATCATTCCTTTCCTATTTCTTAGGTTGATTTTAAGGAGCCAGTTTTAAATTTGGCCGAAACGCCTGCACAAAAAATGTTTACACCATTGGTACATAACTGTATCGTCATTTTTGATGCGAACTGCGGTCAAGTAGCAGAAACAGAATGATAGCCAAAACAGGATAACGTGTTCGTTAGACAATCAGAGGACTTCACTGGCTCCGGCTATCTAACCAAATTAAAATTATATTATTGAAGAAAAGAGCATCACTTGAAGAACTACTGCTTTGCATGCCGACAAAAGATAATCAATATGTTTCACCAAACAGGCAAGTAAGGTAAACTACCACGCTAATGTATGATAATCTAATTATCAGCAAGCGGCAGCCAATTAATGGATACGCCTTGTATGTACCCTCTTGGTAAAACTACCTGTTATAACCCGGGATAAATACGCGGCCAGCAGTATTTACTTCCGACACGAAATTGAGTATTGCTGCTCTTGCAAATGAGCCGTGACTGTTGCATCTTTGTATCAGAAAGTGACTGATTAAAATGAATACGATCTACATCCAGCAATCAATGAAGAACAACAATCGAATTCCTACTGAAAACCCCATAATGCAATATCCCGGAACTATGCTGTAAAAAGCGACGATGATCCAAAACCTTTACCCAGTATCCTTGTCTATGCTCTAACCGGCGATGATGACACTAAACAACAAGATGAACCAGTAAAACCGTTTTTCAAATTTTCCTGGTGCGCTTACCCAGCAAAAATTAAATCCTGAACGGTCAATAACTCATTGACCGCAAAAATTTGTTGCTTCCACAGCCTATGACTTTATAGTTTGTGGAAGTTTTTTTATAATAATAATTTATTTTATGCAAGTAGAAAGGCTGTTTATTTTGATAAAGGCTTATAGTGAAAAAGACTTGGCGCTAAAGGTGGAAGATAAATCTAACCAGGGATGGAATTGTATGGGCACAAGTTCCCATGTTCTTCTAAAATAATTTACAGTACACAGGATGGATACATCTTCACGTCTCAACAGCGCATGGTTTATGTTATCTAAATATTCTTATCAGTAATCTTCTTTTCAAATTCCTGGACTGCCTTACACAACTTGGTAACCATCTATACTTCCCCATCAATTAAATCCTTCCTGTATGTTTGAATGATTATGGTCCGGGCAAAAATAAAAAAGATGCAAATCATACGCTAATGAGTTTTTAAGTCGTTTTAGATAGATTAAAAATCTTTTATTTCGTTCAAAATTTGTCCATGTCTAATATCCTAATTGTTGAAGATTCAATTGATCTGACACATATGTACGTACAGTTGTTTGCTGCGTATCGCCATTATGTAACCGTAGTACGTACAGGGAAAAATTTAGAAGCAGTTATAGAAGAGTTTAAGCCTGATCTTATCCTGCTTGACATTTATTTAACCCGTGAAGATGGTAGGGACATATGTAAAGAATTAAAACAAACACACAGCTCTATTCCAATAATTATGGTATCTGCAAGTTTAAATCTTAAGGATAAGTATATTGCCTGTGGTGCTGATGATTATGTTGCTAAACCATTTGATGTAAATAATCTAATGGATAAAATATCTAAATGGACACAGGTAAAATCGTAAGAAATTTTCCACTACTTCGACCCGGCAGAATGAACTTTGAAGCATGCCTTCTTCAACAATCATAGAAAGGAGTTAGTTAAGGTATGATGATAGCAGAACTATTTTTCTAACCAGTAAAGTATGGCTGGAAGTATTTATAACAACTATTGCATATTAAAAATGCTAGTAGTATTTTAGTTATATGTTTTCATAGAAAAACAATCGGACTAATTCAGTGCGGTGTTTCAACATCAGCCCTTCTTTATCCTTCAAATATTGGTATTAAATAAAATCAAAGCATTAGTTTTCATAGGGGTTCGGTTATAATATAAGGGCACTGGTTTTACTGGTAGTCCTTTTTTATTATTGTTATCAATTCGCTAAGAAGGTTTATCAACTTGTTTTTATTTTAAAAGGGTAATAATTTTATCTTGGTTTTCAAAGGATATTGGACAAAAGACGGGGCAGCTGTTTTTACAGTAAGCCCCTTTTGTTGTAGATGAAATTATGTGACGTTCCAGTTTATCATTCCACCCGTATTGATATAATGAATATTCTCCAGGGCAAGGAACCTCAGGATGACTAAAGCGTAAAAGCGTTTCTTTGTTTTCAACTAACTGCACAGCATATCCTAAGCAAACTAATATACTTTTCAATAGTGAAAGATTGATTTTTGGCAGAAGGTTTACTCCGATAATGCCTTCTACTAACACTGTTGTTGTTTTAAATCCCATAGCTAATTTTTTATAAAATCAAAATTAACTGTCAACAAAAGGAATACTTTAAACTATTATGTTTTAGGTAATTGTTTTACCACCTATTCTTAGGTGAAGTACTCAACTTAAATCATTTCAATTGATGATTGATCTAAATCACACTGTTCTATGCAGGAAACTGAAGGAAATTTATCAATGAAATTAGAAGGGATTGCACTCAATATCATCCACTAGTTACTGCACTTATACGAAATAAAAAAGGTGACTAATCAATAGCCACCTTCATCTTTCAGGAGGAGAATACCGGATTCGAACCGGTGACCTCTTGCATGCCATGCAAGAATAAAATTTAATTAGAAATGTTTTTGACCAGAAGAGGCTATATCTGCAACTGACTGTGAAAAATGTCGCTCCAGTAAATTAAACAGCCGCCTTTATATGACGGCTGATTAATTCTAGTTAGCGTGACTTCTATTTCCTTTTGTACTTAAATAGTTCATCACGGCTTGGCGCGAAGGGCCTTTTTCTTTGATGGCCTGAATAATCTGTTCATGTGATAAATTGGGGAACTGCTGATGTACATATTCAGCCTCAGCTGGATCGTTTACATCGATGCGGCTCTTGTCCCGGCCATTCTGCATTTTCTTATTATCCATGTTTTTTTATTTTTGAGGTTCAATAATTACATAAAAAAACCGTGCCTGATTTGAGGAAGGAATTTCAGCTATGATTGAAGAAAATGCTTTAGCAATAAGATGGTTAATGCTGGGTAACGCTCTGTTTTGTAAGGCTGGCATTAGTTCGGCTATTTGGCTCTGACAACTGATTCTGCAATTTTTTTGTCCACTGCTTTTGAACACATGATTACTTTAGCTACAGCGTCCAAACAAGCAAATCATAAGCATTACAGCGGTAACTGTAAGTTCTTTATAGTCGGGTTGAAGCCCTATTCTATAAGTAAGTTTGACAGCATCAGATTCATACAACCTTCTGTCAAACATTGTGGCATGCATTGCCTCGAATACAGCAGCCCCATTAAAAGGCTTGCACTTTACAAGCCGGTCTTCGCATTCGCAAAAACTTCGGTTCGATGTTGGGAACGATGTGTGGGAAGTTGAATTTGAACTCTATCTTTTTTCTGCTTTGTTTTTATAAAATAGAAAAGGGCTGCTATAATTCCAGTAACTGAAGCAATAACTACAAGGTGCTTATTCATATCCGTTTTTGTTTAAGAGAGTCATATAATGTGCCAATAATATATTGTCGAATAAGGGTGGAACAATATCCTGTTTGCTGGGGCGTCAGGTTCTAACTTTGCGTATTTTTTTTATCGGTTAATAATTTCCACAGCAGTGTTTGTCCTTATCCACGAATCGCTTTCAGTACTTTTACCTTATTGATAGCTGTGTATTCAAGCAAGTGTATGCATCTCTCAATCCAGTTTTGGTTTGAATTAGTTGCAAGGTGTAATGAACTATTGCCGACAGAGGTTTCTTCCAGGTATAGTAAAGGTCGACCGTTGCATTGATTGAATTACCTACTGGCCAGATTAAAGTTGATCTTTTACATTGTGATAAAATTGGCAATAAGGGCCCTGAACATTTTTGAGTTAATTTCCCTGGACTATAAATCTATTCAATTGGGCTGGCTACCACTTGCCAATTCCATTTGCAGGGACTATTTGGATTGCATCCCCACCGTGCAGATACCCACGGCCGGGTAGTAAAATACACGCCCAGTTCCTTTTGTGGAACCGCAGCACCAATTCAATAAAAAAGTCGTTATTATGCGTTGGAGTTTGTCCGCGGTTACCTTGTTCTTCAGTTTCCCTGTTATTAAGATTGTCTTTATTTTCCGGCCACTTTTAAGGATTGGTTTGAAATAAAGTGTCCCACAATAGGCTGATTAGTAAAAATAGAATTGATACACCTTAAGGCTCGTCTTAACTTGCTGATATTCTTAAGACTCGCTTCTGAGCAGCTATTTACCATTTGTTATTTGATTAAACCGCGGATAACCTACGATGCTTTTGTAGTAGTCGACGACACACTTTCAACCCATCCCACTACTTGCTCACGGCTGCGGCTAAGTTTTCGCATGAGACTGTCTATTAAGTCTTCATCCTGCCCTTCTGCAAAATCTACATCCTCATTCGAAAGTTGTGGCTCCGCTTCCAATAGCATTTGTTTCATTTTTTCCCAGTCGCATGCTAATTGTAATTTATTCATAGATCTATATTTTAAAAAGTAATTACATCATCTTTCAATTATGATGATACAAAGCGTGTGCAAATTTTTTGTTTCGTTATCTAAATTGAAAAGCGGCGTGGTGCCGGATCAATGGTTGGGTACACCCTGCTGAAAAGAAATAGAATTGGCGCAGGATTTACTATCTGATATTGAGACATTAAAGCAAACTTATTTTAGCCAAAAAATTAAATTCAAATTAGGTGTAGTGGCGGGGAGAAATTGTAAATTTATATTCCATTCTGTTACGTTTTAATAACCGCAGCAAATATCGACCAACGAGGGTTGGTGAAGTAATTACTGATGATTTCAAAATAGCTTTAATTGAATATTGCCGGGCTTTTCTTTCCCTGGCTTTGCATCACCGAAAACCGTTTTACCTCCGTATTGCCAGGATTCATTATTTTCTTTTTGCAGCAGCTTATCAAAATTTGCTTCTTCGGCAATAAAATCTTTTTCAGCTTTTATTGCTATTTCATGCAGCTTTTTCACCGCTTCTGTTTTGTCGTTAAAACCCAGTTTAGATTTTTCAATGCCGGTTCGCAAAATATGAAGGGTTTCATCATACACTTTAGTTGGAACCGGAAAGGGATGACCGTCTTTACCGCCATGTGCAAATGAAAAACGTGCCGGGTCTTTAAACCGTGACGGTGTGCCATGTATCACTTCACTTACCAACGCCAGTGATTGCAATGTACGGCCGCCAACTCCTTTCAGGGATAGCAAGGATTCAAAATTTGCAACCTGCTGTTCATGAGCTATCCAAAGTGCGGCACCGAGTCTTTTTAAATTTACATTTTTGGATGTCACTTCATGATGGTTTGGCATAATTAATTTGCTGAATTCCTTCAACACGAGGTCCGGCTTTTCCATCGTCAGTTGAACGATGGCTTCCCTGGCTGGCCCGGCATCTGAAGATACCAGATTTAAAATTTCGCCCTGGTTTTTGCCACAGATGCCTGTATGCGGTGCATCAACAAACGAATCAAGGCCTGCTGAATGCCAGTGGTAACGTCGTGCAGTTTTATCTTCCGTGTTCATTCCCTGCTGTACAACAGTCCACTGGCCGGTATTGCTGACTATAAAATTGTGCGTATACAATTGAAAGCCGTCCTGGATGGCCGAACTATCAACCTTTGCAGTAAGTTTACTGGCCTGTATCAGTTCATCCCCATTCATTCCTGTAGCATCGGCCAGCCTAAACAATTCATCCGGTGTTCGTTTAGAATATTTTCCTTTACCTCCGCAAATAAAAATGCCCAGTTCCCTTGAAAGCGGATTGATCGCTTTTTTTAATGCGCCCATCACAGAAGTGGTAATCCCTGAGGAATGCCAGTCCATGCCCATCACCGCGCCAAGGCTTTGAAACCAAAATGGGTCGGATAGTCTCCGGAGCATTTCCTGTTTGCCATATTCTAGTATGACAGATTCTGTAATGCCAAGGCCCAGTTTAGCCATTCGTTCTGCAAGCCATTGAGGAACGTAACCGTAATGAAGAGGAAGATCAGCTGTGCCAGATCGTTTCATGGAATAAAGTTACAGCTTTTTAATTGGGCTCCCGGGCCATGGCTGGGACTATAAACCAAGGTATTTCCCCCGTTTGCTGTTGCTGTCACGCTATACTAGTTGTGTAGATACAAATTATTAACACTTTAAAAGGGCAGTTATGATACAATTATTGAATGATGTACCTGGAAATGTTGCAGGATTTCGTGCACTTGGAAAAGTAACCAAAGCAGACTATGATCACACAGTAATTCCGAGGATTAATGAAACAGTTAAAAAAGAAGGCAAAATCAATTTCATGCTGGTATTGGATACTACCCTGGCCGATTTCACAATTGGCGCCATCATAGATGACCTGGCAGTGGGATTAAAGCACTTTACAAAATGGCACAAAATGGCGATTGTTTCAGAATCGGCTGACATTAAAAAACAATACCACCAACTGTTTCAGCCAAATTCTATTTACCGAAAAGCCGGAAAATGCAAAGAGGTCATTGCAGGGGCTCTTAACGGACCTTCACAATTTCTTAGTGTGTCCTGCAAGCCGCATTCAATAAGTCATAGAAGGCATATTTCTTGTAACATCAAAGTATGATTTAGCAAGATGACCGTTAACAATATTTGTTCAATCTCAGTAAGCAAGACGGATGGCGTTAAGGCCTATAACGCTTACCTGGACGTTTTACCACACAAAGTATATGAAGCAAAAAAGCAGCTGATTGAACTGAGCAAACCAGTCACTGCAGCCAACATTAAAAACCTGTTGCTTGGTATAGAAGAGAAAAACCAAAATATCTACTTTAAATTTAAAATTATTTCAGGTAAGCTGTATTTGCAAAGTCGCAAACGACTATAGCGTACCGGAAAGCAAGTAGTCTCTTTTACCCGTTTAATGTAAAAGCAGGATGATATTCGTAATTCGGGTTGAACAGCATTCGTTCAAAAAGAATAGCCAAAAGGCAGGCCCCTTTTTCTTCACCGTATCCTCCTAACTGTCCGGTATGTTGCGAAATAGGCCATGACTTATAAGGCATGCCAGCCACGTTTTTTTGTGTGAAATTTGCGTTAAGAAAACTTCATGTAAACGTTATTAATGTACAAACGGCGGAACACTCTCTTTCTTTTAAAATAGTTTTGCCCCTCTAAAATTAGATGCTATGATGCAAGTTTTTCTGAACAAAAAAATAATCCTCGGGCTTTGCTTTTTACTGCTGGTATGCAGTGCATTCGCCCAGTCCAGCGGCTCCGGAATCAGCGGCTTTGTGTATACCGACGACAACCAGCCTTTTGAAAGCGCCACGGTTACCGTAAGCAACCCCGCTACTGGTTTTACTACGGCCACTTCCACCAACAAAAAAGGATATTTTACACTGCGGGATCTACCGGTGGGTAATTATAATATACAGGTATCTGCAGCAGGTGCACAACCCACCTTTTTAAAAGACAACGCCCTGAACCTGGGTGACCGCCTCGTGCTGAATAAAATAGTATTGAGCAAAAATGCCGCAACCCTTTCGCAGGTAACGGTACGCTCTAACAGTTTTACAAACAGTGTGGACAGGTTGGGTACGGGTACAGCTGTGAGCGGCCGGGCCATTCAAAAAATACCACTGGCTTCCCGTAACTACACCGACCTGATGGTGCTATCACCACTGGCAAGCGGCGCTTCCCTTGCAGGTGCCAAAGCAGGCGGCACTGGGTATATGCTGGATGGTGTAAGCAATCGCCGGGCAACATTTGGCGGTACCACAGATGCGGCATTTTCTATCTCTTCAGAAACCATCCGGGAGTTTGAAGTCTCTACCAACTCGTACGATGTTACCAACGGACGTGGATCAGGTGGCGTGGTAAAAGCCATCACCAAGTCGGGTACCAACACATTGTCAGGTGCGGCCTGGGGCTATTATGGCGCCAACTCACTGGCGGCTACCAAGGATGTAAACGGCAATCACCTTACCAGCAAATACCAAATTAAACAAGGAGGTGCTTTACTGAGCGGACCAATCATCAAAGACAAAATACACTTCCTTATTTCGTATGACCAGTACCAAAACACCATTCCATTCAGGGCATACGATTTTACTTTCGCCGGCGCCACACAGGCACAGGCAGAAAAGAACCTGAATATCACCAAAGCCAACCTTGACCAGATTGTTGGCATTATGCAAAACCAGTTCGGTTTCCCTGCAAACCAGCAATACGGTACCATCAACATTGTACAGGAAACAAAAAATGCCTTCGCCAAATTTGACTGGAACATCAATAAGAAAAACCTGCTTACTTTAAAATACAATTACCTGCATTTTGTAGATCCCAACAAATTAAAAGGGTCAGGATTATTAACCACACAATACACCGGCGTGGAAATAGACAATGCCGTGATGCTGGGCTTGCGTACAGAGTTAAGCAGCAATTTGGTGAATGACCTGAAAGTAAATTTCAGCACTTACCGCAAGTTTTTGAAGTTCGTCAACAACCACGTGCCGGAAGGGTTTGTGAATGTGAATTCTACTTTCGCCGATGGCAGCACCGGCAATACTACTGTAGCTTTTGGCGTACAAAACTGGGTACCTGAAAGAGATGCATCGGATGTAATACAGCTGGTGGATAACCTGCGTTACAAAACCGGTAACCTCAATTTTGTCTTTGGTACAGATAACAATATCAATCACGTAACAGACCGTTTGTCGCATGACCAGCAGGGACAGTTTTATTATGCCAGCATTGCAGACATGGCTAATAATAAGCCCTATCGCTTTAACCGGAAGATACCACTGGATGGCATCAACCCAAAAATAAGTGTCCCCATTATTGAGCTGGGTTTGTTTGCACAAATGGAAACCAACTTAAAGCCCAACCTGAATCTAACAGTAGGCTTAAGATGGGACGCCAACATCATTGGCAGCAAGCCAACCTACAACGAACAATTGTATAAAGACCTGGGCGTAAGAAGCGATGTAGTTCCATTTGACGCCAAGAATGTGCAGCCCCGTGTGAACCTGATCTGGGATGTGCATGGCAATGGAAAAGATTTAGTGAAATTTGGTAGTGGTCTTTTTGCTTCTGAGTTAACCACGCAACCAATTACTTTTTCGCACATTGACAACGGCGTTGATTTTCGCCAGGTGGATATCCGACAAAATGTACCGGTACCTGACTGGGCAGCTTACCAGCAGGATTTTAGCAAAGTGCCAGGCGTAGATTATTATAATTCTTTACCAACCAAACAACCTGCAACAGTGCTGGTGCTGGATAAAAATTTAAAGAACCCGCTCACGTTCAAAACCAGTCTTAGTTATTATCACTTTTTCAATAACTGGTTAAGGGCTGGTGCCAACGTGTATTACGACCGCACCTGGGATAACTTTTATTTGTACGACCTGAACCTGCGCAAAACGCCACAGTTTGTAACCAATGAAGGCAGGGAAGTGTATGTACCTGCTGCTTCTCTTACCGGATCAAGTTCCACCAGTTACCTGCCGGTACTGGCTAACTCCAGGATATCATCCAACTTTAACCAGGTTCGCTATTTCACCAACACCAAATGGGCTTCACAATATTTAGGTGCCGTAGTCGAAGTAGCTGCGCAGTTACGTAAAGACGGATACGTTAGTGTATCATATGCCAGGGGTAAAGCTACCGGCACGCCACCTTATGATAACGGCGATCCACGCAATTCCAATTTCAGTGTAGCCTCTTCTTATTCCGGTTATGCGGACTATGGTAAAAACTGGTACAGCGATGGAGACCAGGCCAATAAGATCGTTGCGTTATTCTTAAGCCCTACCATTCATGGATTCAGCATCAGTTCATCTTTCCAGGCTTATCAGAATGCAAGGTATTCTGCGTATGTAAATAAAGATGTGATTGGAGAAGGCAATGATGGTACCAACCTGGCATTTATATATGATCCCAACAGTGCTTCTACACCTTCGGATATCGCTTCCGGCATGAATAACCTGCTGGCTAAAACAAGCCCTGAATATAAAAAATTCCTGCTGAAAAATATGGGTAAGTTTGCTCCTTACAATGGCGGTTTAATGCCCTGGCGCACCCAATGGAATTTAAGTGTGGCTTATGATATCAAACTGGTAAAGACTCATAAAATTACTTTAAGAGCAGACTTTTTCAATGTGCTCAACCTGATCAATTACAAATGGGGCGGTTACAGCCAGATCATCAATACGAACTTGTATAATGTTACCGGCTTTGATGCTGAAACCAGTTCGTACAAATACAGTGTGAACACCAATGCAGGCACCAAGATAAAAACGGCTACCTATTATTCAGTTCAACTGGGTGCCCGTTATTCTTTCTGATAAAAACATATAAATGAGAAATGGCTTATTGATTGTTTTCATTTTATTGATGGCATTGAACTGCCCGGCACAAACAGCTGTGCCGGGCCAGCCATTACCACCCTGGAAAGAAGGTTATCTTGACCTGCACCATATCAATACCGGCAGAGGCAATGCGGCGTTTTATATTTTCCCTGATGGCACTACGATGCTCTTTGATGCCGGAGAATTAGACCCGACCAACCCGAGAACGCTGTCCCGCCGCAATACACCGATCAGGCCAGACAATTCAAAACGTCCGTATGAATGGATTGGGCAATACATACAGCAAGCCGATCCGTTAAAAGAAAAAGCGATCATTGATTACGCTGTAATTTCTCATTTTCACGACGATCATTTTGGCGGATGGTATGCGGGTGCTCCTGCATCAGCTGATGGAAGGTATGTATTGAGCGGCATCACGGGTATTGGCACGCTTTTTCCCATCAGTTTGTTGGTAACAAGAGATTATAATTATCCTGTTCCGTTAACAACAGTACTGCAAAAAATGGCTGGTTCATCCTATGCCAAATCATGGGATAATTACCAGGCATTTATACAAAGCCGCAAAGCCAAAGGAATGCTGACGCAGTTTTTAAAAGCAGGCAGCCGGTCGCAGTTTACTCTTCGCCACCATGCAGAAAATTATCCTTCCTTTTATGTACAGAACGTAAAATCGAACGGCGATATCTGGACAGGTAAAGACAGTCAGACAGTTCAGCACTTTCCGCCAATTGATACTGCCAACAATAAAACCTGGCCGGATGAAAATGCATTGAGTAATGTGCTGGTGATACATTACGGCCCCTTTAGTTATTATACCGGCGGCGATTGCCCCGGCAATGTATTTTTGGGGGATGCCCAATGGCGGGATGTAGAAACACCAGTTGCAAAAGCCGTTGGGGAAGTGGATGTAGCCACCATGGATCACCATGGCAACCGCGATGCAGTGAATGCCTTTCAGGTACAGACCTTTAAATCCAACGTGTGGATCGAACAGGTATGGACGGCGGACCATCCCGGGCATGAAACATTGATCCGGGCCACTTCTCCACTCCTCTACCCTGCCAAAAGAGACTTATTCGCTACCAATATGATGCAGGCGAATAAAGACGTGATCGGCCCGTTGGTAGATCAGTCGTACCAAAGTATGCATGGGCATATTGTTGTACGTGTTATACCCGGCGGAAAAGAGTATTACATCATTATCCTCGATGATAACCAGCAAGAGCTGCATGTTAAAAAAGTATTTGGACCATATGCAAGTAAGGATGCAACAAATTTATAAAACAGTAAACTTTACTGCTAATTATATTCAGTAAGTCTAAATCGTGCGCATGGCTAATTTCCAAAATTACCTTTCCTAATATTTTCCGCCATTCGCAAGATCGTTTAGTAAAAACAGCTACTGTAGCCGGTGGAGCCGTTTACCGGCTGGAATACGCTAATTAAAGTTATGAAACAATATCTCTTGGCGGCCGAAAGCCGGAGCATTGCGCTTCTCACAGGTGAAATGGCTCGTCTGTCGTCCTTTCATATTCGGTTGAAGTAATAACTTCGATTTCATCCAGGCTGATGTCTGCGGTTGCCGGTTTGTTGATTAAATGGGTAACCATTTGTTCGATTTCACTGATATCGCAGGGATGCTTGGCGAAATAAAAACCGGTTCCCTGATCAGTGATAGAAATTCTGTCCCATTCTGTCCACTGAAATTTGTAAAGTAAGAATTGCATATGGTAAGATTTAGATTGTAAAAGTATTGTCGGCCTCCTGGCGTATTTTTCTGAGGACGGCGGGTTTTGTGATCTCCTGTATATTCAGTAATTCAACTGCATTCAGAACAAAGGCTTCAAGGGTGTCCCGGCTCATTCTTAACAGGCTTATGCGCAAAACATTTCTTTGTACTGTATGCAGAATCACTGGTTCTCCTGCGTATTTGTTATCATAATGAATGATTTCCAGGTGATAACTCCCGTCGTCACCAGCGCAGAGGGTAATGTGGTTGTTTCTAAGTTTTCTTTTTACTGCGTTGTTATACCGATGCACTTTTGCTTTATCATTGATTTTCATAAACGGAACTGAGTGGTTATGGATGTCAGGCTGAGCGGCTGTATGCTGTTCGGTGTGGTTAAATTTCCTGTTGCAAAAAATACAAAGGGAAAGATAGTATGGCCGAATTGAAATACAGTTTTCATTGAGTAAGGTTTGATAGTAATTCTTCGCCGCCAGAACTGTACCAGTCTGTACAATTCAGTTGTGTCAACGGTTCCGTAATTTTCGTTTGGCCGCTTTTCCAAAATACGGATGAATTTTCCGCATACCGGAACCAGCCTGTAGTGTAATTAAGTTATCCTTATAGCGGTTTTTTTATACTGGAAAATTACGCAGTGAATTAAAAACTATGACATTTAATAATATTTAAATCACCCCCCCCCCGTTAGCTTGCGAAAGTCGAAGATTATCAACAACAACGAACCGTTTAGCCAAGAGATTATATCATATTTTACCTAAGAGGTAAAACAACTCTTTAAACCAGATGAATAAGGAGATGGCAGTATTTACTTCATACATAGAATGAAGTATTGGCGCTTTTAAACAAATACCTGGTGATGCATATCCTGTAAATAATTGTCAAATATTACTACTTAAAAATGAGCCTTAAAATATGCCGTGGGCATTTTTTTTATCCCACATAATAGCGGATACTTGTGGTATTGATAAAAACTTAACGTTCCAATTGCCCGTCACACTTTTGCAACAAACCATATCCATGAATAACGACGTTCCTATTGAAACAGTGTCAAAAATGTCAGGCAACACCAATTTAAGAACAACGCAACATTATGCGACGATTTTGGTTTTAAAAGTGAGCAAGGATAGGATGAAATTGAAAATAAATTATCTCGATGCGAGGGATGATTGGAAGTGCAACTAAAAATAATCCCAAATTTTCAAATTGTTTTGAGCGTACCAAAATCACAACTGCGCAGTAGCAGGAAGTAGGAATGATTTCCAGACGCTTAAAATAAAAAGTTACTTTTTGACTCCTTTGAATACATGATCCACCGGCGCTTCGAGCTTACCATTATCGAAGGAGCGGTAATTGATACAAATGCTGTCTCCGTAGATTGCAATGATACCTGAAGGGGAATTACATAAAAATTCGCCTGTTGCAGAAAACAAAATTTGTTTGTACCCGATATTATAACTGTCGGGAAGCTCATCAAAAAAACGGCCGCAACCCAGCTGAAAATTTTCGAGATACAAACCAGTAGCCGGATGCAGCAAATCATTTGCACATGTCCCGATTTGAAAACTGTCCGGATTGCTCCTGTTGTCAGTTGATCCCTTAAAAACACCATTGCACTTACTTGCGCAAGGGTTGGCAAAGGTTAACAATTTTGAAAAGATTTTTATGGTATCGGCTTTGGAAACGGTCGTGTACCGGACAGCTAATTTTACCGGTATTTGTTTGTTGGTAAGCAAATACTTCCGGGGGAAATTCAGCCTGATTTCCTGTGCATTATATGTGGTTGCTTCAATGGTCCAGGTGTAGGAAAGTGCTGATGAATCAAGCGCAATAAATTTTACGATCGCAGAAGAAACCGTATCTGTGTTATAATACAACCAATCTGCTGCAATTGGTTCAAAATCTTCCTGGAATGCAATTCCTTTATCAAAACTGTTGTTGAAGTTGATGGCCGGATGTATTTCTTTTTTACAGGCATAATTCACCATCATGCACGCAAAAAAAATCAATCCGCTGACAGAGCACCGCCGGAAACAAAATGCCATATTCATAAGTAAGTTTGTAGATGCCACCACCGGCCGGATCGAACCCATAGTTTGCTGAGAAGTGCATATGACAACAAAGAAACCAACCGCGTGTTAATTTTGTGTTACCCAAACATTACGAATATGTTATGTTCTATAATTTCCTGACATTTTAACTGTACGTTCCAAATGGTCGAAAACAGAGTTGAAAACTAAAAGTTAAACTCTCCGGCATTCAATCTATAAGCTTACCTGATTTCCATGACTCTTCGCTGAAATCATTTTTTTTAGATTAAGATTGATACGAATCCCCGCCCGTTTTGCGGGGATTTTTATTTTGCATACCTGCTGGTTTATGGCACAGCATTGCTGCGGGTCATTTTTTCATGAAACCACTCGTTGAAGCTTTGTTAAACCTGAGCGTGTCAACTTCTCTATTTTATGCAATTGACAGAATTTTAATTACAACACCGGTTGATGAAGAAGAACAAAAAAATGTTGACGGGTATCTGCTTGAAGGATTCGAAAAATGACATCTCACTGTACCTACTTTTCAAATAATACGGTATCTGCATTCGCTCCCAGGGTTTGGAGGATTTCCACAATTTCCTTTACCATTGAATCTGGTCCGCATACATAAAAATGTTTACTAAAATCGCTCACATGCTGTTTAATAAATTCCCGGTCAATTTTCCCGGATAGATATCCGGTATTGTTTTCCCGCGACAAAATATAAACTGCTTCTTTATTCAGTATAGCTGACAGCTCCTTTTCATAAATAATATCAGCTGAAGTTTTGTTAGAAAAAAACAGCTTATTGTTTGTTATTTCATTGTCTTTATACAACATCCTTAGTATTGCAATAAAAGGTGTAATGCCTGCGCCGCCGGCAATAAAATAGCCAGGCCCCTTGTATTCGATGGCACCCCATGCATCTTCAATAATAAGTTCATCGCCTGGCACAAGTTGATGGAGCTGGTCTGTAACACCATGATGATCCGGGTAGCGCTTAATTGTAAATTCCAAACAGGCGTCATCGGTAAGGCCAGTAAAAGTAAATGGTCTCTTCTCTCCCTCCATCCCTGCTTTATTGATAGCAACATCCGTTGCCTGACCTGGCGTAAAATGATAGCCTGCAGGTTTTTCTATTCTAAAATATTTTACATCATGTGTTACTTGTTTAACATCCAGTATTTTTACAATATTTTTCATGATTGAATCAGATTTGATCATTCAAATTTAATCGTTTCGTTTATCCCCGTCAAGCTTTGTAGAAGCAATTGCGCTCTTGTTTTGATTATTTATTGCGGGTAAGGCTTTTCTTTTGGGATATTCTTGCCACTTTACTTGGATGTTTAATAAAGAATTCGCATTTTGTTCATCCATATGGTGTTGGTTCTTTTACCGGCCAGGTAACAACCCTACAGAATACTTAAATTTTTTTGAATGCCTGCATACGAAATAGAAATTATTTTAAACCGCCAACTGGCAGATTGCCTTTCTATACCAGCCTTTATTACAGATACAAAAGGAAATCTGATTTTTTACAACGAGCCTGCAGAAACAATTTTAGGCAAACGCTTTGAAGACACGGGAGAAATGCCGGTAGAACAATGGGCAACAGATTTTAAACCTTTTGATGAAAATGGCAAGCAGCTATCTCCGGAGGAACTGCCACTTGTAAATACGCTGCAGGATGCGCTGCCCCATCACAAAACTTTTTGGATCGAAAGCCTGCAGGGTAAAAATCAAAAAATTTCAGTTACAGCCTACCCCATCATTGGCAGAACAGGAAAGATGTCGGGGGCCGTTGCTATTTTCTGGAAATCAACTGATGTATGAAAATTAAATTGTGGGGCGTTCGTGGTTCAATAACCACAACGGGTCCTGAAACAGCTTATTACGGCGGCAATACTTCCTGCGCTGATGTATGGGAAGATGGCTGGCTGCTGGTACTGGATGGCGGATCGGGCATACAAAAACTGGTAGTGGACAATCAACTGGCAAATAAAAGGATTGACGTTTTACTAACCCATCTTCACCTTGATCACATACAGGGGCTGGGCTTTTTTAAACCGCTCTTTGACGCATCAATGGAGATACATATCTGGGGACCGGCAAGCAGCACAAGAACGCTGCATTCCAGGCTAAGCCGTTACCTGTCACCCCCATTATTTCCTGTACTTATCCGTGATTTGCCCTGCAGTCTTACCCTGCATGAAATTGGTAACAGTACTTTTCAAATAGGTCCCTTTAGCCTTCAGTCCAATTACATCATCCATCCCGGACCAACGGTTGGCTTCCGTGTTACCGGGAACCATTCGGTGTTTACCTATATCCCTGATCATGAGCCAGCGCTGGGCCGCAACGGGATGATTGAAGATGAGCAATGGATGTCAGGAATAGATCTTGCGAGAGGTGCCGATTTACTATTGCACGATGCCCAGTACACCGCCGCAGAATATCTGAACAAAAAAGGCTGGGGACATTCTTCCATTGATGATGCAGCGCTTTTTGCATCTGTTGCAGGGGTAAAACACCTTTTGTTTGCACATCATGATCCGGCCCGGTCTGATGAAGCGCTAAATGATTTGTATGCTGCTTTTCAAAACAACAACTACACTTTCAAAAACGAACTGGCAAGGGAAGGAATGGAAATTACACTGCCGTAGTATTTTTGGCAGCATGAGTAAGCTGGCTTTTCTCATCCCGCATCGTATCAGAAACAGTCTTTTATAGTCATCTCAATTCGTCAGCCGGGTAAATTATCTTTTGCTAATGCCTAAATGGTTAACTGTGTTGAGCAGCTGCTATTAAAAAAGTTAGTACCTTAAATTCTAGCTCAATAAAATAACTGTTTATGAAAAAAATACTGGTTTGTTTATTTACATTGGTTGCTGTTGTGTCAAATGCGCAGGATACAGATTCAGCCCGGATTGTAAATAACTACACAAAAAAGGAAGTATATATTACCATGCGGGACGGCGTGCGGTTATTTACTTCTATATACCTGCCGAAAAGCAATACCGAGAAGCATCCCATCTTATTATCAAGAACACCTTATTCCTGTCAGCCATATGGCGAAGGATCTTTTTTACCTTTCTGGGACAGTTATCAAAAGGAATATTTAAAAGAAGGGTACATTATGGTGAAGCAGGATGTACGGGGCAGGTGGATGAGCGAAGGAGAAATGGTCAATATCAGGCCATTTAACGCCAACAAAAAAGGGAAGGAAATTGATGAGTCCAGTGATACGTATGACACCATTGACTGGCTTATAAAAAACCTTGCCGGCAGCAATGGCAATGTAGGTGTATTCGGCATTTCTTATCCGGGTTTCTACAGCACCATGGCTGCAGCAAGCAACCATCCTGCGTTGAAGGCAGTGAGTCCGCAGGCACCAGTTACCAACTGGTTTATTGGTGATGACTTTCATCACAATGGCGCTTTTTTTCAGATGGATGCATTTGGTTTTTACTCCGCACAGGGATCTGCTTTTGGCGTTCCGCATCCCAAACCAGTATCAGTCGCCGCTACTTCAGTGGGGTATCCGGATCATGATAACTATCAATTTTTCCTGGATGCAGGCAGCTTAAAAAATCTTACAAAATATACAGGAGACAGCATCGCTTTCTGGAAAGACCTGATGAACCATCCCAATTATGACGCCTGGTGGAAAGCAAGAGACGCACGGGTGGCAACTAAAAACCTGCAACCTGCCATGTTATGGGTAGGCGGTTTGTTTGATGCAGAAGATTGCTGGGGAGCATGGAACGCTTATAAAGCGGCAGAAGAAAACAATCCCGGCAAGGCATTTAATAAAATTGTGGAAGGTCCCTGGTACCATGGGCAATGGGCAAACAACGACGGAACACACCATGGCAATATTCAGTTTGGTTCCAACACAAGTGAATACTATCAGCAGCATTTTGAAGTACCCTTCTTTAATTATTTTTTAAAAGGTAAAGGGGATGCAGCACAAATTGCCGAAGCCAATATTTATATTACCGGTGCCAACCAATGGAAAGCATTTGAACAATGGCCACCTGCAGGTAAAGCAGACGAAGTGATGTACCTGCAGCCAAACGGAAAATTAGGTACCACCCAACCCGCTGCCACCAATGGCTTCAGCGAATATATAAGTGATCCTGCAAAACCGGTTCCCTATGAAGAAGCCGTGCATTTCAACAGAACGAGAACTTATATGTCAGCGGACCAACGCTTTGCTGCCAGGAGGCCTGACGTGCTTGTATTTAAAACGGATACTTTACTGAATGAGGTTACTGTTACAGGCAATGTAATAGCGGATATTATGACAAGCATTTCTACAACAGATGCAGATTTTGTGGTAAAAGTAATTGATGTGTTTCCTGAATATTCCGGTTACAACGATGTAGACATTTATGCAGAAACAGATCCTGTTAATCCCTACCCGATGGGCGGTTACCAGATGCTGGTAAGGGCAGAAATTTTCAGGGGCCGGTACAGGAAGAGTTATGAAAACCCTGCACCATTTGTTCCCGGCAAAATAGAGGAAGTAAAATTTGAATTGCCTTCTATTGCACATACTTTTAAAAAAGGGCATCGCGTTATGGTACAGGTACAAAGCAGCTGGTTTCCTTTAGTTGACAGAAACCCGCAACAGTTTGTTGATATTTACCGTTGTGCTGAAAAGGATTTTATAAAAAGCAACATTAAAATTTATCATGACGCACAACATGCGTCAAAAATTATTTTACCTGTATTAAAATAACAATAAATAGCTGCCACGTGCTTATTGTACAACCACTTAGCTGGAAACAGCAAATAGCGAAATACAGATCCGAATCTTCATTTCATTCAGTATGTTGTAGCAATTCTGAAAGCGCAATTAATGAATGTATCTGCACATTACTTTGACCAACCGTTACACGTTTCCTGCAGCAGGACATACGTCGCCTTAAGCCATATTAAAATGATTTAGTTAAAGTGCATACTAACCTGTTCTTTGGCACAGTATTTTAACTCCTGAAATAAATACCTTGCTATGAGCCATTCTTTTATTTTAACCAGCGTTGCATCCGGTTTGTCTATGTCCACGCATCAGCGGAAAATGCTGTTACTTTCCGGAAGCATTTTATTACTATGCATTCTTATCTATGCTGCTTTTAAACAAAACAAAAAATATAGCAGTGCCCATTACAACAGTTTACAAAAAATCAAACAGTACAGAATTAATTTGGAGAAAGCTTCTAAAAATAAGGTGCAGAAAAAAGGACCTGCGTATTAAAACAAAAAACAGTTTTAATACCAGGCTTCAAAAAATGCAGTGACATACAAGGGAGTTCCTCCCTGCTGCATCATACTTTTCTCAACGGTTATACCGGTCATTTCTCCATGGGTAGGCTGTATTAGAGTAACCTCTTTCTTCCCAGAAGCCCGGTTTGTTTTCAGTTAAAAATTCAATTCTGCTGATCCATTTGGACCCCTTCCATGCGTACAGCTGGGGCGTGATCATGCGTACGGGGCCGCCATGCTCTTTTGGCAAGGGTTTGCCTTCCACCGTATGTACCAACAGTACGTCAGGCTTTAACGCTTCTTCCATAGCCATATTGGTGGTGTAATCATCATAGCCGTAACATAAAATATGGGTAGCCATTTCTTTTGGTTGTACCAGTGCGGCCAGGTCAAGTAAACGTACACCCTTCCAGTTAATGCCCAGCTTTGACCAGGTAGTAACACAATGAAAATCGGAAGTATCTTCTGTTTGTGGCAAAGCTATAAACTGTTCCCATGTCAATTCCACCGGGTGTTCCACTTCGCCATCTATAACCAGTTTCCATTTACTCAGGGGAATTTCTGGCTGAATGCCCAGGTCGAGCACCGGCCATTTTTTGGTGATAGTCTGCCCTACAGGCAATTCGGGCATGCCGTGCCGGTTCAGCTTTCCTTTTCCCATGGGTTTATCGTCAGCAATGGATGGCGTTAGCTTTATCTTTTCCTCAAACCTTGCTTTCAATTTCATCCGGGCATCCACAATGCGGTCCAATTTTTCTTTCTCCTCCATAGCGTAAATTTTTGTTGAAGGAAGTTAATGAATTGCAGGCAAATAAAATTGGCAATGACGGCCTTTTATGCGGTAGCGAAAAATGTTTGGATGCATCTGTAGCTGTTTACCGCTAATTGTTTAGCTTATATATTCTTGCCACTTCACCCGGATCTAATTGGTTCAGTAATTCAAGTAGCCGCTCTTTAGAAAAGTTGGCATCGAAATAATTGCAATAAATCGCCGGCGTCTTTCTATCGTGCCGGGAAACTGAAGTCGATTGGTATTCAAATTCATCCCACAAAAAATCCTCTACATAATCATTCAGTTCAGTGTCTTCAACCACCAGGCAGTACAGCCCGGAGTCAGATTCAATGAGCCTGATATGGGGAATTTCGAATAAGGTATTTCTTTCCATGGTTGTTTTCCGTTGTTAATTACGAGCCGCAACGATGCTCACAGATTGGTTGCATTATTTTAACTGGTGCGTGCATTGTGTATTTTCAATTTAAAGCATTTGTACCAGCTGGATATTATTTCCACAAGTATCGTTGAAAACAGCCAGTTTTACTGTGCCCATGGCTGTCGGCGTCAGGCTAAACGCTACGCCCAAATTTAACAGTCGTTCATATTCCTGCTGAAGATCATCCACACTGAATTGGGTGTAGGGAATGCCCGCATCAAAAAGTGCCTGCTGGTAAATTTTAGCCGGCTCAAAATTATTGGGCGATGGCTCTAATAAAACTTCAGTTCCGTCCTGTTCTTCTTTGGCTACTACAGTCAGCCAGCGGTTGCCCCCGCCTAGTGGCACATCTAACTTTTTTACAAAACCCAGCTTACTGGTGTAAAATTCCAATGCCTTGTCCTGGTCTTTAACCGGGATGCCTGTAACACTTACTTTCATGTTGTCAATTTTAGGATGAGTGCTCAAAGTTCCTGCACCAGCTTAACATTCACTTTGCAAAAGTTGCTCTTTTTTTTAAACTCAGCCGGAGTAAGCCCGGTTTTGTTTTTGAATAAAGTACTAAAAGAGCAGGGACTTTCAAACCCAACTGTATAACAAGTTTCGGTTACCGCCATTCCTGTTGCAAGATGGTGTTTTGACGCTGCTATTCGTTTGTTTATCAAATATTGTTTCGGTGTAAGCCCGTAATACCTTTTAAAAAGTCGCAGCAAATGAAATTTTGACGTATAATTTAAACGGGATAACAAACTCAGGTTCAGATCATTTGCAAAGTTGTCTTCAATAAAAATTCTAATTCCGATAACTATCCCGATCTGTTCCTTGTTTGAATAACAGCTGCGTTTAATCCTGTTCATTTCTTTTTGATAAAAATTCATCTGATGGTTTATTTTATTACTTCCACATGCACCTCCTCCCGCACCACGCCCTCTCCGGGAACTTGATTAACGGAATTTTGAAGTATGATTTATATGATATAACAACTTAATATTCAGTTCCTTTGTAAAGTTATCTTCAATAAAACTTCTAATCCTCATAAATGTCCCGATCTGTTTTGCATTTGAATAATAAGTACCTTTTATCCCGTTCATTTTTTCTGTTTGATACAAATTCATCCGGAAGTTATTTAGACTTCCATGTACCCCGCATCTTTCACCTCCGGCCCGTCCAGGAATTGATTGATCATCGAAATGGTGGCTGCAATTAAAGTGTTGTTTTGTGGTGTCGTTAATTCTCCGATATAATCTCCGTGGCCGCCGGGAAAAATGGCAAGCCGTGAATTGGAAATATAGCTGTGCATTTGTACAGCATGTTCCGGCGTTACAACATCCCTGTCCCCGGCAATAATCAGTGCAGGGGCCTTAATGGATTTGATGTCATCATCTGATATATCGGGGAAGGCCAGCATTCTTGCAACATCCCTTTCATACATCCGGTGAAGCGCATTGGTATCAGGATTAATTTTTAAAAAAGCATCCTTGTAAGGCTGGGGCATGTCTTCAAATGTCGGCTTCGACATCATAGGCCAGAACCAGTCCGGAGCGCCTGCCTTGTTGTAGAAAATGGAAGCCACAATTATTTTGTTCGTCATTTCAGGATGCCGGATAGCGAACTCAAGTGTAGTGCTTGCGCCATTGCTGAAACCGAATATGTCGGCTTTGCCGATGCGGAGTTGCTTTAACAAGGCAGCGATGTCGTCTGCATCCTGCTGAAAACTTAAAGGCCTGTCAATGTCTGCAGTGTGGCCGTGTGCCTGCATCTCCACCGCAATTACCTGGTGGCTTTTTGCCAACGCCTGTAATACCCGCCCGAAAGTTGTATGAATGGTTGAGCCGCCGCCATGAATCAACACCAGCGGTGTGCCTGCACCGTGTATTTCAAAATACATTTTCAGGCCGTTCACAGCGGCATAGCCGCTTGTTGCCTCCGGCTTCGTTTCAATATGGTGATTCGTTTGAACTGTCATGGTTGTTTTATTGAATTGGTACAGCCTGAAATTACCAGCCATCAAAGTTTTAAATTGGTGGCTCCGGTCAACGGTCAGGTTGGTATCCTGCACTTTCATTTCAGTTTTGTAGTGCCGCAAAGCCGGCAGCTAATTTAATTATAAACGCTGTAAACAGCAAGTCATGGGTGGTTAAATAATGCTTTATGCCAGGGAGGGCTTTGCTTAGAGTGAAAAAACTGGCGCCCCGGAATAATGTACAAAGTGAGCGGAATGCTGGCTGAGAAAAAAGCAAAAGGATGAATATGGTTTTTGCATTAATGAATGACTACGTTATGTTTGGTAAAACAAGTTGTCTCCTTCCACTCCTGTAACAGTAAGGCCACTCATATAATAAAGGCAGGTACCGGTTTTTCTGTTCTTAGATTTGTACCACTTCAACAGGTATTACCATCCACTCAACTTTATTCGAAACCATTATCCGTATAGCGGTTATTGATTCATTTACCTTTTAAAAAATTGTATGAAAAAGTTGATTATGGTATTTTTTGCATTTCAGTGCATAGTGCTGACTTCCTGCTGGCACAACCACAAAAACATAAGCTTTAGTTACACCAGCAACGACGATTCTTATTCCATGGATGCCTGGTTCAGCAGAAACAAAACAAGCATTGCGGAACAGTATATGAATGAGAAGATAGGCAAGGAAAATAACATTTCCTTTGTCAACACACTAACGGATGCAGAGTTCACGCTTAATGATGGTTCTAAATTTTACATGCAAAAATCACCCGGCCACATCCTGATAAAAATGAATAAACTTGATAATTCGTATGAACATTATCACAAAATACAGGAAATGTGCAAGGGAATGAAGGATGTTGTTTTGAAGTAGCAAAATGTTTACTTAATGTCGAACCTTGCTTCATTTATATTCTCTTCTATAATTTTCTTAATCTTTTTAGTCATAAATTGATAATATCCAAAATCCATGGGGAAGCATCTACCTGCATCCATTACATTTAGATAAAATCCATTTTCATCTATTATTATAGCAACATCTAATATTATTGTTATGAATTTGCCATAACAATAAAATCTATATTCATCTTCGGTCTTACTATCGAATTTAAACCAGGTATAAGTTGGGTTAAGGTTACTGATAATTTCAATTTTTTTATTCTTTGGGAGGGTAGATAAAACAGATACAAACTTTCTGATTTTACTTATGTTGAATAAATTATAAAATAGTAGTATTCCCGCAAACATAGCACACACGCATATTTGGATAAATGTTTCTTTATCTGTTAAATATGCTTTAGAAGCCTTTTTATAAAGAATATCAAGAAGAGATAACCAAAAGGCCGGGAACAAATACATTTGGAACCATTCCGACTTTGATAGAACTACTTTGTCTGGCATTTCAAAAATTAAAGTGTGTTATCAAAAATTGCCGCTAACACAAATATCTAGGCTATAATCAGCAACGCATAATGCCAATTTGCAAGCGGCGTTTTCACTTCGCCCACCACATTTAAGCAACCACTATTTATATACCGCATACATTTTTAATTCCCAATCTTAAATTATACAAATCAGCAGCAGCAAAACACGCCGGTAAAACCCTTTACTAAAACTGCCTGCCCACTACTCCTTGTACCTCACAAAATAAGCCACCATTTCACCAGTTGTCAGTTGTTTCATTTGCCCTGAAGGCTGTGAATATAATTTACAGCTGAACCTCATTTTTACCTTTACATAATACCTGCCGTCAGAATTATATCCGTCCGTAAGGCCGGTTATTTTAAAATAGCTTCCCTCCTGCCCGTTTCCATGAAAGGTGTCCCAAAGCTGGCCATTCGTATCGCTCCAGAAGACGAGGAATCCGTCAGTCATTCTATCACAGGTATTGATTGCAAACCGGTAAGCGCCGGGCTTAAAAAAAGTCTTGAAATCATTGTCTGTGAGCGCTGGATTGGTTGTACCGATATAATTTTTTTGGATGGAGAGGGTACCTGTGCCCGGTGGATTGGGATAGATACCCGGGCCGATCCCACACATCACCGACCCCGAGTCTGCCGAAGGAGACCACCCGCCAACCTGGTGGGAAGGATCGTTGTTGTCATTGGTTATAGTATAAATGGTGCTGTCAATCGTTAGATTAAAATAAGGCGTATCGGCCGGCACAGCTTCTGTTGTAACATTCTTGTCTGTTACTGAAACAAACACATTCGCCTGTGACGTATCTGATGTAAAATGATGCACAAAGTTGCCGGGTAAAGCGGGTGTACCCTTTGGCGCAACAGCAATATATTGCAGACCTGTTTCACTGACTGCACCGCCACCCGAAAACGAAATACCGTTGATCGTGTCAGTTTGATAATTCCATGCACCCGTTGCTGTAACATTCACTTTTACCCGGATACTATCAGCGCCGGTTATTGCTTCGCCTGTAAAAAAGCGATGTGTGATGATGTCAGTACAACCGGCTAACGGCACAATTGTAATATCGCTTTTGGGTCGGCCGTAGTTGTTGAATCTTCTTTACGGCAACCAGCAAGGAGTAGGCAAATGCAGCATACAATTGCAGCATAGCACAGGGTGTATTTTTTCATCAGGTTTAATTAAGATTGGCTGGCGTAATGATAGGTCTATTTTTTTACATCAACAAAGCTTTTTACACTTGCTGCAGCTGCCAGGGTTTAAACAGTGTGTCTTTTTATATCGCTCCAGGGGGGTGGCCCTTGTTGTATTTGAAAGTAAAATATTTTCAGTGGAACTGTTTCCCCAATAGTGGGAATGATAAACCAGTCGCCCTGCAATATTGAAGGCATCAACAAAGTACCATCGTACCATTAAAGCCGCCATAATACTGCTTTTAAAACCACTCCCCTTGTTTTACAACGGTAAAAGCAACTCCTCTTTTAATTGTATTTAATTCAAAATAGTTGGCACAATCTTCGACAATTCAGCCGGGGAATAACAATTTATAGCATGACATATTGTTTAGGCATCAAATTAAAAGACGGACTGGTGGGCATTGCTGATACGCGGATATCCGCAGGCACCAGTACCACTGTCAAGAAAAAAGTGTTGGTACTGCAGGATGGCAAAGCAAGCCTTTTCATCATGACCAGCGGACTGCGTTCTGTAAGAGACAAAGCGGTGCATTATTTCCAGGAACTGATCAGCAACGGAATTGTGTACGACAAAATGTACAAGGCTGTGAATGCCTTTGGCGAGCAGATAAAAAGAGTGGGGTATGAAGATAAAGAGGCGCTGCTGGCTTCCGGCTACAAGTTTAACTTAAATGCCATTGTTGGCGGACAGCTGCAAAATGATACCGAACACAAATTGTTCCTGCTGTATACTGAAGGCAACTGGGTTGAGCTGGATGAAGGAAGTCCCTTTGCCATCATTGGCAATTCAGGCCAGGGCAAGGGCATACTCAACAGGATCATTCATCCCGGCACCACCATGCGGCAGGCTTTGAAAGCCGGCTATCTGTCCTTCGATTCGGTAAGGGTAAGTTCCAACGATGTGGAGTTTCCCATAGATATTGTCACTTATTTAAAAAACAGCTTTCACATTACCGAAACAAGGTTCCAGCAACAGGAGCTGCAACAGGTATCCAGCGAATGGAACGAAAAATTAAAACACTACCTGGATGAAATGCCGGAAGACTGGATAGAAAAAATATACCATCAATAACAATCATTATAAAACAACAACCAGCATGAAATTCCAGGTATTTAGTGAACTGCATTACCAGGTGTACTCACCCACCACATTTATTTTTAGCATACAGGCATCCCGTTCCAGCAGCCAGGTAATTGTTGAAGAAAGCCTGGTAACTGAACCGTTTATCGAACATGAAGAAATTACAGTTGCCGAAGGCGAGTCAAGGTTTATCCGGCTGAAGGCTGCAGCCAATACGGATTTCACCATCCGCTACCAGGCAACGGCAGACATTGACTACGATATGATTCACCAGCGTAAGCTGCAAAACACCGTACCGGTAAACAAGCTGGATGCAGAGGTTATGCCCTACCTTTTTCCAAGCAGGTATTGCCAGAGCGATAAGCTGCAGAAGCTGGCCGGTAAAGAGTTTGGCAATATTGATACGGCCTATGGCAAGGTGGCCGCTATTACTGAGTGGATCTTTAATAACGTAGAATACACCAGTGGCGCAACCAATTCCAGTACTTCCGCCTACGATACGCTTACACAACGTGTGGGGGTTTGCCGCGACTTTGCGCACCTGGGCATTGCCCTGTGCAGGGCACTTTCTATCCCCGCCCGTTATTTTACCGGCTATGCCTACAATTTAAACCCGCCCGATTTCCATGCCTGCTTCGAAGCTTATATCGGTGGTGAATGGATCTTCTTTGATCCAACCAGACTGGTGCCCGTTAACGGGCTGGTGAAAATCGCCAACGGCAGGGACGCCGCAGATGCAGCAGTAGCCAGCATCTTCGGCAATGTATTCTGCAAATCCATCACTGTCAAATGCGAGTGCAACGACCCTGCATTTAAACCGCTTTATATCAGCAATGCAGAAGATCAAAAGGGATTATCGTATAAGTAAAGCCATCGGTAATTTATATAAATGATTGGGTGTACAGGGGAAGCTTTGGTGATCATCGTTGTGTCACTCTCTTGTACCGCTTACCATTGTTGAACTTTTACCGAACCGTAGATTAGGGTGGAGAAAACATAAGCTTCAGTTACACCAGCAACGACGATTCTTATTCCATGGATGCCTGGTTCAGCAAAAACAAAACAAGCATTGCGGAACAGTATATGAATGAAACAATCGGCAAGGAAAATAACATTTCCTTTGTCAATACACTAACCGATGCAGAGTTCACACTTAATGACGACTACTCCTGGTATCAGCTTCGTTAACGTCCCTTTCACCTCACCATTCACAACCTTATTATTTAATCTTTTCCCAATACCCTTTTATCAATATAGTAACAAATCGTTTTAAATAAACTTCATTCAAAAATGTGTTGGACCAGTTATCAAACCGGCTGCACTGAACACCCAGGTAGAAATAATACAGGCAAACCCCCAAATACGGAATCAGTCTTCTTTCTTCATCACTGATCATTTCTACCGCTTCATACCCCTTGTAAAAGGCCGCCAGCTTTTCGGTGAGTTGTTTTTCATCTTTTTCGGTGCTATGCAATTGTAAAATGTAGTATGCTATATCCAGGCAAAGCCAGCCGTTTCCGCAAAAGTCAAAATCAAACAGGGTTATTTCGTTATGGTTTGAAATGTTCAGGTTATCAAACCAAATATCTAAATGCACAATGCCTTTTCTCATATACCGGGTGCTGGCATTGAATAACTCCTGTTTCAGCAGTGATTGGGTTATTCTCAGAAATTGCATCTCGGTTGTTTCTTCAGCAAGAAATGCTGCAATCTTTTTAAGTGGCTTATGTAGTAAAGTCTCCGTATTGTAGTTGGTGCGCCTCTGTTCCAGCCCATTTGTAACACGGTGCATTTGAGCCATTAACTTACCTGCTTCAAAATGAGTTTCTTTATTGAAATTTAATATTTTATGTCCTTTGGCAAACGAAAACAAAACAGCAAAACGGGCTCCTTCAGGTGCTTGTATGGTTTGAATGAAAGCTCCCGAATCGTCTGCAATGGGATATGAAATCCGAATGTTATTTTGCTGCAGCAGCTGCAGCAATTTCAATTCTTCAATTATTTCTTCCTCTGTTCTCCAGTTGTAGCTATAAATTCTAAAAATAAAACTTTCCTTTTCGCTGTCAACGCGGTATGTATGATTAATACCTGTCTTTAAAAGTTTGCAAGTAACTGCTGGTGCCCGTGCATAGTTTTGCTTAACAAAATCTGTAATATCTGCCGGAGAAATTATTGAGCTGATTACTGAAAAATTGACCATTATTTATTTTACTTTGTGGTTCTAAGATCGTTGATATTTACAGGCTTTTTATGTCAATATGCTTTACTCAACTGTAAGCATCTATCCGGCAACAATAACCGAACGCATCTGCCAACAGCTTTTACTGCAGGGCCTTTTCAGGGCACTTGCGACTATCCTGCAATTGGGTGCAACTAGCCAGGCAAAACACCAACTATTTATAAAGCCAGGCTTTTATAAGTTTTGTGTAATAAGGCATTATCACATACACCATCAATAAAACTATAGCGCCTGAAATAAAGAAGGCATCCAGATAACGGTGCTGGGGCAAATTAAAACTCCTTAAAATGGGCAAAATAACCAATGGAATAAGCAGGGATAACGGGTAAATGGCAGACCAGGTTACGAGATATTGTTTCCAGCGAACAGGTACTTTGGGCTGTTCATTGCAAGCATTAAAAAGAAAGTCTAAACCGCTCCTGATAATATAATTGTCATCTTTTGCAAAAAGAAGGCTGGCCTTTTGAATCAGTTCTTTTCGTGCCGGAGATTCCATCCAGCTTTTGAGGTTTGCAATTGTATTGAAGCGAATAATAACCGTATATACATACGTTAAATCATGAATCGGCCGGATGATTTGCCAGTCAACAAACCCTGTTGAACTTTTACAAATTTCACTGATTTCAATGAGCCATTGCTCGTACTCGTTCTCTTTACCTTTTTTTATATGATGTGTAATAACTACTGAAGCTCCATTATCAATCATAGATTTACTGTTAATGTCTAAAATTAGTTAAAATGCCCCTTTATGATTGCGCTCTGCTCAAATATTTCCGTTATAATCAGCAACCTTCCAATTTCATAAATACTGCCAGTTTTAGACGCTCCTCTTTTAATTCACAAAATCAATCATCAGCAACACCCAACGTTGCGGATGAACTTTATGCAGCTTGCTGGTGTTCGCTTCGGCTTGGTTAATAAGATCAACAACTGCCTCCGTGGCAGTTGGCTATTTTAAAGGCGTACCAACTGTATCTGAATGAATAAAAAATTAACGGCTAATTTATCAACAACTTCGAAACCTTGAATTTGTAACGTTGGCTATTTTATTGGCCTCAGGCACAAACGGTCGGCACCAAAAGTCAGACCGTTTATGCACGCCTTACCCCGCGGTAGGTCCGGAACGTCAGACAGCAAGTATCCGTTTTTGTATTTAAACAAGCAGATTCTCTGTTAACGAATGTTATTTCCAGGGTGCTTTATTATCTGCCGATATAAACAGGATTGTTGTATTTAAAGTAAAAGCCGGCTTACCGGTTGCAGCATCATTCTTTTTTTCAAGTTCCTCACGCTGGGTAAATCCCCCACCCGCCCAGGTCAGGTCAATGATAGCAACACCGTTTTTATCATAACCGCCTGCTTCTATTTTCCAATGGTTGGTGCCCTTGCTTTTAGTTGCCTCTGTAACAGTACCTGCATAATATTCAAAAGTTCCGTCTGCAAGAAAATGATAGTACGCATCGGTATTTGCTTTGGCATCATGGTATTTCCAAAGCCCAACCAGCGTTTCATCCATCCCATCTTTTACAACTGAGCCTCCCCTGTAAACGGTTTTAGTGTCATTTACCTTATTGATGGCAGCAACGGGGTCGCTGTCAAAATTTAAGGTATCCGTTCTTACAAGCCCCACTCCTTTTGCGTAATAGAAATTGGTAGAGTAAAAATTGGATCCAAAAAAAGGGTCTTTGGAGTATCCCTTGTAATTGACTACAATCACATCTTTATAACTTTTGCCCCCGGCATCTGTACTGATATTTTTTGCTACTAAAGTATAGCCCCCAACAGTTTTCATAGACAGGTCAGCGCCTGCCATCAAGCCCAGTAATTCATTTTTATTATCCGCGTTCACTACACCCCATTTAGTCCCTACAGGTCCGCTGCTTATCAAAACAGTGTCCGTAGTAATACCGGTTGTAACGCCATAACCGTTTACCATAATTACTTTCTGGGTAACTATTCCGTTATCACAGTTGTAATAAAAAGTGCCGTTGTCAAGATTAATGCCTTTATAAACGGCTCCGCCAAAACTTTTTAAAACATCGTACTTACACATGTTCCAGTAACAATTTGCACAATCATCCTTATTGGCCATTGGGTTGGAAGCAGCAGTGGCAGCCGTACCTGCCGCCGCATTTGTACCCGTTGCATTTTTTAACTGCAACTCAATGCGGTTGCTTTCGATGGTGGTTATTTTAAATGGCTTTTTTACATCTGCAGGCAGTTCATCCCATAGCGCAGTAGCATCCCCCGGGTAGGTAAGAGAAAGCCGGGCAGTGTTTTGCGAAAAACTTTGCTTAAGCTCCTGTACTTTTTTATTGTTCCGGATGCCCTCTTTCAGTTTTGCGAAACCGGCATCATCGTATTCAATACCCGCAACAGCAATGCTCACTTGATTTTTTGTACCGGTTTGCGCATATACGTTAACAACAGCCGGTAAAAATATGAACGCCGCTACAACCAATGTCCAGTTAAATTGCTGTTTCATGATAAAGGTTTTGGTAGCATTCAATGCAGCACGGCACTGTTTTAATTGGGGCAGGAAGACGATATTAAAGTTAATAAATTTTTCAAAAAAGGGTGGCTTATTAACAACTCTCGCTGGGCAGGTAGCGCACCCTGTTACGTTTAAAAACCTGCAGCCGGCTCAAAAATACTGGTTCAGGGTTACTGCTGTGGGCAGCTACCAGCAGGAAGCGGTAAGCGATATCATCAGCAGGGTTATACAATAGTCGTTCTTCCGGCATGAAGATGGAAGGAGTCGCCTGTAATGGGTGGCTCTCTTTTTATTTGTGGAAGGGTTTTATTAATGCCGGGGATTTATCTTTTCTGCAATTAATTTTAAAATTGTTTGCCTGTAAAGAGCCAACGTTGAAGGTTGTCAAAGCACAACAAAACATGTTATGCAATTTGAACAATTCTTACATTTTTACATAATGGATAAGACTTTATAAATTCAGCTATCGCATTGTTCATTGTTTCAAATGATTCCCCATAAAAGTATAAAGCGGTTTCTTCTTTTCCTCCCCAACTCCTGTCAACATTTGGTTCAATATTCATTAATCGCAACATTTCTGAATAAACAAAATTAATATCGTAACCATCAGAAGGTTTTTTAGGAAAGTTGCAGTTAGGCATATATAGCCCCAGGCCTTCTTTTTTGCCAAAAGAAATTTTTTTACCTATGCTTTTGATAATAAGTTTTGAACCTTTTGGAGCTTGTAAATTTTCAAGTTTTTGGATTATGTCAGTAAAGGTAGCATCGTTTAATTCTTTTGAATTAAGTTCTATCTCCAGATCACAAAATGCGATTTCTCCTGTCTTTTCTTGTGCGGTACCACCCCCGTTATTTCTCCATAGTACCTCAACTTAAGAAACTCATCAAGAGGCTCTTCATATGTTATCGATCTATCTATTGGACCAACTTTATCATTTATCTGAGCAACGATTAAATTTCCAATTGAACCAATGAGGCCACGATTTTTACTGAATAAATTTGCAAAGAGTTTTTTAAGCATTAGTTCAATAATTAGAGTGTTGCTAAGTCTTACAGGCAGCTCAAATATAAATGCTATAATCAGTAACTCCTAATATCAGCTTTACTGCCTGGTTTCCGCTCTCTAATTTCGATTTATATAATCTATCGTCAGTTGTACCGCAACGCTGGAGCTTGCAGCAATAAAGAAGTTAGTATTGTAGTTAGATTGGGATTAAGAAAAATTAACGTCTTTTCGGCGTCGGGGTTTTGCGGTAAAGTATTATACACTATCGAGTTTGAGGCAAAAACCCCGCCGGGACAAAAAGTGTGTCTGCAAGTTTAAGAAGTAAAACAACAACGACTTGAACGATAATATTTTCATTGGTCATTGAGGAAAAATACTTTAAAATAAAATATAGCAAAGCCGCAAAAGCAAATGTCCATAACCAACTCTTCAGCTCGTTAGTCCAAAAGAGTTTCTTGTCTGTCTTAAAAACTTGCATAGTTAGTGTGTGTCAAAAAAGGTTACCTACAACGTTCCGAATTGCCGCAAGTGGGGGGTTTTGAAAAACGTCTGCCCGGTGGTAATGATGATTTGGAACGAGATTATAAAATTATCGAAAAGTTTCTTAGAAAGAGTCATGCCCCAAACCAAATCTGATATTGAGTTGTAGCCGAAGTTACAACGTCCTGCCCCCACTTGCGCCAATGCAATGTTAGCAGCTGGTGTTCTTTCCTGTCTAAATAAAGTATCTAAAATCATAGGCTTTGTTTCCAAGTTCTTCTAATTGTTTCCCCATTACCGAAAGTCTTTTTGAGAAGTCTATAGTTACAGGCATTGTTTTGTATAGTTCTGCTCCGTTCCAATTCATTTTTGTCAGTTTTAAAATGTCATTAGCTACTGTTTCAATAGGGTCAGTTCCTCTAAATCGTTTTATCAGTAATGGCGTCGGTATTCCTCTTTTTCCTTGATAATATGGTTTTAACAATTCGTTGCTTTGAACTAAACCGTGTGTCCATAGTAAAAAACTAAATTCGTCTAATTGTATGATTGTTCCTCTGTCAATTGGGAAGCCGTCAAATTCATGTTTGCCTGTTGCTTGATTCTTTTTCAGTTTTATTGCTCTCCAATTGCTGAACTGTTGGATTTGTAGAAGTTCGATATTATCAATTCCTTCAAGTGCATTACATATTCCGCTAATCTCATCTCTGGTATAGTGAGTCGTTTTGTGAAGCACCAACTTTTTAAGTCCAATTACTGGGTCTATTTTGTGATATGTGTTTCGGATGTTTGTCACCAAACGAAAAGCATCGTCCTTGCTCATAAATGGATTTTTGCCAATCAATACTGGCTTTTCAATGGGTTGAAGTAAAAACCGTAGACCGTTTCCATTCCCATCAAAAATCTGACTGCTTCCTAAAACAACTTTATTTTTTGCATTTTGCCGAACTGCATACCCCAAACCAACAAAGGCGGTTTCTGTGTTATCAGTTTTTACTTTCCAAGGTGTACCGTTTGATTTTACATAGATGCCCAATGAAAGCCACCATTTTACTTTTGCTTGGTCTCCATAAGTGATTGATTTATCTTCAATAAACTGAAGTCTCAATCCTTTCTTAACGGCATAAAGTTTAAGTGAATCGTGCAGGTCAAAGTAAGTTTGTTCATTTTTTAATTCTCTGAAATTTTTCCAAGCATTTGGTATGTAGATTACCACGCAATCAATTTCAGAATTCTTTAGAGCAAGTTTGTCAATCTTACTCTTAATCAATTCATAAAACTGAATGGCTGAATATTGCCTTATTTCCTGACTGTTTATTGCAACTACAAATTCGTTTTGACTGGAAGTTGGAATTACCAAATGCTTTTTAAACACTGCATCAAAACCAGGATATTCTTTCAAATATTCTTTTTCGGTTGTCGGGCTTACTGGATTTAGTAATGATTCTAAATGTTTTTTTACTTTTTCAAATCCTGTATCAGGAGTAATAATAGCCAATTGAATTTTTGAAGTAACGCCATTGGTTCCAAAACTTTCTTCCAAAGGGCCTAATATTTTTAAGCCGTTAATTGGGTGAATAGATTGCTTGGTGTCATCCTGATGATGGAAGTAAATAAGAGGCTCTTGCGCTTTTGCATAGCTGTCGAAGCAAAAGAAATTGCCCATTTTTTTAGCTGCTGTTGAATAGTATGCTGATAGTTTAATTTCAAAGTCGCCCAAGCGGAAAGATAAATCTGGTTTTCTTCGTTTCAATTCGTTAAACCAAAAGTTCACTTTCTCGCCATATTTTTTATTCCACCGGTTTGAAGTAATGATGTTGGCAACATTCTGAACGGTTAATTTGTCTGGTTCTTCTCCTGTAGTTGTCTGAATATGGATTGTCGGACAAATCAGCAGAAATAAATCCTTGTTTACAAATTCTACTTTATATTCAAATGCTTCAAAGACCTGAATACCTTTTGGAATGTGAAGATTTAACCATTTCGGGATGCTCTCGATTTCCTCTTGACTTAAGGGATGATTGATTGAAAATACCTTTCTGAATTGTCTGCCTTTGCTGTGTATTGCTAAATCAAAATCATTCACTAAAGATTTTTTAATTAGCTCATACAACATTCCAATGTAGAATGAATCAGGTTGGTGAAAAAGATGCTCAGGAATATCAATCGGCTTCATTTCATCGGTAAAATAATCTTTGAATAGTCCTTTTATTTCGTTTTCATTTCCAAAAAGTGAAAGGGTTTCGCCCTTGCTGAATGCCGCCACTATATTTGAGCCTTGTAATACATCTCTTAACTTTTTCCATTTACCTTCTCCGTTAATTTGAGTTTTGGTTGAAAAAATGGTTTTCGGAAAATGAGTTGCCTTTATAGCGTTTAACAGGATTGGTGTAGTATTCGATTGATTTTGTGTAAGCCTAAAAAATCGTCTTTGCTCAAATCGTTCGTTGGCGATAGAATCTATTTGCTCGTTTTTCAACTCACATATGGTATAGAGTTCGTGAAGAAAATAATCGAAGCTATCTATGACCATAAAGCCCGAACGCTGATTTTGTTCATTGGCTCTGAAAATTAGTTTTGATAGTCTTTCGCTTGGAGTTATTTCTTTTGGAATACACCAAATCAATCCTTTTGGAAACGCATTCGGTTTCTCCAATGCTGTTTCAAGTGTTTGCAAAACAGATTCATCACTGCCCGAATAACCCACTACCAATAACCCTCTTTGTGTAGCTGCATCTAAAAAATAGTGGTGCAGGTTTTCTTCCAATTTCTGCAATTCCTCGTCTGTGTTTTGCAAAGCATCATATCGAAAATCTCCGTGAAGTTTAACAACGGTGGGAATGTCATTTCCGAAATTTTGAACCGATTTGGCATTTTCAGGTGAAACCACTTGACAACTTATATCCAATTTGTTGATAGCTCTTTCAATCAGGTCGTCAAAATTGGTTGTCCAAACGGTGTTTAGTTTTTGTTGACCAACCAATGCGGAAAGACACATAAAGCCAATGGATGGTTTCTTGTCTCTCACTAAATTGGTTAAGAACTCTTGCCTTACCAAAGGGTCGGGATAGCACTTTTCAAAATAGTAAGAATAAGCATTTGTGGCTTTTGCATCTTCCTCTTCAAAGTAGCTTTGAATAACCTTTTTATTTGCTTCAACTTTTAAGTCCTGAAACTTTTTACCGTTTATTTTTCCACTTACACTAAGCAACTCCCGTTTGAAAAGCCAAATCAAATCGCTTCCCGAATGAATGCCCGAAGAAATAGATGCACCTGCCCCCAGGAACAAATCAAAAGATTGATTTGAAAGAACTTTGAAACTTCTTAGAAAGGTATCTTTGTCGATTGTTATCATTTAAAAATTGTCGTTTGATGGGTCGTGTTTTTTACACTTGCCGCTAACACGTAAATAGATGATATAACATTTTACCAATTCAAAAAATCCGAATTATAAATCGATGGATGAATGTTATACATTTTGTATTGTTGTTAGTACAATACGTTTTTATAAATTGTCCGGGTTTGCCCATTCAGATTTTATGTGGCTGATGCACATAAAAAGTGCGTGCAGGCCACAAACGAACAGTAGTATTTATTATCATGGAAAGGTTGTTTAGGGTTAAAAATTGATTGCCGGGATATAAGAAGTAAGTGGCAAACAATGTACACTAAAAATAAACACCAAAATAAAACTTTACGTAAACGTGCCTTTTATTTTGGTAAACGTACCACCGCTATTATAAAAGCCCCTCAACGGTATTCAGTACAAGTGTGCGACGCCAATGAAGCTGCACATTGCAAAGAAGTTCGGCCAATATTGTATTTAAAACCTCCGGTTCGGCAATAATGGGTCGTTGCAGCAAAAGCCATTCGTTCAGCCATTTGTTTGTCTGCATTGGGCTGTTGTTTGTCAGCAGAAGTGATTTGTTTGCTTTTGACCATCAATAAAAGTATCACTTTGGGGTATTGACAATGGTTGGGAGGCAGGGTAATTTCGTTAGGTCATATTTTTTGATAACCGGCCAGGCCTGCAATTCAAAAAAATCATTCACAAAAAAACTTTTTTTATGAGCACAACAATTCCGGCCTTTCATGCTTCCGGATTTTCCAGGGCGAAAGGCAAAGGCGATGTATTTATTGACAGCCGGAAAGATGCGGCATCATCCGGCATTTTTCATATTGAGATAGATGTTCATTTTGATCCTGCGGGTGCAGATAATTATCCCGCCGGTTCGCTGTTAATTAAAACGGACATGAATGATGGTGCAAAGGGTGTTTTTATTGCTTCTTCAATTGAGTTAATCAACTCGTACGGCAAACTTAATCCTACCATTTACCTTACCGGCCAATGTAAATCGGACGCAGCCGCCGCCGCACCCTTACGTGGTTGCAGGTATTGGGTAATGGTAGCCAATAATTCAAGAGAAAATAAAGGCACGCCTGATATAGTGGGGTTTTGTATACACGACAGGAATGGTAACCGTGTTGCTTATGGCACCGGGCCCTTAAAAGGCGACATTGATGTTGCGCCTAATTAATACAGCTGTTTTTATTTATTTGTAAGGCAGTCCATTTTGTTACAGGGCGGTCAACCGAACCCCGGATGGAAGCGTTTACACCAACCACGGAAGCAGCAACCGGACAATTGATGTACGATACCATTAGATTATTGTACGACAGCAGCGTAATGCAATAGTTTTCCTTTGTCATCTATTCCTTCTATTGTTATCCTGAAATTTTTTGCATTGGTAAAGTTGGAGAAAGAAAAATGTAAGTTGCCATTGGTATCAGTAGCTATATCCGGGTTCCAGTACAACGTTCTTGCGGTGTTTTTGATATTGGTTGATGTGTTGCCGTAGCTGGGTTCATAAAATTCGCGGGTGATGGAATAGCCATTATACATAACAGCTGTTTTTCCCTTTATAGAGAAGCTTCTATAGGGAATAACCTTACCTTTTTTTAAATACACAGCAATTGTACCCAAACTTCCCCCGTTGTTTGGGGCCATTGCAAAAGGCGGGGGGATGTATCTAACCAGGGCAATGCTTTCCAACGGAATTTTTCTTAAAGCTTCGTAAGAAACAAGCACTTCATTTATATAAAAAAAGGGTCCCGCCTGCTGTTCATCCGGGGTGACAGAAGGAGTTTTTTCAGTGTTTACCGAACGGGAAAAGAACCGGGGATTTTTTTCATTTCCACCAACACCCAATGCCGGCATATATTTTTTTAAAAAACTATAAAACCCGGGAATGGTTGGAAAAGAATCGTTGATCATATCAACAGTGTAAGTATCTTTTGTTTTAAAATATCCGCTGGTATATTTTTTTATAAGATCGGTTGTTGAGATCGTATCAACCGGGTTATAGTTGCGTGCTGTTTGTTTTACAGGTTGCCTCTGCTCATTTTGTTCTTTTTTGGTCCGGCTCTTCCATTCGTTTGAAGTAAGCAATTCCTGGTTGTGCAGTGGTCGGTTTAAAGTTGCAATCTGTATAATACTGTCAACTGAAGACGTGTAAAATTTCACCCTGATCCCTGTAGTGTCAATACTTTTATCTGACGATGCCCAATTAAAATATACAGAAGACTTTCCGGAAAAATTGTAATTCTCTAATACAAATTTGCCGCTGCTGTCCGGCCTTACATAGCCTGCATAGCTTGATGAATCTGGTGTTTCAACAAGTATGTTTAAAGCAAAAAGGTCCTTATCTTTTATTTTTGAATAGTTTGTTATTTCTCCTGCTGCATACAAATCCTGCTCTGCTTTATAACGCAATGCAACAGGCTCATGATTCAGTACCTGTTGCCATTTAAAACGCCTCCATCCATTTGTTTGCATAATGAGGTCAAGTGCTTTTAACGTGCTGTCGCTGGTATTATTAAAATAGTAAGCAGGATTGTGGATATACCCTTTAAGTTCTGAACTAAGAAAAAAGTTGGAATAACTATTTCCCTGCAAATCATCCTGCGCATCTTTGTCTGCATCGGTAACGGCAACAGCATAGCTGCCTTTTTTTACCTGCCCTCCATCTGCGGCTAAAAGTTTTACAGTATAGCATAATTTGTTTTTTGCATTTGCAGCAACACTATCCTTTTGTAATATTGCGCTTAGCGCATCTTTATTATTGTTGAAAAAAAGTCTTTCCACCAAAGGCTTTTTTTCGCTGCTGTCAAAAATTGTAAGGCGAAGAATACCGGTACCAAAACCTGTCTTCGAAATAGTAAATACGTTCTTTCTGCGATGGATCTCTAACGGAAAAGTTGCCACCCTGCCATTATTTTGGCAGACAGCAAGCATAAGTTTTTTATAATTGGCAAACTCATTTCCTTTATAGTTTACAGACAAATCAAAAGAATCTGCCTGGTTACTTACATGTATTGAAATGCCTTCTTTGCTGGATGCGGGCAATTCCAGACGCTTCATGCTGCTGTCGGGGAAATGTACGTAAGCGCTGTAATGCAAACCAGGGAATGCTGTTATATCAAACTCTCCCATTCCATCATGAAATGTTTTAAGCAACGCAACTACTTTTTGATTATCGTCTTTTATTTCTCCGTACACAGCGGCAGGCATACCAAACTGGTCTATTGTTTTAAAAGCGATGTGACATAAATTACTGTCAACAATGTCACCTCCTTCCGGAAAAAAGTGGATGGTATATTCCGGCGATTGATTCTTGTATTTTACTTCTTCCTCCGCATCGTTGCTATTTTTTATGAAGATGGTTTTTTCAAAAAGGGGCGCTTCAAAGTTCAGCATCCATGCTGTAAATGCCCGTAAGGTATAATTGCCGGTTTCAAGTGAATCCGGCAATTGGATATCGCCGTTACCATTGCTAAACTGCAGTGGCAATTTATTCAATAACACAATATGGCCTTTGTCATTTACAAGTTGTACATAGGCAATCTTGCTAATGCCCGAAGGCATATCATATGCCGTACAAAACACTTTATACCAAATGGCTTCGCCTGTTGCATAAACAGTACCATCTGTTTGCAGGTAAATTTTTTCGCCGGGATATTTGTTGTAATAGTCAAGTACTGCAGATTGAAGATCACCAGGATAATGGTCGCTTATAAATGAGCAAAAAATCAGGGGTATAACAATGATGTAGCGTTTATAACAGGCCATATGGATACTAAAAATAAAGGGAATTTATATATTTACGCCATCTGATTTGATTGACCCAATATATATTCTTTAATAAGCTCCCATCAATCAGCATTCCCCGGATATATCCTCCTTAAGGCAGGAATGTTAGTAACCCGTAACCCTACCTGCTTATAAAAACTCAGGGAGTTGGAATTTTTTCTTCCAGCATTTTACTGTTTAATTTATCGTAGTAGGTACAAGTCATCAGGCTCATATCAACCGTCCATTTTTCCACGCCGGTTGCTGCTGCGTTATTGCAGAAGGTTGGGTAATCGGTTTGTCCTCGCTGGTGGCTTTTTAAGAAATGTCTGAACCTTTCTTTATCGCTGATATTTGCGATGGTTAGTGTAGCATATTTGCGTTCAGATTTAATTTCGTACTTGTCATCTCCAAAATATACGGTACGACCATTGCTGACGTACGTGTTATATTTTTTAACGTCGAGCTTAATCAGCTCCTGTATATACTTTGGAAAATCTGCACCAGTTTTAACTTTCGCATGTGCCTCTTTAATTTCTTTCAAATCAAACATTCTTTATTCTTTTTGTTTGGACAAATTTAAGCAAGTATTGCAGAGCAGATAATAACAGCCCTGCAAAAGCTTTGCATCAGGAAAGCTCCTATGGCACCGGGCCAACGCAAAACTATTGTGGCCGGCGAAGGGCCGGCCACAATAAGTAACAGCTTTTTTGAATGTTATAAGGTTGCCATGTCAATTACAAAGCGATATTTCACATCTCCTTTTAGCATACGTTCATAGGCTGACGAGATATCTTTTATATCAATCATTTCTATGTCGGAAACGATGTTGTGTTCGGCACAATAATCAAGCATCTCCTGTGTTTCGGGCAAACCACCAATACCCGACCCTGCCAGGCTTTTTCTGCCGCCAATAATAGCGAAAGCCGAAATGGGGGAAGGTTCGGAAGGTGCACCCACGCAGATCATCACCCCGTTGGTTTTTAGCAACCCTAAATAATCATTGATATTGTGTTTGGCAGAAACGGTATCCAGGATAAAGTCAAAACTACCCATTGCAGCCTTAAATTGTTGCTCATCTTTTGTTACCACAAACTTATGCGCCCCCAATTTTTTTGCATCCTGTTCTTTTTCTGGTGAAGTACTCAACACCGTTACTTCAGCACCAAAAGCCACCCCAAATTTTACGGCCATGTGTCCCAGTCCGCCCAGCCCCGCTACGGCTAGTTTGTGCCCCTTGCCTACCTTCCAGTATTTCAAGGGAGAGTACGTAGTAATGCCTGCACATAACAAAGGAGCTACGGCGGCAAGGTGTAATTTATCGCTGATGCTTAGTACAAAATCTTCGTGCACCACGATGGTATTGGAATAGCCTCCATAAGTAGGTGTTTTTTTATCCTGCTCAAGGCCATTGTAGGTTTGTGAGTTGCCATTTAAGCAGTATTGCTCCAGGCCTTCCTGGCAATTTTCGCAGGTACGGCAGCTGTCAACAAGACAACCTACCCCTACCAGGTCGCCCACTTTGTATTTTTTTACATGGGCTCCCACTGCTGCCACCTTACCCACTATTTCATGCCCCGGAACCATCGGAAAAATACCGGGGAACCAATCATTTTTTATCTGGTGAAGGTCGCTGTGGCAAACGCCGCAATACATAATATCAAACTGAACATCATGTTCACCTACATCGCGGCGCTCAAAACTCCATGGCGCAAGTTCTGTTTCCGGTGATTGTGCTGCATATCCTTTTGTTGTAATCATAAATAAAAAAGTTTGTTTCGTTTTAAGTGAACGCATATTACAAAAGTAAAGTGAAATAGTTGCGTTTTTTATTGGATTCTGCAGGCGTGGAGCCAGGAGTATTATCTATTGAAAACAATTAAAAATGTCACAATAATGCTATTTTAAAATTATATCTATATATAATAGCTAACGGTTTATGATAGCTGTTTTCCCGGCATTCTTAAATCAGCAGCTTTTGTACGAAGTACGAACCCGCAGGTCAAAAAAGACTTTAATTTTCCAGTCCTGTCACGGTAATCCTGAAACTTACAAACAAACAAATTTATATATCATTTCGGGTTTCCGAGGCTTATTGAGAGTAATTGATTGTTTTACAATAAATTACAAAGAATAGAGCCAAATTTTACATCATTTGGCCGTTTTACTGACAATTTTTCGGTGTGGAAAAGTTAATAAGCTGAAAGCAATGTATTTATATATTAGTTTAATCCTTACCAAGCCATTTATGCCTGTTTTCGAACAAACTAGCCCTATTTTTGCCTTGCATCAGCCGTACAAAAAATGCTTACAAAACTGCCATATTCATAATGGCACTGATTAACCCGAACACCAATATTTAATATCCTCCAACACTTTACCGAAAAACTGTTTAAAGAGAAACCCGGTTTCCTATGAGTATTTCTTTACTAAAAACAGTACAATGAAGACAACGACAATACGCAGAGAAATTGGTCTGCTGAGTATGCTGGTGCTTTTGTTATTCCAGGCCCATACTCAACCGCAAACCGAATTGCTGTTAGCTTATTTGCCGCACGATTCTGTAACAATTAAAACGACCGTAAACAATCAGCTTGCAGCTATTCCTTTGCAACCTGCGGTACGAAAATCTGTTGATCAGTATCTTGATGAAAATGCGGAGATGCTCGACATCGTTAAGAAGCAGAACCCTGCCAATTTTAAAACCATTCGCAAGGTCTTGCTTAAAAGCGGCCTGCCTGCTGGTTTATTATACCTTGCAATCGTAGAATCTGAACTAAAAAACAGTGCTACTTCCAACGCCGGTGCTGCGGGCATCTGGCAACTGATGCCTGAAACTGCACGGACATTTGGTTTAAAGGTGAATGGCAAAACAGACCAGCGAAGGGACGTATATAAAAGTTCTGTAGCGGTAACTGGCTACTTTAATGAGTTATACAAACAATTTGATGACTGGTTATTGGTAGTGGCGGCATACAACTGCGGTGCAGGAAAGGTACACAAGGCAATCAAGCAATCCGGCAGCCGTGAGTTTTGGAAAATGCAACGTTTTTTGCCAGCTGAAACAAGCGCCCATGTAAAACATTTTATAGCTACGCATTTTTATTACGAACAAAATGGAAGTGAGGTAACATTAACAAAAAAAGAACGAAATAAGTACCTGGCTTCGTTGAATGATGTAGCGGTTAAAACAACTACAGCTCCATCTCCCGCAACAGTTGACCAGCCTGCGGATCGTGTTACAACCGACAAACCAGCAGTTGAATTGATAGCAGAGTTGAAAAAATAAAATTAGCTCCGATATAATAATTTGAAAGAGCAATTGCGTTGATGCAATTGCTCTTTTTTTATTTTGTTCAATTCATTAACTGCTGAATGCAAAATGTATATGGATATCTGTTGAAATAAGTCTGCCGTAAAATTATAATTCCACCCAATTCTATTGCCGCGGAATCAATCCCAGTTGTTGCATAAATGCTAAGTTATCAAGAAAGTCTCTTTTTTCTGCAATCTTTCCACCAGCCATGCAAACAAGGGTTACGCCATCTATATCAACTTTTTTACGTGTTGCCGGAATGCCGAAGAACAAGCCGGTATGTGTTACCCGGAAGTCCCAGTGCTTTACCAGTTTGTTGCCCATTCCAAATACGTTTTTAATGGTAAATGTAATATCTGAGAATCCCGTTAAATAGTTATTGTAATAAGCACGTGCACTGTGAATACCAATAACATCAGCCAGGCTGGCGTGCATGACCACACCCTTGGCAAAATTGGAGTCGTTGAATTGATCCAGCTTCCTTTTATTGATAATCTCGTCCCAAACGTGCGTGTACATTTTTATATTCGCTGCTACTGAATCAGCGAAGGTTGCTTTTTGCGTGTCGCCGGTAGTATAACTGCAGGAAAAAAATGTAGCAAGGATGATTGGTGGTAAGAACAATTGCAATGGGTGAAATCGTTGTCACATCTAATGTTGGTTTGAGCAATAAAATATTTTGCCGGAATCGGTTGAACACCATGCTGAAGCTAATTAGAAAATTGCGAATAAATGTGTAAGCTGTTGCGGTAGCTGCATCGGGTGTTGAGGGGAGCACCTATTGCAAAACGGTTTGCCAAAAGATCATATCACTGCTTCTGGTGCTATAAAAGAAATGAGGTTGTTGTAAAAAAATCACGTGCAATATTGTTATCTTCCGTTAACTAAAATCATACTGCATGCAATCACCTGACCAGTTAAAGCGCTCGCTTGGATTACCCTTTGTTATTGTACTGGTAGCGGGGAATATAATAGGTTCAGGTGTATATAAAAAAGTGGCTCCCATGGCGGCTGAATTACATTCACCGGGCTGGGTGCTTATTTGCTGGGTACTAGGTGGCATCATCAGTTTAATGGGTGCATTGAGCAATGCGGAAGTGGCAGGTTTACTGGCCGGCACCGGCGGCGAATATGTGTACTATAAAAAAATCTACAACAAGTTTTTCGCCTTCCTTTTTGGCTGGTCTTTGTTTACCATCATTCAAACGGCGGCGATCTCTTCGCTGGCCTATGTGTTCGCAGAATCATTAAACAGTATTATTGCGTTGCCGGATGTATTGCCGAAATGGGCTAGTATTAGCATTGGTGGCGTGTTTCATCCGTTTACAGATTTGAATGTAAAGCTGACCGCCATTGTGCTGATTGTTTTATTAACCTGGATCAACAGCGCCGGCATTAAGGCCGGTGCCGGATTTAGCACAGCCTTAATGATCCTGATACTGGCGGGTATACTCCTGATAATCGTCTTTGGTTTTGCCAGTCCGCACTCCAGCATCAGCAGTGTGTTTGATTTAAAAACGACCGATGGTTCTACGGTAACTTTCAGCGCCGTATTTACGGCTATGCTGGCAGCATTCTGGGCGTACCAAGGCTGGGCTTCCACGGGATTTGTAGGGGGCGAAATAAAAAATGTAAACCGTAACCTGCCGGTCGGCATTGCCATTGGTGTTTTAATTGTGATTGTGATTTACCTGCTGGTAAACGCAGCGTATCTATCCTTGCTTCCCGTTCAAAACCTGGAGCAAATTCATGATGCAGGCAATAAAATTGCAGCCGTTGAAGCGGTACGTGTATTCGGTGGTAATACCGGCGTACTGCTGATTTCCCTGCTGATTTGTGTTACTACGCTGGGCTGTACTAATGCAACCATTTTGGTAAGTTGCCGCCCCTATTTTGCCATGGCCCGGGAAGGAGTGTTTTTTAAATCAGTTGCCAAACTGAATAAAGCGCAAGTACCCGGCAACTCCTTATTATATCAATGCGTATGGGCCATCCTGTTGATTTTTTCCGGTACATTTGACCAGCTGACAGACATGATTATTTTTGCTGTTTTTATTTATTATGGCGCCACTACGCTCGGCGTTTTTATCTTAAGAAAAAAGATGCCAAATGCCCACCGGCCTTATAAAGTATGGGGCTACCCGGTTGTGCCGGCCATTGTTATATTGTTTTGCGCTGCCCTTTTTATCAATACCATTATTGCCCGCCCGAGAGAAGCCGTAATCGGGATGGTGCTGATGTTAACTGGTGTTCCATTGTACTGGTGGTTTCAGCAAAAAAGGAAAAGTGAAGGTGCGATTGACTAAAGCGAAACGCCACTTTTTTAAGCTCTAAAAATATCTTACATGATCAGTTACTCACTTTTACAACCCATACATAATCTGTGACGGACTTTAACGAAGCAGGTAAACTAATCTCCACTCCATTTTGTTGTTGCTTCCATGACAACCTGGATTTACTTCCCAGCAGTTGCAGCCTGACTTTTTTAGAAAACTGAATTTTAGTAAGCAACTGCTTTGTTTCAGGGAAATTAAAAAAGAAGATGTATTGCGTTTTACCATCCTTTGATTGTGTATACCGGATAGACTCTCCTTCATTAAAACTGGAAAAGATGCGGCTGCCATAAATGGCTTCTCCGTTTACCTTCATCCAGGCACCAATTTCTTTTAATCGCTGGTAGGCATTGGGATCTAACTCACCATCCGGACCGGGGCCGATATTTAATAAATAGTTGCCACCCTTGCTTACAATATCTACGAGCTTTTCAATGATTTCATTGGCAGTTTTATAGGTGTCGTTGGGCACATAACTCCAGCTGTTGCCCATCGTCATGCAGGTTTCCCATGGATAAGGCAGGCCGTTTTCCGGTATGTGCTGTTCCGGTGTAAGATAGTTTTGTTGTTCGCCGGGTACGGCCCTGTCTACCACAATTAACTTTGGTTGTTTGGCCCTTGCCTCCTTTACCAGGCGTGGCATATCAATATCCTGGCTCTGCGGATTGCGGGCCCACCTGGAGCCTTCAGATGTATCAGAGAGGTAGCGTTTAATTTCTTCATCTGATGTTTTCCTCACCTGTCCGCCATCCAGCCAAAGAATATCCACCTTGCCATAATCACTCATCAGTTCATTGATTTGGTTGTGCGTAAAGTCAGTAAACTTTTTCCATTGTTCAGGATATTTTTTGATTGAATAATTCGGGTTACGATCCGCTGCCGGAAATTTTTTCCACCAGTAAAAGTCGCTGTGCCAGTCAGGCTTGGAGAAATAGGCGCCGATCCAGAAATGCTCTTTCCTGAAAGCCGAAAATATTTCTTTGGTAACATTGCTTCTCGGGTTGGCAGCAAACGGTGTTTTAGGATCGGTGATTTTATAATCGGTGTACTTCGTATCAAACATCGAAAAACCATCATGGTGTTTGGTGGTGAATACCATGTATTTCATTCCGGCATCTTTGGCAGCAGCAGCCCATTTTTCCGGGTTAAATTTTATGGGATTAAAAGTAGTTTGCAAATTTTCATATGCCTTAACATAGTCGTTGTAATTGTCCGCTACGCCTGGTTTTCTGCCTCCCGTTGCCCAGCTTAAATCTTCCGGGCAAATGCTCCAGCTTTCCACCACACCCCATTGGCTGTAAGGCCCCCAATGCATCAGCAGTCCAAACTTTAAATCTTTCCATTCGTCCAGGCGGTGCTGTATAGCCGTATCTGGATCGGGATAATATTCCTGGTGCTGAGCCTGCGCACATTGACCACTGATCATGCTTGCTGCTAAAATAAAAACGGCTAAAAATAGCTGGCGGGTGAGTTTCATAAAATAAATGAAATAGATAATGATTGATTGAAATTGCCTGCTGTAAATGTATTGATAATTTGAATTGCCGTGCCCGCAATCATGGGCAAGCTAAATTTGCGCTGCAATAAATTGGACAGAATTTATTCAACCTTCTTAAGTTCTTTTTTAACGCCCCACGCAACATGCCAGGCATGCAAAATGCTTCCATCGTTCTTCGTTTCAAATTCTATTTGTTGGTCGGTACCATTGTCAAAAAAGAACTTTTTATCTGACTCCGGCTTCAGATTAACATCTGCTCCGAATTTGGAAATTATTAACAGGCTGTCGTTCCTGTTAATAATTTCTACCGGGAACATGGCCATAAATGGCGGCCTGGTAAGCTGCATCTGGTACTTACCGGTATAATTAACTGACGCATGTGGTGGTGAGACTTCTTTATGCAGGTAAGGTAACAGCACTTCTTTATTAAGCGTAATACCAGCCAAACCATTTGCTATAAAAGGCGCATTGGATTCATTGTTGGACAGAACTATTACCGTGACATCATCGTTTGTATAGCGCATGTGCATGCTGACAAACCCCGGGAAGTAACCATTGTGAAAAATTAAATTGCCAAAGTTGCTTTGCCCCATGATCATCCCGTACCCAAAGGTAACTTTTGGAAATACTTTTTGAGCATGGGGAGAAAGCATTTCCTGCTGTGTTGCCGCCGTAAGTAAGCTGTGATTTTTAAGTGCACGGTCCCACTTTAAAAGATCTCCCGTTGTAGTTAAAATCATTCCCTCGCCTGCAATGCCGGAAAAGTAAGTGGTCCACGCAGAGTCCTCACTGCTGGCCGGCACATATTTTTTCAGACCGGCAGAATAAACAAAGCCATTACTATAATCCAAGAAATCTTTCTTTGGACGCGGGCCATTGGCAACCGAGGTATGCGTCATTCCCAACGGCTTAAACACCTGCTTATCCAAATATGTTTTAAAGGATTGTCCCGATACTTTTTCGACAATGGAGGCCAGCAGGTTAAAGCCCGTTCCTGAATACATTACGTTCTCTCCAGGTTTAAATAAAGCAGCTGGTTTTTTGAGCGCCAGCAGTTTTACAAGATCATCATTTGTCGCTATTTTATTATGATCAAAATATTTCGCTACCAATTCAAACCCATCGGGTATGCCTGCACTGTGCGAAAGCAATTGCCCGATAGTTACATTCGTATAAGGAAGTTCCGGAAAGAATTTCCGAAGCGTATCTGCATAGCTGATCTTGCCCTTATCCTTCAATAGCAGTATTGCCATTGATGTGAATTCTTTTGCAATAGAACCACAGTCAAAAATGCTGTTTTCGTTGAGATTGCTAAGCGTATTATAATCCGCATAACCAAAGGATTTTTGATAAAGAATAACACCATTTTTTGCAACCAATACATTTCCATTAAAGCCATACAGATCAGCCTGACCCTGCATGTATTTATCAAGGCTTGATTGTTGTGCAAATAAACTGAACGGCAAAATCACCAGTGTAAATAAGCATTTCATAAAGTTGAGTTGATGTTGTATGAAGTATTGGGGAAGCTACTGAATACAAACTACAAAAAATTGCGTACACAGCGCAACTTATTACAGCCAGACTGAATGAATATTTTAACCGAGAATTTTTATTGGTGCAAGGCTGATTAGTTTTTACTCCCCAGCAATTGCTCTTTGGCAATGTGATGATGAATGCCCTCGAGCACGCCTGTGCCCATTGGATTTTTTGTAAAATAAATGGAATGGTATTTTTTAAGGTCTTCCATCTCTGCACTGTAATTGGATACTACAATGCCTTTGGCTTTGCCCTTCAGCATGTCTTTATCGTTACCGCTGTTACCGGCGGTTATAAAATGTTCCAGCGGCATTTTCCATTTGTAACTCAGGTAGCGTACGGCGCTGCCTTTACTGGCACGAAATGGCAGCAGGTCGAGGTATTTATTATCCGTTAGCAATACCCTTGCACGCAGCTTATGATCATCTAAAAATTTATACAAGTCGGCCATGGCATCTTCGTCAAAATGAGCGTCTACATAATAGCTTAATTTAAACCGCCATTGCGCCGCTTCTTCCTGCAAATAAATACCGGGGAATTTTTCCAGCGCCGCTTGCAGTTCTTTTCTTTTCCATTGGTAATTGATATGGCTTTCCCAACCCTTGTCGGGAATGAATTTATCGGTATAAAAAATTTCCGAGCCGGCTGAGCAGATCAATATATCGGGTTTTGGCAAATCGTATTGCGCAAAGGCCTGTTCTGTGATATACCTGTTTCTTCCACTGGCGATGCCGAATACTACCTTTCCTTTATTGTCGGCAATCCATTGTGTAAATTCTTTCAGCCCCCGTGAATCATTGCCTTCAACCAATGTTCCATCCAGGTCAGAAATGATGAACAATTCCGCATTCGCCAGCTTTTTTCCATAGGCCGTTGTGTGGGGCAGGCTGCCTTCTTCCAAACTTTTCCTTTGAAAAAGTTCATTGATGAGTTCGATGTATTTGTTGGCATAAGATGTCCATGAATACAATTGGTTGGCACCGGCAATGCCGTTCGTAGAATATTTTTCCCATACCTGGCTATCAGAAATAATTTTTTTGAGTGCCTCGGCGATGGCCTTCGGGTCTTCCACATCTACCAGCAAACCATTATCACATTGTTCCAGTATTTCTTTCGGGCCGCCGGTGGGCGAAGCGATAATGGGCAAACCGCAAGCGGCGGCTTCCACGATGGTAAGTCCGAAATTTTCGCCAGGTGTTGCGTTCACAAATACGCCCTTTTTGCGGGCAGCCACCCGGTATATTTCGGGTACTTCCAGCTTGGGATCATTCTTTTTTGGAATGGCCATTTTGCCGTACAGGTCGTACTTATCCAGCAACAATAACAGGTTGGTCAGTATATCTCTTTCATCATCCGGCATCTGCGAAATATCTTTTCGTACACCGGCAAAAATGGCCAGGTTCGCCATTGCCTGCAACTCCTTATCCTGGCCATAGGATTGTATAATGGCTTCGAAATTTTTGCGCTTGTCTGCACGGCCGATAGACAATATCAAAGGCTTGGCAGGATTAAATAAAAATCGTTCAATATCAGAATTGATGCGGTACAGAGCCTGCTCCTGTTCCATCGACATTTTAAATGAAGGCATGTCCAGCCGGTAAAATGGATAGAACAATTCATCATTCACTCCCGGGGCAATTACCTTAAATTTCGCGGCATTCACATTATCGTATAAAGCATATTGCGTATCGATGATATGCTGTGTACTTACTACCATAACATCCGCTGCTTTAAGCAGGTTCTCCTCCACAGCAATTCGCTTCGCCATGTTAAACTTTTCCTCAATTTTTTCTTCCGTCATACCTTCCTGCAACAGGATATTTTTTTTGTTGCGCCCCAGTGAATGACCGGTTGCCAAAAAGGGGATACCGAATATTTCGCTTATTTGCCCGGCGAGGTAATTACCATCCGCATAGTGCCCATGTACGATATCAGGAAAGTCTGCTTCTTCATCAATAAAACGGATTGTTTTATCAATAAATTCATCCAGGTAATCCCACAGCGTTTCCTTTGGCCTGTACATGTTGCCACCACAGGCCATTCTGATGATACGGGCTTTTTCATTCACCACCTCCACCTCTTTTTCATAGGAGGAAGACACCCGCTTATCAATGATTTTGCGGGTGAATAAATCTACCTTTCGTACCTGCGGATGAAGCGAAAGATGCTCAAGCATTTCGAGCACATATTTCACCTGGCCACCTGTATCTTTATCTCTACCGATCTCCGGATCGTTGAAACGGATGAGCCCGTGAGGGCTGTATAACTGTATATAATATTCTTTCATAATTATAGGCGGTTAACATTGGCTTAACAATTGTTCCTACTCACCAAAATCAGTCCAAAGGAGGATTTTTACATTTTTTTTAAACGTAAAAAAGGGTTATGTATTCAGGCTCAGGTTTTAGTGATTGGGAAATTGGGGATATTACGGTGATACTTCATAAAGGGATATATCATTTATTTCACCTCATTATCCCCAACCACGATTATATTGCCCATGCGGTATCAACAGATGGTATATCCTGGAGAAGGGTAAACAACGCCTTGTTTGTGGGACATCCCGGTGAATGGGATGACGATATGTTGTGGACCATGCACGTAGTGGAAGTGAATGATACATTTGAGATGTATTATACAGGCCTGCAACGAAAAGACCGTGGGGTAGTTTCAAGAATTGGCTTTGCAGAATCCAATGACCTTATCAACTGGACAAAGAATCGTAAAAGCATTTTCCCCATTGAACCCAAAGGCATTTTTTATGAAACCAGTAAGACCAATCCCCGCACATGGCTAAGTTTCCGTGATCCTTTCCGGTTTAAATATAAAGGAGAAGTTTACCTGCTGGTTGCAACGCGGACCATTGCCGGGCCTGTGTCAAGAAGAGGTTGTGTAGGGATGGTAAAAATTACGAACGATGTTTTTGAACTGATGCCGCCATTATTATACCCCATGATGTATGATGATATAGAATGCCCCTGTGTTTTTGAATTGAACGGACGATTTTATTTACTGGGATCTATCCGTGAAGATATAAAAGTGCGCTACTGGTTTGCCACGGATTTTTTTGGAGAGTACCATTCTTTTAACGCCGATGTAATACTGCCCCAGGGAAACTATGCTGCCCGTACAGTGCAGGATGGAACGCATTTACTGGTATTCAATTTCTTTTACGCCTATGGCAAGATCAATGCATTGCGGGTGTTGCCCCCACCCAAGGAATTAGGCACGGATGCAGAGGGGCGGCTGCTGTTAAAAAGTTATTACCGCTGGCAACAAATGGTACAACAAACAATTGCTCAGCCTGACTTTACAACGGTTAAAAAAATACTGGGTAACCTCACCGCCACCTGCATTATTGAAGCGGAAAAATGGTTTTGTGGTGCCCGCAGCGGGTATGAAATCTTCTGCTTTGAAAAGCCGGTTGAAAATTTTATCTGGGAAGGCATATTGACCGTAGAAGGTATGGGTAAGTTTGGTCTTGTGAGTGATATTGATGCCGATGGCAACGGTTATTTCATTTCGTTTGATATGACGAACGGCCTGGTTAAAATACGTACGTGGGGATTCAATCCGCTGAATACAAGAGAAAATTTTATTTTTCACGATATACAGTCGGGCGTTTTTAAAACCAATGAAAAGAAGTCCTTCCATTTCGCCCTCATCCGCTATGGCAATTATATCGAATTGTCGATCGATGGGGTCGTAAAACTTACGTTAATGGACTATACATTCTCTGGTAATCTGATCGGCTTGTACTCGGCTTCGTCCTTTATTTGTCTGCAGAGGTCAACAGTAAAAACATTGCCCAAAACCGAAGGTGAATACGCCAGCCAGGAAGAAACACAAAAGCTTACAGACTGAAACTGGTGAGTGGTCAGTGGTGAGTGGTGAATTGTTAATGGTGAATTGTCAATGGTTCACTATCCAGGAATGAATCTTCACCGTATGGTTAACATAACATATGTTGATGCACTGGGTAATAATAACAAATAGGGCAGGCATGCTAAAGATGCAGAGGCAAAGAACTATCGGAACAGGATTGCCGGTTTTATTTTTAACATGATATCGGATACTTCAAACGACCGGCTTTTTTACAAACATGGGCTTATAATATTTCCAGTAGGCAAATCCTAAAAACACGTTGGGTACTATCAAAAAAACACCCATCAGCCATCCGGATGGCACAAGAATGGTGTGAAACAACAATACATTTAAACTGATGGGAAAAAGCGCCACTGCTGAAAATGCGGCGTAGCGGTTAATGAGCAAAGAAATGCCGCCCGCTATCTGTATAGACTTAATCATCGGGTAAAAATATCCTACACCTTTTAGCCCTTCTTTAAAAGCCTCTACCCTGCCCGTATGCATGGGTTGATAAGGGATAAAGTGCAGGAAATAATCCAGTCCGAAAACCAGGTAAATAAACCCCAGCAGGATGCGTAAAATCGTTGTTGCAATTTTCATAATAGTATATTATTGATATCCATATTTATTTGGCGTGCATCAGTAAGCAATATAATTCTTGCAGTTGGCCTGGAAAATATTTTTTTTAAGATTCAGTTCTTTAATTAAAACTATGAGTGTTGATTGAAGTAGTAAAACGAGTTAAAACAACTGCAGGTGCAGCATACACTTTGGGTGCGTTCAGTCCTGCTTGCAAATCGGTCACAGGGGCATTTTTGCGTTGACCATGCAAATCAAGACACTTAAATTATCTTGCACTTTTATTTGCATTTTCAAGAGCGTTCATTTGAACAGTATGTATGAAGGGTAAACTGGTTGACAATTTTATAATAGCATTATTTACGGTTGTATCGATCGCTTATGTTTTGCCTTACCCCGGTACCAAAGAAAGTCATTTTCACCTGGATACGATTGCCGATATCGGGGTATCCGTGATCTTTTTATTTTACGGCCTTCAACTGGGGCCTGAAAAGTTAAGAGCGGGCCTGGTGAATACCCGCCTGCACCTGGTGATTCATATTGCTACGTTTATACTTTTCCCATTAGTCATTCTTCTTTGCAAGCCGTTATTTGCTACGGCATTTTTAGCACAGGTATGGGTACCTTTTTTCTTTCTTGCTGCATTGCCTTCCACGGTTTCCTCTTCGGTGGTGATGGTATCAATTGCAGGCGGCAATATTCCCGCAGCTATTTTCAATGCCAGTATTTCAAGTTTACTGGGCATATTTGTTACACCCATCTGGATGAGCTTTTTTATCAATCATCAAACAGGTGATGTGGGGCTTGGCCATGTGATTGGAAAATTATTGCTACAGGTGTTGCTGCCTGTTGTGGCAGGTTTACTGCTGCATAAAAGATTGGGCGCATGGGCGGCACAGCACAAAAAACGATTGAAGTTATTTGACCAGTCGGTGATATTGCTGATTGTATATTGTTCGTTCAGTGAATCGTTTTATACAGGCGCCTTTAAAAATTTTTCCATGTATGCTTTGGCATTGCTATTGGTGATGGTGACTGTTTTATTTTTTCTTGTGTATGGCATTATAACGATCGTTTCAAACGGTCTGCATTTTAGCCGGCAGGATCGTATCACAGCTACTTTTTGTGGTTCAAAAAAATCACTCGTGCATGGTTCTGTTATGACCAAAGTTTTGTTTGCCAGTTCAGCCAATCTAGGGTTGATATTGCTTCCTCTGATGTTGTTTCATGCAGTGCAGTTGTTTATTGTAAGTATCATAGCAGGAAGGATGAGCAGGGCAGACAGCAATATTTAATACGTTTTTCTTTTCGCGGTTATTGAGCTTTATTAACGGTTACATTGCAGAGCCTGCTTTGTGATTAAGGAATGAAAGGCTTGCCTACAATTAATTTATCACCTGATAAATCCACTTCAAATAAATGCGGTACCCGTACAGTACGATCGCCGATTTTTTTATGGCTGTGTAAAGACATTAACAACTTGCCATCGAGTGAACGGAACAACATACCGTGACCATAATTGGGTGGCGTAACCGGATCTTTTTCCTGCGCCCAGGCACCGTCCAATGTGCCGCTTGATGAATAAGCAACGCCCTGAGTATATACATCATAAATCCAGCTGGTCCATATCATTCCCAGCCGGCCGGTTGCCGTGCGAAACAGATACGGACCATCGGTTACCTTATTGGGACGATCATTACCCTGCTCATCTTTTTCCCGGCTCCAGGGCGCATCACTTGCACGGAATAGAACTTTTCCTTCACCAATGCTTCCACTTAAATCTGGCTTCAGTTCTATTTTTTCAATTGTACCGTTCAGGTTCTGCAGCCATTCGTAGCAATACACCATATAAGGTTTTCCATCGGTGTCAATCCAAAAAGTTCCATCCAGTGTTGGTTTATTGGCCGGCAAATAAATGGAGTCTTTCATAGGCACATAGGGTCCGTCCGGCTGATCACTTACCAATATATGGGATGCACGGCGTTCTATTATATTTCCCTTTACCGTATCTATTTTTACCGCTCTGTTTGTAAAAGTGGCAAAATAATAATACTTGTTTTTATAAGGATGAAGTTCAGCAGCCCATATCATCGGATGACGTCCCATCCAGGAAGTGGAATCTGTTTTTACTACCGTGTAAGGTCCGTCCCAGAAATGCAGATTCTTACTTTTCCATAACAGGCCACCTGTTCCTGTCATGTAGTACAACTTCGCTTTGGCATCTGCCAGTATAAAGGGATCGCTTAACACAATGGAATCCATTGGCACATTTTTTCTAATTGCAGGCGTGGGACTGTTTTGCGCCCTGATCCTGGAAGAAATGAAGAGGCAACAAACTATAAATAATGAGATTTTTTTCATACAATAATTAAACACAAGCAGTATCTACAAGCTTTTAAAAATAGGGAAATTAAGGGCAACATTATTTCGAAAAAAAATGATCTGCTTTTTATCTATGTTTTTGACGCAGCAATTTACTTTACTGAATGGGACGGCGCATGCTCCATTTTTATAACATGCAACAACAAGAGGTAACATGTATGCAGGCAATAAAAAAAGAGAGCATTGCTACTCTCCTTTTTGTTAATTGTTGTTTCGGGAAACTTTCAATTGTGTTATCCAAGATCTCTCAACCATTTGATAAGGTCATCTTTCGCCTTACCGGTTTTCTGTTGAACCCTTCCCCAAAATTCGTCATCCTTTCCTTCTTCGTACTGCAAATCATCATCTGATAATTCGGCGTACTGTTGTTTGAGTTTACCTTTCCACTCATTCCATTTGCCTTTTAATTCCATCTTATCCATACATTAAAATTTAGATTGTTTATTTAAAGAGATTTGATAAAAAAATTCAGGTAACTTAATTTTGACCAGGCAATAACACTGGCTGGGGATTTTTTTTCGCAGTATCGAAAATTACGGTATCAGTTTTCCTTAAAAGTATCGCCCTGGCTGATATCGCCTGTGTCGTACCCCTTCTTAAACCAATACATTCTTTGCTGCGAAGTTCCATGGGTAAAAGCATCCGGAACTACCGTGCCGGTTGCCTGCTTTTGCAGCCGGTCATCACCAATTGCATTGGCGGCATTTAATGCTTCATCAATATCACCCGCATCCAGTACGTTTTTCATTTTCTGATCGTAATGCGCCCATACACCGGCATAAAAATCGGCCTGTAATTCCAGCATCACCGAATATTTATTGGCTTCTGCTTCTGAAGCCTGCTGCCGGATCCTTGCGATCTTTTGTGTAACGCCATTTAACTTCTGTATATGATGCCCTACTTCATGCGCCACAACATATGCCATAGCAAAATCCCCGGGAGCATGCAGCTTGTCCTGCATCTCCTGGTAAAAAGAGAGATCGATATATAACTTGCTGTCTTCAGGACAATAGAATGGACCCGATGCAGAACTCGTATTACCACAGGCCGACGCCACGGCATCCCTGTATAATACCAGGGTGGGTTCTGTATATTTTTTACCATTGTCAGCAAATATTTTATTCCACACGTCTTCGGTATCTGCCAATACCACTTTCACAAAATCCGCTCTTTGGTCATCCGCCTTTTTTTCTTCGGTTGACATGGGCGCCTGCTGCACACCTGGTGAAATGGGCATTTGCGAAGGATCTGCTTCGCCGCCCAACAGGGTGTACAGCACATAAATTATTACACCAATAATACCGCCACCGGCAGCAATTCCACCACCGGATAAACCGCGGCGATCTTCAACATTGGTACTGCCTCTTCTTCCGAGCCATTGCATACATAAATATTTAAAAGTGAAGGATCAATTTAATACTCTATTCCAGATCGAGGATATACATATTGCGTACCAGATTATTGCAGCGGCAGGAACGTAGAATTTTAAAGTCCATAAAATATAGTTCAGTGAGGTTGATACAGCGGGCAAGACAACATGTTGCCCGGGCAAAAAGGCAAGGACTGGCAGATACAAATGCCAAAAGTAAAGTAGCAGAAAGATGCAATAATAAAAATACAATCAATCAAATTGTATCACGGTAACACCGGTATTCCTAAAGCTGTTTAAATCAGTTAGTTCAAGACAACTTTCTTCCAGTGTAATGATCTTACCTAATAATTTTTCAGGTTGCATTTTCCCCGAGCTGATCCATTCCAGCATGCCCGGATACTGGTGCGCCTGCATACCATGACTGCCGATCAGCTGCAGCTCTCTGGCTATTACTTCACCCATTGGTATCGGAGGATTTGCTTCGGAGCCGGCCATTAATCCCAGCTGGATATGTTTGTCCTGTTTGCGAAGGCAACGTATCGAATTGCCGCATGTTTGCCTGCTGCCCAGGGCATCTGCAGAAACATGGGCGCCGCCTTTGGTGAATGCTAAAATTTCATCAGGTACTGACACAGTTTCCCTTGCATTGATTGCAAAGGCGGCGCCTATACTTTTTGCAAATGCAAGTTTGGTATCATCTATATCAACTGCGATGGGAACGGCTCCCACCGTAGCGGCAATCATAATGGCGGAAAGTCCTACACCGCCACAGCCGTGAATGGCAATAAAATCGCCTGCTTTTAAAGCACCTTGTGTCGTTACGCCGCGCCATGCAGTTATAAAACGGCAACCCAATACAGCGGCAGTTACAAAATCCATTGCGTCAGGCAAACGAACCAGGTTATCATCGGCAAAAGGTATGCGCACGAATTCAGCAAATGATCCCCAACCTGTGAAGCCGGGCTGGTAGTAATGATCACATATTTGTTGTTGCCCGTTACTGCATTGAACGCAGGTACCACAGCCAACGCAGAAAGGTACTGTAACGCGGTCGCCTGTTTTCCAGTTGCGGATGGCGCTGCCGGTGGCAACGATGATACCTGCGAGCTCGTGACCGGGCACATGTGGCAGATGAATGTCTGAGTCATGCCCCTGCCAGCCATGCCAGTCGCTGCGGCAAAGTCCGCTTGCTTTTACACGAATGATTACTTCATTAGCAGCCGGTGAAGGATCCGGAAGTTGAACGATTGCAACAGGCCCTTTAAAAGACTCATAGTAAGCCGCTTTCATGCAGTAATTTTATTTAAATGTAACTTATTCTACTGATGTGAAAACAACTGGCATTACTGTAATTCATTCAGGCTAAAAAATAAGTTCATCCTGCTTTTTGTGTACATTAAACTTATCAAAGTATAAGACAATATTATCATCCTCAACATAAAGGCAATCCAATAAAATCATTTGCTGAAACAAAAAATAAAGTAATTTCAGCCGGATAATTTTCATTAAAATACAACACTCATGAACGAAGCAGCTCCATTAAACCAGGTAGCCGAATTTCACCGCACATTCAAACACCCGGTAGTAAACGCTCCGGCCATACCATCCAAACAACGATGCGATTTACGCGTATCCCTGCTGCTGGAAGAAATGAAAGAACTGCAGCAGGCCATTCAGGATAATGACCTGGTGGAAGTTGCGGATGCTTTATGCGATATACAATATGTGCTTGCAGGCGCCATCCTGGAATTTGGATTGGGAGACAAATTCAAAGCCCTATTTGATGAAGTACACCGTTCCAACATGAGCAAGGCATGCACTTCGCTGGAAGAAGCGCATCAAACCATTGCCCATTACAAAACAAAAGAACAAAGTGAAGCGTACTGGAAAGAAGAAGCATCTTTATACCTGGTGTTTCGGGAAAATGATCATAAAACATTGAAGTCAGTTAACTACTCCCCGGCTAACCTTGGAAGTATTTTGAACAGCAAATAAAAGTCGCCTTAAGAAAAGTAACCGTTCCGTCAGGAGGCAGACTGCTGTTGCTGCTGGAATGTGATTTCAATAAATTCTGCCGGACGCACAATGGCGACCAATACTGTAACGCGTAAAATACCCTCCAGAATATCGGTGGGCGTCATCGTTGTTCCTAATCCAGCCATCACTGAAAATGCTTGCTCCGGCTTTGCCCCGGAAAGTGCACCCTGCTTCCATAAGTTAATCAGGAAATTTTCCATCATGCTTTTTATGGTTAGCCAGGTTGCCGGTTCATTCGGTTCAAAAACATACACTTTCAAAGCAAGCTTCAACGATTGTTCAATCATGATCATCGTTCTCCGAACGTTGATGTATCTCCAGTCCTGGCTATTGCCATCGAGGGTTCTTGCTCCCCATACCAGTGTTCCAATGCCCGGAAATGGACGGATAGCATTGACTGATTTACCTGTAACCGCGTCAACGTTCAAGGTCTCCTGTTGCTCGTGAGAAAGGTTGACAGAGGGGCTTGTTACACTAGACAGCGAGATATTGGCGGGTGCTTTCCAGACTCCACGGGACTGATCCACCATTGTATACACACCGGCCATTACAGCAGAGGGTGGCAAGAGGTTTAACCTTATTTTTATTTCATTTATTATCTGAACATACACCGGGCTGGCGGCGAGCAAATTTTTATGCAGCAGTAAAAGCTTACTTTGTTTTTGCTCCGCAGTATCAGTATAAGTAACTGCATTCCAATGAGCAAAAACATTCCCTGCTGCAGGCTCCGGCAATTGTGTTTTTAACTGATCCAGCGGACAATCCAAATTGGCCAGCGTTATTTCACCGGCGGCTGCTACTAACGTATTCAGCCAGGGATAATAAGCAGCTCCGTAACCCAGATAATCAGTTCCGATGTGTTCCCTGAAATTATTCACATCTGTTTGCGGGTCATCATAATTGACGTCCAGTATAGCAAACCGGCTTTGCGTATCATGACAGTGTTTTAATAGCCTGTCATACACTTCGTAACAGCCCGCAGGATCATGCTTACATGCGGAAATAATATCAGGCAAAACAACAATTGAAGGTTCAGGTTCATTTACAAGAACAGCAAATACATCATCTGAAAAATCGGCTGATTTAATTTCGTTCATTGCCGGTCCCTCATCTTCACCGCCATATGTTCCGATGCTCATGATATAGCATATGTTGCCGCCATTTTGATAAAAAAGACGGATACTGTTATAAAAATAAAATTGCTGAATTGGATCTATGATCAGGGATGCATTAAAAGGTGTTAACGAGCCGGACGCCAACTTAAATTGGTGCGGATAACCTTCACCGAAAAATTCCATGTACTCCTGAATAGAGTCAATGCGCACCGGTTTTCCTTTTAATGATTTGCCATCACGAACCGCTTTTTCAGTATAACCGATGAATACGGGCACAGCAGTTTCAACAGCCACCACTGATTTGGGAAAATCGTTTTGCTCCTGAATATAAGCGCCGGGTGTTACATTAACGGGTGCCATAATAATTCAATTAAAAAAAGAAAGGAAATTTTGCGAAGCCATCTTAAAAGAATGACCGTTATAAATATAATATTTATTTGCTGGCGATCCTTGCAATAAATGCGTAGCGCACGTTGAATACGGGTATTAATCCATTGCAATGCTGTTCAGCAATGCGGCTATTTTAGCTACATTTAGTACGTCTGCGGTTTTGCATAGCAGAATGGCCTGTTCAGGCATATAGCTTACAGCTGCCTCTTCAGGATCCTGCACGATGTTTCTGCCACCACACTGACTGATAGCCTGCATTCCGAGAGCGCCGTCCGCATTGGCGCCGGATAACAACACGCCAGTCAGCCTCTCTTTATAAACCGGTGCGGCACTGATAAAACTTACGTCGATACTTGGCCGGGAATAGTTTACTTTTTGGGAGGCATCGAGTGAAACCGAACCATCCTCTTCCAGTAATAAATGATAATCGGGCGGTGCCAGGTAAATCCAGCCGGGCTGGAGCAGATCTTTTTCATCGGCTTCCTTTAACTGCAGGTACGTTTTTGCCGCCAGCAATTCTGTAAGGCCGTTATCAGCCTGGCCGCTCCTGTGCAATACGACAATAATGGGGATGGCAAATTTTTTATGCAGTTTAGGCAATAGTTTCAGCAAGGCTTCCAGGCTGCCCGAAGAGCCCCCTATGATAATAAGCCGCCTTGTTTTAATTACCTGCTTTTCCGCCATATCTTTTCTTTATTTTCAATTTGCTGATAGTGACTGGCAATAGAAGAAAAACGCAGCGATTCCTTACTGCCCATTGCCAAAAAGCCCAGTGAATCCAGGCTTTGATCAAACAATTCCAGTACCCTCTTCTGCAGATCCCGCTCAAAATAGATCAATACGTTTCGGCATAAAATCAACTGAAACAGATTGAAGGAAGAATCGCTCACCAAATTGTGTGTAGAGAAAATCATTTTCTCCGCCAGTCCTTCGTCAAACTTTGCAAGATTATAATTTGCATGATAGTATCCCGAAAAATCTTCCTTTCCGCCACTCCTGATATAATTTACAGAGTTCTGCTGCATAGTGTTGATTGGATAAATTCCGGTCTTTGCTTTTTCAATCACCGCCTGGTTAAGGTCAGTGGCATATAAAATTGACTTATGCAACAGGTTGGCTTCTTTTAACAGAATGGCCATCGAATATACTTCTTCCCCGGTTGAACACCCTGCATGCCAGATGCGGATAAAAGGATAGGTAGCAAGCACCGGTAATATCTTTTCCCGCAGGGTTTGATAAAAAGCCGGGTCCCTGAACATCTCGGTTACATTCACCGTTACCTCCTCAACAAAGTACATAAAATAAGCAGTGCTATCCATTAGCCTGCGCTGCATATCTGCAAAGGAAGTAAAGCGGCCTTTGACGTAAAAGCCATCAATTCTGCGCTTTAAAGATGCCCTGGAATACCCGGTAAAATCATATCCATACCGGCTCAGTATATTCTCCAGCAATTCCTCCAGTTGCCCGGTTGCAATCATGGTTGTTGTTTTACCTGACCATTTAAAATTTCCAGCAGCAAATCAACATCCACAGGTTTCACTATATAATCATCCGCCCCTGCAGCCAGGCATTTTTCCTTGTCTCCCGCCATCGCCTGGGCTGTAACAGCTATCAGCCGTACATGATTTAAGGAAGGAATTTTTTTTACTATTCCTATCAGTTCATAACCATCCATATCGGGCATCATCATATCTATCAACGCAATTGTAACTTCCAAATCCTGTTTTAGCAGCTGCAATGCCTGCAAGCCACCGGAAGCAACAACGCAACGAAACCGTCTTGACGTTAAAACAGCTTTTAATGCAAAAATGTTGCGATCATCATCATCAACAATCAATATTTTTTGTTCCTCCATAATCTATATTATATCAATACCCTTTTTCGTATAACCATATCCGTAGCAGGGATACCAGCTGATCTGTATCTACCGGTTTAGATATATAATCGGAAGCGCCTGCCGCTATACATTTTTCACGGTCGCCACCCATGGCTTTGGCAGTAACCGCAATAATGGGTGTATTTTTATATACCGGGTTTTTCCGAATGGCCCTGATACTATCATAACCATCCATTTCCGGCATCATCATGTCCATCAGTATTACATCCACTTCGTTTATTTTTGACAAGTGCAATGCTTCTTTACCATCCATGGCTGGTATCACATTCATCTGGTATTTTTCCAGCGCCTTCGTCATAGAATAAATATTGCGCACATCATCGTCGGCCAGCAATACTTTTTTTCCTTTCAGTACATTTTCTTTCAGCACAGATCGCTCAAAATTGGCGGTTGCCGGTTTGTTTTGCTGTTCCTGCACCTGATGAAGAAACAGCGTTACCTCATCCAGTATGCGCTGGTAGGAATTGGCTGTTTTCAGCACAATGGCATCCGCGTATTTTTTTATTTTAAACTCTTCCGGCTGCGAAAGGCTTTTTCCCGTAAACAATATAATCGGCAAATCCTCCAACCCGTCATTTTCCCTGATCTTCTCCAGCAGGGCATCTGTGTTATTATCTGTAATGCTCATGTCAAGGATCACGCAATCCACTTCTTTTTTATGAAGCGAAACAATACTTTCATTTACCGATTGGTTGATTGTGGTGTTAACATTGTAAGTACCCAGATAATATGCCAGTGCTTTCGCATGCTTGTTGTTTTCTTCAATAATTAATACTTTGTTTTCCTTTTTACTTAAAATAAATTCAATTTTTTCAAATATGGTATTCAGTTGTTCAAATGCCACCGGCTTATTGATAAAATTAACGGCTCCTTTGAGCAGGCTTTCTTTTCTTACTTCGTAAGAAGACATAATGTGCACCGGGATATGGCGGGTGTGTATGTTATGTTTTAATGTGTCCATCACTTCCCAGCCATTTTTTACCGGTAACTGGATGTCCAGTAATATACCGGACGGCAGATATTGCTCCGCCATTGCTATTCCAACGTCTCCCCTTACCGCCACCAGTCCTTTATACCCTTTTTTTCTTGCATAACCCAGCAAAGCCTCCGCAAATGTTACGTCATCTTCAATAATCAGAATAACCTTATCCGACGATGTAATATTGTTTCTGTCATCAGGAATTTCTTCGGGAATAACATTGGTGTTGTATCTGTCATCTGCCGATTTTTTTTTCTCCGACGCAAATGGTTGAATCTCCGGGCGGGTTGCCACGGGTTGTTCTGCGTTTATGATATCTGTAAAATTTTTGCCCTTTTCCACAGGTATACAGCAAACAAATTCGCTGCCTGATCCGGGTGTACTGCTGACGGTGATTTCGCCACCCAGCAACCTGGAAAGTTCCCTGCTGATAGATAGGCCCAGTCCTGTTCCACCATACTTTCGGCGGGTAGAACCATCTTCCTGCTGAAAGGCTTCAAAAATAAGTTCCTGTTTTTCCGGGCTGATGCCGATGCCCGTATCTTTTACAACAAAGCAGATAAAACCCGGCCGGTGCGTATCCATACTTACATTCAAATGAACAGCACCTTTGGAAGTAAATTTAAATGCATTGGACAGCAGATTTTTTAATACCTGCTCCAGCCGCATTTTATCAGTTTCAATGATGGCCGGTACTTCGGCACCTACTTTAATTTCCCACTCCAGCTGATGCTCTTTTGCAAGTGGTGAAAACAAGGCATTTAAACCATCGGTTACCTCGTTTATTTTTACAGGCAGGTATTCAATGGTCATTTTGCCCGATTCTATTTTGGACAAATCCAGTATTTCGTCTATCAGCTGCAACAAGCCTTTTCCGGAACTTTCAATTACATGAGCGTATTGCACCTGGTCTGCAGTAAGATTTTGTTCATTGTTTTCAGACATCAGCCTGGATAATAATAAAATCGAATTCAATGGTGTACGCAACTCGTGCGACATGTTGGCCAGGAATTCTGATTTGTATTTTGTAGACAGGGCAAGGTCAGCAGCTTTCTTTTCAATCTCTGCATTCTTTTGCATAATCAGCTGGTTGCGTTGTTCCAGTGCGGCTGATCTTTCTTCAAGTAAGGTATTGGTTTCAATCAGTTCTTCCGATTGAACTTTCAGTTCTTCTTCTGAAGTCTGCAGCTGCTGCGTTTGCAGTTCCAGTTCGCTGTTAATCTGTTCCAGTTCCGACTGCTGAGACATCAGTTCTTCTGACTGTGATTGTGTCTCTTCCAGCAACTCCTGCAGGCGCTGGCGGTTTTGCACGGTGTTAATTGCAATGCCAATATTCCCGCTTATCTGTTTAAAAAAATCGAGTTCTCTACTTGTGTAGGTATGCAGTGCTCCCAATTCAATTACGGCATTGACATTGTTTTCAAACAGTGCAGGAAATACAACCAGGCAAACCGGCTTCACTTTTGCCGCGGCAAAAGAAATATGAAAATTGTCGTCAGCGATATTGGTTACCATCAACTGCTTTTTAGATAAAGCACATTGGCCTGCCAATCCTTCTCCTGTTTTAATTTTTTGTTTTGCAGCGTTTTCCTGCAATGCATAACTATTTTCAAGACTAAGCTGCTGCTCGCTTTCACGGATATAGAATGCACCTACCTGGCTGTTGGTATATTCGGCTATGCATGCCATTATTTTCTGTGCAATACTCTGCATGTTGTCGTCTCCAATAACAGCCTCATTTAACGATGCGATACCAGTCTGTAACCATTCTTTATCCGCCAGTTCATTAAAAGATCTTTCAAGTGATGCAGCCATTTTATTTAATGCGCCCGAAAGATTTCCCAGCTCGTCTACCTCCACATCATTTACCCGTATGCTATAATCCCCGCCCGATATTTTTTCCGACACACGCTGTATCATATTAATCCGGTGGCTGATAGCTGCATCTTTTTTAACCAGCTCATCCTGCAGTTTAGTCCGGATGGTGATATCCTTGTTTGTTTTTAAATAAAAAAGGATAGTGATGATAATCGCCAGCATTGCGGCGACCGTAATCATTACTGGAGTGTTGGAAGAAAATTTAACAAGATTCTCTGTTCTAGACTTTAGCAACTTATTCTCTTCAGTAGTCATATTTTTTATCATTCCTCTTACACTGTCCATAAAAAATCTACCAGCTTGCAAATCGTCTAACGCTAACGGTTTGTTTGCTTTTTTTTCATCAATGAGCGCCTGCAATCTGTAGAACCGCTTTTTAATTACCTGGTCCAGCACACTAATTTTTTCCTGCTGGGCAGCATTGTCAGCAGTAAGGCCTTTAATATCCTTTATCAATTCCAGTACCTTTTCATAAGAGCCGCTGTAAGGCTGCAGGAATTCATCTTTGCCAGTGAGTAAAAAACCCCGCTGTCCCGTTTCCGCATCTTTCATTACAGATATGGTCTGCTCCAGTTTTGCAACTACGGTGTTGGTATGATTAACCATGTCAGCGCTTTTAAGCAGGTTGGTGATGCTTATGTAAGAGGCCACAGAACTACCAATAAGTATCAATAATGAAATACCAAAACCAATCATAAGATTTCGCTTCAACGAAAGTTGCATACTATAATACCGTTTAAAAAAAATGAATAATTATACTTTATTGATGGCGGGCACATTGAAGTAAAAAAGAGCTCCGTCACCAGGTTCACTTATCACACCAAAATCAGCCCCGTGCCTTTTTAATATTTCGGCACAAATGTAAAGCCCAATACCCAAACCCTGCGCACAGGTCGCTGCTTCAGAAACCCGGTAAAATTTACTGAAAATATTTTTTTGATTTTCTGGTGAAATCCCAATTCCCCAATCCTTTACAGCAAAGTATAAATGATTGGCCGGGGTAAGCTCTGTTGTTACCTCGATATATTTGCTTTGCGGCGAGTACTTTATCGCATTACTTATAAAATTGATAATGACCTGCTCCAGCCGGATATCATTTGCCATGATTGTTGCGGCAGCGTTTCCTTTATGAATGATTTTTATCTCTGGATGTATGTGCCGTAGCATCTCCAGTGTCGAAAGAAGTAATTTCTCAAAATCAACTGGCGCCAGTTCAAATTTAAGTTCCCCATTATCAATTTTTGAAATATCCAGCAAGTCGTTGATCAGCCCTTCCAGTTTATGTACCTGGGTGATCGTACGTTTCAAAAATGTGGTTGTGCTTTCGTCGTGCTGCATACTCTCCAATAACTGCACATAACCTTTGATACTCGTCAACGGTGTTTTTAATTCATGGCTGGCCATTGATAAAAAATCATCCTTTGTTTTAAGCGCCTGCTTTTGTTCTTCTATATCTGTGAATGTGCCTACCCACTTAACAATCATACCATTTTCTATAACAGGCACAACGCTCAGCAGGTGATATTTGTATTCTTTGGATTGCAGCTTAGCCATGCGTATTTCAAGCTGCTTCGGTTGTTTTGATTGAAGAATTTTGCGCCATTCTGCGATAATGCAGGGATCATCCGAATGAACCTCCGGAAAAGTATCAACAGATGACGAATAGTTATACCAGTGCTCATTCACAAAATCAATGTTACCATCGGCTGTCGCCGTAAACGCTACCTGCGGGATGGAAGCAAGGATACTATTGAGTTCATTGGCTTTTTCCTGTGCCTGCTGCTGCGCTTTCTTACGTACTTCTATTTCTGACTGCAGTTGCTGTTTTGCAAGTGTTAATTCCCTGTTTTGCTCATACAAACGGTGGAATGTTTTTACCTTCAGCAACAGTATATCCTGATCGATCGGTTTGGTGATATAATCAATAGCGCCAGAAGAATATCCTTTGGTGATAAATTTTTTCTCTGTATTTACTGCAGATAAAAATATCAGCGGAATATCCATTGTGTTTTTATTACCAGCCAAAAAATCAGCCACTTCAAAGCCATCCATGCCCGGCATTTGCACATCCAGTATAATCAATGAATAATGATTTTTGAGCGACTTTCTCAACGCTTCTTCACCGCTCAATGCCGTATCTACAGGAAAGGAATGCAGTTCAAGGATGGATTTCAGCGCAAATATATTTTCCGGCCTGTCATCAACAATAAGAATCATATTGGGTTTTCTAATTTGTGCTTTTAATTTGTACCCGCTTGTGGTCAGTATCTCATTTAAAGAGATTGGCAAATTTCAACTGGTATCAATAATGGTGCCTGCAAACACCCTGGCCTTTCCTGTCTATTTAAATACAGGTTATTACTTGTATTTGGTTACCCTGATATTCAAACAGGCGCTGGATTTTTTTAAGAGAAATTACTGGGTTCCACAAAAAAATAATTTCAGTAATTAAATACCTGCGTTTATTAAATGTTGAAACAGGGAAAAAATTCCCCAGCTTTTGATTAGATCATCATTTAATATAATTAACATGCAATTCTGCCCACGGGGTTATATGATCTTTCTCCCTTGTAAAAACAAATGCACTGCTGCTTAAAACAACAGTTTCTGCATTGGTATAAATAATACAGCCATCACTTAAATGGCCACCAATTGTAGTTCGGTTTTCATCGCTTACAGCCATTTGCAGGTGCGATCCGTTACAGCAAACGGTTCCGGTAAGGCCCACAATTTCAAAATAGCCATTGCCCGAAGTTATCGCAGATGCATTGGCGAAACGAATATGGTATTGAGTTAGACTGCCCACACAGGTGCCAATCCATCCTGCCTGTATCTGCTCTTCATTTGCTATTGGCTGAATACGTTTTTTCAGGTCTTCACGGGGTTTAAGCCCGAATACATGAGCCGTAATATCTTTCATTAGCAATGAATTTTATGTGAAACGCAAAAACTAAAACCGTATATCAAAACTAAAATCTTCGGTGCCTGACAGTCTTATTAATTTAAATTCGGGATGCTGGGGATTAATCAGATAACTATATTCCTTTTTTATAATTGCGGAAGGAACTTTCAAAACAGCCGTGGTGGCACCGTTAAGCCAGTCTGCAGCCATTGACTGGCAATAGGAAAAGTTGCTAACCTGCTCCCAGCCTTTTTTAAGTGTTCCTGGTTCAATGCTATCCATCTGTATTTTATCAGGAATTTCAATCAACATCACTTTATATATTTTATCCTGCCACTCACCGCTTCTGTGGACCAGGTTTTCAAGATATGCCAGCGACCGGCTGCCTGCTGTATAAATTACGAATCGTCCCTTCGCGTTCCATCTTGCAGGATAGCCACTGGCTCGCAAAGATCTGCTCCATTGTTCTGTAGTAATGCGGTATACTGTCATGCAAGATCTCCGTGCTCAATGCGGTTTAATTCATCCATTACAAAATTAATACCGGTAACGGTTGTAATAATATTGCGTGGAATAAGGTTACCAAGACCGTAAGCAGGTTTATCCAGCCAACGATTGAAGCTATCCGCAGTGCCAAACACTTTCGCTCCTTTGTGAAATAATACAATCGTTTTTAAAACATACTCGCTTTGTAACGGACTGAATTTTTTATCTTCCTTTTGATAACGGGTTATTGTTTTGTAAGAAACATCTAAAAGTTCGGCGGCAAAATCTTTATCATAGTTGGCTACAGCAATCATATCATTGAATGCCGAAGCATAAATAGTTTCCGGCTCAGAAAGCGTATTTTGTTCTTCGTGCTGAATATAACCTGCGTATTGTTTATAAATTTTTTTTAATGCTGAATTTTCGCTGAGTGAATTATTCATATAATTTCTTTGCACAAATTTAGACATTTGTCCAACAAATTTCAGATTTTGTTCACCTATTTTTTAATGTCTGTTCTTCGCAATTCCAGTAAATTTAAACCGGTTGGCTCAAAATTAATAATGTTGGTGTGCACTAAATGGATGGCCATATCGTACCATAAAGGCACCACAGGCGCATCATTCACAATAAACTGGTCCATTTGCTGGTACAGTGTATACCGGGCGGCATCATTTTTTTCCGCCATTGCTTTCTCATAAAGCGCATCATACAAAGGATTTTTATACCGGGTATAATTTGGCGGCGCTGGATTCTTTCCATAAAAAACACTAAGGTAATTTTCTGCATCCGGATAATCCGCAATCCAGCTGGCCCTAAAAAACAATGCCTGCGATTTGGATGTTTGCTCCAGCAGTAAACTTTTTTGAATGGCTTCTACCTGCACCCTGATGCCTGTCTGCTGCAATTCGTTGGCAATATAAGCGGCCAGATCTGCATATACTGGTATAGTCAGTAATTTTATAACGGGCAGGCCCTTGCCGTCGGGGAAGCCCGCTTCAGACAATAATTGTTTGGCCTTGTTTACATCGTAATGATAGCCCTTCACTTTTACTGAATCAAAAGACGGTAAGCCTGCAGGCACAAACCCACTTTCAGCAGCCGTACCGATTGAATTACGCAGGTACAGCATCATCTTCCGCCGGTCGAAACCATAGTTGATGGCCTGCCGTATTTTTTGTAAACGAAGTGGTGAATTTTTCACCAGCTCATTACTGCTATCAACCAAAATTCCCAGGTATTCTGTGTTGAGATAAGGATGTTTTTGCAACAATAATTTGCCTTGCCATTCTTTTTTCAGGTTACCAGTTTTGGTTAATATCTCATCTTTAAAAGAGGCTTCAATATCATTGATAAAATCAAGCCGGTGCTGTTGAAATTCCAGGAATTCCGTGGCCTTGCTATCGTAAAACGACACCTTAATTCCATCAAGGTACGGCAAGGCGATCCCGTTACTGTCCTTTTCAAAATAGCGACTATTTTTTTTCAGTACCATTGCCTGTCCTTCTTCCCAGGCCACCATGGCAAAAGGCCCGCTGCCAACAGGATGGCGGCGAAATTCATTGCCGTATTTCTCCACGGCTTCCGGTGCAACAACTGAACAATATTGCATACTTAGAATACCGAGTATCGGCTGAAATGGCCTGGCGAGTTTTAACTGAAATGTGGAATCATTGATGGCTGTAAAAGCATTGGCGGTATCAATTCGGCTGTTAAATATCCATGCACCAGGACTGGCTACGTTTTTATCAATGATGCGGTTAAAACTATATACCACATCCCGGGCTGTTATCAGCCTTCCTTTGCCGTTTGCAAATGCAGTATCGTCATTAAAATAAACATCGGTACGCAGATGAAAAGTAAAAGTTATGTTATCCTCAGAGATATCCCAACTCTTCGCCAGCGAAGGTTTCAGGTGCATGTCTGCATCTACTTCTATCAGCGTATTATACAGTTGATGAATAGCCCACATGATGGACTGGTTCTTTGCAAAAGCCGGATCCAGCGAAGCGATGCCCGTTTGTTCGTTGTAATGAAATATTTTTTTATCGGGATGCAGATGAGATTTACAGGAGACGAAAAAAAATAAAGCAAATGTTATAATTGATAGCGGATATTTTTTTAGCTGCATGTGATTATTTAATTCTGCATAAATTTATGCAATGAAACTGAAAACCACCTGTTGTGTATTTGTATGTTTAGTATTGCTCAGCTTTAGCCAGTTGCTGGCACAACCCTTAAGCAAAAAGACAATCTTCACCCACGCTGATACCCTGCGTGGCAGCAATGGCCCGGGCAGGAACTGGTGGGATGTAACCAAGTATGATCTGCATGTAAAATTTAATATTAAGGATAGTACGATTAGTGGATGGAATGAAATATCGTTCAAGACTTTGAAAAAAGGAAGTTTGATGCAGTTTGATTTACAAGAACCGTTGTTACTAGACAGCATCATACTATCAAGTAATGAAAATAAAATAAATGAATCCGGCTATCAAACAAAAACAACTAGAAAGTACCATAGAAAAGTTATAGAATTCAAAAAAAATGGGAATGCTTATTTTTTTTATAATAGTAACTATGCAACCACTCAGCAATTAACTATTTACTACCACGGCAAACCAACAATAGCCCGACGTCCACCATGGGACGGTGGTTTGATTTGGTCAAAAGATAAAAGCAAAAGTCCATGGGTTAGTATTGCATGCCAGGGCCTTGGTGCCAGCGTATGGTATCCCTGTAAAGATATTCAAAGCGATGAACCAGATAGCGCAGAAATGCACATCACCATTCCCGATACTTTGGTCTGCGTAGGCAACGGGCATCTTCGTGAACAGGTAAAAAATGACGATGGTACAGCGACCTATGACTGGGCCGTGGTAAACCCCATCAATAACTATTGTCTTATTCCATACATTGGCAAGTATGTTCATTTTGGAGAAATTTTTAAAGGCGAAAAAGGTGATCTTACAATGGATTATTGGGTGCTGGATTCCAACCTGGAAAAAGCAAAAAAACAATTTAAAGATGCCCCACGTATGATGAAGGCTTTTGAATACTGGTTTGGCCCTTACCCTTTTTATGAAGATGGATATAAGTTGGTAGATGCACCACACCTCGGAATGGAACATCAAAGCGCCACGGCATACGGCAATGGTTATATCAACGGCTATCATGGCATCGATTTAAGTGGTAGCGGCTGGGGCTTAAAATGGGATTTTATTATTGTACATGAAAGTGGCCACGAATGGTTTGCCAACAATATCACCAGCAAAGATATTGCGGACATGTGGGTGCACGAGAGTTTCACCAATTACAGTGAAACCCTGTTTACAGAATATTATTATGGCAAAGAAGCTGCTACCGCTTATGTTACCGGCACCAGGAAAAAAATTGCCAACGACATTCCTATAATTGGCCCTTACGGTGTAAATAAAGAAGGCAGCGGCGACATGTATTACAAAGGTGGCAACATGCTGCATACCATCCGCCAGGTGATTAACAACGACAGTTTATTCAGCCAAATCTTACGCGGTTTAAACAAAACTTTTTACCATCAAACGGTCACTGGCAAACAGGTTGAAAATTATATCAGCGCTCAATCTAAGATAGATTTCAGTAAAGTATTCGATCAATATTTAAGAACTACACAGGTTCCGGTACTGGAATATAAACAGAACGGGTATACGCTGCAATATCGTTATACCAACAGCCTTCCAGGATTTAAAATGCCGCTCAAAATCAACTTCAAGGGGCAGCGATGGATAAAGCCAACTGCCAACTGGCAAACTCTAAGGCTTTATCCTGAGGGTGACAACCAGTTTTATGTTGATCCAAATTTTTATATCAATACAAAAAAGGTAGATTAATTTAGCACACAAATAGTTGTATGAGTCAGATAAGGAGGCAAAGTATTATTTCGTCATTGATGGTTTACTTTGGCTTTTCACTTGGCTTTTTAAATACTTATTTGTTTACAAGAGATGGCGGTTTCACCAAAGAGCAATATGGCCTCACCGGAATTTTTATTGCCATCGCCACACTGATGTATTCCTTTGCCAACCTGGGCATGCCGTCTTATATCGCCAAATTTTATCCGTATTATAATGCCAACCTGGATAAAAAAAGAAACGATATTCTTACCTGGGCCCTGTTAATTTCTTTAGTTGGTTTTTGCCTTGTTGCCATCAGCGGTGTATATTTTAAAGGCACCATTATCCGGAAATTTGGTCAAAATTCTCCTGAACTCGTTGCATATTATTACTGGATTTTTCCGTTCGGTTTAGGTCTCACATTATATTCCATTTTAGAAAGCTATGCCTGGCAATTGAAAAAATCTGTGCTTACCAATTTTCTACGCGAAGTGCAGTTCCGCTTATTTACAACCATCCTGATTATACTCACTTTTGCAGGCCTGCTGGCAAAATTTGATATGTTCATCAAGGTATATTCCTTCACTTACCTGGGTATCGCACTGATCCTGTTGATCTACCTGATAGCAAAGGGATACATTCATTTAACCTTTACCGTAAGTATCATTTCTAAAAAATTTTTTAAAAAGATTCTCACGCTTGTTTCCTTCGTATTTGGCGGTTCGCTTGTATTTGCCATCGCCTCCGTATTTGACTCTATCCTGATTGCATCGGTGGTTAAAAATGGTCTTGCAGAAGTAGCCGTGTATACGCTGGCACAGAATATTGCCAGCTTAATCCAGGCACCACAACGAGGTATTATTTCTTCTTCAATCGGAGCTTTATCTGAGGCATGGAAGGATAAAGACATGGTGAGAATTAACCGCATATACAAACAATCTTCCATCAACCAGCTAATATTTGCAGTCGGCATGTTTTCTCTAATCTGGTTAAATTTCACTGACGCTGTTTTTACATTTCACATGCAGAAAGGATATATCGACGCCCAATGGGTTTTCTTTTTTATAGGCTTAATGCGCATAGTGGATATGGGAACTGGGGTTAACAGCCAGATTATCGCTACGTCGACCCGTTGGCGTTTTGAATTTTTTACCGGCATCATTTTGTTATTGGTAACGCTGCCGCTCAACTATATCTTAACAAAGTATTATTTCGGTATAATTGGCCCAGCCATTGCCAATCTTTTTTCCTTCACCCTGTACAATACCATCCGGTATTGGTTTTTACAAAAAAAGTTTAACCTCCAACCCTTTACAAAACAAACCTTGTATACTATCCTGCTAGGTTTGGGTTCTTTTTACATCTGCCATTTGTTATTTAATTCTATCCATGGTTTTGCAGGTCTGTTTGCCCGCAGCATTGGGTTCATTGCATTGTATGCGGCAGGGACTGTAAGTCTTAAACTATCCTCCGATGTGCTGCCCATCTGGAATACATTAGTCAAAAAAGTGGGCATAAAAAAAGGAGCATAAATGCTCCCGAATAATTTATATGTATGCCCGAAAAAGAGGCCCTTCAAATTGTCATTATCAATTAAAAACTATCAATTATCCATTACTTGCTAAGCCTTCCACCACTGATAAATTTCTTGTTGTAATATCCATCTGTCAAACTGCTGATAGTTACTCCATAGTTAACACTGCTGTGAACGAAATAACCATTGCCCAGGTATAAGCCAGCATGGCTAACACCACCTCTTGTATTAAAAAAAACAAGATCGCCTTCCGTTAAATCGGCCATACTAACCCGTTGCGTTTCTTTATACTGATCTGCTGCCGTTCTTGGTAAAGTAACACCATATATGTTGGATACCAGTTTGCCGGTAAAAGCACTGCAATCGATACCATTTTTATCGCTGCCGCCGTAATGATAGCGGGTAGCCCACCATTCATCTATAAAGTTATACAACGCAGTATTGGAGATATTTTCCACTTCTGTGTTCATCATCGTGGCATATTTAAACTGCATCTTCGTGCAGTCTTCAATATTGCTGCCGGATGTACTATTCCTGTTCACAGATACTACTTCAACAGGTGCTTCCCTGCGTTCAATTAATTCATCAGCAGGCAAATTATCCGAAATTTTTTCCGGTGTAATTTCAATGCTCTCAATAAAATGGGGTGAAGATTTAAGACTTGTCTTAGCAGCCACACTCTCCAGGTTAACACTGGTCTGGGCTGTAACTGAGGTAGATGTTCCTGAAACTATGCCAATGGCAACAGCAACAAAAAATAAGTTTTTCATACGTAAACTTTTGGTTTGGCGTATGCACGACTTAATCTTGTGTTATTTAATCCTCTGTTGTTTCTTTTAAATACGCTGCTTAGCTTTACTTTTCTATGAGTCCTGTCCTACAAACTGATTATTAATAATTTTTCACTGGATTGCAAATATAAAGCCAAAATACTGTAAATGCAAGCTTTATACCCAATCCTGCAAGCGAACTGTTAGTTCTGTGGAAAAACGAATTAGAACCGCGTTTTATTGTGACCGATATTTGTGACCACGTTATCAAACTTTTTATTGTCCGGGCTGTTGATTTACAGGCAGCACTGTTGCGTCGCACACTTGTACGTCATACCATTGCTGAACCCTTTATAATTTTAACCGTCCGGCGCTTTATGAAGTTTATTTTGTACAATCATTCTTAAGTTCCAACATGCAATTTTCTCACTTACACGTACATACACAGTTTTCATTACTCGACGGAGCCGCCTCTATCAAAAATTTATATAAAAAAGCCATTGCCAATAATATGCCTGCCCTCGCCATCAGCGATCATGGCAACATGTTTGGCGCTTTTGAATTTGTAAAGGAAGCATACAACCATAAAAATGCGGACGGCAGTTTAAAAGTAAAACCCATTGTGGGCTGCGAGTTTTACATTACTACCGACCGCACCCGCAAAACATTCAGCAAGGATGAAAAGGATCCACGGCATCACCAGATACTGTTGGCGAAAAACGAACTCGGGTATAAAAATCTGGTAAAGCTTACATCACTGGGTTATATAGAAGGGATGTACTCCAAATACCCAAGAATAGACAAACAACTCATTCATAAATACCACGAGGGATTGATTGCAACTACTTGTTGCCTGGGTGCACTGGTACCGCAAACTATTCTGAGAAAAGGAGAAGCAGAAGGTGAAAATGAATTTAAATGGTGGCTCAATATTTTCCAGGAAGATTATTATGTAGAGTTACAACGCCACGGCATACCGGACCAGGACAAAGTAAACCTGGTGTTATTAAAGTTTGCAAAAAAGTACAATGTAAAAGTAATCGCCAGCAACGATTCGCATTATGTAGATCAGCAGGATTTTAATGCACATGATATTTTGCTTTGTATCAATACCGGCGAAAAGCAGTCCACCCCCGCCCTGCGTGAGTTTAGTGATGATGATGTAATGACCAAGAACAAACGCTTTGCCTTTCCGAACGATCAGTTTTATTTAAAGACAGGCGAAGAAATGGCAAAGGTTTTTGAAGATATCCCTGAAGCCATTGACAACACCAACGAAATTGTAAGCAAGGTCGATTTGCTGAATTTAAAACGGGATATTCTATTGCCCTTTTTTGAAGTACCCGTCAACTTTAAAAGCCAGGATGAGTACCTGGAACATTTAACCTGGAGCGGCGCAAAAGAACGCTATAAAATTATCACGCCCCTGCAGGAAGAACGCCTGCAGTTTGAACTGGGCATCATCCGTAAAATGGGATTTGCCGGTTACTTTTTAATTGTAAGCGATTTTATTAAGGCCGGCCGCGACCTTGGTGTGTTTATTGGTCCCGGTCGTGGTTCCGCCGCAGGTAGCGCAGTGGCCTATTGCATAGGAATTACCAATATCGATCCCATAAAATACAATTTACTGTTTGAAAGGTTTCTGAACCCGGAACGTAAATCCATGCCGGATATTGACACGGATTTTGATGATGAAGGAAGGCAAAAAGTGTTGAATTATGTGGTACAGAAATATGGTAAAAACCAGGTAGCACAAATCATTACCTATGGTACCATGGCGGCCAAATCCAGCATTGCGGATGTGGCCAGGGTAATGGATTTACCCATTGCCGAAAGCCGGGCTATTTCCAAGCTGGTGCCGGAGCGTCCGGGTATCAATTTAAAACGGCTACTGCATGCGCCCTTCACCGCCAAAGAAGCCAAAAACGGCGAAAAATCCCTGGAAGAAAAAGAATCATTGCAGGGAGATGACATTGAAAATGTAAAAAAGTTAAGAGAGTTATATGCTGGAACCGATCTGCCCAGTAAAATATTACACGAAGCTGAAATCCTGGAAGGCTCAGTAAGAAATACCGGCATCCACGCTTCGGCCATCATCATTGCGCCGAAAGATTTAACAGATCTGTTACCTGTTGCCACTTCCAAAGAATCCGAGCTTTGGCTGACGCAGATTGAAGGCGGTTCCATTGAAGAAGCCGGTGTAATTAAAATGGATTTTCTTGGCTTGAAAACGCTGAGTATTTTAAAAACCGCTCTTGGCCTGATTAAACAAAACCACGGTATTCATATAGAGATAGATGATATCCCGCTGGATGACGAACTGGCTTACAAGCTTTACCAGCAGGGTGATACCAACGGAACATTCCAGTTTGAAAGTCCGGGTATGCAAAAACATTTACGGGAACTAAAGCCTGATAAATTTGATGATCTCATCGCCATGAACGCCCTGTACCGCCCAGGCCCAATGGCATATATACCAGATTACATTGACCGTAAACATGGCAAAAAACAGGTGGAATATGATTTGCCTGATATGGAAGAACACCTGAAAGAAACCTACGGTATCACCGTGTACCAGGAACAGGTAATGTTGCTATCGCAAAAGTTGGCGGGCTTTAGTAAAGGGGATGCGGATGTTTTGCGTAAAGCAATGGGTAAAAAGCAAAAAGCGGTACTGGATAAAATGAAAGTACAGTTCGTAGATGGCGCCATAGCAAAAGGTCATCCGAAGGATAAGCTGGAAAAAATATGGACCGATTGGGAAGCATTTGCGCAATACGCATTTAATAAATCGCATTCTACCTGTTATGCATTTGTTGCCTATCAAACCGCCTATTTAAAAGCCCATTACCCCAGCGAATACATGGCTGCGGTGCTGAACCATGCGGGCAGCATTGAAAAAATTACCTTCTTTATGGAGGAGTGCAAGCGCATGGGATTAACAGTGCTTGGTCCGGATATCAATGAATCACAGAATGGTTTTGCGGTCAATCAAAAAGGTGAAATACGGTTCGGTTTCAGCGGACTGAAAGGTGTTGGCGAAAATGCCATTGAGCACATTATTGAAGAACGCACCAAACATGGCTTTTACACCTCTATTTATGACCTGGCAAAAAGGGTAAATCCAAGAGCCGCCAACAAAAAATCGCTGGAAAGCTTGATTTACTCAGGTGCATTTGATTGTTTTAAAGATATCACCAGGGCACAATATTTTTACCAGGCGCCCGGCGATGTACAGGGACTGGAAAAGATCATCAAGTTTGGCAGCATCTATCAATCTCAAAATGCAAGCGCAAGCAATACCCTGTTTGGCGATTTGCAAATGCCGGATATTGTACCGCCCAAATTGTCTCCCTGTGAACCATGGCCACTGGCTACGCAACTGGACTATGAAAAAGAAGTTACGGGTATGTATATGAGCGGCCACCCGCTCGATAATTTCAAATTCGAGATGCGGCATTATAATATTACTCCCCTTATCGACTACAATGAGTTTAAACTGGCTGTAAATACGCACCCCAACCCTGGCAGGCAGTTTCGGGTTGCCGGCCTGGTGGTAGATTCCCAGCACAGGTTAACCAAAACGGGCAAAAACTTTGGTATCCTCACCATAGAAGATTACAGTGGCAAAACTGAATTTATGCTATGGAGTGAAGATTATGTGAAGTACACCGCTTACCTGGAAAAAGGATTGATCATTGTGGTGGAAGGTGGATTTAAAACCAGGTACAACAGCGAGCAGTATGAATTTAAAATCAACAAAATTCACTTACTGGAAACGGTTAAACCGGTATTGACCAAACAAGTGGTAGTAGAGATACAACCCCAGTTTGTAAACCAACATTTTATTGACTTTGTAGAAAACAACGTAAAGACAAACCCGGGTAAGGCTTCCATTAAATTTAACATTGCAGATGTTAGAAATAATTACAAAGTGGGCATGTATTCTTTAGATAAGGGCTTTACAATGAATGATGATATGGCGGTATTTTTATTGGAAAACAAAGATGTGGAAGTGACTGTGGTAACGGGTTAGCTGTCCTTATCCGCTAAAAGGGGATAAAAACTGCTGCATAGTTTGACGTTAATATTTATGAATAAAGTGTCTTTGTGGCAACAAAATAATATCAACACTGCCAATTGGATTGTGAATATGTCATAACAACACATTTAAATTTTTGGATGTAAATTTGACTTCTTAAACAACAATAATCAAAAAAATATATACATTATGGCACATGAATTCACAGACGCAAACTTTCAGACAGAAGTTTTAGATTCAGATAAATTATCCGTGATAGATTTTTGGGCAGAATGGTGCGGTCCATGCCGTGCAATAGGTCCGGTAATTGAAGAACTTTCAAAGGAATATGATGGTAAGGTAAACGTAGGAAAAGTAAATGTTGATCACAACCCACAGATTTCTATGAACTATGGCATTACAAGTATCCCTGCAATTCTTTTTGTAAAAGGCGGACAGGTTGTTGATAAATTAGTGGGCGCACAGCCAAAAGCAAATTTTGTAAAAAAGATAGATCAGCATAAATAATTGCTTTTAAAATACCATGATCCAGTAAGTTCTGGTTCAATAAAAAATCCCTGGTTATGCCGGGGATTTTTTATTTCAATATGCACTGGAGTTGTTTATTCAGTCGCCAGTAATGGCTCTTCGTGTATATTTTTAATAGTATCGGGATCGTGCTTGTGTTTAAAAACAAACAGGAACAAAGTGGCAATTACCAATGCATAACCGGCAAAAGCCATCCATATACCAAACCAGTCTTTCTCGCCATCTGCATATGTAAAATATTTTTGTATTACCAGCCCGCTCACTGAGCTGCCGATTACTGCTCCAAAGCCATTGGTCATCATCATGAAAAGCCCCTGTGCACTGGCTCTTATTGCAGGATCACTTTGGGTTTCAACAAATAGTGAACCTGAAATATTGAAAAAATCAAATGCCATTCCGTACACTATGCATGACAGGATAATCATCCATAATCCATCGCCGGGGTTACCATATGCAAACAATCCAAAACGCAATACCCAGGCCACCATACTAAAAAACATTACGTATTTGATACCGAACTTTCTTAGAAAAAATGGGATCGCCAAAATAAAAAGCGTTTCAGAAATTTGAGAAATTGACATAATGATTGCCGGATATTTTACGGCTGTGAGATGCTGGTACTTTTCAACTTTTCCAAAGTCATGCAGAAAAGTGTCCCCATATGCATTGGTCAGTTGCAGGGCTGCCCCCAACAACAAACAGAAAATAAAAAACACCGCCATTTTTCTGTCTTTAAACAAAGAAAAAGAGGTAAGGCCCAATGCATCCATCAGCGATTTATTCTGTTTGAGGCTCAGCAGCGGCGGGCATTTGGGTAATGTAAAGGCATATAATCCTAAAAATAATGAAGCCGCCGACGCCACATAAAACTGGCCGGCTGAAGTCTCAATTCCCAATAAACTTACCGTCCACAATGCAACAATAAAACCTATTGTACCAAACACTCTTATCGGCGGATAATCAATCACCACATTGGCACCCCTGTTCTTTAAAGCGGTATAAGCAACCGTAATAGACAGAGATAGTGTTGGCATATAAAAAATCATATTCAGTAACAAAACCCAAAACATTACTGTTGGATCTTTCACCATTGGCAATGCAAAAAGTACAGCTGCTCCTAAAATGTGACAAATACCATATAATTTTTCTGCATTGATCCACCTGTCTGCAATGATCCCCAGCAAAGACGGAGCAAAAAGTGAAGCTATGCCCATTGTAGAAAAAAGCGCACCAAAAGCCGAATTGGTCCACACGCTTGCATGCGTTACAGGGTCAATGGCAGGATAAACAGTGGGTAAAGTTTGAAACCAGTAAGCGCCAATAGTAAGCAGCCACGACCCCCAAATAAAAAACTGAAAGAAATTCATCACAATAAGTCGCAGCTTGATATTCATAAATTATGTGGTTTAAAATATAACCGTACAATACCTGCCAGGTATACAAACAGTTTCGATAAAATAGCTATTTTATCAATCAATTTTTATAATGTGGAAGATATACAATTATTGCTAAATCAGCCGCTTTGCAGGTAATTTAAAAACTGCCTAAACAGTTGAAAAATTGCCCTTAAAAAATAAGGCTCGTCCTCTTTTCACATTCCATTTTGCCTCCTTAATGATACTGTGGGTAATTAATAGAAATTGTACATCATAAAACCGGCATGCTGTCGTTTAATAGCATTAATCAGCTGATTGCACAGCCTAAAACAAATATCTTTTATATTTGACCATCCAAAACTTTTCCATTTTGAAAAAAAACATGCTGCTGGTTGTAGCAATTTGTGTTTGCTTTATTGCAACAGCACAGAAAAAACAGGCGGGTGAGGCAACAGCCCGGTGTTTTACTATGGAAAGGGTGCGGCGATATTTTGAAGAAAATCCCACTGCAAAGTCAGGACTGGAGCAATATACATCCAAAACAAAGAAATCAACCCTACCCCGCGCTTCCACATTTCGTCCCACGGGTATTAATGGCGCTATCAATATTCCCGTGATTTTCCATGTGGTGTTGCCAGATCCTTACAAGGTTACAGATGGTGTTATCCAATCTCAAATAGCCGAATTAAACAGAGACTATGCAGGCATAAATGCCGACAGTTCCAATGCCACCAATTTTTACCCCGTGCGTGGGCATTCCTCCATCATACGGTTTGTATTGGCCAGGCAAACTCCCAACGGGGGACTGAGCAATGGTATAGACAGAGTAAAAAGTAATACTGCGTCCAACGCGACCCTTTTGACCGATCCAATTAAAAGAAGCGCACTTGGAGGAGCAGATGCCTGGGATGTTGCCAGCTACCTGAACATCTGGATTGGCAGTGATGTGAGTGGAAAAAATATTTTGGGATACGCCCAGTTTCCCGAATCCGGCAGTGCCCTGGATGATGGTGTTTTTTGCAATGCCAGGAGCTTTGGCGTGAGTAGCTGCAATATTAATGTATACAACAAGGGGCGAACGTTGTGTCATGAAATTGGACATTACCTTGGACTTTTTCATATCTGGGGCGACGAAAACGGGTGCAGTGGCGATGATTTCAGATCGCTGGAAACAGCAGGTTCCGTAACGGTATTGCCAGCAGATTTATTTAATACAACAGAACAGGCCAATACCACCAATGATATTGGCGATACGCCTAACCAAGGTACAAGTACATCGGGTTGTTTAACGGGCATCCAGGCTGATATATGTACCAGCCCCACAACCGGCAAAATGTATCAGAATTACATGGACTACACGTATGATAACTGTTACAGTATGTTTACCCAAAAACAGGTAGAACGGATGGAGTGGGTATTACTGAATGCCCGCGGGGGTTTGACGACGTCTTCAGGTGGCATTGCGCCAACCGGAATTAACAAACGCGATGCTATGCCAACAGAAACGGTGAACCCTGGCGTTGAAACTTCAGGCTGCAGTACCATTGTCAATCCATCCTTTTTAAATTGCCCTGGGTCTATTATCCCTAAAGTAAGAATCCTCAATAACGGCAGTGATTCAATTACATCCTTAAAAGTCGGCTTGCTGGTAAATGGTGTTGCAAAACCATCCGTCACAGTTACAATACCTTCACCAGGACTTGCTTTTGGCGCCACTACCATTGTAACCTTTCCTTCTCTTGCCGTAACCACAGGAAATTATGTATTGAAATTTTACACTTTTAATGTTAACGGACTTGCAGCTGACCAGGTGCCTTCCAATGATACAGTTACCACCGCCTTGCAGGTATCAAATGGTGTTACATTACCGGCTTCAGAAGACTTTGAGGTATTGCCTTTTCCGGCCGCAACCTGGTCGTTGTATAATCCGGATGGCGATGCCAGCTGGACCCGGTTCTCGCCCGGGAACAACAGTGCGGGCGCCATGTTCATTGATAATTTCAGCAAAAATAATATTGGTTTAAAAGACGAATTGCGTACGCCGAAATTTTTAGTATCAACGACGGATTCTGTGATTATTTCTTTTGACCTGGCGCATAAAAATTACCCTGGTACAAAAGATCAGTTGAGCGTACTGGTTTCCAATAATTGCGGAACCAGCTGGACAACGGTATATTCAAAATCCGGCGATAATTTGTCGACCGCGGGATCAACTACGTTGCGTTACAGCACACCTATTGCATCCGACTGGAAAGCACAAAAGATTACCATCGGCGGAGCACTTTTATCCACCGGTAATATTATCATTGCTTTTCAAAACAAAGGGGATTATGGCAATAATATTTTTATTGACAATATATTAATTTACAAACAAAAGAAACTGGATATTACAGCCTCCGCCATCCTCTCCCCTGCAGACCCTGAATGTTCTTTCACAGTAGCATCCCCGCAGGCAGAAGTAAGCAACAATGGTGTTCAGGCTGTAACGGGATTTAAAGTAGGCTATAGTTTAAATAATGCAGCACCTGTTTACCAAAGCTTTACTCAAACAATTTTGCCTGGAACTTCTGCAACAGTTACTCTAAATCCATTGACGGCAGCAATTGGATTGAATAACATTAAAGTATTTACTGCAAACCCAATAAGTGCAAGTGCCTCAGGAGATGAAAATACCCTGAACGATACCATCAGTAAAAAATTTACCATCAATGCAATTGTAGCTTCTCCACTGGCTGAAGATTTTGAAAAAAAAGCGTTTGCGCCGTTCAACTGGCAAGTGATTAATCCGGACAGCGCCGCGACCTGGTCAAGAAAATCGCCGGGTTATAAAAGCGGTTTTTCTGCATTTATGGATAATTTTTCTAATAACCTTACTGGTGCAACAGATATTCTGCAAAGCCCGACGATCAATGTAACTGGTGCAGATTCTGTCATTATTTCTTTTGACCTGGCGCATAAAAATTACGACGGCGCAAACGATCAACTAAAAGTGAAAGTATCAAGAGATTGCGGCAGCAGCTTCGTCACTGTATTTGATAAAAGTGGCTCTGGTTTGGCAACCGCAGGCTCATCTGCCAGCGCTTATATCAACCCTGTTGAAGATGACTGGAAAACACAGCGGATAGTGCTGGACAACTCATTTGCAACTTCAAATATTATTGTTGCTTTTGAAAACACCTCAGATTACGGCAATAATATTTTTATTGATAATATACATATATCCGCATTGTATAAAAGAAACCTGGCAGTTACAAAAATCAATGCGCCTCTTGCGGCCGCCTGCGTTACAGGTCCTATTGCCCCTGATATTACTGTTACCAATACAGGCATCGACACCATCACAAGTTTTACATTGATGTATGCAGTTGACAATGAAGCACCGGTTGCAAAGTCTGTTACGGGAATCTCCCTGCCGGCAGGGCAACAAATGAATGTACAGCAGGACGCATTTACCACGACTATTGGCGAACATCTGTTTACTGCCTATTGCGTGAACCCTGTTACTTCAACCGGCACCGGAGATTATGACCACTTAGACGATACATTAAAACGAACCTTTGTAATTATCGGCACACAACCAACGCTACCTGTTACCGAGAGTTTTGAAAGTGCTATTTTTCCACCGGTCAACTGGGGTATAGTCAACAGCAATGACACTACCAGGTGGATACACACTATCACTGCGGCTAACTCGGGCAATTCTGCCATTGTAATCAACAATTTTAAAGATTCCGCAAACAAAACTGAGAGCAGGCTGATATCTCCGGTTATATTCAACGGTAACAATAATGATTCTGTATTTTTATCTTTTGCCCTTGCTTATGAACAGGGTGCTAATTATCCCGGCTCTACGCTCCTGCCGCTCGATACCCTGGAAGTAAAATTATCGACCGATTGCGGAACTACTTCAAAAACTGTCTGGAAAAAATGGGGCAGTGATTTACAAACTACAGGTGATCCCAATTACCCATCTTTCCATGCTTTTGTACCAACAAAAACAAATTGGAAAAATATTAATTGTTACCTGACACCGTTTGCAGGCAGCAATAATTTTCAACTCTATTTTATCGCGAGGGGCAACAAACAAAATAATATCTGGTTAGATGATATAAATATTTATGCAAAACAATTGCCGCAAAAATTAAAATCGCAGGGCTATCTTATTTATCCCAATCCTTTCGACAATAGCTTTTTAATTCACCACTTTGGAGCTCCGGTCAATTTAAAAGCAATACAGGTACTGAGTTCCTCCGGGCAGCTGGTGTATGATAAGTGGTACAATGGCAACGCCAACACAGAAATAACGGTTAACCTGCCTGGCAGTGCGGCAGGCGTATACATCCTTAAACTGGTGTATAACAATAAAACAGTTGTGCAAAAAATTGTTAAGCGATGACGGGTCAATAACCGCTCTTGGAAATAACAGCCTATATTATGAAGGGTGCCAACAAAAGGCATCCTCTTTTGTTTTAAAGCCATGCCTCCAGTAACTTTGCACAAAACAGCACACATGAGCACTTCTATTGACACCTTAATTACCTCAACCAGCGATACTGCCCTGAAAACAATAGCCGAAAAAGTAAAACAACAAATCAGGATAACAGACGAAGAAGGCATCATTTTATTTGAAAGAGCCAGCCTGCCTTTTGCCGGCGCATTGGCTAATTTCATCCGGGAAAGATTGCATGGTGACACAACCTACTTCAACCGGAATTTTCATATTGAGCCTACGAATGTTTGCGTGTTTAGCTGTAAGTTTTGCTCCTATTCCCGTTTATATGCTAAAAAAGAAGAAGGATGGGAACTGAGTATTGACCAGATGCTGGACATTGTAAAAACCTACGATGGCAAACCAATAACGGAAGTACATATTGTCGGCGGCGTGCATCCGAAAATGAATATGGATTATTTTATTGAACTGATGCAGAAAATCAAAGCGCATAGACCTGATCTGCACGTTAAAGCATTCACTGCAGTAGAACTGGATTATATGTTCCGCAAGGCAAAACTTTCCGTTGAGGAAGGAATGAAACGGTTGCATGATGCAGGCCTGGATAGTTTGCCCGGTGGCGGTGCAGAAATTTTTGCACCGGAAATAAGGGAACAAATTTGTGCTGATAAAGTGGATGGTGAAGGTTGGCTGAAGATACACGAAACGGCACACCAGTTAGGTATGCATACCAACGCGACTATGTTGTATGGCCACATTGAAAAATATAAACATCGTATTGATCATATGCGCAGACTGCGGGAACTGCAGGATAAAACCGGCGGCTTTAATACCTTCATTCCTTTAAAATTCCGTAACCAGGATAACGACATGAGTTATGTTACAGAATCAACCATTACAGAAGATATGCGGCTATACGCCATTGCCAGAATTTACCTGGACAACTTCCCCCACCTGAAAGCATACTGGCCGATGCTGGGCAGAGAAAATGCACAGCTCAGTTTGTCGTTTGGTGTAAATGATATTGACGGTACCATTGATGACTCTACCAAAATATATTCCATGGCAGGTAGCGAAGAACAAACCCCTGCGATGAGCACGGCCCAGCTGGTGACACTGATAAAACAGGTAAAAAGAAAACCTGTTGAAAGAGATACTTTATACAATGTAGTAAAAGATTATTCGCTGGATGCAGCTGCTGCAATACCAGATGCTCAACTCAATTGATGATACCTATGAACCCTGTAATGGATGTAATAATTATTGGCGGAGGACCTATAGGACTGGCATGTGCGCTGGAAGCAAAGCGCAACAAACTGCATTACCTGGTTATCGAAAAAGGCACACTGGTCAATTCCCTTTATAATTACCCGGATAATATGACCTTTTTTTCTACCTCTGAAAAACTGGAAATTGGTGGTGTACCTTTTGTGAGTAACAACATAAAACCTACCCGCAATGAATCACTGGAATACTACCGTCGCGTCACCGTTGCAAACGAATTAAAACTCCATCTTTTTGAAGAAGTAAAAACGCTTGTTAAAGAAAATGGCCATTTCAATATTCAAACCACCAAGGCAAATTATACTACCCGCAACATTATAATGGCCACCGGATTTTATGATCTGCCTTTTTTACTGAATGTTCCTGGTGAAGATTTACCCAAAGTAACTCACTATTATAAAGACCCGCACTTTTATGCATTTCAGAAAGTACTTGTTGTTGGTGCCAGCAATTCTGCCGTAGATGCGGCTTTGGAGACTTTCCGGAAAGGTGCAGACGTTACGATGGTGGTAAGAGAAAAAGAAATTGGTGAAAGGGTAAAATACTGGGTAAGGCCCGATATTGTCAACCGTATCACCGAGGGATCAATTAAAGCCTTTTTCAATTCAACAGTGGCTTCCATACACGGAAAAACAGTGGACATTAATACACCGGAAGGATTGGTAACTATTGACAATGACTGGGTGATTGCCATGACCGGCTACCAGCCGAACCTTGCTTTTCTTGAGCGCATAGGTGTTGAATTATCCGATGATACAATAAGAAAACCCAACTATAATGCCGATACGCATGAAAGCAATATTAAAGGAATTTACCTGGCAGGTGTAATATGCGGTGGTATGAATACGCATAGCTTGTTTATCGAAAATTCAAGGGAACACGCTGTTAAAATTATTGATAATATAGTAAGCAATCAAGGCTGCTAACCCAGATGAGCCAAGGCAATAACGCAGTATCGTTTGTAAATGCAAAAGGTTGAACACAGAAAGACATATTTTGTCATCCTGTGTTCAACCTTACTTTTTTTGTTTAATATTTTTTATTCTTGTCGTCTGCAAACAGTTTTAATTAGTTTGCAAATAGAATGTATAAAACCAAATACACAGAAGAAATAGCGGTAAGAGTTAATCCAAATTTTCTTATGTTAGCTTCCTGAGTGCAATAGCATTGTAAATATGTTCCATTTTACTGAGTTTTAATGGTGTGTTGTTGAAATGCTTAGTTAAGGTCACCAATTACTTCCAGACCTTATTTTTATAGTCACCCCGAGTATTAGTTTGCCAACATGATATATAAAGCAAAGTATACTGATGCTGCTGCTGTAAGTGCTAATCCAAATCTTCTGATTGCAACTTCCTGTTTTGTGATAGCATTGTAAATTTGTTCCATTTTTCCGAGTTTTAAAAGATGAGTTGAGTTTTTGTTGTTGTGGTATTAAATTTTGTTGTGTTAAATGCTTTTTGGCATCTTAAAATTTTATCGTTGCTGAGCAGATATTTTTAATTGGCCAGCATAAGGTATAAAGCAAAATATACTGAAGATGCAGCTGTTAGCGCTAATCCAAATCTTCTGATTGCAACTTCTTGTTTTGTGATGGCGTTGTAAATTTGTTCCATTTTCTTAGGTTTTAGTTGTTTAAAGTTGTGTTGTTAGTATTAAAACTGATACAATTGTTATTATAACTTGTTCTGCTTTTAAATTTTTTAAGGACAATAGTTTGCCAGGCTGCAGTTGCAGGTAGAAAAATAGTTACAAAAAAAAATTAGATTTTTAACTCCCTAAGTACTGATTTGTCCGGTAAGCAATTAAAAAATCACCACATTCTGACCAAGTGCATTGATAGCAGAACTGTTGTCCATTGTTACAATGCGGTAGTTAACTACGCCTGAAGTTGTTTTAATGTTATCTGCAAAATGGTAAGCTTCACTGCTTTCACCCATTAAAATTGCTACTGTTTTAAATTCGCCGCCATTGATGCTTTTTTCAATCAGGTAAGAAGTACCTGTAGTTTCATAACCTGCATTCCAGCCCAGACTGATTTTACCGGCATTTTTTAAGGTAACCTTCAAGGCGTTGCTGCTTTTAAAAGAGATAACCGCTTTAGAAGCTGATACCAATTTCACAGGTTTTAGTGTAGCAAAAGACGAATGGCTAATTACGATGGCAATGAGGAGAGTAATAATCTGTTTCATGTTTTCTTGAGTTAGGGTTAAAATCGTTTTAATCAGGGGTAATGATTGCTACGATTGCGATACAAACATACTGCGGGTATTTATACTACCAAAACTTTTCGTCGAAAAGGTTAGTAGAAGTACGAAAATTGATATAGTAGTTTCGCTACCTCATAAATTAAACGATTATAATAGTTCTAAAGAACTACTATTTTTCTTATTAATTATCAACAGATTACACTGTCATTTCAATTGAGATAATTATCCGGATTCAGCAATCCTGAATTTGTAAAAAAAATATTTTTTTTAAAAAAAAGTAAAAAGTTGCGAAAATCTGCGGCATTTTACCCGGTAAATTTACTATCTGGTCGATTTTTTTTTTGCTTTTTTAGCAAAAATTACCCTGTCAGGAACTCTTCAATGGTAAAATTACCTGGGTACGAGTACAACAAGAAAGACATGTTACGGCGTGATTGGTGAATATTATCTAGGGAGATGGTGAAATTGACTACAGCAAATACTGCGATTATTTCCTTTTACCAAATAATGTTCACAGAATTATGTGGAGGCTTCGTGATTACAGTTTCCGATTCGATATAAAATGAATCGAATTTCTATAATGTACCAAGGGCGCTGGCCCTCGCCAGGGATTGCGGACCTTGCAAAAACCGATCATGTGCAACTGCATTACAAGCGGACAGCAAATTCGTTGTCCGTTTTTTCGATTCATATGCAACCTCCAGTTGATTTGTATTATGTTATTCTAAACGGGCCACAGTTTGTCGCTAAAAAGCCGTATTATGCAGCCATGGGGCCTGTTTACTTTCCGAATGCAGATTTAGCGTATTTAACCGTATACAGTATTGCAGCTATTCAGCAAGCATTCGACAGCATTACGAAAGATTTTGAAATAGAATTTAATTATCCGCAGGGTGGTTGCCAGCAACGGGCACAAATTATGTCCATGCTTTTGTCTAAGAAATTCAACACAGATCATTGTAAAGTCTGGCTGTTTCCGCCAGTTGCTTTGTACATAGGAGACTATAGAACATTGTATATAGAAGACATCAATCACCTTACTCCTGACAACAGGATTGAATGGAACTACCATGTTGCGCCTGCGGTGCAGGTACAAATAGATGACCGTATTGAGACCATGGTACTAGATCCTTCTATCAACAACCACCGGCCGATGTTGTTGCAAGAGTGGTTCGCCGCCATTGGAAACAGCGATCAAAGCAAATACAGTTTTTTACTGCCAGATAAATATTTTTTTTATTGCTGTTACAACAGCAGTAATACGCTTTCTACAATTTTCGACGGAACTTTTTCCAACTTTGAGAATAATATCAAAGACGATTTGACCATGGAAAAGGGATTGGCCATTAACGATATCGCCATCAAAATTTTCCATAAGCATATTGAGCCATTGAAATCATCGAATGAAGAAAGTGATAAAATAAGACTACAGGATCTGAAAGATATATTCGGCAACACTTCTGCATTAGATCTGCTCTTTTCGCAAAATATCAGCGGAACAACGAATAATACTACTCACCGGTATGTGATCAGTAACTACAGCGATATTATTAATGAAGCAAGGATATTATTCAACGAAAGACTGACTTACTGGACAAAAATTACCAATACGTTACTTTAATTGAACGCCACCCGGCTAAACTGGCAGAATACAAAAAGAGCGCTCATTACTGAACGCTCTTTTTAATGATATGCTGATTATAATATTACCATCTGCTACCACCACCACCGCTGTTACGGCTGTTTGAATATCCACCACCGCCACCGCGGTTATTTGAATATCCACCACGGCTTCCACCGCCACCTGTTCTTTCTTCTCTTTCCTTTGCTACAGAAACAGACATTGCACGACCTTCAACTTCTTTGTTGTTAAGGCCTAACATTGCATCTTTTCCTTCGTCGTCGTTAGACATTTCTACGAAACCGAAACCACGTGAGCGGCCGCTTTCTCTGTCCATAATTACTTTGGCAGAAGTTACATTACCAAATTGTGCAAAAAGTTCGTTCAATTCAACATCTGTTGTGTTGAAGCTTAAGTTTGAAACGTAAATGTTCATTTTCTTAAAAATTAAAAATAAATAAATTAAAATACCTGTGACGGTAACTGATACTAAAGACAAAATTTTTAAGAAGAATAACTAATACGTTGGAGAAGTAAAAAATTGAATCTAACTAAAACATTGTGCTCATAGAGCTATTATCACACTGCAAATATATGAGTATTGATTGATTAATACGATTTTATTTTTTTTATGCAGCACCGTGGACAATGTTATGCCTTTAATTTTTCAACAAGAGCGGTGTATTCTTGCATAGCACTGTCCTTTGTTTTGCCCTTCATTTCATTCCAGGCTTCATATTTAGCCCTTGCTACAAAGTCGAATACGTTGGCAGGAGGCTCTACGTTAATGTCGCCTTCAGTCGCTTGTTTATATAACGCGTATAACTGAAGCAATATATCATTGGATGGCGCTTTGGGCAACGCTTTACTATCTACTACGGCCTGGTCAAATTCTTCTCTCTTGGTCATAAAATAATTTTTATCTTCTTACATTACAAAACAGTCATTAAATGGTTTATATAGTTGTAAAATTATGCAACTGATGTATTGAAAATTCTTTTTGCTAATTTTAACAAGTCAACAAAACCGGGCGCATTTTTGTAACGTTATTGTATACAAACTATTTACATGAAATTATTTCTTACACTAATCATTGCAGGTACCGCTATTTGCTCCTGCGCACAAACCAACCAAAAATCACTAAAAATACCTTTGGCAGAAAAGAAATCTGCCAGCGCAAACGAGGCCGTGGCTACATTCGCCGAAGGTTGTTTCTGGCACGCGGAAATAGTGTTTCAAAGCCTTGCCGGGGTGAGAGATGCGGTAAGTGGTTATGCCGGCGGCACTACTACTGACCCTGATTACGAAAAGGTAGCTTCCGGCCAAACTGGTCATGCTGAATCTGTGCAGGTGCATTATGATCCAGCTGTAATAAGCTACGAAACATTGGTGAAAGCATTTTTTGCCAGCCAGGATCCAACGACAATGAACAGGCAGGGCAATGATGCCGGAACTGAATACAGGTCCATTGCCTTTTATAACAATGAAAAAGAAAAGGCAATAATTGACGCCACCATAAAAAATTTGACTGCTGCTAAAGTGTACAGTAATAAGATTGTAACACAGGTTGTACCGCTAACAAAGTTTTATCCTGCAGAAGATTATCACCAGGAATATATCAGCCATAATACAGACAATCCTTATGTGGCCAATGTTTCTGTACCAGAATTTTTACATTTCAAGGCAACTTTTAAGGAAGGAAAATTTAAGCCCTAACCCATATTATATGTATAGTTTTTCAAGCTCTTTTAAATAATCATATTGAAGATCTTCATGTAAAGTGGCTATTATTTTGGCCACTTTTTTTATTTGTGACTGGTATAGGTTTATCAGTACCTGGCTATTTTGTATTGGAATTGACGAATGCCTCAGCGTGTGGCAAAAGTGCAGCAACAATTCTACCTCGGCCTGTTTCGATGCTGTATAACGGATATGCTTAGCTGTATTCCGTAAAATTTTACGCAGGCTTTTCTTGGCAAAATATAAATTGCCTGTATTGATTGCTTTAAACTCTGTCTCAATTTCGCTTTTTACATTGCTGATGTAGGCCTGTTCATCATTGGCCTCAAACAACAGGTAGTTCAGCAATTCTTTATTGTCTTTTTTATACTTGGCCAGCCTGACGCACAATTCAAGCAACTTCGCCGGCGGAATATTAGTCAACTCTTGTTTAATATCATTGATGCTCGCAGCTTTCATCCGGCTAAATTAATTAACTTCTGTTGTGCGCAGCAATTCCAAAATAATAACGGTAAAGTAATGACCCAATAACGTTCCAATACAATGGTTAAGCGAGGTATGTTGGTTACAATCTCTTTGTATGTTTTCAACTTTGTTTACATATTCTTGTTATGTTGCAGCATGCTCGTAACCTTAACCATTATAAGATATCCGAAGCGCTACACCTGGTTTGCGTTGGTAGCTATGGCCATACACCGGTTTCCGCTGTGGTTAAATGAAAATATTTCTTTTTATAAATTACTGGGCTGCGGCAAAAGCGGCAGCTTTGACAAACACCCCGACTGGCAGCAATGGGGCATATTAACGGTGCAGGATAAAGAAGCAAATAGTATTCATCAGCAAACAGTAATTGCTCTTTTGTATGGGGCATTCATCAATAAATGGTTCCGCTTTTTTAAATGTGAAACCTGGACCATCTTGCTCCAACCGCTGGAAGGACATGGCAAATGGGACAATAAAGAACCTTTCGGTCAGCCTGTAAAACAACCGGAATACAATGGACTTATTGCCGTGCTCACGCGGGCAACAATACGCTTATCCAAATTAAAAGCCTTCTGGCAAAATGTAGCGGCTGCCGCTAATGATATGGCATCCGCACCTGGCTTTATTACATCGGTCGGTATTGGCGAACTGCCCTATGTAAAGCAGGCTACCTTTAGTATCTGGAATAACACGGCCGATATGAAAGCCTTCGCCTACAACACGCATAACCACAAAAAAATCATACAGAAAACACGAAAAGAAAAATGGTACAGCGAAGACATGTTTGTTCGCTTTAAGCCAGTTAAAACATTTGGTACGCTCAACGGAAGCGATCCTTTGAAAGGAAAGTTATAAATTTGTTATGCACCCGTTGCAGCGCCATTAATCATTTTCAGCATCATCATTACCTGATCTGTTTAATTGTCTAAATAAAAAATTGTATGAAGAATATTAAACTGATTGAAGTTCCAAGCGAAATAGGCGCCGGTACACGTGGCGCAAGCCTGGGTGTGGCTGCTATTAAAATTGCCGCCCTGGATTTTATGAGCAATTTCTTTGTGCACTTTCCTTCGGAGAAAATAGAAGAAGAAAATAACCTTTTGTTTGAACCGATACAATCTCCCTACGCTAAAAGAATTCATGGGGTTTTAAACATTTATGAAAAGCTAAGCCAGGCAGTAAGTGAATCTATCAAAGGTCATTTTTTTCCTGTTGTATTAAGTGGCGATCACAGTAGTGCCGGTGGTACTATTACCGGTATTAAAATTGCCAAACCAAAAAGTAAACTGGGTGTTATCTGGATAGATGCTCATGCTGACCTTCATACGCCCTATACCACGCCAACCGGCAATATGCATGGTATGCCGCTTGCAGTTGCTATTGGGGAAGACAACGAAGAATGTAAAACACATCCGTTGGATGATAAGACCAAAAAATTCTGGGAACAATTAAAAAACCTTGGCGGTATTTTTCCAAAAGTATTACCGGAAGATGTAGTATTCATTTCGCTTCGTGACTTTGAGAAGGAAGAAAAGGCATTGATAGAAAAGCATGCTATCAAAGTAATTACCACCAGTGAAGTAAGACGAAACGGAGCTGAAAGCGTGAGCAGGAAAGTGCTGCGTTATCTTTCGGATTGTACCGATATTTATGTAAGTTTTGATGTAGACAGCCTGGACTCTTCGATCTCCAGAGGAACAGGAACACCTGTGAGCAATGGTTTAAGGGAAAGAGAAGCGGAAGACCTGATCAGCAAATTTATGCAGAACAGGAAAATCTGCTGCTTTGAAATAACAGAAGTAAACCCTACCCTTGACAAAGAAAACCTGATGGCAGAAATTGCTTTCAATATTTTACAGCGCAGCGTGAATGTGCTGATGATGAATTAGACTCCTTATGTCTGAAGTCTGATTTTTTGATGTCTGATTTCTTTCGAATCCAAAACTATTCCAAAATTCGTTTACTGATTTCTTCTTAAAAAGTTTATACGCTACAAATAACTCCCTTTCAATGGATGGGGATTAAGACTTGGCGGCATGTCTCCCTTTCAAGACATCAACAACATCCTCTAAACAAAATCCTTTTGCCTGCAATAAAATAAGGTAATGAAATAACAGGTCTGCGGCTTCTTCCTTAAATAAATGGGCATTGTCATCTTTGGCTTCAATCACCAACTCTACGGCTTCTTCGCCCACTTTTTGGGCAACCTTATTAATTCCTTTTTTAAATAGAGAAGCTGTATAGGATTGATCTGTTGGATTGTTTTTTCTGTCTTTGATAACCTCTTCCAGATCTGACAAAAAATGAATGCCTTTATTTTTTTCATTGAAACAGGTATCTGCACCGGTATGGCATACAGGCCCGACAGGATTGGCTTTTATAAGCAGGGTATCATTGTCGCAATCAATAGCAATTGAGTGCAATAGCAAAAAGTTTCCGCTCTCCTCTCCTTTCGTCCATAACCTATTTTTTGTTCGGCTAAAGAAAGTTACTTTTTTTAATTCGTTTGTCTTTGCAATTGCTTCTTCGTTCATAAAGCCCAGCATCAATACTTTGGCCGTTTCTGCATCCTGGATAATTGCCGGCACAAGGCCATCTGCATATTTGGAAAAATCAATTGTCATCTGTAAATATTATTTATATAGAATTATACTGTTGTAAATGTTCAATTATTTCTGCTATCTTTTCTTCCATTCGTTGCCTTTTGTGCACGTTTCGGTGAGCGAGCCTGTTGCGCATGTAGGCAAAAAGGATGATCGCCCCGATAGAACTCAATGCAATGATGAAGAAAAATGCTTTCATAACCTGATGCTGATATCTTGTGCTGATAAATATTGCTTTAATTCCGGTATCCCTATTTCCTTATAATGAAAAATACTGGCTGCCAATGCAGCATCTGCACTTCCCTCCAAAAATATTTCTTTAAAATGTTCCATTGTACCTGCGCCACCTGAAGCTATGACAGGGACTGGTAAGGCTGTTGATAACAGTAAGGTTATATCCACTGCAAAGCCAGCCTTGGTACCATCATTGTTCATTGAAGTCAATAATATTTCTCCCGCACCCAGGGCTACAGCCTGCCTGGCCCAGTCAATTGTTTTTGTATCCGTTTTTGTACGACCACCATTTAAATAAACATACCACTCGCCGTCGGCTTCTTTTTTTGTATCAATGGCCAGCACTACACATTGGCTCCCGAAACGATTACTCAAATCTGCAATCAGCTCCGGATTTTTAAAGGCTGCGGTATTAACCGAAACTTTGTCCGCACCATGTTGCAGCAGTATCGCTACATCTTCCACCGTGCTGATACCGCCTCCAACCGTAAATGGAATATTGATGTTGGCAGCAATTCTTTTCACCAGTTCCACCAGGGTTTTCCTTTTTTCTACTGTTGCTGTAATATCTAGAAAAACCAACTCATCCGCACCCTGCTGGGAATATAATAAAGCCAACTCCACAGGATCTCCTGCATCACGGATATTCTCAAAATTCACACCCTTTACGGTGCGGCCATCTCTGATATCCAAACAGGGTATAATTCTTTTTGTAAGCATTAATTGATATCTAGTAATTGTTCTAAAGTAATGTTGCCCTCATAAATTGCTTTGCCGATGATGGCGCCACTGCAGCCAATTGCTTTCAGTTCTTTTACATCATCCATGGTGGTAACGCCGCCGCTTGCTATCAGGTTTATTTCCGGATGCTGTTCCATGATTTGTTTATACAGATCGACTGATGGACCTTCCATGGCGCCGTCTTTTGAAATGTCCGTGCAAAAAATATTGGTTACCCCCAGGCCAATCATCTTACCAATAAAACTAAAAATATCAATGCCGCCATCTTCCAGCCAGCCACTTATTTTTATCTTTCCATCCAGGACATCTGCACCAATTAAAAATCTGCCTGCGCCGAATTCCATCAACCACTCTTCCAGCAATTCAGGATGTTTTACTGCAAGGCTTCCAATCGTAGCCATGGAAGCGCCCGCATTAAAAATACTGGCAACATCATTGATGTTTTTTATGCCGCCGCCAAAATCAATCACCAGTCCTGTCGCCGATGCAATAGCTTCCAATACTGACAAATTTATGATCTTGCCGGCCTTGGCTCCGTCCAGGTCAACTATATGCAGTCGTTCCAAACCGGCATCAGCAAACTGTTTGGCTACTTCTACCGGGTTTTCATTGTATATTTTTTGTTGAGCGTAATCGCCTTTGGTTAGTCGCACACATTTACCGTTAATGATATCAATGGCAGGAATAATGGTCATGGTATCTGTATAAAATTTTTCAAAATTGTTTCGCCGGCAGTGCCTGATTTTTCCGGATGAAACTGCACTGCATAAAAATTGTCCTTTTGTAATGCCGCACTAAACGGCACTATATAGTCAGTCATGGCAACTGTTTCGTTACAAAGTGCTGCATAATAACTGTGCACGGTATACATAAAGGCTTGTTCAGACAAACCGTTAAACAATACCGATTTATAACTGTAGATATTGTTCCAGCCAATCTGCGGCACTTTTAATTCTGCCGAAGAAAACAATTTCACATCTGTATCAAAAATACCAAGGCAATCTGTATTTCCTTCTTCTGAGTGTTTGCACATCAACTGAAGACCCAGGCAAATCCCCAGCACGGGCTGCTGTAAAGAAAGCAACAGCTGGTCGAGCCCCTTTTCTCTAAGGTACTGCATAGCTGATTGCGCATGACCAACACCTGGAAAAATTACTTTATCCGCCTTTCTGATAATATCAAAATCATCGGTAACTACTGCCGTGGCGCCGATCCTTTGCAACGCATATTGCACACTCTGCACATTGCCCGCATTGTATTTTATTATTGCTATCATAGCCACCTTAAAGAGGTAATATTTTTTTGAATAAATGATTTTTACAACAATCCTTTTGTTGTTGGAAGCGCATTATTATTGATGTCTCTTTTTACCGCCATTTTGATTGCTTTTGCAAAACCTTTAAATATGGCTTCAATTTTATGATGTTCATTTTCACCTTCTGCCTTTATATTTAAATTGCATTTTGCCGCATCACTGAATGATTTAAAGAAATGAAAAAACATTTCTGTTGGCATCTCGCCTATCTTTTCTCTTTTAAATTCAGCCTCCCAAACTATCCAGTTGCGACCGCCAAAATCAATGGCCACCTGTGCCAGGCAATCATCCATTGGTAATAAAAAACCGTATCTTTCAATACCCCGCTTATTTCCCAAAGCCATAGCCATGGCTTCTCCTAATGCAATACCCGTGTCTTCAATGCTATGGTGTTCATCAATGTGTATATCGCCATTGCATGTAACAGACAAATCCATATTGCCATGCCTTGCCAATTGATCCAGCATGTGATCAAAAAAAGCAAGACCTGTATTGTTAGCCGCTTTCCCCGTTCCGTCAAGGTTTATTTCAATTGCAATTTTTGTTTCATTGGTATTGCGCTGATGCAATACTTTGCGGGGCGGCAATTTTAAATAATCATATATCAGCGCCCAGTCCGGTGTTTCCAAAACGATCGTTTCCTTTTTCAAATCATCAATGGTATCATTAATTTCAGCGGCACCCAGGCTGGCATCAATATTTAACCAAATGCCTTTGCACTGCAGGTTTTTAGCCAGCTGCATATCTGTAATTCTATCTCCGATAACAAATGAATTGGTGAGGTCGTATGCAGGATTATTGATGTACTTTGTAAGCATGCCTGTACCGGGTTTTCGCGTGGGTGCATTTTCTGAAGGATAGGTTTTGTCGATGAATACCTCCGAAAAATGAATGGCTTCATTCATAAGATTTGTCATCACAAAATTTTGTACCGGCCAAAAAGTATCCTCCGGAAAAGACGCCGTACCGAGGCCATCCTGGTTTGTTACCATCACCAGTTCATAATCCAGCTCTGCCGCAATTTTGCGCATATAATAAAACATATCCGGGTAAAATTCCAGCTTAGAAAAAGAATCCAACTGGTAAGTAGGCGGTGCTTCTTTTATAAGCGTTCCGTCGCGGTCAATAAATAAAACTTTTTTTGCTTCGGTTGTGGGCATATTCGTTTACTGGTTATAATTTTTTAATAATTCAATAAGTTGTTGATTTTCCTCAGGCGTCCCAATGGTTACCCGTAAACAATTACTACAACCCGGATCTTTACTTCTGTTTCTCACCACTACTTCATTGTCGGATAAGTAAGTGTATAATGCAGCAGCGTCTTTTACTTTCATTAAAAAAAAGTTAGCATCACTCGGATAAATTGTTTCTACAAAAGTAAAATTACCCATTTCTTTTATAAGCCATTCCTTTTGCTGTACCACGGTGGTTGTCCATTCATTTACAAGATCGGTATTTTGCAGTGCTTCTACGCCAAGTTGCTGGGAAGCATCATTGATGTTATAAGGTGGCTTTACTTTGTTAAAAAGGTCGATGATGTCCATGGAGGCATAACACAAGCCCAGCCTCAATGCCGCCAGGCCCCAGGCCTTCGATAAGGTCTGCATCACAACCAGGTTGGGATATTCCGTTAATTCCTGGATGAATGTTTTTTGTTTTGAAAAATTAATATATGCCTCATCAATAATTACAATGCCGGAAAAATTATTCAGAATCACTTCAATATCTTCCCGCCGCATATTATTGCCTGTCGGGTTATTGGGTGAGCAAATAAAAATCAGTTTGGTATTGGCATCAACTGAAGATAAAACGCCTTCCACGTCTAACTGAAAGCCATCAATAAGATTTACTTTTTTAATTTCCACATCATTGATATCGCCACTCACTTCGTACATTCCGTAGGTAGGCGGACAAACAATTACATTGTCTACACCAGGCGTGCAAAAGATGCGGTATGCCAGGTCAATCACTTCATCACTGCCATTGCCTACAAAAATATTTTCTGCCGGAACGCCCTTGATACGGGTGAGCTGAAACTTCAGTTGCCATTGATAAGGATCAGGATAACGGTTAAATTTTTCCGGCAATGGAGAGCCAAAGGGGTTTTCATTTGCATCTAAAAAAACAGAGGCCTTGCCTGTAAATTCATGCCTGGCCGATGAATAAGGTTTTAATGCTTTTATATTTTTTCGAATGAGTGTATCTAAATCAAACATAGTTTATTAAAATAGAAGTTAAGAAGATGGGCTAAGCGTTTTTTGATAATGAAATCCAATTACTTTATATCCCTGGTTGATCCAAAATTTTTGCCCGCCGTGATTTGTTACATAACAATTTAATTCTGAAGCAATGCAATTTTGGGCAATCGCATAATCATAAATCCATTGCATCAAGGCTTCTCCGATTCCTTCCCCGCGGTGATCCGGATGAATGATCACGTTGTCCGGCTCAATGTGTCTTCCCACATAATATTTTGTTATGATCCATAACCCTGACAGACCTATCAATTTTTCATCTTTATAAATTCCAACGCATTGATATCCCTGTAGAAACATTTCAGTAAGCCTGCTCTGTAAAATATCCTCCGCAATTTTTTCATTCAATAACCGGAGAAATGGGATAATGTCTGGCTTATTTGATTCCGTTAATAATCTAAAAGAAATCATATTTAAAATTTTAATTTTCTTTATCACCAACATGTTTCAACCGGACACTTACTGCATTTTTGTGTGCGTCCAACCCTTCTGCTTCTGCCATTAGCTCCACTGCGTTTCCTATGTTTTTTATGCCCTGTTTATTCAATTGCTGAAAAGTAACCTTCTTTACAAAACTATCCAGCGATACGCCGCTATACGCTTTTGCATAGCCATTGGTTGGCAAAGTGTGATTGGTGCCGGATGCATAATCACCAACACTTTCAGGCGAATAGTGCCCCAGGAAAACACTGCCGGCATTGATGACCTTTTCTGAAAGTTCCACCGCATTGTCAGAAGCGAGGATCAAATGTTCTGCAGCATATTCATTCAATAAATCAAAGGCTGCATTCACTTCTTCCATGATTATAAAACGCGTGTTTTTCAATGCCTTTGTTGCAATTTCTTTCCTAGGCAAGGCGGACAGTTGGATGGAAATTTCAGCTTTAACTTTTGCTATTATATCAGCTGATGTTGCTACCAGCACTACCTGGCTATCGGCACCATGTTCTGCCTGGCTCAACAGATCTGCAGCCACAAAAATTGGGTTAGCTGTTTCATCTGCATACACCGCCACCTCGCTGGGGCCTGCAGGCATATCAATTGCCGTACCTTCTTTGTTAACCAGTTGCTTGGCGCAGGTAACATATTGGTTACCTGGGCCAAAAATTTTATAGACCTGCGGGATGGTTTCCGTGCCATAAGCCATTGCAGCAATGGCCTGGGCACCGCCTGTTTTGTAAATATTTTTTATGCCTATCAACCGGGCAACATACAAAATAACAGGATTTACTTTACCACTTTTATCCGCCGGCGTACAAACGACTATATCGCTGCAACCCGCCAGTACGGCCGGTATACCCAACATCAGCAAAGTAGAAAATAAAGGAGCTGTTCCCCCGGGGATATACAATCCTACTTTTTGTACAGCGATGGATTTTCTCCAGCACACCACGCCGTCCGTAGTTTCAATAGGTTTACCATTTTCTTGCTGAGCATGGTGAAAAACAGCTATGTTATTTTTTGCCAACGCAATTGCAGCTTTCAAATCGTCGCTCACCAATAGGGCAGCTTCATCTATCTCCGATGCGCTTACTCGCAGATCGTTCAAAATAACGCCGTCAAATTTTTCAGCCAATCTTCGAATGGTTTCATCACCATGTTGTTTCACATCCCGTAAAATGGGAGCAACAATATTTTCCAATGAAGCATTATCAAAGGCCGGCCTGCGCAGTAACTCTTTCCATTCCCCTTTGCCCGGATTTATAAAAACATTTTCCATACGCATTCTTTTTTATACAATCATCTTTTCTATTGGCAAAACAATAATTCCTTCCGCACCAAACGATTTTAATTTCTCAATCACTTCCCAAAAATCATTTTCATTCACTACACTTTGTACGCTGCTCCATCCATCTTCTGCCAAAGGAACAATCGTAGGGCTTTTCATACCCGGCAATAAAGCAGCAATATTTTTCAGCTGATCATTGGGGGCATTTAATAAAATGTACTTGTTATTTTTCGCTGTTTTAACCGCGTTAATGCGCAACAACAATTTATCGAGAATGGCTTTGTTTTCCACAGATAATTTTTTGTTGGCTGTCAGCACCGCTTCCGATTTCAATATTACCTCCACTTCTTTTAACCCGTTGGTAAAAAGCGTACTGCCGCTGCTAACCAAATCACAAATTGCATCCGCTAAACCAATACCAGGCGCTATTTCCACCGATCCGCTGATTTCATGGATCTCGGCATTGATATTATTGCCGGTTAAATATTTTTGTAAGATGGTTGAATAAGTGGTGGCGATTTTTAATCCGTTCAAGTCACCGGCACCATTATAATGCATGGCCTTTGGTACTGCTACACTTAAACGGCATTTGCCAAAACCAAGCCGGTAAACCAGGTCAATATCCTTTGCTGTTTCCAGCAAAACATTTTCTCCTACAATGCCAATATCAGCAACTCCATCATACACATACTGCGGGATATCATCATCCCTTAAAAAAAACACTTCTATAGGGAAATTAAAAGCTACTGCTTTCAGCTGTTTATTTCCGTTGTTTAACTCTATACCACATTCCTTCAATAATTTAATGGAATCTTCGTACAGTCTTCCTGATTTTTGAACCGCAATTTTTAGCATTGTATTTTTTTTAATGTCCAGACTTTAGTAATTCTATTTAACATCGTTGTGTCACTCACTTATACCACAAACCATTGTGTAGCAAGTATTCAACCAGCTACCTTTTTTATAATCAAAAACAAATGAAAAAGGGCTTACTTTTCGAGTAAGCCCTTTTTGAAAATATGTTTTGATTACATACAAATCAGCATTGCTTACCCTGTGGTAAAGTATGATGATGGTGTATGTGATTGATTTTTTTCATTGATGACGCAAAGTAAAGACTGATAAATTATTTTACCAAATAAAATTTCTACAATGGGTCAATTTTAATTCCCAGGCCGGGCAAATCGCTGTACACAACCCGGCCAAAATCATAACTGATACCGCTGGCAGTATCTTCCGCCAATAACAGCGGGCCATCCATATCAATATGATCTACCAATGGCGCCAGTTGTGCAATTGCGGCTGTGCCGACCGAACTTTCATTCATACAGCCGATCATTATTTGCAGGTTCATTTCCCTGGCTCTAGCAATCATTCTCCTGGCCGGCGTTATCCCACTGCATTTTGTTAATTTAATATTGATGCCATGAAAGTGTTTATAACACTTTTCCACATCCGCTTCCGCAACACAGCTTTCATCAGCAAAAAGTGGTAAGGGTGATTTTTCAAATAATATTTTCATCCCATCCAGGTTATCCTTTGCCAAAGGTTGTTCTATCATATCCACTCCAAGGTCTTTTAACAACGGGATTTTTTCAAGCGCATCCTCCAGGCTCCAGCCGGCGTTGGCATCCACCCTGAATATCGCATCAGTATGCTTACGTAATTCCGTAACCATAGCAATATCATCTGGCACCCCTACCTTTATTTTATAAATTGGCCATGGTTTTTCTTTCATTTTTTCCACCATTTTATCGATGGTATCAATGCCAATGGTATAGTCTGTCAGCGGTGCCTTTGCTGTATCCAATCCCCATAATTCATGCAGCTGCTTTCCCTTCAGTTTGCCAAATAAATCCCAGCCAGCCATATCCAGCGCACAAACTAAAAATGAATTGGCGGGAAATAAATGATGCAGGTAATGCCAGTACCTTTCGGGATCTGAAAAGGCGAACTTCTCAACAAAAATCTTTTTTCGCTCCAAATCTTCAATCATCTTTTCTACCGGGATATTATAATAGCTGATAGCAGGTGCTTCGCCATATCCCTTTATGCCAAAGTATTCCAGCTCTACAATAAGCGTTGGCTGGTGAGTTTTGGTTCCTTTTGAAATTGTAAAAGCGTGATTAAACAAAAGGTTATATGCTTTGAATTTTACTGTCATGTTATATAATATAAAGAAATGGCAGGTTAATTATTAATGAGGCTAAAAAGCTAAATGGCTCTTTACCTGTTTTTAAAATGAACTGATAAATTGATTAGTTTGTATTCCACTAGCAAACATAATCAACTCTGCAAAATATAAATAAATCAGGCCAATACTTTTCCTCCTGGAGTACCCCTGAAAAAAAATAATTTGGTAATGCCAATTTTTAAGCTAATTTTATGGCCTGTCACACCTGCAAAATCACAATTCCTCCACAAAGACTTAGCTTATTTTAACTCACTTGAATAATTAATCATCGTATTCATCCTGCGTTTCAATATTGCTTTCCTTAGTCCCTGCCTGTTAAAGCCGTTTTACTTGATTTGTACCGGTTACTAATGTATTACATACCTGTATAAATGAGGTTGGTTTATTATCTCTAACTTTAATACATTTAACATGAAAAAAGCTTTACTTCTTTGTTCTTTTGCCGTATGCTCTTTATTAGCTCAGGCCCAGTTCCCTTACAGCGGAACGATCTCCACCACAGATCCAACATTTAACCGTCCAGATGCCGGTAACCCTCCAACAACACTGTCATCCCAGGGAATAGGTGTATACTACGATGTTGTTCCTTTAGTAATCACCACACCGGGGCTTTATACCATTACCAGCCTTACTTCAACTGTCAATTTTGACATGGTTGGTTTTTTATATGGCCCTGGAGGATTTAATCCATTAAGTCCTTTAAGCAATGTTCTGCTGGGTGACGACGATTCTGGTCCCGGCACTTTAAATTTTGCCCTGACGTACAATTTCACTGTTGCCGGCAACTACACTATAGTTGTGACTACGTATAAGCCACCATTAGCGGGCGATTATACTTTAACGATTACAGAACCTGGGCCATTACCAGTGAGATTGGTATCATTTACTGCTGAGAAATCATCAGGCGGAAACTTGTTGAAATGGGCAACTGCAGGAGAAACTGATATCGTAAGCTACGAGGTTCAACATAGCAGCGATGGCGCCAGCTTTAAAAACATAGCAGGCGGTTCTGTAAAAGCGCTTAATGTTTCAACCAGTTCCAACTACGCATACTCAGATGCTGCCCCTTTCCAAAAATTGAATTTTTACCGTTTAAAAATTACAGAAAAATCAGGTGCTACTACTTTCAGCACTGTCGCTGTAGTTAACAATGGAAAAGATGCTAAAGCATCAATGAGCATATTTCCAAACCCTGCAGTTAATTACCTGAATATCCAGACAAAGGCTGGTCAGACAGGTAAGGCCTCGGTTTCAATTATTTCCGAAGCCGGACAAATTGTTTACAAATCAAATTACACCCTGGCGAGCCAAAGCATCGTTAACCTGGATGTAAAAAAATTATCCGCAGGCCGTTATATTGTCCGAATCGAAACAGCGGATAAAGTAACAACCAATTTGCCTTTCGTTAAATATTAATAGCAACATTTACTACATAAAAAAAGAGGCTGTATCGTATAAATATGATACAGCCTCTTTTTTATTTACCAGGTCCCAACCTGTCATCGAATCAACAACAAACTATCTGACCATTCGTCAAATGATATTCGCAACGCTTCCTGAGTAAAAAAGCTGAATTGTCATTACTATTCAGCCACTATGTTTGCTAATTCTTCTTTACAGAAATGAACGCATCTGCATCGCTAATTGCTAAGCGGAAGGAACTAAATAAAAAACAGGCTGCATCTTGACTGATACAGCCTGTTTCCTATGCTAACCTTGTTAAGTAAATGCTATTTTAAATCTTTGTAAAACGATCTTGCAGGTATAAAAACGCTTTCTTTGTTATCGCCTAGACTCTGTTAACCAGCTTCCTTTCTGCAGCATTTGGATCAAAAGAAAATGAATTACCGCATCACCCCTTTTTACCAATACTGCTGGCGCCGCTGCTATGCTGACCTTTAATTACAGCATTGCCCTTGTAAGAAATATCGCTGGCGCCGCTGGCGTCGGCCGACAATTCCTTGTTCACTGTGATATGGATATCAGATGCTCCGGACGCTTTGGCACTACAAATATCTGTCACCAAATCATACCCTTTGAAATCGCTGGCGCCGCTGGAATGAATAGCTAATGAGTTGGTAACGCCACTGATGGTTGCATCGGATGCGCCGCTTAATTCCAGTTTTAGGCTTTCAGTTTTTACAGCGCCCTTAAAATCGCTTGCCCCGCTCATATCCAGTTGCAGGGCAGGTACATTAATGGTGCCTGCTACCTGTACATCGCTGGCGCCGGATGCCTGTAATTTTTCCAAATTTTTAAAAGAAACATAAGCCTTCAGTTTCTTATTACCGCTGTTCCACAAACGATCTCCGTCATAATATATTTTCAGTGTATTATTTTCTACTACTGTCTTAATGTGCTCCCTGTATTTATCTTCCGAGGCACTGACAGCAATAGATTCTGTGTCAAACTGGGAAAGGTATAAATCGATGCCTCCCGACACTTTGATGGAATTAAAACTTCCGTTTAATGTTCTTTGCTCTGCATTGGCATCGTTTACAAACGCTTTATTCTGTGCCTGGGCGAAGACGACGAAAGCTATAACTGTCAGAAATAAGATTATCTTTTTCATGTGTTAGGTTTTTATAAGTTTAAATAGATGCTTTTTTTACAACTCCACCACTGTCAACATTCAAATCCTTAATAACAGCATTGCCTTTATACCTAATTCCGCCACCACTGTTTGCTCTCGCATTCAATTCCTTATTCACTGTGATTCTTACGCCACCACCACTACTTGCTTTTGCCTCGCAAAAATCAACTGCCATATCGTATCCTTTAAAGATAGCACCGCTGCTTACTTCTACCTGTAGCCTGTCTGTTTTACCGGATATTTCGATCTCTGAACCGCTGTTTTGCGATATTTCCATTTCCCCAATATCTACCTGCCCCGTAAACCTGGATCCACTGGTTAGGGTACATTGTAATTTATTAACTGTTACGGTACTTTTTAAAATAACATCAGCTCCGGATGAGGCATGAAGTTTATCAAGCGCTTTAAAAGAAACATAGGCTTTCAGTTTCCTTTTTCCGCTGCTGATCCAGTTCATACCGCTGTTATCATAATAAATTTTTAAAGTACCGTTTTCTACAATGGTTTTAAAACGTTCCATATATTTTTCTTCTGAAGCACTTACGGCGATTGACTCCTCTTTGCCTTGTGTAAGATACAAACTGATGCCATCCGATACTGTAATGGCTGTAAAACCGGATGTTAATATACGCTTTTGAGCGTTGGCATCATTTACCTCTACCCTGTCCTGTGCAAAACTGTTTAAACTGATTAGTGTAACCAGTACAATAAATAGTTGTTTCATATTTTATTTTTTTTATTGATACGCTTGCTCCAAACAGTTTGTTACAAAAAAAAATAAAAATAATTCAAAACTGCTTTACCTTCGTGTTTCAAAACTGTTCTTATTCATCGTCTGAATTTCCGGGGTGCTTCAAATTGGAGGCTGAGATTATACCCGTTAACCTGCCCAGGATAATGCCTGCGAAGGGAGCAATCATTCACATCGGATACTCATCCGGATGTTCAGCATTAAATTTTATTGAAAATGAAAAAACTACTGTTAAGTGGTATGCTGTGTGCAATGGGAATAACAACAATTGCACAGGAAACAAAAAAATTCAACGACACCTCGTTTATGCAGCCGGTTGAAGTAGCCGCTATCCGGGCTGGCGAAAAAGCGCCATTTGCCAAAACAAACCTGGCAAGAAAAGACATCGAAAAAAATAACGTGGGGCAAGACCTCCCTTTTCTGCTGAATCAAACACCTTCAGTTGTTATCAATTCTGACGCCGGTAATGGGGTTGGGTACACCGGCATCCGCATCCGCGGCACCGATGCAAGCCGCATTAACGTAACACTAAATGGCATACCCTATAATGACGCAGAAAGTCAGGGTACTTATTTTGTAGACCTGCCGGACATTGCATCATCTGCCAACAGCATTCAGATACAACGGGGCGTGGGTACCAGCAGTAACGGAGCAGGTTCTTTTGGCGGTAATATCAATTTATCTACCAATGAAGTAAATGAAAAATTTTACACCGAATTAAACAACAGTTACGGCAGTTACAATACCTGGAAAAACACCCTCAAATTTGGAAGTGGTATTTTAGGCAAACATTTTACCATTGATGGTCGCCTCAGCCGCATCAGCAGCAACGGCTATATTGACCGTGCTGCAAGTAACCTTAAATCATTTTATTTCAGTACAGCATGGGTGGATGCAAAAAATTCGCTGCGGCTCAATATTTTTTCTGGTAAAGAAAAAACTTACCAGGCATGGAACGGTGTTGCGGAAGCATTGTTAAAGACAGACCGAACATATAATATTTCGGGCCAGGAACAACCCGGAAAACCCTATCCGAATGAAACGGATAACTATACGCAAACACACTACCAGTTATTTTACAATCACCAGTTTAATCAATACTGGAAGGCCAATGCAGCAGTTTTTCTTACAAAAGGGAAAGGCTATTATGAGGAGTACCGTGCAGACCAATCCTTATCCAATTACGGGTTACCCGATTATATTGCTAATGGCGATACAACCAGCAGCACCGATATGGTGAGACAGGAATGGTTAGACAATAATTTTTACGGAAGCATTTTTTCTTTGCAGTATAAAAAAGAAAAAACACAGTTTACTTTTGGCGGAGGCTGGAACCAATACGACGGCAAGCATTTTGGCAATATTACGCATGCGGTTGTGCAAGCTGCGGTACCGCAAAATTATAAGTGGTATGGTGATTTGCCCGCCCACAAAAAAGACCTTTCCCTTTATGCAAAATTTGCGCAACAGTTGAACGAACACTGGCAGTTGTTTGCTGATATGCAGGTACGAAATGTAAATTATACCATCAATGGTTTCAGGGATAATCCAACACTCAAGGTTAAGAACAACTATACCTTTTTCAATCCGAAGGCGGGTATCACTTATAATAATAATAACTGGCAGGTATATGCGTCTTATGCCCGGGCTGGTAAGGAACCTAACCGCGACGACTTTGAAGCCGGTAAAACGCAACAGCCAAAACAGGAAGAGTTAAATGATGTTGAGCTGGGAGTTGAAAAGAAGAACAAGCTTTTTTCAGTTGGCGCAAATCTTTATTACATGCAATACCACAATCAGCTGGTGCTGATAGGAAATATCAATGATGTTGGATCATACACCAGGACAAATATTGCCAGCAGTTACCGGGCAGGGATTGAGTTACAGGGAACCGCGGTAATCAGCAATTTTTTAAACTTAGCAGCCAACTTAACAATAAGCAAAAACAAAATCAGCCACTTTACTGAACTGATAGATGACTATGACAATGGTGGCACTGTAACCAACAAGTATAATCAAACCAACATTTCTTTTTCGCCCGCAGTTATTGCCGGTGGCAGCATTAATTTTATCCCGGTAAAACACGGTGAAATCAGTTTGCTGAGCAAATATGTAAGCCGTCAGTACATGGACAATACGTCTCAACAAAGCCGGAGCCTGAATCCGTACTACGTTCAGGATGTGCGACTGACTTATACATTATCATCCATTGATTTTTTAAAAACAACCACTTTCATTTTACAATTGAACAACGTGTTCAACAAAAAATATGAAGCCAATGGCTATACGTTCAGCTACTACAGCGGTGGCCTTACAACAGAAAATTATTATTTTCCAATGGCACCTTTTAACTGTATGCTGGGAGTGAATATCAGGTTGTAGGAGAAAGCTAACTTTTTAACGAAATGTCTGACAAGTAGGTTAAAAGCAAAAGGAGAAATTAATTTCTCCTTTTGCTTTTATATGCCTGCTTTATAAAAATTACTTATGCTGCTTGCTATAATAAAATGCCCCACATCAACTGATTGATCCAATTTTTATTATCCTCATTGTCCTCAGAATTAGCTGTAAAATCTTTAATTTTTGTGGTTAAAATCGATTTCAACTCTTTGGAGGAATAATATTTTTTAGCGTTGGTAGGCTTTATACTGTTAACGTCAACATTGTTTACTGAAAGTTTGGTAGCCAGCATAGAAACATACATACGGGGAATGGTAACGCCCAGAATCATTCCGGGTAACCCATTGACGCTGCAGGGGCCTCCGCTGATAGTGATTTCATCAGTATAAAAAGCAAATACATACACACTATCCAGAATTTTGCCAACGGCTTTACGACAATTAAATCCGGCAATAATGCGGCTTTCATTACTAAGCTTCCATTGGATGGGTTGTATGCTGTCTTTTAAATTAAAAAGACTTCCCCATTGCGTTTTTTGAACAATATTCAGGCCGGTATTAAAGTCATTATACCAATCTTTTTGTTCTTCCCCTCTGCGTAAAAATTCCGGCACTTTTGCTTTCTTTTCGTCATAACGATCAAACTTGTAAATGCTCTTATTATCTGCAAATGTAAAAGTATAATATGCCGTTTTAAAAGTGGGTATCTGGTCTTTTAACTGCTCCCAAAATGGATCATTCCCCATAGTTTTTTTAACGTTGGTAATCACCTCAAATTCTATAGTACCCTTATTGATAAACTGTTGGGCCTTTAAGCTCCCGGTGCTGAGCAGTAAGATAAAAAGACAAGCTATTATATATTTCATATAGTATTTTTAAAGTTGATTATTTTGTTGGAGCGGGTGCTGCCGCCTTATTTTTAAAATTCCACGTAAAGCCCAGCATCCAGTATCTTTTTAGCCTGTCCTGTCTAACTTCAGATAAAGTATTGCTGTAAAAATTTCTTTGAATGCCCGTGTTTTGATTCAGAATATCCCTGATACTGAAGTAGAGTGTATATTCATCCTTTTTAAAAGTGCGTTGTAGTTTAGCATTCCAAAGTTGGTTGCTTAAATTATTTTGAAACTGCGGTGTTTTTTGCCTTACAAAATAATTAAAATCACTTTGCAACGACCAAACCTTTTTTAAATAGTACGTAGCGTACAGACCGGTTTCATTTGTGTAGTAATTTATTTTGCTATTGTACTGTTGAGTATTATTACTGTTATAATTAAATTCGTTGCTGACAGTAACATCGTAAGCCTTGTCCTTTGCTTTGTTTAAATAAAGCCTTACACCTGCATTCAAATTCTTGGTAACATTATTTAATCCGTTAATAATTTCCGTACTGTGGTTATACCCTGCATTTGGACCAACATCTACCCGTATATTGAGTTTTTTCATTTTAAAACCGGCACCGGCATACAAGTTAAAATTAAAATTGCCGTTGGTATTTACAGGCGTACTCGTGGTTTTACCGGTAGATGCATCAATTACACGGCTATCAGTAATGGCATTGCTTGTTTGAGTAAAATTAAGATTCTGATAGAGAAAAAAATCTTTAATAAAATCAAAGCTTTGATGAGAAATATTGAAGTTATTGCTGAATGACGGTTTTAGTAAAGGGTTTCCCAAAACCTGGTTAAAATAGTCGTTATTATTTCTCAATAGTTGCAACTGATCAATCCGCGGCTGCGTCGTATTTCCATTATAATAAAATCGCAGGTTATGACCAGATTTATAAGCGTATGTAAGATTTGCGTTAGGGAAAAAGTTAGTATAGCTGCGTGCATACTCTTTGTTGAATGTTTTATCTTTCAAATCAAACCTGGTAAATCCTACACCGGAGCCAATATTAAATTTTAATTTTTTATAGTTGTAATTAATCTTAAATCCAGGTTTATTAACTGTGATGCGCTGATCAAATAAATTGGTTAAGGAATCCACTTCATCGTCGTATTTACCAGACAATGGAGAATAGGAATGAGTTGTTTGGTTATTTTTTCCTGTACCAATACTTGTTTCATAATCCAGTTCCAAAGCATACTTTTTACCAAGCGGTTCGGTATAAACCGCTTTTGCTAAAAACTGATCGGTGCTTCGGTCAAAGTCTTTCTGCTGGTCAAACTTTTGGCTGAAGGATACAACTCCCCCTGAGTAAATTTCATTATCCGATTTTAAGAAATTGGTGCCATTTGTATTCAATGTATTCCAGTCTGTGGTTAACGAAAACGTTCTGCGCAACTTCTTAAATTTATGTTTAAAAAGCAACGTTCCGTTAAATGCAAGTTTATCGGAATTTGTGGTCAAATCACGCTGGCTGGTATTGTTTGTTTTACCGAACTGGTTGGTATTAATTGAGGTAGCGTACGATTCACTTTCTGTATTATAGGCATTTAATTTTGCTGTAAGTTTAAGCGAATTTGCAGAGTCAATTTTAAAATCATAGACACCTTTTAGTTTAAATGTTTCCTTTTTAACGTGCATATTTTCAGTACCATTTACATTAAAAAAAGAATCGGCCAGCTGCGTTTGTGTAAAAGTCTTTTTTGTATTAATGTAATCCTGGTAATTGTATTTTGGTGAAAAGGAAAGCCCTTGCTTGTCGTCATGCCATTTATTGCTATACTGGAGACCGACATTATTATTTTTAAAAAATCCGTTTTGGGTGTCCACATAAGGCTCATCGTCGGAGCTTCCCTGCCAGTTAAAATTTATGCCTCCGTCTTCATCGGCACTAACTGAAAAATTATCGTTGTCTCCGCCAAACTTATCATTGTCCTGCCAGTTCAAACCATCCTGCCCTGTATTGCCGCTTAAGAAATACCCCGAAATTTTTCGTTTGCCTTTAAAGGAACTAAGCAAGATATTATTGTTGTACCGGTCACCAAAATCTTTATTCAATCCTCCTGACAAATCTATCTTTCCGAAATATCCCTTCTTCCGGTCATCCTTTAATTTAAGGTTGATTGTTTTTTTTGTTTTACCATCATCAATGCCTGTAAACTCCGCCTGGTCGCTTTTCTTGTCAAATACCTGCACTTCTTTTACCGCATCCGCCCTTAGATTTTTAACTGCCATTCCGGGGTCATCTCCAAAAAATTCTTCCCCATCTACCAATACCTTTTCTACCGTTTCGCCCATAGCTTTTATTTTACCATCTTTATCTACCTGTATACCTGGTAACTTTTTCAACAACTCTTCCACATTAGCATTGGCGCTCACCTTAAAACTGTCTGCCGTAAAAATGGTGGTATCGCCATGTATACGCATTGAACCACCGCTTTTAATAATAAGATCCTGCATCAGTTTAATTTTGGGTAGGATTGCCAGGTTATTCAGCTCAAGTCCTTTATCTGTAAGGGTTATATCGTCCAGCAAGTCTGCATAGGCAGGATGCGTCATCATCAAAATATACTTTCCTTCGGGAAGATTTTTTAGCGTAAACTTTCCCTCTTTGTCGGTTCGGGTAAACTTGATAAGGGTTGAATCGACAGGTTTTAAAATGGCTATTACCACATTACTGACCTGCTTTTTGTCTGTTGTATCAGTAACAGATCCGGTTATGTTCTGGGCGTTGGCAATAAAACATGAAAGGCACAAAAAAATAATTAATAAAACGGGGCGGAAGGGATGCATCATGAAGGTATTAGTAATGGTAAAAAAAAAGGGGTTATTAAAACAGTTTAAATATATTCACATTCTGTAAGGGTATGCTTAAATTTACGTTAAGCAAATCTTAAAGTTATTTTTTATAATATAAAACTTATTCCATCAGTGGTGCAGAGGATGCACAGGTGGTAAAAAAAATCAATGATGCAACACGAACCATCTTTCCATAAAAAAAAATACGAAGAAGAACATTTTGTTGACAGTACCAAACTTGTCTGGAATTATTCTTTGTTTTCTGACACAGACATCAACAATTATCAGCAGGGTAATTTATACAATGGCTATGAATTATTTGGTAACCACGAGATAGAGGTATTAAATACCAAAGGGTTTTATTTTGCCGTATGGGCGCCCAACGCTACTGAGGTTTCCGTGGTAGGACATTTTAATGACTGGGAAAAAGGAAAACATATTTTGTTTGTACGGCTCGACAGTAGTGGTATCTGGGAAGGGTTCATCCCCAATCTAAAAAAAGGAGAAGCTTATAAATATCATATTAAAGGTTATAAAGGCGCCGCGATTGACAAAGGAGATCCCTACGCCAACTATTGGGAAATGCGGCCCGAAACAGCGTCCGTAAGCTGGAACATGCAGTATAACTGGGCTGACAAGGACTGGATGAGCAACAGAAAAAAAAACAATGCCCTTGACGCAGCCTGGAGTGTATATGAAGTGCACCTGGCCAGTTGGATGCGCCCCGATAAATTTGATGAGGAAAGTTACAATACCTATCAGCAAATTACAGATCGTCTGGTTCCCTATGTAAGTGAGATGGGCTTTACACATGTAGAGTTTATGCCCGTGATGGAACATCCGTTTGATGGAAGCTGGGGTTACCAGGGTACAGGTTTCTTTGCACCAACGTCCCGGTTTGGTGAACCTGAAGATTTTATGGCCATGGTGGATGCTTTTCACAAAGCGGGCGTAGGCATTATATTAGACTGGGTGCCCTCCCATTTCCCGTATGATGCACATGGCCTCTTTATGTTTGATGGCACACACACCTACGAGTACGCAGATATGCGTAAAGGATTTCACCCCGACTGGAACAGTTATATTTTCAATTATAAACGCGGCGAAGTAAAATCATTCCTCATCAGTAGCGCCCGGTTTTGGTTCGACAAGTTTCATATCGACGGCATACGTGTGGACGCTGTAAGTTCTATTTTGCAATTGGATTATTCCAGGAAAGAGGGCGAATGGGAACCCAACGAATTTGGCGGCAACGGGAACATTGAAGCCATCGCTTTTATCAAAGAACTGAACGAAACCATTTACCGCGATTTCCCGGATGTGCAGATGATTGCCGAGGAAGCAACGGACTGGCCAAAAGTAAGCCGGCCTACATTTACGGATGGTCTTGGTTTCGGAATGAAATGGATGATGGGCTGGATGCACGACACACTGGATTATTTTAAAATGGATCCTTACTTTCGCCAGTTTCACCAGGACAAGTTTACATTCAGCATGATGTACTTTTATGATGAAAATTTTATGCTTCCTCTCAGTCATGATGAAATTGTACATGGCAAAAGCCCGATGGTTTACAAAATGCCCGGCGACGAATGGCAAAAATTTGCCAACCTGCGATTGATGTACACTTACATGTACACCCACCCCGGTGCCAAATTGTTATTTATGGGTAATGAATTTGCGCAAACAACGGAGTGGAATTATAAAACAGAACTCAGCTGGGAATTGCTTCAATACGATTCGCATAAAAAAATGCAGGATTGCGTGAAAGCATTGAACCACCTGTATTGCGACCAACCGGCCCTGCATGAACTACAGTTTGATATACACGGATTTGAATGGATTGATTTGAACCACCGGCAGGAAGGGGTTATTGTTTTTAAGAGAAAGGGAAAGCAACAAGAAGAGGACGTCCTGGTAGTATTGAATATGACACCTGTGGTTCGCAGGGACTGGAAAATAAAAGTAAGCGGTAAAGCTGCATGGGAAGAAATTTTTAACAGCGATCAAACTGCATTCTGGGGAACAGGGGATGTATACAACCCGGCCGTAAAAACCAAACTATTAGATAAAGACACGGACTTGTATGAAATAAATGTCCATCTCCCTGCGTTATCAGGATTAGTTTTCCGGTAACCGGAACAATTTTTGTTAAATCCACCCTAATGAAACAGTATACACTTCTAGTTACAGTTGTGGCTATTGCCCAAGCTTCATTTGCACAAACAGCTGACAGTGCAAAATTATTTTATCAGAAAGGCTTGGTTGAAAATGAGGCCAAACATTTTTTAGTTGCAGCAAACTATTTTGATAAAGCCATTAAGTTCGATCCAAATTATGCTGCTGCTTACCAGGCAAACGGTTATGCCAGCCTGTCGATGAATAAACAGGATGCAGCCATCCGCAATTTCTCAAAATTGTATGAGTTGGAACCATCCAATAAAGCGGCCATCAAAGAACTGACAGATCTTTATTTCAGTTATCACCAATATAGTAAAGCAGTTGAGTTGGCTAAAAAATGTACTGACTGCCCCAATTCGGAAAAGATCATTGCAATGGCCAGCTACAAACAGGAAGACTATGCTACTGCCATTAAAGGCTTGACAAATGTGATAGCAAAAAACCCTTCGGATGCTGAAGCGACTTATACAATCGGCCGCAGCTACCTTGATATGGAAGAATATCAAAAAGCTGTTCCGTTTTATACAAAGGCAGTAGAACTGGATGCAACAAAATATCACTGGATGAATGAACTGGGTTTACTGTTTTATAACCTCAACGATTTTGCGCACGCCAAAACGTATTTTTTGAAAGCTGTTGAAAGTGGCTATCCGGTTAATAACGACTTCAATGAAAATCTGGGGTACGCTTACATCTTCAGCGGTGAATTTGAAAAAGGTGAAAAAATGTTACTGGATATTTTAGCAAAGAAGCCGGGTAACAAGGATATCCTCCGCGATATTGCGGAAGCATCGTACAAACAAAAAATGTATGACAAATCACTCGATTATTGTCAGCAACTAATCACGTTGGATGATAAGGATGGCAAGGCCTTGTACCAGGCAGGTTTATGTTTTATCAAAAAAGGGTCAAAAGAAAAAGGACAAAATATGTGTGATGCGGCTATTAAAATGGACCCTTCTTTATCAGGTTTGCGTACAAAGCAGGATGGCGGAATGGGGCTGTAAATTATAAGAAATATTGGCTTGAAAAAAGAGAGGCACATCTGGTTAAGATGTGTCTTTCTTTTTAAATCAGCGTGTTTAATTTATTTGTTTACTATTATTTTTTGCGTTGTTTCGTTGTCATTTACAATGCAGTTAACCATATCAATTCCGTTGTCAGTTTCCCTGTCAAATGGAATGTTATTAATGACTCTCATTTGTCAGGGTATTTTTGTAACCCCGTTGCCCTGATGTGTTTGAAACTAAAATTGTTAACGGGTAAGACTTATTAAGTTCCGAATGGCTTTTCTAATAGATCGACCCAAGGATTTAAATAATTTTAGCTACGAAACATTTTTTAGGGGTCGGGGATAGTTATTGGGAAACGCAGCTTTTATTAAAAATAATCCCGTTCGCACATAACAGGAACGGGATTATTGAAAAATTTAAATTATTACGCTTTCTTAGTAACCACTGCTTTTTCAGGGGTAACAACAACAGGTTCAGCTAATGCCTTGTCTGCTTTTAAATCAACCAAAATTGGTGCGGCCACAAAAATAGAAGAATACGTACCTGTGATAACACCTATCAGCATTGCGAATGCAAAACCTCTTGTTACTTCGCCACCAAAGATGAATAAAATCAAAATGGTAAGGAACACCGTCAGTGAAGTCATGATTGTACGGCTTAGTGTATCATTAATTGCACGGTTAATGATTGAACCCTTTGTCTCTCCCTTTTTGGCAATGCCACTGTATTCCCTGATACGGTCAAATACAATTACGGTATCATTCATACTAAAACCAATTACCGTTAATACGGCAGCAATAAAGTGCTGATCAATTTCAAGCGGGAATGGCACTATGTTTTTAAGAAAAGAAAAAACAGCCAGCGTAACAAATACGTCATGCAAAAGAGCCACGATTGTTCCTACAGAGTATCTCCAGTCACGGAAACGAACGAATATATACAGGAAGATAATCAGCATGGCAAAAATGGTTGCCTTAATCGCTCCTTTTTTCAACTCTTCAGAAATTGTTGGCTGAACAGTTTGTGAACTCAGGATATTGTTTTTTGCAAAATCAGCATAAGAAATGCCTGGCAACACTTTCTGCAACCCCTGGTATAACTTGGTCTGCACAAGACTATCCGCGTTATCTACTCCCTTTTTATAAGACGTAGTAATATTCAAATGTTTGCTGTCTCCCACCGTTTTAATTACAGGAAAGTCTCCTTCAAAAGCAGTTTTCAGATCGTCTCTAACAGCGTCATTTTTCACAGCCTGCGGAAATGCCACAGTGTAACTACGGCCCCCTTTAAATTCAACGCCTTCATGAAATCCATTAAAATAAGAACCTACTCCCAATAACAAAACAACAATTGAAATACCGTATGCTACCTTTCTGTATTCAATAAATTTAAAGCTAGCATGCTTAAAAATTCTTTTAGAAATGCCGGTAAAATAATTGAAGTGACGGTTCTTGTTAGTCCAGAAATCAGTGATTAATCTTGACACTAAAATTCCGCAGAACAAAGAGAGTACGATACCCAGCATTTGCGTGGTTGCAAAACCTAATACCGGTCCCAGCCCGAATATAAATAAGATAGCTGCGGTTAAAAAAGTAGTAACGTGCGCATCAATTACAGGTGCCAGTGAACGCCTGTAGCCGTCGTTGACTGCCTGCGGGTAGGATTTACCTTTTGTAAGCTCCTCTTTAATTCTTTCAAAAATAATTACATTGGTATCTACAGCAAGACCTACCGTTAACACCAAACCGGCAATACCGGCAGCTGTTAAAGTAAAGCCCATTGCACTCAATACACCAATTGTAAACAGCAGGTTTAATATCAATGAAATATTAGCCACCCAGCCACCTGTATTGTAGTACACAATCATTAAGCTGAATATTACCAGGAAGCTGATACCGAAAGCCATCATACCACCGTTAACTGACGCTTCTCCCAATGTGGGTCCCACAATTTGCTCTGCCACAATTTTAGCGGGTGCATTCGCCCTTCCTGATTCCAGTATGTTGGCAAGATCCAATGCTTCTTCTGTGGTGAATTTACCTGATATTTCAGTTTGTCCACCTTCAATAGGGCCAACTACATTTGGAGCGGTATACACAATGTCATCCAATGCAATTGCTACAGGGCGATTGACGTTGTTCTTGGTAAGATCGAACCACTTCTTTGCACCTGTACTGGTCATATTCATCTTGATAGATGGCGCCCCCTTTTCATCATACCCCTGGAAAGCTTTTTCTACGCTTTCTCCGTCCATCGGCGCTTTTTCGCCACCAGGCAAAGTCTTTACCACATACACATACATGTATTTAGCCCCTTTGTCGCCTACTTCTTCGTTGCCCAATAAAATTTTTGAATCAGTCGGGAAATTATTTCTTACAACATCCAGCGAAAGATAATAGTTTAACATGGCTGTATCCTGTGGACGGGTTACAAAACTAAACTGCCTGTTAGCAGGAATTTTTTGTTGTGTATAATCCAAAGGCGACATTACCTGGTACAAAGCACCTGCATATTTAGCCTTTTTTGCAGAATCAGCAATGCCGCTGGTGTCGGAAGTTCCACTTAAAAAAGACGCTAAAGATGCAGCTGCATTTTCATATCCCTTTCCGATTTCTTCCAAACTGTACACAGACCAAAATTCAAGATTAGCACTTGCCTGTAAATATTTTCTTACCCTTTCCTTATCTGTTACACCAGCCAGTTCTACTTGTATAATGCCTTTATTTTCATCCAAATTGATGTTAGGCTGCGCAACACCAAATTTGTCGATACGCTTCAATAATATTTTGTAGGTTTCGTTGATGGCGCTTTTACCCATCGTACGGATATCTGACGCCACTTTGTCATCGCTGTCTGTAACTTTTATTGATTTGCCGGCGCCTGCAAATTTGGAGGCCAGCGGCGTGCCCGGATTTTGCTGTGCAAAGGCTTTTGCAAATAGGGTAATATAGTCAGAATTAGCAGCAACTTTTTGCGCCGTGGCTGTTTGTATTGCTTTTACCAAAGCAGGGTCTTTAGGGTTGTTGCTGATTGATTTAAGCAACCCTTCCAGGCTTACTTCCATCGTAACACTCATACCACCCTGTAAATCCAAACCAAGGTTCAATTCATTCTCCTTGCATTTCTGGTAACTCGTTCCAACTATAGGATAAATACTTTTTTCCTTGGTGCTGTCAAGGATGCGTCTCATCCTTGTTTTTACCAATGCATTTTTGTCTTCACCTGTTAAATCCGGGTATTGGGATTTTACCAGTTTTTCCGCCTGCGTTTTTATCTTCGCTTCATAATTGCGTACTACTACGGTATAAGATAATTCCCAGATGGAAATTAAAATCAATGCAATCGCAAAAAACCAGACTAAGCCTTTCAATTTCATAATTGGTTACTTTTAGTAGCTACTTTGTTAATTTTTTAGAAGTTTGCAAAGATAGGGGAAAAACTGTTTGAAGGATGTTAGTGGTTTATTTTAGATTTTTCGTCAAATTGCACTGAAATTATCCATATGCTTTTAAAAGTCCGCAACCTGTTGTCAGCTGGTTTTATTGTGTTTTTACTGTGTTGCTGCCACCTGTCTGCACAGGTACCAAAGCCTGTCGGTCTACTGCATCCCGATTCTTTAAAATCAACTGTATTTGCGCCACTTACAGATAGCAGTAAAACAGATAGTGTGCTGGTGCAACTGTTAAAACAATATCCGGAATATTTTGATACTGTTTTAAAGAATACAAAAAGATGGAATGTGCAGTTCATATACACCCGCATTGATAAAGGCGCTAATGGCATTCCAGCCCTGAAAAATTATTATTTTAATGTTAATCCGGCCAATTATTTCTACCCCGCTTCTACTGTAAAATTGCCTGTCTGTCTGCTGGCGCTCCAACGCCTGAATGAACTGAAACAACAGGGTATTGACAAAAACAGCACGATGATTACTGAGGCAAAAGGGGATGGACAAACGCGTGTGTATAACGATCCTTCCACGCCGGATGGCAAGCCAAGCATTGCCCAATACATCAAAAAGATATTGCTTGTAAGTGATAATGACGCCTTTAACAGGTTATATGAATTTTTGGGCAGAAAATATATCAACGAACAGCTACACCAAAAAGGATACACGGATATACAGATTTTACACCGGCTGGATATTCAGTTAACAGCACAGCAAAACCGGTCTACCAATCCCGTCAATTTCTTTGGGCCTGATAACCGGATTATTTTTAGTCAGCCTGCGCAATACGATTCATCGATTTCTGTAAAAAGAACCGATTCGTTAGGTTCGGGGTATTTGAAAGACGGAGCTTTGATCAATTCTTCAATGGATTTTTCTGACAAAAACAGGATAAGCCTGCAAGACCTCCACAATATTTTATTAAGTGTTGTATTCCCTGAGAAAGTGCCGGCTTCTCAAAGATTTAATATTACCGCTGATGACAGGATTTTTTTGCTAAAGTACATGAGTGAATTACCTACCGAAAGTCAGTATCCGCCATATGCCGCTGACACGGTAACTTATTGGCCAGCCTATTGTAAATTTTTACTATTTGGTTCCGAAGCAGGAGCAATTCCAAAAAACATCCGCATTTTTAATAAAGTGGGTGATGCATACGGACAGCTTACCGACGTGGCTTATATTGTTGATTTTGATAAAAAGATTGAATTCTTTTTATCAGCCACCATGTATTGCAACAGCGATGGTATTTTGAATGATGATAAGTATGATTATGAAAATACCGGCTTCCCCTTTATGAAACACCTGGGAGAAGTGATATACCAGCTTGAACTAAACCGCCAAAAGAAAATTGAACCTGATCTGTCAAAACTGATGTTTAACTATGATGGTCATTGATAAAGATCTTTCCCTGAGATTGCCAGTTTTTACAAACAAATTCAAAGCGATCATCAATTAAAATATTTCCACAGCAAGGCAGATAATTTGCGTGTAAGCACCCAGGCCTCGTTTGAATCCTGCCAGCTTTGATCTTTATTATTTTTTGTAAAGATGCTGAGGATATAAGGATTTTTACCATTGTTTACATACATGACTTCGCTGCGGCTTTCGTCAACTGCGCCATTTTTATCTGCAATAAAAATGCCCGGCGGCACCTGGCTTATAGCCTGCTCGTCCCAATATTGCCGCGAAAGCAGGCGGAGCATTTTGTCGCTCGCAGCAGTATCTAAAATATTTTTCTGAACAATCCGGTTCATAAAATTTTCCATCTCGCGGGGGCTGGTTTGTCCCCATCCATACAGGTTCCTGTTTGCTTCCCTCCCGGGCGTTCTGCTGTTTACCCTGGTAGCTTTGAACCCAAGACTGTCCAGTATTTCATTGATCCTTGCACCACCTCCAGCCAGTGATTGCAGCCAGAGACTTGCGGTGTTATCACTGGTGGTTAGCATCAGCATCATGACTTTGCTTAGCTTAACCTTTTCGCCATCTTTAAACGATCCTAAAATATCCTCGCCTGCATACAACAACGAATCTTTATACACTAATTGCTGATGGTACTCCAGTTCATTCTTCCTGATTTTATCCATAATGCCTGTAAGAATGGAAATCTTTACAATACTGGCAGTTGGAAAAACCGTATCCGCATTGATGGAGATTATTGAATTGTGTTTCAGGTTATGTATATAAATGCCGATGTCGCCATTAAATCCCTTTACTAAACTTTCTACCTGATGCTGTAATTTTTTATCTGTTTTTTGAGCATGGATCAACGATGGTAGTAACAGTAGTGAGAAGATTATAAAATGTTTCATGCGCTTATTTTATGTTGCCATAGGCCTTGTCCAAAAAGCGATACCTGTCATCATTTAAGGCTTTTTCCGGCTTTGACACCGCATCAATTATCATTATATCAGGCGTATTATCGCCGGGTTTTGCTGCCTGCCATACAGGCAATTTTTCTCCATTGGGATTACCGGAAATGATAAAGTTGGCAAAATAATTTTGCATGGTTGCTGATGCCGCAAAATCGCTTTCACTAAAAATAAAATCTGTCATTAGTGGCAGATTGCCCATGCAGTATTCAATTTCACTGGCGTGCGATGCACCTACCGGTGCTGGCTGCTTTGGAGCATTCGCATCTTTTTTTACCGTACCTCCGGCAAGGCCCGGCGTTGATTGCTCGTCAGTTAACGGAGGATGAATTTTACTGAACATATAGCGATACACCGCCTGGTTGCTGTTGGCAATTTGTAAGTCGCACCACTTCCACGTACTATAAGCTATAAATCTGTCAGAAGCCAATGCAGTGGCAGAAAGTTCAATTTGCCTTTCAGAATCACCCGGATATAATTTTAATACGGTTTCATAATCATTGGGATATTCCTTTTTTAACCGGGAGATATAAACTTCTTTAGTAAAAGGAGGGGCACTGTACATAAACGCACCGGCAGGTACTTCAGCCGAATTCCATCCGGCAAGTAAAGGTACTAAGGCCTGTTTTTTCGCGGCAAAAATTTCGGGCACTGTCGCCGTTAAAAAGTAACCATCAATCACCACCGGAAAACCAAATCGTTTTGATTCCTGGTACATTTCAAACACTTCTTTGGTACTAAGTTTACGCAGCTGGGCCAGGGATGTATAACCTGCTTTTTTTGCAAACGCCACTCCTTCTTTTTCAGCTTCAGCTAAAGGAACGGACGAAAGTGTTGGCTTAATGCCAGCACCACTTTCACCAATTGCACCGGCAAACAAATTCTTTGCAAGCGGCGAGGCCATCTGGTAACTTACAGCAATTGATCCTGCAGATTCTCCTGCAATAGTTACTTTTTTAGGGTTACCTCCGAAAGCGGCTATGTTTTGCTGTACCCATTTCAATGCAGCTGCCTGGTCAAGCAAGCCATAATTGCCGGAAGCTTTGTAGGGTGCTTCTGCGCTCAATTCGGGGTGAGCAAAAAAACCAAAAATATTCAGCCTGTAATTAACTGTAACAACTACAATTCCCTTTTTCGCCATGCTTTCGCCATCATATCGTGGTTCTGCTCCGTCACCTGCTACAAATCCTCCGCCAAAAAAATATACCAGCACAGGCAGGTTGGCGGCATTGTTCTTTGCATTTGTCCAAACGTTCAGATAAAGGCAATCTTCACTCAATCCCTCCGAGCGACTTTTCATATCTCCAAACACAATGCCCTGCACGGCTCTTGGACCAAATTTCTTTGTTTGTTTTACTCCTTTCCAGTTATCCAGAGGTTGCGGAGCTTTCCATCTCAGTTCACCCACCGGCGGCTTTGCAAACGGAATACCCAGGTAAAACTGCATGCCGGTTTTTGTATCGTAGTTGCCTTCTACTACACCATTTTTGATAGTAGTTTGAACAGAAAAATAATTGTTGGTTTGAGCAGCAATGACAGTTGAAAAAAACAGGAACATACTGCTTAATAAAATTTTATACATGGCAGGCTTTTTAAATTATCAGAATTAAGAGAAGGCAATTTAGCCGGTTTATTTAACACATTAAAACATTCTTTTTTTATCTGCTTCCCTGACTAAAATTTTCGATAAAAAAATATTTTAATGCTGTGTTTAAATCACGATTTTAATGTCTGTGCAAAAAATAAGAATGGCTTTGTGGCCATTCTTATTTTGTATTACTACTGCCTGTTATTTTGTTAACTCAAACACTGCTGCTTTATAAGAACCAAGTGTAAAATCTTTCAGTGGTATTTTCGCTTTTGTAAGCACATCTGTTGCCATTGTAAAGCCGTTTGTTCTTTCTGCATATTTGGTAAATGAAATTGTTTTATCTGTTTTGGCTGTATTCATTACCACCATCACCGTCTGTTTATCATCATACCTGAAGTAAGTGTACACGCCATCTTCCGGATAGTATTGCATCATTTTTCCAAAACGGATGGCTGAAGATTTTTTTCTGAAATTGGCCAGTTCAAATACATGTCTCCATATCTCGTAGTCTTGTACGGTTCTGCCGCTCAATTCAAATTTATTGAGCACATCCCCCGGAAAACCTCCGGGAAAATCGAGCCTTACGTAACCATCATTGGGCGAGGTTACACCGGTTGTAGCCAGCTCATCACCATAATATATTTCAGGTATTCCCCTGCAGGTAAACAACCAGGACAAAGCTGTTTTATATTTATCCATATTCTCTCCTACCACGGAATAAAAACGCGACATATCATGATTGTCAAGAAAGATTACATTGCGCATTGGATCTTTGTAAACAAAATCCTGCGCCAGCGTGGTGTACAAATTGTTTACGCCATCCGACCAGCCGAAATCTTTGGTCATAGCGTCCTGTATGCCCCAAAGTGCCTGAAAATCTGTAGCTGCCTGCAGGTTACTTTTAAAAGGAATATTGTAATTGTTTTGTACAAAGTAGCTCTGGTTCGGAACACCGTGCACCCAGGTTTCACCAAACATAGTGATATGCGGATATTCATCCATCAGGGCTTTATTGCAACGGTTCATAAAGTCGAGATCGTTGTAAGCGTAGGTATCAATGCGCCAGCCGTCTATGCCAAATTCTTCTACGGTCCACAGGGCATGCTGAATTAAAAAGTTGGCAACAAAAGCGTTGCTTTCATTCAGGTCGGGCATTTGTTGTGTAAACCAGCCATCTGCCATCTTCTTTTTTTCTATGGATGCGGCGTAGGGGTCAAATAAAGTTTGATCTTTAAAGTTGGTATTGGTGTACTCCGGCCATTGATGCAGCCATTCTTTCATTGGCAAATCCTGTACTGTAAAATGATATAAACCTACATGATTGTATACCGCATCCTGTATAATTTTCATGCCCCTCCCGTGCGCTGAATCTATCAGTTGCTGGTAGGCCTTTTCTCCACCCAGTCGTGGATCAATTTTGTAATGATCAGTAAATGCATAGCCATGTTCCGTTCGGCCGGGCATATCATTTTCTATTACCGGATTCAGCCAAAGCGTGGTCACACCTAATTGCTGTAAATATTCCAGGTGGTTGGTTATTCCCTTTAAATCACCACCATGGCGGTTATACACCGTATCCCTGTTAAGTGACTGATCCCGCATCCCTGCAACACGATCATTTGATGGGTCGCCATTGCTGAAACGGTCTGGCAAAATGAGGTACATAAAATCGGCCGAGGTAACTCCCTGCGCAAAGTCCACGCCCCTTCCCTGTCGTTTGGCCTTTAATTCAAAATCAATTGTAACTGGAGTGCTCTCCTTGTTTACTTTAATTTTTACAATTCCTGGTTTTGCAATAGCAGCAATGCTGATATCTAAAAAAACATAATTGGCATTTTCTACCTTGTTTATTTTTTCCAGCTTTATGCCGGGATACACAATGCTGAAACCGCCCTTTGCATTAGCGATACTATCGCCATGAATCATGATTTGTACTTTATTCCATTTCATACCCGTCCACCAATTCGTAGGGTAACATTTGTAGCTACTTTGCTGTGCCGTAGCCATAAAAGCGAAACACACAAAAGCACTCATCACAAAAAACTTTTTCATAGTTGTCATTTTATTTTTATTCTAAGGGTTAAGAGAGCAGCAACGATCATAAGTGCGCCGCCCAATACAAGCGTATAAATGGCATTGCCGTTAAACAAATGCTTTGTAAAAAATCCCAGCAATGTTGCCGCAAGAATTTGAGGTATTACAATAAAGAAATTAAAAATGCCCATGTAAACACCCATTTTATTGGAAGGCAACGCTGCAGTCAACATGGAATAAGGCATGGATAGAATGCTTGACCATGCAAGGCCGATGCCAGCCATACTGAGTATCAGCAGGTATTTATCTTTAAAAATAAAAAATGAAATCAGCCCCAGGCCGCCGGCAACCAGGCAGATTAAATGTGTCATTGGCCTGCTGGTTTTCTTTGCCAGTACGGGTAACAAAAAAGCAAAAAAAGCGGAGAAGCCGTTATAAAAACCAAATAAAACACCCACCCAGTTTCCTATTTCGTTATAAGCTTTTGAAGAAGTGTCTGTAGTGTTGGCGATATTTTGGGCCAGTCCGGGTGTGGCATATATCCACATAGCGAATAACGCAAACCAGGTAAAGAACTGTACTACTGCCAGCTGCTTCATGGTGTCGGGCATTTTATATAAATCATTTACCACTTCTACCAGTCCGTTTTTACTATTATTCGACCAGGAAAAACCAGCTGCCAGTTGTATTAAGCCGAAACTTGCAATACCAAACGTTAATACATAGAGTTCTTTTTCCAACGGCATTTCCACGTGCTGCACATTATAGTAATAAAGTAAAAAACTTAAAATGGCGCCTGTTATCAGCCATATAAATCCTTTATTATAAAATGATTTTACTGGTGTGGTAATAATAGAATGATCAACCTCCTGTTGTTCTGCCGATTCAAAACTTTTTAATTCGGCAGGGGAATATTCTTTGGTTGTAAATACCGTATAAGCTACAGATAAAAAGAAAACAGCGGCACCAATATAAAATGAAATTTTTACTGAGTTGGGTATCACGCCTGGTGCCGCCTCATTTGCCACACCCATTTGTGTAAGCAGATAAGGTAATACAGACGACACAACGGCTCCAATACCAATAAAAAAACTCTGCATGGCAAAGCCAGCAGTGCGTTGTTCATCTGGCAGCATATCGCCTACAAAAGCACGAAAAGGCTCCATCGAAATATTGATCGACGCATCCAGTAGCCATAACATGATTGCGGCCATCCACAATGCATATACATTCGGGAAAAAGATAAGGGCAAGTGAAGCGAGAATTGCACCAATTAAAAAGAAAGGCCGTCTTCTGCCCCATCGTGGCGACCAGGTTTTATCACTCAGATGACCAATAACAGGCTGCATAATAAGCCCTGTTAAAGGGGCAGCTATCCAAAGAATCGGAATGTCATCTATCTTGGCGCCGAGCGATTGGAAAATACGGCTAACGTTGGCGTTTTGCAGCCCAAAGCCAAACTGTATTCCCAAAAAACCTACACTCATATTGATAATCTGAGATAGGCTTAAAATTGGCTTTTTAACGGTGATGACAGGAGACATGAGCAATCGTTTAAAATATAAAAGTTGTGTAAAAAATACACATTAGTAAAAGTACAATAAAAAACATCCTGCCGTGGCAGGATGTTGTAATGCTTAATTTTTTAAATAACATAACCATCGGGTAAGATGGCGCCTTTTTTAATGACCACAATTCCATCTTTTACCGTGTACAAAGCATGGTCAGCATCCTGCAGGTGGCTGCCACCGTTGATGCGTACATCATTACCTATGCGGCAGTTTTTGTCAACAATGGTATTTTTAATATAACACCTGTCACCTATGCCGCACTGCGGAACACCCTTTTCGTGGTTGGCGTCAATTTCTTTAATCGTTTCATAATAATCGTTACCCATAATATAACAACTCACAATGGTAGAGCCATGACCGATCCGGCTTCTGACACCTATCACACTGTTTTCAATGCGGCTGGCGTTAATAATAGAACCTTCTGCAATGATTGTTTTCTCTAAAGTAGTACCACTGATTTTTGCCGGTGGCAACATTCTTGCACGGCTGTACACCACCTTCTGGTTATCGAATAAATTAAACGGCGGCAGATCAAGCGTTAATGCCAGGTTGGCTTCAAAGAAAGAATAAATGTTTCCGATATCAGTCCAGTATCCATCATACTGATAACTGATTACTTTATATTTTTCTATTGAAGTAGGAATGATTTCTTTTCCAAAATCGGTGGCATCTTTTTTCTCCACTTCCAGCAACTCAAACAATAATTTTCTGTTGAAAACATAAATACCCATGGAAGCCAGGTAATTCCTTCCCTGTTTTTTCATCTCATCGCCGGTATCACTCACCCATTCCGGCAATAAGGAGGCTTTGGGTTTTTCGATGAAACTGGTTATTACATTCTCGTCATTGGCTTTTAATATACCAAACTCAGGGGCTTCCCTGTCACCCACCGGAATGGTTGCGATCGAAATATCTGCACCACTGGAAGCATGGTGATCGATCATCTCTTCAAAATCCATCTGGTACAACTGGTCACCACTTAATATAAGCACGTATTCAAAATCGTACCCGTTGATATGACGCAATGATTGTCTTACAGCATCTGCCGTACCCTGGAACCAGCCAGAGTTATCCGGCGTTTGTTCTGCCGCAAGAATATCTACAAATCCCTTGCTGAACATACTAAACTGGTAGGTATTTTTGATGTGCTTGTTAAGCGAGGCAGAGTTAAACTGGGTAAGTACCAATATGCGGTTGAGGCTGGAATTGATACAGTTTGAAATGGGGATATCTACCAGGCGATACTTGCCTGCAATAGGCACTGCCGGCTTACTGCGGCTTGCTGTAAGGGGGTATAATCTTGATCCTGCTCCTCCTCCTAAAACTATTGAAATAACTGATTTGCTATCCATATATGGCGGGTTAATTGTTTACTTAATTTATTGCAATCCTTTATTAAATATATTAAAATTCGGGAAATTACTTCCCTAAACTACTGTATAAATTAATATACTTTGCCGCACTCGTTTCCCAGCTGTTATCAATCTTCATAATAGTCGTTCGTATTTTATGCAGCCGTTTGGTTTTACCATACAGTTCCATTGCCCGGTGAATGGAGTAAGTGATATCCCACACTTTGGCATCATTGAACACAATACCGTATCCGCCAGGTTCTCCGTAATCGATCACTGTATCCCTCAGTCCGCCTGTATTTCTAACAATTGGTATTGTTCCATACCGCATGGCGTACATCTGGTTTAACCCGCAGGGCTCCACACGGCTGGGCATCAGTAAAAAATCGGCCCCCGCATACATCAGGTGACTTAACTTTTCGTTGTATCCAATCTTTGAATTGTAATATCCGGCCAGCGGAGTTTTCATGTTTTCCAGTTCCCATTCTACGCCCGGCTCGCCGCTTCCCAGTATCAAAAAATTCATCGTGCCCTGCATATGATATACGGCATCGTTAATAACCTGCGGCAATAAGTCGGCAGCTTTCTCATGTACAAGCCTTCCAATAAAAACAAAGAGCGGCTTTTCTGCGTCCAGGTTAAACTGCTCACATAATAATTGTTTACTGACCAGCTTACCTTCATCTACATTTTCAACACTAAAGTTATGGTCAATATAAGTATCTACAGCAGGATCCCAAACAGCAGCATCGATGCCATTTAATATGCCGGTGCATTTGCCTTTTTCGTATTCAAACAAACTTTCCAGTCCATTGGCACTGGTCCGCATTTCTTCCAGATAACTCTGACTTACAGTAGTAACTTTTAAAGCGCATTTAACGGCGCTTGCCAATGGGTTAATATTATTATTCCAGTCAAGCTTGCCCCATTCCCACGAATTCCATTCCGGCAGATACAATGCCTTATCCCAGCCCATCCAACCCTGGTATTGCGCATTGTGAATTGTGAGAACAGTGGGAATGGCTGCCAGGTGCTGGTAAGCGTAACAATACTGCATCATAAAAGGAATGAGCCCGGTATGATGATCATGCACGTGTACTGTATCCGGTTTATGATTCCATTTGCTAACCCAGTCAACTACTGCAATCTGAAAAGCGGTAAATCTTTCCGCATCATCATAATAGCCATACACCGCTTCCCGATCGAGCAAACCGTTAATGTCTACGAGATAAAGATCAAAACCAAGTTTATTGGTTCTTTCTTTTATGATGGTATAATTAAACCAGTAAGGCCCCATTCCAAAAGAGCCTTTGTGGGCAATATCAAAATCATTTTCGTACAAAAATTTTGTTCTGTACATGGGCATAACCACTTTAGCGATATGACCAAGCTGGTTTTGGTATTTAGGCAAAGCACCCACCACATCTCCCAACCCGCCTGCTTTTGCTACGGGATAGCATTCTGCGCTTACATGTAGTATTTCCATACGTTTAAACATTGTCTTAAAAACAAGTCAATTTATGAATGTTTTTTCTTTGAACAATCAATGATAAAAAATAAAAAGCTTAACCGGGTGCTTATTGTTATTTGTGCATAGCGTCTCAAAACAACTTATTGTTGAATGCTTTGCAGTTATCCATTTTAATCCTGTCACAATGTGTTTATTTTTTTTCGGGTAAACAAAAAAAATGATAACTTTCGAGATTCTTAATAAAACTTAACGATAAAATTTTATGAGCCAAAAAACCAAATGGTCACAATTCGGAACCCTGGTTACCGTGTTTTTTTTCTGGGGATTTGTAGCAGCAAGCAATGACATTTTAATACCGGTATTTAGAAAGGCCTTTAATTTATCGCAGTTTCAAAGCCAGCTGGTATCTGTAGCATTTTACGTGGCATACACAGTTGGTTCTATTATTTATTATATCGTGTCAAAAGTAATTGGAAGTGACCTGTTGAATAAGATTGGCTACAAAAATGGTATTGCGCTTGGATTAATCATTTCTGCCATTGGTACACTATTATTTTATCCTGCTGCCAATACAGCTTCTTTTACATTAATGCTTACCGGCTTATTTATCGTAGGTCTTGGCTTTTCCCTGCAGCAAATTGCAGCGAATCCATTAGCCATCATAATGGGTGATCCTAAAACCGGTTCTCAGCGCCTCATTATGGCAGGCGGTGTAAATAATTTTGGAACAACGATCGGGCCTTTGCTGGTAAGCTTTGCCATTTTTGGAAGTGTTGCTGCGGGAAACACTACAGCAAGTATTGAAAGTGTGAAAACACCTTACTTGATCGTGGGCGTTGCATTTTTGTTGGTTGCTTTATTTATCAAATTTTCTTCTGTTCCCAATAAAATAGACTTGGAGCATGTGGCGGAAGAAGAAGCTGTAAGCGCAAATAAATTAGTGCACCGTTCCTCTGCTTTTCAATACCCACAGTTATGGATGGGTATGATTGGCATATTTGTATATGTTGGTGTGGAAGTATCAACCGCGAGTAACCTGCCCGCTTATATGGAACAACATTTGGGTGTTGCAACAGACAAAATTGCACCTTATATTTCTTTGTATTGGGCAAGTTTGATGATCGGTCGCTGGACGGGTGCTGTAGGTGCTTTTGATGTAAGCATGGGCATGAAAAAAATCCTCAACTTTTTAATGCCCTACCTTGCTTTTGGAGTTTTTTTAATTGTAAATACAATCGCCCAGCATGATGTAACCCAATTCTTCGTGTACGCGTTTGTGATAGCTGTGATGATTGGCGCAGACATTTTAAGCAAAGGCAATCCTGCAAGAATGTTGTTGCTGTTTGCATGCCTGGGTATAGTTGCCCTCATAATCGGAATGATCACCACAGGTATGGTAAGTGCTTACGCGTTTATTAGTGTAGGTCTTTTTTGCAGCACGTTATGGCCTTGTATATTTACGCTGGCAGTTGCCGGTCTTGGCAAAAACACCGGGCAGGGAAGCAGCCTGTTGATCATGATGATCATGGGCGGCGGCCTGATCAGCGCATTGCAGGGCTGGTTGGCAGATAAAACCGGAATTCAATTTAGTTACATTGTTGGCATTGCATGTTTTGCGTATCTTGCATTCTACGCTGTTAGGGCGAAAGCCGTTTTAAAATCGCAGGGTATTGATTACGATGCGCTGAATGCAGAAGGCGGACATTAATAAAAACAGCAGAATGCACTTTTATTTTTTGATTTTTAATTTTTAAATTCATTATGCTCAAACCGTACGCAATAGGTATTGATGTTGGTGGTACCACCACAAAATTTGGCATTGTTAACCGCCATGGAGAAATAATAGAACAGGATCGCATCTCCAGCATTGCACATGAAATCGTGGAAGATTTTATAGACGACTTATGTGAGAAATTGTTACCGATGGTTGAAAGAGCCGGAGGAATTGATCAATTTGTAGGTATTGGTATGGGCGCTCCAAACGGCAATCTGTATACAGGTACCATTGAGTATGCGCCTAATTTAAGATGGAAAGGCATTATACCAATTGCTGACCTCATGAACAAAAAATTTGGTCTTAAAACAATTCTTACCAATGATGCCAATGCAGCTGCAGTTGGCGAAATGATGTATGGCGTAACCAAAAATATTAAGCACTTTATCACCATCACACTGGGCACAGGCGTAGGCAGTGGTATTGTAATTGATGGAAAGATTGTAGTGGGCTGGGATGGCTTTGCAGGCGAACTGGGACATACTATTATCCGCCCGGGAGGAAGAATGCATAAAAGTACCGGTGCGCATGGAAGCCTGGAAGCATATGCTTCTGCAACCGGGGTTAGGGAAACAGCTATTGAAATGCTGACGGAACACCCGGAAGTAGCCAGTCTTTTACGCAACTACACTATTAACGAACTAACCAGTGAAACGGTGTACGACTGTGCTATGCAGGGCGATGCAATTGCCAACCGGATTTTTGAATTTACAGGGCAAATACTGGGAGAATCGCTGGCCAATTTTATCATGTTCTCTTCACCAGAAGCAATTGTATTGTTCGGAGGTCTCACCAAGGCGGGACCGTTGCTGATCAACCCGACAAGAAAACATATGGAAGCAAACCTGCTGCCTATTTTTCAAAACAAAGTTAAACTGTTGTTCAGCGAATTAAAAGAAGCGGATGCAGCTATACTTGGAGCAAGTGCCCTGGTGTGGGACACCACCCGTAACGAACAGGGCGCTTTTTAAAATACCTACTTTACTGTTAAATAAATTTTTGAAAAAAAGCCAACGCAATTGCGCTGGCTTTTTTTATGGTCTGTTATTTTTTTTATTTCTACAGGTTCAATTTTAATTACCATTTTTTTCTTCGAGCCATTTATTTCTGCCCCATCCAGCTATCACGTGTTTATCGCTATGGTAAGACGAACGCACTAATGGCCCGCTCTCTACATAATCAAAGCCCATCTCATAGCCAATTTCTCTCAACTCTTTAAACTCATCAGGATGTATGAAACGCTGCACCTGCAAATGTTTCTTACTTGGCTGCAGGTATTGGCCAATTGTAATAACGTCTACCTCGCTGTCTCTCAAATCCTGCATGGTTTGCACCACTTCCTCTTTTGCTTCGCCAAGCCCCAGCATGATACCACTTTTGGTACGCATGCCCCCCTTTTTCAAAATACGCAGGGTTTCCATACTGCGCCAGTATTTAGCCTGTATACGTACCTGCCGCGTTAACCTTTCTACCGTTTCTATATTGTGGGAAACAACCTCGGGCGCTGCATCTATTATTCGCTGGATGTTTGCTGCTTCGGCCTTAAAATCAGGTATCAGTGTTTCCAGTGTCGTTGAAGGATTTAGAGCCTTGATTGCTTTGATGGTATTGAACCAGATAATAGAACCACCATCGGCAATTTCATCCCTGTCAACCGATGTAACGACTGCATGTTTTACCTTCATCAGGTTGATGGCTTCCGCCACCCGCTGAGGTTCATCCCAGTCAACAGGTTCTGGCCTGCCGGTAGCCACCGCACAAAAGCCGCAGCTTCTTGTACAAATATTTCCGAGAATCATAAAAGTAGCAGTTCCTTCTCCCCAACACTCACCCATGTTAGGGCAATTACCACTTTCACAAATAGTATGCAATTTATGGGTATCCACCAAACTTCTAACGTGCCGGTAATCTTCTCCAATGGGTAATTTAACCCTTAGCCAGTCAGGCTTTTTTATTTTGGGTTCTGCAGCTTCATTTAACACGGGCAACTCTGTCATTCAATTATTTTATAATTGTAAAAAATTAATTTTCCTGCTAAATACTTCCTATTTTCTTTTACCAAACAATACGGAAACGTATAGGTTCACAAATAAATTTCTGGGTGCCACATTTACAATCTGTGGAATTTTTCTTGCATACAGCTCAGCCGTTATTCCAACTTCGATGGCACTTACTACCTCATTGTAGCGGCCATAGTCGAACCGTAAAGCAGCTTTTGCGTATGCCCCCGGCGTTAATTTTAAATTGCTCCATCCTTTGGTAAAACTTGGTCCTGTTGCCTGCAGGTAATAAAGCATAGAACTTGAACTGAATATATTGCTGTCTGCGCTTTCGTATCTAATAGACTTACGTTGAACAGGTGAACTGGTTGTATCAAAAATATCGAGATAATAAGGCCTCAATAAACCAAGTGAAGCTCCGCCGCCAAAATTGGCTGTTATACTTACACCGTTTTTATTGCTTTTATTACCCAGTAATATCTGTTGCTGTACGCCCAATTTTACGGGGTAGAAAAAGTTTATTTTGCCAAAAATAAGTGAAGGTCCTGCATACATCTGGTTGGTTTGCTTGTCTTCCTTTGTGTGCTTGCGTTCAGCAATGTCCAGCTGAAATAACAGCGATTTTGTTATGGACTGTGCCCGGCCTATTTCCATAAATCCCCCGTACCCATCATTGGTAAGTTTAAATCCAAAGGCGGTATGTTTTGTATAGGTGATTACACCCTCTTCTTCCTGCCGTATCAATGCATTAATTTTTTGACGATGCTCCTCTTTTTTATCTTTTTTAGTTTGTTGGGCAAGTAAACCAGAGGTAGCTAATACGGACAGAATAACGAAAAATATTTTGCGCATGATAACTTTTTACTTCAGTAAATTTATACAAAAATAGTACAATGACAGCAACGATTCAATATGAAGGTAATTTAAGATGCAACGCCCGCCATTTGCAAAGCAATTCTTTGATAGAAACAGACGCTCCGACAGATAACAGGGGAAAGGGTGAAAGGTTTTCTCCTACTGATTTAGTATGTACCGCATTGGCAACCTGTATGATTACAACAATGGCTATGAAGGCGACTGACATGGGTATTGAATTAAAAAATACCACTGTAAATGTAAAAAAACATATGGCAAGCGATCCAAGGAGAATTGCTAAAATTGATGTGGAACTTAGTTTTCCTGCTACGTTACAACTGGAAGAAAAAGAAAAGATTATTTTACAAAGAGTAGGCGATAACTGCCCCGTTATAAAAAGTTTACACCCCGATGTGGTAATTAACGCCAGCTATAACTGGCTGTAACTTTTCAGCAAGCTATTGCCTACAGCGCATTCCAGGCAACGCTTCCGGTTACAGTATTCATTTTTTAACTGGATGAGTGCCTGCGAATCGAAAGCGTTGTTATTTTGTATACCCAACTGCATGTATGCGTTCGTGATATTGTTTTTTTCTGCTGTAATTTGTTCCATCCATTGCAGGGCTTTTTCTTTATACCGCTCTTCCCGGTTATAAACACCATAAGCAAATACAATGGGGATAATAGTGTTTATTAATACATTATTCACCATCTGGCTCCCCAAATGTTTTGCTTTAAAAGTGGAAGGCTCATCAAAAATATAATGATAATGCCAGTAGTCGTTGGCGGTAACATTTAACAAATCTTTTATTTCTTTTAATGATGTGGCTTCCCGGATTACAGAAAATAAATGCAGGCTTTTGTTAATAAGCATTGCCAGTTGAGCCAGCCTGATGGATGGAAAATTTGCAGGCCGCATTCTTAAAAAATATAAAGCAGCTGGTACCCGTTGCAGCTTATATTTGTTTTTATAAAACCTGTATTCTTTCTGCAGCATGGATGGATATGTTTCATTGAAATCAGCATCTAATAAACCTGCCTGCCCAAACAATAACGCTTCCAATTGGTGAATCTGGTTTTTATGCTTTGCCAACAATACAACCGGCAGCGACCGGGCAATTTTTTCAAAGGCTTCGCTGTTGACTTTTATGCCAAAATTGTAAGCCAGCAACCACCAGAATGTTTCTTCCCAATGGTTGTTATTTTCTTTAAGGTAATCAAAAATAATGGTTGATTTATTTTGCAGCCGTTCTGCAAGTAAACGGTCAGTCCAGCTTTTCCATGCCAGTTCATTCACCTGGTGAATGTTTTTTTCACAGGCGATAAATGTTGCTGCATTCATCCATTCGTCATAGCGGTTCAATAAAATTTTGGATACCCTGTTTTGAAGTTCAAGAACAGGAAAACTGGCTTCAACATTACCATCATCCTGCCATACTACATGCAGGATAACATTGTTATAATTTTTGTCTTTGCTATGCTGATGGCTTGTCCAGTCTGTTGATTTCAGATGCAGTTCAATATTGCCGGCCCAGGTTGTGTCGCCTACTTTTATGTTGGCATCCAGAAAATCGGGACCTTGATTGGTGTTTAGTGCGCCAGGGGAATTGATCCGCAAGTTTTCATTTTCTGTGGTTGTTAGCAACGCGGCATTAAAATGTTGAAACTGCCAGATATATTGCAGCAATTTTTCCGTCATGACAATGATTTTAAAAATGAGCAGGATCAGAATTTCTATCAAGCTACAAAATCAAAGTCAACATTGCAATAGCGCCTGCACTACCCTGCTTACCGGCAGTCCCATAACGTTGTAAAAATCGCCGTTAATTGACTTTATTCCGGTAACACCAATCCATTCCTGTATTGCATACGCACCGGCTTTATCATACGGCTTATATTTATCAACATAAAATTCAATTTGCTCAATACTCAAGGTGTGAAACTCAACTTCAGTGATGTCTGCAAAAGCAATCTCCTTACCTTCCTTTAATATAACAACACCAGTAATTACGGCATGCTTTTGCCCGGAAAGTTTTTCTAAAATCTGGATCGCATCTTCCCTGCAGGCGGGTTTCCCAATGATTTCATCCTTTAACACCACAATGGTATCTGCAGCAAGTATTGGTAAAACAGGGTGATGCAGTTGTTCAACAGCGAGCGCTTTGTTTCTTGCAATGTGAATGGCAATTTCATCAGGGGGTAAATGTGCAGGATATGATTCGTCTGTGGCCTGGATTATGATATCAAAGGGAACTTCTGCCCATTCAAGCAGCTGCTTGCGGCGGGGCGATTGGGATGCCAGAATAACTTTTTTTACTGAAGATCCGGATTGAGATCCTTGTGACAACGAAAGACTCATTCTAACATTTTTTTTGAATTTAAAAGACCCAGGGGCTTAATGGTCAAATATACCATCTAAAAAAAAGTATTGACAAAATACCTGTAAGCATTATGATTTTTATAAAGCTGCTTAACTGATGGTATTGTGCAGTATTCTGAGCAACATACAATTTACGTAAAATCCAAATCAGTGGTAATAGCACTAATAAAAAACAGTAGACAGCAGTAACCCACCATCGCTGCTGAAATGCATAAAATTGTAAGATCAGTAAAGCGCCTATCAGCACTGCCAGCCAAACTCCGGCAAATACCTTTGACGCTGGTACGCCCCATGCAATGGGCATAGTATTACAACGATATTTTGCATCACCTTCCATATCCTCGATATCTTTTACAACTTCTCTAACGAGGGAAATAATAAAGGCAAAGCCTGCGTACAATACCGCGTATTTAAATATGCGATTTGTGGCTGCGAAAAAATTAGCGTCAGGTGCCGAAAAAAGGTGAAACGTATTGCCGACAGCAAAATACAATACCAGCACGGTCCACGCTGTCAGCATCGAAATAATGACATTGCCAGTTAATAATTTCTTTTTAAAGGTTGTAGAATAGAACCACAATAGCAATGTACAAATCACATTTGCAATGATGATTATAAAACTTGTTTGATAAGAAACATAAAGGCTGATAATTAATCCAACGGTAGTGATTGTCCAGTGCCAGAAAATGGCCCATCGGCGTTTAATAATTTTTTCGATCACCATTTTTTCCGGTTTGTTTACCTGGTCTATATTGATATCAAAATAGTCATTGATAATGTAGCCGGCCGCTGCGATTAAAATGGAAGCGGTCATCAGTAAAAAAAAGAGTGGCTGAGTAAGATGAAAGCTAACCTCGAAACGGGCAGCAATCGGGATTATAATACAGTAATAAAAAAGTAATTGGGTCAATGCAATAAAAAAAAGATTTGGCCAGCGGATCAAACGAAAAAAGGCGAATAATAATTTCATGTTGTATTGCTGTTATTAAATTAAGTACAACAACCAAACGATGAAATACTTAATAATTTATTTTGAAGCGATGCCGGTTTCCAGGTCCCAGTGGTCGTTTAATTTCAGTACTTTTTCGATTACATCCCTTCCGCAGCCATCTCCACCATTAAGAGGAGAAATGTAGCGGGCTATTTGCTTGATCTCATTAACCGCATCTGCAGGGCAACAGGGTAAACCAACCAATTGCATGACCCGGTAATCAGGAATATCGTCGCCCATAAATAAAACCTCCTCCCATTTCAACTGATGTTGCTGCACATACTCAGTCAGTATTTCCTTTTTATCGTGTACTCCAAGAAAAATATCTTTAATACCAAGCCCTTCAAAACGTTGCTTTACAGCCCTCGATTGTCCCCCGGAAATGATGAGTACACGGTATCCCTTTTTGATCGCAAGCTGTAAGCCAAAACCATCTTTTATATTCGTAGTTCTGATAGTTTCATTTTCAAAAAGCAGTAAAATGCCAGATGAGAGTACACCGTCTACATCAAATACAAAAGTTTTTATTGGCTTAAAAAGTGCTAAAATATTCATTGCAGTGAAAAATACTTTGGGAGCGGGAAGGCCGCATTCAAAAATAAGGGGTGCTCTATTTTTTTTGATTATCCCGCCATTCGTATACCCAGCTGCTTTGTATCATCTCCAGGTGTCCCTCATTGCTTTGTTCGGGCGTGCCGGCAAAATTAGGTATCTCCAGTACCCATTTGTGCAAGTCCGTAAAACGTATGCGGTATATTCTACCTTCGTTAAATTCGTCACCAAAACGTTCATGCAGTTTCATTGCAATATCTTCATAATCGTTCCAGTGTATAGGAGGTTCAAACGTCATTATAGTAATTTGAAAAATTGAAAATTCAACAATTTGAAAATAAAAGCACCATTCAATAGATAAACATCGCCTTCATTTCAAATTAAGTCATTGTGTAATTGAGTTATTAATATTTATTCTCCCAAAAACTGTGTCTGGTCAGGCAGGGTCACCACAATGTTTCCATCACCTTCCTGCAAAACACATTGACAGCTTAACCTGGAGTTGATACGCGGGCTAACCGCTCTGTCAATAAAATCCTCCTCCCTGTCGCTTAACTCTTCCAGAAATTCATCTCCCTGGTCTACGTACACATGACAGGTACTGCAAGCGCAAACACCACCACAATTATGATGAAGATTTATATCATTTTTTAAAGCCACTTCTAAAAGAGACTGTCCCTCTTCCACTCCTGAAAAGGTTATTGGTTCAAGACCCTTTTGTTGAAAATTATAAGTTATTGTATACATATTGTAAAGTTCGGGATGCAAACCTACTGTACAATTACCAATTTAGGAAAACTTATAACTGAAAGGACTGTCTTTCAACAAAAACGATCAGGATGCAGACTGCGCCCATATGACAGGTCTGGCGTTTATTTTGCAGTGTAAAAGGCAGGCAATTGTGTATCGTTACCACACCTTAAAATATTTGTATATCAAAAAGCATTTCACTATTTTTCACTTCTTAAAAACAACAAGCCTGTATGAATTATCAAAAAATAATGGTTTCAATATTTCTTTCTCTTTCATTATTAATGTTGGTGAGTGCCTGCAATAACTCCGCAGACAGTAAAAAAAATCAACAGGCAAAAAAAGATACGGTGATAAAAACGGCTATTAAAAGAGAAGAACCTGCTGCAGTTAAAAAAGCTCCCGTAATTAATATAATGGATACCCTTTCTATAAAACAAACCGTTCTTTGCATTAAAGATAGTGCGGCTACCAGCGGCCGGATTGCGCTTAAGCTTGGACAGATTTATGGCGTAAAACTGCCAGCAATTATTAAAAAAGAAAAATTGAAAGTTACAGGCCCGCCAATGGCCTGGTATAAAACCTCTAAAGCGCCTTTCTTTTTCGAAGCAGGTTTACCGGTGGACAGAAAGCCAGCCAAACTGCCTCCTAATGCGATTATTAAACAAATAGGTCAGGACAGCGTAATCGTTGCTCATTTTTATGGTCCCTATGACCTGACAGATCAGGCTTACACCGCTTTGCAGGACTGGATGAAAGATCATAAGAAAAAATCCATACTGCCTCCTTATGAAGTATATGTTGATGACCCGGTGGACAAAAATGGTAAGCTAAAAGATCCCTACAAGGTTCAGACCGATATTATTTTTACCTGGCGGTGATGCGGGTATTATTTTATTTAAAATGCAGCGTTGATTGATGGTGAGGAACTTATGCCAGCTACTTTTGATTAACTATAATCATTTACGGTGGCATCAGTTGTTCATAATACTGTCTGTAATTTTCAGGTATATATTGTGTATGGCCGGATACCGGGCAAGCAGGTTCAGGTGCTTTTGCAGAGTCTTGATGTCCTTTCTTACTGCCGGCCCTGTTCTCATTTCATGTGGGGGGTAGTGGCGCAGGCGCAAAGCCGTTTCTTCTATCAATGGTAACAGCAATTTAAAATCAGCTCCTTCTTTATCGCAATAATCAGCCGCCAATGCGTAGAGGTGATTGGTAAAATTGCTTACCAATACCGCCGCCACATGCAGCTTAAGCCGCTGGTCGTCATCGGCAGGCGTTACATTCGATGAAATGGTAACCGCAAACTGCCGGATTGTTTGCAAAGCGGCGTCCGTGTTACCGTCTATAAGCAGTGGAATATCCTGTTGCAATTCCATATTTTGCTTGCGCAGGCTTTGCAGCGGGTACAACACACCATAATTATTGGTGATATTTTTCAGCGCTTCTTTTGATACGGAACCTGCGGTATGTACCACCAGTTTATCGCCTAAGTGATAACGCTCGTCCAGCTGGCTCATAGCCGTATCGGTAACTGCTATAAGATATAGGTCTGCTGATTGGTCAATTATACCACTGTTATCTGTAAATGCGCAGTTTAATTCTTTCGCCAGAATGGCGGCATTATCAGCGGCCCGGCTAACAACCTGCACAATCGTATGGCCGTTGTCCCTGATCAGTCGTCCTAAAACGGTAGCCACATTACCGGCTCCAACAATTACTACCTTCATGTTATTATCTTTGTAGCGATGAAATTAAAGGAAAAATTAGCAATTAGTTACATACGAACAAAATTTAAAGTGCTGTCGCATATTTCTAAAAGAAAAACTGCTGAGGAGGCTTTCGAATTATTTTGTACGCCTTTGATAAAATCGCCAGTTAAAAACAGAACTGTGTTTAACGGGGCCAACCGCATTCATTTTACCCTGAACGGTTTAAAAGTAAACGGTTACCAATGGAATAAAGACGCTTCACACAAAATTTTGGTACTGCATGGATTCGGTTCAACCGCAAGTAATTTTCATGTATATATAGAAGCCATGCTTGAAAAGGGATACCAGGTGCTGGCATTTGACGCACCTGCGCATGGCAATAGTGAAGGCCGCACCATCAATGCAAAAGAGTATAGCCAGATGATTGAGAAAGTGATTGAATTGTACGGGCCTGTGAATGGTTTCATTGCCCATTCATTTGGCGGCATTGCGCTTAGCCTTGCCTTAGAAAAGATGCCGCATGATGAAAATACCCGCATTGTATTTATTGCTCCAGCTACTGAAACAACAACCGCCATTGACAGCGCATTTAAATTATTACAAATAGATGACAAAGTGATAAGGGCAGAGTTTGACCAGATTATTTTTGAAAAAGGCGGCTATCCTGTAAAGTGGTATTCCATCAAAAGAGCTATGAAAAATATAACGGCTAATATTTTATGGATTCACGATGAAGATGATGATATCACGCCGCTTTCAGACGCATTAAAAGTAAAAGAAGCAGGTTTCAATAACATCGAATTTATCATCACCAAAGGTTTGGGCCACCGCAATATTTACCGCAACAAATCAGTACAGAAAAAAGTTACTGACTTTCTTTAAGGCTGTTTGTTAACAGCATGCTTAGCAAGAAAAATTTTGATTTTTCAATTTTGAACTAATATTGCAGTTCAATTTGTTTCGTATTGCATAGCGTGGATGTCGAAATGATTCACTTAAAGAAGTGCGTTTTTCTTTAGCCAACAGTTGCGCAGGGTATTCCGGCCAGGAGGTTCAGTACCTGAATTTATAGTTGCAGGAAGGCTTAACGACATAAGTTGGAAAAAATATAATTCATTCATTTCGCTGCATGCCCAGGTATTGCAGCTGGATAAATAAAACCCATCTACCCATGCTTTTTATAAAGCAGCGGGCAAAAAAATAATTATGGCGAAGAATCTGTTAATAGTGGAGTCCCCTGCGAAAGCAAAAACCATCGAAGCAATTTTAGGAAAAGATTTTCAGGTAAAAAGCTGTTTCGGACATATCCGGGATCTTGAAAAAAATGATATGGGCATTGAGGTGAACAACAATTTCAAACCCAAATATATTGTACCTGCCGATAAGGAAAAAGTGGTGAAGGAATTAAAAAGTCTTGCAAAAAGCAGCGGAGAAGTATGGCTGGCATCGGATGAGGACCGCGAGGGAGAAAGCATCAGCTGGCACCTTGCGGAAGTATTACACCTGGATCCAAAAACTACCAAGCGTATCGTTTTTCATGAGATCACCAAACCCGCCATTGAAAAAGCCGTAAAAAATCCGCGTTTAATTAACATGGATTTGGTGGATGCACAACAGGCAAGAAGGGTTGTAGACAGGCTGGTAGGTTTTGAATTAAGCCCCGTATTATGGAGAAAGATAGGGATGAGCGGCGGCCTAAGTGCCGGCCGTGTACAAAGCGTAGCGGTTAAATTAATTGCTGAAAAAGAAAGGGAGATCAATCAGTTTGCTGCAGTGGGAAGTTTTAAAATTGAAGCTTTACTGGCTGCTACTGACCTTAATAACAAAACGGTTTCTTTTAAAGCAGAAGGTGGAAAATATGCCGTGGAAGAAGCTGCTGAAAAATTTTTACAAAGCTGCATCGGTGCTAAATATACCGTAAAGGATATCCAGGTTCGCCCCGGAAAACGCACGCCTGCTGCGCCTTTTACAACCAGTACACTGCAACAGGAGGCCAGCAGAAAATTGGGTTATGGTGTTTCCAAAACCATGTTACTGGCGCAAAGATTGTACGAAAGCGGAAAGATTACCTATATGCGTACTGACAGTGTTAACCTTGGTGAAACCGCCATGGACGCAATCAAAACAGAGATCGCCAAAAGTTATGGCGATAAATATTTGCAGATACGTCGTTACAAAAACAAAAATGAAAGTGCTCAGGAAGCGCATGAAGCCATTCGCCCTACTTACATGGAAAACCATACGGTGAATGATCCTGAATTAAACAGGTTGTATGAACTGATCTGGAAACGCACCATTGCCAGCCAGATGAGCGATGCAGAACTTGAAAAGACAACCGCCAAAATAAACATCAGCACCAATAACGAGGAATTAACTGCAACTGGTGAAGTGTTGAAATTTGATGGATTTTTAAAGGTATACATGGAAGGCACCGATGACGACGAAGAAGACGGCAATGAAAAGGAAGGAGAAAGCCGCCTGCCAAATTTAACGGTGGGCCAGCAGCTGGTGTTTAATCAAATGACTGCCACAGAAAGATTCACCAAACATGCAGCAAGGTACACGGAAGCTTCATTGGTAAAGAAGATGGAAGAACTGGGCATTGGTCGCCCGAGCACGTACGCCCCTACTATTTCCACCATCATTAAAAGAACTTATGTAGAGAAGAAAGATAAGGAAGGGGTAAAAAGAAATTTCAGGATTCTAAGGCTGAAAAATGATACCATCGAAAAATTAATAGAGCAGGAAAATACAGGCGCAGAAAAATCAAAATTATTTCCAACCGATTTGGGTTTGGTGGTGACTGATTTTTTAAACCAGCATTTTACCAAAGTGATGGACTATTCCTTTACTGCTAATATCGAAAAAGAATTTGATGAAATTGCAGACGGTAAAATGCAATGGAGCAAGATGGTATCCGATTTTTATACTCCTTTTCACACAGGTGTAGCACATACGCTGGAAACTGCAGAACGTGCTGTGGGCGAGAGAATGCTTGGTGTTGCTGAAGACGGCAAACCCATTATTGCACGCATGGGCCGTTATGGTCCGATGGTACAAATCGGCAGCCAGGGCGATGAAGAAAAACCACGTTTTGCAAAATTAAAAGCAGGTCAGAGTATTGAAACCATCACGCTGGAAGAAGCACAGGAATTGTTTAAACTGCCACTCAGTTTGGGTGAATATGAAAATGCGGAAGTAAGTGTAAACATTGGCCGCTTTGGCCCTTATGTAAAATTTGGGGAGCAATTTGTTTCTATTCCAAAAGGGGAAGATTTGTGGTCAGTTACGCTCGACCGTGCCATTGAAATTATCAATGCCAAACAAAAAGAAGATGCGCCTATTGGCTTCTATAATGAAAAGCCGATCACCAAAGGCAAAGGCCGTTTTGGTCCTTTCATTAAATGGAACGATTTGTTCATCAACATTCCGCGGGCATATAATTTTGACATGCTGACTCAACAGGACTGCAATGAGCTGATTGAGAAAAAAATGGAAAAGGAAGCCAACCGTTTTATCAGGCAATGGCCGGAAGAAAAAATTGCTATTGAGAATGGGCGGTGGGGTGCTTTTATCCGTTTTGGTAAAAAAATGCTGAAGTTGGGCCTCAATAAAAACAATGCAAAATATACGCCTGAAGAGCTGGCCACTATTGAGCTGGATGATGTAAAGAAAATGATTGTAGCACAGGATCCGAAAGCATTTGATAAAAAGACAGCAGCGAAAAAGAAAGCAGCAACAAAGAAAGCAGCAACAAAGAAAGCAGCGCCAAAGAAATAAAATACTATGCCTGATTTTTTGATTTCTGATTGGCTGATTTTTTTCGTTTAGGGAGAATTGTCGGATAACCGCCGCTGATAAGCTGCAGTTAAAACATATATCTGATTTACTGGTTTATTAATTTCTAAACTGGTTATTTTTCAATAGATTTTTTGTTTTATCCATGCAATATGCTGGGTAAAAAATCATAGAATTTATTTTCTCAAACTTTATTAATTGTTAGTTTATTCTCTTTAAAAGGGTGATCAATATCAACCCGCTTATTCATCAAAATCAGACATCGTTAAATCAGAAATCACACATTAGACAACAACTGCAAGTTATTTAGCTCCCCAAAATCAGTCATCAAAAAATCAGACATCAGACATTCCCAGGTGTGACATATCAACTGCTGTGGAAAAATTTAACTTCTTTATTCACTGGCATTTAACGAATTTCAATATCAAATAAAATATCTTGGTAGAAAACAAAGAAATATCAGCACTCTTTCATTTGATAGATGATCCCGACACCGAAGTGTACAGCCAGGTGAGCGACAAAATAATTTCTTTTGGAAAAGCAATTATACCAAACCTGGAACACCTGTGGGAAAATACAGTGAGTGAACCAATACAAGAACGGATTGAATCGCTGATACATAAATTGCACTTCCGGGACCTTACCAACGACTTTATAAACTGGAAGGATGGGAGCTGCGAATTATTGCAGGGTGCCCTGCTGACGGCACAATACTATTACCCTGAAATGCAGTCCCTGCAAGCCTTACAGGAAATTGAGAAAATGCGTCGCAATGTTTGGCTGGAACTGAATAACTACCTTACGCCACTTGAGCAGGTGAATGTACTCACGAGTATTTTATATAATTATTACAAACACAAAGGGGTTGAAATTGCCTATAATCAGCCGGAAGATTTTCTCATCAATAAAACCCTTGAAACAAAAAAAGGCAATGCCATCAGCAATGGCATTATTTACCTGGTGTTATGCGAATTGCTGGATATACCGGTGAGGGCAATCAATATTCCGCGGCAATTTATCCTGGCTTATTTTGATCAGCAGTATGAATTTATGAATCCCGTTTCGCATGCATCACAAAAAATAATTTTTTATATTGATCCCCTGAACGGACAAATTTATTCTCATAAAGACGTGGAGAATTATTTTAAACGCATAAGTGTACCGCCTACCACATCTTACTTTAAACAAAGAGACAATAAAAACATCATCCGTTTTTTACTGGAAGAGTTAAGCAAATGTTTTGATGACGAACGCAACAGGTATAAAATGGAAGAGTTGTTGCAACTGGTGAATTTATTAGAAAATTAATTTGCCCTTAATCTTTACAATCAGATGTCGAGCGGAAGCTGGTAAAAAAAATCCGTTTGTTTTATCCAGCCATTTTTTTCATAAACAGATTGTGCAGTAAAATTATCTGCAGCCGTTTCAAGCAGCAGCCATTTGGCATTGCTTTCTATACCGAACAATTTTGCCTGGTTAAGTAAAGCGGCGGCAACGCCCTGTTGACGGGCATTTCCGGCCACGTACAAATCATTCAACAGCCAGGTAGCTCTTAAAGAAACAGACGAAAAGATAGGATAGAGTTGTATAAAGCCCACGGCTTCACTATTAATGAAAGCTATAAAAATAACGGATTCATTTTTTGATAACCGTTCCGATAGAAAATTGGCAGCAGCCGTAATATCAGTTGCTTGTTCATAGAAAACCCGGTAGGCATCAAACAGCGGAGCTATTATTTCAACATCGGCCAGGCTTGCTTTTTTTATTGTTGGTATCATATAAAATCATTTCAGGTATCAATATTACAAAATACATTTGCCTCAAAAAAATACAATGATCACCTGGGATGATTTTGAAAAAATAGATATGCGTACGGGAACTATTATTGCTGTAGCCGATTTTCCAAATGCAAGAAAACCTGCCTACCAGCTAACGATTGATTTTGGAGAATTTGGGATAAAAAAGTCATCGGCTCAAATTACCAATCTGTACACAAAGGAAGTTTTGCAAGGGCAACAGGTAATAGCTGTCATCAATTTTTCGCCGAAACAAATAGGCAATTTTTTCAGCGAATGCCTTGTGCTGGGCGTATACAATCAGCAGGGAGCAGTAGTATTGCTACAGCCTTCATTACCGGTTACAAACGGCTGCCGCATTGGTTAAATCTCGCAAAAACGTTCTAAAAAAATACTTACTTTTTTAAAGTTGCTTTTATTTAAAGTAAAATAATGATTGCGACCATCTTTGCGGCAGGCCACCAGTTCACTATCTGCCAGCAACTTGATATGGTGAGAACAAGTGGGCTGCGAAAGCCCGGTCAGTTGCTGTACATCACCACAACACATCTCACCTTTGCGGGATATTTCCTGCAGGATAGATAGCCGGCAGGGATCGGCAATTGCATTCATAGCTTTTTCTATAAATCTGGTTTCAGCTTTTACGGTACTCATATTTTCTTAATCATTTCCTTGTCAAAGAAATCGTATTTTTTTCTTTGGCAATATTAATTCATTTAAATTTATCAATATATTTTTATGACGAAAATCAGTGTGTATTATGATTCTCCGGTTGGATTAATTTTGATTGAGGCTGTGGATGATGCCATTACCGCACTTCTTTTTAAAGATGAAAAAGATACCGGATTATTTGATGGTACGGCTGCTTCTGATAATGAACTCATCGTTAAATGCATTCGGCAACTCAACGAATATTTTGAGGGAACACGGAGACAATTTGATTTACCGCTCCAGCAAAATGGCACAGCTTTTCAACAAAAAATATGGTCAGCCTTAATTCAAATTCCATACGGCCAAACTATCAGTTATATGGAGTTATCGAAACGCACCGGGGATCCAAAAGCTATCCGTGCGGTAGGCACGACCAATGGTAAAAATCAATTGAGTATTGTTGTTCCCTGTCACCGTGTTATCGGCAGTAACGGCACTTTAACTGGCTATGGTGGCGGATTGTGGCGCAAGCGCTGGTTGCTGGAACATGAAGCAAAAATTGCGCATGGCGTGAAAACGCTCTTTTGATAAAAACGACACTACTGCATATTGATGGCCGAAAAACTAAGCGGCAATAACTGCTGCGCCTTTTCTACGATATACACTTCGCCCTGCATGCCGCTTAAAATTAACCGGATAGATTGGTGTGTACGTTCTTCGTATTCTGTAAGACTTTGCCTGCAGATACCACAGGGCGATATAGGTGTGCTGCTATCACCATTAATATTATGATAGGTGATGGCCATTGTAGTAATACCCATCCCTGTAAATTGTGATGCCACTGCAGAAAGCAAAACTCTTTCAGCGCATATACCGACAGGATAAGAAGCATTTTCCTGGTTGGTACCGGTAACGATGGTGCCATCTGTAAGCAATGCAGCCGCTCCTACATTAAAATTGGAATAGGGCGCATAAGCTTGTGTTGTAACTGCTCTTGCTTTTGCCAGCAATGCAGCATCACTCCTGTTTAGTTCTTCTGCCGAATTATAAATTTCCACTGCCAGTGGAATGATTTTTTTTACCATTGATGTCTTTTTATTGTGTCGTTACAAATAAGATAGCCGATAAAAAATCCTCCATGCGTTGCTGCATGGAGGATCATTTTTGAAATTACAGATTAATTATTATCAACTGTTAAATTATTTTATCCATTTGAAGAGACGGTTCCATCTTGGACCATGCTCCCAGCTAAACCAGATTAATGAAGCTTTGCCCACCACATGATCTTCCGGTACAAATCCCCAGTAGCGGCTATCCAGTGAGTTGTGACGGTTATCCCCCATCAGCCAGTAATAATTCATTTTAAAAGTATAGCTGGTTGCTTCTTTTCCGTTTATAAAAAATTTACCGTCTTTACTTTCAAGTGTATTTCCTTCGTACGTGCGGATACATCTTTCGTAGCGAATGTAATTGTCGGGCGTTAGTTCAATGGTAGCTCCTTTTTTTGGAATATATAATGGGCCATAATTGTCCGCACTCCATTGTTTGGTAGTATCGTAGTAGGGAAATAATTTATTTTCCACCGGGTACATAAAATCAGTAATGGTATAACCGGCAGGAATATTCAAATGTCTTTTTTCTTCGTTGGTAATATTTACTAGGAAAGTATTGGCGCCGATTTGTTGTACATCTCTTTGTTCAAAACGGATGTGTATACCCATTGGAAAAAGTACTTCTTCGGCCGTCTCTTTGTTATCCAGCGATGGCGAATTAGGCGGGGTTGTTACCTTATAGAAACGCTGCGACTGCGGAAAATATTCCTGCGGTTTTCCGTTTACCATCAATGCGCCGTTAACCACCTGTATTGTATCGCCGGCTATGCCAACGCAACGTTTTATAAAATTTTCTCTCTTATCCACCGGCCTTGTGATAATCATATCACCGTATTTATTCCATACGCTTTCTCTTGCCTTTTGTTCTGTCAGATGCCCCTGGTTCATTTCGTCCCGTATCTCCTGGTAATAGGTGACCTGCGAGCCAAACTGCTGCTGACCATCTACCATTGGATCGTTGATGAGTGTATCGTTCACCGGAAAATTAAATACCACTGCATCATTGCGCTGTACCGGGCTGGCAAACCAGCGGGTGTAAGGAATATGAATCCACTCCACATAACTCTTTGCTTCTCCAAAAGGCAATGTATGATGTACAAAAGGCATGGCCAGCGGCGTATTGGGAATGCGGGGCCCATAAGTCCATTTACTTACAAATAAAAAATCGCTTACCAGCAGTGTTTTTTCTTCCGAAGGTGTAGGAATTGTATAAGCTTCAAAAACAAATGTTCGGATGATAGTTGCCGCGACTACTGCAAACGCTGCCGCATCAATCCATTCACGTGCAGCAGATTTTTTATAATTGTTTACAACCAGTTCGCCCGCATATTTTTCATTTTTACTAAAACCGAGATAAGGAAAATAAATGAAAGGAAGTAGTACAGCAGCACCGTGCTGCCAAAAGCCGAAACGGCCGAAATGTTCAACAAATTTAATGGTAAGCCAGATGGTAATAAACTGACCGGCAATAGGAATGAACTGTAAAAAAAACCACACTTTGTGCAGTTTCATTTTTTGTACCATACACCAGGTATTGTAGAAAGGAATCAGTGCTTTCCAGGGTTCAATACCCGCCTTCTTAAACATGCCATATAAACCAATATGCCACCCAAGGGCGGCAACAATAAAAATAATCCAGCCAATACTCATAAGTAAAATTTTATCAGGGCCAAAAATACCATAATTAAACTTGCATTACAGGTTTATATAAAAAATGTTTTCAAATGTTTAACAGCCAAAATAAGCATATTAATAAACAATATCTCATTGCAGGCTGCACCTGAATTGTGTTACCGGGCGAAAAAATTACAGTGTTAAATAACTTCATTTATGGCTGTACTTATCTCAGCCGCCTTATTCATGATCATAAAATGGCCCCCACCTTTTACTACATGGGTGGGAGATACATATTTAATAGGAAACATTTTATCATTGTCGCCATGAATATGAAACAGTGAGGATGGTTGCCACGTATTTTGCCAGTGCAATACTTCATTAATGGCCCAATCCGTGTATTGCTGCGGTGCATTTTTACGGTACGAGCGGGCCATCTCTTTTTCATCTTTTCCTTCTGCGCCTAAAAAAAGATTTTGAATCGGCTCCATTATTTTAAAAGAACGCATGGGAAATATCCTGTTTAAACGAAGCTGGCCCGAACGTCTTAACCAGGCAGGTAATTCGCTGGATGATTTGATACTGGAAATTAAAATTACTTTTTCTGCATTCACTATTTTAGCAATTTCAATGCTCATCATGCCGCCGAACGAAAGTCCCATCAATAGCGGGTTCTCTTCTTTAATGCCAGCACTCATTCTGGCAGCATACTGACCAATAGTTTCATTGGCTTCGGGCATCAACCATGGCAATGGAACTATCAAATGATCTTTTATCTGCAGGCGGCCAAAAGCCCTTTCATCTGCGCCAAGGCCACTGATGCAATAAATTTTTTTCATCGGGCATTATTTTTTGGGTAAAACATAATTGCTGACATCATCCGCCGCAATATTTTTACCAGACAAAATAATGAGGCGTTCAACCACATTTCTCAATTCCCGTATGTTACCGGTCCAGTTGTAATTGGTCAACATTTCCAGCGCATTTTTTTCTATACTTTTCTTCGGCTGACCGTATTCATCAGCAATTTTTTCAAGATAATATTCTACCAAATCCGGTACGTCTTCCCGGCGCTCGTTCAGGGATGGCACGTGTACAATAATTACACCCAGCCTGTGATACAAATCGAGACGGAAGTTTTTTTCCTCTACCTCTTTCAGCAGGTCTTTGTTGGTGGCAGCAATTACCCTTACATCTACATTGATATCTTTATCTGCACCTACCCTGGTGATCTTTCCTTCCTGTAATGCCCGCAACACTTTAGCCTGGGCACCTAAGCTCATATCACCAATTTCATCTAAAAATAATGTGCCACCGTTCGCTTGTTCAAACTTACCAATGCGTTGTTTAATGGCTGATGTAAACGACCCTTTTTCATGGCCGAATAGTTCACTTTCAATCAGTTCACCGGGAATGGCAGCACAGTTCACCTCAACCATAGGACCTGTGCTGCGGTTGCTCTTTTCATGTATCCATCTTGCAACCAATTCCTTTCCTACCCCATTTTCGCCCGTCACCAATACCCTGGCTTCTGTGGGAGCTACTTTTTCTACTGTGTCTTTTATTACCTGGATGCCAGGACCATTGCCAATCATCTCCTGTACCCTGGCCACCTTGCGTTTCAAGACTTTTGTTTCTGTAACCAAGGTTTGTTTATCCAATGCATTGCGTAAAGTAATCAGCAGGCGGTTTAAATCCGGTGGCTTGCTGATGTAATCGAAAGCGCCTTTTTTTACTGCTTCTACCGCCGTTTCTATATTGCCGTGGCCGCTGATGACGATGATGGGGATGTCACTGTTTACTTCCCTTGCTTTTTCCAAAAATTCCAGGCCATCTAATTTGGGCATTTTTATATCGCACAACACCACGTCGTACGTTGTTGCGCTGAATTTTTTTAGTCCCTCTTCCCCGTCCGCCGCTTCCTCAATTTTATAACCTTCGTAACTCAGAATTTCTGACAAGGTCTTACGTATTGCCTTTTCGTCATCAATTATTAAAATACTAGCCATTGTTTAAATTTTATTGGGTAAATGCAAATATGCATCCAAAAACATTTGCAAAATTAACGATTAATGGACGATCAGAAACGTCCCGGATACAAGTGATATTATTTTGGGAAATTTTAAACAACTACCTAAGCAAACCGCTGGTATTTTTTATGCCGGCGCCGGATTGAAAAGATGTACGGCTTTGATGGGGTTCCACATGGCTGAAAACTTGGAGGGTGTAACACAACGGTGTTGATTAAAGCTTAACAGCCGGGACAAAAAAAGCCCGGACAAAATTTCCGGGCCTGGTATAACTTTAATGAACAGTTATTTTTTCATGTACATCACTTCCTTTACCAGCTTCACTGTTCTTTCCACGTTTGGCAGATACAGGGCTACTAAATTAGGTGCGTAGTGCATGGGTGCATCTGCAGAAGTTATCCTGCGGATAGGTGCATCCAGGTAATCGAACCCTTCTTTTTGTATGCGATAAGTAATTTCGGATGATACTGAAGCAAATGGCCATTGTTCTTCCACAATTACCAGGCGGTTGGTCTTTTTTACACTTTCCAGGATTGTGAACCAATCCAGCGGGCGAATGGTTGCCAAATCAATCACTTCAGCTTCAATTCCTTCCTTTGCTAGCTCTTCAGCGGCTGCCAGCGCCACTTTCATCATTTTATTAAAGGATACGATGGTTACATCTTTACCCACTCTTTTTACAAAAGCCTTGCCAATAGGCAACAGGTATTCTTCTTCCGGCACATCGCCTTTTTCGCCATACATCACTTCGCTTTCCATAAACATTACCGGATCATCATCGCGAATGGCACTTTTCAATAAGCCTTTCGCATCATAGGGATTGCTTACTGAGATTACTTTTAAACCGGGAATGTTGGCGTACATCGATTCAAAGGCGGTACTGTGTTGTGCTCCCAGCTGGCCTGCACTTCCGTTCGGGCCACGAAAAACGATCGGGCAACCAACCTGTCCTCCGCTCATTGCCAGCATTTTAGAAGCTGTATTTAAAATTTGATCCAAAGGCAACACGGCGAAGTTCCAAGTCATAAATTCAACAATCGGGCGCAACCCATTTTGCGCTGCACCTACGGCAATGCCTGCAAAACCGAGCTCTGCAATGGGCGTATCTATAATTCGTTTATCTCCAAATTCATCCAGCATACCCTGGCTTACCTTGTAGGCACCATTGTATTCTGCTACTTCCTCTCCCATTAAAAATACCCTTTCATCCCTTCTCATTTCTTCCTGCATAGCTTCCCTAAGGGCTTCTCTAAAAGCAATTTGTCGCATGTATTTTATTTATTTAGCGTTTGATTATTCTGTTTTGAGTGGCAAATTTATCTTATAGTAACCATATCAGCAAATCGGCTTGCGTTTTAGAACAAGAGGTCCATAATTATTATGTAGCGCTACTTTATATAATGATAATTTAATGGGCATGTTTAAAATTATTGTGCCGAAAGACTGCTTTATTTTTGAAAACCGAAGCCGAAATTTTTTTTATAAAAAAAAGACTTTATCTTAACAGCACCTTATAAAATCAATCTGATATTTCCCCGCTTTAATAACATCTTGGAAAAACACCTTTTTACAAAGTGCTTTTTGATAATCAAAAGGCACTTTGTATAATCCAATCTTTACACCATCACCTGCATATTTTGAATCACCATAGCTGAGGCCCCGCCACCGCCATTGCAGATGCCTGCAGCACCATATTTTGCATTGCGTTGCTTTAAAACATTAATGAGGGTAACAATAATTCTGGCGCCACTGCACCCAAGCGGATGGCCGATAGAAACCGCACCACCATTGACGTTTACCGTAGCCGGATCCAGCTTCATCCTCCTGCTGTTCTCGATACCCACTACACTAAAAGCTTCATTCAGTTCCCAAAAATGAATGTCATCCATTTTTAACCCGGCTTTACTGACAGCTTTGGGTACCGCAATGGAAGGTGTGGTAGTAAACCATTCCGGTGCTTGTTCTGCATCTGCATAGCTTAATATTTTTGCGATTGGCTTTAAGCCGAGTTCGGTTGCTTTTTCTTTGCTCATTAATACCAGTGCAGCTGCGCCATCATTCATTGTAGATGCATTTGCTGCGGTCACTGTTCCGTCTTTTGTAAAGGCACCTTTCAGCTCGGCAATTTTATCAAACTTAACATTGAAAGGTTCTTCATCTTTATCAAATAAAACGGGATCACCTTTTCTCTGCGGTATGGCCACCGGAATAATTTCATCATTGAAGCGACCTTCTTTAATAGCCGCCTGCGAACGCTGGTAACTCTCTATGGCAAATGCATCCTGGTCCTGCCGGGTGATGCCACAGGTACTGGCGCACAACTCGGCTGCCATACCCATGGCTTTGCCATCGTACACATCTGTTAAACCATCTTTGGCAAGCCCGTCAATCAGGGATACGTTGCCGTATTTGTTTCCCCATCTTACGGCATCTGCGTAATACGGTACATTGCTCATGCTCTCCATACCTCCTGCCACTACAATATCAGCATCGCCCAGCGTAATACTTTGCGCTGCCTGTGCGATGGATTTCATTCCGCTGGCGCAAACTTTATTGATAGTAGTACAATTTACCTCGTTGGGCAGACCAGCAAATTTTGCTGCTTGTCGTGCAGGTGCCTGACCAAGGTTAGCCTGGATAACCGCCCCCATCAGTACATCGTTTACCATTGATGGCGCAATGCCGGCTTTTTCAACCGCAGCTTTGATGGCTATGCCGCCCAATTGTGTCGCCGTAAAACCTTTTAATGATCCGCCGAAACTGCCTATCGGCGTGCGCACGGCCGAGATGATATATACTTCCTTCATATGGATTTACCGTTTAGTTTGTAAAGATAAATGATTCCGGTTTCAGGTGAAGAACATGAGACCACTTCAAAACGGGGTTATTACCAAATGATCTGTATTCAGTTCATTCAGACTATTTTCGCAACTTTACAACTCAACATTGTATATGCATTTAATCAAATTATATTCAACTTTTTTAATTGCCTTTGTAGTTTTTGCATCCTGCAATGGTTCAAAAAAACTGGCGCCGGTGGCTGGTACAGCCGGCGTGGGTACACTGCATTTTTTAGGTGAAAAAGATATTCCATATAACTTATTGTACAACAACACAACTGTTGGTGGCCTGTCTGGTATTGATTATGATACTGCCGGCAAAACCTATTATTTAATCAGTGATGACAGAAGCGCTATCAATCCTGCACGTTTTTATACAGCAGATATTGATTTTTCTTCAAAAGGAATTGACAGTATTTATTTCACCGGCGTGCATAGTTTGTTGCAGCCCGATGGTAAGCCATACCCTTCCAGTAAACAGGATGCGGTACATACCCCTGATCCCGAAACCATCCGCTACAATCCGCTTAGCAAACAACTGGTATGGAGCAGCGAGGGTGAACGTATTGTAAATGCGAAAGATACGGTTTTGGAGAATCCGGAGGTCAACACGATCTCAACCACTGGTGACTATATAGCGAATTATAAACTGCCAACAAACCTGGCGATGCAATCAACTTTAAAAGGACCAAGGCAAAATGGCGTATTGGAAGGGATGAGCTTTGCAGACAATTATAAAACACTTTTTGTAAATGTAGAAGAACCATTGTATGAAGATGGACCAAGGGCGGATGTTACAGCCAACAATGCATTTATTCGTTTGTTAAAATTTGATGTTGCCACCCTGCAAAACACGGCGCAGTATGCTTACAAGTTAGAACCAGTGGCATATCCGGCCGTTCCGGCAAATGCCTTTAAAATAAACGGCGTACCTGATATATTATCGCTGGGCAACAATCAGTTTTTGGTGATTGAACGTTCATTTTCATCGGGCAGACTTCCTTGTACGATTAAAGTTTTCCTGGCTGATTTGAGTGCCGCAACGGATGTAACCAATATGACGTTAATGAATGCGGGAAAGTCGTTTACGCCGATAGCAAAAAAGTTATTACTGAACATGGATGACTTAGGCATTTACATAGATAATATTGAAGGCGTAACATTTGGTCCGGACTTGCCGAACGGACATAAGACTCTGTTATTTATTTCAGACAATAATTTTAATGTTTTTGAAAAAACGCAGTTGCTTTTGTTTGAGGTGACGGGGTATTGAGAGGCTGAGCGCAGGATGCTGGATACTGGATTCTTGGTATTTAATACTGTGGATACTGGATGCTTATTGCTCAACTCGATCCGTTCGTTTGATGACTAAAACTTATAACTTATAATTCATAACTCATAACTAATAAATGGTTACTTATTTCGACGCTACCCTTACACAGATTTCTATTCATTATTCCGGCAACAAATTGCAGGATGAGTTCTATCGCCTGTCGGAGAAACCACTGGTGTTGGAAGATGATACCCTAAGCGATTTGCTGATGCAGTATTTTTTAAAGCCGTTTGAAAAGGGAAACGAGGTTTATCGCCTGTCGCATCCTTCGGGCAATCTTGAGCTGAATGAACTGTTCCATTTTTCAACCGAGGTATTTTCTGCAGCAGAAAATTTTCATGAAAATTCGCAGCAGATTGTAAAACATTTATATGATGTTTCCGGTCATCCTAAAATAAAATCAGGAGAGATTTATGTAGTTCATTTTAATGATTTACAAATTGAAGGCGAGCTGCACCAGGCCATCGGTATTTTTAAATCGGAAACAAAAGAAGCTTACCTGAAAGTGCAGCCGGATGAAAATGGTTTTAATTTAAACTACGAGCAGGAAGCCATCAATATCAAAAAATTAGATAAGGGTTGCCTGATTTTTAACACTGAAAAAGCAGAAGGCTATAAAGTGTCCGTAGTCGATCAAACCAACAGCAGTGAAGCGTCGTACTGGATGGATGACTTTCTAAAACTAACCATCCGCAACGACAGTTATAACCAAACCAATAACACGTTAAGCCTTTATAAAAAATTTATTACCACCCAGGTGGATGAAGAATTTAGTGTAAGCAAAACGGATAAGATAGACCTGCTGAACCGCTCCATGAAATATTTTAAAGAGAAGGACCAGTTCAACATGGACGAATTCAGCAATGAAGTAATTGGCTATGCAGAAGGCATAGAATCTTTTAAAAATTATAAAAAAAGCTATGAGCAGGAATTTGATATGCCGATTGATGACAGCTTTGCCATTAACACCGCTGCAGTAAAAAAACAAGCCCGTGTATATAAAAGTATTTTAAAGCTGGATAAGAATTTTCACATCTACATTCATGGCAACAAAGAGCTGATTGAAAAAGGTTTTGATGAAGAAAAGAACATGAATTTTTACAAAGTGTATTTCAGGGATGAACAGTAGTTTTTTCACGCAAAGACTGCATCGGAATGCAACGAACACAAAGCCAATGCCCTGTGTTTGTTGTTAACTATTATTATCCGTTGTATAAATTTTTATTTAAAAAATCATTTCTGAACTTAGCGTTGGGATCATACTGCTTAACAAGCGTTTTAAAGTCGGCCAGCTTTTCAATTCTTGATTGTAATACATCCGGTGCCATGGTAAATACTTTTGCCCAGTGTGGACGTGCATTAAAAGGAGCCAGCTTCGCTTCTATCAGAGGCAATAAACTCATCACCTCTTCTACTTCCTGTTTCCATGTTGTATGCAGGGCTACGCAGGTTTTTTTATAACAGGGGCTCATCCAGAGATTGTCGGCATGGATGGTTCTGATTTCGGAAATAAATAAGTGCGGTGTAATTTTTTCATGCAGTGATTCCATGGCCATCATTGCCTCGTAAGCATGTTCAATGGGTACAAAATACTCTGCCTGCAATTCTTTACCGGCGCTTGGTTTAAAACCCATTTTGAAATGCGGCATTCTTTCAAACCAGGGGCCGGAAACCCCCATCTGCTCTGTACAATTTTCGGCAGATAAATCTTCGATGGGATGTAAGTTTTTTGTAGCCAGTTTAGCGCCAAATAATTCAGGTGCCGGTGCTGCGTCATCAGCCGCTACTTTGCTTTTGATCCATACTTCGTTTACGTTTTTATTTCTCCAATCGGTGAAAAGGCTTACGCTGTAACCGCCTGACATAATGGTATCAAAATTCTGTTCCAGTTCCCCCATCGGCAGGTTACGGTAAACATATTGTTTCATATTGAAAGTGGGTTGCAGATCCAACGTAAGTTTTGTTACCACCCCCAATGCACCAAGTCCTACCACAGCGCCCTGAAATTGCTCGCCATCTTTTTTTGATAAATTCACCAGGTCTCCTGCTGCATTCACAAATTCAATAGCAGCAATACCTGTTGATAAATTGCCATTGTGTACGCCGGAGCCATGCGTTGCAGTGGCACATGAACCTGCAACAGTAATATGCGGCAACGAAGCCAGGTTATGCAATGCAAAACCATTTTCATGCAGGTAGGGAGCCAGTTCGCCGTACTTCATACCGGCCTCAATTGTTACGGTGTTAGCAGCTTTGTCCAATGAAACGACTTTGTTCATTTCCTGTAAGGAAACCTGGTTTTCAGTACTATCTGCAATTTTGTTGAACGAATGTCTGGACCCGAGAGCAGTTAGTTTATCACATTTTTTCACTACCTCCTGAACCTGCTCTACCGTTTTTGGATAATGTACATTTCCTGTACTGTACTCCAAATTGCCGGCCCAGTTTTTTAAATGCGGCGCAGCTTTTTTGGGACTACAGGCCATCATCCGGCTTAACACGGCTCCGCCTGCAAGAATAGAAGTGGTTTTTAAAAAGGTTCTTTTTTTCATGATGGCTTTTTTATTTTTTAGGTCGTTGGTTATCCGTAGCATTAGAGTAAAATTATTTTTATGCAGTCGCTTGTGTCGCAACTTACATTTTTAAATTAATTATTGCAAGTTGGGGACGGCTAATAACAGATTTAAACACGAAAATGTCAAATCAAAATAATGATAGTTGTTCGGGTTTACGTGCAATGACGGCCTGGCTTAGCTGGCTTTTCTGGCTGGCATTTGCCGTGATCATAATTAATGGCGTTTGCTCGTACCTTGAAGCTACGATCACTTCAATGCCGTCCGCTTTTTTAGTGAAAAGTTCCTTTACTTTTTCCGGATCATTGTTATCTTTTGACAGATGGGCCAGCAATAAATGTGTCATAAAAAAAGGCCGGTGTTGTACAAATATTTCCAGTGCCTGCAGGTTGGATAAATGTCCTTCTCCCCCACGGATACGGTTTTTTAAAAAGAGAGGATACCTTCCCTGCTCCAGCATTACTTCGTCATAATTGGCTTCTAAAAAAGCTGCATGGCATAAGCCGAAATGTTTGGTAACATGCTGACAGTTGGTGCCAATATCTGTAAATACACCTATCGTAACACCATTGCCGGTTATGATGAAACTATGCGGATCTATGGCATCATGAAATTTAGGAAAGGCAGTCACCGTAAGTTTGCCAATGTTCACCGGGTCATAAGCTGCAAAAAAATGGAGGAGTTCTTTTTTAAAATGAAGACGTCCTCTTTGTGCAGTAGCGTTGGTTATGTAAACTGGCAGTGCATATTTTTCTGCGATTGATTCAACGCCTTTAATGTGATCGGTATGTTCGTGCGAAATAAAAATGGCTTTTACCTTGTCCATGGAAAGTCCCAGCAGCCGCATCCGTTTTTCTGTTTCCCTGCAGGATATACCGGCATCCACCAATACCGCTTCGGTATCGTTTGCCACATAATAACAGTTACCGTTACTGCCCGAATTTAAAGAGGTGATAAATAGCGCCATTTCAGCAGCAAAGAAAATCATTTTTCGCCATTATTGGTCAATACAAATGACTATCGTTGATTGCCGTAACTTTAGTTAAATAAACTATATTGGTATGCAGGTAAAAACAGCAACGATCATCGGCTCATCAGGCATGACGGGCAGTACACTTTATAACTTGTTATCGCATGACAATAGCATTGAAAGCATCCGGCTTATTGTACGGCATGCAGTATCAAAAACTACTGCCAATACAGATGTACGCCTGATTGATTTTGAAGACACCACCGCGTTCAAAAATGCGATCGCCGGAAGTGATGCCGTTTTTTGTACTATCGGTACCACGCAGAAAAGTGTCAAAGGCGATAAAGCCCTGTATCGCAAAATTGATTATGACATTCCGGTGAATGCAGCCCGTTATTGCAGGGAAACCGGCTGCAAAAAGTTTATTGTTGTAAGTGCCGTTGGTGCAAACAGCAAGAGCAGCAATTTTTATTTAAGGTTAAAGGGCGAAATGGAAGAAGTGGTAAAAAGCCGGGGGCCGGAGACCGTTCATATTATGCAGCCTTCCATGCTGTTGGGGCATAGAAATGAAAAGCGCACCGGTGAAGCTATTTTCCAGCGCCTGGTAAAAGGCGTATCCTTTTTGCTGAAAGGCGGATTGCGGAAATACAGGGGTGTGGCTGTTGAAGACCTGGCAAAGGCAATGATAGCTGCTGCAAAGTCAAATACTGCCGGTGTTTTTGTTCACCAGTATCCGCAATTTATCAGGCTCGCAAACAATTTCTAAGTAATTATTAGAAAGTCCTGACACAATCCAAACAGCGGCTTTGTCCGCACACTTAATACTTAATTTATGGGATCGCTATATTTTCAGTTGAAATAAAAATGGTTTGCTATGCACAAACCATTACCAAAAATAAGCGCAAAATGACTTAATTACTACCCTTCATCATAACTAACATTGGTGCCTTCATTCGCCAGGCCATGACCAACCTTTGATTTCACTTTTGACGTTGCTCCTGCAGTTGAACTGCTACTACCCTGCATCCCTTTGGCTTGTTTAGACTGTGAGGCTGCTTTATTGGCGCCTGTTCCTTTTTGATCTTTTGCGGTTGAACCGGATGATTGCTTTTTCATAATTGAAGTTTTTTAATGAGGAATATCCTATCAGATAATTACCTAAATAATGTGCCATTTTATGCATATTACCTATAGCAGATACAAGAGAATATTCCGTACAATAATCACCTCAATCAATCTTTTATGTAAAAGATTTTTCTTAAAAGCAAAAGCCCTGAAAATTAGTATTTTCGGGGCTTTACAAATTATAAGTCGTTTAGAAAAAATCAATATTTAAATATCTTACCGCCCGCCATCACCTGTTGGGTTGCTTCATCAAAAACAGCTTTTTGCCCTGTATGAATTGCGGCGTTGGTCATGATGTTGGCAATGGAATGGGCATACCCTGCTTCCACCGGTGCATTGGGTTGTTTGCGGCTGAGTACACACTCCATCCAGTTACGCATGTGCGCTGTGGTAAGTGAATCCCCGCCTGTATTGGCGGAGGCTACTACTGCGACATTTTCTGTTACCAGGTTCATTTCTGGCAGCAGATTGGGCTGCATATTCATTTCATCTGCAAACCTTTTTTCCAGGCCACCGCGTGGTGAAATTTTATTGGTGATCAGGTTCATCTCGCCGCCATTGGAATAATACATTTCCGCCGGGTTTTCATCGCCATTGTGCATACGGCTGCTAAAGGTAACCTGGAAGCCCGAAGTAGCGTCATTCAACGGGCCATAATCAAAAACAGCCGTTGTGGTATCCCAGTTACGGCGGCCATCTTTCCACTGATAAATGCCCCCATTGGCCACCACACTTCTTGGGTGCGGCAAGCCGGAAAACCAATGTACGGTATCAATCTGGTGGCTCATCCACTGGCCGGGCATGCCTGATGAATATGGCCAGAATAACCGAAACTCAAGGTACTTTCTCGGGTCCCAGGCTTCAAACGGCCTGTTGATTAAAAAGCGTGTCCAGTCCGTATCTTCTTCCCTTATTTTTTGCACCAGCGCGGGTCTTCTCCAACGGCCCGGCTGATTAACATTCCAGGTAAGTTCAACCATGGTAATGGGCCCGAATTTTCCCTGTTGCACAAAATCAGCGGCGGCTTTATAATTGGCGCCACTGCGTCTTTGCGATCCTATCTGCACAATTTTGTTCGCCGCTTTTACCGCCTTTAATGTGGCGATGGCATCGTCCATTGTTTCTGCAAAGGGTTTTTCAGTATAGGTGTCGCAACCTGCTTTTACAGCTTCAATGGTATGTGTGGCATGCTGAAAATCGGCTGTGCTGATAATGACTGCATCAACAGATTTACTCGCGTATAAGGCGTCATTATTGACGAATTGTTTTACATCGTGCCCCATTTTTTGAGCCAGGTAACTGCTGCCATCTTCCCGGCGCATTTTCCAAATGTCCGATACTGCAACAATATCGAAATTCAGTGCTTTATAATTATTCATAAAAGCGGGCAACAAAGAGCTCCGGAAACGGTCGCTAAAACCAACAACACCAATTTGTACGCGATCGTTGGCGCCTAAAATACGGGCATAGCTTTTTGCGTTAAATGCAAGCGATCCAAGGTAAACACCCGCCGCCGCTTTGGTTGACTGCGTTATAAAATCTCTTCTTGAAGGCATGATTGGTTACAGTTTTATTTATGAAGAAATAATTTCTGATGTCTGATTTTTTGATGCTGACGGCTGATTTCTTTATATCTGAAGTGTCATCTTAACGCCATCATTTTTTACTTTTAACTTTTGCCTTTCCGCCAATTGAACTTTGACAATTGCCCATTGACCTTACCTCAGTTCCTGAATCTTTATGCTCCTGTAACTCACAGCATCTCCATGATCCTGCAATAAAATATGTCCTTTGTCTGCCATTCCGAAGTTGGGCCATTGCGCATATTTGCTTCTTGCTACCAACGCATAATAATAGCCCGTCCCCCGTTGGTATTCCAGCACCTTCCATCCATTGAGCCAATGCTCAATGCGGTTATCCGGATATACTACAATCATTCCCCTGTTCCATTCGCCAATGGGCCTTCTTGCCCTAGGTTCTCTTGAAGAAGGTATCAGATCGTACAGCGAAGCAAGGGTGCGGTTACCGACAACACCCAGTTTAGCATCGGGGTGTTTTGCATCATCCAGCACCTGGTATTCCAGGCCAATGGCCGAACCCTGGTTATTTTCATTTTCCGTAACAAAATATTTTACGCCGCTGTTGGCACCTTCAGTTAGTTTAAATTCAAACTGGCAAATGAATGCACCATATAATTTATCTGTAACGATGTCGCCTCCATTGGCAGCTTCGGCACCGGCCGAAGGCAATACGCTTAATACATTGTTCTTTATCTCCCAACCTTTTTCTGGAAATTTATCCTTGTGAGCACCTCTCCAGCCATTGGTGGTTTTACCATCCCACAACATGGATACGCCATTTCTTTTTTCCGCTTCTGAAAGATTATTGGGAATTAAATTGACAACAAAGATGTTATTGTAGGGAGAGGGTTTGAGATTGTCTGTCTGTATCCGCAAATTGCGCCAGCGTATTTGCCTGCCTTCATCTGCTTTATCGTTGATGGCATGTACCTGTAATGCGATAAAACCCTTTGGCGTCATATCATCTATCACATATGCTGCAGGTGTCCCGTTCAACCAGGTTCTGATGCTGGTACCAATACATTCAATGCGGGCATGGTTCCACTGGGTTTGCTTAAACGCAGGTTTGGCAGCAGGATTTAAATCGAGCGGGTATAACCAGTCACGGCGGCCTTCATCATACACACCGCCACTCCATTTGCGTTTGCTGGGATCAATTTCATACTGGTAACCATGCACTCTTCCTTCTTTATAATCAGCTGTACTTTCGCTGCGAAACTGCACACCTGAATTCATGGTGCTGTCCACTTTGAAATCAAACTCCAGGATAAAATCCCCATAGTCTTTTTCTGTTGCTAAAAAAGAATTGGGCTCATTCAACACAGTCGTACCAATAATTTCACCATTGCTGGTGGTATATTTTGCTTTGCCATTTAACTGTTTCCAGCCCGACAAATCTTTACCATTAAAAAGATTTTTCCATTGATTGTTTTGTGCGGCGCCCGTTAAGGCAGAGGCGAGTAAAAATGAAATCAAACAACTTTTAATCATGCAGCGATCGTTAAAAAATAAAGAAAGAGTTAAGCCAATTAAAGGCATTCTTCAATTGTTTTTCAAGTTAATTAATTCCGGCAAATCCGTAATCATTTTTTTTAAGAAGTACGAAATACGGGGAGAAGGAAATGGTACCTGGTAGTCAATAAACAACAATGGCCCGTTTTAAACGACGGGCCATTATTTGATAGCATAAATTATTATAGTGCCGGTAGTACAGGCCCATATTGTAACTGACCACCGTTATTGTATTTGTTGGGAAATAATATATCCTGCGCAGTTTCATAACCTTCATCGGCTATTTTTGTAAGCATACGCCTGTCTTTCACTTTTTTTGCAAGGGTGACTACAATTGCCGCAACACCAACTACTGCTAATGCCGCCACTATCTTAGAAGTATTTTTCATGATCTCAATTTTAGTAAAGGTAAAAAACGAACACAATATAAATTTACAAAATCAGAAAATTTTAATCATCTTAACATCACAGCTAATCAAACAACCGGTGGAAGATGCTGTAACAATTTTTTAATTTTTATAAATTTATAAAAATGTCTTGATAGCTTTCGCTCCATTATAAGCGTGTTAAGCAGTACGAGCTTTTGAAACAAATGAAAGAATAGTTTTACTTTGTGCCCCCACAACCAAATTCGCGGGGATATTTATATCAAATCAATGTTTGTTATGTCAAGAAAAAAAAGTGAAAATATATTCCTCTCCATGCGCCCTGTGCACCGGATTGTAATCAGCCTGTTGTTTGCTGCAATGACTTTTTTAATAACGCGGGAAAGCAATTTAAATGCCATGATCGTCGGCATGATTATGTGGGATGCTTTTGCTTTGAGTTATGTTATACTTAGCTGGATTGTTTTTTTTAAAAGTTCAGTAACCCATATTTCAACACTTGCCCAAAAGGATGATGGCAGCAGGATATTTGTTTTTATTGTAGTAGTTATTGCCTCCTTTGCAAGCATGCTCACTGTTTTATTATTAGTTATTTCAAAAGAAAACGCCGGCGCATCTACCATCATTTATCTTCCAGTAATTATTGCAGGCATATTGCTTTCATGGATACTGGTGCATACCACATTTTGTTTTCACTATGCACATTTATTTTATAATGTAGATGATGTTATAAAGCCCACAAAAGGTGGTCTTGAGTTTCCGAAAGAACAGCACCCGGACTACCTTGATTTTGCCTATTTTTCTTTTGTGGTTGGGATGACTTTCCAGGTATCCGATGTTGAAATCAGTTCAAGGATAATACGGCGTGTAGCACTTGTGCATGGCCTGATTTCATTTTTGCTTAACACGTTTGTCGTAGCGCTTACTATCAATTTAATTGCAGGATTAAAAAATTAATACCATTTGATTATTATGATATCGAAAGACCCTTTGCACGGCAAAACACTGGAAGCAATCCTCACCGAATTGGTAGCCCGTTATGGTTGGGAAAAACTGGGGCAGCACATCAGGATCAACTGTTTTATTAAAGATCCGTCTATCAAATCGAGCCTTACTTTTTTACGTAAAACTCCATGGGCAAGAAAAAAAACAGAAACTCTTTACATTGAATTGACAGATAAAAAATAAACTCATCCTAAGGTTTACACCACGGGCGAACCATATTTCCGGTTTAAGTCTGTTATACTGCTAATAAAAAACCCATATATGCATGAAAATGGGTTGGACATCATATTACACACTTCCTAAAATCCTTTACTGTTACGGGTTTCATCAATTATACCCAACATTAACCAACATTAAAGTAGTATTAAGTTAGCTTTTTTTACAAATAAACTCACACTACTTTTACCATATCAAAAAAATCCGTAGGCTGATAAAGCCTCACCACTGTCACCCAACATTGCCTGCCGTACGAAGAAAAAATAGTACGTACGTTATTTTCCACGATCGCCGCTGTTAATGAAAATTAAATACCATTTAATTATTTATTAAACTTTAAAACACTAATCATGAAAAATTCAACCATCTCTTTGCGCATTTTTGCAATTGCATTAACCGCATTATTCAGTACTGCATTTACCAATGCCGCACACGCAACAGACACAGCTCCCGTATCAGTAAAATATGTAGGAACTTTAAACAGCATTCCTGTTTTCCAGTTGTCATTCACCAATGAACAACCGGAAACGTATGAAATTACAGTTACTGAAAGCAACAATGTTATTTACACGGAGAAAATAACCGGTAAAGAACTGGTACGTAAATTTCAATTTGTAAATGACGGATCTGATGAAGATGTACTGAAGGTTTCCATCAAAAATGTAACTACAAAAAAAGTAATCACTTATAAAATAAACCCTTCTACCAACATTGAGGTGGAAAAAGAGTTAGTAGCAAGCTTGTAGTTTGCACATGCTGAATAAACCTGGCAAAGTGCCGGGTTTATTCAGTTTGTTTTATAAAAGAAAATAAGGTTTCCCAGTATTGATCTTTATAAGAATACTATTTTTATTATCCACGCTTACTGGTGATCTGTTTTTTGCAACAGGCATAAAAAAAGCAGGCATTCAACCTGCTTTTAAAATAAAATTTTAGTCTTTATAAAACACTGCCGTTATTATTCGGAACATCGTTACCACCCACTGCTTCGTAACTTACATTGTTATTGGCGTCGGTTATTTCCTGGTAATATGTACCTGAAGGTGAAAGATAAAATTTTTGCTGGTTGATTGTTACCACTTTGCTGTTTGCAGGTAATTGCGTCAACCTTTCCGGCGCTGTTTCTTGTGCCGATGGATCGGGTGCATTTGCCGGCGGAGCATAATCATTTTGATTGTTGTCCTGATTTTGTGGTGCAGCCTGGTTATCTTCCGGCTCAATCGTATTGATTACACCATCAGTACCAACTACCACATATTGTATCTTATTATTTGAAGTCAATTCTTCCTGGTAATAAGTCCCTCCCAGTTCATAATACTTTTGACCATTGATTACAGTAGCTTTTGCGCCTGTTGGCAAATGTTTTACAGTTGCACCCAACGGTGGTTCTACTACTTCATAACCTCCATCGCTGTAAGGGCGGTAGTAAATACCATCGTAATAATAGTAAGGGTTACTTCCAATGTAAAAAGGATAATATCCAAAAGGAAGAATGCTTAGGCGAAATCCAAATGATGGTCCAAAATGTGCAAAACCGTAAGACCGGTAAATAGGACGATACCTGTAAGACGGGAAATAATTATTATAGTAGCCGCGGCCATAATTATAAGAAGGCCGGTAGCCGTACGATGGACGATAAGTGTACATATTGCCGCCACGGTAAATACCACCACCGCGATAACCACGGTAATTGTTATTATAATTTCCTCCTCCTCTATATACAGACCCACCCTGGTAACCTCTCGAATTAACGGAACCGCGATCGTAAAAGCCGCCACCGCCCCTGCCTTCAGACCTGCCACCTCCTCCCCGGTCTCCGCCTCTGCCACGCTGGGCAGATACAGCTGAAGTAAAAACAATTGCAGCACCTGTTACAAGCAGTACACGACACAAATTTTTAATGTTGTTCATAAAAAGGTTTTTATTATAGATACTAAAAATAATCCAAAGTTAATTTGGTTTTAAGATATTTGAAAGCTTTAACATTTCGATTTTCAGAGCTTTTGAATTATCAAATAATATTTAATGTCCTATAAAAATTTGCCCTTATCTAGCAACTACCCTGCGGTAACATCGGCGTGATTTTTTAAAATAAAAAGAATACAAACCATACAAAAACTTTTGTTGTATAATTTGTATTCTTAGCTTTTTGCTTTATATAAGGATACAAAGCTTTTATCATATTAACGCCTGCATGCTTTATTTCTTCCCTGCTGTTATAATTAAAGACTTATTTATATAGTCGATCCGTTCTTTAAGCGCAAACTCCTGTTCTTTCTATGTAAATGTCCCCTCTTTTTAAGATGATCAAGTTTCGTAACCAGGTTAGTTTTTGAGACCAAAATCTACTATATATTAATACTGCCTTCCTGTGCATCTACCAACGTTTTACCCGTAGCGACCGAAGCAATCATTTTAAAAAAGTTAATCATCCTGTTACCTTCTGTATCCCAGTAATAAGCGCTGGTGGGAGTTACTTTTAAAATAGAAATATTGGGATCATCCTTTCCTTCCGTAAACCAGGTTTTAACCAACGGCGACCATAGTTCATCCACCTTTTGCCTGTCAACCTGTATTTCTGCCTCACCATTCACTACGACATAACTGCTTTTGGCCGGATGGCTGTAAAACAGCTGTACCCTTTTATCGGTTTTGATTTCCCTGTTTTTATCACTGTTGATATCACTAAAGAACCACAAGTTACCTTCCTCATCTACCTCCTGTGTGCTCATGGGCCGGGTGGTAGCACCATCGCCTGTTTTAAGGTTGGTACAAAAAAGGCAAATATCAATATTTTCTATTAATTCTTTTAACTTATCAATTGCTTCCGCAGAGGCTAAATTTTTTGTGCTCATAACTATTTCTTTTGAAGTGAATAATATTTAAGGGGATGAAAAATTCATGCCACCTCATTACAATGGCGTTTGTTTAACAGTGATGTAACCAGGCAGGCTAAATTCTCTACACCAGTAAATACCAGCGATAAAAGAGGAATATATTTCCCCAAGCAGGACAAGAACATGCGCAGCATTTCAAGGCTGTTACCCGGCTGCGCCTATTGTTAAAAGGACCACAATTTGAATTGAATATGCAATGGGCCGGCAAACTACAATTTGTGTAACGGCATATAACCAAGATGCAATTCATCATCCGGTAAACCGGCCTGCGGGGTTAAAGTAATACTGTATTTGTTTTTAATTTCAGTGGGTAAAATATCTTTTATTTCAAACACGTCATCCACATCAACGGCATATTTATCATCCACATGTGACGGCGCTCCCTTAAAACCCGTATGCCTGTAAAAGGCAGTTGCCTTTGCTTTGCTGATTGCTTCCGCTTTACCTGTTGCCGCAACAATCATTTTATAATGAAACTCTTCAAATTCATTTCGCTTATAGCCACCGAGATTTATAAAAAATAACCTGGCACCACTAACATGCTTTGCTGAATCAAACAATGACACATCTACTGCATAACCATCCACTGAAGTCACTTCCCGCCAGGCATCCAGGTGAATTGTATTTTTCGCAGCCGGCCAAAAGTTTTCAATACCTGCAATCAGATCTTTCACCGCGCCGCCAATGCCAAAAAATACATCGTGCTGTTCCGTGTGTCTTCCGGCAGGCCGGCATCCCACCAGCACCATCATCAATTTTAAGTCATTCATTTTATAAAAATAAATTTTACGTGTGGTGCAAACCAATATTCGCCTGGTGTTAGAAAAAATTACAGTGAAGAATCCCTGACTACCGCCGGCGGCCATTTTGAAGTTACATCAACATAATAAAAAACAGGCGAAGGCATCTGTTGAGATATCCTCCGCCTGTGTATTTTGCTACTCCGCCTGTAATAACAACAAATATTATTTTACCTCATTCACCTCCAGCAACACACTGGCTCTTCCCAAATGCACATCCGGATTGATGCCCACGGTCATTAAAAAATTGCCGGAATAAACAGTGGATGGTTGTATGGAAGAGCTTGTTCCGGGATAAACATTAATTTCCTTTACGGTATATTTTTTTGCAGCATCCAGTCCTTTCAACTGAACGGGTAATGGTGTGGCGCTTGGCATAAACCGGGTGTTGACAAGATAGTTGAATACAATGGCCCGGCTTTTATCTGTATTTGAAAACATCAGCGATGCAATGGGATTTTTATTTGGATTTACAAGACGATATAAATCCCCGTGCCAAACAAGATCGCTGATGGACCGGTAGTTCGTAACCGCCTGCTGGCTGAATTGTAAGTCTTTTTCATTGAGTTTATCAACGACGATATCATACCCCATTTTGCCCATCATTGCCACATCTGTCCTGAATTTAAGAGGTAGCTTACTCCAGTCTGTTATATGGTTACAACTTGCAATGGCCGGGTAAAAATAACTGTACTCCCATTGAATAAAAATGCGTTCCACCGGGTCGGTATTGTCGCTGGGCCAGTATTCTGTAAAATACTGCAGGGCGCCATAATCAACACGGCCACCACCACCACTGCACAACATCATTGGCACCGTTGGATATTTTGCACGCAATCTTTCCAGTACCTTATACAAACCTTTTACATAATCAACGTACAACTGCGATTGTGGCAAACCTGCCTTTTGCAGATACGCGGAATGCGCATTGTAAATTACCGCATTGCAATCCCATTTTATAAATGCGAGCGTTGGATTTTTTGTGAATAAAGTATCCAGTACGCCATATACAAAATTTTGAACTGCAGGATTTGAAAGATCCAGCACCAGCTGGTGACGGTAATATTTTTCAGGACGATCGATTTCGCGTATTACCCAATCTTTGTGCTTCTCGTACAACTCACTTTTAGGGCTTACCATTTCCGGTTCTACCCAAATGCCAAATTTTACGCCTGCAGCAGTCGCTTCTTTTACCAGGTAGCCGATGCCATGCGGCAGCTTCTTCTTATTCTCCTGCCAGTCGCCCAAACCCGCTGTGTCGGCGTTTCTTGGATACTTGTTTGCGAACCAGCCGTCATCCAGCAAAAACATATCAACGCCTAACTTTTTGGCGCCTTTAAATAAACCTACGAGCTTGTTTTCATCAAAATCAAAATAGGTCGCCTCCCAGTTGTTTAGCAAAGTAAGCCTGGAACCCTCCCCATCAAGCAACCTGTATTTTGTTGCCCAGTGATGCAGGTTGCGGCTGGCTTCGCCTTTGCCGTTGTTTGAAAAAGTATAGATAAACCCGGGCGTTGTAAATTCCTGCCCTGCCGCCAACTGATATTCGGAAGCATAAGGATTGATGCCTGCAATTAGCCGTAGGTTATTATAATTATCAACTTCAAAATCCAGTTTAAAATTTCCCGACCAGGCCAGTTGACCCAGCAAAACTTTTCCTTCATCTTCGGTAGCGGGTTTATCAAACGACACCATGAACGCAGACGGCTCCAGCAGGTTTGCTCTTGTTCCCAACTTGCTGTCAATTGATTTTATGCCATGCGACAAATGATCTTCCTCTGGTTTCATTTCGTTGCCCCAGGTACCGTTGTAATGCGTGAGGTAAAAATCGTTGCCCATTAAATACAAATTTGCCGAAGCGTATTTCTGCATGTGGATGGCTTTCTTTTCCCCGTTTTTTATTACGCTCCATTGTTCCACCACGTTCTCTTTATAATAGGTTTTATAATAGAGGGTCACTTCGTTCGCATATAAAGGGTCTTTCAGCAAAACGCTTGTCAGGTTTACGTTTGCGTCTATTTTTTTCGTTTCGCTGCTAACATATTTTAAGTCGAGCGACATGTTGCCGTCAGCATGCGTTATCTGTACAGCCGGTTCGATCAGGTTCCATGTGCCAGCCGGAGTGTAACAGGAATTATAAGTTGGTGCATTGTCACTTTTTAAATTATACTGGCTGGGTATGCCCTCATATTCTGTAGTGTTTGCAAGTTTGCTTCCAAAGTAAATTACACCGAGGCGGCCTTCATTATCGGTCTGTAACACCATCGCATTTTTTTCTGTTTCAACGGGGATGGTTACAGTGGTTTGGGCTAAGGAGATACTGGTTGTAACAAATAATAAAAGCAATGTTGACCAGGCGACAGTACTACTATTAAACTTCTTTGGCGTCGCACTCTTGTACGGTATTAATTTTGTTGAACGATCGGATAAATGTTGATGAAACCATTCTTTATCTGTCATTTTTTTTGTTGGCATAACCGATGTTATTTTTAGTATTGCAATTTCAATTTACGTGTTGCAATGTATCTCATTATTACTACTTTTCAATAGCTGCAATAAGAAAGAATTCAGGTTTGCTTTAACACAATAGAATTTTGTTTATCGCTCTATTTTTATTGTACTTTTATAAAAACAACCCTGATTTTCATCTTGGCTATATACTTACGCATAATGTTAACGCCCAGCCTGGTAAAAAGGATAAACTGCTGAATAGCGGTTGACTTTACATGTAGTGGCGAGGAACTGCGGATGCATTGTATGATTTTACCACATCAGCTATGTAATACAAACGATATTCATAGCATGGGATATTTTTTATTTGTCCGGTTTAATTTTAAAACACTTTAAAGAGTCATTGTTAACTGCTGCTAAAACAAATTGGTGCTGATTTCTATTCGCAAATAGTTTTAAATTTTTCATATCACCGCTTACAATAAATCCGCTTTGTGTTGGTTTTACAGATCTAAACCCACCCCTTCCATCACCTTTTAAAAACTGGCCATAAGACGCATCGTAACGACCTGTGGAACTTTCGGTTTGATATTCGTTACCGCCGAGCAGTAAATCAATATTACCATCGTGGTCTAAATCATTTGCAACAATGGCATTTACAGGTGCAAACTGTGCTTCAAGCGGCAGTTGGTGCATTTTAAAATGACTGTTTCCAAGATTCTCAATCCACACAGTAGCGGTTGTTTCACATTTCAATACCAGCATATCTTTCTGATCAAAGATTTTAAACAACTCATCCATATTGATCACAGCATAGTCTTTATTCAAAAGATATTTCTTTTTTATGTACAGTACTTCTTCAGCAAACTGCGTTCTGTCAATAGCTGGAAAAAGCTCGTACAATCCTTTATCATTTTTTATGTAGTAGGCAGGAATAATATCTATTGATCCATTGGCATCTAAATCTTTTGCATACAACATCATCGGTCTTTCATGTGAGGCGTGGTACTTATTGTTGAGCCCCATATTGCCTGCGATAAAATCCAAGTCGCCATCTTTGTCAATATCAGCAGCCTGTAATGAACGCCACAGACCATTTGTGTTTGCAAGACCGGTATTCTCAGTAACCTCCTGTAACTTATTATTGATGTTTTTAAAGAACCGCACTGGCATCCATTCACCACATATTACAAGATCTGGTTTTTTATCGTCGTCCATATCCGACCAAACGGCACCGGTTATCATGCCAGGTTTTTCCAGTGCCGGGCAAACTTCTTTTGTAACATCGGTAAATTTACCCGCATTGTTTTGAAGTATATAGCTGTGTGGAGATAAAGGATACAGCTCAGCTAAAATACGGCCGCCAATAAAAATATCCATGTCACCATCTGCATCATAATCCGCTACTGCAATTACCTGTGAGATGCCATTAACCCCCGCAGGTATGGCATCTTCCTCCAATAAAAATTTACCATGCCCATCATTTTTATATAACTGGGGCCGGTTAGAAGTTGTACTGTTGCCAAACTCCAGGCTGCCTTCTGTAACAAGCAGATCAAGGTCTTTATCACCATCTGCATCAAAGAATACAGCACTGGCATCTTCCATCATTTTTCCTGTCAGCAACAAAGGGCTGGAAGAAAACGTACCATTATTGTTTTGAATAAATATTTTGCCAGACTGATATTTGCCCCCACCCACAAAAAAATCTGAAAGCCCATCTCCATTCACATCTCCAGTAGCCAAAGCTGGTCCTAACTGAGAATATTTTTGCGGCAGCAAACGCTGATTGGCATAATCAAAAAATGATAGTTCATTGTGCTTAAACTGAATATTCTGTTCTTTTGAAACATCTGCAAAAAGCGTTGGCAATGCTATGCTGTATGCAGGCAGTTGCTCCTGGGCATCTTTATAATCGATAGTAAGTGTCTGATTTGTTTTGATGTGTTTCAGCAACTGCACTTTGCTATCAGGCCAAACAATTTTTAATGAATCAATTTCGGTTGCCTTACCTGCACCAAAGTGAAGCCTGTTATCCACGGAAGACATATAACCTCTTACAGGGTACTGCTCCAGAAATTGCACTGTTCCATTGGCATAAAGGGTTGCTTTTGCACCTATGCCTGACTTGTTTAGTTCGCTTCCTTTTAGCTGAAGGGTAAGAAAATTATTGGTGCTGTCTTTAACTGTTTTCCTGATTTCATTTTTCCAGATAAAGGCTGGTTGGTTCATATTATTAGTTACCATGTCTAAATCGCCATCATTATCTAAATCTGCATACACTGCTCCATGAGAAATAGAAGGCACATCGATGCCGGCAGCTTCTGTTAGGTTACTAAAAGTAAGATCTCCGTTATTACGATAGAAATAGTTGTTTATTTTTATGCTCCCGTAATTTTCCAATTCCTTTCGTACTGATTGATTGTTATCAGTATTGACTGGCGGGCTGGTATTGCTTAAACTTCCATTTTTTTGTCCATTTTTGAAAAACAAGAAATCACTATTGGTCACATCTTTTGCAAGTCCATTGGTAATATGTATATCCTTCCATCCATCGTTGTCAAAATCTGCCATTAATATACTCCAGCTCCAGTCTGTTTCTGAAATTCCGGAGAGTTGGCCGATCTCACTGAAAAAAGGTTGTTTGCTGTTGTTAAATGTTGTGTTACCATTGTTTAATTGCAGCATGTTCCGGATAAATTCTGGTTGATAACCACCCGTGGTTGTTGCCATTTCATATTGCTCGGGATTGCTACCGGAAAACATCGTTTTCTTTCTATAATTAGTTTCGGGCTGCATATCAAGCACGGCCATATCCGGTAGCGCATCATTATTGATATCCGCAGCATCCGCACCCATGCTATTAAAACTCTGATGACGTATTGAGTTGGAAATGCAGTTGGTGAAACTGCCGTTTTTATTATTCAGCCATAACAGGTCGTTGCTTACAAAATCGTTGGCAACATATATATCAGGCCAGCCATCATTATTAAAATCACTGATTGATAAGCCAAGACCATATCCCATTTCCATTATGCCTGCCTGCTCAGATACATCTTTAAAAACAGGATGATTTTTGCCTGGCGGAGTACCTTCATTTCTATACAATTTATCAGCAGCAACAAAAGAAGTCTTTCCATCCTGCATTATATTGTTGGGCTCCCTTTGAAATGCCTTATGATTCATCAGATACATATCAAGATCCCCATCTTTGTCGTAATCAAAGAAAGCGGCCTGGGTTGAAAAGCCGGGATCATCTAACCCATACTCTCTGGCTTCTTCATCAAACTTCAAATTGCCCTTGTTGATAAAGAGAAGATTTTTCCTTTGTTCCGGATTGTGTGCATGTGATACACAAACATATATGTCAATCAGTCCGTCATTATTGATGTCAACGACACTAACCCCTGTGCACCATTCATCTGTTTTCAACCCTGCACGTTCTGTTACATCTTCAAATTCAAAATTTCCTTTATTGATATAGAGTTTACTGCTAACCTGCCCCCCTGCAAAAAAAAGATCCTGCAGCCCATCATTGTTGAAATCTCCGGCACCAACACCAGCGCCAATATAGATGTACTGATCAATCAAAAAATTGACAGCATCATTTTCGGTGAGCTTGTTGTTGAAATCAATATTGGTGTGCGATGCGTTCATTAGAGTAAAATGAAAATCATCCGTGCCAGCTTTTTTAGTGCCGCAACTATACAATACAAAAGATAATAGTGCTGCAAAAACTGGTGTAGATAATTTCATAATAATGGAAGCTCGGTTTTGCGGGATCGTTAAACAATAGCAATTGATATTTGAAATAGTTTTAGTACCATTTTACTAAAACTATCATTTTAATATTGAGTTTTTTTAGAGGCCTCATCTAACACTATTTGAATCTGCTGTTGCATTGCAACCAATAGCTATCGCCCTCAGACGCAAGGAACAATCAGAAATTACCAGATCCCCCGGCATTAATTATATTAAAATAGATTTGCCCAATTACTGATTAGTTAATTTCTTTAGAACCAGCTCCCCTACTTTTGTTCCCTGTTGTAAACCATTGGTAATGGCATCCATGAAATGGATACCCCCGTAAAACCTTGATATAGCAGCCTCTTCAGCTGCCTGGTGAAATGATTCAAAATTTCTTGCTGGCAATCCATAGGCAACTTCCACGCTGTCCCTGTAAGCAAAATGATCTCCAAAATAATGCGTCAGGATTACAGAAGATGCAGCAGAAGCTACGGAGTGCCCGCTCAGGTATTCGGGAAAAGGCGGGGTTTGCAATAACGGTTCCCATGTTGGGTCAATCAATTTTCTGATGGCAGTTTCCGGTCTTACCCGGTTGCTACGGTATTTTTCATCCCAGCAACAGATAAAAGCATCCATCAGGCCGATTGATACGCTTGTATACACCTGCAGTGTTTCTTCAAAACTCTTTTTTGCCCTGGCACATGCAATGCCTGAAATGCCCAGCCAATGTGCTCCCGGTGATATCTTTTTTATGCCATACATAAGATGGCCTCCATCCTGCACGGCAAAGGGATTGCAATCCCAAAAAGATGCTATTACACGGTGATCTTCCGGTAAAATATTTTTCTCTTTATAAACAGCTTCTGCCAAAGCATAGAAGGGAGATCCTTTTACGCCGCTATATGCTACCGGCTGTAATGGTTTAAACTGGCTGGCCGAGTCCAATGCAAATGGCCGCACTGTATTAAAGTAAGGTTCTACCGCTCCCATAAATGCCGGAGGTGTTGGATACCAATACCCGTCTCCTTTAGCAGGCGTATACCTTGATAAATTGCTGATTTTATTATACCCGTCTGCCTTTGCATAAGCCAGTATTTGCTGACTCACAGACATGGCATAATTTGTTGAATTGGTAATAACAGCTTCATCGATGCCTGTTTTACGGCATGAATCAAGGAAATCTTTTTCAAAGGCCGCCAGCAGTGGGCCGGATGGCTGCAGCTTTTTGGCAGTTTCCATCATTGCGATCAACGCACTTAATTGATTTGAATAAGGCTGCACAGGCACCGCCTTTTTTATAACGGGATACCCGTTTAATTTGCCGTACATCGATTTGAATGAGGGATTATATTGCGATACAACCTCGTAGCCAGCAAGACAGGTATACGAAAAAAAACGGGCAGCCAACGGCGGATTGGTAATATCCTGGATCATAATATCCGTCATGGTGGTAATAATCTTGGCCTGATCGTTACTGCTAAAAACAGGTTGTTTTTTTTGAGTACAGGAGGGCAGAAAGGCAATTAAAACCACAACGATAAATAAAAGAGGATTTAAAAAACGGTGCTTTTTTTTATAGAATAAATTCACAAATTGTTTTTTCATATTCAATCATTATAATAATACAATAAACCGGGTATTCAACATTGTTTGTTTATCAACTTACCTTGGCTGATATGCCTTTACCGGCTGCTGGTTGATGCCGAACAACAAAGTGTTGTTGATACTGAGTACACTCCTAACATCTCCCCAGATATGAAACCCGGACTGTTGCTGGCTGATATAATTAAAATGCCCTTTTCCATCTCCTTTCAGCAATACGCCATAGTTGGCATCGTACTTACCAAAGCGTATGCGGGCCTGGTTGATATTTCCGCATAACAATAAATCCTGTTTGCCGTCTTTATCATAATCGATTGCATTGATTGTAAAGACGGGTGAGAACTGGGCCTGGATGGGGAGAGCCATTTTATGAAATTTACCATCTGCTCCGCCTTCAAAATAAGCCGTAGCAAGATCATTTGCCTTAAGATGTTTTGCATCTTTCAATTCATCTGCAGAAAAAATATCCTTCAAAGTTGTATTAGCATAAGATTTGTAATCGGTAAATCTTGGGCGCATGATACTCATTTGTTCCAGCAATTCATCGCGGGTTACATAAGGATAAGATTTGTGCTGAATAGAAAAGCAAAGTATAGGATCTACTGATCCGTTGTTGTCAAAATCTTTATAAAACATTTCAGCGGGTTCAGCATCACTTACTTTACACTGCGTGTTTAAACCCATATTGCCAATTACCAAATCGGGTATGCTATCGCCGTTTAAATCTGTTACCAGCAATTTGTTCCACCAGCCACTATATTCCTTATCGAAATAGGTAGTTGTTTTATTTTCCAACTTTCCGTTTGCATTTATAAAAACAGTCACCGGCATCCATTCACCCACAACAATCAGGTCCATTTTTTTGTCATGGTTAATGTCCAGCCAGGCCGCATCCGTTATCATGCCGACATTTTTTAATTGCGGTGCAAGTGCATCAATTTTATCTGTAAAGTTTCCTTTGCCATCGTTGATCAGCAAATAGCTTTGTGGTGTTTCCGGGTATTGACCAGGGATATCCCTGCCACCTACAAAAAGATCTATAAAGCCATCGCCGTTTACATCCGCTGCACGTACGCAACTCTTACTACCCTTCATTTCCGGTAATGCATTACCGGCTTTTGTGAAGTTTCCTTTTCCATCATTCAGGTAAAGTCGGTCCTGCAATAAAGCATCACCCGCTGTGTAATTATGATACCCGCCGGCTGCAACATATAAATCCTTAAAGCCATCATTATTCACATCAACAAACAATGCGTCTGCATCTTCACCCAAACTATCAGCTGCAAATACCGACGGCAATTTTTGAGTAAACTGTCCGCCTTTTTGCTGGATATAAAGTGCTCCCGGCTTTCCACTTCCTCCGCCTGCAAATATATCTTCCAGGCCATCGCCGTTTACATCTCCCTTAACCATACAGGGACCATTAAACGATAAGGGATTTACCAACAGTGTCTGCCGTTTAAAATCGTTGATCTGATTTGTTGCATTGACATATTTTACAGGACTGTTAACTTCTTTAAATATTGGCTTTACTGGTGCCGGTATTTTATAATGCAGTGTTGCATCAATCTCTTTTAGGGTAAGCAGCTGGTCTGCCTTCACATTGGTCAGCAGTTGCTCTTTACCGCCAAGCCAAACAATGCGCAGCGAGTCAATCAGCGTTTCTTTGCCTAATCCAAAATGCAATACAGGCGACACCGTAGATTGAAATCCACGGGCTGGCATTTGCTCCAGGTACTGCTTGTTGTTTTTTTGATAAATGGTTACGGTTGCGCCGTAGCCATCGGTGTTTTTATCTGCACCGGTTAATTTAATTTGCAGATAGTGATTCTGCGTTTGCTTCTCGCCGTTATTGCGATAGATAAAAGCAGGCGTATTAATGTTGTTTACGATCAGGTCAAGATCACCGTCATTATCAAGGTCTGCATAGGCAGCACCATTACTACTGGAAGGCACGGTCAAGCCCCACTGTTTACCTGCATCACTAAAGGTTAAATCGCCTTTGTTTTGAAATGTATAATTAATGACGTTAGAGGATGACATTTTACTGATAATATCCAATACTTCTTCTTTTTTCAGCCGTCCTTTTTTTTGAATAAAATCGTATTTGTATTTCAAAAAATCCATGTTGGTAAAATCCCTCAGGTAGCCGTTGCTGACATACAAATCTTTCCAGCCATCATTGTCAAGATCTGCAAATAAGGGAGCCCAGCTCCAGTCGGTATTGGATACACCTGCTAACTGGCCTATCTCGCTAAAGGTACCATCCCCATTATTTAACTGCAGCATATTGCGCATGTACTGGTGATGAAATCCCCTGCGCAAGCCCAGCTCAAATTTTTCATAATTGTCAGGAGAGAATAATAGTTTCTGCCGCATGTTATCTTCCGGCAACATGTCAAGCGTGAAAATATCCGGAAGCCCGTCGTTGTTGATATCGCATACACTGTTGCCCATCGAAAACAAACTGATATGCCCCATGGCGGAAATAAGCTGATCAGTGAAAGTGCCATTTTTATTATTAATGTACAGGTAGTCCGGTACTCCGTAATCGTTGGAAATATAAAGGTCGGGCCACCCATCTAAATTAATATCGGCAATGCCCGCGCCAAGTCCGTAACTAAGCGCTGAACTGCTCAATCCGGCTTGCGTGGTGATATCCACAAAATGGTTGTTATCATTTTTAAACAGCTTTACACCGGTGTTATTATCTCTTTTTGCAAGTATGGCTGCGGTGCTGGTTTCATCCAGCAAGGGTAAGTTGTCGGGATTATGACTTAACAAAAACATGTCCAAATCGCCATCGCGGTCATAATCAAAAAAGTAAGCCTGGGTACTGTAACCGGTATCTGCCAGGCCAAATTGTGCAGCTTGTTCTGCAAATTTCGGACTGCCACTTGCATCGTTACCGGTATTGATAAACAGTTGATTGGCCCTTTTAAAAGAGGGCATTTTGCCAGAATAACAAACATAGATATCCGTTTTGCCATCTCCATTTACATCCGCCATTGTTACACCTGTTTTCCAGGGACCGGGCCTTGACTGTGCGTTGGCAGCAACTGTAATATCCTGGAACTGCAAGCCGCCTTTGTTGAGGTATAATTTATTATCACCAAGATTACTTGAAAAGTAGATATCCTGCAGACCGTCATTGTTAACGTCACCAACAGCAACACCACCACCGTTGTAAAAATACTCGTAGAGCAGTACGTTGGTGTTTAAGCCTTCTGTAAGCTGGTTGGTGAAATCAACATGTGTATTTTCAGGCGGTAATAAACTAAAAAGATGAGCCGAATCGGAACCAGCAGTTGCGGTGGAAGTTTCATTATTGCGGCAGGCATTTATCATCAATGCAAGTGAGGCAATGATGCAGGTTCTAATAATATTTGCGTTCAATTGGACTGGTATTTTAATTTAAAAAATCAACAAAAGTGTAGCTTCAAAAATAGCTTTTATTTTGCACTATGCAGCGACAAACCAGCATAAAATAGAAGCTGATAAAAAATTACTGGCAGTTAAAAACAGCATGATTATAATATGAAAGTAGGCATCTTTTTATATGTTTATATCATTACCGGATTTATTAACGACGGATTAATTTTAATCCCCGCCAATTGCAGCAGCTTTTCGTAAAATGCAAGCGACTTATCTGATTAATATATAAAAAAACTGCGCCGGTTGTTCGCCGGCGCAGTTAAATTAAAGGCATTAATTACTAATTATAGCCCGGGTTTTGAATAAGCTTGCTGTTCTTGTTCATCTCATCCAGTTTTATTGGAGGGAAATAAACCTTATCATTCCAGCTTCGGTTTTCAACACCGGATTCAATTTCCTGAATATGGTAGTTATAATTATAATTGTCTTTACTGTAGCGGTAAGTTGTGACAGTTTTACCCGGTTTTAGTGTTCCGGTAATCACCATAATTTTTACTTTTTGGCCAAAGTGTTCCGGTGCTATCATCCAGCGTCTCGCATCAAAAAACCGCTGGTCTTCCGCAAACATTTCAATATTGCGCTCATTGCGATAAGCATCCACTAACGCACTACCAGTTGCGGTAACAGCAGGCATCCCGGCCCTGAAACGTATCTTGTTTAGCCACGCTGTTGCTGTGGCTTCGTCGCCTGTTTCCAAACAAGCTTCGATGTAATTAAATACAACCTCTGTGTACCTGATAAGAATAGTAGGAATTTCCTCCTTTTGGTTCATATCAACAATAGCTGGATTAGGATCCATCATTTTCCTGATTACATACCCTGTTCTCGTTCCATTCCAGTTTTCAATAGAACTGTTCCGGGTATCCAATCCAAAATAGCCAGCCGTTGTTCCACCGCCTGTTCCTGTTTGATAGGTACCAAATTGCATCTCACCGAACGGATCGATTGCAGCACCATCAGTTGTACGGGGTTTCCATGGAGCACCATCGTAAAAAATAGACGCGTAAAAACGGGGATCTCTGTTCTCATAAGGAGCAGCAGCTTCAGCCGGCTTATTCCAATCAAACTTGGTACCGTCCATCATTTCATAACTGTCAACAAATTTTTGCGTAGGTTCTGTAGACGACCATCCATGATAACCATTGGGCATGTTGTTTCTCGGAAACCATGCGCCCCAATCATCCGTTGCAGCATTTATATACCATTTAGCAAAAATGGCGTCTTTTTCACCGCCGCCTTTTCCCAAATAAACATTCTGGTAATCAGCGATTGCACTTTCTTTGGATTGTGGTGCAGTAAGGTCAAGATTATAACCAAGGCCACCTAAGTCCAACACAGCTTTAGATGCTGCTTTTGCAGCCAGCCAACGTGCATTTTGATCTCCGCTGACATAGCCTAGTAATTCTGGATTAGAAAAGCCATTAATTACTGCAGACTTTGCTTTTGCAGTGGGCATATCATGTAAATCACTTGCTGCGTATGTTAGCACTCTTGATTTAAGTGCCATGGCTGCTGCTTTGGTAGCACGGCCCAGAGCAAGAGACTTGCCATTCAGTAATAATGCTGCTGAATCCGCGTCGCTTACTATTGAATTCACACATTCCTCGTATGTATTTCTTGGAATCGTAAAGTCAGAACTTGTTAAAGAATAAGTAGATTTAATAAGTGGAACTGCTCCATAGTAACGAAGCAACTGGTTGTAATAATAAGCACGCAGGAAATAAGTCTCTCCTTTTAAGCGGGCAACCATGTCTGCATCAAATGGAGCAGTTGCAAGATTTTCCAGTGCCAGGTTGGCGGCTCTGATTCTTGAATACATATTTCCCCATTCCATAGTGCCAAGTACACCTCCGGTGTTGGACGGACTAATTGCGGATTCCATGATGTCCTGCCTTCCGAAATTGAACAGGCAGTTATCAGTTTGGTTATCCAGGCTGTTTTGTTGCAAGGTACCTTCCTGGATACCGTTATAGATATCTGTAACAAACATTTCCGAAAGAGCTGCATCCGTCCAGGTTGATGCTGCCGCTGCCTTATCCAGCGGCGCTGTATTCAAGAAATCCTTATTACATGATGTAACCAGGATCACTGCACACAGCGGTATTAATATTGTCTTTATTGTTTTTTTCATTTCTGTAAATTTAGAAGGTTAGGTTTACGCCTGTGTTGATGATTTTTGACTGCGGATAATAGTGTCCGTCGCTGTTTTGAGATTCCGGATCGTAAATTTTCTCCTTAGACCAGGTAGCCATGTTTAGACCGTTTACATATACCCTGAAACGGCTGATGCCCAGTTTTTTTCCAATTCTGGAAGAAAGTGTATACCCTACTTCAAAGTTTTTAAGGCGCACATAGTTGGTGCTTACCATATAAAAAGTATTACGGTTGGAAAAATACTGGTTGTTTCTGTCAACTGTACGTGGATATACTGAACTTGGATTGTCAAGGGTCCAGCGATGATCGTATGTGTCCTGAAGATAGTTACCTATTGTACCAGTTTCTGTTTGTATAAACAACTGAGCACCGGTTGAAGCCTGGAACAATACATTCAAATCAAAATCCTTATACTGTAATCCGATTGTTAAACCTCCCTGAAAAGTAGGGGTCTGGTTTTTATCACTTCTTACCCTGTCATTCCCGTCAATTTTTCCATCACCATTCACATCTTTGAATTTCATACTGCCTGGGAACAGCTTGCCTGCACCGCCTACACCACTATAATCAAGGGTATTGGCATCAACATCTTTCTGATCTTTAAATATGCCATCATACTGATAAAGTAACTGGTCATCGGGATTGTTTACATCTGTAGGCATCGGCTTTCCGGTAGATAATTGGTAAGCTGGTCTTCCTGGAGTTTCATCCCAGAAAGCAATTTTATTTTTAGCATAACCTCCATTGATACCAACGTTATAACGAAGGTCACCGATGGCATTGTTATAACCTACTTTAAATTCCCATCCTTTGTTATCCACTTTACCAATGTTTTCCGCTGGTAATGTCAAACCAGTACTCTGCGGAATGGAAGCATTTCTTCTCCACAAAATTTGTGAACGGTGGTTTTGGAATACATCCAGTTCAACAGTTAATTTATTATTTAAAAAACTTGCATCTAGACCAAGATTGTAATTATTGGCAACTTCCCATGTAAGGTTGGTGTTGGGAACACCGTTTTCATGCAATGTTTGGACAACCTGGTTTCCTGCTGTATAGCTGCCGTATGCATAAGTTGGCAAGTAATCGTATTCTCTCAGTACACCACCGAAATAAACCTGGTCATTACCCAACTGGCCCCAAGAACCACGTAATTTTAACGAATTGACAAAATTTACATTGTCTTTGAAAAAACTTTCTTCTGAAATTCTCCAGCCTGCTGTTACGCCAGGAAAGAAGCCCCAGCGCTTCGCTTCCGGAAACATATAAGAACCGTCTTTACGCCACAGGAACTCAGCAAGGTATTTTTCCTTATAGTTATAGCCAACCCTTCCGAAATAGTTCAAACGGGCACGCTCATAAGCAGCGCCACCAGTCTGCTGGTTAGTCAAACCTCCGGCAAATAATTGATCAATCGCCGTCGACGCATAATATTGACGGTAGGCATTAAAATAATTACCGTTGATCGTTTCTTTGGTTACGCCTGCCAATACGGTGATAGCATGGTTTCCAAAAGTATGATCGTAAGATCCTATTGCTTCCAGCATTATATTTAACTGGTCGGTTGATCCTTGGTTAAGGGTAGCCTGGGTAGCAGGCCCCTTTTTAACAGCAGTCATAATTGGTGTAACTCCATCTGCTTCAAATCCACTCCAGTTATAGATATACCAGGGTTTTACCCATGTTTTAGTCTGCTGTATATATTTGTCCAGAGAAGCATTCAGCGTAAATTTCAAACCCTTTACCCATGGATTGGTTATTTCAATCTTACCATTGGTTTGATAATAATAACGCGTGTCTTTATCATATCCTGTTTGATTGGTTGTAATAACCACAGGCTGTTCACCATTTTCAATATCTGGTGCAGCCTGGCCGTTTGGCCAAATGGCATTCTTAGTGGGATAGCCTCTCATCAGCATACGAAAAATCGATCCCGCCCCTTTTGTTGGGAAGAAACGATTTTCCTGGCGTGCTACAATACCCAATGAAGTATTGATGTATTTATTTACTTTGGCATCCAGATTAATACGCATATCGTACTGCTTGTAGCCGGTAGCAGAATTTTTGTAATAACCGTCCTGGTGATCGTAACCCAATGAAGCGAGGTATTTTACATTCTCCGATCCACCGGTTAATTGCATGTTGTCTTTATTTTGAGATGACCATGGTTTCAGCACCGCTTTAAACCAGTCTGTATTTGGATGGCCCCATGGATCTGAACCGTCAGCATACTTTGCGATATCAGCAGTAGGAAAAGGCGCAAATGATGTGGCAGGTTTGCCCGCATCATCCAGATAATCAAAACTACCCTTCGTTTTATAGTCAGCAGCCGCAGCGGCCCATAAAGATGGTTTCAATTTATACAGCTCAATTTCGTTTGCCATAGTTGCATATTCCACCGCATTCGTCATTTTTGGCAACACTGTGGGAGCAGCCCAGCCCTGGTTATGACTGTATGAAAGTTCCGGCTTGCCGGTTTTACCACGCTTAGTGGTAATCAAAATAACACCATTGGCAGCCCTTGCACCATAAATGGCTGCAGACGCATCCTTCAGAATTGACATACTTTCAATGTCCATCGGATTCAAACGATCGATACCACCTGCACGGGCAGGTACGCCATCAATAACGATTAAAGCGTCGTTATTACCAAGGGTGTTTGATCCACGGATACGGATGGTTGATCCATCGTAACCAGGTTCACCACTTGCATTAACGGCCACTACACCTGGCAGACGGCCAGCAATGGAGTTGGTAAGGTTGGTTGCAGGTGACTTCGCAAGATCAGTTCCTTTCACCACTGCAACAGCACCGGTAAGCGTTACTTTCTTTTGAGAAGCGTAACCAACCACAACTACTTCATTCAGGTTGCTGGTACTAACTTTTAAACTAACATTAAAATTAGTTTTCGTTCCTACCTGTAATTCCTGCGATTCAAAACCTGTATTGCTGATTACCAGCACTGATTTTGAGTTAGGTACATCAATGGCAAATGCCCCGCTGGCATCTGTTGTTGTACCGGTTTTAGCTCCTCTTACCGTAACACTCGCGTTGGCGGCCGGATTTCCTTTGTCGTCGTTTACGATACCTGTTACATGCACTTTCTGTTGTGCCTGTACCCCAATACCGAGCAACAAAATTAAGGATGCAAGGATAGTTTGTTTGAAGAGGCTCCTAAGCGAGTACTCTGATGGGCTTAGGCTGCCTGAGCAAAACGCATTGGTTTGTTTTTTCATGATGGCAATTGTTTTTGGTTAATAAAAAATCGTTGATCTAAATTGATTGGTTATTTTAAAAAGTGCGTTTATTATTCTTTGCCTTTTAAATTCATAAACCTGCGGGTAAAAATTCTCTTGAATTTTATTTATTTTTTATTACCCGTTTAATATATTGTTGAAATAATGTGTAATCGATTGCACAAAAAAATGTGCTAACTATCGTTCCAGTTGATTCGTAGCATTGAGTTAATGTTTGGTTATTTAGATAATACTGATTGCCTTATTGTAATTCCTTTCTTTTCAACAATATGTTGTTTTCTTTTTGTCGACTCTCTTGCATACAAGATGGGTTCCAGCACAATTTTTTGCTTTGGAGAAATCCCTGTCTCCTTTTCTTTTAACGCGATTATTTCCATCAGTAACTTCAGCGCTTCATTACCCATCTGCACCGTTTGCTGATCTACTGAAGACAAAGACGGCGTTATATGCTCCCCAAAACTTTCATTAGCAAAACCAATTACACCAAAATCATCCGGAATATTGACTCTTCTTTCTTTCAACCCTTTAATAATCCCCAGCGCTGTATAATCTTCAACAGCAAAAACAGCATCCGGAATTATAGGTCTGCTAAAAAAAAAATCAACCGCAGCTTTCCCTGATTCTATTGATATATCTCCCTGGTAAATTAATTCAGGTACCACTTTCAACTTATGTTTTTGTAAAGCGTCTTCATACCCTCTTAACCTTTCCCGGAAACTTTTAATATGCTGCGGACCTAAAACGTGCGCTATTCTATGATACCCTTTTTCAATAAGATGTTCTGTAGCTAAAAAAGCCCCCTTGTAATCATCAATCGTTACCGAAGGCACATTCAATGCATCATTGGTACGGTCAAATAGTACCAATGGAATATGTCTTTTTTGTAAATCCTGGTAATGACTGAAATCGACTGTTTCTTTTGCCACCGACGCCAGTATGCCATCTACCCTTGCACTTAAGAAGGTTTCTATTGCCTTTTTTTCCAGTGACGTAGTTTCCTCTGTTTGATATAAAAGGATACTATAGCCATTGCTGCTGGCCATCAGTTCTATACCATGCACCACTGATCCAAAGAAATTCATTTGTGCACTTGGAATAATAACGCCTATAGTATGGGATTTTCCTGAACGAAGAGAGGATGCGATCTTATTTCGCTGGTATTTTAATTCTGTTGCTTTTTCCTTAACAAGCAGCTTGGTTGCTTCACTTATACGGGGATGATCGTTCAATGCCCTGGAAACCGTTCCAGACGTGAGTTTCAGCTCCCGCGCAATATCGTGTATGGTAATTTTTTGTGACAATTAGTGCAATCGTGTGCACAATATAGAAATTTCTTTTGCAATCTGCCTAATTTTTTTGTAACTTTTTTTTAACAATTGTCAAAAAGACTAAAAAAAACGACCAAACGACAATAGCCACAATTTCTGCCTGTAGTACTACAGGTCAAACTTTCGGGTGCGGCTTTTTAGAAAGCTGATTATTTCAGTGCTGGTTTGCTCCTCGCCCAGCTGAACATAATTGGCAGCGAGGGTCTTATAGTTTTTAGTCATCAGCAAAAACCAGATTTGAAAATAATCCAGTTTCTTAAATACAACCGCCTTATTTAAAGAATAAGTGCTGATGTTTTCTTTGAAGTTCGCAGGCATCTCTGTCCAGTGCATATAAGGCTTTAAATGGTGGCCAATATGGTAGCCATCATTAAAACATTTTTTATTGTAGATGGTATTGATGCAGGTAATACTGTTACCGTAAATACTCTCCGGCCTGTCGGCATCAATAAATGCATGCTGCGCCCAGTTGCCGGCCATCATTGCAAAGCGTATAAAAACCAGGGGCAAAATAAAAACCGTAAGTGTCGCTTTAAAATTTACAAAACACAATCCAATAGCCATCAGCGTAAAAAAAGTTTCCCCCATCATGATGCGGAAAGCATATTTATTTCTCGATTTATTTTTAAAATAGAGTATCAGGTTAAGTACACCCGTAAAATAAAACGAACCCAGGTAAATTATAAAAGCCCTGATGCTGTCCCGGCGAAACTTCATGGTACTACTCAAATCTTCGGGCTCATTGTTTTCAGGATGGTGCATGGTTACATGGTGATGAAAATAAGTTTCGGGTGTTTGTCCAAAAAAAATACCCAGCACCCAGGGCACATACCTGTTGAAAACGCCGTACTTCTTTTTAAATAATTTACGGTGACAAACATTGTGCAGCATCAATACATAAGGCCCCAGAAAAACGATGAGCAAAACAAGCAGGTAGCCCACATACCAGGCCCAGTAAAGATCTGGTAAGATAAACAACAGCACTGCTGCGGGAATAATGATAAATGTAATTTTCAGTGACAGGTAAATGAAAGCCATATCTCGTTTGTCATTGATCAAAGGAAGAAATAACTGATCAATTAAATTGACTTTTTTCTTCTGCAGCCCGATCGGATCGGTAAGAATAAGTTCCATAGCAATATTTTTTCGACGGTGATAATTTTTGTAAGCGAGCTTTGGTGGAGTAACGGCATAGTATTGCTCATGAAAAAATTATCTTTTTGCAGACAAAGTATTAACGAGAATGGTTTAAAGGTAGGCTTTATAATTCTTTTATCGCTATACGAAGTGAATTATAAAAAATTTGGTGTGTTAAAATGTGATGCAAGTTTTGTGAAATAAAAATGCACGACCTCATTGGCAAGGATGTAAGGAGGTTATAAACTACAATTATAAATATTTATAGTAAGGGGCAAATTATCCAACCAGGTAAGCCAAACCATCGTTGACTGGTTCGCATAAATCGACCACCTTTTTCTGCCTGCAAAGATTTTCAAACAGGTCTCTCACTTCTTTATAATCATTGTGAATGGGGCATGGATGTGTAGAGGAGCACTTGCTTAAACCCAGGCCACATTGCTTAAAAACATCTTTGCCATCAATAGCCTCGATGATGTTAATGATGGGTTGTTTTAGTTGTTTGGCTGTAATGTAAAAGCCTCCGGTAGGGCCTTTGGCGCTAAGAATCACTTCTTCTTTTACAAGCGTTTGCAGCATTTTGCCAACAGTATGTTCGCTGCCATCAATGAAGACGGCAATTTCTTTAATGCCAATTTTTTCACCTGCTTCAAATTTTGAAGCAAGATATATAACAGCTTTAATCGCGGTTTTACAGGTAAGACTCAGCATAGTTATTGATTTAAAAAAAGTTGTCCATCGGCAGAGATACGTTCATGGCTCCAGGGCGGATTAAAAGTTACCTCCAGGTGTACGTCCATATCCGTGAAAGTTTTTTGCAATGCCCGTTTTACCGCTTCGCTTAATGCTGCTGCCATGGGACAAAATTGCGTGGTCAGCGTCATTGTACAAAAAATTTTTGCCTGCTCTTCATCAAAATCAACCTGGTAGATCAGGCCAAGGTCTACCACATTTAAACCTATTTCAGGATCCTCCACATTTTGCAACACTGCCAATGCGATGGTACATTTAACATTGTTATTGGTAATTACATTCATTGCGGTAAGCTTTTATGAAACAACAATTTTATTACGTTCCAGCTATACAGCAAGGCTGCAGCTAATAAAAACAAAGTGGCAGTTTGTAACAGTAAATTATTGGCAGATAAAACACCCGGGATAAATAATATAAATCCAACCAGGTAAACAAAAGCCATCGCCCTGAAAACACCGCCGTTAAAGAGTTCCTTCGGATTGGGCATTTTACCTGTACCGGCATTCTTATTGTACACTTTGTTCCATATAATAAAGGGCAAAGTTTTAAAAGTCATTCCTAAAATGATGGCGGTAATCCATCCGAAAAAAATGATAAAACCATACGCCATCACAACAGGTATATCAACCGAACCCGCCATCAGCCGTGCAATAAAGACCAACAAAAATATCAATGGTAAAAAAATCAGCAGTACAGAAAGCAAAGAAATTTTCACTTGTTCATCTACCTTCTTGCGAATGCGCTGCTGAAAACATTTGTAGCAATAACAGGCAAACAACGCAATTCCGGTAAATACAGCACTCACGGGCAAAAGGTACAACGCCGTTTCATGACTATAAAGAAACAAAAGCACAAAAGCAACCAGGCCTCCGTTGATACAACAATAGATAAGCCATAGCAATTTTGTATTGGTGTATTTAGATAATAAAAACATCGGCACCATCCTGGAACCAACACCTACAATCAGTAAAAGGAACCAGCCCACGATGCCCATGTGCGCATGCAGTGGCAGGTAATGTAATGAATCGACCGGCAAAATAGATAGGGTGAAATTATAAATCAGTAAAAGGCCCACAATGGTTGTAAGCAATAGCCAGAGCGTAGCGGTAAAAACAAAAAATGCATGTACATTTTCATTTTTGCTTTTGGTCATACTAACCCCTATATTAATAAGATAACAAAGTATGGCCGCACTGATTAAAATGCCACCGCATCTTGCAGGCCAGCCAAGGTTAAATACATAAAATCCATACACTAATAAAGGAATGCCAATTGCGGCCAGCACAAAAGAAGCGTAGCCTAATTTATTACTGTACAGGCTGGTTTCAATCAACACAGGTATCAATTGGTGACTTGCGCCAAGAATGATCATAGTCCCCCAGCCCAGTGCCATTGCATGAGTAATGGCGAGTACATGTGGATGAAAATAATGCCGGGTAAAAGCATTGGTAGATAATAGCAACAATATAGTTGCCATCAGGAAAGACAGAGCTGCATATAGATAAAAAGGCAGCACCAGCTTGTGATCCGTGGTCTTTGCAAAATCAGCTGTATGGTTTATTGCAGGCATCTCAGGATTTATAAATTAGCAACTCTACGCCAGCCTCTGTCGTTTCATTGATCAGGTATTCAAAATTCCGTTCGGTAAGCTCGGGTAACAAAAATACCGGGATACGCTTGTGGTATACAAATAACACTTCGTCTGCAGCCAGCGTTTGTAAAGCTTCCATTATGGTGATCATAGGTAAGGGCATTTCGAGCTGCCGTACATCAACATACTTTCTTCTGTCACCAAATTTTTGCAGCGTTTCCTTCCAGCTTTTTGATGAAGCAACTTCAGCGGGTAAATCACTTTGTTCAGAAGCAGTAGCTTTATAAAAATAAGTTTCCACCAGTTGTTGATGGATCACGTCAGCATATACTTCGAATCCCTTTTTCTCCAGTAACTGAATCAGCGGAACCGGTTCAAAAGTATTGACGATCTTTAACACCTGCCTCGGCTTTAATGATTTTACTTTTTGTGTGATGTTATTCAACGGGTCTTCGCCTTTGGCAATTACCGGCCTTACATCCAGGGTAACCAGCTGATCTTTTTTAAGCGACAATAAAAAGCCGGGCCACTGCTTTTTAACAATGGCAGCCGGCAATTCATTGGTGTCTGTTTCAAAGCCAAGCGGTTTCAATGCATTAAAAAATGTTTCTACCGTACATCCACCAACTTTAGAGGCCATTGCTATACTTGTTCTGCCTGCCATAATCTTTCGCAATAAAGGATTGCGGAGTTTTTCAAATGCAGTGCTGATACCAACAATAGCTTCCAGCGCACCTGGCTGGTGTTTGATAATTGTACCTATTTTAGTATTGACATTGATGATCACTTCTAATAATTTTTATGAACGCTGACAGGTAATAATTGTATTAAGCCTGCAATTGTTTTTCCATGGCCAGCACTTTGGGAAACAGGATATTATTTTCCAGGTGAATATGCAGGTGCAGGTCTTCTTCAAACTCATCCAGCAAACGGTACAGCAAACTATAGCTGGCACAGGCATCTTCAGGCAAGGTGTAGTTTTTTGTAAGTTCCCTGATCTCTTCCAGGTTTTTGCCCACTTCTTCGTGCTCCATTTCCATCATATTGATTGGATTTTGCACTGTTCCAAAATGTGCAGCATGCAATGGCTCGGTATTTTTACCTGCTTTCGTAATTTCTTTGATGTAAGGAAACAACACTTTTTCTTCTTTTGCAAGATGTGAAGTAAGCTCTGTGTTGATGGCTTCCACCAGTTCATAAATTCTTGCCAGTTCAGGATGATGGCTACCGTGCACCTTCAATACTTTATGTGCGTAGCTCCTTAAATCGGGCAGACTTTTGATAACATAACTATGATGTGTGTTCACAATATAATCTGCTAAAAAATCAAGCGGCCAGTCAGTGTATGGAATGGGTCTTGATGACGGCAGCTGATCAGCCTGTTGCAATTCCTGCTCTATTTTAGTAACGTCCAAACCTTTTTCAGCACAAGCCTGCTTCACCGTTTTTTTACCACCGCAGCAAAAATCAAGACCATATTTTTTAAATATCTGCGCCTTGCGAAAATCAGCTGCAGCAAGGGCTCCCAGGGTTTCTTCACCTTCGGTACTGATGCGTTTGGTAATTTTTACCTTCCATGATTCGGGTCCCTGTTCCACGTATTCCCAAACAAAAATATTACCTCTTTCGCCCAGCAACTGGTAGTACAAAGGTTTCGGGTCATGGTCATTGTGAATGGTCAGGCTCTCCCCTTCTGTCAGTTCATCAAAACGTAAAAAGATAGTAGGGTGTTTCTGACGGGGTTCCAGTAAGGTTACGTTCAGGATATTGTCTGTGAGTGTTTGCATAAAATGTTGTTTTTAATTTTTTACTCCACAAAGATAGGAGTTTATTTTTAATAAAAGTATTTAAATACTTTTATTATTTTAAATTCCTTTTTTCGAAAGCAGTTTGTTACAAAATACTTCCGCTGCAATGGTCTTTTAAAAAAACAAGTATCTTTCCTCTTAGAACCGTAGGTCGGATTTTTATTACTCATTTAAATAACGCTTCTTACAAACTATGCTTAAGCAAATTGTTTTATTGTCACTTAGTGCAGGCATGCTGTTTACAGTTCATGCGCAATCAGCCCTAAAAATTATTACGGCTAAACAGGTAAAGAAAATTGAAAAGGTACTGTCAGCCGATGACATGCAGGGCCGTCGAACTTTTACCCCCGGTATTGATAAAGCTTCTGCTTTTATAGAAACACAATTTAGAAAGGCGGGTTTGCAGACTTTTAACGGTTCAGCCAACTACCGACAGGAATTTAGCATGACGCAGGCTGAAACCCAAAACAGCAAAATTGTGATTGATGGAAAAGCAATTCCAGACTCACTAACGGCAATTTTTTCTTACCAGCCTTCAGTTAGTCTTACAGAGAAAAGTGATGTGGAAATAGTGAAAATAAATGCCGGCGATAAATTCGGACCCAAATTTTATGAGTATTATCAAAGCAAAAAGAATTTACTGGTACTGGTTGATAGCAGCTTTAGCAACCGTTTAAAGAACATACAGCATATTGATAAAATTACCTCTTCTCCTGGCAGCAATACAGTTGTTTTTGTTTTTGGAACTAAAGAGGCTGCTGCATTTTCGGTTGAATGTACCAATACTATTTCTAAGAAAAGTTTGAATAACGTAGTAGGCGTTTTGCCAGGCAAAAGCAAGCCGGATGAGTATGTTGTTTTCTCTGGTCATTATGATCACCTGGGTGTTGGTTCACCTGCAGAAGGTGCACCGCATGGTGAGAAGGACTCTATTTATAACGGCGCCAATGATGATGCTGCCGGTACCACCGCAGTGATTATGCTGGCCAGATACTTTGCAAAACTGAACAACAACGAACGCACGCTGGTATTCACGACTTTTGTGGCGGAAGAATTGGGCGGCTTTGGTTCGCAATATTTTTCCAAACAATTGGCTCCTGAAAAAGTGATGGCGATGTTTAATATTGAAATGATTGGCACCGAGTCCAAATGGGGGACTAAATCCGCCTACATCACCGGTTTTGAAAAGTCAAACATGGGTAAAATTCTGCAGGAAAACCTGAAAGGCAGTTCCTTTAATTTTTATCCTGACCCCTATCCCGAGCAACAATTATTTTACCGGTCAGACAATGCAACCCTTGCCAGGCTGGGTGTTCCGGCGCATACTATCTCAACGTCAAAAATGGATGACGAAAAAAATTACCACACAGCATCTGATGAAATCGGTACGCTGGATATGAAGAACATGGCTGAAATTATAAAAGCCATTGCGCTGAGTTCTGCGACCATTATAAGCGGAAAAGATACGCCATCAAGGGTTGATGCAACACAATTAAAATAGTTGCGGCGCAACATTTATAGGAACGCTGATGACGCGGAAGGCACTGATTTGAAACGGATTTCATCCTGCGGATGGATGGAACGCAGATGACGCGGAAAGCACAGATTAAAAACGGATTTTTTCTTGCGGATGAATGGAACACGGATGACACGGAGTTGAACGGATAATGGCGGATTGTATTTTGCCAAACTGGTTAGTATATTAAAACAGAAAAATCCGTTTTTAGTCAGCCAAAATCAGTGTCATCCGCGTTCCTATCCTGCTAAATAAACAATTATTATGCTGTACAAACGCATGCCTATTGAGAAGGAATCTCCGGAGGAGATCGGTTATGGTAATATCCACTATAACCTTTCAGAAAGCTCAGTTACTGATCTTACAATCGGAGAATTAAATCTTTCAATTAATGACCTTACACTGGAGTACACTGGTCATCGGGGTAAACCGGCTCTTAGGGAATTGATTGTGCAGGACTTTATCAATCTTGATAAAGAAAATGTATTACTCACGAACGGAGCTGCTGGAGCTTTATTTATTATCAACAGTTCCCTGCTTACTGCGGATGATCATTTAATTGTTGTGCGGCCTAACTACGCTACCAATATTGAAGTACCCTCAACCATTGGCTGCAGCATCTCTTTTATTGACCTGCATTTTGAAACCGAATGGAAATTGGATGTCGCTGAAATTGAAGCAGCCATTCAGCCAAGCACAAAGCTGATCAGCATTACAACGCCGCACAATCCTACAGGTATGCTGATGAGCGAAGCTTCCATAGACGAAATTATTCTTATTGCCGAACGGCACAATATTCATTTGCTGGTAGACGAAACCTACCGGGATGCCTGTTTTAAAACGCCTTACCCGCTTGCTGCTACAAAAAGTAACAAGGTCATTACGGTATCTTCTTTATCAAAAGCATTTGGACTACCTGGGTTGCGCATCGGCTGGCTGATTACGCTGGATGAAGTGATGATGGAACGCTTTCTTGCTGCCAAAGAAATGATCTACATCAGCAACTCTGTTTTGGATGAAGAGGTAGCATACCAGTTTTACCTTCAGAAAGAAATATTTGCAACTAATATTAATAAAAAGTGCCTGCAGAATTTCGAACTCCTTAAAGAATGGCTTCAAAAGGAAACCCGCATGGAATGTATTTTACCGGAAGGTGGCGTGGTTTGTTTTGCACGCTTTAAAAAGGAACTGCAAATTGATACCAACCGGTTTTATGATATCCTCATGGCCACTTACCACACAATGGTTGGGCCGGGCCATTGGTTCGGCATGCCCGATACCTACATGCGTATTGGCTTTGGCTGGACAACTGATCTTATTCTGCAACAGGGCCTGCAAAATATCAGTGCCGCTATTGATGCAAGTCTGCTATAACTAAATCGTGTTTTTTTCCATCTCAACGTATCACTTCAGTTCAATGAATTCAAAAATTAACCAAATGGTTAATTTTTTTGTGTTGTAATAATTGATCGCTTACCTTTACATCCAGTTTAACCAAATGGTTAAATTCCTGACATGAAGCAAAAAGACAACAAGACAGAAGAAGCCATTTTGCAGGTAGCCCGAAAAGCCTTTATCCAAAAGGGTCTTACAGGGGCACGCATGCAGGATATTGCTGATGGAGCAGGTATCAATAAAGCGCTGGTACATTACTATTTTGAATCAAAAGAAAAATTATTCGCACTGATTTTTCAGCAGGAGTTCAGGAAATTCTTTTCCAACCTGGCGGCTGTTTTGTCTGCCGATATTTGCCTGTTTGACAAAATACAGGAAATTGTAGCGCTGGATATCGAGCGCATCAGCCAGTTTCCTGACATGCCCCTGTTTGTGTTAAACGAGATAAGCCGTAACCCTACTATGATGGTAAAACAGTTTAAACAGCTGCAGGCAAAAAACGTTCTAGCTGGCTTTCAGCAGCAAATTGATGCTGAGGTAAAAAAGGGAATTATCCGGAAGATAAGCGCCCAACAATTACTGATCAATATCCAGTCGCTGAGCATCTTTCCCTTTGTAGCCAAACCTATGATCAGGAAAGTAATGCAGATGACGGAAAAACAATACCAGGAAATGATACAGGCACGAAAGAAAGAAGTAGCGCAGTTTATCATCAACGCCATCAAAGCATGATATAATAATGAATACCATGATTAAAGCGATCAGATATGCATAAAAACAAAAAATTTATACCTCAACAAATACTGCTGCTGATTACCTTCCTTTCAGCTAATCAATTACTGCGTGCTCAGCATTTGAATGAGGTTACAATAGAACAGTGTTATAATCTGGCAGCTGCCAACTCGCCGCTATACCAGCAGAAGGCATTAACGATTGCCGCAGGCAACAAAACAGAAAAAAATCTTAACCTGAAATGGCTACCCCAGTTGGATATCAATGCACAGGCTACCTATCAATCGGACGTTACGTCGTTACCTATCAAATTGCCCAACCTCACCATTGAATCGCTGGATAAAGATCAGTACAAGGGAACGCTTGACTTGGTGCAACCCGTGTACGATGGTGGACTGATTGCCGGGCAGAAAAAACTGCAACGCATCACAACTCAAACAGAAGCACAAAGAGTGGAAGTGGATTTATATCAACTGAAAACTACCATCAACAATTATTACTTTACTGCATTACTGATGGCGGAGAATATACAATTGATGAATGTTGCAGAGGATAATTTAAACAACAGTCTGAAGGTAGTAACAGCGCAGGTTACAAATGGTGTGGCCATTAAAAGCAACGCAGATGTATTAAGGGCTGAATTGCTGAAAACAGATCAGCAAAAAATAGAATTCGCATCGGCCAAAAAAGAGGTGGTTGAAATGCTGGCAATTATTACCGGCGCCGATTTGGATCAAAATACTGTACTTTCTAAACCTGTTACTTCCTACAAAAATGCAGACTCTATTGTTGCACGACCGGAATTGAAATTGTTTGACTTTCAGCAACAAAGTATCCAATTACAATCCAAATTGATCAATGCAAAAACGAACCCGAAGCTATCACTTTTTGCAGATGGCGGTTATGGCAAACCCGGATTAAATCAATTAAAAAATAGTTTTCAGTGGTTTTATATTTCGGGTGTACGGTTAAATATACCTATCATGAGCCGCATTACACAACAAAAAGATAAAGACGTTTTAAAGATACAGCAGCAGGTAGTGAGCAAACAAAGAGAAAATTTTTTAAAAAATAACCAGCAACTACTCGTGCGCCAAAAAGGCGAAATAGATAAATACAATCAGCTGGTGCAAAGTGATTCGGCCATTATAAACCTGCGGACTAGCATCAGGGAAAATGCAGCGCTTCAGCTAAGCAATGGTATCATCACCTCCAACGATTTTATCAGGGAACAGAATGCAGAAAGCCAGGCAATGCTGAACCAAAAATTACATGAAGTGTCGCTGCTGCAGGCGCAATACAATTATAAAATCATCACAGGTGAGTAAATTTAAGTTCAATAATTAATCAATCTGAAAATATGAAGTCTACTATTAAATTGCTTTTACTGAGTTGTATGATAAGTACAGTTTCCTGTAAAAATGGCAATGCAAAATATGATGCTACAGGAACTTTTGAAGCAGATGAAATTATTGTTTCAGCAGAAGCTACCGGTAAAATCATGAGGCTGAATGTTGAAGAAGGTGCTACACTGATAAAGGATTCGGTAGTCGGCAACATTGATCCTTCTGCTATTGAATTGCAGAAGGAACAAGCAGCTTCATCAGTAGATGCCATCACGCAAAAAACAAACGATGCGCTGCCACAGATCAATATTCTGCAAGCCCAGATGGTTGCCCAAACAAGACAAATCGCCGTGCAGGAAGAACAATTAAAAACACTGCAAAAAGAACAGGCACGTTTTACGAACCTCGTGAATGCTGGCGCTTCCCCTGTGAAACAACTGGATGATATCAACGGCCAGGTAAATGTGTTACAGCAACAAATATTGGCTTCCAAAAGTCAACTGGCTGTTTTGCAAAGCCAGGTAAAATCGCAGCGCCAGTCAGTGGCTATACAAAACCGCGGCATACTAAGTGAAAAAAATCCGATGGAGAAAAAAGTGGCGCAGATTCAGGATCAACTGAATAAAACCAATATTGTAAATCCTGTTACAGGCACAGTGCTTACTAAATATGCCGATGCAAATGAGTTTACCAACACCGGCAAAGCCATCTATAAAATTGCTGATCTCACTAACATGAAATTGCGTGCTTATATCACCGGCGACCAACTGGCACAGGTAAAATTAAACCAGCCAGTAAAAGTGTTGGTAGATGACGGAAAGGGAAAATACAAAGAGCTGCAAGGCATCATTACGTGGATATCTGACAAGGCAGAATTTACACCAAAAACAATACAGACAAAAGAAGAAAGAGCCAACCTGGTATATGCTGTAAAAATCAATGTGAAGAACGATGGGTATTTGAAGATTGGGATGTATGGGGAAGTTATTTTTTGATGTCTGATGGCTGATGGCTGATGTCTGATTTCTTTCGGGTTGTTAGTTAATGCTTTTGGCTGTTGGAGTGCTGAATGGTTATTTGAAGTTCAATGCTGGAAAGAACTTACTGCTTTTTTAACATTCTAAACATAAAAAATTTCACTCTACTCATCATCGTAGCAATCGTTGAGCAACCCATCCAATCAAAAAATGAAACAAGCAACATGTAACCATTAACAATAAAACAATTCAACAATCTAACAATCAACAATCCAACAATAAAACAATCCAACAATTCAACCATCCAACAATCTAAATGCAAGCAGTAACTGTTGAACATATTGTTAAAAAATACGGCTCAAAAAAAGAGACTGTGACTGCATTGGATGATGTTTCATTGGACGTTGCACAAGGTGAATTGTTTGGCGTTATTGGTCCGGATGGTGCTGGTAAAACTTCTTTGTTCAGAATCCTGACAACCCTGCTGTTGGCAGATGGCGGCCATGCAACCGTTGATGGTTTTGATGTGGTAAAACAATACAAGCAAATCCGCAACCGCATTGGCTACATGCCCGGCAAATTTTCTTTGTACCAGGATCTTTCGGTGGAGGAAAACCTGCGCTTTTTCGCCACCATTTTTAATACCAGTATTGAAGCAAATTATGACCTTATTAAAGATATTTATATTCAGCTGGAACCGTTTAAAACCCGCCGTGCAGGCAAGTTATCGGGTGGTATGAAACAGAAGCTGGCTTTGTGTTGTGCATTAATACACCGCCCCGTAGTATTGTTCCTGGATGAACCTACTACCGGTGTGGATGCGGTGTCAAGAAAAGAATTCTGGGAGATGCTAAAGAGCTTGAAAAAGCAAGGCATCAGCATTTTGGTGAGTACCCCCTATATGGACGAAGCTGAATTGTGCGACCGGGTGGCGCTGATTCAATCCGGCAAAATTATGAGCATTGATTCACCCCAGTCTATCATCAAAAAATTTACAAAAAAAATGTGGTCAGTACGTTCAGCAGAAATGTTCCGCTTGCTCAATGATCTGCAGCAATACAGCAACACGGAAAAATGTTACGCCTTTGGTGAATTTCATCACCTCGTATTAAAAAATGATGCAGAAGGAATGGACCCGGTGATGCATTATTTAGAGCATCTGTCCCATCTTGAAATTGAAATGCAGCTGGCCAAGCCCAATATTGAAGATTGCTTCATTGAGCTGATGAGCCAATAATATTTTACAGACATGAGAGAAGCCGTTATAACAGCCAATAAGCTCACCAAAAAGTTTGGCGATTTTATCGCCACCAATGAGGTATCGTTTGAGGTAGACAAGGGAGAAATTTTCGGATTTCTTGGCGCCAACGGTGCAGGCAAAACAACTGCCATGCGGATGCTGTGCGGACTCTCCATGCCTTCCAGCGGGTCAGCCACTGTAGCAGGTTTCGACGTGTACAAACAAACAGAAAAAATAAAGCAAAACATCGGCTATATGAGCCAGAAATTTTCTCTGTATGAAGATCTCACCGTATCCGAAAATATCCGCTTTTACGCCGGTATCTATGGTATGGCAAGACAAGCAATCAAAGAAAAAACGGCGCAGCTTTTAAATCAGCTAAACCTTACTCCCGAAGCCAACACATTGGTAAAAGCATTGCCGCTAGGGTGGAAACAAAAACTGGCATTTTCAGTGGCCATTTTTCATGAACCTAAAATTGTTTTTTTAGATGAACCAACCGGCGGCGTTGACCCTATAACGCGGCGTGAATTCTGGAACCTGATTTACCGGGCTGCAGAAAGAGGCATTACCATTTTTGTCACCACGCATTACATGGATGAAGCGGAATATTGTAACCGGGTATCCATCATGGTGGATGGAAAAATTGAAGCGCTGGATACACCCCGCAACCTGAAAAAGACATTCAACGCAACATCAATGGATGAAGTTTTTTTACAACTGGCAAGAGGTGCGAAGCGGAGCGACGACTAGCGCCCACTAACTCTCCAAGGGGAAAATAAAACGCAGTGCAAAAAAGATGAAAGGTATTTAGAGCAATCGAATAACATATAAAAAATACAATGAAGCAATTTCTAATTTTTGTTCAAAAAGAATTCTACCACATTTTTCGGGATAGAAAATCATTGCTCATTATTATCCTGATGCCGATTGTGCAAATCATTCTTTTTGGGTTTGCATTAACCAATGAAATAAAAGATTCTGACATTGCCGTGCTGGATGAATCCAAAGATGTTGCCACTGCAGAAATTATTCACCGGCTGGATGCCAGCCGCTATTTTAATGTTGCCCGCTACCTGCATTCACAAGTCGATATTGAAGCGGCCTTTAAAACCGGTAAAATAAGACTGGTGGTGATTTTCCAAAATAAATTCCGCGAAAACCTGCTGCATACCAATCATGCCCAGATACAATTATTGGCTGATGCAACGGATCCCAACACAGCCACAACCGTTACCAATTATGCCACCAGTATTATTCGCGACTATCAAAACGATCTCACCACAAATACTCCCCTGCCCTACCAGATTGAGCCGCAGGTAAGGATGTTGTACAACCCACAGTTAAAGGGCGCTTATACTTTTGTGCCCGGTGTAATGGCGATGATCCTGATTATTATTTCAGCCATGATGACTTCGGTTTCCATCGTACGGGAAAAAGAAATCAATACTATGGAAGTATTGCTGGTATCGCCTTTAAAGCCCTTGCTGTTTATTTTAAGCAAAGCCATTCCCTACATGTTTTTGTCACTTGTAAATGTATCAACCATATTGATCGTAAGCGTCACGTTGCTGGAAGTTCCCATCAACGGAAACCTGTTGTTATTGATGGGCGAAGCATTGCTGTTTATTACAACAGCAGTCTCATTGGGACTGATGATTTCAAACGTCACCAGTTCGCAACAAACCGCTCAAATGATTTCTTTGCTGGGTTTAATGTTGCCTACTTTATTGTTGGGTGGATTTATGTTTCCTATTGAAAGCATGCCAAAGCCACTGCAGGTTATGTCGAACATCGTACCATCCAAATGGTTTTTTATCATTGTAAAAGATGTCATGATCAAAGGCCTCGGCTTTAAAATGATCTGGAAAGAAACGCTGATACTTTTTGGAATGACCTTGTTTTTTCTTGCTATCAGTTTCTCAAAATTTAAAACCAGGCTTGCATGAAACAATTGTCTTTTTTACTGGAAAAAGAATTCAGGCAGGTGTTCCGCAATCCTGCTATCCTGCGGTCGGTACTTATCATGCCCATCATACAGTTGCTCATCTTTCCATTCGCCGCCAATTACGAAGTAAAGAATGTACTGCTTAGTATCGTTGATCATGATCATTCTTCCTACTCACAAAAATTTATTTCAAAAATTACGGCCTCCGGGTATTTCATTTTAACCGATTATTCGCCTTCATACAACAAGGCATTGGAAGCCATCGAATCAGATAAGGCTGACCTGGTAATTGAAATCCCCAAAAACTTTGAGAAAGATCTTGTGAAAGAAACCAAGAGCAGTATGCTGCTCGCTGTAAATGCTGTGAATGGCGCCAAAGCCAACCTGGGCGGCGCTTACGCGGCCAACATCATCCGGGATTTTAACCAGGAAATACGATTGGACTGGATGACTTTCCCGGCTTTCAACGCCATACCAACCATTGAAATCACTTCTTCCAACTGGTACAACCCCACCATGAATTATAAAGATTTTATGGTGCCCGGCATCCTCGTTACGTTGCTCACTATGATCGGCACCTTTCTTACGTCACTCAACATTGTGCAGGAAAAAGAAAGCGGCACCATCGAACAAATCAACGTAAGTCCCATCAGCAAAACAACCTTTATTTTAGGCAAGCTCATCCCTTTTTGGATCATGGGTTTAATCACGCTTACCATTGGTTTATTGATCGCCCGGTTATTTTATCAAATCGTTCCCGTAGGTAACATCGCCCTGATTTATCTATTCGCCATGGTTTTTCTGCTGGCCTTATTAGGCATCGGCTTATTAATTTCCACTTATGCTGAAACCCAAACCCAGGCCACTTTTGTAGGCTTTTTTGTGATGATGGTGTTTATGCTCCTCGGAGGTTTATACACGTCTATCGACAGCATGCCGGAGTGGGCCAAATGGATCACCAAAGTAAATCCCGTTGCGTATTTTATTGAAGTGATGCGCATGATCGTTTTAAAAGGAAGCGGCTTTGCAGACATCAAGTATCACCTGTTGGCCGTACTTGGCCTGGCGGTAGTTTTTAACACCTGGGCTATTCTAAATTATCATAAGCGGTCATAATTTTTTTTTGACCAGCATCAATTTTTCATGGCAGCCGCATTGGCGTCGCACCATTTAACTGTATATTTTCATGGCATCTTCAGCCTCCTGGTTGGTGTGTCCAACAAACTTATGACTTCACCTGATTTCCCGGAGATAATTGAATTATCAAACTACTACGACGTCATATTAATCCAAACTTTTTCATTGCCCCGCCCTGAAGGGCGGGGGCCAATGTAACAACCCACATTATGTGGCTTTAGCCAAACAAACCTGGCTAAAGCCTCTTCTTATTTTTTATTTATCCCCGCCCTGAAGGGCGGGGCAATTAAGATGGAGCCTGAAATATTTTCATTATCAAAAAGGATTTCAATTAAAATATGCTTGCTCCTCATTCGTCTAATCCAATATAACAATATTGTTAATTCTAAAATTGAAAAACATGCACTACAATCAGTCATGCGCCGCAAAAGGCAACAACTATGGAAGCAACCCACGCCACCGTGGCATGCTTATCCGTTCAATGCAAAGGGCCTCAGTAAACATTTACAAAACAGACAGCAGTTACGAAATGCTGGTGTTTGCTCCCGGCCGCATCAAAGAACATTTTCATTTGGATGTGAAAGGTTCCACCCTCACAGTTTCTTATCTTCCGCCGGAGGGTTTCCCCCGCCCCGACTGGATTTTAAGAGAATACAGCCGTGGAGGATTTGAAAGAACCTTCGACCTGGATGAAACGGTTGATGTAACAAACATTACCGCTAAGTATGTGGATGGTGTGTTGCAGGTAAGTCTGCCCCTGGTTCCCGGAAAGGAAGCAGCAAAACGTGACATAGTGATTAACTAAAGCGGCATGAAAAAACAAATGAGGCAGCAAAACCCAATGCTGCCTCTTTGCATTTTGCCGTATATTTAATTTCACACAACGACCGCAACGAGTACAAAGCAAACAACGAAAAAACCTTTGCGCTCTTTGTATTCTTTGTTCCCTTTGTGTGAAATACCTTTGTGTAAAACAACACAATGAAAACATTCGCTGATAAAGTAATTGCCTTTAATAAAACAATTGATTTTAAAGGCAGTCTCCCCGCCAGTATCAGCATGATGAATCCTTTCAAAGAAAATAAAAACGTACTTGCATTATCCACTTCTTTTTATAAAAAATATTATAACGATACCGGGCGCCGTCATTTAATTTTAGGCATCAATCCCGGCAGGTTCGGCGGTGGCGTAACCGGCATTCCGTTTACAGATACCAAAAGGCTGGTTGAAAAATGTCACCTGCAATATGAAGGCAAAGAAACACATGAACCATCGTCCGTATTTGTATACGAAGTAATTGATGCATACGGCGGAGCAACCAACTTTTACCGGGATTTTTATATCAACTCAATCTGCCCGCTTGGCTTTACTGCCACTACAGCCAATGGCAAAGAAATCAATTATAATTATTACGACAGCAAGGAACTTACCAATGCGGTATACGATTTCATTATCGAAAACATTCAAAAACAAATCAGCTTTGGTGTTGAAACTGATACCTGTTTTTGTTTTGGCAATGGTAAAAATGAAAAATTCTTACGGCAAGTAAACGACAAACACGGCTTTTTCAACAACATCATCGCATTGGAACATCCCAGGTTTGTAATGCAATACAAATCAAAATCAAAGCAATTGTATATTGACAAATACCTCGCGGCCTTTCACTCCGTAGCGCCATAAATCACCGCCTGCCACGGCATTTTGCCAGCCGTCCAACTGCCAAAGAAAACAAGCAACTTAAACAGCCGGGCTTGCTTAAAATGTTTATCTTGTACAGTCAGTTTTTCTTTCACCAAACAATTTTTTATGTCAAAATATTCACCAGCAGCATGGATTATTTCATTAATGGCAATTAGTTTGTTTGCCTGTAAAAATTCGCCGCAAACGAACACATCACAGGTAAGAGGATTATCGGTTCAATACATTGATTCGTCCGTTAGGCCAGGCGATGATTTCTTTCAATACGCCAACGGAAAATGGCTGGATACAGCTACTATCCTGCCGACCGAATCCGGTGCCAGTTCAGGCCTGGAGATGCAAAACATTATAAAATCCCGCATTAAAACGATCCTGGAAGAAGCCGCTGCAAGCACAAAAAAAAGCGATAGTATCGAACAACAGGTGGGCGGATTGTATGCCGCCAGTATGGATTCAGCCAAAATAGAAAAGCTGGGTTACGAACCCATCAAACCATTGCTGAAAAATATTGATTCGTTAAAAGATAATAAAGAAATGCTGCAGTTTGTAACTGCTTTATGCACCTCGGGTATCCCTATGCTGATCGGGCAATATGTAGGATCCGATGAAAAAAACAGTGCAAAAAATATTGCGGTATACTACCAGGCCGGGATTGGTTTACCAGACAGGGATTATTATTTTAAAACTGATGCAGCGACTCTGAGCGTAGTTGCCGCATACCAGCAATACATCCGCACGTTGTTTATGTTAACCGGTACCGACAGTGCCTCCGCCGCAAAAAACGCCGCCACTGTGTATGCCCTGGAAAAGCAGCTGGCAGCCAGCCACCGCACCAATGTAGAGCTGCGGGATCCACAAAGCAATTACAATAAAATGGCGGTGGCAGACCTGGATGCGAAGATGCCAACAATTGCCTGGAAGCAATTACTGATAAACCTTAACATAAAAACAGACTCAGTGAATGTAAGCCAGCCAGCATATTACATTAAATTGAATGAGTTGCTAAAATCGGTACCGCTTGCAGACTGGAAAACTTACCTGCATTTTCATCTGACAGACCGTTTCGCTAACCACCTCAGCAGTAATTTTGTAAATGCATCTTTTGAATACAATGGCAAAACATTGAACGGCCAGAAGAAATTAAAAGAAAGATGGGAAAGGAATTATGTGGTGGTGGATGAAAATTTGGGTGAGGCCCTGGGGCAGCTGTATGTAAATAAATACTTTGGTGAAGAGTCTAAAAAGAAAGTGCTCGACCTCGTGAACAACCTCCAGGCAGCCTTCGAAAAGCGCATCACCCAATTGGACTGGATGAGCGATAGCACCAAACAAAAAGCCATTGCCAAACTGCATACTTTTATCAAGAAGATCGGCTTCCCAAACAAGTGGCGTGATTACAGTAAAGTCGCAATCGACCGCAATGATTTTATCGGCAGCCTGCTTTCATGCGGTAAAAATGAATATGCTTACCAGGTTAGTAAAGTGGATAAACCCGTAGATAAAACAGAATGGACAATGACGCCACCAACCATCAACGCGTATTACAATCCAACCTTTAATGAAATCGTCTTTCCGGCAGGTATTTTACAGTTTCCTTTCTTCGATGCCAACTCAGACGATGCTATGAATTATGGCGGTATCGGCATGGTCATCGGTCATGAAATGACGCATGGCTTCGACGACCAGGGCGCTCAATACGACAAAGATGGCAATCTAAAAAACTGGTGGAGCAAAGAAGACCTTGAAAAATTTAAAGCCAAAGGAGAACAGGTGATCAAATTATACAATGGCTTTACGGTGCTGGATACACTGCACATCAATGGCAGCCTGACACAGGGTGAAAATACCGCAGACATTGGCGGTATCGCCATTGCTTACGATGCTTTTAAAATGACGGCACAGGGAAAAGATACAACGAAAATTCAGGGCTACACACCTGATCAGCGCTTCTTTTTATCATACGCACAGGGCTGGAGAAGTAAACGCAGGGATGAAGCATTGCGGCAACAAATCAACACCAACCCGCACTCGCCCGCCAAATTCAGGGTATGGGGACCACTGATGAGCTTCACGCCTTTTTACAACGCCTTTAATGTAAAGGAAGGTGATAAAATGTTTGTTGCGGAAAAAGACAGGATACATATCTGGTAAAAATTACCAAAGCAAAAAAACGCCATGATGCATTTTTGCATCATGGCGTTTTTATTTTATAGAATCCGCATTTAACCCGCAGGTATATCAATGCCACTTCTTCAAACCCAATAATTTTTCACCCAACTCTGTCAACTCCGCTCTTTCATATTTGGTCTGTTCCCATTTACGAGGGTCTCCCGGAAACGCATAGCCTTCCGGCGCTATGCGATGCCGCCAGGAATTTACCCGCCAGTTTACCAGGTCTTCGTTATCTTCCACCGCAGGCGTCATAGAAATGTATTGCGCCAGTCTCGGGCGGTCACTTTCATTTTTACGAATGCCATGCGCCAGCATGCTGTTAAATATCAGCAGGTCGCCTTTTTTACACATCACTTTTTTAATTTCAAAACCAGTTGTGTCCGGTTTAAACGGATCCCGGTCGGCGGGCTGTGTTTTCACCCACTCATCAAAAGTTCTGTATAGTTCAGGTACGCATTGAAAGCCGCCGGTCAATTCATCCGTATCGCTCAAAGCCAGCACACCCTGTACATTCACAGGTTTTGGGTTCATGCTGGTATCAATATCAAAATGAATAAATGCTTTATATTCATGCCCTGGTCTTATCGGAAAATTCAAGTTAGCCCTGTCAATTGTAACCCACAATTCTTCGATACCCCAGATGTCAACAAAAGCATTGTACACTTTTGGATTCATCCTGTTCTTCCACATCTGCGGGTTGTTATACATCTCTACCATACCCGTATTTTTCAACTCCTTCATTTGTATTTCTGCTCTTGGTTCAGCATACCAGGTCTCCGGGTCATTAGGATCTTTTTCTTCAAACTCCCACAGCAGGCTGGCCATTTTTTCAACATCTTCAGCGGGTACGGCGTTAGGTATAATTACATACCCATTGTCGATCCAGAATTTCCACTGCTCCTCCGATAACTCACGCAAAGGCTTACCGTTGGTTCGGTCGTTTAGTTTTTGTGCAGTTCGGGCCACTGATGCATTGCCCGGTGTTTGTTTGTTATCGTACAACTTGCCCATGGTATTCATGGTCATGGTTTGTTTTTCTTCCACTTGCATAACAATCGTTTTTTAGTTTTATAAAAGAATTGATTTTTAAATATTGTAAAGTCCGTTCGCTTAATTTTTGGTCCGGGCTAAGAAGCCATGTGGATCATCGTTGCGTCGCCCTCTTGTATCGCATTCCATTTGGCAACATTGACAGGACAATATTACAATCCTTTTCACCTAATTTAAACAACAAGTCCAGCCAGGTCCAAAACGCAATTTGTTGTATATTTAAAAATGATTGTTACTCCCTTCCCACAGGCGGCGAAGACGCGTAGGATAGAAACACTGATTTAGCAGATGATGCAGACAAAGGCTAATCCTGGTTTATACTGTCCCGGCGGACAATGTATCATCAGGCGCACAAAAAATCCGGCTTATCTGCTTTAATCCGCTGCACCAGCGTTTTTATCTCTATGGCAACAAAATTCATTAACAGAAATTATTTATTTAAAATACCGGGAGCCATTGAAAAAAATAATTAAAACGCAGTATGATACAGTAAAAGTCAGCTTTGGTATTTACATTATCGCCGAAGTAAGGAAGCGAACCAATAAGGAATATCCAACAGAAACCGACATCAAAAAAATGTTGTTAAAAACAGGTAACCAAAGTGCAGGCGTGCTGTCCGCAGCCAAACAAATATCCAGGTATTGCAAAACCAATCATAATTATTTATTAAAAGCAAAAGAAGAAACCTTCAACCTTGTGGCCCAGGCATTGAACCTGCCGGTACAACATTTTAACCAGTTTCATGAACGCATCAGCCAGTTATATAAAAGAAGCAGCAACTATTATACTTACCTGGAAAAAGCAGAAAATTATCTGTTGCAGTTTAAAGCCGCTGATGATGAAATTTATTTTAAGCGCCTGTTAAATTACCAGGAAGAAACAGGTATTAAAACCATTCTCATCAACTACCCTTTCGGCGAGCTGGATGCCAACTTACCTGCAACACATTTCGGTGCCTATACCGACATCAAAACCGAAGTGCTTTTTAAACAATTGTGTACACGAATGAATGTGAGCAATTACAAAATCTTAACTGATTCTTCCGTGGTGGAACAATTTGAAAAAGAAAATAAAAAGCGGGAAACATGGGTGAACATTGGTTTATTCGGCAACAGACTTACCGCGTCCCTGTTAAAGAAAAATGTATTTGGCACTTGCTTCAACTGGCTGCCGCAACAAAATAAAATAGTACTGATGGGAAAAGAGTATGCAGCCAACAGGGAAAAGAAAACAGACTACGGTGTATTTGCCAGGCTGCAACTCAGCAACCGAAAGACAATCATACTTATCGGTGGCATTGAAGGCTACGGAACAGAAAAGACAGGAGAATATGTTTGGCGCAACTGGCGGAAAATGTATGATATCGTCACCGCTGGCGAAGCATCCTCTGTAATTGTTTTATTCAAAATTTTTAACGGAAAAATTCAGCAGCAAAAAGTGGTGGAGTTGCCAGAAGCTGTATTATCTGCAAAAAAATAATCGTGTTGACCAGCCTACGGGAACGAGTGTTTCTAAACGCGAATATGTTATTCAACCAAAATTAAGTGCCGTTCCCATCCTTACAAAAGCCTCTGCAGCAGCCACATTTATTTCTATGCCACGAAATATTTCCATCATACCATGGTTGCAATCAGATGCTGCATAAATGCCCGGCGGATTTTGGCTGGTGTGACAAAATACCGCCTTCTTTTTCTGTTCTTTTGTGTTGGTGATATCTACATAATCGGTCGGCTTAAAACCCATCGTTTGAGATCCGGTGCATACTTCAAAAAAATAAAGTTCAAATATTTTCCCAAGTCTCACCCAGCTTTGTATGGTTAGCAGACTGGCTGCCTGGTGGTCTTTATGTGTATCAATTGGCCAGTGTGTAAAAACAATATCCGGCTTCTCCATCTTAATCAGTTCCTGTATTTTTCCTACCCATTCATTGTCTGCCATACCTGCGCCGTCTATTTGGCCGGCGAATATTGGTTTGGCATTTAAAATTTTACAGGCAGCAATTGCTTCTTTGGTGCGAATGGCCGCAGCTTCTGCATGGCTCTTGCCGGGTATGCCTGCTTCACCACTGGTTAAATAAATAATTGTTACGTCATGCCCCTGCACCTGCAGCATCGCCAATGTGCCACCACAGCCACTTTCCGGGTCATCTGGATGGCCGCCCACGCAAACTATTTTTAATTTTCTGTTTTGCTTTTTAGGATTGCCTGCCGTTACAAAAGCAGGTAAACTAAATGCTGTAGTTGCAGCTAACATATTTTTGGCAAAGGTTCTGCGGGAAGTGGACATGACTTTTAATTTGCTGAATCGTTAATAATATTGAATCGATAGCTTTGTTATAAATTAAATTTCAGGGTAACAACAACTGTTCAATTTGCTGCCAGTTATCTACCCTTTTATGCACGCCCTCATCCGCCAGCTGATTGTGCGGTTGCGTAAATAAAATGGTTTCGCCAGTGAAATAATTTAAATTTTTAAAATGATCGTCAATCATAATATCGGCTTTGATAATTTCCTTTGATCCGCAAAAAACCATTTGCTGCCAGCCAATAAATGGAAAATGTTCGTTGAGCCAGTCCCGTTTTTCACCAAAGCTGGTAGGAAATTCCATTGCGGCGGACACGATAAAAACTTTATACTGATCATTCAGTTTTTCCAGCACCTGCTGGCTTCCTTCCATTACAGGCGCATGACGAAAAAAGCCTGGACTGGTTACATACTGGTAGGCATTTTCAAAAACCTCGTGTTCAAATTTCCCGACGGCATCCTCCAATGTGATGATTTTACCGGTTTCAGCAGTGTACAGTTTTAAAAACTGGCTGTACACATTCGCAATCACCCCATCCATGTCAACTGATATTCTTTTCATGTTTTATTTTAAACAAATTTATCGTTATGCTTTTAAATTCCGGTTGAAAAAATCACTGCAACAATTAGAAACCAGTCACTACACATTAATGCCACCACTCACTTCAATGCGCTGGCCATTGATCCACCTGGCATCATCTGTACATAAAAATGCCACCACGCTCCCGATGTCGTCAGCCGCTCCCACACGGCCCAGCGGCGACAGCGAACTGAGGAAACCTTTCATTTGAGGATTGCTGCGGATAGCGGCATTGTTGAAGTCAGTTTCAACCGGGCCGGGTGCTACAACATTGGCCCCAATCCCCTTTGCACCCAACTCCTTCGCCAGGTATTTGGTAAAGGTTTCAATAGCACCTTTCATTGATGCATACAGCGAATAGCCAGGATTGGCAAACCTGGTAGTACCAGAAGATATATTGATGATACGGCCGCCGGGATTGATATTTGGCACTAATTTCTGCGTTAAAAAATAGATACCCTTATAATGAACGTTTAAAAAATCAGTAAACAGTTCTTCGGTTACTTTTTCAAAAGGAACGGTAGCTCCCATGCCTGCATTGTTAACTAAAAAATCAAAGGAACCGGTTGACCACACGGATTGCAAGGTGGCTGAAACCTGCTGAACAAATGCATCCAGCGAATTAAAATCACTCATATCCAGTTGCAGTACTACCGCCTGTTGCCCCATTCCTTCAATGGCTTTTACAACTTCCTCCGCTTCTGCCTGATTACTGCGATAAGTTAGAATGACATCTATTCCTTTGCGGGCAATACTGATAGCCATATCTTTTCCCAGGCCGCGGCTGCCACCGGTTACAAGGGCTATTTTCGTTGTTGCTGACATATTAATTTTGATTGGTTGAATATTATACAAATCTACTGCATGCAGCTACGGAATGACGGCAGGAACTCATTTTATTTGGCTAATTTTTCTGACCCCCAGGAAAGGTTCCCGTTAACATGCAGATAGCTTTTATCCGATGCACCTGTGTCTTTTTATATTTATTTTTGCGGCAAATAATTTTGAACGATTCTCTAAAACGAGGTATTTTGAAAAAATCAATGCTGCTTTTTTCGGCGATTTTTTATTTTGCTTTTTGCAATGCCCAAATTTTAACCATTGACAAAACAGACACTTCAGCCTATACAAAAAGAACAATGCTGAAAGCTAACCTGGCCATTGGTATTGAAGGTGATAAACAGAGACAATTATTACTGGATGGTACCAATGCCCTGGATGTACAGTTACGCCACTATAAGGAATTGCTGATACTCGCTGCCAGCTACCGTTTTACCTATAATGGCGGACAAGATTTTTTAAATTCAGGTTACCTGCATCTCCGCTGGCGGCATGATTATAAGAACACCTGGCAACCGGAAACTTTTGTGCAATATCAATGGAACAATTCAAGAGGGTTGCTGCACCGGTTAACAAGCGGGATTAACGCCCGGTACAATCACTGGAATAAAAACAACCAGGAGTTTAGTGTTGCTTCCGGCGTGATGTATGAAAACGAAACATGGAACTACACAGCAGTTGATTCTGCTTTAAAGCCTGCCATTCAAACCAACCAGGTAACAAGCTTACTAAAATCAAATAATTATGTAAGGTGGGAAGGAAAAACGTCTGCCAACAGCAATATTTCAGCTGTGGTATTTTTGCAGATGCCATTCAATAACTTGTTCGGCCAGTACCGCCTGGCATCCAATATCAACTTTACCGTCAACTTTGCCAAACATTTTGATTTGGGGTTCTCTTTCAGTTCCATGTACGATTCAAGGCCCGTGGTACCAATCCTGAAATTTTACTACAACTTTTCCAACAGCATTGTGTACAAATTTTAACGCTTGATTATTTCAATTCCGTCAATGCTTTTACCAATACATCCAGTTCTTCTGGCATGGTAAATACATTGGGTGTTATTCTGCAACCCTGCACATTGGCGGAATCAATCGCCACTGTATATATTTTATATTTTTTCAGTAATGTATCTGCCAACTCCCCCGGCTTCATTCCTTTTATACCTGCGTTGGCTATTCCACAACAACGAGCTGCATCTACAGGCGTGTTTACAATTACATTCGGTAAACTACGCACTTTACTTGTCCAGTATTGCTGCAGGTATCGCAGCCTTGCTTCCTTTCGGGCCGGTCCAATCATATTGTAATAGTCAATGGCTGCGCCAATAGCAAGATCAGTAGCTGCAGGATGTGTACCAATATGGTTGAGCCTTGAAATATCATTGGCATCCTTGCCGCCCTCTGCAAGCAAGGGCCAGATATCACCTGCCTTTCCTTTTTTAACATACAACATTCCCGAACCCAATGGCACACTCAGCCATTTATGCAGGCTGGCACCATAATAATCACAATGCAGGTCTGCAATTTTAAATTCAATATGCGCAATGGCGTGGGCTCCATCCACCATAACCGCTACGCCTTTACCATGGGCCATGTCGCAAATTTTTTGTACCGGTAAAATATGGCCCGTAATATTTACCATATGAGGTATCATCAGCAACCGTGTATGGCTGTTGAGTTGCGCTGCGTACAGCTGCACGATTTCTTCGTCCGTTGCAGGATGATTGGGTATAGATACGATTTTATTTACGACTCCAAATCTCGCTGCTACCTGTTTAAACATTTCCTGCATCGAACCATAATCCTGTTCGGCCATAACCGCCTCATCGCCGGCTTTCCAGTGAATGCCGCCAATAATCATATCCAGGCTCTCGGTTGTATTACGGGTAATAATTAATTCTTCCGGGCTGCAACCGGCCATGGCAGACAGTTTGGTGGCCATGTTTTTCTTATTATCAAATTGTACCGTACGCATGTAATAAGCACCCTGGTAATTTATTTCTCTTATTTGTTTGATATAATTTTCCAGTATTTGCTCTGGCATAATATTATAATAGCCATTCTCAAGATTGATATAATCCGGCTTTAGTCTGTATCCCCCCCTGATGCCTGCCCAAAAAGACTCATCCGCAGCTACCTTTTCAGCAGGCAAATGATTCACCCTGTCTACCCAGTTGGCCAGCGCATTGCCTGTTAATGGTACACCGATGCCGGCCATGGCGACTTTTTTTATAAAGGAGCGTTTGTTCATACGAGTTGATTTACTATAGGTGAATGTTGCTGTAAATTAATTAATAAACCTACATCAATGAAAAGATAAATAAAGGCAGTATTCAAAATACTACCAGTACACTTTTATTTGTTCAGCATTTTCCCAGCCGGGTGGCGGCGGATACTGATGATCGGGCGGATAAGAAAGTGCATTTGAAAAATAATCAAAACAGGAAATATACTGGTCGGGAATAAATTGCTGCGCAGATATTTGTAGCAAATAGGGAGTAATGCTGTAAGGCACCAGTATCACTTTTCTATGTGTTACTGATGATGCCGAAAAGTAGCCCAGCGCAATATCACCTGTGTTGGCAGCATTGTACACATTGCCCCTGATTGATGCGGGCAATGGATCCAGGATACCACCTGTTCTTGTTTGCTGATCCTGGTAGTGTTGCCAAAACTGGTATGCCTCTCGTGTCATAGATAGCTGGCTGATATCAATAAAATCGTTGAGGTACGTATATACATAACAATTGCCTACTGTTTGATTCCGGATGTCGTTTCCATTGATGGCGTCGTCTGATAAAATACGGACTTCTCTATCAACATTTTTTACGTAGCAGTATTCATTCATGATGCAATTGATACCGCAGGATACGCCCCTGGTTTGTCTTCCGCTATATGCCATAAAAGTCCAGCGGTAATAATTTTCATCCGCTGCCGGATCTCTAGTATTGATGGTAACGTTGATGAACGTTGGGTAAAACATATCAAACTGATTGACGAAATTGGTGTTGATTTCGGCAATGGGCACTGCAGGTTGTATTTTTTCTGGTACAGAAACATATTTCTTGCCATCTTTTAAAATAACAGTTACGCTATAGCTCCTGCCCGTTTTGCCTATATAGTTTGCATCGGTTGTTGTATACACGCCTTGTGAGGTATATGACAGTGAGGTAGCGTTTCCCAAATCATCAGCAACGGTAACCGTTGCATCTTTTTCAAGATATTGGTCAGGGATGGTATCGCTGTAAGCAATCGGTCCGGAGTAAGTTAACTTTACCGTATAAGGAACAGAATCTGTTGTGATATTTCCCTCCACAACAAGAGTCGGGGGCGCATTTCTTAAAGCAACATCAACCTGTTTAATACAGGATTGGCTGGTGATAGAAATCACGGTAATTACAAAAATTATTTTTAGCAGCTGCATCATCATTAAAAATTATAGTTCCAGGATAAAGATGGAATTAGTCCGCCTACAACCGACAGCCGGTAGGCCAGCAGCCGGGTATCATCTCTTCTGAAATAAATTGAATAGGCATTTTTATGCATGTAAATGTTATAAAAAGAAATGTTCCAGATGCTGTAACTTTTTTGTTCGGCATATCTTTTTGACACAAAGGTGAAACCTGCATCCAGCCTGTGATACGCTGGCAGACGATCCATATTACGTAAAGAGTAATTGGTTACAATTCCTCCGTTAAATACATAGTTCCCGTCGGGGTAAGTAGCTGGCCGGCCGGAACTAAAAATAAAATTGCTGCTAAAACTCCAGCCCCTGCCCAATTTTATTTTCGACATGATGGCCAGGTTGTGCGGCCTATCGATATCCGCCGGGTAATAATTGCCACCGTTTACTGTTTCGGATGCAAACTGGGTAAGCACTTGTACCTGCGACCTGGAATAGGTGTAATTAACCTGGCCGGTAACTTTGCCGCTATTTTTTGCAACGCTAAATTCAAATCCGTAGGCCCTTCCCCTTGCATTTAATAAAGCTGTTTCGATGTATGGATTCAATAATAACAAAGCTCCGTCTTTATACTGCACCGTATTTTGGGTTGTTTTATAATAGGTTTCAAAAGAAGCTTCATACTGGTTGCTATTGAAATTTTTAAACACACCCGCCGCATATTGATCCCCGATCTGCCTGTTGATAAAGCGGTCACTTAATTTCCAGAAATCAACCGGGGAAATGGAAGTAGTGTTTGAGATCAAATGCAAAAATTGCTGCCCCCGGTTGTAGCTTAATTTTAAAGAGAGATCATCCCTGAGCCCAATCTTTAAGGATACCCTGGGTTCTAATCCCCCATAATGTTGTATGCTTTTATTTTTAGTAAATGTAGTGCTGTCAGCAATTGTTTCTTTTGATAATGGTACACCCGAATCATAGGAATACACTTTCTTTGGACCCAGGTAATCATAGCCCGCATACCGTAAACCTACCTGTAAAGAAATGTTATCTGTTATTTCAACCTGGTCACTTATAAAAAGGGCCATCTCCCTGCCCTGCTCTTTTGGAATGGTGAGCGGGATGATACTGCCTGAATCGGAAGTTGGTGTGCGGCTGCCCGGTGAAATACCATACAATATAAAATCAACGCCGGTTTCGATGGTGTGTTTGTCGCTTGGTTTATATACGAATACCGGCTTTAGTTGTTTTTGCGTGATGGACGAGGGAAGTTTAAATTCATAATATTTATCCAGGCCATTGATGGTAGAAATAAACTGGCTGTAATTGGCATTGAGCTTTAAAGAAAGTTTGGGACTGATGTCTGCATTGTAATTGAACGACACCAGGTTGGACTCCCAATTATAAGCAGTTGACCCATCAAACCTGAACTTATCATAGCTGCGGTAGCCGGTTACAGACAATTTATTAGCGTGGTTAATGGTGTACTCCGCCTTGGCAATACCATCATAAAAAAAAGCCCGGCTGCTGCCAAATTTATCTCCCAGCTGATTCAATATTAAATCAGGATAGGCTGCACGAAAGCCGGCAATAAAAGTAAGTTTATCTTTTATCAGCGGGCCATTCATAAAAAAACGTCCGCTCATGGGGCCAACACCGCCCGTATACTGCATCCTGCTGACGTTGCCACTTTTTATTTTCATGTTTAACAGGGAAGACAAACGCCCGCCATAAGCCGAAGGCATACCGCCTTTGTATAAGGTTACATCCTGCACCGCATCGGGACTAACTGAAGTATAAAAACCAAGCAAATGCGAAGTGTTAAACAGTGGCGCTCCATCCAGCAATACCAGATTTTGATCAGCATTGCCGCCACGTACGTTAAACCCGCCTGCGCCCTCACCGGTACTTGTTACACCAGGTTGTAAAATCAATGCCTTAATGATATCCGCTTCTCCAAAAAGCAATGGACTTCGCTTGATCATCTCAGGATTAATCTTGACGATGTTCATTTCCACCGCCTTTATTTTGTTGTTGTTTTTATAGGCATTCACTACTACTTCATCTAATTGTTCATTGGCCTTCTTTTTTAATTCTATAGTAAGAGATGCACTATCGCCCAACAGGTTAATTTCCCTGCTGGCGTGCAGATATCCTACTGACGAAATGGTAATGGAGAAATAAGGAATGGGAGAAGGCAGCACAAAATAACCACTGTCGTTGGTGGAAACTCCGGCCAGGGTTTGATCCAGCACGACGCTAACATTTTTAAGTGGTAAATGTGTATCAAGATCTATCACTTTTCCCTTTGCCTTAAAATCCAGTTGCGCCATACTCTTAAAAGGAAATAACAGCAATAGCAGGATACGAAATAACAACCGCGGCGATACAGGCATGAAGCAATAGTTTTATAACCAATGAATATAGATGAATATAGCAGAAATTTTTCAATGTGCACCGGGAGAATATAGAGAAGGTAACAGTTTATTGATGAGAGGCATTTTGGACGGCACAATGCGCTATAACAAACGTTAATTCAATGTAGTTTTTTTTCTATAGTAGTTTCAAGTGTTGGCTATATGCTAATGCAATTGATTATCTCAATTTACGGCTCCAAGATCCTGCGAACTAAACCAGCCAGTGCCGGCTGTTTGTAAACTTTCCCGTTTAAAAACAGATCTACATTTTATATCGTCAAGACATTTTGCCATACCTGAAATGTTCTCCATAATACACACTGCGATTCTTTTATAGCAGTAATTACTTCTGGCGCAGGAATCCCATCCTGCGCCCACTTTTTTTACAGATTAATCAATTTTAAGAAAGGGAAAGACTGAACCGGAAGAATAATGCATGGCTCCTTTAGGGAGATAAATAAACCCATCTGTTTTGGTAAGACTAAATAAATCTCCTGACCCATTATTAACTATTTCTTTTACCGTATTATCATCATTGCTGATTTTAACAGATATAAATAATGACAAAGCTGCGGAGCCATTGATTTCGCCTGATAACTTCGCCAGCGGCAGCTTTTGGTGGTTATTAAAATTGTTTGAAAGCCATTGCCGCAAATAAAACTGATGGCAGACAAATGTAGAAACCGGATTGCCCGGATAAGCGAAAACATGGGTTTGCAGCGCAGGTTGATGACCAAACCAAAAAGGCTTTCCGGGGCGTTGAGCTACCTGGTGAAATAGCTTTTGCACCCCCAGCTTTTCCAATATTGCAGGCACAAAATCATATTTTCCTTTTGATACTCCACCACTGATGAGCACCACATCGTAATCCTTTACGATTGCAGAAAGTTGAGTAAGCAATATTGTTTCATCATCATTTATATGAAATATATCTGCAGCGATAGAATCCGTTTGAAGGGCGGCCTGCAAAGCATATACATTCGACATGCGCACCTGGTGACTTTCCGGCACCTGTGCAACCGGCACCAATTCGTTCCCCGTGGCGACGATAGCTGTTTTTGGCAAAGTAAAAACCGGGACTTGTTCAATACCAACTGCCGCCAGTAAACCTGCATCTGCTGCCGCCAGGCGCTTGCCTTTTTGCAGCGCCAGCGTCCCTTTTTTATGATCGCTCCCCTGTTGGTGAATATGGTTCTTTGGAACAAAGGGCTGTTTTAAAAAAGCCCTGTTATCAATAATATCAATCTGTTCATAAGGTACAATCGTATCAGTACCGGCTGGTACTAAAGTACCCGTCATTACTTCAATACAATTTTGCTGCTGTTGCAATTTCTTTTGAACATCACCAGCTGCCTGTATTCCTTCAATTAAAAAACCATGCTTGGTGCCCGCGTCCATTGCGCTGCTGTTAATAGCAATCCCATCCATCATTACCCTGTCGTAGGGTGGAGAATCTCTGTCGGCAAAAATATCTTCTGCCAAAAACCGGTGCACAATTTTATTAAGCAAAACCCTTTCTGTGCCATAGTTACCCGGCTTTGATAAAACAATTTCAAGCGCTTCTTCAACTGATATCATGAACGAAAATTTTGTGTACTAATCCATATAGTTACATTTTCTTAGGATTTCGAAACGATCTGATTATTAAATATGCTCTGCCAATAATTTTACGCCTACAACCATAATTAAAACTGCTGTCAGCCTTTTTATCAGCAAAGCATCAAATAATCTCATACTGATAAGCGAACCCGCTAAGCCTCCAATTACCACTGCCGCCATCACACAAAGCGTAAAAGGCACTAACACCGTAATTGAACCGCTGACAGCCAGCCCGGCAATACCACCGATGGAATTTACCAGGATAAAAAAGCTGGCTATACCTGCAATATTTTTTGCTTCTTCCCAATTTAACAGGTTCAGTACCGGGGATAAAAATATCCCCCCGCCAATACCCACCATACCGGATAAAAATCCCAGCCCCGTGCCCAAAGGAATGGACCGAATCATTATTTTTTTTCTGTCTGTGACAGGCTTTACCGGTCTTACCACCTGAAAAAACAAGGCAATGGCGGAAAGTACAAGCACCGCTCCCAACAAGATAAAGAAAGTGCGTTCCGATAATTTAAAGGTGGCTCCCAGCAGAGCAGCAGGCACACTAAAAATAACGTACGGAATTGCCTTTTTTAAAGACAAAAAACCTTTTGAATAAGCTATAGCGCAACCGATTGTTACCACTGCAATATTGCACAGCAATGCATGAGTGCGAATGGTATTGAAATCAGTTATAAACAGACTGAGAATAGCAAGGTAACTGGAACCGCCCCCAAAGCCAACACTGCTGTATAAAAAAGCAATCACCAGGAAAAGCAGGGAAATAATGATAAGAGTAGAAGTGTGCATTTTACATAATTATTGATATGAAGATAAACCGCCCTGCAGGCTAAACACATTGCCCTGCGCATTTTGCGGGGTTAAAAATGCATCGTGACAAATGATGTTTGTTGAAGGATTTTGAAGGGAAAGTTTTTTAGATAATACCCCCACTTTCTTTTGACCTGTTTCTGCTTTGTCAAATAAGGTTTGTCCTGGCAGATTGCTAAGTGCAATGGTATCTTCATCTGCCAGCCCGATGGCGCCAACGCCCATACTATTGAGATACTGCGCATAACGTGTTCCCAATCCACCCGCGCCTGCAATCGGCACTTTACCGTTTTGATGCGCCTGCTGCCCGGCTATGCCGAAACCTTTTAGTTTTATCTGTTTGGAAAATCTAAGTTCATTCATGATTGGATGCCATCCTGTTTTTTGCCTCCAGGAAATCGGTGTAGTAATTGGCATTAAAAAGTTCGGCATCATCTGCCGGAAAAATAGTTTTAATTTCCTGGCCAATCAAAAATTTTCGGGGACACGTACTGCCACTTTGTATATAGGTTTCGGCTGCTTCCAAAGCAGCAGGTTCCCATATTGCAATCAATGGTTCCGGCAATTTAGATTGCGTAGTTGCATAAGCTGTAGCGGGCTTTTGGCTATCCCGCTGATTAATTAATTGAGCAATTGTTTCACCGGTCAAATGCGGCAAATCCACTGCCACCACCAGCCAGGCTTTATCGGGATAAGCATGATGTGCAGATAAAATGCCATTCAGTGGCCCTTTGTAAAGACCTTCATCCGTAATATATGCTTCGCCTGTTTGCAAATTATTTACCTGGTCTACCCGGCAGCTTATAAAAACTTTTGCGCAATATTTTGTCAGCAGCTGGTATAAAAAACTGCGTTGGTTAATGGCTTCGTGATACTGCAATTCGCCCTTATCCATATTCATCCTGCTGCCTTTCCCACCCGCCAGCACAAGGCCATATAAGTCACCTGTTAAAATCACTTTTACCTCCTTTTTTTTCCAGTAACCTGGTTTGTGAAATGATGATATCATGCGACAGTGCTTTGCACATATCATACACTGTTAATGCCGCCACAGACGCCGCCGTTAAAGCTTCCATCTCAACACCTGTTTTACCATCACATTTTACCGTGGCTTTTATCAGCAATAAATTTTCGCCAGGTTCTATATTGATTAAAATTTGCGAAAGCGACAACGGATGACAAAGCGGAATTAAGTCAGCTGTGCGTTTAGCTGCCATTGTTGCAGCAATTATAGCCGTTGCAAAAATGCTGCCCTTGCTGCTGAGAAATTTATTTTTTTCAAGCTGTTTAAAAACCGAAACTGGGAATACCACTGTTGACTGAGCCGTTGCTGTACGGGTGGTAATTTGTTTACCGGATACATCCACCATCTGCGGATTTCCATCTGTATCAAGATGCGATAGTATGCTGTTCTCTTTTTTCATCCGCCGATTAATGACATTGATTTTTTGAATTCATTTTTTTCCTCCGCTTCAAAGCCATCTTTAAACCGGTTGTGGATAGCCTTCAAAATAAGCGGCTTTATTAAATCGGGATGCGGATTTTGTTGCAACAGCCTTTTAAATGATACGCTTTCATTGGTGTACAAACAAGTTTGCAATTCTCCTTTTGCAGAAACCCGGATGCGGTTACAGGTACCGCAGAATGTTCTTGAAAATGAAGGTATAATACCAAATGATCCGCGGCGATTTTCAATGGTATAATTTTCAGATGTTGAACTTGGCCCATCATTCATACGGTGGGTACCCGGGAAATGTTGCTGAATGTGATCCATGATCTTCAAAAAATCCCATTCTATTTTTTCAAAACCTTTGCTGTGGCCGTTAAACGGCATCTCTTCCAAAAAACGAACCGAGACATTCTGTTCGTGAGCAAACTCAACAAAAGGCAAAATATCATCTGTGTTTAAGCCATTCATTACTACGCAATTGATCTTTACATTAAAACCATTTTGTAGCAGTTGCAGCACATTATTGTAAACAACATCAAAATAATTGCGTCGGGTGATGGCGTTAAAGCGGTCCTTATCCAGGCTATCCATACTCACGTTTATATTCAGTATGCCCAATGCTTTTAAGGCAGCGATATGTTCCCCTATCAACGTTGCATTGGTAGTAATGGAAATTTCTTCCTGCCCTTTTACAGCTGCCAGCCGGTGAAGAAAATCCATCAGTCCTTTTCTTACAAAAGGCTCTCCGCCGGTAATTCTTATTTTAGTAATACCCAACTCAATAAAAGTAGATGAAAGCAGGAACATCTCATCCCATGACAGCAATTCCTTATTATGCGAAAACTCAACTCCTTCCGCCGGCATACAGTACTGGCAACGCATATTACAGTTGTCTGTTACAGATAAGCGTAAGTAATTTATAACCCTGTTGTGATTGTCTGTGAGCATTTATTGTAAGGATTTACCCAATGTAATTATTTTTGAATTCTTCATTATAAAATTTGCGGGCAACGCTTAGCCGCCACTAACTGGAGGTATCAGCGCTACTTCATCTTCCCCTCTGATCATGACGTCATTACCTGCATATGTATTGTTAACCGCAACGGATAAGGTCGCCAGTTTTTCCAACTTAGGAAACTGGTTGAAAAGTAGCTTTTTCAATTCGGCAACACTTACCGGATCAGGCCCTGCATCAAACTCCGTAAAAAGATCGCCCGTTATTTCTTTCGCAATTCCAAAGGCAATTATTTTCATATCTCTTTTATTTTCGCAACACTGCTTTTTCTTTTCTACTGCAAATATCAATAAATATAAGCAGGTGAAATTGTAAAAAACCAATTAATTCTGCTAAACTTGTAATCTTCGGTAATTCAAAAAAGGAGCCGGGTTTTAACTCATTCCTTATTACAAATATAAACTGTGTAAGCCCGAACTTTTAACGGTGGACGATTATTAAAAACAATTATATCTTTAAGCAAATAAATCAACAACGCCATGCTGAAACTTCTAGGCCTTGCCGTAACTTTTGCTGCAATCGTATCTTTTAACAATAGGCCTTTAACCTGGGTTGCCATTGGCGATTCCATTACTTACTTAAATGAACACACCAATGAGACTGGTGACCGGGTTACAAAAGGTTATATGACGAGGGTGAAAGAAAAACTGCCCGATATAACCTATGTTAACAAAGGCTACAATGGGTGGACCAGTGGCGGGATTGCTGAAAGTATTGATAAGCTGGAATTAACAAAAGCAGATGTATACTCCGTTTTTTTAGGCACGAACGACTGGTGGCAGGGACGCCCCATTGGCACCATTGACGATTATAAAAACAATACCGGCAATAACACGGTATATGGCAGTTACCGCATTATCATTAACAAGCTGCACAGTTTAAACAGCGCTGCGGAAATTATTTTAATTACCCCTTTACAACGGGCAGATTTTGTTTATATCACTGATTTTAAAAACAATGCCTGGGGAAGTTACAAAGCGAAAAACGGGCAAACACTGGAACAGTTTGCCGCAGCCATTAAAGCCATTGCGGCATACGACCATTGCAAATTGGTTGATCTTTATCATAAAAGTGGCATCACACTAAAGAATATGGTAAAATACAAACGTTTAAAAAACCCATCAACCGGCGTTTACACTAATTATCCCTACCCTGATTTTATTGATGTTCCCTTTAACCCTGCAATGGATGAATATCCCTACCCTGTTGATGCGGTTGATATGACATACGATGGATTGCATCCCTCCGATAAAGGCTATGCGGTAATTGCAGATATGCTGGTTAAACTGATGAAAAAATTATAATTTTTTTGATGGTTATTTTACCACGTTTTCATTTGGTGAGTTCAAAATGTCTTGCTTGCAGGTAGCTACAAAATGCATAAGCCGCATATCTCCAGAAATGATTGCCAGGGGTAAAATTGGCTATTTTCTTTTTACACCACCCAGCCATAATAACCCATCAATAATCAGTTTGTTTTGCTCTTTACTGCTGAAAGTGGAGGACAACGTTTTGTTGGTTTTATTTTCATAGTCGATATCATTGTGGCCCATATTGCAGTAGATCATTTTATAATTTTTATTTGTCCAAACTACCGGGTAATAGCCACTGTGCCATATTTCGGAAGGCTTGGGACCGGTGCCCAGCGGAAAACTGGAGGAATCAATAGATGCAAGTATATTGATGTCAGGATTTTTGCGGAGATCGTTTTCCCAACGGTACCATTCGTTGGAGGCTGCGGTAAAAGTAGCCGGTACATTTTTTGTTACAGGATGGCTTTTATTTTCTACCCGCAATGCTGCACTGGTAGGCCGCCAGGTGTTGCTGGCATAAGAGCCAGAACCGAGGAAATGATTATGGTACCAATCCCAGTTTTGCGGAAAGTCGGAAGGTGTTAAGGCAAAGGCCGAAAAATGAAAACCCATCCAGCCGCCACCATCTTCCATATATTTTTCAAAGGCTGCTCTTTGTTTAGCATCCTCCGGGCGGGTGTCTAAAAAAATCACTACCTGGTAACGGGAAAGAAAAACTATATTTAAATTGTCCCAGTTGCTGGTAGTATCATATGTATAATGATATTTTCTCCCCATTGCAGGAAACCACTGGTTGGCTTCGTGCACAAAACTGATGTGCGCCTGGTCTTCTTTTGCGGTAAAAAAAGCAAGCACGTTAAACTTCTTATTGCCATTTTTTTCCTGTGCAAAAATATTGCAACAAAATAACAGGCATACCAACGAAACAATGAATGAACGCATCAACCCTGTATTAACCTGCTTTTTCATTTTTAATTCTTTTTGTATAACCACACACAAACCTGTGCCTAAAGATACCTGTTAAAAATTGATTTAATTTGTTGCGATTGGCACTCTTTCTTTTCATAGAAGTGGCTCCCCCGCATGGTTAAGATCAAGGTTGCCAAAGATATCGAAAGGTAATGCGGAATAGTAATTGAAGTGATATAAACGACCCTCCTTACGAATTTTAATTTCACACTTGTATAGATGCACATTTCAATCCTGGCGAGTGTCAGCTGTATTATTAACTTTTAATTTAAGAGACTAAATGGTAATTTTAATTATAAAAAGAATCATGAAAAAGACAGTAAAACTATCGCCGTTTTTTCTTTTTTTAATGCTGTTGATGTGCATTCAAATGGTGGTGACTGCCCAGCAAAAAGTTTATGCAAAAGAAACCACGATAAAAAATTTACTGGATAATCAACGGTATGTTTTTTATGCGGAGTCCGTAATACCCTCAAGCGGCCGCCAGCGCATCTTAACAACTGACTATACTGTTACGATTTTAAAAGATTCGATCATCAGCGATCTCCCCTATTTTGGCCGTGCCTATGCAGCACCCATTGGAAATACAGACGGTGGGATAAAATTTACCTCTGTTGATTTTGACTATTCAATCAACCGCAGAAAAAAAGGAGGTTGGGATGTTAACATTAAACCCAAAGATGGCCAGGATGTACAGAATATGAGCCTCACAATCTACGATAATGGAAAGGCTTACCTGAATGTAAACAGTAACAACAGGCAGGCAATTTCTTTTAACGGTCGTATCACCAACATAAAATAATCAGCTGTATTATTTCAATGAAATTGCCATTCCCAACATGGGTGTTGGGCAATATGGCGCGACTTAAAGGGCATCCTCCAATGTGTTTAAGAGCTAAAAGCACTGCGCAGTGAGCCTACTGCCTAACACTATTATTACAAATGATGCAACTTATTTACCTTATATTTTGATAATAGAATATATCTGCAACGATAGGTATTTTTTAACCAGTGTTTTTTTTTGTTTTAAGTGCTAATCAGATAACTTCGCCAATAACTTAAACTCTTATAAATATGAAATGTAACTACGGTATTGTTTTAGGAACGGCATTTGCCTTATTTTTCAGCTCTTGTGTTAGTAAAAAAGTATTGAAGAGCGAACAAGATAAGAATACTGCACTGCAGGCTGAGTACGCTAAGCTGCAGGAAGATCTTAAAAACTGTACAACCCTTACCGCATCAAATGCCCAGGGAAAAGCGTTGCTTGATGCAGAAATTGCCAGCCTGAAAAAACAAATTGATTTTCTGAAAGAAAACAACACCACTGCCTTAAAGCAACTGGAAAATTTATCAGTCATCAGTGGGTCACAGGCTGAAAGTATCAAGAAATCATTGGATAATATTGGTGCAAAAGATGCCTATATCCAGGACCTCCAGTCAGCCATCAGCCGTAAAGATTCTATGAACCTGGCATTGGTTACCAATTTAAAAGGTGCTATTGGCAATATGGACGACAAAGACATCAATATTAAAGTTGATAAAGGTGTTGTGTACATCGATATCAGCGATAAATTATTATTTAAAAGTGGAAGCTATAATGTAAGCGACAAAGCTGGTGCTGTATTGGGCAAAGTTGCTATGGTGTTGAAAAACCAACCGGATATTGAATTTATGGTGGAAGGCCATACGGACAATGTTCCTTACAAAGGAAGCGATATGCTGATTGACAACTGGGATTTGAGTGTTAAAAGAGCTACTGCTGTTGTACGCATCCTGGAAAAACAATATGGCTTAAACCCTGCTAACATTACAGCTGCAGGACGTAGCGAATATAAACCAGTTACCGATAACACTACTGCAGAAGGAAGAGCCGCCAACCGCAGAACAAGAATTGTTATCCTGCCGCAGCTTGACCAGTTCTTTAAATTACTGGAACCCAAAAAGTAATACCATTTTTATAAACGATTTAATACAACAAAAACCATCTGTAAAAAGATGGTTTTTGTTTTTTGATACAGGGTTAGTTTTAGTTTGTAACCACTTTTAATCCTACGATCGAAGCTATTAGTGTGCTGATAAAAAACAGGCGTGCAAAATCTGCCGGCTCTTTAAAAAATAATATGCCGGTTAACACGGTACCTACGGCGCCAATACCCGTCCACACTGCATAAGCTGTTCCCATCGGCAATGATTGTGTTGCTTTATATAACAGCAACATACTGAGTGAAAGGCTGATAAAAAAGCCGGCAATCCACAACGTAGATGTAGTGCCGGTAGTTAATTTAGCTTTGCCCAGGCAGGTGGTAAAACCTACTTCAAAAAGGCCTGCAATAATCAGCAAAATCCAGTTCATATTTTATCAAATTTTAATTAAGTAGTGTATATTAACCTGGTGCAAACTTAACATTGTTCTGCCAATACCATTGGGATCCTTACTGACACCCGTCATCTCTAAAATTGCTGCCCGTCGTTTTAAATGCCTGCAAACAAACTTAACTTTGTACAGACAAGTAATATTTTTTTTATGACAACACTTTCGGTTAACATCAATAAAATCGCTACGCTGCGGAACAGTCGTGGCGGCAACAACCCTGATCTTGTTAAAACAGCTTTAGATATTGAGCGTTTCGGGGCCCAGGGAATCACGGTTCATCCAAGGCCGGATGAAAGACATATCCGTTACCAGGATGTGTTTGACTTAAAAAGAGTGATCAACACTGAACTGAATATTGAAGGCAATTGTACGGAAGAGAAATTTGTAACACTGGTATTGGCCAACCAGCCGGCACAGGTAACGCTGGTGCCCGATGCATTGGGACAGATTACCAGCAACCATGGATGGGATACGATTCAGCACAAAGATTATTTAATTAAGATGATCCGCCTGTTTCAAAATGAAGGGATCCGCACTTCTATTTTTGTTGACCCGGTAATTGAAATGGTGGAAGGTGCAGCCGCTACAGGCACCGACCGCATTGAGTTGTACACCGAAGCTTACGCCAAAGAGTTTGCAGCTGGTAATAAAGAAGCTGCTATTGAACCATATATAAAAGCAGCTGAAAAGGCCAACCTGCTTGGGCTGGGCATTAACGCAGGTCACGATCTGGACCTGCAAAACCTGCAGTATTTTGCACAGAACGTTCCCGGCTTGCTGGAAGTTTCTATCGGCCATGCCTTGATTTGTGATGCGCTTTATCTGGGATTGGAAAATACTGTACAATTATACAAACGTTGCCTGAGCGGGATAGAATCTTATGTTTATGGGGAAGAGTAAGTGCCACCTTGAACTTATAAATTTATCTTTTTCAATCTCAAATATCAGGAAAAAATGAAAGCCCATTGCAACCCCGTCAGCGGTTAATCCGGATATCTATCGGGACTGACGACGGTTGAAATGAGCTCTTCAAATTTTTATTTTAAATCAGTGGAAACCACAACAAACTGAAGGCGTTCCAAATGGCTTAAAAAAGTACAAGAGGGCGATGCAACGATGATCCACATTGCTTTGTAGCCCGGACCAACATTTCTATCATCTTACTTTGCCGCATTGGCTGCCGCATCCAGGTAAGCAGAAAAACTGTTGATGGTTGTTGCTGCAATTTCAATTTGTTCCTGCGCTTCTTTCCAGTTGCGTTGTTCCAGCGCTTCGGTGATACCTGGCAATGTTTTTACGCCATAGCCGGTAAAAAATCCGGGAGCATAAATGGCATGCCTGTACCAGCCACGGCGTGGTAAGCCTTGCTTTGTAAGGAGCACCTGCTCTGCCCGGTATAATTGTTTATTAAGTTCATCTTTCTTATCAGCAGGAATGTTTCCGCTGCTCACAGTGTTTAGAGCAGCTGCGCTTTTGGCCAGCGTACTAACTGCATTTTGCAGCGAACTGAAGTTTAAAAAAGGCACTTCGGTTTTTGCAACAGGCGGCAATAAAGGCTCGGTTACTTTATCCGCAATGGTGTAATATTTATCCTTAATAAGCTGATTTTCCACGAGCGTATTTTCCCGCATTTCATCGGCCATGGCAATTACTTCGGATGCATACTTACTGATGGTGCTCTGCAGATTACGAAAATCGAAAGGAAGGGTTTCTGCATCAGCAAACCGAAGCGTTGTGTGGCCTGCTGTTTTTGCAAGGGCTACACCGTATGCAAATTCAGGGTCTTTAAATTTCTTGTATAAGTCGTATGAATCATAAATGGAATGGTATTCGCCGCCTTCATCTTCCCCACCAAAACCAATGTTTAAAGAAGGTACGCCTACATGTTGTGCAAACGGCGAAAAGTCAGAGCCAGAGCCCAATGCAGGCAAAGTGAATGTATTTATAGCCAGCAAATCTTTCTTTGCTTTTGCACTGGTTGCACCAATGATTTCGAGCGACCGCCTTCTGTCGAATACCGTAACATTTGTTTGCGGATCCATTACCGACTTAGCGATTTCAGTAAAGGCAGGCTCCAGCGCCTGGGAACCTCCCGCATCTAAAAAGCCACGGCCATTTCCATCCGAGTTGATATAGAGCACGGCTTTTTTCTGTAGCTCATCCGCATGTTCTTCCACCCATTCTGTTGACCCCATCAGACCTGGCTCTTCGCCATCCCAGGCACAATACACAATGGTACGTTTTGGTTTCCACCCTGTTTTTACCAGTTCACTGACAGACCTGGCTTCTTCCATCATAGCAGCCTGTCCGCTTAATGGATCGTTGGCGCCATTAACCCAGGCATCATGGTGATTACCCCGGATCACCCATTCATCCGGGAAATCGGAACCTTTTAATTTTGCCACCACATCATACAAAGGCTTTATTTTCCAGTCAAATGATAATTTTAAATGAATTTTATTTACACTTGGGCCTGCATGATATGTAATGGGCAAAGCACCTTTCCATGCATCCGGAACAACCGGTCCTTCCAGGCTTTGCAGCAAGGGCAATGCATCGGCATAGCTGATTGGGATCACAGGTATCTTTAATAAATTGGTTGCGTCTTTTCTGTCGAGCCTTGTTACATCTTTGGTGGCACCAACACCGGGTGTGAGCGGATCACCGGGATAAACAGGCATATCCATCACCGAGCCTCTTTGTGCACCAAAGGAAGGCCTGTACGGGCCTTTTGGATACACATCTCCCTGGAAGTATCCATCCTCTTTGGGATCAGAATAAATAATGCAACCAATGGCGCCATGCTCCTGCGCCACTTTTGGTTTAATACCCCGCCAGCTCTGCCCGTATTTGGCAATTACAATTTTACCTTTTACATCAACGCCCATCCTCGCCAGCTTTTCGTAATCGGCAGGTACGCCATAGTTTACAAAAACCAGCTCGGCGGTTACATCACCGTCGGCACTCCAGCAATTGTACACTGGTAACTGGGTGGAAGTTTGCCCCGATGTAGCATCTTCTTTCAAGGCAGGTTCTTTTAGAGAAGCTTTAAAATTTTTGCTACCGGTCATTTCCAGCAGCCTTGTGACAGGTGTTGGAAACAATACATAAAAAGTTTCTATCTGTGCATCATAGCCCCAGCTTTTAAATTTATCGAGTATGTATTTTGCATTGGCTTCATCGCCGGGAGAGCCTACATGGTGTGGTACAGCAGACATTTCTTTGATTAAAACATCCACGTTTTTCGCCTGCAAGTTGGCATCGTATTTTTTTTCTGTTTCCAACTGCGCCTGTGCAGAAGAGGCGCTAAAACCCAGTATGCTATTGGTTTGCGCTACAGCGGCAACATAACTAAAACTACCTGCCATCAGCAGCGTACAAAATTTTCTCATGGTTAAAAGTTTTGGTGGAAAGATATTTGAATCATGCTCTTAAAACGAATATAGCTTTTTAATGCAAGATTAAAAAGCTACATGAATAATAAAATTACCTGAGCACAGATAATTTATAACAACATTGCACGAACAAAAAAAAGTAGTTTTTACATATCAAAAATCAACTTAATCTAAATTAATTTGTAGCATCAGCATAATGACTAAAAGTTAACTTCCCCTTTTATTTCAACAAAGCACTTAGCTTTTTTTCCAACGCAGGGCCTCTTAAATTTTTGGCTACGATTTTACCGTCAGGGCCGATTAAGAAATTTTGGGGAATGCTGAAGATGCCCAGCTGTTGTGCCACAGCGTTGCTCCACCCCTGCAAATCACTTACATGATTCCATGTAAGCCCGTCCATTTTTATGGCATCAACCCAGGAAGGTTTTGCCTTATCTAAACTAACACCGAGCACGGTGAAATTTTTGTCTTTAAACTTATTGTAACTCTCTACTACATTGGGGTTTTCCTGGCGGCAGGGCCTGCACCAGCTTGCCCAAAAATCTACCAGTACAAATTTGCCACGTAAAGAAGAAAGGCTAACCGGCGTTCCGGTTGTATCAGGTTGCGTGAAGTCTGGCAACATGGTGCCCACCGCATTTTTCTTTGCCTCTGTAATTTGTTGGGCGATATAGGTGCCCATAGAAGAAGCTTTTAACGGAGCGTTTAAATCATTGTACATGGCTTCCATTTTAACTGCATCTTCTGATAACTGGTTGTAGCGGATGATTGCGAGCGGGGTAACAAAAGAAGCAGCGTGCTGTTTGATAAACTGATCAATTGCCGCCAACGCTTTGTCCTTATCACCATCACCTTCTGAAGCATTTTCAGCAAACAATTTTTGATACGGTTGTATAGTTTGCAATAAACTTTCGTAATCCTTATGCGTTGCTGAACCGGTTACCACAGCGTTACCTATGGCATCCCTGGTAGCTTTAACAGTTACAGTACTGTTATCTAAAAACAACACGAGATAAGGAGGCTGCTTGTTGAACAACACAATTTTAAAATCAGGAGCAGCCAGTTTTCCTGTGAAAGCGAACTTGTTTTTATTGATAGTTGTTTCGGCTTCAGGTGTACCAGTTTGACCGTTTAATAATGCCACCGTTGTACCATCTGCAAAACCTGTTACCTCACCATGAATTGCAAAACCATCAGCCGGGGCATTGGCAGCTGTCGCAGCCTTTTTTACGGGTGCAGCCGACTTTGCTTTTGATTTTGTTTGCGCCGTTACCAGCAAGGGCAGTAATAATATAATTAGAAAAAAATGCTTCATGGTTTTTATTTAACATGCAATTTAACCCGTTTTGATCAAATGGTTTTAAGCAGTGATGCTATTTAGGAATTCTTTAGTGCTTGCCTGTATATTGACGCTATCCTGCAACGCCTTAATGTACGCACTGCCGATAATGGCGCCATTGGTGTTGGCACAAGCGGTTTGAAAAGTTTCCCTGTCCTTAATACCAAACCCAACCAGGATGGGATTTTTGAGTTGCATGCCCTGCAATTTTTTAAAGTAATTACTTTGATCGCTGATGGCTTTATTATTACCCGTGGTGGATGAGGAAGATACCGCATATAAAAAACCGCTGCTCAACGCATCAATTTTCCTGATCCTTTCTTCACCGGTTTCAGGTGTTACCAAAAAGATAAACCTTAAGTTATGTTTGTTAAAAAGATCCTTGTAAATGGTTTCAAATTCATACATCGGAAGGTCTGGCAAAATGATGCCATCTACACCAACTGCTTCAGCATCTGCACAAAATTTTTCCAGGCCGTATTGCATAATCGGGTTCATGTAGCCCATTAAAATAATTGGCAGGGCAATCGTTTCCCTTACCTGCTGCAGCTGTTCAAACAAAATGGAAATGCTCATACCATTTTCCAATGCTATCATATTGCTTTGCTGGATCACCGGACCATCCGCCAGCGGATCACTGTAAGGCATACCGATCTCTGCAAGGTCGGCCCCATTTTGCTGCAAAGCTGTCAGCACTTCTACCGTACTGTTTAAATGCGGGTAGCCTGCCGTGCAGTACACGTTCAGTACCTTTTTATTTTTCTTTGCGAATAGTTCATCAATTCTGTTCATCCTTTTATTTTAATGCAAGTTCCATTTTAATATTTGCTCTTTTATACTCCGATTCAAAATCCGGCACTTCCTTAAATCCATATTTTTCGTACAAATGAATGGCTGGGCCAAGCGTGGTATTGGAATACAAAATCAATTTTTCCAACTGCAAGCTTTTCGCTTCTGTCAGACAATAATCTACCAATACATTCCCGATCCTTTTCCCCTGGAACTTTTCATCCACCGCCATTTTCGATAATTCAAAAATGCTGTCAGTTACTTTCAGCAGGGCTATTGTTCCGGCCACTTCGCCATTGAACAAGGCAAAATAAATAAATCCGCCTTCGTTAATATAATACTTTTCAGGGTCAGCCAGCATCTTTTCATCCTGCGGTTCCAGCACAAAATATTTTTGCACCCACGCTTTATTAAGGGCAGCAAAATTGACTGCGAGGTTGGTGGAGAAGGGGATTATTTCGACTGTGCTGTCCATAATCATTTTACTATAAATACTTCATGTAAGTCGCCAAATCCTTGTCCCCTCTTCCGCTTAAACAAATCACCACTACATCGTCTTTTCTAAAAGTCATCTCATTCAATATGTGAAAAGCATGAGCAGTTTCCAGTGCCGGTATAATGCCTTCTGTACGGCTTATTTCAAAGCCTGCTTTTAACGCCTGCTCATCGGTTGCACTCATAAAAACAGCACGTCCAGTTTTAAACAAATGTGCATGTAAAGGACCAATACCCGGATAATCCAGTCCCGCTGAAATGCTGTGTGGTTCTACCACCTGACCGTCTTCGGTTTGCATCAATAAACTTTTGCTGCCATGCAAAATACCCGGTTTACCCAGCTGACTTGTTGCTGCGCTCATGCCGCTATCAATACCACAACCGGCTGCTTCCACCGCCACCAGTTGTACAGACAAATCGTCCAGGAAATGATAAAAAGCACCTGCTGCATTGCTGCCGCCGCCAACACAGGCTATCACATGTGTTGGTAATTCACTACCTGTTTTTTCCAGCAATTGCTTTTTAATTTCTTCGCTGATGATGCTTTGAAAACGTGCCACCATATCGGGGTAAGGATGCGGCCCTACCACGCTGCCGATGATATAATGTGTATCTACGGGGTTGTTGATCCAATCCCTGATCGCCTCGTTGGTGGCATCTTTCAGCGTTTTACTGCCACTGATGGCCGGCACCACTGTGGCACCCAGCATTTGCATTCTTGCCACGTTGGGGGCTTGCCGCTCAATATCTTTTTCCCCCATGTACACGATGCATTCCAAACCTTTCAGTGCACAAACGGTGGCCGTTGCAACCCCGTGCTGACCGGCGCCGGTTTCGGCGATAATTCTTTTTTTGCCGAGGCGTTGCGCCAGCAAAATTTGTCCAACCGTATTGTTGATTTTATGTGCGCCGGTATGACAAAGGTCTTCCCTTTTTAAGTACACTTTTACACCGTGTTTTTCACTCACCCTTTCTGCTAAAAACAGCGGTGTTGGCCTGCCTACATAATCCCGAAGCAATTGCTGCAGCTCCTGCTGAAACGCAGGCTCCTGCATTATTTGCAGGTATTGCTCCTGCAGCTGCTTTACGTTGGGATATAACATTTCCGGTATAAAAGCCCCGCCGAAATCGCCGTAATATCCATGCTCATTTACAGCGAAATTATTTTGTTGTGTTGTCATCATTTGTATTTCAATTTAACATCGTTGTGTCACTCACTTGTACTTTTTCAGCTATGTGCAGCCCTTTCAATTCGGAGTACCGGCTGCTGTTTATGTTGTTTGAATTTGCGGCCTGACCCTGGTTCCTGCTGCAATGCATTTAATATTTTAAATGCCAGGAATAATCAGTTCCAAAAATTTCAAATCCATCCACCTGTTAAACTTAAACCCTACTTCCTTAAAGTGCGCCACTTCCACAAAGCCAAACTTTTCATGCAGCGCAATGCTTGCTTCATTGGTAGCTTCTATACCCGCTACTATTGCATGAAGTCCCAATTGTTTTGCGGCTTCAATCAACGGTGGCATCAATAATTTTGCCACGCCTTTCCCGCGGCTTTTACCGGCAACATACACAGAATTTTCTACCGTAAACCGGTACCCAAACCATGGCCTGAAAGGCCCAATGGTACTGAATCCTATCACGACGCCATTTTCTTTTGCCGTAAATACCGGAAAGCCCTGTTCTTTTTTAATTGCAAACCATTCCTCCCGCATGGCGAGCGTATGCGGCTCTTCGTGCCATACTGCCGTGGTGTGGATGATGATATCGTTATAGATTTCCAGCAGGGCTGGTATATCTTCTTCAGTGGCGGTTTGAATTGTTATCATACTTGTCAATTAAAATAAACCCACTACGCTTTAATAAAAGTCCAACAATGGTATGCGGTACCAGAGGGCGATGCAACAAAGTACCACAAAGCTTACTGGCCCGGACCAATCCCCTGAAGGGGATTACAGCTTTTTGCATTCAAGGACAAAAGAAATTTGAATACATGCAAAGAGTTATTTCAAGGCCTGCTTTAACTGCAGCACCAATGCCATGTCTTTTACGCCAGGTTCCTTTTCAAACTTACTGTTGATGTCGATACCCATAAAATCGGGGTGCTTAAAGGCCTTTACTTTTACCGCATCTTCCAGGCCAATTCCGCCGCTTAAAAAGAATGGCTTTTCAATTTTAGCTTTTTTCAACAACTTCCAGTCGAACTGCTTTCCCGTGCCGCCTACAGCACCATTTTTACCAGCGGTGTCAAATAAATAATAATCGCACACGGCATCGTAATCCGCTACCAGCCCATCTATTGAGCCTGTGTTTGCATCAATACTGAAAGCCTTAATTACTTCTACGTCATCAGATAGCTGCTCACACAACTCAGGCGTTTCTTCGCCGTGCAACTGCACCACATCCAAACCATAATCTTCCACCATTTGTATAATTTCATCATAAGCGGCATTTACAAACACACCTACTTTTTTAATGTCAAAGTCGGTTGACTCCAGTTCTTCTTTAGAAATTTTACCCACCACATAACGGGGTGATTCTTTATAAAAAATCAGGCCGGCAAAATCGATATTCAATCCATCTAACTGCTGCAATTGTTTTAACTGCGTGATACCACATACCTTAATGTTCATCGTTTGTTTTTTCTGGTTATAATTGTTGTATAAATTTTTTAATTTTTTCCATGTCTTTAACGCCGGGCAATATTTCGAACTTGCTGTTGATATCAATGGCAAACAATCCTTTCGCTTCGGGCAGCTGACTGAATGCTTTTAATTTCTCAACATCCCCGGGCTCAATGCCTCCGCTTAAAAAATAGGGTTTACCAACCGCCACATCATGCAGTTTACCCCAGTCGAATTTTTTGCCGGTACCACCGTAACCTGCGCCTTCCGTGTCGAACATAAACATATCGCACACTTCCATATAGTCTTTTATACGCCAGCCAATATTATCACTGTCACTGATGCGGAAGGCTTTTACCACCGAAATATAGTCAGCGATTTTTTCGCAATATTTTGGTGTTTCATCACCATGTAACTGAACCATATGCAGGCGGCATTCATCCACCATGTGCAGCACTTCTTCCACAGAAGCGTTTACAAAAACGCCTACTTTATTTACATTGCTTTCTTTTTTTATTTGCGTGGTTGTCATCTGCCGCAACACATACCGCGGTGATTTAGGATAAAAAATAAGGCCTGCAAAAGTGGCGCCCGTTTCAGGTAATTTTACTAGTTGCTCCTCCTGCGTGATACCACAAACTTTTACTCTCATTTTATTTGTTGGTTGCGTTTAATTGTTGAACAAAATGGGCAAAAGCAATCGCCGGATCAGGTTGTTTCATAAAGTTTTCGCCTATCAGAAACCCTTTGAAACCAGCATTTTTGAAGATACCAATTGTTTCAATATCATTGATACCACTTTCGGCAATTTTAATTTTATCAGCCGGTATTTTTTTACTTAAAGCGATGGAGCGGTTAATATCTACGGTAAACGTTTTAAGGTCCCGGTTGTTCACACCAACAATTTCCGTGGCGGCGCAAATATGGTGCAACTCTTCCTCACAGTGTATTTCAAGCAATACCTCCAGCTGAAGATTTTTTGCAAACCGGGCCAGTTCTTCCACCCTTTGCGGTGTAAGGCAGGCAGCAATGAGCAAAATTACATCTGCACCAATCGACCTGGCCTCAGTGATCTGGTATTCATCAACAATAAAATCTTTGCGTAAAATAGGTATATTATTTACCCTGGCTTTTATTAAGTCCGCGTTGCTGCCACCAAAAAAATGCTGATCTGTTAATACCGATAAACAGCTTGCCCCATATTGAGTATATGCTCCGGTAACTTCTACCACATCTGCCTTATCATTAATTATTCCCCTGGAGGGAGATTGTCTTTTAAACTCTGCGATGATACCTGTTTTGATTTCATCCAGCAAAAATTGTTTCAGTGAAAACGTTGGGCGCTTATACAACGCTGATTGCACCAGTTCCTGAACGGGCGTTTGTAATTCGGTTTGTGCAACTTCTATTTTTTTATGCGCTATTATCGTGTCTAAAATATTCATTCAGTAGATGGAGTAAAATTGACTTGTATAAAAGTTGGTTATAATTATTTCAAACGTTCAATACAATGACGCTGTCAGCATCATTGTAAAATTAATCAGGCGCATACTTTTCTGAGCGTTTCCAATGCCTTACCACTTTCAAGGCTTTCCACGGCCAGCTGGTAGCAGGTTTCATAATCGGCATATTTACCTGTACACTGCAATGCCATGGCTGAGTTGGCCAATACGACTGAATTCTGTGACCATGTACCATCCCCCTTTAAAACGTTCAGGAATATTTTAGCTGCTTCTTCCGGTGTGTCGCCTCCGTAAATATCAACCGCACTTACCGTGCGCTTGCCAAGCGATTCTGCGCTCATGATCTTTTCACCTGTATTGGTGATCACTTTTGTATCACCTGTTAAAGAGATTTCGTCATAACCATCCAGCCCGTGAATAATAGTAAAATTGCTGCTGGTTTGTTGCAATAAATAATTGTATATCCTCGCCATTTCAAGATTGTAAACTCCTACCAGCTGGTGTTTGGGGGAGGCAGGATTTACCATCGGACCCAGCATATTAAAGAAGGTGCGTACGCCTAAATTTTTACGGATTGGTCCTACTACTTTTAATGCGGGATGAAATAATGGCGCATGTAAAAAACAAATATTTGCTTCATCCATTTCCCTGTTTAAGGCATCGGTATCATTTTTAAATTTGTAACCCAATTGCTCCATTACGTTACTTGAACCACTGATGGAAGAAGCGCCATAGTTGCCGTGTTTAGCCACTTTGTTGCCCGTTCCGGCAACAATAAAACAACTGAGAGTTGATATGTTGAAAGTATTTTTTCCATCTCCGCCTGTGCCTACTATATCCATCACTTCCTGCCCATGTAAATTCACCGGCACACACAATTCCAACAATGCATCCCGGAAACCCTGCAACTCTGCAATGGTAATGCTGCGCATTAAATACACGGTAATAAAGGAAGCGATTTCACTTTCATTGTATATGCCCCTACTGATATTCAACAATACCTCTTTTGCCTGTTCAGCTGAAAGTGTTTTGTGTTCGAATAAATAGCTTAATATTTGTTTCATACTAGCAATATTGCCTTCCCGGTAAAGAATGCGGGAAGCATTAATTTAAAATCTGATTTTCAATTACAACTTATAACGTCTTATTTATAACTTTCGCCCAGCCAGTTACGCATCATCTTCTCCCCCAATGGTGTCAGCACACTTTCCGGGTGAAACTGTACACCCTGCACATCATATGTTTTATGTTGCAGTGCCATTACATAACCATTGTCGTCTACCGCTGTAATCTCCAGTTCAGCAGGAAAATTTTCCTTATCAACAATCCAGCTATGGTAACGGCCTACTTCAACTTCTTTACCCAAACCTTTTAATACCGGTGCCTCTTCATTCAGGATGTTGATTTTTGTTGCAATGCCATGATATACTTTATCTAAATTTTTTAAAGTACCACCAAAGGACTGACCGATTGCCTGGTGGCCCAAACATACGCCCAGTATAGATTTAGTGGCAGCATACCTTTTAATCAGCGGCAATAATAAACCTGCTTCTTCCGGTATGCCCGGGCCCGGAGATAAAATAATTTTATCGTATGCATTCACATCATCCAAAGCAATCTGGTCATTACGAAACACGTCCACTTTTTCATGGGTGATCTTTTCTACCAGGTGAACAAGGTTGTACGTAAAGGAATCATAATTATCAAATACCAATATTTTCATCTCAGATATTTTGCGCCAGAACAATGGCTTGTTTTAATGCATTTAATTTATTGTTTACTTCCTGCAACTCGCTTGCGGGATTGCTTGCCGCAACAATGCCTGCGCCTGCCTGGCAAATGAGTGTATTGTTTTTACTCAAAAAAGTCCGGATCATAATCGCATGATTGCAACTGCCATCAAAGCCAATGGAGCCGATAGCACCACCATAATAACTTCTAACAGTCGGCTCGTATCCGTCAATTAATTGCATGGCTTTAAACTTGGGCGCACCACTTAAGGTACCTGCCGGAAAACTTACCGCCAGCAATTTAAAAGGGTTTTTCTCGGCTCCTACCTTGCCCTGTACTTCACTTACTAAATGAATCACATGAGAATAATAGTTTACCTTTTTGTACTGAGTAACTTCTACTTCATTGCACATCCTGCTCAGGTCGTTTCTTGCAAGATCCACCAGCATTACATGCTCGGCGTTTTCTTTTTCATCCTGTTCCAGTTGTATCGCCAGGGCTTTGTCGGTATCATCATTTCCAGTACGCCTGAAAGTTCCTGCAATGGGATGTACAATGGCTTTTCCGTTTTGTACGATCAGCTGGCTTTCGGGAGATGACCCCATCAGTTTATAATCGCCGTAATCAAAATAAAATAAATAAGGGCTGGGGTTAATGCTGCGCAGTGCACGGTATACATTGAATTCATCCCCGGTAAATGATTGCTCAAATCTTCTGCTTAATACAATCTGAAACACATCGCCACGATGGCAACTGGCGATACCCTTTTTCACCATTTCCATGTAGTGTTCATCGGTTTGATTAGAACTTTCTTCACCTTTCGTATGGAAAGGGAAAGTTGGTACGTCTTTGCTGCGGATCAAACTCTCTACAAGTTCTACTTCGCTCGGAATGCCTTCAATCGCATTTTCGCAAATAAATAATTCATCTTTAAAATGATTGATGGCTATTACATACTGATATAGACGATAGCGCATCAGCGGTATTTCAGCCGCCGCAACACCACTGCCGTCCAATATTGCAGCGTTCTTGTTTTTATTAAGTTCGATAGAATCAAAAAACTGAACCGCATCATACGTGCTGTAGCCAAATAACCCCTGGGCAACACTGATGGGTTTTGCTGCGGGCGTTTTTATTTCAAAGCGTTGCATAAAATCCCACAACAGTTGAGGCACGTCCGTAGGATTTGCAATAGCAATTTTTTCCTGTGGCTGTCCCGGCAACTTAAATTCCAGCACAGCAGTATTACTTATTTCAATGCCCGCAATGGCATTGATACCAATGAACGTATAGCTGTTTTCACCTGCATGAAAATCGCTGCTCTCCAGCAAAATAGTATCCCTGAAACGGTCTCTTAACCTGAGGTAAATACCCACTGGGGTAAATACATCGGCTAATAATTTTTTGCAGGTTGTGTCAATAATAATCTTCCTCATGCGTATTTTTTGTGAACGTAATTAAAAGCCCGAAACCAATAAATTAAAAAACCCCAACACAATGTGTCGGGGCCTTAATATAGTTAGTACATACATAGCATTGCGACACATCATAATAATGATTGCCACCACCAGATTTTGCTATATGTATTTTGTATTTTCATTTCGTTGTGCAAATATGTGGCAGATTTTATTACCAAAAAAACTTTTTTAGTAAATTCAATAAAAAATATAAGAATGGATATCCAACACAAACAGGCTTCAACCAAAGGCGTATTTTACATTGAAGGCAAGGATAATTACCTGGCAGAACTGGACTATTCGTTGACACCCGGCCAGGTGATGATCATTAACCATAGGGAAGTGGATGATTTTTTAAGGGGACAAGATATTGTCAGGGCCTTGTCAATACAGCAGCAGGATATGCCCGTAAAAATCAGCTGAAGATAATACCGCATTGTCCTTTTGCCAATACGTTAATGAAGCGGAACAAAGCAGAATATGCAGATGTTTTAAAGGAAAATTAAGTTGGCATTTTATAAAGTACCTTCAACAAAAATTATAATAATATGAACCTGATAATATTCGGAGCAACCGGTATGGTAGGCAAACAATTGGTAAAACAGGCTTTGTACATGGGCCATCAGGTAAAAGCCTACGGCAGAAATGTGTTTACAGAAAACCTGCCGGAACATAAAGAACTGGAATTGATACAAGGCGCTTTATTTGATGAAAAGCTGGTGCTCACTGCTATCAAAGGCTGCGATGCCGTGTTATCCGCATTGGGTGGCGCTTTCGATGGAACAGATGTTACAAGGTCACTGGGCATGAAAAATATTGTTGCGCAAATGCAGAAATCAAGTTGCAAACGAATCATCGGCATCGGGGGATTGGGTATTTTAAATGCCGGCGCAGATGACGAGACCCTGATCATGGATCTGCCGGATTTTAAACCAGAATATATACCCGTCAGCATGGAACACTTTAAAGCCTATAATTTCTTAAAGGCATCTTCACTCGAATGGACGTTTGTTTGTCCGCCTGATATTATTGATGCAGAAGTTACCGGACATTATACTACCAATGCTGACTATCCCCCGGCTACAAACAAATACCGCATCAACGCCGGCGACCTGGCTATGTTTATGCTGAAGGAAATAACGGCCAACGAATACATTCAGCACCGGGTAGGCATCTCCAATTAACATCAATTAATTTTATCAAACCCTTAACCAAAACAGGGTACAATATTGTACATCTTTACAAAAAAAAATTGAAGCAACTTTTACTTTTCTTTTTTGTAGTCTGCACAGCCTTTGCCAAAGCGCAAAAGATAGACAGCATCTATGTAAACCTATATACCGATAGTCTGAAAAAAGGCACTTACAATTACATCAATATTGACGGCAAATTGGCCAACGGCAGATACCTTCCGCTGGATACTACTGACCTGGTTTTTACATCGTCCGCCGGCCAGTTTAAAGGAAACAGTTTATGGATTGACAGGGATTTTAAACAACAGAAAGTATCTATCAGGGTGGTGATGAAAAACAATCCGGCGCTCCACCGGGAATTCGACATTTACATCAAACAGAAGCCGGATGATGAACATTTGAAAACAGCAGAGGAAATCATGAATGAAATGAGACAGTCCAGAAAGAAAAACGGCAGATCATAACGCTCCGATATAGCACAAATAGAAATCCCGGCTAACTGAAAATACAATTATCCGGGATTTCTTTTACCAGCCTTCTTTATGGCAAATATTGTTATGCAAACTTCTTGGCATCTTCTAAAAACTTAGCCAGGCCAATATCTGTCAATGGATGTTTTAATAATCCAAGGATGGAATCCAGCGGGCAGGTACAAACATCTGCCCCGGCCTCAGCACATTTAATAATATGATTTGGATAGCGTATTGACGCTGCCAGAATTTCTGTTTTATATCCCTGCACGGTAAATATTTGGCGCAGCTGGTGAATCAGTTCCATACCATCCCAACCACTGTCATCTATTCTGCCGATAAACGGCGAAACATAAGATGCGCCTGCTTTTGCAGCCAGTATCGCCTGGCCTGCTGAAAATATCAGCGTGCAATTGGTTCTGATGCCATTGTCACTAAACCATTTAATTGCTTTTACGCCTTCCTTTATCATCGGCACTTTTACTACGATGTTCGGATGAATAGCGTGCAGCTTTTTTCCTTCTTCGATGATGCCATCAAAATCGGTTGAAACTACTTCAGCACTAATATCACCATCTACCATTTCGCAGATAGTTTTATAATGATTGGTAACGGCTTCAATTCCCTTGATGCCTTCTTTGGCCATCAGTGAAGGATTGGTTGTAACGCCATCTAAAATTCCAAGATCGTTTGCTTCTTTAATCTGTGCCAGGTTGGCTGTGTCTATAAAAAATTTCATACGACTATCCCCTTAAAGGAGGAATGCTTTTTTATTGGTGATAAATTCAAATACATTGCAAAAGTAGATTAATTGTCATAAAAACAATTAAAAATTATACAGAAGATTCAATACACAAAATTAGGGAAGATATTTTAACTATGGGGCATAAAAAATGGCAAGTTACTTACATCGCACCGCTCAACCATCTACCCTTGCTACCTTCCGGTCCTGGGGGAGTTCAACAGGAGCTGGTCGTATAAGACTTGCCGATGCAAATATAGGGTAGAAATAGTTAGAGATAAAAATAACATCTCAATTATTTTGCAACTCATTTCAGGTGTAGTCTATTACCATTGTGTAAGCTTTCTTTTTGTCCGGGCTAAGAAGCTTTGTGGTACTGCATTTGCGTCGCACTCTTGTACATTATTTTTCATGCAGCGGTAGCTTTCGTCTTCATGTATCTGCGCATAAAAAAATATTTCAATTACAATTGGTAAAATAAAACGTTTTAATTAGGTCACACATTATACAACAAGGCACATAAAAATCCAATAATAAGAAAAACATCCTTACATTTAAAATTCAAAATTTTCGCCTGTAACCAGCGATTTTGCTTAAACAATTTACTCACAAAAAAAATTCTTCAGAATGAAAGGATGGTCTCTTTTTTACTGCCTTGTATTTTTATCAGCAGCAGGTTCTGCACAAAGTTTTAAATCCATTTTCAACGGCAAAGATCTTACCGGCTGGAAAAATAACGGTACCGAAAAATGGTACGTTGATAAAAAGGAACTCGTATGCGAAAGTGGCCCTGACAAACAGTATGGTTATCTTTCTACCACAAAAAATTATAAAAATTTCGAGCTCAGTTTACAGTTTAAACAAGAGGCCAATGGTAACAGTGGCGTGTTTATCCGCTCTTCTATTGAGGGTACAAAAATCAGCGGCTGGCAGGTAGAAGTGGCGCCGGAAAATTTGCATACCGGTGGCATTTACGAATCGTACGGCCGTGGCTGGCTGATACAACCAAAACCGGAAGATGAAAAATGGCTAAGGATGGGACAATGGAACACCATGAAGATTTTGGTAAACGGTGACGAAATTACAAGCTGGTTAAACGGACACCAGATGGTGTATTTAAAGGATGAAAAAATCGGGCAGGGCGAAGGTTTTATCGCATTGCAGATCCACGATGGTGGTGGCATTAAAGTAAGATGGAAAAATATTCGCATTAAAGAACTGAAATAAATTCACTTCATTTTACCTGAATTCAAGTTATAATTTTCCCAATCAACATAATTTAAAAAAATGAAAAATACCTCAGATTCCTCTCGCAGAAATTTCATCAAAAAAATGGCCGGCGCCTCTGCGGCAATTGCTGTGGGTAATGCCGCGTTTGCAACTCAAGCAAATAATAACTACTTCGAAAAGCTGCACCGCAACCCCTTCAGCGCAAACGATAAAATAAACTTCGCCCTGATAGGTGCAGGAGGCATGGGCACTCAGGATGTTATCACAGCCTTAAAAACACCCAATGTAAAACTGGTAGCCGTATGCGATCTGTACAAAGGCCGGTTAAAAGACGCCACTACAAAATGGGGCAATGATCTTTTTTTAACGCAACACTACAAAGAAATTTTAAGTCGTAAAGATGTGGATGCGGTCATCATCGCAACACCCGATCATTGGCACCAGCAAATTTCTATTGATGCCATGCGTGCTGGTAAACATGTGTATTGCGAGAAACCAATGGTACATGCCATTACAGAAGGGCCCGCCGTAATAAAAGCGCAAACGGAAACAGGCAAAGTGTTCCAGGTGGGCAGCCAGGGCGTTTCTTCACTGGGTAATGAAAAGGCAAAACAGTTATTAAAGGATGGTGCCATCGGTACATTAAATTATGCAGAAGGTTTTTGGGCCAGGCACTCTCCTACAGGCGCATGGCAATACCCAATTCCTGCCGATGCTTCAACAGATACCGTTGACTGGGAAACCTATATCAGCAACACCACCAAACGTCCGTTTGATGCTACCCGTTTTTTCAGGTGGAGAAATTACAGGGATTATGGAACCGGCATGGCGGGTGATCTTTTTGTGCACTTATTCTCAAGTCTTCATTTCATTACCAATTCTTACGGCCCTAATAAAATATATGCTGCCGGCGGCTTACGCTACTGGAAAGACGGCCGTGAAGTACCCGATGTTTTGTTGGGAACATTTGATTATCCGCAAAGCGTTGCCCATGCTCCTTTCAATCTTTCCCTGCGTTGTAATTTTGTAGATGGCACCAGCGGTACCACTTACCTAAAACTGGTAGGCAGCGAAGGCAGCATGGATGTAACCTGGGATAGTGTTACTTTAAAAAGAAATAAAACAACCGAAACAGATGATCCTTTCCTGATTGAGCAAATGAAAAAAGCAGGTACACCACTCAGTGACCGAAAAAGAATTTTGCCTCCGGAAGAATACACGTTTGCTGCAGAGAAAGATTACCTGGGCGGACCATACGATCATTTTGTTAACTTTTTTACAGCTATACGCAATGGCAGAAAGGTTGCAGAAGATGCCGTATTTGCCTACAGGGCTGCGGCGCCTGCCTTACTTTGCAACGACAGTTTTAACCAGGACACCGCCATGCTTTGGAACCCAGAAACAATGCAGTTAGTAAAAAAATAAAATCATCAGGATGAAAAGTATTTTTTAAAAATAGCTTTCGCCCTGCTTGCATTAGCTTAACGGAAAAAACAAAAGGCTGCAAACACAGGATTTGCAGCCTTTTGTTTTTTAATCTATTTTTATAATTTTCTGCAACAACACGTATACAAGTTATAAAAAATTTACCTTCGCAAAATAGTTGGTGAGATTATTGCATATATCCGGCTATTTATTATTGGCTGAGGAGTAAGAAAAACTATTGTAACTTAAAATTTGAACACATTGACACAAACATATATTTTTTCAGCAGCGGCTTTCATTGCAGGTTTTGTTATTGCCTGGATTGTACGCACCATTGCGATGGCAAAATTGCAGAAATCGCTTAAGAGCACGCAGGGCTATCTGGAAAGTGCACTGTTAAAAAAAGAAACATTGCAAAAGGAAAATGTTCATGTGCATCAGTTAAAACAAGCCGCAGAAATGGAGTGTGAAAAAAAGCTGGAGCAAGCCAACAAGTTGAACAAAATATTGGATGAAGATATCTTATTGTTACAAAAAAGCAATGAAGAAACGGAGGCATTATTACGACAGGGCCAACCTGCCCTACACGCCCTTAAACTCCAATTGCTTGACGCCCACAACACCATCGCCCGATACAAAGCGCAGCAGCAAGTAGGAAAAAAAGTATAATTAAGATAGTGTTCAAAAGTGAAGCTTCAATTCAAAAAGGGGTTTTCATAGGATTAATAGTCAACACTAACTGGTACGGATTACTGCTGTAATACAACAGCTGAGGTTTCCCAAGAATTTTACTCAAAAAATTCATTTCTTATCATTCTTAAAATGCTAGTTTATAAAAGCATATATCACAGAATACATACTCGCCAAAAGCACTACACATTTCCAGCAATACATTTTTTTCATTTGTTTTTATTTAGCTAACAAAGTTAGGAAGGCATATGTTTTAATGGTGTTAATAATTTTTCTCTTTACCTACATGCATTACCAAAACCACGAGCTGCCCGGGCATACAATTTGTTCTTATTACAATTCACTAAATAAATTGTTTATGAAAACTAAATGGATAATCACTGCATTGATAGCCTTGCTGGCAACGACAAATGTACATGCACAAACAGTATCAAAGGATTCTATCAATATGCTGAAACAGCAAAAGGAAGCACTAAAAATTGCCAAGCGTTTAAATGAACAAAAATTAAAACTTGCTGATCTTGAAAATAGTGTAGAAAAGAAGACCCTTGATATGCAAAATACTGCCCGAAAGGCACAGGAGTCGGCAAACAACAATGCAAAAGCTGCTGACAAATTAAACAGCAGTCCTCAAAGTGAAAGACTGGCTAACAAAGCAGATAACAAAGCTGGCGATGCGAAAAAAGATGCGAAAAAGGCAAGGAAATCAGAAGATGATTTAAATAAAACCCGGGATAAAATTGAAAAGTTAAGAAAGAAAATTGCTGATGATGAGGCGAAGCTTTCAGCAATGAGACCTTCGTAAACAAAAGCAAGTAATCTGCAAAAGCAGCGTAGATAATAACTTCATCAATGTTGACTACTAAATTATTTCAACGCTGAGCTTGGTTATTAAACGCACCTAAAAATATCCATCACTTAAAAAAGCTGTTTGTAAAACTTACTGCTTATCTTAAAGCAATAAAATTGTATGAAAGCAGCAGTATTAATAAAAAAAGGACCAGCACTTAAAGCATTCGAAATAAGAGAAGTACCGAAGCCCGAAATTAAACCAGGACAAATATTAATAAAAGTAGCCGCCTTCGGGTTGAATTTTGCCGATGTTATGGCGCGGAGAGGGATGTATAAAGAAGCCCCTCCTCTGCCCGCCATTTTGGGTTATGATGTCGCCGGAACAATAGATGAAATCGGTGCAGGTGTTACCAATTTAAAAAAGGGCGACCGCGTTACAGCAATGACAAGGTTTGGTGGTTACGCTGAATATGCGTTAACCAATGCGAGCGCAGTGGCTGTAATTCCGGACGAGTTGGATACAGCGACAGCAACCGCTCTTACAACACAATATTGCACGGCGTTTTACGCAGCCTCCGAGATGGTGAACTTGCATAGAGGTGACAGTGTCTTAATTCAGTCTGGTGCTGGTGGTGTTGGTACGGCATTAATACAATTTGCCAAACACCGTGGGTGCAGGATATTTGCCACAGCTGGCAGCGAGAGCAAGTTAAATTACCTGAAAGGGTTAGGAGTTCAGCACCCGATCAATTACAATACGCAAGATTTTGAAAAGGTGATAAAAGATGTTACTGAACAAAAAGGTGTAGATGCCATTTTTGACGCGGTTGGTGGTAAGAGCATCAAAAAAGGAATTCGATCACTTGCACCAGGTGGCCGCATTGTCTGTTATGGCGCTTCTGCATTGAATGGTAAAAATATTTTTGGTAAAATCATTATCGCACTGCAATTTGGGTTCTATCATCCGGCCATGCTGATGATGCCTTCCAAGTCGATAATCGGCATCAATATGCTGCAGATTGCAGACCACCAACCGGCGGTAATCCAACGTTGTTTACATCAGGTGATGGAACTTTACAAGGCAGGTGTATTCAAACCATCCATCGCAAAAACATTCCCTTCAACGGCAATTGGTGAAGCACATGACTTTTTGGAAAACAGGATGAGCACCGGCAAGGTGGTGGTTCAATGGAAATAAGTCGGAACCTGCAAAAATGATTTTATAATTTGTTGAATATACGAAGTTTATTTTATCAGCAGTTTGTGCAGCCGTTCAATTTCACCCTTCTCAGCCGGCGACAATATATCACCGTTATCATATTTGGATTTAAGAAACAAAACCATTTTATGCTGGGGGTATTTTGCAAGAATTTCATTGATGTATACACCCGATTTTTCATCTTTAATAACAGCAGGTGCTGCAACCGGCATGGGAGACTTATAACGGGTGGGCTTTTTAAGAATGACCGCTTCCAGGGTGGCTAATTTACCCGGTGGCATCCCGGCAACTTTAGCAGCTTTGGCATGCAAATCCTGCAATTGCTTTTTACTAAGTCCGCCCCTTTCCCGGTATTGAAACAACAAGCTTTTTATAAAATTTGATGCAGGGTAAGCGTCCATTGTAAGCCGCAGAATATCATTGATAACATCCACCGATGGATTTTTTCTGATCATATTTTTGATTTGGAGATGAAAGTAAGAAAAAAAATACGGGAACGATCATTGATATATAACACAAAAAAATGGAGTGTCCGTTTAAACGTTGTTTAAATGGACACTCCATAGATCGACCTTCACTCTCCTTTCGTTATACTTTTTTAGGAGACTGCTTTGCAAGTTTTACTGAGAAGTAAACAAGTGAAGCTACAGAAAGAATGAGGGTGAGGTTCAACAGCATTGAAGCGTTGTTGGGGTAATTGGTCATGGGGTAAAGATTTAGGGTTTCAGATGAATAGTTAACTGAAAAAGAAGATAATTATTGTGCTGCGTTCCTTTTTTCTGTTTTTTTACTGTCTTTAGTTGTTAATATACAGCCACATATAAAAAAAACAGTACTTTTACTATATAGCTTTTTTAAGAAAACTTATGTTGCAAACAATAGCCGCGATAAGTTTTGTACATTTACAAAAAAATAACCTGATGAAAATTTTTGTTGCTGGACTCCCATACGATCTGGATGATGATGAACTGGTAGAAATATTTGAAAAATTTGGGACTATTATTTCTGCGAAAGTAGCTATGGATAAGGAAACCGGTAAAAGTAAAGGCTTTGGTTTTATAGAAATGCAAAATGATGCAGAAGCACTGGACGCCATTGAAAGTCTGAATGATATTTCGTTGGGCAAAAAGCCGCTGGTAGTTAAAAGAGCTGAGGAAGGCAGTTCAAGAGGGCCGGGTGCAGGACCTAATGCACGCCCGGGTGGCGGCGCTCCCCGCGGTAATAACAATGGTGGATTTAATCGGGATCGCAACCGGTTTCAATAATATTTAATTATTTAAAAAAGGCGCAGTAATTTAAAATTACTGCGCCTTTTCCTGTTTTTGATAACTGGCTGCAACACATTCTTATAGCTACCTTTATTGTTTTTTGGGAGTTTCGTTTTTCCCATCTTTTAATCCCTGTTTCGGTTCAGGCAATTTTCCCCTTTTATAAATAATCAGCCCGTTTAAAAAATTGCGTAAAATCTGGTCACCGGCTTCAACGTATCCGGGATGATCTTCATTTCTGAAAAGATCGCCCAATGCTCCTTTGGTGATTTCAAAATCTACCAATGACAATATTTCAATAATATCGTCATTGCGCAGCGAAAGTGCAACCCTTAATTTCTTAAGGATATCGTTATTGGTGATCATAATATTTCAATTATCAGGTATAATGGCAAAACTAAAGCTTCTTATCCAACATTGTTTTCAAATATAGTTTTGTCTATGTTGTCTTCATTTTCTTTTTCTTCTGATAGCTTGCTCAACTTCTTACCGTAAGATAATTTGGTGATGAGCACAAATAAAACCGGCACCACAAAAATGGCCAGTGTTGTTGCAGCCAGCATGCCACCAAATACTGTCCAGCCGATTGTTTTACGTGATTCTGCTGCTGCACCTGTTGCAAAAGCAAGAGGAAGTACACCTAAAATAAATGCAAGCGAAGTCATAACGATTGGACGTAGCCGCAGTTGTACAGCCTGCAGCGTAGCATGGGTAATGTCAACACCACGATCGACCCTTTCTTTGGCAAACTCAACAATCAGGATCGCATTTTTTGCAGCCAGCCCGATCAACGTAATCAGCCCTATCTGCGCATATACATTGTTGGAAATTTTAGGCAGTAATACCAGTGTAAGGATAGATCCAAAAGCGCCAATCGGCACCGCAAATAAAACTGAAAAAGGCACGGACCAGCTTTCGTACAAGGCTGCCAGAAAAAGAAATACAAAAACAATTGAGATGGCGAAAATAGTCACAGTGCTGCTACCTGCTTTTATTTCTTCGCGGCTCAATCCACTAAATTCAAATCCATACCCTGCGGGTAATTTTTTTGCTTCTTCCTGTAAAGCCTCAATCGCCTGGCCGCTGCTGAAACCGGGTTTGGGAGATCCGTTGATTTCAATAGAACGGTAAATATTATAGTGCGTAATAAGCGAAGGACTCTCTATCACTTTTGAAGTCACCAATGCACTGAGGGGTATCATGCCACCCTGGCTGTTACGGACGTAATATTTGTCCAGCTCCCCAATGGAAGAACGATAGGTGCTATCAGCCTGTGCAACCACCCTGAAGTTGCGCCCATACAAATTAAAATCATTTACATAGCTGCTTCCAAGCAAAGTAGAAAGCGTGTTGTAAACATCCGCCACATTTACACCCAGCAATTTTGCTTTGGCCTTATCAACATCCACTTTATAACTTGGTGTATGCGTTGTAAAAAAAGTATATGCACGGCCAATCTCCGGGCGTTTATTTACATTGCCCAAAAAGTTTTTAGCAACTGTTTCAAACTGCTGAATGTTATCTGTACTGGTTGTTTGCTGTAATTCAAAAGTAAAACCGGCAGTAGCACCCAGGCCAGGAATGGCAGGAGGAGCAATAGCGAGTATCCTTGCTTCCTTTATATCACTCGTTCGTTGCTGTATTGCATCGATAATGCTTTGCAGTTGCATCTCTTTGCTTTTCCGGTCATCCCAGGGTTTCAGGTTGACAAACATTGTTCCCACGTTTGATTTAAAAGAAAAGCTGATAATATTTAAACCTGCCAGGCCGCCAACGGTTCTAACACCGGGAATCGCCTGAACTCTTTTTAAAACAGTCAACAGCATCTCTTTACTTCTGTTGGTAGACGTAGCTTCGGGCATTTCATAAGTAACATATAACCGGCCTTCATCTTCACTTGGTATAAAGCCTGTGGGTTTACTTTTAAATAAAAAGAACAAGCCAACAAATAAACAAACCAACATGATCAACACTAATGGCGTTGCTTTTATCCATTTACCAACGCCGGATGTATATGATGTGGTTATCTTGCCAAACCCCCTGTTAAACCAGGCAAAGAATTTTTCGAAGACATTCTTTTTAGCCGTTTCATCTTTGGATGGCTTAAGCATAATAGAACAAAGAGCCGGCGTAAGAGATAAAGCAACAAAAGCAGATATAATTACAGACACCGCAATGGTAATAGCGAACTGCTGGTACAACTTACCGACAATGCCCGGAATAAAACCCACGGGAACAAATACAGCAGCGAGTATCAATGCAATGGCAATAACGGGTCCGGATATATCATTCATTGCCTTACGGGTAGCTTCTTTGGCGGATATTTTTTCATGATCCATATAATGCTGCACGGCTTCTACCACTACAATCGCATCATCCACCACAATACCAATGGCCAGCACAAATGCAAACAGTGTTAAGGTATTAATAGTAAACCCAAAAGGAATAAAGAAAATGAATGTGCCAATCAAAGAAACAGGAATGGCCAACACAGGAATCAAGGTTGCCCGCCAGTTCTGCAAAAACAAAAATACCACGAATGTTACGAGCAATAAAGCCTCAACCAAAGTATGCAATACTTCATTGATCGAAATTTTAACCACTGAAACGGTCTCCAGCGGGATACTGTAATCAATGTCTTTCGGAAACGTCTTTTTTAATTCGGTAAGCGCTCTAGTTATTCCTTCATAAGTCTGCAATGCATTGGCGCCGGGGGCCTGGTAAACCAACACAAACGCCGCAGGCTTTCCATCCACGAAAGCATTGCTGCCGTAATCAAATTTTCCCAGTTCCACTCTTGCCACATCTTTCAAATATACAACGGTACCTGTTGCCGGAACTGTACGAACAATGATATTTTCAAACTGATCCTTGGTATTGATGCGGCTGTTGGTTAATACGTTGTACTCAAAACTTTGCGCAGATGGTTGTGGATTGCCACCAATGGTTCCTGCTGCAACCTGTAAGTTTTGCTCGGTAAGGGAAGCCAGGATATCAGAAGTACTCATGCCCAGATTAGCCAGTTTTTCAGGATTCAGCCAGATACGCATCCCAAAATCATCTGCACGGGACACAATATCTCCAACACCAGGAACCCGTTGTAAAGCGTCTTTTACATAAATGTTAGCGTAGTTACCAATAAAGGTAGCATCATGCGTTCCATTGGGTGAATAAAACGCCAGCGCCACCATAATACTTGGCACACGTTTACGAACGGTGAGCCCCAAACGTTTCACTGCATCCGGTAGTGTTGGTTGGGCAACACTTACCCGGTTCTGTACGTCCAGCGCTGCAATATTCACATCGGTTCCTAACTCAAAATTTACATTGATGCTACTGGCACCACTGCTACTGCTGCTACTTGAAATGTAGGTCATGCCCGGTGTACCATTCACCTGCGTTTCCATTGCAGTGGTGGTAGTTTGTTCAACGGTTTCCGCATCTGCGCCTATAAAGTTGCCGGATATAGAAACCGTTGGTGGTGTAATGTCAGGATATTGTGCAACGGGTAAAATTGTCATTGAAATAATTCCAACCAGTACAATAACAATGGATATTACAATGGCTGTTACCGGCCTCCTTATAAAAGTATCTGCTATCATCGTATTTACTATTTAACCGTTAAGACGGTACTATTTTATGGATGCAATAAGGTTCTGTTACCGTTCAAAATACCTCAGTAATAAAAACCTGTTGCAAAATTTTGAATCAAAGATTATGTTGTACCAATCAATGGCGTTATTTTGCTGGTGTTGTTGTTGGTCCTGCAGGCTGAGCTGAAGAAGTATTGATAGCCGCACCTTCCCTTAAATTCTGCACTCCTTCCACTACGACAGACTCCCCGTCTTTCAAACCATCTTTTACAATTACATTGGCACCTATCTGTTTACCGGGGACTATTTTTCGCTGAGAAACTTTGTTACTGTCATTGGGCACATACACAAAAAATTCACCGAGTTGCTCTGTTACTGCTTTATATGGAATCAGCAAAGATTGAGTTGCCGAATTGTTTTTAACCCGTACAGTTCCGTTCATACCAGCAATCAATAAATTTTTATTGTTGGGAAAGATCAGTCTTGCTTTAATGGTTCCTGTTTGTGCATTTACTGCCCTGTCAAGCAAAGCAATTTTTCCGGGATAAGGATACACATCTGTACCAAAGGCAAGTGAAAAAGTGGAGTCTGCTTTTTTCGGGGCATCGCTCATAAGCTTTGTAAAACGATAAATTTCTTTTTGGTCTACATTAAAATCCACAGCCAGTTCCCTGTCTGATGAAACCGTGTTGAGTACCGTTTGGCCCGCTGTAACTGCTGCGCCCGGTTTAACTGCCGAGATGCCAATCAATCCGTCAAAGGGAGCGTATACTTTTGTGTATTTCACGTTGGTTTGCACGGCCTGGATATTTGCCCTGGCTGCCTCTGCCTGTTTTTTCGCTACTTCCAATGCCGCGTCCGCATTGTCTACAAGTTGCTTTGCCACCGCATCATTTTTATCCAGCTCGTGAAAACGGTTGGCATCTTTCTGGGCTTTATTTAAGTTCGCTTCCTGCACACTTAAGCCCGCAACAGCCTGCTGATAATTGGCCGCATACAATTGCTCATCTATTGAATACAACAGCTGACCTTTGCGAACCCTGGCACCGTCTTTAAAATAAACGCCGGAAATAAACCCACTTACCTGAGGTCTTAATTCAACCTGGTTAAGTGCATTGATTGTTGCAGGATATTCGTCATAATAAACGGCATCCGTTTTTATCACAGGCTGCACGGTTACTTTCGCCGGTGGAGGTGGCGGCGGAGGTGCCTGGTCTTTTGAATTACCACAGGCCGTTAATAAAAAAAGAGTTGCATAACCTGCAGACAGCTGAAGATATTTTAAGTACATACAAACAGTATTTTATTTTTATGTTGGGTGATTTTCTTAATAAACAATTTGTCCAAGCGCTTTTTGTACATCTATTTTACTGGCCAGCAGTTGGTACAAAGAAGCGTAATAATTTATTTCTGCTGTTCTTAAATCCGTTTCTGATGTGATCACTTCCAGATATGCTTTTATGCCAGACTTGTATTGCAATTGCAAAACGTCATACACCTCTTTGGCCAGCACAAGATTCTGCTTCAGCGCCTGAAAATTTTCCAGGTTGCTTTTGTAAACAGCCATTGCCTGCGTATAAGCAGAGTTGACTGAATTTTTTAAATTGATGATATCGAGATTATTTCTTTCCAGCTCGAGTTGCGCAGCCTGCAGCGCCGCTTTTCTTTTGCCACCCTGAAAAATTGGGAAGCCCAGCGTTAGTGCTGCAAAAGAATTGGGGAAATTATTACTATATATTTTTGCAAAATTATTATTCTGGTAAGAAAGGTTATAAGCCCCATTGGCAGAAATTGTTGGCAGGTAACTCCATTTATTATATTGCACATTGTACTGCAACAACCGTCTTTGTGTTTCCAGCAACTGGTATTCAATCCTGGCTGTGTAGTTAGCTTCCTGTGACGTATCCAGTGCAATCTCCTTTTCCATTTGCAGACTATCGTATACAATATTCAGACTGGCTGATAGCGGATACCCCATCAGCGTTTTAAGGTTTTCCAGTTTTGCCTTCAATAATTCTTCATTGCTTCTTTTGGCTGCTTTGGAATTGTTCAGCGTAATAGTAGCCCGCTTATAATCGATTTTATCAGCAATACCGGCTTTGTACTGGTTGAAGGCATCCCTAAGACTTTGTTCAATCCGCTGAATGTTTGTCGTTGAAACCTTAATCTGTTGTTCGGTAGAAAGCACATCATAAAAAGCCTTTGACACATCCGCGGCAAGCTCAATTTTATTGTTGCTGGTAAGTTGCCTGGCTTGTAGCCGGGCATCTGTTTTTGTTCGGCTGGCGAGCAAAACATCTTTATTAAAAATGGCCTGCGAAACGGTGAACTGGCCCGCGGACGTATTATTCACACCCAGTTTAATGGCATTGCCTCCAATAATAGCTGTTTGAACAATAAAATTATGCTGCAGGTTATAATTGAAATTAATCTGGGGATACCAGTCTGCAAGTTTACTCCTGATGGTGGTTTCCAGAATCTGCTGGTCTATTATGGATTGCTGTATTTGCGGTTGATGAACAATAGCATAATCAACTGCACTCTTCAATGTAACTTCCTGCAGTAAGCTATCTTTTCCCATCGATTGCCCCAGCAAAAAAAACGGGCATAATAGAAAGAAGCTATTTACAAATAATTTCACAGCAACCCGATTATTTTTATCGCAGGCAGTAAGAACCATTATTTTTAATTGTCTCATTAATTGTAAATTTCTATTCATTTATTTATTAATTATTTAAAGGCACTGAATTGCGTCAACAATATTCACACCAGTTAATTGGCTGCCACTTATAGCATGCCCTGCATGCAACTTCAAAAAGATTTTTAAAAGAAAAGGACAAATTACTTTCCGCCAAAAGAGGCAATTTCTTTTATATACTCTTTCAACAACGCTTTATTAATGGTGTAGCTGTAACACCTGCCATCTTTGGATGGTTGTATCAGGCCTGCTTCCGTAAGCGTTTTTATATGATGACTCACTGAAGGCTGTGCAAGGTTAATTTTATCCGTTATCTGGGAACATTGTATACAGCCTCCCCTTCCAGCCATATCTTCCAGTATTTTCAACCGGTTCATATCGCCTAATGCCTTGGCAATTTTTTCCAGCTGTTTCAATTCCATGAGATGGATAGATTGATGTATGCAAATGTATCAATAAATAAATATCCGGGGAAATTAAGTTTGAAGAGCAAAGTTGGTTAAACAAACTATTTTGCAAAACGATTTGTTATAAGCGGTAATATGGCGGTCGTTATGGAAAGTGAATGGGTGCTGACAAAATTTTTAAGCACCTATTTTAAGCATCCGCCAAGCGTTAGTTTTCGTACATAATTAAAATAAAAATTCAAAAAAATGGAATACAATAAATTAACACCTGAAGAAGAATATGTAATCGTTCGCAAGGGGACAGAAAGACCTTTTACCGGTGAGTACAACAATAATAAATCAACAGGTACTTATGTTTGCCGCAGGTGTAACAGCCCCCTGTACAATTCAACCGATAAATTTGATTCCCGGTGCGGCTGGCCTAGTTTTGATGACGAAATACCGGGAGCAGTGAAACGGATACCCGATGCAGACGGAAGCAGAACTGAAATTGTTTGTGCCAATTGCGATGCCCACCTGGGACACGTGTTTACCGGGGAAAGACTCACTAGGAAAAATACCAGGCATTGTGTAAACTCCATTTCGTTAAAATTTATTCCTGCCTGATATGATTTGGCAGCATAAAAGCTCATGAAATTTTTTGCCGCTAACAGTCATAAATGCAAATTATTTCAAACTAATTGCGGCGATTTAAATTACCCGGATGTAAACGAATGCGCTAATTTTAAAGCAAATATTTTTTCATGAAAAGAGCGTTGGTTATTGGTTTGTTCGCATGTATTATAAATCCGGCAACAGCCCAGCAAATAATTGAAAGGGATGCTGAGATTGACCAGATGGTAAAACAGGTTGATCCAGATTCTTTAAAAAGCTATATTAAAATGCTGGTAGCATTTGGCACCCGCAACACCCTTAGCACACAGACTGACAGTCGCCGTGGTATTGGTGCTGCGAGAAAATGGGTATTGAGCAAGTTTACTGAATTTGCAAAGCAGTCCAATGGCCGCCTTTCCGCTTTTATCGATACCGCAACTTTGCAACCCGATGGAAAAAGAGTAGACAGTGTTTTACTACTGGGCAATGTAGTAGCTACGTTAAAGGGAACAGATACTGCTGACAAAAGGATTTTTATTATCAGCGGTCATTTGGATAATATGCGCAGCAATGTAATGGACAGAAAAGGCGATGCACCCGGTGCAAATGACGATGGCAGCGGCTGCGCTGCAGTACTGGAATGTGCCAGGATCATGAGCAAACATACTTTTCCTGCATCCATCATTTTTGTGACGGTAAGCGGCGAAGAACAAGGCCTCCTGGGGGCTAACTATATGGCTAAAAAATCGAAGGCGCTAAACCTGAATATTGAAGCAGTATTGAACAATGATATTATGGGCAGTAATAACAGCAGCGAAACCAATATTATTAACAATACACAGGTGAGAGTATTCAGTGAAGGACTTCCGTTTTATGAGTTGGATAAAAATGCTAAAAACATCCGCCAGCTTGGATTGGAGAACGATGGCATATCTCGTCAGCTGGCGAGGTATGTAAAGGAAACAGGCGAAAGATATGTTGATAATTTACAAGTGGTGATGGTGTACCGCAACGACCGTTTTTTACGGGGTGGCGATCACACACCTTATGTAGAAAATGGCTTTGCAGCGGTGAGAATTACAGAAATGAACGAGAACTATACACGCCAGCACCAGGATGTTCGTTTGGAAAATGGAATTCAATTTGGGGATTTGCCTGAGCACATTGACTTTGAATACCTGCGGAAAAACACAGCACTGAATCTTTGCAACCTGGCCAATCTTTCCAAAGCGCCAGCTATGCCTGAAGCAGTAAAAGTTGACATAAAAAAATTAGGCAACACTACCAATCTTACCTGGCTTGCCCCAAAAACCGGAAAAGTGAAAGGATATTATGTTTTGATGCGGGAAACTACCAGTGCCTTCTGGCAAAAAAAAATTTTTACTAAAGAACTTCAAATAGTATTGCCTTACTCAAAAGACAATTATTTTTTTGCTGTGCAAAGCGTTGGGGAAAGTGGTAATGAAAGCCTGGCTGTCGTTCCCGGTGTTAGCAGGTAATAAAAATAGCCCCGGGGCATGTGAACATTTGCTCTTGCCAGAGGATGAGCCAACTTTCAACTACTGGCGAAATCACTACACTTGTAGAATTGTCTACCGTTATTACGGCGAGGATTGCCGTTTGCATATTAAAAACTTCCGACTACTCAAAAAGCGATTTAAATCTCCCGAAAGAGATTATTTTTAAAATTCAATAAACAAGCAGTAATTAATCGAATCCACATAATTTAAAATTTTACAGGCTTTTCAAAGGTTTCAAGGAGTATTAAGAGAAAAAACGGAGCCGGATTTTTATCCGGCTCCCTTCATTTTACAAAACAGCTTCAATCAAATATTGATCAGTGCTGATCTTCCCGCTCAATAATTACGATACCCGGTTTATTAAATTATCATGACCTTTGAGAATAAATTTGTAATAAATGAAAATTGCAGTTACTTTTTTTTTATCGGCATTGTTGCATATGCAAGGCTATACGCAACCAGATTCGTCCCGCGTAGAAAAATATGATGCAGTCGTATCTTTTGGGAGTATGTGCTGCGGTCCCGTTAGCGATGACTTTTTAAAAAATTTCACTCAGCAATTTAACAAGAAGAACAAGATAACTATCCAGGCATGGCAAATAACCGGCTGCGGAAGAGAAGGTGAATTTAAAGTCTTATTTTCTCTGGCTAAATTAAAAATAGCTACTAAAAGGAAATTCCTGACTGGCTTGAGAAAACTGGTTTCGAATCAGAATGATAAAAACAAAAAATTGAAAGCAAGCAGCGGGCCCGTTAGTATTGATTATAATTTTCCTAAAACTGAGTTACCCAACTGTCGTGGCGATATAGTAAAATGGAAGTAGGCATACTACTGTAACGCAAACTGGTATTCATTCCAAAACTGGTCCAGGGCAATCATCCCATTTTTAAAAAATGAAATCAGCTGCGGCCAGTCAGACTGATTTAAAATATGCACGTTTCTAATACTGGCAGATATGGTACTACTGCATTTTTCACCATCGCTCAAAACGTCTTTTTGCCACTGCCAGTCTGCGCCACACAGCTGCTGGAATGGTTTTTTGAATTGTAATAACTGATCAAACTGCAAATGCCTGATCTCTTCTTCCGGATTCGATAATTCCAGCCCTATCGAGGCTTCACCATTGCTGCAATTCAAGTTGATCCGGATAAATTTTACACCAGTTTTGTAATTTATCCAGTTGATCTTTTCGCCAGAAGCTGAAAGTATCGGTCGCATGTACTTTCCAAAAACTGTCCAGAATTGCTGTCTGACTAAAGCCGGTTGCTGTTTTGAATTCATAAAAAATTCTGGCTTTTAAGGCGGCCACTATTTCAAGCCATTACTCCATTCGAAAAAATTATCAACATCTTTTTTAAACTGAATCATGGAAGGCTTGTTGATATAATACATGTGGCCGGATTCGTAATAATAATGACGCAGGTTTTTTCTCAAGTCTGGCTCCAGAAACATATGCGCTACATCATAATTGGCTGTGAAGTAGGGCGTAGCAAAATCGTAATAGCCGCTGCCAATATATACTTTCAGGTGCGTATTTTTTGTCATGGCGTCCCGCAGGCTTTCAGCTACATTCAGGTATTGGTTTTGTACGTTATTATAATTCCAGGGATAAACATTTCCAAAAATATTGTATTCCCTTTCCTCATTAAAGTTTAAGTCCCGTTCAAAATAGTCATTCATTGTACTGGTAAACGGACCATCAATATTAATGAAGGATGGATCGTAATCAACTCCTTCACCGGCATTGTCAAAATTATGCCCGGTAAAGCGACTGTCGAGCCGGCCTATTGAAAGGCCGTCCTTTCTCCGTAATTCCTTATAAAAACGACTGTCCGATACACGCAGATTAGCTTGTAATATATAGACTTTACTGAGTCCGGTATAGTAGCTCAGCTTCTCCGCAATCCGGTCTTTCTCAGCATCTCCAAGCCATTCACCCTTAAGCAGGGCCGGCGCATATTCATTCATTGCAAAGTCTTCACTTTCCTTTAAAGTTTTTTGTAAATCCCCTTGCAGCGTTGCGGCCAATTTTTTATGATACCAGGCGGCGGCTGTGTAAGAAGGTATATACAACACAAACGGCAAATCATTCCCTATCGCAATGTCATTAGTTCCAAAATTAAGCACGGGGGAAATCAATAAAATTCCATTAATATAAATCCGGTAACTGTCCGTTAAAAATTTTGCAAGCCCTGCCGCCCTTGTGGTGCCGTAACTTTCGCCTGCCAAATATTTAGGAGAAGCCCAGCGCTGGTATTTAGATAAAAAACTGCGTATAAAGGCGCCGACACTTTGTACATCTTCAACAAAACCGTGAAACTGTTTGGCACTTTCCGCGCCGGCAGGTACACTAAACCCCGTTGACACAGGATCAATAAAAACAAGGTCGGTTTTATCAAGCCAGGTATACTCATTGTTTATAATTTGGTAAGGGGGTGCCGGTGCTGTGCCATCATCCTGTAATAAAACTCTCTTGGGACCAAGGCCACCCATATGTAGCCAAACAGAAGATGACCCCGGCCCGCCGTTGAATGTGAAACAAACCGGTCTTTGTGATGCATCTTCTCCATCTTTGCGGTAATAAGTGAAAAATATTTTCGCTACCTGTTTGCCTGTATCATTCTGCAGGTTTAAATATCCCGTAAATGCAGTATAGTCCAGCCTTTTGCCAGCAGTTAAATTGACAGAATTTTTCGATATTGTTGCAGTAATTCCAGCCGGAACAAGATCTGTTTTTATTACAGTATGGGCCGTTTTCTGAGCAGTTACTGCCAGAGAAAACAAGGATAACAAAAACAAAATAAGATAGCGCATAAGATTATTTTAATTTCCCAATATAGTATAAAAGCATCGAAGAATGAGATCAAAACAAATTCAGTTAATGCATATATAATCCAGTTCACAACTTATTAACAATTTTAAAATGCAGACGATTGCATTGACAAACTGATGAATTTTTAACATTTTATGGCATATTTTTGGCCTAACATTGCAGAGATCGCTTCTCGAAGTGATGATGTAAAGTTGAATGAATTTTAACTGAGAACATATCCAATGCACCATCTGGCCGCATAGCCTTTGGGTACATGCAGAGAAGCAGAGGGAAAAGAGTTTTGGTCAACAGCCAAAACTCTTTTATTTTATATTCCAGTCAGTAATTTTATTTTTCTTCTGCTAGCTTTTTCTCAATCCGCTTATCGGGAATAAGCCACATTGCCGCAACGAAAATATATAGGAAACAGCCGATAAACGGATGGATGAAAGTGAGTACGATTGCAATGATATAAATGGCGATGGATGATTTGCCTTTTATATCGCTTCCCACTGCTTTTGCCAGCTTTGTATTATTGATAGCATGGTCAAGGAGCGTTCTTTCCAATATATAGTAAGCAACTCCTGCCATCAATAACACTATACCATAAATTGCCACTGGCCAGGTAGAAAAATGGTTTTCTCCCATCCATGTAGTGGTAAACGGTACCAGTGACAACCAAAAAAGCAAGTTGTTATTAGCCCAAAGTACTTTGCCACTTATGTTGTTCACAGTATGTAGCAGGTGATGATGATTGTTCCAGTAAATTCCAATGTAAATAAAGCTTAAGAGGTAACTTAAAAAAACCGGGAACAGGGGTTTTAAAGCAGTCCAACTATCATCGTGTGGCACTTTGAGTTCCAACACCATAATCGTTATTATAATGGCAATTACGCCGTCACTAAAAGCTTCCAGTCTTGTCTTTACCATACTATCATTGGTTTGTTTTTGAAATATTTTAAATCAAAATCGCCCAAACATACGCAAGAATATTTAATGTCCCTTGTCCAGCTTAATTTATGAGATAAACAACCTGCACTCCATCGAAGGCCTTTATTTTTGACTAAGAAATTTTGGCAGATATTGTGACACAGGTTAGCAGGGCATTGCTATCTGATTCTTACAATATTTATTTGTCGAAAATGATTGTTCAGCAGGTTTTAAATAGTGCCGATGCCCGTGTAAACCAGTTCTAAGGCACGGCTTCAACAAACAAAACGCGATTGTTAATTTTGCTAAAAAATAATTAATTTACTGATAACATTAAATCAATCCAATTATCTTTCAGGTTGCTAGTTTGTAGCATGTTTATTGCTCTAATTTTTTTTCTTAAAATATACATATGCAGTTATCATTTATAAAGAATATACAATTTACCAAGCTGATAAAAGCCGACGGACGCCTGAGGGAATTTAATTTCAGAAGATATAATTCCGGCAGTACACCGGCCATATTTTCTGTAAATGTGGTTGATAACAGGGACAACAGGATCATCTTTGAGATGCAAAAGGAAGACAATACCTGGAAAATCACTAAACAGCCCCTGCCCCAGTGGATATTGGAAAATGAAAACAATTTTCATGAGTGCATAGAAGAAGAATTAAAAGCCTCTTCATAAGCACCTCTATAGAACAATTTCCTCCAGTTTTTGAGTTAAAAAAATTTTGGCCTGAGGGTTTTGATACAATCGCAATAAATAACAATTTACCTTTGCTGTATTGTATAAACCAACAATGTTCCCAATGTCAGCAGAATTGCAACAATTTTTTAATCAACTGGCTACAGACATTGAAAAGCTACAGGTAATAAAAATTACACTGGGCAATCGCAGAATAAAAACGGCCGAACTTAAAAATATTTTTATTAAGCCGTTGCTTATTAAAAATTCCCTCAAATTAAGTTATGTATACCGGTATCCAACAAAGGACATCACAAAAAATTACGACGTTAAAGAAGGTATTGCATTAATGCAACAAATGCTCCACAACGAGTTTTTAAACGCCGATGTTTTTACGTCGCAAAAAGATGTACACCTGGCTCTTCAAGAAAATGAGCGTTTAAAAATAACCACCAATGCCCCCTCCTTGAAAATAACCGAACAGGCAAATCAGCACGACAAACAAAAAAATCGCATTATACAAACTACTGAGAAAGGGTATCTGCAAGCATTGGGCATTACGTCTGCAGAAGGAAAAGTAAAAAAAGACAGGCAGGATAAATACAAACAGATAAACAGTTACGTTGAAATTATTGACGGGATAATTAAAGATATTGACTTTAAAGAAGGCCTGCATGTGGTAGATATGGGTTGCGGCAAGGGCTATCTAACATTTGCACTGTACGATTACCTCACCAGTAAATTGCACCTTGAAGCCACCGTAACCGGTATTGAACTGAGGCAGGAGCTGGTAGATAACTGCAATAGGATCGCCCGTGAATCAAGCTATGAGGCGCTTGGTTTTCAGAGCGGTACAATTGAAGATGCAGTTGTAAATAATGCCAATATGTTAATAGCATTGCATGCCTGCGATACAGCAACTGACGATGCCATTTACAGTGGCATAAAAGCAAATGCACGCGTGATAATTTGTGCGCCCTGTTGCCATAAGCAAATCAGAAAACAAATGGCTCCTGACAATGAATTAAAATCGATTACCAAACATGGCATTTTAATGGAACGACAGGCCGAGATCGTCACTGATGCCATCAGATCTTTATTACTGGAGGCTTGGGGTTATAAGTCCCGCGTGTTTGAATTTATCGCCACAGAACATACTCCAAAGAATGTATTGATAGTGGGCGTTAAACAAGACAAACCCGCAAATACAAAGCAATTTTATCTTAACAAGATCGGTGCCTTAAAATCATTATTTGGCATTCAAATGCATCATCTCGAAACATTGCTGGAACGTTTATAACATACTGATGGTGTTTTATTGATAAATACGCGTTTTTTGTTGCAGGTATTTGTTGCCAATGATTGTACTTAGCGGCTTCTCATACACTTTACTTTCCACCCATGATATAATATCCAGGTAAGCAAAACTTCGGGTTTGAAACCTGTTTTTTTCCAGACCTTTTATACTCTGCAAAAATTTCTCCAGCTCGGGTTTTAATTTTTGTCTTGATAATTGAAATGAGTTGCGTAAAAACTTGAACATAGCCTCTTCCACTATGGTAAGATTTTGCATTTTTGCCATAAACCGGTACACAGATTTTATCAATGACTCTATGATGTCAAAATTACCCAGTTCGTAATGCGCCATAAGGTGCAGTAATCTTGCATAACACTGCAAGTCGTTTCTCATCTCAGGGTTACCATTAATTATTTTTTGAAGATAGTCGATGGAGATATCGTATTTACCCGCACCAAAAAACAGATTAGCAATCTTATAATTAAAAACAAGCAGGCGATGATTATCGAGGTAAAGCGAATATTCCTCCAGCTTTTCCTCGATCCCCTTCACCAGTTTAAGTCCTTCAGAAAAAGTGCCCAACATAAAGTGTTGGTTAATTTTTGATGCGCTGATGTACACAAATGTCTGAATTCGGTGATTGTCATGATGCATGGCCAGTTCGGTATTGGAAAATGCTTCGAAGGCTTTTAACACATTTTCAAAACCCTGGTAGTTACGAAGATCAAAATGCGCATTTAATAAGTTATGCATTCCCTTAATGTAATATCCAGTCTCAACCTTAATCATGAGTGGCTGCTCGTTAAAAATGTCCACCCATTTTTGCGCATACCTGTAGTACATTAAAAAATCCTGGCGGATAAACGCATACCAGCAATAGCTTTGATACAGGTACAATCGTTCATAAAAACCAGTTTGAAAATGGGCGCCGGGCGGCAAATTATCCTGCAAGAAATTCTTAACGTCAGTTTCATCTTTTTCATTTCGTGCATGCCCGTTCTTAATATACCAGCTATATAAACGCAACGCTAAATTCGACATCCGCGCCACATTATCTACCCGGTGATTTACCTCTATAGCTTCTGCGGACAATAACTCTCCCCTGTTTTGCATCGAGCGGGTTATATGCAGCGTTTCAATCTTTTTTTCCCATGAAATTACCTGGGTAAGAAAATTGAATTTGTAATGTGTTTTAGCAACCTCTTTCAGCTTCTCCAGAATTTTTAAGCTTTGAACATACAATCCTTTATTATACAAAATCCTGGCATAATCCAGTTGCTCATTTAGCTGCATATCTATACTGCCGGTACTTTTTAGCAGCCGGAGGCTGGAAAGCAATTGTTTATAGAGGTGAACTTTGATATTGGATAACTGCGGCTTCTTAATAGATGGCAATTTCTTAAGAAGCAATGTTTCATCATAGTCAGAAAGTTTATCCAGTGCATCAAACAATTCTATAATTTTTAAATCTTCGTTACCTGAACTTCTTTTGATATAAAGTTTAAAATTTCGTTTCTCAGCCTTTTCCAGTGATTTAATAAGCTGAAATAATGTATCTGTAAATCGGTTGGGCATCATTGTTTTTTTTAACTAAAATCCAAATGGAATAAGGGTTTCGAAAAATTAATACTCCCTTAACGTAATTAAAACACTCATAACTTGATTATGAACGTAAAAAAACACACCATACTTTCGTTTTAAGAAAGCGATGATGTGTTGAAAAATATAGCAAGCAATCGTAAAAGTGGGCAACCAATCGTTAATAAGTTGCAATAATAAAGAAAGTTAACTGTTTAACAGTTCAAAATACTCTAAGAATTTCATATGGCAAGCAATCGTTAAAGTTCTTCCGTTTCTACGGAAGGACTATTTTTTTGTGCGGTAAAGTAATAGTATTTTAACTTACCAATCAAATAAATGCAATACTTTTTTCAAAATTTTGTAGATTTAGTTAGGTAGTACAAAATCGGGCTTACGGATAAATACGGTGTTGTACCTGAAACGAATATTGGTGCCGATCTCAACTTTATAATTCTTCATACCGGGAACTGTTCTTGGAAAGTAATATCCCCGGAGCTCCACTGTCCCGAAAGTAAGGTTTTCATTCCTTGTTCGGACACCGCCACCGATGGAACTAAATAATTCACTTTTATCAAACGATTTGTTGGTAGGGGTAAGCATAGACATATCAGCGTAAAAAAAAGGTGCTAATCTGAAGCCCCAGAATTTTTGCATGTTGAAAAATACCATTTCAGTTTTAACGGTAGTTCTCATGTCGGCGGGGCCAAGAAAGCCTCTGAAATAGGGAAGACCAAACGTACTGATGATAGTTAGAGGCTGATCTAAGACCGGGCGTATTTGCTTTGTAAATCCAAACCCAAAAAAATTACGGTTCAGCCATTTACCATGCATTTTTTTTAACTTTGTAAAGTGGTCAACGTTGAATAACAAATCAATATCCTCCCATGTTTTTTGATAGGTGTATCCACCCATTCTGAATGTGTAAGTACTGTAAAAACCCTTTTTGGAAAAGTGACTCATCAAAGTTTCCAGGCCGAAGTAGGGTCGCGTTCTGTCTTGCTTTGTTGTTATACCTCCAATGAGAGAAGCACTAAAACCTTCGGGAACGTCTTCGTTCCGGCCGAATCCGTAAATGAAACTGGCCCTGTAAGATTCCTGCCTGAAAACACTCAGCGCTGCAAGGGTACTCCTGATATTGGCATAACGGTAATCGTATATTTGGTGATTGATAGCAGGAATAGCGGTAAAATGCTGATAAAAATTTCGAACGGCAATAAATTTCCGTACCCGTGTATTCATGTTTTTATACAATAGCCGCTGACTGCCAAAATTGTAACCAAACCATATATCCGAACTACGGTAGCTGTATTTAAAATCACTTTTATACAGGGAGTCCGAAAGATAATTGTTACTGGTCCTGGCGAAAGAAATATCGGCAGCGCCAATCCATGGAATATAAGGCGTTACCAAAGGCTTTTCAAGATGCGTATTCAACATGGTTTCTTCCGCTCGCCCGCTATTGAATGCATTTCGGTAATTTTTGAAACCAACGCTCCAGTCTATAAAACTGCCCATGATATTTCGTTTTAAAAAGCCAGCGTCATAACCAAAAACGGGGTTGCGGTCTATATCATAAAAACTACTCAGCGATAAGCGGGAACCTGAACCTCCGACATTTTCATTTTTTACCTGAACAGCCATCTTCGTTGGACTGCTCATATCAATGCTGCCACCCAAGGCAAAAATATCTTTGGTAATAACAATCACATCGACTGAATCCCGGGTTCCTGCAATCGTGTCGATTAAAATGCGTGCATCCTGGATGTAAATCTGGTCCCTAAGGTGTCGCTCGTTGTCAGCCAAAAGATAGGGATGAACCCTGTCCCCTTCCACAAAAAATAAATTATTTTTGAGGGTTTTCACAGTAGTTTTCTTATGAAACCCATTGGCCACAATAGCACCAAAATTATTCCTGATAATTGTAGTATCAAAAATGGTTCTTTCGAAACCGAGACGTAAATACTCAATATTGCGGATTATCTTGCCCGTATGAGCTATGAAAGGATTTACTACTTTAACAGCATCCCCATTGGGGCCAGGTCCATCTGTAGAAATGCTTTTTGCTAACTTTCCAAGCAACCCTCCTCTCTTCGCTAAAAAAAAGGTATCCTTTTCTTCTTTGATATCCTGTGCTAGCAAACCGGATGAAAAAAAAGAAAAAAAGAGTACTGATAAAATAAATGGCAAAGCCTTTTTTAGCATTGGTTTGCGTTGGATTTATATATAAAGATATTCATTTGGCTGGATTTAATATATTATTGGATACGTTGCGTTTTAAAAAGCGGGTATCTGATTAATGGCAGAAGCTGCATTTTAACAACGGGATTTTTAAAGACTGTATTGCATCATTTCCGTTGCTTCAATATACTAATTTATTATTTCCTCCATTACACGCCTGCACGCACACAAAGAACCTTTAATTATAGTTACTTGAGTGGTTAGATTTTACGCGCAACATTCCTTATTTATTCATCTTACCTGTTATATTTACAAGCGGCTTTCCTTGGAGCGAGAACAATTTTAATGCCATCGTCCCATAGGAAAATACTGGTAAAACAGCCTCGCACAAGCGAACTATCTTTCCAAAAATAAACTTGTCAGAGTTTTAACAACTCTTTAAAGTTTAAACATTGATATCTGCCGGCGGTTATTTTTAAGTACCGTATCTTTGCGCCGCAAAACAGTAACTATATTTACTTAGGCTGTCCTCTAACTGTTGCTTGCTAAGGAAAATTGCCGGAATGTGAATAAATAAGCGATGCCGGCGATGCGAATTAGTAAATTAAAATTAGAGATATGAAAAGTGATACCTTGGGCATGGGTGCCCCTATCAAAAATGATGAACTGAAAGAAGCATTAACTGAAACAGTTGCAATGGATTCAAAACAAAACGACTTTACCCGTACATTTGGTGCAATCGACATGTGGAACCTTAAAAAAAAGCAACGTACGTCTCTGCAAATGAGAAGACGTTTTAATTGATTTATTATTAATTAACGAATAATTTCTTTCAGAATTTTTTAAGCATGGCAGTCGCCATGCTTTTTTAATGCCGTATAAATTTGCAAATATTACTCAGGCACTTTCTCTACCCATGGCAGCTTGTTTCATGGTATAAGCTATTTCATGGCCCAGGTATTTTTCAATGCGTTTTTCTATAAGATAAATTAAAGGTGTTAAGATGATAGCCATGGTAAATTTATATGTATAATTCACAAGGCAAATAGCAAGCACCAGCTGCCAGCTCCACCCTTTTCCAATTTTAAACGCAATAAACAACACTATAAAACTATCCACCAGCTGAGAGATGAGCGTAGAGCCGGTAGCCCGTAGCCACATTTTCTTTTCTCCTGTATATTTTTTTATTTTATGAAAAACAGTCACGTCAACAATCTGGCTCACCAGGAAAGCCACAAGACTTCCCAATATAATCCACATGCCCTGGCCGAAAATACCATTAAAGGCCTTGTTCATATCAGGTATACCATCCTGTACTGCCGAGCCATACCAGAAATCTGCCGGTGGAACACTCATGGCAAAATAAAACATTACAAAGGCGTACGTTATTAATGCCACAGCGGTATAGGATATCCGCCGTACCGCTTTCGGCCCGTAATATTCATTTACAATATCCGTCATCACAAACTCCAGCGGCCACAACAATACCCCGCAGGTGAGGTTAAATGACAGGGCCTTTTGTCCAAAAAGTGTAAAGCTGGATGGCGCAAGCCCAAATAATTTTTCCAATGAAAAAATTTTGCCCCCGATGCATTCGGCTATCAGTGCATTGGCCACAAAAAAAGCTGTAAAAATTACAAACAGTTTTGTAGGCTTGTCTTTTAGTATATTTTGTATCATTTAAAAATTGCTAAAGAAAAAATAATATACTTGTAAAATCAGGAAAAGGAAATTAACCCAATTTAGCCAATGCGGCGAAGTTTTCTTTCGGTTGGATACAATTAAAACCAGTAAAAAAATGTTGAATATAAAATTGATATAAACGGCGCCATAACCCAGTATAACAAGTATACTCTCCAAAGGTTGGATTTTAATACTGCCATTAAAATTACCAGCTTTTTTATGTGCATTTTCTACTAAGCGCAATATGACGGCTATTATAAAACAGCAGTTGCATATAAAAACAAGTTTTGCAAAAAATTTCATCCGGATGATTCTATACTTTAGTGATGGTTATCCCTGCTTTCCCTTTAGCATAGGCACAAATGAAAAATTATCAAAGGCTTCCTCACTGGTACTGCCATCCGCATTTTTTGTAATGCGCAACATGCGCTGGTGCTCTCCTTCATCAACTGGTATAACCATCTTACCGCCAGCTTTTAACTGGTCGATTAACTTAGGTGGTATGAAAGGTGCGGCTGCAGTAATAATTACCTTATCGAATGGTGCGAAAGTTGGCAAGCCTTCGTATCCATCACCAAAAAAAAATTTAAGGTTGGGATATGTTGATTTGAATATATAGGTTCTTGTTTTTTCAAACAATGCTTTTTGACGTTCTATTGTAAATACCTTGGCACCCATTTCAGCCAGTACGGTCGCCTGGTAAATACTGCCTGTGCCAATTTCTAAAATCTTATCTAAAGGTTTCACCTGCAGTAACTGCGTTTGATAGGCTACTGTATATGGCTGAGAAATCGTCTGGCCCTCGCTGATTGGGAAAGCCCTGTCTTCGTAAGCGATTTCATCAAAAGCACTGTCTAGAAAAAAGTGGCGGGGGATATTGTTCATTGCTGCCAGCACGGTTTCATCTGTAATGCCTTTTTCCCGCAGAATATCCATTAGTTTTTTTCTCAACCCTTTGTGCCGGTAACTGTCTTGGTAATTTCTCATAATCTTGTTAACTGCCACGAATTACCCCCTTTTTTGCGAATAAAACAAAAACTTAACTGGCCTCTTTTTTTAAACCTTTTTTCTATAAATAAACAGTGCCGGAACAATGCCGGCACTGCAAAAAAAATATAATTTTCTACTTCAATTTCATCTCTTCAATCATCCGCTTAATTTTTTCATCGAGCGATTGATTGGCAGCATCAAAACCTGCTGCATCTGCCAGTTTGGTATTTACGCTAAAGTAAAATTTTATTTTAGGTTCTGTACCGCTGGGCCTTGCCGAAATTTTAGTTCCGTCGTTAAGCAAAAACTGCAGCACATTGCTTTTTGGTAAATTAATAGGATAGGTTTCTCCCGTTTGTAAATTTTTCCCTACCTGTAACTCATAATCCAGCAAAGCAGCAACCGCCACACCATCGATAGTTGCAGGCGGATTGTTTCTGTAGCCTTCCATCATATCAGCAATTTCTTTGGCGCCATTCATACCCTTCTTGGTGATGCTTACCAGGTTCTCTTTGTACAAACCGTATTGCACATACAAGTCAATCATCTTGGCATATAAACTCCGGCCCTTGTTCTTTTCATATGCAGCCATTTCACACAGTAAAGCCACGGCACTGATAGCATCCTTATCTCGAACCTCATCTCCCACCATCAGCCCAAAACTCTCTTCGCCGCCAATGATATAATTTTCCTTTCCTTCTTTTTCTTTTATCAAAGAAGCAATCCATTTAAAACCGGTGAGTACATTGTAACAGGCGATGTTGCTGGCTTTGGCTATGCCATCAATCATATCGGTTGTAACAATTGTTTTAACCACCATATCATTTGGCTGATTAATTCCTTTCGTTTTCCTGGCTTCAATCATATAATTAAATGCCAATACTGCGGTTTGGTTACCATTCATTAATACCCATTCTCCCTTGGCATTTTTTACGCCAATACCAACGCGGTCACTGTCAGGATCTGTACCCAGCAAAATATCTGCATCCAACTGTTTGGCTTTTTCAAGACCGATACTCATAGCTTCTTTTTCTTCCGGGTTGGGATAAACAACTGTTGGAAAATTGCCATCCGGTGTACTCTGCTCTTCCACAATATGCACGTTATCAAAACCAAATTTTGCCAGCACCTGCGGTACCAGGGTAATACCCGTTCCGTGGATAGGTGTGTACACGATTTTAAGATCGTGCTGCGCAGCACATACATCCGGGTAAACGCTCAAACCCTTTACCATGGCGAGGTACGCTTCATCCATATCTTTACCAATAATGGTAATGTTGGCATCGCCCCCGCTCCATTGTACATCATCTACAGACGCTATTTTATCTACTTCAATAATTACATTTTCATCATGTGGTGTTACCATCTGTGCGCCGTCATCCCAGTAGGCTTTATACCCGTTGTATTCTTTTGGATTGTGCGATGCGGTGCAAACTACTCCCCCCTGGCAACCTAAATTGCGGATGGCAAAACTTAATTCCGGTGTAGGTCGCAACGCTTCAAACAAAAATACTTTGATGCCATTGGCAGCAAAAACATGGGCCGTTGTTTCAGCAAAAAAACGGCTGTTGTTACGGCAGTCATGCGCAATCGCCACTTTTATTTCGCCGGTAAAACATTTTTTTAAATAGTTGGCATAACCTTGTGTCGCCATTCCTACGGTGTATTTGTTCATGCGGTTGGTGCCGATGCCCATCAGGCCGCGTAAACCGCCGGTACCAAACTCCAGGTTCTTATAAAAAGCATCTGCCAGTTCATCGGGATTATCCTTTTGCATTTGCCTGATGGCATCCTTCACTGATTGTTCGTAGTTGCCGGTTAACCAGCCGTCTATTTTTTGTTGAATGTTTGTATCCATTGTTTCATATTTTGAGTCCTCAAAAATATATAATAGTATCTCATTAACAGCAGATACTATTATTTTTGTTTTATGAGAGGCTTTTTACCGAAGGGGTGGATGTTAAGACAGTACCGCTATGATAAAGCGGCCGGTTACAAAAAACCGGTGCTGCTTTTCCTGTTCAGCATATTAACCGTTCAGCAAATGCTGGCGCAGGATAGTTTGCAATCACAAAAGTCCTATCCTTCAACTGCGTCATTAACACTCAGCCCCGGGGTAATAAAAAAAAGAGTTACAGGTGTTGCCATAGCCAACGTAGTTGGATATGGCGCTATCCTTGTCGGGTTAAACTCGGCTTGGTATGCAGATTACCCCCGCAGCAGTTTTCATTTTTTTGACGACAATGCCGAATGGTTGCAGGTAGATAAAGTGGGACATTTTTACAGTGCGTATATTGAAAGCCGCGCCAGTATGGAATTGTGGCGGTGGACAGGTATCAGCCGCAAAAAACGCATCTGGCTGGGAGGATTAAGCGGGCTGGCTTACCAGGGCGCACTGGAAGTGATGGACGGATTCAGCACCCAATGGGGTTTTAGCTGGGGCGACTTCAGTGCCAATGTCGCGGGCAGCGCTTTACTTATCGGACAGGAACTTGCGTGGAATGATCAGCGGATCAAAATAAAATTCTCATTTCATAAAAACAGTTACGGTGATGCCGGGCTAAACCAACGGGCGGATGACTTGTATGGAAAAACTCTTTCGCAACGTTTTATTAAAGATTACAATGCGCAAACCTACTGGGCAAGCGCCAACCTGAAAGCTTTTATACCTGAAAGTAATTTACCGGCGTGGTTGGGAGTTGCTGTGGGTTATGGAGCAGATGGTATGTTTGGTGCCCGAAGCAATATTGCAAAAGATAAAGAAGGAAACATAACATTCGACAGAAGTAATATCAGCCGCTACCGCCAATGGTACCTGGCTCCAGACATTGACCTCACCAAAATAAAGACGAATAAAAAAGGTATCCGTTTTTTATTAACGGTACTAAGCGCCTTCAAATTTCCCACCCCAAGCCTGGAGTTTAGCAAAGGACAATTCAAAGTGCATGCATTGCATTTTTAAAAAAAGTAAAAACAAAAAAGTAAAAATTAAAAACAGGCTTTGCGAAAAAGAAGAGCATCGCAAAATAGCAAACGCCAAAAGTCACCCTTGGGGAATTTAGGGGGCCTCCATCCATGCTCCCACAACATCCGTACCTTCTACTTCCACATAAATATGTTCGTCCAAAGTTGTTGAAAAGCTAAGACCAACATAATCCAGGTCAATCGGAAATGATTTGTGCGTCCGTTCAACCAGCGCCAGTGTTTGTATCTTTTTAGGGTGAGTTTCCAAAAATGGTTTCAGTGCATATAGCATTGCTTTGCCACTGTTGGCCACATCATCAATCAGCAAAATAATTTTATCATTAAAATCCATTGCGGGCTCAACCGAAATTGTAAACGGATTTTTTTTATCCATTGTTAAAGCCGCTACTATAATCTCACCTGTAAAAACTTCTTTTAAATAATCACTTATTTTATGGGCAATGATCAATCCATTATCTTTAATGCCCACCAATACCAATTGCTGCTCACCATAATTTTGTTCTACCACTTCCAGCGCCATGCGACGCAATTTTTTTCCGGCCGTTTCTTTTGTGAGAATGTATTTTTTGTTTGCCATGCAGTTAACTCTTTGTATTGTACGAAAGTAAATCAATATTCAATAATGCCGCATAATTAGTGTATCTGGTTTTTGATAATTAACTTAGCCATATAAATAAACCGTATGCACATTGTCCTCCAAATTGTTTTTGTCGCCCTGCTGGCTGCAGCTGTTTGGCTGTTTACAAAAAACATTTTACAAATAAGGCGCAACATATTTCTGGGCCAGCCCGAAGACCTGACTGACAATAAACCACAACGCTGGAAAAACCTGCTGCTGCTGGCTTTGGGGCAAAAAAAAATGTTTAAAAATCCGCTGGTGGCCATAATGCACCTGGTAATATATGCAGGCTTTATCATCATTAACCTGGAAGTGCTGGAGATTGTACTGGACGGAATTTTTGGCACCCACCGCCTGTTTTTTCCCTGGCTCGGCGGCTGCTATTCTTTCCTGATTAACTTTTTCGAAATCCTCGCCGTGGGGGTGATCATTGTTTGCATTGCTTTTTTAAGCAGGAGAAATATCCTGAAACTAAAACGCTTTATCAGCAAAGATTTAAATGGCTGGCCCCGCAGCGATGCCAACTATATTTTAATTGCCGAGATTATATTGATGAGTCTTTTTCTAACGATGAATGCCGCTGACAGGGCGCTACAGTTGCAGGGCAATGAACATTATCACAATACCGGCAGCTTTGTTTTTTCAGGTTTGCTGGCACCTTTATTCAGTGGCTTTTCGCAAGGCACATTAATGGGTATAGAAAGAACCTGCTGGTGGATCCACATTGCCGGCATACTGGCATTTTTAAATTATTTGCCTTACAGCAAACACCTGCATATCATGCTGGCGTTTCCCAATGCCTGGTATGCACGTCTTAACCTGCAGGGAAAAATGACGAATATGGTCAGCGTGCAAAATGAAGTAAAATATATGATGCAGCCTGAACTGGCACCCACTACCGGTGACACACAAACGCCAAAATTTGGCGCCAAAGATGTGTTTGACCTGAGCTGGAAAAACTTGCTGGATGCATACAGCTGCACTGAGTGCGGAAGATGCAGCGCCGCCTGCCCCGCAAATATCACCGGCAAACTGTTAAGCCCCAGGAAAATCATGATGGATACCCGTGACCGGGCAACAGAAGTGGGTAAAAATATAGCAATCAATCAGCAGTTTAAAAACGATGGCAAAACACTTGTAAAAGACTATATCACCGTGGAGGAATTGCGTGCCTGCACCACCTGCAATGCCTGCGTGGAAGCTTGCCCTGTAAGCATTAGTCCGCTGGATATTATTATACAACTGCGCCGCTCGCTCATCATGGAAGACAGCAATGCCCCGCAGGAATGGAACGCCATGTTTGGCAATATAGAAAACAATTTCGCCCCCTGGAAATTCAGCCCCGAAGACAGGGATAAATGGGTGGAAGACCTTGCGTAGACGTACCTCGTTTTTTTATGGTCCGGCCTGAGAAACTTTGTGGTCCGGCATTGGCGTCGCACTCTTGTACTGCATTTCACTGTGGAACTTTTATCAAAGCGTAGATTGTGAACGGGGATTTAAATGGATTGATAGGATGTTGCGGATTCTTAAATCTTATCTTTTTTATTCATTGAATCTACCCCAATCCTGGTTCACACAAATGCTTGCGGGACTTGTTATAATCTTCATTTTTGTATACAACTATAATCATGATCAAACATTCCATAACCAGGCTATCCCATTTGGGTGAAATAATTCCTCCGCTGTTAACCGCAATCGGCGAGCCTGCATTTTCAACAAAACCTGCTCCTAAAAAATGGAGTAAAAAAGAAATCATCGGGCACCTGATTGACAGCGCCACCAATAACCACCAACGTTTTGTGCGGGCGCAGTTTGAACCAACGCCGCAGATTTATTATGATCAACATAAATGGAATGAATATAGTTATTACGATCGAATGGAAGGAGCGCTAGTAATTGCCTTCTGGACTGCCTACAACAAACACCTTGTTGAACTCATCAAACATATTCCTGAAGAAAAATTACAGTTTGGGTGTTTGTCAAGAGACAATACATTGCTCACACTTGAATTTTTAATCAATGATTATGTAACACATTTGGAACATCATCTGCGGCAGGTAGTGGAATATTGATTATGCAAATCAAACAGCGAAAGAAGTACCGCAACCGCAGGTTTTACTGGCATTCGGATTATTAAAAGTAAAACCGCGGGAGTTTAATCCACCCTGCCAGTCAACCTCCATTCCGGTTAAATAAATGCCGTGTGCTTTTTCCATGGTACAGGGAATGCCTTCAATTTCAAAACGACTGTCTTTTTCAGTGGGTGCATCAAAACCAAGTACATAGGTCATACCGCTGCAACCGCCGCCTTTAACACCCACCCTTAAAACCTGTGTTGTATCAAACCCTGGCTCACCCATCAGCCGTTTAATTTCGTTCACTGCGCTGATGGTAAAACTAACCGGGGCCGATATTGCTGTTGTTGCTTCCATGTAAAATGATTTACAGCAAAGGTAGCCCATTTTGAAAAAAGCCCAATCGCAACACTTTTCGAAAGCAGGAAATATTTGGCGGTACTTTCCTTTACTTTTGTAAAAAAAATAACCCATGATTTTATTGGAATTTACCCTGCAGGATGTGCAAACCATCCTGATTGTTCTAGGTATTGCACTGGTGTTGTTAATAGGTGCCATCTTCTTTTTGTTAACTGAATTCAGGAGTCTTAAAGCCTCAGTTGACCAGAAACGCCCTGTGGCTGCGGACAACAGCCTGCTTCGGTTACAGGCATACGAAAGACTTACCCTGCTTACTGACAGAATCTCTCTAAAAAATCTTGTTACAAGAATGCATGACACGCAGTATTCTGCCACTGAACTGGCTGCAGGCCTGATACAAACCATCCGGACAGAATATGAACACAACATTACCCAGCAAAACTATGTAAACCCGGAAGTATGGAAAGCAGTAACTAATTTAAAGGACCAGAATATATATATTATCAACGAACTGGCTGGTGCTTTACCACCCAATGCGACAGCGCTTGATTTAAGCAGAAACATTCTTCAGTATACCACAGCAGACAATGCTGAACTGAGTGGGATTGTTTTAAATGCCATTCAATACGAGGTTAAAAAATTGATTTAATCCTGCGACCATTAAGTCACCTGATTTAAAACCAGCCTATGTCTGTTGAAAAAAAAATATTTACCGATGCCGGTATAGAAATAAAAGAATTATACCTGCAGGCAGATGCCAGGCCCGGCGATGAGCTGCCCGGTGAATTTCCTTTTACCCGGGGCGTACAACCGGACATGTATCGTGGCAAACTCTGGACCATGCGCCAGTATGCAGGCTTTAGCACGGCAGAAGAAAGCAATAAACGGTATCACTATTTATTATCGCAGGGCGTAAGCGGCTTAAGCGTAGCTTTTGATTTACCAACACAAATTGGCTACGACAGCGACCATGAATTATCTGATGGTGAAGTAGGTAAAGTAGGTGTAGCAATAGATTCAATCGAAGACATGGAATTATTGTTTGATGGTATCAAAGTAGAGGATATCACCACGTCTATGACCATCAATGCAACCGGTTTTATTTTGCTGGCCTTTTATGTGGCGCTGGCAAAAAAACAGGGTGCCAATCTGCAAAAAATTTCGGGCACCATACAGAATGATATTTTAAAAGAATACGCGGCAAGAGGCACTTATATTTATCCGCCCAAACCTTCCATGCGCATCATCACCGATATTTTTGAATGGTGCATGACAGAGCTTCCCAAATGGAATACAATTTCCATCTCGGGTTATCATATACGTGAAGCCGGCAGTACAGCGGTACAGGAAATTGCCTTTACACTCAGCAACGGCAAGGCCTATGTGCAGGCTGCTGTACAAAAAGGAATGGACATTAATATTTTTGGCAAACGCCTCTCCTTCTTTTTTAACGCCCATAACAATTTGTTTGAGGAAGTTGCCAAATTCAGGGCTGCCAGAAAAATGTGGGCGGTTATTATGAAAGACCTTGGCGCAACAGATCCCAAAGCGATGATGCTGCGCTTTCATACACAAACCGGGGGTGCAACACTTACTGCGCAACAACCATTAAATAATGTAACCCGCGTTACCATTCAAACGTTGGCAGCTGTATTAGGTGGCACACAAAGCCTGCACACCAATGGTTATGATGAAGCCCTTAGCCTGCCTACAGAGCAAGCAGCAAGAATAGCATTGCGTACCCAGCAAATTGTAGCATTTGAAAGTGGCACGCCAGATACGGTAGACCCATTGGCGGGAAGCTATTTTGTTGAAAGTCTGACTGCGGAAGTAGAAGCCGCAGCCTGGCAACTGATTGAAAAAATTGATGCGCTTGGAGGCAGTGTAGACGCCATAGAACAAGGTTTTATGCAGGAAGAAATAGCAAGAAGCGCATATGAATACCAACGCCAGATTGAGACGGGCGAAAAAATAATTGTGGGGGTAAATAAGTTCCAGGCAGATGAAAAAAACACCGTGCCCGGATTTAAAATTGATGACAGCATCAGGGAAGTGCAATGCGAAAAATTGAGATTATTAAAGGCAAAAAGAGACAATCAAAAAGTAGCTGATTGTTTGCAACAAATACAACTTTCAGCCATCAATAATACCAACCTGATGCCTGTTGTAATTGATGCAGTTGAAAATTATTGTACCCTGGGTGAAATTGCTGGTGAGTTAAGGAAGGTTTTTGGGGAGCATAAATAAATTATATTGTTCCGGCATTTATTTTCGATTTCGTTTATTTATTTGTCGATGCTGATAAATACCTATTTTGATTATAAACATTCCAAGCAATTGTTAATCTATGTATGTTAAGATTTTTTTTACCATTTTTTTCCTTGGGCTTAATTTATATGTCTTTCTTAACCTATACCTAAAAATCAAATTAAATATATTTTCAACCTGCTTCATTTTGTTTCTGACATTGTCGCTATGGGCTGCTAACTATAAATACAACTTTTTTTCAAATGATGATTTGCTATTGTTGATTGTATTTAGCTACAGTCAAATATTTGTATGGTATTTTTTAAAATTTATTTTTAGCAGAACGTATGGTCTGATACTTGGGATACCAAATATCGGAAAAGACGAAGCTTCAAATACACATACTTTCTTTTTTCGAAAGATTATAAATATTATCTTTTCTATTGCGATACCATTTATTCTCTCCATAAATCAGATTAGCATTATCTGGAATATTGATCTTTAAATAATCGAATTAATGAATGCCAGGTTGTATTACAGACTACTTTTTTTATTTCAAAAAGAACGAAATTAATTTTACAATGGCACTTGTTGCAAACGCTATTCCTTTCCAAAACAAGCGCCAATTCCCTTTACCGGCGCAGGATCGCCGTTAAAATCATTTACCCCGGTTGCGATATCAAACATGTTTGTCAAATCAATTCCGCTATTTTGAAGTGGTGAACTTGCCGCTACTTTGTAACGGTTGAAACTTGCTAACTTATCGCATGAAGTCGGATTCAAATCATCAGTAAGATTAAATCCCGGATCAATATTAAATTCGCCGGGATTAACCTGCACTGATTTATTTTTTATACTCCACCAATCATTCGCAAAAAAAATATCGTTCAACTTATTTCTTTTTAACAAGCTTTCTGCTGCAACAAAAATATTGTTATAAAACACAAAGCCTTTTCTTTTACTGAGCGGCGCATAATTGATGGCAGCGCCTTTACGGTTATAAATTGTATTGTTGTAAAAGCTGCAGTTTTGAAACTGCATGCTGTCTTCAGAACTGTTCCAGATATAAATACCGGCGCCTGCTTCAGATACTTCGCCATCATTTTCACTGATGTTAAACCGGATGATATTATTGAGCCAGGCGCTTGCACCGGCGTACTGAAAAATACCATACCCGCTTCCCTGGTTTTGATACGATAAGCAATACTGAATAACGGAATTGGTAACACCTCCATCCAGGTCGAAGCCACCACCATCTCCGCCACCCGCTGAAGTTTTATTGAGATAAGAAATGCAATGCTGAATGGTAACACTGTCGGCCTCATAACACCAGATACCTACCGGGCCATTTCCTTTGCGGGGCATATCCCGTCCATTGTTGGTAGCGGTGCAATATTCTATCAGCACGTTACTGCAGCTACCGGCTACAATTCCATTGCCACTATGGTTATCCAAAATAACCGGACTACCTGGATTATTGAAAGCATTACAGTAACCGATATAAATATTAGTACAGCTTGCTTTATTTTGGTAAACGCCGGAAACAGCAATACCTGCAAAACCATTTTGATGCGTTTCTACTTTTGTAATATGTACAAAGGAAGATGTGTACACCGAAACACCTGCATTGCGGAAGCCGCTTACATCCAGATCGTCCACTGTAATATGATCGCTGTTTAGTATCAGTAACCCATCACTTGTGTTGCCATTCTTTCTCCCTGCTCCTTTTAGCTGAAGATTTTGTATTGTAACGAAGCTGCTGTTTTTTATCTTTATTGCAGCCGATTTATCACCATCCAGTATCGCTTTTCCTTTACCATAACTGGTAATCAAAATGGAGATATTTCGCTTGCCCAGCCTCCCGCTATTCACAATTAATGATCCGCTAAAAATATCGCCTCCTTTAAAAAAAACTTTGTCACCAGGGTTGAGCGAAACCGCATTCATTTTTTTAATTGATTTCCAGGGATTGGCAATGGTTCCGGCACTGTCGTCATTGCCGGTTGATGACAGGTAATAGGCATTGATTTTAGGCTTCATTTTCAAAGTTTGCGACGAAAGTGTTCCGGGACTTATTGATAGAAAAAGGTAAGTTATAACCAGTGCCAGCTTAGTATCTAAATTTTTTAGCATCGTTTCTTTTCAATAAAAAATTGTCTCGATAGAGGGTCTATCAACAAAGGCAATAACAATTAAAAAAACTGAATTTAAACCCATTTGCGTAAGCACTGGGTACCTGATGAAATCCACCCTGCTTACGCTCTCAAATCAAAGTCAATAGTGCCGGCACTTATCTGTCAAAAGCCCCTGTATTCATCAACACCTGTTACCGTGCTTTCAACAACAAATTACCCGAAAAAAATTATGCCGATAACAATTCTATTAAACTCAAAATTCCGTTTAGCCATGCCCGTGGCTGATTATTTTAGTGAGCGTGCAAATTGATCGGCTTGTGCATTGATGGCTTTAACAGGCATTGAATGTATACCGTTATCGATTATTATCCTGTACCTGAAAGTAACGGCCTCACCTTTTTTAAGTGAAAGGTTTTTTACTTTAGCTCCGTTGGTAAATATTTTTTCTCCCAATGGATTGGCAGCAAACAAGCCGTAGCCGCGTGCATGCCAGTAAGTAGGATAATTTGGATTTTTCGGATGATCAATCACAACTATACTTACAGAATCTTTGCCCATCTTTCCAAACATTTTACACCACCTGGCCCTGGTACTCCACACGCTGTCGCCCAACCTTCCTTCGCTTGACAAATAATTGCCTTTTGCAACGGTATCAGTACCCCCTTTTACAACGGTAATATTACCCTTATCATCTGTAAATTCTTGGTCTTTATCGGTTGGCATTTGCAATGCGTGGGCTACCCTTATACCCAGCAAGCCATCCTTTGCATCTGTAAAAAGCACATCAGTTTTGGCCTTCAAAGTAGTTACCCTGTCAATAATGCGCCGGGTAGCTGTGCCCGTAATTTCGAAGCGGGTAGTTTCTTCCAGTAACACATCATTTTGCTGATTCACCCAATTGGCATGGTAAGATAAAATTCCTTTTGCACCACTGGTTGTTTCAATAATGCGGTCTGTTTTAATCCAGCCGTAGGCGTGTTTTTTTTCAGCTGGGATGGCGAAAGAGTTATTCCAAAAATCGAGGCCATTCACATTTTCAAAATTCAGCCAAAGACCGATATGGTGTGGATGATCATTGGGTTCGCCTGGTTGCCTGTTTAAGGGAAAGCCCCTGGTAATAACCGTTTCATTGGCAGCATGTATATCAAACAATACCGGCTTTTCCAATGTATCGGGATATAAAAAACTGGCAAATAGCTTATCATCTGCATAAATAGTTACTTTTTTTTCCGAAGCAGACCTAGTTACTTTTATCACCGCATTTTTTTGCGCAATTGCAGTTAAAGCAATGCAGCACTGCAGGCTGAGAAGCGCATATTTTACAATTGTATTCATATAAATTCAGGCAATTATTTTTCGTATACAAGATATTCCCATGGCTTCATTTCAACAATTTTTAACCCACTAAAATTGTCTTCTTTTTTACTGAATACATTTGTAAATTTCCCTCCAAGATGCTCATCCAGGATGCTGCAGCTCAATGCCTCCCTGCTGAAATTTAATACCACCAGCACTTCATGCTCACCATTTTTTCGCAAGTAAGCCATTACTTTATCTGCATTATTTACTGAAAGATTGTAGGTTGTTACCGCTGCATCGCCAGCCCGCAAAGCAGGGTTATTTTTATGCAGGCCAAGTAATTTTTTATAAAAATCATGCAGCTCATATTTACCATTCCACTCTATCTGATCCTTGTCAAAAAATTGCAATCGTTTAAGACTGGGCAACTCCTGCCCGCTATAGATTAACGGCATGCCGTTTCTTGTAAAACTAAATACTGCAAGGGCTTTGGCGGCATCGCCGTATTTTTCGTACTCGGTACCATTCCAGGTATTTTCATCGTGATTGCTGGTAAACCAAAGCGGTATAGCATCCGGGCCGCCGTTGGTATCGTAGCGATGTACTACTTCATCCAGCAAATACTTGTTCTGACCGTGTTTATAAAATTCTTCTGTTTTGTGCATCCATGTCCAGGTATAGCAGGCATCAAAAGCCTGGTAATAATCTTCATGATCCAACGGATCACTTTCAGCCAGCCAAAACAGCGTTTTTGTTTTTTCAAGTTCTGCCCTGGCTTCCAACCAAAAATCTAGTTGCACCCAAAACGCGAGATCGCATCGGTATCCATCAATGTCACATTCCTTTACCCAAAAAACCATGGCATCGATCATCGCTTTTCTTAGCGCAGGATTTTGGTAATTCAATTCGATGATATCATCCATGCCGCTGGCTATTTTAAAATCGCCATTGTCTTCTCTTTTAAAATAATCGGGATTGGTAACTGTCCATACATGATCCCAACCAGTATGATTGGCCACCCAATCGATGATGACTTTAAAACTCATGCTATGCGCCAATTTTACCAGTGCCTTAAAATCATCCATTGTTCCGAATTCGGGATTGATGGCAGTATAATCACTGCATGCATACGGGCTGCCTAAACTGCCTTTTTTATTTTGCTGTGCAATGGGCGTAACGGGCATAAACCAAAGCGTGGAAACGCCCATATCCTGTAGCCTTGGCAACTCTTTCGCAAAAGCATTAAAAGTTCCTTCAGGTGTGTATTGACGGGTATTTACTTCATACACATCTGTATTATTAATCCAGGCTGCCTTTTTAAAATTCATAGCGTTTGTTTGTTTTGCGTATTATATCGTGTTGTGAATACCGGTAAAAAAAATAAAAAAATCCTGGCAGGCAATTTAATCAAATGTAAGACAGAATAGTGAGTATACCTTGCCTGATGCTGAACGGTAATTGCACAATGCAGTCACTTTACTTTTTTATCCGGATAAAAATAACTGTCAATAAAAATGATACATACAAGCCCTTGTTTAAAGCTTCACCTACTTTTTAAAAACCAGTAAACCTGTACCTTTGTATCAATGAAACAGTTTAACGTCCCCATTATTTACCGAAGCCCTTTAATTGCGGCCATAAAAAATAAACGCAAGCTGCAGGATAAAATGAAAAAAGATTTTAGTCCTTCGCTGCTCGATTTTGGCAACCTGCGTATTTATCTGGCACGCCATTTTGGCTTTTGCTATGGTGTAGAAAATGCCATTGACATTGCTTTCAGGACCATTGAAGAAAACCCCGGTAAACGCATTTTTTTATTGAGTGAAATGATACATAATCCGCAGGTAAATGAAGATCTGTTAAAAAGGGGTGTTCAATTTTTACAGGATACACACGGCAAACAGGTAATTCCATTTGAGAGTATTACAAAAGATGATGTAGTTATTATACCGGCTTTTGGTACAACGCTCGCCATTGAAGAACAATTAACGGCCATCGGCATACCGGTTGAAAAATACAATACCACCTGCCCTTTTGTAGAAAAAGTATGGAACAGAAGTGAACAAATTGCGCTGAAACAATACAGTGTAGTGGTACATGGAAAACCAACGCACGAAGAAACACGGGCCACCTTTTCGCATGCGGCTGCTAATACTCCTACTGTTGTTGTGAACGACATGCAGGAGGCAATTGAGCTTAGCAAGTACATTACAGGGCAAAAAGAAGCAGCGCAATTTTATACAGAATTTGCTGGCCGGTTTTCGGCAGGGTTTGATATCAGGAGAGATTTACAGCGTTTTGGCGTAGTAAATCAGACCACTATGCTGGCGAGTGATACACAGACCATTTCTGATTTTCTGAGACAAGTAATGATAGAAAAATACCAGCTGACAGCAGATACAATAGATGCGCATTTTGCGGATACAAGAGATACGCTATGTTATGCAACCAACGACAATCAAACTGCAGTGTATGGTCTTTTACAAACAACCGCCGATCTTGCCATTGTGGTAGGCGGTTACAATAGCAGCAACACCTCTCACCTGGTTGAGCTATGCGAAGAAAAATTACCGACTTACTTTATCAGCAGTGAGGAAAATATTATTTCAGCCGAAACTATTTCACATTACAATTTCCATAGCAGACAACAAATTACTACCGAAGGTTATCTTCCTGCAAATCGTCCTGTTACAATTTTATTAACCAGTGGCGCCAGTTGTCCCGATTCTATGGTGGAAGGCGTAATTAACAGATTAGTTTCCCTAACCTCTGCCGCTGCCGATATTCAACAGGTAATTGGGCAATTTGTTTAATTTTAATTCCACTAATTTCCTTCTTCCCTTACTGCCAAATGAATACTAATTGTCACTTTCCTGCTTCAATAGCTTTTCATTAACACGATGTAAAAATAATCTTAAAATAATGGCAGCAATTTTGTTGCATAAACAATATCAACCTAAAAAAAACATTTATGAAAAAGATTATGATTATCTGTGCACTATTTGTGACATCGACTTCTTTTGCCCAAAAATTTGAATTAGGAGCAAAGGCTGGTGTTAACATCAGTAATTTCACAGGCCACAGCAGTTGGCAAAATGCCAAAACTAATACACTGGTTGGTTTTCACGCCGGTGGTTTTGTAAGTTTTTTTCTCGGCGACGTTTTTGCCATTCAACCGGAAGTATTGTTTTCTTCGCAGGGCGCCAAGTACCAGGATGCAACACACGATGAAAACCTGAAAATCAATTACATCAACGTTCCCGTGATGCTGAAGTTCAGAACAACAGGTGGATTTTATGTTGAGGCGGGGCCGCAGGTTGGCTTTAAAATAAGTGAATCAAGCACCAGCATTGACAGCCTTGGAAAAAGTACCGATTTATCAGTTGCCGGAGGTTTGGGGTTTCATAGCAAGATGGGTTTAGGTATCGGCGCACGTTATACCGCAGGCCTTTCTAAAGTAGGAAATTTTAAGCCCAGCAATGGCATTAATCCTGATTTTAAGAATGGCGTAATACAGATCAGCTTGTTTTATACCCTATTTAACAACAGAAAGTAATTGTGAGTTTCTCCCTCAAAAAAAAGAAAAAGCCACCGTAAAGGTGGCTTTTTCTAAGTAACAGATTTATTATTTTTGAGGAGCTGAACTATCCTCTTTTTTTAATAACTTACCTTCCATATCAATTTTTTCTCCTTCCTGCAGTTTCAGAGTTGTGCCATCTGAACTCTTTACAGTACCGTCAGTTTTAATAACTGTGCCATTTGGTAAAGTTAAGTCGTTACCAAGAGCAGAAGCTGCACCACCCTTAATTACCAATACTTTGCCATCTTTCAATGTTACGAAATCTTTCCCCTGGTGGGTTGTCATTTTATCTGACGGAGTTTTAGTTGTAGCTGAACTATCCTGAGCTACGGCAGCAGTTGTGCATGCACCAACTATTGCGAATACCATAATTAATTTTTTCATGTTTTTGTTTTTTGTTATTGTAAGAATTGCTTAGCCTTAAACCAATACCTTGCCAAAAACAAAATTGTGCGTAACTAGCAAAACTCCATTTTTAGCACATTCACTGAGAGTAGGCTTTTGTTGTAGAAACATTTACTCAAAGTATTGGACATATAGCTGTCTGTCAAAATTCCTTTAAAACAACTTTAACAAATTTTCAACCAATAGCCTCTGAGGGACTATTTGTTCAAGTCCTGTATGAGCTTGCAGTGCTTAAATACAATACAAGGGAAGCGGAAGTTTTGTAAATCAATTCAAGGAAGAACAGTGATACTGCTTTTTGCATCTGTAAAAATATTAGTCCCCGATAAAACCCCAAGACTCACGCAAAGCAATCAGTTCTTCCCTTTGCAGTTTAGCTGCATCGTAATGCCCGGCGTTATTTTTTTGCCTGAAAGCTTCGTATAAAGAAACCGCACAGGCTACGGAAATATTGAGCGATTTAATGATACCCACCTGAGGTATAATAAAGTTGCCATCGGCCATCGCTATGATTTCTTCGCTAACACCGCTGTGCTCATTGCCAAACACCAATGCAACAGATTCTGTTAAATTCAATTCGTGTAAACTAACAGCATCAGCACTTAAATGAGTGGTGTATATTTTTGAATATTTTAAACGCAATGCAGCAAAACATTTATTCGCATCTGTGAACTGGTGAACGGTTAACCACTTAGCGGCACTGGATGAACTCTTTTCCCCCCACTTCCTGTGCGGGGGAATTTTATTATTAAGTATATAAATATCCTGGATGCCAACAGCATCGCAGGTCCGCATCACAGCAGATATATTGTGCGGATCAAAAACATTTTCAAGCACCACAGTTAAATCGGGTTGCCTTTTATCTAGTACAAAATTGAGCCGGTCAGTACGTTCAGGAGTCATAGTATATTTTAATAAAAATAAACATCGAAAATAAGCATTCTGTAAATAACAAAAAGCCATTCCCCTTTGAAATAAAAATGCTGATGAACAAATCATTCTTTAATTTTAAGAACAAGTATTAACTACACAAACACATGAGAACGGCATTAAAAAAAGATGAAAAAATATTGCTGATAACCCGGCAACACTGGATAAAAATGGTGTTGCCCATTTTTGTATGGCTTCTGATTGCCGTATTAGCCATCTGGCTGATTGACACCACGGGGCTGATTATAACACTTGTTGCAGCGCTTTATCCAATGTATGAGTACCTTACGTGGAAAAGCAATTTATGGTGTGTCACCAATTTACGAGTGGTAGATGAAAGCGGTTTTTTTAGCCGTTATTCAAAAGAAAGTCCGCTCGATAAAATAAACAATGTTGAATATGATCAAAGCATATGGGGTAGGTTGTTTGGCTATGGCAACGTGGACATACAAACTGCCGCGGAATTAGGTGAAACAACTTATGAGCTGATTCAGGAACCGAAACTGTTAAAAGATACCATTACGCATGCCCAGGAAGAATATAAAAAATCGGGTATTATGAGCCAGGCGGCGTTGCTTGCTAAAGCCATTACAGATTCAACCGCCACAGTTAAACCTTCCCAACAAATGATAGCAGATGAGCTTACCAAATTGTTTGACTTGTTACAAAAAGGAGCTATTACCCAGGATGAATATCTGCACCAAAAAAGCAGGTTGATGAGATAGTGGTTCACGCACCAATAGCTCATGTGTCCAGTTAAATACTTAGTTTAGATTATCATGATAAATTAGTGACAATGATTATAACCGCTGCTACCGCTACAAATCTCCTTTCGCTTTTTCGTACATCAAAAATGGCAATGTGCAGGAAAGCTTGACCATAATAAATAGCAGCATGGTAAATTTTATAACAAAATTTTCTTCCAGTTTTTCCAGCATAATTTTTTATAACCTTTAATATTATCTATTAACGAATTCAATGAATCAAATTTCGAATGCATACTAATACCGGTGATGAGGACAGAACTGCAGCTTGTCATCGAATATTCTTTATTGAACTATAATCTTCTTAACCTGTATATTATTGTCTGGACTGGTGATCCCCAGATGATAGATACCTTTCGGAAATTTCCTGTCCAGATCGATTCTTTGTGAAAAGGAAAGGCTGTTAGTATTTACTGAAATCCTGCTGGTATACAATACCTGGCCGGTGATGTCGATAAGTTTAACCTGATAAACGCCGGCAGGTTGGTTTGCCAATTGCAGATTGATTTTATTACCTGTTACCGGATTAGGATACACCGTAAAAGACATGTCATTTTGCAGCATATTTACTTTCATTACAGAAGTATACTGAACGTCGCTACCGTCCGTACCAATACTTTTAATACGATAAAAAGATGTATTGCCCGAAGGGTTTTGATCTGCCCAGCTATAGCTGCCGGTAAGGCTATTTTTGCCTGCTGCAAGGGTGGTATTTACAACTGAAAAATCTTTTCCATTCAACGATCTCTCCACTTCGTATTTAGATATGTTGATTTCATTTTCCACATTCCATTTCAAAAGAACGCTGGCTGCCTGCCTGAGGGCCTTAACATCCGTAAAGGTTACGGGCAAGGGAGACGGTGCAGCTGCGGGTTTAAATACAATTTTAAACCGGTTGGTTGCAGCAGAAGCAGCGTCAGCATTCACCGCAAAATTTACTTTTATAGTAGTGGCAAGTCCCAAAGCCGTACTGGTGTTCAAATAAGCGTCTAGAAGGTATGCCTGGAGGCCAATATTGGTAATGAAGTTGGTAATGAGTTCCAGATGGTAACTGCGCTGGGTTGTTTTCCAGAGTTTAATAAATAAAGTGTCATTGGCTTTTATGATCGGTCTTCTCTCAAGTACAAGCGTTTTTCCATACCGGGTCAGACCCACATTTTCAGACGGATTGGTTAACTTAAGTGCATCCTCTCTTGTAACACTATCGTGATAAGCATCGTTGTATTGTGCATAAAAACCGTCTGCCAGAATCAGTGAATTATCCGGCTGTAAAAGGTAAAGGTTAGCGGCCAGTGATTCTGTAGTACCCAATGGCGAAAAGCATTTATTTCGTGCTGTTGATGTATTACCAGCAGTATTAATATCGTGTGAGCCGGCAAAAGTAAACAGGGTACTCATTAAAAGACAGGTGACAAAAATGGAAAATTTTCCGGGTAAGGTAGCGGTTTTCATAAAATTGGATTTGGATATTTTTCATCAACATACAGCAAACAGGTCAAGGGCATTTTACAATATATCAACTGATAATTTATAACGGTGCCTGTTGGTATTTATTGTATTCCAAAGAAATTGCAATCTTTATTTTTCAGGCGGAACTACCTGTATTACTATGGCTTTAGGTGGGTAACGGCTGGAAGAAGCCAGGAGGTAAAAAAAAATTAGAAATATTACTACAGTAAAGGAAAATCAAAAATCCTTCCCCAGGCAAGGGAAATAGCATTCAAACAAAAATCCCTGTACCTCCATCCCGGAATTATTACAAATTCAGGATAGCCGCACAGGGACAATAGTTTACAGGGTAAGGGTTATTACAATTTTGTTATATCACGTTCTGCAACTACCGTTCTTTCAACTGTGGTTGTATTAACAGCAAATGTTTTTACAAAAGTTGTTTTACCAATAACCAGTTTAAAATTCAATACCTGGTCTTCGCCTCTTTTTTCAATTTTAAAAGTGCGTGGCTTTAAACCGGTGGTAAGCGGAGATGAGAAGAATTCTCCCTCTTTTTTATCAGAAATTACAAAAAGAGGTTTTGCTTCCTGCTGTGATATCAGCGTCACTTCAAACAGAAGATACTTGTCGTCATCACCCAGGTACTTTACTTTTAATGGTTCCTGTGCGTTTACCGTATAAGATGCTTTTTGTGTTTGCGCATTAGTAATATTTGTAAATATTACGAGTGTTGCAAGGGCAACTGCGATGTTTTTTAACTTAGTCATAATTGTATATTTAGGTGTTTTAAAATCATTGATTCCTGTCATTGTTTCACCAATAAACAGCATAAAAATTGCATCATACTGTGGCAAAAAAAAGCAAACGAGAGAATTGTTTTTTGATATGACTGGCTACGTTGTAAAACCCGCTAAAGAGTTTTTAGCCCTGTTGAAAAATGATAGTTTGTATCATGGTAAATAATCCAACAGGAAGAATGAGTACTGATTGCTGCAATAGTTGTTTTCTATTTGCACTGTAAAGATACAGTGAGTTTTAACTGATCTGCAACTAATATAAAGGTTGTTTATTTATTTTAAAATAGCCAATAAATTGATAAAACCCTTTGTACATAAGGATTACATCATCATTCATTCATGACAGCCAACAAATTTTTACGTTTGCAAAAAGACGTATTTTAACAATAAAATATCTTTAGCCGAAAAGATTTGTCTAAAACCCAGTCGCAAAAAAAAACAAAAAATTGAAGAAAAAAAAAGCCACATACAATAAGCCGTAGTAGCACGAAACAACACACAACGGTTGATCTTGACGCAACAAACAGAGTTGTATTAAAAAAGTATTTTTACCGGGATAAATAATTGAACTTACCGTAAAAATACAACGCATTTTTACGATAAGTTACTTTACCTCTATGATGTACCGCAGATTAAAGTTTATATTACCTCACGATTTAACGGGGTACCAACTTTTCCAGCACTGGCATTGAAACGGTTTCAAGGGTGTTTTGAGTGGCATCATTTAATTGTTCAAAAATCACTACTTTATTGGATCCTTTTTTAAGCCAAACGCCAGGTACATAAAGTGTTTGCTGAGGGCCTACACTCCAATACCGGCCAAGGTTATGACCGTTTATAAAAACAATTCCCTTTCCCCATTTGTGCATGTCCAAAAAACTATCGCCCGTTTTATTGAGGATAAAAGTTGCACCATATAAGGTGGGTTGCCCCTTCATACTTTTACTACTGCCGTCTGTTAATACCGGCATCTTATCCATTGGCAGCCGGTACATGTGCCAGCCGCCGGTTATAGTTGCACTGTCAATCATTACAGGACTTATAATTCCTTTAAGGTTATTATTAATTTCCGATCCGTAATTTATCCGGCCCATATTTTCTACCAATATTTCCAATGTTGCTTTTGCCGGTATATGAATATCCATTGAATAAGTATTATAATAGCGGTTTAGTACGCCTGTCCTCTCTCCATTTACATAAACGGTGGCAAAATCCCGAAGTCCTTTTATGGTGAGTTTGCCATTCACAGGCTGATCAAACTGCTTTGTGTACATAACATACCCATAACCCTGGCTCAAGGCTTCAAAACTAAGTGGCGTATCACTTACAACAGGTTTTACCACCGACTTGTATGCTTCCAGATCAAGGCTGCTGGTCAGTTTGATTGAAGGAATAGTTATCACAGGGAATGCTGGTGGCACAACAGGCACGGGGTATTTAACAACAGTTTTAAACATGTCTCTTAATGCCGTATATTTTGGTGTAACCCATCCTGCTTCGCTGATAGGTGCATCATAATCATAGCTTGTCATGTCTGGCTGTAGGTCGTGGTCCTTGTCATAATTTGCACCGGCGGTAAAGCCAAAATTCGTTCCGCCATGTACCATGTAAAAATTGAAAGACACATCATTATCCAGGTATTTCTTTACCTGTTTCAATACAGCTTCAGTGCTTACTTTTGGAAAAGGTTCAGCCCAATGATCCAACCAACCCGGATAATATTCAGCTACCATATAAGGCCCTTTTCCGCCATGGTACTGATCAACTACTTTCCTTAAATTGGCCACATCATCTTCCCCATTAGCCGCAGGCAAGGCACCTTCGATTGTGCCCCCTTCAAATAACCAGCTTCCATCAGATGTAAACAATGGCACTGTCACGCCTGCTTTTACCAGTTGATTTTTTATTGCCGCACTGTAGGCTTTGTGCTCACTCAATGGAATGTCTTTTCGTTGCGCAACATAAGAGCCGAATTCATTTTCAGCCTGTATCATAATTACCGGGCCGCCGTTGGTGATCTGCAGGTCTTTTATTTCAGTTGTCAGCTTCGTTATATAGGTATTACAGGAATCGAGAAAAGGCTTGTTATTGGTTCGTATCACCAGGTTTTTATTATTCTGCAACCACCATGGATATCCACCAAACTCCCACTCGGCGCAGGCATACGGACCAGGGCGAAGTATCACCATCAAACCTTCAGCGGCGGCGGTTTTTATAAATTCCCGCAGGTTATGATTGCCTGTTTTAAAATCCCATACACCAGGAGACGTTTCATGAAAATTCCAAAAAACATAAGTGGTAATGGTATTAAGGCCCATGGCTTTTGCCATCTGCAGACGTTGCTTCCAATATTCCCTTGGTATTCTGGCATAATGCATTTCGCCACTGTAGATAGCAGTAGGCCTGCCATCGTACATAAAGTGCCCATCCTCAATTCTAAAGCTATGTTTATGCTGGGCAAAACCCGTTGTTAAACAGGCAAACAATATAATTGCTGTTAATAATCCGGCTTGTTGCTTCATTTTCAATCAGTTTTAATAAAGGTACCCTGCATTGATTTAAAAAGAATGCATTGATAAAATAGTGAACAAAAAAGTTAAAAAAAGCGCCAACCGGTGAAGGTGACGCCTATCAATTTTTAATCAGTTTTGTAAGCAGTTGTAAACTGCCAGCTGTATCCTTAATTTATTTTTGATTTCTCTTCCGGTATATTTCTAACGGTAGTTGTACCACCGCCATCCAGTGTAAGGTTCACAGGCTTGTTGATTTTCCATGCGCCTTTTGTAAAATCAGGTACATCCATGCTGCGGCTGCGGTTAGCTACTGAATGTTCACTAAGCGGAGCGATCGAACTCCATAAAGCAGCATCATATACATCCTGGTCCAATGCCAGCCCATTGCGCAGGTTGTCAATCAGGCGCCAGTCCATTATAAAATCCATACCGCCATGACCGCCCACATTTTTCGCAATCGATCCGATATGTTTTACAATCGGCAGGGTGAATTTTTCTTCCAATTGTTTGTATTCATCTTCTTTTATCCATTCTTCGCCAAATGAGATACGTTGTGGCTGCGGCCATTTGTTGGCCATACCTTTTGTACCGCAGATGGTGTGAATTCTTGAATAAGGCCTGGGCGTACTAACATCATGCTGCACCATAATTGTTTTACCTTTAACCGTTCTTATTACGGAAGTATTCATATCACCGCGAAAGGTTTTATCCTTAAATTCATTGTAAAAACTATCCGTGGCAGCACGTTCTTTTGCTATAGCACCCATGATAAAGTCGTTGCCCGACATAGACACCAGGTAATCCATCTGGTCGCCGCGGTTAATATTTAAGCATTGTGCAACAGGCCCCAATCCGTGCGTTGGATACAGGTTGCCATTTCTGGTTGCATTCTCTTTCAACCGCCACATTTCCGCATACCCGTTTTTATCGAAATTAAGGCTCCTTAAATCGTGCAGGTATGCGCCTTCCGCATGCACCAGTTCGCCAAACATACCATTACGGGCCATGTTCAATGTAAGTAATTCAAAAAAGTCGTAGCAACAATTTTCAAGCATTACACAATGCTTTTTTGTTCTTTCAGACGTTTCAACCAACTGCCAGCATTCGTCGATTGTTTGAGCAGCAGGAACTTCTGATGCAGCATGTTTACCATGCTCCATAGCGTATACTGCAATCGGCGTATGCAATTTCCAGGGTGTTGTAATATAAATCAGGTCAAGATCCTGGCGGTTAACCATTTCCTTCCAGGCTTCTTTACTACCGTTGTATTCAGTTGCTTTCGGCAGCCCTTTTTTTTGTAAAATTTTTTGTGCAGATGCAGTCCGGTCTGGATATTGATCGCATAAGGCTTTTATTTCAACACCTTCAATAAATGACAGTCTTTCCACGGCGCCGGGGCCACGCATGCCTAAACCAACAATACCAACCCTTACGGTATCAATTTTTGGTGCGGCATAGCCACACATATTAAAACCGCCAGCCGACGGACGTTCCTTTACAAAAAAACGGTCTTTTTCATCTGCGGTTACTGCGGCAATGGAATTGAATCCTGTTACCAGCCCACCAGTACCCAGGGTTACATTACGTAAAAATTTTCTTCTGTTAGATGACATAAATTTGTTGTGGTTTTAAATACAGTTTGAAATCTGTGAAAATGTACACCATTTAATCAGCATGAATTTAATCAAACGATTGCATAAGTTTGATGGCTAAAAGTTTTTTTCTGCGAATTGGAAGTGCATGGGGGCCGATGTACATTTCACTAAAAAAAAGTTATTGTGTTCACAAAGCCTGTTATATTTTGTTTTCAACTCCCCTATTCGAATCCATTGTTTATTATAACTGTTTCTCCCTTTGTCATTTTTATTTCCAGCAAATTTTCATTTAAAGAATAAGTCTTTTTATTTCCAGCAATATAAAATGTTTTAAAGGGCAGCTTTAAACGCATAATCCCCGTTGCTCCGGCATTTATTGTCACGCGGATAGTTGTACCATTTTCTTTTACGGCAGATACTAAAAATGCGCCCTCAGCCCTTAAAGTTTCAAAGGATATATTTTTCCAATCGGCGGGAATTGCGGGAAAAATTTCGATGTATCCTTTATTGCTCTGGATCAGCATTTCATGTATGCCCTGCGCAAAAGCAAAATTCCCTTCCAGAGTAAATGGCCGGTAGGTAAAGTTGGAGTATACCCCACCGCTCTGATCACCATTCAAATGAAAACTGTTTGCCGAAACAAAATGCTTTGCAAACAGTGTGAGCATCTTTGCCGCACTATCCCCTTGTTTGGCCTGTGCATACAGGCAGGCGGCCCAGCTAAAAGAATAGCCGCACCATTCTCTTGTTCCTTTTTCTTGAAGCCAACGGAGGCTTTTGTCAATTGTATTTTTTTCTGCTTCCTTGTTGATGTCTAACAATCCCAACGGGTAAATTGCCATCAGCTGTGCATGATGCCTGTGCGACTGATCCAGGTTTTGACCAGGTGCAATAGAGAGACCTGTTTCATTGATATTGAATGCCGGATACAATTGTTCCGCTGATTTTATTTTTGTCAAATTATTACCTCCAGTTCTTACCAACAGCTTAATATATTCCCGGTATAGATTTTTAACAAGCGCCAAATCATAGTTTGTGAACTGCGGAAACCATGCGCTTATGCGGTTATCGTTGTACTCCGGCGATGAACTCAGCGGCAGTTTATACAGCTTACTAATGGGGTCGGTTATACGAATTTGAGCAAGGTAAGTTTCAACAGCTTTTATATATGGCAGGCATCTTTGCTGAAGAAATTTTTCATCCATGCCATACTTCCATTGCCAGTAAAAATGCTGCGCCAGCCAGGCGCCCGTAGTTGGACTAACAGAATACTGAATCCAGCCACCCATTGGTTTACCACTAATGGTGGTGACACCCGGCACATTCAGTCCTGTTGTACCAAAACATTGTTTAGTCCACCGCTCGTTTTCAGGTTTCACTTTCCATAACCAATTGGTGTAAGATGCGGTAAGGTCGAGGTGGTTACCCGTGTAGCCCGGCCAGTAACTCAATTCAGTATTCAAATCGTGATGCAGATCGCCTTTCCACGGTGGCAGATTTCCATTGTCTGCAGTCCATATGGCTTGTAAAGAAATGGGGGGTGTATTGCTCCTGGCAACGCAGCCAAACTTATACATCTCCAGGTAATATTGCTTTTCCAAAATTGTATCCGGAACGGCAACAGCCGAGCGGCTCCAGTAATCTTTCCACCAGGCGATATGTGTATTCCAACCCGTGGGTTCTTTTAACGCAGGGTTGATGACAGGCATTGCAGCTTTTCTTCCCTGCGTTATTGTCCACTCACCCAATATTTTATTACCTGATTTTGTCCACTGTACCAGCACTTCGTAATAATTTCCATTCCGTGTTGGCTGATGGTAACGCAGGAAGTTTTTTCCTCTTTCTATGGTACCTGTGGCATAACCCAGCCGTTCAAGCCCCTGCCCTTCTACGCTATTGCCGGTTGTTCCTTTTTTATCAGAATGATAGGCAGGAATTTTAATAATTGGAATGATGGCATCCGGACAATTTTCAAAACTAAAATATCCAACCTGCTCAGTTGCATGAATATAATTTTTAAACACCACACCATTTTGAAACTGAATGGTGCTCAAGGCCGACTGAATATCCAGTTCATTGTGAATTACCTTTCCGAATTTACTCACGTCAAATTCCAGCGCTGCCCCCGGGATTTTTGAAGGCGCCGGGTATTTTTCATAAGGCTCGTCACCCAATTTTTGCACTGTATCATACTGGCCCTTTTGTACCTGCTCCGCTACCCATTTAAACTTCAGCTTATTTATTTCCGGCATGGGGCGATCGTCCCACAAATCAACCCTGTCAAGCGAGATACGAACGTTGGATTCTTTTTGCCAGATCAGTGCGCCGAGCCAGCCATTACCCAGCGGAATACCTTCATCCCATCTTTTGGCAAGTGAATCAAAAACAAGGTTATACTTAGGTGTAAGTTGTGCTTTAACGGGCAAACAAAAGGCGAGGCAAATGGAAATGAACAAATGTTTTCTCATCAAAAAAGGTATAATTAATCAAGAGGAATTTTTATCAGACTGAGCGATTCAAGCGGGTGTCTTCACCCCCTTGCGAAAGCTATTTATGTGTTCTCTTTCCACTGATAATCGCCACCTGCAAAAATTTCTTTTCCCCACACGGGCAATTCCTTTTTTATTCTTTCCACCGTTTCTTCGCAGGCGTCAAAAGCTGTCTTTCTGTGTTTGGATGAAGTAAATACAAAGAGGCAAATCTCCCCGGCTTGTACTACACCAAGGCTATGATAAACATGCATACAGGTCAACGCATATTTCGCAAAAATCGCTTCCCTTATTTCTTCCATTTGTATTGCAGCCATGGGTTCATAGCTGCTGTATTCAATAGCAGCAACTTCCTGCCCTGCCAGTACATCTTTTCTCACCTGGCCTAAAAAAATATTATGTGCTCCAATTCCTGTTTTAGTACTGTGCTTCTGAATACTCTCTGCAATAAATGCAGGAGAGATGGCTCCCTGTAGGAAGATATTTTTAGCTGACATATGTTTATGATTATGACTGAATCACCAGTTGAAATTATTGTACCAATGTACATTTTTTTCAAATGTATCAGGCAATAATTAATAGCAGAGTTGATTTAAAACATTCCAGCGTACGAAACACGCATCTCAACACTTAGAATTGAAGTACCGGGCACAATAAAAAGGCCCTGGAAAAGGCCTTCTTTGGGGATTACACTTAATTGAACGAAACAACGAGGTTTATAAAAGGGGCGCCTATATATTTACGGTAAGAGAAAAATTAGAAGTTGACTGATATTGGATTTGGTTTTTTAGTAAAGGATATTGAATACTTTTTGGTTTAATCTGGATATTGGGATAAGATTGATAAACTAATATCAATCAACTTCTATAACAAAGATGCAACGATTTGTTAAAGTATACAATAGCAAGAGTTCGCATTTTTTTGCGTAGGGTTATTTCTTTTTTTTAGTATTTAAACTTTTTATTGAATAGCGATTTTACGAGTGAAGAATAGTACAATTACTACACTAAGCTTAATAACCGGCACTTGACAGACTCGTTAAAACAAAAAAGAGGAACAGCTTTCACCATTCCTCTTATAAATAAAAATATCATCTTAGTTATTTATCTTTTTTGTGGTTATTTCAATCACTCCATTTTTTCCTTTTTCACCGTATTGCTTTGTCGCATGATTACCTTTTAAAACATTTATACTCATAATTAAATCTTTGTCCAACAAATTAAATACATCATTTGTTACGTCCTTTCCATCAATTACATAAAGAGCTTTTCCTGGTGCACTATCACCTTGTGATGCTTTATCCTCTTGCATCGTCACATTTACAATATGATTCTTAGCTGCTTCTGTTTGCCCGGCAGCAGCGCTTTCTGATATTTTACTATCAACAACCTTGTCGACTGCCGGAGATGGTACATTGCCTGGCGTCTTAACAGTCTCTTTTCCATGAGCAGGATGTGGAGGTGGTGGTGGCGGTGGTGGAGGCAATGGTGCGACTGGAGCAATTTCAGGAGCTGGTGCAACAGGAACAACCGAAGGAACTGGTGCTATAGGTGCTACCGGGGCTATGGCTGGTTCTGGTGCATCTGGCGCTGCGGGTGGAGGAGGTGGCGCAGGAAGTTCACCGTACTTTTTTGTAAAAGTAGATTTTGCATTTGCGTTATTTAAATCGTACTCTTCCACCTTGCCGTTTTTTAAAGTTACGGTAGCCCTGTGATTTTGAACATTTACCGACCGGACATTTGCAGGAGTGATGCCGCCGCTGGCAGGCACAGTGTCAACACTAAGACGCGTTTGTTGCGGCTTTAGTGCAATTGCTTCCGGCTCTGTATGGTGTTGCCTGAATGCAAGTAACAGCATTGCTGCAACCGGCAGCACAAACAGAAATCTTGCCAGTTGTATCCTGGCCGTTTTAATTTTGTTCATCATGATGATGCGTTTTTTAAGTGAGGAAAAATTGAATTGCTGGGCGAAACTAAACTGGGCTGAACCCATAACTTTTAACAACAGGTACTGGTATTGTTTTTTATCAAAACCTGTTTGGACTATTTTATTGTCGGCAATAAATTCCAGGTTTTGCCGAACTGCATGCCTTATTAGCCAGGCAAATGGATTATACCAGTTTACTACACACAATATTTCTATAAACAGGATATCTATTGTGTGCTTTTGCTGTACGTGCACAAATTCGTGACGGATGATTTCTTTTAAACCATCGCTATCCTGCAAATCATGCTGTATAAAAATGGCGTTGCCAATTGAAAACGGAATGATATTTTTTGCAACGCTATAAATTTTTACGCGTTCGTCATTTATAAGAATGGCTTTTCTTTTTAACCTTATAAAAGAAACATATTGTATCAAAAGACGCAGCAGCAGTAACAGGGCACCAAGCAATAATATTATCTGAACGATCGCCGGTAACCATGTTTCTGCCCAGCTTGATGCAACTGCCGGCTTATTACTAACCGCATTAAAATTAAAATATGGTATGGTCGTAACTATTTCACTGTTTTTCAGTGAATGCCATACCTGCATGGAACTGACATCAATAAAAGGAATATAAAAACAGCAGGCTGTGTACGCCAGCAGGTACCACCGGTTGCAGTTGTAAAAAGTAGTACGCCGCAACACCAGCAAATAAAATGAATATACTACGGCAAGGCTAATAGATAATTTAAACAGGTATAAAAGCAATGATTGCATAAATAGTGTTTTACTTTTTAGATTCAATCAGGGTGATAATTTCTTTCAGCTCATTAGGCGATAATTTTTTTTGATCGACAAAAAAGTTTACCAGCTCCTTGTAGGAGTTATCGAAATAGTCTTTTACAAAACCACTCATAAAACCTTTGGTATAGTCAGCTTCTGTTATCAGCGGTTTGTATACGTACAGGTTGCCCATGAGCCTGCCTGTAACGTATTTTTTCTTTTCAAGATTTTTTACTGTAGACGCCAGTGTAGTGTAGGGAGGAATGGGCGGTTCCATTTTTTCAAGAAACATTTTTACATTGCCCTCCCCTGTTTGCCAGATGGCCTTCATGGCCTGTTCTTCCTGTAGTGTGAGTTTATCTGCCATTGTTACGATCTTTTCGTAAATCTACGAATATTTCGTAACAGCCAAAAAATTTTTTCCTTTTTCTCAAAAATAATTTTCAGGATGCAGATTTCACAGGGCTTTCAGTTTCACTGTTTATTGCAGTGTTACGTTTTTTGCGCAGGTTCCATACCTGCCCTTTATGACGGGTTGGTATTTCATCTCCCAATAATTTACCCCAGGGCTTTAACTCAGGAAGACGGTCAAATATAATTTTGAGAATACCTATAAAAGGAATGGATAAAAACATCCCCGGGATGCCCCATACCGCATTACCTAATAAAACGATGACGAGAGAAATAAGTGCATTTATTTTTACTTTGGAAGAAACAATAAAAGGCACCAGGAAATGATTATCTATAAATTGAATTACGAGGTAAGCCAATGTAATACCAATTTGCGTATGATAACCATCTTTCGTAATGGTGGCAATAAAGAGCGGAAGCAACACTGCGATAATACCACCTATAAATGGAAGAATATTTAAAATGGCGCCAAGCAATCCAATCAGGATAGCGTAATCTACCCCCAGCAACAGCAAAGCTGTCGAATTTAAAGTTGCTACTATCAGCGCTTCCAGTATCAATCCAAACATATAGTTTTGAATCGCACCCTTGGTTTGTTTCAGCACCAGGCTTACCTCTTTTGAATTGTTTTCTGAAAATATTTCATACAGAAAATTGAGGATAAGAATTTTATAATACAAGAAAAGATAGGTGTAAACAGGCAGTAAAAATACCATCCCCAGTGTTCCCATCACAGTTCCCAAAGTGGCGGCAATGATGGGTTTGATGCCATTTTCAGCTTCGGCGATATATTGTTGCTGTTTGGCAATTGGCACATGAAGTTGCGTGCTTACATAATGCTGAAACGTAGCAGTAAGTTGCCAGAATTTAGTTTTTATAACCGGCAACTGGGCGCCGAAACTATTTAGTTCTGTCATTATAAAATATACGATACCCGATATAAAAATAAAAGCAATCAGCAGCGATAAGGATATAGCCCATATCTTATTTAGTCCCCATAACTGAAGTCGGTTTACGAGCGGATTCAACAACACGCCAAGTAAAATGGAGAAAGCCAGTGGTACCAATATTGCCTTTAGGTTAAAAAGCATAAAGACAAATAAGATCAATCCAAAAAGGACTACCGTACTTTTCAGGTAGAAAGGATACTTTTTAATCATGGTATTTGTATGATAGTTGATGGGCCGGTTGCCGGGTTTAAATAATACACGGCCATTTATTAACAAATGGCCGTGCAGGTATGCAAGCTATGGATTTCACTATTCAGCAGCGGCGGATTCGTTCACCCGGCTTTCTGCCAGTTTTGACAAATTTTCATCCGCTTCTTTTTCCTCATCCAGCGTAGACTGTAAAATACCAGCCACTTCATCCTTGCCAAGTGTTTTTGCTAACTGTGCAAGTCCGCCGTATGTGGCAATTTCATAATGCTCCACTTTTTGGGCCGCCATAATAATACCAACGTCCCTGGTTGCTGTTCCGGCTTCAGTATCTTCAATAATACTTTCGCCCTCTTTAGTAATACCTTCCATTGCTTCACATTTTTTTGCCTGGGGTTTTTTGCCCAGCAGTGAAAATACTTCTTCCAATCTTTCAACGTGACCACGGGTAACATCCAGGTGCTCTGCAATGGCATTCTTCAGTTCAGGTGAGCTGGCTGCCTTATGCATTTTTGGCAATGTCTTTACAAGGTGCTTTTCTGCCCAGTAAATGTCTTTTATTTCATCATGAAAAAATTCCTGCAACCTGGAATCGCTTCCCATAGATTGCTGGTTGGGTGTCATCTTTTTCGAAGGAGATTCCTTCATCGCATTGCCATTGCCGTTTGACTGGCTTTTGCTGGTAGTTGTTGCTTTTGTTGCCATAATAAAAAGTTTAAAATTTTATCTGTTTATAAAACTTAATTTACAAAATAACCATGCCACTTTAAATGGGTGTTCTAAGACGGCGCTTTTACAAAAAAACGTTTTGCCTTTCATAAGCCAACAAGCTTTTTTTTCAGGATTTTGCAGGAGAAAAGATGTAAAAATCGGAGGATGTCAATGAATAAATTATCAGTATTCTAACATCCGGCCACTCTATCCTTCAAGGCAGCCCCGCAACTCCACAAGCCATTCTGGTTGTAGCTTACAGGTTTTTGTAGTTAACAATTTAAATGGGTTTGATGTTATCCGGGTCTAAAATAAATTATGAAAATAATGCAAATCAGCGGGGGCAAATAAGGGGTATTTTATTGTTGCCCAGGTATGTTTATAAGGACTTAAAGGCGTTGCAATAAACGCTACAACATGTGTATAATTTTAGACAGCTTTTGTTTACGAAATTATCCCCTTTTTTTTCGCCGTATAGTAACGCAGCCGCGGCTTATATACCATAATTAACGCCTGGATGGGCAAGACTGTTAGCCTCAACTCCAGAATAACCACCCTGATATTTACAACGGGTCTGCATGTTAAAAAGCAACAGAATTGTATACTCATACCTTCTGCATTTTTAGATGGCATGGCGATACTAACATTACTTTTTCAAAATCATGAAGAAGGAATCTCGTTTAACGGTGAAGTATATCTCCCGGTAAAATCAACCGTTCTTCGGGTACGGAAATCTTGTCTGCTTTGTCGTGACCCGGGTAGATAAAGTCAACCTCGTATTTATTGGAATTCTCCTGGTAGTTGCACACTACTGCACTGCCTGCAGGCTTATATTCCGTGTCCAACACAGTAACCGTTTGACCAGATTGAAATTTCATATTGCAGTTTTAGCAGTTTAAAAATATCCATTTGGCAAATACTTTTCGTCAAAAATTGTCCACAGAAACTTTTGCAACTGTGGATATAATATAAGGACTGGGTATACCCTGGCATAAACCTTTAATCGGATTAATCGTCCAACCTTTTAAAAATTGATCGAAATCCGGGATGTAGATGTACAGTGTATTTATTATCAAACCCTTAACAAACTTAATGGCTCTTTTCCAGTCACAGGTAGGCAATTTGAAATTCATTCAGTTAAATAGTCAACCATGAAAAGCAATCGAATTTTACTCCTGTTATTTATTGTCCTTATTGGCATCGTACCGTCTGGCCAATTAAAAGCACAATCAGTTGAAGTGAATTTTTCTGTATTTCAGCAAGATCTCAGTCCTTACGGCAGATGGACTTTTAATCCACGCTTTGGCCAGGTTTGGATTTATGAAGATCCTGCTTTCCGGCCTTATGCAACTGACGGTCACTGGGAATATACCAACTACGGATGGTCATGGGTTTCTGATTTTGAATGGGGATGGGCGCCGTTCCACTATGGCAGATGGGAATATGACCCCGAATATGGCTGGATGTGGATTCCGGGATATGAGTGGGCAAGTGCATGGGTGAGCTGGAGTGAATACGACGGTTATTATGGATGGGCGCCATTGGGTTATGGTCTTAACGTAAGTATATCCTTTGGCTCCATTCCTTATAACAGGTGGAATTTTTTACCAAGGCAATATATGGGAAGACCAGACTTTTACCGGTATTGCGTTGAACCGCGGAATAATTATTTTAGAAATGCCGTTGTGATCAACAATTTTTACAATGGCCGTGAGGGCAGATTTAACCGCGGTCCGGAAAGAAGGGAAGTAGAAAGATTTACCAATAACCGTATTGAAGAGAGGCATGTTAATTACAGGGAACGAATGGTGGTTACCAGAAATGATAATGAAAGAGGAAGGGGTAATGTTTTTAACAATGGCCGTGACTATAACAGGGATAGAAACAACAATAATCAGCCACAGGGCAATGGACGGAATAATAATTTCCCCACAAGGCCAGATAACAGAAATGAAAATAACGGCAATTATAATCGCGGAAGAGAAAACGACAACCGGCAACCGCAAAACAATGCGCCCGTAATCAATAATCCCGGTAACAACAGGAACGACAATTTTCCCGCGAGGCCGCAAAACAGTTTTCCTGATAACCGGAATGGTAACAACGGCAACTACAATCATGGAAGAGACAATAATAACGGGCAACCGCAAAATAATACGCCGGTGATCAGTAACCCTGGTAACAACCGCAATGACAATTTTCCAGCAAGACCGCAAAATAATTTCCCTGATAACCGTGGCAGAGAAAACAATGGTTTTCCCGGCCGTGGAAATAACAATGCCGGAAGGCCGCAGCAGCAAAATATCCCGCAGCCTATGCCAGCCCCGCAACAATTTCCGCAACGGAATATGGAACGCAGGCAACAACAACCAATGCCACAGCAACCACAACAAAGAATGGAACGGCCGTCCAATGGTGGTTATAATGAAGGCCGGCAAAGGGTAGAACAGGAGCATAACCAGCGGCCGCAGTCACAGGGTAGAGGCCGTGGAAGAGAATAAATTTTCAAATCAACAATTATCTATCATAAAAATTTACCACCATGAAAAATACAATTTTAGTCGCCTTCGCAATCATTGGTTCATTGCTGTTCGCTTCCTGCAGCGGATCGAGGGTGGTGGTCGCAGAAAGGCCCATTGCTCCTTATTATCAACGTCCGTTTGCACCGGGACCGGGTTATGTGTGGATAGAAGGAGATTGGATATGGAGCCGCGGAAGATATATTCATCAACCAGGCTACTGGGCTGCACCAAGAGGTGGCCGCCGCTGGCAAGCCGGTAGCTGGCAACACTACAACAACGGCTGGCAATGGCGCCGCGGATATTGGCACAGATAATTTTTAGTAAGGGTTATAGATCAGCAAGGGTGCAGTGTAATGGCTGCGCCCGTTTTTGTATGTAAAGTCGAATACTTTTCTGGCATATTATTTAGTCTTTACCTGATATTTAACCATTAGTAAAATTTACAACATGCAACAACCAATTAATTTTGAACACGGAGATATGACAGGAGCCATTTCTGTGACCTTAGCCAATGATCAAACCCTGGATGACTTTTGCCAGCAACATATTCTTGATTACAACCGCGACAGGTTTGAAGCTTTTGCCATCAGGCTATTTTTAGGAAAGGAAACGGTAATAACTGTATATGCTGCCGATAAAACCCGTGAAGAAGACAGCGATTTAAAAACAGACAAAATTGCCGTAAAAAAATTCAAAATAAATACCATCCCAGTCAATGAATTGTTTAGTTATTGTTCGGCTTTTAATTGTACGCTCACAACGGGCACCTACGATTTGGATGAGATGGAAGTGATGAACCGGTAGGTATTTTAATTTGGTATCAGACTTATAGGTATCACAATTTCCCAACGATTTTTTACAGTTGGATTTCTGTAATTAGGATCAAGCAAATGTGAAAAACGGATTTCAAATATGGCTGGCAAAGCATTCCACAACTTGGTATCGAAATATAATTCTGCTCCTGTGCTACGATTTTTAAGATAACCCGTTGATCCGTCATCTGCTTTTGCACTTACACTTGTATGGTCATAAAAAACATTCATTCGTATGCGTTGAAAAAACACCATGTTGCCGAAGCCCCAATCAGGATAAAACAATGGAAAGTGGTAATTGATACCGGCCTTATACATTGTAGGCTGACTCAAAGCATCATACCCTCGTGAATAAGGAAAATTATTGCTGAACAAATCATTCAAAGTATCTCTCTTTTGAAATGCACCGGCTATCACCAGGCTATGATTGGTTGAAAGACCGGGTAAATAAAGCGATGCCGAAGCAACCAGTTTGTGGCTATTGCGGTAATTGAACGCATCCCGGTAACTTAGTGAGACCGACTGTGCCCACCGTGGATTGATTTGCTGCAATGCCTGCTGCGAAACGTTGCTAAAGGACAAGAATGCACTGGCATAGTTAACACCGGCATTCGCCAATATATTTTTTCCAATGCCCCGGTAATACAATTGTTCAACATTATAGCTGGCGCCAAAGTTCAGATATTTGGATGTTGTACCGCCCGTAAAACTAAGCGGAATATAAAACCCTGCATTTATTTTAGCGCTGTTAAAATGTACTGTTTTGCCCAATGCAGTATCAACCTGCCGGTCAAAACTGGCCGACGTTCCCAGATCCAGATATGGAAACCATCCTGCATAAATAGCGTCGAAACCAAGCGTATGACTCCGGTCGTTGCGATTGTATGTATAGGTAAGTGTGTTTGTAAAACTGCTTAAAATATTATCACTGTAAAAACTGTACCCATATTCAGGATCACTCACAAAAGGCCGCCAACTATGGAAGTTGAATAAGTGAAACGATTTACGGTATTTGCTTACAGGATTTTTTTCGTTGCTTGCCTGGTATAAAGCACCTGCGCCTTGTCCTTTCAATGAATAGGCCGTACCGATTTCTTTTACCGGGGTGATGGCTGAATTATCTTCCAGCTGCCATTTTATTTCACCAGCCGCAAGCGACGACAGCCTGTAGCCGTTCACAGTAAAAGCAGAAAATATCAAATTGCCGTTTGGACTAACAGCCGGTTGATACACGCCGTTTACGTTAGCAGTAAGCCGGTATATTTTTTTATCTTTTAAAGAAACCGCAAAGATTTTATCGGCCGGTGACTGATTGTCCATCGCACTATAATAAACTGTATCGTTCTTTACAAAAGGAAACCCCACTACGTTAAAAGAAAAAGGCGTAACAGTTGCTGTTTCCCCGGTTGTTAAATTCACCTGCACAAGCGCCATTTCACCTGCCGGATTTCTTACGGCTGAAATTGCAGCGTTGTTATCAATGTAACTGCTTTGTGTAAAAAAATAATTATGCGGATTTGGTATTATGTGAACCAGTTTACCTGAATGACCATCTATGCGGTGCAAATTGTTTCCTCCATTTACTTCAACATTTACAGCAAGGATTTCTGTACCTTCTTTGTTTATTACCGGAGAAAAATATTTTGATTTAAAGGTAAGTCGTCTTTTTTCTTTGGTATAAATATTCAGCAGTTCTATATTGCTGTAATTCCTGTTACCCCAACGCGGATCAGTTTGATAACTGGCATAAACAACACGACCGTTATTGTAAGAGAAGTAGTCATCAATCACTATCTTTTTAACACTGATTTTTTGTTCTCTGCCATGTGCAATCAGGTAAAAGGCATTAATTTCTTTGTACGATCTTTTTGTTACAAGAATACTGTCGTTATTAATAGACACGGGGAACTGGTAATCTGCCACCGTATTTTTTTTAACAGGGGTGAGATAGCTGAGCTCTGGCTCCGCTTTTAATTTCGGCGTTGTCTGGATTTTAAAATAGTCCAGCGCATCCTGCCTGAACTGGCTATAATTTCTTCCTGAATACCTTTCGATGGCTTTATTAAAAGGGTAAAACAATCCTTTAAAACGAACGGCATCATCCGTAACCTTTCGCCAAAAATCAGCACCATATTTTTCATACCCGTATGCTACCAGCTGGTAACCCAATTCATAATGATCGGGGGTGTAATCAACCAGCGAACCACTGCGCAATTTCATCCAACTGTAGTTTTTATTGCTCAATTGCAGCGAGCGCAGGCCATTGTAAAAAAAGGGCATCCGGCCCCTGCCCTGCGCACTTACCAGCGTTTCCTGCCAAACCGCATCACCTTCAAAAAAATAATCCGGGATGGTTATTCCGTTAGCAAATAACTGTCCTTCCTGTCCCAGGAAAAAAGAAAATGCTTTGGTAAGCCCATTATTAAAATTGGCCAGCTGCTGCATGTGCCGGTCTTCATGAATGATCAGGTTATCATCCCACCTCACACTGCCATTGCTAAAATTATCCTGACCTGGTAACAAATTTAATTCGCTGATAACGGGTGCCAGCCTTACGTAGGCATTTGGGATGGTTGTCTGGTTAAGCAAAACAATGTTCCACTTACGATGTCTATTTCCGATGGTAGACGTTGTGGTGCTATCCAGCAGCCGCACAATATTACTGATCCTGTTTGCCTGGCTGTCCAATCCCTTCGGGAAAATAACCCGGGAGAAAGCTGTATTTACCTGCTGCCATTTTAACGCAGCCGGGTTACCGCCAAAGTTTTGCGCTGAAGTATAAAAAGAAATAAAACATAAAATAGGCAGTAATAATTTTCTACAAGTCATGCAATAAAGTTAAGTATTAAGTTTCCCGGATTTGCTAACTGTAAGTTATTGGCTTTTACATAATGAGTCTGTAACTTTTATGAATTCCGGGTCATGGCTTCCATCCATTGCATTATCAAAGCTCCGTCTTGTGCACTGCAAGGGTTTTCAGTGCCGCCTGAAAAATATTCCACCACGGCTGCAATCATGGGTTGCTGTACATGTTGTAATGCATCAAAGGTAATTTGTTCGGTTTCATCATTTATAGTAATTGTAATGGTACGGCCATCAAAAACGGAAAATCCTATTGTACCTCTTGAACCGGTAATTTCGCACCAGTCTCTTTCTGCAGCCGCAGCTATGCCAAAACTCCATATTCCATTAAATACAACTCCATTTTTAAAAAGGATATTTCCCGCAACTGTATCATCTGCTGCATACAATCCTGCATTATTGGTGGCCACTCCATGAACGGTTGCAGCTTCACCAAAAAAATAATGCATCAGGTCCAGCTGGTGCGGCGCAAGATCATGAAACAAACCGCCGCCTGCCACGGATGGATCAACACGCCAGGCAATTCTTTTGTCCATTAATTCCGTTGCCGTCAATGCTTTTTTACAATATTGCAACTGCACAAAATGTACCGCTCCAATAATTTCATCTTCTATCAGTTGTTTTATTTTTTTGAAAAAAGGCTGTTGCCGGCGGTAATGCGCCACTGCTAATGGAACGTTTTTTTGGGCGGCCAGGTTTGCCATTTTCCAGGCTTCAGCAGTATTGTTGCTCATCGGCTTTTCGACATACACTGGTTTGCCGGCGTTGATGGCAGCTATGCAATACATTTCGTGCGAAGAAGGCGGCGTGGCAATGTACACTGCATTCACTTCCGGATCATTAATCAGGTCGTCCCCGTTGGTGTACCATTTTGGTACATTGTGGCGCTGGGCATAATCCTTTGCTTTGTCTGCATTGCGTCGCATAACCGCAACCAGCATGGAATTGCTCACTTTATTAAAGGCAGGCCCGCTTTTTTTTTCGGTAACATCCCCGCAACCGATAATGCCCCATTTTATTTTTTTCATAACAAAAAACTATACCTTATTGCAGCATTCTGCTTCCTGTTTTATCCTGCAACTGATGCTAAGTCAGTGATATTGTTAAAACACGCTGATTATTTTTTTGACAGGCTTTTATCAACCTGGTAGCCAAAAATATAACCTGCTATACAACCTAGCAAGGTGCCAGCTACGAGCGTCGTAACGCTGTCAGCAGCCATAAAAAAACTTACGGCCAGCCCCAGCAAACCACAAAATAAAACGGTTGCAATAATAGTACGGCTTGTTTTTTTATGCTTATGCTGTGTTTCCGCTGTTTTTGGATGATGATCGGGATGTTTGTGCGGGTGTCTTGTCTTGGATTCAGGCATACAATTTATTTTCAAAGTACGCTTTATTTTGCTCCACAACAAATGGGAATTTTATGAAGCAATATTCACAAGAATACAAACAAAAAACCTCCCAAACAGGAGGCTTTTCACAGGCGGTTTTTTAGTGTACGGACCTATGGTCAGGGTTTCAGTGGTATTGGATGATTTCAATGTAAATATAGACAGGTTATTTGTCAGGGTTTGTAATCAATCCTGTAATATATCATCGAAGTTTTTGTAACAACTAAAATAATGATATATGCTCTCTGCTGATTTAAGGCGCACAATTATCTGGTTTTTAAAGAGGACTACCCAGCAGGTAGGTAATCTGCATGCCATACTTATTTTTAACTTTACCGGCTTGCCACGTATAACCAGTATCGGAGATACTACGTGCAATTTGCAATAACTGTTTGGGCTGATATAACCTGGTTACCGAAACTATGCCATCCCAAACTGTACAAAATGGAATTAATGGAATGATATAGGTAAACAATATGCGGCTCCATTTAAACGGTCTGAAGAATGGAGTAAACAACATGAAGGCAACGGGGTGCAGCAATAGAATGGCGATAACAAAAAACATATTCCTGTCTCCGCCATCAAAAACAGCTATGCCTTCACGAGCCCTTACAGCATCTTGAATTACATCTGTTGCGGTAGCTTCGTCAAAGTGATGAAAAGCAGAAAAAATGGTTCTCACGCCTTTTAAGCCTGCATTAACGCTTACGGCATTTACCGGGGTAGAGCAGTAATTGATTTTTCCGCCAGCTTGTTGTTGTATAAATTCATAGGCGGGTATATTGGGAAATTTATCCGTTAATGTAAATGTTACCTGCCGGGAATATTGCTCTTCTAAATTTTTTTGGATCTGTTGAATGGTACCTCCGCCGCCTGAACACAGATCAATTATGTTGTGAGCCCTTGTATGCTGTAACAATTGTAACAAAAGCGGACTAACTGGTTCGTAAAAATTGCCACTATTCAAAATAAACCTTAAGTAATCCGTCATACCCTCCCGTATGGAGGCGGGCAGCCATGCCTGGTCTTCAAACTCAAATAACCTGTTCTTCATGCTGCAATTTAATGCTTCGCTCTGCAAATGATCAATGGCCTTTGAACTCAGAGAAACTACAACTAAGTAAAAAAAGCAAGTAGTGACAAATAAAAAACCCCCATCAGGAGGTTTTTCTTAGACAAGGAGTAAATATTTGCATTCTCAGAATATAGACTTAACGAGGTTTTAGCTTATTGGATTGTTATGTAAAAATGCAACATTTCCAACAAGCATCCTATAGATATATAGCCGGCAATGGCGTAGAAGTTTTTCTACTCTTTCGAAAAAATGCTGTTTAACATTCTTTGCTATCATGAATATTTATTAAACTTATTCTCTAAAATATTGTAATTAAACCGGCAAGTTTCTTATTACCATGGGTAAACATTATTATGTATTTAAGGATGCAGCAATCATGAAGCGCCCTGTGCCAACTTATGACATGTAGTTCGCAATCACTCAAAATATTCAACAATAATTCAACCACAAAAATATTAATTTAATACAGCAACATGAATAAAGAACTTCAATTAATCAAACAACAATTGACGGATACCTATGATGGCGATCCATGGTATGGCAGATCACTGGCTAGTATTTTAAATGAAGTAGCAACAAAACATGCTTGGGCCGTTAAAGTAAACAACAATCACAACAACACTGTTTTACTATATCATATTATTAACTGGCGGTTGTTTACCATCAGCCGCTTTGAAAAGGATGCCCTGACCACTACGGCACATTTTGAAGAAAATAATTTTCCGTCATTTCCACAACCCACAGAATCTGTATGGCGAAACGGGATGCAGTCACTGACACTTACCCAGCAACATTTACTGGACAAAATAAATAAAACCACCGATGAAATATTAGATAAAAAAGTGCCGGGAAGGGAATATAATTTCAGGACCTTGCTGAATGGTATTGTGCAACATGATATTTACCATATAGGCCAAATAATGGTGTCGTTAAAATGAACCAGGTCTTACAAGGACGGATCATTGCTTATAAATGCAATTGCCTTCATCATATCGGTTTGTAAAATACGGTCAGCTTCGTTAAAGGTAACCTCCTTTCTAAAGGCATGCACAATTGCTTCTATCGCAGCTGAGCTTTTTAATGGCCGCCGGAATTCAAGCGCCTGTGCAGCAGTAAGCAATTCAATGGCCAGCACTTTTTCTACATTGTCAACCACCCTTTTACATTTGGTAGCTGCATTGGCACCCATGCTCACATGGTCTTCCTGGTTGTTGCTGCTGCTTATAGAGTCCACGCTGGCAGGCGTACACAACTGTTTGTTCTCGCTTACGATGCCCGCGGCCGTATATTGAGGTATCATAAAACCAGAATGCAGGCCCGGCTGCTTTACCAGGAACATGGGTAATTTATGCTGACCGCTGATGAGCTGGTAAGTTCTTCTTTCCGAAATATTGGCTATCTCACTCATTGCAATGGCTAAAAAATCCAGCGCCAGTGCCAGCGGCTGCCCGTGAAAATTTCCGCCGCTCAATATTAAATCATCATCCGGAAAAATATTGGGATTGTCAGTAACAGAATTGATTTCCTTTATAAAAATGCCGAGCACATAATCGAATGTATCTTTTGTTGCGCCATGCACTTGTGGTATACAGCGAAAAGAATATGGATCCTGCACCTGTTCTTTTTGTTGTGTTGCAATTTGGCTACCAGCAAGCAATCTGCGCAAAGCCGCAGCCGTTGACACCTGGCCGCTGTGGCTGCGAATGGAATGTATTTTTTCGTGCAATGGTTCCAGTGTGCAATCAAAAGCATCAAAAGATATAGCCGCAATAATATTGGCCCACTGCAATAACCGGTCGCATTGTATCAGGTTGTGCATACCGTAGGCGCTCATAAACTGCGTACCATTAATCAACGCCAACCCTTCTTTACTTTGCAGGGGTATCGGCTTCCAGTCAAATTGCTGTAATGCTTCAGCAGCCAGCATTTTCTTGCCTTTGCAATACACTTCACCTAAACCAAGCAGTGCCAGGCTCAGGTGACTAAGTGGCGCCAGATCCCCCGAAGCCCCCAGCGACCCCTGTGTATAAATCACCGGTAACACATCATTGTTGTACATCTCTGTCAGCCTTTTCACAGTATCTATCTGTACGCCGGAATTGCCATAACTCAACGATTTTATTTTGAGCATGATCATAAACCTGACTATCGGTGCAGGCACTTCTTCGCCCAAACCGCATGCGTGTGATTTAATCAGGTTTACCTGCAACTCCTGTAATTGTGCATGGTCGATTTTTACATTTTGCAGATAGCCAAATCCGGTATTGATACCATAAAATAATTCATTGCCCTCAGCCAGTTTTTTATCCAGGTATTCCCTGCAGGCTGTAATGCGCTTATGCGCATCAAACGTAATGGATACTTTTTGCTCAAAAGCCAGCAGGTTTTTCACCTGCTGAAAGCTAAGCGGGTTTTTGTCAAGTGGCAAATAATTATAACTCATGCGGGGCTTCTTTTTTGGATATATCCGTAAAATAAAACAGGCTTATCTTTTCAAAAGTAACAAAACTTATTAACTATAGATTTACCGGCATTAGCAATTGTCCTGGCATTGCAATCTGCATTTTTACGTACCGGAAAGACAAATACAACAAAGAATCATCCGCTGTATTATTAATTATCAAAACTGACCTTCGGCAATGTCTAATCGTTGCGGTTACAAAGTGCCCTTATAACAACACTCGCAGCCAGGCAACCAAACAATGCCGGCATATAACTGACGGTACCAATAATGGATTTTTTGGGAAACGCCTTTTCAGTAACAACAATTTTTCCAGCATCAATTTCCTCCGGTGAAAACACCACAGTTACACCTTTGGTTATTCCTTCTTTGTGCAAATATTTTCTAACGTAGCGGGCTAGTTTGCATTTATAGCTGTCGGCAATATCCGCCACCTGTATCTGCGAAGGATCCATTTTACCGCCCGCTCCCAGTGAACTTACCACCGGAATGTTCCTGTCAACGCAGGTTTTAATCAGCCACACTTTAGGGGTCAACGTATCGATGCAATCTACTACATAATCATACGTGCCAGCTTCAATAATCTCCACCGTTCTTTCTTCCTTTATAAATTCAGCAACCACTGTTAATTCAATCTCCGGGTTGATGTCTCTTAGCCTTGCGGCCATTACTTTGGCCTTTAATTGTGTTGCTGTACTGTGCAGGGCCGCAATCTGCCGGTTGCCGTTGCTCAGATCAACCGTATCGCCATCCACGATGGTCATCCTTCCAACGCCGCTCCTGGCAATCATTTCAGCGCAAATACCTCCTACGCCACCTAGTCCTACTACCAGCACATTTTTATGCATCAGTTGTTGCGTAGTATCATCACCCAGCAGCAACTGTGTGCGGCTCATCCAATATGGTATCATCTGTTTATTAATTTTTGGTTTGCAATATTACCATTATTGTCCGGGCTACGAAGCTTTGTGGCAAATCGTTGTGTCACTCGCTTGTACTTTTTCGGCTTGGGGATGCCGGTCTTAAATGCGAACGCATTTTAACTTTATTGATTGGAAATACTGACAAGGAGTTTCCCATTATACTATACATTTGATTTTAGCTTAATACTAACATAACACCCGAATTACCGGAACTATATAAACTGAAAGTAATGAGATTAAAACTATTCTTTTGTATCCTCTTCCTTTTTAATTGCGATAATTTATCAGCTCAAAATGCAAAAGATATTTTGCAGCAGACATATAACAAATGCCAAACCATTCAAAATGGCTACTATGAAATGACAAGGTATTTTAAATTTATGGATGCAAAGGATACAACAAAAAGCACTTCGAAGTGCTTTTTTAAAAAGCTCAAAGATGATGACTTTGATCTTGCTGCTTTTCGTTACGAAGATGGAGGTATTTCACTTTACACAGGTGACGATCTTATAATAGTTCAGCCCTGGGACAGCACTGCAACAATTGTATCAAAAGCGTTATGGGCTAAAAAAATTCAATCGCAAAGCCGCAGCTACAAATTCTATTCACCATTCACAAATCAGAAATACCCCACTGTTCTGCATGATACTGATCTTATGGATAAAAGATACATCTGCAAACTAATAGGAGAAGAAAATTTAGATAATGAAAGTTGCTTTCATATTCAGGTAAATGATACTCACAAAGATGAGACTTCCGAAAAGATGAAAACCATCCTGCTAGAATACCATTATTGGATTAAGAAATCTGACTTTATTCCCATCCAATATTCCATAGCGTACGATAACGTAATGGATAATGATACCATGCATCAATATGAACGGAATACTTTGAATAAATATGAAATAAACAACTTGAAGGATGACAATATCTGGACGGTGAAATCACTTCCGGCTTTCTATACATTAAAAGATTACACTCCTTCCAAAAACCCTGTTCCTTTGACCAGGGGTGCAATCGCTCCGGAATGGAAATTACTTTCATTAAAAGACGAAAAAACAAATCTAAACGATTTTAAAGGACAGCTTGTACTAATTGATTTTTTTACCAAATCTTGTTACCCCTGTATACTGGCGCTACCAGGATTACAAACCCTTCATAAAAAATACGAAAAGAAAGGACTAAAAGTTATTGGTATTGATATCTATGACAAAAAAGAAGATGGCATAGCCGGCTTTCTAACAAAACGTGGCGTAACCTACACGGTTTTGTTAGGAGGAAAAGTCGTATCGGAAGATTACCACGTCGCGGGTATACCCACCATGTATTTGATTGACAAGAATGGAAGCATAATTTTCTCCCAGGTTGGGTATGTGCAAGGTCAGGACAAAGAACTTGAAAAAGTAATACAGCAAAATCTCTAAGGCGGCTAGTTCTTTTATCACAATGAATACTCCACTGATTTGCTACATTTGAAAATAAAACAACCTCCCATGTCTTTCAAAACAAAAATATTTTTTTACGCCATGGCATTGCTGAACGGCTTTACTAACGCGAACGCTCAAACGATTCAATTATTGAACAGCGGTACAGCAGCCTCCATTCGTGGACTAAGCGTAGTGTCCGACAAAGTTGTTTGGATCAGCGGTAGCAGTGGTACAGTCGGCAAATCAACAGATGGTGGTACAACCTGGAAAATGATGCAGGTAAAAGGTTTTGAGACAGCCGACTTCAGGGATATTGAAGCGTTTGATATGAAGACAGCCGTGATTATGGCCATTGCTGAGCCTGCCTACATTTTACGCACTTCGGATGGTGGCGAGAGTTGGCAAACGGTATATGAAAATAAAACAAAAGGCATGTTTTTAGATGCCATGGAATTCTGGAATGAACAAAGCGGTATCGTAATTGGCGACCCCATTGACAATAAAGTTTTTATTGCCCGCACTTTTGACGGCGGAAAAAAATGGCAGGAATTGCCGCCACAAAATTACCCCGTGACGGATAGTGGTGAAGCATTTTTTGCCAGTAGCGGTACCAATGTAAGAAAGCTAAGTAAACAGGAAGCCGTGTTTATTTCAGGCGGTACAAAAAGCAGACTGTTCATCAGGGATAATAAAATTGACCTGCCTATCATGCAGGGTAAAACAAGCACCGGCGCCAATTCCATCGCCATAAAAAATAACCACACGTTTATAATTGTAGGCGGCGATTTTATGGCCAAAGAAGATACTACACAAAATTGCTGCATTACAACTGATGGTGGTAAAACATTTACTTCCCCAGCAACACCGCCACATGGTTACCGAAGCTGTGTAGAATACATTGATAAAAATACCTGGCTTAGTTGCGGGCTGACAGGCGTTGATGTCAGTAATGATGAAGGCAACAACTGGCAATTGATCAGCAAAGAAAGCTTTCATGTATGCCGTAAAGCAAAGAAAGGAAATGCCATATTTTTTGCTGGCAGCGGAGGTCGTATTGGCAAGTTGTCGAACTAAATTCAACTAATAGGTCACCATTTTATTTAACGTAAAAATGGCCCCGGGCCGGACTGTTTTGTAAACAAAAAATGTCTTTAACTTTACTATGGAATTTATTTTTTCTTTCTTCACTTCATCCAGGAAACCATAAAAATTTCCGGTATTGAAAAACACAATAGTATTATACCACCAGATATCCAGTCTTCTGCCATACCAAGTCTAAAGCGAATATGACCGTGTGAACCTGATACATAAAAGGCAAAAACAATAATACCCACGCACATTGATGCCAGTGAAGAAAACATTTTCATTGGAAAGATATGTTACTAGTGTATTCTAATCCTAAAAACACAACAATGCCTGACAGAATTGAGAACTTTCCTACACAAAAAAAGCCGCTCCAATGGAACGGCTTTTTGTAATACAAGATTAGTTATTTGTTAGCGGGCGCCGGCTGTTGCTGGCTCCTCATTTTTTGCTGCATTTGTTGCATTTGCATTTGCTGTTCCATAGCTTTCTGCTGTTGTGCCATTTCCTCGGCCTGTGCCTGCTTCTGGCTGGTAACGTCAACCACTTCCACATCAAAAACTAAGTTCTCATTGGGTGCAATTTGCGGAGCTCTGCCCTGTTCACCATAACCTAGTGACGAAGGAATATAAAAACGGGCTTTTGTCCCTTTTGAAAGCATCTTTAAACCTTCAACCCAACCAGGGATAACCCTTGGAGCTGACATCAAAACCGACAATAGTTCTGTATGGTGAAACTGGGAATCAACATTGCTGTCGAATGGTTTACCTTCCAGGCTTTTACCAGTATACTTCATTTTAACACCAACTGAATCTGTTACATTTTCGCCGGTACCTTCCTGCAAAATTTCTACATAAACACCTTTGGGTGATTTTTGTGCCTTAATATTTTTGGAAGCCAGGTAATCTGCCAATGTTTTGTCATCTTTTTTTAACTGTACCAGTGCATTTAATGAATCCTTAGTTCTGGCCATTTCCATTTGCAATTTATTAGCACTATCCGCTGCTTCCTTAGTAGTATAAATACTTACAATTTTATAGTAAGCGATGAGGCTACCACCTTTTTTAATAAACGGAGGAAAATTTTGACCGCCTGACATCAAACTGTCTACAGATTGTTTTACAATAACACTATCCCCTTTTTTCAGCTGGTTAAATATTTTGTAATAACTACCCGGCATACTTGCAGAATCCATTATTTGAATTGGATTGGCAGTTTTTCTGGAATCCATCAGGACAGTATCTTTTGAAGCACCGGCATCTTTATATGTTTGCACATATTGAATTTCAAAAAAGTTTCCGTTTTGTAATTTGTTGCCGGTACCCTCAGAGACGATTTTGTACTCCATCCCTTTTTCGCCTTTTTTAAAAGACCCGCCTCCGTTACAACCGGCCAGCAGTGCAGATGATACTGCCAGTAGATAAAAAAATTGCTTCATGTTTTTTTTGTGTTTAAAATTGATAATTGCTTAATTGATCTTTATTTTCTTTCATGGCTGTAATAAATTTAGCCACTACTTCTTCCAGTGTTTCTTTATTTTGTCCGCCTGCTGCATTAAAGTGACCGCCGCCATTAAAATATTTACGGGCAAAGGTATTTACGTCAAAGCCACCCTTGCTTCTGAAAGAACTTTTGCGTTCTTCGCCGCGATCGATGATGATAGCGGCTAATTTAATTCCCTGTATACTCAGCGGATAGTTTACCAATCCTTCTGTATCGCCGGTCTTAATATTGTATTTAATTAAATCGGCCTGCGGGATAGCAATTAGCGCTGTATTGTATTCGTAAAAGATTTCCATCCGGTTCAGCAACACATTGCCTAAAAAACGGAAACGGGCTTCCAGGAAATTATCATATAAAGCCTCGTGTATAGGGCCGTGATCTAAGCCTTTATCCTTCAGCGTGGCCACCATTCTATGTACATTGGCGGAGGTTGCGGGAAAACGAAATGAGCCCGTGTCTGTCATTACACCGGCATACAGGCATTCTGATACCGCTGGACTGATTTTATTTTCATGCCCGCTGGCCATAATAAAATCGAACACCATTTCGCAGGTGCTGCTTTTGCTGGTATCACTTTCGCCATAAGCAAATTTATCCGCCTGCGGTTCCTGGTGGTGATCTATCAGAATTCTTTGCGCAGCCGCATTAGCCAATTTTTCCTCCATCCGCTTCGTGCGGTTTAAGGTATTAAAATCAAGACAGAATATCCAGTCTGCTGCATCAATTGCCCTGTCTGCTTCTTCTGTTTGTCTTTCGTAATCCAGCACCAGTTTTGTGCCGGGCATCCAGTTTAAAAAGCTGGCCCAGTTGGTAGGAGATATAACCGTAATAGCATGGCCAAACTGCAAAAGAAAATGATATAAGCCCAAAGAAGACCCCATAGCATCGCCATCCGGTTTCTGATGAGTAGTTATTACAACCTTTCGTGGCTGCAGTAATAAAGGAAATATTTGTTGGAGTGACTGCATAAAGCGGCGCAAAAGTAACTGAAAGTTTTTAGTTTTCCGTTTTCTGTTTTATGCGGATAAGCTGGTTTACCATTTTACTAACTTTTTTGGCCAGCAATACTGGTTTATTTTAACATGAATTTTCTACTCTGACACAAAAACGTTTTATCTTTGCGCCTCAAAAAGAAACTATGGGTAACAGAACATTTACAATGATTAAACCGGATGCAACCAGGAAGGGCCATACCGGGGCAATTTTAGCACAGATAAACGGCGCAGGCTTTAAGATTGTAGCATTAAAGATGCTCCATCTTTCTGCCCAAAAAGCTGGCGAATTTTATTCAGTACACAGGGAAAGACCTTTTTATGGAGAACTCGTGGAATTTATGAGCAGTGGCCCAATTGCTGCAGCCATATTGGAAAAAGACAATGCAGTAGAGGATTTCAGAAAACTGATCGGTGCAACCAATCCTGCCCAGGCGGATGAAGGAACCATCCGGAAATTGTATGCCGCTTCCATTGGCGAAAATGCGGTGCACGGAAGTGACAGCGATGCAAACGCCCTGGTAGAAGGAGACTTCTTTTTCAGTAAGCTGGAACAGTTTTAATTTTTTCCGGCAATCAGCTTTGTGTAATTGTGTTAGTATTTTTCTGGCAATCTTATCTTCACAGGGTATATAAAATAAATGCCTGCGTCTTTAAACGCAGGCATTTATTTATATCAAGTTTCTATTAATAATGCTGGTATCAACTATTACATTGGAATCTGCTGACATTAACGGTTTTGCAGCGGTTGTACCGTGTAGCCTTTTTTGCGCAATAAAGCGATCAGTCCTTTTTCGCCAACCAAATGCCCTGCTCCCACAGCTACAAAAACAGGATTTTTTTTCATAATATTCTTTAATTGAGCTACCCAGTTTTTATTGCGGTTGTTTAACAAAAGATCCTGGTGATTTTCCATACCCGATTCACTTTTTGAAAACAGGTTTTCCATTTCATTTAATTGCTGGTTTTTATAAACCTGCATCATCGTGTCAAAAGACTTTTTATTCGATTCCATGCTGTCGATGGATTTTAATAATTCTTTTGCCTGCTCTTCGTATGGGATACTATCAAAAACAGCAGCCTGGAACTCCATTGTTTCCAATCCCCTGATTTCCTTTTTGTTGGTTTTAGCCAGTCTCACCAGTTCTTCCTCTACACCTGAAATTGTTTTACAGGGCATCATTTTAGGATACAGCAAAGCTTCCAGGAAGAAAGGTTTCATTCTTGCTACAAAAGACAAGGATGTTTTAAGCGAATCTAAAAAAAACTGCCTCACTCTTTTATACTCTGCATCGCTGTACAATTGCTCCAGCGTTTTTCCATCTTTCATTGTCATCAGTGTAAAGCCACCGAGTATTGTAGCCGGATCGTCCATATCCATTTCCATATACACTTTGTCAGCCCGTTTAACGGCGGTAGCTAACTGGTTGCTGAAATGGATATCATTTTTACACATCAGGTGAAAAGTACCAAAAATATAAGATGGCTGCTGCAACCCGTTGCCACTCACCTGCCATAACAAACTGTTATCGTCTTTATTAATGAGTAGCTTAGGCAGCGCAGGCTGTGCATTGCAGGAATAAAATACACTTATCAGTAAAAGCGTTTGTATATATTTCATGCACTTCCAATTTATCAGGATAAAATACCATACAGGCTTCCCCCCTTGTTAAACAATTTGTCAATCTTCTTTTCAGTTGCTGCATCCTTAATAACAGGCGGTGCATGGTGTGGCTTTATACGGGCATCAAATACAAGCGGTCCGCTGCATCCCCAGTGTTTATTAATGGTACAGCTGTTGATACCATATAAATCATGGGATGGATTACAACGCGTAAATGCAATCCATAAAAAATTATTAAGTTGTTCGCTAACGAACGCTGCATCATCACAGATGACCAATACAGGTACTGTTTGCAGCACATCAATGCTTCCCTGCAAAAGGGTATTTAATATTTCCATTTCTTTTGCAGCAGTCCCGTAATTTTCAAAGGGCCTGGCCTGTAAGGCTATTACACCGGGCATTACCAGTGATGGCCGCTCAAAATATTGCAGTTGTTGTAAACAGGATGGTATTTCTGTTGCCAGCTCTCTTATAATTTCTCCGTAAGCAGCCAACAGCACTTTACTGCCGGTATTTAGAGAGGTTCCGGAATAATCAAGTGTATCGATTGTGGTATTGGTATAAAAATGTACATCTCTTAAAAGATTGATGCGTTGTAAAATAAACTGCAGGTACAATTGAATATTACCAGTAGTAAGTTTGTTGGCGTCGTCTGCAGTAATAAATAAAAATTTGGCAAGGCTTAACTGCCCCGTACCCAAAATATGATTGGCAATGGTTAATATCTCTGCAGGCTGTTTGGCCGGTGCATAAGGTGTGTATCGTTCGCTGCCGATTGCCAGCAGTAACGGATGTACGCCGGCTGCATCTACTGCATGCACCTCCTTCAATCCTGGTATTTCAGCCTGTAAAGCGCTCCCTGCAATTTCATGTATCAGTTGCCCGAAACTGGTATCTTCCTGCGGTGGCCTGCCTACCACTGTAAACGGCCAGATAGCGTTTTTTTTCGCAAATACTTTATGCACCTTCATCAATGGAAAATTGTGCCGCAGACTATAATAACCCAGGTGATCACCAAAAGGTCCTTCCGGTTTATTTTCACCGGCATGAACTTCGCCCGTAATAACAAAATCGGCATCGGTACTTATACAAAAGTTATCTACATAAGTATACCGGAAACGCCGGCCACCCAACACGCCGGCAAAAGTCATCTCACTTATTCCTTCCGGAAGCGGCATCACTGCTGCTACGCTATGTGCCGGAGGGCCGCCTGCAAAAATGCTCACTTTAAGTGGTACCCCTTTTTTATCTGCCTTCGTTTGATGAACACCTATACCGCGGTGCAACTGGTAATGCAAACCAATTTCTTTATTCATCTCATAGTTGTTTCCGGAAAGCTGGATGCGGTACATGCCTAAGTTGGCATGCATGATTCCTGGTTGGTCGACATCTTCTGTATACACCTGTGGCAGCGTTACAAATGCGCCTCCGTCCATGGGCCAGTGATGTACCTGTGGAATATCTTCTATTTGTATTTGCTGAAACAAAGCAGGCTTAACAACAGGATTTTTCAATGGCAATCCTTTTAATGCGGCCACACCTGCAGAAAAATTGCGGATAGGATGTTTGATGGCTTTTACCGGATCATTCTTTAATTCAATCAATTGCTGAACCAGCAACAAGGTATCCCGGAAAATAAATTTACTTCTTTGCAAAGTGCCGAAGATATTTGATGTAGCCCTGAACTTACTGCCTTTTACATTTTCGAACAGCAAAGCCGGTCCGCCTGCTTCATGTACCCGTAAGTGTATAGCCGCCATTTCAAGATAAGGGTCTACTTCTTCTTTAATACGCACCAATTGCCTGTTTGCTTCCAGGTCTAGTAAACAAGCTTCTAAAGATTGATATGCCATGCGGTTAGGTTTCAGTGTAAAAGTAAAACACTAAAACCATCAATTGGTTGGTAAGAGAACATAAAACTATCAGTAAACATTTACAGGGCAGCCTGTTCTTGATTTTCCTCCGTTCAAGCTTGAACCTTCGCCTCCATTTATTCTGACGCTGATTGTAAAACCAGCAAAGTAATACCAGTCTTTACTTGCGGGGTTTCCGCGGACGGTGCCTGCTGCAGGATAACTAAACGCAGGCTTTAACTCATCGGCCCGGAAAGCCAGCTCCACAGCGCGGGAACCATTATTGAGTAATAGTTGTGATTTGTCAGCATAGGTTGTACTAACATCATCAAGATAGTCGGTAAAGGTTTTTCTAAGGCCAATTTCAAAACCAACTCTTACCTGTTGATTCAATGCCATCCTGAGACCTGCGCCAAAAGGAATTGATACCCCTGTGAGATTGTATTTTTTGCGGCCATTGTAAAATCCCTGTCCTTCTGTACCCAGGGGCTGCAGGTAAGCCTTCCGCCCAAGCGAGTCAAATGTGTATGGATTAAAATGGAAACCCGCAACACCGGCAAAGACATAGGGCGTTAAATCCTGGACCTTCAGACTGATCAAGTCGTACTCAAGCCCGAGTTGGATTTCACTTAAAGGAGAAGAAAAACTAAGGTTACGGGTGGCATTCTTGTTGGCTTTTTTATCATCGCCACTTATTTTACCCATTTTGAACCCGGCTGTTATAAATAACTGATCTGTTAACTCGTAAGCCACACCCAAGCCACCCGCCAAATGCGCCTGATCAAAAGTAAATCTTTTATCCTGCAGATCCCCCTGGTAATTACTCATACCTGCAAAACCCGTAACCAGTATGCGTTGCGCCTGTGTAAAAAAAACAGTCCACAAAAATGTCAGGCAAAAAAAGAATCTTTTCATAGCGATGGTAAATTAAAGGATACATCCATTGCAACAATCATTCCCATTGTGTTTTAAATTTATGTTTACAAAATACATAAAACAATTTCTTAAAGGGTAATATTCACTTAATTAAAAAATATTTAACTGCCGTACTATCTCCATGGGAATAAAACAGCGCTTTTACCGGATTGAAACGCCGGTTACCTATCTTTATTATATTAATTTTGAAATGCACAATGGATAAAAGTTTAAATAAATACATCAGTGAAACAGGTTTTTGTTCCAGGCGGGAAGCTGACAAATACATTGAACAGGCAAGGGTTACAATCAATGATAATATTGCCGTAAAAGGTAACCGGGTAATGCCGGGCGATGTAGTGGAAATAGATGGAGAACCGATAAAAAAGAAAGATAAAATTGTGTACATCGTTTTTAATAAACCAGTTGGCATTACCTGCACCACCGATCTTAAAGACAAGCACAACATTATTTCCTTTATCAACTATAAAACCAGGATATTCCCGGTAGGGAGATTGGACAAGCCATCGGAGGGATTGATATTTTTAACCAATGATGGCGATATCGTCAATAAAATTTTAAGGGCTGGCAACAATCACGAAAAAGAATATGTAGTAACTGTTGATAAGCCTATTACCAATGAATTTATTCATAAGATGGGCAACGGGGTAAAAATTTTAGACACGGTAACAAAAAAATGTATTGTAAAACAAGAAGGAAAAAACCGCTTCCGGATTATACTTGTGCAGGGGCTTAACCGCCAGATCAGAAGGATGTGCGAAGTGCTGGGATATCATGTTGATACATTAAAACGGGTCCGCATCATGAACATTACTTTGGCAGGTTTACCTGTTGGCAAGTGGCGCTATTTCACTGCCGAAGAAATAAAAACAATTGAAGCAAATGTTTCATCGTCTGTTAAAACTGAAGACGGGTCTTACTTTGAATAAAGCATCCCTTGCAACTATACCTTTGCTGGTAGTACCCTTTGCTTCATCACCTCATACAAAATAATACCGGTAGCGACAGATACATTCAACGAATCAAAATCGGTCAACATAGGGATCTGAAATTGTTCGTCGCATATTTTTAATAATGGCTGATAAACACCATGCTCTTCTCCTCCCATTACGATGGCGCAGGGCTCGCTTAAATCAAGCTCGAATACCTTTTTTGTAGCCGTCATTTCGCTGGCAAAAACCTTTATGCCATTCAGGTGCAATTCATCCACTGTTTTCATCAGGCTGTTCACACGGCATACAGGTATTTTTTCCAATGCCCCCGCCGAGGTTAATATGGCATCTTCATTTAAAGCTCCAACACCTTTATCCGGGATAATGATACCATTAACACCAAAACAAAAGGCGCTTCTTGCAATGGCACCGATGTTACGAATATCGGTTATTCCATCCAGTATTAAAAACAACGGCACTTCTCCCTGCTCAACAATAAACGAAATAATGTCCTGCAGATTTTGATACTGAATTTTACTGATCACTGCTATACAACCCTCATGGTTGCTGACGTTGAAGCCATTTAATTTTTCAACCGGCACTTTATTAATGGGTACCAAATTCTTTTCAGCCAGTTGTCTTATCTCATCAATCACTGTTCCATGCACGGTACTTTGCAGGTAAATGCGTTCCAGTTGTTTACCCGATTTCATGGCATCAATGACCGCTTCCCGGCCAATGACCAATGTATTTTTTTTAGGACGATGCTGCTGTTGTCTGAAATTTTTCACAATGCAAAATTAAGTGTTATTGAACAGGGATAAAAAAACCATAAGTTTTAAAAACTTATGGTTCGTTAAAGTATTTTTTTATGGATTGGCGGATCTTATTTTAATCCAAAAACTTTTTTCACCTCTTTTACTGCATCCAGTTTTTCCCAGGTAAATAATTCTACCTTCTTCTTCACTGTTTTACCATCCGGAGAACTAAATATTTTTTCCACCACCTCGTTTTTACGCCCCATGTGACCGTATGCTGCAGTTTCGCTGTACATAGGGTTACGCAATTTTAAACGCTGTTCAATAAAATAAGGGCGCATATCAAAACATGGCATTTCCATGATCTTTTTCGCAATTTCACCATCGGTTAAGTTTACTTTTGCAGTACCATAAGTAACTACATTGATGCTGGTTGGCTGAGCTACACCAATTGCATAACTTACCTGAACCAGCACTTCGTCGCAAAGCCCTGCAGCTACGAGGTTTTTAGCAATATGTCTTGTGGCATAAGCCGCACTTCTATCCACCTTGCTGGGATCTTTGCCACTAAAAGCACCACCGCCATGTGCCCCTTTCCCGCCGTATGTATCTACAATAATTTTACGACCTGTTAATCCCGTATCGCCATGCGGACCGCCAATTACAAACTTACCTGTTGGGTTGATGTGGTATTTAATTTTATTGGTAAACAGGTGATCGTACTTGGGGTATTTTGCTCTTACCCTTGGTATCACAATATTGATGATGTCTTTTTTTATTCTTGCCAGCATGGTTTCATCTTTGCCAAAATCATCATGCTGTGTTGATACTACAATGGCATCAATACGTATAGGTTGATTGTTATCATCATACTCCAGTGTAACCTGGCTTTTTGCATCCGGACGCAAGTATTTAATTGCTGTATTTTCCCTGCGCACTGCGGCCAATTCCAATAAAATAAAATGCGCCAGGTCCAATGCCAGTGGCATATAGTTCTCTGTTTCGTTGGTAGCATATCCAAACATCATCCCCTGGTCACCAGCACCTTGTTCTTCTTTCTTTTGCCTGTCTACACCCTGGTTAATATCTGCAGATTGTTCGTGGATGGCAGAAAGTATACCACATGAATTGGCCTCGAACATGTACTCACTTTTGGTATATCCTATTTTGCGGATAACGCCACGTGCAATTTCCTGTACATCAAGATAGGCCCTACTTTTTACTTCTCCCGCCAATATTACCTGGCCGGTGGTTACCAAAGTTTCGCAAGCTACTTTACTGTTAGGATCAAACGCTAAGAAATTATCAATTAAAGCATCGCTGATTTGATCAGCCACTTTATCCGGATGTCCTTCACTTACGGACTCTGATGTAAACAAATAAGGCATATAGTTTTAAATTTTGAGTTGCAAAGATAAGTGTGTAGTTGTAAACAACAAAGCCTCCAAAATTTTATGGAGGCCCTGAATGAGTAGTTGAATAACTTTTTTAAATTTTTGAATATACAATCCGCAGCCGCATTCTGTAATTCGGATTATTTCCACTGCCTAGTTTTATGCCGCCATAAGCCAGGCGGTTGCTGAAAGGCAGCTTGTAACCATAATACAATAAATCGTATGGCGCCGACACCCGCAAAGCGTAATTCTTTTCTTTCTTGGTTACTATACCCTGCACATAACGACTAATGTTAAATACATAATAGTTCATCTGCAAGCCGGTAAGCTGATCAATTTTTTTGAGCTGATTTCCGCCGAAATAGGCGTAGTCAATTCCTCCCGTTGGGTAAAAAGGTTGTGCGCTTGTGTTAGGATTATAAAACGTTGATGGATTCAGGTCGTACGGCAACGGCTTGTAATTCCACGCCCCGGTATCAATTCTATCCACGTACAAAAATGACGGCGCAGAGAGGGCTGTTGCCAGAGAAGGAATTTCCTCCATCACCAGTTCTGCACGGTGTATGATGCTGTTTTTAAAAGTGTCCAGACCCGGGATCACCAGGTTGGCATAAGTTCCCGGCGTTGCCTGGATAAATATTTCATTCGAAACAGGATTTTCATATTGAGAACCTTCCCTGTTTCTATTGACATAATTGGCAGTAGCAGAATTGGATACGCCTGTACTTAAAGATACAACACTCCATGAAGAATGCGCCGTGTCGATTGGCACTCCGTTCTTTCTGCGATAATGAATTTCGAGCCTTGTAGCGGCATCCGTAAGACTGACATAAAATAGCCCGTTGTTATCTGAACTTGCATCAGTTTGTACTGCAAAACCCTTGAACACGGTTTTAAATAGTGAGTCGGAATTAAACGTTTTGCCAGTAGTTGAATCGCTGTTGGCAAGAATCTTGGCCAAAAAAGATGGATTCAATGGAATCCTTACCTGGTAGTTAACCGAATCTTTATGATTGTCTAAAAAAGTATAATTTGCCAGGTTGGCCGGAATAACTGTAACTTCTCCCAATAAATTGGAAGGGGTAACAGCCGGCTGATAATTGATTTGATAGGAAGTGTCGGGTTTGAAATTGGTTTCTGCATCACTCATCTCAAATACCCGCAAATGCTGTGGCCTGGTTGAATCGCCATAAAAGCCTTTGTAGGAAAGGCAAAGTACAACAGAATCAAAACCTGTACCTGCAGGCGCAAAAGGTTGACCTATGGTATCTTTACTGTTGCCGAAATAATATGGGAAAAAGCGGGGTTTAAGCTCCATATATATCCTGGCGTCGGTTTTGCCAAAAAGCGGATCGCTGGTAATACTTCCCAATACATGCACATCGCCAATGGAAACTCTTGTACTGTCAGGGGATAATATTCCCTGGGTAGCAATAACAGAAAGGGTATCAGCAAAAGTATGCACATTGTCAACAGCTGGTATAAGATCCTGACCAACCTTGGTGGTATCTATCTTTGTACAACTCCATGAAACAAGGGAAACAACTCCAATAGCTAAAAATAAACGTAAAAATTTTCTTTGCACAAAAACAATATTTAATGAATGGGCTGGGTCTTATCCCTATTTAGCAAGGTCGTTATATAATTGTAAATAGTCTGTTAAATCACTTTCCGCATTATAAGGCAATGTTTTTTTGCCTTTTATTTTGCTGAATTCTTCTACTAATTTTTTATCCACTTTTTCTGCCCCAAAAGTAACAGCATCTGCAAATGCGGCACCGCCCCTGAACATCGCAACATTATTAATGTCCTTAAAATATTCAAGTTCCTTTTTGGTAACGTTATCATTGATTGTAATGAGCTTTAAAAAATCAGCACCCAACTTTTCCTTGAATGTTGTTTGGCCAATTGTGTACACTACTTTGCAATTACTGAACACAGGTTCTTTTTTGTAAGCTGCTTTTATAAACATAGGTATCAATCCTGTCATCCAGCCACTGCAATGGATAATATCCGGAGGCCAGCCAAATTTTTTCACCGTTTCAAGAGCCCCTTTACAAAAGAGTGCTGTTCTTAATCCATTGTCATCATACCACTTTTCGTTTTCGTCGGTAAAAACTGTTTTACGTTTAAAAAAATCCTCGTTATCTAAAAAATAAACCTGCAATCTTGCATTGGGAAGCGAAGCTACTTTAATCACCAGTGGATAATCATCTCCATCTATTGAAACATTAATACCTGATAAACGAACCACTTCATGCAAACGGTGTCTTCTTTCATTGATAATTCCAAAACGTGGCATAATGCACCTTACCTCCATGCCGCTGTCGTTTGCCTTTACTGCCAGTTTATTAATGATCTCTGCAAACTCTGTAAGTTCAACGTAGGGAGACATTTCATTGGCAATGAATAAAATTCGTTTTTTTGTTGACATTTGTGATTGATTAGATTAAAACAGAAGGATTTCCATAAAGGGACGCAAAGTTAAGATAATTTTATTAAAATCAATCTCAACGTAGATTTGAAGCTCAATAAAAGCCAATATGATCATAGTAAAAAAGATTACGGACGTTCAACAATTTTTGGCAAAACGTAATGCGAAGCAAAAGTCAACTGGCTTTGTACCAACTATGGGTGCATTACACGATGGGCACATTTCACTCATCAAAGCCGCAAAAAAGGAAACAGGTGTCGTAGTTTGCAGCATATTCGTAAATCCGACCCAGTTCAACGATCCTAAAGATTTTGAGAAATACCCCGTCACCATAGAGTCGGATATTTACCTGCTGGAAAAAGCAGGGTGCGATGTTTTGTTTTTGCCTGCGGTAGCCGAAATGTATCCCCAAGGTTTGCAAACAAGCCTCCATTTTGAGCTCGGATTTATTGAAACGATACTTGAAGGAGAATTCAGGCCGGGGCATTTTCAAGGCGTTTGCCAGGTGGTATACCGGTTATTGGAAATTATTACGCCGGACAAATTATTTTTAGGGCAAAAGGATTTTCAGCAATGCATGGTAATCAGGAAAATGGCTGCGACATTTTTCCCGGGGCTGGACATTATCATTTGCCCTACACAAAGAGAAAGCTCTGGCCTGGCAATGAGTAGTCGTAATAAACGGTTGAGTGATGCGGATAAAATAACAGCTACAGCAATATTTGAAACAATGCAGTATGTAAAAAATAACATACAACCGGGAGATTTAAATCTGCTTCAACAAAAAGCTGTCCGGCAGCTGACTGCAAAAGGATTTAGAGTTGATTATGTGACTATAGCCGATGTCTTTACATTGCGGTTGCAGGAAAGCTGGGATGGAGAAGAGCAGATAGTGGTATTGGTAGCTGCATTTTTAAATGAAGTAAGACTGATTGATAATTTGATACTAAATTAATTATAGGGCCATAAAAACATTCCGCTGACAGCATCGTTTTTTAGTATTCTGAAACGTTTGTTTTTTACTTTGTAATTTTAGCTCCATATGCGAAAGAAAACTGCCTTGGTATTACAATATATTTTCTTTTTGGGAGGTGGCATTTTTTTGATATGGTGGCAGTTTCACAATATGACGCCGGATCAAACGGCGAAATTTAAATATGCACTGGCAGATGCAGATTACCGTATACTTGTTCCCGTCATTATTTTCGCCCTCGCCAGCCATATCAGCCGCTCGCTGAGGTGGAAAATTTTGCTTGAACCGCTGGGCTATACCCCTTCTCTTTTCAATACGTTTAGTGTAACCATGGTAGGCTACCTTGCCAACTCATTTGTGCCACGTTTGGGGGAAATTTTAAAATGCACGCTACTGGGTAAATATGAAAAAATACCCGTACAAAAATTAATTGGTACCATTGTAATAGAACGTATTTTTGATTTTTTATGCTATCTTATTTTTATCATATTTACCGTGTTAATACAATACAAATTGGTAGGCGGTTTTGTACGACAGGAAATAGCAGAGATGGTGAGCGGCAACAGCGGCATTCCCTTATGGTTAAAGGCCGCAATTGCAATTGCGGTTATTATTGCAGCTTTTTTGCTCCTCCGCTTTTTGTTCAGAAAATTTGCGCCGGCAACGCTGCTGCGGCGGATCAACAACTTTATACAAGGATTAAGGGAGGGTATTGCCAGCATAAGAAAATTAAAAAAAAGAAGGCAATTTTTATTGCACACCCTGTTCATCTGGACTATGTACCTGCTGCAAATTTACCTTGGATTTTCTGCACTTAAGGACGTGTCGCACCTGGGCTTGGATGCTGCCTGTGCTGTGTTAACGCTGGCTACACTGGCAATGATTGTTACACCAGGTGGCATTGGCACTTTTCCGGCGGCAGTTTTCCTGGTCTTGAACTTATATAATATCGACCATTCCACCGGTGAAGCATTTGGCTGGCTGATGTGGGGCACAACTACTTTTATTGTTTTATTTTTTGGACTGATTTGTCTTGGTGCATTGTTTTTTACACACCGAAAAAAACAATCCAGTCCTGCTGCCAATACTTCGTCTGCTACGATAATATAATTGGTATGCTCATTAAAAGTTGATAAAAAGTTAACAACAGCATTTAATTTTATTGAGATCAATCCATTTAATTTCACCGCTTTTAAATATAAATTGAATTCGTTTTGCTTAAACAGAAAGTAATTATTCGGGATATCAGCTGGCTGTCTTTCAACAGCCGTGTACTTCAGGAAGCTGCAGATGAAACCGTACCACTGCGGGAAAGAATCAAATTCCTTGGCATCTTTTCCAATAACCTCGATGAGTTTTTCCGGGTAAGAGTGGCCACCTTAAAAAGAATGATAGAAGTAGGGCAAGCCGGTAACATGCACCTGGAAGAAGCTCCTCAATCGATATTGCGTGAAATCCAGGAAAAAGTGGTGCAACAGCAAAAAGAGTTTGACAGGGTATGGAATGAAATTTTGCGGGAACTAAAAAAAGAAAAAATATTCCTGATTAATGAAACGCAATTAAACCGGGTACAAAAGCAATTTATTACCGATTATTTCAATGACGAAATAAGAAGTAATATCGTGCCGCTGATGATTGAAAGCATCCAGGCCTTTCCCACGCTAAGTGACAAATCCATTTACCTCGCGTGTAAAATGTCGGCCAAAAATAACAGCATCCCCCAGCGGTATGCACTTGTATCCGTACCAGCAAGGCGTTTAAGCCGTTTTGTAATTTTGCCCTCCAAACAAAATGAACACACCATCATACTGCTGGAAGATGTGATCCGGTTTTGTTTACCCTATATCTTTTCTTATTTCGGCTATGATGTTTTCTCAGCTCATATTATCAAGGTTACCCGGGATGCTGAAATTGACATTGACAATGACATTGAAACTTCCGTAATTCAAAAACTGGAAAAGGCTTTAAAGAACAGAAAAAAAGGAAAACCGGTCCGTTTTATTTTTGATAAAGACATTGATGCTTCTTTACTGACTTACCTGATAAAAAGATTGGGCTTAACGGGGAAAGACAATTTGATACCGGGAGGCCGCATTCATAATTTTAAAGATTTTATCAATTTCCCTGAGTCCGTTTTTAAACAAAAAAGTACCAGGAAAAAACCGTTCTTGCACCCGGTGTTGAAAAACGTTAACCGCGTTACAGATGTTATTTTACAAAGGGATGTACTGCTGACTTTTCCCTATCATTCTTTTGACAGCCTGACTGACCTGCTGAGGGAAGCTGCAATTGATCCGGATGTAAAAAGCATAAAGATTACATTTTACAGGCTGGCCGCAAGATCAAAAATCATCAATGCGCTTACCAACGCGGTACGTAATGGTAAGGCAGTAACAGCGGTGCTTGAACTACGGGCCCGGTTTGATGAAGAGGCCAACCTGGAATGGAAAGAGGAACTGGAAGACGCGGGCATCAAAGTGCTGATTGGCGTTCCCGATTTAAAAGTACATGCCAAAATTTGCCTGATAAAGAAAATAGTAAAAGGCCGCACCGTACATTACGGTTTTGTAGGCACCTGTAACCTGAATGAACAAACAGCCCGGATTTACGGTGATCATTGTCTGCTTACTTCAGACCGGTTTATAATGGCTGATCTCAACCGCATATTTCATTATCTGGAACAACCCAAAACCAGGATCGGCATTTTAAAACAATGCAAAACACTGTTGGTAAGTCCGGTTAGTTTACGCAAACAACTGATTCAATTAATTGACCGGGAAATTAAAGCCGCCATATCAAAAAAGCCGGCTGCCATCACCTTAAAATTAAACTCGCTGAGTGATGAAATACTAATCAATAAACTGTACGAAGCAGCCAGGGCTGGGGTTGAAATCGACATGGTTGTAAGAGGTATTTTCTGCATGCTCACCGAAAATAAAAAGTTTAAAGAACCCGTACATGCCATCAGTATAATTGACGAGTACCTTGAACATGCCCGGGTAATGATTTTTTATAATGGAGGAAAAGAAAAAGTATTTATTTCTTCTGCAGACTGGATGGTGCGTAACCTGGATCACCGCATTGAAGTTACCTGCCCCATCTTTGAAAAAGAAATACAGGAGGAGTTAAAGGACATTCTGCGGATACAATTATCGGATAATATAAAGGCACGCAAACTGGACAATGACCTGAGCAATCAATACATCAATCCCCGCAATACAAAAAAAATCCGCAGCCAGGTGGATATTTATAATTACCTCTACCGCAAATTAGCCACGGGATAAATTCATTGCTGCCGATTGCGTCAATAGACTAATTCAATGGTATATTTGTGACACATTCAACCCATCATACAATAAACAGACAGGATATTGAAATTAGCAGCCATCGACATCGGCAGTAATGCAGCAAGGCTTTTGATAACAGAGGTCATAAAAAATGAAAAAGGCAGCGATGCATTCAATAAGCTTAATCTTGTAAGAATACCACTGCGCCTGGGCTTTGACGTTTTTGAATACGGTTTTATTTCCAAAGAAAAAATAGGGATGGTGTTGCAGACCATGAAGGCGTACAAACATTTATGCAATGCCTACGAGGTGGAACATATTAAAGCCTGCGCCACCAGTGCTATGCGGGATGCAAAAAACTCCGCGGATATAATCCGAAAGGTAAAGATGGAAACCTCCATTGAAATTGAAGTGATCAGCGGCGACCTCGAGGCCGGGCTGGTATATGAAAACCATGTGGCGGAAAACATGGATAAGGATCATAGTTACTTATACATTGATGTGGGCGGGGGTAGCACAGAACTTTCGTTTTTTAGCAACGGCATTCTCACTTATAAAAAATCATTTAATATTGGCACCATCCGTTTACTTAAAAACATGGTAACAGATAGCAACTGGGATGATATGAAAGACAATATCCGTGCAGTTACGAAAGGTCAAAAAGAAGTGGTAGCCATCGGAAGCGGCGGCAACATCAACAAAGTGTTTTCCATGAGTAAGAAAAAAGATGGCAAACCTTTATCGCTGGAATTATTGAGAGATTATTATAAAGAGCTCGGCAGTGTAACGCTGGATGAAAGAATTAACCGCTATAACTTAAGGTCAGACAGGGCTGATGTGTTGATACCTGCTATCCAGATTTATATCAATGCCATGCGATGGGCCGGAGCCGAGGCTATTTACGTACCTAAAATTGGTTTGGCAGATGGATTGATCCGGCATTTATGGGATGAGGTAAAGTAGATTGATCTGCTACAAAGATTGCCAATTATCATTAAAGACCTGATTATTTTATACCAAATTCAGATTGTTTAAATTGTCGACGCGATAAGGTTGCGATATAACATTTTAAAAAATAATGTTTATATTGCACAGACCTTTAACCGCAATCTTGTCCTACCTGCTTATGCCATCATTCCGTACTGCCCGTCACAACAAGCCTGTTTTATTATTTACGCTAATTATATTATTGTATTGCGCCAATGCAACGGCGCAACTTACTGCTGATTTTACATTGGATAAAAGTAACGGCTGTGCGCCGCTCGCCGTCAATTTTACCAATACTTCTTCGGGCGCTTCTGCTGCGGCAATTTATACCTGGGATTTTGATAATGGTAACAGTGCCTTCATTGCAAACCCCGGAGCTATTTTTATTGAAGAAAAAACATACAATGTAACGCTCACAGTCAGTGATGGTTCCTTCACCAGTTCCAAAACAAAACAGGTTACAGTCAATACCCCTCCACTGGCAGATTTTACCGTTTCCCCGGTTAAAGGATGTTTACCGGTGACGGTTAATTTTAATGCCACCACTACCCAGGGCAGCAATCTTTATACGTGGGATTTTGGGGATGGGAATACGCAGCAAGGGTACAATTCAGCCACGGCACATACCTACACGATTCCTCAAAAAGTAAGTGTGAGCCTGACCGTTGGTAACAGTTATGGCTGTACTAAAACTATTCAGAAAGATAACATCCTGACTATTTTACCTGCTATCAGCGCCGTGTTCGGCGCCAGCAGAACTTTTTTGTGCAGGGTAACTGATGCCGTTGAATTTACTAATACTAGTTACGGTCCCGGCACTTTGACCTATTTGTGGGATTTTGGTGACGGCACCACGTCAACGGTCATAACACCTTCACACACCTTTAAAACCAAAGGTACTTTCACTGTAACGTTAACCGTTACCAGTTCAGAGGGATGTGCGGCCGTTAACACGCAAAGCGGATATATTAATGTAGACAATTTTAAAACTGATTTTACGGTTCCATCACTGATATGCCAGGGTTTTAATATTGTTTTCAATAATACCAGCACACCTATAGCCTCCACAACAGAATGGTTTGTTGATGGTGTGCCAGCCTATGCCTATTATTATGACAATAGCTTAAACTATAATTTTGCAGTAACCGGAGCACATACCATTGAACTCAAAAATACGTTCGGCAGCTGCAGGGATTCTGCATCTAAAAAAGCGGTAATAAATGAAGTGCCCAACCTGAATGGTTTTATTACCAACAAAACGAGTGAATGCAATGCACCGGTTAAGGTTAACTTTAAAGATACCACTGCCTCTGCAGTAAAATGGGAGTGGAATTTTAATCAGTATTATTTAACAGATATACAATCTGTATTGCAGGCCCCGTCGTATACCTATATCAATAATGGCGATCATTATATTTCGTTAAGGGTTACCAACGCCGCCGGGTGTACCTCCACGGCAAACCAATACGTTAGCATTACAGGGCCTTACGTAAGTATTACGTCCAACGGAACAGCTCCAACCTGTGGCCCCTACTCTTTAAAGTTTACTACAACAAGTTCAGATTCCATTATTCAATACAACTGGAATTTTGGCGATGGAAACTTTTCGACCGAAGCGCAACCCAGCCATCTATTTAACACTGGCGGTTACTGGCCTGTTACGCTCACCTATAAAACAAAAACCGGCTGCAGCGGCACGGCAACTTATGGAACTGTTGCCGTTTATCTGATGCCAAAAGCCAATTTTTCAGCAGGCTCAACCACTATTTGTGGCAATTCGCCGGTAACCTTCAACGCTGTTTACCAGGGTGCAGATACCGACTATTACTGGGATTTCGGCGACAATAATTACCCCGGTTACAATTACGGAAGTTCCCCAACGCATCAATACCTTTATGACAGTACTTACACAGTTACCCTTATTGTAGCCAACCGGGGCAATTGCCGGGATACCATCACCAGGACTAACTATATTAAAGTTTTACCACCTTTTCCCAGAATTACCAGCCAGGCAAATACCTGTGCAGGCACAAGGGGTATGGTAACATTTACCCAGGAATCGAAAAAAGCAAACACCTGGACGTGGGATTTTGGAGATGGAATTACGAAAACATTTTTTGCGGATAGTCCATCCGTAAATCATGTGTATAACGCAACAGGAAGCTATAAAGCCGTACTTATTAATACTAATGGCCAATGCACCGTCAGAGATTCCATATATACCAAAGTGTTACTGAAACAAACTCCATTGCTCACTGCCAGTGCAACACAAGTTTGCAGTGACGGAAATGTTCATATACAAATCAGCAAACTTCAGAACAATCCTGCTTATCCCTCCTACGACAATCATTATAACTTTGAAAAGCTGGAATACAACGATGGCAGCGCATTCACTGGTTATATTGTCAGAGATAACGACTCAAATTATTACTGGTCAAATTCTTTTAAGGGAACATTGGGTAATTTTTCGACAAACACAACAGCTTTAAGGATCATTTTAAGGTCATCTTCCTTTCAATGCCCCGACACTACTAATTTTATACCGCTTGCAATAAAAGGTTCAAAGGCTGGCTTTGAAGTGGTGACTGATAATGTGTGTTTTAAATTGCCAATCGTGTTAAAAGATACTTCCAATACCAATAATAAAATCGTAAGCTGGCAATGGAATTTTGGTGATGGTGCAGTGGAAACAGTTGCACAAGGCGGCCTGGTGAGGCATACGTACAGCAACCCTGGTTATTATTATGTAAGTCTTACTGTTGTTGATGCTTCGGGTTGCAGTACCACTACTCCATCTTACAGCCAGTATGTTACAGTGAACGGTCCTAAAGCTACATTCTACCCTTCTACCACCAATACTTACATTACGCTGCCGGTTTATTTTTATAACAATACCAATAACTATAACAGCAACAATACACAATACAAATGGCAATTTGGCGATGGCATTTCTTCCAGCGACTACTCCCCGCAACATACCTATCAACGTCCCGGCCAGTACACTGTACAATTAATAACCACCAATCCTGACACCGGTTGTACTGATACTACTTCGCAGGTTATTATTGTGAGCAATTTTATACCAATATTTACTTTTGATAAAATGTATTTAACCGGGGCGGGCTGCCCGCCTGTTTTGGTAAAAATGACTAACAACTCCACCAACTATACTTCAGTAAAATGGGATTTTGGAGATGGCACTTCTGCCGATAACTTAAATTACCCTGGTCATATCTATGAGCAACCGGGCAAGTACATCATCACGCTGTATGTATATGGACCCAGTGGCCTAACCGGCACTTTCAAAGATTCGCTGCTGATTCAGCTGCCACAAGGGGGTATTAAAACAAATAAAAAAGAAGGCTGCATTGGTTTAACGCCCACATTTACCATCACCACAAAAAATGCGCTAGCTTATGTATGGGATTATGGGGACGGCACCATTGTTAGCAACGGCAACCTTACCACAAATCACCAGTACAATCATCCCGGTAGTTTTATACCGTTGATGGTACTCACAGATTCCAATGGCTGCAGCGCATTCGCTCCTCTTGCAGATACTATTCTGGTTCACCCTGACCCCGTTATAAAAGTCATTCCCCAGGATCCAAGGATTTGCCGGGGGCAGCAATTAAATATTACCGCCTCCGGAGGTTCATTTTACTCCTGGTCGCCGGCGATTGGTTTAAGCAATGCATCCATCGCCTCACCTGCGGCAAGCCCATCCGTTACCACCACTTATACGGTTACAGTAAAAGATAATATCGGCTGCTCATCCAGCGCTGCACAAAAAATTACTGTTGTTCAACCAGGTAAATTAACTGCCGGCAGCAATGCTGCTGTTTGCCTTGGCAAGTCGGTACAAATTAACGTTGCTGGCGCCGCATTTTACCAATGGATCAACAATACCGCCGGTTTAAGCAATACTTCCATTAGTAACCCGGTAGCAAGCCCCTTACAAACCACTTCATATACTGTCACCGGAACGGACGAATATAAATGCTTTAGTGATACAGCAATAATAAAGATTGCAGTTTTAGCACTACCCACTGTTAGTGTTGCGCAGGTGCCGGACATTTTGCTGGGCACTCAAATACCACTGAACAGTACAAGCAGCAGCGACGTAATTACATGGAACTGGATGCCTGCCGATTACCTCAGTTGCAGCGACTGCCCATCGCCGGTGAGTACACCACTGGCACAAAAAAATTATACCCTCACTGTAACAAACAGTAACGGATGTAGTGCATCTGCAGAGGTAATACTTAAACTGCAATGCCAGGAAAACAGGGTATTTATTCCTGCGGCCTTCTCGCCCAATGGGGATGGCAAAAATGATGTATTCAACATCAGGGGCATTTCGGTGGTCAAGCATTTGATCGTTTACAATCGTTGGGGGGCACCAGTATTTGAACGCCATAATTTTATCGCGAGCGAACGGTCTGCAGGCTGGGATGGGACTTTCAGGGGTGAGCCTTTGCCTGTTGGCACCTATGCCTACTTTGCTCAAATGGAATGTCCGTCCGGAAGGTCATTTAACCGGAATGGCACAGTAGTTTTGGTGAGATAAAATCAGTTCCTGTTTCAAATACTTAATCAATAATAATCCATCGCAACAACCCGCGGGTTACTGCATTCTTTAATTTTTTATTTATCTGCAAGCACGTGCTTGTAAAAAGCCTTCCTGATTTCAACGTTGGTTTGCGATGATTTTTTATAAATATTCTCTACATTTACACCGGCGATCATTCCCGGATTTGTTTTATTCTAACGCAGAGTCAATTCCTTCCTTCGCTCACGGCTAAGCAATAATTCACAACAGCAGTTAAAAATCCACACGCAAACAAATGAGCGCAGAAACAGAATACAAAAAAGTAACCACCAATACACTTCAGAAAATGAAAGCAGCAGGAGAAAAAATCTCCATGATTACTGCCTACGATTATTCATTCGCAAAATTATTTGACGCGGCAGGCATTGATGTCATTTTAGTTGGCGATAGTGCCAGCAACGTGATGGCCGGCCATGCCACTACCCTTCCTATAACTCTTGATCAAATGATTTATCATGCACAAAGCGTTGTAAGGGCAAGGGAAAGGTGTCTTGTGGTAGTAGATCTACCTTTCGGTTCCTATCAATCCAACTCTGATATCGCCCTGGCATCTGCCATCCGCATCATGAAGGAAAGCGGCGCCCACACAGTAAAGCTGGAAGGCGGCGAGGAAATCATTGACTCCGTAAAAAAGATCGTCAGCGCTGGCATACCTGTAATGGGGCACCTCGGTTTAACGCCCCAGTCCATCAATAAATTTGGCTCTTACGTAGTAAGGGCTACTGAAGATACCGAAGCCGAAAAATTAAAAAAAGACGCCCTTATTTTACAGGAAGCCGGCTGCTTTGGCATCGTACTCGAAAAAATTCCGGCGATATTGGCGAAAGAAGTGTCGGAAAGTTTACACATACCAACCATTGGCATTGGCGCGGGCGGTGATTGCGACGGACAGGTGCTGGTAATGCATGATATGCTTGGCATTAACACGGAATTTAAGCCGCGTTTTTTACGCAGGTACTTAAATCTGGATGAGCAGATAACAGGTGCCATCAAACAGTATGTGTCAGATATTAAAACCAAAGATTTCCCTAACGAAAATGAACAGTATTAATATGTGTTCTGCCAATATCTCCTGAACTATTGACAAGCATTTTCTATCTAAATATTTACAACATCTGCGCACAGTTCAAATTAATTTTTGTTAAGCTATCCCGCGCCTGTTTCCAAAAATAATTTATGAAAAGCATTCTTTTCTTCATTTGCATATTAATTACTACTAACCTTGCCGCTCAAATAATTGAGTTAAATCCGATCACCGTTACGGCTGCCAGAACTCCTCAAAAAGCAAGTGAAACCGGGCGCTCCATTACAGTAATGGAGGGTAAATTATTTAACCAGTTAAGTGTACACTCCATTGATGAGTTATTAAAATACATTCCAGGTGTTGAAGTACAGTCGCGGGGGCCGATGGGCGCCCAGAGCGATATCGTATTAAGAGGTGGCACTTTTCAACAGGTATTGGTATTATTGGATGGTATTAAGGTAAACGACCCAATCACCGGGCACTTTTCATCTTATGTTCCCATTGCGCCGTATGAGATTGAACGCATAGAAGTATTACGCGGCCCCGCTGCCGCAGTTTATGGCGCCGAGGCTGTTGGCGGCGTCATCAACATCATTACCAAAACATTCAACAAGTTGGTGAAAGAAAAAAGTAACCACGAAAACATTGGGGTTTCGCTGGGGCAATATGGTTTGGTAAATGGAACAGCGGGATGGCATGGCACCGGGCAAAAATTAAATGGTTCAATAGGTGTACTAAGTAACAATACATCGGGCCAGCTTTTAAGAGGCAGTAACCGGGGCTATATTCATAACCATACTTTTAGCGGTTCAGTGGCCATGGCATTAAAAAACGACTGGCAGCTGGCCTTACGCAGCAGTTACGATACCAGGGATTTTGCAGCACAAAATTTCTATACCACTTTTAAAAGTGATACCGCCACAGAAAGGGTAAACACCTGGTGGAACCAGGCCCAGCTAAAGCAACAGTCAAAAAAACACAGTCAGCAACTGGATGTATTGTATAAAAACACCAGCGACCATTATGTTTATAACGCCGCTTCAGCCGCCAATGACAACCGCTCTCATTTACTGTTGTTACAATATGTGTATGCACAAAAATTAAGTGAACATTTTAATCTAAACTCTGGTATGCAGCTCGATAAAAGGTTCATCATTTCCAACGATCGCGGCAATCATGCAACCGCTCATGGCGCTTTGTTTGCAACAGGTGTGTACTCAAAAAATCGGGTCAAAATTTCACCCGGCTTAAGGTTAGACAAAGATGGAAATTATGGAACGGCGCTTTTGCCGCAGTTAAGCGCTTCCTGGCAGTTATCAAATATAACATTGCGTGCCAACACTGGCAAAAGTATCCGTGGCGGCGACTTTACGGAGCGGTACAACAATTACAACAAAAGTTTGGTAAGTGGAGGCAGCATTGGCAATCCGGATCTTACCACAGAAAATGCCTGGAGCTACGAAGCAGGCGCAGACCTTATTTTAAACAATCGTTTTAAAGCAAGCGCCACCGGCTTTTACAGAAATCAGCACAATGTGATTGACTTTGTAACCACCCCTTACAGCGACATGCCAAGAAAAGAAAATCTTTCGCCAACCGGTACCTATGCATTGGCAAAAAATATCAAAAAAGTAAAAACATCCGGTGTGGAAATTGAGCTGACCTACGAACAAGCATTTAGCCGGCAGCAGCACTTGTATATCAATGCGGGCATTACTTTCCTGCATTCGGTCAGTACAGACCCCGTGCCATCTTTTTATATTATATCCCACGCGAAAACACTCATGCAGTCAACTGTTTTATACCAGTATAAAAAAGCCAGTCTATCCGCTAACATGGTGTACAAAAACAGGGGCGCTCTTAACGCTCCGGCCATCAACGCGGCTATTTTAAGCAACTATTTTTTACTTAACTCAAAACTCGGTTATACGCTGTACCGGAAATTACAGTTATTCATTGCTTCCAACAATATTACCAACATCAAATACAGCGATTTGCTGGGAAGCATTATGCCACGCAGATGGACAAGCGCCGGCGTAAACATCGATCTTTAAAAAATATTATTGGGCCGGGCCAGGAAGCTTTGTGGTGCCGCATTGGCGTCGCACTCTTTTACAGTAAATTTTTATTGAGCTTTACCGAAGCTTGTAAAGTACAAGTAACAGCATCTGCAAATCAACAACTTTACAATCGTAACTTTGTAAAAAACAGTTTATGCAATTCCTTTCTCAATTACAAGTACAGCAAAAAAATAAAGGCGTATCAACCGGAACAAAATGGCTTTCATCAAAAGGCGCGGCCATAGATTCCTATTCTCCCGTGGATGGCCAATTAATTGCCTCCGTAAAAAGTGCAGATAAAGAAAGTTATGAAGCCGTTGTACAACAGGCACAAACTGCTTTCGCAGAGTGGAGAACCTGGCCGGCGCCCAAACGCGGCGACATAGTCCGCCAGATTGGTGAAGAATTAAGGTTACAAAAACATGCGCTTGGCCAATTGGTAAGTTACGAAATGGGCAAGAGTTTACAGGAAGGTTTAGGCGAAGTACAGGAAATGATTGACATCTGTGATTTTGCCGTTGGCTTAAGCCGCCAGCTGCATGGATTAACCATGCACAGCGAAAGACCAGGCCACAGAATGTATGAACAATATCATCCGTTAGGCATCGTCGGCATCATCTCCGCTTTCAATTTCCCGGTTGCAGTCTGGAGCTGGAATACCACGCTGGCATGGGTTTGCGGAGATGTTTGCATCTGGAAGCCAAGCGAAAAAACACCGCTGTGTGCTATTGCCTGTCAGAATATTACCGCGAAAGTATTTAAGAAAAATAATGTACCCGAAGGTGTAAATAATTTAATTGTTGGCGACAGAATCGTGGGCGAATGGATGAGCAACGACACCCGCATTGCATTGGTTTCCGCCACCGGAAGCACAAGAATGGGCAAAGCGGTTTCGGCCGCCGTGGCAGGAAGACTCGGCCGGAGTTTACTGGAACTGGGTGGTAACAACGCCATTATTATTTCAAAAGATGCGGACCTTGATATGGCCTTGATTGGCGCTGCGTTCGGCGCAGTAGGTACTGCGGGACAACGTTGTACTTCCACCCGCAGGCTCATCATTCACGAAAAAGTGTACAATAAATTTAAAGATAAATTGGTGCATGCTTACGGGCAGTTAAAGATCGGCGATCCTTTGAATGAAAAAAATCATGTAGGTCCGTTGATTGATACCATGGCCGTTGAAATGTATAAAGATGCCATTGAAAAATGCAAGGCCGAAGGTGGTAATTTTGTTGTAGAAGGCGGCGTATTAAAAGGCAAGGGCTATGAAAGTGGGTGTTATGTAAAGCCTTGTATCGCCGAAGCAAAAAACAGTTACGCCATCGTACAGCATGAAACCTTTGCTCCTATTTTATACCTCATGAAATACAAAACACTGGAAGAAGCCATCGCCATGCAGAATGGTGTACCACAAGGGCTATCATCCGCCATTATGACCAACAACCTAAGGGAAGCAGAACAATACCTTTCTGCAGCGGGCAGCGATTGCGGTATTGCCAACGTAAACATCGGCACTTCAGGTGCTGAAATCGGCGGTGCTTTTGGCGGCGAAAAAGAAACCGGCGGTGGAAGGGAAAGCGGCAGCGATGCCTGGAAAGTGTACATGCGCAGGCAAACCAATACCATCAACTACACAGATAAATTACCGCTGGCACAGGGTATTAAGTTTGATTTATAAAATACCGGATGGAACGCTGATGGCGCAGATCAAACAGATCTAACGGATAATTAAAGAAAGGCTTTTTTGTCAGTGTCAATCCGTAAAATCAGTCTCATCAGCATTCCATCAAAAAATCAGTGCAAATCCGCAAAATCAGCGCAATCAGCGTTCTATCCATTTTTCAAATAATTTTTATATCTTGCACAAAAATTATTACCATCAAATCTTCGCAAAACATATCCTATTTTCTCAGCAATAATCTTGATTTGCTGAATCACTAAGTTCACACTTCGCTCACTCTCCCATTGACGGAGAGGAGGTTTTCTATTTCCGCCCACTTTATTGAATTTAATAGCTTTTATTAATTAGTCAACTTTATCATCATGCAATCAACTATCAACTTATCCGCCAATACGCAACATTATATTGACCTGGAAGAAAAATACGGTGCACACAATTATCATCCCTTACCGGTTGTATTAAATCGGGGTGAAGGTGTTTTTGTGTGGGATGTGGGTGGTAGACGTTACTATGATTTTTTAAGTGGCTACTCAGCTGTTAACCAGGGGCATTGTCATCCAAAAATAATTGCTGCCCTCACAAAGCAGGCCAGCCAGCTAACCCTTACCAGCAGGGCCTTTCACAACAGTTTGCTGGGCGAGTATGAACAGATTATAACGACCTATTTTGGATATGATAAAGTACTGCCGATGAACACCGGCGTGGAGGCGGTTGAAACGGCATTGAAACTTGCCCGCAAATGGGCCTATGAAGTAAAAAAAGTAGCCGCTGAACAGGCGGTGATTGTAACCTGCGAAAGCAATTTTCATGGCCGCACAACGGGCGTAATCACGTTCAGCACTGACCCTTCTGCTAAAAATAATTTCGGGCCATTTACCGGCGGATACACAACTGTAGACTACAATAATTTGACGGCGTTGGAAAAATCTTTCCAGGATAAAAATGTGGCTGCTTTTCTATTTGAACCTATCCAGGGCGAAGCGGGCGTAATGGTTCCGGATGACGGATATTTAACCGGCGTTAGAAATTTATGCACCGAGTACAATGTACTGATGATTGCGGATGAAATACAAACCGGGCTTGCCCGTACAGGAAAGATGCTGGCCTGCGATCATGAAAATGTGCGCCCTGATATTTTAATTCTCGGCAAGGCGCTCAGTGGTGGCGTATTGCCGGTAAGTGCAGTACTTGCAGACGACGAAATCATGCTGACTATCAAGCCCGGCGAACATGGCAGCACCTATGGTGGCAACCCGCTGGCATGCGCTGTGGCCATTGCAGCGCTGGCAGTTTTGAAAGATGAAAACATGTGCGAGAACGCTGAAGTGATGGGCGAATTATTGCGCAGCGAAATAAGAAAACTAAACTCGCCATTTATTTCACTGGTCCGAGGAAAAGGATTATTAAACGCCATTGTAATAAAACACAGCAACCCGGAAGCCGCATGGGACTTATGTTTAACATTGAAAGAAAATGGCCTGCTGGCCAAACCAACGCATGGCGACAAGATACGTTTTGCGCCACCGTTGCTGATAACAAAAGAGCAGGTGATGGATTGCGTGAATATTATTGACAGAAGTCTTCAGACGCTGGCATAATGAAATGTTGTGATTATGGATTTGGATTTTCTTATAACAGGATAGCCCGGGCACTACCGCTGCTCGAGCTATCCTGTTTAGATATGTAAAATTAATTGACCTAGTATTTTTGTTGCCTGTTGTAAGTTAGCTAGCTTCCGTAGTTAAACTTTAAAATATTCAGTGAATACCGGACTTAAAGACCGAATTACATTTATTCACAATTATAAATCACATCTAACCATTCCAAAACAAAAAATATTTTTATATTTCTTTGTTTATAGTCGTTTTTCCAACTTACATTTGGTTTCCGGTAAATATGTAGCCGGTTTTCCTGCCGCTATCCCACTTAAAACCTACCCTTATTGTTTTCAATCTCTTCCTGATTTTCCACCTAACGAAAGGCACATTTATGCCCCCTCTTTAAACTTTTTTAATCATACAATTGAACATGAAAATGAAAAAAATTTTACTCTGTTGCATGTGCTTCAACACAATGTTAGCAAGTTATGCACAAATGACCCTTACGGTTGATTCAACCTTTGGAACGAAAGGGATTTCGAACGTAGACATGGGTTCAATTTACACCGGATATAGTGCGAACGTATGGCAAATCATTCAAAACAATGATGGTAGCGGTTCTAATTTTTTACTTTTAAATTCAACTATGATAACAAAAAGAAATGCAGATGGCAGCGTCGATGCCTCGTACGGCTTAAATGGTTACTCTGACCAAATTCAGGTGACGTCACCTTATGGAGTTTTGCAACCTGATGGAAAAATGGTTTTATTAGGAAAAACTCCGGATGCAGATTTAATAACACTTGTCAGATTAACTAAAAATGGATTATTGGATAAAACTTTTGGGAAAGATGGGATTATAAATACAAATTTAACCCGGGTGCCGCTATTTGCCCAATCTTACGGAACCTCGGTAAATAAAGCGCTTGCAATACAAAACGATGGGAAAATAGTAGTAGGTGGAGGAGTCGACAATCCTTTGGCCCAAATCAATGATCCGATTGCAAACGCTGCAGATTTTGCTATCATGAGATATACCGCTGATGGCATTCCAGATAGTAGCTTTAACAAAACTGGTGTAGTAACATCCGGTTTCCCGTTAATTTACATAAAGCCTCAGAAAGGCGGCGACATTATTTTTCATATTCAAAATGCTACTGTCACTGGTTTGGTAATTTTATCAAATGGTAAAATTGTTGCAACGGGTAATGCCAAAGTTGATCTTACTGCATGCACTCTCGCGATAGCTTGTATTAATCGGGATGGCAACATTGACTCAACTTTTGGAAATAACGGCCAGCAAATTATAGCAAGCCCTGGCCAGGCACTCTTTAATCCGGTTGTCGCCAGCCAAAAAGATGACAAGATAATAGTTGCGGGCGGAACTAATTATGGCAATTATTCCTTGTTTCGATTTAATAGCAATGGCGTGCTGGATTCAAGCTTTAGTGGAACTGGCACACGACCTTTCAATAATGTGTCAAAACCTCCGGTATTCATTGATGTACAAAAATCCGGAAAAATTATTTTGGGCAGCTATCTATCCAATGGATCAAATGCTAATGTCGCCATTACAAGACTAAATGGGGATGGTTCGAATGATAACGCTTTTGGAAATAGCGGACTATTAACGACTGATATTTCCACTATAATCCCTTCTTATTTGTCATCTTCAATTTATTTAGATTGCCTTGCACTTGACGATAATGACAACATATTAATCGGGGCCTCAACAATAGATTCAACAGATCACACAAATACTTTACTTGCCAAATACGATAGCAACGGCAATGTAGTTGCAGGCTTTGGTGTGAATGGCAAGTATACAATTAATTATAACCAGGGAAATACCAATTTTACTGCAGCCGCTGTTCAAAATAACGGCAAATTAATTACTGCTGGTAAAACCTGGAATGGTAATTATTATGATATTGCTGTGGTACGTTATAATACAAACGGCAGCCTTGACCAAACATTTGGCTCTAATGGTAAAGTAATTACCAATGTGGGAATTGTGTCAGACGTTAAAGGCGTCGCTATTACCCCGGGGGGTAAAATAATCGTTGGTGCCACTGCGGATAACCATTTTGCAATAAACCGGTACAATGCAGACGGTAGTCTGGATAATAATTTTAGTAGTAACGGTAAACAAATCGTTGCTATGCATAACCAGGACTTTTTGAGAGGCGTTTCAGTACAGCCCGATGGAAAAATTTTAGCTTACGGGCAAAGTATTGATTCTGCATTGGATATTTATGGCTATGCTTACCCAAATTATGCATCTTCAATAGTGCGGTTAAATGTAAATGGGGAATTAGATAATACTTTTAATAACACAGGCTTAGTATTAATACCTTCACCAGCAGTAGGAGAACCTCAGGAAGTAACAAGTGCAGTAGTTCAAACTGATGGAAAAATTGTGGTCAGTGGTTCTGCCTGGAATGTAAACTACCCATCTGGTTTACAACTTATACGTCTCAATGTAAATGGTAATCTTGATACCAGTTTTGGGAATGGAGGGATCCAAACCAGCTATTTTATGCCGGCTACTCATTATTTCGGCGGACAATTAGCTTTACAAGGTGATGGAAAACTATTGGCTACAGGTTATAGTCAGGGTGTGTATGAAAACTATACGCAAATCATTACAGCAAGATATAATGTTAATGGTAGCCCTGATACTTCTTTCGGAAATAATGGGTATCACACAACTCAATTTACAGTCGATAACATAATTTATCATCCTTACTTTTTGTCTCTCAGCAATGAGGGAAAAATTCTTTCAGGCGGTGCTTCTGGCAATCTTATGATTGTTTCACTTTTAAATACTGATGGTAGTCTGGATTCGACATTTAAACAAAATGAAGTGCCTTTTTCTTTTATAAATTTGTCTAACAGTGTGCCGGAATCGCAGTTATTTTCAAATGGTAAACTATATGTCTCCGGGTACTCACAAATACCTGGTTCGCTGGGTATGGCTTCCCGATTTAATTTAAATATCCTGGGCATTGGGGCCGGACCTTTACCTGTACAGCTCACTGTGTTTAAAGCAATGGCCCAGGCGAACAAAACTGCGTTATTGCAATGGCAAACTGTAAACGAGGAAAACCTTTCCGGATTTGCCGTAGAAAGAAGCATGGATGGCGGTACCTTCTCCCCCATTGGTTTTGTACCCGCAAAAGGAAACAGCAATGTTAAACTCAACTATTCAACCATTGATCAAACTCCATTTACCGGCGTTAATTATTACCGGTTAAAGCTGATAGACATTGATGGCAAATTTTCTTACAGTAATGTTGCTACCGTCCGTATTACCGGAGATGGTTTTAGTTTAAGAACATCGCCCAACCCTGCAAAAAATATATTATTTGTACAGACAAGCGGAAGCAATGAAGCAGCCACAATCATCATCACTGATTTAAATGGTAAAATCATTCAGGAGAAAAAAATATCCTTGAACGGAACCACCAATATTCAGTTGAACATTAGTGGGTTCGCTGCGGGAATTTACAATCTGCAATTACTAAAAAAATCAGGCGCTGAAACAAAGAGATTTATAAAGGAGTAAATAACTTTTATTTTACTTCAACTTGTAAGTATCGCGGCTGCCATTTTATAAAAATAGCAGCCGCAATTTTTTTTACGGAGGATACGTCTCTTGAAATTTGATTGCCTGCCTATTGCTGCTTATCTTTAAAAAGATAAAATAACAATGATGAAGCCATATAACAGAAAAGACTTTTTACAAACCTCCGCTATATTGATCGCGATGGGCCTTACCGGCAGCGGTTTTGATTTTAAAAAGAAAATGCCATTGCTCTCTTTTTCCACGCTCGGCTGCCCCGACTGGACCTTTCAGCAAATTGTTGATTTTGCGGTGGATAATAAATTCGACGGTCTTGAATTACGGGGCATACTGCGGGAGCTTGATCTTAATAAATGTAAAGAATTCAGCAATCCTGAAAGCATCGCAGCCACTAATAAACTGATGAAAGAAAAAGGATTGCATTTTTCAGACCTTGGCTCATCTGCAGCAATGCACCATAGTGATGCAACTGAGCGCAAGAAAAACCTGGACGATGCCAAACGTTTTATTGACCTGGCACAAAAAATAGATTGCCCCAATGTTCGCGTATTTCCCAACAATTTGCCGAAAGAAGTTGACCGCAATATTACCATTGATCTGATTACACAGGGTTTGATTGAACTGGGCGAATATGCAAAAGGAAGCAATGTAACAGTAGTGCTCGAGTCGCATGGAGAGCTTGTTTACGTGAAAGATCTGCAAAAGATAATGCAGGCTGCGGCAGGCAACAATGTTGGCCTCGTGTGGGATATTGTTAATATGTGGTCGGTGACAAAAGAGCCGCCTGCTACCGTATATGCGGCGTTAAAAAATTACATCCATCATACGCACATTAAAGATTTAAAAGTTACCGATGGCAAAGAGCACTATACTTTTTTAGGTGAAGGTGAAACACCCATTTTTGAAGCCATTGATATTTTATATAAAGATGGATACAAAGGTTACTTTAGTTTTGAATGGGAAAAATTATGGCATCCTGAAATTGAAGCACCGGAAAAAGCCATTGCACATTATTCAAAAGTGATGAGAGCGCATTTTAATGGATAGGAATTAATGGATAATTGATAATTGCATAATGGATAATAGAATGACGTTACTGCTAACTAAATTTGATAATGATTTTAATAAACGACGAACTCTCCTGTTTTGACTTTTTACCTTTGAATTTTGCCTTAGCTTCCTGCATTTTTACTTTTGACTTTGCGTTCACCTTTTCAATATCTTTACGCCCCAATAAACAACCATCGAATGGACACCCATCTTCACCACGACACACATATTGAAAGCCATTTAAAGAGCTCCGAAATGCTCACCGATATTGTTATCGGTATGAGTGACGGCCTTACCGTTCCCTTTGCACTGGCGGCTGGTTTGAGCGGCGCTGTGAGCAGCAGTACCATTATTGTGATTGCGGGTATTGCTGAAATTTGCGCAGGAAGCATAGCCATGGGGTTGGGTGGTTACCTGGCAGGAAAAACCGAACAGGATCATTATAGCAGCGAGGTGAAAAGAGAATACGATGAGGTTGAAAACAAGCGCCACCTGGAGATTGAAGAAACAAAAGAATTTTTTGCCAATATAGGTTTAAGCCCTGCTTTGCAGGACCAGGCCACAGAAGAAATTGCACAGGATAAAGACCGCTGGGTAGATTTTATGATGAAGTATGAGTTGGGGCTTGAGAAACCAGATCCTAAACGGGCTACCAAAAGTGCATTGAATATTGGCCTCGCATATATAGCAGGTGGTATTATACCTTTAAGTCCTTACTTTTTCGTTACTGATTCAACCGAAGCATTAAAAATATCTGTCGTAGCTACCCTGATATGTCTTTTTATATTCGGCTATTTTAAAAGTAAAATCACTGGCGTAAACCCATTGATGGGCGCCGTAAAAGTGATGCTTATCGGTGCGGTCGCTGCTGCTGCTGCCTTTGGAGTTGCCAAACTATTTGAAGGTCATTAAAAATATTGGAAAGAATCAGGCTGTGTCAACCGTATGTTTTTTATTGGAAACAATATTGTCCATCGTCCATTCAATCTTCTTTTCAAACGGATGTTGCCTTACCGGGCAATCATCTTTTGTGCAGATCCTGCAACTGAATTCAAGACAACCATCCGAGTGCACAAATAATTCCATCGAGTCGCCGTATTCATTTTTTATCAGGTCAGATAACTGATCTATTTCATGATGCGCTTCATTTACATTCATATACCATGGCACAGTAAGATGACAGTCCAGGTGAATGGTACCACCATATTTTATGATGCGCAGGTTATGCAGATCAATCCAGTTGGGTTTGCGGTTGGCGTTTAATGTTACCACCAGTTTTTCCAGTAAAGTAGTATCGGCTTCATCCATAATACCGGCTACGGATGTGCGTACAATTTTATAACCGGTGAACATAATGATGAAAGCAAAAAGAATGGCTACAGCACTATCTATCCACCACAATTTTACAAAATACAGCAACACTAATCCGGCAATGATACCAATCGTAGAATAGGTATCGCTTTGCAAGTGTTTGCCGCTGGCAATTAATGCAAGCGAATTATTTTTTTTACCTGTGTTGATACAAACACTGCCGGTGAAATAATTGATGACGGCTGTTGCAGCCACAATCCAGATACCATAATCCAGTTGCTGAATGGGATGCGGATGGAGTAAGTTATTGATAGCTTCGTATACAATAATTAAACCTGCAACGGATATCAGCGTGCCTTCAATGGCGGCAGATAGAAACTCGGCTTTGCCATGACCATAAGGATGATCCGTGTCTTTTGGTTTGGCGCTAACATACAGGCTGTAAATACCAATCAGGCCGGCCACTACGTTCACAGTACTTTCCAATGCATCGGTTAAAATAGCTACCGAACCGGTCAAATACCAGGCTATTACCTTCATGATAAAAAGAACAATGCCGATAAGCGTTATTATTTTTTGAAGTCGTAAATTCTGCTGTGCTTTGTACAAGAAAAAATTTTTAGGGAGCAAAGATAACCTGTATCTGATTGTAAGCGGGTAAAGATTTTGAAATAGCAAAATAAAACCCCATTTTTTTGCGAGCCGTTTAACCACTGTTTTGCTGCTTAAATTATTACTGCAATCCGTACCTTTGCGAACATTGGCGAAACAGCAGGCTGTCAGCTATAATATCATAAAAGTACCTCAATGGTATGCGGTACAAGAGGGCGATGCAACGGTGTTCCACACTGCTTTGTAGTCCGGACAAAACCTTTTTAACATGGAACTGAGTAAGAATTTTATTGCCGGAGAAGCAGAAGCCAAATGGTATGCGCACTGGCTGGATAAAGGCTATTTTAACAGCACGCCCGATGAACGGGAACCTTATACGATTGTGATTCCGCCACCAAATGTTACCGGTGTGCTGCACATGGGCCATTGCCTTAATAATACTATCCAGGATATTTTAATTCGCCGTGCAAGAATGCAGGGCAAAAACGCCTGCTGGGTGCCGGGAACGGATCATGCATCCATTGCTACCGAAGCAAAAGTGGTGGGCATGTTGAGGGAAAGAGGCATCGCGAAATCGTCTTTAACAAGAGAAGAATTTTTAGCCTATGCCTGGGAATGGAAAGAAAAATATGGCGGTATTATTTTACAGCAATTAAAAAAGCTGGGCTGTAGTTTAGACTGGAACCGCACCAGCTTTACGATGGATAAAGATTATTACCAGAGCGTGATGAAGGTGTTTGTGGATCTGCATGGTAAAGGACTTATTTACCGGGGCAAAAGAATGGTTAACTGGGACCCGGTAAGCCTTACCGCGTTGAGCGATGAGGAAGTTATTTTTAAAGAGGTTGATTCTAAACTATATTATGTAAAATATTTGCTGACTGATAAAGATGGCCAGCCGTCAGGCGATGGCGCTGGCCTTACGGTAGCTACCACAAGGCCTGAAACTATTTTGGGCGACATTGCAATTTGTGTAAACCCCACAGACGAACGTTATACAAACCTTATTGGTAAGAACGTACTGGTACCCATCATCAACAGGGTGATACCTGTTATTGCAGATGAATATGTTACCATGGATTTTGGTACGGGTGCTTTAAAAATTACACCGGCGCATGACAAGAATGATAACGTGCTGGGGATTAAACATAACCTGAAAGCAATTGACACGCTGGATGCTTCGGGAAAATTTACTGCAGAAAATTTGATGGAAGACAAGCCTTCGGAACTTGTTTTGAGTTATGTGGGCGTTGACCGTTTTGCGTTGCGTAAAAAAATTGTAGAAGACATCAGCGCATTACAGTTGATTGAAAAAACAGAAGAGTACAAGGGACAGGTAGGCACGAGTGAAAGAACCGGAGCAGTAATTGAACACCGTTTATCGCTGCAATGGTTTATTGATATGCAGAAATTTATTGCCAATAATCCGGAGATACTGTCGGCTGTAAGTGATGACAACATTGCCTTTCATCCGGCGAAGTTAAAAAATACGTACAGCCATTGGATGGGAAATATAAAAGACTGGTGCATCAGCCGCCAGCTTTGGTGGGGCCAGCAAATACCGGCCTGGTATGATGAAGCGGGCAACGTATATGTCGCAGAAAGCCTGGAGGCATTGCATACAAATCAACCGGCAACAATCGGGATGCAATTGAAGCAGGATGAAGACGTACTGGATACCTGGTTCTCTTCCTGGCTTTGGCCGATGGAAGTATTTAAAGGCATCAGTCACCCGGGCAATGATGATATTGCTTATTATTATCCGTCTACCACATTGGTTACGGGGCAGGACATTCTCTTTTTTTGGGTGGCTCGTATGATCATGGCTGGCTACGAATATGCAGGTCAGCGACCTTTTAAAGATGTTTATTTTACCGGCATGGTAAGGGATAAGCTGGGCAGAAAAATGAGCAAGCAGCTGGGCAACTCTCCTGACTTGCTGGCGCTGATTGATAACTACGGTGCAGATGCGGTTCGGTTTGGAATCATGGTATCCTCCCCTGCCGGTAACGACCTGATGTTTGATGAAAGCGCACTGGAACAAGGTCGCAATTTTAATAACAAATTGTGGAATGCGCTAAAACTGGTTAAGATGTGGGAAGCAAGAGTTGCTGATAATAATGACACTTCTGATCCCAATAGTTTTGCCATCAACTGGTTTACCAACAGGCTGAACCAGGTAAAAGCAGAAGTGGAAATACTGATGCATCAATTTCGCTTGAGCGAAGCCTTAAAGACAATTTATTCATTGATATGGGATGACTTTTGCAGCTGGTATTTAGAATGGGTTAAGCCCGGCTTTGAACAACCTGTTGAAGCCGCTGTATTCAATACTACTGTTGCTTTTTTTGAAGAACTGATGCAGTTACTTCATCCGTTTATGCCTTTTGTTTCAGAAGAAATTTATCATTTGCTCAGGCAGCAGTCAACTGATTTATGCGTTACGCAAGATGCACCAACCATTGCTGCAGCCGTGCCGGTTTTGCAACAGGGTGAATTATTAAAACAGGTAATTTCTGCTTTAAGAGATGCACGCAATAAAAACCAGCTGAAGCCGAAAGAAACGATTCAACTGCACATTCAGACTGAAGATAGCGCTGCGTTTAAAGCTATTGAAAACATCATCAGCAAACAGGTAAATGCGGCCGCTGTATTTTATACCAATGATACAGTTGCCAACAGCATTGTAGTTGCAGTAGAGCAAAATAAATTTTACATAGAAAGCGAACAGAAGCTGGACAGCGCTGCTTTAAAAACTGATTTATTGAAAGACCTGGCACACCAGCAGGGATTTATAGCCAGCGTGCAAAAGAAATTAAGCAACGAAAAATTTGTACAAAATGCAAAGCCGGAAGTGATAGAGCTGGAACGTAAAAAATTGTCTGATGCTGCAGCAAGAATTAAAACTATTGAAGAAGGTCTTGCCGGGTTAAATTGAGTTGAGTAGTACTGCCGGCAGATATTTTGGTTAAAATAAATACATTTTTTTTCTTTGGCGCCTTGTGGGATAGCTGTTACACTATTGTTACCATAATTTCGTTTTATCTTTAAAGTTATGATGATAAGAAAATTTTGTGCTTATTCTTTACTATTCGTTGCAACGCTTTTTACCTGTAGCAGGACTGTTGCACAGGCGCCTGCGAAACCTGCCGCCAAACCGGCTGCAAAATTTAAACCTCCGGTGGTAAAGACCTTGCTGGGCAACCTTTCCGGCAGTACGGCCGTGGCTGGCGTGGACGAGGCGAAAAATTTAATCAGCCAGCCATTAAAAATAGCAGACAGCAAAAACAGTGCTTATACCGTAGCATCTTACCAGTTTACCTATAAAAGAATCGGCATCACCGAAGATGAAGAAACCGGCAAAACTTCACCGCAATCGGATATTGTATCAAGACAATTTGATACCACCCCTTTACCGGAAGTATGGCAAACCAATATTGCCGAATCATTGCATTCAGGAGAATCGCTTTACTTTTTTGACATCATTGTATTGGATAAACTGGGCCGGCGTTTTTTTGCGCCTGAATTAAAAATTACCATTCAATAATTTCAATCTTCCTGCCTCAAACTTAAACTGCAAAAGCCATATTGCATGAGGCTTCTGTTTGGTATTATCACACCTGAAAATTACTCATTGCCAGCTACATCTGTTAATAAATAAAATACAAGGCAATCCTTATCCTACCCTTAATTATTGTATTTTTAATTTTTGCTGCCACTGCTTACAAATAATATTTGTTTTCCTCGTGAAACGCACAGAAATAATTGATTGGGCAATCAACTGTTTATAGAACATTATGCGAAAAAAAATTATTCTGCTGTGCTGCATTGGCCTTCTTTATGGCGTTGCATACGGACAGGGCAAACTGGTAGATAGCATGATCGCCTGGACGATCGCCCACCCTTCCATAGATTCGCAACACCTGCTCACATTACACCGCATTAGTTATAGGTTATCAGAAAAAGACGTCAAAAAATCGTTTGAATATTACGAGAAAGTGTCTGCCCTCAGCGACAGCGTGAATTTTATTTATGGCAAAGCCCTGGCCCAAATTAACCTCGGTATTTTACTAAGCAACTCCGCAAACTACCATGCCAGTAACAGCGCATATTTTAAAGCCATCGACTATGCGGAAGCCTGCGGTTCGCTGCGTTTAAAATCGGTATCGCTCAACAATATCGGCGATAATTTAAAAGTGCTGCATGATTATGAAAAAAGCAGGAAATATACACAGGAGGCCATACAAATCAATTCGCAGCTAAAAGCCTGGCGGGGTGTTGCCATTAACTATGAGCTGCTTCATGAATGCGACCTGCAGGAAAAATTATATCCTGCTGCCAGGGAAGACCTGGTGAGGGGAATGCCCTATGCGTTGTTATCCAACGATAGCTATGTGCTGTCCATATTTTATTTGGGTTTTGGAAAACTGCATGCCGTTAACGGACATAATGATTCTGCCATTTTTTATTTTAATAAAGCCATTGAACAGGCCAGGCAGCAAGACGATTTAAGAAATGTGCAACAGGTTTTCTTAGCCCAGGCGGAATATTTATCCAATATCAGTAGTAATAAAAAAATAGCACTGCTGGATTCTGCATTACAACTGGCCACACAAACCAGTTTTACACAGGGCATTGCCGACGTAGCGCAGGAACTGGCCTCTGTGTGGGAAGAAAAAAAGAACAATGATTCCTCCCTGCATTTTTACCGCATTTACCGAAAGGCCGCGGATTCCCTCTTTTCTGAGAACAATAAACGCAATGTAATCATCAAAGAATCGGAATGGATGATTAAAAGAAAGGAGCTTGAAAATACGCATTTATTGGCACTCTCGCAATTGCAGCACCAGGATCTTACCATTAAAAATATCTTACTGCTGGTAGTATTTATTTCGCTCATATTCGCCATTGTTATCGCCTTCTTTATTTATAAAACCAGTACGGCAAAAAAGAAAAGAAGTGAAGCCTCGTTAAAGCAAAAAATAGCTGAGGTACAAATGCAGGTGTTAAGAACACAAATGAATCCGCATTTTATTTTTAACAGCCTCAACAGCATTGAAAATTTTATGATGCAGAATGAAAAATGGCTGGCGAGTGATTACCTCAATAAGTTCACAAGGCTTATCCGTTCTATATTGGATAGCAGTTTTAACGAACTGATACCAGTAGCAAAAGATATGGAATCGCTGCAGTTGTACATTGATTTGCAACAGCTGCGGTTCAATAATAAATTTACCTACCGCACCTGCATTGCCCCTTCTATATTAACCGGCGACTATAAAGTACCCTCGTTGATTATACAGCCTTTTGTAGAAAATGCTATTGAACACGGCATTGCACATAGTGAAAAAACAGATTGCTTTGTAGCCGTGTCTGCAGAACTGCAAAATGGATTTTTATTGTACACTATTGAAGACAATGGTATTGGAAGAAAACAGGCTGCAGCATATAACTACAATAACAAGCGCCACCATAAAAGCGTAGGCCTTACCATTACTGCAGACAGGGTACATATTTTTAACGGCTCGGAAAAAGATGCTGGTGATATTGTAATTACAGACCTGCACACGCCGGATAACCAGCCAGCAGGAACAAGGGTACAAGTAAAAATTAAATTATTGTAACATGGAAAAGATTAAGGCCATCCTGATTGACGATGAATTAAGCAGCCTGCAAAATCTGCAGCAAAAGATCGCTGAATTTTGCCCCACCATCCAGGTAATTGCCAGTGCGCAAAAACCGGAAGATGCGATCCTGCTAATTAATCACCACAAACCCGATGTTATTTTTTTAGATATTGAAATGCCTAAAATGAATGGCTTCCGCATGCTGGAAGAATTAAAGGAGGTAGATTTTGAAATTATTTTCACCACCGCCTACAACCATTATGCCGTAGAAGCCATCCGCATCGCAGCCTTTGATTACCTGCTGAAACCCATTGCCATCAAAGATTTGCAGCAGGCTGTATCACGGCTGAATAAATTACTGAACCCGCAAACCAGGGACAGAATGGATGTACTTAAATCTTCCCTGGGTGATAAAAAATCGCAGGAAGATAAAATTGCCATAGCCACTACGGAAGGGCTTGAATTCATTCCTATCAAAAATATTATTCACATTGAAAGCAGCAGCAATTACAGCAAGATATTTTTTAAAGACAACCGCACATTAACCGTTACCAAACTATTAAAAGATTTTGAAGACATGCTGGTACCCTACCATTTTTACAGGGTACACAATTCGCACCTCATCAATCTAAACTACATACAAAAATACCTGCGCAGCAATGGCGGAAGAGTAATGATGCAGGACGGTACCGAAATAGAAGTAGCGAGAAGAAAGAAGGAAGAGTTTTTAAAGATGATAGCCGGGTAATGGATAATAAGTACAGAGCCTTCTTTAATTGCTGGTTTCTTATGGTTCAATGTTATTATTATCCGCCTGTAAGAAAGAGCCCGATTATCAAATTATTAATTAAACCAGCTCATGCGTTTGCTTAATAATCCCCATTACAAATGTGCTTTGCACTTTGCCCATATTTTCAATCTGGCTTAATTTGTTTACGTGAAAATTGTAGTAAGCATTCATGTCTTCGCACATTACCTTCAGCATAAAATCAAACTCGCCGGATATGCTGTAGCATTCTATTACTTCGCTCAATGCCTGCATGGCATCAATAAATTTTACGCCGGCTTTTTTACTATGCTCTTTTAACGATACATAACAAATCACCATCAGGCCCTTTTTTACCTTGTTATGATCCAGCAATGTGGCGTACTGTTTTATTACGCCGCTCGCTTCCATGCGCTTAATGCGTTCATGCACCGGCGTGGTGCTCAGGTGCACCTGTTCGCTGATTTCCTTCACCGTTATTCGGGCGTTTTTTTGCAGCAGGTGCAGTATCGCCAGGTCCTTGTTGTCAAGCGTTGATTCTTCAACAGGTAAATCTTCTTTTACAATTGCTTTGGCCATGGTTTAAAAGTGTTTTGTTCTACAAAAAGACCTAATTGTTAAGGTTTGTCCCAAAGTTATCAAATTGTGCAGAATATTATACTGTGTTGGTACATTTGTTGTCTAAAATAAAATTTATGTCAACCATCACACAAAATTCAATCGACTTCAGCCTTAAAAATAAGGTTGCAGATATCAGCCTTGCCGAATGGGGCCGCAAAGAAATCCGTTTAGCTGAAGCAGAAATGCCGGGTTTAATGGCATTAAGAGAAGAGTATGGTCCAAGCCAGCCATTGAAAGGCGCACGCATCGCCGGTTGTTTGCACATGACTATTCAAACAGCTGTTTTAATTGAAACGTTGATCGCCCTTGGCGCCGAAGTTAAATGGAGCAGTTGCAATATATTTTCTACGCAGGACCAGGCTGCTGCTGCCATCGCTGCTGCAGGCATTGGTGTATTTGCCTGGAAAGGACAAACACAGCAAGAGTCTGACTGGTGTATTGAACAAACATTGTTCTTCGGTGGTGCAGACCGTCCGCTGAACATGATCCTGGATGATGGTGGCGATTTGACCAATATGGTATTGGATATTTATCCTGAACTGGTTGCCGGCATTAAAGGTTTATCAGAAGAAACAACTACCGGTGTTCACCGCCTGTACGAAAGAATGGAAAAAGGCACATTGCCAATGCCAGCGATCAATGTAAACGATTCAGTTACCAAATCTAAATTTGATAACAAGTATGGTTGCAAAGAAAGTCTGGTAGATGCTATCCGCCGTGCTACGGATGTAATGATGGCTGGTAAAGTAGCTGTTGTAGGAAGTTACGGTGATGTAGGTAAAGGTTCTGCCGCTTCATTAAAGGGCGCAGGCTGCCGCGTGATCGTTACTGAAATTGATCCTATCTGTGCATTGCAGGCTGCAATGGATGGTTTTGAAGTAAAGCCAATGATCGATGCAGTTAAAGAAGCCGATATCATCGTAACGGCATCGGGTTGCCGCGACCTGATCACGGAGAAACATTTCCGTGTGATGAAAGATAAAGCCATCGTTTGTAACATTGGTCACTTTGATATTGAGATTGACATGGCATGGTTAAACGCCAACTACGGCGACACCAAAAATACCATCAAGCCCCAGGTAGATATGTACACCATCGAAGGTAAAGATGTCATCGTCTTGGCTGAAGGCCGTTTGGTAAACTTAGGTTGTGCAACAGGTCACCCATCCTTTGTAATGAGTGCTTCTTTCACCAACCAAACCCTTGCCCAAATTGAATTGTATTGCAACCCCGGCAAATACGAAAACAAAGTGTACGTGTTACCAAAGGTACTGGACGAAAAAGTAGCCCGTTTACACCTTGCAAAAATTGGTGTGGTGCTGGATGTTTTATCACCAGAACAAAGTGCCTACTTAGGCCTTCCAAAAGAAGGACCATTTAAGGTAGATCATTACCGTTACTAGTACTTTTTAAAGACTAAAAATATAGCCCGCTTCTTTTCTAGAAGCGGGTTTTTATTTTGTGTCGGGCTGTAGTAACGCTGGTGATCATCGTTGTGTCACTCACTTTAACGGCATACCTGTGTGGAACTTTTCTTGTAGCGGAGATTGTTTGAATGGGATTTAAATGGATTGGTTGATTTTGGCAGCTTAACTTCGACAATCTTTGATTTTTGGTTAGCTTAAAAAGATGGGATATTTTTATAACGATTCTTATTATTTAATTTATGTTAAAGAACTGGCCGGTTCGATCAAGTAGTAATTTAATAGTTCAACGTAAAAAAAACAAATTTTATCCATGCCTAATAAAGGATCATTTAAAGAAGATTTACTTGAAAATTTGTTGAGTGTTAAAAATCAACCGTACGATATTCAGGAATTAATTCTCAATCATTGTAGGAATGACAATGAATCTGACAAGACTCTTGAATCTGAGAGCAGATCAAGAATTTATCATAGAGTACTTTTAGATTTAAAATTTTGGCTGGATTGATTTTCATGAACCTTCTGTGAATAGAATGTGTGTTTGCCATTTTGAACCTAATAATTCTGATCCTTTTCATAAAGGGCCGCACATTGTCTGGCTAACAACGAAAGGAGAAATGGAATACAAAAATCAAATGAAACTAGATAAAATTAAATATAAAGAAGGCGAAGATTTGAAAAGAAATCCAAAGAATAAGGATTCAATACATATCGTAATTGCTTCCCCAAGTGATGCAGTAAGTGAAAGAAAAATGTTACTTGATCACTTGGAGACAAAGTTTAGGAAGGATGGTCACGAAAGTCACTGTGGATTCAGAATTATTGTCCATGGATGGGAAGACTTAGCATCTCAACCGGGATATGGGCAAGATTTAATAAATGCCAAACTCATTAAGGAATGTGATTTTGTGGTTACTATTTTTAAGCATAAACTGGGAACTCCAACTAAGAATCTTTTGACTGGAGTACAACGAGCTGAATCTGGAACAGCAGAAGAGTTACTTCAATCACTAGATAAATCAAAAAAAGATTTCCCAATAGGAATGCTTTACTATTATTCAAAAGCTCCTGTTATATCTGTAATTGAAAAAAGTTTAAAATCCATTCAAAAAGAGTTTCTAAGGTTAGAAAGCTTTAAAAAAACAATACAAGATAAAATCCTTTATAAATCATTTGAAAACGATGAGGATTTAATGAAAAAAGTTCTTCAAGATTTGGAAAAAAATATAAAAGATTATTTTATCGATTCTGAGGATAAAAAGGATAATAAATTTATCGAAAATAGGACGCGCCAGCTATTAGTTCAACCCAATTTTATAATTCAGCCATCAGCAACAAACAAAATAATCCGTCTTTACAACATAGGATTAATGGCTTTTAGTTTGATAGTTACTACAGGAAATATAAATGGCGAAATAAATTTAATCATAAACAAAAATGACATTGAAGCAAACGCAATGCTAAATATTTTTCTTGGCGATAAATTTGACTATCGAATAAACCCTTCTTTTCAAATTGTCGTAGGCTATGCAGATATTGATGGAAGGCGATACCAACAAACATATATTCGTCAACCAAATTTGGAAACACTTTCATTACCAGAATTATTAGGAAGCAACTAATTGTTGTACGTTGTTGTTTTCATCTTTCTGCCAATGGTTACTTTTTGACATCGCCTAAGTATTCAACGGTCTGTCGAAACAGTATCCGCCAAAACTTGTTTTTTGATAGCAGCCAGGTTTACCCTGTTGATGTATACAGGAATATTTTTGTATCGCCGGTGAAAATGATATCCACCGTTCAGTAATTCATCAAGCGCCATTTGTTTTGTCCAGCCTTCAAAAATCATGCGGTACATGGCTATTACCACCCCTGTTCTGTCGGCGCCATGTTTACAATGCACCAGCAATGGCTTGGGCGCACTTAAAAGTATTTTTAAAGCAGCAACTATTTCAGCATCAGAAAAATGGCCCCCTTTCATACTTACCCTGAAACCCTGAATGGTAGTGGAAGACAGAAGGTCTGAATCAGAAAAATCGTTTCTCAGGTTCAGCACACTTTTAATACCCATCACAGACAAATCCTGGAAAGCTTTCTTCCGTGGTTGTTCACTTCTGTAAATACTATCGTTCAGTCGATATAAGTTGCCCAATGAAGTAGAATTAATCTTCACTGCCCAGTTTGCAGGTCTTATTTTTTCTGTTTGCCCGATGCAAAATGCATTGAGGTAAAAAACTGCAACCATGCCAAGCATAAAATATTTAATCAGGTTCCTTTTCATTGACGCTATATTGTGATGAATAAAAAGATTGTGCAACTTCCGGGATGCAGGTTGTTATTTTCAAGACTGGCCTGGGTTGCAACTAAAAAACAACGGGCAATAAACAGCTACCTGCGCTGATAGATGCTTTAGTTTGCCATGCCACCTTCCAACTCCAGGCATCGCCGGGTGACTATTTTCATTTTGCTGTTACCGTAATTTTTGTAACAGGATGTATTTCATTCCAGCCATGTACGCCGTCTCTTACTAAACTACCGGTCACCTCAACATGGTCGCCCACTTTTGGTATGGTCACCTTATTGACATATCCTACGCAAGCTTTTCCAACAAAAAAATTAACTACTTTAGTTATGCAGATGGGTTCTAACACCAGGCACCCTTCTTGTTTTGTTATGTTTTTTGTGTTCAGCAGTTTTTCCTGTCCTGCATCCAGTTTCAACAGAAAATGTACATCTCCGTCACCTGATTTTTTTGTGCCCATTATTACACCAGTTACTTGTTTGCAACGTTCAATCATGCGCAGCCTGTACTTCATAAAAACATGATTCCACAGAGAATCTTCACAAGTATATTCTTTGTCTGTTAATTTGGCTGAATCAATCGCTGCATTTGTTTGAGAAATAATTTGGGCCTTTGCCTGTAAGGCAATTACCATGTACAGCAACATGAAGGTAGTTGTGTAAAAAATCTGTTTTCTACAGGACTGTTTTTTTAGTGTTTTGGAATTCATTTTTTTTGAAGCAAAGATTTGTTTACAAATTATTGAGACCCGAAATGAAAAATGAGCCATTATATTCTGTCATCCTCCAGTCCGTCACTTGTATCAATCATTTAAATTAAGACGTCGTAGTTAGTTGCAGTATGATGAACAAAGTGCGGTAAAATATAAACGCTCGGCAGATACACCGGATACTCCGGAAACGAAACGCAGAAAAAACTCCTGCAGCAGAAGTGCATTCATTTTCAAAAGGACTCAGTGCAATTTACGGCAATAATTAACACACGGGCGGCTGTCAAAATATATCCATTGTTAAATTTTTACCATTATTCTCATGGCAAAGCCGGAATCAGCTTATCGCCGCTGAATAATCCAATCATACCTGGAGTAGCAGTATCACATATTCTTGACCTATTAATATTACTTATTTAATTATTTATTTTAAAGTATCTTAAACATATTCAATTCAACAAAAATTGAGCAATAAGATAACATTAGTAAAAAAATTATGTCATTATTTTGAACCACATACAATCATAAGTTGTTTGTTCTTTTTTAACAGAACCAAACTAACTTAAATGAAAAAAAATCTGCTCCTGCTGATTAACCTGTTTGTGTTAACTGCTTTTATTTCAGCACAAAACAAGACCCTTACAGGTAAAGTAACAGACTTAAAAGATGGAACGCCGCTGCCGGCCGTTACCATCAGAATAAAAGACGGTGCCTCTATAGGAGTTACCAATGCCGACGGCAGTTTTAAAGTAGTAGTGCCAGCTAAAACAAAAGCACTCATTTTCTCTTCTGTAGATTACAGCGAAATAGAGTTGCCGGCTAACACCGGAGACTTCAGTGTAAAAATGGAAAAGGGTAATAAGGTATTGTCTGAAGTTATTATTTCAGGATATGTTACCCGTTCAAAACGTTCCAACACCGGCTCCGCATCTGTAATATCAGCAGATGATGTGCGGTCGCAGCCCAACGCATCTTTTGACCAGCTTTTGCAGGGACAGGCGCCAGGCTTGAATGTAAAAACAGGCTCCGGCCAACCGGGCAGAAGTGCCGATGTTGTGATAAGAGGAAAAGGTTCCATCAACGGCTCTACCAATCCCTTGTACATATTGGATGGCGTTGAAATACGGGGTTCAGATTTTAGTTCCATGAACCAGAATGATTTTGAAACCATCACCGTGTTAAAAGATGCAGCTTCCACTGCCATCTATGGTTCAAGAGGGTCAAACGGCGTAATTGTAATTACCACCAAAAAAGGTAAGGCCGGCAAATTGAAAATAAATTATGATATACAGGCCGGTACTTCCAGGCTTCCAAAAAATCAACTGCTGTTAATGAACACGCAGGAGAAACTCGATTTTGAAACAAAGATTGCAGGTAACCCATGGGGCTGGACAGACGCCCAGGTTGCAGACCTTCGCAAAATAAACGTTAACTGGGATGATTATGTTTTCAGAAAAGGCAATACCCAGTCACACCAGTTATCACTTTCTGGTGGCAGTGAAAAAACAACCTTTTATAGTTCATTAGGATACTATAATGAGGAGGGCATCACTATTGCAACCGGCATTAAAAAATACAACGCCAGGCTAAACATAGCCCATACAGAAAACAACGTTAAACTCGGTGCAAACCTGGCCACCGGCTGGTCTGATTTTACGGGTACTTCAGAAGGAAATTCCGGGGTAGGTTCACCACTTAACACGGTAATATGGGCGCTGCCTTACGAAAAGCCTTTCACCCCAACCGGAGGATATACCAACTCCATACAATTTCCTTTCTGGATAAATCCCGTTGAAGAATTGAAAGAAAATAAAAACTCCAGTGCACAGTTAAAAGGCTCCGGCAATATGTACCTGGAATGGAAACTACCCTGGGTAAAAAACCTGACTTACAAAATCAACAGCGGCCTTGATTATTCACAATCTGAAGGCTTTGCCATAACAAAAAACGGCACCCAAAGTGCATTGCAGAACGATGCCTTCGGCGAGGCTTTCAGGCTCAACGGTCAAGTGAGCCGCAGCCTGGACAGGCGTACAAAATATACCATCACCAACAGCTTAAACTATCGCACATTTCTTGATAAAGCCGGCAACCACAGCATTTCAACTTCTGCATTTGCTGAGTTTGTTAGCAACAAGGGACGAAGCTTTAATTATACCGGTTATGGCTTGCTGCTTCCGTTTGATAATGAAGCAGGTCTTGTGGCGGGTACCGTTTCCAATGGCTTTATTCCGGTTGTTGGTGGCGGGTTCCCGGAAAATAGTGCGTTAATGTCTTATTTTGGTTCTATTGACTATGCGTATAAAAACAGGTATTACCTGACTGTTACCGGTCGTACAGATGGCTCGTCTAAACTAAGCCCTGAACACCGTTGGACAAAATATGGTTCTGTAGGTGGTGGCTGGATTGTGAGTGATGAAGGATTTTTTAATGTAAAAGCAATTAATTATTTAAAATTAAAAGCCAGTTATGGCAGCGTGGGTAATCAAAATGGCATTGGCGATTTTCCTTATAAACAACGCTATGGCAGGGGAACTTACAGTGGTGCAGGCACCCTGCAGATAGGCGGCTTGGGTAACGCAGACCTTACCTGGGAAAAGAGAAGTACTGCCAACATTGGTGCTGACATTGAACTGTTTAAAAACAGGTTGCGTACTTCGGTTGAAGTATACAGGAGCTTAACCAAAGGATTGTACTTCTCTCCTTTTGTTCCCAGCACAAGCGGCGGTGGCGGCGCCATATTGAGCAATAATGGCAGCATGGAAAACAAAGGAATAGAAATCACTTTTGGAGTAAAAATAGTAGATACCAAAGACTTCAAAATTGCAGTAGACCTTAACTACGCTTACAATAAAAACACCATCAAATCATTGCCCGATAAACAGGATTTTCAGCTGTATAAAAGTTTCCAGGCTTTGAAAGTGGGTAAGCCATTGAACAGTTTTTACCTGGTGCCTTTTGTTGGCGTTAATCCCGCAAATGGTAACTCTCAATACCTGAAAGCGGATGGTAAAACTATTACTGAAGAGTATGATGCAAACGACCTGGTAGTACTGGGCACCAGCGATGCACCCCACAATGGCGGCGTAACAACCAGCTTTTATTTTAAGGGGATCGAGTTGTCTGCCTTTGGAGTTATATCTGCGGGAAATTATATTTACAACAATGCCCGTATCAACGTAGAAAATTCAGGCTACGCTTCATCCGGTTTTGCAAAAAATGGTATCAATGCCTGGACTACGCCTGGCCAGGTAACCAACTTTCCAAGAATTACGGAAACCACCCAAAGTCAAACAACAAGATATCTTGAGAAGGGCGATTTCTTCAGGTTACGCAATGTGCAACTGGCTTATTCTATACCAGGCATTTTATTGGAGAAGTTAAAAATTCAGGCGTTACGGGTATTTGTACAAGGCCAGAATTTGTACACCAAATTTACATTCCAGGGCTGGGACCCCGAGGTTTCCACTATCAGTTCTGCAGATGCTAATTCAAGCGCAGATGTCAGCGGGGCCCAGTATCCAACTTTAAAGAGAGTAACCTTTGGATTGAACGTAACCTTTTAATCAACCTCAACTAAACAAACATGAAAAACATATTTAAGCTTACCGTTATTACAATGGTTACAGGTTTGGTTTTGCTTTCTTCCTGTAAAAAAGAACTGGAAACAACGCCGCAAACCTCTTTAACAGACCTTAAAACTTTTGATGATGTAAAGAGTGCCCTGAAGGGTTGTTATGCAGGTTTTCAAAGTTCAGCGTATTATAATAATCCTTCTGCTTCTGGTTCTGGAAGCGGATGGAGTGCTTTGCCTGATTTAATGGGGGACGACATGATAGAAGCCCTTGAAAGCCTTGGCAACTGGAGAACACAATCCGAAATGAGTTATGCTGCAGATTTTGGACCCATACAAAGTATTTACAGCCAGGCTTATGAAATTATTTCAAGAGCAAATAACCTTTTAAATGTTATTGATAAGTACGAAACAGGCGACAATGCTGCAGAAGCAAAAACAATCAAGGCCCAGGCTTTGGCAATAAGGGCGCATGCTCACTTTGATCTATTGCGATATTTTGCACCGACCTATGAGCGTACTTCTGCCAGCCCCGGGGTTGCTTACGTAACAATTTTTGATGCATTAAAACCTTTTGCAAATCTGCCTCCACGCAACTCAGTGAAGGAAGACTATGATAAAATTTATGCAGATTTAAATGACGCTCTTGCTGCCTTCAGGGATGGAGGTGATACACCGGGTAACGATTCAAGAAATTATATTGACAGTACAGTGGTGTACGCTATGAAGGCCAGGGTGGATTATTATGCCTCCGACTGGACCGCCGCCATCGCCGATGCCACCATTGCATTGAACCTTCGGCCACTTACCGATGCTGCCGGATTTGTGGATGTATTTTCGGCAGCCGGTGAACCCATTCCGTCAAGCGAGGTTTACTGGGCCATTCCATCCGATGGAACTATGACACCGGGTGGCGCTACCAATGGAGCCAATCCTAATTACAGGGTTTCTACAGCCATGTCAAACATCATAACCGGGCAGGGTGGCGTGTACTCCAATACCGCACTCATACGTTTTAACCAAACAGGCATTGGTGACTTTCCGCGTACGCTTTTGCGCAAATATGCAGGTATTAAAAGCTTTAAAGTTTTCAGAGCTGGTGAAATGATGTTGATACGTGCCGAAGCCAGGCAGCGTACAGGTGTTGCAACGGCCCTGGATGATTTGAATGAGTTGAGAGCAAACCGCGGCGTTGCAACAGGCAACGAAACCGGGGTGGCACTGTTAAATACCATTCTTTTACAGCGTCGTGTTGAACTGCTTGGAGAAGGCCACCGATGGTTTGATATTAAGAAGACTACCCGTACCATTGACAGAACCGAGTGCGGCACTGCAGGCGCCTCTACTTCCAATGTTTGCAGCATTGCTTCCTCTTCAAGGTCCTGGGCATTTCCCATCCCATTTAATGATTTAAAAGTGAACCCTAACCTTACCCAGAACGAAGGCTATTAAAAAGCTGGTTGAGCAAAATATGTATATGCTTAACAGAATTAATCAGCATTATACAAATGCTGATTAATTTTTTACAGGATAGTGGGTCAGGCAAAAAGCTGTTTTGCACCTTACCTGTTTTTATTTTTAAGCGGATTTTTGTAGCACTTCATTTTATTAAATCAAAATAAAATTTGTATGAAATATTTCTTTCTTCTTTTTTTCTTTTTTACCCAATTGTATAGCGATGCACAACCAACGCCACCTTTATTAAAAGCCACCGATTTATACCGTTTACCTCAACTGAAAGATTGTAAAGCATCGCCTGATGGCATGATGCTGGCATACGTTGTAGCAACAGTGGATACGGCAAAAGATAAAACCATTTCGCATGTTTGGGTGAGTAGTGTGGATGGTAAAACCACCCTCCGGATGACGAACGGGGAAGACGGCGATTTTGCTCCTCAGTGGAGCCCGGATGGTAAATATTTAAGCTTCCTGTCTTCACGTAATATCAGTGACGACAGCAGCAGTATCTGGCTATTGGACAGGCGCGGAGGCGAGGGCCAAAAGTTGCTGGATGTAAAAGGCAAACTCACGGAATATGTATGGCGGCCTGATGGAGCCAAGATAGCTATGGTAATAAAAGATGCTGACACCGTTGCAACACCAAAACCAAAAAACCGCAAACCTTTTGTGATTGATCGCTACCATTTTAAGCAGGACATAGAAGGTTACCTGGATAGCAGCAGCAGCCACATTTATTTGTTTGATGTTGCTACCAAAAAATTGGACACCCTCACAAAAGGTATTTACAATGAAACAGGAATTGACTGGAGCCCTGATGGAACACAACTGGCTTTTGTAAGCAATCGTTCCGCAGCTTTTGATTACAATGACAATACCGATATCTGGACAATTAAAGCAGTTCCCGGAAGTGAACCCAGGCAAATCACCACTTGGAAAGGTTCCGATGACAGGCCTGTATGGAGCCCTGACGGCACTACTATTGCATATTTGCAAAGCTCTGCCGAAGATGATTTTACCATGTATGGTCAAAACCTGCTTTGCGTTGTTGATGCCAACGGAGGCACCCCCCGCAGGCTATCAGCAAAGTTAGACAGACCGGTCAATAACCCCCATTGGTCAAAAGATAGTAAATCAGTTGCAGCTATTGTTACAGATAACCGGAATGCTTATGCCGCATTATTTTCCATAACAGACGGCAGCATGAAACCACTGGGAAACGGCCAGTATAATTGTACTGAAATGGAAGCGCTGAATGACAATAACTGGGCTGTACTGGGAAGCACACCCCAGATTCCCTACGAACTTTATTTGGTTCAGCACAATGACTATAAGAGACTCACACATCAATCCGATAGTTTTCTTACGCATGTTTCGCTGGCCAATGTAGAAGGCTTTGAAAGTATCAGTAAAGACGGAACAAAAGTATCAGGCATATTATACACGCCACCTAATGTTGTTAAACAAAAATTGCCGCTTATTTTATTTATTCACGGAGGTCCTGTTGCCGAGGATGAATTTGATTTTGATGCAGAGCGCCAGGTGTTGGCCTGTGCAGGCTATGCAGTGGCAGCTGTAAATTACAGGGGCAGCAATGGAAGAGGCATAGCTTTCTGCAAGGCCATTTATGCAGACTGGGGAAACAAAGAAGTAAAAGACATTATCGGCGCAGCAAATTATTTGATAGCAAAAGGCATTGCAGATTCGGCGCGAATGGGCATTGGCGGCTGGAGCTATGGAGGAATTTTAACAGACTATGTTATTGCCACAGACAATCGTTTTAAAGCTGCCTCCAGCGGCGCTGGCAGCGCCTTGCAACTGAGCATGTACGGCGTAGATCAGTACATCAACCAATACAACAACGAATTAGGTAGACCATGGGAGCATCCGGACAGGTGGATTAAATTATCCTATCCTTTTTTCAAAGCCAGTAAAATAAAAACACCTACCCTTTTTATGGCTTCACAAAATGATTTTAATGTACCGGTTGAGGGTGCAGAGCAAATGTACACCGCGTTAAAAACACTGGGTATACCAACTCAACTGGTAATTTATCCGGGCCAGTATCACGGCATTACTGTTCCATCTTACCAGGCAGACAGGTTGCAAAGATGGATTAAGTGGTATGATAAATACCTGAAGTACTAGTTAATCAGTTGCAATAACCAACGGCTGCCTGCTGGTTCAAATAAGACTGCTACCAATAAAAGAGGGATCTCAATCAACGTTGAATGAGATCCCTTTTTTATATTCCTTGCTCTGGAGCATCAGACTAATTGCAGTTTGTATATATTTTTCCTGGCTGATAGTTTTTAAAATCCCAATCCGTCATGTCTACCATAATCACCTTAATCAAATGTATTATTCACCGCCAACTTTTCTGAGCATATCTACCAATGCTTCCGGTGCAGACCATTGTGCATTGTGATCCGCTTCCAATACCAAAATTGGCCAGCCTTTTTTCCAGGCTCTTTCAGCCTGCGATGCAAAATCATCAGCTTTGGCCTCCTTTCCTTTTTCAACGGTAAGTATATACGTGGTAGGAATTTTTAAACGTTCCTTATTGTTAAGCGATATGGCATCTGTAAAAGTTTTATATGGATGCGGAACATCTTTTGGCGGCATCTTACCGGCAGCAACCCATGGGGGCACAATAAATCCGTTCACTACCATTTTCCTGATTCCTTCAGCACGACTTCCCTGTATGCTTTCCACACTTTCGCCGTTCTCCGGCACAAAGGCATCCAGGTAAATCAACTTTTTTATCCGGCCCGGCAAACTGTCTGCAACACCGGTCACCACCATACCGCCGTAACTATGGCCCACCAATATCACATCGTGCAGGTCTTCGTACAAAATCATATTTACCACGTCTTTGATGTGCGTGTCCAGTCCTACGCTGGTAGTAGCCAGATGCACACGTTCTCCCTGCCCGGTTAATGACGGACGATACACGACGGCACCTTTTTCGGTAAGCAATGAATCTACTTTTTTAAACGCCCAGCTACCACCCCATGCACCATGTACAATCACATAAATTGGTTTCGCAGGTGATTGCGCATTGCCACTAAGGCAAAAACTTGTTGCCATCATGGATAATAATAAATACAGGCAGCGTTTCATGTAAAGTAATTTAAGTTAAATAGATACCTGCAATTTTTACGTGTTTGCAGGCAATTCAAAAACAATCCCCAATGTACATTTTTTATGTTACTTACTTTTAAATTATGCCCATTGCTGTTGCAGTAATTTGGCGGGGGCGCAGCTTATCGGATAAATAAATATTCCGCTACCTCCAATAAAACTAAAATGGCAACCGCTCATGGTACCTGGCCGCAATGAGTATTTTTATTAGGTTGATTTTACATGTTTCAACCGCTTATATTTGCAATAAAAAAACTGCCATGATAAAAAAATTAAGCCTCGTAATGACGCTCTGTGCATTTGCTTTTTGTTCTTTCGCCCAGCAATTAAACACGCCACAGCCTTCAACAACCCAGGAGGTGAAGCAAAACTTCGGCCTGTCCAAAATTGAGTTATCTTATTCAAGACCGGGAATGAAAGGACGCAAGATTTTTGGTGACCTTGTTCCTTATGGAAAAGTATGGCGTACAGGTGCCAACAGTGCAACCACCCTTACTTTTGGCGATGACGTAACTATTGGCGGAAAAAAAATCCCTGCCGGTAAATATGGTTTATTAACCATCCCAAATGCAGGCGAATGGACCGTAATTATTACTAAACAAACTGATGTTACCAGTCCCGCCGCTTACAAGCAGGACCAGGATGTTGTGCGTGTAACAGCAAAGCCTGTTAACCTTGGCTTTCCGGTAGAAACATTTTCGATTTTGTTTGGAGATGTAACTGCCAACAGTTGCAATTTGCAGATTATTTGGGATGATATTGTAGTAGCTGTACCAATAACCACCGATGTGGATACTAAAGTTACTGCGCAGATTAAAGAGTTGATGGAAAAAGATAACCGCCCTTATTTTGCGGCCGCCATGTATTACATGGACAACGGTAAAGATCTTAACCAGGCACTGGCTTGGCTTGAAAAAGCAACTGCGCAAAACCCCGATGCATTTTATATGTTTTACCAGAAAGCCCGTGTGCTGGCGAAGCTCGGGAAAAAGCAGGAAGCTTTAGCGGTATCAAAAAAATCAATTGAATTGGCGCAAGCAGCAAAAAATGATGATTATGTAGCGCTTAATATGAAGCTGCAGAATGAGTTAAAATAAACCAGGAACCGGTAAAAAAAGGGATACGAAACTTTTTGGTATCCCTTTTTTTTGTGCTATTTCTGCCAAACAACCTTCTCACTCAGAGCTATTTTTCTGTGTCCCTCGTTATGCTCATTTGTTTTACCAAGAAAAAGAATGCCAAGGATATGATCCTGCTCATTCAGTTGAAAATAGTTCTTCATAGCAGGGTGCAATATCATACCACCGGTACTCCATAGTGTAGCTATATCCAAAGCTTGTGCTCCCAATAATATATTTTGTACAGCACAGGAAACGGCAGCCAGTTCTTCCATTGCAGGTATTTTTTCATTGCTCCGTTTCATTATGCAAACAATTAAATGCGATGATTTTTCACCATTGGCAATGATGCTATCAAACTTTCCCTGCATAAACTTTTCTGCCAGTGTAAACTGCTGATAAAGCAGCGCATGCTGCCTGCTAAAATCATTTACTTTTTTACCTGAATACACAACAAAACGCCATGGCTCAGAAAACGTGTGGGTAGGCGCCCAGTCTGCCAGTTCAAGCAGTTGTTCAATTTGCTCATCAGGAATTTTATTGCCATTAAACATGACTGGTTTTATGCTGCGCCGGTTTTTTATAATGGCCGACAAAGTAGAAAAATCGTTGTTCATACACTGGAGTTAAACTGCAAAGTAACATCAATGCGAGCCAATTGATTTAACGTTTAAGATTTTATTTACTGAACACTATTTCAGGCAACGAGCCACACCGCACTGGTGCACCATTTTGGCCGTATTTGTCTATCGATGAAAATGCCGCACTGCAATTGGAGCACTGCTGGCTTTTTAGCATTTGTTATCTAATCTTTGGCGACATAGGTAATTTTTAATTATTGTAATTGATAAATCATAGTATAAAAAAAGTGACCCGCATAAAGCAGGTCAACAATAAAATAATATATAAAATAACAATAGCGGTTTATTTACACCCTTACATATATCTTCTTCTTATCAAGGAAATAACCTACCAGCCAGCATACGAGCATCACACTGATGGCAAACAGTAAAGAACCAAAGTAATCTCCGGCATGTACATAAATCGTTTCGTATATCCATTTGTAGACAGATACTTTTGGTTGCACCGTGAATACATACAGCAGCGTTACTCCCAGTTCGCTCAGCAAATAAATAAATAAAGGATTACGGCCGAACACTTCGAAAAAATAAGTCCACCTGGTTTTGTGCAAAAAGTCGATAATATAAATGACAGCAGAAATAATAATACAATCGAGCCCTACGGTTAACAGCACAAAAGAGCCTGTCCATAATTTTTTATTAACCGGGAAAAAGTGATTCCAGGCCCAGGCCAACGCCATCAGGCTGGCACCTGCCAAAAGCAACTGCGCAAGCATCTCGTAGGTCTTTCCTTTACGCTGAATAAAACTTCCTACGGCAAAACCACCTATTACATTACCAACGGCAGACATAGTTCCCAGCAAGCCTTCAGGATCAAAAGCAACGCCTTCTCCATGGTATAAATGATCATTGCCCAGCAACCATTTATCCAGCAAAATGCCCGCATTTCCTTCCATACTGAAAGGGTCTCCCTGGCCATACAACAACAAAATAAACCAATACATTAAAAGCAGTGCCACCGCAACCAGCATGGTTAATTTAGGTTTTAAGAAATACAAAAGCAAGGCTGCAATACCATAGCACAGGGCAATGCGTTGCAATACACCGAACACTCTTGTATGGCTAAAAGGCGCCATCTCCCAATGGCCGGAAACTTGTTTTACAAAAGGAAACCAATACATCAGGTAACCAAGTAAAAAAATTATCAATGTTCTTTTTAAGATCTTCCATACCACTGCACCGGCAGGTAAATTATCCCAGCGTGGCATAACAAAGCTTAAGGCGTTTCCAACTGCAAATAAAAAAGACGGGAAGACAAGATCAGTGGGCGTGAAGCCATTCCAATGGGCGTGTTCCAATTCAGAGTAAGTAGTGAGGCCATTACCAGGCGTATTAACAATAATCATAAAACAAATCGTCATACCACGAAACACATCCAGTGCAGTAAATCTTTGTGATGCCATAAGCCGTCTATTTTTTTTAAAAGTATTGAAATATTTATTGAAACAACAATCGTATTTTTCTTAATGCATAGTAAACCTATATCAGTTAAGCTATTTATTTAATTATTAATTGCTATCAGGATAGAGAGCAAACACAATGCTGACTTGCAAATCAAAAATTTCAAAACTGTAAAACGAAAAGTAACCGCAACGTCGGGTAATGGCAAAAAAAATAGCAACCTGCGAACAGGTTGCTAATAGCATTTTAAAGGATAATGCAATCGTACTATATAATAAATGATTAACTAAACAGGCCGCCTTTTTTCAATTCACGCGTTCCTTCGCCAATCTTAAATCCGTTCTGATAAATCTGGATAGTATAGCTTCCTTTCTGGAAACTTTGTCCCGGAGCAAAAGCAAATTCTACATTCTTCTTTTTTGATGTTTCCAAATCAACAGGTAATTTAGCGGTGAAAGCTTTATCGCCATCTTCACGTGTTGTGAAAGTACCTGAACCTAATTTTTCTGCAGAAATTGGTTTTCCATCAGGTCCGATTACAACTACATAAACATCTGTCATTCCTGACTGAATAATGCGATTGTTTACGTCGAAAGAAATAACCAGTTTGTCAACACGCTTTGCGGTAGTAGTGATTTTTTCTTTACCATTCTTCTTAACATTAATCGCTGTAATAGCAATGTTGGAAGCGTTTAGCGTAGAAGCTACATCCACTTTCTTTTCAAGGTCCTGCTTAATTACAGTAGTAGTATTTAAGTCAGTAGTCAATTTTTCTTTGTCGGCTGTTAAAGCAACTTTATCAGCTGTCAAAGATTGATTCTCCTGGGTTAACTTAGCAATCTCTTCCTGCATGCCTGTGATTTTGCCATTTAAATCAGCAATCAAGGTTTTAGCCTTTGCCAATTCAGCAGCAGTAGCATTCTTTTTATTTAAAATACTGCGGATCTGGTTTTTTGTCTTTGCGATCTCGCTGGTTTTATCTTTTAATTTACTTTCTAATGAAGTATTAACGGTACCCAATGAATCAAGACGAGCCAGTGATCCGTCAAAGCTTTTCTGGATATCGCTTTTTTCATCTGAAACTTTAGCAATGGTAGTTTCCTGCTGGTGAATCACTTCACCTGTTTTGTTTTTATCTACTATTGCATAACCGCCGACGCCAACTAAAGCAACTGCTAAAGCAGCGATAATGCCGTTTTTGTAATTCGAACGCGGAGCCGAACTTGTTGTAGTGGCCGCTGGAAAATTTGAATCGCTCATGATATTAAGTTTTAAGTTATAAATAGTTATCAGCAACATCTGAAAGCAGGAAAGAATTAATTTTCAAGCAATTTTTTGATGTTTGACCGACATAAAACCATTATCATGCCAATTTTTTTTATTGAAAAAAAATTGTATTAGTAAACAGTATATTTTCTTGTAAAACAGCTGTAAAATGGGGCTAAATAAATTTTTAAAAAAGATTTTGCTGGCGAAATTCTGTAAAAGTAAAACACGAAAAAATTAAACAGCAGGCGCTGTCTGATTAGAAAAAATCCTTTTATTAAAAATAAAAATCTTTTTGACTGGCCGTATTAAAGACGCAGCGATGCATCTTTTTTTATTAAACCTAAAAATAGGATTGCCACACCAGTGCACAGGACCAGTGCCGCCATTAACAACATAATATTAATACCATCAACAGGTGTATAGCCAAGGGCTGCAACTCCCTGTACCATCAATAATATTTCATTGATAATTATGCCCGCAACAAAAATAAAAATGCCTGTAAATATTTTTTTTGTGAAAGGTATCAGCTCGAAAGAGATGATATAACCGATGATAAAAATGCTGGTGACACCCAATAAAACAAGGTGCAGATAACCAATAATAATCGGCCGGAAACCATATGAGAGTTGACTTAACGCGGGGTGAACCGAACCTGTTTGCAATACCAATTTGATTGAAAAGGCGATGGCTGACAGTAATAATAAAGTTCTCCCGTGCTTAGAAAAATGTGTTTGAATGAATGCCTTCTGTTGTAATAGTACTTTTATCATAATCCCCCATCCTATTAATTGTGCTGCTACCGCTATAACAATAATACAATACACTACAAAAGGAAAAGGAAGCCATAAAGCTGATAAAAAATAGGCAGGGGGGCAAGCGAGGCAAAATAACCAAAACACTTTTTTCAACTGACCAGCTATTGCCGGCACTTGCTCCAACTTTGTGAAGAGCAAACCCATGCCTGCAAAAAAGAACCAGCCATTGTATTGAAAATGTAAAAAGAAATAGATGGCAGCCAGGTATAAATTCTGCACCATCATTTTAGTGGCCATCATGTAAGCGAGGCTAAAGGCGCCTGCAGAAGATAACACGCTAAAAATAAGCGCCGCCTTAAACCAGTAATGGCTGACATTTTTTTCTTTTAGTTTAGCAAGATCTTTAAAGTAATATACCGCAAAAAAATACGACACAAATATAGACAGCGTTGAAAAGGTGATAGAGAAAAATGCATAGCCCTGGAAAATAAAACTGATCAGCATGCCGTAAGCGGTGATGCAATTGGCATACAATAACCAGCGGTATCTTTTTAACATGGCCTCACCATTTTTTACTGCGAGGTAATGCACCAGCAACACCATCAGGGTTTGTGTTATCCATCCTGAAAAAGCGAAATGCGAATGGCTGTGCAGTAAAAATTTTTGCTGAACAAAGGGAAGATAAAACGCGATCTTATACCGGAGAATTACGCCAAGCGTAGCAACGAGCAATAAATTAAAAAAGGAAACGGAAAGCCACCTGCGCAAAAAATGATTCATGAAAACTTTTTGGCAAAATAACCGCAACAAATTTTATGCGGTTATGCGTTGAATCATATCCTTGCAATACACTTTACCGCGACTGATCACCAGGTCGCCTTTTTCATGCATGGTACGCATGGTGCGGATGACGGTCTCAACTCTAAGCCCGGTCATGTCTGCAATTTGCTGACGGGTTAAATTTAACTGGTTGCAGTCGCCGCAAAAATTTTTCTTTTCTGATTTTAACTGGTTTAGTAAAGTAGCGATCATTTCTTCCGGGCAATGTGCCGCAAAAGATTTTATAACCGCAAATTTATACCGCAGTCTTTTCGAAAGCATTTGTGTAAAAGCGAAATGAATGGCAGGATTATCCTGCATCAATTGCAGGAAGATTGGCTTATGCAACCGGATGATCAGGCTATCTTCGTCGGCTACAGCAGTAGCTGCAAACGGTCCGTCATCAAATAAAGGGAACTCACCAAAAGATTCGCCTGGCTCAACTATTGCGTGAATACAATTTTTTCCCTCATCATCAATGTTCACCCATTTTACTTTTCCCGTTACGAGCTGGTAATAAAAAGAACAGGGTTGTCCTTCTTTAAAAATAATTTCTCCGGTGCTAACTTTCTTATAAGCGGCACCCCAGGCGAGCAATAGGTCGATGTCAATCATGATAAAAGGTTACTGGTAAAAGTATGGCCAAAAATAGCCAGTACAGAAAGTTGAAGAGCTGATGATAATCGGATAATTACATGATCTTAATCATATTTAAAGGTCATTTTTGAACTCTTTCAGGGATTTTCATATTATATAAATCACTCCTTTTCCGCCACAGTACTGGATTCTGCCGGGTGCTTGAAAGTTGGATTTTGTATGCTGCACGATGAGCTATTTTTCGAATATGACTTCACGCATAAAAACACATTTTATCCGGTGGTAATCTTGTGCAATCAAATTTCAATTTCAAAAATAAATCAACATGAAAAAACTGATTGTACTTAGCCTGGCAGTTGCCTTAATAGCTTCCTGCGGACAAAATAAAAGTACGGATAACAGCATTGCAGATGCAGGCAGTAAAGCAGCCACAACCGACGCGGCAACAACAGACGCAAATCCTTCTTACGATCCGCACAGGGGTGAAGGCAAATTTACAAAAGTAGAACTGGCAGCAACGCTTGATGCAGCCAAAGCAGACGGCGGCAAAAAAGTATATGATGTAAAATGTGGCGCCTGCCATAAACTAACTGATGAAAAACTGGTTGGCCCTGGCTGGTCTGGTGTTACTTCAAGACATGCACCTGAGTGGATCATGAACTTTATTACCAATACGGATGCAATGATTAACAAAGATCCCAAAGCACAGGCGCAGTTAGAAATATGCCTGGTGCGTATGCCCAATCAAAACCTTACAGATGATGATGCAAGAAACCTGCTGGAATTCATGCGTAAAAATGACGGCGTAAAATAATCTACCTACAATGTCCCGTTTTTATCCAATGCCTAAACTATCAAACAATTTAAATTCTACAATAATGAAATCAATGAAACAATATGCATTTGCTGTGGCTGCACTTGCATTAATTTTGGGGATGCAATCCTGCAAGCCGAAAAGTGCCGGCTCGGCTGTAAGTGGCGATGCCGCCGCCAAAGTATATGTTGCACCAGGCAAATATGATGAGTTCTACAATTTTGTTTCAGGCGGCTTTAGCGGACAAATGAGCGTGTATGGCATACCAAGCGGAAGGCTGTTGAAAGTTGTGCCGATCTTTTCCGTAAATCCTGAAAATGGCTATGGCTATTCAGAAGAAACAAAGCCTATGCTAAACACCTCACACGGTTTTATTCCATGGGATGACCAGCATCACCTTGATCTTTCTCAAACGGATGGCAACATTGATGGCCGCTGGATTTTTGCCAACGCCAACAATACACCCCGTGTTGCAAGGGTTGATCTCTCTACTTTTCACACGGCTGAAATCATCGAATTACCCAACAGCGGCGGCAACCACTCCTCGCCTTTTATTACAGAAAATACAGAGTATGTAGTAGCAGGCACCAGGTTTAGCGTACCACCGGATGATAAAAATGGAGACGTTCCTATCAACACTTATAAACAAAATTTTAAAGGCACCATCAGTTTCATTAGTGTTGGCAAAGAAGACGGTAAAATGGACATCGCTTTTCAATTACAATGCCCTGGTGTAAACTTTGATTTGAGCCATGCTGGTAAAGGAAAATCTCACGGCTGGTTCTTCTTTAGTTGCTACAACACAGAGCAGGCAAACACCCTGCTGGAAGTAAATGCATCCAAGCGTGATAAGGATTTTATCATGGCTGTTAACTGGAAAAAAGCGGAAGAATATTTAAAAGCCGGCAAAGGAAAAAAACAGGCAGTTAAATATGCGCACAACGTGTACAACGAAAAAACACATACGGCAACTTCTGAAATAAGAACCGAAGTAACCGTACTGGATACAAAAGAACTGAAAGACATTTGTTACTTTATCCCCTGCCCTAAATCGCCGCATGGTTGCGATGTTGACCCGACTGGCGAATACATCGTAGGCAGTGGTAAACTGGCTGCTTTAATTCCCGTTTTTAGTTTTGATAAAATTCAAAAAGCCATTGCTGATAAAGCATACGAAGGCGATTATGATGGCATACCTGTTATTAAATACGAAGCCGCTTTGTATGGTGAAGTAAAGAAACCTGGTCTTGGCCCTTTACACACAGAGTTTGACGGAAAAGGCAATGCCATTACATCTTTCTTTGTAAGTTCTGAAATTGTAAAATGGAATATTAAAGATTTGAAAGTACTGGACAGGGCTCCTACTTACTATTCTGTTGGTCACTTATGCATACCTGGTGGTGATACAAAAACACCGAATGCAAAATATGTAATTGCTTATAATAAAATCACCAAAGACCGTTACCTGCCAACAGGTCCGGAACTGGCTCAGAGCGCACAACTGTATGATATCAGTGGTGATAAAATGCAATTGATTTTAGACTTCCCAACCATTGGTGAACCGCACTATGCACAAGCTGTCGCAGCAAGTGTTATCCGCGACCGTTCTGTTAAATTCTTTAAGATTGAAGACAATGCAAACGCATTTGTAAGCAAAGGTGAAGGAACAACTAAAGTTATAAGAACCGGAAATAAAGTTGATGTTTATATGACCGCTATCCGTTCGCACCTTACACCGGATAATATTGAAGGTATAAGGATGGGCGATGATGTATATTTTCATGTAACTAACATTGAACAGGATTGGGATGTGCCGCATGGCTTTGCCATAAAAGGCGCCACCACGGGAGAATTGCTGATTATGCCAGGCGAAACTGCCACTTTAAAATGGACACCGGACAGAGTAGGCATATTCCCTTTCTATTGCACCGATTTCTGTAGTGCATTGCACCAGGAAATGTCAGGTTATGCAAGGGTATCTCCTGCCGGAAGCACAGTTCCATTAACATTCAGCACAGGAACCAATCAGCCTAAAGCCGACAGTACTGCCGCTGGCACTAAATAATATTGGAGACGAGTTGTTTAAAAGTTTACACTGGTAAAAAGGTGTAAACTTTTAAATTACTTCTTTCTTTATTTCAATTTTTTGATATGAAAAATAACAGGGTTTCAGGCATCACAAGGATACTACTTGCTGTATGCGGTCTTGGTTTATTAATCGTTTTATTTGTGCCGATGTGGCGCATAGAATTAGCAGCGCCACAATATCCTGAAGGTTTAATGATGTTTATTTATGCAAACAAATTAGGTGGCAATGTTGATATCATCAACGGCTTGAATCATTACATCGGCATGAAAACTTTACATGCAAATGACTTTGCAGAATTTAAAATTTTACCTGGCCTCATCATATTTTACGCGTTGCTTTTTATAGCTACCGCCGTCATCGCCAAAAAGAAATGGCTGAATTTATCAGCAATATTATTTGTTCTTTTTGGGATTGTTGCGATGGTTGATTTCTGGCGCTGGGAATACGATTACGGGCATAATTTAAATCCAGATGCAGCCATTATTGTACCGGGCATGGCTTACCAGCCTCCGCTGATTGGCTTTAAACAATTATTAAATTTTGGAGCTTACTCAATGCCCGATGTTGGCGGCTGGATATTTGTCGCAGTCGGCGTTATCCTCCTGGGCCTGGTAGTATATGAATGGAAATGGCATCCCAAATCTGCTGTACAACTAGCTCCTTCCATGATGGTTCTGCTGACACTGCTTTCTGTAAGCTTAAGCAGCTGCAGTACACAGCCACAGGCGCTTCGCATTGGTAAAGATAATTGCGCATTTTGTAAAATGCCCATTAGCGACAATCGTTTTGGCGCAGAAATAATTACTAAAAAAAGTAAGATCTATACATTTGATGATCCACATTGTATCCTTTCTTTTTTGAAAGCCAACACAGTTGCGAAGATGGATATTGCAGGCATTTATTACGCCAACTTTGCTGAACCACACCAGCTGATCAATGCCTCAAAAGCATACTTTTTTAAAAGTCCCGATTTAAAAAGTCCTATGAATGGCAATGTAGCTTCCTTTGATACAGAAGAAAATTTGAATAAAGTATTACCACAATTTAATGGCGTTAAAATATCCCGTGAGGAAATGCAATAATGAAATTATACCTGCTCATATTATTTGTGGTGGTTTGTGCGCCTGCTTCATCAAAAACCATTAAGGCTGGTGCGAACGAAAAATATACAACAATCGCATCGGCTATAAACGCCGCAGTTACCGGAGATACCGTTTTGGTAGCAGCAGGAAATTATAAAGAGCATAACCTGGTGATCAGGACAACTATTGTCTTAAAAGGAATCAATTACCCGGTACTGAATGGTGAAAAAAAATATGAACTTATTTCCATCAAGGCAGACGGGGTCGTCGTGGATGGCTTCAAAATAATACATTCAGGGGTTTCAAGCCTGGAAGATATCAGTGGTATAAAAGTATACGACAGCAGGAATATAGCTATCCGTAACAACATACTGGAAGACACTTTTTTCGGCATTTATATTCAGAATGGTTTTAATTGTAGCATTGAAAATAACCAGCTTACTGCCAACAACAAAGAAGAGCAACAAAGTGCCAACGGCATCCATTGCTGGAAGTGCGACAGCATGCGCATTATCAACAATAAAGTAACCGGTCACCGGGACGGCATCTATTTTGAGTTTGTAAAAAATTCCATCATCTGGCGCAATGTTTCAACCAACAATATGCGCTATGGTTTACACTTTATGTTCAGTAACGACGACACTTATGTGAGCAATGTATTTGCCAACAACGGTTCCGGCGTATCGGTGATGTTCAGCAACCGCATTAAAATGTTCAGCAACTATTTTGAAGAAAATTGGGGCGATGCATCACATGGTATTTTGTTGAAAGAGATATCCGACGGTTATATGCAGGGCAACCATTTTAACAGAAATACAAGTGCCATTTTTATGGAAGGCGCCAACCGTATTTACATGACTTATAACAGTTTTGAAAACAACGGCTGGGCGTTAAAAATCCAGGCAAGTTGTGTGGATGTGGTGCTGGAAAAAAACAATTTTACCGGTAATACTTTTGATGTGGGCACCAACGGCTCGCTGGTGTTGAATAAATTCAATAACAATTACTGGGATAAATATGAAGGCTATGATTTGAACAAAGACAAGATTGGTGACGTACCTTACCGGCCCGTAAGCATGTACTCAATGATTGTTGAAAAATATCCGCCGGCCATGATTTTGTTCAGAAGTTTTATCACGTCACTGCTGGATAAAACGGAAAAGATTTTACCAAGCCTGACGCCGGAAAATTTAAAGGACACTGCTCCTTTGATGAAGAAAGCGTTTTAGGTTGTGAATGGTGAGTGGTGAATCGTCAATCGGCAATAGTCAATGGTGAGTAGTAAGTGGTCAATAGTGAGTAAAGAGCCCATCAACTACTCAACGCTCACTACTCACCACTCACAAACGTCGCTCAATAAAGATTAAAAAGTACAAGAGTGCGACGCCAATGAAGTTTAATAGCAGCACTCAAGTCGGGCCAATAAAAAAAAGATTATGATTATTGCAAGCAATGTTACCAAACAGTTTGGCAAATTAAAAGCACTGGACAATGTATCTACCATTTGTAACAAAGGGGAATGCATTGCGTTGATTGGCCCCAATGGCAGCGGTAAAACAACGCTGATAAAATCCATCCTGGGTATGGTGGTGCCGGATAGCGGCTTCATCACTTTTAAGGATAAAAATATTTTGCATCACTGGCAGTACCGCGATGAGATTGGTTATATGCCGCAGATTGGACGATACCCCGATAACATGACCATTGGCCACGTGCTGAACATGATGAAGGATATCCGGAATAAGAAAACATCGCTGGATGAAGACCTGATTAAATCATTTTCATTGCAGGGTTTATTGAATAAAAGAATGCGCACTTTGTCGGGCGGTACCAGGCAGAAGGTAAGTGCTGCACTCGCATTTTTGTTTGACCCCGCGGTACTTATTTTAGACGAACCTACGGCGGGCCTTGATCCTGTATCATCTGAAATACTAAAAGATAAAATCATTGCAGAAAAAGAAAAAGGAAAATTGGTTTTAATTACCTCTCATATTTTAAGTGAACTGGATGACTTGGTGACAAGAATTATATACATGCAGGATGGAAAATTATTGTTTCATAAAAGTATTGATGATTTAAGAGCAGATACCGGTGAAGACAAACTTTCAAAAGCCATTGCAAGGGTAATGACAAAATAATCGTTATGAAAAAAATTGTAAAATATGTAATCACGGATATACTGCGCAATAAAATTGTGCTGGTGTATACGTTGTTTTTGCTGGCTGCTTCTTTTAGTGTGTTCAGCCTGGAAGACAACAGCAGCAAGGGTTTGCTGAGCCTGCTTAATATTATACTGATTGTGGTGCCGTTGGTGAGTATTATTTTCGCTACCATTTATGTGTACAACAGTGCGGAGTTTATTGAGTTGCTGGTAAGTCAACCTCTCAAAAGAAAAACGATCTGGCTGAGTTTATTTACAGGTTTGGCAACTTCACTTTCCATTGCATTTTTTATTGGTGCAGGCATACCTGTTTTAATTTACCAGGCCAATATGGTTGGTTTAACCATGATACTGACCGGTGTTTTGCTGAGCATTATTTTTGTTGCCATTGCCATGCTGGCCACCGTAAAAACCAGGGACAAGGCAAAAGGAATTGGAGCCGCAATTATGCTGTGGCTGTATTTTTCTTTATTGTTTGATGGCTTTGTATTGTTCCTGCTGTTTCAGTTTGCAGACTACCCAATGGAAAAACCAATGATTGCAGTAAGTGCTTTTAACCCGATTGATCTGAGCCGGATACTGATATTGCTGCAACTGGATGTATCTGCCATGATGGGCTATACCGGCGCCGTGTTCAAAGATTTTTTTGGCACCTACATTGGTATTGCTTTTTCATTTTCCGCCTTGTTTTTATGGATTGCATTACCTGTTTGGTATGCTACAAGAAAATTCAACACTAAAGATTTATAATTATGAAAAGGCATCCATCATTAGCGCATTTATCGAGGGATCACCATGGAGCCCTTTTACTGGCAAGGCTGTTGCAAAAAAATGCACCGGTCTACAATGGCCTGCCAGCTGACGTTGCGGGCAAAGCGGCTTATGCATTAGAAGTATACAAAGAAGAACTGGCACCACATTTTGCTGCCGAGGAACATATTTTACAATGGGTAACGGGCATCAACGGTCAGCTGGATTTGCTGGTGCAAACCATCTACAGGGAACACCAGGAACTGCACCAGTTGTTCAGCAATTTTCCAGCTGAGCCAGCATTGGAAAACCATTTGGATACAACCGGGAAAGCGTTGGAGATTCATATCCGAAAAGAAGAACGGGAGCTTTTTCCGCTGATGCAGGAATGGTGTAATGAAGCTACAATGGATAAGATCAACAGCTATTTATCACCACAAGAAAACTAGTATGAAAAAAGATATTGCGGGCAGACCGGATATTGAATTATTAGTAAATACTTTTTACGAAAAAATAGCAGCCGATCAGCAGCTCGGATATATTTTTAATGATGTAGCCAAAGTGAACTGGCAACGGCATTTACCGGTGATGTACGACTTTTGGGAAAACATTATTTTATTTACCGGCAGCTACCAGGGCAACCCTATGAACCTGCACCAGCACCTGCACCATATCGCACCGTTAGATGCATCGCATTTTGAACAGTGGAACAAATTATTTATCGCAACTGTGAACGAACTGTTTAAAGGAAAAAATGCAGAGCTGGCTAAACAAAAAGCCTTGAGCATTTCCACCATCATCAAAGAAAAAATTTCATTCAGCCGCAGGGATAATGAGCGCAGTTATTAATTCCATCTTCGTAGATCACTGAATATTTCAACAGTTTTTCATCTATTTATTTTATCAATCTTTTTCATTTGCCAGCCACAAAAAAGGCACTCCATTTTGGAAGTGCCTTTTTGATTGCAGTATGCTTTGTATTATTTCTTAAATCTTCAGACCTTGCTATTTTGCTGCCGGTGGCGGTAATAAAACTCCATCAATCACATGGATGATTCCGTTAGATGCTGGTATAGAGGCAATGATTGTTGCCGTGCCGTTCACCATCCATTTGCCATCTTTTTTTGTAAGAGTGACGTTGCCGCCATTCACCTGTCCTATTACCTCGCCTTCTGTAAAACTTTCTGGTTTAAATACGCCGACAGAAACATGGTATTGCAAAATGTCGGTCAGGTCATCTTTCTTTTCTGGTTTTAATAATCCCTCAACAGTGCCTGCGGGTAGTTTATTAAAAGCCTCGTTGGTGGGTGCGAATACAGTGAATGGACCAGCATTACTCAATGCGTCCACTAAGCTTGCAGCCTGTATGGCAGTTACCAGTGTTGTATGGTCTTTGCTGCCAATGGCTATCTGTACCACATTTTTTTGTGACTGCTCATCCTTTACACCTGACTGACCTGCTTTTGTTTCTGCTGGTGTAGCTGCGGCGGTGTCTGCTGGCTTTTGTTCGGTACCGTTGTTACAGCTTATAAAAAAACAACAGGCGATAATTGCTGATAAAATCCTTTGCATAAAATGATATTTTGAGTGATAAAATTTACACAAAATAGCCTGCAAAAAATGGTGCTTTTATGATTACAATCACAATGCAAAAATTGTCCTTACTTTTTTACCCCGGAGCATTTTTATGTGCCTTTTGGTGGATAAGCGCATGATAGGGCATACCTGTACTTGTACCTTTAGAGATAAAGCGTTTATAGTATTAAAATTTCAGGAATATAGTTTGCCCTCAATCAGATTATTGCTGAATAAGTTTGAATAAAAAACGGGTTACCACCTGGCCGCAAAAAAAATCACTGCAGGCAGGCGATAATTTTTCTTACTTCTTCTTCATCGGCTATGTACACGTTTCCAAAATCTGTTACCAGCGGATTGGCGAACTGCATGGGGTTGGTGGTTGCTTTTCTTGCAGAACCGTGAAATTCCCTGGCGCCGCATTCTTGCATTAATTGAGTGATGTTGGAAGATTTTATTCCGGCCCCGGGCATGATGATAATTCTGTTGCCCGCCTGTTGTACCAGTTTGCTTAAAATAGCGCCAGCTTCGGGTGCGCCTGATTGCTGGCCGGATGTCAGTATTCTTTCGCAACCCGTGCTGATGATATCTTCCAGTGCCCTGAACGGATCTGGCGTTGCATCAAATGCACGGTTACAGGTAACCCCCATGGGGTGTGCCCATTCAACTATTTGCTTCAATCTGTCGGTATCAATTTCTCCATCAATTTTTTGCACACCAACAGAGATGCCATCACAACCCAGTTCCTTACACATCAATATATCCTGGTGAATAATTTCAAACTCATCTTCATCATACAGATAGTTACCTGACCTTGGACGGATGATCGGATATAATAATATAGATATCTTTTCTCTCGTTTGTTTGATGGCACCGTAACTTGGCGTGGTGCCCCCTTCTACCGGGTTATCACACAATTCAACCCTTGCTGCGCCTGCATTTTCTGCAATGATAGCCGATTGAATATTAAAAGCACAAACTTCAAAAATAGCTTTTGGAGTCATAATATGTTGAGGTATTAAAATGTTATATTAATAAATGCTGGGGGCCGTATAAATTTTTTCTTCCTTGTTGCTTTTTACGGCGTAAGTAAATCCCTTCTGTAAACAATATGCACCGAATTCGCCCTTTTTATTCATGGCTAAAAAACCTACCTGTACATCTTTAGCCTTTTTAGGATTGCGTTTTATAATGCGCTCGCAGCCTTCTTTACAGGCAGCTTCGGGGCTTAACCCCTGCCGCATTAATTCTACTATTAAATGGCCGCCTACAATGCGTATTACTTCTTCTCCCACACCAGTAGCAGTGGCGCCGCCTACTTCATTGTCCACATACAAACCTGCACCAATTACGGGAGAATCTCCTACCCTGCCATGAATTTTATAAGCCATGCCACTGGTTGTGCATGCGCCGCCTAAATTACCTGCTGCATCTATTGCCAGCATACCAATGGTATCATGATTTTTAATTCCGCCAGGCATGGGGTCTTTGCTTTTATCGTATAACTGATTCTCGATATTTTTAACCGGTTCGTATTTGGCTGTCTTCAACCACTCCTTCCAATCATGTTCACTTTTTGCTGTTAACAGGTTTTCTTTTTTAAAACCGTTGGCCAGTGCAAACTGCAATGCACCATCTCCTGCTAAAATAATGTGCGGTGTTTTTTCCATCACCATCCTCGCTACAGAAATGGGATGCATGATGTGTTCCAACGCCATTACCGATCCACAATTATAAAATTCATCCATAATGCAGGCATCCAATGTAACTTTCCCATCCCTGTCGGGCAACCCACCATAACCAATGCTTTGATTACTTTCATCGGCCTCTGGTATACGGACACCCGCTTCCACCGCATCTACTGCCCTTCCGCCTTTTTTCAATACTTCCCATGCACCTGCATTGGCGGCTTTGCCAAAATCCCAGGTGGAGATAACTATGGGTTCATTTAAAACCGGCTGATGCAGCACCGGCTTCGCTGCCATTAATTTTTCGCCGGTTAAAACTGCGGCGGACCCCATCAATGAACTCTGTAAAAATTTTCTGCGTGTAGACATATAAAACTTTTGTTGCTTGAAGTGCTAAATTAAGGATTAACAACGTTACTGACCTTTTTGTACAATGGATTATTTTACTTTTGAACTGGATTTAATTATTACAACATTATACGTTTTGCAAAAATGGATATGTATGTGCAGCACATACTAATCAGCATAATTAGCCGGCATATGTAATACATAATATTCCGCAAGTATCGGGTTTCAGGGTGTATAAAAGCCGGTTAGTTTTGTAACCTAAATTAAAACTAATGTCAACACAGGAAAATATAAATTATAATCGCATTGCTGAAGCGATTGAATACATCAACACGTATTTTAAAGAGCAGCCAGACCTGGACGAGGTAGCGGCTCATGTACATGTAAGCCCTTTTCATTTTCAACGCCTGTTTACAGATTGGGCAGGTGTTAGTCCGAAAAAATTTTTACAATATATCAGTGTTAAACATGCCAGGCAGGTATTAAAAAATAATGGATCAACGCTGATGGATGCTGCATTTGAAACAGGGCTTTCGGGCACCGGCAGACTGCATGATCTTTTTATAAAAATAGAAGGCATGACTCCCGGCGAATATAAAAATGGCGGTGAAAACATTGCCATCAATTATAGTTATGCTGAAAGTCCGTTCGGTAATATTTTGGTAGCATCTACCGGAAAAGGTATTTGCCACATGGCTTTTGCTGAGGATGAACAAGCAGCATTGACTCTTTTAAAATCGCAGTTTCCCAATGCGCAACTCCGGCAAATGACGGATTTGATACAACAAAATGCGCTGTATATTTTTAAGCACGACTGGAGTAAATTAAGCCATATAAAACTACATTTAAAGGGAACTAATTTTCAATTAAAAGTTTGGGAAGCGTTGCTAAAAATTCCCGCAGGACAGTTATCCACGTATGGAAATGTGGCGGCCATTATCGATAAGCCAAAGGCGTCAAGAGCAGTAGGCACGGCCATTGGCAGTAACCCGGTTGCCTTTTTGATTCCTTGTCACCGGGTTATTCAATCAACTGGGCTTACCGGTGGTTACATGTGGGGAAGCACGAGGAAGACCGCCATCATTGGCTGGGAGGCTGCAAGGACACTACAGGAAAATTAATGTGCACATTTCAACAAATAATTCAACAAAACGGCCATTATTCATGTTTTATCATGCAACTATCAGCACGAAGGAATTGCATCAAAGAATAAAAAACAAGGCAATTTGTTTTGGTGGAAATAATCGACTTAAAATTTATAGAACACTACAGTGCCTGTCCGGTAAAAGATTAACCAAAATAAACCGTGTTTTTTTCAGTTCGGAAGAGGAAGCGATTCAGCAACAGTACAGGCCTTGCGGGCATTGTATGAAAGCTGCTTATAAAAAATGGAAAGATGGACTTATTTAATACAGAAAAGATCAGCAATATTTTGCCTTATGATGGCATAGTAAATTATTATGGAAAAGTGCTGAAGCTTTCAGAAGCAAAACATTTCTACGATTGCCTGCTGCAAACCATCGAATGGAAAAATGATGAGGCGATTATTTTTGGCAAACACATCGTCACAAAAAGAAAAGCTGCCTGGTATGGAGATAGCAATTATGCTTATACTTATTCCGGTACCACAAAGCAAGCGCTGGTATGGACAAAGGAATTACTCGAATTAAAAAAAATCACTCAACAGCATACCGGCGAAACCTTTAACAGTTGTCTGCTGAATTTGTACCATGATGGCAACGAAGGCATGAGCTGGCACAGTGACGATGAAACATCGCTCGGAATAAATACAGCTATTGCATCCATAAGCTTTGGTGCCGAAAGAAAATTTTCTTTTAAACATAAAAAAAGCAAGCAGACTTTTTCCGTAATGCTTGAGACCGGCAGCCTGCTTTTAATGAAGGGGGCTACGCAAAGCCACTGGCTGCATGCCTTACCAAAAACAAGCATAATTAAGAAAGCGAGAATCAATCTGACATTCAGAACAATCGTGTTGTAATCCTATTACCAATTCCACTGGCACTATCCACAATCTTTTTCCTGCTGTATGGAAATAATATACCCTTTACGAAATTTCAGTAAAGCTGAAAGAGTAAAATGTTCTACATCTGTAGTATTTAAATCATCGTACAATTTTCGTTTCACCAGCCATATCGGCCTTTCACGTAATTATCGCTTCAATCCTTACTTTTTATTAACAGTTTTCAAAAGCGGAATAATTTTTATACTGGTTCAGGTTAAGCCGGATCGATTGAAACAAACCAAATAGCATCAAACTTAACTGGCAATATGACAAATACTAAACCTTTAAAAATCACCAGTAATGCATTCAGGGATGGCGGCGATATTCCCGCTATGTATACATGCGATGGTGAAGAAGTGAACCCGCCTTTAATCATAGAAAACATTCCATTCGGCACTCAATCGCTGGCCATTATAGTAGAAGATCCGGATGCACCCAACGGCGTATTTGATCATTGGATAGTATGGAATATACCGCCGGAAAGAATCGTGGAAGAAGACAGGATACCCGGCATCAGCGGAAGAAATGGTGCAGGCAAAACGGGCTACCATGGCCCTTGTCCGCCATCCGGCACACACCGGTACTTCTTTTATGTGTTCGCTCTGGACCGCAGTCTTGACCTGTCTATAGGCGCTGATAAAAGAAAACTGCAGGAAGCCATGCGCCCGTATATACTGGCGCAGGGAACCCTGATGGGCAGGTATACCAAACGGGAGCAACCGCCTGCATACTAAAAAAAAACAGCAGCTGCATTTGCATTTAAGCAAGTCAACTGCTGTTATTATACACTACAACAAACTATCTTTTTACCTGTATATTTCTTATTACAGGGGTATTATCCTGCTGGGTTAATTTTAAGATATACGAACCTGCTGACAGCCGATTCAAATCAAGAATTTGTGTTTGCGGTGCATCACTAACCTGCTTGCTTAACACCCGTTCGCCTAATTGATTAAATAATTCAATTTTTACGGTCTGGTGAATCCAGCTGTCTGATAAAGTAATTTTCAGTTGGGATTGTACCGGGTTTGGATAGGTTAACACTGTACCGGTTGCCTCAAACGAAACCTGCTTCACCTGGCTGTATTGCACACTCTCATTTATGCTAACCAATTTAAGCCGGTAGTAATTTTTGCCCGCTGCGGGAAGTGCATCAGTAAAACTGTAATTGTTAACCATGCTGCTGTTTGGTGTTACATTTATTCTTTGCAGCAGCTCAAAATGCACACCATCGGAAGAACGCTCTACCTCCATATAACCTGTATTTACCTGCTCACCGGTAACCCATTTTAATGAGGTTGTTTTTTGATTTTTACTTGCCGTAAAGTCCAACAAAGTAATTGGTAACGTGATACTCCAGTTTAACGTAAAAGTTGCCGGGCTTTGATCTCCCTGCCCTGCGGCATCTATTGCGCCATAGGTAAAAGAAGTACTCAGTATTCCATCCAGCGGATCTATCGTTAACAACGCCGGAGTAAAATTGCTGATAGTTTGTCCAGTTGTAACTGCAACAGCGTTATAGGAAAGCGTGGCCCCGGCAGGCAGTGTATTGATCATAAATGTACTGCCTGTTCCAAGCACCCCTTCTTCAGGATCGGTACCGGTAAGGCTTGGTACGGTATAACTGGTACCAGGCGTATTGGATGCGTATGTCTTTAATTTAGGAGTTGTGTTTGGCAGTTGTTCAATTCCAAAATTGGCGTTCGATTTTACGGCAGATGCATTGGCTATTGTAATGCCTGACAATATCCCGTTTTCAGTTCCGTCGTTTCCGGCTCCGGTTCCTAAAAATTCACCGGTATTAATCCAGCCGGAAGGTAAAGAGGGTGCAGGTGCTGCCGTGCCCGGGGTACCTTCCGCATCGCTCAGGATGATACTATATTGGGCCGGATAAGCTGATGGCAGTAAATCCTGAAAGGTGTAGATTCCATCGGATGCGACCGGACTGCTTAAGACAACATTTCCTCCGCCATCTACCAGGTTGGCAAATAATTGTCCGGAGATATTGGTTCCTGTACCGTCAATTGTATTTACCGGGGTACCCAATAAACCGTTAGCGTCATGAAATATAGTCCCCGTAATAACCGGTGTACTCATTGAAACACCCAGTAACCACCTGTCGCCGCCCCATTCAGTTGCCTTGCTCCAGGTACTTCCGTTTCCATCACCCCGCAGATAAACTTTAAAAGCCAGTGTTGTTATACCTGTTCCGGTTACCCTCACACTGCCACTTGCGGCGCCGGTTGTAGCAGCGCTGCTTCCTGAAACAGCGGAAATAGACGTAGCACTGTTCAGGATTTTATTTGCTGTTACATTAAAGACACCTGTTCCGGATAATTTATTTAGCGTTACACCAGTTGTTTGCAATTCAAATTCTGTTGAGAAACCAAGCGTTCCTTCTGTACCTCCTAAACCGGCAAGGTGGAGCACCGGGTTATCAACAGCACGGCTGAAGGTTAAGGTAAGTGTGCTGTAATAGTACCGGGCATTGGTAACACTCGATGATGCATACAAAGGTTCAATTGTGGTAAAACAGGTAAACCCATAATTGTTAGCAGTATCTATACCTGTACCTGCAGTACCAAAAGGGCTGGACGTAAATAAGGCTGCAGCAGGTGCAGACTTACTTCCAAGATTGTCGAAAATATCCGCAGCCAATGCTGTTTTTGCTGAAGCATTTAGTTGAGCACCGAAGCATGATCCGGTTCCGGTTGTGATACCTGTAACGGAGGTGTATTGCTGATCGGACCACGCAGCGCTGACAGTAATGGCTGGTGCATAGGCAACAAAGGTGGCGCCTGTAGTATTTTTCAACAATTGCGCCGATTGACTGGCAACGGACGGTCCCAATGGAGGCGAAGGATAACTGGCTGCATCGAATTCCAATTGTGTTTGCGCATCAGCAGCACTAATTTGCAGCGTTGCAAACATGGCAATGCACCAATATTTTAAGGGTTTACACATAGATAGAGAATTTTACAATTATGGATTGTGGATAACTAACGCATATTGTAGTTGTTTTATTACATTATTATAATAATAAAGCCATGCAGAAGCGAATTCCATCGAGCCGGGGATGCTTTTTCTTAAAACTTGCCGCGACAATTAAAAAAGGCATGGTTTAAAATAGGCCATAAAAGTTTATATGATTAGAGGTGAGGTTATCACGAAATGGCAAAAATCGTTTATGAAAAAGTTCCGGGAAGGTGGAAGAATAAAACCTGTTTAAGCTGAAGATTCGGCCAGCTCCATTAAATTATTGCTGGGATAAGGCAACAACTGAGCGGATTGTAACAAGGAGGGTTGTTAAGGCTCTGCCCAGCCGTGGGTGATCAACCAGTTGTACTTAGCTGTATTATTTTATTAAAATACAGGTGCGATAAAAACAATACGCTTAAATAACCAATGGTGTTACCACCACTTGTAGCGGATCTTATAATGTACTATTGTTGCGAAGATAAATAAAATGCCACGCCGGCATAGCCCCACTCTTTCATTACCCGTGGAATGGCGGGCACAAGAAATGCGTTTGGAAATCATAAATGCATATAGCAAATTACACTGCTCTTTCATTTGGCACTAAAGGTTTGGCCAGATATCAAAAGAGGTAAAAGGCATCACTGATAAAATGCTAAGCAAAAAAATTAAAAGACCTTAAGTTAACCAAACTCGTTAAATGAACCTTTGACGACAGCTTTCTACCCACAGCTGAGTATTCCATTACACCGCACGGCAAATCGCTGGAAAAAGTAATTGATGAATTCAGGCTTTGGGGATTACAGCACCGAAAAAAAATCGGAAAATAATATTATCAATCAGCTCTTACCATCAATCGCTGCTCAGTACACCGCATCGGCATGCTCAATTTTATATATAGCCAACTCTAACAACCTGTTCAATTCGGCAGGATTTTCAATCATAGGAAAATGGCTGGTTCCTTTTATCACTGCCAAATCGTATCCACTTTTTACCAGGTTTTTTAAAGCAGCTTCGTTAGTAGGCGTATAGTCTGCGTTGATAAGGTGCAGGTTCGGCTGCAGCCCGGGCAATAACCTTTTTTCCAATTGATCTTTTTCAAATTCTGCCTTTATCACCGCTGCACCCATTTGTTGCCAGGCATGCCGGTAGTCTTTTATAACACGCTCGCTTATACGGGAAGGTGTGCTGGGTCTTAGCAAGGCCACGCGTGCATATTGTTCCATAGTACCGGGAAAGTCCTTTATACTGTTTTCGATAATGGCATCGGCCTGCTGCTGGTAGTTAGGTGATAACGGCGTTCCTGCATTTTTAAAGCTATCAATTGCTATGAAGCCTATGATATGTGCCGGATGTTGAATAGCCACCATTAAGTTAATGTTGGCGCCAAAGCCGTGACCAATTAAAACCACATTTTTCAAATTCAGTTGCTGTATTACAAAACTCACATCTTCCGCAAAATTCTCTACATCCCACTGGGTACGTTCCTTCCCTGATTTCCCGTGTCCGGGTAAATCCATCGTCACCACCGTATACTTGCGGTCAAAATACGCAACTTGCTTTGTCCAGTACGACTGATCAGTAAAAGCGCCGTGTACAAAGAACAGTACCACATCGCCGGTTCCACTTATCTGCCAGTTAACGGCAGGATTGTTTCTTTTTGTTTCTTTCATAATCGTAACATTTGGGATACATGTAAAAAAACTATACCAAAAACCCGGAGCCGGTTTGCTGCGTAGCTTTATTATACGAATTACGAAATGTTGTTAACAATTGGCCATTTTTTAACCATTGTGTTGCAATCTGCCAACTGTTTTTGAGTTAAATTTATCAACACATCAACTTAACTGCGCCGGGTCTGCAGGCGGGTTGTTTAAATAAACCATTCAAAAGAAACCAGCAATACAGGCGGTACTGTTTTCAGCTGCACACAAACCTAATCAACCGGCATCAAAAAAATGGCTGCATCAGTGCAAACATGTAAATTTACTTTCTTAATGAGCCGTACAGTTACATATAAAATCATTCTGCTGCTTATTGTAGCCGCATTTTTTTCCGCTGATAACAATCAGGCATATGCGCAGAGTAGCATAAATGATACGATCGTTTCGGCTGCAGTTATTTATAACGGTGATACCATCGAAGCCAAAACATTCCAGGATTTGCTGATCAGATCATGGTATGATGAAGCGCATATGAAGGCTATTGCTAAATGGACCAGGTTACGTAATGCAGTGTATGTTACTTATCCTTATGCCAGGAGGGCGGGTAAAATAATGAATGAATTAAATGCCCGCCTCGTAAATATTACCGATAAGGGAGAGCGAAAAAAATGTATCCGCTCACGGGAAAAGGAATTAAAAAAAGAGTTTACTGACCCGCTTACCAATTTATCGGTTTACCAGGGAAAAGTGCTGATGAAATTGATTAACCGGGAAACCGGTAACAACTGTTACGAGATTATAAAGGAATATAAAGGCGCATTCGACGCCCGCTTTTATCAAACCATTGCCTTCTTTTTTGGCAGCAGCCTCAAGCAGGCGTATGACCGATCCGGAGACGATGCTGATATGGAAAAAATTGTGCAGGAAGTAGAAAGAATGTATGGCTTCAGAGGCTAATCCCGCTCGCTGAAAAATCTCAATTAACAATAGCAACTGCTCCCGTAACAGTGCGGCATCTATTTCTCGCCGTAATTCATCTTTCAGCACATCGTTCCTTTCGCTTCTGCCGGGGCAATTGCCTTTAGTGTAACCTTTGTTACAGATATATACTTTTACACACACCAACTTTGCAGCTATATATTTCACATGATTATAGCTGGATATTTTTTAATGGCATTAGTGGGCATTTCCCTGGGATTAATTGGCGGAGGAGGCTCTATCTTAACGGTACCAATACTGGTATATGCCATGGGCGTAAACCCTTTGCTGGCCACATCCTACTCGCTTTTTATCGTGGGCACTACCTCCATAGCCGGGGCTGCTAATAATTACCGGCGTGGTTTTGTTGATGTAAAAACAGCCCTGTTGTTCGGCCTTTCATCAATTACAACGGTTTTTGTAACAAGAAAAATAATATTGCCGGCAATACCTGAAGTGCTTTTTTCCAATCAGCAAATACACTTTACTCAATCTATGGCTATCATGGTATTGTTTGCTGTATTAATGCTATCAGCCAGCATTGCGATGATAAAAAATAAGGCTAATGAAACACGACTTGTTACAGCTGATGCAGCAGAACCGGTTCCATTAATAAAATTGCTATTGTTTGGTGTTGCGGTAGGCCTAACCACCGGTTTGCTCGGCGCGGGTGGTGGATTTTTACTGATACCAGCGTTGGTGCTGCTGTTAAGAATGCCTATGAAAAAGGCCGTCGGCACGTCGCTTTTAATTATTGCGCTGAACTCCTTAATTGGTTTTACCGGCGATATAGGCCATTTCAATATTGACTGGCATTTTTTAATTACACTAACTTTAATTGCTGTGGCAGGCATTTTTACCGGTGGCATTTTAGCTAAAAAAATAGACGGTGTAAAGCTTAAAAAAGCATTTGGCTGGTTTGTGTTACTCATGGGAATTTATATTTTAATGAAAGAGCTCTTTTTTACCAGCCCGGTGCATTAACTGAACAGAGGTGCGATTTGTCTAAAGGCTGATTGCCTGCCCTTATTTGAAAGCAACAAATGTTACTGAAAATTAGTAAAACAAAAAGCATATTTGCATTGTATCATAAAAAATTGAAGGAATGAAAATTGAACAAATTTATACCGGTTGCCTGGCACAGGGCGCATACTATATTACCAGCAATGGAGAAGCTGCTATAATTGATCCACTGCGTGAAACGGCGCCCTATATTAACCGCCTGCAGAAGGACGGCGTGAAACTGAAATACATTTTCGAAACACATTTCCATGCAGATTTTGTAAGCGGTCATGTTGATTTGTCGAAGGCCACCGGCGCCCCCATTGTATACGGACCCAATGCTGCCTGTGGGTTTGATTGTATTTCTGCAAAGGATGGTGAACTTTTTAAACTGGGCGATATTATAATAAAGGTATTGCACACTCCGGGGCACACACTGGAAAGCTCCACTTTTTTATTAAAAGATGAAACCGGGAAAGACTATTGCATTTTTAGTGGCGACACACTTTTTTTAGGTGATGTGGGCCGGCCCGACCTGGCGCAAAAAGCAGCCAACATGACGAAAGAAGAGCTGGCCGGCATGTTGTACGATAGCCTGATGAAAAAGATAATGCCGCTGGCAGATGATGTAATTGTGTACCCTGCTCATGGCGCGGGCAGTGCCTGTGGTAAAAATATGATGAAAGAAACGGTAGACAGTTTAGGCAATCAAAAAAGAATTAATTACGCATTGAACCAACCAAATAAAGCGGCTTTTGTAAAAGCAGTTACTGATGGATTGTTGCCACCTCCTGCTTATTTTGGATTGAATGTAGCGATGAATAAAAAAGGGTACGAAAGTTTTGACAGTGTATTGAAGAGGGGGCTGCAGGCACTTACCCCCGATGAATTTGAAGCTGCAGCTGATGGCAGCGGAGCCTTTATTTTAGATACCAGAGACAGCGCTGCTTTTTATAAAGGCTTTGTTCCGCAGTCTGTAAATATTGGCTTAAATGGCGACTTTGCGCCATGGGCAGGTGCCCTGATGGCAGATGTAAAACATCCCTTGTTACTGGTGACAGAAGAAGGCAAAGAAGCAGAAACTGTAACCCGTTTAAGCAGGGTTGGTTTTGATAATATACTGGGCTATTTAAAAGGTGGATTTACTGCATGGTTGCAGGCCGGTAAAGAAGCTGATGTAGTGGATCAAATTGCGACTGCTGATTTTGCCAGGGAAGTAAACCTTAGCCAGGACAAAGTAATAGACATACGGACAGAAGCTGAATATGCTGCTGAACATGTACAGGATGCTTACAACAGGCCGCTGGCATATATCAACCATTGGATAAAGGACATTGATCCAAAGGAACACTTTTTTATGTATTGCGGCAGTGGATACAGAAGCATGATTGCAGCCAGCATTTTAGAAGCCAGGGGTTACCGCAACTTTACCGAGGTAGCCGGCGGGTTTAAAGCAATCAGCAATACGGCGGTTCCCAAAACAAATTTTGTCTGCCAGAGTAAAGTAATGAAAGCTGAATAATATAATATGTTGATAGCTTTAATTATGTCAACTATACAATAAAAACAAAAGGTAGCCGAACGGTTGCCTTTTGTTTTTTCGTGTTCATAGAATGTAACAAAAGTACCCAAACAAAAGATCGCTCAAAAATATCTTTGTAACCAACAATACAATACCATTTTACATGAATTATCTTACTGCCATTTTTAAAAATAAATGTCCCCGTTGCAGAACCGGCGAACTATTTTGTACATCCTCTGCCTGGAAAAAAGGCTTTATGAAAATGAACAAACGCTGTCCGGAGTGCAGGCAGCGCTCTGAAATTGAAGTTGGGTTTTACATCGGTTCCGGCTATGTTAGTTATGCCTTAACTGTAGCCATTTCTGTATCAACATTTGTTGCCTGGTGGGTTCTGATCGGTTTTTCGGTTGATGATAACCGGGTATTCTGGTGGCTGGGTTGCAATGCTGTTTTCCTGGTACTATTGCAGCGTTGGCTCATGCGGTTATCCAGGATTATCTGGCTCTCTTTTTTTGTAAAATACAATCCCAACTGGCGTACCATTCCTCCAACAGAAACTGACCGCGTAATTGAAGAACAGATGGAAATTACAGGCTGACACCGACTTACACAATAGCTTACTTTGTTGTGTTTTATAGATGGTTTTTGAGTGTTTGACTGACTGATATGCAGGCTTTAAAAACCTGATATCAGTCTTTTTTATTTGTGATATTGGTCACCTTCCAAAAAATGAATCGCTGTTAAGTTTGCCTTCATAAAAAATCACTGATATTTATTTCAACACGATGGAAAACGAAGAGATATTTGTAAATGAAATTTGCCCATCCACGGCACAGGTGTGGATGAAAAGAGGCGCCATTTTAGTAGATGTACGGGAAGCGGATGAAATAGCACAACTGGCGTATGACGTAACCAACATTGTACATATTCCCATGAGCGAGTTGGGCATGCGCTATACCGAATTACCAATTGACCAACCGCTGGTGATGGTATGCCGTAGCGGAGCCAGAAGTTTGCAGGCCGCAGGATTTTTGATACACAATGGTTACGATCCTGAAAAAGTGGTGAACATGAAGCACGGTATTATACGCTGGGTGCATAAAGGTTTCCCTGCCAAAGGCGATCGTTCCGTAGCTGGGGCTGCACCGGCATCGATCAGTTGCTGCAGTTCCGGCACGGGCAAGTTACAGGCACATGCGTGTTCCTGCTCATCTGCAAAACATTAACACCCACTTTTTTTTCCTATTGCACTACGTTGTTAATTTTGCCAAATGAAATCATTTTGGGATGAACGTTATTCGGCTGATGAATTTGTATATGGCACATCGCCAAACGAATTTTTCAAAGCCCGCATAGACATATTGCCACCTGGTACATTACTGCTACCCTGCGAAGGAGAAGGCCGCAATGCAGTATATGCTGCAACCCTGAACTGGCAGGTATTTGCTTTTGATCAAAGTGAGAAAGGAAGAGAAAAATGTGCGCAACTGGCTGCATCAAAACACGTGCAGGTTAACTACCAGGTGGCTGATGCGATGGAATATAATTTTGGTGAAAACCAATATGATGCCATTGCGTTGATATATGCTCATTTTCCAGCTGCCATAAGAACACACATTCATCAACGTTGTATAACGGCCGTAAAGCCGGGCGGTATTATTATGCTGGAAGCCTTTAATCCCCTGCAGCTAAACAATACAAGCGGCGGACCTAAAGATGAAACCATGTTGTATACCATCAAAATGCTGCAGCAGGATTTCAATAACACAAAAATTGAACTGCTTGAAACATTAAAGACTCATTTGCAGGAAGGTGGACACCACAGCGGCATGGGCGACATCATACGCCTGGTTGCAGGCAAATAGAATTGCCCATTTCAAACAGCTGCCAGCTGATCATCCAATAAGGCATACTCCTCATTACAGGCACTCCACAGTTTAAATCCGCCGGAAATATTAAACAGTTTTTTAAATCCATTCTGCAACAAAATGCGCTGCGCAAGGTATCCTCTTAATCCAATATGACAATAGATATAAATCGCTTTATCCGTATCCAGTTCATCCAGTCTGCCCCGCAAATCATCAACAGGAATATTAATGGCGCCGGGTATATGTGTTTCGGCAAATTCATTGGCATCCCGGACATCAATTAACACATCCTTTTCACTTAAGGAATTGGCAGCCGTCCACGGCACAACAAACAGCTTTTTCTGCAGTATATTTTCGGCAACAAAACCTGCCATGTTTACGGGGTCTTTTGCAGATGAATAGGGCGGTGCGTACGCATGCTCAAACTCGGCAAGTTCATAAATTGTACTTCCTCTTTGTATTACAGACGACAGGATGTCAATTCTTTTGTCTACCCCATCTTTGCCAATTACCTGTGCGCCCAGCAACCTGCCATCGGTTGGCGAAAAAGCAATTTGAATACTCATTTGTTCCGCATCGGGATAATAGCCGGCATGAGCACCACTGTGCGTTACCGACACCAGGTGCGGAATGCCCGCGGCCGCCAGGTGTTTAGCCGCTACTCCGGCAACCCCTACCGTTACATCAAACAATTGCACGATGGCTGTATTTACAGAACCATGGTACCGCTGGTGATTTCCTTCCACCAGGTTATTGGCGCAAATTCTGCCCTGTTTATTGGCCGGGCCTGCAAGATAGGTGGGCATGGTTTGTCTGGTGATAGGATTGATAAATTCAATTGCGTCGCCCACGGCATAAATGTCTTTATCAGAAGTTTGTAAATAATCATTCACCAGAATTCCTTTGGCGGATCCTAATTGCAGACCTGCATCAGTTGCCAGTTTTGTGTCCGCCTTTACACCAATAGAAAGTATCACCACATCTGCCTCAATGGGTTCCTGGTTTTTTAATAAAACTGTTAACCCATTGTCATGTTGTTCAAACCCTGTAACAGCCGTTTTTAATTTAAGCCCTACCCCTTTGCTACGGATATGTTGCTGGGCAATGGCCGCAATAGTAAAATCTGTCGGTGCCAGTACCTGGTCGCCCATTTCAACAATGGTCACCTGCATGCCCAGCCGGTGCAGGTTTTCGGCCATCTCCAGGCCAATAAAACCGGCACCGATGATGAGTGCCTTACCGTTTGGAAATTGCTCAACGTAAGCTTTAATGGCGTCTGTATCGGTTACATTGCGTAAAGTAAAAATGCCTTTGCTGTTAATACCCGGCAATGGCGGACGAACAGGTGATGCTCCAGGTGAAAGCACGAGTTTATCATATTTTTCATTATAAACTTGCCCAGTTATCAAATTTTTTACTGTAACAAATTTCATTTCCGCGTTAATCGCAATTACTTCGCTCAATACCCGGGCATCAATATTAAAACGTTGCTTAAAAGAAGTGGCAGTTTGCACAAATAATTTATTGCGCTCTGTAATTACATCGCCAATATAGTAAGGCAGTCCGCAATTGGCGTAGGAAATATAGGCACCTTTCTCAAATAAAATAATGGAAGCATGTTCATCCAACCGCCTGAGACGGGCTGCGGTACTGGCACCTCCGGCTACTCCGCCAATAATAATGTATTGCATTGTTGTAATTTTAGTTACTCTGTAGCAAAGGAAGTTCAATGGCACAATTTATACTGTAACATAAGTTACCGTTTCGGGTTGCAGCAGGCAATGATTTTATCCGGCATATGATTACAAACAAAACTTCGGGTTATTTTTAAACCCAGGCTAATCTGCGTAATTTTCAACATTAAAAAAACGGGCATCTTAAAAGACCATATAAAATCAGCCGAACTTATTTCGCTGCGATTTATACTGATCGGTTGGCTGCTGCTAACTATTGTTAAACCCGCTTTCGCTTTCACAGCTGCCTTCTTTCTTGTTGTTGAATATCATTGGCGCTATGGCCATTGTAACCATGCAAAAAAGTAAATTACCCGCTGTGCTGTACCTGTGGCCGATGCAGTTTTGGTTGATAACGCCTCAGACAAATACCTCCGGCATCCCATGTACACCGCTGTTATAACAACAGCAACGGGCTTGCTGTTGTTAAACTTCACCTGGGCAAGATTAGCCATAGTCTTGACACTAGCGATTGTGCTGATAGTAAAATTTTTTGGGAAGAAGCGATGCTAACCAGCAAATTCCAAGCCTATACAAATTACGGCAACACGCCAAACGGATTATTCCTTTTATATTTTGATTCGCTTTTGCAGGTCGTCTTTCAGCATGGCTTTGTATAATCTGCAAAACTCTTTTTTAGCTTCCCCCTTGTCCGCAGTTAAACCAATTTTCAAGAAAAAAATAAAAGGCTTTTGTGAGAGTGGTCGTACCGGTATCGTTGTTTTGCAAAGTAAAACCAGTACAGCAGTAAGCAGTTAATATTTACCATCTAACAATCATTCCCGTGCTTGATATTTTTGCTCGGGCATAATCTAACCTTGCTTTTTCATCGTTGGTAAAAGCGTACTAACTGCCGTCATACCGTTGCATGAGCTTCATCATTATGCAGGTTTATGTAATAAAAGTTACACTCCCCCCATTTGCCACCCACTAATTTTATGCTACCATTATGATACAGCAATTCATCACAAATACACTTCATCACTACAATCTATAACCGAACACCATTTATACAACAGCCATGAAAAAAATAGTCATATTAGGAGCAGGTACCGCCGGAACCATGATGGCTAACCACCTGCATCACGAACTGGATAAAAAAGAATGGGATATTACCATTATCGACGAACGGGAAAAACATTATTACCAGCCAGGGTATTTGTTTTTACCATTTGATATGTACGAGCCGGAAGAAATAGTAAAAGAAATAAAAGATTTTATCCCAAAAGGCGTACAACTCCTCAGCGGTAAAATTGAAAAGATCAACGCGGCAGGCAACCTGGTACAAATGGAAAATGGCGACCAGTTACCCTACGAGCTACTGATTGTAGCCACCGGCGCAAAAATAGCCCCTGAAGAGACAGAAGGAATGAAAGGAAAAGAATGGCAACAGTCGGTGTTTGATTTTTACACTTTTGAAGGCGCCCTGGCATTGCGGGATAAATTACGGCAATGGGAAGGTGGCCGCCTGGTGGTACACATCACCGAAATGCCGATTAAATGCCCCGTCGCACCTCTTGAATTCGCTTTTTTAGCCGACTCGTTCTTTAAACATAAAGATATGCGTTCAAAAGTGGACATTACCTATGTAACGCCGTTAAGCGGCGCCTTTACCAAACCTAAAGCCACCGCTGCGCTCGACCACCTGCTGCACGAAAAAAATATCACCATCGAAAGTGATTTCGCTATTGCTGAAGTTGACAATGAGAATAAAAAAATTATAGATTATGGCGGACGCGAAATTCCATTCGACCTGCTGGTAACCGTACCGACCAATAAAGGAGATGAGCTGATGGAAAGAAGCGGTCTGGGGGACGACCTGAACTATATACCCACCAACAAGGCCACCCTGCAATCGCAGGCATATCCGAATATTTTTGTGCTGGGCGATGCAAGCAATATACCCGCTTCCAAAGCCGGCTCGGTAGCGCATTTTGAAGCAGAGATTCTTACAGAGAATATAAAACACTTTATTAAAGGCGAACCACTGAAAGAAGAATTTGACGGCCATGCCAATTGTTTTATAGAAACAGGCAACGGTAAGGCCTTGCTGATAGATTTTAATTACACCCACGAGCCGGTTGAAGGCGAGTTTCCCTTCGCTGGTATCGGCCCTTTAAGATTATTAAAAGAAAGCAGGATGAACCATATGGGCAAGCTGGCTTTTAAATGGATTTACTGGAATGTGTTGCTTAGGGGAACACATATCCCTTTTGTATCCGCCACTATGCAGGAATCCGGAAAACATTTTAGCGCTACTTAAAAAACAATTATATGGAAAAGATTATCGAAGGAAAAACAATCAGTGTAAATGAAGAAGGATATCTCACCAACTTCACTCAATGGGATAAAAATATTGGAGAAGCCATCTCTAAAGAAGTCAATATTACACTGACACCCCGTCACTGGCAAGTGATCAGTTACCTGCAGGACGAATTTAAAAAGGAATCTCCGCTTAGCATTCGCAAAATTGGTAAAAGCGGCGTGGTAGACATCAAGGAATTTTACGCCTTGTTTCCCAATGCTCCTCTAAAAACGGCCACTAAAATTGCCGGTATACCCAAGCCTGCCAGCTGCATTTAATTATAAACTGATAAAAAAGCTACCATGAATGAATTTAATGGCGAGATAAAAAAGATGATGATCATTTTGAGCAAGGCCACACTGGAAAATGTATACGCCGCATTTGTACTGGCCAATGGCGCAAGAATGGAAGGCATAGAAGCAGAGATGTTCTTCACCTTCTTTGGACTGGAAGCAGTTCATAAAAAGAAACTGGAACACCTGCATGTGGCTACCGTTGGTAACCCTGCCATGCACATGCCAACCATGCTGGGCGGTCTGCCCGGAATGGAAGCGCTTGCTACCAACATGATGAAAAAAGAAATGGAAAAAGTTGATATGCCCGATGTACATGAATTTTTGGAGATCCTGAAAGCTTCCGGTGTAAAATTGTGGGCCTGTAAACTGGCTATGGAAATGTTCCATTACAAAAAAGAAGACATGATTGATGACCTGGATGGTGTAATTACCGTTGGCGATTTCTATAAACAAGGTAGTGGCCTTGGTACACACATGCTTTTCGTTTAAAATCAAAAGGCCCTGATTTACCGTTGCTAAGCAGTAGATTTTACCTTCCTGTTAAAAACGATAGCAGGCCGCTGTATCCACAGGCTTTAGTATAACATCCGCCCCGTGCGGATGTTTTGCATTTGTAACCTTTGTTACCAAATGGCCTGTTATCCCTTCGTAATATTGCATTGTCAGAGCAACATGCATAAAAAATTAGTATGAAAAAATTAAGCTTACAAAACTGGAACATTTTCCGCGTATTGCGGCTGGTAGCCGGTATTGCCATATTGGTTCAGGCCATTATTGCCAGGGACATTCTTTTTGGAATAGCGGGCCTTTGGTTTACGGCAATGCCTCTATTCAATATAGGGTGCTGCGCCACAGGAAACTGCTATACACGTACAAAAAAAATTACCGAACCTGAAAAAGAAATCAGCTATGAAGAAGTGGTGTAGCAACAATTTGCTTTATATTATCGGTGCGGCAATTGGTGCCGTTGGTGGATTTATGTACTGGAAATTCGTAGGCTGTTCTTCAGGAACCTGCCCTATTACTTCCAAACCGCTCAACAGCACATTGTATGGCGCGATGATGGGCGCATTGCTGTTAAGTCTTTTTAAAAAATCTGAGCCAGTTGGGAGAAAATAATTGCCGTTGACATAGTCAATTGTCAATATTCAAAAGTCAACAACATCATAAAAATAAAAATCAATACCATGGAAATTTTATCCAACACTTCCGGCAGCGGCGCAACCGCTGATTTAAAAACAATGATCGAAGAAGGCGCCTTTTTAGCAGACGTACGAACACCTGCAGAATTTGCAGAAGGCTATGTAAAGGGTTCCGTTAATGTTCCGCTTGACAGGATTGCAGCTGAACTGGCAACATTTCAACACAAAAAAAATATCATTGTATTTTGCCGCAGCGGCGCAAGAAGCAGCCAGGCCAAAGCCATTCTAAATCAACACGGTTTCAACAATGTAATCAACGGTGGTACCTTGGATTATATTAACCAGTTTGTATAGCAGGCTTTCAAACAATAGCTCGCGAAATTATTCAGGACAACGGATTGGCAGAAGAATATAATATGCTTCCGGGCATTAACCCAAAAAAAATCCGGGCTAAAGCCCGGATTTTTTTGTTCGAACGATTAGCCAGCCCTAAATGACAGGGCCAATTTATTTAACTGTTGAAATTCCCACTGAAGACTTTTATCATCATTTGCCCAACCTGAAAACAGGGTAAGTCAATTTCATAACAGAAGGAAGGGGCATTGGGACTGTATAGACCTAATAATAACAACTGGCGATAGTATATACGCAACCAACACAGGTCTTAATAAGAAAGATATTAAGGCCGCCGACTGTTTATTTTACCAAGTCGCCTGTTGTTTTAAATCTTGGCTGACATCAGTAACTTTTTGCACCAACCGTACAACTATATCTTAACATACTGCCGTTTGAAGCCTATATCGGTTGAATGATTGCCCTGCCGTTGGAGGCAGGGCAATTCACTTCGCTATCAGAGCTCGACCAAACAATCAGCAACATTTTTTTTCCTTCACTCCCAGTTTATCCAGGATGATTTCCAACGGGCAAAACCTGGTAAACGACGATTGCAGCAAGTTAACACCTACAAACACGGATAGCCAAATCCAGCGCATGTCAACATAATGAGCCAGTAAAATACTGATCAGTACAAAACTGCCTGCTACGGCTCTTACAATTCTTTCTTTCATTTTTTTTCTTTTAATGAGATGAGTCTTCTACCGGCAATACAAATGCCCTGATCGGGAAGTCGCCCGGATGTTGGTTGTTGAAATCCTTTACCAGTTGCAAACCTTTCTGTGCCCGTGCATCTTCGGTAAAAGAGAATATACAGATAGAATCGAAGCGGGCTTCGCTCATGCCAAACCAGCTATCCATCAGGCTATGGGTTGAATCATCTTTAAACCCGACGGTATCGGTGGCGCTGTATACGCTGATGCCTGCGCTTTTAAAGATGGCGGCTACCTGTTCGCTGTATTCCTTTAAGGATGTTACCATTAATAGTTTCATGTGTATCAATTTTATTTGGTGGTACGCCGCATCATTTTATAATACAGCAGCGGTACTACCAGCAAGGTTAAAAAGGTTGATGTAATCGTTCCGCCAATCAGGGAAATTGCAAGTCCCTGGAATATCGGATCAGACAGTATGATCACGGCGCCCAATGCCACCGCACCTGCTGTTAATAAGATGGGGGTTGTTCTTACCGCACCAGCTTCTATGATCGCTTGTTTTAACGGAATGCCTTCGCGGATACGTATGTTGATGAAGTCGATCAGCAAAATGGAATTGCGTACCATTACCCCCGCCAGGGCAATAAACCCAATCATGGAAGTGGCCGTAAAATAGGCGCCCAACGCCCAGTGCCCCAGCAATATACCAATCAATGAAAGCGGTATGGCGGCCAGCATTACCAGCGGCACTGTAAAGTTTTGAAACCATCCTACAATTAGCATATAGATGATCAGGATAACCGCCGCAAAGGCAATACCCAAATCACGAAATACTTCATAAGTAATCTGCCATTCACCATCCCATTTTACGGTATATTCATCCTGGCTGTCTGGTTGCTTGGTGTACTCCTCATTGATCTTGCTATATCCTGCAGGGAGTTTTATATTCTTCAGGCTATCGCTCATTTTTGAAATAGCATAAAAAGGGCTTTCCAGTTTGCCTGCCATATCTGCCAATACATATACTACCTCTTTTTGATTTTTACGATAGATGCTTTTGTCTTTGGTAACAGACTGAATGGTTACCAGATCTCTCAATGGCACCATGTTGCCCTGCATGCCTTTTACCTGCAGGTCGAGCACCTGGCTGATATTGCTTTTGTCGGCATCCTTCAATTGTAACCTGATAGGCACCTGGTTGTAAGCAGCAGGCAGATTGAGATTACCGGCATCCATACCCGACATGGCAGCCTTGATAGTTGCGGCAATCTGTGCCGTTGCAACTCCATTGCGCATAGCCTTCTCTTTATCCGCTGAAATACGGTACTCACGTTCATCATCCTCCACCATCCAGTCGGCATCAACTACATCAGCCGTATTAATTAACAACTGTTTTAGCTGTTTTGCAATCGCCTGCTGCTGCCCGTAGTCTGGCCCATATACTTCCGCAACCAGGGTTGACAATACCGGCGGACCTGGTGGTACTTCCACTAGTTTAACATTGGCGTTATACTTAGCGGCAATTTGCTGCAAGGGGCCACGCATTTCTTTTGCTATATCGTGACTTTGTTTGCTGCGTTCGCCTTTATCAACCAGGTTAACCTGGATATCTGCCACATTGTTTCCCCGGCGCAAATCGTAGTGACGCACCAGCCCGTTAAAACTAATGGGGCCGGCAGTACCAATGTATTGCTGGTAATTTTTCACCAGTGGCTGTACCGCTACGTAACTCGCCAGGTCTGCTGCCACGGCCTGTGTCTTTTCCAGCGTGGTTCCTTCCGGCATATCTATCACTACCTGGAACTCGTTTTTATTATCAAAGGGTAACATTTTAACCGCTACTGATTTGGTATAGAATAACAGCATCGAGCCAAGCAACACCACAATGGTGCTTAAAATAAATGCCCAGCGTTTCCATCTTGTCTCCAGCATCGGGTGAATAAAAGATTTGTAGATCTTATAAATCCTGCTTCTCTCCATTTCATGTTCACTATGCGCTGCATGTTTGGCACCGTGTTGTTCTTTTTCTCTAAGAAAAATATAGCCGAGATAAGGCGTTAACGTTAACGCTACAATCAGCGACAACATCATTGCAATAGATGCGCCGATCGGCATCGGGCTCATGTAGGGCCCCATCAGGCCGGATACAAACGCCATGGGCAGTACCGCTGCTATTACAGTAAAAGTCGCCAGTATGGTGGGGTTACCTACTTCATTGATGGCATAAATAGCCGCCTGCAACGGTGGCAGTTTGCGCATTTTAAAATGCCGGTGCATATTTTCTGCAATGATAATAGAATCATCTACCACAATACCCGTTATAAATACCAGTGCAAACAGCGTAATCCTGTTCAGGGTATAATTCATAAAGTAATAGGCAAACAATGTAAGCGCAAAGGTTACCGGTACGGAAAGAAATACTACAAGTCCGCCCCGCCAGCCCATGGCCAGCATTACAAACAACGTAACTACTACAATGGCGATGAAAAGATGCAGTAATAACTCCGACACTTTATGAGAAGCGGATTCACCGTAATTTCTTGTTTCCGAAACATGCACATCCGGAGGTATCAAATCTTTTTTAAGGTTGACTACCTTCGCAGATAATATGGTAGCCAGTTTCATTGCATCCGCTCCTTTTTTCTTACCAACAGAGATGGTTACCGCAGGATAAGAAGCAGCAAATTTTTTGTATCCGCTATCTGCTTTGCCATAGCCATACAATACGTATTGAGAAGGTGTTGAAGGAGCTTCTTCTACCGTAGCCACCTGTTTTAAATACACGGGCTGGTTGGCCTTCATGCCCACGACCAGGTTTGCTACATCTTCCGCGGTATTTAAAAAGTCGCCGGCTTGTATCGTGAAGGCGGAGTCTTTTTGCAGTAATTCTCCCGCATCCATTTGCACATTGCCCGCCTGTATGATCTTGCTGATGCTGAGCAGATCGACTCCATTTAGTGCCATCAAAGATTTATTCAGCACTACTTTTACTTCCCTGCTTCTGCCACCGGTAAGCGTTACTTCTGCCACATCCGGCACCTTTTTTATTTCATTGGCCAGCTCCTGGCTGATTAATTTTAAACGATAATCGTCATAGTGCTCGCCCCACAAAGTAAAGGCCAGCACCGGGACATCGTCAATTGACCTGGTTTTAATCAGTGGCATGGTAACACCCTGCGGCATCACATCCATGTGCTTCATTAATTCGGTGTATAATTTTACGAGCGAACGCTCTACATCTTCCCCCACATAAAACTGTACAATCAGCATGGCCTGGCCGTTCATGGAAGTTGAGTACACATATTCCACACCTTTAATGTTGGAAATAATTTTCTCCATCGGCGCAGCCAGTTTTGTTTCTACTTCCTTTGGCGAAGCACCGGGATAACCAATAAATACATCCGCCATCGGAACCTGTATCTGTGGCTCTTCTTCTCTTGGTATTAAAAATGTACTATAGCCACCAATCACCAAAAAGGCAATCATTAAAAGTATGGTGAGCTTCGACTGTAAAAATGCTTTTGCTATATTGCCTGATAATCCTTTTTCCATGTTGGTTATTTTATTTTTACCGGTACGCCGTTATATAATTTACCTTCGGCCGATACAATAAAGGGTTCGTTTTTTGCCAGGCCCGACAATACTTCTACCTGGTCGCCAGATACAGGGCCTAAGCGCAGCCAGCGCATTACAGCGGTGTTTTGTGAACTAACCGTATATACGCCGGTTAACTGATCCCTGTTGATGAGGGCTTTAACCGGGATCATCACATTGGCTGAATCACTTGCTTTGGCACCGGCGTTGTTTTTGGCTACCAGCTGAATGTGTACATACATGCCCGCATACAATTGCTTGCTATCTGCTGAAGGCACGGCTATTTTAACGATGTATTGTCCGCCGGTAAATTGTGATGACGGGTTTACCTGGGTTACTTTTCCTGTTATCTTTTTATTGGCTGATTCAATAGTCATCGTGGCGTCATCACCTGTTTTAACGGATGCAATCTGGCTTTCCGGTATGGATGCGCTTACCTGTAAACTGCCCTCCTGCTCAATGGTTAATACCGGCATCCCGGGTGTGGCCATGCTGCCTGCTTCTGCCAATTTTTGTGTAACGGTTCCTGAAAAAGGCGCCACCACCGTAGTATAGGCAAGCTGAGACGTTACCTCGCTGCGCATGGCACGGGCGGCGGCTACGTTTGCTTTAGCCGATTGGTATTGCAACGTCATGGCGTCCAGTTCTTTTGCCGAAGCGCTCTGCTGTTTAAATAACGCAGTGTACCGGTCATAGTCTTTTTGCGCACTTTGCAAGGCTGCATCTGCCTGTGCAATCATAGCGTCTGTTTGTGCTTTTTTCGCCTGCACATCACTGCTGTTAACACTAAACAATACCTGGCCAGCCCTTACTTTGTCACCTGCTTTTACCTGTATGGACGTGATATAGCCCATTACCCTGGTACTGATATTGGCAGAACGGATGGCCTCTACCTGGCCGCTGGCTTCAATCATACCCGCTGCTGCCGTGCCACCTGCGTTGCTTATCTGCACTACTACCGGCGCTTCCTGTTGAATGGGCTGCTTTGTTTCGTTACCGGAACACGCCGCAAGCGATACAGAAAATAATACAGCTCCCGTTTTAAACTGCTTTGAAAATAACATACGATCTTTTTTTATAGTGAATATCATTTTGTGATAGTTAAAAAATGTAAATAACTGATGGCTGATTTTTTCATAAATACAGCCTGCGCATAGCCCATTTTCTGCTGCGATAACTGCGTTTGTGCCTGTAACACATCGGTGGTATTAATCAATCCCTGCGTGTACCTGTTCTGCACAATGCGCAGTGCTTCTGAGGCTGATTCCACTGCCAGCGATTGTTGTGTAACGCGGTAAATATTATCTGCTATCTGGCGGTTGACCTTGCGGATTTCCGTGGCCGTTTGCTCTATATTATCCTGCAACTGTTGCTGCAGTTTATTTTTCTCCAGCATCTGCGTAGCCATTTTATTTTTTGCCTCGTTGCCTTTAAAAATATCCCATGAAAGCTGCACCCCTGCCATGTAGGCATTGGCACCAAAGCCAAATAATTTTTTATCGTTGAACTGGTAATTGGCGAAGCCATTGATCTTTGGCAACATGGACATTTTGGTGCTTTTTATAGAGAGATCATACGCATCCACCGCGGTTTTCATGGCTTTAAAATCCGCCCTGTCAACAGGCGCTGAATCAGTTACTGCAACTACGGTATCCATGGCAACGGGTACTGTTTTATACACCAGTCCTTTGGGTGCATTCATCAATAATCCAAGCTGGTCGGATAGGGTAACGACCTGGGACTTCGCTTCTGCCAAACCCGTTTCAGCTGCCTTAACCTGTACGGCCACATTTAATACATCTGATTTCTGTAACAATCCCTGCTGGTAACGGTCATTGGTAAACCTATAGATATCTTTTACTGTTTTTAATGCCTCTTCCAGTACGCCCACTACTTCATAACTAAATTCCAGTTGCAGGTAAGCATTGGTCACCTGCAATTCGACGGCTTCTGCGGTTCGTTGCGTGGTAAAGGCATATACGGCTGTTTGCTTTGCGGCAGCCTTACGCATGTAGGCCTGGTCTGGGTTATACAAAGGCTGTTGCACACTTAGTTGCGTAAGCACATTGCCGGTTGCACCAGGTTTGTTAAGTATTGCGGGATTAAAATCTGCCTGCTGCACCTTAGCTTGTTGCAGCTTAAAACCAAAAGCGCTCAGCGGCTGGTTGGTGGTAAAACCGGTATAGGACAAATTTACCTGCGGCAGAAATATAGCGTCTGTTTGTTTAAACTGCGACTGTGCTATTTGCTCATCTTTTTTGGCAAGTCCTATTTGCCTGTTTTGTTCCATGGCCATTTTTACTGCGTCGGCCAACACCAATTGGCGCACGCTGTCCTGTGCCCGCGCCGTGAAGGAGCATATCGCAAAAAAAATGACGGCGCTTATTTTAAATTGCACCGTTACCCAATATTGATTCATCATGCTAATAATTTGTAACGGCAAAACTATCTCCGCTACCGCCATTGTACGGTAACATTTGTAACACTTTGTTTTGTAACCTTTGTTACAAAATGATCCTGATACCAATCTTAGATTGCGCATCATTTATCGTTGATGAATTGCCCATTAAAAAAATGGTTCTGTAAAAACATGGATTACACTTATCTTTAAATCATCGTTTAGCCATGTTTGATAAAAACATTTCGGCGAAAATCATCAAACAACAATCTGCACACCATTTAAATTTAAACCACACATGTACAAAAAAACGATCGCCCTTTTTATCATTGCCATCAGCCTTTGTATTTACAGTACCGCACAGGTTAAACACCATGTAATCATTCAACTCACCAGCAACGACACGGCCGTATGGCATGGCTTAATGAATAACATTAAACATTTGCACGAAACCTGGGGTAACACTGTACAGATAGAAGTGGTGGCGCATGGCCCCGGAATAGAGATGCTGATGAAAGGCAAAACAACACAGCAACAGGGAATAACAACCCTTAAAAATACCGGGATAGTATTTGACGCCTGTATGAATACCATGAAGGCAAAAAATTTAACCAAAGACGATATTATTGCTGATGCGGGCTTTGTGCCCTCGGGCGTGGTGGAAGTGGTAACAAAACAGGAAGAAGGCTGGAGTTATTTAAAAACCGGATTTTAGATTTACTGAACGGTATTGGCATTTTACTTTTAAACTACTGTATGAACTTAGATAATTTACAGCATGTGTTTGAGCCAAAGCTGGTAACAGAAATGCAGCAGTTTGGCACCTGGCAAAGTTTTAAAGAGGGTGATCTGATAATGGATTACGGCAAGTATATCCGTATGATGCCGGTGATATTAAAGGGCACCGTTAAAGTGCTTCGTATGGATGAGAACGGCAATGAAATTTTACTCTATTATTTATCCAGCAATGAAAGTTGTTCGATGGCCTACAGTTGTTGTGTGGAAGCAAAAAAAAGTGAAGTAAGGGCCATCGCAGAAGATGATGTGGAACTGATTGCCATCCCTCATGTAAAATTAGATGACTGGCTTTGCCAATATACGTCCTGGCGAAATTATATTATGCGGGGTTTTAATGAACGTTTTATTGAATTGCTAAAATCAATTGAAAGCATTGCGTTTCATAAACTGGACGACCGGCTGGTGGCTTATTTAAAAGACAAGCAGCGCCTCACCGGATCCAGTGTAATCAAGGCTTCGCATTATTTAATTGCGGATGAGCTGGCTACTTCACGAGTAGTTATATCCCGTTTGTTGAAGCAACTGGAAAACAGTAAAAAAATTATTTTGTACAGGAATGAGATAAAGTTGTTGCCGGCTTTTGGTTGAGGCTGCATCAAGGCAAATTGGATTGTGATATTTTGAGTACATAAATTAATTACAGCAAACTACGGAGCGGTTACCTGTTGCCATGAATATTTAATGTACAAGAGTGCGACGCCAATGCAGCCGATAGCAGTACTTTAGCCGGGTTCATAATCAATTATTATTTTACCAAACGCTGCTCCAGTTCTTCCAGCGATACGCCCTTTGTTTCGGGTACTTTAGTCAAAACCCAAACCAGTTGGAGTGCCATCATGAATGCAAAGAACGCAAAGATGGGCCAGGGGTTGTCTTTGAAAATCCCATTGTCCTTGTCCAGGAATAAAGGCGTAATTAATGTGATGATAGCCGCAAAAACCCAGTGTACACTGGCCCCGAACGATTGTCCGCTTGCCCGTACTTTGTTGGGAAATATTTCAGAAATGAAAACCCAGATTACAGCGCCCTGCCCTACTGCGTGCGATGCGATAAACAACAATAAAAACGACAACAGGAAACCTGCACCAGCACCTGCATAAAAGGCCCATGCCACCAACGACAGGCTGATGATATAACCAAAGGAGCCAATCAGCAGTAAGGTTTTTCTGCCGACACGATCAATTAAATATAAACCAACAAACGTAAACAGCAGGTTCACCGCACCGATTGAAATGGAATTGAACAAAGAATCTTTTGCCGCCAGCCCTGCCCTTTCAAGGATCTCCGGGGCATAATATAAAATAAAATTGATGCCAGACCACTGGTTGAAAAATGCCACCATAAATGCCAGCCATATTACGACTGAATATTTTGAACTGAAAAACTGAGAAGAGATACCCGACTTCGTTTCATGCAGGTCAGCGGCCTGGATGGCAGCCATTGCTTCATCCACGTTGCTGATACCAAGGCGCAACATCACATCTTTTGCTGCAGGTAAATCTTTTTTTATAGAGAGCAGCCAGCGGGGACTTTCAGGAATGCGAAAAACCATTACCGTGTAAATCAATGCAGGTACAGCCATGATGCCCAGCATCCAGCGCCAGTCGTTGGCGCCGCCCATGCCTTTAAAAAAATAATTGGATAAGAAGGCGATCAATATACCGAACACGATATTAAACTGGTACATGGCCCCCAAACGGCCTCTTGTTTTTGGTGTAGAGATTTCTGAAATATACGTTGGTGCGGCAACGGATGAAATGCCAATGCCCAGTCCGCCAATGAAACGAAAAAAAGAAAACATATAAGGGCCCTGTGCCAACGCAGAGCCAATAGCAGACACACTAAACAAAATACCGATCCATAACAATACTTTTTTTCTGCCATACAATTGGGTGGGAATGCCGCCAAACACGGAGCCAACAACCGTGCCCCATAAAGCCATCGACATAATAAAGAAACCATGAAACCAGGGAGAAGTGTGCCAGAGCTCTTTAATAGGCAGGTTGGCACCAGAAATTACGACGGTGTCAAACCCAAAAATAAAACCGGCAAGTGCCGCAATTAAAGAAATAACAAAAAGATTGTAGCCGCCTTTTACCGGCTGGCCGTTAGTAGTATCGATGGCTTGCATTTTTTTATGGTTAAATTAAGCAATGGTTTATTTGTTGAAGTTGATGAAAAATTTTACATTTTCCGTATTTTATTTTTTGAGAGATAAGTGATGGCTGTAGTTACGACTGCTGGAGTGGTGCTGCAATTTTTGCAGTCATATTTATTGTGACAACAGTATTGATTTGTAAAAAGATATGAATAAATCTAGCACTACCTTCGAACAACTTATACCTTATCACTTACAATTTATAACTCCCCTAACATATTCTCGGTAACTGTTCTCCCGGCAGCATGCTTACCACACGACTACCGCCGATACTGCTTTTTAAAATGACTTGTTTTGGATGCTGATCAGTTATTTCTCCGATTGTAGTTGCATTTGCTCCGAAAGGTAATTGCTTTAATGCTGTTACAAAATCATCCGCAACATCAACTGCAACTATCGCTATAAAAATACCCTCATTGGCCACATACAGCGGGTCAAGGCCTAAAATTTCGCAGGCGCTGCTTACTCCTTCGTCTACCGGTAATTTATTTTGCAGGATATTTACCCCGGTATTGCTATCCTTTGCGATTTCGTTCAACACAGTTGCAACGCCACCCCTTGTCGGGTCTCTTAAAAAATGTATTTGTTGGCCGAACTTATCAAGCAATGCAATTACGGTATGATTGAGGTTGGCCGTGTCACTGATGATATCACTTTCAAATTCAAGTCCCTGGCGCAGGCTCATAATGGCTACACCATGCGAAGCAATATTGCCGCTGATAATTATTTTATCGCCCTTTTTAATATTGCTGACATGGATGCTGGCTTCAGGATGTAAAAAACCGATGCCGCTGGTATTGATAAAAATGCCATCGCCTTTTCCTTTCTCCACCACTTTTGTATCGCCGGTAACAATATGCACATTGGCATCGCTGGCGGCCTGTTGAATGCTGTTGAGAATTTTCCAGAAATCGGTCATGGGTAGCCCTTCTTCAATGATAAAAGAAAGAGATAAATATTTTGCTGCGGCACCACACATGGCTAAATCATTGACTGTTCCGTTAATGGCCAGCTCGCCGATATTTCCACCCGGAAAAAAAATGGGCGATACTACATAACTGTCCGCTGAAAAGGCAATTTTTCCATTGGCTTCAAACACTGCTCCATCGTGCTTTTCATCCAGCAAGGGATTGGCCAGTAAAGCAAATACACCGCTGTTTAATAACTGGTGGGTTAATATACCACCGCTGCCATGCCCCAGTGTGATTACATCAAAATCAAATTTGGGCATCGGGCATTGCAATTCCATTTTTATTTTTTTTTCGGACACGCTTTCTTAGTTATGAGTTATAAGTGATGAGTTATGAGTTGCTTTGCGCCTGGTGAAGCTTACTTCTTTTTTCTGTTTTATGCCTCAGCATACTCCGCTTGTGAAAAATGGAAGTAGGCGGCGCAGGCTCCTTCGCTGCTTACCATCGGTGCGCCCAGCGGATGCAATGGGTTACACTTTTTGCCGAACTGCGGGCACTGATGTGGCTTTTTAATTCCCCGCAATATATCGCCGGCAATACATTCCTTACTTTCTGTTGCCGCCTCAATCTGAACGTTGAATTTTTTATTGGCATCATACGCCGCAAACTCTTTGCGCAATTCATACCCGCTGAGCGATATCTCACCAATGCCCCGCCACTCCCGGTTGCTCACTTCAAATACATCGGCTATTATTTTCCTTGCGGAAGGATTACCATTTTCCGGTACCACCCTTGCATATTGATTTTCTAATTTTGCCACCCCATTTTCCAGTTGCTTTACCAGCATTAAAATACCCTGCAATAAATCCACCGGCTCAAAGCCGGTGACTACCATAGGCAAAGTATATTTTTCTACCAAAGGATAATATTCTTCCAGTCCCATAATGGCACATACATGCCCTGCGGCTAAAAATCCCTGCACTACATTGTCTTCATCGCTGATGATGGCCTCCATAGCAGGCGGTACCAATACATGCGATGTGAGTATGGAATAGTTAGTAATCCCCGCTCTTTGTGCATGAAGTACCGACAATGCATTAGCAGGCGCCGTGGTTTCAAATCCCACTGCAAAAAAAACGACTTCTTTGTCAGGATTTTGTTCTGCAATTTTAACAGCTTCCAGGGGGGAGTACAAGATGCGGACATCGGCGCCATTGGCTTTTGCTTCCAGCAAACTTTGTTTGCTTCCGGGCACCCGTATCATATCACCAAAAGAACAGAGGATCACTTTTTTTTCCTCCGCCAGGTACACCGCTTTGTCAATCAGGTTCAATGGTGTTACGCACACCGGGCAGCCGGGGCCATGTACCATTTGTATGTTTTCAGGCAACAAGGTTAACAAACCATTCTTCACCAGGCTGTGTGTTTGCCCGCCACAAATTTCCATAATGGTCCATTTCTTTGTGACGATCTTTTTGATTTCGGCCAGGTATTGTTCCGCTACCCCGGCGTCCCTGTATTCTTCTAAATATTTCATGGCGTGCTATTATGAGTTGTTCGTGTTATAAGTTGTGGAAGCGAAATAAAGTAATGCGGGCTCTGAATTGCATGTATAAAAAGATTCGTAGTTAGTTGCTTCTGTCTACCTGCGTGTGCTCAATCAGTTCATCAATTTCGCCGTTCTCTTTCAGGTATTGAAATGTTTTGGCCGCCTCTGCTTCGTTTACAATGCCTCTGGCTACACCTACGTGTACCAGTACATAGTCGCCCACTTTTACGGCGGGTACCATTTCAAGACTTGCCTCTTTTACAATAGTTCCAAATACAACTTTGGCCATACGCACGGTATCGTTATATTGTAATTCTATCGCCTTAATTTTTGGAATTGCTAAGCACATAATTGAAGTGTTATCAGTTTAAAATATTTTCTTAACCGCATTTTATTGTTAAGCAAGTTGATTGTTGTCTATGTTGTTTTCATAATACACCAGCTGGCCAAAGGAAATATTTTCATCATTGGGTGAGAGGTTTTTATGAAAAAATAACTGGTAATCATTAGCGAGACGAATCTTGCACAAATCTACCAACACTGCATTTTGAAAAACGCCACCACTGCAGGCAATCATTTTTACATCCAGGTATCCGGCGATAATGCGCACCAGGTGCGCCAACGAATAATGAAATTTTGCTGCAATAAAATCAACCGTCAATCCTTTTTTTATATCCATCACGATATTGCTGATAAGTATTCCGGTGGGTATGTGGTTATAATGAGCGCCATCCATAAAATAACTCTGGTTAAGATCCCAACCGTTCTGTTCAAAATAGGATGCTGCTTTTTCTTCCAGTAACATAGCTGCCTCTCCCTCATAAGTTTGCTTGTCTGCAAGGTTAAGTAAAGAAGCCACCGCATCAAACAGGCGGCCAGCACTCGAGCAATTGAGCAGTTTATCCTGCTGTAATATTTTTTGATAAATACTCCATTCCTGTTCTGTAAATTTATTTTTCAGCAGGTCTTCTGCCACCCACGATTCATGACATACGGCCAGTGCGGAAAGCCTCGGTTCTCTTGCCATTTTATCACCCGCAATCACCGGAAAATAACCGAAGTAATAGCACCGTTGGATACTTTCATTATGATATTTAAAAAATTCTCCTCCCCATACCTGTCCATCATCTCCCAATCCCACACCATCCCATATTACACCCATTACCGGCGTTTCAGTTTTGAGTAAATTGTTTTCCGCCAGCACGGCCGCAAAATGTGCTTTGTGGTGTTGCACCGTTACAAAAGGTAACTGTTTTTCTTCAGATAACTGCCTGGCAAAATGGTGTGAAAAATAGCCGGGATGCTTGTCTGCAATTACCACACCAGCCGATGTACTAAACAACGAAAAATAGTGCTGAACCGCTTTTTCAAAACTTTGCTGCGCCTCATAAGTATCTGTATTACCCAGGTATTGGCTGATGTACACGTTGCCCTGTTGCGCCAGGCAGAAACTGCTTTTTAGCAAGGCTCCTGTTGACAATATCACGCTGTTTTTATTCGAGGCATAATCAAAAAAGGATGGCGCAAGTCCTCTTGAACGCCGGTGAATAATTTTCGTATTTGTCTTTTCGGTTAACTGCATAACCGAATCATCCTGGGATATAACAATTTCACGATTGTGTGTTACAATCAAATCTGCAATGGCGGAAAATTCTTTTAATGCAATGTCATCATCAAATACAATTGCAGCTTCGCTGATGTTACCGCTCGTGGCAATAACAGGCTTTTTAAAATCAGTTAATATCAGTTCAAATAAAGGTGCATAGGGCAGCATCACACCCAGCTTTGACAATCCAGGTGCAATCTCTTCCATGCATACTCTTTGAGCAGCTTGCTGACTTGTTTTTAGCAGCACAATGGGTGCTGAGGCTGATTGAAGCAATTGCGTTCTTGCCTCATCCAAAATAAAATCTTCCGCCACCATGTTGATTGAAGGATACATCAGCGCAAATGGTTTTGAAGGACGGTGTTTTCTTTGCCGGAGTAAGGCGATGGTATTTTTATTGCCCGCATCGCACAAAAATAAATAACCACCGATGCCTTTAACCGCAACAATTTTCCCATCATCAAGGCTTTCAACCACCCGGCGAATAATATATTCCGTGGTGCTGCTCAGCTCTTTATTTTCATTATTAAATAATTTGATTCCAACACCGCAGGCTGCGCAGGAGTTGGTTTGTGAATAATATCTTCTGTCTGCAGGATTATTGTATTCCTGCTTACATACGGCACACATGCCGAAAGATTCCATGCTCGTATTGATCCTGTCGTAAGGCAGGGCTTTTATGACGGAATACCTGGGCCCGCATTGCGTACAGGTGATAAAAGGATATTGATAGCGGTAATCCGTGGCGTTGTGCAACTCATCTCTGCAATCATTGCACATTGCATAATCTGGTGTAATAGCCAATTTGGCTGGGCCGGTTATTTTACTGTCCTGTATTTGAAAGTTGTCAAATTGCTGCCATACAACCGGATACATGCTGTGTTGCTGAATAACCGACAACGGAGGTGGCGCAGCAATGACCTGATTGTAAAATTCAGCCGCTGTTGCTGAAGATCCGTTGATTTCAATGTGCACGCCATCTGAGCTGTTATTTACCCAGCCATTTAAATTCATTGCTGTTGCCAGCTGCCACACAAAGGGCCGGAAACCTACTCCCTGTACGAGCCCTGTGATATGAATATGATAAGTTTGCAACTGGTTATTTAGTAAAGATGGACAATATCGTTCCTGACAGGTTTCAGCTGAGGTACAAAATTAACCGCTTTCAGCAAACTGGCGGCAACCATTTCAAATTGAAAGATGGGGCTTGAATTGCTGGCAGACAAATGCAGTAGCACATTCCTGGCAACGGATTGAAACATTTTTTTTATATTTGTGCATTGAAAAAAGCATCCGCCATACTATTTCTTAGCATTTACCTGCTCTCTACCACGGCAGCAAAGCAATTGATGAAGCTGCCGGTAATGTTTCAGCATTTCAGTGAACACCAGCAAACAAACAATCCTGTTTCCTTTGCAAGTTTTTTAGCGACACACTATTTACACAGCAGCCCGAAAGACAAAGACTACGATAGAGACCAGCAGCTTCCGTTTAAAACATCGGGTGATTGCATATCCTGTATCGCTATTGCATTTGTATCTCTTATAACACCGATAACGATTAGCAAACCAGCAGAAATCCTGGAGAAGAAAAATTATATTGTTTTAAACCAGGTCATCAGTTCATCTTACCTCGCCAGCATCTGGCAACCGCCCAAAAGCTGTTAGTTTCTTATTTTGTACTTACGCCAAAGAACATCTCTTTGCGTGATCCGGCTATTGACAAACATCATTGGCTGATGCTTTCATTTTATTAAATACGTCAATTATGCTAAATGCGATAATTGGGTTTGCCATTAAAAACAAACTCATTGTGGGGCTTTTTATGATAGCCCTGATAGGATATGGCAGCTACGAGTTTACCAGGCTGCCCATTGATGCGGTACCCGACATTACAAATAACCAGGTGCAGGTAATTACCATTGCACCTTCTTTTGGTGCAACCGATATAGAACGCCTGGTTACCTTTCCGATTGAACAGGCCAATAATAATATTTCCGGCTTAAAAGAAATCAGGAGTTTTTCCCGCTTTGGATTATCACTTGTTACCATTGTTTTTGATGACGCCACGGATGTGTACTGGGCCCGGCAGCAGGTAGCGGAACGACTGCAAAAAGTACAGTCGCAAATACCTGCAGGCATTGGTGTACCCGAGTTGGGACCAGTGAGTACAGGCCTTGGAGAGATCTATCAGTATGTTGTACGGCCAAAAGATGGCTATGAAAGTAAGTTTAATGAGACAGATTTACGCACCATACAGGACTGGATCGTTCGCCGCCAGTTACTTGGTGTGAAAGGCGTGGCGGAAGTGAGCAGTTTTGGCGGCAAACTAAAGCAATATTCCATTGAAGTCGATCCGAATAAATTATTATCATACAATATCACCATTACCGATGTATTTCATGCCCTTGAAAACAACAATCAAAATACTGGTGGCGCTTACATCGAGAAAGGTCCAACTGTGTTGTTTATACGCAGTGAAGGTTTGATCGGAAGCATGGATGACATAAAAAATATTTCCATCAAAAGAACCAGTGGCGGAGCGCCTTTATTTATCCGGGATGTAGCAGATATAAAAATTGGCCATGCAACCAGGTATGGCGCTATGTGTTACAATGACAAAGGCGAAGTGGCTGGTGCGGTAGTGATGATGCTGAAGGGCGCTAACAGCAGCGACGTAATTAAAAATGTAAAGGAGCGCATTGCACAGGTGCAAAAATCATTGCCCGAAGGCGTGGTGATAGAGCCCTTTCTCGACCGCACTAAAATGGTAGACAATGCCATCAGTACGGTGGAAAGAAACCTGGCGGAAGGCGCCCTGATCGTAATATTTGTACTGGTATTTTTTCTTGGTAATTTCCGGGCCGGTTTTCTGGTGGCATCGGTGATACCACTCGCCATGTTGTTTGCTGTTATTATGATGAATCTCTTTGGAGTAAGCGGCAACCTGATGAGTCTGGGCGCTTTGGATTTTGGGTTGATTGTAGACGGAGCGGTAATTATTGTGGAAGCCGTTATGCACCAGCTTACGCACAGCAAAAAATTTACCGGTATTCAAAAGCTATCGCAACCGCAAATGGATGAAGAGGTGAACTACTCTGCCAGTAAAATGATGAACAGCGCCGTATTTGGTCAAATCATTATCCTGGTTGTTTACCTGCCCATCTTCACCTTGCAGGGCATTGAAGGGAAGATGTTTAAACCCATGGCGCAAACTGTAGCTTTTGCCTTGCTTGGTGCATTTATTTTATCACTCACATATGTACCCATGATGAGTGCCTTGTTCCTGAGTAAAAAAGTAAAACATACGCCTAACTTTTCTGATAAATTAATGCTGAAGGTGGAAAGGCTTTACCAGGCCACCTTAAACAAAGTAGTGAGTTTTCCCAAAACGGTGCTGACTTCAGTAATTGCACTTTTCATCGTGTCCGTAATGGTGTTACTCTCGCTTGGCGGCGAGTTTATTCCCTCGCTGGAAGAAGGTGATTTCGCAGTAGACACGCGGGTGCTGACAGGTAGTTCTTTAAACACTACCATCACCAATACCCAACAGGCGGCGCATATATTAAAAACACAGTTTCCGGAAGTAGAAAAAGTAGTCACCAAAATTGGCAGTGGTGAGGTACCTACCGACCCGATGCCGATGGAGGCGAGTGACATGATGGTGATATTAAAACCGAAAGACAAATGGACCAGCGCTAAAACATTCAATGAACTGGCCGAAAAAATGGGCAAAGCTTTGGAAGCTGTACCCGGCGTTACGGCTGGTTTTCAGTTCCCCGTACAAATGCGTTTTAATGAGCTGATGACGGGTGCAAGGCAGGATGTGGTATGCAAAATTTTTGGAGAAGACCTGGATACGCTGGCTGCGTATGCTGCCAAACTCGGAGGCATTGTAAGCAGCGTGAAAGGAGCAAAAAATTTATATGTGGAAGCTGTGTCTGGCATGCCCCAAATCATCATCAATTACAATCGCAACATCATTGCGCAATACAATCTCAATATCGCTGATATTAACCGGGTTGTAAATACCGCATTCGCAGGCCAAAGCACGGGGATGTTGTTTGAAGGCGAAAAGCGTTTTGACGTAGTGGTACGTTTAAAAGGTGATTTAAAAAAAGATTTGAAAGACGTACAGAACCTGCTGATACCAACACCACAAGGCACCCAGATACCATTGTACCAGTTGGCTGATGTACAGATTAAGGAAGGCCCTAACCAGATACAGCGGGAGGATGCCAAAAGAAGAATTGTAGTGGGTTTTAATGTGCGGGGCAGAGATGTACAAAGCATTGTTACTGAACTGCAGCAAAAGGTAGAAAAACAATTAAAATTCCCGGCAGGGTACTACATAACCTATGGTGGAGCTTTTGAAAACCTCAATGCCGCCAAACAACGTTTGATGGTTGCCGTTCCGGTATCCCTTTTATTGATATTCCTGTTGTTGTATTTTGCCTTTACCTCTGTGAGGCAAGGCCTGCTTATCTATTCAGCTATTCCGTTATCTGCAATCGGGGGTATTTTGTTTTTGGCCTTCAGAGGCATGCCTTTCAGTATCAGTGCAGGGGTTGGATTTATTGCATTATTTGGTGTGGCCGTGTTAAATGGTATTGTATTAATTGCTGAATTCAACCGGCTGAAAAAAGAAGGATTGACTGATCTAAAACGAATCGTGCTGATGGGCACAAAGGTTAGATTACGACCTGTATTGATGACGGCCTGTGTGGCGTCATTGGGTTTTTTGCCGATGGCCATAAGCAACGGTGCAGGTGCAGAAGTACAGCGGCCACTTGCCACAGTGGTAATTGGCGGCTTATTGATTGCAACATTTCTAACCCTGTTCGTATTGCCGGTTTTGTACATGATTTTTGAGAAGGGAGGAATGAAAAAAAAGAAGCAACCGAAATAGACTATCTGCGGGAGAAAAGTATTCCCTGATCTCGCCGGCTTTTACAGATAAGTATGTACACATTATCACCAACAATTTTTATAAAAAGCAAACCATTCATGAAACAACTAATAATATCTGCGGTCATCTGCGCCATCTGCGGGATATCCGCAGCCCAGGTGCCGGTTAGTCTGAAAGCCGCTGTTGATACTGCGCTGAAGAATAATCTGCTGGTAAAAAATGAACAGTTGAAAGCCCAGTACCAGCAGCTACTGATCAATACAGCTACGGCTTTACCAAAGACAAATATTTTGGCCGACGCGGGGCAGATCAACAGTATTTACACCGATACAAAATTTGGCATCACACAAAATTTTAGTCTTCCAAAAGTTTATTCCAGCCAAAAAGAATTGTTGCAGCAGGAATGGAAAAGCAGCCTGCTCAACGTTGCTGTAAAAAAAGCGTTACTTAAAAAACAAGTAGAACAGCTATTTTATACAATGGTGTATGTTGAGCAAAAAAAACAGCTGCTTCAATATTTAGACAGTCTGTACACATCGTTTTACAAAAAGGCAGCTTTACGTTTGGAAAAAGGCGAAAGTAATTTGCTTGAAAAAGTCAGCGCTGAAACACAATTGGGACAAATCCATATACAGCAGCAACAATTACAACAGGATGTTGCCGTATTGCAATTACAGTTTCAATTGCTTCTGAACACCACTACCCTGTTTGTTCCGGAGCCACAACCTGTAAAAATGGAGCTGGCCGCTACTGCAGACACCACGAAGTTGAAAGAACACGCCACCATGCAACTGATACAACAACAGGAGCAAATAGCCCTCGCATCTATTGCCGTCGAAAAAAGCAAACTGTTGCCTGATTTGCTTGCCGGTTACAGTAACACAAGTATAAAGGGCACAGGTGCTGATAACAAAATTTATGGAAGTGGCAAACGCTTTAATGCCATACAAATTGGCATTGGTATTCCCCTGTTTGCCAAAGCGCAAAAAGAAAAAATAAACAGCGCCAAATTCAGCAGGCAAATAGCAGCACACAATTATACTGCCGGCATGCAAAATATCCAGTCGGAGTATGAGGCTGCTGTTGCGCAGTATAATAAATACAAACAAACAGTGCAGTATTTCGAAACAGCTGCCTTAAAAAATGCTTCGCTTATTACCAGTACTGCCAACTTGCAACTGGCAAATGGCAGCATCAATTACCTTGAGTGGGTGCAGCTCATCAACCAATCGGTGGTTGTAAAAAGCGACTACACGGAAGCCATTAAAAATCTGAACGAATCCATTATTCAGCTCAATTATTTTAACAACCAATAATCATTTAATAATGAAACACATCATAGTTTTTGCATCGATAATCATCGTCCTTTCAGCCTGCGGCGCAAAGAATGACAGCGAAGAAAAAACAGCGGCCGCCGGAGAAGAAAAAGGCGTTGCATTAACATCGCAGCAACTCAAAAATGCCGGCATCGCAACGGGCAAAATGGAACAACGTGAAATTTCATCTGTGCTGAAATTAAACGGTAAAATAGATGTACCTCCACAAAACATGGTATCCATCAGCGTTCCTTTGGGAGGATATTTAAAAACTACGCAATTGCTCCCTGGTATGCATGTAAATAAAGGCCAGGTAATAGCAGTGATGCAGGACCAGCAGTACATTCAGCTGCAGCAGGATTATTTAACCGCCAAAGCAAAAATCGGCTTTTTAGAAAATGAATACAAGCGGCAGAAAGAATTAAACCAAAGCCAGTCCAGCAGCGACAAAGTGTACCAGCAGGCAGAAGCGGATTATAAAAGTCAACAGGTATTGATGACCTCGCTGGCGGCGAAATTACAACTGGCAGGTATTAACATCAACAAAATAAATGAAACAACCATTTCACCAAGTATCAACATTTATTCTCCCATCAATGGCTACGTTTCCAAAGTGAATGTAAACATTGGCAAGTATGTTTCTTCAACCGAAGTGCTGTTTGAGCTGATCAATGTATCTGATATTCACCTGGCATTAAAAGTGTTTGAAAAAAATGTCAACAAATTATACATCGGTCAAAAATTGATCGCATATACCAACAATAATCCTGAAAAAAAATACGCCTGCGAAATCTTATTGATCGGCAAAGATCTTTCCATGGAAGGCAATACAGAAGTGCATTGTCATTTTGAACAATACGATAAGACGCTGGTTCCGGGGACCTACATGAATGCAGAAATTGAAGTAAAAAATAACCAGGCTTTTGCGCTGCCGACAGATGCCATTGTGCGCTTTGAAAGCAAACAATATGTGTATAAAGTGAAAGGCAATAATCAGTTTGAAATGACAGAAATAACTACGGGCGAAAGTGAAAATGGATTCACCGAGATTACCATACCTGCAAACAGCGATTTGGCCACGGCCGAATTTGTAACCAAAGGTGCCTATTCATTATTGATGATGATGAAAAATAAGGCGGAGTAAAACAGGCTTGACATACTATTTATAAATTGTAATCGATAGCGCAAAATACTGATGAGATAAAGTAGTATAAATTAGACATTGGCGGTATAAAATTTACCGGCGCTGCTTGCAGGCGGTGACGGCACAGAAATATTTGGCTTACCAGTTCCTCCGCAATACATTCCAGCTTGCCTGTTTACAGAATCCTGGTTACCAATACCCTTTACATAGAAATAAAACAAGGCCACCAAAACATTAAAATGAGTGGCCTTGTTTATTAATACCCCCTGCTATTCTGCTATTTACTTTCCGCTTTTATTAAAACCGGCCCCAGCAAGCCTGATGGCTCCAGCGGAGAATCCACTGCGTATGGGTTTACATTCGTCCATGTTGTACGCTCTTTTTCGGGTAAATGCAAATCGCCAATCAGACGGTTAACCCAGGTATTTACGACTGCAATTTCCAATGTGTTCAAACCCTGGTGAATGTACCTTGTAATATCAAGCTGGTATGGTGCTGTCCATACGCCTCCTGCTTTCACACCATTTATTTTTACAGCAGCCATCGCGGTGATGGTGCCCAGGTCAAGCAGCATACGCCGATTGGCTTTCAGGTTAGCAATCGTAAAATTATTTTGGTAGATGGCAGTACCGGAGTAATATTTTATTTTATCGTTGTCACTTTTTGTCCAGTCAATAAGTGTGTCAAAAGTAACCGGTTTTTCAGGCCCCCAGTGGCTTGCATCAAAGCTCACCTGCCACGCTTTTTTTATTTCTGTAATTACATTTTGTTCAGGGAAATTGGTTTTCAAATTTTTATTATTGGTTTTTACAACCGGTGTTCTGAAAACAATAAAAGCACTCTCGTTTTCATGCAGCTTTAATGAGATGGTTGTTTCATTTTTATCAATGGTATAAGCCGGCAGCAAACGATGCGCTCCTGTTACCGGGTTCCACAACTCAGGCTGTTTGCCTTTTACCTGCAATGCGGCATCAAAACTGATGGGTTTATCTTTTTGATTGGAAAGAAAATACACATCGTCATTGTTGATTTTTCTGTGAATAAAAAGAACTGAATCATCCCCATTTATTTTGCAATCCGGCGCAGCATTGATCATCGTCAGCGCCTCCTGCAAATCCATGCCACTGATCACCATCCCCTTTCCATAATGATTTGCTTTTACAGATGTGCTGTCAATATTACCCCACATTTCTTTTGCAATTTTTGATACCTGTTCGTCTGCCGTTGCAAAATCTTGCAGACTTGGCGAACTTTTGGGTGCAGGTCCAAATACCACTGCACCAAGTTTTACCAGCTGTTGAATTGTTGCCAGCAACTCAGGCCGCATAGTTGTTAGTTTAGGTAATACCAACATGCGGTAAGTAATACCGTTGGGTAAAACCAGCCGGCCATTTTTTACTCTAAGGCGTTCTTTCAGCACATCAGCGTTGATGTAGTCAAATGAATATCCCTTGGGTAAAGCCGGGTCGCACACACCGGTCATTTTGGGGGCATCTTCTCCAATAAAATAGGCCACATCTGCCACATACCTGCCCTGCTGCAACATAAAATTGCAGCGCTTCAAATAATCAGTAAACAAAGGCATTTGATTAAACCAGGTATTATTGCGGTTAAACTCGTTGCTGAAACCGGCATTCACCCCTGGCAACTTATCGTTATAAGGTTGTTCAATATACACGTGCATCACGGTGTTATTAATGCCTTCTGTAAAAAAGCGGTCACCCCGCTGTTTCATCTTCGCAGGATATCTTGAATAGGCGGCACCTCCACAGGTAAACGATTCTGCGGAAACTTTTGTTTTACCATAAATATGTGCCGAAGAAGAAGCTGCCCTGTTTTCAATATTACCCAAATCTCCCTCGCTCCAAAACTCACCCCCTATCTCATCCGACTGCCCGCCATACTGTAAAAATTCGCCCGGAAAGCCCCAGTGGCCGTAGTTTTCAAGCCATGTGGTTAACCCGTGTTTATGGCTAATTTCTCTTAACCCTCCCACATACTCAAACGAAACTTTGTCGGCTATAAAACGCCGCAGGTCCCAAAGAAAACGGTTCGACATTTCTTCACTACCCACCACGCTACCATATAACACGGGAATGTAAGGCGCAGGGTCATACCCATACACTTTTTTAAATTTTCCGATCATGTTGTCGGTCCAGTTTTGGCCGCCGGTTTCATAACTATCCTGAACAACTATTTTAAAAGTTTTGCGGTCTTCAGCGGGAATACGTTTTATTATCTCGCCAAGAAACGCATCAAAATGCCAGGCCAGGTAATCCTTGTTCATCTTATCTACTTCCAGCCCGGTGCCATTGGGTGGTGCAGGCGAATTGGTAACACCGGTTGGCGCCATGCCAGAGCGAACAATGATCCACTCCCCTGCTGGTGCATCCCAATTCAGTTCACCATCAGCCGACATCAAGTTGGAAATATCTTTTACTGCTGCAGGATCAATCGCCAGTGGCTTATCTGTTGTATTATTTTGATCAGGCCATAAATATTGTCCCCATAAAGGGAACGGAGTTTGACTCATTTTAGCGAGCGTTTTTTCAATATAGTTCTCCACTTTTGGTGAAGATAAAATCTGCAGTTCCTGGATGCCGGAAGTCGAATCGGGTGCAGGTCCCCATGACGTGGCATAGTTGGTTTTAAGATTGCTAATAACTAACCGGAATGATTTTGCACTGGTCGCAGGCAACGCTACGGCTATGCGCCCGTAAGGATCAAAGCCAACATTCAAAGCACTATTGCTCCGGTCAATGGTAAATTCCTTAACGGTTTTAAAACTGTCTCCAGCACTTACCTGTAGTTGTATTTTAGCGATGATAGGACGATGGGAAGGATATAATACAATGCTTCTTGCTTCAAAATCTTTGTTAGTTTGAATGTTAATTGTTGCAACGCTATCCAACGGTATCGCTACTTCTGTAGCCGTATCCTTATCCATCACAGCCTGCACATTTTTTAGAGACGGGCTTGTAAGCCTGGGCGAATTGTCTGCTATGTTTGCATCGTAATCTTTTGGCTTAGGAAAAGCAATCAACCTTACATCCTGGAATTGATTCGTGGGCTTTTTAAGTTTGATGGTAACGTGACTGCCCCCTTTTACATTGGTTTCCGAACTGGCCAGGTAACGCATCGATTGCTCCGGCTTTATCCACGGGCCGCCAGACTGGCTCCAGCCGGGACTGTTAAAAATACCTATTTCAATATTTAATTTGGTGGCGGTCTTCAATGCAGTATGCATAACATCCCACCATTCGGGTGATAAAAATTTCACCTTTCCCTGTGCCACGTCTGGCTGCTCTATATTTCCTATAAATGCCCGGTTAATGCCCACTTTTTTCATTGCCTCCAAATCTTTTACAACACCTTCTTTAGAAATATTGCCCGACATCCAGTACCAATAGACCCCCGTTTGCACGGCGTCTTTTGGATGAAGAAATATTTTCTCCATATTGGCATACCCGGCAAATGCATTGTTGTTTGTAACAGGTTTCTGCTGTGCAAAAGTGTATGCAGAAGAAAGCACAATGCTTGCGCCGAGTAATACCTTTTTTGTATAATTCAGGAAAAAAAACGAGGTGTTGAACATAAATTGTTATCTTATTATTTAGAAATATTTAAATCATTTTTAAAAGTATGTTAGCTTTCTGCAATCGTAAAATCAATATGCGTCTATCATTTTACTTTTCAAGCAACACCGTCAGCGGTTATAAACCCTGACGGCGGTTGAATAAAACTTCCATAAGCAAGCGCATTATCTAACCGCCGACGGGGCTGAAAGCCGCCGTCGGGGTAGGTTGAGACTTCTTATTCTTAGAACTCAGTCTGCTGAATCGTAACCGGCCCAATCAATCCCGATTTAAATAACGGTGCCCCTTTTTCATAATGTTTAAAAGTGGTAAATGTAAATCTTCCACTCGTTCTTGGCTGGCCTTTCAATAACCAATCAGGCCATTGCTCATCCTTTATGCCGTCATCCGGAAACTGCTCATCGCCTATCAGCCTGTTGGGCCATAAGTTAGCGACTTCAATTTCCAAATGATTATTTTTTTCTTTTACTGCTGACGTAATCTCTACCTTCCAGGGAGCGGTCCAAACCACGCCAAGATCTTTGCCATTCAACTTTACCCGGGCAATATTTTTTACTTCTCCAAGGTCCAGGTAAAGTCGGTTGTTTTTTGTTTTAACAACACCATCCACATCAAATGTTTGCTTGTAGGTAGCAATGCCAGAATAATATTTAATTCCCTGTTCCGGATGTTTGGTCCAGTCGATGAGTGAATCGAATGTGATTTTTTTTGGGCCTCCCCAAACAGGATCAAAAGAGACTGTCCATGCTGCATTTAAAGTGGCGATGTTTTTAGCGGAAGGAAAATTGGCTTTTTCAGGAACTACTAATTGAGTGGTATCATTTTTAAAAACAATGAAAAAACTTTGAAAGGCATCAAAATGCAATGGTATACTTGTTTGACCATTAGCCTTCGAAAACTCAGGCAATATTTTTATTTCGCCAGTCAATGGATCCCACAACTCTGGTTTGCCTTTTTGTGATCTGAAAAGACAAGTTGTATTAACTAACTGGCTGGCTTTATTGGATACAAAATAAATATCCTGGTCAGCAGTAATACGGTGCGTATAACGCAATGAGGCAGCTGATTCAAAATCATTGACCACCTGCATGTCTTTTAATAAAGCTGCGGTAAAATCATAATTGGGATAGAATCCTTCGAGTTGAGCTGCTACAGCCTTTCCCCATACCACTTTGCCTTTTCCGTAAGTATGGATGGATTGATTATCCGGAACTAGTGTTGTACCCCAGATGGTTTGCGCCAGTTGCTTTACCTGTTCATCACATGCAGGATAACCTGATAAACCCGGTGATTTCATTGGTGGTGAACCAACCACTATTGCACCTTCATAAACCAATGTTTTTATTTTTTCAAGTAAAGCTGGCGTCATGGTTTGTACAGCCGGCAACACGAGTATTTTATAAGCAGCGCCTCCCGGAAAAACTACCTGGTTATCCTTTACACTTGCAGTCAATAATTGACCCGGAGAACATCCGTCAAAATTAAAGCCCCGGCGATCACGGATTGGCTCTTCACCAATAAGTGCCGAGTGGGGCGGACGAAACACATGCGGTGCGCCTTCAGGTGTGAGGTATAAAATATCTGCAACGGACCGGCCTTGCTGAAGCACAAACTGGCAACGGGAAATATAGTTGTGATAGCCGCCTACCATCGGCCACCAGGTTTGACTCCTGTTCCAGTGAACGCCATACGGCCCCATCGTCATGCCGGGTTTTAAATTGTCCGGCAAGGTTTGGCTTTGAAATGTATGATACACAAACCGGTTGATGCCAGCTGCAAAAGCCCAGTCACCCTGCTCTTTCATCGAGCCCGGGTATTGCTTCCAACCTTCCCGGTCATCTGCCGTAAAGGCTTCCGCAGGCACCAGCGGTATGCCATTTACATGCGCAATGGAAGTAGCTTCTGCGCAACTAAAAGAAGAATTAAAGCCGAGGTCCTTGCTCCAGAATTCGCACATAGGAATATCAGCAACAGCGCCGAGTTCAAGGTCTGCAGCAGGATTCATATCATAAGGTTCGATGGATAATTTCCAGCCATTGCGGTGTGCGTAGGTCTTTAAATATTGCGCATGATTTTCCAGTACCAGTTCCTGCGAAGTTTGCCGCAGGTCCCATAGAAAGCGTTCACTTATCTCTATGCTCTCTACTATGTTACCATCATACACCGGGTAAAAAGGCAAGGGATCGTAGCCCCTTCTTTTAATGAACTGCTGCCTGAATTGTGCTGTCCAGTTTTGAGCGCCCATCTCCCAACTGTCCATGTGTATCTTCTTCAAACCGCCTGCTGATAAAGTATCCAGCTGACCAATTTTTTTCAGCAGCTTTCCGATGTATTGGTTAAGATGTGCCTCCAGTGCAATGGTATCAAATTTATCGGCTTCAAAACCCAGCCCGGGTATAGGTGCCGGCCTTGTAACAGCCCCGTTGTTGCGGCTTCCAAAACGCATGATGGTCCATTTGCCCTGCGGCGCTTTCCAGTCAAGCGTTCCGTCTGGTAATAATTTACTGGTAAGATCAATAATAGTGCTGGGTGCGATTACAGCCTCCTTTGGTACTGCTTCGTAATTTGCCAGGGAAGGCAAAAATTCTTTTGTACCCGGTGCAGAAGAATAAGGTGCCCGGTAATACAATGCCTTCTCTTCTCCATCTGTAATTTTTTTATTTACAGCCGGTGTCGGAAAGGCGAGCACGGCTACGTCTTTATAAAAATCATCCCACTGTTTTTTTAACTCAGGCGTAAAACCGCCCTCACCAAAATAAGGTTTCTTTGGCAGGGGCAAGGGCAATTTAATTGGCTGTTTGCTGGTGTCAGAGATCAATAGCGTGCTGCTAACGAGGTGCTGCATAGATTGTGCAGCAGGTACCCACGGACCACCGCTGCCAGTCCACCCCGGACCAACACTCAGCGTAATTTCTATTCCCAATCTTTCAGCTTCCCGAACGGCATGCTTAAAAAGTTCCTGCCATTCCTCACTTAAAAAATCAACCTTGCCTCTCGGCACACCCACATTTACTTCTAAAAAAACCAGGTTTCCAATGCCTGCTTTTTTCATCGATTCAAGATCTTTGGTCATGGATTCTTTGGTACGGTTTCCATCCATAAAATACCAGTACACGCCCGGCCTTGCAGATTCAGGAGGGTTCAGAAAACCGGCTTTTATTGGATCGCTTGTTGCAACTGATGATTTTTGTAAACTGCTGAAATGCTTGCTGCAACTATACAGCAACACAATGATTACAAAGTTTAGCAGCCGAAAGAAAAAACCATGTTTGTTATGTATTGTCATCTTAATATTTTGAAGTGATTACAGTCTTGATTTAACAGATATTGCTCCTTTCCTAAATAATTATTTTTAATCAGCACTATCAAAAAAAATTCCGCTCACAGCCGCATTTTGTCCCCTCACATGGTTCACCCTTATTCTTACTGATCTGTCAAAAGCAAAGCTGATATACTTTCCCTTTTCGTAATGATTGATCAATTGAACTGGTGAGATAATATTGAGTGTTTCAGCATCAAAAATTTCAATAGCGCTCCGCCTGTCTTTCTTATCCCAATCTAAAAAATACATGGTTAACTTGTAGGGATGATTGCCTTTCACCGCAACATCAATCGTCATCGTTTGATTGGTTGCTTCAGGATCTCTTGTAATAATGGCTGCAGCCAATTGCTTTTTCGAATTCGGATTTTCAAGCACCGCTTCATCAGGAGAAATTGAATCCCAAATTACGATGGCATTTTTTTTAAGCGTTACACTATCAATATACGATGGTATTTTTTTTGAACCGGCTGAATCAGGATAGCCAAATAATACATACCCGTCTTTTCCAAACTTCCTTGTCCAGTTACCGCCTGTTGTGCTGTCCTGCGCAAATGATTGGATTATATAGTTGAATGGTTCAAGCGGCAAAACACGCGACGCATTTAAGATCTTGTAAGTAATTGCAATTTTGTAATTACCCGCTTGTACATTTTTCAGATAAATATAATTGCTGTCTTCATCAGTATTACTAATGGTTTCTATCCGATATCCTACGGAATTGCCTGGCAGTTTTTTACTAAGGGTGATTTTATCAATCGGCCTGCCGCCTTTTGGCAAACCCACTCTCTCCGCAATAGTTCCCGGTGGTATTGTTATTTCGCAGTCGCCGGATTGGATGTTGAAACTGGCAGCAATATTTCCGAAAGGTGTTGGCATTGTGCCTTTCACCTGCGTTAAACTGTCTTTTAAAAAAGGGATGATGGTAAACCTTTTAAAACCGGGCTTTACCGGTTGTATACCGAGCACATTTTCTGTGAGCCATTTGGTAACGCCTGCACCCCATGGATGCGCCAGGCTTGTGTAACCGCACTGGTTATTGGGCGGCGCATCGTTCGCATTTAATATGCCATTCCACGAAGGTCTGTACACTTCAAAAAAGCTGGTGCCTCCATAAGCAATTTGCCCGCCCCAGCAATCTTTTATGGTAGTAAGCGCATCAGCATTTTGACCAGCCAATGCCATCGCCTGTATAATAAAAAATTGGTTAAAGGGTGAATAAGAAAGCCGGTTCAACCGGTCGGCAAATAAAGAGGCTGACAAAAGATGAATAATAGACTCATTGATAAGCCCCGCATTGATTGCTTCGGAAACAGCATGGATACCAAATTGATCCGCTATCTTTTTATCTGCCAACAGCTGCTTTATTTTTTCTGCTGCGTATTGCTGGTATTTTTTTGCAAGATTATTTTCATTGACGGATGACATGGCTTTGGCAAACTGGCGCCAGCCGTTGATGCAAAGCATGCGATATGTATTTTGTGCTTCCCTGATCTGTGTATTTTCAAAACCTGCACCGAGTCTTTCATCCCAACCCATAAAGCCGAGATTTGGCAAGGTATCGTATTCACGAAAAGCTCTTTCCAATCTTCTGTCTGCATTGGCTGTATAGGCTTTTAAAAATTTTGTGTCGCCTGTATAATTGTAATAATCTATCAAACTCAATACCCAATACACAGAGTAGGCTGCAATGCCATTATCCTGGCCGGAAGTAAACGCGATATTTTTTTTAACCACATCATAGTTGCCGAAAGCAGCCAGGGCAGTAGCTTGCGCAGGATAGGCATCCCCAGTCCAGGAATGCCGGTCGCTTCTTTCCATCAGTATCGCACCAAAATAATCCTGCAGCATATTCAGTTTCACCACGTAGGCACCAGTGTACCAAATGCGGTTCAGCATGGTATCATTGGTATAAAAACTACCTTTATAATTGACCGGTTTAACCTGGCAAACCAACTGTACGTTTTTAATATGCCAAGGCTTTGAAAATTGCTTCACATGTATCCATGCAAAGCGAACACCTTCATACAATTCTTCGTTTAATTGAAGCCTGTAACGGTTGCCATACTTCACAGGCCGCTTTGTTTTTACCGGGTTTTGTGCGCCAGCATTTACAATGGCTGGTTCATTGTATTCGCTGATGCTCATCTCTACACTATCTGCAAGATCATCCGATTCAAACTCAATCCAGCCTGCGCTTTCCGTTCCAAAATCAAATAACAGATCGCCCTTTCCGTTTACAGTAATTAAATTTTTATTTTGAACAAAAGACTGAACAGGAACGCCCGATATTTTTTTGGGCGGTAGAAAATATACCTGCAATGAATCTGCTGCCCTTGGGTTTTTCCATTGGTAGCGGATCAACGGATCTGGCGAAGCCTGTACAGCCGTACCGGAGTAGCTTCCACCATGCAGCGGCTTATAAGGTTCTTTTAGCTGGGCATCGGCCTTACTATAAAAAAATAAATAACAAAGTAAAACTGTACCTATTCGCATCATGCGGTTTCTATTTTCTGTAAGCATTGCATTTTTTCATCTGTGAATTATAAATAATTAGCCAATCTTTTTACTAATCAGACTATTTAATGCTATTCACCTTCGCATGATAATACCGGGCTAAAGCCCAACTAAGAAATAACTCATTTTGTCGACGCCCTGAAGGGCGTGGCAATTGATTCCTTTAATCTTTCGCTGTTTCCTTTATACCATCTTCACCAAATTTCTCCCTCAGCAAATCTTTCATAAATACATTGATGTCCCATTGGCTGGCGACCGGTTCATTGGTTGCTGTGTCCGTCCACATGTAAGGTGGCGGCCCAAACTCGGGTGTCATCGTAAATATTTTTGTACCGATTGATTTTTGATGCACCCATATCTGCTCCCATATTTTTAAAAAGAATTGCAGCGGCTCCTGCCAGAATTGTTGCCGGGGATCGGGTACCTGCGGACCTTCCGTGAACCCCACCCTCGCATGAATATGCTCCGCTTTTACAATGGCTGCTGTCAATGCTTCCCGGAAGTTTTCCAAATAACTTTCTGTAACACAAACCCAATGTGAAAGATCAGCCGTTATCTTCATATTTGGTTTAAGCTTAAATAATTCACTTGCATTGCCCGGGCTATAACCGATGCGACCGCGGTGGGTTTCATGGGCTATCCTGATATTATTTTTTACTGAAAAATTTTCTGCCACATCTACTACCCGGAGTTGCTCCTCCAATGTAAAATAATCTCTACCGGAATGTGAGTTGATCAATATCGGCTCACATTCCATCGACATGTTCAGATAGTATTCGTAAGACCGGCAATACTCATCGATGTTATTTCCTTTTGCCTGGTGTTGGTGGCTTACGATTTCTAAACCGTACTGTTGCAGCAAGCGGATAAACTGTTTGCGTTCTTGTTCATCTTCGGGCATCCAGGTATCAACGCCATCGTAACCCGCTGCTTTTACTTTTGCGAGAAAATCTTCTGCCGGTAAATGTTCATGCCCCCATTGCGGACAAAGTATTTTTAAGTGCATACATTTTTAGTCTAAAGAGCTTATCAAAAAATTTACCGGTCCCAGCAACCCTGCATCCAGTAGAGGCGTGTTTTGTTGAATCATATCAAACCGAAACCTTTCATGTGTTTTGGTAAAACGCTTTTCTTTGGGCAGTCTTAAATCTCCGATAACCCGGTTTGCCCAAAGATTAATTACATCCACTTCAAGTCGATTGCTGCTTTGCTTTACATAATCAGTAATATCAACCTTCCAGGGTGCACACCACAGTATCCCCAGATTTCTTCCGTTCAAACGAACAGCCGCTACATTTTTAACGTTGCCTAAATCGAGCAACAGCCTGCTGCTTTTATTTCCTGCTTTCAAAATTTCATTTGTTTCCCTGCTTAAGTCGAATGATTTGCGATAGACAGCTTTGCCTGAATAATATTTGATGCCTTCTTCTGACCGGTCAGTCCAGTTTACAAGTTTGGGAAACTCCACTTCTTCCGGGCCTCCCCAAACCGGATCGAATGCAACTTTCCATGAACCGCTGAGTTCATTCAGCAATTTGAATTTCGGAAAATTCAGTTTCGATTGACCAGCAGTATTAACAGGAACAGGTTTCCTGAAGATGATAAAATATGAACCAAATGGATCCAATTCCAGCGGCAATGTTGTACTGCCACCTTCCTGGCTAAAAGCTTTTGCATCCCGCATTTCACCGCTGACAGCATTCCATATTTCCGGCTGCTTACCCGAAACGCGGAAAGTAAATTCGGATGTTTGTTTTTGATTGGTGCGGTTAATAACAAAATATATTTCTGTCTCCCCATTTGTGCGATGGATATAATCGAATTTATCCGGCTGAGCTGCCTGGTCTGTGTAAGTAAAATCAGGTTTCACGCCATCGGCTAAAAGAATCTCCCGTGGCGTTTTACCCCAAATCACCCTGCCCTTACCGAAGTGTCGTTCCGTCCGTATTTGGCCATCTAAATCGCCCCATATTTCAGCTGCAATCTGGCGTACAATATGATCGTTGGTAGTGTAATTTTTCAGTTCGGCAGACATTTCAGGTGGCGGCCCAAGCACGGTTGCTCCATTGAGAACTAACTCCCTAATTTTTTGAATCACTTCAACAGACATGGCTTTGGAAGGAATTGGAGAAACAGGCAGCTGTTGATAATCGCCCACCTGCTTGCTTATTTCCGCTGATGGCGAAGTACAGTTTTGCAGCACCAGAATCCGGTAGCTCATGCCATCAGGAAGCACGATGTGCCCGTTTTTAACAGACATCCGCGTAAGCAATACTTCTGCATTGGTATAGTCGCAATCGTAGCCAGAACCAAGTGAAGCGACCAGGTATTTCGGTGGCGCCAGGGTGGGCGTTCGCTCACCAAGATAGAAACAAACATCGCCCACAAACTTGCCCTGTTGCAGCATGTACTGGCAACGCGACAGGTAAGTAAAGAATGCCGGCGACTGCTGCCACCAGGTGATGTTTGGAGTAAAATGCTGACCAGCACAAAATTCATAACCGGGCTTACCATCTGCTGGTGGCTGGCTTGTAGCCTGGTGCAACATAATCCGGTTGATGCCTTCACAAAATGCATCGTTGGCATAAGGCTTCAGATCTGACGGACCCAGCGACCAGTGCGTGCGGTCTGCTTCCTGTTGCGTAAACGATTCAGCCATCGCTTCCTGTTTACCATAAATATGTGCCGCTGTGGAGGTTTGTTTAAGGTTAAGCCGCAGCTTTCTATCCTGGTTATAACCACCCGGTGCATTGTAGTGGCCGTTCACCCAAAACTCCCCTGCAGGGATATCGCTGCGACCAAGATTTTTCAATGCATCCTGTGGTGGAATGTCGTTGGGGCCACCTCCTTCGTTGCCTGCTTTGATTCCATATTTATGACATAATTCAGCGAAATGCCCATAGTAATTTGCTGCGATGCAATCCTGGATGGTTCTGTTAAAATCGTCCAGAAACCTGGTGGAAATTGTTGAATCTACAACAGTATACCCCGCAAGTACCGGCAACCAGGGCATTAAATCATAACCTCGAAATTTATTGAACTGGTTGGGGAAATCCTGTGTCCAGGTTAGCTTTCCACATTCCCAGCTATCCGACCAAAAATAATTGATTTTACCACCTGCTTTGCGTGCTGCTTCAATAAGCGGTTTTCCTAAATGGTTAAAATGATCCTCCAAAGAAGCCTTGCTTAAATAATCAATTTCATACCCTTCCCCTCCTTCAAAAGTGTCAGCCTGCGGAGCCGTAGGATAGGCCCACCACTTACTCCAGGGATGGCCTGTTAATGTATAACCTGTCCGTAATATCACCCACTCACCTTCCGGCACGTCCCATTCAAACTGACCGCCCGCTTTCATTTTATCGGTTACATCAATTACCGTATTGGGCTCAATTTGTTTTGTACTGGATTGTATGCGAAATGCCTGTACGCATATATCGTGATAATAGTTGTCTACAATAACTGGCGTTGGTATTTTATTGGTTACTTTTTTAGGCCCGGAAACTTTCAATTCTGTTTGCACTACTTTTTTCATTGCATTGTCCTGGCTAACCCAGGGTCCTTCCATCGTCCAGCCACCTGCAGAAAGGTTAAAGCCCAATTCTATATTGTTCCGTTTAGCTTCTTTGACAGCATGCCGAAAGAGTTCCCACCAATTGCGGCCCTGGTACTTCACACCCAACATAGCTTCGGTGCCCCCATACCCTCCTGTGCAAATGATATTGACGCCGCTGATTCCTTTGGCTTTAAACTCTTCAAGATCACGTGTTATACTTTGCTTATTCAACCGGTTGAATAACCAGAACCAGTACACTCTTGGCTTTGCGTTGGCTGGTGGGGATATAAATGATTTGCTAAATGAATTTAAGTTCTGCCCACTGGATGAAATACCACATAAAAGAATTAACCCAACAAAAAAAATGATCCTTAATTTATACTCACCAATCATCGTTTTTAAATTTTGGATATTTTAATCTCTTCTGTGTTGGTACTGGTTTCATAAGGTAGTACAAGCTGGCCTTTACTATTACTTTTCATACGTTTGATAATGCTGTTGTTTATTGAGAAGCTGTAGGTGCTGTTCGGGTTAAGATCATTCACCTGGTAAATAAGTTGGTGTGAAGCAATATCTTTTGAAGATTGGGTCCATATCATCTCATTTTTATCCCATTCTTTTATTTCAACTGAAAGGTTTGCCGCAGTTGCTATTTTTAAAGTAGCCACTTTACTGTTTCCATGAAAATACAGCAGCTCATTTTTACTTCCATAAAAACCAAAATCGCTTTTATCCAAAAGTCTAAATTGGTTGTTTGATACTGCATATTTATCCATAGCCAGATCAATTGTCAATTTTTGATTTCTGTAATTGTATTTTATTTCTGTTCCTTCGAGTTCTTTGGTGATATGCGGATCGAGGTAGAAACGGTTGTACAAAGGATTGATTCCGTAAATACCCTGGTACAAACCAACAACCGACAGACTATTACCCGACAGGATATCATCTCCCTGTCCGTCTTGCTTTGCACGTGCATAGCGTTGAAAAGCCAGCCCATCTTTTGCATATTGCGCCAATACATTCTTCACATATTTCAAAGCCAACTCCGGTTTGTATGCAGCATATGCTTTCACTGCAACCGATCCCCATGATAAAAAAATATCGCCGTTTTCATAATTTGGAAAAGGAAATTGCCAGTCGTTTCCTTCACCTGGTGCATAAGTATACAGGCAGAGCGGCCAGAAGAAAAGGTTCTCTTTTTGCATCTGCACTTCTATATCATCGAGGATAGTTTTTGTTCTGGCGTCATCATCACAAATACCATACGCAATGGCCATAAAATTTACCGGTGTAACCATATTGTTCCCATGTGCCGAACCATCTTTATCCAGCCAGTGGATATAACATTTTTTCTGTTCGTCCCAAAAACCACCGGCCGTTGTTGGCTTGTTAAAACTGGTTTTTAATTTGGTTGCAAACTGCTCATAGTATTTTTGTTTACCGGTATTGCCCAGTTGCTTTTCTATAGCCGCCCATAATACCAGCGCATGATACAGCTTGGCATTTACAAAAGCATTTTCATACGATGCCCAGATGATATCTATCCAGTCGCTGCCTCTTTTTTGCGCATGACTATCGGTGATCATTTCAACCAAACCATTGTGATTACTGTCTCTTTTAATGATCCAGTCCAACGCTTTTTCGCAGGCCTGTTGCTGTGTTTTTACCCAGGTTGCGTCACCGGTCTGGTCAAACAGTTCCGCCACGTTGGTGACAAAGTCGGGGTTCGAATCCAGCAGGTAACCCCATTGCGCTTCATAAAAACCTTTAGCGGTAAATCCTTTCGGCATGGCGTCTTCGTTGCTGTAGGCCCATCTCGGCCATACACGTCCATCTGGTTTAAAAGCATTGTCGCGGTAAAAATCAAGGCACTGCTGGTAGCCTTTTAAATAATTGTTATCGTTGATGGCAAGTCCCATTTGCGCAATGTATTGTTCGTGCAAACAAATAGGGCCGTAAGGCGTGTGCCAGCTGTTACCACCAAAATGCTGCTTGTCAATTACACCGATCCTGGCGATTGTATTCAGCACTGCATTTACCTGGTTTTCGTTAACGCCAACTAGTTTTCCACGGCCATACTGTTCTTTAAAATCAAAGTAAGCAAGTGTAACAGACTGGCTGGTTTTGCCGGCACTCATTTTAACAGGCGCCCAAACATCTGCCCTGTCACGGATGAATCTTCTGCGATGTGTGCCTGAATCAAAACGTGGCTCCAGTTCTTTTTGAGCAACTGCTATTGTATAGGATAATTTGTCCTCCGCAGTGCGGCTGTAATCCATTGCAACTTGTTTGCCTGGTGCGTTTACAGACACGCTCAAACCGTTGCCTGTCTTGCTGTTCCAGAATTGTGACGAACTACTATGGACACCGTAAGTGTCTAATTTTTTATTAAAAAGATAGAACCATGCAAGCCCGCCATAATCCTGGTAAGCGCCTTCCCATGTTTCCATATTGGTAAACATAAAAACAGGTAATGCTACCTCTTCAGCAACGATGGCTTTTGACAGGCTTCTGTCCATTGACAGTTGTATATTGGTGTTGCTGATGGTAAAGGTCCAGGTTTCATTTATTGTAAGCGCTTTGTCGCCATAAGCAATGCCCGAAATTTTAATGGTGTTACTGGTAGCTGTGACCGAAGGCTGTGATACAAGTTGTAAAGTTGAATAGTTTGCATTGCCTGTTTTGATGGCTGAGTAAATACCTGCATCACCTTCAATCACCTGCTGGCCGTTTATCAGCAACGAGGATACATTTACCTTCTTATCATAATCAAGTGTGACGTTCATTTTTTCATTCCCAAATTCAATCTTTTTTTCCTTTGCATCATTGCTGATTTTTATGGACTGTGCTAAACTGTTGTTTACCGAAGCAAGACAATAACAGGCAAAGAAAAAAATTACAGCCAACCGTTTTTGAATGATCATTGAACTTATTTTTAATTTCTAAATAATTATCGGTTAAGATTTAAAGAAAAAATCTGGTATCTGAATTCCATCACTCTTATTCATGGGTTGCACCATGAAAGCATATTTATATTACTTTAAATTGCTCACTTCAATCATAACTGGCCCCATTAATCCTGATGCCCGCAATGGTGCGTTTTTGTCAGGACCATCAATCGTCCATGTCTTACGTTTGTCGGCTGGTTGCCCGGCATCAAACACCAGGCGATTGAACCAGGTGCTCGTCACCTGTATCGAAATGGTATTCTGTCCCTGCTTCACGAGGTTCTTTAAATGAATGCGGTAAGGTGGTGCTAATATGGAACCTACCTGCTCACCATTGACCGTAACTGCCGCAACCATATCCAAATTGCCCAGATCAAGGACGTATTCTTTGTTGACCGTTGCTTCATTTACATTGAAAGTTGTTGTGTATGTTGCGGTACCTGAAAATGCTTTTCCTTCTGATGAAAGATCCAGGTCTTTCCAAGGTTTTAAACCAGGTAATTGTAAAGAATCAGGAGCTCCCCAACCGGCAGGAAAACTCAGCTTCCACGGACCAGCAATTTGTAGCGTTGATTTATCCTTATTACTTACAAGTGTTGATGAAGTTGATGGCGAGCCATTTTTTCTAAATACGATAAAACAGGCATTGGATTTTACCAGGTCCAGTTTGATCAGCGTACGATCACCGCTTTGATGGCTCTCAATAGTTTGATATGTACCGGTAACAGGATCCCAAAGCTCGGCAGCACCATTTGTGCGAAAACTCAATTCACCGGTAAATCCTTTATCCTTGGGTGCACTGATAAAATACCATTCTGCACCTTCGGCTTTGCGGTGCTGCCAAAGCGCATCGCCACCGGTAACATCGGGTGCTATCTTTAATGCAATTAATGCCTCATCCAATTTAATACCCGATACAATATATCCCTTACCATTTTTCCTAATTCCTTTTTTGCCTGTACCCCAGATAGCTTTCACCGCGGCATCAAATCGTTGCCTGGCGGCTGCTCCACCGGAAAGCGTTGCAAGTCCAACTGGCGCTTCACCCACCACGGTTGCACCTTGCTGAATCAGCGAATGAATTTTTTCCAATGTTTCCGGCAACATGAGCGGCGCATCGGGTAACCAAAGTACGCGGTATTGAATTCCTTCGGGTGTAACCAGGTTTCCATTGTCTACCTTTAGCCGGTTTAGCAGTACATCGGGGTTGCAATAGTCGTATTTAAACCCTTCCGGAAATGGCGCTTTCTGGTCTGGCTTGTGGTTAAGCTCATCTCCCAGATACCACAATACATCACTGACAGGCTTACCTCTTTCCAGCATATAAGTGCAGCGTGATAAATAATCGGTAAAGCCAGGCATATGTTGCCACCAGGTTTGCCCCCTGAGAAATGGCGTACCGATACCGGCGCCAAACGACGTACCCGGCGGAAGAAAAGGCATTTCGGGATTATGCGTGTACGTATGAAAAACATAGTGCGTTACACCCTCTGCCGTGTTACAGTTCGCCACTTCCCGCAGCATTTCAAAATGCTCGTCCCAGGTAAGCGCAAATGAAGTAAAGGCTTCTGCAGCCACACGTGGCTTGCCGTACATTCTTGCAGCAGAAGCGGTAGGCTTAATGGGTTTGAAGTTAATAGAGCCTACATAATCGTCGCTCATCGGTTGCCAGAATTCTGCCATCGGCACATCTGCATATTTAAAATATTCCATGATGTCGCCGGGCAATACGTCCCCCGCCGCCGTTTCGTATGTAACATGCAAACCATTGTTGCGTGCCAACGAAGCCATACGGCCATAATAGTTATTGGTAAAAAGATGATTGATAGTTTTTCGCCAGTCCGTTAAAAACCGGCCGGTTGTTGTATGATCTTTTATCACATAACCGAAAAGCGCCGGAAGCCACTTACGCAAGGTGTAACTGGAAACGTCCTTAAATTCCTTTTCCATATCAGGAGTCCATGTTTGCGTGTGGCATTCCCAACTATCGATCAGCATAGCATCCAGCAATCCGCCAGCAAGTGGTCCGGTAGCGCCGGATAAGCGACCGATATAGCCTGCGAAATGTGCGTCTGCTCCAGAGGTGGATAGTTTGTTGGCCTCCCAGCCCGTACCCTCTTTTGGAGCAGGACCGTTTTGTTTGCCGGAGTTTACATGTCCAATGCGAAGAATGGTCCACGCTCCTTTTGGCGCTGTCCAATGCAGTTTGCCATCCTTGTCCATCTTATCCGAAATATCCAGGATATTATCCGGATTGATAAATGCCTTGGTTGATTGCTTTGGATGCTGACCAACACGTTCAATGCTTCTCAATGTCCACGCCGCCTCCGACTCCCAGCTATTTTTTCTTGCAGCAGAAAACAGGCGCAGAGAACCCAGGGACATATTGTATTTATTGAAAATGGAAATGCGGTATTTTTTTACACCGATCATTTCAGAACAGGCCAGCGTGATCGGCTGATCATCCTGCCAGCTCGACTGCGGCATGTCCATTATAAGAATATCTTTTGTGTTTCCGTTATCCAGCACAGCCTGAATGCTAACCTTAACACCCGGCTCATAATTTCTGCGGTGGTTAAAACCCTGCACACTTGAAAACTCAACGCTGCGGATTGCTGTAGCTTTACTAAAATTTACTTCAACCCAATAGGGCTTGCCGGGATCAGCCGGCAATAAATCAATATTTTTTTCTGCCTTGCCACTCAAGTATGGTTTCCAGTCAACATCCTTAACATTGCTGGTTACAGACTGTGGCACAAGCGGCTTGCCTGAGTCGCCTAACGGCGTAGGAAATGCCAGCACAGTCACATCTTTGTAATCACGCCAGGGTTCCGCACTGGGTTGCGGTATCGGCAGTACTTTGGTAACTAAATTTCCTCCCGCAATATCGGTACGGCTCCAAACAATATTACGCATAGCGTTAGAAGGTTCTATCCACGGGCCTCCCGAAGTTGCCCATCCGGGGCAGTTGTTCATTGAAAAAACCAATCCCAGCCGGTGACATTCTGATGCGGTATGCTTTACGGCGTCGTCCCAATTTGCACTTAGACTCGTGATTTGTGTTTCAACACCTGGCCACTGCCCCCCAAACTGTCCATGAAAAAGCATGATGCCTGCAAAGCCCGCTTTTGCTATTGCCTCCAGGTCTTTCGTGATCCCTTCTTTAGATACATTGCCACCAATATAATGAAACCAGGTTTGCGGATGAAACACTTTCGGAGGCGCCAGGAATGATGCCTCATCCAACTTACTAAAAGGTTGGTTCAGTTCCTGCATCGACGGCAAGAAAGGAAGCTTTGCAGTTTGAGCAATTGTTGAAGAATAAAAGAGCAGGCAAGACGTACACAAAAAAAATGACAGGGATGTCCGGACTGTATTTTTTAAATAAATAAATTTGCTCAAATGCATCATAGTATTACAATTGTGATGCTAATGTACTACTATAAATCAGTGGGTTTTGCTGATCATCATTTAATACATCTCCCACCTTTAGTTTAGCCACCTGTTCATCACTCAGAATATTTTTTATACCATTGAAGGTCGCGCCATCAGGCATGTAAGCGCAGGTCATCGCCCTTCTGAAACCATTGGTCATATTGGGGCCAGCACCATGTATGGTAAGCCCGTTGTGAAAAGAGCAACTGCCGGCTTTCATGGGGACCGCCTTTGATTTGGATTGTTTAAACTGCGGATAAAAATCAAACACAGCATCCATATTTTTTCCAATGCCGGGATTTTCAAAAGTTGTTTGGTGAAAAGAACCGGGTATAAAATACAGGCATCCATTTTCGTACGTCGCATCATCCAGCGCTACCCAAATAGATAGAGCAGTTCTGTCACTGAACGACCAGAAAGGTGTATCCAAATGCCACGAAGTTGGGTTGGCCCATGGCCTTTTAATCAATGCCTGGTCATGCCATATTCTTGTGCCTTTCCAACCGGCGAGCGTGGCCACCATCTTACCTATTTTTTCATCCAGCATAATTTGCTTTACCTTATCATTGGTTTGCCACAGGTTCAGCATCTGGTCAAACACTTTAGCATAATAATCGCTCTCTTTATTGATGCCATCATCTTCGCCAATCTTTGTATCACCGTTTGGCATTTTTCTACCGGCCCTTTGCTCAATTGCTTCGGTAACTGCGGCACGCCAAAAGGATAACTCATCGGCTGTTAAAAAATTTTCAACCAGCAAGTAACCATCCGATTGATAAGCGTTTATCTGCTCTTGTGTTAATGAAGTAGTCATGTTTATATGTTTAGCAAAGCAATTGTTGAATGCATTGAATAAATAAACCTGGCAATAGCAATGATGCTGAAGTCCATGCTTAAAAATAAACCAATCGGCTTTCAATAAAAAAAATCATTTTATGGTCGGTTCTTGAAAGATAGCCTCCGGACGAAAAAAACACGTAGAAGCGACCCTGCAAAAATGCATTTCAATGTGGTATAGGCATGGACTTAAAGATTGACGGGATTTATAAAGCGATGAAGTTGCACTAAGGTTTTATAAACTGCTGTACCGCCCACGCAGAAAGCATTAGATATTTTAATCTTCTATAAAACACTCACCGGATTTCAACGCCAATGCCGTCCGCATCATTAATAAATTGTAGCAAGATGGTGTGAGAACCTTCATCCCATTCAGTTTTGTTTTCGATTGTTTTCCCATCCTTATCTTTTGTAATAACAGATGTGGGTTTTGCCTGCAAAAGGATGCGCATTACATTATTGGTGTTGGATGGACTTTTGGTGATAAATGAATATTCATTGCCATTGCGCTTTTCATCGTATACTCTTGAAGCTGCGCACAAAACCTGGGCTATATTTTTTTCTTTTACCCTTTTCAAATCATACAACAAAGATTGCTGACCGGGCGGAACAATTTTTTCTTTTAAAACCGGAAGCGCGGGATCAAACATATCTATCACCGGACCTTGGATGTGCAAAGGCTCAGCAGTCACGCCTTCTTCCATCACAGAAGCAATGTCATAAGGTCCCCGTTCCAGGTAAAAATAATTGTTGGTTTGCAGGCTGCCTTTTGTTGTTGCCGATTCATAATTGCTTTTTACAATGCGCATAAAATTTTCATCGCCACCTGCTGTTAATACCAGCTCTTTCGGATCCTGCTTTACAATTGTTACCATCCCTTTTCCATACACATAACTTTCTTTACCTGCCCGTGAAATATGCAACTGTTCAAACAGATGAGCCGATGGTGTTGCATAATTTTTTCCATTGGTATTCCACCATTCCTTAACAGTTTGAAAAGGATCGGTATCTGTTCCATAATAAATTAACCTGCCACCATCCTTAACCCATTGCGCCAGCTGTTCATTTACTATGGCGGCTTGCGGCTTCATGTTGGCATAACTCATAACCAGCACTTTTATATTTTTTAATGTACCCGCAAAGCCCAGGTTTTCCATGTGCACCGTTTCAACAGGTATGCCTCTTTTCAATAATGGCATTACCATTCCATAAAAATTGGATAGCTGCGGATCGTCGTAATTGTTGTGCACCGGAAAACGCTGAAACATCATAGAATTGCCTACCAACACACCAATACCCTTACTGCCATTGATGGTATTTGCAGAGGCCGGCATTTCGTTTAATGCATTTACCATCACCTGCATTTGTGTTGCATACGCAGGTGATATCGGTTGCTTTTCGCTGCTGTTGGCCAGCTTAAATTTCCCCTGGTAAATCCTGTTGGGCCAGGGCATCACTTCAAAATTATCCACCGAAGGATACATCAGCTCTGCAGTATAAGTGGCCTGGTAATTTTGTTTGTAATCATCCCAGGTACGTGGATAATCTTCTATTGGGTCTGTTAAAAAGTAAATTTTACGGCCGGTTGGTGCCGTCATGGATAGCATAGATCCATACTCCAAAAAAGCATTTTCAAATACGCGTTCTTTTTCAACACCATTAAAATAAACCGGCTCTCTTGATGTGCCCGTCCATACCTGGGCGATATAACCATCCATTCCAGGCAGCGCAGCCAGGCTTGCTTCGGGGCTAACAATTTGCCAGGAAGAATAATTCAATAGTGAATGAGTAGGTACATAACATTTTACTTTCAGCCCTTTGCTTTCACTATAGGTTTTGGCATATTGAAATACTTCTTTTAATGCATAAAAGTAAAGCTGGTACTTTAGTTTGGATGACAGGTAAGTTGCTTCCGGTGATTCATGTTGCGGCATCCAGGCAAAGCCATACATGTTTTGCCACTCCTTTTTAAATGATTCACTATAACCACCTCTTGCCCAAAATTCAGGCTCTTCCAGGTAGATAGAAGTTACACCGGCATCAATCACTTTTTTTATCAGTGTTTTAAAATAAGCGATGTATCCATCGGTTGGCACTATGTAAGGAATGCCTTTACCATGGCCTATTTCACGGCCGCTTCTTTCTACCTGCCCCTCTTCAAAATGTGTTTTACCATCAAACCTGCCTTCAAAATAATCCTGGTAATTACCCCAGGCAATGCCCGTCATAAACTGCACATTATAGCCTTTGTCGCGATACCCTTTTACCCGTTCGGTAAACGTACTGTCCATACCATATACCATCGCAATATCGCTTCGCACATCGTACGCAGCATTCCAGGGTGCCGCAGCCTGGAAAGAAGTTTTTTCCGCGGCATTAATTTTTTGTGAATAGCCGTTAATACGCAACAAAGCAATGATGAGCAAAGCAATCAGCTGTTTAAGTATTTGCATTTAGCCGGTGAATTTTATAAAAGATGAATTTGTACAAAACTATTTCATTAAATGCAGCGAACCGATTTTTAATAAATTCCCGGGGAACCTTTAGTTTTTTGTAAATGGTATGACCGTAATCATACGTTGCATTGACGGCTGCTTGCAATAAGGTGTAAAAACTGGTATACTTTTGTGTTATACAAATGAAAAAGATTGCGCTGATATTATTGCTCTTTGTTTACACGTCTTCAAAGATGGGCATAGGTATTACTCAGTTTTATTGCTGCGGCCATTTGCAATCTACCAGCCTGAGCTTTGCTGAATTTACCAAAAGCAAATCTTCAAAAAATCATACAATCAGTTGTTGCAAAACCACATTTAAAAGTCTGAAATTAAAAGACAATTATATTGGTGCTGATTATATAAACAGTCCGGTTAACAATTTTATTATTGCTCTTCTGTTTACGTCATGCAGCGCTGAAAAGCAGTGGTTGAATTTGCAGCCACAATTATTAAAAACAAACCTCTCTCCTCCCCCCGACCGAGGTATTCCTATTTACATTTTCGATTGTGCTTATCGTATCTGATCAGCATAAAAGCCGGTGACGGAATCGTTGTATTCATATTGTCACCGATGTCTCATTCTGACTTTACCAAATCACTTTACAAACATCCATTTAGTAAAATATCAATCAACTAATTTGAAGAGGCGGTGATTCAAATACACTCAAAAAAATTAAAAATTTTAAAACAAAATAAAATGAAAAAGATATTATTTATTGCAATCGCTGTAGCTGCCACTTTTACATGCTTCGCACAAAAAGATGCGCTGAATAAAACAAACAAAGATGCTTCTCTAAAATTATTATACAGTTGCCCGATGCATCCCGATGTAACAAGTGATAAACCCGGTAAATGCACCAAGTGCGGTATGGACCTGGGTCTTTCAAAAAAAGAACAAATGAAAACAGCTGTCACCAACCAATATGCCTGCCCAATGCATGCAGATGTAGTCCGCAGCAAGGCTGGCAAATGTCCCAAATGCGGTTCAGCACTGGTGGCTTCTAAAAAAGAACAAATGAAAATGGAAACAATGAAAATGTTTACCTGCCCCATGCACCCCGACCAGGCAAGCGATAAAGCCGGCAAGTGCCCAAAATGCGGAATGAAAATGGCCAAAGCAAAATCGTAGTATTTAGTCTTAGTTTTCTCATAACGGCATTGAAGCAAAAAAAGCTTCAGTGCCGCTTTATTTTCAGGCATAAAGAGCGGCAATAGAAAGATCCCGGCAATGAAAAATAACACGATAACAATTATTCCGATACATTTGATTTGTTGCTAACTAATTTCTGTTTCCAATTCAATTAAAAAAGGCAATTCAATCCGAATAATGAAAACCCTCCTGTTTCTTCTGTTTACTACCGCTCTCATTGCCGGCTGCAATTCGGCCGAAGCCCAATCACCACCCCACGGCAAAGTCATTCATATTATTGATGGTGATACCTATGATATTTTGCTGGACAATCACACAACAAAAAGAATCAGAATGGAAGGCATTGATGCACCTGAACGTGGGATGCCTTTTTACAAATTGTCGAAGAATTATTTAAGCCGCTTGTGTTTTGGTGCGGCTGTATCAATCGAAACGACCGGTAAAGACAGGTACGGCAGAACACTTGCGAAAACCTGGCTGGCAACCGGAAAAGAAGCTGGGCTATTGATGGTGGAAGCTGGCTATGCGTGGCATTTTAAAAAATATTCGACGGACATACAGCTGGCCAATGCAGCACTAAAAGCAAGAAAAAACAAGCTGGGTTTATGGGCTGAAAAATCAGCCATGGCACCATGGGCCTGGCGCAAAAATAAAATCAATATCAACCGTGCTAAAATGAAATTAAATAAATTTCACGCGGCATAAACTTTTAGAATTCAGTCCTCTGCCCCCGGGGCATAAAAAAATGCCCCCGTTTAAAAGAGCATTCTTTAATATATTGTTGTTGGTTTTTTGATCCGTTTTTACTTCACACATTTCTTACCATGCGTTTTTCAAGGCGGGACTCATTGGTCTTTTCACGAAGGATATTCAATTCGTTGGTTATTTTTAATCAGGGTATCGGATAATCGGTGTACTTGGTTTTTTAGTCTAATCGGATTGGTCTTTTAATCAGGATATTGTTATTTATTTGTTGGTTACAGGATTCGGCTCTTTTCTTTAAAATAATTGGATGTTGATTGGTTGTTCGGATTTGGTCTTTTGGTTAGGATATTAAAAATTGGAACCGGTTGCTGAAAGCTTTTACCTTGCTTGCTTTCTGATGTAAAAGTGCATCAAATATGTTCTGCATTTTTTGCTTTTCGATCAGGGAGTATTTTTTTTCGGCGAACGGTTCAAAATGATCGTTTTCGTGTATTCGCAAGGTGGCTTTAAAAACTGCGTCAAGGAGTTGTATCAACCTGCTCATGCAATCAGCGCTGATAGCCGATTTACGGGAACGAAGGGAAATAGCAACAGTTTTTTTTCCAAAAAAATAAGCGGATGTATAGTTAGGTATTTACCTGGACTGCCGTTTGGATGAAAAGGATTTTAGTGAAATAGCAAAGGGTATTGCGTACCCGCGTGGAGAATGCATTCCAAATACCCCGGCTATGATACGGATGTATTTTCTTTTGCGTCAATAGCAGATTTAAGCATTCGTATAATTTTCTTTTCGACTGCAATGGTCGCCTCCTCAATGTCATACCAATTGCCATCTTTTGTTTTGTATAAATTGCAGGAAAACGCCTCACCTGCCGGTTCCTTTTGCGTAAATGAATATTCCTGTAAGTTAGCAATCACCGTTCCCAGCGCATTGATAAGCTCATAAGGCTTTATAGTGTAAAAAAATTGGCGTTTATCTTCCAAAATAACCTGGTTGCTGAAAAGATGCTTTAGGGATTCTCTCATACTACAATGATAGTTGTTTTTTTATATGTTGCAAAACTGACTTTGTATTACGGGTGGAACTCATTGTAAGCAGCATCCTGGCCACAGTAAATGCTCCATTTCGCCAAACCGGTATAAAATGTCTGCTTTAAACATTCATGCAATTAGTCAAATAAAAATTTAAGCAGAAAAATCCCGTTTGGCCATCACCCCTTCTGGTCCATATCTTTCACTGGAAAATTATGACATAGGGAAACGTTACACGTCCACTTTACGAAGGATTGGAAGCAAGCTGAAATGGGTTAAGCAGACTATCAGGCGGTTAAGGGCCATTCTACTGCTCCAGGGTTCGGTAAATTGAGTGAGTCATCCACAGCCAGCCAGCGTTTAGTATTTTTATAAAAACAGCATGGCGTTGAGATGGTTCAGCCAGCCTACATATTTACGGAGCGCAATGTTGAAGAAAAACACCACAGAAAAAATGTCGTTGAAATGTGTAAGCCGTAGCAGCCTGGAGAAGAGATTCCAACACCACCGGTAACACGTCACCTGGCCAGTCTACCAGTTTAGAGAAATATAAAAAACTTAACATTGAAAGCAATTTTCTTATATTAAGTTTGTGTTATCATTTATAAAAAATAGTAGAATGTCAACAACGGAAAACATGAAGAAGAGTATAACGGAAAGCGATTCTGCCCTGCAAACTGTTACCAGTCAATTGCAAACGGCCCTCGCAGATCTGAAAGATCAGTTGGGAGAAAAAAAATTTGAAAAAAGAATTAAGAAGGCTGCAAAACTGCTTACTGCCGGATTGAAAAAGACGGTAGCAAAGAAAACAAAAGATGTAGTAAAAAAAGTCATCCCCGTCTCTAAAAAAGCTGCACCTGCTGATAAAAAAACAACTCCTCCGGTAAAAAAAGCGGCGAAAGCTCTTCCAAATAAAAAGGCCTCATCCGCCGGTGTTTCAGTTAAAAAATAGCATCGTATTTTAAAATGGCTGTGGAAAACTATTTTCCGGTTTACACTCATCCAATTGTTGCAGTTTATGCCATACCCTTATGCCGGCTGTAGATAATTCCTGGTACGTTTATCTCCAGACAGCCGGTTGTTCTTTTCGAAATGGATTAAAAAATCCCGGTTAAAAAATCGTATGTATTGTTTTTGTAACGTCCAGTTGCAGTGGATGAATAGATCCTGCAACGGAATAAACAATCAACTTTTATTTATAAATTTATCTGCGGTTACGGCTGCAGATTTTCAACAAACAACCTGCCCGTCAATTCCAGGACGTTATCAGCCATTGCAGATCCGCCTGTTGAAAAATGACAGAACTTAAAATTTAAATAAAAACTTACTTTGGGATCAGTAATGATGACTTAGCCAAAATCAGCTCGCTTTTTAAACCCGAAAAGTAAACAAAGGTGAGTACTTTCTTAAAACAGGCAGGCACAATGACCGGCTTGGCTTCTTCAAACAGGTATTGTAAGAGAGTTTGTACACATTGGCGACAAGGAAGTGACCAAATGGATTTCTACAAAAGGTTTTTTCGCTATAAATGTATACAACTTCAACTGTGCTACTGCAAAACGAATTCACCGGACACATTTATTGAAAGCCTTTGCAACAACAGGTTTACAGCCGCATTTAGTTACACGGGCTTGTTAAAATGATGAATTATTCACCGCCTTTAACACATGACAAACCGGGCGTTGAATATGCTAAGCGTTAAGAAATGCCGCAATTAAAAATTATCATGGCTGCCTGGTTGATTACCTGGATTTCAATACAACCAGTGCTGCCGGAAATTGGCCAGGGCATAATATTATCATCCAAAATAAATCCGGCCATTTTCTTTATGCATTGTTATACACTTTTATTACCGGTTCTCTTATTGTTGCTGCTGCAGGAGTGCAATAATAATAGATGGCATCCGCAATAGATTCGGGCTTAACCCAATTCTCAAACTTTGCATCCGGCATAGCTTTGCGATTTTGAGGAGTATCAATTGTGCTGGGTACAACAACAGTAGTAACCACGTTATGTCCTTTGGCCTCCTCATTCATCAGTTCTGCCAGGCGGAATATCAGTGATTTTCCCAATCCGTATGCCACCATCCCCTTCCCTTCTTTGGCACTCATGCCCGGCCTTGAGCCGATAATAAATATCCTGCCGCTGCCCTGTTGCATCATCTGTACAAATGCCGGACGGGCAACATTATAAGCTGTTTCAAAGTTCAGTTTGTATTGCTTATAAATGTCAGTCGTTTGCGTATCCGCAATTGTACCCATCGCAAAACCACCAACGGTTAATATGGCGGCATCAATATTTTCATATTTGGCAATTACCGTCTTAATAAATTTACCCGAGTCTTCTTCATTCATCAGGTCAACAAGCACCTTCTCCAGTTTGGCGTCAACAATTTCAAAGGGGGTAGGATCGTTGGGTACAATTGTTGCAACCACATGGTATCCTTCTGCCAAAAATTTTCTTACAACGCACTGTCCCATATTTCCGGAAGCGCCGGTAACGATTGCTGTTTTCATTTCTTTTATTTTTAGCACTAAGGTATTTTAATACAAATTTTATTGCGTCATCTATCGCACTTTTTTTTTGCAGCCTGCTCAAATAAGTACAATTATTAACCCGGTATTTATCTTTTGTACGTACCCTCAGCCCGGTAAACCACCGGAAAAGTAAATGAAAACATACAGCTATACATGCATTGCTTTCCGGGAATACGGATTTTTTATCATCTCCAGTTTTAACTTCTTTAATGCCTCATGAATTTTATTATATACTGTGCGGGGCGCAAGGCCTCTTTGCTGCACAATTTCTTCATAGGATAATCCTTCATAAAACTTAAGAACAATCAGCTCTTTCTGGCGGGCGGGAAGGTGGTTTAAATGATGTATTAGAAGTTGAAATAAATGATATTGCAGATCTTTCATTATTAGCTTCTCTAACGGAGGTTGTCCACTTGAACGGACCGCCGTATGTTTACCGGAATTGTATTTGCCACTCGCATTTTTTTCACTACGGTTTTTGCCATATTTACTACTCTGCGAGTGAAATATTAACCGCTGCACCGTGCTTTTCAGCAGATACATAGGCGGTATAAATTGTTGTAATTACATCTGCAGCCAGTTGACTGTTACTTTCGATGGCATCGCCAAAAACTGCGCTGCGATAAAATGATTCCATTTCATGTTGATAGCCGTTGAACCAGGCTTCATCAGGAGACATAAAGGACCAGCCTTGCTTGCTGCCGGTTGTTTCAACTACGTACAATTCATCAAAATTGGCTTCAACCGGGTTGTACGTTTGCATGGCATTGTTGGGTGCAATATTGCAGATGGTGCGATGGTTATTGGCATGCACTTCTACATAATTTTTTACGCCACCATGCAATAGTTCACTGGCAATAATATCGGCAACAGTGCCATCTTCAAATACAATATGTACCGATGCTAAATCTTCTACATCCTTATACCCAGTTCTTAAATGTCCTTCATTTATATAGCCGGGCATCTTGGTTAAGGCATGCGTTATTGCCGATACCCTCCTGGGGCGAATGGCAACACCATTTCTTTTTAACCCTTCCACTTGTTTTAAATACAAGGCTGCCGTTATCGGATGTGCGCCTTTGCCCATTAATGAACCACCGCCCGACAAACGCCATTGCCCGTAATCCAGCGAATGAGAACCAGAATGCGATTGCTGCGCCTGTATCCATAAAATTTGTGCGCCGGTTTTTTCAATTACCTCCTTTTCTTTCTGAATAGCGGGTGCATACACCCAGTTCTCTGCATACATGATACAACCCGTACTCTCTTTCTCTGCCTGCAACATTCGTTGCACACTTTCCTTCGCCATTTGTAAACCTTTTACACGGGAAAAAGTGTCACCGCTAAAATCTGCCGAACCATCACCAAAATAACCGGTAAAAGGCTTTTCAATTATTACTTGTTTTCCCTGTTTTAAAACTTCCACGGCAATTTGCTCATGCGTTACCGGCGGTGTGCAAACATGCAGCACATCAGCTGCTTCAATTAAGGCCTGCAGACTTCCAAAACTTTGGATGCCCCGGGCGGTAGTAAACTCATCCAGCTTTTTTGAGTTGCCGGAAAAAGCCCCGATAACTTCCAGGTGCACCGAATACACGCGCTTTAGCGCATCAAAGTGAAATCTTGCTGCAAACCCTGATCCTATAATACCTGCTTTTATATTTTTCATTTTGAAGGAATTAATGCATCTAAACTATCCTGCTTCCATGCGTCTTTATCCATATCATACACAATAAAATCGGAATCGAACTGCCAATAATTCCAGCTCCAGTTTATTTATGATTTCTAATATTGCAGCACTGCCTTTACATTTTTTCAGGGCCAAAGCTGCAGGCAACAATAAAATCGCAACAAAAAAGGCCGGTTGTTTACCCTTTATTTTAATAAAGGAAGTGCCCATATACTTTGTTTTAGCATTAAAAATTAAAAAATACCGTTACTTACAAAAGCTATTTTCTTACTATCTGGCGACCAACTTGGCACATTCATCGTTCCCTGCCCTCCGTATAAATAAGCAATTGTTTTCGGCTCACCGCCACCAACGGGTATAGTGCGCAAATACACTCTATGGTAAAAGGGGTGTTTATCTGCAGGCACATCTTTGGGAAATGAAATAAATACCAGCGTCTTGTTATCCGGAGAAACATGCGGAAACCAGTTATTCAATTCATCAAAAGTTAACTGCGTTTGATTTTTTCCGTCGGCATCCATCCGCCAAAGTTGCATTTTGCCGGTACGGGTAGAATTGAAATAAATATATTTTCCATCGGGAGAATATTCCGGTCCGTCATCCAACCCTTTGGTATTGGTGAGTTGAGTTTCCTTTCCCCCGTCTTTTGAAATTCTGTAAATATCGTAATCGCCATTGCGTTCTGCTGTATAAACTAAATATTGATTATCGGGCGACCAGCCATGAAAATACGATGGTGTTTTTTCTGTTATAAGTTTTGGAGTGCCGCCGGTTGCAGGCAGGGTATAAACAGCAGATTGCCCTTTTGTTTCTGTGCCCTGGTTGCTAATACCTATTTGTTTACCGTCAAAAGTGAGCACATGATCATTGTTATTGTTTATGGCAGTACCTGTGTTTAACACAGTGGCCGTTCTGCTGGCTAAATCGAAATTATACAGCCTGCCGCTTTCATTATAAATGAGCGTTTTGCCATCAGGTGTCCAGTTAGGTGCCTGGAAGGAACCTTTGTTACTGGCCAATACCTGCCGGTGGCCATTAGCAATATCCATTATTTCCAATGCGCTGCCAATGTAACTTTTGTACTGAATCAACGTATCCGGTGCAGTATTAAAAATCCTGGTATTGGTAAAATCAGCTTCTTCGGAAAATAAAGTGGTGTGCGAACAAACAAATAAACCGGCCAGTAAATCAGTACCTAAATCAATATTATCCAGCTTTTCCATAACATACACTTCTCCAAAATGTGCTACAGACATGGTATAGGTGTTACCTTTTTTTTCTAACTGCAAAACATCCGGCGCCTTGATGGTTAATTTTATTTCTTTCATATCTGCCCCGGCCACTGTTCTGTATTGAAAAGCTGTTAATCCATCTCCATGAACCGTGCAGGTAATTACCGGCGAATTGGTTGCAGTGGAACTTCGTATCATCAAGCCGGCCTTGCGATGAGCTTCATGACCTTCGCCTAAAAAACGAACCTGCGTTTGTAAAATAAAATCGCCATTCATTTTTTTTGACAGAAAAGCAAAACTGTCCTGCCCAAACCAAATGTTTCTGCCCGATCCTATGATGCGGTAGGTTTGAGAAGGTTCGTGGTAACTGGCAGCACCCGCTATTGCAGGAGCACCAACATCAGAAAAAATATCGAAGGAACCAACCTTTGCACCGGGCACCTGTGCACAAAGCGGCGTGCAAACCGCAGCGGCACCGATTGTTAAAAGCAGCATTTGTTTTATTATTAACATGAGATATTATTTTTGATGATGTTAAACTTAAACGACTGGGATACCTGATACTTAATTGAGGTTACGCTAAAATTTTATTGATGCGTTCCTGTTCTTCTTTTGTAAAAGAATAATTTTCTAAACAACGGATAGAATCCAGCACCTGTTCCGGTTTACTAACACCCAGTAATACCGACGTGATACGTTTATCTTTTAATACCCAGGCCAATGCCATTTGCGCAAGGTTTTGTCCCCGTTCAATTGCCAATGCATTTAGTTGTTGCACTTTTGCAATTTTTTCATCAGAGATGGCATCTTCTTCAATTGCACCGTTGCCTCTGTGACTTGCAGCCCTTGAGTTTGCAGGAATGCCATTTAAATATTTATTCGAGAGTAATCCCTGCGCCAGCGGCGAAAATGCAATGCATCCAACCTGGTTTTGCTCCAGCACATCTAATAACCCATCTTCTACCCAACGATCGAACATGGAATATTTTGGCTGATGAATTAAGCAAGGTGTGCCTAACTGTTTTAAAATGCTGATCGCTTTAGCGGCTTCTTCCGGCTGGTAACTTGATATGCCCACATACAATGCTTTACCCTGGCGCACTATCAGGTCAAGTGTACCCATGGTTTCTTCCAAAGGCGTACTGGGGTCCGGACGGTGATGATAAAAAATATCTACATAATCCAGCTGCATTCTCTTTAAACTCTGATCAAGACTGGCAACCAAATATTTTTTTGACCCCCAGTCTCCATAAGGGCCAGGCCACATGCCCCAGCCCGCTTTGCTGGAGATGATCAGTTCATCGCGGTAAGCAACAAAATCATCCTTGTATAATCTGCCGAAATTTTCCTCTGCAGATCCCGCAGGCGGACCATAATTATTTGCCAGGTCAAAATGCGTAATGCCATTGTCAAAAGCAGTGCGCAAAATATTACGGGCATTTTCCAGGTTATCAATATGGCCGAAATTGTGCCACAGCCCAAGTGAAAGTGCAGGTAGAAGTAAACCGCTGTTACCGCAACGGCGATATTCCATTGATTGGTATCGGTTGTCATTTGGTAAGTATTGCATCGTGTATAGTTTTATAATTTAAATATAGTGTAGTTGATCAAAATGACCGCAGCTGTCCTAAAAATCCGTGGTCCAACAGATAGTTTTGCCGTTAAATTCAAGAAAAAAAGAAAGCCGGAAGCAATTTGGGAAGCATTTATTTGCTACAATATTGTTGCATATTTTCGTTGAAGCCACGGTATATTTCCCTTGCTTTTAATAGCATCTCACTATTGACAACAGAAATATGGTGCGATGAATCTGAAAATACTTGCCAAAAACTCAATTCTCCCTCCTCAACCGTATCAAAAGCCTTGCGTGACAGTCATGAAGTAAGTGCCGTTACCAAAAAGAAAGTACTTAAAAAGCAAAAGAGGTTAATTAGCAGGTGAAGCCATCGGCCAGCAGCCAGCGAAAACAAAAAAGTAAAACCATCGCTGTAATGATTCCATAGGTGATCAATGATTTTTTTGAGCCGGTTATCAATGGCATAGAATCCATCGCCCAGGAAAAAGGCTACCATGTTTTGATTTATCTTACCCATGAGGATATGCAAAAAGTCAGGTAACCCATGAGATCGCCTGCAGCAGCCGATCCTACATCCAAACCATTTTCACCGCACACTTCCGTTTTAAACCAGCCTGGTCAAAATAATTTTCTGCCTCCACTCTCAATGTACCTTTTACAGGTACTACTTTATGCAGATGCAATGTGGCAATACCGGTATTACCCGATACTACATTTACGTTATCAATCCAATTGTTTTTAAATACAGGAGCGAATCGGGGTTATTGATCCTGTAGTCGTTGCAACGGCCGGAGTTTGATTTTGCCACATTTAAATAAGAGAATGCATGTACTCCTGGGTATTTCTCAAACAGTACTTATTAACAGACCTATATGCAGTGTAAGTAAACAGTCTTTTTCCTTAAGAAGTCAATTAATAAAAGCAGCCCCAAGAATGTCCGGCACCCCCCTTTATTCCCAGATACTTTTTAATTCATACACATCAAGATTAGTAACTTTTGCTGTACCGCCCTTTGCTGATAAAGATAGTGTGCGGTTGCTGTCAGCAATATTAATATTGATGGGCATAAATACGAGACCGTTGTTTGCAAATATTTCCAGGCCGGTACGGTCCGCATAAACAATCAAACTTAGCTTACCATTTACCAAAGCAACCGGTGCCTTTACACCATCCACTTGTAGCTCTTTACCGGCAACATTATAAACAACCGGTACACCTCTTATATCCAGCACCACTTCACTTGCTTTGCCCGGTTCAACATCTATATGTAGTTCAGCCAATTCAATATGTATATTTTTCAATGGATTAATTCCGTTTTCTTTTACAGAAAGCTTACCAAGTTTGTATGCCTTGCTGCGCAGGCCTTCTACCTCTTTCACCGGCATGCGGATCAGGCGGATTCCTTCCGGCGTTTGCACCAGTTTATGTTCCAGCGGCAGACTCATGGACTGATTAAAAGTCATGTCGTCTTTTTCTGTGTTGGTGCGCCACCAGCCAATTTCAATCCGGCGGCCATCCGGCACGTTACTAAAAGTTTGCGGCGCATAAAAATCACGGCCGTGTTGTTCCTGCAGGCGCTGCTGTTCGGGTGTAAAAGTAGTGCCATCAAAAGTGCCTGTTGCGTATTGTGTATTGGCGCCGGTTAATATCCATTTTTTTACTCCGGGCATACCTTCTACCGGCAACTCATAAAATTCAGGACATTCAAAGAGGTAGCGATCGTTACCGATACCACCCATTACTGTACTAGCCTTTGTCCAGTTTTTTAGATCGGGTGATGTGAGGAATTGCATGCTGTGCTGTTCATTGTTTCCTCTTTCAACCCATATCACCATTATCCATTTTTTGGTGGGTTCATACCAGACAACTTTGGGATCCCTGTTGTCTTTATTGATACGGGGTACCACTGCCCTATCAAAGGTTTGAAAGTTGCGGCCATCCGTGCTCCAGCTCATATACTGCCCCCATCCCCTGGCGCCTGTATGAAACATCACCATGGCTGGTTTTCCGTCCTTTGCAAAGCCGCTTGTATTGTTACTGTCGACCACTGCGCCACCACTAAAAACCGGACCTCCCTGGTCGGGATGCAGTGCATCACCCAGGTCTTTCCAGTGAATTAAATCTTTTGTTACGGCATGACCCCAGGTCATATTTCCCCAACCACGGCCATAAGGATTGTGCTGGTAAAACAAATGGTATTCGCCATTATAATACACCATACCATTGGGGTCATTTGTCCAGCCACGCTTTGGTGAGAAATGAAACTGCGCCCTTAATTTTTCCTTGTAGGTATTGGCATTGGTATCTACATCGCTTTGCACAATGGGCGTAAAAACTTTTGAGCCATTGCTAAGCTTATCAACTCTCAATTCTACTTCTTTTCCTTTCCATTGATCTATCTGCAAATAGGCATACCAGTCTGGAGTTCCTTCAGCAAGTTCCATGTCAAAAAAACGTGTGTTCACGCCATCCACCCATATCTCGATGTTTCTTTTCGAAGCACCATTTTTAACCGGCAAAACGAGGTACTTTTTTTCAGCGGTAAAATAGCTGGCAAAATTGTGTGTGGCAGCGTTGTTTTCCTGTGCGATAACCGACTGGAAAAAGGCAAGACATAGAAAAATCTGCAACAATCTTTTCATCATGATTAAGTTATTAAACCGGTATTAAAAATGTTAAACAAAAAAGGGAACTCCAATTTAAGTCAATTACCAAATACTTTTGACCTGGGTATATTTTAGTTTGGGGAAAGTATTTTTTTCATTCTCTTGCAAATGAATAAACTTGTATGGTGTAGTTGAAAAAAAAACCGAGGTCATCACCGTTAATCCATCATCTGCAAATACTTCAACAGAACTTTTATCCACCAGTATAGTAAGATTCATACCTGCATTATTCGTTAGCCTGGGTGCCCAATGTTTGGCAGCAAAGTCCTTATTAAAATCAACTTTTCCCGAAGCCGACCGATCAATAAAATATTGATTTGAATTTTTGTCGTAACCAATAACCAGTTTTTCATTCGCATCATTTGACAAATCCAATGAGAAGTCATTGTTTGTATTCATCGAAATATCCAGTCTGCAGGGAAGGGTTATTTTGGTGCTACCGTTAGCAACTGAAACCGGCTTTGATTGAATAGCAGCCAGTTCTGCCACAGGTTTTGATGTTAAGAAAACGCTTTCTCCCACTTGCTTTAATCGCAGTTCCCGGGGAATGGTCATCGCATTTCGCCATTTTTCAGTTGGTACCTGGTTTGCGTACAACCAGTTGGTCATCCAGCCGATTAATATTTTTCTTTTACCAGTATTCGACCAGGTTACACCGGCATAATTATCTGGCCCATAATCCATCCACCGGGTATCTTTTTGATCAGTCGTAAAAGTTTTACCATCAAAATTGCCAATAAAATATTGTGTACCCGATCCGCCATTGGGCGCTCCGGGGTTCAGGTTAACGATTAAAACCCACCGGTGGTTTAACTTCCCTGTTTTGTTATCGTTATAATCCAATTGTATCAAATCGGGACATTCCCAGCCGCCTCCATGTGCGCCAAGGTCTTTTCCAAAGTCACTTTCCTTTGTCCAGTTTTTTAAATCAGGAGAGGAATAAAAACTAACGATATCCCTTGCCGCAAGTACCATAACCCATTTTTTTTGTGGCTCAAACCACATTACTTTGGGATCCCTAAAATCTTTGACACCAGGGTTTTTGATTACGGGGTTGCCAGCATATTTAATCCACGTTTTTCCTTCATCGAGGCTATAGGCAATGCTCTGATTTTGAAAATCATTTTTACCCGCTTTTTCGCCAACGGTGTCATGTTGCGTAAACATGGCTACCAATGGCACCTGGCCATTTTTACCAAAGCCGCTGGTGTTATTTTTATCTGCTACGGCGCTGCCGGAAAAAATGGTCCCCAGGCTATCCGGGTAAATTGCAATGGGTTGTTGTTGCCAGTGAATTAAATCTTTGCTGGTGGCATGCCCCCAATGCATTGGGCCCCATACCGAACTGTACGGATTGTACTGGAAAAACAAATGATAAACTCCGTTGGAATATACCATACCGTTGGGGTCATTCATCCAGTTTTTTTGAGGTGAGAAATGAAACTGGGGGCGATATTGTTCTTTCATTTGCACAGCGTGCTGCGCCAATAAATTCCCCGTACCCAACAGGAAGGAACAACAAATCAAAATCGCAATTTTTTTTATTTTCATGTCATCAGTTTAATGATTACTCAATTTAATATCTGGTAAATTAACGACTCTTATCCTATAATTTATGAAGTATAAAAAACGCCGCTATTAAAAATGCCTGTTCAGATTACAAAAATCTTTCTGTCGTTATAAAAAAGGAGGAAGTAGAAACTTCCCCCCGTGTATTGTCAAAAAAACGACTGCTTGCTATAGGAAGCACTCAAATTAAAAATTTGTTATGCCTTAATAAGTATTCATTAACCCTTATCAATAGCCTGGGTTTTGCTTGTACAAACCATTGGTAAATGTAATCTCCGATTGTGGAATGGGTAAGTATTCATCGCGGCCTGCTGTGAATTTAGCCGTTGCCAAAAATGTTCTTCTCACTTTTTCAATGTTTATATATGCATTTAAAGTTGGCTCAGCAATGCCCCATCTTACCAGGTCAAAAAAACGTGATCCTTCGGTGGCAAACTCCAGTCTCCGCTCCCATTGTAATGCTTTAAAGGCATAATCTTTGGTCCATCCTGCAGCGCTGTATTGCCCAACGTTGTAATGCGATGCAAACGTTCCATCTGCTTTTTTTAACCGGCCGGTACTAGCCGCTGCCCTTGCCCGTATTTGATTAATCAGAGGCAACGCTTTATCCTGTTGACCTAATTGAATGTATGCCTCAGCCTGCATCAGCAATACGTCGTCGTACCGGATGATATCATAATTTTTAGCGACCCCCATAAAAGGGCCGTTTTTAAAATAAGATGAACTGCTTGCCAGTTGCTGATTGCGCATGGTATGAAAATTTCCATATACACCTGCATCCCGTACCCAACTGTTGCTAAATGGCAAGGCGTTATTGTATTTATACGGATGACCTTCAATGCCCACTGTGTGGTCAATTCGAACGTCAACTGTAGCAGTATTTAAGTCTGCAATACTATTGTTGAAAGTTTCAAAATTAGGCAGGCCATTGGCATCTGTAGTAAAAGCGTTTACCATGTTCTGACTGCTGGCATGAAAGCCGCAGCAGCCATATTGAGGAGCCCCATGCGGATAATTCAGTCCATCTTCATAGTTCAATCTTCCGGACGTAGTACCATCGTTAATAGAAAATTGAATTGCAAAAACAGACTCCGGACCATTTTCAGTTTCAGGTAAAAAGTTATTGGCGATATCAGCGCTTAATGCATATTTTCCAGAAGAAATAACCGCCTGTGTTAAAGTAACCACTTGTTGCAACAGGGGCTGGTCAATACTTGTAACGTGGTGAGTTGCATCCTGCTTATAAGCCTGGTATAACCTTACTTTTGCAAGATAAGCTTCCGCGGCATGCTTGTTTGCTCTTGCAAGTTCTGGCTGCGTTTCTGGCAAATTATCAATTGCAAATTGAAAATCGTCTGCAATCTTATTCCATGATGCGTCATTATCCAAATCATTGGCCACTTTCAAAATATCATCACCAGACGCTGTTTCATCAAAAATGGGAATATTCTTGTAAAGCTTTTTCATGATGAAATAACTGTGAGCCCTTAAAAACCGCAGTTCTGCCTGTCTTGTTTTTTTCTGTGGATAATCTGCATCAGCCAGGGAGTTTACGGCACGCAATGCAACGTTTGCCCTGCCGATTGATTTAAACAAATTTTTCCAGGTGCGAAAAATGAATGCATCGATTGTTGGAGTTACCAAATTGTAATGTTCCATGGCATCTATTTCGCCCACATCACCGGTACCCCCGCCGCCTTTGTATGCATCATCCGAACGTACACTACCATAGGCCCAATCGCTATAAATCGGGCCGATCATATCGCCGTTTCCTATTGCTGCGTAAGCGGCTGTTACCAGCCCTTCCACCTGCGATGGCGTAGGGGCAGCTAAATCTGCAGATGATAATAAACCTGTCGGTTTGTAATCCAATTCCTTTTTACAAGAACTAAAAAACAATAGTCCGGATGTTATAAAAGTTGCTATAATTATCTTTTTCATGTTGTTTTAGTTTTTACTTTAAAATGATGCATTAATACCAAAAGTGAATGTCTTTGGAATGGGTACCGGATCTAAATCAATCCTTTCAGGATCAGGACTTATATAGCTCTTGCTTTTGAACCAGAAAAGGTTTTCTGCCATGGCAAAAAAGCGCAGTCTTGAAAAAACAGATTTGGGTTGAATGTTGTATCCCAACTGGATATTACGCATTTTGAAATAAGATGCATTTACAAAGAAATAATCAGAAGTACGGGTTTCATTATTATTATCTTTCAGCGTTAATGCTGGCACTTTGGTATTGGTATGGGTTGGTGTCCAACCGTCGAAAACACCTGGTCCTACATTCTCACGACTTCTCATTAACTGGTTAAACATGGAGTACACATCAAAGCCTGTTTTGCCTGCTACACCTGATCCAAAAATGGATAAATCAAATTGTTTGTAAGACAGATCTACCCTTAAACCATATTCAAGTTTGGGCAAAGTAGAGCCAAGCCATGTTCTGTCAAGGTCATCAATTTTTCCATCACCATTAATATCTACGTAGCGAATTCTGCCCGGACCAGCACCGATTTGTGTAGGTGCTTTATCCACTTCTGCCTGGGATTGAAAAAGACCATTTGTTTTATAGCCAAATACATCAAATTGAGAGTGCCCGATAATTGTATTGACAAGATTACCTGCGTAAGCCGGCCGTACATTTTCAGGAAGCTCTGTAATCTTATCTCTGAAGTGTGCAAAGTTGAATTGAACATTGTATTTCAGATCGCCGGTTTGGTTACCGCGGTAACCTAATACCAGTTCCCAGCCTTTATTACTTTTTGAAGCACCATTCACTGCTTTGGTTTGTCCTTCACCCAGTGCAGAAGCAACAGGAGGTGTAATCAATATACCCGTTGTTTTCCGGGTAAAATAATCGAATGAACCGAAGATTTTATTATTCAGAATGGTGAAGTCTAACCCTGTGTTTATTTCATCTGTTGTTTCCCATTTCAATGCAGTGTTGGCTGCCTGTGTCTGCACAAAACCTGAAGGCAGGTTGCCTGTATTTGCGCCCGAAAGCGAATAAGCTGTTCCGATGTTCATGTACTGCTCCCAAAAACCGCCAACCAATTGTGACAACACCGTGCCATATCTTGTATCAAATAATCCAAAGCGGGCCAGGTCACCAATTTGCTGATTACCCACACGTCCTACTCCAGCCCTTAATTTTAATTCGGAGAAAATTTTGTTATCCGCCATAAATGATTCTTTGTCTATCTTCCAACCTACTGATGCTGCGGGGAAGACACCATAGCGGTTATCGGCACCAAATCTTGAAGAACCATCCCGGCGAACGGTGATGGCCGCAAGATATTTATCTGACAAATTGTAATCAACACGTCCAAATAAAGAGAACAGCCTGTTACCTGTTGAGCCACCGGTTACAGTTGTGTTACCAGTTCCGGCACTCAGTGTAAAATAGTCTTCTGTTTGCAGAGCGTATCCTTCTTTTTTGGTTGATTGGTAATTAAGATCAGTCTTGATATATTCTGTACCTGCCAACACTTTAAAATGATTTTTTTCACCTAAATCAAAATTGTATCGCACCGTATTGGAGAGTGTAAGACTTAAATAATGATTTTCATCAAATGACAAACTGTTAGTTGTCCGGGCCAATGCGCCTTCAGCAAATGTTGGCGTAATTACTTTATTTAAAAACCTTGCATCATCTGCACCAACACTTGTTTTGAAAAACAAATTTTTAATTGGCTGAATCTCTGCAAAAATATTTCCGAATGAACTCAGGCGGTTGGCATTATTCCACTTGGCCAAATCCTGCATGTGCAATGGATTGTTTCTGTCCGAATAGCCTGCACCTAATTCACCAGCATAGGTTACACCGTCTTTTTGATACACAGGAATGGTTGGCACCAAAGAAACAGCAAGGTTGGTAGTTGCGGCTCCGCCCAGATCTCTTGCAGTCAACGTTTCATTCGAATTGGCAATGTTTAAATTGATGCCAAACAATAACTTATTATTAAAAGCATGGGTTAATGCATTGATACCACCGCTCAACCTGTTGTAGCCGGTGAACCTTAGCATGCCTGTGTTTTTGAGGTAGCCGAGGTTAATCTCCACTGAGGAATTTTTGTTGCCTGCAGAAACAGTTAAATTGTTATTGGTTACCAGGCCAGTTTTATACATAACACTCTGCCAGTCTGTATTTCCTGCAGGTGTATTTTGGTCTCCACCAACAAAAGGCTTTACTGTAACTCCGTTTAATACCGGACTGTTGTAGTCGTTGTTCCAATCGAAACCATAAATTTCTCCGTATCCAGCAGCCGGGTCCTGCTTGTCATTTACAGATGCCTGCCACAATGCTTTTCCTCTGTCAAGTGAATTCAGCATCTTAAACCGCATTGCCTTTTCTGACTGACTTGACACGCTGCTGTTCAATTGAAAATTTACTTTACCATCTGTGTTACCGCCATTTTTGGTGGTAACGATAATCACACCATTGGATGCACGGGACCCATAAATGGATTCAGCTGATGCATCTTTCAACACCTGCACCGATGCAATGGATGCTGCAGGTATATTTTGAAACACTTCCGGTCTTGTAGTAGGGACACCGTCAATAATATACAACGGATCAGTATTGCCTAAAGTATTGGCACCACGAATCAATATTCTTCCATTTGAGCCGTTGGGTGAACCATCCTTTTCAATGTACAATCCGGCAACTCTGCCCTGCAAAGCCTGCATGGTATTGCCCGATGTATTGTTTTTAACAGGCGTTAAATCCACTACTGCCACTGCTCCCGTTAAATCTTTTTTCTTCTGAGAAGTGTAACCTACTACAACGACCTGATCAAGGCTGTTGGCAGCAGCTTCCAATTCAACAGAAGGATTTTTTGTATCAGCGGTAACTTTCAGGTCAACCGACTTCAGCCCAACGTAAGAAAACACAAGCGTTTCGCCGATGGCTGTTTCTATAGAATATTCACCTGCGTTATTGGTAGTAACAGTTTTGGTTTTTGAACGCACTGTTACGCCAGACAAAGGCGTTTTATCGGCCTTGCTGGTAACCACCCCCGTAATGGTCTTTTGCTGTGCAAAAGAAAACATCGCCAGTAATAATAATGGCAATAAGAAAAAAACTTTTCTCATAAATGAAATTTTAATTGTTTAAAAAATTAGTAGCAGTCAAATCGTATTGATAGAAAAAAATCAGCATCGTCTCTAAAAAGCTTCCTTTACTTTTCCTTCAAAAGGCTCGTTCTCCTTCATTAGCCTGGCTTCCAGTGCTTCAAGCGAAACGCCCTTTGTTTCAGGCATTTTAGTAAGTACCCACATTAATTGCAGTAACATCATGACAGCGAAAAAGGCAAAAATTGGCCAGGGATTATCTTTGAATATTCCATTGGTGCTGTCTAAAAAAACGGGGGTTATCAATGTTATTATGGCTGCGAATACCCAGTGAACGCTGGCGCCAAATGACTGGCCTGTAGCCCGTATTTTGTTGGGGAAAATTTCTGAAATAAAAACCCATATCACTGCGCCCTGCCCTATTGCGTGGGCTGCAATAAAGAGCAATAAAAAACTCATTAAAAGTACAGGGCTTGCATGCGAGGCAAAACAGCCTGCCACCATTGCCAGACTTATGATGTAACCAATTGACCCAATCAGCAGCAATTTTTTTCTTCCCAGTCTGTCAATAAGATAAAGACCCACAAAAGTGAAAATTAAATTTGTGCCGCCGATGGCGATGGAATTAAGCAAAGAGTCTTTTGCACCCAGGCCTATTTTAGATAATATTTCCGGCGCATAATATAAAATGAAATTGATGCCGGAAAGCTGGTTAAAAAAGGCAATTAAAAATGCCAATGAAATAATGACTTTGTGTTTGGAACTAAAGAAGCCTCCATTTTTTTCAACCAATGATTCATGCTGGTTGCTTTGTGTTATTGCAGCTATTTCCGCATCCGCATCTGCTACACCAATCAACAACAGTATTTGTTTCGCTTTTAGCCGGTCGTTCTTTTTTGTAATCAACCAACGTGGACTTTCGGGCACGCCCATTACCATCACTGTATAAATAACCGAGGGAATTGCCAGCACACCCAACATCCAGCGCCAGTCATTGACACCGCCAACACCTTGTAAAAAATAATTAGAAAGAAAGGCGACCAATATGCCAAAAACAATATTAAACTGGTACATCGCACCCAGTTTACCACGGGTAGCCGGAGTTGAAATTTCAGAAATATAGGTTGGTGCCACCACTGAGGAAACACCAATACCGATACCGCCTATAAAACGAAAAAATGAAAAGCTGTAAGGATCCTGGGCCAATGCTGAACCAACAGCGGAAAGTGCGAATAGAATTCCGATCCAAAACAATACTTTTTTACGTCCGAATTTTTCAGTGGGTATGCCACCGAAGATGGACCCAACCAGTGTACCCCACAAGGCCATCGACATTATAAAAAATCCATGAAATAAAGGTGAAGTATGCCACAAGTTTTTGATGGGAAGATTGGCGCCTGAGATTACAACCGTATCAAATCCAAAAATAAAACCAGCCAGTGCGGCTACAATAGACCATTGAAATAGTTTGCTTTTATTCATACAGCAGCTCGTTTATGCCGGTAAAAGTAGCTGCCGCATTGTGCGAAGTTGTACGTTATCGTCTCAACTTGTTTCAAAATTGTATTTAGCAAAGGAAATAAGGCAACAGATTATAAATCAACTCTTTAAAAAAATAATCCGATAGCCAGGCAAACAATATTTTTCAAATTTGTAGCATGGTTTTATAAATTAATACCATGAGGGTACCACCAAAAAAAGTAATTTTAGTAAAAGAAACAGGATCGAAACAATTGAAATGATTTTATCTGTTGAATTGAAAAAAAATAACTCAACTTGCCGCTATGTTTGTTTCGCCATCGCTTAAAAAAAATCAATCCTTCATTAATTGTATCAGGGAAAAACCCATCTTTCTTTTGGTATCGCTTGCTATTATTTTCTTCTCTTCCTGCAGTGATCAAAAATCACCCAAAAAGCTCCGGATTGGTTTTTCGCAATGTCAAAGTGGTGATGCGTGGAGAAAAAAAATGATGGACGAAATGAACCGGGAGCTTTCTTTTCACAATAATATTCAGTTTATTTTTAAGGATGCCGAAGCCAATACCCAAAAACAAATTCAACAGATCAATGAACTGGTAAAACAAGGAATAGACCTGCTAATTGTTTCTCCGAATGAAGCGCAGCCTTTAACCCCCGTTATTGAAAATGTGTATACGTCGGGTATTCCGGTAGTTTTAATAGACCGGGGTATCAATTCAACAAAATATACCGCTTTTGTAGGTGCATCCAATTTTGAGGTAGGTCAAAATGCAGGAAGGTATACCATATCACTGTTAAAAGGGAAAGGAGATATACTTGAGGTAATGGGGCTGTCGGATGCAACTCCATTTATCGACAGACATAAGGGTTTTGTGGATGTGATTGCTAATAACCCTGGCATACGTCTGCTAAAGACAATACAGGACCATGCAGTTAATTATGAAAGTGACCTGGAAAACACGCTGGTGACCAATCAAAATATCAGTCTAATTTTTGCCCAAACTGATTACATTGCCCTGACAGTATACCGCATCTGTAAAAAAACAAGTACTGATAAAAAGATAAAAATTATTGGTGTTGACGGACTGCCTATTGACAGTTTGGGAATGGGAATGGTTGCTTCAAAAATGCTGGCTGCTACTGTATTATATCCGACCGGCGGGCAGGAAGCCATTGTTACCGCCCTGAAAATTTTAGACCACCAACCTTATTCCAAAGAGAATACCCTCGCTACTACCATCATTGATTCTTCCAACGTTCGCATTATGCAACTGCAAAATGATAAGGTAACGGAACAGCAGGCTGATATTGATAAAAGACAAAAAAAGATTGAAGAACAGATTATCATTTCAAAAAACCAAACTAATATAATACTTGGTATATCAATAACGCTCGCCCTGGCATTAATATTTGGAGGTGTGCTGTTTTATTATCTGCAGGAAAATAAAAAGATTAATAAAAAACTGGAGCAGCAAAAAGAAGAAATTTCCGGTCAGCGTAACCAGCTGGTAGAGTTGATGCAAAAAGTAAAAGACGCCAATGATGCCCGGGTTAATTTTTTTACAAACATCTCTCATGAACTGCGTACGCCCCTCACTTTGATCATGGCTCCCCTGGAAGATGCCATGGCTTCTCCCAAGCTGCATTTCGCGGTAAAAAATAACCTGGAATTTATACGCCGCAATACAATGCGGTTGCTGCGCCTGATCAATCAATTAATGGATTTCAGAAAAATGGAAGAAGGTAAAATGAAATTTAGTGCGTCTGAAAATAACATCACCTCTTTTGTAAATGATATAACAAGCGCATTCACGGAAACAGCAAAGAAAAAACACATCTCGTTTAATGTAACCAGCAAAGTGAAAGACTTGCAGTTATGGTTTGACACGACTATGCTGGATAAGGTATTGTTTAATTTACTTTCTAATGCATTTAAATTTACTGCTGATCATGGCAACATCAATGTTACGATTGATACAACTGCTGACGGAAAAACAGCCATCATAAAAGTAGCAGATGATGGTGTGGGCATGAGTGAGGAAGATGCAGCCCATGCATTTGAAATGTTTTACCAGGGGCATAGCAGTACGTTTAAAGGAACAGGTCTTGGGTTATCTCTGTCAAAACAATTGATTGGGTTGCATCACGGTGACATTACACTTACAAGCGAAAAAGGAAAAGGCACCTGTTTTGAAATCAATCTGCCTATCGGAAAATCACATTTACAGGCACAGGACATATTGAAGGAGAAACCCGCTCCATCCAATATTTATGAAGATGAAAAAATATACATTACAGATATTGAAAAAGTAAACTTACAACATGATTCAACTACTGCAGTTCAAAAAGAAAATTCAATTTTAATTATTGAAGACAATGATGACCTGCGGGCATTTTTAAAAGAAAGGCTTGACAGTCATTATGAACTGCATGAGGCCGCCACGGGGGAAAGTGGCGCCAGTCTTGCGTTTGACATTGTTCCAGACCTGATCATTTCAGATATTGTTTTGCCCGGTCAAAATGGTTTGCAATTAACCGAAATACTTAAACACGATTTGCGAACATCGCATATACCCGTGATACTATTAACCGCCAAAGGCAGTATTGAAGAACAGATAGAAGGTATTAAATCGCAGGCGGACGCTTTTATTGTTAAGCCTTTTAATGTGGCCTACCTGGAAGAAACCATTAAAACAGTGTTGAAAAACAGGGCTGTACTGAGAGAACATTATACAAGTGAACTGCCGGCAGAAACCAGGTCGAATTCCTCCAGCAAGATTGACCGGAAATTCATCAATGAGTTTACCGCAGTTGTAGAAAATAATATTGCCAACGAACATTTTTCAGTAGATGAAATTGGCAGACAGATTGGTATTTCCAGGGTACAGCTATACAGAAAAGTAAAGGCCTTGTTAGGTTACAATGTAAATGATTATATCCTTACCATTCGCCTGCAAAAGGCAAAATATTTATTGCTGAATGAAGAGCTGAATATAGCAGAAATTGCCTTTAAAGTGGGCTTTGCATCACAGGCCTATTTCTCTACCGTTTTCAAATCAAAATTTGGCGTAACGCCCAAGGCTTTTAAAGAAGGTAAGACCAGCCACCCTAAATAATTTATTGTTCCAACAATAATGTTGGATACCTCCTTTTCTCACAATTCATTAGGAAATTTACCATAATGGCAATCAAAAATGGTGTGAAAGGAAATATGTCCGAAATGTGTCCGAAAAATAGATCATTAACTGATAACATATGCTTACTATTAAGGTGACGAAATCCGAACTTCATAGACCATTCTTTCTTACGCTCTTAAGTAGTGAGATTTAAAAGATAACATTTTCGAACTAAATCAATCCGGTGTAAACGGATTCGAACAAATTATCTCTTTTATTTTTACGCCAGTAACCACGATGGCGAGCGCCCTGTCCCTGCAGATTTTACTCCGGCTGCAACACATTCCTTAAGATTTTCTGCTGAATAGCCTGCATTACCTGTTGGTATAACAAAGTGAAACCAACCCAACCTTTGAACAAATCATGTCAACGGGTTCGTTTAGTAAACATATAATCAACCACAATCCCATTCACCACCATTTTAGTGCCGTCATAAGTTATCTTACCGCCAGCAGGAACACAAATGATGACCGCAGCATTTTGTGGCGGCAGTTGTATTGAAGCAGATGAAGCAACATTTTTTGCAATGAATTTACCGGTAACGGTATTGTACAAATCAACTTTTTTATTGCCCGTCGTTGTCATCACAACTGTTTTAGTAGTGGTATATGGATTGTAATATAAAAAAGAAGGGTAAGCCTTATCATGATAAAAATCGGTAGCCAGTAAATTTAATTGCAGCACACCGTTAATATTTGTTGTACGGATAATGCTGCCAAAAATTCCTGCATGGCCACTTCCATACACACTGAATTGTGATTCCTCCGGATTCTTCCCAAGAACCCATAACGGGCCATCACCCTGTGCTACCGGGCCTTTTAAGTTTTCATGTTGTTTATAGGATGATTGTTTGATCATCCCTTCATATCCAATCACGCCTTTGGTAACCGATGCCAGTTGTGGAATGGTTTCATGATCATCCGGCATGTATTGCGGGTAAAAAAACCGGGCGGCGTTGGCCGCATTCAACATCCATTTACCAATGGCAACAGCATAAGACTGATTGTACCGGACCATGGGAACAAGCGGCCAGGCAGCATCGTAGGTGTTCATCAAAAAACCATACCCGCCATGATCCACCGTGCTGCCAACAATACCTGATATATCAATGCCATTCCATTTGCCAACCAATACGCCCCAGCCTTCCCTGCAAACCGCCGTGCCATCAAAACTCCAGCCCAGCATTTTATCCAGGTCATAATTTTTTACCTGCTCTGCATTTATTCGTGCAGCCAGGTAAGCGCCGAAAGGCATCAGCAATTCATAAGTAGGATTTATTTTTTGCGATTGCAATGCAGACAAAGCACTCAATGCACCTTTTAAATATCTCACGTCGCCAAACTTTTTAAATGCGGCATACAATACATAAGCATGACCAGCAGCTGCATCCGGCTGGGCACAAATCTGGTTTTTCATTGGCTTCATTTTACCGTAGTCAAAATAAGAATAATCGTAATTGCCATTTAATATTGAATCAGCAGCATAAAATTGTTCGGCAATGGTTTTGGCTATTTCAGTAAAGCCCGGTTCGTTGGGATACTGATTGCAGATGGCATAAAACAACACATTGGGATACACATCATACCACCAGTCACGACCGTAACCACCGCCGAGCAGCGCTACTTCCGGACAGGTGTTGTTCATCATAATATTCCAGCCTGTTTCTTTATTAAAATAATTTTTCACCATGCCTACATAATCAAGACCTTGTTGGTTTGTCTTGTCAATGCCTACCAAACTGGCACCGAGCGTTGCACCCATCGTTGCCAGCGCTTCATGAAACATGCCTTTATTATTCGTGCCCTGCCTTACATCTGCCAAAGCGGTATACAGGCCCACGACATTTTGTGGGAAATTCTTTTTACTGCTGTCCATCCACACCAATGGCCAGAATTTTCCTTTGGCATTAAAGTCAAACACCGTTTTATCAAACCGAAGCGCCAGTTTTTTATAATCGATTATTTGCAACGGTGCAGGCAAAAAAGGCATCTGGTCTACCCGTTGTAACTGTTGTTGTTTTACCTGCGCCGTTAAAAAATTGGTACCGCACATAAATAAAAGTGCGACCGCTATATTTCTCAAATTATTCTTCATTGAATCTTTATTTTTTTTGAGTTGTATTATTTTGAAGGTTGCCAGGCTTTTATTAAACTGAGACAATCCTCCATCTGCTGATCCATTTTTATTAATCATTAAACAATTGACTCTGCTACTTCACCCATCGCTTTCATATCTATTCCTGGTTCATCCGGTGATAGTATTTTGCCCTGTGCTATAATTTTTTTTGCTACAAAGATGGAGCATAATTGTAAAGTAGCAATAATGATAACAGCATACCTCAACGCGATTTCATTTGAAATGCCATAAGCCAATGCTAAAAAGGTACCTGCTCCAATCAGCCTGCCTGCATATAATCCCCATTCATGATTGAGTATGTATGCGTACTCACCACGTTTTTCAACTTTATTCACAATATCTATTACCTGGAATTGAATGGGGAAATAAGCAAGATCGATGAGTGGTTTTGCAATCAACAATAGCAGGATAAAAATGATCACTCCCAGTCCACTGAATAAAGCACCATTGACTACTGCCCCCAAAGCAAACAGGCCAAGGCCCACTGCAAATATTTTAATGCGGTCACCTGGTTTAGACAATCTTCCCAAAACATACATGATAACAGCTGCAATAATGGCTCCGATAGATTGTGCAGTTCCCAGCGCACCTTCTTTACCGAGTAATGTCATGATGAGCATGGCCGGAGCCGTTACCAAAAATCCCTGTGCAAGGCCTTTTAATAAAGCCAAAGAAAGCAGCTTGTACCACAAAGGATGAAATTTAAAGAATACATACTTCTTATGTTCCGGGTTCGGGAAAGAGCCCCTGAAGCAAACGATTGAAGCAATCACTGTAATCAGGAAAACAATACCGGTGATGACTTTGTATGCTGTATGGATGGAAGCATCATCATGTGTTGCACCACCTCTTGTTTCTATAAACCAGCCGATGGTTACGGGAACAACCACGGCGATGATGGTATAAAAAAAAGTTTCCAGCCCATAATAATAATTCCTGTTTCCGTCATTGGTAATGGCTAAGGCAAGCACATCCCTGTTGGCCCAGTAAAACCCGAACGACAGGCCCATGATAATACCAGCAACCCCAAGACCCACATTATCCAAATCATGCAGGCTCATCATGTATATCATGGAAATTGCACTTAGCATCATGCCTGCAGAATAAAGTTTCCTGATATTAAAATGTTTTAATAAAAATCCATTCAGTAAGAATGTCAACGGTATACCGGTGTACACGGTCAGCTGGTAAATGACCACTTTTGTCGGATCGTTTGAATTGCGCATTACGTATGCCGCCACAAAAGTATCAATCACCGGCAGTACGAATGCATACGTTAAATTGGTTAAGATCAGTATCTGGAAATTACGTGGTTGGCTTTTAAAATGACTGATCTCCGTTTTGAGTTTATTAAACATGATTGAATTTTAAAAGTGAGAGAATTTCTTTCAAAGAAAAATGTGCAGCACAAACAAATTCATCAGCAGCACCATAATAAACAGTGATGGTATCTCCATCCACAATATGACCATTGGTAAACACCACGTTGCCAAAAAAACCACTCGTTTCATAGGTCGCTGTTGGCACCATGACCGGCTCCTCCGTTCTTGCAATTACTTTGGACGGATCATTGGTATCCATTAAAAAAGCCCCCAAACAATATTGATGTTTTTCATTTGCCCCGTGATAAATTGCGAGCCAGCCTTTATCGGTTTTAATGGGCGCTGCGCCGGCACCTACTCTTTTGCTATCCCATGCACCTTCTCTTGTTTTAATAATGCACTGATGATTGCCCCAGTGCACTCCGTCAGGTGAAGAAGTAATCCAGATATAATTACCGCCGATATCCACGCTGCTGGGCCGGTGCAAAGCATAAAATAAACCATTGATTTTTTCTTCAAAAATGGCACAGTCTTTATTATGCGGCGGCAGCATCATGCCATGACTTGTAAAATCTTTCCAGTTAACGGTAGTGCGTAACCCCACCCCCACACCATTGCCAGATACAGCTGTAAATGTGAGGTAATAAATATTTTCCAGTAGTGCTACCCTGCAATCTTCTATACCGAATGTTTGCAGCATTCCTTCTCCCACCAATGGTGTATATCCTTCCGGTTCATAAAATTGTACGCCGTCATCTGAACAAAGCAAGCGCAGGTGAGACAAGGTGGTTAAATAATCAACCCCTTTATAATTGATCACCCTTGCATCCGATGCGTCCAGTTCTGGGTCATCTTTTTTAATTTCTATTATCTGTGTGCCGCCCGTTTCTGTGAGTACAGGAAAAGAAATAATGTTCTCTTTTTGTGCCGGTCTTTCTGCTACCCTTACAATCAACCATGTTTTATTTTGAAACCGGAATACACCAGGATTTAACAGGCAGGTAATTTCCAGTCCTTCAGCGCTTGCCTTCAGATCTTTGGGAGATAATAACGGGTTTGCGGGGAATCGTTTTACGATATCATTCATAAAAAAAATTAAAATGGTGATTGGTGGTGAATGGTCAATGGTCAATAGTCAATCGTGAATAGTCAATAGTCAATAATGAATACCAGATTTTTTATTATTACAATTTATACCGGTCCATTGCAGCTTTTACTGTTGGATAATTACTTACCCGTTGCATTGTCAGCAAGGCTTCAATAGTTGATTCTGCTCCCGAATTTTTATTGATGCTATTACCGGTATTGATCGCATCATAACAGCGACCGTTACTGACTGAGAACATATTGGCACCTGCCGTATTTTTTCCAAGAAACCATGCGGCTAAATGACCCGCCATATCTGCATATCGTTCATCATTGGTAACTACATACGCATCAATAGCGGCAAATACCATTGGGCGAACACCATAAGCGATCTGTTCAAATTCTTTTGTATTCTCCGCCGTAAACACTCCATTGGCAAAGCTTACATCGAAAGCGTTTTTAAATCCATTACTTAATAACCAGGGATAAAAATTATTTACTTCTGTCATTGCCCTGGTGGTATAGCTGGTATCATTTAAAAAAATGCCTGCTTTAAAAATAGCAGACGCCTGGTCGCTGCCGTATGCATGCCAGCTGTTGCCGGAACTTAAAAAACAGGAAAACGGAAAATGAGCAGCATCTCCAAACTGTGTCATTACAATTCCATTGGCTAGTTTGCGGATATAATTTTTTATTACAACATCTTCAGTTCCCTGGCAATATGGAATTAAACCGAGGATCAATGTTGCAGCCTGGTCGGCACCTTCCGGTAACCATTGTGGCACATCAATTCCATTTATCTGAACAGTAGTGAGTGGCAGATCTACCAACTCCTTTTTAATTACAGCAATCAGTTTAACAACTACTGCATCTACCCTGCCTGACAATAAACTATTTTTTGATTTGATAACAGGACCTGCTTCAGTAAGCGCCTGTAAAGCACGCCAGCTCCACCATTTAGGCTGATTGATACTGGTGATACCCGTCTTGTTGATCACATTTCCCTGTTGCAAAAAATTATAGAAGTAGCCATTATCAGATTGCATGTTGACAATAAAACTCAACAGGCCATATACTTTATTTTGAATGACTGTATCGGTGGAAAATGTACTGCTTCTCAAATAAAATAATACTTCACGGACCACATCGTCTACGCAGGTAAAACCTTCACCGCCAGCGACTACAGGATTGTAAGAAGGGGCATCTGCATAAATATAAATGCCTTCTGCTTTTTCACCATTGGGAAAAACAACAGGCACAGCTAATCTTTCAAGATGTGCCGTATTTAAAACAGAAGAAACTATAACAGGTGCTGGCACCACAGGAACTACAACAGGCGCTGCAATCGCAGCCTGCTTTTTACAGGCCGATGAGCAAACAAAAATAGCGACTATGACTGCAGTCCAACTCATTTTGATATTTGTACCCATAATAGCAGCACTAAGTTTTTAGTAATTCTACCAAAGAGAATAGCAGTAAAAAAAAGGAGTTATTCAAATGTTTGAATCAAACTTCAAATAACTCCCTATCGTTTACCAAATAATTTAATATCCTGTATTTTGTGTGATGCTGCCACCGGATTTATCGATCTCGCCCTGTGGAATTGGATAGAGATAATTTTTGTCCTGGAAATTTTTACCCGACCCTGTTAAAAAAGCTTTGGCAATTCCCCAACGTTTCAGGTCGTTGAATCTTTGTGATTCAAAACCCAACTCTACCCTTCTTTCCTGAATCAACCATGTTCTGATCTGGTCTTTACTGACAGACGTAACATCCCTGTCTGGTAATGTTCCTGCAGGAGGCATGGTTCCGTCAGCATTAGGACTGGTTCTTGCACGCTGCCTTATGCTATTGATTATTGCAATGGCGCCCGGGTAATCACCTGTTTCATTTAAGGCTTCTGCTTTCCATAATTGTACATCTGCCCAGCGGATATATATTTTGTTGCTGGGAGCATCATCATTACCCTTGTTATTGCTGTTTAATTCACCAAATAATTTGTATACGTTTTGTCCTGCTACATCAACTGTCAATCCCAATCTTGGATCGTTGGGTTCAAATGCTGCAATAAAACTGGGAGAAGGAGCTATAAATCCCCATCCTGCCAATGCGCACAGGCCATTGCCTGTTCTTGGTGTTGTTAACGACTTATGATCATAGGCAAATACCACTTCGTTTTCTGCAAATTCTTTCGCTACGCTGAAGTTGTCGAAGTAGTTGTGGTCTAAACTGTAGTAGTTTAATGCTTCCATTGCATTAACAGCAGTTATAACGTCTGCCCATTGCTGGTTGTACAATGCAACCTTTGCCTGCATCGCCATCACTGCGCCTTTGGATACCCTCCATTTTTCATCAGCAGCTGCATATTTACCATCTGGTAATAACGACTTCGCATCAGCCAGGTCCTTGCTTATCTGCACGTACACATTTGCTTTTGTTTCTCTTTTGGCAACGCTGTAAGCATCTGCAAAATTTTTCAACGGTGCTGTTAACAATGGCACATCGCCGTATAAATTCACCAGGTCGAAATAATAAAAAGCCCTTAAAAAATATACCTGACCCAACAAACTTTTCCTTAATGTTTCGTCAATACCAAGGCTTGCTGTTAAGGTTGCATCTGTTAAATAACTGATGGCCAAATTGGTTCTTGCAATACCTGCATAATCATAACTCCACTGGCCTTTTACACCGCTGTTGCTTGAGGTAAAACTAAAATCAGCAAACTGGTCCATCCATGCCTGGTCACCATCGGGGTTCCATTTTTTCAGCATATCACCGGAGGCAATATCCTGCATAATAAAATCATTGCGGAGTACCGTACCATCATCCCAACCCCAGTTGCCAATGATATTCAGTGTACTGGAAAGAAGTTGGTAAGAAGAGGTGACAGAATAAATAACCGACTCATGCGTAGGCGGTATACCTTCTGTTATTATTCCAATGGGAGTTTTATGTAACTCTTTTGAACAACCGGCTGTGCAGAAGATGACAAGAGCAGCCAGTATTTTATATATTGATTTCATGTTGTTGATTTTTAGTGTATGAATTATAATTTAACATTGATACCAAATAAAAATGCTTTTGATTGCGGGTAAGTTCCCTGGTCAAACATGTTGTACGCTTCCGGATCTAACCCTGTGTACTTGGTTACCGTGAACAGGTTTTGAGCAGATACAAACAGGCGCACATCCTGGAAAACAGTTTTTATTTTACCGCCCAGGTTTACTGTATACCCAAGCTCAATATTCTTCAGCCTGAAGTAAGAAGCGTCTTCTACAAAAATGCTGGATACCTTGCTGCTTCCATTGTCTGTAAAGGTGGAACGTGGGATGGTGTTGCTCGTTCCTTCGCCATGCCATGCACCCAGTGTAGCAATGGTGTGGTTGAACGGACGGGTATCGTAGTCAATGATTTTTTTAAGGTCATTGTATTTTTCAACACCGCTTACACCCTGAAATAAAACACTCAGGTCGAAGCCAAGATAACTGGCTGACAAATTAGTACCATAACTAAGTCTTGGATTTGGATTGCCAATGTAAGCACGGTCAACATCATTGATGATACCATCGCCATTGATGTCCTGGAATTTAATATCCCCCGGGTGAATATCAGCATGAGAGGAACCTGTCAGGTAATCATCAATTTCTTTTTGACTTTGATAGATACCTGTCATTTTAAATCCATAAAAAGAATTCAGCGGATGGCCGGCTTCTGTCTTGGAAACCTGTCCATAAATGTTGGGCAAATTTGGATCAAGCTTATCTACGTTGTTGGTTACAGTTGCAAGATTTGCATTAATGGCATACCTGAATTTGTGACCGCTATTTCTATAACCAAGTGAAAACTCAAAACCTTTATTGCTTACTGCTCCTGCATTTACGATGGTTGGTTTTACATCACCCACTACACTTGGTAGTCCCAATGGAAGCAACAGATCAGAGGTTTTCTTTTGAAAGTACTCAGCAGAAAAAGTAATTGCGTTTTTAAGCAAGCCTACATCAATTCCTATATTATTCTGGGTGGTGGTTTCCCATTTCAGATCCGGGTTACCATAACGGAGTAATGTACCCTGCGAATTATAAATAGATAAAGAGTTGTAATTATTCAACCCGGACTGGTTGCCCAATTTACCTGTGCTGGCTCTTAATTTGAGGTCAGATAACCAACTAACATCCTGCAGGAAGTTTTCCTGTGATATTCTCCAGCCTGCAGAAAAAGAAGGGAAAAACGCCTGTTGATTATTGATAGCAAACTGGCTTGACTTATCCAGTCTTGCACTTGCCGTTGCAAAAAAACGATTATCGTAACTGTAATTAACAGAGCCAAATAAAGAGAACAATGCCCACTGTGATGCACTGCCGCCATTCCATAAGTCCTGTGGAAAAGCGCCGAAATCTATGTACTGGAATGCTGAATCTGTATTACCATACCTTGCTCTTGATGCACTGATACCGGAAGCATAGTTGGTAATAAATTCACTGCCTGCCAATGCGCTGATTGTATGCCTGTCAATTTTCTTATTATAGCTTACGGTATTCGTCCAGGTGATGGTAGTTTCCTGGCCTCTTTCTTCATTTAAATTGCTGGGGCGATTTTGACGCCCGGTTCCCTGGTCAATGGAAGAACCCCCGCCATCATTGTCACCATAGTTTTTATAAAATGCTTTATTGTGAAGCATGTTCAAATCAACACCCACGTTACTTCTCAGTTTTAATTCTTTGTTTTGTAACAAAGCCAGTTCAGCATACACGTTACCAAATGTTCTGAAATTGGTGCGTTTATCATTGGTAAAATGAGCAATGGCAAGTGGATTGGAAGCAAACTCATACTTGTTTGCACCGGCATTCCAGGTACCGCCATTTGCTGCTACATTAGCTGAATAAAAAGGAAGGTCGGTGTAAGGATCTGCAACACTGTAAGTAGGATCAGTCGGATCTTTGAACACACCAATTACCGGCGGACGTAAAAAAGCATGACGAATCACTCCGGGTGCATCACCACTGGAAGATATTTTATCCTGTACGCTGTTGGATATCTGCAGGTTGGTACCTATTGTAAAACGGTCTGTAATATTTGCATTTACATTGGCCCTGAAACTAAAACGCTTGAACTGGTCGTTATCATAAATTACAATTCCGTTCTGCCCGTAATATCCGCCAGAGAGCAGGTATTGAACTTTATCCGAACCACCACTTGCAGAAACCTGTAAGTTTTGTGATTTACCCAAAACAAACAATTCTTTTAGCCAGTTGGTATTAGCAAGGTCTGGTCTTGATTTATCTGCTGTGTAAGGATTTGTTCCTGAATAGCCGGAATTATTCCAGCTCTGCTCCATCTTATTCATATACTGTGTAGCATTGAGCATGGTTGGAAGATTGGCCACTTTTTGAATACCGTTGTAATAACTGATATCAAGATTTGATCTTCCTTTTTTACCTGATTTGGTAACGATAACGATTACACCGCCCGAAGCCCGTGCGCCATAAATTGCGGCGGCAGCGGCATCTTTCAATACGGTGATTGATTGTATATCTGCAGGATTGATAAAGGAGATGCTGGTAGTCGGCTGCCCATCCACAATATAAAGCGGATCGCTGCTGCTGCCAATGGTTCCTACACCACGGATAGTAATATTGATGCCATCGCCGGGAGCACCGGTGCTTTGAGTTACCGTTACTCCAGCCACCTGGCCCTGTAACAACTGCGCCACATCTGCCACCCTGCGCTTATCTGCATCCGCCATGTTTACAGTTGATACAGCGCCTGTGATACTACCTTTGCGCTGACTGCTGTAACCAACAACCACCACATCACCCAACGTATTGGTCTCCGTTGCCAGGCTTACTGCCAATGTAGTTCTGCCAGACACCGATACCTCCTGCATTTTGTATCCAACATAACTTATCTGCAATATTGCATTGTCCGGCGCAGTAATGGAGAAATTACCGGCACCATCTGTTGTTGTTGTGGTAGCGGCGTTTTTTACTTTAACCGTTACGCCTACCAATGCTTCGCCTGCAGTGGAATTTATTTTACCCGTAACAGTAACATCTTTTGCCTGTGCAAAGGATGCAGAATGGATAAATTGCAAACAGGTAAAGCAAATTGCAAGCTTTAATCCTGTAAGCAATTGTTTTGGAATGGAACGAATAATGTCCTTAAGATTTTTTTTCATACCAGCATCGTTTTAATATTTAAAAAATAAAAGTGTTTGAATGTGATCATGTGTTAGCAGTTTCGTTTTGATTCATTACAGGATCTTTTTCTCTGCTCACCTGCTTTGGCTGAATAGCCATTTTGGTATTTTAATTTGTCATGTTTGCCTGAATAATTTTTTAAACGGTTAATAATTGGGGTTGAATATTATCTGATGATGTAAGGCACCAATGGTTATTTATTTTGCTTTTAATTTTTTATAATCAGGATCCATTGCCGGTGTGCGCAATCCTGCCACTTCATCCGCCATCAGGATAAATATATTCCAGCACAGACCCTTTGTAGAAGGCCACCAGCTATCCGTTGTCGTCCATTTTGTTGGTATAAATTCTTTGCTGAAGGGCCATTTGGGATTCAGATAAATTTCTGCCCATACCCTGTTTTCCATTAATGGTACAGCATTTTTCCAGCCATGTTTTAATCCCACTACATAGGCACAATATTCAGCCCTGAACCAGCTGCCGCCGTTATAATAATAGCCGTCATTCTTTCCGTTACTATAGTTTTCTTCACCAAATTTTTCAAAGGGTTGATAATCGCCGCTGAGATAAGCAAATCCTGTTGCATCTTTTGTAACCCGCACACAAATGGGTGCCGTGGTTCCCAATTCGGGATGTGGAGAGTTGGCTACTTTATTTAAAACAGGAATCAGATCCAAATGATTTTTGACCATCTCATCTGTCAGCATAGGCCTGTTGAATAGCCACAGGGAAAAGAATTCTGGTTCCAGGTCAGTCAGAGAAATGATATCAGGAAAATTGCGGTCGAACAAAATATGTTTGCGTTTTACATCATAAAAATCCCGGTATGCTTTTTCAGCTTTCTGTATATGCGTTTCCGTTACATTAAAACCTAACTCCTTAATTGTTCTCAATGCAATCGCCAGCATACCCTGGTTAACTCCAAGCCGGTCTGTTTTTGGGTTGTAATCAATAACATCTACCTGACTTAAAGGAAAGTGCGACCGGCATATACCATCGCCCTTGCTGTCAAATTCGTTCAATACATAATCAACTGCCTTTTTTATTTTATCCTGCGGAAGTGTAACACCGAAGCGGCGTTTGTTCATCATGGCCCATATCAGCCATTCGATGGTGGCTTCATTGTCTTTTGCTTCTACTGATCCCATCAATGGTGTGATGATGGTACCAATACCACCTTTGGGTGTCTGCGTTTTACCCCATTGCTCCCAGATGGAAAGATTTAATTCTTTGTTGTAAGAGGCTACCGTAGAAAAATAAGAATCCCTGTTGTACATGTCCGGTGCATAGTTCATGTTGGGCACATTAAAGGGAGCAAAGTCATTTACATCGGTGACCCAGGTAAGCATATTAAAATTGGCGTACAGCATTTTCTCAATCTGCGATCCTTTAAAACCTTTGGCTTCAGCCAACCGTGATTGTGAAGCAATCATAAATTGCTGGTGCGATTTCCATGGTTCTGTAAAAATGTAAGTGGTCTTGGTAACTTTTTCCCCGAGTGGAAGAATGTTATAAGGTTCTCTTTGCGGTTGCTGTTCTGCAAACTGAAGGTCTTTAATTTGCAGTATACATTCTTTGCCTGATTGTGTACCAATGAACATGGCCACACTGTCATTTTCAATATAGGGCACCAATATGCTTCCTTTAAAAACTGTCCATTCATTTTCTGTTGCCGGAAAATTATCAATGTATTTTACGCCATCTTCCAGTTCAATCGTTTTTACTCCGTTCTTAACCCTGAAAAGTTTTAATGCCAGTGGCGTATTGCCTTTGCACGAAAATGAAATGGTATAAACCTGCTGATCTTTTAAAGGTGCAATAAATTCTATGCCCGCCCTGCCACCAGCGTGACCGGTAATTGAAATCAATCCATCCTGATTTTGTATTTCGGCGTTGCCTTCTTTTTGATAAGCTGCAGGCGCTTTTAAGATAGTTGATGAACCAGCATCTAAATTGTACAGTTCTCCAAATGTTTGCCTGATATAATTATTATTGGCTGCCCGCTCGGTTAAACTGGCAACAGAAAATAGATTCACATCCGGCAAGCGGCGCATGCCAACAAATCCGCCGCCACGTCCGCTAAACCTGCGGCGGGTATTCCGGGTGTACTGATTTTTGTACCCGGCATCTGTTAAAAATCCAACTACCATATTACCCGGAGTAACAAAACCTGCTGAAGGAAACATTTCATGTACAAAGCCGCCGGGGAAACTATCGTACTCAAATGTTGTATACCGTTTGGGAGTTTCTGCAGGTCGTGCCGTTTGCTGTAGTATATATAACATGCCGGGCATGGATGGCTGCATCAACTCAATCGTCTTTTTTACGATGGTATCATTCAACACCTGGTAGGTTACGGATACAGACAGATTGGCATCAAATTCTTTTATGTAAGCATCTCTTGATAAAGTGATTTGCTTTGCGTTACCCTTCCAGCTTTTGCCTTTCCATTGGGAGAAATTGGCTGTTGTGCTGAGGTCATTATTAAATAACTGTAAGGAGAATTCTTCTGTATTGGTAACCAGCAAGTGCCCTTCATTGTATATATCAACATGGTATCCTGCCTTTTCATCGCCGGCAACCTTCAGGCTCAGTTGCTGACAAACGGCAACAGAGTGAATGACCAATACATACAGGCATAGTAAAAAAAACGCAGGTTTGGTTTTATATTGTAACATACAGGCAGCAATTGATAGTCAAAACTATCTTTAATGCCTGCCACCCTTATGCACTATGCTAACATTTTACTGTACTATGGTTACATTTTAGCTGTAAAACAGCGATTTTTCGTTGAAGATTTTTTTAAAGTAAGAAAGATGGAAGGAAATCCCGAAGTAATTTCATTCTAGTTTTTATTTTAAAGTGAGAGAAAAAATATTAATTTCATATTAATCTATTTTAAATAATTGTGGCAAATATTTGATCCGGTCTTTAAACCTTAGTAGAAAGTAAATTTTAAAAAGAATCTAACCTTATTACTGACTAAAATGAAAATAGAGTATAATAATTTATATACACATTTTATTTTCACTACTTTGCACCGCTTACCGGTTATTGCTGAAAAACACCGGGAACGAATTGAAAAATACATTACTGGCATAGTGAACAATAATGATTCTCAATTATATTCCATATACGCCAATCCTGAACATGTTCATTTTTTAGTTTCCCGTTCCCCCAAATTATCAGAGGAAACACTGGCTTCAATAGTCGCAGAAAGTTCTCAAAAATTTATTAACCAGAGTAAGCTATGTGACAGTCCGTTTGCCTGGCAGGAATCTTCCTCAGCCTTTTCCGTATCTAAGTCTGATATTGATAAGGTATGTAAATACATACTTAATCAACCAGAACATCACCGAAAAATAAGCTTTATGGAAGAGTATGAAACGTTTATTAAATTCTATCAAAAGACACTTGAGCCTGCCGGAAAGTATGGACCAAAATAAGGTAATAAGGTAATAGAAATTAGATATTTTCCTTTCTACTAAGGTTAAAAAAATCACGGGATACCCGCGCCTTCTTTTTTCTGCCGAATAAATACCGAAAATATAATATGGTTTTTACAAATACTGATTGCAAATCCACTTGAGGTCCAAAATCAGACTTAGTCATTCTAATTCAATCCCTTCACCGATTGCTGTTCCCTGTATTCATTTGGCGCACAGTTATACCGCTTCCTGAATTCCCTGAAAAAATAAGATTGATTATTGAAACCGGTTCGATAAAAAATTTCTGTTACATTCAATTGAGATGTTGCCAGTAAATGAGCAGCCTCTTTTAAGCGGATGTTTTTTATAAATTCGCCCGGCGTCATACCGGTAAGCGTTTTCAATTTGCGGTACAATTGCATTTTGCTCATATTGAAAGCCTTTTCCAGGAACACGGCATTCAGTTCTGTTTCGCCCAGGTTTTCATCGATCAGTTTTACCATTTTGGTCAGAAACTCTTTATCACCCGCATTTAAATCAGATTCTACCAGCATGTCAGTGCCTTTCTCATTGTTGAAAAGGTCCAGTAATTTTTGGCGGTATTCCAGCAGTTTCCTGATACGCAATTTTAAATGGGCGGTTTGAAAAGGCTTGGCGATGTATGCATCAGCGCCCACTTCATACCCTTCCATATGGTGATCTTCGCTACCACGGGATGATAAGATGATAAAAGGTACGTGGCAGGTGGCAGGTGCATTCTTCATTTTATTGCATAACTCAAGGCCACTCATATTGGGCATCATGACATCGCAGATCACAATGTCCGGCATTACTTTTTCAATCAGCTCCAAAGCTTTTCGCCCATCTGCCGCTTCATATACAATGTATTCATCCTTCAAAATATCATTCAATAAAAAACGGATGTCCGCATCATCTTCCACTATAAGAATATTTTTTCTTTTTGTATCCTGCAGGTTTTCAATGATGGCTTGCTTGTTTTTATCAACCGTTGAAATGGGTTGCATGGTTTCGGCATAAGCAGTAATGGTACGATATAAATAAGAAGGCTGATCGCTGACGGTAGTTACATTCTCTGCAGGAAGGTCTGCTGGTTTCTCTTTTACTATGGGCAGGCAGACTTTAAAAATGATTCTGTCATTTTCACTGCTGGCAGTTATGCGGCCGTTGAGCATGGTAACCAGTTGCCTTGTAAACGCAAGGCCAATGCCTGTTCCAAATTTTCCGGTATCGGTTGCGGTATTTGCATTGACCACATAAAATTGTTCAAACAACTGATCCAGCTTTCCTGTTGGTAATTGTGTTCCCGAATTAATCACTGTTATTTCCAGTTCTTTATGCTCATTTTCTCCGGCTGAAAATATCACCTGTTCATTTTTTTCTGAATGCTTAAATGCATTGGATAATAAATTGAAAATAATTTTTTCAATCTTATCCTTATCTGCCAGCCCCATCATGCCCGGTGCAATATTAATTTCATATTCCATTTTATTCTGCTCACTCAACGGAATAAAAGGTTCGCCAAGGTTCAGCAATAATTCTGAAATATTCAGGTAACTAAACTGGTTCTTAAAAAATCCGGCTTCCACTTTCCTGAATTCCAGTAACTGGTGAACGAGGTATGTGAGCCTTGATGCCTGCTGGTGAATCAATGATAAAAAATAAGGCTTATCCTTCTGGTCTTTATCGGTAGTTGTTTTATGCAAAAAACGTTCGGAGCTTCCCATGATCAGCGTAAGCGGTGTTTGAAGTTCATGGGCAATATTGGTGAAAAAACCAAGGCGGTTCTGGTGAATCTCTTCTTCTTTTTCACGGAGCACATGCTCTACCGCCAGTTGATGTTTTATCTCCAGCTTGTTTTTACGGTACCGGTAAAAAACAAATACAATGGCTGATAATACTGCGGCGTAGCAGAGATAAGCCCAGGCGGTCAACCAAAAATATTGTTTCACTTCCAGCGACATCAATGCTATTTCCTTTGACCATAAACCTTCTCCATTGCTCCATTTTATTTTTAAAGTATAGTTGCCGGGCAACATATTGCTGTACACAATTTTCCCGTTGGTGCCTGCGTAGTGCCATATTTTATCATAGCTTTCCAGGTAATAAGCATACTCACATTTTTCTGCATTTAAAAAACTTACCGCCTTAATATCGAGTTCAAAAAAGTTATCTCTCCTGCTCACCGTGAAATCAAGTGGCTTGTTGACTGAATCTTCCATCACTGCAAAGCCATTTTCACTAACGGCTTTTCCTCCAATAGAAATACCTGATAACAACAGGTTAGGTTGCCAAACTGATTTACGGATGTTTTGGGGAAGAAAATGATTGAAGCCATAAGTTCCTCCAAAGAAAATATTGCCGGAATTATCTTTCCACACGGCCCCATCACAAAACTCGTTGCTCTGCAAGCCATCCAGTTGCTGGTAATAAGAAATTTGCAGATCTGCCTGGTTTACTTTTGCCAGTCCCTTATTGGTGCTGACCCATATATGGCCGGTACTATCTTCTTCAATTGCGTGAATCGTGTTATTGGGTAAGCCTTCGGCTGTTGTTAATTTTTGAAATACAGGTTCTTTGTTATTTGCATCTGCATTATTGATCCAGTTCAATCCGTAACTGGTACCGATCCATACCCTGTTGCGGCTGTCTTTAAATAACGATAACACATCATTGTTAGACAGGCTTCCTTCATAGGTAAATGCCTTAAAAGTGCTGAATACCTTGGTGGTTTTATCCATTAAACTCAAGCCGCCATACCTGCAGCCGATCCACAAATGGTTGTTGTCTGCATCCGCCAATGAATAGATAATATCATTGGCCGGGCCGGAGTTATTATTGTTGTAAGTAAATCGTTCCTGGAAAGCCACTGATAATTTACCGGCTTTATCCCTTATTATCTTCAGGTGTATCAAACCATAACCACTGGTGCCAAGCCACAATGAATGATCAGCATCCTGTTTAATGGCATATACAGAACCAAATTCAGGATACCTGTCATGTCCATTGACAGATGCCCATCTGGTAAATTGTTTTGTTTTAAGATCATATACCCCGATACCTTTTCCATCCGTACCTATATAGATCAGTTCATCATTTCCTTTCTTTAAAACATACACCGCATTGTTATCCAGCTCTGAGCCTGATAAAAAATATTTTTTATTGAAGGATGCAATTGAATCGGACCAAAAATTTTCAATACTAATGATACCACTACCTTTTGTTCCCACCCATAAATTTCCATTGGCTTCACAAAATGCCCTTACCGATTTATTGTAAGGCATCCCGTTATCCGAAGTAGAAACCGTACCAAATGATTTTGTTTTTGGATAAACTTTTATGATGCCGTTGCCATCCGTACCATACCATAAAATATCTTCACTGCCCAAGGCCCAGGATGTTACCTTGATATCCTGCATCTGCCGCATTTCTTCCTGTAAAAAAGAGGAGGATTGAAAATTGGCATCGTACACGTCATAGCCTTTGGAAGCCCAGGCAAGCAGGTAATGCTCTTTATAAAAAATAACAGCAGTAAGTGTATGCTTCAACTGCATCACTTGTTTTTTATTTAAGGTGCCATTATGAATGCTGAATAATTGATCGGCACCGTTGCTAAAAAAAAACTGGTGATTTACATTAAAAAAATTACTGACTCCTTTTTGATCCCGGTAAGTTCGTACACTTTTAAACTGGCTTCCGTCTAATGCATACACATCCAGCTCACCTTTTGCATTTAGTAACCACAAGCGATTGGCTTCATCAAAAGCTATTTTCGTAATAACAGCCTGTTGCCTTGGTATATTGCAAAGCCGGAAAGTATCAGCCACTTCATCGTACGAGCTGAGCCCGGCTTTCTGGTTGAGGGAAAAAACTTTGCCGGCCGTATCGATCGCCAGTACATATTCCTGTTCGCTAACCCTGCTGCGTTGATATTGATTGTAAAAATAATTATAGAATTTGCCCGTCTTTTTTTCATACCTCGATATGCCTTCAATGGTAGTGATCCAGATATTGCCTCTTTTATCTTCCGTTACCTGTTGAATAACATTGCTGCCAATACTCTTAAAATCATTTTCTTTGCTGTAGTTGAATACATGAAAAACATTTCCGTCATACATGTTCAGACCATCCCAGGTAGCAACCCACAACAGGTTGCCGGCATCTTTAAAAATATAATTGATTGAACTGTTGGAAAGACCATTCCGGTTATCATAGTGCTGAATGAAAAAAGGATCGTCCGGTCCGGCAATTGCATCCAGCCTGAAAAAAATAGCAAGCAAAAGAATATAAAAAGGGTGAAGTATACGCTTCATTATTTTCTTAATTAATTAAAAAGTTGCGTTCAAATCTCAGCAGTTTAAATTGCTGGTTCATTTTAAATCAAATGGCATAATTGAAGCAGGCTGTTATGATCTGCTACTGTGTTATTGAAATAAGTATTGAAGGTAAGCTAATTAAAAAAATAGTCTCTTGCTCTATATGCGTACAAAAACTGGCGGAGCTGGCGGTTTATCATAGTTATTAGCGGTAGCATTATATTTTCGCAGGAAAAATTTTCCACTTGCAGCGATAAGGTTGCAGATTCTGTTATTAAAGTATTTTTCTTATTTTTTTACTGGTCAGCATTCAAATGAAGAAAGAACAGATTCACTTTCAAGATTGTATTATTCATCACCGGCATACAGGAGGAGAACTATGTCCTGATTGAAATTTACTTTTGGTTGTACTTATTTCGGTGAGACTGCCGGTCAAAATCCTCCGCTGCTTAATGCTGAAAAAACTGAGCCACCTTCTAAAAATACTCGTACAACCTTCAGGGCTGCCCGTAATCATATGTACAAATGACCGGTAATATTAAAAAAGGTAACGCTAAGAAGTATTTTTACCCGTTGAGCTTGCTTTTGCCCAGGATCATTTTAAGCCAAAAATAAAAATGATGCAGGCTGAAGTTCAAAATAAAAAGTGCGTGAAAAAAGACTAATTGAAAATATGAACCGCTACTTCCTATGATATCATAAAGACTGATCTCATAAATGAAGAACCTTAACGATTTAAATATAACAATATGAAATCGATCCTGCTAATAGAAGACAATAACGATGTACGCAGCAATATAGTAGAAATACTTGCGTTGGCTGGCTACAATGTTATATCAGCAGAGAATGGAAAGGTGGGGCTGGAGAAAGCAATAAAATATTCTCCTGATCTTATTCTGTGTGATATCGTAATGCCTGCACTTAATGGATACGAAGTGTTGAAAACCATTCAAGCAAACATATCAATAAAACATATTCCCTTTATTTTTTTAACGGCAAAAGCAAACAATGATGATATAAAAAAGGGTTTAGAGTTTGGTGCCGATGCCTATATAACAAAACCATTCAGCGGTATTGAATTATTAAATTCAATAAGCTGCCAGTTAAATAAGTAACATTTTAATTTTAATAATTTCGCAACAACCCCGTTTGAAAGAATAAAGAACAAACTGAATAAATGGTAATACTGTTATAGATAAATACTGAAGCAAAATGATAAGCTAGTAAAATTGACTGCAGTGCTGTATCTGTTCTACCGGGCATGAATATTGAGATTAATCGGTTATAAAATTGAACACTGCTAAATTAATTCCCATGCCGTGGACAAAATACAATTACCCGGTTTCGATGAAAAATTTACCTGAGCCAGTCAAATACAAGGCCATTGAAATTGCCAATGCTTTGCTCACAGAAAAAAATATGGATGAAGGACTTGCCATTGCTATTGCCATCAACCGTGCAAAAAAATGGGCAATAAAACAGCTACCCTCTGGTACGAAATAGTAGATTTTTCAAGTTACAGCCTGATTTACAGAGCCCCGCAATTCAAGATGCATATTTTTTACTACGATACGCAAGTTTCATTTTGTTAATCAAATATTTGAAAAGCCTTTTTCTATTTTAGCCGATATATCAGGAAGGAATGATTAATATCGCCATAACCTGCAATAAAAAAATCAGCAATTTTATCGATGTCAATTATTCAGCCGGCAGATATATTATTTAGTTACACTAATCCAAATCAAAAAGAAAATATGTGCTCACACAAAACGTTGAACTTTTTCATTGCTCATTATTTTTTTTGTTATCAAACAAACTGCTCTAAATGCCGGGAACAAACTATCGCCGTTATGACATCTGAATTATTTCCTGTAGCAGCATCTTCTTAAAAAATCTGTTCGGCGATGCAAATGCAATATCTCCTGTGAATAAGGTGGAAGAGTTGGATAAATTGTTTTAAACAAATTATAGTCATGCCGGGTAATGTAGCCAATGTAAGTCAACAATAATTACAGTCAGGAAAACAATTGATAACCATCATTGCAAGCGCCCATAATCAAGAATATTTTTGATCCCTGATGTAAAAATATTTACAAACTTCTAAATGTTTAAATTATGAAAAGTGATAACCAAATTCAAAAGGATGTGATGGATGAACTTAAATGGGAGCCCTTTTTAAATTCCAGCGAAATTGGAGTTGCTGTTAAAAATGGAATAGTAACACTTTCAGGAACAGTTGATACCTATCCAAAGAAATTAGCAGCAGAGAAAGCCGCCAAAAGAGTGTCCGGCGTAAAGGCAGTGGCGGAGGAAATTCAGGTAGGCATTTCTCCCAGTTTTAGTAAAACGGATACGGAAATCGCAGAGGCTGTTGTGAACGCGTTAAAATGGCATTCAGCAGTACAGGAAGAAAAAATTAAAATCAAAGTAGAGAATGGCATTGTAAGGCTTGAAGGCGAAGCTGAGTGGGAGTATCAACGCACAAATGCAAAATCAGCCATTGAAAATATGACCGGGGTGCGTGGTGTAATTAATTTAATAAAAGTAAAACCAAAAGCTACCCCTACGGAAATTAAGCAAAAAATTAGTTCTGCCTTCATTCGCAGCGCCACTGTTGATGCCGAAAAAATAGTTGTTGATGTTGATGGAAGTAAAATTACCCTGCGTGGAACCGTTCGCTCATTCGCAGAAAAGGAAGAGGCAGCAAATGCTGCATGGTCTGCACCAGGTGTATTGAGTATTGAAAACAAACTGGACATAAAAGTTCCTGAATATGATTACGCAGTTTAAGAAACCGACGTTATTCATAGGCTGCAATTGATAGTTCAGCTTCAATTTCAATAAGCTGTCTTAATCATGTACTGGGTGGGGCAGCTTTTTTAATTCCCCAATACATCTATGTTATAGTAAAGTTGATCGGACAGGAAAACTAATTGCCGGGGTTAAGCGGAAGTCAGGTAACGTAGATGTGATTACAATTGGAGAGACCAAGGGTGTTGGGACCTATGTGGGAATAGCAGAAGAAATGCATTTTGACCGTGGCTATTTATCTCCTTTTAAACATTGTTTTGAACCTGTTTTTTATTTCTTAATGGTAACAGAAATTAAAATTGATCCCGAATGAAATTATTTGCATTGAACAGTTCGGCCACTTTTGGTGAATTGGTTGCCAAAGAACTTGGTGTGCAACTGAGCGCCCATGAGGAAAGGGAATTTGAAGACGGCGAACATAAAAGCAGGCCGCTGGAAAATGTACGCAACCAGGAAGTTTTTGTAATTCATTCTCTGTACAGCGATCCGGTGCAAAGTGTAAACGATAAACTTTGCCGGCTGCTGTTTTTTATTGGAGCACTTAAAGACGCCGCTGCAAAAAAGGTTACGGCAATCATTCCATTTTTATGTTATGCCCGCAAAGACCGTAAAACAAAAGCACGGGATCCGGTGACTACCCGATATGTAGCCCGTGTACTGGAAGCCTGCGGCGCTGATGCGGTTGTAACAATGGATGTGCACAACCTGCAGGCTTTTCAAAATGCTTTTACTATACCAACAGAAAACCTGGAAGCGAGAAAATTATTTGCGGATCATTTGACCCCCTTTTTGACAAACGAAGACGCGGTAATCATGTCGCCGGATTTTGGGGGTGTTAAGCGGGCGGAACAATTACTGCAAACACTGGAAAAGCAATTGAAACGGGAATTGCCAATGGTATTGATGGAAAAATACCGCAGCAGCGGTATGGTATGGGGAGAACGGATTGCCGGCGATGTAAAAGATAAAACTGTTATCATTGTGGATGATTTGATTAGTACAGGCAGTACCATTGCCAGGGCCGCCGCCGCATGTAAAAAGTCAGGTGCTAAAAAAGTTGTGGCGTTGGCTACCCATGGTATTTTTACCGGCAACACCGATGATACCCTTGGGGAAGAAGCTTTACAGCAGATCATTACCACCAATACTATCCCTCCCTTCAGGCTGGAGCATACAAGAGTAATAGAGAAAGTGACAACATTAAATGCAGCACCACTGTTTGCTGAAGCCATTAAAAGACTTTATGAAGGTGGCTCTATTGTTGAACTACTGGAAGATTAAACCATGTTTATCAAGATGTATAAAGAAGCTGATACAACAGCAACAATTACAACGGAAGAAAAGGTTGCTTTTTTACTGCAACCCTCCAGCTACCCGTATAGCGTAAGCTCAGTCAAATCAATAGAAACACATATGTCCTGGGTTTTTCTGGCGGGTGATCTTGTGTATAAAATGAAAAAGCCGGTTAGCTATCGTTTGTTTGATCACCGTACGCTGGAATCAAGGTTTACAAACAGTCTTGAAGAAGTACGCATTAATAAAAAACTGGCTGAAGATATTTATATCGGCATAGTTCCGCTTGTTATTAATAAAGAAGGCAAATTACAGTTGGAAGGGAAAGGTGCAATAGCAGATTGGCTGGTAAAAATGAAACGTATTCCCGAAAGAAACATGCTCGGCTATGCCATTAAACATGATTGCATTGATGAGACGCAATTGCACCAGGCAGCTACCCTTCTTGCTGAGTTTTATCAAACATCCCTTCCTGTTCCGGTTACGCTTACCGGATATGCCGGTAAGCTGGAATCAGAAATACTTTTTATCCATGATGAATTGCTGGCCCCGTTATTTGCATTACCCCCCCTCTTAATAAAAGAATTAACAGCTGGGCAAAGAGCATTTATTGCCGCTCGCCAAGACTTATTCGAAAAAAGAATTGCCGCCGGCAAAATTATTGATGCGCACGGCGACCTGCGTCCGGAACATATTTGCCTGGGGCCGCAGGTTGCCTTTATAGACAGGCTTGAATTTAGCAGGGAGCTTCGTATAATGGATCCCGCCCAGGAGTTATCTCTGCTTTCCGTGGAATGCGAAATGTTGGGTAACAGCCACATCGGCCACGTGTTTATTGATGTGTACCGTAAAAAAAGTAACGATATTATTCCTTTACCCCTGATCAATTTTTTCAAAATAAAAGCAGCCTGTCTGCGGGCTTATCTTGTTGCGAGACATATTGAGGAGCCCCGTTATAAAGATGACCCAAAATGGCTGACCAAGGCCCGTGTGTATCTTCAACTGGCGGAACGCTACCATCAGCAATTGCCTGTATAAGTATATTATTTCCTATTGGGCACATGGGATTCGCTCCTGGGATTATTTTGCTGCTTTTGCCATTTTTCCAGCAATCCCAGCGCTTCATCATCCGTTACTTGCCCAAATGATTCATAGGCCTGCGAAACAGCATGATAAAAAGCTGGTGTTTCCAATATTACTACTTCATCTGCTTCTTTCCTTAATTGCCTTAAAATAGCATTACCCGAAACCGGCGCTGCCACAATTATTTTAGCGGCTTCCTTTTTTTTACACATTTTAATGGCTGCGAAAATAGTGGCGCCGGTAGCTATCCCGTCATCAACAATCAATACAATCCTGTTTTTAATTTCCGGCAACGGCTGCCCTTGTCGCAACACATTAATACGCCGCTCAATTTCCTTTTTCTGTTGAGCTACAGCTGTATCAATCTCTTCCTGGGATACCTCCCGTACCACTGTATCATTTAAGTGTATCGTTCCATCTTCGGCAATTGCGCCAACGGCATACTCCGGGTTATTCGGATGACCCAGCTTTCTTGATACCAGTAAAGAAAATACTGCATTTAAATGCAGCGCCACATAATACCCTGTTACAGCTCCTCCCCTTGGTATACCCAGCACAACAGCCTGTTGATCTTTGTATTTCTCCAGCGCTTTTGCCAATTGCAGCGCTGCATCTTTTCTATCGTAGAACATAACATTTCATTTTTAAAATAAATTAAATTTTCCGCAGATTTTCATTTGGCTACAGCGGTATTAATTTGGTTTTTCATTTGGCTATAGACATTGTTTGTAACCGTTCAAAGTCTTCCGCTTTTAATCATCACTTCCCCTGTATCGCTCACCGTTGTTCCGAATCGAACTGATAATTGCTGCATCCGCTTTATGCTCCATTCATAGTTTTTTCCTGTTGCCTGGTTTACCTGGTAATTGCCTATCAATGCAGGCGTCAGCGTCAATTTTTCAATTCCTTTCCCGGTCATTTCTATCCTGAAAAGAAAAGAAAGGTTGTTCTTCAATATTGGATCTGCCACATAATCATCTACAAAATCCCCGGTATCATACAACACCAGTTTGTTATGATATACTTCTACTCCCTGGAAAATATGAGCACTATGCCCGTGGATAATGTCTGCTCCCATTTCAACCATGTCATGTGCAAAGGCAATAAACTCATCCGAAGGTTCCTGCCGCATATTGGGTCCCCAATGCATACTGACAACAACAATATCCGTTTCCGTTCTTACCCGTACAATCGCTTCCAGCACTTTTTGCCGGTATTTTTTTGCTGATACGTTGATGTAATTGATACCGCTTTTACTAATGCCGGCACTCCAACCCGGCTCATTATCGGTATAGCCGAGTAATCCTAACCGCAAATTATTTTTTGCAAAGAAGCAGGGCCTTTCCGCTTCCTGCTGGTTCATTCCTGCACCAGTATACTGTATATCCGCATTGTGTAATACTTGTAAAGTTTCTTTGAGGCCTTCTTCTGAATAATCAAGTATGTGGTTATTAGCCAGGTTGGCAAAAGTAATATGGGCTTCTGTTAAAGATTTTACTTTGTCAGGCGCCGCTTTAAAATTAAAAACTTTTGAAACTTTTTTTTCGCTGCTGGTCAGTGTTGTTTCCAGGTTAATAATGTTCAGGTCTGTACCGCGGAGCAGGGGAAGCATATTTCCCCAAACGTATGAATATCCTTCCGTTGAAATTACGGGATCAACGCTTCTGCCAATCATTACGTCGCCTGCAAGCCCGATAATCAGCTTATCATTCATCATCAGCAAGGTTAGCAAAATGCGGCGCAAAAATGAATGACGAAGCATGGTAAAGGGATTGATTCCAATCAGTATTACAGGTTTTGCTTTCGCTATTTTTATTGAACACTCCTTACTATTTCTTCAATTAAGCAAAAAGGAAAATCACCGAAGGCAATTTCACTTTCAGCCCCATGCAGGCTGCCTTCAATCAGCAAAAAAGATGATCCGGGTCATGCAACCAGCCTGATTACTCTTTTAATTTTAATCTTTAAAACATACTGATTATGGAACTCACTATAGAATCTCCCGGCTTACAAACAGATGCCAATTTAGAATCACTGATACAATCAAAATTCAACGACCTGAAAAATATATACAGCCGCATTACGAACAGCCTTGTAGTATTGAGGAAAGAAAACGATGATCGTAAAAAATATTTTCATGTAGAGGCACAAGTGGCTGTTCCACAAAAAACATTGTTTGCAAATGATAAAGCAGAAACATTCGAAATAGCGCTCCACAAAGTGATGGAGGATTTGGAACATCAGTTGCACCGGTACAAGGAAGAAAGAAACCATTTTCGCTAGGCAATAATGGGCCTTTCACAGGGAGCCATCTCAATTTAAACGTGTTAAAAAAGAGGAAGCAAAAATGGCTGATGTCCCGCATTTATTGGAAATAGCAAAAAGCTCAGCAGTTGAAGCTGGCAAAGCTATTATGGAAGTATACCGGTCCGGAGATTTTTCTGCCAGCATTAAAAGCGATCATTCTCCGCTGACAAAAGCAGATCGGTGTGCTCACAATATTATCCTGAATCATCTGCGCAAAACAGGATTGCCTGTTCTTTCGGAAGAAGGAAAGAACATTGTGTACAGCGAACGAAAGTTATGGGAATATTTCTGGCTGACAGACCCGCTGGACGGAACAAAAGAGTTCATCAGTAAAAATGACGAGTTTACGGTTAACATTGCATTGATGCACAAAAATTCGCCGTCAGGAGGTGTTATTTATGTCCCCTGTTCTGAGACGCTGTATGTTGGTTCAAAAGAAACCGGTGCGTATAAAAATGAAAAAGGTAAGCTGACTCAATTTTCAGCATTACAAAACAGGAGACAATTCAATGATCTGCTGCATATTGAACACCTGGCAATAGTAGCATCCAGATCGCACCAGTCGCCCGAAACAACAACATTTATAAACAGGTTTAAAAACGCTACAGTTACATCAATGGGCAGCTCGCTTAAGTTTATGCTGCTGCTTGAAAACAGAGCGGATATTTATCCGAGATGGGGTACAACGATGGAATGGGATACGGCCGCCGCACATGCCATTCTAAATGCCTGTAACCGCGGTGTGTATCATACCAATTTAAAATCAGAGCTGATGTACAATAAACCAGATCTCAGGAACCCACCCTTTGTAGCTTTCTGATACTGTTAAGTGGTTTTCAATGACCTTATTTCTTGCAGCATAAAACAGTTAAACATGTTAACCATGGCTTCGGATAATTTAATAAAACGAACGATCACTGGAATAGTCTTGGCTGCAATTATTATAGTTGCAATAAGTTTAAGCCTTGCTACTTTTATTTTATTGATAATGGTGATCAACCTACTTGGTTTACTGGAATTCTATCGCTTATTTTATTCCTCAGCAGTTATCCCGGGAAAAATTCAGGGTATTGTTTTATCAGTTTGTATGCTGCTTACTTCAACCTTGTTTTTCACCGGAAAAAGTAATCTGAATGTGCTGTTGATAAATATCCCCGTTGCGTTTGGAGTTTTTATTGCAGAACTTTTTTTAAAAGCTGAAAATCCTTTCCATAACATCGCCTTTACTTTTCTTGGTATTATTTGTATCACTATTCCCCTTTGTTTTTTTACCGCAGTTGCATGTTTGCCTTTGGGACAGTATCACGCTCCGATTCCTCTTGGATACTTTTTTCTGCTATGGGCAAGCGATACCGGCGCTTACTTTGCCGGAAAATATTTTGGCAGGCATCATTTATTTGAGCGCATTTCTCCCGGAAAAACATGGGAAGGCAGCTTTGGAGGAACTGCCTCGGCTTTGCTGGTGGCGTGCATTACTGCACATTTTTTTAAAACAATCAGTCTTTCGGGCTGGATAATGATGGCAGTTATAATTGTTGTGACAGGCACTTTTGGGGATCTTATAAAATCACTTATGAAAAGAAGTCTGCATCTTAAAGATTCCGGCACCATTTTACCAGGCCACGGCGGTATGCTTGACCGCTTTGATTCATTGCTGGGCTCAGCACCTTTTGTATTTTGCTATTTATTTATACTCCCTTACCTCGAAACGCACTTCATTAAACTATGAAAAATTACCGGTAGTTGTCAGGCTGCAACTGACAAGTTTTTCTGTGCGATCAAATCTTGACCGGCTTTTTAAAACGTCCGCCACTGAAGATAATATGGATCATTCATTCTATTGCCCGCAATCATTTTCCAGCCGTCATTATAGTGTTATCTTAGCTATCAAAATGACAACTTATGTTACGCTTTAAAATTATTATCGTTGTAAGTTTTGTTTTTTTATTATTCAGTCCGGGCCAGGCCAACTCGCAAACCAAGCCACCTTTTTTATTTGATGTTTTACCAACGGCCAATCATACCGTGCTTACTCAATGGAGCGTGCCGCCCGTAATGGATTCGCTTCCTTTTGAATTGGAAAGAAGCAGGGACAACAGCACCTGGAAAAAAATTGCGTCTGTACCGGTGCAACCATCGCACCGCTATTCAAGCACAGATGAGCAACCGGGAGAAGGTTTGATTTACTATCGTATCCGGCAGGTGGGCGACAAAGGCCAATTTTTATATTCATGGGTAAACTGGGTGCAGTTCAGTGAAACCGGCAAATTGTTTATCTGGCCCAACCCGGCAAAAAATATGCTGCATGTTAAAACTCCCTACATTAACGGACGCATGGATATTATAAATACCGAAGGCAAGGAAATACTAAAAATTACCATCACCAATCTCATTACAGATGTACCCACCATTCGTTTGTCCAAAGGAATATATGTGCTGCACGTACGACACGAAAATGAAATGTTGGTTGGAAAATTTGTAAAAGATTAAGGTACGCCTGAACACATGCAGTGTCAGATTTTTATTGGGACCACCGGCTAAAACTTTTACGACATGCCTCACAGCGTTGACAAAATAGTAATACCTGAAACGATGGCGGGCATGGTATTGGAAAGAACCGGCCAGCCTTTGGTCATGCGAACACTTCCTGTCCCCCAGCCCTCTGCCAGACAAGTGCTGGCAAAAGTAATCGCCTGCGGAGTTTGCCGAACGGATCTGCATATCGTTGATGGTGAACTTACAGCTCCAAAGCTCCCGCTGATTCCCGGACATGAAATAATTGCAACGGTTGTAAAAACGGGTAAAGAAGTAACCCGTATACAAAATGGAGCAATAATTGGCATTCCATGGCTGGGTTATACCTGCGGAACATGTAAGTATTGCCGCAATGGCCAGGAAAACCTCTGCGAAAAAGCATTGTTTACAGGTTACACCATCAATGGAGGTTATGCCGGGTTTACTGTAGCCGATGAACGGTTTTGTTTCCCACTATCAGCACAGTACGCCAACGCATCAGGTGCACCGCTGATGTGCGCAGGGCTAATTGGTTACCGATCGTATACGATGATTGGCGAACACGCCACTAAGATTGGCATTTACGGTTTTGGAGCCGCAGCACACATCCTGGTTCAATTGGCAAAATACCAGCACAAGCAAGTGTTTGCTGTTACCCGGGAAGGCGATATGGATGCACAAAAATTTGCATTAAAATTGGGTGCCGTATGGGCAGGCGATTCTGAACAATCTCCTCCCGAAAAGCTGGATGCGGCAATTATTTTTGCTCCGGCAGGAAACCTGGTTCCAAAGGCGTTGCTTGCTGTAGACAAAGGTGGTGTTGTAGTATGTGGCGGCATTCACATGAGTGATATTCCATCGTTCCCATACAGGCTGTTGTGGGAAGAAAGAGTGATCCGGTCAGTAGCAAACCTTACCCGCAGCGATGGAGACAATTTTTTGAAAATGGCTGCACAGGTACCAATACAAACTGAAACCCAGGCATATCCTTTACATCTTGCAAACGAAGCATTGAATGATCTCAGGAATGGAAAAATTCACGGGGCTGCCGTTCTGGTGATGGATCCAGGTCACTAAAAAACCAACGGTAACAGGCACTGCGGGTAAAGTATGCATATCAACAATATCATCTTTATCATTTACTATTCACTTCGCAGAAGGTTACTGTTGCCTGGCTGCCCATCTTTTTAAATTCGGCAAACTGCTCACCGCCATATCAATTATTTTTGAATCCACATTCATTTTTTCCATCTGCGTAATCACCAGTGATGTCATGTCTTTCAATGTCATGTTGGGATTGATGAATGCACCCTGCTGATAGCAGTATTTACAATACTCATTACTTTTACTACCATCTTTTTCTGTGCCCTGCAGATCCGGATTATCCAACGGCATGCTGCAACTCTGGCAATAGGTTTCTGTTTCCATACTTATCATTTTAATTTTGACAAATTTCAAGCAAGGTTATGCTTGTCATGCTTTTTATCATACGCCTCTTGTATCCACGCCATTAACTCATTATCAATATCATCCTCGCTCACAATATCTATTACCAGTAAGTACCGCTGCGCCGACATTTGAACACATTGTTTAACCCGTTTTCTTTTGATATTCCGGTCCAGGGCAAAATCTACCCTTATTCTGTCCCTATAGATTTTTACCGCTGCAAAAGTGAACGGGCTCACAAAATGAATACAGCATTCCAGCGATTCTGTTTTAAAAGATCCTACCTGTTTCTTAACGGCCCGCTTAAATTTTTCATACAACAATTTTCCGGCGGGCTTTCCTTCAAAGTGCATTTCTAAATCATACGGTGTGCAGGAATGCATTTGTCCTTTACGTTCAAATTGCCGCTTACATTTCGGGCATGTCCATAAATGAATTGTCTCATGTTTCACTTTCACTGTATACATATTTTGTAAGATCATTGACCTGTTCCAATGTAGCTGCTTCCACAAAGTCAACCGCCAGTTGTATTTCTGCATCTGCGTTATTGCCCATCTTCAGCTGCCAACTGCGTTGCACATCGCTCAATATTTTTTTAATGTTGCCGATAAAAATCCAGAGCAGGAATACTTAGCATCGATATATTCCCTTTCCGCTTGTTGCATGTAGAGGCGTAGTTCGTTCTGCTTATTTGCTGTCTCAGTATTTATGCGGGTATTATCAATGAAGGTGCTGTCAGTTTTTAGTGCAGCTACCTGCTTTTGTATTTGTCTCCTCAGCCCTTTAAACTTCTTCCATACTATGTTCAACTTATCCTGCTGTTCTTCTACTTTTGCGGCAATGTTGGGGATAGAGTTTCGCTGGATCACTTCTTCCAGTTTAGTTTCAAATTCTGTTGCTTCCTGATCATAAAAAGCAATCAGGCGTGCCCAGTCAACCAGTTCATCTGTGTAGTGCTCTGCAATACTTGTTGCCATTGTTTTTCATTTTAAATTGTCTGCTGCCGGCGCCAGATCGTTCCGGTTGGTCAGCTTGATATATATCCTAATATTCCAAATCATTTCGTACATCTTCATTCATTATAAATTCGTCGGATGAATTACGTCCCAGTTCGTTCAGTTCTTTTAAAGTAAAATCATCCATACCAGTTGTTTGCTCCCAGCCTTTTTTTTCTTTGCGAAGCACCTGCACAGATAGACCAAAACGTTGCTGAAATTCTTTTTCCACGTCAGCCACTTTATATAAGGGCAGCATTTCAATTACACCTGACACATGCGTTGCCTTTATTTCTCCGATGAGCGTATTCGGTTCTATTTCCCCGCCTTCATTTGATGCCTGGTATTTTTTATGGCCCTTTCCATAAAACGCCAGTTTCAGGTAAGGGTAAAAGTCAGAAAAGACTTCCTGTATCTGACGGAGCGATGTGGTATCATTTACTTCTATGAACAATGGTTAATTTTTCAATTAAAAATCACCTCCCCATTTTTGCCAGTGAATATTTTTTGCATCAAACTTATCCAGTGCTTTTTCATCTCCCGTAGGGTGACCAACCGGGATTAGATTCAACGGAATTACATGCTGAGGAATATCCAATTCCTTTCTCACAAAATCCATCAGTTCTTTATTGGGATAAACCGCCGTCCACACGGCGCCTAAACCCAATGCTTCCGCAGCCAATAAAATATTTTCACTGGCGCAGGTACAATCGAGTATCGCAAATTCTTCGCTACTTCCTGCCGCTTCGTTTGCAACTGCGCATACCACAATACCTGTTCCCGCCTTGACTAGCATCTTTGCAAATGGCAAACCGCCAGCTAATTATTCTAACTTTTTTATATCCGTTACCACTATAAATTTCCAGGGCATCATATGAACCGCAGAAGGAGCCGCCATTGCCGCCCGAAGCAATTTATCTATTGCTTCTTTACCCGCCGGCTCACCTGTATAACTGCGCACACTTTTCCTTTCCTGAATGATGGTCAGCGCATCTTTATCTGTTAGTGTTTCCATCTAATTCGCTTTGAAATAGTAATCAATATTTTTCAAACCATGCCCGCATCCGGCCAAATGTTGATTGAATAGCAATGCGTGCATCATAAAACCACTTCCGGAGTGCGTACTATTCAAAGTTATTATTCTGTATTACCGATAGCTATGACAACAGTTAGCCATAATCCTGATGATAATCAAATACGGCTTTCTGCAGAACGATGAGGTCCGTCATTATGGGCTTTGACAGAGGTCATTTTTTTTGAAACGTTTGAAATATAATTTGCAGCTATAAAAGGCACTCATTGCGGACCGGGGGAATCAAATACAATACAGAAAGATGTAGTAAAGAATCTTAAAAAAAAATGACATGAAATACTTAAAAAAATTGACTCTTGTTGCCATGTCAGCCATTTTATCAGGTGGTTGCAGTACGCCTTCTTATATAGCTGCCGGCGTACAATATTCTAATCCATCATGGGCTCCGCCTTATTCTGAAGGAGTACGATACTATTACCTGCCGGATATTGAAGTGTACTACGATTTATCTGACCCGGAATTTATATACCTTGATAATGGTCAATGGTCATTTTCGCCGTTATTGCCTCCCATTTATGCCGGATATGATTTATTCAACAGTTTTGTCATTTCCCTTCAATGGAATGTTTACCAGCCGTGGATGCATCATCAATATTATGTAGCTCATTATCCACGGTACTATTATCATAACATCTACCCTAACAATTTTTCCACCATGCGGGGATTTAACGAGAACGACCGACATCCCGTTTACCGGAGACCGGAAGATAGAGACAAAATGAATGACCTGCGAAAAATTGAAATACCCCGAAGAAATGCACCAGTTCCCAGGCAACCGCAGGCACCCCATTATTACGGAAAGGACATCGGGCGGCCCGTAAAGGTTAGACCGCAAATGAAAGAGAATAAACAGGAAAGAAAAAAAATTGTGCGCCCCCAATGATAACCTGTAAAGATGTGTCTGTTGATGATGGTTTTGAAGTGTATTAATGCGACACCTATTGTGTTGTGTTAATCCAGCATTTAAGGCAGATTTATTTATTCAATACATACTTTGCATGCTTTGCTGCCTGATCTTATCCCCTGGTACATTACCTGCTTATCTTTTGAATTGTAACGAAAAATAGTAATGCCTTTTGCTTTCTGCACCCAGGCTGTTTTATAAACATCGGCTACCTCTTTTATTGTCGCCGTTTCTGCAAGGTTGATGGTTTTAGATACGGCATTATCTGTAAATTTCTGAAATGCAAGCTGGTGTTTCAAATGCCACTCCGGCGATATTTCCAATGCTGTTTTGAATATATTTTTTACACCTGCCGGTAATGCTTCTATTCTTCCTGCAACACCCTGCTTTTTCACTTCATCAATTATTTCCTTTGAATGCAGATGGTGTTTTTTTAAATAAGTTATAAACAATTGATTCAATGAAAAAAGGCTTTCTTCATTTAGTACGTGCTGACGCCGAAAAGCCAGTGCAAACAACGGTTCAATGGATGAACAAGTGCCTGCAATAATTGAGATGGTTCCGGTTGGGGCAATGCTGGTGCGTGTTGCATTGCGTATTGGTGTTACAGGATAATAAATACTTTTTTCCCAATTAGGAAAAACACCCCGCTCATCAGCCAGCGCAACGGAAGCCTCCATGCTTTTTTCCTGCACAAAATGCATCAGTTGTTCTGCAAGGCGCACAGCCTGCTCAGAATCATAGGATATCTCCAGTAAAATCAATAGTTCAGCCCATCCCATCACGCCCAAGCCAATTTTTCTGTTGCCCAATGCCAGTGCTTTTATTTCAGGAATAATATAGTTGTTGACTTCAACAACATTGTCCAGAAAACGAACAGCAATTTTCACCACTTCCTCCAGCCCCTTCCAGTCAAGTTCGCTGCATCCTTTGTTGATTTTTACAAATTTTGAAAGATTAACAGAACCAAGATTACAGGGTTCATAAGGCAACAGCGGCACTTCGCCGCAGGGATTGGTGGATTCTATTTTTCCCAATGCCGGCGTAGGATTGGCGCTATTGATGGTATCGAGAAAAACCAAACCCGGATCGCCTGTTTGCCACGCATTTGCCACAATATTTCTCCATAGTTTTTTTGCACTAATTCTTCTTACAACTTGCTTTGTATTAGGATGCACCAGGGACCATTCTTTATTTAGTTCCACAGCATTCATGTATGCATCGCTGACGCCAACTGAAATATTAAAATTGGACAGGTTATTTGTTTCTTTTTTTGATTCAATGAATGCTTCAATGTCAGGATGATCGATATTTAGTATGCCCATGTTAGCGCCCCTTCGCTTTCCCCCATGCCGGATATTTTCTGTGGCTGCATTAAATACTTTCATGAAAGATACCGGGCCTGAAGCAGTTCCCTGTGTTATTGTCAAAGGATCATCTTTGGGCCGCAGGTGTGAAAAATTAAATCCGGTTCCGCCACCACTTTGCTGAATGATGGCAGCATGTTTCAGGCTGGTAAATATCTGGTCAAGACTATCTTCAACAGGTAATACAAAGCAGGCGCTGAGCTGATTCAATGGCGTGCCTGCATTCATCAGTGTGGGTGAATTAGGGAGAAACAACAGGTTTGCTATTATTTTAAAAAAATCATTTTCCCATCGGGCGGCATCCTGGTTCGTACCCCATTTTAATTCTGCCGATGCCGCTGCTTTTGCAACTCTTCTGAATAATTGTTCCGGAGTTTCCTCCAGTCCATGTTGGTGTAACAGGTACCGGCTTTGTAACACCTTCAGTGCATTACCGGAAAGTTTCAACGACTTAGTAGTGTTCATAATCTAAAGCGAACAGTAAGGTAAACATCAGCCGGCAGCGGTAAACTGACGCATATCAGCATTTACTTTGATACTCCTCATTTGACGGCACAGGCAGGTTATATTGTTTTGACTATGCAACAAACCCTCATGGGCTTCGGTGGAAGCATTTAAGAAAAAGAAAGCTGACAATCAAATAAAAAAGCAACCTGTTGATCCTCCCAATATTTATTAAAAAAGAAACAACAATCAAAGTAAATGGTGACGCCCGTCATTGGTAACAACAATATCCGCGAAGTATCTTTACACAAGTTCAATCCGGGTTAGGTCGGTTAAGAAGGAGGACAGATATACCTGTTTAAACGACAGTAAACTGTGCGACTGAAAGACAGAATAAAAACTGTTACTTAACAAGGACGATGGCCGCATTGGATAGACTGCTGCAGAATAAAAGTTGTAAAAGACTATACCCTGCACCGGTTGCTTGCAAGGCAGGTTTTAGCGAGCTTGCCTTGTTTTTTTATGATACGCTTATCTGTACGTCCAATGAATTTCCCCTCCTGTAAAAAGAAATCTCCTCTGAATATGTCCTGTATAAAACCAATATTAAATATTACTTAATCTGTTGCACCATTTGGCTTACCGTCTATTTCAGTACACTTGTTTTATAAAGAATCAACATCATGACAAAAGAAGAATTGAAAGATCTTACAATCAGTTTCTATTCCACATACAACCAGGAAATTGAACAAACAAAAACATTGCTTGAAATAAGACTTGCCCAACTAAGCCTCGCCTATACTTCAGCTCATGGCCTCCCAAAGGAGGCATTGATTGTGAAGGCCAGAATAAAACCACTTGATAGTTTTTTAAAAAAGTTAGAAAAAAAAGGCTGGCCCGTATTCAATCACCCTGCAGAAGTAATCAATGATTTTATTGGCGCCAGAATTATATGCTGGTTTCTGGATGATTGTACCGGCATTTTAAAATCAATTATGCAAAGCACGGAAATTGAAATAATAAGCAGTTCAATTGAAAATTATATTTTAAATCCCAAGTCGTCGGGCTACCGTGCATTACATGTGCTGGCTAACGTCAATTATAACGGTGCAATGCCAAAAGAATCAATGACAAATAAAATAATTTGCGAAATTCAGATAAGAACAAGGCTCCAGGATGCATGGGGTGATATTACCCACGACTTGTACTACCGGGCCAAGCATGCCAAACAAGCGGACAGGATGTACTACAGCTTTTTAAATGCCATTTCAAAAAGACTTTTACAGGAAGACAATGAGCTGCTTCAGCTTAGAAATGTATATACATTACCAGGTAAGAGTTAGTACAAATGAATCAGCATTCACCAATCCGATCAATCAATGATCATGACTATTATTATCTCTTACCAAGAATTTTCAGGAATGCTGTTTCTGAAATAATTTTTACTGATCCAATATTTTTTGCTTTTTCTAATTTGCTGCCTGCATCTATTCCTGCTACCAGGTAATGCAGGTTAGTGCTCGCGGCACTGAGAATCTGCCCGCCCTTTTCTTCTACCATCGCTTCCGCCTCATCTTTTTCTAAAGTGGCAAGCGTACCGGTAAATACGAATGCAGGCCTCGCAAAACTTCCTCCTGTTGGCTGATCTTCTTTGTCATTCCTCATTTTCACTGCCAGTTGTTCCCGTTGCTGAATCATCTTAATGTTATCCCTGTTCATTCGGTCAACGGCAAATATATTAACCGGGTACTCCGGCAGCCGTGGCATAACCAGAGAACATAGAAACCAACGGTATAAAAACAACAAGGTTATGTGTAAACAAACAGCATATAAAGCTATAGCAGCTGGCATACAACGTACCGGCATGCCGTACAATTCAACAGTCGACTTGTTTTAAACCCCTGCACTCATTCAATAAAGCATCTCTTGTATAAGCAATTGCAAAATATCAAAAAAGATGAAGCAGTTACTTCATCTTTTGCCAGTTACATCATTTTTGAAATCAGCTATTCACTTAATAACGCTTCACAATCCTGAATAAAAAACGGTCCGGCGTGCCAATCACGCCACCTGCCTCCCTCCTCTTTTTCAATGCGTCTGATTTATAATAGGCAAATGCTTTTGCTGTATCACTTATAGCCGCTACAAGGGATACTTTTTTAGTATCGTCTGCATCATGGCTAATGATCCTGTCTGTAATTGCATTATCCATTCGTTCCTGCCTGCCAGTTTCAAATTCCTTTTGCCAGGCATTAAAATCTTTTACTGAAAAAGTGGCGATAGAGCGAATGACAGAACTTATGCTTGCAGTATCCTGCCAGGTAGCGGTAACAATAGACATAATCGGCGTACCGTTAACACCGCCTTTCTGCATAGCTGTCTTAAGCCCGGGGGCTTTGATAAATGCCTTTGCTTTCACGATGTCATCTGCCTTTAGCGCTACCAACACCATGTTAGTATCCGGAAAACTGCGGCCGATTACATATTTGTGTAAACCATTTGCTGTACGGGCTGAATCGTCTGCTTCAAATATTCCCAGCCATTTTGCGAAATTCTGCACCTTATGTCTCACTACCAGCATATTTTGCGGTATGGTAATAATGCTGTTTGCTGGTGTTGCTGTAGCAGGAGTGGTTGCAGTAGCAGCGATTGCAGCGCTGGTTGTGTCAGCGCCGGTTTTTTCTTTACTTCCACCACCATGGCAGGAAATTAGCAAATACACTAAGGCTGTACCAAACAGCATGGTAATAAATTTCGATTGTTTCATACATTTTATTTTAGAGATGAATAGATGCACAGGAAAGCGTGGAAGAAAATGGCAGGCGACAACGTTTTTAAATGCTTACATAAAGAATCGCTGGCGGGAAGCCATCATGTAAATATCTGCACCGAATTGACATGATGGCTTATCAGTAGTCTACAAAAATTCTCCTTTATCATTATGCTTACCCGTATTCCCTTACTACCATTCTCTAATAAAAGTTTGTACACTTTCCTGGCATCCTCCGTGTCTGAATAATGTACCAGATAAACATCCTTTGCAACCACCCACTTCGGAAATCTGCTATCTAACGCTTTTTTCACAGCCGGAGGTAACGCAACATTTTTAAATTTTTCCGCTGTACGTAAAAGCTCTCCACTGGGATCATAAACAGCCAATACTTCCCCGTCGGGAATAAAAAAAGAAATGAAATAATTTTCCTACTCATCTTCATAGAATTCGGAATTTTTTACATCGAATGTCGCCGCCCTTCGTTGCAACAGGTTTACAGGCTGGACCGCGTTGGTATCCCCAACTGCCTAAATATACTTATAATTTAATGCAACAACCCTAACCTCCGGTAATAAATCCTGAGCAAAGCACTTGCCACCGAATACAGCAATAGATATAAAAATACCCAACTTCATTACCTGTTTTATGTTTTTTATTTTTGGATTATTTGAAATTTTTCACTCTTTTAAACGCTACATTTAAGAACAAAAATATACTGATACCGGGCGCAGTAAAATGACAGCGGTCAGCGGATAAATTGATTGTAATTATATATTCTCCCGGAATAACAAACCTGGAATACGCACACCAGTTTCAGCATTCCCTGGAGTTGCTTTTTCTTCGCAGCATGTAAAACCTGCCAATTGTATTGCTGGCCAGTAATTTCGAAAAAGGAACAGCCGCTTTCCAAAAAACCGTTTAATAACTGCATATAGAATGAGCGGTAAATTACAACAGACGGGCTTTTCGCCTGAACCTCTTCGAGGTAGCTGTTTAATAATCTCAGCGCCTCTGTTTTTGGTTTCGCAAATCCACGTCCGTTATTCCAGCCGTTAGGTTCTACACGCCTTTTTATTGATAATTCCACCCTGTTTTTATTCATGGTTATCCTTGCATATACAGAAACTTTACCATCATTTTGTTTGTCCTGGCGGATGGCGAATGAACACCAAATGTGTTTGTATTTTTCAGGTGAGATCTTTTTAATATTTTTACTGTGACCTCACCTAAAGCTTATCTGTCTACACAAGAAAATGAGGCCAAAATGCAGCAAAACATACCAAATTAGATTTTAGTAAAAGAGTGGTATTGAATCACGTGTGGAGTTTGCGATACCTCTAGATAGGTCACCGCTCGCGTCACCTTCCAGTTCTCATGCCAGATAGTCGCTGAATAAGCGGTAAAAGTGAAATCAATTCATTTTCTGACTGGTGCTGCGGAACAAAACAACTTTAACCGTTACCGGATGATCCGGATGAAAGAGACGCCAAAAACAATCAAAGTTCATTTTGTAAAAAATGACATTGATCCAACAGGTTTGGGCGAACCGCCGTTTCCGCCGGTGTTTGGTGCAGTGGCAAACGCGCTGCATAAAAAAATGGGAAAACGGTTTTATAACCAACCTTTTTCAAAAGATTTTACCAAGAAAGTATGAGTTTGATGTAGTGGATTTATTTGGAAGCGAAATGTTATCGGGGTCTTGGTGCTTAATGCCTTTTTATCTTTAGCAAAACGGAATATGTAATTGTCAGAGAAATTTACTTCGTATATATAATGATTTTGGAACTACAAACTTTCTTCTTTCAATGCATTAGTCAAGGTCTAAAATTCCGTTATTGTAGCCACCTCCTAATTCGGAAATATCCGTAGGAAATTAATTTCCCTCCAATTACCAAGTATTTCCTCTCCGGTATGATTTGGCAACTGTTGTCTAAATAGACTATAAATAAGCGTAAACTGTTTTAGTACTTTACTTTTAATTTTTTTACATTTACAGCAAGTAGTTACTACAAAAATTCTACATATGGTAAAGACTTATATCCTCCTGGCTTTCGTTTGTATGGGCATTGTCGCTACCAGATGCAACTCCAGTAATGATAGTAATAAAAAGTACCAAAACCTGAAATTTGAATCCGTAAATGACAGCCTATATCAATCGGATGAAAATTATAAACAGGGTTTGGCTACATGGAAGCAGTATTATGAACATTGCATGAACCAGCCCTTGTTTGCCGATGCATTTTATTTACAACTACAGGACAAAATCAATATTGGAAGTATCAACAACGCACATGCAACCGACATTACCAAAGGACTGAAAATTTTAGATACCGCCAAAAATAAAAATCTTTTTCACCTGCTGGCGATTATGAATTCAGCCAATTGCAGTGATACCTTGCCGTTAAGCAATCACTTAAGAAAAGATTTTTATACCGAGATAACAAAGTTGTTAAGCGTGTCAACCGAGTATAAAAACCTGCCGGCAAATTTTGACAGTACACAAATGAGTATAAGAGTTGGTACGTTGTATTATGATGCCCTTAGGCCTGATACACTGATCAGCACCCTTAACAGAACTACTGATTCATCCTTGCTTCGTTATAAAGAATTGTTGCTGCGGCCAGAAAATGCATTGCTCGCACAAACAGTATATATGATCGGCTTTAGTGCTGAATTGCCATTAAAAATTAAACCCGGCATTGAGCAGGAAGCCGCATTAAAAAAAGGCGTTTCTTTCAGCCTGAACACTTCAAATGATAAGATTAATATGGTGCTGCTTTCCAACAACCATGTTCGCCTGCAGGTAAATAAACGCTACACTGTACTCGGTAAATTTTTAAAACTGAAAGTGAATTAATGCTCCAGTACGCTCGCATGCATGGCCAGTATTTTCCAGGGCTGTTTACTGTTTGGCGTGGTAAACACTTCTCCATAAGAAAGATGAAGCAACTTATTGTTTCCGGAAACAGTCACGGTGAACTTTCCTTTTTCCTCAACAATAGCTGTATTGTTTACAACGGTAGCGGTATTCTCTTCCAGGTCAATGCTATTGTGCACAAAGCTTCAGCTTCTTCTTTCGATTGTGCAAATAGTTGTGCAGTCAGCACATGGCAACAAGTGTAAAAATAATCTCATGATTAAGTGGTTGTTGGCTTTCTATTGATCTGTTGTTGTTGACATTTTAAAAATCTTCTTTCTTTTTTAAAGAAAACACAGGGTTTAGTGCTGAAAGTTCCAGCGATTTCACCATGTCTTTTGTTGCCGATTTGTATTGCTTAAAATGAGGCGTCTCCCGATGTGCCAGGTAAGCGTTGCTGTCTGCATACACCTCCAGTATGGTTAGTTTGGCGGGGGCGGTCTTATCCTCATAAACAGTATAACTCAATACGCCGGGCTCAATACGTACCGCAGCTTCCATTTGCGTTTTCAATAATTTCCGGTAGGCTTCTGTTTGTGAAGAGTCGATGGTGATTCTTGCCATCCGGATTACTTTTTTATCCTGCGCCAAAACGCTGTAGTTGATCGCCAGCAACATGGCTACGAAAATTATTTTTTTCATGATGATATTTTTAATTGGTGGTTGCAGCACTTGAGTTAAACAAACAATACCATTAAACAAACGCCCGGTGATTAATTGTGATATTGCTCATCCGTTACCCGTTCCATCCAATTCACCAATCCTTTGTCGGTATTGATATTAATGGCCACATGAACCATCGGTGCATCCGGTGAAGCCCCGTGCCAGTGTTTGATGCCGGGCAGCACATTGATTACACCACCTGCAGCAATTTTCTGTATAGGCTTCCCTTCTTCCTGGTAATAACAGGTGCCTTCCTTTACCAACAATATCTGGTTGGATGGATGTGTGTGCCAGTTATTCCTGCAGCCAGCTTCGAAGGCTACATCGCTTACATTGCAATTGGTAACTGTGTCGGCCACTACCAATGCTTTTATAAAAGCTTTTCCTGTAAAATAATCCGCCGGCGCAGGTTTAAAGCTTTCTTTTTCTACATTGTTCATGATGATTTTTTATATGGTTAATTAATTTGGTTTACTGATGCTTAAATTTTCTTTTTTATACAACTCAGGGCTTTCAATGATGGTTGCAATAAAAGCCGCAATGCTCTTTCTTGAAATGGCGGAGCCTTTTTCGGGTTCTCCTTTTTTTGTGAGTGCATAATCTATTTCATTGGTATTGGTAAACCAGTCGGGCCGTAAGATAGTATATTCCAAACCCGACGCTTCAATCACATCAGCCAGTTTTCTGTATGGCATTAACACGGGCTTTAATGGCGTTTGATAGATGCCAATTGAACTGATCGCAATAATTCTTTTTACTCCTGTCTCCTGCATGGCTTTTACAATGTTGTTTGCCATGGCTTCTAAATTGCCCGCAAGATTTACATACACGATATCCTGTCCTGTGATTGCTTTTTTTACATCGGCGTAATTCATGGCATCGCCTTCCATAACAGCGCATCCTTCGCCGCTGGTTTTGGACAGCCTGTTTTTATTTCTTGCGAATAATGTAAGCTCTATATTTTTCAATTCTTTTATTGCTTCAATTACATATTCAGCAAGGCTTCCCGTTGCACCGATGATCAATACTTTCTTCATTTGAATTAACTTTTTACGCATCATTCTGACCTTGGGGCAAGGTCGCCATACCAATAAGCAGACGTAACACCGCCATCCATTAAAAAGTCGCTGCCGGTAATAAAGGCACCATCTGCTCCCATCAATAAAGCGCCCACCGTGCCAACTTCGTCGGGAGTACCCGCCCTGCCAGCTGCAGATTTATTGATCATATTCCTGTATCCCACTCCCCTTGGCCCGCTCAGTTCATCATTGGCAAATGGTGTCATGATGATACCAGGACTAATGGTATTGATCCTTGCACCTCGCTTACCCCACCGCACTGCCTCCGCTTTTACCCGCAATGAATTGCCTCTTTTTGATAATTGATATGCGAACAGCGAATTGTCCACTGCATCAGATTGTAAAAAAGGAAGTGATAATAATTCTTCTGTTGGCGCTGTGGCCAATCCTTTATCCTGTTCTTCTGTTAATGATGGTAAGCGATGTCCGGATTGAGAAGCGATCACCACTCCTGCGCCACCGCTTGCTATAACATTGCCAAATTCTTCCAGCACCAATGCGGTACCATACAGATCCACCTTAAATATCGTGGATGGTGATGCCTGCGAAGGTGAAACACCTGCCGCGTGAATAAGCCCCATAACGTCTCCAATTGCCGTAGCTGTTTCAGCCAGGGCATGCACAGATGCCCGTGATGCAACATCCACAACGGCGGTGCTTACTTCAAAGCCTGCATCCAGCAATGTTTTGGCTGCTACGTCGGCATTTTCCTGCCGCAGATCTGCAAGCAATACATGTTTGCCTGCACTTACTCTTCGTGCAATGGCCTGGCCAATGGAGCCTGCGCCTATTACTACGATAACTGATTTACTTTTCATAATAATGTATACTGGATTATTTGCCTACCATCTTTTGCAATTGTGCTGGATAGCGCTCGCCCTGTACGGGGATGGCTGCAAAAGAGGCATCGATGTTTTTAATTTCTGCTGCGGTCAGCACCACATTTGCTCCGCCAATATTTTCTATCAACCTGTGTTGCTTTGTAGTGCCGGGTATTGGAGCGATCCATGGTTTTTGCGCCAGCAACCATACCAGTGCAATCTGTGCCGGCGTCGCACTTTTCTCCTTCGCAATTTCACTCATCAGGTCAACCAGTTGCTGGTTCGCCTTCCTGTTTTCTTCGCTAAAGCGGGGCACTACATTTCTGAAATCAGTTTTATCAAACTGCGTTGTTTCGTTGATGGCGCCCGTTAAAAAACCTTTTCCCAGTGGACTGAAAGGAACAAAGCCAATACCCAGTTCTTCCAGGGTTGGCAATATTTCTTTTTCAGGTTCCCGCCACCACAAAGAGTATTCGCTTTGCAAAGCGGTTACAGGCTGCACGGCATGCGCTTTACGTATGCTCTCCACACCTGCTTCACTCATCCCAAAGTGTTTTACTTTTCCTTCGCCGATCAGGTCTTTCACGGTACCTGCCACGTCTTCAATGGGCACATTGGGGTCAACACGATGCTGGTACAACAGGTCAATCACATCTGTTTGCAGGTACTTTAAAGAATTCTCCACCACTGTTCTGATTCTTTCAGGCCTGCTATCCAGGCCTTCTGTTGGAACTCCGTTTTTAAAACCAAATTTTGTGGCAATCACTATTTTTTCGCGGAAGGGCTTTACTGCTTTGCCTAACAAGGTTTCATTGCCGCCCTGCGTGTACGCCTCTGCGGTGTCAAAAAATGTAACGCCAAGATCAAATGCTTTTTGGATCAAAGCGATAGCGTCCGCTTCATTGGTGGCCGGGCCATAACCAAACGTTAAACCCATACAACCCAAACCAAGTTCAGACACTTCTAAACCGCTGCTTCCTAAAATTCTTTTTTTCATGATGACTACTTTTATTGTAATGAAATATTTTTTCTTTTTTGGATGGTGCAAAGATCAAGCTGCAAAATTAAGATGTTGGTATACAGATTACTGCTTTTTATACCATTATTACTGATCCCGGTTCATAGATTGACGCCGTGTACCGGAATGTGTAAATTTGTGTGAGAAAAAGAATTATCATGGACAAAATAATAAAACTGGATAGTGTAGCGGCTTATAATACAATGCGAGGTGTGAGTACATTGCATCCGCTGGTTACTGTACTGGATCTGTCTAAAGCAGCGCCCATGCCTGCACGGACTTTTAACTTTGGATTGTATGCAGTATACCTGAAAGAATTGAACTACGGGGAAATAAAGTATGGCAGGGGTCATTACGATTACCAGGAAGGGACACTGGTGTTCATTGCGCCAGGCCAGGTGATGGCAGTGGAAAAAGGCGTAAAGACCTTTGCCCCAAAAGGATGGGCTTTGTTGTTTCATCCCGATTTGATTAAAGGAACTTCTTTGGGAAAGCATATCCACGACTATTCATTCTTTTCTTATGACGTAAATGAAGCCTTGCATTTATCAGATAAAGAACGACAGATAGTGCTGGACTGTTTTGCAAAAATTGAATACGAATTACAATATGCCATAGATAAGCACAGCAAGACGTTGATTGCCTCCAACATAGAATTATTTCTGAAGTATTGTATCCGCTTTTACGACCGCCAGTTTATTACAAGGGACAATGCCAACAAAGGCGTGTTAGAAAAGTTTGAAGATGTATTGAACGGCTATTTTTCTTCAGACAAGCCTGCTAACATCGGCCTGCCATCTGTTGCCTGGTGTGCGGATGCATTGAATTTATCGCCTAATTATTTTGGTGACCTGGTAAAAAAAGAGACCGGAAAATCTGCACAGGAATACATACAAGCTAAAATAATTGATGTTGCTAAGGAACGCATATTTGATATTGACAAATCAGTAAGCCAGGTAGCTTATGAATTGGGTTTTAAATATCCGCAGCATTTTACCAGGCTGTTTAAACAAAAGGTGGGCGTATCGCCGAATGAGTACCGGATGCTAAACTAACGTAAGCTCAATTAGTTTATTGCTGCGGATCTTCAATTTACCAGCAACCCTTTCATTTTAGAATAGATCAATTTTGCTGCATAGCCCGGATTTAACCGGGATAACAAATCCATCATCCGGGCATCTTTGCCAACTAAAATATGATAGCGGTTCTCTTCCATGCCATCGATAATTAGCTGAGCTGCTTTTGAAGCAGATAGCATGGTAAATGAATTGTTCTCTTTGGATGCAGCCATGGAAGGGTTTCCTAAACCCGAGTTGGCAGTAATATTAGTGCTGACTGCTCCGGGAAAAACTACACTTACACGGACAGTTGTATCCATCAACTCGGAGCGTAAGCCCTCTGTCATCAATTTAACTGCAGCCTTGGTGGCGCCATACATGGTTTGGCCCGGTACCGGCAGAAAACCACCCATGCTGGAAACATTTACAATGTGTGCTTCAGGCCTTGTAAGCAAGTGTGGTAAAAAAGCTTTCGTCATATACAACGTACCGTAAAAGTTTACTTTAATAACACGTTCTATCTCCTCATAACCAAGTTCATTTAGTTTTACAAAAGGTTGAATGATGCCAGCATTGTTGATCAACCCATCAACATGCTTATGCACCGAAATTATTTTGTCAACACACTGCTCAACAGCTTCTTTATTGGTGATATCTAGTTCATAACATGCCAGCTTTTCTTTGTTGCTGCCGGCCAATGCTGAGGTTTCTTCAAGTGCGGTTTTATTGATGTCTAATGCTATCACTGTTGCACCTTTTGCAAGCAGGTTCAGCACCATTTCCCGGCCCATGCCACTGCCACCACCTGTTACTACGATTACTTTATTCTGAACTTTCATGATTTGTTGATTGATATTTTATTTCACCACTACCCTTACCCGACCAAGATTTTTTATGAGTGTGTACGATGTTTTTGTATCGCCCTGCCGTTGAGAAGCAATCAGCAGCGTTGGAAAATACGTTCCCGGCTTGCCGAAAGTGTGCGTGGTTTTTAATGCGAGGCAGGAAGCCGCTTTACCAACAGGAATTAATTTTTCCGCGGCCGTGAACACACCTGTATTTTCAAAATCCCAGGCTGCACTTACTACGCCGCCGGTGTTGGTTGGCAAATCAATTGTCGCAGTGAAATCAACCGGTTTATTCTTATCAGCTACGATACTTTCCTTACCATTCGCTTTTACCATCACCGTTGCCTGGATCCCTTTTCGTTCCGCAGCAGTTGTTGGCAGCACAATCTGTCCGTCAACAACTTTATAGTTGGTGTTTGCAGGGGGAGCAATGCCTTTTTCCACCCATGCGCTCAAATCAAGCAGCGCCTGCTGCAGCACACCGAGGTAACTTACCAGGTGGCCCGGATCTCCGGGAACTACATAATCTCCATGATTGGCATGGTCGGTGAACCATATCCTGAAATGATCATCTATACTGTCTCCAAAATTCTCTTTCACTTTGGTGCGATACCAGTCCTGCTGCCAGGGAAAGGCTTCGCTGTCCCACAACGATCCAAGCAAAATCACCTTGCCTTTAAACTTGCCGGATGGCAACACACCAGATGCTGCTTTGGTAAATAATGGCCCTAATAACATGGGGCGCTGCGGATAAATGGGTTTGCCGGTTGAATCACGAAACTGATCCCATGAATGATATTCTTTTCCTGGCACCTGGTGACGATGATAGGTTTGTGCCGCAAGAAAATCTGAATTATCGAGCATTACTTCATCACCCTGCTTTATTTGTGCCAGTACCTTTGCATCTGTAGTACCCAGTATTATTTTATCACCTGAAACGTGCGGCACGAATAATTTTTTGCCTGCAGCAGCACCACTTTTGATGATTAAATCACCACCAAGATAATTATCGTCCGGCAAGGTATTCTCCAATTGAAAAGCAACCGGCATGGCGCCTTCTGCCCCACCAATGCTCTTCCAGGCAGCATCGGCTGTACCTCTTGCCTGTCCTGCAGTTTCAGGAGCTGATAATCCAAACTTCGTTGCAAGTTCAGCAGTAATGATCGTCTTTATTTTACTGCTTTGCTGAATGCGTGCCTTGTGCACGGAGCTTGCAGCATCAGCACCAAGGTAACCTGGCACCGTCCAGAAATTGTTGAAATATGTTGCATCTGCCATAGCAACGCCGGGATATAAAACAGGAAAAGCATGTAAACCCATCGTTTGGTAAGCAAACCAGGCTTTGGGTGGAAAACCCATTTTAGTTACTTCCGTCAAGGCTTTTTTTTCTTCGTCATTAAGACTTGCGAACATATCACCGCCGCCCGGTTCGATCGCATCCACTATCTGAGGAAATTTATCGTGCAACACACGCATGGCATGTATGCGCACAGTAAACACATTTGGTATGGCCATCGGCGAACCTAATACATACGGTACCGCACCATCCCAAACACCGCCCGTATTTTCTATGCCGCCAATGGTACGGTAGGCACCACCACTACCACCGAATGCATATCCGTACGGGCGTTGTTGGGTACCATACATGTGCGCAGCAACAACCCGTGAGTATTGTGCACAGGCAGCATTGGCACGGTAAGCCCCGATCGTTGCATCAATGCCGGAACCGGGCATGCCCGCTCCAAATTTTCCACCACCATTCGTTTCAATAAAATAAGCGCCCTTGGTAACAGAAAAACCAATCTTGTCGCCTTCACCGGTGGCGCCTTGTGATAAATTTTCATTGTCCGGAACCGGTGTAATGTACTGGAAGAAATGGCCCTGGTATTTTTCCTTAGGAGGAAAGTAGAATGAGAACCGGGTATCTGTTCCCGTGAAACCGCCATGCACATAATGATGGCGCACCGGCTTATCCCGCCACTCGTCTATATCCACATAAGGTGCTTTGAACATCGTGTCCTGTGTGGCGATATGCTGCGCTGATACCCGGCCGGCACCTGCCATCACTAACAAGAGATAAAGCCCCAGGGTGCTGTAATATTTTTTCATATCAATTTAATGTAGAAGTCTAAAATTCAATGGTGGTGTTTTATTGTTACCTATTTACCTGGAGCTGGTTTGTCTTCCATTTGCTTCCACTTTCCCGTCTTCACATTGATTGTCCATGGCTTAGGTTCCGGTAGCCATAATTTGCCCTCTCCAATTTGTACCGGCATCCAGATGTATCGCGAATCCCACAAGGCAGTAGGTTTCCATCGGTCGCCCATAAAAATCACCGTGGTATCTTTTGTGCCTGCGACTTTTATAAACATGGTAGATTGTGAACTGTAAGTTCTGGTATCTGGTGGAGCTATATCAACAAACTCACTCCATGGACCAGCCAATGAAACAGCTGTAGCAACTTTATTAGCATTGGGCGACCAACCGGTTAATCTTGAACCGACCGCATAATACAATCCTTTATAATGAACAACTGCACCGCCTTCCAATGGTGATTGTATAAATGCGATTTCCTTTTCAACACTTAAATAATCATCTGATAATTTTGCTATGTAAAATCCTTTTACAGGACGGCATTCAAAAATTAAATAGGCGCTGCCATCATCATCAATAAACTGCCCGATATCCCGGCTTTCTTTTCCCAACGGCCGGAAGGTTTTTATAAGTTTGAATAGGCCTGTAGCTCTGTTACTTACAGCAACTCCCACACTTGCATAATCATATGCCCATGCAGATTTGGATACCCCTTTTACTGCGCCATCAAGGTGCATGTACATTACATATTGCTTTGTCGTGGCATTGTAAAAAACTTTGGGTCTTTCTAACACCCATTTATTATTTTCCAATACAGTGTCTGGCTTAGTCAATGCTATTACATCGCCTCTGAATTTCCAGTTCATCAAATCCATGGATGAATAACAACTTACATAACGGTAGTTGGTATCTAATCCTGGTCTGCGTTCTTCACCATACCAATAATAGGTTTTACCCAATCTAATAATGCCACCACCGTGTGCCTGGATATGATTGCCATCTTTATCGGGCCAGACCTCGCCGGGACGAATAACATTTTGTTTTTGGGCAAATGCAAACGACAGTAATAAGGTAAAGGATGCTGTAAGCAAGTGTTTTTTCATACAATTGTTTATTGAAAAATACAATTTCCAAATTTATTATTTCATTGTAATTTTTATCGAAGCTGCTGCTAAACCCTTTGCAGTTGCTTTAAGGATTATATTACCGGCAACACCTTTCGGCCTGATAATCACTAACCCTCTTCCCTGGTAAACTTTTTTATGGTTTTGCTGAAAGCTGGAGGCATCATCAAAACTTCCGTTGCCAACACCTGCAATGGTTGCGTTACCGGTAAGCTGGTAAGTAATTTCCATATCATCAATGTATGGCACCACGTTTCCTTTTTCATCAACAACAGTTGCACTTACATAAGCAAGATCATTGGTGTTTGCTTTAATTGTACTTCTGTCTGCGGTCAGCCTTACAGTAACCGGTTTGCCCACAGTTGCTAAAGTGCTTGATCCTGTTTCTTTATCACCATCAAAACTTTTGGCCACCAGTTTTCCGGGCTGGTACGCTATTTCAAAAGTGGCAGTAATGCTGGTGTCTGGCACAGCCTGCTCTGCAATGACCTTTCCGTTTAATTCCAGTTTTACGTGCTTACTTCTTGTATATACATGCACCAATATTTTCCTTCCTTCCTGCCCCGGCCATGTCCAGGATTTTAGTTCATCAGGAAATCCCCACGGCGCAATTACTTCCTGCATATCGTCAGCGATGGGACGACGCACCAACATTTCTACCGGGCTTTTTTTCCAGACAACATCCTGGTAGTATGCGGCCTGCTTTTTATTGCCAATCAAATCCAGGTCGCCACAGAACGCATTAAATACCGACCACTTTGGCATGTAGAAAAGCCCCATGCGGATTAGTCCGGTTGGCAGCTTTCTTGAAGCAGGAACCTGAACCGGTCTTCCGATGCCTGCTTCACCAATATAATCCATGGCTGTCCATTTAAAGCTTCCTAACATGTATGAATTTTTTATCGAGTACTCATAATTTTCCAGCGCACTTTGTGGAGTGTATTCTGTAACAATAAAAGTTTTTTTGGGATGCTTTGCATGCTCTGTTTCAAAGCGGTGAGCCGTAGCACTATCTCGAACAAAAAATTTAGACTGACTTTCCAAAAAGTAATTGTATCCATCCACATCAAGATTCAACAGGTAGGGTGCATAGTCTTCGAATGGCTTCTTTGTATAACCAGGCAAATAAACAATGCCTGCCGTTACGGCCCTTGTAGCATCCAATTTACGTACTTCATTTGACAACATTTTCGCCATGCGGTAACCTGCAGTATCAGGCGCTTCAAAAATTTCATTCCCGATGCTCCACATAATAACGGAAGGATGGTTGCGATCTCGCATTAACATTGCATCCAAATCTTTTTGCCACCATTCTTTAAAATACAAATGATAATCCTGTTGATTTTTGGAAAGCTCCCACATGTCAAATGCTTCATTCACCACCAGCATACCAAGCCGGTCGCAGGCATCCAGTAATTGTTGCGATGGTGGGTTGTGACTAAGACGAATGGCATTATACCCAACTTTTTTTAAGAGTTCGATCTTACGTTCTTCTGCACGGTCTATGGCAGCAGCCCCCAAAGGTCCATTGTCATGATGAATACACCCGCCTTTCAATATCACTCTTTTACCATTAAGCAAGAATCCTTTGTCAGCATCAAAGCGAATGCTTCTTATACCAACATTTGTTTCTACGCGGTCAATAGTTTTATTTCCCGATTTTATTTCTGTAACAACTTTATATAATTCAGGTGCATCAAGCGACCACAAAAGAGGATTGGAGACATTGATATTTTGCGAGTCTGTTTTCGACGCATTTTTTTCAAGTACCAATGCCTTTAGTGTTTGTGTAACTGCTTTACCAGAAGGAGAAAGAATGGTTGTGACAAGGTTGATGTTGCCTGCCTGATTTTGTTCGTTATTGACAGTGGATTTTATCTGTATGGTAGCACTATTTTTTGATAGCACGGGTGTTGTAATATACACGCCCCATACAACCACATGCAACGGCTCTGTAACGGTTAACCATACATGACGGTAAATGCCAGAGCCGCTGTACCAGCGGGAATTCTTTCCTTCATTTTGCACCTTAACTACCAGTACATTTTCCTGGCCGCTAGGATTCAAATAAGGAGTTAAATCATAATAAAAAGGCGTATATCCATAAGGATGATTGCCCAGCAGATGACCATTGAGCCAAACATCAGAATTCATGTACACGCCATCGAAATGAATAGTAACAAGTTTTTTCTCATCTGCTTTTGCCGTCGTAAATTTCTTCCTGTACCAGCCTGTTCCTCCTACGGTAAAACCGGTGGCTGATTGTCCAACACTTTTCCTATCGAATGGGCCATTAATGGTATCCAGTTTTTGATTGGGCAAATCTTCTATGCTCCAGTCGTGCGGAAGATTGACTGTTCTCCATTTTGAATCATCGTAATTCATCTCCTGCGCCCCGGTGATGCTGTCTTTTATAAAATGCCAACCGTCATCAAATGGCCTTGTGCGGCCATCTGCATTCCTTTGTGCATGTACAACGACCACACAAAACAGGAAATAAAAACCTGAAATTACCTTTTTCATAATTAATTTATTGATCACACCAATTGAATGATGGTTGTCGCAGAGATAGCATTGCTGATACTATTTTTAATAATGCTAATCAGGGAATAGTTGAAGAATGAAGGTGGCAAGAGTGCTACCCATTCAGTTATTTTGCATTTTTTATCCGGTCCGCTTCTGCATCAAACATACCCATCAGGCTGCCGGTTGTATGATCCTCGTCTTTTTTGTCCATCACAAGATTAACGTCATACCCCTGGGTGGTAAAATATACTGTCAGCTGTGTCTCTTTTAATTCTGCACTGGAGATCTTCGCCATTTCCTTACCTGTAGAATCCTGAACAACGCCGGTCATTAAACTATCTTTCTTTTCCAGAACAAGTATCATCTTGCTGTCTCCATTGGGTGTGCCTTTTACCAGCACATTCCAGCTACCACTAAAATAACCTGCACCTGTTTTTGCCTGGGCGTTTGCACCCATTGATAATAAAAGGAAAAAAGCGCCTGCGATAAATACATTGATTTTTTTCATTGTAATTTTTTTTTGTTGTTTGATTAAAAATTGATTGAACTAAAATGTAATTCACGAACTGATATCCTTCAGAAAATAATCAATCCGTAATTTTTACGGAATAAAAGTATAATGAAAGTTTTAAACAACAAAATATTATTCCGTATTTTTTACAGAATAATATTTTTTGTAGCTTTGGGTGCTTAAACATTAGTTATGAAAAATTTAAAAAGGCAGGAAGCAATGTTGAATTCAGATGAATTACTCCGCAATGTGGCGGTGGACAATGTAATTTTTGGCTATAGTGACAGAGAGTTGAAGGTGCTGTTGCAACAGCCATTTGTTTTAGATAAATGGACGATCACTGGTGGCTACATAAAAAAAACAGAAACCATACAAGAAGCTGCAAAGAGGGTGGCGTTTGAACGGACAGGATTAAAAAAATTATTTTTTGAGCAGTTCCGTTCTTTTGGTACGCCGGTAAGAAACACCGATCCAGGGTTTAATGCTAAGCATTTAAGCGAACTGACTGGAATTAAGGTGCCGACAGATTTATGGATATTTGACTATTTTGTATCGGTCGGGTTTTACACCCTGACAGAATTCTCAAAGGTAAAAGTGAAAAAAGGTGAAATAGAAACTGACTGCAGGTGGTGGCCGGTGAACGATTTGCCTAAGATGATGTTTGATCACAAAATGATTGTTGCCGAAGCGCTGAAAGCGTTGCGACTGCATATCGCCCATTACCCGATTGGATATGAATTGCTTCCTGAAAAATTCACTTTGCCAGAAATCCATAATCTTTACGAAACCATTCTTGGCAGGCCGCTGGATGATAGAAATTTTTCTAAACGCCTGATTGCAGCTGGCATTCTTGTTAAACTGAATGAGAAAAGACAGATCGGAGCTCACCGTGCTCCATTCCTTTACAAATTCGATAAGGAAAAATATGATGAGGGATTGAAAAGTGGTGTTACCCTGGCCTTTTGAATTTCTTTTTATTCTGAAACGGTGCCAAATCTTAATGTAAACTTTCCACGTGGGGTAAAGCAATCAGAAATAAATATGAAGTGCTGTGATAATCTGTCCGAAATGTGTCCGAAAAATATATAAGGCCCTGATTATCAGGGCCTTATTGTCGGGACGACAAGATTCGAACTTGCGACCCCCAGACCCCCAGCCTGGTGCGCTACCGGCCTGCGCTACGTCCCGAAAAAGAATTTTAACATGCCCGGGGTGTAATAATGGGATTGCAAATGTAGTAGAAATTTTCAATTTTAAAAACACAACATATTGTACCTTAGCGCAACTTTTTAATTCATGAAGGTTTTAATCAAGCAAACTACCATCGTCCATTCTTCTTCGCCGTTTAACGGAACACAGCAAGATATTTTTATTGAAGATGGCATTATTCAGTCGATTTCAGACAACATCAATCAGCCGGCCGATATTGTAATTGAACAGCCCAACCTGCATACCAGCATCGGTTGGATGGATATGTACAGTCATTTTTGTGACCCCGGGTACGAATACAGGGAAACGCTGGAAACGGGCGCCCTTGCGGCAGCAACCGGTGGCTTTACAGACGTGATGGTGGTACCCAATACCAACCCGGTGGTACATACCAAATCGCAGGTGGAGTATATTGTTCAAAAATCAAATCAGCTGGTAGCCAATGTTCACCCGATGGGTGCGGTTACTAAAAATGCAGCGGGTACAGAACTGGCTGAAATGTATGATATGCACCAGTCTGGTGCCGTGGCTTTCACCGATGGTACCAGCAGCATTCAATCGCCCGGGCTTTTATTAAAAGCACTACAATATGTGCTGGCGTTTGACGGTACCATTTTGCAGGTGGCAGATGATAAAACTATCAATCCGCAGGGATTGATGAATGAAGGTATTACCAGCACCCAATTGGGTTTGCCGGGAAAACCGGCTATTGCAGAAGAACTGATGATTGCCAGGGACATTGACCTGGTAAAATATACCGGTTCAAAAATTCATTTTACGGGTGTATCAACAAAAAAAGGAATTGAGTTAATTACGGCAGCAAAAGCGGCTGGTTTAAAGATAAGTTTTTCGGTCACTCCTTACCACGCTGTTTTTTGTGATGAGGACCTTACGGAATACGATACGAATTTAAAAGTGAATCCACCGCTGAGAACAAGAGAAGATATGCTGGCAGTAAGATCGGCCATTTTAAATGGAGCAGTTGATGCTATTGCAAGCCATCATATTCCGCAGAATTATGATAGTAAGGTATGTGAATTTGAATATGCCAAAAATGGTATGATTGGGCTGGAGACTTTGTTTGGCGCACTCAGCCATATTTTACCTGCCAACGAAAATGGCTGGACTGTCGAAAAATTAATTACTTTATTAAGTGTTGCACCCAGAAATATTTTTAACCTGCCGGTGCCTGAAATAAAAGAAGGCGCCAGCGCTTCGCTTACCCTATTCAATCCTTCTGCCAGCTATACTTTTGATGAAACAATGATTGCTTCCAAATCGAAAAACACACCTTTTATTGGCAGGCCTTTAACTGGTAAAGTGATCGGCATTGTAAACGGCAATAAAAATTATTTTAATTAAAATGAAGCAAACAACTCCTGCACAAAAAGGCCTGCTTACCGGCGGGCTCATGATTGTTGCTTCGCTGTTTTCGTTGTACATTTTAAAGAACCCGGTTGAAAGTGAGTTTCAGTTTTTGGTGTACTGCATTTTTTGTTTTGGCATTGTGTGGAGCATGGTGAGCTATTTCAGATCGGAAAATGACAAGAAAAATTTTGGCACTTATTTTTCCATCGGCTTTCAAACTTTTGTGGTGGTGTCTTTATTGATGGCAGTATTTGCTTTTATTTATTTTAGTTTGCACCCGGAATTCAGGGATAGCAAGATTGCAGAAAACAGCAAATTGCTATTGCAACAAGGCAATCATTTACCGAAGGAAATTGAAGAGAATGCTGTGCAATTAAAAAAGATGTTTATGCCGATGATGATATCTGCCGCCATTTTCAGGTATCTGATTATTGGTGCGCTGGTTACCGTAATTGCAGCTGGCTTTTTAAGCAAAAAGAATAATGCTTCATGATTAGAATGCCTGTTTTTCTTTATCAGCATATGTTTTCAATCGGTCGTCGTTGTGTCAGCCGATAGCTATCGGCTCCCTTTTACTTTTACAGCAATGGGCAACAACAAAAACGAAGATTAAACAAATTAAAAACGGACAAATAAAACAGGCTGCATCCTTTCATATTAATTTTGGTGTAACAAATTTGAAAGCGATCCTTAAAGCTGAAAAAGTACAAGAGGGCGATGCAACGATGTTCCACATTGCTTTGTAGCCCGGACCAAAAAAAATAGAATACGCAATCATTTATTTTAGAAAGCTTATTGCAAACAAAAAAGACAACCATGGATCTGTCAGTGATAGTGCCACTTTTTAACGAAGACGAATCTTTGCCGGAGTTAACTGCCTGGATTGAAAGGGTGATGCGTGCCAACAACTTCAGTTATGAAGTGATTATGGTGGATGATGGCAGCAGCGATAACTCCTGGCAGGTAATAGAGTTGCTGCGTAAACAAAATGATTGTATAAGGGGCATCCGGTTTCAAAGAAATTATGGTAAAAGCGCCGCTTTAAATGAAGGTTTTAAGGCCGCGAAAGGGGATGTAATAATTACCATGGATGCGGATATGCAAGACAGTCCGGATGAAATACCGGAGCTGCGTAGCATGATTGTAAACGATGGATTTGATATGGTAAGTGGCTGGAAGAAAAAACGCTTCGATAACAAACTCACTAAAAATATTCCTTCCAAGTTATTCAATGCAGCGGCCAGCCGGTCGAGCGGTATCTACCTTCACGATTTTAATTGCGGGCTGAAAGCTTATAAAAACAAGTTGATAAAAAGTATAGAAGTCTATGGCGAAATGCATCGCTACATTCCGGTGCTGGCCAAGTGGGCAGGCTTTAAAAAGATTGGCGAAAAAGTAGTGGAACACCGGCCCCGGAAATATGGCGTTACCAAATTTGGCTGGAGCCGTTTTATCAATGGATTTTTAGACCTTGCTTCCATCATGTTCATGGGTAAGTTTGGTAAAAGACCCATGCATATTTTTGGATTGTGGGGCAGCATTGTTTTTTTTATTGGTACCATTATCTGGATCTGGTTGTTTGTCGCCAAAATATTTTTCGATAAGTTTAATATGACGGACAGGCCGCTGTTTTATGTAGGCATCATCTCGATTGTTATTGGTACGCAATTATTTTTAGCCGGTTTTTTGGGCGAACTGATAGCAAGGAATTCAAGCGACAGAAATACATATTTGATTGAAGAAAAAATGGGCGTTTGATAGAACGCTGATGACACAGATCGGGCGGATTTTTCACGGATTTTTTTTAAAAGATGGGCTGATAAGCCAGGTTTGATTTGGGCCTGGAGGAATTGACACAACTGATTTTAAACAGATTTTATAAAATAATTTATATGCTGCTTCATCAGGAAACAACCGATCTGATTATAAAATGCTTTTATAAGGTTTACAACGAGCTTGGCTTTGGATTTTTAGAAAAAGTGTATGAAAATGCCATGCTGATTGAACTACGGGCTAACGGATTGATTGCACCAAAGCAGGTTCCTGTAGAAGTATTTTACGAAGGCATTTTAGTGGGCAGTTATTTCGCCGACATCATCGTTGAAGATAAAATAATTATTGAATTGAAAGCAGGCGAAGGCCTGTTAGTTGAGGAGCATGAGTTGCAATTGATAAACTATTTAAAAGCAACAAAAATGGAAGTAGGCCTGTTGCTTTTCTTTGGAAAAAAGCCGCAGTTCAAAAGAAAAATATTTACAAATAACAATAAAAATCAGTTTTAAATCCATGCCTTTAATATCATCTGCGTTCCATAAAATCAGTGTTAAATCAGCCTAATCAGTGTCATCAGCGTTCCATAAAAATATCGTCATCATTGGCCCGGCGCATCCTTTGCGGGGCGGGTTGGCATCTTACGATGAAAGGCTTGCAAAGGAATTTCAAGAGCAAGGCCATACCGTTAGCATTTATACATTTTCTTTACAATACCCCGGTTTTTTATTTCCAGGCACCACGCAATTTTCCACTGAGCCTGCGCCTGCCGACCTGGATATTCATGTACGCATCAACTCAGTTAACCCGCTTAACTGGATCAGCGTAGGAATGGAACTAAAAAGGCAACAACCTGATTTAATTGTGGTGCGTTACTGGCTGCCGTTTATGGGGCCCTGCCTGGGCAGCATCTTGCGGATTGTAAAACAAAACAGGCATACCAGCATAGTCTGCATAGCCGATAACATTATCCCACACGAAAAACGGATTGGCGATGTTGCTTTTACAAAATATTTTGTACCGCCCATTGATGCGTTTATCACCATGAGCGAAAAAGTATTAAGTGATCTGCCCCTGTTTGCGAAAGGCAAACCAGCCAAATTTGTGGCGCATCCGTTGTACGATAATTTTGGAGAAAAGCTAAGTCTGCAGGAAGCACGGCAACATTTAAATATTCCGGAGAATGAAAAAATAATGTTGTTTTTCGGCTTCATAAGAAAGTACAAAGGGCTTGACATTTTGTTAGACGCCATAAAAATATTGAAAGCTTCAAAGTACCCGCCTTTACGCGATGGGGGCAAACTCTTAATAGCCGGCGAATTTTACGAAGACAGAAAACCTTACGACGAGCAGATAGCAAAACTCGGCATTGAGGACTGGCTGATATTAAGAACAGAATTTATTGCCGACAGCGAAGTAAAATATTATTTAAGTGCCGCAGACGTAGTGATTCAGCCCTACAGAAGCGCCACCCAGAGCGGCGTTACTCCCCTCGCCTATCATTTTGAAAAACCCATGATTGTTACCAACGTCGGAGGCTTACCCAGCCTTGTTCCGGACGATAAAGTGGGGCTGATTGCGGAGCCAACCGCCGAGTCCATTGCAGCAAAAATCACAGAGTTTTTTCAAAAAGGTGCAGCGCATTTTTTACCGCATTTAATTGAAGAAAAGAAAAAATACAGCTGGGCAAAAATGGTGGAAACCATATTTGATGTGGCTGGCCTTTAGTTTACTGCCGGCCTACGGCTATTATATCTTTCACCTTCCATTATTTCCTTCCGCATATTCGTTAATTTGCAGCCATGATTTACAGAAGCAAAGCGCCTTTACGCATTGGTTTGGCGGGTGGTGGTACCGATGTTAGTCCTTATAGCGATGAGTATGGTGGTGCCATTTTAAATGCAACGGTATCCCTTTCTGCCTACGCCAGCATTGAGCCGCTGCAGGAGAATACTATTATTGTAGAAGCGCTTGACAGAAAAGAAAGCGAACGTTTTGACTGGGCGCCCAGCCTTCCCATCAACGGACACCTGGATTTATTGAAAGGCGTTTACAACCGTATCAATTCCATGTACGGCCTGCCTTCATCTGGCTTTCGTTTATCTACTTTTGTTGATGCCCCTGCAGGCTCTGGTCTTGGCACTTCCTCTACACTCGTTGTCGCCATTTTAGGCGCTTTTGTTGAAATGTTGAAACTGCCATTGGGCGATTACGATATTGCACATTTGGCCTACTCCATAGAAAGAGAAGACCTTCAACTGGCCGGGGGCAAACAAGACCAATATGCCGCCACCTTTGGAGGCGTTAATTTCATGGAATTTTATGGAGATGATAAAGTGATTGTAAATCCGCTGCGCATTCGCCCGGAATATTTGCACGAGCTGGGTAATAACCTGGTACTGTATTTTACAGCCACTTCCAGGGAAAGCGCCCATATTATAAAAGAGCAGGTAAAAAATGTAAACAACAAAGATGAGAAAAGCATTGAAGCCATGCACCAGTTAAAGGAGCAGGCCAGGATGATGAAAGAAGCTTTGTTAAAAGGAAGGTTACATGAGATTGGTGAAATACTCGATTTTGGTTTTGAGCAGAAACGTAAGATGGCACACAATATCAGCAACGACAAAATTGAACTGATTTACAATGCCGCAAAAAAAGCAGGTGCAACCGGCGGTAAAATCAGTGGTGCAGGTGGCGGCGGTTTTATGATTTTTTATTGCCCCAACAATACCCGTTATGCAGTGATAGAAACTTTAAATACTTTTGGCGGCGAAATAAGGGATTATTCTTTCACTAAATACGGGCTGACCACCTGGACGATTTAACTGATGTGGCTTAAATTTTTCTTAATACAAAAAACAAAAGCGCTTTTCAGCCTTTTAAAATTACATGTACTGGTAGAGCCTTTCAGCGGTTTTTTATTAAACCTTGCCTACCTGTCCAAACAATCCAAATGGATCAACCAACAAAAAGGTCTGGCATATAATGATTTTTTTAGCGGTGACCGGTCCAGGGAAAAGCGATTTGGTTTATATGAATTTATCAATAAAAAATTTATTAAAGATCAGCCAATGAACTACCTGGAATTTGGTGTGGCCAATGGTGGTTCTTTTTACTGGTGGTTAAAAAATCATTCTAACTCACAATCAACTTTTTCGGGCTTTGATACCTTCTCCGGACTGCCGGAAGATTATGGTCCTTTTAAAAAAGGAGATATGAGCAATGGCAATGAAGTGTTAAAAACCGATGATACCAGGGCTGCTTTTTACCAGGGATTGTTTCAGCAAACGCTTCCCGGATTTTTAAAAACATTTAACAACGATAAGCTGACGGTGATCCATATGGATGCTGATTTATATTCCTCTACCTTATATACCTTAACTTCTTTTGCGCCCTATTTAAAAAAAGGTGATATCATTTTATTTGATGAATTTTGCGTACCAACCCATGAATTTTTAGCAGTTAAAAATTTCACGGAATCGTACTACATCAACCTTACACCCATTGCCGCATCCAACAATTTTTTGTTTACGGCTTTGCAGGTAAATTAATTAAACATATGAACCAAAAAATAGCAGACCGCATCAATGCATCCATCGCAGTAAAACAGCAGTTGCTGACAGATGAAAAAATTATCAGCACCGTTGCCACCTGCGTAGATATTATTGTAACTGCTTTTAAAAATGGTAACAAAGTATTGTTCTGTGGTAACGGCGGCAGTGCAGCCGATGCACAGCATCTGGCGGCAGAATTCAGTGGCCGGTTTTATATTGACAGGGATGCTTTACCGGCGGAAGCTTTGCATTGCAATACAAGTTATTTAACTGCGGTAGCAAACGATTACAGCTTTGATTTAATTTATGCACGGCTAATTAAAGGCCTCGGTAAAAAAGGCGATGTGCTGGTTGGATTAAGCACATCCGGCAATAGCGCCAATATTGTAAATGCTTTTGAGACCGCCAAAGAAAAGGAAATGATCACCATTGGTTTTACAGGTTTTACCGGTGGCGCCATGAAAGAAATTTCGGATTATTTACTAAATGTTCCATCAACTGATACGCCGAGGATTCAGGAAAGTCATATTTTACTGGGCCATATTATTTGCGAGTTAGTGGAAGAAAGATTGTTTGGCCAAACAACGACAGCCAGCTAAGCGCTGCATTAAAGGGCTTTCTATATAGTGTACAGTAGAATTCTAAACTCTTTGCTTAGCATTTATGAAAAATATCTACCTTTTACTTGTTAGTTTTCTTTTGTTAACTGGCGTGAAAGGGCAACAGGGTAGTAATACAAGTCTATTATCCAAAACGGATATGAATTACCTGGAAGGCCTCACCAGGGATGTGATGGAAAGTTCAAGAATCTATCCAGGGCAAAAAATTACGGATGATGTCGGTAATAACAATACCGGCATTGTGTTAATAAGGCCAGGCGGCCGCAGCAGTTACCCGGCCTATTGGATAAGGGATTATGCCATGTCAATTGAAAGCGGTTTTGTAACAGCCGAAGAACAAAAACAATTGCTGTTGTTAACGGCAAAAACGCAGTGTGATCAAACCTGGATTTCAAATACCGGCAGTATGATACCGGTTGGTGCCATTGCTGATCACATCAGGATTGACGACAGCAAGCCCATCTTTTTTCCGGGCACTTACGACTATCGGGAGCAGGGCGGAAAAATCTGGGGAATGACACCACCCTATTGCGATCAGTACTTTTTCATTCACATGGCCCATTACTATGTCACCACTGCTTCGTCTCCCAAATTTCTATTTCAGCAAATTAATGGCATACAATTAATCGACCGGTTGGAAATGGCTTATAAAGTACCACCCACCCGCCAGGATAGTGCGTTGGTTTATACAACAGATAATTTCAGGGGCGTTGATTTTGGATTCAGGGATGTGATTACTATGACCGGGGATCTTTGTTTACCATCTTTATTAAAATACCGGGCTTCGTTAGAAATGGCTGAATTATTTGAATTGATTCACCTGAAAGACAAAGCAAAATCGTACAAAAATCTTGCCGCCAAATTGAAACAAACTATTCCTCAAATCTTTTACGACTCACGGGGGATGTTGGTGGCTTCAACGGGTAAGAGCAGGCAGGCTGATGTATGGAGTACGGCGCTGGCCGTGTATTTTGGCGTATTGGAAGGTGATCGGCTCATAAAAACCAGCCACTTTCTTTGCAAAGCTTATAAAAGTGGAACGTTGTCTGCCAAAGGAAATATTCGGCATACACTCACCACCGATGATTACAATGATTCAACTGCCTGGGAGCATAGTTTAGCCGGAAAGAATACCTACCAAAATGGCGCATATTGGGGCACGCCAACCGGCTGGGTTTGTTATGCAATGGCTAAAACAGATATCGCTGCCGCCAAACAACTGGCCAAAGAATACATTAATGATCTGCGTGCAGGCGATTATAGAAAGGGGCCTGAATTTGGTGCCCCGTGGGAATGTTATAACAAAGATGCTCCGCAAAATGCAGTCTACCTGGCGTCTGTAAGCTGCCCGTACATCGCATTTAAGAGGCAATCTGCAGGCGTAAAAGCTGCTTTAAAAGCAGTAAAAAAAACTAAGAAAACCATTCAATAAACTGAATACTTTTTTACAGCCCGTTCATAAAAAAAATGCTTCATGGTAAAAAAAATTATTGCCCTTTTTATTTGCATTGTACTGTATGGTGCTACAGTTTCAGCACAAGTCACTACTGCCTTACCTGAACAAAATCCAAAAACAAAATGGTTTCAGGAAGCCAGGTTCGGGATGTTTATTCACTGGGGCCTGTTTGCGGGACATGCAGGCACTTACAAAGGGAAAAAATATTATGGCATCAGTGAATGGCTGCAGCATAGGGCAAAAATTCCCGCAAAAGAATACGAACAATTTGCGGCCAACTTTAACCCCGTAGATTTTGATGCGGAGCAATGGGTAAGTTTTGCAAAAGCCTCGGGCATAAAATACATCGTTATCACCGCCAAACACCACGAAGGTTTTGCGATGTTTAAATCGATGGTATCCGCCTTTAATATTGTAGATGCCACACCATATAAAAAAGACCCCATGAAAGCATTAGCGACAGCCTGCAAAAAGGCGGGCATCAAGCTGGGTTTTTACTATTCTCAGTTCCAGGACTGGCACGAACCAAATGGAGGAGGCAACAATTGGGATTTTGATGAAACAAAAAAGGATTACCCCGTTTATTATGCTGCTAAAGCAATCCCGCAAATAAAAGAACTGCTGACCAATTACGGTGACCTTGGACTGATATGGTTTGATACACCCGGAGATATGACACCCGAACAATCAGCAGAATTTTTAAAAAAAGTGAAGGGCTGGCAACCCAATTGTTTGGTGAGTAGCCGCGTTGGTAACGGGTTGGGCGATTATACTGATTTTGGTGACGGAGAAGTGCCGGCCGGTGTAGTGAAAGGCCCCTGGGAAGCCATCTTTACGCACAATGATTCCTGGGGATATTCTTCATTTGACAATAATTTTAAAACACCCAAAGAGATTATCCGGCTGCTCACAACTATCGCTTCAAAAGGTGGCAACCTGCTGTTGAACATCGGCCCGATGGCCAATGGCAAAATACCCGACGCATCGCAGAAATATTTTTTAGCAACAGGCGAATGGCTAAATAAAAATGGAGAAAGTATTTATGGCACTACCAGTTCACTCATTAAGCCTCAACCATGGGGCGTTACCACCAACAAGCCCGGTAAACTTTTTATACATATTTTTCAATCACCGCTCAATGGAAAAATCAGTGTACCGTTAAAAGGAATAACCATCCGAAAGGTTTACTGGCTTTCCAATAAAAAACAGGTAGCAGCTGCAATGACCGCTACGGGGCTGGAACTGCGACTACCGGCCGCATTGCCAGATTTAAGAGACGCTGTTGTGGCGGTTGAATACAGTGGCACAATGACTGAAAATTATGACACACCCGAAACATGGAGCATGCAATACTCAGAATTTTCGCTATTGCCGGATTTTGCAACAGTGAAGGGCAATGCCACCATTAGCCCGGTAACTTACTCCCATTATTTTGGCGACTGGAAGCATGCGGTCTGCATCAAAAATTTGCAATTGCCAACAGATGAAGTGAGTTTTAATATCCAGGTAAAAGAAAAGGGCGATTATAAAATAACCCTGGAATATGCAGCCGGTAAAGACAGTGAAGGCGAAGAAGGAATACTGGAAATAGGAGGACAACAATTTCCCTTCCAGGTACTTAAAACAGGTGAGCATGATGAATGGAAACCATTGACATGGATCAGGCAGACCATTACCATTTTATCAGTTACAAAGCCGGGCTCGTATACCTTAAAAATGATGCCCGCAAAGGCTGGCAAAGAATTGTTCAATTTAAAAAGAATCATTGCTGAACCTGTGGAGTAATGTGATGGTGCAATATGGAGTACATTGAATAATATTTATTTCGCAGTATAATTTATCTTGCGGGCCTTATAACTCTTTTTAGTATAGTACACAAAGGAATGATTAAAACAGCAATCATATTAGCGGGAGGTTTGGGTACCCGTCTGCGCAGTGCAGTAGCGGATTTACCAAAATGCATGGCCCCTGTGGAAGGACTTCCTTTCATTCATTTTGTAATCGCAGCCTTACAAAAAGAAGGCGTCGAAAACTTTATCTTTTCGCTGGGTTATAAAAGCGAAGCCATCATTAATTATGTAGATAAACAATATCCTGCGCTGCAAAAAAAATATGTTGTTGAAACCACGCCGCTGGGTACGGGCGGTGCAATAAGAGCTGCTTGTAAAGAAGTAAACGAAAAAAACGCAGTCATAGTAAATGGTGATACGTTGTTTCTTGCAGACATTGCAGCCCTCTCTTCCTTTCATGAAAAGCATCGTGCCGTTTGTACCATTGCCCTGAAAGAAATGACCTCATTTGACCGATATGGCGCAGTAGAAATCAACAGCGATCAATCTATCAAAGCATTTAAAGAAAAACAGTTTTGTGAACACGGAACCATCAATGGCGGTGTGTATGCACTAACGGTAGCCGACTTGCTGAAGGGCACCTACCCGGACGTTTTTTCTTTTGAAAAAGAATACCTCGAAAAAAATACCGGTACCGGAAAGTTATATGGCGTAATCAACAACCATTATTTTATTGATATTGGCATACCCGAAGATTACCAGCGTTTCCAGGACGAATACAAAATAATTTCAGCAGCAAACAACCTGGCCAATACCCCGGATGACACAAACAAATTTTTAAACTTATTAACCGCATGAGCCCGTTTTTAATTGACAATAGCTGGACTCTTTTTTTAGACAGGGATGGCGTAATCAACCACGAACAAGTTGACGGATATGTGAATACCTGGGAAGATTTTACATTTTATGCAGGCGTAAAAGAAGCGTTAAAAATATTCGCCTGCCATTTTAAATATATCATCGTTATCACTAACCAGCGGGGCGTTGGCCGCGGCATTACCAAACCCGAAAATCTGCAGATCGTCCACCAGCAGATGGTAAAAGAAATTGAAGCAGCGGGCGGCAGAATTGACAGCATCTATTTTTGCATTGATGTAAATGCAGACAGTATCAACCGAAAACCCAATACCGGCATGGCTTTACAGGCAAAGCGAGATTTTACAGATATTGATTTTTTGAAATCCATCATGGTGGGCAACAATTTCAGCGATATGGAATTTGGCCGCGGCATAGGTGCTAAAACTATTTTTTTACCCACTACTCAACCCGAAGTAACCGGCCCGGATAAACGGATTGATGCTATCTATCCTTCCCTGATTGATTTTGCAAAAAGCCTGTAAGCTTTCGTTAATTTTGCAGCACAGGAGCCCTTATTATCCTGTTTATTAAAGTATTGTTTTACATTTATTGTATGAAGAAATTGTTTGTATTGGCTGGGTGTATTGTTTTTGTTCAATTGTGTTTTTCGCAGGGACTGCATAAAACTGATGCTGTTTTTTTGCAGCAAAAAGAAGACTCTTTAAAGACGTATGCGAAAGATATGATACAGGCCATCAACCCGCAAAACCGTTTTAAGGCGGACAGTCTTTTTACAAAAATGTTTGTACGGGCATTGAAAACAAACGGTTCATTCAGCTATCCGTTTGATAGCCTGGAAACAATTTCAAAATTATATCCGCCCGACAGCAGCTTCCGCATTTTTACCTGGCAAATGGTGATCAGCGACAATGTGATCCGCCAGCATGGTGCCATCCAGATGAAGACCACGGATGGCTCTCTAAAATTATTTCCACTCATTGATAAGTCAGATGTTACAGACAATATCAGTGATACGGTAGGTGACAACAGGGGCTGGATTGGCGCTGTATATTACCGGATGATTGAAACAAGAAGCGCTAACCAAAATTTTTATACCCTATTGGGATACGATGAAAACAACATTCGCAGTAACCGTAAAATAATTGAAGTATTGAGTTTTAAAGATGGTGAACCCGTTTTTGGTGGCCGCTATTTTAGTTTTGACAATGATGCGGTGAAACAGCCGGCCGTAAGTCGTTACATCATGGAGTATAAAAAATCCACCGGTCCACGGCTTACTTACGATGCTGACCTTGACATGATTGTTTTTGAGCATTTGGAAAGCGAAAGCAATGAACCAAAAAAGAAGTGGACGCTGATACCTGACGGAGATTACGAGGGGTTTAAATGGAAGAACGGACAATGGATACATGTAGAAAAAGTTTTCAACCAAATAACACCAGAAGGCAAGGAACCCGTACCAAGCCCGTTGAGGGAAACGCAGGGTAACCTGGAAGAAGATAAATTACAGGATTCGCCTGGTGAAAAAGCAGCTGCAGCAGGAACGCCTGCCTCTGTTAAAAAACCAAAAGTGGTAAAGAAGAAAGTGAAACCGGAGAATTAAAATGCAGCGGCTTACCTGTAAGTTGTTTTCATTTCACTAAAAAATTGCTGCGATAGCTGGTTAAAAGAATGAAATTATGAAAACCGTTTTGCCATTTTTTTACCTCCTGTTTCTTAATGTTGTTTCATCAGCTCAAACACCATCGAAGCCATTTCCCCAACACGTTCATTATTCTGAAGGCGTCGTTACTCCCATCCATATTTCACAACAACAAGCCGACGAATCTGTAACATCTTTCTACTATAACTGGAAGCACCGCTACATCCGCGGCAACGCCAGCAATAACCAGTATTATATTTGGACGGGAGATGCAACGGGTAAATACAAAAGCGTTTCTGAAGGCCAGGGTTATGGTATGATCATCATTGCCCTGATGGCCGGGCAGGATACTGCAGCACAAACAATATATGATGGATTGTATAATTACTACCGCAGCCATCCAAGTACCAACAGTAAATATTTGATGGCATGGGCACAAACCAATTCATTCGCCGATACGGATGGCAGTTCCGCTTCTGATGGTGATTTGGACATTGCTTATTCCTTGTTGCTTGCGGATGCGCAATGGGGAAGCAAGGGAAGCATCCCTTATTTAAGCGAAGCAAAGGCAATGCTGGGCGCTATCATGCAGCAGGAAATTAACCCAATCACCTTCTCGGTATTATTGAGCAATGCGATAGAGCCGGACAGCAGGGATTATTTTGATATGCGTCCCTCAGATTTTATGCCTGCGCATTTTAAGGCATTCAAAAAAGTGATTAATAGTCAATTGTGGGATAAAGTGATTGACAAAAATTACACGTTGTTTTTTCTGTTACAAAAACAATACAGTCCCGATGCCGGGCTGGTGCCGGATTTTATTCAACACATCCATTCGAGGCCAGGGCCGGCAAGAGCCAGCTATCTGGAGTCGAGGCATGATGGTAGTTATAATTACAATGCCTGCCGGGTTCCCTGGCGTATTGCTACCGACTATATTGTAAACGGCGACAAACGTTCAAAAGCATTCGCAGCAAAAATCAATGCCTGGATACGCAGCACTACTGAAGACAATCCGGATAATATTTCTGCAGGTTATACACTGCAGGGCGATGATATGCGAAAGCGCAATTTCGAAGCGTTGAGTTTCATCAGTTCGTTCGCGGTCGCGGCTATGGTAGACGCTAAAAATCAGGCCTGGCTGAATAAGTTGTGGGATTATATTATAGGCTTTAAACTAGATCAATTTGATTACTACGACAATACCATCAAAATGTTTACCCTGATTATTTTATCGGGGAATTATTGGACGTCTTAGGCACTATCCGCATTGTGTTGATTACGCTGTAAAAAATACAGGCAAGCATATTGTTAAACACCTTCCCCTTCTTCAAATAAATACGATTCAATTACTTTATCCTTTGAACCTTATAATTAATTCCCAGGTATCTTGATCTGTAAAATATTGCAGATTATCATTTTTTTCATATTGCAACGTGTCAGTTGATGAACCGAGCATTTCTATAATTTGCTTTCTGGATTGTCCAATAAGAATACTGTCTTTCACCAATGTTTTCGCCATTTTAAAAGGCTTTGATTCAGCTCTTGTCCATTTCTCCTTGTCAAATTTTTGACGATAATTGAGATTGTGAAAACAGGCCTGGCTTGTCACGAACAACATGTAAAAAGCAAACAATAATGGTACAGCAATTCCAATGGCAGAAAACTTCCGGTTTGTTTTTAATCGTCTGTAAATTATGTAAAGGGTACAAACAATGACTAATAAGCAGGAGTAAAAAAGAAGGCATCTATATTTTCTTTTTCATCTAATCTCTCTCCTGCCAAAGAAAATACGGAAAACATTACAGTAAAAACAAGCAATACTTATAGAAGCGTTGTCAAAAGGAATCCACCAACAAAAGAAAGGAATTGTGTGGAGTTCATGGTAGAATAGCTATCACGCATCAATCAAATAAGTTCCCAAATCAACTACTTCTCCTTCTCCTTTTTTATATTGCTGAATGGTTTCAAGATCAATATCCTGCATTACCTGGCTTTGGAAAACAGGCACATCGTTTTTGTACACTACAAAGTAAAAATCAGGGAAGGTTTCTATGTTCGCCAGGTCGCCAAATGCCTGGTGGCGAAAGGCAATTTTAGCATATCCATTGCTATCAATTCCGCTTTCACCAATAAAATCGTTGTCGAATATATCCTTGTCGAAAAGCCTTACCCTGTAAGCATCCCCGGTTACAGGCGCATCACTGCCCTTTGCAATAAAGCGGGCAGTAATTTCGAACATCATGTCGGAGTCTAAAGAGAGCTTGCTCATTGTGGAAGATATTTAAAGTGAAAAGTAAAAAATTAAAATTAAAAAATGAATCTGCTGATTGGAGTAACCACATCTGCATGACACCCGCTCTAATAAAAGTTCATCAAAGCTGTCTTTGTACAAGAGGGCGATGCAACGATGATTCACAAAGCTTCTTAGCCCGGACCAAAATTTATTTCGTTCAAACACCATGTCAAGAAAAGTACTCCAAAACTGCGAACTCCAAAATGCCAATCTGGGGGATTTAGGGGTCCAGACTACTCCTTAATCATTCAACTTCAATACCGCCAAAAATGCTTCCTGCGGTACTTCTACGTTGCCTATCTGCTTCATTCTTTTTTTACCTTCTTTCTGTTTTTCCAGCAGTTTGCGTTTACGGCTGATATCACCACCGTAACATTTGGCGGTAACATCTTTTCGGATGGCGCTGATGTTTTCGCGGGCCACTACTTTGGCGCCTATGCTGGCCTGTATGGCAATCTGGAACTGCTGACGCGGCAACAGTTCTTTTAATTTTTCACATAATTTACGGCCAAATTCATGCGCTCTCGCACGGTGAATCAGGGCGCTCAACGCATCCAGTTTATCGCCATTTAATAAAATATCCATCTTCACAATATCACTTGGGCGATATTCAATCGGATGATAATCAAAAGAGGCATAACCACGGGTGATACTTTTTAAGCGGTCGTAAAAATCAAAAACGATTTCCGTTAAAGGCATATCAAAACTCAGTTCTACTCTTGTTGGTGTAAGATAACCCTGGCTTACCAGCACGCCGCGTTTGCTGATGCAAAGCGTCATAATGTTACCAATGTATTCCGGCTTGCTGATCATTTGTGCCCGGATAAAAGGTTCTTCAATCTTTTCTATGCGGCTCGGGTCGGGCATTTGCGTAGGATTGTTTACGGTAATCACTTCGCCCTTGGTGGTGGTGGCAATAAAACTTACGTTGGGTACAGTGGTGATTACGGTTTGGTTAAACTCCCTTTCCAGACGCTCCTGAATAATTTCCATGTGCAGCATGCCTAAAAATCCGCAGCGAAAACCGAAGCCCAAAGCCTGAGATGTTTCCAGTTCAAACGTAAGCGAGGCATCGTTCAATTGCAGCTTGTCCATACAATCCCGCAGCTCTTCAAAAGCATCTGTCTCAACCGGGAAAATACCGGCGAATACCATTGGCTTTACATCCTGGAAACCTTTGATGGACTCCGTTGCACCATTTATCATGGTGGTGATGGTATCGCCCACTTTTACTTCACGGGCATTTTTTATGCCTGTAATAATGTAGCCCACATCGCCGGCCCGCACTTCATTTTTGGGTGCAAGGCCCATTTTTAAAATGCCTACTTCATCGGCTCCATATTCCAGCCCGGTATTGCTGAATTTAATTTTATCGTTCTTTTTTAATGTGCCATTGAACACGCGGTAATAAACAATTATTCCGCGAAAGGAATTGTACACGCTGTCAAAAATTAAGGCTTGTAGTGGTGCTTCCGGATCGCCTTTTGGCGGTGGAATGCGTTCGATAATCGCTGTCAGAATTTCTTCAATGCCGATGCCGCTTTTACCGCTAGCCAGCAAAATATCTTCTGCCTTGCAGCCAATCAATTCCACAATCTGGTCGGTTACCTCGGGTATCATGGCACCGTCCATGTCAATTTTGTTTATCACGGGAATGATCTCCAGGTTATTGTCTATCGCCAGGTATAAATTGCTGATGGTTTGCGCCTGTATTCCCTGGCTGGCATCTACGAGCAACAAAGCGCCTTCACAGGCTGCCAGTGCACGACTCACTTCATAACTAAAATCCACGTGGCCGGGTGTATCAATCAGGTTAAAAACATATTCTTCGCCCTTCCACTTGTAGTTGATTTGTATCGCATGGCTTTTTATGGTAATACCTTTCTCCCTTTCAAGATCCATATCGTCCAGCACCTGCGCCTGCATATCCCTTTCGCCGATGGTATGGGTAAATTCCAGTAAACGGTCTGCCAGCGTGCTTTTTCCGTGGTCAATGTGCGCAATGATGCAAAAATTTCTGATGTTCTTCATTCCCTTGTACGTCTGTTTTTAGAGCCGCAAAGATAGCCGCTTTTGCCGGATTTGGAACAGGGCTAAAAATTGAAAATACACGGTGTAAAATAGTTGCTTTTTACAGTACAGTCGGGGCTTTCAGCCGAATTATGCCCATCGGCTTTGGTTCCGGCTATCCGTTGCAAGCCCTCCGTAACCGCTGGCGGGGTTAGCAACCGCCACCAGGGTTACTCCGGTCTTTCCACTCCTATCCGGCAGCCATTAGGCGTTTGAAGCTTTGTTGAGCATGGGGAAATGCAGTGCTTGCTGTATTGAAAAGATTGTACATAAACGATGTAAGCAATATTCGAAAGGGTTTTATATAAGGCAGTACGGACAGGGTGTTTTGGAAATTAACTTTAGCAACGTATGCTTGATGACTCAATCAAAAAATGGTTAATATATCAACATAAAAAAGCACCAAATTTGTTTTCCCACTTTCCAATTGCTTGTTCCGTAGTACTTCCTAAACCTGATGCTCCTGCTTTGAGTTAATCGATCTTTTTACAGATTCTTTCTTCTCAATTCATGATGTAAATATACAAACGCAGTTGGCACTTTTGCAACTTTTTAGACGGGTATTTTTCGAATTTACCCTTCTAGTTTTGCACAGCTTTCGCCCCGCAAATTGCATTCGGCATAAATAAAAATCCGTATTAAAAATGAGGATTATTTAAAACTATTTTTTGTCACACGCAACGAACGCTATGGACAAGGAAACGGCGAAATATTGAACTTTGTGCCCGTTGTATTCTTTGTTCCGTTGTGTAGAATACTTTGTATTTTTATCTAAACGATTATAAATCATCAATAACTGCTGCATGAATACAACCAGGTTCTCCCGCTACATTTTTATTTTGCTTTTTATTGCTGTAAACAGCATGGCCGATTCGCCGGCTCAGGCACAATCAACCAACGCGGCGCCGCTTCGGGTAGCCGTTGCCGGTATTACGCACGGTCATGTAGCCTGGCTGTTAAGCAGGAAGAAGCCCGACATGGTATTGATTGGTATTTACGAACCCAACGATGAACTGGCCCAGCGCTACGCCAAACAATATGGTCTTGATCCTAAATTAATTTACCACGACCTTGGCAAAATGCTGGACGCGGTAAAACCTGAAGCAGTCGTAGCTTTTGGCTCCATATTGCAGCATATGGAAGTTGTGGAAGCCTGTGCTCCGCGGCACATTCATGTAATGGTTGAAAAGCCGCTCGCAACTACATTGGCGCAGGCCGTAAAGATGCAGGAGCTGGCTACAAAAAACAATATTCAACTACTGACCGATTTCGAAACTTCGTGGTATCCCTCCACAGTAAAAGCTTATGAACTGGCAAACGACAGCAATTATATTGGCCCAATTAAAAAGGTCGTAATACACGATGGTCACCAGGGACCAAAAGAAATTAATGTAAACAAAGAATTTTTTGACTGGCTTACTGATCCGGTACAAAACGGTGGCGGTGCGCTGATAGATTTCGGTTGCTATGGCGCCAACCTGATGACCTATTTAATGAAGGGTGAGCAACCCATTTCTGTGACCGCAGTTACACAGCAATTTAAGCCGGCCATCTATCCAAAAGTAGATGATGAAGCTACGATTGTTGTAAGCTATCCAACAGCACAATGTATTATACAGGCGTCCTGGAACTGGCCCTTTGGCAGAAAAGATATGGAGGTTTACGGGCAAACCGGCTATGTGATTACCGTAAACAATACCGATATGCGGTTGAGGGCAGAGAAGGATGCTAAAGAACATAGCCGCGTGGTAACTTCTGCCGAAGTTCCGGTGTATGAAGACCCGTTTAGTTATTTCGCAGACGTGGTACACAACAAAATTAAAGTGCCTGAAAATGGTGTTTATGCATTGAAAACAAATGTAACAGTGGTGCGGATTTTAGAGGCTGCAAGGGAATCTGCAAAAACGGGGAAGACGGTTTATCTAAAGTAATACTGTGCAACATGAAATTATAAGGTCGCAATTTGCGACCTTATAATTTAAAACCCTTATAAAATGGCAAAACCAAAATCCTTGACTGTTATTGCTGAAGAAAAAATAGTTAACCAGATACATTTGATTCGGGGGCAGAAAGTGATGTTGGACAGCGACCTTGCAGCATTATATGGTGTGGAAACAAAACGTTTAAAGGAACAGGTAAACAGAAATCTAAGCCGCTTTCCAAAGCATTATATGTTTGAATTAACGAAAGAAGAGTATGATAATTTAAGGTCGCAAATTGCGACCTTAAAACAAGGCGGTCATACAAAATATCTTCCCTATGCTTTTACTGAGCATGGCATATTAATGTTGGCAAATGTTTTGAAAAGCGCCCGGGCCATTGAAATGAGTATAAAAGTGATTGATGTATTTGTAAAACTTCGCGAAATGTTACTGACTCATACCGACATTTTATTAAAGTTAGAATTGCTGGAAAAACAGGTTGTAAAAAACAGTGGGGAAATACAAACAATTTTTTCCGTGCTGAAACAATTATTAAATCCACCGAGAGAGCCGAGAAGAAGAATCGGTTTTAAGCCCGATAATTGAAAACATAAATTCTTTATCTTAAAACGACTAACCATTCGTTGTTTGCTGTAAATATTCTGGCTTTATAATTCAATAATTTGACTGATCGGAAAAATTTAAATGGATAATAAAAGATTTCCATTGTTAAAGTTGAAAATGGCTTACTCACTTCGTCCCGGGATACTTCTCCTCTCCCTTTGCATAAAACCAAAGAATGCGGTTCATCGCATCGTCTTCTCCCCCATCCACTTCGTTAAAAACTTCTTCCTGCGATTGCAATGCGTATTTTCTTGCCCTCCCCTGTAAGGCCTTGAGGTCTTTGTTCATCTGGTTCAAGGGAATATTGTTGGGTAAATAAGTATAAGCGGAGGTATCTTTTTGAGTGGTAAAACAATCCATCATCAGTCGGGCCGTACCATCCATAATATTCATTGGCGGTACGCCCAGAATTTGCTCAATGGTTCTCAGCATAGAGGTTTGATTGTAGTTGGCAGTCACCAGTTTTCCACTGCTGTAAGGGCTGATGGTTAAACCAATGGTTCGGTAGGCAGAGATATGATCCCAGCCACTTTGCGAATCATCCTGCGTAATAAAAATTACGGTTGAATCCCAATATTTACTTTTGGTTACCATATCAGCAATGCGGCCGACAGCCAGGTCATTATCAGCCACCATGGCGCTGGGCGTGGGAAAAGAAGGAGATGTACCGGCGCTGTGATCGTTTGGTAAACTCAATACCATCAGGTTGGGTAATTGTCCAGTCGACTCAAATTGTTTCCACTCCTCCATAAATAAATCTGCCCGCTGCTGATCGGTAAAATTAATATTGTCGCAATCGGGATAGGTTGGGTGAATAACGGGCCTTATTCTCGCAATGGTGCTACCGTTGCGCCAGTTGGGTTTATTGCCTCCTATATAATCGGTATACAAACTAAGCCAGTCTCTCTTTTCATCATATTCTGTTTTACAGGCTTCGCCGTAAATGCGAACCGTCTTTCCATGATCGAGCGCCTGGTTCCAGATGAAACCATTTTTATTGTACACCAGCGCATCTTCCTGACGGTGAGGATAGCTTCTTATCCATGCCCGCACATTCTTCTCCACATAATCAGATACCATCCCAGCATCCGTCCACTGGTGCCCTTCGGCAGATGATTTACCGGAGGCGTAATAATCATCCATCCAGCCATATTTTTTTGCCAGTGCATGCATGTTGGGTGTTACTCTTTCACCAAAAATACACAGCGAGGAATCATTTTTTCCGGCAGGCATATCACCAAAGACCTGGTCGTACGTTTTATTTTCCTTGATGATATAAATAACATGTTTAAACACCGAAGGCTCGCCAAGCCGCTCCGGTACCGGCACCGGCGCAACACCTTCTCTTGGCAATAACTGCAGTTGTTCTGTTCTGCTCAACAGACTGAGCTGTGCCACCTCCTGTGTATATCTTGCCAGCACATTTTTATCCGGCAACGGAATAATGCTGACGGAAGCCAGCTGGTTATGAATTTGTCTGGCGCCTTTTGTGGCGCTGATCACATTTGATCCATCAGATTCCAGGTTGGTGACGATTAGTTTGTTTCCTGTTAAAGCCAAACCGCCGGGATAAGCTTCTGTTGGAATGTAGCCAGTCACATAACTATTGACCTTGCCGTAAGTGGACAATTTAGCTCCAAGCGCAACAACTGCCACGGCGTTATCAAAACCATTGGCAACATATAAAATCGTATTGTCATTACTTAAAGCCAGTGCATTGGGACTGCTGCCCTGCAGACTGTTTTTACCTTTCAGCAAGCCCACATCAATTTTACCGATGACTGTATTTGTCTTTGTGCTGATTACGCTGACAACATCGCTGGATGCATTGGACACATACACAAACCGTCCGTCTTTTGAAGCTATAATGGCATTGGGATGCAAGTCAATAGTAATGTCCTGCACCCTTTTTCCACCAGCATCAAATACCGAAACACTTCCGGCGGCAGTAGCGCCGGTACGTGGATCTGTATACGCCAAACCCCATGGAACGCCTGCTCTTTCCTTCAAACTATCCGTTGCGGTATTGCCCGCCCAGTTGGAAACATAAAGTTTGTTACCGGCCATTACAACTCCGTACGGAGCTACGCCGGTTGGGCTTCTCCAAATAATACTTTTATCGCTCCAGCGAAATTTCAGCAATTCATTGTTACCGTTAAGTACGGTATAAAAATACGGTTCGTCTTTTTCTATGGATACAATTACCTGGTTGGGTATAGCCGTTGTTGCAGGTGCTATTTTATTGATTGAAACAGCCGATATATCCTGTAATCCATTTTTCCATTCTGCAATCATGACCGCAGAATTGCCATTATCTGTTTCAGTAGCACTCCATAAGATCCATGTTTTTCTCATCCATGTAAATGATGTGATACCTGAATAGGTACTGATGTAATTTTTATACGCCGGCAAATCTGAATAGCTCCAGCGTTCAATTATTTTTTTGTTGACCGCATCCAGCACTACAACGCCATAGCGGTCTTCAATAACCATTTTACCATCGCTGGTAATAGTGGCCGCATCCAGCGCATGATTTTCCTGGTTCGGATCACCAAAACGGATAACCTCGCCGGCAGAATGGAGTATGCGGTTAAAAGGCATTAACCGTAAGGAATCATTGCGCCGCCTTAAAAAATCACCCAACGCTTCAATGTGATCTGTGTTGAGATAATCCACTTTCAGTTGCTCCATTGTTTTCCAGGCTGCGGCAAAATCAGGACATGCATAAAAACGGATTGGTTTATGTGCTGCATGTGCCCTGCCGATCATTTCGTTTAACGCTGTACGGGCAGAATCTGGCAGTTCGCCTATTCCTCTCCACTTGGTATGGTCTTCAAAATCCTCACTCAACATGGCGATTTTTGCCAGTACATCTTTACTATACATTTTATTGGCATCCCCATCAAACCAAATAAAAGCGGGATAATTTTTAAATGTTTTTACATCCGGCCGGTTGCCGGTAATTACAATGCGGATGGTTTTATTGCGAATAATGGTGGGGTATTTTTGCAGTAATGCAACCAATGCTTTTAAGGTTGGTTCAGGTTGGGTTTTGATGTCAATGAGCAATTGCAGTTTGCGGTTGATATCTTTATAAACAGTGCCACTATTGGCTGCAATACTTTTTACCAATGGATCGAGATACAATAACTCAAGTGTATTTGCCAGCACCAGTTTATCAGAATCATGGCCCACCACAAGACTGCCATTTCTTAAATGGATATCTGCTTCTATTGACCCGAATTGTTCATTATATGCCTGGAAGAAAGGACTACGCCGATGGTAATCGTTGTGCGAATGTGCATTGGCAGCCGTGTAGATAACGGGCTGCGCAAACACACCCATAAAAAAACTGCTGATTAAAAACAATAGAGAAGCAAAAAGTAATTTCATAATGAAGTTTATCAAAATTAAAAAAGATGACCTGTATTACAACAGATCATCTTTTAATAATAATTTTTTAATGGCGAATGAACAAAAAACGTTAGGATCGGGTTGGTGATACTTCTTTAATTGATACTGCTGCTTGATTTTAAACAGCCCTGGTAGGCACCCGGAGTAATGCCTTCTATCTTTTTAAAAATCCGGACAAAATAATTCACATCTGTAAAACCGCACAGTGAACTTACGGTAGTGATGCTTTTCTGTTGTTCGGCCAGTAATTGTTTGGCCAGCTTAATGCGTTCCTGGTTGATGTATTCTACCGGCGTAACACCAAACTGTTCCTTAAACCACCTGAAAAAATGATTCCGGCTCAGGTAGGCTTTCCGGCACAGGTTATTGATCAAAATTTTATCCGTCAGATTTTCATGAATAAAATGCATCACATACTGTAAACGGGTCTGGTTGCCGTTGTGAGTAATTTCTGTTTTTACCTGTTGCAGGTGCTGACTCTGCACCAGTCTTATCAACAGTTCTTTTAAATTAAGATCGGCATAAATATTTTTAGTAGTTTCTGCACTGCTGCAAATCCTTATCAGTTTATTGATCAGGTCGCTTACTTCGTTGTCATTGTCAAAATGATATTGATTAAACTGCAGCTTCCATTCATGCAAATCCTGCTTGTTGTTGTAAAAATTATTCAGATAGTCAAGTGTGCCGGTTATGTATTCAGCATCCACTGCCAGTGCTATACATTGCGAAGGTGTTGCTGCCGACGCTTCCGGAAAATCAATTACCATGGTTTGGTGTGCAGGCACAATCACCGTTTCGCCGGGCAAATAATCGAAGGCGGGCTCATCAAACAGGTGCATTATTTTTTTTCCGCGGATCATACTTGTAATTACAAAATCACTAAAAGTCAAAGGCACCCTGTAGGCTTGCTGGTAACTTTCAAAAACATTCAGTTCGCAATTATTGAGGTTGAAAATACGGCGGTTTTCTACCAGCGTTTGCAGGTATTTGGGTTGGGTAAGGTCAATATGGTGCAGGTTATTTTTTGCTGCCATGGCATTCGTTTGATTGTAAGTTAATGTGCTTTGGGCATTCTTTAAAATGTTAGGTACGATTGTGCTATTTAAAGACACGATCGTACAGCAGGTTGTACCGAATTAGTTCCACATTTAGTTATTAATTAACGAAAAAACGCTTCCATTATGAGTACAACTACAACCGCAGCACCGGTTAGTAATGTGGCTGCACGACCTATTTTTAAACAACAATACGAGCATTTCATCGGTGGCAAATGGGTTGCCCCTTCCAGCGGTGAATATTTTGACAATTCTTCTCCTATTGACGGGAAAGTTTTTACCAAAGCGGCCCGTGGCAACGCAAAGGATATTGACCTGGCCATTGATGCAGCACAGACCGCCTTTGAAACATGGGGAAAGAGTTCCGCCACTTTCCGCAGCAATCTCTTAATTAAAATTGCACAGGTAATTGAAGATAACCTGGAATACCTCGCCGTGGTGGAAACCATTGATAACGGTAAAGCCATCCGCGAAACAAGGCTGGCAGATTTGCCGCTCGTAATAGATCATTTCCGGTATTTTGGCAGTGTAATCCGTGCAGAAGAAGGCAGCATGAGTGAACATGACGACACCACTGTTTGCCTGAATGTACATGAACCCATTGGCGTGGTGGGCCAGATCATCCCATGGAATTTTCCTTTGCTGATGGCTACCTGGAAAATCGCACCCGCACTTGCTGCAGGCTGTTGCGTAGTGGTAAAACCGGCAGAACAAACGCCTACCAGCATCATGTGTTTAATGGAATTGATTGGTGATTTATTGCCGCCCGGTGTATTGAATATTGTAACAGGCTTTGGCCCGGAAGCAGGTAAACCCCTGGCCAGCTCACCCAGGATCAATAAAGTATCTTTCACCGGAGAAACTACTACCGGCCGTTTGATTATGCAATACGCTTCCGAAAATTTGATTCCTGTAACCATGGAACTGGGAGGCAAAAGCCCGAACATATTTTTTGAAAGTGTGGCTGAAGCTGATGATGAATTTTTCGACAAAGCAATAGAAGGCGCCGTGATGTTTGCATTGAACCAGGGCGAAGTCTGCACCTGCCCAAGCCGGATATTGGTACACGAAAATATCTACCAGAAATTTATGGATCGTGTAGTGCAGCGCACCCGTGCCATTAAGCTGGGCAACCCGCTGGCGGCTGATACCATGATGGGTGCACAGGCCTCCGAAGACCAGTACAATAAAATTTTAAGTTACCTGGATATTGGTAAACAGGAAGGTGCCGAAGTGCTATGTGGTGGTGAAGCCTTTCATCAAAACAGCGGACTGGAACATGGCTTCTACATTAAGCCGACCATTTTTAAAGGCCATAATAAGATGCGCATTTTCCAGGAAGAAATTTTTGGGCCGGTTGTATCAGTTACCACTTTTAAATCAACCGAAGAAGCTATTGCTATTGCCAACGATACTTTATACGGTCTGGGTGCCGGTGTTTGGACAAGAGATGCCCATGAAGTATACCAGGTACCAAGAGCCATTAAAGCTGGCCGTGTTTGGGTAAACTGCTATCATGCGTATCCTGCCCATGCTCCTTTTGGCGGTTACAAAAAATCTGGCTTCGGAAGAGAAAATCATTTGATGATGCTGAGCCACTACCGTCAAACTAAAAATATGCTTATCAGTTACAGTAAAAGTAAACTGGGCTTCTTTTAATATTTGGAAAACCTAAAGAAAAAAGGCGGCGTATTTATTGCCGCCTTTTTTTCTACAAATAGTATAACGATATGATACCAAGAATAACGGCAACAGACAAGGCGCTTGCGTTAATAGAACAATTAAAACAATTGCATGGCCCGCTGATGTTTCATCAAAGTGGTGGTTGCTGTGATGGCAGCCAGCCCATGTGTTTCAACGCAGGCGAATTTAAAGTCGGCGGCAGCGATGTATGGATGGGTACCATCAGTGATTGCAAATTTTATATGGGCGCCGACCAGTTTGAATACTGGAAACACACGCAACTTATTCTGGATGTTACGCCAGGCCGCGGCAGCAGTTTCTCACTCGAAATCCCACTCGGCGTTCGTTTCTATATTCAGTCAAGAATGTTTACGGATGAAGAACTGGAGCTGCTGGAACCTTTGAAGGAGATACAGGATGCTTGAGGCTGGATACCGGATACTAAATACCTTGATACTGGTGGATAAAGCCAGTCTATTTGAAACTTGATTTTTTTGAATTTTGGATTTTTACTTTTTAATTTTTACTTCCTCTCCCCGGCTGATGCATCATTAAATCTTCTATCACTATCGCAATCTGGGCAGGTGTTTGTCTAAAAGTCAGATAGGTGAATTTTTCTCCCGGTACCAGTACATTCTTTCCATCGGCCTCCACGTCAAAATTTAATTTCCGGCTGCCAAACCAGGGCGAAATACCACGCACTGCTACCAGCACGGCTGTTTCATCCCAGCTGTTGCGGCCAACCGTATTGCTGTCTTTTGCAAGCGCCACACTAAATGCATCTTTTACAGGGCTGTTTTGTATCTTTTCATTATGAATCAGGCGTATGCCGGTTAATATTTTTTCTCCAATTTCAAAGCCACTGATAATGACTGGCGTGGGCCATTCTGCAAATACTTTTTTAGTGGCTGCCGCATCTACCATCACATTAAATTCATAACCTGTTTTACCATCCTCGCCTATTCTTGCTGCCATTGAGACCAACTGCTTCACCTTCTTTTTAACCAATGCCTTTCCATCAAGCAATGAATATTCATCTGCAGCGGAATTAAGCAAACCGGCGAGGTTGGTAAAGAAACCAACACTTACAATCGTTACACTTTTACCAGGCTGGGCCGCCAATATTTTGCGGTACAATTTCACTGCGTCAACCGCCTGATCATTTGATTGTAATGCATGCGGATATTTGGCAATAATTGCCTGAGCCCATTGTTGCGAACAATCCTTGTCAGGCTTGTCAGCTTTTACAACTCCTACCGGAATATTGGGTCTTTTAAAATAAGCATTGAGTACGCTCAATGTAGGTACCGTAGTTTCAAAGGCGTTGCTTGAAATTGTTGCCAAAATCCGGGCCTCTCCCTTGTCGGCAAAAGCATGCAGCAAAGCCATCGCACCAACATCGTCATAGTCAGGGGCTATATCAGTATCGAAAATGATGGGTACGGCTGTACGCTGCTGGGCAGTACCTGTAAAACTAAAAAACAGTAACAGAAGAATACTTAGTTTTTTCATTCAGCATTTTTTGTAGTAACAGTTGCAATTCGCTTATGGCTTAAACAGTGAAGTTAACCACTGCAAACCATACAAACCAAAATCATATTATGGACAGGCGGGGATCATATTTATTGATTGTCATCTGAGCTATTTTGTTAATCAAATCATCTTTCATTATAAAATTAAAGATCATGAAAAAGTTACTGGTTATACTGTTTGTTTTACCTGCGCTGAGTTGCGTAGCCCAGAAATGGGAGAAAAAATATGATTATGTAGACAATTGCACCTGTGGACTTTCGAAAGTAAAAAAAGATGGAAAAATTGGTTATGTCAACAAGGAGGGTGTAGAAGTAATTAAACCCCAATTTGAAGACGGATTGACGTTCAACGAAGGATATGCGGCTGTAAAAGATGGGCCAAAATGGCGCTACTTCGACAGCACCGGAAAAGCTATTACTGACGCCATTTTTGATGATGCGCTGAACTTTTCCAACGGTATTGCACCTGCATCTAAAAATGGAAAGTATGGCTACATCAACATCAAAGGGGAAACGGAGATACCGTTTGAATTTTCCAATGCAAGAGGCTTTGCAGATGGCCTTGCTCCGGCTGCCAACGCCAAAGGTTTTTGGGGATATATAGATCTGAAAGGGAATTGGGTAGTTAAGCCGATGTACGATTTTACAGATAATTTTGAAAACGGGGAGGCTAGGGTTATCAAAGGAGAAAAGGTGTTCTATATCGATAAACAAAATAAAGTATTACATGATTAGGCTCAGTAGTTTGCCGCAGCCTTTTATTCAATCAGTTTGATGGCGTGTGCCCGGTAAAAGCCACGCCTTTTCCTGTTTTTTACATCTCAACTTATTTTAATAGAATAAAATCTACAATTAAACGTTCATAAGGCAGATTTAATCTCCAAGAAAAAGACTGCAGACAAGTGAGATCACCCGGACCACCTATAAAGCCCTTTTGATTTGGAGTGTTGATGAAATTTATTTTTATGAACACAATTTTTTACCCGCAGAGTCATGGATGTAGTTCGAGACGTCAAAAGGCAGGCAGGCTTTTTAAGGCTGGCTTTTTGCTGGTTTTGCTGGTTAATATTAAAGCGGCTGCAGTTGCCCAAAATAAAAGAACAACCGGTAAAAGTAGTATTGCCAAAATAAGGCAAACAGCCTTACATACCCTTAAAACAAGCCGGAATACCATCTGGTTTCAAAAAAATGCGGGGCAATTTGGAAGCAATGACATTTTATACGGTTTTCTCACATCCTTTGGATCAATGGGTGTGTACAACAATAAGCTAAGAGTGGTTACCCGTCAAGTGGCTGATTCAAAAGAAAAAGGTAAGCAAATCGTTGACATTACTTTTCCAGGGTCATTGCCAGCCTGGACAGTGCAACCAGGAATGATTTCAGCCGTAAAAGGTTCGTACAACACAAAAGACTCCACCATTGTTGCACCCATATTCAATGAAATAACATTGAAAAATGTGTACCCGGGTATCAATCTTCGGTTATACGCCGGCGAAAAAGGTGCCCTTGAATTTGACTGGCTGATTTCCCGGGCGGACGATTATAAAAAAATAAAACTACATTTTACGGGGCAAGACAGCGTTACATTGAATGAACATGGCAGTGTTGTATTGAATATGAAATACGAAGACATGACCATCCTGGTGCCTGAAACTTACCAGGTAACTAACGGGCACAAAGCTGTTTTTGAAACGGGCATGGTCGAGGCAAAAGAAGCGAATACTTTTCAGTATGATATCGCAGGTAATATTAATACTGCTTTGCCGCTCGTTATAGACCCGGTGATGATGTGGTCTACTTACATGCACAATAACACCAGTACTTTCGATGAATACCTTTATACCATTGCAGTAAATACGGCGAGTGAAGTATATGCCTGCGGCCTTACCAGCGAGGCAATGAACAACAGCTATTTAAGCGGCGTCGCACCGGGATTTTTAAGTACCTATAACTATGCAGCGAAACCCTCCGGTGCACAACAATCCGGAATTCTGTATAAATTAAATGCGAAAGGAACGCTTATTACCGCATGGACCTATACCGGAATGACCAACAATATACCTGTAGACATGGGAATTTTTCCGAACAACCGGGTATTGATTGTATACCAGACGGACACGGTACAGATATACTCCGGCGACTTAACCATACGCTACTACAATGGTGACATTTCGGCCGATGTAGCAAACAATGTAACCTCCTACCAGTCGCAAACCATCATCGACAACGATGTATTTTACCTGGGTGGAGTTGCAGGCACTGCGCTGCCGCTTTCCATTGTACCTTCCAATGCACCGGATAACACCCTGTTACAGGATGAAGGAATAATATTACGCATTGCTAGCGCTACAAGCACCCCTGTCGCAGCCTGGGGCACCTATGCAGGAGGGTCTACCAATGAAACCTTTACGGCTATTGCCGCAACACCCGATAAAACAAAAATAGCTTTTGCCGTACATATCGACGGGGGAGGCAACAGCTTTCCATCGCTGGTAAAACCTGTAGATAATATTATAGCGGGAAGTGAACTATTGATAGGAAATTTTGATGTTGCTGCGGCTCCTACCAAATTCAACATGTTATCATTCCTCGGGGGTAGTTCCAACGAGGGTAAATTGGCCACAGGCACCAATGCCGCACTGGTCACAGCAGACAATAACTTCTTTTACGTTGCTGGTAATACCACTTCCACAGATTTTCCCGGCAAAGCGTCCGGAGTTCAAAATGTACACGGTACAAATGCAACATTGTATGATCAATTTCTTTCGCAAATTCCGCTGCTTGGCAGTGCCAGCACAGGTTTTATTTCTACTTACAACGGGGGTGATGCCAATGATATTGTCGGTGGACTTGTGCTTGATCTGCGCACCAAAGATGTATTGCTGTTTGGTTCCACCGAATCCACAGATTTCCCCGTATTCAATACGTCACTGTACAGTCCGTTCTACCAGGATATTCATGGAGCAACAACGGATGGGTTACTGGATATCAGCTATACTGTTTTTGCCAATGGTTTAACCACCCGGAAATTTTCCAGCTTTATAGGTGGCGCTCAAAATGACTACCTGGGGAGCACTGGAAAATTAAAGGGAGCCGGTCATTTTCAGTATAACCCCACCAACGGTCTAACCTATATAGGTACCACCATACACTCAGATGAAACCACGCTTCCCACTCAATGGATGAGTGACATACCCGGCTTTGACAAATCAATACCAGCAGCAACTAAGAGTAAGGACAGTCATTTTATTTTTTCAATGAATCCAAATACGGATGATTTTGGAGATGCTCCGCTCAGTTATGACGGAGCTTCTGCCGCAAGCTCGGCAGTATCGTTTTTTAATATCCGTATCGGTGCAGAAACAGATGCGGAGCATGAAGCCAACAATTCCGTTTTGGCCAATGGAGATGACCTGCAAAATTACGGCTCCGATGACGATGAAGACGGAATCAGTTTTGTTCCTCCTATCGCCACCGGCGCAACAACTTATTCGGTAACCGTGTCTGTATTTAATAATACGGGTTCTCCGGTGTACCTGGCTGGCTGGATAGATACGGACGGTAACGGAATTTTCGATATTAACGAATATGCATCCGTAACTGTTGCCAGTAGTGCTGTGCAACAAACACTGGTGTTAAATTTTACAGGTTTACCAGCCTTCACAACAACAACCGGCCTTACCTATTTACGGGTACGTATTGCCAATGTACCCCTGGCATCGTCGGCAGCTACGGGCTCTTTTGGTAAAGGGGAAGTGGAAGATTATGTTGCTTTACAAACCCTGCTGTTGCCGGTTTTTTTGCAAAAGTTTACTGCAACTCCGCAGGATGAAAACGTACTACTGAACTGGCTGGTGAGCTCCGGAAACGATGTGGCGCAATACGAAATACAACGGGGACCCGGCGTAACTGATTTTAAAAAAATTGGCACCCTTTCAGCAAATGATAAGTTACGGTATAGCTGGCTTGATGTAAACCCTTTTACGGGTGTTAATTATTATCGTTTAAAAATTACCGGTAAAGACAAAACAATCCGCTACAGCGCCCTGCAAATCATCAACTTTAGTAAAAATATACCGGTAACAATCTACCCGAACCCGGCAAACAGCCTGGTGAATGTTTTAACGGGCAGCTTTTTTACCAGGCAGGGCACCATCAGCTTTTTGAGCATGGATGGAAAACTACTAACGCAAAAGAAAATCAACAATTTTACCAGGGTAGAAAACATCGATGTAAGTCATTACCCGCCGGGGCAATATCTTTTAAGAATAACCTGCGGCGATACCATAACAGTTAAAAAAATCAAGTTGGCTGAACATTAGTCATTTGTATATTACGCTGCCTCCAGATGTGCAACTAAGCAGTCAGCTTCAGCCGGCGTTTACCTTTTGTAAAACCCTACCTGGTACAAAACTGTAGTAACGCTTTCAGGTCAGCCGGGCTGTTAAAATTGATGCTATTCTCTTTCAGGTAGGTTTTAAGATCTTTACCAGGAAAAAGAAGGTGAAAATTTTTACGGCTGGCCTTAACAAAAGAGTTGCCGGATGTGCCGAGATAGTAGGCAAACTGTTGCTGAAACAATACATCCGTTCTAACCTGCAGCTTATAATTCTGGTTACTAAGAATCACAGAGTTGAAGGTTTTAATAGCGCCGGTCTCTGAGGTGGCATCGTATCCTCCCCTTTTTTGATTGACTACCTGCAACGTTTGGCGCTTTACTGCAAGGATATAATTTCCTGCTTTCAACATCTCCTGTACATATCCCTTTTCATAATAAAAAACGTTTGAATCAATTACGACCGATTTCAACAAGACAGGGTCAGCTATGGCAAGGGTATCACCGGCAGCGCCAATAAAATGCATTTCATCCAGCAGGAAATTATAATTAAACTTTTGTTCAGATGCTGTACCATCCCTGAAAAAGGCTGTGCCACGGGTGAAGGCAGGCATGGCATACATCGCCTCATTGGGCAGCACCCGGGTAGGAATTTCGCCCATTTTTACCGGGTAAAAATTTGACTGCTGGGCAATAGCAACATTAAAACAGCTAACAAAAATAAACAGTAATAATTTCATATTTTAAATTAAAGCAGTGGCAGTAATGCTGCGATAATAACCGCATCCATATCAAACAAACAATAATCATTGTAAGGTAATATAAAATTCAGCTTTGATCACCTTTCGTTTACATCACCAACTCATTTGTACAATCTGCCGATTTTTTGAAACGGGTTTTGTTGGCTACATTTATAAAAGTTACCTGTTGACACGGACACCGGAAAAATGATTAACTTACCATCACAATTGTATTGTATGAAAAGTTGTATCTGCCTTCTTATTTCTTCGTTATTTCTTTTACCGTTGCTGGCCCAACATACTAACAGCATTATGGGTAAACCCGATCCGTCAAAAAAAACAATGCTTGTTGAAACCGCCTGCGGCGAATGCCAGCTTGGACTACATGGTAAAAGTTGTGACCTCGCAATACGCATTAATGGAAAGGCTTATTTTGTTGATGGCGCCCACATAGATTCTTTTGGCGATGCACATGCAAAGGATGGCTTTTGCGAAGCAGTTCGCACTGCAGAGGTGCAGGGACAAATTACAGGCAATAGGTTTAAGGCTACCTATTTTAAACTGATGCCTTCTGGTAGTAAAAAATGAAGTAACCTAATGCCGGATAAAAAATATGCTTCGTTTAAGTGCTATATACTGCACCCAGGCTGATCACTATCAGCCATAGTTTAGGCAAACGTTATTCTGTTGTGCTTTTGTTCGTTCCATTCATCTTTTGTATTTTTATCGGCCTGCGGTCAAGGGCGGACGATTTTAAATTCCACCACATCGCCAAGCCTTCATCGTTTCAATCATTTTTTAATAAATTATTTATGCAATCACGTCGCGACTTTTTACAAAAGCTTACCGGCTCAGTTATCGCTTTACAAATATCTCCCGCCATTATTGCTGCCAGTTGCAGTAATGCCACCTCTCATTACGATGGTCCTGTTTTGCGTGTTGCTATTATGGGGCTTGGCAGCTACGGCACACGGGTAGCAGAAGCTATGAAAGATTGCAAGAAAGCAAAGCTGGTGGGCGTTATCAGCGGCACACCCTCTAAGATAAAAGACTGGCAGGCGAAGTATAACATACCAGAAAAAAACTGTTATAATTATGAAACATTCGACCAGGTAAAAAACAATCCGGATATTGATGCGGTGTATGTTATTACCCCCAATGCCCTGCACCACGACCAGGTGATACGTGTTGCAAAGGCAGGCAAACATGTGATTTGTGAAAAACCCATGTCAATCAATGCAAAGGACGGGCAGGAAATGGTGGACGCCTGTAAAAAAGCCAACGTAAAATTACTGGTAGGTTATCGCATGCATTTCGAGCCAAAGACACTGGAGATTATCCGCATGCGTAAAGCCGGAGAGTTGGGAAAAGTGCTATTTTTCCAGGGGCTTTGTGGTTTTACTATTGGCGACCCAAAACAATGGCGTTTAAATAAACAGTTGGCTGGCGGTGGTGCGATGATGGATATTGGTATTTATGCCATCAACGGTGCACGTTATATGGTAGGCGAAGAACCCATTTGGGTAACCGCCCAGGAAACAAAAACAAATCCTGAAAAATTCAAAGAAGGTGTAGATGAAACGATCCAGTTTCAATTTGGTTTCCCAGGCGGCGCAGTTGCCTCCTGTTTATCTACCTACAGCATGAATAATTTGGATCGTTTTTTCCTGGATGCTGAAAAGGGATATGCAGAATTGTATCCTTCAACCGGCTACGGCCCCATACAGGGGCGCACCAGCAAAGGCGAATTAACCCAGCCACATGTTACGCATCAAACAGTACAAATGGATGAAATGGCGGGTATTATTTTGGAAGGAAAACAACCTCCCGTGCCAGTGGATGGCGAGGAAGGCGTAAAAGATTTAAAAATTATCGATGCTATTTTTTTTGCTGCCAAAACAGGACAGAAAGTTGACATTAAACTGTAACTAATAACTATTAAAGCCCCGGCTGCATTGGCTTACAGGGCGCTTCAAAAGGATTTACGCCACGGGTTTTGAATTTACGGCGGTAAACTTTATCGCGGCTGCTTACATATAATATATCAAAGTCGGCACCACCAAAACATACATTACTGGCCTGTCCGCCGGGTATGGGGATAATGGCATTTACCCGGCCGAGCTGATCCATTACCTGTAATCCCAAACGGGAGGTAACATACACTCTTCCGGCGGTATCTGATTTTAATCCGTCGCTCCATGCATTGCCTGCATTATCCGGTACATGCAGCCAGCCATATCGTTGCTTATTCGTTAGTGTTCCATCTGCATTGATACTATAAATCCATACCCATTTCGAGGCCGATTCTGTCACATACAATTGTGTTTGATCCGGTGTGAGCGCAACCCCATTCGGATATTTGATCCCTTCATCCACAATCACTTTTTCGCCATTGGGACGAATCAAAATAAGTTTACCAGGTTTTTCCGATCCATCAGGAGCTGTGACATACATGTTGCCATTCTTCGCCACTACCAGGTCGTTGCCATCAATATCATTGGCAACAACGGTTGCTTTATCATTGGCATCATAGCGAATGATTTGTTTCGTTGCAGCGGCAGTAGTGTATCTTTTACCATCCGCATCAAAGCAGTTGGCGCTGGCTTTCTTCGCATCCAGCGGCAGCATTGTTACTTTTCCGTCTAACCCAATTTTATACGTTTTTGATCCGGGAATATCCTGAAAAAAAACTTCCCCTTTTGCGTTGACAGCAGTGCCTTCCGTAAATCCATAGCCCTCACCAACGAGTTCCCAATCCTGTCCCGGTATCAGCAATTCGCTGAGGTATTTATTTTTAGATGACCCTGTAGTAATTGGCTTTGGCCAGTCTTTCCATAACCAGCGCATGGCTGCCGGAAAAACGGAAGTCCCATGGTTGCCATTGTGCCCGTCTTCTCCCCAAACATGCGTTACTTCATACCCGCTAAAAGTGAGCGCCCTTTCCATTGTTTGGTTGGCCATCCACCAGTCGCCGGCATAAATATTTAAATCCTTACTGCCGTCCTGTAAAAAAACCCGGAGCGGTTTAGGTTCGTATTTTCTAATTAAAGTTGGATAGTCATCAGCACCGCGAAGACCAATATAAGTACCGATGGCGCTGAATACCCGTGAAAATTCAGCAGGCTTTTCCCATGCCGCTGTAAAGGCACAAACCGCCCCGCTGCTCAATCCGCCGATTGCACGGTCATTACCATTTTTGGATAAATGTATCGCACGCCCATCAGTTGTTTTCTGCTTGTCAACGGCAGGTAAAATTTCTTCTACAATAAAACGGGCGTAGGCATCGCCCAAACCATCATACTCAAAACTTCTGTTGAAGCGGTCGTTGGCTACTGTGCCATTGGCTGCCCGAACCCTGCCGTGCATTACAAAAACACCAATGGTAACAGGCATTTCGTTACGATAAATCAGGTTGTCAAAAACGGTGGGCGCCTTCCATTGAATACCATCCTGGCCCACATACACACAGGCAGGTTTGTCTGCACGGTATTGTGCCGGTACATATACCCAATACTCCCGCCAGGTACCGGGAAAAATTACTGAGTTATCAAAAGTAAATTTCAATACTTCGCCTCTAGGTACACCAGGTTGTTCTATGGAAGCCGAATCAACAGGATATGAAATGGCGGCAGGTTGTGCGAAAATTTGACTAGCTGAAATAAGCAGCAGCAAAGCAATCAGTAGTTTGTTCATACACGAGGCAGTTTTATATATTAGTTGATGCAATATCAGCATAAATAGTATTGCCTTGATAATATATTTTTCCTGTTCATCTTGTTTAAGTGCACGTGAAGGACAATGATATCATCACTCAAAAATTATTCACATTGCCGGTAATACACCCCGGGCACTCTAAATCAATTAAAAAAGCTTGCAGAAAATAAATAACAATCCTTAATTTACGGTGCAGGACTTGCGAATGGTATTTATCTAAAATCAGCTTAATGAAATCAACAGTAAGAGTGCAGCTTTCGGTAATGATGTTCCTTGAATATTTTGTATGGGGCGCATGGTATGTAACGATGGCCACGTACATGGGCGAACATCTGCACGCAACAGGCATCCAGATTGGTGCGGCCTACAGTGCCCTGGCAATCGCCACCATGATATCACCTTTTTTTGTGGGCATGATCGCTGATAAATACTTCGCCGCACAGCGCATTATGGGTGTGCTGCATATTGTTGGTGGTGCCCTTTTGTTACTGGCAACAACAATCGAAAACAGTACGACTTTTTATTGGGTTATTTTATTTTACTCGTTGTTATACATGCCCACCATTGCGTTAAGCAACAGTATTGCCTTTCATCAAATGACAGACCCTGGTAAACAATTTCCATGGGTGCGTGTATTTGGCACATTGGGCTGGATAGTGGCCGGAGTACTTATTGGTACACTTGGAATAGAAAAAACTTCTTCTACATTTTATATGGCCGCAGCGGTTTCGGTAGTATTGGGTTTAATGAGTTTTATTTTACCCAGCACGCCTCCACGGAAAAATGCAGATGCCTCGGCATCGAAAGCACTTGGCACCGATGCCTTTGTATTGTTCAAAGAAAAACCCTATCTCATATTTTTTGTAGCCGCTATCCTGGTGTGCATACCGTTATCCTTTTATTATGGATTTGCCAATAAGTTTTTGAATGAATTAAATTTTGATAATGCTGCCGGTAAAATGACGCTGGGACAGGTTTCGGAAGCCGTATTTATTTTAGCCATTCCATTTTTATTCAACAGTATCGGAGTAAAAAATATGTTGCTGATGGGTATGGCCGCCTGGATATTGCGCTACGTTTGTTTTGCCTATGGTGATACCGGCGCCAATGCATGGATGTTGTATGCCGGCATTATTTTACATGGCGTGTGTTACGATTTCTTTTTTGTAACTGGTTATATGTACACAGAAAAAAAAGCTGGCGAAAAAATAAAAAACTCTGCGCAGGGCCTCTTCACTTTTGCAACCTATGGTGTGGGCATGTTCATCGGCACCTGGTTCTCTGGTCGTATAGTTGACATGTACCAGGTGGGAGAAAACCACAACTGGTTAAAAATATGGTTTGTACCAGCCTATATTGCGGCAGCTGTAGTCGTATATTTTATTTTATTTTTCAGGGAGAAAAAGCAAATAGCCGCAGCCGGGTAAACAACAAATTATTTTTTTGTCCGGGCAGTGGAATTACTATTAAACATCGTTGCGTCGCACACTTGTACTGCAAAATATATTTCAACAACAAAAACACAGTAAACAACAACCATGAAAAAGATTGCTATGCTTGGCTCCGGTTTTATCGGGAGATTTTATGCAGATTCATTACACGGACAAAGAAGTAAGGACAAGATTGTAACTGTGTATTCCCGCCGGGAAGAAGCCGCCAAAAAGTTTAAAGAAGATTACGGCTGCGAACGTTTTACCACCAATATGGAAGAAGCCATTTCCGGCGCAGATGTAGATGTGGTGTGCATTTCGCTGCCCAATAATTTACACGAGGCTGCCGTAATGCTTTGTTGCAAACATAAAAAAGCAGTGATTACCACCAAGCCGCTGGGCCGCAATGCAGAAGAAGCCAAGCGCATGTTGATGGCAGTAGAAGAAGCGGGTATTTTTAATGGTTACCTGGAAGACCTTGTTTACACGCCTAAATTTTTAAAGGCCTATGAAAGTGTAAAGAATGGTGCGTTGGGCAGAATTTTATGGGCCAAATCAAGGGAGACACATCCTGGTCCGCACAGTGATTGGTTTTGGGATATTGAACAAGCCGGCGGTGGTTGCATTTTAGATTTAGGCTGCCATTGTATTGAAATTACCCGGACATTTATCGGCAAAGATATTAAGCCGATAGAAGTGATGTGCTGGGCTGATACACAGGTAAAACCTATTGATGCAGAAGACCATTCCATTGGCCTGGTGAAGTATGAAAATGGCGCCATAGCCCAGTTTGAAGTAAGCTGGACTTTTCGTGGCGGCCTAGATTTAAGGGATGAAGTAATGGGCACCGAAGGTACCATCTGGATCAATAATTTTTTACGCACCGGCCTGGAAATGTTTACTACCGGAAAAGCAACGGATTATGTTGCCGAAAAGTCTGAAAGCAATGCCGGATGGCTGTTTCCTGTAGGAGATGAAATCAACGACCTGGGTTATAACCACATGTTTGCAGAGATGTTTAACTGCATGGAGAAAGGTACTGAACCAAGAGAAACTTTTTATGATGGCTATGTGGTAAATGCAGTAATTGATGCCGCATACAAATCAGCCAAAACAAAATTATGGGAACCGGTACAACTCGATATCTGGCGTGGCCAAAGCGGTCTCAGCAAAGAAAGCCATCTGGTAGAATACGATGCGGAACATTATTTAATTAAAGAAGAAACAACGCACTATGGCGCAAAAAAAGTGATCTTAAAAAATAAGGTTACTGGTAAGATTGAGGAGAAGGTAATAGAATAGAATAAAAGCAGGATTGTCAATATAAAAAGGATGCACCACTTAATTGTAGTGCATCTTTTTTATAAAACCCTTCAAATTTGTTTCAGATTTTTATTCAATTATCATCATCTTACTGACTTCTCTTTCTCCATCATTGTAAATAATTTTGTAAGTACCGGCTGTCAAATTGCCTGTATTTAGTTTCAGTTGCGAGGTTGACTTTTTCACATCAATTGTTCGCAATACCCGGCCTGCCATATCACTGATTTTTATTTTTGAATCAGTTGTTGCTACTGGAAGATTTACAAATACAAACGCCTTTGCCGGGTTTGGGAATATGGTAAACATCGCGTTATTAGCTGAGCTTAATTTCACTACATTACTCAAAGTAAATCCGCCATCTTTGTCAGCCATTTTAAGCCGGTAAAAATATACAGGATCACTTCCCAACATATCCGTGTATTGATAATTCAAATTGGCACTGCTGCTACCTGATGCTGCTATTTTTGTAATCGCATTAAAATTATTGCCGGTGCTGCTGCGTTGCAGTTCGTAATAACTGGCATTAATTTCTGCCGTTGTAATCCATTTTAAGGTTGCTTTTTTATCAAGTACAGTTCCTGAAAAACTCAATAATTTTATCGGCAAAATCGCACCGTTTAAACTGCTGATAAAGAAACCACTGAAACCGTTTACCGCAAAACTTACTTCCCAATATTGTGCGGCTGCATTCCACACAATGTTGCCATCAGCCGGATTTATTTCTACTGCATTTCCTGAATAGGTGCCGGGCAGACTTGTTGCGCTAAAACCATGAAACTGATACACACGCAGGTTGGCCTTACCAGCAGCATCTGATGGGCCTGTCGGCAAGCTAAGACCATGACCGGGATAAGCGTTAAAATTATCAAACTCCTGCTGCGTAAAATACAACGTTACGGTTGCCTGAGCATTGGCCGCATTGGTTGCAGGCGTTATATCGTAATGCCTTTGTACATATGGCTGGTTGTTAAATACTGAAATTGTTTTATCAATAAATACAGTAGAAGTAACACTGCCTGAAAGTGCATTAACGCCTGCCGTTGGCGTAAGCGTCGCAATTAATTTATGCAACACGCTGTCCTCTGCTAGAACAGGAGTTGTGCCAGCAATATTCTGAGTAACGCTTACAGTAGTATCTGCAATAACAAGCCCTATGATGGTGTCGATTGTAGATGTTAAAGTAAGCTGTGTGGCAATGCTATTGGTTACGGTAACATAATACTTTCCCGCGCCGGTAAGTACAAATATTGAATCCCCTGTTTGGGTTTTTAAAAGGATGCTATCTCTATACAGTCGAAATGTGTCGTTCGTCACTGTGCCTCCAGCAGAAACAGAAATTGTATTTCCAGTTTTTGTAATAGGAATAAATGCTTGGGGGGAGTAAAGCAGAGGGGATTGAACAGTTGGAGGAGAAGCGGCTAAGGGTTCAATGCCTTCAAATGTAAAACTATTGTCCTGCAAATATAACCTGAGCATATTTGCTGATGCAAATGAAGGTATAGTACCACTTAATTTATTTCCATTTAGTTCAATATCTGCACCGTTCGAAATTTTGCTTAACGAATCGGGAATTTTGCCGGTTAATTGGTTATTCGATAAGTTGAGGGTTGAAAATGGCTGCGGCAAATTTGTAACAGAATCTGGTATGCTGCCAGTCAATTGATTATTAGAAAAATCGATGAAACGAAGATATTTTGGTCTGCCAATTGAAGATGGAATACTTCCAGTCAATTGATTATTATTTAACAAAATAGAATTTAAAAAAGTAAAGTTGCCTAAATCTGAAGGAATACTACCAGTTAGTTGATTGTAACTTAAGTCAAGGGCGCTGAAATTTGTTTTATTTATGTTACCTGGTATGGAGCCGCTCAGTTGATTGTGACTAAGAAGGATATTCCCAATTTGAATATTATTAAAAGTTGTGGGAATATTTCCTGTTAGTTGATTGTTACTTAAATTTAAATTTTGTAAGCCTATCATATTACCAATAGCCTCCGGTATTGAGCCCGTTAATTTGTTACTCTCTAAATAAAGAGTGGAAGTATTAACAAGATTACCAATAGTTGCGGGAATTGCCCCTGTTAACTTATTATCCGTCAAATTTATCCAGCCAGCATTGACCAAATTACCAATCGACTGGGGTAGCGAGCCTGCCATATTGTTTCCCATGATTTCTAATGTTGTTAGCTTCCCACGTAATAAAGTGATACCATACCACGATGCCAAAGGGGCCAAACTTAGCCAGTTGGTATTAATAAGCCATTGCGAACCATTGGTATTATTATATAAATCAACAATAGCAAGCGAATCTTGCAAGTTGGCTGTAGTTATACTATATAACTTAAGGAATTGTGCATTTGCATTTGCAACTTCAACACTATAGTTTCCTGAGGTTGTAAACGAAAAAGTTGAATCTCCGGTTTTAGTTAACACCAAAGCATCGTCTTTGTACCATTTATATGTATTCTTACTCATTGTTCCTCCAGCAGACACAGAAAGGATATTTCCATTTTGAATGAGCGGAAGATTTGCCTGGTGATCATAATGAAAAGAAAATTTATCACTTCCGATTAACTCAATACCATCAAATGTTAGCTTGTTGTATTCTATAGTAATTGAAGGATAGTTTTGTGAGTTTACGCTAATTAATGCATCAGGAACCCGCCCACTTAATTGATTATGATCCAGACTCAATACAAAAATATTAGTAAGCCCTCCTATTGTAGAGGGAATGTTACCGGAAATCCTGTTGAAACTTAATTCAATATCTTGAGCAAAAGAGAGATTTCCAAACGAGTTCGGCAAGGTGCCATTTAAATTATTGGAACTTAATCGCAAAGCTAGAACAGCATTAGTCTCTATAGTTACGCCAAACCATGTATTTAATGGTGCTGTAGTTAGCCAGCTTGTATGATTAACCCAACCCGGTCCATTTGTACTATTATACAAATCAACCAGGGCAAGTGAATCCTGTGTATTCACCTGTGCTTTTCCCGTAAAAGGTTTCAAAAAAAAAGCAAGAAAAAAACATGGGAGTAAAATTTTAATTTTCATAGGCAGTGTTTAAATAGTGAACATATGTATCTTGTAAATATAGAATAATAATTCAAATACAAACGATAGTCTGCAAATAATAGAAACGACTTTCATATAATACAAATGCTACAACCTGTGCAAGCCCAACCCAGTCCCATCACTACAATACATAACTCCGTCTTTTAAAATAAATCCACCGGTAACTAAATCACTACTCAGGTCAAAACTTCCATCCAGGTCGAGGTATTTGGTGTTGCTGCAGCTAAAGGCCGCATGCAACGCTGCGGTAATGCTGACGATGCTTTCATCATTGCATCCCCAGAACAAATCAATACCTGCTGCGGCGGCGATGGTGGCTATTTCCCGGGCACCTCTTATGCCGCCGCATTTCATCAGTTTGATATTGAAGATACCAAACGGCGTTGGCGGATGCGACAATTGCAAAGCTGATGCTGCATCCAGCAGGGATTCATCCGCAGCCAGCTTTTTCCTATCAGCTGAATCGAGGCCGGCCAATTCACTTTCCTTGCCCGCCTTCATTGGCTGTTCAATCAACTCTATGGAAAGGTCTTTTGTTTTATGTATAAACTTTTGCAGTTGCTTCAAATCATAGCCCTGGTTGGCATCTACTCTTATCAGCATGTTGTTGCCAAATTGCTCCGTAAGTTTTGTTACCCTTTCAATATCTTCCTCCACATCCAGCCCGGTTTTTATTTTGATCACTTTAAAACCTGCGGCATAGTTGGCTTTGGCTTCTTCCAGCATGGCGGCCGTATCTTTAATACCGATAGTGATGGATGTTGGCAATGCATTCATCTTACGTCCATATAAATCAACCACAGGTATACCGATCAGCTGGCAAAAGGCATCATGCAATGCAATGTCAATGGCGGCAATGGTGCCGGGCAAATGCGGAAATTGCACCAGGGCTTCATCAATAAGCTGATTGAAATGGCGTATATCCCTGCCTGTTAGTTGCTGTACAAAATCGCTTTGCAGGTTGGCCAAGGCCATGGCTGGTGTCTCACCTACTACTTCTGCAAAAGGGTTGGAAGCACCAAGACCAATGATGCCATTTTCCAAAACGATTTCAAGAAAAATAATTTCGGTATCCGCTATCGTTTTGTAGGCTATGGTATAAGGTTTTGTAAGCGGCAAGTGTTGCAACCATGCTTTTACTGATTTAATTTTCATAATTAGTTTTTAATAAGGTTTTTGACGATGGGAATTATTTTTTCAACGCCTTGCTGTAAAGGTAACAGTACAGGCAATTGCAATTCGGCTTCATACTTTTTTTGAAAGTCCAACGCTTCTTCGGTTGTGCAATGCTCTGTATTAATGGCCACTGCAATTACTGTAGAACCGTATAATTTGATGAGTTCAATCTCAGAAGCCAGCGAATGTATCATGCCCCACTCCGGTATCTCATCATAATATTTTCTTTTGGGTGCATGTACCAATATCACGTTTTTTGCATTGCCCGAAACCAACAGTTCAGAGCCGCAAGGCCCGCTGGGATTGCGCAAGGCGGATTGTCCTTCTACCAATAAAACTTCTGCACTTGTTTCTGCAGCACAGGAAAGGATGGCATGTTCCAGTTCACCCGAAATAAAATCATTTAAAGTGCTGTCGAAAATAAAACCATATTGACCTCCCTGCAGCCAGCCCGTTTGCCCGGTATAAATCATTTGGGCGTTGATACCGGCTTCTGCGCAGGCCTGTTTTACCATTCGGCAGGTAGTACGTTTTCCGAGCGCACAATCTGTTCCCATCACAGCAATCACCGGGGCTTTCAAATTAAAAATATCGCCTTTCCAAAAATGCAGGTCTTTTCTTTCTTTAGGCTTTCTTACATCAGTCAATGTAACACCATATTGATTTGCCATTGTTACCAGTTCCGCCATACCGGTTAAAAAATCGTGCAGGCCATTCACCATCGAAATTTTATTTTGTATGCAGGATTTTATGATGGGTAGAAAATGCACCGGTAATTTCCCTCCAACTGTTGCGATGCCGATGATGCAACATTGTATATCCTTAATGGATTGTATTGCTACCTCTACACTGGCAAGCACCGGAATGTTCCGGTGAATGCCGTCCAGCACTTCGCCTGCGTCACGGCCTGGGAACTGGCTGTCAATCACGCCAACAATTTCATAGCGCTCCGTGCCACGGATCAGGCCATGAGCGGTTTTAGCATCTGCTGTTTGTAACAGGCCATCCGTTAATACAATGGCTTTAGGTTTTGTTTCAGTCATCATTTATTAAATCTGTTTTATTAAGCAATAATTCTGTTTGTAAAACCATCTGTAAACCTATGAGATTTATCCTTTCAGCTGGCTTATAAAAGATCCCAAAGGTTTTGACACTTACCTACCTACAAACTCACCGGGATATTTATTTAAAAAAGTTTTATCCGTGTACACCAGCACACCATTTACCCATACTTTTTTTATGCCATCGCTCAATGCTTTCGAGTTTTGAATGGTGGCATTATCCTTCACCGTTTCAGGATCGATTAACACCAGGTCTGCAAAATAACCAGGCGCAATGATACCGCGGTTAGTGATGCCGGTATGTTCGGCAGCAAGGCCCGTCATTTTATTGATGGCAGCTTCCCAACTCATGATTTTTTGCTGCTTTACATATTGGTTTAGCAATTTTGTAAAACTACCGTATCCACGCGGATGACCGCCATTGGCGCCGTCTGAGCACAAATTGGTATGCGGCCATGCAAGCAAGGTACGGATGTCTTCGTCGGCCATTGACTTACCCATAATATCTTCTCCCGATTCACCGAGATGTTGGTGCTGGTAGGCTTCCGCGGTTCCCACCAGGTACAGCAGTGTTTGAGCAGCTGTCTCATTCCTGATCTTCGCAATAGCGCCGAATGTTTTTCCATTGTAGGATGTATCCGCAGCAAAATGTACCAGCACCGATCCATCCGCATCAAACAAATGATCCGTTGCATAGGTGGCACTTGCCAGGCTTGTGAAATCTTTTTTTGGAAACAGCACCCGCATGGTGCTGTGCCAGGCATCGTAGGGATAGCAGTCGGCAGTAATGTCTACGCCATCTGCTCTTGCACGTTGCAGCGTTGCCAATAATTTATTGGCTGTTCCCCAGTCATCTTTTAATGCGATTTTAATGTGAGAAATCTGCACCGGTAATTTCGCTTCTTTTCCGATCTGGATGATCTCATCAATGGCATCAGTCATATTAATATCTTCACTCCGGATATGACTGATATATCTTCCTTTTTCTGCCGCTGTTGTTTTAGCTAATTCAATTACTTCATACCTGTTGCTGTAAAATCCCTCTTCATATTCCAATCCTGTTGATAAACCAAGTGAACCTTTTTGCAATTCCCCTTTTAATATTTGTTTGATTTTTTCCAACTCTTCCGGCTTCGCTGGTCTTGATAAATTGGCGGCGCCCATCACTTGCTGCCGGATGGTTGCGTGCCCTGTATAAGTAGCCAGGTTAATGGCAATGGGCGTAGCTTTTATTTCAGCTTTCAGGCTGTCTACCGGATCACTTTCGCCGTCTTGTCCGCCAACGATGGTAGTAATACCCTGGTTCAAAGCTGCAATCCCTTCAGGGTATTTTTTCAATGAACTTTCTACATGGCTGTGACTGTCTATAAAACCCGGCGATAAAATCTTTCCTTCGCCATCGATGATTTCTTCGCCTTCAAAAGGCTGCAAATTTCCAACGGCAATAATTTTTTTCCCTTGTATCCTCACCGATTCATTCTTTGCAGGTGCAGCCGTACCATCCATTACGACTACATTTTTTATGAGTGTGGTTTGAGCGATATCCAGTGGCTTTCCCTGTATAAAATTTCTTGCTGTACGAATGCCCCAGCCATTGCTGCCACTGCTTAGCTGAATGATGGTGCGCTTATTTTTTGTATCACTGTAAATTAAATTGGCAAAGCCAACCCAGCCGCCGGTATGTGAATAAGCACCTTCTTTATCTTTTTCTATAAACCATCCAAAGCCATATGGATAGGTTGTACCATCTTTTAATTTAACGGGCACCAGCGCTTCTGCGAATGTTTCTTTCTTTACCAATTTGCCCGTACTCAAACTTTGTTCCCATCTATACAAATCTTCCACAGATGAATAGATGTTACCATCGCCTACCACGCCGTCAAACGGAGTCAGGTCATTTAATTTTTTCTTCTCCCCTGTTTCCTCAAACCCATACACATGATTGGCTGGTACTGCAGGCATCAATACATGATACACGTAGGTGTCTTTAAGGCCCAGTGGACCAGTGATATTCTTTTTTACAAATACATCAATGGGTTGTTTGCTGATGCGCTCAATAATACTTACCAGCAAAACATAGTTAGTGTTACAGTAATTCCATTTGCTGCCGGTAGCAAAGTCGAGTACCGGCTTATAAGTGCCATAAAGACTAATCAGTTTTTCATTGGTAAGTGTATCCAGCGGCGTTTTATACATTTGAAACAGATCAAAATATTCCGGGATACCAGAAGTATGCGTCATCAGGTTGCGGATGGTAATGCCATCATATGGTAATTCAGGAATGTATTTTTTGCAATTGTCATCAAACCGCAGTTGCCCCCTTTCTTTCAATATCATAATACCCATGCCAATAAACTGCTTGGTAACAGAGGCCAGGTTAAACGAAGATGTAGTTTTCAGCGGCTCATTCGTGCGGCAGTCGGTTACGCCAAAAGCCTTGCTGTATAACACTTTCCCTTTTTCTGCATACAACACCGTACCATTGAAACGATGTATTTTATTTAACCCGCTAAATGCACTATCCAGTTTTTTCACGTCCAACTGTTGGGCTTGTGTTAAGGAAGCAATTGCAATGAAAGATAAAAAAATTACCAGCTTTGGCATGTTGAAAGGTTTGCATTAAAGTTAGGGGAATATTGCATCAATTTCCTTTTGATCCCTCCCGGTTTCAGTAAAATTGTTTGTTTCAACAGCCGTTGTATTTTGATATCTTTATGCAACATTCATTCAACACTTTTTCAAATGAAACAATTACTGCCTGCACTTTTACTCCTGGTTTCATGCAACACCAAAAGCCAGTGGATAAAGGATTCTGTTCTAATAGAAGGTCATTACAGAACCTTCACTTTTCATCAGCCTGAAGCTGATTTAAAGGGAGGCAGCCTGCTGTTTTTGATGCATGGGTCGGGTGGTAATAGTGGTGACATCATCTCCAAAACCGGCCAACTCGAAGCCATTGCTGGTAAAGACAAATTATTAGTCGTTTATCCTGAAGGCTACCAGCATTTCTGGAATGAATGCCGTAAGTATTCTACAGCTACAGCCAATAAAGAGAACATCAATGAAGAAGCTTTTTTTAAAGCAATGATCGGATACTTCGTGAAAAAATACGGCATCAGTAAAGAAAATATTTTTGCTGCGGGGTTTTCCGGTGGCGGTCACATGTCGTACAAATTAGCCATGACCATGCCGGACCAAATAAAAGCCATCACGGCCATCGTTGCCAATATGCCCGACTCAGCAAGCTGCGATTGTACGTTAGCCAATAAGGCTTTGCCGGTAATGATCATCAACGGCACCGATGATAAAACGAATCCTTACAATGGTGGTGAGATGTTTGTCAATAACAGCAGCTTTGGCGTGGTGCGAAGTTCAGAAAACAGCTTTGCCTATTGGGCTTCACTCGCTGGTTACAGAGGGGAGCCGGTTAAAACACTGCTACCTGATACCGATACTACCGATCACAAGACGATTGAAAGTTATTCTTACAAAGCCTCAAATAAACCACGTGTAACTTTGCTGAAAGTTGTTGGTGGCCATCACGATTACCCCGGTGATATTGATGTGTACCTTTATGCCTGGGAGTTTTTTAAAAGTACCATGAAGTAAGAAGCAGCATTTTATTACTGAGCGCAGAATCAAAAAAAAAGCCACTTCTTTTCTATATAAAAATTTTTATTTTAACAGGTTAAAGCCTACCCCGATGATATTTGTGCAACTACTGTTATTACTTATTTTACTGTTGTTGATTTTCTTTTTCATAATAAAACCTTTATTTATGGCACACAATGCGATCAACCGTTACCATTTCAGCGTGCAATGGGGCGGTACAAGAATTGGCTTTACAGAAGTAAGCGGACTGGATATTGAGATTGAAGCTGTTTCATTCAGGGATGGCGCTGACACTGAAAATAGTTTCCGCAAAATTCCCGGCTTGAGAAAGTTTACAGATATCACGCTGAAGCGTGGTATTGTAAAAGGCGACAATGAATTGTTTGAATGGCTGAATACAGAAAAGATTGGCACAGTTGAGAGAAGGGACGTGACCATTTCCCTATTGGATGAAAGCCACGCCCCGATAGTTGTCTGGCGATTAAAAAACGCCTTTCCTGTTAAATACCAGGGACCTGTGCTGAATGCAGACGACAGTTGTGTTGCAATGGAAACACTGGTATTAACCCATGAAGGGATAACAGTTGAAAAGACTTAATTGATTGTCGCTATTTTTTTACCGGCTTTGCACTCATATAAAAAACAAGTTTGCCACCGTTCATAATTTCATCGTGAGTAATATAACGGCGGTTTAGCAGTTGCCCATTTAACGTTACTTTTTTTACATACACATTCTTATCACTTTGATCAATGGCAGTTACTGAAAAAGTATTTCCATTTTCCAAATGAACACTGGCTGTTTGTATAGCGGGACTACCTAACCAATATTGCCCTGATGCAGGTGCTACAGGGTAAAACCCAAGCGAACTAAAAATATACCAGGCACTCATTTGCCCGCAATCATCATTGCCACCGAGGCCCGCAGATCCACTGTGGTATTGGTTTTTAAGAATCATACGCACCCGCTCCTGTGTTTTCCATGGTGCATCAGTCCAGTTGTATAAATAAGCTACGTGATGCGCCGGCTCATTGCCATGTACATAATTTCCTATAATTCCGTCACGGGTAATGTCTTCTGTTTCTGCAAAAAATTCATCAGGCAAATGCATAGTGAATAATGAATCCAGGTGTGCAGTAAATCTTTTTTTACCTCCCATTAATTGAATCATGGCTGTAGGATCCTGCGGCACATATAAACTGTAGTTCCAGGTGTTGCCTTCAATAAAACCCTGGCCATCTGTTTTCAATACATCAAATTCTTTTTTGAAACTGCCGTCACTTAAGCGTGGTCGCATAAAACCAATTGTTGAATCATATACATTGCGCCAGTTTTGTGCACGCTTGCTGAAAGTTTCAAACACATCCTGCCGGTTTAATTTTTTAGCCAGCTGTGCAATGCTCCAGTCATCAAAAGCATACTCCAGCGTTGAAGATACAGAAACACCATTTTTATCCTGTGGTATATACCCCTTGTCTATAAAATAACCAATGCCGTCATACTCTTTATGATTGGCTGTTGCAATACATGCATCCAGCGCTTTGTCTAAATCTGTAGTAACAGTACCTTTTATAATTGCTTCAGCAATAACTGAAACACTGTGGTAGCCGCTCATACACCAGTTATCATTGGCGTAATGCGACCAGATGGGCAGCATGTGCAAAGCACTCTGGTTATAATGCGCCAGCATAGATTTTACCATATCTGCATTGCGGGTTGGATTAACAATATTCTGGTAAGGATGAAACGCCCGGTAAGTATCCCATAAAGAAAAAGAAGTATAGTTCGTAAAGCCGGTTGCTTTATGCACATTCTGATCAAGACCTTTGTATTCACCATTTACATCCATGTACACGGTTGGCATCAAAGCCGCATGATACATGGCGGTATAAAAATTTATTTTCTCCTCGTTGCTGGTCGAAGTAATTACAATTTTGCCGAGCTCGGCATTCCAGGCTTGCTTTGCCTGTTGCTTTGTTTTTTCAAAATCCCAATGCGGTATTTCGGTACGCATATTTTCTATTGCGTTGATAGTACTTACAGGAGATAAAGCAAACTTTACTTTAATCGTTTCATTGGCTGCCGTTGCAAAATCAAAATACATACGCAATTGCTTGCCGGCTAAATCAGGGAAATTTTTTGACTGGTTGAATTTGCCCCAGAAGCCCCGGTACACTTGTCTTTTAGAATAATCTTTACAACCATAAGCAGCCATTGGCTTTGAAAAAGACATGGCGAAATAAACCGTCCTCGTTCGACCCCAGCCGTTGGTCTGGCGATAACCGGTTACCAGCGTATCATTCTCTACCCGAACAAATGTCCAGACATTTTTATCATCATAATTATAGATGCCAGCCATCAGGTCCAGTATAATATGCGACTGGTCTGATTTAGGAAAAGTATATTGATGAAAGCCTACCCGGGTGCTGGCTGTCACTTCAGCAAGGATATTATCATCTTCTAATTTTACTTTATAATAACCGGGTTCTGCTACTTCTGTTTCATGATGAAATACCGACCGGTAGCCACTTTCGGGATGATCAGCTGTACCGGGATTTAATTGCAATACACCAACAGTTGGCATAATTAAAAAGTCGCCCAGGTCACTGTGGCCAGTACCGCTGAAGTGTGTATGACTGAAACCAACAATCGTTTTATCATCATACTGGTAGCCGGCGCAATACTTATATACGTCTTTATTGTAACGGTTGTTATATTCATAGGGTAATGTGTCTGTATCAGGACTTAACTGCACGGCACCAAAAGGTACGATGGCGCCCGGAAAAGTGTGCCCCATTTTTTGAGTGCCGATAATGGGTTTGGCATATTGTGTAAGGTCAGGCTGCGACTGGGCTTTAGCCGCAAAATAATTAAATGATAAAAAAGAAAGTGTAACAACACGGTTAGCTATTTTCAAATAAATGTTCATGTATTTTTTACAAATTTAGTATGGTGAATGCTGTCCTTTAAGGGAGCGTTTGTACAAATTAAGCCTGCAAAAATAAGTCGTAAAAAGCAGGTCTGTCATTTTTTTCTGATATCACATTTGCAATTTAAGTGTGATAATGTTTATACGATGCATGTTAATAATATATGATCGTAACTTAATAGATACAGGGAACGATCTCTACAGAATTACCAAAGACGCAAAACTTCATTTTTGTATATGAGGAAAATTATTCCCGACCATGGTTAAGTAATAACGTAAAACACATTGGCATAGTTATTACAACTAGGTGAATAGGTTTTTCATAGGATATTGGACAAAAAACGAAGCTGGATTTTTATCCTGGCTTCTCTTTTTAAAATTTGCCTTAAACCTTTTCTAAAAAACTTATTATAAATATCTTTCCCCGGTAATATTGAGATGGTTTAGATGATGGCCATACAAATAATTAATTAATAATCTTTCGGTTAAATCAAAACCATTTGCAATTCCTATATTATCCAGCACTTCATCACTTAATCTTCCAATAGAAAAACGCCAGCTGTTCGGTAGAAGGGTAATTGTTCCATAACATTTTTTGGGTAGTTCTGCTACCGCTACTGGTAGTTGATACAAAAAGATTTTTATCAAATCCAGGCAAATTGGTGTCATCGCTTCTGGCAATTCTTAATGCACGATAGATAATGATTCTTTCACAATCGGCGTGGTGCAGAACAATATCTTTAAGGATCCACTTACCTTGACTGTACCAGTAATTAAAATTTTCTTCGGAAAGGTTTACTACCATGCTGCGGGTCTCTTCCACTATATTCTTTAAAGACTGCAACCGGTTTCCATCTTGCGACATTCTATATAAGGCTGATAAAATACATCATAACCATCATCGGGGTTATAAATTTTATTCATCGCATTTGTTTTTTTTCTGACTAAATAAAATTCGGCTTACGCGACGTAAATTGTAAACAAGATTACGGTGCTATACCTTTATAAATATTATTACCACTTATGTAAAATAAATAGTTGGTACATTGCCGCTTCTTATTTTCATTAAAAAATATAGTATGAACAAAGTCTTTTTGGCGGCCTGCCTGATCGCAGCAACCAATATTGTATATGCACAGCAGCCTGTATATATGCCACAAAATATAAAAAAGGCATACACCAATGAAACACGCAGCATGGATGGCAGACCCGGAAAAAAATACTGGCAAAACTATGGCCGGTATACCATTAATGTTGCAGTTGCACCGCCTGCAAAAACCGTTACCGGTGATGAAACCATTACCTATATCAACAACAGCCCAAAGCCAATCAGCAGCATTGTAATTAAACTGATCATGAACATTCATAACCCGGGAGCAGAAAGGCAAAGCGCAACTGGAGCAGACTATTTAACTACCGGTATTCATATTGATCAGTTTACTCAAAACGGCACGGTTACCAATTTTGGCGATGCCCGTGGCGAAACATGGAAACGGGTAAGCCTTACCAAACCTGTTGCCACAGGCGACAGCGTACAATTAAGTTTTAAATGGCATTATGATTTAAGTGACCGCAGCGGCCGGGAAGGTAAACTCGACAGCACCAGTTTTTTCCTGGCTTATTTTTATCCAAGGGTTGCAGTGATGGACGATGTGTTTGGCTGGGACCGGATGGACTTTACAGATGCCCAGGAATTTTATAACGATTTTAATGATTACACTGTTGCCGTTACCGTTCCTAAAAACTTTTTGGTTTGGGGCTCCGGTGATTTATTAAATGCCGCAGAAGTATTACAATCTCCCTACTTGGAAAAATTCAATAAGAGTTTTACAAGCGATGACGTAATTAATGTTGCTACACAAAAAGATATTGAAGCAAAAAATATAACCATTCAAAATGCCAGCAATACCTGGAAATGGAAAGCTTCGAATATAAGTGATATGGCATATTGCATCAGCGACCATTATGTATGGGATGCCGCAAGTGTTTTAGTTGACAAAAAAACCGGCCGCAGAGCCAGTTGCCAATCAGCCTATTTAAACAACGCCACCAATTTTCACAACCAGGTAAAACATATTCAGCATTCGCTGGATTGGTATAGTAATAACTGGCCGGGTGTTGCTTATCCTTTTCCCAAGAGTACCATCATAGAAGGATTTGCAGATATGGAATATCCGATGATGGCCAACGACAGCCGCCAGGATGATGACATTATGCAACGCTTTATTGCTGAGCATGAAGTAGGACATTCTTATTTTCCTTTTTACATGGGCATCAACGAACACCGCTATGGTTTTATGGATGAAGGCTGGACAACAGCATTCGAAAACCTGATAGGCCAGGTGGATCTTGGGAAAGAAAAAGCGAATAATTTTTTCAAACAATTCAGGGTTGCAGGCTGGGCTCTAAATCCATCAGATGAAACACAGGTGCCCATCATTACACCGGTAAATATTTTAAGCGGCCAAGCCATGGGACATAATGAATATGGTAAACCTGCCCTTGCTTACCTGGCGTTAAAAGATATGCTCGGCGATGAATTATTCAAAAAGTCTTTGCATGGATTTATGGATAGCTGGCATGGCAAGCACCCAATTCCATGGGATATGTTTAATAGCTTTTCAACTTTCTCCGGAAAAAATCTGAACTGGTTTTTCAGTAACTGGTTTTTGAGTACTTATTACATGGATATTGCGGTAGATAAATTGGCTCCTGTGGCCGGAGGTTATTCACTTACCATAAAAAACATTGGCGGCTTTGCAATACCAACAGATGTATTGGTAGAGTATACTGATAGTACAAAAGAAACCATTCATGCAACTGCCGGCATTTGGGAAAAGAACCTGCAAGCCGCTATCATTAACATTAAAACTAAAAAGAAAATTGCCTTTTTAAAACTGGATGGCGGTATTTACATGGATGCAGATGAAAGCAATAACAAATGGGGTGTAAAGAAGATAAATACTGTTGCAACAATTAATCTTGATAAATACACCGGGGTATATTCAAACAAAAACATCCCGATTAAACTGACTTTTACAAATGAAGATAACAGCCTTCAACTGGAAGCTACAGGCCAGGAGAAAATAGCTCTTAATAATACAGGCAAAGACAGCTTTAGTTTTGAAGCCGCGGGGTTGGTTATTGTTTTCGATTTAGTTAAAAACGAACTTTCCCTGTCGCAGGGCGGTGGCAGTTATATTTTTACGAAGGACAAATAACAAACAACTTCTTATCAAAAAATGCGGGATGGAAACAGTCAACAAACTATAACATCCCGTATTTTTTTGAACTGGTAATTTTTTTTATTTTGATCAAGTGCTTTTTGCTTTCTAGAATCATCTGGGATAATGACAACTATCATTATATATTATAAATTGCTTAGTACTTTTAATAAGGCAAATTTGCACGGTTTTGGATACAAAGATTGCTGACTTGTAACCCATAAAAAACAATCATGAAAAAGTATGCTGTATTTATTCTTTATTTATTGCCGGTAATTTTTTCCTGCCATAGTAAAGAATCTGAGAAGAATCAACCAGTAGCTGACACTATTTCCACTGTTGTAACTACTGACACCGCCAATATTTATAAAGACACGCACTATTTTTGGTTTGCTGACTTTTCCGGTAAAAAAGGTTTTACGATGGTTAGAAACAGGCCAATTCCTGCAGACTCTTTAACAGCGGAGCATATTATTCAATCCTTCAACGAAATTTATCCTGAGATGAAACTCAGTCTAAACAAGGTTTCCAACGACAGCATTTTTATAAAAGTCGGTAACGCTAATTATTTAACCAGCCAAACAGGATCCAGTGGCGCAGAGGCTTATATGGCAGAAGTCACTTATAATCTCACCGAACTAAAAGGCATCAACTTTGTGCACTTTAGTTTTCAAAAGGGTGAGCATGCTTCACCCGGCACCTATTCAAGAACTGATTTCATACACGAATAAATCATAAGGAATTTAACAGATTTGCCTGCCATCTAAAAAAATATACACTTAACAAAAAAGCTTCCTTTACGGAAGCTTTTTTGTTAAGTTATTAAAATGAATTAATCCCTGTAATTCAAAGCTGGTTTGATATCCCCAAGCAAAGCTTTGTACTGGTAATCGCCTTTATCCTGTATAAATTCCTGTTTTGCTTTTGCAATCAGTGCAGGATTCAAAAAGAGATCAATGGCCGTCAGCGTCATTGTTTTGGCCGCCACCATCATACCTTTTGTTCCTATTTCAGTTCCCCCGCAGGCAACGGCCTGCCAGCTGTGTGCCGGAGTGCCCGGTATCCATGTGGCGGCCTGCATACCAACAGTAGGCACAGCATAACTCACGTCGCCAACATCTGTAGAACCACCACCTGAGGTATCTCCTGCCTTTAACGGTTTTACAATGGCAGCGGTAGCAATTTCAGGTGGCAACGGGCCAAAACTGGTCTGTAATTTTTTGCCGAATTCTATTTCATCAGTAGTCAAATGCACACCTCCAACCTTTTCAAGATTTAGTTGCATGTCTTCGGCCAGTGTTTTATTCAAAAGCAGGTCGTGTGTTCCGCCGATAATTTCATAGTCAACGGTAGTTTCTGTTCCCATTGCGGCTCCGTTGGCAGCTTTCACTACACGGTCAAATATTTTCACAACATCCTCTCTCTTAGGATGGCGCACATAATAATATACCTCTGCAAAATCCGGTACCACGTTGGGGGCTTTACCTCCATTCGTAATTACATAATGAATCCGGGTTTCCTGCGGAATATGTTCCCGCATCATATTAACCATATTATCCATTGCTTCTACCGCATCCAGTGCAGACCTGCCTTTTTCAGGCGAAGCCGCAGCATGTGCTGATATACCATGAAAACGGAATTTAGCTGACTTGTTTGCCAATGCGCTCATCATGGTAACACTATTGTTATCGCCCGGGTGCCAATGTATAGCCACATCCACATCATTAAACAAACCTGCCCGCACCATAAATACTTTTCCGGAACCGCCCTCCTCCGCGGGGCAGCCATAAACCCTGATTGTACCGGTGAGCTTTTTTTGTTCAATCAGTTTTTTTATTTCAATGCCGGCAGCTACTGAAGCAGTTCCAAATAAATGATGGCCGCATGCCTGGCCGGCAGCTTTGCCGGGTATACTCTTTTTTTCCGGAATGGCTTCCTGGGACAAGCCGGGCAAAGCGTCAAACTCTGCCAGGATAGCGATTACCGGTTGCCCTGTGCCATAGCTTGCAACAAAGGCAGTTGGTATTGACGCGACGCCTTTTTGAATGGTAAAGCCATTATCACTTAATACCTGCTGCAGCAATGCCGTGCTTTTTTCTTCCTTGTAACCAACCTCAGCAAAGTTCCATATCTGCATGGCAGTCTGACGGTAGTCCCGGTATTTCGCCTGTATGTCGGCTATCGCCTGGCTCTTAAATGATTCCGCACCTGAAGCCTTTTTCTGACCTGTACAAAAATTGGTGAGTAAAACAGCTGGAAGTAAAAATATTGTCCGGTAATTCAATTTCATGCTACATATTTAGCACAATTTAAGTGAAAGCCTTTAGCCTTGCCAGATTTACGGTAATAAAAAAACTGAGGCAGTTATAAAATTGATTCACTTTAAAAAAAAAGACTTTAACCACAGTTTTTATAACCTGATAAACCATGTGCCCTTTTTTCAATTTTACAGAAACAATGGGATGCCCTTTTTTATGTTGGGTTACCTGTATTTGTAGAAGTTCTATTACAGCAGTACTAAAAAAATATTTTTGTTTCGTTCCGTTTTTTAGAAATTCAGTTCCATAATCAGGAAACGAGTATGGCAAATATAGTTGTAACTCAATGATTATAAATACCTTATAAACACGGCATGGTTATGCGCTATCTGTGACAAACGTAAAACTACCATGAAAACAACTTCTTCAAATAACTGCACCAACAACCCAGGCACAATTTCAAAAGTAGAATTGCGTTTTACAATACAAATTTTAGTTTTTGTGGAAATTTAACTACAAGCTGTTAGAAAAAATGCCAGCAAATTAAAAAACAGACTACAACCCATTACCTCCGGAAAACTGTACCCAAATTATGAAACCATTTTTAACCATAAGCAGACCTTCATTAAAAAATTATTCATTCTTTGTAACGTTTGTTATTGTTGTCGGGTTATGTGATACTGTCAATGCTCAAAAAATAACCATCAACACGGGCGGCAGCCTTGTTTTAAATGGCACGGTGTCACTGGTGATCAATAATGCAGCATTTCAAAATAATGGCACTTTTGCTGCAGGTGCCAGTACAGTTGTTTTCGCTGGTAGTACTGATACTACCACGGCATACGTTGGTGGAAATACAACTTCAACATTTAATAATTTATCTGTTATAAAATCCGCTTACGGGGTTGCTTTAAAATCAAAGGCAATTGTTGCGAACGTACTTACGGTAAATGGTGGCAATTTATATGCAGACAGTAACCTAACATTAAAATCAGATGAAAATCTTACTGCAAGAGTAGCGCCTGTTGCAGCAACAAGTCAAATTATAGGTAAAGCAACTGTACAAAGATATATTCCCGGAAAAAGAGCCTGGAGGTTGATGACCGCCCCTGTTACCAGTTCTAATACTATATACAATACATGGCAGGATCGTGGCGCCGATAATCCAGGCATAGGGCTGTTAGTAACAGGACCAAATCCTACCGGTGCTTCTGGAAATGGGTTGGATATAAGTGCTCAAAATTCAGTTTCAATGAAAACCTGGAATTACAGTACGCAGGCTTTAGTAAATGTCTTAAATACCAAAGTGCCTATTTCTGCTGGTAACACCGGCAGTGCCGACAATACCGGGTATTTTATATTCATAAGAGGTGACCGTAACCCTGCCAATACGTGTACCTGCACTTTTACAAACACAACTGTTAGCAGCATTGGTACACTACAAACAGGCACGCAGACTTTTCCTGCTTCTTCTGTAGCTGGCAAATATACACTGATCGGCAATCCGTATGCTTCTCCTGTTAATTTTGAGAATCTTACAAGGAATAATCTTGTCAAAAGATTTTACGTATGGGATCCGTCATTGAACATAACAGGCGGCTATGTTTCAATGGATGACGTGGATGGAACTGGCAACTGGCTGCAGTCTGTACCAAGTGCCCAGACTACTGATATTCAATCAGGCCAGGCATTTTTTGTAGAAACCCTGGCTGCAGGTACAGCCTCTATCAGCTTTAATGAGTCAAGCAAAAGTGTCAACAGAAGCAATGTAGGATTTCGGCCAATGGGTGTTCCATCAGGACTTATCAGAACCACGTTATACTTATTAAATGCAGATAATACAACCACATTGGCTGATGGCACTTTCGTTCAGTTCAACAATAAGTTCAGCAGTGGACTTGACCGTAATGATGCTCTAAAATTTGGTAATACAAATGAAAACCTGAGCATTGTAAGAAATACAACTTCACTGGCCGCGGAAAGAAGGCCAGAACTAACTGTAAACGATACTATCTATTTTAAATTAACGACTACCAGCCAGAGAGCTTACCAGTTTGTGTTTGATGCAAGCAATATGCAGCAGCCAGGTATGGTGGGCTATTTGCTGGACAGCTACCTTGGCACCAGCACGTTGGTCAGCCTCGATGGAAAAACTACCGTTAAATTTTCGATCAATGCTGCTGCTGCTTCTGCAGCAACCAACCGTTTTAAAATCGTGTTCAAAACTACAACTGTTTTACCCGTAACATTTACTAGTGTGAAGGCATACCAGCAGAATACCGCAATAGCCGTAGATTGGAATGTAGAGAATGAAATCAACATGGTAAAATATGATGTTGAAAAATCGGCAGACGGTTCAACATTCACTTATGTAAACACCACAAATGTCAGTGGTACAAGCAATGCTAACAATACTTACAGCTGGTTAGACGTTAAACCTACGCAAGGAGTGAATTATTACAGGATTAAATCATACGACATCACTGGTGATGTCAAATATAGTGTGATTGTAAAAGCAACGATGGCAGCTGGTACCAGTGGCTACAGTATTTACCCCAACCCTGTTACGACCAACGTCATCAATCTTGTAATGACCAATCAACCTGCCGGCAAATACCAAGTACAATTAACCAATGCAATAGGTCAGGTAATCCTTGTAAAAGACATCCAATTCCAGGGTGGTACCAGGACGCAGGCATTGAATACGGTATCTAAACTAACGGCAGGCGTATACCAGCTGGAAATCAGTGGACGAGATAACACTCACGAAACACAAAAAGTAATTGTTGATTAATTAATTGTGAATCGCATAATGCACAAATTGAGAAGACGTATGAGCAGGTAGAAGAACAATGGAAACAACAGATAAAAAATAAAGATTAATACACTGAATCCCTGAAATATTTTGGGGATTTGGTGAATGGCAAAACCCTAACAAAAAATAAACCAATAGTATGAAAAAGCTTTACCTCGTGACACTGCTGATATTGCAGCTGGCACTGGCTACCAAAACCAAGGCCCAGAATGTTGGCATAAACGCCACATCAAGTTTGCCCGACAATAGTGCTATGCTGGATGTGAGCGCCACTGACAAGGGTTTCCTGGCACCGAGACTGACAACAGCGCAGCAAAATGCCATTTCACTTCCAGCCACAGGTTTGCTGATTTTTAACACCACAGATAATGTGTTTAAAGTGAATACCGGCACGCCGGCTGTTCCTTTATGGACGCCTTTGGCTATGGGCAGTGGCGCTGCCATTAGCTCACTCAACGGGCTAACCGGCGTTACGCAAACATTTGCAACAGGTACATCCGGTACCGATTTTGGAATAACAAGTTCCGGAACGGCACATACCTTTAATTTACCTACCGCCTCCGCAGTCAACCGCGGCGCATTGTCGTCTTCCGACTGGAGTATTTTCAATGGCAAACTTGGTTTAACTTCCTTGTCGGCCACAACACCATTGAGTTACAATAACACCACCGGGGCATTTTCTATTAACCAGGCAAATACCACCACCAATGGTTATTTGAGTAATACGGATTGGAATACTTTCAACGGAAAACAAGGAGCAATTTCGCTAACTACTACCGGTGGTAGCGGTGCAGCCACATTGGTTGGTAACACGCTCAACATACCCAACTATGCAGGATTGTCCTCTTTATCTACGACAGCACCCTTAACTTATAATAGTGGTACCGGAGCATTTGCAATTACGCAGGCTACAACATCCTCAAACGGATACTTAAGCAATACTGATTGGAATATTTTTAACAGTAAACAGACTGCAATAAACGGTACAGGTTTCGTAAAAGCATCAGGGACAACTATTAGCTACGATAACAATACTTATCTCACTTCTGCAACAGGTAGAACAAACATAAGCCTCACTACGACTGGAACAAGTGGTGCAGCAACTTACAATAACGTAACTGGTGTATTGAATGTACCTGTTTACCCTTCCAATGCAGGAACAGTAACAAGCGTAGCTGCATTAACGCTGGGAACTACCGGAACTGACTTAACATCAACAGTTGCAACAGGAACAACAACTCCGGTAATTACATTAAATGTGCCTACTGCATCTGCAACTAACCGTGGAGCTTTATCTTCTGCGGACTGGACTGCTTTTAACGGAAAGCAGGCAGCAATTTCATTAACTACTACAGGGAATAATGGTGCAGCCACTTTTTCAGCCAATACCCTGAATGTTCCCACCTATACTTTAGCGGGTCTGGGCGGTATCGGATTGGCTTCGCTTTCTTCGTCGGCACCGTTAACCTATAACAATGCGACTGGTGCTTTTGCAATCACACAGGCTACAACATCCACTAATGGCTATTTAAGCAGCGCTGACTGGAATACGTTTAACAACAAACAAGGAACCGTTTCCGGAACGGCCAACCGCATAACGGTAACTTCCGGTGTAATCGATATCAGCTCTGCCTATGTTGGTCAAAATACAATTACGACACTGGGTACTGTTGGAACAGGAAGCTGGCAAGGTACTGCCGTAGGTGCAAGTTATGGTGGCACAGGACAAACAACAGTTACTGCCGGTGATTTGCTGTATGGTTCAGCCGCTAATACCTGGAGCAAATTACCTGCTGGCACTAATGGACAGGTGCTTACTTTGGCAGGCGGTATTCCTTCCTGGTCTTCCAATCCTGGATCTACAGCATGGAGTTTAACCGGCAATGCAGTTACTGCAGGATCACAGTTTTTGGGCTCAACAAACAATGTGTCGCTTAGAATGAGAACCAATAATGTTGAAAGGATGGTGGTTGATAGTTTTGGAAAAGTTGGTATTGGGACCACTTCCCCGACAACCTTATTACAGGCTGTTTCGAACGTATCAGACTTCAGGTTTTCAAACGGCCTGGCTACTACAACGCCTAATGTTTCAGTAATAAATACCACCGGCAAAGCGGGAGCGATAGCGGCGGGGTCTGCCGGAGCTGCAATAGCTTACGATAATTCAGGCATATTTGCAATTATGAGTGAAGCCCGTTCAGCATTTACAGGAAACACCATTGGCGGAGGATCAGTCAATTTATATATGGATGCAAATGGTAAAACATCCTTAGGATCGTCAGCTCCAACGGCAGTTTTACATATAAAAGCTGGTACTGCCGCAGCCAATACGGCTCCTTTAAAATTAACCGCAGGGATTAATCTTACAACCCCGGAAGATGGAGCAGTAGAATATAACGGTACTCACTTCTATGGAACTATCGGTACTACACGGTATCAGCTAGACCAACAGGCAACCGGAACAGCCTGGAGTTTGACTGGAAACGCCGCAACAGCAGGTTCGCATTTCTTAGGCTCGACCAATAATGTTTCCTTAAGATTCAGAACAAACAATACCGAAAGAATGATTATTGATAGTACGGGCAAGGTGGGCGTTGGCTTAACTGACCCTGCTGCTGGTTATTACCTGTCTGTAAAAGATAATTTGGAGATAAGAAGAACTGCTACAACTGCACAGATGATTTTTACAAATACAGCCGGTTCTGGTAACTTTAGAATTGGTGGAGATGGTGGAGATATTTACTGGCAGGGCGGCGGGGGACAATCCCTGCAAATGGGCTCCTACTGGGCTACCATTTTGGGTGGTGACAGACAAACAGCCGCGTTCCCTGCTTTTATTGGCGGCATCTCAGGAACCAGTGTTATAGTGGCATCACAGCGGGATGCAAGTGTGGCACTAGGTATACAAGGCAACAGCGCTACACAAACAGCCAATTTAACGGAATGGAAAACGTCGTCAGGAACTGTACTTGATGTGGTGGACGAAGCAGGAAATGTCGGGATCGGTGTAACCAATCCTACAGCAGCTTTACACCTTGGAGCAGGTACTGCAGCTGCAAATACTGCCCCTTTAAAATTCACTGCAGGCACAAACCTTACTACCCCTGAAAACGGCGCGGTGGAATTTAATGGTACGCACTTTTATGGAACTGTTGGCGGCACCCGCTACCAGTTAGATCAGCAAGCTGGCGGCGGTACAACAACGGTAGCCAACGGAGGTACCGGACAAACATCCAACCTAACAGCTGGTGGTGTTATTTACGGGGCAAGTACAACCGCAATGGGCTCTACTGCTGCAGGTACAACAGGACAGATACTACAGTCTGCCGGAGCAGCCACACCGGTGTGGGTAAATGGCGGAACAATGATGTTAAGCGGTAATACAAATAATTCTACAGAGACTACTTCCAGTGGCGGTCAAAAAAATTATTATCCAATTACGGGTACAATAAGTTCTGTTTCAACATCAGACGTTCAGGCAGGAACCAGAACGGTAATGTCGAGAGCCGGCACAGTCAGGAATTTATACGTAAAACTGGATGGATCGCCCGGTGGTGGTAATAACCTCATCATCACAGTTTATAAAAATGGAGTTGCACAAACAGTAACAACTACAATAACTCAACCTGCTGTAAGTGGTTCTGACACTTCCAACTCATTTACTGTAGCCGCAGGTGATGAAGTGGGAATAGTAATTTCCTCTACTTCTGCACCAGGCACACATCGCAGAGTTAGCTGGTCGGCGGATTTTACTTACTAGACCTTTAATTAATTCAGTTAGAGAAACACAGATACATATCGAAGGAGAATTTTCCCTCGAAAAGTTCAGGCCCTGAAGGCCAACTAAATTCAAAACAAGACACCAGGCCCAATAGGCCTGGTGTCTTGTTTTGAATCTTTTCCCAAATTGAAAATGGACATATTCAATGATGTAAGCGAGAGTGAAATTCTATCCATTTTTTATGCCGGACCAATAATTACCGCTCTTTTCTCAGGTTTAAAAAGAAATTTTGTTAAGAAAAAGTTATCAAAATTTAGGAATTTTAAAAAAAGTCTTCTACTTTCGTTGTCTTATCTACTGATTTCTGATCCACTATCATTACAAACTCCATTTCTATTTATTCCTATTGCATTCCGTAACTAAGATTATTATCCTTACTAACAACCACGTCGTTTTACAATAGCCCATTCCAAAGAAGATACTTTTTTCAAATCATTAGTCTATGCTATAATGCATGTTGCATTGTAACGGACTGTAGCTTTTAATAATTGCAACAACTAATAAACAAGTTAACAATAGAATCAATTCTACATCTTCATCTTCACCAAAACAAGCCATATGAGCAAGCTAATTTTTACCCGGCTAACACTCGCATTTATGTTGTTTTTAACCTTAGGTGCCTTTAAGGCACAAGGACAGGCAACCATTAAAACTGATTTGCTGGATTACCCGCCAGGATCAACTGCAATTATTACTGGTACCGGCTTTCAGCCCGGTGAAACGGTAACGCTGCAGGTAATTCACGTGGGAGACGATCCATTGGGTACTGATGCGGCGTATCACCAACCCTTTACCACAGTTGCAGATAATAGCGGAAACGTGTCATCGTCTTGGGACGTTCCAACAGATGGTGATGCCCTTGGGGCAACTTTTTTGTTGACTGCGGATGGTGGAAGCTCGGGTTTACATGCGGAATGGACGTTTACAGATGCAAATACAAGTTTAACTGTTGACAATGTAACGGGAATATATGGAGGAACTGTAACGCTGACAGCTACTCTAAAACAGCAAGGGGGTGGTAATCCTCCAATTTCAGGTAAGACTATTAGCTTTACATTAAATGGCACCTTGATAAATACAGCTGTCACAAATGCTTCTGGAGTCGCAACCCTCTCATCTGTTAGCCTTGGCGCAATAAATGCGAATACATACAATAGCGGTGTAGGGGCCAGTTTTGCTGCAGAACTTCCTACTTGGTCAGCCTCTTCTGGCACTGGTAAATTAATTGTAAATAAAGCTGACCAAACAATCACATGGGCAAATCCTGCCAACATTACATATGGAACGGTATTAAGTGCAACGCAACTTAATGCAACGGTCGCAGGAGTTTCTGGGGGATCTGCTCCAGGCGCATTAACCTATACACCTGCATCAGGTGTGTTACTATCTGCAGGAAGTCAAACATTACAGGTGGATGCTGCAGCAACTACAAACTATAACGCAGCTACAAAACAAGTAGCGCTTGTTGTTGATAAAGCAAACCAAACAATTACATGGGCAAACCCAGCCGATATAACATACGGAACATTGTTGGGTGCAACACAATTGAATGCCACGGTGGCTGGTTCTGCAACAGCGGGAGCTTCTGCACCAGGGGCATTAACCTATACTCCTGCAGCAGGTACTTTATTAAATGCAGGATTGGCGCAAACTTTAAGTGTAAGTGCTGCGGCAACTACAAATTATAACGCTGCCGGACCAAAGACAGTACAGATCAATGTAAACAAAGCAAATCAAACAATTACCTGGGCAAATCCTGCCGCCATTACTTATGGCACCTTATTGAGCGCAACACAGTTGAATGCCACGGTGGCTGGTTCCGCAACAGCAGGGGCTTCCGCACCAGGAGCATTAACATATACACCTGCTTCAGGGACGCTATTAGACGCTGGAGTCGGTCAGACTTTAAGTGTGAGTGCTGCAGCAACTTCCAACTATAATGCGGCAGGCCCAACGACGGTTTTAATAACCGTAAATAAAGCTGATCCGACCATCACTTGGGCAAACCCAGCCGATATAACATATGGTACACTATTAAGTGGAACGCAACTTAATGCGGTAGTGACAGGTTCTGCAACAGCGGGTGCAACTGCACCTGGTACTTTAACCTACACGCCATCGTCGGGTACCCTATTAGATGCAGGGTCCAATCAAAGTCTTGTTGCAAATGTTGCATCAACTACAAATTATAATGCCGCAACAAAAACAGTTAAGATCAGTGTAAGCAAAGCAGACCAAATCATTACCTGGTCTAACCCTGCCAACATAACCTACGGCACATTGCTAAGTTCAACACAATTGAATGCATCAGTAGCAGGTGTCGCTGGCGGATCTGCCCCGGGTGCTTTAACTTATAACCCAGTTGCTGGTACTTTATTAAATGCGGGCACACAAACATTAAGCGTAAGTGCAGCACCTACATCAAATTATAAACCTGCTTCAGCATCGGTAACACTGATTGTTGATAAAGCTAATCCTACTGTTAATGTAACAGGATACAGTGTCACTTATGATGGCAATCCTCATACAGCTACTTACACCATCACTGGTGTGAATGGTGAAACAGGTGCAACAGTTGGAACAATCATTGTGGCCGGTACTACTCATACCAATGCAGGAACTTACAATAATGATCCATGGTCATTTACCGGTG
>NZ_JAUFQJ010000007.1 GCF_030409685.1 Ferruginibacter paludis
GTTCCCCTATGCCCCGGAACAGTTCTGGCAGTTGATCCGGCAGATTATCCGCGAGGAATTTTCCAACAATGAAAAGCAAAAGCCTGTGATGCCGGTTTACGAAACGCCCGGCCTGACCTACAAACCGCTGTATAAAATGGCGGAAGTGTGCACGATGTTTCATGTTACAAAACCCACGGTATACGACTGGATCAAACATGGTAAACTAAAACCTTTTAAGATTCGCTCCCGGGTTTATTTTCTCTGGCAGGATATTCAGGATCTCTTACACCTGCCTGCAGATTAATTTTCTTTTCTTTTTCACCAGCATCATTTTAAGATTTAAAAGGAATAAAAAAGAAGAAAGAAACAATTGATTATAGACCTCTGAGGTTTTCTAAAAATAAGATTGAATCATTTTTAAAAACAAACATCATGGCAGACTTTAAAAGAAGAACACTTTGCCTGAGCAATGGCAAACAAATTAAATTATTTGGCAACAGCATCGCCATCGGTAGAAGCCTTGAAATCGGAGAAGGCTATGCCCCCAATATTTTTTCCTGCCTGGAACAAAGCTTTGAAGAAAAGGCAGGCAACCTGCCTTTTAAATCACCGGCCGGAGGAAACAATACACCGGAAGCCGAAGCAAAAAAGTCTTCCCTTTCGATAGCCAATCCTTACCGCTTAAGTGCAGAAGAATTGATGGAGATCGCTGACTATTCCATCCGGTTATGGCTGGATCTGAAAGACAATATCCGGAAGTTTGGAACGACCAATCCAAAAATATTTAACCGGGAAACCTAAAATTTTACTGCGGTTTAAAAACAATGTCACCAATGTTAGCAGCGATTGCAAACAGCAGTAGCATTCTTTAGAAAAAGTGACTTGAACAAGCAAGGACGGCCCATTCGGAATACCGGATAAAGGCAACAGCTTCGGTTTAGAACATAGCCAGCTATGTTTTGGTAATACCAAAACCCCGGCAGCACTCAGGCGCAGTGCCGGGCCGTTGTTCATCCGCTTTGGCGGATTCACAAATAAGGGGGAGAAGAAAATGGAAAGTGTAAAAGCATACAACAAAAATAAAGGTGGCCGGCCCCTGAAAGCCCTGCGGAAAAGCCAGGTAATCTCTTTAAAGTGTTCGGCCTTTGATAAGGCAATCATCAAAGCCAAAGCAAAAAAAGCCAACCTCTCTGCCTCGGAATACCTGCTGGAAATTTCCCGTAACGGAACTATTATAATCACAGAAAAGCAGCTGCCGGGTGAAGTATTAAAACAGCTGGGAGCAGTGCACCACATGGCGGCCAACCTGAACCAGCTGGCAAAAAAACGCAACAGTGTAACCGATGAATTAAGCGCAGCCGAGCGTTTTGAACTGCAGGTATTGTCAGGAGAATTAAAATTAATGGTACAACTCATAAAAAATTATCTGCGATGATTGGCACCGTAACCACCGGCAGTTCTTTTTACCACTGCATCAGTTATTGCCTGGAGGACAAACAGAAACTGACGGCTGATGAAAAAATAGAAAATGAACTCACGGAAGACCTGCAGCACAAGAACCGGGCAGAAGTGCTGGCCTATAATTATTGCTTTGGCAATAAACAGGAACTGGCGGACCAGTTTCATGAAGTAGCCAGGCTGAGCAAAAGAGTGCAGCAACCCGTACTGCATTTATCCCTGCGGCTGGCGCCGGGAGAAAAACTGGATAGGGAACAACTGGTAGCAATGGGTAAAACACTGGCAGACACTTTTGGTGTGGGCGATCACCAGTACCTGACCATCCTGCACAAAGATACCCGGGAACAACATATCCACCTGGTGGCTAACCGTGTGGGCTACGATGGAAAAGCTGTCAGCACGAGCAATAATTATTTTGAGATGGATCAGCTCTGCCGAAGACTGGAGAAGGAGTATCACCTCAGAGAAGTACTGAGTGCCCGGCGGTTTTTGTCGCAGGAACAGCGGCAGATCCCGCGACATGATATCCGCAAAGAACAACTTCGCCATGACCTGCAGGAAACCCTGCAAAAGGTAAGCGATTATGAAGCCCTTCAGAAACAAATGCAGCAACTGGGCTATAAAATTATAAGAGGCAGGGGCATTTGTTTTCTGGATGATAAAAAGGTAAAGATAAAAGGCAGCGAAGTGGGTTTTTCGCTGGCAACCATTGAAAAGATCCTTGCGCTAAAACAGCAGCTCCAGGAAAAGCAACTGCAAAAAATTGCAGCGGCTCTGCAGCCAAAGCAGCAAAGGCAAGCGATGGATCTTTCTGCAACCAGGCAAAAAATCGAGCAGTCAACCCATTCATCAGCCAATATAAAAGATTGGGAAAATGCTGCCGAAAAGGAAATCAATCGCAGCATTGGTCAGCTGCAAAAAACACTGAACCACCTGCTTTATGATTTAACTAAACCTGAACCTGTGCAGGAAAGTATCAACCCTGAATTATTAAAAGAAAGTGAGCGGTTGAAAAAGAAACAAAGACACCTGCACATGTGACCGGCAGCATTCACCAATGAATCAAATCAACTGGTAAAACAATCAAAAAGTAAATTAATCAATGACAACAAAAAACAGCAATTATGGAAACAGGCATCAACAACACAGCAACAGAAAAAAATGGGGAACTGACCATCGTGATCAATCATTTTACAGAACAATTGCAAAACAACCTGAAGGCAGTATCTGGTCTGATAGAAGCTGTGGAGCAAAACTCACAGCATATAGTTGCGCTTACCAAACAGGTTGAAACCTTGCGGGAAGACCACGGTGAAGAAAGCAACAGCCTGACGGTTGACATAATAGAGCAACAATTTGAAAAGCTGAAGGACAATTTAAAACGGCAGCTGTTGCCGGAAGCAAGGCTGGATCATCTTGTGGCCGCGATACAAACGAACAATGAACTGCGCCAGCAACCACCACCTCAAAAAGTAGTTCATCAGCATCACGCAGCCAATATTCTTTGGGTTACTGCAGGATTGTTTGTTTTGCTTTTACTGGCCAGCGGAGGCTGGTACAGCACCTCTGGCAAACTGGATCAATACAAAGCCAATGACATTAAATACCGCTACCTGAAACAAAAAAGTACTTTCACTAATTTACAATTCCTGTACAGGCTGGACAGCCTGCAAGTATCAAGCTACCCTATGCGGGATAGTGTAGAAAGCTGGGAGGCGGAAGAACGAAAAGCATTTGAATTGAATAAGAAATTGCGGGAGCAATCAGCAGCAACCAATGAAGTGAAAGGGGAATTGGAGGAATTAAAATCGAAAGAAAAGTTGAGGAAAGAGAATGACAGGTAAAAATCGTTATACTAAAACAACCTCCGAAGACTTTTTTTTAAAAATTCAGTTAAACCCGATTGCTGGGCAATTTCCGGATAATAGAAATGGAGAGTTTGTTTAATCATCTTTAATTTAAACTATCATTATGCGATATTTTAAACTGTGCATTGCATTGAGCTAGTTGCTCTACTATAGCGGCTTCGGCGAAAAATAAGTCTGCCGAACAGCATGGTACCTGTGGTGGCAAAGATAGGCAGGGCACGGCTAAATACAGGGAAGGTTACATCAATGAAGCGGGCTTATTGTGATGAGGAAATGTGAGGCCAGTAAATGGTGAAGTTTTTTTACCTGTTGAACAGGATGGTAGGGGATATTAAATGACATGTCCTTGCGAGCCTCAGTAAAGCGCTAGATCTGGATAAAAAATTCATTTAATTTGCTTACTATGAAACAGATGGTCTTATTGTCAACTTTTGTTATTGCTTTTAGCTTGACTTCAATTGCTCAGGTTGAAAATACCTCTTAGAGCAATCAATCAGTGGAGCGGGTGCCTCAACTTTCTATCATTGTTCCGTCAGATGTAAAAGAGACCTGGAAGTATTTTGCAACAGATTCAATGCTTTCCAAATGGATAGCGCCCATTGCATATTTTGAATTAAAAAGCGGCGGTTCTATAGTCACAGACTTCGACAAGAAAAAACACTTGCAGAAAACAGCTCCATCAAACTTGGATTGATAAATTATCTGGAGAATGAGCTTTTGATTTTGAAAGTGGAGTTAAATAACAACTTTTCTAAAAAAGTTACAAGAAGAAGATGATGAGCTTCAAGGAATAATTCAGTTTGTTTCAATTGGTCATGAAAAAACAAAAATAATTTCCTCTATGATTGGATGGGGACAGGGCACAGACAGGGGTAAAACTTACGATTTCTTTTTGAAAGGTAATGGTGGACTTACAAGGAACTTTTGGGGTGATCAAATAATTAAAGGATAAAACAGCGTGGCCATCGCTTTCACAAGCAGCGGTTTTTTGGTGATTTGTCAGACAAATTTTCAGTTGTTTGAAAACTAAATCAAACATGCTATGGTCGTGCAGTCGGTTTTCCCTTCCGGATTTTGGTAAAAGGCAACTTCAATAAATAACCCATTGTCAATTCTGCAGGATTATTATAGGGCGCCACGCCGATGGTAATGTCGTCTTGCTTTACATTCAGGCGCATCGTTTTATGCAGTCGATCCCAGCAGGAAAAAATAACAGAATAATTGCTATCAGTTTCCTGTTGAACAACAGAATGATGAATGCCATGCATACGCGGCGTGACGAAGATTTTGTTCAACGCTTTTTCAAGTTGAATAAGAAGTTTCCAGTTACTGTGATGAAACTGTGTGGCAGCTTCAAAAACTATTTCATAAATCAGTACTGTCAATGGTGTGGCTCCGGTTAAAAATACAACGGCTCCCCGGAAAAAAACTGAGCCAATCATTTCACCAAAATGAAAGCGAAAAGCGGTGGTGATGTCAAGGTCCGGATCGGTATGATGAACCAGGTGAAAACGCCATAGCAGGGGTATTTTGTGATTGAGTACATGCCATAAATAGTTTCCATAGTCCAGCAGTACAAAAGCGATAGCAGCTTCTATGAAGGAAGGCAGGGCATAGAGGTAGTTTAATCCAACATGAATGGTTTCGTTTTTATAAGCCAACCAAACCATGGCTGGTAAAAATATAAACCGCAACAAGCCAAAAGAGGGAATGGAGGCCAACAGATTTACAATTATTCTTCTCCAACGGTTTTGTATTCTTTTACGCAGCCGAAATTTTGTTTCCAACAAAAACAACAATACGAAAATAACAGTCAAAGCAGGTGCGCCGATTTTATCAAATATGGCATGTATCATGTTGTTGCGTTATATCTTTTTCCTGGTTTTTAATATCGTTGAATATGTCCCGTAAACAATCAGCAATCCGATAAAAAAATAAACCCACACAGGAATGTTTTTACCCACGATGATGAGGTATACATACGCCGAAATAAAGCAACATCCGGTAAGCAATAACGGCAATGCATAGGGTTGTTTATTTTTCATTCGTTTGATAGTATGGCCAAGCGATATAAAAAATAAAGGAATGGCTCCAATATAAATGCCGCCAAAAATGTAAGGGTTTACATGGTACTTTGTACCCAGGCTTAAAAACCATTCTTTAAATAAATTCCACAATGCCATCAGCTGAATATTTTATAGGCTTGTTGCAATAGTTTTTTCACCGCAGCCGTCAGGGTTTTTTCTTTATGTTTTACAATCAATAACTGATTTACTCTTGCTGCCACAGGGTAGGGATACACCTTATTGAAAATAGCATTGATGGACGTTTTGCTTGCGTTAGTCAAAATAAGTTCCTGCACCAGTTCGCCTGCATTGGGTGAAATCATCGTGCCTCCTAACAATACCTGCTTTTTAAACCAGGCACTTTTGCTGATAAATAAAATCTGTTTGCCATACTGGTAATTATCAACCACCGCCCGGTCGTCCATACTAAAATCCTGTTCTAATTTTTCATATGGAATGCCTCTTTCACTTAACTGTTTTTCATCTAATCCAAACGTTGCCAATTCAGGATCCGTAAAGGTTACCCAGGACATATAACGGTTATCTAACTTCTTTTTAAAAGGGGAAAAAAAGTTGTTAATCAATATCCTTGCATGAAACTCCGCGGCATGTGAAAACTGAAGGTCGCCGGCAATATCACCGCAAACAAATACGTCTTTATTTGTAGTACGCAGGTATGGATCAATTATTATTTTATCATCCTTAACGGTTATACCTGCAGTTTGTAACTGCAATGGTTCCAATATAAGTTCTCTGCCTATGGCGACAAAGACTGCATCGAATTGCACGGCTTGTGTGTTGCCATCTGCCATTTTTATGATGCCTTCACTGGCTGAAGAGAATTGCTCAACAGAAGCATTGAAAATAAATTCAATTCCTTCTGCCTGCAATTGTTGCAGCAGGATTGCCGCTACCGATGGTTTATCGTGTTCTAAAATCATAGCTCCTTTATGAACAACGGTTACCTTGCTGCCAAGCCGGTGTAAAGCCTGTGCCATTTCAATGCCTATCGGGCCACCACCAACAACCAAAAGTCGTTCAGGTAAATCCTGCAGATGGAAAATACTTTTGTTGTCGTAATAAGTTATTTTTTCAGCGCCGGGCACGTGTAATTTTTTGGGACTGGACCCTGTGGCGATGACAATCTTTTTCCCGTTAAATTTCTCTCCGTTTACAGCCACTTCGTGTCTGCCTGCAAAGTTGGCATTGCCCAACATAACATCAATACCCTGTTCTCTTAGCCATTGCGCATTTTCATGTTTGCGGATCAATGCCTGTTTGGAATAAACATACTCAATCGCTCTTTTTAAATCTACTTGTCCGCTAACCCGCAAGCCAAATGCAGCGGCTGTTTTGGCGCTGTTGACAATCTTTGCAACATGAATTAAGGCCTTACTCGGAACACAACCATCATTCAAACAATCTCCGCCGATGGCTGCATCTGTTTTTGCCAGCATTAATACTTTAAAACCGGCCGTGTTCATAAATAAGCCAACGCTTAGCCCTGCCGAGCCTGAACCGATAACAATGATGTCGTATTGCTTTTGCCTCATTTAATAACAGCTTTGTTAAATCTTATTTTGAGTGATCATTTTTTTATAGGCAGCCACCAGTTTTTGCTGCGAATAGCCAAGGCGGTACATGCCATAAATAATAAAAAATATTCTCTGCGTTTTATAAATGCCGTTCTCCAGGTATTTTCTTGCAGATGTCACTACCGGCTTTTTAATGATCGTAAAACGGGTGATTTTTTTTAAGCGTTTTATCAGGTGCTGGTCTTCCAATACGATGTGCTTTTCACAAAAGCCACCGGTCTTTTCAAAAACTGATTTTCTTACAAATAAACTCTGGTCACCAAAACGGATGGCATCTACATCAAACCTGGTAAACCAGCAATTGGCTTTTAAAAACCAATGATCATAATCAAATGACAACATGAAGCAACCTGCACCACAGCCCTTGTCAGCCGACATTGCAATATCGGTGCTGAAGTTTTTGGGTGGGATGGTATCGGCGTGCAAAAAGTATAAAATATCTTCCGTTGCAAAAGAGGCACCATAATTCATTTGAGCCGAACGACCTTTCGCAGGGCTCACCACGACTGTTGCATTGGCGGCTTTGGCAATGGCCACCGTATCATCTGTGCTTCCACCATCCGCTATTATAATTTCCGTAATCAAATTGTCAACATCATGTTCCCTCAGTTGCTGAATGGTTGATTGAATATGCGCAGCTTCATTGAAGGTTGGAATAATTACCGTCATCATCTTTCCCGCTGATTTGTTTGAAAGAGTTGTTTCTGCGCTTCGCTTAAATCCTGCTCCGTATCTATATCTGATAACACGGGCAGCAAATGAACAGACAGGTTTTCATGCTTACAAATGTCCAGTGTTTGTTGCAACACTTCACTGGTACTCCAGTTGATGTTTATGAAAAAGGGAGCGTGCAATTGCTTCATCCCTGCGAGATAATAACCACCATCTTTTGCTGGGCCTATCACCACATTGGAGTTTTTTAAATGGGTGAACGCTTTCGTTATTATATCAGTAGAAATTTCTAAACAGTCTGTGCCAATAATTACAACTTCTTTATTTCCCTTCGCAAATGCATTTTCAAATGCATGCCGCATCCGTTCTCCCAAATCATTGCCTGACTGTATTTGTTTAACATATTTTTTGTCACTCCAGGCATCATTGGTTTCAATACTGTCTGAATAAAATAGGATTTTATGAACAGGCAGCTGATCTGTGACAGATGCTGTATGTTGCAGCAGATGCTTGTACACATTCATGGCGGCATCGTTGCCAATAGTGTTTGCCAGCCTGGTTTTTACCTTGCCATGAATCAAATTTTTTGCAAAAATTAAAAGGGCCTGTTTCATTGCATCGCTTTGATTGTTTCAAAAATAAGCAGGGATAGTTTTTCATCTGCTTTACCTGCTACCGCAATGATTTCCGCGATATTTACCGGCTTTAAATGATCGGGGTCGCACTCATCTGTGACAACTGAAATGGCAGCACAAGACAGTTGCATGTGGTTGGCGGCAATCACTTCCGGTACGGTTGACATCCCCACCAGGTCTGCACCAATTATCTTCAGGTAACGGTATTCTGCTTTTGTTTCCAGGTTTGGTCCGTTGACCGCGGCATACACGCCTTTGTGTAGAGGGATCTTTAATGCGGCTGCTTTTTCCATTAATGCCTTTGATAAAACCGGGCTATAGGGGTCGCTCATATCCGGGAAGCGGCTGCCCAATTCGCCCGCATTTTTTCCGGTCAGAGGGTTGCCATTTTGTAAGTTGATATGGTCATTAATCAAAACCAAATCTCCTTTTCTAAAGCTAAGATTAATACCACCGGCTGCGTTGGACAGCAATAAAAATTGGATACCCAAAAGTTTCATTACTCTTATAGGAAAAACAACCTGCTGCATGGAATATCCTTCATACGCATGAAAGCGGCCCTGCATCACCAGCACTTTTTTATCGCCGATACGCCCGTAAATAAAATTGCCTTTATGAAATTCAACAGTCGATACGGGAAAATTGGGTATGTCTGAATAAGGGATTGTTTGAATGACTTCAATAAGACTTACTAGATGGTGTAACCCTGTTCCTAACACAATGCCAACATCCGCATTGCTGATTCCTTTTAATTTTAAATAGTCTTTTGCTTCGTTCAATTGATCCATCATAGTCTTTGTATTTATGCTGTTATTTTTTAAGATGATCTTTTTATGCCACTGCACCGCCGCAACTGCTGCCTGCGCCTGCTGTGCATCCATAACAATGCTGACCAACAATGATATTCCTGTTGTATAATTTTTCGGTGTTAAAATGTGCAATGTGATTGTGACTGCCTGCCATTTTCAAATCCAGCATCTGGTTAAAATCACAGTCGTACAAATAACCATCCCAGCCAACTGAAATAGTGTTCCTGCACATTACATTGGCAGCCGCAAAAGGGTTATAAGCTATGAGCAGTTTCTCCATGTACTTTTCATAATTGCCGCTTTGCAACAGGTAATCCAAAAAGCGACTGATGGGGAGATTGGTAATGGCAAACAAATTATTAAACGCGATACCATACTGTTTGCTTAATGCTGTCTTGTATTCTTTTTCCAATGCCAATTGTGATGGTGGTAAAAATGCACCAGCGGGGTTGTACACTAAATTTAAAATAAGTCCCGTTTCTTCCAGCCCATAACCAATTGCATTCAGCATTTGCAACGCTTTAATACTATCATCAAATACACCATTACCACGTTGCCTGTCTGTTCTGTCTTGTGTATAAAATGGGAGAGAAGATACAACTTCCACCTGGTGTTCTTTATAAAACTCCGGCAGGTCATTGTATTTTTTATTGGCCAAAATAATGGTGAGATTGCAACGTACTATGATATGCCTTTCCAGTTTTTTGATTGCTTCAACAAACCACCTGAAATGCGGATTCATTTCCGGGGCACCGCCCGTAATGTCTACCGTTGTTAAAGACGGATTATTTTTTAATGCATCCAGGCATAACTGCATTGTTTCTTTACTCATTATTTCCTTGCGGTCGGGGCCAGCATCCACATGGCAATGCCTGCAAACCTGGTTACACATCTTACCCACATTTACCTGGAACACTTCAAGCGAGGTAGGTTGTAAAGGGTACAAGCCCGCTGCTTCCAGCTTTTGCTGAAACGGAATGAGATTGAAATGGCCTGACTGTCCATGCTCCAGAATGGCTATTTGCTCACCTGCAATGGCGAGCTTACTATGTTCTGCTAATAATGATTTCATAATCAACTTTCTCTTCAGGAAAAACCATTTAATATAAAATATGCAGTCAGATCATACAACATAATCTTCTCCATTTCCTCCCCCTTGGGGGAGTCAGAGGGGGCTCTACATCGCAATTTCTTTTACTTTATTCATCATCTGTACGCCATGTACCAGCGAAGCACCGCCACGGATAGCCGCCGCTACATGCACAGCTTCCATCATTTGTCCTTCGCTCCAGCCTTTCTCAAAAGCATCGCTGCTGTAGGCATCAATGCAGTAAGGGCATTGCACAGCGTGGGCCACGGCCAAAGCGATCAATGACTTTTCACGGGCGGTTAATTCACTGTCTTTAAAAACTTCGCCATAATAGTCGAAGAATTTTTCGCCGAGTTTTTTTTGAAAGTCAGCAATGTTTCCAAACTTTTTTAAATCATCCGGATTGTAGTATGTTTCCATGCTTGTTCTTTTTATGGTAATTTAATTTATCCGCAGGCAATTGTAACTCTAATAATCAGGCCAACAACAGTACCAACAAATATCGCCTCAATATTGTTACCCTCGCAGTCAAAAACATCCAACCTGCAAACAATCGCTAAGGCAAGTGTTGCTGTTGCAATATAAGCTTCGGTTGTATTGCAGGCGCAAAGCGGCTAATTTTATTGCTGCAAAAAATAAGGGGTTAGCCCCAATCACTAACCCCTTACACATTACATTTTCTTTGCCATCGGGCAATCCTTTGTACAAACGTGGCCTGCCTGCCCGTGGGCAATCATCATGGTTTTGCCATCCTTGTCAATTTCATATCCGTTCATTAGTTTCATGCTGGTGCCATCCGGTTTGGTAACAGTCCCGTCTGGTGAAACTTTGCAACCGTCAGAGCAGGTAAAGGTTGCCGTTAGTGGTGTGCATTTTTTTCCATTGCACAACATAGCTTTGTTGTTCTTCATCATTACGCCATCTTTCATTTTCATGGATGTTTGTGCCGCTGCACCGTAAGTGATTCCCAACATCGCGATGGCTAAGAGAAACTGTTTCATTTTTTTAAATTTAATTGTGAGTAATATTTATTTGGAAACTGATTTGCCTGTTTGCAGCAACTGAGCGGGATCCATATAGCCGCTTGTGAGTTGGATTAAATTGCCCTTGGCATAAATGAACAGCAAAGAAGGGTATCCGGTTAAACCATACCGGCTGGCGAGTGCGGCACCTTCATCTTGTTCTCCATCCAATGTGATGTTGATAAAGTTGGCATTGTAAAAATTAGCCACTTCTTTGTTTGAAAAAGTGTACTCTTTTAATCTTTTGCATGGGCCGCACCAGGTGGCGTAGATGTCAAGGAAAATAAGCTTGTTTTCTTTTTTAGCCAGTTGCAGTGCTTCGTCCCAACTGCCTCTTAGAAATTGAATACCTTCCGGTTTGTCGGTTGTAAAATCTGGCCTGGGATTATTAAAGGCGTATACTGCCAGCAGGGCAATCACTGCAACGGTTGAGATGAGCGTTGTTTTCATTATTTCATGCGGTTTAATTCCATGTTGATATTGATGTCTACATTATCACCCACCACCATGGTGCTGGCCCAGTTTCCGCTGCCCACGCTATAGTCGTTCCGGTTTATTGTAAAGCTTGACGCAAGACCCAGGATGATGGTACCTTTCATCATCGGGTGTTCCATTTCGCCGGTAATTTTAAATGGCAGGGCGATGTCTTTTGATACGTTGCGTATTGTTAACTTGCCGTACACCACATAATCTTTATCAGATTTTTTTTCAAATCCGGAGGAAGTAAAAGTCATGTTCGGATAATCTGCTGCATCAAAGAAGTCTGTCGATTGTAAATGATTATCCCGCTTGCTGTCATCGGTGTTTACGCTTTTTACGGGAATGGAAAAGTTTACGCTGCTGGCCGTTAAGTTGGCCGGGTCAAAGTTAACGTTGCCTTCAAAGCCAGTGAATTTACCGGTGACTGCGGAGAAGAAGTGCTTGATGGAAAAATTAACAGAAGTATGCGCCTTGTCTATCTTCCACAAGGTGGCGTTTTGTGCGGTTACGGCCAGCGAACTGATTGCACTGAATAAAAGGACGAAGCTGATTTTCTTAATTGTTGAGTACATTTTGTATGGTATTTAAATGGTGAATACTGTATTTAAGTACCATTTATCTGAAAAAATCACCCAACAATCAAAATATTTTTACACTTTTTTTTGCTTTCCTTTTCTTTTATTTTACGGATCTGTTCAACGCATTTGTGCTTTTGATTTTGCGCATTGTGAATGGAAGTATAGCCATAGTCTTGCTGAATTTGTTTAATCGGCTGATTCTTAAAAAACATGTCGTGGATTAACCGCCTGCAGTGATCTGAAATCTGGTGGATATAATATTGAAGCTTGTCCATGTAGGTTTTCTCTTGTTCAATGGCCAGGCTTATTTCTGCATAGAATTTTTCATTGTGTATTGCTGTAAATTCGGTTTCCCTGTTGGCAGTTCTGAGTTTTTTAAACCATAAATTTTTGGCAATCGCCATGATGTAGGTTTTTACAGATGCTTCCAGCACAAAATCATCCTGCCGCAGTTTGGCCACCAGCACAATCATGGCATCCTGGAAGATGTCTTCTGCATCGTGGTTGGTGCCGCTGTTGTTGGTTATAAAGCGGTTTACAACACCGAAATAGTTTTTGTAAAGCGTTCCAAAGGCCTGGTTGTTTTCGCCTTTTAAATCAATGATGATTTCAGTATTGGTTTGCATCTGGCTGCTAAATTATTTACTGTTATAAGTTTAGTGGAATAAACCAACTGACGAACTGGTTTTAGTTTGCAGGTCAGAATGCTCCCCGGTATTAATTGCAAAAGTACAACCCAATCTGGATTGTACTTTTGTTGAACTGAAATAGTATGTGTTGCTGAGGCAAAACTTTCTAATTATTCTTTTACGAATTGCCTTGTTTTACTGCCGGCTTTGGATTGGACCGTTAAGAAATACATACCTTTTTTAAGTTGCGCAATATTGAGTCTTGGATTTCCATTAATGGCAGCTTGTTCCAGCAGTACTCTTCCTGAAATATCCGTTATTCGTATTAAACCGGCTTCCCCGGCAGCGTATGATATGGTCAGCAGGTCTTTTGCCGGATTTGGATACATTGTAAATTGACTAACGGCAGCCCTTTGCGCAGGCACTACGGCGGCAGCAGATACCATTGTGCGGGCGGTTGCCGTTGAGGGAGTTACATTAATGGAGTAATCTTCCACCTCGCCATAAGGAAACGAACCACAGGCCGCATCGTTGCCATCATACACATACCGCATCTTGATGCGCATACGCCGTTTTCCGGCAAGCGTTGCGGGGATGATGATATTTTTCGTGATCGCTTCGCCGGCCACCGAAGCAAAAAAGGCAACAGTTTCTCCCGCATCGGCAAAATCGCCATCATTGTTTACATCAACAAAAATGGACCACAATTGCGATTTTGGCGTTTTAGAAGCCCCTGCCTGAACCGTTATTGGTATCGGGGTATTACCATCAACATTTGTACTCAGGCTGGTGAAATTGGCATAGCCTTTATTGTTTTCACTTACATTTTTTATGGTCCCCAATTGCACCGATTTAATCCAACCGTAAGTGTTGCTTGTGCCTTTGACGGCGCAGTAGGCGGCAGGGGAGGGTGGTGTTCCGGTTGTTGTAAAAGTAACGAATGCAGAAGGAGCGCAATCGCCAAAGTAGTACGATCCTCTTACCCTGATTTCATAAGTTATTCTAGGAGAGAACACACTCATATCCTGGTGTGGTGCAGTGCCGCCACCAAACCAAACCCAGGTGGTGGCAGCCGTGTTTCTGTATTCGATATTGTATGCGTCAACAGGCCGGGCATTCCAGTCGAACGTAGCGCTGGTGCTGGAAATGTCCGACACCGTTAAACCGGTAATTGCCGGGCAGGTATCCTGTGCTTTTGTGTGAACAAAAATGGTGAACACATAAAGGCTGGTTAATAGTAATGCTTTCTTCATTTTTTTACATTTTAAATATTAGTACCAAGATGTTGAAGAAATCACCCAATACATTTTATTATTTTTTTAACCCCGGTGTTTTCCTGGCAAATGAATGTGTAACTGAACTACTTTAAGGAAAATGAATTTACCAAAGGCGACAACAATCCAATCGGTATTATTTTATGCTCCGGTAAAAATGAGACATTGGTGAAATACGCGACAATGAGCCTGCCGGGTGAAAAGGAATTGCAAAAGATTATTCAGGGGGAGAAAGAAAAGATGAAGTGATGTTGCCGTGGCTTCAGAGGAATTATAAACTGCTTTTAGTGCATGGAAAGTTATTTCGAAAAACAAATCATGCAATGGGATCCGGGTAATATCCTTTGGTACATCCGGCCACCGTGGATCATCATTCAATAACTCCTTTAATGAAAATCATATTCTTGCCATTACACAGGCCATTTGTTTTTATCGCATGGAAAAAAAGATAGATGGTCCGTTGTTTCTTGGTTTTGATACACATGCCTTATCAGCGCCTGCTTATGCCAGCACAATGGAAGTACTGGCTGCAAATAATGTGGAGGTAATGATTGCTGCAGGTGATGAATATACCCCGACACCGGCGATTTCACATGCCATTCTTCAATACAATAGAAATCGAAAAACCGTCCTCGCAGATGGTATTGTTATTACTCCTTCGCACAATCCGCCTGGTGATGGGGGCTTTAAATACAATCCACCCAACGGCGGCCCTGCTGCAAGTGATATTACCAACTGGATCGAAAGAAAATCCAATGAATTACTTGAGACCAATCTTAAAAATGTAAAATGAACTTCTTTTGATAAAGCGGTAAAAGCGGGTTCTACACACCGGTATGATTACCTGAATAACTACGTCGCTGACCTTGGTAGTATTATTGACATGGACATCATACGCCAATCAAAAATAAAGATAGGGGTGGATCCACTGGGTGGCGCAGGTGTACATTATTGGGAACCCATCGCCGAAAAATATCAGCTTGATTTAACGGTAGTGAATAAAATTGTTGACCCTACTTTTAGTTTTATGACGGTTGACTGGGATGGACAGATCAGGATGGATCTTTCTTCTGCCTGGGCCATGCAGCGGTTGATACCAATGAAAGACAATTTTGATATTTCCTTTGCCTGCGACACAGATCACGACCGGCACGGCATTGTAACAAAGGGCGCTGGCTTGCTAACCCCCAATCATTATTTATCGGTTGCCGTTTTCTACCTGCTGCAAAACCGCCCGCAATGGGCAACAACTACTGCCATTGGTAAAACAGTTGTCACAACGCAGCTGATTGATCGCATAGCGGCTAAACTGAACAGAAAAATAGTTGATGTTCCTGTCGGCTTCAAATGGTTCGTGGACGGCTTGTTGAACGGTTCCCTATGTTTTGGCGGAGAAGAAAGTGCGGGCGCTTCTTTTTCAAGAATGGATGGAACTGTTTGGACAACGGATAAAGATGGATTTATACCTGCATTACTGTCTGCCGAGGTCACTGCTAAAACAGGCCGTGACCCAGGCAAAATATACAGCGATCTTACTAAAAAGTACGGCGAACCATTTTACGATCGCATTGAAGCAAAAGCCACACCTGAGCAGAAAGAAAAATTGAAAAATCTTTCGGCGTCGCAAATCAAACACGATGAACTTGCCAGGGAAAAAATAACTGATATTCTTACTAAGGCCCCCGGCAACAGTGCTTCGCTTGGCGGCGTAAAAGTAATAACTGCAAATGGATGGATGGCTGTCCGGCCTTCAGGTACAGAAGATATTTATAAAATTTACGCAGAAAGTTTTGTGAGTGAAGATCAGTTGAAAAAGATAATTGACGAAGGTCAGGAAATCGTACATCATGCTTTGCAAGCGTAAAATTTCTAAATCAATGTTACAACCATTTTTCCTGACATTATTGTTGATCTTGCTGTACACTTATATTTTGCAAACATGCTAAATGCGGCAGACGTTTAAATTGTGCCAGACGCGACGGGTCATCCGGTTCAACGATATTAAATACTTCTTTAGTGCATAGTATACCAGCAATACATTTTTAATTTGATTTGGGGGCTGTTATCATGGATTGGTTTAGTAATGCAGTCTTACTGCGGAACCGTTGGTGCCTGCTCCGGTATTGAAAGATATTTTTAATCAATTTTTAATTTGTTTTTAATCTTAGAAAGATATGGTATATAGATCTTTGACATTAAAAATGAATGGATAGTTTGTTTAAAAATATTTTGGCCGCCACTGATTTTTCGGCAATCGGAAATAATGCGGTTGACACTGCTATTGAATTGTGCAAACAATATAAAGCAGTGTTACATTTACTGCATGTAGTTGAAGAGACGAATATGGTTGACGGCGAAAAAACGGATATTGTTTCCGCTGAAGTAGAGGTGGAAACTGATTATGAAGCCCGGACACAGCTCTATAATATTTACGAAACCGTGTTACGCACCCATGATATCCGCGTACAAATCCATATGCCGCCAGGCATACCTTGCTACGAAATTTGCAAAGCGGCCACTGAAATGCCAATAGATTTAATAGTGGTTGGCCGGCACGGTACATCCGGAGAACACGAATCTTTCATGGGCTCGACTGCCAGTTGTATACTTAGGGAGGCTACTAAACCTGTAATAACCGTTCCTGCAAATTTTGAACCATCGGAATTTAAGAAAATACTATTTCCTGTGCGGCCTGGCATCAACGAAAAGTATGAAATAATTAAACCGTTATTGAATAAGCCGTTCAGTTCAGTTCATATGGTACAGGTAGACCAGGATAATGATCAAACTTTCTTCTCTGCTAAATATCAACTGCAGGAAATTGCTGCATTTTTAAAAAGTGAAGATATTTTGTGTTTCCACTCCGTATGTACTTGCCCTGATTTTGCAGTAAAAGTGCTGGAATTAAGCAAATCAACACCCACTGACTTGATTGTAATAAATACCTTACCGGATTGCAACTGTTCGTCTATTGATGCCGGTAATTATGTTCAGCAAATAGTGAGTTCTGCCACAGTTCCGGTATTATGTTTTCAGAGCGGCATGCACATAGATGGCAAAACAAAAAGATAAAAGCTTTTGGCGGGCAAATAATATGGTACGAATATAGAATAAGCAGGTAGGCCCTTGGAAAATGCCAGCAAGCTAGATCCGATCGGCAAATTTTTGTCAGATAATATTGAAATGTATTGCTGGTAAAAATAACCTGGTTATAAATGTAAAGAGCAACCCAAAGGCTGCCCATTACATTTTAAAACCCCGTAAAACCCTAAACTAAAAAAAATAAAAAAGACAGGCCTATTAAAAAAGCCCATTGCAAAATAGCAAGCAATCATTAATAATTCTTTATTCTTACTAAACAAATGTCAGGCTGTAAGATTAAAATAGTATTAAAATGAAATTAATATTTTTAGTTTTTTAAATAGGATTAACATGGTTGCCGGTTATAAATTATTACATGCATTCTATGACAGTAATGGCTGTAACAAAAGTTGAGTAAAACACAGAGATAATAATATGTGCTGCGTTAATCTACATTTGCCTCATTGCACAAGTTAACATTGGTTAATTTCCGGAACTTAAGTCAATGCGGACTTTTGTTTACAAAGCAAATGATTTATTTAAAGTATAATTGGCTGAAAATTAAAAATGTACTTGCTGTATGAATTAACTCAAATATATCATGGAAGAAATAAAAATACTTTTGGTTGAAGACGAAAAAAAAATTGCGGACACCCTTTCCAAAGGTCTTAGGGAATTGAATTATCATGTGGCAACTGCTTATGACGGCAAGATTGGCTTACGCCTTTTTGATGCTGGCAATTTTAACCTTGTAATAACGGATATCAATCTACCCGGCATAAATGGCTACGATTTATGTAAAATTATCCGGAGCCGTAACCAGCATGTACCGGTAATCATGCTGACTGCATTAGGCGCTACCAATGACAAGATTGAAGGTTTTGATGCAGGTGCGGACGATTACCTTGTAAAGCCGTTCGAATTCAAGGAACTGCTGGCCCGTATCAGGGCATTATTAAAACGCACCATGAACCAGCAGTTGCCGACAGGTAATATTTTAAGGGTAGCCGGTTTGGAATTAAATGTAGACAGTATGGAAGTAACAAGGGATGGCAAAGCAATCACTCTTACCGCAAAAGAATTTCAATTGCTAGAATATTTTATGCGTAACAGGAATCGCGTAGTAACAAGGGCAGATATCGCCGAAAGGGTATGGGACCTGGACTTTGATACAAAGACAAATGTGATTGACGTGTATGTGAATTTTCTGCGTAAGAAAATCGACAGGGAATTTGAGCAAAAATTAATTCAGACACAAGTAGGTACAGGGTATATAATGAAAGACAAATAACCAGAATGAGTATCAAATATAAAATTGCCTTTTTGTTCTCCGGGCTGGTAACCATTATACTGGCGATCGTAAGCCTGGCGGTCTTTTTTTTTAGCGCAAGGGAACGGGATAATGCGTTCAAAAAAAGACTAAAAAACCGGGCATTGAGCACGGCAAAAGTGTATTCGGATATCAATGATAACAATTACGGTGTGTTAAGAAGGTTAGATGCCGCTGCTGTCGCATCTCTTTACAATAAAAGTGTAACAATTGCGGGTTTCGGCGATGGAAAGGAATACATGTTTTCTGATACGGCGGGTGATTCGTTATATCTGTCACCGGATATTATAGAACAGGCAACAAGTGCGGACGAATATTTTTTTACTTATCAGAAAAAAAAAGCCGTGGCTCTGCATTACACCGGTGGCGATAAAAAATTTATTATCGCCGTAGCTGCTTCTGATATAGACGGGCAGGAGTATTTACAGCAGCTAAAAAAAATACTACTGATAGCCGCAGTAATGGCAGTGATGCTTTCGTTTTACGCGGGCGTTGTATTCGCCAAAAATCTTATCAATCCCATTAAACGTATTACCGGCGAGGTAAACCTCATCACTTCAAACAATTTTTCGCAGCGTATAAAAATCAATAAGGCAAAAGACGAATTAACCAAACTGGCACTCACTTTTAATAGTTTGCTCGACCGTTTGCAGGACTCCTTTGCTATCCAACGGCGGTTTATTTCCAACGCCTCTCACGAACTGTCCACTCCCCTCACGTCTGTTTCCGCACAGCTGGAAGTTGCTCTACAAAAGCCAAGAACCCAGGGAGAATACCAGGCCGTATTGGAAAGTGTTTATGAGGACATCAAAGCGCTGCATTTGCTTACCCGAAGTTTACTGGACATTGCGAAAACCGGTTCGCAGGGCAGCATAGATTTAAATGAAGTTCGGCTGGACGAAGTTTTAATGAAAGTGATCTCCGATGTTCAAAAGCAGACCGAGGGATATAAAGTGGCATTGAATTTTGAAACTTTACCTGATGATGAGCAATTATTTACAGTGTTTGGAAACTCAAACCTGCTTTACATTGCGTTCAAAAACATCATCGAGAATGGATGCAAATATTCCGATAACAAAGAATCTGCCATTTCTGTCCTGTTCGACAAAAAGGCCATTGTCATCAATGTTACCAACAGCGGGGATATTATTGCAGAGGCTGATATACAGAATATATTTCAACCTTTTTTCAGGGCGGAAAATGTTCAGCAAAAGCCGGGGTTTGGTCTGGGACTTACGTTAACAAAGCGCATTCTCTTCCTGCATAAAGGAAGCATAGCTGTTGAGTCTAACCTTGAAAAGGGCACCATTTTCACTATTGAACTTCCCAATATACTTGCTAAAATTTAACTGCTTTAAACTGTCTTCAGTGGGCAACGGTAAAATCGGGATCACTTTAAAAAGTATATGATGAGTAATGATTACCTTAAAAAGTTTTTAATTAACTGTATATTTTTTACCGTTCTGATGAGTACATTTTTTTTACAACGCTGCTGATAAAAAACTGGTTTTTCTAAATAAAATATTTTATTAATGAAGCAGGTGCCAGTACTGCATGGTAATGTAAATATTTACAGGTGTGGTCAGGAATGTGCAGCTTCGGTGTATCGCTTTTTTACCGGCGCTTGTACATCATTCCGGTTGTTAATAAATAAAGTTTGCGTAGGAAAAGCAAATTCAATTTCAACTTCTTCAAATGCTTCAAAAATGGCCAGGCATATCGCCTGTTGTACATCCATATACTTTACGTAATCTGCTGAATTGAGATAATAGACTATTTCGTAGTTGATGCTGAAATCGCCAAAAGCCTTCAGGTGTACCCGGTCAAAATGAACTTCTGGTTGAAGGGCGATGATGTCTTTAGCGATAGCGGGGATGCGCCGGAGTTTATCAGCACTGGTATTATACACAACGCCGATGCTGAAAACGATTCGCCTGCGTTCCAGCCGTTTAAAGTTTTGTATAATAGACTTCACCATTTCTGCATTGGGCATAATTAATTGCTGCCCGTCAAGGCTTCTTATATGCGACGTCTTAATACCAATGGTTTCAACTACACCACTGTTCTCGCCCATTACAATAAAGTCGCCAATCTCAAATGGCTTATCAAAAAAGATGACGATGTAACTAAAAAGATCACCCAGGATAGATTGCGCAGCAAGTGCGATGGCAATGCCACCAACGCCAAGGCCGGCTATTATGGTAGTAACGTTGTAGCCTAGGTTGTCTATCAGCATAATAATGCCCATAGCCCACACCAGTGCCCTCAATACCAGTAACATGCCATCTACCTGCCTTATCCTGTGTTGCGGCTCCTGCTTTCTTTTCATATATCCTACTACCAGCACGCTGACTAAAAAATTGGCCAGCCTGATTGTAAAGTAAGTTGTAATCACCATCATCGCTGCGCCTGCTATCTTCTCTGCCTTGGGTGAAAGGTAAAGTTGTTTTATGATGTTATAATTGATGAAAAGATAGCCGTATGACAAAATAAATTTTTCAGTAAGCTCAACCACTACATCATCCAGTTTGGTAGTTGTGCGGGTTGTAATATTTTTTAGCAGTAACAGCAATCGCCTTTTAGTTAACCTTAGCAACAGCCAGATGAAAGCAATGGCAGCTGCCACCATCATATAATTTAAGACAGTATTGCCCCCATACTATTTTCCTGGTGATGTCTTCCATGGGAAATTGTGTTGTAAATGATTTGATTGCTGCAATACTAGTAAGCAGAAATTAATGCACGATTAAAATGAAATTAAAGGCTGATTACCTTTCTGTTAAAAGCAATAAGGTTTAGTGGATGCAAATTTTAACCCGATTTTAATGAGAGCTTAATCCCGTTTTTAAAACTGGCAGGTAACGTTGTATTATAATTTACTTACTATGCAAAAGCTGTTTAATAAAATTTTAGTTCCAGTCGATTTTTCTCCCCGGTCCAAAGCGGCTGTTGAAAAAGCGGTTGAAATCGCACAGCAATATAACTGTCAGATACATTTATTACATGTTGCCAACCACTCACCTTTTACGACTATTGCCTTGGCAGAAGGGCATACAATGGTGCCTGCAATAATGGTTGAGAATAAGGTAGAACTGGAAGCCCAGATGAAACGGCTGATTAAGTACATTGAACTGCTTGCGACAGATACAGTGCAGGTTTTCTGTGGTATCCGGGAAGGTTCGTGGAATGAATCTGTCGTTGAGTATGTTTATGATAACCATATCGATCTGGTGCTGATCGGGCAAAACCGGAGCGCATTGACCAAAAGAAAAATGTTTGTAAATCCCGACTTCATTGCTGAAAAAACAAATATCCCGGTTATTACTATCCCTTCTAACAGGAGGCTCACCAAGCTGTATTCAATTGTTATTCCGGTCACCAATTTTTTGCCTGTAAGAAAATTAATGTACGGCGTGTATATCGGTTCATTTTATAATACTACCATTAAATTATTGGGTGTTGAAAATGAGCGGGTGAAAAAACAAGTTCAATATTACCTCGCAAAATCCCTGCAGTTAATAACAGACAATTGCGATGTACGGGTTGAAACTGAAATTATTGTAAGCGAGAACGTAGCCGAAGCAGTGCATGAGTTTGCAATGCTTCAGTCAGCAGACCTTGTGATTGTAAATCCCGGTACACAAACAAAAATGCCCGGATTTTTTTCGTCCCTGTTAGGAAATATTCTGCAAAAATATTCTGCTCCGCCCATACTTGCGGTAAACCCAGGTTGAATATTCACTCATCATTTTTTATAACACTATTATTTTAATTGTATGAAAAAGTTACCAATTCTATCAATACTGATCCTGCTAAATTCAATTACCACCAAGTCGCAGACAATTGAAGATGCCAGGAAAGATATATACTACGAAAAATACCAGTCTGCGAAAACTATATTGCAGTCAGTGCTTGCAAAAGGTGATGCTTCGCCGGATGCCTGGTATTGGCTGATGGAAGTTTATCTGAAAGAGAAAAATATTGACTCGGCCAATAAGATGGCATCAAAAATTCCTGCACAGTTGCTGGAACAAGGTGCAATGAAAGATCATCCCCTGGTATTTATTGGCAGGGCCCATATACTACTGGACTCAGGACTTACCACTGCAGCCAAAAGCCAGATGGAAGAGGTTTTAAAAGCAGGTAAGTATAAAAATCCCGATGCGTTGTTAGCCGCAGCACGGGCAAATATTGATAGTAAAAATGGCGATATGCCATGGGCGCTGGAACTGCTTGCCCAGGCAATAAAAAAAGACAAAAAGAATGCGGAAATATATGCTGCAATGGGAGATGCTTATTTCAAAATGACCGATGGTGGAAGAGCAATCATCAACTACGATCAGGCCATTGCGTTAAATCCAACTTATGCGGAACCTATGTATAAAACGGGGGTAATTTATAAAACGCAAAAGAATAAGGAAATATACCTGGAGAAGTTTACAAAGGCTTATGAAATGGATAGTGTTTACACACCGGCACTGTACGAGTTATACTACTATTATTATTTTACAGATGTGGTAAAAGCAAACCAGTTTCTTACTGCCTACATACGCAACTCCGATCCTGATCCCGTGCATCAATATATGGTAACAGACCTTCAATATGTATCTAAAAAATACAGGGAAGCAATTGCAGGTGCCGACAGCATTTTAAGTGAGCAGGGCAACGAAGCACAACCGCGGTTGTATAAACTGATAGCCTATAGCAAGGCTGCGCTGGGCGATTCTACGGCTGCATTGCAATACATGAATACTTATTTTGATAAACAGGATACGGCACAGATTGTGGCGAAGGATTATGAGTTAAAGGCCAACCTGCTGGAAAAACTGAGCCCGGATAAAGCAGAAGCCATTGTATGGTACAGAAAAGCGCTTGCCGCCGACAGTAACAAAAATGAAAAATTGAATTACATGATATCACTTGCTGATTTGCAACAGCAATTGGGTAACAGGGAAAGAGAATCCGTGTGGAGGGAGAGGGTTTATGAAAATAAAAAGAGCCCTACAAACCTGGATATTTATAAATGGGGCATGGCTTTATATGCTGCCGAAAATTTTGAAAAAGCGGATAGCGTGTTTGCAATTTATGAGTTGAAATATCCTGACCAGGTTCATGGCTACCTGTGGCGGGCACGAAGCAATGCATCAATAGATACAACAATGGAAAAGGGGCTTGCAGTGCCGCATTATAAAGGCTTAGTGGAAGTTGCCATTAAAGACTCTGTAAAAAATAGACCCTTATTACTGCGGGCTTATCAATACCTTGGCGCTTATGAAGCAATCATTACAAAAGATTATGCCGCATCGCTGGAGTATTACAGCAGAATTCTTGCACTGAATCCTGAAGATGCGGAAGCCGACAAAAATGCTAAAATTCTGGAGAAATGGATTAAAGATGGTAAGGGGAATAATTGACATTGAGGTAAACCTGCCGGGATTGTATTTTTTCCGGCAGGTTAATCTGTTTATGCTAAGAAATGATTGAATGAAATATAAATCTTAATAAATGAGCGGCGAAATAAAAATCAAGGTTCCGGTTAAGTTCGACACGATTAATTCCAATGACCTTTGTGAATTGATCTGGTGGTCTGCTCATTTAGGAGTTGGTCCGGAAAAGCTTTTGTCAGCAATAGACCATATCGGAAATTCGGTTCAGGAAGTGCGGAAGTATATAGGATTAATAAACGCTGATTGCAACCGGAAAGTTGTATAACTTTCTTTATTTAAGCATGCCCGGTGAGGTGTTTGAGTAAATTCTAAAATTTAAATTGTGGGCAGCAGCAGATTATCTGTTCAACAAGTAATGATAATTGGATGTTGCAATAAGTTGCTAACCTTCGTCATACAAATCACCCTGCTCCGCCAGAATCTCCCGGTATTTATTAAAGAGCTTTGTTTTAGATATAAAGCCTTTGAATTTACCTTCATTGTCAAGTACCGGCAAATACCAACTTTGTGTAACATCAAATTTTTCCATCACGGTGTGCATATCATGTTGCTGCAGTAAAATAGCAGCTGGTCTTTTCATTAATGCTTTCACAGAAATTTTATCAAATTCGTCGGGGTGAAATAGCTTTTGCTTAATATCATTTAATTCTATGATGCCGGCAAATTTCCCCTTGTTGTCTGCCACAGCATAAATATTTTTCTCACTTCGTTTTATAACTTCCACCAGTTGCTTTAATTTTTTATCTAAGCCAATACTCTCATAATTATCCTGCAGCATATCATCCAGCCGGATGGAAGTGAGAATATTTTTTTCTTTTTTTTGCGTAAATATTTGTCCTTCCATCGCCAGCTTTTTTGTCTCCATTGAATAGGGTTCGTACGATTTTACAATAAAAAATGAAATAGAAGAAACAATCATCAGCGGTATAAACAGCTCATAACCGTTGGTTATTTCGGCAATTAAAAAAATGGCTGTTAGCGGGCAATACATTACCCCGCTTAAAACACCTGCCATGCCCACCAGACTGAAGTTGCCTGCCGGTATTTGAATCCAGGATATACTGTTCAGAATCTTTGAAAAAAAGAACCCTAAATAAGATCCTGCAAAAAGCGAGGGCGCAAAGTTTCCGCCGTTGCCACCAGCACCAATAGTAATGCCTGCGGCTACTGGCTTAATTAAAACTATGAAAGCAGTGAATGCAATTATGCCCCAGTTTTCTCCAAGCAACGAAAAGAAACGGGTATTATCTGAAAAAGATTTAAATGTTCCATTAGCTACCAGTTTTACACTTCCATATCCTTCCCCAAACAATGGCGGAAACACAAAATAAATAGCAAGCAACAGCATACCGCCAACGGCAGCTTTACTATAACTCTTCATGTTCCAGCCGTGTACTTTTTTTTCTGTGCCTTTAAAAATGCGGGCATAATAGAGGGAAGTGAATCCGGCAAAGATGCCCAGCAATATGTAAAAAGGTACATTTTTATAATCAAAGCTTTGCTTGAGTACAAAATTAAAAAGTGAAGCTTCTGCCAGTATTATTTTTGAGCACAGGGCACCTACCACCGAAGAAATAATAAGTGGTATAAAATAACTTACCACCGTTTCAGCCAACAATACCTCAACAGCAAATATAACTCCGGCAATAGGGGCATTGAATACTGCAGCAATACCGGCTGCTGCGCCACATGCTATTAATAATGTGCGCTCCTGGTAATTTAAATCGCTGATTCTCGACACATTTGAACCAATGGCCGATCCTGTTGCAACGATGGGAGCTTCCAGTCCGACAGATCCTCCCAGGCCGACTGTTAGTGAACTTGTTATAACATGCAGATAAGTGTGATTCAGCGGTATAAAAGACGATCGTCTTGCAATGGCTTTCAGCACCATTGCAATTCCTTTTTCGATTTGGCCACCAAAAAAAATATTAATGATAGCAACAGTAATAAGCAGACCAACGACGGGGAAAAGCAGAAACGCAAAATCAGAAACGGGCATCTCTTTTATCCAAAGCTGCAGGTGATGCACCAGCGTTTTAAGCAGCACTGCTACAAGACCTGATGCCAGCCCGGTGATGGTTGCAATAACCATAATAAACTGCATCCGGCTAAGCCTGGAGCGGAGGAACTGAATGGTATGGTGGTATAACTTCATTAGATAATTTAATTACAATCTCTATTTACATGCATTACCTGCTGTCGGGTTAAATTCATGTAACAACATCTAAAAATAGGTGGAAAATCCAGCGATCATAAGAAGTAAAAAAATCAGTTTTTAAAAATCAACTGGATATCATTTCTGTGTAACCTCACTTTAAGCCAGTTTTCTATTTTTGACTTTTCCTGTAGCATTTTTTTTGAATTACCAGGTAATAGCACGATAAAAGTGGGCCTGGAGCCTGAGCTATCTGTAAGCATTTCAGATGGTTGTATCACCGCACTTTTCAGGTCCGGATACTGCGCTTTCAGTTCAGCATACACCTGGCTGGATAACTTTCGCATATTGCCGATACTATCCAGTTTTGCCTGTAGTATTTTTGTCTCATTCTCTTTTATTTGCAATGCCAGCGTTAACTGGCTGGATTGTTCATTTTCTGGTTCGTTTTGCTTCTCCGCCAAATAGGCAAAGCCCTGTTTTATATCAAGCTCAGCAGATTCCAGATCATACTTTTTCAGCTGGCTGTTAAGGGCTGCTATCTCGGCAGCTGTTATTTCTTTGCCACCATATACGAGGGTTATTTTTTTCTCCTTTGCATCAATTTTCTTGTTCAACAGGTAATCATTGGTAAAATGCCCTTCATTGTTGATAAAATTGTTTGCCTTTTTGGTGAACCTGTTTTGCTGCACCAGGTCGTAACCAAAATAAAGGCTCGGTATCAGGGTGATCAATACTACAATCCATACAACACGGTGGGCACGTTTTTCAGCTTTTTCATCCGGACCGGCTTTATATGGAAAATGCAGGAAGCGTACCATTATAAAAGTAGCCAGCGCTATAAAAACGGTATTGATGATGAATAAGTAAAACGCCCCGAAAAAAAAAGCAAACTGCAACGTAGCCAGTCCGTAACCTGCTGTGCAAAGTGGTGGCATTAAAGCCGTAGCAATGGCTACACCTGGAATTACGTTTCCCTTTTGCTTGCTGGATGTTGCAATGATACCGGCGAAGCCACCAAATAAAGCAATCAGTACATCATATATGTTGGGAGCGGTTCTTGCGAGAATTTCAGAGTGTGCCTCGTTTAAAGGCGACATCAAAAAAAATATTGTAGAGGTTGTTAAGGCAACACCTGTAGCTACAAGAAAATTATAAATTGCTTTGCGCAGCAAAGCCGTATCGTTAATGCCAATACCCAGCCCAAGCGCCATGATGGGGCCCATCAAAGGTGATATAAGCATAGCACCAATGATAACAGCAGTTGAATTTACATTTAAGCCAAGGGATGCCACAAATATGGCAAAGATGAGGATCCACAGATTGGTGCCGCGAAACACGGAACCTGTACTGATATTTTCAATAACAGTGGGTAAGTGCTCTTTTTCTGCGTGAAGTTTAAACTTGTTTAAGAAATTACTCAATATCCATCATTTGCAGTTTTTAAAGGTAACCATTTTGACGATACCTATACCCATGGGTGGAGGAATTCAGTCGCCACTGTAAAGCTAAATATCCAGCCCTGGCATCGGCATCGGTAAAACAAAATTGCTCAATACACTATGCTGCGCTTTAGCCACATGGTCACCAAACGATTGCATGCTCCGGTGTATTACTCCTACGTATTGTTGATTTAATTTACACACGATGCGGTCAATTACTTCCAGTTCTTTATCGATGGCGGCGCTTCGGGCTGCAGTATTTTCAGGCAACTCCCTGTTCAGCCGTTCAATAGCGTCTGCAAAATGGTGATCGACCTCCCGGTAATAGGGGATGAGCAGCGGATCGCAGGAAAAGGTTTTGATGTGCGCAAATCTTACAGCTTCTTCCAGCGCATTGTCACCATGGCTATTTCCATTATTGAGCGCCTGCAACGATATATAAACAGGTAGTAAAAGCAATTGATTATTTTCCTCTTCTGTCAGGTCATAAAACGGTTTCATAAATCATTTGTTTAGTGATGTTACTTTATTTAAAACATATGCAGCAAAGCCGGTGCCGTTAAAATAGGTGCTCAACCATGCCGAAGATGTAAAGGTGCCGTTTTTGGTTACTGAAGGGATTAAAGCAGGATTAAAATCTGATTAAAATCCTGGTGGAGGGTGCTACCTGTTTAGTTGTTGAAAGGGGATTTATTTTACCTGTTCGGAGCGCAAATCCTCACTAAACGGGGCTTTACACTTATTGCGTTGCTTCTTACAGAATATAACAGGAAGTCCCGTGGTTTGGTCTAAAACCGTGTTGTACCCGGTGTTAGCGCCTGCTGCAATATCTTTGTGCCGGTACAGCGATACTCTGAAGCACCTGCCTAGCTTAATAATTAAATTTAAAGAGGTATTGCTTCAACAAAATATTATTAAAAACGCACCTGGTACTTATGGAAGTTTTTGGTCTTTTTTCGATATTAATAACACTGGCAGCTTTTTTTTCTTATATCAACGTAAGGCTGTTTAAACTTCCTTCCGGTATCAGCCTCATGATGATGGGCACCCTTGTTGCCGTGGCCGTTGTTGCGGCAGGTTATTTTTCTTCAGCCATTGCCGCAGAAATAAAGGCACAATTATCCCTTATAAATTTTTCTGAATTCCTGCTCGGCATACTGCTTAGCTTTTTACTTTTTGCAGGTTCATTGCATGTTCATTTGCATGACCTGAGAAAAGCAGCTAAAAGCATCGGCAGCTTTGCAACCCTGGGTACCGTTCTTTCAACTTTTATTATTGGTGTTATTTTTTATTTTTTAATGCAGATCTTTCAGCATCCTGTTCCCGTAATTTATTGCCTGCTGTTCGGGGCTTTAATATCTCCCACAGATCCGATTGCGGTAATGAGTATTTTAACAAAGGCCAATCTGTCAAAATCAATTGAAACAAATATTGTTGGGGAATCCCTTTTTAATGATGGTATAGGAGTGGTAATATTTGCCACCATTGCAAACATTGTAGCAGTTGGATTAGAGAATACCAGCGCAAGCGATATCGGATTGCTTTTTCTTCGTGAAGCCGCCGGAGGTATTGTTACCGGTTTAATCATAGGATTTTTGGGTTACCACATGATGAAGTCCATTGACAATTTTCAAACTGAAATTTTGATATCGCTGGCAATGGTAATGGGTGGTTACAGCCTTTGTCATTACCTGCATGTTTCGGGCCCCCTGGCAATGGTTGTTGCCGGTATCATGACGGGAAACAGGGGCAAGGAGCGGGCTATGAGTGATACAACAAGAGATTACCTGGGGAAATTCTGGGAGGTAACGGACGAGATACTGAATGCAGTACTTTTTATGCTGATCGGGCTGGAGATTGTAGTAGTTAATTTTCAGTTCAGCTATATTTTTATCGGCATCATTACTGCAATACTGGTAGTACTCGCCAGGTATATTTCATTGTGGATACCTGCATGGTCTTTTGGATTTAAAAAAGAATTGGGTACTAAAACACTTGCTATCATGACCTGGGGAGGATTGCGTGGCGGCATCTCCATTGCGCTGGCTTTATCAATGCCGGCAAATCCTTATAAAGATACCATTGTATCCATCACATTTGTGGTGGTACTTTTCTCTGTGTTGGTGCAGGGATTTTCCATAAAAAAATTAATCAATTGGCTGTGCCGGTGATGATGTAAAGATGTAAACCTGAATCTCCATGCCGGGTTGCTATGGTTCAGATTTATAGATTACATGATGCCTGGATAACTATCGTGCCTGACCGCAGGTCATATGAGGTCCGCCGGTAAGCTGAACGGGCAACTGATCTTTACCTGCCTCGGAAAATGAATGGTGTGCTGTTTTCCTGACTGCCGGCGCATATCTTTATCCATGTTCGTTTACAGCTTTTTCCGTTCAAATGCGCCTGTCTTTCTGCAACCGCCAAACCGTAATACCAGTCGAATGCCTGTGTTCACTGCTTTTAAAGCGCTGGCGTAGCACCTTGTTTAAAAAATTTTGGATCAATTACAGGAAGAATTGAATTGTGCAGCCACGTGCCTCTGAATCCAGTAAACATAATGCCCCGCATGGTGCCGATAGTAATAATATTAAGCGTTTCCAGGATTGTATCGGGTATGGTTGCAGCATCGCCATTGCTGATAATTACTTCTTCAAAGTTGATGATGTCAAAAGTGCAGGCAATTGTTATGCTCGCAGGTGTACCTTCCAATGTTGCAATCATCATTTTTACCTGGAACGGTTTACAATTTTTTACTTGCCTTGTCAATGCTCACATCAATCGCCAGGTTAAATTGTGTTTCAGGCGATGCCCTTTTCGGGCAATACTAAGGCACTAAAAGATTTTTCAATTAAAAATAGGCAGGGTTAATTTATGATGTGGCGCTAAAGGTGTGGCAGTAATACGGATGTTTTTTGACATGCCGATTGTTGTTTTGCCCGAGTAGTGCAGATGATCATAGCGAACGGTACTGCCGCCCATTACAACTGCCAGGTATTCTTTTACAATTACTTCGGGCTTTGGTTCAGTAATCATCACCAGCTTAATGCCCAATACTGCTTCAATATCAAACAAGGTATCGGTGGTAAAATTATGTGTACCACTCAGCCATTTGCTTATTACAGATGGATGCTGATCCATTTGTTGGGCAAAGCGGGAATTATTAAGTCCCTTTTCTTTTATCGCATCCTGAATTTTTGCCGCCAGCATCAGCTGCTTTTTTGTTTTTTCAAATGCGGTGGCAGAGCGGCTTTTTTGCAACTGCTGTATGGCAGCACTTATTTGTCTTGTTGGCTTATTCATCCTTGTTGATTGTGTAATTAAAACCTGTGTTTGATTCGGGGCCTTCATTGGTTATGGATAACGAACCATCACGAACTGCTTCAGCAAGCACTGCTGAAATCTGCGGTTTGCATGCACTTAGCTTTATTTACGCAACGCTTCTCTTAAAACCTGCTGCAATAATTTTTCATTTTGTGCTGCGCTTTGTTTGATGCTTTCTTCTAACTCATCGCAATTTTGCATTAACTCGTCGATTTTTTTTACAATTCGATTTTGCTCCATCAAAGGAGGAATTGGAATTAGTGAGCTTGAAAATCTATTCAATGCCATTTTTTGAACTCCAACTTGTTTTGTTTTATCAATGAATTGCATTTGACAAAAAGGACTATCTAAACATTTCCATAAAAAAAATTTATCAACCAATATCGGTGTAATTTTCGCAGCATTTTCTGTGAAATTCATATCGTGGAATTTTTCAGGGATCAAGCCACATTTGCCAATTGTTCCGCCGACTATGGTCATATAAATATCATCTTTACTTATTGTATATTGCATCCGCAAGGCTGTATTTTAAAATTGCGTCCGGTATTACAAGATCTGTCCAAAACAATCTATAATAAGGCAAGTGTACATAACCTACGCAGTACGCCTGTATTAATTAATTGCGCCTTCTGCAAATGAGTCATGCGAACTGCACAGTAAAAAAATATTGGTCATTGAGATTGGCTCCTGCGTCGCCAACCACAATTCAGGATATTTCAAATTGCTTCAGGCGTACCAACAAAACTCCGGAGACTGTACAAAAGCAGATTTCTTTACAATAAATTTCTAAAACTCATTCATCCCTATCAGCCGCAAATTTCTTGACAGGTTTGGCAAAAGCAAGGTCTGCGCCCCGACTAAGGTCGGGCCTTGCCAGGGTTTTGTAAAAACAATCTCCATCCGCCGCGGCGGATAGTATTCTTTTTACAAAAACCTTGCTTTTGCCAAACGCTGTTTCAAGGCCGGGTTGCTACGATCAGGATGGAATAAGGACTATAAATGGTTTTAAAGGCAATCGAAATAAAGGTTAAACAGGAAGCAATGCAACTGCACAACGTTTGGCCTTGCCTGCATGTTGGCAACAAGCTGGTTCTTCTGTATATGGGCTATGCGTTTTTAAATTTAATACCTGGTGTTATAGAAATCTTTTATGGCGACACCTTCTTTTTTAGACAAAATGAAAATACCGGTTTAGAGTGTTTAGCTGGGGCTCAGATAGATACTATTGACCTCGGTAAAATGTATACTGTTTATTCAGAGATTAGCATAACTGTTTCTTTAAATTAAAATGCCTTAACTTTTGCTGGCTGGCCAGCCGGCCGAAGACACAGGAATTAACATTCTTAGATCTTCCCCTCTCATCTCTTGAACTGGTAACCGAAGTAAATGCCGGCAGTGCTTTTATTTTCCGGCTGCCGGTTTACCATAGCAGTTAGCAGTTATGCATACCGGGCAATTTAACATTTTTGTTAAAGATCAGCTTTTGTGAAAATGACATGCTTTCGTGATTATTTCGTGATACTTAAAAAATAATTTTACACTATTAAATTATCAAACACAGATCATGAAAAAAATTCAATCAGTATTATTGGCGGCGCTGTTGCTGTTTACAGCCGGTTACACCGAAGCACAATCTAAAAAATATCCTGACCCACCCATGGCAACTGATAAAACTGTCTATCCGTTGAAATTATCAGATGCAGCATGGAAGGCCCGGTTAACACAAGAACAATACTATATTCTGCGCCAGGAAGGAACTGAAAAGCCAGGCACCGGAAAGTATGACCATTTTTATAAAAAAGGTACCTATTATTCAGCGGCATCACTGCAACCAGTTTTCAGTTCGGAGACGAAATTTAACTCCGGCACCGGATGGCCAAGTTTTTTTGCACCCATCAATCCCGATGCCGTGAGGTTGGTAGTGGACAATAGTTTTGGAAGCACCCGCATAGCCGTTGTTGATAGCAAAAGCGGCTCCCATCTAGGCCATGTATTTGACGATGGGCCGGCACCCACCGGCAAACGTTATTGTATGAATTCTGCCGCACTCATTTTTGTACCTGAAGGTGCACAACCACCTGTAAATTCAAAATAAAAATAAATAAAATGAAACTCATATTCGCCATTCTTTTCCTGCTGTCTATAGGCCTGATTTCTTCAGCGCAAAGCAGTAAATTAAATTTCGTACCCGGTTCAACAAAACCCTTACCCAACGAAGCGGTGGCTACTTTTGCCGAAGGTTGCTTCTGGCATGCCGAAATTGTCTTTCAAAGCCTGGATGGCGTAAGGGATGCCGTTTCAGGATATGCCGGTGGCACCGATATAAATCCCACTTACGAAAAAGTTGCCGGTGGAAACACCGGTCATGCAGAAACTGTGCAGGTGTATTACGATCCTTCCAGAATAAGTTATGAAACACTGGTCAAAGCCTTTTTCGCCAGCCAGGATCCTACTACTTTGAACAGGCAGGGCAATGATGCCGGCACAGAATACCGTTCGATGGCTTTTTACAGAAATGAAACAGAAAAGCAGGTTATTGAGAGCGAGATAAAACGTCTTACCAGTCTTAAAGTCTACAAAAACAACATTGTTACCGAAGTGGTGCCATTTAAGAAGTTTTATCCAGCAGAAGACTATCACCAGGAATACATTCATAACAATCCGGGCAACCCATATGTAGCAAATGTTTCTATTCCTGAGTTTTTGTCTTTTAAGAAAAAATTTAAAGCAAATTATAAATAGTACAATTGTATAAAATGAAAAAGCTATTCTTGCTATCAGCCATTGGTAGTATATTGCTTGCAGCTGTCGCTTTCCGGCCACAGTTGCAACCGAAAACGTCCCTTCAACCTGTTGCTGTTATTGAATTATTTACATCCCAGGGTTGCTCCAGTTGTCCTGCGGCAGATCAATTGCTGGCGCAGACAATCAATGCATCAAAAAAGGATGGCCGTAAGATCTTTGCACTTTCTTTTCATGTCGATTACTGGAACCGGCTGGGATGGGCAGACCCTTTTAGCACAAAAGAATTTTCGCAACGGCAAAGGACTTACGCAGCGAAGCTAAATGACAAATCTGTCTATACCCCGCAGATGGTGGTGAACGGCAGCAGACAGTTTGTTGGCTCAGATGAAAACGATTTAAAAGATGCGCTGGGCAAATCTTTAAAGACTGTGCCTATGGCTGCATTTAAAACACTTACTGTCAATTTGCAAAATGATGCGCCACCACAGGTAAAATTTTCGCTGGAAGGAAATTATGAAGACTGTACAATAAATTTCGCATTGGTATCAGACAGCGAAACCACTTCAGTAAAAAGGGGCGAAAACAGCGGTCTATCGCTCACCAATGAAAATGTTGTACGGCAGTTGATTACTGCTCCTGCAACAGCAGCAGGGACAATTAATTTTAAACGGGCGCCTGTACCTGCGGACAATAACATGCGGGTGATTGCTTACCTGCAGCAGAGCAATAGCCTTAAAATAATTGGTGCAGCAATGGCCGAAATAAAGTGACAAGAGCAAGGCCAATTTCTTAACTTAGACAACGTTAATACTTTGCGTGGGCAGCGTATTGCATGTAAGCCGAAGCAATATAAATGAATAGTAGCACCCAATAAAAGGCAATGAAGTTGAATCGTAACAGTATACCAAACCATTACTATAAATGAAGAAAATTAAAGAAAAACATCCGCTGGCTATCAGGTGGGCACACTGGGTAAACTTTCCTGTGCTGATGATTATGATCTGGTCAGGCATGCTGATTTACTGGGCCAATGATGTATACTCCATCACTTTGTTTGGACATACTTATTTTAAATTTTTTCCTGAATCGTTCAATAAATTTTTAGACATACCCTTTCGCCTGGCAGAAGGCATGGCCTTTCATTTTCTTTTTATGTGGTTCTTCGCCATAAATGGAGTGTTATATGTTTTGTATACAGCCATCTCAGGCGAATGGCGACAATTGTTACCTAACCGGCATTCTTTTAAAGAAGCCTGGCTGGTAGTGCTGCACGACCTCCATATCAGGAAGATGCTGCCGCCACAAAATAAATACAATGCCGCCCAGCGCATCGCTTATACCAGTATCATCTTGATGGGCTTCGGTTCTTTATTCACCGGCCTTGCCATCTATAAGCCGGTACAGTTTTACTGGATCACCTGGCTTTGCGGCGGTTACCACCTTGCAAGAATTGAACATTTTATTTTAACCATCGGCTATGTATTGTTTTTTCTCATTCACATCATCCAGGTAATTATAGCCGGGTGGAATAATTTCAGGTCAGTGATATCGGGATTTGAAATCGTAAAGGAACAGCCAATCAACAACATTAAAATCAGTGAAGATGAAAAACCGGTTTAACAAGCAACCTGCAGAAAAAATACTGTCACAAAAACAAATCAACCGCCGCAATTTTATTGCCTTCACAGGTTTTATCGGGTTAAATGCACTGGCATATGGCGGCTGGCGTTGGTTGTATAAATCTCCGGAAGAAACAAGCGGAGTCACCGCAGGTGCCCGAAAGCCATTGAGACGGGCACTTAATCAAAATGAATTGCTTTTGAGGAAGACTTTCAGCAACGATCACCTGGTAAAAACCTACCCGGTATCAATGGCCGATCCCAATGTAAGGGTGAATAGCGAAATAGGTATGGAGGATCCGGGTTTTGATGCCAAAACCTGGTCGCTGACCATCCATAAAAAAGATGGCAGCAAATTACAGGTAAGCTTGCATGATATACTGGCCTTGCCTAAAACAGAAATTGTGTACGACTTTAAATGCGTGGAAGGGTGGGACCAGATTTCGCATTGGGGCGGTGTTAAGTTCAGCGATTTTATATCACACTACAATTTGCAGGAAGAGGCAGCATTACAATATGTTGGTATGGCTACGCCAGACAAAGCCTATTATGTAGGCCTGGATATGCCCAGTGCAATGCATCCCCAAACCTTGCTGGCATATGAAGTAAATGGCAAGCCGTTACCCATGAGGCATGGCCAGCCATTGCGACTCATCATCCCTGTAAAATATGGTATCAAAAACCTGAAACGGATAGGCACCATTTCGTTCAGTGATGAACGACCGCCGGATTATTGGGCGGAACAGGGGTACGATTATTATTCGGGTTTATAAGAGTTTTTTTCTTAGAAACATTGAAATGTTAAACTGATAGCAGGCATGGCAGAACACTGGTGAAGTAATCAATTCAAATTTTTCAACCGATTTACGCAATAATTATTTTCATCTTTGTCAAATAGCGTAAAATGAGGTAATGCCGCGTAATATTTTGGAATAAGAAATTACGTGATAGACAAAAAAATACACTGAAAAAATTAAATTATTGATAATCAAAGCTGATTTGGTTCCTGAAAAACCTGCTCGGGTCTAATTCTCCGGTATCAAAAAGCATCGTAGTGCCATCAGGGAAAATATAAAAGGCAGCTTTGCCTCTGACGGTATTGATATGGCGCAGGTCAAGATATCCTTCCTGCCAGGGTGGTAATGACCTGCCCGGCACAAATGGTTGTGCCGGGCAGGTCAATGCCGTCAATAAAATGAAAACAATCAACAAGCCATTTCTCATTTATATATTTTTATCAGAAAGAATAACGGGCACCCAATTGAACTGAGTAATAGGTAGCCGTTTTTATTTTAGTACTTGCATTGGTGTTTACACTGTATTTGTAAGAATTGGTTTCTGCATTAAAGCCGTTAACATTGTACAGGTTGGTATTAATGATCTGGCTATAGCCACCCTATTTATATTGATCAAATTCAGTACATTGAAACAGTCTGCTCACAAAGTAATTTTATGTGTCTTTAAGCATAATAACCAATTTTAAGAAAGGTGGGAAAAAAATGTTACAAGCACAGCGCATAGGCCAACGTTTTACTTAACATAGACGTAACATGTTGGTAACACAAAATTAACATTCAGCTGGTTGCTTTGCATAAATAAAAAAATGCAAAAAATTATGCGAAAGTTAGTGGCAGTTTTGTTAATTTTTCTCGCTAGCAATTGTTGGGCCCAGGAGACGGTATCAACTTTGAGCGGCCGGATAACCGATGAAAAGGGAGGGATTGTTTCCGGAGCATCCGTGCAAATAACCCATGTGCCTACAGGAGAGGTAAGTAAGACACAAACAAATAAAAACGGTATATTCAGGCTGACCAATTTAAGACCTGGGGGTCCCTACACAATAGCAATCAGTTTTGTAGGATTTAAAGATGAACGCGCCCAGGATGTAAACCTTAGCCTGGGAACCAACCCTGATCTGAATGTAGTGATGAAGGTAAATACTTCCAGCCTGGAAGCCGTTGTAGTAACAGGTAACAGAAGAATCAGCGGAGTTACCATCGGCAAGGCTCAGTTAAATACGCTGCCGACTATTGGTAGAAGTTTAAGTGATTTTACACGTTTAACACCCCAATCAAATAATAACTCTTATGCCGGAACAAACTTCCGGTACAACAACCTCACGCTGGACGGAGCAATCAATAATGACGCTTTCGGATTCAGTAATTCGGCGGGTGGTACAAGCGGAGGTGGCCAAAGCGGCACTGCCGGAGCCGGCACCCGTACAACGCCTTACAGTATCGATGTGATCCAGGAAGTACAAGTGCAGCTGGCGCCCTATGATGTTAAAATCGGTAATTTTACAGGAGGCAGCGTGAATGCTGTTACCAAGAGTGGCAGCAATGATTTCCACGGCTCTGTTTATGGTTATGGCAGAAACCAGGCGCTGGTTGGTAAAAGTGTGGATGGACTAAAATCAAAAATAGGTTCCGATTTTCATGACTACCAATATGGTGCTACCGTAAGTGGTCCTCTTGTTAAAAATAAGGCTTTCTTTATTGTTAACTATGAGCATACCGACAAGCAGGAACCCAGTACAAATAATATAGGTGATCCCGGGGCAGCAGCAACATTGGCCGAAGTGCAGGCAATAGCCAACCAGTTAAAAACCAAGTATGATTATGACCCGGGAAGTTACCTGGGAGCCTATAAAATTTTTACAAAAAGCGACAAGGTTTTTGCACGTCTTGATTTTAATCTGAACACCAAAAATTCTTTGATGTTGCGTGCCATTTATACTGATGGTGTTGGAAACAATCTGGAACGTTCATCAAATAATTTTCAGTTTGGTTCAACAGATTTTACGCAGCACACCAAGAATTTAAACCTGGTAGCGGAATTGAAAACGAGACTGAGCGCAGATGTCAGCAACCAGTTAAATGTTAGCTATATCAATGTACACGAGTTCAGGGATTTTCCGGGCACTATTGCACCATATATAGACATTGACAACGGCCGCATTACCCTCGGTACATGGAGAGAAGCGTCTATTTACAATCTAAAGCAACACACGGTTGAAATCAGTGACAACGTCACTGTCAACAAGGGCATTAATAAATTTACTTTCGGTACACACAATGAGATTTATAATCTCAGCTATGGATTTATCAATTCATATAATGGCAGGTGGGAATATAGCAGGGGAGTGAACAGCTTTTTGGCAGATAACCCGAGCAGAATACGTGGCGCCTTCATTACAGACCCGAAGCTTTCCAATGACAGGAACAGCATTTATAACAATCCGCCCAATCCGTTTTCTGTTGCGCTTACCAGCGTATATGCCCAGGATGAAATCAGCGTAAACAAGAAATTTAAATTGTCACCGGGTGTAAGACTTGATTATTCCTTTGTTGGTTCACAGCCTTACCTGGATCCAGCGTTAAAAACTACCAATTCCGCTGGTTACACATCGCCTGCTCCGACTTATACAAACACTCCCTTTAAAGATTTAACTGGTAAACTGCCGTCGAGATTGGCTGTGTCGCCACGTTTGGGATTTAACTATGATGTAAAGGGTGACCAGTCAATTATTATTCGTGGTGGAACAGGTATATTCACCGGAAGGGTTCCATTTGCATGGTACGGTTATGCCTATACGCTGAATGGAGGAACATACGGAAACATTGACTGGAATGGCCCTTCAGGTCCGGTAGGCAGTACGCCTGGCCAGGTAGTTCCTCTTGCAATTAATCCTCAGGGCTTAAAAGATACAGTAACTAAATATGGAGGCGCTTCAAGAAGCAGCACGCGTGAGATTGATGTTTTTGATAATAATTTTAAATTGCCAACAGTTTGGCGTAGCAGTATTGCAGCCGATTTTAAATTTGGCAATGGTTACAAATTTACAGTCGATGCATTGTACACCAAAACCATTTATGATGTAAAGTATGAGCAAATAAATCTGAAGGATTCCGTGGCTTATTTTTCCACTGGCCCGACTCAGATACCGGTTTATGTAGGAGGAAAATACAACAGTGCGTTTTCCAATGTTTATTATCTTACCAACACAAAACTTGGGTACAGATATAACCTGACTGCACAAATTTCCAAGTTTACCAATAATATTAAAATAGGCTCACGTTTGTTTAACATGAACTGGAGTGCCGCATATACTTATGGCATGAGCAAGGATATTACCAATGGTATCCGTAACTCATGGGAGAGCAGCTACAATGTAAATCCTACCAATACGCCGAGTAATTCTCCCATGGCTTATTCCAATTTTGATTTGCGTAACAGAATCGTTGCTACCTGGTCAGGTAACCTCGCCTGGAACAAAACGAACATCACTTCCCTGTCTTTCTTTTATGCTGGAACATCGGGAAGTCCCTACAGTTTAATTTATCAGTCAGCGCCCTTTGGCTCCGGATCAAATGCACCTTTACCCTATATTCCCAGAAATCAATCGGACATCGTTTTAGTGGATAAGGGAAGTTATACGGCCGCACAGCAATGGAGTGACCTGGATGCCTTTATCAGCAGTGATAAATATCTGAACAGCCGCCGTGGTAAGTATGCGGAGCGTAATGGATTGCGTACACCCTGGAATCACGACCTGGATATGAAACTGATGCATGAATTCAGGTTGAGCAAGACAAATAAATTCAAATCACTGCAGTTGAGCCTGGACATTTTCAATGTATTGAATTTAATCAACAGCGATTGGGGGCATGTTACTTTTGTAACCAATCTAAATAACTATACAGTTAACTTCCTGCAGTTTGTAAGTGATGGTACGCACAAAGTGGGTGCACCTGCAACAGGCTATGTGCCATCATTTAATTTTGTAAGACCAACTGGCGTAAACAATCATTATTATACGGTGGATCCTTTAAACAGCCGCTGGCAGGGACAGTTCGGCATAAAATATAATTTTTAAAGAACGCTAACATTCACAAGCGGGTTTCAATCCGCTGGCATAACAAACCGGCCTATTATGCATTGGCTGGTTTGTTATGTTTTTAAATTCAATCGTACTTCATGGCAAAAATGCCATCATACGCTGAAGGTTCTCAACAGCTCTCAGTGGCTTTTCTGAGACGATATTTATTTCGAACCGAAACACTTTTAAACAAACACCAAGTGGGTGCGCTTTGAACGTAAGCGGCATGTATAAACTTAGTATATGAAAATGGCGTTGTCTTTCCACCGGTGCTTTGTAACATTATGGATTATTTTTGCGTGCATGCTGGTCATGTATGCTTGTAATAAGGAAACCCATCCATCAGCCAATCCCAGAAACAGTTTTAACAAAGGCATTGCCTTCCAGGAAGATTTTGAACCTATTCCTGCGGACTGGTTGTATTATAACACCGATACTGTTGCATCGAATGTGGTCAAATTTCTTGCACTCGATTCTTCGGCACTTTCCTACACCTGGACCATTGAATCTGTCACTTATCAAACAAAGGAAATCAGGCTGAGTTTTCCCCGGGAGTATTTACTTGGTAACAAACAAATAGCTGTAAAGCTGTCTATCCGTTACAAGACAACTTCCAATACTGATACCGTAAAAAACTTTTCTAAACAGTTAACTTTTTTTAATCCCTGTGCAAGCCAGTGCAACGGTATTTTTAATGGCACAACAGATAATGGCAGCCACAAGGACAGTTTTAAAATTGGCACCTGTGCAAGTGATCCATTACACCAGGTCTCCGGCTTTTATCTTGAGAATTTTCAGCTGGGTTGCGGGCGCTACTTTGATGAGCTGCCTGATAGTTATAACATCGGATACAAACAAATTTTGTTTTCAGCTACCGGCGAATTTGTATGCAACTCTCCCTCAGGCCTCATTTCAATTAAAGGTGACAGTATTTGTATCAGTTACCGTTCCTTCGATAATGGTATGCTGGAAGCACCGCTGGACCATGTTTTCAGGGGAATTAAAAAATAAGTCGTGCTATGCATTCTGAACTGAATTTGTTCAGTCCATTTTTTGTTTACATATCTGTATTGCATTCTTCTAGAAAGCAACTTTTAAACCCACAAATAAACCGCCTTTCCCGGCGTTGAGCTGACCGGGGGTAAGCCGCCAAAAATAGTCCAATGATATAAGGTGAAATATATTTTCGATTCCTACGCCGGTTTCCATGAATGGCTTATTACCCGTTATGGAAAACTGCGCATTGTTGTTGTAAGTCTTGTTGGCATTGGTCATACTGCCCAAGAATGCATTGAAAGAGAAACGTTCCCTTAAACCCATTTTATTTAAAAAAGGAATTTTATCAAACAACATTCCGCCTGTATACAAACGTGTGTGCAGGCCAGCGAACTGATCCGAAGCATATTCGTAAGGCAGCATGGTGTTAAACAGGTAACGGCTGTCCATATGCGATTCGTTGCCACCCGGCACATCCAGTAATAAATACGGGGCAGTGCCAAAGGTTTTGCCCACATTTAATTTATAGTAAAAGATGGCTTTGGGCGGCAGGCGTAACCGCTGTTCAAGCCCTGCATTTATTTTTTCATAAGCAAACTGCGCATTGCCGGCTTCTATACCATAAATAAAATTTAAAGTAACTACCGGGTTGTAATTATCCAGCATTACGCGGTTATAATTGAACAATTTTGTCCGCTGATTTTTTGCAAACCTAAAGCCGATGGCACCTTCTGCCACTGGCAACCTGCTACTGTTGATACTGTCTATCGGCCGGTCTGTAACCTTGTCAATTGGATGATAGGTAAAATGAAAAACGGGTAGCAATTCTTTGTATTCGAGGGATAATTTAGCTGTTATATTTTTGCTGATGTATTGCTCATGTTTTAAAGAAACAGATCGCATAAAAATATTTGTGGAGGGAACTTTTTTTCTTACGAGGGAAGTTAAGATGTTATCATCATCGGATTCATCATCCTTTTCAATCGGGTAGTTGTAGTCGATCGTGCCGGTTATGGAAGTTTTACTCCAACGCACCGGATTCCAGAGAAATTGTACTGCCAAGTGACTCTTTAGTTGCTTGTCCTTGGTGCCGTAGGCAAGGTAACCATTCACATTGATGTTTTTGCTGATGCCGGGTAAAGTCCAGAAACCGACTCTTGAACGCATACCTTCTGCTACACTTGAACTTATAATGGAAGTAAGCGGGCCAAACCTAAATTTATTTTTCACATCCCAGTAGCCAAGTCCCAAAGCGGCTATCAGCCTGGTTTCATTTCTGTATGTTGAATTCTTTTGTAAAGAGTCGGCCATACGGTAAATATTTTTTTCATGCCCGGACAAGGAATCGGAACGATTTTGCAGCCAGTAGGTGTCATCTTTTTCAAGCCCTAACGTTGCTTCCCGGTTCATTTTACTGATAACACTATCGTTGTTTATCCCCATCTGAATATGATCAATTACCACCGTATTATTGGCTATTAAGCGCACGGCTTTTTTGTTCGTCTTTACCGGGATACCGATCAAGGCAGCCCCTGTTTCAAAATCAACTACCGCACTGTAGTTAGAAGGCATGTAAACTGATTGCTTCGTGGCTGAGTCAAAACTTGCTGCATATTCCTGCGTGTAATGAATATCATGTATAAAATTGAGGTTAGCGCTTTTACTTAGGTGCATATCAATTTTACTGATGGAGTAACTGCTGTCGTTGATCCACAACGAACCTGTAAAAGCCCTTTCAAATTGTTGCCTGGGTGCAAAATGAATACGGTATTGCTTTTTACCATTCAGCATACTGCTGTCGCTGAAATAAAAATTATAGTAATCAAAAGCGGTATTGCTTAAAGGGCTTGCATAAGTCTGGCTGAATATGATCAGCCAGTTGTCGTATACGTTGAAGTTAAAATTAAATTTGTCCATCTTGCGCAATAAGTCATCCGTATGCAGGCCAAGCGTTTTTTTCGCCAGTATGTTTTCATTTTCAATCGCGGGTAAAATACTGTGGTATTTATTTGAGATGGTTTCTGAAAAATATACTGGCAGCTGTGTACTTTTTGCGTTGGCTGCATCCGTGCTGCGGTAAATATTGATGGCTAGGTTTTTTAATCCTTTATTATTCCGCTGCGCTGAATCTATGTTGTTTACCAGGAGTTCGTGCCTTTTGTACTAGCGGTAGCTATAGTTGCTGAACCTGTTGGGGTCATTGCCGGGTTTAGCGGCAATGACTTTTTTCATAAACCGTTTACCGGGTTCTTGATCCATTGCATCTACCCTGATAATGACATCATCCAGCAGCGATACATGCTGCTTCAGCTGGAAGCTAAGTCCGGTCAATTGTGTTTTGTTTAAAGGAACCGTTAATTTTTCAAAACCTGCATGCGTCAGCTCAAGTGCGTTGGCCCACCTGGTAGCGGATATGGAAAAGCTGCCATTGGCATTGGTAATTGTGCCGCCGGTAACACCGGCAAGGGGCACCGTTACATTGGGTAAAGCCTTGTTGGCAGAATCCGTTACTCTACCTGAAATGATAAAAGGCGTTTGGGCTTGTGTTGAACTAACACATAACAGCAGAAGCAGGCAGCCGGTAAAAAAATGATAGGTATAATGACGCATGCAAAATATCAGCAGATGAGATAACGGAAAGTCTGCCTTGCTTGTTTTCCGGTTATAAGATGTTTTCTAGGGCAAATGGTTGGGTTAGTTAATGTTGTCCGGTATGATATTTTATGCACCAACGTTTTTTTGTTTGAGTAGTTTGAGCTCAAATTTGTGCAATGATATTCCTTAAACGGCCTTAAAGGCTGGCTTCACACAAAAATAACATACGCAGCTGTCTGCGTTAACAATTGCTTAATTCAACACAGGCCAACCATTTCTTTTAGGTTGCATCTCGTATAAGGCTGGATTGAAGCAATAATTTATCCGGCCTCCTTAAAAGAGGGATTTCTTGTAGGCGTGACTTAACAATTAGGCAACACTACTTGAATAGTTTTAAAAAATAAATGAGCCAGCCTGCAGACTAGCATGCTGGTGAGTAAGGGATATTATCATTTTTTGGCAGTTCAACCTTCTATTTGGAAAACATCATTCATCTGCTGGTGCAATACAAATATTTCATCCTGCTGCCATTGGCAATTGTGGAGGGACCTGTACTGGCCGTTATAGCTGGTTTGCTATGCTCACAGCATATCCTGAATCCTTTCTATTCTTACGCGATGATTGTGTTTGGAGATATAACCGGTGATTCCATTGTTTACATGTTAGGCAGACGGGGCAAATCACCGCGGCTGCGGAAAATCAGCCGATGGCTTGGTCTGACAGATAATAAAATGGACAGGGCCAGGATTTTTTTTGAAAGTAATCCCAATAAGACGATTTCCTTATCTAAAATAATTCTGGGGGTAGGAGTAGCAGGTATCTATATGGCAGGACATGCAAAAATTGCTTATAATAAATTCATTGGTATTTGCCTGATCACCTCTGCACTTCAGTACATCGTCTATATTGGCACCGGCTTTTTGTTTGGAGAGGCCTACAAACAAATCAGCCATTACCTGGATTACTTTGCAACCCTCACTATTCTCGGCGCTGTTGCAATTGCGCTCTTCTTTATTGTAAAAACAAAACTTAAAAAAATATGAGAATCCTTTTTGTTTCAGAAACCTATTACCCGCATTTAAATGGCGTGTATTATTTTGTATGCCGCATTGCGCCTTTGCTGCAAGAAAAAGGACATGAGGTTGCGGTAATTGCACCGTCGGAAGATATCCATTTCGCAAAAAAGAAAATAGATGGGATTGATGTATATGTGATGCCGTCACTGCCTTTATTGTTTTATCCCAAATTGCGTTTTCCCATTCCCTTCATGCTGCAGTCCAAAATAGAAAAAATCATCCATGATTTTAAGCCAGATGTAATACACTTGCAGGATCATTTCATTTTATCCAAAGCGGTAGTAGAGATCAATAAGAAACTAAATATTCCTGTGATTGGCACCAACCATTTTATGCCGGAAAATATTACCACGTTATTTAAAAATAAAAGATTAAAAAATGTAGTAGAGCGTTTTTTATGGTCCAGGTTTTCCCAGGTTTTCAACCAGGTCTTGCTCGTAACTACGCCTACAGAAACCGGCGCCAGACTGATACGGCCGCATTTAAAGACCAAAGTGATTCCCATTTCCAGTGGGATAAGCCTCGAAGAGTTCAACGCATCCGGACAAGGGGAAACCATCAGGAAAAAATATGGCTTGACGGATAAACCCATCCTTTTATACGTCGGCCGCATAGATCCCGAAAAACGCATTGAAGAAATACTGGAAGCCGTTGCCGTTGCTGTAAAGACAGTTGATTTTAGCTTTGTTGTGGTTGGAAATGGAGTTTGTAAAGATTCCCTGGAAGTAAGGTCAGTAGCGTTAAATCTGCAGGACAGGGTGATCTTCACCGGTTTTGTACCCAATGAAGATTTGCCGCTTTTCTACCGCATCAGCCGCTGTTTTATTATTGCCAGCAGGGCAGAACTGCTTAGTCTTGTAACCCTGCAGGCCATGGCCTCGGGCCTGCCCGTGATTGCAGTAAATGCTGGCGCCTTGCCGGAATTGGTGCGTGATAATGTAAATGGTTTTTTATTTGAAACAGGTGAACAGGAGGTAATTGTTCAATCCATTCAAAAAATATTTACAAACAAACAGTTGCATCAGGGGATGGTCGCAAGAAGTCTCGAATTCAGTTTAGATCATGATATCATCAGAACCGTTTCATCTTTTGAAAAAGTGTATAATGGTTGTTTTACGCGTCGGATAATTACAAAAAATCTCGCGTATAGCGAGTCTTTATAAATAGATACCTTGAAATACCTTGAAGGTGAACTTCTTTTTTTGTAATTGGGAAGTATAATGACGATTGAATTGTAGGTGTTCTGTTGTTTTTAAAGACACGTTGGTTGATTTTAACTATCGAGGTGCTTAAAGAAAACACACTGTGCTGCTTTTCCAAAAAAATACGAATATGGTAAGGGTAAATATACTACCACCGTTTCTGTTTTCGGTAGCTGGAACAGTGGCAACCGTTTTGCCTATGTATATGGTGGTGACATAAACAATGATAATACATTCACGAATGACTTGCTCTACGTTCCGAAAAAAAGCGAAATAGATGTAATGCCGTTTGACACCTTAACCGACGTGAATGGAACAGTTCAAAGTGAAACTGCCCAACGTACCGCTTTTAAAAGTTTTATTGAACAGGATAAATATCTCAAGAGCCGCCGCGGTTATTACACAGAAAAATATGGAGCAGAGTCTCCCTGGTTCAGCCAGGTTGAATTGCGGCTTCTGCAGGATTTTAATTTTAAAATAAACAGCAAGGTGGATACGTTGCAACTAAACCTGGACTTTATCAATATTGGTAATATGCTATGCAGCAAGTGGGGCGTACGAAAATATGCAAGCGCTTCGGGCTACTTCCAACCGATTTCCTACAGCAAATGGCAAATACCAGTTTGATCCTTCTTTAATGGAAACATTCATTGCCAGTCCTGACCTGCCATCCAGGATGGCAAATGCAGCTTGTATTAAGGTATATCTTTTAGGCAAGCCGGTTGAAGGCTTAAAAGTGTCGGTTCGCAAGTATGGGGTATCTATGAATGAGTTGTGAAGACAGCAAAAATTGCCGCTAAAAAAAGTAGCCTGGGTACTGTCCTTTTAGCTATAGACTTAAAACCAAAGAGACAACAATTTAATAACCGCGATTTAATGTTCCATAGAAAAGCAAGTGCTAACATTGCTGCGGTTTTTCATAGGACATTAGACTTGAAATCGGGGCTGGATATTTATCCTGGCCCTTTCTATTTTTGGAATGCAGTAATTGGCAGATCCTTTAAAGGTATGGGATAATTATTTAGGCTTCCTGCAATTGCACATCCGTTTTCTCAGCCTCGCTGGTGACAGCGTTAAAATTTGTAACTGCATTTTTAATGTCTTCTTCAGATATGATATCTGTCGCATTGGAAAAGTGTTCGCGGATTCTATTGTGGGTATTGATATCGGAGATAAAAACACTTGGTTGCTTGTTTGACATGATTAAATATTTGAGCGGGCAAAATACATCAAATCCCTGTCGCTTTCTTGTAGTTGGAAAAACTTAACATTGGAATGAGCAGTGCACGTGGTTGACAAGCCGTTGGAAATTTGAATGCAATTTTTTTACCTCTTTTATCAACTCCGCAGCGTTGTTTTCCTAACAAGATACCGTTCAAAAAACGCAATGCAGAAGTGTTGCCCCAAGAATCATATACGGCAATGATTTTGCTCATTTTTACAAATCTGCTGAACCTTTATTTTTATTTTTTTAATTCCATCTTGTATAATGGCGCATTATTCCCTGAAATCAATAGGACAGCAATTGACAGCACTGGAAAACAAAATGCTGGCGGAAACAGAAAAGCGACAAATGTTGTTCAGCGATATTCATCCCATGCAATTAGCTGCTGCAAAAAATCTCGTTAAATATTTATCGCTTCGAAGTGAAGATATCAGGGATCTCCAGGACGCCCTGCATACAAACGGCCTGTCTTCTTTGGCCAGTTCAGAAAGTCATATTCACCGGCAATTGCAGTCAATTTTACAAAGATTGAATAAGCAATATGATAAAAATGAAATGGATGCCTGCACGTTTGAATTTAATCAGCGGGAAATGGCCCGAAAAAGTCGTATCCTGTTTGGCGAAAAGGCAGATACCCTGTCACCGTTTATCATGGTTACATTTGATGCATCTTTTGCTGATAACTACGCCCTCATTAAAAACCTGCTGCAGAATGGGATGAATGTGGCACGCATTAATTGTGCGCATGATGACGAAGCCGTCTGGTCTAAGATGATCCAGCATTTAAAACGAGCCTGCCGGTATACCGGCCTTGCATGCAAGCTTTATATGGACCTGGCAGGGCCCAAAATAAGGACAAAGTTAATAGGCAAGGGAAAAGAAAAAGGAAAAGTAAAAGTAAAGGAGGGGGAAATAATCTGGCTGGCAGATAGCGTAAAAGGGTTCACCGAAAGCCAGGTAGTGATCAGCCCGAATGAGACAGGGATCGTTGCCAGGCTAAAAAAAGGAGAGCGGGTCTACATTGATGACGGCATGATAAAAGGTGTCATTGAATCTGTCAAAAGGAAGGTGGCGGCCATGCGTATTATCCGTATCTCATCCGGCAAACAGCAGATTAAATCCGGCAAGGGAATCAACTTTCCTGACTCTGCCCTTGTCATCCCGCCACTGACGGATTTCGACAGGGATTGCCTGCCATTTATCTGCGAACATGCAGATATGGTTGGTTATTCTTTTGTACGCTCAGCGTCAGATGTGCAGGGATTGCATCTGGATTTAAAAACTTTTTCCGGCCATCCGCCTTATGTGATAATAAAGATTGAAACACCGGAAGCAGTTAAAAATTTGCCTGAATTGTTGTTAAGGGGCATGCGGGAAAAAGCCTTTGGAGTAATGATAGCCCGCGGTGACCTGGCTGTGGAAATTGGTTTTGAACGCACAGGGGAAATACAGGAAGAAATATTGTGGATTTGCGAAGCGGCACATGCACCTGTAATATGGGCAACCCAAGTACTGGAAACGCTTAATAAAACCGGCATTGCTACCAGATCGGAAATCACCGATGCCGGGCATGCCGCAATGGCCGAGTGTGTGATGATCAATAAGGGAGATCATACCATCGAAGTAATAGAAACACTTAGCAATATCCTGCGCCGTACCGGAGGTCACCACATAAAGAAACGGTTTACATTTCGGCCGCTGAGCATTGCAGAAAACTTTATCCGCACATCAATTTCTATTGACGAAAAATAGCCTTCTTCTACTATACATATACAAAAGCCATAACAAAATCAATGAATTAATATAAGCCTGTCATTGACTTTATAGTATCGCTCAACATATAAACACCTTGCTGATAGTACCGGTTTAACAATAAAATAATGGCTGAATAATTGCCGTCAAAAATTGTAATGGTAGCTTTAAATCCTGAAGTCAGTTTGAAGCTTTTGCAAATAGGGGCTTGTACAATGTTATCGTTTAACAATATTATTTGTTAACTGTATTTTTTTAACCGAAGTTAAAAATGAATAAAATGGAACCGTTTATAAAATTGTTTGCACTCATCATTGGCTTTACTTTCTATACGAAGCCGCTTTCGCAGCCAAGCCAGTCAGGCAGTATCGATACGACCCCAGCGGGAGAATTCTGCGGAATAAAAAACACCTCTTTTCAGCACGGGGAAGTGGTTACCATGAAGGTGTTTTACAACGCCCTGGGTATGTATGTCGGTGCCGGCGAAGCTTCGTTTTCCGCAGCGCTTGAAAGGTTTAATGGCAAGCCCGTATACCATTGCGTGGGGGAAGGAAGTAATTATTCTCTCTTTGATAATTTTTTTAAGGTAAGGGATAAATATGAATCATATATAGATACGGCAACCATGTTGCCGGTAAAATTTGTACGCAATGTAGATGAAGGGGGGCATAAAATTTATAACAATGTAACATTTAACCAAAGCAGCAATACCGTGATCAGCACCAATGGTGTATTTACAACTACCAGTTGTATGCAGGATGTTGTTAGCTCCATGTATTATGCACGCAATATCAATTATGACAAGTACAAGGCAGGCGATAAAATACCCTTTGACATGTTCCTGGATGATGAAGTCTACCATTTGTTCCTGCGTTTCATGGGAAAGGAAACAATCAAAACCCAGTACGGAAAATTCCGGGCTATTAAGCTAAAACCTTTGCTGATAAAGGGAACATTGTTTGAAGGCGGAGAAAAAATGACTGCCTGGGTAAGTGACGATCCAAATCACCTGTTACTGAGAGTTGAAAGTCCGATAACGGTCGGCACAATTAAAGTTGATATGTTCGGATATAAAAACCTTCGCTACCCATTAACATCGCTGATTAGTGTCAGGGGAATATAATACTGCCTTTTCTGGTATTATTATGAAGGCAGATGAGTAGGGCTGCAGATGCGGGACACCGGCAGAAAAACTGACCCAAAACCACAGCTTCCATCTTTCTTCGGGCAACACTATTTGCATAGTATCAGTGAATGCTAAGACTTATTCTTTGCCGCCTTCCCGGTTCCTTTTTTTGCCTTTGGTGCTGCCTTCTCAACAGCCTTTGTCGGCTTCTTTACGGACAAATGAACTTTTTTCACTGCGGGCATTGTCTTTTTTTCAGGCGTGTCTTTAAATCCTGCAACCAGCAGTTTGGCTGCTTTTTTAATTCTTTTTTCAAATTTCTTTTCTCCAATCTGTTCCTTCAATCCGGTTAGGGCTGTTTGCAACTGACCTGTAATGGCTTGCAAAGCAGCATTTCTGTTCATAGTAATTTTTTTGATGTTTTCTTTTGTTGGCATTATTAATTTTTTTGTAAAATGATAACGCAAAATTAATATAAGAACATTGCTTTCAATATTAAGTTTTTATATGAGTATGATTTTGGCCTTATTTTAATTATCACAAACATGTATGCTTTTAATTACAGCCGGCAGAAGGCGTAGTCTTAAAAGAGGGCTTACTAAGGAGTATAATTTCTGAATCCGTAGATGTAATACAGACGGCAAGGCCCGCCGTTTCTTTCCTGAATAATGGTATCTATCAAAAATGATTTGTTGAAAAGCGGAGCATAAGTTTTAATGGCGTCAAAATAATTTTCGGAGGGTACAATGCACCAGGCATCATCGCCAGGCTTTAATTTCTTTCGCTGATTGTTAATCCAGGCGTATTGGTGAATATCACTGGTGTCGCCCAATGCAACAAGATTTTTTTTTAATGGCATGGCTACATATAAGTCAAGGTGTGCTGCGGTAAACCATCTATTACTAATTAGAACAGCACCAGGCTGCACCAGACCAGCTTTTTCTTTTAGTTCAACAACATGTTGAAACGGTGTTGTCAGCTTTTTCCAGCCATACATATCCAATGTAATATCACCTTCACCCAGATTTTCTTTTTTTTTGTGATCCCAGTGTCCCCGGATAAAAATGTATGACCAGTATGCCTGCCAGGCAAATAAAAGCCAGTAAGGATAAGGATAGTTTTAAAGATTTTGGCACCAAAAGTTTGTCTGCATTTTTTGCAGTCGATAAACCACTAAAGTAACATGCGGTTAAAAGGATCAGCCCGCTGTAAGCCGGGCCGGTCCAGTGCGGCAGCACAGTTTTTAATAATGATACGACCGCGGCAACAAGTATCAGGGGAAGGCTGCAAAAAAGCAGTATTCTTCGTTGACTTAACACAACTGGTACTTTATTTTTAATTGCCGCAATTACGGCCAGTACGAAGAACGGAAAGAGCACCGGGTTGGTGTACAGCAACTGCCCGCCGGCGAAAGTCAGAAATGAGGCTGGGTCCAGCCCGCCGGAGCTTATATTGACGCGTTTGCTGTGATAGAGCCAGGTAACAAAATGATTGTCGATATTCCATTGAATTACCGGGTAAAAAAAGGCAAGGGTAATGAATCCCGAAAGATACAATGCGGGTTGTCGCAGCCATTGAGGGTTGTATAAAATAATGTATAATAGAAAGCCCAGCCAAAGAAAAGAAGTGTGAATTTTACACAGCATACCAATGCCGGAGAGAATGCCAAAGCACATCAGTTGACCTTTTTTTCTTTTGTTAATGGCTTTTGCATCGGCAATGATTATCAGCAGGTATAAAGCGGACGACCAGCAAACCATTTGCGGTGAATCAGGGAGGATAAATGTGCCTGCGATGATACTGCCATAAAGAGTTGCGGTATAAATGAGTGCAGCTGTAAAGCCGGTACGTGCATCCAGCAGTTTTTTACCGCAGAGGAAAAACAACCAGGTGGTTGCGGCCGCAGATGCAATGGCACCCAGCCGGATGAAGAATTCACTATCCAGTAAAAGATTGGCTGTTGTCAGGCGGATAAGCCAGCCGACCATAGGCGGATGATCAAAATAATTCCATTGCATGTATTGCGCATACATACGGTAATAGACTTCATCATTACCCAGCTCCGTTGCTCCAGCGACCAGGCATCGTAGCAATGTAGCAATGGCAATTAGCTGAATTGTTTTCTTTTGATAATTCAACCGGCATTAATTAAAAGTAAATAGAAAATTGAGCAAATAGTTATAGAAGAAAACAAGGCCTATTACAACCAGCTTTAGTAAATAAAAATTCTTGTGCGCTTTATTCACCAGCAGGTACAAAAGTAAATGATTAATGCCCAGGGCAGAAAGGGAAACCAGCAAAAAGCGGATCAATTGCGGAGCAAAGGGGTGCGCCGTGTCATGGAAAGTCCAGTAGCGGTTAAGTAAAAAATTATTGATAACAGCCAGGGAAAAGCCGATGGAGTTAGCCAGGTATTTATTCAGCCTTATTTTTTCTTTGCCTATCCAGGTTGCGGAAAAATCAACGGCCATTCCGGCAACGCCCACCAGGCCATATTGCAGCAGACGGGTTCCAATCAGAGAGCTCATGCTGTTTGTATAGAAGAAGGTGAACCTGACTGCCTGTTATTATTTTTTGCAGGATGCCATTTAATAGCTGGCAATTTTAAAGCATTGAGGTTAAGGGCAAAATAAACAGCCAGTATTCCGGAAGCGGTGCCTATGACAGCACCAATCATAACGTCCAGTAAAAAGTGTTGGGCAAGGTAGATCCTGGAATAACCTACCGTTGCGGCAGCCAGCAATACGACAAGCTGGGCGTTTTTATTCCTTGCCATTAACACCAGCACAGTTGCTAATGCAAAGGCGGTGGCAGTATGACCAGAGGGAAAACTGGAATTGTTGGCAAGACTTACGCCATCAATAAAATGCAGGTACTGACCTGCTTCAAAATATAATTTAGGACGGGGCGCATTCACCAGGTTTTTTATGATCTGCGTTGCCAGGCCAGAAAGTATAAAGGATATAAGCAACGCCTTGCCTTCTTCTTTTCTTTTAAAAAACAGCCAGGCAATTGCAATCAGGCAGAATGCAAAAATGCCATCGCCAACAAATGTATAGTTGATAAAAAACACATTCAGCCAAAAAGGATGATAATTGTTCAGCGAAATAAAGCAGGCAGATTTTCCATGGGCCATCAGCATTAAACCACTGATGAATGTCATTAATAATACGCTGCAAAAATACCAACTGCAACTGCATACGTCCGGGCGGCGCTTCATCTGAGATTATTTGAATGAATGATGCTGCAAGCTACCTCACATACTTTACCGTATTGTTACATATAGGTTATGCAACTATTAACAAATTAATTTTCAATGGGAAAGTAGTCCGCGAACAATCATTTATGGCAGAACCAATTCAATATATTCATCAACAGGGGGCTGTATTTTTAGCGGGTATTGTTCAGTTAACCGAAATGCCCACTGACATAATTTTTTGTAAGTTCTTTTTTTGCGTTTTTAAAAATATTTTCGTAGGTATCAAATTCAATCAGTTCGCCCAGGTACATAAACGCGACATCATCAGATATGCGTTGTGCCTGCTGCATATTGTGCGTTACGATTACAATGGTATAATTCCTTTTAAGGCTGAGTATTAAATCTTCTATTTTTCTCGTACTGATAGGGTCCAGGGCAGAGCAGGGTTCATCCATTAAAATCACTTCGGGCCGCAGCACAACAGTTCTTGCAATACATAAGCGTTGTTGTTGTCCACCGGATAATTTTACCGCTGGCTTTTTTAATTCTTCTTTTACTTCTTCCCACAAATAGCTTTCCTTTAATGCAGACTCAATCAAGTGCGGTAATTCATTTTTTGGAAAGTCGTGTAGCTTTAATGCATAAGACATGTTCTCATAAATGCTTTTGGGCAAAGGATTTGGTTTTTGAAACACCATTCCGATCCGTTTGCGGAGCTCCGTTACACTATACTTTTTTTTGTAAATATCCAGGTCATCCAGTTTTAGAATTCCCTCAATTTTGGCATCGGGTGTTAAATCATGCATACGGTTAAAACAACGCAGCAGGGTAGATTTGCCGCAACCTGAAGGGCCAATTAATGAAGTGACTTTATTTTTTGAAAAATCGATATCGATGTTTTTCAAAATGTGCTTGGTGCCGAAATAAAGATTTAAATTATGAGCCGAAAGTTTGATGTCTGCCATGTTAATCTTGTGTTCTTTGTTTAAACCGGATATAAAAAGCAATACAATTCATGATAAAAACCAGTATGATCAATACCACTGCCGTGCCATAAGCCAATGGCCTTACCTGCCCGATGGACTGGTGTTGTGTTGAGAGCATGTAAAGGTGATAGGGCAGGGCCATAAATTCCTGGTTAAAAGAAGTTGCTAAGCCATTGATGTAAAATGCCACGCCGGTAAACAGGATAGGTGCTGTTTCGCCGGCTGCTCTCGAAAGTGTTAATATTACACCCGTAAGGATCCCGGGTAAAGCCTTTGGAAGAACTACATCCCTGATTGTTTCAAACTGGGTAGCGCCAAGGGCAAGCGTTGCTTCCCGCATAACAGTGGGGATGCGCTTCAAAGCTTCCTCCGTAGTGGTGATAATATATGGTAGTGATAGTAGTCCAAGCGTTAAACCGGCAGACAACACCGACGTGCCCAGCCTTAGTGCTTGTACAAACAAGGCCAGCCCGAAGAGACCGTAAATAATTGAGGGGATACCGGAAAGGTTCCGGATGGAGGCCCGGATAATATTGGTAAGTACAGATGGCCGGGCGTATTCATTCAGGTAAATGGCACAGGCAATTCCAAACGGTACGGCAAAAATAGTGGTGATGAATGTCAGCAGAACGGTACCCGTAATAGCAGGCAGAATGCCTCCCTTTGTCATACCCTCTGTTGGCAATTTGCTGATAAAATTCCATGAAACAGAGGGCATCCCTTTTGAGAAAATATCAAATAAAATAATGCCTAAAAAAAGGCACACAATAATGGTGCTGCCCGCCAAAAATATCCAGTAAAAAAATCCACCTATCTTCTTTTCATGCCTGAAATTTTCTTAAGCGGTTGGCAAAATATTCACCCAGCAAATTGATGGATAAGGTAATTAAAAATAATACAGCTGCGATGGCAAACAAGGCAAAATAATGCGTGGTCCGGTAAGGAACTTCTCCCATTTCAATGGCTACCGTAGCGGTGATGGTGCGGATAGAATCCAAAAATCCGCGGGGCATTGCAGCCGCATTGCCGGTTGCCATCAGCACTGTCATTGTTTCTCCCAGTGCCCGGCCAAGGCCAAGCATAACGGCTGCAATCAAACCAGGGTAGGCAGCAGGAATAGTTACCTTAAAGAGCGTGGTCCATTTGTCAGCACCTAGTGCCAGCGATGCTTCCCGGTAGCTTTTTGGAACTGCGTTGATAGCATCTTCGCTAATGGTGATAATAGTAGGCAACGCCATTACCGCCAGCAAAATAGAACCATTCAGTGCATTTAATCCGTTTTGAATACCAAACAGTTTTGCAATGCCCGGGCCAACCAGTACAATACCTAAGAATCCGATGGCAACGGATGGTATAGCAGCAAGCATTTCAATAACAGGTTTTAATACAGCCTGCAATTTCGGGGGTGCAAATTCAGAAAGAAATGCTGCCGTAAAAATGCCCAGCGGAACGGCAATGATCATAGAACCTGCCGCTACCAAACCTGTACTTACCAGCAAGGGCAGGATGCTGTATTTGCCGTTGGCATTGCCCGGGTTCCATTGATAGCCGGTAAAAAAATCAACCGGCTTTATATCCATGGCAAAGGCGATGCTGTTGTATAATAACATCAGGAAAATGCCGCCCAGCATGCAGATGGTCAGCAAACCGGTAGCCTTAAAAGCCTGCTTAAAAAACCAGTCCAGGCTTTCCCTTTTCTTAATATCCATGCAATTTAATTTACCGGGTAATATCCTGCATCCCGTATGATCTTTTGTCCGCTTGTGCTTTTTTCAAAATCCAGTATCGGCTTTACTTTTTCAAAAGACCCCGTTTTATAATACTGAAACAAGGGACGCTGAAAATAATATTTGCCGGCTGCAATCATTGCCGCATCCAAAGGCGAAACGGCTTTGCTGTTTTTGGTTTCGTACACGGTAAGCACTTTTATTCCTTTGCTGCCACCATGAATTACATAACCGGCACCCACATACCCAATGCCTGAATTATCCGATTTAAGCGCTTCCAGGATTTGAGCATTGCCGTTCATTTCTTTGGCATGCGGGCTGAAATCAATGCCCAGTTTCTTTTTTACAAAATCATGTGTGCCGGAATTGCTTTGCCTGCCATAAATATTTACCGGTAAGTCTTTTCCTGTAAGGGACGACCAGTTTTTTAAACTGCCTTTTAGAATGGCGGCCAGTTCTGCCGGGGTTATGGAATCTATTGTCAGGGATGAAGAAACAACAAATGCAATAGCGTCCTGCGCAAAAATGAAAGAGTCAAGATTGATGCCTCTTTGATGAAATAACTTTAGCTCAAGGTCATTAATACTCCTGGAAGAATTGGCGAGATCCGCCGTTCCATTCATTAAAGATGCAATGCCAAGCCCCGAGCCGCCGCCTGATATGGAAACAAATAGTCCGGGGTTTGTAGAATGAAAAGATTCCGCCAGCTGAACAGCCAGATTCACTTCTGTGTCTGATCCCTTTATTTTGATGGTAGTATTGTCTGCTGAGCAGGATACCAGCATCAGCAGATTTAACCAAAATAAACACCTCATTTTTCTTTGTTGTTGAATTAAGTAATTGAGCAAAAAAATTACACGATGCCAAATAATCGGTATTAAATTATGATTAAGAATCTGCAGGTAGCTTTGTAAAACAAGTTCAATAGATAAATGTCTAAATGATAATGATATCTTAACCCGCAAAAAGGGCTCAAAAAACTGCCGGTAGCATTAGTAATTATCTTTGCGGACGAACGAAATTATGTCCAAAAAATACATTCTCTTTTTATCAACAAATATTATCTGGGGTGGTAGCGAAGTGCTATGGACAATCACTGCCCGCCAGCTAGCTGAACTGGGATACGAGGTGAAAGCCGGGCTGCGTTATGATCATCAATTGGTGGAAGCATTTATTCCCGCAGCTGATGATTATATTGATCTCCGGAGCCGTACCAGGCCGCTTTCCATTGCACAAAGAATTATCCAAAAAGCAGGTCTGCGCACATTTTCAGAGAGGGATCTTTTTCATGAAACCCTGCAGAAAAAAAGACCGGACCTGGTCATTATTTCGCAAGGCAACAATTTTGAGGGAAGACATTTAATAGGAGATTGCCTTAAGCTAAATATTCCCTACGTAACGCTTACACACCTGGTTAAATTCGATATATGGCCTGCACTCAATGATAACTTCATCAATGATTTGAGACGTATGTATCAACAGGCTGTACGCAATTACTTTGTATCCCACAATACATTACACCTGCACGAAAAGCTGCTTGGTGAACAACTTACCAATGGCAGTGTGGTGTATAATCCATTTGTGGCCCGCATACCTGCGGGGTTAACCTTTCCTCCCGTAGTCGGGACTGTTTATAAAATAGCGCTTGTTGGCCGTATCGAATGTTATCACAAAGGGTATGATCTATTGATTGAAGTGCTTAAGGCTGACAAATGGAAAAGGCGGCCTGTAGAATTTACTGTTTTTGGCAACGGTCCTCATGTTGCACTGTTGCAACGAATGATGGAAATGCATGCTATACATAATATTCATTTGCATGACCACGTAGATGATATTGCACAAATATGGAAGGAGCATCATATACTCCTGATGCCATCCCGGATGGAAGGGCAGTCCCTCAGCCTGATTGAAGCCATGCGTTTTGGGCGGGCAGCGATTGTGACGGATGTAGGAGGAACGGCAGAATTGGTTGAAGACAACTTTAATGGTTTTATGGCCGCCTTTCCGGAGCCCGCTTGTATCGATGAAGCCATGGAAAGGGCCTGGACCCGGAAAGAAGAATGGGAGCAGATGGGAATCAATGCAAGAAACACAATTGAACAGAAGCACCCCGCTGATGCCGTCACTTTTTTCACAAAACAAATTCAGGAAGCTCTCCGGGAAACTCATTTATCCCCCATTAAAAATAATTCAGCATGTTAGTCAATATTTGTATGATTACCTACAATCATCAACAATACATCCGTCAGTCAATTGAAGCTGTTTTAAGCCAGGTTACAAATTTTGATTTTCAGCTGGTCATAGGGGAGGACAACAGTACGGACTGTACCAAAGAAATTTGCCTTGAATTTGCAGAAAGATATCCTGACAAAATAAAATTGATTACTTCCGCCATCAATGTAGGAATGAGTAAGAATTTTTTCCGAACCTATAAAGCCTGCGAAGGCAAATACATTGCTTTTTGCGAAGGTGATGATTACTGGACTGACGTACACAAATTGCAGAAGCAGATCGAATTTTTAGAAGCCAATCCAGATTATTGTGCCTGTTTTCACAATGTGCAAATGAAGGAAGAAAGAACGGGTACGCTTGGTGCGGAAAGGACTTCAGAAAGTGATAACTGGGTATTGCACAAGTCACTTCCAAAAGACAGTTTTGATACAAATGATTTACTCGGTCCCTGGTTTATCCCTTCCCTTTCTGTAGTGTTTGTAAACTATCCAGACTTTGAATTGCCCGGATGGTTTCATAATTCCCCTTTTGGAGACCTACCCTTTATGTTATTGCTGAGCCTGCGGGGGAATTTTAAATACCTGGATGAAGTGATGGGTGTTTACCGCATTCACGACAGCGGTGCAACTGCAGCTCACAAAGCCTACGACAAAATTATGGCGATGGTATATATCTATGCTTCGTTTGATATTCATACCAATTATAAATTTCATGAAGCTATACGAAAAGGTGTTGCCTATGAAATTGACCGGCATATACCCCCGCGGGAAATTACTCAACCACCGGTGGCTCCTAAGATTTCAATGCTAAGGAGGTTGTATAATCGCCACGTAAAATAATCATCAACCCAACGTTTCAACAACAGGAAAATGGTAAGTGAATAATTCCGGAAATCTATTCAGAAGGCGCAGCATAGTAGGTTTCATAGATATCAGGTTCCACCACTTTTGGTATAAAATGCCTGTATGTTTTGTACAGCAGCAACCATACAATGGTTAAAAAAGCGCCCAGTATAAAAAAGATAACGGCATACTTGAACACACCCGTAGTATTCATTTTAAGTGGAAGGATAGGCAAATCTATATATTGAATAAGGGGCGTTTCTTTCATGAGTTTCGTCTTCGCTATTTCAAGGCTCCTGAACAAATCTGAGTAGGTGTTCTTTTGTATCTGGATATCAGCCGCCTGCCGTTCGCCCGCAACCGTGCCCACCTGTCTCACGGCATTGATGTTGGCATCAGTAAAGGCAGCCTTGCCGTAAAGTGAACCGGTAAAAATATGGTTGATGGAGTCCGTTCTGCGCTGCAGAAAATCTACGTCAAGCCTCGCCCGTTGTGTTTTGTTGTCTATATAAAAAGTAATTACTTTTTCAATCAGCGCCTCCAGAAAATATTTGGAAAATAATTCATTTTCTGAAATACAGCTTACTGAAATAATACTGGTTCCCTTCCCTTTATTGTCAACTTTAATATTTTTTGCCAGCAGCACATCATAAATATTCCGGATAATTCTGTTTTCAAACAAACTGTCCTGCGTTGTTTTTTTTGTGGCAAGCAAATGCAGTTTATTCAACGAAGTATCTTCCATCCACTTTTCCCTGTAGTTGAGTGAATCAAGAAAAAAATCAGCAAACAACAGCGACCTGCCATTTATTTTGACTGAACTCCTCAGTGTTTTTTCAATCAGCAACCTGGACTGAATCAGTTCAACAATATTCGTCATGCTGCTGAAGACACCACCAGCTTCCAGTACAGGCCCCATGCCCAGTTGTTCACTTAATTGTGCAAAATCACTCCTGGCGCTCTGGCCGGCCCCTTCATCCAAAGCAAAGGTAATCTCTGCCGAGTAGGTTGGATTTCTGAAAGAACTGAGTATGTATCCTGTGATGCCAAAAATAAATGCTACCAATAGAATAATTTTCCATTTGGAAACAACATAACCTGCTGTACTTTGGATTTGCAGAATTAATTTCTGCGGCGAAAATTCATCAAATACACGGTTATCCTGTTGCTGTGTTGAAGTATTTTCCATCATTTTTTTAGTACATTATAAAGTATAGCAAGCATGGTCGCCACCGATACGCTTAAAGAGACAACTTCGGATGTTCTAAGTCTTTCTTTTTCTCTTTTGGAGGGAACGAAGATTTCAGCACCAGGACTGAGCCTCGGATATTTTTTGATAAACAGAAAGGACTTGGTTCCTTTTACCGAACCATTGGCATACACTACATAAGGCCTTTTTTTAGATGACCTGTCTGCAAAACCGCCGGCCTTGTTGATGTAATCCCTGAACCTGAAGCTTTCGTCGTATCGTACCAAAGCAGGGTAGAGTACTTCGCCGTTTACCCTTACTGTTTGCAATTGTTTTGGAATGCGTAAAGTGTCACCATCATTTAAAAACAGGTCATATTCAGATTGCGGATTTTCTAAAATTTTCTGCAGGTCAATGCCCACATTTTCCGATTTCCTCCTTGTCATCAAATCAATTTGGTTTTGCAGTAAAACAGGAGATACACCAGCTTCATAATTTTGCTTTAATAAATTGGAAAGACCCTGTTCGCTGTTATTCTGTTCTGTTCTGGTTAAGTTTTTTGTTCTTACCAATACTGCACCTTTTGGATAGGCGAGGGCTGTAAGGCCGCCTGAACGTTTTACCAAGTCAGATATACGATCGTTTTTTGCCTGCAAAGTATACTTGCCGGAGTAAATAATTTCGCCTTCTATTACTGCATTCTTCTGAACAAAATATCCGGGTGCGGGGCGGATGGTAACTTCGTCAAAAGGCATCAGCACAATTTTCGGAATCACTGCGCTGTCCTTTAAATCCAGCGTAATATCCTGCTGGAAAATTGTAGCTGTAGCGATGTTGGTTGAATCAGCTAATTTGATATTCGCCGAATCTTTATTGGCATCTTTGACCCTCCGGGAAATTTCCACGCGTTGTAGTGACGCGGCCTCTTTCAATCCTCCGGCCATCAAGATGAGATCCTGTACGGTAATGCCTTCTTCATATAAAAAAATACCCGGCGCCGATACCTGTCCTTCAATACTGACGAAATAGCCTTCCTTTAAATCAAATTTGGAAAATATTTTAATCCTGTCTTCCGGTTTCAGTTTGATATCTTTTAATTCACCGCTTAATAATTTCTCTACATCAAAGGCAATAATTTCCGGGCTTAAATCTGCCTTGAGGCGGTGCAGTGTTGCCCTGCCGGTAAATGCGTCATCCCGAATTCCATCGGCTTCATTTATCAGTTGCACCAGGCTCAGCCCTTCACTTAATTCATACTCCCCAGGCCGGTAAACAGCACCTTCAATACTTATCCTGTTGGTAAACCGGTTCAATATTTTTCCCACCACGTAGCTGTCACCTTTTACAGGAACGGCCGATGCTATCTGCGCTTCCGGCATGGTAGTTACTTTCCTGTCTTTGGATGTATTTCTGAAAACCTGTATCCGGTCAGTATAAGCGTTGTCTGTAAATCCGCCAGCATATTTAAAAAGTTGCGCCAGTTTTTCTCCGGGGGCCACATCATACAGCCCCGGCTTTTTTACTTCGCCTTTCAATTCTATCCTGGTATCATAGGAGTTGATCTTAATAACATCTTCATCCATTAAGCGGATATCATTTTTTTTACTCCCGCTAATCAGGTACTGATATACATCAATTGTAGCGATTGTCGTGTTGTTCCTGATCACCTGTATGTTTCTGTAGGATCCGTTCAGGTTGGGGCCTCCACATGCATACAGGGCATTATATGCAGAAGCAAGCGATGGCAGTGTATAAGTGCCAGGCAGGGTCGCTTCGCCGATTACAGTCACTTTCATGCTGCGTATTGTGCCGAGATTTACATCCACTATTGTTTTACCTGACCTGATATTGGCATAGATGGTACCCGCCAGTTTTTTTACGATGGCTCTCTTTGCTTCCTCAATTGTTAAGCCACTTACTGCTACCGCACCCGCCACGGGTATCCTGATCAGGCCTTCATTGGAAACCTTCAATCGGTAACTCATTTCTGAATAACCCGATACATCAATGAGCAGCTCATCATCTGCTGCCAGCCGGTAGTTAAAAGGAGTGGGTAGTTTAAGGTTGGGTTCAAACGTCAGCCGCCTGTTATTAAAAACATCAAAGCCAAAATTTTTTGATTTCAACTGGGAGAAAACGCTATTAAAATTATCCAGTGGCTTTTGTTCAAGTGAACTCACGGAATCCCGCTGGTAACTGGAGGGTAATGAAGCACTGGAATGATCAATGTCGGCCTTGTAACCGGCCGTTAAAGTTTTGCGTGTTGCCTTTACACGTTCTCTCAGTTTTACTACTTCTTCGGGGTTCATTCCGCGTTGCAGCGCCAGCTGTACAATCTGGTCATCCGTCAAGCCCATGCGGTCAGATTCAATCATAAATTTTCTTACCTGGTCATCAGTCAATTCTTCCGTTCTTATATTGGTTAAATCTCCCACATTCTGCGCTTTGGTAACCAGCTGTGCCGAAAGCAGCAGGAGAAAGAATATGATATATCCTGAAATAAATGGAAGCCGTTTAGGGATGCCTGATTTTTTCAATATTTTTTTTTTAAAGGACAATACAATATTCCTCATATAATAAAAAGCTGATGCTGGTGTAAAAAAGCAAAAGTATAAGATATGGGTAAGCTTGGAGATTACCTTAATATTAACTTTTGCAAAAGCGAAAGCAGTCAGCAAAAAAAGTAATTCCTTTGAATTTGTGGGTCTGTGGCTTCACTGTGTATCCAGCCTTCTTAAATTTTTACATGCGCAGGTATTATCTTATTGACCATAAAATACTGTTCCTTTTCGGGTATATCTTTTATCTGTTTACGCCTTACATCGTGGGTGTAAGCCATGCGTTTAAAGGGTTTCCGGGCATGGATATGTACCAGGGGTTTTTTAGCCTGATACCGCAAGACAAGCTACAGGCATACATCTTAATCACCCTTTCCTGGTTACCTGCATTTTATGCGGGGCATTTTGCTTACAAATTATTTGCACCCTATAAAAGATCGCTGCAGCTTTTTCCGGCATCCTACACAAGCCAGGGTACGTCTCACGTTGCCGTATTGCTGACAGGTGTTTTAATCCTGTTTACTTATATCAGTAAAAATTCTCTGCTGGGAAATTACCAGTTGTATGATTCCGGCGCCCGGGGCAAGATGTCAACACTGCTGGTTATTTTTAACTTTTTTTTACTGTACCAGTTAGTCAGCAAACAAAAAGTTTCATACGTTTTAATTGCCGGAACGCTAATTACCGCAGTGCTGTTGTTATCAATGGGTGGCCGTATGTACGTAATACAAACCTTTATTATTTACCTTGTATATAAAACTTCTTTTGCCACCGGGCGCTGGACTTTAATACAGATTGTGCTGTTTGCCGTGTTGGCGCTTTTCGTCGGCAGCTGGGTAGGGACTTTCAGGATGGGCACGGCCTTTAACTTAAACAGGGGCCTTTATTCACTGATGGCAGAGCCTGTGTTTACATGGTTTAGTACAAGCACTTTTCTGATAGCCAATAATATTCCCGTTGTCAATTTTCCGGCAAATTTCCTGACCTCTTTTTTAAACCTGGTGCCAAACACAATTATAAGTTTCAAATCGTATGTTGTGTCAACGCAGGGGATGGGCTATGTATACCAGAACCCGCTGGGAGCCGATAGTGTGTGGAGCACCTTTGTAATCAATTTTGGTTCTGTGGGTTCTTTTTTCTTTCTGTTTATCACAGGTTTCATGATGAATTTTCTTCGTCATCTTTCAGAAAACAACCGCTTTTGGGCAGTGTACTATATCATGGTTTGCGGCATATTACCCTTCCAGTTTTTCAGGGATGGATTTTACATAGTTAACAAACAACTCTTTTTTAATTTCCTGTTGCTGCCTGTATTGATATTGATTGTATTGAAGTTTGTACAGTACGGGCAATCCTTGTTTGAAACAAATTTTTACGCTAAAAAAACGGTTGCCGGCAGCTAGCAACCGAATATAAAATAAGCACGGCATGTCTCAAAATATTATCGAAGCGGAGGGTCTTTCCAAACTTTATAAACTGGGCAGTCTGGGCAGTGGTACTATTTCCCACGATTTAAACCGATGGTGGAACCAGGTAAGAAAAAAAGAAGATCCTTATCATCTTACCGCAGAAAAAAATGACCGCAATTTATCCGGAGGCTCAGGATATGTTTGGTCTTTAAAGGACATTAATTTCGAAGTAAAGCAGGGAGAAATATTTGGTATCATCGGCAGCAACGGTGCAGGCAAATCAACCTTGCTAAAGCTGCTTTCCAAAATAACAAAGCCCACGGATGGTACCATCAGGCTGGATGGTAGAGTTGCCTCTTTACTGGAAGTAGGAACAGGTTTTCATCCTGAGTTAACCGGGCGTGAAAATGTTTTTCTCAATGGGGCTGTACTGGGCATGCGGCGGCAGGAAATCAAAGACCGGTTTGATGAAATCGTAGAATTTTCCGGCATTGGCCGATATATTGATACGCCTGTTAAAAAGTATAGTTCGGGTATGTATGTACGCCTTGCCTTTGCAGTAGCAGCACATCTTGAACCCGACATTTTAATCATTGACGAAGTACTTGCAGTAGGTGATGCAGCCTTCCAGGCAAAATGCCTTGGTAAAATGAAGGACGTATCCCGCAATCAGGGAAGAACAGTGTTATTTGTTAGCCACAGTATACCTGCCATTAAGCAGCTTTGCAATAGAGCGCTGTTACTGGAACACGGACTGCAAAAAGCGGTAGGAGATATGAGTGATATACTCGCTCTTTACCAGCAGGAAGCTGCCGACATGGCTGCAGGAATAAGGGGAAATATACCAGCCAGCCTGCCCGGTTATTTTACAGACTGGCAATTGCAGGAGTCAAAGCTGCCCAACAAACATGCCTGCTATACCGGCGACACCTGTATTTTTTCTTTCGGCTTTACTGCCACCGAAAGTTTAAAAAATTGTGAAATCATCTTTGCTGTCAGGTATGACGGTTTACTCATAATGAATGTAAGCAGCGGAACCAGGTTTTCGGTAGAGGCAGGAAAATACCGGTTTAATTTTAAAGTAGATTTCCCGGTAAGGGACGCGAAACTAGATGTGGAAGTGACGTGTATGTGCTTATCAAAAAAAATGGATTCATGGATTCCCTCTACCAAATTAACTGTGCTGAATAATTTTGATACTCATTTATACGCGGGTGTAATTAACCCCGATACGGAATTTTTTATTGAGCGTCAACCCGCTGACGTTGTCAGTAATACCCTATATTATTAAATATAGCTTTTTGTCAGAGAAATTTTATTCCTTCAATAACATGCCAAAAAAAGCAGTCAAAAAAGTATTATTTGTCAGCCACAAAGCCAATATGAGTGGTGCACCATTACTCTTGCTTGATATTGTGAGGGAATTTAAAAAACAATCTGCAGTTCCGTTCCAGGTACTGATGATGGAGGATGGGAACCTCGCCAATGAATTCCGGCTGCTGGGAGAAACACTCATATGGCAAAAAAACAGCCAACATATTTCCGTCGTCGAACAAAGCTTGTTGAAAAAGTTAAAATACAGGGTTAACACTATAACAAGAGGTGCAGAAATATTATTCCGCCTCCGCGGAACCTCCCTGATTTTTTTTAATACCATTTCAAACGGGCATATTTTAAAAAAGTTATTGTTTTTAAAAGCTAAACATATTTGTTACGTGCATGAACTTGAAGCTGCCATACACATGACAACCAACAAGGAAAGTTTACAGGCTGTTTTGCAGAATACAAATTTGTTTATTGCCTGTTCCCAAGCTGTAAAAAACAACCTTTCCGAAAGGCACGCTGTACCAGAAAAAAATATCCGGGTACTTCCTGCACCTTTGGCAACAGTTTACAGGAATAAGAAAGACTATACCGCTTTTGTTCAGGTCTTTAAGGATGGTAATGCAATTCCTGCCGGTGCCATAGTAGTAGGTGTAGTGGGGGGAGATGAATGGCGGAAAGGTTATGATTTGTTCCTGCCCCTGATTTCATTGTACACTAACCTGTACCCGGCAAGTAATGTATTCTTTGTTTGGAAGGGATGTAATCACCGTTCTTTCAACAGCTTTTTTAATTTATATGATGTTGAAAAATTTTCTCAACCCAATTGCCTGCTGTTGCCGCATGGTAATGACAGTATAGACACAATGGCGAGTTTTGACATTCATTTACTGATATCAAGAGAAGACCCTTATCCGTTGGTGGTGTTGGAAGCTGCTTCTTTTGGTATCCCGACAGTTAGCTTTTGCGGTGCCGGCGGTAGCACTGAATTTATTGAAACTGATGCAGGTATCAGTGTTCCTTATGGTAATTTATTAAGCATGGTCGCTGCATTGCAAATGTTAATCACCAAGACCGAAGTAAGAAATAGAATGGGGAAGTGTGCGCAGGAAAAACTACAGGTAAAACATGCCAGGAAAATTGCCATGCCGGCCTTTGTTTCAACTATTGAACAATTTAATTCGCCTGAAAAAAGTATTCATGAAATATCAGGCGGCCATTTGCCGGTGCTATCTAATTTAATGTAGAAAATGATTTCGATAATAATTTGTTCTGTCAATAAGTATGCGCTTGATAAGGTAAGCCAAAACATTGCCCGCACCATTGGTGTAGATTTTGAAATTATCGCTATTGACAATGCTGCAACAGGTTTGGGGATATGTGCAGTGTATAATATTGCCGCCGCCAGAGCAAAATTTGATGTATTTTGTTTTATCCATGAAGATATCTATTTTGAAACAGCAGGCTGGGGCCAAAAGGTAGCGGCACATTTGTCATCAAAAGAGTTCGGTTTGATCGGCCTTGCAGGAGGGAGTATCAAAAGCAGGGTTCCTTCATCATGGGCCTCCCTGATCTATCCAAGTGAGGTCAGTTATATACAGCATTTTAAAAATCCAAAACGGGAGATAAAAATGGTGAGGACGCATTCGCCGCAGGATGTGGGTATTATTAAAAAAGTGGTTTGTATTGATGGGTTCTGGATGTGCACAACCAGGGAAGTATTTGGCAGGTATCAGTTTGATGAAAAAATATTCCGCGGCTTCCATGGCTATGATATTGATTTCTCTCTACAGGTATTTACAGCCTATAAGGTAGGGGTGGTGTTTGATATTATAGCCCATCATTTTTCGGAAGGCAGCTTTGACAAAACATGGTTAATCAACGCAATGGCAGTTAGTAGAAAATGGGGAGCTACGCTTCCGTTCTCGGTGGATGCCATATCGCATGAAACATTGTTGCGCCAGCATTGGACAGCTATGCAGGGCTTTATAGACAAGATGCTTTCGCTGGAATACAGCCTCCCGGAAATTGTGCGGTACTATTTTGCCTATGCTTTCGGGAAATATTTTTACTGGAAACATTTTCTGCATTTTTTTAAATACCTGCTGACCGGCTATTTCAAAAAGCGACCGGAAATAAAAAGTGTCAATGAGCATTTCATTACAAACAATAAGTATTAAGTCAAATTCTTTTTATGAAAATCAGCGTTCTCCTGATTACTTACAATCAGTCAGCATATATCCCGCAATGCCTTGCCAGTATTGTCACACAGCAGGTAGACGGTGAAATTGAAGTGGTGGTTGCAGATGATTTTTCCACGGATAATACAGTCATGCTGATCCGTTCCTTTGCTGAGCAATCAGCCTTTAACTTTATCTTTTTACCCACGTCGGTAAATCTCGGGCTTGTAAAAAATTACCACCGGGCCTTTGCCGCCTGCTCAGGCGATTATATAGCAGTGATGGAAGGAGATGACTACTGGACGGATTCCAAACGCCTGCAAAAGCACCTCCTTTTTTTTGATGCGCATCCGGAATGTGTAATGGCCATGAACCGGTATATCATGCGCAATGAATTTTTTAGCATTTACTGCACCCCGGGCTTCTCCTCGCCGGATACCTTTGAATATGTAAGCGGACCGCAAATGGCCATTGAAAACCAGTTGGGCAACATGTCTGCCTGTGTCTTCAGAACGAGTGCCGTGCAGAAAATCAAACCGGATTTATTTGATCTGCCGGTAGCCGACTGGATGATTGGAATGGTATTATCTGAATTCGGCGTTGTGGCAATTTTAAATGAATATCTTTCTGTTTACAGGATACATAAAAACGGGCAGTGGTCGCAGCTAAATGAGCAGGAGCAAATAAAAAAAATGAATGAACTCATTGATCAGTATGACCATTACCTCGGATACAGGTATCACACCGAATTTGTTACACACAAGCAGCGGTTGAATGGAACAGCGAAGCAGGTTGTTCCTTCCAGGGGGTATCGCCTCCGGGATTTTGTTCCGCCCGTTATGATGAAAGTATTAAAAATTAACTGAGCTGACTCCATCCTTACTATATATATTCATTTTGATCAAATTGTTACCAAATCATTATTAAAATCCCACTTGTTATATTTAGCAATTTGTTGTTGTTTTATTAACCTGTACACACAATTAAACCTGTTTTTATTTCCTTTCTTTATTCTTTCTATAACGATTGATAAAGTAATCCGCTTTTAAAATCATTCTTCACTGTTATTGAATAATTCGCCTCTCTGAAAAAGCCTTAATAAACAGGCTGCGGCTTGCCGTAAATAAAAAACTATTCAACACTTACAAACAATTTTTAAACCGAAAATGAAAAAGATTTTTACTTTGTTTTTTACAATGTGTGCCGGATACTGCAGTTTTGCACAAACATCCTTTACACCTGGAAATCTCGTTGTGGTGCAAACCTCCGGCACTGTAAGCAAAGCCTCGTCTGCTATCACACTGAAAGAATTTTCAACGGCGGGTACGCCCGGCATATCAGTTGTCTTACCGGTTACCGGAACAACTCCGGTGCAGACTTCAGGTGTTTTCGGTGGCTCAGAAGGTTTTCTTACCACATCTACAGACAATAAATATCTGGTGATTGGGGGTTACGCAACAACGTCTGTAATTGCTGACATTACCGCAACTGCTGCCTCTGCAGTTCCCCGTGTGGTGGGTACTATTGCTCCATCCGGTTTTTATTTACAACGGGGCATAAGCAATACATTTTATTCAGGCAACGATATCAGGGGCGCTGTTTCAGATGGTACCAACTATTGGGCATCTGGTGCATCAGCGGCTAACATAGATGGCATTGATTATTTTGGATCCGGTGTACAAACCGGAATTGGTACTGCCGCGGCACCGCCCAAGGCATATGGCCTCAGAATTTTTAACGGACAAATATTTTATTCAACACAAAAGGCTGCGCTGGCTTTTACTGCGTCGCATCTGGGAATCTTTACATTGGGAAGTTCACCTGTTTCCAATCCTGCAACTATCACCCAGGTCATAGATATGGGCACCACTATCCCGGAAGATTTTTCATTTAACCCTTCAATGGATATCTGTTACGTAGCCGTGAACTTAAATACAGCAGCTGGCGGTATTCAAAAATGGACAAAGAGCAGCAACGTATGGTCACTTGCATACACACTGGGAACCGGAGTTGCAAACATTGGCGCTTATGGTTTGCTGGTAGATTATTCAGGTGCCAATCCTGTTTTATATGCCACTACTTTTGATGCAGCGGGTAACCGGGTAATTAAGATCAGTGATACGGGAGCAGGTGCATCTGCCACCACCATTGTGCCTGCAGTGAGTAATGTATTTTACAAGGGCATTGCCTTTGCTCCGGTAGCTTCCGGAACGCCTGAAGTAAACCTCACGGTCAGTACCAACACAGCTTCTGAAGCAGGCGCAACGGTTATTACCGTTACTGCAAATGCATCGTCTGCCGTTTCGGGTGATCAGACTGTTGCGCTTGGCGTATCTGGTACCGGAATTACCAATGGCGATTACACGCTTTCCAATACAACCATTACTATTCCTGACGGCGCTACCACAGGCTCTGTAACTTTTGCGGTTGTGGATGACGCCATCTTTGAAGGCACAGAAACAGCCGTATTGACTATGAGTGCGCCTTCGTCAGGTATTATTTTAGGATCTGGTACAAGTCAAAATGTTGTGATCGCAGATAACGATCTTCTAAATAATCCGCCTTCTATTTCAATGAGTGTTAGTACTTCCAATTTCATAGATGATGGTGTTACAATACCCCCTGTAAGCCCGTTTAAAGCGAGCGGTGTTATCAGCGATCCTACGGATCCTGTTAGTATTTATGGGATAGATTTCACGATAAATGATGCAGAAACGCCTGCGGCGAATTTAACAGTAACTGCCACAAGTAGCAATACTATTGTTGTTCCAAATGCGAATATTGTTGTAAGCGGAACCGGAGCGACACGAACAGTAAAAATTACTGCGACGGGTGTAGGATATACTAGTATAACTGTAAGCGTAAGAGACGGAACAGATTCGGCTTCTTATATTATCAGCTATGCTGCTTCTGTGGCCTCGGCATCGACTGCTGCAACGCTATGGCATACCGGCATATCAGACGCTTCTGATGCGATCGCACTAGATGATAATTATTATATTACCGGCGATGATGAACTGGATGTACTGAATGTATATTCAAGATCAGCGTCCGGTTTGAAAGTCGCTTCATTTGATTTTGCGTCAACACTGAATCTGCCTAATCCGGGAAAACCTGAGGTAGATCTGGAAGCGGCAACAAAAAGCGTTGTGAATGTTAACCGGGTTTACTGGCTGGGCAGTATGAGTACAGGCAGTGATTTTTTAAGCAGGCCAAACCGTGACCGGCTGTTTGCAACAACAGTTGCCGGAACTGGCACAGCTACTACATTTTCAGTGTTGGGTTATGGTGCAATAAAAAACAGTTTGCTGGCCTGGGGCGATGCCAAAGGATACAACTTTACTGCAAGCGCTGCGGATGGTGTTGATTCAAAAACACCAGGCGGTTTTGCCGCAGAGGGAATGGTATTTGGCCCCGACAGCACTACGATGTATATCGGCTTAAGGGCTCCGCTGGTTCCAACTGCCAACAGAACAAAAGCTGTTATTGCTCCTATTCTTAATTTTGAAACCTGGTTCAATAATGGAGCACCATCCGGTGATCCAACTTATGGTTCACCTATTGAACTGGATCTTGGCCTGAGAGGTATCCGTGATTTGATGCGGCTTTCAAACGGAACCTACATTATCCTCGCGGGAGATCCGGGTTCAGCAAGTGCCGGTGCCATTTACAAATGGACAGGTAAGGCGACTGACGCCCCGGTATTGGTAAACAGTTCTGTAGCTGCATCGTTGAATATGGAAGGGGCCTTGCCGATAAATGAAAATGGAAGTTTATCCTTATCAAAACTACAGGTGATTAGTGATGGCGGAACAGTGGTTTTATACAATGACGGCACTGAAGCAAAAGAATTTGGTGACCTGATACTGAGAAAATTCAGATCGGATAACCTGACCGGTCTTGACTTAAATCTTTGCCAGAACCCTCAGCCAGCCAGCTTTACATCAAAATCTACTTTCGTTTATAAAGGTGAAAATGCAGTCGCTTATACTGTGCCCAATGTTTCAGGCGAAACATACAACTGGTCGTACAGCGGCACCGGCGCAACCATCAACGGAACTGGTAACAGTGTATCTGTAGACTATGGCGCAACTGCTACCAGTGGCATATTAAGTGTTGTGTCAAACAATGTGTGTGGTGCAAGCCCTGCCCGTACCTTGCCTGTGACACTTAACTCCCCCATCATCGTAAACACAACCAACTATGATTACTCATTTGTTACAGTTGGTTGTAACAGGGTGGATTATTTAGACACCGCCTTTACAAGCAATGATATCGACTATAGCACCGGAGCAAGTACGGCCAACGTGTACCAGTTAAAACGTTTGTTTACTGAAATTGCTCACCTGAATCCATTGCCAAAATACCTGATCCTTACGGGTGATATTGTAATGGGATATAAAACCCCTTCTACACCTGATACGGCAGAGCTAGCCAAACAATTAACGGCATGGAAATCTATTTATGAAAGTCATCCACTTTCTTCTATGGGTATTCAACTGGTTGCCATTCCGGGCAATCATGAAACGCAGGATAAGGCAGCCGGTAAAAAATCATTCCTGTCGGCAGAACAAATTTTCACAAGGGTGATGGCGCCATACATCAGGGGCAACAACGGCCCCGGTATTGGCGGACCTGACAGTCTCACAACTGACCAGAGTAAACTGACCTACTCATTTAATTTTAATGGCGATCACTTTATTGTATTGAATACAGACCCGGTTGGGAAAGATAACCAGGTGCCGTACAAATGGCTGGCTGGTGATATACAGGCTGCAAGAGCAAACAATGCTCGTCACATTTTCGCCTTCGGACACAAGCCTGCCTATTCATCTTCCTTAACACCAAAGGGTGGACTGGATGCAGATGTAACCCTGCCACAAAGGGATAGCCTCTGGAAATACCTGGAAGACAATAATTGCGAGGCGATGTTCTCCGCCCACGAACATTTGTGGGACAGCATTCATCCGCACACAGGAAAAACATGGCAGGTAATTGCTGGCAACGGCGGATCCCGTGTTGAACCGGTTTGGGTTGGAGCAGGCAAACAATACTATGGTTATACCCTGGTGAATTTGTACACAGATAAAAAAGTAAATGTGATGGGCCTTGGCAGAAACACAGGCCAGTCAACAACCGCAGGCGGAACGCCTTACCCGGTTAATGAAGATGCCAACCCGACAACGGTTAGAAACGATTTCAATATTTGTTTAACTACAACTTCTACAACAAAAGTTATCGCCTGTGGTAGTTATGTATGGAATAATAACACCTACAATGCGTCGGGTACTTACACTTATACAACTAACAATGCGGCAGGGTGTGATTCAATAGCTACTTTACAGCTTACCGTTAATGCAAGTCCTGTTGTACCACAATTAAGTGCCTTTACAGGCAAAACAACTTTTGTTTATAAAGGGCAAACAGCAGTTAATTATACGGTTCCGAATGTTGCTGGTCAAACTTATGCATGGGCATTCAACGGCACAGGTGCAACAATCAATGGCACGGGTAACAGCGTTACGGTTGATTATTCTGCAGCAGCAACCAGCGGTAATTTAAGTGTTACTGCAAAAAATGCCTGTAACGATAGTGTATCACGCACGCTGGCAATTGCACTCAACACCCCGATCACTGTACCAACAACCAACTATGACTACTCTTTTGTAACGGTAGGTTGTAACAGGGTTGATTATTTAGATACCGCCTTTACAAGTAATGATATTGATTACAGCACCGGAGCAAGCACGGCTAACGTGTACCAGTTAAAACGTTTGTTTACTGAAATCGCTCACCTGAATCCATTGCCAAAATACCTGATCCTTACGGGTGATATTGTAATGGGTTACAAAACTCCTTCTACACCTGATACGGCAGAACTGGCTAAACAATTAACTGCCTGGAAAGCCATCTATGAAAGTCATCCTTTGTCTTCCATGGGCATCCAGCTGGTTGCGATTCCAGGCAATCATGAAACGCAGGATAAGGCAGCCGGTAAAAAATCATTCCTGTCGGCAGAACAAATATTCACAAGAGTGATGGCGCCTTATATCAGGGGCAACAATGGCCCTGGTATTGGCGGACCTGACAGTCTCACAACTGACCAAAGTAAACTAACCTATTCATTCAATTTTAACGGCGATCACTTTATAGTCTTAAACACCGACCCGGTTGGGAAAGATAACCAGGTGCCGTACAAATGGCTGGCAGCTGATATACAGACAGCAAGAGCAAACAATGCACGGCACATTTTCGCCTTTGGACACAAGCCAGCGTATTCATCTCCGTTAACTCCGAAGGGTGGACTGGATGCGGATGCAACCCTGCCACAAAGAGACAGCCTCTGGAAATATCTCGAAGACAATAATTGCGAAGCGATGTTCTCAGCCCACGAACATTTATGGGACAGCATACATCCGCACACAGGAAAAACATGGCAGGTTATTGCAGGCAACGGCGGCTCACGTGTTGAACCGGTTTGGGTGGGAGCAGGAAAACAATACTATGGTTATACCCTGGTGAATTTGTACACAGATAAAAAAGTAAACGTGATGGGCCTTGGCAGAAACACAGGCCAGTCAACAACGGCGGGCGGAACTCCTTACCCCGTTAATGAAGATGCGAACCCAACAACGGTTAGAAACACTTTCAATATTTGTTTAACTACTAACTCCAGTACCAGCATAACCGCCAACAACAGTTACACATGGAACGGGGTTACTTATACCGCTTCAGGAACGTACACAAAAACCTTGGTGAATGCAGCAGGATGTGATTCCATCGCCAAATTAATTTTACAGATTGTAATGGTGAATCAACCACCGGTTGTTACCATTACCAGTCCGTCAAACAGCAGTACTGTTAATACCAGCAACACCATATTGCTGAACGCAACAGCAACGGATGCAGATGGTACCATCACCAAAGTTGAATTCTATAACAACGGCGTTAAGTTTGGAGAAGACAGTACAGCTCCTTACTCATTTACAGGTAATGAAATTGAACCCGGTAATTACGTGATCACCGCCAAAGCAACTGATAACAGCGGTGCTTCAACTGTTTCAGATACGGTAAGGGTTACCGTTACAGGATGCAGCGGCAGCGGCAGTATTTCAGCAGAAGGATTCACCAACATACCGGGATCGCAGGTGGCTGATCTTATAGCCAGTTCAATGTATCCAAACAATCCGGATGTGACTGCCTCACTGACTACTTTTGAGTACGGCAATAACCTGGGAGACAATTACGGCGCAAGGGTGAGAGGTTATATTTGTGCACCACAAACAGGTAACTATACCTTCTATGTTGCGGGTGATGACCAGGCGGGATTGTATTTAAGTACCGATGAAAACCCGGCCAACAAAATACTGATCGCTTACAACGAAACACATGTTAATCCAAGGGCATGGTATACGTATCCAACGCAAAAATCTGTCACCATCAGACTGGTAAAAGGTGGCAGGTATTACATAGAAACATTGCACAAGGAAGCTACCGGACAGGATCATTTATCAGTAGCCTGGAAGTTACCCAACGGAGCATTCGAAGGACCGATTGCAGGAAGCAGGTTGTCTCCATTTATTACAGCCATACCTGCACGCACCAGTAACTTTGTTGCAGCAATGCAAAGCAGGTCAGTTGCAGCGGATGCTGTTAAGGGGTTAAAAGTTACGGTTCTTCCAAACCCGTCACCAACTGCCTTTACACTCATCACAAGCAGCAACAGTGAAAAAACACTCTCCATCAATATTACGGATGTACAGGGCAGGGTAGTGGAAAGAAAAGTAAATATAGCAGCCAATGGTACAGTGCAAATCGGCAGCAGATTAAGCGCTGGTGTATACTTTGCTGAAGTAATGCAGGGCACAGAAAAACAAATTTTAAAACTGGTTAAAAAGTAATAATAGCGGGAACAATTATTGCACTTTTCAATCAAACAACCATCAGCCGCCTCAATTAATTTGGGGCGGCTTTTTTATGTGGATGGGCAAACAAAATTTAGAATGGCTGTGACGGGATTGTCCTGACTATATTTGAAACTGTATAATATTAATCAATTGGTTTTCGATTGCAAAAATTTCCATTTACTTTCGGCTTATTACATATATTTATGTGTTGGTATCCATATTAACAGACCACCCAAAATGACAGAACAAACTACAACCTACATCTACATCGGTACGACACTTATAGCATCGGCTATTTACTATTTGACATTTCGCTATCAGGCGAAAAAGATTGATATTCTTGAAAAGACCATCAAATCGCAAAGCAGTCTTTTGGACGATATTGAAAAATTTAGAAAAATGCTTGACGTTGATGAGTTTAAGAAGAACCGTGAACTGCATTTGGAGACCCAAAAACTTGAAATGACCCGATATTTTGAAAAAGAAGCAAAAGCAATGGGCGAACGCATTACTAAAGCTATGAATGATAATTTCATGGAAGCAAACAAAGACCTGCTTGTAATGGTAGAAGAACTGATACAATTTCCAATACATGCGACCCTGCAACAATTTCCTGGCATATCGCAAAAAGGAAACAGAGACATTTTTATTAAACAACATTACCCACATAGTGCTGACAAATTGATTGGTTTTTGTGATGCAATTATTGGTGGACAATTTCAGCCCAACGGCCCGACTCAATAGCAAACTTTTTAAGTTCAACGTCTTGATAATTCAGTAGGCGCAGGAGTGCATCAGCCGAACGAAATGATAATAGGTGCAGGAATGCGGCAGTAGGTTTGCAGCGCTGCTTTCCTGTGTCAGCATTTTACTAATATCCGGTAATGTACAGTTGCCGCATGGAAGATCAGTAATAGGAAGGCACGGGAGAGGGCTGCTGCGACAGATGGAAAAAATTAAAAGTGAACTTAGGCTTTTGCGTAGGAAAAAGTAGCCCGATAATATTTTACAACTCTTTGCGAATAAGTTTTTCCACTGCATCACGAAATGTTTCACCAACAGGTAATTCAATTTCTTTTATAAAAATACTGTTTTTACGAACCGCTCTTATTTCAGAAATGGCAACTAACCAGGACTTATGAATTCTTATAAATTTATTTTGTGGCAACTCAGGCTCTATTGCTTTTAGACTGGTTCTTACTATCAAAGGCTTTGTTGTGCTTTTTAAATTTACTTTGATATAATCTCTTAAACCTTCAATCCAAATGATGTCATCAAACATTACTTTTACCTGGCTATAATCAATATTCAAAAAGAAATATTCTGCGGAAGGTTGCAGCGCATACTGCTGTTTTATCGCTTTAAGTTCCTGAAGCTCTTTGGCCCTGTTACAGGCTTTAATAAATCTATCCAATGCCACAGGCTTTACCAAATAATCCACAACGGATAAATCATAACTTTCAAGGGCATATTGTTTATATGCAGTAATAAAAATTACCAACGGCTTATTTTCAAGACTCCCTATAAACTGTAATCCCGTTAATCCCGGCATTTGAATATCAATGAACACTAAATCAATTTTGTTTTCCTGCAAGGTTTTCATTGCTTCAAAAGCATCGTTACAGGCAGCTACTAATTTTAAAAAAGGGACTTTGCTGATATTATCCTGCAATAATTTTAAAGCCAGTGGTTCGTCATCAACGGCAATACAATTTATCATGATTTAAAAGTTAATTCTAAAGAAACGATAAACCTGTCATTGGTTTTGTTTATTGTAAGAAGATGCCGGTGGCTATATAATAATTCCAGCCGCCGTTTTACATTGGCCAACCCGATACCGGAAGTTTTGTCTTTAACCGTTTCGGTTTGAATAAATTTGTTTTTAACAATAAAACAAAGTTTGTCATGCTCTGCCTTTAGTTCAATTTCTATTGCAGGATTTTGAACTAAACCAGTTCCATGTTTAAAGGCGTTTTCTACAAAAGGTATCAGCAGCATCGGTTCGATCGTATGCCAGTTCTCTTTTGCATCCAATGAAACATGTAAAATGAGTTTTTCACTGAAACGTTGCCGCTGTAAGTCAATGTAACTTTGTAAGTTTTCGATTTCGCTTTGCAACAGTACTTTTTCTTCATCAGTTTCGTACAGCATATACTGCATCAAAGATGATAATTTATGAACAGTTGGCTCGAGTTCATCGCTTTTTAGCCGTGCCAATGCAGCGATATTATTCATGACATTAAATAAAAAGTGCGGACTTATCTGGGAACGCAAAAAAGATAGTTCTGTCTTTAAATGCTCATTAATTCTTTCATTGGATTCTTGTTGAGATTTTGCCCTGTCGCTGATTGTTTTGTAAGCGATGCTTGCAATTACGGTAAATAGAAAAGTAATAATGTTATGTGAAGATGAATTAATGAAACTGAAAGTTTTTCCAGTTATCATCAATTTGAAAAATCCGCCATGAATCAACATAATTAAAGAAAACAGGATTACCTGTGTAAAAACAAATAAAATATACTTTCTTTTATAAACAAATGCTGGAACCAGCCTTTCTGTATTAAGGTAAAATAACCCAACCCAAAATATTTTTGTTACAGTATCTACATAAAGGAAAGTGGTATTCCCATGCAATTCATTTTCTCTACCATCATAATAGGCAGAAGTGAATATGTAAGGTAATAAGAAAATAACTGCCCATGCAATAATGTGCAGGAGCAGCGTTTGATTTTTCTTTATTTGCTTAACGCTTTTCAAATTTTCAAACTTTATAAAAACAATAAAATAATTGAAGCTGCAATGCCGGCAATGGTCATATAAACGCCCCTGCTGAATAATTTAGTTCCTGGCTTGAACATCCAGAAGGCGGATACAGACATAAACAGCAACAAAATACCAAATATTGTGGTAAAATAGTGCGCCAAAGAATGCGCTGAATCTTTACTTCTTATTTTATGCAATTCAGTAAAAGGCATTACCCAGCTGTACCATTCTTTAGTAGTGTAGGATGCCATACCCGTTGCAGTATTATAATTACCATCTTTGAAATAAACTACCGTTCCTTCTGTTTTCTCTATAACAAGTTCCCTTACTCTTAACGCATCTTTTAGTTTATCAGCCGCTAGATTTAAATCCAGCTTCTTTGTGTTTACAACATCATGTTTTAGAAAGTCGGTATCCCGGTAAATTTGAAGAATTCCACTTAAGCTGTAAATAACAACCAGGCCTGCTATAAAAAAGCCAATGTTGTTGTGCAGTAAACGCATATAGTAACGCATGTTTCTGGCTGGCTTTTTTGTGTTGGTTAATGCTTGTTCCATAATCACTTTGTTTAATTGGTGTTAGTAATAAATAAATTGAATGCAAATGATTTGAATTGTATTTACAAAGAGCTTTTATTAATTCAGTTTTACCCTTTGCTGCTCATCAGTTGGCGACGAACTTGCTGGTTTAGATCTTAGGGAAGCTCCAAACCTGTACACAAATGCAATATTAAATACCCTGGTGTCCCTGCTGATTTTTAGTGTTGATTGCACGTCCTGAAAATTCTGAATTTCTTTGGGATTTTGGGTATAAAAAATATCCCTCACATTAAACTTGATGCTTGCTTTATTATTTAATAGTTGTTTTGAAATGCCTGCTGATAATTGTCCGGCTGGTAACACAATGGCTTGACCTTCATCCCGGTTACGGCTTGTATAGTTGCCGGATAACTCCGCAGACCAGCCTTTTGCAAAGCTGAACTGGTTGTTTAGATTCAATGAAAGTGTAAGTTGTTTTGCATTAAAAGGATAGCCATTAATTTCCCCAATGTATTTGTTTTGATAAAGGTTTGCAAAAAGCGTAGCACTGTACCATTTGCTAACCGGGATAGTGGCACTCTCTGTAACACCATAATTATATCTTGTACCAATATTACCAACACTCCTGATAATTACAGAATCTTTGTGAACAAGCGTTTCATTAATCATATCATGCACAACACTGTAATTAACGGTAGTCGTCAAAAGATTTTTATAGGAATGGCTCAACTCAATATTGGTGCTGAACTGCGGCTGTAAAAAAGGATTGCCCGTTGAGTAAGTGTATTTATCAATAAAGCCGATAAAGGGATTCAATTCCTGGTAAGCAGGTCTGTCTATCCGGCGCCCAATAGACACTGCAAACTGGTTATTGTCATTCATTTCATAGCTTATAAAAGCTGTTGGGAAAAGGCTGGTGTAACTGCGGGTGAAACTCGAATCTGATTTTTGTGAAAGGGAAGATTGCAAGCCTTTATAGTTAGTGTTTTCAAGCCTTAGGCCAGCCTGCACTATCCATTTATCCATTTTTTTATTAAGGTTAAGGTATGCTGCATTTATATTTTCTGAATAGTTAAATGCGTTGCTGAATACACTATCAGTAAGCCAATAGTTGTTTGATAAATTAAAAAAGTCGGAAACGTTATTTGTTTTCACAAGACTTGATTTAATGCCTGCTTCGAGTTTAACACCAATATTCAAAGGCTGAGCATAATCAAGGCGACCTGAATAAATGTCAATTGTTAAAGGAAGTAGATTCTTTAAATAATTTGAGGTCTGTAATATTTGATTTGGAGCATAATTTAGACCCGTAATATTTTGATTGCCTGAAAAATCATAATGGAGATAATCAAAATTGGCTGTTAAATCTTTTTTGCTGCTATCAAACGAAGAATGAAAGTTGATATTAATAGTCCCGTTCTTCCATGTATTGTCAACTGTTCTGGTAGTTTTTTCGATAGAATTAATATTCTCATTGCCGTCTTTAAGGTAACTCGTCGTAAACCCATCCTGCTTTTGAGGGGCTATAAATCCGGTAGTTGCAATCCCAACAGTTGTTTGCTTATTGATAAAATAATCTAACCCTAGTTTCAGGTTATTGTTCTGGCTCTGATTTATTCTGTTAGCTTGCTGGTCAAGTTCAGAAATCTTTGTTCCGGTAGTTCCCAAAAAATTTCTTTGAATATCAAAATCCATAAAGCCTTTATTGATGCTATAGCCATAATTCAAAAAACTATTTATCTTACTGGTTCTATAGTTAAGCGCAATACTGTTATTGGATTTTGTATAAACACCCTGGCCGTAACTAAGGGTAACACTACCGTTAAATCCTTGTGTTAGACTTTTCTTTGTTTTAATATTAATTACGCCGGCATTACCGGCAGCATCATATTTTGCTGATGGGTTTGTCATTATTTCAATCTGGCTTAATTGGTTTGAATTCATATTTCCCAAAAGGTTTGCCAGTTCAGCGCTGCTGAGATAGGAAGGTTTGCCATCAATCATTACCATTACTGACGACTTACCTTTTAAGCTGATGTTACCATCTTTATCAACAGTTACACCGGGTGATTTTTCAAGTACTTCCAAAGCGGTTGACCCAACATTGGTGACAGAAGCATCCACATTTACTATCATGCGGTCAATTTTTTGTTCAATAAGTTGTTTCTTGCCGGTAATAACTACGGCGGCAAGCTTTTTTGGTAGTTCCTGTAAAATCAACGTTCCAAGTCTTACCGTTGAATTATTTTCTGAAATCATAAATGCAGGTGAATTGGTTTTTGCAAAACTTACTGTAGTTATCGTAATAAAGTAGCTTCCGAAAGGAATTCCAGTAAACGAAAACTTTCCCTCCTTATCTGAAACAGCAATTTTTATTATCGAAGAATCCTTAGACTTCAGTAGAGATGCGGTTGCGGATTCAACAGGTATATTCTTTGTATCCAAAGTACTGCCGGAGACAGAGGTTTCATTTGTTTGCCCTATACTTTTAATAGCAAGGATAAATGTTATAAAAATTATTGGTAACTTTTTCATGTTGTAGTTTTTACAACACAAACTTATTCGGAAGAGTCCGGCAAATTTTGCAAATGATGTAAACCATGAAAAGTTTGCGGTGAACCCTAAAAGTTTCCATCCTTCAGTATTTAGCCCACGCATCAAGTCATGCACATTTGCCATGCACCGAGAAGCCATACTTGTAAAAGAGCTTGCCTTACCAAAAAAGGCGCAAGAGTGCATCAGCCGAAAAAAATGATAACAGGAGCAAGAATGAGGCAGTGGTTTTGCAGGTTAGATTTCGTGTGACAGCACGTTATTAATATTTTGTAACGTTACAGCATTGGGGGGGCAGTAGCAAGAAACTATGTGGCACGCCCCCCCGCGCCAGATGGGTTTTTTCATATTCCACAGGATTGCGCTTACTTGAATGTCGGGTACAGGCAATTTACTATTTGTTAATCCAATGCAATCAAAAACCTACCTGACTTGTCAAGTAATAAAATCATTTGTATGGAAAAAATTATCCTATGTGTTTTGCTTGTTAGTTTTTATTCCTGTAAAAAAGATAACGGAGTAGGGGCACTAAAAAGAGACGTTGCCGGAACCTGGGAGTTTGAAAAGTTTGTAGGTTATCCGTTTAATCAGCCAGCGCTGCCTTCAGGAAATGGACAGATTGTGGTACTTGGAGAAGATGGACTTTATGAAAGAAAGCAACACGACACCATAGTTTTTCATGGCAACTATTTACTTCGAACAAAAAAAGATTGCTATCAAAGAAGTACTGATATTATTTTCTCAACTGATGAAAATTCATCGGGAACATATCAATATATTGAAATCACTGATGGAAGATTGTTGTTAAGTACACCCAATTGCTACCAGGATGGTGGTAGTGCATATTATCGGCGCATTCAGTAGTTTGCTTTGCCTTAAGTCCTCAAAAGTCTTTGTCATCGATAGGCACAGAAGAGTATCAGCCTGACGAAATGATAGTAGAGGCAGGAATAAGGCAGTGGTTTTGCAGTGCGTGTTTACTGTGTCAGCACGTTACTTATATTTGCTAATGTAACGTTGCCGAATGGAAGGTTAGTAACAAGAAGGGAAGGAGAGTTCATCTACGTCAGATGGAAAAAGATATTCAAAAAGGTAAATGACGAAAGAGCAAACGATAAAAGAGTTAACAATTATTCCAGGGGTTGGAAAGTCATTGGCTACCGACCTTTGGAATATTGGCATTACGTCCATTGCCGACTTGAAAGGACAAAATCCTGATAAACTTTACAACCTCTCAAACGCTTATGCAGGAGCAATTCAAGACAGATGTGTTTTATATGTTTTCAAATGTGCTGTTTACTTTGCAGACACACCAACAGACGAACACGAAAAGGAAAAATTAAAATGGTGGAATTGGAAGGACAAAAAAACGGGCCCAGTCCTGAAATAAGTTTCCTCCAAAATTATTTAACCCCACTCTTTTTCCGAAACCGCAAAAACGAAACAACATTCGCCAGCTCCTTTTCTGTTATACGGGTTTCGGGTATTTTTTCGGAATGCTCCGGAAAAATTCTGATCTCATAATCCATCAGTTGCGGCAAGGAAAAATCGGGGATTGTTTCTTTTCCGTCAACCAGTTTGTTGTGGCATTTGGCGCAGGTTATTTTGTAAATAGCCTGGCCATTGTGAAACTGTTTATCAAACGCTTTTTTGGCAGAGTCTGTATTCGCTTCGTCGGGAAAATCATAGGGCAATTTTTTTTGCGCCGTACTGGCTTTGCCAACCAACAATAGAACAACAACGAACAATACTATTTTCATCTTTTCTTTTTTAATAAATACCACCTACTTTCCTGGTGTTTACTTTAGTGATGGTGGATGACGGCAATGTAACCGGCGGCTTTTCAAAAACAATATTTTCATTCAGCGTCTGCATAAATTCTATGAGGCATTTTTTTTCCGGCGGTGTTAAGTGCAATGAATCTGCCGATAAAGTTTGGTTGGGGACGGTCAGACCTTTACCTGTTCCGCCACCGGCATCATAAAAATCAATTACCTGCTCCATTGTTTTAAAAATGCCGTTGTGCATGTACGGCGCTGTGTGCTGCATATTTCTCAGCGAGCCGGTGCGAAATGCATGCAGGGTTTCAACCGCGGGGTTCACCTCATACCTTCCTTTATCTTCACTTAGTTTGTGGTAGCCCGTATCCTGCGGCACACCCAATACTTCAAACTCAATGCCAACATACGGAGGCTTCACCCCATTAAACTGTGGTACAAAGTGACAGGTGGCGCACTGGGCCTTGCTCATAAAAAGATTAAACCCTTTTTTTGCATCTGCGGCAAGGGGTGTAACGTTGTTGATGGCATCATCGAAAGGAGCTGAATAGCTGCTGAATTTGCCGTAGTACAATGTGATGGCGGAAGTGATGTGATCAATGGTAATTTCTGTTTCGCCCGGCGTTTCGGCCAGCAGTTTTTTAAATACCTTTTTATAATCAGGGCAGCTCAGCACTTTTTTAAGGATGTCTTTTTCGGTACCGCCCATCTCGATTGGGTTGGTCATTACCGCTTTGGTCTGGTCCTGCAATGAAATGTGTTTTCCATCCAGCATCATCAGGTGATTGTACACTACATTGATCAGTGAAGGGGTGTTTCTTTTTAAAACGTCCCTTCCGTTAAACTGTATGGCAGTGGCTGCTACAGAGTCAGTAAAATAGCCATTGGGTTGGTGACAGGAAGCACAACTGCGCTGGTTATTGCCGGATAAAATGGGATCGTAAAAAAGCAGTTTCCCAACCTTTTCAATTTCGGCCAGTACAGTAGTATCATCTACTCTTAAAAAAATACCTTTTGCATTCTGGCCATTGTAGATTGCTTTTGAAAAAATGGAATTGACCGTCTTATTAAGGGTGTAATCCACAAAACTTTTGCTCACCACTTTGTATGCTCTTATCATTTGCTGGTTAAGCCGGAAGAGGGGATTGATATAATTTTTTATAAACAGGTAGTGGTCAAATGCGCTGTATTGATCCGGTTGTTTGTTAACAAATTCAATGGCGTCTGTGTACAGCGCCAGGTATTCACGGGTCAATGGTGTTGCTGCAAAGCCTTCATTGAAAGCATCATAAATTTCCGTCACGTCTTTCAGCATATCACGCAGTTCGGGAATGATCCTGCTGGTGTCGGGACATTCGAAGCCGGTTGTGTAGATAGCTGCCAGGTTAAGCAGGTAAAGCCGGTTGTTGAGAAAGAATGGTGAGCAGGTACCGAGGTTACGGGTGACTGAATCTGTCTGGTAAGTAGCGGTTGCGTCCACTGCTTTCTGGACAAGTTGTTGCAGACTATCCTTCTCAATATGATCTTCCTGCAGGTACAAGGCAGCGAGCGTAAGACCTGCCCCTTCTTTACGGTAAGGCTTTTCAAATTTTTCAAATACTTCCGTTTCCCACTCTACCGGCAGGGGGCCGTTGATTTGTTTATACCGGGAAGGGTCCAGGTAACGCATCCAGAAATCCATCTGCTTCATACTCCGCCTGGTTGCGTCAAGCCTGGACGTGATGCTTTTTACATCAGCTGGCTGCTGCAGATCGCTGGCCTGAATCAATGCTACCAGCGCACTGGCTTGTTCCCTGAACTTGTCAAGTTTATTGAAATAGCAGCGGGAATAAGCCGTTGGGGAATTGCCTTTTTTAAACCCGGAAGCGACCAGTATGATGATGGTAATTAAGAGCAAAGAGGCCGATACCTGCTTCATAAATAAATTCAATAAGATAATGGTCAAAAATAGCCAGGGGAAAATCAAACAGAAGCCTCCTCGTATTACTTTATTGTTAAGGTCTCATACCAGCTGAATATTGTACCAGCTTTATCTTTTCTGGTACTGCGGCCTTTTATTAAACATTAAAGGAGATGTTTTTTGACGAACTATTGAGCGGTTTATTTTTTAACCGCGTTAACAATTTGTTGACTTTTCGGTAACAGTATTATCACTATTTGTTAACCCGCGCAGGGCAATTTTAACTCTATCTTGCCTTCGCTCTTTTGGCACAAATCATCGCTCATTTTTAAACCAAAAAAAATTATGAACAGACATTAACCTTCCGCCTTAACGGCCATTATTGTCCTCTCCGCCAACGTGTAAAACCATCCATCCAGACATACATTATTCATTCAATTCACAAAAATCAAAACAACGTTTATGAAGCAAAGTTTCTTTGTTTTAAAAAAAGGTCCGGCCTATACCCGGGTCTTGCTGTTGCTCTTCGGGTTTTTTGTTGCTGCACTTGGGGTGCGGGCGCAAAACCCTTTCGGAGCCGGTAACCTGGTTGTCGTAAATGTGTCCAGCACCAATACGGCAAGCTTACAGGAATACACTACTGCCGGAGCAGCAGTTCAGACAATTTCCCTTCCGTCTACCGGAACGGCGGCCCTTACGATGAGCTATACAGCTACCTCGGAAGGCGCATTGTCCCGTTCTCAAAACGGACAATACCTTGCTTTTGCAGGTTACAGAACAGGCACCAACAGCAGTGCTACAGACAGGGTAATTGCCCGTGTAGCAAATGACGGTATTGTAAACACTTCTTCCGTTATTCCCAACACGGAAGGTTACACAAGTAACAATATCCGCGGCGCTGTTTTCAGCGACGATGGCAGCCGTTACTGGGCTTCAGGCACTGGTACCGGCGGTGGTACCCGTTCCAATATTTACGGATCTGTTACTGGTAGTGTTCAGGTGAGCGCTTCAGTAGCCAACACACGCACAGTACAAATTTTTAATAACCAATTGTACATCAGTGCTGCATCAGGTGCATTTCAGGCAGTAAGTGCCGTAGGCACAGGATTACCTGCTACTTTGGGTAACACAACTACTATTTTACCAGGCTTTCCGACTACTAGCTTAAGTTCTTATGCCTTTGCAATCAATGCGGCAAACAACATTATATATATTGCAGATGACAGAAGCATTGCTACCGGTGGTGGAATTCAAAAATGGACCAATAACGGCACTACATGGTCATTTGCTTATTCATTGGGTACAGGTACCGGTTCTACCGTTGGCGCACGCGGCCTGGCCGTTGATTTTTCAGGAACACAACCTGTAATATACGCCGTGACAGCGGAGGCTACGCTCGACAGAATTATCAGTATTACAGATAATGGTGTTGCTTCTACGGCAACAACATTGGCTACCTCAGCGGCCAACAATATTTTCCGTGGACTGGCTTTTGCACCAACATCCAACTGTGCACTTAGCCTTGCAGCAACAGGCAACAATCCTGCCTGTTCCGGACAATCGGCAACTATCAGTTTTAGCGCCACCGGTGCTACCGGTATTGCCAGCTTTACCGTAAATGGTGTTGCAGCAACTTCTCCTTATACTGCATCCACTTCTGGCACTTATACAGTAAGTGTAGCTGCAGGCGGATGTACGGATACAAAAATGGTAACCATTGCAATTCCTTCAGCAATGACTGTCGTTGCAACAGCCCCGGCGCTTACATGCCCCGGCAGTACAACATTTGTTACTGTGAATACCACGGGTGGTAAAGCTCCCTATACAGTTACAGGAAGTCCTTTAACCGTTGGAGCCGGAACCTATAATTATACCGTAACGGATTCACTTGGTTGTATAACTACAGCAAGCATCACCGTTGCACCAGGCTCCGATGCAATCCTTCCTTCTATTACTGCACCAGCAGCGTTAACCATCAGCACCGATGCGGCCTGTACAGCAGCCGGTATTAACTTAGGTACACCGGTAACCGCAGACAACTGCGCAGTAGCCAGCGTAACCAACAATGCCCCTGCAGCTTTCCCGCTGGGCGCAACAACGGTAACCTGGACGGTAACCGATAGCAGCGGCAACAGTGCTACTGCTACACAGGTTGTAACCGTACAGGATACACTTAAGCCTGCTATTGCTTTCCAAAGCAGCAATATTCTTGCAGGCATCACCGGCCCGTCTACCACACAAACACCGTACCTGACAGCCTTGAAAAAAGGTGTTCAGTTTAAATCATTCTTATCAGTGAATGATGCGGTAGGTGGTTATAAAATGGCAGGTATACCAGATGGTCTGGGTGCTTTTGACAATGGCAACGGAACATTTACTTTACTGGTAAACCATGAAATTGGTAACACCCTGGGCATAACAAGAGCGCATGGTTCAAAAGGTTCTTTTGTATCCAAATGGATTGTAAACAAAGCAGACCTTTCAGTGGTAAGGGGCAGTGATTTAATGCAGAATGTAAACCTGTATGATACCACTACCAAAACCTACACAACTTACAACGCAGGCAATCCATCCACCAAAGCAGTGTTTGGCCGTTTTTGTTCAGCCGATCTTCCTGCATTATCTGCTTTCTATAACACAGCAAGTGGACTGGGAACAACCGAACGCATCTTCATGAATGGCGAAGAAACCAATGATGAGAGCCGCCAGATGGCGCACATTGTAACCGGCGCTAATGCAGGTACATCGTGGGAATTGCCGGCCTTCGGAAAAGCAGCCTGGGAAAACTCAGTAGCCAACCCTGCAACAGGAAACAAAACTGTTGTGGCGGAATTTAATGATGGCACAGACGGTCAGGTGTATGTGTACGTAGGTACCAAAACCAATACCGGAACGGAAATAGAAAAAGCAGGATTAACCAATGGTAAACCTTATGGCGTTAAAGTAACAGGCTTCCCTGCAGAACGCACAAGCAGCACTGTTATCAACCTTCCACCAGCACCGGGTACTCATTTTGACCTGGTAGATTTAGGCGATGTAAAAAACATCACCGGTGTAAGCTTTAATACCATCAGCAACGCAGCAGCGGTAACCAAATTCTCCCGTCCTGAAGATGGGGCATGGGATCCATCGCATCCTGCTGATTTATATTTTAATACTACCGATCAGTTAGACCAGGTAAATGAAGGCATCGGAACACAAGTTGGCCGCAGCCGCATCTGGCGTTTACGTTTTACAGACATTAACCAACCATTATTGGGTGGAACCGTTGAAGCCGTTATTGACGGGACAGAAGGTGCCTTAATGCTCGACAATATGACCATCGATAACCATGGGCATATTTTAGCACAGGAAGATGTAGGAAATGCAGACCACAACGGAAAAATCTGGCAATATAATATTGCTACGGATTCTTTCTTTATCATCGCTTCTCACGACACTGCCCGTTTTGGTGATGTGAAAGCAGGCGTAATTAAGCCAGCAACAGTACCTTTCAACAAAGATGAAGAATCATCCGGTCTGCTGGATGTATCGGACATCTTGGGTCAGGGTATGTTCCTTACTACCGTACAGGCACACTATGCGCCGGCTTTGAACACAGCAGAAGTTGTGGAAGGCGGACAGTTGCTTGCTTTGTACAACCCTTATTCCTTGGGTACAAGCACGGCCATGGATACAGTACGCAGCAGCGCAGGTTGCAGCGGACCCATACTATTGGGTACACCAGCCACAGCAGATAACTGCAGTGTAGCAAGTGTAACCAGCAATGCACCAGCTTCTTTCCCATTGGGAACAACAACGGTAACGTATACAGTAACGGATGCAAGCGGCAATACTGCTACTGCAACACAGGTGGTAATTGTAACTGATTCAGTTAAACCCACCATTACTGCACCCGCAGCTTTAACGATCGGCACCAATGCCGCCTGTACAGCAGCCGGTATTAATTTAGGTACACCTGTAACCGCAGACAATTGCGCAGTGGCCAGTGTTACCAACAATGCCCCATCTGTTTTCGCATTAGGCGCAACAACAGTAACCTGGACAGTAACTGACAGCAGCGGCAACAGTGCAACAGCAACACAAGTAGTAACCGTACAGGATACACTTAAACCTGCAATTGCATTGCAAAGCAGTATCATACCTGCAGGCCTTACCGGTCCGTCTACCACACAATCACCTTACCTTACTTCATTAAAACCAGGTGTACAGTTTAAATCATTCTTATCAGTGAATGATGCTGTAGGTGGTTATAAAATGGCGGGTATACCAGATGGTTTGGGTGCTTTTGACAATGGCAACGGAACCTTTACTTTATTGGTAAACCATGAAATTGGCAACACATTAGGTATCGCAAGAGCGCACGGATCAAAAGGATCTTTTGTATCCAAATGGATTGTAAACAAAGCAGACCTTTCAGTAGTAAGCGGAAGTGATTTAATGCAGAATGTAAACCTGTATGATACCGCTACCAAAACCTACACAACTTACAACGCAGGCAACCCATCCACCAAGGCGGTGTTTGGTCGTTTTTGTTCAGCCGATCTTCCTGCATTATCAGCTTTCTATAATACAGCAAGCGGACTGGGAACAACCGAACGCATCTTTATGAACGGCGAAGAAACCAATGATGAGAGTCGCCAGATGGCGCACATTGTTACCGGCGCTAATGCAGGTACATCATGGGAATTGCCGGCCTTCGGAAAAGCAGCCTGGGAAAACTCAGTAGCCAATCCTGCAACAGGAAACAAAACTGTTGTGGCGGAATTTAATGATGGCACAGACGGTCAGGTGTATGTGTACGTAGGTACCAAAACCAATACCGGAACGGAAATAGAAAAAGCAGGATTAACCAATGGTAAACCTTATGGCGTTAAAGTAACGGGCTTCCCTGCAGAACGCACAAGCAGCACTGTTATCAACCTTCCACCAGCACCGGGTACTCATTTTGACCTGGTAGATTTAGGCGATGTAAAAAACATCACCGGTGTAAGCTTTAATACCCTCAGCAATGCGGCAGCGGTAACCAAGTTCTCCCGTCCTGAAGACGGCGCCTGGGATCCATCGCATCCTGCGGATTTATACTTCAATACCACCGATCAGTTAGACCAGGTAGCCGATGGCATCGGAACACAGATAGGCCGTTCACGCATCTGGCGTTTACGTTTTACCGACATTAACCAACCATTATTAGGGGGAACCGTTGAAGCCGTAATTGACGGAACAGAAGGCGCCTTAATGCTTGACAATATGACCATCGATAACCGTGGACATATTTTAGCACAGGAAGATGTGGGCAATGCAGACCACAACGGAAAAATTTGGCAGTACAACATTGCTACAGATTCTTTCTTCCGGATCGCATCACATGATACAGCCCGTTTTGGTAATGTAACAGCCGGTGTAATCAAACCAGCGACAGCACCATTCAACAGGGATGAAGAATCATCCGGTATCATTGATGTATCAGACATTTTAGGCCAGGGTATGTTCTTGACAACCGTACAAGCGCACTACGCACCGGCTTTAAACACAACAGAAGTTGTGGAAGGCGGACAGTTACTGGCTTTGTACAACCCTTACTCTTTGGGTACCAGTACAGCACCAGACACGGTAAAAGTATCAGTGCCATTTGGCACAACTTCAACACCGGTTAGTTTAGGTACACCGGCTACGGCAGACAACTGCAGCGTGGTAAGTGTAACAAACAATGCTCCATCAGGTTTCCCTGCCGGCACAACCAACGTCACATGGACAGCAACGGATGCAAGTGGTAATTCAGCCACAACAAACCAGGTAGTAGTTGTAACTGTAACAGGAAATGTTCCTCCGGTTGTATCTATTACCAATCCAGCCAACCCTGCGGTATTTGATGCAGGAAGCGCCATAACTGTTCAGGTAAATGCAACAGACGCAGATGGTTCTGTTACTAAAACAGAGTTGTTTGTAAACGGTGCTTTATTCATGACAGATTCAATAGCGCCATACACGTTCGGAGGATCAAATGTTGAACCTGGTGTTTACAATGTATACGTGAAAGCAACCGACAACACCGGTGCATTCACTGTATCAGACACTGTAGTTATTACCGTAAATGGTTGCAGCGGAAGCGGTGCCATTACGGGTGAAGGGTATACCAATATTACCGGCAGCCAGGTTGCAGACCTTACAGCAAACCCAGCCTATCCAAACAGTCCTTCTATAACAGCGGCGCTTACTACATTTGAGTACAGCAATGTTGCGGACAATTATGGCGGCAGGGTACGAGGTTATTTCTGTGCACCGGTTAGCGGAAATTATATCTTCAATATTTCCGGCGATGACCAGGCAGGCTTATGGTTAAGTACCGATGCGAACCCAGCCAATAAAGTGCTGATCGCTTACACAGAATTGCCTACAGCCTTCAGACAATGGAACAAATACGCTACACAAAAATCAGCGGTTATTCCAATGGTGAAAGGTGCCAGGTATTATATTGAGACCTTGCAAAAAGAAGCCGTCGGATCAGATCATCTTTCAGTAGCCGTAACTTTCCCCGGCGGTTTGTTTGAAGGTCCGATCAAGGGCAGCAGGTTATCCCCAATCGGCTCATCAGCCAGAACTGTTTCAGGTGCGCAGGCATTTGCAGCAGCAATGGAAAGCAAAACGATTGTTGGATTCAACAGTTTAAAAGTTAGCGCAACACCAAACCCGTCAACCAACTACTTTACATTAAGAACAAGCAGCAGCGATGCTAAAACACTTGACGTAAAAGTAATGGATGCGCAGGGCAGGATTGTTGAAACAAAACTGAATATGACAGCCAACGGAATCATCCGTATCGGCGACAAATTACCTGCTGGTATTTACTTTGTAGAAGTACTGCAGGGAACACAAAAAGAAAGATTGAAATTGGTGAAACAATGACCGTTTAGCAGGTAAAATAATCAATTGCTAAAAACTGCCGTCGCATAAAAGCGATGGCAGTTTTTTTTATACTGTGGTTTTAAAAAGGTTGATTGAAGACAAGTTCACAATTAGTTAATGCATAGTTAATGTGCAGGTAACTATTCAATGACATTGGCCTTCTAATTTCACTCATCCAAACAATTCATAAATCTCTTTCATGAAAAAAATGTACCTCAGGTGCTGCCTTGCCATAGTGGGCTTGTCAGCTTTTTTTACGGCGCATGCACAGGTTAGTTTTAGCGGTGCCGCCTACACGCAAAATTTTAATACACTCGCCACTTCCGGTTCGGCCAATGCATGGAGCAACAACACTACCATCCCAGGTTGGTTTTTATACAACCAGGCAGCGGGCGGTACGGCTATTACAGCCTATGGAACAGACAATGCGGCCGGTACCAATACCGGCAGTTTTTTTAGTTACGGCAATACCGCCAGTACAGAACGTGCATTGGGTGGAACAGCTTCTGGAGGTGCCTATTTTGGTGCTCCCGCATCAGGCGCTGTTGCAGGATGGATCGCAGCGGCATTCACCAATAACACCGGTGCGGATATTAACGTTGTTACCCTTGGTTTTAATGGTGAACAATGGAGAAATGGTGGCAATGCAATTGCTCAAACAATGGTAATGGAATATGGATTTGGAGCAACCTTTGCAACGGTGGCTTCATGGACGGCACCTGGTGGAAATTTTAACTGGGCGAGCCCTGTAGCTACCGCAACCGCAGCTGCTGTTGATGGCAATGTAGCAGGCCTGGCAAGTGGCAAAGGAGGTGTATTAAGTTCGATCAACTGGACCAATGGTTCAGTACTTTGGATTAGGTGGATAGAACGCAATGACGCAGGCAACGACCATGGACTGGCCATTGATGATTTTACGCTCAGTACAGGTTCAGCAACACCTGCCGTTAGCCTTTCGGTTAGCAGCAACACTGGTACAGAGGCTGGTACAACAGCCATTACCGTTACCGCAACAGCATCTGCTGCTGTCAGTGGAAACCAAACTGTAGACCTGGGTATTTCCGGAACCAATATTACCAGTGGTGATTATACCTTAAGCAATACCACCATCACTATTTTAGATGGACAAACAACCGGCACAGCAACATTTACCGTAACAGATGATGCGCTTGCTGAAGGCAATGAAACAGCTATTTTAACTATCAGCAATCCAACTGCCGGTATCAGCCTCGGCAGTACAACAACTCAAAATATTATTATAACAGACAAAGATGTTCCACCGGTGCCTGCCGTTAATTTATCTGTAAGCAGTAACAGTGGTTCAGAAGCTGGTATTTCCATTATAACCGTTACCGCAACGGCTGCCTTTGCCGTAACTGGTAATCAGTCTGTAAATCTTGTTGTATCAGGGACTAATGTTACAGCAGGCGATTATACATTAAGCAACACACAGATTACTATACCGGATGGTACAACAACGGGCAGCGTTACCTTTACCGTTGTGGATGATGTGATTGCTGAAGGAACTGAAACAGCCGTGTTAACTATTAATTTTCCGTCTGCGGGTGTTGAACTTGGAACTACGGTTATACAAAATATTGCGATTACGGACAACGACTTGCCAAAGATTCATGATATCCAGGGAAGCGGCTCAGTTTTCAATCCGGCTTTTGGAGGTACCCAAACAATCGAAGGTATTGTTGTAGCAACTTTTCCGGGAGCAACCAAATTAAATGGTTTTTATGTACAGGAAGAAGATGCGGACAGCGATGGCAATCCTGCAACATCAGAAGGCATTTTTGTTTTTGATGGAGGTGGTTTATTTACAGGAATTGTGGGAACAAAAGTACAGGTGACAGGTACGGTGAGTGATTTTGCTACCACTGCGGCCAACATTGCAGGAACGGGCAACAGCAGCCTTACAGAGCTTACCGCTACCAGCGTGGTTAACCTTGGTGCGGCACCACTGCCGGCAATTACCAACGTTGTATTACCAGTTTCGAATGTTACCGATTTGGAAAAATATGAAGGCATGCTGGTAAATGTTAGTTCGGCCAGTGGCCCGTTAACCGTTACAGAAACTTTTAAAATAGGCCGCTATGGCCAGGTAGGTTTATCAGGTGGCGCCCGTTTAGACCAATACACACAGGTGAATGCGCCAAGTGTAACCGGCTATGCCAATTTTCTTGCGAATATTCTAAACAATTACATCATACTCGATGATGGCAGCAGCACACAGAATCCTGATCCGGAAATTTTTGCAAGAGGAGGAAATCCTTTGAGTGCATCCAACACACTGCGTGGTGGTGACCAGGTTACCAGCATCAGTGGCGTGATGGATCAACGCTTTGAAGGGTATCGTGTACAAACAATAACACCGGTCAACTTTACAGCAGCTAACCCACGCCTCGCTGCGCCACCAGCTGTTGGTGGAAACGTAAAAGCCGCTTTTTTAAACGTGTTGAATTTCTTTACCAATCTCGATCTGAATACAACGATCAGCATTCCAAACGGTGTAAGCTTTGAACCCCGGGGTGCAAATACAGCGGCTGAGTTTACAAGGCAGCGGGATAAAATTATCTCCGCCATTACAGGATTGAATGCGGATGTAGCAGGTATCAGTGAAATGGAAAATGATGGTAACACTTCTATTCAAAACCTGGTAAATGGTTTGAATGCCGTGGCAGGAGCCGGAACTTATGCCTTTATAAATGATCAGGCATTGGTGAACGATCCTAACCCTGCCATCAATGCGGTTGGTAGCGATGCCATTAAAGTGGGTATCATCTACAAACCAGCTGTGTTGACACCGGTAGGAGCTGCCAGTTCTTATCTTGAGCCGAACCCTGCCAGTCCCATTTTCAGCAGGCCGCCCATCGCACAAACATTTACTATTGCAAGCGGCAACAAATTCAGCATTATCGTAAACCATTTTAAATCCAAGGGATCGGCCAACAGCCTGCCCGGCGATACAGACCAGAATGATGGCCAGGCATTGTCAAACGCCACCCGTGTGGCACAAGCCAATGCGCTGCTTTCTTTTATCAATACTGTGAAGGCTACATCCGGCGACAGCGACGTATTAGTAGTGGGTGATTTAAACGCTTACGCAAAGGAAGATCCGATCACTACTTTAACAGGCGGCGGATTAACCAACCTGTTACCAAATACTTCTTACTCTTACCAGTTCAACGGCCAGTGGGGTGCGCTGGATCATGCGCTGGCAACCGCCACCATGACCAGCCAGGTTGCGGGTGTAGAAAAATGGCATATCAATTCAGATGAACCGGTGGTACTGGATTACAATACTGAATTTAAAACAGCAGGACAGGTAACCAGCTTTTACAACGGTGATGCTTTCCGTTCTTCTGATCATGACCCGGTATTGATCGGTCTGCAGTTGGGTAACCAGCTTCCGTCAGTAACCATCAGCAGCCCTGTTAATCCTGCCAGTTTCAATGCAGGCAGTACAGTCACTATACAAGTGAATGCAACGGATGCAGATGGCAGCATTGCTAAAACAGAGTTATTTGTAAATGGTAGTTTACTATTGACAGATTCTGTAGCACCTTATACTTTCACTGCTTCCGGTGTGGAGGCGGGCATTTATAAAGTAACCGTAAAAGCCACAGATAATGCAGGCGGCTTTACAATTTCTGACACGCTTGTTGTAACCGTAACAGCCTGTACCGGCAGCGGAAGTATTACCGGTGAAGGCTATACCAATATTCCAGGAACACAGGTAGCAGACCTTACGGCCAATCCGGCTTATCCTAACAGTCCATCTATCACGGCTGCCCTTACCACGTTTGAATACAGCAACGTGGCGGATAACTATGGCGGCAGGGTGAGGGGTTATTTCTGTGCACCGGTTACCGGAAATTATTTCTTTAACATCGCAGGTGATGAGCAGGCGGGTTTGTGGTTAAGTACCAATGACAACCCGGCCAATAAGATATTGATCGCCTATACCGAATTGCCCACAGCCTTCAGGCAATGGAACAAATATGCAACACAAAAATCTGCTGTAAAATACCTGGTGAAAGGCGGCCGGTATTACATAGAAACATTGCAGAAAGAATCAACTGGCTCCGATCATCTTTCAGTTGCCGTAACCTTACCCGGCGGCTTGTTCGAAGGCCCGATACAGGGAAGTAGATTGTCTCCAATAGGTTCATCTGCCAGGATGGTTTTCGGAGCACAGGCATTTGCAACCGCCATGCAAAGCAGGACAACAACAGGGTTGGGAAGCTTGAAAGTTACCGCAGCGCCAAACCCGGCCACTGATTATTTTACTTTGAGAACGAGCAGCAGCAACACCGCCAAACTGGATGTGAAAGTGACTGATGCAACGGGCAGACTTATCGTAACTAAAGTAAACATTACGGCCAACGGAACGATTCGCATCGGCGAAAAGTTACCAGCGGGTATTTACTTTGCAGAAGTAAGACAAGGCAATCAAAAACAAATTATTAAACTGGTTAAACAGTAAGTATCAATCAATCCAAAAACAACCACCCGTCTCAATTTATTTTGAGGCGGGTTTTTTTAAGGTGATTAATTTATTAAGTTTATTTCTGGGAAATGTGGTTATTTTTGACACAGTCTGAATTAACTTTTATCTTCTTCGCCAGTAAATGCCGAATGAAGTGTGAGACTTGGCAAATCTTGCGATTTCAGACCATCATTTCCATACTTACAGCAGTTCGAATTTACTGGTCAGGAAAAAGAGAACTCGTGTTATATTTTGGATATCATGGTTTAAATATAAAGAACGAGTATGTCTTCAAAAAAGCGGTTTGTTATTTTTATTGTAACGCTGTTAATCTTTACCAAAGGATTTTCACAAGATTGTTCTGTGGATTTTTTTTTCAGAAGTTATACAGGTGATGGATTTAAAACGGGTGGCTGGCAAGGAGACCGGTTAACTATACTGCCCGATAGTAGTATGTTAATATGTAATTCTCGTTTTATAGCAAGAATTTCCCAAAAAGGAGATGTATTATGGAGCAAACTTTTTTCTGGTTACGGAGGCAATACGAGTAACGCCATAGCAGATTATGACGGGACTATTGTTTGCGTAATGGGGTCTGATATTATTAAGATTGACACGTCAGGTAATACGTTATTCCAGAAGAAAATATATTTTGATAACGACGGTGGTTATGATGTTACTTATTCAGAATCATTCAGGGACATAGCTATTTTAGATGATGGAGACAAAGTTATATTGTATGAAGATCATTTTGGAGCACATGGAGGATATCTTTTAAGGTTAGATAAAGATATGACTGTAATTAAGTGGTGTAAAAATATACGCTATAATAGCATTGGCTTTACCAATATAGTCATCGACGGCAATAAAATAGTACTTGCAGGCCTTTCCGCAGAAACCTTTAACCCTGCTGCATTTTGTTTTTTAGCATCATTCGATTCCAATAATGGAAGTTTAATTAAAGCCAACTATTTCAGTTGTTTAAACCTGGGAAGCCTTGATCGCTTATATAAAGGCAATGGGCAATATTTTTTAATGGGAACTTTGCTTAATCAAACTTACGAAGAAGGCAGGTATTGTTATATGCGCATCAATAGTGATTTTAGTGTACTTGCCATCAGAAGATTTGTTGGTTATACTGATTATTTTGGTACTACGTTTTCTTTCGCACCTCAAAATAACAATTCATTGTATGGGATGATTGGAAGAGGTTCATTTGTTACAACCATGTTCAACATAGACAAGAATGATTCGGTAAAATGGGTAAAAGATCATTTAATGGGAGGCTTTCCCGGTGATATAAAACAAAATTCCGAAGGGTTATATTTTGCAGCCGACTGGGATTATAATGCTGTTGGTATTGGACCAAAATCAACCTTCACGATATGTAAAGCAGATTTTGATGGCAATGTTCCTGAATGCATGACAAAATTTGACGCTACACTCGTCACAAATAAGTATGATTTTTTCACAGTTGCTCCTGTAACGCTACAATTAACAGATAAAATCTGTACCATTGGCACAGATAATTCAACTGTCAATAATTATCCATTGGACGCTTTTCAATGTTCTTATCAAAGTGTTTGCAATTCAATAAAATTGATGGGTGATACTGGTATTTGTAATGTTCAGCCTGTATATTTTACCGGCAGAAGAAATGCTACTTGTAACAGTCCAATTATCTGGTCTGTTAGTCCTGCAGCTGATTATACGGTTCTGAATGATAGTATGATTTCGGTCAACTTTAATAACAATGGTAATTACAAAGTAAAAAGTAAAATAAGTGATCGTTGCAATGATTATATCGACAGCGTCAATGTTCATGTAAATTTATCCGGCTTGTTAGCTATGCCGGCGGATAGTATTCTTTGCACAGGAAATACCATAAAATTATCAGCAGGCAGTCAATTTAAAAGTTATAAATGGCAGGATGGCTCTTCCGATTCTTTTTTCGTGGTCAATCAAACCGGTAAATATTTTATAACAGTAACAGATTACTGCGATAATACGTACAGCGATACTATCAATATTAATCCTGCAAACTTTTATTTTAATACAGGAAACGATACAATAAAGTGTAATGCTGACAGCATAACGCTAAATGCCAGTTCCGGGTTTTATAATTACCAGTGGTCTTCTCAAAATAATTTAATTGCTGTAAGTGATAGTTCAGTTGTAGTTAGTCCCCTGGTGGATACCTGGTATACTGCTACAGCGGAAAAAATGCCAGGATGTTTTGTAAAAGATTCTATTCATGTAGCTGTATTACATTCACCAACTGTATTTTTAGGTAATGATACTTCTCTTTGCGCCGGACAATCTTTATTGTTGGATGCCGGCAATAATTTTTCATTTTATAAATGGAGTACCGGGGATGTTTCAGCAGCAATTAAAGTAAATGATTCCGGAAGTTATTTTATTAAAGCAACCGCAGCTAACGGATGTTCATCGGAAGACACGTTAGCGATTTTAACTGTACATCCGTTGCCGGACTTTACGCTCGGAAGAGATACAATACTTTGCGAAGGAAAAAAGCTTTCATACAATTTTAATTTACCCGGTGCAGCATATTTGTGGAATAGTGGAAGTAGTGCAGGTAGTAATACACTAGGTTATGATGGGCTCTATTGGTTAAAAGTTACACAGCAGGGTTGTTCCGCTATTGATACGGTGAATGTTTCATTTCAACCTTCGCCTGTTGTATATCTTGGCCGAGATACTGTTTTGTGTAATGGTATAACCAGACAATTAGACGCAGTCAATTATAATGCAATTTATGTATGGCAGGATGGAAGTACAATGCCTTCTTACATTGTAAAAAAATCAGGATTTTATTATGTAACGGTTGATATAAGCGGATGTAAGGCAAGTGATTCTGTTTACATCAACTACAAATCAAAACCGGATATCAGTTTAGTTAAAGATACGTTTGTATGCAGGGGACAGGAGGTCATATTAAATCCCGTTAGTGGTACAGTAGATAATTATCTATGGCAAGATGGAAGCACAAATATTTCCCTGAGAGTTAAAGATCCGGGTATTTATACACTTACTGCAAGCAATGAATGCGGCATCACGACCAGCTCGGTTAATGTGGATTGGGGAACCTGCGACTTGTATATGCCTGCTGCATTTACTCCTAACAATGATGGCATAAATGATCTTTTTAGAGTTAAAAATATGTTTGTCGTCAGAGAGTTTAATTTTTCTATTTATAGTCGTTTCGGGGAAAAGATTTTTGCCTCCAATAATATTAACCATGGCTGGGATGGTTCTTATAAAGGAGTCCTTCAAAATACCGGTGCCTTTGTCTGGACTATCTCGTTTGTTGATAGCAACAATATCAGAAAATTTGCCAGGGGTACTGTTTTGTTAGTAAGGTAAATAAGGGCGGTTTATTCCCTCTTAGCGCAAGCGATCTATTAAATTGAAATCTGCATTGCCGCAGGGTTGTCGGGCAGAAAAGAAGCGTTGTCTACAATTGTGCCATACAACAAATGCGCTAACAACAATAATACACCAATGCTGCTATAATGTCATCATTCGCAAACAAAAATAGTAAGCATATAAAATTATCAGGAGGTGTTACTTTGTAGAACCGGCAACGGCACACGGGATCTGGCGCACATCGCCAACGCTAACCCTTCCAATGTCAGTGTTTACCGGTTTGAAGTGGTGCTTGCACCACCTGGTGGTTTTTTTAGGATTCGTCCGATTGATTTGTTTTGAGCCGGAGAATGCGGTTATTTTTGATCAGGACAGAAAGCCAAAAAAAATAAATGATGAAATTCTTTTTAGCTCTTATTCTTTTAATGGACGCTGCTGTTAATTGCCAGCAAGAAGAAACCACCTTTCATCTGATAATCCCTAAGCAGAAAGTGGCAGGAAGTTTATACAATACCCTTAATTTTATTGATGTAAGACCTTATACATCCATGAGCGTAGTGTAAAAATGGAGTTTTTAACCTGCCGGCGTAGTAGCTGAAAGACTATTTGCGGCATAGTTAAAAGATCTTATAAATTCGCTTACAGATTCCACCGCACAAAAAGGCAGGCTCTTGTTTCAACTGATGTAATACTATTGTGCCGAACCAATTTGCTTCATGAAAAAACAACACCAACATGAATAAATTACATGCGCTTTATAATTTCCTTGATTTGGCAGGCACTTTTGTTTTTGCCATAAGCGGCGCATTAGCAGCAAAGCAGCGGGGACTCGACCTGTTCGGAATATGCGCTGTTGCATTTACAGTAGCTTGTGGTGGTGGAATTATAAGGGACCTTTGTATTGGCGCCGTTCCGCCCGCAGGGTTAACAGACTGGCAATATTTGGCAGCAGCAATTGTAGCCACAGGAATGACAGTAGGTTTGTATTCGTTTGTGCAACGGCTTAATCAGCCGGTGCTACTTTTTGATGCATTGGGCCTGTCTTTATTTGCAGTGACTGGTGCGGAAAAAACACTTTCCTGTGTTCATAATGCAGAGATGGCTGTTCTTTTGGGAATCACTACAGCTGTTGGTGGTGGGGTGTTGCGTGATATTTTACTGAACCGGATACCTGTAATATTGGAAAAAGAAATTTACGCGTCCGCAGCACTTATTGGCGCCTTAATTGTAGTTGCAGGAAATTATTTAAAATTGTTATCCTCCGACTGGATCTCTATCATCGCGTTGGTTGTTTGCTTCGGGATTAGGTTATTGGCGTTAAATTTTCTTTGGAACCTGCCCGTTTATCCAAATCATAAAAAAAAGCCAGGCTTATAAAAATGCTCTGCTTCCGAGGTTGGTGTAAGCGCTTCGATCTCCAAGGGCGGTGGACACCGGACCACGGGTTGAGATGAGATATGTACCAACTACGGAAGCAAAGAACATCCGCAGGAAAGCAGGAGGAAATGGCTTATATGGATGCTGGAGACAGCGGGTAAAAAGAATAGCAATAATGTTGATTGGTTCCGAAGGCTTTTAGGCGCAGCAGCATAACAAACCAATAGAAATTATAAATCGGGAAATGTTTGTAGAAATTGTATTTTACATTCATCAAAATCCTGGGTGAGTGGGTTTGTGTATGAAGCGGAGCAATGGGGGAAAATGTAAACAGCACGGTAAAATCTGACAATAGCAAACCTTCTCTTGACAATATTGCAGCAGCAATTAACAGCACATGTTACAAAGTGATTTCACAAATAGTAGCAAATAACTAATGACAAAAACTATTATACTTCAATCAATAATTACTTGCCCCGTTTGTGGACACAGACAAGAAGAAACAATGCCAACAGAAGCTTGCCAATATTTTTACGAGTGTGCAGGTTGCAAGACACGAATTAAACCAAAACAAGGTGATTGTTGTGTTTATTGTAGTTACGGAACAGTAAAGTGTCCGCCTATACAATCAGGAACATCCTGCTGTGGGTAGCGACGAGAGGTATGCAGCAATACCTGCACGTGAGCAAAATGTCGGTGAATCTTAGTTATTTATAATCTCTCCAAATCCATTTCAAAATAATAATGATAATGATTAGCACAGCCAGGATTAGAACCCGATTTACAAGAGGGACATTAATGATTACTTTGTAAATATTCGGCGATGGTCATTTCGTGATAACATGCTCTGGTGTTGCAATGGGATTAGCCATAGGTGTTGCGGTGGGGGCTGTTTATGACGTTGTTAAAAGCCGGAAATAATGAAATCATTTTTTGTTTAAGTACACATTTAATTCAATGAAAAAGATAATTTTTTTGCAAAAAAACTGAGGCATTTTTATGAATGTTTCAGAAAGCACTCCCCGCTATTGCGTACCTTTGCCGCCTCAACTATCAACCTAATTACAACATGTATAAAATCCTTTTTCTGTTTTTTATTTCAGGTTTCACAACGCATGTTTTTTCCCAGTATACTTTTAAAGCTATCATCAAAAACAACAAGACCAATGAACATTTGAGAGGTGTTTCAGTTATTTTAAAAGGAACTCAACACGGCGCAACATCCAACGATAGCGGATTTGCGGCACTCAACAATATCCCCAACGGAAAACAAACCATCCTCATTCAATCGGTTGAATTTACAACAGTTGAAAAGAATGTTTTATTTCCGCTGAGCGACACTGTTACCATATTTTTAGAACCTGCAGCAGATGAGCTGGAAGAAATCAAAATAGTTTCTTCCACCAGGAGCAGCCGGAATATACAAGATATTCCTACCCGGATTGAAGGGATTCCACTGGCGGACCTGGAAGAAAAATCAGTCATGCAACCCGGGAATATCAAAATGCTGGTCTCTGAAATTTCGGGTGTTCAAACGCAACAAACATCCCAGGTGTCCGGTAGTGCAAGTATACGCATACAAGGCCTTGACGGAAAATATACCCAACTTTTGCAAGATGGTTTTCCAATCTATTCAGGTTTTGCAGGAGGTTTAAGCGTTTTGCAAATTCCACCTTTGAATTTAAAGCGAGTGGAAGTTATCAAGGGTGCCACCTCTACTTTGTATGGTGGTGGTGCAATAGCAGGGCTTATAAACCTTATCACAAAGGAGCCGGGCGACAAAAGAGAAATTTCATTTTTAGCCAACACAAATCAAACCGGTGCGTTGGATTGTAGCGGTTTTTATGCGGAACGCTATAAAAAAACAGGCCTTACAATGTACACCGCCGGCAATTTTCAAAAAGCGTACGACAACAATAAGGACGGTTTTTCAGACATTCCAAAATACAAACGGTATTCCATCAACCCCAGGTTTTTTTATTACCCAAATGCCAGCACAACTTTTAGCATTGGTATAAATACAGGATTTGAAAAGCGCACAGGAGGAGACATGCAGGTAATCAACAACATGGCAGACACTATTCATTCATTTTTTGAAATCAACAACACCAACCGGTATTCAACACAAGCCAAATTTGAAAAGATATTCGCCAGCAAAAATAGACTGACCATTAAAAACAGCATCGGCTATTTTAACAGAACAATTGAGCGGCCAGTTTATAATTTTGAAGGAAAACAGGTAGCGACTTTTAGCGAAGCCAATTACCTGATCCCGAAAGAAAAATCAGAATGGAATGTAGGAGCCAATTTTGTTTCCGACCATTTCAGGCAAGTTAATGCCGTTGCAAATAAATTAGATTATTTCAGTTCCGCTTTCGGTTTATTTGCACAAAACAACTTAAGGGTTTCCGAAAAATTAATTGTTGAAAGTGGTTTGCGTTTAGACGTAACTAAACGCAATGATTTTTTTGTATTGCCACGGTTCTCACTGCTGTACAAAATAACCAACAAATTCACTTCCAGGATTGGCGGAGGATTGGGTTACAAAACGCCTTCTATTTTTTCGGAAGATGCAGAAGAAAAAGCCTTTCAAAATATCTATGCGCCTGATTTTTCAAAAGTTTATCCCGAAAAATCGTATGGATTAAATGCAGATGTTAATTATAAAACAACCATTTTTGAAGACATCAACTTCTCAATTAATCAACTATTTTTTTACACAAGCATTAAACATCCTTTGGTACTTTATCCAGTTGCAGTAACAAATAATTTTTCGTTCCAAAATGCCAATGGTAATATTGAAGCCAAAGGCTTTGAAACTTCTATTAAATTGAAGCTTGATAATATAGCCTGCTTTATTGGCTATACTTACACAGATGTAAACAGGCATTTCAATAACGTTTCTTCTGTAAATCCTTTAACCGCAAAACATCATCTTAATATTGACATGATGTATGAATGGAATGAAAAATTACGGATAGGGTATGAGCTCTTTTATGTAGGGCAACAATATTTAAGTAACAATGAAAAGGTACGGGATTACTGGATTACAGGCGTTTCGAGTGAATATAAATTTGACCATTTCAGTTTATTTTTAAACCTTGAAAATTTTTTGGATACCCGGCAATCTAAATGGGAAAGTATGTACGCCGGAACAATTCAACATCCTCAATTCAGAGAAGTGTATACACCCACAGACGGATTTATTTTTAATGGCGGCTTTAAAATCAGCTTATAGAGAAGATAATTATCTGCGGATCAAACGGCACCGGGAAGAATTCATAATTTAAAATAATAAGGAGTGGTAAAAGCAGAACACCGGCAAGGGGTTCCTGCTTTTTTTATGTAAGATTTCCTTTTTCGCTGAACGAAAGTAAAACAATATCGCAAACAGGATTTAATGAATTAACCGGGAATGAAATATGAGGCATGCATATTGGAATTACCATTGTAACTAAAAAAAATACAATGCGCACAAATAGCTTAATGATTAAAAAAACACTGGCAGCGGGCATTTCTTTACTGGTATTGCTTACATCCTGCGGCAATAATTCCACTACCGATAAAAATAATGCAACAGACAGTACTGGTATGCGATCTGAAAAAGATACTGCAGATAAAATGAGTAATGAAGCTGAAAAAATGATACCAGCCGGAGCTAAACCTGCATGGGGCAAGGGTATGACCGATCCTATGACAGTTGTAATTGAAAAATTAAGCAGTTTCGGGGCACCTCCGTTAATATCGCTTTCAGCTCTTGAAGCCCGAAAACAGCCTTCGCCTGCTGACGCAGCTATGGGTGTTATAAAAGACCATCACATTGCTGTACCTGCGAACAATACGGATACCACAGGTAAGGATATTGCCGTTGCCAGTGGAATGATCCATGTAAGAATTTACACTCCTAAGAGTGGAAAAAATACGTACCCGGTGATTGTGTACTATCACGGCGGTGGATGGGTTATCGCCGATTTAAATACCTACGATGCTTCAGCGCAGGCTATGGCAGAGCAGGTGGATGCAGTGGTAGTGTCAGTGGCTTACAGGCAGGCACCCGAACATAAATTTCCAACAGCGCATTACGACAGTTATGCTGCGTATGAATGGACAGTAAAAAATGCAGCCTCCATAAAAGGAGATTCAAAGCGCATCGCTTTAGTAGGTGAAAGTGCAGGCGGCAATCTTGCGGCCGCGGTAAGTATGATGGCCAGGGACAAAAAATTTCCGCTGCCAGTGCATGAAATATTGGTATATCCTATTGCAGGATATGATTTTGCAACAGCCTCTTATAAAGAAAGTGACAGTACAAAACCGTTAAATTCCGGATTAATGAAATGGTTTTTTCAAAAATACCTTAACAGTCCGAATGATGGTAAAAACCCAATGATTTCGCTGGTAACGGCAAACGTAAAGGGGTTACCGCCCACTACCATTATTGCTGCGGAGTATGACCCTTTGAGAAGTGAAGGGGAGTTGCTGAGGGACAATTTTAAAAAGGCCGGGGTTGCTGTTAATTATAAATTGTATCAGGGCGTAACACATGAATTTTTCGGTATGGCGGCGGTTGTGCCGGAAGCAAAAGACGCACAGCAATTTGCTGCAGGCGAATTAAAAAAAGCTTTTGCTCAATAACATGTAACGGCTGTCAGGGTTTGCAAAAGCACTCTGTGCAAAGATAGTAGTCGTATTGTAATTGTGATTCCACTTATCTACAAATGGTAAACTGTGCCTGGCGTAATGTCAATCATGGCAAGGTAAAAACAACGTCAGGGATATGCGTAGACTAGTAACTGACATTGTTGGGTTGAATAATTATACGAAGTACGTAGGCCACTTTTTTTAAACAGCAAATTTTAAGAAGTGTGTTAAAAGAAATTTTTATACACTACTGAAAATTTTTTTGGCATGTTTTTGGAAACAGATGTGATGTAAATAATTTTAAACTTAAAAATTCAATTATGAAAAAGATTCTTTTAGGCATGCTGATATGTGGAGGCACATTGACAACATTTGCACAGGACAGCACCAGCAAGACGATAACTACTACCACTACCACAACGAGTCACAAGTATGTATATTATCCTGACCAAAATGTGTACTACGACCAGGCAACTGATACTTACTGGTACCAGGACAAGGGAGCCGAGAACTGGACCAAGGCCCAAAGCCTGCCACCAACGATTGTGATAGACAAAGCCGGACAGCAGGAAATTATGGTAGATGGTATTAATCCATGGGCTAACAATGCCGCCGATATAAAAAAATATAAAGTAAAAAAAGACGGGTCGGTGAAAATAAAAATGAAAGATAAAAGCCCGCAACAATAATTTTCATTGGTTCTTTACAAAAAAATCACAGCTTCTGTAAAAGAAGTTGTGATTTTTTTTTAGGTAAACGGAACTGGGAAAGTATTACTTTGCAGCATCAGCAAATGGTACAAGGAATTCCAGCGCATATTGAAAATGCTGCAACCTGTTTCAATACAAGTGTTTACATTTTGAAGAGATGCTTGCGCTAACGGGGGATGAAAAAAGATTTCAAGAGTCGCTTTAAAGGATTTGTAATATTGGTAGTGTAAAAAACTTTATAATTTAATTTTTCAGATGAAAAAATCTATAATCATTTTAGCGGTGCTTTCATTTTTTTCTTTTAATTCTGGGTTCAGTCAGAGCAAAACAGCTTACCGTATCGATAAGGTGTTTCATATAGAAAGTGGTGGTGGTTATGATTACCTTACTGTCGACTCTGCATCAGATAACCTGTATATTTCCCACGGTTCGCAGGTGAATATTTTAAACAAGTTAACAGGCGATTCAATTGGAGTAATTGAAGGTGAAAAAGATGTACACGGAATTGCCATCGTTCATGATTTGGGTAAAGGATATATTACCAATGGAAGTTTAAACAGCGTTATTGTATTCGATTTAAAAACAAATAAAGTACTATCACATGTTCCGACAGGCAAGTTTGCAGATGGTATTTTTTATGATGTCTTCTCAAAGAAAGTTATCAGCTGTAATGGAATGAGTAAGAATATGACAGTCATTGATCCTTCAACAGATAGTGTTGCTGCAACCATACAATTAACCGGATGGCCCGAAACAGCTACAAGTGATGGAACGGGAAAAATTTATGTTAACAATTCCGAAAAAAGCGAAATTGATGTAATTGATGCAAATACTTTCAAAATTGTAGACAGATGGCCGGTCGCTCCCGGTACAGGCCCATCAGGCCTGGCAATTGATAAAAATACGATGCGTTTATTTATTGGATGTGGTAATAAATTACTAATTGTAATGAATGCTGAAAATGGTAAAATTATTACCCGGCTTCCAATCGGAGATGGATGCGACGCTGTAGGTTTTGACGGGGAACTTAAAACAGTGTATTCATCAAATGGTGAAGGTACCTTAACAATAATAAATGAATTACCGGGTGATAAGTTTGTAGTAAAAGAGAATTTAAAAACAGAAAAAGGTGCAAGGACTTTAACGGTAGACCAAAGTACACGCAAGTTGTATTTACCAACCGCAAAATTTCAACCCGCAACTCCCAAAACCTTCAGACCATCTACGATACCAGGAACCTTTAAAATACTGGTAGTAGATATATTTTGAGACATACCCTTCCGTTAACCAGGGGATTGGTTCAAAATCAGCAAGCACCTTCCCAGCAACCTACCAGCGACAATTCTCCAAACGATTTCGATTTCCATCACATTGCCAAGCCGTAAATAGGCTGTATTCATCAAGGTTGGTTTATAAAATCTGCAGGTTAAGTATGCCGGTACATTGCAGACAATCTTGTATTCTTCATGATGACTTATAAAATTAGTTTCCGCTTTGCGCAATCTTTTTTCCCGATTGTACAACACTCCTTCGCCACCCCATCTCACATTTGCAAACAAATTATACTGCAATGATAAATGGCAAAAAAATAATAACATCAATAGTTGCTTTGCTCACTTTCATAATGGTTAAAGGCCAGCAGCAAGATTCTGTTAAGATGCTAAAAGAAGTGAAAGTTGAAGGGTATATACATGTGCGTGGCGTAGGTCATTTACTGGAAGTAAAAGACGGGATTATTTATGCGGGGAAAAAAACAGAAGTGATTATTGTGGATAGTATGGATGCCAACAAAGCAATCAATAATACAAGACAAATTCTTGGAAGAATACCCGGCTTAAACATTGTTGAAACAGAAAGCAGCGGTTTTACGGCCAACGGTATTGCAACAAGAGGATTAAACCCGATACAAAGTATTGAAATGAACACAAGACAAAATGGGTATAATGTAAGTGCAGATGTTTACGGGTATAATGAAGCTTATTATATTCCACCAATGGAAGCAGTAAAAAAGATTGAGCTGGTGAGAGGCGCAGCTGCTTTGCAGTTTGGAGCACAGTTTGGCGGCCTGGTAAATTATATAACCGCAGATGCTCCAAAAAACAAACCATTTGAATTGAATACATCTCAAACAGGCGGCAGTTTTGGGTTGTTCAATTCTTTTAATTCTATTGGGGGTACTTATAAAAAAATCAGTTACTATGGTTTCGTTCAATACAGAAACATACATGGCTATCGCCCAAATAGCCGACAATGGCAGCTTTCAGGCTTTGGAAAAGTTCAATATAAACCGTCAGAAAAATTAAATATTGGTGTAGAGTATTCGCTCCTCCGCAACAGAATCCAAATGCCCGGCGGGTTAACCGACAGTCTTTTTTATGCCAATCCCAAAGCGTCAACACGGTCAAGAAACTGGTTAAAAAGCCCCTGGAATATTGTAAGTAATTATATTAATCTTAACCCTTCTGAAAATACAAACGTGAGTCTAAAGACCACTTATATTTTCAGCAACCGTTTTTTGGTATGGCGTAACGAAGATGGAGGACCGGGTGCATTAGACGAAATAGACCCGGCAACCAACGAATTCGTACCAAGAGAAGTAGGAAGGGAAGACATGCATAGTATTACTACTGAAGGAAGATTTTCTGCAAATTATAAGTTGGGAAATAATAAATCTACACTGGCAGGAGGTGTTCGGTTTACGCATGGATGGTTTAAACGGCAAGGCGGCGGCGAGGGCACTACGGGTAGTGACTTTAATTTAGCCATAACAGGAGACTGGGGGTACAATTTGGATTTTACAACAACCAACATGGCGCCATTTATTGAAAATATTTTCAGAGTCGGTGAAAAATTTACAATAACACCCGGAGTAAGATTTGAATATTTAAAAAGTACAGCAAAAGGATATAAAATTACAGACGGTGTAAAACAGTCCCCGGATGAACACCGTACAAGAAATTATCCATTAGCAGGAATAGGGTTAGAGGTTAAACCATCAGGTAATACGAGTGTTTATGGCAATATAAGCCAGGCTTACCGGCCCATTGATTACAGCCAGCTTGAACCTTTTGGGGTAGCAGCAAAGATTGACCCTGATTTAAAAGATGCTTACGGATTCAGTGCCGATCTGGGTTACAGAGCTACTGTAAAAAATTATCTGAATCTTGATGTTAGTTTATTTTATCTGGCTTATAACAACAGAATTGGGGAGGTTATAAAAACAGACCTTTCAACAGGGCTTGACTATGCCTATAGAACAAATGTTGCCAACAGTGTTCACAAAGGCATGGAAGCATACATTGAGTTTAATCTGTTAAAATATTTAAACCAGCAGTCAAAAAAAGGACTAAGTATTTTTAATTCATTGGGATATACCAATGCAAAATATACCAGTGGGGAATTTAAGGGGAATCGGGTAGAAGCGGCGGCGAAAGTAATTGAAAGAGTTGGACTAATTTATAACAATAAAAGTTTTTCATCTACCTTTCAGGTTAATTATACAGGTGATGCATTTGGTGATGCGACGAATGTCAGAATTAGCACAAATCCAATAGCGGGCTATATCCCAGCCTACACAGTTGTAGACTTCAGCGCCACTTATAAAATAAATAATTACGCAATAAAAGCCGGTGTAAATAACCTTGCTGACAAATCTTACTTTACAAGAAGAACAGACGAATATCCGGGACCGGGAATAATAGCAGCAATAGGGCGAAGTTTTTACATTGGCCTGGCTGCCAGATTTTAGTCTACGGCTGCATAGTTTTCAATTACATACCGAAGTTGTAAATTCAAGCCGTTCAAGGTTACTTTTTGCTGCAATGACGCTCATGCTTTCGCAAATTATTCAGGCTTGAATGTTAAGCGAATCAAAGTACAAGAAAGAAAATTTTTAATCAAAAAGGAGTAGAATTTTATTAGCTTAAATTCCAGCGGATCTTAGTTAGCAGTAAGCTACGCTTCATACGAACGAAGTAATAATAACCGCTGAATACAATTACGATTATTTGAGAGCTGGTTTCCTATGTGATCGCCAGGTGGTAAGTATGTTTGATCGTTTATCCTTGTATACATTGAATGCTGCCCAACGATCATATATCCTTCAGTATATGCACATTGTAAGTATATTTGTTATATAGCGAAGTTTGTCACAGAATTACCGGTATGGTCATTTATATAGCCATCCTACATTCAGGATAATGAATTTAAAAATAATTCCTATTCCACTACAATTAGGTATCTATGGCTTTGCAGTGATTGTGGTAAATAAAGACTATGCTGGAATTGCCTTCAAATTAATGGATAGGATGTGGCAGACAGTTAAATTGTAAAAAATACAAGGTATTTTTTACCGGGAAAGTTGGTAATTATTTCATTCGATTAAATGACGTTGCAATGGACACAACCATTATGCTGACTTTATACAGAGAACAAATTAAAAGTTTGATCACCTTTAATGATGAAGAGTGGTATGCTTTTGCGAGTTTTCTAAAAGTCAAAAAACTTGGGAAGAATGAATGTTTTGTGGAAGCGGGTAAAGTCTGTAAAGAATTAGCTTTTATCATTAAGGGTGCCGTTCGTTTCTGCAATTCCATTGACGGGATTGAGATCACCGGATATTTTTGTTTCGAAAACAGTTTTGTTACCTCTATAAAAAGTTATCTAACGGGAGAACCGTGTCTCTATGATATTAAAGCATTGGAAGAAACTTTCTTTGTTAGCATTTCAAAGGAAAATATGCAAGCCATGCTGCTCCATCCTTTATTATCTTGTAAAGTAGAGCGATTCGGTAGGTTAGTGTCAGAAAAATTCAATATACTTTTTGAGGACAGGTTAAAGTCGTTTATCGTGAAAACACCTGAGGAAAGATATCTTGATCTGCTGGAAACAGGCAAGGACATTGTAAAACGTATTCCGGTGCAATACATTGCACAGTTCATTGGCATTACACCGGTATCACTTTCAAGGATCAGAAAAAGAATTCTTGAAAACACCCCTTCTCCAAATAAGACTAAATTCTAAATTTTTTACCGGTTTGCGTATCATGATTTTCTTATCTTTTGTTAAGAAATCAAGCTATGACTGCTGGTAATTTTGTGCAAAATAAATTACGAACATGCACAAATTTTTAGAAAAACCGGAAACGGAATCAAATGTACTTACCTATGACCAGAATATAAATAATCATCCGATCGGATTAGTGAGAAGGAGGTGCCGGTTATGAACCTGATAACTACAGTCGCATTTCAATTGCTGGTCAGCCTTTGCTCTTTGCTTGCTGCAACAATAGCCACTTTTCGTCCTGACCGGCTTGCACCGTTGTTTCCCTTATTCTCTAAGTCAGGATTAAGGCGAATCATACAGGCGACAGTCCATTGGATCGCCTTAATCGCGATGCTGCTTGGTATCGCCGTTCCTTTCGTAGCATTTTTTGCTTGCTGTATCGCTTTTGCTTCATCAATTCCGCTGGTACTTCGGGCAGTTCATTTTAGGATCTTGAAGATGTGGTTACTACCAACTCTGCTGGTTGTCGCTTCTGTGGTGGTAGCTATCACTCAGCCTTTAGGTCTCAAAGTGCTTGCCCTCCCAAAGGCTGATGTCTTACGCTTCGTCCCAGTCCTTTCCCGCGTTATTAAAACCTACGACGAAGGCCTGTGCTTTGAAGGAATTGCTGCCGGTGAAGACGGGACGCTTTATTTGTCCGGCAACCGTGGACTGGACTTTTCGAGGGGCGATTATTACCACGATGCACAGGGCGAACTGATTGAGCGCAAGTCAGACGGCACGGAGCATATTCTCTTCAAAACACCCAGGGGGCTTACCTCAGGCGTGCCTGTGCTGGCGCATGACAACACTATTTATCTAACCAGTCACGGCGATAAGTCTTACATCTGGCATATTGATACCAACGGCAAAGCCCTGCAACTGGCACAGCTTACGAAAGGCTCGTGGCCGAATGGACTGGATATTGGTCCTGACGGCATGCTTTATTCACCAGATAGTCAGCTTGGCGTAATCTGGCGGGTTGACCCTAACAGTGGCCGGGCAGAAGAAGCGATACGTGACCCGGCTCTGCTGGCCCGTCCATTTATTTCACTTGCTCCCGGAGCCAACGGCCTGCATTTCCGGGGGCGTGACATGATAGTGACCGCCTCCGATCGCACGACAGTACTGAGCTATGCTATGGATGATAAAGGTCATTTCGTTCCGGCCAAAATAATAGCCGCAGGTATTCCGGGTGACGACTTTGCAATCGGCCAGGATGGCTCGCTTTTCATTACCACACATCCTTACAACACAATTGTCAGGGTCTTTCCTGGCGGAGAGCGGACAATCATCGGCAAAGAGGCACAGCATATCGTTGGTGCCACCGATGCCGTCTTCGGTAAAACTGCCGGGGATCGAACGACATTATATGTCGTTACTGATGGAGGTGCCTTCACCGGTGGGCCTAAGACGCGTGGTGAGTTGATTGCGCTTGAGCCTTATGCTCCATAGTAATGCTATTATGGCACTCAAACGATTGAGACAGTTCATGACAAACATTAATCGTTTCGCTGCGGCCGCCGGGCATTGGGAATTGCACAAACTCATGCCATTCTCTTTGCGGACTTTCAATAACTTAAGATGGGCTTCCTTTCAAACAAATAAGCGTGTTAAGTGTTTATTGTACAAGTGGAAAAAAAATGATGAGACGGATATTTACATTTCTGTTTCTTTCACAGTAAGCAAATTTGGAAACCGCTCTAAGTTTTCTAAACTTATAAACTATTAGGAGATGGTCTGTGGTACCATTCTATTGTGCGTATTTTTTTTCGGCGTTTTTTTTCAATTTCCTTTTTACGTAATGCTACAACCGGCCGAGATTTAAAATATTGACAAAAACAAATGGAGCAGATCAGGCAGTTAATGAAACAGATGATTAACATTTCGGAAACCGAACTGAGTGAGTTCCTGGATCAGACTTTTATTAAAACATTTAAGCGGCAGGAAATCATAAGCCGGCCCGGCGCTTTTCCAAATGAAATCTTTTTTATTAACAAGGGGCTCATCCGTGTTCTTATAACAGACAACACAGGGGCAGAACACACAATACATTTTGCACTGGAAAATCAATTCATTGCCGACTATGCTAATTTTATTCAAAAGCAACCTTCCTTTTATACCTTGCAAACTGTAGAAGAAACGCAAACGGTTGTTTTGCCACGTTCAGCCATTGAATGGGGATACAAGAATTTAACTGAGGGGCAAAAAATGGGGCGGCTTATAGCAGAATTTTATTTTATTTACCAGGATGAACGTATAAAAAATATGTATGCAAGAACACCCAGGCAACGTTATGACAGTATTACCGACGTGTTCCCAAATATACATAACCGTGTGCCACAACATCAAATAGCCTCTTATCTTGGCATTACAGCTGTGCATTTAAGCCGCTTGAAAAAAACTGACGTCAGAAAAATCTAAACATTTGTTATCGTTTGCAGGGGTAAGTCAATATAAGTTTGCATCGTAATTTTTAACGACCATCGTATGTTACAATTCGTCCTTGAACTCAAGGCAAGAAACGAAGCTCTGTTTTATTTTTCTGCAATTTGTTTTGCTTTGGCAGTGCTATTTTACCTGCTTGGCATATTTTCGCAAACACAGGTAGCTGGAGTAAATGCCTGGATCAAACCATTCAAGTTTGCTGTTTCAATCGGTATTTATTGCAGCACTATGGCCTGGTATTGTTTCTATTTGCCTTCATTTAACATCCTCCTTTTTAACAGGGCAAACATTGCTCTGTTCACTTTTGAATTGCTTTACATCACCATACAGGCATCACGGGGACAGGAATCTCATTTCAATACAACAACGGCCTTTTATAGAATACTCTTTGCATGTATGGCGGTTGCAGCCATCGCCATTACATGCTATACAGCTTATGCAGGCATTAAATTTTGTCAATCAGATCTGCCGAATCTTGCACCCCATTATTTGTGGGCGATACGATTAAGCATATTTATCTTCATTATTTTTTCCTTTGAAGGGTTGGCTATGGGCGGCAGACAAACACACACTATTGGAACGCAACCACAACACACTTTTCTTCCAATCTTTAAATGGAACATGAAAGAAGGTGATTTACGGGTGGCTCATTTTATTGGCATGCATGCGTTACAGGTTATACCATTGCTTTCATTCTACCTGTTAAAAGCTACAAGGGCGGTTTTTACGCTCAGTGGGGTCTACTTAGTTGTTGCAACTGCAGTTTTGATACAGGCATTGCAGGCGAAGCCATTTATAAAAACAAAACAAATTCAAAATGAAATTGACCGATAAGGAAAAAAGCAGATTGAAAACAAGGTATGGTGAATGGGCGATTGTTACCGGAGCCTCCTCAGGTATCGGGCGGGAATTGGCCTTACAATTAGCAGCTGCAGGTTTTAATCTTGTCATTCATTCCAGGCAGTTAGAAAAACTGGAAGAAGTTGAAATGCAGTTAAAAGCAAATGCTGATATTCAAATTAAGATAGTTGCTGCGGATGTTTCCGGACCGGATGGAATCGATAAGATCATTCAATCTGCGCAACGCCTAAACGTTGGACTACTGGTAGTTTCAGCAGGCTATGGAACTTCCGGATTATTTATCAACAGTTCGTTACCTGCAGAAATCAATCTGCTGAAAGTAAACTGTGAAGCCCTGCTCGCATTGACACATTATTACAGCCAGCATTTTGCACGGCAAAAACGTGGTGGCATTATCCTGATGAGCTCAATGGTTGCGTTTCAGGGAGTACCTTATGCTGCCAACTATGCTGCAACAAAAGCCTATGTTCAAACATTCTCAGAAGCATTGGCAGTTGAATTGAAGCCCTATGGCGTCGACGTGTTGGCAGCAGCGCCTGGCCCTGTTGATAGCGGATTTGCACAAAGGGCAAATATGAGGATGACCACTACTCTAAAACCTTCACAAGTTGGCGTTCCAATTTTAAGAGCGTTGGGGCGTAAGACAACTGTTTTGCCAGGCTTCTTAACCAAAATCTTAGTTTACTCAATGCGGGCAGTCCCAAGGCTTGGTAAAATAAAAATTATGGCAAAGGTTATGGCAGGTTTTACTGACCATCAAATAAACCGGGAGGATGAAAGAACCAGTACAATTTGATCATCCACTTCATCTGGTCTGCAGCTTCAGGCAAATACCCGCAGGAATGATTTCAATATAGCGACTTGGTGTTTAGAATTTACCTGTAATAAATATTCTGCTGGTTTCAAAAAGGATAGTTATGCCGCTAGCTAGTACCTGCAAAACTATCCTAAGAATGAAGAGTTCGTTTGTCAGCGGCCGAAGACAGTGGAACAGGTGCAGGCTGTGTGTTTGAGGTATCTGTCAAAGATTGTATGAAATGAATAATGTCTTTCATTTCCCGCTTTGTTAAATTAAGAGAACCGGATGGTAGTGTCTGATTGGATATAGGTACGCCCAAACCTGCAGCACCTCCCTTATTGTAAAACAATAAAACTTCTTCCAACGTTTTTAAACTTCCGTTGTGCATATATGGTGCAGTAAGTGCAGCATTGCGCAGGCCTGGTACTTTGAAGCCATACATCTGATGTTGTCTTCCGGTCAATGCCCCGATGCCTTTATCTGCATCAAGTACCGGCTTGTTAAAATTGCTATTCTCCAGGATGCCTATCACTTCAAATTCAGATGAATTGTATAACGGCGGTAACAAGCCGCTAAACAAGGGTACAAAATGACAGCTGCCGCACCGGGCCTTGCCCATAAATAGATTGAACCCGTTTATTTCAGAAGCCGTCAGTTTTTTAGTATTGCCGGCAACGTATTGATCGAAATTTGAATTGAATCCGGATAGTGAGCGTTCATAGTCTGCAATGGATTGTGCAATATGCCCCTGGGTGACCGGATTGTCTGCAGGAAAGGCTTTGGCAAACATGTATTGATAAGTATTGCTTTGGTTCAGCAGAGAAATAATGTGCGGATAGTTACCATTTAATTCAGCCGGGTTTTTTATCACTGAACTAATTTGAGCTTCTAAAGTACGTTCGCGGGAGTCGTGAAAAAAAGTGGTTTGCATGCAAACATTTATAAGCCCCGGCGCATTTCTTAACAGGGTTTTGCCGGGGTCGTCAAAAGAAATGCTTTTGGCAAGACCATCGGTAAATCCTTTTTCAGGGTTATGACAGGAGGCACAGGAACGTTGCAGATTGCCTGATAACAGCGGGTCGAAGAACAACTTTTTTCCTAAGTCTATCCTGGCAGATAACAAGGGGTCATTTTTATTATTTAAAAAGCCTGAAAAAGATGGTAAATCAAAAACAGATTTTTCGCTGATGTCAATGTACTGGTTGTAGGAGTTGTAAACTGTTTTTAATTCAGCGGCATAATCATCTATTAAAACACTTAATGGTTGATAATAAGTGGTGATAAACGCCAGCCGGTTAAACTTTACATTGTCGTTGTTACGCTGTATGTATTCAATGGCTTGTTGAAATAAGCTATCACTCTTTTTGCGCAACGGCAGACTTACCTGTTCATCAAACATTTTCAGATTTTCTTTTACACTTGTAAGTGCCGTGATGGATTCGTTCAAATAATTTTTTTGAACGGGATTGTCATATTCGGTAAAACCCAGCACGGTAATTTTAATGAGCTCGTATTTTATTGCGGCAAGTATTTCACCGTTGGGCGATCCGGAAATCCTTGTCACGGCTTCCGACAGGGAGGCAACTGATCTTGGCAGCCATGTAAGCTCATTTGTAAGTTTGTGCAGCGCTGCAGAGTCTGGTTTGTCACCGCTGAGCAATATGTTTTCAATAACCTGTAAACCGTGGGCGGGTTCAAATTCTCCGGGATCTTCTTCCTCCATTATGTCCGGGCCATTGAAAAGATTTGCTACGTGGGGATAATAGTAAGAGAGAACCCATTCTATTTTTTTATAAGCCAGCCTGCATTCCCTTAATTTTAGTTTGATGGCTTCCACACTGCGTTTTGTTGATTTACCACCAACACTGACTAAGCTATTCAATTCGGTTGTTCTGTTAAACAATTCATTCTTTTCAACCAAATAGTTTTCGGTTATTTTTTTTGCTGATTCATTTTGTTTTGTTTGAAAACCGGCTGTTATTACCAGCAATGCAGCAATAGAGAAAAAGACGATTAATTTGGTTTTCATTTTTTTTAAATCAGTAAGTCTATAAAAATAGAGTGTTTTATCAGGGATAGCCCAGATCGAATGCTGTGTGATAATTAAATTTTGAAAGCTTTTATTGCTAAGACTTTGTTTTAAAAAGCCTTCAATACTATAGCAGTCGATTATAAAATCCTGAAGCCATAACTATTTGTCAAAATAAAATTGAAATTTTTAACCAGCAACTTTAACCGGTCTCAAAATACTTTAAGGCCGCCGTTTTAAATCGAATTGGTAAGGACATAACTATTACTTAACCTTTTGATAAGATTGCTCAAAGAGGTGGCACAATTGATGACATTATTTTTGTAAAAATACTTTATGAGAAAAAATTTACTTTTTATACAGATACCGGTATCATATTTTATCTTTTCATTTATTTCAATTGGTACTTCAGGTCAGTCCAGCAATAGTCCTTCCTGCAACGTTAATAATAAGTTACCGGTCGTAACAATTACCAGTCCCGTTACAGGTACTTCTTTTAATGCCGGCGCCACCATCACCATTACCGCAGCTGCATCAGACTCTGACGGCACAGTATCTAAAGTAACATTTTTTGAACACGGCAATAAACTGGGGGAGGATTCCAATGCGCCATATACTTATACCAGGCCTTATGTGGAGGGAGGCAATTATAGTTTAACGGCAACAGTTACCGACAACCTTGGTGCCACAACCTGTTCTGGTATCGTGCTGATAAATCTCACAACGTGTACCGGGAGCGGCAGCATTTCTGCGGAAGGTTTTTCTAACACCAAAGGTTTAATCGTGGGCGATGTGATGAACAATCCCGCCTTCCCGGATAGACCGGATGTGCTGGAATCTCTTAGCGCATTTGAATACGGACCCAATCTCGGCGATCAGTATGCGGCAAGGGTGAGAGGCTATATTTGTGCGCCACAAACCGGTTATTATAATTTCTATATTTCCGGTGATGACCAGGTAGGATTGTGGTTAAGTACAGACGACAATCCCGCCAATAAACAACTGATTGCTTATGCAGAATCCTGGACGGAGCCCATGCAATGGAACAAATTTGCAAAACAAAAATCAGCACCGGTAATGTTAGTCAAGGGTGGGCGTTACTATATTGAAACACTCCATAAGGAATATGTCGGTCCGGATCATCTTGGCGTTGCCTGGACACTTCCTGGCGGCCAATTTGAGGCGCCCATTCAGGGAAAGTATTTATCGCCCTGGGTAAGCACAGCGACTGCACAACCACATCGCATCGGCAATTTCAACCAGGTTATGATTACTACTATTGGTGTAAATAAGCCCTTGCAGGTTATTGCAGCGCAAAACCCTGCCCGCAATTATTTCAGCATTTCCATCAACAGTAGTGATAACAATTTGCTTTCAATAATTGTAACAGACGTTGCCGGCAGAATAATGGAAACAAAAGAAGGAATTGCTGCTAACGGAACAATACAATTTGGCGCAAAATTAGGTGCAGGTATTTATTTTATAGAAGTAAGACAGGGTAGCCAAATTCAAAAACTCAAACTTGTCAAACAGTAAAAAAAACGATGTTATTAGTGTAGGTTAGTACAGATCGCCTTAATTATTTAAGGCGATTTTTTATAGGGAATATCTTTTTCCAAAGATGCCTGTGCGTTTTTCCTGACCTTCTCTAAAATTTATGAACTCAATGCAATATAAAATTCCACCGGCTTTTGCTGCAGACAGGTTGCCCGCATTAGACGGCATCCGGGCTGTTTCCATCAGCCTGGTGCTGTTCTCCCATTTGTCAAATGCTTTTAAAGTAAATCAACAAACACATTTCATAATAGAACAAGCAGGGGTTTTGGGAGTGCATATTTTTTTTGTGATCAGTGGTTTTTTAATTACCACTTTACTGCTAAAAGAAAAGATTCATACCGGCAACATTTCCCTGAAAAATTTTTATATCAGGCGGGCATTGAGAATTTTTCCCGTGGCGTTTCTTTACCTTTTCTGCATGCTGCTTTTGAATGCCCTGCTGCACCTGAACATACCTTTAAAATGTTTTCTTGGTGCAGCTTTTTTTATGGGCAACCTGGCTTATTTCCAGGGCAACTGGTATACCGCTCACTACTGGTCGCTGTCAATTGAAGAACAATATTACCTGGTGTTTCCCTTACTGCTTAAAAAATTTACAAACAGCATAGATTGGTTACTAATTATCGCCATTTTTGGGATTGTTTTTTTTAGAGCGCTCGCCTATAGCGGCCATTTTCCTGAATGGCCATTTTTAAAATTAACTGGCTTATTGATTTATCAGAGCGATGGGGTTTTAATGGGATCGCTGCTTGCGGTGGCAGCTTTTAAAAACTGGTTACCAATTACTTTTTTTCAGAAGTATGGTGTGTACATAACTTTAATACTTCCATTTTTTATCTGGCCTTTTTATTCAAACAGGATTGGTATTGACGCTTTGAATCCGGCGATAGCAACATTGATGATAGCCCTGTTATTGCATAGTGTCATCATTGCTGAACAGACCATGTTGTTTCGCTTATTGAATAACAAATATGCAATACTGGTGGGTAAATTGTCTTTTAGTCTTTATATCTGGCAACAATTGTTGACAGGCATTGACGGAAAATTGGGCAGGTTCGCACAATTTCCCCAGAACCTTTTATTGATTGCGCTGCTTGCCTGGAGCTCATACTATTTTTTTGAAAGAAGATTTTTACGAGTAAAAAATAAATTCCACTAATGTTGTTTATCCTTTAATGTCCAACAGCCCACATGATACAATTCAATCTGCATGACCTATTTACCGTGATAAACATCACGAAGGCTGTAAATAGATTCTACATTTTTTACTTTTTAAAGGGAATCAGCATATTTTATAAAAATTATGGTTAAAGTGGGTTGATTTTCATATGTACATTGTTTAATCATAACTTAAACTGCAATGTTCAAGAGGGTGAACAAAATCAGATATATTTACTATGGTTTTTTCATAGCATACAGAGTTTAAGGCGGGTTGGATTTTTATCCGGTCCTCTTGATTTTGGCAGCAATGCTACATCTTCAAGGGTAGTAATTTCTTCAGGTTAAATTAACACAAGGATAATATTTTGATAAAGGGCTGCATCCCTGAATCGTTGTTCTTTCATATACATTTGAATATTATAAAAAATCTTTTCCTTTTATCACCGTACAGTTAATACCATTGTGATGTTTTACCTGAATTATCTTCTTGTATTTTTTTGTGTGCTAAAGCAATATCCTGATCAGCAAATGTCGCCGGTGAAAGGCTATACGCTTGTGTGGAGTGATGAATTTACAGGAAGGCAGCTCAATCTGAAGAAATGGAATCACCGTGGTGTAGGTAAAAGAGACGAATCATACATTACGGAGCAGTCAACAAAACTGGACGGAAAAGGCCACCTGGTAATGGAAGTAAAAACCAGTACCGATTCGGTACTGACAGGGATGATCTCCACCGAAAATACTTTTAAAATAAAGTATGGTTATTTTGAATGCAGGGCAAAGTTCGCCAATACCCCCGGAACAATTTCCGCCTTTTGGTTGCAGTCACCTACCATTACAGCACCGGGCAGCACACCGGATAAAAATGGCGCCGAACTGGATATTTTTGAATATTTTCCGCACTTGAACAGGGATCATGTTGCTCATACCATACACTACGGCGGCTATGGGGCAGGGCATAAAGTTGGTGGACCAGAATGGGGAACACTGTCGAAAACTGCAGATGATTTTCATACCATTGGCCTGGAGTGGACCGATACCAGTTACACAACGTATGTGGATGGCCAAAAAACTTTTTCCGGCAATCAATTGATTTCTCATGTACCTGAATTTATTGTTTTGAGCCTTGGGGTAAATCAACAGGCAGCAGGGCCGTTAAGCATAAAAAGTTTGCCCGATCATTTTATTGTTGATTATGTAAGGGTTTATACCAGGAGACCCTCAAAATAATTACTGCACTATATTGCAACAAGCAATTGTATCCCTCATGGAATAAATGGGCATGAAAAATTTGTTACGCAAAATATATGTTCACATTACCATCGTTCCATTTTACTGGTATTACAGATTTTTTTTTAACCCGAAAGCAGGGAAAAAAAATATTTTGCTTGACTTAAAAGAAAATCATTTTAAGCGATACCTGTACCTGCTGATAAAATTTTTGCACCTGCAAGGATATACCATTTACATAAATAGAAATTTTAATTTACTCTACGAATTAAAAAAAGAAAATTGTGTCTCATTTTTATTTGATGAAAAGATAGTAAATCTCGGCGTGCCTCCTTCACAAACTGAACTCATAAACCTGAACGACCAGGTACTTTCTGCGGATTATTTTTCCTCAACCTCAACAGAAAAAAATCAATCGCCAGAGAATGTTTGTTTTATTCCAATGGCACAACATCCGCTGATGTATCACGCAGGTTGGTGGAATGTTCCATTAGAAAATGTTAAAAGGAAAAGATCCCTTTTTATGGCCGGCAATTTTGATGAGCAGATATATGATACGATTAAAACGGATGATCTTTTTAGTGTACTGTCAAGAACAGATGTATATTCATTTTTGAACAGGAAAAAACTGTTGTTGCCAATTAAAAGTATGAATGATCTCCATCATTTTTTTACTGCTAATAATGATAACCAAATATTATTGCTCGATAGGCTTCAGATGGATGTTCCGATGAATGAACTCAGGGATTGGCTTTCGAAATTTGATTTTTTCTTTGCATTGCCTGGCATTACAATTCCCTTTAGCCATAATATTATTGAAGCGATGTCGGCAGGGTGTATTCCATTCATACAATGGTCTTATGCTGACATGTTTATGCCTCCGCTTTGTGATGGAAAGCAGGTAATTACTTTTGACAATTCCGATGATCTTGAAAACAAAATTGACTACCTGTTCAGTCTGGCTCCTGATGAAATTGAATTGCTCAGAAAAGGTGTGAACGAATACTATAATAATTTTTTGATTCCTTCCAGTGTAGTAGCTTCCATGGAAGCATGTGGTTTCAATAAAATTTATTTGCAAGCCGAAAGTCACAGCGTAACACTGCTGAGAAACAACGTTATTAAAGAGAACGCTTTAAAAAAATAAATCTTGCAGCTGCTGAAAGGACCACAACTTTTCTTATGAAAGGACTGGAAACTTGACTTCAATTTACTCAACAATTTTATAGTCAGTCGCAAAAGATTTTTTTAACAGTGCTATTCCTTCTGTTGGTAATTTGCGGCAGTATTGCAATAGGTTTTGCATTCCGCCAACAAAGGGAAATACCAACAGACTAATACTGAATTTACCCCATTGTTTCCGGCGAAAACTATTAAAAATGCGAATTTTATAGTACCTGGTTCTGTATTTTTTTATCCAGTTTTTTTTATCCGGTTGGTCGCTTTCTTTAAGCTTTTCGATTCTTCTCAGGCAAGCTGCTTCTATCGTGGCATAGTGCGCCATGGTAGTTAGGCCTTCTTTACCCATGGTTGAAATACCACCCTCGTGGATGCGGTAATAATACAAAGGATGATCAATAAAAAAAATATCGCCCTCTTCTTCCAGCAAATAATACAAATCCTGGTCGATGGCCTTATCAATTTGTTTGGGATAAGATATGCCCCTGGTATGTTGGTAACAAGTCTTTTTAAAAGTTGCGAAATGATGAACCCTGCCGTCATTTAACAACAGGTAAGGGGTATAGGGTGGTAGCGCTTTGACATATTCCGCAATCCTGATGATGCTTAATGCCTGGTCGCAAACATAATGATTGGAGTGTATGATACTACAGGCCGGTTGTTGGGTATGTGCCTCCACCATTGTTCTGATGGCGTCCGGATGTAGTCTGTCATCAGGGTCCAGGAAGCCCGCCAGTTCTCCGGCAGCTTTTTCAATGCATTTTCTTTTTGTAAAAGCGCAGCCCCTGTTTTTTCCGTTTCTGAAAACTTTAATTCTTGCCTCATTTTTAAAAGCGTTCACAACAGTTTCAAATTCATCTGTTGAACCATCGTCCACCAATACAATCTCCCAGTTGGTATGACTTTGACTCAACACGCTGGTAATAGACTGCTCCAAAAAACGTGCGTTGTTATAATGCGCCATTAACACCGAAAAAAGCATAAAAGATAATAATTTGTTTGTTTTGGATTGGAGTAATTGCGCCTAATTTTATCACTGAAAAGCAAATCTATCCTTTCTGCGGACAGGGCATTTCATTTGTAAAAACTTAACTTAAAAATGATAAAGCAGCCATTGGTTTATTGCATTGTGGTAACCTATAATGCCATGCGATGGATTGATAAATGTCTTCAAAGTCTTACAACAAGTTCGCACCGTCCGCAGGTTATTGTTGTAGATAATGGTTCCAAAGATTTAACCTTGTCTTTTATCCGGGATTATTATCCGATGGTCCATATAATTGAAGGGAAAAAGAATTTGGGCTTCGGCCAGGGCAACAATATCGGGTTAAAAATAGCGCTTGAAGATAAGGCAGACCATATTTTGCTGCTAAACCAGGATGCGAGAGTGGAGAAGGAAACTATTGCCAGCCTGGTAAAAGCCCAGTCGGATAATCCGCAGTTTGGTATTTTAAGTCCGTTGCATTTGAACGGTGGGGGCAGCGGTTTTGATGTTTATTTCTATGATTACCTGGTGCGGTCCGGTATATTGGACTGGCAGTTAACCGGCTTGCTGAATAATACACAGGAACATACCATTATAGATACCCCCTTTGTTAATGCGGCTGCCTGGCTCATCAGCAGAGACTGCCTGGAAAAAACAGGTGGATTTGACCCGGTTTTTATTCATTATGGGGAGGATGATCATTATGCAAACAGGGCCATTTTTAAGGGGTTTAAAATAGGCGTACTCAACACTGCCAGAATTTATCACGACCGGGAAAGACTTCCGGCCGATACAAGGCTGCCAGTACGCGATCAGATAAAAAAAGACTGGATTATTTTTTTAAACCAGGCTTGCGATATCAGGCGGCAGCATTATCGACATCTTGTGCTAAGGAGGTTGGCCAGGTATTCCCTTTTTACCATTGCCAAACTGGTAACCTTTAATACAGAAGGTGTCTTGTACAATTTTGTGATGGCGAAAAAAATTCTGTTTTCGTTTGCGAAAATAAAAAGAAGCAGGCAGGTGTCAGCCTGCGATCCATTACCTCATCTGCAGTTGAACAAAGTAAGCGATTCTTTTATTTGTAAGCCTTAACAAGCGTTTTTCTGAAGTAGGGTGGTGTAAGATCGTCAGAAATAAACAGCATGTAGCCGTCAGAAAACCAGGTATGGTAATCATTCCTTTCCAATATGGATTTAATTACACCTGCGTCTTCATAGCCGTGGTAGGTAGTAACCGCCAGTTTAAGGTGATGGCTGCCAATATAGGACTCCGCGTAATTGATTACACTCGTTTCGGAGCCTTCGATATCCATCTTTACAAAAGTAATTGCGTTGCCTTCCTCCAGTTTATTCAGCGTGATTGTTTTTTCATCATTGATACAGCCGGCAGATTTACCGATAATTCTAACTTTATCCTTCCAGGGTTCGAAGGTTTTGTGCAGTGCCTCTATCCAGCTGGTATCTGCCTCTACAATAATTAATTCTTTCACCTGATCCACTACCAGCAGGGAAAAATTTCCTTCCGCCGCTCCCAGGTCTGCCACTACTTCATTACTGCCTAGCTGCAAATCTTTGCCCAGGTAACAATGCGGTGAATCCGGATGCTGTTCTGCCAGAAGAAAAGTAAAACTTTTTTGTACATCTGCAGCATTGGTGTACCCCTTGTGGTAATACAGCTTTTTTCCATCCAGGTAAACAAAAAACATAGCCGCAGTTTCATCAAAATAAACCGGAATGGCCCGGTAGTCGTACCCAAGTATAAAGTCGTAGGGAAAGATCGCGTAATTGATTTTATCGATACCTGGATCAGCCTTAAAGCCTGAATTTAGAAAGGCCAGTTCTTTTGCATAGATGTTTCGTTCCGGATGATTGGCAAAATAGGTATTCAGGTTTTTTACCAGCATATCAAATGACTCCGCATGGTGCATGGCTGCAGCATTCAGTACCGGCACATCCGGCGCTGTTTTATAATTATTACGAAACAATTGTTTTAGTGTGTTCAGCATCCTGGTTAAATTAAATTATACTTCAACCGCTGACGGTTTTACTTTTTTATAAAAACGGATAATAGCCGGGGATCCGGAAACGACCGCATTGTCCGGGATGTTTTTAGTGACAACAGATCCTGCCGAAACGGTAACATTTTTGCCTATTTTAATTTTGGGTAAAATCAGCGAAGCGATGCCAATCAGGGAATCATCCCCAATTTCAGCATAGGCAGATATAATGGCCAGCGGGGCAATTTCGCAGTTCGTGCCGATGATGCAGGCATGGCCATACTTTGATTTTTTATTCAGTAAACTCTGGTCGCCTACAATTACACCGGGTTCCAGTTCGGCATCATTCAGTATCATAACACCCTTACCTATTTTTTTTACAAAAGGGCTGATCTTGCAGAACGGCGTAATAAAAGAAGCCTGCTTGCCACCAAGTTTTGTAAATTTTTCTGCCATTTTTTTTCTGTGACCAATATCTCCTATACACATCACAAAGGAGGTGGAAGTATTGGTAAAATACTCGACGACTTCTTCATCTGTACCGATGATTGGAAATCTTTCCTTTATAAAATCATTGCCGGTATCAACTTCACTCCAGAATACAACGTCCTGGATATTGCTGGCCAGCAAATCCTCAAATAGCTGTGCGGCAAGACCGCCTGAACCGATGAATAACATAATTAAATTTTTATAGTGATCAATAAAATGATTTTTCTTTTTTGCTTAATTATTTTGTGCCCTTAACAACAGCCTGCATATAAAATCTATTTCCTCCATGCTGAGGGTATGGTATACCGGCAGGCAAAGTACTTTCGGACTGATATTATCGCAAACCGGGGTAACACATTTCCTGACATACCGGAGATTATTAAGTGTCGGGTAAAAATATCTTCTCGGATAGATCAGGTGTCCGTTCAGCATTTCAATGGCTTTTAATATCGCTTCTTCTGATTCAAAAATTACCGGGTAGTATGAGTAATTGACATTGCTGTCCGCAGTGATTTTAATCGTCCTGAGTTTCAGGTATTTCATCCAGTATGTATATTGTTCATATTGCTTTTTTCTGCTGGCCGCATTGTCTTCAATGTATTTCAAATTCACCAGCCCCATGGCCGCATGAAACTCTGAGTTTTTGCCGTTGATACCTACTTCGGCGTAATCCGTTGGTCCGTTGTGCCCGAAGTTTCTCATGTAGGCCATTTTCTTTAACAACTCCGGATCTTTTGTAAATACAGCACCGCCTTCTATCGTGTGAAATATTTTTGTGGCGTGAAAACTGGCTGTACTGATATCTCCGTACAGGTAAACACTTTTGCCTTTGTAGGTTGTCCCAAAACAATGCGCCGCGTCATAAATTACTCTTAAACCATGCCTGTCAGCTACCTCTTGTATGGCATCAATATCACAGGGGTTACCATAGGTATGTGTGGCAATAATGGCTGAAGTGGCTGGCGTAATAGCCGCTTCAATTTTGCCCGCATCAATATTGAGTGTGGCGCTATCCACATCCACAAAAACAGGGGTGCAGCCTTCCCAGATAATGGAGGAAGTTGTAGCCACATAACTGAAAGGAGTGGTAATAATTTCACCCTTTAATTTTAATGCCTTGATAGCTATCTGCAGGGCAATGGTACCGTTGTTCAGATACAACAGGTGACCCACTCCCAGGTATTCTTTCAACCTAAGTTCCAGTTCGTTCACCAATGGGCCATTATTGGTAAGCCAGTTCCGCTCCCAGATTTGGTCAATGTACCGCTGGTACTCGTGGGCAGGTGGTAGAAATGGTTTGGTTACATTGATCATGGCGCGGGAATTAGAAAACGGGAGTTTGCTGATGAATTATTTTTTCGTTTATGCAGCCGGTAACTGCCTGCTTGTTCTTATACCTGCCATGCCACATGATAACAAACACATACTTTCCCATGGAAAGAAAGCGCCTGATTGTAAAATACCTGCAACAGGAAAACCGCAGATAGTAAAGGATTATTTTTGGATAACTATAGTTGAGCTGAAATAATCTTTCCAGGAAAACCTGCAGTGACTTCCAGTGATAAAAGTTAAACTCTGCAGGGGTTAAAGGATATACAGAAACGGGCAATTGTTTTTTCCATTTCCGGCTGATAACAACAGCGCTTTCTACCCATTTGTTATCAGGCTTTCCTTCTGAAAAATGATGCACTACCACGTCGAACATAACGGCTACCTCAAAATAACAAAATACCTGCAGGGAATAGTCTATGTCGTAACCGTGAAAACCTTTCAGATTCACTTCATCAAATTTCAACTGGGCAAAAATTTCTTTTCTGGTACACAGCAATACCCCGTCCAGTGTAACCGCTTTCTTTTTTGTTCCCGGAAGGTTGTTATATGTTTCTACTATATGCCTTGCTTCCCTTTTTTTTTCTGTATGCTGTATGATATTTATTTCGTTTGATTTAAAGGAGGATGACCAGCTGGAAGGAACAAGTCCTTTGCTGTCCCCGCCGGCAATGCCCAGCAAACCTGTTTTAGGTTGCCTAAAATGCTGTACAATAAGTAACCCCCAGTTGCTGGTTTCAAATAAAATATCCTCATGCATAAAACATAGTATGGGGTACCTGGCCGTTGCTCCCCCCTTGTTGTATACCGAGCAAATGCCTTCTTTTTTACTGGAATTATCAATAGCAATGATCTCATATTCAATTCCAATAGTTTCGGCAATATTCTGGCGCAGCTGCCCCAGCAGTTTGCTATTTACAGAACAGATGATTATAGACATCATACAAATAATTTATCCTGGTTAATACGTTTATATTGTATCAACAAAATCCTTTTCTACCGAATTAAATACCAAGATGCCAACAAGCAATAATATCATCATACAGCTTGCATCGTAGGTCAGCAGCTGCCAGCTGAAATAACCTTTACCAGTAAAACCAAAACGAAAGGCTTCGATAATGCCCGTGACAGGATTGGCTAAGATAACTTTCTTATATCCGGAATCTGCAATACCCTCTACCGGAAAAAGCACAGGCGATATAAACATTATCAGCTGCACACCAAAAGTAATCAGGTGTACAAAATCTTTGTACTTTGTAGTTAGTGATGAAATAATGATGCCGCTGCCTAGCCCCAAACCTGCGATTAAAATTATCAATACGGGTATAAGCGGTAAGTAAATGTTTGGATGCATATCATGGCCTGTGACCAGGTAATAAACGTAAACTGCAATGAACAAAAGAAATTGAATGCCGAATTTTACAAGATTGGTTAATACAAGTGACAGGGGAATAATTAAACGGGGAAAATAAACCTTGGAAAAGATGGGGGTACTGTCTTTAAAAAAAGTGGCTGTTTTAGTAATGCATTCAGCGAAGTAACTCCAGATAACGATGCCACTTAAATAAAATATAACAGGTGGCAAACCAGTAGTAGAAAATTTGCCGATGCGGGAAAAGATAAAAACAAAAGTAATGGTTGTTAAAACCGGCTGCAGTACAAACCATATCGGGCCGAGGATAGTTTGTTTATAAATTGAAAGAATATCCCGTCGCATCCAGATGATCAGTAAGTCTCTGTAGTCCCAGATCTCCTTGTAATTTAGCGTCCACAAATTGCTTTTGTTGGTAATCACTTCCCGCCACTTTTTATCCGTATGAGTTGGATGATTCATTACACCGTTTTGCTGCAAGTTTAGAATATTATTGAGGATTTAGTGTGCCCGCCGGGTTGATTTAATAATATGATATTATTGGCGGTGCAGGAGGGTTTGCGAAAAGAGAAAAGTCAATCGCTTCAATAAAAGAATGATCTCTTCGAATCGTAATTTTGATACTGACGACTACCATTTTTACCAATGTTATTTTAGCAACTGGCTGTCTGCCAGGAGGGGTGGCTGCCTGGTAAGCTGATAGGCATGCGGTGCCAGGTTTGGACGATTATTATGCATCCTTTTCCTGTGAAAGAAGGATAAAATGGCATTGCAGGCCAGTACCAGTGCAGCTATAATTACAAAGAGTATTTCTGTTCTGAATGGGAGGATAAGTACAGCCAACAGGGCAAGCACATTTACCAGCAATAATATGCCGGTTGATTGTAAATGGCTGAATCCAAGGTCGAGCAAACGGTGATGAATGTGATTGCGGTCTGCGGCAAAGGGAGACTTTTTTTGCAGAAGTCTTAGTACAAAGATTCTCAGGGTGTCGAATACCGGTATGATCAAAAGACCTAAAACAATGGCCGGCGCCTTGGTGGATACAGCATGTTTGGCAAATAGTGTCGGCTGAGTCAATTCCATAAAATTGATGGAGAGCAGGGCTGTTATAAATCCCAAAAACATAGAGCCTGTATCACCCATAAATATTTTTGCCGGCGTACGGTTGAATAACAGAAAGCCGCCAAGGCACCCCGCCGTTGCCACTGCTATAAACATAAATCCTGTTTGCTGCATTTCCCAAAAGTAAAAACTAAAACAAATGCTTACAAGCAGGCCAATACCCCCTGCCAGACAATCGATGCCGTCTATCAGGTTAAATGCGTTTATCAGAAAGACGATAAACACGCTGGAGAAAACAATACTGAAAGCATAAGGCAAAACGGTGATGCCGAGAAAGCCATTCAGATTGGTGATGCGGCAGCCCGCGAGCATGGTGATGATTAATGCAACTGCCAGCTGGGTAATAATTTTTTTTGTTGGATTGACTCCGACCAGGTCATCGGTGGTGCCCAGAATGAAAAGCACCAGCGATACAAAAATCAGGTAATTGATTTTTGGAATGGTTACATAAGATAGAAACAGGGAGGATGTAAAAACGAGCGCCGCACATATAGCAATGCCGCCAAGGTTGGGCGTTTTGGTTAAATGAATTTTGCGTACTTCGGAAGGCTCATCAAATAAATGTTTCTTATGGGCGATGTAAATTATTTTCCGGATGGAATAACAAACCAGTAAAAAATTGGCAACAAATATGAAGGAGGCGAACAAAATGGTCATGGTATAAGTTTAAGTAAAGCTACCCTGCAGCTGTTTAGAAATTTAGTTTGGGGCATTATGATTGGATTAATTTTTAGCCCTGTTTCTATACACTATTGTGTGTTGTTAAAGCAAAGACGCCTGCCGGGATCATGAAGCACATGGCATTACACCTCCTGCAGATAACTGCTTACAACAGATGCGGCATGGTTGTGCATCAGGAAACCGGTAACTGATTTTTTAATTCCACATTGCATTGCCTTGTCACGCATGACCCCGGCAATGGTGTCAACATCTTCTGTGATAATACCGGTAAGGAAAAAGCCCGTTTTACCTTCGCTTACAATTTCACCGACTGCATTCGTATTACAGGTGAAAACAATTTTTCCTTTTTTTAGATTATACAAAATACTACCACTGAAAGGCATAAAGAATTTGTAAGCTTTAAAAGGCAGCAGAGAAAAAGTAGCCTGCCCAAACATCTCATCCAATACTTCATCCGCCACATAGCCGGTAAAGTGTACATTGACTGTATATTTTTTCATTAACTGGTGAAGGAATTCCTGTTCCTTTCCAATTGCCTTTCCTACAACGTAAAATTGGCTGTCCGGATAAATATTCAGCAATTGCTGATGCAGCTGCAGTGCATATTCAATCCCTTTATTTCTTCCTATAAATCCCAGGTAAATAAAATTGTTGTTAGCTGTATCGCTATGGTTGATTTCTGCAGTGTCAATCACATGCGGCAAAAAATGGATGTTATCCAGCTGGTACCTCGATTGCATTAAAACCAGGGCCTTCAGTGATAAAACATAAATACGCTTTATTTTTTTAAGATAGGGTGCTGCGGAGGTAAACTGATTAATGTAGATATCGTAAAATTTGGATAGCTTATTTAAAAAGGGATTACTGAATGTATGAAAGGGATACTTTAACAATGGTGCATCATGCAGGGTTACTGCGATGTTTTTATAACCGGAGTCCAGCATTGCCATCAAAATGCCTATCTCCTTTGTTTGAAAAATACCGATCTCAATGTGCACATGATCTGCAGGTAAAATGGTCTCAAAAAGAGAAAGCAGATTTTCACTGCTGTCTGTCAGAACATAGCCTTTTTGCTTTAACACGAGTGCATAAAAATCTCCCGAATATTTGCAGATACCCGACTGCCCCCTGACTGAACTGATGTAATATTTTTTCATTTACTGAGTTGGGACAAGCCGTTGGTTTCGACAGAAAGGTGCTTCTTCGTGCCGGTATTTTGCAGGGCATGATAGTTGCCTTCCGTGATTTTTGAAATATGTACTTTCATTCCAGGATAGCTTTTTCTCATATCCAGCAGCTGCTTGATATAGGCCATATTCCAGTGAAAATATATACCCCGGCCATATTTTTTAGGGGGAACACAGGAATATTTTATCAGCCTCACTATACTCAGCAGCAGGTGAAAATTCCAGTTTTTTATATGCCTGTGAAAAAAGCGGTGACTGATATAGGCGTAGTAAAGATTGCGAACCGGCCCGTCTTTGCCGAATGCGATAAATAATTTTTTAAGGTAGTCAAACGTCAACCGTTCCTTTGGCAGGTAATGGTAAAACTTTAGTTCATCGGAGCAGGCCAGTTTATATCCCAATAAAACAAATGCATAGGTTAATTCGGTATCGCCCGACGAACTTAGTTTTTTTCCTATGCGGTCCTTAAGCAGCGGATCAAAGCCTTCCTGGAATAATTGTTCGTATACCTGTTTGCGTACAGCCAGTCCAGCTCCATACAAATTCAGCATCTGGCCATTCTCGCTGTTAATTTCCTGTGACCCCAGGGCAAAGGCTTCAGCATAGGCATAAAACCAGAAAGGTTCAGCAGTTTCAAAAACCGGAACGCCCATTCCTCCGCAGGCTGCAATGGTTTCATCACCATCCAGCATATCAAATACGCCCTGGACGTAGTTTTCGGTTAACCAGTTATCGTCATCGCAAAACAGCACAAATGAATAGGCAGCTTCCTTAACACCACGGATCCTTGCATTGCCCAAACCGGCCACGGGCTCATAGATAATTTTTATATCGCTACTGGTCTCCAGTTCCTGCCAGATTTCAGCTGCTGCTACCGATGTGTTATCGGTTGAAGCATTGTCTACCAAAATCACTTCCCGGGAAAGATTTGGGTCACACTGCTGTTTAGCAACAGCCTGCAGTGTTTTATGAAGCCGGGCGGCACTATTATAACAACAAATAATTATTGAAATACCCTTTATATTCTTGCTCATTAGTCAACTGAAATAATATGTTGCTGTACCTGGTTTTTTTGTTCTGCAGATTTGATCTGTGGTATGAAGGAATTATAGTTGATGTACCTGTTGATCAGCAAGCGGTTTTGATCCCTGAACCAACCCCATTTATTAAAATATTTTACAGAAGAAGTCAGGTGGTGGAGCATGAGTTTAAAACTTTTGTAGGAAGCTTTGCTGTACCCGTGCGTGATCGTCTCCAGTGGGTAATATACGGTACGGTAATATTTATTTATTCTCCGGCTGAGATCTGTGTCTTCCAGGTACATGAAATATTGTTCATCGAATACACCGATTGTTTCAAAAACAGCAGTCCGGATAAACATAAAACAGCCGGACAAATTTGGCACTTCCATAATGTTGTTATAATCCTTATGCCTTAGTTCATATTGCTCAAGTAATTTTTTTACAGCAAACTTGACGGGGCCGGGAAAAAAGCGCCTGAGAAATAAATCAGCAGGGGAGGGGAGCTGCTTGCAGAGGTATTGAGTGAGTCCGTTGCGGTATAATACTTTTGGCATTACCAACCCCACATTCGCATTTTGCTGCATAAATTCATACAGGCCATCCAGTGTTGATGGATTAAACTCAATGTCCGGATTCAGGATGATGTGGTATTGTGAACGTCCCTGCACCTTTCTGATAGCAATATTGTGTCCGGCACCGTATCCTACATTTTTACCTGTATGGATGTATTCAATCTGGGGAGAAAGAAACTGAAACCTCGCACTATCATCAGCAGAATTATCAATCAGGTACAATCTTATTTTCTTTGAACAGCTTAAGAAACTTTCAATGGCTTTGCGTAGTTCTTCAGCTGGATTATGAAAAATGACGATGGAGCAACTTATTTCAAGCATTACAGTTGGTTTAATTATTTATAGAAAAATTATCAATGATATTGTTGAATGAACCGGCCATTTTTTTCCATGAAAACTTTTTAGCCTGATCCAGTCCTTTTTGCTTCAGTTCACTGTGAAGGTTGTCGTCCATAATGAGCAACTGCATGGATGCAGTCAATGAAAATTGATCCGTCGGATTAAAATACAAAACAGCATCACCACAAACCTCAGGCATGGATGAGGTATTGGAGCTAATCACCGGACAGCCGCTAGCCATTGCCTCCAGCAGCGGTATACCAAAACCTTCATATAAACTTGGAAAGATCAGCGTATGTGCCTCCCGGTAAAGGGACGGCATCAGTTCAACGGGAACATAGCCGACAAAGTGGATGCAGCTATCCAGGTCCAGTCCGTGTACATATGCTTTCAAAACTTCCAAATACTTTTCTTTCCCTCCCGCAATAACAAGCGGGTGCTTCTTTTTGCAGGCGGTGTTCATCGCATTGTAAGCATCTATGAGTAGTTCAAAATTTTTGTGCGGATAGGTTGGCCCAACTGCCAGCAGATAATTTCTTACACCATACTGACTATAAATAATGAGTTTTTTTTCTGCTACAGGAAAATAGATGTCATCATCATAGCCGTTATAAATCACCTTAATTTTTTCCTCCGGACATTTAAAGAAATGAATGATATCACGTTTGGTATTTTCTGAAACTGCGATAATGAGCCTGGCTCTCTTTATCAAAGCAGGTAGCAGGTATTTAAAATAAAAACGCTGATGTGAACTGATGTTTTGAAAACGCAGCGACAGCAGATCATGAATAACGATTACCTGGTTGTTTAATAAAAAGCTTCCATGCGTCGTGGGGCTTATCAGTATATCAAATTTGCGTGCCTGTAAAGGATAGTAAAAAGTATTCCAGGTAAATCTGCAAAAAGCCGCCAGCTTACCGTATTTGGTTGATTGTAGCCAATCCGAAAGTTTTATAGTTTTTATATTTTTATTCAGCGAGGTATTTGTCGGCGTGAAAACCGTTATTTTTTTGCGGGTTTCATTTATGACGAGGCTGGAAAGATTATTGATTAGATTGAAGGAATACACGCCCACACCAGTAGGTTTTTCATCCAGCATAGAGCCATTCATTCCTATCAAGATATTGTTGTCGGCCATTTTTGGTGGTGTTAAGAAATCATTATCACAGCAATAAAAAATACAGCCATCACGTTTTATCGGGCAAGTGCGGATGTTCCGCCACAGTTGCCTGACAGTAATTAAAAGCGTTGTCTTTCAAAAAATAGTTGGGTGGGATTCTCTCAGATCATTTGCACAAAATTCTTCAAATTTTTATTTCGCAGCTAAATTCAAATCTTCATTTTACCTAATTGTTAACTAACTGTTACCAATTCGTTTTTCAGTCAAAAAGCGCCAGATAATATCAGGAGAAAGATTTTATTTGTATAAACCAACTGCTGATGTTTTCGGCTAAAAAAAATTGGACAGTAGTCAATATCACGGGCTTTGATACCAGGGTTATGAAAAAGAATATGGCATTTACGTTGTTTTTATTATGGACATTTAATCTGAGTGTTGCCCAGCAAGGCGGCCACGTTGGTATACCTCAATGGAGTTTCAGTGTGGGTGCCGGTGCAGGAAAATCGGTTGTTCAGGATAGAAGATTTACTGCGCTCTCTTTTGACGGCACAACGGTTGCAGGCTTTGCTGCTGCTGGTTATGTCAAAAATAAAGCAAGTCATCAGTTAGAATGCTCCTTTACAAAGGGCAACCTTCAAACAGCAGACAAGCAGAACACTTTACGCAACAGCCACTTCACTGCTGACTATACAAATCTTTACCAACTTGGTAACAGCGAACGTCCGTTTATTTATAAGGCTGGTATTTGTGTAAACGTACTTTATAATGGCAGGTCTTTTGGTGGCTTTATCAATAATAATACTTCATTCGATTTTGCCACCTCGCTTGGTGCGGCTGCAACGGTTCTGTATGTTATCGGCGATCCTTCAGCCGGCTTTTCAATAAAGGAACGCATCAGCATCCCGGTTGTGTCTGCCATAGTACAACCTTCATTCGGTAGTAACAGTGCATCAGCCAGTTCAGAAAAAGCCGGTTTTTCACCCGGCGATATTTTTAGTCAAAGCAGGATTCAAAGTTTTAATTCGTTTCTAAGATTAATAAATATGCTCGGCGTGGAAAAAATGCTGGCGGACAGACACCAGCTTGCATTGAATTATACCTGGGACTACTGCCATTTTTCGGGTGGCAGGAAGGTGCTACAAGCCAATCACACAATTGTTTTATCCTATAGTTTTATACTTTAAAGATGAGAAGCATAATAAAGGAAAGTGGAAAGCAGATTAAACTGCCTGCATTGTTATTGGTGCTGTTTTTTTTGGGAGGATGTGAAAAAGCCCTGGACCTAAAACCAGTTAAAAGCAATCCTGTATTGGTTTTTGAAGAAGCATGGAAGGTAATGGACGAACAATACGCCTTGTTTTCAGTAAAAGGAATTGATTGGAAAAGCACCTATCAAACCTATAGGGTACAGGTGACCGAAGAGATGACAGATGCAGCTTTGTTTACAGTGATCGATCATATGCTGGAAACATTGAAGGATGGCCATGTATCCCTTATGTCTGCTTCCGACACCGCCACCTATGATGGATTTTTTACGCTCTATTCCACCAATTTTAATTACAAGAATATAGTTACCAGTTATCTGAAAAATGACTTTAAAGTTAGCGGCCCTGTGATCTATAAAACAGTAAACAATGTTGGATACATCTATTATGCCTCTTTTAAAAATGATATTACTGAATCAGAGGCCGACCAGGTAATGAATGAAATGAGTAGTACAAAGGGAATTATTTTTGATGTCAGAAATAATACGGGAGGCAGATCTGCCAATGCTGAAAAATTTGTACGTCGCTTCCTCGGTGAAAAAACATTGGTTAAATATGAGCAGATAAAAAATGGAAGCGGTCACGAAAATTTTTCGGATGCCGCTCCTTATTTTCTTTCGGGCAACAGCACACCTTATACAAAACCTGTGTGTGTGTTAACCAACAGGGCCAGCTTCAGTGCCTGCAATGATTTTGTACTATTTATGTCGGTATTGCCAAATGTAAAAGTTGTAGGCGATCAAACCGGCGGTGGTGGAGGGTTTCCGAACGACTATGTATTATTGAACGGGTGGAAATTGCAGTACACGGCGACGAAAACACTGGATATAAATAAACACCCTGTTGAAAACGGCATCACGCCGGATGTAAATATTGGCATAACCTTGCTGGAGGAATCAGGCGGCAAGGACCCTATTCTGGAGAAAGCATATGCATTGCTTCAATAAACCGCTTTTTTTTTGCGTCCATACCAGCCTGCGCAAATCTTCATAATTACATAATACTTTGGTAACATTCAAATGCGGGTGTTACTCTACTTTCGCCCGGTGCTGAATAAACACCATTGAAACAGTAAACTACTTGTTTCAAAACAGGCATGCATGTTTAACGGTACGCTGTAATCGTTGGGACGGTATCACCTGTTTAAAATGAATTCATTGTTATGAGAATATTCTTTTTAAAAATAATAGCGGAGCTAACGTCATCTCTTTTTTCTTTCAGTTGCTTTTTATTGTTATTCTCCGTCACTGCTGCTGCGCAGCCGGCCAATGGCTTTTTAAAAGGAAGGGTAATGGATGGCTCCAGCGGAAGATACCTGTCCGGCGTCACCATTCAGCAGGAAAAGAATGCATTCAACACCATGAGCACAGCAGATGGAAGTTATTTGCTGGTGGTGAAAAAAGGAAAGTACACATTGATTTGCAAAAGCAACGGTTTTCAAACGAAGGTGATAACTGATTGTGCAGTAATTGCCGGAACTTCTACCTATCTGGATATAACGCTGTTTCCACTGGCTAAAATTGAACATCCTGGAATAAAGAAGCAAGCAATGAAAGATTCAGTTCCTCCAGGGGATGCTGTTGCACACTCCAGTTTTTATAAGGAGAATATTATTGCCTCTAAAAAAAGCTTGCCCCGGTCGGGTGTGTTATATGATGCAGTGACGGAAAAGAATATTGGCACAGGAACTGACAGAAATGGGGTGCAACTGTTAAAACGTTTACAGGGTGTGATTGTACAGGATTATGCTGGCAACAATCTGCAATCAATTACCGTAGCGGGTATGGGGGACAGGTACAACCAGGTTCTGTTAAACGGTATGTCATTAACATCCTTTGATCCGATCCGCAAGGCTTATCCGTTGGATTTGCTGCCAGCGGATGCTTACAGTGAAGTAAAGGTACATACAATTGCAGACGGAACTTATTCAGCAGATTTCGCTGGTGGTACGACGGAAATAAAGACCAGGGATTTACCTGATCAGTCATTTTTTTATATGCAGGCTGGGGGCGGTTTTTCCGACTTATCCCGTAGAAGAGATTTTTTAAACGACCAAAAAGGCAAGGCGCAATGGTTGAGTCTGCCGGGTAATATCAGAGATCTGCCGGCAGCATTTCCGACGCCAAAATCCCAGGCTTCATTTAACGGTAAAAATGTACAGGAGCAGGTGGACCTTTCCAGACGTTTGAAAAATAATCTTGCCGCTTTCAATTACGGAAATACAAAGCCGGATGCGCAACTGACTATTGGATTTGGAAAAATAATCAGGTTAAAACAAAACAAAAAGATTGGTATCCTGGGCTACCTGTCGCAATCAAGACGGCAATTGATTGAAGAATCGGTGACCCAGGTTTTACCTGATGTAACTGGCAATTCATTTCCATTTAATGCAACAACAGAATTAATTGCTTCTCAGTCCAGTGATATCAACTACCGATACCTGTCTCATCTTGCAGGCTTACTGAATGCCACTTTTTTGTCTGGCACCGCTAAAATTTCCTTTAAAAATTATTTTGGCAGCGAGTTCAGCAACACCTATACGCAACGTACGCAGGTACATAAAGCAGATGAAGACAGCCTCGCACATGATGCGTTTAATTATTCTACAACGCAGAGAAGATTCCTGGTAAGTCAGTTGACCGGCGAGCATGTTTTAAGCACTAATGGAAAGCTGAAGCTGAACTGGCTTGCCGGATACCAATATTTAAGACAAGAAAATCCGGATGAAAGAAATTTACTGGTGCGCCACGATGCAGCTTACAGGGATCATTATGAGCTGGCACAAACAGTAAAATCTGCCTTTAACCCAACCGTACTTAACCCCGATTTGTCTGATCCTAATTTGACCAGGAACAGCCGGCTATGGCGAAATTATACTGACAATAATTTTGAGGGATCAATCAGCATTCAATCTGCTTTTAATTTCCTGCATCTGCCACAGGTAATTACCGGTGGTGTGGATATTAAAAGCACGAACCGGGTTTTTACAAGTACGCTGCTGCAGGTATCAGGCAATGGCTCTTACAGAATTGATAGCCTGCTGGCACCTGAAAGATACTATCCCGGGGGTTTAACTATAACGAATTATTATACCAATTTTGGCGGCAGTTATTCCAATGTGTATGCCAATAACAGGGCTAACTATTCAGCTTCCGGCAGCTTTGGAGCGGCCTATTTCCATCTTGAAAATGAGCTAACGGAGCGACTTGCCACAGACTGGAGTATACGGGTGGAATCTTCATCCCAGCTGGTTTCAGCAGCAGAATACGATTATGTGACGGGCTTTAAAAATCCAAGGTTTAACCCGCTGGATAAAAATACGTTTGTAAGCTATATCAACGTTTTACCATCTTTGTTAGTGCGGTACGAAATAGAAAAGCATCTCTTGCTGCATGCCGGTTATTTCAAAACGCTTAACAGGCCTATGCTGCAGGAGCTCACTGGCTATAAATATTACGACCCGGTTACCTTCACGGTGAAAACAGGGAATTCAATTCTACAGAGCACGGAAATTGCTAATTATGACGCCGGAATTAACTGGTCATCTGGCAATGGAATTACCATTGGAGCCTCGGGATTTTATAAGCGCATTGATCAGCCAATAGAGTATATTTTATCGTCTTACACAGCCGGCACCGTCATGATGAAACCTCATAATACTGCACCCGCGACTGTGCAGGGTATTGATGCATCCTTAAAAATACAATTGAATAAAGCAACCAACGCTGGCTGGTTACAATACCTGGCTGTTTTTGCAAATGCCACCTGGCTGAAATCAAAGGTAGATGCGGGGCCGGTAAGGTTGTTGTCGCAGCCTTTTCCGGAACACACGCTATCGGGAAGCCCCGCTTATACATACAAGGCAGGTATCGTTCTGCAAAAGCCACACATACCGGAAGTAACGATACTGTTTAATCAAACGGGTGGCTACATTTCGGTGTTAGGCTCGGGTAAACTTGCGTCTCACGATAATGGAAACGAGGTTGCCGCCATACCGGACTACAGAATAAAAGGTAAGCGCCAATTGGATATGCAGGTAAGCCAAAAAATATGGAGATCCAGGATGCAAGTGATTGCAGGTGTAACCAATGTTTTAGACAATCCTTACATTATGTACCAGGATTTAAACGGCAATAAAAAATTTGATGCGCCATTGGTTTTAACGGCCATCGGCAACAATGGAGGTTATTATCAGAGCGGAACCGACAACACTATTATTTCAATACAGTCCCAGCGTACTGTTTATTTGTCATTATCTTATTTATTCAGATAACGTATGAAAAAAAATATTTTCACTGTATTGATCACAAATGTCTTCCTGCTGGTATTGTTGTTGTCGACAGGGTGTAAAAAGGCGGAAGATGTTACCAGTTCACCTGTAAAACCGGAGGTTATTTTAAAAGAGTCGAGAATAAAAGCAGTACATCTTTATAACGATACGGTATATATTTTAAACAGTCCGTTTACCAGGCAGGATGGCGAACAATTAATTATTGATGAAGGCACTATAATAAAAGCAGTTCCGGGAATTACAGCAAACGGTACGGCTGGCATAACTATTAACCCCGGAGCGACCATTCTGGCGAATGGCAGCAGTAAAAATCCCATCATATTTACCAGTGCTGCTGCAACAGGAAACCAGTCTGAAAGCTGGGGAGGTCTCCTTATTAAGGGCAGGGCGGTTAACAATGCCCGGGGCGCTGCCGGTGATGCAGCAGATAATTCCGGAATATTTAAATATGCCAGGATAGAATTTGCAGCGCTCACATTGGATGCAGTAGGCAGCGGCACCACCATCGAAAATGTAATGGTAAGTTATACAAGCAGGGTCGGTCAGGATGATCCGTTGTCAGCATTCAATTTTTATGGTGGCAGCTTCAATTGCAGGAACCTGATTTCCTATGCCTGTGGGGGGCCGGCGGATTTTTATATTACCAATGGCTATACGGGTAAAATGCAGCAGATCATCGCATACCGCCATCCTTTTTTTGGAGGTACGGGCAGTGCTCCGTACAATGCTTTTGCCGGTGTTTTCATTGAAAACAATGCGGGCAATCCTGCGGACGCACTGCCAGTTACCAATCCGGTCATTTCTAATTTAACCATCATTGGCCCGGATGGTCAGAATGGTTCGGCGGCTGTATATGCCAACACAGGCCTTGCAAATAATGCAGCACTTGTAACTACAGGCAATACCCGATTTCAGGTAAGAAACAGTTTGATACTGGGCTACCCGGCGGGTGCATGGAATCTCGGCGATTCCCTGACCGGTAACGCGTTGCAGCGGAAAGAGTCGCAGCTTTCAAATACCGTTTTTTACAGCGGCGATACAACAAGAACCTTCTTCGTTGATCCTGCTGCCAGTGCAACTTTCAGCAGCACAGAGTTACGCAGCTTTATCCTGCAACCGGTTTTAAAAAACCAATTATTTTCTGGCGTTGCTGATTTTTCCTTCCAGGATCCCTTTAACTATGAAAAGCTGGATCCTTTACCAAAGTCAAACTCGCCGGTTTTGAAAGCAGGTGACTATACCGGAGCCTACTTTGCCGAGCCATTTTTTATCAAGGAAAATTATCTGGGCGCATTGGGCAGCGACAACTGGTGGTTAGGATGGGTGAACGCCACACCACTTAAAACAAATTATAATTTCCCTGAGTAAGGTTTTGCTGCAGGGATTTAAAGAGAAATAATTTATACGATTATGTTTTATCAGATACCGGTTAGCAATAGATTAAGCGGCGGCACCAGGTCCTTGTGTTTGTTGGTAGTAAGCACTATCCTTTTTGCTCATATGGTAGTTGCGCAAACCGGCAAGCTTACCGGAAAAATTATTGATGCGGCTAACAATGAAGCAATAATGAGCGCCAACATTACGGTGAAAGAAACCAGGTATGGCAAATCAACACTTGCGGATGGTACTTACACGCTTAACCTCCCGGCCGGAACGTACACTGTTAGCTTTTCACATGCAGGCTACACCGCAAAGGAATTAACTGGTGTAATTATTAAAGAAGGACAACCTACAGTGCTGGACGTTATTTTACAAACAGTTTCGAATAAACTGGCTGGTGTTGTTATTACTTCCTCCGTAAAAAAGGAAGCACAGTCTTCGCTTTATTCTGCGCAAAAGCGCAGCGCAGCAGCGTCAGACGGTATTTCGACAGAAGCCATCCGCAAAACACCGGATAATAATGCTGGCCAGATTTTGAAAAGGGTAGTAGGATTAAACGTACAGGATAACCGTTTTGTGGTAGTGAGGGGGTTGAATGATCAGTATAACCAGACGATGCTGAATGGCGTACCTATGACCAGTACAGAAACCAACCGCAACGCCTTTGCATTCGACCTGATACCGGCCGCTGTAATTGATAATATCACGGTAAATAAAACAGCCACTCCCGATATGCCCGGTAATTTCGCCGGCGGGATTGTGCAGGTAAATACAAAAGATTTTCCGGTAAAAGACTTCTATTCTGTTACCGTACAAACCGGTTTTTCTGATCAAACATTCGGAAAGGATTTTTATGCCGACAAAAGAAATAAGTTGGCTGTGATTGGTTTTCAGGAAAAAAGTTTATTGCTGCCGAAAGAATTTCCAACGGGCACCAGCCAGGTACCTATCTATTTTTTAAATCCCCAGGAAAGGTCACGGTATTTAAAAACGCTTGCCAATAACCTGGCGCCCGTAAATGACGGACACTCGGGATTGAACGAAAGTTTTCAGCTGGGCTGGGGCAAATCTTTTAAGTTAAAAAATGATAACCAGATCGGCATAGTGGCCGCCATCAGCCAGCGTAAGACGGAACTCATTGAAAGGGAAACTACATCCAGAGACCCCATTTTTTCAAACGGTCTGTTGCCAGACACCATTTCTGGTTTGGGATATTATTCTCAGAATATGCGGTACCGTTATTCGGTGGATATCGGAGGTGTGGTTAATCTCGCGTACCGTTTTGGCAATAGTAAAATAACGCTTAAAAATCTATACAGCCAGGTATTGAATAATTTATTTATAGACAGGCCGGAAGTAAGGTTTGGCAATACCGATTTTTTCAACCAGGACAATCAGTACATCGGTCTGACTTATTTAAATGAAAAGAAAAGCATTTTGAACTCGATTCTTTCCGGAGAGCATCGCACCGGTAAAAATAATGAAACAAGGCTTGAATGGAATGTAAATGCCACAGCAAATAATACAACTACGCCGGACACAAGAAATTTTGTGTTCGGAATAAAAGATTCTGTACAGAGGATTGTTGAACAGGGATCTTCCAATCTTACCTACAGTGCAGCATTATCAGGGGCCAGCAGGGCTTGGTCAGAAAATAAGGATATCATCTACGGAGGCGCATTCAATATTACAACACCGTTTAATTTTTCAGGAAACAAGCATTTGTTTAAAGCCGGCATCCTCTTTCAGAACAGGCAACGAAAGGCGACCGGTACCGTGCTGCCTGTTGAAAATACGATTTCGGCAACTATAGACAGTATATTCGCGGCGTCCAGCTATGCGCCTGGTAGTACCGATGTAACGAACCGGCTTGCCGCTTCGGCCAGTACCTCTTCCAATTATAATGCGGGCAGTAGTTTACTTGCGGCATATGAAAGTGTTGAAAATAAGATAGGAAAAAAAATAAGGATTATCTGGGGCGTGAGAATTGAAAACTACCAGCAAACTATCAGTGTTTATACACCCCTCTATTTAAGGGACTTTCAGGAACCACTTCAACAGACGGCCCAATTTGGTGCCAGGTCTGTTGTGAATATTTTACCATCCGTAAATTTTATATACAGTCCCGTACAGAGCGTCAATATCCGGGCGGCTTATTCCAACACAGTGATAAGACCGGAATTAAAAGATCTGGCTTCTTTTGTAAGGTATGACTATCAAAATTTTTCATTAACGCAGGGTAACCAGTTTTTAAAAAGTGCTTCTATCACCAACTATGATGTGAAACTGGAGTGGTTTCCAACTTCCGGTGAAATTGTAACGGTAGCTGGATTTTATAAAAATTTAAAAGACCCTATTGAATATGCAAAGGGCAGAACCGGTTTTGATGTGGACAAGTTTAGAATACCTGTCAATGCAGGTAACGCATACGTTAAGGGAGTAGAAGCTGAGGTAAGAAAAAGGCTGGATTTTATATCTTTTGCAAAATGGTTAAACCATGTTACGCTTTTTGGCAATGGTACTTTGTTGCAATCCCAGGTGAAACGTAAGGTAATTAATGATTTTTATTTTGACTATGTGGGTGAACACGCTTTATCTGGTCAGGCTAATTATATTTTAAATGCCGGGGCCAGTCTTCAGCTATTCAGTAATTCCTTCGAGGCCACTATTTCACTGAACCGAACAGGTGATTATAATAATGAACTTGGCTCATCCGATTTTACCCGAACCCTGGCAAACGGGCATCTTGTTGCCGCATTGCCACCTTACAGGATGAAGGCAAGAAATATGGTGGACCTGGTGTTCACGCAGGCGCTTTGGAAAGAAAAGTGTAAAATAAAGATGCAGGTCACCAACCTGTTGAACAAGCCTTATATTTTATACCAGGATATCAATGGTAATGGAAAGGCAGACGAGCCGGTAATCATTAATATACGCAAGTCATTTGATAACTACCTGCAGGGGACGGATAATTATGCCTCGCAGGTAGCAGGTCAGCGCACGTATTCACTGGCAATTACTTATACCTTTTAATCAGGGTAAACTATAAACGGTTATGAAGTCATTTTTAAAACAACTATGCCACTGCCTGCTTTTGCCTGCTGTCATTTTTTTCAGCAGTTGCCAAAAGGAGAGTGTTTTTAAAAGCTATGCCAAACCTGAAGTCATTATTGCAATCGGCGATGCAAGACTCAGTAGAGATACTATTCATCTCGTGAAGGATACTGTATACATACTGGCTGCCAGTATTAGCAGGAACAGGGGTCAGAAACTGATAGTGGATGCTGGTACGTTGGTTAAGGTTAACGATGGAATTGGAATTACGATCAACCAGGGCGCAAGAATTGAAGCAGCAGGGACAGCGACGGAACCAATTGTATTTACAAGTTCTGCTGCCAAAGGAGCTCCGGGGAATATTGGCGAAAATAATCAGAATGAACACTCGTGGCTGGGGATTGCCATAAGTGGAAACTATCCCCAGCTTATTGACAGCTCTGTCACCGGTACTGGTGTTTTAAAATATGTTCGAATTGAGTTTGCTGGCCGCAGTTCCAACCTCAGTAACTTTCAGCAATTGCCATCGTTGTTATTACAGAATGTGGGCAGAGGTACGATCGTTGAGAACATAGAGGCCAGTTACTCAGCGAATCAGCACTCTTTTAAAATTTACGGTGGTAATGTAGATGCCAGTAATTTGGTGTCCTATGCCTGCGGCGGATCAGATTTCGTGCTGGGAGAGGGTTATTCGGGACGCATGCAAAATTTGCTTGCTTACCGGCATCCCTATTTTTCGCCAAGGGCCGGTTCAAACACAACGCTGGCGGGTCTGATATTAGCCGGTGAAAACACTTTTACTATTGTATCCAACTTGACCGTGCTTGGGCCCGATCTGCAGAATGGTACGAATCTTAAGTATTTTGACACTACACGGGCCGGGTCTTTTGGAAATGTCGATGGTAGTAAGGTCGCAGCAGTTGTGGTAGAAGCAGGGCGCTTTCGTATCCGTAATTCTGTTTTGCTTGGCTTTCCCAGATCAGCTGTTTACATTAACGCAAAACTTACTGCCCGTTCCCTGGAGGATGGTAGTTCTGACTTTAGATATTGTGTGTATCACAGCAATGATACCACTCACACATTTTACCTCACACCCAACATTTATAAGCAATATACTTCACAGGATTTAAAGGATCTTTTACTGAGATCAGATTATGCAGGGCAGCAATTCCTAAGTTCATCGCAGTTTAATTTTGCCGACCCATTTGGTTATGATTATAACCCTAACCCATCTCCCTCTTCATCGTCACCATTGTTGAGTGGTGCCAATTTTGATGATCCGTATTTTGACAATGCTTTCATTAAAAAAGTAACCTACCGTGGAGCTATAGGTGCAGATAACTGGTTGCAGGGCTGGACCAATTTTATTCCTTTGCAGACTAACTATAATAATTAAAATAGACCAAGTAAACTGTTGCACAAGAGTTCAACTCTTAAAGAATTTAGTGCAACGTCAGGGATTGCCTTTTTTAATATTTTAAATTTTAATAACCTCAATTAAGTTTAGTACAGGTAAACTTTTTTTAGCGAGCACCTTTCCGACTAATCCTGCACTTTTTGTATTTCACAATTTTTTTATTACTCATTTTATATGGCTAAAGAAAAGGCTTACCGTTGTTAGAAAATATCTTTTTTATAAACATTCCATATTGATAACGTTCTGTTAATTATTACATAATACTGGGTGGATACTTTTGGTTACTTATTCGAAAAGTTAAAATTTCAAGACGTCTTATCAAAAACCCAGACCGCATTTTCTCAACGAAATTAAAAAACCAAAAATTTTAAAAAAAACAAAATGAAAAAAATTCTTTTAGCAGCGATGGGCTTGACAGCTATCATTAGCTCGTGTAAAAAAAATGATTTGACTAATGTTGAAAAACCGTTAACCATCGGTTCAACCCAGGACACATTAAGGGGTACTATTTCTGTTAACACCACTGTTACAAGAACCACCATCTTGCAAGGTCTGGTTTATGTTGCTCCAGGTGTTACTTTAACAGTAAATCCTGGTGTTACAATTAAAGGAAGCACTGGTCCTGCTATTCCTGATACTGTTAACTTGGAAAACAACAAAGGAACATTGTTAATTCAGCAGGGAGCCCAGTTAATTGCCAACGGTACTGCAAATTCACCAATCGTTTGGACATCTGAACAACCAGTTGGTTCACGTCATTACGGCGATTGGGGTGGAGTTGTATTGTATGGTAAAGCTACAATGCACAAGGCAAATGGTGCTACCACCAATACTTTCGAAGCGTTCGACTACAAACCAGATGTAAGAAACACTTACGGTGGAACCAATGATGCGGATAATTCCGGATCTATTAAATACAATCGTTTTGAGTTTGGCGGTGGTGTTGTTTACCAGGTAAACAAGGAAGTAAATGGTTTTACGATGTGCGCTGTAGGTTCTGCCACTGTATTTAACCACAACGAAATTGCATGGGCTGGTGATGATGCAATCGAGTTCTTTGGCGGTGACGTTAACATTGATCACGTGTTGGCTTATGAGCCGCATGATGATAATTTTGATGAAGATGAAGGATATCATGGTAAAATGCAATTCATTATTGCATACCAGACTACCAACTGTGATAACTCAGGTTCTCACTTTATTGAGTCTGATAACGATGCAAGTGCAACGAATGTTTTGCCTCACACCAATGCATTTATAGCAAATGCTACCTTTGTTGGTCCAACAGTTCCACAGAATTTTGGTTCTAACCCAACAACCGGTTTCTACTATGATGGAGGTTTGTTAATCAGGAGAAATTCAAGACTTACTTTAGTTAACTCTCTGGTTATCGCTCAGCAACATCCTTTCGCAGTTGTTACAACTCCTACAACAAATGCACTGGTAGCTAATGCTCCAGGTTTGAACGATTCAGTTGTTGTTGCCTACAATGTGTTCCAGACAAATTCTGCCAACGCTGTAGTTAAATCTTCAATTGAAGGTAACCCCGTTCCATTAACTTCTACTACTGATGCCTTCTCTTTAGGAAGATTAGGTGGTGCCGCCAACAACAACGCCGCTTTAGGTACTTTTGCAGATTTTAAACTGGATGGTACTTTGAAACCTCTTGCTGGTTCTCCTGCTTTAGGTGGAGGTGCTAACCTGGCTGCTTTGGGTTTACCCTTCTTTACTGGTACAACTCAGCGTGGTGCCGTTACAACCACAGATGTATGGACTGCAAGTGGAACATGGATTTCAATTGCAAACAACTAGTTTGGTTTTTATTAATTTATTCGAATAAGATTTCAGGATTACACTTTACATTATTACGAAGCCAGTCTGCAAAGACTGGCTTTTGTCATTCAGAAAAATGATACTTACAAATATGACATCTGCGAAGGCGGACATGGCAGCCGGTAAAATGGGTAATTTCTTATACCGAATACAGAATGAAACATCGTCCCGGCGTAAAAGACTACCGTTGATTACAGAGTAATTGTAAAGTTAACATTTGCGACCCTGGTCTAATGTTATTCTACCTTACCGGCGGACACTAAAAAAGGGTTTCATAAATGAAACCCTCAACGAACAATATGTTTTTTTAACACTTGCTTTTATGCTTTTTTGGGATTAGCGGGTTAACGGTAGTATTTCATTTCTTTCAGCTGTTCCAGTTTTTCTGCATTACCATTTTCTGTTTCATCCACTTTTTTACCTGTCGAATCGTACCTGACCCAGGTACCTACGTTCAAATTTTTAAAATGGAAAGCGGCTTCTTTGATTTTATCTTTTCTGTAAATATATTCAGCTGCTCCAAATCGGTTTCCTTTGTAGGCAACTCCTTCATAACTCCTGTCCACATCTGGTATAAGCGGCTGCCTGATGTACTGAAAATTTTGATCTGAACTGAAAAGAACAATCATTCCGGTGTCATATTTTATCTTTTCATTTTCATTTTGATCTTTCCGCGCTGCAAAATAAAATTGCTTTAATTTTTTGTTGCCTTTTAGTAAAGTAAGTTCGTGATGTATTGTATCGGAAAAAGTACTGTCTGACTGCTGGCTGGCGTCTTCGATTATTTTTTCTTTAATTTCTTTTGTCCATGTTGTTGCAAAATCTGTTGGTGATTGTTTGCATGCCTGCAGCGAAAGCAAAGCAGCCAATGGTAATATAACGGTTAGCTTTCGCTTTGCACTGAACTGATAATTTGTATTCATTTTTGTATGAAATATTTAAGTATGTTTTAAAATTAGGAAAGTGTTCTAAACCTGGCAGAATGGTTTAACTGATTGTATTGAAATCTTTTTCACCGGAGAAAAAATGATCTTTCTCTATAAGACTTTATTGTCATCAGCACCTCTTATTATTTCCGGGATTGGCGATGATTGTAAAGAATTATTTTTCGGAAAACTTTTCCGGTATTGTTTATGAAGATGCATTAACCGCCGTACAGCATGATATTCCGAATCATACTGTTTAATTAAAATTTCAATAAAAGCAAGTGCTTCATGGTAATTAGTAAACAGGTCCTGCAGTTTATTGCCCTGTTCAATGATCGAAAGCAGGTGACCTTCCGGCAACTGATAAAATTCAGCTTCTTTCTGCAAGAGGTTGAGGTAGCCCCTTAGCCGGTCATAATGATACCTTTGAATCGCCTGCATAATTGTATATGAAATAATCTTGGTAAAAAATATCCTCCAACCGGAGGAATGCCTTATAGTAATTATAACTACAAATGCAATTCAATTCTTGTCTGAGTTTATCACATTGGACGTTGCGATTAAATACAGTACTTATCAAGATGAATGACAGCAGTTAATTTTCATAAAAATACTATTCAACGTTGTATATGTTGTTAACAAACCTTTAAGTTAATGTTAAGCAATTGGTCGGAGTTGCATATGTGCAGAGACAGATAAAGTTTTTGGAGTTTTTAATGTTGTCGCGCATCTCTGATTGTAAACAACATAATACCCTTCTTACAAATGTGGTACGTACAACAGGCTGGGTGATTCATTTTGAACCGGTTCATTCACTTGTAACATTTACGATGCGGTACTCATCAATGACTTTGACAATCATCTTCCGGTTTTTACGGAATACAAGGTTTGTCAAAAGTTAAACGTTGGTCAATTTCAATTATCCTGCCGTCCTAATCCATAATTATAAGCCGTCGTTTCTGTAGATGGCATTGGAAGGATAAAGAATAACCTTTATAACGTTTATTGAAAAAAAAGCAATCGCATTAATTACCGCTGAACAAATTATTCAGAAAAACAGTGATGGGGTTTTGCTATGGTGACCTAAAGGCTCCATTATAATTTCGGTTTCAATATTGCCGTCCTTAGCTGTCACGCCTGCCGCTGACCATTCAGGGAATGTCCATTATTTAGCATAGTCAAGCGCCTGCTGAATACCCGCCCTTACGGAATGTTTATTGTCCTTGCTTCAATAATAGCCTTAGGTATATTGGACTTGCAATTCCATAGCTGGTGTAATAAATTTGGTACAAATTTCTTTTTTGGATAGACTCTTCTTATCAATCATGCGTACAATTATGTCTGGTAAATAAGGTTGCCGCTGAACAAATATGCAGAATTGGTAAGGCTGGCGAAAGGGCCAATAAAACCGGAGTAACCTATTTGATTTAATACCAGACTTGCAACGACCGGAGTTGCCTGAATCTTGCAGCATTGTTAAAGTCGTAGATTAACCAATGTTGCTTCATGGATGGGTAAAAAGAAAGAACAACATACACTAATTATTATTATAAAGAACAAAGCTGTGCGAAAATCAGAAGAAGCCAAGTACTGCATTGATATCGGTCATTGAGGTTAGCTCGTAGCTCACCATCCACAATTCCGTATTTTAAAATTGCTTGCGGTAAAACAATGGCTGTCCAAACAATTTACAAAAAAATGATTGTAAAGTACCTGCGCATTATGCCTGTATTACTTTATAGGCCTTCGGCAAACGGGATATGCGAACTGCGCAGTAAAAAATATTGGGCATTGAGATTTGCTCCTGCCTCGCCAACCACAATTTAGGCTGTTTCAAATTGCTTCAGATCAACAACGAACTCCAAAAACTATGCAAAAAGCTATTGCAAAGACCCGACGCCATACGCTATCATATTTCTTACAACTTTTGGAAAATAAGCCGGCGAATTACGCAGGTGAATGTTTTTGATCACTAAGTTATTTCTTTCGCCATACACACAATTTTAAATTTTTTACATGCTGAAAATGCTTCAAGGCAGATTTAATAAACACTTATCTCTAACACTCATTCATCCTGATCTGCCGCAAATTTATTGACAGATTGGCAAAAACAAGGTCTGCGTCCCGCCAAAATACAGGGTCGGGACTGGCCGGGGGTTTTGTAAAAACAATCTCCATCCGGGGCGGCGGATAGTATTCTTTTTACAAAAACCTTGCTTTTGCCAAACACTGTTTCAAGGCAGGGTTGCTACGATCATGATGGAATGAGGACTATACACGGTTTTAAAGTCAATCAATTGGGGCTCTCAGGAAGCCGTGCGACTGTACAACGTTTAGCTTTGGCTGTAAGTTGGTATAAAACTGGATCTTCAGTTTACATACTTTCTATATGCAATGCCTTTTTTAATTGTAAACATTTTGCTGCAGAAAGTTTTTTTTAACTGTTTGTTTGTTATTTATCCCCATGATTAAATTAATGGAAGGATATGAGTGAATTAGTTTGTAAAAAACTGCGGGTATTTACAATGTTCCGATCAGCACATGCACACTAAAATAGATAAAAATTAAGTTCAAACCTTACTGTTGAATTTTTAAAAAGGCATACCATACAATAATGATGTAATCAAACAAATTGGCGGCTTAACTAATAAGGAAAAAAAAATTATCTTTGTAGGTAGGTGTAAAATTGAATGATGTTGAGTAAGATTTTGGAATAAGAAATTATGCGATAGACTAAAAAATAGACTGAAGAAATTAAATTATTGATAATCAAACCTAATTTGGTTCCTGAAAAATCTGCTCGGGACCTCTGACAAAAGGATCGCGTAGTGCGGTCCTTTCTTGCTTTTATAAGATTGTATCCGCAAATCAGGAGGCTGCTTTACATAATTTATTTTCCGGCAGTAATTTATTTTGAAAAGTTTGGCCACCAATCTCTTTTTTTGCCGTGTCTTTTAGAAAAAAAATTGTTAATCCTGCTGCATAATAATAAACTAACCCAGGTTATACGGCTAACTTTACTCCCAGGTACTACCTGTAAATGATTATTATTTGGTTTTGAAGGAGGGCTTATTTATACAGGTCAGCACATAGTCTTATGATCAATGATCCCGCTTTTTTACAGACTGTATTTTTTCGCCAGGTTCCAAACGGTACCGTTCTTTAAATCGTATCTGATCAGACCATGCTCTTTACTCCAGTAAATTTTTTCAACAAATGTTTCGCCTGCTGACGAGGTAGTATAGTCTGCAGCATCCTTATCGGGCTCCAATAGTATCACATCCCTGTAATCTGTACCGTACACTTCCATTTTAGTCATTGGTAGAGAATCCAGCCAGGTTGTTCTTTTCGGAACAAAGGGCCAGAGCCTTGCTGTTTTTGTAAACAGATGGATGTTAAACTCCGCTTTGTTGCGTTCCGTGGTGGTTAAGGTTAGCAGCCAGGACTGCGTTTTAACCGACGTTGCCGGGTTTTTGTTTACCATTTCACATTTGACTTTTATAACGGGATTGTTGTTCTGCTGGTGTTCTTCAACGTCGCTGATGAAGATGGAGTCACGTTGGTTTTTTGTAGATTCAAAAACCAGTACCTGGAATTTGGTGTACGGATTCCATTGCCTTACTTTTTGATCAAACTGGTATTCGCAGGCATTTAAAGCCGGTATTGTTATCAACAATAGCAGTATGTATTTTATAGACCGTTGGTTCATAATTGATGCCCGGGTAAATGGTGTTTGGATAAAAGATGAAATGTGAATGTTGATTATCTCCGGGAACAGTAAAACTATGCATTTAATTTAATTCACCCCAGCCGGCATCGTTCAAATCAATAACAGCAAATGCCTGTATTGAATAAAAATATTTTTACTTGATGGTAATAATTCTAAATTGCCATATCCTTTATTTACCTTCTTATTTTATGATACAAATGAAAAGCACTATTTATATTCTCCTTTGTTGCCTGTGCAGCAACATAACTGTTATAGCAGGCGGAAGTGGTTCAATAAAACAAGCTCCTGCAGACCCATTGAAGTTCTACGACGGGCAGGAGTTTACCATTATCGGCAAATACCACAGCGAAAAAAACTATGTGCGTTTTCCGCAGCAGTACCAAAATAAATTGCGCAAAGAAGTATGGGGGCTGGGTCAGAATTCGGCAGGCATCTCCATCCGGTTTCGCAGCAACGCTACTGATATTTCGATACGATGGACATTGAAAGATGATAATCTTTTTTCGCACATGGCGGCGACCGGTATAAAAGGGGTTGATTTATATGCGATGGTAAACGGCGGCTGGCAGTTTATACAAACCGGCCGCCCAAAAGAAAAAACAAGTGAGTATGTGATGATTAAAAATGGTGATCCTGTATATCGTGAATACCTGCTGAACCTGCCGTTGTATGATGGCGTTGATTCTGTATCCATTGGTATAAACGCAGATGCGGCCATTACAAAACCTGTTGATCAGTTTTTAATTGAAAAGAAACCTGTAGTGTATTACGGCAGCAGCATCGCACAGGGCGGATGCGCCAGCAGACCCGGCATGGCATTTACCAATATCCTGGAAAGAAAGCTTGACAGAAGCTTTATCAATTTTGGTTTTAGCGGCGAAGGTAAATTTGATTCGTCTGTTGCAGAAGCCATGGGAGAGATAGATGCAGCTTTATATGTAGTGGATTGCAATCCCAACACGGATGAACTATTGATATACCAGCGTGCCGTAAACCTGGTTAAATTGCTGAAGCAGTTAAGACCTTTGGTACCGGTACTGCTGGTAGAAAATTTTCCGTTTGAAAACAGCTACTTTGTTCCCACTGCGCAGCGGACGGAATTAAAAAAGATGAAGGATTTGCAAAGGGCTTATGCAACACTTATACAAGCGGGCGTTAAAGATTTATACTACCAGAAATCAGCTGGCATGATTGGTACGGATCATGAAGGAGCCGTGGATGGTGTGCATCCAACGGATTTAGGTATGATGCGGATTGCTGATTTTTTATTGCCGGTGATTGGTAAAATACTTAAGAGATAGTCCTACGAATCAATAAATCATCTGAAAGCTAGTCCTTTTGCCAATACTGCTTTACTACTGGCTTTCCAACCACTTTTTTATCACGCCTTCAAATAATTCCTGCGACTGTATCATCCAACTTAAATCTTCCCGCTGACTTGCTAAATGGAAATACCTGTCAGGAATATAATTGGAAGGATAGGTAATAAAACGTGTTTCGCTGTATGTATTTTGCAGACCAGCCCATGCATTGTGAAAATGTGTAAGCGCCTGCTGCACGTGTACTATGCCATCTTTTTGTTTTGCTTTATCCGGGCTGTCAGCCTGTTCCAATGCAAGTAATAGATCAGGTGTGGAGATTTGAAAATTATACAATGATTGGGAAAGTTTCCAGTAATACCTGTTCCTCCTCGAATTATGAATGACATCATTTATTTTAGCAGCAAGCAACGGATAATTATTACTAGCCACAATGGCTCTGCCGAGCCTGTCTTTATATTTTTTGCTCCACGTGCCGGGTGATTTCAGATCCGGAAGTTCAATCAGTTTAGTGGTATAATCAAAGGGTGTATTTTCACGGCCTTCCAATGGCTTCAGCCAATGCTCTACCTGTTTGAAACTCTGCAATGCATTGTTATCATCAAAAAAATTACCCGTTTTATAAAATCCATCGTACCATAATTCAGAACCCTGTCTTAAATCAGCTGCAAATTTTTTATAGTTCGGTAAAGCAACACCATACTCTCTCTGCAGCCAGGCTACATCATATTCATCCAGTGTACGGCCTTTCGGCGACCAGCTATATTCTGCCGCAGCAATAAACCCACGCCAGTAATTTTCCATGTGCGGACTTTTATCATCCCAGGCTGTACACAACATGCCTGAAATATTTTTTTCAGCAGCCAGTTCTACAAAACTTTTTATAACACTGATGCCAGTAGAAGTCATGCCCTTGTCTCTTTCATCCTGCTGAAACAACATGCCGCCCTCGGTATTCGTGGCCGTGGCAATCATCGCCTTTAAGCCATGTGTCTTATACCAGTCCAGCGCCAGGATATTGCCGGGTTGTTTGGCCATGGAATAATTCCAGCGCATATAGGCACAGTTACCAGGAAAATCTTTTTGCAGGCTGTCCAGTTTTGGAACGCCTTTTTTCCAGGCTTCATTTGCCTGTGCTGTAGTAACCTCATCGCTCCATGTGCTGGTATATAAGCCGGCTTCCTGCAACGGCATGTCATCCCAGAAAATGGGAGTGCGGTTATTTTCTTTTGCAAATGCACATACTCTTTTAAGCCAGTGTAAATTCAGGGCCATCATACCTTCTTTATCGGCAGTAGGTTTGCATCTTGGGCACAAGCCGATGTTACCAATTTCATCGCCGCCTATGTGCAGGTATTTACTGCCCGGCGTTGCCTTAATGGCATCGCTGTATAAATCAAACAGCACTTTGTAGGTGCCTTCATCCATGGGGCAAAATGCCCAGTGACTAAAAGGTAATTCCCGCAGCGCTTTATATTCTTCATGTTTTAAAATAAAGGTAGCATGGCCCAAACCCTGCACCAGCGGCGTAATTTCAATAAACCTTTCTTTGGCATATTTTGTAAGTGCGGCCATTTCATCAATGCTGATGGATTGCGGAGCGCCCACCAGGGGCTGCAACTGGTAACGCAGTTTATCTTCAAACTCAAATACCACCGCATTAATTTTATACCTGGCCAGCCGGTCAATACTTTCGTAATAATAATTCATATGGTCAAGGTGATGCTTAACATCAAAATGTACAGCACGATAACTGAGTACCGGATAATCTGTAATGATACACGCAGGTATTGGCTTTCTGAAATCCCTTGCATCTTCCAGCAGTTGTTCCAGTGACTGGCAGCCATAAAATATGCCGGCTTCGTTCTTTGCAATTATCTCTACACTCTCCGTATGAATGGTCATGATATATCCTTCATCCGAAGGCATGGAAGCCATGTTTGGGTCGAGGTTGAGGGTAAGTGTGCCCTTTCCGGAAGCCGTATATCCTGCCGGCATTTGCGAAAGTTGGTAGCCCATTACAGGTGCTCTCAACCCGCCTTTGAGGATAATTGCCTTTAGCGTACTAAATGCAAGCCCCGGCTGTTTAAGCAGGCGCACGTTTTTTGGCAACGGTAAAATTCTAAAAGGAGCCGGCAGTGAATCTGCATAAGAAGATATACTTAATGTAAGTAAGAAGCAACATGCCAGTAAGTAATAAAAATGTTTTTTCATGGTATCTTTTTACCAGTGGGTCACCAAAAAGGGTGGCTCACTGTAACAGGAAACAGGTGAATAAAATGAATATTGCCTGAAGGTATTTATTTAATTGCCTTTAGTAAAAGATAAAGCAAAATGAACTTGAAATAACAAGCGCTTTCAATCAAACTACGGCTTCAACTCTGCGCCTGCCATCTTATACATCTTGCCATCTGCCTTTGTCAGGATGTATAATTCGCCCTGCATATCTCTTCCAAAATGAAGGTCGATGCGGTCGCTGCCACAAACTGCTTTCAACGTTTCGGGCTTACCGTTAATGGTGATTTTCCATTCTTTAATGGTTGCCATTTTTCCTTGTTTTAGGTCGGCTACATCCAAATAAAATAACCGGCCGGAAGGAATATCCCCGAATAAAAATTTGCCTTTCAATGCGGCAATGGCATTGCCCCAATATTCAAAGCCGCCGGATATGGCTTTGCCTTCATCATGATCAAATTCAGCAACAGGGTAGGTGATTTTATATATGCTGTCGTTTGCGGGAAGCGGGTATACATTGCCTAAATTGTCACTGAGTTCTGCTGATACAAAATTGCCTTCCCTGATTGGCCATCCATAATCATGGCCCGGTTGCACTTCGTAAAGCGATTCAATATTAGCCTGGCCGATATTGCTGGCCAGCATAGTGCCTGATTTGGTCCAGGTGATGCGGTGCGGATTTCTAAAGCCCCAGGCATAGATTTCTTTCACCGCTTTATTATTGCTACTGTTTGCAAAAGGATTGGCTGAGGGTATACCATATTGTCCATTGACGCTGTTTTTACCCTTTGGATCGATGCGGATAATAGTGCCCCATATTTTTTCAATGCTGTGTTCAAGAAAAGCGAAGCCTGCTTCGGCACTGCCACCATCGCCCACGCCTATGTACAGCAAACCATAGTCTTTATTGCCTTTTTTCGCAAGCGGATTAAAAGTAATTTCCTGCACGCCATGTATGCCCGTCACCATATTTACCCGCAGCATTTCCCGGCTGCTACCCGCAAACGAATCAGCGTTGGGCGTTGTTGTTTTCCATTCGGTCAATACCCATTGCATGGTTACCTTGATACTATCCGCATAACCAAAATCGGCTTTGCCTGAACCCGGGGCTTCTGTATGCGTAGTATACAATAACCCGTTGCTGGCGAATTCCGGGTGAAAGGCAAAGCTGCCGAATCCAGCTGCCAATCCGGGTTTGTTGATGAATTTGGTTTTTAGTTTTGCTATGTCCAGATAAACAATTGGCTTATCATTTTTCATTTTATACAGCCTGCCCTGCAAATCGTTGACGAATAAATTCCCTGTCACTGGCTGAAACCCCAGCTTCGTAATCCTGGCCAGTGGCGGCTTATCGCTGGTAGCCGGAAATTGGGTAATCGGTTGCAGGTTGACTACCAGGTTAGAAAGAACAATAGGCCCGGGAATAGGGTTCGATATGCCATTGTTCTTTTTGTTTGCCTGGGAACCGGTTGCCTTTTGTGCATGTATATAAGCAATGAGCTGATTGACTTCAGCATCCTGTAACGCCTCGAACGGAGGCATAACCGACTTTTTATATTTGGCAAATAATTGGTTGGCTTGCTGATCGCCTGAGGCAATCATTTGCTGTGAATTTTTTATGAAGTGAAGCAACCAATCCGGCGATAGCGTACCGGTGACGCCGCTTAATTGAGGACCGATGCCATCCTGTTTAAAGTTGTGGCAACCACTGCAATTTTTAGTAAAAGAAATTTCGCCGGCGGCGATGCTGACAGAATCTGTAGCAATGGCATTTTTGCCACCACCGGGATTGCAATGGCTAAAACAAAACAGTGATAACAATGCTATAAGAGCGGTACCATTTTTAATCATCTTATTGAAGTTTAAGGGTGGGTCACTCCTCAAGAGTGGCTCACCCGGCGATGCATATTGAATTTGTTTTAATGTAGGCTGTTCCGCTTTTTTCAAGTGATTTTTGATGGTGAATAAGCAACTAATGTTTTGATTAGTTACTTTGTATTTGCATGTGTTTCCTTTCCAGGGTGACCACCCTTATACTTTTCACTTTGTAAGCTTTTTTTATTTTGGGGTGAGCCACCCGTGCCTGCTATTTGCCAACATCTTTATAAAGTGCCGAAAGCCGGTGCGCATGTTCATCGTAGGCTGCTTCAAATAAAGCAGTGGCTTTCTCCGGTCCCACAATGGCGGAAGCCGTTAATACGAAAGGCGGTTTACCTGCTGCTGTTAAAAGCTTTGCCAGTTCTGCTTTAATGCAGTTGATGATCATTACACCGCCTACGGTAGAACCCGGTGCTACAGGGGTTTCCAGCCCGTCTACATAAATCATGGAATCGCCAACCGGGGCACCGCTGTCTAAAATTAAGTCCGCAAAATCAGCCAGTTTTTTGCCGTCGGGACGATTGCTTTTGCTTTTTGCCAAATGTGCGGAGGTTACCAGCGCCACCGTTTTTATTTTTTTCTGCTGAAACAGTTCAGCCATTTCAATGGGTACAATATTACAGCCGCCGGAAGAAATCACCAGCGCACAATCTGTTTCGCTTAAAGAAAAATTCCGCAAAATTCTTGCTGCAAGACCGCTTACATTTTCTAAAAACATGGCCTGCCGCTGTCCGTTGGCACCCACTACATTGTTGTGGTAGGTAAGCGATAATTCAACGATGGGATTAAAGCCGGGAAAAGAACCGTAACGAGGCCACATTTCTTCTACCATAATGCGGCTATGACCGCTGCCAAAAAGGTGCACCATTCTGCCGGCTAAAATACTTTCTGCAAACCATTGGGCGGCCTGCTGAATTTGTGGTTGTTGTGCCTTCACCGTTTCAATAATGCCGGCGCATTTTTGTAAATAATCTTCTGTGATCGTCATGTGTTGTTGTTTATAAAGTCTGTTTACTCATGGCAAAGCAGGCGGCACCAATGGCGCCTGCAAAATCGCCGTACGTTGCTTTTACGATGGTTGTCTTGTTTCCACCCGGCCGCCATTCGTATTGGTCAAGATAACTATTTAATGGTTCAAATAAATCATCACCTGCCTGTGTGATGCCACCACCCAATACAATGATTTCAGGCGAAAGAATGTTGATGATGGAAGCCAGCCCAATGGCCAGTTGTCTCACCGATTTTAACCAGACTTCTTTTGCAAATGCATCGCCGTTTTTATACGCCTCCAGCAAGGCATAGGTGGAGTTGAATTTGCCCCGGCTTCTTTTTTCAATGGTGCAATTGCCGATGCAATCTTCCAGGCTGCCGGGCATGCCGGTTACGTCACAATCGCCTTCATCGTCAATCACCATATGGCCTATATGACCGGCTTTATTAAATCCGCCCTGGTAAGGCTTTCCGTCGATTAGGATGGCGCCACCCACACCTGTACCCAGTGTTAGCATTACCACATTTTTTTTGTTGATGGCGGCACCAAAAGTGGCTTCGCCCATCATGGCTGCTACGGCATCGTTTAGCACATAAGTGGGTTGCTGCAAATACTTACTCCAGTTAAAATTTTCGAGGCCCTGCAGACGGCCGGGCATAAAGGTAATAGCAGTATTATCTATGTTGGGCAGACCAGGGGCAGAAAGTCCAATGACTGTTTCATTGATGTTTAACAAATGCTGCAATTCTTTTACTGCAACTGCAACGGCATTTTTCCAACTGGTATCATCGCCATCATTGGTTGGCTGGTAGGTTTCATGCAACAGGTGACCGTTGGCATCCAATGCTACCGCTTTTATTCTTGTGCCGCCTAAATCAATGCCAATGATTTTTTTTTGCATGTTTATTTATGGTTGAAAAGGAAGTTGCAATAATTTGATGTAGTAAACCATCTTCACTATTACAACAGTATATCTCTGCGATATGCCATTTGTTCGACTTAATGCCGGCGCTTCAATTTTATTGTTCACTATTGCTTTAAAAGTACAAGTGAGTGACACAACGATGCTCAATTGAAAACAATTGCCGGTGCACAAATTATTTTTTGTCAGACCGAATATTGTCCTTCACTTACATCCCATCCGCCATCCACTGCGACAACCTGACCCGTTGTAAATTTTGACAGGTCACTCATAAAATAGGTGGCCAGTCCATCCAGGTCTTCCGGGGCGCCGATTCTGCCGCCATCCAACGGTTGTTTTGTTTTTATAAAAGATAAAATGGCGTCATCTTTTGCAGCTCTTTGTGCCATGGGTGTTTCAACCAGCGCCGGTGCGATGACGTTGATGCGTATATTATTTTTTGCATAATAAGCGGCGATTGATTTTGTAAAGCCAATGATGGCAGCCTTTGCCGCAGCATACGCATGTGTTGAAAAAAAATGCGGCGAAGGGGAGTAGCCCAGCACCGAACCCATATTTAAAATAGTTCCACCCGTGTTCAATGCCAGCATTTTTTTTACAGCGGCCTGGTTGGATAACATGAGCGAAGTGAGATTCAGTTCCAGGGTGTTGTTCCAGCCTTCGAGTGACAATTCGTGTAAAGGTCCGTCACCCATTTTTCTGCCGCTGCCACCGGCTACATGATACAAACCATCAAAGCCGCCGAACAGTTCGATGCAGGTATCAATGGCTTTAACCGCTGTATCGGGCTGCATTGCATCGCCACTGAGAACAGTTGCATGGTCTCCTAAAATTTCTTTTGCTGTTGCAACACTTTCCATATTTCTGCCTACCGCTATCACCTTTGCGCCGCTGGCAATAAATGCTTTTGCGGCCGACAACCCAAGGCCTGTAGTGCCGCCGATGATTACAATTTTTTTTGCTTCAAGCAGTTGTTGCATGCTGTTTTCGATTGATTCTGTAGTTTAAAATGATGCGTTGCTGCTGAATCTTTCGCCGCCCTTTAAAACTTTATATGGCTGGTTTATTTTTTCTGCTGCTTCTATAAAATCATTCACGTCTGCTGTGTTAAAACTGAACATATCGTAGTGGCAGGGCACCACGCATTTTGCACCAATGGCTTTTGCAAGCTCCGTCGCTTCTTTACAATCCAGGTTGCCCGCTACTTTTCTTTCGGGCTTATTGCCATTGATGGGAAGCATTGCCAGGTCTATGTTATAGGGCTTTAGCAAATCAACCATACCATCAAACCATAAGGTGTCGCCGCTATGGTAAATTTTGTATGGACCAAATTCAATTATATAACCCATGAATTTTAAGTTGCCATTTTCGTCCCTTTCAATTTCATTGTGTTTGGCCGGGATACCGTAAAAGGTAAAGTCATCTATTTTGACAGACAAGTCATCATTTATCCCGGTGGGGAATGCTTTTTCGCATTGTGCTCTTTCTGCAACAAAATTTCTGTTGGCGTCGGGAATGAGGAAACTAATGCCCGGATTATTTTTTAACACCGGTATCAGCGTTTCTGCATCCAGATGATCTGTGTGATTGTGACTTGAGGTGACAATCAATATGTCTTTTAATAATTCCGGCCTTATCACCAGTTCGCCCATGCGGGTGTGGGGCTTATCGGATGCTGCATATTTTTTTGTGAGTGAATCGGAGAGGTAAGGGTCAATGAGCACCCGCTTACCGTTCCATTGCAACAGGTAACCACTTTGCCCAAGCCACCAGGCATGAAAATTTGTTTTGTCTTCCAGCAAGGAATCCATTTCCGCAACCAGTGCTTCATTTTTTTGGATGGCTTTTATCAATTCCATTATAAGCTTTCCCTTACTTTTTTGGCACCTTTTACCATGTTGATTAATTTTTGCCTGGAAGCCCATCTTGCTGTCTGGCTTAGACCGCAATCCGGCGCTACGGACAATCTCTCAGCGGGAATGTATTTCAAACAACGTTGTATTCTTTCCACCACATCCTCCACCGTTTCTATGTAATAATTTTTTACGTCGATGATGCCGACCGCTACATGCATTTTTTCTGCGAAAGGCTGCAGCAATTCTATCTCCGCAAATTCCCGGTTGGCCATCTCGATATGAATTTCATCAACGGCCAGTTCCAGGAAATCAGGCAGCATGGGTTTGAGGCTTCTGTAACCCACCGGGCGTCCCTTAAAGTTGCCAAAACATAAATGTGTACTTAAATTACATTTTCCCACAATCGGTTTCACCGTGCGGTTAAATATATCTACAAATCGTTTGGTATCTTCTTTATAAGCATAACAACTCATGGAGGGTTCATCTACGGTAATTTCTGTACAACCCGCTGCCACCAATGCTTCCAGCTCTTTGCTGATGATGGGCATCAAGGCTTCCGTGATGGCGTAGCGATCTTTGTATTGCTCATTCGGCAACAGCCTGCCGCTTAATGTGTACGGTCCGGGAATGCTTGCTTTTAAAACAGGGCCCTCCGGCGCCAGTTTTTTTAAGCGTAAAAATTCTTTTACTGCGCCCAGTCCGTTGGGTGCGGTGAGCTCGCCTACAATATTATTTTTCCCCCGCTGGTCATGTGCAGGCGGGCCGAATTTTCTTGTCTCGGTATCGTTGTTTTGAATACCGCTGATATAACCATAAAAAGACAGGTTAAAATCAAAGCGGGTTTGTTCGCCGTCGGTTATCACATCCAACCCGGCTGTAACCTGGTCATGCACTGCAGCAATCACGGCGTCTTCAATCATTTCTTCAATATCGGCCTTGCCAAACTTATCTAAATGTTGTGTTGAAAATTCGAGCCAGCCGGGAAAGGGATAACTGCCGACTACTGTTGTGCGAACAGGAATATTTTTCATATTTGCTTTTTACTTTGTATTTTATTGGGGGCAATGAATGCGGTTTCTTTGTTGTCAATCGTTGTTATCAGCAGCAATTTATGCTTAGTTTAAGAAAAAGCAAAAACTGTATTGATTATCTTATACCAGTTACCTAAGTTGAGTATTTCAGCCAAAATCATTTTATTTTTCTAATGCTTCTATCCGCTTGATTATTTTGTAATAGTTGTTGGCCAGCAAATCTTTTTGAAGACTATCTGTCGTGTTGATATCGTTCGAAAATGCAGCTATTGTATATCGATGCGCCGTATTATTGTACGCTGGTGAAGCTTTAATTTTTTCAACCAAATTGTTTGCCTGTTCCGAGGCACTTTTCTTTTTTAAAATTTGCAGAGCCAGTAAATTATTAAATGAAGGATGCATGACATTCTCGTCCGCCATAGTATATTTTATCACACTATCACGCAAAGATGCTGCTTCATTTGTACGACCTGTTTTTTCCATGCAAATGGCCTGCAGATACTGCTGCAGGCGGTTATCAGGCTCATATGGTGAGCCAACACCAAGGCTTTCGGGCCAGGCTTTCGATTTTTCCAATTTGTCAAAAGCCTCCTTGTATTTTTTTTGATTCATTAAATTAAGTGCCACGTTGATATAGGCTTGTTCATACACCGTTTTGCCGGAAGTGCTGCCTTCAAAAGGGAGGATGATAGTCTTATCCAGCGTTTTGGTGCTGGCTTCATATTGGCCGTTGTTTAACTGCACCCGGGCAAACTGCAATGCAAGATTGTAATTGCCTTTAAATTGCTGACTGGCCTGCGTTGCAAGTGTTAAGGCCGTTTTATTATCACCGGTACTTTCATAATATTCAATCAGCCTGTTCCAGTTGCGCCAGTCGGATGGGGTGATTGTTTTTGCTTTTTGCAGATCGGCCATTTCGGACGCCGCATTGCCTTTGAAAAGAAAGGCCCGTGAACTATAGAAAGGCGCGTAGTCGGGTTCATTGCCACAGGCTTTGAATAATTTTACTGCTTCTTCCAACCGGTCGATACCCCAGTAATTCAGGCCAAGATAATATTTAAATTTCCAGCTGGGATTTTTTGATACGGCCCATTCCAGTGCAGCAATGGATTCGGTGCGGTAAGGAAATACGAATGCGGGTGATTCATTGGCAGCCTTTGCCAACATGGTTTCATCATTACTCAGATACGCTTTCCATGTAGCTAACAGCGCATGTGCCGGTGCTTTCTCCAATACTTTTAACGCATCCTCTTTTAAACCAACATCCACATAATTCAGCATCACTTCTAAATAACTCTGGTAGGGAAATTCATTTGTTATCTTGGAAGAAAACAGTGTGTAATTTTCAGCCGAATGATGCAATAGGTATTTTTCAAAATGTGCAAAATGGTTCAGCGGATCGAGTTGATTGAGTTGTTCAATTATTTTATCTGCCATCTCAGCTTGACCAGCTTTTCTGTATTGAACGGCCAATGCTTCCAGTGCCACCACATTGTTTTTATTAAAATCAAGCGACTGCAACGCATAATGTTCTGCCAACGGCAGGTTGTTTAACTGCAGTTCCACACCAGCCATTTGTGCATAGGCGGCAGAACGGAATTCCATCGAACGGGCCGACCAGCCAAAGGTTTCAAGCGCATTGATCAAATCGCCTTTAGCACGGTAATTAATGCCGGCATAATAATTTGCAGCCGGATGGTAAGCATCCAATTGCAGTGCCTGGTTGGCAAAATACAAGGCGGAATCATATTGGTTGCTGCGGTAAAATAATTCGGCCATTGCAGCCATTGCATCTATATACAAAGAGTCTTTTTGCAGGCATTTGGTAAGACTGATTTTGGCTCCGGTATAATTCCTCGCTTCTTTCAGCTCCATCCCCTGGTGATAAAAATTAGCCGCACTGTTTTCATTTGCAGGAATGGTTGTTTTAAACGGCCGCTTTACTTCATTTTTGTTGACAGAACCATGTTGCAGATCCATGCCTTCCACCACCAGCTCATACGGCGCATCTTTTGCCAATGCAACGGAAGCCTTAAAAACTTCCATTGGCGTAAACTTTTTATCCTGTGTATAAATTACTTTACCGTTTGATTGTACAATAATTTTTGCATCGGCAAATGCCAGGGCGTTGATGGCAATTTGCAGCGTGCCATCCTGGTGCGTTACATTCAACACACCCGATTGCGATACTTCCTGCAAGCCGCCGATCTCTTTTACGGGGAACCACATTTCTTTCCATTGGTCGGTCTGGTTTGGGGGAAAGGTCATCTCCGATATCGGTGTCCTTATATCCGAAGCAGAGTACTGGTTAAATCCGCGACCAGCCTGGAACTCCATGTACTGGCCATCGCTGTCGGTCAGCAGATCCTTCCATATGGCACCTTCCCTTGCCTGGCTCCATAACCACAATTTGTACCCGGGCATATCATCATACAAAGCCCAGTGACCAAAACCAAATTCCGATTTATGATAATAACCTCCCATAAAATCGTTGTACTCACCTACAATATGTACCGACTTATGCGAACCAAAAGCATTGTTGCGGTAAGGCGCCAGGTTGTGGCCATCTTTATCAATGGGCCAGGGATTGGCTTCGCCATTGTGTTCCAGCGCCTGGTTGCCCGGGTAATAAAACTCAAGGTCGTCTGTAACAACGGCGGCGGCTGTCATCCAGTTATAATAAGATTGTGTCAATGGCGTTGGGTTGTTCCACAAAGCTTTTGTTTCAAAATAGGCCTTGTCTTTTGGCAGCCGGATTTCCACCCGCCATTGTGTGCGGGATGGCAAATCCATGTTGCCGACAAAACAACTCACGCTGCCGTCGCTGTTTTCTTTGGTAGTATAATCAACCGGGTTGGCAGTGCCAGGGTTATGGCCGATGATGCCGAAATTAAATTCAATACCACCAGAAGTCCACGGCCCACGCATGGCAATGTTGCGGAACTTGATCACTTCGTTGCGGTAAATAAATTCTTTACCCGTGGATTTTTCTATGGCACCCCAAACCTTGCCACCGGCTTCCGACAACACATACACTTCAATGTAATCGTTCTCCATTTTTATTACTTTCCATGCCTGCTTTTTGCCGGTTACAGCATAGCCGTCAAAACTATGGTAGGGATAAATATTTTTATGGCTGCCAGTTAAAATCGGCACCGGGTTGGCATCACTAAAAGGGTAGGTAAGCAGCTCCCTGCTTTCTTCAATGATAGTGGCTTTTTGCGCAAACAAACATTGTGGTAAAAGAAAGAAAGCGAGGAATAAATTTTTGTGGATCATATTGTAAATTGTATAAAATGAAGACGTTTTATCCTGGTTAGAGCTCATTAAAAGAGTATTGAAAGATACTAAATATCCCTTTTACCTTGTAAGCAGTTTCATGGCGTTATCATGGTAGAGTTTCTTTAATACAGTATCCGTAAGTTCCAGTCCATACAAAGGCCAGTGATATTTAAACAGGTCGTGTTCATAAATATGTTCATCTGCAGATTCAAGTAACCTGAAAGTCGCCTGGTAAATTTTAGTGGCAAAATCGAATGTATTAGCGGGATCGTAACCGGCATCGCTGCCATAAAATAATCTATCCTGGTAGCGTTCAAAAAATGCTTTTGCATACCGCGGCACAGTAGCAATTTCTTTCAGACGGGATGTAATATCAGCATATATATTATCGTACCTGTCAAACAGTTTAGCAACAATTTCCAGATCGTGACAACAGTTTAATAAATGGCAGGCTATAAAAGTTGTGCCGGGGTTTTGCCGTATGGCTTCCTCAAATGTTTTTAATAATTCTGCATGATCCAATATGCCTTGCCTGTTCAAATCAATCCGCCAATTGTAGGCATTCATCAGGCCATCATTTTGTTCATCCATGGGCAGGTACATCCAGATAGGATCTGCAATATGCACATTTACGGGCATACCTAGTTCACCACATTTTTTCAGCAAAGGTTGCATTCTTGCATCATTTAAATGCAGGCCATAACCAGCCACCGGTCTTGAATAATATTCGCCCACACCTTTATCACCCAACTCGCCCACGCCCTTTGCACCGAGCCTGTAACAGCGCTCCAGTTCTGCAATCGCACGATCGGTCCATTCATTGCCCGGTTCATTGTAACCGGTATAATCCAGGCCGCACCAGATATAAAATTTGTCGGGGTATTCAGCAAAACGCCGCATGATTTCATCAAAGGCAGCACCGGTTTCAAAAGATAGTATAATCGCTTTTTCAACATTTGCTGCTTCCATTGTGTTAACCCATTGCTTAATATTCGTTGTTGTTTGCCAGGCATGCGTATGCATGTCTATCACCGGAAACCGGGCAGATCGAACAACCGTCTTAACGGTATTAAAAACAGACACCGGCCGGAAATCTTTCAACTTAATATTTTCCGGCGAGCCGGGCACATCGCCCATTGGCCTGGGTTTTACTTCATCAAGGTTCATACATCAATCAATTTTTTAGCCTTTTTTACCTAGCCGACTAATGGTCCAAAACTCCATTTATTAAGGTATTGCTTTGGCTTGCGGAACAGCGTTTAAATTATAACAATGTCGCCGGCCATAACAGGGTAAGTCATCAAAAATAAATGTACAGGAATTTAAAGAAAGGGCTTTATTTTGATTGTTAACAATGCCAATTTCGGAATAGGTTATAAAAAGCAGGTATAAATCAATAGTAACACACCTGGACCAAAAGAAAGTAAAATCATTCATAAAAATGACAGCACAGTAACTGGTATTGAATTTATAATATTGTAAAAAAACGATGCTCCATAAAACGATAGCCTCACTGGTGCTGCTATTTGTCAGCCAGCTGACTTTTGCTCAAAAACAGAGCGACTATAAAAGAGAATTTGGTCTTGGCTACTTTTTAAAAAGTCTGTATGATATTTCCTCTCTTCCCGAATATACAACTGGTATATACGATGCAGAAGTATCTACCTACGACCGGACAGGAATGAACAATGACGGCTTTAATGGCACTTATTCTTTTGTTCGCCGGAATGCAGACAGCACGCTGGTGATTTTTGATCAGAAAGGTCCCGGCGTTATCAACCGTTTCTGGACACCCACACCTACAAATGATACGATGGATTTTTACATTGATGATACTTCTGTACCCACATTTTCTATTTGTTACATGGACCTTTTTTCGGGTAAAGTTTTTCCGTTTATTGCGCCGCTTTGTGCTAACCAACTGGGTGGATATTATTGTTACTTGCCCATTCCGTTTAATAAATTCTGCAAAATAGTATTGCGTGCAAAAACCACGCGGTTTCACCAGATAGGGTACAGGTTATTTAATCCAAAGCTACTGATGAAAAGCTTTTCAATGGAGGTGGACAAAAATGAAAAGGCATCATTACAACAAATAAAATCAGTTTGGAATAGCCCTGTTGTGACAGTAAAAGATATTTACAAAAGCGAGATACCTATCAGCGAAATTAAAAAGATATTCACCTTGCAACCCGGCCAAACAGTTACTATTTTCCAGGCGGCAACCGGCGGCCGCATAGCTGGCTTCGAATTAAATACGGCTGCTGCAATGGATACCATTGCAAAAAATATCGACATTAAAATAAGCTGGGACAATGAAAAGACTCCGGCGGTGTACTGCCCGCTGGCAGACTATTTTGGCTATGCTTTTGGTAATGCATCCATGCAGGGATTGCTGGTTGGGTCTGATGGAAAAAGACATTACTCGATGTTCCCCATGCCTTATGATAAAGCGGCAAAAATTGAACTGATTTACAGAAAAGCAACCTCCGGTAGCGAACTCAATAATGTAACGCTCCTCACCACATTTTATGTATCGGGTAAAAAAAGAGATGTCGCCAATGAAGGCAAATTTTACGCCATGTGGTACAGGGAAAATCCTGTTCCCAATGGTCAGCCTTTTACCATGCTGGATGTGAAAGGCAGGGGGCATTTAGCAGGTGTGGCCTTGCAGTCACAGGGCCTGGTGCCGGGCATTACAGGCTTTTTTGAAGGCGATGATTCTACAGTAGTGGATGGTGAACTGCGGTATCATGGTACGGGTTCGGAAGACTTTTTTAACGGTGGATGGTATGCCTTGCTCGATCGCTGGGATGATGCCACAAGCCTGCCGCTTTCAGGTGCCCTGGATTATTCTATCCCGCTGGCACGTACCGGTGGCTACCGGTTTTTTATCAATGATAAAATATCTTTTGCCAAAAGTTTACAGCATTCAATTGAGCATGGTCCGGAGGGTAATCAATGGCCTGCAGATTACACTTCGGTAAGTTACTATTATTGCGACCGGACCAATCCACAATTTATTTTACCCAATAACAGCAACACCAAAATATACATGCCGGATACCCTGGAAATTTACCCGCAACTGATGTATACCGCCATGGATGAAAATATGGCAGCAGAGACCAAATGGGACGGCACGCCTGCCAAAACAATGTATTATACGGTAAGTAACGAAACACTATTAAAGATGTTGCTGTATAAAATTCCACCGGGCAATTTTGATGTGTATGTGGACTATCACAAAGGCATCAACGCTGCGCAGTTTTCTCTGTGGCAGCGGCAAACACAGATCTCTCCCTGGATTGATGCCAATGGTCCTACCGACGAAAAACTGCTGATGCAAAAAGCGGGGAGTATTATAGTTACGGATAATAACCGGTCAATATCGTTTAGATTTAAGACATCGGCGGATAAAAATAAATTTGTACTGAGCCGGATCGTGTTGGTTAAAAAGAAATAGATCGGTGACAATGATTGTTTAATATTTTTAACTGTACTGGTTTAAAAATACAGATTTGTATCTGTACTGATTGAAAAATTATGTGGACATTTGTGGCATAAACAATACAATCATGATAACAGATTTTAAAAATTTGTACAGCAGGGATCTCACCAGGTTGAAAACTGAAATTGCATTGTACAATGATGAAAAAAGTCTTTGGCTGGTAGATAAGGGAATTGCCAATTCAGCAGGCAATTTATGCCTTCATTTAATCGGTAACCTCAATGCATACATTGGAGCCGGGCTTGCCAAAACCGGCTATGAACGATATAGAGACCTCGAGTTTTCTCAAAAAAATACCCCGCAAAAAGAGTTGATAAAAATGATAGAAGATACCATGCGGGTGGTGGAAATGGGACTCAACAGTATGTCTGAAAATCAGCTGCAGGAAGACTTTCCGGTAGTGATTTGGGACAAGCCAACTGAAATGGGATATACGTTGATCCACCTGCTAACGCATTTAAATTATCACCTGGGGCAAATAAATTATCACCGGCGCTTATTGTCAGTGGCAGACTAAAACTATTTTTTTCAAACGTATTATCATCTTAAAAAGCGACATGGGCAATTTCACTATATCAACAGACAGAGCCAAACTGGATGTTGATTTAATTCATCATTTTCTTTCTACGGAGGCTTATTGGAGTAAGGGGATCCCACTGAGTACTGTAGAGGCGGCCATTGCTAATTCGTTGAATTTTGGAATTTATGATGGTGACCAACAGGCAGGCTATGCCCGCATTGTTTCTGATTTTGCCACCGTTGCTTATTTAGGTGATGTTTTTATTTTGCCTGAATTCCGTGGCAAAGGACTGTCGAAAATGCTGATGCAGGAAGTGATGAACCATCCACAGTTACAGGGTTTGCGCAGGTGGATTTTATTAACCGGCGACGCCCATGGTTTATATAAGCAATTTGGCTGGTCGGCCATTGCAAGTCCGGATAAGTGGATGGAAAAGCATTGTAAGGATATTTACACATTAGCGGCATCTTACGTAAGGTGAATGAAGAAAAGTAAAATAAAATGATCAGATCAATTGAAAACACGGCACATTACAACTGGGGCAACAATTGTGCTGGCTGGCATTTACTAAAGTCGGACAGCCTGGGTGTGATACAGGAACGGATGCCTCCGGGAACCACTGAACAATTGCATTATCACACAAAGGCGCAGCAGGTATTTTATATTTTATCTGGTACCGCCACTTTTGAGATAAACGGTCAGCACTATATTGTAGAAGCAAATGAATCCATCCAGGTGTTGCAAAAAAGTTTGCACTGCATAGCTAATCAGCAACCTGTTGATTTAAATTTTCTTGTAATTTCAGCGCCACATTCCCATGGTGACCGGGTGGAGATAGTTGACTATTGCGAAGACTTAAAACCTGCCATCAAAACACTTAACTACGAATGGCTTGAAAAATACTTTCGTGTAGAGCCCGGCGATGTGATTGCCCTGTCGGACCCGGCAAAGGAAATTATCGAAAAAGGAGGTGTTATCTTTTACGCCAAAATGAATGGTGAAATTGTCGGAACCGCCTCACTGCTGAAAAAGACAGCAACTGTGTTTGAACTTGGTAAAATGGCTGTCACAGAAAGTGCACAGGGATACGGTATTGGTAAAGCGCTGATAACACATTGTGTGAATGTATCGAAGCAACTTTCTATTGAGCGACTGATTTTATATTCAAATACTATATTGACAACGGCAATACACTTGTATAAAAGTGTTGGTTTTGTTGAAGTTGCGTTGGAGCCGGGGCTTTACGAGAGAGCGAATATTAAGATGGAAAAATATCTATGATGCCACCAGGTTTTGAATGGCGGTATCATAGATACCGGTAAGCAACCGCAAATTAAATGTACGCACTGCAGAATAATAATTTAATATGGAAACACATGCTGACTTAACAGACAAGGAGTTTGAAACTCAGTTTAAAAATTGTGCGCTTTCACCTGATCAGTTTAATCATGAAGCCCATTTGAGGCTGGCCTGGATACACATTCGTCAATATGGTACCGGGCAAGCCATTGAAAACATTTGCAACCAGTTGAACAATTTTACAAGACATGCTGGTGCTGCGGATAAATACAATGTAACCCTTACTATTGCCTCAATAAAGGCAGTGGCCCATTTTATAAAGAAAACCGATACGGCGAATTTCAATGATTTTATCATGCAGGTGCCGCGGCTGAAATATGATTTTAAAGAATTGATGGCTTGTCATTACAGCCAGGATATTTACAATGCAGACATCGCAAGAAAAGAATTTATTGAGCCTGATCTGCTTCCATTTGAATAAAAAGTTTCAGCTTGCACATGGTTGAAACCGCTGTACGATTTTTAATAATTTTTCGCTGACAAATGTCTTATCAGCCGCGTAGCAAACAATCTCCTACCAACAGGCGCAACAACCGCATTTTTGTATAAGAACATCTTCCTTAAACACCAACTGACTTGTTTTATTTACTTTTTATTCAAAAAAGACCGGTTGGTATTGCATGTTAAAAAAGTACACTTTATTAACCGATTATAGAAAAAATGATGCAGGCTATCTGCCTATTTTTATGAAAAATTGAAAAATGGGCTGCTGTTGTTTGGATATAAAAAAGAGATGGCTTGATAAAATAGCTGTCCTGCCCTTACTTTTTTTCTTGCAATTTTTGGTAATTCCGGTGCAGTCCCAAAGCAAAAAAGGGTGGACTGATTTGATAAGAAATAATTCTTTACATGGCTGGAAAAAGTTGGGCGGTGGTGGTCTGTTTGTGCTGGAAAATGGCGCCATTGTGGGAACTTCCGTAGTTGATTCGGTCAACACTTTTTTGGTAACCGAAAAAGAATATGGTGACTTTGTCCTGGAACTGGATGTAATGATTAAAAGTGAACTCAGTAACTCTGGAATTCAAACCCGCAGCCACTTTGGAGGCAGTCAGCATGCGGGGAAAGTGTATGGACGACAGATGGAAATTGACCCCAGCAACAGGAAGTGGACCGGAGGAATTTATGATGAAGAAAGAAGGGAATGGTTGTATCCGCTTACATTAAATGTGCCTGCAAAAGAAGCTTTTAGTGTTGGTAAATACAATCATGTTAAAATTGAATGCATTGGCAACGAAATGAAGACCTGGATCAATCATGTGCCGGCTGCTTACCTGAAAGATCCGGTGGATAGAACGGGTTTTATCGGTCTGCAGGTGCATGCAGCAGGTGATGTTGAAAAGCCTGGAACAAAAGTGTACTTTAAAAACATCCGGATAAAAACAACAGGCCTGGTCCCGGAAAAAATGTCTGCCCAAATTCAGGTAGTGGATACCGGTTCATCGGGTAAATTGTAATGTTTCATCTCTCAAAAATAAACCTATGCCATACTCAAGAAGAAATTTTATAAAGCACACGGCGATTGCTGCAGCGGGTACTGTACTTGCTTCTAACGGTGTAAGTGCCAAAAGTTATGCAAGAATTATGGGTGCCAATGACCGGGTAAGACTGGGCGTAGTGGGTTTTTCCGATCGTTTCAGAACAGCCCATTTTCCCAGTTACCTGCAGCATTATAAAGAATTGAATTTTGACATTGTAGCCGTGTCGGACATCTGGAAATTAAGAAGAGAGGAGGGACAACAATTTTTAAAAGAAAAGCTGGGGCATGATATCATTGCCTGCAGAAACAATGATGAATTGTACAGGGTTAAAAACCTGGATGGTGTGTTTATAAGCACCGCGGATTTTCAGCATGCATTGCACACGGTTGAAGCCATCAATGCCAACTGTGATGTGTATTGCGAAAAGCCTTTTGCTGAAACCATGGCAGATGCAAGATTGGCATTGAAAACGGTAAAGGCGTCCGGCAAAATTGTACAGATAGGATCGCAACGCAGGAGCGGGGTAAATTATAGAGCAGCTGAAAACTTTATCAAGTCGGGCAAGTTCGGTGATATAAAGATGGTAGAACTTACATGGAACGTGAATCAACCCGGAAGGTGGCGGAGACCTGCGCTGGTAGCTAAGTGTAAAGAAGAAGACCTGGACTGGAAGCTTTTTTTGCTCAACAGGCCCTACGAAAATTTTGATCCGAGAAAGTACCTGGAGTACCGCTTGTTCTGGCCATATTCTTCTGGTCAGCCTGGCCAGTGGATGAGCCACCAGATAGATACTGTGCACTGGTATACCGGCTACAATCATCCCAGAAGTGTGGTGGCCAACGGTGGTATTTATCAATGGAAAGATGGCAGAAGAAACTGGGATACCACAACAGCTGTTTTTGATTACGGTCCGCAGGATGATGCAGGCAAAGGCTTCCAGGTGGTGTTCATGAGCCGCATGAGCAATGGTGAAGAAATACCCCAGGAAATTTATTATTCAAACGGCGGAGAGCTGAATCTGAATACCAATAAAATTTCGGGCAACGGTGGTTTGACAGAACAGTTTGCAAAAGAAATGAATATGCAGGCGAACATATTGTCCGACATGGACCTGGTAGACCGGACAGTAAAGATCGATGCCAGTGCCAATGCGGGTGGGGATGAATACACCTCGGCCCACGTGCGCAACTGGATGGAATGCATCCGCAGCAGAAAGCAACCCAATGCACCTGTTGAAGCAGGCTACTATCATTCCATCGCAAACATCATGACGAATGCAGCGGTAAGAACCGGGGCCAGGGCGACATTTGATGAAGCTACGCAGGAAGTAATGGCCAATGGAAAAGTTTTTCAATATTGAAATACCGTGTTGATATTTTCAGATAATTGCTGGATGTACGTCAAAGCCTGAAACTATAAAGTGCCTGATTGTCCTCGTAAAAAATACAGGTTGCAATTATTTTTTTTAAAGACAATAATAATGGCAATTATCAAAAGCGCAGAAGCGATGTTGTAATTATAAAGATGCTTTTGATAATTGCATAAATACAGATTGATTGTTTGTTGTAACATAACAACTTTAATGGGAATAAAATTTGTTAAAAAAGTATATATATTGAATCGAATATTGAATTTTTTAGCCTGATTAATAACATAATTTTATTTCATCAAAATGATATTGCTTAAGAAAAATTCTTTTTGACGAAACAGACGAAACACTTGCCTGCGGCGCTTTAGAATTTAAATTGCTTTGTAATTGTTTATCTGCAGAAGAACAATTACAAACGGGATAAAGTATAAATTTTAACCCGGCATTGCAATCCAGTTCTCTTGGCAGCCCGGATTATTTAGTTGGTATTTTTCCTTTTTTGTATAATCTAATTTGTATTGATTTTTTACGAATCAATCAGCCGTGTCAGTTATCCTGGCGGAGACGGATAGTATATTATTTGGTCTTGATTCTGTAAATAAAAAATAGAACTAACAAACTGCTTTATAAACCTAAACACTACATTGTATGTACTTAAAATCCATTTTTAAATCACGCTTTGATGAAGGAGCAGGTAAAACAAACAGGAGTAAAGAAATGTTTGTTTCAATGCATGCTTACGGGAAATTTTTATTCGTATTCCTGTTGGCTTCCTCATTTCATTTAAAGGCTGTCTGTAACCCCGGTACTTTAGAAAACAGGCCGGAAAATGGCTCTCTGCTTCCTGATTTTAATGCATTCACTATCAGTGGCACAGTAACCGATCAGGCAACAGGTAAAGGGGTAGAAGGTGCTACCGTGAAAGTGAAAGGAGAATCCACTTCAACAATTACAGATGCCAGCGGTGCTTTCAGCATCACTGTTAAATCTGCCAAAGCTACACTGCTATTTACCTCTGTAGGATTTCAGTCAGTAGAAAGGGTGGTAGATGCCAACACCGGTACTTTGAACGTGGCAATGGAGAGTGATCAGAAAGCAATGGGCGAAGTGATTGTTACTGCATTGGGTATTCAGCGTTCTGTAAAATCGCTTACTTATTCCGCACAAAAAATTGGCGGTGATCAGATCAATGAAATGCGGGATGCCAATTTTACCAATACGCTTTCCGGTAAAGTAGCCGGTCTTTCTATTACTTCATCAGCAGGCGGCCCCGGAAGTGCTACAAGGGTATTGCTTCGTGGTAACCGTTCCATCGCCAGCTCCAACAACGCCTTGTTTGTTGTGGATGGTGTTGCCATCGATAACTCAACTCCTGTTAAACAGGTAACGGACGATGCGGGCAGCAATGGCGGCGGTCATAGTGGTAGTGATGGGGTGTCCAATATCAACCCTGATGATATTGAATCCATCTCTGTTTTAAAAGGCGCGGCAGGTTCTGTATTGTATGGCAGCCGTGCAGCAAACGGTGTTATCATCATCACCACAAAAAAAGGAAAAGCAGGCAAAATTGCAGTCAATATTAATTCCGGTGTAACCATGGACAAAGCCATGTTGCTGCCCGATTTTCAAAATACCTACGGTCAGGGTGCAGGAGGTGATTTTTCTACCAATACCGGTAACAGCTGGGGTCCAAAAATAAGTGGACAAACGGTGACAGACTGGACAGGTAATTCAACCCAGCTGACGGCTTATCCGGACAACTTTAAAGACTTTTTCCGTACGGGTGTTTCCACCAACAATGGTGTAAGCATGAGTGCAGCTACAGATAAAATACAATCCTATCTTTCTTATACTAACACGGCTTCCAGCGGTATCGTTCAGTATAACCATTTAATGCGTCATGCATTCAATGCAAGGGTTGGGTACAATATTACCAGCAGGTTAAGTGCCGATGCAAAAGTTACTTATACGCTGCAAAATATTTATGATAAACCGGGTATTGGTGGTGATGGTATGGTTGCGGCAAATATTTACCGAATTCCAAGATCAGTAAACCTGCAAGATATTAAACACTACCAGGATGTGGATGTAACCGGTATTGAAACACCTACTTACTGGACTTCAAAAGATCCGGTTTACATGAATCCTTACTGGACCATCAACAATACCCATCGCGATGAAGGACGCAGCAGGTTAACCGGGCTCATTTCACTGAAATACAAATTGACTGATTGGTTGAATTTGCAGGGCCGTTTAAGCAACGATAGTTACAATGATTACATCACGCAGAAATACGCCAACAACACGGTTAACTATGCTCGTAAACCCGGCGGTTACTATGCAGAAGGAACAGATTATGTTTCTGAAAGAAATGCGGATGTTTTGTTAACAGGTAACAATAAAATCAGCGGTGCATTTAAAGTAAATTATAACATAGGTGCTTCTGTTTTAACAAGAGGATTAAGACACAGGAATATCATGGCTGATGGGTTGGCTTTCCCGAACAAGTATGATCTTAGCTATGCAAGCTCCGCATTAAAGACAGAGGCGGTAACCTATAAAAGAGACCTGCAGTCTGTGTATGGAACCGCACAGATTTCTTACAACGATTATCTGTACCTGGATGTAGCCGCAAGAAACGATTGGGCGAGTACATTGCCTAGTCCATACTCTTATTTTTATCCTTCAGTTGGCTTATCTTGGGTTTTATCAGACATGACCAAAATGCCTGACTGGATCAGCTATGCAAAACTGAGAGGATCTGTTGCCAAAGTGGGTAACGATGCAGATCCGTATATGCTCTCTCAAACTTACTCTTACATAGCCGGCGGCTTCGGTGGCTATATCGGTAGCAGTAACACGAAACTGATCAGTGATCTAAAACCAGAGTTAACTACCTCATTGGAGTTGGGAACAGAATGGCGCTTCTTTAAAAACAGGCTGGGTATTGATTTAAGTTATTATAAAACCAATTCAAAAAACCAGTTGTTCAAGGTTAATACACCATCACCATCCGGTTATTCATTTGCATACATCAATGCTGGTAATGTAGAAAATAAGGGTGTAGAACTGATGTTAACGGCAAAGCCAATCGTTGGCAGTGGACTTAACTGGGATGTGTCTTTGAACTTTGCAAAGAACACCAATAAAATAATCGAATTATTCCCCGGCAGTTCCATCCTTCCGCTGGGTACCTCCGCCAATGTTCGTACGGCTATTCCCGTTGTAACCGTGGGTGGTTCATACGGCGATTTGTATGGCTACAAATGGCTCAGGTCAAATGGCCAGTTTGTTGTGGATGCAACTGGTGCACCCGTTAAAGGAACTGCCATTGAAAAGATAGGCAATTTCAATCCTGATTTCTCATTGGCTTTAGGCAACACATTTACTTATAAAAACCTGTCATTAAGTGTATTGATTGATGGCAAATTCGGCGGCGAAATTGCTTCGGGTTCTGCTGGTCAGACTGCTTATGCTGGAACAGCAGCCATCACTTCTAAATACAGGGATGCAGGTTCACTTTTATTACCAGGTGTATTAGCTGATGGTACAAAAAATGCAACACCTATCAATGCCGAGAAGTTGTGGCAGACTGTTGCGCAGGGCGATTACAACTGGGCTGAATTTTTTACTTTTGATGCCACCACCGTAAGGGTAAGAGAGTTGTCACTTGGCTATGAATTCAAAAATCTTCCAGCTGCTTTTAAAGCCATAAAATTATCGCTGGTAGCAAGAAATTTGTTCTTCCTCTACCGCGGAAGTTCCATCCTGGATATACCGGGAATCGGGAAACGTAAAATGGATTTTGATCCGGAAGTTTCTTTTGGTAACAGCAACTACCAGGGTATTGAATACTACAACCTTCCTTCCACCCGTAGTATTGGATTGAATCTGAAACTTACATTTTAAGGCTAAAAAAATTATTTTATGAATAAATTATTTAAAACAAAGTATACAATGAAAATTTCCTTTTTATTGTTGGCGTCGGGTATCATCTGCTTCAGCAGTTGTACAAAAAAATTCGACGACGAAAACACCGACAAAACAAAACTGAGCAGTGTTTCGAAAACCGAATACCCGTTTATGTTTTCCTATGCGCTGATGGCGCCAACGCTTAGCCCGGATAACTTTGAAGTAGGGGAAGGAACCATTGCCGGCGTCTACTCACAGTTTTATTCACAGGCTGCACAATCATTTCCTACAGACAGGTACGTAATTGTACAGGCATGGGATCCTGCAATCTGGAACCCGGTGTACACACAGGCGGTACCCCAGTTAAAAACAATCATGGAAGGTTCAGATGCAGCCTCTGCAGAAACAGCCATTGCAAAAATCTGGTGGGTATGGTGCTTTCACAGGCTGACAGATCATTTTGGTCCCATCCCTTATTTTGATGCAGGCAATGCACAACGTTCGGTACAATACACACCGCAGGATTCTATCTATTTTGACTTTTTCAAAAAGCTGGATGAAGCAGCCACTGCCTTAAAAAGCCATACCGGTGAAAAGCCCTTTGGTGCATACGATCTGGTGTATGGCAAAACCGCATCACCTGTAAACAACTGGATAAAATTTGCCAATACATTGCGTTTAAGACTTGCATTAAGAATATCTGGTGTAAATCCAACACTGGCTAAAACAGAAGCGGAGGCAGCTGTTGCGGGCGGGGTAATGACAGACCTGGCAGATGATGCTTACATGCCAAAAAATACCAGCTACTACAATGAGTACAACGGTCTGGCGGTTACCGCAGGTTGGGATGATATCCGTATGAGTGCTACCATGGAATCTATATTGAAAGGCTACAGCGATCCACGCCTGCCGATATTTTTTCAGCCCTCTGTTGCCACCAGTACATACGAAGGGGTAAGAAATGGTTTATTTACTTCTGAAAAAATCATAGATATCAACTCCCGGTTATTCAATTCCAATTTAGGTACACGCTGGTGTAACTGGGTAAACGGCGACTGGAAAACAAATTATGGTGTGCCACAGGATATCATGCATTGTGCAGAAGCTTATTTCTTAAAAGCAGAAGGTGCTTTGAACGGCTGGAACATGGGTGGAGGAAGTGCGCAGGAATTGTATGAAACCGGTATCCGCAAATCAATGGCACAATGGGGTGTTACGGATGCCGCTGCCATTGATGCTTACGTTGCCAATACAGCAACACCAATTGCTCCACAGGATGGCCAGAATTCGCCTGCTGTGAATGACTATCCTGTTAAGTGGTCTGACAATACAACCATGCAGCGCAAACAACTGGCACAGCAAAAATGGCTGGCATTGTTTCCTGATGGTATGGAGGGATGGGCAGAAGTACGCAGAACAAATTTACCTGCATTGTATCCTGTTGTACACAGCGAAAACAGCGATCTGCCACAAGGCACATTTATCAAAAGAATTCCATTCCTTGATATCGAGTCGTTAACCAATGGAGATGCAGTTACAAAAGCAGTCCAGATGCTGGGTGGGCCGGATAATACCGCCACAAGGCTTTGGTGGGATAAAGACTAACAGCAATTTATTTAAAATAGCAGCATCGTCGTTTAGTATGGTTAAAGTAAGTGGTCAATTGTAAAAAATTGGCCATTTGCTTTTGTGAGATATTTCGCTGATAACGGATGACGCAGGGTATCATTTGAAAAGCTGTGGTGTTTGAAAAATTGTTTGTTGTTAAAAAAGTATAAGTTTTCATTGCATTTTCAAACTTATAGTTGCTTTGTAATTTTTATTTTTGGAGAAGTCATTTGACGAGCCGCGATGACTGAAATATAATTTTATTTCTTGGTACGCATTGTTACATTTATGGGGCACTTAATTTTTCACCGGAAAATAAATATGAAAAACGTCCACCTCTTTTGGCTGCTGTTTCTTTTTTTAATTGGCGGGGTAAAGGCGCAGGAAAAACCGGTGCTGCTTCCTCAACCAATGGAAGTGAAATATGATCTGTCGGCCAAAGCCTTGTCATTGCAGGATTGTAGTATTTATTTACCAGCCGGCGCCTCGAAAGATATCTCATTTGCAATGATGGAATTAAAGCAGGTGATAGAGGAGAGTGTGGGCAAAAAGGTTAGGATCGTAAGCTTGCCTTCTTTGGCAAAGGTTAGTTACAGCATTAAAAACAAAGGCTTAGAATTGCCTCTTGTAGCCGATACCAATCACGCCAATCAACGGGAAGCTTATAGTTTATCCGTTACTTCCAAATCAATAAAAATTGAAGCCAATACCAGTGCAGGTTTGTATTACGCCATTCAAACAATCAGGCAATTGATACAAGGGCAGGGGAAGAGTGCAGTGCTGCCAGCGGTAACCATCAAAGACAATCCCGTGCTGCCATTTCGTGGGGTAATGATGGACTTTGCGCATGGCGGTTTATTAACGGTTGCAGAGATCAAATCTCAAATTGACTTTTTAGCCCGGTACAAGGCCAACCAATATTATTTTTACAACGAGGTGTCGATAAAAATGGAAGGTTACCCAACGTTGAATTACGACGCCAATTATACCAAAGACGAAATAAAAAATGTCATCGCTTACGGAAAGGAAAGACATATGGATGTGATTCCATTTGTTGCCATGTATGGCCACTTGCATGAACTGATCCGCAATGAAAAATATGCATCATTGGCGATTGGAAAATATGGTCATGAAATTGATCCGGCTAACCAGCAGGTAAATGTTTTAATGAAGGATTGGATCAAACAATACACAAAGTTGTTTGAAAGTCCGTTTATACATGTGGGCTTTGATGAAACATGGGAAACCAAACAAATTTCAGAACGTGCCGGTCAGCAAAAAATAGATCCGGAAGGGCTTTTTATACAACAGCTGAATTTCATAAACGATGAGTTAAAACAATACGGCAAAACCGTATTGGCCTGGACGGACATGAATAATTTTTATCCCGATATCCTGGCCAAGTTTCCGAAAGAAGTGATACCCGTAATTTGGGAATATACGCCAGACACAGCCGCTATCAATCATTACCTGCGGCCGGTACTAAAGGAAAAGCGACCGTTTTTTATTCAGCCTGCAGTCTCCGGTTGGGGCCATGTGTATCCCAACACCAATTACACATATGATAATATCAGGCTCTGCCTGGAAGCGGGTATGGCGAACAATACGCTGGGCTTTATAACTTCTGTATGGACGGATCCGGTTGAGCCATTTGTGCGGCCTTCCTGGTTGTTCATGGCTTATGGCTGCATTGGTGCCTGGCAGGGCCAAGTGCCGGATAAAAATAGTTTTACTGCAGACTACAGTTCGGTTGAATATGCATCTATTGCGGACGACATGCAAAAAGCCATTAGCAACATTGCAGCGAGCGGCGAATACCTTGGAAAATGTTTGGGTAAAAATACCGGCGGCCTGCCAAGAGGCACCATTGTAGAAAGCTGGTCGAATCCATTTCAACCCTATTACCTTGAAAATACCAAAGCGCACCTTGAAGATTTTATTGCTTCAAGGAAATTGAGTGAAGAAGCACAAGGGATACTGATTAATTTATTAGACAAGGCGCCGCAAAAGCAACGCAGCTTTATCAACTCGCTGTTGGTAAGTGCACGCCTGATCAACTACACGGCTTCCCGTTTTATCTGGGCCAAAAGAATTTGCGACCGCTGGAAAGAATCTACCATGCCGGACAAGAAAGATGATTTTGTGATTTATGATATCACTTACAGTTGTCATGGTTTACTGGTGGATATGATGGACGAATGTGGCGAACTAAAATCGGCATACGAAAAAGCCTGGCTGGATGAATACCAGCCTTACCGTTTAAACACCATGCTGGCCCGCTTTGATGTAGAGCAGGGCTTGTGGCGCAAATTGTTTTTAAAAGTTTTGGATCATCGCATTCAGTTAAAAGATGATGAAGTAAGCAAATCGTTTGAAGAGTTGTTTAAGCCGGAGTTTTAATCCAGCGGTCGGCACCGAAGGTCAGACCGCGGCGAACAGAATGGTGAATAGTCAGTAGTGAGTGGTGAGTTTGGGCGTGTTGAGTGGGGCTTGGCATATGCTGAGTTCGTTAAGTAAGAATGATGAGCACCACTGATACTTGTTATGTTGGTATGGAATAAGCTTGTTGAATAAGGGGCAAATGAAGAACAGGAAGAACAAATGTTTGGAAGATTTAAAGGACCGCTCCCTCCCCTCAGGGGAAGGAGAAGGAGGATGAGGTAAATGTAAGCCGTGCGACTAGCCTGCTATCGATTTTTGAAGTGTATTCGATTTGGGCGTTCCACATAGCTATAAAAGTACAAGTGAGTGACACAACGATGGAGCCATGAAAGGCGACTGCTTGTAAACAAAGAAGTTAAAATTAACAAACGAAAAACCTAGTAATAACCGGTCTTAAAAAGCAATACAATGGAAACAACAGGCATCAGTTTTATAAGTCCCATTGATGGGGACATGCTACATGCGAAAGATGGTGAAGTGATCAATGGTTCATTGGAGACGATTGTTTCTGTCAAGGCGCCCAAAGGCAGCAGCATCAGCGTTAACGGGGAAGTAGCAACAGCCATTGAGGATATCTTTATTGCGAGACTGAGTTTTAACAATTATAAAAACAGCATCGAGGTTGTTGACAATACTACAGGTGAAAATAAAAGTATTACGGTATACTGGTTGCCCGATTTTGCCAATAAATACCGGCTGTCTATTGATGACAATATCTGGTTTTTAAGGGACCTGCACAAAGAAAACCCGGCATCGCTTTTTGATAATTCCTATTTGGCTTTTCTTAAGAATGTGCATGAAACCTACGGCACGAAAATTCACCTGAATTTATTTTACCAAACGGAAGGGTTTGATTTGTCGCAATTAAGCGACCGTTATAAACCAGAATGGGAAGCCAATGCAAATTGGTTGAGATTAAGCTTTCATGCCTTGGGCGAATTTCCTGACCAACCTTATATCAATGCCGGTTATGATAAAGTGAAGGAAGATTGTACATTGGTAGACGACCAGATAAAACGCTTTGCCGGCAAGGCTTCTATGGGGCCGTTCACCACCATACATTGGGGCGAAGCTACCAAAGAGGGTGTACGTGCAGTAAAGGAGTTGGGCTACAATGGTTTGCTGGGCTATTTTGGATTGTATGATGAAATACCGGGTGTTTCCTATTACCTACAAGGGGAGAAAAGAGAACGGGTGGAGAAAAGATTTGTTTGGAAGGACGATGAAACAGACATGGTATTTGTACGGACCAGTATTGTAATTGACCGGGAAAAAATTGATACGATTGTTCCGTTGCTCGATAGTTATAAGACCAATAATAACATGCCACCTTACCTTGATTTTTTAGTGCATGAACAATACTATTACCCTGACTATTTTAATTTTCAGCCCGACTACCGGGAAAAGATAATTACGGCTGTTCAATGGGCGGTTAACAATGGGTATGAGCCCGCATTTTTAGCAGATTGTGTTTTTGAAAAATAACAAGTTGAAATAAATTGTATGAACAAACGAAGAGATTTTATAAAGCATACGGGCTTATCGGGTGTGGGACTGTTGGTGTCTGGCATGATGCAGGCTTATGCAACCACTACCGAAGACCTGGATCGTATTAAAGAACAGGCCAACAGCACACAGGTACAAAAGTTCAACATGTGTGGATATGCTGCGCCAAAGCTGGACGTAGTAAGAATCGGCGTGGTGGGCATCGGTAACCGCGGTTACGGTGCATTGGAAAGACTGGTAAAAATTGAAGGTGTAGAAATAAAAGCCCTGTGCGATCTGCGTGCGGAAAGAACTGCGCTTGGTAAAAAATTTGTTGAGACATCAGGGCATACACCCGACTTGTATGATGGCAAAGTTGATTCCTGGAAAAAGCTCTGCGAAAGAAATGATCTTGACCTGGTGTATATTCTAACGCCCTGGGAATACCATACGCCCATCGCCGTTTTTTCTATGAACCATGATAAGCATGTTTGCGTGGAAGTGCCTGCAGCAAAGACGCTGGAAGAATGCTGGCAGCTGGTAGAAACATCCGAGCGCACCCGTAAGCATTGCATGATGGTAGAGAATTGCTGTTATGATTTTTCTGAACTGCTTACGTTAAACATGGCGCAGCAGGGCTTCTTTGGAGAGATCGTGCATTGCGAAGGCGGCTATATCCACAACCTGCAGGAACTGATGTTTAGCAAAGAACATTTTTACCAGATGTGGGAGTTGATTGAGGCGTATAAAAGAAAAGGCAATCTTTACCCAACACACGGACTGGGACCATTGTGCCAGGTATTAAACATCAACCGTGGCGACCAGATGGATTTTTTGGTATCGGTCTCTACCAGCGATTTTATTTTGGGTGACCTGGCAAAAGAATATGCAAAAAAGGATGAGTTTTACAAACCATTTGTAGGAAAAAATTACAATGGCACCATGAATACCTCCACCATTCGCACCAAAAAAGGCAAAACGATCATGTTGCAGTTTGACGTAGGTTCACCCAGGCCTTACAGCCGCAACCAATTGATCAGTGGTACCAAAGGCATTGGGCAAAAATACCCCGAACCAGCCCGTTATGCAACCGGCCACGAATGGCTGAGCCCGGAAGAATACAAGGCATTGGAAGAAAAATACCAGCCACCCATCATCAAAAAAATCGGCGAGTTAGCCAAACAGGTAGGCGGCCATGGTGGCATGGATTTTATCATGGACTGGCGCACCATCGACTGCCTGCGGAATGGCTTACCGTTGGAACAAAATGTGTACGACGCAGCCTTGTGGAGTTCGGTATCACCCCTGAGTGTATGGTCGGTAGCAAACAATTCCAATTCCATCAAAGTGCCGGATTTTACAGGAGGATCCTATAAAACAAACAAACCGGTAGATATTTCGATGACAACGGGGGGAACGACTAAAGTGAAGTTATAAGTTATGAGTTATAAGTTATAAGTGTTGCTTCGAACATTAATAGTTATTCGTAACAGAAGATGCTTTGAAAAAGTAAACTATAATCTCTATACGTGTAGAAAAAGTATACAGATGAGACAACAAAACATAATTCTTGTTCTGTCTTCTTTTTTAATTTTAGTTGAACGGGAATGGTTTGAATGAAAACAGCTAGTGCAATTCAAAGCTATTCAAATAGCGGCCTGCTCGAAAATCGTTTGAATCACAAATCGGTCTTCCAGTTACGCAGCCCGCCGGCTGAGGAGGCGAAACCAACAAGTTTTAAAAAGCCAGCAAAAAACGCAATAAGCTTATGCAAAATATTAACCGAAGAAAATTCATCCGCACAACAGCGCTAACCAGCCTAGGCCTGGGCATAGTAAATTCATTGCCCGCAATGAATTTGAAAACTAAGGCAAATGGTAAAAGAATCGGCATCATCGGCTTAGATACCTCCCACAGCACCGCTTTCGTAGAAGCCCTCAACAGGCCCAACCCCGATGCAGCCTACGACGGATACAAAGTAGTAGCCGCTTACCCCAACGGAAGTAAAACCATCAAAAGCAGTTACGAAAGAATACCAGCCTACACAGAACAGGTAAAAAAACTCGGCGTAGAAATAGTTGGCTCCATAAAAGAATTGCTGACAAAAGTAGATGTGGTAATGCTCGAAACCAATGATGGTCGTCCGCACCTGGAGCAGGCATTGGAAGTAATGAAGGCAGGCAAAACATTGTGGATTGATAAACCGGTAGCAGGCACACTCATTGATGCCATCGCGATTTATGATGCTGCAAAAAAGTATCAGGTACCGGTGTTTTCAGCATCCTCATTAAGGTATGCGACGAATGTTCAGGAAACCGCCAACGGCACCAGCGCCGGCAAAATATTGGGCGCAGATACCTTTAGTCCCTGCCCGTTAGAAAGTACGCACCCGGATTTTTTCTGGTATGGCATTCATGGAATAGAAATACTGCTGACGGTAATGGGCACCGGTTGCAAACAGGTTAGCAGGGTACACACAGCAGATACGGATGTTGTAACAGGCGTTTGGAAAGACAACCGCATCGGCACTTTCCGCGGTAACAGGAAAGGCCCAAACGAATACGGCGGCACTGCATTTGGTGAAAAAGCCGTGGTGCATCTTGGGCCTTATGCAGGCTATGAACCATTATTAAAAGAGATTATCAAATTCTTCAACACCGGCGTATCACCGGTAGGTGTGGAAGAAACATTGGAAATATATGCCTTTATGGAAGCCGCAGATGAAAGCAAAAGAAGGGGAGGTATTGCAGTAACGCTGGATGCTGTAATGAAAAAAGCCTTGTCAAAAAAGAAGATCATTCATTGATAACCTAATTAAAACAATTGTATGGAAAATAAAATCACAGGGGCAGCAAGTGAGTCAACCCGCAGATCGTTTATCAAAACGACAGGCGTAATCACAGCTGGCTTCCTGCTTTCTCCCCAACTGATTCAATTGGCCAAAGCAACACCGCCGGACTTAACCGGAGCGCCAGCCATCCTGACCGGCAACGCCAGCGTAGCTGCAACGTTAGGCGGCTTGCCGGTAAGAACAAAAAAATGGCCGGACTGGCCGATCTGGAATATTGAAGCTGATGAAAAAATTGTGGTAGATGATATCCGGAGCGGCATTTGGTCAAGGGCCGGACTGGTAAAAGAGTTTGAAGAAAAATGGGCCGGTGTAGTGGGCACAAAAAGATGCCTTGCTGTAGTAAACGGAACCAACGCCCTCACCACTGCGTTAATGCAACTCGGCATTGGCGGCGGCGATGAAGTGCTGGTGCCGGCGTACACATTTATCGGCACCGTGGCACCGGTATTGGCAACGGGCGCCATGCCAATATTTGTGGACACCGACAGGGAAACCTTTCAGATAGATGTTACAAAAATTGAAGCCAAAATCACGTCCCGCACAAGAGCCATTGTGCCGGTGCATATTTTAGGCTTGCCGGTAGATATTGAAAAGATCATGGCCATTGCAAAAAAGCACAAGTTGTTGGTAGTGGAAGATGCCTGCCAGGCGCACATGGCTGAGGTGAACAACAAACGTGTCGGATCATTTGGTGACGCCGGTTGCTTTAGTTTTCAGAACTCAAAAAACCTGGCCATCGGCGAGGGCGGAGCCATCACCAGTAACAACGATCAATTCATGGACAAGTGTTACTCTTACCATAATTACGGCAATCCCTATGGTTCGGTAGTTGGCTCGGTAGATGCCGGTACATTGATAGCAGGAAATAAATTGCGGCTTACCGAATACCAGGCTGCCATTGGCCTTTCGCAATTGAAGCGGCTGGAAGAACAGACCATCCTGCGCAATGAAAATGCGGCGTACCTGCGCAATAAAATAAAAGATATGCCGGGCATTACGCCTTATAAGTTAACGCCCAATGTTACCAAAGCTGCCTTTCATTTATTTCCCTTCCGGTATAACAAAGACGCGTTTAAAGGTTTGTCAAGAGAAGCATTTATCAAGGCGCTAACAGCTGAAGGGGTGCCGGTTTCTTCCGGTTATACACCGCTCAATAAAATGCCTTACCTGCAGAATGCATTTGAATCCAAGAACTATAAAAAAATGTATTCGCCAAAGGCGCTTGATATAAAAGCCTACATGCAGCACAATGATTGTCCAAACAACGATAAGCTTTGTAATGAAGAATCGGTATGGTTGTTTCAGTCAATGCTCTTAGGATCAAAAGAAGATATGGATGATATAGCAAGCGGTATCGAAAAAGTATACAGCAATGCAGAGGCGATAAAGAAGGCGGCAAAGTAGTGAACGGTGAGTGGTCAATAGTGAATGGATGCCTGATGAATTGTCTCGCTCTGAATTGCCCCGCTCTTCAGAGCGGGGATAGAAAGATAAACACAAATAAAATCGGCTTTAGCCGAATCATATTTTCTGAACAAGCATTAGTATTTCAATTAAGCATCGTTGTGTCACTCACTTGTACGTCATACCATTTTGGAACATCTTAAATACAAGTCTTTGTTAAAAAAGAATCAACCAATCAATCAACATGAAATTATATACTTTACTTTTTTGTATGTCTGTTGTTGGAATAACACAAGCCCAACAAGCAAAGCCGGTAACGTTGGTAGCCACCACGTACAATTCGGGCTTTGAGCTGGCACACGATACCTACAACGGCATGTATGCTGCCAGTGATAATAAAATCTATTATGTGTTAAGTTCCCAGTCAATCGACATTGGTGGAAAAATGTATGCATACGATCCTGCCACGAACAAAACAACACTCTGCGGCGACCTCACCGAAGCCTGCGGCGAAAAAGGACTAAAGACAATTGTGCAGGGTAAGAGCCATGTAAAATTTGTAGAGTCAGATGGCAAATTGTTTTTTGCCACACACATTGGTTATTACAGTATGGTAGATGGCATGGAAAAAATGGGCATTCCACCGGCGGGGTATAGAGAATATCCCGGCGGGCATTTACTGGCATACGATTTAAAAACAGGTAAGTATGATGACTTAGCAATAGCGCCACATAAAGAAGGTATCCTGGCCATGAACATGGACACCAAAAGAAAAATCATTTACGGACTCACCTGGCCCACCGGTTATTTTTTCCGGTACGACCTGGCAAAAAAAGAAATGCAGGATTTCGGTTCCATGGCAGGCGATGGTGAAAATGGGGTAGGCAATAAATTCCGTACCGTATGCCGGTCCATAGCAGTTGATCCGGAAGATGGTTCAGCATATTTTACAACTTCCGAAGGCACGATCTATCGTTGTCGTTCAGGTGCGACAAGCCTTGAACCGTTGGAAGAAAATATGAAGAAGGATTATTTTGGTTTATACGATCCAAGTTCCCCCGGCCACATGGGCTACAATTGGCGGCAAACAGTGTACAGCCCAACAGATAAGTGTTTTTATGGGGTACATGGTAACTCAGGTTACCTGTTTAAATTCGATCCCAAAGCCGAAAGAATTGAAGTGCTGGACAGGCTCACGTCTGATATCTCCAAACGCAGCGGCATGTTCGATCAATTTAGTTATGGCTACCTTGGGTTTGAAATAAGTAAGGATAAACACACGCTCTATTATTTGACCGGCGCACCGGTTTACAAAGACGGCAAAAGAGTAACCGGTAAATCAAGCACGGCCATGGGCGAGGCCAAAGGCCTGGAAGATCTGCACCTCGTGACCTACGATATTCCCACGGGAAAAATAAAAGATCACGGCGCAGTCCTCTATAAAAACGGTGACCGCCCGTTATACGTCAATTCCATTGCAGTAGCCAAAGACGGTACTGTATACACATTGGCAAGAATTGCTGAAAACGGAAAATCAAGAACTGATTTAGTAAAGATTCCAGTTGGGAAGAAATGATAGGATTGTTAGATGGTTAAATTGTTAAATGGTTAAATGGTTGAATTGCTGTAGTGTTGTTGATTGAATTTTTAGAATGAGATTGTGGTCGTCTGTAATTGTCCAGGTTAAAGATTAGAGTCTGCGATACTTTTTTCGAGTTGAAATCAGTAACTGCATAAGACGCCTCTTTTTCTCCGGTTCCGACGCAGTCGGAATTGAAAAAATGCGCAGCATATTTTTTCAAAGGGGAAAAAGCAGCGGCGTTGCAGTTACGCGGCCCGCCGGCTGCAGAGGCGAATCTTTCAAATTGAAAAGAAAAATTGAATAAAGTACTGGTTGTAATGTGTTTTCTGAAATAGGATAGTCTCTGCTTACTTTTTTGTCTTGATACAAAAAAGTAACAAAAAAGATCAAGGCTGCGAAAAAATAGGCTAAAAATTTATAAGCCCGGCTAAAATGAAATTAAGCTCGATCAGTTGTGCATGAATGAACTGATGTGCGACTTACAAGCAAATAGCAAAGCCGGACTTTGGTAACATTATTTCATTTTTTAACGCCGCCCTTATAAATTTTCTTAACGCTATTTTTTCGAGGCCGTAGAAAGAGTTTGCGGTATTGAACGGTATAACTTTATAGTTCCCTATTTTTTTTAAATCTGAATATTAATTTTCTTCTTTTAAAATATATCATTAATGCGTAGACTTTTAATCTTATTTATTTTGTCTGTTTTCATTGCAAGCAATCTTGCTCACGCAGGTGACATAAAAGCCGGCGCAGCCCGCATTTCCATAACGCCTACAACGCCCATGTGGTTAAACGGCTACGCCGGAAGAGAAGCCCCTGCCACCGAAAGCATTCACGAAATATGGGCCAAGGCATTGGTGATTGAAGAGAACAATAACAGCCGGGTAATATTTGTAACCACTGATCTGCTGGGCCTTTCACACGAAGTGGTAGAAGCCGTGTACAAAGCATTGTCAGCGAAGTATGGCATCAACAGGTCTCAACTCATCATGAACGCATCGCACACACACTCGGGCCCGGTGGTATGGCCCTGCCTTGACGTGATTCATGATTTTAATTTGACTGACCAGGGCACGGTTGCCGCATACAGCCATACACTAACAAACAACATTATAAAAGTAGTGGAGGATGCTATGAGCAACCTTGTACCTGCAAAGCTGTACAGCGGTCATAGCACAGCAGGCTTCGCTATCAACCGAAGAAATTTAAGAGACCACAATAACAATGGTTCTACCGATCATGATGTACCGGTATTAAAAGTAGCCACACCTGGCGGGAAAATATTAGCCGTGTTATTTGGGTATGCCTGTCACAATACTACTTTGGTTGATGACAACCATCTTTTTAATGGCGATTATGCCGGCTTTGCACAAATTGAAATTGAAAAAAATAACCCCGGTGCGGTGGCGTTGTTTTTAATGGGTTGTGGCGGTGATCAGAACCCCGAACCAAGAGGCACGATAGCACTGGCAACCAAGTATGGAAAAGAATTGGCAGATGCGGTGCAAACAGCCATGACGGGAACAATGAAATCAGTGACTACACCTGTCCGTACCAGCTATGTAAATACAGATTTGAACTTTCAACCTTTTGATCTGGCGATGTACCAAAAAGACATCACCGGCGATAACAAATATTTTCAGCGCAGGGCCAAACTCATGCTGGAAGCCTATAACAAAGGTTGGGACGTAAGCAAATTTCACTATCCCGTACAGGCAGTGCGTTTTGGAAATGACCTTACTATCCTGGCTTTGAGCGGGGAAGTAGTAGTAGACTATTCTTTAAAATCAAAAAAAATATTTGCCAGTGAAAATTTATTTGTCGCCGGTTATTGCAATGAAGTAACTTGTTATATTCCTTCCAAAAGAGTATTGAAAGAAGGCGGGTATGAAGCAGATGAGAGTATGGTATATTATGGTTTACCCGGTCCGTTCGCTGATGATGTCGAAGATAGGATATTTAAAGCAATACGGCAGGTATTGAAAAATACAGGGGTGAAAGTTGAAATAAATAAATGAATTTTATTGACGTAAAATTGAAGGAGATTTCACTTAGCCGCCGTCGGGGTAGTATCCACCCAACCCCGTCAGCGGTTAAAAACCCTGACGGCGGTTGAGAAGAGGGATTCAAAAATTGATCAGTTGTACAACTTTGTTTTTAACAGAAATAGATAACGTGACATCTTCTAAAAATAATTGTAAAAATTGAACGCTACCGTAAGTGTAAACTCACTCAGTAAAAAAGACATTGTTATGTCAATGACTTTTATCGCCATGCTTTTTTTTATTTTCGGTTTTGTTACCTGGGTAAATTCCATATTGATACCATACTTCAAAATCGGTTGCGAACTCACGCACTTTCAGTCTTACCTGGTGGCGTTTGCATTCTATATTTCTTATCTCCTTATTTCAGTGCCTTCTTCTTACCTGTTAAAGAAAACTGGTTTTAAAAAAGGCATGATGATCGGCTTTTGGATAATGTCATTCGGTGCCTTTGTTTTTGTGCTGGCAGCATTCAGCCGAACGTACGGCATATTTTTAGCCGGACTGTTCTCCATCGGCGCCGGGCTCGCCATTCTTCAAACGGCCGCCAACCCATACATTACCATTTTGGGCCCGAGCGAAAGTGCTGCACAACGCATCAGCATCATGGGCATTTGTAATAAAGGCGCCGGTATTTTGGCCCCGTTGTTATTTGCCGCCGTTATCTTCCGGCCCAATGATACCGAGCTTTTCAAACAGCTCAGTACGATGGGTATTGAGGAGAAAAATCTGGCACTGGATGCATTGATCCGCAGAGTAATTGTACCCTACACAGTCGTCGGAACAGTGTTGCTGGCCCTTGGTTTTTTAGTAAGGTTTTCGCCCTTGCCCGAAATAGATACCGAGCATGAAACGGAAGAACTCGCCAGCATCAACTCCGGCAAAAAAAGCATTTTCGGGTTCCCACACCTCATACTCGGAGCCATCGCCATTTTTCTGCATGTGGGTACCCAGGTGATTGCCGTCGATACCATTATTAATTATGCCGGATCCATGGGCATCAAATTGCTGGAAGCAAAAGTGTTCCCTTCCTACACATTATTCGCCACCATTTCCGGCTACATACTCGGCATCATTTTAATACCCAAATTCATCAGTCAGTTGAACGTATTAAGAATTTGTACCGTGCTCGGATTGTTATTTTCTTTGCTGATTTATTTCAGCCACGGACACGTAAAACTGCTCGGGCATGACTCAGATATATCGTTGTGGTTTGTCGTAGCATTGGGTTTCGCCAATTCCATGGTATGGGCAGGCATTTGGCCGCTGGCATTAAATGAATTGGGTAAATTTACAAAGCTGGGCGCATCGGTCATGATCATGGGTTTGTGTGGCAATGCCTTTCTGCCATTGATTTACGGCTATTTCGCAGATGCCTTCAATGTGCGGGCTGCTTACCTGGTGTTGTTACCTTGTTATGCGTACCTGATCTTTTATGCAATGCATGGGTATCGGTTGAGGAGATGGGCGTAGTGGCCGTAACCCCGACGGCGGCTATCGGCCCCGTCGGCGGTTGATCAGGGACGCACTTTAGATTTATGAAATAATGTACAAAGTTGCAGGCGATGATGAAAACGTTTAAAAATATTTGTTGACAGACATTTGTTTTTCATAGCAACATCGTTGTGTCACTCACTTGTACTTTTATAGCAACTGGCAACAACGGATGGAAGAGCTTATATTAAAAGTAACCTAATTTAGAATTGAAAAAAATGAACACAGGAACCTTCAAAATAGTAAACGGCAAAATCATCACGCCTGATAAAATCATTGAAGGAGGCAGCATCCTGGTCAGCAATGGAATGATCACTGCTGTTAGTGAAAAGAATATAGAAGCGAAAGATGCGGTCGAAATTGATGCAGGCGGCAATTATGTCTCACCCGGTTTTATTGACATTCATGTACACGGTGGCGGTGGGCATGATTTTATGGACGGACATGAAAAAGCTTTTTTGGAAATCGCGGCCACGCATGCCCGCTATGGTACTACTTCCATGTTGCCCACCACGCTCACAAGTTCAAAGGACGAATTGTTTCATACGCTCGAAGTATATGAAACGGCCGAAAAAAATAACGTCGACGGTGCCTGGTTTTTAGGACTCCATTTAGAAGGGCCGTACCTGAATGTGAAACAATGCGGCGCACAGGATCCGAAATACATCCGCAATCCTGATCCTGCAGAATATAAAGAAGTCTTGGCGGCCACCAGATTTATAAAACGGTGGAGCGCAGCGCCAGAACTGCCCGGTGCCATTGAATTTGGCAGATACCTGACGGGGAAAGGAATATTAGTCGCCATGGCGCATACCGATGCGATTTATGAGGAAGCATTGGAAGCATTTGAAAACGGCTATACATTGGCTACGCATTTTTATTCGGCCATGAGCGGTGTTGTCAGGCGCAATGCTCACCGATATGCCGGTGTGGTAGAAGCAGGATATTTAATCGATGCCATGGATGTGGAAATTATTGCAGATGGTGTTCATCTGCCGGCACCCTTATTAAAACTGGTATACAAAATAAAAGGTGCCAACAGAACAGCATTGATCACCGATGCGATGAGGGGTGCCGGCATGCCGGAAGGAGACAGTGTATTGGGAAATATTGATACAGGGTTAAAAGTAATTATTGAAGACGGGGTCGCCAAACTGCCAGACCGCAGCTCCTTTGCAGGCAGTGTAGCCACCACAGACAGGTTGGTCCGCAATATGGTCAACATGGCGGAAGTGTCTTTGCTGGATGCGGTGAAAATGATGACGCTGACACCGGCCCGCATTATCAAAGCAGATCATCTGACCGGTTCACTGGCAGCAGGTAAATTAGCGGATATTGTGTTTTTTGATGGCAACATCAATGTACAAATGACCATGGTAAAAGGAAAAATTGTTTATAAAAAAGAACCGTAACAGCGCAGCAACCAAATGACCAGGAAATTTACAACAGACAAACTACAGACAAAAATTTATGCCAGCCGCACAGCAATGGGCGAAGCGGCAGCCGGTGCCGTAATTGCAAGGATCAATGAATTGCTGACAAGCCGGGACGTTGTAAATATCATCTTTGCAGCAGCGCCATCCCAGAATGAATTTTTGGCGGCGCTTACCAACAGTATCCTGGACTGGAGCAGGGTGCGAGCCTTTCACATGGATGAATACATTGGCCTGCACCCGGATGCGCCGCAAGGCTTTGGTAATTTTTTGAAAGAAAAACTTTTTAATAAACTGCCTTTTGCAGCGGTGCATTATTTAAATGGCAATGATGCTACTCCTTCTGCCAAATGTAAAAGATATGCAGCGTTGTTACAACAATACCCGGTTGATATTGTCTGCATGGGAATAGGGGAGAACGGGCACCTTGCTTTCAATGACCCGCCGGTAGCGGATTTTAACGACGCACAGTTAGTAAAGATCGTGGAACTGGACCAGGCGTGCCGGCAACAACAAGTGAATGATGGCTGCTTCGCTACCATCGGCTTGGTGCCAACACACGCCATCACGTTAACGATTCCGGCATTGATGGCTGCTCCATTTATTTATTGTATGGTGCCGGGGCCTACCAAGGCGGTGGCTGTTTTTAATACACTGCACCAGGACATTTTAGAGCTATATCCTTCGACGGTTTTGAGAAGGCATAATAATGCGGTATTGTATTTGGATGGGTTGAGTAGTGGTAAGTTGTAGTTCCTGTATTTTGTATTATGTTCGCAAGTTCTTTTAATTAATTGTTGCTTCTTTCTTTACTTTTTTTGTCTTGACACAAAAAAAGTAACAAAAAAAGTCAAGGCAGCAACGAAAACGGCCCGTTGCTGCCGCATAGCTTTGTGGAACTTTTGTGCATGGTGGTTTCGGCTTTTGTAATTCTACAGTTAGATTTGTTACAGCTAAAGTAAAATGACAATCTTGCCAAAAGCGAAGAGTTTAACAAGTTATTCTTCGAGTTGAAAACAGTAACTGGATAAGACGCCTCTTTTGGTTCGGTTCCGGCTTGCCGGAATTCGAAAAATGCGAAGCATATTTTTCGAAAGAAGCAAAAGCAGCGGCGTTCCAGTTACGCAGCCCGCCGGCTGTGGAGGCGAAAGCGACGAATTGAATGAACGAGCGGTTCAGAAAAAAGGGATAGAAACCGAGATCCTAAGCTACATCTTAAATATGACTAATGATGAAGAACGGATATTCAAATTCGAGAGCCATAGCTGCCATAAAAAACAACTGTACAAGAGTGCGACGCCAATGTCGCCGCCATGAAAAATAAATGCTGGTAACCAAAAAAATATTTAATAATACTGATATGTGGATGTTTAAAAAAATAATGAAAAAATCGATTTCATTTATCGCCGCAAGTACATTTTTCTGTAACACGATGACCGCACAAACAAATAAAAAAGTACAATTGATCACCTTAAACCCTGGGCACTTTCATGCGGCGCTGGTGCAGAAATCGATGTATGCAACCATCAACCCGGAAGTGTTTGTGTATGCGCCAAAAGGCAAAGAGTTGGATGCTCACCTGGGGCTGGTAAATGGTTACAACACCCGTGCGGAAAACCCAACGTCGTGGAAAGAAACCGTGTACACCGGTGATGATTACCTGGCAAAAATGCTTAGCGAAAAGAAGGGCAATGTGGTGGTGCTGGCGGGCAATAACAAACTAAAGACAACCTATATCAGCGAGGCTGTGAAGGCGGGTTTCAATGTGCTGGCGGATAAACCAATGGCGATCAATAAAGCGGGTTTCAACCTGCTGGAACAAACCTTTACTGAGGCAAAAAAGAAAGGCGTGTTGTTATACGATATCATGACAGAGCGGTCGCAGGCCACCAATGTCTTGCAGCGGGAATTGTCGATGCTGCCGGCTGTGTTTGGCACATTGCAGAAAGGAACGGCCGCGGAACCGGCAGTGATCAAGGAAAGTGTGCATCATTTTTTTAAAACCGTGTCGGGTAAACCATTGATTCGCCCGGCCTGGTATTTTGATGTGGCGCAGGAAGGCGAAGGCATTGTGGATGTAACAACGCATTTGGTTGACCTGGTGCAGTGGGAGTGTTTCCCCGGCGTAACACTGAACTATAAAAAAGACATCCAGGTAAATAAGGCAAAAAGATGGGCGACAGTAATTACACCGGCACAGTTTCAGCAATCCACACAGTTGGATCAGTTTCCGGACTACCTGCAGCAATATGTAAAAGACGGTGCGCTGAATGTGTATGCCAACGGCAGTTTTGACTATACCATCAAAGCGGTACATGCAAGGATGTCTGTGACCTGGAATTTTGAAGCACCTGTAGGCGGCGGCGATACGCATTACTCGGTTATGAAAGGAACAAAAGCCAGCCTCGTGATCAGGCAGGGAGCGGATCAGCAATACAAGCCGGTGTTGTATATTGAGCCGGTAAATAATTCTGCGGCGTATGAAAAATCCTTGACTACAGCCATCGCCCAGCTGGCAAAAAAATATGCAGGGCTTACCGTTAAAAAAATCAGCAATGGCTGGGAGTTGGTGATTCCTGCGCAATTAGAACTGAACCATGAAGCCTGCTTTGCAGAAGTAACCAAACGGTATTTAGACTATTTGCAAAAAGGGAAAATGCCTGGCTGGGAAGTGCCTAATATGCTGGCAAAATATTATACTACGATAGAAGCATTGAGGGTGGCGACCACGACAAAATAATTTTCAGTTTCGATACACTAGCCAGGTTCACTTTTAATTGCCGGAGTACATGTTAAAAAAATTAGGAACGCTGATTTTTATGGCGCTGTTTTTTACGGCATGTAAAAAACATACCGGTAACAACCACCTGCGTTATTATAAAGACAATTCCGGCAACGAACAACCAGTCAGCAATGCGCTGGATTGGAACAAAAAAAGATTGCAGGTACTCGATAGCCTGCAGGCCGCGATGGGAGCATTGCCTTCCTTTGACTCCTTGCCTGCATTTGATTTGCAGATAAGGGATAGTCTGCCCCAACCCGGTTACATCCGCTATACCATTGATTTTTTGGTAGCAGCAAATGAACGCCTGCCTGCGTACCTGTACATTCCTGTGCGTAAAGACAATCAGGCGAAACTACCGGCCATGCTGGCTTTGCATGAAACGGATTCGCTGGGGAAAGGCAGTGTGGACGGGCAAGGGCACAACCTGAAACTGGCTTATGCAAAAGAACTGGCGCAAAGGGGATACGTGGTAATAGCGCCTGACTACCCCAGCTTTGGCGATTTGAAAAAGTACGATTTCAAGAATAGCCGTTATCAATCCGGCACCATGAAAAGTATTTTTGATGCAATGCGTTGTGTTGATTTGTTGTTGACGAGAAAGGATGTTGACCCGGAACGTATTGGCATCATCGGGCATTCGTTGGGCGGACATAGCGCCCTGTTTGCAGCAGCTTTTGATACCCGATTAAAAGTGGTGGTGTCAAGTTGTGGGTGGACGCTGTTTGATAATTACAACATCGGCAAAGAGGCAGAGCAAATCTATGGCGGCCGATTGGGGCCGTGGGCACAGGATCGCTACATGCCTTTGCTGAAGAATAAGTATCATCTTGATCCGGCAAAAATGCCGTTTGATTTTGATGAAGTGATTGCTGCGATAGCGCCCCGTTCTGTGTTTACCAACGCACCTTTGAAGGATGGCAATTTTGATGTGCAAGGCGTTCAACAAGGCATTGCCAATGTAAGGCCGGTGTATCATTTGCTGCAGGCAGATGACCATTTGCAGGCCAGTTATCCTTCGTCTGAACACGACTTTCCAACGGATACACGTTTGCTGGCATATCATTTTATTGACCAGGCATTTCATCATATTCCAACAACCGACATTCCAAAATAAACGCTGATGCTACCATTACTGACCAGGTTATTAGTGATTCAACTTGCTGTGATTTTTTTGTTACCGGCGTTGAATCTATTGGCACAGGATGCCCCGTTTATTTTGAAATCTAAACAGCTTACAATAGAATTGAGTAAGCAGGGGAAGGTGACAGGAGTGACCTTCAACAGAACGGGCTTGCATAAGCCTGTTGTTGCTTATACCGCTATTGAAAGTTTTACCAGCACAAACGATAAAGCCATTCCTTCAGCGGATAAAAAATCCATCCGGTTTGAACATACTTTGTATTCAGACTCTTTGCGGCAATTCTGTACGTTAGTCGAAACTTTTAGTTCAAAGGCCAACAGCATTCGCTGGGAGATGGAAATTGCCGGTGGCGATTCACCCTTTTCTGCTCCTATAAAAACGGTGGTACATTATCCTGCCGGTAAAGAAAGCCGCTTCTGGACAAGCTGGGGAACGCCGCAGTTTGACTCGGCTAATTGCCAACCTCAGTTGCTGGCTGCTTTGTCTCCTTATAAAAATACAACTGCTGAAAAAGGTTGGCTGGATCCGTTGATGCCGGTGCCGTTTTCAAAACAAACCTTGTATTATGGGGCGCCACCTTTTGAGTATACAGATCCAAAGGTTGGTTTTATTCCTTTCCAGGGAAACCTGTTTGCCATTCCATTTGCATCGGTATTTGAACAGCAACAGGATATTGGCCTGTCAGTTTTTTTATCACCGGAGGATGATGTTGTTAACCTGCTGATGAAAACCGGGGCTGATGGTAGCATTGTATTTGAACGGCTTTTCAATAAAGTGAGTGGGGAGAAAAAAATACATTTTTCATCAGACCTGGTGGCGCACGAAGCTGACTGGCGCAGTACCTTAAGCTGGTTTGTAGCCCGCTATCCCGGTTATGTTAATCCAAAAAATCCGGCTGCTGCGGCGCTGGGTGGAACGGCTGCTTACTCTAATTTCTTTGATGATTTTGATGCGGTGAAAATGAAGCGGATGGCTTTCACGGTAAACTGGCAGGCGAGTTTTGATTTTCCTTATATGGGTATGTTTTTGCCGCCGTTGAAAAGAACGGAACCATGGACGAGGTTGGGTGGTGGCTCCATTTCGGTAGAGCAAATGGATGATTATGCAAAACGCATGAAGCAAAAAGGTTTTTATGTGCTGAGTTATTTTAACGTCACCGAGTTTGGTAGCTGGTTTAAATATCCGCAGTCATCAACCCGTACAGACACCAATGCCTTGTGGAAAGATGCAAGCAATTATTTGTATACTAATTTCCCTAAGGCAATGCTGACCGTTGCGGATAAAGTGCCCATTACGGATGCGCTGGATTCCAAAACGGTGCATGGCGGCCCTTACTACAGCTGGAAGGATGCCGTAGCAATGGATTGCGGCGATCCTGCCTACCAGCAGTTTTTACTCAACCAGGCGCAACGGCACATCAAAGAAATTCCCAACTCGTTTGGTATCTGCATAGACCGGCTGGACTGGCTGCGTTTCTTTAATCAACATGCGGACGATGGCATCACCTGGTTTGACAATCAACCTGCCCGCTCGCTGGTGAATTCATGGAAGGGGCTGATGGAAAAATTAGGTCCCCTGATGCATGGATCAGGTAAATCTGTTTTAGTAAACAATCATTACAAACGCATTGATTTATTAAAACATGCCGATGGCATACTGGATGAATTTACCAATGCCACCAGCCCGTTGAACCTCACGGCTTTTCTAACCCTTAACAAGCCCGCCTTGGGCTGGACGCCCGGCAAAGAAGCGATTGAAGCCGTAGGCGGGGATAATTTTTTTCAGAAATATTTATACCTCGGCGTGTTTCCCATGTGCCCTTTCCCCGGCAATGACCATGCGCTGCAACCTGATAGCATGGTGGATCAGTTGTACCTCGATTATGGTCCGCTGATGAACCAGTTAAAAGAAAAGCAATGGGTGCTTCAACCGGGTATTGTTCGCGTGAACAATGATAAAGCAAAAGTGAATATTTTTAAAACCAAGTCTGGCTACACAGTACCGGTTGTGTATGGGGAGGGTGATGTTGTTACGGTTGTGTTGAAGGATGCTGTATTTGCGAAAGATAATTTTATTTATAAAGTTTATTTGCCTGGACGTATTGATGCGATTAACATTAAGACTACAAGAAAAGGCGATCTGGTTGAAATGGCTGTGCCGTTGGTGAGAGGGGCTGCGATGGTTGTGGTTTCGAAAAAATAATTTCGCTCCTGCTTTTAGGAATTAAATAAATCTGTCTGCTCTGATAAATTGCTGCAGCTTTCTGTTACTTTTTTTGCGGAAAAAAAGTAACCAAAAAAGCCGCCCGAAAAGGATTACATCCCCTTTTCGGGTGGGTGCTACTATTTGGCTTTGGTACTACTGTGGCTTCGGCATAGGACCGCTACTCTTGGGTTTGAACAGTAATATTTATTTGCGGGGCTAACACTTTTTATGCTCCTGCCGCTGGCTATTAAATAAATCTGTTTGCTCTGCTACATTGCTACCGCTTACTGTTACTTTTTTTGCGGAAAAAAGTAGTAAAAGCCGTCCGCATTTGGTATTACCTTCTAAGGTGTACACGAGTACATTTTTCTTATAAAGAAAACACCATCGTATATTTTGTTCCAAAGTCCTTCATAATTGTTGTGATTGATGCCAGACATGTAAAAAAGCTCATCTTTTCCAGTGTAATTCCGGAAATTTACAAAAGCATAGTTGGATGATTTATCAATCCAGTTTTCAAAGGAATTACTCCTGAGTTTGTTTAACGTATATTTCTGCGAACCAAGCCGGCCGGCATATCCTTCATAGGAAGTGAAGCCGATAACAAAAGATTTTTTTTCTAACACAGCGTCAGAGGTAAAAATTGACCCCATTGATTGTACTGTATTTAAAAATGGTATCGGGAAATTTCCGGAGAATTTGCGAATATGAGTGTTAGCGGCCCACACAATAATTTTTTGACCTGCAAATTTTGTTTCCGTGAGCCATTTCAGATTGACTGCCATCAGGGAATCCCTGATCTGGCTTGCTTTTAATGGATCATTCAAAGCATATTTGAATTTGAGATTGTTATTAAGAAGGTTGTCTGCTACAATGGTCCAAAAGTTGGCGTTGCCCAGTAAAACCGACAGTTGTTTTTTGATGTCCGATAAGTAATTATTGGTGTTGTTAAACTTTGCGGAGTCCTTCAAATTAGCGTACCAATTTTTTATCAACGGATATATTTCAGCTGCATAATTTGGCAACTGGCTTATGGGAGCTTTTACCCGCTTTAACACACTGTCCAGTTTTGGATATAAAAATGTAGAGGAGTAGGAAAAAAATATTTCACTGTCAAAACCTGTAACGATCAGCGGCTTGCCGTTGCGATAGGTCTCCGGTATAAAGTTGTAAAATAAACCCTGGCAGGTAATACAATCCGTCCAGACTGTGGTGATGTTTTTATGCAAAAACGTGTCAATTAGTTTTTCCTGTTTGGGCAGGTTATCCCATCCTTCATTCAATCCAAAAAAATCACTTTCAAAAGCCAATACAGTAAACCCTTTCTTTTCATGCAGGTATTTTATCAGCCTTGTTTTTGCAAGATAGGTTGGGGCATCACCGTGATCCTGCTCGCCCAGCAGTACAATTGTCGCATTTCCTATCGCAGTCCCGATGGTTTCAAGATCCTCATAATTCGTGGAATCGGGTTCGATGGAAGTGATGGCCGATTGAGTTTCCCGGACAAATTTTTTAATGGACTGCTGACCGGAAACGATCGCAGGTAAAAGCAGGATTGCGACCAGGTAACTATATTTACGCATTATTTTTTAATTGAACCTTTTCTAAAATTTTCCGGCAATGGTATTTATCCGACCAAGCTAATACTTTTTACCTGGTTTCGGGTAGTGCAATGTTTTTAACCATGCATTCATTTGTTATCCGAATAATGCGGATAGAAAACATCCGGCAATTATTGTTGCGTTTGCAGGCATGCATATGCAACGGTATACTATTGCTAAGAAATTTGTGCTGACAATAAAAGTAGCTTTTCACCCGATACCCTATAAGGATAATTTGATTGGCACGGCATTGCATGTTCCATAGGAACAACAGGTGGGTAGAAATGTATTCATCAATAATCGTAGCGTTCCGTAGGAACGCTTTGTGCTCCCCGCCAGTAATTTAATAAAGCTGCCTGCTCTGCTAAAATGCTACCGCTTTCTGTTACTTTTTGGCGGAAAAAAAGTAACCCAAAAAGCCGCCTGAAAAGGATTACATCCCCTTTTCGGGTGGATGCTACTATTTGGCTTTGGTGCTACTGTGGCTTCGGCATCGGATCGCTACTCTTAGGTTTGGAGATTATTATTTATTTCTACGGCATTCATTTACTTGCCTGCTCACCTGCAAATTATTGGCGGTGGAAGTTTTTAACAGGCGGAACTGTCCTTATTTTTTTCTAAATAACAGTGTCAGAATTCTTGGAATGGTTGTTTTGTCACCGTCGTCAAAATATTCGGCGATATCCATTATTTCAAAACCATGTTGTTTTGCGGCTGTTGTGAAGTCTGAAACGTGGTGATTAAAACAGGTGAGGATTTGCTGACCGGCTGCTGTGTCGAACCTTGCTTTGGTGCCGGTATATTGTTTAAATGGATGAAGCTCGCCTACATACACCAGGCCATTTGGCTGTAGTACAGCCGATACTTTTTTAAAAATTTCTTCCAGGTTTTCAATGTGCTCCAGCACTAAGCTAAAGGTTACGAGATCGTATTGTTTGGTGATAAAAGTCCACTCGTTGGTAATGTCTGCCTGGATAAACTGAACATTGTCCGCATTTATTTTTTGCCTTGCCTTTGCCAGCATTTCCTCCGAAAAGTCAACTGCTGTAACCTGTTTTGCTTTGGTTAAAAGAAAGGCAGTATTCTTTCCTGTTCCACATCCAATTTCCAGGCAGTTATCCACTTGGATATCGGCTAAAGCAGTACGCAGGGAGATGGCTTCAAGGTCTCTTGTTTTGTTTTGATTGGTGTCGTATTGGTCTGCCCAACTATTATAGGCTTGTTGTACTTCCATATGGTAACTATTTTTTTGCCATTCAAAATAATGGAATTATTCAACGCATTCAAAACAATTCTGCGCATGAGGATAGAAGAATTTACTTCAGAGCCGCTACTTTGGCGGCCGTGTTAAAATATAGGCTGGCAAACACGTCTTTTAGATCGCATCAATACTTGGGTAAACGATTTAGTAAGGTAGCGTATTCAACCTCGGTGTTTTACGTAAATTAACTCTTATTAGTGGTGTGGCTGAGAAAATCCCGGTATAGAAAATGAATTGTAATGAGGAAGCTTACTATTCACCTATTTGATTTAAAATTGCAGGTATACTTTCGGTAACTTTAAGTTCTTTATCAGAATAGTAAATGTAAGTTTGAGAGTGTCTTTCGTCTGCTTCTAAGTAGACGATTTGATATTTTGATATCCAAATTTCTCCGCCGCCGGTGTCGGTTGTTTTTGTAACTTTAATAAAGCTTTTCATTAGGTTTTTTGTTTTAAAGGGTTGATGAAATTAAAATTGATTTTACTCTGCATTACTACTAAGGAAGGTGTTTTATAGCCCCTCATATGATAATATAACCATTTAGCATGGATATGCAAAATTATTTTTCACCCGTTATCAAATTCTCATTGTACTTCGTAAACACAGAGCCGGTTCTCCTATATTTCATCTTCATACCTTTGACACAAAGATTGTAAATGCCATTTCCTGGCTGTTCGGAAAAACTTATGATTTTTACATCATCTAATTTGCATTCATTGTCTACCGAAACATACTGCTTCAAATCGTCAATGCTGGAACCGTTTGGCTTTAGCATTCTGTACATTTCCTTTGTACTTTTTGGTTCAACATAGTCTGAAGGTAATTGACAAATTATATCAGTCTTACTGCTGTCTGCATATTTCCATGTTTTGTTTGCCTCAAGAATAACCTTCTTGCCGTCGGTAGTGGTTGCAATTATTTGACTATATATTATTGAACTTTGAAAACTCAATAAAAACAATACTAAAAAATATTTCATGATTTTTATTTCTACCTACTCTTTCGATATACAGTTTTCGGTTTCGCTGTTTTGATTGCAATATAAGGGTTGAATAGAAATGAAGATAGTCTTTCATATTTAACTATAGCAAATGTTTTTGTTTATAAAGCAAAGGCAAGTGTCGTAAAAATTGAAATTCTTCAAAATTTAATTCTTGAACTCCTAACGTCTAGGAAGTGTAATTATTTCCGTCGAGGAATTGCATACAATTATAGTAAATAGGAAGAGTAAATTTTAAAAATCTTTAGTGAACAATATTTTGACTATTAACTTACCATATTTATTTATTTCTAACTGATTTCTCTTGTTGGGAATTTTCTCATCGTCTCTGTACATGAATGTTTGGCCATTTACTCCTTTGTTGATTAAAACTCCTAAGTTGTATAAGATATCTGTTTCAACATCATCAACTTGGCTTTGGCTTCCTTTATAAATTAAAACAAGATTATGCAAGTCGGGAACATAACATCTATCAATGATGTTTGAAAGCTTTAGGAATGTATTGTAATCGATCTCTCCCTTAATACTAGCTGCAAATAATTTTCCAATAAGCTCAGCTTTTGTATAATCATTTAATTTATCCAAAATTAATAGTAAACTTTCGCCAACCTTTGTTTTGTATTTATCGTCACCCGTTATTTTTTCAATAAATTTCTGGCGTTCATTAATCGGAATGTCCTTTACTTGGTATAAAAAAGATAAAACTTTTTTAAGAAAAATTCGTTCTTTAATAGCAATGCCAATTTTAGTAGCGCTGATAATGCTCGAAACTATTGGCAAGTCTTTTAAAATACCATTTTCGAGTAGGCCGTCGATACCAACTTCCGTGATACCTGAAGTTAAATTCGTTAGTTCACTGGAAATAATTGAGTTGTCAATTTGATTTTCAATATGATTTAAATTATTCATAAAATATTAACGCTATCGGGTTGACGTTTGTTTAAAGAGTTTATTTTCCTTTTGGCATGTCCTTTTCTACTTTACTTAACTCATCTCTAATTAATATCCATTTGATTGTTAGGTCAATTAGTGATTTGAGATCACTTAGCTTTTTCCCTTTCCATTTTTTTAAATAATGTGCTTGGTCATTACCTAGCCATAGGACTCTTATAGCTAAGAGTTTAATTTCATCACTTGTCACATACTGATTAATGCAAGGACTTATTTGCATTTCCTTAATTTTTGAATGTTCTGTCTTAGGATGTTTTTTTAAAAGAAAATCTTTAATTAAAAACTCAAAGGCTTTTCTGTAGCCAAGTCCACAGATTTCATTGAGTCCATTTGCCTCAGCTGTTGATGCTTGTTCATAAATCTCTACAAATGCTTTTGAATATTTAAATATTTCAGGTGGAAATTTAAGTTCCTTCTTCGTGATAGCTTTTGGTAAATGTTTTACATCCTCAGAAATCCCCTTTGCCCAATGTTGAAATTGAGAAATTGTATCCTTCCAATTTTGTCTTAAGGAATGGGGCTTTTTATTGTTTACATAGGTTATCGTATTTAAATATTTTTCAGGCTCATACATTTCTATTGAGAATGTAAAAAAGTCAGTTCTAAACTTTATTTGGAATTTCTCATCTTCTCCAACGAATTCAAATTGTTCTTCATCTAAACCCGATTCTGTTAGAATGTTCTTGAGTTCTATCTTTTGTTTATTTGTAATTCTCATTTGGTAATGGGTGACGTTTAGGAGTGGTGTAAAATTTTAGCCAAAAGGTAAATATATAATAATAAACGTCATATTCCGACTATCAAAATTCAAATCAACAATTAATGTAAAATTCTCGTATAGTGTGGGCAACCAGGAAATTTTTTCTTTATACTAAGAAACACTCGACCTCCGCATCGATAAAAGCCCCTCAACGGTATACTGGACAAGTGAGTGACACAACGATGCCGCCCAACGCTGTTTCAGCCCGGACAACAACAATCCTAAGCAATCAAACATCCGGAACAATAAAAAAATCGCAGATGGTTGACAAAAGTGCGTAAGGTACGCAAATACGAATCGTTGTATAAATCCACGCATACAAAAACAGGCCAATCAATCAGCCTGTTTTTTCATTACACCCGGATGTTCACCGGTGCGTTATTCTTTTATAAACTGCACCTTTTGTTGCTTGCCGTTTACCGTGGTAATTAAAAAATAGGTACCGGTGGAAAGTGTTGCTACGTTGAATGATTTTTGATTGTCGCCGGCGTTGACGGATGTGGTTTTCTTATACACCGCCTTACCTGAAACATCATTAATAACCAGTTCAATGTTTTGTGCCTTCGCTGATGTTACCTGAACTGTCAGTACGGAAGCGACGGGGTTGGGATAAATTTTAATGGCACTGGTCGTTTCTTTAAATATGATGTTGATGGTTTCGCTATAGGTAACAGCGCCGTTATCGTCAATTATTTTTAACCGGTAATAATTATTGCCGGTCGCAGGTTGCTCGTCTGTAAACTGGTAGCTGTTGCTGGCAGCTGTTTGCGGTTGCAGGTTTCCGATTGCACTAAACGTTGTGTTTACACTGTGTTGTACAACAAACTCCCGGATGTTTTTTTCGCCCGAAGTTGTCCATTGAAGCATTACTTTTTTGCCTGCAGGCACAGCAGCAAAATGGGTGAGTTGTACCGGCAATACAACGTTAGCCGTATTGACGTAGAAACCGCTGAAACCCTTTACCGGGAAAGTGATGGCCCACCATTGATTGATGGCATCCCAAACAACCAGCGGGGTAATCACCACGGTATTATTGCTTAAATAATTGCCGGGGCTGGAAGATCCGGTGTACTCACCGTGAAACTGCGTAATGCGGACGTTTCCATTGTCAACGCCGTTAACGGGCAACAGGGGAAGAATCAGGTGGTGGGACATTACATAAGTATTGTAGTCATCAAATTCGCTTTGGGCAAAATATAAGGTGACAGTTGCTTCTGCGGTTGCGGCATTTACGGCCGGCGTAATATCAAAATGTCGCTCAACGTAAGGTTGTTGATTGAATACTGTTACAGCGGTATCCACTGTTACCTGGCAAGACGTACTGCCGGTTAATGGATGTGTAACGCCTGTTGGTGCAATGGTGAACAACTTAGCCAGGCCAACGGTAATATCCTTTTTGATGGTATCGGTAATATTTGTAACAACGGTGGTAGTAGTGTCGCAAAGAATGGCGCCAACAGCAATGCTGTCACTCACCAGTGTCAGTTCGGTTGCTATGCTGTTTGTTGCTTCTGCATGGTACACACCTGCACTGGATGGCGTAAAACTATCATCACCAACAACAGTAGCCACTAAACCGCTGCCAGACTTATACCACCGTACAGTATCCCTGGCAAGTGTGCCGCCAATGGGTACAGATAGTTTTGTGCCTGAATTATAGATGGGAATAATATTCTGCGGAGTGTATACAAAAAGGCCTGGGTTTTTATACGCCAGCACCATTTCCTCCATGCCATCGAAAGTAAAACTGTTGTAACTCAAATCAATAGTTTGTATGTTCGGCAACGTTGTCAGTGATACCGGTACTTTTCCTGAAAACTGGTTGCTGAAAAGGTCCAGAAATGTAAGGTTGGTGAGTTTGCCCAACTCGGTGGGTAAGGGGCCGCTTAAATACCTGGCAATTATTTGCAAATGTATCAGGGCAGAAAGATTGCCGATCGTTGCAGGCAGGCCACCCATAAGCTCATTGTCTATTAATATGAGGGTAGTCAAAGCGCTTAGGTTTCCGATTTCAACAGGAATACCGCCGGTAAGATGATTGCCCATCATGGTAATACTGATCACCCTGTTACCGGTAACGCCAATGCCAAACCAGGTGCTTACCGGTGCCGTTGTTTTCCAATTGGTATGGTTGGTCCAGCTGTTGCCGTTGGTGCTATCATATAGCTTAAGTAGTGCAAGAGAATCCTGTGTGTTGATTGCCTGGGCTGAACTTTTTAAGCCATGACTTAAAAAAACAAATAGTACAACAAAGGGTAAAATGATTGCTTTCATGATGAACAGGTTAAGGTTTTGATAATGCAGCAACGCAATATATACTAATTTTCTTATTAGTTTTAAACATGGCTCGACAGGCCTTAACTTCTGCACTCGGCATCAATAAAAGTCCCCCAACGGCATGCCGTAAAAGTGAGTGACACAACGATGCTGCCCATAGCTGTTTTAGCCCGGACAACCCCATTACCAAACAAGCAAACATTTCAATAACTTAGTGTTTCATTGCCGCCGGGCTAAATAATTTGATTATGGATTTAGCATTTAACATGAACGAAGATGCCATGAAACTGGCGTATAGCCAGGTACGCCAAAAGCTGGAAACCATTTATGATGGGGGCGGAAAAGCCGCCATTAAAAAACAGCACGAAAGAAATAAATTAACCGCCAGGGAACGCATTCAATACCTCTGCGATGCAGGCAAACCTTTTATTGAAATGGGCGCTTTTGCCGGCTACGAAATGTATGCCGAACATGGTGGTTGCCCGGCCGGCGGAACCGTCAGCGGGCTGGGCTATGTCAGCGGACGGCAATGCGTTATCGTTGCGAACGATCAAACGGTTAAAGCCGGTGCCTGGTTTCCCATCACGGGTAAAAAAAATCTGCGCATGCAGGAGATGGCCATGGAAAACAGGCTGCCCATTATTTACCTGGTAGATAGTGCCGGCGTGTACCTTCCGCTGCAGGACGATATTTTTCCTGACAAGGAACATTTCGGCCGCGTGTTCCGCAACAACGCCCAGATGAGTGCTATGGGTATTACGCAGATTGCAGCCGTGTTGGGTGCCTGTGTTGCTGGTGGCGCCTACCTGCCCATCATGAGCGATGAAACATTGATGGTGGAAGGCAACGGTTCTATTTACCTGGCCGGTCCGTACCTGGTAAAGGCGGCCATTGGCGAAACGGTAGACGCTGAAACATTGGGCGGCGCCGTAACGCACACCGAAATCAGCGGCATAGCCGATTATAAATTTGAAACAGAACACGAATGCCTGGATCACATCAAAAAAATCATGGGCAAGCTGGCAAGGCCCGCCGATGCAGGGTTCGACAGGATTGCACCGCATGCACCGGCACAGGCGTCCAACGTTTACGGTGTGCTGAGCGAAGGCAATACCAAACCTTATGACATGGTGCAGCTCATCAACAGCCTCACCGATGCCGGCAGCTTCGATCAGTTTAAAGAAGACTATGGCAAAACGATTGTGTGTGGCTATGCCCGCATTGAAGGCTGGGCCGTGGGCATTGTGGCCAACCAGCGGCTGATTGTAAAAAATAAAAAGGGCGAGATGCAACTGGGTGGTGTTATTTACAACGACAGCGCCGATAAAGCCGCCCGCTTTATCATGAACTGCAACCAGAAAAAAATACCCCTCGTGTTTTTGCAGGATGTCACGGGCTTTATGGTAGGCAGTCGCAGCGAGCAATCGGGTATTATAAAAGACGGTGCTAAAATGGTGAATGCGGTAGCCAATTCGGTGGTGCCAAAAATTACCATTATCATCGGCAACAGTTATGGCGCCGGCAATTATGCCATGTGTGGCAAGGCCTACGATCCCCGCTTTATTTATGCCTGGCCCAGCGCTAAAATTGCCGTGATGGGTGGGGAGCAGGCGGGTAAAACCCTGCTGCAGATTCAGGTAGCATCGCTGAAGGCAAAAGGCAAAACCATTTTACCAAAAGACGAAGCAGATTTGCTGGATGAAATCATGCAACGCTACCAACAACAAACAACGCCCTATTATGCCGCGGCAAGGCTATGGATTGATGCTATCATAGACCCGGCCGATACCCGGCTGGTGATTGCGGAGGGCATTGCTGCTGCGAATCAAAACAACCATATTGCTGAATTTAAAACAGGTGTCTTCCAGGTGTAAGGCGCTATTTTTTATATACCGCTAGCGCAAAAATTGTTATTTTCATGCCGTTGTAAATGGCCGCTTTAACCATAACAAACATTTATGAAATTATATCTGTTGCATAAAATAATAGTTGCCAGCATAGCCGGAACGCTGGCATTGTCTTCCTGTAAAGACGACCGTTACCTGGCAACGCCGCCACCCATAGTGGATCATTCTTCTTTTACAGAATCTTTTGATACGGTAGATGCGGCCATTGCAAGAGGTTGGCATATCATCAATAAAAGCGTTCCGCTGGGTCCATCGGTTTGGCGGGATGGCGGCACCATTCCTGCGTTGTTTTCTGCCTACAGCAACAAGGGCAGCAATGCCGGTTTTATCGGCGTTGATTTTTTATCCACCAGTGCGCCGAAGGGTATCATCAGCCAGTGGCTGGTATCGCCGTCGGTGCTGATGCAAAATGGCGACCAGATTATTTTTTACACCCGATCGCACAAAGTGCCTGGTTATGTAGATGACAATCCGCTCGACAGTTCGGATTTTGCCAACCGGCTCCAGGTGTGGGTCAACACCCAAAACGACAGTGCCGAACTGGTGGGCAATGGAGAAAGCACCGGCAGCTTCACCCAGGTAACCGACCCGGTCATTGACATCAACCCCAACCAATACGAGTGGCACAATTCGCCCGGCACCTATCCAATTGATGGTGGTCCGCAAAGTACGGCGGAAACAATCGCACAAGCCTTTCCGACCGGGTGGACAAAATTTGAAACTAAAATCACGGGCCTTACCCAACCAATAAATGGCCGGTTTGCCTTTCGCTATTTTTTAACCGAGGCCGGCAACGGTGGAAGGGGTACTGGTATCGGGATTGATGAAGTGCGTTATATCAGTATCAGTAAATAAAAATGTTGGTCCGGGCTAAGGAGCTACGTGGGGCATTGTTGCATCGCCCTCTTGTGCGTTTTAATCTTTTGGCAACGCTTGTTCGATTTGTATTAGTATTCTGTTATCGTAACATCTCCCTACACAATTCTTTTGCCGAAGGGTTTGCTTTCTTTTTGTCTTGATACAAAAAGAAACAAAAAAATCAAGGCTGCGAATAAAAAGGCTGAAATTTTCAGCATAGCCCTAAAATCAACGAACTCGCCGGAAAAGTTTAATACTTCCCAGTCTGTGCTGGCTCAAACAACGTTGATTTCTTAACGGTCTATGCTGAAAATTTCTAGCACTTTTTATTCGAGGCCGTTTGAAGAGTACAGGATGCGTGGAGCGGGCACATGAAATTTGCGGGCTTAAAAGAATTGCGAAAATTTAAGACGCTTCGAACAATCCTTCAAGTTGAACACAGTAACTGGATAAGATGCCTCTTTCGCTTCTGTCCCGCCCGGGGCGGGATTCAAAAAAATGCGCAGCAATATTTTTTTGCAAGAGACGAAAGCAGCAGCGTCGCAGTTACGCAGCCCCGCCGGCGGCAGAGGCGAATCCTCCAGTAGACAACTGTTCGGATTGCGGCGGAGTGGGCAATATAGACTCTCCATTAATTATACGCTGCAAACAACCCCGTCAGCGGTTATAAACCCTGACGGCGGTTGACATAGACTGCGGCATTATTTTGGAAAAACTTTATCCAACCGCCGAGGGGCTGAAAGCCGCCGTTCGGGTAGCGTTATACCGCAATCAATGTTACAAATAGTAATCCTTCAATAAATCAATAAATGCATCCGTATACACATTCCCTTCATTCTTGATAACCAATTCTTTTGTGTGCGCAGTAGATTGCTGACGGGATAAAAATAAAATACCCCTGAAATAAGGATGTGTAGTTGTATGGCGCACCAGTATCTGTTCCTGTAAAAAAAATTGCAGGTCATTGGCCGATTGTATAAATGCATCTACCCGGTGATAGGGCAACAACACAGCAAGGATGCCATCAACAGTTAAAAGGCGGTCCGCAGTAGTTAGCAATTGCTGCAGGGTAAAAGTAGTACTGTGCTTAGCCGCATTCTTCATAGCATTGTCCGATTGCAAATCACCCTCGAAAAAAGGCGGGTTGCACAGGATACCATTGTATTTTTTACCCGGTTCAAATTTGAGCACATCAGTATGGTGGGCTGTCAATTGTTTCCAAAAAGGCGAAGCGGAAAAATTTTGGGTGGCTTGCTCAAAAGCTGCGTTGTCAATTTCTACTGCGTCAATGGCGGCCGTTGTTTGCTGCGCCAGCATCATGCTGAGTACACCGGTGCCCGTACCAATATCGAGATAGCATTTACCTGTGTCAGCCTTTTCGGGAACATCACCAAAAAAAGAAGCGGTGACCGCTCCAAAAATACAGGAGTCGGTACTCACCTTCATGGCACAATGCTGCTGGTAAACGATGAATTGTTTAAACTGAAAAAAGTTATTAGCCACAGGTTAGAAGGGTTGATACAAATTTGATGGTGGTGCGTGACAGTAAAATAAAAAGAAGTTTTGTTACATATCAAATGCAGCCCTCGGTGAAGGACTGATGTTCAATGAAACGAAATCGTTTTGCAAAAACTTGTAGTAGGCAGTAATGGCGATCATGGCCGCATTGTCTGTGCAGTATTCAAAAGCCGGGATAAATGTTCGCCAACCCATTTTGTCACCCGTTTCTTTCAATGCTTTCCGCAAGCCGCTGTTGGCACTCACGCCGCCGGCAATACAAATATCTTTGATGCCGGTTTCCTTTGCCGCCTTCTTTACCTTATTGATCAAAATACTGATGATGCGGTGCTGAACCGAAGCGCAGATGTCTGCCAGGTTCTCATCAATAAAGCGTTGCTTCTCTTCCGCGGTAGCAGTGAATGCTTCCTTAAAAACATTGCTGCTGCCGGCGTTTTGTAAAAAATATAAAATAGAGGTTTTTAATCCACTAAAACTGAAATTCAATCCGGCAATTTGTGGTTCGGGAAATGCAAAACGGTTGGGATTTCCATTGGCTGCGTACTTGTCAATCAACGGTCCGCCGGGGTATGGCAGTCCTAACAATTTGGCTGTTTTATCAAATGCTTCACCGGCTGCATCATCAATGGTTTCGCCAATTACTTTCATTGTCGTGGGCGAAGTGCACAGCACAATTTGTGTATGGCCGCCACTTACGGTAAGACATAAAAAAGGAAAATCCGGTTTATCGTCAGGTATTAAATTGGCCAGCACATGCGCCTGCATATGATGTACGGCAATCAGCGGTTTATCCAGCGCCAGCGCCATCGATTTGGCGAATTGGGCCCCTACAAGTAAAGAACCGATCAGCCCGGGAGCCTGCGTAAACGCAATGGCGTCCAGGGATTGCATGGAACAACCGCTTTCTTTCAAAGCAAGGTCAACCACCGGAACAATGTTTTGTAAATGCGCCCTGCTGGCGAGTTCCGGCACTACACCGCCATATTTTTCGTGTACTTTTTGGGTAGCGATATAGTTGGATAAGATGCGGCCATCCACACATACCGAAGCCGCGGTTTCATCGCAGGAAGATTCAATTGCTAAAATAGTAACAGGCATAATGAGGGCAAAGATAAACAAGCTTTTAATTGCTGCAATGGAAGCCGTGAACTGGAAATGAACGGGTATAAATTATCCTTACACTTCAGCCACATCATACACCACCACTTTAGCCCACAGGTGACTGTAATTTTTTATAAAAGCCTGGTGTATGGGATGATCCTGGTAAGTTTTCTGCCCTGCGGGATCGTCAAAAAACATCAGTTCGGATACCTGCCAGCTGGTATCAACTACGTCTCTTTTTTCGGTACTGGCCAGCACGCCTACATGTATTTTGCGGATGGTTTCAATTTTGGAAAGTGTTTTTACACCTTCCACCAGTTTATCCCGGTCTTCAACGGAATCCGGGTTTTTTAGCCAGAAAAATACATGGTGCACCAATTGCTTTTTATCGGCTGCTATACTCATTGGCATGGCAGCTACGGCTGTACCGGCCGTTAATGCTGCTGCGGAGGTTAAAAATTTTCTTCTGATCATTTTGGTTAAGGTGTTTTTGTTTTTTGACGGGAGGCAAAGATAAAATTAAATGTGGTTTCCGGGTAATTGCCATTGACTGCTGAAAATGGTAGCTTTTAAAGACCTGTAATATTATCTAAGGTATCCCCTGATGTCGGGTATTTTATACAAAATGTAAAAAATACTTGACATTAAGTAAAAGATGTATTACATTAGTAGAAATTTTGAAGTTATGTCAACCAAATTATTATTGTCGAACCGGTATAAAAAAATCGGCTGGGTGATATTGATTCCAGCTACTATTTTTGGCCTCGTATTAGCCTATCACGAATTTGCAGCTGCGTGGCTTTGGTGTAACGTGTTTTCAATAGCCAATGAAGGCACTGAATCGCATTATCTGTATTTTAGTTTCAGATACACCAATATTACCAATACCGTTATTGGTTCAATTTTTATTATCGGCGCTATGCTGGTAAGCTTTTCAAAAGAGAAAAATGAAGATGAGTTTATTGCGGAGCTGCGTTTGTCGTCCTTGCTATGGGCTGTTTGTGTGAGTTACCTTTTGTTGTTAATTGCCTTTGTCCTTGTGTATGGAACGCCTTTTTTAGATGTAATGGTGTATAACATGTTTACTGTGCTAATCATTTTTATTGTTCGGTTTAACTATCTCATGTATAAAAATTCGCAAGCCGCAACTGATGAAAAATAATATAAGAGTGGAACGGGCCATTAAAAATCTGACGCAGGAAGAATTGGCAAATAAAGTATCAGTCAGCAGGCAGACTATTAATGCAATGGAGGCGAACAAATATGTACCATCTACTGTTTTAGCTTTAAAAATTGCTAAAGTGTTTAATAAACCAGTTGAAGCAATATTCTTACTTGAAAAGAGTGATTGAGTGTGCAAAAACAAAGCATTAACTTGTTTATTTTTACAACAACTAAATTTTATTTTATGCAATGCACATCGCTACCGAAAATTTTAATGATAGCAGGAGTGGCAGCTGTTTTTAGCTGTAATACTAAAACGCCGGATAAGCAGGCAGCAACCGGAGCAGACAATACAAAGGCCAACACGGATTACAAACCAGCTTTTGCCGGTCAGACAAGAATCAAAGCCGTTACCACCACAACGCCTTATACAGTAGAAAAAATTGCAGAAAATTTAGGCCGGCCCTGGGCGATTATACCTTTGCCGGATGGCAGGTTGATGATCACCGAAAAATCTGGTTTTATAACGATCCGTTCTGCCGATGGTGCATTGCAAAAAAAGATTACCGGGCTTCCACCCGTAGACGACGGCGGACAGGGCGGCCTGCTGGATGTGGCGCTGGATCCGGATTTTGCAAAGAACAAAATAATTTACTGGTCTTTTTCTGAAAAGGTTGATACGGCTAATTTAACGGCAGTAGCGAAAGGCGAGCTGAGTGAAGCCGATTCTTCTGTGCACAATCCAACCGTTATTTTCCAGGCGACACCAGCGCTGAAAAGTGAATATCATTTTGGCTCCAGGCTGGTATTTGATAAGGATGGTAATTTATTTGTAAGTGCTGGTGAAAGATCTATTTTGCCAGGCAGGGCGCAGGCACAATTACTGAGCTCCGGTTTAGGTAAAATATTTAAAATAACCAAAGAGGGCAAACCTGCACCCGGCAATCCATTTTTGAATCAACCAAATGTAAAGCCGGAAATTTATTCTTATGGTCACCGCAATCCGCAGGGGCTGGACATTAACCCTGTAACAGGCGATTTGTGGGAAGTAGAGTTTGGTCCGCGTGGTGGCGATGAAGTGAATTTGATTAAACCAGGAAAAAATTATGGGTGGCCTGTAATTACCTATGGGATAGAATACGATGGACCAAAAATTGGTGATGGTATTCAGCAAAAAGAAGGCATGGAGCAGCCAGTATATTATTGGGATCCGGTTGCCTCACCAAGTGGTATTGTTTTTTATACAGGGGATGCCATTCCTGAATGGAAGAACAATCTGTTCATCGCCTGCCTCAGCAGTATGCACATCGACCGGCTGGTAATTGAAAACAATAAAGTGGTGGGCGAAGAGATGTTGTTGCTGGATAAAAAGGAACGCTTTCGTGACGTAGCACAAATGGACGGCAAGCTGTACGCAGTAACGGATGGAGGCTTGTTGTTCAGGATTAGTAAGAAATAGTGAGTGGTGAGTGGTGAATAGTGAATATTGAATAGTGAGTGGTGAATGGTGAGGATCATGCTATCACCACCCCATCATTTTTTTCTGAATGTCCAGTATCCAGCGTCCAGTATCCAACATCCAGTATCTAGTATCCGGTTTCTTGCATTCATCATAATATTAAATGCATTTATGCGGCCAGGTAAATTTATCAAACGTGCGGTAGCTGTTTTACTGCTATTGATTGCAACTGCGGTTACGTGGTTTGCCTGGCTTGCATTTCCTGCTATCAGCGGCTATGGCGCTAAAAATCTTTGCTCTGCTGTTTACCTGCAACACCGCGATGCCGGAGAAGTGATCAAAGATGATCTTGCTGAATTTCCTTTGTCACTCGGCTCCTTTATCGTCAACAAAACAGATTCATCTGTTACCGGCTCGGTATGGGGATTTGCAAAGCGCAAAGCCATTTACAGAAAGGGACTTGGCTGCACCCTCATCAATGATTTTACAGAAGAGCAGGTTCGGTCTCAATCTTTTTTATTGCCACCGCCCGTTGCAGTAAACCAGGACAGCTTGCCATGGCCGCAGGGAGATCGCATACCCGATACTATTTCTGCAGATGTCAATAAAGCCCTCCTGCAACAGGCGATCGACAATGCCATGCATTCCACCTACAAAAAAAATGCATCTGAAACAAGGAGTATTGTGGTGCTGTATAAAGGGGCCATAGTGGGCGAACAATATGCACCGGGCTTTAATAAAAATACGGTGCAACTGGGATGGTCAATGTCTAAAAGTCTTATTGGCGCTTTAATTGGTGTTTTGGTTAAAGAAGGCAGATTAGCTGTTGAAGATACGGCACCGGTACCAGAATGGAAGCACACTTCCAAAGAACAAATCACTATCAGGCAATTGCTGCAACAAACTACCGGCTTGAAGTTTAAGGAAGATTACGCCAACCCAAGTGAAGTAACCAACATGTTATTTAATAAGGGCGATATGGCTGCGTTCACGGCGGCATTGCCGTTGAAAGATTCGCCGGGAACAGCGTTTAATTATTCCAGCGGCAATACCAATATCCTCAGCCGGATTATACGTCATACGGTGGGTGAAAAATTATATCCATCTTTTCCCTACCAGGCTTTGTTTCATAAAATAAATATGTACAGCATGTTGCTTGAGCCGGATGCTTCGGGTACTTATATCGGCTCTTCATACAGCTACGCGACGGCAAGAGATTTTGCCCGTTTTGGTTTATTGTATTACAATAACGGCGTTTGGAATGGTGAACAGATTCTGCCGGTAAACTGGGTAAAAGAAACAGTACAACCTTCAATTGCGGATGCACGAAAACACTACGGGTACCAGTTTTGGTTAAATGGCTATGAAGCAAAAGTGCTGTCGCGAAGATGGTATCCCGATGTACCTGCGGATATGTACTTTGCAGATGGATACGGTGGCCAGGATATTTATATCATTCCATCAAAGCACCTTGTGGTGGTAAGATTGGGTTTACATACGCTGGATGAAAATAAATTTTTACGGGAAGTAATTCTTGCTGTTACCAGGAAAGGATAGGGGGAGTATGGATAAAAAGTAATAGCAGGTATTTGAAATATGTTTGACGAACTGGATTTTGTTTCGCAAAGCATGCCAGATAAAATTATCAGTTGCTATTACCTTCTATTAAAACCTTAACCAGTCCGGATGAAAAAGAAATGCTCCTATATTTCTTTACTCTGCGCCTTGTGCGTCTGTTTGTGCCAGTCAGCAGTGGCCCAATCCCGGCGTATTTATTCCAACAATGAACTAAGCTTTCAATATGGACTGTCGCTTAAAGGTTTGGTGGAGTTGAGCTTCAGCAAAACGCAGCCAACGGTGTTCCGGTTGTGTGCTGATTTTGGGTTTGGCTCCAACTTGCTGGCGAGGTCATTGTATTTTTCTTTTAATGAAGAAGTACAACTGTACAATGGCGGCTTTGGCAGCAGGCGAAGAGCCGGTAATAAAAAACCAACTTTTACGATTGATTTTATCAATGCTTTTACGCTTACCACCGGTTTAAATAATTATTTTAATAAGGACAGTTTGCCCCACGTAATCAAAAGAAATATCCCGCTGTATTATTTTTCCAATTCAACTGTTTCGGCACTTCAAAATCCTTACAATTACTCGTTTTCGTTAGGTACTAATTTTATTTTATCTACTGATAAATTAAGAATGAGCCAACGGGTAGGCTTTATGAACTTACATGTAAACAGGATGCAGGTATCTTATTACAACGATGGTGGCACACCTTTCGATGAAGCTTACCTGGGCGACAGCAGGGACAGGTTTTATACCGGTGGTTCAGTAATCAGTTACCAGGGCGACACGAAACAGGATGTTAACCTGGTGGAATTGTCTTTTCAAAAATTTACTGGGTATACAAAAAACGCTTTTGAGGTATCCAATAAAATGGACCTGGCTTTTGTGAGTTACAATAATCCCGAAGAAAAATATTACAATAAGAGTCTCTGGTCGTTGCACATTGCCAACCCCGGAAAAGGATTTGGCGTAAGCATCAACCGGTACAATTACACAGATTGGGATATACAGCACCTGATTCACTTTTCCATTTTTAATTCCTACCACCTCGTGCCTTACCCGGCTTACTTTTCTGTGTCAGGAAATTATTTTCATAATTATACCAATATAGGATTGCGATGAAAAAGAAAGCATGTATATACCTGTTAACACTCATCATTTGCAGTTATGCGTGCAACAGGGGGAAATATTTTAGTACCAATATTTTCAGTAAGGGAAATACCGCCGGTATGCAGGTACAGGAACTGGATTCAACCTATCATTTGTACCTGCGGGAAGTGTATAAGGATAAAAACTATCTGAATGAAAATGTGTTAAAAACCAATGTAGAAAAATCGGATACAATCAATAAAATAAGGATTGAAGTGGAGTACCTGTTGATTTCATGGACACATAAAAATGCCCTCTACATTTCTACCATACCGGATAAATACCAGCGCTACTATGCCATTAACCGTTTTGCGGATACTTTATTAAACGCATACGATTTCAGCACGTTTCATTTTGGCAAGATTGATGATGATGGTGAAAGCATTTCCTTTCTTTCAGGGAATAAAATAAAACTGGTAACCTGGGATATCAGGCCTTTTATAAATGGGGTATATCCTCCTAAAATATTTGTAAGAGAAATTGCCATACAACGAAAGGATATGGTGGAGAACGTGATCTTAATAAATAAAGCACTGGAAGAACCACTGGGATTTATTCATCAAAACAGCTTTACAATTATTTTTGAAAAGCCGGGTAATAAGAAGGATACCTGCACGGATTATATGCTGCACAAATTGTACGGCAACCGGATCTATTTTAATAAAGTGAAACACGGCTTTGATATCTATTTCCGGTTTGATAAAAATATCAACAATTCCGGCGATTCGGCCATTGGTTTCGAATACCAGCGGACTCGTTATCCTCCCTTTTAATAGCGGCACCAGCTTATTTTATTTTCGGTGGCAACTGTTTCTCCATTCTATATTTGCAGGATGAAACGAAGTCTTATTTTTTGCACTTTATTTTTATTTTTTGTACTTCAGCTGTGTGCACAGGTAACTGTTATGAATACACAGGTGCTGGTTGTTGGCGGAAGCACCGGCGGAACGGCAGCAGGCATACAGAGCGCACGCAGCGGTGCAACAACGCTGATTGTAGAGCAAACAACCATGCTCGGAGGTATGTTAACCGCCGCAGCCGTCAGTTGTACCGATGGTAACGACGGGCTTAAAAGCGGCATGTGGCAACAGTTGCGGGAGGCATTGTATAAACATTACGGAACAACAAACTTGGCCAGTGGCTGGGTAAGCAACACTTGTTTTGAGCCGCACGTGGGCGATAGTATTTTTAAAGCCTGGGCAGGCGTTGAAAAAAAGCTAACGGTTGTATATAACTGGTATTTTGATAAGGCATTGATGAAAGGAAATAAGATAACGGGTGCTGCATTTATTAATCAAAAAGGGGAGCACTTAATGGTACATGCCAGCATTGTAGTGGATGGTACTGACCTCGGTGATGTATTTGCATCGGCTGGAGCCGGCTATGATTTGGGAATGGAAGCGCCCGGCTACAGCGGTGAAAAAGAAGCCATCGAAAAAAATAATATCATTCAGGATTTAACCTGGTCGGCTATTTTAAAGGATTACGGTAAAGGCGCAGATAAAACAATTAAACAACCCGCTGGTTATGACGCATCAAAATATTATTGCAGCACCAGTGATGCGCCCTGTACTGATAAACCCTATCAACTGGATACCCGTAAGGTATTAAACTATGGAAAACTCACGGTAACAGATACACTACATTCCAAATTCATGCTAAACTGGCCCGTTCATGGAAATGATGCTTATTTAAATGTGGTGGAGCGAAAACCTGTTGAAAGGGAAATTGCTTATTCAACTGCTACAAATCAGACGCTTGGATTTATTTATTTTTTGCAACACCAGTTAGGGTTCAAAAATATCGGCCTTGCAGATGATGAAGTTAACAACGGCATGGCATGGTTGCCGTATAACAGGGAAGGCAGGAGAGTAAAGGGCGTAGTAAGACTGAACATCAATCACATTAAGAAGCCTTACCAGTATGACTTATATAAGACGGGCATCGCTGTAGGAGATTACCCGGTTGACCATCACCACGGGCAATATCCGGGCAAAGTACCAGCTATCCAATTTCCAAAAGTGCCTTCCTTTACTATTCCACTGGGGGCTTTAATACCCTCAAAAATGGAAGGATTAATTATATGTGAAAAAGGAATTTCGGTAAGCAATATTGCCAACGGCACTACGCGTTTACAGCCGGTTGTTTTATTAACGGGCCAGGCAGCTGGCGTACTGGCGGCACAATGTATTGCAAAGAAAATCCAACCTGGAAAAATCGACGTAAGAGCCGTGCAGAATGAGCTGCTGAAAATGAAATGTTACCTGTTACCGTTTTGTGATGTTGATCCCAACGAAGCTTCCTGGAATCCAATACAGCAGGCTGGTGCATTGGGTTTAATTCGTGGCGTGGGGAAAAGTATAGACTGGGAGAATAAAACTTTTTTTTACCCGGACAGCACTATCAAGAATGCCGAACTTGAAAATAATTTAAATGGCTCTTCAGGTAAAAGCGTAAAAGATAATCAGCGTTTAAGCAACGATTGGCTAACGATTCAACAGGCAAAAAAAATGATCGGTCAACATGCGGCATATCCCGGCTCAATCTTTTATTTGGCTAATCATAAAAATATAAATGAAGTTACCTGGAAGGATAAGCTTCATCTTACCAATTATAATGAACAAAGATTTATCACCCGCAGGGAATTGGCTGTGCTGCTGATGTATTATGCCAAAGGCTTTATTAATTGCAGGGTAGATTTGTTTGGGAAGCGTTTACGATGATTTTTGTTCGCAATAAGCGACTATTGTCATTCCTGCTTATCTATAGCAGCTCTTATCTGTCATGTAAATACTGAATTTGTACCATTATTTCCTCGCAACGGGAAAAATATTGATAACTATAAAATTCCTCAGTCGTCTGCTGTAACTGTTCAAACCGTAATTGATCCGCTTCATAAAGCGCCGAGAAACCGGCAACCAAAAATTTAAAAATTGGCATTAAATTATCACTATGCTTTTACAAAAATTATATAAAAATGAAAAAGCTATTTATGTCTCTTGCTGTGATGCTTGTGTCAGGCATTACCGCTTCTTACGCCCAAACAACAACCAAAGTAGAACCCGTTACTACAGCGGGAGATAAAGTTCACAATGTGTTGCATCCAAAACATAAAAGGGCGCACGGTGTGAAAGTAAAACGGGAATATGCCAATGGTAATAAAAAAACTACCAAACTTAAAACCGAACATTCGCAGCCGTTAATTAAAAAAGAAAATTAAAAATAAACCCCGTACCAAATGAAGTACGGGGTTTTACTTTTTACTTATTTTAAGTCGGATGGAGCTTTACTGAAAAGCCATTAACACCAGGCCGGGCGGAGGTAAATACTTAAACCTGCCCATATACAAAGCTTTCGCTTTATACCCTTGTATCATCAAACTCCTGGTCCTGTTCATCCTTATCTGACCAATCCTGCAGGGCATCCTTAATTTTTTGTATCACCGTTTTGTGCTCCTTGCCTTCCTCTTTTTTTTCAGGATGTTGTACATCAGCTGTTTTTTGATTGTCGCTGCTGTCAGGCGCAACATTACCACTTTCATCAGCTCCGCCCGGGTCGTAGATAAATTTTTGAGGCTGTATCATAGTGTAAAATTTTTGAGGTGAAAAATAGGTTTAAAATGTAAACCGATCTTTAAATTTAGTAAATAAAATCCATATGCCCTGATTATATAACTCCATCAGCGCCTTAAGATAATGCCAAAATTATCGCATAAAGTGTTTTCATTATAGTTCTGAAAGCGTACATTTAATTACTACATTCATATTTAAAACATTGCCATATGCTGTTAAACAATAACCAGGCCCGCAATCAATCACGGCGCCAGTTTCTTCTCAAAGGTTCAATTGCATCCATAGGGCTCCTGCTCGGCGGCCCTGCTGTTTTTTCCAGGCCTTACCTGGTTTCAAATGATCCAGGCTCAAAATTTTTTGGTGTTCAGATCGGTGTCATCACTTATTCCTTCCGCAGTATGCCCGGCTCTGCGGAACAAATTTTACAATACATTACAAACAGTGGAATCAGCGCTATTGAGCTGATGGGTGATGCGGTGGAAGAGTACGCGGGCAAACCGGTTAACCAGGTGCAAATGCCACCCCGGGTTGCAGGGCAACCACCCAAATTGACAGATGAACAGAAAGCTCAGATGTCTGCCTATGCAAAACAAGTGGCAGACTGGAGGGCGGCTGTTTCGATGGATAAATTTGCAGAAATCAGGAAAATATACAATAAAGCCGGTGTATCAATTTATGCGTTTAAGCCCAATGCACTCGGCGCAAACAACACAGATGCTGAGATTGAATATGCGTTGAAGGCTGCCAAAACATTGGGCGCCACATCTGTAACGGTTGAATTACCAACGGATCCGGCACAGTCAAAACGCCTGGGCGAACTGGGAGAAAAACACAAAGTGTATATCGGCTATCACGCGCATACACAAGCTACAGATACGGCATGGGATACTGCGTTAAGCCAGTCTCCCTATAATTCCATGAACCTGGATTGCGGCCATTATATCGCCGCCGGCGGCAACAACACAAAGGAAACTTTACTGGCATTGATTGAGGCAAAACACGACCGCATTACAACGATGCACATTAAAGACAGGCAAACAAAAATAAACGGTGGTAACAACAAGCCATGGGGCCAGGGCGATACGCCGCTGAAAGAAATTCTGAATTTACTGAAAGCAAAAAAGTATGACATTCCCGCTACAATCGAACTGGAATATGAAATACCAGCAGGCTCTGATGCAGTAAAGGAAACAAAAAATTGTTTGTTGTTTGCAAAAAATGCCCTGGGTGCGTAAAGGCTAACCGTTGTAATGAGGATATAACCAGGTTAACTAAATAAATCTGCACATAAAAAAACAGGCTGGACAATCAGCCTGTTTTCTATTATGGCAGGATAACAGTTGATGTGTTATCCTTAATGTCTGTCGGGTCAACCGGGATATAGTAGCACACAACTAAACTCCGCAACGCTGCTTCGTGAGGTACTTTGGTCTACTTTTATTTTTCCGGGCAAATTTGCCGTTGGAAGATATCAGTACCGTGCATAAGCAATGTGCTTCGCCTCGGGTGCCGGCGCATGGCTGCCTGTTGAAGCCCTCGCCGGGGTTGCCCTGCGGTTGCAGGTGCCCAGCGCCCAGTAAATAACTATAAAAATTAAAATAGTGCTAAAGCAGCCACCGCCTAATTTTTTTGCGCCGTAACCGGCTATCAATGTCCTAAAGAAATTATTCATTTGCTAAAATTTTATTTAAGCATGAATAAATCATGCCAGTAAAAATGAGGTTGCGATTGCAGCGTTTCTTATGTTGATCGTTTGTACTTAATAAATCTTTGTGTAAAAAAATACACAATTCAACATACACAGTATTCAGCTATTCAATTTTTGCAAATTTTAAATGCATAATTCTGCCAGAGTTGACCTCAAACCCGGTTATGATACCACCGGTGTTTCTTATTATTTTCAAATGATTGATCCACCAGTTATCGTTCGTCAAATGATCCCTGTTTACGAATGCAAGCATGGCATCGTTGTATTTGGCATTCGTCAAAACAAGGCGATGATCTTTTAAAATGATTCCATATTTGCAATCCAGTTCAGCACAAAAATAACTGCCGGTATAAGGTCGTAAAATGGCGTCCGTTTGTACCGTGTCTTTTACGTATTTTTTCAGGTGATAAGCCTGGTCGGTGGTAGTAATATCGCAAATGGTATCTTTTGCTTTTACAGAAAATACAAATTTTATTTCCGGAGCCGAAGGAATGGAAAAAGAGTCCTTCCGGTCATTGATCAAAAAATTACTTTCATTAAAAATGTGATAAAATAATTGGTGGTTTTTAATGTCAAAACTAAAAGGGAGCCCATCGTCGCCAATATAAAAGCCGGCAAATTTTTTCCATTTTGGCTCGTTTTTTAAGATGGATGCCGCACTGTCCCGTGGTGTCTTTTTTTCAACCTCTTTTTTCTGCGTCGTATCTTTTACAAAAAGATCGGCGATAGCATAAGCTTTTCCGCCGGCATCAAAATCACCTAAATTGCTAAACACAATAAAACCCATTTTAAGATCGGGCAAAACAGACAGGTAGGTCCGGTATCCTGCATCGGCGCCCCCATGCGAGTATTGTTTCCAGCCTTTATAAGTATCAGCCACAATTCCACAGGCATAGGATATTTCTTTTCCGTTGTTCAGTTTACCCTTTTGTGTCAGGAGCCTGATTAAATCCTGGTTGGCGGATGAAGCGTCATCAAAATGCATAACCCACTTGCTCATGTCAGTAATATTGGTAAATAAACTGGTAGCCCCCGAATTGGAATAAGTTAAAATGCTGTTGGTAAAATGAGCGCTGTCCTTACGCTCATATGAATAGGAGCGGTTTTTTTCAATCTCTGTATAATCATCATGAAAATGCGTGCTGTTCATCTGCAACGGTTTAAAAATGGCAGAGTCAGTAAACCTGCGGAGCGACTTACCGCTTACCGACTTCACGATTTCAGCCAGCATAGTAAACCCGCTGTTTGAATAACTGTATTGATCTCCCGGATTAAAGTTCAGCGCTTGTTGTTTACCAAGAATTTTAACGATGTGTTCCTGTGTAATTACATCATCCAGCCGGGTGCCGGAAATGGCGAGCAGTTGCCATTGATCCCGAATGCCGCTGGTATGATTTAACAGGTTGCGGATGGTGATCTTTTTTTTCATATCCGGAAACCAGGGAAGGTATTTTCGCACATCATCTTCCAGTGAAAGCTTGCCCTGCTTTGCCAGTAAAAGAATGGCGGTGGCAGTAAATTGTTTGGAGATGGAAGCCATGTGAAAAATGGTTTCCGGTGTGTTGGCAATGTCATATTCAAGATTGGCCTGGCCGTAGCCTTTGGCATAGATCAGCGAATCATTGCGTACAATGCCAATAGTACATCCGGGGCTGCCGGTCGTGTTCCATTTTGTAAACAGGCTGTCAATTTTTTTTACGACAGAGTCGGGTATAGACTGGGCAGCGATTGTTGCCGTTGCTGAAAAAGAAAATAGCAATAACGTTATTGATTTGATGAGGTTGAATCGCATGATAGTAATGGTTATAGTTGTGTAAAAAATTGGACATTCAGGTCAATATACAGGCAGGTGTTGTTTAATAGCTATGTACATCCACCAAACAGGGTTCACCTGTTATCATTGTTATAAAACGAAGTGCCATTCGATGTATTTATTTGTTAAAAATAGATAAAGTTTACTGCAACAGGTAACCGCTTATACAATAGCCTTCAATACAATCCTGGTTAGCAGAAAGTGCTTTTACCAAATTAAGCGTTGCTACATCTTTTAAAAAGCCATCCGGCAAACTACAAAATCAGGAGGATAATTCGTTGACTAGCTGCGGAAACTCTTTTTTATCCTGACCGCTTTTAAGTAATTTTTAGTCTTACATTTATCTTATGACTTTTAATAACACTATCGCCCTGTTTTTTGCTGCCAGCATGTGGCAGTTTGCAGCCGCTCAAAAAGTTGATAGCACGTATGCCGAAAAACTCGGCTATCCAAAAGGTGCAAGAGTTCTGATTCTGCATGTGGATGATGCCGGAATGAGCTACGACTCCAATGAAGGCGCTATTAACTCCATCACAAAAGGTGTGGCCACATCTGTAAGCGTAATGATGCCCTGCCCTTGGGTGCCCGGTTTTATTCATTACATGAAAGCCCATCCCGGTATGGATGCCGGCCTTCATTTAACCCTTACCTCGGAATGGGGCGACTACCGCTGGGGACCATTAGCCGGCAAAACAAATGTGCCGGGCCTGGTAGATACAGAAGGTGCCATGTGGAGCAACGTAGCAGACGTGGTAGCGCATGCTTCAGCCGATGAAGTGGATAAGGAAATAAGGGCCCAGCTGGAAAGGGCCAGGATAATGGGTTTTGAACCAACCCACCTGGATTCGCACATGGGTACCTTGTTTGCTTCGCCTGAATTTTTAAAACGATATATTGGGCTGGGAATCGAAAATCATATCCCGGTAATGTTGCCTGGTGGTGCTGATGTTTTAATACAGGCAGAAATGAATGCACCAGCTGAACAAATAGAGCAATTGCGGGCATTGGGTAAGATGACCTGGGCTGCAGGCCTGCCGGTATTGGATGATCTCCACAATGTGAGTTATGATTGGAAAATCCCCGAAGCTATTTCAGGCGACGACAAAAAATTACAGGCATTTAAAACTGCCAAATATATCGAAGCTATTAAATCGTTGCAACCCGGCGTAACCATGATGATCATGCACTCCACGGCAACCACAGACATGTTTCCGCATATCTCAGGCAGTGGTGCGGTAAGGCGTGGAGACATGCTTGCAATGATGGACCCGGTATTTAAAAAAGCATTGCAGGACGAAGGTATCATTCTAACTACCTGGCGGGAATTAAAAGTAAAAAGAGATAAGGTGAAATAACATCCTGTTCTCTAAATCTAAGCATTATGAAAAACTAAAAGCGGGGTGCGAAAAATGTTCAGTATTGCGTTTAAACCTGCAGCTACCCAACATCTTTTACATCCTCGCCCGTAAATAATTATTAAATTATTTTACAGTTATTTCCACACAGCCCAGTTATTTGCAGCTGCCCAGTTATCGGCCCCAATAGCACCGCGGTAAGCTACCTTGGTAAAAAAGCTGCTAAAATCTGCATCGTTAAAATTAGCTCCGGTTAACGCGGGTGACCCGGCGTCCGGAGTTAAATCCGGTACTCCCCCATACATGGTTTTTAATTTAAGATCGGCCGAGTTGGTAATTAAAACATTGTTATTAACACTGTTTAAAGCAAACTGCTGGAGTTCGGGATCGCCCACTACAGCAAAATCCTTATCCCAGCTAAAAGTGCGGCTGGCGGTGTCGCTGTTCACGAGGTTATATTTAAAAAATGATTCTATACCTGTTAACAGCACAGGCCTTGTTCTGTTGCAAACCATCAGTCCACCCTGCGGATATTCCGCTATGATAGAATTTTCTACCACGAAGCGTGTGCCCTTGCGAATATACACGCCCTGGTTTAATGATGTTTTTGCAGTCTCGGTACCCGCAGGGCCGATAATGGTCATGTTAGCTACCACCGGGCGTGTGAGGGGCGCATTGGTGGTGGGAAATTCATCATTATAACTTTCAAAGCCATTTGCTCTTTGCGAATGTGAAGAGGAAAGCCCGCTGCGGTAAGAGATCAGGAATTGTAATTTTCCCTGGTAACCAAGATCAAAATCAAAATCATCATCTCCATTGTTAAAGCCGATTAAATGCGTGGCGTTAACTGTTCCGCCAACAAACTGAAAAGCATCATCATTGGAGTGCACGGTCATCACATTATCTACAGTGGTACCACTACCAACACTCGCCATGCAAAGTCCGCTGGCTTTATCCACCTGCCATTCTCCTTCTTCATCGGGGTTAATGCCCCCGCAATATTCAAGGCGTACATATTTAAGTGAACCTGAATTGTCATCTGCTGTTGTACCGCCGTAACGGGTATTGTCAGATAGGGGCAGTCCTTCCACATTGCCTGTAACGGTATTGGTTGGTGCTTTACCCAATAAAATAACAGCTCCCCAATCGCCCGGGGCTTTTGTCCCAGCTGCAGATGTAAAAACAATCGGTTTATCAGCAGTGCCGTTGGCAATCAATTTAGCACCCTGGGTAATTACCAGCACGCCCTTTTTTTCTTTTTCATCCATTTTAACAAAGGATACCGTAACGCCGGCGGGTATGGTAAGCGTAGCGTTATTGGTAACATATAACTGGCCGTTGATCACATAACTGGTATTTGCATCCAGTGTCATGTCGGTTGTAATGCTGTTAGAAAGGGTATCAATTTTAGTCACGACCGGAGCCATAATATCGGAGTTTTTTTTACACGCCGCAAAGGCAACCACAGTCAGCAATAGCAAACATACTTTACTTTTCATTTTAATAATTTTGGGGAGGTGAATGGTATACACTGCTTTCTTTTACAATTATCTTACCAAAAATGGGCATTTGTTAACAGTTTTCGGTTACAGCAAGCTTTGAAGGCGTTTTTTGGTACCGGTCAATTCGCCAGGGTTTCGCTAAACAGGCAATAAACAAAGTAATTGTGGAGATGAGTCCATTGCTTTACAGGTAAACGTGTGGCCGATAATGCACGGTTAAAAAAGTACAGTCTTTAAGTTGATTATAGGAATATGCCATTGTATGAAACGAGTAGATTTGAGTATCTAATCTTACAACCAACCAAACATGAGGTACCCCTGCAACCGAAGGAAGTTTATCCAGCTGGCAGTTATGTCAGGGGCAGGCGTTGCAGCTGCAAACAATTTTTCGTTTTTGTATGCAAATGATCGTCACGCAACGAACCTTAACAACTGTCCTGCAACCACTTTTATTCCCAACCGCGTAGCAAGCTGGTGGACGTCTATCGAAGACCTGCAGTGGCCGCAAAAACAAATCAGCGATAAAATAAAACGCCGGGCCGAAGGTTTTGCCAAAGCGAATATTGATACTGCTGTTAATTTTGGCTTTCATATACGTTTTGATTTTGCAGATTATTTCGGCCAGTTGCATGGCTATTATGCTGATGTATGCGAAGCGCTGCACCAGCATGGCATCCATTTCATGGAACATTATTCCTGCAATCATATCTCCAGGCCAAAGGATGAAGCGGAACTAAAAAAGATGAGCACTTTTCAGCGGCACCATGTGCTGTTATACCATGATGCGGTTGCTGCAAAATATGCACAGTATGAGGGCCACTTGTTCAATGATGTTTGTCAAATTGATTTAAGAGATGGCAGCCTGGGATACGCACCGCAATACCAGTTAAATACCTTTTGCCACAGCAACCCGAACTACCTGGACATGCACCAAAAATATTTACAGCGATTATTAAAGGAAGTGCCACTGGACGGCATCATGGTAGATGATATGTGCAACTATGCAGGTCCAACGGTGTGCGGCTGTACTTATTGCCGGGAGCGGTTCAGGAAGGAATATGGTCACGATATTCCGCCCTTTGGTGAAAAAGATTTTTGGGGCGACACAACAAAAGAAACGTTTGAATGGGGTAATTATGATAACCCTGTTTTCAGGGATTGGTTGCGTATGAAAGTAGATGCGGTGACGGATCATTTAAAAATGATCAAAGCAACCATGGGCGACAAATCACTCATGACCTGCTGCTCCAATACCGGTCCGTTGATCCTGAATGCGTTGTCGCTCGACCTGGAGAAATTAGCACCATACCTTGATTTTTTTGTGCTGGAAAATGTAGGCACCAATGTGCAGAATGTTGACTGGATAAAAATGGATGCAGAAGCTCTGTTACAGAAAGATATCGCCGCGGAAAAAGGCAATCGTCCGGCCATGGCATTGAGTTATACCATTTATGAAGCCGGTGCTTATTTCGGTTGGGCCCTCAGTCGCTTTTGGGGAGTGGCCAACTGGTGCAGCACGCTCAACGCAAGACTGCCGGAAGATCCGCCGGATGCGATGGAACAGGAAGACGTAATCAGCAAAACCAACAACTGGGAAAAACAATACAGCGACCTGGATTATACCAACGGCAGCGACCTAGTGGAAGTGAGACTGGTGTACAGTCGCGATTGTAAAGTCAATGGTTGGCGCAACAACAATGGGCATGAGCATTGGGACAGTGTGGCCGCATGGACGGAGCAGCTGGTAAAAAATAATGTAGGCTATGGTTTTGTTCGTTCTGCAGCACTGGAAGATACCGTTGCATTAAGCAAAGAAAAGACGCCGTTGATTTTAGATAGCGTGGCCTGTGTTTCGGATAAACAATTTGCTGCCATCAAAACTTATCTGGCCAATGGCGGTATTGCCTGGCTGGCATTGCCTTTTGGTACGCATGATGAAAAAGGGTTTGCAAGACCAATTGCGTTATCGGAAGAATTGAAGAAGCACCGTTATAAAAACCTGGTGATGATTGCTTCTGCTGTTGCATCAACACCTTTGCAACATTTGATTGCTGCTGGAAAATTCAAACCCGTTATCAAACAAATAAAGGGCGATAAAAGATGGGTGGTAAGAATGCGCCTGTACAATGGCAAACCTGTTTTGCATTGTATGAATACAGCCCTCACAGCGATACCGCATCCGACATTAAAAGACCTTTCTGCTATTCCTATTTTGATCGGGCTGGATTCTGTGGTTACTGACAATGTGCTGGGATATGAAATCAATACAGCTGTGCTTTCTTTCAACGGCTTATTGGTGATGAGCCCTGAATTGAACGGCTTAAAGCGATCTGTTTCAATCGTGGGTAAAGGCAATGGGTTTGCGACGTTGCGGATTAATTTGGATGGGGTAAAAGTTTATGCGGTGGTGCAATAAGGATATTGTCCCGTTAAAAAAGTACACGCTTTAAACCGATTATAGGAAAACATCCTTCCCACAATTCATTAGATTTGAACAAAGGTTTATAAACCCGTTCAAACAATGAAGCATCCCCACAACCGCAGGGCATTTATAAAAATGACAGCTTTGACAGCCGCAGGTATCGGGCTTTCCAATGGGCTGCCCCTGGTGTATGCAAATAACCTTCAGCAAGCCGGTAGGTTTGCTGAGCCCGCTTTTATACCCAGCCGTTCTGCCAGCTGGTGGACAACCATGGATGATCTGCAATGGCCGCAAAAACATGTTATCGATAAAATAAAACGCCGGGCCGAAGGGTTTGCCAAAGCAGGTATTGATACTGCCATCATTTTTGGCTTTGGTCTGCGGTTTGATTTTTCCAACTACTTTGGCCAGGTGCATGGTTACTTTGCGAATGTGGCGGAAGAGTTACACCAGCATGGTATTAAACTCATGGATCATTATTCATGCAATGAAATTGAACGGCCACGCAATGCCGCGGAGTTTAAAAAAATGCACCAGTTTCAAAGGCACACGGTGTTGTTATACCATGACCCGGTTGCTGCAAAATATGCACAATACGAAGGACATTTTTTTAATGATATCTGTGAAGTGGATCTGCGGGATGGCAGCCGTGGCTATGCACCGCAGTACCAGTTTGAAACCTTTTGTCATAACAATCCCGGCTTCCTGGACATGCACCAGAAATACCTGCAACGCTTGTTAAAGGAAGTGCCCATTGATGGCATTGAAGTGGATGATATGTGCAACTATCCCGGTCCCGCCACCTGTGGTTGTAAATACTGCCGGGAGCGGTTTAAAAGAGATTATGGTCATGATATTCCGCCCTTCGGGGAAAAATCTTTTTGGGGTGATACATCCAAAGAGACATTGGAATGGGGCAATTATGAAAACCCTGTTTTCAGGGATTGGCTGCGAATGAAAATTGATTCCGTAGCGGATCATTTAAAAATGATCAAGCAAACCATTGGCGAAAAACCGTTGATGACCTGTTGCTCCAACACGGGCCCCATCATACTCAATATACTATCACTCGACCTGGAAAAACTGGCGCCGCACCTGGATTTTTTTATGCTTGAAAATGTGGGCATCAATGTTGACAATGCCAACTGGATAGCAATGGATGCGGAAGCATTGCACCAGAAAGACATTGCCGAAAAAAGAGGGAAAGCTCCGGCGATGGCATTGAGTTATACCATCTATGAACCGGGCGCTTATTTTGGCTGGGCGCTCAGTCGATTCTGGGGCGTGGCCAACTGGAGCAGTACGCTCAACGGCAGATTGGTAGAAGATCCGGCCGATGCGATGGAGATGGAAGACGTGATCAGCAAATCCAACAACTGGGAAAAGCAATACAGCAATTTAAATTACCGGGAAGGTGTTGACGTTGCAGAAGTAAGATTGGTATACAACCGCTATTGTAAAGAAAATGGCTGGCGCAACACCAATGGCAAAGAGCATTGGGACAGTGCTGCGGCATGGAGTGAACAACTGGTAAAAAACAATGTGGGCTATCGTTTTGTTCGGTATGAAGAATTGGGGGATGCTGAGCTTTTGGGCAAAGAAAATACGCCCCTGATTTTAGATTCGGTGGGCTGCGTTTCGGATAAGCAATTTGTAGCCATCAAAACCTATCTAACCAAAGGCCGCATCGCCTGGCTGGCATTGCCTTTTGGTACACATGATGAAAAAGGTTTTGTTCGTGCAACGCCTTTATCAGCAGAACTGGTGAAAGGCAGGCATAAAAATTTGGTTATGATAGAATCGGCTGTTGCAGCTACACCGCTACAAAAATTGATAATATCCGGCAAGTTTCAACCGCTGATCAAACAAATAAAAGGTGATAAGAGATGGGCCGTCCGCACCAGGTTGTACAATGGCAAACCGGTATTACATTTCATGAATACCGCATTGAAACCAATACCTCATCCCACTATTAAAGACATCAGCGGAATTCCGGTATTAAAAGCATTGGACTCTAACATAACGGATAATGTATTGGAATATGTGATTAATTCCAATAAAATAAATTTGGTTGGGGTGTCGGTGATGAGTCCTGAATTAAGTAATGCAAAAAGAATTGTGGACATTGTCAAGAGTAAAAATTATTCAACGATTAAAGTTGATCTTGAGGGGATAAAAGTGTATGCGGTTGCCGGAGGATGAGACCAGTTTTTCAAATCGCTGGATTTTTCAAAAGTGCAGGTCTTTGCAGGCTTTGGGTTAACAATCGTTGCGTTGTTTAGAACCGCTATATGCGATAAAACAAAAATCCACAATACATTCCGTAGGAACGTATGCTAATAATTACCGGTTCTACCCAAACAATGCCCCGATGGGGCAATATGCTTCGCAAGCCATCTCATGTTCCGTAGGAACAAAATGTGGGTAGAAAATATTCATCAATAATAGTTGCGTTCCGTAGGAACGCTTTGTGCAATATTGAAGAATCTGCCTATAGTTGCGATGAATTTCCAGTTTAAAATTGTTGATCTTCAACTATCATAAAAATCGCCCTTCATTTCTCTTGTTCCATATTGCTGTAATTGTTCAAGGGAGTGACACAACGATGCCTAATTGAAATACAACTGCCGGTCAAAAAATAATTTTATGCCGCTCCTAAGTTCTGCATTTTCCGCTTGTTAAAAAAGTATACATTTTAAACCGATTAATGGAAAATAAAGTTTTGGTAAGTCAGTAGATTTGAACCAGCACTTTACCAAAACCTGTTGAGATGAATGGAAAAACCAATCGCAGAAAATTTATACAAACGGCTGCTGTAACAGGCGCAGGTATCAGCCTCTTTCATAGTTTGCCCGCGTATGCCGTCCAGCTGGCGTCCTTTGGCAAACAGCCATTTAAAAATACCGGTACGGCTTTTATTCCCAACCGCAGTGCTAGCTGGTGGTGTACATTGGAAGACATTCAATGGCCGCAAAAACAGGTAGTTGATAAAATAAAAAGAAGGGCAGAGGGTTTTGCTAAAGCCGGCATTGATACGGCCATTAATTTTGGTTTTCACAATCGTTTTGATTTTGCCAATTACTTCAGCCAGCTGCATGGATATTACGCCAACGTGTGTGAAGAGCTGCACAAAAACGGCGTGCGCTTTATGGATCACTACAGCTGCAATGATATTACAAGGCCAAGGAATGAAGCCGACTTTCGCTATGTGCATAAATTCGAACGGCATGCAGTGTTGCTTTTTCCTGATCCCGTTGCGAGGCAATATGCGCAGTATGAAGGATATTTCTACAATGATCTTTGTGAAGTGGATTTGCGGGATGGTAGTCGTGGCTACGCAAAACAATACCAGTTTGAAGCCTTCTGCCATAACAATCCCAACTTTTTGGACATGCATAAAAAATATCTCCAGCGGCTGATGAAGGAGGTTCCTTTTGATGGTGTTGAAGTAGATGATATGTGCAGTTACCCGGGCAATACTACCTGTGGTTGTAAATATTGCAGGGATCGGTTTAAAAAGGAATATGGTCATGACATTCCCGATTTTTCTGATAAAAACTTTTTTGGTGATATAACAAAGGATATGCTGGAGTGGGGCAACTATGATAACCCTGCCTACCGCGATTGGCTGCGGATGAAAGCCGATGCCGTGTATGATCATGTAAAGATGATTAAAGGTGTGCTGGGTGATAAGCCATTGATGACCTGTTGTTCCAACACCGGCCCGATTGTATTGAATGCAGTGGCGCTTGACCTGGAAAAAATGGCGCCCTATCTGGATTTGTTTATGCTGGAAAATGTGGGCACCAATATAAAAAATGCCGACTGGATAGAAATGGATGCGGAAGCCTTGCATCAGAAAGACATCGCCCAAAAAAGAAACAACGCTCCGGCCATGGCATTGAGTTATGCCATCTTTGAGAAGGGTGCTTATTTTGGCTGGGCCTTAGCAAGATTTTGGGGCGTAGGTAACTGGAGCAGTACGCTCAACAGCAGGCTGGAAGAGGATCCTGCGCATTCGCTGGAGGCAGAAGAAGCCATCAGCAGATCAAACAACTGGGAAAAAAAATACAGCGATTTAAATTACCGCGATGGCAAAGACCTGGTGGAAGTACGATTGGTAAACAATAGTTATTGCAGGGAGAACGGCTGGCGGGATGAAGCTGGTCATGAACACTGGGACAGATCGAAAGCATGGAGTGCTCAACTGGTGAAACACAATGTAGGCTATCGTTTTTTACGCACGGCCGAACTGGCAGATGCCACTGCATTGAGCAAAGAAAATACACCTTTGGTAATGGATGGCGTTGGCTGTGTTTCGGATAAACAATTTACGGCCATTCAATCCTATCTTTCTAAAGGTGGTATTGCCTGGGTTGCACTGCCATTCGGTACGCAGAACGAAAAAGGCTTTGCCCGTGCAACGCCGCTATCGGCGGTGTTATTAAAAGCAAAGTATAAAAATTTATATATCATTGACTCTGCAGTTGCATCGGCACCATTGCAAAAATTAATTGAAGCAGGCAAATTCAAACCTGTTATCAGGCAGTTAAAAGGCGATCAACGTTGGGCTGCAAGAATCAGGTTTTACAACGGCAATGCGGCCATTCATTTTATGAACGGAGGCCTGCTGCCCGTGCCGGATGAAGTGAAGGACCTTTCAGATGTGCCATTGATCAAAGACATTGATTCACTGATAACGGATAATGAACTGTCTTATGAAATCGACAGCAGTATTCGTTTATCTCAATTGTCGCTAATGAGCCCGGAGCTTGGTGAATCCAATAGAGTTGCAGACATTCGCAGGGCTGGTAAGGAGCACACAGTTGTGAACTTAAATTTAGAGGGTATAAAAATTTATGCGGTGGCGCAATAATGCGATAGTTAAAAAAGTATAGAAATCAGCAGCATAAATATAGTTGTACCGGTTTTTTTATTTCTATTTTTATCGTGCATTTCAAACGACCCTATTTTGTTTTTGGCTTTGAATACCACAGCTGAATTTGATTAATTAAATGAACGGCCAGCGTTTGAATTGTCCATTTTTAATACTCAATTACCTAGTACATGTTTTTTTCAGGCTCCACTTATCCTTCGTTGAATAAAGAAACCAGCAATAAAATTGTATTGCTTCCTTTGGGGGCCATAGAACAGCATGGTTTGCATTTGCCTGTTAGTACTGACACAGATATTGTAACAGCCGTAGCCACTTACGCAGAAAGTAAATTGCCCGATGATATCCTCTTGTGCCCTACGCTTGCTTATGGCTCGAGTCATCATCACCAGGCATTTGGTGGCACGCTGAGTGTATCGCCGCAACTCTATACACAATTGGTAATTGAAATAGTTGAGTCGGTTATAAAGAGCGGCTTTACAAAAATTATTTTATTAAATGGTCATGGTGGCAATATTACGCCGGTGAAACAGGCTTTGTCTGTGTTAAGCAACCGGTACGATGCTACCATCAATCCAACGATTGCCCTGGCAACTTACTGGGAACTTGCCGGAATAACATTTGCCGGTGAACCGCCTATGCAAAGCCCTGCGTTGAGTCATGCCTGCGAGTATGAAACAAGCCTGATGCTGCATCTCTTTCCGGGTAATGTGCTGATGGAAAAAGTACAACGTGCCGCAAGGCCCGAAAGCAATGGCTACATTGCCTGGGAAGATGATGAACCATACAGGGGTGTAACCGTGGTGAAACAGACCGAATTTGTTTCCGGCAATGGTTGCAGTGGTGAACCACAGTTGGCCACCAAAGAAAAAGGGCAGCATTTGTTTGAACATGCAACAAAAGCTTTGCTGGATTTTATAGTGTCATTTAAAAATTGGCCGACCATCAAAAAATTAAAACCATAGTCATGGGTAAAATTGAAATTAAACATCCTGATAAAGCCGTTTCTACCGGAGCTTACTCCGCAGGCGTAATAAAAAACGGCATGTTGTTTATCAGCGGACAAGGACCATTGGATTTAAGTACCGGCGAAGTGATTCACGGCACGATTGAAGAAGAAACCCTGCTTACTTTATCGCACATAAAAAAAATTATTGAAGCAGCCGGCGGAACGATTGATGATATTATGAAATGCACGGTGCACCTGGAAAAGATTGAAGACTTTGACAGGTTCAATGCGGCCTATGCAACATTTTTTACAGGCATTCGCCCTGCCAGAACAACCGTGCAATCTGTATTGGCAGACGGTATTAAAATAGAAATAGATGCCATTGCAGTGCTTGGCTAATGGTGGCAACGAAACATCCTTATAAAAAAAGTAATGGAGCAAAAAATTAACATAGGCACGGTGGGGCTGGGATTGATGGGTTGCAGTATCGCGACCTGCATCCTTGCCGCAGGTCACCCGGTAACATCGCTGGTGAGAAGAATTGAAGCAGCAGATGAAGCAAGAGAGCGGATACTGGAGTTTTTGCAGCAGCTGAATGCAGAAGGCATTTTAAAAGAAGATCCGCAGGTAATTATTGCAAGACATATCATTACCGACGACATAGCGCAGCTGAAAGGCCATGAAGTAATTATTGAAACAATCATTGAAAATGTAGCAGAGAAAAAGCAGCTTTATCAACAACTGGAAACAGTTTTATCCGCCACTGCCATCATTGGCAGCAATACTTCGGCCATACCCGTAACCATTTTGCAGGAAGACCTGCAGCATCCCGAAAGATTGCTCGGCATTCACTGGGCAGAGCCGGCGCACATTACCCGTTTTATGGAAGTGATTTGCGGCAAGGAGTCCAATATTGATTATGCTTATAAAATAATTGCCATTGCAGAGGGGTGGGGTAAAGAACCCTCACTGCTAAAAAAAGATATCCGTGGTTTTATTACTAACCGCATTATGTATGCGATGTTGCGGGAAGCATTTAACCTGGTAGAGAATGGCTATGCAACGGTGGAAGATGTAGATCGTTCTTTAAGAAACGACCTTGGTTACTGGATCACTTTTGCAGGGCCATTTCGTTTTATGGACTTAACTGGCATCCCTGCTTATCTCACGGTAATGAAAGATTTGTTTCCTGAATTAAGCAATACAACCATTCCTCCTGCATCAATGGAAGCATTGGTAGCGGCGGGCGCCAAAGGCGTAAGCAATGCGCAGGGCTTCTATCCTTACACAACAGAATCTGCCGAAAAATGGGAAGAGCAATTCATTGAATTCAGTTACGACATCCGTAAACTGGCAGAAAAATATACCCCGAAATCATGAGTGGAAATAACAATACAACCATACAATCAATCAAGGCAACGGAAGTGGTGGTGCCTGCAAAACCAGGCAGTTTAAATTCTGACATGGTGCTGGATAAAGACACCGAGTTTGCCAAAAAATTTATGACCGGCGAAAGCTGGACGGAGTTTGCCAACCAGCCTAAATGGATCATTGAAATAACGTTGAACAATGGATTGGCAGGCATTGGCGAAACTTACCGCAGTGCCAATAAAGCCCTGATAGAAGAAGCCATGAATGCCTTCGTTGGAAAGGATGTGTTGAAATTAAACTGGAAAAAATTACCATTGACTGATCAGCGCATTTATGAGGCATTTGAAACCGCCGTACTGGATTTGGTCGGAAAAATATTGCATGTGCCAGTGCACCAGGTATTGGGTGGTGCTTACCGCACAACGGTAGATTGTATGGGTTGGACGGGAAGAAGAACGCCTGAAGATGCTGCACAGAAAGCATACGAGGCGATGCAGAAAGGCCACAAGGTTTTTAAATTCAAATGTTCGGATGAAGACCCGGTAAGATTATGGACCGAAGCTATCAAAAAGAAATGTGGCGATGGAATAAAAATCATACTTGATCCCAACCAGCGTTGGACTGATGTGGCTACTACCATGAAATTAATGGAAGGTGTTGATAGCGAGATTATGTTAGGGCTTGAAGACCCGATACTGCATGCGGATGTGGAAGGGTTTAAATATTTGAAGGAACATTTAGGCGTGCCGATGATCCGGCATATTTCACTTCCCTATACTCAGGATATCCGCGATATAATCACTTTTGTTCGTGCCGATGCTGTGGATGACTATAATTTCAATGGCACGGCATACAATTCAATTTTACTGGCTGAGATCGCACACCTCGAAGGAAAATCCTGCTGGCGCGGTTCAGAAGTTGATCTCGGCATTTCCGAAACCATGGGATTGCACATCGCTGCCGCCAGCATCAACTGCACGATCCCTTCTGATATTTTCGGCGAACTGGTGAGGGTGGATGATCTGCTCGTTGATGGAATTGTTTTTGAAAATGGAGCAGCTAAAGTTCCGCAAGGTGATGGGTTGGGTGTGCAGCTGGATTACGCTGCCATTGAAAAATACAAAACAGGCAACCAGTTAACGGTTGCTGCGTAAACAAAAAAATGGAGTAAAATAAAAAAATCAATCACCAGGAAAATTTGAAAAAGCATTGTAATGAGCTTTCCTGTTTTCATAAATTAATAAGCACACATAAAGCAGATGTATGAAAAAAGGATTTATCGCCTGGTCAGTATTGTTGTTTTGTAACCTGATATGGTCGTTTCATTTTACCAGCATCAAATTGGTGCAGGACCAGGTGGGACCTTATTTCACGGTGTGGGCTCCTATGGTGTTGGCAACGCTGTTTTTATTACCCTTTGCTGTAAAAGATTTTAGAAAGGGTAAGAAGAAAATTAAAGACGTAATGATCTTTGTACAACTGGGCGCATTGGGTGCTTTTCCATCACAGGTGCTGATGACTTATGGAACGCAATATTCTCTTGCCAGCAACTCGGCTATCCTGGTATTGGCATTGCCGGTAATAACAGCGGTTTTTGCATTCTTTATTTTGGGCGAAAAGATGAACAAATTGCGGTGGATCAGTTTTGCCATTGCTATTATTGGTGTACTGCTTTGTTCAACCGATGATATCAAAAACATGGATCTCAGTTCGAAGTATGCGTTAGGTAACCTGCTGATTTTTTTAGCCATCATTGGTAACGGTTATTACAATGTAGGTTGCAAAAAAGTAGCGGAACAATATACAGAAATGGAAATGGTGTTTTACACCTACCTCGTGCTGGTGATTATGCTCACGCCATTGGTACTCCATTATGAGCCGTTCATGTTTGCAAGGGTACCGGACTTTACTGTAAAGACATGGCTGGGGATGGCTTCATTGACCTTGTTCCACAATTTTTTGTCGATGTTGTTGTTCTTTAAAGTATTGAAATACCTGGATGCAACACAGGTAGCATTATCCAATTACATGATCACTTTTTTAGCGTTGCCTATCTCGACCATTTTTTTGGGCGAAACATTAAAACTGCCTGCCATTATCGGTGGTGTGCTGGTACTTATTTCAACCCTTATATTAACCATCGTTGACAACCGGAATTATAAAAGAAGCTTAGTAAAACCTAATCATATAAATAATTAACCATTACATTATGAAAGAAGCACCGAAAGGTCTCACGGGAGTAGTGCCCATTATACCCACGCCGTTTACAGCAGACGAAGAAATAGACGGGCTGGGAATTTGCAACCTGATTGATTTCGCTGTTGAGAGCGGAATAGAAGCGGTATGTTTACCGGCATATGCCAGCGAGTTTTATAAACTAAGCGATGAGGAAAAATTATACGTGGTTAAAGTTGCCGTAGGGCATGCTGCCGGCCGGATAAAAATTGTAGCACAGTCCAACAACCCGTCGTTAAGAGGAGCTGTTAAGCTGGCTGAGGCCAATGTAAAAGCGGGTGCAGATGTGATTTCGCTGGCTGTACCAAGAATATTTAGTTTGCCCGAGGATTCATTAAAAGAATACCTGGGAGAGTTCCTGAAATCCATACCAGATACACCTGTTTTAATCCAGGATTTTAATCCTGGCGGTGCTTCCATCAGTGTGAATTTTATTGAAGCGCTGATGAATGAACATCCGAATTTTAAATACCTGAAACTCGAAGAGCCGCTTTGTGCACCGAAATTTGAAGAGATCATTCGAAGAACGAATGGCAACATTGGCTTGTTTGAAGGCTGGGGAGGTTTATATATGCTGGAGCTGATACCGCTGGGTATTGCCGGCGTGATGCCTGGTTTGGGCGTGTCAGACATTTTACAAAAAGTATTTGATCTGCGGAGAAATGGCGAACATGCCAGGGCATTCAGCATATTTGAAAGAGTGATGCCACAAATATTTTTCTCTTTACAAAATATGGAGTTGTTTCATTACGCAGAAAAGGAACTGCTGATGGCAAGAGGTATTTTGACAAACAGCATTGCAAGAAAGGCCGCCTACAAGCCAGACCAGTCGAGCATCAACTATATTAAGGAATTGAATCAGCGTGTAGTTGAACTGGTGAACAGTGAAATATATAATTTGGTAAGCTGATAATTATTTAGCCTGATATTAAAGGCCACTTTAAAAACAAAAATTGTATGAGTGATTTTATCAACCAGGTAGCCATCGTTACGGGTGCCGCCTCCGGAATAGGATTAGCTATCGCACATAAATTACTGGCAATGGATGCACAGGTTATTTTGTTTGATTTAAATGAACCTGCCCTGCATGAAGCCTTCGATCAATATCGCACGAAGGCCGAAATCATTTCGTTAAACGTTACCAACCAGCAGCTGGTGGACGAAGCGATAGTAACTGTAATAGCAAAGTATAAAAAGATTGACATACTGGTTAATTGTGTTGGCATTACCGGTATTACAAATATTAAAAGTCATGAAGTAAGCAGCGAAGATTTGCACAAGGTTTTTGAAGTTAATTTTATGAGTTGCTTTTATACCTCCAGGGCTGTGTTGCCTCACATGGCGGCGGTTAAATACGGACGTATACTGCACATCGCATCCATTGCCGGGAAAGAAGGCAATGCGGGCATGCTGGCTTACTCCACATCCAAGGCGGCCGTAATTTGTATGGCAAAAGTGCAGGGCAGCGAATACGCAGAAATGGGTATTACCATCAATGCGCTTGCACCCGCTGTTATACAAACACCGCTGGTAGATGCGATGCCGGAAGCGCAGGTAAAATATATGACGGATAAAATTCCGATGAAGCGCTGTGGTACGCTGGAAGAAGCGGCTAACATGGCGGCTTATATAGTATCACCACAAAATAGTTTTACCACGGGTTTTACTTTCGACCTGTCCGGTGGAAGGGCCCGCTATTGATTACCGCACGACGAATGATTTATCTAAAGTATTGTAAAAATGAAATTATTATATTTTAAGAACGGTGAGCAATACAGGCTTGGCATAGTTACTGAAAAGGGGATACTTGATGCGGACGCTTATCGTCAATTTAAAGGGCAAAAGTTTTTTTCTGCCACCAATCTAACCAACAAAAATGTTGATGAATTAAAAAAAATGCTTGCCGATGGTATCCGCCACCCGGAATTTATCCTGGACGAAGGAGCCTTGACTATCGCATCCTGTACCCCAACGCCTTCCAAAATAATTTGTATTGGTTTGAATTACAGGAGGCACGCTGCAGAAAGTGGCATGGCGGTGCCGACCGTGCCGGTTGTATTTACAAAATACAACAACACGCTCGTTGATTACGGCAAGGATGTACCGTTGGGAAAGGTTGGGGAGCAGTTTGATTATGAAGTAGAGTTAGGAGTGGTAATTGGAGAAAAATGCAAAGATGTTTCCAAAGCAGATGCATTGGATTATGTGCTGGGATATTGTGTCGCCAATGATCTTTCGTGCCGCGACCTGCAATTCAGAACCAGCCAGTGGCTGATGGGCAAAAGCCTGGATTATTTTTTGCCGCTTGGCAAATACATTGTTACAAAAGATGAAATTCCGGACGTGCAGCAATTGAATTTGAAGTGCACCTTAAACGGCGAACTGCGGCAAAACTCCACCACAGCAGACATGATTTTTTCGGTGGCTGAAATCATTGAAGATCTCTCCAAACATATGACACTTGAACCCGGCGACTTAATTTTAACTGGCACACCGGAAGGAGTGATCATGGGTATGACTGAAAAAAACTGGTTGAAACCCGGAGATGTTGTTACTGTTGAGATTGAAGGGTTGGGTAGTACTTCCAATCAAATGGTGTAACAATCGCAAGCTTTATCCTGCTAAAATTTGTTGCCCAATCGACAGCAATCAGAACAGTTTTCAATATGCAGACTCGCCTCTACCGCCGGCGCGGCTGCGTAACTGCAACGGTGCTGCTTTCGCTTCTTTCAACAAATATGCTGCGCATTTTTTGAATTCCGGCTAGCCGGAACCGCACCGAAAGATGCACCTTATGCAGTTACTGTTTTCAACCCGAAGGAAGGGTTAATGCGCTTTTTTTTTACACGCTTTCTTTAAGGGCAAACATTACACATGCGCTTCCGCAACGCACACGCTTCAAAGGCCTCGAATAAAAATTAGACGTTCTTATTCATCTTAAAAAAGGTAGGTTTATAAAAGGATAAAAATTATTCTTCCATATCCGCCGTATTGGTTAAAAACCTGGCCTTGTATTCTTTTGGAATTACGCCGGTGAATTTTTTGAAGTGGCGGTAAAAATTGGATTGATTCTCAAACCCGCTCAGGTAGCAGATCTCAGAAATATTATAATGACTATCCATCATCAGCCTGCAGGCATGGCTGATGCGAATTTCTGTAACATAGTTGGAGAATGTTTTGTGCGTATGGTGCTTAAAATATCTTGAAAAGGAAGCAATGCTCATGTTAAGCTGCCCGGCAATCTCTTCGATGTAGATATCATTTTTATAATTTTTCAGGATAAACTGGATGACCTGGTCAATGCGGTCGGTATCCTTTGTACTGGATGCTGTAAATGCTTTGGAAAGAATGGGCGTTAACTCTTTGCTGTTGGATAAACTGATGAGTATTTCCAACAGCTTCATCAGCCGGTTGACTGGTTTCATCTTTTTCATTGCCGTCAGCTTCTCCTTTATCAGCGCATTGGTATTTCCGGTTACCTCAATGCCAAGCGAAGATCTTTCCAGCAGCTTTTTTACCTGTTTCATTTCGGGCAAATCAAAAAAAGAACGGCCTAAAAAATCTTCTGTAAAATGTATAAAAATTGATTTGGCGGTTAGCTTATTATTTTTATAATAGTCTTCACTGTTCCTGTATAAATGCGGTATGTTGGGACCCAGCAACACCAAATCGCCATCATCAAAAAAACTTACCTGGTCGCCAATAAAACGGGTGCCTTTAGTTTTATCGATATATACCAATTCATATTCTTTATGAAAGTGCCAGGGTTTATCAAAGTATTTACACTCTTCATCTATATAAAGAAAAGAGGTGTCGGGCGCCAATGGTAATTTATATAATTGTGGTCTCATTTGTTGCTTGTAATTTACGCAAAAAATAAAACACGGGTCAATATTTATATACTGTTTTTTTCAAGTGGCTTGTGTTACAATAATAAAAAGCGCAACTATAAAATAGGGGCAAATACAATAAACATCCATTTTCTTTTAACAGAATAAAAACAGAAATTGCATCTTTTTTAGAAACCCGGCAACAGAAATTCCGGTGCTAAAATATTCAACATATGAGCAGCTTCACAAATAACAGACTTTACAGAAGCCCCTCCCGGGGAGAGGTTGGGGAAGGCACCTTCCCTGAAGGAACTGGAGGGCATCTTCCTTCTTACAAAAACACCGGCATCCGGATGGAACAAACTATGCGTTGGTATGGCCCCAAAGATCCTGTCAGTTTAGCCGATATTAAACAGGCCGGCTGCACAGGAATCGTTACAGCGTTGCATCATATTCCAAACGGAGCAGTATGGACAGTAGAAGAAATTAAACTGCGTAAAAATGAAATTGAGGCTGTTGGGTTAACCTGGTCAGTTGTTGAAAGTGTACCGGTTCATGAAGCCATTAAAACACAATTGGAAGGCTTTGAACAGTACATTGAAAATTATAAGGAGTCCATCCGCAACCTGGGAGCCTGCAACATTGAAATTGTTACCTACAATTTTATGCCGGTGCTCGACTGGACAAGAACTGATCTTGCCTATATTGTAGCAGATGGCAGTAAAGCCCTGCGTTTTGAAAAGGCTGCCTTCGTAGCATTTGATGTTTTTATTTTAAACAGAAAAGATGCACAAAAGGATTATACCGCAGCTGAATTAGCGAAAGCTAAGGAAAGATTTGCAGCGATGGGTGATGAAGAAAAATTGTTGCTGCAAAGAAATATAATAGCAGGCTTACCGGGCAGCGAAGAAAGTTTTACGCTGGCGCAATTTCAGCAGGCGCTGGATAAGTATGACAACATTGATGCGGCAGCATTGCGAAACAATTTGATTTATTTTTTACAACAGGTGGTGCCGGTCGCAGAAGAATGCGGTGTGAAGCTGGTGATCCATCCGGATGATCCACCATATGCCATTCTTGGTTTGCCCAGAGTGGTAAGTACCGCCGCAGATATTGAAGTGTTGGTAAATGCGGTGCCTTCGCTCCACAACGGGCTTTGCTTTTGTACCGGTTCATTTGGTGTAAGGGCAGATAATGATCTACCCGCCATGGTAAAACAATTTGGCGAGCGGATCAATTTTATTCACCTGCGCAGTACCAAAAGAAATGCGGAGGGGGATTTTTATGAAGACAATCACCTGGAAGGCGACGTGGACATGTACGCCGTAATTAAAGAAATTGTGCAGGTAATGAAAGAAAGAAATGTTGCCATACCCGTGCGGCCGGATCACGGTCACCAGATGCTGGATGACTTAAACAAAAAAACAAACCCCGGATATTCTGCCATCGGTCGATTGAGGGGCCTGGCGGAAATCAGGGGCGTTGAACTGGGCATTTTAAGAAACATGGCCGGCAATGTGTAAAACACTGCCGGCAATAATTTACAGGGTTCTTTTCACACCGCGAAAATTGGTAATTACCATTTTTGCAATGCCGGCATCCCATTTAATTTTTCTCGTAGATTGGGAAAGATAAGTGCTGCCATAGTAAAACTCCATTCTTCTTTTTGTACCATTTTTGTATACGATGTCAGCAGAGGCATCTCCCGGTTGCAGGCTAATCCAGCGGTTGCTACCGCTGTGCTCAGATGCAGTCTGCGCAAATACTTTCAGGCTATCCTGGTTTTGAGTAGATAAAATTAAATCTTCATTTTTTGCCGTGTGAATTGTTGCCAGGCCTTTGGCGTCTCCCTTTACAAAAAAGCCACTTTGCTGCAAAGTAGTTACGGCGAAACTGCCTTTGCCATCTCCCTTTAAACAAAGACCATTGAACGCATCATGACGGCCGCTGTAGGGCTCCATTCCATAATCGTTACCGGTTAGCAACACATCGAGGTCGCCATCGCGATCTGCATCAGTTGCCATCATGCCATAAATGGGCGCAGTCTGCGTCTCAATGGGCAATGGTGTAATGGTAAACTGGCCGTTACCTTTGTTTTCAATATAGCTTGTCTGCATATCATTGGCCTGGTATGTTATGGCATCCTGCCGGTCTTTAGCAGGCCATAACTCATCCATGCCTGCAGCTCCGAAAGATTTATAAGTAGGGTATTTTTTACGGATGGACAGTAACTGTGCGGCAAGATCATCCTTGGTATGCATGGGGAAAGGTTGCTTGCTGCTGTCGGCCGCCTGCATGTAACAAAAAATCATCGCATCCAGCGATCCGTTCTGATCAAGGTCTTTTGCCCAAATCGTCATCGGCTCTTTTGGTGTGGCTTTGTAATTGGAGTTGAGGCCAAGGTTGCCTGCTATATAATCAATGTCTCCATCGTTATCAAAATCACCTGCGACCAAACTGTTCCACCAACCGATGTGATTGCTGATGCCGGAGGTTTTACTGACTTGTAAAAAGCCCTTGCCTGTATTTTTAAAAAAGGTTACCGGCATCCATTCGCCCACCAACACCAAATCAATTTTTCCATCTTTATCAAAATCGCTCCACAAGGCATCTGTTACCATGCCGATGTTTTTTAAAGCAGGACAATACTGTGCCGTTACATCGGTGAATTTGCCGCCATCATTTTGTAGAATAAAACTTTGCGGTGCGGTGGGATAAGCACCTGATACTACACGGCCGCCAACAAATAAATCCAGGTCACCATCACCATCTATATCCGCTGCACGAACGCAGGAACCATTAGCGGTTTCTGTTGGCAATGCATTGACTGCTCTTGCAAATTTTCCTTTTCCATTGTTGAGGTACAAACGGTCCTGGCAAATTTCATTGCCCGGCGGTAATTCATAACTGCCGCTTACCACATACATGTCAAGGTCTTTGTCACCATCTGCATCAAAAAATAACACACCCATATCTTCCACCAACGGATTTTCTTTTTGCAAAAAACGGTCTCCATCGTGCGTGAAATTACCTTTGGCATCCTGCATAAAGAAGGTGCCTAAATTACTGCTCGATCCGCCTAGGTAAAAATCATCAAAGCCATTGTTGTCAATATCTCCGACTGCAATGCCGGGACCGTACTGGCTTAGCTTATGGGGCAGCGTTAACTGAATATTGTAATCCACAAAATCATCTTCCACCGGCTTGTACGCAATGCCATATTTTTGGGATGCTTCGGTAAACAGGGCAGGTTTTATAGCCGGCGAAAAAGGCTTTCCGTTACCGGCATCTTTTTGGTTTAGTATAATGGCTTTATCCGCTTTAAGGTTGATGAGCAACTGCCAGCTGGCATCAGGCCATTCAATTTTTAAGGAGTCAATTTTTTTATTGGTGCCCAATCCAAAATGCGCTCTTGCATCATCTGTACTCAGGTAGCCACGGGTGGGGTGGTGTTCATAATACTGTTGCTGGTGATTGCCATAATAAATACGAATGGTAGCGCCAATGCCCTGTGTGTTTAAACCGCTGCCGTTAATGGATACGGTTAACTGGTGCAAGTTTTTGTCGTTCGTCGTATTCTCATAAACAGACGCCACTTCGTTGATGTTATTGACAACAATGTCAAGGTCACCATCATTATCCAGGTCTGCATATACACTGCCGTTGGCAAAAGAGGATTGTGTAAAACCCCATGCTTTGGAAGTGTTTTTAAACAAAGCATTACCCATATTTTTAAAAGAATAGTTGGGTATTTTAACAACGGGCAATGAATCTGCCAATGCCAGCGAAAAGTTACCGGCTCCAACCTGGCCGTTATCATACGAGATATAATCAAGGTCCGTCACATCTCTTGGCAAACCGTTGGTGATGATCAAATCACGCAGACCATCATTGTCAAAATCCGCTACCAGCGGGCACCAGCTCCAGTCTGTCTGGTACATGCCGGCCATAAAACCAACATCACTGAATACAGGATGTCCTTCCGGGGTAAGGCCGCTGTTTATCTGCATTACGTTGCGCACATACTGGTGTGTGTAACCAAATTTATCTGCGTTGGTATAGTTGTAATATTCATTGCCGCCGAGCATTCTTTTTTTGCGCATGTTACTTTCAGGTAACATCTCCAGCGAGATCAGATCAGGCAGCCCGTCGTTGTTGATATCTGCGAAATCAGTACCCATGGCGTTCCAGCCGGTATGTTTAAAATATTCACCGAGGCGGTTGGTAAAAGTGCCGTCTTTATTGTTGATGTATAACAGGTCGTTGCTTACAAAATCGTTGGCCACATATACATCCGGCCAGCCATCATTATTAAAGTCACTTATGCAGGCTGCGTGGCCCCAGCCTTCAAATAAAATGCCTGCCGCTTTGGTTACATTGGTAAAAGTACCGTTGCCATTATTGCGGTACAGGCGGTCATTGTTTAAGGCCGAACCATCTGTTACTTTGGGTCTGAAAATGATGGGAGTTTTAGGATCATTCAACTGGTTAGTGACGAGGTACAAATCAAGGTCACCATCTTTATCGTAATCAAAAAAGTAAGCCTGTGTGCTTAAGCCGGTGTCAGCTACACCGTAGGCTGCAGCCTGTTCTTTAAATACCGGTATACCATTTTTATCATTGCCCTGGTTGATATAAAATAAGTTGGTTCTGCGCAACGCATCGTTCCTGAACGAGGCGCATACGTACACATCCGGCAGGCCGTCTGCGTTGATGTCTACAATTGAAACACCCGTACACCATCTGCCTTCACCGTCAACTCCGGCCGCATTGGTTACATCTTCAAATTTTAAATTGCCTTTGTTGAGGTACATTTTGTTGGGCACCATATTGCCGGCAAAGTAAATATCCATCAGACCGTCTTTATTAAAATCCGCAATGCCGACACCGCCGCCATTGTAAATATTGGCCTGGTTTAAAATATTGGTGGTATCACTTTCGGTGATGGTATTTTTAAATTCAATGCCGGTTTGCGAAGCTGCCCGCAGGGAAAAAAGAGCTGGGTTGGTTTGCGCTTTAACAAGGGGATGAATGCTTATAAAAAGAGTGAAAAGGAACAGCTGGCGGAGTATTTGTACAGTCATATGGTGCAAAACTTTTGAATAGCGCAAATTAATATTTTTATCACCGCAATATTTGACCTGTTTTTTGTCCGTGTATCATAATATATTCATTTTGTTACAGTACTGATTTTTTTATGTTATATGAAATATTATTTTTAGCGGGCCTTCAGCGGATTATGCAGGCAGGGGCAGACTCATCAATCCATTGCTGCTTCCAGCTAAAAATGTAAAAGTGAGTGACACAACGATGCTAAATTGGAATACCAATGCCCCTTAACAAATTTTTTTTATTCTTTTAATGGCATCGATAAATCTGGTATATTCGGTTAGTGATATTGCTGCCTTTTTTATTTTGAAAGAAAAAATAAATCTACAATTATGAATACGCTTCAATTGCCATTATTAGCTGATTTTGTTACCATTGATCCGGCGCAGATTGACCGCTTCAGAACGGAAGGCCATACCCTGGTTAAAAGTGTTTTAAAGCCGGAGGAATTACCCGCATACCGCGATGCCATCAACAAAGCCGCCTATACTTTTAATACCGAAAAAAGAGCGATGGCTGAAAGGGATACTTATGGCAAAGCTTTTTTGCAGATCATGAATTTGTGGGAGCAGGATGAAAACGTGCGCCGCTTTACACTGGCCAAACGTTTTGCAAAAATCGCTGCTGATTTATTGGGCGTTGAGCATGTCCGGTTATACCACGACCAGGCTTTGTATAAAGAACCAGGCGGTGGTTTTACACCCTGGCACCAGGATCAATATTACTGGCCGTTGAACACAAACAACACTGTGACCATGTGGATGCCGTTGCTGAATATTACCGAAGATATGGGTATGCTTACGTTTGCATCTGGCTCTCACCGGGAAGGTTTTGTCGGCAACCTCGCCATCTCTGATGAATCGGAGGCACAGCTTGAACAATTGATAAAAGACAGAGACTATCCCATAACAAGAGCCACCACAATGAATGCAGGCGATGCCACCTGGCACTACGGCTGGACGCTGCACAGTGCGCCCGGCAATTTATCGGACGTTACCCGTGAAGTAATGACCGTTATTTATTATGCAGCTGATGCGCTGGTGACTGAACCCGTAAATGAACACCAGGAAAATGACCGCAACCGATGGCTGCAGGGCATTGCGCCCACTAACGTTGCCGCTTCTGCACTGAACCCGCTGATAGTATAACCCAGCTTTTTAAAATGAACTATTCAGTATAAAAAATGATACGGTCCGAATAGCATTTGCAGGCGTCATGCTTTAGCTTAGGCAACTTTTTAAGCGGTTTTTATGATGCAATATGTTAAAAGGATTTGTCTGCTGCCGGTATTTTTCTGCCTGATAAGCAATGTGTTTTCGCAATCCAATAAAAGCCCGTTGCATATAGCACCAGCGCCGCTTTACCGTGATCCTATTTACGATGGCGCCGCCGATCCGGTAGTAATTTACAGCAAGGCAAAAAAGGAATGGTGGATGTTTTACACACAGCGCCGTGCCAATGTACAATCGGCCAATGTAGCGTTTTGTTATGGCACCGATATCGGCGTGGCTACCTCTTCCGATCATGGGCAATCGTGGGTATACAAAGGCACGCCGGCCCTGGAGTTTGAAGAAGGCAGAAATACTTTTTGGGCGCCCGATATTATTGTTGATAAAGGCTTGTACCACATGTTCGTGGTATATATCCGTGGTGTAAGAAACGACTGGGGCGGTGATAAAGTGATTACACATTATACCAGCAAAGACTTGTGGAAATGGAAACATGAAGGCGATATGAAACTATCCTCCGGCAGTGTGATTGATCCCAGTTTTTATAAAATGCCCGATGGTAAATGGCATGTCTGGTACAAGGATGAAACAAAGGGCAGCATTACCATGACGGGCGAAAGCAGCGACTTAAAAAACTGGACCTTGTCTGATAAGCCAGCCATCGGCGGCAAGCCGCATGAAGGCCCGAAAATGTTTCGTTTTAAAGACAGTTACTGGATGATTACCGACGAATGGGCGGGCCAGCGGGTCTATCGTTCCGCCGATGCCATCACCTGGGAAAAGCAGGGCCGCATACTCGATAAAAACGGCACCCGTCCCCAGGACACACCTACCGGTGCGCACGCAGATGTGGTGGTAACGGGCGATAAGGCCTATATTTTTTATTTCACCCATCCCGGCAGAAAGGTGCATTCTGAAGGCGAGCTGGATAAAGATGGTTGCTATAGTTATTCCAACAAACGCTCCGTAATACAAGTAGCCGAAATCATTTTTAAAGACGGAACTTTGGATGTGATAAGGGATGAGCCGTTTGATTTTTGGTTGCCTGATATGTGATGGTTGAATTGATGGATTGTTTTATTGTTGGATTGTTAATTGTTATGTTGCTGATTTTTTTACGGGCAGTTGTATTTCAATTGAACATCGTTGTGTCACTCCCTTGTACAATTACAGCCATTGGCAACAACGGATCGAAGAGTTCAAAAAGCATGAAGTGCAATCAGTTGTCGCGATGAATTGCTAGATCCTTTAGGATCACATGAATTGCCCCGTCCTTCATGAATTGCTCCGTCCTTCAGGACTGGGAGAATAAATAAAAATAAAAGCGGCTTTAGCTGAAATGGTTATTTGGGCTAAAGCCAATAAATAAATAAAATGAACAGCTCACCGCCCTGAAGGGCGGTGCAATTCATGAAGGACGGTGCAATTCAGCTTAGCAAGCGAATAACAATTAATAAAGTACATGAAAAATCTATTACCTCTTTTATTGCTTTTTTGTTTGGCATTACCTGCAGGTGCGCAGGTAAAACCCGATTGGAAAAAACTGGCGGAGAACCCCGAATACCTGCATCGTTCTGTTAAAGAAGTGACCGATGTAATGGTGCATGATATTTATTCACCACCGGTTGCAGCAAGAATTTATGCCTATGTTACGGTGGCCGCTTATGAAGCAGCATATCACGGTGATGCGGCGTACATTTCTTTTGATGGCCAGTTACACGGATTGACCAATGTGCCGCAGCCGGAGGCAGGCAAGCAATACAGTTTTCCGCTGGCCGCTGTAAATGCTTTGTTGCAGGTAGCTAAAACAATGATCATCTCTGAAGAAAGAATCGGCGCCTTTCAATCTGCCATTTTACAGGAATATAATACTTCCGGCATGCCAGCCGATGTGTTTGATAACTCGGTTGCTTATGGAAAAAAAATCGCAGAACACATCATGGCCTGGGCTGCAAAAGACAGGTATAAGGAAACCAGATCGCTGTCAAAATATTCTGTTGGCACCGATGCCGCGTCCTGGAAGCCCACACCACCCAGTTACATGAAAGCGATTGAACCACACTGGGGCGAGCTCAGAACATTCCTGATTGATTCAGCGCAACAGTTCAGGCCTTTGCCACCCACAACATTTTCCATCGATTCCACCAGCCAGTTTTACAAGGAAGCAAGAGATGTCCAAAATGCCCGCATTAACTTAACACCGGAGCAAAATGAGATTGCCAATTTCTGGGATTGCAATCCTTTTAAAATGAACATCAACGGGCATGTGATGTATGCCACTAAAAAAATATCTCCCGGCGGTCACTGGATCAATATTACCCGGCTGGCCTGTAAACAAAACAACGCCGGTTTTGTGCAATCCTCGGAAGCCTATGCCTGTTTATCGGTTACACTGGCCGATGGTTTTATCAGTTGCTGGGACGAGAAATTCCGCAGCAAATGTATCCGGCCGGAGACCTATATCAACCAGTACATCAGCCAGAGCTGGCTGCCCCTGCTGCAAACGCCGCCCTTTCCTGAATACACCAGCGGGCACAGTGTTGTATCCGCCGCCTGCTCGGTAATACTAACCAAATTATTCGGCGATCATTTTGCTTACAGCGATTCTACCGAAGTTGAATTTGGCATACCCGTACGGCATTTTAAATCATTCAAACAGGCCGCAGACGAAGCCGCCATCAGCCGCTTTTATGGCGGCATCCATTACATGCCGTCGATTACCAACGGGTTGGATGAAGGTGATAAAATTGGTGTGTTCGTCGCCAATAAATTGAGAACAAAGAAGTAGTGCCAGTGAACATTCAATTCCATTTTATATAAATTATTGTTGCATGAACATAAAAAAAATTCTGTCTTGCTTAGTTGTATCCTGTTGCTTCGCTGCAATTTTTTGTATACATGCGGAGGCACAATCAACCAATAAAAAACAGGACACGATCCATCTTGCAGACCCGACCATCTTCTATAACAAAGGCGTTTATTATTTATACGGAACGGTGGAAGGCAATTCCGGCAGCGGCTTTATAGCCTATACTTCAAAAGACATGCAGCGATGGGATAAATCAACCATTGCACCGGATGGTTGGGTGCTTAAAAAGGGAGAGGCTTATGGAACAAAAGGCTTTTGGGCGCCACAGGTTTTTCAGCAGCAAGATAGTTTTTACATGGCTTATGTTGCCGATGAAAATATTGCCATTGCAACAAGCGGCAGTCCCGCCGGACCGTTTACGCAAAAAATAATCAAGCAACTCGATGCACCCATCCGTCAAATTGATCCTTTTGTTTTTATTGATGAGGATGGTAAAAAATATTTGTACCATGTGCGCTTAAACGGTGGAAATAAAATATTTGTAGCCGAAATGGAAGCTGATCTTTCCGCCATAAAACCGGCTACCTTAAAAGAATGCATCACCGCAACCGATGCCTGGGAAAATACCGCCAATACCAACTGGCCGGTTACAGAGGGTCCTTCGATATTGAAACACAACAACCTCTATTACCTCTTCTACACCGCCAATGATTTCCGCAACCCCGATTATGCGGTGGGTTATGCAACCAGCAGCTCACCGTATGGCCCCTGGAAAAAATACGCAGGCAATCCCATCATCAGCAAAAATATATTGGGGATCAACGGCACCGGCCATGGTGATTTTGTGATGGATGCAACACACCAGCTGACCTATGTATTTCATACACATTTTTCATCCAGCAAACCAACGCCGAGAAGAACGGCTATTATACAGGTGAGGTTTGAAAAGGATGCAGCATCGGGGATTGATAAACTGGTTGTTGATGTAAAAAGCTTTCGATATGCTGTTACTGCTGATTGAGTTTTTGATGCTTTGGTTTACCTTGTAATTCTCGGTTGTTGTTTGCTGTTTTAATAGGGCAAAACGATGCCAGCACACTGGGCTCTCTGCATCTGACAGAAATTGGTGAGTAGTTTTTCTCGCAATAATTCTATTTAACTTATATAAAGGAATTGGTTTAAATCAAGCTTTTTGCTTTACTTGCGTGCGATGAAATTGATATACTTTTTCTGCGCCATTCTTTTGCCATCACTAAAAAGAAAGATCATTTTTTAATATAAATGAAACTATACGAAAGCCTATATATCTTTTTAAGATACAAACAGGATATAACCTTCTTAATGGAATTAATAATAGATTTCGGCTATCGTGAAAGGAAGCAAAATGAATGGAACCTGAAAGATCAAGCACATTATGTTGCCCTGTATAATACAATAATAATGAACATATGCTCATACTTAGATGAGTACGATGATAAGTTTACAACCAATCCAGAACCGCAATTTAAATCCCGAATCTTGGAAGTAAAAAAAATTGCTAAGCCGGCTTATAAACAGATACGGAGATGGAAGCATTTAAACGACTATCGAAATAATATGATAGCACACAATTTTAGAATTGATGGAAAAGAATTCAGCTTTAACTTACTTGGACAATATAACGCCCCTAGAACTTATAGAGATTTAGCACTTATAAGAAAGCATTTAGTAATGATTCACACAATTATTGAAGCTGAATTCGAAGACGTAATGCAGAACATCAACCCATTTATAAAATCATTTCCAGTGAAAGAACAGGAAATAAGTTATGAAGCTATAGAAGAAGAATTAAATAGCTTAATATCAGAGATTAATCAGCTATGTATTGACAATGGCAAAGTGTATCAGCTACGCTCAGACATTTTTATGAAACTTTAGCTCATTAAGAATTCCATTCTAATTTAGGGCAGCACTTATCATTGCGACTTATAAAAGTTCGGAAAAACAAATGTCAACCAGTTTGGGAGCCGGTATCTTCAACAAAAAAAATCAATCAGTGGAGGTTATGATTGGGCACAGCTACAATCTACACCAGCTGAGCGTTAATTAGACCTAAATCAAAATCTTCATCATGAAACATGACAACTTTAATAACAATGATTTAAAAAGCTTAACAGAAGTATTTAGACAGGCAGGAGCAATAGCACCTGAGGTGTGGGCTAAATCCCAAATTGAAGAAGGAATTAATCAGCTTGGAAGGTTTAGTTTTTTGAAAGCAATTACTTCTGAGTGGCTAAAAGAAGATGATCTTAATTGGGTGGATAATCAAATTGAATTCAATTACTCACGACCTGGTGAACCTTCTTCACAACTGACGCATGCATTAAAAGAAATGCGGGAAAAAAATGTTAGCAAAGAGGCCATAATTGATTTGATAAGAGTAATTCAGTTCGATACTTTGTTTCATGTATGTTCAATAATTGACAAATCTATTGAAGCGGACACCCCTGTTACAAATTGGTCTTTGTATGAATTGGATGAAGACAACAATCCCAAAGACAGTTTAAATGAATTACATGAAAGTTTACTGGCATTCGATCCATCAGGTAAAGAAATGAGACCAAGATAGAGAGAAGGCAGCCGCCACACATGTATTTAAAAATGCGGAGTTTGACAGAAATAGTTAACCTTCTTCTGTAACAACTAGCGTAAATAATGAAAGAAACTGCATAGAGCTTTCTTTAACTTTGTTGTTTCTTCAAATTAACAGAAATATGCACGTTAATTTGTATCATCAGTTACAGTCGTTATCTAAACTTTTATTATCATGAAAAAAATATTTCAATCTTTACTTTTAACTGCTTTTCTTTTTGTTGCGGATTCAGCATCTGCCCAGGTCATCCAGGGCACCTATGCCATCAAAAATGTGCAAACCGGCATGCTGCTGCGTATTAAAGATGCGAATGGCAAAAATGGTACGCCGCTGGTGGCTTATTCGCCGGTTAACTGGAAATGTATGACATGGGATTTTAAACATGTGGACGGCCAGACCTACCAGCTGAAAAATCTGTTTACCAGTAAAACATTTCAGCCTAAAGAAATCACCCCTGCAGAAGGCGTTACCCTGGAGCAGCAACCATTGGTGGAAGCGCAGGCCAACCAACTGTATGATTTCATCCCCGTAGAAAAAAATAGTTACCTCATCCGGGCCAAAGGAACGGAGTTATATGTTACCCCGGTTGATAAAGACGGTACCACGGATACCGGCATCACGCTTGCCAAAAAGACTGGCACCAAACTACAGCAGTGGATCATCTATCAGCAACATCCTACCATGTAGGCTATTGTGTTTTGTATCATCTTCTATTCAAATCAGTTCATTAAAGGTGGCGGTTAAAATGCTTGCTGGCATTTAAGTTATTTTTACAAGTACCGGATTTTTTATTTGGCAGGTTAAAATGCATGGTCTTTTAGCATCATGCCCGGTAAAAGATCTGAAAAAAATAACGGAAAATTCCACATGAAATTTACAAGTATCTTTTTAGCGGCAGGTTGCCTGTTCGCCAATAGTTTATATGCACAGGACATTGATTTGGTGAAATACGTAAACACCTTGCAGGGCACCAACTCAAAACATGAATTAACCAGGGGCAATACCTATCCCACCACCGCATTGCCTTTCGGCATGCATACCTGGACTCCGCAGACGGGCAAAAACGGCGATGGCTGGAAGTACCAGTATCTCAAAAATAAGATACGCGGCTTTCAGCAGGCGCACCAGTGCAGCTCGTGGACAAGAGACTATGCCGTTTTTTCTTTTATGCCAATGATTGATCAACTGGTGGTGAATGAAAACGACCGGGAAGCAACGTTTAGTCATGCCAATGAAATTGCAAAACCCAACTATTATAAAGTAAGTTTTGATAATAAAATTACTACAGAAATTGCGCCCACTGAAAGAGGCGCACATCTTCGGTTTGCTTATCCAAAAGCAAAAAAAAGTTACCTCGTGCTGGATGGCTACACCAATATCAGCGCCATAAAAGTTGATCCCAAACAAAATAAAATCACCGGCTATGTAAACAATGGCGAAGGTTTTAAAAAGGGATTCAAAAACTTTTTTGTTGTTTATTTTGATCAGCCATTTATAAAATACGGCACCTGGGAAAACCGGCAGGATAAAGTGTACGCCGATTCTGCAACAGGGGAAGGCAATGGTTTCGGCGCTTATGTACAATTCAAGGCCGGAGCGAAGGTGCAGTTAAAAGTGGCATCGTCCTACATCAGCCAGGAGCAGGCAGAATTAAATTTACAGCAGGAGTTGGGCGCTGATAAAACGCTGGAACAAACCAAAACCAAAGCAGCCGCCGCATGGAATAAATCACTGAACAAAATACAGGTAGAAGGTGGCAGCGAAGCAGACATCGCAACATTTTATTCCTGCTTCTTCAGGGCGAGTTTGTTTTCAAGAAAATTTTATGAAGTTGATAAAGATGGCAAGCCACATTATTTTAGTCCGTACGATGGCAAAGTGCATGACGGCTATATGTTTACTGACACCGGCTTCTGGGATACATTCCGGGCGCAATTTCCTTTAAACACATTGTTGCATCCCACCATGCAGGGGCAATACATGCAGGCCATGCTGGACGCTTATGATCAGTGTGGCTGGCTGCCTTCCTGGTCGTTCCCCAGTGAAGCAGGCAGCATGATTGGTAATCACGCCATCAGTTTATTTACCGATGCCTGGGCAAAGGGAATTCACACGTTCGATCCCAATGCGGCTTTAAAAGCTTACCTGCACGAAGCCACAAACAAAGGTCCATGGGGCCCGTCCAATGGAAGAGATGGATGGAAAGAATATGCGCAGTTGGGTTATGTGCCTTATACCAAATACAGGGAAGCTACTGCCAAAACGTTGGAGTATGCCTATGATGATTTTTGCGGCTACCAGTTAGCCAAACTCACCGGCAATAATTTTTATAAAAATATTTTTCAGCGGCAGATGTACAACTATAAAAATGTGTACGATTCCACCACGGGCTTTATGCGTGGGCGTGACAGCAATGGATTGTGGCGGCCCAACTTTGACCCTACAGAATGGGGCGGTCCGTTTACAGAAGGCAATGCCTGGCATTGGGAGTGGTCGGTATTCCAGGACATTAAAGGCCTTATCAATTTAATGGGTGGCGACAAAAAATTTACTGCTAAACTGGATGCTGTTTTTACAGAACCTAATAAAGTAAACGTGGGTTCTTATGGCGGCATGATTCATGAAATGACGGAAATGGTGATGGCCAATATGGGCCAGTATGCACATGGCAACCAGCCGATACAGCACATGGTTTACCTGTACAATTTTGCCGGCGAACCATGGAAGTCGCAGTACCATGCACGCGAAGTGATGCACAAATTGTACAATGCAACAGAAGACGGTTATCCCGGTGATGAAGACCAGGGCCAAACTTCTTCGTGGTATGTGCTGAGTGCGCTTGGCTTTTACAGCGTAACGCCCGGTACGGGTGAGTATGTAATGGGTAGCCCCTTGTTTAAAAAGACAACCATCAACCTGGAGAACGGAAAGAAATTTATTATTGAAGCGCCATTGAACAGCAATGAAAATGTGTATATAAAATCGGCCAGCCTAAATGGAAAGGTGTACACCAAAAACTTTTTAACACACAGTGATATCACCAATGGCGGTGTATTAAAACTGGAGATGGCTGACAAACCCGAAATCAACCGTGGCCTGCAGGAAGAAGACAAACCATTTTCACTGACAAAGAAATTGGAGTAGTACCAGCCAGCTGAAATGGTAATGAACAGGAAGTTTAATTTAAAAGGGATGAGGACAAATATTTGACCGTATGCATTTAAAAAAATGCTTTTTATTGCTGACCTGTTTGCTTGTTGTTGTTTTTAAAAATTCAATTGCTCAAACCTGTACCGGATCTTTAGGCGATCCGATCGTGAACATCAGTTTTGGTGCAGGTGCAAATTATGGTCCGCCATTGCAAACAGGTGCCACCAGCAGTTTGCAATACCAGGGTGTCAATTGTCCGTCTGACGGGTATTATTCTATTGTAAATTATACATCAGGCTGCTGGGCAAGCGATGTGGTTTGGCATACGGCCACGGATCACACTGGTAACAGCAATGGGTATTATATGCTGATCAATGCGTCCAACCAGCCAAGTAATTTTTACATTCAAACAATCAACGGACTTTGCGCCGGCACCACCTACCAGTTTGCGGCATGGCTGCTAAACATGTGCAGTGTAATGGGCATCAATCCAAACATAACTTTTACAATTGAGAAAACAGACGGTACTATTTTAGGCACTTACGATACAGGCGATATACCGATTATCAATCCTGTAACATGGGCGCAGTATGGTTTTTATTTTACTACGCCGCCGAATGTATCGTCGGTTGTATTGCGCATGCGCAACAATTCGCCCGGCGGTGTGGGCAACGATCTGGGCCTGGATGATATCACCTTCCGCCCCGCTGGTCCTGCGATTGATGCAAAGATCACCGGTAATACCGGCGACACCATCAGCGTATGTGCAGACAACAACAGCAGTTTTCATTTTGAATCAACTGTAGAAAATTGTTATGCCGCACCGGCTTACCAATGGCAGCTAAGCACCGACAATGGAAATACCTGGGGCAATATAAGCGGTGCTAACAGTAACGCCTATACGAGGATTGCAACAGTCTCCGGAACTTATCTATACAGGTTAACAGTTGCTGAAACCATCAATATCGGCATCAGCACCTGCAGGGTATCTTCTAATCCGATAACCATCATTGTAAATCCATTGCCGGTAACAAACGCTACTAACAATGGTGCAAGATGTAGCGGCGACAGCATTGTATTAAACACAACGGGCGGAGCCGTTTACAACTGGACTGGTCCCAATTCTTTTACCTCAACCGGCAGCCAGGTAATTATCAAAAATGTAACGGTGGCAAATGCCGGAAAATATTATGTTATGGTAACGACTGCAGCCGGGTGTAAAAAACTGGATTCAATAACAGTTGCCGTGTATCCCTCTCCGGTAGCGGCTTTTGGCATTACGGCTCCTGTTTGTGAAAAGAGTTCGGTGTTGTTTTCAGATCAGTCTGTTAGCGGTGGACAGCCTATACAAAAATGGAACTGGGTTTTTGGTGATGGAGGTGTTGCAACAACAAAAGCACCCTCGTATATTTTTGCAGGCACAGGAAATTATGTGGTGAGTTTATCGGTGGAAAATGATAAAGGTTGCAAGAGCAATATAATTACAAAAAATGTACTGGCTAATCCATTACCCTATCCTGATTTTAGATTGCCCGCTATTTGCCTGGCCGATCCTTTTGCAACATTTATCAATACATCTTCCATCAGCGATGGCAGTGAAAGCCAGTTTGTTTATGCCTGGAATTTTGGTGATGTAAACGCAGCCCCGGCTTTAAACGTATCAGCGCAGCAATCACCCAAACATGCGTACACCAGCGTGGGTATTTACCCGGTTGATTTAAAAATTACTTCCAAAGATGGTTGCGTAAAAGATACCATTAAAAACTTTACGGTCAACGGATCACAACCTGTTGCCAACTTTACAATTGATCCGGCTGTAACCTTTTGCAGCAACACGGATATTATTTTTGCTGACGCCGCTTCTGTAAATTTCGGCAGTATTACCAGGTCAGAAATTTACTGGGATTTTATTAACAGTCCCGCTATTAAAATAACCGATTCGCTGCCGGAAACCGGCGAACAATACAGTCATCTTTATAACAGTTTTGCCACTCCGCTTACCAAACAAATCCAGGTTAAATACGTGGTATATTCAGGCATTAGCTGCGTGAATGAAACAACACAAATGATTACATTAAAAGCAAGCCCTGAAGTGCAGTTTACCGCATTGCAAAATGTATGTGCAGGCGTTGAGCCTTTTCTACTGAACCAGGGAACCGAGATAAATGGAATGAGTGGAACAGGTATTTATTCCGGCACCGGAGTAAATGCTGCCGGATTGTTTGATGCGTACATCGCAACAACTGGCGATCACATCATACGGTATACATTTACCGCTGACAACAATTGCTTCGCCTTCGCTGAGCAATCCATTAAAGTGTTTGAACAACCGGTTGTAAATGCTGGTCCGGATAGAACGCTGTTGCTTGGAAGTAGTATTGTGTTGAATGCATCCGCCAGCGGCAGCAACCTTCAATATGAATGGACACCCGACACGGCCATAGAAAATAACCAGGTGGTAACACCAACTATTTCGCCGGTGGTAAATACCACTTATACCCTGAAAGTATTGTCTGCAGATGGTTGTAAGGCCGAAGATGAAGTGCAGGTAGCTGTTATAAAAGATATTTTTGTACCTACCGCTTTTTCACCGAATGGCGACGGGTTGAATGATGTATGGCGCATTCCTTATCTTGATTCCTATACAGGTGCCAGCCTGGATGTGTTTGACCGCTACGGACAAATTGTTTTTCATTCCACTGATTTATCCATTGGATGGACCGGAAAGTTTAAAGGGAAATCGTTGCCAACAGGAAGTTATCCATGGGTGTTGCGTCCGGGGAGCGGGAGGAAGTTGATGTATGGGATGGTTAGTATTGTGAGATAGCTGCTTGTTTTATTTGGATAATTTTTTAAGGACTTATACTGAAAATTTCCAAAGCTATTTAGTTCGGGGCCGTTTGAAAGCATAATTTGCCAAAGATAAAAACGTACGATAAACGAATACACTGCAAATCGTCCTTCTCCTGAAGGCGAAGGTGTCCGCCGCGGCGGACGGATGAGGTTGATGCGCAACCGCTAAATGCCACTATAACACCAAGCCGATGCGTTGTAAAATAAAATTTGAAGTTTGCTGACTTATATACAGCTTACTTTCTTTTTTTTCTTGATAAAAAAAAGAAACAAAAAAAATCAAGGCCTCGAATAAAAAGGCTGAAATTTTCAACATAGCCCTAAAATCAACGAACTCGCCGGAAGAGTTCTATACTTCGCAGTGTGCACTGGCTCAAACAACGTTGATTTCTTAACGGTCTATGCTGAAAATTTCTAGCACTTTTTATTTGAGGCCGTTTGAAGTGTACTTACGTCGGAAAGCGGGCCTATGAAGTTTGCCTGCCAAAAAAAATGCGGGGAAAATTAAGCACTTCAATCTCTCTTTCAAGTTAAACACAGTAACTGCATAAGATGCCTCTTTCGCTACGGTGACGGCTTGCCGGCATTCAAAAAATGCGCAGCATATTTTTTGAAAGAAGCGAAAGCAGCGTCGTTGCAGTTACGCAGCCCCGCCGGCGGTAGAGGCGAATATGCAACCAACGTGTTCGACAGAATTTTGAAAAACCTTTCAATTCTGTTCACAATCAGTTTTAATAAAAATTCTTCTTCTTATCCAACTGCTTGGAATGCATGTACTCCGTAGGTGTTATATTAAATTGCTTTTGAAAATTTCTTGCAAAATTACTTTGCGAACTAAACCCTACCATGTAGGAAATTTCATAAATTTTATGATCCCCTTCGGCCAGTAATTCAGCCGCTTTTTTAAGCCTGGTGATGTTGATAAGCTCAATCGGCGTTAATACAGAAATGGCTTTTATTTTTCTGTACAAAGTAATCCGGCTCATGTTCATTATTTTGGCGAGCTTCTCCACATCCAGGTCCGTATCTTCTATATTAGCGCAGATGGTATCATTTAAAAGTTCTAAAAAATGTTCATCTGCTTTTGAGTGCGCCATGCTTTTAATATGCACCAAAGGAGAGCTGGCAAAGTAGTCGCGTATCATATTCCGGTTGGTAAGCAGACTGGCAATTTGCGCCAGCAGGTGTTCTTTGGAAAATGGTTTTTCTATATAGGCATCGGCACCCAGTTCAAGTCCTTCCACCTTCGACTGGATGGTGTTTTTAGCCGTCAGCAATATCACCGGAATATGCGAATATTCAAAATTAGATTTAATGATTTTGCACAATTCAAATCCATCCATCACCGGCATCATCACGTCACTAATCACCAGTTGTACTGCTTCTGTCTGCAATATTTGAATGGCTTCTTTTCCATCAAGCGCCTTCAGTACAGCATATTTATTGGAAAAAATTCTTTCCAGAAACTCCAGTATTTCTTCATTGTCATCTACAATTAAAATGAGGGGCAGCATATCGTTGTTCATTATTTTAGTTTTAGCAGTGGTTGATTGATGTTCTTTTTGCGGTGTATATTTTCTTCATGTTGCAACGGCAAACAAAATACAAATACATTCAGGTTGTCAGCTGTATCTTTCAGGTATAAACTGCCATTGTGTAACAGCGTTAACGACCTGGCAAGAGCCAGGCCAATACCGGTGCCCTGTTGTTTTAAAGAATCCTTCAGCCGGTAAAAAGGTTCAAATATTTTTTCACGCATTTCGGCAGGTATCTTTAGGCCGTCGTTCTCAAATTCAATCACACAACTTACTGTACTTTCGTTGGCTGGTAACAGGCGGATGGCAATTTTTTTGTTGGCATACTTCAACGCGTTATTAAAAAGATTGCTGAAAATTTTTGTCAAAGCTTCTTCATCAGCAAAAATAATCATGTCGTTATCCGGGCATTCTATTGTGTATTCCAGCTTTCTTTTTTTTGCAAGCGGGGCAAAATTTTCAAACGATTCCCTGAGCAGTGCACTCACATTTACTTTCACAAAATCCATGCTGAAGCCTTTTGCCTCTGCCTTCCTGAAATCCAGTATTTGCGTAATCAGTGCAATAAGGCGGTTGGTATTTCTTTCCATCGTTACCACGTCTTCTTTAATCTGTGGCAGCTCATCTACCTGCTCCAGTAAATTTTCAACAGGCCCTTTTATTAAAGTCAACGGTGTTCGTATTTCGTGCGCCACATTGGTAAAAAAATCAATTTTGGCTTCATAAATTTCCTTTTCCTTTTTATCTTCTACAATAATATGGTAGGTTCTTAAAAGGTACCATGAAAGGGCAATTATAAACAGTGCATACAAGCTATAGGCCCAAACGGTAGCCCACCAGGGGTGTGCAATTACAATGACCAATTGTTTTTCTGGTCCCCAGTTGCCATTGTTGCCCGCCCTTATTTTAAAAACATATTTTCCGGGTACCAGGTTGGTAAAATATATTTTCCTGTTTTGTTTTAATTCGGTCCATTCTTTATCAAGGCCTTTCATTAAATAACTGTAGCCTGTCATTTCGGGTGATATATAACTTAGTGCAGCAAAGTCAATACTAAATGATGACCGGTCGTAGGGTAATGTAATATTGTCGGTATAAAGGATTGATTTTTTCAGGTAGGAGCTGTCCTGGTTAATTTCCACTTCTTTATTTTGTACCTGGAAACCGGTGATGAAAACCGGGGCATCAAGTGTAGTTTTTAGCAAGTCATCCGGACGGAAAGCAATCATGCCTTTTACACTTCCGAAATACATTTTACCGGTAGAATCTTTGTAACCGGAATTATAATTGAACTGATCATTTAATAAACCATTGTCTTTTGTATAAACTGCAGCAACGTTTGTTTCTGTGTTAAAATTTACCAACCCCCGGGAGGTGGTCACCCATAAATGATGTTTATCATCTTCCAGTATCTTATAAATAAAATTACTCGGCAGGCCATTTTTAGTTGTGAAGAAAGAAAATTTGTGGCGGTCCTTATCCAGTTTAACCAAACCGCCGCCTTCAGTGGCAAGCCATAAACTTTGATGGCTGTCTTCAAAAATAGCATTGATAATATTATTGGGTAAGCTGTTTGGATTATCCGGTTCATTGTGAAAATAGCCTTTCTTTTTAGTGACGGGATTAAAGAAAAGAATACCATTTCCATGAGACCCCGCCCAGATTGTTTTCTCATGATCTTCCAGCAACGCAGCTACAAAAATATTCGGATCAATTTCTGTTACCAGGTCGAAACCTTTTACCACCGGGTTAAACCTGTACAGCGATCCGGCAGTACCGGCATATATTACGCTATCATGAGTTTGCAATAAGCTTACAACGAAATTGTTTTTAAGGTCATATTTACCCGGGCCCGAATTGAAATGCTTTTTTACCTTACCCGTTCTTACATCCAATATATCAAGGCCGTGATCGAACGTGCCAATCCATAAATCGTTGCCGGAAAGCAGCAAACCATGCACGTTGGGATAAGCAATATCCCCTTTCTCGCCGGCTGGTTTAAATTGGGTAATAGCACCGGTTTTAGGATTTAATTTATTAAGGCCTGCATCCTCCGTACCTACCCAGATATTGCCCTGGTGGTCGCCGGTAATTTCACGTACCGCATTGCCGCTGATGGCGCCAGCCGAATTATCCGGGAAATATTTTTGAAACACGGCATATTGCCTGGAATAATAATTTACTCCCCCAAAATAAGTGCCAGCCCACATGCCGCCCTCATTGTCTTTACACAAAGAATACACTGCATTATCCGAAAGCGAATAGGGGTTGGTAAAATTCTTTTTAAGATTTACAAATTCTCCGGTGCTGGTGTTTAATATAAAAATGCCGGACTCTGTTGCAAACCAAAATTCATTGACAGCATTGCGGGCAATATCACGTATGTAAATGGTTGTTTTATCGGGATTGTAAGTCAGGAGGTCTTTGTACGTGCCGGCAGCAACATCAAACTGTTTTAAACCCTGTGCAGATGTGCCTGCGTAAATTGAATTGCCTTCACCTGTATGCAATTTTTGTATCCAGGTAGAAACAGCGGGTGGGGAATGGGCGAACAAATTAAACGGTTTGAATTGACCGGTGGCAGCATCAAACCGTTGCAAAAGCCCGTTATCTGTGGATACCCAAACGTCTCCATTGTCAGAGCTGCAAATGGAAGTAGCGGCAAAATAATTAGCCTGCGGAAATTTGGTTAGTGTGTTGGTTTTAAAATTATAGCGGCACAACATTACCGCAGATATAAACCACAGCTGCCCATCTTTATCCATGTGCATACTGTTAATCCAAACCAGCGAGTCGATAAAACGAACCAGTTTTTCTTTTTCGCGGTCGAAATAAAACAATCCTTTCTGGCTTCCAATCCAAAGTCTGTTGTCATTATCCACCAACATGCAACCAATCATATCCGGCATCATCACATGCCCTTCTTTGGCCATTTCATAATGTTTAAAATGGTAGCCATCAAAGCGGTTGAGGCCATCTTTGGTACCAAACCATAAAAAGCCGTATTTATCTTGCGCACTGCAAAATACGGTACTGTTGGAAAGACCATTTTCAACCTGGTAGTGCCTGAAAAAATAAGATTGTGCGGTTGTTGTAACCGTGCTGAAAACCAGGAAGAGGAAAATCTGTACTAATTGTGTGATATGTTTTTTATGTTTCAAACCGTTTGCGAAGTTGATGAAAAATTTGAATTACTCCGGCTGTTTATTTTTTATCAAATAAATAAAGTGCATGGGTTGGCAAAGGTAAAATGATACAATTTGAGAAAATTATGGTACGCAAGGAATGGACGCCCGGATAAATAAGATTTTATTTTGTTCCATGATTTAAAGGTAGTGTAACAACCGAATTAAATTATGTAAACGATTACAATCATTATTAAATCATCAAAATTACTTGCTACATGAAATGTACTACTCAGCGTATTACGCCAGTAATTGCCTGCGCACCCAAACGCTTTCGGCAAAAAACCAAACTGCTTCTGTTTTCGCTTTTTTTTCTTTCTTTTTTAGCACCGGTATTTGCACAGCAAACAGCAAAAATAACAGTATCGGGTGTTGTTAAAGACAGCATTGGCAATGCGTTGGCAAACGCTACCGTTACCGAAAAAGGTACAAGAAATGCTACATCGTCCGGTGCAGATGGAAGGTTTACTATAAAAGTGGCCGGGCAAAATTCAGTGTTGGTCGTTTCTTCAATTGGCTATGCCGTACAACAGATAACTGTGAAAAACCAAACAGATTTTACCATTGCTATGGCGCAGGTTAAAAACGATATGGATGAGGTTGTTGTAGTTGGCTATGGTAGCAAGAAAAAGGAGTCTTTAACGGGTGCTATTTCATCGGTTACAGCTAAAGATATTGACCGGGTACATGGTGGTGCTACTGTAAGTACCACACTCGCTGGTAAATTGCCGGGTGTAACTTTTCGCCAGGCAGAAGGTCGTCCCGGTGCATCTGCTTCTATCCAGATACGTAATATGGGTACACCCCTGTATGTAATTGACGGTATTCAGCAGGATGAAGGCCAGTTTAACCAGTTGGCCCCAAATGATGTGGAAAGTATTACCATCTTAAAAGACGCCTCTGCAGCTATTTATGGTGTACGTGCCGCAAATGGAGTAGTGGTGGTTACAACCAAAAAAGGAACGGTAGGTAAAAACAGCATCAATGTAGACGCTTACAGCGGTTACCAAAGTTTTTTCCGTTTTCCTAAAGTAGTTAATAATACGGCTGATTATTTATATTACAAGGCAGACGCTGAAATGAATTCTTATGGCAGCACTACTACTACCCAGGCTATACTGGATGCAGCGAAAGCCGGTACAGATCCGCAATACAGAAGTTTTGACTGGAGAAAATTTGTATTGAACAACAATGGTGCACCACAAAATTCTGTGAACGTAAACATCAGCGGCGGTTCAGATAAAGTGAGCTACTATGTATCTGGTACCAACCTGTTTCAAAATTCAGTTTTAGGTAAAGAATACAACTTCAACCGTACCAATATACAATCTAATGTTACAGCAAAATTAGCCAACGGTTTAAAGGTTGGTTTTGATATCAATGGCCGGGTAGAAACATACAAAAACCCGGGTGTGCCGGGTGGTGATGATTACTTTTTAGCAAGGCTGGCCGTATTGAGAAATACGCCGATGGAAAGACCTTATGCCAATGACAACCCGCTTTATTTAAATGATATGGGGCCACATTTGGAATCTAACTATGCGTTCCTTAATAACAATTTGTCAGGTAAATTCAGAAAAGACTGGCGTGTATTGCAAACCAACTTTCATATCGACTGGGATCTTCCATGGGTAAAAGGCTTGTCTGTAAGAGCGTTGGGTTCTTATTACATGGCCGATGAACTGGAAAACAACCAGGAGTATACATACAAAGCTTATACGTATAACCCATCAGACAGCAGCTACAAAGCAACCGGAGGAAGTACCAATCCATGGCGTGACAGGGAGCAGATTAAACAAATCAACACCAACATGCAGTTGCAGGCTAACTACAACAAAAAATTCGGCGACCATACCATTGGTGTAACTGCAGTTGCTGAAAGAATCAATAATCATTTTGTAAGAAACTGGATACATGCTTCACCGCAGTCCAACTTCCTGCCGCTGGTAAGTTATCCTATTATTGATCAATACCAGGATGAGGACAGAACCCAGGCAAGGATTGGCTATATCGGCCGTATCAACTATAATTATAAGAATCGCTATTTTGTAGAGGGTTCTGCAAGACGTGATGCATCTTATTTGTTCGCCCCGCAATACAGGGTAGGTTACTTCCCCGGCGTATCCGCGGGATGGAGAATCAGCGAAGAACCTTTCTTTAAAAAATTATTAAAAGATGAAACAAAAATTATCAGCAATTTAAAATTCAGGGGCTCTTATGGTGTATTGGGTGATGACAATCCCAATAACAATCCCATCGTTGCGCCGTTCGCTTACCTGGCTGGTTATAATTATGGCACTGTGGGTTCAGCCGTATTGGATGGCAACACCGTTCCCGCTTCAAGAGATAAAGGAACACCTGTTACCAGTATATCCTGGTTAAGAAGTAAGATTACCGATGTAGGTATGGACTTCGGTTTACTGAACGGAAAAATCAATGGCTCGTTTGACTGGTTTTACAGGAAACGTACCGGCTTGCTGGGTACCAAAAATGATGTAATTGTACCCATTGAACTGGGGTATAATCTGGCTCAGCAAAACATTAATTCGGATGCGCAATTCGGTGAAGAATTTTCGTTGGCTTATAACAGCACCATTGGTAAAGTTAACTTTACTGTTGGCGGAAACGTTTCTTATACCCGCTCTAAATTCCTGCAATCTTATAATCCTTTATTCTTTAACTCGCTTGATCAATACCGTAATTCAAGCGAAGGCCGGTATACAAATCTTGGATGGGGGTATAATTGCATTGGTCAGTTTACATCCGTTGAACAAATCAATGCTTATAAAGTGGATATCGACGGACAGGGCAATAAAACCTTATTGCCGGGAGATTTAATTTACCAGGATGTAAACGGAGATGGTAAGATTAATGGATCAGATCAGCGCCCGATTGGCTATGGCTATGGCACACAGCCCAACATCAATTTTGGATTTAACATTGCAGCCTACTATAAAAACTTCGATTTTCATGCTGATTTTTCAGGCGCTTCAGGCTTTACCTGGTACCAGAACTGGGAACAAAGATGGGCTTTTCAGAACAACGGAAACCTGAATGCAATTTTTGAAGACAGGTGGCACAGAGCAGATATCTATGATGTTAACAGCGCCTGGATACCCGGTAAGTATCCTGCAAACAGGTACAATCCCGGTACCTCTCATTCTGACTACAATGTACAGTCAACATTCTGGTTGCACAACGTTTCTTACATCAGGGCAAGAACGATTGAAGTAGGATACACGTTACCGTCGAGTATTTTAAAAAGAGCTAAAATTCAAAAAACCAGGTTTTACCTGAATGCGTATAACCTGTTCTCAATTGATAATCTTTCACAGTACGGAGTTGATCCTGAAACCATCGATGACAATGGATTGCAGTTTCCACAAAACAGGGTTATTAATGTAGGTATCAATCTTTCTTTATAATCAATTCTGAATAAAAATACTTTCAATGAAAAAAATTATTTTAATATCAACAATAGCAGTGCTGCTATTCAGCGCAGCCGGTTGCAAAAAAGACAGTGCTTTCCTGGATGTACAGCCGAATACATTTCTCACAAACGACCAGGTTTTCAGCGATCCCGCTTTGGTACTTTCCGTGCTGGGCGACTTATACAACCGGCAACTTGATTTTAGCGGCCTTGATAACGGATGGGGAAGTTTTACAGATTTCAGTGAAAGTTTTCCGTCAGAAAACAGCAGTTTCGCCCGTGATCTTGTACAAAGAACCGGCTGGAACTATGATAACTGGGGTGTTAACTGGTTTGACAGTTACAACTATATCCGCGACCTGAATTTGTTTTTACAAAGAGACAGTGCTTCTACAGCACTTTCTGATGGCGATAAAAAAAGATTTAGTGCTGAAGCCAGGTTCCTGCGTGCTAATTTTTATTTCGAGTTAGCCAAACGTTACGGCGGCGTACCATTAAGCCTGCAGCCGCTTTCTTATGATTACAATGGTGATGCCACTTACCTGCAAATACCAAGATCGAAAGAAGCGCAACTATATGATTTTATCATCAGCGAAGCGGAAGCCATTAAAGGTGATTTGCCGGCAGATGTAAATGAGAAATCAAGAGCAAGTAAAGGAGCAGCTTTGGCAATGGAAGCGAGGGCCGCCTTGTATGCAGGTTCCATAGCAAAATATGGTGCCAACACACCGTCCATAGCTACGCCCGGTGGAGAAGTGGGAATTTCAGCCGCCAAATCAAACGACTATTATGCGATTGTGTTGAGGGCTACCAGTGAAATTATCAACGGCAGCGCAGGTGCATATAAGTTGTACACCGCGCCAACCGGCGCTAATGCAACAGCCCTGGCAGATAACTATGCCAATCTGTTCTTAGACAAAACAAGCCCGGAAACCATCTTCTTTGAAGATTTTAAAACCGGTGCCAAAACACATGGTTTTACCACCAACGATCAGCCGTACTCCATATCAGACGAAGGCGGCGATGCAGGCCGGCTCGATCCTTCACTCAACCTTGCAGAAGCTTTCGAAAAAACGGATAATACCTATGCTCCGTTTGCTACAAAAGATGGCTCGGGCAATCCGATTTATTACTCCAATATCCAGGACATATTTGCTGACAGGGATGCGAGGCTTGCAGGAACTATTTTGTTGCCAGGCAGTTTGTTTAAAGGACGTGCAGTGGATATATGGGCAGGTTATGAGCTCGCTGACGGAAGCGTAATTACCAGTGATGAAGCAGGCCATTTAAAACCACTAACAACCGGCGGAACACCGGTACAGGTGGTTGGTAAAGACGGCCCTGTAAACGGACTGGAGTTTAGAACACAAACTGGTTTTTACATCCGCAAATACCTGGACCCAACTGTAGGCTCAGGCCGCAGGGGGCAAGGCAGTACTGTAGCGTTTATCCGTTACCGTTATGCCGAAGTTTTGCTGAATGCTGCTGAAGCTGCTTTTGAAACAGGTGATAATATTACTGCTGCACTTTATTTAAACCAGGTGCGCTCAAGGGCTGGTCTTACAGTTCCTTTAACAGCCGGCGATATTAATTTCAATAGAATTGTGCACGAGCGCAGAGTAGAGCTTTGTTTTGAAGGACATATTTTATATGATATGAAACGCTGGCGCATTGCTGATAAAGTATGGGACGGTGTACCTACAACGTTGAGTGATTTAAAAAGCAATATCGGCGTGGCCAGCAGGCACAGCACTCAGCCGTGGGGTTTATGGCCATACAAAACTTATTTTCCGGGCAGCCCTGATAATAATAAATGGTTATTCAAAGAAACGTTACCGGCAGTTGTAACAGGTGCCAACCGCTTTTTATTCGGTAACTATTACACCTTTATCGGAGATGATGTAAGAGCGGCCAATCCGCAAATTGTGAAACAACCCAACCAATAATTATTTATTAAATTTTTAATAATGAAAAATATATTTCAATTCATTTTGGCAGGCCTTGTGGTTGCTTCAATCGGTGCCTGTAAAAAGGATAACTACACCGCTCCTTCTTCTACTTTAACCGGCAAAATTGTGTACAACGGAGAAGCCATCCAGGTGGAAAGAAACCAGGTGCCTTTTCAAATTTACCAGTACGGCTTTGGAAAGGTAGGTGCCATCAACAGTACGTTTTCCCAGGAAGGTACTTATTCTGCCGTGTTATATGACGGCGATTATAAAATGATTATTCCCGTAGGACAAGGGCCATTTATTTCTAAAGAGCTGTCACCCGGCGTGCCGGATTCGATAGCTGTTACATTGGCTGGAAGTAAGGCACTGGACATAGAAGTAATGCCTTATTATATGATCAGAACTCCCCAGCTAACAGGCGGTGGAGGCAAGGTAAATGCAACCTTTAAAATTGAAAAAATAATCAATGATGTAAACGCGAAGGATATTGAAAGTGTGACGCTTTTTGTCAACAAGACCGAATTTGTTTCAGGGGTTGATAATGTGGCATCCGCTAATTTAAGCGGGGGAGATATTACCGATTTGAACAACGTAAGTTTAAGTGTTTCAGTTCCCGCAATTTCTCCTGCACAAACCTATGTTTTTGCCCGTATCGGTCTTAAAATAGCAGGGGTGGAAGACAGGATTTTTTCGCCGGTAGAAAAAATCACTTACTAGTTTGTTGTCTATTGAAAAAAGAATAAACCGGGTGAAGAACCTTTTATAACTGGAAAGTTATCATAACAGAAGCCATTTCAGCGCAGGCTGTTTGGCTTTTGTTATATATTTACGAACCTAAAACTGCCCGTGGGTTATTTGCATTTAATTATTTAACTGAAGCCATCAATGAAAAAAATTCTCACTTTATTTATTGTTTCGTCATTTTGTGTAACAGCTTTTTCTCAATCCGAATGGAAAATTGCAGGCGATAAAATTGTAACGCCCTGGGCGGAAAAAGTGGATCCGGCAAAACCATTGCAGGAATATCCCCGGCCACAAATGGTACGCAACAGCTGGATGAATCTAAACGGATTGTGGCAGTACACTATTTTGCCAAAGTCTCAGGAAACAATACCAGCTTCATTTGCAGGTAAAATAGCGGTACCATTTGCCGTGGAATCGGCATTATCCGGCGTTGGTAAAACGGTTGGTAAGGACAGTGTGTTATGGTATCAGCGCAGCATCAGTCTTCCGGCTAATTTTAAAAACAGTAAAGTGTTGCTGCAGTTTGGTGCGGTTGACTGGTTGTGTACGGTGTACGTAAACGGTAAACAAGTAGGCACTCACCAGGGCGGCTTTGATCCTTTTAGTTTTGATGTTACCAATGCGCTTGCCAAAAAAGGCAACCAGCAAATTGCCATCCGTGTGTGGGATCCCACAGACGATGGTCCGCAGCCAAGAGGCAAGCAGGTAAAAGATCCCAAAGGTATTTGGTACACGCCTGTAACCGGCATCTGGCAAACAGTTTGGCTGGAAGCCGTTCCCAACACATACATCAGCAGTACAACACAAACACCGGATGTAGACAAACAATCACTGCATATAACAGCTACAGTGGAGCAACTGCAACCGGGTGATGAAGTGGTGGCGACTGCATTTAAAGGCACGGAAAAAGTAGCAGAGCAAAAAATACAACCCGGCACCGATGCAACGTTGGCCATTGCCAATCCGCAGCTATGGTCGCCCAACAGCCCGTTTTTGTACGACTTAACGTACACGGTTATGCGCAAAGGAAAAAAGGTAGACGAAGTAAAAAGTTATTTCGCCATGCGTAAAATCTCCATGCAGGCAGATAAGAATGGTATACAACGGATGTTGCTGAACAATGAATTTGTTTTTCAGTTTGGTCCGCTCGACCAGGGCTGGTGGCCTGACGGATTGTATACTGCCCCAACCGATGAGGCATTGAAATTTGACATCGAGCAAACAAAGGCAATGGGATTTAATTTAATCCGCAAACATACCAAAACAGAAAGCGCCCGCTGGTACAATTACTGCGACAAACTGGGTATGCTGGTTTGGCAGGATATGCCCACCGGTGACCTCGGTAACCAATGGGAAAACAGGCCTGGCATTTATGGCCGTGCTACAGATAAAGACCGTACACCAGAATCGGAAAAAATATTTCGTACAGAATGGAACGAGATTATGCAGGACCTGCACAATTTTCCCTGCATCGTGGTATGGGTACCATTTAACGAGGCCTGGGGCCAGTTTAAAACAAAAGAAATTGTAGAGTGGACGATGCAGAAAGACCCAAGCCGCCTCGTAAATACAGCCAGCGGTGGCAACTTTGTAAACGTCGGTCCAATTATAGACCTTCACAATTACCCTGAACCATTAATGCCTGATCCGGAATTGTTTGGTGCCAAAAGAATATTGGTGCTCGGTGAATTTGGCGGTCTTGGTCTACCTGTTGAAGGACATACCTGGCAATCTAAAAATAACTGGGGTTACCAGAGTTTTAAAAATAAAGAAGAGTTACTAAAAAGGTATACAGAGTTAGTCAATAAAATACCTGCTTTAATAGAGAAAGGGTTGTCAGCCGCCGTATACACACAAACCACCGATGTAGAAGGCGAGAGCAATGGCTTCCTTACGTACGACAGAAAAGATATGAAAATGCCCGTAGAAAAATTGAAGGCACTCAATTCGGCATTGACCAGGACAGTAATTAAATGATGGTGAATAGTGAACGGTCAGTTGTGAATGGTCAATGGTGAATAGTGAATGGTGAATAGTGAATTACTGCTGCCCTATTGTCTACTGCCTATTGACTATTGCCTATTGACTATTGCCTATTGACTATTGCCTATTGACCATTGACAGGTGCTTAACACTTGTAGTTTATAATCTAACCAGATAAAAAAAATCTCGCATCATGAAGAAATTGTTTGTACTGTGTTTTTTGATTGTTAACTGCTGGCTTGGCTTTGCCCAAAGCAGCAAAGCGCCCGCATATCCTTTAATAACTCATGATCCCTATTTCAGCATCTGGTCAACCACCGATGAACTGGCCGCATCGCCAACCAAACACTGGACAGGTGCCGATCAGTCTTTAATTGGTATGATAAAAGTAGATGGTGAAACCTATCGCTTTTTAGGCAATGTAGGCAAGATGTATAAAACAATTTTACCTGCCGGAGATGAAGTAAATTATGAAGCAGCGTACACGGAAGATCAGCCTGCTGAAGGCTGGATCAGTGCTGGCTTTGATGACAGTCAGTGGAAAAAAGGCAAAGCACCCTTTGGTGATAACTTAAGCGTGGTAAAAACAAAATGGCTCAGCAAAAATATCTGGATGAGAAGAAAGTTTGCAGTCGGCGATCTGAATCTTAACAACCTGTTTTTAAAATTAAGTCATGATGATGATGTGGAAGCTTACCTGAACGGCGACCTGGTGTATAAAAGAGTAGGGTGGACCAACAAATATATTTACCTGCCCATCAGCGATGATATCAAAAGCAAACTTAGAAAAGACGACAATATCTTAGCCATACATGTCATCAATAACGTAGGTGGCGCTATGCTGGATGCAGGCATTGTGGAAGAGCCCAAAGCGGCTACCGGCAACACCGTACAAACAGCCATACAAAACAGCGTGCAATTAAATGCTACACAAACCATCTACGATTTTACCTGTGGTAAAGTAAACCTGTCACTCACTTTTACTTCACCATTACTCATCAACAACCTGGCGATTTTAGCAAGGCCGGTATCCTATATCAGCGCTAAAATAAAGTCAACAGATGGCGCTTCGCATGATGTGCAATTGTACTTTGGCGCTTCAACCGATATAGCGGCTAACACGCCCACACAGGCGATGACCACCCAGCAATATACTTCCCGAGGCTTGTCTATTTTAAAAGCTGGAACTGTTGAACAGCCTATATTACAAAAGAAAGGCGATGATCTGCGCATTGACTGGGGGTATATGTATGTAGCTGTTCCATCAGCCGCAGGCGTAAAACAGTCTGTTACTGAAGATGGGGATGCATCCAAATTATTTATGCCATCTGCAAACAATCTTAAAGGCGGCAAACACTTGTTACTGGGCACCGTGGTAAGCCTCGGTAAAATTGGCACTACTGTAAAAGAGCAGCTGATTTTAATGGGCTACGATGATCTGTATTCCATACAATATTTTAAAACAAACCTGCGCCCTTACTGGAACCAAAGCGGTACAGTAAAATTTGAGCAGGAACTTACACAGGCTGCAGCTGATTATAAAGCAACCATCAAAAAATGTGAGGTCATCAATAAAATGATTCATGATGACGCGGTGAAAGCCGGTGGTGAAGAATACGCAAAATTATGTGAGCTGGCCTACCGTCAAAGTATTGCCGCACACAAACTGGTTAAAAGTCCAAAGGGCGAATTGCTGTTGTTATCAAAAGAAAATTTTAGTAACGGCTCTATCAATACGGTGGATGTTACTTATCCATCAGCCCCATTGTACCTGGCTTATAATCCACAATTATTTGAAGGAATGCTGAACGGCATTTTTTATTACAGCGAAAGTGGTAAATGGGCCAAACCCTATCCATCACACGATTTGGGAACTTATCCCATCGCCAACGGGCAAACTTATGGCGAAGACATGCCGGTAGAAGAATGTGGTAACATGATGGCGTTGACCGCAGCTGTTTGCAAGGCGGAAGGCAATGTGAACTATGCAAAAAAACACTGGAAAACACTGGCTATCTGGGCAGACTATTTAAGTAAAGAAGGTCTTGATCCGGCACTGCAATTATGCACCGATGATTTCGCAGGTCACCTGGCACGCAACGCCAATCTTTCTATGAAGGCAATCGTTGCGTTGGGTGGTTATGTACAAATGGCTGAAAAAGCAGGCGAACAGCAGACCGCAGCCAAGTACCGAAGCATCACAAAAGACATGGTAAAAAAATGGATGGCCATGGCCGAAGACGGCGATCATTATTCTTTAACTTTTAATGATAAAGGTACCTGGAGCCAAAAGTATAACCTTGTTTGGGACAAGGTGTTAAAACTGAATTATTTTCCCAAAGAAGTATATGAAAAAGAGATAAAATATTACCTCACCAAACAAAATGAATTTGGATTGCCGCTGGATAGCAGGAAGACTTACACCAAATCAGACTGGATAATATGGACATCTGTGCTGGCAGACAATCAAAAAGATTTTACTGCATTGGTTGCCCCTGTTTATAAGTACGCCACGCAAACAACATCCCGCGTGCCCATCAGTGACTGGCACGAAACAACGGATGGTAAAATGGTAGGCTTCCAGGCAAGAAGTGTTGTAGGTGGTTACTTTATGAAAGTGCTTGAAATGAAATTAAAAAACAAATAGACGATAGTTTAATACAGGCATTTAAATTTAATACTGCAATACATTTTCAAACCAATAGTTAAACTCTTAATTTAATAAAGCATGACAAAAAGCATACGGCTGTTCGCCCTGTTATTTTTACTGGTTGTTTCAACAGCAACGCAGGCGCAGAAATCTAAAAAAGCAACAACAGCCGCGCCGGTAACGGGTACAGTTTGGTCGGTTGAAAAAGCAACTGCATGGTACAACCAGCACAAGTGGATCACCGGTGCCAATTATATACCTGCCAACGCAATTAACCAGTTGGAAATGTGGCAGGCAGATACTTTTGATCCGGCAACAATTGATAAAGAACTAGGCTGGGCAAAGGGTTTGGGCTTTAATACCATGCGGGTATTTTTGCATTCCATCGCCTGGAAACAGGATCCTGATGGTTTTAAAAAACGTGTAGGAGAATTTTTAACCATCGCCGATAAGCACCACATTCAACCCCTGTTTGTATTTTTTGATGACTGCTGGAACAAGGAACCCAAAGCCGGTAAACAACCCGAAGTAAAGACAGGCATTCACAATTCAGGATGGATGCAGGACCCGGGCCAGCCGGCTTCGGCAGACAGCATCAACTTTCCCGGCCTTGAAAAATATGTAAAAGATGTGCTGACCAGTTTTGCACACGATAAAAGAATTTTATTGTGGGATTTATATAATGAGCCAGGTAACAATGGCAAGGGCGATTCTTCCCTGGCATTGCTGACAAAATTGTTTGAATGGGCACGTGCGGTAAACCCCGATCAGCCAATATCTGCAGGCCTTTGGGCATGGGATCTTGAGAACCTGAATGCTTTCCAGTTAACACATTCCGATGTTATTACCTATCACGATTACCAGGAAGCGCCGCTGCATAAAACAGTCATCCAAATATTAAAGGCCAATGGCAAACCATTGATTTGCACGGAGTACATGGCACGCACGAGGAACAGCCGTTTCTCTACCGAATTGCCCATGATGAAAAAGGAAAATGTGGGCGCTATCAACTGGGGTTTTGTTGCCGGAAAAACAAATACCATTTACGCCTGGGATACACCCACACCGGATGGTAGTCAGCCGGTAGAATGGTTTCATGATATTTTCAGACCAGATGGAACAGCATACAGGGAAGATGAAGTTATCCTGATAAAAAAACTAAACGGGGTGCTATAAGCCCTTAAAAATAAATTTTCATATGGCAGTCGTTAAGACCTGTTGTTTCTACTCCAGGTCATTTTTTTTTAACACAATACTTTTTTAACCAGCTAAGAGGCTTTATGGGACTGCATTGGCGACGCTCCGTTCAGCATTTAAGCTTTGTGGAATTTCGGCCCGCTGAAGTAGGTAACTGCTGTTGATGCGACAATTTAAGTAAGGAATTATCTTAATTATCTGCTTTTAAAAACACCTCAATGAGTGAAATTATTTTAAAAGTAACACTGATGGATATTGCACGGGAGCTGAATATAACTGCGGCCACCGTGTCCCGTGCGCTGAGCGATCATCCCGGAATAAAAGAATCTACAAAAAAAATAGTAAGGGAAGTAGCGGAGAAATTACAGTATCAGCCCAATAAAATAGCCTCGTCTTTACGCTCCGGCAAATCAAATATCATTGGGGTAATTATACCAAGTGCGGAAATCAATTTCTTTGGTTCTGTAGTACATGGCATTGAAAAAATTGCCAACGAAAATCATTACAACGTACTCATTTATCAAACCAATGAAATGTATGAGTACGAGAAAAAAGGCGTACAAACATTTTTGCAGTCGCAGGTAGATGGCGTGCTGGCTTCCATCTCAAAAGAAAGCATCAACCTGGATCATTACAATGAAATAAAAAAACGCGGTGTGCCGCTGATCCTCTTCGACAGGGCGGTAGATACACTTGGTGTATCCTCCGTAGTGGTGGATGATTATGCGGGTGCCTTTGCTGCTACCAAACACCTCATCATGCAGGGTTGCAGGCGCATAGCGCATATCGGCGGCCAGCAGCATGTAAGTATATTTAACCAGCGTTTAAAGGGCTATATTGATGCACTGAATGTACATAACATCGCCGTGGATGACGATTTGATTGTGTTTGGAAAAGTAAGCATCGAATCGGGGCGTGACTGGATGAAGAAATTGCTGGCGTCGCCGAAAATGCCGGATGGCCTTTTTGCAGTGGAAGATTTTACAGCGCTCGGCGCCATGCAGGCCATTAAATCAGCAGGCATAAAAATACCGGATGAAATTGCCATCATCGGTTTTGCCAATGAACCTTTTGGCGAGTACATTACACCATCGCTTTCAACGGTAAACCAGCAAACGGTACAAATGGGGGAAGAAGCAGCCAAGTTATTTTTTGGTTCACAGGAAAAAAAGGGCGATGCCAATGCAAGTCCGTTTAAACTCGTGTTGCAGCCGGAGTTAATTTGCAGGCAATCGAGCCAGAAAAAATTTAAATAATGACAACAGTACTCAGTGAAACGATTTGAATGTATTTTGACTTGATTTGATGCGTTCATTCCTGATTGCTTACATTACTTTACAATACTGTTATTCAAAAATTCAAAGCAAGACTGTTTTTGAATAATAATGTAAACGATTGCAGTTAATTTTAAGCCGCCAATGAACCAATCCAATGTAAAATTTACGTCCGGCAATTAATTAAGCATGCGTAGATATTTTAAAATTTATATCACTTTTATTGTGTTTGCAATTGTTGCATGCAGTAATAAAACTGTGCCCACAACTTCACCCGGCAGGATAAAAAATCATCCAGCAAAGCACATCAGTTGGGATCAGTCATCTTTAAAGAAATTAGCACCCCTAAACGGAAGCAATGTTACGTACTGCGGTTATCCGCGAATGATACAGCTGCATGATAAAAGTTTGATCTGCGTGTATGAAGTAGCAGGCGGTAATATCGAAGGTATTAAAAGTGCTGACGTCGGAAATACGTGGTCTGCACCACTTATAATAGCCACCCGGCAAAACGGCGTCAATATGGCCGTACCCGAAATACTTGAATTAAAAGATCATTCTTTGTTGGCATCTTATAATCCCCGGCCTTCGCCCATAGATTCCACTAAACACTTTGGCATTCGCACCAAAAAAAGTTATGATGGCGGCCTGACATGGAAAGATGAACGCCTGTTGTATGAAGCAGATTCAAAAGTTGAAGATGGTTGTTGGGAGCCATCACAAATACAATTGCCTTCAGGCGAGATACAATTATTTTTCAGCAACGAAGGCATTTACACCCACAGTAACGAACAAAATATTTCTATCTTCCGCTCAATGGATAATGGATTAAGCTGGACGACCGAACCGCAAATTGTGAGCTTTCGTGCAGGCAAAAGAGATGGCATGCCGGTGCCTATTTTATTAAAGGATAAAAATGAAATCCTATTTTCCATAGAAGATAACGCGGTCAATACTTTTAAACCATCTATCATCCGTGGTTCCATCGATGGTAAATGGAGTAGTGTTGTTGATGGTGGCAGTAGCAGCCGGAATGCAGCTTTGACAACACCTTTGCCTGACAGTGTGTACGCAGGCGCTCCCTACCTGCACCAGCTTAAAACTGGCGAAACCATTTTAGCCTACCAGGGAACAACGGGCAGAAATAATAACTGGGAGCAGTCCTGTATGTTTGTTACCGTCGGTGATAATGATGGAAGAAACTTCGGACAGACCTCTATTCCTTTTAACGTGCCACTCAATAAACATGGGCTGTGGAATTCGCTTTGTGTGCTGGACGATGATACCATCATTGCGCTTACATCAACCAATGCCTATTCCGATAAAGGTGGCGAGGTTTGGATGATAAAAGGTCATTTAGTAAACGATTAATAATTCAATAAAATAAAGGCACAAATAATTTAAGTATGAAATCTGTAAAAATTGTTTTGTTTGTTTTGATGTTGATGATAGTGGTAGTGCCAGCCAGGCTGGCGGCGCAAAATGCGGTAAAAATTACGAATGTAAAACGTCCGTCTACCGCAACTGCCAACAAGTTTTATACTGGCAACAAAGCTCCATTAGCGCCACTGGCATTTGTGAAGTTACCTGTCGGCAGTATCAGGCCCAACGGCTGGATTTTAAAATACCTGGAGCTCCAGCGGGATGGCTTAACCGGTAAACTCGGTGAAATAAGTGCCTGGCTTGATAAAAACAACAACGCCTGGTTTAGTGGTACCGGCAAAGGCGATCATGGCTGGGAAGAAGTGCCTTACTGGTTAAAAGGTTATGGCAACCTCGGTTATATTTTAAAAGATGAAAAGATTGTAGCTGAAACAAAATTATGGCTCGACAAAGTATTTCAAAGCCAGCAGCCAAATGGTTATTTCGGTCCCGCCTTTGCCACGACTGATATACAGGAGGCCAAAGCTGGTCTGCAGGACATGTGGCCCAACATGCTGATGTTATGGTGCATGCAATCGTATTACGAATACAGCAACGATGCAAGGGTGATTCCGTTTATGACAAAATATTTTAAATGGCAATCTACCGTGCCGGAAGCAAAGCTGCTGAAGATTTATTGGGAGAACAGCCGTGGCGGTGATAACCTTTACAGCATTTATTGGCTGTACAATCGTACCGGTGAAAAATGGTTGCTGGATCTTGCCAATAAAATTCACCGCAATACAGCCGACTGGTCGCAAAAGGACAGGTTACCCAACTGGCACAATGTAAACATCGCTCAATGTTTTCGTGAACCTGCAACATATTACATGCAAACAAAGGACAGCAGTTTTTTGAACGCCACCTACAACGATTTTTACCTGGTAAGAAGCATTTACGGGCAAGTGCCCGGAGGTATGTTTGGTGCCGATGAAAACGCCAGAAAAGGTTTTGATGATCCAAGACAGGCGGTAGAAACCTGTGGCATGGTAGAGCAAATGGCGAGCGATGAAATCTTAACCGGCATCACGGGAGATCCCATGTGGGCCGATCATTGCGAGGAAGTTGCTTTTAATACTTACCCTGCAGCAGTGATGCCCGACTTTAAAGGTTTGCGTTATTTAACAGCACCCAACATGGTGGTGAGTGACAGCCGCAACCATGCGCCCGGCATTCAAAACGAAGGCCCGTTTTTAATGATGAATCCTTTCAGCAGCCGTTGCTGCCAGCACAACCATGCACAGGGATGGCCTTATTATGCAGAACATTTATGGATGGCAACTCCTGATAATGGTATTGCCGCGTTGCTGTACAATAGCAGTGAAGTAACCGCTAAAGTAGGCACAGGAAAAGGTAGTCTTGTTACGCTTAAACAAACCACGCATTATCCTTTTGATGAAAACATAAAAATTGAAATCAATACAAAAGTTAGTACCAGTTTTCCTTTGTACCTGCGCATTCCAAACTGGTGCAGCAATGCAACCATTTGGGTAAATGGTGTTGATGAAAAAGTAGTGGTTGAACCCGGCTCTTATGCCCGCATTGAAACCAAATGGAAGCAGGGTGATGTAGTAGAATTGATGTTACCGATGAAGCTGAAAAAACAAGACTGGACGAAGAATAAAAACAGTGTCAGCATCAGTTATGGTCCGCTTACTTTCTCTTTAAAAATTGATGAGTCTTATAAAATGGTCGACAGTAAAAAAGCCGTTGCGTGGGATTCCAAATGGCAGCCGAATGCAGACCAAAGCAAATGGCCGTCCTACGAAATTTACCCGGCCAGCATGTGGAATTACGGACTTGCCTTAAATGATCAGCCTTTGGAAAGCCAGTTTGAAATGGTTAAAAAGGCTTGGCCCGAAAATGATTTTCCTTTTACCGAAGCTGACGTTCCATTTATGCTGAAAGCAAAAGGAAAAATTATTCCGGAATGGATACTGGATAAATATGGTTTGTGTGACGTATTGCCGCAAAGCCCGGTAACCGTAGCAACAAAAGAACAGCCTATAGAACTGATACCAATGGGCGCTGCGAGGTTAAGGATTGCATCGTTTCCGGTAGTGAAATAATTAAAATTAAAAAGTCAAAAGTAAAAGAATACGAGCTTAATTGTTGGGATGTATTTCGGCTTTTTACTTTTCAACAAAGCGCTGGAGACCGGGCCGGCATTGAGCTACGGTCGGTACCGAAGGTCATACCGTAAAAGAACGTGATTAAAAATGGTTAGTTATAAGCTGTAAATACCAGGCCTGAAGGACTGACATTATTATAGAAAAAAAGTAAGAGAAACGTACTCAAAAACACAGAAGGGGTGACATTGAAAATGTGCTTTTGCACACCGAAGGCTATTGCATTGAAGAAGACACTTCGATCCGTTGTTGCCAAAGCTGAAAAAGTAAAAGTGAGTGACACAACGATGCTTAATTGAAAAACAAAAGTTCGTAACAAAATAAAAAAATAATAACACAGCTACTACATGGAAACAACAACAAATAATACCATTGCCAGCGCCATAGCTGGTAAATTCAGAACGATATTTAATGCAGAACCTTTGGTGGTACGCAGCCCGGGCAGAGTCAATTTAATTGGCGAACACACGGATTACAATGACGGCTTTGTATTGCCCGCCGCCATCAACAAAGCCATCTATGTCGCGGCTGCTGTCAGCAACAATGATCGATGTCATTTTGTTGCCGCCGACATGAATGAAGAATATAAAACGGATGTAAATAACCTGCAAAAAATAGAAGGCCATTGGTCAGTGTACATCAACAGTGTGATTGACCAGTTGCAAAAAGCAGGATATACAATTGGTGGTTTTAATTGCGTGATAGGCGGCGATATACCGACCGGTGCAGGGATGTCGTCTTCGGCTGCGGTGGAGTGTGCGGTGTTGTTTGCTTTGAATGAACTATTTGCATTGGGCCTGGATAAAATGGCCATGGTAAAAATGGCGCAGCAGGCGGAGAATAAATATGTGGGCGTGCAATGCGGCATCATGGATCAGTTTGCCAGCATGTTTGGTAAAAAAGATCATGTAATAAAACTGGATTGCCGCTCACTGGAATACGAGTACAAACCTTTTGATATGAAAGGTATTCGCATTGTGTTGTTTGATACCAATATCAAGCATTCGCTTGCTTCCAGCGAATACAATACCAGGCGGCTGCAATGCGAAGCCGGCGTTGCTATGGTGCAGCAGCAATACCCCGAAGTAAAAAAATTACGTGATGTAACGCTGGCCATGCTGGATGAAATTGTGTTGCCCCGGGATGAAAAAGTATACCTGCGCTGCAGCTTTATTGTCGAAGAAATACAACGTTTGCAGGATGCCTGTATTGACCTTGAACTACACGATATGGTGAGCTTTGGTGAAAAAATGTTTGCCACACACAAAGGCCTCAGCGAGCTGTATGATGTAAGCTGCAAAGAGCTGGACTTTATGGTTGACTTTGTAAAGAATGAACCCGCTGTGCTGGGCGCAAGAATGATGGGGGGCGGCTTTGGCGGCTGTAGTATTAACCTGGTGAAGGAAGAAGCAATTGAGGCATTGTCTGGCCGGATTGAGGCAGCTTACAAAGTCGCATTTGGCATTGAAATGAAAGTGTACATCGCCACCATTGAAAACGGAACTTCTATCGTTGGTGCAGAAAAAATGCAGGTAGCTTGAGACTTAACGGGCAATAAGCAATAGTAAATAAGCAATAGTAAATAAGCAATAGTAAATAGGCAATAGTGAATAAGCACTAAATCGCTATTGATTACCTACTATTCGCAAATTGATACACCATTTTATTCTTTAAGTAACACAGGCACATTATAATCGAATCTGATTAAATACTGTCAAATTAATTTTTAAAAACCAGCGGCATGAAAATAACATTCAAATTTGTTTATGGCCTGATTCTTTTCTGCAGTTTGGCTGTACAAGCCCAGCAGAAAAAAACATTTACCAACCCGCTGCTCTCGTCTGGTGCAGACCCCTGGTGCATTTACAAAAACGGATTTTATTATTATACCAATTCAACCGGCCATAATATCACCCTTTGGAAAACCGGCAGCATTGCTGACTTAAAAACGGCGGAGAAGAAAGTGGTATTTACACCACCTTCCACAGGTCCTTATTCAAAAGAATTATGGGCGCCGGAAATACATTTCCTGCAGGGCAAATGGTATATTTATTTCGCGGCAGACAGCGGCCGTAATATCAATCACCGGCTTTGGGTGCTGGAAAACAGTTCTGCCGATCCGTTAAAAGGGGAGTGGATCGTAAAAGGAAAATTTACTACGCCAGATGATAAATGGAGCATCGATGGTTCGGTGTTTGAATATAAAAAACAGCTGTACACCATCTGGAGCGGATGGGAAGGAGACGCTAATGGCGAGCAGGATATTTACATCGCTAAAATGAAAAATCCATGGACCGTTGAAGGAGCAAGGGCAAAATTGTCAACACCCTCATTGCCTTGGGAAATACATGGCGATCTTAATAATGCAGATGATGTGCCGCATGTAAATGTAAATGAGGGCCCCGAAGTATTGGTGCATGGCAACAAGTTGTTTTTAATCTATTCAGCCAGCGGTTGCTGGACGGATTTTTATGCACTCGGCATGCTGACAGCCAATGTGGGCAGAGATTTGATGAATCCTGCTTCCTGGACAAAATCGCCGGAGCCGGTATTTAAACAGGCACCTGAAAACGGCGTGTATGCGCCGGGCCACAATTCATTTTTTAAATCACCTGATGGTAAGGAAGATTATATTTTGTACCACGCCAATTCAAAACCCGGCCAGGGTTGTGGCGGTTTTCGTTCGCCACGGGCACAAAAATTTGCCTGGAACAAAGATGGTACGCCCAATTTTGGCGTGCCGGTAAAGGAAGGGGAAGTGCTGAATGTGCCTTCGGGAAATTGATCTTATCGACCACCGTCTTCGTTTGAAACACCGTTAACCCCGACGGCGGCTATCAGCCCCGTCGGCGGTTAGGCAGAATTTCAAAATAAAGGTTCGTTTTTCTGCAACCGCCGTCAGGGTTTAGAACCGCTGACGGGGTTGCGTAATGTTTATTTTCTTCATTTATCATAAAAACGGCTGACCATTTGCAGTAAGACAAATCAACAAAATATACCACCTTAATTTTTAGTAATAGGGAAAGCATTTGCTGAAATTTTAATTGATGTTATGAAGAAGATTATTTGTTGTGCCGTTTTAATGATGGCTGTTTTTATTGGGTTGACAGCATTTGTATTGAAGCAACCTAAGTTGCCGAACGCTGTGCCAGCCTGGTTTGCAGTGGATACACTGGCCATCAATTTAGCCGTGCCATGGGATATTGTTTTTTTACCCGACAGCAGCATGCTGTTTACTGAAAGGCCCGGCAGGGTGCGCCTGATGCAACACAACCAGTTAATAGAAAAACCAGTACTCAATGTTCCTGATATTGAAGTAAAGGGAAAAATGGGGTTGCTTGCTTTATGTCTTCATCCCAATTTTGCCACCAACCACTTAGTTTACCTGGCATATAATTACCGTATTAATAACACAACTTTTTTACGTGTTGCCAGCTATAAATATGCAGACGATTCCTTAATCAATCCGCAAACCATTATCGAAAAAATACCCGGTGTTTTTAACCATACGGGTTGCCGCTTAAAGTTTGGAGCAGATAGAAAATTATACATCACAACTGGTGATGCCGATGTACCAAGACTGGCGCAGGATCTGAAAGCGCTCAATGGAAAGGTACTACGCCTGAATGAAGATGGATCTATGCCCGCCGATAATCCTTTTGTAAAAACAGACACAGCCCGCAAAGAAATCTGGACTTACGGCCATCGCAATTCACAGGGTATTGCCTTTCAGCCGGGCACTGGTTTTTTATATAATTCAGAGCATGGTCCAACGGGTGGAGATGAAATTAACATTGTTATAAAAGGCAACAATTACGGGTGGCCTGTGATGCATCACCGCAATAATGCAGATGGTATGATGCCGCCTTTGATGGAGTTTTCGCCATCGATTGGTCCGGCCGAAGCGATCTTTTACAGCGGCAAGGCATTTCCTTCAATGAAAGGAAACCTGCTGGTAGCCTGCATGCGGGGCGAAGCCATTCTTAACATTGATTTTGAAAACAGGAAGATCAGATCCTATAATTTTTTGCTGAAAAACATTTACGGCAGAATCAGGGCGCTGGCAGAAGGTCCGGATGGCAATCTTTATTTTTCAACGTCACATGTCGATCCGCCGGAAAGCAACGCACCACAAGGTGAAGGCAGTTATGATATGATACTGAGAATGCGGCCTGCAACTGCGGAAGAGATCGCTGCAAAAAAAGGGTATCCTCTACAGGCTGAAAAATTGCAGGTAGCTATCAACAACAGCAATGCTGGCATGAACAAGACTGCCGCCACTACTAAAATATTATATGCTCAACTATGCGCCGGCTGCCATGGTGCGGATCTGAAAGGTGTGGATACAAAGCCTGGTCTGGTAAACAAAAAATTAAATTACGGTAGTTCTTTTACAGCGATAAAAAAATCGGTCACGGAAGGCGTAATCACCAAAGGCATGCCGGCATGGAGAGGCGTTTTGTCTGATAGACAAACCAATGAGATGGTGAATTTTATTCTTACTAAAAGAATAAATAAGAAGTAGGATATAACAATAGTCTTAAACAAAATAGTCTGACTTGCCTGAATGTCTGAAACAGGTGCGTTGACTTATGTAATGGTTGTAACTTCGTAAAGTGCAGACAGGCCCGGCTTTTTTAAAGTCTGTACCATCTGCAATAAACTCCAAACCATTCATATGAAAAAAAACATACAAAACACACAATTGGCCTGCACAATTATTGTCGCTTTGCTGATAATAACACCAGTGACTTTAATGGCCCAGCAAGGCGCATCTTTTTTTGCCAAAGGCGCAGACATCAGCTGGCTGCCGCAGATGGAAGCAAGCGGTTATCAATTCTACAACAGCAAAGGAAAGCCACAGGATTGTTTTAAGATATTAAAAGATCATGGCGGCAATTCTATCCGGTTAAGGGCTTGGGTAAATCCGTCTGATGATAAAGCCAGCGGACATTGCACTACGGCCGAAACGGTCGCCATGGCTAAGCGTGCAAAACATTGGGGCATGAAAGTGATGATTGATTTTCATTACAGCGACAGCTGGGCAGACCCTGCGCAGCAACGCAAACCCAAGGCATGGGAGGGTCATGATTTTCCGCAATTATTGAATGACTTGTATAGCTATACGATTGGCGTGATGAAAGCATTGAAGCAAGCCGGCATTTCTCCCGATTGGGTACAGGTAGGCAATGAGACGGCGAGCGGTATGATTTATCCTGAAGGCAGCACCGACCATTGGGATAGCCTGGCACAACTCATCAACAAAGGGTATGATGCAGTGAAGCATGTAAGCCCATTAACAAAAGTAATATTGCATGTAGACCAGGGCAACAACAATGCAAGGTTCAGAACCTGGTTTGACAGCGCCCGTTCACATCATGCTAAATATGATGTCATCGGATTATCTTATTATCCCTACTGGCTTAAAGGCAATCCGGATTATTCGCTTTCTATTGATGACCTGGGCAATAATTTAAATGACCTGGCAGCAAGGTATGGTAAAGAAGTAATGGTGGTTGAAGTGGGAGGGGAAGATAACAAAGTTCAGAACACCTACGATATGCTGGTGGCGGTGCAGCAAAAAGTAAAAGCTGTTCCAAACAACAAAGGATTGGGCTTATTTTACTGGGAACCGGAGGGGGCCAGGAGCTGGAGTAAATATGCACTGAGTGCGTGGGGCGATGATGGTAAACCCACCAGGGCCATGGATGCATTTTTGTTAAAATAATTTTCTTCCAATGTTGATACTGTGATAAAATTAATTGCGGCAGGCTAAAAAAACAAACGGTGGTAATTCCTGCTTTTTTAACAACGTTACAACAGTCAATGGATTGACGGTGATGTTATGATAGATTATATCAACACTTTCAAATATCTTTTTTCTGCTAAGCTCATGCCGTGCCATCAAACTCAGTAAAATGTCTTTATACATTTCAACCAGTTGCGCTTCCGGAAGGAATTCGTCATTCAGCAAAATTTCCTGGTGTTTAAAATGATATACTTTCATGCTGTAAAAATAGGGATTGCGGTGATTTGCCAGTTTATTTGTTGAAGGGGGAACGATTATATATGCGGTGTTGTTGAACTTAGAATAGAGTTATGCAGTTTTATAAAAAGTTTTTCAGCTCTTAATTATGTACTGCCAGTTTAATTCCGGCTATTGATTGAGTATGAAATGATGGCTGATTTTCACCTGATTTGAAATATGAACTGGTGGCCTATAATCCGTAAAAATACACTGAGGCATATTATTCAACCAACGGCAATGAAATCTTCAACACCTGCCGGCCATTTAGGCTGAACAGTTCTGTGCTGCCATGCATGGATTTTACCCTATCATAAATTGAGCTTTCCAGCACTTCCTGTTTTCTTTTTTCGGGCTCTGCTGCGGCTGCGTTGTCTTCAAACAAAATTTCAAACCGGTCTTCTATATTTACTGCTATGTGCACATTGGTGATGCTTTTTTGTGCCAGCACCTTAAGCCATTGCCCGATAATGCCGATGGCATGAACCGCGATATTACTATAGTTATTTTCTGCTATGCTTTCGGTATTAATTGTGATGCTGAAGTCAAAAGCAGGCGCCACTTTTTCGATGTATTCTTTTATTAAAACATCGGCCGGCAGCACATTGATTGCCTGGGGTACGATCGAATAAGTAAGGCTTTTGATCCCTGCCAGTACCTCTTCCAGTTGTTTGGCTGCGTTGTGTATTAAATCCGGACGACTGCTACTGCTGTTCTCCGCGGTACGTAAACAAAGCAAACCAGATGCGATGCGTTGTGCAAGATCTTCATGCAGCGTATGTGCCATGGAAATTTTATCATCTATCTGTACCTGCATCATCTGCCCGATGATGGTTGATTTTAGCTCAATAATATCTTCCGCCCTTTGCCGGATGACAAGGTTTTTCTTTCTTAACTCCAATAATTTGCTTGCTTGTTTCGCCAGCAGTATAAGCGATTTTTTGTCTGCTTCGGATAAAATACCTGGCTTAACATCAAACAGGCAAACAGTGCCCAGTTTATACCCTGCGGGTGACAGAATAGGAGCACCTGCATAAAAGCGGATGTTGAAATCACCTGCTACTACAGGGTTATCAAAAAAGCGTTTGTCTTTGGTTGCGTCTTCTACAACCATCACATTATCCTGCAAAATGGTGTGTGCACAAAAGCTCAGGTCTCTTGAATTACCTGTCTCATTGGTACCGCTTTTTCCCTTAAACCATTGGTGATTGTTATCAATTAAACTTACCAATGCAATGGGGTAATTAAAAATTTGTACGGCCAGCGTGGCAAGATCATTGAAATCTTCTTCTGATTCATTTCCCAATACATCATAGGAATTGAGTTCCAGCAAACGCATTTCCTCCTCATCCGGCAAATCGGCTACCATCATAACTGTAAAAATTAATTTAAAACAATATACCCTTGCTGCAGGGCTTTGAAAGTTTTACCATTAAAAATTACATACCGGTAAATAGAACCAGGGGCGAGGTAACTTTAAAAAGAAAACAATAACGGGCAAAGAAAGTATAAAAAAGTATACGGTTATTTTATGTCAACAAATAAAAATGTTAACGGTAACATATTTGAATTAAAAAAATCAGGCGGCGATAAAAGTTGTAAAAAAATACCCATATCAAACCAGTCATATTAACAAATAAAAACTTTAGCTTTCAATGAAATAATCTGAATAAAATCACTCAACAGAAAAAAATGAACAGCACATTCTTCGCCCCACACCTTACCATAAGAAATGGCGTGACCAATATTGATTTTTATTTACAGGCTTTTGATGCCGTTGAATTGCGTCGTTTTTCAAATGATGACGGCAGTATTCATGTGTCGGAATTATCAATCGGCGGAAATATTTTTCATTTGCATGAAGCCATGGGGCGACCCAATTCAACCAGTCCGGATCAACACAATTTCAGTACCGTTACCATCGGCCTTTTTGTGCCGGATGTGGATGTAGTAATGCAAAAGGCAGTAGCCGCAGGCGCTATCGAAATTTCACCTGCACAGGATTATGATTATGGTTACCGGCAGGGAGAGTTTCAAGATCCCTTCGGGCATTACTGGCTGATTGAACAGAAAATATAAGCGATCAAAAAAATATTGTTTTAAATGAAAAACCAGGATCGGTCCTGGTTTTTTTCTTGCTGGTTTATCCGTTATTAAAAACGTCTTCTGTCGTAATATCTGTGGTCATCATACCGGTCGTAGTAGCCGTAATGTCTTCCACGGTTATACCTGTCAAAACGATCATAACGTCCTCCTTTGTGATACCCATAGTCATCACCGCGGTAGCCTCTGTCTGAACGATCCCTGTCATTGCGGTCATTCATCCGGCGGTCGTCTTGCTGGCGGGACTGGTTGTTTTGACCGTACTGGTTATCCTGTCCATATTGATTGCCCTGGTTACCCCCATTGTATTGACCACCCTGGTTTTGCTGGCCATGCTGGTTGTTTTGGCCACCCTGTTGATTTTGTCCATATTGATTGCTCTGACCACCCTGGTTATTTTTGCCCCTGTTCGAATACTGGGCGTCAGCCATGGTAGTGATTAAAAGCAGGGCACTCATTATTGCGGAAATTGTAAAGATCTTTTTCATTGTATGTAAATTTTGTTACGTTATAATAGATGGATTATTGTAACGATAGTTTACATACAAAACGTTAAAGGATTCATAGTATCAAGTATCGAGTATTTAGCATCAAGATAGCACGGCATTATTTAGAACACCAAACACGGGGCGCTCCAGTCTGAGTGCATAATATTTGCTGTTTGGTATTAACTATAAAGTATTAAGTACAAAGACAAGTAGAGACAGTATTATAAACACCCGGCACTGAGAACTCTAGTCTAAATACTAAGTACTAAGTACTTACACTTGCTAGTCAAATTCTAACTACCCGATACCACCGCTTCTTTATGGTGCCGTATAATAATGTTGCGCACGTAACAGCTTTTATATGCCCGTTCAAAGGAGGCCGCGGTTGTGCGAACGTCATGGTGACGGATGTATTCCAGGCTTTTTTTAGCCATTTGATGATGAAGATAATCATTCGAAAAAATATGGGTGATGGATGCAGCAATGGTGTCAGTATCACCTGCGTTGAACAAATAGCCATTGCTTTTGTCCTGCACCAGGTTGTCTATCGCATCAGCATTCGGCGCAATTACCGGAAGCCCGGCCGCCATTGCCTGTAGCGTTGCAAGGCTTTGTAACTCCGTTCTGGTGGCGCTTATAAAGCAACGGCTCATACTGTACAATTTGCACAGATCTTCTTCCGGCACAATGCCGGTAAACATCACCCTGTCTTCGATGTGTAATTCTTTTACCTGCTTTTCCAGCGCCACTTTCTGGTTGCCGTTACCCGCCACCACAAAACAAAAATCAATTGTCTTCACCACCTTCGCAACAGCTGTAACAATTTCGTCTACGCGGTTGCAGGTATCCAGTCTGCCGACATATAATAGCACCGGTTTACCTAGTAAGCCATACTTATTTTTAATGCGTTGTTTTTTTTCAAAGGAGGTAAACGGCTCTGTATCAACACCGGCTGAAATAGGAATAACATCGGCATCCAATCGCGGGCGTATGATGCGGGCGCCAGCCTCTGTACAAGTGGTTACCAATAAGGCTTCATTAAAGACATCAGAAAATCTTGACCACCAAAAATTTTCCAGTCCTCTTTTTATAATTTTATTTTTAAAAAAGGAACTGACAGATGAAGGCAAAAAATGGTTGGTAGCAATCAAGGGAATGTTCAGTTTGCGGTTGAGCTTTACTACAGCTTTTGATAAAATAAAATGATCCTGGATATGTATTACGTCCGGATTAAAACTGCCGATGACATTTTTTAATTTTGACTGAAGGGAAAACGGCATCGAAATCCGGAAGCTGGAATAATGCAGTGACGGCAAAGATGGCATGCCATAAAAATCAATATTATCAATCCTGTTTTTTGCATAATGGCGGGTTTGAGATGGTGCAATTACTGCCACCCGGTGACCTTTTTCCTGCAACAGCGCTCCCATTTTGCAAATAAAATAATATATATCATTTATGTGTGGATGGCAGGTATCTGTTACAAAAAGGATTCTCATATTTGATGTAGATATTTAATCATGAATAGCTGGTTTGTTTTACTTATATGCATGGGTAAGATGCTATGGCAAATAAAAAGGTTGGCTGTGGTACAGGAAGAATTGCGTGGAGGTGATAAACTGTCAAATCGGGCTGACTGCCGCTTTTTGTTTTGTTGGATCACGGTCCATAAATAAGGAACCTCGGGCTCCTTTTTTTTTGCGACCTTGATAGTTTTTAAAATTTCAACGCCTTTCTTTTTTATCCTAACTTAGAACATCTTTATTTTAAACAAACGATGTTATGTCAGACAAAAAAATGCTGAAGGCGCTCTGCCTCTTTATAAGCTTGTTCTTACTTTCTGCTCTATCAAATTTACAAGCACAAACCACCAAAAAAAAGACGGACAGCACAGCCTGGAGACAGCTTTTTAATGGCAAAGATTTAACCGGCTGGAAGCATGTTGGCAAAGGCAGCAGTGAGGTAGAAGATGGCCTGATACGTGGCCACGGTGGTATGGGCCTGTTGTACTGGACGGGTGGCAAGCTGAGTAACTGCACCATTCGTGTGGTGTATAAAATGCAAAAGTTCAATAGCAATGCAGGCGTATTTATCCGCATCCCCATCGAGCCAAAAGAAGAATGGATGCCTGTTTTTTATGGGTATGAAGTACAGATAGACAATCATCCGGAAACATCTGATGAAGACGACTATCACATCACCGGCACGTTGTATTCTTTAACCAAACCTCTGGCTAAACCCGGCAAACCAGGTCCTGAATGGAATACAATGGAAATCACGCTCGATGGCCCACGCACGTTAGTGTATGTGAACGGAGAAAAAGTGACGGATTACAAAGAAGGCGATCCAACACCGGAACGCAAGTTTGATTTTGAACCTTTCAGGGGCAGAAGGCCCGACGCAGGTTATATCGGTCTGCAAAATCATGGGGAGGATGATGTTGTGTATTTTAAGGAAGTTGCTGTTAAACCGCTTGCAAAAAAATAAATGATCTGCCATGGAAAAAAGAAAAATAATTCCCGCTAAAAAAATAACTACCCGCAAGGAGTTTATAAAGAAGGCTGCAGTTGCAACTGCCGGGTTTTACATTGTTCCGCGTTTTGTGTTAGGTGGAAAAGGCTATACAGCGCCCAGTGATAAATTATACATTGCTGCTGTAGGTTGTGGCGGCGAAGCGGAAAATGACATTCACCATTACGCATCGGCTCCCAAAAAAAATGCAGTCGTATCTTTTTTATGTGATGTGGATGAAAGGCAGGCTGCGCCCAGATTAAAAGAATTTCCGCAAGCCAAATTTTATCACGACTGGCGGGAAATGTTTGAGAAAGAACATAAAAATTTTGATGCGGTAACGGTCGCTATTCCCGATCATAACCATGCGATTGTAGGGTTGAGTGCAATGAAATTGAACAAGCACCTCTATTTACAAAAACCATTAACGCATGATATTTACGAAGCCCGAGTTATAACCGAAGCCGCAAAAAAATACAAGGTGGTTACGCAAATGGGCGACCAGGGTGCCTCCTGCGATGGCATGCGCACCATGCGGGAATGGTTTGAAGCCGGGGTGATTGGTGACATTGAAAAAGTGTATTGCTGGACGGACAGACCCGTATGGCCGCAGGGCATTTCCTGGCCTAAAGAACGGCCTGCAATTCCCAAAGAATTGAAATGGGATTTATGGCTGGGTACAGCGCCACAAACAGATTACATTGATAACCTTGTGCCGTTCAACTGGCGTGGCTGGTGGACCTTTGGTACCGGTGCATTGGGTGACATGGGTTGTCACATTATGGGGCCACCATTTAAGTTGCTTGGCCTCGGTTATCCCACCGATGTTTCTGGTAGTGCCAGTACTGTATACAATGGTATTTTTAAAGAAGGCATTTACCCGGAAAGCGGCCCTGTATCCAGTTCGATCAAATTTAAATTCAGGCAGCAAAATGGTAAGCCACTTGATTTATATTGGATGGATGGTGGCATAACGCCGGAGCGGCTGGATGAACTGGAACCCGGTGTAAACATGAATGATGTGATGGGCGATTTCCCCGGTGAAAATGATTTTGAAGGTTGCACGTTGTTTATCGGCACCAAAGGAAAAGTTTCCTGCGGCTGGGGTGGAAGCCATCCAAGACTATTGCCACTTTCCTTAAACAAAGACGTGCATGTGCCCGAGAAATATCCAAGGGTTCAGGGCGGCATGGATGGTCATTGGTGGCAATGGGTAGATGCCAGCATTGCGGGCTATGGGAAAATGGAAGTAGACTCACCATTTGAAGGCTACGCAGGTCCGCTGACAGAGACGGTGTTGCTGGGTAACCTGTTGCTGAGAAGCTTTAACCTGCAGGAAAAGATAACGCGTAATGACCCTGTCTACGGCAATATGGAGGGTTATAAATTCAGCGGGCGTTATTTGGATTTTAAATGGGATGGCGCCAATATGAGGGTAACTAATTTTGAACCAGCCAACCAGTTCATCAAAAGAGAATACAGGAAGGGTTGGGGAGAGTTGAAGATTTAGTTAGGAGTTATGAGTGATGAGTTATGAGTTTTTTCGAATTTGCAGCAGGTCTTTGGCCTCCTTTTTTATTTATGCATCAAAGCCGACTGGCTAATTTTGGCACTTCGCCATTTTTAAATTCGGTCTTTAAAATTTAAGGCACTTTGTCTTCACTGCACCTGATCATAATACAATCCCGCTGCTCCAAAAATAGCCGGGTTTTCCATTTCGGATATTTCAATTCGTAGTCGTTCGGCAGATTTGGTAAAGGCGAAGGTTTTTATTTGTGTCCACATAGTCTCCTGGAAATACGGATAAGCCAGTCGTACCGAGCCACCAAAAATAATCAGCGAAATATCATAGGTATACATCATGGTTTTGATGGCGTTGCCGAGGTGCGTGCCCATTTCCGCATACCACTGCTGCGCCTGTTGATCGCCTGCCTTGGCTTTTTCAAAAACCAATGGTCCATCCGTATGGTACACATTGTTGAAAAACTGGCCGCAGGCATAATACTCGTATACATGATCCAGGTATTGCACCATCCCAAATTCACCCGCGCCACAATTGGCGCCTGCAAACAAACGGTTGTTGATGATGATACCTGCGCCCAGTCCGGTTCCTATGGTAAGACCGATCATGTCTTTTTTGCCAATGCCCTTGCCAAAATAATGTTCGCCCAGTGCAAAACAGTTTGCATCGTTGTTGATAAATGCAGGAATATGATAGCGTTCTTCCAGCATCTTTTTTAACGGCACTTCTTTCCAGGAAGGGATGTTGATGACATCATACACAATGCCTTCTTCTGTATCTACCACGCTCGGCACACCTACGCCAATTGATACGACTTCTTTATCTATCAACTGATCAATCACAAAAAATAAATCCTGCAACACGTCGGCTTCCGTGCCGGCATTGTTAATGTGTTTTGAATGAATAGCAGATAGCTGATCGCCATGCACCAGGCCAGCCTTAATACTGGTAGCGCCAAAATCAACACCTATAATTTTTTTATCGTTCATAGTTTTTAAATGTAAGAGATAACAGAAATTTTTTACGCGAATTACACGATTTTTTTTACTTCTGACATGCCAAACTCCACTATTCACTATTGACCACTCACCATTGACAATGGACTATTGACTGTCTTTCTTAAAAAGTTTAATCGTCTTATTCGTAATAATAGGCTTTGCCCAAAAGCCGATGCTCAGGATGTAGCCCATGGTAAGATATAAAAAACACATGCCGGCCCTGAGCCCCAGCTGATCGCCCAGCCAGCCCACCACAAGTGGAATGATAGCGCCGCCAATAATACCCGTTACCAAAATGCCGGAGAAGGAGCCATGATGTTCTTCCACCGAATTCAATGCCAGTGAAAATATAATGGGGTACATCACCGAAGCAAAAAAGCCTACCATCGGAAAAGCTACCAATGCTATTTTTGCAGAACCAAACAAGGCGGCGCTTAAGCTAAGGATCGCTAATATGGTAAATGAAATCAGTACAATCCTGCTGTCCAATAATTTTAATAACAATAAACCCAGCACACCGCCGGCGGTCATTAATCCCCAAAAATAAGCCACTGTATCGGCCCCTGTTTTTTGCGGGTCCAGTCCATGATAAGTAAAAAGGAACTGCGATATCCAGTTGGCTACACCCTGCTCTGTACCTACATAGCAGATCATGCCAATAAAAAATAACACAACTTTTTTTGTCTTGAATAATTGTACATGTGTTGCCCACTGGCCTGCCTTTTCGTCACTGGTCAGTTCAACCTTTGGAAATTTGGAAACTGCAATCACCACCACCATTGCCAGGCATATCACAACAAAAAGAAAATACAGAGAAATCCAGGGAAGGTTTGCCGGAACCACTTTATTGAATAAAGCAAAAAAGCCACTGTTGCTGTGTTGTTTTAAACCTGACACCATACCGGAATAGGCCAGCGGACTCAGAAAAGATGCCAGACCAAATATCAGTTGCGCCAATACAGAATAAAACGCATAGTGTTCTTCGCCGCCTGCCGTGCGCAATAAGGGATTGATAACAACCTGCAGCATCGCCATGCCGCACCCGATTACAAATAATGAAAATACTGCTGATAAATAATTAGGGAATAAAGCCAGCATCAGTGAGCCCAGCAGCGCAATCACAAAAGCAACAATCATCATCTTCTTTTCATTGTATTTTTCTATCAGCATACCCGAAGGGATGGACATTACGCCGTAGGCAATGAAAAATGCAAAAGGCAGTAAAGCCACCAAAGTAAGGCTCAGACTAAATCCTGTGATCATGTCGGGTATCAGGGGCCCGATTACATTGGTTAAAAAAGAGATCACGAAGAATGTCAACATAACAAGAAAAACGGCGTAGGAACTTCTTTTCATTTGCAGGCGGTTGGTTAAGCGTAAGTAATAATCGTACAATTTTACTTTAATAATCCATCCTGCAAAATTTTTTTCGGTAAATCCGAAAGGGTTAATGCGTTCAATTAAAAAGGCCGGAACTAATCCGGCCTGTAATTTTTAACATCGGTTATTGCTGATTTTTAATGTTGTTATTTTATTTCGTCCAGCCATTGCTGTACAAATTCCCTTGCAGGCAAAACTACTTCCTTACCGGCTCGGAAAGCCATTTTCCAGTAACTACCTTTTTGCTTTTCATACAGTGGATTTACAAAATAGTTTTTATTGTTTTTTGTAGTCAATGCAGCGTCAAAGTCAATGTCAGCTGTGTTTGTCAAAAAATCCTGTAATCTTTTTTTTACAAATAATAAATGGTTGGTGGGATACTTAGCTTCCCATTCATGCAGACTTTGTTTGCTAGACGCTTCTGCAGATTTCAACATGTCAGGATAGTTCTTTTTGTAATTGACGAAAGTTTTATTGTTGGGATCTTCCGCTTCCTTTAGTTGTTGTTTGGTGGAGACCAATACATCTTCGAATATTTTTTTAATGGAAGCATCCGCAGTTTTAATGTTGGCTTCCGTTTCGCTAACGCTTTTCTTCAGCATGTTGATCTGGTTGCTGCGCATGGCTTCCGGTGTTTCAATCAAATAGGGTTTAGGCTTTTCATTTTCTCTCATCGTGTTGTATTCTTTTATAAACGTCGTGGAATTAACAAACTGCTTTGTGTACAACAGCAAGTCTTTTGTAACGGCAGCCCGGTTGCCTACCGCGATATTTTTAGCATTACGGATACCATACTGGTTCAGGTAGCCACCTAATATACTGCCCGTTATTTTTTGATCTGCCTCTGTTTTGCTGATGCCCAGCTGCTTTAAAAATTCGCCGTTCATTTTCACGATTGTAAATGAAAATAAAGCCAGGCTGCTTATGACAGCAAATGCAATCCTCCAATGCCGCACTGTGTTGTTGAATGTCTGTTTCATCGTTTATAATTTAAAAGATTTAATTTTTGTCAGGCAATCATTGCCCCCTCTGTAATGCAATCCTGTACCAGGTGCCAGCGGGTAGCAGGCAACTCTTTTTCTGCCAGGTTCAACATGGCTGTAAATGCAACTTCCGGTGCATTATTTTTTATTTCTTTCAGCCAGCCGATCACTTCGTTGTTGCTCAGTCCACGCATCATCCAGCTGCTGAAAATTTGCAGGTCTGCCGGCGCAATGTGCGCCAGTATTTTTTGTGTAAGCCCGTGCAGTTGCGCATCCGTATAATGCTGCCAAAGCAACCTGTTAAGCTCCACTTCTTCCTTAGCCATATGGTTTAAATTAAATACCAAAAAATCAGTAAAGGCAATTCGCAATTCGCAGCCCGTTTGCAGACTGTCTGTGTCCAACGCAGACAACTCAAGTTTTGCCAGCAATGCCCGCAAACGTTCGCCCAGTGCATGATCCTGCACATGCTCTGCTGCAAACAAATCGCTTACCGAAGCGTCGTGGGATGCGATGTCAGGCAATACAAAATTATCTTCGGTGTGGGCATGCTTATCAAATAAATCCGCCGTTAAACGCACCTGTTGCAAAGCGCTTTCCCTTTCTTCTGCGTTGTCAAAGTCGGTTTGTTGTAAAAGGCTGCCGGTTGTGTAAAGCAATTCCCTTAAGCCCTTGTGTACCTGGTAAAAAACATTATAGCGTTGCATAAAATAAATTTTAAAGGTGGTGAATGGTGAATGGTGAATGGTTAATGGTGAGTTGTGAGTGGTGAGTAGTCAATGGTCGATGGACGATAGTCAATAGTCAATAGCAATTCTCTTTAACAATGATTACTATTAATCACAGAAATAGCGGTATTTGTGTTCCAACGCCAAAGCCAACTATTTTGTATTCACCGTTGACTTATTCACCATTGACTACTCACCACTCACCACAGACTTCCTTACGATTGCCCCCTGTACACCATGCCTTCAAGAATAATATTGGTAACACCATCCTGTTTTGTAATACGCATTTTGGTTGGGTAGTAACCGCTTTTTTGAAATTGGGCCGGTTGCGGAATATCCCTTACAAAATTGTTGGTGGTTTTTAAAAAGTCCAGTGTAATCATGGGCTCATAAAAAACAACTTTGCTGTCGTACGAGCCATAAATAAATGTTTGGGTAAATGGTTGCGGGTTGGTTGGGTTTAGTTCTGGTGAAGTGATATCCACCCAATGTTTGCCCATGGTAGGTACGGGATCGCCACCCATATAATTAGCAGGTAAATAGGTCGCGGCCGGATCTGCATTCAACTTAACCGGATCAACATAGGCTTCTCTTTCAGTGGATGGCACCATGTAAAAATGCAGATCGAAATGCGGTTTATCATAGATGCCAGCAGGCGGATGCCCGTTCGGGTTCCAGTTTAACCAGGCGTGCTGAAACGGTGTGGCTGCGGCTTTGGGATGAAACGCCAGTACTTCGTTGTTTTCGTGGGTGTGACCGGAACCTGTGCTGCCGCTGCCTGGTGTAACGCTACTCAATGCGGCGTCGTTGATAGCGATGGCGACTCTTTCAGGATTGCCCTGGTTGTCCAGCTGAATCCATGTCCAGGCTTTGCCATGGTACATTTCGGTTTCGGGGCCTTTAAAAATGCCACCTTTACTGTTGTTGTTGCTGCTGTCTTCTTTTTTGCAGGAAGAAAATGCAATGGCAATCACTGCGGTTGCCAGGAATAATTTTTTCATACTTTTAAATTTTTGTTGATGATTGTTTTTGATTGACAGCACAAAGATGTTATTGAAAAGCCTCTTTTAAAATAGCGTGCTGAATGAATTGTGCGAATGTTTGGATGAATTGTTATAATTGTATTTATAACGTAGCAGCTTGCTGTTGATACGTTTTTCGATAACTTGTTTTATTTGTTTGCAACAGCTTTTTTACAGTATCCTCAAAAATCGTATTGGCATTGTAACAGGCAAATTCATTGGCCAGCCGTTTTACATTTTGAGCGTATGATGTATCGTTTATAACCTTTTCCACAGCGTTTTTTATTTGCACCGGTGAAGGTGTTTCTGTTTTTAAATTAATACCCAGCTTAAAAAAGCCTACCCGGGCACAAATTTCATTTTTGCCTTCATGTACACCCGCCACTACCAGCGGCAGGTGATGCTGAACAGATAACAGCGTGCCGCCGTAGCCACCATTTGTGACGTAAGCGTTGGCAAAAGGCATGATGTCTGCAAAAGGAATAAAGTCTTCTATAATAATATTTTGGCAGGCATACTTTCTTTTAAGAGCAGCGGTATGTGCACCGCCGGTTGTTGCAATCACCAATGTATCCGAGTTTTTAAAAGCTTCCAGGGTGGGTATCAAAATTTTATTGATGTCCTTTTCTACCGTGCCCTGCGTTACCAAAATCATTTTGTTGTATACGGCGATGCGTTCATCAAACCATGCAGCTTTGGTGCCGGAACTGTACGGAAGCAAAGGGCCGGTAAACTGAATATTCGCACTCATATCGTTGCGGTTGTACTCAAAACCAGGCGTTCCACTTTGCAGCACTACATCTGCCGACCGGTACAGAATATCAAATACATTGCCGGCAGGCGCTTCTACACCATAGCCTGCAATAATTTCCCTGAAAATGGCATTCACTTTTTTAAATACCATTGCATTGGTAATGGCGTGTAATACCTTGTGTTTAATTTTTCCTGGTAATGTATCAGCCGGAACCAATCCCATGCCCGCAGGCGGAAGGTTAGCGGAAGTTTCCATCAGCGGAATGATACCAGCCGCAATCACGGGCACATTGAATTGCGCTTTTATCAACGGAATGCAGAAGGACATAATGTCTGCGACTACAAGATCAAAACGAAATGTGGCATGAATGTCTTCGATGTCTTTTAAAATAGCCGGCACGGGTCTTATAAAGCAATGCTCAAGATCGAACCTGAATTTTGCCAGCTGGCTTTTGTGCTTCACCCGGTCAGTAAAAAACTGCTCAAAATTCAGCTGGTTCAGTTGTGGAGCATATACACAAGGGTAGTGCTGAATTTGCAATTTTGCAAGCTTCTCCTTATACAAGTCCTGCGTGTACCATCTTACATCGCAGCCAAGGCTTTGCAGGTGTTTTGCCAATCCTGTAAGTGGATTGAAGTGCCCGTCGGCAGGCATAGTTACAAATAAAATTTTTGCGTTCGTACGTTGCGTACCGGTTTGTTGTTGCATAAAAAATAGTTTTGAATGTTTTGTTTGTTTTGATTGAAACGCAATATTAAAATGTGGCAAAAGCATTTAAAATGGCAGCCTGAGTGGATTGGCAAATTCAGGTAATGGACTGCTTGTTCTGTTGCCGGACTGTTTTCTGCAGCCGAAAATGATAGTATGCTGCGATGACTGTACGTTTACAATTCATACAGCCTTTTCCTCAATTCATACATCAATTTCACATTTGGTGTATTGCTGAAAACAATTATTGCGTATATTTTTTAAATTACATCATGGCATTAAAACGGTACAGTAATAAAGAGCCACTGGTTTTTATCTGGGTGATGATACCCTACATCATCTTTCTTAATTTATTGGTGTTTGGCGGCTGTGTCTATCATTCTTTAAAACTGGTTGTCCAAAGCTTTCTATATACCGGCCTGTTTATGTTTGCCATCTATTTCTTCTTTGGTATAGTGGCCACTTTTATTCAAAAGCGGTTTCCATCAGCAGGCGAAATGTTTAAACGCATCGCCGCTATGCTGCCGGTATTTTACCTGTTGAATTGCGTAGCTGTTTCAATGCTCTTTTACCTGTACAATTGGTTGCAGCCGTTGGCTTGTAATCCGAGACCAGGTATGCTGGGGTGGTCTATATTGTACGCATGCATCATGAGTACAATTATCACTTTTATAAATGAAGGGGTAGCCAACTGGGAAGCCTGGAAGGCATCGATTACAGAAACGGAGCAACTAAAAAATGTGTACCAGCGCAGCAGGGTGTTGGGCTTGAAAGGGCAGATCAATCCACATTTTTTATTCAACTGTTTTAACACGCTGTCGGGATTGATACAGGAGAATACAGAAAAGGCAGAACAATTTTTGGATGAGATGACGAAGGTACACCGGTACCTGTTGCGCAGTGACGAAGAGTTGCTGGTGCCGCTGGAAACGGAAATGAAGTTCGCAGCATCTTATTTATACCTGGCAAAAGAACGTTTTGGTGTAGCCATACAATACAGTATCGATATTAACAACCAGTCGATGCAAAAAAAATTGCCACCATTGAGTATGCAGGTGATTTTGGAAAATATCATTTATACCAATGCGCTCAGCAAGAGCGATCCTTTGTCTATAATCATCTCAGCTGATGGTGGAGATAGTTTAGCCATTGTTAACAGCATACACGAAAAGATAGTGCTTCAAAATTATGATATCGACGACGGGCTTGACAATTTAATCAACAAATACCAGATGCTGAATGCCGGGAATGTAACCATACAGGAGAAGGATAATAAACGAATACTGTTATTGCCATTGTTTGATGATAAAGCCGTACTGTCATGAAAATAGCAAAACCATCTAAAGTAAAATGGCAGGTCTATTGGTTTTCCATGGTCTTTATTTCTTTTGCGTTTACGTGGATTTTGTACGACGAAAGAATCTGGACAGAGTGGAAAGTGTGGGCAATCACGGTGCCGCTGATCAATACTATTGGATATCTCTCTTTTATGGGTCACATACAATACATTCACTGGCTGCAACAAAAATTTCCTTCCCTTGAGCTAACTGGTAAAAGAATTTTTTATAAGTTACTGGTAAACCTGTTGGTAATGACGCCATCCGTGTTGCTGATTTTTTATGTGTTCCAGGCATTTCACATTTTGGGCTATAGTATCCGGGAAGACGATATCAGGTATGGCTACCTGGTTGGCCTGAGCACCAATTTAATTTTTGAAACTTTATTTGAAGTAATTTTTATAATTGATAAGTATAAGGAAAGCATTGCGGAAAAAGCTACACTGGAGCAATTGCAGTTACAGCAGGAGTTTGACGGGCTTAAACAAAAAGTAAACCCACACTTTTTATTTAATTGTTTTAATACGTTGTCTTCTTTAATTTCAGAAGATAAGGATAAGGCAGAAACTTTTTTAGATGGGCTCAGCAAGGTTTACCGTTACCTGATCCGCAATAACGAAGATGGTATGAGTACGCTGGCCAATGAGATGAAATTCATAGAGAGTTATTTTAAATTACTAAAAACAAGGCATGGAGATGCCATCAGCCTGCACATGGAAGCAGATAAAAAATACTATCCTTATCTCTTGCCTTCCCTGAGCCTGCAACTGCTGGTAGAAAACGCAGTCAAACACAATTCTATTTCAAAAGCGCAGCCACTGTCAATTGAAATATTTACAACAGAAGGCAACCGCCTGGTAGTGAATAATAACCTGCAGCACCGCACCGTAAAAGCACCCAGCAACAAAATAGGGCTGGAAAATATAAAAGTAAAATACGATCTGCTGCATTTGCCCGGTTTTCAGATTATAGAAAATGAAAGAAACTTTACGGTCGTGATGCCCTTGTTGTGGAACAACGCTACCAGCCAAAAAATAGTAAACACAAAAAAATGATTTCAAACCATTAACTTTTTTATTATGAAAATATTAATTGTAGAAGACGAAGACCTGGCTGTAAAAAAATTACAAAAAACACTGGCCGCAGTAGATGCAGGTGCAGATGTGGTGGGGGTAACTGACAGTATTAAAAATACGGTGGACTGGTTAACGACCAATCCGCAGCCTGATTTGATTTTGATGGATATCGAACTGGCTGACGGCCAAAGCTTCGAGGTTTTTAATTTAACCGATGTAAAAAGCCCGGTGATATTTACCACTTCTTATGATGAATATGCATTGAAAGCGTTCAAGGTGAACAGCGTGGATTATTTATTAAAGCCCATTCAAAAAGAAGAGCTGGAAGCAGCGCTGAATAAATTTAAAAAAATTAAGGGTACGCCCGATATCAATATCGACAGTCTTGTAAAAGAGCTGCAGCAAAAATTGCAACCCAAGGAATATCGCAAACGGTTTTTAGTAAAGTATGGTCAAAAGCTGGTGTCGGTAGAAATTGATGAAATTGCCTATTTCTACAGTGATGGACGTTTGAATTTTTTTAAAACAAACGATAATAAAAAATTTGTGGTAGACTATACAATGGATGAGTTGGAAGATATGCTTGACGCTGAAAAATACTTCCGCATTAGCCGCTCTTTTTATGTATCCATCAACAGCATTGATAAAATTGACGACTACTTTGGTAACCGTTTAATTCTTGGTTTGAAACCCGCCGTCGATAAAGAGGCATTGGTAAGCCGGGAGAAAGTGACCGAGTTTAAAAAGTGGATGGGGAAGTAGGCCCTTAAGGTCTCACCTTCGGTGCCGACCGTAAGGGCTTATCGTACCGGCACTGTCAGCACAATCAATGACTTCGTGGGATTCAATTTTGTCTGCAGTATGCCTTTTACTTCTTCCAGTTTGGCGGCAAGCTCCTGCCGTTGTAAAATATTATTCAGCAGTTGCATATCTGATTGGGTACTGTTGAATTCAATCGTGTATACGAGGTTATTTTTCTCAACCCCGATGTGCAGATTGCATTCCGTAGCACCGGTACGGACTATATTGGTGCTGCCGCTCTTAATAAACCAGCAAATATGCTGACGTAATTTCATATCCAGTTCCAGGGCTTCCACTTTTTTATCAATCAGTAAATTAATTGCTGAGTCATACCGGTTACGGAGGGAATCAACATGCTCTTTAATGCGTTCAATGGTTTTTTGCATGCTGTCATTCTCCGGGCTGATACCCCACAGCATATCATCCATGGCCACCATCATCTGCTGACTTTTGCTGTTAATCTGCTGAATAAATTCTTTTGATTTTTCAGGATCTTTATCGGCTTTCAGTTTTGCCATTTCGCTTAAAATATTAATATTGCTGAGCGCTGTATTTACATCCTGGTACAAATTGTCTGCAATGTCAGCCCGCATTTTTTGAATGGCTTCTTTTCGTTTCATCCTTTCTTTATCAAGCCAGAATAACAACGCCACAATAAATAAAACTACCAGGCTGTAAAACCACCATGTTTTCCAAAAAGGAGGGACGATTATTATTTTAAGCTGGGTAGCTGTTGCTGATTCTTTTCCTTCTTCATTCATTGTTTTTAACAGGAAGGTATAGCTGCCCGGCGGTAAAAAGCTGTAGATGGCTTCATTGTTTTTATCGGCTATTTTCCAGTCTTTATCCAGGCCGTCCATTTTATATTTTATAAGATAGGGACTGTTGTAAATAAGCGGCGAAAATTCAATGGCCAACGAATTTTCCTGGTAGCCCAATTCCAGGGCTTTTAAATTGTTCAGCGAATCAACAGAAACAGAACTGCCCATTATTTTGAAATCGGTTATCAGTACATCCGGGGTAGCCGGGGCTACATGAATTTTAGCCGGATCAAAAAGCACCATGTCATTGGTAGTTCCAAACAGCATGCGGCCGCCGGGAAGTACGGCAGAAGCAGATTGTATAAAATGCTCATTATCCAAACCATCCCGGCGGGTAAATTTTACAAAAATCTGTTTTTGAATCTGGATTCGGTACAGGCCACTGGTACTGGTAAGCCACAGGTAGCCATCTTTATCTTTCTCTACCGCAGTAATAAATCCCGATATCATTCCCTGCTGTCCCACAACGGACAGGCCTTGCGTTATTCTGTTATAAACCACCACACGGGTAGCTGTCGTTATAATGACAGTACTATCGTTGTAATCGAGGATAGAAGAGATGCCCCGTTCGGGCAGCCTTTTTTCCATCGCCGATGTATCACTGAAGCGCATCGTAATTTTATTGGTAGCCGGATCTAAAACATACACGCCGTTTTCAGGCGTTCCCACCCATACATAGCCTTTTGAATCAACTGTGATCTTATTTATCTGAACAGGAGGAACGGCATCGATAGCTTCAATGCCGGCGTCAAAATTTACCTTGCCTTTAGCTGCCATCCACTTAAATACACCCAATTGATAAGTGCCCAGCCACAGGTTGCGACTTTTATCTTCCCCCACCTGGCGAATGGTTTGGTTCTGTAAAAGGGGAGGATTGAAATATTTGAACGACCGCTTTGCCTGGTCTATTAAATAAATGCCTGGTTGTGCAGACATCCAGATGCTGTTGCTGTCTGCCGAAGCGCACATGCTCCATATAAACGGGTTGGCGGTGCCAAGGCCCCTGATAGTAAGCGGCACCGGATTGAAGTTGGAATCGTATTCATACAATCCGTCACCCCAGGTGCCCGCAAGTATGGTTCCCCACTTGGTTGCTATAAAAGAGAGCAGACTTCCTTTGCCGGCGGATGCAGTTGGATTGCTGAAATGTTTTATGCAGGTGAAAAATTCGGTAGCAGGATTGAAACGATATAAACCATTGTTATCTGTGCCTGCCCAGATATTTTTTTCCCGGTCTTCAAATAAGCAATGCACCATTTCGTAAGCGATGCTCTGTTCATTGACATAACCATTGTATACCAGTTGAAATTGCTTTTCTGCCTCCAGAAATTTTGCGAGAACCAGCAAACCATTCACCCAAATGGTGCCATCCCGTTGCTGAAAAAATCCCTTGATCTCGTGATAGGTTTTTAAAGAGCTGCCAAGTGTTATATCTTTTAAAAAGGGTTGATGCTTTACAAGATCGTAGCATTGAATAAATGGAACTGTGGTCCATGTAATGAACCATAAACGATTCCGACCGTCAAAAAAAAGATGGTTGTAAGTACCACCCGCATACTGGTCAATCAAAGCATCGTTTGCTTTGTTTGCACCCGGATAATTTAACTGGCCATTTTTTTGATCATAAAGTGCCAGGCCGGTTTTGGCTACGCTGAGCCAGTATTTTTGGGTGCCGGGTTGCTGGATAAAGTCGATGATATCCCAGTTTTGTTGCTGCTTAAAAAAGTTATGTATGTAAGAAAACTCAGTATTGGTTTCATTAAGGGTAATTACCTCACTGCCACTCAGCAGGTAAAAAAGGTGGCCATACTCGTCAGTTATTAACCGTTTCAATGAAGTATTTGGAGTAATGGCTTTTTTGAAATGTGTTGGTACGTTTCTGAATGTAAATTTCTTTCTGTCAAAAATGCCCACATTGCCATCAGACATTAATAACCATAAATTTTTCTTTTTATCAATCAGCATCTGCCATACAGGATTGGAAGGAAGGCTGGTAGTATCATTTTCAATATGCCGGAAAGATTTATACCGGGTGCCATCAAACCGTTGCAGACCGTCTGTGGTGCCTGTCCAGATATAACCTTCCTCATCCTGCAATACCGTATTTACCTGGTTGGATAAAAGCCCGGAGTTGGTTGTATAATGCGTAAATGAATACTGCTTCGGTGCTTGCGCAATGGCAAATGATGCAAACAGAAAAATGCTGATTACCAAAAATAACTTTGCCAAAAGAGTTTGATTTTTTTTAATAATCAAATGTAATAAACCTATGTAATAATGCAAACCGGTTGGTGCAACAGAAATGACACCTGATACCGCCGTTTACGCAATTCATGCTGTGACTATTCATTCGTGGTTGTTCTATCCACGTCTCCGGTCAATTTTGAAAGGTTAAAGTAATGGTTTTAGATTGGATTGATTTTTAATAGCCTACTGCTGAACCGCGCTATTGAATTTCAGCAGTAGGATTTCGTTTTGGTATCAACAGGCAATTGCCCATGACAAGTTTCACCCGGATTGCAAAGAACATTATTTTAATGTTCGGATGATCATTTGATCTCCGCAATTTGCATGGGTGCAGGCACAATATTTTTTACCGGCCTCGTTGATTTCAAAAATGCAAATACTGACTTTAAATCTTCGTCGGTCATATTTTTGTAATAATACCAGGGCATTGGCGGTAACAGGTCGCGGCTGCTTTCCAGTCCTTTGTATTTTCCTTTTCGCAAAGCGGTAATGAACTGCTCTTCTTTCCATGCGCCAATTCCTGTCTGGTCGCTTGAGATGTTAGCAGTAAAAGACACCCCCCATGGTCCGGCTGCACTGGTAAGATCCGGCCCCATCAACGCCCATCCCTGCTTAATTACATTACCGTCTGGTCGTTGAATTGGGCGGGCGGACGGATAACCGGAAAATCTCAGTTCAGGAATAATTTCGGGTCCGTGAGCGCCCATTCTTTTTGGTGAATGACAATCGTCGCAGCCGGCTACGTTGACTAAATATTCGCCCCGGGCAATTCTTTTGGTTGTATCAACTGCAGCTTTATCGGGTAAGTCTGCAGAGCTGGAATTGGTGCAGCTGATAATGGCGCCCGCGACAATGATTGAAGCGAAAATAAAAATTAAAAATGTGTTACGCATGATAGTTTGTTTTTGAGTTTATGATTGAATTTTATTTTACGATGTTTAATAAAAGCGGGATAGGGGTGTTAGAAAGTGTCTCAAATCGAAATAGCTGCCTGCATCTGCCACCGCCTCTTTTTTTACTGCATTTGAATTGTAATTTTTGTATGTCCAGTCGCGACCTGCAGCCATGATTATCAGAGTCACAACGATCACAAATAAGACGGTATGCGGAAGATTATTTTTCATAAATAATTTTATTGCTTTTGTATTCTAAATACAGGTGCAAGATATTTTTGAAAGGCCGCCAACGCAATGCAGGTCTGCATGAGATGTTATAAAGGCTGCATGAATTGTTGAATATAATGAGCATAAAAAAATGCCGGCGCTTGCCGGCATCAAAACCATGTACAGGGTTTGTGTATTGGTTTTTCGTTTACGCAATTATAGCATCTTCTGCTTTCATCATTGCTGTAAACCTGTTTTTATTTTTAATCAGCCAGCGTTCGAAGGGCTGCATGGCAGGGTTTAAACCATAACTTTCAATCAGGTCGATTTGCCGCTGCGGTATGTATAAACGTTGTACTTCAAACATATTCGCAAGCTCTTCTGCGCCGTCGAAACCCAGGGCCGCGTATTCATCTCTTGGGATGTATTGGTAGCTCACTTTTTTATCCAGTACACGGCTCATGGCAGCTGCATATTCGTAGCAGGTGTCATCTGCTCCCACCACACCCACTGTTCTGCCAATGTATTCAGCCGGGTGATTGAAAACGGCCGCCACTACAGGCCCCAGGTCATCAATGCTTACCATGGCCAGTTTGGTTTCGCCCTGCGGAAAGCCAAACGAGTAACCTCCGTCGGCCGATTTTTGCAATGGAAAAAAGGTGAAGAAATTTTCGTAATAAAATGCTACCTGCATAAAAGTTGCGGGAATATTTTGACTGACGGTATACGCCTGCAGCGCCGCCTTGATGTCACAGTGCGGCGTAGGATATGTGCCATTGCTTAGTTTGTTGTAATCAGGTAACGTGTGTAAAACAAAATGCTCAATGTTCATTTCTTTCACCGCATCAATTAAATTTTTCCCCTGCTCGTATTCCTTTTCAAAATGCTCCCAAAAATTGGTTACGCCAAAAACACCATAGCAACCTTTCATCGCATTTCTTATGCTCTCCCTGTCATCCAGGTCGCCGGTCACCACTTCAGCGCCTGCCTGTTGCAGTGCCAATGCTTTTTCGGATTGACCATTTCTCGTCAGAATCCGAACAGCGAAATTGTTTTCTGCAAGCAATGCTTTTGCTACACTGCCGCCCTGTGCACCGGTAGCACCGGTTACTAGAATTGTTTTTTTCTGATTCATTTTTTTTGTTTTGAAGATGTGTAATTATTTTTTCTCTTCTGGTTTGGATAACAGGTAACGGGTCATAAAAATGCCTCCGGCGCCGGTATCGTTCTGGCTAAGCGTTAAAGAAGTTACATGGGCTATTTTCCAGCCGCCATCAGTGTATTCTTTCAACGTTTTTACTACTTCGTCTTCATTCTTCTTAATGTTTTTAAAATTGATGCCCACCAGGCTGAATAAATTTTCCATATCGGTTTCCTTCTGCGATCCATCAGGGTTGGTGATGAGCATCCTTGATCTGCCCAGCCCGCCTGACAGTACAGATTCAATAGTAGTGATCTGCATAAATTGGGACGGTGGGTCCATTTTTATTTCCTGTGCAGGGGCGGCGTTTGAGAGGCCGGCGATAAGGGCAAGCAGTAAAAAAAACTGTTTCATGTTGTTTTAATTTTTAATATTGATTGATTATAGTTTTATAAATTCTACCCGGCGGTTCTGGGCTTTTCCCTCTTTGGTTTTGTTGTCGGCAACAGGTTGGCTTTCTCCTTTACCATCTGTTTCAATAATTGATGCATCCAGCTTGAAATCATTTACCAGCATGTCTTTTACTGCAGCTGCTCTTTTTTTACTCAGTTCCATATTGACCTTATCATCGCCATCACTGCTGGTGTGGCCGATCACTTTAATTTTGATTGAAGGATTTTCTTTTAATACATCCGCTATCTCTTTCAGTACACCGAAAGAAGCTGGTTGTATCGTTGCAGAATTAAGATTGAACAAAATGCCTGTGGTGGAAAATTTGCCTTCTTCTATTAATTTATGCCTTGTGTCCGGTAAACCTGTAGCTGCTTTGATATTACCGATGAAAATTGCATATTGATCTTCTTTGTAATTAGTGGCGCCCACTTTAAAAAACAGCTGGTTCATTTTATAGGCAGTGTCAAGCCCTTTGGGAACGTCAAAAACTTTCGTTTCATTGATCCACATCCGGAAGCGCTGTTTCTGTACCTGTATTGCAACGTGAACCGGTTTGCCATAATAATTTTCAAGGTCGCTGTAGATTTTATCTTCGCTTTTAAAATACTTTTTTGCATCTGTAAATGATTCAAGACTTACCCTGCTGTCTTTATATTCAGCTGGCGATATGGTAGCTACCACGGCAGCGTATTTATTGTAGTCCTTAAGAAATACATTATCAGTACCCGGCTCCCCGTTGGTAGCAATAAAGCCGCTGGAGAAAGTAGGATACATCCAGCCATTATTTTTTAACTGAAGAATCAAATCAAACTCAGCGGTGTAATTTTCCGTGAGTTCTTTCGTATTGCTGGTGAGATAAATAAATGGATTGTGCACCTGCAGCCATTTGCTGGGAAATTTTTCAAGGCTCACCACTTCTCCGCTGCCGCTGGTGTTCCAGTTAACGGGCAATTCACCAATAGCTTCCTGTGCAAAATCTTCTGCGAAGAAAACTTTTTCTCCCGGCACAAAATCATATTTGGAAATACTTTTTATGGTAGATTTTTCATTGCCAACTGCCGCAGTGCTTGCCGCCTCTGGTTGTGTAGCTGCTTCTTTTCCTTCCGCTTTATCAAGTGTTTTGTCAATGGCTTTATCCATTTTATTATCCACCCGTTGGTTTACCTTATCGCTTACTTTGTTTTTTACTTTTCCCAAAAGACCACCAAACTGAGCCTGCGCCAAAAACGGGATAATTGCGAGCAGTAAAAACGAAATTCTTTTCTTCATGATGTTGTGCTTTTTATTTAACAGCGCAAAACTATTATTGACCTGAGGTTGTTAAAACTGTAACGGTGATGAATTGAGCAGGTTGCCGGATGAATTGATTGTATGAAAGAATTTACCGGGCAGATATCTTCAGTAATTGCAGATGTCTGGCTGGCAGAAAAGGGATCAGTTTAAATAACGATGAAAAGCCCTTTTAAAAATTCGGGATGTATGATTTGAATTGATACTGCCTTGCGAGATAAAAATGCAGTAATTTCGCCGCATCAATTTGTAACTGATTTTGGCAGGGGAGTTGTTGGTGTGAAGAAATTAGCGCAAGAGAGTATTTAAAAAGTAGTAATTAAAAATTGTAAGATTTGCCGGCACTTATTGAATAGGATTACTGTTTGGTAATCCTATTGGTTTATCCGGTACCGGCTTTGAAAGAACACCGGCTTATTGGTTACAAAAAATTAAAGAAGGATAAATTATCATCACTATGGCATTTTCTACCGTTATGCACCGCGTTGGGTTAGCAGCCTGTATACTGCTTGTAATAGCCTGTTTTTTGCCATGGACTTACTATGCCGATCCGCATATTACAAGTGAAGCGCAGCGTACTTTTACCGGTTTTTTTAGCTTTCAGAATCAATACGGCAAACCAGGTAAATTACTGTCCACCATCGCTATCATTGTATTTGGATTTATGCTGCTCCCAAAGTTATGGGCCAAGCGTGCCAATCTTTTTATAGCCGCACTCGGCGTGGGCTATGCAATCAAAACATATATCCTCTTTACCTCTTGCTACAACGCTTACTGCCCCGAAAAAAAAGCCGGCATTTTTTTAATGATGGCTTGTGTTATACTATTGCTCGTAGCGTCCGCTTTTCCCAATGTTAAAATGGAGCAGGACAAAAAGGCCTAGGCTTTATTGGCTGTTTTAGACCAGGCATCTTTTAGAGTAACGGTTCTGTTAAATACCATTTTTTCAGGCGTAGATTCTTTATCCAGGCAGAAATAACCCTTTCTTAAAAACTGGTAACGGCTTTCAATAGTAGCACGTGCCAAAGATCTTTCTACCCGGGCATTTGGTATGATGGTCAATGAATCTTCGTTGATGTATTCTTTAAAATCGCCTTCTTCAGTGGAAGGATTTTCTGCTTTAAACAATCTTTCATACAAACGTACTTCGGCTGGTAATGCATGCTCAACACTCACCCAATGGATGGTTCCTTTTACACTCATGCCGCTGGTATCGTGGCCGCTTTTTGTTTCAGGCAGATAAGAGCAGTGTATTTCGTTTACTATGCCATCAGCGTCTTTTGTAAAACCGTCGCAACGTACAATGTAAGCGCTTTTTAAACGCACGGTAGCACCCGGTGCAAGCCTGAACCATTTCTTTGCTGCCACTTCCATAAAGTCGTCCCTTTCTACCCATAGCGTATTGCTGAAAGGCACTATCCTGGTGCCATATGCTTCGTCCGGCCCGTTTTCGCTTACCAGTTCTTCTGTTTGCCCTTCGGGATAATTGGTGATGATTAATTTTACCGGGTCAAGTACTCCCATCACCCGTAGGGCAGATTTATTCAAATCTTCCCGCAAGCAAAATTCCAGCAGGCTGAAGTCAATCATATTTTCCCTTTTTGCCACACCAATTTTATCGCAAAAACTACGGATACTTTCTGCTGTAAATCCACGCCTGCGCATACCGCTGATGGTGGGCATACGCGGATCATCCCAGCCCTGCACATGGCCTTCTGTAACCAGTTGCAATAACTTGCGTTTGCTCATCACGGTATAGGTCATGTTAAGCCGGGCAAATTCATATTGTTTGGAGGGAAAAATGTCTAGTTTTTCAATCAGCCAGTCATACAATTCCCGGTGAGGGATGAACTCCAGCGTACAAATACTATGGGTGATATTTTCAATGCTGTCGCTCTGCCCATGGGCAAAATCATACATCGGGTAAATGCACCAGGCATCGCCGGTGCGGTGATGGTGAGCATGTTTGATGCGGTACAGTAAAGGGTCACGCATGTGCATGTTGGAGGCCGACATATCGATTTTAGCCCGCAATACTTTTTCTCCATCGGTATATTTTCCTGCCCGCATATCAGCAAACAGTTGCAGGTTTTCTTCAACGGTCCTGGTGCGGTGCGGACTATCCATACCCGATACGGTAGGCGTGCCTTTTAAGGTGGCTATTTCTTCGGCAGATAAATCGTCCACATAAGCCAACTCCTTTTTTATAAGGTCAACTGCAAACAAATACAGCTGCTCAAAATAGTCGGAGGCGTACAATTCATTTGCCCAGCTAAAGCCCAGCCATTGTACATCTTCTTTTATACTGTCTACATATTCTACTTCTTCTTTTGTGGGATTGGTGTCGTCAAAACGCAGGTTGGTTTTGCCACCATATTTAAGACCCAGGCCAAAGTTGAGGCAAATGCTTTTTGCATGACCAATGTGCAGGTAACCGTTGGGTTCTGGTGGAAAACGTGTAAGAATGGTTTGGTATTTTCCGCTTGCTAAATCCGCTTCAACAATTTCTTCTATAAAATTCAGGCTCTTTTCTTCAGACATCTGTGTATACTTTGTTGCGCAAATTTAAGGTATGATGGCTTATAATGTTTGTTTGATGTTATTTTGATCGGATGACAGCAAAGCGCTTAAATAAAATGTGCTCATTTAAAGCCTTAACATGAACGATAAAGACTGAATCTTACACAGACTTTATATTATTCAATTTCATGGCGTCCAGCATCTCAATAATTTTATCCAGCTTTTGTATTTCTATTTCGTTTAAACGTATCTGAAGGGCCTCAATTTCTTTTTTTGCATCGATATTGGTTTGATAGTCTTCCTGCGCCTGAATCCTGTCACGCTTGCTTTGCCTGTTTTGCGACATCATGATAATGGGTGCGGCATACGCAGCCTGTGTACTGAAAATGAGATTCAATAAAATAAAAGGATATACATCCCAGTGAAATACAAGGCCGGTAATATTGAGGCCCATCCAGATTATCACAAAAACAGTTTGGATGATAATAAAGCGCCAGGAGCCCATGCCATTGGCAACATTGTCTGAAAGGCGGTCGCCAAAGGAAAGCGAGTTTTCATGTTTTTCGTGCCAGGTATAATTTTTCATTGTGTCCTATTTTGAGATTGTTTGGGTAAATAAAAAAGCCACGTATATGCTAAATATACATGGCTTTTAATGATATGAAATGTTATCGTGCAGTTATCAGGCGGCCGCTCTTCCCATCCTGCGTAAGTAGGCAGCGTGCGAGGCAATGGCCTGACGCATTTTTGGAAATTCAACGTACTTGATACCGTAATCGGAACAGGTTTGTTTAATGATTTTGCTGATGGCAGGGTAGTGCACATGGCTCACTTTCGGAAACAGGTGATGCTCTATCTGAAAGTTCAAGCCGCCTACCAGCCAGGAAAGCAATTTATTTTTAGTAGCAAAATTAGCCGTTGTTTGAACCTGGTGGATGGCCCATTCATTTTCAATTTTATTGCTGTCGGCCTCAGGCATCGGGAACTGGGTTTCTTCCACAGTATGTGCCAGCTGAAAGACAATGCTGATAACAAAACCGGTTACCATACTGGCAATTAAAAAGCCAACCAGCCAGGTAGTGAAGCCAACCATGTAAATAGGCAAGGCCATAAACAAAACAGCGTACACTACTTTGGCAGCCCAAAAGGCAATGTGCTCTTTTACGGTTAATTTTTTAATAGGAACAGTACCGATTCTTTTCTTAAAATATTTCTGATAATCAGTTAAAAAGATCCAGATCAGGTGCAACAGGGTGTACAAAAACCAAACATAATAATGCTGAAAACGGTGCATTTTATATAGCTTTTGCGTAGTGCACATGCGCAGGTAAGGCTTAATTTCAATATCATCATCAATACCATCAATATTGGTATATGTATGGTGAATGATATTGTGTTTTTGCGCCCACATAATGCTGCTGGCACCTAAAAAATTTACCGATACGGCAGCTAGCCTGTTTACACTTTTGTTTTTACTGAAGCTGCCGTGACCACCATCGTGCATTACATTAAAGCCGATGGCAGCGGTAAAGCAACCCAGCAATACACATTCAATAATGGCAACCCATGCAACCGGTGTAAAATATACAAGGTGAACATAGAGGGCGACGTAAGCAATACAGAAAAAGATAGCCTTGAAAAACAGCTTGATATTTCCGGTTGAAGGTTTCTTTACATCAGCAAAATACTGACTTACCCGGGCTTTTAATTCCTGGTGAAAAGTAGAAGAGTTGTTGATGAATTTTGGCGTGGCCATAATATATTAATTTAAAGCTGCAAAACTACATTTTAATCCTGTACAATCGGCCTTATGTTTATACCCAAATCAGGTATTTACCTTAATAAATGCGTTGAAATTGTTAAAACCGATCATTTTTTTGCTGATATAGCCCTCAGCGTATTTTACGCCAATCATTTTGCCATACATCTTTGCCCTGTAAATCACGCTATCCAAAAAATCAGGCGTAGAAATATAAGTTTGCGGTTCGTCTAAATCGGGGTTGACAAACTGTGTGCCATAGGCTTGAATAGACGCAATTTTTTGCTCCATCACCTCAGAAATATCAATCACAAAATTGGGATGCAGGTACCTGTCCTGTACATAATTAAATACGTAGGAGGGGCGCCAGATTTCCTGCAGCCGTCCATCCTCCATCGTTTCAATTTTGCGCAACCCTGCCAAAAAAACAGCATCTTCCAGCAGCTGAGCAGCCCGGCCATGGTCCGGATGGCGGTCTTCCGGCGCATTGCAAATAATAATTTCGGGCTGGTATTTCCGAATCGCCTGTATCACAGGCAGTTGATGGGCTTCATCGTTTCTGAAAAAGCCATCAGGAAGCGCCAGGTTTTCCCTTACGTCCAGTTGTAGTATGGCTGCCGCAGCCGCAGCCTCTTTTGCTCTGAGTTCGGCGCTGCCCCTGGTACCCAATTCGCCCCGGGTAAGATCTATAACCCCCACTTTTTTCCCTTGCAATTTTTCAACAATCAAAGTGCCTGCGCAACTCAGTTCAACATCATCTGGATGGGCGCCAAAAGCAAGTATATCTAGTTTCATCTGCTGATTTTAAATGTAAAAAAAGAAATGCAAAAGTAAGGTGAACAGGCGAAAAATAAATAATGCGGGCGCAGAGAGATATGCCAGGAGGATACGGTGTTTGGGCAGTATGAGCGAACGGCTTTTTTTAAGCAAAACAGGATAGGGGCGTGCCAACAACTCAATTAAACTATTAAGGGCATTTCATCAGGCTTCAGGAAAGGCGTATGGAAGATAAATTCTATAGCCGGAAATGTACATAACTATTTTTTACAACGGCTTAATTATTGCATAATTGAAAAATCGCAAACCAATCCATGTCTGGTATCTTTTGCCATTGATGCATCCTTCAGGCAGTGTGTGAATCGCCTGCAGCAACCCAAGGGAATTATGAATAACCAATTTACCTGTTACAGCATTTTGCTGGGTATACTATTGACCATGTTAATCATGTACCCTGCTGCTGCGTTGCCCAAAATCCCTGACAATAAGAGCGTGCCCACGCCTTCCATGCTGGCGGCGGCTGTAACGCATTATGATGTAAGCCAGGTAGGCGGTAACTGCGAGGGGCCGAGGGCAATGCTTGCCGTAACCGTTCATACCAAACCTACTTTGGGGACTGATAAAAACCTGAAAATATGTTTTGGAGATACGCGGAACCTGGCAAGCCAGTACAATACTGCGGGCTTTACCGGCAGCTGGACAGTCAACCAGCAAGCCCTTGCGTTGTCAAATTTAGTAACTGGTGCAGGCAACTATCAGCTGATAGTAAAAACTAACCAGGGTTGCCTGGATACCGCCATGATAAACCTGTCTGTGTTGCCAAAAGTAATTGCCGATGCCGGCAAAGATGATAACGTCGAATAAAATGCGACTTACCAATTAAACGGCACTGGCAATGGACGTTTTGAATGGTCGCCGCCGGAACAACTCAGTAATCCCTTTATAGCTAACCCAACTGCCATGCTAATCAAAGTTCAAACATTTACTTTAACGGTAAAAAATGAGCTCGGGTGTTCGGCGCACGATACAGTAAAACTGCGTGTGTTAAAAGGTCCCGGATTTTATGTGCCCAATGCGTTTAGTCCCAATGGTGATGGATTAAATGATCGCTTCAGGCCAGCAGCAGTAGGCATCAGCAACCTGGAATACTTCAGGATATTTAACCGCTACGGCGATATTGTTTTTGAAACAAGCAATATTGGTGAAGGGTGGGATGGCACCTACAAAGGCATTAAACAAAACATCAGCAATTATGTGTGGATGATAAAAGGCACCGACCGGCTGGGCAGCGTAAAAATGCTGAAGGGCAATGTGGTGCCGGTGCGGTGATGATTTTTGGTGAGTAGTGAATGGTGAGTAGTGAATGGTGAATAGTGACTAGTGAATAACGAGTGGAGAAACTACGGCCTCAACGGAATAGAAAAGTAAAAAGTAGATCCATCACCTTCCTCGCTTTCGGCCCATACATGGCCGTTGTGGGCATGTATAATTTGTTTGCATAAAAAAAGTCCCAGCCCGATACCTTCCAGGTTCATTGTTTTTTCGGCTCTGAAAAACCGGTCAAAAATAAAAGGCAGGTGAGCTTTAGCTATTCCGATTCCCTGGTCTTTAACCGCTACTTCCACAAAATTGTTTTGTATGGTTATCGATATGCGGATGTCTTTTTTGCCACCGGCATATTTTATACTGTTACCGAGGTAATTGGTAACTACCTGTACCAGCCGGTAGCGATCTGCTGTTACGACCGTTCCGGCACTATTATCAACAGCAATCTTATAATCGGGGTGCAACATTTGTACCGTTTCCACGGCTTCGGAGATCATGTCAGTAAAATAGAATTCCGTTTTTTCCAGTTCAAAATGGCCGGCATTTATTTTAGTGGAGTTATATAACTCGTTGATCATTCTATTTAACCGCAATACATTTTTTTTGCTACGCTCCAGCAACTCTTTGATGGTTCCCGCGTCATTGGTTTCAACCAATGCTTCCAGTAAATTATGCGAGAGCAGAACATTGGTGATGGGGTTTCTTAACTCATGACCAATAAAACCAATCATATCATCGCGGTCACGCTCCGCCTGCTTTTGCACGGTAATATCATGTACAATCAGCAATACATTTGATTCAGTTGACCCATCTTTTACCGGGCTGCAGTTTACCTCAAATATCTTCTCCTGTGCGGTGTTTTCGCTCAGTTGTAGTTGTACGTTGCTGAAACCTTTTTTGCTGCTGACTGCCAGTTGTATTTTATGCAGCAGGTCGTTGTTTTTGTCATAACGTGCAATCAGTTTTGCAAAATCAGCATCAGCTATTTTCGTTTCACCCAGGGCGAATAATCTTGAAAATGATTCGTTGGCCCTGATAATTTTCAGGTCTTTATTCAGTACCACAATTCCATCTTCAATTGATTTTAAAATACTGTCCGTAAAATTGCTGAGACTGATAATTGCATTCTCAGAAATTTTTTGTTCATTAATATTCTGTATGATTTTCAGCACATAGATTTTGCCTGCTTCATCTTTTATCAATGTACTTTCTCCCGATACCCAGGTAATTACATTGTCTTTTTGCACCAGGTAGTTATTGTCGTATGCCTGGCCCTGGCTCACGGCCGCTGCAATCTCTTTGTCGGGCCGGTCTTTCAGCCGGTCTTCTTCGGTAAAAAGCATTCTAAAATGCTTGCCGCAAACGTCGTCCCGTTCGTAACCAAACGAGCTGATAAAAGCCTTGTTTACTTCCAGTACAATACCATCGGTATCCAGCAGCAGTACCGCATTTTCTTTGGCTTCATGAAACAGGGCATTGAAATAATTCAGGTGATTGTAAATAGCAACAGGGGCTTGCGGCATATTGTATAATTTATGAAAGGGGGTTGAGGAAAGTCCAGTAACACAATTTATTCGTTATGGTTTAAAATAAAAAAAATATTATAGTAGGGGAGGTGGTCAGAATAGAAGCATTTAAAAAATAGTCTTAAACAGCATTCTTTTGTGGGTGATGATGTAACCGCTATTGTAATAAAGGCTAGTACAAATTTTTAATACTTTAAATCTGATTCACAGTATATATATGTTATACTTCGATATGTGAGTACATTTAAACTTTATACCCAACACTGATATTATCACGACAGGTCTAAAGACATGTCAGGAGTTTTCACATTTGTTAATTCAAAGCTCAGCATATTCATCTGCGCACATCAGGCTGTAAGTCTTTTAAAATGTAATGCAATCTGTGCCATCAAAACAGCAAATATTTGCAAAGGGAATTGAATTGGTGCTGATGTGCGTAAAAAAAATGTGGAAGATTCTAATCATGTCTGGGATGAAAATGACGAAGAATTTTACAAATACGGAAATGAAATGAATGTATTGAACACAGCAATATTAAAATGAGTAAGATTTTTTTTGAAAAGATTGAGAATTGGAACATTATTTAATGGTGATGGGAAAAAATAAATATTGTCGTGGGCTAAAAGTACTGGATACAGAAAAACAATTGTTGTGGCTAAAATCGCAAGAGTAAGAAACAATCAAAACACTTTTTGTAGGTTTGTTTTGCCAGCATATAATTTTCAAAATCGCATTCACAAGGTGGTCGACCTTAGACAAAAGTGTTTTAAAAATTTGTGCAAGAAGGTCGACCACCTTATGGCACGCTATTTTAATATCAACGGGACAAAAAAATACTGCTATGAATTTAACAGCACAAATAGCAAAGCAATTCAGCGATGTTCACTTCGGCGGTAACTGGACGGCGGTGAACCTGAAAGATACAGTTGCAGATGTAACCTGGCAGCAGGCTACAACAAAAGTCAATAGTTTTAATACCATCGCCACGCTGGTGTTTCATACCAAGTATTACGTAGGCGCTGTAATGAAAGTGTTGCAGAGTGGCCCATGGATGCCAGTGATAAATTTAGTTTCACTCATCCACCCATTGCATGCGGCGAAGACTGGGAGCAGTTACTCGGAAAAATATGGAAGGAGGCAGAAGCCTTTGCCAGCCTGCTGGAACAGCTGCCTGAAGCCAAACTATGGGACGATTTTGCGGATGGTAAGTATGGTAATTACTACAGAAATATAACCGGTATTATTGAACACCTCCACTAGCATTTAGGGCAGATTATTTTAATAAAGAAAATGCTGCCGGAGGCAGATATAAATTAGCTGAAAATTAGAAAGGAGCAACGCATCATGAATGGTACGATGGCAATTATAACCTTGCGCCGTCCTTCAGGGCGGCGACTTATGATTTTCTTGCCGCTTGCTTTAGCCAAATAAGTAATGGGCTAAAGCTCACCAGCATACTATTAAACTCCTTCCTGCCCCGAAGGTCAGGTCATTTGAGAAATGAATCTTTTCATATTATGCAGCAATCTTAATCAGACATGGATACCCGCCACAAAATCTGCGCAAAATTCAATAGAAAAACTGGAAAAATTATTAACTTCAAGATTGATGACTACCTGAAACGAAACCTACTATAATTCAGCCATACAGCAGCGCTTTAAAAAATACTCAGCATGCAATTTTTATCCCTGGAACCATTTGTTCCATCCGGCAGCGAATTTGAAAAATCCAAATTATTTTTTCAGGAGTTGGGCTTTGCAGTCAATTGGGATGTGGGCGGATATGCCGGTCTTGAAAAAGATGGTTGTAAGTTTATTTTGCAGCAGTACGAAAATAAGGCCTTTGCCGAAAATTTTATGGTAAGTGTAAAAGTGAGTAATGCGGCTGAGTTCTATCGATCAGTGACAGAAAAAAAATTACCGGAAAAATATGGCATCAGGGTTTCACCACCCAAAAAGCAACCGTATGGCCTCGAAGTAAACATCATTGATATTGCAGGTGTTTGCTGGCATTTTGTTGAATAATGCGGGTATCGGTATAAGCAATTCACAATTCACTTTTCCCCACTCACTAATAAATTATTTTTATCTCCGGACAACCTAATGCTTGCACGCCGCATTTGTAATAATGTACACAACCGGGTATCTTTCAAATTTAATATGGACACAGCACAGTTAATCAGGCAAGCAAAACAGGGTAGTGCCCCGGCGCAGAAATGCCTGTTTGATTTGCTGAGCGATAAAATGCTGCTGGTATGCCGCCGCTATGTTAAAAGCAATGAAGATGCGGAAGAAGTTTTACTGGATGGCTTTTACAAGTTCTTTAAAACGCTGGGCTCGTTCCAGTACCAGGGAGATGCGGCTTTGTACAGCTGGGTAAAAAAAATAATGATCCACGAGTGTCTGATGCTTCTGCGCAAAAAAAATGTTTTCACTATTGTCACGGAAGCCGATGCAGCAGATTGCCCGCTGGAAGCAGAAGCGTTGAATAATTTATCTGCCAAAGAAATATTTGATTTGATTGTTCAGTTGCCGGTTGGTTACCGCACGGTGTTTAACCTGTACGAAATAGAAGGCCTGGAGCATAAAGAAATTGCGGCTATGCTGGGCATTACAGAAGGTACTTCCAAATCGCAGTTGAGCAAAGCAAAAATATTGTTACAAAAAAATCTAGCACAAAATGGAACCCGATATGTCAAACGAAAATCGAGATAGAGCGGCCTGGAAAGACAGGCTGGAAGATCCGGCAATCCTGGGGTTAACCAGCAGCGAAAGCAATGCGCTTTGGGAAAAGCTGGATAGCCGCCTGCATAAAAAGCCCGGCCGAAAAAGGATGATATGGTATTGGGTCGCGGCTGCCTGTCTGCTGTTTGTCATTCTGCTGCCATTTTTAAAAAACAATACTGCTTCACACGCAAATAACAGCTCAGCGGTAGTAAAGCAACAGCCGGTCTCATCCATGCCCAATAAAAATATCAACCAACCTGCGCCTGCTCCGGCTGAAAACAGTGGTCTTGTAATTGAAAAAAGACAAGCCGTAAAAGTTGCACGGCAGGATAAAATAACAATGGCTTCGATGGATAGTGTTGCACCTGAAGTTGTTACCACAAGCACGGGAACAGTAGTGCAAAATGAAATTCAACCTATACAAAATAGCATCGCTCCGATCGTCGTTACACCAGTTGCCATTGCTGCAGCAGGGCCGGTATTAAAACAAAAATTAAAAGTAGTTCACATCAATGAGCTCGGCTACCCGGAAGAAACAACACGCAGGGATGACCACATCGCTGATTATCGTTCGATCAGGTTTAACCCGGTAAGCCCGGAAACTTATACTACAACATCAGCATCCCAAAACATCAGCGACCTGAATTTTTTTAAAAACAAAACCACTCCATCAAACTAAAATAACAATGAAAAAAGTAATTTGTTTTTTGATGCTGGCAATCAGCATCACGTCAGACCTTTGCGCTCAAAGCAACAAATCAGACAAAGCATTTGAAGTGCCGGAAAATATTGTCATCAACCGGCGCTTTTGGATAAGCCTCAATAAAGGCAATAAAATGCAGGTAGAGTTAACCGATATCAATGACCTGGAGGCCCTTGCTGATATTGATAAATTACTGCAGACATTTATTACGGACATTGCTCCATTAAAAGATTCCCTTGGGGATCCACTCACTTCAAAACGCATCGATTATTTTGTCGACGGGCAAGGGCGCAAAAAAATCCGGCTACAACAATTTCAGCCCAAAGGCGCCAGCTTTTTAATCAACAAAGGCGAACTGGCTTCTCTAAGAACAGAACAGGATACCATTCATATTATTGGTGTAATTTCTAATCCGCCAAAGGCGCAACAGAAAATCAGTCGTACCAACGATCGATACTATCACCTTACTTTTTACCTGAATGATCTGAATGAGTTAAGCGGCTACATCAATGGTGCAGTAAAAGAAAAACTGACCACGATTAAAAATTTTGAAAACACCAAATGGCCGTTGATACTGGGTGGCGGCGATCATTACCTGAAGAAAGACCGGTCCATCAGCGGGGGTGCCCCCAGGGGCTTTGTACCAGGCGCACACGGCGATTTTCTTGTATTGAATTTTATGGTTAATGTACAGAACTATAAAAATTATTTTGTTCCATCTTTTAGCCTTGGAGCTAAACTCGCCCTGACAAATCGTGATCGTACTTTTAAATGGGAACCAGGATTGTTTTGGGAACCGCATTTCATCTTTGCAAAGGATGCGCAAAACAAACTACAGACTTACCGGAATGATTTTTTAACCTTCACGTATGGACAGGGTGGCATACCTGATCACGATCCAAGGAAGGATTTTACGTTTAGTGCTGTGCTTTCGTTAGGGTATCTTATACACAGGGAAGGAGAGTATTTTGACAAACAGACTTTCCGGTTGGGCGCTGGCAAATTTGCGATAAGAAAAACTACCATTGAGCCATCAATGTATTTCAATAATTTTTTCAGGAGCGTTACGCCGGGTATCCGCATCAGCCAATATTTTTAAGTGCTTTTGCTGATATACCAAGTGGACAAAAAACACATGAAGTACTTATTCCGTGGCCGGTTGTTTGACAAAAATTATATAAAACCTTCAGGATTAGTAAAGGCCAAAGTTGTTAAAACGAGTTACATGTACGTTGATTTACTCATCTTTTAAATTTTGATGTCATGGGTAAAATAAATTTGATTGCGGTCATTTTTCTCTTGGTGACGATTACCGGCTGCAGCAAAGATTTTTTAAAGAGTTACGATAAAAGAATCATCGGAACCTGGCGCATTGATGATGTAGGCCGCTTTGGCCTGGGAGGCAGTACCAGTCAGCTTCCTTTCGTGAATGGCAGCATTACTTTTTTTGAAAATGGAACACTGGATTATACCAATGCTGCCAGTGAAAAATTCACTGGCAGCTGGAAGCTTTCAAAAAAAATTAAGAACGAAGAAACGGTGCATAGCCTTCAAATTACTGCTGTTGATTTTACCAATCAAAAGGTGTTGTCAGAATATTATGATGATATGCAGTTTATGAGTACAAACCATTTCAAGGCCAGTATTGTTTCAACTTTTCATACTTACATGACGCATTTTCGCAGGTAAATCAGCATGCGATATTATATACTCACTAAGTAAATTATTGAGCAGTGCCTTTTAACGTTGTTTTTTTAGTTCCATAGTCGAAGCTGTTTTCAAGATCCATCGTTAAATTATTTCCATCCAGATGGCAGATAATTTTTTCTGTATGCGGACTTTCAATATAGCGCAATTGCAACACAATCGTGTACTCATCTGTAAAACTAAAACTGCCTGCAATTTTTAATGGAGGCAACCCAACGAAGCTTGCTTTGGCACCGCCAACCAGTGACGGTCCGTGTTTGGTGGTTTCGCCTTTTTGCCATGCTCCATTTCCAAAACCAAGCTGGTAGGTCATAGTATCAGTGTCAAGTGTTACGTTGCATAAGTCACCTTTAAAATCAAAAGCAATGCTTTTAAACAGGCGGCTGTTGGGTTCAATTGAAAATGTTTTATTAAAACTTTCCGTCGTTGAGGTTAATGCGTTTTTTGCAGGTAATGCCAGGGCAAGCGAAGCCAGTTTCTGTTCCAATGCGCTTGCTGCAGTTTTGTTATCCGGCAATTTATTTTTATCAAAGGCTGGTAATAAATATTTCCAAACCAGGTTGATTTCATCCTGCATGTCCGCCGTTTCTGCTGTGATGGCAATTACTGCATCCTGTTCTGGCAACACAATAATGTATTGGCCAAAGGCTCCGTCAGCCCTGAAGGCATTGTGCCTGCAACGCCACATCTGGTAACAATAACCCTGCTCCCAATCGCTGGAGTCTTTTTTTGATTGCGGGTAATCAGGGTGTTGGATGATCTTGGCGGTAGAAGCGTCTTCCGCCCATCCCATTGGTAAAATTTGTTTGCCATCCCACTTACCTTTCTGTAAAAACAACTGGCCGAATTTTGCCATGTCTTCTGTTTTTAAACGCAACCCCCAACCGCCTGTATTAATACCTTTGGGATCAATTTCCCAATCCATTCCTTCAATGCCCAGCGTATCAAACAATCTTGGTTTCAGATAGTCAATTACTTTTTGCCCGGTTACTTTTTGTATAATGGCAGAGAGCATATAAGTGCCCAGTGTATTGTATAAAAATGTTGTTCCCGGCTTGTATACTACAGGCACTGAAAGAAAAGATTTCACCCAGTCACTGTCCATACTTACATGCGAAAATGTTGGATCAGGATCTTGCCCGTCAGACATACTCAGCACATCCTTTACTGTTAATGCTGCAAGGTTGGGGCTAACCACTGCCGGCACTGCTTCAGGAAAAAATGAAATCACTTTATCATTTACTGTTAGCTTTTTTTCACCAATCGCAAAGCCAATTGCCGTTGCGGTAAAGCTTTTGCTGCAGCTGTACAAAGTGTGTTTCAAATCTGGTCCGTATGGATTCCACCAACCTTGTGCAATGAGCTTACCATGGCGCAGTATGATAATACTATGCAACTCATTCTTACTTTTGCCAACAGCATCCAAAAATTGATTGATGGCTTGTGATGAAACGCCCTCACCTTCCGGTATACTTTTTACAAACGATTGCTTGCTTTGTGCATTAACTGCAATTTGTGCAAACAGCAACAAGGTAATTGTTCCTGTAAATACTTTTTTGTACTGCATAACGGCGAAAATTTTCTGTAATAAATGTAATTGACGTATTTCAGAGCATACGCAAAAAATCGCAATCGAAGATTAATCATCGATTGTCAAATATATTTAAATCCAGAAAAATAGACGGATAAATTATATTGAAACAGTAAGCATGGTTTCAGACCGTTATGGGCTATTTCACCACAGTGCCGCTGAAAAAGCAATTGTCATAGGTTGCGTAGCCGGCAAATTTCATGTCTTCTTTTGATCCATAATACCGGAAGATACAATTGCTGAATTTAATTTTATCGTTGTTGGAATTAAGGATAGTTTGCTTGCCAATGACTTTTGCATAGACAAAATGGAAATTGCAATTATTGATGGCCGTCGGAATCTGCGAGTACACATTACCAATGGAGGCAATACTTTCAGAGTAAAGATTAGAGATAGAAGTAGCATACCATCCACTCTGACTGATATCAAAGAGCCGGATACACCTGCCGGCAATATTACCTCCATCGATGGTGTAGTAGCCGGCTTGTGATTTGCCATAGTGACCAATAGAAATAAGCGTATGTAAGCTTCCCCAGGAATAAATACCCCGAATGATATTGCCCTTTTCCTGTGCCTGGCCCGAGGCGAATCCAACTTTTGCATCACCGCATTTTATGTTTTCAAAGATCAGGATATCTGCATTAAAAGTTTTTCCGTTAGGACTCACCATATAATCAATTGTAAAATTGCTGACAGCTACATCATGAATTTTTACACCGGTGCTGCCGCCTACATTTTTTGATCCGTCGAAATCAATTACAATTCCAAAATAGTAATCACCACATTTTCCATTGGCGTCTTTGTATTTTTCGAACGGTGTATTGTAGTAGGCGGTATCGGTGCCGGCTGGAGATTTAAACTGCCCCGTAATGGCGAGATTATTTATTTCCGTGCCTTTATTTAATTGCAATCCAAGGGCGAAGCCCCCGGTTGACATGTATCTTAACGTAGTACCACTGCAACAATCCCAAAAAGAAGTTTCGCCATACATGTGAATAGTACTGCCACTGTACTGGCCCTTGTAAGTATTGGCAATGATAAGGGGAGTACCATAATTATAGGTGCCTTTGGGAATATAAAAATTGCGCAGGGTTTCATTGTTGGCAAGAACCGTGTTGATGCCTTTTTGCAGCGCATTGCTGTTATCTTTTACCCTGCCGGCGCCAAACCATTTTGCACTAAAATCTTTGCCGTAAGTACCTTCCGGAATGATGGTTAAGGTGGTATCAAAGATCCATTGCTCTAAAGAGGCGTCGATGATACCACCCCTTATGGTACCTGTGCCACTGATATGTCCCTTACTTCCAAATTTTATAATGGCTCCTGAAGGAATCTTCCAGGTGTTGTTGATAAGCGTGTCTTTATTAATAAATATATCTTGCGAAAATGTTGGTGATATAATGGCCGTAAGGGCAACTAAAATAAGTAAGCTGGTTTTCATAAATTATCAATGTGGTGTAAAAGTTTGCTGGTTATTTTTGAATGATTGGTATCGCAATATAAGAGGATGAATTGAAACGCCCAACATCGGCAGGTTAGCAAAATCAATGCCCTTTGAAGAAATATTTCAGCAGATAATTATTCGGAAAAGGCTGGGATGCTTTGTCACAAAGGGGTATAGCCTTACTTTGTAAACGGGTATTGCATGTTTATTATGATTGCCCGCTGCCGTTAGCAGATCGTTAAATTTTTTAACGCGTTATTTTTGAAGCGCCGGAGAATAGTTTGTTGGAAACAACAGTTAAGAAAATAAGTTCGTGAAGCAATCTGTTGAAATAGCCACGTTCAAAAAATATCCGGGTAATGGAACATAACTAACCTGAAGTAAAGGCCCTCATTTTTGCCGCCTGTTAACCATGTTGGTGGTTTTTCAAAAGTATTGAATTGATCTTTGGTAACAGGGTATAAATGTTGTAGGATTTGAAGTTGGTTTTTCCTAGGATATCGGCTTTTATATGTAGCTGTTCTTTTTTCTTTCTGATGTAAAAAAATGCAATTTATTACTCAGCAGATTTTTATTTTTCGTTTAATGGAAAGCATGTTTCGGCGAATGATGTTCATTGTACGCCTTATTAAAATAACAGGTGTACTAACAGCCGGAGGCTGGGAACGGGTAAGACCAGCGTGCAAATAAAAAATGTCCCGGGTAGGGGACATTTTTTTATAGTCTGCAATTTTATTGTTACCTGTGGTTCAACTATCCATTTTTTTTACATCTTCCGATGCCTGGTTTTAGGATAAACGCTGGATTTTTTGATAATTGAATTTGGCGTTTCTTAGGTAATTGCATTTGGTCTTTTCATGGAAAGGATCTTAGTTTTTTCAGGATGTTGGGACAGGTTGTTTTTAGAATGTTTGGATTGGCTTTTCTTCGGCTACCGGACAGGATTTGACATTTAAAAAGCTATTGTTTCTTTGCTGATGTAAAAATGCAAACTAAATTTAAATGCTGAAAAACATTTCGTTTAAATGCTTGCAGGCTTCGGCGAAAGATTGGAAAAAGACGATTTCAAACACACTACCCCGTTGAGTTTTCAGCAACAAAAAAATGCCCCGTAAGAGGCATCGTTTTAGATTGGTTGTTTTATTGAGGAGTTAGCTTGCAACGTTTATTCTTCCCATCACTTCTGTTTTCAGCATTTTACTGATCGGTATTACAGAGTCGCCAATGTACAAAGTATAGTCTTCTATATTGTTTATTTTACGCAGGTTAACAATGTATGATCGGTGAACCTTCATAAAACAGCCCTGATTCATTTTTTCTTCAACCGCTTTTAGTGTGCTGTGGGTAACGTATTTTTTATCAAAGGTGCAATACTTAACGTAGTCGCCTAAGCTTTCAATATATAAAATATCATCATAGTTCAGGCGGATTAATTTCCCGTTTGATTTGATAAAAATGTCTTCCTGTTTAGGTGTTTCTTTTTTATCCTCAAAAGATTCATTCACTTTTCCCACTGCTTCCTGGAACCTGATGTAAGTAAAAGGCTTTTTAAGATAGTCGGTAACTTTATATTGAAAAGCGTCGTATGCATAATCTGTTTTAGAGGTGGTTAATATTACTTTAGGCATCACAATTAATCTGTCCAACAGCTGAAAGCCACTATCTCCGGGCATTTCAACATCTAGAAATAATATATCCACTTCATTTTGCTGAAGGTAACTGTAAGCGCTTTCAGAATCAGGAAATGAGCCAACAACATCAATGGTGCCCGTTTTTTCACAGTATCTTTCTAGAAAATTGCGCGCAATCGGTTCGTCATCAATAATTAGTGCAGTTAGTTTCATAAGTTGGGTTAAGAGGTTATGGATTTAAGTTTTATCAGGTCGTTTTGTATAATCGGTATTTTTTCAATCAGTTCATTTTTAAGTAAAGTATATAATGTAGCTAAATTGTTTACATCCGTCATCCCGGTGCATTTTTTTTCAATGTTTGCGGCAGCTTCTGTCAATTTTGTAAGTCCCACAAAACTCAGTACCGGCTTAAATTTATGAATGGCTTTCCTGAAAACTTCGGCATCGCCACTGTTAAAGCCTGCTTCTATTTCATCCATGTGACCGTTAACAGATTGTATGAACTGCTCAAAAACCATTTCCGCATGTTCATGATCACCATCATAAATACTTTCTAAAAATTGTCCATCCAGCTGGGCATTAAATTCAAAAGATCCATCATTCATGAAACAATACAATTTGGTTTTTACATGGTTTGGTTTTATAACGTAAAATTTGTTGTATTATTTTAAATGGTAACATCCATTTTGTAGAGGCCAGTAATTTAGTTTTCGCAACGCAAATAATTTAAGGTTTTTTTCGTTTCAAGCTGTTATAGGTAAAACTTACAAAGTGTTCATATGATACAAGCAGACAAAAAAAGCAGCGGATTTTTTAACCGGCTGTTTGGCGACAGTAAAAAAGAAGGCAGCGTTGACCTTGCTTTTCACGATGCTTTTTTGCAATTGTACATTGACGCTTATGTGGTTATCAATACTGAAACCAATGATATCGTTGATTTTAACGAACATATGGTGACATTGTTTGCGCTTCCGCCAGAAGTAAATCTGAAAAAGTTGCAAATTAACCAGATCATGATGCGCTACCTGGCAGAAGATAGTGACAACAAGGATTTGATGATGAATGGTATTCCGGATTACTGGGAAGGTGAGGCCGGTTTTATTAATTATTGTAAAGAAAAATTTTATACTGCTGTCCGCAGCACTGTTTTTTTTAAAGAGGAGGTGAAATGGCAGATAATTACCTTCAGGGATTTAACAGCTAAGAAAAATGCACGGCAGGAATTGGCAAGCTATAAGCAGAATGCCGAAAAAGCGGCCAGGGCAAAAGCCAGGTTTCTAAGCAGCATGAGTCATGAACTACGTACCCCTTTAAACGGAATTATTGGTACTTCCAATCTTGTATTGCTGGAAGCCAATTTGCCTGAGAATATTAAAAGGCATATCAATATTTTAAAATATTCCTCAGAACATATGCTGGGCATCATTAATGATATTCTTGATTTTAGTAAAATAGATGCCGGCAAACTGGAACTTAAAAAACAAGTGTTTAATTTAGAGCACTGTCTTAATAATGTAATTGAAGCATTTGAAGTGCAGTTCAATGACAAAAATCTTGAATTCAGATTTTCAGCTCCCCCCGAGTTAAGCACCGTTACGGTTGCGAGCGATGAATTGAAATTGAGCCAGATTTTAAATAATCTTTTATCCAATGCACTAAAATTTACCACCGCGGGCAATGTTACTTTTAAGGTAGCTATTGAAGCTATAAATGGATTGAACACTACGGTGTCTTTCAGAGTAACTGATACGGGGATTGGTATTCCTGTAGAAAAACAAGCCGAAATTTTTCAAGGGTTTGCGCAGGTACATACAGAAGACCACGGCAGAAAGTTTGGGGGCACAGGGCTTGGGCTTACTATCAGCGAAAAGCTGGTAGCTAAGTTTGGTGGCGAACTAAAAGTAGAAAGTGAACCCGGTGAAGGAGCCAGTTTCTATTTTTCCGTTTGTTTTGAGAATGCCCAACTCAAAGAACCCAAAGCACCGGTACCACATGAAGCAGGATTTGAACACATTACCGATACCAAGGGATTGAGAATATTGGTTGTAGAAGATAATGCCATCAATGCCACTATACTGATTAGTTTTTTACGCAGGTGGGGTGTATTGGTTAAAGAAGCCGAGAATGGAATTCATGCTTTAGAGCTGTTGAAATTTCATAAGTTCGACCTTATATTGATGGATCTTGAAATGCCACAAATGGACGGTTATCAAACAGTAAAAAAAATAAGGGAAACAGATCAGAAAACGCCGGTGCTTGCATTTACCGCCAGTTTACTTGAAGATATGGAGTCATTAATCAACGAGGCAGGCTTTGATGATTATGTATTAAAACCTTATAAACCTGCCGAGTTAAAGAAAAAAATTCTTGCCTTTTCACCACACCGTAAAATTGATTACGCGTGATTTTTATGTTACCGTTGAGTAATGAAAGCAGTTATGTTCAAATGCCAAAATGGACCGGTGAAAAAAGTTCACTCGCTATAAAAAACCGTTATCTGTTTTAGTGCTGTAATTCTTCAGGGAGTATTCTGCTGATTGCTTTTTTTGTTATAGGCATAAGAGAAATGATAAGCCTCCTGGATCTGCTCCAATACCTCAGCCGCATTGCTGTTATGCTTTAAAAAAGTGTGCAGCGTCTCACCAAGATATTGCTCAAAAGCGGCCCACCCATTATACCTTGGGCGAACGTATGCATAGGTTAATGTATCAATTGTATTGCTGAAAAAATTATCTGTCATCGCATTGGCTGCAGGATCTTTCCATGCGATGATATTGGCGGGTTGCCCCTGGGCATTTACATATACATCATTTTGAACTGCAGCACTGCACAGCCACGCTGCATATTTTGCGGCCTCTGCAGGAGCGCTTGTAGTGGCCGATACAGCAATTCCTGCACCACCCAACACCACGTCTTTAACATCCGGGGCATTGTGAAAGCGCAGCCGGTTTTTTCTGAAGCCATCTCTTGAATAATTGTTGTAACAAAATGCCAGCGGCGAGTAAGGAATATCATCTTCCGTTGCCATATGGTCATATAATTCAATTGGGGTCCAATCCAGACATTTTGGATGAAAATTATCTCTTAGTTTACGCATCCCTTCCAGCACCAGCATGCCAACTTCCTTTGTTACCAACAGCGTATTATTTTCCCGCGGGGCCGAGCCGAGGTGAACGGCAAGTGATAGGAAGGTATACATACAATCAGTGGCAGAAAGCGCCATGCCAATGTTTAAATGCTGTTGTTTTAATATTTCGGCTAATTCAAAAACTTCATCCCAGTTGGTGGGAACCGGGTGGCCGTCAAGCAAATCGGGCCGGCTGGCAGCACATTGCATTGTGGCATCTAACGGCAATGCCCACTGCTTTTGCTGGTAATAGTAACTCAAAAAAACCGGGCCGGCAGATTGGTGTTCCAGTTCCTGCAGTTGTTCGTAAGGCAGCAATTCATCCAGGTTGAGCAGGCAGTTGGTTTCGCCGGCAACACCGGTCTGCGGATGCTGAATTATGAGTAAATCAGCCTTGGTAGCAAGGTCGGGTAGTGACTGATCTTTAAAACTGGAAAGTGGTCTTTTTTCCCATTCCACCCGTATGCCGAATTGTTCTTCGTATAGTTTGGAGGCTGCTGCCAGTGGACCATAAATGCTTGATTGATCCCATGTAATTCCGTTTAATATTATCATGAATAGTGTTGTTGATTTTGTTTGCCAGGTATATGCGGCCGCAAGATAGTTACTTCTTATTTTAGCAGCGTTGCGGATAAACTGGCAACATTTTTTTTGTCAAATTTTGTATCCTTTTTCCAGCATCAATCTGCGGCATCCTGCTCGTTATTCATCGCTTATAATTGTTATAATATCTGGTTAAACTCCAGCCTTTCTCCGTCGGGCCCGGTGATGTTAAAATACTTACAACCATTTTTCCAGAAGGGCAAAAATACAGGTGCAGCCTCCATTACATTGAAGCCGTCATTTCTTAATTCTGTGAATGCTTCGTCAATATCAGATACATCAAAAGCAATATGATCTATGTGACCGTTAGAGCGGCTTCTGATTTCTTCCAGCTCTTGTGGCGGCATCTGGTATAGCTCAACAATCATTGCTCCCTGTTGCATCATTGCCATAGTACCTTTGCCACTGTTGTGTTCAAAGCCGGAGGCCATTACATTTTCAAATCCTAATTTTTTATAAAAAGCTTCGGAAACGTCCAAATCGGTTACAGGTATACCGGTGTGCTGCAGGTGGTTTATTTTAAAATTCATGGCAATTGTTGTTTGTAAATAGAAATAGTTATAACACTGATGCAAATTTAAGATTGGGTAAATGTAAATGTTTATTTTTTTGCTGATTGTTTAACACCTAACGGACTAATACAATGCTGCCTTTTCTTATTATCTTTTTTCCATTACCCCGCTTCATTTCAAGGTAATAAACATAAGTGCCTGGTGCTTGTGGCGTGCCCTGGAAATTCCCATCCCAGCCCATGTTTGGATTGGCAGTACTAAAAACTTTTTTACCCTGCCGGTTAAAAATGGCAAAGGAAATAAGCGGGTAGCTGTCCGGTGGGATGATGTGATAAACGTCATTCAGGCCGTCTGCATTCGGAGAAAATGCACCCGGCAAAAAGATATCTTTATATACATGAACGGTGGTGGTTGAGCTGGCATCGCCACATCCGGTTGTTGCAGATGCAGACAGGGTATAACTTGTTTCAACTAAGGGTGCCACACGGGGTTGAATCACCTGGTCAACAGCCACAGCACCAGTAGATGTCCATAGATAGTATACACCAGTACCCTTCACTGATCCGTTCAGTAGAACAGTATCACCCGCCAGTATAAATTGATCAGCACCCGCACTTACCACTGCCTTTTTAAGTATGTTGATATTTACCAATGCAGAATCTTTGCAGCCATACATGTTAGTCAATACAACTTGGTATTGGATAGAATCATGGGGTGTGGAAAACGGGTTGCCAATGTTTGTATCAGACAGGTAAGCAGCTGGAGTCCAGGCAAAATTTCCTTCTCCACTTGCGGCAAGATGCACCGTTGTACCCTCGCAAACTGTATACACCGGATTGGTTGCAATGGCAGCCCCGGGATATACTGTCAGCAGAAAACTGTCCAACGCTGTGCAACCTACATCATCGGAGGCCAGTAAGGTATACAATCCCTGATCTGCGTAATTAATATCTTTAATTACCGGCATTGGCTGGCTGCTTTGATATCCGTTGGGGCCCTTCCATTCGTAGTGCTGAAAGCCGGAACGAGTTGGAAGAACAAGTTCACTGTTTAAACAAGCTGGCAAAGGTTGCAAAGGCAACTGATCCGGGCCGGGATGAACATTGGTAACAATCATATCTGAATTAATGGTACAACTGGCAATGCCCAGGTTAATTTGCTGGGCCATCCAAAACCTGTAGGCAATAATGCCCTGGTTTCTTCGTGGGATGAGATAAGTCGGCGTATTGGCACCCGGAATGTCTGACCATATCCTGCCACCATCAGTACTCTGCTGCCAGTGCATTGCAGGGTCTATAAAGCCGGTGGTATAATTTGCTTCCAAAAGCAATGTATCTTTATAACCACTACACAGATCAATTTGTTGAATTTGCTTTCCATCCAATGTAAGGGTAATACCTGGCCCGGCAGGTTTTAGACTCACATTGTCCATTACAAAGGCACAGCCGCAGCTTCCTGTTGCATTATTCTTAATACGCAACACGATGGGCATGGGTACGGGTGGCGTTGTATAACAAACGCCATATTCTGTCCAGTATCTTGCAACAGTAATTGGTAAATCTCCTGTGTTGTACGATTCCAGGATGGTGCCATCTGTCGCTTCTACGCTGAAGGTGATATTAGGCAAAGCCGGCGTACCCCCGCAGGCCGTCTCCCGCAGAACATTTGTTATAAAGGCAGCAAACTGGTAGGTAGTGTTGCCACACAAACCATCTACCTTTTGCACTAAAACTGTTCCCGAATGAGCGCCGCCGTTTACCAGCATATAATGTCCTTCAAAGTCGTGGGTATAATCCCCGACCAGTATAGTCCACGTATCGCCGAAACAACCCGGTAACTGATGCTCGATGGCATATTGCCCTTCAGAAGGACAGCCATTTGCGTAGGTAAAAGAAGTTGCATCTGAAGCCAGCGGCTGGGAAGGGCCTGCACCAAATGTAATGTTGAGTACCGGCGCTCCCAGGTTACCATTCCAAAGTTGTGCCTGCACAGCGTTGGACCAACAAATAAATAGAATGAGACAACGGTATATTTTTAAACGGTAAATGATAGAAAACAGGCTTGTAAAAAACGGCATAAGCATGCAATTGAAATTTTCATCTCTTTATAAATATAAACAGAAACTAACTAATCACTTTTATTTTTAACAAGCCCCGCCAGTACAATGTTTATCTAAATGGCTTGATTTAATACCAGACGGGATCACTGTTACCAACGTGACTTATCGCACAATAGTTGCGTTCCCGGGATTATTTCAATCCCGGGAAGTGCGTGGGTCATCTTTTGATTGAAAGCATAGTTAAACAGAACCAATACCGCCTTGTTCATTTGAACGCATTTTAAAGTAACTTGGCAATCAAACTGACATTATGAGAAATATCCTGGTGACTACTCTGCTGGCTTTAGTAAGCCTGTCTTCAACTGCACAGAACGCGGCCCTGAGAAAGGAGGCTGACAATGCCGCGGATAAAATAGAACAAAAGGTAATCGGCTGGCGGCGGGATATACATGAACATCCCGAACTGGGCAACCACGAAGTTCGCACAGCAGCGCTCATTGCAAAACACCTGGAGTCTTTAGGTATTGAAGTTAAAACCGCAGTCGGGGTTACCGGCGTGGTAGGAATTTTAAAAGGAGATAAACCCGGACCGGTAGTAGCTTTAAGGGCCGATATGGATGCGTTGCCTGTTACTGAAAGAACACCTGTTCCGTTTGCATCAAAAGTAAAAGTGCAATACAATGGCAAAGAAACCGGCGTAATGCACGCATGCGGACATGATACGCATGTTGCTATACTGATGGGTGTTGCCGAAGTATTGGCGGGGATGAAAAAAGAATTGAAAGGTACCGTGAAATTTATTTTTCAGCCAGCTGAAGAAGGTGCTGCACAGGGAGAAGATGCGGGTGCGGAACTGATGATAAAGGAAGGAGTGATGGAGAATCCTAAAGTGGATGTTGCATTTGGTTTGCATATTAATTCGCAAACAGAAGTGGGTAAAATAAAATACAAGCCCGGTGGAATTCTGGCCAGCGTAGATGATATGAAAATAATTGTAAAAGGGCGGTCTGCTCACGGGGCTTACCCCTGGTCGGCCATTGATCCTATTGTTGCTGCTGCGCAAATCATTAATAATTTACAGGCCATCGTAAGCCGCAATTTAAACATTACCGAAAATGCAGGCATAGTAACCATTGGGGCTATCAACGGCGGCAACAGGGGAAATATCATTCCTGAAAAAGTTGAAATGCTGGGCACCATCCGGGCTTTAAAACAAGAGGATAGGAAGATGCTGATTGCAAGAGTACGGGAAGTTGTTACCAAAACAGGGGAGAGCGCGGGTGTTACCGCAGAAGCCATTATTCCGTACGAATCCAGTTTCCCTGTAACCTTTAATGATCCTGCTTTAACAGAAAAAATGCTGCCTTCTTTACAGCAATCCGCGGGCAGGGAAAATGTTGTTTTAACCGTTGCGCAAACGGGTGCCGAAGATTTTTCTTTTTACCAGGAAAAAGTACCCGGCCTGTTTTTCTTTTTAGGCGGTATGCCAAAAGGCGGTAATCCATTAACCGCTCCATCACACCATACGCCTGATTTTTTTATTGATGACAGCGGGTTAAAATTGGGTGTGGAAACGCTGGCTAATCTTACACTTGATTATATGGAAATGGATAAGCTATCTGCGAAGAAAAAATAATTTCCGGCGACTGGAAATCCCTGGTTAATGTCCGGTTACAACTTACAGTGCGACATGCCCCCTGAATGCCAATACATTCACCGGCCCGCGATCTTTATTGTAGGCGGGATGCAGCACAAACTGGTAATCGAACGAAAGTGAAAATGCAGAAGATATCTGAGCCTGGTAATATATTTCTGTAATGCTTTCATGTCCGTAGTTCAGCTTTCCGTCGCCTATAATAAAACCATATAATCCGGCATTTAAAAACTGCTGGTGGTCTTTGGAAATACCGTTGACTACTTGTGCGATACCAATGTTATCTCCCGGTCTTTTCCATTGCGAGCCCTTTATGTTAACACCTGCACTGACACTTTCGTCTATCTCTGTAAAAGCCCAGGTAGCAGTTTTGCCATCATTGTAACTGGCTTTAAAAAATACTCCAAAGGAGGGATAAATTTCCTGTTCGGCGTTGATGCCAAGTCCATATTTTACACCGCCATATTTTTTCCATTCTTTAACACCACTATACACATCCACACTGCTGCTGTCCCTATTTTTAACGTCGTGTAAAGTTATGGCATAGGTGGGTGCCTGGGTTGCATTCCGGAACATAAGTAATCTTACAACGCCTGGCTTTGTCGCTTGCCAGCTTTTTTCTATCTCGAGTGTTTCCGAATGTGCTTTTGTTATTTTGTAGTCCAGCTGCAAGCCGTTGGCTTTGCGGGGAACCAGTACAGATGCAATTCTTACAGCCCAGGAGGGATGAACCAATTCGGCAATCAGCCCCTGCGTGTAACCGCGGGTATCAGCGGGGTAGTCCCAGGCCGCATTACTCATAAGCGACCAGTTTAAAAACTGTGTCCGCGGATCATGACTGTATGTATTTTTATCAAAGAAATCAGCCAGACATATTTTACCTGCGGTGAATGTAATCCGGTTAGCCGGAACTGTTTCCGCTACCTGGTTCGCTCCGTCTTCAAATTTTTCATCAGCATTTTTTTTCAAAGAAATATATTGCGTCAGGTACAACCTTGCAATATATAATTTGGGGTCTGCACTTCCGATTCTGAAAGTCTCGCCATTGGTAAATCCCGCAATACCTTTGGCTGAGCTGAGGCCGGACCCACCGGCAATTTCCGGATTAACATATATGCCCGCATTTTTCCACAGTTTTCTGCCAATAAAAAGGGTAGTAGTAACCGACAGTTTTTGACGTTCAGCTTCGTTAACCAGGCTATTGTTACCCGAATATTTTGCTGTAAAAGCAGGGTGAGATTGGTTAACGGCCGTTAGCTGAAAATGAAATGACCAGTTTTTATTACTGTCTAAAAGTGATTGTGCAAAAACAGGGGTCGTGCATATTTGCACGAGCAGTAGTATTGAAAGTTGCTTCATTCGAAGTTTGCATTTAATTCGCGGGTAGCGGATTCTATATTTTAAATACAATCAATCCTCCTCAACAAAGCGTTTTTATAGGATGATTTTTTATGTTGCTTTACATTGATTTTTCCAGTTCACCCTTGCTTCTTGCTTCGGCTAATTTTTTTAATTGTTTTGACATACGCATGTTGTTGTCTTTGTTTTCACAATAATCAAGCAACGTGATCATGGCGTTTAACCGGGCTACCTTTGTATCCCTGGCAGCTACTTTATTTTCAAGTGTATATTTTGCCAGGGCAGCCATATATTGGCCGATGAGGTCGTAATTTTCCTTGCCTATTTTGTCAGCAATATCTGTAAATGAAAACGAGTAATCTGGTGTTCCGTTCATCCATTTGCCAATGAAGCGCAGCGCATTTAAACGATCCTTACTGTCTTTTTTAAAAGGAACTGCCAACAGGTAATTAGCAGTCTGCAAAACGAACGGTTCTGCAGGCTTATAATCCGTGGCCTTTTCCATTTTAACAAGGTCAAAATCAGTCAGCGTTTGTGCCTGCAAATGGTTAAATAATACAAAACAAAAAATAAATAAAATAAACTGTCTCATAATAATGTTTTACCAGCTGATGGATTTTTTTTGAGACTGCAAAATACTGCATCAGCTAGTTTTAACGGCGTTATTTTTTTTGATAAATGCGATATTGAAAAAAATGATCTTTTTGAAACAAATTACGCTTACCGTAGGCTCCATGTTACATGCGTCGGATATGGTCGGATATGCCCGTTAAAATGTGTTGAGCTACTTATCCTAAGATTTTTGATACAAAATCCGAATGCAGGCTGATTTTCATAAAGGCAGCTAATCCCAGAAAAATTCCCGTGCAGCTTACAGCAGAAGCAAAATAAAACAGCCATTTTTTTTGCGTAAGAGATGCAACGCCCAGCATGGCGATCGAGATGGTCAGCAGTGCATCAGTCATGTCGAACTGGTCATCAAAAAGATTAATGTTGTCATATTGTTTCTGGAATCCCTGAGCCTCAGCTTTAATAGCTTCTTTTTCTTTTTCGTAACGGGCAATGGTAGCTTCATAATTTTTTATCACGTCAGTATTTACCACAGGTGATTGCAATTTTAACACAGACAGTGTATTTTCAGCAATAGCCTGCTTGGTACTTTTTGCCTCAAAATAACTCCAGGAATTTAATGCATTGGCTTGCGCCTGCGACATTGCCTGCACAATATTGCCATCTTTTACATTGCACAACGCCATAAATGTGGCAGTTACTGCAACCATTACCGCTATCATGGAGTTAAGTTTATTTTTTGCGGCGTGTTCTACCTGTTCCTGAATAGCTTCGTCAATTTCGGCCATGGTAAATGATTGTTTTAAAAGCCTGCACTGGCCTAGTTAATAATTCTGTTTCTTTTTTTTTAGAAACACAGCATAAACAAATGTATTGGCAGATGAGTGAAACAGCCGTTGCCGTTTTGTTAATAACAAATTGATAACGGTCGTTTAGTTAGTTACAACTATCAAAAAGATATTGCATTAGCAGAGCCATTACAAAATACAGCAGGAGGGCGTTAGCTGTTGCAGAATTTTTTTATATAAATCAATTGCCTGGTAAGGCTTTGCTATGTAATCATTCATACCTGCAAACAGGCATTTTTTCTGATCGGAAATAAGGGCCGATGCCGTCATGGCAATGATTGGCAGCTTGCTTACCTCTTCCGGCATTTGGTACCTGATTATTTTGGTGGCTTCATAGCCATCCATTTCGGGCATTTGAATATCCATCAGAATGATATCTGCCCGGATGTCTTTCAGCAGCTCAATGGCCTCTTTGCCGTGGTTGGCCACTTCCACTGTGGCGCCCTGGCTTTCCAATAATTTAACTGCTACTTTCTGGTTAACAAGATTGTCTTCTACCAGCAAAATATGAATGCCGGCCAGGGCATTCCGCAGGTTCGGTTCAGAAGTTTCCCCTCTGGCGGGATTGTCACCAGACTGCTGTTTGCCTTTTAACAGGGTAAGGTAGAAAGAGAAAGTACTGCCTTCGTGCTGGTGGCTTCGCACAGTGATGGATCCGCCCAGCAACTGTATTAATTGTTTGGTAATGGTAAGGCCAAGCCCCGTGCCACCATACTTCCTGGTAGAATCTCCCGATACCTGCATAAAGCGTTCGAATATGGAATCTATTTTATCTGCCGCAATACCAATTCCTGTATCTGAAACAATAAATTCCAGGGCAACTGACTCATCAGATTGCTCCTGCAGGTTGATAATTACATTTACCTCACCCTTGTGTGTAAACTTAATTGCATTGCTTACCAGGTTTAGCAAAATCTGGTTTAAGCGATAAGGATCGCCTGATAATACAGACGGTATATTTTCATCGATGGTGCAGTGTAGCAAAATCCCTTTCTCATCAGCCCTGTATTGATTCATTTTAATACAATTGGTGATGAGATCCGCAAAGAGATAGTCTTTTTGGACAAGCGTTATTTTTCCTGCCACTATTTTAGTAAGATCAAGAATGTCATTGATGATGGCCATCAGGTTGCCGGTGGATTGCTGAATGTTTTCCACAAATTCTTTTTGATCTTCATTTAAATCGGTGGCAGAAAGCAACTGTGTCATTCCTATAACACCATTCATGGGAGTTCTAATTTCATGGCTCATGTTGGCAAGGAATTGTTCCTGTGTTTTGCGGGCTTCTTCTGCCTCAATTCTCGCCTGCTCAGTTTCCAGTTCTGCCTTTTTTCTTTCTGTAATATCCTGGATGGATCCAATCATCCGGACAGCTTTGTTTGCTTCATTTTTGATGATATAGCCCCTGCTGTTGATGTGGGCGTAGCTGCTATCGTTTTTCAAAAAGCGGTAGTCGCATTCCCATGAATTTTCCCCCTTTTCGATTGAATCGTGCAGGCTCCGCACGATTTTTTTTCGTTCATCAGGGTGAAGTGCACGGGTCCAGAATTTATCAGGAATATTTGTAATGTCTGTATTTACCGGCAGGTAATTCTTCAACCCCTGGCCAATCCATTTTACTTTATTTGTATCAAGATTCCAGTCCCATATAATATCGTTGGTTGCCTTTGAAATAATATCGTACCGTTCATTGTTCTCTTTTAAAAGTTCAATATTTTTTTTTCTTTCAATGCTATACCAAACAGATTTTTGCAGGGATTGTACATCATATTCTCCTTTCAGGATAAAGTCCTGCGCACCGAGCGAAATGGCTTTTAAAGCCAGGGCTGTATCTGATAAGCCGGATAAAATAATTACGGGAATGGCAGGGCTTACTTTAACCAGTTTAAGATATGCATCGAGGCCGGAGCTGTCCGGTAAAAAAAAGTCGAGAAATATCAGCGAAAAAGATTTTTGTTGCAGGTGCATAATGCCCTCGGCGAGGGTTGAAGCCATGGTGATACCAGAGATAATCAGACTCGTATTTTCCAGGTGTGCCTCCAATAACACCTGGTCGCCGGGATTATCTTCTATAATCAGAATTGAGATACTGTTTTCTACCGCTTCCATTTGGCTGTTTAATAGTTGTTCTTCACTGAATTGTAGCAGTTGTTCCTCTAACGAACACTACTAATTTCTATTGCTTGCCTACAGCTAACGCATTCCTAAAAGCGGGCATAAGTGTAAAGTTGGGATGTTTGGCAACAATATTTTGTAAGAATGCAATTAGGCTGTTGTAGAAAAAATCTTAGAATACTGTTGCAACAGGACTGAACTTTTAATTCAAATGTGCCGAACCCTTCAATTTTCTTCATCACTTCCTCTGGCCCAAAACAGAGATTTATTACGATTAAAGAAAATATGGAAATGACGAAATGGACGATTGCCGGATTTTTTGTTTAACTCCCTGATGTGCAACACACTTTTCAGCAGGTTTCGTCGTTATATTTGGAATAGTTAATTTTTATTAAGGGTTACCGATTTTTAAGGCAGTTTTACCTGGGTATTTAATTGAAAACAAGCTCATCAGGTAGGCGCCCCGAAAAGCGGTCCTTATAACTGATATCCAATTTCATGAAATTCCTCCTTCACTGCTTATTTTTATTGAGCTTTTCTGTGATGGCAAAAGCGCAATGCCCCGTTATTAATGCGGCCATGGTAAATGCGTGCGGAGCCAGCGAGGGAAAAAATGAGTTCGTATTATTTACCACTACAGTTCCGGCTTTTGCGGGAAATTATACATTTTACTATGGTACCAATAGTGTACCCTCTACAGGATTGCCGGTAAATATTTTATCCGGCGGAAATGCAATTGTGCCAACCGGTACGGGCAGCATTACTTCAGTTAATGGTTGTACAATTATAAACGTAACATCGCCTGTTACTATCATCCCGGCCGGTAGTATGGTGTTGTTCATTCCTGCCGATTTTGACGTTAACTACGATGTAAGTTCCATTTGTGCCTCCGGCAATTTATACGTTGTTTATATCGATGGTGCTGCGGCTCCATCAACCTGGAATGCAGCCGGTGTATTGCCTGATATGCCTTTAGTTACGGCTTATCTTGAGGTAAGAAACAGCGCAGTTTCTTGTCCGGGAGCAATTGTAAGTTATGCTAATGGTTGGGCTGTAAATGCATCCGGTAATACAGTATGGTGGGATGCAGCCGGTGTGCCCACTTATGGCAATAATGGCTGTGCAGTAATCGCTCCGCCCGTCACCATCAATAATATTGCAGTTGCGCCAGTTTGTGAAGGTAGTAATGCTACTACTGCCAGCTTTACAGCAACCGGAGGCCCGGATCAATATAATTTAACCTGGGATGCTGCAGCACAGGCCGCAGGATTTGTTGATGTTTTAAATGCTTCATTACCTGCTTCGCCTTTTACTATAACCGTTCCTGTAAACGCGGCAGCCACAACCTATACCGCCAGTTTAACGGCTATAAATTCTGTTACCGGAGGAAGCAGTAATGCGCAAGCTATTACCTTAACAATTACCACTGCCACCACCACGCCGTTGTTTAGCCCTGTTGCACCTTTTTGCAAAATGACAGTGGCTCCGTTGCTACCTGCTATTTCAACTAACGGTATACCCGGTACCTGGAGTCCGGCCGTAATAAGCAATACTGTATCGGCTACTTACAGCTTTACACCGGCTGCAGGCTATTGCGCAACGGCAGCTACATTACCAGTAACTATATTGCCATTACCGGCAGCAACAATATCCGGCACTACCAGCATCTGTTCCGGCACCGGATCTAACATAACTTTTAATGGAACACCCAATGCCTCTGTTACCTACAATATAAACGGCGGGAGCAATCAGACAGTTACTTTAGATGCTTTGGGGACTGGTACTGTGGCGACTGGAAATTTATCTTCCACAACTACCTATAACTTGATTAGTGCAGCTTCTGCAACCTGCTCCGCATCACAAAGCGGGTCAGCAATTGTAACAGTGCAGCCTTTACCTGTGGCGTCTGTATCCGGCACGGCCACCATTTGTTCAGGAACAGGTACCAACATAATTTTTAATGGAACACCTAATGCCACCGTTACTTACAATATAAACGGCGGCAGTAATCAAACGACTATTTTAAGTGCAGCAGGAACCAGTACGGTGGCTACGGGGAATTTATCTGCAACAACCACATATAACTTAGTTCGTGCAGCTTCTGCAACCTGTTCTGTATCACAGAGCGGATCAGTAATTGTAACTGTACTACCACTGTTAACCGCATCCATCAATTCGGCAACAGTCTCGGTTTGCTCTGGAACAGGTACCAACATTTTGTTTAATGGTACATCCAATGCGACCATTACATATACCATTAACGGGGGGGCAAATCAAACAGTGGTATTAGATGCAGCAGGAACTGCGGTGTTAGCCTCCGGCAATTTGTCGGCAGCAGCAACCTACACGTTGATCAGTATTTCCAGCCCAGGTCCGCCTGCCTGCGTGCGGTCCTTAACTGGTTCGGTTACTATTTCCGTAAATGCATTGCCAACGGCAGGTGTAAGCGGAACAGCTACCATTTGCGAGGCCAGCAGTACATCTATTACCTTTACCGGAACACCTAATGCAATAATAACCTATAACATTAATGGTGGTGCAAATCAGACGGTTCAGGAAAATACTGCCGGCAGTGCGGTAGTAAACACCGGAATACTGCTTTCAGCAGCAACTTATAGTTTGATCAGTGTGACCAATACAGGTGCAAATACCTGCTCACAGCCGGTGAGTGGTTCAGCAATTATTTCATTAAGTCCTTTGCCAACGGCCGTCATAAGCGGCACAACTACCATTTGTTCAGGTACAGGCAGCAATGTTAATTTTAATGGTACACCCAATGCTACTGTTACTTATAAAGTAAACGGTGGCGCAAACCAGGTAGTGGTATTGAATGCTGGCGGGTCGGCAACCGTTGCTACCGGAAACATCACGGCTACGGCAAACTATCAGCTGGTAAGTGTCAGGTCAGCAACCAGTCCGGCTTGTACGGTTCCTTTAGCCACTTCGGCCATCATAACTGTAAATGCTTTACCTATCGTAAACATCAGCGGCAATATTTCAATCTGCAACGGCTTGTCCTCAAATATCAGCTTTAAGGGTACGCCCAATACAAATGCAACCTACACAACTGACGGTATTAACAACCAAACGGTACCACTGGATGCTACCGGTGCCGCCAGCATCAATACAGGGGCTTTATTTACTAACCAAACTTTTAGCCTTGTAAGTGTTGAATATGCATCATTGCCCACCTGTACTCAAAGTGCAAGTGGTGCTGCCACTGTAATAGTTTTCCCTGTAACGCCACCGCCGGCTGTAAATTCCCCGGTGATTTATTGCGAGAACGAAAAAGCGATACCATTGACTGCTACCGGAAGTAATTTATTATGGTATACAATACCAGCCGGGGGACCAGGTGCTGCCGCAGCACCCTTACCAGCTACAACGCCGGCTGGCAGTACAGATTATTATGTAACCCAAACACTCAATGGCTGTGAAAGCCAACGTTCGGGTATTTCCGTTGTAATAAATCCAACGCCTGTGGCTCCCTCAGTGTCATTGGGTTCATTGTACCGCTGTGGTCCCGGCCCCACAACAATCAAGGCCACAGCTCCCGGAATGGTCAAATTTTATGGAGATTCTGCCCTTACAAATTATTTATATACGGGTATTGCCTATAATGCTGTAGTTTCGGCTACCACAACGTTTTACATCACCAGTACCGAAAACAATTGTATCAGTCCCATTGTCCCGGTAACGGTGTTGGTTTTTCCTATGGTCACTCAAATCACAGGGTTTAGCTATAGTCCGTCTACGGTATGCCAGGGTAGTCCCAGCCAGGTGCCGTTACCTGTGGCGGGTTTTACGCCAGGTGGTGTTTATTCAGCGCCTTCCGGTTTATCTATCCACAGCATAACGGGTGTGGTTAATCCTGCTGCCAGTACCCCTGGTACCTACACTGTTAAATATGTTTTGGGTGCGGCGCTTTGCACACCGGCTTCAAGCAGTACAGCTACTATAACCATTACTAAAAACCCAACGCCTGTTACCTCGTTTTCGTATGCTTCCCCGGTGTGCAGCAGCGCATCCAATCCTTCACCTGTTCCGGGAGCTGGTTTTACGCCAGGAGGCGTTTACAGTGCACCTGCCGGCGTAACCGTGAACGCAACTACCGGGGTAATCGATCTTACTTCAAGCATTGCAGGCACTTATATAATTACCTATAGGCTTGCAGCTACAGCTTGTACTAACTTGTCTGTGAGCACAGCCACTATTACCATTACCACACCCACGTCACCCACGGTTGGTACAATGGCCAAGCGGTGCGGAAGTGGTAACGTTATACTGGACGCAAGTGGTACCGGCACTATTAAGTGGTATGCCGATGCAGCCCTTACAAAACTTTTATTTACCGGAACATCCTATTCTACGGCTGTTACTGCTACAACTAATTTTTACCTTACCAACACTGTTTCTGGTTGTGTGAGTGCTACAACAATAGCTACTGCTACTGTAGTGCCGGTGACTGCACAGGTAACGGCGTTTACCTATAACCCTGCTGTAGTATGTGCCGGAAACACGCTGGTAGCGCCAGTTCCTGCGCCAGCCTTTGCATCCGGCGGTGTGTATTCAGCGCCCGCGGGTATATCAATTGACAGTATTACCGGCGTAGTTAATCCTTCTTCCAGCATTCCCGCAACCTATTTGATTAAATATACTTTACCAGCTTCGGCCTGTGCCTTAACCTCAAGTAGTAGCACCAGCATTACCATTAGTAAAACGGTACCGACAGTAACCACTTTTACATATCCTACCCCGGTTTGCATTACCTCGCCTAATCCTTCTCCAGTTACGGCGACTGGCTTTACACAGGGAGGTGTATTCAGTTCTTCTGCGGGGCTGGCTATCAATGCAACAACAGGTATTATTGATATTGCCGCCAGCACGCCTGCAACCTATACAGTTACGTATGCGGTTGCACAAACGGCTTGTGGGGCAGGTGGTACCAGTTCTACCGACATTACCATCACCAGTTCTTCCGCAGCCCCGGTCACAACTGACAACCAGCGTTGTGGCAGCGGTTTAGTAACTGTCAATGCAACAGGTAATGGCACCATCACGTGGTATGCTGATGCGGCACTTTCTACACTATTGTTTACAGGCCCTTCTTACAGTCCCAATATTAGCACTACTACCAATTTTTATGTCACCAATACTGTGGGAAACTGCGTTAGCACAGCCAGCGTAGCAAAAGCTACTGTAAATGCAATTACCAACCAGGTAACAGCCTTTAGCTATAGTCCATCCATCGTGTGTGCAGCCATTGCACCTCCTGTTCCTGTACGTGCAGCAGGTTTTGCCACCGGGGGTATATTTTCCGCTGCCGCAGGTTTAGTGGTTGACAGCAGTACGGGTATGATTGATATTGCGGCAAGCACCCCCGGCACATACACAGTAAAATATACATTGCCAGCTGCCGTGTGTGCCTTTACAAACAGTAGTACTGCTACCATAACCGTATTGGGCAACAATGCTCCGCTCACCTCATTTTCTTACGCCACTCCTGTATGTATCAATGGAAAAAATCCAACCCCGGTTATTCCGACGGGCTTTACTACAGGAGGAGTTTTTTCTTCCCCCAGCGGCTTAACCGTTAATGCTGTAACCGGAGTAATAGACCTGACAAAAAGCAAAGGAGGGACTTACTCGGTAACCTACACCGTATTGCCTACCCCATGTACACCAGGCAGTAGCAGTAAGGCAGATATCTTCATTAACAGTGCACCGCTGCCACCGGTAGCTACAGGTGGCCAGCGTTGTGGCAATGGGGTGGTAAATTTAAAAGCCACCGGCTCAGGAATCTTAAATTGGTATGATGCGGCGGATCTCATAAGTCCGGCAGCTTCCGGAGCAAATTATAATCCAAGTATCACTAGTACAACCACTTACTATGTTACAGCTTTTGACGGGAATTGTACCAGCGCAGTTACACCGGTATCTGCAATAAAATTTCCAGTGCCTGCGAAGCCTTCATTTGGTAAGTATTCCGGCATTTGCGCGGGTGATAACCTGCTTATCAGTCCTGGTAGTTACGACCATTATCTTTGGCAGGACAATTCAACGGCCTCAGGCTTCATTGTAAAAGCGCCAGGTATTTATTCAGTAGTAGTAACGACGGCCGATGGCTGTTCAGATAGCGCATCCATTACAATTGAGCTTTCTCACAATTGTGATGACATTTTGTTCCCCACCGCCTTCAGCCCCAATAATGACGGCTTGAACGATCAGTTTGGTCCTTTGCCGCTGCGCAACCTGAGTTTGCTGAAAAATTATTCGCTGCGGATTTATAACAGGTATGGCCAGGTAGTTTTCAGCAGTACCAATCCATTCGAGAAATGGGACGGATCCTTCCGCGGTCAACCGGCCGATACCGGCAGCTATATGTGGCGGGCTGAATATATTTACAATAACGGCAGTGCCCTAAAAAAGGAAGGTGCGATAACAATTGTACATTGATACGTTCATTCGCCCGTTGCCGTTTGCTGTAAAGGTAGATTGCAAACAAATTATTCACTTCCATACTATTTGCCTGTTTAAAAATATCCCTTAAATTTGCAGCATGACAACAGAAAATTTGAAGGATATGAGAGACCGTGTGCTGGTCTTGAGGAGGTTTCTTTGACGTCGCTAACCGACAATATAAAATAGATAAAGACAAAGAACTTTCACTTTCGCCGGGGTTTTGGGATGACAATGCCCGTGCAACTTCCATCTTAAAAGAAACAAAAGTTAATGAGTATTGGGTAAACATGTACAACGATGTGGTACAGTTGACCGAAGACTTTGCCGTGCTGTTTGATTTTTGGAAAGAAGGAGAAGCTACCGAGGAAGAAGTAAAAGAAGCTTATACGAAAGCCAACACGGCCATTGATGAAGCCGAGTTTAAAAGTACATTGAACGAGCCAACTGACGCACTGCCGGCACTGTTGCAAATAAACAGTGGTGCAGGCGGTACCGAAAGCCAGGATTGGGCAGAAATGCTCGCCCGCATGTACCGTATGTACGGCGAAAAACAAGGCTGGACTGTGACAGAGCTGGATTGGCAATGGGGGGATGGCGCGGGGATTAAAACCTGCACGTTCCAGTTTGACGGTCCTTTTGCATATGGGTTTTTAAAAGCAGAAAGTGGTGTGCACCGCCTGGTGCGCATTAGTCCGTTTGACAGCAATGCCCGCCGGCATACCAGCTTTGCAAGTGTATATGTATATCCCCTTATAGACGACAGTATTGAAATAACAGTAAACCCGGCCGATGTGGAATGGGCATTTTTCAGAAGTGGTGGCAGCGGCGGACAGAATGTAAACAAAGTAGAAACAGCAGTGCGGTTAACACATAAGCCAAGTGGATTTATTGTTGAATGTCAGCAGGCCCGTACTCAGGGTGAAAACCGGGAAAAGGCGATGGCGATGTTAAAAAGCCGGTTGTACGAAGAAGAAATGCGCAAGCGCCAGGCGGCACTGGATGCCACCAATAGCAGCAAAAAGAAAATAGAGTGGGGCAGCCAGATACGTAGTTATGTTTTTCATCCCTATAAGATGATTAAAGACCATCGAACCGATTATGAAGTGGGTAATGTTGGGCCTGTGATGGATGGGGAACTGGATGGATTTATTAAAGCTTATCTGATGAGCGAAAAAGAAGTGGAAAGTTCATAGTTATTCATTCGCAAAGTGGGAGTACATAAAGCATTAAAATTTCCATGTTTTTCCCAATGCATTTATGTATTTGTTTTATCTTTCTTTTAGATATTTAAAAACCAGCATGAAAAAATACATTGCACTTATTACTATTACCGCTATTTTGTTGATGTGCTGTCAGCAGCCTTCCAAAGAAAACGCAATTGCAAAACCTGGTGCAAAGGAAATCGTTGAACTGGCAGTAGACAGTGAACTGATGAAGGTAAGTGAACTTTCGCCTGCTGAATTAAAAGATGATTCGGTTTTTTCCGATGGAAGCGTTCCTGCAAGCTGGAAAACTGCCCGCGTTACCGATGTTAAAGGTTTGAAATTATTCATCAAACAATTACAACAATGGGTAATTACCAACGACAGGGAAATGCTGGCATCCGCGGTTAAGTATCCTTTGGATGATGCTATTAAAACGAGGGAAAGCCTGATAGTAAATTTTGACGGCGTTTTTACAAAAGCCGTAAAATTATCTTTGGCCACTACCAATTTTAACCAGCTTTTCAGAAGTGAGCGGGGCGTTATGCTGGATGGTGGTAAAATATGGGTTGCTCAAAAAGGAGACAATTTCAAGATAATCAGCATTAATTACGAGGCTCAGAAATAACACTCCTGCCAGACAGGTATTACCTTTGTTCGTTTATAACCTGTCCCTTTTGAGATAATCAACGGCAGCTCACTATGTGAAAGAAACTCTTTTGCAACTTTGCAACACTTCAACTTTGCAACACTTTTTAAAACACTAAAAAATTTATATGCAATACGGAGATTTTTTTTACCCGATGCCGGCGAATGAACCGGTTCTTAATTATGCACCGGGCTCACCGGAAAAACTGGCTCTAAAAAAAGTATTGAAACAATTAAAAAGTGAAGTAGCAGATGTACCCCTTTACATTGGCGGTGAAGAAGTCCGGACAGGCAAAAAAACTTCTATACGCCCGCCGCATGAACATAAACACCTGCTTGGTAATTTTCATAATGGTGATGCCATTCATGTAAAAAAAGCGATTGATGCCGCATTAAATGCAAAGGAAAAATGGGCTGGTATGCCCTGGGAAAACAGGGCCAACATTTTTTTAAAAGCAGCCGACTTACTGGCCACAAAATACCGGGCGTTGATAGTGGCAACTACCATGCTGGGACAAAGTAAAAATCCTTACCAGGCAGAAATTGATGCGGCCTGCGAACTAATAGATTTCTTAAGATTTAACGTTCATTTTTTAAGTGACATTTATCGCCAGCAACCCGTTAGTGGAGCAGGTATGAATAATAGAATGGAATATCGTCCGCTCGAAGGATTTGTGCTGGCTGTTTCGCCATTTAATTTTACTGCCATTGGGGGGAATTTACCCACCAGTGCTGCGATGTGTGGTAACGTAGTGGTATGGAAACCGGCGCATACACAATTATACAGCGCCCAGGTTATTATGCGGGTCTTAAAAGAAGCTGGTTTACCCGATGGGGTAATCAACCTTGTAATTGTGGACGGGCCGGTGTTGGGCGAAGTATGTTTTGAGCATCCTGATTTTGCAGGTGTACACTTTACGGGCAGTACCGGAGTGTTCAATCATTTTTGGAAAACAATTGGAGCCAATATGGGCAAGTATAAATCTTATCCCCGCATAGTTGGTGAAACCGGCGGAAAGGATTTTGTTATTGCGCATAGTTCTGCAGACCCCGATGTTGTGGTAACTGCGCTTGCGAGAGGCGCTTTTGAATACCAGGGGCAAAAATGCAGTGCTGCTTCCCGGGCATACATTCCATCCAATATTGCAATTGAAGTGAAGAAAAAACTGGTGGCCATGTTAAAAACCATGAAGATGGGTTCAACAGAGGACTTTACTAATTTTATCAATGCAGTGATCGACGAAAAAAGTTTTGATAAGCTTGAGATGTATATCAAAGCAGCCAAGAAAAAAGGAAGCGGCGTTAAAATAATCGCAGGCGGTAATTGTGATAAATCAAAAGGTTATTTTATAGAACCAACCGTGATAGAAACGACAGACCCGAAATATGTAACCATGTGTGAAGAATTGTTTGGGCCGGTGTTAACGTTATATGTGTATGACGAAAATAAATATGAAGAGACGCTGGCCCTGGTAGATTCCACTTCGCCCTATGCACTTACCGGAGCTATCATTGCACAGGACAGGTATGCGGTTGATTTAGCAGTTAATCATTTACGCAATTGCGCAGGCAATTTTTATATCAATGATAAACCAACAGGTGCAGTTGTCGGTCAGCAACCATTTGGCGGGGCAAGGGGGAGTGGTACCAACGATAAGGCCGGCAGTATTCTAAATTTGTACCGGTGGTTGAGTGCACGAACAATTAAAGAAACCTTTGTACCAGTAACTGATTATAAATATCCTTTTATGCTGGAAAAATAAAAAGATGGGATTATTTTAAAACGGGCCGCTTCTATAAAGGAAGCGGCTTTTTTGTGTAACGGCTTTAAACACATTGAGGAATCATTTCCTCATAAAACGATTTTAAAACAGAATCCATTTGCAAACAACCCTTTGTAAGTGATAATTTTTGAGTGGCATGTAATTTGGCTAAGTCGATTATTATTAATCAAAATCACAGAAAATGAAAAAGTTATTGTTTGTATTAACCCTTATACCGGGTTCATTATTGTTAAAGGCACAAGTCCATATCGAGCCTGGGATAAAAGGAGGGTTAAACGTGGCAACACTTAGTACAGGTTCTTCCAACTCAAATATAGATCCCCGCATATCTGCGAACCTGGGTGTATTGGCACACATTCATTTGTCACCAGAATTTGCAGTTCAGCCGGAATTACTTTTTTCCGGACAGGGTGCAAAGCAAACAATTTCAAACGTTGAATACAAGACCAACCTGAATTATCTGCAGTTGCCTATATTATTGCAGTACATGATAGGAACTGGCTTTAGAATTGAAACCGGTCCACAGTTTGGCGCATTGGTAAGCGCAAAACAAAAAGCGGGCAGTGTGAGTACTGATGTTAAAGATGGCTACAAAAAGTTGGATGCTGGCTGGGTATTCGGAGCAGGTTACTTAACAAGCAGTGGATTTGGTATCGATGCGAGATACAATCTCGGGTTGAGCAAAATCAATGATAACAATGCAGCGAAAGTGGCTAACCGCGTTTTTTCTGCTGGTATATTTTACCAGTTTAAAGCAATGCATCACCATTAATTTGATTTGATGTTAATATGTGTAAAACTTATTATAATGCCAAGGGTTACCAAAATACTCTTTTTGTATTAAGCAGTAATCTAACATGTATTAAGTACACTTCAGTTGACTAAATTTGTCGCTGTAGTGTTTAACCAAACAAAACAAAATATGGCTAAGAAAGTAACCTTCACATTGTCTGCAGAAGTAGTAGGAGAAGCAACTTCAGGACTTTTAATGGGAGAATTTAACAACTGGAATTACAACGACGGCATCAGCTTAAAAAAGCAAAAAGATGGCTCTATGACAGCCACTGCTTCGCTTGAACCGGGTAAAAGATATGAGTACCGGTATTTATTAAATGACGGTCGTTGGGTAAATGATCACAGTGCAGATCATTACGTACATATTTCTGGTTTGCACGTAGATAATTGTGTAATAACTGTACCTGACGAAGCAAAAGAAGCTAAAAAAGCTGCAGTGAAAGCTCCAAAAGAAAAGGCGGCTCCATCAGCTGAAAAGGCAAAAGTACCTGCAAAGAAAACTGCTCCTGCGAAGGAAAAAGGTGTTGTAGTTAAAACGGCGGCTCCAAAGGCCAAAACAACAAAGGCAAAACCAACAGATAACAAAGCCTGAGGGTAACGATAATTGTAAAACTCGCGTGCGTTTAATAATTTATCTGTTGAACAATTTTATAATTTAAAGGTCCCTGTTTTACGGGGACTTTTTTTATAAGTCAATAACCAATAAATTCGCCCTATAATTTTTTATTTTGATAACGATCTTAGATAAACAACAATTACACCTTACTATCTTACGACTGTCCAACCAGTTAATGGAGAATCATCAGCATTTAAACGAACTGGTTTTTATTGGTTTGCAGCCACGTGGCGTGCAGGTAAGTAAAATGGTGGTGGATAATATACAACGCTTATACCCGGGAGAAAAAGTAGCCTATGGAATTTTAGACATTACTTTTTACCGTGATGATATCCGCCAGGAATTGCACGTTGCCAATAAAACAGAAATTCCCTTTTCAATTGAAGGAAAGAAAGTGATTTTGATTGATGATGTTTTGTACACCGGCAGAACTATCAGGGCTGCATTGGATGCCCTGCAGGATTTTGGTCGTCCGCAAAAGGTAGAATTATGTGTGTTGGTTGACAGGAGATTCAACCGGGAATTGCCTATACAACCCGATTATTTTGGAAAAGCAATTGATACCGTTTTTTCTCAAAAGGTAAAAGTAGAGTGGGATAAAGAGCAGGTTATCTTGTATTGATAAACATCACGCAGAAAGGTGAGGATTTTACTGCTTCATCAAAAATATTCAACAAAATTTCTGCAGCTTACTTCCTGTAATTCAAACAAATCTATTAGCTTTGACGCTTAATGCAACTATCTACCAAACATCTATTGGGCATTAAAGACCTTACGCCAGAAGACATTTCCCTTATTTTATCCACTGCAGCACAGTTTAAAGAGGTTTTACAGAGACCTGTAAAAAAAGTTCCTTCCTTAAGGGATATAACTATCGTAAATCTTTTTTACGAAAGCAGTACCCGCACCAGGATTTCTTTTGAACTGGCAGAAAAAAGGCTGAGTGCCGATACCATTAATTTTACTGCTTCTGGCTCATCCGTATCAAAGGGAGAGACACTGCTGGATACTGTAAATAATATTTTAAGTATGAAGGTGGATATGGTGGTAATGCGTCATAGCGCCAGCGGAGCTCCTCACTTTTTAGCCAAACATATACCAGCCGCCATCGTAAATGCTGGTGACGGAATCAATGAACATCCCACCCAGGCATTGCTGGATGCATTTTCTATTAAAGACAAACTCGGTACACTGGAAGGAAAAAAAATTGTGCTGGTAGGTGACATTATGCATTCGCGGGTAGCATTAAGCAATATTTATCTTTTAAAGAAAATGGGCGCCGAGGTAATGGTTGCCGGTCCGCCTACATTAATACCAAAATACATTGCTGAAGCATTAAAGGTGAAAGTAGAATACAATCTTAAAAAAGCACTGGCCTGGTGCGATGTCGCCAATGTGTTGCGTATACAACTGGAAAGGCAAAACCAGGTATTGTTTTCCTCCCTTAGAGAATACAACCTGGCATATGGTGTCAGCAAAAAATTACTCGATGAGTTACCAAAAGAAATTGTGATTATGCACCCTGGCCCGATTAACCGGGGCGTGGAAATTGACAGCGATGTAGCAGACAGTAAACAATCTATCATTTTGCAACAGGTAGAAAATGGCGTTGCTGTGAGAATGGCAGTATTGTATTTACTTTCACCCAAAAGCAGTGCTTTGATTAATTGATCTTTTATCCGGCTTAAAAGTATTTTTTATTTTAATTATCTTTCGCTAAAATTATACAGGCACATAATAGTTGACTGGCCTTTGCGGCCATAATAATCGGGCTGTCGTGTTAACCAATTGTCATTAAATAATTATTTTTATCAAACTATGCAACGCATTTGTCTCTTCCCCGGAACCTTCGATCCTGTTACCCTGGGCCATATTGATATTATTAACCGGGCTATTCCTTTATTCGACAAAGTGATTGTGGGCATTGGCCGCAACGTGAACAAGGTGCCGATGTTTAGTGAGGAACAAAGATTGCAATGGGTAAAGGATATCTATAAAAATCAGTCGACGGTAGACGCAGTGGTTTATGATGGTTTAACAGTGAATTGCTGTAAGATGGTTGGGGCCAATTTTATCCTTAGGGGCATTCGTTATGTAAATGATTTTGAATACGAAAAAGCGATTGCCGATATGAACCGTAGCCTGGACGGGCACATTGAAACAGTTTTTCTTACCTGTCTTCCGCAGTTTACCTCGGTAGCCTCTACATTGGTACGGGATGTGTACAAAAATGGAGGAGATGTATCTCAATTTTTACCTGAAGAAGTCAATTCTACAATAGCAAAAAAATAAAAATGTTTCAAGCACCGAAAATTAAAACGATGGCTATCTGGTTTGATAAGTCGATCAAGTTTGAAGAATTATCTTCTGTTGCTCTTGGCTCTATGGAGACATTGCTGGGGCTTGAATTCACAGCCCTGGGAGATGATTATTTAAAGATGAAGATGCCGGTTGATGATCGTACCAAACAGCCTTATGGCCTGTTGCATGGCGGCGCCAGTTGTGTACTGGCCGAAACCGCAGGCAGCATGGCATCTTCCCTGGTAATTGATCCGGATAAATTTATTTGTGTCGGGTTGGAAATTAATGCCAATCATGTAAGAAGTGCAAGGCAAGGTTATGTTGTTGCCACTGCCACTCCTTTACACCTTGGTACCAACACACATGTGTGGGATGTAAAAATTCATGATGAGGCGGAAAAACTGATCTGCATAAGCCGTCTTACCGTTGCCATATTAAAAAAGGCTTTTTAATATAGTTCTATTCGCTTGTCGTCCTTTTCTTTTTAGTTGGGATGCCAGACTTCAGCAACACGGATAAAATATCTTTAATTGAAGGATACGTGTTGTTAAGTTGCAGATCCATCTTGTTTGGATTGACCCATTCTATAGCGGTAATATCTTCTTCTGTTTGGGGTATTATTTTTTGTTTGGCGGAACAGGTTACAAAATACCAATGCGTTGTTTTTAAAAAATGTTTTCCATATGCATTATAAGTATGATGCGTTTCCCCAATTTTACTATACAGTGTTAAATGCTTTAAGCCAGTTTCTTCTTCTATTTCCCTCAGGGCAGTTTTTTCAATGTGCTCGCCTGTTTCCACCTTTCCTTTTGGCAGATCCCATTTATCAAGCCGGTAAATAAACAGCAATTGATGTTTATCATTTTGTACCACTCCGCCTGCGGCTTCAATAGGAGTAAAGTGTTTGAAAAAAGCCTTTTTCAATTCTTCGAGGCTGCTATGTAATAATACGCCTGCATGAAAATCAGGTTTCGTTATTTCATGCAATAAAGATTTAATGGCTGGCCCGGAAAATTCATCTATAAATATAGCATCCGGGTGATGCAGAATTTCCTTCAGCTCTTCCGTTAATTCATCACAAAGAAAAACGGGCTTATCTTCAAAGTAAATTTTTATATGCATGGTATAATTTATTGCAGCTGAAAGCTTTCATGTAAGCAGAAGCGGCATCTTTTTTTGTGATATTGCTGATACATTATTGCTTTGTTTTAATTTGCAGTATGACAAACGAAAAAGCCGTAGCAGAAAAGCTGTTACAAATTAATGCAATTAAGTTGAGTCCGCAACAACCCTTTAGCTGGGCAAGCGGATGGAAAAGTCCGATTTACTGCGATAACCGCCGCGTTTTATCTTTTCCTTTTGTAAGAGATTTTATCAAAAGCGAAATGTGCAATGTGGTTTTTGAACAATTTCCCCAGGCAGAAATTCTTGCCGGAGTTGCTACAGCTGGTATACCATGGGGAGCGATGGTGGCAGATCAGTTGAAATTACCTTATATCTACGTACGACCTAAACCAAAAGAACATGGCCTTGGCAACCAGATTGAAGGATTTTATGAAAAAGGCAAAAAGGTATTGGTGATTGAAGATTTAATTTCCACTGGTAAAAGTAGCCTGGAAGTGGTGGAAGTGCTGCGTAAGGCAGAAGTGGAAGTTACAGGCATGGTAAGCATTTTCACTTACGGTTTTGATGTGGCAGCGAAAGCATTTGCCAGTGCCGGGGTAGAATATCGTTCTCTGACCAACTATGGCACCCTGATTGACCTGGCGGTTGAAAAGGGTATTGTGACCGCGGAACAGCAAAACACTTTGTTAAACTGGCGCCAGGATCCTGCAAATTGGAAGCCAAATGAATAACTTTATAAAAACATCAGTATGAAAAAAATTAAGCTTACTTTATTAACATTGCTTGGGTTTGCAACAGTAAGTTTTGCCCAGCAAAAAGCAGTTGAAAAAGTGGTGATAAAAACACCCACCGTGCAATGCGAACAATGCAAAGACCGGATAGAAAATTACCTTAAAAGAGAGCCGGGGATATCGGCGGTTAGAGTTGACTACAAAAAGAAAACGACTACAGTAACCTACCTGACTGACCGGAACAATATCGAGCAAATTAAGACAGCAATTGCCAATGCAGGGTATGAGGCGGACGATGTAACTGCGGATGAAGATGCATATAAGAAATTACCTAAATGTTGCAAAAAGCCAGAAGGTGTAACAAATGGCAAAAAAACTGACCTCCAATAAACGCATATAATATTTTTACATAACCACCTTCGGGTGGTTTTTTATGCCATTTAAAAAGAAAATTGCTGCTTGCCCTCGTAGTTTACATTAAATGTTTTGAACACATTTAGCTTTCCAACTCTTATTGTTCCCGTCACTTTTACCATCACTTCATTTGTTAAAAAAGTAGCCAGCCCATTTTTAAGGAGGTTTTTCATATCTACATCAATGCTAACCGGAATAGAAAATTCTGCTCTTTTTGGAATGGAGACCTGGTACTCCTGGGCCGTTTTCCCAAGGTAACTATTATTAATATAAACGTCCAGATCCGTTCGGTTTAACTCTAGCCCAAAGTTGTTTGGATTATAATAAATCAGTTCCATTTTCAAAGTAGTTGCCGCAAACCCAACCTTTACAACTTCCAGGTTTTTGAAATCACGGTACTCCAATTCTTTAGGGGTAGAGCAGGAAATCAGCAGATTTGTCAGTACTATGAAAACCAACAGGGTAGGGAGCTTTTTACTTAACATCATAAAAGGGAAGTGTGAATTTTAGGGAAGGTAGTACTATAAGCCAAAAATTAAAAATTAATTTATGTTAAAAGTTCTGCTAATGCTGTTAGTTATTGAGCCCTGATAAATTAGCAAATTACGCAAAAAAATATCCTAATAAAATTAGTATATAATTTGTAATTTAAGTATATAATTATCAAGTTTTTATATTTATTATCTAATAAATAAAAATAAATAGATTAATCTGAAAATGTCAAGATATCAGTCTTAATTCTTTGTTAGATAAAGAAGGGCCGTTAATTTAATATTTTATTTCATAAAAGATTGAAAATGAATTAATAATGGATTTTTATTGATATTATTTTTTATGTAAAATTTAAAAAGTCTATTTTTCTAATATTATTAACCTAAAAAATGATTAAAATGGGCTTTTAGTATCTAAATGATAACACGGGATCAAAAACCATTATCATGGATTCGTAGGCATTTTAAGGGCATCATTTAATTTGGCTGAAAAGTAAACGCAAGATCTGCTAAAATGACATATCTGGATTTTTAACACTATTGTATGTAATTAGCTCTGGGGAATCTTTGAAAATGATACCTGCGAAATTGGGGGCAACAATCATTAGTAAAGATGATGTTTCTAAAAATGCAGAATCGAGAGGTTAAAGGAAAGTAATCTGGCCCGTTTTCACAACGAGTAATGTCGTCAGCTTTTTAAGAAAATTTTTATGTGGACTACACTTGCAATCCGGTTTGGATCTTTTGTTCATGAAAATTTTCAAACTCCAGTTAAGCGTGGGTAAACTAGTAAATTGGCAATTGGGCTCCATCAAATTTGTATTCAACGATGTTGAAAATTCGGATTTTATAATATCATCTAATTAAAGTATTTGTTAAGAAGAATTTACAACGGGACATTAAAATATTGAAATCGGCATTTGTAATTTCAGGGTTAGCTAAAATATATTATAAAAATTACAATATAATATGTTTGCAATTTACCTGGTAACTTGTATAGGCTAAAAAGTTTAAGGAGGTTGGAAAAAAATGGAAAGGCCAAGTTGCGGCGAATTACAAAAAGCTTAATGGAGCTTAAAAATGTGGATTATAAAAGGCATCGATTTTGTCTACTCTTAATCTGTGATAAAGGAAAACCTTTCTTAAAAACGACCCAAATCGCAGCTCAAAAAGGGAGACTTCACCAGGTTTATTTTCCAGGTAAGCCCATCCTTTTTTCAGTAAATCACTGTAAAAAAATGGAAGAAAAGTATCTTGTTTTCACTTTAAAGAATCCCGAACTTCTATAGTCTCTAATTTGCAAAAAAAATGAAATCCTATTGCGGAAACGTGCCAGACATTTTGGTCTTTCTCAAATAAATTAGCCAATTAACAAAATAATAAGGAATCCGTAACGTTTATAGAACAACCTCAGGTAATAACCGCTTGTGCTTGGTAAACAAGATGTTTTCTTTGGGGGTTACAGAACCAAATTAGGTTCGTAAACGAAGACCCGATTTCTATCGGGTCTTTTGTATTTGCACCTACTTTAAAAAGCGTCTGCCTGATAATTATATTGAATAAATCGGGATCAGGTAGTAATTCTTTTTTTAGGCGAAGCTGACTTTATTGCCTTTTTAGTCTTTGTTGTAGTATACTTCTTTATGAAAAGCAGGGGTTTAACATCAGTCTTGCCACCGTCATCTTTCTTCAATTTAAAATAATACGTCACGGATTGTTTCTTACCGGATTGTTCTTCTTCTATTTTTACAAATATGGGAGCGTGTTGCAGACTATCCTTCTCTTTATTGGAGACAACTGTCAGCTTTGTTTCATTGTCTCTTATTGTGCCCGGTAATGCATCTTCATTTACCATTGCAAGTACATTATAATCTTCGGTATTGGCAATCTGCTTTTTCTCGGTTGATTGTTTTTTAGCAGTTACTTTCTTTTGTTGAGAAACAGGTTTTTTGGGAATACTTCTGTAAATTATTGGTGAAGGATGTTCTTTTTCGCTAGCGACTAAATCCTCATTTTGTTTATTGAGTAATACTGCAGGCTTTACACTTACAGCAATTTTGCCTGGTATTGTCTGTTTGTTTGCGATGGAAGGAAGCAGACCAATCAGGATCAAGATAATAAAGGTTAAACCTGCCAGCTGAAATTTTTGGAACCGGTTTATATTTATCTGCACCTTTGGATCTTCAAATAATCTCTTTATCCGGTGCAGTAATATTTTTTTATCATTCGTTGCGGAAACTGCCAGCATCAATTGCTGATGCCGTTGTTCTTCCAGTATCAACAGCGCTTTGGCATATTCCAGCTGGTTATAGCGAAAGTTGATCACCCAATCGTCACAACAGTTTTCCCTTTCCCGTTTTGCAATTTTATTCAGCAGTCCAATAAATGGATTAAAAAATAGCATGAGGGCTATAGATGACTGCAGCAGGTTTAAAACGAAATCATTTCTTTTTATGTGTGCCATCTCATGCAACAGGATAGCGTTTACCTGGTCGGTGCTTAAATGATTAATGACTGCTGCAGGGAGCAATATAATAGGTTTAATAAACCCCGTAACTGATGGAACATCCACATGGTTGGATAACCAAACCTGCACCTTTTTTTTAATGCCTAAATGAAGGGCTGTACCTTCCGTGAACATCCTTATATCAGCGGGCGCTTTTAAGAGGCCGTTTTTACTAACAAAACGAAGCTGCAGATACTGGCGGGTAAATTGAAAAATATGGAAGCCCAGCATACTAAAATAAAGAACCGCTATAAAAGGAAGCATTTTGTTCAGTGATTCTACCTGTAGTAACCATTGAGGGGAAGAGATAGTATCCGCGGAAGATAACAGTAAATAGTTTTGAAGTGCAGTAAAACCAAACCATATAGCGGCAATAAAAATAAGAAACAGACTAAGCTGGTATCTAATTAAGGCAGGTAATTTTTTATTTGAATATGCGGCCGACTGATAAACAATCCACAAAATAGCAGCTTGCCAAAAACTATTGGCAACGGCCCAACCGACAGACTGTAAAAAATAAGCATTTGCAAAAAACGATGTCTGCATAACACCTGTAAATTAGATGCTGTTTAAATAATTCCTGATTTCTTCCAATTCTTTCTTAGAAGTTTTGTGATTACCCAACGCCTGCATAACCAACTGGGCGGGGGAACCGGCGAAAAGCGAATCGATCATCCGGTTTAAAAACAAATCCTGTGTTTTTTCCTTTGTTACCGCTGGCGTATAGATATGCGTTTTACTGCTGCTGTCACGGGTCACAAGACCTTTTTCAAACATTATCTGCATCAGTTTCAAAGTTGTTGTATAACCTGCTTCCTTCACTTTTAAGAGTTCTTCATGTACATCCCTTACTGTTGCGGTTTGCTTTTGCCACAACACCTGTAATATTTCCAGCTCGCCTTCCGTTGGCCTAGTATTTTTTATCAGCGTCATAATACGATTTTTTTCGTATTCAAATATAAAAATTTATTTCTTAAATAAACCAAAATTTTCGCAAGCGGAAAATCCGGGTGATGAATGTATAAAATATAGCAAGCACACATTTACGGACAAATAAAAACCCCGGTGTGTTTCACCGGGGCCGTTTGCAGTTAGTTTTGGAAAATTATTTTTTGGTAACTCTAATATCTATTCTCCTGTTTTGGGCTTTACACTCTTTGGTATCGTTTTCAGGACAAACAGGAAATTGAGCACCATAACCTTCCGCACTTAAACGTGCGGCAGTGGCGCCTAATTTCACGAGTTCGTCTTTTGCAGAAGTTGCCCTGTCGCCGGAAAGTTTAACATTGGTAGCAGAGTCGCCACTGTTATCCGTATAGCCACCGAGTTTTAATTCAACTGCCGGATAGGCTTTTAAAATAGCCGCAATGTTTTTCAACTGCTCCTGTGATGCCGGTTTTAAGGTGGATTTGCCTGTTTCAAAATACAAACGATCCATTGTGAACCAGGTATTTTTATCAACTGATTTGCTGCCATCAGTTATAAAATCAAACAGTTTCTTTTCCGCAGAGTTTCCGCCAACTGTGATTTCATTTCCGTCGGCCAGTTTTAATTTGCCCATCGCTCCAGCATCGTATACAAAATCTCCATCGGCATTCACGCTTCCTTTAACTGTATTTGTAACTGTTACTGTTACACCTGTACTATCGCCGGTTTTGATAATTTTTTCTTCAATGATTGTATTGCCACCAACCATTTTTCTCATCGTTTCCATCTGGGCCTTTCTGTTCGCTTGAATTTTATCGTGGTGTATCTTGGCAAGGGTAGGGGCAATTACCAATGATACGATACTCATTAATTTAATAAGAATATTCATTGACGGGCCAGAGGTATCCTTGAATGGGTCACCCACTGTATCACCAGTAACAGAAGCCTTGTGCGGATCTGATTTTTTATAGTACATGGTGCCATTGATATCAACTCCTTTTTCAAAAGATTTTTTTGCATTATCCCATGCACCACCGGCATTGTTTTGAAAAATACCCATCAATACACCGCTAACGGTAGCACCTGCTAAAAAGCCACCCAATACTTCCGGTCCAAAAATAAATCCGATTACAATCGGCGTTAACAGGGCAATTGCGCCTGGTAACATCATTTTCTTAAGCGAGGCTTCTGTAGAAATTGCCACGCATTTATCATATTCTGGTCTGCCGGTACCTTCCATAATTCCGGGAATTGTACGGAACTGGCGGCGAACTTCTTCCACCATGGCCATAGCCGCTTCACCAACCGCACGTATAGCAAGAGAAGAAAATATAAAAGGAATCATTCCACCCACAAATAAACCTGCCAATACATCTGCATGATAAATATCAATACCATCAATACCGGCAATGCCTACAAATGCAGCAAATAAAGCTAAGGCAGTTAATGCTGCAGAAGCAATGGCGAAACCTTTACCACTTGCTGCAGTCGTGTTACCCACAGCATCAAGGATATCAGTTTTTTCACGAACATCGGCTGGCAATTCGCTCATTTCAGCAATACCGCCGGCGTTATCTGCGATAGGGCCAAAAGCATCAATTGCCAGTTGCATGGCAGTTGTTGCCATCATACCCGCCGCAGCGATTGCCACACCGTATAAACCTGCACAGGCATAAGACCCATAAATGCCGCCTGCTAAAACGATGATTGGTAATAAGGTACTTTCCATTCCAACTGCAAGGCCACCAATGATATTGGTAGCATGACCTGTTGCCGATTGGCGGATGATACTTAACACCGGGCGTTTACCCATGGCCGTATAATATTCAGTAATGATACTCATCAAAGCACCTACTAATAAACCAACCATGATAGCGCCAAATACTCCATTTTTTGTAAAATCGTGATTGCGCAAAGTCATGTGTTCGGGCATAAGGAAATTCACCAGGAAATAGCAGCCGATCGCTGTTAACACCATGGAGCCCCAGTTGCCCATATTCAACGCATTTTGTACTTTATGTGTACTTAATCCGGCAGTTTCAGAAATGCGGACAAAGAAAGTTCCAATGATTGAAAAAATAATACCCATCGCTGCAATCAGCATCGGTAATAAAATAGGGGATAAGCCACCATAGGCATCACCTGCAGCAGCAGTTTCTCTTCCCAGTACCATCGTTGCTAAAACGGTAGCTACGTAACTGCCAAAAAGATCGGCACCCATTCCGGCTACATCACCTACGTTATCACCAACGTTATCTGCGATAGTAGCAGGGTTACGGGGATCATCTTCGGGAATACCAGCTTCTACTTTGCCCACTAAATCGGCACCGACATCCGCAGCTTTTGTATAAATACCGCCGCCCACACGAGCAAACAATGCGATGGATTCTGCACCTAAAGAAAAACCAGTCAATATTTCGATTGCTTTTTCAAGAGCTAACCTGTATTCTTCTGAACCAATAGTATAACCGGCCACAAATGTGGTATATAAAACAATAAACAAGCCGCCTAATCCCAACACAGCCAAACCTGCAACACCCATACCCATTACACTACCACCGGTAAATGAAACAGACAACGCCTTGCTTAAACTTGTTCTTGCAGCCTGTGCTGTACGAACGTTTGCTTTAGTAGCTATTCTCATACCTATGAATCCCGCCAACGCACTAAAAAATGCACCCACAATAAATGCAAGGCAAATACTCCAGTGGCTGTTGGCATTGCTGTAACCCATCACACCTAACAACAGTGCGCCAATAATTACGAAATAAGTAAGAATTTTATACTCGGCTTTCAAAAAAGCCATGGCACCTTCAGCAATATAAGTACTGATTTCTTTCATGCGTTCGTTACCGGCATCTTGTTTGGATACCCAGGCAAACTTGATAAAAGTGTACAAAAGGCCAACAATGCCCAATGCAGGAACTACGTAAAACAATTTGTCCATAATAAATATATATTGTTAAAATTTGGAGGGCAAAAATAGGGTAATTGCTTCAAAAACAGTTAAAAATCACCTTTTCTTGAAAACAGCGGGCGGCTGGTTAGTATGGAGCCCTGGCACATGCACGGGGCAACTTAGGTGAAAAAGATGTCCGGGTTTTCATATCTCCGACAATCGCTGATGTCTGTTTCAAGTCCCGGTTATAGAAAAGCCACCCGTATTTATCAATCTGCAATTAACAAGCGGCTAACATACTGTTATTGTATTAAGGTTACATTTGAATCACAATTAAAAAATTAAAATTTACAGTTATGAAAAAATTAATGATCGCCTTCTGTATGATGTTAGGTTTCGCGGGTATTGCAACAGCACAAACTACTGCAGCAAAATCTACCACAACAAAACCAACTGAAATGAAAGTTGTAAAAAAAGATGCAACTGCTAAAGTGGTGAAAATGGATAAAACAAAGCCTGTTGCTGCAAATGGTCTTAAAGCCGATGGAACGCCGGATATGAGGTTAAAGGAAAATAAGGATAAAGCAAAAGCGGCAGCGACTACCACAGGTCCTAAAAAGAAAGACGGCACACCTGACCTGCGCTTCAAAGAAAATAAGAAGAAGAACTAATAGTATTGAATTATAATACTGGGCACCAGCTAATTACTGGTGCTTTTTTTTGCTGATTTCCAAAAATGCAGCTCCGATATTGTCAATCAGGTCGCTTGCAATCAAAGCCTCCTGGGATATTTTGTCTGCGGCAATATCTCCCGCAAGCCCGTGAAGGTAAACTCCTAAAATTGCTGCGTCTCTTGCTGCATAGCCTTGTGAGAGTAATCCACAAATAATTCCGGTTAATGTATCGCCTGTTCCGGCAGTTGCCATTCCTGCATTACCAGTGGTATTAAAATTATGCGGTTCCTCGGGACAGGCAATAAAAGTATAGTGTCCTTTTAATATAATATAGCATCCAAGGCTATGCGCTTTTTGTATGGCGAGTTGCAATCGCTCCAAATCGCTGACTGTTTTTCCAAACAGTTGTTCAAATTCACCCGTGTGGGGCGTAATGATCAAATCAGTTGTTTTTCGCAACGGCAGCTTAGTAAGCAGCGGATTAAGGAGCGAGAGGGCAGTGGCATCAACTACCAACGGTCCTTGCCATTCACCCAATAATTTATTTAGCAATTGTGTATTACCATCCGACTTTTCCAGTCCTGGTCCGATTGCGATAGCAGATTTTTTTATCCAGGTTTTGGAAGCATCCTTTTCAGAACTGGTAATGGCTTCAGGAAGGCTGATGTGAATAATAGCTTCGCAATCAGGCTCCACATGAATTGTTACAAGTCCGGCGCCGCTTCTGATACAGGCTTTGCTGCAAAGCACGGCAGCACCCATCATGTTTTTACTGCCTGCATATAAAAGGGCATGACCGAAAGTATATTTATGTGCAAATTGATTTCGGGGTTTATATATACGACTGACCAGTTGTTCATCTGTTTTTATAAAAGCCGCACTGGTATTTTCATAATATTTTTTGCTCAGGCCGATAGAGAGTAGATGAATGCTGCCAGTGTATACCGCATTTTGTGGTAGCAGGAAAGTCAATTTATATGTTTCGAAACTAAGTGTATGCGTGGCTTTAACAATGGCGCCATCATCGACACAATTATCAGCAGGCAGGCCCGAAGGCATATCGATGCTGATAACAGTTGCATTTTGTTTGTTGATAAAATGTATCAGCTGAGCGGCAAGATTTTTTAAAGGCCGATTGACACCGGTGCCAAACAATGCATCAATCAACACTGTATTTTTTGAAACAGTTGGAAAATCTGCTGCCACGTGGAGCGTAACCACATCAACTTTTAAAGTCTTCAATCGCCGGAGATTAACCCCAAAGGCTTCACTGGAATTCGTACTTTCAACCAGGTAAACTGATACTTTGAATTTAGCCTTATGCAAGAGCCGTGCAATTGCCAACCCATCGCCGCCATTGTTACCGGGCCCACATAGAACCATTATTTTTCGGGAGGTAGCTATGTTTTTCCTGATCCAGTCAGAACAAGCGCCGGCAGCTCTTTCCATTAAGTCAATGCCAGTGATGGGTTCTTCTTTTATCGTAAAGGCGTCCCATGCTCTTATTTGCTCCGCAGAAAATATTTTCATCTGGTAAAAGTAAAATAACAAAATGGCTTGCCATACGGAATGCTATTTTTATTTCTTTTAACCAGGGATTTAATCGGATGGTAATTAAACCGCGGCGCTTATTGAATTAAAAAATGGCTTTCTTTTTTGCAAACCGTTTTAATCATTTTTTTAGAAAGTAAACCTGGCAGATACACCCACACCGCTTGCCTCAAAACCTACATTGGTAATCAGGTTTAGTTCAGGTTTCCAGTCAACAGAAACGTTCAGTGGTATTTGCTCAAATTTATAATCCAAACCCACTATACCGGCGGCACCAATAAAACTGGTGCTGTACCGGAAAGCTGCATAACCGCCCGCTCCAACAAACCAGTTCAGGTGCTCAGCTGATTCAATCGGGTGATGCCACTCGTATAGTGCACACAACCCTATACCATTGCTCACGCCAACGATGCCTTCAACTGCGTTGGTTTCATTTAAAAAGTGTTTGATGGTAAAACCCGGTGAAATGTTAGCCGAGTTTGGTCCGAGGCGGATACCGACCGCGTTATTGTAGTCCTGAGCGCTTGCGGCCAGCGAAAAAAGGCTGAGGATACTGCAAACAAAAAACATTTTTTTCATGATAATTGCTTTAAAGGTTGTATAAACTAAACAAATATTTTATCGCGTAAAAATTGCCATGCAATAATACATTGGTGTAACGCCGCATGAGAGGATTGGGCTGTTAAGGCTTTGTAAAAAATTATCCTGCAAACTACTGGTGATCTTAGCATTGCTGCCTGGCTGCCACTTAACAATTGTGCAGAACCAGGTAAACAATACATTCCGCCACAATATGTATATATTTATACATCATCCACGCCACTTAAGACGGAGGTTTGTAACAGTGGTTTAATTTGTAACCCAATATTTATGCTTCATTAAAATTCTGCTTTTGAATAAAAGGCGCTGAATAGTGGCAATAAACGGCAATCCAAACAGTTAATTAATGCAAACAACGCAACTATTAAAACGACTGCAATCAATCGATGTTTTCAGGGCAATCACTATGTTGCTAATGGTTTTTGTCAATGACGCTTCAGGTGTCACAGGCCTTCCGGCCTGGTTAGGGCATATGGGCGCAGATGAAGACGGACTGGGCTTTGCTGATACTGTTTTTCCTGCATTTCTTTTTATCGCCGGGATGTCCATTCCTTTTGCTATTGGCAACCGGATAAGCCGGGGGGCTACTTTTATACAGGTGTTTTTTTATATTGTCAGCAGATATTTTGCCCTCATAGTAATGGGTTTCTTTCACGTCAATAGTGAAAATTACAATGCCACGCTTGCAGGCTTTCCGCAGCCTTTGTGGATTATTGCAATTACGCTCGCCTTCTTTTTGATCTGGCTTGATTACCGGTCAGAGGTCTCAAGAATGATTAAGTTTAATTTGATAGCGAGCGGCGTAATTTTATTGTTGGGTATGGCCGTATTGTATAAAGGAGGCACTCCAGATGCTGCTGCCGGCATGAAACCTTATTGGTGGGGAATATTGGGCATCATTGGCTGGGCCTATTTTGTAAGCGCCTTTATTTACCTGGTGACAAAAGGCAATTTTTATTTACTGCTTATTGGCTATGTTGTCGCTGGGTTCATTAATGTGGCGGATCATACGGGTTTTATTAAACTCAATTTACCACTCATCGGTGATGCTTCATCAGTTTCTTTAATGATGGGCGGCGTGTTACTGTCAGTTTTGTATGCTCAATTAACCAATCGCCGAAAAGACCGGTCAATTAGGATTGCCTTTGTGGCCCTTGGTATTTCACTGATCGTTGCAGGTGTTATTATAAGACCTTATGCAGAGGGTATATCTAAAATTCATTCAACACCAGCCTGGGTTTTTATTTGTACAGGAATAAGCATATTAACTTTTACAACACTCATCTGGTTGGTTGATATAAAAGCCAAACAACATTGGTTTAACTTTATAAGGCCTGCTGGTACCAGTACACTTACCTGTTACCTCGTCCCTTATTTTTGGTATTCTTTGTATAACCTGGTTAATTTTCATTACCCTGCAATTTTTAACCATGATGCAGGCGGATTGTTTCGCTCTGTTGTTTTTGCTTTTTTAGTGGTGCGGCTTACCGGTTTTTTGGAGAAAAAAAAGTTGAGACTGAAAATTTAATCTGTGTGTGTTATTCAAATAATTCAAACTTGTTCTTTGGCCGCCTGCTTTCCCACCATTTGAAATTTTTTAAAAATTTTTGATCTTCGGGACGTTGACGGATAGGATAGAGGGTGCCATCCACATCATTTACAAATTTTACTTTGTTCACCGTTTTATCAGCAAAATAAACATCTATCACATCGCCTTTGCTTCTGTTCATTCCTATATAGGCGCTGTCATCGTCCTGGGGATAAAAGATGCTTTCTGCAGGAGAGCCTTTTATCCGCATGTAATCAATGGTACCATCTTTAAAATAACCGTTGATGGTTCGTCCACCCATCTGGTTATACATTTGCTTGTTGGCTTCATTAATGATGATGCCATTTTCAAACACATACATTCGTTTAGCTTTTTTATTTTCAGTAAACATGTAGATAGTATCACCTGCTATCTGCGATTTATTATTGAACACGAGCGGTTTTTGATACAGCCTGAAAACAGAATCTTCTGAGGAGTAAAATAAGCTGTCGCATACAGATTGTACGGAATCATTAAAAATGCGGACATGATGGAAGGCCTCAAAATACCGGATGGTTGTGTCTTTGGCGGTTTTAACGCCAGCAGCTTTTTTAACAGAATCTGATGTAGCAATTTGTTTGAAGGAAAGACTGTCCCTGTTAATCAGGCTGTCCATTGGCTTGATGGCGGCCGCTTTTTTAAGATCAGTATTGATGGTGAATTTATTTCCGGCAAGCTCTTCACTTCGTATTTTGTCAATTGCTGCATCAGCCCGTTTTGTAAGGGCCGCTTCTTTGGCATTTTCAGCGCTCATTTTAATTTCGGCAGGCGTTGGCTCATTTTTTTGAACTACATAGACAAAGCCTGCGTCTTTTTGCAGCGGGGTAACCGGCTTCAGCCAGTCAATATCCGCGAATGTTTTTTTAGGCAGGTTATTGTTGTTTTGCAAATCCTTTCCCAGGGTTGAGTCGTTTAAATTAATGGTGGTAGTATTTTTAAGCGTGTCTGTTTTTAATATTTTGTTACCATTCTTATCAAGCTTTATTACGCCTGAAAACAGCGTGTCGGCGGCAATAAAAGTACTGTCCTTACCTTCGCCTTTAAAAATTAAAAGTGGTTTACGGGTGGCTAAAAAAGACTGGTCAAATTTGCTGGAAAAAATCTGGTTGCCCAGTATTGAATAACCGTTCACACTATCCCTTATAACAGCGTTGCCTTCCAGCTGGGCGATTCCGCTTTTTTCATCATAAGCAATATCGTTGGCAACATAGGTCCTTGTGCTATCTTTTATAACGGTACGGTTGCCGAAGAAAGCCTTGCCGTTTTGCAGGTTGTACGATCCTGTTTTTGTATAAATATCACCCCCTTCTTTGCTTTTAATTTTTGTGGCGGTAATAAAAGTTACCAGCTGTGATTGTGTATTATAGAGCAAACTGTCACTTACAATATCATATTTTGGATCTACCAGGTGTACATTCTTTTTAAAATACACATCTTTTGTACTTCCATAATAAACCCCTTCGTTACTGGTTAAAACCGTGGTACCGTTTACAACTTTACCACCTGTAGTGTAGGTTCCTACGCTCGACTTTAAGTCGTATACTAAATCCTGGGTGTACAATGTTCCTTTTTTATCAGTCAGTCTTACGTCTTTTTTTAAAAAAGCCACTCTGTCTTTGCCAACATATTTAAGATACTGCGAGTAAGTGTGTATGCTGTCATTTTGATTGATATGCACATTGCCAAAGGCTTCCAGGATATTCGTAAGGCTGTTGATCGTCGCACTGTCGCAATAAAAAAGTGTTAGTCCTTCTTTTAAAATAACATTACCAGCAATTGTTTTTAAAGTAGTCAGTGTGTCAATTGCTTTTTCCCGCAAGCTTTGACCTTGTATAATCTGGATTGTTCTGAGGGTGTCACTGCCGGGTTGAGGAGGAGGTGTTACCTGGGAGGCTGCCTTAAAATTTGCTGCAAACAAAAGCAACAAACAAAATAAACCGGGTGTAAATATTAATTTCAACGCATTTAATTTTAGCCGCCTGCAATTTCTATTTTTATTTACAAACAGTATCACAAAGTTTTATCGTTATTGTCTGCAGTTAAGTAACATGGATTAACCCGGAGAAAAAGTAAAAAGAGAATTGTTGCGTTTTGTTATGGCTTTATAATGTATGGCGCATTGACAGTATCAGCCAAAGGTATCAGCAAAGGGCCATTTTTGTCTTTTTTGCCAAACACAGAGATATTGACATATCGCTTTGGATGCACCCTTAAATCGTCCAGCAGTAAGTTTAATTTATTGCTGGTTGCGTTTAGGTTATTGTATAATTTGGTATCGTTTAGTAACAATCCCAAAGTTCCATCTTTGCTGCTAACCTTACCTACCGCGCCTTTCAGATCAGAGAGTGTACCGTTTAAAGTATTCAGCGTTTTTTCAAAATCAAGCTTAGAGAATTTTTCTGTAGCAGTTGCCACATTACTCATTGTTTGATTCAATTTTTCATTATTATTTTTTAATGCGCCTGTGAAAGAACTTACATTATCGAGTGTTTTTGCCAATGCCCCGGTTTGAGCATTTAATAAACCCTGTAAAGAAGCAGATGAAACGGCAAGGCTGGCCGTTGTCTTATTCAGGTTTTCAAGCATACCCCTGATGTTTTTTTTTGAATTTGGATCAAATACACTGGTCACGGTAACAAGTAAGGAATCGAGTGATTTCACCGCATTGGTAACCTGGTATAAAACAGGATCCAGTTTTTTCATGGCATCACCCAGAATGTCTTCGCTCGCTATTGTCCTGATAGTGTCATTGTTTTTCAGGTAAGACGAACTGTTGCCAAGCCTGATATCCAGCTGTACATTACCAAGTAAAGATTTATTAATAATCGCTACTGCATCATCAGGAATCACCACGTCTTCCGTCATATTGATGTCAACCATTATGCGGCGCATGTCCCGGCCTCCATCTGTTTTATTAATATTACCAACCTGCTTTCCATTGATCACCACCGGGTTGCTGGTGGCCAGGCCTTGAATATCTGTAAAAACGGCCTTATAGTGCATGGTTTTACCACCAATATTTTTTCCTTTTAAAAAATTAAATCCTAAAATGAGCAGAACTATAGCGATAGCAGTCAGGGCGCCAACTTTGGTTTCGTTTGAAATAGTCATTTGTAAACTACATTGTTTAAACGTAAAAATAGGGAATAATTACCTGACGGACCCGCGGCAACGAATCGTTATTTTTTTGTAAACAACACTACGCCATTTTTTTTCGCATCAGCTGTAATGCGTACTTCCGTCCTGGTGTTGCCTTCTGTAACTATCATCAACGCGGTATTGGGAGCTATGCTGCCTTCATTTTCAGCATAAATTACCAGCTCATTTTCAGTTTTGTCAGGATCGGCTGAGAGGTTAAGGGACAAAGGCTTTTCCGTTAATTTTTTATTGCTAAGAATATTTTTACCATTATAATATACAGAAACAATATCGCCGTCAATATCACCATCATCATATAAATCAACCTTAAAGTCAGACTGGGTTAAATCAATTCTTTTTAAAACATTTTTCGCCCTGTCGGTATATTTTTCCGCTGGCTCATTGTTTTCTGCGGCTTTGGCAACTGCTGCTGCTGAAGTATGATCTATTTCTTCTTTATATTTTTTTACAGCCCTTGTGATACATTCTGCCAACTCCTGCTGGCCTTTTTCGCTGTTGATGTATCGCTCATCATCATGGTTAGTTATAAAACCTGTTTCAATTAAAATGGCCGGCATATTGGTAGCCTGTAATACCCAAATACCCACCTGGCGCTGGTTAAGTCCCAACGCAGGACGGTCTGTTTTATCTATTTCTTCATCCACAAGCGTAGCCAGTTTTATACTTTTTTTCTGGTAACGGTCCGCATAAATTTTTGCTTTAATTCGTCCTTCCGGCGAATCGAAATCAATGGTGTTATAGGCGCTGTCAATGCCAGATTCAATTTGTATATCCTCATTATTCATCACCGCTTTTAACTTTTCGCTTGTTTTATGTGCCGCAAAAAGCCAAATGCTGGTACCGTTGCGCTGGCTGCCTATTTTATAATATTCGTAGGTTGGAACAGTAACCGTATATGGGGTAGAAATTTTTTGTCGCCTTCTTCCTTTGCCTTTGTATTTAACATGGTACCTTGTTTCCTGATGGGTACCTATCTGCCTTCTGCCTGTTTTAAGATTCACTGCATCTGCATGGATACACAGAAACAAATCGCCATGGTTTTCATTGGCAATATTTGCTTTTTCCGGAGGAGATTGATAAATATCGGTTGTTCTTGTAGGAACTATTTTTACATCCGGTAATTGTTTTCTTAACTCAGCTACCAGCTTATTACTTATTTCCAGGGTTACATTTTTCTCATAGGAATTCAACCCGCCTTCATATCCTCCGTGCGCTCCAAAATCTTTGCCACCATGACCCGCATCTACGATGATTGTTTTAATTCTTTTTTGTGTTTGAGCAATTGCAGAAAGGGAACACATACAAATTACTACTGCAAATACCTTAATCACAAAATTCGTTTTGAGCATATTCTACCGGGTTTATTCTGGGTTAGTAATTATAAGACTTTCTTCACACATTGTTGTGCCTAATATCATTATTTTTGCGCACAACTGCAATGAATAACAAGCACAAAGGTAAGGCAAAAAATATATTGGCATCTATGGCACTGGCCTTACTTACTGCAGTAACGCTTATGCCGGGGTATAAGATGTTTGCATTACCCGGCTTTTACAAAAATTTAACTAGCGACACTGTTCCCAAGTCGAAGCGTGTTGTAAAATCCAGGCCTGTTGTTGTTAAAGATTCAATTCCAAAAGTGCAGGTTGCAGCGCCGGGTCTTAAAGATTCCATGGCTACACCTGTTGCTGATTCAGTTCATTTTAATGGCGCCGATACTTCCAACCCCGTGAAGGCAGATACCATCTACGCAAAAATGTCAAAGGATTCCTTGAGCGCCCCGGTAACGTACCATGCAGATGATTCAATGGTGATGGATGTGCCCGGCAAAAAAATCACTTTGTATGGAAAAAAATCTACTACAGTATACCAGGATAATAATCTGGAAGCGCCCGTAATTATATTTGATCAGAAAACAAATTTAGTAACGGCCTCTTTAAAAAAGGACAGTGCCGGTAAGGTAATATCTTTTCCAACGTTGAAACAAGGGGACTCTAAAATGGTGAGTGACACCATTGGCTTTAACATGAAGAATGGCAAAGGCATTACCAAGGGCACTTACACCCAGCAGGGTGAGATGTATATTTACGGGGAGCGGATGAAGAAGATCAATACATCTGATTTTTATGCCTTCCGGGGAAGGTTTACCACGTGTAACCTGGATACTCCACATTTTGCATTTGTCAGTAAAAAAATAAAATTCAGGGCCAACAAATTTGCCATTACCGGTCCTGTTCATCCAGAATTTGAGGGGGTACCCATTCCCATTGTTTTACCGTTTGGTATTTTTCCTTTGGCACAAGGCAGGCATTCCGGCATACTGGCACCTACCTTTAATGCCAACGACCAATTTGGTTTGGCATTGGAAGGCCTTGGTTATTATAAAGTGTTAAACGATAACTGGGATATAACTACCAGGGGAACATTATATTCTTATGGGGGCTACATGTTCAATATCAGTCCGCGGTATTACAAGCGTTACCACTACTCAGGGAATTTTTCATTCGATTTTAACCATGTAAAATATAATTTTAAAGGCGATCCGGATTTTTCAACAGGAAATGTGTTTAATGTACGTTGGACACATAGCGCTGACACCAAATCCAGGCCAGGCGTTACTTTTAGCGCAAATGTAAATGCAGGTAGCAGTAAATTTAACCAGTATGTTCCCAATAGTCCTGCCAGAAATTTTCAAAACCAGTTAAGCTCTTCCATTGCTTACGCCAGAACCTGGAAGGATAAGCCGTTTAATATTTCTATCAATGCCAACCACTCGCAAAATACCAATAATAAAACGATCAACGTAACGTTGCCTGATTTAACGTTCAACCTGCAAACCTTGTATCCATTCAGAAGAAAAGAACCGGTTGGTACACTCAAATGGTATGAAAATATCGGGGTAGCTTTAAACTCAAATGCTAAAAGCCAAACTTATTTTTCAGATGATACTTCAGTCAGCAAACTGAATATCGGTAAACAGATTTTTGATCACCTGCAATGGGGTGCCACACACAATGTGCCCATATCTTTGTCATTACCTCAAATAGGTCCGGTACAAATTTCCCCCGGCATCAGTTATTCTGAAAAGTGGTACCAGGAACAACTGCGTCAGAACTTTGATTCCATACATAATAAAATGGACACTGTACATAATAAAGGCTTTTATGCAGCGAGGGATATGGCATTCAGCCTAAGCCTTTCTACCCGTATTTTTGGTTCGTTTACATTTGGTAAAAATGCTGCTGTGCAGGCTATTCGCCATGAAATTAGACCTTCCATAAGTATCAGTTATAAGCCAGATTTAAGTGGTGGTTCTTATTATCTACTTAAAAACGACACATCACATAACTATTACAACAGAGTGTCATTGTACTCCAACAGTTTATACGGAGCATTTGGAGAAGGTAAATTTGGAGGGCTAAGTTTCAATATAGATAACAACGTGCAGATGAAACTGCGCAATAAAGCAGATACCGCAGCAGGTGCCACAAAAAAAGTTACATTGATAGATGGGTTTAGCTTTAACGGTAGCTATAACTTTTTAAAAGATACTTTGAGATTCAGCACCTTTAGTGTTAGTGCCCGTACCAATCTGTTTAATAAGATCAATATTACTACCAGTGCTACGCTCGATCCTTACGATGTTGACCCTTCAAATGGCCGTACAATTAATAAATTACTCTGGACCAAGAAGCCAACGCTGGGCAGATTGGTGAGTGGAAGTGTATCCCTTTCAACCCAATTCCAGGGAGGTGATCAATCTAAAAAGAAGACACCGGTACAGAATAACCCTAACCAGATGATCAATCAAAATACCGGCATGCCACTGGATGAGTACCAGACTGAAATGGCTTATATGGCTAACAACCCCGCGGAGTTTACAGATTTCAGCCTTCCCTGGTCATTGAGTTTTTCGTATTCCCTGCAGTTTAGTAAAGTATTTCAGTCAGCCAAAATTGGTTTTAAAAATAACCTGGATCAGAATGTGAACTGGAACTCTACTTTAAAGCTTACAGAAAAATGGCAGCTGGGCATAAATGGTTATTATAACATAACTCAAAAGCAGTTGGGTACCCTCTCCATGTCGATTGCCCGCGAAATGCATTGCTGGCAAATGGCTATTAATATTTCTCCAGTGGGTAAATACCGGTTCTTTAATATTTCCATCAGCCCTAAATCTGCCATCCTAAGGGATGTGAAAGTAAACCGGACAAGAACTTTCTACCAGTTTCCTTAGTGTCCGCATTCTTTTCTGAGAAAAAATTTTCTAATAAAAAGTAGTTTGAAGCGGCCTGTTACTGCAGGCTTTGTTCTTTTGTTTCAATTTGCCAGGCATGACTGATATCTGCCGGAACGTAGGTATTTAATTTATCCAGTTCTAAAACGGTCGTGTCTTTTTCATTATCGCGGTGATACATGGGCACAAATTTAGCACCAATCACAAGTTCCTGTAAAGTATAAGATGATCTTGCCGCCACTGTATTGCTGAACATATCATCAAAGGCCTTAAAAAAAATCAAAATTTCACCTTTTGCATTGGCAAAATCGTCTGCAGTAAATCTATAAAACGGGCTGTTTTCTGTAATGGGATGAACGATTGTCCAGCTGAGCGTAAGTGCGTTTACCTTGTCATATTCCAGATCCAAAGAATAAAATTTATTTTTTGGAACTCCATTTTCTTCCATAATAATTCCTGCAGTTACTTTTGCTTCCGCATCTATCAGGTTATTGTTTTTGTAGGAAGCTACCCGCATCATAATTGCCAGGCCGTTATTAAAAGGTGCCAGCACTGCATTATCACTAAAGCGCACATAGGCTTTGGGTTTTGAAAAACGTCCATAAAACAAACCGGTGGCCAGGGCAAAACTAAGCAAGCCTATCAATGCCTCTATGGCCGCCACCGTACTTGCTCCAAACCCTCTCGGGCTGATGCGTCCGTAACCAACAGTGGTAAAGGTTTGTGCACTGAAAAAATAGGCTTCGCCAAATTTCTCCCACAGGTTATTGGCAATAATGCCCTCCAAATGGTCAATGCCAATACTAAAATAAATAATAGCAAACACAAAGTTCATGAGCATATAAAACAACAGGATGATGCAGAGAAATTTCCAACGGGGCAGCTGCAGCATGGTGTGGTACCAGCTGATACGGTTGAAATAACCGATGCCTCTTTTCTCAATATTGGGCATACCGTTTTTGTTGATAAAGCGGCCCCCGTAATCAGACGTATTAATTCCAAATCCAGTATTGATCTGGGCAGTGGCTTTTGTATTTAGTTTGCGAAGTATGGCCATATCATTAATATTAACGATTAAAATTAACACTCACCGCGACACAAAAAAATTAAAGGTTTAATATCTGACAGCTATACTTAACAATGAAGTATTTTTGCGCGGGCAAATAAACCTACCAGTATGTTTTTAAAAGACTTGTGGTTATATAATAAAAAAGTTACTCTGGCTTTTTTGTTGTTTATTTTATTGTGGTTTTTTTTAAATGTCAAGCAGGGCGCCGTGGCAACCCCCATCTTACAGTATGCTATGTTTAGCGAAAACTATCACCTTGGCGACACCCAAAATATCGTTCGCTTATTTATCAATAATCAGCCTGTCGATTTCTCGCAGTTATCGGTTTCGGGAAGAGATCAGCTGCAGGTTTCCCTGGAAAACTATGCACGTCAGCAACAGACAAATGAACTGTTTTTTACTACCATGCAAAGGATATTAAACAAGGCAGGGGTGGGGCAGTGGATGAAAAAAGAATACTACACCAATACAGTTACCGATCAACAGTTTACTGAGTGGTACACGCAACTGGCAGAAAGAATAACAGGAGAAAAAATTATTCACCTGTCGGCTTTTCAACAAAAATTTGTTTTGCAAAACGGAAGGTTAACACCGGTTGCTTCACCTGTAAAATTAAACGGTATTGTCGCTTTCTGAAAAACATATCAAACAATTTAGCTGGTTTTACCTGTTATGTTTTTTGATGAACTATGCCTGGTTTTGGTGGAATGGTTTATTGTTCTCTACACTCAATCCTGTATTTTTTTTAAACGGCCTGGATTTTACCAGGAACCTGCTAATGTTAACCAACCTGCAGCACTGGTTAATAAAATCGTACTGGTTGCGCATAGTCCTGGACGTTGTATACCTGCTACTTCCAGTATTACTAACTATCGCAAACCTGCGCAGTTTTAAGGCCAAGCCAGTTATTGCAACAGCGACAATTGTTTTTACTATTGTATATGCCATTTTTTTTACTTCCATTAGCTACGTTAGTATGCAGGGTTTCATGAGCTGGATATTAATTCCGTTAATTTTATCTGCAACCTCTGTGCAGAAATTTTATTATTACCTGCATATTGTACGCCTTCTCTTCATCACCATGTTTGTTGCAGCCGCGGTTGAAAAAATTGCCAGCGGTGCAGTTTTTAATGTTGAACAGATGTCGGGAATATTGCTAAAACAGCATGGCATATATCTTGTAAGCAGCAATAGAAATGGGTTTACTCAATTCATTTACTTTTTAATCAACCATAAAACAACCGCCTTTATTTTTTATATAACAGGTACTGCTGCCGAACTGCTTTTTGCAGTGGGGTTATTTACCCGCAAATACGACCGTCTTTTGATCATTGTATTTTGCACCTTTTTGTTGGCCGATTATTTTGTAATGCAAATTTATTATTTCATCTGGCTGGTTTTTACCGGCTGTTTCTATTTTTCTGCTTTCCCGCTGGATGAAAAAAGAGAATACAATTAACTGTTGCCAGCTTTTAGTACTTTGCATGCACAATTTTTGTATCAAATTTTAATACAATGGTGTAGCAAAATATGCATTTTAATACGATTCTGAAACATACCATCGCATGGAAAATGATCAATACTGTATTGGTATTTTTAGTCAATTTGCTATTGGTTCATTTACTTGGTGTGGCAGCTAGCGGCAGTTTTTTCTACACCATTACAGAGCTGTCTTTGATGGTACTGTTGTTAAGCTGGTGTCTTGAATCCGGCATTACTTATTTTGCCAGCAAAGACAGCCATATAATATCAGCTATTCTATTTTTTATTTTGCCGTTGTTATTTTTACAAGCGGCAATTGCTTTAGTTGTACTGAAGTATATGCAACTTACATTCAGTTATCTTATGTCGTTGCTTTTTATTGTTAGCAGCCTGGTTATCATTTACTTTTCCGCTTTTTTCTATGCCAAAAAGTGGTTTATCGCTCTCAATGTAATTATATGCTGCGTCAATTTCGTTACTGCTTTGGGCTTGCTTTTTTTATGGTGCGGACATTGGGAAGCGAAAAGCAAAACGGAAATTTGCCAGTTTGTGTACATTGGGGGAATCGCTGTGCTGGCCGCGATTTTAGTTGGAGCTATATTATTCAGTACGAAGAAAAATACAACAACAGCTGAAGCAGTTTTTCCTGTTGTAAAAGAAATGTTTACCTATTCGTCTGTTGCGTTTTTGAGCAATACACTGTTTTTTTTTGTGATAAGGATTGATTATTATTTTGTTCAGCAATATTGCAGCCCTGCTGCCTTAAGCAACTATATCCAGGTTTCAAAATTCGGACAGTTGCTGATATTAGTTCCTTCCATTATCGGCAGCCTGGTTTTTCCGTACAGCGCCGGCAGTAGCGATGCTATGAGTGTAAACAAAGTACAGCAGCTGTGCAGGGCCATTACATTCATCTTTTTCCCTGTAACCCTGGTGATTGTTTTAACGGGCTATTGGGTGTTGCCCTGGGTATTTGGCGATGGGTTTAACCTGATGTACGTTGCATTGTTGTTGTACATGCCAGGCTTTTTCGCACTTAGTATTGTTACGGTGCTGGCGGCCCACCTGGGCGGAAGGCGAATGCTGAAAGCAAACTTGATGGCTGCTTTGGTGGCGCTGATTGTGGTTGTTGCAGGTGATGTACTGGCAATACCTTCTTATGGAATTAATGCCGCCGCCGCGGCAAGCAGTATTGGTTATATAGCCTGCTGCGTTTACCTGGTTTGGTTATTCAAAGTAAAATTTAACTGTACTGCAAAAGCTTTTTTCGTGTTTCAAAAGAAGGAAGTAAAATATATTTCAAGCCAGTGCAAAAAGTTTATCCTTCCATCTACATACAAAGTAACTTGAAAATAAAAAGTAAAATACAATGGGGCGTTACCTGGCTGGCCATGGGCATGCTAAAACGTAGTTTAAAATACCGCATTAGTGGAGAAGGTGCAGGATGGCTGCAACACATACCGGTTAAAAATGTTTCCATATTTAACCGGGTAGATTTTATCGTGGAACAATGCAGGGATAAAAATGTATTGCATATTGGCTTTACTGATCACCCGTTTACGCGGCAAAGAGTGAACGATGGCATATTGCTCCATCTGCAGGTGAAGCCGGTTACAAAATTATTGCTTGGCCTGGATAACAGTAGTGAAGCCCTGGCTGAATATTGCAAAGCTACGGGCGATGACAATGTAATATTGGGTGATATTACTGATCATTATCCATTACAGATACTTACCTTTCATCCTGAACTTATTTTATTATCCGAGGTCCTGGAGCACCTTGCCAATCCTGCAAAGGCAGTTGATATTTTGTATAACAGTTTCAGCAACGGTACCAGGGTTTTGGTAACAGTACCAAACTATACCGGGCTGGATAGCCTGGCCTCAAGCCTTAATAAAACAGAAGGAATTCACCCGGACCACCATTGGTATTTTTCGCCCTACACTTTATGTAAACTGTTTGATGATAAAAGGTTTCAGCTGCAACAGTTGCATTTTGGAATGTTCTACCTGCAGCATACCGTCATCAATACTGTTTTAAAGCAATATCCTTTTAACGGAGACTGCATCATGGCAATATTTTCGATAACAAAAAATGAAACTATATGATGCATGTTGTATGGCTTGTGAGCTGGTATCCTGGCCGGCGGGATGCCTTTACAGGTGACTTTATTGAAAGGCATGCGCAAGCTGTAAGTCACTATGCAAAAGTGACGGTACTGGCGGTTTTAAAAGATGAATTATTGCCTGCAGGAAAAGTTGAAATTGAAAAAACAACCGGTGGTAATTTAACTGTATACCGGTGCTACTATGGAAAATCAAAGTGGCCTCCCTTAATTGAAAGTATTTTTTCAGTAAAGCAATATTTTTTCCTGCAACGAAAGTTGTTTCAGCGTATCCAAAATGAGGAGGGCAGACCATCTCTCATTCACGTGCAGGTAGCTATGAAAGCAGGATTATTGGCGCTGTTGCTGAAAAAAAAAATCGAACTACCATACGTGGTAACTGAGCACTGGACAGGTTACTATCGGCAAAGTAAGCCATCTGTTTATGATTCGGGTTTTGTGTACCGGTGGTTAAACAAAAAAATTTTAAAGCAGGCAGATTTATTTTTACCAGTTACAAAAGACCTTGGTGAAACGGTGAGCAAAAATTTTGTTTCTGTTAATTATTTGCCGGTACCGAATGTAGCGGACACCAATCTATTCTATTATCAGCCACTCCCGTCTGACGTATTCCGTTTTATCCATCCCTCGGTAATGACGTATCAAAAAAATCCGGAGGACATTTTGCAGGCGTGCCTGCAACTAAAAAATAAAGGGTACCGTTTTGAACTGCAGATGATAGGCAGTAACAATGCAATGCTTGTGGAAAACGCAAGGCGACTGGGTTTGTTGGATCAGGTTGTATTTTTCAGACCAGTGATAGCCTATTCAGCGGTAGCAGATGCCATGCGGCAGTCATCTGCTTTATTATTGTTTAGTCGCTTTGAAAACCTGCCCTGTGTTATACTGGAAGCGCTGTGTTGTGGACTGCCCGTGATCAGCAGCAGGGTTGGTGGCATCGCAGAAGTTGTTAATGAAACAAATGGTATTTTGGTAGAAAGTGAAAATGTTGAGCAATTGGTAAATGCCATGCAAAAAATGATCGATCAATATTCAACCTACAACCAACCTGCCATTGCACAAAAGGCGGCGGCGCTTTATAGTTACAATACTGTTGGCAGCCAATATTTTTCTATTTATAAAAAGATAGTGCAGGGTGTTTAATACCGGTAGTACATATTACAGGCCAACGATAATTACCATGTTACTTTTGTACGCCGCGTGTAATTTCTATTGCATTACCCGGCTAAGCGTAACCGGAGACGAATCCAACTATTATAACTATGGGATCAATATTTTAAAAAATGAACCACAAAAAAAATTGGCGAACGGTGTTCCGGTTTACAATAGCCAGATGCCCATTGTTGCCATTAATGCATTAACCAGAGCAATCCCACAATTATTAAATCCGGCATTAAAACACAATGCACAACAAACGCTTACTGATGTAACCGTTGGCAGAATATTCTCAGTTATTTCCGCTCTGCTGCTGGCCTGTTATGTGTTGGTATGGAGCACAAAGCTATATGGTAAAGGGGGAGGTGCTTTTTCACTGACGTTGTACATGCTTTGTCCAAATATATTGGCGCATTCTCAAATGGTAAGCACAGACGTATACAGCTTTTTACTGTGTACTGCTACCTGTTATTATGCATGGCAATTTAATAAAACCCGCCAAACGACATACTTGTTGTTTGTGGCGTTGGTACTCGGTATAGGGCAGATAAGCAAGCAGTCTTTGTTGCTTTTGTACCCGGTTGTTATCGGTTTTTTAATGCTACAGGTGTACCAGGATAAACTTTTATTAAGGAAAAAAATATGGATTTTATTCAGACAAACTTTTATTATTGCCATCATATCCCTGTTAGTCATAAATACCGGATTTTTATTTAACAATACCGGTAAAACGCTTAAAGAATATCATTTTATTTCTTCAAAATTTAAAAATTTGCAACAACAATTTTCTTTTGCAAATGCAGTACCAATGCCATTGCCGGAGCCGTATGTTTTGGGATTTGATTATGTTTCTTTTAATGCTGAAACACCACCAGGAATTGACGGATTGTCCTCTTATGGATCGGGGACATTTTTGGGAAAAGCCTTTACAGGGCAACGTATTTGGTATTACTATAGCATCTGTTTTTTATATAAACTACCCATTCCATTTCTTATCATTTTTTTTGCCGCCATTGCAGCATATTGGATTAATAGAAAACGATCCTTGTTTATGCACAACGAATTTTTTTTGTTATTGCCTGTGGCATTTATTTTTATAAGTTTTAGTCTTTTCAATACTATGTACCTCGGTATTAAAAACGTACTGTTCCTGCTGCCCTTACTTTTTATCTTTTGCGGCAGTCTTGTCAGTAATCTATACTATTTAAAAACGAAATTATTTATATCAATAACCTGTACTCTTTTAATTTGGGAAGGTCTGTCTGTCGCAAGTTATTTCCCTCATTTTTTACCTTATACCAATGAATTTATTTATAATAAAAAAGAGGCTTTCAAAATTTTCGGCGACGCCAACATATACTTCCAGGAAGGCTGGATTTTAGCGAAGGAGTACCTGGATAAACATCCCGATATTCAATTTGAGCCACAGCAACCGGTGCACGGAAAAGTGATGGTATCACTGGAAAAATATTTTGACTACTGGCATGATGGTAAAATGAAATGGTTGACAAATCTCCACCTTGAACCTGTAAGCCACTTTCACTCTCAGTATTTAATTTTTGACGTGCCTTAAGCACAAATTATTTCAACATTTCTAGCATTTATTTTAGTTGGGCTGCAATTTAAACAGCGGACCTGCGTTTATAACTTGGTTTTTCATAGGATATTGGATTTTAAAGCGGGCTGGATTTCTATCCGGCCTTATTTTTTTACGCGTTGTGACAACAATATCAACCACTTGCAATTTTAAGTCTTTCCGTTTTGTAATTAATTTCTATACCAGCTCCTTAACTGTCTCTATTCTCTTCTTTATCTTAAAACATTGTTTTGGGGAATCTGTTTCCCAAACAAAACAGGTGATCTTATTTTAACCTGCTCTAATAAAATACTTTACTGAATATTCAAACTGCTGCAATTTAATCAGCAAACAGGCGTTTATACCTTGGTTTTTCATAGGATATTGGATTTTAAAGCGGGCTGGATTTCTATCCGGCCCTATTTTTTAAATCCTTCTACAGACTGTCTTTTTTAGTCCAATTTAAGGAGTCCTCGTCAGGTCCACCGAAAGAAAAGCAATAACTCCATCAATCGTTTTGTTTCGATATTTCTGTAGTAATTTTTCCAATATCTCCGCTTACTTTATAAATAAAATTGAGTTGCTCGGTCAATTGCTTATCGGTCTGATTTGCGGCAGAAGTAATTGTTTTTGGAATTGTTATCTCTTCTTCCTCTGCTGTATGATCCAATTGCTGAAGGCTTTGTTTTAAAATGGTAATGCTTTTTTTTACGGGCAACACAATTTCTTTTGAACATACCGGCTCGACTTCTTTATTGATCATACTTGCCGTAAGGCTTGCGATATTACTTGACAGCACGTGGTTCAATACAACAAATTCATAAATATGCTGACTGCTGCGTTGCTTGCTTTTGGGCTCAGACAACATGCGCTGAAATGCAGCGGAGAGGTTGGCCGAGCTGATGTACAACTGTTTTCTAACCAATTTATATTCAATTGCGGAAGGCTTCTTACCTGAAAAAAAAGACAATAGCTGTTGCAAATAATCACGGTTTGCCTTTAATACGCTTATCATATAGTTCTCCAGTTGTACAGATTCCCAATGCGGAAATAAAAAATAGCTGCCCGCAAAAGCCAGTACAGAAGCGATGGCAGTATCAAGCAACCGTTCTTCTGCAACCGCGACAGAACCTATTCCCAGTAAGTTAAAAAGAATAATGATATAAGGCGTCATAAAAATAACCGTCACAACATAGTTTACCCTGATAAAGGTGTAAGTAACCAGCATAAAAATGATGATGAGAGAAAAAAGCACGTCGCGGTCGTGTATAAAATAAATAAACAAGACGCCGATAATGCCGCCTGCAACAGTTCCAAATAATCTTTCGAGATTGCGCTGTTTGGTAAGACTAAAGCCGGGTTTTAAAATCACGATGATGGTTAATAAAATCCAGTAGCCATGATGTGCATTGGGCAGCAATTTTGCGATAATAAAACCGGTTATACAGGTAATCATCATCCTGAGCGAGTGGCGGAACACAGATGATTGCAGCGTGAAATTGCTGAAAAATTCACGGGAACTTATTACTTGGTGCGAAACAAATCTTGCATAATCTGTGTCCGTCCGCACAGGCTTTTTTTCTGCACTGCCTGCCTTAAAATAATTCATCAGCTCATCAGTTCTTTCCCCCAGGTTACGGATGTTGACCAATATCTTTTTTAATACCAAATGACTGTTGCCATTATCTTCCAGCCCATCAATTTTTGCCTTCAGCTCGTTAAGTGCCGGTAATAAAAGGTATTGTGTTTTGTAACTGTTGTTTGACTGAATCGCAAGCCCCATCCGGTCAATTTCATCTGCCAGATTTTGAATAATAATGGAAACATCATTCAGCAAGCCTGTGTTACCAAAACGTTCTCTCAGCAATGCGTAATCGTACCAGGTGGCCATGATGTTTTCAAACAAGTCAACTACATCCGCAAAGGTTACCATCAGCAGTTTTCCTGTGTCTGTAGGGTCTTTCATCATCTCCCTGTTCTTATACAAAAGCTCCCTTAATTCATCCTGTTTCTCATTTACAACAACCTGCTGTGCTACTAGTTTGCGGTACTCATCCGATATATTGCTGCTGCTTTCATACAGGGCGGATTTTATCTTTAAATACCGGGCGGTTTCATGCAGGCAAATTCCGAGCAGGCGTTGGCTTGGACGATAGGGATATAGTCTGAAGAATAGCAACGCTGTGAGCAGGTACCAAAACCCACCTGCAACTACCAGTAAGCTTTCCAGCAAAACATTCAACGGAGTACTGATTCTATCCATCCTCAAAACCATAATTAATAATGCAGCTGTGCCCAGCGAAGCTGCCCTGTTGCCGAATACGGAAAACATGGTAAAGAAGAAGGAGGACACTAACACCAGCAACCCCATTAAAATAATGTTGGTATTTACAAGCCCCGTAACCAGCGTCATTAAAAAAGTAAAAAGAATGCAATAAAGCATTCCGTTCCGTTTATGCTCTACTGGCCCAGGGCCATCAGCCATGCTGGCGCAAAGCGCACCCGTACTCATTATCAGCCCCAGGTCCAGCCGGTGAAACTGGGCGAAAATAACCGATGGTAAAATAATTTCCAGCGTAGTGCGGATACCATCCGACAGATACTGGCTGAATAAAAAATATTGTATGTCCTGCCTTTTTTCCTTCATGTGTTATACACCTACAATTTACGCCGGTAAGCTTTCGGTTCGCTAAAAAAAGCGTGTGGTTCAATCTTTTTTATTTGGTTTACTTTTTCCTTGTATCATTTCATTGTAAGCCACAGATGCAATATCCTTCAACATGCCCAATCTTATTTTTCTTAAATCAACCAATGTCCATCCCTGCAATCCCCATTTATTTTTTACCGGATAAATAATGGAATTGTCAAAAGCACAGAATACAGATTGTTCTTTCAGCGATAACTTAAAACAAGCCACTTGTTCTGTTTCATCCAGCGTAGCCCATATTTTTGTCTTAAAACGAAAAGCCGTTTTATCGAAATGCGGTGCTGCTTCCGTTTCTGCGAAAGACAGTGCCAGTTTTTTAAATTGATCAATATTTGCCATAAATTTCAGATGAATGAAAGTTGTTGCAATAATTATTGACTGTTTCGGAGCGCTATAATTTTCTCTTTTAACAGCATTGAGTCCACATACTCTTTTAAAACAAAAATACGCGTGCCTTGTTCCCGGGCATAGTTATTTTCAATTGCTCCTGCAGGCAACACTGTTTTAAACAGCTGTCTTTCCTTTGTAAGCGCTGTATCTGGGTTACCAATATCTTTTACAAGTACAATATTTTTGAGCAGCCTGGCATCATCTAAAAACCATTTATAGTAATCGCCTTCCAGCATAACGGCTGATATATTTTTATGAGCGGAGTAGTAGTTGATGGCGCCTGCTTCTCCATAATTTTCGCAGAGCACCAGCGTGTGGCTGCTGTCAGCAATCTGCTCAAACGCCTTGTCCACTTTAAATGCAAGCTCTTTCCAGCCGAGCATGTCGGCAAAATCCTGCGGCAGCGCATGATCTTTTCCATCTTCCCATCTTAATAAATCCAGCGCTTTATATCTTGCTGCATTTTGTTGTATAACCGCGGGTGGCTGCAGCGGAAAAGCAATTTTTATCATCGGTATAAAAAGCAATAAAGGTATGGCAATGGCAAGCGACCGAAGGTAATATCGCCAGCCGCCGGTTAATATTTTTTCGAGATATACTGCGCCAAAAGCCAGCAGAATTGGATACAATCCAACTGCATAATAGCCCTTTGCCTTAAAGAATACAAACAGCAGCAACGTAAAAAGGAATGACCCAAAAAACAGCCGGTATTTGTAAAATGGGGGATAAGTAAAAAATGAAATAAAAGCCGCCAGCAAAACAAACAATGAACCGGCAAAGAACAGGATTTGTTCTTTTAGAAAATCACTGCGGTTTACATGTACCAGTTGGGTGGAGGCCAGGGTTTGCATATGATGTACAACAGGAAAATGATTTTGTATCTGCCAGATAATATTGGGCGAAACAAGCAACAGCGCAACCAACACACACCAATACAATTGCCTTGACAAGAATATTTTTCTGTAAGGGGTAAGTAAGATGGCAGGCAACATACCCAATACCAGAAACACAATATTATACTTGTTTAAGAAACCGAAAGCAAATACTATGGCCGCTTTCATCAGCCATTTTCTATTTTCAGTACTGATAAACTGAACGATGGTATAATAGAACAAGGTCCAAAAAAGTACATCGGCTGAATTAGGCTGAAATAGAATATTTAATCTTGCCATGCCTGAAAAAAGCAAAGCTGAAGCGCCCAATACCAAAGCAAACAAATTGCCTTTAAGCGCTTCAATTGTTTTCCATACAACTGTCATGGTAAGCGCTCCAAAAAGGGCCGGAAAAAACTTTACCCAAAAAACACCATTGCCCAGTTGCATAATAATCCATGAGATCCAGGAAGTAAATGGCGGAACAGAATCGTAACCCCATGCCAAATGCCTTGCCTGGTCAAGGTGCAGGTATTCATCCCGGTGCAACTCATACGCAGGATGGATTAACCATAAATGCATGCAGAGTTTGAATAGTATAAAAAAGAAAAGGAGAAATGTATTTTTTCGCACGACAGTTTTTTGAAAGCTAAAGTTAATTCACCAACTATTCATTGAAACATTGTATTACTCCTCTTTTATATTGTTTTAAAAAAAGCAGCAAAAAAAGTTGCATAAATAAACTGTTGCTTATAAATTTGTAACCGAACGGTTACATAATAGTTAACTCATGAGAAGAGATGTTTTTCAGGCGGTATCGGACCCAACACGCAGGGAAATTATTCACCTGCTTGCCAATAAAAAATTAAATCTGAATGCAGTGGCAGAAAACTTTCCAATCAGCCGGCCAGCCATCTCAAAACACATTAAAATATTAGCTGAATGCGGGCTGATTGTAATTGAGCAGCGGGGGCGGGACAGGTTTTGTGAGGTGAAACTGTACAAGTTGGGAGAGATATCCAAATGGGTAGATCAATACCGCAAATTCTGGGAGGCTAAGCTGGATAGCCTGGAAAATTATTTAACTGAATTGCAAACAAAATCAAACATACATCAACATGGAAGCAAACAAAAAAAGTAATAGTACTGCCGGCCGTGAATTATTAGTATCACGTCTGCTGAATGCACCAAGGGAACTTGTTTGGGAAATATGGACTAATCCTGAACACATAGCCAACTGGTGGGGTCCGGAAGGATTTTCGAATACAATAAATACAATGGATGTGAAGCCGGGCGGGGAGTGGAACCTGGTGATGCACGGGCCGGATGGAACTGATTATAAAAACAAAAGTATTTTCAGGGAAGTAATAGAACCGGAACGGATTGTGTACGAACATGTGTCTGCTCCAAAATTTTTGGCTACCATCACTTTCACGGAAAAAGGTAAACAAACATTGCTGGAATGGCACATGCTTTTTGAAACTGCAGAACAGTTTGAGCAGGTAGTTAAAACCTTTAAAGCAGATGAGGGACTTAAACAGAATGTAGAAAAGCTGGCTAAATTTCTTGATCAATTCTATCAAGCCAAACATGCATTATAATTCACTCATTCAATAAATTTAAGTATATGAATACTGAGTCAGTCGTAACGGAGCGTTTGTTTGATGCTCCTGTTGCAACAGTATGGAAAGCACTTACAGATAAAGATGAAATGAAAAAATGGTATTTCGATCTTCTGGAATTTAAACCAGAGAAGGGTTTTCAATTCGAGTTTATGGGCGGAAGGCCCGATGGAATACAATACAGGCATCTTTGCGAAATAACCGATGTTGTACCTGAAAAAATATTGGCGTATAGCTGGCGGTATGATGGTTATCCAGGTAATTCGATTGTAACGTTTGAATTGACTGAAAAGGGGAGTAAGACGTTGCTTAAACTTACCCATACCGGCCTGGAAACGTTTCCGCAAGATAATCCTGATTTTGACAAAAAGAATTTTATGGAAGGATGGAATCACATCGTCAATATTTCACTGAAAGATTTTCTTGAAGGTGTAAAAGCCTGAATCGCCTCCATCTGCAAAATGCTGCAAAAAAAATTCCCACCGGAGAGCCGGCGGGAATTTTCTTAACCCTTAAAACAACCAACATTATTATGTTGATACTTATACAACACTACATACGTAGGATGGTTGTAAATGGTTTGCTCATATTTTAAAAAAATATGTTAAAGCAATTTTATCTTGTTAATGTAACACTATGATAAAGCAATGTCCAGCACCTGCTGCATTGTTTTTACATAATGAAATTTAGTGCCTTTGATAAAAGATGGATTTATCTCCAGCACATCTTTTTCATTTTGCCAGCACATGATGATTTCCTTTATGCCGGAGCGTTTGGCCGCCAGTACTTTTTCTTTAATGCCACCCACCGGTAATACTTGTCCCCGGAGGGTAATCTCACCGGTCATGGCGAGGTACGATTTTATCCTGCGGCCGGTAAAGGCGCTTGCCAATGCGGTCATCATTGTAATACCTGCGCTGGGCCCGTCTTTTGGAACAGCTCCTTCCGGCACGTGAATATGAACGTTCTTTTTGTTAAACATCTCCGGATCAATATTCAGCTTCTTGGCATTTACCTGAAGCCATGTGTAAGCTGTAGATGCACTTTCCTTCATTACATTCCCCAGGTTACCAGTCATTTTCAATTCGCCCTTACCGTCGCTTAAACTGATTTCAATAAAAAGAATATCACCGCCAACATAGGTCCAGGCCAAGCCAACGGCCACACCGGCCATGTTAGCTGTTTTATACATTTCGTTGCTAAATCGCGGCTTACCCAAAATGCGTTCTACATCGTTGGACGTTAGGGTAGGTTTTAATTTATTTTTGGTGGCATACTGCATTGCAAGGTTCCGCATCACTGCAGCCAGTTGCCTGTCAAGGTCCCTCACGCCGCTTTCACGGGTATAATCTTCAATTACTTTTTCAATTACTTTATCACTTGCTTTTACTGTTACATTTTTTAAACCATGCGCTTCTTTTTGCTTTGGAATTAAATGTTGCTTGGCTATTTCAATTTTTTCTTCAACAGCATAACCACTCAGGTCAATAATCTCCAAACGGTCTCTTAAAGCCGGTTGAATATTACTGATGTTATTAGCGGTGGCAATAAACAACACTTTGCTGAGATCATATTCCAACTCCAGGTAATTATCGTAGAAGGTATTGTTTTGTTCCGGATCCAACACTTCCAAAAGGGCAGACGACGGATCTCCACGTTGATCGTTGCCTACCTTATCAATTTCATCCAGTATCATTACCGGGTTACTGCTTTTTATTTTGCGGATAGACTGAATAATTCGGCCGGGCATGGCGCCGATATAGGTTTTGCGGTGACCACGTATTTCGCTTTCATCATGCAAGCCGCCCAGGCTTACCCTTACATATTTCCTGGCGATGGCATGCGCAATGCTTTTACCCAAGCTTGTTTTACCAATTCCGGGAGGGCCTACGAAGCAAAGAATGGGGCTCTTCATATCACCCTTTAATTTTAGTACGGCCAGGTATTCGAGTATGCGTTCCTTTATTTTATGCATTCCGTAATGATCATGATCCAATACTTTACGGGCTTTTTTAAGGTCGTAACTATCCGCAGTGTAATCTTCCCACGGCAGGTCCAACATCAGGTCAAGGTGATTGTACACTACCGAATAATCCGGAGTGCTGGGGTGCATTCTTTCCAGTTTCTCGGCACCCTTAATAAACATTTCCTTTGCAGCAACGGGCCATTTTTTTGTTTCTGCCTTTTTAAGCATTTCTTTTACCTCTGCAACATTGTCGCCACCTAACTCTTCTTTAATGGCTTTCATCTGTTGCTGCAAAAAATATTCTTTCTGCTGCTTATCAAGTTCCGCCCGTGTCTTGTTGGTTACTTTGTTTTTAAGTTCTGTGTATTGCAGTTCGGTCTGCATCAGGTTCATCAGCAATTCTGCCCTTGCCTTAATATTATTGATCACCAGCAAGCGCTGTTTGTCCTTGATATCACTGTTTAAATTACTGCTGACAAAATGAATCAGGAAGGACGGGTTCTCGATATTCTTTAAAATAATGGCTGCCTCGCTGGGCAGGTTGGGAGAAATATTTACAATCTGCGAAGCAAGATCTTTGATGCTTCCTACCATTGCATCAAAATCACTATCGTCTTTCAAAACTTCTTCTTCCAGCGTTTTTATTCGTGCCTTAAAATAGGGATCTTCCGAAATAATCTCTTCAACCTTAAATCTCCTTTTACCCTGGATGATTATAGTTGTTCCACCATCGGGCATCTTGATCATTTTAGCTATTTTGGCGACGGTACCAATTTCTTCCAAATCACTTACTGTGGGCTCTTCTACGGTACTGTCTTTTTGCGCTATTACACCTATCAATTTGTCAGCCTTGTAAGCGTCGGTTACAGCCTTTATACTCTTATCCCTGCCAACGGTTATAGGTAAAACGATGCCTGGAAACAGTACGGTGTTGCGTAAGGGTAAAAGGGGTAATTCTTCCGGAATGGCCTGTGTGTCGTTGTCTTCGCTGCCATCCTCATTTAGTGGAATAAGCGGCATAAACTCCATTTCCTCTTCCAAACCGGGCATAAAAAATTTGTTATCCATAATTTATTCAATATAAAGCCAAATTGTCAAAATGCAGGCTGATTGCAGCACATTTTTGATGGCGCTGTATATAGTCAACATTGATGCCGGAACACTGAACCAATTGAAAATTCAAAACCGAATCGAAATAACTGGTAGTTTACCGATAACTATTTTTAATTTCTATTTGAACGATCTTCGCAGCATTATGTATATTAATTGCTCTCCTACAGAACTGTTAATCTTTAAAAAAATTGCACAGGCTGCGGCAGGCTTGCACGTTGACTGCTATTTAATTGGTGGCTTTGTCAGAGATTCCATAATTGGTAGAAATACGAAAGATATTGATATCGTTTGCACCGGCGATGGAATTGAGCTGGCGCACGCTGTGGCGGTTTTATTCAGCCCCAAACCTGTGGTGAATTACTTTAAAAATTTTGGTACGGCACAGATCAAAGTAAAGGATACCGAGATCGAATTTGTGGGCGCAAGGAAAGAAAGCTACTCTTATGAAAGCCGGAAACCGCAGGTAGAAGCAGGTTCATTAAGTGACGACCAGGACAGAAGAGATTTCACAATCAATGCGCTTGCCATTAGTTTAAACAGGGAAAATTTTGGCGATCTGCTGGATCCTTTTAACGGAATCAGTGACATAGAACAAAAGATCATCAGAACACCGCTGCCGCCCGCACAAACATTTATAGACGATCCATTGCGGATGATGCGTGCTATCCGATTTGCAGCCCAGTTAGGTTTTAGCATTGAAGAAAAAACTTTTCATGCAATTGGTGAGAACAAAGAGCGCATTAAAATTGTAAGTGGAGAGCGCATAGCCGATGAGTTAAATAAAATACTGTTGTGCAAAAAGCCTTCAGTTGGTTTTGACTTATTGTATAAGAGCGGGTTACTGAAAATCATTTTTCCGCAGATGGTACTACTCGCCGGTGCCGAATACATTGATGGAAAGGGGCATAAAGATAATTTTTACCACACGCTGCAGGTGGTGGACAATATAGCAGAAAATACGAACGATTTGTGGTTAAGATGGGCAGCCGTTTTACACGACATAGCAAAACCCGCAACAAAAAAATTTGAACCGGGCCATGGCTGGACTTTTCATGGGCATGAAGTAGTTGGAGGCAGAATGGTGCCTAAAATTTTTGCGCAGCTAAAACTGCCGCAAAATGAAAAAATGCGTTTTGTTCGGAAACTGGTTGAGTTACATTTAAGGCCTATCAGTTTAACAAAAGAAAATATAACCGACTCTGCCATACGCAGGTTGCTTTTTGATGCAGGAGAAGATTTTGATGCCCTGATGACTTTATGCAGGGCCGATATCACCAGCAAAAACAAACAAAAAGTAAAACGATACCTGGACAATTTTGAAATGGTATGCGAGCGTTGTGCTGAAGTAGAAGCCAGCGATCAGTTGCGAAACTGGCAGCCGCCGATAACCGGCGAAATGATTATGCAAACATTTAACCTGCCACCGGGCCGGATGGTGGGGGATTTAAAAAATGCTATCAGGGAGGCCATTCTGGAAGGCGAAATTCCGAATGAATATGAGGCGGCTTTTAATTTTATGGTTAAAAAAGCAACCGGTATGGGCCTTTTGTATAAAGCATGATTAAATATTATTATTCCATTTTCAATTTGTAATTTTACAGCATGGCAATACTAAAATTCAGAATTTACTGGGAAGATGATGATAGCGTTTACAGAGATGTGGTGATCAAGCACACACAAAATTTTGCGGATTTGCACCTGGCTATTTTAAAAAGTTTTGAGTTTGATAATAAGCACAAAGCCACTTTTTACCGCAGCAACGATAACTGGTTGAGGGGCCGGGAAATTTCCCTGGAAAAATACTCTGACAAGGTTTACAAAGTAGATCCGCTGATGATGACGGAAGTTACCATGGGTTCCGAAATTAAGGATCCCAATCAGAAGTTTATTTACGTGTACGACTTTAATAAGTTCTGGACTTTTATGGTTGAGCTCATCAATGTGGATAAGGAAGAAAATAAAAAACTTACTTACCCCGTGTGCATCCGTACAGAAGGAATAGCACCCTCTCAATACGGCACTAAAGGATTGATCGATAAACGTCTTGCCGAAGTAGAAGAGAAATACGATCTCAATGCCGCCGCCATGCTGGAGGGTTTCAGCCAGGAGGACGAAGATGGCAATGCCGCCGAAAGCACAGAAGAAGATGCCGCCGCAGGCGAAGAAAGCCAGGAAGACTTTTAGTTTAATGGATAATTGGTTAATGGATAATTTCTTAGTCTTTACGCCATTTTCTTTTTCGCAATGAGCTCATTCTGTTATCATGTTTCAACCAGAATGCTATGAATTCTTAAGCCTTCATTCCATAACTTATAGATTTTGGAGTTGAAAAATTATCCATTATCAATTAGAAAATTATCAATTCCCGTTAGGGATAATTTCATTAATGAAAAAGACTTGTATCATTATTGTCGGCCCAACCGCTGTGGGTAAAACGGCAATGGCAGTTCAACTGGCACAGCATTTTTCTACTGAAATTATTTCTGCAGATAGTCGCCAGTGCTTTAAAGAGTTGAACATCGGTGTGGCCAAACCTTCGGCGCAGGAACTGGCTTTGGTAAAGCATTACTTCATCAGTTCTCATTCCATCCATGAAACCGTTAACACTGCGGTATTTGAACAATATGCGCTTGCAAAGGCAAAAAAGATTTTTGAAAAAAATGATATTGCCGTAATGGTTGGTGGCACCGGTTTATACGTAAAAACATTTGCGCATGGTATTGATGAAGTACCTGTGATCAAGCCATCTGTACGGGAGCAAATTATTGCAGATTACGAATGGGAAGGACTGGAATGGCTGCAAAAAGAAGTTGAAAAGAAAGATCCGCTGTATTTTGAAAAAGGCGAAATAAAAAATCCCCAGCGTTTAATGAGGGCATTGGAAGTGAAGTTGTCAACCGGCAAATCGATTATTGAATTTCAGACGCAGCAGTCAAAGAAAAGAGATTTTAATATCATTACCATCGGGCTGGAAATACCCCGCGAAGAGTTGGTTAAAAGAATCAACTGCAGGGTAGATGCAATGATGAAACAAGGCCTGCTGGATGAAGTGAAAAAAATGATGCCATTCAAGGATTTAAATGCCTTGCAGACAGTTGGCTACAGAGAATTAATTGGACACCTGATTGGAGATCTTTCGCTGGAAGATGCTGTAGAGGCCATTAAAATAAATACCCGCCAGTACGCAAAACGCCAGATGACCTGGTTTAAAAAAGATACGACCGTTCAATGGTGTAAACCTGCTGCCGATGATGTACTGCCTCGAATAAATAACTTGCTTAAATAATTCAGTAGAAATCTGACTACACTTTAATTATCCCGTTCTCACACTTCTCGAACTTTCATTACAGTAATTTTCCGCCTTAATATCTGATGAAAAATGGGTAAGGCGATATAAATAGCAATTGCCCACTCCTGTATGCTACAGTTACAAATGAATAACTCCAAACTGTTCTTATATTTTCTTTTACAGATCAGCCATCTAGTCGCATTTACACAAAGCAGGCAATTACATTTTGAACATATTGGAAGAGCCCGGGGAATTTCGCAGGACAATATACTTTGTATAACGCAGGGCAGTCGCGGATTTATGTCGTTTGGCAGTTGGGAAGGATTAAATAAATGATGGCTATAAAACGACTGTTTATAAAAACGATCCAAATGATCCTGCCAGTATCAGTAACAATTATATCGATGGCATTGGTCACTGCGTACAACAGCCGGGTTCGTTGAACTAATTCAAAGGCAGTACGGAGGCTGGATGGACGGCGGGCCGGCATTCGAAAAAACAAAGAACTTGAATAGTATGCATGCGTTGCATCACACGATTTACAGCCACCCTGCGGACTACTGTTGGGTTTATGGGGTTGCTGCAGACGCAGACAACGGAAAATTGTATGAAAAAGCAGATAAATACCTTAATTTTATCGCCGGCGCGGTGGGAAGAATACGAATTTTGATAACAGATTTATTGGATTTTTAAGAATTAGCTCGAAACAAAATGTGGAAAAGTAGATTTTAATGTGATCCGCAAAAATGCTTTAGCTGATATTATGGAACCCCAACTCAGGCAGATGTCACTATTAAGCATCAACATTGCCGGTTATTGACGGATATTCTACAGCGATTAAATTGCTGTTTCAGAACCGGTTGGTAAATGCAATAAAACTAAGAAAAAGATATAGGACCGCTTATAAAAATTACTGTTGAAAAAGAAAAGATTTCTGGAAATTTGCATTCATTAGGAATGGTATCGGCGTTGAAAGGAATATGGTGAAAAGATACCAGACATTTTCATCGGCTGAACGTGCGTTGTACCAGGGAGCAGGTATTGGATCAACTCACTGTAAAAACATTGTTGAGTTGCACGGCGGAAAAATCTGGATGGAATCCGTACCCGGAGAAGCGAGGACATTTTTGTTTACTATACCCGAAAAAACAGAGTTTAATGGAGAAAAAACTGAGCTGCATCCTGGTTATTGATGATGATGAGCCCACTAACTTTATAAGTACAATGTTGATTGAAGAAGCGGAATGTACCCATCACCTGGAGATAGCAGATAGCGGAATGAAAGCATTAAATTATCTTAAAAAAGCAACAGAAGAAGTTGGCTCAAAGGGCGACTTTATTCCTCCTGATCTTGTTTTTCTTGACATCAACATGCCGCGTATGAATGGATGGGAATTTTTAACCGAGTTTAGAAAGATAAGCAATGGCCACGCACTCAAGCCAGTCATCATTATGCTTACAACCTCCCTCAATCCCGACGATAAGCAACGGGCAGAAAATATTCCGGAGATAGCCGATTTTGAAAATAAACCGCTTACAAAAGAAATGATAGAAAGGATAATCAGGAAGTATTTTAAGGCCGCATAATATTAACTGAGCAATAATATAGCTATCCTCCGGCAGTGGTTAAGCGGGCATTCTTATACAAACAGCTACTAAATTAAGTGGGCGTCTTTGTCCGGCATCAGTCTGACGATGCTAAAATTTTATTCCAACACTTGCTACAATATTGCCACGATTATTTTTTACACTTGCAAACGTGTTGCTTTTATCCTGTAACCTGTACGGAAAATTTACATCCTTATTAAGTGCATAGACATAAGTGAGGTCAATAAAAAAGCCTTTATTTCTATAACCAACACCTCCGCTTATCAGCATCCTGTTGGCCTTTAAAGCGGGGTCTTTATAAGGGTTGGTATAATAGGCAAATCCAAGCCGGGCCATAATTACATTAAATTTCAATTCGCCACCGGCACGAAAATTAAAAGCGCCTTTGTATTCACTTCTTATCACTTTATTTAGAGCGGTATAATATTCGGCTTCTCCTGCAGCAGGCGTTTGATTGGCACTGTAAAACGAAGAAGCGCTATGACGAACATATTCAATATCTGCGGTAATAAAACCCTTTTGTTCTTTTACATTTTCCACTCCTCTTAACACGTAGCTGCCACTCACCATCGCCTTCCAGGGAGTAAGTAAAGTATAATTGCTTTCACCCGGAACATTGTTGGTAAATATTTCTGACGACACAGATCTAACGCCTTTATAATTTTCAGTATTTACTTCAAGATCTACGTTGCGCTTATCTTTTAAGGTAAATATATAACTGGGCGTGTGCACGGCAAAACCCAGCCGTAGAAATTCAGATGGCTTAAAAATGATGCCCAATTTTAAATTTAATCCGACGCCTTTGGTTGAAAAATGATCCGTGTAATTAAAATATCCAAAATTGTTATTTGCATCAGATGAAGTATCAGTTTCCCTAAAGGTTGATGTACTGTTATAATTTATAATGGGGATGCCAACGCTACCTCCTATCAAAAGTTTATCATTTTTATTTACAGCATACCCCAGTGCCACTTCATACATGCCACCACTGGTTTGTAATGTATTTTGCTGAAAGAGCGCCTTACCATCAGCCAGTAAAAACTCCGGCTGGGTTTTTACCCTGTTGCCGCTAAATGTATCTACCAGGTACGTATACAATGCGGGGGCAGCGCCATAAGCATATTGGGGGTCATTGAGTACGTCCTCCACAGAGCCATTGCTTAAACCTTTAACCGCCTGCTCTGCAAACTGTTCACTGAATGAACTGTAATTGTTGTACCCGGAATATTGAACCGTATTGTTGTAATTAGCCGTTTGCGTAACTGCCAGGCTGAATGCTTTGCTTGTGTTGGGTTTATACCTGTCACCGGTTCCAAACACAAAGCCAATCGGTCCACCCAAAAAATTGAAATTGTTTTTACTACTTTTTAATTTAGTATCCCTGAAATTTACATTATTGCTGTTCAGGAAAAACCCCGGTGTAAAAACAAACTCGCCTGTTTTGTAATTTCCTAAACCTGCCGGGTTCACAAAGTTAGCAGTTATATCTCCGCCCAATGAACCCATAGCTCCACCAATAGCGAGGTTACGGGCAGTACCATTCTGAGGATAAAACGAATACCTTAATACATCTTCCGGAATCTGTGCATACAAACCATAACCTGTTAACAATAGCGATAGGAGTAGATATTTTTTCATGGCATAATTATTTTAGTATGCTGGTGGTAAAGCCGGCAAAAATATGTTTTAACGCAAGTCGTATTGCGATATTAATTAGGTCTTGTAATTCTTCCTCCACCCCCGCCGGATGAACTGCTGCCAGATGATGAACTGCTGCTGCTGGCAGGTGGAGGCGTGTAGGTTCTTTCTGTCGTCGTAGTGGTTCTGTTGGTGGTATTATTGTAGCTGTTGTTACTGTTTGCCGGTGCAAGTACTTTGTTTAAAACATTGCCCAAAGCACTCGTTCTTGCATTGGTATTGTTATAACTTCTAACAGGCACGTTGTTGGGAACCGCAAACGAAGCATTGTTATTATTATAATGATGCGTATAGCCGTTAAGGTTAGTTACTCTTGGTGTTGTGTTTTTTATCGAACTTGCTGGTGTAATGTAAACCGGGTAAGGGCTATAGTACGGATTGTAATAATAATTACTGTATAAATCACTGTAGTAGGGGCTGTAAAAATTGCCATAATTATTGGAATAGCCGCCATAATTGTTGTAATAACCATGCCGGTTATAAGAGCTGTAATTATCGTAGTATGAGTACGGACTGTAAGCATAATCATTATTCAAGTATCTCCACCTGTAATCATTGATACCCATCAGGATCACCCTGTCTTCGCCGCTATAATTGTAAACAGGTTCTTCGGCGGGAGGGCGTTTAGCTACGGCAACCGCTTCACCATAATTACGGGCAGGAGAATAATAAACATCATCTGGTGTTTGGCCGGATTTATACATAGTAGTGCAACTGCTGAAGGCAGCGGCAGAAACAGCTAAAAGTAAAAGTTTCGTTTTCATGATAATTTGTTTAAAATTATTGTAAAGTGAAGTTACTATTTTTGTGCGGTTTATTAACAACAAAGGAAACAGTAACCTCTCAAATGGCAATATAAATATAATGCAACATTGTGGCATTGCGCTGTTAAATATGTGCTAAAAGAAAATGATTATGGTTTATATATAAGTTGTGTTGTTTCAGTGGATAAGAAGGTCTTTTCAACTTTTTTCTTAGGATTAAAATAATAATTTACAATAAATGAGCAAAGAAATTACAAGCAGGGAAGAGGATTATTCTCAATGGTACAATGATTTGATATTAAAAGGTGGACTGGCGGATTACAGTGCTGTCCGGGGCTGTATGGTGATCAAGCCCTACGGCTATGCTATATGGGAAAATATGCGGGATCAGCTGGATAAGATGTTTAAGGATACTGGCCACGAAAATGCTTACTTTCCGCTGTTTGTTCCCAAAAGTTTATTTGAGGCAGAAGAAAAAAACGCAGAAGGATTTGCTAAAGAATGTGCGGTTGTAACCCATTACAGGTTGAAAACCGATCCGGATAATAAGGGGAAGCTAATTGTTGATCCGGAGGCAAAGCTGGATGAGGAACTGGTGGTAAGACCAACCAGTGAAGCAATTATTTGGAACACTTACAAAGGATGGATTCAATCTTACCGCGATTTGCCATTGCTGATCAATCAGTGGGCTAATGTGGTAAGATGGGAAATGCGTACCCGTTTGTTTTTACGCACAGCAGAATTTTTGTGGCAGGAGGGGCATACGGCGCACGCAACCAGGGATGAAGCAGTGGATGAAACAGTGCAGATGCTGAATGTATACGCCACCTTTGCAGAAGAGTTTATGGCGATGCCGGTAATCAAAGGCATTAAATCTGCCAATGAACGGTTTGCAGGTGCTGAAGATACTTATTGTATTGAAGCCCTGATGCAGGACGGTAAGGCATTACAGGCAGGAACTTCTCATTTTTTAGGGCAAAACTTTGCGAAAGCTTTTGACGTAAAATTTGCTGATAAAGAAAACAAACTTGATTATGTTTGGGCGACCAGCTGGGGAGTAAGCACCCGCCTGATTGGCGCCCTTGTAATGGCGCACAGTGATGACCAGGGACTGGTTTTGCCACCCAAATTAGCCCCTATACAAGTAGTGATTGTACCAATTTTTAAAGGAGCAGAACAAAAAAATCTGATTGACGATAAGGTAAAAGTATTGCAGCAGCAATTGAAAGCTGCCGGAATAAAAGTTAAATATGATGATAATGACAACAACCGGCCTGGATGGAAATTTGCTGAATATGAAATGAAGGGCGTACCAGTTCGCATTGCAATCGGGGCCAGGGACATTGCCAGCAATGTTGTTGAAGTTGCAAGAAGGGATACAAAAGAAAAGGCTAGCATGAGCATTGACGGGCTGGCTGAAAATATCATTAAATTATTAGCGGACATTCAATCTGCAATCTATAATAAGGCCAAAGGTTTCAGGGATGAACACATTACCAATGCGGATAACTGGGATGAGTTTATTCAGCTGCTGGATACAAAGACAGGATTTATAGCGGCTCACTGGGATGGAACGCCCGAAACAGAAGAAAAAATAAAGGAACTTACAAAAGCTACCATCCGCTGTATTCCCCTGGATAACAAAATGGAAGATGGTAAATGTATTTTAACGGGTAATAAAAGCAGCCAGCGGGTTTTATTTGCGAGAGCGTATTAAAGCAAGGAACAGCCATTGTTATGCAGGCACTGAAATTTTCAGTGCCTGTTGTTTTACTGCCTGTGAAAGTTTAAATTAGTAGCCATTTTAACCCCCATTTATGGATACTGAACACAACCTGCTGGAGAACGAATTAATGATTGACAATATATCCCAAAGCCACCTGAAAGAAACGGCGATGTGGACTAAATTTTTAGCCATTACCGGTTTTTTTTTAAGTGTACTGATTGCAGTTGGTGCGATTATTATCGGCAATATATTTAACAGTTTGTCTACCCTGCCCGGAGGTAAGCCAATGGCAGTAATGGCCGGGTGGATGATTACACTAATTTATCTTTTTGTAGCAGCTATCGCGTTTTTTATGTCTTTATTCCTTTTTAAATTTAGTGTAAAAATGCAAATTGCCCTGAAGGCGAACGACCAGGAAACATTGAATGTATCATTTTTAAATCTTAAAAATTTTTACCGTTTTGCAGGAATCGTTACCATTCTATACCTTGTTATTTTGTTGCTGGCTTTAATAGGCGGCATTATTGCGGCAATGCTCGGACGTTGACAATATCGTCGTCATACAAACAATACCAAAATTCCGGCACTGTACATGCCGGAATTTTTATGTCTTTTATTTAGTAGAAACTGCGAATTATTCAACGATTGCTTTTGCGGTATACACTCCTTCAGGCAGGTGAACTACTATGGTGTAAATCCCCCTGGCAATGCCTTTCAATGCCAATTGATAGATGCCCGAAGATGCGTTGACTTTATTTTTCTGTACTATTTTTTGACCGAGAGTATTGATCAATTCAACACTAGCCTCGTTACCTGTTCCTGATATAAAAAGATTGAGAACATCTTTTGCAGGATTAGGGCTAATGGTTAAAGCAACCGCTGCGGATGGATTAATACGTGCATTGCGAATGATGGAGTACTGCTGTTGGTTATCCATATCCACCTGCCGTACTCGGTAATAGTATAAAATACCGGGCTGAACATAATGATCAGTATAGGCATACTTCGACAAAATTGAGGTGGTGCTGTTGCCCTTTACCCAGCCTATCTGCTTAAAATTGGTCCCATCCAAACTTCTCTCAACCATAAATCCCAGGTTATTAATTTCCAGTTCGGTAGTCCAGGATAAAGCAATGTCTTTTTGCCTTGGTGTGGCCACAAAGTTGTTTAGTGTTACCGGTAACGCAGTGGCAGGAGATACCAGCATAAACTGGGAAAAGCCGGTGAAATTGCCGGTGTATGTAATGTAACCCGCTGCTGCGTCTTCAAAAACAACAGGGGCTATCAATTCGGCATTACTTGCGTTTAAAGTAGAGTTGAGGTCAACACCATCTTTAACTTTCAAAATTTTCAGGTTGAGTTTCCCTGCCCCCCAGGCGGCCAGTTCGGCTTCGGTGAAATAAAAAGTGGCCTGGTAAGTAGTGGTAGTATTGGCTACGGCCGGGCTTACCTGGAAAACTTTTTGCGTGCGTACAAAAGCACCGCCTGTTGTTACCAAACCGGTTGTTCCACTGCCTGCCTGCGTTATTTGTGCCGTAACATCCGTAAGGTTTGTACTGGTGTTCTTTATAAACACAATGGCATTGCCATTGGTACTTTTAAAATTATTGGAAGCAGTACCACTTCTTATATTGAAACCATAACTGCTGCTAACACTAGTTTCAATAGGGTATGGCGTAGCCGTTACTTTTACATCATCTACTAAAAACGGAGGATTATTGCCCGTATTGTCATCATTAATCCATCTGAAGCCAATGGTAAATGAGGTGTCTACCAAAGCGGGTGGTAATACAATATTGCCGGAACCTGTGGCGGCCGTATCTCCCTGGAAAGTGTAGACGTTGCCAGCCCCATCGCTTAAGGGAAAAAAGGAGGCGTTGTTATAAGAGTACATCAGCAGGCCATAATCATAAGTGCCATTGGAATCTGCTTCGCCGTTACATTTGTAAGTAAATGACAAAGCAGAACTGCTGTACCCTGTGGCATGGATTAGCGGCGAGATGGCGACTGCATCTGAAGTGGAATCTGGCGAGTAAGCCAACGGTTTCAGCACTTTATCATTGGTAACATACAGCGCCTGGCCGGTAATGCCTGCGCCTCCATTTGATCCTACCTTCCACGTATTAAAGCCCGCAGGTGATTTAAATGAACCAGCCAGCCAGCCCGCAGGAGTTGTTCCGCCGGAACTACCGAAATCTTCATTTAGCAGTGCGACTACATTGCTGCCGTATTGTTGGTTATCATCATCTTTGATGGTAATGGTAATCGATTGCGCACTGCTTCCGGAGGAAACACCGGTACCGCTTGTGATGCTGTATCCAACAACAATTGTTTTATCGCCGTCTATTTCTGCATTATCAAAAATCCTGATTTTAATATCTTTAAAATTATCGCCTGAAGCAAAAGTTGAGGTGGGGGTTAGCAGCTGGTAATGAAAATTATTCAGGGCGGTGCCGGCGGTTGTTATAGTCACTGTTGCAGGTCCGGTTGCCTTGTCTTCAACATTTAGCGTCAGGTCTACATCCCTGTATCTCGGGTAACTCGTAGTAATACCAGTTTCTGTAATTTTTTGCGCACCTGAACAATTGATAAAAGACACTTTATTGCTTGCAGTAACGGTTACAGCACCGGCGGGCGAAGTAGCGAGCGTTACCCGTCTCGGACTATTAAGCATCACTGTTTGCATTCTGTCTGCCTGGTTACTGGTGAAGGTATTTAAAACGATATCGTCACTGTAGTCCATATAATTTTCGAACATCTCATCGGCCGTGCCGCAACTGTTACTTTTCGGGTGAGTTGGTACGCCACTGTTGCTGGTAAAATGCACCGGTGTATCGCCACAAAAATCATTGCCACAGTTGGCATCACCCCAAATATGCCTCAAGCCAAAAAAGTGGCCGCTTTCGTGCGTTAAGGTTTTACCCAGCCCATAACCGCCGCATCCCTTCGGTAAAAAAGTGCTGCCAATGGTGCCAGTCTGCACTACTACTCCCGCTGTAATATTAGTTTCGCTACTGGATATGCCAGCCAAGCCGGAGCTTACAGGAAAAGTAGAGTAGCCGAGCAAAGTGGATGAACTGTTAACTATGCTTGGTATAACCCATACATTAAAATACTTATCAGGAGGCCATACAGTGGCGGATTTTACAATAGTATCAATATAGCCGGCTGTCCAGCCCGCAACCGCATAATCTGTCCAACCTTTCAATGAGCTGTTAACACGTTGTATCCCGGGTTCCGTGAGCGGACTGCCCAATGTATCATTCTTCGCCAGCACAAACTGAATGCCCGTGGTAGCGGCTGCCGCATACTGACTGTTTGAAAGATTGGCAAAATCTTTATTTAGTTGTAACACCTGTTCGTTGATGGCGGTTGCGCCAATGTCATCAGCGTTGCCTTTACTTATGATGTGAAAGATGATGGGAATGGTATAATTGATAACCTGTGCCCGCTGCGCTTTTCTATCCCGTATTTTTTTGTTTAGCCAGCGTTCAAACTGAGCATCGGTTTCAGCGTTGGGATGTTTTTTTCTAAACTCATTAATTACTTCAGTTGTATAACAACGAACTATTTTCTTCTCAATACCTGGTGGCTGCAGCCGCTGTGCAGCAGTTTCTTTACAGGGGGTAAGTAAAAAAAATGCCACAGCCAGTTTGTAAAAACGGTTCATAAATTTTCAGTTGTCAGGTAAAAAATGAATTGCAGGCAAGTTACTGCTATTGGCAAAAAAAGAAGCTATTTTACAGTTGAAATCTTACTATTCTTTAGTAGATAAATAGTTATAATCTTCCAGTATTTTTTCTAAAAAATCATTGGCGTACATGTCGGTGGACACTTTAAGCACCGTTTGCACCTTCATAGCAACGCGGTTACACATATCGTACTGATTTGTTTTTGCAGTCTGCCTTAGCACATTTTTTATTGTATTGATATCCCGGTCGCTCAGCCGCATTACTTCAGGAAATTTTACGGAGTAATTTGCGTGATTGATTTCCATAAAAATAGTATCATCCACCGTTAGGGCCGTGTGGGTATTTACCACTACAGTTCCGGCTACAATATCGCCCAGCCGCTGACTTTTGGGCGAGACGCCGATTATAACTATGGAGGTTAATCCTCCGATAAAAAGCCATACCAATCCTGTAAAAGGGTTTAACCAAAAAAGTGTAAAAATGATGAATCCCCATTCGTAAAAGCGTAAAAACCATCTTAGCAGGTATTGACTTAATTCTGGTTCTCCTCCATCCAGGCTAACCACTTTTATCTTCATCAGTTTTTTTCCTGCACTTTGCCCGTTTAACAAAATTTCACTTACAGGGCTATAAAAAATGGTCGGAATAACCAGTACAATCATGGCGAGACCAATACCACCTTCGCCAATTCTGAAACCGCCGAAGAGTAAATAAAGCATACTGAACATGTACAATATCAGCAGAAAAAAATCAACGAGGTAGGCCAGGATGCGTTTATGAAATTCAGCAATTTCAAATTCAATATCAATGTTAAATGGCGTAGCTATTTGTATTACGGACATGTTACAAATTACCTATTTAAGTTTACATACAAAAAAATATCCTAAAAAATCAGCTCTGATATTTCAGCGAATCCGGTTGGATGGTTTTCGCATCTTTTTAAATGAATGGCAGCCGGCTTTAACAATAATTATTTTTATAACATAATTTCTTACTTTTATCAAATGCGTGAAGGAATGTTTATAAAGAAGAACGTAGATAAATGGAATACCTATCAGCGTTCTAAAACCGATGACCCCGATGAAACCGCCGAGCGTTTTATTACACTCGTGGATGATCTTTCCTACGCAAAAACATTTTATCCCAACAGCAAACTTACCCGCTGGATCAATGGCATTGCTGCCGGCATTTACCAAAGTATTTATCAGAATAAGAAGGAAAAGTATAACCGCATTTTTACGTTCTGGAAATTTGAATTGCCATTGCTGTTTAAAAAATACCACCGGACACTACTGTTTACGTTTGTGATTTTTTTACTGTTTGTTTTGATTGGCGTCTTCGGTTCTATTAAAGATGAATCATTTATCCGTGGCGTATTGTCAGATGGTTATGTAGACGCTACTGAAGACAATATTGCTAAAGGAGATCCTTTCGGGGTTTATAAGAGTGATAACCCCTTTACCATGTTTGTTTATATTGCGATGAACAATAGTTTTGTTGCTTTAATGATGGTGGCAGGCGGCCTCTGTGCGGGTGTTGTTACGTTGTATATGATGTGGCAAAATGGTTTAATGCTGGGCTGTTTTCAATACATGTTTTTTGCAAAGGGGCTTGGCTTAAAATCGGTGATGGTGATTTGGGTACATGGTACGCTGGAAATACTTGCGTTTGTGATCGCTTCTACAGCCGGTTTTATTATAGCGCAGGGCATTCTTTTTCCGGGCACCTATTCAAGAAAAAATTCTTTTAAAACTGCGGTAAAGGATGCCCTGAAAATTATGATCATTCTGGTACCGGTTTTTATTGTCGCCGCCTTTTTTGAAAGTTATGTAACACATTTAATGAGCAATACATTTGACAAAGAGAACAATATAGGTTTGCCGGTATGGGGTAGTGGCATTATTTTATTCTTGTCGTTGTCGTTTATTCTCTGGTACTTTGTACTTTACCCTATTCGCCTGCATAACAAGAACAATGCACTTCAACAAAATGATTTTAATAAAATGACTTTAGGCCAACATGAAGTGCAGTAAATTTTTAACCTCTTTTTTGCTGATTGTTTTTTGCTGTTTTAAAGTGGCGGCTCAGGACAGTGAATATGTTTACAGAGATTCAGCTTCATTGACTACAGATTCCATAGTGACGAGGTCGATGAAGATTGATACAAAAAATAGTCAAGTTCCTGATACCAATTCAGATTCCCTGTTGTACGATCGCCAGCTAGCTGCCGCGGCAGATTCTGCTGAAGCGTTAAAAAATGCATCTTCTTTCAGCTACGCTAAAAACTTAGACAGCTTATTGATAGCCTTGCAGAAAAAGCGACAGACATCTGAACCAGTAGCGGTGCATAGTACTTCATGGCTGGAAAAATTTTTCTTTTCACCAATTGTAAAAGTATTTTTCTGGACACTGGCGGTGCTTTTTGTTGGCTTTGTTTTGCATAAACTTTTTTTTACCGAAGGTTTTTTTCAGCGTAATTCTTACACAAGTAAAGTCACGGCAATTATTGAAAAGCCGGAAGAAAATTTTGCAGCGGCCGATTATTCCAAACTAATCAATGAAGCAATAGCTGATAAAAATTACCGGATGGCTGTTCGCTGCAATTACCTGCAAACACTGCAAAAGCTGGCGATTAAAGACGTCATTACATTTGCCCCGGCTAAAACAAATTCGCAGTATATCCGTGAAGTTTTTAACCAGCCTTACAAAAACGAATTTGCAGCACTAACGTTGCAATATGAATATGCCTGGTATGGGGGGTTTGAACTGGACGAAATATTGTTTGGCAGAATTCAAAATAATTTTAAACAGTTTAACAGCCAGCTTTAAGTATTGAGAATAGCAGTTTTATATTGTACCCTTTTTGCAGCACTCACCTGGTCTGTGAGCTCCTGCACGCCCGACAAAAAAACGCTGCCCAATCTGAAAGAAACATTTTCAAAAAAAGATAAAAATCCTTTTGGCGGGTATATTGCTTTTAACCAGTTGCAACAGGTATTTTACCATAATAATTTTTATGTACAAAAGCAAAGTTTTGAAGCTTCCTGGCAGGACATAACAGATACAGCAGCCCTTTATATTTCGGTAAGCAAAAATTTATACCTGTCTGAAGCCGCCCAAAAAGCTATGCTGAATTATGTAAGCAATGGCAATACGTTATTTATAAGCAGTGAAAACATTGACAGCACTTTAATGGATAGCCTGGGTTGTAAAGTAGCACACTCGCTGGTTAAGATGGATTACCTGGAAAACATGCGCTACACTGCTGTAAGAATGGATTCCGGCTCTTATTATAACATTGTGCCATATACCTATTTTTATTATCCCTTCACGAATCATTTTGCCCGATACGATTCAACAGTCACCAATGTATTGGGCACAAATGAAAAGGGCGAAGCAAATTATGTTGAGATTTTCTATGGCCGTGGCCGCGTTTACCTGCATTGTGAGCCAAGGGCACTTAGCAACTATTTTTTATTGCAGAAGCAAAATTATTTTTACCTGCAAAATCTTTTCACTTTTGTTAGCAGAACACCGGATCATATTTACTGGGACGACTACTATAATAAAAGAAACCGGCCCTCTGCTAAAGACAGTAAAAATGCATTTCAGTTGTTGCTGCAGTATCCGGCAACGGCTGGTGCATTCTGGCTTGTATTATCTCTATTGCTGCTCTATATTTTATTTGGAGGAAAGCGTCGCCAGCGAATAGTTGAAGCAATACCGCCCAATGTTAATACCACGGTAGCCTTTACTGAAACAATCGGTCGCCTGTACCTGCAAAAAAGAGATAACCACAATATTGCAGCAAAGATGATCATGTATTTCCAGGAGCATATCCGCAAACAATATTTTTTAAATACCAGTCATGTGACCGATGATTTTATAACCAGCCTTAGCAGGAAAAGTGATGTGCCGAAAGAAACAACTGAAGGGCTTTTTAAACTGATCAGCGAGTTGCAGGAAGCGCCAGAAATAAGCGATGAACAATTATTATTATTAAACAGGAAAATCGATATTTTTTATAAAAAAAATCAATAATGGAAGAAGAAGTGTTTCAGCAGCGGACCGATCTTTCTGCACTTAACCAGCAAATGCAGAATATTCGCAACGAGATAGGAAAAGTAATTGTAGGCCAGTATAAAATGTTAGATCTGCTGATGATTGGTTTGTTGTGCGACGGGCATATTTTAATAGAAGGCGTACCCGGAGTTGCAAAAACCCTTACTGCAAAACTGATGGCAAAAATCATCGATGTGGATTTTAGCCGCATACAGTTTACACCCGACCTGATGCCGAGTGACGTGGTTGGTACGTCCGTTTTTAATCCGAAGGAAGGGGATTTTTATTTTAAGCCGGGGCCCGTTTTTAGTAATATTATTTTGATTGATGAAATCAACAGGGCTCCTGCCAAAACACAGGCAGCATTGTTTGAGGTAATGGAAGAAAGGCAAGTAACCGTCGATGGGGTAACACACGAAATGCGTTTCCCCTTTATCATCATGGCAACACAAAACCCGGTGGAGCAGGAGGGCACTTATCGTTTGCCGGAAGCACAGCTGGACAGGTTTATTTTTAAAATAGACGTACAATACCCTAACCTCCACGAAGAGATTGGCATACTTAATAACCAGCATGGCAATACGCAACTGGAGTTGCTTGGCCAGGTAAATAAAATAGTTTCTGTAAAAGAAATTCATGAATACCGGGCGCTTATCCAATCTATTGTGGTTGAGCCGAGGCTGATAGAATTTATTGCCAGGATTGTGATTGAAACCCGTAACAATCCTGCATTATACCTTGGTGCATCGCCACGGGCCTCATTGGCAATTTTAAGGGCTTCAAAGGCAAGTGCTGCCATTAAAGGAAGAGATTTTGTAACACCGGAGGATATTGTGGAGATGGCTTCGCCGGTTTTAAGGCACCGTATTATTCTTACACCTGAAAAAGAAATGGAAGGTGTAACCGCAGATGATTTGATTGAAAATATGCTGAAATCAATTGAGGTTCCAAGATAAAAATGGATTAGGCTTACGCTTCCGTTTATAACAATGACAGTAATAAAAAAATACATCGGTGCACTATATTTAACCAATCGTTTTTACCTGGTGCTGGGCGTTTGCGCCGTATTGTTTATTGCTGCTTTTTTTTATGCACCATTATTTTTAGTACCTCAGATTAGCTGTTTTATAATTGGTGTGTTGGTATTGACAGATTATATTTTTCTTTTTATAGTGGGCAGGGAGCCAGAGGCAAAAAGGATGATGGCAGACAGGTTAAGCAACGGCGATGAAAACAGGATTACGTTGCAGATTACCAACAGGATGCCTTTTGAACTGCAATTAGAAATTATTGATGAGCTGCCTGTGCAATTTCAAAAACGTGACTGGATATTACAGCAGCACTTTAAAGCGCTGCAACAAAAGGAAATCGTGTATGCTGTAAGGCCTACAGAGCGTGGCGAATATCATTTTGGGCAAATTATTATCTACGTAAAATCCCTGCTGGGTTTACTGATGCGCCGTTTTGATATTGAAGCCGAAACAACCGTACCCGTATATCCTTCGTTTATGCAGCTACGTAAATATGAACTGCTTTCACAAACTACTATACAATCGGAACATGGTAGTAAACGCATGCGAAAAATCGGCCACAGCATGGAGTTTGAACAGATAAAAGAATATGTACGCGGCGATGATATACGAACCATTAACTGGAAAGCAACTGCCCGCCGATCCGCCATTATGGTAAATAATTTTACAGACGAAAAAAGCCAGCAGGTGTATTGCCTTATCGACAAAGGCCGTTTGATGAAAATGCCTTTTAATAACTTAAGTCTGCTGGACTATGCCATCAATAGTACACTGGTATTAAGCAATGTATGTTTGCAAAAGCAGGATAAAGTTGGTTTGATAACATTCGCCAATAAAATGGGCACCATACTGGCAGCCGATCGTAAGCCGTTACAGAAAGCTAACATTCTGCAATTGCTGTATAACCAGGAAACCGATTTTTTAGAAAGTGATTACGAAATGCTTTACCTGCAGATACGCAGCCGGATCAAGCAAAGAAGCCTGCTGATCCTGTTCGCTAATTTTGAATCGCTTTCAGGATTAAAACGGCAGCTCAATTATTTAAAGTCCATTGCAAAACATCATTTGCTGATGGTGGTATTTTTCGAAAATACGGAATTGAAACAATTGTCCATGCAAAGCGCAACGAATATAGAAGACGTGTACGTTAAAACCATTGCTGAAAAATTTGCGTTTGAAAAAAGGCTGATTGTTAAAGAGCTTTCCAACAACGGTATTTTATCTATTTTAACTTCTCCCGAAAATTTAACTGTAAATACCATCAACAAATACCTTGAGTTAAAAGCAAGACAAGCAACCTGATGCACAGATAATTTTTGTTACGAAACGTCTTGCAATATTGATAAAAGACCGCATTGTTTTGCTTCACTTACCTTCGCAAAAAAATAAAGCATTGGCCCGTAAAGAATCATACCGTTCCAAACACAATAGTAAAACAGGTGAAGGCGCTTATCCTGAAAAACAGGAGCGTGTACCAAGAATTCCGATTGATCCGGCGCTGCAATTGCCTTATGCAGAAGGAAAGGTTTTGCTCATAGACAAGCCACTCCACTGGACATCATTTGATATTGTAAGAAAGCTCCGTAATATTTTACAGATAAAAAAAATTGGCCATGCTGGTACGTTAGACCCTCTGGCAACAGGACTTCTGATAGTTTGTACCGGGAAGTTTACAAAAAAAATAAATGAGTTCATGGCGCAGGAAAAAGAGTATACCGGCCACATTGTGCTGGGTGCTGTAACGCCAACATTCGACCTCGAAAGTGAACCGGAACATCAAACAAAATTCGATCATCTTACTTCTGATGAAATCATACATGCTACAAAACAATTTATCGGTGCTATTCAACAATTGCCACCCATTTATTCTGCTATAAAAAAAGATGGCGTTGCCTCATATGAACTGGCAAGAAGGGGAACGGCTGTGCAATTAGAGCCAAGAAATGTCACCATTCATTCATTTGAAATTACGGGAATTGATTTGCCTGCCGTCAGTTTTAAGGTGGTTTGTTCTACGGGGACTTATATACGCAGCCTGGCGAATGACTTCGGTGCTGCATTGGGCTGTGGGGGCTATCTTGGCAGTTTACGCAGAACAAGAATCGGGCAATTGCAGGTAGCTGATGCCATTGACATGGAAACAATTTTAAACCTGGTAAGTCATCAGAATGCCGGAGATAATAACAGGGCCGGCTTGCCGTTGGATTAGGTTAGAAAGGATAACTTAAACCAATTGTAAAATTGAAATTATCCCGTCGCCATTGGCTGTTTTCAACACCACCTTTTAACAAGTGATTGTAGCTAATATCTGGTATTTGCCAACCATCGTTTTTTGCAATTTCAGGTTTTTTTACCCGAAAGCCAAGATCAAAACGAAGTACAACATAGGTAAAATCAAACCGGAAACCGGTACCCACATCCGCACCCAATTGTTTATAAAAATTTTTAAACTGGAACTGCAGGCTGTCGGGGCCGCCACCGGGTCGCGTATTTCTGAAATTCCACACATTACCAATATCTGTAAAAAGCGCCCATTTTAAAACAAGCTGGTTGGGTATTATTTGAAAAAGGTCATGACGGTATTCAGCATTTACTTCAAAACGGATATCCCCGGTGCGGTCGTTTGTAAGAGAGTTGATGGTTCCCAAAGGCTTCGCCCCGGGTCCGATGCCACGAATAGGCCAGCCACGCATACTGTTGGCACCGCCGGAGAAATATTGTTTAAAAAAGGGAAGAGAAGCGGTATCATTATTTTCCAGCGGAATACCAACGCCAACGAAAGCCCTGAAGACACGGGCCGATTTTGGGTTATTGATAGAAAAGGTATATTCTCCATCCACTTTAACAAACTGGCGTAATTCTTTTTTAAAAATGCCCAGCCTGCCCCAAATTAAACCAGACTCTTCGACATTACCACTAAAAGACCTGAGCCTGTTGGTATGTTTTGGATTAATGTAAGTAGAAGAATAGTTGTAGGAACTGCCAATGATCAACGCTGTATTGTATGAATAACGTAAATAAGGATTATTGTTCAGTATGGTGCGAAAACTGTCCGACTGATTGAAAAGGTAGGAATACTCAATATTCGGAAACTTAATGGTGTTTTTTCTGTTTGATCTGTTGCTCCATTGGTTACCAAAAGCAAGGCCTGTTGAAAAAAGATTAAACAGGTCAATTCGTTTTGTATAAGATGGATTGGTGTTGATAAAGGTTTGCTGTGAAAGCGGTCTGCCATTATTAAACCACGATTTAGGCAACAGTTTGATGGGCCCCAGCAAACGGGGAAAGCTGATGGTGTTGGTATAACTCAGTTCGTTTGAATTGATAACCCTGCTGGAGCGTTGTGTATTTAAGTTCAACTCAACACCATACCGTATGGCATGGGTCATCTTAATACCTTCCTTATGGATATTGCGGTTTTGCAAAGACAGATTGGTAGACAATCCCAGCAGGTTTCCGCCATTGGTTATGGTGGCAGTATTGGTATTGCTGTTTACCGAATAGCTGGCCTCCACATTGGCTTCAAAGCCGTACTTACGGGCGGGTATCATTTGCAAAATCATATCCAGTTTGGCAACGCTGTCCTTTCTTTCTATGGTTTGAATATTGATGTTTTGCCAAACCCCGGTCTTTGAAAAATTACTGAGGGTTTTGGCATAATTTTCCTGCCGGTACAAATCGCCTTTTTTAAAATCCATATTGCGCACCAGGAAACCGTTGCGGAATAATTTTTTATGGTAACGGATAACAAAGCTGTCCCGCCGGGTGGTATCTGATAAAAAGGGGATGCTGTTTAAACTGTCAACACCACTGTAATCGGGATACAGATACACATTACCAATATAATATTTTTGCAACCGCATACTGTCTGCCAGCGGGTTTAAAATCATTTCCAGTTTAATAGTGGGTTTATTTCTTTTTTGATTGGCTTCTGCAAGTAAACGGATGTTTTCAAAAGGGTCGTCAGAAATTGTGGTTAACGATAAAATAGAAGTATCGCCCCGCATCCTTAAATCGTCTGTAATAAATTTATAGTACCCCTTATTTCTGTAAACATCCACCATCCGGTTTATTTCTCCCAGCACTTCACCCTTGGAAACAGGATTACCTTTTTTTATTAAGGACTTCGGCATGGCTTCAATTGCAAGCTGCTGTAGTTCCGGTTTATTTAAGTTATAGCTGAAAGTATCTACCAGGGTAGGGTTACCAGCATCAATGATATATTTTACGTACACCCGTTGCTGCTTTTCAAATTTAAGCGACCAGGTGCTGAAGAAACTGCCACTAACGGTATCAATCTTTACAGTAGATTTGGCCTGGTAGTAACCGAGATGCAGCATGGAGCCAATCATATTCCTCGCACTCCGGTAGGAGTAGGTTGTGTCGTACGCAGCAGCCGGCGTTGTTTTGTGAAATAAAAACAATTTATCTATTATTACCACTTTTGCGCTGTCATCCAGCTGATCGTATAATCTTTGTCTGGCAATGTTTCTTTCATCCGTATTAAAATTGCCGCCTTTGAGTTCAATACTATTTTTTATCAAAAAGGGTTTACCTTTTTGATAATTTCGTACCGTGGTGCAGGAAGACAATAGCAATGCTGCGCAAAAAATATTTTTCAGAACATTCAAAAATTTCGTTTTTACAACCACACTAACTATTATAAATTTTGAGAGAACGATGTTAAGTAAAACATATGCCAAATATATCCAAAGTTTGCACCACAAAAAATTCAGGGATGCGGATAATGTATTTATTGCCGAAGGTAGTAAAGTAGTAATGGAATTGTTGCAATCGCCTGTATTTTCATGCCAGCAGGTATTGGGTTTACAACCATGGATGCAGGAAAATGAAATGTTAATTCGTACAACTTATAGCGGTCCGCTGCAGGTGATTGACGATTTTGAACTGGAAAAAATATCTGCTTTAACCACGCCCAACCAGGTGCTGGCGGTATTTAAAAAATCAAAACAACTTCCTGTTAAGCCAAAAGGTAAAATAAGCCTTGTGCTGGATACCATCCAGGATCCGGGTAACCTCGGTACCATCATACGCATTGCAGACTGGTTTGGCGTTGGAGCCATCATTTGCTCGGACAATTGTACCGACATGTATAATCCCAAAGTGGTGCAAAGCACCATGGGCAGCCTGGGCCGCGTAAATGTAGTGTATACCAACATTGCAGCCTGGCTTAAAAAATATGAACACATTAAAATATATGCCGCCGCTTTGAACGGTAAAAAAGTAAGCCAGCTGAAAGGCATAGCAGAAGCCATTATTGTAATTGGCAACGAGTCAAAAGGCATTAGTGATGAAGTGATGGAGCTCTGTACCGAAAAAATTACGATACCAAAAGCGGGCCATGCGGAATCGTTGAATGCGGCTGTGGCAACAGGTATTATTTTGTCGCATATTGTGCAGTAAGAAAATACCTGTCCGGGCTAAGAAGCTCTGTGGAGCACCGTTGCGTCGCCCTCTTTTACTTAATACCTGTATTGAACACTGGCCTTCGCATCGCAGCACCTGCGCTGTGCGAAGGCATTTTTTATTACAAGGGTATAATTTAGCAAGGCCATTTAAATTTAGTGAGCATGTACGGTTAGTAGGGGAGCACCCCAAGGCTGAAAAAGTACAAGTGTGCGACGCAACGATGTACCACAAGGTTGCTGCTTAGCCCGGACAAAAAATTGTATTTAAATCATCTTAACGAAACTGAATTGCTTTGACAGGTTTTATTTTTTTTACCAGCAACGTAGGTACAATCAATGTGGCAAAGCAAATAGCAAGCGTAATAAAGTCCACCAGTACAACCTGCCACCACACTACATCTGCGTGGGCTGCGGCCATATAATAAGCCTCTTCATCTAATTTAATAAAGCCGGTTTTTTGCTGCAGCCAGCATATGAATAAGCCCAGGGCAGTGCCCGCTACAATGCCTGTTATGGCTATCAGGCTGGTATTGTATAAAAATATTTTTTGTACAATCCAGTCGCTGGCGCCGGTTGCTTTTAAAATACCAATCATTCTTGTTCTTTCCAATACAATAATCAGCAGGCAGGTGATGAGGTTTACTATTGCAACGATCATCATGATGCCCATCAGAATCAGTTTGATTTTATTTTGCAATGCCAGCCAGTCGAAAATATTGCTGTACATTTCTGTAATGGTCTTGGCGCTCCAGCCCTGTGGCGTTAATTCTTTAATCAGTGTTGCAACGGTATCGGTTTGCCGGTAATCGTTTAAAAAAACTTCATACCCTCCAATCTGGCGTGGGTTCCAGTCGTTCATCCGGCGGATGAGGTTTATATCGCACAGGCCGAATTGTTTATCATATTCGTCTATGGAAGTTTTAAAAATGCCGGCTATCTTCAGTTTACGAGGCCGTTTAGTGCCATCTTCCTGGATAAAAAAAGAAAGCAGCGTATCGTTTACCTGTACATTTAGCTGGCCGGCGATATAAGCCGAAATATTTATTTCGCTGCTATAACCGCTGTCTGTAAATGATAACCATTTTCCTTTTTGTAAAAATGGATTCAGACGACTGTAATTAAAAGAAGAATCAATACCCTTTAACAGAATACTTTCAATATCAGTACCATAAGTTAATATCACCGATTTAGTGGCGTAGCGTTCAATGGTTTTTACCTGCGGCAATTTCTTAACAATATTTTCAACCGTATCGTTGGCAAGTATAGGAAACTGTTCTGCAATACTAACACGGTTTTCAATATCTTGCTGCACATGAATATGGCCCCAGAAGCTGAAAATTTTATCGCTGATTACGTTTTGAAAACCGTTTACAAAGCTCAATGCCACTATCATTACAGCTACGCTGATGGAAGTGGCGCCGATGGCGAGCCGGATGATAAATCGTGAAAAAGTATTTTGCCGGTTAAAGGCAATTCTGCGGGCTATAAAAGCGGATATATTCAATCGGCGTATTTTTTGCTATCTTTCAAAAGTAAATATTTTAATAACTACATGCACATTTTTAAATTGATCCCTGCTGCCATCCTGTTTTTACTGATGCAGCAAACGCTGCCAGCGCAAACCAATCCTGATGTCATTTATGATACCAATATCCATACAGTGAGATTTCACGCCTATGGCGACCAGGAATCTATGGCAATTTATAAACTCAACAGCAGCGACAGAACAGAACTGCATTTTGATGATATGGACAACCGGGTAAAAAGCTACTACTACACTTACCAGTTATGCGATTACAACTGGCAACCGGTTAATCTGAGTCCGTTTGATTTTATAAAAGGCTTCACGCAGCAACGCATTTCCACCTACCGGTTTTCATCTATCGCCTATACAAGGTATGTTCATTACCAGGCAACACTGCCGGAAACAAACAGTATGCCCATCCGCAGCGGCAACTATATTGTAAAAGTATTTTTAGATGGCGATACCAGTAAGCTTGCTTTTACCAGGGCTTTGCTGGTGCTGGATTCCAAGGCAAGTGTGTCTGCGCAGGTGCTGCAGCCTTTTACACCGGACAGGTACAATACGCATCAGCATTTAAAGTTTACTGTTAACCTGGCAGGGGTAAATACCAGTAATGCCAGTCAGCAGGTGAAAGTGGTGGTTTTACAAAATAACCGCTGGGATATTGCGCAGGGAAATGTGCTGCCCACTTTTATAAGAAATAATTCGCTTGAGTACAGCAATGAAAATAATTTTGTATTTGCTGCAGGAAAAGAATGGCGGTGGCTGGACCTTAGAAGCTTTCGTTTATTAAGCGAACGTGTTGACAGCGCCAATAGCAAAAGAACTGATTTATATGTAAAGGCCGATGGCGACAGGAGCGGGCAACGGTATATATATTATGCAGACCTGGATGGTAAATACCTGGTTACAACTTATGAATCAATTAATCCTTACTGGCAGGGCGATTACGCCAATATTCATTTTAAATATATACCACCGGGCAACAATGCTTTTGCTGATAAAGACCTTTATTTAATTGGTCAGTTAACGGACTATCAGTTGAATGAAAGTAGTAAAATGCATTTCAATACAGAAAGGGATATTTATGAAAATACCCAGTATTTAAAGCAAGGCTATTATAGTTACGGCTATGCGCTTGTTGATAAAAATGATCCTTCCAAAAGAACTGACATGGATGGTAACTATTGGGAAACTGAAAATAGTTATACCATACTGGTGTATTATAAATCTTTTACCGACCAGGCGGACCAGCTGATAGGTATATCCCAGATAAATAACCGCAGTGACAGGCCCGGTTTTAGTTTTTAATTCTTTGGCAAATGTATATGCACAGCGGTCTGGTTTCAATAAACTGTTATAATAAAGCAGCTAAATTTAGCCCAGGTTTAAGTTCGTTTATTTACACGAATTATAGCGTAGTTCGTTTAAATGAACGAATTATTTAAAAGTTCGTTTAATTACACGAATTGATTAAAAGTTCGTTCATTTAAACGAACTGAATTATTTGTTGTATATTTATACCAGCAAACAATTTTTAGTAATGGCACTAAGGGCAGTACTAACCGGTGATATTGTAAACTCAACCCGGTTAAAAAAAATAACAGAAAAGAAGCTACTTAAAATATTAACGGCGGCGCTGGCTGCCCACCAGTTTGAATTTTACCGGGGCGATAGTTTCCAGGTATATGTAAAAAATCCTGCGGAAGCCCTGAAAACGGCCTTGATTTGCCGTACGGCGGCCATCAGTTTGTCAAAAAGCGAAACAATAAGTGAATCAGATATAAGGATAAGTATCGGGATAGGAGCGGTAACAACACCTGTAAAAAAACTGGGCACGTCCAAAGGCGAAGCATTTATTTTATCAGGCCGTGCCTTTGATGAAATGGCGGAGGCAGGAACAAGACTGATAATGACTTCCGGTAATAGTTTAGCCAATGTGGGTTTAGAGATTATTTCGGATTACCTGAATGCCATCTTTAAAGCGATGACGGGCAAGCAGGCGGAAGTGATTTTTGAATTGCTGAAGGGAAGGGCGCAGCAGGAGATAGCAGGCTTGCTGAAAAAATCCAAGAGTACCGTACACCAGCATGTAACGGCCGGGCGCTGGGCGGAGATTGAAAAACTGTTGCAACAATATGAAAATATCATCAATCAACTAACATGATTACAGAGGCAGTGTGGCTTACCAAAGTGGTGCTGGCACATCTTATTACCGATTTTATACTACAGCCTGCCAGCTGGGTAAATGACAGAACGGAAAAACATTTCCGTTCCGGTAAACTGTACCTGCATGGCCTTATAACCGGGCTGGTGGCATTGCTGCTGATTGGCTGGCAATACTGGATAGTAGCACTCATCATTTTAATTACGCATACACTTATTGACGGATGGAAATCGTATCAGAAAAATACTGTTGCTTACTTTATTGCAGACCAGTTTTTTCACATGTTGATAATTGCCGGGTGTTGGTATTTCACTTTCCTTCAATGGGGTGATGTAAAGCAAACACTTCAACAGTTAAATACAGACGCTGCTATTTGGAAAAGACTAACGGCGGTTGTGTTTTTAACTGCCCCTGCCGGTATTTTAATTGGCCAACTAACCCGCCAGTGGCGGGATAAATTGCCAGACTCTGAAAGCCTTGCCAATGCCGGTAAATGGATCGGCATGGTGGAACGGATCATCATACTGATCTTTGTTTTGCAAAGCCAGTATTCCGCAATTGGCCTGCTGGTGGCAGCAAAAGGCATTATCCGGTTTAATGAAAAAGACCGGCCGGAAATTAAAACAGAATACCTGGTAATAGGAACTTTAATGAGTATTGCATTAGCGATTATAGCTGGACTTATTACGAAATAAATATAGTTTGCATGCCGCCTCTTTAAAGCTATATTTAATTCTCCTTCAACACCAGCAACCAGCCTTTATTTTTTGTTACCGGTATCAATTCACTGGCATCAAATGTTTTTGCCGGTTGAAAGTTTTTTATTTCCGGCGCAATAATTATCGTGTTTGCAGGATCCATTCCCAGTTTTTTCCAGTCTATCTGCAAATGAACAGTCGTATCAGCAGCAGCCCAGCTGGCGATAGAAATAAGTGCCCTGCCTTTTTTTGTGTATGTTGTTGCCAGTACTTTATCATTGCTCGTTTTTACAGGGCAGTTATCGCTCCAGTAACCGATCATACTGGTTCCTTCCATACCAAAATCATCCCAGGCTTTCCAGATGGGCCTTGTGTCTGCATTATCGCTCCAGGGCATCCGGTTGGTCATGCCATAAATCATCCCACGCCAGGGATTGCCGCCATCCTGTAACATTTCTCCCATCAGGCCAAAGGGAATGCCACTCACTTCAGTTAAAAAGAAATCAGGATCATTTTTTTCGTAGTCAAAGTATTCGCCGAACCATAAACGGTTCAGGTACGGAAAATGCTCCATGTACAAATTGCCGCTGTTGTTAAAGCCATCATTTTTATTGTACTGGTTGGCGGAATGCAAATCAATTATACCGGGGTGACCATCTTTCGTCAATACGCGTTTTATTCTTTTCATTGTAATACGGTCAAAGGCAACATCATCCAGGTAAATGCCATCAATGCCTGCATTCTGCACAAGCCAGTTCATGCCTTCCACATAGTAATTGTGCCAGCGGCTCATGCCACTGTTTACAATGGCGGCATCTTTCAATTCAGGTACAAACCAGGCAGCAATATAATCGCTGTCCAAATGCTCCTGCAACCAGCTAAAGCCACCTCCTTTGCCGGGTGAATAAATCTCGTGGCCAAGACTGCGCATAGGAAAAGTCTCATAGGCCCTGTTGCTCAGTTCTCTTACCGTGTTGTAAATTTTTACCTTCAGTCCTTTGCTATGTGCTTCATCTATGTAAGCCTTCATTTTTTTATACTCTATAAAAGGATAGTTGATATAAGGATTGATAGCGTTACCATGGTGAATATTAATAACTGTTGCGCCGGTTGCTTTAATAGTATCGATTGGTTTATAACTGTGGTAAAAACGGGTAGCCCATTGAAAACCGGTATTGATAGGATGGAAAGGTGTAATCAACAAAGTAAAATTATAAAACAGTGTATCACCTTTTTTCATGCTGCGTTGCCCGCTGTAATTATTTACCAAAACAGTGCTGTCTTGTTGATTAATATTTACCCCGCCTTGGTTATCATTGCCCCAGCTATCTGGCAGCAGTAAAGGCTTTTGTAAATAAAAATTAGTATTCAGGGGACGAACGTATTTGTCGTCCCGTAAAGAATATTGCAATCCCGCATTTACGTTTCCAATCCACGCACCATCCTGGTTTTTGTGCGCCACATCCCATTTCCAGCTAAATGAGGGCGGTCTGTTTCCTCCTTTTTGTCCGAGCCCCATCATGTATTTACCCGCTGTTTTGGTAAGGGGGATTTGCATGGCAATGTCTTTCAGAGCAACATCTTTTAAAGCGGTTATTTTTACTTTATACGCAATAAATCCGTCAAATTCCAAAGATGCATCAACATCCATTTCTAACGAAGGGCTGTTGCTGGAAGAAGTCCATTGCACAGTACCGGCTTCTTTTTTTGTAAAATGAATGCCGTCGCTTATTAAAACCATCTTACCACCATCCGGCTGTAAAAATGTAAAATCAATCGGCGCAGAAAGCAGGGTATTGGGCTGCTCTGTGTAGCCCGTCATTTCAGGTGTAAAAAAAGTACTGATCTGTGCCGGGAAGCCGTTTTCTCCCAGGGTTATTTTTCTCCCTAATAAACCAACGGTATTGCCTTGCACAGTCAATGGAATATAAGGTGTAATTACCGTATTATCCTGTGCCAGTGTGGAGTTGAGCCAATGTAACCTGGTTTGTTTCCATGGTTCGCTGATGCCGCCATCAGTTAGTAATTCGTTGGTAATAGTTAGTATAATATCAATAGTGGTAGCGGAGGCATTCTTTGATGTGATGGTAGCTTTTCCTTTGTAAATACCAGTTGCCACAGTTGCAGGAATATCAACCGTGCACCACAATGGCTGAACTGCATTTTTTTCGACGTTGACCGTTTTTGTAAAAGGATGGGTGGCATAATCTATGCCGTTGGTGTTTATGCAAAGGCTTTTGCTGGCGGGGATTTTTTCATTTTTGTTGCTGACCAGGTCAGTGAATTTTACCTGTACATCCTGCAACCCCTCCACAGCGTACAGGCCTAACTGGTAGCTGTATTGCTCGCCACGAGCCGCTTTGTCGCTGAAGCTATGTTGCAGCCCCTTTTGTATCCAGCGGTAAGGAATACGGTTTTTCATTTTGATAGGATATAGCCGGTTTTCAGGAAACACCAGGTAATTTTTATTGGAGGCAGATGCAATGATAGCCGCGGTTTCTTTTGCGGTTGCAATTACCTCCATCGGGTAAACACTGTTGAAGGAATCAATGGATTCTATTTGCTTTACGGTAGTGTTGATTTTTGCAGATTTGGAGGCAGACAGCCATTTACCATCTGCAGTATTTTCAGGTTGCAGGTAAACGCCTTTGGGATAATTGCTGCGACCTTCATTGCGGTACGGCATATAATAAGCGTAATAAATTCCTTTGCCTGATTCAGGTTCAAAAGAGATGTCAGCTCTTTCTCTGTCTGCATATGCTGTGCTTACATTGATGATCTTTTTTCCGGTTGCCCCATCCTGAATAATAATTCGTTTGTGTGCCGGATCATCATTCCTTCTCCATGATATGCTTACTTTTGCAACATGGCCTGTTCCATTAAATTGCAGCACAGCCCTGTGGTTGCCCAGTGAATCAGGGTTCCAGCCATAGTTACTGCTAACATATTTTATTTGCTGAGCCATGCCGGCATTGAACATCGTCAATGAAATTGCTGCCGTAAACAATTGCTTCAATACCATACTTAAATTTTTTCTAAATATAGCAAATGATGCTGTCATGTATAAAGAGGCAAATTTGTAAGACAGAATATACATTAAATTGTTAAGCGATGTCAGATACCGTACTCTGCGTTTTCTTTATCTTGCATTGACCGGAATTGGTGCTGGCGAAAAAATAAAACAACCATTTTATATGCAGATAAAGAAAATAGTTTTTAGCATATTCATTTTGTATGCTACGTTGTTGTCAGCCCAAAGCAATAAGAACAAAGTTTTCTGGCACCAGGATTTTTCTTCGGGCAGTCTGCCTGCAGGTTGGCACATTCCACCCGCTGCTACTTGGGATCCACAATGGATAGTCACCAATCAGCCTTATCCCGGTTCTTATAAATACCAGCAACAGGCACCGCCGATTGCTTCTGTCAGCAGGGGTTATCACCTGCAGTTCCAGGCTGGTTATTTTACGGATGAAGACGTAGACAACTGGGTTAAACGCAAACAATACCCCGATGGATATATTGTTTCTGCACCTATTAATTGCATTGGTAAAAAATCGGTGATTTTACAGTTTCAACAAAAATTTCGCTGGTGGAATTACCGGCAAAATGATACAGCCGGGTTGTTTGTTGGTGTAAGTACCGATAGCATTCACTGGCAGCAATGGGATGTACGCCATACCGTTAAAAGTGAAACGGATATGTTTGCTCCACTTACTGAAGCCATTGATGTATCTGCAGTTGCTGCCAATCAGCCAACCGTTTTTTTACGGTTTTACTGGAAGGGCTTGATGGGGTTTTACTGGATGGTAGATGATATTGCATTAAGTGAAGCTTACAGCCAGGATGTAAGTGTAGTGCGGCTTTTATCGCACAATGAAGAAAGCAACCAGTTTAAAAAGAACGATGAACTGGTACTAAAAATAAAAAATTCCGGCGGGCAAAATATCAACACCAATTTTACTGTTACGGCAAATATTGATAGTCAAAATATACTCACCTTAAAAGTGCCGGCAGCAACCAATGCTTTTAAACCTGGCGAAGAAAGAGACATTGTTTTTCCTCCCACAGACCTTACGTTACGACCAGTGCATCATATCAGTTTCAAAATAAATTACCCAGGCGACGAACACACAATTGACAATACACTTAATGTACAACTGAATGCTGCTGCAACTTTTGTTGGTAATATCACGGCCATAAAAAAGGAATCAACGGCTTTTGTTTTTTCATCCGGCGTCACCAAAGTTAGATTGCAATTTTATCGTGGCGACATTTTCAGGATTTGGTTAGCGCCAGATGGTAGTTTCACCGATCCGTCCGCAGGAGATATTGTGATTGCAAAACCAACATTAAAAAGTAACATTATTTTCACCGACAAGGGCGATTATGTTTTGTTGCAGAGTAAGCTTTGTGCAGTTAGGGTATATAAAAAGCCGATGCGTTTCGCCATGTATAATGCGGCTAACAGAGCGGTTATCTGGGAAGAAAAGCAGCCACTTTTATTTGGTCAAAAAACAGTGCAAAGTTTATCTGCCAGGCCCGGTGAATATTTTTACGGATGTGGTATGCAGAACGGCTATTTTTCACACCGCAACAAAACGATTCTTATTGAAAAAGGCGGAGGATGGGATGATGGCGGCCGTGCCAATCCTGCTCCATTTTACATGAGCACTAGCGGCTATGGTGTTTATAGAAATACATTTGATGCAGGTGAATATAGTTTTAATGATACCCTGCGCTTATCACACAATGAAAATCGTTTTGATGCCTTTTACTTTTACGGCCCCTCTCTTAAAAATATTTTAAACCGGTATACAGATATTACCGGCAAGCCTTTTCTGATGCCAAGATGGGCCTTGAGTATGGGTGATGCCAATTGTTACAACAAGCCTGGACGTGATAAAAAACCACAGACCACCCCTGATGTAATTTGGAAAATAGCCGACCAATATATAGCGCACGAAATGCCACGTGGATGGATTTTACCCAATGATGGTTATGGCTGCGGATATGTAAAATTAGACAGTGTGGTAAAGGCTTTGCATGAACGTGGATTTTACACAGGTTTATGGACAGAGAATGGTATAGATAAAATAGCTACCGAAGTAGGCACCTATGGCACCCGTTTGTGTAAGCTGGATGTGGCCTGGGTTGGGCCTGGTTATAAGTATGCACTGGATGGTTGCAGGGCTGCTTATGAAGGCATAGAAAACAACAGCAATGCCCGCGGCTTTATCTGGAGCGTAATGGGGTGGGCTGGTACACAGCGCTACAGCACCGTGTGGAGCGGTGATCAGTATGGCGGTTGGGAGTACATCCGATTTCATATCCCAACGATAACTGGCGCAGGTTTAAGTGCACAGAACGCCGCATCCTCAGATATCGATGGTATTTTTGGTGGCAGTGACAGCACCTATACACGTGACCTGCAATGGAAATCTTTTATCCCGGTTTTAATGACCATGAGCGGCTGGGCAAAAAAAGATAAACAGCCGTGGATATCGGGTGAGCCTTATACCAGTATCAACAGAAAATACCTGCAGTTAAAAATGCGCCTCACCCCGTACATGTATACATTATGCAGGGAAGCTAATATCACCGGAGTACCCGCTGCAAGAGCAATGGTACTTGAGTTTCCTAGTGACAGCACCACGTTGGGTAAACAAACCCAGTACCAGTTTATGAATGGCCAGTGGTTGCTGGTGGCACCGGTGTATAAACCGGGCAACGAACGTGACAGTATTTATTTGCCTCGCGGAAAATGGATTGATTACTGGAACGGGGAACTATTTAACGGCGGAAAGTGGTTAAGACATTATGCTGCGCCTTTGGAAAAACTGCCCGTGTTTGTAAAGGCTGGAGCTATTATACCGATGTACCAGGCAATGAATTTTGATGCAGAAAAAAAGCCTGATACATTAACACTGGATATGTACCCGGAAGGTAAGACAGCATTTAACTTATATGAGGATGACGGGCTTACCAGGGAGTATAAAAAGGGGGCTTACGCTACGACTTTATTTGAAATGAATGCCGGTAAGATTATTACAGTTACCATAAACGCTGTAAAAGGGAAGTATAATGGAAGCATTGACAGGCGAAGCTATCATTTAATAGTCCATACAAGCGCCTCTCCGAAAACGGCATCCCTGGATGGAGAATTGTTACCACAATTAACTGGTGAAAGAATATTACACAATGAAGAAGGTTATTACATCGATACCACCAATGGTAAAACAGTTTTACATATCCAAACAAGAAAAATTGCAACGCAAAAAAAACACCAGGTTGTGGTGCTAAATGATTGACCAGCCGCTGTTTTTTTGTCAAAAGTTATGTAGTGCAGTGGCAAAATGCCTGCTCCATCAGTCGTTATTTCCATTAGTGAGACGGATAGGAAAAAGTAAATATTTATTGTATTTTGTATGCCGGTATCTTCTCCACTTAACATTTCGCCTTCGGCGGATAAAACCAATTTATTTTTATGAATCCAGCAATTTTTCACCACATTCACTGGCTGGCAGTCCTCGTCGCTGCTATAGCCTATTTTGCTTTGGGAGCCATTTGGTATTCTAAAGTATTGTTTGCAAAAACCTGGCTGGCATTGACCAAAATTGATGCCAGTGATCCCAATGCTACCAAGGGAATGGGAGTTATTATGGGCGCTTCGTTTGTAACCATTTTGGTTGCTTGTATCGGGCTTGCAATTCTTGCAGCCTATCTTAATCTTGGCCTGTTTAGTCAGGGCCTGAAGTTGGGTACACTCACCGGCATATGCTTCGGCGCAACTGCTATCAGCAATTCTTACCTGTTTGAAAAAAGGGCCACTGGCCTTCATTTTATTAACGGCGGATATACCTTGTTGGGTAATATTATTGCCGCGGTAATCATTTGCGTTTGGCAATAAAATCTGTTAAATAAAAAGTTGCCCTGTGTTTAACGCAGGGCAACTTTTTATTTACAAAATATTTTCTTACTCTACAATAGATACCTTTAAAATGTTGGTAGGTAAATGTTTTTCAATTGGCGTGCTGCCTGTATTTACAACCACATCGCCTTCTTTAAGAAAACCTCTTTCTTTTAAAATATTTATCTGGTCCATGAAGATATCATCAAGGCTTTCTTCTTCTGCATAATAAATCGGCCTTACGCCCCAGCTGAGACTCAGCTGGTTGATGAGTGTTTTTTCTTTACTAAAAATATATAGCGGTGCCTTGGGTCGGTAACTGCTCAGCATAAAACCGGTGTAACCACTCTGCGTCATTCCTATAAGGGCTTTGGCATTTACATCTTTTGCCATTTTGCAGGCGCTTGCGCAAAGTGCATCACTCAGCAAAGAAGGGGAGTGTTGCTGTGGCGTCAAAATATCGTCCCTATCGTAATCGTATAGTGTTCCCTCCACCTGTAGAATGATCTTGCTCATCATTTCCACCACAAGGGTAGGATACTGGCCCATCGCAGTTTCACCGCTCAGCATTACAGCATCGGCGCCTTCCAGCACGGCGTTGGCAACGTCTGTAACTTCACTGCGGTTTGGTTTGGTACGCTCCATCATACTTTCCATCATTTGCGTTGCTACAATCACAGGTTTTGCCCGGTGCATACATTTGCGGATGATTTCTTTCTGAATAATGGGAACCTGTTCAACCGGTACCTCCACACCGAGGTCGCCACGGGCAACCATAATGCCATCACTTTCAACAATGATATTACGGATATTTCTTAACGCTTCCGGCATTTCTATTTTAGAAATAACCTTGGCCTTACTTTTTTGTGCTTTGATACGCTTTTTAAGATCAATGATGTCATCAGCATGACGAACAAAAGACAAGGCTATCCAGTCTAAATCCTGGCTGATAATAAAATCAAGATCTGCAATATCTTTTTCTGTAAGCGAAGGCATCGTGAGGGCAGAATCGGGTAAATTGACGCCTTTTTTTGGAAACAGGATACCGCCCAATGTTACCGAAATTCTAACTTCCGTATCATTTAATATTTCTTCTACTTTCACTTCCATCTTTCCGTCATCTAAAAATATGCGTTCGCCTACTTTTACATCTTTGGCAAGGTTGGCATAGCTAACATAAATCTTATCTTTTGTGCCCACCATTTTTTGTGTGGTAAAAATAAACTGGCTCCCGTCTTTTAATTCTATCTGGCCATCCTGCAGTTCACCCACTCTTAACTTAGGACCTTGCAGGTCGCCTAAAATGGCAATATTATAGGGTTCTTTGCGGTTGATTTCCCTTATAAAATCAATGATCTGTTTTTTATCTTCGTAAGCGCCATGAGAAAAGTTTAGGCGGAAAACGTTTACGCCTGCCTTTACCAGGTCCAGTAACTTTTCGTAAGTAGAGCAGGCGGGGCCTACTGTTGCAACAATCTTTGTTCGTTTAATCGTATGTTGAAAACCTGCTTCTTTATCCATTTCAGCATGCAGGTATTTACCTAAATTTTTGCTCATTAGTTGTTTAGTTTATTTTCAAATGTCAAGTGAATTTTTTACCGTTTTCATTTGGTAACAGACAGTACGGATTGATTACCCCGAAATTAGCTGGCCAAGATTTTTACTATTTTCATCCATTCTTCACTGATACGCTGTTTCTTTTTTACAGCTTCGTTTAACGGAGTATAATGCATACGGTTATTGACCATTCCAACAAACACATTGAATTTCCCTTCCATCAAACATTCAACAGCCGAATAGCCCATGCGGCTTGCAATCAACCTGTCGAAACAGGTTGGGGAACCGCCGCGTTGAATATGACCCAATATACAAACCCTTACGTCCTGTATTGGTAAACGGGCTTTTACAATTTTTGCAATTTCATCGGCACCACCAAACTCATCTCCTTCAGCCACTACAATCAGGTTAACCAACTTATGTCTTCTTTCTTTTTCCGCTAATTGCTTAATAACTTCTTCGATATCTGTTTTGCGTTCCGGGATCAGTACATTTTCGGCACCTGTAGCGATACCACTGTGCAATGCTATGTAACCGGCATCCCTGCCCATTACTTCAATAATAAATAAACGGTCATGTGCATCTGCTGTATCCCGTATTTTGTCAATTGCTTCAACCGCGGTATTTACAGCGGTATCAAAACCAATTGTAAAATCAGTGCCCGCTATATCTTTGTCGATAGTGCCCGGCAACCCTACGCAGGGAATATCATATTCATTGCTGAATGTTTGTGCACCTCTGAAACTACCATCGCCACCAATAATTACCAACCCGTTAATGCCTAGTTTGGTTAAGTTATCATATGCTTTCTTTCTGCCTTCAGGTGTAAAAAATTCCTTACAACGGGACGTTTTTAAAATGGTTCCGCCACGCTGAATGATATTGGCTACACTTCTGCTTTCCATTTTGAAAATATCATTCTCCACCATTCCGGTGTAGCCACGCACAATCCCAAAAACTTCCAATCCGTTGTAAATTCCTGTCCGTACCACGGCACGTATGCAGGCATTCATTCCCGGTGCATCGCCTCCGGAGGTAAGTACGCCAATCTTTGTAACCTTTTTTTTCATATCTAAAAAAAACACTTTTTAATTAAAAAACTTTCAACCTTTCTCTTATTTCAATAATACTAATATAAAATTGCACAAGTTTCAAAAATAAGCATTTAAAACTAATCTGAAAATTCCTGACCAGTTATTGCGTACTTATTGAACGCCATTCACATAATGTTCTTTCATCATTGTAAAAATTTTTTCTTTTAATGCAGGTGCTTTCATACCCTCTGATGAAACGGCAGGCAAAAAATGCATTTGTAACCTGGTAGGCCATAAATAAAATCCTTTATTTGCGGGCATGGCTTGTTTGGTTCCAAAAATTACACAGGGAATAACTTCCTTTTTGGTATCAATTGCCAGTTTGAAAGCACCGTCGAAAAATGGCTTTAAAGGTTCATTGGTTCGGTTACGGGTTCCTTCCGGGTAAATACACATGTGCAGGTTGTTGCGCAACACTTCCCTCATATCTTCAAAGCTTTTCAGGCGGCTTTTGTTATCGCCTCTGTCAACAAGCACGGAACCGCGTTTATAAAACCACCCGAAAATGGGGACCTTGGCAAAAGAAGCTTTGGCAATTGTTTTATTGCCACCCGGTATAAATGGTGCAGAAAGGGGCACATCAAGCAAAGCGTTGTGATTGTACACAACTACATAAGTATGACCGGGCTTGAAATTTTCTTTGCCTTTGATGGTGGCAGGGCATCCTACCATCCGTAGCCAGGTCCACATCCATACCCTTGACACGGTAATAAAATAATCCTGTCCCCTGGGCCCCGGAATTAAATAAGAAAGCATTGATGGTATAAAGATGATAAGGAAGGTAGTGGCAAAACTGATTAATCCCCAAACAGCCCATATTCTGCCAAAAATATTCTTGCATACATCTTTGAAGGAAGCAGTTGTTTGCGGTGAAGAATAGTTGTCAGTATTGGTCAAAATGGTTCGTATATTTACTGAGCTGTTTTTCGGAAACAGGTATCAGGTTGATAATAATTTCCAGTTGATGGGAGCAAGGCCCTGGTTGATTAATAATTCATTTGCTTTTGAAAAATGTTTACAACCAAAAAAACCTTTGTCCGCACTAAATGGCGAAGGATGGGCAGCTTTCAATACAAAATGTTTCGTTTCGTCTATCAGCAATTGCTTTTCCTGCGCAAATTTACCCCATAAAAGAAATATTACCCCTTTTTTTTCATCAGATATTTTTGTTATGACGGCATCTGTAAAATTCATCCAGCCAATTTTTGCATGACTGGCTGGTTCATTTGCCCTTACCGTTAAAATAGCGTTTAATAGAAGTACACCCTGGTCCGCCCAACTGGTTAGGTTGCCATATCCTTCGGGCATAGTAACAGACAAATCTTTTTGAATTTCTTTAAAAATATTTACAAGAGAAGGCGGCGGTTTTATCCCCGCAGGTACACTAAAACTAAGACCATGCGCCTGTCCCGGGTTATGGTAAGGATCTTGCCCTAGTATCACAACTTTTACCTTATCAAAAGGGGTATGGTTAAAGGCATTAAAGATAAGCGGTCCCGGGGGGTAAATAATTTTACCTGCATTTTTTTCAATCTTTAAAAAAGTTACAATTTCTAAAAAATAGGGCTTTGTAAATTCATTCTTTAGTACCTCGTGCCAAGAAGGTTCGATCTTTACATCCATGAAAAATTTTTATAAAATTACAAAAGCCTGACTGAATAAAACAGCAAATAAAAGCTGTGGCATTGCACAAAAAAAATCCCATTGCTTTTAACAACGGGATTCTTTTATGCAGGAAAATTGAATGCCCGCAATTAGTATTTAATAATTAATTTTTTTGAGGTGCGGCCGGCGGTGGCGGCGGAGGTCCGGGCTGACCTGCACGACCAGCAGGAGGACCAAAATCATGAACTACCGGTACTTTGCTTTTTGTATCCGGAAATGCAGATCCATGATGACAGGTGTAACAGGTAACCACCATCAAAGAATCGCCGATCATTGGTTTTGCTACCTGAAAATTATCCTTATTCATCTGCAGTACCATGCGCATCATGTCGCGTGCAGTTTCTTTTTTAGGATTGGCGTCACTTGCAAAATCGGGGTGATCGGCCCCTGGTTCTTTAGCGTGGCAATAGTCGCAATGTACCCCCAGAGCATCGCCAAATTGTACATCCATAATATCATGCATCGCTTCCCTGCTGATATCCTGTGGCAGAATTTTAAGGTTTTTGTATACGTTGGAATGTACAGGTGCAGTAGTGCCGGCAGTGCCGAAAATAACAACAACAACTATTGTCATTATTACCAGCAGTTTCCGGTTGGCCTGCAGCATTAATTTTCTCATAAATGTTTTTTTAATGAATTGTTTATGTTATAAAGATAAGCGGACAGGTGAAAACCACAAGATTTTTTTTGCACTGTATTAAGCCATCAAAAAGTTATTTAAGAGGCTGCAAATTTCGGGTACTGGCTTTTTTGAGCTCATTGTTGCGTGGGTGCATTTCTTTTATTACCAGCAAAGCTTTGTAAATCTCCATGCATACAGTTTTGAAAAAAAATGCGTTACGCATTACTAAAGGTTGGCTACGGTAATGGTAACTTTATCTTTTAATCTTAAGGCGGTTAAATAAAATAATCAACATATGGTACGTTTATTTTCAATGCTTGTCTTCACTTTTTCGGTAAATACAATTTACTGTCAAACGGAAAACAGTACTTATATGGCAGTAGCTGACAGATTTGAAACCTACTACAATGCTGCAAAAAACGATAGCATCTTTGCCATGTTTTCTCAGGAAATGCAAACGGCATTACCGCTGAATAAAACAAGTGATTTTTTAAATGGCCTGCGCTCACAGGCAGGACAAATCACGGCACGCAGTTTTGTGAAGTATGAAAATGGTACTTATGCCAGGTACAAAACAAATTTTGAAAGAGCATTGTTTGCTGTAAATATTTCAATTGACAAGAATGCTAAAATAAATGGCTTATTTGTAAAGCCGTATACTGAAGAAAGTCTTCCCAAACTTCAAAGAAATATAACTAAACTGCAGCTGCCCTTTAAGGGTGAGTGGACTGTTATATGGGGTGGGGATACCAAAGAATTAAATTACCATGTTGAAAGTGTGGCACAAAAAAATGCGTTCGACATTGTGATCAAAGACGGGATGGGCAAATCGTTTAAAACAGATGGCCTGGCCAACGAAGATTATTATGCCTTTGGTAAGGAATTATATGCACCCTGCGATGGAGAGGTTGTACTGGTTGTAGATGGAATAAAGGATAATTTGCCCGGAGAATTTAATCCCGTATACATTCCGGGAAATACGATAATTATAAAAACCGCTAACAGGGAGTATTTATTTTTTGCCCATTTTAAACACCACTCTATACAGGTGGCCGAGGGGCAAAAAGTAGTACGGGGGCAGTTGTTGGGCCTCTGTGGTAACTCCGGTAACTCGTCTGAACCGCACCTGCACTTCCATATTCAGAACGTGGAAAATATGAATATTGCAACGGGTGAAAAATGCTTTTTTGATGCCATGGAAGTAAACGGCAGGCGAAAGACAGAATATTCGCCCGTTAAAAATGACAAAATAAAAACAGAGTGGTAATATTTAATTTTGGCTGAAAAATAGTTTTCGCCCAACATCACATTTTTTACACCCATTGCGCTACGCCCTGTAGTAACTCTTCTAAAAACAAAGTAGTACCCTTTCTGTCACCAAGTGTAGTACTTCTTTTTGGGTATCTTTAAATTATTGGTAACATGTTCTTTTGGACATATACACCGCCATCCTGTTCCAAAATCTTTTGGTTGCTTATGAGGTTAAGGCTATCTATAAATAAATGTGTATTCGCGGGTATGTTATTTGCATTGCTGATTTTTTGTGGTAGGCTATGGTATTGGCACAGCAAAACGGGCAAAGCAAACAGAACATCAGCCCTGATTGTACAATATCAGGAGATATTATACCCAGCCGCCTCTATTACTGATAACGATACAGGTTCTCATAGGGCTGCTGAGCCTGTCAGCAACCCTGGCTTTTATTGGCTTTTAGTAAATCAATCTCCGGCAGCTCTATGATTTCAATACCCCTGAAAATATTGATACTGGAAGACAGCAAAGCCGATGCCGAAATAATCAGGCGCCTGCTGCTAAAAAATGCCAGCCATACATACGAATTTTTAGAAGTAGCCGACCGGGCGGAGTATGTGTTGGCGTTACAACGATTTAACCCTGACGTAATTCTGTCTGATAACTCTTTGCCACAATTTAATGCTGCAGAAGCGCTGCAGCTTTTGCAGGAAAACGATATGCCCATTCCATTTATACTGGTTACGGGCACCGTATCGGAAGAATTTGCCGCAGGAATTATTAAAGCAGGTGCAGATGATTACCTGTTAAAAGACAGGCTGGCAAGATTGCCCGCAGCCATTGACGCGGCTTTGCGGCTGAAGCAATTTCAAAAGGAAAAAGCGGCGACAGAAATAAAAATCAGGCAAAACGAGAAACGTTTCCGTTCCATTATAGAGAACAACTATGACTCCGTGACATTGCTGGATGCATCTTTCAAAACCATTTATCGCAGTCCTTCCGGTTACAGGCTTACAGGATGGACTGATGAGGAAATACAACATGCCGAACCGGAAAAATTGATTCATCCGGACGATATAGCACAGGCAAATGCTGATTATATGGAATGTTTGAGTTGTCCGGGCAAACCAATTAAATCCCTGACCCGTTTTTTGCATAAGAACAAAGGGTATGTTTGGATGGAAGGAATAATCAACAATTTGCTGAATGATGAAAACGTACAGGCAATTGTGTACAATTTCAGAGATGTTACTGAAAGGGTGGAAGCGGAAGAAGAGTCAAAAGAAAATGAAGAAAAATTCAGGAGCATTGTAGAAAACATTACGGATATCCTTTGCACGCATGATCTCGACGGAAATATTTCTTTTGTTAACCTGGCTGCTAAACACAACCTTGGCTATGAGGTCGGAGAGCTGCTTAAGATGAATATTAAAGATATCCTGTTGCCGGAATCAAAAGAAAAATTTGGCGAATACTTCCAATACATGTTGGAACATGGTACGGCAGGCAGCCTTATTCATGTGCAGACGAAGGCTGGTGAACACCGTATCTGGAAATTCAGGAATTCATTAAAACGAAACGGAACAAATCCGCCGGTTATACAAGGTTTTGCCAAAGATGTTACAGAAAAGATACAGGCGGAAGAGCAGCTTATCCGGCGTGAAAAACTGTTCAAAGCGTTGGTGGAAAATAACGAAAGTATCATTTCCCTGATAGATGAAAATATGGTAACTGTTTACCGCAGTGCTTCGGCAGTAAAAGTAACAGGGTGGACTAACAAGGAGTTTGAAGCAGTTCAGTCACGGGATTATATTCATCCGGAAGATGTCAGTGGTGTAGAACGCGTCATGCAGTCGGCGCTTGAAAACCCGGCAACGCCTCAGCAGGTTTCCTTCAGGGTACGGCATAAAAATGGCCATTACATTCAGCTGGAAGGTGTTATTGACAACAAGCTTCATGATCCGCTGATAGGTGGATTGATAACTAACTTAAGAGACGTTACAGAAAGGAACAGGGCCAAAGAGAAATTGCTTGAAAGTGAAAACCGTTTTCGTGCCCTGGTAGAAAATAATGATGGTATTATCTCCCTGCTGGATAAAAATTTAAAAATTGTTTTTCGCAGTTCATCTGCTTTTCGTATTACCGGTTGGACGGACAATGATTTTGATAAAATATCACTCCGGGCACTGGTACATCCGGAAGATCAGAAAATCTTTGACCAAAATATAACAAATATATTGTCTGCGCCTGGCGTAACGGTACAAGTTTCTTTCAGGATAAAACATAACCTGGGGCATCATGTATGGCTGGAAGGTGTAATGATTAACCTGCTGAATGATCCGGCTATTGAGGGCATCGTGAGTAACCTAAATGATGTGACCGAACGCAAATTGGCTGAAAACATATTGAAAGAAGAAAGAGACAAATTTGCCATCATCACCGCTACAGCACCAGGGTTAATTTGTTCTTTTCAATTACACCCGGATGGACACCTGGGCCTGCCTTATGTAAGTGAGCACTCAATTAACATATGGGGTTTTTCAAAAGAAGAGGTGTTAAAAAATGAAGACGTTGTGTTGCAGCGCTGGCACCAGGATGATAAAGAACCACATTACCATGATATTTTGCTTTCTGCCAAAAACTTAACGCCGTGGCGAAAAGAATTTCGTTACAATCACCCCACCAAGGGCTTGGTTTGGTTGCTCGGCAATTCGATGCCGGTAGCGCAGCCTGATGGCAGCACCGTATGGCACGGAATTATTACTGACATTACGGAAAGGAAGGATGCCGAAAAGAAGATTTTAAAGGCGAGCAGGCTGTATCTTTTTATCAGCCAGATTAATCAAATGATTGTTCGTACCACTACCGAAACTGCACTCTTTAAGGAAGCATGTAAAATAGCAGTTGAATGTGGCAGGTTTAAGATGGCATGGATTGGTTTGAAAGATGAGTTGAGTGACAAAATAATTCCCGTTGCACAGGTGGGTGATGAACAGGAGTATCTGTCAACAATTAAAGAAATTTCTGCCGGTGATATACCGCAAGGCCGGGGGCCGGCGGGGCGTGCCGTCAGGGAAGATCGTTTTATAGTTTGTAATGATATCGAAAATGATCCGCAAATGCTGCTATGGCGGGATGCGGCAATCAACAGGGGGTACTCTTCATCCATTGGAATACCGATCAGGAAATTGAATAAGACAGTAGGCGTTTTTAATTTATATTCCGGTGAAAAGAATTTTTTTGATGCGGAAGAAATTGCCTTGCTGACAGAAGCTGCGACAGACGTTTCATTTGCGCTGGACAATTTTGAAAAAGAAACTGCCAGGCAAAAGGCGGAAGCTGCAGTTGCAGAAAGTGAACAGCGGTACCAGACGCTGACCGAAACTTCCCCGGTTGGAATTTTTCATACCGATGCTTTTGGCAGCACCACGTACGTTAACCCCTGCTGGTGCAATATGTCAGGGCTTTCGTTTGAGCAGGCGCTGGGCAGTGGCTGGTTGTCCGCCGTGCATCCGGAAGATCGTGAACAATTAAAAGCCGGTTGGAATAAAGAAGTATTGGCGCACCAGCAATCCCAGTCAGAATACCGTTTTGTACGTCCGGCTGGATCAATTACCTGGGTAATGGGCCAGGCAATTCCCGAAAAAAATGCAGCAGGAAAAGTAATAGGTTATGTGGGAACCGTTACAGATGTTACTGAACACAGAACGGCGGAAGAATCAATTTTAAGAGAGAAAAATTTAAGCGATACCTTGATTAATAATTTACCCGGCATATTTTACCTCTACGATGCTGAAGGCAATTTTATTAGATGGAACAACAATTTTGAAAGTGTTACAGGATACAGCGGCGAAGAAATAAAAAATATGCACCCACTGAATTTTTATGATGACAATCAGAAGGGAAAAATAGCGGCAAGAATTAAAACCGTTTTTGAAAAACGTATTCCGGGTGTAGAAATTGAACTTCTTAAAAAGGATAAAACAACCATCCCGTTCTTTATTAATTCGCTTAAAATAAATTATGAAGGCAGGGACTGTTTGCTGGGTATTGGATTGGACTTAACAGATCAAAGAAAAGCGGAAGAGTCAATACGGGTGAGCAACGAAAGATACAACCTGGTAGCAAAAGCCACCAATGATTCGATTTGGGACTTAAATATTCTTACAGGCGAAATCACCCGTACAGGCGATGGGTTCAGAAATTTATTTGGTTATGATGCCGCAGACAGTGTTCAAACCGATCCGGAATATTCAATATTGATTCATCCGGATGATCTTGCTGCTGTGAGGATATCCATGGTGGCAGCTTTTCAGAATCCTGGTATTTTTTATTGGGCCGAAGAATACCGTTTGTTGAAAGCAAACAGAGAATATGCTTATGTATATGACAAGGGATATATTATACGGGATGAGGACGGCAACGCCGTTCGTATGATCGGCGCCACGCAGGATATTACCAGCGTGAAAGAAAATGAACTACATTTAAAAAAATTAAATGATGACCTGTATGAACAGGCGAAAGCCCTGGCTGATTCAAATGCAGAGCTTGAACAGTTTGCTTATGTTGCGTCTCACGATTTACAGGAGCCTTTACGGATGGTGACAAGTTTCCTTACACTGCTGGAACTTAACTATGGCGAACACATTGATGATAAGGGTAGAAATTATATTCACTTCGCGGTGGACGGTGCTAAAAGAATGCGCCAGATAATTCTGGATTTACTGGAAATATCAAGGGTTGGCCGGTCGGAAGATAGCCTGGAATTGCTTGATCTGAATTTATTGGTAGCTGAAATTTTACAATTATTGCAAAAGCAGGTAGATGAGAATAAAGCCGTTGTTGAAGTTGGCGAGCTGCCCGTTTTATACGCCTACCGGTCACCGATAATGCAGGTATTTCAAAACCTGTTGGGTAATTCTGTAAAGTATATAAAAAAAGGAATTGTACCGCAAATAAAAATATCCGCTGAAGAAACGCCCGGCTATTGGCAGTTTTCCATTGCAGATAACGGCATAGGTATTGAACCGGAATACTTTGGTAAAATATTTATTATTTTTCAACGCCTGCACAACCAGAACGAATTTTCCGGCACCGGTATTGGCCTGGCCATATCCAAAAAAATTATTGAAAACCTCGGCGGCAGAATCTGGCTGGAATCTGTACCGGGAAAAGGAACAACATTTTATTTTACCATTAAAAAATAAATTACTCAAGTTTGTTTGTTGCTGCGTATATTGTATATAAACCCTTACAGGCCTGGTAAATAAAACAGCATGCTAAAAACTATACACATTTTACTTGTTGAAGACAATGAAGGAGATATTCTGCTGACCCGGGTGGCGCTTGAAAACGCAGCCATAGATTTTAAATTGAGTATAGCTTCGGACGGAAAAGAAGCGATCGATTTTTTAAGCAAAGCCAATGGATTTGCCGATAGAGAAATGCCTGATCTTACATTGCTTGATATCAACCTGCCCAAAAAAAACGGACATGAAGTGCTGGCTTTTATGAAAAAAAATGAAAGCCTGAATCACATACCGGTAGTAATGCTTACTACCTCTTCATCACAAAATGATATTGATATGGCATATGCGAACAATGCCAGTGGATTCATCACAAAGCCTTCCGATCTTTCTGAATTTTTAAATGCAGTTGCGGGTACAGTTCAGTATTGGATAGATAAAATTAACCATTCGGCATAACCCTGTCTTACTGATTCAATTCTATTTCAAACAGGTTAGGCCACATTTTGCCTGTAACAAAAATTTTCCCGGTTAACGGATTGTAGGCGATACCATTCATTTCTTTGGCGCCGGCAAACGCATTTCGTTGCTGGCTCTTTAATAACGTGAAATCAGTTTTTCCCATCACTTTACCATTGGCAGGATTAATTTTTATGATAAAGCTGGTGCCATAAATGTTGGCATAAATAAAGCCCCGGATGTATTCCAGTTCATTGATATTCAGAACCGGACCTGTTTCATCTTCTACGCTAATTTTTCTTACAACAGTAAGCTTAAACGGGTCAACGTAAGTTATAATATTGGTTCCTTCGCTCATGATGAGCAGGGTACTGTCAGTCGTCATACCCCAACCCTCCTTAACTGGTAAAACAAATGTTTTAACCTGCTTAAAAGTATTGGCTGCGTACACAAACCCAATTTTAGTGCGGTAGGTAAGCTGGTACCATTGATCGTGCAAAAAAACAATACCTTCTCCAAAATATTTGCTGGTATCCAATTGCACTTTTGGTTCAATCCTGCCGGTTTTTAAATTGACTACACCAAATAATGACCTGGTTTGCGGCAGCTCATCTGTATAACCCGTGCTTTCATACAATTTGCCCTCGTTTATTAAAAGGCCTTCCGTATAGGCGGATGTATCGTGCGGATATATACTCACAAGCGTGTAACTCAGCTGTGGTGTTACAGCCATTGTTACTCCTGCATCCTGATCAACCTCTTTATTGTTGCCGGTGCAGGCGGCTAGTAAACAAATGCAACAGATTAAGGGGATCCATTTTTTGGTCATGATTGAAAGTATTTTTTAAACCACAGGTACGCTTTACGCCAACTAATTGTGATGCAAATATCAACAGTAAAAAGGAAAGATCTGCACACTTGTCTGCCATCCGGCGAAAATGCAGTAAAATTGATTCATTGTCCTGTACCGGGTAATCAGTTATAACATGCTTCGTTACTACCGTTAATTCATCTTAGATAATAGTTGCAGGCCGAAAGGGAAGTTGCTTTTGTTTGCCCGGCCTGTGAAAAACGAATTATCTGCTGGCAGGTTCCCGGACTTGTTGTTGGTTGCAGTCTGTTATTACTGAAGTTTGTATTTGGTTACTTTGACTTTCTCAGCGGCTCTCTGCGCATTTTCCTGTACACAAAAACTCACGATCTTTTTTATCAACTCCAGCGGAGGCGGCTGATCCATCGGAAACAGAATGGCGCCTTTTGAAGTAGCATACATGGAGAGTTCTTCCTTAAAATGTGCAATGCACGATCCGGAAGGATATAAGCCAATATGACTGCGGTGAGCTGAAAAATAGACAAGCATACCATGATATTTGAAGGCGGGCATCTGGTAGCTGATTACTTCCTCTGCTTCCGGCGCTGCACTTATAATAGCAGAACGGAACAGTTTTAGCAATCGTTGTATTCTTTCTGGAAAGCCAGTTATATAATCATCAATGCCGTGTTGTTTGGCGGTTACTGTCTTCATATTGCAGCAGTTTAAGACCATAGTCTATCCGTATTGCAATTTACTGTGTTCCATATGCAGGCATGCGCCGTTTATCATGTATATAGTGCCATACAAAAAAATATTCCAAGGTTGCAACTGCTGAGAATAAACCCGTATGAAATAATCAACGCAATATGATTTTGTTCAGCAGAAAATAATGTGTGTAAATTCCGGAGTGGCGCAAAATGGTAAATTCCAAAACAAAATTTTCGGCACCTGTGTTATCAGCACAACCAACATCATTTGAAGTAACTGTCGGCGATTAATGTTTTATAACTTCCCTGAAGTAAGTTATGTGAACTAAATTAAGTGAGACTTAACCCAGCTTAACAGATGTCATCGTTAATGAACCTGCTACAGCTTTATCATTAAAAAAATCGGTGTTATCATTTTCGCCTTTCAATCCAAGGGTATATAGCAGCGGCAAATAATGTTCAGGAGTTGGTATTGCCAACCGGCCTTCTTTACCCAAACTTTCATAATTAATCAGGGGGTTAAAATCGCCCGATGATATCAGGTCTTTAAATTTTTCATTCAGTTGCAAGGCCCAGTCGTATCCATAGGCAGGGCCGTCTATTTTATCCCACGCTACCATACCCAGGTTGTGCACCATGTTGCCGCTGCCAATAATCAGTACGCCTTTTTTGCGCAGGCTGTATAGTTCTTTCGCAAGGTCGTAGTGGTACCGGGCACCTTTTGAATAATCAATGCTTAATTGTAAAACAGGGATGTTGGCTGCGGGATACATGTGCCGAACGATGGTCCAGGTGCCATGATCCAAACCCCAGTCGTGATCCTGCAAAACGGGTGTTGTATGAATCAATGTGGCGGTTTCCAGGGCCAAAGACGGGTTCCCGGGGGCAGGATATTGTACATCAAATAAGGCTTTGGGAAAACCTCCAAAATCGTGAATTGTTTTAGGGAAATCCATTGCCGTGATACGGGTGCCTTTTGTAAACCAATGTGCGGATACTACCAGAACAGCCGATGGAGTAGGGATCTCTTTGGCCATCTTAGTCCAACGCTGGCTGAATTCATTGTCCTCTATGCCATTCATGGGTGAACCATGACCGATAAAAAGCACCGGCATGCGGTGGGCCTGTTCTTTTAAATCACTGGTAAACTTATTAAATGTTGATAACCCGGGCATAATAAATCCTCCTGTTATAATTGAATGTATAAATTTTTTTCTGTTCATAACTGTTGCAGCCAGGCTGTTTTACTGTGATGGCTTACAAGAATACGCAACAATTTTTAGTTTTTACCGTGCGCTGTTTGCCGGATAATTTCACTCAACGGTTTACGGATCCTGGGCGTCAGTTCCCTTGTTTTAAAAGGCTCCTCTAGTTTTTCTGCTTCATCCGCGTAGCCTAATGCGATGATTACAACCGGTACAATATCGGCTTCCAATTGTAATAATGCGGCCACCTTCGCTCTGTCGAAGCCACCCATCAGATGTGTATAGATATCCATGCTATTGGCCTGCAGGGTTAACAACATATTGGCAGCACCTACATCATGCTGTGCGCTGCCGTTTGGCGTAATACCATCGGCAAAAGTTGTTTTTGCAAGGCTTACCACAAAAGCAGACGCTTGTTTGTTCCACGGTTTGTTTCCCGCTGCAAGGGTATCAAAAAGCTGGTCAAATAACGGGGTACCTTTCTGTGCCGCTACATACCGCCATGGCTGTTCATTAATAGCACTGAAAGACCAGGTAGCAGCTTCCAGGATCGTATTAAGGTTATCGTTTGTTATGGGTTCGCCTGAAAAGCTTCTCGGGCTCCACCTGTTTTTAATACTGTCTGCTACAGGGTAATGGGTTAGAGCTGTTTTAAGATGTTTCATGCATTATATTTTTTTAAAAATTTTGTTCGATAAAATATCTCCGGCGTTTGCAGGCTTTAATGTTGTGTATACAACAACAAACAAATCACAAGGTTGAAAAAAGCAAGGACTGCTAAGCAAATACCTTCTGGTAGGGTTGATAGGTCTTAACAAAAAGAGGTTTGAGTGTTAACCATGCCAGCGCCGGAAAAAAGTGCATGGGCACAACCAGGCCGGGGAAAAGCTCAGGTGTTTCGATGGTTACGGGTAAACGGAACCCGAATGCAGGAACTATGCTTGCAAAAGATAACACTGCAAACAGCAGGTTAAAAACAATTTCTGTATTATTCCTCAGCCATTTATTCAGGAGCCAAAAACCTGTGCCAGCTATTAGGCCGCTGATAATATTTATTACAATAATATTGAACGGTTTTACAATGAGGGCAAAATTTTCACCAAGCGAAGCGGCATATACTTTTTGATAGATGATGGATGCAATAGCCGACAACAAGCCAGACACAGCACCCAGTAGTAATAATTTTTTATACATTTTATTTTAGTTTATTTTATAACCGGCAGGGATACTGTTACTTTAATCACATCACCAACTTCTCCGCCTGCGGCACCTATTTTAAAGTCATTCCTGTTGATGTTAAAATTTCCTTCAAACAAGGCACCCGTGGTTGTTTTTTTAAAGGTAAAAGGTAAACTCACTTCTTTGCTGATGCCATGTGCCTGCAACAAACCAGTAGCAGCGTAGCCGGCCCCGGCTTTTACAATTTTAGTAGAAGTGAATTTGATGGCAGGATACTTTGCAGCATCAAACCATTCTGCGCTTTTTGCATGTTTATTTTGCATGCCGTTACCCGTGTTGATAGTATTAATATCAATAGCAATATCAAATTTTGAAGCAGCAAGGCTTTGATCATCAAATAAAATATTGCCGCTTATATTTTTAAAAATGCCGCTTACCCCGTTGGTAGCAAATACGATGCTGTAGCCATCTGCAATTTTCCAGCTTGTTACTGTTGTGAAAGCAAACATTGCTGCCAGTATTATCGTTGCGGAAAAGCCAATGAATATTTTTTTCATACAATTTTTTTTTAGAACTGCCAGGCTCCCGGCAGTGCCTTAATGTTAAAAACAGGGGCTGACAAAAGCACCAGCCCTTGTTTGCTGATAAGTTATTTGCTGAATTCGCCGTCTGCCTTGATTGCTACTTCGTCGCTTACAACAGCGGTAGGAAAATTAGTTCCAACACCGAAATCTGTACGCTTGATAACACCGGTTACCTGGAAGCCACTGGTTGCTGCTTTGGACATTGGGTTGGTAGTTGTGCCTTTGTACAGAAGATCCAGGGTAACAGGTTTGGTAATGCCATGCAGGGTTAGGTTACCTGTCAGTTTATATTTGTTTGCCCCCGCACCGGTGATGCCTGTGCTGATAAAAGTAAGTGTTGGAAATTTAGCTGCGTCGAAAAAATCAGGGCTTTTCAAATGGTTGTCTCTCATGTCCATGCCAGTATTAATAGTAGCGATGTCTGCTTTTAGCTCTATTACTGCATCACTAAAATCCGCTTTTTCTGCTTTAATCGTTACATCAAAATCTTTAATAAAACCTGTTTGTTCGGAGATGCCCAGGTGAGTAACGGAAAATCCAAGGCGGGAATGCGCTTTATCCTGTTTCCATGTTTCAATGGCTTTAAAAGAAGAAAAGACTGCTACTGCAGCTACCAAAAGAATGCTTAATTTTTTCATGTTGTGTTTTTGTTTTTTTTAATTAGAATTTTACTGTTGATGATTTTTGATACTGCAAAGCTATTAAGCGGATTACTTTTTTTTATTGAGGATAAGCAAGAAATAGTGTTGATAAAAATCAACAGATTTAGTTAAATTGCTTTAACATTTTGGATCACTGCTTCCAGGTTGTAACATGTTGGGCGTTAATGAAAGCAATTCTTTTTTTACATTTTCAACACCGGAATTTTTAAATATTCCGGCAACTGTATCAAGCGTATTTTGCTCTCTGCTGTAAATCTCAATATTTTCAATAGCATTTGTTTTAAGACCTTTGTCGCAGCGTGCAGTGGCAAATTTTATTAAAGCTATTTTTGTGTTAGGAAGTATGTCCCTGATCAAATCAATTTGCTGAGTTGAAGAAATACCTTTGTCACCGGAGTTGCTATTACCGTCATCATAAACACTGATTAGTAACTTTTGATTTGCGACGGCTTTAATATACCCGGCAACTTCCAGTTGTTCCTCTAAGTCTGGCGTCAATATAATTATATCGGCTTCCCAGGCGCAGTTAAAGGAGCATTCCATTGCTTCTGCTACGCAGTCACAGGCAGTGTTATTTAACTCCTGCGCCAACTCCCGGGCTTGTATAATATTTTTATCACACAGCAATAGCTGATATCTGCATGCCAGCAACGAAACCGCTGCAAGCCTGCCATTTTTTCCAGTACCGATGAGTGCGATTGTTTCTTTTATATGCATAGCTGATGTATTTCAGTGGCCGTTACTTTTTCAGGCGTTGATTGAGTATTGCGCCCGATAGCAATAACGCGGCGATTGATAGCGCAAAATTAATCCAGGCTACACCAACAGGTATTGAGATTAGACAAGAAATACCGTTGATAAATATCAATGGTGTCGAAATAAAAGAAGAAATTACTTTGGAAGTGTCATTTGCTTTTTTGCACGGCTCAACGTTTCGGGTGTGAGACCCAGGTACGAAGCAATCATGTGTTGGGGCACTCTTTGAACAATGTCAGGATATTTATCCAGCAGTTTATTGTACCGTTCCTCGGTTGAAAGTGTTACCATATGCGACCATCTTCTCTCAAGTGCGATGTACGCATTCTGCATTTGCAAAAAAGAAAATTCAAGAAATTTAGGAATCTGCCTTCTCACTTCTTTTAGCCCATCATTATTTATCAACAACAATTCACAGTCTTCCAGTGCATCAATATTATACCTTGAAGGCTCTCCTGTAATAAAACTGTAGAGGTCTGCAATCCACCAACCCTCCAGCGCAAATTGTACCACCTGGTCATTACCTTTCTCATTTACAGAATACGATCTTAATAAACCTTTTTCTACAAAAATGCTGTATTTGCATACATCGCCTTCCTGTAAAATAAACTGTTTCTTTCTTAGTTTCTTTGGCTTAAGGTAGTTCTTGAAAATAGCCTCTTCATCGGCAGTCAGGTGAATTACTTCGTTGATTTTTTTAAAAAATACCTCATACATACCCGACAAAAATAAACAAAGTTTGGCAAGGTTGAGTCGGAGGGTGATGCGGCAGCGCTCAAATAAAAATAGCGGTAGCTGTTTCATACGAGCAACCGCTATTTAATTCAGCGAAAAAAATATGGAGATCAGGTAAAATGTATTTGCCAAGGCCGATCAACATGTGACCAATAACTTAGCAGTTAATTTCTAAGGCATCGTACTGACATGCCGCAACGTTTATCGTAGTAAAACATATAGCAATCATTGTAATCATATCCCAGACTTCTTTCAACACCTGTAGTTGCATTGTGTTCTTTTGATGTCCACCAAAAAGTGTTAGCCCCTAATAAAGCGTAACCACCGAATTCTGAGCGATACCCCGCTGGTGTTCCGTTAAAACTTGTAATATTGGTTGCACCGGTATTGGGGCTAAGCCATAAGTCCATCGATTTTAGTTTGCCGCCAGCTTCAGGATCTCCGCCCAACGAATTTACCATTGCAGACCAATCATCTTTCGACGCAATGTGCCATCCTGCAGGGGCCAAACCCCGGGGATCATTCACAGCATACCAATTATAAAGCTTACCATATGAAGTGTTATTGGTAGAATCGTTATTATAATAACACCATGCACCTGTTGTAAGGCTACTCCATACAGCTGGGTCTGTAACTTGTGGGATGGTGTCACCATTGCTATATGTAGTCACATCAAGATTGTGTAACATCCATGCTACGGTATCAATTTTATTTCCCGGAACCGCAGTGGTAAAACTAAGTTCATTTCCATAGGCGGTACCCATGCTGTTAGTTGAATAACTCCTTAGGTAATACTTTGTATTATTACTAAGACCGGTTACTGAACTAATGAAACTTCCTGTTCCCGAACCATCAGTTGTAATGCTGTTATTTACGGTAGGAGCTGGGCTTGTACTCCAGCACACCCCCCTTGCTGTAATAGTACTGCCACCATCTGTGGTGATATTGTTGTGAACTTTCGCCACATCAAAACCAACATTTGTGACAGAATCTGTAGTTAGTACCGGGAGCGTTACAGCAGGTGTACTCTTTTCTTTTTTGCAGTTTACCAGCAGAATTACACAAAGTGATGCGCTGATAAGGCTGCGGAGGTGAATTTTTTTCATGTGTTTCAGTTAAAGTGGTGATTATGTAGAGGATGTAGTTCCGCTTAATCTTAGTTTTTGTAAGTCAAACGTATAATATAAGTCATTATTACAACAAGTGCGTGCCAAATTTGTTATTTATGTGCTTTCAAAAAGCCACAAGGTCTGAAACCTTTGCCAGCAGGGAGTTTTTCGAAAAATCCCAGAGTAGGAATATTGTTAAATAGGACAAATAAAATATTCGAACATATCTTAAAGTGGGGAATTTTCACTACTGTTTAGTAGTTGTTATGCCCGCAACCTGATTGCTGTATCCATTTAATACGGGAATTCGATCACTGTTATTACTGTTTTTTTGCATTTTAGTTTAGCCATAAATGTTTAAATAGCCTCGGTGGAAATTACTTTGGTCAGTCACAATCACCACCCATTTTCCGTAATTGGTATAGCACCCGCAGACTAATTAGTTTCCCCAAATTTGAAACTTGGAAAAGCACTTTTTATTATAATGTGTCAGTTCAACACAATGAAATTATTGACAAATTAAATTTACCGCTGTTTTAAAAGTGTAAACAGCAACAGTATTGCTATATTCGCAAACGCATAAAGGATGGTCTGTCTGCCGGTTAAAATAACCAATGTGACACATCCAAATGCCATCACCGATTTTAATAAAATTCAACGATTTGTAAAACCTTTTAATACTTAAACTAAAATCAACATGAACCGTTCACTTGCCATTGTGAAGTATTTTTTATTGTTAGCAATTCTTATAACAACTTTTTCCTGTTCCAAAAAAGAAAGAGGCAAAGCAAAAATCCTGGTGTTCAGCAAAACTGCCGGCTATCATCATGAGTCTATTGCTGATGGCAATACGGCGATACAGAAACTGGGAGGTTTGCACAATTTTGATGTCGACACCACCACCAATGCCGGCATGTTTAATGAAGACAGTTTAAAAAATTATTCAGCCGTAGTTTTTTTAAGCACCACCGGAGATGTGCTGGATTATTTACAGGAGGCCGCTTTTGAGAGATATATACAAGCCGGGGGTGGCTACGTGGGTATACACGCCGCTGCAGATTGTGAATACGACTGGGGTTGGTATGGAAGATTGGTTGGAGGCTACTTTTTGAGTCACCCCGGTATACATGATACTTTTCCAAACGTGCAGCCTGGTATTTTAAACGTGGTAGACAAGGAAAATATCGCTACCAAACATTTACCGGCACAGTGGAAAAGAACAGATGAATTCTACAGTTATAAAAAGCTCAGCAAGGAAACCAAGATACTCTTAACTATTGATGAAAAATCATATCATGGTGGCGAGAATGGTGACAATCATCCTATGTCGTGGTACCATGATTATGATGGCGGACGTGCGTTTTATACCGCATTAGGCCATACCAAAGAATCCTTTACCGAAGAGGCATACCTGCAGCATATCCTGGGAGGTATTGAATATGCCATCGGTGAAAATAAGGCGTTGGATTACTCAAAAGTAAAAACCCAGGCACCTCCGGAAGACAATCGTTTTACAAAAACACAGCTTTCCCAGGGGGAGTTTTATGAGCCAACTGAAATGACCATTCTGCCAAACCTGGATATCCTGGTTACACAGCGCCGCGGCGAAATCATGTTGTATAAAAGCGATACCAAAAAAGTAAAGCAGGTGGGTTTTTTAAATGCATACTTCAAAACATCGACGCCGGGCGTGAATGCGGAAGAAGGTGTACTAGGCCTTGCAAAAGATCCTGACTTTGCTAAAAACAACTGGATATATATTTATTACAGCCCGATTGATAGTTCAGTAAACCGCTTATCAAGGTTCACTTTTAAGAATGATACGATTGATAATAAATCTGAAAAAACAATCCTGGAGGTAAAATCCCAACGGGAAATTTGCTGCCATACCGGTGGTTCCATTGCGTTTGGCCCTGATAAATTGTTGTACTTTTCTGCCGGTGATAACTCAACACCATTCGACGAACCGAAAGCGAAATATGTAAACAGCGGGTTCGCTCCCTTAAATGATTTTTCTCCCAACCAGCAATACGATGCAAGAAGATCCAGCGGAAACACCAATGATCTTCGCGGAAAAATTATGCGTATCCGGGTGAAGGATGATGGTACCTATGAAATACCTGACGGCAACCTGTTTCCAAAAGGCACAGCTAAAACAAGGCCTGAAATTTATGTAATGGGCGACCGTAATCCATACAGAATAACAGTAGATCAAAAGAACAGCAATTTGTATTGGGGCGAAGTTGGGCCCGATGCCAATAATGACAGCATGGCAACCCGTGGCCCGCGTGGCTATGACGAAGTGAACCAGGCACGTAAAGCAGGGTTCTTCGGCTGGCCGTTATTTGTTGGCAACAATTATCCTTACCGCCAGTTTGATTATGGCACCGGAAAAAGCGGCGATCTGTATGACCCGGCACATCCTATCAACAATTCAAAACACAATACCGGTTTAACAGAATTGCCGCCGGCACAACCAGCATTTATCTGGTATCCATATGCAGCGTCACCTGATTTTCCACAGGTTGGTACTGGCGGCAGAAACGCTATGGCAGGACCGGTATATTACACCGACATGTTTCCAAAAGAAACCCGTTTACCGGATTACTACAATGGCAAATTGTTTATTTACGATTGGATACGTGGCTGGATAAAAGCAGTCACAATGCAGCCCAATGGCGACTTTGATAAAATGGAGCCTTTCTTTCCTTCTTTAAAAGTGAATTCTTTAATTGATATGGAAGTTGGACCCGATGGTAAACTGTATTTACTGGAATATGGCAATGGATGGTTTACTAAAAATGTAGATGCCGGTTTGGCAAGAATAGATTTTAATGGTGGTAACAGACCTCCTGTAATTACGTCCATCAAAACAGATAAGAGTACAGGCGTGCTGCCTTTTGCTGTTAAAATAGCGGTTGATGCCAAAGACCTCGAAAAAGATAAAATCACCTATAAATGGAACCTGGGCAACGGTACCTCCAAAGAAACAACTGAGCCCACGCTCGATTACACCTATACAACCGCAGGAGATTATATTATCACCGTAGAGGCTAAAGATGATAAAGGCGCTTCATCAAAAAGCAATGAAGTAAGGGTATATGCGGGCAATGAAACGCCAACTGTAACGATTGATATCACTGGTGGCAATAAATCTTTTTACTTACCGGGTTTACCAGTGCAGTACGCAGTAAGCGTGGCCGATAAAACCGACACGGCAAAATTTGATTTGGCCAACCTGTATGTATCTGTTGATTATGTGGAAGGCTTTGATAAAGCCGGCTCGCCAATGGGGCATCAGCAGGGGCAGGCTACCATTAGTGGTAAGAGTTTGATGATGACGCTGGATTGTAAGAGCTGTCATAAAGAAGTCGAAAAATCAGTGGGACCGGCATTTGTAGAGGTATCACAGAAATACGCGAAAGATCCCAATGCAATGACGTACCTGACACAGAAGATAATTAAAGGCGGTAGTGGTGTTTGGGGGCAGGTGGCCATGGCTGCGCATCCAACATTGGCACAGGAAGATATCCATCAGATTGTGAGCTGGGTGCTGTCGCTTTCCAACAAGGCGGCGGTAAAAAAATCGCTTCCTCAGTCAGGTACAATTATTCCTCCGGCTAACGTCAAACCTAACAGTGTAATGGTTTTATCTGCCAGCTATACAGATAAAGGCGGCAACAACATCAAGGCGTTAACAGGTAGCAATTCGGTAGCCTTAAACAGCAATACGGTTACATTTACCGGAACGGAAAAAACAAAAAGTTTTACTGCTATGAAATACGGTGGTAATAACCTGATGATTTTACCTGTTGCCGAAGGTTGGGTGGCGCTGGAGAATATTGATCTGACAGGCGTTCGTACTATTCAGTTGGGCTGTGGCTCGCAGGCCGCACCTAAAAAGAATTTGGATTTTGAAATAAGACTGGATGCTCCTGATGGAAAAGTGATTAGCAAAGGCGGCACCACGATACCACCGGTTAAAGGCGCAGGTATGCAGCTGACGACTGTTAAACTACCGATTGAAACGGTAAGCGATGGAAAACAACATACCGTTTACATTGTATATAAACCGCAGGAAAAATTGCAGGCAGGTATGATGTCTGTTCAGTTTTCGAATTAATAAACACCGTTTTAAAAGATCAGCATTAGCACATTGATTGTTGATGCTGATCTTATTATTAAAGAATAAAGTGAAGAGCGCATTTTAAAAAATAAAATATAGATGAAAAAAAGAAGATTGATTAAAGTTGTTTGTGCGATGATATTATCGGGATGTGTCGTTAACGGCCATGCACAAACGTTGCAGGGAAAAATTACTGATACGCATTCGTTACCCGTGCCAAATGTTACGGTACATTTATTGAACACGGCAGTTACGACAGTCACCAATAAAGAAGGTGATTTTAGTGTGCAGCATTTGCCTGCCGGACGGTATACGGTGGAGTTGTCTTCTGTTGGCTACGCAACTACCGCCACCGAAGTTGAAGTAAAAGACAAGACGGAGAACGTTGTGCGTTTTCAATTGCAGAATGCATTGCTTCAATTGGAAACGGTAACCGTAACAGCGGAAAAAAAAGAAGAATTATTGCAAAAAATACCGGTGAGTATTTCGGCCATTTCTGCACGCAGAATAGAAGAATTGAGGTTATGGAACAGCAAGGATTTAACAGCAATTGTACCCAACCTGGCATCGGGTAATTCAGGCGATGGAAGAAACGTTACTTCTATCCGTGGCATCACCACTACTTCCTACGACCCGGCCGTAACTACTTATATTGATGGTGTTAACCAGTTTAGCCTTGACACTTATATTCCTCAATTGGCGGACGTAGAAAGGATAGAAGTATTGCGCGGGCCACAAGGCGCACTGTACGGAAGAAACGCCATGGGCGGGGTAATCAACATCATTACCAAACAACCATCCAATACTACCAGCGGTTTTGCAGAAATCAATATCGGTAATTACAACCAGCAACGCTACAACGCCGGCATTCGTACGCCGTTGATAAAAGACAAATTGTTTTTTGGCGCTTCGGGTGTTTTTAGCAGCCGCAACGGGTTTTATACCAATCAATTCAACAACAGTTCATTTGACAAACAGCAATCAGCCAGTGGCAATTATTATTTAAAATATTTGCCGGGTTCAGGATGGGCCGTTACATTGAATGTAAAGCATCAGAATAATAAAAACGATGGGGCTTTTCCTTTGGTAAATGGTGTGGAAGATGCTTTTAAAAATCCATACCAGCTCAATCAAAATGCCGTGGGTAAAATGATTGATAATACATTGAATGCTTCACTGGCGGTGAACCATTCAGGTACTGCTATTAATTTCAGTTCGCAACTGGCATGGCAAAACAATCATCGTTACTACAAGTCGCCACTCGATGGAGATTTTTCTCCTTTGGACGCAGTAACAGTGATCAATGATTATGGCAATAAATGGAACAACGTAAAAGTGATTACGCATGAAATGAAATTTAGTTCTGCTACCAACAGATCATCTAAATTTAGCTGGACGGCTGGCACTTATTTCTTTCACCAGAACAACCCTAATAAGCAAGCGACTCATTTTGGTAAAGATGCGGCGTTGTTAGACCCCAATATACCCCCTGATTTCGCTTCCATCAGCACTTCAACGGCAAAAAATACGGGCTTTGCATTGTTCGGCCAGGCCAATTACAACGTAACCAGCAAACTGATGCTGGTAGCCGGTTTGCGATACGATTATGAGCACAAGTACCTGCAGGTAAAAGGAGAGGGACAACCCGATGGAAGTGATGCTTTTGTGACAAGGCCGGATACTGCCGCAGCACGTAATTTCAATGCCATTTCACCGAAAATCGGTTTACAATACCAGGTGGCACACAACAGTAACCTGTTTGCCAATTACAGCCGCGGTTTCAGAACGGGCGGCCTTACACAATTATCTTCTGACCCAAGCCAGCCCCCTTTATATCCTTTTCAACCGGAGTACAGTAACAATATAGAATTGGGTATTAAAAATGAGTTGCTCGATCAGCGATTGAGGTTAAACTTTACTTTGTTCCTTAGCCACATCAATAATGCACAGGTGCCTACATTGGTGCTGCCGGATGCCATCACCGTTACAAAAAATACCGGTGAATTAACCAGTAAAGGAGCTGAATTGGAACTGTTGTTTGCGCCGGTAAAAGGGCTTCAGCTGGGCTACAATCTTGGCTACACCAACGCTAAATATAAATCGCTTAAAGTAGCGTCAAATGGGGACGTTGTAAACCTGGATGGAAAGCACCAGATATTTACACCTGATGTAACTTCAGTTTTCACGTTGCAATATGGATATCTTATAAGTGCCAGGCACCAGGTTAAATTGATTGCCGGTGGCGAATGGTATTATCTCGGCACAGAGTATTTCGACCTTGCCAACAATATCCGCCAGGGTTCCAACCAGCGCTTGAATGCCCGGGCCGGAGTTAGCAGTAAACATTTGGAAGTATATTTCTGGGCAAGAAATATTACCAAAACAAAGTACATTGAATACGCGTATGATTTTGGGGCAGTGCACCTGGGAGATCCGGGAACGTATGGAGTAACGCTCAAAACTACATTCTGATAAAAGTAATTCTGATAACAAAAAAGCCGTCCCTACCTGGATGGCTTTTTTGTTATATAATACATGCACTAACTAAACTATTTTCTCAAAGTTGACAATCTGTATTTATTTGATCCGTTTATATTTTTTCAATAAATCTATTACCAGTTGATGAGGCAGGGCATAGGACTTGTTGCCATTGACCCCTTCCATGGTTTCCGCTGCTACCATGGCGTTAATAATGGCTTCTTCGACAGCCTGAACCGTTGCTTCAAAAAGCGGGTTAATTAAATCATTGGGCAGTTCATTCACTTTTGTAAAATCGTTTCGTTGAAATGCATTGGCATTGGCAGTGGAGAAGGCGATAAAAATATCTCCGGAGCCATTGGTGCCACGGCCGCCCACAATCCCGATACCCAATGGAACCCTTTGTGCTATTCGTTTTAGCTGGTGAGGTAATAAAGGAGCGTCTGTAGCAACCACTACAATGATGGAGCCATCACCTTCTTTCCTGTAATGCTGGGGTGGTAATTTCAATTCATTGTTCAACGTATCCATCAGCTCTTTTCCCACCGGCACACCTGCAATGGTCAGTGATTTTTTTCTGCCGAAATTGGATTGCACCAATACACCCACCGTATAGCTGGAGTCTTTAATTTTTACTAGTCTTGAAGCGGTACCCGTGCCACCTTTAAATCCGAGGCACATCATGCCGGTACCACCACCCACATTGCCTTCTTTAAGATAGCCCGATTTTGCACTGTCCAGCGCTTCCCATGCATTGCTTTCTTTTACATGGAAGCCATAAATATCATTCAGGAATCCATCATATGTTTCGGCCACCACAGGGTAGGTGTACCAAAAATCTTCTTTATACCAGTGCTTGTTTACAAACCATTTTAACACCGCATCTCTTACAACCCCCACGCTGTTGGTATTGGTGATCATCACCGGTGTTTCTAAAAAGCCAGACTCGGTAACCCAGGTAGTGCCGGTCATTTCGCCATTGCCATTTAGTGTGTACCAGTTGGCATAGACCGGGTTATTGTTTTTACCTCTTGGCAGAATGGCCGTAACGCCGGTTCTGACCGGGCCTTTGCCCAATACATTTTTTCCGCTGCCGGAAATGATGGTACTGTAACCAACTTCAACACCTTTTACATCTGTTATGGCATTGTACTTTCCCGGTATGCCATCAAAGGGAATTCCGATATCTCTTGCTCTTGGTTTCTGCGCACGGGTGCTGACTTGCAGCAAACACAAAAACACAACGGTTACAATATTTTTCATCTCTGTTTATTTAAAAATTTACTTTTCGTTCTTCACCACCTTACCACCAATCATTACAAATTTTACTCTTTGCAATTCGGTAATGTCTTTTAAAGGGTCGCCTTTTACGGCGATGATGTCTGCCAGTTTGCCCACTTCAACAGATCCGATTTCCGTTTCTTTTTTTAGAATTTCTGCATTGGTTTTCGTAGCACAAAGAATCGCCTGCATGGGCGTCATACCGAGTTGGACATATTCGCCAAACTCCCGTGCAGAGTAGGTTGCAGGCCAGCCAACATAATCGGTACCCAACCCAAATCGTACCCCTTTTTTGATAGCCAGCCGCATGTTGTTGTACATGCCTTCTTTTGTTTTTTTACCCAGGTCCACCGCTTTTTCCAGAGCCTTGCTGTCTGCCAGTTTCTCCTGGAAATACAATCCAACTGTAAAAGTGGGGATGAGGTAAGTGCCATGTTGAATCATCAGGTCCATGGCTTCTTCATCAATAAAAGATCCATGCTCTATACTTCGTACGCCTGCTTTTACTGCCATCTTGATGCCTTCTGTTGCATGCGCATGCGCCATCACGGGAACGTCCCGCCTTGCCGCTTCTTCTACTGCTGCCCTTAATTCTTCCGGACTAAAGTGTACATTTTTTGGGTTGTCACCCACCGTCATAAACGCACCGGTCACCAGTAATTTTATCCAGTCGCTGCCGTATTTAATTTCGTTGCGTACTGCTTTTCTAACTTCTTCCGGGCCATCCACAATTAATCCGTCTGCGGTTATTTTTTGTTCGGGAGAAATAAAATTGATGTCGCCACCGCCACCGGTGACAGACAGGTAATGTGCTGCGCCGTAAATATGCGGACCAGTAAAAAGCCCTTTGTTGATGGCATTGCGCACTTCCATATTGGCATAACCAACATCGGCATCTCCGGCAACCCGAAGCGTTGTCCATCCAGCAGAGAGCAGGTCCTGTACATTTTTTAAACCGAGCAAAGCCTTTGCAGCAGAAGAATTGCGCATGTGCTGTATTTGGTAATCGTCTTCCGTGTTATTGGGGTGTACATGCAAATCAATGAGGCCGGGCAACAAAGTATAGTCGCCAAGATTGATGACCGTTGCATCTTTCGGAATATTGTCTTTGGTAGTGATGGCGATGATTTTATTGCTCTCAATAACGATCGCCGGATTGCTGATTGCTTTGCCCGTGCCGTCTATCAATGTTTTGGCAAGCAGCGCCGTTTTTTGTGCCATCACAGGGCAGTACAATAAAATAAGCAGGCCTGCAGTAATAAATCTTTTCATGATTATTCTTTATCCAGTTTTAAAATGGTTTGCAATAGTACGTTGGCGCCATTTGCAATATCGGTTGTTTTGGAGAATTCTTTGGGTGAATGGCTGATACCGCCGATGCTCGGGATAAAGATCATACCTACTGGTGCGATCAATGCCATCTCCTGCGAATCATGCCCGGCGCCGCTTTGCATTACCTTGGTAGTAAAGCCAAGTGCCTTTGCAGATGCGGTGATTTGAGCTTGTATGTTTTTATCGGTTAAGGCTGGTTTAGATTCATTGGCCTGGTGCTGAAACGTAATGGTGGTGCCGGAAACAGCGGCAATGGCTGCTGCCCGTTTTTCAATATCATGAAACAACATCCATATTTTATCGTAAGAAAGATCTCTTATTTCCAGGCCCATGGTTACTTTGCCGGGGATCACATTGTATGCGCCCGGCATGGCGGCGATTTTACCAATGGTGCCGACCTGTCTTCCTTTATAACTGTTGATTACTTCATTTACCGCGACAATTAATTTTGCGGATGCCAACAGCGCATCATGCCGCATATCCATCGGCGTTGTGCCTGCATGGTTCGCAAAGCCGCTCACCGTTACCTCCCAGTGGATGATGCCAACAATGCCTTCCACCACGCCGATCTGCAATTGCTCTTTATCCAGAATGCCTCCCTGTTCAATGTGCAATTCTACAAAAGCTTTCAGCGCTCCTTTTTTTAAAGCAGCAGACTGAATACTATCCGGGTTGCCACCAATGGCTTTGATGCCGGCAGCCATGGTGAGTCCGCTCTGGCTTACCTGCTTTAATCCTTCTGCTGTTACTTTCCCCGCCATGGCCATACTGCCAATGGTGCCGCCCTCTTCGTTGGAAAAGATGATGAGTTGCAGCGGATGATCGGTTACCACATTGTTTTCATTCAACACTTCCATCATTTCCAGTGCGCCGATGGAACCCACACAACCATCATAATTGCCGCCATCCGGCACCATATCAATGTGCGATCCGAAGGCGATAGGTTGCAGCGAGGCATTTTTCCCTTTTCGTTTGCCAGTGATATTGCCTGCATCATCAATGCTTACTTCAAGGCCTGCATTCGTCATCATCGTTATAAACCATGCCCTGCCTTCCTGGTCACCTTTTGTATAAGCTACCCTGTAACCTTTGCCGGTACTGTCTTTGCCAAATTTGGATAAATCTGCAAGGCGGCTTTCGATGCGTTGTGCATTGACGGTAAGTTTTGATTGAGAAAATGCAGTGAATGAAAATGACAATATAAATGCAGTTAGTAAATATCTCATGTAGTTGATTTAATTTTTTTATCGCAGATGCGGTTTTTTGCTAACAAATAATTCCTTACCAAACACCAGCATGTCAGGAACAACCAGTGCCAGTACCAGAAGAAGCCAGAGGAAATGTCCGAAATCATTGATAGTGGGGCTTTTCATAAATAGTTGCATGGGGTTGTATATCCTGGAAGTTACAAAAACCAATGTAACACCGTAGCTGCGGGCCGCCCACATTTTGTGAATGGTTATCTGCCGCCTGGAAGCTGCCAGCCAGGCCATTGCTGCAGTAATTGCCCACACCAATGCCTGTGTGATATTCTCAAAAACAAAAGTTTCGTTGGCACCGGGAATACGATGATATATATTGAGCATAATAGCGAATGGCATCGCCAGTAAAATAGCGAAGATGTAAATTTTACCGAGTTTTTTATGCAGTGCCAGGTTGTTCCTGCGCAGCGTAGTGGAGAATTGGAACGGACCAATTACCAATGCAATCATTCCCATTATTCCATGCGGCACCAATAACCACGACATGGATTTGTACCGGGCCAAATCGGAAGCACCGGCACTCCACAAGTACAAAACTTCCTGTACAACGAGTACATACAGTGATAATAGTGCAAGGATGGAGAACAGGAATACTCTTGGCTTGTTTAATGTAGTTAGACTTATCATGATTAAAATTTTATTTAACTATTTATTTTGATGACTGGTATTTTATTTAATGTACCGTTACTCTTGTCCGGAAAGTTCCGTTACTTGATTTCAAAAAGAATCATTTCGATATTGCTTTTTTCTGATGCTGAAAAATAAAAAGCGGTAGCAGGTTTGATGTACAAATATTTGCCCGCTTCTATTCTTGTTGTTTTATTGGTTGTATTGTTATGGAAAATAATCCTGCTTCCACTAACCAGTTCTGCTATCAACGGCCCACGGTCTTTAATCACTCGCTGATTAAAATCGGTTGTTGTCAACCGGTATGCAATGGCTTTTTCATTTTCAAATTCCACCGCAAACGGTAGACGTTGTACGCCGGAAGCAGTGCTGTTGTATGGAGCTAATAACTCAATATCATTTACATGAAAAACAACGGTATCGCTATTGCAAACCCTGTGTACGAGTGGATCGGGTGTGAAAGACCGATACCAGGCGGTACCAGCTTTTGATCGTGCTGCGATGCTCCACGCTGAGTCTTTTATTTGTGTACCTGTGATGGTATTACTTAGTATTACAAAGACCGAGGGTGTTGCATGAATATGAAACAAGGTCGTATCTCCAGGTGGTAACCACACATCCAGCAGGCGGATATATTTGTTTTGTAAAACGGGATGGTGTCTTGGTTCTTCTCTTACCTGAACCTGCGCTGCCAACTGCAGAGCATAAAAAAACACCCATAGCAACAGTGCGATTGTTTTAATTTTCATTTTTTTATTTTATAGGTAACTCAGCCACCATTTTTCTTTGTGGTTGCTTTTATAACGATCATACCATTTACACAAAGGATATAACAGCACTACTACCAGTAACCAAACCAAATAAGTTCCGGCCAGTGAGAATCCGTAGCCTGTCAACCAGGGATTGTCTTTTGCATTTTGCATCGTTGTAAAAATCATCTGTGTCCATGGCCTGCCACTTGCCACCACAGCAACAATCGCCAACAGGTGAATCAGAAAAAGATGGAGGATGTAAAAAAACAACGGTACACGGCCATATACAATGGTGATTTGCCCGAAACGACTCAGCGGTTTTTCAAGCAATGCCAGCGCAATCAATGCAGGCCCTAAAGTCATTAACGTATAAAGCAGTGATGGGGGGTATTTGGTAGCATTTAAAAAGGAACAAACCGTCATAATGAAGGAGGGCTGCACTTTCCAGGGTTGCATATCTCCATATACATTGATGGCTCTTACCAACATAAAAACAGCAATGGCAGTGCTGCCAATGATCAGCAGGTATTTTTTTCGAACAGTCGTATCCATACTTTTTTTATACAATGCCCCAAAGCAATAACCCAGCATCATGGTGCTCAGCCATGCAAGGAGGGAGTAGCCGGTAGTGAAAAAGTGCCCGCCAAAATTGAACCGTTTGCGTTCGTGCAATTCTGCCAATAAAAAATCAGAAAAACTGTTGCCCGTTACATGTAGGTTGTCAAATAAATTATGCGTAAATAATATAAGGAGCCCCGACGCTAAAATTATTTTGGGTGGCAGGTAAATCAAGGCGCTCATGCACACCATCGAAAGTCCCAATATCCAGATCACCTGCAGTCGAAAAGTGGGGTAGTGCGGATTGAAATTCCAGGCAAAGCTGATCACCGATACTTCCAGCAGCATCAGCCACAGGCCACGCTTTAGTAAAAATGCCGAGAGTGCTGATTTTGTTTTTCTTTCTCCCACCAAAAAGGCGGAAGTGCCTGCCAGGAACACAAATACCGGTGCACAGAAATTCGTGATCCACCTGGTGAAAAATACGGGTGCATTGGTTTGCGTAAGGTCGGTTGGATCGTACACAAAATTAGCTGCATGAAAATAATCCCGTACATGATCCAGCGCCATGATGACGATCACGATGCCTCTCAAAAGGTCAATCGATTCAATTCTTTTTTTGTTGCTGGTGAAGGGTTGTTGCATCAAAGCTTCTTTAAATAATATTTTAGAATAATTAATTTAGTCCGCAAAGCCTTTCTCATCTGATGTAAGGGTTCAATTACTTTTTTTTCTTGATAAAAAAAAGGAACAAAAAAAATCAAGGCTGCAGAAAAAAAGCTAAAAATTTGAATGCTCGCCTAAAATGAAATTAGCTCAAGCAGCAGAATATAGCCAGGCTTATGTGCGACTTACGGGCTAATACCCATGCCAAACATTTGTAACATCAATTTCATTTTTTAACGGCAACCATTCAAATTTTCTTAACGCTTTTTTTCTGAGGCCGTTAAAGAATATGCGGCTATTCTTTAGTATCCTATAATTTTTTTTGATCGCTATTTTTTGAATAATTCAAGCAGAGTTGTAGTGCCAATTACAGCACCCAGCGGAATGGCTGCCAGATCAACCTGGTAATTGCCGTTATGATTATAAAAAGGCGCACTCTTTCCTTCGCTCACCGCCTTTGCATACAGGTCGGGTTGTGCAGTGCCTACCCATATATAATCGCACAGTGTTTTATTATTGCCCAATACCAGGTGATTGAAATCTTCGGAACCCATGATAGGAGGCGTATCAGTAATGATTTTTTCAGGTGTCAGCAGGGGCGTAAGCGCTTTGTTTACTTTGGCAGACAATGCCGGATCATTCACCTGCGGGTACACACTGCCCTTCATTAAAATGGATGGATAGTTTTCTTTGGCGACGCCGTTCGCAACAGCAATGCCTTCGTTGATTCTTTTGATACCATCCAGCAAAACAGTTCTTATTCTTTCATTGAACCAGCGCAGGTTTAGTTTCACCACCGCAGATGCCGGGATCACATTGTTATCGCCACCGGAGTGGATGGCGCCAACAGTCAGCACAGCCACATCCTGCGCAGCAATGCTTCTGCTGACAATGGTTTGATACTGCAACACTGCATTGCAAGCCATTACCACCGGGTCTTTGGTAAGTTCCGGTGTAGAGCCATGGCCGCCGATGCCGTAAAAAGTTACGTCCAGCTGATCACTGCCTGCGGCTCTTTCACCAGCACCGTTTTTAATGCTGCCTGTTGCAATGGGAGTGGTGTGCAGACCAAATAAATAATCAGGAACTGGTACACCTTTGTCATACATCTTATCATTGACCATTGCCTTGGCACCAGTCAGTGGTTCCTCTGCAGGTTGTGCCAGCATTACCAGCGTTCCCTTCCATTCGTTTTTTATAGACGCCATTATTTTGGCAACTTCCAGCAACCAGGTTACATGTGCATCATGGCCGCAGGCGTGCATTACGGGCACTTCCGTGCCGTCCACCTTCTTCATCGTTTTGGTGCTGGAGTAGGGTAGACCTGTAATTTCTTTTACTGAATTACAATCCATATCGGCACGGTACATTACCACCGGGCCGGCGCCATTTTTTAAAATACCTACCACACCTGTTTTGCCAATTCCTGTCATCACTTCATAGCCCAATGCCTTCAGTTCTTTTTCGATGATGGCGGATGTGCGCACTTCCATAAAACCGAGCTCCGGGTTCTGGTGAAGGTCTTTAAAAATTTCCACCAGCCTGCCCGAATCAGCATAGGCCATTTGCTTTACCTGTTTGCTGACTTGCGCATGGAGCCCTCCTATGCTAAAGATCAGGATGGATAAAAATGTAATGACTTTTTTGTTCACGTGGTTGGTTTGAATGATGGAATATTGTGTAACAATCTGATGGCAAGCCGTTAATTTGAAATATTTCCTAACCCCGACGGCGGCTCCACGCCCCGTTGGCGGTTTTAAAGAATGGTGTTCAATTAAAACATTCGTTCTTTCCCAACCGCCGTCAGGGTTTATAACCGCTGACGGGGTTGTATGCTTTATAAATAACTCAACCACCATTTTTCTTTATGCGACTGCTTGTAACGATCGTATCGTTTGCAAAGCGGGAACAGGGCTACCACCACAAAGGCCCAGACAAGATAGACCACGATCAGCGGAAAGCCGTATCCCTTCAGGTCTGTATTGAACCAGATGGGTTGCCGCAGCATCCAGTTTTGCCAGGCTACACTGGTGAACAATCCCGACGCAATCATCGCCAGTAAATGTATCAGGTAAATGTGAATGAGGTAAAAGAACATCGGTACCCGCCCGTAGATGGAAATGATATTTACAACGGTGCCTTGTAATTTTTCCATCCATGCCAGCGATATCAATGCGCTGCCCAACGTTACTAAAATATACAAGAGTGATGGCGGGTATTTGTTGACATTGATAAAAGACAACAAAGTAAACAGTGGATTTTTTTGTGTGCTCCATGGAACAGGATCACCATACAGGTTGGTGAAACGGAGTATAATAAAAAGTAGGATGGCGGCTCCCCCGGTAATCAACAGTTGCTTTCTTCTTTTGGCTGCGTCATAGCCACTGGCGTACCATACACCAAGGCAATAACCCAACGGCATTACACCAATCCAGGGTACCAGCGGGTAGCCTACCAGGAAAGCTTCCTTGTGCCAGTAAAAAAAGTTTTGCTCATGCAGCAGCGCCCAGCCAAATGCAGGCAGTGTGTTGCCGGTTACATGCGTTTTGTCCAGCAAATTATGACCTGCTACAATGAGGATGCAAACGGGCAAAATAATTTTTACGGGCAAATGAATCATTGCGGCCAGTACAATCATGCTTACACCGAGTGCCCAGATGGTGACAAACAGAAAATTGGGAAATAAGATATTAAAATTCCAACCAAAATTAACGATGATCATTTCAAGAAAGATCAGCCACAGTCCACGTTTTAAAAGGAAAACGGACAACTCCTTTTTGGTTTTCTTCTGACCAATAAGATAGGCGGATGTACCCGCAAGCAGCATAAATATGGGTGCGCAAAAATGCGTGATCCAACGGGTAAGGAATATGGGGGCACTTGTTTTGGAAAGATCCAGCGGATTGTATAAAAATGAACTGGCATGAAAATAATCCCGAACATGGTCAATCGCCATAATGATCATGATCAATCCACGCAGCAAATCAATTGAGTTGATTCGTTTTTGATTGTTGGACAAAGAAGCTTGCATTGGTATGTTGGTTGATTGAATAAAAATTTATTTGCTTTGTTATAAATAACTCAGCCACCATTTTTCTTTGTGACTGGTTTTATACCGGTCATATTTTTTACACAACGGATACATAATGGCTACGATGGCCAGCCAGATTAAATATACTACCGGCAAACTAAATCCTTCACCGGGAACAATAAACAACAAAGGCACCTGCTGAGCTGCCTTCGCGACGTCCTGCATATTGTGCCCCCTCGCAAAAAATACGATCATTGCCACCACGTGCGCCAGAAAGAAATGAACTACATAATAGAAAAAAGGAACCCTGCCGTAGATCCTCACCAAACTGGTAAAGCGGTTTTGAATACCTTCCAAATAAGACAGAACAATCAGTGCTGGTCCGACGGTGACGCACATGAACAATAAAGAGGGCGGGTATTTCTGAAGGTTGATGAAAGAAAGAAAAGTATCCAACCAGGTATTTTGCTTACTCCACTGAAATGGATTACCATACACGTTGACAAACCTGACCAGGACAAAAAATAAAATAGTAAAGACACCTATCCTCAACAATATTTTTTTACGTTCATCCGCACTGTAGTTGGAAGAGAAGAACGTACCGGTACAATAGCCCAATATCATTAAGCCCGTCCATGGTAAAAATGGATACAGCACAAGCAGTATATGTCCCGGAGCAAATGGCATTACTCCGCCCACCCGGTGCAGGAGGCTGTATAAAAAAGAGGGTTTAAAACCGGGGGCTGCTTCGGGTATATCCAGCAGGTTATGCCCCAGCACTATTACCAACCCTATGGTAAGTATAACAGGGAATGGCAGGTAGATCAGCAAACCCAGTATCATCATACTGATACCAATCGCCCAGATTACTTCCAGGAAAATAATATTGTACAATGGATTTAACGTAAACACAAAAGAGAGGATAATCGCTTCCGCAATAATGAGCCAAAGTCCTCTCTTGATTAAGAAGGAACTCAATTCTTTTTTGCTTTTTTTAAAGGATTGTAAGTAGCAGGAAAGTCCGGATAGAAATACAAATGTGGGCGCACAAAAATGAGTGATCCACCTGGTAAAAAATAATATAGGAGATGCAGAGGGTACGGCTAAGGGATCGCCGGTGTTGGCTGCAACATGAAAAAAATCCCTGGTATGATCCAGCGTCATGATAACCATCACAATGCCCCGCAGCACATCAATGGAGTCAATTCTTTTCTGCGATGCAGCAAGTGGCTGTTGCATATTAGTTGGTTTTGGTATTGATTTTTAATCGGTTTTAAGTTACTTATTTTATTCAGTAAATTGTAAAAGGTCAGCTGCATTTTTGAAAAACCGGTTCAATTTTTATGCACTATTTTTCTTTCTATCAATAGTGTCTTATTTGCTATTTAAATTTTCTAACAAAAAACTCCGCCACAGCCCCGTACACGGTTACTGCATTTTCCCATTTCATCCAGTGGTGGGTATCATCTGCAATCATGATGGTTTCGTAGGTCACATGCTGCTTTTCCAACCGGTTGATTATATCAACACTTTCATTAAATTGTACATTTCGGTCATCATCCGCATGGATGATTAACACAGGCGATTTCCATGTTTTCATGTAAGGAATCGGGGAGGAGTACCAGGCTGTTTTGAGGGCTTTTTCCAGGTCAGGCGCTTTCTCATATTTCTCATTATAAGCCGTAAGTAAACCAGAACGGGATGCCCAGTCATGCACGCCGTGAATATCTACGCCGGCTGCAAAAAGTTTCGAATCTTTGGCCAGCGCCATGGCTGTTAAATAGCCACCATAAGAGCCACCATAAATGCCGATTTTTTGGGCATCAACAAAGGTTTGTTTTCGCAGCCATTCGCCAGCAGCTTTAATATCAAGATATTCTGAAGCGCCGGCTTCGCCTGCATTTTTTGCCTGGTGAAACTCATAACCATACCCGATACCCAGGCGGTAATTTACTGACAACACCACAAAGCCGAGGCTGGCCAGGTATTGGTTGCTTGCATAGGCATTGCTATAATAATCGGAGTAGTGCCAGCCCAATAACATTTGTCTTGGCGGGCCGCCATGCACATACACAATAGCCGGTTTTTTACTGGTGCCACCTGCAGGTAAAAATAAATCCGCATGCACCGTAACGCCATCAGCCGATTTAAAAATTACTTGTGTGGGGATAATCAATTTTTCCTTTGGAAAACTGGTTGGTATCAATTCTTCACCCATTAATTGAACAGCATTGTCGCTCTTACTTAATTGCATCACAGCAGGTAATGGTGGTCGCTGTGCGGTGGCGCTGATAAAGGCCAACGTATTGTTATCATTGATTAATAACGGTGTCCATTCAAGGCCACTGCCATTTGTCAGTACATGCATATCTGCTTTGTCAACACTTACTTTCGCAGCATGCCTTCTTTCAATATCCAGTTGGCCGTTACCGGTGTTGGCACTGAAGGTCAGGTATTTTTTATCTGTACTTAGCGTGATATGCTCACACATAAAATTGCCCGGCGTCAATAGCGTTTCCTTACCACCATCCGCTGCAATAGAGTAGAGATGCGGCCATCCATCCTGGTAAGATAAAAATATGATCCTGTTATTGGCAGCCCAGTGCAGGTTGTAACCGCCTTCTGTTGTGGGTACAGAGCCCCGCAAGGTGGCGGGAGCTTTCCACAACAACGTTGCTTTGCCGCTTGCAATATCCGCGGTATAAATACTCCAGGGAATATGCTTTTGAACCAACAAAGAATCGGGTGCACCACCAGCGCCCGGTCTTCTGATAAACACAATACTTTTATTGTCGGGCGACCAATGAGGTGTTTCATCAAAACTAAAGGAAGGCGCAATCCATTTGATGGGCGTTGCACCATTGGTATAAATGCCGATGATAGAATGATCATTACGATGGGCAACAAATAACAACAAACTATCACCTGCACTGTATTCCAGCAACCCAACGTTGCCCCTTGTTGTAAATAGATTCCTGGCAGCAGCACTGCCGTCAATGGGCGCCGCCCATGCCTGTCCGCCTTTTATGAAAGCTACTGTTTTGCTATCGGGAGAAATAACAGGGTCATCACCTTCGGATAAATATTTTGTTTCTCCACCATCAAATGGTACACTGGCTACTTGCACATGAAAAGGATTTGTTTCAAATGAAGGGTTTAACGGTAAGCCATGATCCCAATTGGCACCATGATCGCCGCCACGAACAAATACCACCCACTTGCCATCTGCTGAAATAGATACACTGGTAATTTCCTGCCCATCATCTTTTGAAAAACTGGTCAGTTTCCTGGGTTTGAATGCGGGGCCTTCTGCCACATATACATTGCGTTTTCCCTGCTCATCCAATGCCCAGGCTATTTTTGATCCACTCGAAGCAGCATGCAATTCGGTTGGGAAATTGTAGGCTTTAAAAGCTGCAAAGGGATTGGTCTGTGCAAGTAGCTGAACAGGTAATAGCACCAGCAGGAATATTTTTTTCATGTATGGTTTTGGGTCTTATTATTTAAGAAATTTTGCTAGTAGTTTCTGAATTTTTTAATCATCTCCGAAACTTTCTTTCGTATTGTCATTTTCTTTATTCATTATTTGGCTAAAGCCTTTTTGATTTTATTTTAGTCCACAGGCTGAAGCCTATGGCAATTCATTTTATTTTGTCCACAGTTTAAAACCTGTGACAATTCACGAATTGGCTCCATGAATTATCCTCCAGCTTTTGAAATTGCCTCCAGCTTTTTAATTGCCTCCAGCTTCAGCTGGAGGACAATTAAATTAATGTTATTGGCTTTAGCCAAAACATAATTCTCATTCATCTTGAAATTTTTGAAATCCATATTTAGTGAGGAACTCATCATACTCTTGCTGAAATGTCTTTTTCTTGTGATGTTCTTCCTGATTTTTTATATAATTTCTCACTATGTTCAAGGCTGATTCAGAAACCGACACTGCAAAATATTCATCCTGCCATGCTAATTTTTCTGTAATAAAATGTTGTTTGTTAAACCAAAATGCGGCTTCTCCTTTTATCAGCTGCATTATTTTGCTGATGGTCTGTTCAGTTCCCAGAGAAACTAAGCAGTGGCAATGATCAGTGTGTCCATTTACAAAATCAATAAAAATGCCTTTTGCTTTTCCATTATCCCTGATGTGTTGCCACATGGCGTCTCTTATTGTTTTGTTTTCTAAATAAGGCACCCTGTCTTTTGTACTCCATACAAAATGAATGTAGACACTAACAAATGGCATGTTATCTATTTTTTATTATTCATTTGTTTGGCTGAAGCCAATTTGATTTTATTTTTATCCACAGGCTGAAGCCTGTGGCAATTCATTGATGATTGTTGGCTTTAGCCAACATACCACAATTTAATTATTTAGTATAAGGCTTCTGTCTGAATCATGTACTTATTTATAGAGCAACACAACGATAGTTGCTTCGACCTGGTCAATAGTACTGCTCTAAATTTAGCGTTCTGCAAATGCCCTATTCTTTGATGAGAATCATTTTAATACTTTAATTAAATCCCACTTTCCCTTTTACCGAGTCAAACAATTTCTTTGAATTATAACCAACACCGTTTTTAAACACATACTGCACTTTACGGATATCACTGATATTCTTTGACGGATCGCCTTCAATCACTAACAGGTCAGCCGATTTTCCAATCTCAATAGTACCAACTGATTTATCAAACCCTAATGCAACGGAGCCATTTTGTGTCGCAATTTTAATCGCCTGCAAAGGAGTAAAGCCATCTGCTTCCACCAGTAATTCAATTGCCCGCCAGTTGCCGTAACCGGCCAAGGTTCCGCCATTACCGGTGGGGTCGGTACCCACCGTTAACAGGCCACCCATATCATTAAGGAGCTTTTCCATTTTGGCAGCTTTTGCAAATGCTTTATCATAATCAGTTATGCCTTTAGCAGATTTGGTATTGACCAGTCTTTTTAAATAAAAGTCCCTTGTATCCGGTGACATGGCACTCACTGCATCTTCAACAGGCAACGGTTGCGTAGAGGTAGCGCCTTCAAATACAGCAAGCGAAGAAGTGATGCCTGTTTTTTTATCAATCAAGAATTGGATAAATTGTTTTACACTATCACTTTGGATATCGAGGTTTCCCAATCCTTTGATGGCAGTGCCGGTTTCAGGCTTCTCATTTTCCTTTTTACCCGCAGCAAAATCGGTACTGACCATAAATCCATGTTCTAAATTATCCATGCCCAATAAAGCTGCTTCACGATACTTAACGATATCGAGATGGCCAGTGATTTTCAACTTTCTTTTATGCACTGCATCAATAGCAGCTTTTAAAATTGGTTTATCAACCCCCATGTATGCTTTAAAAGAAGTGAAGCCCTGGTCGGCCCAATAGTTTACAAATGCTGCCGCTTCCTCCGGTGTTTTGTTTTCTTTCATTTGCGGGAAATTGGATGACTTACCCTGGATATAAGGTGCTGTAAGTTCCATTGACGGACCCGGTAATAAACCCAGGTCGATGTCTTTTTTTATGCGCAGGTCAGAATAAGGTTCAATGCTGCCGCAGGTTCTGATGGTGGTGGCGCCTGCTGCCAGGTACAAGCGGGGAAAGGTAAAAGGCAATTGCTTTAAGTGGAGATAGCGGGTGCCGATGTCATGTGCTGATATGTACATGTGCTCATGGAGCATGACCAGGCCGGGCATGAGCGCTTTGCCATTTAAGTCGATGAGCTTTGCACCCTTTGGCAGTTGCAGTGTTGCATCATCACCCATCCATTTAATTTTACCATTGCTGATAATAACGGATTGATGCGGCTTTGCATCATTGCCTTTGCCATCAATCAACAAAGCATTTTTAAACACCGTAACAGAGTCGTTGTACTCAATGTATTTTTTTGTTTCATCGCTGAATGTGGTTTGGGAGAATGCAGGCGCAATGAAAAATGAAACCAGGATAAAAGCAAGTAATATTCGTTTCATAAATTTTATTAATTACGTTTGATCAATGATGAATGTAATACTTTGACTTTCCACTTGTTTCTCTCATTTACTACAATCACTGTTTCCAGCCATTTTACAGAAGTCTGTTTACCATCCTTTGTAATTTCAGAACTAAGATTGTAAGTTGTCCATGCTACGTTTTTATCAATGGTTGTGTTGATAAAGTCAAGGGTATCAATGCGCTTAAAATCGGTTGCTGTATTTAATGTAATTGCCCTGTTGATAAGCGTATCCAGATTCCAGGCCATTCCATATTCATACAGGCTTATATCATCAGCACAATATTGTTTTAAGCTGACAGAGTCCCGGTTGGATAATGCGTCAAATAATTTGGTCACTGTTTGTTGCACTGCCTGCTGGGTTTGGTTTGATTGTGCCTGCAACAGCGCCGTAAATAAAATTGCAATTCCAAATAGTTGTATTTTTTTCATTGGTAAATCTGTATGACTGATTTTTAATTCACTTCTTCAGAATGTTTATCGACCATTATTTTTGAATAGTGACAACGAACGGGTTTCCATTGATTGCCAGTTTTCTTAAAAATCCAGGTTTCCCTATACCGTTCTTCCACTGTTTTATTATTGGGTAACGAAAAGATCACTTCATTCAAAATGCCGACTACTGCCATGTTAGGGGAACCGGTAAATTCTATCTCCGATAACTTTCTTGTTCTTGGCCACCAGTTTTTTGTTTCTTTTATTATGGCAATCATTTCTTCCCGGTTAGTGGTTGCGCCGTTGTGATGAATGATTTTCATTGACGGATCCAATAGCTCATTCATCTTTTGCAAGTCCCGGTCATCAAACGATTTAAAGAACTCTTTTACAATTGTTACCACTTCTATTGAATCTGCATTTTTATCATGCTCATTGATTTTCACCGGCTGGCTATTTGTAGGGTTCGTACATCCAATTATTGCAAGCAGTAATAGGCATACATATTTTTTCATCTTGTTTGTTTAATAAGTAAATGTCTTGGGGGCAATGTTTTTGTGATTATTTTTTACAAATAACTCAACCACCATTTTTCTTTGTGCGCTTGTTTATACAACATGTATTTTTTACAAAATGGATACAGCAGTAAAACAACGCCGATCCAAACGAGGTATACTACCCAAAGCGGGTATCCATATGTTAAGAGTTGTTGGCTTTGAAATCCTTTAGCAGTTATAATCATGTCCTGCCAATGGCCGCCCGTAATCACCAGACCTATAACGGCAAAAACATGAATCACTAACATGTGCAGGAAGTAATAGAACAAAGGTACACTTCCAAATACCAAAAAGAAATCAGTGACCTTGGTTTTGATGGTTTCAAAAGCATATAAAAACAATAGGGCAGGCCCAATCGTAATGCAGAGAAATAATAGCGAAGGAGGATATTTTGTCACCTTAAAAAATGACAGTATTGTTTTGGTACGGCTATCCTGCACTGACCATGGCACTAAATCACCATACACATTCAAACCTCGTAAAACCAAAAATAAAACAAGCGACCCAAGGCCCAATCCCAGTAGCCATTTTTTGCGGAGTGTTGCATCAAAATCTTTCTGGTAAAATGTTCCAAATAAGTATCCCAGTGCCATCAGGCCAATCCAGGGAATAAGCGGATAGTGTAGAAAGAAGATATGGCCTGAACCTGATACCAGCACATTCTCATGATGTAAAACGTCCCAAACGATTGACTGGAAACTATGTCCCTGCACCACAATGCCATCGAGGGCATTGTGCCCTGCAACCAGTAGCATTCCAATTGCTAAAATTATTTTCCGGGGAAGAAAGATGAGGATGGATAAGCATACCATGCTGCATCCGATCGCCCAAATAACCTGGAAAATATGTATGCTGTAGGTGATATCGAAAGTCCAGATAAAATTGTTGATTATTGTTTCAAGAAAAATAAGCCAGATACCCCTGGTGAAAAGAAATTTAAACAGCTGTTTTTTTGATTTATTGCTTCCATAAAGAAACGCAGACGTACCAGACAGGAATACAAAAACAGGAGCACAAAAATTGGTAATAAAACGGGTAAAGAAAAGGATAGGGGTGGTGGTTTTTAAATCTGTCGGGTCACCAAAAATGGAACCATAGTGAAAATAATCTCTTACATGGTCTAGTGCCATAATAGCCATTACCACCCCCCTTAAAATATCTATAGATTCTATTCTTGCTTTTGCAATTGCTTTCATAGTCTGACTGGCTGCTTCTAGTTTTTTGAAATATTTTATTAATTGTATTTTAAAACTTTTGTGCCATACATAGTCTTATCAATTGTTCGCTGTATAGCTACTTTTACAGTTCCGTCTTTTTGCAATTCAAAAGTTGCTTTGGGATAACCGATTCCCGCTTCAAAGGTGTTATTGCCAATGTATTTTAAAGCAGCCCTTAATTGCCCGTTACTTTTCATAAAAAGCAAGTCATCATTTTTAATGAACTCTACTGTATTATTATCTCCAATATCAAAGAGGCCGGTAACCTTTTCATACACTTTTTTATCCAACGGAATTTCTTTACGCATGGTCACATTGAAAACAACTTCGCTTTGGCCTGCTTTGTTGGTAGCAATATCCAGTATCCTGTTTACTGCCTGCGGAGCAGACGCCCATTTATCGGTTTCAACATATTTGCCTCCTTTGAAATAGATTTGAGTGATAAGGTCTTGCTGACCGGGCACTGAAACCCGCATGTGAATGTGCGCAGGTCGCCAGGAGGATTCATCTTTAGGATCGGCTTTATAGGGCACGGGCAAAATCGTTGTAAATGCGTATTTGCCATCTGTAGTTGTTTTTTGTCCGCCACGATAATGGTAAGCTTCAGAAGTATTGTCGTATACTTCGTTTTCATCGCAATGCCAGATTTCAACCAATGCATTGCTGACAGGCGTTTTGCCATCTTCTTTAAAAATGCTTCCTTTTAAAACAACAGGTGTTCCTTTTGAACCCCGCAGGATAAGGTTGGTTTTCAATGGAGCACCCGGTCTGTAAAACGGACCAAGAATATCAGTAGTTGTTGGCGTGTCGCCTTCATAGTTTTTTCCATTCCAGAACAGGCTGCCAAATGCGCTGATGCTGAGTGCCGTCAAAGACGAATGCTTGATAAATGTTCTGCGTTGCATGATGTTTGGTTTTGGTTGGTTGTTGAATGTGCTTTTGCTGTTTTATTCGCTAAGTGTTGTATCAATGTGTTTATTTAAACATGGTTTTATTTCATTCGTTCGTCTAAAAATTAAAGCATCATTTAATTGGGTGCTTCTTTTCAACATGTTGACTTCGCCTCCGCAGCCGGCGTGGCTGCGTAACTGGAACGCTGCTGCTTTTGCTTCTTTCAAAAAAATATGCTGCGCATTTTTTTGAATTCCGGCAAGCCGGAACCGAACCAAAAGAGGCAGCTTATCCAGTTACTGTTTTAAATTCGAAACAGGGCTCGTGGACTTCACGCTTTTTTGCAAAGTATTAGTAACAATATAAATTTTAAATCGATTAAATAAACGACCTTGAATGTTGTATGTCTATTGTTTGTGTACGGGTTTTTACTTTTTTAATTTGGCTTCTTCATCAGCAAGATATTGTAAATAATTGCAGTAAATCAATTGACCCCTACGTACACTGGATATCCTGAAAAACTCATTGGCTGCATGCCATTTTTCATCGCTTAATTCAAAGCCCAACGGATAGGCATTCAGCCCTAAAATTTCCTTGATAGATAACAGCGATCCAACACTGCCCCCGGTGGCCAATTGCAAAGGTTGTTTGCCGTAAATTGTTGATAACACATCAGAGATATACCGGTATTCTTTTGTGTCAGCAGGCAATTGCATCGGGCTTGCATAGCCTTTGCCAAATTTGTATGTAACCGTAGCGCCTGGCGGACAATTTTTGTTGATGTGCTTTACGATTAAATCAATAATTTCCTTTCCGTTTTGATTGCTTACCAGGCGGCAGGTTATTCTCGCCATCGCATTGCCGGGAATAATATTGGAGTGGCCTTCTGCCGCAGTATAACCGCCCTGCATGCCCACAATTTCCAGCGTGGGACGAAACCAGATTCTTTCCAACGGCGAAAAACTGGTGTCTCCTGCTTCGGCTGTAGTGCCTAATATTTTCATGTCCGTTGCGGGATCATAAGGTATTTTTTTGATCATCTCTTTTTGCTGAGGAGATACAGGTACAACCTTATCATAAAACCCTTCCACGGCCACATTACCCTTGTTGTCATAAAAAGAACTGATAATCTGGGACAGGATCAAAACCGCATTGGGTGTCTTGCCACCAAACTCTCCCGAATGCGCATCAGTATTAGCTGTTTTAATGCTGAATTCCATTTGCGCTGCGCCGCGTAAACTAACTGTCATCGCAGGATTGTTTTCATCAATCTGGCCGTCATCCGCGTTCAATGCGAAATCAGCTTTCAGCAAGTCTTTATTTTTTATAAGAAAATCTTTAAAGTAGGGGCTGCCCACTTCTTCATTTCCTTCAAACATAAATTTTACATTCACCGGTAATTTTCCGTTGGTGCTCAACATGGCTTCCACCGCCCAGATGGTTGTCATCACACCACTTTTGTCATCGCTGGCACCGCGGCCAAATATTTTTCCATCTTTAATAACCGGTGCAAAAGGAGGGTTGTCCCATTCTGATTCTTTTACCGGCTGCACATCATAATGCGCATAAATTAACACCGTTGGTTTGCCAGGCGCTTTATCCCAGCTGCCATATACTACCGGGTTCCCATCTGTGGGTATTAGTTGCGTGGTGGGGATACCAATGGCTCTTAATTTATTTTGTATCCATGCTGCTGCTTTTTCTACATCAGGCTTATTGGATGGGATAGATGATATACTTGGAATAGATACCAACTCAACAAATTCTTTCAGGTGTGCATCCATGTTGTCGTCAATGTATTTTTCATACAGAGGCATCGCTGGTTTTACCTTCTCTTTTTTTGCATTTTTTGTTACTGTATTTTGTGCCATTAAATGGGTGCTGATAAATGAACTTAACACTGTTAAGAAGATCAGCGTTGTGAATGTTAGTTTCGTCATCTTTTTTTTTGTTGCAACATAAAGAAATAGTGAAAGTGCCTGCGGATTATGCAAGCACCTTTATAAAAGAATTTTAAATTAGATTTTAAACCGCTATTGCTCCGGTCTTGCATTCAGACCAAAAGTATTTTGTACTGCATTATAATAATCTTCATCCGTGGCTGCATTCCAATCCACATATTGTTCATCTGTCATTGAAGCCCGCCATTGCAAAAAAGGTATTGCATCGGGCCCAACCGGGTGGCGCAATTGCCAGCTGTTGCTTTCAGCAATTTCCAATATCTTTTCTGCAACCATAGATGGTTGTGTAGGTGTTTAAGTGAAGCGGCAAACAAGCCTGCAAAACGTTTCGATTGCGGATATATTGAAGCTTCGTTTATACTGATGTCATTCGCCATTTGTGTATTGATAATGCCCGGTTCTACAATGGCTACCCGTATATTATGTGGTTTTACTTCCTGTGCCAGTGATTCACTAACAGCCTCCAGCGCAAATTTACTGGCAGAATAAGGGCCTAAGGGTGTGTTGGCAATTTTACCCGCAATGCTCGTTACATTAATGATACAGCCATTCCTGTTTTTACGCATCAATGGCAATAAAGCCTTTGTGCATCTGAGCACCCCAAAGTAATTTGTTTCCATCACATCTTTAAAATTGGCCATTGTCAGTTCTTCAATGGAGCCATGTCGCTCAATGCCTGCATTATTTACCAGTACATCAATTGATCCATTCTCACTGAGTATGCCGTCTATACATTGTTTAACTGATGCATCAGAATTCACGTCCATCGCAGCAATGGTTATTGGTAAAGCCTCGTCTTTAATTTGTTGCTTAAAAGCATTCGCACTTTGCGGACTGCGCATGGTGGCAAAAACGTTATAACCGGCCCGCGCAAAGGCAAGTGCTGTTTCGAGGCCAATTCCTTTACTGGTGCCTGTAATAATTACTGATTTCATTTTCTAAAGTTTTAGCAGTGATTAATTTCTTGTTTATTAAAAAAAAGATACGGGTGACGTTATTTTTTATCTGCAACAAATTGGTTACTCTCTACATCTTTTAAAAATTTAATGAGGGTATTAAAATAATTTTGCTGGTCATCATACATACTCATATGGCTTCCGTTGGGGCATAAGTAGGTGTGACTGTAAGGAATTAGCTGTCCCTCTTTTTTCATCTCTGCCGGATTCATTTCATCATACATTCCGCCAATGACAAGCGTTGGTACTTTAATATCCGGCAGGCGATCCCACATCTCCCAGTCCTTAAAATTTCCTGTTACATGAAATTCATCCACACCCTGCATTTGAATGTAGATAGATTGGTTTGCTTTTTTAAAAGCTCTCATTAATGGCTCCGGCCAGCGCTCCATTGGAAGCCTGCAAATGGTTTGCGTATACAATTTACTCATCAGTAAATTTTGGTATTCCGGGGACTGGTAAGCCTTTAATTTATCCAGCGAATCATAGGTGGCTATGTCAGCCCTGGTTAAATATTTCTTTTTTAATTCTTCTGCGTAGGGCAGGTAACTTTTAATACCCGCAGTCATATTAGATAATACTGCGCCTTTTACGTGCTGCTGGTATTTGTGTACATATTCCATGGCCAGCATGCTGCCCCAGGAATGGCCCAGTAAATAAAAAGTATCAAGCCCGAGACCTTTACGCACCTGCTCCACTTCTTCTACGTAGCGGGCAATATTCCAAAGTGAAGTGTCTGTTGGTGCATCTGAATTGCCACAACCCAATTGATCGTAATAATAAATCTCCATGCCTTCTTTGGGCAGGAAATCTTCGAAACACTCAAAGTAGTCGTGACTAAAACCAGGGCCGCCGTGCAGCAACAATACTTTTATTTTTCCATCACCAACTTTCTTTGTCCATACATTGTACTTACCATCTACCTGTATCATTTTAGCACCCCCGGTTTTAACAGTATAAACGCTATCCCTTGTTACGGTAGTAACGTTATTGTCTATATTTTGGGGAGATTGCGTGCATGCGAAAACAGCCCCTGCAATAATCGTAGAAAGAATTATTTTTTTCATTTTTTATGTTGCTTTTAGTTAGCTGGTCAGGTACTGGTCTTTCATTTTGCCGTACGATCTAAGTTTTTTAATTACTCCATCAATAGCTTCCAAAGTTTTCGGCAACCCCTGATAAATAGAAAATCATTTTTCGATTATTTTTTAACGCCGGAAAAAAGAAGGCTATTTTCCTTTTACATAGGTAGCAACATGTTTAACCAAATCGTCATCAACATAGTTTTCAGTAAGCTTCACAGCACCAGATTCCATAAGTTCAAAATGAAGTTTCCAGTACATGCCGGGCGGATTGTTTGCTTCTTCAAAAGTGTTGTTGCCGGAATATTCAAACTTATTGCCGAAGGCTTCATTTTTCATCCACAATACATTGTTTTTACTGAAAAGTTCCACGGGTTTATTTTTATTGGAGCTATCAGTATAAGTGCCGGTTAACTTTTCTACTGTTGCAGCTTCCAGCTGTAATACTTCCGCCATACTTACATTGTACACTACTTTCCGTGTACCATTGTTTAATTTTTGCACATTTAAAATCCGCGCCTTTGCTTTTTGTGAAGAAGCGTACCGGTCTTTTTTGATGTGGATATCACCTGTAAAATAAAGTTGTGTTACCAATGGCTGATATCCTTCAGCAGTGATCATTAAATGAAAATGCGCCGGACGTATATGGCCGCCACCAGCATCATAGGCCACCGGTAAAATAGTAGTAAAAGAATAATTGCCATTATCGTCAGACCAGGTAGTACCGCGGTACCGGAATTCAGCTGAAGTATTATCATATACCCCTTTGGCATCGCAATGCCACAACTCAATTTTGGCTTTTTGATAAGGGGTTTTACAATCCTTATGCCTGATGATACCACTCAGTTCGATTGGATTACCTGGCTCATCTTTTAATGCCAGGTTATTTTTAACGGGGCTGCCGGGCCGGTAGAAGGGGCCAAGTATATCGGTGGTTGTTTCGCAGTCGCCAATATAATTGTTACCGTCAAATTGTATAAACCCGTAAGCGCTTAAAGCAACTGCTCCCAGCGCTGAATTTTTAATGAAGGCTCTCCGTTGCATGCTGTTTTTTTTTGTGATGATGAAGTGTTTAAACAAGTTATAAATAAACCACACTGTTACGGGTGGTTTAAATCCTGCTTAACTTATTCCGCTTGGTTATAATATTCAATTTTTGGAGCACCAGTCACACCTGCATCTGTCATTAATTTTTTTAATTCAGGTGAACTGATTCTTGCTTTTGCTTTTGCCATGTCTTTAATATCAAATATTATTTGCACCGTGTTGGAATCATCAATGGCGCGGGACAGTACTACATCAACCAATCCGTTAGCAGACCTTGTTGCGGGGCCTTCGCCATCATATACTTTTAGCCAGGCAGCATAGTCTTTTACTTTGTGGGTGATGATTACCCATTGCTTTTCTTTTGAATCAGGATTAAAGCGGGTTACATGATAATAACCAATTTCCGGTTTTGACACCACGCCGTTTTTATCCATCACATCTTTCAGTCTCGGATCTGCGGCAAATGCTTTTGCTTTTTGTACATCAGAAACCAATAATGTAACTGATACATCATTTGGTTTATCCAGGCTTCTCGCCAATACTAAAGAGCTCAAACCGCTTGCTGCACGGGCCGCTGAATCAAGGTCGAATGCCTTTTTCCAGCTGGTATAATCTTTTACCGCATGGTTGATTTCCATCATATCAAAAGGTGCAGCAATTTTGGGGGCTTCGGGTGTGGCGGCTATTGTTACTACCGCGGTGTCTTGCTTTTTTGCTGGTTCTTCTGTTTTTTCAGGAGTGCTGTTGCATGAAAAAAGAGTAACCATGATTGAGGCCATTAAAACTGGCTTTGCATTTTTTTGAATAAAGTTCATGTTGTTAGTTTTTTAAAATGATTGTGTTATGTTGTTGGGCTTAATAAGCATTATTGTATTTCGAGCTGAGTACTATTTCGGTAATAAGCAATGGAACTGTCCAGCAAAGCCATATGATTGCCGGGCCTCTTTCTGTAAATTTTTCCATCAGTTGGATGGCTATGGAAGAGTCATTCAGCCACCGGAATGTTACAAATGCAAAAGTGACCACATAACTCCTGATCATCCATTCCCTGTGCTGCATGATGCGTCCACGCATAACAGAAATATAGGCCATAGTTGCAGTGGTCATCCATGCAAATGCCAGCGCCTGTAAACCCAGCGCCCAGGAAAAATTAACTTTGATGGCACTTGTCCAGGCCAGGTAAGTAGAACAAACTGTGCCGATTAAAATAGACAACAGGTAGCTGCGTCCCATCCAACGGTGGGTGGTGATGTATTTATTTCTGAAGGCTCTCCAAAACTGGAAAGGACCGATGGCAAGCGCCAGCAATCCCCCGGAAATGTGGCCAATAAGCGGCCATTTATAATTCCAGTACCTGCCAAAAGTGGCTTGCTTAAAACCAAAATAGGGTAAAGCATGTTGTATCACAAATTTGCCGGCGAATGCAATCAGTAACAAGGAAATAACCAGTTGCCAGTTTACTTTGGGCTGCTGGATGGGGATCAGTTTAGATTGTGCCATGGTATAAATTTTTATTTGATTGTTGGCTTTTTTTTGATTGTGCGGTGGTCGCTGTCAATGTTCTATGTACCCGGCCAATTACTGCCGGACTGCTTCACATGCGGCAGTACAGTGCATTATAAATCCACTGGCATAGACAGTATTACTGGATCCAACACGGTGTGCAATTCTTTTACTGCATGATTTTTTGGGTCATTGATGATGGCGCCCAGCAGCGCAACATCCATTGTTTCTATTACTAGTAGCACAGAATTCGGATCGTCTGTATCCTGGAATGTTTTAAAACTTGTTACTGCAGGAGCAAACAGGTTTACCCTGTCCTGGTGGCCTTTAAGCCATGCATCAATGCCTCTTACTTTGTGTCTGGCTAGGATCGTTGGCATGTTGATTATATTTAATGGTGATGGGGCGTTTTATTGCTCGGTTGTTTTTTTAGCTAACCTTTGGGCTTGTTGTTACTACATGTTGTTCCCATTATTTTACCTTATGCGCTTCCATGTCTATCTCAATCAATTGTCCCACCAATGCCAGCCCTTTTACTTCCAGCCAGGTACCTGTGGGAAATTGTTTTTTATAAACTGAGTTACGAAAACCGGATACTTTGATGAACTCCGCCATATTGGTGGTATAAATGTTTTCAGCTACCACTTCATCGATTGTGTAACCATAATGCTGCAGAATTTTTTCCAGATCACTATAACAATTTTTCATTTGTAATTCCATGTTTCCCGGTCCAATAATTACCCCTGAATCATTCATACTAACGGCGCCTGAAATTTTAAGATCGTTGCCGATTTTAACCGCATGTGTATAGCCATATTCTTTTTCCAGTTTTGGCCGCAGGTTAAAGTATTCCGGGGCTTCGGCGGTTGCTTCTTTTGTTAGGGGGGCAGTTGCCTCTTGGTGTTGGGGTGGAACATGATTGCAGCGAATAAAGAGTAGTGCACAGGCTGAAAGAATGCAGGCAAATAAAAATAATTTTATCATTGGTGTAAGTGTATTGAAATAAAAAATAATGTTGCTTATCTAACTAATAAAAATTGATGCTATTTTTTTTCAGGCTATTACTACGCTAAGTCGAATGACCGTTCCGTTCACATTCATTTTAATCAATTCTTTATTATGGGAGGTGTTGTTGGATCTGCTTATTTTTCAGGGGGTGGTGTAACGAACAATTGGAGGTGCAGTTTTTATATGATACGACGAAGCATCATCGAAATGATTTAAAAAGGAGGAATGATTTTATTCATCCCTCCTTATGCATTGATTAGATTCCCGCCTTATCAATACTATCTTTCAGCAAACCCGGTCGTTAAAAAAACTATTCCGCAACAGTTGCCTGAATAATTAACCAGTATTGTCCTGTTTATTAGCTGTTCATTTTTACGATGGCTTTTTCATTTGAAGTGAAGCGCCATTAAGCGAATATTTCTTGTGTAAACTTAACAATTGGATATAAGGATTTACAGCACTTGAGGACCAAAGGGCGGTAAAACTGTCCGTAGATGGGCTATTCTTTACCGGACCGGCCATTACAATTGTTCAGGGTAGATGCAGCGTCTATTTTAGAAGTGAAAGTTGAACGTTTCCTACAGTTTAGCCCGGAAATAAAGAAGGTAGGATAAGTTAAGTTTTTTATACTGCTGCGCTGATAAATTCAAGCCGCCTTTACCGGTTTAAACTCAAAATAAATATGGGTGCCATTGTTTATTTCTTCCCGCATGGAGCCGCTCAGTTGTTGTGTAAGCAAGGATACAAGTTGTCCGCCAAAACCGGTACCTTTTGTAACGCCGGATTTACCAACGCCATTGTCCGACACCTCCAGGCGCAATGCGCCGTCCGTTTGTTTATGTAGTTTTATCTGCACTTTCCCTTTTTGTCCTTCGGGAAAGGCATATTTAAGCGTATTGGTCAATAGTTCATTTACAATTAAACCGAGCGGTACTGCAGTATCGATGTCTACATCCAACTGATCCATGGCACATTCAACAGTTACTCTTTTTTCAGCACCAAAAGAATCCAGTATACTTTCACCTAGGTTAATAAAATAGTCTTTCATTTCAATGGCCCCAAGGTTAGTGCCCTGGTATAATTTCTGGTGTACAATGCCGATAGAATGCACGCGGTTTTGACCGGCCAGCATGGCGTCTTTGGTGTTCGGGTCATCAATCTGGGCACTTTGCAGCGCCAGTAAGCTGCTGACCACTTCAAGGTTGTTTTTTACCCGGTGATGAATTTCTTTCAGCAGCACTTCTTTATCCATCAACAACTGGTCGCTTCGTTTTTTCTCACCTGCAATTTTGTTACGTTGGCGGAATACTACCCCCGAGAATACAAGGACCAATATCAGTACGCCAAATGCAGCGTTACGGATATTACGCTGTCTGCTTATTTCGGCCAGCGCCGCTATATCTTTTTTTTCCTGTTCGGCTTTTATATTCGCTTCTTTTTTATCGTTTTCATATTTCATTTGCGATGCCACCGCTTTTTTTAGTGTTTCTTTATTAAACGAACTGTCATTAATAACAATGTATTTGTGGTAATTCAGGTAAGCATCTTTCCAGTTACCAGTGGCGCTATCCAGCATAGCCATTCCGCTATAATAATCTGCCATTGACAGGTCGGCTTTTAACCCTTTATAGAGGGTTTTTGCATCACTGAATGATTTTGTAGCCTGGGGAAATTTTTTCAGGCAGGTGTAAGCCTTTCCTACGTTGGTATATAGCGTTGCCAATTCCCTTTTATGTGCGATTGATTTATAACCCGCTTCGGCGTTGGTATAATATTGAATGGCTTCCACGTACCTGCCTTGAGCAATGGATAAATTTCCCATACCATTATATACGTCCGCCAGCAGATTTACATCCTTTGATTCATTGGCAAAGCGGAGCGCATTCGTATAATAGTTCGTTGCTTCTGAAAAGTTGCCGGTTGCATTGTAAATTTCGCCAATGCTCAGGTTGGAGTAGGCTTCTTTAAGTTTGTTGCCCGACCCATGGATAATCTGTAAACTTTGTTTAAGATATTTTAAAGCATCGGGGTAGTTGCCAATTTCTTTAAAATTTTTCCCTAACTGCAGCATTGCATAGTAGATGGAATTTATATCGCCTATTTCTTCAGTCACTTTCAGGTAAGCGTACCCGATTTTTGTCTCTTCCGCCGTGTTACCTTGTACGCCGTACATATACCTCAATATATCGTATGCCATAGCGAGGTTAGTTTTATCGTTGTCTGCCATACACAGCTTTACTGATTTTAGTAAATACGGTTCAGCTTGTGCATATTTACCGTCATCCAGGTAGTCCTGACCTATCTCTATCAGGATATACCGGGCATATCCATTATTGAGTTGTTGAAAAACTTTCAGTGCTTCAAAATGATTATTCAGTGCCTCGGCAAAATCGCCCATCCGCCAGTTAAGACGACCTATCCTGTCTTTGATCTTCGCAATACCGATTTTCCAGCCGGTTGTTGTGGCCAGTTCCAAAGCCGCTGTCTGGTAATCCAATCCCTCTTTAGGTTTATAATAAACATATGCACTCATGATATTGAAGTACAGGTTCACTTTGGTTGTATCTTCTTTCATCCCGGCTAATGCAGCAACCAATGAGTCTACCAGGAATTTCCCTTTTTTTTGGGCACAGCAATGATGATGCAATAAATTGCTGACAACGAAAAGTAAAAAGATTTTTTTCATATTAACTAAATGCTTTTTTGCCAGGTGGATGTTTCCGGGAACCTGTTCTTGTATCGGCCGAAACTTTTTACAGGAAGATGGTTACATCGAAAAAAACATTACAACCTTTTGGCAAAAGCAGATGGAAGTATTACAAAGTCTGCATCCGGTGCATCAGTTGTTCCCGCATACCCGTACCCAACGGCACCGCTTTATTTCCAATCATCACATGGCTTTCCGCTACCTCGTCTACATGCGTAATGTTGATGAGGTAAGAGCGGTGTATGCGCATGAACAGCTGCATGCTCATTTTCTCTTCTATTGTTTTAAGTGTTGTTGACAAGAGGTATTCACGGTTACTGGTAAAAATGCGGCTGTAGTTGCGGTCGGCCTCCATGTACAGAATATCTCCAAGCATAACTTTTATCATTTTCTCCTTATGCCTTATAAAGATTCGGTCGCTTAAAATAAAAGACTGTTCTTCTTCTGTTTTATTTTCCATTGGTAAGCCGCCGGCGTTTTCTGCCATGCGGCTAATGGTAAGTTCTATTGCCCGTTGCAGATCGAGCTGCTTAAAAGGCTTTGCAATAAAAGCATATGGCTTGGTTGATTTAGCCCGGTTAAAAGTAGCTTCATCTGAATTGGCGGTCAGGTAAATGATCGGGATGGATCCCTGTTGTTGTAATGCTACTGCAGTCTCAATGCCGTCCAGCTTTCCTTTCAGGTTAATATCCAGCAGTATGATATCGGGTTTATTTTCTTTGGCGTGCAGGATGGCTTCTTCTCCACGCGGCAGTATACCAGTAACCTCGTAACCGAGGCTGGTTAGCTGCATGGAAATTTTTGCCCCGATGATCATCTCATCTTCTACAACCAGTATTTTAACGGGTGTGCTCATTGTGTGGTTTAGTATATTTAAAACGTATGGTAATCAGGGTGCCGTGGTTAATACAGGTAGTCAGTTTGCCATTCAGTTGCTGCACGAGTAAATTTACCAACTCTGTTCCAAAGCCGGTGCCTTTAGCAATAGTATTTTCAGGCCTGCCAATACCATTATCGCCCAGGCAAAAAATGTATTGATCCAGCACCTCCGTTTTCTTCAGATCAATGGTTATTTCTCCCGGTTGATTTGCTCCAAAAGCATATTTTAATGAATTGGTCAATAATTCATTTGCTATGAGCCCGACAGGCACTGCCGTATCAATATCTAGGTCCATTGGAAGCATATTGCAGGTAATGCGGATACGGTCTGCCGCATTGTAAGCATCCAGGATACTTTCTCCCAGGTTAAGAAAATAGTCCTTCATTTCTATACCTGCAAGATTGCCTTTTTGATATAGCTTCTGGTGAATGATGCCCATAGACAGTACCCGGTTCTGGCTGGCCTGCATCACCGCCTGCGCCGATGGATGATCGGTTTGAGCAGCCTGCAATGCCAGTAACCCCGAAACGATTTCCAAATTATTTTTTACCCGGTGATGAATTTCTTTTAACAGCAATTCGTTTTCTGCATTGCGTTTATCCAGCTGGTTGTTTTTTTGTTCCAGGCTTTCATTGAGCATTTCCAGTTGTGCATTTACCCTTTGTTTATTGTGGTAGGTGCGGTACAAGCCGGCTAAAATAAGCACCAGCAAACCTGCTGCACCCAGCGTTAACCACTGCAGCCGTCTTTGCTGTAGTATAGACTGCTGCTGGGTTTTGATAGTACTTTCTTTTTGCGCAACTTCAAATTCGGTTTGCAGTTGGGCCACCCGCTGGTCGGCTTCAGCAGTAAATACGCTGTCTTTTAATATATCATATTGCTGAAAGGCGGTATACGCATTTTTATAGTCGCCTGTTGCGGCGTACGCATCACCGAGTTCTTTGTAGGCACGACTTAAAAAGAATTTATCGCCGAAGTAGTTGCCTGCCACCCGTAAACAAATTTTTAAACTTGCGATTGCTGTATCAGGCTGATGGGTGAGGTTTTGTAAATGTGCCAGGCAAAGCCACGACCGCATCAGCATGAAATTATTGTCAAGCAAGGTTGAATACCGGATGGCCTGCCTTGCATTGAAGGTTGCTTTGGCATAGTCGGCAGTAAGTGTATACAATTGGTTGAGGGCGATATAAATATCGGCCAGGTTATTGTAAAACTGGTATTGTTCGCTTTGTGCCAAAGCCAGTCTGAAATATTGCAGCGCATCCGGATAATCTTTTACGGATAGGTAATTGTTTCCCAGTACGTACAAGGTAAAACTATAGTCCATGTCTTTGATGCCTCGCTGTTTAAAAAGTGCCACCGAATGAAGTCCATATTCAATCCCTTTATCAAACTTGGATTGTTTCCAGAACAAATTACTCAGGTCGCTGTAAGCCATTGCCTGCGCTTTTATATCATGCAACGTGTCGCCTGTGTGCAGGGCTTCCAGTGCATAATCTGCCGCTTTGCTGAGCTGCCCTTTTCTTTCCATTACATACCCCAGCTGTGTATAGAGTTGTGGTAAATCTTTTTTTGTAACGATGGGTATTGCTGAAGTCAGTGCTTTAAAAGCCGAATCCAGTTTTTCCTGTCGCAGTAAGACGGCCCCGAGCGTTACCAGTAAACGTCCTTCCCATATTTTATTGTGAATGCTTTTTGCAAATACAAGGGTTTTATACGCAAGTGCGCAAGCCCTGTCAAGATTTCGGGTATGCCAGTAATAGGCAAGATCGTTGCCAATGGCCAGTTGCACGGTATCAGGCAGGTTTTGTGTAGTAGCTTTTTCCAGCTGGGTTAAATAAGAAGAATCAAATGCATCAGTAGCCACAAAAACGGGGCGATAGGGCGGAACCCTTGAAAGGTCCACCAGCTGGGAAGCGCTGGCAAATGACAGTAAAAGCATTGTGCAGGTAAAAAATATTTTCATTTTATATCCAGGTAATAACACCTCGCCCGTTTTTTTAAAGCACTGATCCCGCTTCTGACAGTATGTATCAGTTTAGTTAACTTAGTAGTCAGGGTGGCTGTTAAAATTATCGAATGGGTAAAGGAATATAAAAAGAGGCTTTTGCATTTCGGTTGCTATGCCTGCTTAAATTATTTAACGGCATTTGCTTTAAATACACGGATAAAATTCCCGCCTAAAATTTTGCGGATGTCTTTTTCGCTGTAGCCTCTTTCCAGCAGGGCTTTCGTTACCAGCGGGTAATCTTCTACACCGTTCAGCTCCAGCGGCGGAGCTTCAATACCATCAAAGTCGCTGCCCAGGCCTACATGGTCAACACCTATCAGCTTTACAATATAATCCAGGTGGTCTATCAGCACGGAAAGATGCGGGCGAAAATTCCTGACTTCATCTTTGTAAATTTCGCCCACCATAATGGCTGCGTAATCCGGTTGTATTTTTAAGGCAATTAAAGAATCAACGGATGATTTATGCTGTGCAACAAAAGCCATGGCCTTTGCTTCATACGTACTGTCAATAAAGCCGGCATAAAAATTTAGGTGAATAACGCCGCCATTTTTTCCAATGGCTTTTATCTGTTCATCCTTTAAATTTCTACGGTGTTTGCATAAATTCCAAACACTGCTATGTGATGCTATAATGGGTTTGGTAGTAGTATTGATCACATCCCAGAATGTTTGTTCTCCGTTATGACTAATGTCTACCATCATGCCCAGGTCATTCATTCTATTCACTATTTGTTTTCCGAAATCCGTCAGTCCTTTGTGTTTCAGTGAATCACCTTTTAAGGTTTCGTCTGCGGCTGATGTAGCCCAGTCGGTAGAGTTATTCCAGGTCAATGTCATGTACCTTACACCCCTGTTAAAAAATGTATCCAGTTTATTCAAATCATTCTCTATCATGTGCCCGCCTTCCACACCCAGCATGGCCGCCAGCTTTTTTGCCTTGACGGCCTGCTGCAATTGCGCCGGAGTTTTAACCAGCATCATTTTACCCGGGTTGCGGTTACACCAGGCATACACAGAATCGATTTCCCGGTTGGCAAATGCATAGGGATGTTCCTGCTCAGGCCCGCAAAAAATAGAGAATATCTGTACGTCAATGCCACCTTCTTTCATCCGGTTTAAATCAGAATGTGTTTTGCCTTTCAGGTTGGTATCAAACTGAACCTTTTTTTCAATGGTGGAACTGGGGATGTCGTTGTGCGTATCAATCAATATGGCATCATAGTGCAGCTTCTTGTACGACTGCGATTTTGTAGTTAAAAAACAAAGGGGGCTTAATAACAGAAAGAAAAGATGCTTCATAATAAAATTTGTTTTGGTCATCGGACAACAATTGTGTTTGTACAACTTACTGTTTATTTCTTTTGGCTTCTAATGGAAGATAAATAAGCGCATGCCTTAAATCAGTAACAATACACGGAAGATAAATAACTATTATCAATTTAAATCCGGCGTTTTAGATAAATAAAATTTATACGGCATTTAGAAGAATAGCTCACCCATAACAATATGAAATTTATCCATTAAAAAAGTAAAACAATTATGCATGCTGTTTAATTAAATAAAAACAATATAAATTAATATGCTAACTTAACATCACTAACTCCACCTTTTCAATAAATGTATTTACCATGCAAAATAAGCCTCTGTCAACAATTGACACCCTCCAGAAAAGTTTTAAGCCCATCGAAGAAATTGAGACCTCAAGACTGATATATGAATTAGAAGTGCACCAGATTGAACTGGAAATGCAGAACGAAGAACTGTTGCAAACACAAAACCAGGTAAAAGAGGAAGTGGAAAAATTGGCTGCGTATGCACGCAAATATGCAACGCTGTATGATTTTGCACCATCGGGATATTGCACCCTTTCGCGGGCAGGGGACATAATGGAATTGAATTTAAGTGCGGCGAAAATGCTGGGAAAAGATCGCGGCAGGTTGATCAATAACCGGCTTGCATTGTATGTATCGCCTGAAACACAACCCCGGTATCATCTTTTTTTGGAGAGTATTTTTAATGATAAAGCCAAACACACCTGCGAAATTATTTTATCTGTAAATGAACGGTCACCCATGCATGTTTTGCTTGCGGGCACAGTAGATGAAACAGAAGAAAGATGTTTTATAAATGTCATTGATATTACTGAAAGGAAACAGGCAAAGGAAACGCTGTTATTGCAAAATAAAATAAGCGAACAACATACGGCAGAATTGGTGCTTGCCAACAGGGAACTGACACTTAAAAGTAAAGAAAACGAAAAGCTGACAGCCGCTTTAAATGCAAGCAACAAAAAATTAATAACGGCAATGCAGCTTTCAGACCAGGCCGTACAGAAATATTTTACCTTATACAACATAGCACCCTGCGCTTATTTTACCTTGTCAAGGCACAGTAAAATTATAGAGCTTAACCTTCGCGGCGCACAGCTCCTCGGGCGACAAAAACTCACACTAAAGGGTAAGCTTTTCTCAGCATTTATTACTGTTGAATCCAAGCCCGTATTTGACCATTTTGTAGAAAAAATATTTGAAACAAACCTTAGTCAGACCTGCGAGTTGTCGCTTGCGATGGACGGGCGGCCACCAATGTTTTTACACCTGGAAGGCAGCCTTACCGACAATGGGGAGCACTGCTTTTTAACAATGCTGGATATCTCGGCCCGTAAAGAAAAAGAAGACAAAATAAGGCAGCTCTCCCAAGCCGTAGAGCAGAGCCCGGTAAGCATTATAATTACCAACACCAGCGGAAGCATTGAATATGTGAACTCAAAATTTGCTGAAAACACTGGCTATAATTTTGAAGAAGTAAAAGGCAAAAATATAGCCGTACTCAACTCAGGGCATACAACTGATGAAGAATACGCAGCTTTGTGGCAGGCACTTAAAGAGGGTTGCGAATGGCACGGCGAGTTTCACAACAAAAAAAAGAACGGCCAGTTTTACTGGGAATCTGCGGCATTCTCCTGCATTCAGAATACTGCGGGCGAAACCACGCATTACCTGGCAATTACCGAAGACATTACGTACCGGAAACATTCAGAAGCTAGGCTGGTAAAATATGCAAAGGAGTTAAAGAATGTGAACTCAGATCTTGAAAATTTTGCTTTTATCGCCAGCCACGATTTGCAGGAGCCATTGCGCATGGTAAACAGTTTTTTAAACCTGGTTGAAAGAAGGCTGGACAGCCAATTGGATGAAACCACCCGCCAATACATTCGTTTTGTAATTGATGGCGCAGACCGCATGAAAATATTGATACGCGATTTGTTGCAATATTCACGGATAGGTACGAATAAGGAAGAATTTTCTGCAGTGGATTTAAATGCCGTTTTTGCACATCTGCAGAATGTGCTGCGGGAAACAATTGATTTAAACAACGCTGTAATAAAGGTTCAATCATTGCCTGTGATCATAGCAAATGATACATTGGTGCATGAGTTGCTGCTTAACCTGTTAACCAATGCACTAAAATACCGGGGCTATGATCCGCCGCAAATTGAAGCTGGTTGTGTTGAAGAAACCAGCCGCTATGTGCTGTTTGTAAAAGACAACGGTATCGGCATCAACGTCGAATATTTTGATAAAATATTTATCATATTTCAACGCCTGCACGCCAGGAGCAGCTATCCGGGAACAGGTATCGGCCTTGCCATTTGCAGGAGAATCGCAGAACTGCATAAAGGTAAAATTTGGGTAGAATCTGAAGAAGGGAAAGGAAGTACTTTCTTTGTCTCTTTTCCTAAATCTGCTGAATAATAACAAATTTCCCTTCTTCCCGTTTCTTCAATTGTTTTGTTGCAGGCCAAAGTACTGCCCGCTGGTTTTAACCAGCCTGCCGGAATTATCGACTGTACGGCTGTTTTTATTTTTTTTCAATTTTATTTAAATCTTGCCTCGTAGCCAGCACCCGATTCCGCGTAATATTTGCCTGCAAATAAAAATTGGGGCACAGCGCCCTGAATAGTAGCATCACTTCAATACAGACTGTACTATCTATCCACTTCACATGATATGAATCATTTTCAGTACTGAAGTAAGTCACCTGTCACTGCTGCACGGCTTATTACCTTTCCTTGATTTTTTGACAGTATCATTCTATTTTTTACAGACGAAATAATTATCTATGTCCAGTACAGATAGCACAAAGCCGGTAGATCTGCTGCAACATGCAGAAGGTACCGGGCCCCTCCGTTCCATGCGGCCGGTGTATGTTGATTTTATGCCACCCTGCAACAGCGCCTGCCCTGCGGGTGAAAATATCCAGGGCTGGTTGTCCCACGCCCAGGCTGGCAACTACTTTGAAGCGTTTCAAACCCTTGTGGAAGAAAATCCCTTTCCAGGGCTGATGGGCCGTGTTTGTGTAAAGCCGTGTGAAACCGGCTGTAACAGGAACCACATTGATACCACCATTAATATACATGCGGTAGAAAGATTTATCGGCGACGAAGCTATCCGGCAGCAATGGCCCATCCGTTGTACGGTGGTGCCAACTGGCAAAAGAGTGCTGGTGGTGGGGGCAGGACCCGCAGGCTTATCTGCTGCTTATCATCTTACACGGCTGGGACATACGGTAGAGGTTTTTGACGCCGGTGATCATCCCGGTGGCTTATTATGGACCGGCATCCCGGACTACCGTCTGCCGGATGATATATTAAAAGCAGAAATTGATCGAATCGTAAAAATGGGTGTCACCATTCGCTCCAATTACAGGGTAACGGATATTGCCACCGAAAAAGCGGTAGGGAAATTCGACGCCGTTTTTCTTGGTATCGGTTCCCAGTTAATAAAAAAAGAAAATTTTGAACAGGATGACTCTATCCTAATAACCGATGCATTTGATTTCTTTAATCAGTTTAAAATCAACGCTGGTCCCTACACCCAAAAAAAAGTGGTAGTGTATGGCGGTGGCAAACTGGCCTTGTACCTTGCCCGCATTATTAAACGGCTGCACTCTGAAGTGGCCGTTTATTTTTTTGGAGACAAAAAATTGATGCCGGCTTACGATTACGAAACAGAAGATGCACTGGCGGAAGGTGTGGATGTGCAGTTGCTGAAAAGCATTCGCAGCATAAAAAATAAAACGATCACGCTGGAGAAAATGAAAGTGGAGAAGGGCAAAGCCATCGGAACCGGTGAGTTTGAAACCGTAACAGCAGATGTGCTGATCAATGCAAACAAACAGGAAGCAGGCTCCGATTTTTTAAGGGCGTTGGAAGGCATCAGCATCAACGCGGACGGCACAGTGAACATCAATGCAGAACGCATGACAGGGCAGGAGGGCATTTTTGCCGGAGGCGATATGTTGCCAGGTGAAAACAGAAGCTCTACCATTGCCATTGGTCATGGCAAGAAAGCGGCCAAATACATCAATGCCTATCTGTTACAACAGGCGTTTCTGAAGGGTGAAAAACATCCTACGGCTGGTTACCGCAAATTACACATGTGGTATCAAACCGATGCGCCTCAAAAAGAACAGGATAAACTGGCGCCTGCAGAAGCCATCAAAACCTTTGAAGAAATTATCGGCGGTTTAAATGAAGCCGAAGCCAGGTTTGAAGCACAACGCTGCCTCAGCTGCGGTAACTGTTTTGAGTGCGACGGCTGTTTTGGTGCCTGCCCCGAAGATGCCATCATCAAGCTAGGCAAGGGTAACCGTTACAAATTTAATTACGATGCCTGCACCGGCTGTGCTGTTTGTTTTGAACAATGTCCATGCCACGCAATAGAAATGATTTCAGAACCCGTTAATGTTACTACCGATGTCAAATAAAAATACAATCGCAACAATAGATGGAAATGAAGCCGCTGCTTATGTGGCCTATCGTGTAAATGAAGTCTGTGCCATCTATCCAATTACGCCTTCTTCTACCATGGCCGAACTGGCCGATGAATGGGCCGCTAAAGGAATTAAAAATATCTGGGGTTCTGTTCCCGATATTATGGAAATGCAAAGTGAAGCAGGTGCCGCCGGTACCGTGCATGGTGCTTTGCAAACCGGCTCGCTTACCACTACGTTTACGGCATCACAAGGCTTAATGCTGATGTTGCCGAATATGTATAAAATTGCAGGCGAATTAACTGCCTGCGTAATTCATGTGGCCGCCCGTTCGCTGGCTGCACAAGGCTTATCCATCTTTGGTGATCACCAGGATGTGATGGCCGCAAGAACTACCGGCTTTGCCATGTTGAGTTCTGTAAGTGTACAGGAAGCACATGACTTTGCCCTGATTGCGCAGGTTGCAACACTGAAAGCAAGAATTCCGGTGATGCACTTTTTTGATGGCTTCCGTACTTCGCATGAAGTAAACAAACTGGAGTTGTTGACTGATGATCAGATCAGATCGATGATACCGGATGCACTGGTGATTGCACACCGCAACCGTGGTTTAAATCCGGAAAATCCTTTCATAAGAGGAACAGCTCAAAACCCGGATATTTATTTCCAGGGAAGAGAAACGGTGAATGATTTTTACAATAAAATGCCCGCCATTGTTGAAGAAGTAATGAACGACTTCGAAAAAATGACCGGCAGAAAATATGAACTGTTTCAATATTCAGGTGCGCCTGATGCAGAAAGAGTCATTATCATTATGGGCTCTGGTGGCGAGACAGTGGATGAAACTGTCCAGGCATTGAATAAAACCGGCGAAAAAACGGGTGTTATCCAGGTTCGTTTGTACAGACCATTCTCACTGGAACATTTTATAAAAGCAATTCCTGCTTCAGTAAAATCAATCGCCATTTTAGATCGTACCAAAGAGTCGGGTGCTTCCGGCGAACCGATGTACCAGGATGTGCTGGCTACTTTGGTTGAAGCATTGCAACAAGGAAAAATAGACAAATTACCAAGACTGGTTGGTGGCCGTTATGGTTTATCATCCAAGGAATTTACACCAGCCATGGTGAAAGCGGTATTTGATGAATTGAAAAAAGACAAACCTAAAAATGGTTTTACAGTAGGTATCAACGATGATGTAACCTTTACCAGCCTTACTTGTGATCCTTCCTATACGTTGGATGAATCAGAATGGAGACAGGGTTTATTCTTTGGATTGGGTGCTGACGGAACCGTAGGTGCCAATAAGAATACCATCAAAATTATCGGTGAAAATACCGACCTGTTTGCACAGGGATATTTTGTATATGATTCAAAAAAATCAGGAGCAAGAACAGTATCCCATTTACGTTTCGGACCAAAACCAATCCGTGCACCATACCTCATCAGCAAAGCAGATTTCATCGCCTGTCACCAGTTTAACTTTATTGAAAAAGTGGAGATGCTGGAATTTGCCAAACAGAATGCTACGTTTTTAATCAACAGTCCTTATGATAAGGATGAAGTGTGGGGCAAGATGACCGGGCAGGTGCAAAAAATGATCATTGACAAAAACATAAAGGTGTACATCATTGATGCCACCAACGTAGCCAGGGAAACCGGCATGGCGGGTCGCATCAATACCATTATGCAGACCTGTTACTTTGCATTGAGCGGTGTGTTGCCAAGAGAAGATGCCATTAAGCAGATTAAAAAAGCGATTGAAAAATCCTACGCTAAAAAAGGTCAGAAAGTGATTGACCTGAACTTTAAAGCGGTGGATGCAACGCTGGCTAATTTATATGAAGTTGACTATCCTAAAACTGTTTCAGCAGCCATGCATGAATTGCTGATTGTGCCTAAAAAAGCACCGCAGTTTGTGCAGGAAGTAACGGCTGTAATGATGGCCGGACATGGAGATGAATTGTCTGTAAGCCAGATGCCGGTTGATGGTACTTATCCAAGTGGTACTACCCAATGGGAAAAAAGAAATGTATCTGACCTGGTGCCGGTTTGGGATGCTGAAACCTGCATCCAGTGCGGTAACTGTGCGTATGTTTGTCCGCACGGAGTTATCCGGGCCAAGTTTTTCCACGAAAATTATTTGGGAAAAGCACCCGAAGGATTTCAATCAGCGCCTATCAATTCAAGAGGTTTTCCTGAAACAAAATATGCTTTACAGGTTTACCTGGAAGACTGTACCGGTTGTAATTTATGCGTAGAAGTTTGCCCTGCGGTAAACATTACAGACCGTACAAAAAAAGCCATCAATATGGCAGAAAAAGAACCCATCCTGGAACAGGGCAAAAAGAACATTGAGTACTTTGAAAATATCCCCTGGAATGATCGTTCCAAGATTGATTTCTCCACAGTACACGGTGCTCAATTTTTAGAACCATTGTTTGAATTCTCCGGTGCCTGTGCCGGTTGCGGTGAAACACCTTACTTGAAATTATTATCACAATTATTTGGTGAACGTTTACTCGTTGCTAATGCAACAGGTTGTTCCTCTATTTACGGAGGTAATTTACCAACCACACCATGGACGGTAAACAAAGACGGCCGCGGACCAGCCTGGTCAAACTCCCTGTTTGAAGACAATGCAGAATTTGGTTTGGGCATGCGCATCACGGCAGATAAACAACTGGGTGTTGCCAAACAATATTTACTGGAGCTGAAAGATCAGCTGGGTGCAACGGTGGTAGATGAAATTCTGAACGCCAAACAGGTATTGGAATCAGAACTGGCGGTACAGCATTTGAGGGTACAGTTATTAAAAGAGCAGTTGAAAAAAATGACTTCTTCACCAGCACTTCATTTGTTATCTGTAGTTGACCAATTGGTTCGCCGCAGTGTATGGTTAGTAGGTGGTGACGGATGGGCTTATGATATTGGTTACGGAGGTTTGGATCATGCATTATCAAGCGGAAGAAACATCAATATCCTGGTGCTGGATACAGAAGTGTATTCAAACACCGGTGGTCAGTCATCTAAATCTACCCCAACAGCAGCTACTGCAAAATTTGCAGCAGGTGGTAAAAGTGGTGGTAAAAAAGACCTGGCAATGCAGGCAATTTCTTATGGCAATGTATATGTAGCGAGGGTAGCATTTGGCGCCAATCCGCAACAAACGTTGCTGGCGATGAGAGAGGCCGAAGCCTACGACGGACCTTCGCTGATATTGGCCTACAGCCATTGTATTGCACATGGCTACGATTTAAAAGATGGATTAACACAACAGAACAAAGCCGTTGAAAGTGGCCACTGGCCTTTAATGCGCTACAATCCAACCTTACGGATAAAAAATAAAAATCCGTTTATACTGGATTCAACCAGGCCAAAAATTTCATTGAAAGATTATGCCTACAATGAATTAAGATACAAAGTGCTTACCATGACAAACCCAACTGTGGCAGAAGACCTGATGAAACATGCACAGGACCTGGTAAACCTGAAATGGAAAAATTATGAAGAGCTGGCTACCAAAAAAGCAAGTGATTTTGTTCCTATAGCCTGACAATAGCAACTTACTGCGGGAACGAATGATGAAGCAATGAAACGCTGTGGAATGAATGTGTGGACTATGACGACTGACTAAAATTTAAAAAGTTGTATTGAAGTGACAAAGAAATGTTTCACTAAAAATACAGTTAATACAATTTAATACTTAGCAAAATGAATACACAAACAACCTACATGGGGCTCAAACTAAATTCCCCGATCGTGGTATCAGCCTGTACCTTATCTGAACAAACAGATAATATTGTGATGATGGAAGATAACGGCGCCGGCGCTGTTGTACTGCATTCGCTGTTTGAAGAACAGATACACAAAGAAGAGAAGCGGTTAAATTCTGTGATCTCCAAAACATCCAACGCATTTGCTGAAGCGCTGGATTTTTTTCCCGACCTGGATGATGTAAACTCCGGCACGGATGATTATCTTAACCAGATACGCAAGGCAAAAGAAAGGGTGAAAATACCCATTATAGCCAGTTTAAATGGCATCACCAACCAGGGGTGGGTCGACTACTCTAAACAGATGGAATGGGCCGGTGCCGATGGCATTGAAGTAAATATTTTTTTTATTCCGGGAGATATAACCATGTCATCTGCAGAAGTAGAACACCGCTACCTCAACATCATTGATGCCATCCGGCAATCAGTCAATATTCCCGTCGCCGTAAAATTAAATCCCTATTTCAGTGCCATGGGCAATATGAGTATTCGTATGCAGCATGCCGGTGCCGATGCGCTGGTAATGTTCAATCGTTTTTACCAGCCGGATTTTAATATCGATGAATTGTCGGTAACAACCGATTTAAAGTTCAGCGAATCAAGCGAAATCAGGTTGCCCTTATTGTGGATTAGTTTGTTGTACGGCAAAGTTTATTGTTCGCTGGCCGCAACAACCGGCGTACAAACCGGTGTGGAAGTAATTAAATATTTGCTGGCCGGCGCTGATGTGGCGATGACGGCTTCGTCTTTATATAAGAACGGTATTCCTTACCTGCGTACTATGAACAAACAATTGCAGCAATGGATGGAAAGAATGGGCTTTGATGATGTGGCTGCATTTAAAGGCAGCATGAGCCAGAAACATATGCCGGATCCAACGGCTTATGAAAGGATTAACTATATTAAGATACTTGACAGTGTGAAGCAATCATAAATTGTTAGCGACGCAACAAGTTATGCAGCAAAAAAACAAAAAGTACATTACTTAAAATTTAATTGCAGCCCGGTTGTATTATATAGCGGCCGGACAAATTTATTTATTGTTAGCATAGGTGCAGCCGTTGGTAAATACTTTGTAAACAATAAGGGCGTTGCACTAATGGTTATATAAAAATAGCAAGCAATATCTCTTCTCCCGGCCAAACCAAACCTGCGCTGTTACATTTAAACGTGACTTCGTGTTGAATGAAAACATTGGAAACGATGGTATAAAAAAGTGATCACTATCACCTGCCGTTATGATAAATGTAATACAAAAAAATCCTGCTTCGCTGTAATATGCATCGTTATAAAATCTAAAAATTTACATATGGCACAAGTTAAAAAAGCTATCAAATATGTGTATTATTTTGGTGGCGGAAAAGCAGATGGAAATGAATCCATGAAAAACTTACTAGGCGGCAAGGGGGCTAATCTTGCGGAAATGGCGGGGCATCCCAATCTTCGTTTGCCTGTTCCCCCGGGCTTTACTATTACCACGGAAGTGTGTACGGCTTACTACAAAAACAAAAAGAAATATCCAGCTGAATTACAAGGCCAGGTGCAAAGCGCATTGGCCGCTGTAGAAAAAGAAATGGCCAAAAAATTCGGCGATGCCAGCAATCCGTTGCTGGTGTCTGTACGCTCCGGTGCAAGGCGGTCTATGCCGGGCATGATGGAAACAGTACTGGATATCGGGCTGAATGAAAAGACAATCCTGGGCGTTATACAACAATCCGGCGACGAGCGTTTTGCCTATGATGCCTACCGCCGTTTAATTATGATGTATGCGGATGTGGTGATGGAAAAAGCCGGTGGCATTGAGCCAAAAAATGGCAAAGGCATTCGCAAGGTGCTGGATGAAAAACTGGAAAAAGTAAAATCAAAACAGGGATATCAATTTGATACAGATATTAAAGTACCCGAACTAAAAGCACTGGTAAAAGATTTTAAAGCCACTGTATTAAAAGTACTCGGCAAACCTTTCCCCGATGATCCGTACGAACAGCTTTGGGGCAGTGTGGGCGCTGTATTCGGCAGCTGGAGCGGCAAACGGGCCATCGAATACCGCCGCATAGAAAAGATACCGGATGAATGGGGAACCGCTGTGACCGTGCAAGCCATGGTGTTTGGAAATATGGGCGATACCAGTGCCACCGGTGTTGCGTTTACAAGAAACCCGGGTACTGGAGAAAATAAATTTTATGGGGAGTATTTACTGAACGCACAGGGCGAAGACGTAGTAGCAGGTATCAGGACTCCGGCACCTGTAAATGATTATTCCAAAAACGACCAGAGTAAACACCTGCCATCGCTGGAAGAGACCATGCCTGAAATTTACAAACAGTTATTCGAAATACAGAACAGGCTTGAAAGGCATTATAAAGACATGCAGGATATTGAGTTTACCATTGAAAAAGGCAAACTGTTTATGCTGCAATGCCGCGTTGGTAAACGCAACGGTATTGCGGCTGTAAAAGTAGCCAGCGATATGTACAACGAAAAACTGATTGATGCTAAAACAGCCATCATGCGGGTTGCGCCCAACCAGCTCGTGGAATTGTTATTGCCTATGCTTGATCCCGAAGTGCAGAAGGTTACCAAACCGGTAGCCAAGGGTTTACCTGCAGGACCAGGCGGTGCAAAAGGTCGTGTTGTTTTCTCATCTGCTGATGCCGTTGAATGGGCAGGCAAAGGCGAGAAAGTGATCCTCGTAAGAGAAGAGACTTCTCCCGAAGATGTAGACGGTATGCATAAGGCACAAGCGATACTTACCACTAAAGGTGGTATGACATCTCACGCTGCGCTGGTGGCAAGGGGCTGGGGTAAATGCTGTATTGTTGGTTGTGCGGATATTGAAATACACAGCGAAACAAAATCTTTTAAAGCCAATGATGGCACTTACATTAAAGAAGGCGACTGGTTAAGTCTGGACGGCACCAGGGGCCTTGTTTACACCGGAAGTATGGCGCTGGTAGATATTGACCTGGATGACAACGCGGCTTATAGAAACCTGATGAAACTGGTGAATAAGGAGCGTACAATGAAAGTAAGAACCAATGCAGAAACTCCTGAAGATGCAAAACAGGCATTAAAATTTGGTGCAGAAGGGATTGGCCTTTTCCGCACCGAACATATGTTTTATGGCGAAGGCAGCGAGCAGCCATTGAGTCTGCTGCGTAAAATGATTTTAAGTAAAACAGAAGGAGAGCGCCGCCAGGCCCTGAAAGAATTGTATGTGTTTGTAAAGAAGGATATCAAGGCTACCATGGAAGTAATGAATGGCTATCCCGTTACCATTCGTTTGCTGGATCCGCCGCTGCATGAATTTGTTCCCCATGATGTGGCCAAACTGCATGAGTTAAGTAAAGAGCTGCACATCAGTATGAACATGTTGCGCAGGAGGGTATTGGCATTGCATGAAAACAATCCTATGCTGGGGCACCGTGGTGTAAGGCTGGGCGTAAGTTATCCTGAAATTACAGAGATGCAGGTAAGGGCAATACTGGAAGCAGCGGCTGAATTAACAAAGGCAGGTAAAAAAGTGCTGCCCGAAATTATGGTGCCCGTAACCTGTACGGTGAATGAATTAAGTCACCAGAAAGTAATTGTTGACAGAGTGTACAGGGAAGTTTGTGAAAAAATGAAAGTTAAAAAAATCCCTTATCTCTACGGCACTATGATAGAAATTCCAAGAGCCGCATTAAGGGCCGATCATATGGCGGAAGTAGCAGACTTCTTTAGTTTTGGTACCAACGATTTAACCCAGATGAGTTTTGGTTTTAGCCGGGATGATATCGGCGGATTTTTACCGCAGTACATGGATTTAAAAGTACTGAATGATGATCCGTTTCAAACGATTGACCAGGCTGGCGTAGGGGAATTAGTGCGCATTGGTGTTGACCGTGGTCGTTCCACCAAACCAAATTTAAAAGTAGGTATCTGTGGCGAACATGGTGGTGATCCGGAAAGCGTAAAATTCTTTCACCGTACTGGTATGAACTATGTTAGCTGTTCACCCTTCCGCGTGCCGATTGCACTGCTCGCTGCAGCCCAGGCTGCCATTGAGTTTGGTAAAGGCAAATAAAATTTAAATTCTTTTAAACATAGCGCCGTTTCAATTTATGTAACGGCGTTTTATATTTAAATGAACGTATCTTTAATGAATAGTCGAAATGATTTGTCCAATATAACCTAACCCACGAAAACCCAATCGCTTAATTTAATCCGTGTCTGTTATACAGAATCGCAGGTATTGCAAACAGTTATAAGCTGCACCAACACTCAACCGACGACTTGAACCGGAACAAAAAAACATTGTTGTTCATTATATCAGTGGCTTCTGCGCTGCTGATAGTAAAAGATTTTTACTCCATAAAAATCCAGTCTTCTGTGCGTGCTTATATCAATGGCCAGGCAGAATATTCCAAGGGACGAAATAATGCTGCTGTTAACCTCATCAACTATTTGCAAACAGAGAATTTGGTTTACATAGCTGAATTTAAAAAGGCAATCGCTATCCCCCTGGGTGATAATATTGCCGGGAACAATTTGCTTGTAAATGGGGATGATTCAAAAACAAAGGCGGGTTTTTTAGCAGGAAAGAATCATCCCGCAGATGTCAGTGATATGATATGGTTTTATAAAACTTTTTCATCTTTTGCGTTTGCACAAAAAGCCATCAAATTGTGGGGCGCAGCGGCACCCCACGTCAACCGGCTGAGTACGATAGGCGACATGGTTCAGCAACTGCAGCAGCAGGGAAAACTTACCCCCATTGCCAAAGAGCAGCTGATTGAGGAAATAGATGGTATATCAGTGCTTTCATCTGAGTGGGAAAGCGCTTTTTCCCGGGTGCTGGATGATACAGCCAGCGATATAAAAATCGTGCTGCAAACTGTAAATATCTTGCTGATCCTATTAATTATGTCCATCAGCTTCCTGTTTGTAATGAAAATCATTAATAGTTTAAATAAGTCTGAAAGTGAATTGAAGTCGACGGTCATAATGCTGAATGATACCAACAGGGAGTTGGAAAATTTCAGTTACGTAGCCTCGCACGATTTAAAGGAGCCGCTCAGGATGGTAACCAATTTTTTAGGCCTGATAGAAAAAAAGTACAACAACCAGCTGGATGAAACGGGGAAGACTTACATCCATTTTGCAGTAGATGGCGCCAGCCGCATGAAAAAACTGATTGATGATTTGCTGGAATACAGCAGAACCAGCATCAATAAAATTACTTATGAAACGGTTGACTTAAACGAAGTTATCGCCAGACTGCGAACAGATTTCCAGGATGTACTGGATGAACCGGGAGCCGGATTGTTTGCGGAAGCAATGCCCCAAATAGTTGCAAATAAATTACAGATGCAACAAGTATTGCAAAACCTGGTTGCCAATGCCATCAAATATCGCAGTAAAGCAGCACCACAGGTACACATCAATGCAAGTGCTACTGCAGACCATTGGGTTTTCGCGGTCAGGGACAATGGTTTGGGAATTGAGGCGGAATATTTTAAAACCATCTTTGTTATTTTTCAGCGCCTGAAAACTAATAAAATACAGTCTGGTACAGGTATTGGCCTGGCCCTTTGCAAAAAAATAGCCGAACGCCACGGCGGCGAAATATGGGTGGAATCTGAGCCCGGTAAAGGCAGTACTTTCTTTTTTACCGTGTCAAAGCAGCTGTAAGCCCTCATCCGGTACTGCTGCAAATGGCTGCAACTTAATTGCTGCGATGTCGGCTGTAAATCCTCATAGCAGCCCCGCCCTTACTACTGATCCGGTAGCAGGAATGGAACGCATGCTGCTCTCTGAATCAATTTTTACAGATCTATCTGCATCAGGCCAAACAACAAAAATGCTGTTGTAGTTATTTAATTATCCACCTGTAATAATATGGCTAAAAAAAGCTATAAGATAGTTAACGTGCGCAGGTATAGCATCCTTTAATTATACTTTTGACGTAGCCGGTAAAATTGGAATAATGCATCGCAGTTTAAACCGCCGGTAGCTAAGAAGTTATATCAATCTCATGAAACAAAAGAAACTGCTGTTATTGGTAGTATTAATAGCATCCATCATACTAATCCTCACAAACTTTTATACCATAAAAGTATTGTCTGCTGTAAGGGCTTATATCAATGGGGAGTCAGAATTTTCAAAAGGACAAAAAGATGCCTCTATATTTTTGGTTACCTACCTGCAGACAGGCAACAAAGAATACATGTATGGGTTTAGCAAAGCGATCAGTATTCCCATCGGCGACAACATTGCCAGAACAAGTTTAACCAATAACGATAAAGATGCCTTAACCACGCAAGGTTTTTTGATGGGTAGAAATCACACCGATGATATCCCCGATATGATCTGGTTGTTTAAGACGTTCCATAACATTTCCTTTATGCAGCAGGCCATAGAAATTTGGGCGGCCACTGAACCGCTAATCAACCGGCTTGATTCTTTTGGTCGCAGCATTTATTCGCTGAAAGATGCGGAAAAATTAAGTGATGCTGCCAGGCTGCAATCGATAAGAGAGATCAGTGATATCTCTACGCGGCTTTCAGAAAAAGAGAGTGCTTTTTCGCAGAAACTTGATAAAGTAGCAAGAGATATTAAGATGTTTTTACAGTGGTTAAATATTTTTCTCATACTGGTTATATTGGGGGTTACAAGCCTTTTCGCAATGCGCATGCTAAACAGTTTAAGTGCATCCGAAAGAGCCCTGAAAACAACCATCATTGAATTAAATGATACCAACAGGGAACTGGAGCATTTTACGCACATCGCTTCCCACGATTTAAAGGAACCGCTCCGCATGGTGACTGGTTTTTTAACACAGCTGCAGGCGAAATACAAAGACCAGCTGGATGATAAGGCACATACTTACATTCATTACGCTGTTGACGGTGCCACACGCATGAAGCGGCTGATTGATGAGTTGCTGGAATACAGTAAAACCGGCATCAGTCAGGTGGGGTACAAAAAAGTAGATTTAAATGAATTAATGGAAGAGGTGAAAGCAAATTTTCAGGGTGTGTTGAATGAAACCGGGGCGGGCATTGTGGTGGGCGCACTGCCGCAAATAAAAGTAAACAGAACGCAGATGCTGCAACTGTTTCAAAACCTGCTGGGCAACGCCATTAAATACAGGAGTGAAGCTGCGCCTGAAATTTATGTAAACGCTGCATCTAACAATACCCACTGGGTGTTTTCGGTGCAGGATAATGGTCGGGGAATAGAGCCGGAGTATTTCAAAAAAATATTTATTATTTTTCAGCGCCTTGAAACAGATAAAAAACTGGACGGAACCGGTATTGGTTTGGCCATTTGTAAAAAAATAGCAGAGAACCATGGCGGCGAAATTTGGGTAACATCAAAACCGGGTAAAGGAAGTACGTTCTTTTTCACCATCTCAAATCAATTATAAAACGCCCATGATTGTTGCGTTTAAAGCCCGTTCAAATCATCCTTTAACCGCATACAGTGACTCTGATCATTTAAGAAATCACACTATTTTTTTTATTGACAGATATCATCCTGTACAGTATCTGTCGTCATCATTATTGTCTGTTGCAGGTGGTAAACTTGCAGTAGCAATTTAATATTTCCTTCTGCTGCAAATAATCAAAAGCAGCATATCCTTCCTCCTTGTAAAGACTAACACTAACTCCGATACTCCCACGATTTAGTCCCTTCTCCACAAGAGATAAAAAAAATTGCTCACCTAAATTTTTTTTATGAAAAAGTTATACTACCTCTTAACATTAAGCGTCCTGCTTATTAGTTTTCAGCAAGCCGTTGCCCAGTGTGCCGTTTCCGATTTAAAAATACGGCTCAATGGCATTAATCCCGCTACATGCGAAGCAAGTTTTGATTTATCCTGGACACAGGATATCAACAGCGGAAATAAATTTGCCTATGTACATGTCTGGTCGCAGCCTGCCTATCACACGCCAGCCGCCAATTGGGTTGGCATGTACAGCAACCCCCAGCGTTACCCCGTAGCGGCCGACCTGGTAAATGTCTTGTCTACCTTTGTTATTGATGACAACCAAGCTGACTATCCTTTACCGGGAACAGTGTATCATCCTGATCCCTCGTATACATTGCCACCCCAACCGGGTTTGTACATTGTGAAAGTGCACCTCAACAATACGTTGATCGAAAGAATGTCGGTTGAAAATATCAAGGTAATATTACCTTCCTGCACAACTGTTCAAACTTTATATTTTGATGTATGGACAAGCGAGGCAGCCAATGGCCGCAGTGTCAGCTGTTCGCTTGCGGGGCAGTCTGTTGCTGTTAACCAGCTTCGGGTACTGGGCCTAGTTAATTGTACCAACCCGCCCGGCTTTAAACTCATCCTGCAAAACAACGGACCTGCACTTGACAATGTTTCGTATAAAGTGTATGTAGATTATGCGCCTTACCATGTGCTGAACACCTCCGACACGATGGTTTTTGCAAGTACGCCAGTTAACCTGGCAGCCAATGCTACCGCTTCTTTTCCGGCAACAGGTTTTCAGCCTTACCAGGATGCTTTTTATTCTTCCACGCAGCCTTTGCTTGCGGAAGTAGCGGTCGCACAATGGCCAATTAGCATCGTATCAGCAATAGAAAGTGGTTGCGGTGCACTTCCGGTAAGGCTGGCAACCTTTACTGCCAGTCGTGTAAACGAAGGGGTGACATTGAACTGGCAAACTGCATCGGAGCAAAACAATAAAGGTTTTGAAATTCAGCGTCAGTTGAGTGGCGGCGACTTTACGCCGGTTGCCTTTGTTGCAACCAAAGCTTACAACGGCAACAGCGATGTTACCATAAGTTATAATTATACAGATGCTGATAACACGGCTGGTTCAGCGCCTGTTTTTTACCGCCTGAAACAAACTGATATCAATGGTAAAATTGGTTTCAGTGAAATCAGGGTTATAAGAAACAATGCCAGTAAGGAATGGATCATATATCCAAACCCTGCGCAGGCCAATGTGAATGTTTTAATACCTGCCGGTACCGGTGCGGTTGACATGGTGCTGAATGATATGGCAGGCAGGGTAGTGAAAAAATGGGATGGCCTTGTCACAGAATACCTGCAGATTAATAACACCAGGCCCGGCGTTTACGTACTCTATGCTTTTGTAAAGGCAACCGGCGAAAGGGTGGTACGAAAGATTGTTATTCAGTAAGTGAACAATACAATTATTGAGCGTATAAAAGCCGTTCTGTTTGTTGCAGAACGGCTTTTTAGTAAACGTATTTTTACCTATTCAGTAACGCTGTAGCTGGTCGTCGGCGGATATTGTATTGAAAAGTGTGCTCCATAACATTCTGCAAACGGCAATCAGTACTTGGATTGACAATTGTCATCAGAGAAAAAAATACCTGTTTGTAATTTTAATTATTCAACGGCGATCATTTACATTTTAATAATTGAAGCAATGAAAAAGTTCCTTCCTGGTTTGGCTTTATTACTGATCAGCACAGGCGTATTTAGCCAGCAAAGTCAGACCATTAATACATCAGCAAGCAACACGTCCGCTGTAGTCCAAAGCCAGCAGGACAAACCCATCAAAATAACTACACCTAATGATTACCTGCGCAAAAGCAGAATACAAAAAACCTTTGCCTGGATACTGGCCGGCATTGGCGCTGTTTTTATTATCGCGCCACTTACCGATACCAAATCAACCGAAACCAACAACACCGGCTGGTTTGATTTAAGCGGACTCGATAAGTCTTTAGATGCAGCCTCATACACCATGGGCGCTGTGTTTATCGGGGCTAGTGTACCGTTATTTATAGCCGGGCACCGAAACAAGCTGAAGGCAGAAGGGGAGGTGGGGCTGATGCGGCTAAACACACCGCAATGGAGCAGCAATGTACCACCTGCATTTCCTTCAGCCGGAATTAAAATTTATTTCAGGTAACCATTGCCTGCGGTGTACGCAGCGGGCATACAACTTATTATTGTTTATGAAACATGCAGCCGCTTCAACAATAAAAAAAATAACTGCGAAAGCGATTCATTCTTTTGTACAACATCTGCCGGAAGCAAGAAGTGTACTGTTATTGTTACTCGCCAGCGCATTGCTTTCAGGGTGTTTTTTACATTATTACAAAACCAATACAACGGAACATGTCAGTGCGACTGTGATGGAAAAATTGGTCAACGCCAATAAATATTTTATTGTTCATTATTCCGATAAAATAATGGGATTGCAAAATGTTACACTGGCAAACGATCGCCTGCAGGCAGACCTGGTGGCATTGCCCAGGGAACATAGTTATTATACAGCTCCCGTGGTAAACGAAGCCAATAAAATGAAGGCAAAGTACCAGCAGCAAACCCTGTTGGAAGTGCACCTGTACCTGTCAGCGCCGGCGGATACCAGCCATAACAGTGTGACCCTGCCTTTAAGTAATATTAAAAGACTGGATATGTACGAACTGGATGCAAAGGCAACAAGAAGCAACCGCATACTGAGTATTGCCGGCGTTACTGTAGGTGCATGGGTTGTATTTACAGTGATTTTATTAATCGTTAATCCACCTGTATTTTTTTAACTGTGCATTGCATTATTTCTTTTGAAGAACTTGCTGCTCCATGCTGATAAAAATCCACCGGGTTTTACCCAACCTTTTTGTATAATCAATCGTCTTGTTTGTAAGAAGACGCGGCGCCTTCTTATAAAAACTGCATGTATGAAAAAAGCTTTACTTATTATTTCGTCTGGTATGATTTTATTGCTGACACAATCCTGCGTAAAACCGCACGACCATATTTCAAAACAAGTCAGCATCGACACCACGCTAAGCTTGGGAACCGGGTACTTGCTTAACCTGCAGCCCTATGGTGATGCGGATGATGTGGCCGCCATCAGCAAACAGGCAGTGAATTATGCAAAAAGCGAAATCGTGAATACAGCTGGTATTTTTGCGCCGGTATATCATTACCAGGCTGAAACAAAAACGGGACTGTCAGACCAGGTAGTACTAACAGTAAAAGAGGGCGGCAACCGTGGTTATGGCCGCAACGGGCACGGCAGCGATTCTACTGTTATTACGATTCATTTTACGGTAAAATAAATGCGGAAAGAAAAAATATTTTGATGGTCGATTGATTGATGGTTTAGTTGAGGGCTTTGCTGTTGCAAGGCCCTTTGCGATGTTGTCTTATCTTTCTTCTAAAGGAAGAGAAGGAGCGGTGCCTCCAACTAAGCAATCCTATCAGCAGACTTCACAGAAAAACAAAACGCTCCAAATTACCGCTCTTTAGGGGACGGGGGTAGCCACCAAACTCAATAAATCCTGCTTCCCCAGCTGCTTCAATATCCCTACATCCGTGCGTATCAACTCATTCACCAATGCCTTTTTACCCGCCTGCATTTTCATAATTTTTTCTTCAATCGTATCCGGGCAAATCAGGCGCACGGCGACTACATGTTTCTCTTGCCCGATGCGGTAGCAGCGGTCGATGGCCTGGTTTTCTACTGCCGGGTTCCACCAGGGGTCTACTAAATACACATAATCTGCTTCCGTTAAATTGAGGCCGGTGCCACCCGCTTTCAGGCTGATGAGAAAGACCCTGATGTCGTCATTATTTTGAAACGCATTCACTGCGGCAGCCCTGTCTTTCGTTTGGCCGGTCAGGTATTCAAACGGAATGTATTTGGCGGCGAGTTCTTTTTTGATCAGGTTCAGCATACCCACAAACTGTGAGAACACTAGTATCTTATGATGCTTATGTTTGCTTTCAATTTGTTCCACCAGCACTTCAATTTTTGCTGCGGTGTCGCCATAAAAAGCATCATCTTTCAGCAGGGCGGGGGAGTTGCAGATCTGTCTTAATTTGGTAAGGCCCTGCAATACATGCATGCTGTCCCTTGGTAAATCTTCCTCCGGCTGGTGCAGTAAATAATTGCGGAATTCCTTTTCGTAAGCATCATATACTTTGCGTTGTTCAATGCCCATTTCGCAATAGATCACCATCTCTGTTTTATCCGGTAACTCCGTTGCCACCTGTTGTTTGGTGCGGCGCAAAATAAACGGGTTCACTTTCTGCTGCAGTTCCGCCGCCCGTTTGCTGTCGCCAAACTTATCGATGGGCTGCGAGTAAATGTCTTTAAAATATTGCTGGTTGCCCAGCAAACCCGGACAGGCAAAACTCAGCTGACCGTACAAATCAAAGGTATTGTTTTCGATGGGCGTACCTGTTAACACAATCTTGTTGTTCGATTGCAATAAACGGCAAGCCTTGTACCGTTGCGAATCCGGGTTTTTTATTGCCTGCGATTCATCTAAAAAGATATAACCAAAGCGAAAGCTTTTCATAAAATGAATGTTTGATACCAGCATGCCATAACTCGTCAGCACCACATCATAGTCTTTAAACGAATGATTATTTCTTACGCGGTTGTTGCCATGTATCGTGAGCACAGTAAGCGAAGGCGCAAACTTTTCCAGTTCTTCCTGCCAGTTAAAAATGATGGAGGTGGGCACCACTACCAGGTTAGTTTGTGCGCCACGTTTTTGCCGAAGCAACAACATAAACGCAATCACCTGTATTGTTTTACCCAGGCCCATATCATCTGCCAGGCAACCGCCAAAATGCAGGTCGTCTAAAAAGTTTAACCAGTTCAATCCCTGTTGCTGGTAATGGCGAAGGCTTGCCTGTAAGCCTTGCGGGGCGGGCACTTCGGCAATGCGTTCAAAGTGGTGCAGCTTGTCGCTGTAGCTGGCCAGCTGTTCCTGTACTTCTTCACTCAATAATTGTTTATCGTACAAAGCCTCTACCGTTGCGAAGTTGATAAACGGTGTACGGATCTGTTCGCCCTCCAATTCACCCGCTTCAAAATACGCAGCCATTTTGCTCACCCATTCCGCAGGCAGCATGCCCAGCGTGCCATCATCCAGCGTAACATATTTGCTGCCGTTCTTTAACGATTTATGCAACTGCCGCAGGCTCGCTTTCTGACCACCATAGCGCACTTCCAGGTCGGTATTAAACCAGTCTAAACCACTGGTAACTTTAATGTGCACACTCGGCTTATTCGCATTCAGGCGGTTGTTTTTAATTTCATTAAAGCCCAGTATTTTAATATGGTGCGCCTGCCATTGTTCAAAGGCATCCAAAAACCAGGCATCTTCCAAAAACTGTTTTTTGGTAAGGTAAAAAGCCTGCTGGTGCAGTTGCTCCGCAAAGTCGGGATGTTGTAACAGCAGCAGCGCCGTAAAATTATTTTCCAGCACTTCATCGCGTTCAACAATAAAGGCATTGTTTTTTTGATCCCTTGCATACAGCTGCCTTTTGCTCAGCACGCTCACTTCCACTTCGCCATAGCGCACCACCGGGCTTATCATCACATGCACGCCCGCATCACTTAAATAAATCAGTTGCTGCGGTGGTTCATCAAAACCATTTTCTTCCAGCTGTTCTTTGGTGGCCGCCACCAGCCAGGCGTAGTGGATGCGGATGGTATCTTCCAGCGGCGCCAATATGGTCTTCCTGAATTCATCCATCTTTTGCCGGTGTACCACTACAATGTTGTTGTGTTTTTTAAAGTAGGTCATCACCCGCAACAGGTCAAGGTTGGCCACCAGGTGCAGCACGTTAGCAGCATGTATAAACCAGCCATATTTTAATAGCAGGTTATTCAGCGCATAGCTTTTATCACCAATGGCCAGTTGCCCGCTAATCTCGTAGTATTCGCCTTTTAAATACACCGATAACTGCAGACCCGTTTGCAACAAAGCAAGTTGTACCGGCACCAAACTATTGGCGCCAATGTTTTCGGACAGGGCAGGGTTGTGCCAGTACACAGGCAAGGTCAGCGGGTTCTGTACAATGCTCCGCAAAGCCTGCAGGTGCGCCGCTTCCGGCGTTTTTTGATGGTTGTTGGTAAAGGCCACCACACCCGTATAAAATTTTATCACGACCGCTTCAGCGCTTGTCCAAACCATGGCTTCGGCGTTGAGTATTTGCAGCGGATTTTTTATTTTACCACCCGTGCTGGTGGGCGCTTCGTACAAGCCCACCTGCAGGTGCTGGTAGTATTTATGCGCACTCAGCACCAGTATCGTGGTGGGGGTTTCTGCTTGTTTCGCAGCCGGTTTTTCCGGTGGAGGCAGCAGCTCTTCTGCCAGTTGTTTCAGTGCTGCTTCGTTTACCGGTTGCAGCGCTTTCATCCGCGGCGCTATGCGTACGGATTTGTTTTGCCATACCAGTTCAAAATGTTCGTCGGGGTTGGGCGATTGCTCCAGCCCGTAGTTTTTCGCCACCGCCTGTATCTTGTCGTGGCGAAACGCCGCATCAAAAAAAAGCCGCAGGTCGGGCCGCTCCATGATGTTGTACAGCACCTGCGCCTCGTGAGCGCACAGTTTGTGGTGACCATAGTTGCAGCTGCAACCCAGTGCCAGCGTGCCCTTGTTGTACTGCACCCATACCGGCGGAAAAACCACGCCACCTCCCGGGTTGCTGAAAGTACCCGTATTGATGTCAATCATATCCGGCTGCACTGCAAAAAATCGGTCGGCACCTGTATCCGGCATAGCGGCACAGTTGGCCAGTATAAAGGCCGGTGTAAGGTTTGAGAACTGAAAGTTTTCAAAAATAATTTCCCTTGCGTTGTATGTTAAAATGGGTGAAGCCATGTGGGGTGTAAAAATAAGGCAGGCGTATTTAGCAATGGTTATGGAATGCTTAATTTTTGCACCGGCATTTTTGCATTGGGCAACATCGTTGTGTCACTCACTTGTGCGGCATACCGCTGAGGGGCTTTTATGGGAGCGGGGTTAGGTTTGTTTGAAGTCCGATATCATTAGCAAGCACAGAGAGTACAGAATATGTAAAATTGGCTAAGTATTTATAATCCATTGCAAGCTCATGCTTGTTTATTCCAAATTCGTGTAAATATCTAAAATCGATAAAAGCACTTTTATGCCTTTCTAATAATTCCTCAACATGTTGATTAATTAATTTTTCATTTTTTTCAGGTAGTACAGTGGGAGGCAATGTTGCGTTTTTGTTTCCGACCTTTAAAAAGAAGTTGGGGTATCCATTAAATTCATTTTGATTAAGATAATTCTGAATAATGCGTTCTTGAACGTCCGGAAGCAGTAAGAAAAAGAGTTTCTTTAAGTAATGTTTATTAGGAATCTCAATGTTATTATTCATTAATAAACCCTTTAAAGCTAGTTCCATGCTAAAAGATGCTGCTACCATTGGAAAAGGTAATTTACCCAAAGATTGTAACTGTCCTTCTGTTTCAACATCAAGCAGTTCGGGATTAAGAAACACTTTTTTTGCAGCATGAGCACTTTGTCCAAGGAAGTCCTTTGCTACAGAATAAATGAAAAGCGCATTATTAAAATCTTCCATGCTCAAATATATCAAAACGAATAATATTTTCGCCGTTGTTCGTAGGTTATTTGCCGTTGTTGGTCTTGTTGACCAACAACCGAAGCGAACAACAAACAAACTTTATATCTTCCACTCAGAGTCTCCGATAAAAAATTTCTCAAGCGATGTCTCTGCACGAATTATTTTAAACCAACAACTAGCATAAGCTTTAGGATTCGCCAACCTAACATCTTATATCATATATTTACATGTTATCGTAAACGCAGACCCCTTCAAATACCTTAAACCATGCCACGGCTCTTAAAAAATGACAGCATAAGACTTATTGAAGCGAGCATTGAGGCTTTGTCACTAGCCCAAATTGGCATTTGCACTTTCAGAAAAGATGAATTGAAAATTGATTCTGTACGATATTCTGTGGAGGTTGGATTAATAGGAGTATCAATTGAATTAGCAATGAACTCTGTGCTAGCTCAGGCTTTTGGAAGAAAAATTATTTACAAGGATGAAAGCCGATATAAAACAGCCTCTGAAATATTGCATGATTTTAGAAGCTTATTAAATCAATCCTCTGCTATTACGATATTTTTAACAAACGGAATAAAAGACGGTGCAAGGCATATTGAAAAGATATTGGAATTAACAAACAGATTCCAAATAATGATTATCAGCAGGGCTAATGCTTTACATAATGGTATTGGTTTATCTTATGAAATCACTGCTTCGTTTTTTCAGGAAGTTTCTTTGTTCTTAAACTTGTTAAGTCTATCATCAAATTACAAACCTTATCTTTTCAAAATACCTTCACTTGTGGGCATCAGTATAGACAAAAAAGTTCTAATTGAGGATTTGTACAATAAAATAAACAACACATCTAACCCTTTTGACAAAAAGAGTTTAATAACTTCTCTTTTTTTGATTTTGCCAGAATTACCTAAAAAAATGCCAGAATGGATAAAATGTTTTGAGAGGTTTAATATAGCGCCGAAGAAAAGTGATACAGTGTATCTGGTAAATGCTTTGGAAACGGCTAATCCTGTTACGTTAAAGAAAGTAAGAACGAAAGGCGAAATGTTGACTGTAAGAATTGACAATAATGATCCTAGTGCGCTGCCCATTGCTCCACAATATTTAAGGACAGAATTCACTCAATATAAAGATCAGTTTTATGCGGACATTTCAACTGCAAACGGAAGACTCGGCAGCAATCAATTAGATTTGCCACCCAAGAACTCAGTGTATAATGCATTCTCAATTGATTTAATTGAGGCTGGAATATTGACAGAGGGCAATTTGTTCAACGCACATGAAACATGGCCTTTTATTGTATCAGCTCTTAATACTCCAAAAGGCGGCACATGCGCACCTTTTTGGTTTATGATTAGAAAAACAAATGATTTGGGTCAACTTAAATCTCAGCTTAAAAGAGCCGGTAGGATAGGAAATACATCTCTAAGTCGAAACATAGATATTATATTAAAAGGCATTGATAAAGTTGAGAGAAACAGTTCAGTTGACATTTCAGATCCCTTTTATAGTACAATTCTAAAAGAAAAAAGCAGCTTTGAGGTGCATCTTGAGAAATATGAAACAAAAATTTCAAAATCGAAAAACTATCCTCTGCCTCAAACTTATGAAGAAAGAATAGATGATCTATTTAAAGAAAAAATACACGTTGGAGAGTTTTTAAACTATTTGATAAATGACCATGGCTTAGGCCTTGATACAAGAAAATATTGGGTTTTTAATTTAACACAAGTATTTCCAGAAAGAGAAGATTTGATTGTTCTCAATGAAATTTTAAACAATGTGGAGTATAGTAGTTCATATACTAATATTCGTAAAAGCTTCAGGGCTATAGACTTTTTTCTACATGGCCCTAAAATAAATACCAGCGCCTAACTTTTTCTTTCGCCGTTGTTGGTAAGATTACTTCATGTTGCAGTAAATGCTTTTGATTCGCTTTCCTTTAGCATTACGTCCCTAAAATCATCGGCTAACACGGGAGCCGTTGTTGGCCTTGTTGACCAACAACCGAAGCGAGCAACAAAAAAGCTGCAACTAAAAATAGTACCTTTCATCTCAAAGGCAGACAGCTGGGCCGCCATGTTATCTTTCGCAGTTATAAAAATCTTTCACTTTAAAAATTGTGCTATATTCAACTTTGCCAGTACTAAAAAAGTAAATTATCAAATGGGACTAATCAGCAAATTGTTAGGCGGCAAAAAAGAAGATCCAATCTGGACGGCTAACAAAAGTAGTGACACAGTATACCCCAAAAGTTCCATTTCAATATTAACACTTAAAACCAAAAGAGGTGGCACCGGCACAGGTTGGGTGAACAAGGCTTACGAGCAATACGCTTATAAAAAATTTTGTCCCTACAATGTTTTAATAAAAGTTGACCTGAAAGACAGCATAGCTCAAAAAAATCCTGACTTAGACATGAGATCAGTCGAGGAATTTTTTTCAGAAAACCTAAGAAGAATATGCATTGCCCACATGGTTGCCCGGCTTGTGACTGATGAAGGAATGAATATTGAAATGTATGTAGAAAAAGGTAAGCAAGTTGCCGAACTATTGCATGAAATAGCAATAAACAAAAACCGACTGGTTTCGTTTACAACAGAAATAAATAAAGACCCCAATTGGATGGCAGTTAGTGGTCTGATGAAATTATAGCATCAAACATTCTTCGACCACAAGTCTCCAATAAAAAAATCTCAGGCGATGTCTTTATTCATCAGCCAGCTTTTATCATTCGGGTATTGATGAATTTAATATGCTAACACATTGCTAAACCCATCGATTCGGTTGTTGGTCAATAAGACCAACAACGGCGTTTAAAATTTAACCGTTGTACTTGATCAGTAACACCAATCCGCATAAAAATTAAAAACTCTGAACATGTCCATTTATCAGATAATAGAGAAGCTAAATAATTTTATTCCTTTTAGCGAAGACAATGCCGCAAACAGCAACGAGATACCACTCGATGATATATTGAGCGATCTGGAAAAAGAGAAAGATTTCGAGCTGGCATTTGACCCAATTTTTAATTTGCTGGAAAAATATCCAACTACCGACTTTGGTTCGCCGGGGCCTATTGTACATACTATTGAAAAATTCATTGGGTATTATGAAAGTCATTTGTTTGAATCATTAAACCGCAAACCAACGCCATTGACAATCCTGATGCTTAACAGAATAATTAATGGAGAGAAAAATATAATTATCAAACAAAATTTAATTGACAGGCTGCAGGCATATTTAGACCATCCATCTATCAATACACAAACTGCTGAAGTAATTAAAGGATTTGTAGATTATCAAAATAAAAGATAGGCATAATCCCGGCTAAGGGGTTTCTATAACAGTACGGTAATAAGTCGCCGTGGTTGGTTGGGTTATAACATCTAGTAGTAAATGTTTTTGATTCGCTTGCCTTTAGCCATTACGTCCTTAAAATCGTTGGCTATCACGGCGGCCATTGTTGGTCTTGTTGACCAACAACCGAAGCGAACAACAAAAAAGCTGCAACTAAAAATAGTACCTTTCATCAATGGAAACATATCCCGTATACTGGCCTCAGTTTTTACACTGCCACGATGGTGAGATAGAATGTCTTGAGAGATTTAATCTTGCAGAAAGGTTTGGGCAATCCAATATTTTTTATAGTCGTAAAATAAGCAAAATGAAATATTTAATAACATCACTTTCTCTTTTATTAATTTATACTTCACTGCTTTCTCAGACGCTTTATGCAGACTCTGCTTCACAATCTAATGCTCTAAAACAGGGGACTCTTATGGCGAAGCTCTTATTGAAAAAAGACTATAGATCTTTTACAGCATTTACCTATGCTCCAATAATAAAAATGGCTGGCGGGCTTGACAAAATGGCTTCTTATATGGAAGAAAGCTTTAAGGGAATGGAAGATGAAGGTTTTAGTATTGCTAACGTTACAGTTGAAAATTGTTCAAAAATCATTCACTTAGAAAAGCAACTGCAGTGTACTTTGACTGAAATTGTCGAATTGAAGCATACCGATGGAAAACTAATTCAAAAGTCGACACTTATTGGCATTTACAGTGATAAAGGTGTAACATGGACATTTATTGATACACATGGTGCAACTTTGAAAAAGTTGCAGGAAACTATAAAAGAATTAAGTAATGATTTAGTTGTTCCCGAACAACAAGAACCAGAAATAATATCAAACTAAAACGAGCGGACAATATAGTTGCTTTCGCCGGTGTTGGTATGGCTCATCTCCTGTAGTTGTAAATGTTTTTGACTCGCTTGCCTTTAACCATTACGTCCATAAAATCGTAGGCTATCACGGCGGCCGTTGTTGGCCTTGTTGACCAACAACCGAAGCGAACAATAAAAAAGCTGCAACTAAAAACAGTACCTTTCATCAATGGAAACTTATCCCATATACTGGCCTCAATTCTTCCACCCAGGTCTTCAAGAAAACTTCCGGATCAATATTACTGCACAAATTATTTAAACTAACAACCGGCACAAGCTACAGTGCTCAGCTACGCAAACCCGGGACGTGATCTTTTAGAAATAGGTATAAGTGATTATTTCCGTGTCTCCGGATCCAACAATCTTTTCAGAAACAATTCTGTTACTGCTGTCAAAAGTATAGATATGATCAATATAACCGGGGCCGCCCCCGCCAAAGCTGTTTAGTATTGCTCTTTTTACGAGGTGTTTTTTGCCACCCTTGCTAACGCCGGGCAGCCCTGATATGATGGGTGGGATATAATCAAGACCGGTATAATATTCATAGTCAAAGGTGTCCTTGAATCCGGGTCCGGATTCGGCATGTAACAGGTCTCCGTCTGCATTGTAAACGGTGTTTGCCGCATATTGTGGCTTTATACCGTATACCAGTGAATATCTGAATCCTTTATAACCTGTTGATTTGTTAGATGCGTCGTACAGGTACTTGGTTACAATGGTATCGTAGGTATTGAATTCAATAGTCCAGGTGACTTGGTACTGAAAAACACTGTCCAGTAATCGGTTGCTGTTAGTGAAATCATCTTCGTGCGAGAAGAGCACGTTGGAAATGAAAACATCCTTCGAAAAATGATTTGCTGAAGGGTATGAATATTCGGTCCGGTCTCCGGGTGAAGAAGTGGAAATTAAACTAGCTACTCTGCCATTGGCATCGTAGGAGAGGTCATAGGTTACCACTGTGGGGGGAATAAAAACAGAAAAGCTGTCCCACACAGTGTAGGTCTTTACCCTGTTAGCGTTGGGCGAAGGAGTATCGTCTTTTTTACAGGCGTTTAGCGATAATAAGGAGGTAAAAAATAAAAGCAGGGTAGGTAACTTTTGCATGTCTGTTTAAGTTTGCGTAAGGCAGCTGGCAGGTTGGTGATTGCTGGTAAACTGTAGACAAATATATGCAAAAAAAAGAATTTCTTCCGCGCCGAATCTCCTGGACAGAAAACTTCCCAGGCGATGTCTCCGCACAAATTTCGCCGTTGGTGGTAGGGTTATTTCATGTACTAGTAAATGTTTTTGATTCGTTTGCCTTTAGCCATTACGTCGTTAAAATCGTCGGCTATCACAGGGGCCTTTGTTGGTCTTGTTGACCAACAACTGAAGCGAACAACAAAAAAGCTGCAACTAAAAATAGTATCTTTCATCAATGGAAACTTATCCCATATACTGGCCTCAATTTTACACCGCCACGATTCTGGAATGGAGGCCCTTGTTAAAACCAGCTAAATACAAAGACGTCATCATCCAAAGCCTTCAGCATCTCACAGCAATAAAAAAGATAACATTGTATGCCTTTGTAATTATGGATAATCACCTGCACATGATATGGCAGGCAATAGGTGATAAAACACCGAAGCAAATACAACATAGTTTTATGAAGTTTACAGCACAGCAAATAAAATTTGACCTGGTAGATAACCATCCACTGGTGCTGGATAAATTCAGGGTGAATGCAAGAGACAGAACCTATCAGTTTTGGGAAAGGAATCCTTTGGGTATTGAATTGTATACCCATGATGTATTCATGCAGAAGTTGGAGTACATTCACTGGAACCCGGTAAAGGCTGGGTTGTGCAAGTTGCCGGAAGAATATTATTATTCGTCCGCTAAATTTTATCATAATGGCATTGATGAATTTAACATGCTGACACATTGCTAAACCCAACGATTCAGTTGTTGGTCAACAAGACCAACAACGGCGTTTTAAAATAAATACCATAAAATATTTTACCTTCCGCCAATAATAAAATAAAAAGAAATTATGTTGAAATGGCTCGTCTCGATTGCTGCATCAGGTATCCTGTTGCCGGCCTTTGCTGCTGATATCAATATTTATGTATTACCTGGCGGAAGCGGGAATGGTTCAGCGCAGGCGCCCACTACTTTACAAAAAGCAATCGCCATGCTGCCCGGTTTAAAGCAATCAAACCCAACAGGCACCATTACTATTTTTCTCCATGATGGAACATACAACCTGGACCAACCGATCCTGATGACACCTGAAAATGGTGGCACCGGTGAATTGCAAATTATTTTTAAGGCTATGCCCAATGCGCATCCTGTGGTAAGTGGAGGACAACAAATTTTTATGCAGGGAACCAACATTTTATCTGTAAAAGTTCCGTATGCTGATAGCACAAAACCTTTTGATTTGTACATCAATGATAAAAGAGCTGTAAGGGCAAGAACACCGAATATTGATACTTATTTCACCCTGGGAAAAGTAATCAGTGTTCCCGATAGTCAGCATAAAGTACGTTTCACACAGCAAATTCAAATGCCGTTAACGGAGTTTAAGAAGCTCGCCTCATTACCTGCAAATGACGTGCAAAAAGTCTGGTTCAATATGTATCACAAGTGGGATAATACTATGCGGACCATTGATTCATTAAATCCGCTTAATAACTCATTTTATTCAACTGGCTTTATAAATGGCGATTGGGCATTAATAGATAAACCAGCGCTATTTTATATTGAAAATTATCCTGCTGCATTAGACACTACCAACGAATGGATACAGCAAAATGATACGGTTAAATATATCCCGGGCAAAAACGTAAATGCAAAGGAGGCAGTGATCCCCGTGTTGGAAAAACTACTGATTATACAAGGTGATTCAACCCATCCCGTAGAAAATATGTTGTTTGAGGGCATCGCATTTAAATATTGCAATCATCGTTTTAAGGGCTACGAGGCATACCAGGCTGCCCAGGAAATTGACGCTGCTATCATGGTTGACAATGCACAAGACATCCGCTTCAACCATTGTGAAGTAGCACATACCGGGCAATACGCCCTTTGGTTAAGAAAAGGCGTGCAGCATTGTGCAATTACCAACAGCTACCTGCACGATCTGGGTGCCGGTGGTATCAGGATTGGGGAAACGGTTATTCGCGAAAACAAGGCTCAATGGACATCTTACAATAAAGTGGACAATTGCATTATACATTCCGGCGGATTGGACTTCCCTTCTGCAGTCGGGATCTTTATCGCTCACTCCGGGAATAATATGATTGCGCACAATGATATTGGTGATTTCAGGTACACCGGTATTTCAGTGGGCTGGGTTTGGGGATATGCGTTTAGCCCTGCGGTAAATAACAAAATAATCTACAACCAAATTCATCATATTGGATGGGGAGTATTAAGTGATATGGCCGCTGTTTATACATTGGGTATCTCTAACGGAACGGAAGTAAGCCATAACCGGGTAAACGACATCTATTCGTATGACTATGGTGGATGGGGGCTTTATACAGACGAAGGTTCAACAAATATTTTGCTGGAAGACAACCTGGTATACCATACTAAAACAGGCGGCTTTCACCAGCATTATGGAGAAAATAATATTATCAGGAACAACATTTTTGCTTTTAATGAAAAATTCCAGGCACAGTTTTCAAGGGTAGAACAACACCACAGCCTGGATTTTAAAAACAATATTATACTAACTGATACTGGCTATCTATTGCAAGGTGCCTGGCAGACCGGAAACGTTAATCTTGACAGCAATTGCTATTGGAATATGAATAATAAAAAAGTTGCTTTCATTCAATCTACCGGGGCATATGGCGCCAATCCCGAAAATTATTTCACGTTGAAAGAGTGGCAGCAAAAGAGTGGAAAAGATTTGCATAGTATCCTGCAGGACCCCGGATTTGTCAATGCAACAGCGTTTGATTTTAGATTTAAAAATCGCTCAACAATAAATAAGATCGGCTTTAAATCCTTTGATATTAATATGGCAGGAGTCACAGGAGACAAGGCATGGAAAGAATTGGCAAAATTACCTGCAACCGTTATTAAAGCATTTAATTCATCCGTTGCTAGAAACATGTTACAATAGATGCAGTTGCTTTAAATCCGGATTGTCTGATTGAGTTCCGGCGGGGTTTTTACAGTAGCCAATAACAATTATAAAAGGGTAACTGTGAAACCCCGACGTATAACATTCTGGTCTCTGCAAACTTCTGAGTTTCGTAGAAGATTTTTTTTATTTGAAGACCCGTCGCCAAAACCCCGCCGGGACAAAAGAGTATGATTAACTGTTCTAGTTTATTATTTTACAAACTTTTTGTAAATGATCCGTTTTACAAATTCGGCTGCAAACAAATATACGAATACAATGGCGGTGATATAGAGCACCACATGAGTTGGTAATGGTTGAAAACCTGCCAGTGCAGCAAATGGTAAATAAGGCAGCAACCAGCCGGCAGCCAGGCAAAGCACTACACTGATCACCAGTTTTTTTGAGGGCTTGCTATCTTTAAACGGAACATGCCAGGTACGGATAACAAACACCACTAAAATTTGTGTGGCCAATGATTCCATAAACCAGCCTGTGCGGAACTCCGCCTGATTTAATGCAAAAACTTTATATAGCAGGTAAAAAGTAAGCAGATCGAAAATGGAACTGGTTAACCCAAAAACAAACATGTAACTGTAGATCATTTTCAGGTTCCAGCGCTGGGGTTTTTGGATATAGCTTTCATCCACATTGTCTGTGGGAATGGTAATCTGTGATGTATCGTATAAAAAATTATTGATTAGTATCTGCACCGGCAGCATGGGTAAAAATGGAAGAAAAATAGTGGCTGCTGCTACAGAAAACATATTGCCGAAGTTGGAGCTTAACCCCATCAGGATATATTTCATGGTGTTGCCAAATGTTTTTCGGCCTTCCAGGATACCCTCTCTTAACACCATCAGATCTTTTTTGGTAAGGATGATGTCTGCGGCATCTTTGGTAACATCTGTGGCACTGCTTACAGAAATACCCACATCGGCCGTTTTTAAAGAAGGGGCATCATTGATACCATCCCCCATATACCCCACAGCATGATGATTCGCTTTCAACGCAAGAATGATCCTGTTCTTTTGTTCGGGAGAAAAACGGGTGAATATGGTGGTGTTTGCCACCCTTCTTTGAAGCGCCTGGTCTGAAAGGCCGTCCAGTTCATGGCCCTGCATGGTTCCCTTTATGTGCAAACCAATTTCTTTGCAAACTTTTTGCGTTACCAGGTGATTATCGCCGGTGATAATTTTAACTTCCACCCCAATTTCTTTTAATGCCGCAATCACTTCATCAGCATCTTCTTTAGGTGGATCGAGGAAAGCAATAAAACCCTGCAGCGTCATTTCCATTTCATCCTCTTTGGTAAATATTTCATCGGCTCCAGTTTCTTTAGTGGCAATGGCCAACACCCGGAACCCTTCGCTGCTGAGCGCCTCATATTGGCTGATGGCCACAGCTTTACTTTCATTGTCAATTGAACAGGCTTTAAATATTTCTTCCGGTGCACCTTTGCAGATCAACACATTTTTATTTTGCACCGTCACCACCACACTCATCCGTTTGCGTACAAAATCAAAAGGGATTTCATCTTTCTTGACGTAAGCTTTTATATCTACTGTACGAAAAGAAACCACCGCATCATCCAGCGGATTTTTAATACCTGTTTGATAAAAACTGTTTAAGTAAGCCAGCTGTAACAGGTCTTCAGAATCATTCCCTTTTTTGTCAACATATTTTATCAGCTTTATTTTATCTTCTGTAATGGTACCTGTTTTATCAGTACACAACACTTCCATACTTCCAAAATTGGGAATGGCAGCCATTTTTTTAACGATGACTCCTTTAGCAGCCATGTGCACCGATCCCCTGGACATGGTCACTGCCATGATCATCGGTAACAGTTCGGGTGTTAATCCCACGGCCACCGCCAGTGAAAACATAAATGATTCCAGCAGGTCGTGCTTTAATACTGCATTGATCAAAAAAATGAATAACACCAGTACAATGGTTACTTTCATGATGAGGTAACCAAAGGAAGTAATGCCTTTGCTGAATTCAGATTCTGCTGCAGGTTCAATTAATTTTGCTGCAATTTTTCCAAACTCGGTGCTGGCGCCAGTCTTCAGCACGATTGCTCTGGCGGTTCCGGATATTACACTGGAGCCCATAAAAACAATGTTGGTAAGATCCACCAGATCCTGTTTATTACTGCTGATGGCGTCGCCGTGCTTTTCGCAGGGAAATGATTCACCGGTGAGGGAAGACTGGTTTACAAAAAAATCTTTTGAAAAAAGTATCCTGGCATCAGCAGGAACAATTTTGCCTGCACTCACCAGGATAATATCGCCCACACAAATTTCTTCGTGCAATATGTCATACTCACGGCCATTCCGGATTACTGTGGCTTTACTTTTTACACTTTGCTTCAACCGCTCCGCAGCATTACGGGCATCGAGCTCCTGGTAAAAATCTATTGCCACACTCACCAGTATCATGAACAAAATGATGGATGCTTTGACCGTTTCGCCCATTGAATAGGAAATAATGGTTGCTACTATTAATATTAATATCAAAGGGCTTTTAAAATGACCAAGCAACTCCACTAAGAGATACCTGCGCTTACTGGCAGCAATGGTATTTTTGCCGAATGCTTTTATTTGGGCTGCCACCTGTTCATCGGAAAGACCGGTTGTTTCATTGGTCCCTATTTTTTTTATAACTTCTGCTGTACTTAATGCGGCCAGATAATCTGGTAATGGATCTGGTGTATACATCGTGAATAATATTAAGCGTAAAATAGTATGCCTCCTTTTACCGTAAAATGATGATTGTCATGAAATGAGATGATGAACACTGCCGGTGTATGCTGTTTTGTTTCCGTGGTTGGTTTATAAGTTCACACACACAGCTGGTGTCCCGAACAAAGCAATGTATCTAACAGGCTGTTTAGTTGATGGCTATCATAATAAAGGGGGAATATTAATCATGGTAAAGCAAGGCTGCCTGCACTACTTTTATTCCTGTAACAAAAAATAAATTTTATGGGAAACTTACTTTATATCATTGCCGTAATATTAATAATAGCATGGCTGTTGGGATTTTTTGCATTTCATGTAGGTGGTATAATTCACATTCTGCTTGTTATTGCAATCATCGTAATTTTATTAAGAGTTATTCAAGGCAGAAAAATCCTTTAAGGGTAAACTTTTCGCAGCAACGTCTTCTGTAACATGGCTGGTAGTAGGGGATGTCAGGTGCAGGAATTCTTTCCTGTAGCCGCCTTTTACTAAACTTGCAATATTAGAATTGGTTGCCGCAGCCTTTGTGTCAACGAACCAACTCCGCTTCGGTAAAGTTCCCCCAATGGCATGCGGTACAAGTGAGTGAGGCACAATATTGCTTATCGCTCAACGTCACCAAGGCACAAGGACGCTGAACACAATCTTCGCCGTTGTTGGTAGGTTATGAATGTTGGCGTAAGTTTTTTGATTCGCTTGATTTTAGTTGGTATGTTCATAAAACGGTCAGCTATCCCGGAGGCGCCGTTGTTGGTCTTGTTGACCAACAACCGAGGCGAACAGCAAAAAAGCTGCAACTAAAAACAGTACCTTTCATCAATGGAAACTTATCCCATACACTGTCCTCAGTTTTACACCGCCACGTATAGTGGTTTACGAAAAATAACTATGCACAATGCAAACTGCCGGAAGAATATTATTATTCATCAGCTAAATTTCATCATACCGGAATGGATGAATTTAACATGCTGACACATTGCTAAACCCAACGATTCGGTTGTTGGGCAACAAGACCAACAACCGCGTTGGCAGAAAATACTGTATTTGAAACGTCCTTATTTTTTTGATATTTTTGTTTTTTCAAAACCGTAAATATCGCAACTATGAAACTGTCAAACTTAGTGTTATTGATTTTAATTGTTGAAATTTCATTTCAGCTGGTTGGTTGCGGGAAATGTCACGGAGGAAATCTATACCTTGATAATAGCAGAAGCTGGTTACCTCTTAAAGGAAAAACTCAACTTACATTTCTTGATGAAACTGGTCAACCCAAAAACTTTCAGACTCGTGTTATAGATACTGCACAAACTTATCTGGATTCTGGTTGCAATTTATTTCATACGGTAGAATATATACAGGTTGTACTTTACTTAAATTCATCAAGAACTGATTCAATATTCATACAGTTAGCTACACCCTCCTCTTTATCTATCAGGGCCTATACTGATACAAGTTTTAATATGGGTATTGGCGGAGACTTAACTGGCTATGGCGGCAGTCATGGGAATTTCCAGACAAGGTTATATAATTTCAACAATGGAAATAAAAAATATGCGGAAGTTTTGCTAATAAAACATGCCGAAGGATATAGTAATTCGATAGACTCTCTATTGCTTGCAAATGGTACAGGGATAATCGGATTTAACTATTTCAATAAAAAGTATATACTTCAATAGAGCAAAGAATATTATTTGTTCCGCTCCGAGCCTCCAAAAAAAATCCCAGGCGAAGTCTTCGCACAAATTATTTTAGACCAACAACCAGCACAATCTTTCGCCCTTGTTGGTAGGATTATTTCATGTAGTAGAAAACGTTTTTGATTCGCTTGCCTTTAGGTCTTATGTATGAGTTAATAGAATGCTTTTAATTTTAAAGAGTAAAAATATTTTCTC
>NZ_JAUFQJ010000008.1 GCF_030409685.1 Ferruginibacter paludis
TGGCAGCATGAATAACAAAATATTCAATCGCTCTCTCAGGTGGGTCAACATGCAAGAATAAGCACCAACCACAGACCTATTTATGGGTGGGTCAACATGCAAGAATGGTGGGTCAACATGAACAGGAATGGTGGGTCAACATGGTCAGGAATCTATACGAAGATGAACAGACCACTGTTTTTTGTGAATGTCTATACCAATAAATAACTTTGGTATGGCGGTAGTTTGAGTATTCATTTTTTGAATTATTTAGCACCCTCAAATTACCGCTTTTACATAGATGCTTTGCCGCAAGTGTGGCTGGACGGAAGAGCAATCGACAGTTTTGTGTCTCGTCCTGAAATAGGTTGACTACAAATCAACTTAAAAATGGATATCAAAGAATAAGTGATTTTCGTGTATTTAACTGAAGGGACGGGTTAAAGCAGTGAGCTGGCAATTATTTGTAAAAGCCGACACTGATCAACTTGAAAAAAATACCAAAATGTAGTATTTTTATTCTAGCCAACCTTTGATGATATGCAGTCATTTACAACCGAACAAATAAAAGAAATTTCGCAGCAGCTTGACTGCGGCTTCCGGGCATTTTATCACAAACTAACTGGCGAACTAATTTTTGTACCTGATACAGATAGGCATTTTGATATGGACACAAGTGCCTGGAAAGAGGAACTAAAAAGACTCAAAAAAAACTTTTTGAACTACCAGGAAATTTATGCTATGGAAGCCAGCGATTCCTTTAAAGTAATGGCTGAATTTTCAGAACAAATTACGGACGAAAGACTCCGGGCAAAGCTTATAGATGCCCTGGAAAGAAAAGGCCCGTTCACACATTTTAAATTTGTCATCGATAATGCAGGCGACTACCGGCAGCATTGGTTTGCCTTCAAAGGCAACAGCTATTATGAATGGGTTGTAGACCAGTTAAAAATGCACAACCAGCTTAATGATCAGGAAAATGTCAGCCAATGACAGGCATGTGCTGGAACAATTTGCGATATTAAAATTGGGATCCATTCAATCTATCCACCTCCTATTAACGGCAATCTTAATCATTTTTCTTTAGACAACCTTTCAAGCGCCTTCGCTTCCTCTTTCAACCTGTTTGCTTTTTGCAACCGGTCATAATTGACCCGGTATTGACGCTCCGTTTCAATCACTTCTTTGCGTAAACCAGCATTAACTTCATACAAACTATCTATGTGATACAGGTAGCGCTGCAAGGCAAGCTGGGCGGTGTCCAGCCGCAGCTTGCGGTACTTGGTATCATTGGCAGTATATTGTCCCAGGTTGGTACAGGTGTTGTACCAGCCGGAACATACGAGGGCAAACGCAATAAATAATCCGGCAGTGATCCAGGTTAACTTAGGCACATAATGATGATGCTGTATTTTGTGTACGGCGAGCTGCTGCAACCCGCTGATATTTCTGTCCAGGAGGCTGGATAATTCTTGTAACACTGCTGCCGGAAGCTGACCTGCTTTGCTGTCTTTTTTCAAGTCCTGTACCATGGCCATTAGTTCCTTTACCATTGCCTGGCTGTCGGTTGCCTGTTTAAAACCATCGGACAAGGCTTCTATTTTTTTATCCTGTCCCTCTAATTTTTTCGTTGTCAGTTCCATAAACACTGTTTGGGTATTTTGATTATTGTCGTTCATGATTGTTCATTTTTTTTTGTTCAAAAATCATTTTTAATGGCTGATGCGCATGCCTCTTTTTCGCTTCCGGCTTTCTTCCGTTTCCTTTAATAATTCTGCAGGAACATAATCATAGGTCAGGTCCGGTTTTATCACGGCATCTATTAATTTAGCTGGCTTATTGTTCTGTTTCCTGGTAGGCTCCTTTGCAATTTTAGACGTTGGCTTCAGTTCATTTTTTTGTTCCTGGCCGATGCTTTTTTCCCGCTTTTTTTCTTGTGTTTGTAAAAGTAGTTGCGCCTGTTTTTGCTGCTGTTGTAAGGTTTCCGTTACCTTCAGTTGGATGGTATTCACCAGACCCGTGTAGGAAAACTTGCGGTCGACCTGGCTGCCTTTAAAACAGTAGTTGCCCGTTTTAAAACTGATGCCCTGCTTTTCCTGCGTTTGTCCCTTGTATTTGTATTGCACTTCTATTCCCCGCTGCAGGAGTTTTTTCTCGAGCTCTGCCATACTCCTGCACTGTGGTAAGATTTCCGTGATGTGCTGATAAACCCGGTATTTATCCAGCTCCGGTTGCCTGAGTTCATCCAGGTGAGTCAGTGACAACTTTTTTTCCAGGGCTGGTATGAGTTTATATTCCTGGGTTAGCCGCTGCGCAATTTTTTTTCCTTTTAATCCAATCCAGCTGTCTTTGATTGCCTGTCCATTGTTGTTGACGAGGTTCGCCACGATGTGCAGGTGCAGGTGGGCTTTGTCCGCATGTTTGCAAACGGCGTACTGCGTGTTTTCAATTTTCAGGTCCTGCAAATATTTTTTTACAATCGCTTCCATCATTTCATCGGAGGGTTTTTCTCCGGGATAAAAACTTAAGACTCCGTGGAAACAGGCCTGCTGTTTTTCCGGCCGCAGCTGCTGCTGCATTTCAAAATCCTTTGCCATCAGTTTATAATCATAACTCCGTACCCCTTCACTCAGGATGATGGTTGCCCCGGGCTTCTGGGTAATATAGCGGCAGGTATTTTTGAAAGAACCCGTGGAAATACATTTACTGATCATGGTGCAATTTTTTGATTACCTCGTCCATTGCCTGGCGGTACTGGTTAAAATATTGCATGGATTCATAGAGCCCTTCGCGGTGGGCAATTCTGGCTACCTGGTTAAAGTTGACCGCCATGCCGGCAAGCTGGCGGATCAAAGCGGTTTCTTCGGCGCTGATGCGGGGAATAATTTTGGATTCAATTGCCGCCTGGCGGATATAAAAAGAAATGGTCTGGCCAGCCTGGCTGGCTTTTTCCCGCACAATAAAGTATTCGTGCCGGCTGAAGCGAACGGCTGCCCTTACTTCTTTTTTGACGGTTTTGCCCGGTCTTCCCGCCTTCTTTTTTTTCACAATCAACGTTTTCATGCTCCTCATTTTTCAGGTGTCCTCCTGCATTTTCTTTTGCGACCAGCGGGAGAAAAAGCGAGCGTTGTGACCGAACAAAATTTTTGTTCGACAACAACACCGCTCGCCATAATAAAGGATCAAAAAAATAGCGCTTTCCGCGGTTTTCAAGTCATCGAAAAGCCTTTTTGGTTACTCCTTTTACTCCTAAATCACTCGTGTAGCAGTATATTTGTTAGCTTTCCTGCTTAAAAATCTTTGGACTTTCCAACCCGTGTTTACGGATATTGTCTTTGAGTTCCATCCACAGCCGGATATTGTAATCGGCCAGTTCCAGGATTTCGGGTTCAGTTAAACGGTAAGGATTGCAAACAGCACGCGTTGCTTTTTCTTCCGTGTTGTTTAAGGATGCCGATAAAATATTCGGGGCATAAGCTTCTGCCAGTTCGAGCGCTTTACTGATGGCGATGCTGTCGCCAAATAATTTGATTTGTTTCCCTGTGCTCAGTGACAGGGTTTTTCTTTTAAAGTCTGCCATAACAATTGTTTTAAAATGTTTATTAAAAAAGGGGTTACATTTTTCTGCCCTGCTGTTGTCTTTTCTCCGGTAGTTCTTTTTTAAGATCCTTTACCTGCAGGGTTCTAAGCTGTTTATTTTTTTCTGTCAGCAGTTGGTTGAGGTCTTTATATCCCTGGTAGATTTTGCGGCCGTCGGATATAGAAGGATTCAAAGCCAGCATCTTTACAGTGGCTTTATCGCCGGCCGCATCATTATCCAGCAGCAGATTTGTAGCGGGATAATTTTGAACAAGGAGGCTGTTTTTATCCATTAAAGCCAGGCTATTGAGCACAAGAAAATCTGTAGCTAATTGCTGCTTCCCAAAGAAGGTTTGCCAGGATAAAAAACTAAAGAAACCTTCCAAAACGGTTAAAGAAAGAGCGCCAGGTGTTTGTATCAGTGTTGCATCTTTGGGGGAACTGCTGCCTTTAAAAAAGGCATTGCGCAACTCATAGCCGCCTGCATTGTTCCTGAAGCCAATTGCGTAATAATTTTTGTCATTCAGTTCGTAATGAACTTCCCTGCAATATTGCAAGGCAATTTCACGCGGGATGCCGCGGTGTGTCAGGTAGTAAAGCAAGGCAGGATGTTCAATTGCTTTGTCGAGTGTGATCTGTATTTTATTGCTTTGCTCTTCGGTCTTAATATCCTTCTTATTGTCAGGTTGCTGATGAAATAAAAAAATACCGGAGCTCACTTTTTCTATAAAATCCTGTACACTGCAGTTGTGATACAGAATGCCAAAATCCACCAGGTTACCACCCTTACCCATGCCGTGATCATACCAGGCATTCAGCTCCCGGTTGATTTTAAAAGAGGCTACCGATTCTGTTCTGAGCGGTGACAGATACCAGTAATCATTGCCCTTAATTGTCTGTGGCTGATATCCAAGCTTTTCCAGGTAGGCCACCATATCCAGCTGCTTTATTTCGTTTATTGAAAGATGATTTGTTTTCATTGCTGCTCTCTTTTTTCATGTTTTATTGCTGATGAAATAAAAAACTTACAAAATCAAAAAAGTAACTTACTTGTCTTACTTGCTTACTTATTTTTTAGGGTTGATGCCGTTGCCTATAAGTAACATAAGTAAGTTCAAGTAACTTAAAGTAATATGCATCTTACTTATAATAAGGCCTGCTGGCAGCGGCTTTCAACTATCCAAGTAAGATAAGTAAGCAGTTTTATCACTTTTCTTCCCGGAATTTCAAAAAATAGGCCTTGATAGGATATTCTTTTCCTTTACTGTACCGGTTATCCCGCGAAAAGCCTGTCATCCGTAAAGCCTTGCCCAATTGGTTGGCAGAGATCTTCGCCAGTCCATCCGTTTCTTTGCGCAGGGCGATCTCAATCTCTCCTGTTGTTAAAAAAAGATCATGCTTTTCCCTGGTGCCGGGCTCATAATATTTTAGCAGCAGTTCCATCTCCGGACTCACCAGGGTGAACTGCTTGTTCTCCTCCTCGTTTTCCCTGACTTCTTCGGCCGTAATGTCCCCGCTGTAGCCGCTTTTGTACAGGGAATAGGCCTGCGCCCAGACTTCATCGATGTTCACCTGGCTGGAATAATTCCAGTCGATGCCGGAGATTTCAAAAGGTATCCAACGCACGTTGCCTGTGGGGTCACTTAAAAACTCCGTCATATTGGTGGAACCAATAAAGCTGACACGGCGGGGCAGTTTCTTGGCCTTGCGCTCAAATGGATGCCTTTCCTTGACAAAGGATTTACTCATGATACTTTTCAGGGCATTGATCTCTACACGGGTAAAAGTGGCCAGTTCATCCAGGTTGATGATAAAGTTTTCTACCAGGGCAATCAGGCTGTCCTTGTCAAAGGAGATATTTTCTGTCATGTAATTCTTCAGCGCTTCCGGGCATAAAAAACGGATGAAAGTGGTTTTGCCTGAGTTCTGCATTTCATGCACCAGGATGAGGGCGTGCTTGTTGCAATAGGAGTCTTCCAGTGCACAGCGGATGGTTCTCACCAGCCATTTTTTGAAATGCTTTTCAAAACGGGCCGGATGTTTCACCTGCACAAAACTGCAGAGCTGCCGGATATAATCCGGATCATTTTTCCAGACTGGCAAACTTTCAAAATAATTGACAAAGGGATTGAAGCGGTTGACATAATCACTCTTCAGCAAATAGATCAGTTCATTGAGGTTAATGGTAAAACCTTCCAGCTTTAGCTGCCGGTAAATATTAAATTCATTGAGCTCTTCCCACACTGTTTCGTATTGCTTTTTAAATTCAATGGAACCGGTAATCTCATTTAGCTGAAAATGAAAATGTTTGGCCAGGTAGCGTTCCAGCCGGATATGTTCAAGTTTTTTGTCTCCCCTGCTCATGGCTTGTCTTTTTTAGGCAGCTGAATACTGCTTTTGGCATATCGCTTCCGGTTGGCCAGCATTGGGCTTAATTCTGCTGGCGTTGTTTCCGCGGCATCCTTAAAGCGGTTCACCCAGTGCAGCAGTTCACTTAATTTGATCAGGTAACTTTTGCCAATTCGGATGGCAGGCAGGTTGCGGTGGTGGATATAATGCCTCACGGTGCCAACCGGCTTGCGTACAATGGCGGCCGCTTCGGTGAGATCAAGCAGTCGGTCAGGATCAGCGTATGGCGCTGCTACAGATTGCTGTGACTGTTCACTCAATGTATTCACAGTTGTTTGCAGTTGATCCAGCCTGGAAAGGATGAGGTCGAATGGATTGTTTGTTTGCATCTCAGTTTGTTTTAATTGTTAGCAACTGGATGCAAATTGGCAGGAAGGGAAAAATATTTCAGGATTTTCAGGGAACGAAATCAGGGAAGCAGGCAATTTCCTTAATGGCTAGGATAGCTTGTTGATTTTGAGTGCCTTTAGTTTGGCCATATTTTTTTTATAACGCTCTTCATTCCTGAATTCAGAAATAAAGATGTTGAATTTGCCGATACTGTTGCCGGTGTAGACCGAATAGCTGCGGAAGATGGTTTTCAGGTCAGCCTCTTTTTTAAAATACCCCAGCTGGTAAAAGTGATCAATGACAGCGGAAATCGTGCTGTTGAGGCCATAGGGATTTTTGCCGTTGGGCAGTTTGGCTATCCGGGAAAAGATGTCAAATTCGAAACGGGCTTCGCTTACTTTTTGTTTGATCAGTTCCAGTGTAGCGGCTTCACCGCCATTGACCGGATTTAACAGGGCTTCAAAAGTGGGAAACTCCGGCTCCTCAATAATTTCTTTTTTTTCATCAGCAGATTTCAATCGCTCTTCCAGTTGCTCAGTCAATGCCTGTAATAGCACCGACCGGTTTTGCTGATCAAGCGTATACATCTGCTGGTGTTTTTTATTCTTTTTCAGAAAGTGGTTTTTTACATGGCACCAGCGCAATTCTTCATCCGCCACTTCTTCCCCTTCTGTTGTCTGGTAAGGAACCAAATCGTGTGTTAGTATTTCATGGCAGCGTTTGAGCTGGGCTATAGTTAAACCATTTATTTTATCGGACAAAATAAGCAGAAAGCTTTTATTAAAAGTCCAGAAAACATATCGGGCAATGTCTTCAAAATAATGCGGGTTCCAGAAATTATCGCGGGTGATTTCAAAGGTAGTGCTCAGCAAGGTGAGACAGTTGCCAGTGCGGATAACCTGGGCTGCATACAATTCATAAAAACTGATGCGGAAATAAAATTTCCGTGTATGCTTCCCTTCGACAGAAACTTCACTTATATAAAACTTGTTGGAGATGTATTTTACGGGGAAGCTAACTTTTGCCACAGTTATTGCTTTTGTCACAAAGTATTAACAATAATTTAAATACACAAAACATGTATCAAATTATGTATCAAATAAAAAAAGAGTTATAAATTTTAATTCATAACTCTTTGATTTTCAGTGACCGCGTCAGGATTCAAACCTGAAACCTTCTGATCCGTAGTCAGATGCTCTATTCAATTGAGCTACGCAGCCGTTTCTTGTTTCGGACGGCAAAAATAGAGATTTATTTTATTCATCCCAACTCTTTATGCATTTTTGCGCTAAATAATAAAATGAAATTTCAATTCTGGACGGTGGGTAAGGCGCATGAAAGCTTTGTTAAAGAAGGTGTGGAAATGTTTACAAAACGCATTGCCAACTACTATCCGGTGGATTGGACCATTATTGCGGGTCCTAAAAACGCAGCTGCTTTGAGTGAAACAGATCTTAAAAAAAAAGAGGGAGAAATTATTTTAGCAGCATTGCAAAAAGATGATTTCCTGGTGTTACTGGATGAAAGGGGTAAACAATTGACCAGTGAAGGACTGGCTTCTTTTATTCAGCAGCGGGCAAATGAAAGTACAAAAAATATCATTTTTTTAATCGGTGGTGCTTTTGGTGTAAGCGATTCAGTGATGATAAGAGCAAATTTTAAGTGGAGTTTAGCACAATTGGTTTTTCCTCATCAGTTAGTTAGGGTTATCTTAGCCGAGCAGGTGTACAGAGCCTGCAGCATCAACCGCAACGAAAAATATCATCATCAATAAAATTTTATGAGTGTTACTATTATTATCATAGCCATTACCTGCATTGTATCATTTATCTGTTTTAATAATGAAGAGCTGATGGATAAACTGATATTTTATCCGCCAGCGGTTTCAGTCAATCATGAGTGGTATCGCTTTTTTAGCTGCGGCATTATTCATAAAGATATTCCGCACCTGTTGTTTAACATGTACGCATTGTACCTGTTCGGGCAGGGTCAGCACAATGGTGGCGTTGAGTTTGAGTTTGTGGCTATTTTTGGCAGTGCAGGTAAACTGTTTTATATACTGATGTATGTAGCGGCTTTTGCGGTGTGCCTTATACCAACTTATATGACGCATAAAGACAATTATCAATATAAGAGTTTGGGTGCCTCAGGCGCTGTATCTGCGGTGGTCTTTGCATTTATACTCTTTAATCCCATGCAGGGCGTTGGGCTGATATTTATACCTGTGTTTATTCCGGGATTTTTATTTGGTATTCTTTACCTGGTGATCTCTTATTTGCTGGCAAAAAAAGGCAACAGTAATATCAACCACTCAGCACATATCTGGGGAGGTTTGTTCGGCATCGGTTTTATTGTGATTTGCGCAGGCATTTTTGGTCATTATCCCGTGGTGGCGAATTTTTTGGAGCAGGTAAAAACGGTTCGTTTAGATAACCTCTTCTCTACTTATTAAATTCCAGTTTCAGCATCTGCCGCGTTTGTGGAGTTGTTTTAAAACGGTCATCAATGCGCAGGCCAATCACCCACAATATTTTCTTATTCATTTCAATTACCCAGGTATTTTCTTTTTGGGTAAGCGATAACTTTTGGTCTGTCAAAAAACGGTTGACCTTCTTTTTCTTTTGCATGCCAAGGGGATAAAAATAATCGCCCTGCTTCCATTTGCGGAGTAGTAAAGGAAAGCTAATTTCTCTTGCATCGAGCATAGCTATTGATTGGGATGTGTTCAGGTTTACCTTGTCTGAAGCTATTTTTTCAATTGTTATTTCTCCGCCTGCAAATAAAATTCTTTTGTCAATCTGTTCAATTAAAATATGTTGCGCTTCCTCATGCACAACCGGCGCAATGATAAGCCAGTTGCGGTTTCTAATGATGCGGTGTGTGGCCGATTCTACATATTTTCCTGTCTCGCTTTTTAGCAACCCAATCACTTCATCAGTTTGATGAGCTGTGAACCCAAAGTCTTTTATTATTTCATAAACAACAGTTGCAAGCGGTATCGTTTTTAAAAGTTTCAGCACCGGTATATGTACTTCATTGCCCTTTTGCTCCAGCAGTTTCTTTAGATGAATATCCACCGACTGACGGTAGAGGATTTCAGTTTCGGTAAAACGCTGAATATTTTTAAGGATGTTTTCTTTGGCTTCGGGAAAACTTTGGCTTACCAGGGGAAGCAAAGTGTTGCGGAAATAATTGCGGGTATAATCATTTTCTGCATTGGTATGATCAGTTACAAATGCCAGTTGATTTGTTGAGACAAAAGCTTCCAGCTCCGCACGGCGGGCAAATAACAATGGCCGTACTATTTTATTTTGCTTTGGCAAAATACCCCGCAAACCCTTTATCCCAGTGCCCCGGAAAAAATGCATTACCACGGTTTCAATATTGTCATCTGCATGATGGGCTGTCACAATGTGATTATAGCCTTTTTCAGACCGCAGTGTTTCAAACCACTGGTAACGCAGGTTACGGGCGGTTTCTTCAATTGAATTTTTTGTTTCTGCTGCTATTGATGTGGTATCAAAACTTGTTGAGTAAAACAGCACATCGTATTTTTCAGCCAGTTCCTGTACAAATTTTTCGTCGCGGTCACTTGCTTCGCCACGTAATTTAAAATTGCAATGTGCTATGGAAAAATTGTAACCTGCCAGTTTGCATAAAGTACACAATACAACAGAATCAACTCCCCCACTGACTGCCAGTAACAGTTTATCGGTTGATTGAAAAAGGTTTTCCTTTTTAAGGTATGTGGTAAATTTTTCGAAAAGCTCCATGTATAAGTTTGTAACAAATGCTGAAAACCGATATGAACCGCGGGCCAAAGATGCAATGAAAAAATAAAGTAAAAGAGTGCGACGCCAATGAAGTTGCAAGTAGCTTCTCAGCCCGGACAACAATTTTAAACTTGCCATTGAAAAGAACTAACTGGCACAAATACTCTCCACCAAGTTCCCCCTGGGGATTAAGGGGGCTTTTACTCCTCCAAATCCTCCAGCGCTCCCTGCAGTTCATTATACGAATGATTATCCCCTGCCCTTTTTGCTTCTTCCATGCCCCTTTTATAAATTCTGATGGCCCGGTCAAAGTCTGCCACCCGCTCCAGTAATTTTCCCAAATGATAGTAAGAACCGATATAAGTAGGCTCCCGCAACAGGATTTCATTGAAGAGTTTGCGGGCTTCCTCATCGTTGCCCACCTTGATGTATTCCAGTGCCAGTGCATGTTGCAGAAAACTATCCTTGCCGGAAGTTTCCAGATATTCCAGTAATTTTTCTATCCGGCTCATGTGATACTTTTTTTTTAATTTTTTATTTTATTTATGGGAACAACACTTACCTTTGTTATTAGTTGCATAAACAACTTTATTTTATAACGACCGTCTTAGCACCCAATAAAGACAGGGAAAAATGAACTTGCATGAAAATTTTAGTCTGTATCAGTAAAACGCCTGATACCACCGCAAAAATAGCCTTCGCTGATAACAATACGAAATTCGCTGCAGATGGTGTTCAATGGATCATCAATCCGTACGATGAATGGTATGCGCTGGTGAGGGCCATCGAATTAAAAGAAGCCGATGCTGCGACGGTGATTCACTTGGTAACCGTGGGCGGAGCGGACTGCGACCCAATCATCCGCAAAGCGCTGGCGCTGGGTGGTGATGAAGCCATCCGTGTAAATGCGGATAGCCATGACAGTTATTTTATTGCTTCGCAGATTGCAGCCATTGCAAAGGAAAATAACTACGACTTAATTTTTACCGGTAAGGAAACGATTGATTATAATGGTTCTTCTATCGGCGGCATGGTAGCGGAGTTAGTTGACCTTCCCTATGTTTCGCTGGCAACCAAATTTATACTGGAAGGAACCACGGCTAGCATCAACCGCGAAATTGAAGGTGGGGAAGAAACCGATAAAGTGCAGCTACCCGTAGTAGTGAGTTGCCAGAAGGGAATGGCTGAACAACGCATCCCCAATATGAAAGGCATTATGGGCGCCCGGAACAAACCGCTGAAAGTGGTAGAACCTGCTGCTGCAGAGGCTTTCACTTCCATCGCATCCTTTACTTTACCACCGGCTAAGGCAGGTGTAAAAATGGTAAGTGCCGAGCACCCGGAAGAGCTGGTTCGGTTGCTGCATGAGGAAGCGAAGGTAATTTAAAAGCTGCCGTCTCCAAAGGGGGAACTTAGGGTGGTTAGTTTTTGTTTCAGGGAGTTCGCCCGATTGAAGGCTTGTAATTATTGTCCCGGCCAGGAAGCAACTTGCAACTTCATAGGCGTCGCACTCTTTTGCTTTTAGTTCATTGGGCAACACTTTCAATTCGGAGTTTATTAATTTATTTGAAATCATTTTTATTTAAAGCAAAACTTTTAAAATGAGTGTATTAATATTTTTGGACCAGGCCGATGGCCACATTAAAAAATCTTCTTTCGAAGCTGCCGGTTATGGCGCTGCCGTTGCAAAACAAACGGGTACTGCTGCGGAAGCTGTTGTGCTCGGTACTGTAAATGACGATTTGGCGTCGCTGGGTAATTATGGAATTACTAAAGTACATACCGTAACAAATGAGGCGCTTAACCATGTGGATGCTCAGGGGTTTACAAAAATTATTGCGGAGGTTGCTATAGCTACTGGCGCAACTGTGATTGTGTTTTCCAACAACTTCAACGGCAAGGCCATTGCACCGCGGTTGAGCGTGCGGTTAAAGGCCGGGCTTGTTTCAGGTGCCATTGCTTTGCCCGATACAACCAATGGATTTACGGTGCAAAAAAACGTATTTAGCGGTAAGGCCTTTGCCAATGTTACCATCAACACGGCTATAAAAATAATTTCGTTAAATCCCAATTCGTTTACCGTTGCTACCACCGAAGGCATTGCTGAAGTAGCCCCATTTGCTGCAACAATAGAAGCACCCAAAGTGCAGGTAACTGCTACCGATAAAGTAGTAGGCGAAGTGCCATTAAGTGAAGCAGAAATTGTAGTAAGCGGTGGCCGTGGACTGAAAGGACCGGAAAACTGGGGGTTGGTAACTGACCTCGCTAAACTATTGGGTGCCGCCACTGCTTGTAGCAGACCTGTTGCAGATATCGGCTGGCGGCCGCATCACGAACATGTGGGTCAGACCGGTCTTGCTATTGCACCTAACCTGTATTTCGCCATTGGTATATCCGGAGCCATTCAGCATTTGGCGGGTGTAAACAGGAGCAAGACGATTGTTGTAATCAACAAAGATCCTGAGGCGCCCTTTTTTAAGGCCGCTGATTACGGAATTGTGGGTGATGCTTTTGAAATAATGCCCAAAATTATTGAAGCGGTAAAGCAAATGAAGCAGCTGTAAATCTAAAAGTAGCGTTGACAAAGTAAAAATTTATTAATTTAATTTATAAAGCCTTTCAAATTGTCTTGAAAGGCTTTTGTTTTTTATATTTGCACTTAGTAAGATACTTATATCCCTTTTTGACGATTTGAACATGAAGAAAATTGAATTAGAAATAGTTGCCCTTTCGCACAGCATTACACAAACTCATTCCTATGCAGTTGTGCTGGGAGAAGTGAATGGCTTACGCAGATTGCCCATTGTAATAGGAGGTTTTGAGGCCCAGGCCATTGCAGTAGCGTTGGAACGCATGAGCCCCAGTCGTCCGCTTACCCACGACCTGATGAAAAATTTTATGATGGCTTTTAATGTTGAACTACACGAAGTAGTGATCAACGATTTGCAGGAAGGTATTTTTTACAGTAAGCTGGTATGCAGCAGTCAGAATGATACCGTTGAAATTGATTCCAGAACGTCAGATGCACTTGCGCTGGCAGTGCGTTTTGGGTGCAGTATTTTTACTTACGAAAATATATTGGATAGTGCCGGCATCCTGATGGAAAATGATGAAAAGAAAAAGAAGTCGACTGCCCCGGTAACTACAGAAACAGGCGGACAGGACGATTTGCAACGCCTTTCGCTGGAAGAATTGAATACACTGTTAAACGAAGTGTTGGAACAGGAAGATTATATAAGAGCAATCGCCATCCGGGATGAAATAAAAACAAGAAAATAGCAGGTTAATGGATAATTTATAATGGATTAGTGGATCATTTCTTCAATACTTATCTTCTCTTAAAAAAATGATATTTGATATACCGGCTTGGGATAATTGGCCAAATCTGAATATAGTATCAATTATCAATTAAAAAATTATCCATTAAAAACATGGTCGTTTTTCCCGGTTGCAAAATTAATCTTGGTCTGCGCATTCTTAATAAACGAAATGACGGTTACCATAATTTGGAAACCATTTTTTACCCGGTACCGTTTACCGATGCACTTGAAATCATCTCCTCCAGCAATTCAGAACCAATTATTTTCAGCAACTCAGGTTTAGCAGTAGATGGTGATAGCAAAGATAATATCTGCATGAAGGCCTACTGGCTTTTAAAGAAAGATTTCCCCCAGCTCCCTTCTATAACGATGCACCTGCACAAATGTATTCCCATGGGAGCCGGACTGGGTGGAGGGTCTGCGGACGCTGCGTTTAGCTTACGACTATTAAATCAACTTTTCCACTTACAAATATCAACCGAAAAATTAATAGACTACGCAGCTCAACTAGGCAGCGATTGCGCCTTTTTTATTTTAAATAAACCCTGTCTGGCAACTGGCAGAGGTGAAATTTTGCACCCCATTGCGCTCAATCTTTCAGGCTATACGCTGGCATTGGTAAACCCGGGCATACATGTAAACACAGGAGCAGCATTTGCGGCTTTGAAATTGCATAAGCTGGATGGGGAAAGTTCGCAGGTGGCATCGTTGACCGCTATAATGCAGCAGCCAATATCATCATGGAAACATACGCTGATAAATGATTTTGAAGAACCGGTGAGTCAAAACTGGCCTGTTATAAAGGAAATCAAAGAAAAATTATACAGCATGGGAGCTGTATTTGCTGCGATGAGCGGTAGCGGAAGCACCGTTTTTGGCCTGTTTGATCAACAGCTTCCTGGAGATAAAACTGACATCTTTCCATTTTTTACCCGTTTTATCCAATTGTAGACCGATATTTTTTTGATAAAAACAAGTTATTTTTTTTGATTTGATTGATACATTTAGAGGCTTTGTGATAACTTGCCTCCCAGTAAAATTTAAACTATGAAAATATGGTTTTTAAGCAGTGCGTTACTGGTAACCACCGCCACATTCGCACAAAGTGCATCCACAGAGGTTCCGAAGAACTGGTACCAGCTGGATAAAGCAAGCACTGGTTATTATGGCATCAGCCTGGATAAAGCGTACGACTTTCTGAAGGCAAAAAAACTAAAAAGCAAACAGGTGTTGGTTGCAGTAATTGATGGCGGCATTGATACATTGCACGAAGATTTGAAGCCGGTTTTATGGACCAACGCAAAAGAAATTCCGGGCAATGGCATTGATGATGACCATAATGGTTACATTGATGACGTGCATGGCTGGAACTTTTTAGGCGGTAAAGATGGTCGCAATGTAAAAGAAGACAGTTACGAAGGGGCAAGGGTCTACACTGCTTTAAAGGCAAAATATGGCGAAGAAATTCCTGAGGATTCAGCCGTTTCCGATACGCAGAAAAATGAAATAGCCCTTTATAAAAAAGTAAAAGAGAAAGTAGCGGGTGAAGTAAACCCGGCGGAAATTGCCTTTTTAAAACAAATATTACCCGGCTTTTTAAAAGGTGATTCTGTTATTACAAAAGAATTAGGCAAAGAAGAATACAATTGTACTGACCTTGAAAAATACAATCCAACAGATGCCAATGCAAAAAGGACTAAAGTATTTCTAACTCAGTTGTGCAAGGGAAACAATAGCAACGAACTAACCAATAAACAGATTATAGACGAATTAAACGGCGAGCTGCGAAAAGCAGATGCAGTAGAAAACTCTCCAAAAGAATACCGGAAGGAAATTGTTCAGGACGATGAAAAGGATATCAGTGACCGCTTTTATGGCAACAAAGATATTATGACGGCAACTCCTTTTCACGGTACCCATTGCGCCGGTATTATTGCCGCCGTTCGGGACAATGGCAAGGGGATTAAAGGCATCGCAGACAATGTACGTATCATGATGGTGCGGGCTGTACCGGATGGTGATGAACACGACAAAGATATCGCCAATGCGATACGTTACGCAGTGGAAAATGGCGCCCAGGTGATCAGTATGAGTTTTGGAAAAGAGTTTTCGCCTGAAAAGAAATGGGTGGATGATGCTGTAAAATTTGCTGAAAGCAAAGGTGTACTGCTGGTGCACGCAGCTGGCAACGATGCTAAAAACGTTGACAGCACAGACAATTTCCCAAGCCCTGTTTATCTTGACAACGGCAAAAAAGCAACCAACTGGATTACTGTTGGTGCAAGCGGAGATCCGCATACAGGCAGCATTACAGCTAACTTTAGCAACTATGGTAAAGAACAGGTAGATGTTTTTGCTCCTGGTGTACAAATTTATTCAACCATCCCTGGTGGAAACATGTACGGCAATGCTTCAGGTACAAGTATGGCATGCCCGGTGGTGGCAGGTACAGCTGCATTGTTGCTGGAATATTTTCCAACGTTAAGCGCCAAGCAGTTAAAATACATCATTGAAAAGTCTTCGGTGTCACCTGATACTGAAGTAAACGTTCCTGGCACTACGCAAAAAACTAAACTAAGTGAATTGTGTGTTAGTGGTGGTTTGCTGAATGCCTATGAAGCAGTTAAATTAGCGGCAAGTCTCCAAGGCGAAAGGACAAAGGAAGTGTTACCTGCACCGACGATGACAAAAAATAAAAAAGGATAATTTACAGCAGTTTCTAAAAATAGTAATTTAGTGCCGGGCTTTCGCCCGGCATTTTATTTAACCATAAAAAATTTCAGCCATGTTTAAACCATCTCCGGAAAATTATCCTCCCTATTTTCAAAAATATATTGACCAGGTACCAGACGAATCATTGCTGCAGGGCTTCGCAAACCAGGGGCCGGTTATCGCAAGTTTATTAAGCCGTATAACAGAAGAAAAATCAATGCACGCTTATGCCCCGGGTAAATGGACACTCAAAGACTTATTGCAACATATCATTGATACGGAAAGAATTTTTTGTTTCCGTGCGTTGTGTTTTGCAAGAAGGGAAGCCAGCAATATCGCTGGATTTGATGAAAATGCCTATGCCGCAAGCGTGGTAGCCAACGACAGAACCTGGCTAAGCCTTACAGAAGAATTTTTAGCCGTACGCAAAGCAACAGAACTGCTTTATAAAAGCTTTACAGAAGAAACGCTTACAAGAATTGGTAGCGCCAACAGTATACCAACCAGCGTCGCAAGTATGGGATATATTACGCTGGGGCATGTGTATCACCATAAAAAAATAATTGAAGAACGATACCTTTAGTCAACAAAGGTTTTGATATCCGCATAAACTTAAGCGGGTTGCTTAAATTATATACCTTATCTCCTGCTAAATTTTAACTTTCAATCGAGCGGGTACGTATTTTTACGATACGTTTTATCGTAAATAAACGTACTTTTTTACAGTTTTGTTACGATAGCTTCCGTATTTACTGTGTATTAATAATAGAGCAATTATGCGCTTGTGTAGCATCCATTTCTGCTGCATCTTTGTATCAGAAGTTGATTGATAGGAATTAAATATCAATCATATCCAAATATCCTGATAAAGCCTATAAAGTTCAATCCAATATCGATTTAAAGCTAATAGCAAAAATCCAATATCAGTCAACTTCTTTTTCATTTTTCTTACCCGGTGCTGCGAAAGCATTGCGAACATTACTTCCGTAGCATTTTATCCGGTATCCTGAAGAAAGCAAACCACGTCCTTTATCCTGAAAAATCCTGAATTTACTATCCCAAAACTGTTGCAAAACAGGAAAAGCTGTACGCTGACCATGGAATGACTTTTTCCCGGAACAGTCCCCAAGCTAAAAAATTTTAAAAACTTCCGTGTTTATAAATGAATGCGGAAGTTTTTATTCTCTCTCCCGTTTTTATATCCAAAGCTCTAATGCCTGGTTTATTATCTGTCCCCCAAACCACCTCTTCACAAATTTATACACCAGCAATGCATTGTTCAGTCCGCCTGGCCTGAGCAGTGCTGCGTTTTAAATTATCCGGTTATCTTTAACCGTGTATGCCACTCCGCCTGCACAATTGTTCTAAAAACACCTGTTACTGTTACCTTTGTATCTTTTTGCAGATGCATATCAGTTTCAAATAACCATTAACCAAAAGTGAAATTCACTTATTTTTGTAAAAAAACAACAACATGAGTAAATACAAAGCCGGCGTATTGTTCGGCGCAGAACTAGAAGCCCTTTATAATGACGCTAAAGACAACCAGTTTGCCTTACCCGCAGTAAACTGCATAGGCACAGATACCATCAATGCTACGCTTGAGGCGGCAGCAAAAGTTAACTCTCCTGTAATTATACAATTCAGCAATGGCGGCGCCCAGTTCCTTGCAGGTAAAGGAATGCCGAACGATAAGTTACAAGCCAATATTTCGGGCGCCATTTCCGGCGCTTTGCATATACACAATGTAGCCAAGTATTACGGTGTACCTGTAGTACTGCATACCGACCATGCTGCAAAAAAATGGTTACCATGGATCAGCGGATTGATTGATGCCGGCGAACAATTTTACAAAGAAAAAGGCCAGCCTTTATTCAGTTCGCATATGCTTGATTTAAGTGAAGAACCAATTGAAGAAAACATCCATACATCAGTAGAGTTTTTCAAGAGAATGGCTCCATTGGGCATGAGTATTGAAATTGAACTGGGTGTCACCGGCGGTGAAGAAGATGGAGTTGACAACAGCGATGTTGAAAATGATAAATTATATACCCAACCGGAACACGTTGAGTATTCTTATACAGAATTGGGTAAGGTAAGCAACATGTTTACCATTGCCGCAGCTTTTGGTAATGTGCATGGTGTTTACAAACCTGGCAATGTTGAACTGCGCCCCGAAATTTTAAATAATAGCCAGGTGTATATTCAGAAAAAATTACAGACCGGTCCAAAACCCGTTTACTTTGTATTCCATGGTGGCAGCGGATCTCCGCAAAGCCAGATAAGGGAAGCAATCGGATACGGCGCCATCAAAATGAACATCGATACGGATTTGCAATGGGCATTCTGGGAAGGTGTTTTAAACAATTATAAAAAGAATGAAGGCTACCTGCAGGGACAACTGGGCAACCCTGAAGGAAGTGATAAACCAAACAAAAAACAATACGATCCAAGAGTATGGTTACGCAAAGGACAGGAGACTTTTATCAAACGTCTTGAAACCGCTTTTGACGATTTGAATTGTCTTAACCGTAATGCATAGTCTTTAATATAACACTGCAAACAATTTATATTTCTTAAGGTAATGTAAATTGTTTGCAGTTATTTTACACCACCCTTAAAAAGCTGTTTTTAAAGATGTAATAAATTTTTAACTTTTAAAAGAACCCTGCATTTTTTAGCTTCTTGCAATACAATGCAGGTGGGGCTTATTATGATAAAAGAAGAAGATTTTGATGCCAACCTTGCCGGCGAAGACGGAGAATCAGATGAAACAAAAAGAAGCTGGTTTAAGCGTATTAAAAAAGGCATTCTTACGGCAACAAAAGACAAGGCGGATGCACCCGAAGGACTATGGACCAAGTGTCCCAATTGCAAATACACTTGCACCGTTTCGGAACTCAGGGAGAACTTATTTGTTTGTCCTAAATGTGATCATCATCACCGCATTGGAAGCGGAGAATATTTTGAAATTTTGTTTGATGACAATGAATACGAAGAGCTCTTTGCCAATATTGTATCCACAGACTATTTACAATTTGTAGATTTAAAACCCTACAATAAAAGGCTGGATGAAACCTACGCCAAGACTGGTATTCACGATTCCATCACTGTAGGACATGGCAAATTAAAAGGCAATGATTTTGTGGTTGCCTGTATGGACTTTGAATTTATCGGCGGCAGTTTAGGGAGCGTAATGGGTGAAAAAATAAGCCGTGCATGCGACTACTGTATTTTGCACCGCATCCCCTTTATGATCATCAATAAAAGCGGTGGTGCCAGGATGATGGAAAGCGCATTTTCATTAATGCAGCTTGCCAAAACTTCGGGTAAATTATCGCAGTTGTCTGATGCCAAAATCCCTTACATCTCACTGTGTACCGATCCTACTTTCGGCGGTACAACTGCTTCCTTTGCGATGCTGGGCGATATCATTTGCGGAGAGCCAGGTGCCTTGATTGGCTTTGCAGGCCCCAGGGTTATCAAGGAAACAATCAAAAAAGATTTACCGGAAGGTTTTCAGCGCAGCGAGTTTTTACTGGAACATGGATTTCTTGACTTTATCATCAACAGGAAAGAATTGAAAGATAAATTGGCTTCTTTGTTATTGCTTTTTAAAAATTAATTATGCCAGGAAAAATCCGTCTGCCTGCTGGCAGATAGATTTTCTGGTTGCAGCTTAACTATTTTTTTATGAAAATAATTCACCGCACAGCCATTGCTTTTTTGTTTGGGTTGATTTTAATTTCCTGCCAGGCGCAACAGAAAACCAACTTAACGGCAGATGAATTTGAAAAAGCAATCACCAAAGATTCTGTACAAATTTTAGATGTAAGAACACCAGAAGAATACAGTGCTGGCCATATTAAAAATACATTGCTGGCCAACTGGAACGACAAAGCTGAATTCAGCCGCAGGGTTGCGTTTGTAGATAAAAACAAGCCAGTGTATATCTATTGCCTGGCCGGCGGCCGGAGTGCTGCTGCAGCAAAGCAGTTACGTTCAGAAGGCTATGAAAATGTAATAGAACTTTCAGGCGGCATCAATGCATGGAAGGCCGCCAATAAACCGCTGGAAGGAAAATCTGATGAAAAGCAAATGACCGAAGAAGCTTTTAATGCAGCCATCAGTGGCAAGACGGTGCTGGTTGATTTCGGCGCAACCTGGTGCCCGCCCTGCAAAAAAATGGAGCCTGTCATAAAAAGTCTTCAAAGCAATCATGCCAACCAGTTTGAGCTGGTGAAAGTGGATGGAGGTAAAGATCTTGACCTGTTAAAAAAATATGCAGTAACTGCTCTGCCAGTCTTTATAGTATTTAAAAATGGCAAACAGGTTTGGCGCAAAGATGGTGTGGCTACAGAAAAAGAAATGGCGGAAGCCCTGCGCCCCTGATCAATCCTGCGACAACTCTTTTACAAAATCACTTACAAGGTAACTTATCAGTATCCCCGTGGTATCATTTTTTTTACCGTCAACCAATTGCACCGCACCTTCGCTGATATGCAGGTAAGCAGGTTTGGAATCCTGGGCTGTAAAAGTAACGTATTGCCTTGCCTGCAACACAGATATTCCTGCCGGCAGCATCCCACTGCTTAGTACCTGTTCAATACAATTTAAATCCAGCTCTATGCCGGTGTAGGTATCTTCCGTAAACCCGGTTGCGTGGGCTACGGACTGCATAAAGTTTTTTCTGCCATGGATAAAAATTTCTTCGTAGGTGATATAATCTATAAAGGGATTGTTGTGTATTTCCAACAACACATTTTGGGATATTGTGTTTTCATGTACGCCGATAATGCAGTATTTACCGAGGTACCCATCTTCTTCAGCATAATGAAACCCATTGCCATTGTGTCTTCCTTCGGTTGCACTAAAATCAACATGCGCATCCAGGTTAATACAATTGATCTGGGCTAGCGGAATAACGTCTGCCTTATGCAATCCTTTTGCCGTTCCCTTAATAATGGGATAGGCATTGTTTTGCCCGCCACCAATTACAATGGGTATTTTTTTTAACGCCGTAATTACTTTGATCATATTCTCCACGGCATCATCTATGCTGTTTACTGCATGGCGGTAAGCTTCTATCAGTTCATCAGGATTATCCGCATTGTTTTCTATAAGGTATTTGATGTCTCCAAAATCAAAATGACCCAGCAGCAATATATTTTCACCATTTAAAAAATCATTGCTTTGGTTATTTAAAAAGCAGGATAAAAAGGGCAGCCAGGCGGTATCAGTACCACCTGTTCCATAATTCGCCTTCACACCAATATCTTCTGGAATGCCCAGCAGCACATACTTTTCGGCAGATTGCTGCAATGCTTCCATCCAATCGTTCGTTACAGGGAGGTGTTTTATCCGCTCCCCTATCCGGGTTTCAAAACGGCGAATTTTTGTCAGCGATAGTATATCTTCTTTGGAGTAAAACTTAAAATGTTTCATATAGGGAAGTTAACAAAATTTGAACTTATCCGGATGCATCCTTTTAATGAATCAATTTTTGCTGATTAATGATACGAGGCAAATCCGGAGGACTGACAATTATGCTTAAAATTTGTTTGGCACAATTGCTGCCTGACTACCATTAAAAAACACCATGGATATCATTATTCAATCCTTAGGATTTAAAGCAGGAGAATCAATTGAGCAGTTTATTACAGAAAAGATGAATGGCTTAAAAAGTGAGACCATTATCAGGGCCAACGTAACCTTGTTTAAAGGGCCGGACACCAACCCAGAAAATAATTATTGTGAAGTGCGGCTGGAAGTGCCGGGCAATGATTTGTTTGTAAAAAAGAACAGTCAATATTTTGAGACTTCGGTAAGCGAATGCACGGATGTATTGGCAAGCATGCTGAATAAGGCAAAAGATGTATCAACCGACAGAAGACAGGCGCAGACAATGGAGATCCAGGATGCGCTGATAGCAGGTGACGTAAATGATGAAGAAACAGAACTGGAAGATGTTGTAAAGTAAATATGATTCACGCATGTAAACAGCCACCGGGTTAAACCTGGTGGCTGTTGTATGTATTGGATTACCTGGTTTTAATTAAAACAATATTGCAATGCTTTGGCAACACCATCATTGTTGTTGGTGTCTGTAACGTAATTGGCCACTGCTTTTATTTGTTCCGGCGCGTTGCCCATGGCTACACCCATACCGGCAAACTCAATCATTCCCTGATCATTAAAATTATCTCCTATCGCAATAATTTCTTTTTGCTCAATACCATAGCGGTTCATCAGGAACTCAACGGCCTTTGCCTTGGAAGCTGCGCTGCTCATCACTTCCAGGTAAGTAGATTGTGATTTAAAAATATTCAGCTTTCCGCCATGCAATTCAACAAGCCGCTGTTCAATATCATGCACCAGGTGCTTTTCGCCGGCAATCAATATCTTGTTCGGGCCATTTTTTTGTTCATCCCAATATTGAAGGGTTTCACCAAAGGGTTGAATTTTTATTTTAACAGCCGTAATTTTTTGTTCCTTTTTAATGCGGTCGGTTTCCTGTTCTGCAAACCATTCCATCTGGCTGTAATACATGGCAGACAAGTCATACATGCATAATTCTTTATGAACACTTGCAGCTTCGTGCAATGAAACTGCATCTTGGAAAATCACTTCATCCTTGTGTACAATATAACCTCCATTTAAACTCACCAATGGCGCATCGTCAGCTACAACATTTTTTATTATGTGCATCATACCGTGTAAAGGCCGTGCAGAAATCGGTATTACCAAAATTCCCTTTTGCTGCAGATGATGAATGGCCTGCCTGTTGGCTTCGCTCACAGAATGATCACTCTTTAATAATGTGCCATCCATATCTATAAAAACTGCTTTGTACATTGGTTTACTGTATTGAGTTTAGTGCGCAAATATAATAAAAAAGCCCCCGCATTGCGGAGGCTCGTTTTTGCTGGTTTCTGTTGTATTACCAATTCCTTCTGTCATGATCATCATGGTCTCTGTGATAAAGGCCACGGCCATAAAAATTTTCAATTACTTCATGAATTTCCCTGTCGCGTTTAAATTGCAAGCCTTCAATGATGCGTGCTTTTCTAAAACGACTCATATAGAAATTAAAACGTACGGCTTCTATTCTTTCGTGGTATTCATGGTTGATCCTGGCAATCTGCATGTCTTTTTCTCTTTCAGAAAAATAATAGTTGCGTCCGCGGTCACCATAACCGTTTTCACGGGTGTTCATACCGACAGTATTGTCATACCCTTTGTCATCGGATCGGTCACTCCTGTATTGGGCCGATGCAGCTGTAGTAAAAAATATTACTGCGGCTAAAATTGTAAAAGTTTTTTTCATGATTGGTAAGTTTAAATTGTGATTGGATTGGTTGTAAAAATTTATAAACGTTTTATACTGAGTGTATTCGTTATAGTTATTAATTGTGTTTACCAGTTCGGCCTGTCACGGTCATATCCTCTTTTGTTGTAACCTTGGTGATGGAATTTTTCAATTACCGAATGAATCTCCTGGCCGCGTTGAAAATTCAGTGCATCTATTTTACGGTTCTTTTGAAAACGGCTCATAAAGAACTGGTTCTTTACGGACTGGATTTTATAATTGTATTCCCGGTTAATTTGGACAACCTGCATGTCTTTTTCTCTTTCAGAAAAATAACGATCGCCCCTGTCATCATAACCACCGCCCCTGGTTGGAAAACTGTTTACTACTACATCGTGCGATTTGTTATTATCATATTTATTGTCGTTGCGACGGTTACCATCATATTGTGCAAATGCTGCAGAAGTAAATAAAGTGGCAAGTGCTAAAATTGTAAATGTTATTTTCATGGTTGTAAGTTTAATTGTTATGAATGCATATAAGATGTAATCGGATTCACTTCGTTTACCAATGAAATGTTAATAGATAAATTCGCCGGAACGCATTTATGCGTTGCTGTGAAAAGGAAAATATTTTGGTTCGGGCAGCAGTTTTTCATAGCAGCATCGTTGTGTCACTCACTTGTACTATATACCCGTGTGGAGCGCCTTCAACCAGTTGCAGTATTGCTAGCTTGAAGTGAACATTAATTTAAAGGCAAGGATAATAAGAAACTACAAAACCCTTTATAGGCAAGTATTTGAGCGCAACAGCTCAATAGAAAAATAAAAGTACAAGAGGGCGATGCAACGATGTTCAACAAAGCTTCTTAGCCCGGACAAAAATATTTTGACAACGCTTGTTGATGAATTCAATTGAGAAAATTATACAACTGTAAGCATGTTTCTACAAACCAATTTTTTCATTAACGATTTTTAGAATTGTCGCTTCCAATGCTATTGTTTCCTGTTCAATTTCGTTACCCCTCGCGACAATATCTTTTACAAACTCACCATCGGCATAACCAGCTGCATTGATGCGTACATTCATGAAGGCGCCCATCACGGCACTGCGTGCACAGAGTGCGCCAACGCCTGCATCCGACACAGAATTGGGATTGCCAGTTTCGGCCATGGCTTTTATAACCTGCATGCTGGCATGTGCCAGCTGCATTACTTTAAATGGAATCTCGATGGCATACTTAGTGGCCAGCTGAATGGCTTTTGTACGTGCAGCTTTTTCTTCGTCTGTTGTTTTTGGTAAACCAAATGCATCCATGATCTGGTTGAAAGCTTTGGTATCTGCATCTACCAGTTTCAGCAATTCATTTTTGTATTGCTGGCCTTTGTCTGCCCAATCGCTGAACTCCTTCCAGCGATCATCCCAACCTTTTTTTTGCGATGATAAATTGGCTACCATCGTAGCAAGAGAAATACCTAAACCGCCGATGTATGCTGCAATAGAGCCACCGCCAGGGGCGGGACTTTCGCTGGCAGTTTTATCTGCAAAATCAGTGAGTGATAAATTAATCAGTTTGCTGTCAACTTTCTCAGCCAGCAAATACTCGATGATTCTTTCTTCCGGTTTAAAAGGCGCCAGTTCATCCAGGCCCATCGATTTAATGGCAATTTTGATCAGTTCTTTTTCAGACACGCCTGTTGAGCGCTGCTGTTTCAACAGAAAATATTTTCCTGCATCCAGCATGGCTTTTAATGGAATTAATCCTACCAGCTCGCTGCCGGTTACGCGTATGCCCCGTTCGTTTGCTTTGGTGCAAACTTCATCAAACGCAATGTGCACGGGCGTTACATTGATGTTGGTGAGGTTGATGGAAATTTGTGCTATGCCATACTCTTCAATAAACCAGCCGATTGCCTTCACCGCTTTTAAACTACCGGGAATGTTAACAGGCTTACCATTTTCATCCAGCACTGGTTTTCCGTTTACCTGTTTTACGCGACCAGCTTCTCTCACATCAAATGCAATGGCATTTGCACGGCGTGTGCTGGTGGTGTTCAGGTTTACATTGTAGGCCACTAAAAAATCCCTGGCTCCAATTACAGTAGCGCCACGTTTGGTATCAAATATAGCGGGGCCAAAATCGGGTTGCCAGTCGGGGTGTTCTATTTTTTTTACAAAACCCTCATACTCACCCGCACGGATGTGCGATAAATTGCTGCGCTGCTTGTTGGGTTGCGCAGCTTCATATAAATACACCGGCAACTGCAACGCTTCCCCCACCCGCTTTGCCAGTTGCAGCGCATACTGTACCGTTTCCTCCATTGAAATATTGGCCACCGGTATCAGCGGACAAACATCCGTAGCGCCCATGCGGGGATGCTCGCCTTTATGCGTGCTCATGTCAATCAGCTCGCCGGCTTTTTTAATGGCCCTGAAAGCCGCTTCCACAACAGCTTCCGGCGTACCCACCATCGTCACAACGGTACGGTTGGTCGCTTTGCCCGGATCCACATTTAATAAACGCACCCCATCCACCGCTTCAATTTCAGCAGTAATCTGGTTAATGATACTTAAATTATTTCCTTCACTAAAATTGGGCACACATTCAATAAGCTGTTGCATGTAAATATATTTTTAGCTGTCTTTTTAGCGTTAATATTGAACTCTTAATTTTATCAAAGATGCAAAAGAATATCAACATCAGAGTGATGATCATGGCATGAAAATAGGATCTTCCTAAAACTTTTTAATCATTCCCTATCCGCCAAAATCTGCGTTCACACAAAAATCCTAATTCAGACATATTCTCCATTGATCATCACCTTATCAATTAAATTGCTGCCAAAAGCATACGGCAGGTAGGCAAGCGATGGAATGGGTTTTGTAAAAATAAAATTGGCTTTTTTACCGATAGTGATACTGCCAGCCTGGTTGCCCAACTCCATTGCAAAAGCTCCGTTAATGGTAGCCGCATTAATGGCTTCCTCCGGCAACATTTTCATTTGAATACAAGCCATCGCAAGCACTAAATTCATATTGCCGCTTGGCGATGAACCTGGATTAAAATCACTTGCCAGTGCAATGGCACAACCGGCATGCATCAAAGCACGGGCATTGGGAAAACCCATTCTTAAAAAAAAAGCTGCCGTTGGCAATAAGGTGCAGATGGTTTGTTTACCCTGCTTGTTTTGATTACCCAAGCTGTTAATTTCTTCGCCCGTTAAGGTTTCTAAATGATCAAGCGATATAGCGTTTAACTGTAGCCCCATTTCAATACCACCAATGCTGCTTAACTGGTTTACATGTAGTTTAGGTTTCAGGCCATAACGCATACCGGCTTTGCAAATGGCTTCCATCTCTTCAGGTGAAAAGAAGCCCGTTTCACAAAACACATCGATGTAATCCGCTAATTTATCCTGCGCAATTACCGGCAGCATTTCGTTGACGATACTGTCAATATATTCACTATGATTTTCTTTGAACTGAATTGGATAAGTATGTGCTCCCAGGAAAGTAGATTTTATCAGCAGGTTCGATTTTTCTTTCAACCGCTTTATAACCCGCAACATCTTTAACTCACTTTCAACTGTTAACCCGTATCCACTTTTTATTTCAATGGCACCAGTGCCTAGTTGACTGACTTCCTGCAATCTTTTCCAGGCCTGGTTAAACAATTCATCTTCGGTGGTGTCGTTTAATTTTTGTGCCGAGTTTAAAATGCCTCCTCCTCTTGCAGCAATCTCAGCATAGCTGATTCCTTTTATCTTATCAATAAATTCGTTTTCCCGACTGGCTGCAAACACAATGTGGGTATGGCTGTCGCACCAGGCAGGTAAAACAAAACTATCCTGCGCATCAATAATATGTTTGGGTAGATGAGGTGCTTTAAGTTCCACCTCATACATCGCACCATAGTCAGCAACTATACCATCTTCAATTAAAACAAATGCATTTTCTATACAGGGCAACGTCGCCATGTTTGAACCGCAAAGCAAATCACTTTGCTCCCGGACGTTTACGAGCTGTTGTATGTTGGTGATCAGTGTTGCTGACATTCGAAACTTGTATTTAGGTCTCTTAAACTTATAAACCTGCTAAAATTTCTTTTCCAAATTGTTCCAGCCCCGGATCCCGTGCGCCCATTAAAAGCAGCACACAATTATCTGTAAAATGTGGCCTGGCCGTTTGCAAGAAGTCTTTTCTGTCACTCACAAAAAAAGCGTTTTTGCCGAGGGTTTTTAAATCATTGATCAGGTCGTTTGCCGAAATATCTTTTACCGCTGTACCACCGGCATAAAAAATTTCACTCATCCATATTTCATCCTGCGGCCTTAATACAGCGGCTATTTCTTTTACAAAATCATTTCTTAAAAAACGGGTAGGTCCATAACCGTGCGGCTGAAACCAGGCAATCACTTTTTTGGCAACAGGCTGGCAGGCTTCAATACTCCGGGCACATTTTACAGGGTTATGTGCGTAATCATCAATCAGCCACACCCCATGCTGATGGCCCAATACCTGGTGACGGCGGTAAATGCCTTCATAGTTTTTTAAAGCCGCCGAGCAGGTTGCAAGATCAACTCCCAACTGGTTTGCAACTGCTGTTGCTGCCAGTGCATTTTCCATGTTCAGTTTACCAACGGTGTTCAAACTAAAATCTGTACCGTTGATGTTGAAGGTGATGGTCAGTCCTTTTTGCTCAAAAGCCGCCGCTTTGTAGCCTGCATCGGTATCTGTACCAACACCGAAATCGTTGGCTGCATTTACAGACAACTGGCTTGCCAACGCATTGGATTGATTGACTATAAATAATTGCTGTGTATTCTTTTTAAATGTCCCGAATATTTCCATCAGTTCATCAATCTCCTGATGGTCTTTATCAATGTTCAGCAACAGGCCGACTTCCGGATGGTACTGCACAATAGACCCATCGCTCTCATCTGCCTCAATCACCAGCCAATCGCCTTTGCCAACTTTCGCATTACCAATCTTACCTTCCTTAATAATGCTGATAAGGCCGGCGCCGCTGATGATGCCGGGCTGTAAGCCACCCGCCGCCAGTATATCGTACAACATAGCACTGGTGGTACTTTTACCGGAGGTACCGCCAACGGCAATTGTCTTTTTGCTCGTGGCAATCAGTGCCAATACTTCACTTCGCTTTAAAATAGGGATGTTAAGCAGCTTCGCTTTTTGTACTTCTGCCACGGTATCTTCTATAGCGGTTGAAACTACTACCAGGTCAGTATTTGCGGTGATGCCTTCCCCGTTTTGCAAAAAGCATTTTATACCTTCAGCTGACAATTTTTCTTTTGTATCATTCGCTTCACCTTCTTTAAAATAGCGGTCGCTGCCACTTACATTTTTTTGTATGCCTGCGAGGTATTGTGCAATTGCACTCATGCCTGTTCCGGCAATGCCGATAAAAAAAACGTTTTTAAAATCGCTGATATCTTTGATCATCTGCTGAACAATTTTTTATGAGATAGTTGTATTATGCCGTAAGGTACGCCAGGCCAATACCAAACTGATGGTCATAAACAGGCCGCCTAAAAAAAAGGCTGCACCAGCAAAATGCACCGGCGCACCTGGTTTGGTGAAGTAGGAGAACAAATTCGTCATTAACAACGGTCCGATAATATTGGTAACGCTCATTACGCTGGTAAGGCCGCCCTGCAATTCGCCCTGTTCGTTTGCGGGAACCTGTCCGCTGATGATGGATTGTAATGCCGGACCGCACACGCCACCAAGACAGTAAGGCACCAAAAATAAAAACATCATCCAGCTTTGCGTAGCCATGGAAAATAAAAACAGGCCAACAGCATATAACGCAATCCCCAGGTAAACACTTTTTTTATTTCCCAGCCACGGGTTTACAATACGTATTAAACCGCCCTGTACTGCTCCCACCAGCAAGCCAACCAACCCAAGCGAAATACCAATGGTGCGTGGCGTCCAGTTAAACTGTTTTATACCGAAAAAAGACCAGGTGCTTTGTACGGCATTCGCCGCTAAATAAATCAGGAAAAAAGAAAGAATCAGCCCTCCCACCGCGGGATATTTTTGTAATTGTTTGAGACTTCCAATCGGGTTGGCTCTTTTCCACTGAAACTCTCTGCGATTTTCAACCGCCAAAGATTCGGGTAACACAAAGTAGCCATACAAACAATTTACAAGACTCAGGCACGCCGCTACAATAAAAGGAACTCTAACTCCATATTCGCCCAGCAGTCCGCCAATAACAGGCCCCAGTATAAATCCCAACCCGAATGCAGCCCCAACCATACCAAAGTTTTGGGCCCTGTTTTGTGGCGTGCTAATATCGGCAATGTAAGCAGTTGCGGTTGTAAAACTGGCACCGGCAAAACCAGCAATGAGGCGGCCTATAAACAACCAGCCGATGGAAGGTGCCAGGGCCAGGAAAATATAATCAATTCCCAAACCAAGTAAGGAAAGCAGCAAAACGGGACGCCTGCCATATTTATCGCTGAGGTTACCCAGCAAGGGCGCAAATAAAAATTGCATAATGGCATATGCAAAAGCCAGCCAGCCGCTATACCTTGAAGCATCGCTGATAGTACCATGAATCAGCCGCTCTATCAGCCCCGGCACCACCGGTATAATCAGACCGATACCTGTAACATCTATTAACAGGGTAATAAAAATAAAGCTGATGGCTGCAGAACGTTTGGTCTCCATAAAAGTATTTAGTTATAAACAAAGATAAGGCCCTGCAACATACGGGTACCAGCACTAAACAAAGTATTCCATTTCGAAAAAAGAGTGCAGAGCGTTATTTATTTTTTAAACATAAAATAGACAGCACCCAACAGCAAGACAAAGCTCACCAGGTATTTCCATTGTAAAGGTTCCTTCAGGTACACCACTGCGAAGATGGCAAACACCACAAGCGTGATTACTTCCTGTGTAATCTTTAACTGAAAGCCGCTCATACCGCTCAGGTAACCAATCCTGTTTGCCGGCACCATCAGGCTGTATTCAAAAAAAGCAATGCACCAGCTCAGCAAAATTGCCTTCCACATGGTTAATCCTTTTTCTTTTAAAAGGCCGTACCATGCAAACGTCATAAAAATATTGGAAGCTATCAGTAAGCCGATTGTTTTAAAATTCATATTTGTATAGTTGAATTTCAAAAATAATTAAAATCAAACTATAAATTACGTGCGCTGCAAGTCATTCGCCTTATTAAAACTGGCATGGTTTTAGAAATTCACTTTCATAAAAATTGTAGATTTTTTAACTTAGTTGTTAACATATCCACATTTGGAACCAAACATATTTTCACATTCATTATTTTTATAACCAAAAACAACTCCATATGGCATTCGAAAATTTCCCTCCATCAGAATCACCACAATCTACTCCTCCAAGAGAGCAGAAAAAAGATTGGCGCACGCTTTTATCTATTCCGTTGATTATTGCACTACTTGGTACCTGGGGCTATATCATTTGGGATAAGAGTAAAACAAAAGATGAGATTCAAAAAAAAGATGTGCAGTATGCATCGGTAGTTACAGAAAAAGATACACTGCAAAGCCAGCTTGAAGAAGCGACTATGCGCTACGATATTTTAAAGACCACGAATGCAAAAAACGACAGTACCATTACTGCAAAAGACAGGGAGATTGCCGCAAAAAAGGCACAAATACAGGGTATTCTTTCCAAGCAACATGCTACTGCAGCAGAATTGAAACAGGCTAAAGAATTGATAGCCTCACTCAATACTGATATTGCGGATTATAAAGTACAGATAGAAACATTGAAAGGAGAAAATGCGGTATTGACTCAGGAAAAAGAGGTGGTGACACAGGAAAGAAATAAAGTAAAGCAGGATTATGATTCAGCAAAAAATGTAATCAAGGCAAGGGAAGACGTTATCGACGTTGGTTCAACCTTACATGCAGCCAACTTCTCAATTATAGGAATAGATGACAAGGGAAATGGTAAAGAAAAAGAAACAACCAAAGCAAAGAAAGTAGATAAAATCCGCATTGCCTTTGACCTTGATGAAAACAGGATTGCCACTTCCGGTCCGAAAGATTTGTACATTCTTGTTACCGCCCCTGACGGTAAACCTGTATCAGTTGAAGCGCTTGGTTCAGGAGTATTCACTACCAGGGAAGGAGAACAAAAAACTTACACACAAAAAGTTAGTGTAAATTATAACCAGGGGGAAAAACAGCGGGTTAGTTTCGACTGGAAACAAAACTCTCCGTACATAACCGGGGATTACAAAATTGAAGTTTATCACAACGGTTTTAAAATTGGCGAAGGCACACGACACTTTAAAAAAGGTGGCTTATTCGGTTAGAACTTGTAACAGATTCAGTAAAAAGTCCCGGAGTTTTTCCGGGACTTTTTTATTTTGATTAATTTGAAAACCGCTTTTGATTTCAAGGAGCCTGGCTGACGTGGTTTTTCGCGGTTATTACCCGTTGTTTTTAGGGTCAAAGTCCACCATCCATTCAATACCATATTTGTCTCTAAAACAACCGAAATAGGAACCCCAGGGACTATCACCGATAGGCCCTTCTATTTCTCCACCCACAGACAGCCCGTTAAACAAATTATCTGCTTCTTCTTTACTCTCTGCAGTTATTACAATTTTGCTTCTGTTCTCATTTTCATTTGTTTTTCCAAAAATTTCCGGAACATCATTTCCCATCAACATATCAGTTTTACCAATAGTCAGGGCAATATGCATAATTTTATTTTCTTCCTTTTCTGCAACCTTAAATTCAGCACTTGCCAGGTCTTTGAATCGGATAATCTTTGCAAACTTTCCGCCAAATACTGATTTGTAAAAGGTAAATGCTTCTTCAGCGTTTCCGTTGAAATTAATGTGAGGATTGATACGTGCCATAATTTTTATTTTTTTGGATTGTTTAATTGTTATTAAAAGGCATTCTGTTTTTTTAAATCATTTCGTCAGGTCATCCTTTTTATTCGTGGCCTCAACGCCATATAAAATTGAAGTTTTAAGTATGTCAGGGTTTATATCTTTCAGTGCTTTAAACCTGATGCAATACCCGGTGACGGTTGCCTTGCCTATTTTATTTGCATAGGTTTTGGCTAAGTACGTCTTATCCTCTATACCAAGAATGTATACAGAAATACCGGTTGTATTTGCACTTAAACCAATTTGATAAAATTCCCTGCTTGTACCATCAGCATATTTTATAATGTAAGATCCATATCCGATATTAGGATTAGAAACAGTTTTATTTCCTCTGTTTTTACCATCCAGGAACCATAATTTACATGCCGGCATTATTTGCAAAAAACGGTGGTGCAGGGCTTCCATGTCACTGCGTTTTGGTTCAGGCAGGCTGGTAATATACTCCTTGATTTGTTGCTATACGGTCATTTTAATGCATTGAAGTATTTGCGATTATTTAGTAATCCTGTCATTTTTGAGATAACCTTGCCAACAGATTTTCCAGGTTGCTCAATGACATTTTCATTCCCTGTGTAAAGCCGTCCAATATCCGCTCTAACCTTTCAAGCGATTCATTGTAAATAGTGATGCTCACTTTTGTTGTACCATTTTGTTCGCTGAAAGTATGATCCCATTCAGATCCAGGTAATTCACGGTTTTCAGCTGCATCTGCAAAAGCATTATACATTTTAAAGTTGGTTTTAGGAGTAATGGAAGTGTATTCCTGAATTGCCCAGCGCTCTTCTCCTTCAGGGCTTACCATTGCATAAAATCTTTTGCCGCCAACTTTAAAATCCATGTATTTCGTTTTGCACGTCCAGGGTTTAGGTGCCAACCATTGGTCAAGCAGTTCCTGTTTTGTAAAAGCATCCCACACCAGTGAAAGTTCAGCATCAAATTCCCTGGTGATGTATACCATTTTAGCTTTTTTGTCAACAGTGAAATCAAATAATAAGTTAGCGCTCATTTTTTCTGTTTTTTATGGTTGATAATACAATATCAAGTTGATTAAAGCGGGTTTCCCAAAGCTTCCTGAACTGCTCAAGCCATTTATCTATTTCTTTCATTTTTTTAATTTCAAGTGAATAATAGATTTCCCTGCCTTGTTGTTCCTGCTTCACCAGTTCGCATTCTGTAAGTATCCGCAAATGCTTTGACACAGCTTGCCGGGTGGTATTGAAGTTTTCAGCAATGGCGTTAGGCGTCATTGCCTGCAATGCTATTAAGGTAATTATTGCCCTCCTCGTTGGGTCGGCTATTGCCTGAAAAATATCTCGCCTCATGATTTTAATTTTCTATTTACGCATCCAATCGGTTGCAAATATATGCGCAACTATTCGGTTTCGCAAGTGTTTTGATAAATATTTTTTAGAGAAAAGTATATGGAAAAATTTGTAAGCAATCTCCAGTTGTCTGAGCACGAGCCTTTCTGTTGTCAAATTTGGTAAAGGCGGGAAAGATTTATTTAACATGCTACCGGATTTTGTTTTTTAAAATACTGTCCGGAAGAATTTGCAAAGTACGTGCTAAAATAATGCAATTGCATATAACCTAACCATTGCTCTCAAAAAAACACAGCCAGTTTTAACCTTGCAAAAAAGGGTGTACCCGGAGTAAAATTAAGTTCGGTAGCGGCTGTGTTCTCGTTTTGTAAACGGGAGGTGGTGGCAAACTGTGCTTCGTTCCATTTTGAGTTCAGCATGTTTTCTACTGCCAATCCTATTTCATAAGAGGGTTTGGTATAATTGATGGAGGCATCGCCTAAAAAATAGCCTTTGGCTATGATGCTGTTGTCTTCATTGGCGGATCGGTTTTTAATATAGCGATAGGATATGCTGCCATTGAAACCCTTGCCGGCTTTATAATACAGGCCTCCGGTACTGGTGGCTGTCGGTGCCAGCGGGATATAACTGGTTTCTTTACTTAAGCCCAATGCCCTGGGCTTTGTAAAATTGATATTGACGTTGGCGAAAATATTGTTTGCCAGCTGATACCGTGCAATCACGTCTACGCCTTTGCGCAGGGTTTTACCGGCAGGTTCAATATTGCCATCATCACCTACATATACAAACTCCTGGTTTAGTTTTAAATACCAGGCGGCGATGTTGAGCAACAGCTTTTTGTTGGGTTTAATAATTACACCCAGGTCAGTTCCGTAAGCGGCAGGTAAAATTTCCTTTCCGCTATTGGCCACCACTACTCTTGTATCATTGCTATGAAATCCCTTGCCAGTTTTTACGTACAACTGAAAGGCGGCAGTGGCTGTGTACTGGATATTTAGTTTAGGACTGAGGATCATTTTTGATTGCCCGGGCTGTTGCAGATGACTTAACTTGTTAAAATAACAAAAGTGAAAATAGTCTGCACGAAGCCCGGCATCTAAAAGCCATTTTCCTTCACTAAACTGTTGCTGCGTAAAGGCGAATCCGTTGGTTTCTTTTATATTGCCCAGCTGAATGTTACTTAAAAATACACGTTTTACAACATGTGTTAGTTTACTATCCTGTGTGGCATCATACCGTACACCTGCGCCGTATGTGGATTTCAGGCTAAACTTACCCAGCTGGTATTGGTGATTTAGCTTGGTCTGGTACCCGGCAAGGTTTCTTCTTTCGCCCTGGTTTATTTCGTCTCCCTTGACAGGATCATTTAAATAAAACGTAAAGTCAGAATAGAGGTCAAACAGATAGCGGCTGTAAAACAACTGGTTTTGCCAGTAAGCCCCGTTCGTAAAATGATGTATGAGCAGCAGGCTGGCATTGTGGCGTTGCGTTTGGCCACCTTCACTCGGGTCAATGCTTCCAAAACGATCAATCAAACCGTTTGCCACGGCTCTTCCAGGCACCTGGCCGGATGCATCCCAGCCACTTGCAAAAGAAGAAACACTTGCTGTGAATTGCGTTCGGTCGTTGATGGCAAGATTGTATTTTCCAAAAATATTGAAACGTTTAAAATGTTGCGGGTTAATGGTGGGGCCATTTGTATAATTGACTTCGCTGGCAATATAAGCGCTCTGCTTGCTTTTATTTTTTTTGATCAGGTCTAGCATGGCCAATGCCTGGTAGGTATTAAATCTCCCTGCTTCTACCTCCACCCTGCTGTTGGCAATATTATTGAAAGTTCTGAATGCAACATAACCAGCTGTGTTTAAATTACCATGATCAGCATAGTAAGGTCCGGTCCCAAAATCAATATTGTTGATGGTTTCAGGGATGATAAAATGTGCATCGGCGTACCCCTGCCCGTGTGCATGGCTTACCATGTTTACCGGCAGGCCATCGACTGATACCTGCACGTCGGTGCCATGGTCGCAATCAAATCCCCGAAGAAATATTTGCTCGGCCTTTCCTCCACCGGCATGCTGCGCTACGAACAGGCCGGGCACAAGGCGCAACAATTCCTGCGTATTGCGTACCGGTTTAAGATCAAGATCTATCTTACTCAAAGTGCTGAATTTAGTGACGCTGTTACTTTGAAGTACCACTATATCTTTTAAATTAAGTACTGCATGCTCCAGTTCAATGGTGATATTTCCGTGGCTGCCTGTATGAACATGCTGGGTTTTATAGCCAACCAGAGAAACTGCCAGGCTATCATTTATATTTTTAAGGAAGAGTGTGAAATTACCTGACTGGTCAGAACTTGTTATTGCACCATTACAGCCCAAATCTGCTATGGCAGCGTATTCGAGTGGCTGCATGGTGCCCGCATCCATTATTCTTCCACTCACTTTTATTTGGCAAAAGGCTGCTTCGCTGGTGATACAACAAACAAAAAACAGGAAAGGAATGAAACAGCTGTTCTTCTTCATAAGCACAATTTTAAGGCAGTCTTTTTATACTTACGTATACATTTTGTACAGGGATTTATTAATAGAGAACTATGTTTTCCATTTGCCAACGATACCCCTTTCATAAAAATCAACATCGCCAAAAAAAAGTTTAAAAAATAAATAAAATGTTAAATCCAATATTTTATTAAACGCGTACATACAATGAGCTCACCATTTTAAAGCCTCTACGAAAACAACAATCAATTATTAGGAAGAACTGCATGCCACGTTTGTACCCAATGTACATGCATCACTCTGCCACCTAATCCGCACACTTGCCAAACTTTTATTGCCTTGCTTCCCTGCATGCAGGAAATTATTTTTCAACAAAAAACTATTCATTATGAAAAGAAAAATTTCGGCAGCTATTCTGCTTATGGTTATGCTTGTAAATACCACGGCACCTGCGTTTGCGTCATCGCACCGGGAGGCGCCGCTCATTGCCAATGACCCGTTGGCAGATAATACAGACGTGTATGCATTTCGCAGCCCCGATGATCCAAACAAAATTACCATCATTGCCAATTATGTACCCGGGCAACTGCCACAGGGCGGTCCCAACTATTACCAGTTTGGAGAAAACATCCGCTATGAAATTCACATTGATAACAATGCGGCCACAAAGGGAGATGATATTATTTACCGTTTCACCTTTGATAAAACCAATGAAGACCCTACTACTTTTTTCAACATCAGGCTGGGCAAACAAAATTTGAAAACCACTTACAGGATGGAGAGAAGCACAGATGGTGGCAGAAGTTTTCAAACGGTTATCCGGGATGGAATGGTGCCGCCGCCCAATATTGGCCCACGTTCTATCAGTTCACCTGTAGGGTTGAATGTGCCGGATTACAATACGCTTATCAACAAAGCCATTACCACTTCCCGCACGGGTGAAAAGGTTTTTTGTGGCCCCGCAGATGATCCCTTCTTTGTTGACCTCGGTGGTATTTTTGATTTGGGAGATGCGCCCCGCACAACCGGCAGTCCATCAACCGACGGATTAAAATGCCTGAACGCTTCTACCATCGCTTTACAGATTGATATCAGCACGTTGCAAAAAGAAGGCAAGCCGGTAAGTAAATGCACCAGCATCCTGGATCCCAATTACGTGATTGGTGTATGGGCAAGTGCCAGCCGTCAGAAAATATCCATCTTAAGAGAAGACGGAAAAGGCATCAGAACAGAAGGCCCCTGGGTGCAGGTGTCAAGACTCGGCATGCCACTAACCAACGAAGCGGTTATACCAATTGGTTATAAAGATTACTGGAACTCCTTAACACCTTACGAAGACCTTTCAAAACTAAGCACATTTGGAAAATTCTTTTACAATCCGGAGCTGGCCTTGTACATGGACGATACTTATTTTGGAGGCGCCGTACCGGCACTGGCTCCATTGCGTATCCAAAGAAATTCACTGGGCGCATTCGGCTTTGGCAACAATCAGAATGGCCTGTATGGTTTAAAAGGCAATGCCGCGTTGAATGGTACAGCCCTGTCTGAGTCTGCCTTTGGCGGCCTGTTACTTCCGGCTCCCAACTCTCCCCGTTCTGTTGATTTATGGCCCATCTTTCACACCGGTGTTCCTAACCTGCCACCTTATCAACTGGCAACGGGCAAGGCTGGAAATCCACTGGCAAAAGGCAAACCTTTTATCAATAATTTTTTACCCAACGGTGGCGACATGCTGAGATTGAATATGGCAGTACCCCCTACACCAAGAAACAGCAGCCAGTTCAGTTCCCTCGGATTGGTACAGGCAGCGGTATTGGGTTTAACTGATCCTGCATATAATTCTACTGATATCCAAAACATTCCCAACATGGATGGCTTTCCTAACGGCAGAAGACTGGAAGATGATGTAACAAGAATTGAATTGCAGGCCGTAGGTGGTGTTGTACTGGCAGCTGTTGGTTTGTGGTACGATGATTATATACCTGGTCCAAGCGCCAGCCCAGTTACACCTAACCTGTTAAAAGTACTCACTTACACAACAGGCATTGAAGCAAATGATGTGGCATTCAAAACATCTTTCCCTTATGTGCAGGCGCCGTTTGCAGGCAATTATATTTGTCCATGTAATACACCGAACAATGCGAGAACAAGCAACACCATGAGAAGTACCATTAATTCCGGTGGATTATCTCTGGCAGCTCCTGAAGTTTTTGCAAGGGTTTCTCCCAATCCTTTTGTTGATAACGGTACCATCACCTACCGCCTGGATAATAGCGCCAATATTAGTATTTCGCTGGTAAACGAACAGGGACAACAGGTAAAAATGTTGGTTAATAAAAACCTTACCCCGGGTACTTATACTGAAAAATGGAACGGCAAAGATTTAACCAGGGGCGTGTACTTTATAAAAGTGGTTAAAGATGGTGAAGTGAAACAAACCATTAAAGTGATGAAAGGATAAGGTTAAAAAATAAGATTGTTTTAAAAGCCCGTAGCGCTGACTGTAAACTTTTCTATCCAAAGTAGGCGAATGATTACGTAACGGTGCTCAATGTTTCGCTGCGGCTTTTAGAACAATCTTTTTACACTTTTTATTTTCCCAAAAACAAAACCAAACATCATGAAAAGAAATATTTTATACACTTTGTTGATTGCAGTATGCATCTGTTGTGCAGGGTTTATTGTGATACGATACCAGCACAAGCAAAAGAAGATGGAAGCCATGGTATACACATTGCTTCCACGAAAGGGACTGCTGGCTAAAACAGATGAATGGCTTGTGACACAAAAAAATGTGGCAGTGCTGCAACAAAAAATTAAGGCAAATGCTGCTGATACCAAATCAACCATTGCGCTGGCCAACTATTTTATTTTAGAGGCCAGGGCAACCGGCAACTATCCCTATTATGATATGGCTGCAATGAAACTGGTGAATAATGTATTAAAGACTGATGCTGCCAATTTTGAAGCCCTTACATTGAAATCAGTGATCTACCTGAGCCAGCATCATTTTGCAGACGGCCTGGCAACAGCAGAACATGCCGGCAGCATTATTCCTTACAACGCCTTTGTACAAGGCATACTGGTTGACGGACATGTCGAAATGGGCAATTACGATTCTGCTTTGGAATGCGCACAGAAGATGATGGACATCAGGCCAGACCTGCGCTCCTATGCACGGGCATCTTACCTGCGTGAAATTTTCGGTGATTACCCTGGTGCCATTGATGCCATGAAACTCGCCATTGATGCCGGAGCGCCGGGAGATGAAGCTACCGAATGGTCAAGGATTCAGTTAGGACATTTGTATGAAAACACAGGTGATTTGAAAGCCGCCGAAATGAGTTATCAGCAGGCATTGGCAGAGCGCCCGGGTTACATGTATGCGCTTGCAGGCATGGCACGCATTGCAACTGCATCAAAGGATTATAACAAAGCCATTGACTATTATCAGCAGGCGGCAAAAGATGCCACCAGCAATAGTTTTATGCAGGAGCTTGCCAACGTTTATTACCTCGCCGGACAAAAAGAAAATGGTACTGCAGTAACAAAAAAACTGGTTGAAGATTTGGATAAAAATGCAAATGCAGCCAACAGCGATGAAAGCATCGGACACTATGCTGATAAAGAACTGGCCTATGCCTATCTCTCTGCGGGCAACAAAGAAAAGGCACTTGAACATGCACTGATGGAATATAACCGGCGGCCAAAAAACATTGATGTAAATGAAACACTGGCCTGGATGTATTTCGAAAACAATGAACCAGGTAAAGCCTTGCCATACCTCCGGGAAGCGATGAAGACCAACAGTAAAAATCCAACACTGTTATGCAGGGCGGGATTAATTTTCGCAAAAAATGGCGACACTGTTAAAGCAAATAAATACCTGCAGGATGCCGTACAAAATAATCCTAACATAGATGAAACGCTTAAGACGGCTGCATTACAACAGATTAAGAGTTTCGTAAGTTTTAGTAAATGATAAAATATTTACCATGAAAGATTTTATTGTACCGGCTTACAGAAAGTGGGTGATCCTGTTAACAGTCCTCTTTTTTTCACCGCTGCTTTTTGCACACAGCATTAATTATGCCCTGCAAAATGCACCGGCAAAAGATGTGGTTTGGTTTTATACAAAGCTTGGTTTCACTCACATCATTCCAAAAGGTGCGGATCATATTTTATTTGTAGTGGGACTGTGTTTGCTGAGTACAAATATCAAGACGATGTTGTGGCAGGCCACCGCATTTACCGTGGCACATTCTATTACGCTTGCATTGAGTATGAAAAATATTTTTGTAGCACCGGCACCTGTTGTAGAACCCATCATCGCTTTATCCATCGCATTTGTAGCTGTAGAAAATATACTGGTCACCAAGCTGAAGCCCTGGCGGATTGCTGTTGTTTTCTTGTTTGGGCTAATTCACGGAATGGGTTTTGCCAGCGCTTTAAATGAAATTGGTTTGCCGGCTGACAAATTCTTTACCTCCATTTTATCCTTTAACCTGGGCGTAGAACTGGGGCAGATGACGGTTATAGTGGCGATGTTTTCGCTGGTGATACTTCCTTTGAAAGATAAGGTATGGTACAGGGGAAGAGTAGTGTATGGCCTGTCATCCATGATTGCGTTGGTAGCTGGTTATTGGGTTGTTGAAAGAGTGCTAATGATTTCCTGATATAGGCCATCTGCTAAAAGATTGCCCGGATGGTTGCACGCCCGATGTGTACGACCCTTGCTGTGCCTGGCTTACGGCCATCGTATTGCACACTCATTTCAATATTACCAGCGAGGCGTTTGGTGTATTCCAGGTTCCACAAATAATTTTTACCGGGCAACAACCCTTCCAGCATAATATATCCAACAGTAGAATTAGGCGATGCACTGGGATCTTTCGCTGAGAAGCTGATGGTATTAACCGAGAACTTTCCGTTGATGGTGCTGTTGGAAAGCACATTGTATTTTACTTCTGTATTGATGGCATTATTGGTCAGTTTTTCAAAAAAGCCGACCGTATTTTTTTTATCGCTGAAACTGTAAGATGCTGTTACCCGTAGGTCACTACCATGCGTATAACTTACTGCTGGTTCGGCCACTTTTTGCTGCACGCTGTAATTCCTGTTATCAAACTTGGGCGAATTCAATTCATTGTTAATAGACTTTAAAGTTATACTGGTAGTGATTTTCCGGTTAAAATTGAATCTTGCCTTATAAGTGATGTTCGTCAATTTCCTGCTTTCGAATCCATACGTCAGCAAAGATTTACCACTGTTCTGGCTATGCGTTATATCCATACCCCATTTGCTGCTAACGCGGTTAAAGAATAACGAATTCGATAAAAAAGAACTCAGGGTAAGCAAGGTAGTATCAACCAGTTTTTTTGTAAAAGGATTGAACTGAAAACTGCCGGTAGAGATATCTTTTTTATTGATCTGCATAGAAGAGGATGTGCTTAGCCTGCTCAACAGTTTTCTAAACCCTTTGGCTTTAGCCGCATCTATTATCGCTCGTGGACTGATATCAACGCTGTAATTAAACGTTACATAATTAGCCTTTACATATTGATTGGTAGGCGTATTTACACGGATGTATTTTCGCTGATCAGGGAACAAGGCAATTTCAAATTCATTCAGTTCTGCAATCCCGTTGTTATTATAATCATTCCAGGTATATTCGCCCTGGCCGGCCGGCACTTCAACAAAAGTGAATTCTCTTTTTTGCTCCTGCCCTGCTCCCACTTCATATAAAACGTTTCCTGTAACCAGGCCCTTCCATTCATTGATAAAATATTCTGAGCGGCCGAGCAAACTTTCATCCGCCTTTTGCGTGGTAAGCAATGGGTTAACAATTTGCAGTTTGCGGTAAGTCAAATTGAACTTAAACTGGTGATGCTCATTTTTTAACAAGGCGGTTGTTACACTAAAATTATTGCTTTTATCTGCCACTGATAATTTTTTTACCACGGGGTATAAATCGCTCCGGGTAAAATAACTGATGCCCCATTTATTGGGCTTTACCTCATCTGATTTTACATACACCTGCCAGGTATGAAAGGCAAAACTGAAAGGCGATAAGGTATCATATTGCTTGTTGGTAACTGCATTGTGCTCAGCTGAATAATTTCCACCTATTACCAGGTTGTTGAATTTCTTAAACTGCTTGTTTATATCAACCGAAGGACGCAGGTAACTGAATTTTTGTAAAGGAGAATTGCTGCTCGTGATGCTAATTTGGTCAGTCAGCCTCCAGCCATGAATGCTTGAAAAATGATTGAATGCCTGCCGTACGCCGCTGAATTTATCACTGCGGCTGTATTGGGTAACTTCATATTTCACCTGGTTGCCGGCACTGTCTCTTAGCTGGAACGCTGCATTGGCAAGACTTTCATCAGCGGGAGCTACGGTATAAGGCAAACTCCAGTCGCGGTTAAATTCTACATTGCGTAAACGCTCCAACGGAGTGAAACGTCCCTGCACATATTCGTATCCCAGGTTGGTTTGCAATTCCAATGCCTTTTTAAAAAGATGCACTTTTTTCCCATCCTGTATCAATTGTACTTTTGCGGCTACGCCATTGTCATTGCTTTTATCCTTGCTGCTGAAAAGATTGATGTCATAATTACTCACAGCAAATTCTGTTTTGATACGCGTAGTTGCATTGATGCTGTATTCGGCCCCTACTGTAATCAGTTGCTTTTTCTTGGGAGTTACCAATAAAATAACCGGTTCCCAGTCGCCCTGTTTTACATTGGCTGCATTGGGAGTAACCCATTTAAATACTTTACCATTGGTTGCGGTGTACAATTGTACATAATTACCCTTCCCGGCACCGAGGTAGGTAAAAGCCAGATTGTATAAAGTGTTGTTGTTCGTAGTGTCATACACATAAATAGAATCGTGTTGCGTGGTATTAAAAACCGAATCTATTTTACGGTATAATATTTTACCCGTTGCAAATGTATCCAGTACTGCTCCTCTATAAAAGGCAGTATCAATGCCATCGCCTACATCTGCTAAAAATTGTTTTTGCTTGCTATCCAGTGTTTGGTTAATGGCAGAATTTTTTGCGTCCTGGTTGGAGAAAGCGCCGATACTCAGCACCAGTTTTTTATTGATGGTTACTTCATCGTTTACATACAAATTAGAGTTTAAAAAGTTACGGTCTGCATACTCAAACTCCACCTGTATGCGCTTGTCTTTTGTAACCATCCGTTTGGGTGTAAAAGTCAGTTCCGCCGTATTGTAGTTGATTACGTAATCCTGGTCTTCGCCCCTCACCAGCAGTTCGCCATCCATAAAAACTCTTTCTGTACCAGCCAGTACAGTAAAATACAATTCATTGCTGGCGCCCTGTAGTCGGTACGGGCCCTGGTTTCCCTCGAGCGGAACCAATACATTGCGGTTAAATTTCCCCTTGGCAACAGAGCCACTCAGCAACAGCGAATTGCTCACATGTTTATTGATTTTATTGTCTGTCAAAAAAGACATCCCCTGCAATCGTTTGTAAAAATTGAGAAAATAGTTTTTACTCTGGCGGATATCGATATCCCCAAAATTCACCTGCCAGTTTCTTTTTTTTACCTGCAGAAACACTTTATCAAAATCACGCAGATCCTGCGTATTGCCATCTGGCTGTATAGGAATATTATTGTCAGTAACAGCTGCTGTTAATTCCAGGCTATCACCAATAAAACCGTTGAGCTGTAAATTTAAACTTGAGTTAAGCACCGCATCCTGGCTGTTGCCAAACGAAATACCCCGGCCGAAACTACCATTGTAATTGATGTCGCCAAAATCAAAGAGGGCGTTGGCCTGCTTGCCACCACTTTTGAAAATATAAGGCCGTTCGGCGATGAAATTATTGCGGATACTATCATAGTTAAAATGCCGGGAAGCTGCGTTTAGTTTCGTTGGGAAAACCCGGTAACTGATTTCTATACTGTCTGTTTCCGGCTTTTGTATCCACGTTAAACGGGCATTGATTTCATCCAAAATATACTGGGAAGGATATACATTTTTGATATGGAATGTACCGGGGACAACACTGAGGCTATCGAAACTGTTACGTGTATTGCTGACAATAATTTTTTTATTTCGGAGGTTGGAGACGGGGGATAGTATTTTTTGCCCCACGGATAATTGTACAGTCAGCAGAAAGATCAGCAGCAGATATATCCTTGGAGATTTCAAATCAGGCTTTTAGATTTCGGTATTTAAAGTTAGTATTTATTGCGCAACAGCTTTTGAGTGTTCCAACGCCGGTACAAATAAAAAAACCTTCCGGTTAAAGAAGGTTTAGCCAATATATAACGTATAAATTTATTGTTCAGTACTTAACCCGGCAGAAAGATATTCACGGTTTAAACGGGCAATATTTGAAACTGAAATTCCCTTGGGGCATTCTGCTTCACATGCATAGGTATTGGTACAGTTACCAAAATTTTCCTTATCCATCTGGGCCACCATATTCAACACCCTTGATTCCCTTTCCGGTTGTCCCTGCGGCAACTGCGCCAGCTGGGCCACTTTTGCACTCACAAACAACATGGCGCTGCTGTTTACACAGGTTGCAACACAGGCGCCGCAACCAATACAAGCCGCTGCCATAAAAGCATTGTCTGCGTCTTTTTTATCAATCGGCAATGAGTTGGCATCAACCGCATTACCTGTATTTACAGAGATATAACCACCTGCCTGGATGATGCGGTCAAACGAACTGCGGTCTACCATTAAATCTTTTATTACCGGAAAAGCCTTGCTGCGCCATGGTTCTACCACAATGGTATCGCCATCTTTAAAAGCACGCATGTGGAGCTGGCAAGTAGTATTGTTTGTCCACGGCCCGTGTGCTCTTCCATCAATGTGCATGCTGCACTGACCACAAATTCCTTCGCGGCAGTCATGATCAAATGCAATCGGATCATCCCCTGCTACAATTAACTGCTCGTTTAAAACATCAAACATTTCCAAAAACGACATCTCTGATGAAATATCTTTTACCTGGTAGGTTTCCAAAGAACCGGCAGACTGATTGTTTTTTTGACGCCAGATTTTTAACGTCAGATTCATATTGTAATGTTCCATTTTTGAATGGTTAAATTGTTGTATTGGTTATTGTTGAATTGCTGTATTGATGAATGGTTGTATTGTAATTCATCAATTATTTATAAGAACGCTGTGTTGGTTTCACAATTTCAAATTCCAGTGGTTCTTTGTTCAGCTGCCAGTTACTTTCTCCCTTGTATTCCCAGGCAGAAACAAAACTGAAATTTTCATCATCGCGTTTTGCTTCGCCATCTTCTGTTTGTGATTCTTCCCTGAAATGGCCACCGCAGCTTTCCTTTCTTTCCAACGCATCTTTGCACATCAACTCTCCCAGTTCAATAAAATCAGCCACACGCCCTGCTTTATCCAGTTCAGGGTTAATGTTGTTGATTTCTCCCGGTATTCTTACATCGCTCCAGAATTCTTTTTTCAATGCCTGGATTTCCGCGATCGCTTCCTGCAATCCTTTTTCGTTACGGGCCATCCCGCATTTATCCCACATAATTTTACCAAGGCGTTTGTGAAAACTTTCCACTGTTTGTTTGCCTTTGATGTTCATGAGTGTGTTGATCCTGTCGCTTACTGCTTTTTCTGTTTCTGCAAAAGCAGGATGTGTTGTTGGAATGGCTGGTGTGCGTATTTCATCGGCCAGGTAATTACCCAACGTATATGGTATTACGAAGTAACCATCCGCGAGACCCTGCATCAAAGCAGACGCACCCAAACGATTGGCACCGTGGTCGCTGAAGTTGGCTTCACCCAATGCGTACAAGCCTTTTACTGTTGTTTGCAATTCGTAATCAACCCATAATCCACCCATGGTATAATGCACCGCGGGGAAAATACGCATCGGCATCTCATATGGATTTTCACCAGTAATTTTTTCATACATTTCAAACAGGTTACCATATTTTTCTTCCACTACGGCTTTACCTGCTTTTATGATTTCCTCCTGCGAAATAGTCGTATTACCCTGTTTGCCCAATTCAATTTTACCGTATCTTAAAATCGCATCTTTAAAATCAAGGTAAACCGCCAGCTTTGTTGTACCTACGCCATAGCCTTCATCACATCTTTCCTTTGCTGCCCTTGAAGCCACGTCGCGTGGTACAAGATTACCAAATGCAGGATATCTTCTTTCCAGGTAATAGTCCCTTTCTTCTTCAGGAATATCTACTGCCTTACGTTTTTCGTCTTTTTGTTTGGGTACCCAGATGCGGCCATCGTTGCGCAAACTTTCACTCATCAAAGTAAGCTTGCTTTGGTATTCGCCACTCACCGGAATACAGGTTGGGTGAATCTGTGTAAAGCAAGGATTACCGAAGAAGGCACCTTTTTTATGTGCTTTCCATGCAGCCGTAACATTGCTGCCCATGGCGTTGGTGCTTAAATAAAATACATTGCCATAACCGCCGGTACATAATAACACAGCGTGACCAAAATGTTTTTCCAGTTCTCCTGTCACCAGGTTTCTTGCTATAATTCCTCTCGCCTTTTCATCAATCATTACCACATCCAGCATTTCGTGGCGGCTGTACATTTCAACCGTACCCAACGCAATTTGCCTTTCCAATGCACTGTAAGCGCCCAGCAATAATTGCTGACCTGTTTGGCCCGCAGCATAAAACGTACGCTGTACCTGGGTTCCACCAAAACTACGGTTGCTTAACAAGCCGCCGTACTCCCTTGCAAAAGGAACACCCTGTGCCACACACTGATCAATAATAGCGTTGCTCACTTCCGCAAGGCGATGCACATTTGCTTCTCTCGCCCTGTAATCACCACCTTTTACCGTATCATAAAACAAGCGAAAAACAGAGTCGCCATCATTCTGATAATTTTTAGCTGCATTGATGCCGCCCTGGGCTGCGATACTATGCGCCCTTCTCGGACTATCCTGGAAACAAAATGCTTTTACTTTATATCCCATCTCTCCCAGTGAAGCTGCGGCAGAAGCTCCGGCCAGCCCGGTGCCTACTACAATTACTTCAAGCTTACGTTTGTTGGCAGGATTTACCAGCTTAACGTGCCCTTTATAATCGTTCCACTTTTCATTCATTTCGCCGGCAGGAATTTTTGAATCGAAAGACATAGTATTGTTGATTAGGTGATTGGTTAAAACTATTTTACAAGGTGTTGTAATACGATTGTGTTAGTTGCTAATATATCAGAGACGTATTGGTACAATTTTATTTGTTGTGAGTTAACTGACTATAGTTGCTGAAATATTTAATTAACCCAGTGCAAATAAAAAGCCAGTGGCATCAATGCAAACAATAAGCAAATAACAACTGAGTAAACAACGCCTGCGCCTTTTATAATGGGTGTATATCTTTTGTGGTTTACACCAAACGTTTGAAACGCACTTTGAAAACCATGCAACAAATGCCAGCAAAGCGATATCACGCCAAGTATGTAAACAACAACAATTAATAAATTGTTTTCAAACACCAATTTCATTTCTGCATATAAATTGTGTACTTCTTCATTGTTGTATGTTGCAAGACTTGTTTCGTCCAGTGCTTTGATACCAGCCATTCCACCAAACCTGGATGGAGTCCAGAAATGATATAAATGCAATACAAGGAAAATAAGAATCAGCGTTCCAAGCAAGCCCATGCTTCTACTGTACCAGGTACTATTGGCGGCAGAGTTTTTTACAACGTATTTTACCGGCCTGGATTTATTGTTTTGACTCCATAAGGTAAGTCCTTGTACAATATGCATGATTAAAAATAAAAACAAACCCAGTTCCATAGTGCGAACGATTAAATTAGAACCCATGAAATGGCCCCAATGGTTAAACGTTTCGCCACCATCATTAAAAAAAATCATGGCGTTTATGCCGCAGTGAACTATTAAGAAAGTGATAAGGAAAATACCGGTAAGCGCCATTATGAATTTCTTGCCGATTGAGGAGGTAAAGAATAATTTCCAGGTCATATAGCTTGGGTTATTTTAGTAAATTGATGCAAAAGTACGTCAGTAAGTCTCAAAAAATTATTTTATTGAAATTATTTAAGCAATACTTTTTGCCTATATCAGTCATGCGATGTGATATTTAATTTAATTGTTTAATCATCCAGTTGTCTACTTGCTGAAAAACCACTTCCGGTTTTAATGTTCTCCATTGCGGGAAATCCAGCAACGCTACATAGTTGGTCAGTCGTGCTTTTTTAAAATCATACTGGCTTTGAGAAGGCATATTAATGACCACTACCCAGCCTCCGTCATCTTCCAGTTGCTCTCTCCATTCTTCATAATAACTATCATCGCTGCTGTGAAAATTCAGCACATTTTCAGCGATGAATATAAATTTGAAAATACCCTGCACATACAAAATATCGGTGATGTCCCGGCGCAGTGTCATGATATCATTTTCAATTGCATCGTTCCATTCACCCAGTAATTCTATAATGGCAAAGTGCTGATCATAATCCACAAAAATAATTTTCATGTATAATGTTCTGCTACCAAATTCATCCCACTGCGGATGGATATAATAATTGTAAACTGTTTGGGAAAATTCAAATTCGCTGTACTCACGTCCATAAAATGGAGACCTGTCATCGTCTTCGGCGATGTACAAATGACGCCAGTTATAATAAGGTTCTATATTTTGCATACAATAAAAAAGCGCTGCACTGCCATAACCAAAATAAAAAATATTGTTGTAGCAAAATTAAATCATCGTGCTGATAAAATGGTTTGTTTATAAAAAAAGCTGCAATCAATGCAGCTTATTATTTACAACAACAATGAAGTAAAACCGGCTATTCTACAACCAGTTTTTCGGTGAATGTAACCTCTTTATTTTGATTTAAAATGTTCACCATGTAAGTGCCCTTTGGTTGCTGACGGGCAAAATTAATGGTGGTTGTTTGTGGCGCTTTGGTAAGGCTGACAACTTTTGACTGCAGGGTTCTGCCGGCGAGATCCGTAACTATTACGGTGTATCGTCCAACATTTTGCCCAGCTGTTAAAACCCTGAACTGAGAACCGGTGACAGGGTTAGGAAAAATTTTTGCATCACTAACAGTTGAAAGCGGCAGCAGCGATTTTGCAAGCGAATTTCTTTCTGCATCAGCTTCCTTCTGTAATAAAAAATTACCATTGGCCAGGTCAGATGCATTGAATGGACTTTCTGTGCTCACAACTTTTACGGCTGAAAGATCTTTCATATTCACTTTGTACAGGCCCTCGAAAACATTGGCACTGCTTACCACCATATTACCAGCATCATCCACGGCTGCACCGTTGGTTGTAAAAGTGGCAGGCAAGCCGGTAATGCCCCCTGTAAATTTTGCCGTCCTGGCTGCTACATCAATACTGAAAATATTATGGCTTGCTGTTACAATTACAAGTTTGCCAAAAGCATCTGCCACCATGTCTCCGCCCCAGCTGGAGCATTTGTTATGGATAGAAATGCCTTTGTTTTCTGCAGCATCAATTACCGGCCCAAGGTCCTGCACATTTACGCTGCCGCCCGTATTAAAACGCAGCAGGTGGTTGGCATCATTTGTTAATGCATAACCATAACCATCGGCAGCAATTACCATGCGGGTGATTTGGTTTTCTTCTGTTTGAAAGGCACCGCCTGCAGGTTTGGCGAGGAGGTTGGTTTTAACTGTGGTAAATCTTGCATCGGACTGGTTCAGGTCTAAATAATTTATATCCGAAAAATGGATGGGAGCAAAATATAACCTGTTGTGTGCAACATCCAAAGCACAAGCCGCCACGCCAAAACCAGTCGGGTTTGCAGTAGCTTTTCTTGCCTCATTGCTGTTATCTGAGCCTGTGATTTTAAAAGGCGTTTTATCTGCTTCAAACAACGTCCTTATTACTTTGCCGGTAGCAAGGTCAACTTGTTTTATATCTGCCCAAAAGAAATTATTGTTTGGCTTGCCTGTAATGGCATACGAAGGCTTTGAACTTTGAGCTTTGCTGAGAAAAGCAATCGTAAAAAAAACAGAAAAAAGTAGAAGTGTACGTTTCATAATGGTGAGTTTTGTTCATGAACAATGTCTTCGTAAATTAGACAAAATTCCCATCAAAAACAAACAGGAAAGTCTTATCAGGAAGCTTTATTTTCCAGTGATTTTTTTACGCTGCCATATTTTATTAGTAATGCTTTTGCATCCGCATAGCTAATATTTAATTTATCCATCACCATCCGCACTCCCCTGTCAATTAATTTTTCATTGGTGAGCTGCATATTTACCATCGTGTTATTCTCCACCCTGCCCAGCTGAATCATCAGTGTGGTGGAAATCATATTTAATATCAGCTTTTGCGCTGTACCGCTTTTCATCCGGGTGCTTCCGGTAATAAATTCAGGTCCTACAATAACCTCAATAGGATAATCGGCTACTTCACTTACCGGTGCATTCAAATTACAGCTGATGCTTCCGGTAATAATATTCCTGTTTTTACATTGCTGCAAAGCGCCGATAACATAAGGCGTTGTTCCGCTGGCGGCAACACCAATTACAACATCCCGGTCGCATACGTGGCACTCCATTAAATCTTTCCAGCCCTGTTCATCATCATCTTCCGCAAATTCTACGGCCTGCGTAATGGCTTTGTAACCTCCGGCTATTATTCCAATGACCAGGTCGGGTGATACACCAAATGTAGGCGGGCATTCGCTCGCATCCAAAATACCCAACCGTCCGCTGGTACCTGCCCCAATGTAAAAAAGGCGCCCTCCAGCCAGCATTTTATCTGCGATCGCTTTTACAAGCACTTCTATTTGCGGCAATACTGCTTCTACCGCGGTTGCTACTTTTTTATCTTCTTTATTGATGTTGCTGAGTAATTCTGCCACCGGCATTTTTTCGAGATGCTGGTAATGGGAGCTTTGTTCGGTTATTTTCTGGACAGCCATTGTATCGCTTTTTATCAACGTCCCCGGCATTTATAAAGTGCCGGCGTTTGTTCCTGAGGTTTTGATGAGGTAATATGTTAACCGGTGATCATTTTTTGCTTATGGTACTTTACCAACCCATCCATAGGATTTTTTAATACCCTGCCTAACTGCAATTCATAGGTGTCGCACATATCTTTTAAAATATCCCTGAAGCCATAGGCTACGCTTCCAATAAAATGAATGGGCATTATCCAGCTTTCCCTGTATTTGTACAGGTGATTAAAAAAGAAATCATTAAAACCATCTTCAATGATATTTTCTATCATAAAGTGACCGCGGTTTTCTACCAGGAACGGTACAAAGCCCGCCAGGTACCGGTTGGGAAGCGGTTGTTTGTAAACGGCATCCAAAATTTCTGCTGACGTGGTATTGTACTTTGCATTAAACCTGTCCATCAGGTCGGGATCAAATGTATTGTACAAATAATACTGCACCACTTTTTTCCCCAGGTAAGCGCCGCTGCCTTCATCGCCTAAGATATATCCGAGTCCGGGGCTGTTCTTAATAATTTTTTTTCCATTGTAATAGCATGAATTGGATCCTGTACCCAGTATGCAGGCAACCCCTTTCTGATCGCCACACAGGGCCTTGGCGGCTCCCATTAAATCGTGCGTTACTGTAATTTTTGCTTTTGGAAAAGTTGTCTTTAAAGCCTTTGTTACCAATTTTGCATTTTCCGGATTGATACACCCCGTACCATAATAATATATTTCGTCGGGCTCATGCTCTTTTAATTTATTTTTTAACTCTTTAGCCAGCAGCTGCTCAATTTCTATGGTATTCAAAAAGTAAGGGCTGATGCCTTGTGTTACAATTTTCTTCTTTTTATCCCCATTTATCAAACACCACTCTGCCCTGGTTGATCCACTGTCTGCTATTAAAATATTTGCCATTATTATTATTTATTATTTGGAGGTTTAATTTATTAAAGCTCAAGTTAATTAAAAAACACAACGACGGCATTCATTATAATTCAATTATTTTCGTGTTTATAAGTGTATATATGAACAAGAAAATTCAGGTTTGGTTACCACTGCTTTTTAGTATTACGATGATTGCGGGTATGATGATTGGGTATAAAATGAGAGACAATATGCCGGGCAAAAATTTCTTTTCAACCGATAAAAGAAGGCCGTTACAGGAAGTGATGGATTTGATAGAAACCAAATATGTAGACAGTGTAAAGACCGCCGAATTAACAGATACCGCCATTGCTGCTATCCTGGGCAAGCTTGACCCACACTCTGTTTTTATACCAGCAGATGAACTGCAAGGTGTCAATGATGATATCGCTGGCAATTTTTTTGGCATTGGAGTGGAGTTTAATATTTTTAACGACACCATCAATGTAATTAATGTAGTACCAGACGGGCCAAGCTTTAAAGCGGGTATAAAGACCGGCGATAAATTCATTAAAGTAAATGAAACGCCGGTAGCAGGTAAAAAGATTACTGGCGACCAGATCAGGAAACTATTGCGGGGCGACCTTGATACCAAAGTAGTAATTACTGTTTTGCGCGAAAGCCAGACAATACCTTTTACCATTACCCGTGGCATGATACCTGTGAGCAGCGTGGATGCCAGTTATATTATTGAAAATGGCATCGGCTATATCCGGCTTAATAAATTCTCCCAATCAACTTACAGGGAATTTATGCAGGCGATGGAAGCATTGCAAAAGCAGGGGTTAAAAAAATTAATACTTGATTTAAGAGGCAACGGCGGCGGTATTTTGGATGAAGCCACCTCAATTGCCGATGAATTTTTAGATGGAGACAAATTAATTGTTTATACCGAAGGTACTCACTTTGCCAAAAAAGAATACCGTTGCAAAAGACCGGGACTATTTGAAAAAGGGGAATTAGTAGTACTGGCAGATGAAGGCACCGCAAGCGCTAGTGAAATATTAATTGGTGCCTTGCAGGATTGGAACCGTGCTACCATCGTGGGAAGGCGCAGTTTTGGTAAGGGGTTGGTACAGGAGCAATTTGATTTGAGTGACGGCAGCGCTTTAAGGCTGACCATTGCAAGATATTATACTCCGATTGGACGAAGCATCCAACGCTCCTATACCAATGGCGGCAAAGCTTACTATGAAGAAGTTGCTAACCGGTTTCACGATGGAGAAGTTAATTCTGCCGATTCTGTTAAACATGACAGTACTAAAATGTTTAAGACTCAAAATGGTAAAATTGTATATGGCGGAGGCGGCATTACACCAGATGTTTTTATTCCGGTTGACACGGCAGATTTTAGCGCAGCCTTTGCAAAAGTGTTTTACAGGGGCCTGGTAAGCGACTTCGGCTATCATTATTACCTGCAAAATGCAACTCAGCTAAACAGCTTTAAAACAACATCCGATTTTATAAAGAATTTCAGTTTTACCGAAGATAACTGGAAACAATTTGTATCGGCCGCTGCAAAAGATTCCATACGGCTGGACACCATTTCTGAGAAAGAAAAAGCAAGCCTTATTGCACGCATTCAGTCTTCTATTGCAAGACAACTATGGCGCAATGAGGGACTTTACGAAACACTCAATACAAAGGACAAAGCCGTCTTGAAATCAGTTGAGCTTTTGTCCAGATAACGTGTCTGATATTTATTAATACTTTTTCAGTATGCTGTTTGATGATGCAGTACTTGCAGCTATCAGTCTCATCTTTAATCAGCGGTTATTGCTGTACCTGCAGAATAAAATTACCTTAGCATCAAAATAAAAATCATGTGGCTTAATAATATTTTAGAGACCATTGGCAATACGCCGCTTATTAAATTAAATAAGATCACCAAAGATTTGCCTTGTACGGTACTGGCAAAGGTGGAATATTTTAATCCCGGCAACAGCATAAAAGACAGGATGGCGTTGAAAATGCTTGAAGTGGCCGAAAAAGAAGGAAAGATAAAGCCCGGCGGAACTATCATTGAAGGTACCAGCGGCAACACCGGAATGGGCCTTGCATTGGCAGCCTGCGTTAAAGGCTACAAATGTATTTTCACCACAACAGATAAACAATCCAAAGAAAAGGCGGATATTCTAAAAGCCGTAGGTGCAGAAGTAATTGTTTGTCCCACGAATGTAGACCCTTCGGATCCGAGGTCGTATTATTCGGTTAGCAAAAGGCTGGCAACTGAAGTTCCCAATAGTTGGTATGTAAATCAGTATGACAATTTAGCCAACAGACAAACACATTATGAACAGACAGGTCCGGAGATTTGGGAGCAGACTGAAGGGAGAGTTACGCACCTGGTTGTAGCAACTGGTACAGGTGGAACTATTGTTGGCACAGGTAAGTATTTAAAAGAGAAAAATCCTGATATTAAAGTTTGGGCAATTGATAGTTATGGATCTTTGTTAAAAAAATATTTTGAAACTGGCGAACTGGATCAGAAAGAAGTTTATCCCTATATAAGCGAAGGATTTGGCGAAGACTTTGTGCCTGCCAATTATGATATGAGTGTTATTGACGCCTTTACAAAAGTGGCAGATAAAGATGGTGCTTTGATGGCACGGCGGATAGCAAAAGAGGAAGGTATCTTCTGTGGCTATAGCGCAGGCAGTTGTCTCCAGGGAATGTTACAATTAAAGAGCGAGCTAAAAAAAGACGATGTTGTGGTACTGATATTCCACGACCATGGCAGTCGCTACGTTGGAAAAGTTTACAATGATGAGTGGATGCTTGAAAGAGGATTTTTAGAAATGAAAACTTTTAAAGACCTCATCAGTGGTCGTGGTACGCAAAGACTGATTACTTTAAGCTCCGGGCAAACCGTAGCCGAAGCCATCGACCTGATGAAGGAATATGATATAGAAAATATTCCGGTGCTACAAGATGGCGCCACAATTGGTGCTATATCAGCAAGCGGATTGTTTAATAAAATCCTGGATGATGCCAATGTGAAATGGAAAAAAGTGGAATCAGTACTGGAAAAAGCCTATCCGGAAGTAGCTTTCGACACGCCAGTAGAACGTTTAAGCGCCTTTATAAACAAAGAAAATGGTGCAGTATTAAGTCGTGACGAAGCTGGCTCGCTACATATTGTAACAAAGTACGATATAATTCAGAGCCTTACTAAATAAAGTGAAGAGTTCCGTTATTTAGTTGTTGTTTATTGATTTACAATCTAGTTGTAGATTTTATTCCATTATAAATAATAACAAACGGGATAACAAATAATTTATATAACAGTAATTTTACGGTTTAACAATGGGATAATTCCTTCGGTTTTTTCGGTATCCGTGTTCGCTGCACAGTATTTACTGTACCCAAAAAATAGCGCAAGAATGCGCTTGTCTAATAGCTGGATCTTTTGCATTTTTGTATCAGAAGTTGATTGATAGGAATTAAATATCAATCTCGTCCAATATCCTGATAAACCGAAAAAATAGCTAGAATCCAACTAATCGCTGAAAAACTACCTAATCCAATATCAGTCAACTTCTTTTTATTTTTACGTTTTTCAAACTAATTGATATTGCAACATCCAGTGCAAAAACCAACAACGAATTCCTTTGAAGACACAAGATCCAACATGCCGAACTTACGCAATAAAAGCGATGATGGTTCAAAAAGCTAACCCTGAGACCAGCCAAATCATTTACAGGTTTGATCTGGAAGCGCTAACCACGCAAAAAGTGTAACCCCTGAAATTGCCGGCCTTGCCGGAAACATCTTACTTCCACACGCCCATCAAACAGCTGTGGAAGTTTTTTTTAAGGTTCACTTTAGTGTAAAACCAGGTTTGTAGCAAGTTTGCTGATTTCTACGTAGATATCCTACTACACAAATGAATAAATACGCTACCCTGCGTAATTAATGAACGATAAAAATAGCGTAATGCTGCTCTTGTGAGGGTAGTGTAGGTATCGCATCTTTGTATCAGAAAGTTATGGGTTGAAAAATCAAAACAATCTGATCCAGCAAAACAAAAAAACAGTAATCGATTTCCTTTGAAAACTGCAACATTCAACATCCTGAAACTATGCTGTTAAAAGCGACGATGTTTCAAAAAACCAAAACCAATATCCCGGATCTATGCTGTTAAAAGCGACGATGATCAAAACCAGTAAACCAATATCCTTGTCTATGCTGTTAAAAGCGATGATGACTTGAAAGACCAACAAAAAACCAATATCCGGATCTATGCTGTTAAAAGCGACGATGATCCAAAAACCAACAAACCAATATCCTAGCCTATGCTGTTAAAAGCGACGATGGCAAAAGACCAGAACACTGAAACCAGTAAATTGATTCAACACGATTTTTCTGGTAGGTAGCCCGCAAATGTAATCCTGAACAGTCAGTTGCGGCTGACGCACAAAATCTTACTTCCACAGGCTATGAAAAACTAGATAGCTGTGGAAGTTTTTATTTTAGCGCCCCCCATTTATCCATGCATCCGCTATTATTAGTAAAAGTCCGTGCCTGTTTCACGGAAAAATACGCCCCGGAAGGTAATTCATGCAATCATAAAAATGAGTACAGGTGCGCTAGTTTAGTACATAAAAGGTTCGGATATTTGTATCAGAAAGTCAGGCTAAAAAAACCAGGTCTTTCTTTCCAGAACAATCCAAAACAAAAGAACAATCCGTTTCCTGAAAGATCCGAGTCTATGCTGTAACAAGCGAGAATGCTCAAAAACCAATATCCCGGAACTATGCTGTAAAAAGCGATGATGATCCAAACTTTAAATCAATATCCTTGTCATTTACCCAAAAGGCGTTCATGACATGAAGAACCAAAAAGCCAATATCCCGGAACTATGCTGTAAAAAGCGATGATGATCCAAAACCAATGACCCAATATCCTGGCCTATGCGTAAAAGCGATGATGGCAAAAAAGACCGAATACTGAAACCAGACAATTCATTTAAACTGATTTTTCTGGAGCGTTTACCACGCTAAAAGTAAATCCCTGAAATGCCGGCCAGCCGGCGAGCAAAATGTTTCTTCCACAGACTATGAAGACTAATAGCTGTGGAAGTTTTTTTATTTATTCCATTCGGTTTTATTTCCGTTTTTTCAGGTGCACATTTATTCCCCTCAATTAAAAGTTACTGGCGAATTTATATTATGAATGGGCGTGTCACAATAAAAAAGACCGCTTCAATCGAAGCGGCCTTGATGCAAAATAGCTATTTAAACTAATTCTGTTTCTTTGATTCTGCAGATGCAGCATTTACAGCGATATTCGTTTGATTGATCATATTGTTCATCACCTTTACGGTTTCATCTACATAAATGTCTCCTTTTAACCTGTCTAAAAACTGCTTATTTCTGTCCATCCTGTCCTTATCAGTACCCAAACCGGTTGTATCTGCCGGATTGTTCAATACCGTTAATTCTTTAGGCAATTTATATAAACTGTCCAATTGTTTGTAAGCTGTTTTCATTTGCTGAAGATCAGCCTTGTATTTTGTAAGATTCAGTGACACTTCTTTATCATTCTTTTTATCTATCCATTCAATTTGTTGTTTCATTGACTGGAAGGTGCTGCTGGTATTCACCTGATCTTTTGCTGCGTTAATAACAGCATCCGAGCTGTAGGTACTAACCCATGGGTGGTAGTCTGCCTTGTTAATCTCATCCCAGTTTAAGGCTGCATCATTGTCTTTTTCCCTGGATTTAAAAAATTCATACCTGTCGGGAATTACTACATCCGGTGTAACGCCCTTTAATTGAGTGGCGCCTCCGTTAATGCGGTAAAATTTCTGCAGTGTTAACTTAACAGTTCCCAGATCTTCTGTGTTTTTTGCAAAAGCAGGATTTTCTGCTTCCGGATTTAACGGGATAGTGCGTTGTACTGTTCCCTTTCCATAAGTTGATGTACTGCCAATGATAATACCGCGTTTATAATCCTGGATAGCCGCCGCGAAAATTTCAGAAGCAGAGGCACTGCCTTCATCCACCATAACTGTTAAAGGGCCACTGTATAAAATGCTTTTATCCCTGTCTTTCCATAAATACGGCTGCTTTTCGTCTCTTCCCCTTACCTGGCAAATAGGACCATCTTCAATAAACAATCCTGCCATTTTTACCACTTCAGGTAAAGATCCGCCGCCATTACCACGCAGGTCCATCACAATACCTTCCACATTTTCGGCTTTTAATTTTACAATTTCTTTGGCCACATCTTCGGAGCATTTTGCACCATTGGGTTTTTCAAAATCCATGTAAAATTCCGGCAGGTAGATATAACCAATCTTGTGTTCTCCTTTAATAATAGCACTTTTGGCGAATGTATCTTCCAGTTTTATCTCGCCTCTTTTTAAGCTTACTATTTTTATACTACCATCGGGTTTACGAACGGTCAGTCTAACTTCTGTTCCTGCTTCAGAACCTCGGATCAGTTTTACAGCATCGGTGACAGCATAGCCGGTTACATCAACCGGTTCTGCATTACCCTGGCCGATTTTTATTACTTCGTCGTTTACACCTATCTCGCCAGATTTCCAGGCGGGCATTCCAGTTATAAGACTGGCAATTTTTATTTTACTTTCTTCTTCTTTTAATTGAGCACCGATACCATAAAATTTTCCACTCATCATTTCATTAAAACCACGACTATCAACAGGTGCAAAGTAATTGCTGTGCGGATCCATTTCACCTGTTATTGCATTTACAAAAGAACTGAACAACTCGTCATTCGTGTTATGCGTTTTAAGCGTAGTGAAATAACGGTCAATTTGTTTGCGGATCATATCTCTTGCTTCTCTTTCCAGGGTGGAATCTGCTTTATAAACAAACTTTTTGGGGGCTGCCTTTCCAAGGGCTCCGGCGCTATCTGCAGCAAACAAAGGCTTTTTATTTTTATTGGCTTCCCGGTCATCCAGCATATCAGAGTATTTGCTAAGCACCATATACTTTAAACGCTTGCGCCATGCTTCTTTTTTATCAGCTTCTGTTTTGGGATAACTTAATTTATCACCATCCAGCAAAACATTTTCATCTTTAGTAAAATCAAATGGTTTGCTCAGGAGGTCGGTAAAATACTGTGATGCCTGGTTGAGGCGGCGGGTATAACTGTCATTTATTGCATAGAATGATTCCAGTTTAGCACCATGAATCTCATCATCTATCCTGTTTTCAAACTTTGAAAAACTGTCAATATCACTTTGCAGAAAGATACTTTTATCTTCATCCAGATCTTTTACAAACCGGTTCAGCACCTGTTTGGAAAAACTGTCATTGATATTTTTTGGGCTGTAATGGCCCTGTTCCAGCAACATTCCCACATTGCGCAATATCTTTTCATTTTTTGTCTTTGGATTGTCTCCTCCCCCACGTCCCTGAGTTTGAAAAGCTACGAAGAGGCTTGCAACCGTTAACACCAGTAAAACCGGTAAAAATTTTTTACTCATAATAAACTGCTGGATTTTAAGCATGATATAAAATTAACGGAAAAATGATTGTGTTTATTGGATTAACAACTGATTAAGGTCTAATGTTTTCCTAAAAATTGATGAGTGGCAATAATTCTGCCATATATCGGTCTGAATCGGTTTCGGCCTGAAAATGAAAAAGCGTTTTGCACTTGCAAAACGCCCGCTTAACAACCACCAAAACTCACTTTTACAATAGAAAAACTAATAGTCGTTGGCAGGGATAAAATCCTTTTTCAATAACCAACCCCTCGTTTTTGTACCATCATCGCCCTTTATTTCTACATACACAAAATCATTTTTTTCATCAAGAGTTGTAAAATTTACAGAGCCGGAAGTTAAATAAACATTGCGTCGGGTGGTTTTGTCCGGCATATCATAAAAATAAGCGGTGTTAATTACCTCATATTCGTTTATTGCATGATGCTTCTTTCTATGCGACGTGGAATCTCCCGTCACGCCCGTTTTTTTAACCGGTTTAAGATGTTCGCCTGTAGTTGCACTTGCATTTTTAGCCCACTTATTTTTTATTTTTTTGTCTGGTTTATTTGCTGCTACGAGCGATGAATCTGCAGGAATTATTGGTGGCTTATCATTCAGCTGAGCCCCAACTTCAGCTTGATTTTCCTTACCCGGATTGTAGAATTTGTTGTACGCGGTAAAGCCAGTTAAGCCTAGTGCAACAAGTAGCACCACAAAAAACAATGGTTTTGAAATTCCACCTCGCTTCTTAAGACTTGAGTGATATAATTCCTTATCCTTCGCTTCCACCTGGTACTGCAATTCGCTCAGCAATGCCTCTTTAGCCGCCAGCTGATTTTGTAAATTGTTTATTTGGCTCCGCCAGGTCAATTCATCAATTGACATTATGGGTGCTTGTATTACAGAAACAGGAATGTTTTTTTTCCTTTCCTCCGCCAGCGCTCCTTCATGTATAAACTCCTGTAACTCACTGCCATTTTTAAAGCGTTTGGAAGGACTTTTTTCGAGACACTTGTAGATCATCGTAATCAGCCACAATGGAATCTGCATTTCTCTTTCCTGCTTCTCGCTGTTCCATAAATCGCTGATGGCTTCGCGGCGGAGCGTGATGATATCCGGCGGCAATGTTTCCATGTGTGCCAGCATTACCGCGTTTCTCGCCATCTCGCCTTTGTTGGTTAAAGGAAAGGGAACGATGCCAGCCAGTAGTTCAAAAAGGATAATGCCAAAACTATAGACGTCGGTCTCAAACAATGTCTCGCCGCTGCTTTGCTCGGGTGCCATAAATTCAATGGCGCCGGCATAGCGAATGCTGGTACGTCTTTGTTCATCTGACATTACAGACAAACCAAAATCCAGCAACATATAATTACCGGTACGCTGATTGAATTTTACGTTGTTGCTTTTGATATCACCATGCTTGATATTTGCCCGGTGACAGTGGGCCAATGCATTCGCTAACTGGTCTGCAACCTTGATGGTTTCCTTCACCGTAAACACAGGTTCATAAGGCGGTTTTAGCAATTCACCCAGGTCGGGGCCTTCTATATATTCCATTTCAATGTAAGGCAAATTGCCGGAACTGGTAATGCCCGAAGCAATAATGCTGACTACATTCGGGTTGGGAATTTCATTTACCTTTTTTAATTTCTGCACTTCATTCTGAAAAGAGGCAAAATGTTTGTCATCTTCCGTTTCGCTGGCGATGGGTGTTGGGATGATTTTTATTGCCGTGATGATTTCACCGGTCTTCCTGGCCTTATACACAGAGCCCTGTCCGCCCGATTTTAATGCACCGAGATTTTCCAATCCTTCTGTTATCGTAAATACTTTTGCCATATTAATAATTGCCCCCCGAATAAGTAAATTCAAGCACAGCCGAATCGCCTAAAATAACCTGGTCACCTTCCTGCAACCGGTGCCCGACTTCTATTGCCTGCATTTTAATCAGCACACCTTCGGGCGTCCGCACTTTCATTTTATTGTTGGGTGGAATACCCCCTTCATCTGCAAAAACCAGGAAGGAGTTACTGTCTGCTTCCCATTCAATGTGCGCATGCTGGCGGCTTACAGAACGGTTGATTTCATTGGGTTTAAAGGCGATGGTATTTTTGCGCATGTAGTTGCCGGCGGCCTGCACTTTAGCTTCGCGGCCAATATTGATTCTCCCGTTTGCTGCATCAAGCGAGTAGCTTTCATGCTCCGCTTCACCATTCAATACCTTAATGAAAGCCTGGCTCTTTTTATTGATAAGACCAGATTTTTTTGTAGAGATAAACACGGCTGCATTGATGTCTTTTATCAGGTCAGCCTGTGGCGGGAATTTGTCTGTAAAAACAATATCACATTTAAAAGATGGTGATAAGGTGATGGCATAATCATCCGCTATGCGCTGTACTTCTTCCAGTTTAAATTTGCCGGGTACATTGGCAAACACTGCCGCTTCATACAAATGTTTTTCCGCATCACTGCAATTGATAAAAATATAAACGCCCATGATGTTGGCACCTTCTCCGCCCTGCGCCCGCTGCAATCTTTCTTTGATGAACTGCGATAAAATGTTGCGGATAAACTTTACATCGTGCGGACGTTCTTTGAATAACTTAAACATATTTGGGTTACTTTTTTAAAATGATTTATTACTGTTATGCTCATCACTGCCTGCATTAATTCATTCCATTATCGCTGGCCATCGACCCTTCCGTTTTCTTGAGCGGATCAAAACTTTTGATATAATTGCGTTCCAGCAATAAGGGTACGATGTGCCTGCCTGCCAACCGAACTGCATCGCTTGAACCCTTTGCGCCTTCGATTCTTATGCAAACCACCAGGTGACCCGTGCCTTTCACTTCAGGTGCAAAAAAAACATACCAGCCGTCGTTGATGCTTTCGCCTTTAACAATCCTTTCGGGAGTGCCTGTTTTACCTGCGACCAGCAGCCCCAGCTTTGATTTCTTGGGAGCGCTTTGCTCCCGCATGTAGGTTTGCATGTATTGTGCATATAATGAATCCTTGGCTATTGCTACGCCCGGCCTGGTGCCAACCGCTTCGCCATTTACATTCAGCACGTACCTGTTGGGCATCATCAAACCATTGTTGGAAATACCCGCTGCAACCCTTGCTACAGCTGCGGGGGTTGCTACCAGTTCACCCTGTCCCCATGACATACCCGATATACCAATGGCTCTTGTTCGGCGGATGTTTTCAGGATTGTACCGGTTGAGACTTTTAAATTCTGTTGCTCTCCACAGCTCCCTCCACTTTTCCTCTTGTGCGTTGTTGCCACTTTCATTGTCGAAATAATAACCGCCAACACCATGCAAAAACATACCGGATTGCATGTACAGGGTTGCCATTTCTTCCTGCAATCTTTCCTCATTGGCAAGCCTTATAAAAAATGAATTGTTGGATTTTACAATTGCTTTTTCAATGTTAATCATACCCGCTTCATCCGGCTCAGGACCAGTAACACGGATCAAATCTTTTGGATATACCCGGATAGTTTTTTTTGCAGCAGCAGCACCCAGTTTATTAAATGCTGCCATGGCCGTAACCAGTTTCGCTGTTGAACCGGGTTGCGTGGCATGTGTGAAACCAATATCCGTATTCACATTCCAGCCTGGCAATTTATTAATTTCATTTTCAGATAAACTCAGCCTTTCCCAATCGTTCACTGGTGGCAAAGGCCAGCAGGCTGAAGCCAGTACATCACCCGTGTTATCTTCCATCACGACTACCGAAACACGTTTCCTGTTCACACTATCATCGCCTTGTATAGCAAGTTCAATTTTTGTTTGTAAGGCAGCATCCATGCTGAGCGTGACATCGCGGTTGCGTTTTTTAAACTGCGCTACTTCTTCACTGTTGATGCCGGCAACCAGCAAATTGGTAAGCGCTGTATAATCCCTTCTTGTTACCGTCATTTCTGTTTCAGTCATGGGCAAAAAACGTTCCGCACGAAAGCGGTTGGCGCTCACCTGGTATTTAACAACCGGTGCCGGAAATCCACGAAGTTCAGCGGCATGCGCATACTCCGCAAAATAACCATTGCTGCCACCGGCAAAAATCCCAGTGTTGGCATCACCTGTCCAAAAGAACATATGCTCACCAAAAGGATAATAGCGCTCCAATCTTTTATATGCAAGTGACTGTATATTCTCTGTTGGAATGCCGAGTGCTATCATCGAATCTTTTTGATCCTGTACTAACTGCGGATCACTTGATGCCAGCAGTCTTCCGTTGCGGTCAAACACATTACCTGCCTGCAAACGGCTCATTAAAATATTGATTCTTGGATTGTAACTGTACATTCTTGCACCGCTGCGATCTGCCACCAGTGCAGGTTCCACGATCCATTTCTTTTCATGAAAAGTATAACCGGATACATTGATTGCTAAAAGCAGTATCGCCATGCAGGCCGCCAGTAAAGCCGGCATTAAATTTTTATCCTGCCGCTGGGTGATGTATTTCATTTGCACCTGCGTGCCGCTTTGTCTCGATACACTCAATAAAAAACCGGCCGCTATCATGCTGCACAAGAGAGAAGTTCCGCCATAACTGATAAATGGTAATGCAACTCCTGATAAAGGCAATGCGCCTGTAGAACCACCCGCAATGAGCAGAAATTGTACAAAAGTTCCGATGCCTGCACCGGCACATAAATAAAATAAGAAGGGTGCACCTGCCTGTCGTCCTATAATGATGGATCGATGTAAATAAATTAGGAATAAAATAAAAATACAGGTGATACCCGCCCATCCAAATTCTTCACCAATGGCGGGTAATATCATATCTGTATGTGCTTCCGGAATTGTTTTGGCAAAACCTTCACCGGCACCCTGGCCTGTAATGCCCCCTGTTGAAATTGCCCATATACCATTGGCAACCTGGTCGCCGCCATATACCTGGTTGTTCCACGCATCTGACCAGATGGCTTTACGGTCCACCAGTCTTTGTATCGGTCCCGGAATTATTTTTGCCAACACGGGTATTTTATCCAGCAATAAAAATCCGCTTACAACCACCAGTGCCATCACCGCTGATTCACTCAAATTCTTTTTAGCAACCAGCATGTACAATGCAAGTGCCGCTGCTGTAATACCGGTTGCATACCAGGGATTTTTAAAGATCCAGGCGGCGATGGCATACAACAGCATGGCCGCAACCACCTGCATAAAATCGCCTCTTGAAAAAGAAAAGAGTACGATGAAGGTAAAACAGCAAACGATGGCCGGGCCAAGATCTCCCAATGCCAGGAACAACAAAATAGTTGAAACGATGGCAAACACTGCAAAGACAAAAAACGAGACTCTTTTATTAAAGGAAGGATATTCGGAAATGAATTTTTCATTTTTTGCAAAGAAGCCGGCAAGAAAAATGATGACCATGTATTTAACAATCTCGCTCGGCTGAAAGCCAAACAAGTTTACTTTAACCCCACTACCTTCAGGACCTGTCCCAAATAGAATAGTAAGGCATAATAACCCCGCAGCACCCAATGCCCATGGCCAGCCGTTCGCTGCTTTCCGGTCGTTTGTTAAAACAAAAAAGCGGTAGAAGGCGGTATCAGGCGTAAATTTTTTAAGGTTGATGAACTGCAATGCCAGTATGCCAGCAAGCCCGATGCAGAAATAAATAAAGGTACTTTTTGCAAGGAAGCGGTCACGCAAAGGATCCTGCAGGCTGAACAGGGTGATGAATGAAATGCCCGTCAGTATCATGATCACCGGTAACAACAACTGGTCGGTCGCCGGAAAACGAATGGTGAAGATGAGGTGCAGTAAAAAGAAGGCTGCAAAAAATGTGATGGTGATTGTCCAGAACCAGTTGGTTACTTCGGCCGGTGTTCTTACCAAAAAGGCTTTTTCTTTTTTAAAAGTGCTGAAATCTTTGGCAGCAAAAAGCCGCATGGTATGGGGCGACTGTACAAAATTAAAACTGGCATCATTTTGTAATTTTTCTATTCCCTGTGAACGTCCAAATTCATATCCGGGTTGCAGCGGAATAATTTCATAGGATTTATTTTCAGGTAATCCCGAGAAACTGTATTTGCCGGATGCGTCCGTCCGTGCATAGGCATTGAAAGAAAGTAACTGCAGGTTCTTTGCTGAATCAGGAACATAGATTCTTCTGACACCGTCCTTAAACTGTATGGTGATGTTTTCATCTTCGAGCTGATCGGCAGCAGTACTGCTATCCTGCGGCACCAGCAATTTTAATCTTACCAGCACGCCGGAAGCCGGACGATCATCGGCGCCTTTAATGTTGCCCGAAATATTGTACCTGCCAAGGTTAACATTTGTTTGTGCCGTAACTGCTAACGGATGTAATTTTTCTTTTTCATAAGTAATGGAATCTGCCTCGGCAAAGCCCAGTAAATTTCTTGACAGCAGCACCCTTTTCTTAAAAGATTTTCCACCCTTTACAAAAGCCTCTTCTGCATTTACAAAATATTTTTTCTTATTGAGTTCGCCGATATTATCCATGATGGAACCGGCATCTTTTGCGGACACGGTTGCAGCTGCAAATGCGATGTCCTTCGGGTCTTCGAAATACAAACCATTCTTCAATAAACCTTCCATGCTTTCACCCGGCTTTCCTGCATTCAGATTGATCATCGTGCCGTTTTGCAGCCGCGTATCCACATCTGCAAAGTCACGTTGTAATACAGCATATAATTTCCAAAACAACATGGCCATGATGCCACCGATAAGCAGCAGGATAAGGCGTTCCAGCTTTCTGTTAGTAAACGGTTGGGGGATAGCCGCCATGGATTATTTAGTATTTGAATGCGTGATAAATATGGAATCTTTAAACTTTCCGGATACGAGTGAATCTGCAAAAAACACAGCGTACTGTACCGGTATACGGCAATTGACAAAGCGTACATTTTTTAAGACAACATTGTTCTTCTGCAACATCAACCCTACATCAAAATTTTTAAATACCAGGCTGTCAAGTACAATGTGTTTTGCGGATGCATTGATGATTAGTGCCGGCCCTTTAAAGGCACTGTCTGCCATGAGGATAGAGCCATTGCCTTTCAGATAAAAACTGTCTTTGCTAATTGTAACCGGGGCAGCTATTTCCAGCACCGTACCTTCTGCCGGCAGCACAACTGTTTTGGTTGAATCATTGATTTGTACCATCAGCTGATTGAGCACTTCATTCTTTTTCGGTGCAACGGTAGCTGGCATCACCGCTTTTGGCACCATACTTTTTTTATAGGCGGCCATCAATGCAACACCAACTATGGCAATAAAAAGCAGTGTCAGCAATACTAGGCGGCTTCCGCGACTTTTCTTAGAAGATATTTTATCTTTTTTCGGAAGCAGTTCATCTGCAGAAAGAGGTGATGTAATCAGCTCTTTTTTTCTTTCCACCCTTACTGGTTCGGGTTTTAGTTTTGGCTCCTTATTGTTTTCTACGAGTACTGCGGTAATATTATCATTTCCACCAGCATCGTTGGCTGCATCAATTAATGCCTTCGCTTTTGCTGCCAAACTTTTTTCTGTGGTCAGAACCGAAATAATGGTTGCTGAACTGATCATATCTGTAAGGCCATCACTGCATAGCAACAACAGATCACCTGAAAGAAAAGGTGATTCACCTGTCTCAATAAAATCTTCGGCGGTTGTGATGTCTTCTTCAAAGCCCAGTGCTTTATTAATCTCGTTTCTTCTCGGATGCCGCATGGCTTCTTCCTCTGATAACCTTCCGGACTCTTCCAAAAATCCCACGGCAGAATGATCCCTTGATATCTTGATCAGCGAACGATCACGCAGTAAATAAATTCTTGTGTCGCCCACATGCGCATACCAGCATTTACTATTTTTGATATCCACCACGGCACAGGTTAATACACAGGCCATGCGCTCGTTTTTAGCACCGGGCTTTTTTTGCTGGTTAATTTTTGTATTGGCCGCAACAATGGCCTGCTGCAAGGTTTCAATCACATCTTCCGAAATGGTTTCCAGCTTTTTCATAATAACCGACCGGGCAATAGCGGCAGCAATATCACCACCTTTATAGCCGCCCACACCATCAATTACGCAGGCTACCAAAAACCGCTTGTTGATAATTTCACGGACGAAGAAAGTGTCTTCATTCTTCTCCCTGCGCCGGCCTTTATCTGTCATACCAAAAAAGTATTCAGCCATTTTTGTGCGTTTGTTTAATGTCAGAAAAATGTGCTACCAGCAACACCAGGCTGATCACCAACAATCCTATCGCTAAGAATTTGTCCATGTTATACTTTAAAAATGTTGATAGAAACAATGCCATTTAAAACAATTCTTGAGTTCATCGGAAGCTCCGTCCAGATAGGCACATCACGAGTACTATTTCCTACTTCATTTTCATTAACGATGGTCTTTTCACCAAAAGATGCAACAAAAAATTTATCCGCAACTTTATCGTAGCGGATAGAAAGATGTGGTGAAGAAACCCATTCTGATGGAACGCGGAAAACTGCCCGCTGGTCTGGCTGTTCATCTATACCGGCCACGGTAATGATGTCGTCTTTAATGAGGTATTCCAGTTTTTTTCCGGCGAATTTTTTATCGGGAAGTGTGGCCTCTAACCGGGCAAGGTACCTGGGGACTTTTGGATCATTCACGTCACCCAGTACCAGCCCTTCGTTCCAGGGAATTTCGTAATAGCCATCGCTGTAAAAAGTAAAGTCTTTTAAAATTTCATCGGCAATATCAAATGTTTGTGCAATACCGGTCTGGCGTGGAATAAAAGTTACACGGAGATTTTCTTCTTTCTGCTGCACGTTGTTTCCAGGCAATAATTTTCCAATAAAACTCTTGTCGCCTTTTTCATAATCGGGGTGAGAAACAAAACGGAAAACCCATTTATTTGCAGAAGCCGTTACCTTCTTTCCTTTCTGCCGGTGCTCCTGTAAAATAGTATAGAAAGCTTTTACTGATTCTTTGATGATGAGCGAAAAGATGCCGCGATTATTGTCCATAAACTTGTTGTAATCGGGCGGACTAAAACATATAATGTACTCGTGGTAAAAAATAATTCTATCTGCAAATGACAACTCGGTAACAGATTCCTTAAATTTTTCGATGATGTATTTGTATACCAGGTCAGGGGTCATGGAAGATGTTTCTGTAACACCGGCTTCCTTTTTAAGGAACCAGTTGTGTACCCCGGATCGCTGCCAGAAAGTAGGTTTTGTAGTTGTATGCATGGGCTATATTTAAATTTTACTGTTGGTAAATTCATTTCCTGAAATAACAAGGTGCATAGCAGCCGTTATAGCAAACGTTGGTGTTCCCGTAAATTTTTGTGCAGTAAAATTGTGCCCTGGCGTTGTGGTTTAAATTAAAAACTGTTCTCTAATAATGCAGGCGGTGATTTGGTAAATATGGTTTTTAAACACCACTAAAATTGGTGATAAAAGCCATTTAGTATTGATGGGATGAAATTAACAGAACAAATCTTAATGAATTGCCAAAGCTGTTATTTCGTTTAGTGAAAGAAATGATAAAATTCACCCGGGTAAAATTATTTTTTCTTTACCCGGGTGAATATGTATATAGCATGGTGGCCATTTTATTGGCAGGATTTAGTAAATACAAACCTGCCCCTGCCCTACCGGCAGCACCGATGCAATCATAGCCTGCGCCGTTTTTTCATCGTACAATTTTGCAATCGCCCAGCCAAGCAAATCAACAACGGCAAGACAACCTGCCGCCGTGGCAATATTGTCATGTGTGACCAGGTGCTGATCTTCTATTACGTCAACACCCATTTCTTTCAACTCTTTAAACACAGATGGATAAGTGGTAGCTGTAAAACCATCCAGTAAACCGAGCCCTGCAAGCAGTAAAGCTCCTGAACACATAGAGCAAATAATTTGCCTGCCCGGATTCAACTGAAAACGCTCGAGCCAGGTTTTGTTTTTATACAAGGCCCTGGTACCTGAGCCACTTGCAAAAAATACAAGGTCAGCTTCCTTGCTTTCTTCTATTTGTCCTTGCATGGCTAGGCTAATGCCACATGCAGACCGATGTTCCGGGGCTGTGCCAATAATTCTAACTTCGAAATCTTTTTGAATCTGACGCACCCTGTTCAATAAATCCCATGGAAGAAATACGTCTATGTCTGTAAAATGATCGAAGGCAATAATCACTGCTTTTTTCATATCAATATAAATTTAGTTAACTATACATTTTTTGTAATTCTTCTTCCACAACTTCAATGGCTATATCAATATCACTTATGCTGGTACGCCAGTTTACAAATGCGGCTCTTATTGCAATGCGCCCTTTGTATACAGTGGCAGTCATAAAAATCCTTCCGGAAGCGTTAATATTTTCAAGAAGGGTTTGCACTCTTGATTGTTCTTCTTGTCCGTTAAGGGTAAAACAAACGGTGTTTAATCTTACCGGCGCCAAAAGCTCCAACGCCTTTTGTTGCTGTATAAAATTTCCGAACTGCTTGGCCATCCCAATGCAGTTTTCCACAATGTCCTTGTAGCCGTTTTTGCCATAGGCAATTAACGAAAACCATACCGGCAATGCCTTCAGACGCCTTGAGTTTTCCGGCAAAAAATTGAGGTAACTAAAATGCTCCAACGGGTCTCCCAAATAAGGCGCATTGGAATTTTGAAATGTTTCTACCTGCAGCAACTTGTGTTTTTCTTTTATCAGCCAGCAACCATTTTCATACGGCACGTTCAGCCATTTATGACAATCGATGGTTATACTGTCTGCATATTGCCAGCCATCTACCAGGTATTTATACTTAGGCGAACAGGCTGCAAAACCTCCAAAAGCGGCATCAATATGCCAAAAGAAATTGTACTTATTTTTAAGCTGCACAATCGTATTAAAATCGTCAAAGTCAACTGTGTTTACTGTACCAGCACTGGATATCAAGATAAAGGGCTTTCCATTCAGTTCGTTTATTTTATTTTGTAAATCATCCATATCAATGGCTTCCCTGTTACTTTCAAGAGTTTTTACCCGGGTATAACTTGAACTGCCTATGCCCAGCATGGATAAGGCTTTAACAGAAGAAGAATGCGGCGTGGCTGAAAATATGTTGATATCTGCGGGTGAAACTCCTTCTTTTGCAAAATCTTTATTCAACACTTTACCTACCCATTGCCTGGCAACACCAAGACAGGTAAAATTTGACATGGTAGCTCCGGTAACAAATCCGCCTAAAAAATCCGCCGGAAGATTCAGCAGGTTCAATAATAACTGAATAGTTTCTTTTTCAATAATAGCAGAAATATCGCCTTGCCCGTTTGCTGTCTGTGTATTTTGATCATATACAGTCGCAAGCCAATCACCTGCAATGGCCGCCGGCGTTGTTCCTCCCGTTACAAAACCCCAGTATCTCGGCCCGGATGAGGCCACCATTATTTTCTCAAACCGGTCATTAAATTGCTGCAGGGCATTGGCCGTTCCAACACCTTCGCTGTTTAATTGATCTGTTGTTTCAACTTGCACATCAGCAGTCGTTGGTCTGTTGGAAAGATTCTGCAAATAAGCTAGACTTTGCACTTTTATTTGTTCCAGCAACACAGCAGCTTGCGCTGAATCATTCAGTAAATAGTTATCCATTTAGTGTATGCTATTTTAAAAAGTCGCCATCAATGATCAATAATTTTACCGCATCCTTTGTAATTGAACGATGGGAACTCAGGTTATCCGAAACAACATAAGTCATTCCGCTTGTTAAGGTAAAATATTCCCCTGTTTCCATTTCGCTTGTTAGCTCTCCACTAAGGCAATGAACAATATGCCCCTTCCTGCACCAGTGGTCTGCGAGATATCCCGCAGAATACTCCACTATTCTTATACGCAATCCAGGCAACTGAAAAGTTTGCCAACAGACCTCTCCCGTTTCTCCCGGGTGAATCGTTTTTTCAATTGAGCTCCAGTCAATCGTTTGAAAAGCAATATTGGCCAAGGTTTCCATTTCATTCATGTTATTTATAAAAAAAACCGTGCGTATTCATTGCAAAAGTGAACAAATTATTTTTACCAGCACAGATACAATTTTAGTATTTTTGACCAATACAGTTCATTTATGAAGCAAAAATCACCCGGCAAAGAATTACTCTATATAAAAATCGCCAACAGCCTGGAACAGCAAATCAGCAAGGATATTTTAAAGGTGGGTGACAAACTTCCTTCTATCAGGATGATCTGCCGGCAGCATGGTGTAAGCATGAGCACGGCACAGTTTGCCTACTACGAGCTGGAAGGAAAATCGCTGATAGAATCAAGACCACAATCTGGCTACTATGTAAGCAATTCTTTCCGCAAAAAAATGGCAATGCCGGAAGCAAGCAGGCCTGTGAGTACGCCGGTTGTAAAAACGGTAACCGATATTTTTGAAAATGCTTTCAACAATGCCAGCGAAAAAAGCTTTACTGTTTTTTCAAGAGGTGTACCGGCTGTTGCATTGCTGCCCATCGCCAAATTAAATAAAGGCATGCTGCAGGCGGTAAGATCGTTGCCTGGTGGAGGGACCATGTATGAGCCCTTGCAGGGAAATGAAAAGTTGCGGACACAGGTTGCCAGGTGGTCTTTTAACTGGAAAGGCAATCTTGCTGAAAAAGATATTTTAACCACCGCAGGCTGCATATCGGCTATTTCTTATTGCCTGATGGCGTTGACCAAACGCGGTGATACCATTGCGGTAGAAAGCCCTTGTTTTTATGGCATTTTACAACTGGCACAAAGCCTTGGTTTAAAAGTGCTGGAATTACCAACGAGTCCGCAAACGGGCGTGGACATGGATTCGCTCAAAAAGATTGTCGCAAAAACCAAACTCGCTGCATGCCTGTTTGTGAGCAATTTCAACAACCCGTTTGGCAGCCTGATGCCTGAAGAAAATAAAAAAGCAGCAGTAAAATTACTGGAGCAATATAATGTGCCGCTGATTGAAGATGATCTGTATGGTGATCTTTATTTTGGAGATAAAAGACCGACCTGTTGCAAATCGTATGACGAAAGCGGAATGGTTCTGTTGTGCAGTTCTGTTTCCAAAACGCTTGCTCCGGCATACCGGGTCGGCTGGGTGGCCCCCGGGAAATTCATGAATGAAGTGATGAAAATAAAATTATTTCACAGCCTTTGCAGTACGCCCATCACACATGAGGTGATTGGTAATTTTTTGGAAACAGGCAGGTACGAAGCACACCTGAGACAATTAAGAAGAACGCTGCACGCCAACTACCTGCAATATGTAAGATTGATCGGCGAATCTTTTCCGGATGGCACCAAAATCAGCAGGCCACAGGGGGGATTATCCCTGTGGGTTGAACTACCAAAACAAATTGACAGCATCGAATTATACAACGCGGCAGTAAGCAAAAAAATTACCTTTTCACCCGGACGTATGTTTACGCTGCAAAACCAATTCAACAATTGTATGCGCCTTAGCTATGGACTGGAATGGAATGAGCAAACAGCACATGGATTGAAAGTATTGGGCAAGCTGGCAAAAGCCGCTTTATAACTGTTGTTACACTTTAGCCAACTGTTCAAAAGTCACGAGTCTCTATCCTTTTTCATAAATTACCGGGCTGTATAGATATCAAAAAATACCAATACAGCCTGTTTAGATCTCTCCTTTAATAAACTCCACTCCAGTCTAACCCACCGCATAGTGCAGGATAATCATCAAATCATTTACCTGGTCTGCTGTTATTCTTGGATTGGCAACCGGGTTGGTTATTTTCCACACGCCCGGCACCTGGTTATTGGCTGCGTAATTCATTGACTTGTGTAATAAATTTCCGTAAATGCCATCAGCTGTAAGATCCTGTGCTGCGTTTGGATTAGGTGCCGGTGTCAATACTATCCCCGGAATATGAGTTAATACGCTACCCGCCGTTCTGTCTGCCGCCAGTTCAATCACGTTGATCTTAACATGGTTTTCCTGAACAAAAAATGGAAACCTGTCCTTAGTTAAATTGATGGACAAAACCTGGTCATCAGTGATCAGCGCAGGGTTTAAAAACTGGTACCATTCATTGGGGAACTCATGCCTTGCGCTGATGATCCTGGTCAACCCTTTATCTTTCAACGACACCAGCATTTGGTTAATCTTATTGTTCAGGCTATCGGATGCATTTAGCTTCAACGCATCTCCGCCTTCACGGGCTGTATATTTTACCTGCATTACAACATCGGTGATGGTGTTATAATCAAACTGCTGCAACAGCGTATTCACTTTGGTACCGCTCTTATCTTTTGTATTGGCAAAAGGAAATTGTAAATGCCAGCTACTGATGGCGCCAGCACCTTCAAATGGCAGGTACCGCTCGTCGCGGAAGTTTAATTCAAACAGGCCGCTGTCGGTTTGACCATGGCTTAATACAATGGATTGAGAAGTTCCTGCACTGTCACGGAAACGGGGATCATCTGCAGGAATTCCGTTGGTCGATTTACGCGGATATTTTTTTGCATCCGCCACACTGGTAGAATCAGTTCTGAGTGAATTGTTCATCAATGTCAGGGTGCATCCGATGGTAGTAAAAGGACCGGTGACACAGGGTATGGAAAGGCTCACTGATTTTATCCTGCGGAAATAATGACCAGGATAATCCAGGTCAAACAACTCTTCCGGCAGGTTGATGAAACATTGGCCGGTTCCTTTTAATTTCAGCAAGGCCACTGCATCCAGCTGTGCCAGCGAAATGTATTTGGTCAGTTCGTACTCACGCCTGTTCTTTTCATAATAAGCCATTTCCATTTGCTTCAGGTTGTACATCAGTGATTCCCCACTCTGCAATCCTTTTTTCATGCTGTCCCAATAGCCAAACTGAATATAGTCAGAATCATTTAGCCCCAGCTCGTAACGGAAACAACGTTCCGCTTTTTTTGCGGCATCATAAGCCAGTTGATAACTCTGAAAATAGGTAGTTGAAATTTTACCAATCATCCAGGCATACAAATCTTCATTGGTGTATTTGCTGTGCATAAAATCATCTGATTCTTTCGCGTTGTCGATCTGCAACTGCTGATTTTCTTTATCTGTATTGGCAATTTCCTGTCGTATCTGAGCGCCCAAAATCTGTACATCAACCTGCTCCAGTTCCTTATTGGCATTGTTCAATTGGTTTCTCCATTCATCGGCCCTGCGCTGGTAGGATGCATTGGTGCTCATAAGCGAAGCATTTTTATCCAATGCAGTGGCAATGGATTGAAGTGTTCTGGCCAGGTCTTCAGCAGAATTGCCAAAACTTTGTCCACCGGTTGTTACTGTTGCATGTGGTGAGCCGCCAAATCCTGAAGCACCCAAAATAAAATCAGGAATCAATTTTAAGCCGCCGGCAAGAGTATAGCCAATTGCGACGCCTGTATCGATTATAGTAGAGGCTGTGTTTAACGCAAGCGCAATCGTTTCACCAGAATTCAATCCTGATGACAACAAATTCTGATAGTAATCCCTCCGTATGGTAAGCAGTTCTTTTTGTTTGATGAGATTTTTGAGCTGGTTATCTGATTCCGAAATCTGTAGTTCTTTCATCTTCAGCACTGCACTTAATAATTTTATTTCCTGGCCCGAACGCAGCAGGGCAATATGTTCTGCATCTTTTTTCTCCAATGCCGCCAATAAAGATGCTCCCAATGACTTTACTTCGTTGCAAAGCTCGGTTGCTTTTTGTATCATAATCACAAAACGGTAAAACGGCAACGGCGCATTCATATCATTCAGCACACTGCTCAAATCGAGTCCTGCTGCGGTTGCACGCACGAGCATCCCCGGATCAATGGGTGGAGCAAACAAAGAAAGGGGTGAAAATACACCTTGTATATCCAGGCAATGCCGGATCTTAAACAAGCGGTCTGCTATTGTTTTCCAGTACTGCAAAATGTTGTCATTAAAAGGAATACAGAAATACAATGCCTGCAGCGAAGGAAGATCAGGATTATCGGGATTGGAGAAATCCAATCCCTGGTAAGTGTGCATTGGTAACAAATTTTCTATTTCCACCAGTACATTGGAAAAAGTATCCAGCTTTTTTTCCAGCTGGTAATAATTATTTACCGGCACCTCGTATGCAGGAGGAATGATCTTTGGTTCGTTGCCTAAAATCTGTCCCGCCAATACATACAATTGGGTTGCTTCCGTCACAGATTCCATAGTGTGCTGCGTAAACAAATAATCGCCCCAGCGAATGAGGTGATCCAGGTATTTCATCACCGTAGTTTTTTGATACGCAACGGTACGGTACTGCGCAATAAAATGCGGCTGGAACGGATTCACCCGCCAGTCTTCCACACTTTTATCCAGGTCGTTCGGATGCGCCGAAGCAGGATCGGCAGTACCAAACATGATATTTTCTATGCGCTGCAAATCGTATTTTGTTTTACCGGCAACATTTACCACATTCATAAAGAATGGCTTGGTTACCCAAAATTTATCCGGTGCCGGATAAGGTGAAGAATCAGCCGGGTTAAAAATGTATTTGAACCATTTATCGGCGTCTTCAAATTGCTGGTTTTCACTCAGGCGCATGCCAATCATCAGCGGTGCATGATAAAACAGTTCCCAGTTATACAAGGCATACCCCGACTGAATATTGAAATCAACATCTTCCCTCGGATACCCCGGAGTATTATCTGTCACCGCATTGGGATAAGTTACAGGCTGCCCCCTGTATACATTGAATTGTGGTGCATAGGTTGTGTTAAAACTAAATTTGGCCGGGTTGGGATCATAGGCAATATCGCCTTTTAACTGTGTCTGCCGGCTCATCAATCCATCAATTCCCTTATTAAATAACTGCCGCATAAAATAGCAGGACATGGGATGATAGAAGTTATAAAAATGATACAGCACCAGTATCCTTTTTCCCTGCGGAATCTGTGGCATGGCGTTTTTGATCTCCGCTTCTTTGGCCGTATCTCCGGCAATGATGGCTTCCAGTAATTCCAGCAGTTGAAGAAACCATGCTTCCATATCGGAATAGAATAGTTCAAACGTATCATTGTCGCTGAACTCGGGTGTTACATAATAAGTACGTCCTGTTTTTTCCTGTTGATAAGTTGCATCCTGGTAAAAGAAAGGCAGAAAAGTTCCCAGCGTGATAGTAGATTTTCGATCACTAAAGGCATACTGATTGGCTTTAAAAATTACCTGCATCAGGTAAAGCATCCGGTCGAAAAAGCCTGCCTGCAACGGCATACAATTGCGGAACAAGCCGGGGGTATTATTTAAAATGGAAGACTGCGCCGGGAAGGCAAGGAAGTTGTTGGTGGTGTCACTTCCGCTCTCGTCATCCAGCATATTGTCTAAACCACTGCGTGTAAACAGATGCGGATTGATCTGCACATAATTGTTTGTAACCACCGGGTACCCACGGCAGGGATCCAGGTCGAATGTGCCTTTATAACTATAATAATTATTATCATTCACCACATAGCAATTGATGTTAAGCGTGCCATTTTGTTTCAATGAATTTTCAATGTCATTTAAAAAAGCACCCCACCACCCTTTGATGTCTTTCTTTTCAATATAGGTCGCAAGATTGCTAAAATCGGGCTGTGGTAAATCCACCGGTGAAAACAAAAACTTAGATTTGGCGGGCGTGTAAACCTGTTGTGTTTTATCATAAAACTGGCTCACTTCAATGATACCGGAAACGTCATTGTTGGAAATTTTCTTGGGCGACCATTTGCCCTTTTTGTATTCACTAAAGGCCATTTGTATCTGCCAGTATTTATCCGGTTTTTGAATGGGAAAGGCGGATTCTTTTAAATCCGGCACCGGCAATGTATCGGGTGTTTCTCTTGCCTTTTCTGTAAACAATGCCCAGAAAATATACAGGCGCTGATTGAACACAACCGGCACAATATGATCGCTGTTGATATCGAGATCAATTTTTTCCCAGGCCGTCCACCGCCTGTTTTCAACATATTGGCGGTAATAATAAATTTTAGGATCGCCGCCATACGTGCGGCCAATTACATGCAGTGTTTGGTTGTCGTCCTGGTACCACATGCCTTTAACTTCCAGCCTCGCCACGCCATCCAGTTTTTCCAGGTAGGCCATAAAAGCGTCTTCGGCATTGGGTTGTGTGACTTCGTTTTGCAATAATTGATTTTGCAGGTCTTTAAAAAATGAAGATTGATTGGGCAACAATTCCGGCTCAATCCAGTTTTCGGGATACAGAAAAACCTTGCGGTTGGCTTCCCATAAACGATAATATTTCATCCATTCCCATTGCTTCCATTTACTGTCAAAACTGCCCTGGTCGGGGTCATCTGCGTTTACAGTGATGTCGGTTTCCATGCTCATAAAACAGCGCTGCACAAATTGCTGTACGGCATTGGTAGCCTGCACAATCCTGGAGGTTGGCTGACAGGCACTCATCTCTACGTCAATTAAGAAATAGCTGTACAAATCACTGGCATTTTTCCAGGTATTTGTACCGGGGTTGGCCAGTAACCAGGTAACCAATGCATCCCGTTTTGCTTCTCTTAATTTATTTTGCAGCGGTTGCGTAACGTCCAGCCAGTCGCTATCTGCGTAATTAGATTTTAAAGTCTGCTTAATCTTGGTAGCATCATCAAAACTTAAGAAAGGCTTGCTCCAGTTAATACAGTCTTCTGCTTTTACACCAAGCAATGCCATGGCAGAAAAACACTTATACAAGCGAACCAATATCCGAATATTTTTTAAATCAGAACTTGCAGGCGGTGCTGTTAAAAGATTTAAATAATTGGGCGCTTCCACAAGGCTGTTCAATTCTGTTTTATCCCAGCCGTACAAACCGGATAGTTCGGTTTCAATCGCATCCAGCGTTTTTGTACCGTCAATTACATCCTGCAAAATATTGATGATGGTTGCGCCGGAATTTGAGAAGGCGTAACTATGGTGCAGGTTGAAAAGGTTAATGAGATTTTCAAAAGATGTAAAATCATTTGCAGAAACGGGCGTTACAACGGGTGCCAGCGGCAGTGTATTTAAATCAGTAATGGTAACCGCTGCGGCATTGGTTAATATCCAATCCAGTGCAGTGGCATCTATTTTTAATTTGTTTACAACAAAGCAAATTTTTGCTACCCGCAAATATTGGTTGAACTGTGCCGCATAGTTGGTGCTGTTAAGTGTATTAATTTTTTGAACAAATGCAGTGTTCGTCCAGTCGGTATAAATGGCAGGAAGGGAAACCAACAATTGTGCTGCGATTGTTTTATCTACCGAAAACCAGCTGCTGATGCGGTTTTGAATGGCAGATTGTTGCTGGATATTTTTATAAAAGGGGGCTATTTTTTGCAGCAACAATTCAAACCGTTGTGCCACGTGTGCAAAGTCCAGCGTTTTTAAATTGGTGTCTATATCGCCGTTGCTGGCAAAGAAAATATTGGTGCTGCTGTTATCTGTTTGCTGCGTGCCAAATAAATTATCGAGCGCATCTCTTACAGGGTTTGGGTTGTTATAAAAATTCTTCAATGCATCCCGCAATGCAGCATCCATGTATCCAATAAAGCGCAGTGCTTTTTTATTAGAATCATATATAAGTTGTCCGGCTGCAGGTGCATAAGCAGTTAGCGGCGGAAGTGCATCAAGGGCTGCAGTTGTATTCGCACTTCCCTGGGAGTCGGTGAATAATTGGTTTACAGCGTCCGCATAATCCTGGTCGGAAAATGCAGCAAGCAAGGCTGTTTGTTCATTCGCCGTCATCGCCCCGGTAAACTCCAGCTGCTTTGTACCCGAATTGTAATTGATATTTGCGCTGAGTTGAGACAGTGTTTCTACCGGTGTTAAATTAGTAAGGGTCACTTCATGAAACGGTTGGTCATATTGTACCCTTAAATTTTTCAGGAAGGTATAGTTGGCAGGGATGATGTTGTTTACATACGCATCGTCGTCAATTGTTTTTAAAATGGCAATCAGTTTTGCTGTGATGGAAGCATCCCATTTCAACAAGGGGTCATTCAACCATTTGGTGAGTAAATCGCCATTGGCATCGGGCTGAACCGAAGTAGCAGCCTGTATTTGCAGCAATGCGTTTTCCAATTCGCCGAGGTTTGATGCGATTATTTCCTCCGCCGGTACAAAACTATTATTGGCATCGTTTTGCTGGCGCAAAATATAATTCAGCTCCCATATGGTAATGCCTGCAGTATTTAATAAATCATTTTTGGCAAGAAAATCCATCGTATCAACAGGCGATGCAAAAATGTTGTCAGGTATTACCTGTTTGGCAATGTGTACATCATCCGCGGTAAATGATTGGGATTGCATCAGCAAAACATTGCGGTAAATCGATGAAAGATTGGCAAGCGTTAAAGTAGTGATGGCATTGTCGGCAAGCAGCACATTCAATTCATCACCGGAAATAAAGGTGGCCGACTGAATGACAGATTTATGAATGTCCGTAATAGCGATACCGCTGTTTACATTTACGAGGGCAAAATCAGGATTTAACGGATACGTGATTTGCTTGTTTTGAAACAGGTTGTTGTAAAGATTGTCTTCGCCCGTGCTTTGTATGTCTTCATAAAAAGCAAGCAGTGGAAATATCTCCAGGTCCAGCCTGTTTTTTAACTGAAGCAAATGATGCAGTTGCCATGCAAAACTGGTGTCCAATTTTCCGTTGCCGATGGCCGGGCACTGAATGCATGCATCCAGTTCCTCCATGCGGAAGGAAAGTTTTTTAAACAGTCGCAGGAACCGGTGTATACGATCAAACTTTGTTGGAGATACATTGGTGATGTGCTGTTTATCTAAATCACAAGACACATCATCATGATCAATTTTACTGTCTTTTAAAGGATTGATGAATTGCAGGTTCAGCAAGGTTTGCAGGTCAGCATACTCAAGGCCCGTGTATTGCAAAAACAGGTCGACCTCAACAGATGCGGAGGTTGCCATTGTGCCCCAGTAATTGGCAGAATTGATTAAGTCTTCTTTAAAAATCAAATCCCGTTCTTCAAAACTTACTTCCAAAAATGCAAAGGCTTCCTCCAGTTCAACCGCAGGGGGATTGGCGACAGGTAAATGTTCCTTTACAAAAATCCTTACCAGGTCTGCTTTGCCAATGCCAAGCTTGGTAAGATAAATATTTCCTTCGGTACTGAATAAATCAAAGGGCAGTCCAAACGCACGCTTCGCTGTCTTCAAAAAATTATCATAGACTTTTACATTGGTATATTCAGGATTAGCGCTCAGCTCATCTGTTGATAACAATGTTTGGTGCAGCAACTGCACATTTATTTTAGCGGCGTTGGCAGTGAGTTTCAGTACAATAAATTTATCGCGTATGATCCATTGGGTTGAGGAAGAACCCATTGCCTGGTAAGCATCGGAAACCATCGCATCCTTTGTAAGCAACACGTCAATGTGCGGCACGTCTGCCGTATGCGTTGTCAATTCATTCAGTAAAGCAGTATTGATGGCGTGCTGTTTATCAGGCAGCGGATCCGTATTTACCAGCGGCACAAATACCGGCAGGTTCGCACTAAAACTTGTCGCGATGGAAAACACGGATGGCACAATTGCTTCCTCCAGTATTTCGTTTACGATGTCAATGTATGGCAGCTGTGTATTGGTGTTGTCGCAATTCAGATCAATGTCTCCGATATCCGGTCTGCGTTCCAGCAGCCGGTCACGCACGGTGCCGGTGCTGTCCGTCATGCGCTGACTTAAAAAATGCAGCACATCAGTAAGGTAAGATGCAGCTCCATATACCGAACGGCATTCATCACATTCACAAAAATCTACATGCTGAAACAATACATCCAGGTTGGGAATTTCTTTTGCTGCAGCCGAAGCTTTCATGATGTCCTGGTAATTTGGCAGCACACTCAACTTAGAAGCGGTCGCCAATCCATGCATGTTACCTGCTATTGCAATGGTCGAAGCATACATCTTTGCCGCATTGTTAAAAATTTGGCTGGTTTCTTTTTTGCCGAGATCAGCGGCAAAGGTTTTCATAAACAGGTCCTTCCCCATAGAATAAATTTGCTGGGACGAATGGATGCCTTTACCCAACAAGGCACTGGATGCTTCATAGGTTGGTGCCATTTTAAACACTCTTTGTAAACGGCGAAGCTGGCCAGCCACCAGCGGCTTTGCTTCAGGTGCAATGGCGGCAGGATTTGCCGACAAAAAATTTTCTATCCGGTGATGTTCCAAATCAAAATCAGGATTTACATCAAAGAAATCCACCAGCTTACTTTTTTGTTCTGGTGCGGCTTTATCATCCTGTTTTAGCTTTGCTGTAAAAGCGGTAGTAGGAAATTTTTTAGCAAAGGTTGATTCCAGTTTTTTAGCAAAAGTTTTAACGCGGTCTGTGAAAGAGCTGTCTTGGGAGGAAGGTGGCATTTCCAGTTTTTGTTCTGTGATGATCTTCTCCCAATCACCCGCTGTTTTGGCCGCCAACTTTTTTATATCGGCCACTTTTTTTATATCCTGCGTATTCACCAAATGATTCACCAATGGCAAATGATCACCGGTTAACTGGCTTAATTGAAACACGGTATCCAGGCGGTCGGTGTTACCTGGAAAAGTGGGATCATCATTTAAGGCAGCAAAAAAAGACTGGTAGTCGCCCCGGTGTTTTGACAAATCTTCCATCACTCTTTTGGTATCTTCAGGAGATAAGCCACTGCCTTGTACTTTCTGAAAAAGAACTGATGTAATGCCTGTTTCGGGATGCTGTTGTTTATATCCAATCATCACACGCAGCAGTTGCTCTTTTATCTTTTCAGCTTCCGCACTTAAACTAAAGGGAATGATATTATTGGTTATGGCCTGCTGAAAACTTTTCATCAACACATCTATGTTCTCATACATCATGCCTTCCAGTTTCTGATTCAGCAATTGCTCATACGTGGGCGCTGAAATATTTTGCAACAACCGTTGCGTTGTATCTCCGGGAACTCCTTCGCGAAGCAACCCATAAAATACCGCTGCATAAATTTTTGTTTGAGATTGAAAGCGGTATGCCATCGCAAGCGCTTCTATCCTGTCGCGTGAAAGGCCGGTTTTATTGATCAGGAAGGTGATGTCCTGCACATCTGCATTTTCAGTCAATGCATCCAGTGTGAGCTTGCCAGTGTAGGGCGTTACAGCCGCCAGCACCTGTTCCAGTTCTGAGATGCCCTTATAGGGTGCTGCACTCAGCGAGATATCGATCGTCAATTGGGCAGGTGCATTGTAAAAAATATCCGTTTGTTTAAGTACTGCACCAGCAGGATTATATAACCGTAGAAACACATCCGCCGCATCTTTATCTGTATCGGCAAATTGTTGCTGAGAGTATGCAATGGTATAATAGCCCTGTTCGTTTGTTTGCGTCTTCCCTAACGCTTGTTCAGATCTTATATCCTTATCAAATGCGGTAACTATCACGCCCGGCATTGGTTGCTGGTACTGGTTTCTTACAGTTCCGGAAATTGAATAGCGGCCATTGTCGCCACGGGCAGATGCAGGTGTTGTGTTCATCGTTCAAAATTTGGAGGTTACTATTTATACTTTTTTATATGCTGTATTTATAAGAATTAAAAACTGCCCTGCACGCCCAAAAATCCGCCTGTTCCCCGCAATGGCGGTGCGGTGGTGACAGTTGTTAAATTGGTCTTGTCATCATACTTCACATCAAATGGCGAATCTTTTGATGCAGGATTATTTACAAAAAGAGAAGCACCAAATTCAACCCGGTTACCCAACAAACTGGTGGTAAGTGTTAGGTTGGTAGTGAAATTGGGCGCTGCCTGCGGTGCGATTTTCAAGGCCGGTGCTACAGTAAAGCGACCGATGGCAGTCGGCTTTTCCAATTTGACTGATCCTTCACCACCACCGCCGCCAAACTTGGCCCCAACTGTTAAACTTGCCGGTGCTTCAATTTCCTTGCGCAATGCTTCCTGTTGTTTTTGTTCGTTGGTTTTTGTGGTTGTCCCTGCAGAAGCCGGATCTTGTTTTTCAGGCGACTTCTTTTCAGCTGGCTGATCTTTTTTGTCATCTTCCGGCGGCTTTTTCCCACTCAGGGTTAACTCAAAACCGTACACATCCGTCTTGTCATCTTTCTTCTCGTAACTAAATCCAAGCTTAAAGCGGTCATCTGTTAACTTGCTTGTTAATGTCTCTACGCCCAATGAGGCTAGAGCGGTTACACCCTGCCGGGGATAAAAATTTCCTATGATGGGCACATCCAGTTTTGGGTTCTGCACAGCAATAGCACCAAGGGCCACGGCGGTCGGAACCAGTATCAGCACACCCCCGACAATCAGCGGCGCTTTATCCTTGTCCCAATCGGCTTTTAACGAAGTCGTCAATTCATTCAGCCTCGGATCAATCAGCGATTTTTTCAAACCTTTCACCAGGTCAGTATCCAGCGTTAGCTTACCAACAGTACCTCCAACTTTGCCCAAATCCTTTTTTGCCTGATCACCGGTAGACGAATATACCGGCTGGCCATTGGCATCATAAGTAGTTGTCCAGGTGCCTCCATCCATGCCATTGAGATCCTTCTTCAACACCGGGTTATTACTGCAATACACATAATCATTGATGCCATCTTTTATGCCCGCCGGATCCACTGCTGTCCATCTTGCCAGCCAGGGTGCATAATACCTGGCTCCGTGGTAATACAGTCCACTTTCTTCATCCCTTTCTTTACCGGTGTATCGGTAGCGTTTGGCTGTTTCTGTTTGATTGCGCATAGCCTGAAACGCAGTGCTGCCAAAAGGATAATACTCTTCATAGGAAATAATGGCGGCATTGTTATCCAGTTCCAGGCAGGCCGTACCAAGGTGATTGGTATATTGGTAGCGTATTAAAAAAGGCAGGCCATTGTCTTCCCCGGATGTGCGAGTTTCTATCAAAGCAATGCGCTGTTTGTCATCCATGATGTGCAATGTTTCTCTTGCAGTACTCACCACATTATTTTGCTTTTCACGGTATAGTTCAAAGGTGTTTAAATATATCCGTTCCTTTACCTGGTTGCCATTCTCAATCACTTTTCTTACCCGCTGTCCGTTACTGTCGTACACATAATAACCGGTACCGCCTCCGCCTAAATCTACTTGTTGCAATTGGTCTGCATAATTCCATGCAAGTCCGAAATTGCCGTTCTGTAAATTTTTAAAATTGCCGTGCGTATCATAACTGTAACTGGTGGTATTGGCCCCGACCTGTGTCTGTGCAAGCCGGTTATCTGTGACGTTGCAGGTAAATATTCTTGTCCATTTGTTGGTGAATACGCCATTACCTGCATTGTGTACCATGCTGATCATGTTACCCACTTCATCGTAGCTGTATAGTTCTTCATACCGCTGCATGGCATTCATGTCGGCGGGCAGGGTGAAGCGTTGGTTATTGAATTGCGTCTTGTCTGCATCAAACTGATCACTGGCGGCATTCTGGCCTGCATGTTCACGCCCCTGCGCATAAGTCAGCCTGTACACCGCGTCGTACTCAAATTTATTACTGGCTTCCACAAGTGCGTTGTTGAAATAAATTGTTTGCTGGGCATTGTCGGCAATAGTGGTAATATTGGCAACCGGATCAAATGTGTAATTCAGATCCTGCATGATGTCTGCCCCATTGTTTCGGGTAGTTAATAACCTGGTAAGATGATATGTTTTTTCATCGTACTCATACCGGGTGGCGGTATTGTTACCATATAATATCCGCTCCCGCTGCGCCTTTGCGTTGTAGTCTATATTTTGAACAAACTGGAAATTTTGATTTTGACGCTGCACAAAAACATTCAGCTGCTCCAGCAATCCGGCTTCGTTGTAGGCAGGATGAATTTTACTGCCATCGGGTAGCTGAACTTCGGTCGCACGGTTTAATGCATCAAATAAAGCACCGCAGCCAAAATTATCCGGTTCCAGCAACAGCATAGGATCGGCTACATTCCAGTCCACTACCTGCTTATATTCGGATGCAATTTTTCTGTTGCTGATTTTTACATTGCCTTTAAAATCGTATTGTGCAGTTTCTGTAAGGCCGCTTTGATCAAAGGAGCGGAATAATTTTCCCCGAAGATTCAACTGCTGATCATTTGGCTGATTTTCTCCATAAACACTGAAGTGAATTAATTTTTCAGGGTTATTATTCTGCACGTTTTCTTTCAACCATTGTTTTAAAGGCCTGTGCAATAAATCATATTCCGTTTTTATGCGGTGGCCACGATTATCCCAGGTGAAAACTGCTTTGCCCAATACATCATTAAAAACCAATCGTTCTCCACCATCCATACTGTTTTGATACAATTGCTGCGATGCCATGTTATAACTATACTGCATCACGCTGTTATTCCGGGCATCTGTCACAGCCCGCAGATTATTTTCAATATCCAGTAAATATTCGGTTCCATATTTTCCTGCGGGGCCATTGTCGGCTATTGTATAAATGGTACGACCCAAACTATCGACATGTTGCTGCGCCGGCGTATTGGCGTGTTTTGCGGCCAGCCAAGCTGCCCGTTGTTCTGTATTGTTTGGTTCTGGCCCTAGCGGGCTTAGGCTGCCACGATCTGCATACCACTGGCTTTCCAGCACCGTGTCATTTTCATCCCACGTCAATTGTTTCCAGCTATCAAATTCAGTTTTGGAAAATGTTCCGTTGGCATGTTTGGCCAATATATTTCTGTTTAAGGGGTCATAATATAACACGGATGAAAAACCTATTTCCACCAACGCGGCTTCGCTTTCGTATTCAAACGTGGTGCTGAAAAAAGGCTCGTATTGTTTTACCGGGTTGCCTTTGTTGTTGAGAATGGTTCGGCCACTACCTACCCAGCGAAGCTTGGGCGAAGTATCCACTGTTACTAAATTATTACCCTGCCATTGCAAGGCCTTTCCCGGCTCTGCCTGAATTTTTGTTTGCAGGTTGTTGCCCATTCCATTGGAATAGCCAACACTTAAACTAACCTTCGACGGGTTGCCGCCGCTTAATTCGCTTTCATGTGTTTCTCTTACTACATTGGCAAAATATACTGGTTGGCTCCGGTTCATCCAGGCCAGCAAATCATAGTAAAAAAACGCAGTGGCCTTTTGTAAAAATTTATGCGGATCGTTGACTACTTCGTTTAAATCGGCCGGAACAACAACGTTGTAACTGGTTAATGGCAGATCACCATGATTGCCATCACCTTCTGATCCATGCATGGAACTTGCTATCACCATTCCCAACTCATCAGTGATTATTTCACTGATGTTATTATTCAGATCTTTTAATATAACCGGATGAAGCGTACGGTAGTCAATGGTTTCAGCCGATGTGATGTTTTGCAATGCATCAGTTGTTTTGGTTAAGATCAGCTGATAGTCATCGTAAAATAATTTCGTTTCCATATCAAAGGGATCTTTTGACGCTACCGGTAAATAGAAGCGTTGCTTGGCATTTGTTGCAGTTTCTACACCCGTTAAATAAATATTTCTTCCGGAGGTCAGCCACCAGTTGGTGCCATCCGCCTGTACATATTTTGCATCCGTCAGCATTTGATTGACCACTTTTGTTCCATACAAACTGGTGATAAGTGAAGGTGTAAATGCCAGTTTATACGTCTGGCTCGTAAAGCCCAATGTATCTATTTGTAACAATGGCAGGGGCGCAATAAGATCGTTTTTAAGGTAGATGACACGAACATCTTCAATCAATCTTTTTTGCAAAGTTCCGTTGGCGGCCGTTTCATAAGCAATCATAGTAGCGGCTGCAAAGTCGGCGAGTAATTGATTGATGTCAAAAACGGAAACCGCGTTGTAAGTATTTTGAGTGAGCTCGTAGGTTTTGGTTTCGGCCAATGCCTTCAGCCGGTATGTTTCCGGCACATCAAATAAATTGGTGTAATCGTTGGTAGTGTAAATAACATGCACTTTGTTTTGCTCTGCCTGTATACCGGCCGGTAATAATGCATCTGTTTGTTTTCTTCCATACACAACAGATGCTGACTGCAGCACATTGCCAAAATCATCCGTTTGCAAATTAAGGGAATGGGCTATGCGGGGATCATTCAACTTCCTTTCATAGCTAATCGTTACTGCTTCACTTTCATGGCTTATAAAAACCGCGAATTTATTGACTGATGCTGGTTGCAACAATTTGATGACTACATTGTGGGTGCTCACTTTGTAGGGTTTGTCTTCATCCGCAGTTCCGTCTATTGCATATACTTCCTGCCGCAATACCATTCCCTTGCAGGCACGCAAAGCTTCCCGGTATTCATCTGCAGTTAAGTCAGCGGGCAAAAGCGGTTTTGGTAAATCAAATTCAAAAAGTCCTTTATTGTATTCGCCATTAAACTGATCCAATATCTTCTGTTCATTCACCCAGGCACCTGTGTGATACCAGGTAACTGTTTTAACGGGCGGCTGATGCAGATCTTCTTCGACAACATTATTGGCATTGGATAATTGGAAGCTGGCAAAATCTTCCGTATCGAGTTGTTCAACTTTTCCAAAGCCACGAAACTCTCTTTCTGCATGATCGTAATAGCCGTGATGATACAAATACCCATTTGTAAATTGCGTGCCGGCCACGGCATCTTTTATAATCGTTTTCGCTACGCATTGAACAGGGAACGGCAGTTTGGTAATCCATGGTTTACCGGCTTGTTTATCTGCCAGATAATATTGGGTGGAGCTTTGATATTCCCAGCTGGTTTCCTTGCCAAAATTATTTTTGAACCCCTTCATGATGTGGGGCTTATTGCCTCCCATCAAATCTATATAGCGCATTGGCGAGGTCGCATATTTTTGTAAGGGAGAAGACCATACAATACAAGCGGTGCCATTACCCAACAAATCCATCACACCAATTTGATTCGGTTGGTCTGTTGTGGGAAATCCATCAAAGGACTGTACTTCGCCCCAGGCATTTCCGGCCAGGTTTATCCAGGCCTTGCATATATTTTTACCGAGGTAAATAAGGTCGGTTGCACCTGTACCGCTGATATCAGCCAGGTGCAGGTAAGCCGCATTGAACTGGTCTGCCCAATCAAACCAGGGAGCAAAATCCATATTTATTTTAGCGCCGAATTTTCCATAGCCCATGTTTGGCCAGTAACCAATTTCTCCGTTGCGGATGCGTACAATATCAGTAAGTCCGTCCCCCGTCATGTCCGAAAGAAACACACTTTGTGTATTATCCGTAAAAATCAATGAAGGGCCGTGTTCTTCGTCATACATTTTTGTCGCCAGCTCCGCAGAGTCATAACCAGCGATGCCTTTGCTGGTATACCAGGTAAATACATTTTCTTCAGACACAATTAAGTCAGCCCGGCCATCACCATCCAAATCTATCAACTTAGTGTTGACATCAGCAAAATTGATATTCGGCATTTGCTGAAACGAACGAAATGGTTGCCAGGAAGCGTCCTCATTCAATTCAAAATAACCCATTGCACCTTGCTGTAAACTAACGATGAATTTTCTGCCATCTGCTTCCAGGTCCTGCAACTGCAGGGAACCATTGGCAATTCCGGTATAAGAAGGTTTAGGAATAACCGGTTGTGCAGTTGTAAAATTGCCATCGCCCAAATTGCTTTTATAATACCAGGCATTGGCTTGTTCCGTTAGTATGCCTGCAATGCCTTCGCTGTATAAATCTGTCCATTGATAACCGGCGCTTAATCCAACCGGATCGTTAGCAAGATTCTCAGGAGAGATTGTCTGGATTGTTTTGTTCCAGTTCAGTTGCTGGTAAGTAAATTCCAGCGGCGGCATACTTGTTTTTGAGTAACTACTATCTTGTTTTTTGATATAACCACTTTCCTGCAGGGAGATAATATAATCTGCTTCAGCATTTCTTTTTTGTATAGTTGTTGCTGAAGAATTTTGAAAAAGCTGGTAGCCGAAATCAATCGAGCGCACCAGAGTTGGCGCAGCATTGATGCCATCATTTAATTCTTTAAAAAAATGAAAGAACAATATGCGCCGGCACAACCGGTAGTTCCGGATTTCAAAGCCTGATTTGTAGTGTGAAAATGGCTCTGTGCGGCAAGGCCAATCCTGTTGTGCCGTTGGTGTTGGAATCAATTCATCATGATCACCAAAATCAAGTACAGCTGCATAAAAATAAGCCGGGTTGGCAGGAAACGGCGGATCATATGGATTGGTCAAATCCGGAAAATAGGGATTTTCATTTCCGTATTGTACCTGTTTAAGATAGCTGTTTGTGCAGGGTGCATTTCCGTTTAACCGGTTACGTTCAGGTAAAACGTTTGGCACTTCTTTAAAATCATCCTTGAGATAAGTTAGTTCAAAACAATTGCCTTTGTCATCGTAGCTCAGCTGCGGTAGCCATTTAAATATTTGTTGCGGATTGGCAGGGTTAACTATTTGTCCGGCGGGAGATCTTCCAAAGATCGTAACGATGTTATTGCGGTCGGTCACCTTCCAGTAAAAAGTTGCTGCATCCTTCGGCGTGATTCGTTCTATGCGCAGGAAGCTACCTTCAATCCTGGGGCGGTATCTTTTAATGGTATACCCTGTGAGTGGGTCGGTAACTTCATCTGGCTGCCAGTTGCCTGTGCCATCTTTTTTAAGCTGCGGAACCAGGTCTTCAACACCGGTAAACATAAAGGTATCGCTATCGTCCGCATCTTTATATTCAGGCAAACGCTTGTCTGTCTTTCGCTGTATTGCAGGAAGATCAAGCCCCCAGCCCAATCCAAATTCACCATTGCCGGAACCTGAATTGTAATTGAGCGACATGGCCGGAACAAAATTACTTCTCGTTGCAGAAAAGGGAATAGCGAAAGAAACCGCGGCTGTGCCATTGGCTGCATTCACATTGAATTTGTCGTCAATGTTTTTTAAGGCACCGCCTCCTTTTGGCAATGTTACTGCAGGCGTTTGCTGTACGAAATTGTCTGCAGTATTATTTTGCTGAAACCCGGTAGCTGGTTTTGTATTTGTTTCGGTTGAATTGGAAGAACGACGATTATCCATTGCAAAAAATGGTTGTTTAAGTCAAGTAACTGCGCATTAATAACAGGATGGCTGATAGAGTTCTGTCAGAGGATAATGAAGTTGTCAACTTCTTTCCTGTGGAAGGGGGAGGCAAGTAATTATAACACCTTGCATAGCAAGAGTTTTAAGGTAGAACAATATTTTTCCAAATCAAATCTTTTGACAGATAAAATTTGTTAACAAATTGTTGCCAGGCGAAGGTGCTATTGCAAGGGAGGCCGTTTAAACCTGCTTGTAAAATGACACATAAGAAAGAAAAACCGGCGATAAGCCGGCTTTAATAATTATTGTACAATCATTTAATAGCGTGAAAATACAAATTATGAAAAGTGGATACTATTTCGGGGTGATGGGATGCCAGATTAGTCTTCAACATTATTCTCTGAGACACTACTTTTCTTTGTTGCAACCGCCAGGTAATACACGGGTATGCCAAGTAATGTAATCAACAAGCCAGGCCAGGTAAATTTTGGTTTAAACACTACCAGCAGCAAACAAAAGGTGATGCCCATCAGGATATAAACAATGGGTAACACCGGGTAGCCAAATGCTTTGTACGGACGCTTCATACCGGGTTGTTTTTTCCGCAAAATAAATATTCCGCCAATGGTGAGCATATAAAAACAAACCACTACAAAAGAGATCATGTCCAGCAAATCGCCGTACTTGCCGCTCAGGCTCCAGGCGGAGGCAAAGATGCACTGTAACCACAATGCATAACCGGGCACGGCAAATTTATTAAGCATGCCGGCTCCTTTAAAAAACAACCCATCCTTTGCCATTGTATAATACACTCTTGCTCCAGCCAGTATCAATCCGTTGTTACAGCCAAATGTGGAGACCATAATCAGTAAGGCAATTATAATAGTGCCGGAAGTGCCAAATATCATTTCAGATGCAGCAACGCCTACCCTGTCTTTTGGAGCTGCCGCAATTTGCTGCAATGGCAGCACGGCGGTATACACCAGGTTGGTACTTACATAAATCAGCGTTACAATCAATGTTCCTAAAAAAAGGCTAAGGCCAATGTTGCGTTGCGGATTTTTTACTTCGCCGGCAATGAATGTAATATTGTTCCAGGAATCGCTGCTAAAAACAGACCCCACCATGGCAGAGGCTACTGCACCGGCGCCAATTATCCAGGTGTATTCTTTTACCGATCCATCAACCGCCAAACCGTGCAGGTGCCAGGCATTTTGCCAGTTGCCATGCCATACACCGCTGTTGGCTGCCTTTAACCCAAATGCAATCAGGCAAAACAAACTGATCAATTTAGCCAATGTAAATGTGGTTTGAATGACCTTGCCATTTTTTACTCCCCTGGAGTTGATGAAGGTTAATAAAACAATCACAAAAATAGATAGCAGTTGTGCGGGAGAAATGGTGATAAAACCAAGATCGACCGCCACTGCATCTTCACTAAATACCGGGAATATATAAGCGCTGAATTTGGCGAATGCCACACCTACCGCGGCAATGGTAGCCGTTTGAATAACGGAAAAAAAACTCCAGCCATATAAAAATCCGATGAGCGGATTGTAGGCTTCTTTTAAATAAACATATTGTCCCCCCGCTTTTGGAAACATGGCACTCAACTCTGCATAACTTAAGGCCGCAATCAACGTCATAAAACCAGTTATAATCCATACCAGCATCAGCCAGCCTGCGCTGCCGGTATTTCGGGTAATATCTGCACTAACAATAAATATTCCGGAACCAATCATACTACCGGCTACTACCATCGTGGCATCAAGCAATCCCAGCGTGGGTTTAAAAGAAGTTGTACTCATAAATTAAATTGTAGTTGCAGGAAAATCTCCCGGTACATTCAAAACTATTTGTTTTATTAACAAGTACTATACTTTTCTTGTCTTTTAATTTACCAATTTTAACCCTTTTAAATGCCGGTAAAAAAATAACGTAATATTGTTATGATGAAAGTTGTGCAGTTTACCATACCGGTTGAAATTGATAATTCTATCCACTTGCAGGAAGACAAGTTGCCGCATTTTTATGAACACCTGCACCGGCACACCGAAACCCAAATCACCTGGGTAATCAGCGGGGAGGGCACTTTGATTGCGGGCAATACGATGCAACGGTTTCAATCAGGCGATCTTTTTGTTATTGGCGCCAACCAGCCACATTTATTTAAAAGCGATCCTTCTTATTTTGATGATGCCAACCGTAAAAGCATTCACTCGCTGAATATATTTTTTAACCCCACCGGCTTTATCGCCCAATTGCTTGCTTTTCCGGAAATGCGTGGTATAAAAAAATTTGTAACCGCCAGTAGTTTTGGTATGCAGGCATCTGAAAAAGATGCGGCTAAATTATCGGAACATTTTTTAAAAATAAGAAACAGTACTGCAGGGTTTCGCCTGGCCTATTTTATTGAATTGCTGCAGGTGATGGCCAATTTAAAAAAATGGAAATACCTCTCTACAGAATCTTTTGAATTTACAATTACAGACTCGGAAGGGTTGCGTATGAATGATATTTACAGGTACACCATGGAGCATTTTACAGAAAACATAACGCTGGAACAAATTGCAGCCGTTGTGTATCTAACGCCTCAATCTTTTTGTCGCTATTTTAAAAAACACACTTCCAAAACCTACATCATTTTTTTAAATGAGGTTCGCATAAATGAAGCCTGCAAAAAAATGATGGAGATGGATTTCGACAGTATCTCTACCATTGCTTACCAATCAGGTTTTAACAACGTGGTTACTTTTAACCGGGTATTTAAAAGTATTACCGGCAAGGCGCCCCGGGAGTATATAAAAGAGTACCACAAAAAGAATTAATCGCCAGATCTCTTAATGCAAATTTTCATCCAACCGGTTTCAACTGGTTTATCAATTGTAACTTTGCGATTCAAAAAAATTAGCAGTAAACAAATAGTCTCTTACAATACTTTCAACCTTTAATATATCAATTATGTTTAGCAAAGAAATTTACATCAACCGGCGCAATCAATTAAAAAGCTTTGTTGGCAGCGGCATTATTTTATTGATTGGAAATGAGCAAAGCAGTATGTCTTTTAAAGACAACTGGTATCCGTTCAGGCAGGATAGTTCTTTTCTTTATTTTACCGGCCTGGATACACCGGCACTTGCGGCAATTATTGACGTTGATAATAATACCGAAATAATTTTTGGAGAAGAATCGGGTGTTGATGATATTATCTGGAACGGTCATACACCATCATTGAAAGAGATGGCTGAACTTTCAGGATGCAGCACTACTAAGTCTTTTAACGAATTAAAATCTTTTGTCAAAAATGCCGCGGATCGCCATCAGTCCATTCATTATTTGCCTCCTTACCGGCCGGAACAGGGATTGCTGTTAAGTCATTTATTATCCACCCCGTTAACTGGTGTTGATGCAGGTGTATCAACCATTTTAATACAAGCGATTGTTTCACTTCGCTCCATAAAAGGTAAAGAAGAAGTGGAAGAAATAAAAAAAGCGGTCGCTATTTCCGAAGCGCTTCATCTTACCGGCATGCGTGAAAGCCGTGCCGGTTTAACGGAAGCACATGTGGCGGGATTGGTGCAGTCTGTAGCAATCAGTGGTGGCGGCAATCTTTCTTTCCCAACCATATTAACCACGCATGGTGAAATATTACACAACCATTATGGCAACCATATTTTACCACCAGGCAAAATGGTTTTACTGGATGCCGGTGCGGAAACGGCGATGCATTATGCCGGTGATCTAACCCGTACATTTCCTGTTGATGCTGCTTTTACCTCTTTACAAAAAGATGTGTACAATATTGTATTGAATGCATTACAAACCGCCGCAGCTGCTGTACAACCAGGCAAATTATTTAAAGACATCCACCTGCTTGCGGCGACAAAACTAACCGAAGGATTAACGGCCCTGGGCCTGATGAAAGGTGATGCAAAAGAAGCGGTTGCAGCCGGTGCGCATACGTTATTTTTTCAATGCGGGCTTGGCCATATGATGGGACTGGATGTACATGACATGGAAAACCTGGGCGAACAATATGTTGGTTACACACCGGAAATGAAAAAGAGTACTGAGTTTGGTTTAAAGAGTTTACGGTTGGGTAAAGCCCTGGAAGCGGGCTACGTGGTAACAGTTGAACCGGGCCTGTATTTTATTCCGGAACTGATGGATATTTGGGCTGCAGAAAAAAAACTGAGCCAGTTTATTAACTACGATCAATTACCGGCTTTTAGAGATTTTGGTGGCATTCGCATTGAAGACGATTACCTGGTAACACCAACCGGCAGCGAGTTACTAAGCACATCTTTACCGAGAACAGTAACTGAAATTGAAGCCATCCGGCAGAAGGCATTGGCTTAGTATTTATTTTGTATGCAGCCGCAGCACGTTGATGGAATAAGGTTTAAAACTGATTTCAAAAAAAGATGTTATACCACCAACCGTTTGTGTTTGTGGAATGTACTTTGTTGGTTCGGCAAAAGAATTTTCGGCTTCCGGTGAAGTCGCCCGCAATGAAATAAGTTCTCCCATAGATTGTAAAGTGGTAACACCAGTTAATGAAATGCTGGTTTGGTATGGATTGGCTGACGCATTCACCGCTTTGATTATGATATCACCGGTGATACTGTCTTTGCCTGCAATACTAAAAAATTGTTGTGGTTCTTTATATGTCATTAATAATTCGCCATCGAGATAACAATCTACCTTGTCCATACCTACCTCAATGGTAACATCATACCAACGGCCGCTTTCAATTGGCTTATCCAATCGCTTTGATTCTGAAATAGCAGCGACATCAAATGAGTTGGTAACACTTTCAAAAACTGCATGGCTGTTTAGCCAGCTGCCAATATGCGCACGCAATTGTGTACTGTCATTTTTTACTGCAAAGGGAATGATGAATGCATTGTAGCCAGATTTTTTCCTGGCTTTTAATTTCAAGGTATAAGTATCAAATGTTTTGTCTTTTAACCAGGCCAGCCGTTGCTCTCCTTCTACTGTTTGAGCCAGGGCACTGTCCTGTATTCTCCAGTTGCCACGAACCAGTTTCCATTCGTCGGGCTTGTTTATAAAATCACTTTTGTAAACAACCTTTCCTCCCTGTATCACTTCAATGTCTTTATAATCAGATTGTGTATCCCAGGTAGCCAAACCAATACTTCCTGTGAACAAAGGCGTTTTAGTTTTTTGTTCCGGTATCAATGTTTGCGTATTTATATTTTGGGTTGGCTTGTTTTCGTTGAACATTTTGATAGCGTAATAAGAGATGCGGGCAAAGCTGCCAGCAGCGTCAAAATTGATTAAGTTAACCGGCCAGTCGATGTCATTTACATTTACCAGCAAAGGTGCATAGCTGCTCATTTTTACAAGGTCGCTGTTTTTTTCCATGCTCATGATGTACACGGCATCGCTTAAAGCAGCATTCATATTGCCGGCTCCCACTCCACTGTTGGTGGCATATTCGCCCACATACATATCCCAATCGCCCCGTTTATATTTATCAAAATGATTGTAGTTGCGCATGGCCCAGCCCGCCGGTTTGTATGCATGTTCGTCTACTATATCAATGCCCTTCATGCTGTCGGTTGTACGCTTATTTACATCACCAATACCCATGCTCGCCATTATTTTTATTTGCGGATATTTTGCTTTAATGGCTTTATAAAAACGGTTGTACCTGGCGGCGTAGCGTGGACCTGATTGCTCGTTGCCCACCTCAATAAATTTTAATGGAAAAGGAGACGGATGTCCGTTGGCAGCTCTTAATTTTCCGTACTTACTGGTAACCGGTCCCACTGCATACTCAATTCCATCAAGTATATCATGTATGATGGAATCTACTTTGTTATCTGGTACAAAACTGCCACTTCTGAATTCACAGGATATGCCGATGTTGAAAACATACAATGCCGCGGCATGAATGTCTTCGCAAAACTGCAGGTATTCATGGTAGCCAAATCCATCTGTACTCCAGTAGCCCCAAACACTGTAAGTACCTGGCCGCTTTTCAACAGGCCCAATGCTTTTTTTCCAGTTGGGTGTATTTTCGGTATTAATGCCTTCTACAAAACAACCACCTGGCCAACGAACAAATGCCGGCTTTAAATCTGCAATATATTGGGCAAGATCCAACCGTAAACCATTTGGCCGGTTCATAAATGTTTTTGCAGGAAACAGTGAAACCATGTCCAGCCAAACAACACCTGTGCTGCCAAATGTCAGTACAAATTTTGCTTTACTGTTTGATTGCTTTGCCTGCAACTGGCAGGTGTATTTTTTCCAGGATGGACCACTTACAGCAGCAAATGTATATGCAGCAAGTATTACACCGGTTTCTGATTGCAGCGATGCCGTTATGGGGCCTTTGTACTGCTTGTTGGTACGGGCATAAAAACTCAGGTTATAAACAGCTCCTTTAACCGTATTGATACCCCAAAAGCCGTCATTCACCACGTTGTTATTGGCTGTGGGATCCCATTGATTAATGGTTACCTGCAACGAATTGGGGGTGGCGTTGTTCAAAGGATTTTGCCTGGATAATGCCAACGCCATAGAACTACCGCCACTTGTTTGCAGGCTCCACGCCGGCCATTGACTTTTTAAATTCCATTCCATTTTCCAATCGCTGGCAGCATTATCCTGCATCATAAAATGAGGCGATCTTTTGGGAATAATAACACCATCCGTAAGCGTGGTGGCCAGGGGTAACCGGCTTTCTTCAAAACCACGGTTCTGGATGAGTTCGCCATACAAACCTCCTTCGCCACCGTGACTGATTTCTTCAAAAAAAATGCCGTGCAAATCAGGCGATACGTTGCTTTCGAATTTGGACGCATCAATGCTGATGGTTGCCCTGTTTTGAGTGTAAGCCGCATGATTACAAGCGGCTATTGCAAGAAGAAAGAAATATTTTTTCATTACACTGGTAATCTATTTTATCAGACTTGAGTCATTTTTTTTCGTTCCGTAGAAACGTAATATGGGTAACTCGCTACACTTGTTCTGCCTTCGTTCCGTCGGAACGGTATGTGGGTAGCAACAGCCACCGAATCGACCTTCGTTCCGTAGGAACGATATGTGCAAAATAAAATACACAAAAAAATACAACCCATTTTTTATAGATTTATTTTACAAACAATTCTTTATGCCCAATACTTATACCCAAATTCACATTCAATTTGTATTTGCCGTAAAATACCGCCTGGCCTTAATTGCAATGCCCTGGAAAAATGAATTGCATCAATACATCACCGGCATCATCCAAAACAAAACGCACAAAATGCTGCAGGTTAATTCGATGCCGGACCATTTGCACATGCTCATTGGATTCAGGCCGGATGAAAACATGTCGCAGTTAGTCCAAATCGTAAAATCTGAAAACACGAAATGGATTAATGACAACCAGCTTTGCTGTGAAAAATTTGGCTGGCAGGATAGTTTTGGTGCGTTCTCCTATTCCAAAAGCCATGTTCCAAATGTGATCCGTTATATTCAAAACCAGGAAATGCATCATCGCAAACAAACGTTTCGGGAAGAGTACATTACCTTCCTGAAAGCCTTTGAAATTGACTATGATGAACGCTATATTTTTAAAGAACTTGTTTGATAGCCTGTCGACTCTGCATGTTCACATATCGTTCCTACGGAACGGATGATGCGATTGTGTTTTCTACCCACTTACCGTTCCTACGGAACGATTGCTATCATTAGCTCTTGTGCATATATTACTTTTCGTCGGAACGATAATTGAATCCTACTATTATTTATCACATACGCTTTAAAAAAAGTTCATCATAGCTTTTTTTGTACAAGTCCCGATTTAAGTGTAACATCAGGATGCCGATAAAATCGGCAAGCGACGCAACGATGTTCCACATTGCTTCTTAGCCCGGACAAATAATTACTACTCTACTCAACTATCCACTCATGTATGCCCGTTGCATTATCAACAGGTAGCTGCACCTCCAATTTCAAAGCAATGGTTTTTACTGTTTCGAAGGTTACTGTGTTGTATTTGTCTTTTGCAATTTCGTAATCACCAATAGTTTTTACAGGAATCCATTCGCCGTCTTTTTTGTAATAGATTTTCCAGGCGGCCGGTATGCGGCAACCTCCCCACGGGCCATCATCATACCAATACACTTTGCTGGATGAAACAGTGTGCGCCGTATCAAAATCATACACTACCCATTCGGTTGAATTTTTCTTTGGCCACCAATGAAAATAGGGCACGGTGTTATCTTTTGAATCGGCAGGTTCAAACTGGTCGTTAATCGCTTTTAATGATTTTGATTTTATTGAAGCTGTAACAATGCTTTTGTTAGCGATGGTAGCAGCAGGCTGCGGCCTTGCTGCTACCGCCGTGTAAGGAATCCAGACTTCCATTTCTCCGGAGCCACGATTGTCCCATGCATAGTAAGGTATGGCCGTTACTTTTTGTTTGGTAGTTATTAAGTCGGAACTATTTAACTGGCGTTTGCTTGCTTCCCCATCGCCTGTAATTGTATTGATTCCATTTAATAAATCTTCGTGGTAACTTGCCTGCAGGGGTGCCATTTTATCTACGATTATATTTTGCACCAGGCTGTCTTTATTATCGGGGCCTTCCAGGCAATACACCACGGGACCATACTGAATTGCAAAACGTCCAGCATCGGCTTTCACTTTTTCATTGGCAAATATTTTTTGAGGCTGCATCGGTAAATCGAGCGACACTTTATCGCCTTTTTTCCAAGTACGATGAATAACCGCATATCCTTTTTCAACTTTGTAGCTAAACGGTTTGCCATTGATGAGCATTGAAACCGTCATTGGGGTGTTGATTGAATTGTATAAATCACCAGGTACCGGTTGCTGTTGTGCCCAGCCGGGTATACGCACGTGCAATGTAAGACTCCCTGCTTTTTCAGGATTTACTGCCAACTCAATTTTACCACTCCATGGATAGTTGGTGATTTGTGCAATGTTTATTTTACCAGATGCTAATTTGATATTACTGCTGTTGCTCATGAAAAGATTTACGTACAAATCGTTGTTGTTTTGCGCATATACATACCCGGGGACGGAGGGAAGAAAACGGGTCATATTGGAGATGCAACAGGCGCAGGAAAACCAGCTGCTTCTGTCATGCTGACCAACCGACGCCAACGGGTTAGGATAAAAAAAACGGTTGCCACTTAATGACATACCAGATAGCAAACCATTGTAGAGCGTACGTTCCAGCACATCAATGTATTTGGCATCGCCATGCAGCAGAAACATACGGCTGTTCCAATACACGCTGGCAATGGCCGCACAGGTTTCTGCATATGCGCTCATATTGGGTAAATCATAAGCCTCACCAAATGCTTCGCCATTTCCGGTAGCGCCAATACCACCGGTGATGTATAATTTTTTATTGACCACATCATCCCATATTTTATCAATTGCGTACAGGTACTTTTTATCGCCGGTTAATGCAGCTATATCTGCCATGCCACTGTACATATAAGCAGCCCGTACTGCGTGCCCCACGGCCTCTGTTTGATCTACCACTTTTTTATCTGCCTGGTTATATGATTCACCATTGGGCCCCCGCACATCCAAAAAGAATTTGGCCAGATCAAGGTATTGTTTATTGCCGGTGATGCGATACAATTTTGCAAGCCCGGTCTCTACAATCTGGTGACCGGGATATTCCTCTACTTTACCCCAGCCAAAAGTTTTTACCAGCAGGTCTGCATTTTTGGTTGCAATGTTTAATAAACTCTTTTTACCAGTTGCGTTATAATGCGCAAAAGCCGCTTCATATAAATGCCCTGTGTTGTACAATTCATGACTTAAAATTGAATCTTTTTGCCAGCGCTGTGCACCCAACCATTCGTGTAATACTGCCGGCTTAATCGTTCTGAAAGTATAGAGGTAGCCATCCTTTTCCTGGGCGGCACCAATAATGGCAATCAGTGTATCCAGGTACAATGATAATTTTTTATTGGGCGATACCTGCAAGGCATAAGAAGCCCCTTCTATCCATTTGTAAACATCGGTATCATCAAAAGGAAATTCTGAACATACCTTATTTTCTCTTTTTCCCGCCGCTGCTAAAAAGTTATCAATTCTTCCATGCTCCTTACACATCTTCAAAATGTATGGAATGGTGATGTCTGCATTTACCTGCATCTTAGGTTTCCAGAAATTATCATTCACATTTACATGCGTAAATGGTACCGGCTGTATGGGATAATCTTTTTGCTGTGCATATGCTGACATGTATAACAGCATCGCTGCCATCAACCTTATGTGCTTCATAACTGATTGGTATTTTTATTAATTGGAATTGATCAGTTTACTTACGTCCCCTTTTACTATTTTAACTCCATATACAGGCCCGGCAGCATTTTGCGCTTTGGGTACAAATTTTATTTTTGCTGTTAATTTGTACTTTGTTAAATCAAGCGAAATGGGATAGGCAATTTCATACATTTTACTGCCCTTGTATTTATTCAAATCTTCCGTTGCTATTTTAATATCATTCACATAAATGTCAAATACCCGACCCCTGTTATCCGTACCCCAGTAATTGCAAACGAGGGTATTGCTGGCCGATGGATCTACCTTCATTGTAAAAGAAAAATAACCGCTATCCTCTGCTGATCTCCATTTTCGGTTGTGTTCATCACCCGTAGTAGTTTTTTCTCCAACGAGCTCATGATCCCTTTCCGGCTGCATTTCGCCGATGCGTAAATTATCTACCGTTCTTGCTTCCAGCTCCTGTTGTTGCTGCTTTTTAGCTTCGTATATTTTCTGCTGTACTGCCCATTGCTGTGGCGTAAATACGTCCCAATAAACAGTATAATGTTCATCTGCGGTGGTATTAAACGGAATGAGATTTACTTCCTTTGAATTGCCGGTAGCTGCTGTTTTGAAAACAAGTGGCTGAGTGCTAACAGGGCTTACCCATTTACCCGGATCGGTTTCACTGGTTACAAAAACCGGTATCTCAGATGGCTCAGGTTCTTTATTACCCAACACGCCTGCCAACAAAACCGGTCCATAAAATACCGCTTTACGGTTAGCATTGTCGGGCATTGACTGGGTATAAAAATGCAATGGCGTTATGAACTCAACCTTATCATTGTTGCTCCATTTCCTGTTTAGCACGATGTACCCTTCATTATCAATCACTACCCTTTGAGGCTTACCATTGATACTTACAGTAATACCATTTGACCAATATGGCTTGCGGAGGCGGATAGCAAAACTGGTGGGCTGCTTTGCTGAAATAGTAAAAACCGTTTTATCGGTTGAAGGCAAACCAGTTTCCTGCCTGATGGATATATTTTTTTCCTTCCAGTCTAGAACAGATGGAATAAAAAGATTGACGTACAAGCTACCATCTTTACCACGATAATAAATATTTTCGCCGTACTTAACATGGTTTTCCATGCCGGTGCCTACGCAACAGGTAAAAGAATTGTATTCATCGCTGTATTCTTTTTTACCGCCCATTCGCAACGATACAAAATAAGTAACCATGCCGGTTGCATGATTTTGTGATGCCAGGATATGGTTGTACAAAGCCTTCTCATAATAGTCCATCAATGCCGCCGATGGGTTGGTTACAAAAAGTTCACGGGTTAATTTCAACATGTTGTAAGTGTTGCAGGTTTCCGTTGTATTGTCCGTTAGCTTATCGTTTAATTTATCCGGCTCACTTAAATACTCATAATTACTGTTGCCTCCGGTTGCATAGGAATGATGTTTTGTAACCGTTTCCCAAAAGAAATCCGCAATCGACTTGTCTCTTTGATCTCCTGTTAACTGGTACCTTCTTGCACTGCCGATTACTTTTGGTATTTGTGTGTTGGAATGTTTACCCGGCAACACATCCATGTGTGCAGCCAACGAATCTAAAATTCTTTTATCATAAAAGCGGTAAGATAAATCGAGGTATTTTTTGTTGCCGGTGATAGCGTAGGTATTTACCAATGCATCGTTCATGCCACCATATTCTGTTACCAGCATTTTTTGAAAAAGCGTATCGCTTAGATTAGCCGTGATGTTAGCAGCCCAATCGGCGATGCCTTCGTTTATCTTTAACGCTTTGACATTATTGGTGTACAGGTAAACATCCAGCAAGCCGCCCATAATTTTATGTACCGTGTACCACGGCGACCAGGCTCCGTTTAAATCAAAACCGCGGGATCGGATATGGCCTTGTGAAACACTAAGCCATAAACTATCTTCATTGGGAATGGCGCCAATATACCCCGTCTTCCTGGCCCGCTGGCATTCATCCAGTTCATCAACAATGTAGTTAATTCTTTTAAGAAATTCCTTATCGCCTGTAGATGCGTAATGCAAAGCGAGTGCAGATAAATAATGTCCCAACGTATGTCCGGCAAGCCCGGACGTTTCCCATCCGCCGTATTTTTCGCCCCTGGCTTTTAAACCGGAGTGCACCCTAAAATCTGACAACAGGCGGTCTGGCTCTATTTTCAACAGGTAATTTACATCCGCCTGCATCGCTGCTGTAAACGGCCCATCCAGTAATTTTACATCACTTACATTAAAAGCATAGGCTTTAATATCCACTACAGGTTTTACTTTCATCTTACTGTCTTTCCATTCAGGTACATAACTTTGGCAAAGAGTGGTTATGCAAAAAATCAATAAAGCACAGGTTGTTAAATAAGTTTTTTTCATACAGTTTTTATTTACTCATTCAGGTTTTGTTGTCAATACATTTCACCAATTTCATTTCTATACCAGGTAAGATGTAGCATAATAAACAATGCATTTTTTTAATACCACAAATCAATAACGTTTAGGGATTACCGGCATTCAATTCTTCCATATTTCTATCCGGCGGATCAACACCCAATAAATGTTTTACAAAAAAATCACGTTTCTTTTGTCTGCCATAAGGTCCACCATCGCTGTGTCCCATGCCTGGCACCACCAACAGGTCAAAATTCTTCCCGGCTTTTATCAATGCGTTGGCCATGCGATAAGTAGATTCCGGAGGCACATTTGTATCTGCCTCTCCCACTATCAGCAGCAAAGCTCCCTTTAATTTACCGGCATTGGTCACATTGCTTTGTGCAGCATAATGGGGGCCTACAGGATATCCCATCCATTGTTCGTTCCACCATTGCTTGTCTATGCGGTTATCATGACAGCCTGCTGCCGAAACTGCGGCTTTGTAAAATTCAGGATGAAACAGTACTGCGCCTGCAGCATTTTGTCCACCGGCAGATGTGCCATACAAACCTACTCTTGCAACATCTACATAAGCATATTTTGCAGCCAACCCTTTTATCCATAAAATGCGGTCGGCAAATCCTGCATCGGCAAGATTTTTCCAGCACACGTCGTGAAAAGCTTTGGAGCGATTGGCTGTGCCCATGCCATCACACTGCACAACAATAAAACCAAGTTCGGCCATGCTTTGCATTTCGCTGTAATTCATAAAGCGTTTCGGTACAAATGCATCTTGCGGGCCTGCATAAATATTTTCAATCACCGGGTATTTCAGGGTACTGTCAAAATGGGAAGGACGGCAAACAACGCCCCAGATATCTGTAGCATGGTCTCTGCCTTTGGCAACAAATACTTCCGGCATTTTTAGCCCGAGTTGCTGGTATTTACCAATGTCAGCTTTTTCCAATACGGAAATTAATTTTCCGTCGGCAGTACGGTGTAATTCAGTAACGGCAGGCATATCCGGCCGGGAATAATTATCAATAAAATATTTTCGCTTGGGAGAAAAACTGAGCAAATGACTGGCGTTGGCCAGGGTTAATGACACCAGGTTTTTTCCATCAAAACCTATGCGGTAATAATGAATGTTGTAAGGATCTTCACCTTGGTTTACACCACTTGCCTGGAACCAGATCTCCCGTTTCTTTTCATCTACACTGTCAACATTTCTTACCACCCAGTTGCCGTTGGTGATCCTGTTTTTTACGCCGCCCTTTATCGCATCTACCAAATACAATTGGTTCCAGCCATCTTTTTCACTGCTCCAGATAATTTCATTGGTGGCAGCGGTGTACCAGGTAAATATCCGGCTTTCATAAATAAATGTATTCGTCTTTTCATCAATAAGATTCCTGCTGTTGCCATTGGCTGCATCCACTTCTATCATTCTAAAACGTTGGTGACCACGGTCTGCTTTTTCAAATACAAAATAGCGGTTATCGCCGGTGCGCCAGTGTATCCAGGGATAATCCAAAAAATCATACAATTCCGTATTTACTTTGAGTAATTTTTTATCATCCATATTAATGATGAACATTTCATAACTACTAAAAGCGTCACCAGGCTGGGCATAGTCATTGCGTTTTAAAACGCCCCGGGTAAGGGTGTCAATAGAAGACAGAATGTAATAAACGGGTTTTTCTTTTACCGGGTTAATGTGAAACACCACCAGGTGTTTACTATCCGGCGACCATTGTATTTGCCCGTATGGTTTAGCTGTATCTCCGTTCTGCGTAAGCTGTTCGGTCTGTCCATCTTTTACTGACCGAATAAACAGGTTGCCATTTTTTTCATATGCGGCCCATTGCTTATCCGGTGAAAGGCTGTCTGCCGCCGGCTGCCGCTCCCACCTGCTTTTTATATTGCCTGTTATAAAACCATTGTCTTTTTTTATAACAACAGAATCTGTCTTGCTGCAGCTATAAGTTTTTAAATTGCACCGGTACCATTTTTTCTGTACCTCTACAGCAACATGTTGATGCAACCCGTCAAACTGCATATTACTTATAGGAAGACTGCCCGCTGTAACCGTCGTATCCAGTACTTTGTTTAGCGCCATGGCCATTTTTGCATGGTCGAATGCGTTTTGCCTGGTGGCAGTTAATGCATTTACGTATAAATATTCCGCACTGTCGCCGGCCAGTAAATTTCTATACCAAAAACCTTTTTCATCTGTCTGCCAGTTTGCATTTACATAAGATTTAAAAACACTTTTCTTCGCCAGTGAATCTAACAGCGCTGCAGCTTTGTAAGCCCTCAATACCTGCTGCCGTGCAGGCTGGTAAGGCTTTACCGGTTGCGCCTGCAGATCTGCTGCTACGCTAAATAATAAAATAGCTACAATGATTTTAACGGATAATTTAAAGCAGCATTTTATAGACTGATGATTCATTAAAACCTATTTTTTATTCGGAATAATATCAATGGTTAAAATTAAGTTTCCTTCGGATACCATCTAAAAATAAACTCTCTTATTGTTTACCAATTTTACCCAATTAACGTTCTGTTGATTCAATATTGCTGTTATACAGAAAGTCACCACAAAGGGTGACTTTCTTCTAAAAATGCGTTAATACTTTCTATGGCAAGTTATAAAACCTCCAGCTGGTTTTATATGCTTCCTTCAGCGGTTGATTGGTTAAAATATTACGGAGCATTTCTACCGGCATTGAATTTTGTTGTAACACAGCATCATGAAATTGTTTAAGGCTCATTTTATTTTCACCGGTCATTTCATTCTTAAGCGCCATAAACTGAAGGCCGCCCATCATGTAACCTACCTGGTATAGCGGGCTATAACCACCAACAAAAGAACGACGTACTTCTCCTTCTGCATTGGCTCTTTCATGCCCTACCCGGTCTACCAAAAAATCAATGCATTGCTGGGGCGACCATTTACCCATGTGGTAGTTGAGCGAAAAAATAATCCTGGCGCAACGGTGCATGCGCCAGAAGAGCATACCAATGCGGTCTTCCGGCGATTGCGGAAAGCCTTCATTCCACAATTCCATTTCCCAATAAAGGGCCCACCCTTCCGTCCAGAAGGGGGTGAAATAATTGCGGTAGGTGTTTACGTGTTCATTCATAAACTGCTGCAGGTAATGCCCGGCAATCAATTCATGGTGTACGGTGGCTCTTGAAAAATGTGGGTTATTCCCCCGCATGCTCATCATCCTGGCATCGTATTCCATCGTGTTGGTTGGATAGGAAACGGCAAACTCTTCACCGCCGTAAAAGAAAGGATTCACCAGCTGCTGCTGTGGTGTCATCATTGCAATGCGCCAGGTTTCTTCCGCCAGTGGCGGGATGGTGATTAAATCTTTCGCTTTTAGAAAGGCGATGGATTCATCGTACAATTTAACCATTGCCTGCGCCTGCTCACCTGCGGGTACAAAGCTTTGCTTTACTTTTTCCATGGCTGCTTTCCAGTCTGTACCAAAGCCCATTTCCGCAGAAGCCTTCAGCATTTCTTTGTCGCACCAGGCAAATTCCTTATTGGCTACTTGTATTAGTTCCTCCGGTGTATAAGGAATCATTTCATAATTTAACTGGCGCACAATTTCATCCCGGCCAATGGGATAGCCAACTATACCACTTGAATCTTTATTGGGTGCATTTTTTTCGGCATTTGTTTTAAAGGCAGCGGCATATACTATCAGCGAACTATCTAATTTTTTATAAGTATCCGGCACCCACCAGCTGAATAACGGATCGTATCCGTTGTAAAACGTAAACACATTTTTGGCGGCAATTTGTAACCCTTTTATGATGATAGCTGCACGGCGGCTATTGCTGACTGTTATATTTTTTTCAGCAGCCAGTTTTGTCTTCAGTTGCTGCAATTGTTTATTAATAGCGAAAAAATCAGCGGCTACTTTTTTACCATCTATTGCGCCACCACGGCGACGTATTTTTTCGAATGCGTAAACAGAATCGGCAAAAGGAAACCATTGCTGTACCGCTGCATATTCTGCGGCTTCTTTGTTGGCCTGGAAAACAGTTTCGTCCAGGTCTCTTTTAAATAAAATATAATCTGCTTTACAACCCTGCGGCAATGCGCTAAAAGTTAATTTGTTCAGCTTGCTGATATAATCTTCTGCGAGTTTTTTAAAGCGTTCCCTTTTTTCCGGTGCGCCTTCTACAATATACACCCGGTTTAATGCCGTAACATCTGCATTATAACTTTGCATGATATTGGGCATCTCGTTGCAGGGCACATATGTTGCGCTCATTTGTGCATTAAGAGAAAAAGATAACCCGGCAAACACGGCAGCAATAAAAATGAATTTGCGCATAAGAGATAATTAGTATTGTAAATTAATCAAATGATTATGAAAAGCGCTCCGGGTCAAAAGCTTTAATATCCATGGATGTTTGCTGACCATTTACCAATTCTGCGATTAGCTTTCCGCTGGCCGGCCCAAGGCTTAAGCCACTCATGGCATGACCACCGGCGATAAATAAATTGTTTATTTTTTTGGTTGAACCAATATAAGGAACCCCATCCGGTGTGCAGGGCCGGAAGCCATACCATACATCTTTTTCCTGGGGCAAATTCAATTGCACATTGGAAAAATATTTAGGAATTGAATTCACAATACCTTCTACCCTTTTCATATTCACCCTGTTGTTAACCGGCGCTATTTCCATGGTACCACCAAAGCGGATACCGCCATTCATAGGAGTAACAGCTACCCGTGCCTCACAAAAGATGGATGGAATATTGAGTTGCTTTGCAGGGTTATTTTGCATGAAGGAATATCCTTTTCCTGGCATTAGCGGGATGGATAAGCCCACCATTTTTGTAAGCTGCGGTAACCAGGAACCTGCAGCCATCACCACCACATCAGCTTCAAAATCGCCGTTTGCGGTAACTACTTTTTTTATTGAGTCTCCTTGTCTTATTATTTTTTCAACAGCGCTGTTCGTTTGAAATTTTACACCAGCACTTTTTAAATATTCAATCAGTTGCGCAATGAGTTTATTAGGGTACAAATGCGCATCACAACGGTAATGCACTGCTCCCAAAACATCGAGGTCTATTGCCGGTTCCAGGGCTTGCGCCTGTTGTTTACTAAGCGGTTCTACATCCAGGCCCAGTGATTGCGCTCTATGTGCAAGATGTATTTCTTCTTCCTGAACTTTTGGTGTTTTAAAATACATCATAATGCCTTTCTTTTCCAGGCCAAAATCAAAACCCGGTTTAGCTGCCAACGCCTCGTACAACGATTTACTCAGCAGGTTAATATCACGAAGCGGAACCGCAGATCGTTCGACATTTTTTTCGGTCGCACTCTTTACAAATTTTAAACCCCAGTTAATCAAATCAACATTCAACGAAGGTTTTACATAAAAAGGGCTTCGGCTGTTAAACATCCATTTAATACCCTGTGAAATCATTCCCGGCATTGCCAATGGAACAAAATGGCTGGGTACTATCATGCCCAAATTTCCATAAGAGCAACTGTCTGACAGATCAGTTTTGTCAATGATCGTTACATCCCAACCACTCTCTTTTAAATAGTATGCTGAACTTAAGCCGACCACACCTCCGCCAATAATAACTGCCTTCATAAAATTGTTAAACTTGTTACTAACTAATTCAAATTACCTGGAAGCCAAACGCATAAGGATCATCTGCTTCATCGATGCTGATGGTATTGTACCCGTAGATTCTTGCCCAGCCCTCAATACCGGGCTTTATGGCTGGCTTGCCGGCAACGCTTGTTTCTTCTTCAATGGTGCCGTTAAATTTTGAGCCGATGATACTTTCATGAATAAACACATCGCCTTTTTTAAGCTTGCCTTTGGCATACCACTGCGCCATGCGTGCGGAGGTGCCTGTGCCACATGGACTGCGGTCAATGGCTTTATCGCCATAGAATACGGCATTCCGGGCGGTTGAATTTTTATCAAGCACAGCACCCGTCCATAATATATGCGAGCAGCCGTTGATGGTAGGATTATCCGGGTGTACAAACTCATATTTTTCGTTGATGCGTTTGCGCAGTTCCCTTGCCCATGCAATTAACTGGCCGGCGCTGTAATGTTCAATGCCTTTAAAGCTTTTCTGCACATCTACAATGGCGTAAAAATTTCCTCCATAGGAAACATCTATTACCAGTTCGCCCAGTTCCGGACATTCAGCCGTTAATTCGGTAGCTGCCAGGTAGGATGCTACATTCGTAAGCTTTACGGATTTCACTTTATTACCTTCCTGTTTGTAACTGATCAACACCAGTCCTGCAGGGGCTTCCATGCGGATGATTCCGGGTGTTTTTGGTGTGATCAATCCTTCTTCAATAGCGATGGTGATGGTGCCAATGGTGCCATGCCCACACATGGGTAAGCAGCCACTGGTTTCTATAAATAATACGGCTACATCATTGGCCGGGTCGTGTGGCGGATACAAAATACTGCCACTCATCATATCGTGTCCACGGGGTTCAAACATCAGGCCCTTGCGTATCCAATCATACTCCTTTAAAAAATGCTGCCTTTTTTCACTCATGTTATTGCCTTGTAAAAAAGGGCCGCCGCCTGCTACCAGCCTTACCGGGTTGCCGCAGGTATGCGCATCTATACAAAAGAATTTTTTTGAAAGCATAGTTTGTTTACTAATTTTTTAAAAATGTTTTTCGGCCAGGGCACATCAAAATCGTGATTCAATTCAACCCACCCGCATTTTTGTTACCGCTTTGCAACAATTATTTTTGCAAAAAAACAGCTGCAACGAAAGACGTACCACAGTGTTATCCAGGTACAAGAGGGCGACGCAACGCTGTTCCACATAGCTTCTTAGCCCGGACAATGCATTTTATTCTAACCTGCTAATGATTTTTAACAGTACCGTATTTACATTTTTTTAAAGAACAGGCAATACTGGCCTTGTAGCGATACCCTTGTTAATAATTGCAAGAACGGCTTCCTTTTCCTGCCCTTCCAGCATTAGCCTTGGTGCCCTTACATACGGGGTACAGAGGCCGGTTTGTGTTGCTGCCAGTTTAATGTATTGTACCAGTTTACTGTGAATGTCCAACTCCAGCAGGGGCAAAAACCAGCGGTAAATTTCCAGCGCTTCTTTATAACGGCCCAGCTTCATCAGTTTGTAAACAGCTACTGTTTCTGCAGGAAAAGCATCTACCAATCCGCCGATCCATCCATCTACACCCAGCGCCAGTTCTTCCAGTGCCAATGTATCTACACCGCAAAGAATTTTAAACCGGTCGCCAAAATGATTTTTCATCCGGGTTACATTTGAAACATCCCGGGTGGATTCTTTTACCGCCACGATGGTAGGCATTTTTGCCAATTCTTCAAACATGGCCAGTGTTACTTCAATTTTATAATCGTATGGATTATTATAGATCATGATGGTTAAATCTGTAGTAGCTGCGATGGCCTTAAAGTATTCCACCGTTTCCCGGTCATCTGCTTTGTAGCGCATGGGTGGCAACACCATCAATCCATCAGCTCCGTTGGCTACCGCATCTTTTGCAATATGGATAGCTGCTTTTGTAGATTGCTCTGCAACATTTACAATCACCGGTACAGGCCTGTTCATAGCGGTTTTGCAATAGCGCAACAATTCCCACTTTTCTTCGGCAAGCATAGTGCTGGCTTCACCCAAAGAGCCACCCACCACCAGGCCATCCACGCCGGCATCCAGCTGTGCATTTACATTTATTTTAAACATCTCAAAATCGATGGCATCGTCTTTTGTAAACGGAGTAAGCATTGCGGGGTAAACTCCTTCCCATGCAGGTTGTATCATACAGTTAAATTTTAATTATTACACAAAAGTAAGGGTTGAATAAAATGTAAATTGATTTAAAATGGCCGTTTATTTACAAATTTTATCCATAACGCAAATGAAAAATGTAAAATACCCGGCTTCATTTTGGATCGGTATCTTACCACACGCCGCTTTAACCTTTGTAACAGAAAACAACCACCTGTACTGCTGCCGTTATTCATTTTTACCCCAGTGCTCATTGGGTCTGTCGCCCATTTGCAATTGTAAAATGCCGCCTTTTGCAATAGCGGCATGCGTAATAAAACAGTAGGGCCAGGGCTTTCCGTTAAGTGTGGCGCTTTGAATGTATATGTTTTTCGTCGAATTATTGATGGCCTTTATGGTAAATGTTTTGCCGCTGGTGTACCGGGCATCCAGTTTAAAAGTTATGGTATTAAAAACCGGGCTGGTAATTTCATACCGCGAATTACCGGAAGCAACCGGGTAAATGCCGCTGGATGCCAATATATACCAGGCCGACATCTGGCCAACGTCTTCATTGCCCACCAACCCTGCAACGCCATCGTGGTAAGCCCTTCGGCAAATTGCCCTGCTCCACTTTTGCGTTAACCAGGGTGCCTGCAACCTGTTGAATAAAAAAGGCACATGGTGCACCGGTTCGTTGGCATGATTGTAATAATCGTTCCAGGTCATACTTTCAGGCGTGTGTTCAAAAAAACTGGTTAGGTCTGCAATTACTTTTTTTGTGCCGCCCATTAACTGCACCATACCTTTAATATCATGCGGAACAAACCATCCCTGTTGATAGGGATTACTTTCTACTGAACCATAATCCTGCTGCAAACGGCCTGCTGGTGGCAAGGGTTCCCAGCTTCCATCTTTCATTTTTGGTCTGAACCAACCTGTAGCGGTATCAAAAATATTGCGGTAGCTCTGTGCCGCAAGTGTATACTTAATTTCATCATTTTTTTTACCCAAAGCTTTTGACAGACCCGCCAGGCAACTTTCTGAAAACGCATATTCAAGCGTACCGGAAATACTATTGGATTCAGCAACATATCCTCTTTCACCATTGCCAAATTTGCCGGTGGTATTTACAGCATAGGTATATGCTTTGGCAATATTAAAATTACGGATGCCCTTTGCGTAGGCATCGGCAATTACTGGTATCGCCGGGTTACCAATCATACAATTGGTATAAGCATTTAACAATTCCCAACGTTCCAGGTAATGCCTGCCGCTTTCGTCTGCCATTGTTACCAACGAATTGATCATGTCGTTTACCACCTCCGGATTTATGATATTCTGCAACGGCATCTGGCTCCTGAAAACATCCCATCCGCTAAAAATGGTGCGCTTGGTAAATTGTTGAGCATGATGAACCAAATGATCGGCCCCCGCATAATTGCCATTCACATCCTGCATAGACCGGGGATCAATCATGGTATGGTATAAAGCAGTGTAGAATACTTTCTTTTCTTCATCAGTTCCGCCGATGATGTTGATTTTGCCAAGGGCTTTATTCCAGCTGCCAATGGCATTGGCATGTACTTTATCAAAATTCCAGTCTTTTATTTCGGTGTTTACATTTGCTTTGGCACCTGCAATGTTTGTAAATGAAATCCCGGCTTTCATCAATACCTGTTCTTTATCTGATGTGGCAAATTCTGTAAAAAAGCCAAGGTGCTTTCCTTCCTTTTCTTTTACCCCTTTTAATACAATTGCTTCGGCTATGCGTTGCTGGTAGTAACTGGCTGAAACCGCCTCCCGGTGACGGTTTGCTGTATCAGGGATATCAGCGCTCCATACGCCAAAATTTTTTAACGGCTTGCTGAAGCTTGCATAAAAGTATACGGTGTAATTGGCATTGCCTTCACCATCACCCCACCCTCCGCCATCGGGTGTGCATTGCATCCATCCTGCTATGGTGTAGTCATCTACCACCTTTACATATTGAAGGGTAGAAGTGCCACCTACCCTTCGGGCCAAATCAATCTGTATGCGTGATTGGCTGCTGGCAGGAAAAGTAAAACGCATGATGCCTGAATGCGGTGCTGCTGTTAATTCTGCTTGTATATTGTTGTCGGTTAGCTGCACACTGTAGTAACCCGCGGTAGCTTTTTCACTTTGTTTATTGTAGCCGGACCGATAGCCTGGTAAGGCATCGCCTTCTTTACCTGAATTTGTTTTCAACGGCCCAACTGTTGGCATCACTAAAAAATTACCCAGGTCGCCATACCAACCGATGCCACTCATTTGCGTAAACGCAAAACCTTCAATGCTGGTGTGTTCATAGCTATACCCCGAGCCGTTATCGCCACCGGTAATGGTATTGGGACTAAGCTGCACCAAACCGAAGGGCGTTGCTGCGCCAGGAAAAGTTTTTCCTAACCCATGATAAATGCCGGCTTCACCCACATTGGTGCTGGCACCTATAAATGGGTTTACAAATTGGGCCGGATTAGCCGGCTGGCACTGTGCGGCTGTTGCGGCAATTATTGTAATGCAAATAGCTGTTAATTGTTTTTTCATTTTGCAGGTTGTGTTGCGTATTGACATGACATCAACTTTATAAAGGTTGTTTTGTTTACAAGGCAAGGTATTTAATATCAGTAATAACAAATTTAACATGCGGTAAAAAAATGCTTTCCTTCATAAATCAAATTAAAACGAAATTAAACACAAGCGTTTGCGTATGACAGCCACCTTAACGGATGAGTATTAAACAGTAACTTGTTGCATCATCTTGCCCCACCCTACGAATGCTTCATCATTGGTTAAAACATACGCTTAATAACAACTATAGCACCCGTCAACAAATGAATATCACTGTAACAAACCTGGCGTTCATCCATTATAATAACAGCAAAGCAATCTGCAATAACAAGGTCATTAAAATATGCTGAACAAATACCTTTTGGAGAAATCAATTCACCTGCGCCATTGCTTTTTTTACCTGGCCCCGCATCTAAAAAAACTGATGAATGGCTTGCTGGCAATGGCAGCCATTGTGGTTATAACCAGTACCGGCTGCGGTAAAAAAAATGGTGCGGTTACATTGCAGAGTCCGGATGGTAAAATAACAACTTCCATATCCGCAGATAGTGCCGGAATGCTGATCTATACCGTTCAGTACCGGGGCAAGACGGTTATTTTAAACTCAATCCTTGGCATTACCGTTAACCAAATCAATTTGGGTAAGTCTGTACAAATGAATGATCCTGTCTATTCATCCGTCAATGAAAAATATGCATCGCCAGGTGTGCACGATACGGCTGTCAACCACTACAACCAGGTTATCATTCCCATTACCCATCAACAAAGCGGGATGCAGTACCAGCTGCACATAAAGGTATTTGAGGATGGCATCGCTTATCGGTATGTGGTTCCGCAAAAAGGAACAGCCACTGTGCAAGGTGAAGCCAGTTCCTGGAAAATACCAGCCGGGTCAACGGTGTGGTACCAGGAAAATGTTTTTTACTATGAAGGATTGTATTACGAAACACCGGTGTCAAAACTGGGTGTAAAAAAACTTGGACCGCCACTCACCTACCAAACTACAGACAGTATTTATGTAAGCATTACCGAAGCGGCTTTATACAACTATAGCGGCATGTCGTTGCAATCAGACAATAGTGGAACCCTGCATGCTGCGTTTGTAAATGATTCCAGCGGATGGAAAATACAGGACACGATTGTAACGCCCTGGCGGGTGGCCATTATTAGTGATAACCTCAATGGGCTTGTAAATGCAGACATCATTCAAAACCTGAATCCTGCGCCGGATAGTGCATTACAGCATGCCAGCTGGATAAAGCCCGGCAAAGCCGTTTGGTCGTATTTTATGCATGACAATGTTACCACCATGGCACTTGAAAAAATGTATATTGACAAAGCTGCCCTCCTGGGTTTTGAATACAATATGGTGGATGCCGGCTGGGAATCGAGCTGGCCGAATTGCTTGGATTCATTGAAAGCTTTGGTGCAGTACGCCAGCAATAAAAAAGTTGGCATCTGGGTTTGGAAAGCCTACACATCTCTAAAAGAAGATACCGTACGCCGTGCCTTTTTTGAGCAGATGCAGCATACCGGTGTAGCCGGAATAAAAATTGATTTTATTGACAAGGAAGGAATAGACCAGGTAAAGTTTTATGAAGCCGCATTAAAAGATGCCGCAAACAATCACCTGATGATTGACTTTCACGGTGCCAACAAACCAACCGGCTATAACCGCAGTTTTCCCAACGAACTTACCAGGGAAGCCGTGTATGGACAGGAATGGGCGACCTTTAATCCGCAGGGGCCGGTACACAATGCCATCCTGCCTTTTACCCGCATGCTGGCTGGGCCGGCGGATGCTACTCCGGGTGTATTCGATAGTAAAAAAGCATACGGTACATCCCGTGCACACCAACTGGCGTTGCAGGTAATTTTTAATTCCGTATTAAGCTGCTGGCCTGCAGACCCCAATGCGTATTTAAATAATACGGCCGCTCCATTGATTCAATCTATGCCCACCGTGTGGGATGAAACGATTGTTTTGCCGCAAAGCCGTATTGGAAAAGTTGCAGCATTTGCCAGGCGAAAAGGCCGCGACTGGTACATTGGAATTATCAATGCCGGCGATGAAAAACGCCTGATGCTACCCTTGCAGTTTTTAGGCAAAGGCAATTTTAAAACCGCTGTGTTCCAGGATGATTTAACCAACCCCGATCAACTGTTGTATACGCAAACTGCTTATACAAATGATGACTCATTGCTTGTTGTTATGAAGGCTTCCGGGGGATATGCAGCCATGTTTAAAAGTGTTTCCGCCGGTGCAAAGGCTTTGGGTATACATCCGGAGGGAGGTTATTTATTTGCACCTGCAGCAGTTACCATCCAAGCCATTCCCGCTGCTGAAATCCGGTACACCACCAACGGCACCGAACCAACTGCCCAATCCACTCTATACATTCAGCCATTTGTAATTAGCAGTAAAGCATTGATCAGGGCAACTACTTTCAATAAGGGTGTGCAGACAGACGCGACTGCCACTGCCCGGTTTCTTTTTGCACCCGCCCCCATCCTGTCTTCACCGGCAGGATTGTTTATTGACCGCAAAAATATCTTTATTAAAACATCCAACGGCCAGGGAACCATTCATTATACATTGGATGGAACGCAGCCCGGAATCAACTCTCCTTTGTACAAAGATTCACTGGTATTAACGAACAGCGCCTTGCTGAAAGTGACCACTTATTTTGCCTCGGGTATGAGCAGCGAAACTGCAACAGCAAGGTATACCAAACAATCCCCTGCAGCACCCATAAGCAAGACTTCTGCAGCTGCGGGTTTATCGGCAACTGTTTATGAAGGCCAGTGGAAACTGATGCCCGATTTTAAGCAACTCAGCAACGGCAAAACCAGTGTTGTAAGCGTACCCGATCTTAGCCTGCTCAGTACACCAAAAGAATATTATGCAGTACAGTTTTCCGGCTACATCAAAGTACCGGTTACAGGTGTGTATAGTTTTTATATTTTGTCAGATGATGGCTCGCAAATTTTTATAGATGATACGTTCGTTGCTGACAACAATGGTTGTCACGGCGATCTTGAAAAATCGGGAGAGAAGGCATTGGCGGCCGGTTTGCATCGGTTTACGGTCAACTATTTTCAAAACGGATCGGGACAAAGTTTGCAGGTATTTATGAAAGCACCTGGCGGAGAAAAACAATTGATGGATGCTACTTTTTTTGTTCACTAACAATTTTTATAGCACCCTTTTAAAGAGCATTGATGCACCATAATGAAATTAAAAAATACCTTTTTTGCAACTGGATTGTTGAGCGTTTTTCTATGTTGCATTGATTACAATGTACATGCACAAAACAAACAACTGGCAGACTATGTAAACCCGCTGATTGGCACCGAAAAGTCGAGCCACCATACCGTTTGGGAGTCGAAGGGTGCCACATTTCCTGGCGTACTGCGGCCTTTTGGTATGGTGCAAATTACACCGGATGGTTACATGTATTCTGATAAAAAAATCAGGCGTTTTAGTTTTATCAATCATGCCAGCGGATATTTTTCTACCGGCAGTTTTAACCTAATGCCTTTTGCTGGTGATAGTATAGGGGCAGAAAAAATAGCCGCAACTTTTGATCATGTGGATGAAATTGCCACGCCCTATTTTTACCAGGTAAAGCTGAAAGAAACAGGCATCACAGCGGCGTTTGCAGCCACTGAAAGAACCGCTCTTTGCCGGTTTACTTTTTTAACAGCTACAGCAGCTCATCTGCGGCTATACGATATCAGCAACACAATAATTGTTGACAGCACCACCATCAAAGGCCGTTGCGGAGGATCTTATTTTATACTGCAATTCAGCAAACCTTTTAATTCAGTGGCTCCTTATCCGGGCAAGATTGAAAAGCAAACAGATACTACCGGCACTGAATTTCCCGGTTCCATCACCATCAATTATGCTGCAAATCCCACCGAACCCATCCTTGTAAAAATCGGCTTTTCAACCACTTCTTTTAAAGGCGTGGAAAACAACATTCAACTGGAACAACCCGGCTGGGATTTTGAACAAACCAAACTGCAATCTAAAAAAATCTGGAATCAAAAATTAGGTCAGATATCCATCACCACGCCGGACGAAAACAGCAAGTCAGTTTTCTATACGGCCTTATACCATTCGATGTTTATGCCTGCTATTGAATCAGATGCCGGAGCAATGAAAGACAGCTATGGAGCGCTGTTTCCCTGGGATACTTACCGTTGCAAGCATCCCTTGTTTACCCTGCTTGATCCCGACAGGGAAAGCGATATGGTTGCATCAGTATTGGTCGAATACGACAAGACGGGATGGTTACCCACCGACAATATGATGGGCAATCACAATACGGAACTAATACTCGACAGTTACATAAAAGGAGCTGCCCATTTTGATGTTGTAAAAGCAGCTGAAGCAATGAGTAAGAGCCTTACTGTGCCACCTTACGCCCGCCGGGAAATGAGTGATTTTGTGCAATACAAATATGTACCCGCTAACATTACCAATAGTGTAACACATTCGCTTGAATATGCTTATAATTGTTGGGCGGCTGCTAACTTTTTATCAGTTAGCGGCAATAATCAACGTTATACAAAGCAATACAGCACACTGATTGAACAGGCAGGGTACTACAAAAACAGTTTTGATGCAGCCACTGGTTTTATGCGTGCTAAAACCAGCGTGGGTGAATGGAAGGATGGCGGGTATGCAGAAGGCACAGCCTGGACGTATTCCTGGTTTGCGCCACATGATGTGCAGGGATTGATTAACCTGATGGGTGGCGACAGTTCGTTTTCCAACAAGCTTAGCCAATGTTTTGAAGAGGGACATTATGTGCATGACAACGAGCCCCCCTTGCATTATGCCTACCTGTTTAATTATTGCGGCCAGCCCTGGAAAACACAGCAGTGGGCCCGGCAAATCACCGAAGGAAATTATTCCACTGATCCCGGCGGCTTGCCCGGAAACGATGACCTGGGCACCTTATCCAGCTGGTATGTTTTTAGCGCCATGGGGTTTTACCCGGTTACGCCTGGTACAAACCAGTACCAGCTGGGTAGCCCCATTTTTAAAGAAACAGTCATTCATCTTTCCAATGGTAAGGACTTTATTTTGAAAGCCAACAACGTGTCGCAGCAAAATAAGTACATCCAGTCAGCCACCTTAAACGGAATGCCGTTTAACCGGCCCTGGCTTACGCAGGAAGATATTGCAGCAGGTAAAATTCTATCGCTTGAAATGGGGCCAACACCAAATAAAACTTGGGGAATCAACAAGGTTGACAGGCCTTATTCAATGACCAAAGAAACTCCCCATTTTATTATTCAGCGTAGCGCCCTTTCAACCAGGGTTGTAAAAGCAAATACACCGGTGCAGCTGTCAATAAACGTGCACAACAACAGCGCTGCAGCAGGTACTTTTTATGCGCCCGTTTACATCGATGGCAAACGCTTTACAACCATAGCCAAAGTGATGGCAGCAGGCGAAAGAGCCAACATTAAATCTAACCTTACTCTCTATCAACAAGGCATACACCATATTAAAATTGTGGGAACTAAAGCTTTTAACCTGCAAGTTCAGCAAACACTACCGTTGTTTACTTATCGTCATCTTTCTTTTACCACAACCCCGCTGTTGAAGCTGGGTGATAGCATCACCATTACTGCAACCGTAAAAAATACCGGCAGCGTTTCAGCATGTGCACCGGTGAAACTTTTTGCAAATAAAACTGAAGCAGCGGCCAGGTCAATTACACTCGGGCCCGGCGAAGAACAACTCATCAGTTTTAATTATATCGCCACAAAACAAGGCATCAACAAAATCGGCATTGCATCTTTACAACCCTTATTGGTAAACGTGGTGGATCATTCCGCAGAAAAGAAATACAACTACAACGCCTTGGCTTCGCTAAAACCCTTGCTCATAATGAATTTTGATGAAGGTGCCGCCGGGAAGATTCATGATTTTTCGGGCCATAACAATGACGGCATCGTTAAAGGAAATGTACAATGGGTAGCAGGTGCTTTTGGAAAAGCCATCCAGACAAACGCCTATGCCGGAAATTATATTGAGTTCCCCGCTGTTTCTGCGCTTGACAAAAACGGCAGGGATTTACCATTGACGATGATGGCATGGATATTCCCGGATGATGAACAAAATTTTTCCGACATCATTTCAAAGGGCGATTGGAACAGTTTACAATTAAAGGGCAGCAACAGCTTCATCAATTTTTATGCAACCGGTTGGGAAGGGCACGAAGCCACGGTAACAGTTCCTGCAAACTGGAATCATCACTGGCATCATGTGGCAGGCGTGGCAGATGGCATTTATTTTAAATTGTATGTGGATGGCAAACTGGTGGAAACAAAAAAGGGTGAAACGAGAAACCCGAAAGGCGAAACAGGCACTGCTGATTATTCCGGTAGTTTATGGAACATCGGACGCAATGAAACCGCCACTGACAGGGTATTTCGTGGTTCCATTGATGATGTAATGATTTTTAACACCGCGTTGAAGCAGCAGCAAATCATTGACGTAATGTTGCATAATTTTTAAACCGGCTGATAGAGTAAAGCCATATCTTAACCTTAGCGCATTGACCATTGTAATAAAAAAATTAAAACCCAAATAGTATTAGCACCATGACAAAGCACAAGCTCCTGAAAAAAATATCTGCCCTACTGGTGATCATTTTGTACACCGCACCATTGACTGCACAATACCAGCCCAACTGGGAGTCACTCGATAAACGTCCTGTTCCGCAATGGTACAACAATGCAAGGTTTGGCATTTTTATACACTGGGGTGTTTACTCAGTGCCGGGATATTGCGGCAAAGGCAATTATGCAGAATGGTACCAGAATACACTTACCGGCGGCGATAGTGCCACCACCAACTATCACCAGAAAAAATTTGGCGACCGCACTTATTATGATCTTGCTAAAGATTTTAAAGCAGAATTGTTTAACCCGGATGAATGGGCCAAAGTTTTTGAACAGTCGGGTGCCAAATACATTGTGCTCACCTCGAAACATCATGATGGATATGCGCTGTGGCCAAGCAGGGAAGCAAGCCGCGACAGGGGCTTTGCATGGAATGCGTCAGAAGTAGGACCTCACAGGGATTTGCTTGGAGATCTTTTTAAAGCAGTGCGTAAAACCAGCGTGCGGGCAGGCATGTATTATTCGCTGTATGAGTGGTACAACCCGCTTTGGCTAAATGATAAACCGAAGTATGTAACGGAACACATGTGGCCACAAATGAAAGAGCTTGTAAATACCTATCAACCCGATGTAATTTTTACAGATGGCGAATGGGATGCGCCGGCCGAAACATGGAAAAGCCAGGAGTTTTTATCGTGGTTGTACAACGAAAGTCCGGTAAAGGATAAAGTAGTTACCTACGATCGCTGGGGCAGCGGCATTCGTTTTAAACATGGTGCGGTATATACTCCGGAGTATCAGCCCGACCTGGATGTGGAAGGCCATGCCTGGGAAGAAAGTCGTGGTATGGGATACAGCTATGGCTATAACCGGGATGAAGATGCATGGGATTACAACTCTTCGCAAAGCCTGGTGTTGCAGCTGATTGATAAAGCCAGCCGGGGTGGTAATTTCCTGCTGGACATTGGTCCTGATGAACATGGAAAAATACCACCCATTATGCAGGAACGTTTATTGCAAATTGGTGACTGGTTAAAAATAAATGGCGAGGCTATCTATGGAACTGAAAGATGGAAAACAGTTGCCCAATGGAGTGAAGGCAGAAGAGATTATACCAGCAAGAGCGGCGATATGCTGTTAAAAATCACCCTTGACCCTGATCCGGGCTTCGCCGTGAAGGAAGTTTTTTATACCTACAATGCGGACAAAAATGATTTGTACGCCATTCTTCCAAAATACCCCGGCAGTAAGAAAATAGTATTGAAAAAACTGGTGATTCCGGCCGGCACGGAGATGACCTTTTTATCAACCAAAGAAAAACTGCTATGGAAACAAGCGGGTGAAAATATCGAAATTGAATTACCTGAATTCAATCCTGAAAAGATAAAGAACACCGCCGCCTATGCCATAAAAATTGCAGGCTTCGGAAAGTTTACATCAAAGCCTTCGATCGAAATCAATTACATAAAAACGGCATTACAACCCACAGTTGCAATCACCGGAAAAAGCAATGAAGTGGTTCGTTACACAACAGACGGCAGCGAGCCCGTTGCCACTTCCGCGTTGTACACCAAGCCTTTTGTGCTGGATAAATCAGCTGAGATTAAAGCGGCCTCTTTTATCGATGGTATATTACCCGGACCCGAAGCTGCAAAACAGGCCACCCGTTATGAGTGGATGGATGCAGTAAAAGTTAACGCTGCCAGCCCGGGTATTGCTTACCGCTATTTTGAATTGAATGGCAAGATCGATCTCAATTCAATTAACACAGCAGCACCGGTAAAAACCGGGTTTACCAATGAAATATCAGACAAGGTAAAGCAACGGAAAGAAAAGCTGGCACTGAGTTTTGACGGGTTCATTAAGATCAGTAAAAGTGGTCTTTATACCTTCTCTACTTTTTCTGACGACGGCAGCAAGCTTTTTATTGACGGGGTTGAAATTGTAAACAACGACGGTGAACATGCTGCCATGGAATTGTTTGGCAAAGCGGCTTTAAAAAGTGGCTTTCATTCTATTAAAGTAACCTATTTTGGCAATGGTGATGTGAATGAACTGAAAGTAAACTGGCAGCCGCCTGGAGCAAAAAATGAACTGATCCCGGGCAATGTATTGTTTCATCATTGAAAAACTTTACGAGGTACTTTGTAAGCATGGAGCAAAATTTACCCCTTTAATAATTTGATTCAACTCTCATCCTGTGTGCCCTGGATGGGAGTTGAAATTTTATCTGCTGATGATATTATTGCGCTGCATCAATGATATTCAAAAAGTTTCAGCGAGTCATTGTTAATCGCCATCAATAAAGCATTTTTATTGCCCGATAATTTAATGTGATTAACACTTCTCACTTCCCCCATTACCTGGTTGAATGCCGAAGGAATGGGCATTACCGGATTAAATACACCTTGCCCGTTGCCGAGGCCCAAAGCCAATGGCATAGCATCATACCGGCCTTCGAAAGGTGTGGTGCCAAAGAAATTTCCACCTGCCAGCAGATCTTTTTTACCATCACCATTGTAGTCATTTACATCAAACGAAAAAATTGGTGACCACTGAAATGCAGCAGGTAATAGCGTTGGTTTAAAATGCCCTTTGCCATCATTTATCAGCACCATGGAGGCCAGTGTTGCTGCTTTAAAAATTGTTGCTCCCTGCAGCTTTTCCCCAAACACTTCTTCCACCGTTTTGCCAGCCATTTCACCATACATTAAAAACTGTTTTTTTAAAAAGGGCAACTGCTTTTCAATGTCTTCTTTATTTAAAAAAGGATAGTATTTATTGCCCTTCGCTACCGTCAGTATCTGGTCGGCAGAACCAATACCACTCAGCGCCTTGCTGAACATTTGCAGCGGATAATCTTTGCTGGCTGTTAGCTTGCTGTTTAGGCCATAATTACCCAATAAAATATCATCCAGTCCATCGCCATCCAGGTCTGCAGTTTTTATGGCGCACCACCAGCCCGTTAAATTTGTATCGTTACCGGTTAAGGTAGACTTAGTGAGTGTACCATGATTATTTTTAAATAAAACCGGAGCCATCCATTCTCCTGCTACAACTAAATCGGGCCATCCATCTTTGTCAATATCCGTAAAGCTGGCGCTGGTAACCATTCCCAATTGCTGGAGTATGGTTGTTATATCGCCCTTGGCGAAACTGAATTTCCCTTTGCCATCATTGATTAACAGGTAAGATGCGGGCGTTTTACTATAATTCCTTGAGATAGATCTGCCACCAACGAAAAGGTCCAGGTCGCCATCGTGATCAACATCCGCGGCGATGGCAACAGATTTATTTTCTGACATCGCCGGCAGGTTATCTGCAAAACTGAAATGACCTTTTCCATCATTCAGGTAAAGCCTGTCATTCAACAGCGGTGTAATGCCGGAATAAATATTGCCGCCGCTTACCACGTATAAATCAGGATCACCGTCATTGTCCGCATCAAAAAAAAGAGCGTCTGTTTCTTCGCAGGCTTTGTCGTTTACAAACACTGTACTATCTGCCGAAACTTTAAAGCTGCCATTTTTTTGTTGTAAAAAAAGTTCGCCTGCCTGGCCTTTTGCACCACATACAAAAAAGTCTTCCAACCCATCTTTGTTTACATCTGCAATAGCCGTTTTAGGTCCTTGTGTTGACAGCTCGTGTGGAATAAACCACTGGTCATTAAAATCAACATAATCATCTTCTGTATGTTTAAAATTGCTGCCAAGGTTAGCCGTAATATCAGTAAACAATTCGGGGGATGCTGTCTGTAATATGTGGTTGATGAAGATTACGTAGTTAGCGATACTATCGGTGTGTTGCACATTGTAAACAACCGTTGTCTTTTTATCAATTGTAATATTGTTGATCACCTGGTACCTGTTATCCGGCCATATGATGAGCATGCTGTCAATCCGGTTATTACTACCCAATCCAAAATTAAGCTGGGTTTCGCCACAACTCATAAAACCCTTTACCGGCTGCACTTCCTTAAACATCGCCTGTTGCTTACTAAAAAGAAAAACTTTGGCGCCAACCGCAAAATAGTTGGGCGATTTACCCCTTAGCTGAACGCTTACATAGTGTGCATCGGGTTGCTTTTCACGGGTATTGTTTTTGTAAATACCGGCTGGTTCATTCATATTATTGGTAATCAGATCAAGGTCTCCATCTCCATCCAAATCGGCATACGCAGCACCCTGGGAAAGGGTGGCATTTTCAAAGCCCCAGGCCACTGATTGATCTGTAAATTTCAACTCCTCACTTCCCTCAAAAATATAATTGTGCCATGCGCCGGGGGGCAGGTGTTTTAGTATTTCTTTATCATGCTCCCTTACCCCTGTAGTGGAATGATCATGGGATAAAGAGGAAATGAATTTGATATAATCCAAATCGTTGGGCCTGTTTTTTATTCCGTTTGAAACAAATATATCCGCCTTACCATCGAGGTTGTAATCGGCTATCAAGGGGCTCCAGCTCCAGTCCGTTGCAGCCACGCCACTAAACAGGGCTATGTCTGCAAACTTCATTCCCCGGCCAACATTAAGCTGTAAGCAATTGCGTGCATACTGGTTGGCATAACCAAATTTGCGTTGGTAGTTATAAATATCAAGGGCATCATCGCCAAGCGAAGATTTCAATATTTTTTCGTCTTTAGGCAACATATCGGCGGTCATCACATCGGGCCACCCGTCATTGTTGATGTCGGCAATATCGTTGCCCATCGAAAATTTTGACTCATGGCCAAAAGCAGCTTTGTTCATCTCTTTAAAAGTTCCGTTGCCCTGGTTTACATAGTAATAATCATTTTCATGAAAATCGTTGCTTACATAAATATCATCAAAGCCATCCTGGTTAACATCGGCCACAGCAACACCCAATCCATAGCCCAGCGCACTGCTGATGATACCCGAGCCTTTAGTTACATTGGTAAAGTGGTCACCATCATTTCTGAATAATTTACCGCCGCTTACTTCACTGTATTTATCCCGAAGGGCAATCGTTCCGTAAGCGTCTGTCTGGTGTGTGGAATGCTGTAACTGAAACATATCCAGGTCGCCATCTTTGTCGTAGTCAAAAAAAACCGCCTGGGTATTATAACCTTGTATGTCCAACCCCCATTTGGCAGCACTTTCAGTAAATGTATTGTTGTGGTTGTTAATGAACAACTGGTTGCGGGAGTTTTTAAAATAGGTGTATGCCGCACCATTGTTGTCATTGGGGTTATGATTGGACACGGTGGAAATGTAGATATCCAAAAAGCCATCGCCGTTTACATCGGCCATGGTTACTCCGGTTGTCCAGTCTGCTTTTCCCGCAACGCCGGCACTTTGCGTAATGTCTTCAAATTTAAAATTGCCTTTATTTAAAAATAATTTATTGCCACTGGTATTAGATGCAAAATAAATATCCGGTAAGCCATCATTGTTGATATCCGCTACTGCAACGCCAGCGCCGTTGTAATAATAGAGATAATCGATAATGCTCAAACTGTCGGTATCAATATTGGGGTTTTCGAAATTTATACCAGTTGCTGCAGATTCCATTTTTGTAAACAAAGTGTCCTTTGGAACGGGGTGTGTACAACTGCTCCACACCAATACTGCAAACAAACAAGAGCATGTCGCTAAGGTTAGCGTCATCAGCCGCACTGGAAATATTTGTGGCATTTTAAATGCTTTTTCTGCTATTGGTTTTACCATTTCAACACTGTCATTGTTTGTATGCTTTATCATTTTTACACCTGCAAAAGATAGCAGTAATTAGTTACATCCTGCCCGGCTCTACGCTATTTAATTTTTAAAAGAAACCCAAACAAGCCTGCACAAAAAAGAGCAGCAACCGAAGTTGCTACTCTTTTAAAAATATACATTCCTTCCATCAAAATTAATACCCGGGATTTTGTTGAATCTTGGGATTGGATAAAATTACTGATGGCGGAACAGGCAACAGGTAAGTATGTTTGTCAGGATTATCCGCTGCTTTATCAGGAATTGTTCTGGCATCCAGGAAATGTCCAAAACGGATCATGTCCTGCCTGCGCACCATTTCCCAGGCCAGTTCTCTAGCTCTTTCTGCATACAAATTATTCAGTGTCAGGTCACTGCTTTTCCAGTCATGACTTGTACTTCCTGAATACGCACGCCTGCGTACTTCATTTACATTGGCAAGTGCATCATCCAGGTTGGTTCCGGCTCGAAGTTCTGCTTCTGCTTTCATCAGCAAAATATCTGCATAGCGAAAAACAGGTACATCATTGCTGATATTGTCACCCACATTTCCACCCGGTTCCGGCCAGTACTTGATGTTTCTAAGACCTGCCAACCTGAAATAAGGGGCAGGATTGGAGGCCAGGTACATGGTATCAAAATAAGCCAGTGGCAACCCGGACTGGTCATCATAGATTTTAATTGCACCGGGATTGGAGGGGCCAAGGCCGACAGGATCATTGTTACTGCTTGAATACAGGATGTTTTGATAAGGAGGATATGGAACACCTTTAACATACTGTTGACCGATCAGGAACTGCCCGGTACGCTGATCATTAAAGGTTCTGTACACATTGGTATTGCCATCCACAACTCTTTTTTCATACACTGATGTGGTATCATAAAAGCTATAGAATGGATGCGAAGTAGACATGCCATTGTTGCCCATTCCGTTTTGGCCAAAAGTATAAAACGCGTTATTAGCCATGACAGACGCCACCACAATATAGTTACCACCGCCTGCTGGTATAACACCCGCTTTGTAAGGCACCACAAAAATATTTTCAGTAGATGCTTCCTGCACTTTATCCCTGAAATTGTCAAAGTAAACTGGCATTAATGTATACCCTCCCGCTTTGATCGCATCGCATTGTGCTATGCACTCTGACAGTCTTGGCGTACCAGTATATATTTCTGCATTCAGGTATAATTTGGCCAACAGGCTGTGTGCAAAATACTTGTTCACCTTGCCATACTTTGTAATATCCGTTGCTGTAGAAAGTTCAGGCAGAGCTGCCGTTAATTCGGTCACCAACGAATCGAATACCTGTGCCTTTGGCAGCGTTACCACTGTAGTAGGATCTTGTTTAAAATTGGTAACGTAGGGTACATTTCCAAAAAGATCCAGCGCCAGGTAATAAAAATAAGATCGCAGGGCCTTCATCTCTGCAAGATCAGATTTGATGGTGGCTGGTGCCGGGCTCAAGCTATTAAGCGTGTAAATAATGTAATTGCATTTCCCAATGCCGCTGAAAATATCTCCCCATGCCCATTCATTTACGCCGCCGCTACCAGGCTTTTCGAGATGGTACCACATGTTCGTCCACATGCCGCCATCCCCCCAGTCACCACCACGGGTTGGTGTAATCATTTCATCAGATGAAATTTCATTTTCCCAATATACACCGGAGTTTCCGCCCAGTCCCTGCAAGGCAGCATACGCCGGCGACTTGCCGGCAGCAATCTGTTCGGGTGTTTGCCAGAAATTTTCATTTACAATCTGGCTGTAAACTTTGGTATCGAGTTTGGTGCAGCGCAGTACGGAAAGCGAAAGAACAACCAGCGCAACCAATGTTATATTAAATTTTAACTGTTTCATTTTTGTGTTTATTTAAGATTCAAAATTTGTTCACCCCGTGCGTCTCTATTATTTAAAAGAGATGTTTACGCCGATTGTAAGTGAACGCGATTTTGGATAAAAGCCTCCCCCTCCATTGTATGTTAAATCAATAAATGCTGGTGTTGCCTGGTTATCGACTGTTGCAATTTCCGGGTCCAGTCCTTTGTAAGGTGTTATCACAAAAAGATTGTTTCCGGAAACGTATAACCGCATGTTATCAATTCCTTTTATTGCAGGAAGATTATAAGACAAGGTCAGACTTTCAAGCCTCAGGTAAGATGCATTTTCCAGCCAGTAATCAGATGGCGTTGGATTATCTCTTAATCCACTGGTCACCGCTTCTTTTAATGTATTTACCGAAGGCAGGTTATTGTAATTGGCCAGGTTGAGGTTGGTATTGTTAAATATCTTCACACCAGAAACACCCCTGAAAAATACATTCAACGCCCATTGTTTGAATACCAGGTTGGATGAAAAACCATAGTTGAATTTTGGATAGGGATCGATGTACCGATTTTTGGCCTGCAGGTAATCTGTAGTGGTACCGCCGTCAGTTTCAAACTCGGACAAGCCCGCCGCTGTTTTGCCTACATAGTGTGGCAGAAAAAAAGTATACGGTGATTTTCCCACGATTAAAAAAGTGATGGGATTACCGCTTAGCCCTCTTCCGCTTGCTGAACCTACGGGTATATTATCAGTTGATAATTTTTGTCCGTTCCATGTTCCGGAAAGGCTGGTAATTTTTGTATTGATGGTAGTAATCTGTCCCCCAACTGACCAGGTTAAATCTTTTGAACGAATGATGTCGCCATTTAATTGAAGCTCTACGCCCTTATTGGTAAGGCTTCCCACATTGGCCAATACGGTGGATACAAAATTGGGCGGAACCTGCACAGTGTAGTTATACAGCAAGTGCCTGGTTTCATCATTAAAAGCGCTAAACGATCCCGTTAACCGGTTTTTAAAAAGGGCAAAATCAAAGCCAATATTTTTACCGTGCCTTTCTTCCCAAACCAGGTCTGGATTAGGGTTTTGATTGGGTGAAAAACCCACCGGATAAGGATTAGTTGTATTGGTAGGATCATAGGTAACACCCCCGCTGCTTAAAGTAGTAAGTGTATTATATGCACCAATGGCATCCTGGTTTCCTACCACTCCATAGCCTGCGTTAATTTTCAATTCATCCAGCCAGCTGACATCTTTCAGGAAAGATTCGTTCTTTAAACGCCAGGCAGCAGATATGGAAGGGAAGTTACCCCACCGGTGATTGATACCAAATTTAGACGAGCCATCGCGGCGAAAACTTGCCGTTAAGTAATACTTCGAGTTGTAATTGTAAGTCAACCTTCCCAGGAAAGAAATGATTTTATATTCTTCTTTATAAGAGTTGATGGCATTTAAACTTGAGTTGCCATTCTGCAATGAATTATCTCCATTGGCGTCTACGGCAAAACCTTTACCCGCAGCACTGTACGCATCGTACGAATAATAATTGTATTCATATACACCTGTGGCGGTAAAATTGTGTTTCCCAATACTGGTAATGTAATTTGCGTGCATATCGCCTTTTCTCGAATCCCTGTTGGAAGATGATTTAACGGCGCTGTTCAGGTTGTTCCAACCTGGAATTACTGGCAAATAATAATCTCCCTGTGTATTAAATTTAGTAAGTGATCCGGTAACACCAACTGTCAGGTCCTTCAGCAATTTATAATTGACAGTCGCGTATTCCTGAGTTAAGTGTTCTTTTGCCTTATTGGTTACCATGTTCTGCAGCAATACCGGGTTTTGGTAATTGTATTGATACACCGGGTTATCAGTGCCATCGGCCTGTTTAATGCGGATATAAGGAGGCATTACATACGCGTAATTAAAAATGTTCCTGTTTACCAGGTTCCTGTCGGTAGAAGTATTTACAATGCCTATCTGGATATTTAGTTTATCGTTTAGTGCTTTTTGTTCTGCATTCAACCGCAGACCCACCTGTTCTTTGCCGGTGTTGATTACAATGCCCTGCTGGTTTAAATAGGTTACGGAACCACGGTAATTAAATTTATCTGTTCCGCCCGTAATACCCACCGTGTGGTTGTGTGCAATGCCGGTACGAAGGATGGCCCCAACCCAGTCATTGGTTGTGCCGGCACTGCTGTTAGCTGTTTCAAGTTGCGCTGCATCCTGGCCAAGCTTCACTGCTTCAGCCAAAAATTCGGGTGTGCTCAGCAGGTCTGGCTTTTTAGCCACGGTTGAAGATGACAGGTATCCGGAGTAGTCAACCTGCATGCGTCCGCCACGCCCTTTTTTGGTGTTAATAATGATAACCCCGTTGGCACCACGGGAACCGTAAATTGATGTAGCCGATGCATCTTTTAATACATCGTAAGAAAGAATATCACCGGGAGGGATATTTGAAATCTGGTTGATGTCGTCTAGTATAACACCATCTACAACCGCCAAAGGACTTTGTCCGCCGGCCAGCGATGTTTGTCCGCGAAGCCTTATTACTACTGGCGAGTTGGGATCGCCATCAATTTTTGTAATCACCAGCCCGGCCACTTTTCCCTGTATCTGGTCCATAGGGTTTGTAACCAATCCCTGCGTAAAATCTTTTGCACCTATACTGGATACCGCACCGGTAACATCTTTTTTGCGGGCAGTGCCATATCCTACCACCACAACATCGCTCAATCCGGAGGCTTCGGGTTTCAGTGAGATATTGATAGTGGTTTGTTTTCCGATATTCACTTCCTGCGTGGCATACCCGACATACGAAACCACGAGTGTCCTGGCATTGTCAGGTGCGTCAAACGAAAAACTGCCATCTTCGGCCGTGGTGGTGGCTTTGCCAGATCCCTTTACCTGTACAGTTGCACCGGATAAAGGTTCGCCTTTTTCGTTTGTCACTTTTCCACTAATTGTAAAAATTTGCAACGGTGCATTTTCCACGGCAGTGCCAACCGCTTTTTCCGAAATAACAATCAGGCCCGACTCTTCAATCAACCTGTATTTAAGTTTTGTTGAAGCCAGCACGTCATTCAGCACCTGCGATACCGGCACATCATTTACAGTAACCGTTACAATATGACCTGACGGAATGATATCGTTACTAAAAGCAAAGCGGTAAGAGGTTTCCTTTTCTATGACTTTAAAAAATTTAGTAAGCTTTACTTCCTTCAGCGAAAGGCTGATTTTTACATCCTGGGAAAAGCCACCTGCACTTACCGACATGGCGCAGACCAGTAAAAGAATAGCCATTAATTTCATAACTCTAAGCAGTTTGATTAAGGGCGAGCGGAAAAACCGCCCCCCGTAAGCATGTTTGTTTTTCATACCTTCGTTTTAGTTTTAATTAAGAATAGGAACAGCTGTTTTTTGAAAGAGCCGGCTGTTCTGTAAATTTTAACTGACAGGGGGAATGTTACAGCATTCTCCCTTATTGTTTATTTGTACAATTTCACTTTGATTGTTTCTCCGGGGATGGTAACATAATTAAAACTGCGGGATTCTTTTAAAATCCCGAGTACCGAACCCAATTCTTCTTTCTCAAAAATTCCTGTAAACCGGTAATCCCTGATGGCGTCATCAGCGAATACTATTTTAACACCGTACCATCTTTCAAGCAAAATTGCAATGTCGGTAAAGCTCTCGTCCGTGAATACCAGTTTGTTTTCTTTCCAGGCAGTTTCAATAATATCTCCGTCATCCGTTTTGGTAATATCCTGCACACGGCTTTCCACTTGCGCTGTATTGATCCCTGTCTTGTTTTTTTCACCCACCACTCCATCCAGTAAAGATTCCTGTAATTTCCATTGAACTTTTTGATTGGGCTGTAACAGTACCCTGCGATGCTGCTCTTCCTTCAGTGTAACTTCCACCATACCCTTTATCAGCGAAGTTTCCGTAATTTTTTCGCCGGGGTATGCTTTTACATCGAATGCGGTACCGACAGCCTTTATGTCCATTGCTGTAGTATGCACAATAAAAGGAATATCCTGGTTATGTTTTACGTCAAAAAAAGCCTCCCCCTCCAGGAAAATATCCCTGGTTGAAATGCCATAGCCTTCGCCGATGGTTACCTTGCTGCCACCATTCAGCGTTACTACCGAGCCATCAGGTAATTGAAAATTTTTTCTTTCGCCATAGGCTGATAAAAATATCTTCCAAACCTCTTTTTTTTCGCTGCGGCTACCTCCATCATTGAAAATAAATAACAGCGCAACTGCGGCTACTGAAGCAGTCAGGGCAAACATGATTGATACAATGTTTCTTTTCTTCTTACTACCGGTATTCTTCATTTTTACAATAGCAGCGTCGGCCCCGGTGTTACCCGAGTGTTCTGTTAACCCAATGGTCTTTTCTTCGGATACATTTTCCTGTGTAACAGGTAAGATGGTATCAATATCAACAGGTCCGTCTGCAACCTGGTATATCTCCCCGGTTTTTTCATGAGTAAAAAGAGAAGCGATTATTTTGTCTGAAACGGCATCCGGCATAGCGGCATCCGGTATATAATCAGCCCAGGCCTTTTCCAACAGCAATTGCACTTGTTCATCAGTCAAACCTGCTGCCAGATGGGCCAGCTCGAGTTGTTGGTCAGGTGTAATCCTGTTACTAAAATATAACTCAACCAGCTGTTCAATTTTTGTTGATGGTATGGCCATGTATAATTATCGGAGGCAACGTATTATGTCAGCAGAATGCTACCAATTACGACGCCGTTACCTAATAAGACAAACAAGAGGAGATTTAAGACTAGTGTAAAACCAACTTTTTAAAAATAATTTTTAAAAAGTTGCATCAAAATAAATAATAGGGGGAGATGTTCAATTTCAAGCTTGTGGCGTAAATATTCCCTGATGGTTTTTATGGCCAGGGCCAGGTGATTTTTTACTGTATTGGGAGAAATTTTCAAAGCCATTGCTATTTCATCCTGTTTTAAACCCTGTTCCCTGCTTAGCTTAAATACCAGGTGCTGCTGCGCAGGCAGCCGCTTAAGCACTTCGTTAATTGATTGTTGTACTTCGTTGTGACTGATACGCTCTTCCGTGCACCTTTCAAAACCCTGTCTCCTATCCTGCATTTTCGACAGCATCAGGGTTTCATTGTTCATGCGCCTGAAGTAATTGACAACCTGGTTTTGAGCTACCGTAAAAATAAATGCGTTAAAGTTTTCTATTGTATCCAGCTGGCATTTGTTTTTCCACAATTTTAAAAATACATCCTGCACCATATCCTGCGCCAGCTCCGGACGGGCTGTAATCTTTAAAATATAACTGTATAACTTATGCCGGTATAAATAAAAGAGTTCAACAAATGCAGCTTCATTGCCATGAGCGGCAAGCTGCAACAAGTTTTTTTCTGTCTGAAGTTTTTCGTTTGGCAAAAAAGGTAGATAATTAGTATCCCAAGATATTGAATTTCCTTTCAAAACAACTCTTTCTAAAATCTATTATTGAAAGTTGGATGACGCAAACGTTTGTTCAATTTTACTAAACCCATCTCAGTTTATATTTAAACCAATTTCAACAATTGCAAACAGGCAAAAATATTTTCAGCAAAGATTTCTTCCAGATATTTTGTTCAATGCTGATTTGTTGACGGACAAAACTGCTGGTAAATCATAATACAATGAAAAAAATATACAATCTGGCTTTTGCACTGCATTTTGTTTTTCCATGTATAACACTATACATCAGCCAAAGCCAGGCACAAGTACCAACATTAATTACGGTTGGCACACAGCCTTTATCAACCCCTGTTATTGTTGCATATGCAGGCTGGACAATAACTGCTGATGCAACAAAAGGCAGTATCAATATTGTCTATGACAGTTTGGGTACACTATTGCAACATTTGCAGCTTAATATAGAAAATAACCAGCAGCTGGTTTCACTAAAGGGCTGGATGGCTGAAAAGACAAGTCAGCACCAACTTGCCATAAATGTAATTCAACCAGCCTGTGCCTTGCTTTTTGATTTGAATGAGCATTGTATAACTATATCATCGTCTTCTGCAAAGCTTGTATTGACTGCACAAGCACCTGCCAGCAACGACCGCATTATAGCCAATGTTATTGATACCAAAGGATCGCCTGTGACATGGACGGGCACTACTGAAGTGGTTGAAAATTTCGGGGGGACCGAAACCCGGACGCCCTCTTATCTTGCTTCTAAAAATCCGGAAGTGATGACCTTTACGCTCGGACAAGTTTCATCAGCCAACCTCCATAGTCTTTTTGATCGTGACCAAGATATTGCCATTGTTTTTTCAGATCAATCCCTGCTGCAAAGAAACCCACAGTACCCTGATCTGCTCATTGTAACAATTCCTGTTGCCGGAAACACCGTCATCCGCTTGCTTCCAGATTATTACACCCACACGTTGGGGCTACCTTTTTATTCCCGTTTTAATGATTCTGAGTTTCCTGTAGCGCCGGTGGTTTGGGGTAGCTGGACTTCTTACTACCGTGATACAAGAGAAAAAGACATTGTCCGCAATACGGATTGGCTTGCTGCCAACCTGAAACCATATGGTTTTAAATATGTACAAATTGATGACGGGTATGACAATGGCAAAGACAGTCTGCAACATGCCTGGATAGAAAATTGGGATAAACGTGGCTTGTTTCCAAAAGGGCCAAAATGGATGGCGAACTATATTAAATCTAAAGGCCTGCATGCCGGGTTGTGGCTTGTGCCCAACTCCTATGCAGGGGCTGTTACAACACACCCTGACTGGTACCTGCGTGACAAAAACGGTAAGCTGATTTTAGATTATGATACGCCAACACTGGATTTCACCCACCCCGGCGTTCAGCAATGGCTGCGAAAACTATTCGCCACATTAAAGGGCTGGGGTTTTGAATATTTTAAATTTGATGGCGAGTTTGCACTTCCAAAATATGCGCCTGTTGTTGATAAAACAAGACAATTTGATACCACAATTGATCCCGTGGTTTCCTATCGGAACAGGCTGCAGCTAATCCGGGAGATAGTTGGATCAACAACATTTTTAGAAGGCTGCCCTGCGGGAACGCCGCTGAACGGTATTGGATTTTTTAATTCTTATTTTAACGGAGCCGATGTTTACAATACCTGGCTGGGATCTTATGCCTTGTTTAATGCCATCAGTGCCAACGCGTTTTTAAACCACATTGCGGTGTATGTGATGCCCGGTGAAGGCATTGATGTATCTCCTTTCACCAGTTTGGCAGAAGCCAAAAAGAGAATGCCGGCCCGCTATATTTACACGGCAGAAACAAGTGAAGATTCGCTGAAAGGATTTGGTGTGTCTATGGCAGAGGCCCGGACACTTGTATCTTTTGTAGCATTGACAGGTGTTGTATATCCGCTTACGAGTATCATGCCTGCATTGCCGGAAGAACGGGCCGGGCTATTGAAGATGTCTATGCCAACGATGCCAATTTTACCTGCCGATTTATTTAGCCGCGGTTCCGACATGAGCAACAACACGCCCTGGGAATATTTTAAACACAGAACACCGGATACCTATATTCATAATTATCCCGAAATACTGAATCTGAAAGTAAATGCCCAATCGGGTATTTATGATGTAGTGGCATTCACCAATTGGCGAAACGAAAAAATTACAAGAAAAATTTCCTTTGCGGACAAACTAGGACTTAGCTCCGGCGCCGCTTATGTTGCCTTTGATTTTTGGAGACAGGAATTTGTGGGTGTTTTTCGCGACAGTTTAGCCCTGACTGTTGAAGCGCATGATACAAGGGTGTTGCAACTGCATCCGTTGCTCGGAAAGCCTCAGCTTATCGGAAACTCCCGTCATATTACAGGCGCTTTCTCTGTCCTCAGTTTACAGTGGAATGAAAAAGAAAACTCACTGGAGGGTGTATCTGAAACCATCCCTGGCGAAATGTACGACCTTTTTGTTTATGTGCCCGATGGATTTGATACTACAACGTTGACAGCAATCACTGGTAAAAACAAAATAGTTCAGGTAAAAAAGGAACTGACAGGGAATATACTTAAGTTAAGGTTTCAAGGTGAGCAGGCTCCCGTTAAGTGGCAGGTAAGGTTCAATCGAAATTTTAAATAATAAAAATTACAGGTATTATCAACCGCGTTATAGGCAACCCCAGAAAGAAAGAAAAAACCCGCTTAAGAAGCGGGTTTTGAAATCTTAAATGTGGGTAATCGAGGGGGCTCGAACCCCCGACCCTCAGAATCACAATCTGATGCTCTAACCAACTGAGCTACGACTACCGTTTTTTATCGGAGGGCAAAAATAGCAAAAAACTATTCCCGTTCAAAATTACATTTAAAAAAACAGCAAATTTATTTTACGGGGCTGCAGCATATCACGCATTATCCGCGGGGTACTACTTGATGGTACCAACTTTCAGCCTGCTTACTTAAATCCTTCAATACTGGACGCATTTTGTTGGTTATTATTTGTGTTTCTTTGCACTTCTAATTTAAATTATGAACTGGACAGGAAATATCATCACCATTTTACTTTCAACTTTTACCGGCTGGGTTACCACATGGATTGCTATCAAAATGCTTTTTCATCCAAGGAAACCAATCAAAATACTGGGCTTTAGTGTACAGGGCATTTTCCCTAAAAATCAACGCCTGATTGCTGAAAAACTGGGACAGGTAGTGGGAAAAGAACTGCTGAGCTTTGATGAGATAGAACAAAAAGTTACCGACCCGGAAAATTTACAAAAACTGCGGCCCGATATAGAGCAACACATTGATCATTTTTTGCGCAATAAGTTAATGGAAGTGTTTCCCATGCTATCGATGCTGATTGGTGAAAAAACAATCCTGCAACTAAAAGATGCCTTCCTGGCCGAACTGGAAACCCTTTTTCCGGTGCTGATGAAAAGCTATATGACCAAGCTGGAAAAAGACCTGGATCTGGAAAAAATTGTTACCGAAAAAGTGGCCTCCTTTTCGTCTGAGAAACTGGAAGATATTTTAAACCAGATTACAAAACGGGAATTTAAATTCCTTGAATTTGTCGGCGGCTTTTTTGGCTTCCTTATCGGACTTATAGAAGTAGCTGCGCACTTTTTTACCAACTGATTCATACAGATCAAACAATAACCCGGCAGAACTGTTACCACTCATCATTTCCCGATGCATTTTTTAATATTTACAGCAGAAATTTGCCTGCCGGTTATACATTTAATCAAATTCAATACGATGCGCAAACAATACTACCTGATTTTTTTTCTAAGCTTTTTGATGTTCTATTCGGCCGATACTTTGGCCCAATTTCCGGGTGCAGGCAATCGTGGCGGCGGACAAAATATGAATATGGGGCACTTTTATGGCAAAGTTGTGGACTCGGCCTCCAATAAAGGAATAGATGCTGCCAGTATTCAACTGATACAAAACAAATTGGATACCGTCACAAAAAAACGCAAAGATGTAATTGTATCCGGCATGCTAACCACTAAAAAAGGCGAGTTTAGTTTAGAGAACCTGCCTGTAATGGCCAGCTACAAACTAAAAATTACAGCCATTGGGTACAAACCGATTGAAAGAAAAATTGCTTTTGAAATTAATATGCAGGCGGCGAAAGGCGGCGATTACAGCAGCCTGTTGAATGCGGTTGATAAAGATCTTGGCAATATAAAAATGGAAACAGATGCCCAGCAGTTGCAGGATGTAACAGTTACCTCGTCCAAACCATTGCTTATAATGAGTATTGACAGAAAAATATTCAATGTTGAAAAAAATATTACCAGTACCGGCGGTACCGCGGTGGATGTTATGAAAAATGTGCCCAGTGTAAATGTAGACATTGATGGCAATGTTACACTGCGTAATGCTAGTCCACAGATATTTGTGGATGGAAGACCGACCACGTTAACGTTAGATCAGATCCCTGCAGATGATATTGCTACAGTAGAAATTATTACCAATCCTTCGGCCAAATTTGATGCATCCGGTGGCGGTGCAGGCATCCTGAATATTGTGCTGAAAAAGAACAGGAAAGTGGGTTACAACGGCAATATAAGAGCGGGTTTGGACAGCCGGGGAAAACCCAGTTTCGGCGGAGATATCAATGTAAAACAAGGAAAAGTAAATCTTTTCGCAAGCGGATTTGTTGGTTTTAGAAAAAGTAAAAGTACCGTTAGTACAGAACGTACTGATTTTTTGAAAGGTGCAACTGCTAACCTGCTGCAAAAAAGTGCGCCGGTGGGCACAGGCGCCTTTGGATTTGGCAGAGTGGGAATGGATTACCTGCTGGATAACCGCAATACCATCACCATTGCTGGCAATTATAACCGGGGAAGATTTAATAATGTTGATTTACTGCACATCAACAGGGATACTGCTTACGACACTTACAGCAGTTCGGATTACGGCACACGAAATACCGATGGCACATTTAACTTCAGAAATTACGGATCTTCCGTGAGTTACAAGCATAATTTTGCCAAACCCAATAAGTACATTACGGCTGATGCCAATTATAATTACAGCAAAAACGATAACATCAACAATTTAAGTTCCCAATACTTTAACCTGGACCATAGCCCTAAAACTGCCGTGCTTAACCAACGTTCGCAAGGTGGTGGCAACAGCAAATATTTCACCGCTCAAACAGATTACTCTGACCCTATCAATGAAACGACAAAGCTGGAAGCCGGGGCAAGGGTAGCCATTCGTAATTTTTACAGTGCCAACGATAATTTTTTCCAGGATCCGGTGAGTGGCGATTTTATTTCTCTTCCTTCGCTCAATAACAAGTACCAGTTCAAAGACCAGGTGCTGGCTGCCTACGCAACATTTTCCCAGCAAATAAAAAAGTTTAGTTACAATGTAGGTTTGCGGATAGAGAGTTCGAAGTACGACGGATCATTGCTGACAACAGGAAAATCATTTTCAAATAAATATCCTTTTAGTTTATTTCCAAGTGCATTTGCCACCTATAAGTTAAACGATAAACAGGATGTACAATTAAATTATTCCAGGAAAATCAACCGCCCCAATTTTTGGCAACTGATTCCCTTTATTGATTATACCGATTCGCTGAATTTGAGCCGTGGAAACCCTAACCTGGTACCAGAGTTTACCAACCTGCTGGAACTGGCATATCAAAATCAGCTAAGCAAAGGACACAATTTACTTACCACTATCTACTTTAAAAATACCAATAACCTGATAGCAAGATTCCAGGAACAAATATTGAATCCTAACCCGGCTAAAGTTGACAGCGTGATTATTTCTTCTTATGTAAATGCTTCCAAAACCTACACGTACGGAATTGAACTGATCAGCAGGGACCAGATTGCAAAAGCCTGGGACATTACCAGCAACTTTAATCTCTATCAGTCTACCATTAATGCAGGAAATATTCCCGGTGGAGTGAGTAGTAACCAGGTAAGCTGGTTTGGCAAACTGAATAACAATTTTAAGCTGCCAAAAAATTATTCCATTCAGTTAAGCGGCGATTATCAGTCCAAAACATTGATTGCCGGCGGAGGACGCGGTGGCGATGGCGGAGGCCGTTTTGGCGGAGGAAGTCAACCATCGACGCAAGGATACATCAAGCCTTTTTATGGAGCGGATATTGCCATCAGAAAAGACTTTCTAAAGAACAATGCGGCTTCTTTAACGCTTCAGTTCAGCGATATTTTCAGGACCAGGTTAAATAGTACGCATTCTGAATCGGCTTATTTTATACAGGATTATGACCGCCGCAGAGATCCACAGGTATTGCGCTTGAATTTTAACTGGCGCTTTGGTAAAATTGATGCCAGCCTGTTTAAACGCAAAAACATAAAGGGCGAAATGGAGAATATGCAGAACAATAATCAGCAGGGTGTGAACGGGCAGTAACTGCGTCTCCTAAAGGGAGTAGCTCGTCTTTGCCGGTTATTGTAAAGCTTACATATTTTGAATTGACGCTTTTCATACGCCATCTTTGCTGCCGTAAAAGCTGCCTGAAAATAGGTGGTAAAAGTGTGCGACGCCACTGAAGTTGCACATAGCTTCGCAGCCCGGACAATATTTTTTTATATTAAAAGCGGTACTTATAAAGTGCCGCTTTTTTGCTTACAAATATTTTAAGTTAATTTGCTGCCTCATAATCAAAAGCGTTCGATGAAGAATTTAAATGTAAAGAAGATTTTGCCGCATGTTATTGCCATTGTGGTGTTTTTACTGGTTGCCGTAATTTTTTGCAAACCGGCCCTTGAACCGGGTGTGGTAATGCAGCAAAGCGATTTTACGCAGGCCGATGCCATGAAGCACCAGAGTGTACTATATAAAGAAGCGCACGGTACGTATCCCCTTTGGGTTACCAGTATGTTTGGTGGCATGCCGGCTTACAATATTATTTATGAAGGCTTTTGGTCCCCTTTTTATTATGTAGACAAAGCCTTTCAGTTTTGGTTGCCCAAACCACTCAACTTTTTCTTTTTAAGTTGTATTTGCTTTTACATTTTATGTATGTGCATGCGCATACGACCGTATGTGGCAATATTAGGTAGCCTGGCTTTTGCATACAGTACGTTTAGCCCGATACTCGCCGCTGCGGGGCACGATACCGAATTGCTTGCACTGGCTTATGCACCGGCCCTGATCGGTGGGGTTATTTTGTTATTCAATAAAAAGTACATCAGCGGATTTGTTTTTACAGCCCTATTCGCCACTATGCACCTGATGCAAAATCACCAGCAGATCAGTTATTATACATTAATGATCATTGCAATCATGACCCTGTTTTTTGCTGTAAAGTGGATAAAGGAAAAAGATACCAAACATATGCTGAAAGCGATTTCACTGGCAATTGGCGGCGCTGCAATCGGCGCTATGATTAATGCCATTTTGTTGTTGCCGGTAGTAGATTATGCCAAATACTCCAAGCGGGGAGGCGTTTTGGTGATGGATGGTAAATCCGAAGGCAAAACAGCCGGCGCTGACAAAAATAAAACGAATGGCCTTTCAAGAGATTATGCCTTTCAGTGGAGTTATGGTAAAATGGAATCCCTCAGCTTATTATTTCCAGGTATAACCGGCTATGGCAGCCACGCTAGTGAACGGGACCAGGACTACAGCATTTTTCCTAAACTGTCTGAAACTTCGAACGTAAGTAAGTATTTACAGGAGACATTAAATGTGCCCGAAGACCAGGCTGGCAATATCGCGACAAACCTTTCTACCAGTATTTACTGGGGCGATAAGCCTTTTACAACCGGCTCCAATTACCTCGGTGCGTCTATTTGTTTTCTATTTATATTGGGTATGTTTTTGCTGGACAACAAGCATAAGTGGTGGATTTTTACTGCCAGCATCGTGGGTATTATCCTGGCGATGGGCAAGAATATGCCACTGATCAATAATTTTTTATTTGATTATCTCCCTATTTATAATAAGTTCCGAACGCCTGAAATGGCCCTGGTTATTCCCCAAATTTTGTTTCCCATTTTGGCCGTGCTTACCACACAAAAGGTGTTAGACAATGATGATCCGCAAATGCTGAAAAAATTAAGGCTCAGCGTATTTACTATAGCGGGCATTTTTGTAATTGCGGGTTTATTATATTTTACCCTTGATTACAGTAAGGAGAATAAGGAAAGAACCGCTGCTGTGAATGCCGCGTTTGCCACACCGGACAGTACGCTCAACGGCAAAATGCAGGAGATCAACCAAAAATTTGAACCACTCGTAGATAACAGGGTGTATGAGAATTTTTTACAGCAAAGCAAGGGAGATACAAAAGTGGCCCGTGCGGTCGTTACTGCATTGCGTAAAGACAGGCAAAACTTTTTGGGTGGGGATATTTTACATTCCCTCTTGTTTGTTGCACTTACCGTTGCACTTATTGGTCTGTTTATTTATAGAAAGATTAATGCGGTAATTGTTTTGATTGGACTTCCGTTGCTGACAGCGCTGGATCTTATTCCATTTGACACGCATTACATCAACGAAAAAAGTTTTGATAATGCCGAAAAATATCATGCCAATGAGTTTCCGCAGAGCAACGCAGACCTGTTTATATTAAAAGACAAAGATCCCAATTTCAGGGTATTTAATGTAAGCGGCAGTGACCCGTTCCAGGAAGCTAAAACATCTTACTACCACAATTCTATTGGTGGATATCATCCGGCGAAACTGGGCATTTATGATGACCTGATTACCTACCAGTTAAGCGGTCAGCCTAATCTTTCGGTGCTGAACATGCTCAATACAAAATACATCATTCAGCCCAACCAAAAAGGCGATAATACTACTGCGCAGGTTAACATGCAGGCGCTTGGTAATTGCTGGTTTGTAAAGGGTGTCAGATTTGTAAACGGACCGGTGGAAGAGATGAAAGCGCTGGATAATTTTGATCCGAAAGACACGGCGATCATCGACAACAGCTTCAAAAATATCATTACCGGTTTTGCACCTGCAGACAGCGCCGCCAGCATTAAACAGACTGCTTTTGAAAATATGGCTATCAAATATGAGAGCAACAGCAATGCAGCCAATGTGGCCGTATTCAGTGAAATATATTACAAAGACTGGAACGCTTACATTGATGGAAAATTAACACCGATTGCCAAAGCAAATTATGTTTTAAGAGCCCTGTTGATACCAGCCGGTAAACACACCATTGAATTTAAATTTGAACCGAAAGTGTATAAAACCAGTTACACCATTTCTTTGCTGGCTACATGGCTGCTGGTGATTTTATTGATTGGTTACGCCGCTTATGTATTTAAGCAAAGCTGCAAGCAAATTGAGCAATAATGGCTGCTGAGCAATCTGATTTTATCTTTTTGAAAGGTGATGATGCCTTGGCTGTTGCTGTCAATCGTAAAGCTGCTGAACTATTCAGGCTGTTGAAAAACTTTGATGCTGCAAGCCTGGACATTGAAGCGCATTTTAAGGATTATTTCATTCAGCACCATTTAGGCAGACGCTTGTATTTTTCAATTCAGAATAGTGCCCATATCATATACGAATCTGTAAAAAAAACAGGGCTTAAAATTGAAGAAATAAGCATAGTCGATTATGGCGCAGGGCTGGGTACGTTATACTTGCTGGGGGGAATGATCGGTTTTAAAAGAATGATATACAATGATTATTTACCAGGCTGGAGAGATACCGCAATTAAGATCAGTAAAGCGTTACAAATTAAAGTAGATGGTTTTGTTACGGGTGACATTGATGATGTGACCAGGTTTGCATCCGCAGAAAATTTTGTATTCGATATCATTGCTTCGAGAAATGTGATTGAGCATATTTACAGTCTTGATTTTTTTTATGAAGAATTGTATCGTCACAATCCGGCAGCTGTCGTCTTCTCCACTACTTCGGCCAATTTCCACAATCCGGCAATGCGACTGAAGCATTATTTGCTGCACAGAAAAATCGAGAAGGAACAGTACAGGCCGCTTCGGATAAAAGAGCTGCAAAAACTTTGGCCCGATATTACCGACAAGCAATTACAGCAACTGGCTTATTTAACAAGAGGCAAAGCAAACAAAGATTTTACAAATGCGATAGATGACTACAAAAAAAACAAACCTGTTACACCCGTACAATTTTTAAGAAGCAACACCTGCATCTGTACTTATGGTTATTGGTGCGAACATTTATTGGCAAAGAACGAGTACAAAATAATCATCAATAAAGCAGGGTATTGCATGGATTTTACCGCCGGTTACTGGGATACTAATTACCAATCAGCGGTTATGAATTTGCTTGCAAAATGGTTGAATAAACTGATCAATATAAGCGGCGCACAAGGAATTTTCTTTGCACCTTTTGTAAATATAATAGCATACAAATGCTGATGCTATCACCCTTGCTTTAACTGAACTTTAAAATATTACAAGACTTCTATTTAAAAACATGGATGTATCCATCATCATAATCAATTACAAATCTGCCAAACTGGTGATGGATTGCGTAGCGAGTATCTACGAGCAAACACATCAGTATAGTTTTGAAATAATTGTGGTGGATAATGACTCACAAGACGGGTTGGAAGAAAAATTAAAGGCTGGCTTTCCGGCTACCCGATGGCTGCAAACCGGCTATAATGCAGGGTTTGCAAGGGCCAACAATGCCGGCATACGCATTGCACTGGGTGAATATGTACTAATTCTAAATGCAGATACGATTATCACAGAGGGTGCGATTGATAAAAATTTAGCGTTAATAAAAAAGGAGCCATTTGCTGTGGGGGCAGGCGTTCAACTATTGAATACAGACGGTACCAACCAGATATCCGGGGCGCATTTTGTGAAGGGCGGCCTGAATACTTTGCTGCCCCTGCCCTACCTGGGTAAACTGATCCGTTATCTTGGGTACCGTTTTAAATCAACGGTACCCAGCGTGCAGACGATCAAAGATAAAATTGAAGTGGACTGGGTGGTCGGTGCCTATATTTTAGTGAAAAAAGATGTGCTGCAAAAAGCTGGTTTGATGGATGAGGATTTTTTTATGTACGCCGAAGAGATTGAGTGGTGCAGCCGCTTACGCAAGCAGGGGAAACTGTACCTGTTTGCTGAGCCCAAAGTAATTCATATTGGTGGCGGAACAAGCAGCGATTACTACACTACCACGGAAAATGAAAACAGTAAAAACCTGTGGAATAAAAAAGGCAGGCAGATCATTGTGTCGAATATGCTACGCATCAGGAAACAATTTGGTATTGGCTGGTTCTTGATTATAGCCGGCACTTACTTTATTGAGATACCCCTGTTTTTCATCTGCTTGCTCCTGCACAAAATTTTCACTTTCAATAATGCAACCTATACTTTTAAAAACTGGATTGATTATGTAAAAAATATGGGCGTATTATTGCGCTATTGTTTTAAGATCTTTTTAAACAAACCTTATTTTTATAAAGTAGCTTAACAATGCAGTTATCCATCATCATTATCAATTACAATACGTTTACACTCACCTGTAGTTGCATACAATCTATTTACGATAAACTAATAGATGTTGATTATGAAATCGTACTGGTTGACAATGCTTCTGTTGAATGCGATCCAATGCTTTTCAAGCAAAAATTTCCGGGCATCAACCTGGTTGTAAGTCCGGTCAATAGTGGCTTTACGGGCGGCAATAACCTGGGCGTTGACAATGCTAAAGGCGATTACCTGTTACTATTAAACAGCGATACGGAACTCATCAACAATGCGCCGAAAATTTGTCTTGATCATTTGTTGACGCATAAAGAGGTAGGCATGACTACCTGCCAGTTATTATATCCGGATGGGCGTGTTCAATTCAATTGCCGTCGTTTCAGAACCATCAGCTGGGAGTTGCTGGAAGTGTTTCCATTGTATAAATTGTTGCCAAAGGCCAAACGGGAAGCGCTGATGCTGCATCATTATTTTGATCACCAAAGCTTTGCTAACTGCGATTGGGTTTGGGGTGCATTTATGCTGTTTCCTAAAAGCATCATACAACAACTACCAAAGAAAAAATTGTCGGATGATTTTTTTATGTATTGCGAAGACACACTCTGGTGCTGGGATTTTAAGCAGTTGGGTTATCAAATACATTTTCTGCCGCAGGCGAAAGTAATGCATGTACACAAAGGAAGTGTGAGCAAAGACAAATGGATATTAATACGCACCACATCCATCCGCAATCATGCGCAGTTTATGAAGAAATTTTATCCCGATTTCAGGTGGTATATTTTTGCTGCCATCTATTATACCAAACAATATGGAGCGCTTTGGGTCACACAAATCTTTAAATAAGTTTTTCCAACAACATATTTGTGGGAGCTAAAAAACACCCTTCATTCTCAGCAGACAATAGCAGGTCAGCATGGCTATTTTTGAAAATAATCCTTTCTTCATTAAGCCAGGTGAAACCTGCTGCTGAAAAGCAATCATATGTTGTAAAACGGCTGCAACCTCTCCTTGATAAAATGGTTCAATATCCTTCGCTGACTTAATTTCAAAATTTCTGTAAGTACGCCAGTAATAATCAAATGCTATAACATTGCGCAAAGCCCCGGCGCCAATTTTTTCAAACAAAACGTGGTTCTCATACATTTGAACTGCCTTGTTCTTATAAGTGTAATTGGTAACCTGCCCCTCATTAATGCCGACATGAATCAACACTTCATTGATATACCGGCACTTAATTTTATTTTGAAGCAACTCAATATAATAGGCAAAATCAACAATGTATTTAAAACGGTTATCGTATAAAAATGGGACGTCTTTTTTTACCACGATGCAGCTGGGGTTGCCAAAGTAATTTCTCCGCAGCATATGGTACGGAGAAAGGCTTAAGAAGAAACGGTCGAACCAATTACAGGTGATAATTTTCCTTGTATTGTTAGCAGTATCCTCAAAAATAAAAGCACCATAGAATACCTGCACCTGTGGATTGCTTTCAATGGCCGAAACGAATAATGCCAAACTATCTTTGGCAGCGAAGTAATCATCATCATGCATCAGCTTTACCCATGTGCCGGATGCTTTGCGTATGCCTTCATTCCAGTTTTCCGGTGTTCCCAGTTGCGGCGTATTTTTGTAGTACACCAACTTAAAGGTGTGCGGGTAAGTATCGCAGAAATTTTTAACGGTGTCGTCAGGACTATCGTCTGTTATAATAACCTCATAATCGGTGAACGTTTGGTTGCCAATGGAATCAAGTAATATTTTCAGATCAGTGATCCGCTTGTAAGCTGGAATACATATTGAAATAAGGGGCTTATTGCTCATGATTTAACTGCGCTTTTAAAATATTTTTTCACCATAAACAATAATACATTTGGCCACGCTGACAGATGCGCCCAAATTTTTACTCTCATCAGCCATTGCATCTGATTGTAAAATCTAATATTTTCGTGCTTCAAACGTATCAGCCAGGCACGTACAATTTTATCTTCCCATCTTTTTTTGTTAACTGGTAATCCCTTTACATAAGCAGGTAATTTCGCACTCATTTTATTGTGCCAGTCAAGTGTTGCCTCCAGCCATTTATCAGAAAAATTGCCACCTTCTGTCAAATGGATCATATCAATTTCAAAACTAACCACCACTTTATATTTTTCAGCTACCCGCAAAGAAAAATCCAAATCATACAGGTGAAAACCTTTCAGCAAGATATCATCAAACTTAACCTCTTCCCAAACCTTTTTTGGGCAACATAATAACACGCCATCCAGCACAACCACTTCCTGGATAAGCGATCCGGGCACCGGATTAAAATACATTTGTTGCTGGTTCCCTTTACGATCCAGATGTGTAATATTACAACAATCAATTTCCGCAATGCCCGTTGCCCAGCCAGAAGGAACGTTGCTTTTATATTTACTGCCGGCAATACCAACCAGGCCCAGCTGCGGATCATTTTTAAAATGATCAATCAATTTCAATCCCCAGTTTTGCGTTTTAAAAATTAAATCTTCATGCACAAAACAAAGAATATCGTAAGACGCTTTTGCGGCTCCAAGATTATATACATACGTTAGACTTTGTGGGTTTGTAATATTATCAATTATGACAGGCTCCCACACAACCCCGATGGTTTCTGCAATATTTTTTTGCACCTGTCCGGCAAGTATTTTATTAATTGAACAGATGATTACTGAGATCATAAATGAAAATCTTAAACACGTAATTTATACACGAAAACAAAAAATATTTAACTGCACATCATACTCAATATCGGATTTTTTTACTCTTTGAAATGGATAATCAAAAAGAGTGGCGGCCTCTTTTATGTAGTAATTAAATCCAGCACCACTAATCATTTCAAACACTGCGGTCAACTCTTTATTTTGAGCAAACGTGCCATGGTATTCCAAAAACATATTTTTAACCTGGTATAATCTATCAGCAATATCGCAGAGCACTTTATACTCTGCACCTTCAATATCAATTTTTAAAAAATCAACTTCCCGGTCCAGCAAATCCCTTAGCCTCACTGCCTGCACGTCGATTGTACCAGCACTTGCCTTCATCTCAATTTTGCTGGTCATTGTGCCCTGGCTTGAAAACTGAAGCACCGTATTCTCAATCCAGATAGCCTCTTTGCGAAGATCTACGTTGCTGTATCCAAAAGAAGCTATATTTTTTGACAACAGCTGGAAGTTTGTTTCGTCCGGCTCAAAGGCGATCATCTCAGCATTAGGATATAGCCGCTTCATGTAGATAACGCTTAACCCAATGTTAGCGCCGCAATCAATTATAAATGGGTTGGCTTTTAATTCCTGGCGATACATCTCTTCTATAAAAATTTCCTCCAGGCCGTTAACCAATTGTATAGAATCAGTAAAATAAAGCGGCTTGCCAAATAGGACATGTGTTTTGATTTTACCGGCAGGCAAATGTTTATAGTATTTTATTTTGAACCAGTTTAAATTTATTTTTTTGTACGGGTTGGACCCCAACCGTTTTAAATTTAAACTGATACCTTTTGAAATATTTTGAAGAAAGGAATTACCCGGCATTTATATTTTTGATTTAAAGAATTAGACTTATTAAAGTTGCTCATAAAGCCGTTGCACCAGGCTTTTTCAATATCGCTGACCATACACGCATAGTAAAAGTTTGATATAAATTTGGCAGATTTAAATTTTTATAACAGAAATATGCAAACTTATTGAAAATTAAAGCAACTCTGTTTAAGAGATGGGGTTGCCTGTAAAACTAAAAAACGTTTAGAGCCTGTGGAAAACTCTAAACGCTAATCAAAACTTTACAAAAACCTATTTATTTCTTCTCATATTTTGGAATGTTCCGGTATATGTTTGTCCGCTTAAATCTTGCCAGGTGCCATCAGTTAAAGTTCCCGTATCGCTGAATGTTAATTTAGCCTTGTTGATTATACTTCCTCCACTATATGGAAGTATTGACGTATCCTGGTATTCAAATAAAGTTCCGTTTAGTTTCCATGTTCCCCTGGTAAGTTCATATTCCGTTGATGATATAACCTGAGCCCTTTTCATAAAAGTTCCATCAGGATAAATTGTAAAGCTGCAATAAGTAGCAATATGATTTACCTGGTCGGTTTGGTAGGTACCTTCCCATAACCCGGTAACGGGGTAAGCTGCGGGAGGACAATTATCTCCGGCTTGAACAGTAGTTTTTTTACAGCTTGTCATCTGAAAAAGGATGGATGTCAAAACAAAAGCTTTTAGTGCAGCAGAGATCATGAAAATTCTTCTCATTTTTATTAATTTGATTAATGCCTACTCAAGGGGAACCCAGTTTCGGATTGGCTGTGAAATAAGATAGTATAAAAATAATTTGGTAAATGCGTAACACTTTTAGAAAGGATCACAAGTATTGATTGCGGAAGTTCCAGATAAAAGAATTTCATACTTAAGATACCTTGTTATTTATTATGGCATTTTTTTCTTCAAGTCATTTAAATGTTAAAGGGACGACCTATTTCATCATTAATCGAGCAACTAGAAGGATAAAAATTACCAGCTTTAAATCAATACAAATAAATATCATTGCACCAATTACAAATGGAATCCTTTTGAATTTATGGTGTTGAAAACGAGTTCTTTTTAAAATACTTGGATATTAACTCATGAATTATAGCCAGCTGTTTTTTTTCATCGTCCGTTCTTACGAGTTTGGATAAAGCGACTGCACTCTTCCGTTTTCTAAACAGGCTGATCATTGGCGGCCCGATAAAAGGAATGGCGAAAAATAATTTGCCGACCTTTTTCTCAAAACTCACATTCGCAGTTTTCTTAAGGCTATGAACATGATGGGCAAACTGCATTATAATTGGTCTTAAAAAATGCCTCGAATTTTCTACTGATTGATTTATCTCCGGCGAAATTAGCAAAGCATGATAAGTCAAAAAATCTTCAAACTCCTTTTCAAAATTTTTGTCAAGTAAAACTGTATCAATATTTGGAGTCGTCTTATCATCAGAATATTCTGTGTATTCCCTTACCTGGTACAAAAAAGGCAACTCAATAATATGCCCTTTCACCAGCGGATAAATCGCCGTAATATACTCGTTAAGAAAGAGGTTTCTTATCCACTGTTCAGCATCCCGGAAAGCTTGTTTCAAAATATCCGTCCGATGTACTGCACAGAATATCGTTCGGTATGAATGAAAGAATTGTTGTAGCCTTTTGAATGGATCCTCTTCCTGACTTCTGTATGATAACCGATCTGTATACATTGCTAAAAAATCAATTTTTTCACAAGCCCCCGGTACTTTTTTATAACAAATTGTGTTGCCCATCGCAGAACTAAAAGCCTCGTTATCTTTCAAAAAGCTGATACATTTAAGAAGGGCTTCCGGGATAATAAAATCATCATCAGCGCACATCACAACATAAGGCGACCTGACTTTTTCCAATATGAAAGCAATTTTACCGGTAAGTGATTTTTGAGGAAGATGAAAATAATGAACCCTATCCAATTTGCCACTTGCCAAATTTATATCGTATGGTTTAGCTGTACTATCAGCAACAAATAAAGAAATATCGGTGAGTGAATAATACTCCAGTATTCTTGTAAGATAACCATGCCTGTTGTGCGTTGGAATAATAATACTGATATCGGTGTTCACTTAAGATAATTTACTATTGATGCTTACAGTTAAGTTAAAATAATGAATCCAATAAGGGTAATTATTTTATTCGTTTTAGATAACCACTTGGCGCAACACTGATTAAAAGTTTATTGTCAATAGACCTGTCTATTTCAAACTGGCTGTTAACGTCAAGAAATGCTTTAGCCGCTGTTAACGGATTATCGCCAACTCCCCATGGCCGTGTGTGCCCTGGTAAATAATTAGCGGGTAACTTTTCAACAATCGTATCAAAAACCACTACATAGGAATTTAAAGAGACAAATGGGGCGTACATCTGTAATTCCTGTAAAACATGTTCATGGGTATGATTGGAATCAAGTACAACCAAAACCGTTTTTTTTCCTACAGTATGTTGCCGTACTCTTGTTACTATTTCCGGATCAATAGATGAACCCTGGATCATTTTTATTCTTTTGTACATAGGGTGGCTTTCAATGGCAATTTTGTTATGCTCACGAATATCAATGTCTATCCCAAGCACTTCTCCCTTCCCAATCAATTCCAACAGGGAAGCATAATAAACTAAAGATCCTCCATGAGCTATTCCTGTCTCTATAATCAAATCAGGTTGCAACGTCCATATTATCTCCTGCATAGCCAGCATATCCTGGGGATATTGAATGATAGGCCTTCCCATCCACGAAAAATTGTATGAATACTGCGCCTTATTAGATTCAAGATTGAAAGCCCCGGCGGCAGTTAATAGCCTTTCATTATTGGCATTGTTGGCAATGCGATCTTCCCTTTCCTCTTTAAATTGCTCAATTGGATTTGTCATTGTCTGTTATAGTTTTTAATTTTTGGTTATCACCCCAAAAACGCATTGGTTCATAATCTGCGTAAGGATAGTACCCGAGGTTAAGTTGTATTTGCTTTTGTCGTTGCTTCAAATAATTCTCTACAAGAGTTCTTACTTTAACCGGACGACCGCTACAGCAATTGATCAGTCCTGTCACCCTGCATTGTAAGGCTATCTTAACAATGTAGCTTGCCACTTTTTCTACAGGCAGGTAATCCCGTTCCTGCTCACCCCCGCTCATATTGAATACTGCTTCATGAGCATCCAGTGCTTTATCCAGTTGCGAAATTAAGGAATTAGGGCTTTGCCCTGTTCCGTACATGTAAAATAACCTTATCCATTTAAAGTGAAATATCTTTTGCAATTGCAATTCCTCCATTTGCTTGCGCAATGTATCCTTTGCGATAGCATATGAATTAGCTGGCCTTGTATCCATATTTTCCGATAAAACTCCCTCCTGCATACCATATTCAAAACAAGTCCCTGTTATTGTTATGTCAGTTAAACCATTATCAATGCAATTTTTCAAAAATGAATAGTGACGGGGTAAATTGTCGTGTACATGAAAAGCAGCAGTATAGTTGGGTAATCCTTCCCAAGCCAGGTGAATCATACTATCTGGCTTATAAAAGAAATCGTAATAATTAATTGTGCTATTATAATCCTTTAAATTAAATGGGATGTAAATTACAGATGAAAACCAAGGCGCAAGCCTGGCTTTTTTTATGTCAGCGGAAGAGGCTATTACAGTAAGATCTTTTTGTTGCAGTAATTGTTCTACTACATAATTCCCAATAAAACCAGTGGCCCCTGTAACAAGTATTTTTTTCATGAATATTTCTATCCGATAATTTGTAAATGAGGTACAGCAACGACAAATTTCCCTCCCCACTCTCTAATATAATGTAGCTGTTTTATTATTTCATCCTTTAAATTCCAGGGAAATATAATCACAAATTCCGGCTGCGCATTTTTAAGGTATTGTTCATTTACAACGGGAATATGGCTGGCAGGTAAATATTTATTTTGTTTGTGGGGATTGGCATCTACCACAAACTCAATCAGATCATTTTTTATACCGCAATAATTCAACATCGTATTTCCTTTGGCAGCCGCTCCATAGGCGGCTACCTTCTTTCCCAATCTTTTCTGATCAATCAAAAATTCGGTAATATCTAATTTTACTTTTAGCGCCTGTTGCTGAAAATGATCATAGTATGCCAGGGTCATCATTCCTTTACCAACTTCTTTTTTTAAACGTAATGAAACGTTTTCGCTGATCTTTTTGGTTGCATCGTGCTGATGCTTTGCATAAATGCGCAAAGAACCGCCATGAGTAGTTAATTCCTCAACGTCAAATATTTCCAGCGCCAGTGAATTGAATATTTGTTTTACTGTATAAAGAGACAGGTAGGAAAAATGCTCATGATAAATTGTATCAAACTGGTTGTTATCAACCAACTGCATCAGGTGTGGAAATTCCATTGTAATAACTCCGGTCTCCTTTAAAATTATTTTAAGACCAGTCACAAAATCAACAATATCAGGTACGTGGGCCAACACGTTATTGCCGAGTAAAAGGTCAGCTTTAATATTTTTTGCTACCAACTCACTTGCTAGTTTCGATCCAAAAAAATCAATAACCGATTCTACTCCTTTTTCTTTTGCTGCGGCCGCTGTGTTAGCTGTTGGTTCAATGCCCAGCACCGGGATATTTTTCTCTTTAAAATATTGCAGTAAATACCCATCGTTCGAAGCAACTTCTATCACCAACGACTGTTGGTTGTAACCAAATCGTTTAATCATTAAATCAGAATACTCTTTTGCATGTTGTAGCCAGCTTGTGCTGTAAGATGAGAAATAAACGTAATTGCTATCAAATATCGCTTCGGATTTTTTGTATTCATCCACCTGCACCAGGAAACATTCATGACAGGTATACACCTTTAAAGGGTAAAAAGTTTCGGGCTCATTTAGTTGACTTGCCGTTAAAAAAGAGTTAGACGCAGGCGAATTTACCAGGTCGATAAAAACATTCTCTAGCCGGGCCTTACAAAATCTGCATTGCATAATTACAGTCCTTTAAAATTTATATCAATCAATGGGTGCATACTGTCCCTTTCTGAAATCCGGTCTGCTGAAAGTGGCCAGTCTATATTTATTAATGGTTCATTATACCTTATCCCCCCTTCTACACCCGGTGCGTAAAATTGAGAATGATGATAGATTAGTTCACATTCATCGGTTAACGCCTGAAATCCGTGGGCGAAACCTTCAGGTATATAGATCATCTTTCTATTAATCGCGGATATTTCGGCTCCAAAATAGTTTAAAAATGTCGGGGAATCTTTTCTTATATCAATGATGACATCATAAGCGGCTCCGGCTATGCAACGTACCAGCTTGACTTCAGTAAAAGGGGCAAGTTGAAAGTGCATTCCCCTGATTGTGCCTTTTTGCCTGGTATACGAATGATTTAACTGAACCCATTCTTTTGTATGTCCTATCGAGTTAAATTCGTTTTTGCAATATGTTCTCGCAAACCAGCCTCGTTCATCAGTAAATGGTTCAAGATCGATGACGTAACTACCCTTCAATGATGTTTCCGTGAATATCATGTTGATTGATAGTTTTTAATTTGTTGTATCGTAAACTCAAATACATTTTCTGCTTTTTGTTTATACCATTCAATAGTCCATTCAATAGCTTCTTTACTTGTCAGCTTTGGAGTCCATTTTAAATTTGCTATAGCTTTACTAATATCCAATTGCAATATTCCAGCTTCATGTGGTTGCGAAGGGTCTGAATCGTCTGCCCAACTTCCATGTCCCCAATATTCAAGGGCTAAACTCACCAACTCTTTTACAGATAAATGGTCGTCAGTTTTTGGACCAAAATTATAAGCTCCTGAAAATTTAGCGGGTTCATCATTTAATAATATTCCCAACAAAAGATACCCGCTTAACGGCTCTAAAACGTGTTGCCACGGCCGTACAGCTCCCGGATTTCTAACCCTGACAGGCTTTTCTTCAATCAATGAGCGGATGATGTCGGGTATAATTCTGTCCTTATTCCAGTCACCTCCACCAATTACATTGCCTGCTCTAGCGCTCACAACAGATTTTTGATGGGTTGAATATTTTTGAAGATTAAAAAAAGACCGCCTGAATGAATTGATCACTATTTCTGCAGCTGCCTTACTGGCGCTGTAAGGGTCATACCCTCCTAATTCATCTGTTTCCTGATAATGATAATCAATTTCTTTGTTTTCATACACTTTATCCGTCGTGATAACAATCACACTGCACTTATCGGGAAGATCGCATACAGCTTCGAGAACGTTGGCAGTACCCACAGTGTTTATATCGAAAGTTTCAGAAGGAATTTCATATGACCGCCTAACCAATGCTTGTGCCGCTAAGTGGAAAATAAAATCTGGTCTAAAATCAAGTATTTCTTTCTTTAATTTTTCTTTGTCTCTTATATCCGCAATTACATTTTCAAACTCAATATGAGGCGCTACAGCATTGAATAATCCAATATCATCTGGCGCAAGCGCATAGCCTTTTATGTTAGCACCCAATAAATGCAGCCAGGTTATCAACCATGCGCCTTTAAAACCAGTATGGCCTGTTATAAAAACCTTCTTGCCCTTATAATATAAAAATGTATTTCCTCTCACCACACTTTCCATTTCGCATTATTATTTTTCCAGAGCTCTTCCAATTCTAATTTATCCCGCAATGCATCCATACATTTCCAAAAGCCCTTATGTTGGTACGCCACCAATTGCTGATCGTTGGTCAATTTTTCCAACGGTTCATCTTCCCACATCATGTTTGTCATGTCTCCTTCCAGATATTTGAAGACTTCTGACTTTAGAATGAAAAACCCGCCGTTGATCCATTTACTCTCATCTTTTGCCTTTTCCCTGAACGACACTACCTCTCCATTTGACCCAAGATCCATACCGCCAAAGCGTGCATCCAGCTGTATTGAAGTAACGGTTGCAATCTTGTTATGGGCTCTGTGAAAAGCCAGCAAATCTTTGATATTTACATCACACACCCCGTCCCCATAAGTCAATAAGAAGTCTTCAGTTCCAATATATTTCTCAACTTGCTGCAATCTTCCGGCTGTTTTGGTGGTTAATCCCGTTTCCACCAATGTCACTTTAAACGCCTCGGCGTTGGTGCCATGAATTTCAGTTTTATTGGTGCGTAAATCAACCGTTATATCAGAATTATGTAAAAAATAGTTAATGAAATATTCTTTTATTACATACCCTTTGTAACCAAGGCAAATGATAAAATCATTAAATCCATAATGACTGTAAATCTTCATAATGTGCCACAGAATGGGCTTTCCGCCAATCTCAACCATTGGCTTGGGCCGGATATCCGTTTCTTCAGAAATCCGGGTTCCCAGCCCTCCGGCAAATAGAACAACTTTCATTTGTAGCTTTTTATTTTCTCCAAAAATAAAGTTATTACTTCAAGCTTATCAAATTGAGGATTGAATTTTATATTGTCTGTGTAATAGGTGTGTAAATCATACGTATCGTATGGATTTTCCCGGACTACCCGTTCTAAATTATCCAATCCAAATTTATTTGCCTGGTTAAAGTTTGCTATAAACTGTTGAGTCATTTGCTTGTTGCTTACCCAGGCTGCAAATACGAAAGGCTTACCTGTTAACTCTTTCCATGAAGTGCTTAAATCATGGATAAAGATTGATTTTAGCCGTTGTTGCAGCGCCCTGTCACCAATAACAAGCCCCGCTGTATCGCCGGATATAGCATTCTCATATCCCTCTGAAGCCTGTACCAAATCAGGAGAAATTTTCCAATGCTCTTTCAACAGCACCTTTAAAAGCGCAACAGAAGTGCGGCTCTGGTAATCCAGTAAAATCGTCTTTATTTCATTCAATGGCACATCACTAAAAAGGCAAACGCTTGCCACTTCTCCGTCGGAGGCAATGCAATAATCGGACATGATGTAGTATTCTTTCAACTGCGGAAGTATAGCAACGGGAATAAGTCCGATATCAATTTCGTTTTTGATAAGTTGTATAGCAATATTTGCCGGGTAGTCGATAACAAGATCAATTGACTCCTTCATCATTCCCTTTTCAAATCCAAAAATCAACGGTTTTGTGTTCAGATAGCTAACCGCTCCTACTCTTATTTTTCTGTCCAATTGCTTTAGTATAATTTTGGCTGCAAATTTACAGCATCACCATGGATTTAAATCAACTAACTGCTATCTCTCCCATTGACGGACGTTACCGAAAACAATTGCATCACCTGGACGAATATTTCAGCGAGTATGCCCTCATAAAATACCGGGTGCTGGTGGAGGTTGAATATTTCGTTTTTCTTGCTGAAAAAAAATTTTTTAAGTTGCCTGCCAGCGTGAAAACTCACCTTCAGAATGCGGTCGCCAATTTTTCCCTGGAAGATGCGGGAGTGATAAAAGAAACTGAAAAAATTACCAACCATGATGTGAAAGCAGTTGAATATTTTTTGAAAGGGGAATTGGATAAATGCAATGCAGCTTCTCTAAAAGAATGGATACATTTTGGTTTGACTTCACAGGATATCAACAATACCGCGATACCTTTAAGCTGGAAACACGCGGTGGAGCATGATTACCTGCCTGCCGTAATTAATCTGCAGCAGCAATTATTACAATTAGCAACTGCCTGGAAAGATATACCCATGCTGGCCCGTACGCACGGACAGGCAGCATCCCCTACACGCCTCGGTAAAGAGATCATGGTATACGTGGAAAGACTTGAAAACCAGGTGCAGTTGTTCAGTTACATTCCTTTTATGGCAAAATTTGGAGGTGCTACCGGCAACTTTAATGCCCATCATGTAGCTTATCCAAAATACGATTGGGTAAAGTTTGCCAATGAATTTACAGAAACGAAACTGGGCCTGGAACGCCAGCAATATACCACGCAAATAGAACACTACGATACCTTAGCTGCACATTTTGATGCCATTAAACGCATCAACACCATCTTCATAGATTTTTGCCGCGACATCTGGACATACGTCAGTACCGATTATTTTAAACAGAAAACAAAAAAGGGAGAAATAGGATCTTCGGCAATGCCTCACAAAGTAAACCCAATTGACTTTGAAAATGCCGAAGGCAACCTTGGTATTGCAAATGCTTTACTGGAGCACCTTTCAGCCAAATTACCGGTATCAAGATTACAGAGGGATCTCACAGACTCAACAGTATTGAGAAATATAGGCGTGCCGGTAGCACACACCATCCTTGCATTTAAGTCCATTGAAAAGGGCCTTGATAAACTGGTGCTGAATGAAGCAAAACTAAAAGCTGACCTTGATAACAACTGGGCTGTAGTTGCAGAAGCAATCCAAACCGTGTTGAGAAGAGAAAATTATCCGCAGCCTTATGAAGCGTTGAAAGAATTGACACGGGGCAAAAATGCGATTGATAAGCAGGCGATACACCAATTCATTGGTTCACTGAAAATTGCTGCTTCTTTAAAAAACGAATTAAAAAAAATAACTCCATACAATTATACTGGTATATGAAATTATTAGGGTATTTTTATTTTACCTTAATAAAACTATCACTGTACCCGTATGAGAAAATTTGCCTGTCTTTTTTTTCTGCTACATATTGGCTGGTCTGTCTGTAAAGCTCAAAATTGTAATAACTGGTTAAGTACTCCTTCTGTAAGCTCTTCCGTAAATATCGGGAAGCTGGATATTCCGGGAAATCAGGTAACCGTAGAAGCAACTATTAACAGAACCCAACCGTATGTTCCGGGCGGAGGTGACAATACAGAAGGAGACATCGTTTCAAAACACAATGATTTTTCTGACGTCAATTATTTATTAAGGCCCAACCATGCTTACATAACAACAACGAATGGTTTTTTTGGAACACCGGATATTTGTGATCTTACTTTAAACAAAACCTATCATGTCGCTCTGGTCTATGATGGTAGTACACTAAAATTTTACAGAGACGGATTTTTAATGAGCCAGGTTGCAGCTTCGGGAAATCTGATTCAAAATAACTGGGATACCAGGATTGGTCATTATTCACAAGCATTTTACACTACGCAGTTTATAGGATATATTAATGAAGTCAGGATTTGGAATGTAGCACGTACTCAGGCGCAACTACAATCTTACATGAATACATCTTTACCTGCGCCAACTGCTCAAACAGGTCTGTTGGCATATTATCAATTCAACAACTTGGTAAATAAACAGGGCAATACTACTTTTAACGGAACGATCAACGGGGCAGCCACTATTAATACCACCAATACAAGCTGCGCTTTTGTGGCAGACTCCTGCGCAAGAGTTACAACAGCTTGCAACAACTGGCTGGCAACTCCGGCCACTCCTTCTTATGCCAATATGGGGCAGGTAAATATTACCGGAAACAAGATTACAGTGGAGGCTACTTTCAACAGAACAACCTCCTATTCCGGAGGTGAAATTTATGCCGGTGATTTAGTTTCCAAACACAATGACCCTTCGGATGCCAATTATCTTTTACGTCCCAACACAGCAGAAATTACTACATCCAACGGGTATTTCCGAACGCCTGATATCTGTGATATTGAGCTCAATAAAACGTACCATGCCGCTATGGTGTACGATGGCAGTACGCTAAAATTTTATAGAAATGGATTTTTAATGAGCCAGGTTGCCGCCACTGGTACATTATATCAAAACAATTGGCAAACAAGGATTGGCTGGTACGAGCCACAGGGATTTAACACAAACTTTATTGGATATATTAATGAAGTCAGAATTTGGAATGTGGCGAAAACGCAGGCAGAGCTAAAAAATTACATGAACACCACCTTACCTGCTCCAACCACGCAACCTGGCCTGGTGGCTTACTATACTTTTGATAATTTATTAAATAAACAGGGCAATACTGCTTTCGATGGTGTTTTGGGCGGCAGTGCTTCCATCAATGCAACTAACCCCAATTGTGCATTTGTTGCAGATTCCTGCGCTAAAATTATAAGTGACAGTTTAATCATCAACACCTATACCCCTGTAATAGCGTTCAATCCCTGCGAAAATAAGATTACCGTTGAAGATGCATCTACATTTAATATTGGTGATACAGTGCTGATGATACAGATGAAAGGGGCTCTTATTGATACTTCAAATACCGCGGCATTTGGTAATATTACCAATTTTAAAAATGCTGGTAATTATGAGTATAACTACGTAAAAAGTAAATCGGGAAATATAATAGAACTGACGAATGTTTTACTCCGCCAGTATGACTTACCCGATGGACGGGTGCAGCTGGTAAGGGTTCCTTACTACAAAAGCATCACATTTTCCAGTCCTCTTACGTGTCTGCCCTGGGATGGTAAAAAGGGTGGCGTATTGGTGTTTAATGTGAAAGACACTATTAAATTAAATTCTGACATAGATGTTAGTGGGAAAGGCTTTAAAGGAGGGCGTGAAGAAAATTTTAATACCGCCAGTACAAATTGTAGTCAGAACGATTTTTATTATATGCTGGGAAATGTATTTGGTGCTGCGAAAGGTGAAGGCATTGCAGAAGTGAGCACAGAAAAGTCTGCAGGCAAAGGTAAACTGGCAAATGGCGGCGGAGGTGGAAATGATCACAATGCCGGCGGTGGAGGTGGCTCCAATGCTTCCATAGGTGGCAGAGGGGGTAATCAGTTTAATCTTTGCAATGATGCCATAGTTGTTAATGCCGGCGTTGCGGGATATGGTTTAACAAATTATACTACGCAAAATAAAATTTACTTAGGCGGCGGTGGCGGATCAGGCCACGCAAATGACCCTGGTGCCGATCCTTTTACTTCCGGTGGTGGTAGAGGTGGTGCACTTATTCTCATTTCATCCGGTTATCTTCAATCTAATAGTTCTAAAATAAAGAGCAACGGGAACAATGGTACAGCCTGTACGGGAAGCAATTGCAATGAAGGAGCAGGTGGTGGCGGAGCAGGCGGTTCAATTTTATTAAATACAAATAATTTTCTTGATAAAATTACTGTTGAAGCTAAAGGAGGAAACGGTGCAAGCACCGGCCCTTTCCCAACTTTTATTACAGGACCAGGAGGCGGTGGCAGTGGTGGCGTAATTTGGTTCAAACAAAACGTGAATCCTCCTGGCGCACTATTAACATTAAATGGAGGAATTAATGGAGTTAATACCACAGCGGGTAACGATGCCTGGGGCGCATTGCCAGGGTCTGCCGGATTTACCTATAACAGTTTGGTATTACCTGTTACTTCTGTTCCCTTCAAAAAAAATATTGATTCTGTAAAAATAAAATCCGCAAAGTCCTCCTGCAATTCATTTGATTTTACAGGACTTGCCTACGTGCAAAATTCTGCCATCAAAACCTGGCATTGGGACTTTGGCGATGGCACAACAGCAAGCTCATCCGTTGTAACACATCCCTATGCTACAGTTGGCGCACATACTGTTTCCCTTGTGGTGACCGACAACAACGGTTGTACAGACAGTGTAAAAACTACCGTTACCACTACAGGTTCTACGATTGATTTTTCTTACAACCAGAATAGCTGTAATCCGCTCAGCATCCAGTTTTCAGCAATTGGAAATGCTCCGGTAAATCCATCCTGGATATTTGGAGATGGCGGACTTGCGACTGGGGCTACACCAACTCATGTTTATGCCAATACGGGTAACTACCTTGTAAAATATACGGCGCAAACCGGTAGCTGTAATGACACTATCACGAAAAATATTTCTGTTAATATTCTACGGCAGGATATTATACTTACCAGGGATACTACCATTTGTTTTGGTACGACTAAACAATTGCTGACGGCACCTTCACTCAACTTTTGCTGGTCACCCACGACTTATTTAGACGATCCTTTATCTGCAAATCCCACCACAAATACACCGGTTGCTATCACCTATTTCTTAACTGCACAAATCCCCGGCGTTAACACCATTGTCAACGGCGATTTTAGCGCCGGCAATACAGGATTTGCTTCGGCATATAATTTTGCCACACCCAACATCACGGAAGCTCAGTATTTCGTTGGCACAAATCCCCAAAACTGGAACGGGGGTCTGAGCCCATGTGGTGATCATACAACAGGCAGCGGTAATATGATGTTAGTAAACGGCGCGCCGACAGCAGACGTACTGGTGTGGAGTGAAAGTGTTGCAGTCACACCCAATACAAACTATGCCTTTTCGACCTGGATACAAGCGCTGTATACACCCAATCCGGCGCAACTTAGTTTTTCGATTAATGGTGGGGATGTTGGCACATTAATTACAGCGAGTTTACCAACCTGTAGCTGGACCCAATTTTATACAACCTGGAACTCTGGCAACAATACTTCTGCAAAAATTGCAATAGTAAACAAAAACACTTTTGTACAGGGCAACGATTTTGCGCTGGATGATATTTCTTTCGCGCCGGTGCTGATAAAACGAGACAGCGTAATTATCACAGTAGATAATCCTTCTGTAAAAGCAAATAATGACACCCTAGTTTGTGCAGGCAAGGCGGTGCAGTTGAGTGCAAACGGAAGCATATCGTATAACTGGTCTCCCACAACTGGTCTCTCAAATGCAACGGTTGCCAATCCGGTAGCAACACCAGCTGTAAACACCCAGTACATTGTAACGGGTACAGACAGTAAAGGCTGTACAGCTACGGATACCGTTAGCATTACAGCAAAGACGCTTCCTGTTGTTGCAGTTACTCCGGGTACAGCCATTTGTAAAAATACCCCGCTACAATTGCAAGCATCTGGTGGCAGTACTTACCAATGGCTGCCTGTAGCCGGACTTAGTAATGCCGCCATTGCCAACCCGGTTGCGTCGCCTGTAACCACCACCACATATGTTGTTGTTGTAACCGGAGTCAATAGTTGCACTGCCACTGATTCGGTAAAAATTGCTGTAAACCCCGACCCAGTATTTACCATATCCGCAGCAGATACCACTTGCCTCAATGCATCTGCCCAGTTATTAGCAACTGGCGGTGACGTATACACATGGTCACCGGCAGCACTTGTAAATAACCCTAACATTGCAAACCCCACCACCAATGCCAGCAGCAATACGACTTATACAGTAGTAATTAAAGAACTTACCTGTAATACCACTGCTACTTTAACTACTTCAGTAGCTGTATTGCCTGTGCCTGCCATCAAAGCAACAAAATTAAATGACATAGATTGTAGTATATCTGCTGCCCAGTTACAGGCAACCGGCAGCGGACCGTTTTCCTGGTCACCTGCTGCCAGCCTGGATAACAGTACTGCAGCCAATCCGCTGGCTTCGCCCAATGCCACCACGTTGTACACCGTATCCGCTGTAGATTTAACCACCAACTGTGTTGCCACTGATACGATTACCGTAGTAGTAAATAAAATCGGGTCCACTTCTTTTTTCATTCCGTCAGCGTTTACACCAAATGGAGATGGATTAAACGATTGTTTTAAAGTCAGTCATTTTACCTTCATGAAATCTGTTGAAGTGTCCATTTTTAACCGCTATGGAAGCATGGTATTTCATACTACCACAGATAATGATTGCTGGAATGGAACCTACCAAGGAAAAGCAGCTGACGCAGGCAATTACGTTTATTATATCAAAGCGGAGGATAACTGTAGCAAGTTTTACAAAAAAGGAAACTTAGTCCTGATCCGGTAGATGTTGAAAGATGTGCAAAGTGTAAAAACAAGAGCTGGTTAATTTTAAAAAGCAATTAACCAGCAAAAAAACCTTCAAATTCACTTATGTATCTCACTGGTAAAGTGAAATTCTATATCCGGATTATTTTGTCTTTCGGTATTTAAAAACCACTCACTTTGTGCCAGGTATACCAGGTGACCATCCTTATCCTCTGCAATGTTCGCCTGTTTAAATTTGATAAAATCCTGTAGCTTTTTCGGGTCCTTACTGGTGAGCCAGCAGGCCTTGTAAAAGGGCAGACTGTTCATTTGTACGGAAGCGCCGTACTCTTGCAACAAGCGGTATTGTATTACTTCAAATTGCAGTTCGCCCACGCAACCAATGATCTTTTTATTACCGCCAAATTGTGTAAATAACTGCGCAACGCCCTCATCAGTCAGCTGCAAAAGTCCTTTCTCTAACTGTTTGGTTTTCATCGGATCTTTATTCACTACCTCTTTAAAAATTTCCGGACTAAAAGATGGAATACCAGTGAAGTAGAACTTTTCCCCTTCAGTCAATGTATCCCCTATTTTAAAGTTACCAGTGTCAAACAAACCTACCACATCACCTGGAAATGCTTCTTCAATAATATCTTTTTGACGGGCCAAAAAACTGTAGGGATTATTAAACCGCAGATCTCTTTCAAGCCTAACATGATTGTAATATTTACTGCGTTCAAACTTGCCGCTGCACACCCTTAAAAAGGCGATCCTGTCCCTGTGCTTGGGATCAAGGTTGGCGTGAATCTTAAAAATAAAACCACTGAATTTCTCTTCTTCAGGATCGATATCGCGGGTAGTTGTATGCCGCGGACGGGGCGTTGGTGCAATGCGGACAAAAGTGTCCAGCATCTCTTTTACACCAAAATTATTTACAGCACTGCCAAAAAACACCGGGGCAGTTTTTCCGCTCAGGTAATCGGCCGTATTCAATTCGCCGTAAACACCATCAATCAGTTCCACATCTTCCCGTAAAGTGTTGGCGTCTTTTTCCCCGATCTTATCATCCAGAATTTTGTCGTTCAAGTCTTTTATCTCTACCACTTCTTCACCAGTTGCTTTGGTGCCGGCTGCAAACAGTACCAGGCTTTTTTCATGCAGATCATAAACGCCTTTAAAGTCTTTACCACTATTGATCGGCACCGTCATTGGATGCAGCTGAATCTTCAGTTCATTTTCAATTTCCTCCATCAGGTCGAACCTGTTCTTACCATCCCGGTCCATTTTGTTAATGAATACAATTACGGGCGTGTTACGCATCGCAATTACTTCCATCAGGCGCCTTGTTTGCGCCTCTACCCCGTTCACACTGTCAATCACCAGCACTACGCTGTCCACTGCAGTTAAAGTTCTGTAAGTATCCTCCGCAAAGTCTTTATGGCCGGGCGTATCCAGCAGGTTTATCAGGTGACCATCATACTCAAAAGTCATCACACTGGTTGCCACACTGATACCACGCTGGCGCTCAATTTCCATAAAATCACTGGTGGCGTGCTTCTTTATTTTGTTACTTTTAACCGCTCCCGCCGTTTGAATAGCGCCGCCAAACAACAGAAATTTTTCTGTAAGCGTAGTTTTACCGGCATCCGGGTGAGATATAATTGCAAATGTTTTGCGCCTGTTTATTTCGTTGCTGTACTTCATGCCCTATCCCCGCAAGGGAATTTGTGTTTATAATTTTGAGGCGCAAAGGTACGGTTTGATAAATCTTTAAGCAAAAGCAGTATAAAAAAAACAATGATACCGGCTGAAGTGCCCTGTAGCAGCATCGTTGCGTCGCAATCCGTTCAACAGCAATACAGGCATTGAGCTTTTATTAAAGCGTGGCCAAAGCCGGAGCCTTTACAACAAATGAAGTCATACTATTAAAAAAAAATCATCAGGCAGGAGTGGCATTCGTTTCATCTGCAATTTCTTGCTTCAGCGGAGGCGGTTGCTGTTCATCTTTTTCATCTCCCAATAAAAATCCCCATGGGTGCAGACTTTCCACTCTGTCGAAAACAATTTTTGCGATGGCAATAACCGGTATGGATAAAAACATACCCGGAATACCCCACATCATTTCGCCTATGATAACGCCTAACAAAGTAATAAGGCCATTTATTTTTACTTTGCTGCCCACAATCATCGGCAGCAATACATTGCTGTCAATTAAATGCATAATTACCACGGCAACCAACACCAGTAAAATCTTGGTAGTACCGGCAGCCGTGGCAAAAGTTACCAGTATGCTAAACAGCAAAGCGGTAAAGATACCGATGTAAGGAATGATATTAAAAAGCCCGGTAATGATACCCAGCAGCATCGCATACTTAATACCCAGCAACCAAAAAACAATACAAAGTACAGTTGCAACAATGGCCATTTCCAGCAATAATCCAACAATATATTTACGGATGATATACTGCACCTGGGCTATAATATCATACACCACCATGGCATTTTCTTCGTTGCAAACAACCACCAAAAAACGTACGATATGCCTGCGGTAAAAAAGCATAAAAAAAGTATTGATCATGGTAAAAACCAAAAACAGCAACATAGAAGAAACAGACAATACCGTAGCACCAATTACCGATGTACTTTCGGTGAGCAAGTCAGAAGTTGCTGAATTTACATAGGCCATTTGCTTAGCCATGTTCACATGAAATGTGGAGCTGATCCAGTGCTGAAAATCCTTAAGTGATGCAGCCAGTTGTAGTTTAAACAGGGGCCAGTCACTACCCAGGTCAGCAATCTGCGCTCCCACCATGTAAAAAATCAAACCAACAAAAACAATCATTAATAACACGGAAACACCAGCTGCCGCACTCCGGTGAAATTTAAAACGCCGCTCTAAAAAACTGGCGATGGGCAACAACACAATGGCTATCAGCATGGCAAATATCAAGGGACTTAATACTTCTTTACCCAGTATACACAAATATCCCCCGGCAATAAGGATAATTAAAATCATGGCCAATTTTGTATAGAAAGGACCTGCCTGCGTGGTAAGCGTCTTCATCATAAAGTCAGTTTCGTTTTATTAACATTTTTTTATCTATAATATCGTGCCGTAATTAATAACTGGTTTGGTGATGGCCAGTTACTTTTTAATACAGTGTGTTACTTTTCATTTTTATCAATTAAACCATTCAATCGCATTTCTTCCACATCCAGTTCACGCTCGGCATGTTTAATCGCATCGTCGCTAAAGCTGCCTTCTTTATGAAACTTTATCAGCAGTTCTCTTTGAAATTTGGTGATCTCCAGCTGTGCCAGCAATAATTGCCCCATTGGTGTTGCCAGCTTATTTTGTACCGGCCTTTTAAGCTGGTCAATGTGCGAAATTTCTTTACTCAGTTTGTCAATAAGTACGTCGTATCTTTTCTTTAACTGATTTGTCATTTTAGGTTCCAGCGGAACCGGAAAATCTTTTTCAATAAAATCCACCACCTGGTGCGCCATATGTAATTCCAGTTCTTTATCTTCTTTATGAAAAGTCATCTTTTTTTCCACGCCCAGTATCTTTATCAGCAATGGTAAAGTTAATCCCTGTACAACCAGCGTAATAAAAATTACAACGAACGCTAAAAATAAAATCACGTTCCGATAGGGAAAGGCTTGGCCGTTATTTAGCGTTAAAGGCAATGCCAGTGCGGTCGCCAGCGATACTACGCCCCGCGTGCCTGTCCAGGCAACAATCAGTACATTCTTCCACGGTATTTCACCAGGCGTTTCAGCAGGCGCAGCATTTTCTATATTTTTTTTCTTCTTAAACGAAAAGAGCTTTTGGTTGTAAACGCCTGCAAAAACCCAAACAATGCGGACAACAATTGTTGCGAGACTGATGAGTAAGCCATACCCCAGCAATTGCATAAAAGCATATCCTTTGATGTTATTGATTATAAGCGGTAACTGCAGGCCTATCAAAATAAACACAATGCCATTCAGCAAAAAAATCACGGTGTCCCACACTGCCCTTGTACGCATTCTTGTCTGGTAACTGAATATTTCCGGAGCCCGCCAGGTGACCATCAGACCAGCACATACCACTGATAAAACACCAGAAATGTGCAGCCGCTCTGCAAGTAAATAGGCTATGTAGGGGGCAAGTAAAGTAAGGCTGGTTTCTACTACAGGGTTATGAGCAATTTTTTTATGAGCAAGGATAAACAGGTAACCAATTGCGATGCCGGCAACCACACCACCGCCTGCAACCCATAAAAATTCAAGGCTTGCTTTCCAAAATACAAATACGCCGGTTGTAACCGCTGCAACCGCATACCGGTAGGCAATCAGGGCCGACGCATCATTCAGCAGGCTCTCCCCTTCCAGTATCGTGATTACTCTTTTATTCAACCCAAGTCCCTTAATAATACCTGTGGCAGCAACTGCATCCGGCGGAGAAACAATGGCCCCCAACACAAATGCCAACGGCCAGCCGAAACCAGGCACGAGCCAGTGTGTTACAACAGCAACTGTAATGGTGGTAAAAAATACCAGTGTTATTGCCAGGGTCGATATGGGCCTGATGGCTGTCTTAAATTCATGCCAGGATGTTTTAAATGCAGCATCATACAACAAAGGTGGAAGAAAGATTAGGAACACAATTTCAGGGTTCATCGCCAGATCCGGCAAGGCCGGAACAAAGCCTATCACCAAACCTACACCTACCAGCAATATCGGGTAAGGCAATTTTATTTTATCGGCAATGGCTGATAAACCGATCAGGATTGCCATTATAAAAATTACAATTTGAAAACTTTCCATTGTTATAAAAATAGTGAAAGCAATCTGTATACAACATCAAATAGTTATTGTTGAAAACAAAAAACTGCATTTATTATGAGACAATTTCTTCCTGTTTTAATCCTACTCTATACATAAAAATAAAGCCAGCTTTCGCCATTTATCAATTTTTGATATGGAATACAATTCCAAGCTGTACATTTGAAGTATGCAAAAAACACTTCAAATTCTTGGCAATTCTTTGCGGCTCACTTTGCAGGAGTTAAGGGTAAATAAATTGCGGACAGGCCTTAGTCTTACAGGTGTGGCCTTTGGAATTTTTTGCATCATTGGTGTATTAGCTACTGTAAACAGCCTGGAGCACAATATCCAGAACGAAGTTAGCAGCCTCGGTAGCAATACCATTTATATAGATAAGTGGGAATATAGTGGTGGCCCCGATCGCCCCTACTGGAAATACCGTGCAAGACCAACCATGAAGTACCAGGAAGTGGCGCTATTAAAGCAACGCTCCGAATTGGTGGAAAACATCAGTTTTCTGATGCGTTCGGGCGGCAGTATTTCTTATAATGATGATGTAATCGATAACGCTTCCATATATGGTATAACCGTTGATCAGATGGGAGTACAACCGATATCTTTCGCTTTCGGCCGTTTTATTTCAGATGCAGAATTTAACAGTGGCAGCGCAGTTGGATTAATTGGATTTGACAACGCCGAAAAATTATATGGCAATGCAGAACGGGCACTGGGCAAAGCCTTTGAAACAAAAGGTAAAAAAGTAACCATTGTTGGTGTAATAAAAAAGGAAGGTAAAAATTTTATTGGCTGGGATTACGATAACTGTGTAATGCTGCCTTACAAATTTGCCCGCCAGATTATTGCAGAAGATTTTAGCAACCCGGTATTAATTGCCAAAGGAAAACCCAATGTTACACCTACACAACTAAGTGTGGAGTTGCAAGGCGCCATGCGGCAAATCAGGAGACTGAGTCCGACACAGGAAGATAATTTTTCACTAAACAGTGTAGAGGCATTCAGTAAAGCCATCAGTGGTTTGTTTGGCACGGTGGATATTGTAGGTGGATTGATTGGAGTGATCAGCCTTATCGTAGGCATGTTTGGCATCGCTAATATTATGTTTGTAACCGTAAAAGAAAGAACCAGTATGATCGGCCTTAAAAAAGCTATAGGAGCAAAACGCTCAAGCATACTGTTTGAATTTTTGCTCGAAGCCGCCATGCTCTGCCTGATGGGTGGTGCCATCGGTTTATTACTCGTTTATATTCTTACGATGGTATTTACCAAAATGTTTGATTTTCCTGTCTTCGTTTCCATCCCACTTTTAATAGGCACCGTAGTAATCTGTTTGGTAGTGGGTGTACTGGCCGGCATTTTCCCTGCTTCAAGAGCTGCTAAAATGGACGCAGTAGAAGCTATCAGAAGTAAGTAGTCTTTTTCAATTAATTAAATTCGCGTGGAGCCTTTGCCGTATGTGTCAACAATTGGAGATAAGTTTTTGTACACTGTAACTACCATTGCGACGATCAAGTCACAATTTTATTTTCTTTTCTGAACAAGATATAAACCGGCAACAACGAGCAATACACCACTCAGGGTGTACCAGCTCAACGGCTCTTTCATCAATAAAGCTGCCAATGCAAAGCCCGCTACAGGGCAAAGAAAAAGCCAGAAGGACGCCTTCACCGGGTTATCTCTTAAAAGGAAAAGCCATAACTGCACTGCAGCAATGGAAACGGGAATTGCAAGCCATACAATACAGCCCATCAAAGCAGGCGTAAAATTGTTTTTTGTACCATCATAAAAGTAAATTGCAAACGGCAGCAGAAAGATGCCACCTAAAATGGTCTGCCAGCCATTGATGGTCAGCGTATGCAAATTTTGCCACTTATTTTTTGAAAAATAAATTGCTCCTGCAGAATAAGACAGCATACTTATGATCAGCAATAACAGGCCTGCAGGAGTGGCGTAACTACGCAGTAAAAGCGGGTAAGCCGCAATGATAACACCCGTAAAACATAGTAACAGGCTAATTAAAATGACAGGCTTTAGTTTTTGTCTGAACCACAGGGCGCTTATTAAACTGATAAAAACCGGGTTGGTGGCAGTTGCCAGCGACCCAAGCCCGGCCGAAACATGCTGCATGGCCAGTACATATAAACCCAGGTAAATGGTGATGTTCATAAAGCCATACACAGCCAACTGTTTCCATTGATTTTGCTGAGGTAATTGTTGTTGTAAAACAACATGCGCAAACAACAACATGATTACACCACCTGCGAAAAACCGAATCACTGCAATCGTAAAAGGCTGTGCAAACTGCAATGCTATTTTGGTGGTTACCGAAGCAGAAGGCCATAAAATTGCAAAGAAAATTCCTGCAATAATTAGCTGAATATTTTTATTGCCGGCCGGTTTCAAAATTGAGTTTAAAATATTTCATGCTGCAGCCTTAAAGTTTATCCATTACGTTGTTTAAATAGAAAATTATGCGAGGCTTATTTTTTTGAAGCGATCGTTCCAATTGCTTTTACAAGCTTGTCCAGGTCCTGCAAACGGGTGTATACATGTGGTGTTATGCGCACACAGCTTACATTTTCCCAAACTATTCCTACGGTATGAATTTTATAATCATTGAATAATGCAGTTTCCAGTTCTCCCGGCGTCATTCCATCTACGCTTACACCACAAATAGCGCAACTATAAGCTGCCTGAAAAGATGTATGAATCTTTGCTTTAGGAATATCCTTTACTTTTTGAGCCCAGTAATTTTTTAAATAACGGATGCGTTCTTCTTTTCGTTTGCTGCCAATCGCCATTTGAAAATTGCATGCTTCACCTATCCCCTGCTCTATCGGAAAACTCCTGGTACCCAACGTTTCAAATTTCCTGATATCAGTTCCTTGTGGTTTATCATTACACACCAGCGGCCATATCTTCTCTATCTTTTCTTTTTTTATCCACAGCATACCACTGCCAATGGGAGCACTTAAAAATTTATGCAGACTGGTGCCAAAATAATCACAACCTAAATCAGGGATTGCATAATCCATCAGTCCAAAAGAATGGGCGCCATCACAAATCACTTCAATTCCGTGGCGGTGCGCCATCTCACTGATTTTCTTTACCGGCATTATTTGCCCGATCCAGTTGATAACATGTGTTACATGAATGATTTTGGTTTTGGGTGTAATGGCTTTTTCATAGGCAGCTACAATTGTGTCATCATCTTCTATCGGAAACACAAAGCTGATTTGTTTATAAATAATTCCTTCCCTGGTGGCCCTTTGTTTCCAGGCGTTGATCATGTTGGGGTAATCCTGTTTGGTTCCAATTACCTCGTCACCAGCTTTTAACGACAAGCCATATATAACCGTGTTCAAAGCCTCTGTCGCATTTCTGTTAACGGCAATTTCTTCTTTATCACAACCCGCCAGCGCAGCTAACTTTTCACGAACCGGCTCCCTGCCCTGGTCAAGTATCCTCCACATAAAATATGACGGGCCTTCATTAGTTAAATTATTGTACCGTGTTACCGCTTCCTGTACAACCCTTGGTGATGGGCTTACGCCGCCATTGTTAAGATTGATAATATTAGGACTTACCGTAAATGCCTGTTGAATAATACTCCAGTAATCTTCATCTGCGGCAGCATCGCCAGGTGCGAGTGCCTGTATCCGCTGACTTGCGGCAGAAAACTCAGCAGCATGCGCCTGGTTGAATAAACTGTTTGCAGAAAAGGCGCCTGCCATTATTCCTATTTGTTGTATAAAAGTTCTTCGGTTAGCCATGTTAAAATTTAACAGGAAGGTAAATCAAATTTAACAAAAAACAGACAGGCTGCTTCAGTCATTTTTTTGTTGAAAGCCAGTACAACATCAAGTACAATTGAATTATTAAAAACCTACATTTAAACCCGCGTGATTTAATTAACTTAGATAAAAAAATAAATTGCTATGAAAGTATGTCTATTGTTCGCAGTCGCTGTATTGCTATTTTCCTGCAGCCCGAAATTAGCGCCAGATAATAATTGGGCCATTGGCAGATGGGTATTAACTGAATTGAAAGAAGTACCGGTACAGATCACAGGGAATCCATCTAAAAATGCACATTTAATATTTGAACCGGCAGGAAAGAAATACCGTGGTTTTGGCGGATGCAATGATATCAATGGAACCTATATTATCAGCAGTGGTAAAATAAAATTTGTGGCTCAGTCAGGCAAATTAGCAGGCTGCCCGGATGTTCCTTTTGAGACAACATTTTTAAGTGCCTTAAACGATGTTGACAAATATTCGGTAACCGGCAATGTGATGATTTTAAAAAAGGGAAGGACGACCCTGATAAAATTGGAGCGTAAATAATATATCGAAAGCCACTGTTATAAAAATAGCCCCGGTAAATACCGGGGCTAAAAATTAAAATAAAAAGTTACAACCAGGCAAAATTAGTAGCCCCAGCTCTTCATAATTTTTAAGTCCTCTTTGGAACATTCCAGCGGTGTTTTTCCTTGGTAAGATTCCTGCTCAATAATAAATTCCGTCGTGCCGCCGGATTTTTTAAACAGGTCAACAATATGTTTGACTGGTAAAATTCCTTTTCCTAAAATCGTACTCTCATATTCACTGTCCATCTCTCCCTTTGCAGCGGATTTTATTTCATCTTTTACATGCATGCTTTCGAAACGGCCGGGATGTTTTTTTAAAATATCCAGTGCCCTTCCGCCTGCACCATACATATTGCCAATATCCATTTGTTGAATTACGAGTTTCGGATCGGTATGTTCCAGTATGATATCATATATTTTCTTACCATTTAATGAATACTTAAATTCAAAATCATGGTTATGGTAACCGAATTTCATTCCCGACTTTTGGCAAAGTTCGCCAGACTTATTAAATATATCCAGGAAGCCTAACAGGTCATCATAGTTTTTGCGCAGGTTTTCATCCAGCCACGGGCTGATGACATATTTCTGTCCACACACCGCAGCATCTTCTACGGTCTGTTTCCACGAATCTGAAAAATCTTTGGCCGCGTTATCCCAATGTTTGTCTGCCATTACTGTATGACCGCTCGGCATTTTCAAACCAAGGTCATCCAGTACTTTTCTGAATTCGGTTGCAGAATAGCCGTAAAATTTCCTGTCAACATAATTGGCATGTTCTACATTTTTATATCCCATTGCGGCAAGTTGCTTCAGTGTTCCCAAAGGATCTGCTTTCATTTCATCCCGAACAGAATACAGTTGTATACCTACCATTGCAGACCCAGCTGTGTGAGCAGCAAAGAGCTGGTTGGATAAGAGCATCGTTCCTGCAAGCGACAGGGAACCCTTTACTAAAAATTTTCTTCTTGAGAGTGTCATTTTTGTAGATTTTATGGAAGAATAAATAATGATGATAATAATTGTTGATTTGTTGCATAAATATATTGATAAAAAAGAATGCCTGCATATTTATTCATTGTATGTATAATGATCGGCTTGTACCATGAAAAGAGAAATGCCTTTCTAAAGTTTGAAGCGACAAAATTTTTATGATGATGACACGATTGTTTACAACCGGTTAACTAGTCTATCCGATGAATAAAGTCATTAATAAAAAAACAGTCCTGCTTTAACATAATTTTGATTTTCTACCCTATTTGTATATTCCGATCGCAAGTATGGAACTGTGTTAAGCTGGCAACTGCCTGATCCTTAGATTGTTTCGAAAGCCCTGCTTATTGCCCCTTTTTGTCTCTAAATTTTCCCACATGGAGTTAGGGTTCCACAATTTGGTTAACTATTCCAATTAAATTTTAAATGGTTTGGTTTTTGAATTATAGGGAACAGTAATGATAACAAGATTGAAAGATCATAAAAATTACAGACAAACAGATTTTTAATTAAAAACAAAAAAAATGAAAAAAGCAATTAGTTTATACGTAGCAATGATGTTTGGTGTTGTTGTTTTTGCACAGGACACTACAGCCGGGAAAAATAATTTTCCGCCAAACAATAATCGCGACACGGTTCCAGGCAACAGTTCGTGGACTAAAAAGGATACAACTGGTTTTGACTCGAAAGGACAATGGCCTAAGGATTCTGTAAATAAAAAAACATGGCCAAACACAGACAGCACTTTACAACATAGTGGTAACATGAAAACTGATAGTATGGGTACTACTGCTCAGCAACCAGGTTTGCAAACTGGAAGTACGGCTGATACTACCTCAGCAAGTTCTCAAACTGCCACGGCAGGAACCAATAGTAAAACAAGTGATACTACAACTTTAACCGACAGGGTAATGATGAAGGATGATAAGATGGTGATTGTAAAAAACAATGAGACATCTGCACTTGACAAAGATTATAAATTAGAAAGCGGTGCTACTGTTACAACTGATGGTATGGTAAAATACCCGGGTGGTAAAAGTGTCAAATTGAAAAATGGTCAGTTTATAGAATTAACTCCGGCAACTGAAAGCAGTGAAACTAAAAAGACGACAAAAAAAGCTGCTTCAAAATCCGGTACCACAACAAAGAAAAAGAAAACACCTAAAGCCTAAGTGGCAAATGTGAATTATAGATACAATTACCCGATTTAAAGTACATAAATAAAAGAGTGGTCCGAAAGGACTGCTCTTTTTTGCGTTTGACCCCGGACGGATAATTTACCATGAGGCTAAAAATAAAAACCCGGCGCTTAAAAAAACGCCGGGAAAAGTATTCACCAAAACTTAGCTGCTATACTAATCTGATATCGCGATACTTTAAAATTGTATTTAAAAAAAGCGCCCTTATTTCAATTATAAGAACGCAGCCTATTACTGCCGGATATTTACAATATAATGGCTGTGCTTTAACAAAAGTATTTCCTGCAAAAAATTAATGGCACGTAAATGAGATGAACGGCAAAAAAGCTGCGACGAAATAAAGTGATGGGCATTATGTATATAGACAGATAGAACAGTAATGCAAGTTTTTGATAACATGAATAATTGAGAGCCGCAATTTCTCTCAATTTTCTTTCTCTGAAAGAATAATTATATTTGTGTGCCGGTATCCCCTGTAACCAACGGTTATTTTTTGTTGCTGAATTTATTTTATCATCATCAAATTCATCGGTTATGGAAAAGCTCCTGCTGAACAACAGCGCTCCCCAACCCAAGTGGCTTACGATACTTCGTGTTATTTTAGGATTGATTATTTTATGGAAAGGGTTTGTATTTTTTAAAGATACAGTAGCAGTTGAAACTTTATTAAAGACCGGTGGTGTTGAAATACTGAGTAACAACAGCCAGGTTTTAGCCTTCGTTATTACTTATTTCAATTTGCTTGGTGGATTTTTCATAACAGTCGGCTTATTTACACGCTGGATGTGCATCATCCAAATCATCGTTATCACCGGAGCCATCTTATTTGTAAACAGCAAATTAGGTGTGAGTTTTTCCAACTCAGAGTTAATGCTGTCAATCATTGTCCTTGGCTTATCCATCCTTTTCTCAATAAAGGGCGGCGGAACTTTATCTGCAGATGAATATTTCCGCAGTTACTCCAAAGCTGGTGTTGAGCCAGGCCATACCGAAAAATTTTTCGAATAGTTTGCCAGGTATTATCGGCCTGATTAAACTAACGCATAACCAAAGTATAATTCCCGATGATTAAAATGAACTATCTTACCAATAAAAATTCTCATGAACAATCTGTTTGAAATTGGCGACGTGGTAGCATTTAAAGCCAACAAAAATATTCAGCTGGTTATTACCGGCATTGGAGCCGATGGCATAGTGTTGCTCCGGTATTTTGATACTTTAACCAATGATTTTAAAAAAGTAGAGATGCCGGCTATTTGTTTTATAAAAGTGTAATGAGTTAGCTAACCCGGTTTTACCCGCCGTAACATTAATATATTTTTATTTGCGGATTTTATACTAAAAAAGCTGCACAAACAAATAAAGTACTGCCGAATGAGTTTATTATCGTAAAAAATACCCTATTTAGGGTATTTTTTATATCCGGCATAGTCTCTACATTTGTTTCGGTTTTTCATAGGATATTGGATTTAAACGGGGCTGGATTTCTATCCTGGCCCTTTTTTGTTTGTTGCCGCAGCGGATAAGAGAACAATGAATAGATGCTCCTCAATAAATTCCCAATACCAATCAGGTTCATTATTCCCAGAGCAACATTTTGGCAATTTGTCTTTTCGAAAGCTCCAGATCGATAAAACGCTGAAGCATTTGTTAAATGCCGTATATCCTGTATGCCTTAAATTCCCCTTAAAACAAAAACTAATCCCGGTTTATAACTTGTTTCCTGGTTGATACTGGCTGATTGAACCGGCTGTTTTTTTACATCAGACACGCTTTTTGTAGTATCGGTACTTTCCGGACTGGTATATAAATAACCAATAAAAATTGCCGGAACCATTAATGATAAGGCTGCAACGTAGGCGGCGAAAATGAACTTTTTCATGACTTTTTATTTTAATTGTTTTTAGCTTGATTTGATAAAGCAAAGATAAAGACAATTTTAGTACTATGCAATATAAAGTACCATTTATTTTATAGTAATAGTTTGTCTTTAATAGTATGCAATATCTTAAGTACTTGATAGTCAGTTAAAAGTAAATAAGTAAGCGTTTTTAGATTGTGATAGCCGGTAAAATAGGTTGATGAATTGCAGAAAATGCCAGTTGAGAAACCAGATTTCATTATTTCATGCAAAGGAATACCTTGAGGGTATAAGCCGAAGCTCCTTTCTCAGGAAAAAGTGCTTTAGCATTGTAAAATATATTGGGACATATGCCAGTTTCAGCGCACATCAGTCTGCTTTAATCGTTATTTTTGCAAAAAATAAAGGATTGGAAATCAGCAACCGAAAGGCATATCACGACTACTTTTTTGAAGATAAGTACATAGCAGGCATTGTGCTTGCGGGCACCGAAATAAAGAGCCTTCGCGGTGGCAAAGCAAGTTTCAATGATAGCTATTGTTATTTTGACAAAGGTGAATTGTATGTAAAGAGCCTTCACATTTCTGAGTATACCTTCGGTTCATATAATAATCATCCCCCGCTGCAGGAACGAAAGCTGCTGCTTAACAAAAGAGAGCTTCGTAAATGGGAAGCAAAAACGAAGGAAAAAGGCTACTCCATCATTCCTTTAAAAATTTTTTTAACCGACAAAGGCATTTTCAAAATGGAGATCGGTCTTGGTAAAGGGAAAAAAATATTTGACAAAAGAGAGACTATAAAAGAACGTGAAACAGACAGGGATATAAAAAGAAAATATGGCATTTAGCAGATGGATACAATGAATAGCTGATTTTATAACAGCCTTTTCCAATAACCTTCCTGCACCGTAAAAATAGATGAAACATACAGGCAAGTCTCTCTAAAAACATGTACCTTTATCGCTACACCTTCTTTATTACAACCACAACCTTTTAGTATAAGTATTGTTACAACCAGTCATGAATAAACACAAGCAAAGCAGAATTGAGGTAATGAATTTTTTGGGAAAAAAAATTGATAGTATAATTGATGAGTTTTTAAAAAAAATAGATACCAACTGGCAGCCCACTGATTTTTTACCAGATAGTTCTTCAGAAAATTTTACCGCACAGGTGAAGGAATTACAGGAACAATGCAAAGAACTTCCTTATGATTACCTGGCTGTACTGGTTGGGGATGTAATTACAGAAGAAGCATTGCCTACCTACGAAAGCTGGCTGATGGATGTTGAAGGCATTACAAAGCATGATCCGCAGGGATGGGCTAAATGGGTTAGAATGTGGACAGCAGAAGAGAACCGGCATGGTGACCTGTTGAACAAATACCTTTATTTATCGGGCCGTATTAATATGCGCCAAATGGAAATCAGTACACAGTATTTAATTGCGGATGGTTTTGATATAGGCACCAGCACAGACCCTTATAAAAATTTTGTATACACTTCCTTCCAGGAAATGGCGACCAATATTTCTCACCGCCGTACTGCATCCCTTGCAAAAAAGCATGGTAACCTTCAGCTGTCAAAAATATGCGGTGTAATTGCTGCAGATGAAGCAAGACATGCAAAAGCTTACAAGAGTTTTGTCTCAAGCATATTTGAGGTAGACCCCAGTGAAATGATGATTGCCTTTGAATATATGATGCGCAAAAAAATTGTAATGCCCGCCCATTTCCTTCGCCAGGCTGGAGAAGCAATTGGTACCACCTTTACCCACTTCAGTGATGCGGCCCAACGTCTCGGTGTATATACAAGCTGGGACTATACGGAAATCTTAGACTCTCTTTTAATTGACTGGAATATCGGTAATATATCTAACCTGGATGAACATGGAGAAAAGGCCAGGGACTACCTGATGGCGCTTCCTGAACGTTTCAGAAAAGTGGCAGGCCGTGGTATTAAAGCGCCACTTGAATACGAATTTAACTGGATCAATTAAAATCATCATTCTCCTTTAAATAAAAACGATACCTCTCCTTTATACCGGGCTTGTAAAGCAAATTCCAAATTGCCGTTAACATCCAGGAAACAATTCATTGAATTGATTAACATCCGGTAAACAATCTCCGGATTTTATATCCTATACATTTGCCTCCTCAATGAAAAGGTTCTTCATATTTATATTGTTAGTCTGTCACATGAACGCATCCATGTTTCTTCCGCAGATTGCGGAAGATGACTTGTATGATTCCTGCGGTAAACAGCTGGATGATGTTAACAGTGTGATCGAATATTTCCAGGTGGCTCTGGGTTACGATCACCACGTAGATGATGAGGATGATGATAACGGTCAAAATTTTCACCTGGTAAAAAATGTTGAATGCAATTTTCAGCAATGTTATTTTGCTCCAGAGCCTGCCATAGTCTCATCAGTTTCGCCACCTGTTTTTTATCATACCGACGAACGCAACTTTCGATCAATCTCCATGGATATTATTAGTCCACCTCCCGATTTATTATCCATATAATTGAAATGCAGCTTTTCTGACACTGGTCAGGATGCTTGCAAATTCTATAGTTATCCCCGTACTTTATACCATCGTCAGGCAGAAATATTCCTGAACGTTATTTTTTATTAATCATTTTAACATGAACCACAAAAGCCAATGGCTAACCAGCCTGTTGGTTATGCTGTTATTTTCCAGCCTGCGCTTGCATGCACAGGATACATTGCGCATAACCCTTCCGGAAGCAGAAAAACAGTTTCTTCAAAAAAACCTGGACCTCCTCGCAGAGAAGTACAATATTGATATTGCCAGGGCACAGGTGATACAAGCCAGGTTATACAGCAATCCCAACTTTTCATTCAACGGCAATATTTACAATCCGCAGAATAAAAAAATCGCAGATGTTAGCAATAAAACCGGCGAGTACATTATTGGTCTGCAACAATTGATAAGGGTAGCCGGCAAGCGAAATAAAGAAATAAAACTGGCTGAAACCAGCACCCGGCTTAGTGAAAATCGCTTTTTTGACCTGTTGAGAACCCTGCGTTTTTCTTTAAGAAGTAATTTTTATAACGCCTATTACCTGCAAAATTCTATCAGTGCCTATAACGATCAGATTGCCTCTTTAGAAAGCCTGAGCGCATCTTATGAAGCGTTAAAAACAAAAGGTGTTGTTACCCTCAAAGATGCAATCCGTATTAAATCCCTGCTGTATAGTTTAAAAGCTGAACAAAACGGATTACAGAACCAGTTAAATGACATAGAAGCAGAGCTGAAAATATTGTTACAGGATAATAAAACCTGGTTTGTTTCCACGGTAGAAAAAAATGATGCACTGGCAGTTTCCTTCAAACAAATGAAGCTGCCTGATTTGGTTGATACTGCCTATGAGAACAGGTTCGATTTAAAGCTTGCAGAAAATAACCTGTTGTACAACCAGCAAAACCTGGCCTTACAAAAAGCCATGGCAAAGCCAGATATCACGCTGGGCGCCCAGTTTGATAAACGCGGCAGTTTTGTAGACAATGCCTCCTTCTTTAATGTGGCTATCGACCTGCCGTTTTTTAACCGCAACCAGGGCAATATTAAAGCTGCAAAAATCAATATCGATCAGAGTAAAGTTGTACTGAACCAACAAAGACTTACGGTTGAAAACGAAGTGCAATCGGCGTACACAAAAGCATTGAATACAGACAAAATGCTGCAGTCAATTGACCCGGCATTCAGGGATGAATTTGAAAATTTATTAAAAGCTGTTTCTCAAAATTTTCAAAAGAAAAATATCAGCCTGATTGATTTTACAGATTTCAATGAATCATACAAGAATAATATTTTACAGATTAATGAGCTGCAAAATCAAAAAATGCAGGCCATCGAAACCCTGAATTTTATCATCGGTAAAACCATCTTAAACAATTAATTCAATACAATGAAAGCATTAATTATTTCTGTACTTATTACGCTCTCTGTTTTTTTTATTTCCTGCAAAGGTCATAAGGAAGAAGCTGCCGCAGCGATCCCGGCCATATCAGACAGCCTGGTTAAAAACGTACAGACAGCACCAGCAATAGTGGAAGATGCAAGTGATATCATTAAACTGAATGGTAAAATTGAAGCGAACGAAAACAAACAGGCCAAAGTATTTTCCCTGGTAAGCGGCCGGGTAACTGCTTTGAAAGTTGAACTGGGCGATTATGTACACAAGGGCCAGGTGCTGGCTGTGATAAAAAGTACAGAAGTGGCCGGCTATACCAATGATTTATCGAACGCAGAATCAAATGTTACCATGGCAAAAAAAGCCATGGAGACCAGCAAGGATTTATACGACAGCAAGCTGGCCACCGAACAGGATTACCTCACCGCCAAAATTGCTTACAACAAAGCATTGTCTGAATTAAACAGGGTAAAAGAAGTGTCTGCCATTACCGGCGGTAAAAGTTCTGCTTATACGGTTACTGCTCCTTTAAATGGTTTTATAATAGAAAAGAATATCACCAATGCTTCTGAAGTAAGGGCTGATAACAATACCAATTTATTTGCCATCGCCGATTTATCCAACGTTTGGGTAATGGCGAATGTGTACGAAGCGGATATGGATAATATACACCTGGGTGACATGGTAAAAGTGAACACCCTTGCCAATTCAGAAAAAGAATATGCGGGTAAAATAGATAAAATATACAATGTGCTGGATCCTGCTACAAGAACAATGAAAGTGCGCATCAGCATGGATAACCCGGGCACTGTTTTAAAACCCGAAATGTTTGCGACAGTTACCGTAAATGTAAAAGGAAAAACAAGCCGGCTTTCTATTCCGGCCCAGGCCATTGTAATGGACAACAGTAAAAACTATGTGGTGGTAAAAAAAGATAATAAGCTGGAAGTGCAGGAGGTGAACCTGCTGCGGCGGATTGATAACAAAGCCTACATCTCCGGCCTGGCAGAAGGCGCACAGGTGGTTACCAACTCGCAGGTATTTCTTTACCAGGCATTGATCACTAAATAATCAACCACACTATGTTTAAAGCTATCAAAAAAGTCATCGCTTTTTCTTTAAAGAATAAGCTGTTTATATTCTTTGCTACCATCGTATTAATCATATGGGGCGTTATTTCTTTCAGAAATATTCCGATAGAAGCTTTTCCGGATGTTACCAATACTCAGATCACTATCATCACACAGTGGCCGGGCCGCAGCGGTGAAGAAGTGGAAAAATTTGTTACCATACCGATTGAAGTAGCCATGAACCCGATCCAGAAAAAAACATCGGTGCGTTCCACCACCGTTTTTGGATTGTCTGTTGTAAAAATAATTTTTGAAGATGATGTAGATGATGCCTTCGCCAGGCAACAGGTAAACAATATGCTGAGAGATATTGATCTGCCTGAAAATGCATCCCCTAATATACAGCCCCCTACCGGACCAACCGGTGAGATATTTCGTTATACATTAACCAGCAATTCCAAAACAGTAAAAGAATTGAAGACACTGCAGGACTGGGTGATTGAACGGCAGTTTCTCGGCGTACCCGGTGTGGGTGACGTAGTAAGTTTTGGCGGTGAAGTGAAAACCTATGAAATAAAAGTGAATCCGTTAAAGCTGGCATCTTATAACATCACACCGCTGGATGTATACACGGCCGCTGCAAAAAGTAATATTAATGTAGGCGGCGATGTGATAGTAGACAATTCTCAGTCTTATGTTGTAAGGGGTATTGGATTACTCAATAACGTGGAAGAAATCGGCAATATTATTGTCACCAATATTAACGGAACTCCCATACTGGTAAAGGATGTAGCAGATGTAGACATTTCGCAACTGCCCCGTTTGGGCCAGGTAGGCAGGGATGCACAAAATGATGTGGTAGAGGGCATCATTGTGATGCGCAAAGGAGAAAATCCCAGTGAAGTCATCAAACGGGTACAGGCTAAAATTACTTACCTGAACGAAAAGATACTGCCGGCTGATGTTAAAATCAATACATTTTACAACCGCAACGACCTGATTGATTTTGCTACAGAAACAGTGCTGCACAATATGCTGGAAGGGATCATTTTCGTGACCGTAATTGTGTTTCTTTTCATGGCGGACTGGCGAACGACTGTTATAGTGGCGATTGTTATACCGCTGGCCCTGCTGTTTGCATTCATTTGTTTAACCTTAAAAGGAATGAGCGCCAACCTGCTTTCCATGGGAGCGATTGACTTTGGTATCATCATCGACGGAGCTGTAGTAATGGTGGAAGGTATTTTTGTAATACTGGATCGCAAGGCACATGATGTCGGAATGAAACGTTTCAACCTGTTGTCTAAACTGGGTATTATAAAAAATACAGGCGGCGAATTGGGGAAAGCCATCTTCTTCAGCAAGCTGATTATAATCGCTGCGTTGTTACCCATTTTTTCATTCCAGAAGGTAGAAGGCAAAATGTTTTCGCCGCTGGCCTGGACACTTGGTTTTGCATTACTGGGAGCACTGCTGCTAACACTCACACTCGTGCCATTGCTGAGCAGTATTTTGTTACGCAAAAACGTAAAGGAAAAACACAATCCTTTCACAGAAGCTTTGACGAACGGTATCATGAAAATGTTTTCCTGGACCTATCATCATAAGCGCATCACGTTACTTATTGGCGGTGCATTGGTGGTAGTAGGTTTATTCTTCTTTAAATTTCTTGGTACAGAATTTTTACCTGAACTGGATGAAGGAGCTATCTACATAAGAGCCACTTGCCCTTTAAGTGTTTCGCTCGATGATTCCCGGGATATTGCCAATAAGATGCGTGCGCTGATCCGCCAGTTTCCGGAAGTAAAACAGGTGATGTCGCAAACCGGCCGGCCTAATGACGGAACCGATGCTACCGGCTTTTACAACATTGAATTTCACGTAGACATCTATCCTAAAAAGCAATGGAAAAGCGGCCTTTCAAAAGAGCAGCTGGTGGATGAAATGCAAAGAAAACTCGCGGTATTCCCTGGTATTGATTTAAACTTTTCGCAGCCCATCATGGACAATGTGGAAGAAGCCGTTTCAGGTGTAAAAGGCTCACTGGTAGTGAAAATTTATGGTGACACCTTATCTTATACCGAACAAAAAGCCAACGAAGTATTCGCTGTAATGAAAGACATAAAAGGGGTTGAAGATTTGGGTGTAATAAGGAACATTGGCCAGCCGGAACTGAGGATAGATCTTGACCAGAATAAAATGGCCTTGTACGGTGTAACCACGGCAGATGCCAATGCAATCATAGAAATGGCGATTGGCGGAAAAGCCATCTCGCAAATTTATGAAGGTGAAAAAAAGTTTCAGCTACGGCTGCGGTATAAAGAAGGCTACCGCGACAATGCAGAAGCCATCAGTAATTTGATGGTCCCTACCCTTCGCGGATCACAGATTCCAATTAAAAGTATCGCTACCATTCAGCGCCTTACCGGCCCCAGTATTATTTTCAGGGATGATAACCGCAGATACAGTGCGGTGAAGTTTTCTGTTCGTGGCCGCGATATGGGCAGTACGATTGCGGAAGCGCAGCAAAAAGTAGATAAAGCAGTTCACCTGGATAAGGGATATGAAATGCAGTGGGCGGGCGATTTTGAAAACCAGCAAAGAGCTACCAAACGTCTGGGGCAGGTAGTGCCCATCAGTTTGTTGCTGATATTTTTAATATTGTTTATCATGTTTGGCAATGTAAAAGATGCTGGCATGGTATTGTTAAATGTACCTTTTGCCATCATCGGCGGTATTGCCGCCTTGTTGGTAACCGGAACTAATTTCAGCATCTCAGCGGGTATAGGCTTTATTGCATTGTTTGGTATTTGTATACAGAATGGTGTAATTCTCATTACGGTATTTAAAAACAACCTGCAAAAAATTAAAAAAAGTGAGTTCACCCATCACTCACTGGAAACCGCCATTATTGAGGGTGTAAAAACAAGGGTAAGACCGGTTGTGATGACGGCACTGATGGCTGCAATTGGACTGATGCCAGCTGCCTTGTCGCATGGCATTGGTTCTGAAACATCCAAGCCGTTGGCCATAGTGGTAATTGGAGGTTTGATTACCGCTACTGTACTCACGCTGCTGGTGTTTCCATTGTTCTTTTATTTGGGATATAGAAAATTAGGCCAGGAAATGGATTAATATTCTTTGCAGGATGAAACGCTATTGTTTCATCCTGCATTATTTTTTGTTACAAAAAAAAACTTCATTATTTATCTGCTTAAAGCGGTTGTATGCATAAGATTAAAACAAGGGGCTTACAAAACCTGGTTGCCCAAAATATTATTGAACTGCGAAAGAAAAAAAACATTTTACAAAAAGACCTGGCAATTCAACTGGGCATCAAAACAAAAGAACTTTCCCTTATTGAAAACGGGCACGTTGATCTGCCATTATCCATGCTGGAAAAACTGGCAGTAATATTTAAAGTTCCGGTAGAGGTTTTTTTGCTGCCGTTAACATCCAATGACAGGCGGGATGAGCCTTTTATCGACAAGGCCAGGCTACTGGATACCATCGATAAAAGCAAACTGAATTTTGTACTCAACCTGCTGGATATATTTATTGACAATAAATTAGAACCGCAACGCATCGCCTAACGATGCCGGTTTGACGTGTTTACACTTTTTTGTTCCTGACAGCTACAAGTGTTAATACGGCTGCCAGCAATAAAGAGCCTGCCATAAAAATATACGACGCATTAAAACTGCCTGTCTTTCCATTGAGGTATCCAACCAAATAAGCTCCTGCAAAGGATCCCAGTGCACCGAAACTGTTGATTAAAGCAATGGCTCCGCCTGCAACATTCCCCGGCAAAATTTCTGTAATGATGGCAAAGAAAGGCCCGTATGGTGCATACATTGCACCGCCGGCGATGATCAGTAAAATAAAGGATATCCAAAAATGATTTGGGCCTACCAGGTAAGAACCATAAAAAGCAATGGCACCAACTAACAGAAACGGCCATACGAAAATTTTCCTTCGAAGTGTTTTGTCGGAAAAATAAGATGTCGCCAGCATGCTGATGATAGCAAGCAGGTAAGGTACGGCAGAAAGCCATCCGGTATGAACGATATTGCTGTTGGGTGCTGCGTTGATAATGGAAGGCAGCCACATCACAAAACCATATACACCAATACTCCAGCAGGCGTATTGCAGGCAAAGTAAAATCACCGTCTTGGAACGAAACGCCGCGGCATAATTTTTAACCGGTTTGATGTCCGCCTGCTCCAGCAGCAACTGCCCGGCCAGTGCTTCTTTTTCGCCTCCTGTTAGCCATTTGGCATCGGCAGGCTGATCATTTACCAGCCGCCACCAGAAAAAAGCCCAGATGATAGCAGGCAATCCTTCCAGGATAAACATCCACCGCCAGCCGGCCGACCTTATTAAATAGCCGGATAAAACAGACATCCATAGTATGGTTACCGGGTTGCCTAAAATTAAAAAAGTATTGGCTTTGGAACGTTCGGTTTTTGTAAACCACCGGCTTAAAAAAATCAGCATTGCCGGCATCACGGCACTCTCCACAACACCCAGCATAAAACGGATTACGATCAGTGCATTTACATTGCTGATAAGACCGGTTGCGGTAGCCAGCCCGCCCCACAATATCAATGACCAGAAAATTAATTTCCTGGCACTTTGATTGGCGGCGTACAAGGCCCCGGGAATCTGAAAAAAGAAATACCCCAGGAAAAACAAGGAACCCAGCAAGGAAGAAGTAGCGGCGGTGATATGAAGGTCTTTGCCCATGCCGCCTGCTGTGGCAAAGCCAAAATTGGCACGGTCAAGATAGGCAAGACTATAGGTAATAAAAGCAACGGGAATTAACCGGATCCATCTGCGCTTTGCGATTGTATTTTCCATCAGCAGGTAAGTATCATTTTATTTTACTTCAAAATTTACTTTATTTAACCGGCTGCAAATTACCAGGTTCTTTTGCTCATTAATTTATCCAGTTCTGCCTTTGTCATTTTACCCAGTTCAGGATGCAGATCAAGCCATTTTAAAAATTCCGCTTTTATCTCATCCGTCCACTGGCTGTCTACCTGCCCGGTGGAATAGCGTTTTGTTTTCACCATTTCAAAACCAAATTTATCTTTACGGATAACAAACTCTGCGGTACTAATTACCTGTTCTGCCAAATGTGCCGGAACAAACAATACACCCTCTCCCCTTGCAATAACAAGGTCGCCCGGCAATACCATAACGTTACCGAGACGGATAGGTGTATTCAATCCCATCAGCACCATTTCTTCTAAAAATGAAGGATGAAAATCACGTACAAATGCGTTAAAACCATCCATCTCTTTTATTTCCTGCAAGTCTCTTGCGGCGCCATTAAAAATCACACCGTTTCCTGATTTACTAAAAATAGAAGTGGCCAGCGTGGAGCCCATCAAAGTACCGCCACCAATCTTTCCAAAACCATCTGCCACATATACGTCTCCTTTTACCAGTGTTTCAATAGGCCACGAATTGGTATTTCCTTTTCTTCCATCCCGGCTGATTCCCCGTGCTTTGATATTCTTTTCCACATCTGGCCGGCTGGGCATAAACATAGCCGTTACGGCTCTGCCGATGACAGGTACATCCTCTTTAACCATCTTCCATCCACCTTCAAACTGGTTCACATAACCTTCGTTTTTTAATACGGTCCAGGCATCATCAATATTGATGTGCTTTGCTCTTTCCAGCAAATCATCTGCAACTTTCGGCCGTCCGTCTGCAAAGCGCTCTCCCTTCCATTCTGAAGTAAGAAAAATCAATTCTTCTTTAGACATGGTTTGTGCCATCAAAATGTTGTTACAGCAAACGCTTATAAAAAGAAATACAACAACAGCGGTGATTAATTTCATTATTCAATTTTTACAAAATCATTGGGGTAAGTCATGTTAAAATCAATGTCCCTCTTTTTCAAGATAGGCCTCAATATCTTTTGAAGTAATCGCGAGCTTCTTAGGATATTTAGCAAACCAGGCCCGGAATTCATTTTTTATGGCATCATTCCAATCGCCATGAATTTGCCCGCTGGGATATTTATTTTGTTGCAACAACAATCTTTCAAACTCATCTCTTAAGCCGGTCAGTTCAGCATCATGCACAAGCTCTTCTACCAGGAATGCAGGAATGAAAACGACGCCATATTCATTGGCAAATACTACATCACCCGGAAACACCGTTACCTGGCCAATGCGAATGGGTGCATTGATAGAGGTGGGCGTCATGTCTTTGATGTAAGACGGATCATGTCCTTTAACCCATGCATTAAACCCTTTGGTATCTTTCAGTTCCTGCATATCTCTTACAGATCCGTAAAAGATAACACCCTTACCGGTTTTGCCCACAATCGCATTGCCCAGGCTTGACCCTATCAGCGTACCATCTTTTACTTTTCCAAAACCATCCGCTACATATATATCTCCCTTGGTTAAAATATCAATGGGCCAGATATTGATGCCACCTTTTTGCGAGCGGCCTTCTGCCCTGCCGGTTTGTTTCACCAGCGAATCAAGGTCGGGCCTGGAAGGCATGAACTGCGCTGTCACTACCCTGCCCACCATGGTTTCACCCGGCTTTAGAATGATCCAGTCTTTTTCTACCTGGTTGCGAAATCCTTTGTTACCCAAAAAGCCCCAGATCTGTTCCAGTGTAGCTTCCTGCAAACGTTCCAGGTAAATGTCAGCAACCTTCGGGCGACCATCGGCAAAGCGTTCTCCTTTCCATTGGGCGGTAAGTGCCTTTACATATTCAGGCGAAGCGCCGATTTGCTGGGCATTTATATAAGTGCTAAAAAACACAAACGCAATGAGTAAAGCTATTTTTTTAGTGATCATACATTTTTAAAGTTGAGGATAAATAATTTGTTGGCTATGATAATTGCGGCAGGCCGTTCAGGTGAGTGGTCAGTTGTGAGTAGTGAGTGGAGAGCCTTTATCTTGAAATGTCAATAGTAAATAATCAGTAATGAGGAATTGTTTTGCGTTGTTCACAATTCACCATTCACCACTCACTACTCACCTCTCCCCACCTAACTAAACAGCCTGTCATGCGAACGCAGCTCATTCCACTCAGTTGTCGGTGCAAAAAAACTTTGATCTTTTGGATGCAAATGTTTTTTTACAACTTCTTCATTCAGCTCAATACCCAGGCCTGGCGCAGACAGCGGCACATTGGCAAAACCTTTTGTAATCAGCTGACGGCCGTCTGTTGTTTTTACCAAACTCTCCCACCAGGGCAAGTCGATAGAATGATGTTCGAGCGCCAAAAAGTTTTGGGTGGCAGCAGCGCAATGTACATTGGCCATAAACGAAATGGGCGTTCCTGCCTGGTGCATGGCCATGGCAACGCCATGCTCTTCCGCATAATCGCCGATGCGTTTGGTCTCCAGTAAACCGCCGGAGGTTGACAGATCAGGATGAATGATATCCACCGCGTGGATGTCTATCAATGGTTTAAAATTCTTTAGTAAATAAATGTCTTCGCCTGTAAGCAACGGTGTCTCTAAGGCATCAGACATGGTTTTCCATTGATCGGTCAGTTGCCAGGAAACGATGTCTTCCATCCAGGCAAGACGATATTTTTCCAGCGCCCTTCCCAGGCGTATACCATTGTTCAAATCAAAATGGCCATAGTGATCTGTAGAAAGCGGAATGTCATATCCTACCATGCCTCTTACATTCTCTACAATTTTGGCCAGTTCCTCCAGCCCCTTTTCGGTAATCTGTATTTGTGTAAACGGATGCAGTGTATTGGCATACGACATAAAATCACCCTGCCACTGTTTAAGGCTGCCCTTATCCTGCCAGAATTTTTGATTTACCAATGTGCCCGGAATGTCTTTCAATTCATCAATGGATACATCCATTTTAAGCCAGGTATAGCCCTGCTCTTCCGTGCGGTATTTAATCAGTTTGATTTGTTCTTCTCTTGAATTGGCTTCCGGTGTATCTGCGTACAATCTTATTTTATCGCGATATCTGCCACCCAATAATTGCCATGCCGGCACGTTCAATGCTTTGCCGCAAATATCCCACAACGCCATTTCTACTCCGCATACACCACCCGCCTGGCGTGACTGCCCGCCAAATTGTTTGACGGTTTTAAATATCATTTCAACATTACATGGATTCAACCCGAGGATACGACTTTTTAGCATCAATGCATACCGGGGATCGGCGCCATCCCTTACTTCTCCCAATCCATAAATGCCCTGGTTGGTATCAATGCGGATGATGGCCGTACCTCCTAACACTGTGGTAAGACAATACCGGAGGTCCGTAATTTTCAAATCAGACGGACTGGATGACCGGCTTACTTTGGCTGTGGTTTGGGCAATGGTATCAGCGATGGGCAGGCCCATCATTCCAGCCAATGATATACCGCCGATGGCTGTTTTCTTTAAAAAATTACGCCTGTCTTTTTTTGTAGATGGATGGTCGATTTCTGATTGGGTATGCAGGGCTTCCTGCGTTTCAAGTACTTTGTTCTTTTCAGCAATTTGTGTGAGTATACTTTTCATACAGCGTTAATTTCAATTTGAACCTATTAAAAAGTTCGGTTACAATGATTGATACAAGCAAAAGAGAGCGAGGGCTGCTGCGTTAGTGATCACTAAGTGTGATGAAAGAAAAGTGAAATCAGCAAGCCATGCTTCCTGATTTAAAGATAGTTTTTTGTTTTAGTTTGACATGCATAAACGCTGCATATATTTTATCTGTTCCTACGCTAAAATAAACACAGTCATAGTTTTAGGACCATGGGCGCCCAACACCAATGATTGCTCAATGTCAGCCGTTTTAGATGGGCCGGCAATAAAGGTTCCGAAGCCATAGCTTGTTCCGGCTATTTGTTCATATGCCTGGTGCATGGTGGGTACAATAGTATTTTTGTCGATGATTGCCACCAGGTGCTGGCAGATAAATGGCAGGACTCTTTCCTGCAGTATGGCTTCAGTAACCCATACAGCGCCGTTTTCGGCCACACCGAAATGTGCTTTGATGATGGCTACATCTACATCATTCAATAAATGCGGATCATCACCCTGCTGATACAATGTGGCATAGTCGTTCAGTTCCGGAAGAACGGAAATAATCCTGGACGCATCTGCAAATTGTGCTTTCAACACTTCTATGATAGCTGCCACGTTTTGTACGGCATGCACATTGCCACCAATCGCCTTCAATACCGTTTTAAATTTTTCAACCACGTCAGCAAATGGCTGCACGAAATTTTCCACGTCAGGCAACGCAATTAGAGAAGGCTGATTTGCTTTTATACCGGATAATATTTTTTCTCTGCTGCTCATATTTTTCTATCCCTTTTTTTCCCTGTTCTTTTTATACCATTCCCCAAAAGATTCTTTTGGCGGTGCCGGCATATCCCTGTGTTTATACCAGGCATTCAATTTATTATTTACCATAAAGGGAAAGTGTTTGATTACCCAGCGGCCCATTTTACCTGCGAACCTGTAAATACCAGGACTGGCCAGGGTTGAAGCCATACCCTGCATGGCGATTTTTTTTGCGGTGGGTGCATAACCATCTTTCACCAGCACCTGTCGCCATTTATATAACTGTTGATGAATATCAATTTTCACAGGGCATACATTGCTGCAGCTGCCACATAAGGTAGAGGCAAACGGAAGGTCTGCATAGTCCTTCATATCCAGGTTAGGCGCTAATATGGAACCAATGGGCCCGGCAATGGCGGTGTGGTAACTATGACCGCCGCTTCTTCTGTATACCGGGCAGGTATTGAAACAAGCCGCACAACGAATACACTTTAATGAGTTGCGAAAATCTTCCCGACCCAATTGCCTGCTGCGGCCATTGTCAACTATCACGATGTGCAACGTCTGGCCTTTGCGAGGTTGCAGGAAATGACTGCTGTAGGTAGTAATCGGCTGACCCGTTGCGCTCCTGGTAAGAAGGCGCAGGAACACACCAAGGTGCTTTTGCAGCGGAATAATTTTTTCAATGCCCATACAGGCAATGTGTACATCTGCCAGGTGGGCGCCCATGTCGGCATTGCCTTCATTGGTACACACCACAAACTCCCCTGTTTCTGCTACGGCAAAGTTTACGCCTGTGATGGCAGCACGCCGGGTTAAAAATTTTTCTCTTAAATGTTCTCTTGCAGCACCTGTTAAAAATTGCGGATCTGCATTGCCTTTCGGCGTGCCGAGGTATTGATGAAATAGTTCACCTATCTCTTCTTTTTTCCAATGGATACAGGGCAATACAATATGGCTGGGTGCTTCGTCTGCCAGTTGCACGATGCGCTCGCCTAAATCCGTGTCCACCACATCAACGCCCACTGATTTTAAATAATTATTTAGATGGCATTCTTCCGTCAACATGGATTTGCTTTTAACTATCCGGTTAATGTTATTTTGTTGTAAAATAGAATGCACAATCTGGTTGTGTTCTTTGTCATCTGCAGCCCAATGTACAGTGATGCCGTTTTGCTGCGCATTTTTTTCAAATTGCAGCAGGTAATCATGTAAGTTACTCAGCACATTATTTTTTATTTGCGATGCGGTTTCCCTCAGGGCTTCCCATTCGGGCACAATGTGTACGGCCTTATCCCGCTTTTGCCTTACAAACCATAATGTTTCATCATGCCAGTCAACCCTTGCTTCATCCACATTGAATGCGGCTGCGAGTGTTGCATGATCTTTATTGTTGTGCTCCATCTTTTTTAAATCAAAAGTCAAAATTCAAAAGTCAAAATTGGTTGTCTGCTAACTTGAAAAGCTTTCACTGTTCCGGTTACTCTACTTCGCTTTGGTAAAAGTTCAGCAATGAAAAAATGTACAAGAGTGCGACGCCAATGAAGTACCACAAAGCTTCTCAGCCCGGACAAAAAAACAAAATTATCTGCTTCAAAAATTCACAATTCACCACTCACAATTCACCAATCACAACTGGCTGTTCAAAATCTCCGCAATATGCTTCACCTCTACCTTGCTTTTTTGTCTTTTTAAAATGCCTTCCATATGCATGAGACAACTCATGTCGGCGGCGGTGATAAACTCTGTGCCGTGATCTATGTGATCCGCTACCCTGTCCTTACCCATCTTGGCACTTACGGCTTCTTCAAAAACACAGAAGGTGCCGCCGAAACCGCAGCATTCATCCGGCCTGCTGAGCTGCACCAGTTCCACACCTTTTACCATCTGCAATAATTTGCCCGGCTTTGAAAACGGTGCCGCTACCAGCTCACTCATCTGCGAAATCTTCAATCCCCTTTGCCCGTGGCAACTCTGGTGCATGCTTACTTTGTGCGGAAAGCTGGCATCCAGTTTTTCTACCTTTAGTACATCCACCAAAAATTCTGTGAGTTCGTATACTCTTTTACGGATGCCGGTTGCTGCCGCTTCATCGTGTTCATCGTGCAAATGTTCTTTGATGTGCAGCGTGCAACTTCCGGAGGGGCAAACAATATAATCCAAGTTGGCAAAATTTTTTACAAAGAGTTCATCGCAACCTTTGGTGAGGTGTTCAAAGCCAGAATTGGCCATGGGTTGCCCGCAACAGGTTTGGTTGGGCGGATAAACCACTTCCACGCCCAATTTTTCCAGCAACTGCAATGTTGCGATGGCTACCTGCGGATAAAACTGATCAACATAACATGGAATAAAAAGACCTGCCTTCATAAAAAAACATTGTTGGTATTGGTGTACAATTTTAGTTCAATAATGTCAGACGGCAAAGGTTTGTTGTTCCAATGGGCGTGCATTACCAATGCAGCGCCCAACGAAGAAGCCTGCGCAACAGAAGCGGCGAAAATTTCGATGTGAGGAAATGCATTTGCAAGCAGGTGCATGTACACCACATTTTTGCTGAAGCCTCCATCTACAAAAATTCTTTTGATAGTATCCTGTAAAACCAGGTTAGTGGACTGCACCTGCTGTTGTATTAAATCAAAAATAAACTGGTGATAAGCTGCTTCGAACGAATCAAAATCGGTCAATGTTCGTTCACCAAAATGGGAAGCTGCCACCATGCCTGCGTTGCCTGGCTGCGGATTGTCTGTTTGATCTGTTCTGTAATAAATAAAAGCAGGATTGTATTCTACGCCGGTAAAATAATTAACGGGCTGATTGAAATGTTCCGCCAGTCTTTTTGTTTGTTGCTCGTGCTCGTAGCCGGCAAACAGCCTGCTGGCTTTTACGCTTTTGCCCTGGTAGGTAAGATAGCAAAGACAGTCCTGGAGCAATTCTTCTTCACTGAGCGGTTCGTTGTTAAATGGATTTAAACTGATGCACCAGGTACCGGTGGATAATAAAATAAACGGTTCCTGGAAGGCTGCCAGGTATGGAATCAATGCGGCAGAACTATCATGTAATCCAATGCCAACGGGGATTGTAGTGTTTACATACCCTGCTATTGCATCAGCGTTAACTACCGGCGGCAGTTTGGTATCTATGCTTTCTTCGTGTACCCATTGATGGTATTGATTCTTTTCAAAGTTCCACAAATTGGTGTGACAACCGATGCTGGTGATGTCTGCACATAATTTATTGGTCAAAATAAAACTTAGGTATTGCGGCAAATGCAGGGCATATTTGATGCGGGCAAAGTCTGCAGGCTTTTCATATTTTAAACGATACAACTGCATGCCGGAATTCAAATTACCCAACACGGGGGAAGCCGTTTGTTTTGCCACCAGGCTTTCTCCACCATAAGTTTCATAAAACTGTTGTTGTAGTTGCGGATCAAACGGCTTAAGATAATTGTATAAAGGCAGGCACACATTCAACGCTTCATCCAGGTAAACAAAGCTGGCACCATAGGCGGAAAAATTGATTGCTTTGACATTAAATTTTTCGTTGTGTAGTAAGGCTTCGAAAGCTTCTTTGATCCATTTAGTCAGAGCCTGTACATCCTCGCATTCAAAGCCATCTTCATCTTTGATTTCTGCAAACTGTTTACTTGTTTCCTGCGCCAGCTGATAATGTTCATCAAATAACAATAACTTTTTATTGGTTTTGCCGATGTCGAAGATTGCTATGACGTTTTGTTTATCCATTTATTCGTACAGCTCTTTAATTCATTTAACAACATTTGTTCAACAGAGAATACCAGGGCTTTACAAACCTGTTGCAACAGTCTTTAAGCCCCTTTGTTTAATGAGACCTTCGCGGATTTTTTCGGCTCTGTACACAGCTAATGGATTCAATGCCGCACCACTTCTTAACCTTGCCTCTGCAACCAGTGCCCTGGTATCCGTGCGGAAAGCCTGCTGCAGTATTTCCTGTGCTGTGACTACATCATTGTTGTTTTGCGCCTCCTGCAATTTAGTTCTGTCGACCAGCAATGCCTGCGCATAAGTGATCATAATGGCTTCTACCGATTGCAACAAATCTTCCAGCGGATCTTTCACATTGTGCGATGCATCAATCATCCAGCCGATGCCATTGGCGTGATTCATTCCTTTGGCATCCATGCCTTCTACCAGTTCATTAAAAATTAAAAAGAGTTGATATGGTTTGATGCTGCCCACCGTTAAATCATCATCACCATATTTGGAGTCATTGAAATGGAAGCCACCCAGTTTGCCTTCCATCAGCAACAGTGAAACGATCTGTTCAATATTGGCATTGGGCAAGTGATGGCCTAAATCCACCAGCGTAAAGGCTTTCGGGCCGAGCTTGTTTACATAGGTAAAAGATTGTCCCCAATCGCCTACTGTCGTAGAATAAAAATTTGGCTCGAACGCTTTATACTCTAAAAACATTTTCCAGCCGTTGGGTAAGGCTGCATAAATTTCTTCCAGGCTCTCGAGTGTATTCTGAAAAGCTTTTCTAAAATTCAACTGACCGGGAAAACAACTGCCATCAGCAAGCCACACCGTGAGTGATTCCGAACCCAGTTCAATACCATACTTTATTACTTCAATATTATGATCGATCGCTTGTTTGCGAACGGTTTTGTTTACATTTTGCAGCGAACCATATTTATAACTCAACTCCTGCGCCGGCTGATCCTGGAAAGTATTGGAGTTCATAGCATCAAACTTTAATCCGTGCTGTGCTGCCAATGCTTTTATATGACTTGCATTTTCCGGTATGTCCCATGGAATGTGCAAAGAGATGGCGCCGCTGGAGTTATTCAAGGCATGCAGCATGCCGATATCTTCAATTTTTTCTTCCAGGTTACGCGGTTCGCCGCCACCGGGAAAGCGACCAAAGCGGGTTCCGCCTGTACCCAGCGCCCAGCTTGGTATGGCGACCTGGAACTCGATGAGTTTTTGTAAAATATCTTCCGTGTTATTTATTTCCGAAGCAATAAAATCAAACTTGCGCTGATGGACTTTTAATGCAGCCTCGTTGTGTTGACTGAGTTTGTATTTTTCAATTAGCATATCGTGTGTATTTACTTTTTATAAAAAGAATATCAAATAATTTATTTAAGCCGCAGGGCCTGTTCAAATAATGTTAGTGCTTACCTACTTTTTTTTCTTGATAAAAAAAAGTAACAAAAAAAATCAAGGCTCCAGAAAAAAAGCTAAAAATTTAAATGCTTGCCTAAAATGAAATTAGCTCAATCAGTTAAATATATCCGGGCCTTTGTGCAACTTACGGGCTAATAACAATGCCAAACATTTGTAACATCAATTTCATTTTTTGACGGCAACCATTCAAATTTTCTTAACGCTTTTTTTCTGAGGCCGTCGAAGAAAATTCCGTTAAACTTCGTAATCTCTAAAAGACTAAGGTTTACCGAAAACATTTTTTATTGCTTCTAAATACTTAGTGCCCGTTCTTTCTTCCGGCAATAAATAACTGCCTTCCGTCCATTCGTTCCAGGCATTTAAGATGACAATTTTATGTTTGTAATTTTTTAAATCAACAAATGCTTTTGCTTTTACCAGCGCCGACTGAAAGGCTTCAGGAGTATTATCACCATTAAATACGGGTGTCCATGGATAGCCTTTGAACGTATCGAATTTATCCGACTGCACCAGCCTCGGTGTTACATCCCAGCCCATGGTAACATTGGGGTAATATTCAATGCCCGGATATTTATTTCCTATCACCGGCCAGTAACTGCTGTTGGCATCAATGGCTTCCTGGTAGCTGGCTGTAGGCCATCCTGCCTTGGACAGATCATATGCATACAGAAAATTGTACGAGGTTAGACTGGCCGTTTTCAATGCTTTAAAAGCATCACCGGCAGTTGCTTTATTATGCAATGCATGCTGCACCGAATTATCTGTCAAGCCCTGGTCAATGCAATTAAAATGCAAACCCGGGAAGCCTGCCTTCTTCACCTTGTCTTCAAACAACTGCATTGCCGCTCCTGCTTTTTCGAGACTGCCAAAGCTGGCAATAAAGTTTGTTGTTTCAAAGATGGAAAAATAAGGTTTGCCATCTATCTTCCAGTAATTGGACTGTTTAAAATAATGTTCAATAATATAATCAGTGATGATGTTCCAGGTGGAGGCAGATACTTTTCCATCCGTTAATTTTTCCTGGAAATTGGTATAAGGTGTTGGGTGAATATTCGCCCAGTTATGGTTGGCCCACATCAGCGCAAATTTCAGGCGCTGGTTGTTGGGTGCTTTTAAAAAGCCTTTCTCCAGGCCTTCCTGCAGGTATTGGCCGAAGGGTTCATACCAGTACCAGTCGTAAATAAATACATCAATGCCATTATCTGCTGCGGCATCAATTTCTTTGGTGGCCCATACCGGGTCGGCTTCATTAAAATAACCCCAGGTGGGGACTTTCGGTTGCAGGTGTCCTTCAAATCTCGGTCTTGAAATTTTCACCAAATCCCATTCTGTCCAGCCCTTGCCGTGCCACCGTTCGTTGATGGAATCCACATGGTAATTGGGGAAATAATATACGGCCACCTCATATGCTTTTTTAGGTGCTGGCTGCGCCAGGGCACTGTTGCCGATAGCAAACAGCAGTAACATCGTAAAAAAAGTAAAGCCGTTTTTTGTATTCATATGACAGTGCTCTTTTTATAAACCTAGGGCAAATAAAATACTTCTTTCAAAGGTATGCTAACGGGCGATTTATCTTCATTCGTTTCCATGATATCGGCCATATAAGCCCACCATTTTTTCATCACCGGCTCAGCCGGTAAGGCATCCAGTTTGGTTGCATCATCAATGGTAAGGCAGCCGATTAAATCATTGGTGGTTTCATCTAAAAATATCGAATACTCTTTAATGCCAGCCTGCTTAAGCAAAGCCTGCAAATCCGGCCACAGCGCAGCATGCCGGCGTTTGTATTCTTCCTCAAACCCCTTAAAGAGTTTCATTTTGAATGCTACACGTTGCATAGTTCCAGTAAATTAAGTCTCTTTTTAAAATCTATTCTTTGAAGACTTTTTCTTAATTGCCCCGTCCGTTTAATTGCCCACCCTCTCAATTGCCCCGCCCTTCAGGGCGGGTGTAAAAGAAGAAACAAAAAATCAGGCTTTAGCCGAACAGCTTTGGGCTAAAGCCCAAATAGAAATCTAATTTCTCTTATCTCCCTGCCCTGAAGGGCAGGGCAATTCAACTACCTCAAAAACCCCGCAGCCACACCACCATCCACATTCAATGCATTACCAGTCGATTTACTCAACAGTCCGCCGACAAAAGCAAAACAGGCATTGGCAATATCTACTGGTAAAATAGCTTCGTTCAGCAAGGTGCGTTTGGCATAATAGGCAGGTAATTCTTCAACCGTAATGCCATAGGCTTTTGCACGGCCTTCTGCCCAGCCACCGGCCCAGATATTACTGTCTGCAATTACCGCATCAGGGTTCACTGTGTTCACCCTTATTTTATCGCCACCCAGTTCAGCAGCCAATAAACGACTCATGTGTGCCTGTGCTGCTTTGGCAGAACCATAGCCTGCATTGTTTGGCCCGGATACCACCGCGTTTTTAGAAACGATATTGATGATGTCGCCACCAATGGCTTGCTTGCGCATGATCTCCGTGCCCGCTTTTGAAACAAGAAATTGTCCCTTCACCAGAATATCATACAACTTATCCCAATCAGCAATACTGTGATCGGTGATGGATTTTGAAATGCTGATACCGGCATTGTTTACAATAATATCCACGCCACCAAATGCCAGCGCTGTGGCGGCAAATGCTTTTTCAATCGTGGCATTGTCAGTAACATCCAGCAAAGTTGCTGAAGCGGTATCTCTTCCAAATAATTTTTGAAACTCTTCCATCGCACTTTGCAAACGCTCTTCATTAATATCATTGATGATCACACAAGCACCTTCTTCTGCAAACTTTTTTGCAATGGCTTTACCAATACCACCGGCGCTTCCTGTTACCAGGGCAATCCTTCCGGTCAGTGCTTTTGGCTTGGGCATGCGTTGCAGTTTGGCTTCTTCCAGCAACCAGTATTCAATGTTGAAGGCTTCCTGTCTTGGCAGTGATGTGTATTCACTCACCGCTTCTGCCCCACGCATTACGTTGATGGCATTGATGTAAAATTCAGACGCCACACGGGTGGTCTGTTTGTCTTTTGCAAAGCTGAACATACCAACACCAGGGTACAAAATAATGACCGGGTTGGCATCGCGTATTGCCGGACTGTTGGGATGTTTACAGGTGTTATAATATTCCGCATACATTTTTCTGTAAGCTTCAAATAAAGGCGCAATTTTTTCTTTAACAGCAGCAGTATCGCTTACATCTTCACCAGTACCTAAATTCAATACCAGCGGCGAAATTTTTGTTCTTAAAAAGTGGTCCGGGCAACTGGTACCGAGCGGAGCCAACCTGTCCAAATCATTTGAATTAATAAATTGCAATACACGATCATCATCTGTAAAATGACCAATCATTTTGGTTTGAGAAGAACAAAAACCTCTTAATATCGGAGCGAGTGCAGCAGCCTTTGCAAGCCTTTCTTCTTTAGGCAACGATGCTATTTTTGCACCACCAAACACCGGACCTTTCTTACCATAATTATCTTCTAAATATTGAGCACAGGTTTCAATCACTTCCAGCGTATTCATATAACTTTCATACGCCGTATCGCCCCAGGTAAACAAACCATGAGAGCCCAGCATAATACCACGGATACCGGGGTTTTCATCCAAACATTCTTTTAACAACAAGCCCAAATCAAAGCCCGGCTTTTGCCATTTTACCCAGCCAATTTTTCCGCCAAACAAATCCTTGGTGATCTGTTTACCATCCTTCGCCGCAGCAATTGCAATGGCTGCATCGGGATGTAAATGATCAATGTGTTTGAAAGGTAAAAAGCCATGTAAGGCTGTATCAATAGATGGCGCTTTGGAAGCCAGGTCGTAAATGCAATGGTTAAACAATTCCACCATTTCATCTTCATGCTCTATGCCGCGGTAAATACTTTTTAAATTCAGTAAGCGGTCCATGTGCAGCGCCGCAAGGCCATTGCGTTTCATAGTGCCCAAATCGCCGCCACTGCCCTTTACCCACATTACTTCTGTATCTCTGCCCGTCAGCGGGTCTTTAGCGATTGCCTTGCAGGAAGTATTGCCACCACCATAATTGGTAAGCCTCAAATCGGCGCCCAGCAGGTTGGAGCGGTATACCAATAAAGCTACTTCATCCCCCGCCAGTTCGGCCGCTTTTGCGTCATCCCATAAATAGCTTACATGTTTAAATTGTTTTGTTGTTGACATAGTGCTTGTTATTTTCTTATGCTGATTATATTATTTTTCATTGAAACCATCATGGTTTTAAATAGTTGCCATAGCCTACTATCAATATAGATAGTATGATGGTAAGGATACCGATAATAATCGTCCTGGTTGTTTTTTGATTAACACCTTTCCACTCTTTCAGTACCAGTCCCCACATGTTGGCGGTGAGGATAATAAAGGCCATGTGCAGTATCCAGGAACTGGCGCCGTTGCCGAGTTTGCTCTCGCCCATGCCATAAAAAAAGAATTGCAGAAACCAGGTAGTACCTGCTAGTGCAGAAAAAATATAGTTGGAGAGCAACGGTGTTTTTTTGTTGCCATAATCGCCGAATGTTTTGTTACGGGCATTTAAAATCATGCACCAGATAAAGTTGGTGGTCAACCCGCCCCACAGCACCACTACATAGGTAACATTGTTCTGGTATAAAAAATTACCCTGGTTGGGGTGCGCCGCTTTCCATATTTCGTTGGCCAGTTCGGCCATTGGTTTACCCGCTTCCAAACCAAAATTAAAACAGGCACTCAGCACACCGGATACAATCGACACCAGCATGCCCAGCGCAAACTTATATTCTGTCTTCACCACTACCCCGTGCGGATCAGTAGCCGCAGCACTCAGTTGTTTTTCTTTCATCATGCCCGCCTTGCCGCAAATAACAATCGCCAGTACACACACGGCCAAACCCGCCAGCACCGTGAGTCCCCAGCTGGAGTGCACCAGCATGGAAAAAGTATCCTTGCCTTCCTTCGGAAAAAAATCATAGTAGATAGAAGGGATCACCGCACCAAATACCATACATAAACCCAGTATGATGCTGCTGCCCAGCGACACACCCAGGTAACGCACGCCCAACCCGTACGTGAGACCGCCAATGCCCCACAGCACACCAAACAAATACGTGATGCCAAGGGTACCTGCACTCGCCCCGCGGATGATATCTGCAAAACCCGGAATGGTTAAATACGCCGCCACCGGGGGAACAATAAACCAGGAAAAAATACCGCCCACAATCCAGAAGCTTTCCCAATGCCAACCCTTTACCTTTTTATAAGGCATGTAAAAACTACCGGAAGCAAAGCCGCCAACGAAGTGAAAAATAATACCGAGAAGAACCTGCATGTACAATTGGTTTTAATATGGCTGAAAAACAATCTTTGTAAAAGTAAGGGAACAATGTTTTGCAACTGTCATGTACTGTCATGAATTATAAAATGTTTTTTGGAAGGAATGATCTGGCCGGCATTTGAGCAAAAAAGAAATACAGTTTTGGTCCGGGCTAAGAAGCTTTGTGGGGCATCGTTGCATCGCCCTCTTTTACTTTTACAGCTTTGGGGAACAACAAGAGGAATGCAATATTGGTATTAAATCCACTTTGTTATTTTGAATTTCCTGAGATATCAATGAAAAAATGAAAGCCATTGGAAACGGCTAGTTTGTCTTTGTTCCAAAAATGTTTGGCTTTTGCAACTTTAATTCCTTCGCTTTGAATTGCAGAAAATGTTTCGGTAATATCTCTTATTTGTTCAAGCTTAAATTCAAATTCAATGTTGTTAACATACTCTAAATAATTATTGTAACTGGTGTGAAAATCTTTAAAATTGCCTTCATAATAAATTATTACATACCAAAGATTTAATCGTTGGGAATTATACGAGAAGATTTTAGTCAAATGTTCTTTAACTACTTTTTTATTAAGAGCTTCATGATTGAAAGCTTCACACAGTGCAATTGGCTTTCCTGTAATATCAGAAATTGAGAAATCTGCAATCCCTTCTGTTTTGCCTGTTCCGGAACTGCCAATGTGATGCTGATAATTACATTTGAGTTCTCCCATGACTTCAAATTTATTAAACAAATAACTTGTCCTCGAATCCTCTCGTTTTTCATATGCCGCAAAATCAGCTTTTAATAATTTGCTGACTTTTAAATCTCGCTGCATGCTGTAAATAAATCTTATAAAAGCATCATTAATTAGATCCTCAAAATTTACTTTTTCCACTAATGAAATTTCTTCTGTTTGTAGTTCAATTTCAAGCTGCGCCGTAACGAATAGTTCAAATAAATCTAAATAGAAAAGGCCGGCTGCAATGCTATGTATCAAGATAATTTTCGAAGTCGAAAATACAATTTGAGGTTTACCAGGATAGCTTAATACAAATTCGTAATCTTCCGTCATCTTTTCATTGAAAGCATCTATTCTTTCATTTTGAAGTAATTTGATTCTTTCTATATTTTTCAGCAAGCGTCTTAAATACACAGTTCTAGAATCTTTATTTGATAGTAGTAATAGATTATCTTCCACCTCGTCATATAACTGGTCCAAAACCCATGATCTTTCATGGTTTCTGAATATTATATAATGCCTAAATTCTTTTTCATTTTTAACCTCTGGATAATCATAAATATCCTTAGATAAAATCAGCTTGTTTAGAAAAAGCTTTTCCTTTTCATTTTTTAAAACTAAATTTTCCATTAATTAGCAAATTAACTTTAAGTAAACAATTATACAAACGTTGTCTTCCATTGATGAACACTAACATCTTATGCAGGGTGATATAAAATAACTGATTCATTATTATATAGATTTATGCTCAATAATCAACTTACTTACGAAGAACTGGACAAAATTATCAAGCCGATAATTACGCTGGAGAATATTGACATAATTAAAGAGAGGGTTTATAGTATCCTCAAGTTTACGCCTTCTAGCCCGTCGGCTAACAAGCAATACTTTGTTAACAGAGATACAACCGGGGTCAATTCCACCTATAAACAATTTGAAATAGAAATACGAAAATTAAGCGATCCAAAAAATGATTTTAATGGAGTCATAATTCAATTTAAAAAACAGAAAAGAATTTTGGACGATTTCATAAACCCAACTAATCGGTTATTGAAAGATCTAAGAAAAATATTAGATAACGAATTTACCGACCTATCCTTAAGCAATTTTGACCCTGGAGGTAAAGTAATTGATGGAATAAAAGAAAGCTATCATTATCATCTAAATGCCCTGAACCCAAATTGGCAAATAGATAATAAACTGTCGCCACTTGTTATTTACACCAGGGAGGACTACCAAACGCTCTTGATTGAATTTACTTTTAGCCCAGAATGTTACGAAAGAACACTTTATGGAACATCCTTGAAGGTATACTGGCGTAATTTCTTCTAATCGCAGTTGACTGCCCATATATTTAAGTCCGATTTTTCTCATTGATGCTGGCTTTTCCTCCGCTTGGAGACTTCAATTCAAGAACTCTTTTTTCGGCGACGACTTTTACACAGTAAGTTATTGAGCGATTTAATTTTCCAATTTTAGTTTTAGCTAATCTTGGAGACAGATTAGACCTTACTATAAGCGATATCGTTCACTTCACTAATACCGCATTCAACATAAGACATGGCTAATGTACCCAAAGAATACACAATTTGAAATTTAGCCAATTCTAAATCTAAAAACTTTGCTTTTTTAAACCATTCTAACTCCCTATCCAAAGTGGCCACTGCTTCAATTCTTGATTTTCGTTTAAAAATAGAACCCGGATATGCCGGAACGTTGACTCCAATAAGAATAGCCTTTTGAATCAACTCAATTATGTTCTCTAAACTATCGGACGTATTTATTTTGTTTCTGAGATCAGAGATAATTTTAACCGCTTTTATTTGCGTTGATACTTTTTTCATTTTGTAAAGTTAAAAAGCCTTTCATCTATCACGAAAAAAAAGAACGTTTTCTAAGGCTCTGAGTCTTCAATTCAAAAACTTCGCAGGCCATGTCTCTGCACAAATTATTATAATCAAACAACCAGCATAAGCTGCAGGGCTCACCGCCTATCAGGGCTGGGTACATCAATTTATACGCTATAGTATTTGGTTTGCGGCAAGTACTTCAGCAAGCTAATTTACATCGAAAGTTTTGGCGTGAAGACACTCGCCATGGAAATAAAATTTATACTACCATGGTTATGCAAATACAATGCTTTTTGAAGGATTGATGCAATGCGTTATTTTAGTTGCGTAAAGTCAAACGTTAGCCGAAATGTATATTTAATATCTCAGACAATGAGCCAAGAAGAAAAAGACAAATTACAATTACTCAAAAAAAGTTTTTATAAATTGCTTTTCCGCTACATAGCAATATTCCTTCTTTTTTGTGCTCACTTTTTAGCAGTGAGATATTTTATTCCAAATGAGAAAATTAGCCCGTTGGTCATTTTTCCGGTTTTTATCATATTGCTTATTATGTCAGTTAAGACAATAAAGCAAGCAAGTCAAATTAAAAGGGAGATTCAGGAAATCAAGAGAAGCACTTAAATAATAAACCGCTCTGAATGAGCTTTTGTACAATCGGGGCTGAGCATTTCTTCCGCTCTGAGTTTTCCCATTCAAAAATTTCCCAGGCGATGCCACTTCGCAAATTATTATAAACAAACATCCAGCATAGCTGCAGGAATATCCTACTATCAGCGCCGACTGCAGTTAAAAAATATTGGAAAGCTAAATAAATACTTTATTTTTTGACGGATTTAAGTATTGTATTATTTTTAATTGCGCTAAAAAAGTTCGTGGTCATGCCGGATGGAAAAGTAAACTTCGGGAAATGTATTTTTACTTACATGCTAAATTTAAAATCTTAAATTATGATTTTAAAAGAATTTCTTCCGGATGCTGCACTTAGGGAGTTTGTTCAATGTTATAGAATTGTTCATTTTCAATTTGACAAATTCACTCAAATTCCATTCAAGGTATATCCGCCCAAGCCGGAAGAATGTCTTTATTTTATTCTTCAGGACAGCCTGAAAGTTGAACTAAGCAATTTTACCGTAAAGGAAATTCAGCTTCCGGTTATCATAGGGCAGCAGACTACAATTAACAGGCGATACTTCCAGAGAAATTTTTTAAATGTGCAGGTAGTTTTTCAACCAACCGGTTTGTACCGGCTAACCGGAGTGCCGGCTTTTGAACTTACCAATCAACTTGTACATGCAGACTATATTTTGCCGAAAAGTGTCCGCTTTATTCAGGAGCAGTTACAACATGCAAAAAGTTATAGTGAAATGCTTTTAATTATCAATAACTATGTAGCTGACCTTGTAAGAAATAAGCAAAAAGACTTTCACCTGTTAGACTCCGTAAGTAATTCGATGATGCACAAACGGGATCATGTTACGCTTGACTGGTTAGCAAAGGAAAGTTGTCTTAGTACAAAACAATTCAAAAGAAAATTCCACGAAAGAACGGGTGTTAATCCTAAAACTTATGCAAGGATCATACGGTTTACTAAAGCATTCAATACAAAAAACGCATTTCCTGCTTTTGATTGGCTCAGGATAGCCATCGGATGCGGCTATTTTGATTATCAGCATTTAGTAAAAGATTATAAAGATTTCACAGGATTTACTCCAAACGAATTTCATTTACTTGAAAACAATTCTCCCGAAAGCATGCTTGGACTTACGGGCGAACTTTATCGAAGCCGCGTTCAATAAGCATTATTGCCATTCTAAAAAATGTCCTTTTTTTACCACTTTGGAATATGGTAAAAGTTTCAATTTTGATTGATAAAACTTACTTACATACTGCATATCTTTTTTCTAATTTTTAATACCCTTATTTATGTCAACAAATGTATTTTCTCAAACTTCTGACAAAACATTTATTCTGGTTCACGGCGCATGGCATGGTGCATGGTGCTGGCACAAAATTGTTTCATTGCTGGAAGCCAAAGGACATAAAGTTGTTGCAATAGATTTACCCGGACATGGTAACGACACTACAAATCCAACGAACATCACATTAGATGATGATGTAAAAAAAGTAGTGGCTGTAGCCAATGAACAAACGGGGCAAGTAATATTAGTAGGGCACTCCTCGGGCGGTGTTGTAATTGCCCAGGCAGCCGAAGAATCAGGAACTGATAAAATAGCCGCATTAGTTTACTTAGATGCTTTTATACCCAAAAATGGAGAATCTGTATTTTCACTGGTAGAAATGGTGCAGAAACAATTACCTCCATCGGCCTCCAATGACCTGACAATAGCGGATTGTATAACGCCTTCTGAAGATAAAAAAACAGCTGTATTTAAACCCGAAATGGCGCAGCAATTTTTTTATGATGATTGCTCTGCGGAAGACATTGAATTTGCCAAAGCAAACCTATCAAGACAGGCATTTGCTCCATTAGCCATGCCCGTTAAGGTAACGGACAGTATTTATGGAGCCATTCCCAAATACTACATACTTTGTACAAAAAGTAAAGACCTTGACAAGACCGCTCTTTCAACACATGTGCCTTGTAAAAAAGTTTATACCCTCCCAAGCAGCCATTCCCCCTTTTTTTCTATGCCGGAAGAACTTGCAGCCATATTAAATGAAGTTTACTAAATGGACTTTTTATTTTAACTGTGTGAAATACGAACCGCCAATAAAGGGTTGGCAATAAGCTGCATGCATAAAGATCGCCAATGCTTCTATTGCCCTCCCATTGTACCAATAAAGACCTCTCCTGGTTATGACGCCTGTGATAAATGGCATGTGTGGTTCTATATTCAATTAAACGACTGCCTGAATTCCAAAGGCGATTGACTGGTTTTTGTTTTAAACAACTTACTAAAAGACTGTGGATGTTCAAAGCCCAATTCGTAAGCAACTTCACTTACCGTGAGGTTGGTAGTGGATAGTTTTTCTTTTGCTTTTTCTATTAGTTTATGGTGAATATGTTGTTGCGTATTTTGGCCGGTTAATGAACGCAGCATATCACTTAAATAACTGGCGGAAATGTTGAGCTGCTCCGACAGATACTGTACCGTTGGTATGCCCCTGCTTAGGGATTTTTCGTTGTTAAAATAATTGTCCAGTATCTCTTCCAGCTTTTGCAACAGGTCGTTGCTGAGTGTTTTACGGGTAATGAACTGTCGCTTGTAAAAACGATTGGCGTAATTGAGCAGTAACTCAATTTGCGAGATTATCACATCGTGACTAAAATCGTCGATCCTGCTGTTTAACTCTTCTTCAATGATACTAAAAATAGAAATGATGGTTGCCTTTTCCTTATCCGATAAATGCAAAGCTTCGTTGGCAGAATAAGAAAAGAAGCCATACTGTTTTATTTTTTTTGCCAACGGATAGGTGAGGAAAAAATCCGGGTGTATCAGCAGGGTATAAAATGAGCATACACCGCCATGATCTGCATTACTGCCTATTACCTGGTTGGGAGCAGCAAACAGCAAGCCGCCTTCATCAAAATCATAATAATGCTGGCCATATTTAACCCTGCCGCTAAGCCTTGGCTTGTAAGAGATTTTATAAAAACTAAGTACATGTGATTGTGGAAAATTGTTTTCAATCACCTGGTTACTTTCAGCGCCCAGCATGCATATCAGGGGATGCTGTGGCTCGGGCAGTCCAAAAGCCCGGGCTGCTTCTGAAAGCGACCTAAAACTATGTGGTGTATGCTCTTCCTTTTTCATGTTGTCAATTTAATACAATTATAACCCGCAGTATGTTTAACGGCCGGTTGTAATTGATATCTTAAAAAATTACTTCGCAATGCCCTGGGCTGCGTTGGAAACAGCCTGCCATTCTTCCCACTCAGCCAAACGCTCTCCGTAAGCTTGTTTTACCCATGGCAAATTATGACTGCCGAGGAAAAAACGCAGTGGTGGATTGTCCGCATCAACCACTTTGAAAATTGCTTCAGGCGTTGCTTCCGGATCACCTCTTTCCAGGTCTTTTAAGGTACTGAAAAAATGCTGTTTATAATCCGCATAAATGTCCAGGCCTGCGGCAAATTTTAAAGACTCCTGGCTACCAAACTCCGTGGCATAAGCGCCGGGCTCAATAATGGTCACGTTAATACCAAAAGGTTTTACCTCCAGAGCAAGGCTTTCATGAATGGCTTCGAAAGCCCATTTAGAAGAACAATAATAACCGATCACCGGCAACACAACATGCCCGAGATTGCTGGAAGTACCGAGTATGTGCCCACTGCCTTGCTGGCGCAGTAGTGGCAGTGCTGCCTGTATAACTGCTAGTGCGCCGAAAATATTGGTATCGTACATCGCCTTCACTTCTTCAGCACTGGCTTCTTCAATGGTGCCAACCAGCGAATACCCGGCATTGTTAAGTACGATATCAAGCCTGCCAAAATGCGCATGTGCCTGCGCAACGGCTGTCTTTACCTGTTCGGTATTTGTCACGTCCAGTTCAAGCGTTAACACATTTACCCCGTATTGTTCTTTCAAATCTGCAATACTGGAAAGTTTTCTTGCAGTAGCCGCCACCTTATCGCCACGCTTTAGCGCAGCAGCTGCCCAAACCCTTCCAAACCCTCGGGAAGCGCCGGTTATAAACCAAACCTTACCGGTTGACTTTTCATTTTGTTGTTCCATATTTTTCTGTTTTGATTTTTGTTACACAAAAGTCAACAACTGTTATTTACCGGTTGTAGCCAAATTGAGGGTGTTTGTAGTCAAAATGAGAAATTGGGAAAATCATATAGCAGTTATCAAACGTTACTTTTACAGGAAGGGCTTTTATAGCATAGCCGGCACGTTGCATGAAGTTGATTACGCCAGCTGCGCCATAATATACAACCTGGCTACTGGTGCGGGAGAAGACTTTGCAAGGAAGGTAAACTACCTAAAAATGCGATGAAATGGTAAAATGATATAATTGTCTTGTTGCTACTTCCACTTTTTTCGCAACCACCCTCTTACTGGTTCATCGTACCACTTCAAGCTTGCATAAGCCAATACGATGGCTCCGGAAAAAGTGAGCAGCGCATATGGCCAGGCCTGCCCTAATGTAATGCCGGGGTGATTGCTAACCCATGCTACATAAAAATACACAAGCACATAATGCGTCATGTATAAAGGATAAGAAAGATTACCGAGGAAACTACAAATTTTATTTTCTGTTTGATTACGCACCACACCGCCGGAGCCCATATATACAATTAGTGGAAAGACAATGATGATGCAAAACGCTTCGTACAGACCATTCATCCAGCCCTGTTCGGTGCCGCCGGGTCTCGGCATAAATAAGACGGCCGCCACCAGCAGGCTACACCATACAAACGCATTTTTGATATGGACCGGCCTTGCTATCCTTGATAAAAGCAAACCGGCAAAAAATGGGAATATCGTACGGGTGATGCCAACACGCATGTGTTCGAAATTCAATGTCCAGCCACCGGTAACGTCTCCGTTGGGGTTGGTAACCGCATAATGCAACAATACTGCGCCCGCCAGTACTACAAAAAAAGTCAATGCCTTATTAGATAATTTTCTTAGCCCAATCGCATAGAGTATATTGGCGATGTACTCGAAAAATAATGACCAGCCAACACTGTTGAGCGGGTGCATCTCCTGCCAGCCTCGTATATCCATTGAAAGTGGGATGGGTAAAATAGTATACCCTATCAACATCACCACCATTAGCTTCCACAGCGGAACTGTGTGAATGAGTGGCCATATGGTTGAGTCGGTAAAATAAAAGCCTATGGCGCCAAGCGTCATGCCCAATACAACCAGTGGTTGCAGCCGTTCTATCCGGCGCCGGAGAAAGCCCCCAATGGTTAGTTTGTTCCACCTGTCATCATAGGCATATCCAATTACATAACCAGACAGCAGAAAGAAAAAATCAACTGCCAGGTAACCATGGTTTACAACATTGTCCAGGTGGTTGCTGGCAAGAGGTTCGGCAAGATGAAAACATACCACGATAATAGCTGCCACGCCCCTCAGTCCATCTAAAATCTGGTAGTGGGGTTTTGTACCCAATTTGTTATTGTCCATTCTTTAGTTCATTATTTTGAGGTCTTGCTGTTATTACATTTTCTTCACACTATTCATGTGAATTTACGCTACCGCCCATTTAGCCGTCATCTGCAATATATGCCATCTACAACCTTTCACTTTTACAGCTTATTTCATTCTTTCCCCATTTTGTATCTTTTGGCTGATAAATGCAGTCGTAGTAATTACTATGAAAATAAGAAAGCACCCGGATGAGTCTTCGCGATAAACACCTGCGTTATAAGTGTGAGTTTTATCCGACATCAGGATTCAGTGCAGAAAGCAGTGAAGCATCAGTTTTTTAATTGCGCTGTGTTTTAGAAATAAGTACTTCACCAAAATCCTGGTGCTGAACAATTCAACTCAATGAAATAATAAGATCACTATCCACCATTACTTCTACACGATAAATACTTTTTACCATCTTCCTAATGCCTGGCATAGAAAATGACTTTATACCCCTCATCGCTTTAACAGATATTCGTTTATTTTCTCTTTCCATTACATCAGTTACCACAATAAAGCCATCGCCAGAAATACCTTTTTGCCTTTGAGTCTCCCATTCAACAACTTCCCAGGCGATGTCACTGCACAAAATAGTATCATCAAATAACCTGGCTGCAGGAGTCGCCGCATGTCAGGGCGGGGTATATTAACGATAGGCTAAGTGTTTGGTTAGTGGCGAGTCCTGCAGCAAGCTAATTCACATTGAAAGTTTCGGCGCGAAGAGACTAAACCTGGAACTAAGATGTATTAAAACACCAGAACGCCGAAGAAAACAACTGACTAAAAAAAACGTACCCAGTCTATCAATGGCAGCGCCCAGGTTGCAAAACGACAACTCCATACTACAATGCCACCTTTACATTTTGCCGGTTTCGTTCAACATCAGGCTTCATTGTTGGTGCTGAGCACCCAACGAAGCCTTAGTTGTTGGCTGTTGTTTTTTATGTTATTTCTGCATAAAGTTGTTGGTCATCAGTACCTGCGTTCCGTAATAAGTTTAATCCAATAAAGTAAAGCATAAAAAAGGGTATTGCTGGTATCATAAACGGGTAATATGGAAAACCTGAAAACATGGTGGATCCGGGGTATAATGGATACAGCAGGATACATATAATGGCCACTGAACTTATGATGATATAAATGCGTGAAGGAATTTTGCGAAACCAATTGGCAGATCTTAATGCGGCTGCAAATGCTATTATAGCAACATAAGTCAGGCAAAACTCCACTATCGTTAATATCCAATCCAAAGTTCGCATAGCCAGGAACCAGTCAGGTACTTTTTCTGATGCCGAAGCAACTTTAAGTTTAAATGCTTCTAAGGCAAGACTGTGCCAGAAAGACATATTAAAAACCAGGAGTGGTAGGGCAATGATAATGGCAGCCGAACCAAGCTGGGCATAAAAATTTCCACCTGTGCCAGTTAATTTATCTCTTAAAAGAATTAATCCAAAACCTATCAGTATTCCACTCAATATTAGAAAAGAAAACCTTACTTGTTGTTCAGTAGCAGTTATCACCCATTCTTTAATGGTGTCTGGCGGAGCACCCATACCCCCAAAAATGGAAGTCAATAAGGTAGGCGCAAGCAAGAGACAGGCAACAATAGCCAAATGCTTTTTTTCAGTATCATTTTTTTTGACAACATGAGCTCCCAGAAACCAGGCAGCTGTTATCATGAGGCAAGCATTAATAATCCAAATGGGTAAATATATTTTGTAACTGACGTGGCCGGTTGTAAAGGCTAAAAAAGTAACTACGAAAGGAACGAGGGAAAGATATATCTGTGCTGCGTTCCGCTTAAATGTTGTTGATTTCATAAAGTCAGAAAGTTTTAGTGATTTTAAAATAACAGCGAACGTTGAGCATTTGCGATGGCATGAAGTGTCTTCTTGTCAATGTGTCGTTTTTAAATTGTCCCTAACGTTGCGCATTTGCGAATGTACTGGGAATTTGTTGCTGGTCCTGCCCGGTGAAAATGCTTAAAAGAAAGAAAATTATTAATTGAAACGAAATTATTAAAAGAAAGATGTCACGCCAAACAAATGATAGTGAGCGGACTGATGCTGAACTTTGTTTGTCCTACCCCGTATTTTGCAAATGCGATGATGGTGGCTGGCCTTCTCTCGTCGGTCAATGTCCAATAATAACTGTGTTTTGGTCAAGTGTCAGCAACCATTTGTTTTGCCGTTTCACAATTACATAGGTTTTCATTTGTCGTTCATTTTGATGCTTTACTCCTTGTGGTAATTCATAGTCGCTACTTTTGTGAACAACATCGGCAATTGCAACTGTCGGGGTCAAAAATCGGATTGTCATACTTTCAATTGTCAGCGAAACACCTTTTAAAAATGTCTGATGTACAGCCCTGACTTCTTTCAAAACAGCTTCCCGTCCTTTTGTAATTCCTCCGCCAGGGTTAATGTGTTCCCAATCTTTTGTCGTGTAAAATACCGCTTTCTTAAATCCTCCCTCATTAAAGTCTTCCTGAAAAGCTAAAACTACATCTTTCACCAGTTGCTCGTTTCTTGAATTTTGTCCAATTGCAGAATGTGATAGAATGAAGGTCAAAAGTAAAGTGAAATAAAAATTCATAGCTGTCAAATAAAAAGCTTTAAAAATATTGTGAATCGTCCATTAGTGGTGTCGTTTTAGGCTTGCCACCAAGGGGCAGGGCTTTATGCAGGTTGGGAATTCCGTCTGCCGACAACCGCTGCTGATTGAAAATATAAAGTTGAATATAAGAACTAAAGTTGAAAGTTGTTTGTCCTGCCCAAACCACAGCCTGGGTTCAATATGTTCAAAGACTTAGTCTTTTTAAATCTTATTTTTTGTAAATTTTCCTGAATCATCTGTATCGCATAGTTTTTGCTGGTAATTAAAAAAGTTCTACCAAAATGCCAGACTTACAGGAATTAGATACACAGACCTTGATAGATATGCTGGCTCAACAGACAGTGCAGTTGACCGAAATAATTGTTGAAAAGGGTTACATAAATATAGAGCAACAAGAGTATGAGCTATCTCTGATACAAGCTGAACTAAATAAACGTTTAAGCTCCTCTAATTAATATTTTATCCGCCGGAACAGTTACTGATTCACCAACTTTTAAGATTTATCCGGGTAACTCTATTGCAGCAGGGACAGGTGAGGAAATGAAAAAGGCTTTGCCATTTTTGAAAAGCAATATAGTACATCAATAGTCGTTTGTTACATAGTCTTACCATTAAACCACCAATACCCACCAAATGAAAACTAAATCTTTTCTTGTAACGGCATTATTTGCCCTGTTTTTTATTTTGTCTTGTAAAAAACAAAGCACCCATCCCCAACTTACTTTTAGCAATAATGTTGCCCAGGGTATATGCAATTCAAGTGGTGAATACACGATCACAGGTCATATCAGCTCGGCAGTTAGTCTTAATAAAGTTGTGTTAACCAAAGAGGGACAAACAACTCCTTTTCTTATTGATGATGCAACTGCAAAAAATAAAAATGAATATGATTTTTCCTACCTGGTAACGGGCATTACTGCTAATACCTACATTATTATAGATGCTTTTGATCAGGGTGGTGGAAAAATAACGCAAAGGTTTTTGATAACTATCAAATAATAAAGAAGCAGGGCGAACTAAAATTGGATGTTAACTGTTTGGCGTTTTAGCTCAACAGTTTTTATTTACTACAGTTCGCTATTCGTTAACCCCGGCGCTGAAGGTTTTATAAAATCAAGGCAGCCATTGCGTTTACTAAAAAAATAAAAGCCCTTTTATTATAAGTGTTTTAGATCTAATGATAGGCGTTGCAAATTTATGCTGAGCAATATCGGTCTAACAACCACTTTTCTGTTCCATCTTTTTTAGCACGCCTGGCGGCAGCCCGGATAAGAGGCGAAAGCAGTGACATCCATCCCGGAGCATTTGAATCTGATATTATTAATGCTACCGCAAGATGGGCAAATTTTTTTGGTTTTCCTTTTTCATCAGTAAGCCCATCTGCTGCAAGACCGTAGAATATTTTTATAAAATTCTCCATCCCGGTATGTCCCGGTTGCAGCGTTATCTGAAATTTAACCTGGTCATTTGCTTCGTTATAAAACCGATGCGGTGTTCCCGCAGGAACAGTTACCGATTCACCGGCCTTTAGTATTTTTTTTTGCTTTCCAACCTGCAGGTATAGAATGCCTTCCTGTACCTGAAATTTTTCTGAAAATGCTTTGTGATAATGTAAAGGCGGTCCGTCACTCTTTCCCAAATCTATTTCTAAAAGAGTATACGCTCCATTTGTTTCTGCAGCGGTTTTTAGAAACGTGGCAGCATCGTTTATGGCGGGATTAACGAAAGTCCTTTTTTCCATTATTTTAAATTTTAAAAGTGTACACCTTTCCTGAAATAAAATTGCATGTTATAAGGTAGGTCCTTTTTTTACGGGATCTTCTTTTGCTACCACATTAACCAAACAATAACCAAAGAAAATATGCATCCCTGCTTATCATCACGCTGAACTTGCAGTTATATTTTTCTATTCTTAGCCGGCGCTGATCAGTTACACGTAAGCTGCATTATCTTCCTGTATTACTATTTTTAGTCCTCCCCGGCTCCCATTCGAAAAGTCAAGGCGATGTCTCTGTAAAATTATTACAATCAAACAACCAGCATAAACTGCAGGACTCGCCTCCTATCCGGGTTGGCTACATCAATTTGCACGTTATAGTATTTGGTTTGTGGTGAGTCATTCAGCAAGCTAATTTACATCACATGTTTTGGCGTGAAGAGACTTGCCTTGAAAGCAGAGAGTCCTTCAGCAAGCTAATTCCTATTGAAAGTTTTGACGTAAAGAGCCTCGCCTTGGAAAGATTATTGATAAGCAGTAAGCAGTCGCTGGTTTTTTTTAAAATTTGACCAGAATTGGTGAATACACCAGCCTTAAGCTGCAAATAAAAATATTGCTTTAAACAACTTCTAAGATCAGGTACTGCGTATCACTGATTACCTTCTGATTATTCTGCCCAAATGAATGCCTATGCCACCTGAAACAATAACACTGTGCAAATTTACATTTGTATTTAGCGCTGCATCTATACCTGCAAAATGCTTAGGTTTAAAATGCAGATTTATACCAACCGGAATGCCAATTGTATTGATTGTACGCAGACTTAATCTTTCTTTAGTATAATCACTTCCTACAATTGTTTGCCATATTCGCGGCAGCGTTACATTGTGTTCAATTGGTTTAGCGGTTAGGTAAGTAAATTTTATCCACGAAATACCAAAAGATAAGCTGGGGCTCAATTTACCGGGTAAAATAAAACCTGAAAACACGGATATGTATTTTACTGTTTTATGATTCTGACTGTCTTCTGTATCCAGGAAGCAATCGTGCTTTTGGTAGTGGTCGTAACAGATATGCGATTTATAATAACCTACACCATACAATACATTCCGTACCCGGTAATTTATGGCAAAACTGCCCTTTACGCCATTGTTTGAATAGCCTAAATTTATTTCGCCCCACAGCGATCTGCCGGTCGGCCTGGTATAAAGATATACGCCTGAATTTTTATTAGTGCTGGTGTATTTAACCTGGCTAAATACCGGGCAATAAATAAAAAAGAGGGTTGTTAGTTGAATGATTGCTTTCATTTTAATTTGGTTTAATTAAGGACAAAACTATTTCACACTTCTCCTAAACTAAAATTGACTTGTGCTTTGCTTTTGTAAAAAAAGTGCTTAAACTGCCATTAATGAGACCGCTGATAATGGCATGTATTCATTACTACTAAATATCGCCTGACAACAAGTGGAATTGCATTTTCTGCAAATAATAGCAAGAGTGATTTGCATTTTTTGCCAATAGTAATATTTGCTTCCGTGGTTAGCGTAAGCTCTTTCACCCAAAGACTGGAATCGAAAAGAAATTATCTTACTTGCAAAATCGAAAGTAAAAGACCTTAATTAAGGCATGTAGCAGCGTTCGGGATACTTACACATTTTTCTTCTGCTCCAAGGTCTTCCAATTCAATAACTTCCCAAGCGATGTTGCTGCACAAATTATTTTAATCAAACAGGCAGCATAAGCTGCAGGACTCACCGCCTATCAGGGCTGGGTGCATCAATTTATGCGCAATAGTGTTTGGTTTGCGGCAAGTCCTTCAGCAAGCTAATTGGCATCGAAAGTGTTGGCGTGAAGAGACTCGCCCTCGAGATTACGCAAATCCAATACTTTTTGACGGATTGACGCAATGCTGTATTTTTAATTGCGTAAAACAAGCGTTGGCTGTAATTTTATTTGACCTTGCAAACATTTAAGCTCACCATATTTAGACAATCAAGAGTTCTATTCGGACTTTTTCTTTTGCCATTTGCGTTTACAGGACTTCTTCTTTTAGGACTTGAATTAGGCAGCTTTATTTGGGGACTACTCTTATTTGTTTTTTATTTATTGGTCTATTATTATTTCACAGTTGGGCAGTTGACAATTTCTATTGACAATGAACGGCTGCATTTTTCGTGGACAAAGAAAATTGTCTTTAATTACAAAGAAGTTGCTGACGTAAACCTTGCAGATATAAAAACAATAGTTATAGACAATGGCCAATTTTTACGAAAGCTAATAACAGATGGCAAAACCGTTTACCTCAACACAACTAAAGTAAAGCCGCAAGACAATTTTAAACTCATAGGCTTTTTACAAGCTTTTTCGAAAAACAATAATGTAAGAGTAATTAATAGTTGGCGTGAGTGGGCTGACAAAGGATATTTAAAAACAGCTTATCGAATAAATATTGCTGTAATCGCTATAGCATTTGTCAACGTTGCTATTTTTATTGCTCGTAAAGGTTTTTCATCTGGACAATTATTTATTTTCTTACTTTTCATTCCACAACTTATTTTGTACGGACAACAAATGAAACTGGAAATTAAAAACAACGATGAGTAGAAAAACTACAGCCAACAGAAGGTTTTATGCTATAGGGGCTTGACCAACTAACATCAGCCAAAAGCAAAGCCAGTCTTCAGTTTCGGCTTGACCAGCAACTCTGATCTTTTGTAAAATAAATGAACTTTTAATTATAAATTTAACATCGGTTCCGGGCGGCACAATGGCAAATATCCCAACAGCATAAATCCCTGGAACGTTAGTGGCAAACAAATGGCGGCAAACATAAACAAACAACCATCAATGGAAGTTGATTTAAAAAATATAAATCACAAGTTTGTAGAATTATTCAGGCAAACATTCGCATTTACTGAGGAAGAGTTTGCACTGTTCTTGTCATACTTTACGGTTAAAACAGTTACTAAAAAAGATTACTACTTAAGAGCCGGTGAATGCTGCCATGCAAAAGCTTATCTTAATAAAGGTTGTGCAAGAAACTTTGTATTGGATGAACAGGGACATGAACGGATTTTATTCTTTGCATTTGAAGATTGGTGGCTTGGTGACTTCGATAGTTACTATTCTGGCAAACCGGGAACAAACTATATCCAATTGCTGGAAGACTCTGAACTACTGGTAATTTCAAAAGAAAACTTTCAAAAAGCAGAAAAGGAAATATCTAAACTCACACAATGGTATTCTTTTAAAATGCTCCGCTCAGCAAGTGCTTCAAGAAACAGAATTGAAGAAATGAAAACCCTGTCTGCAGAAGAACGCTATCTCAAATTAATAGAAAAACAGCCTCATATTTTTCAGCGTATTCCATTGCAACACATTGCATCTTATTTGAACATCGAACCGCAATCGCTCAGCCGAATGAGAAACAGGCTGACCAATAAACATTGAATTTTTTTTCCCCCTTTTCATTTCTTAACCCAGGTTAAGTGTTTAGCATTTTTAGCAATGCACCTTTGTATCGTTAATTACTTGCTCACAAAAAAACAAAGACATGACTTTAACTCAAACCAAGATGTTAACCCCCAAAGAGGGATTAAGATTACAGTCTGGTCCGGGTCGCGACCTTATCTTCAAACTCACTGGCGAAGATACTGGTGGTGCATTCGATTATTTTATTGTAGAGGTAGCACCATATGGAGGCCCGCCTTTGCATGTGCATCATAAGCAGGAGGAAACAATTCACGTTCTTAAAGGCAAGTTTAAAGTTCGGATAGGTGATGAAATTTTCTATCTCAACGAAGGGGACTTTGCCTACCTGCCATCGAAAGTGCCGCATGCCTTCCTTAACCTCACCAATGAGGGGGCAGAAATTATTGTTGTTTATACCCCCGGAGGAGGTCATAAATTTTTTGCGGAACTGGGACCTCTTATGCACAATGGTTCACCAGATAAAAAGGTAGTCGCTCAGCTCTTTGAAAAATATGAAATGACTCTTCTTGGACCTCCGTTAAGCCAGGATTAACCTGGAAGTTATAAAATACATATTTGATAAACAAGCAGATTGGCAGCCGCTAACATCGGTTTGCTCCTATGCCCCATCTGGCGCAGGATGCTGTCCCATTTTTCGCCGTTGTTGGTAGGGCTATTTCATGTAATAGTAAATGTTTTTGATTCGATTGACTTTAGCCATGCTGTCCTTAAAATCAACGGTGTTTAAAAATGAATTCAATTGTGGGCTTATTATTTGTTTTCTGCTTTGTTTGAGATGAGCCGAAAACTATCGGATACATTATCTTTTGTCCAAAGCTCCAACAAAGGTTGCTCTAATTTAAATTCCCTGTATTCATCCGGGCTCATAATGGGTATTCCTGATACGATGGGATAAATTCGCTTACACTCAATGCAGAGTAAAAATCCTTCTAAAATATTATCCTGAACATCCGTTGATATTACTGTTAATTTCAAATCCGTTTTGTCAAATGAACAGCAGAGTTTTTTAATTGTTTCTATTCTCATCCTAACTTGTTTTTATTTTTTGCTGATACTTTTTTAATGCTTCAACAGGTTTGTCGATATTCATTATTCCTGACACTACTGCAATGCCTGAATAATTCAATTCGTTTAGCATTTCTATATTTTCCGGCTTTATTCCTCCTGCCAGAAAAACAGGTAGTGCCGTAATTTTTCGGGCTTCTTTAATTGTATTAAAAGTTATTAATTCACAACTATTTGCTGTTGATGATGGAAACATAGAGCAAAATGAAATATAGTCAAGCTCGTTTTCGTTTGCCCATTTAACAACAGAAAGGTCATTATTGCAAGTGATACCTGTAATGATTTCTCTGCCTAATTCACATTTCAATTGACTTATATTATCCTGCACTTTATCAAAATGAACACCGTCTAAACTGGTCTGCTTCAATAATTCCCACTGGTTATTGATAAGCACGGGAAAGTTTTTAGTATAGCACAATTGTAATATCCCGTTAATCAATTCTACCGGATTTTCATTCGGTTTAAAGTTGTCCCAAATTTGTATGGCAGCGATATCTTCGTAAATGATTTCCTTTAACTTTCTCAATAAAACATTTCTGTCCATTGACGGGTCAATAATAAGATAAATGCCATTCTGTATTTTCATTTCCAACCTTCTTTTAACGCATTAAAGAATGCCGCCCAATAAGGGTCCTCCTCAAAATATTTTAAGTCCGATTTTTCATCGTTTTCAACCAGTGTTATCCCGTTTTTCTTTTCGCACAATTCACCAACTTCTACACAGGGAATATTTCTTTTAGCCAAACGGGCAACTACTTCATCAGATGCTTCTTTTTCACAAGTGATGATCATAGAACCAGCACCTATGCAATACCTCGGGTCTAAACCGAAAATGGTACAAATTTCTGCCTGAACTTCTGCAATGGGCAATTTGTTGTTGTAGATAACAGCTCCATTATTTGAAGCAATAGCCAATTCATAAATAGCTCCCAACACACCGCCTTCGGTTACATCATGCATAGCAGTAACATTTGAATACTCATTGTTTTCACCTACAGCAATTAAAGCATCCTGCAATGATGACGTATGATAAAATGAATTGCAGGCGTATTGGAAAATTTCTATTCCTGCTTTTTTCTTTACTGTTTCAGGAAAACTCATTGCAAGAATTGCGGCAGAGGATATTGCACAGGATTTAGTTACCAGTATCGCATTTCCCGATTTTGCTGATTTTGATAACAGTATTTTATTTTTAGGAGCTACCGTAACAAGCGTTCCGCCTCCTGCAATGGATGAGTTTTGCCCTTCAATAAAACCGGTGTGTCCTCCTGTAATGGCAATTTTTATTTCTGAACAAAATTTATGAATGTATTCCCAATATACTTTGAAGTCGTTTTTTGAAAATGAGGAAGGTAGATTTAATACAAACTGACCATACATTGGCGCATATCCTGTTGTAGCCATGTCATTTGCCATAAGATGAACAGATAACCATGCCGATTCCTGCAAACCAAGCGAAGGGATCAGCGATAACGGGTCGCTGGTTAATGCCAAAGCGACATCACCCGGTAAATCAATAACCGAAACATCTACGCCAAACTGTGCCCCCGCAATTACTTCATTGCGTTGATAACCGCATTTGGTAGAAATGAGTTGTTCGATCAAATGATGCTCTATTTTGCCAAGTTTTTCGCTCATTAGTCCACATCTTTTAACTGTATATACAAGCCGAAAAAATCACCAAATGGTAGTCTCCATTGTTGAACAGGAAACCACTTTGGGAGCCCTGTGCAAGTCCAGTGAATAGAATATTCCCGTCCTTCAAGTGCTTCATGGATTATGTCCGTCAGTTTTTGTGGCGAGTAAAAAGTGGCCGTTACGTAAAAAGGATTTTTTCCAAATAATTGTTGAACTCTTCTTCTTACTACTTTGGTGGAGTAGCGGTTCATCATTCCCATTGCTATACCATATTTGCCTACCCTTGCCGCTTCCCGAATAACTTTTACAGGGTCTTTGTAATATTCAAAAGTTGTAATGAATGCAAGTGCATCAAAACTGTGGTCTTTGAAAGGCATATAGTGCGAATCTGCCATTACCAAATCGCCTTCAAAAAGATGTTTTGCCTGCGATAGCATAAGGGGAGAAATGTCGCCTCCTGTGGCTTCAATACCTATTTCTTTCCACCACCTGGTAAAACGTGCCGTTCCACAACCAAACTCTAATAATGTTTTGATACGATTGTCATTAGAAACAAGCTGTTCCATAATTTTTTTTTGCCAGATTTCGGCACGCTTATACCTTCCTTCATACCATTGCTCATAGGTGTCGGTGTGTTCACGATTGAAAAACCATTCTGGTCTTCCCTGCCAGTTTTGTTGTGTTTGAGGAATTAATCCACTTGAAAATTTTTCTATATCCATTTCTGTCATTTAATAAAAAACAAAACTCCATCCCAGGAAAAACCAATGGATGGAGTTTGAAATATTTTTTTTCAACTTGCATCCCTACGTTGGCATTATCCAAATCAGGTAGCGGGTATCATCTCAGCCATTAAAAGGCACCCCGTGCTTTTGTACCGGCGAATATACACAGAATATTTTTTCGTTTACAAAAAATTCCTTCCGCTCCGGGTCTCCAATTCAAAAACTTCTTCCACGCCAAGTCTCGATTTCAATAACTTCGCAGGCGATGTATCTGCACGAATTATTATAATCAAACAACCGGCACAAGTTGCAGAATCTTGCCGTCTATCAGGGCTGGATGCATCAATTTTATACGCTGCAGTGTTTGGTTTGCGGCGAGTCATTCAACAAGTTAATTCAAATTGAAAGTTTTGGCGTGCAGAGGCCTGCAAGTAAGCTCCGGGACAGAAAAGAATAATAACATATTCCGGCAATGGCGAAAGACCGCCCGCATTCCGGCATGGCAGATCATCTTATTTTTCAAGTGAAAATTTACTGCCTTGTATATTGGTACGCTTACCATTGAAAACTAAATAAGTTGGAGAAGCATACCCGTTGTGGCAGCAATAAGAAGCTTTTGAACGATTGTAACTTACAATCAAGGTGTCCTGTTCAACACTATTCAGCCGTAAATAAATTGTGTCTGCAGCAGGTAAATATAAACTGGCGGAATCCATAAAACTGACGGGGGAATAATAAGGAATTTGATTGGTTCTTATACTCATTGAATCTTTAAAGTAAGTTGGATTACCGCCAAAAATCAGGTCCTTTTTGGAGATCCGGTCAATCAAAGTAAAACCAACCGTTTGATTGCAATCTGGGTTTATACAATCGCAGCCTTGCAGCAACAAAAATATAACATACACAAATCCAAAAGTAAAATGCTGTTTTGTTTTCATTGGTGGTATCTTGTCATGGATGAAAGATATTATTTTTCAGAGAAAGATGTTACATTTAAATGCTGGTAGTTACGCAAATACAATAACCAGGAAAAGGATGATCCAACAAGCTTCTTCCGCTCTCAGTCTCCCATTTAAAATCTTCCCAGGCGATGTCTCTGCACAAATTATTACAATCAAACAACCAGCATAAACTGCAGGACTCGCCTCCTATCAGGGTTGGCTACATCAATTTGCACGTTATAGTATTTGGTTTGTGGCGAGTCCTTCAGCAAGCAAATTCACATTGAAAGTTTTGGCGTCAATAGAATCGCCCTGAGAGTAGTGTCATAATTGTTATTTGCTTCTGTGAATACCTCGCCGGGGCTCAATAAATTCTTTGCTACTGGGATAGTAAATTACTGACCTTAAGCTCTAAATTTTTTAAATCACTGTCCCCATGTTCTTCGGCGGTATTATCATAAATTATTTTACCACTCTTATCAATTAAGTAAATTCTTGGGATACCAGTTCGGCCACCATAATCATTTATCAGCGTCGAATCTCCATAGATATTCACCCAATTCATGCTGTTATCTTTAATAGCTTTATGATAGGCAGCATAGTTAGAACTGTATGCTACAGATATAATTTCAAGACTATTAGGGTATCTACTATGTAATGCCTTTATTTTAGGCATTTCTGCTATGCACGGGCCAGGTAGCCCAAAAAGTTAGCAATACATATTTTTTATTGCGAAAAGAATACAGCGAAATTTTATCACCGTTAATATCTTTTGTGGTAAAGTCCGGCGCTATATTATTTACCTTAACGGTTAATTTACCCTGCAAATATTTTTTTATCGTGTTACCTTCCTCACTATTTTTAAATTTTTCAGGAAATGTTTTATTAAAAATCCGTAGTGTCGAATCCGGCGACAACAGGTTAAGGAAATTTCTTCTAAAATTGACAAACGCATAGTATGAATTTCCATTGCTGAGCGTATAATCAAAGTCTTTTTTTAAAACCAGATTATGAAGCCTGAAATATTCCTTTTGAATAGCTGTGTCAGTTCCGTAATAAATTTCTTTATCGTGTTGTAACTGAAAAGACCGTCGATTATTTATTTCGATGGCACTGTTTGCAGCCATGCCATCTTTTTCTTTTTTTAGATCAACTGCATTTATAAGAGAGTAATTCTCAAAAGGAGATATACCGTCATCTACTTTTTTAAAAGTTATTACAGCAGCTTTTTCTCTAACAAAAAAGCGGTTTTCAAAATATTCTGTCATCATACCTGCTATAGGATATTTAAGTTTAATGATTGCATAATAGGAGTAGTAATCGCCCTTTATTGTAAAAACCAGGTTCTGAGAATCCTTGATTTCAATACGCTTTTGCGCCTTTCCATCATCTACGTATACTTCAAGCTGGCTAAAACTAATTTGCTTATTTAGCTTAATTGTTACATGATAACTTTTGTGACCCCAAACGACTAAACTGGAGAGCACAAATAGAATCAAAAGCGGAAAAAATATTTTCACATTCATTATATCCATTTTAAGCGAACGGTGACGTTGTAAAAGCCCGTAACAAAACGATGGTTAAAATTAAATCAGCTAAGCAAACTTCCTCCCTACTCTACCCTGAACACAAAGTTTTCTTTGTTATCAATTGCTACATCGGTACTACCCAATTCCCCACCCCTTGAGGCTGGCGGTATGGTAAGCCATACGTCTTTATTGCAATCATTTAAATTAAAAATAAACCGGGAAGTTATAGGTTGCCCGATCGTTTTATTGGGGCAATACATCAATTTAATATGGGGCTGTAAGGAATAGATGCCGGGCTTTTTAGGAATAAACTCCATTTTTAAATTATAGTTGTTACTGTTGCAGGCTGTTTGATAGCTAAGCAAGCCATGATATGGATACAGCGTTACTAAAGTGGGCGCCACCGGGTCATCAATTTTTACATCGCAAAAGGTAACGGTATCATAGTCCGGCCGGTATATTTTATAACAGGAAAAATCTGCCTGCAAATAGGTAGTATCCGTCGCCACTTTTTTACCGCTTAATTTATCAAATAAGCTTTTATCAGTTGTTTCAAATTGCACCCGGATGGTATCATTAACAGCGTACGTTTTTTTGTAGGGTGTCAGCGATATTTTTTCCTCAAACTCATACACAGGCGGCGGAGGAGGCGGACCTTCTTTACGGCATTCGAAGCTCATGGTGGTTAGCACAATTGTTATTAGTAAAAGAATAATGGGTAGCGGATGTTTCATACCAGATTAGTTGTAATTTTTTATTGTTTATGAAATAAATGCAGAGTTACTGTTTGCTATTGAAAAACCCTGGTTCAGCTGATGTTAATTACCGCTTTTTTGAATTCCCAATGTTTTCTGCAATTCGAGTGTATAAGAAAAGAGCTCCTCACATGGCACTGCTTTTTTTATACTCTTTTCTATGTCGCGACCTTCCTTTGACCATAAGGGGGGCATAATGTGAAATACTTCATCCGCTTTCAATGTTTCCATATCTTTTTTCCATGATCTCCACCTGATGCCGGTATAAAATTTATTTAAGTCACCGGTAAAACAAAACCAGATAAAATCTTCGTAATTCATATTAAGCGCTTCCCATTTCAAGTTGTCCGGCGACAGGTAGTACATGCTCTCAACATCGTTTCCAAACAAACCATAATTAATTGCGAAGTAACCTCCTGCTGCATCATCTGCAACTAAAAAGTAAACCGGCGGGTCGCCAAACGCTTTAAATGCTTTGCCTTTATTCCAATCTGGAAGTGTTCTTTGCATTGCCGCACTGCCAGAACCCAATATCCTGATCCAGCCATTATCAATCAACATACCACCGGTAGAAAAAACAATGGCGCCCATTATAGAACGGGTTGTTACCTGCGTTTTATAAAGCACATCTTTGGCCTTTATAGTATCAACCGGCAGCACTTCTACTTTATTTTTTGCTGAATCAATCCATTGCTTAACAGTTGGCCAGCCGGGCTCTGCCCGGTTAATCAACTGATCAACCGTACGCATTTTATATTGGGCAAAAATGACCAGGCTTACAAACGTTAAAATAATTGCTGCAATAAGTTTTTTCATATTAGTAGTGAAGTGGCGGTTATAATGCTGAAGACCATTCTATTTCAATTTTATCAATCTCCTTCATAATGCTGTCTGTCTTCTTTAACGCAACGAAGATTTTTTGATTCTTGGCCGGCGAAGCAATAATAAAAAGCTGAAGATACCCGATAGTTCTCAAAACAACTATTTCACCAACCAGGCATTACGTGAACGTAACTTTTATGATTGTAAACGTAGTTGTTGGGTAATAGTCGTACAATAGAATGCGATTAAAAGGCCCCCCAGGGATGATCCCTTTGCTACCAAGCTTGCGCCAAATGCAAGAGCCCGCTGATTGGGAGAGTGCCCTTGGACCATATGGGCCAATGCAAGAGCCCGCTGATTTGGAAAAGTGCCCTTGGACCAAATGGGGATTGAAGATGCACCAACCATGGAAGCAAATTTTGTCGAACGAAATTTGGCTATTCCTTTTGTCGTTACTTTTTGTTAGAAAAAGTCTTTATATTTCTTGACGACTCAATGTTTAAAGTATTCAAGTCGTCTTCATATTCAAAAAACTTTTCGTCAAGTTCGCCCCAAACTTCGTCAGCAACTTCTTCAATTTGTTCAACTATTTCTGTTCGTTCATCTCTGTCCTTTGGAACAGTTTTATTAGGGAATTGGTCAATTGCTTTTTGTAAAATGTCTGCTGTCTTGTGTGCACCAATTGATTCGATTGATAAAATTGTTTCGTGTGCATTGTCACCACTTGAGTTGCAGAAATATTGATTAAAGCCGCCATTATTTATTTCTCTTTTGTCCCGACAGTTCATATGTTTGCATGACTGTAATTTTTAGAATGTAAATCTAAAAACACTTAAAGCCGATTCAAACATATGAACTGCCGGGACAGAAATGTTGTACGCTGTACTATCCGGCCTCGAATTTTACTTCATTAATTTTTTCTTTCAGTCCGTTGTATAGTTCATAAATATCAACATCCTCACCTGCTTCAATTCTTTTAGATATCATTGTTAAAGGATACAATATTAATGTGGTGTCCGGTAGTTGGAGGGCTGGTGACTTGCCAAATTCGTCATCAACTTCTATCCAAACAAAACTCATTTCCTGAACGAGTATGTCACCCAAAGTGATTCCAAGACTTTGCAGTTTGTAAGTTTCATCTTTCTCGATCCAATTTGATTGTAAAATTGTGTCCAACAAAGTCAGCTTTCCAGAAATTGTATTGTATTCGTTGATTGCTTCGGGTGTATAATGATCCTTGACCCAATTTCTTTTGGACTCGATATATTTAACCATCTTGTCTGTCAATGCAGAAATCTGTTGCATGTTGAAAGGTATTAGCGTACAACGTCCAGGGCTTTATGTGTTGGGATATTTCCATTCGTCCGCCCAGTACCGCTGCTAAATTTATAATTAAAAGTTCGTTGTTTTTACTAAAGTTCAAAGATGCTGGTCAAGCCGAAACTGAAGACTGGCTTTGCTTTTAGCCCAAGATTGTTGGTCAAGCCCCAATAGCATAGCCCCATGTTGTGTGCTGCTTTATAAACTATAAATGCCGCATCAATAAAAAAACTGAGTAAAGCACAAACGTGACTCCTAAAACAATTAAACCCAATTTATGAACTAAACCACCTCCATATGAAGGCTTTTTCCAAGTTATCCCAATGTACAAACTAAGTATTCCTATACAAAAGAATAGTAAGCCATATTTTAGGTCCTCGCTCATTTTTTACTTATGCTGGTTTACAACCCATTTGTCGCCTTTGGTTTGCCTAGTAGCAAAATACCCTTTTTGCATATCTGCTAATTCAAGAACTGTGCTGTCAATTTTAATGACTTCTCCAAGTCCAACAACTTTTGCCACATCTTCAAAACTGTCAAAGTTGTCATCACTAAAAAACTGCCATGCTCCGTCTTCTTTTTCATGGGTTACTCTTGTGATAACTTTCTTATCAATAGTTATAAATTTGGTCGTAAAGACTGCTGTGTTGTCCGGATCTCTAAATTTTTTGATTGTCATTTGTTTTCCTGTGTCAGATGAGCAAGAAATGAGCATTGTAACTATGAAAAATTTGGCAAATATTTTAAATTTCATTAATTCTTTTCGAAATTTTAGAGTGGTCAGCAAAGTATCACACAACGGCCAGGTATTGCTGCAGGCGGGATATTTTATAATGTCCTGCCCGGAACAACTGATGATTGAAAATATTTTGTTGAAGTTAATGACTAAAGCCAAATTACTAACGTCTAGCCCGAGCTAATGCACAGCGATGCAAACTGCTAAAGTTTCAATGTCCCGCCCCGCTTGCCGCAATACCCATGTTGTAGGTAGTGCTTTTGTGATTACTTTGACTTAAGTTCCCTTATGGCTTTCAACAGTCTTGGAATATCTTGTCGCGCATTAGCAATGAAATCGTAGTCCGCAATTGTTGCGCCATATAATTCGATGTCCTCACCTCTCCGATTTTCTGGACCAGTCATTATAAAACTTGAACCACTTTCATGATCTCTGTCTTCAATGTAGGCTTTCCACGGTCCTGGTGTAGTTTGATTAAGCCTATGCTCAATTTCGTTTAATTCATCTTCGGTCATTAGATATGTATTGAAATTATTTTTTGTCAACCTAGTTGTTGCTCCCCATTTTTGTTATAAAAAAATATAGTCTTTCCAGTAAAGTCAATAACCCAACATTCAATTGTCCGATTCCTACTAATTTTTTCTATGATAAAAGCCTTGGCTTGTTCAAATGAGTTAAATATTTGCCAGAAATCATTGAAGTCATCTCCAGTCAAAAATAGTTCGCCATTTTTTTTGAGTATGTGTCCAGTAGAAAATTCAGCACTTCCTATTGCAAATTGCTGTTCAGCTAATTTAGGCTGAGTCATGGTGTTGTATGAAAACTGCTGATTATGCATTACCTACAACGGGCAGGGCTGGCTGCAGGGCTGGAATTCATTGCTTGTCCGCCCGGAACCGCTGCTAATTAAAGATATAAAAGTACAGGTTAACAAACAAAAGCCCAGCGGTGCTTGTCCTGCCCAGCTGATGCTGATAGCGATAAAATGCCCATTAATACAACGTCCTGCCAGCCTTGCAGCAAACCCATTGTTACAGGCTTGTGCCATCTACAATGATATTCTTTGAGTTGATCATCAAAACACTCTTTGTCAACCGGAAACTCTAAAAGAATAAAAAGCTATTTTGATTTTGTTATTACAAATTGAAAAGCTGTGTTAACCAAAACAAATTACACAACTTGTTACTGCTGTGTTGTTGTCCGGATTTATTTCTTATATCTATATGAGATTCTTGTAAAATTGTTTTTATAATCGTGCATAAATAAAGTATCGGCGTCAATTCTGATTTTGCCAAAGTTTAAATTCTTGATTTTATCAGGATAGTCAACTATTAACGTGTCGCCAAATAATTGATAATAATAGGACTGTGCTGGTTCGATAAAGTAAAATGAATCGCTTCTAATATCCCAAATTGGCTTTTCACCAAGTCCGCCCCATTTGCCAATTAGATTTATCTTAAGTTTATCCTCCGGGGCTTTGGCGTTTTTACAACTCAAAACGCCAACGATAATTATTGTGAATAGGTGAAAAGTATTTTTCATAGTGAAGTTTCTTAAATTTTGTCAGTCTTTTATAAACCGAAAGTTGTCCAACGGGATAGCCTGTAACGGGCACGGCTTTGAGCAGCTTGGGTATTTATTGCTGTGTCCGCCCCCGCTGTGATGTAAATTAAGGAATGAATTTTAAAAGCCAAACGAAATTAGTCTTAGTCAGCGGTCCAGCCAATAACCAATGATTGGTAGCAAACCGTTGCTGAACATTGTTTGTCCTGCCCAAGTTGCCGCAAAACCCGATGTTACAGGCAGGCTTATAATACTTTCCAATTTTGGTTGTGTAAATATTTCTTACATTTTGGACAGAAACCTTTTTCTTCGTCAAGAGGGTTACCTCCTTCGGCGTCACGCATGAAGCATTCGGGATTTGGACAGTGGGGTAGGCCCATTGTATGCCCTAGTTCATGAATAGCGACTTTAAAAAATTGATTTTTACCCTTCGTCATATTTAGGCGAAATGTTGAAACAACACATGAGTTCCCTGGGCATTTTCCTAGTCCCATAACTCCCCAGTCAGCAATTGCCCCATTGGTAGTGCTAATGTCTCTTGTCGTAAAACCTATTAACGTTTCATTCGGTTTGGCAAGACCACTTAAGAATTTAAGAAGAGAGTCTGCCCTGTATCTTCCCCGGGGGGCATAAAATGCGAAGTCTGGCAATTTTACTGGTGACGCGATAATTACTTTGGGATAATATTTTCTTATTGAATCTGCTACTTCATTTATTTCATTGAGGTCTGTCCCTATGAATGGTTGAATTTTTAGTACTAAGTCTTTGTCCACTTTTGCTTTGGAACGGTTGCAAGAGAAGAGTAAGGCTGTTAAAAGGGAAAGATAAATTAATCTCATTATAATTGAAATGTTCGATAAAGCTTGCCTGTAACGGCCAAGTATTGCTGCAGGCGGGATATTCATTGATCGTCCAGCCCGGAACAAATAATGATTGAAATTATTTTGTTGAAGATAAAAACTAATGCTAAATAGTTATTCGTCAAGCCCGGACTAAAGTACAGCGATGCAAACTGCTGAAGTTTGATTGTCCAGCCCCGCTTGCCAGCAATACTTTTGTTGGCAGTAGTTTTGGTCAACTGAAACGTTTGCTATTTTGTCAAATCAATATGTAAACGGTCTGTTGTCCACCACAGAATTAATGGGATTAACAAAAGTGGTAGTCCTAAAAACCAATATACTTTTTTTACTCCTTGTCGTTGAACTATTTTGTCTGTCGATTTATACTGAGCATAAATGTTAGCGAAACGATTATTGTCAACAAAATAATAAAAGTAAGCAGCATATATAATTACAGCAATTATTAGTTCAGAAAAGAAACTGTAAAACAATATTTTAAAATTTTGCTTTAGTAAGTCAATTGTAATAAGTCTTAATACAATAGTCCAAAGCCAAGTGGAAAAGAACAATCCTAAAATGGTTCGTCTTTCTGGTAAAATCTTCCCTCGTCCAGTCGTCTTTAAATAAGTCTCCAAATAAAAACCGTCTTTATATAGCGAATTGTAAAAACAGAAAAAATAAAAATGAAGCTTCTCCATTGTCTGTGAAATTACTGTCAAGTGAGGTGTGTCAAAAAATTACTGCCAACACGTAAATATATGATATTAGGCGCTACAGGTTAAAAAAATTACAATTGTAAATCAATAGGTTAACGTTATACATTTTGTATTGTTGTTAGTGCAATACGTTTTAATTACGCTTATGGATATGCAAACTCAGGGCTGGCATATAATCGGGGATAAACTTTGCCGGGGGGCAGCCACGCTCCTTCCCCCTATCAAATCTTTAAAAACCCCAGCTTATACACCTGTGGCTGCAGCTTTTCTGTTAATGCTTTATAGGCTGTTTCAAAGTGCTGAAACTTACGGGTGCAAAATCGCCGCTGCTGTTTCTTGCCTGCAGGGCTTTTCTTATTTGGTACCAGCCTACATCGGCACGGTTTAGTTTTAGTTCGTCTCTTACTGTTCTTACATCAGTGTTTGCAAAGTAGGCTTGCGATAATACTTTACCGGCTTGCAGTACCTGTATGGCTTCGGGTGACAATATTTTATCCGCTAAATACTGCACCATAAAATCACTTTCAAAACGATCGGGTGCATTTACTTCGGCTTCTGTAAAAGGTATAAAATGATTGACGATGCTCCATTTTTTTCCGTTCCATTCAAGGTCGTTGGCGCTGGCGGTTAAGTTGCTGCCGTTAAATAACATCCAGATTAAACAATCATTATTAAACTCGTCTGTTAATGGTGCGGTGGGCTGGAGAAATTGATCACGGTCGTTGAGCCATGTTGGTTTTATTACTCGTCTAACTGTAATATTATAGCTGATTGCCAAAGTGTTTTTTCATTAATATAAAAACCATGTCCCTGCCCCCAAACCGAAGAAAATATTGCAGTCCTTTGGTCTGTATATCTACCAGGTTTTTTTGATATTCCTTTAAGCCAAGTGCTTTTATGTAGGCATCTTTAACATCTTCTTCGCTGGTTGCCTGTTGTAGTTTTTCGTAAAGACGCATTTATAGTTTGTTATTTGATGGGCAAATAAAAATAAGGGAATTTGATTTACCGCAAATAGTTTTTGTACGCCTTTCGGGGTCTTTAGCTCTAATGTCTTTAATTTACTTTCCTGACACTTTAGTAAATATACCAGGTAGTTAAACATTTTAACTGTTGATTTGAAAGATGTAGGTTTGTTTAAATTTTAATCCTATGAAAAAAATCCTCCTGGCATGTGCCATCTTTTTTTTATTATTCTCCTGTAAAAAAGATAGCACCGGTACAACCTACAAAGTGAAATACACGGTTACAGGAAACAACGTTAGCCAGTTTAAAATAACACAAGGCGTTACAGACAATTATGTGTTAACTCCATTTTCCGGCACTAAAGACACAACCCTGTCTATGCAACCAGGTGCAACCTTAAAATTAGATACAAAAGCAACCAATAATAATCTTGTTGGTTCAATTTATGTAAACGATGTATTGAAAGCAACAGGTGCAGACTTAGATACAGATGGGGATGGTAAAACTGAAGTTAAAATAGATTATACATTACAGAAGTAACAGGAACTCCCTGGCTGTAGAGGTAAGTTACGAATGAAATGAATTGCTTCGCAGCAATGTGTGCCCCCAAACCAGATTGCTGGCAAGCTCTGTTGTGTACTACGGAGCAACGAAAGTATTCAGCCGGATGCAAGGTGCCCGCAGTGCTGCAACAACCTGTTGAGAGACGTTGCTTAGGCGGTACCCCAGGGATGGTAACCAAGTAAGCAATGCCGGACGAAAAATGAAATCAATTTGCATCACCACATAAAAAAACTGCCCCCGGTACGGAGACAGTTTTCATAACGTCAGCATGAGCTATAAGGCCGCCTTTCGGGCAGTAACTTCAGCTGTAAAAGTGGCAATTTCACCCAGTTCAAGGTCTACTATTGCCAGCTCCATTTCTTTGCCGAGCAGGGCTACTGCACCGTACCCTTCCTTTCGGTTGTCGAGCAAAAATTTCTTGTATTCCAGTTTGGTTTTTTTCTTCACCGCGTCATCTTTGGAGGTACCCTCGGGCAGGGTGTTGATGATGGTGGTGGTAGCTGCAATTTCTGCCTCTACCGCTAACAACTCCGCATCAATTTCTATGGAGTTGTCGCTGTAATTTGTTTTCTGTCTTTCGTCAGACAGTTTTTTAAAGTCCAGGTTAGACTTTTCTTTAGCTGCCATTGCAAGCAAAAGATCGCAATCTGCCGTAGTGGAGATTTTTGCTGTTGAGTACGCCATGTTTACAGTTTTAAAAGTAAATAATAGTAATAATATATATTATCTTATAATTATTATAGCGTTTTGGCATTTATTTTTTAAAAATTTTTTTAATCCAATGATTTCTTTAAAGTTGCGGTATGTTGTAGTTGTTGTTGCAAACCATGTATGGTTGTTTGCAATACCATTTGCCGCGCCAGACTATTTTTTTGCATATGCCGCTGGGCAGCGGTTTGCAGGCCCTGCAACATAGACGCCTGGACGGGAGCTGCCGCCTGGTTGCTTTTTAACTGTTTCAATATATTAAGCAGGGTAATATTTTGCTGGTATTGCTGTTGTTGTTTTGCCAACGCTCTTACCGCTTTTTGGTGAGCATATTCCAGCTGTTTTGCGTGCTTATGCAGCGCCTGCCGTGCATTGGCCTGCTGAACAGCTGTATGTGGATGGCCATCGAAGCCGGCTGCTTTTGCCCGGTGCAATTCTAACTCTATCTCCGCCATTTTTAACAGGGCAGCTGTGGGCAGCTCCCTCATTCCCTTTTCATACATAGCAACCTGGCTGCGTGTAACGCCCAGGTATTGTGCCAGTTGAACCTGTGTGAGACCCAATTTAAAACGCAGTAAAAAATCTGTTTTCATAACTGTGACATTTTTTATGAAATTAATAAATTTGTCACACAGCTGTGACAAATTTATTGCAAATTAAAATTTTGTCACAAAAGTGTGACAAAATTGATACAATATTTAGTATTGTCACAACCGGTTATTACAGCTGAATTTTGTTGAAATGCTATTCCTTTTTTGTAAATGAAAAACGATTTGCACTGTACGGGAAAATGTTGGTAATTGTAAACTGGCGGCCTTGCATGAAGGAAGTGAGGATCTTAAATATTAAATGGAGCGCTTTGTAATCCTGAGGCAATATTCAACGGCGCTGTTTTACTATGCTTTAAACTTTTGGCACTGTATCTCCATCTATGCATAAAATAAATTCTGCACAGGCAAAATAATTTTGCAATGGCAACAACCTATTTTTATTAGGTGCTTATTTTATTGTACATTTTATCAGTTAATTCGTATTGCATAGTTTTTATTATAAAGAAAAAAACTTTATACCAACATGCACCTTACAGAAAATAGATACACAAACATTAATAGACATGCTTGCTCAACATGAATATCTCATACTTGCTCCAGTTCATATTCCTTCAGGAAGAAATGAAAGGTAGTGCCTTTATCAGGTAAACTTTCTACCTGAATTTTACCGCCATTTTTCTCCACCATATTTTTAACAATATACAACCCGATTCCATTTCCTTCTTTGGAGGTATTGAACCTGGTAAACGGAGAAAAAAGTGTATCCCCGTTGCTGATAAGATTGATGCCTTCACCATTATCCATAAAAGTCAATATGATGTAATTGTCTCTTCTGGAGGTAGCAACCGCTATTGCTAAAGGCCGCTCATCTGACCGGTATTTTACGGCATTGCTCAGCAGGTTAGAAAATATACTGGAAATATATGCCTGCACATAACAGATCTCTTTCACTGCATTGAAATCAGTAATCAGATGGATAGCATCAATTCCATAATGCTTTTTTATAGGGTCGATGACGTCCAGGAGTTCTTCTTCGAATAATACTGTTTTTGCCGCCTGTTTTCCCTTGCTCTGCAACTCAAGAATATTGACTATTCCAGTTACTGTTTTATCCAATTTTTTTTCAGCCCTTGCAATTACATCAATCAGCTCCTGCTGTAAAATATGATTTTTATTTTCCTGTAATAAAGTAATGGAAAGTTTCAGGCTGGTTAGCGGCGTCTTCAGTTCATGCGATACAGAGTAGGTAAATTGCTGAAGATAAGCATTGCGGGTTTCAAGGATGGCATTGAGTTCTTTGATCTGATCTATCTGCTGATCGACTTTTAATTTTTCAGTCTTCAGCTCTTCAGTCAGCTGAATCAATTGCACATTGCGGTTTTTCAGTTCTTCGTAAGCTGATACTACCGGTTCGTTTTTTAAATGTAAAATCCAGCCTTTTATAATTAAACTGTTTATGGGTACTGCATTGGAGGCAATATATTTTTCAAGAATCACGGTGGTTCCGCCGGATGTACTTTTGATTTTAAAACCGTCTGATAGTTTTCGTGCAAATACAATTCCCAATCCCCTCCCCTTATACACCTGGGGATCACGCAATAAAATGGCATCAAGATCCTTTATCCCTTTTCCTTCATCTTTAACAATCACTTCCAGCTTATACTCATCCCCCATTTTTACCAGGTTGTAGGTTATCTTGCCTGAATTTCCATACATCAGGCAATTGCGGCAAATTTCTGAAACGGCTGTAGCAAACCTTGTTTGTTCGGCCAGGCCAATACCTGCAAATTTACAAATCTGCATTGCCCTGCGGTGGGTAAGCACCAAATCTATTTCATTATGTATTTCAATGACTGAAATTGCTGTTGTCATAATACTGGATTGTTTTGCCGAATGACAGCTATGGTGATATCATCATTTCCCCTTTTATTGTCTTTGTATAATGCTGCGGCTAATATTGTTCCATCATAGTACTGAACCTGCGGGTATTTTTGAATATCCCATCTTGTGTTGATTCCATCGCTGTGCATAATCAGCGTATCCTGCTTTTCCCATTTATAAACATGATTGTTCATCGTGTTGGGGATAGAGTGACCGATAATGCCATTGTAAGATATAAAGGACTTGTTTCTGGCTGATACAACTTTTGAAGAAATATTACCCACGCCGCAGTAGGTCAATTCTCCCGCACCGGTGTCAACATGAGTAATATTAATTACAGCGCCTCTGGTTTTCCGGATGGCTGCATGTATTGCAATCAACGCTTCATCAGGCGCCATTTTTTGATTTATCCTGAAAGTTTTAATGGCTTCAACAGATGCTTCCTCGGCGTGTATACCATGGCCCAGGCCATCGGCTATAATAAATTTTAGCAGGTTACCTTTTGCTATAACATCCCAGCGGTCTCCGCAGGCTGTTTCTCCCGGCTTGGAAATCATAATTACTTTTGCGACTGTCTTTTTTTGTTTTACCGCTAACGGTTTCACAAGAAATAACCGGGCTAATACAATCGTTCCCCAGCCCTTTAAAGTATACAAATCAAACTCATCTGACAGCCTTTTGATAGCACCCAATCCCTGCCCAGGGGTTTTGGTGGTGGATACACCGTCCAGCATCATTTTCACCGGCAGCCTCATGCCTGGCCCGGAGTCAATACAAATCAGTTCGATACCGGTAAACCCAGTCGCATCTTCTATTTTCTTTACCAGTAGCTCGCCCCCGCCTGTTGTATGTTTAACAAGGTTACTGGTTAGCTCAGCAACCACTATCTCCAGTTCACCCAACCTGCTGCCGGCAAAACCAACCTGCTTTGCTATTTTCTTTATTTCGGAACGCACAAAAGACTGGTACGACCTGTTGGGCATTGTTAAACTAATATGAGGAGACTCAACCATTTTTCCATTTTGTTATGCTTACTGTTGTTCCTTTACCTTTTACACTTTTGAGATCAAAAATATTCACCAGCCGCTTAGCTCCCGGAAGACCAAGGCCCAGGGATTTACCGGTTGTATATCCATCAGTCATAGCCTTGTCAATATCCGCAATACCGGGACCATTGTCTATAAAGGTTAGCCTTATACCGGTCTGAAGTGCAGAAATGGTTACTATTTCGCAAATCACTTTTCCCTCTTTGGCGTAAATGAGCATATTGCGCACCAGCTCACTCGCAGCAGTAAGCAGCTTCGTTTTATTCAACAGGCCCATTTTAATTTTTTCGGCATACTCATTTACCCTGTTGCGGAAAAACACCACATCCTGTTCCTTTTTTATTACTATGATTTCCTTATTAAGTGTTATCATCCGTATCGTCAGTAATTACAGTATCGTCACCTAATAATTTTTCCTGCAACAGCACCATGCCTTTTTCTACATTCAATGCGGTATGCACACCACTTAATGGCAAGCCGAGTTCTATCAGCGTTATGGCAACAGCCGGCTGCATACCTACCACTACAGTATGTGCGTCCAGTATCTTTGACATCTGTGCGATATTGCCCAGTATCCTTCCCATAAATGAGTCAACAATATTCACTGCGGAAATATCTATCAACACCCCTTTTGACGAATGTTTATTAATCATATTTACCAAATCACTTTCCAGGTTCAGGGCTAACCGATCGTATAAGTCTACCTGTATGGTTACTAAAAGGTAGCCGCCCATTTTTAAAATAGGTATCTTCTCCATTGATTACAGTTTAGGCTTTTCTACAGTTTTTCTTACTTCCAGTTTCAGCATCATAAAGGCGCTGCGCAACGCCTGGGAAAGAGAAGCCTTGGTATTGATATTGGATAAATCTATTCCCAGGTGCACAATGGTTTGCGCAATCTCCGGGCGTATGCCACTGATGATGCATTCTGCTCCCATTAACCTGGTTGCACTCACTGTCTTAATTAAATGCTGGGCTACCAATGAATCTACTGCCGGCACACCCGATATATCCAGTATCGCTATGGTGCTTTCTGTTTCTACTATTTTCATCAGCAAATTCTCCATCACCACCTGCGTGCGTGCGCTATCCAACGTGCCAATGATCGGCAACGCTAAAATTCCATCCCAAACCCGGATTACCGGTGTGGATATTTCAGAAATTTCACTTGTCTGGCGTAAAATCACTTCTTCCCTGCTGGTGATAAAAGTTTCAAAAGTCAGGATGGCCAGGGCATCCATTAGCTTGTTAATTTTTTGCGAATCGGCATAAGGTACTGAGTTGTCTTTAAATTCCTTTTCCAGTACGCTCAAAAAAGCTTCCTTTAAACTAAATACAAAAACCCCGGTCTCCCTTGGCGTGTAGCCTTGCATAGCCCGTGAGGTAGTTATGCCGGCCAATATCTCTGCTGCCTTTTCAAACTCGGCCGATTCCATGTTTTGCGCATCCTCATTCTTTAAAAGTTGAATGACCGATTGTAAAAACTCTTCTGACTGTTTTCTTATTTCCTGGTTGGAAATCAGTTCTTCCTTTAATCCCTCCTCCTGCAGTTGAATATTAATCCAGGATTCCAACACCGCTTTGCTTTTCTTCTGAAGCAGCTGACCAATTGATAATGCCATAATTTTATTTTGATAGTATTACGTAAGACTTAAAAAATAAAAAATTGCAACCTTGTTTTGGTTTACAATTTTTATGAAAGCGTTTCTTTATTTTAATTTTTATAAATGTTCATAGAAACTATTATTATTTAACCGGTGCAAACATTTGTTTGCTGGCGGCTGATTAATTGATAAGCGTATACTACCAACAGTAGCCGGCAACTACACTTTAAGCAAAGCCGAAAACGTTGCATCTTGTCATCCCGGGATAACTGCAAAAGATGCAACGTCCTTTGCTTTACCTATTTTTCGCATTTTATTTAGCAGGAATGATATCAATAATTACTGTCCTGTTGTAAAAGCGTTCTTCCGGAAGAGTATTCTCAAAAGGTGCCAACGCTGCATCCTCACCAAAGCCGAAGGATTCAAATTTCACCCCCTTTTTTCCGGTGTTGGATAATGCACGCTCCAGTATCTGTCGGGCATCCGTTGCCCTGTTTTGAGATAGCGAACGGTTGTATTTTTCATCGCCAATAATATCGGTATGGCCATGTATGATCACTGTTCCATTGTCAGCTATCAAAGGAGATACAATGTCAGTAAGGAATTTTTCATACGTAGCGATGGATTTGGATTTATCAAAATCAAAGAGGATACTGTAACGCAGGCCTTCCTGTTTAGGATCATCCATTTTCATTAAACTAACCGAGCTTTCTTTTGTAACGGTGCGACCGGTTTTGGTGTGCCCCGTCATTGCAATAGTATAATTGCCCTGTGGATTGTTTCCCAAAATGGTTTTACCGGCAATAGATGCCTGGTCGCTGGTATAAGGTCCGTAGTTTTGTACATTACCCTGTTCATCTTTAACTGCTACCGACCATGAATCAAATGCATCATTTGCCCCGGCTACATTAAAGAGTACATGGCTGTCCAAAGGATCTGACTGAACAGTTGTAATCTCTACAGGTTTTAGAAATCCGGCAGTACTTCCACCAACCTGCGTCAGCATTTCAGGAGAGGTACTGGTAATATCCACCCTGCGGTCTCCTTCCCGCAGTAACGCAAGTTCATTTACAGCACCCGGTTGCTCTGAAGGAATAACGGGTTTATCTCTGCCTTCCGTACTTATTCTAGCCCCGTCAATTCCAAACACTGTCACCAGGTATTGCCTGATATTTTCAGCCATAATTTTACCTTCTGATGGATTTTTATTGGATGCGCCTGTTAATGCAATTGTACTTGCCGGATTGGCCCGCATACGGTCTCCGATGATATTTAAAATGTTGTGGTAAACTGCCAGTTGCCTTGCAGAGCGGCCGTTATTTAGATTATCAGGCTGGCTTTCCTGTAACTGGTTTTCTTTAAAAGATACCGCTGTTGTTTTGTTTAGCTGCACATAACGATCCGGTATAGCTGCAGATGACTGATCAAAAAATACGGAGTTGCGAAGTGGGAATGTTTCTTTTACCTGGCGGTTAAGCGGTACTACTTTAGGCGCCCTTACAGAAAATTGTACTTCTTTTTCCGTTACTGTTGCAGGAGCTGCCTGCGTTTCTGCAATGGGTGTTTTAGTTGCTGTTTTTTTGACCATGCCAAATTTAAGTGCCACACCCGTACGAATGGTATAAACTGACCATGATTCTATTGAACGGGGAACATGGCCAAAGTCTGTAAGAAAAGATACAAATGGCGAAAGCATCACTTGCGTGGTATTTGTTTTTGAAGACAGCGGTATATCAATACCTGCCCCTGCCTGCGCCGACAACAGTGTTTTGTGTATTCCACTCCATTCGCCCCTTAAATCAGCTTGCTTCTCCTGCGTGTAAGTAAACGATTTGTTTATATTAAAACTTACCGTTGGGCCACCAAATATATAAAACGAATTAGCGAAGGGTGCAATGCGCAGACTTGGCTCTATGGCTATATAACTTGTGTTGGTTGATAAAGTTGCAATACAATTACAGGGAGCAATAACATCCTTAAATTTACCGCCCCGGTTATCGTATGCTATGTTCAGCATGCCACCCCAAACTTTGCCAGGGCGGTATTCAGTCAGTAAAGAGGCATATGGCCTCACGCCCTTTCCTTTGTGAAATGCAGCCGGAACCGTAAGGTTATCATTCAGCACCTGGGTAGTGCCACGATAAAAATTAAAATTGGCTGCGCCGGATTCGCCAAACCACCAAACGGGTTGCAGGCGTTGTTCTTTTTGTGCATGGGCTGTTGTTGCCGCCAGAACCAGGACAGAAAACAGTAAGGTGATTTTTTGTTTTGTATAGTGTAACATAAAATATCTTTTAGACATGGGTTGTTATAGTTTCATTTGAATTGGATAACATGCCTTCATTGAATGAAGTGCCTGTTGATTAGTTAGGTACGTTAATGGTGGTGTTTACCATTGTTACAGATGCATTCAACGAAAGTGCCCTGCCATTTAATATGGTTTGAACAGCATTGCCTGCAGTAGACAAAGTAACCCCGGCTGATGCAATGATATTACCCGTCATTACACCACCACCTGCTCCGTTAATGGTTGCTGCGCTGCCCACATACCAATATACATTTTTAGCTAAGCCTCCATTTATCAGCAACACACTGCGTGCACCCAATGGTCCGGCCACACCCACTGTAAGTCCCGCTGCAGTCTGGAAAATCCATTCAGCATTCGGGTCGCCTTTAGCATCCAGTGTAAGATTGCCGTTGGTAATTTTAAAAGTACCGCTGGCAGATTTATATACTCCAGGCGCTAATGTTAAGCCGCCCAATTCGCCTGCACCCGGATCAATACCACCTGGTTTTGACGCTGGTGAAATGCTGTTATAGGCTATCGTTGCATCGGCTAAGCCTTTGGTTGCGATGGTAAAAGAAGTTGCAGTGCCCGGCATGGGAGCTGCTGTGTATATGCGCCCGGTTACGTCACCTTTATTTAACGGCGTCTCTGTGTAAATATCGCCTGTGGTTCCATCGTGAAAACCAGTTATTAAAGTTGAGGCGGCTGTGGTACCGATACTGCCATTGTTGATAATGGTATTTAAACCCTGGTTGGTTACGCCGGCATTTCCTCCAAACACGCCGAATACTGCAGCACTTGCTAAAAAGGAAGGTGGCATAATTGACAGGCCTGTAGTAAAGTTCCACACATATTTATTTGCCAATGTATTACCTGCAAGGTCTCTGGCGCCCGTAGTGATGATACCGGTATAAGTAGTATTTGTTGCCAGCTTAACATCAGGCAAAAAAACAGCGGTGGAATCATGGTAGGTTACTTTGCCGCTTATTGGTGTTCCTCCAAGAGAGGTATTGACTACGGTAAAACTTGTTGTTACTGATAAAGAATCCATTGGCTCACTAAAAGTGGCGGTAATTATTTTATCCAGCACTACACCAGTTGCAACATCAGCAGGGTCGGTAGCAACTACCCTTGGTGCTATTACATCGGGCGCACCTGTAGTAAACGTCCACACATAATTATCTTTAGTGGCAATGCCTGCAAGGCTTCTGGCTGCTGTAGTGATAGTACCGGTATAAACGGTAGAGGCAGTTAACTTAACTGCCGGTGTAAAAGTTGCAGTGGTGCCTGTATAAGTTACCAAACCTGCCACCGGTGTTGTACCCTGGCTTACAGTAAAGCTGGTGGCAGTAATGGTAGCAGGATTCATACTGACATTGAATGTTGCGGTTACCGTTGTTGCAAGGCCTATATCTGCAGCCTTATCTGCCGGATTGGTTGAAATTACTGTGGGACATACGCCCATAATACCGGGTAACTCATTCACTTTTTTGCAGCCAGCAGCCACAATAATTAAAAAAAGAAACACCTGCCATTTGTACTGTATAATCCTGGGATAGCTTGGATGGGTGCGCAACGGCACGGGCCCTTTTGAAGGGGAAAAATAGTTTTTCATGATTGGATAAAAGCGGCATAGGTTTTCCTGGAAATTTTAAGGTATACCGCATCACAAAACTATGTTAATGCTTAAGCGCCGTCGTTACATCTTTCACGTAAAATGTTACATCATTTACAGATTACTATAAACAAATTATTTCTCCTTCGTTTTTTTAAAGTGTGATGGTGTGTAACCTGTAACTTTTTTAAACTGGTTAGACAGATGAGCTACGCTGCTGTAATGAAGTTTCCAGGCAATCTCCGTAAGGCTTAAACCTTCATTAAGTAGTAATTTTTTTACCCGTTCTATTTTTTGGGAAATCATGAATTGCTGAATGCTGATATCTTCTTCTTCTGAAAAGAGGTTGGAGAGATAATTATAATCATAATCAAGTTTTGCACTGAGATAATCAGATAAGTTGGTTGTTAACTGCCCTTCATAATGATGCACCAATTCAATAATAAGTTCTTTTATTAAATTAATTAACTGGCTTTTGTTATACATGGCACTATTCAGTACAGGCCTCGTTTTCAGGGCAGCCCCATTAATTGAAAGTGGAGCGTTCACCGCGGTATTATGCATAGGTAAATTATGTGGAAATCTGTCGGCAGCGGTACTGTCACTATCGCTGTTTACGCCATTGCTATCATGCTTATTATTTGTGTCAGTTTGTGCAGTATTTTGTAAAATCCCCTGCATCATTTGTTCCAGTTGCTGAAGCCTGCTCACGTCCTGGGTGGCACCTATTAACCTGATAGCATTTCCCTCTTTATCTCTTACAATACTGGCCCTGCTGGTTGTGTTGGCAATTGTACCATTTCCACATTTAAACCTGAAAGTATCTTTCCATGTTTTATTAACAGCCGCAATTTTTTTCAGCAATTTTTTTTGAACGGTATCTTTTTCTTCTGCAATAAGACAGTGAACAAAATCTTTAAAATGGATGGTATTGTTTTTTACTTTATATCCAAATACTTCTTCGATACTGTCGCCAACATAGATAGCCCCGGTACCTATATTCCAGTCCCACATAATGTCATAAGATGCCTTTGCTATATACTTTCTCCACTCATTATTTGCTGCCAGCCTGGAGTCTGATTTTGCCAGGGCAATTACAATATCATTGTCGACTACTTTTTTATTTTTTTTATCAATCACTTTTTGCCTTGATATGGCTTCGCTTAAATCAGCAATAGTAATGACGGCTTTTTTAACTCCATCATGGTCTTTAAAAATGGCAGCAGTTATTTCAGCAAAAAAAGTAGTCCCTCCATTTTTAAAAACAGGTATCTGTGCTACAGAATGTCCCGAAGGCATTCGTTGATGCAGCATTGCTTTAAAGTTTTGTTGTGACATGTCGAAAATTGCCGAACCTTTTTTATTTAGTAATTCGTCGTTCGGATAGCCCAATAAGTTACACGCTGCGTTATTAGCTGATACAATCAATCCATTCCCCAAATTAGTAATGATGTTTGCCTGGGATGAGTTTTCGAAAGCGAGGCGGTGCAGGTCATCTATACTTGCAGGGAAAATGTTATCTGTGGAAATACGGTGTGGCTTTTTAAGTTTTGTTGTTGGTATTTTATTCACCTGGTAAAAAGGGGGTTTTAAAGTATTCTGCCATTTTTCTTAAGTAATAGTGGTCTCCCGTTACTTGTTAATGGGATATTATTCAGGCCATCTGTTATTTAACATCATTGGTATTGTTATAGGATGTAAAACCGTGCCACTATTATTATCTCATTGATATTCCCGCTTTCTTCTCCCCGGAAAGTGGCTATTCAATGCAGTTTAAAAATAACGAGGCTACAGCAAAGCCGGATACAACACAGGTTACTGCTATGTAAAAGCGATCGGTGTATAAAAGTACTTTTGCAAGCTATTTTCTTACTACTCCCGCATCTTCGAAATAAATATTTATTTATTTTTGAGTCGTCCGGATTGTAATTAATTAATCACTTTATTAAATTTATTCTTATGACCATGTTTGAATTTAAGCAGTTAGATGAGTTAGAGCAAATCGAAACTTTTTGGGTAGAAGGTCAAAAAGTTGGAGAACGTTTGGGGAAATCATCCCGGTATATTTTGTACCAGGTGAATGATTTTTATGTAGAAATTAAATACAATCTGGTGGTGAATGTAATTTACGCCATGCGCAGTTTTGAATGCGAATCGCCTTACCTGGATGTTTATTTATTGCCCATTGATATTTCAGCAGTAAAACAGCAGGTATAATCTAAAAATGACCAAATACTAAAAGGGCCTCTTTGTGAGGCCCTTTTAGTATACAGAATTATCAAATTGAAATGATGGACGTTCAGGCAGAAACCGGATAAGTTGCCCAGGATACCCCGATCACACTACAGCCACCTTCACGATGAATTAGCTAACACAATTATCAACAAAAAAAATTCTAATTTCAACATAAAAAAAATGCCTGTTACTACCATTGCTGAAGTAATTGACCAGCTTACAAATATTGTTGGTAAGGCAGCAGCTGAAAACAACAGAGCGGGCTATTTTGCAACCTTGTACAAAAAAGTAACCATTGCTGTTTACGATAAAATTAAAGCAGGCTACTTTGACGACAACGAGCGGATGGAAAAGCTGGATGTAGTTTTCGCCTGTCGATACCTGGATGCATACCAGGAGTATACCCAACACAAAAAATGTTCCGCCTGCTGGCAATTTGCTTTTGATGCCTGCAATGCCTGGCAGCCGATGGTAATGCATCACCTGTTGCTGGGAATGAATGCGCACATCGGACTTGATCTTGGGATAGCCGCAGCCATCGTTTCTCCGGGTGGCGACATTGAAAATATCCATACCGATTTCAACAAAATCAATACAATATTGTGCGATCTGATCGCCGAAGTAAAAGCCAGTTTATTCAGCATGTGGCCATTAAGCAAATTCATCAGTCAATTGAACATGGGTCAATTTGAAAATGATCTCGCAGGCTTTTCGATGCACATTGCCCGGGATGCCGCATGGCAATCGGCGCTTGATTATAATGCCGGCAACGGAATAACTGAAAAGGAAAACTATATTATTGCAAGGGATAGAAGTGTAACGGATTTCAGCAACCAAATACTGCACCCCGGTGCCGCTGTAAAAACCCTGTCGGCCATTTTCCGGCTGTTTGAGTTTGGTACTGTGGCAGACAAAATAAAAAAACTGGATGTACATTTATTATGACCTTATTCCGCTTCAAGTGTTCCATTGATGAACTTCCCAGGCGATGTCTCTGCACGAGTTATTTTAATTAAAAGGCAGCATAGGTTGCAGGACTCGCCGACGAATATTTAAATCCAGTTCAATCTGCAATCCTTCTCTTTTGTTAGGAATTATTCCTGACAAGGCTTCCTTCTCTTTCCAGTAAACATCGCTTTGCTCTTTTGTTTTATTGATGTTCCATGGTTGGATTTGCCTCTGCTTAAGATGTACATGCCTTCTCATAATAAACCGGTGTACTTCAACCAAAAGCTCTGTATACTTTTCTCCCAATCCAAATTCCAAAATGACACCTGCCAGCACGTATTGAATATCGCATAAAGCATCAGCTACTTCAACAAGGCATTCAGGTTAATAGTTTCCTGCAATACTTTCATTTCGCCCAATAAAAGAAAACCTGTAAGCCACATCTTTTTTTATCGGGAATGCCGGGTGTATTTAAATAGGATGCTTAAATATTTTGTGAAATGCTGCTACATTACTTAATGGCACTGCTTAGTATATGATAATCGTTTTATGTAAAAGTTTATTAACTGCTAACTGTACTCCATTCTTGTTCTGGTTTTATTGGCACTACAAAATATTTGCCCAATGTGTTTAGCAAAAAACAAAGTCGCTGATTAATATACCGGACACGGAGGAAATACAATTGCAGATAAATTTATTTAGCAATAACATATTTGTAACGTCACCTGGGATATAAGGGCATGAGTTTTAGCAATGCAGCAATTCATAAAACAAAGCGCCTGGCAGTATTTAAATTCCCACAAAAAATTAAACAACCAAACAGGGGATTTTTTTGCATTTATGTAATATGACTACAGGAGATTTATAGTTACTTTACTACAATGGGGCAGAAGAATTTGCTGATTTTTATTTTCTTTTTTATTACCGGAGTCTAAAATAAAATAAATTTTAATTTATTTTATTAATGAGACAATAGTTACTGTAGCAAAGATTTTAAACAAGCAATATCTTATGCAAATACAACAATTTTTATATTTATTATTGCCTTTTAAAGCGTGTAGTTAAATCATTTACTTTTTATTTTAACACAACCGTGGCACGGTAATAGTTTCTTATTACATACCGGTAATTAAAATTCTTAAAAAAAATAAACCGGGCTTACCAACTCAACATTAATGAATTATTCAGCAACAGCTTTATTGTAGGAAAGTACACTTTACCGGTAGCGGTATTTTTTTTTGGTGTCACTTTCTTTGGAACATACAAACAATCAGCAAATGCTTTTAATAGTGATGCTGTTGCATCAATCATCACACACAACGATGTTCATTCTTTATGAGCGTTATTTCACTACGCTGTCGTCAGGTAGTTAATTAAGTCACCTTTAAAACACCACATATAATGTTTTCAAAACAATCAATGTTACCGGCAATAAGTGCCCTGTTAATGGTATTTTCAGCAGGCTGCACAAAAGACACTTCGGTGTTAAATTCATTGTCACAGCCATCTACTCAATCGTCAGTAACAAACCTCCGCAAAATTCCAAAGCAGCCCCTCGCTGTAGTAAACCTTGGTATTGCAGGTAATTTTGCCATCCTCTCAAAATCAGGTATTACCGATGTTTATCAATCCTCCGTTACAGGGGACATTGGTACCAGCCCCATTACAGGTGCCTCCATTGGTTTAACCTGCGCAGAAGTTGTTGGTACTATTTACACAGTAGCTGCTCCCGGCCCGCTTCCCTGCAGAGTAATTAACGCCAGCAGGCTAACTACTGCAGTAAGCAATATGCAAACAGCTTATACTGATGCTGCCGGAAGGTCTAATCCTGATTTTATGAATCTTGGAGCTGGTAATATAGGTGGCAAAACACTTACACCCGGTCTTTACAAATGGACAAGCTCTGTTATTATTCCAACAAATATTACCATTTCAGGTAGTGCTACTGATGTTTGGATATTCCAGGTAGCAGGAACACTTACCACGAGTTCTGCCGTAAAAATTACCCTTGCCGGCGGAGCACTGGCAAAGAATATATTTTGGCAAACAGCTGGTTCAGTTACTTTGGGCACCACCAGTCATTTTGAAGGAATTATTTTAGGGAAAACTGGTATTAGCCTTACTACAGGTGCAACAATAAACGGCAGATTGTTAGCACAAACTGCGGTAACACTTCAACAAAATGCCGTTACCCAACCACAGTAAATGATGTGTCTATAAAAATAAAATAGGCTGCCAGAAGGCAGCCTATTTTATTTTTATTCACTATTTATATTGTTAGTTTTAAGTTGAAGTTTAAGCACCACCAGAAGCCAACCTGGCCCAAAACTCCTGTTCTGATGCCGGACGTCACTAATCGACACAAGCATAAGTTGCAGGGCCGGCCACCCCTCCGGCTGGGTACATTAATTTATACACGACAGTATTCAGTTTACAGCGAGGCTTTCAGCAACTTTTTTTACATAAAAAGTTTTGGCTTGAAGAGAATCGCATTTGAAGCAGATAAAGTAATACACAGTTTTTGATGGATTAATGCAATGCACTATTTTTAATTCTGTAAAGCAAAATGTCACCGGCAACTTTTTGGCGACAGTGCAGATATGAATTAACAGACAGTAAAACGAACGAACAAATACGTTGAACATTTAAACAAATACCAACATGAGAAATTTAATTTTTTTTATGCACACGTCGCTTGACAGCTTTGTAGCCGGGCCCAACGGAGAAATGAACTGGATAAAAGTAGACGAAGAAATATTTGACTTTGTAGCTACCATGACAGACAGAGCCGACGCTGCTCTTTATGGACGGGTAACGTATGACATGATGCAAAGTTATTGGCCAACTGCCGGTGAACAACCCAACGCATCTAAACACGACAAAGAACATGCAGCCTGGTATAACAAGGTTCCAAAAATCGTTTTATCAAGAACATTGAGTGAAAAAGGACTTGACAACACTACCGTTATCAGCGACCAGCTTGCAGACAACATCAATACAATAAAAAAACAGGACGGAAAAAATATCATCATCTTTGGGAGCCCCGGTGCATCACAATCGTTATTAAAAGAAGGACTTATTGACGAGTTTTGGCTCTTTGTTAATCCAATTATATTGGGAAAGGGCATGCCGTTATTTAAAGATATAACTGAGGCGACTCAATTGAAATTTGTAGATTCTAAAACTTTTGCCTGTGGCGTAATTGCGCTTCACTACGAAACAAAACGCAATGAACAGGCAACCTGATATTCTACTCCTTCAAAGGCCGGGCTCTGTAGTAACACACGAAAAAAAGATGAAGCATCACCCTTTATATTTTTACAATTTTATAAACAAGCCCTGTTACCCCGGCTTTTGTTTGCAGTAAACCCATTACATACAATTCATTATTGTCATCCACATTCACCCCGCAAATTAAAAAGGGGTCTTTCGGCCTATTGGAAATTTTCAATGGCTGCCGTACCCAGTTTCCTTTTTCATTTTTCACAAGGGCAAACATATTTCCATTAAAATCGGCGAACACATATTTTTTATCAAGTGCGGGAATTTGTTTTCCATAATAAAAACGACCGCCAATAACACAAATACCCTCTTTGTGCGTATAGGCATAAATGGGTGGCGTAAAGATGCTTTGGTTAGAGCTATCCATTTTTAAAAAACTGCTGTCACCTTCCTTCAGTGGCCAGCCATAATTGCATCCTTTTTGAACAATATCAATTTCCTCTTCTTTTTCCTGTCCCACGTCTGCGCCAAATAATTGATGGGTTGAAGCATCAAAACAAAAACGCCACATTTTACGAAAACCATACGCCCAGATTTCGGGCTTCGCATTTTTGGTGGTTGCAAAAGGATTATCAGCAGGAATAGCATAAGGCTTTTTATTTACATCAATGCGCAATAATTTGCCGTTAAAAAAATTCAAATCCTGTCCATGGTAAACATACTGGCTATCACCCAGCTGGTCGTCACCAATAGAAATGTAGAGGTAACCATCCGGCCCAAAAGCCACCTGGGCACCATTGTGCGTAATGTTTTCGCCCTCTAATTCAAACACGCGGTATTCTGATTGCACATTTGCCAAATCTTTACTGCTACCACCGGAAGTAAATTCTGAAACAACCAGCTTGCCTGTTGCCGGGTGTAACAAAGAGGTTGCTGCGTAACAAACATACAATTTACCATTGGATGAAAACTGCGGATGAATGGCGATACTGAAAATGGAGCCCAGGGGTGATTTTTTATCCCGTTGCCCAAGCTTATTATTGCAAACCAGGAAGGGCTCCGGTAGTACCGAATCATTTTTCAGCATCCAGATTTTACCACTGTTATCTGTAATCAACATCCGGTGGCTTGTATCGGGCAGTACATTCAATTCAACCGGGGCGGCAATGGTGTTACTTACCAACTGAAGCTTTACTTCTACCGAATCATTCCCCGCTTTTGCACTGATCTTATCTACCCTGCTTTTTGCGGGGCTTGTGCAGGAACAATTAAATAATATGGACACAAGTATAAAACAAAAGATTGTCTGCTTCATAATAAGCGGGTTTAGTTGTTTGGGTTAAAAAATAGAAGCCAGGGTTCATATTTTTTCACGACAAAGCAACGACCTCCGGGGTAAACAAATGACGGAGCTTTAAGCCTTCCTCAATTACTTCGCACTGACGAGTAACATGCGGGAATGGCATCCTGGATAACGCTGTATTTGATTCGAGAAAAAATAAACTTGTTTGGTAGGGAATAGATTGGTAAAGATGCGTATTGAAATGTATGGTCTTATTATTGTCAGCGGGAATGACAAATTGAAAGCTAATATATCTCCTTTTTTACACAAAAAATAATTAGTTGGGTTGCGAAGGAAAAATAGTTCGTTCTCCACCCCGCGAAGGAAGCTTTGCTGTATGGCAGGTGGGCTTGCACCCTTTTCAAACTGCGGCATTAATTGTTTACCCGGCAAAAGGCTTTCAACGCACCTGCTTCGGGACTTGTTCGATACATGTTCGGGAATTACCGAAGCTGTCCCGAACATGTCCCGAAGGAGTCCCGAAGAAGGTATAGCGAATAACATATCGATACAATAGCTGTCGAACACCGGATTAAGCCTTCTGTAGTACCCGGTAATTTTCTTTTTGCTGCTGTAAGTTGCAATCGAAAAACAACAGCTGCGAAAATTTGTATCCTCTGCGGGATGAGTTCATTCCCCAAAATCAGGCTGATCATCGCAGATAAAAGCGATACCCTTCTGCGTTACGGGTACATTTTCCTGATTGGGCATCCGGTTTTGCACAGTCAGTTAGATTTAGCGCTGCGATGAACAACCATTTCATGGTATTGCCTGCAATCATTAAATTTACTGTACTAACAAAATAGCATGGTCAATTTCCAGGAAAGAGTGTTAACGTATCCGCAGTATTGCCGCCAGTTCAGCTGTGGCGATTCACTGATTACTATTTTCAATTGTCCGCCCGAGGCCCGGTTAATGCAAAATAAACTGGCTGATTTGTGGTGCCATGAAAATTATATATTTTATGTGCTGGAAGGAAAAAAAGTATGGCATACTGCCCAGGGTGCTTATGAAATCGGGGAAGGCAGTTGTGTATTAGTAAGAAAGGGCGCCTGCATTTTGGAACAGTTTTTCGATATTGGTTTTTGTGTGGTGCTGTTTTTTATACCGGATGAATTTATTTGCAATACACTTAAAAACAGATCGGCCCCCATAGCAAAAACTGGCAGCAGATATCAGCCGGTAATGAAGTTGAACTCTACCGAAACACTCAAGTCCTTTTTCGTATCGATGTACGCGTATTTTTCCGGCACGGCAGAACCCGACAAATCGTTGCTGGAACTAAAATTCAGGGAACTTATTTTAACCATTGCAGACAATCCTGAAAATGAAGAAGCGCTTGCCTATTTCTGCTCGCTCATGAACGAACCTCAATCGGTATCGCTGCAACGCGTAATGGATGACAACTTTTGTTTCAACCTGAAGCTGGAACAGTATGCACTGTTGAGCAACCGCAGCCTCTCTGCTTTTAAACGTGACTTTCAAAAACAATTCAACAGTACGCCAGGCAAATGGCTGCTGGAAAAAAGATTGCATCATGCAAAATTCCTGCTGATTACACGGAATAAAACTGTAAGTGAAGCGGCATTTGAAAGCGGCTTTGAAAACCCTTCCCATTTCAGCCGGTCCTTTAAAGAACGATTTGGCGTCTCTCCAGCCGCAGCCAAATAAATTTCCTTCTGAACTTTTAAGTACAACATCTGGACTTTGCAGCAAAGGCTGTTTTTAAATGGACGAATACTTTTGTTATGCAATGAACAAAAAGGTGTTCATGCAGCCAGTTCAGCTCCCTGCAGGATCATTCAAAATAGCCAATAGCTTTTTCTTTCATCCGGCAGCAGAGTTGAAATGGAAACAAATAAACCAATTACAAATCTTAAAATTCAAACAACATGAATCCAAACAAAGCATTGTGGGAAAAAGGTGATTTTACCCGCATAGCAGCAACCATGCGGGAGAGCGGCGCCGCACTTGCTGCAACATTCGGTATTACTCCCGGCATTAACATGCTTGACCTGGGTTGCGGAGACGGTACTACTGCTTTGCCTTCTGCCCAACTCGGCGCCGATGTACAAGGAGTAGATATTGCCAGTAACCTCGTTGCTGCAGCCAACAAGCGGGCACAGGCAGCAGGGCTAAGCAATTGCACTTTCCGGGAGGGTGATGCCTGTGATTTGAACGGTGTCCGCGATGAATCGTTCGACCTGGTTGTGAGTATTTTCGGGGCCATGTTTGCGCCCAGGCCATTGGATGTAGCGAGGGAAATGGTTAGGGTGACCCGGCCGGGCGGTAAAATAGTGATGGGTAACTGGATTCCCGGCGACCCCACACTTGTAGCGCAAATCCTAAAAATAAGCTCAGCCTACATGCCACCACCACCGGAAGGTTTTGTCAGCCCGATGCTATGGGGTGTAACGGATCATGTAACCGAACGTTTTGTGAGCGCAGGCATAACACCAGGAAATATTTCATTCTCTAACGAAACCTTTACATTCAACGCAGACTATTCTCCCGCAACATTTGTTGACAGATTTAAAAACTATTACGGCCCCACCATGAATGCCTTTGAAGCAGCAGAAAAAAATGGCAAGGCTGCAGCATTGCAACAGGAATTAGAACAGTTGTTTAACAGTCAGAATAAAACCGGCACCCAAAATACAACCTCCATCCCGGCTACATTTTTAAAAGTAACTGTGATCCGTTGAGCAACTATCCAAGCTGCAAGTCATTTATGGCCGCCAACTTTTAGAAGTTGGCGGTTTTACCGGCACAAGGAAAGTCACGTAAATAAGCCGCTTACAATTTCAGGCTTTATATACAGTCATTACACCATCCCCTCCATTTCATTTTGATATTGTGGAGTCCGCAATGAGGTAAAAGCTAATCTTTTTGACAAGGCTACATCATGCAATGTTTTCTTGTATTTGCATTGCATGCTGCGCCAGTATTTACTGAAGTTTGTTCCGCCCGCTTTAAATAACTTTTGGTGCGCAAACCAAACCAGCAGCGACGTAGCGAAGAAGAACAGTGGATAAAAAAAGCGGCTGAATATCCTGGTGTCGGCCGGTTTACTGTTAAAAATAATGGCCATTCTTTCTGCCTGAAAATGGATATGATATGCTTCGTCAATCAATATGTCTGTACAAATCTGTTGCAGCAGTGTACAGTTGGTTGCGTTTTTCAGTGCCTGGTAAAAAATCTGCGCCGCACTTTCTACCGTAATAACAGCCAGCGTCCATATTTCCATACTGGTATTAAAATACCGGATCTTCCTGAACAAGGTATCGCCCCAATTTTTGCTGATTCGTGGTTGATGGATGGCATCAAGATACTTTCCCAAATTGTTGCCGTGCTTTTGTTCTTCTTTTATAAAAAGTTGCACAGCCTGCACATAATGCGGGTCGTTAATTCTGGAGGCATATAATGTAGCCGCATGAATTAAATGCGCTCCATCGGATGTTTCGCCCAACTGCCAGGCCTGCAGGGAATGTACAATCTGCGACAGTTCAGTTACCGAAACAGCTGGTTCTAAATGCCAGTCTACCCGCTGCCTTAAGGCATTCTGATAAAAATATTCAATCCACTGTTTACTTGTTTTCATAATTGCGTTTTTAAAATAATTGATAAATAAAAAGTACTTTGTATTTCAAAGTAAATGTAATTATTTCAGATATTCTAGTGATTTTTTTCATTTTAACAATTAATCAGAACGCAGGAATTTGACAGAAAGATTTAACCGGTTAAAAAAGCTGATGTTAGCGTATTAGCTATAGTCCGGAAGAGGGCAGCAATCATTTGTGACCGGGCTTTTATTTTCATTAAACCAGTTGAGATTATTGCAGGCCGGCACAATAATCAAAGAGTTTTTTTAGGTCCTGTTCTTTATTGAAAGAAGGCTTATTCGCTTTTATATAACCCTGGATGGCGTCGCTGTTTTTTGGAAACATCGTAAGGAAGGCCGACTTACCCGCCTTTAACATTTCGTTGCCGGTATTAAGAAAATAGGTTGTCTCCATTGCAATATCAATATCAACATTCAGGGTTAGTTGTTTTTCTACCGAGTTTGCTATTAATGAACTGTAATTCTTTATACCAACGCCAGTACGGGTACGAAGGCCCATGGCGCCTATTTCAATGGGCTCGTAAGTTACTTTTCGTATTATCAGCAGCTTCACACTATTGGTAGAGGCTATCTGCTCCTGGTAACCGTCTTTGTAAAAAAAGATACTGCCACCTAAGGAGATACTGTCTATATCCTGTGGCTTTGCAATGCTGAGTGTATCACCATGCGGATCTATAAATTGCATTTCGCATACCAGTAAATTAAAGTTCATTTTCGATGGACCGGCTCCACCACTTTTTAATTTAACGCTGGCATGAGCAAATGTGGGAAAGCGATAATAGAATTGTGCCGATAGGCTCTCACCCATATGTACTGTTTTCCTTTCAAGGACCTGTGCTTTTGCCGTAGAAAGAAAAATAACCGATAACAATAGGGCAAAAAAAACAGTCTGTTTCATAACGTAATATAGTACTATCTGTTGATAAGAGCTACAGTCTGTAAAGTGCTTATAGCGGCAGCGGAACATCCATTTGCGATAGCCCGGTCATAATGCTTATAGCCGTTACGATTTGCAATTAATTTGCCGTATTTTCCACCATGGCAGCGATCGATCTATAGTTGTGGTATTACTTACAACTATTTACTCCAGCATTTTAGTCAAGTTTTTAAAGCTGGTGGTCATGCTTGCCCAGGGATCTTTTGGCATGTCGTGTTCAATGTAAAAATGTTGCATGCCCGCGATGGAAGCGGCGTCAAATATGGGCTTGTAATCGATGGTGCCCTCTCCTACAGGTAAAATATTTTCCCTGGATGCATCCAGATCTTTTACATGCCACAGTGGAAAGCGGCCGGGATTTTGTTTAAATATATCTACGGGATTTTTGCCCCCTTTTACGGCCCAGGCAAGGTCCAGCTCCATCTTTACCTTAGTTTGTGTTAAAAACAGGTCGTAAGGAATTTGTCCGTCTACAGCTTTAAATTCCGCATCGTGGTTATGGTAAGCAAAACCTATTCCTGCTTTTTTACAGGCTTCGTCTGTTTTGTTTAATACTTCAATCGAAGACTTAATATCATCCAATGTATTGATGGGCGTATTGGCGCATACCAAATACTCCACTCCGCCTTCTGCTGCTTCATCTACCAACGCCTGCATATTGTCTCTTAAATTCCGCATGGGTGGAATCACGAGGGGTTTGCCATCTGCACCCGTTGGCATCTTTGCACCGGGCGGCATTTTAAAAGGTGCACCCAGCACATGATGCGATTTCCATGACATGCCGAGGCTGTTTATCAAGGCCGCAAAATCCTTCGGTTTTAATCCATAATAACCACCTTTTTTGCTGAAGGCCGATTCAATTTCTTTGTAGCCAATGTCTGCCACTTTTTTTAATGAACCATTTACATCATCATCTATTACATTGAACAAAGTGAATAATTGCAAACCAACCGGGTGCATGGCTGGCGCAGGATATAAAGCTTTAGCATTGCGGGGAAGTACAAGTCCACCAAAAGCAAGGGCGGCACTAAGTTTTAGAAAATCTTTTCTGCTTGGCATGGTCGTTATTTTTGTTTTATACGAATGAAAATGTTGTTTATCTATAGACGGTTGTAAACATTGAAGCACTGACTCATTTGCCTATTCCATTCTGGTTGAGGCTTTACCTCCTCCGCCCCTTTGAAAAAATATGCTGCGCATTTTTTCAATTCCGGCTAAGTCTGAGCCGGAGAAAAAGAGAGCGACTTTCCAGTTACTGTTTCAATGCGGAGAGATAATTTGAAAATTTCAATTTTGTCAAAATACGTGTTGCTTTCTGCCTTTTGCTTTTTACTTTTGACTTTATGCTTTCGCTTTTTGCCTTTTGCCTTCTGCCTCTGCTTTCTGCCTTAAGCCTTGTGCTTTCCACCATACAAATCCGGTAAAGATTGCAGCATGGGGAACTGGGCCTGGTGCCAGTAAGGGTACGCTAATCTTTGTTCGCTTGCTTTATCTAATTTTTTTACCTGTTCCAGTGTAAGGTTCCAACCAACGGCACCGAGGTTTTGTTTCAGTTGTTCTTCGTTTCGGGCGCCGATGATAATGTTGGAAATGGTGGGCCTTTGCAGCAGCCAGTTCAGCGATACCTGGGCGACTGTTTTATTTACTTCAGCAGCTACTTCTTTTAATGAGTCTACGATGGTATATAGTCTTTCAAGATCGGTTGCTTCGCTTGGCACGGGACTTCCTCCCTGCGCTACCCTGGCATCTGCGGGCAGCGGTTGGTTGCGGTTGTACTTGCCGGTGAGCATACCGCTGGAGAGGGGGCTCCATACAATGGTACCTATTTGCTGATCGATTCCGAGTGGCATCAATTCCCACTCAAAATCGCGGCTCAACAGAGAATAGTAGGCCTGGTGAGCAACGTATTTGCTCCAGCCGTATCGTTCTGAAACAGACAAAGATTTCATCAAATGCCAGCCCGAAAAATTAGAGCAGGCAATGTAACGAACCTTACCAGATTGTACCAGGTTGTCCAATGCTTTCAACGTTTCATCGATGGGGGCAACTGCATCAAAACCGTGCATATGGTAAATGTCAATATGGTCTGTATCCAGCCGCCGCAGGCTGTCTTCGCAGGCTTTCACCAGGTGCATACGGGAAGAACCATGATCATTGATATCATCCGACATAGGAAATGTTGCTTTGGTAGAAATCAACACCTGGTTTCTTTTTCCACGGACCGCCTTGCCGAGAATTTCTTCAGCAGCACCCCCCGAATATACATTGGCCGTGTCAAATAAATTGACACCTGCATCCAGGCAAAGGTTCACCATCTGCGTTGCCTCATCCACCTGTGTACTTCCCCATGCTTTAAAAAATTCGTTGCCGCCACCAAAAGTTGCCGTACCAAAACTTAATACCGGAACGGTTAACCCGGAGTTACCCAATTTTCTGTATTCCATCTTTCTTATTTTTAGTAGTATAATATCTGCTATGCCCTGGCAAAAATGCACGCTGCATTTTTATTTTTTACTTTTTACTTTTGATTTTTGAACATCAAGCGCTGCCGCAATAGCACGCTCCACCAAAGGTTCCATTATTTTATAGCCCGCCAGGTTGGGATGCACACCATCATCTCCCAGCCCTGCTTTTAATCCTTTTCGTTCGTCTGACATTGGTGTAAAATAATCCAGATAAATACAATCATTTTTGTCAGCGAATGCTTTAATCATCTTATTAAGGGTGAATATTTTTTCTGCCGGTTGCAAGCCTGGTTTCCATGGATAGTCATACACTGGCAACACAGAACTCAACACTACTTTTATGCCACTTGCTTTTGCCAGTTGCGCCATAGAGCTGATATTACCCAAAATGGATTCCAAAGTGGCAGGCCCTGTATTGCCGGCAATATCATTGGTTCCTGCCAGTATCACCACTACTGCAGGTTTCAAATCAATCACATCCGGGCGAAACCGCAACAACATTTGCGGCGTTGTTTGTCCGCTGATACCGCGGTTAATATACCCATGCGTTGCAAAAAAAGCAGAGTCAATATTTTTCCAGCCAATGGTGATGGAGTTGCCCATAAAGACAACTCTTTGTTCTCCTTTTTTGGGTGGCACAAGTTGCTTGTTGTCCGCCGCAAAATGGCCAATATCAGGCCAATCATTTTTTACCCTTTCTTCACCTTCCTTTTGCCACTGCTTTACCTGTTTTGGTGTAACATTTGCCATCCACCCTGTTGGATGTACGGGCCATAATAATCCCTGTTCTTCCAGCCAATCGCCAAAACGATCAATCCAGGTATCAGTTGGGATGTCGTTTTTACGCATACCAAAACCATGGCCACCTTTTGCATACATGTGCAGCTCGGCCGGTTTTTTGGCAGCAATCCATGCGTTGTATAAATTAGTGCTGTGTGATGCCAGGCCCAGCTGGTCATCTGTGGCGGCGCATATAAATAAGGGTGGCGCATCTGGTGGAATGGCTTGGTTTTTCAGTGCCGTGATGTAAGGATAAACGGGTGCCGCAAAATCGGGCCGGTCGGCCGCCGTTGAATTAAATACGGCGCCCATGGTGACTGTACCTCCTGCGGAAAAGCCCATAAAACCAATTCGCTTTGGACTGATATTGTATTCAGCCGCATGGGTGCGAACGTATGCGACTGCCTTTAATCCATCGGCAATAGCCATGGTAACCACGCTATCATTTTCTTCATCCAGCTTTTTAAAATCACCCATTTTTTTTAAGAGTTCTGCTACCGGATCATTGGTAAGGCTATGCACCAAACGATATTTTAAAACAAAAGCAGCCACACCTTTTGCATTAAGCCACTTAGCTACTTCTGTGCCTTCACTTTCTATAGACAGCGTATGAAAAGCACCACCCGGAGCGATGATAACAGCCGTGCCATTGGCTGCAGATGCGGGCGGCAAATAGGCTGTAAGTGTTGGCTGTGCAACATTATACACTACCCGCGTTTTAAACATGTTGTCATTATTGTCTTTCTCCTGCCAGGTCCAGCTCTCAGATCCCGGGGCTTTGCCGGGATACAATTGTATTACCTGTTGAGCAGTAACCAGTGATGCAATCATCAAAAGTAAAAAAGTAAAAACGGGCATTTTTCTTGAAGCGGCAAAGAGGCACATCGTTGTATTTTTTAGTGAATGTAAAAATAGCAGAACCTTGCTAACATGTAAAGACAAATATACGGCTCCATGATCGTTGCAGCAGAGGAAAGCATCCGGGTGTATCCGGGGATAGCATGTTTACATGCTTTTACACTGCATCACGCTCCTTCTCCTGGTGTTTCCACAATTCGTTGAACAAAATACTGTGTTGTTTCAAATCAGCAAATGTTCCCTCACCGGCAATGTAACCATCCTTCAAAATGTACACGTAATCAAAATAGGTTAACAGGTATAGCCGGTGTAAAGTAGAAACAACCGCTTTTCCTTCACAGGCCTTGAACAATTTTTCATAAATCTGCACTTCTGTTTTAGGGTCAACGCTGCTGGTGGGTTCATCCAGCAACACAATCTCGCTGCTGCGGGCGGCCAATATGCCGCGGGCCAGTGCCAGTCGCTGCTTTTGTCCTCCGGATAAGTTGACACCTTTCTCCTGGATACCGGATTGCAATCCATTGGGTAATTGCTTTACTACCTCTGTGAAATGCGCCGTGTAGCATACATCATCAATATCCTGTTGGTCAAAAGGCAGACCGAGTGTGATATTGTGTTCAATCGTATTTTCAAAAATCTCCGGCTCCTGCGGAAATAAAGTAATACTTTCAGCAAGGCGGGCCGTATCTGTCTCCAGCACATCGTCTACTGTAATGCGAATGCCGGGTTCAGGATCATATAAACCTCTTAACACCGCCATCAGCGTACTTTTTCCGCTGCCGCTTTCACCAATAAAAGCAATGCGTTTGCCCCGCTGCAGGCTGATGTTTATTCCGTGCAGACTGTGTGCTTTTTCTGCGGCCGAGTAGGCAGCCTTGTGCGAAAAATTGAGTCCGCTTATAACAATGGTTTGCCAGTTCTGCGGCAGGCCACTACCGCTCTCAGGCAGATGATGTTCCTGGTAGGCATCTGTAATAAAGCGGGCCGTTTGCACATCGGTATTGTACTGAACTACCTGTGTATACTGGTAGGCGATATCGTGAAATACACTGGTGAACTGGTTTACAAATCCCAGCAATGCCACCAGGCTGCCCAGCATAAAAACACTGCCCGGCCGGGTGTGCTGGTAAATATAGCCCACAGCTGTGATTACGTAAATAAGGCTCACCAGGGTGTCGGCCACAAACCATTTCCATTCATTGATTTTTACGCTGCGGTTAAACGAGGGAAAAACATCTTTTACTTTTTGGAGTACACTCCCTTCCATTCTTTTTTCAAGCCTTAAAGTAATGACCGTGATAATATTTGAAAGGCTGTCGAATAAGGTGCTGGAAACGATGTGCTCCTTCTCATTCTTGTCATCAACCGCCTGCATAAATGGTTTATCAAACCTAAAGATTAAATAGACTGTCAGTGCACCAATGAGTACGCCAACGGCACCAAACAATGGTGAGAAATAAATCATGGCGATAAAGGAAGACAAAAATTTAGTGAGTGTGTACAGGTACATAAAACCGTTCTGAAAAAAATCTTTCAACGCCTCATAGGCTTTACGGATACGATTGATGGTAGCGCCGCTATGGTGATCCTGGTGCCATCTCACCGGCAGGTGCAATGTTTGATGATACAATTGCTGTAAAAAATTGCGGCTTAAGTTAAACGCCAGCTGGCGTTCCATAATTCTTGCTGGCCCGTGAAAAGCCCATTCGGCCAGCTTCAGTAACATAAATATGCCGGCATACCACCAGGCGTATTGTAATTTGTCGATACCTTGTTTTTGTACTGCGTTGATAAACCAGCCATAGAGCAAAGGGTTCATGGCTGATACAACACTTGCCAAAATAAACAACGTATAAATGCCGACATACCTTTTCTTTTCCTCCCGGGCGTAACGCCACGCAGTTTTCATCAGTGATATATAAGGATTGGACATAATAATACTCCGCTTTTACTAAGAAAATTAAAACCCTGAAATTCTTATTGCATGCTTTTACCAACGGTGTGACGCAGACTCAAATATACACCTGGCAAATGACAAGCTGAATTGTTTCATGCAAAGAAGGTCTATGTAAAAATGAGCTGGGAGGGTTATGACTTTTTCTTTTTATTAAGTGCTGATGTTTGACCAACGAATTTCTCATCCGATCAAATAAATTATTCTTAATAAAATCTGGCCCTGGATTGTGAGGCACCCTGCGTCAAGGCGGCCAAAAAAAATGTATTAATTTTTAGTTGTAATAAAAATTAACTGTGCTTACCGAAACCAGCCCGTCATTTTCCCAAGTCTCTGTCATCATTTTGGGTAAACTATTTTCATATTCGTAAGTATAATTTCCAGTGTGGTTAGAATTATACTGGTTATAAATTTCCTGCGTGATGTTATGCTTACTTATTACACTATACAGATCTGTTATAAAATATAAGGTGAGCCCTAAGCCGTTATACGGATTAATATTAGAATCGTAAGAGGCTGTTATATTGTAGCTGTTTATCATCGCACCAGCAGCCTTATAAAACTTCTGCATTTGTACCACATTATCGTTATCATCATATACAAAATTGGTATAACCCCATGAAATAGCAGAATCCCTCACCAGCCGCCCTTTCATGTCATAGGTATAAATATTTTCAGTTACAAAAGAACCATTGTTGGAATTACTAACAAGTTTTTGTATTACTTTTCCTTCCTGATACACTAATAAATATGCCCACTCTCTATCGGGCTGACCAGGATAAATACCCTGATAGGTGAACCTTGTAAGATTTTCGGCGGTATCATATTTTATTAAGGTCGTCCCAATATACCCGCCATGATTATTACTATCTGTTATTGCTACCAAACGCTTTTGTGCATCATATTCATAGGATAAATAACCAATGCTATCACCTGATCTGTTTACAACCCGTTGCAGTAGCCTGTCTCCAGCCCCATTGATATTTTCTTTTTTGCACGAGCTAAAACAATAAAGCAAGATTACACAGGCTATTAATATACGGGGTACTGACATAGCTAAAGATTTGGTTTAAAGCATAGATAAATGTACAATAAATACAAACATCAAAATGCTATGGGCTGCTCAGCCAACACATTATAAATAAGTGGGTTGATAAACAATATGCAGTTGCGGCAATTAACTGTAATTATATTTATCTGAGCAAAACGGTAGTTCCTTTTCTTTGAAAAATATGTCCGTCCACACCGGTACATTCCAGCATCCAGACCAGTGTTTGCGGATCCTGCGGTACCCCTTTAAAAATACCATTCCATCCAAGTCGCTCCACATTGGTTTCAAACAACAGGTTACCTGCCCGGTTGAAGATTCTGAAATAAGTAATGCCTTTTACGCCCCGCAATACCGGCCGTAAAATATCGTTGTTGCCATCACCATTGGGTGTAAAGCCGGAAGGGACATAGATCTCGACGTTCTTCACCGTTTTAACAAGCTGGGAATCTACCGTAACACAACCTGCCGCTGTATGCATTTCGATGGCATACAATTGTTCGGTGGCACTGGTAAAATTGGGTGTATAGCTTGCAGGATTATCCAGCCAGATCGCTGGTTTCCAAAGTACCTGGTTGCCGATATGTCTTGCTTCCAGCGGCAATGTTAAATTGATAATGGCATATTTTACCGGGTATGTAATGGGCGGTACGGGTTGTTCTATCAAAATGGTTTGCTTGGAAGTTGACAGCGTACAGCCGTCACTGTTTTGCAACACAGCGTAGTAGGTGCCGCTTTCTGCCACATGATACGCTGTGATACCCGTGGCATCAATGGCCACATTATCCCTATACCATTCTATATGTTGCGTGGAAGTTATTTTTAAAACAGCGCTGTCTCCATATCCAAAACAAAATGCAGCCTTGCCGGCCAATCTCAGCGTGGTATCAACAGCTGACGATTTAATAACCACCGCATCGGAAGTTTTACACCCGCCACCCACGCTGCTGGCAGTCAGTGTGTAGGTAGTAGTTACCCCGGGCGCCGCTATCGGGTTGGATATTTCAGGGTTGCTCAGGCCTGCAGCCGGGCTCCAGCTGTATATCAACTCCTGCCGGGGCGGGCTGCCGATGGTTATGCCCGCTGTATGACAATACAAGGCGTCATTTCCCGCATCAGCGCTCAGCTGAAGCGTATCTTTCAACAGGGCCAGCAATACCTTCGGGCATCCATAGCCGTCATAAGGATCCAGCTTGAGTGAAATGCTGGTGCCGGATGGAGGCGGTGGCTTTAATACCAGCGTGGGGCCTTTACCTAAAACCCTTGTCAGTGCGCTGTCATACCAGGTATAGCCTGCGTACCCTGCCGGCCCTGTTACGTGTACCACTGAATCGCCTTTACAAAAAGCAGCTCCTACAAAACTGCCACCACAGTCTGAATCTACATCGATATACGCATATCCAAAATGCCTGCGAAATGTGCAGTCTGCCGTTTTAAAAAACAAGCGGATCTGCTTACCGGCGTTGCCTGACAAATCCACGGTTACAGTGGACCATTTTTTATAGAGGACTGTAATGGTATCCACAACGTTCGATACCTCAAAGCCGGGCAATGAAGACCCCACCGCAATAAACGAAAAAGAGCCGCAATTGATAACACTGTTCTCCGAAACATTGGTAACCTCTACTTCCATGCGGGGTTGTTCATTGATGCGGTGATTGGGCGATTGAAATACAACCGCGTAGTGAAATGTGACCGAATAAGAATTGCTATTTTCCGGAACCGTAAAATCATACGATACGCCTTCGGCCTGGCCGCCAGCCTCCGTGCTTCCAAGCCTGATGGAATGACCGCTCCCGTTGGGACACAACACCGGAAAACCGCCAAAGGGATCAAGCTGGCTGTTGTTGCCACTATACATGGTATGATGCTCGGAAACAGGTCCTGATACCCTGCTGAGTGAAATTACATTTTGGTCGCCAACAGCTGAGGTGCGCCCGAGCCAGCAGGTCCAGTTGGCAAATGTGCCGGTTTCAAAATCAATATTTACCGGGCAGCTTTGGGCGCAAACAGTGGTGCCTGTACACATGCATATTGCTATTATGTATAGTGGCGAAAGAAAATTCCAAAACCATCGTTGGCTTTTATACCAGGTTTTAAAATGCGGCACTTGTTAGTTTTATGTTCTTAAAGATAAAGCAAATTCAACTGCGAAATTCTTAGTTTTTATTGCCGAAAATCCCTATTTTACTGGTAGTCTGCGCAAAAAAGACACAAGTACTTCCTGTAGTAAGATGTCATTTTTGAATGCTGAATAAAATACGCCTGGACTCAATTTTCTTAAAAAAGTGTTGCTGCGTTTCTACAGGCTGAGATGCATGTTTTGATCAGAGGGTTGGGATTGAATTAAGCAGTTTCCGCCACTGGTTTTCCTGATAAAGAAAAAGGCTTCCCCGGTAATACGTATTGTTTTTAAAAACCGTTGCCTCACAGAAAATTTCTCTACAATGTAATTTTAAGTATCCTGCCGGATAAAATGCTTTTTGTGTAGCTGCCGGTAAATGACCTGCCGGTTTCTTTCAACATAAAATTATTCCCGTTTCCACTCATATGGCGGATGATGCTGTGAAATGTATGTGCCAAGACCTTTTGAGGCATGCGCCAGTTGTTTAAGGGTATCGGTAGTTTGCTTGCCGCAACTTACATAGGAATACTTATATACCGGGTGGTGATTAAACTGAATGATGATATGATCGGTTCCAATATCATATCCTGTTACGCCTGATTGTTTGCCGCTTTTGCTGATGTACTTTTTCATTGCAACTCAATTGTGGTGCGAATTAATAGTGCCGGCTGCAACTTTTACGGCAATGCCGGCAGCAATTTTTTGCGCATCCCGGCTTATTGTACGGATCTGCCCGGTGGCAGCAATCCTGTATCCGCAGAAATATAAACCATCCTTACCGAAGTACTTTTGCTTATCCAAAGGCAATCTTGCATCCGCAATCCGGCCAGGTTCAAAATTAGCCATCGCACTGCTTTGCATACTGTAGCCAATAGCAGCAATAACAGCATCGAACACCTGCTGTTGGCCATCTGAAAAACAGACCGTGTTGCCAACAATATAATCAATGCCGCTATAAACCTGGATATGGCCCTTGCGGATATGGCCGATGGTACCAATATCCAGCAAAGGTATTTTAGCGTCCCTGGCAATTTGTTCAAGTGGTCCATACGACATTTTTTTTAGCCCCAGTTTGGTAATATCACCCAATACCAACGCCAATAGAGGCGCACTGACAGCATCGGCAATACGCGGAGGAAGATGACTCAGCAGTAAGCTTATTTCCAGTACCGGGATGCCCATTATATCACGTGGTATCACATTCACCGGCGAGCGAACAGACAGGGATGGCATGGCTCCTTGTTCATACAAATCAATGGCTATTTCGCAGGCTGAATTACCAAAGCCCACCACCAATACTTTTTTTCCTCTATAATCGCTTCCTGTTTTGTACGCATAACTATGCACAACAGTACCGGTAAAAGTTTCCATCCCTTTAAAATTTAAAGGCCTGGGATGGCCAAAGGCACCCGTTGCCATCACCAGGTATTTTGATTGAAAAATTTCAGTAGCTGTTTGCGTAAGCCAGTTATCACCCACCCTTTTAACCGATGTTGCTTCGGTATTAAAAATGGGTTCGATGTTAAACTCTTTTTGATAAGCGTCTGCATAATTGATTACCTCTGCACGGGATGGATAGCGGGGAATATCAGGGCCATATTTTTTAAAAGGCAATGCTGAAATTCTTTTATTGGTATGCAAATGCAACCGATGATAGTGGTTACGCCAGGGAGCAACTGATTCCTTTTCTTTTTCAATAACAATATACTTTATACCCTGCTTTTGCAGGCAGGCTGCCGACGCAAGACCTGCCATACTTGCGCCTATAATCAATGTTTCAGTTTGTATCATACTCAGACAATGTAATGACAACCGTCATTACAAGTTAATTCATTTTTTCTTTTCTTTCCTGACGAAGATGACTAATGTAGTAGAAGATTTGCCTCAATTACTGTGCTTTATCAGGCAAAAATTGCAGGCAGAAAGGATTATAAAAATGGCGTAACAATTGTTGTATGCTTGAATACACAATAAAATAAAGGCAACAATTACCGTTGCATCAATTCATTTATTACCGGCAATAAAATCATTTACCATGAGTCTTACAAAATATGAAGCGAAGCGGGATTTCACAAAAACGAAAGAACCCAAGGCAGGTAAAAGCAGGGATAAAAACAAGCTCGCATTTGTAATTCAAAAACATGATGCCACCCGCCTGCACTACGACTTTCGCCTGGAAATGGAAGGCGTGCTAAAAAGCTGGGCAGTGCCCAAAGGGCCATCCACTGACCCTAAGGAGAAACGGCTGGCGATGATGGTAGAAGATCATCCCTTTGATTATAAAAATTTTGAAGGCCTGATACCAAAGGGTGAGTATGGTGGCGGTACAGTGATTGTTTGGGATGAAGGCACTTACGAACCGCTTGAACCTATCACCGGTAAAAAAGCACAGGAAAAATATTTATTGCAGCAACTCAAAGCAGGCTCTTTAAAAATAAAATTGCATGGTCAAAAACTGCAGGGTGAATTCGCATTGGTAAAAACGCATGGTATGGGCGAAAATGCCTGGTTGCTGATTAAACACAAAGATGATTTTGCATCTGCAAAAGATATTACTAAAATGGATAAATCTGTTGTAAGCGGCAAGACCATTGCCAATATGGAAAAGACCAGCGAAAAAGTTTGGAAGGATGGCGGCGAGAAAACCATCGAAAAGCCGGCACCGGGTAGTAAAAAAAAAGCCCCCGCAAAACGGGCAAGTCTGAATAAACAGCAGGTTGAAAAGCCGGACGAAACAGACGTAGCTGCCATTTTAAAAAAATCACCCAAATCAGCCATGCCGGCGGGTATAACGCCCATGCTTGCTACATTGGTTGATGACCCGTTTGACGATCCCGACTGGTTGTTTGAAATTAAATGGGACGGATACCGGGCGCTCGCATTTGTAAATAAGGGCAAGGTAGAATTGCTTTCCCGCAACAATAAATCTTTTGATGAAAAATTTTATGCCATTCACCAGGCACTGCAAAAGTGGAAAGCCAATGCGGTAACCGACGGTGAAATACTGGTGCTGAATGACAAGGGCATTTCGAACTTTGGTGATCTGCAAAACTGGCGCAGTGAAGCAGATGGACGGCTGGTATATTATATTTTCGATTTGCTTTGGTATGATGGGAAAAACCTGATGGATCTGCCGCTGGTGGAACGCCAGGCGGTGTTAAAAGAAATATTCCCCGAGGGCGATGACAGCATACGGCGGAGTGAAGTATTTGATGCCGGTGGTATCGAATTTTTTAAAGCCGCAGAAAAAATGGGGCTGGAAGGTATCATTGCTAAAAAGGCTTCAAGCTCCTATTCGCCTGGCTTACGTTCAAAGGAATGGCTGAAAATAAAAACACACCAGCGACAGGAAGTAGTGATTGCCGGGTACACAAAAAACGAAGACACTGCCAAACAATTCAGCTCACTTTTATTGGGTGTATACGAAGGGGGCGAACTGCAGTACGTCGGTAAAGTGGGCACCGGTTTTTCCAATCAACTGCAAAAAGAAATGATGGCAAAATTTAAACCGTTGATCACGACTAAAAGCCCTTTTAAAATGCAGCCGGATATCAATAAGCCGTCGCGTTTCCGACCCGATCCGCCGACGGCAAAAGCTACCTGGCTTAAACCACAACTGGTATGCGAAGTAGCTTTTTCAGAAGTTACAAGCGATGGTGTATTTCGTCATCCTTCCTTCCAGGGAATGCGGATAGATAAAAAAGCCAAAGATGTAGTAAGAGAAAAAGCAATACATGCAGAAGCTGTTGTAAATGACAAGTCTGCACCCGCAATAAAAAAGGCGTCATCAAAAAAAACAGCAGCTGAAAAAACAGATGCAACAACTAACCTGATCAAGCCTCCAATAAAAGGTGGCCGTAAAACATTGCTGAATCCAACAGAAGAAACACAGGTACGTAAAGTTTGTGGACATGAGATTAAATTTACCAACCTCAGTAAAATTTATTGGCCGGATGAGAAGATCACCAAACGGGATATGCTGAATTATTACTACCAGGTGGCGGATTACATTCTGCCTTATCTTAAAGACAGACCGATGTCCCTAAACAGGTTTCCCAATGGCATTAGTGGTCCGAGCTTTTACCAGAAAGACATCAAAGGCAAAGCACCGGAATGGATCACAAAAACTTTCCCTTATTCTACTAGTGACGGGGAAGATAAAGAATACCTGGTGGGTTCAGATGAGGCCGTGCTGTTATGGATGGCGTCGTTGGGATGCATTGAAATGAATCCCTGGTTCAGCCGCATTCAATCGCCGGATAACCCGGACTACTGTGTGATAGACCTGGATCCTGATAAAAATACTTTTGACCAGGTAATAGAAGCTGCGCTGGAAACAAAGAAAGTGTTGGATGCGATAGATGTTCCCTCCTACTGCAAAACATCCGGCTCTACAGGTATGCATATTTATATTCCACTGGGTGCAAAATACAGTTATGATCAGTCGCAAATGTTTGCAAGAATTGTTGTTAATATCGTCCACAATATGCTGCCCAAATTTACCAGTGTAGAACGCATGATTGCCAAACGAAAAGGCAAAATGTACCTCGATTTTTTACAGAACCGCCCGGGAGCAACCATTGCCGGCCCCTACTCGCTAAGGCCAAAAAAGGGTGCAACTGTTTCCATGCCATTGCATTGGGAAGAAGTTAAGAAAGGCCTAACCATGCAGCACTTCACTATTTTTAATACAATAGAAAGATTGAAAACAGAGGGCGATCCTTTTAAAGATGTATTGAAAAAAGGCATTGACCTGGAGAAGACAATTAAAAAAGCAGAAGCCATTTTTAATGATTAGGCAGTCAATGTCGTTTAGTTAAGTAAATTTAGCCCGAGGGAAAAGGTGGCCGACCTTATTAAATAACTGATAACTATAAAAAGGTCGACCACCTTCATTCGCTAAGTAAACGACATTGATTCGGAAGTATACAAAATCTGCAGTTAAATTATTGAATTCTTTGCGTTTGGGCAATCGCCTATTTGCCGGCTTTTAGTTTATCCAATAGTTCAAATTCATTTTTATACAAGACAGGTTTAGCTGTTGCGGTGGTATTTATTTCGAGTATGGTACCTTTTGCTTTATCATAAGCATTCCATTGCGGCAATCCGTTCCCGTTGGGGTTGCCGGTTTTAATAAACTGCAGCCAGTAAGTTGACATCAGTTCCTGCACATCAAAATCAGATTGCTTCCATGGCCGGTTCCATAAATGCAGTGTATGCAAAGCAAAAGGAACTTCAGATGTGTGAAAGGCCCCGTAATTGGGGAAACCCGGCTTGTCTGTTGGAACATAACCGCCTTCATAAATAAAGGTTGGCTTTTTATTATATGCTGCCATCAGATAGGCTGACAGCGATGCAAAATTCAATATAGCAAGTTTTGCCTGGCTTGCCTGTGCCTCACCATCACTGCCTGCTGGAAAAACTCTTAAGTAATCGGCGGCATTGGCGCCATAATTTTCTTTGGCCTGCTGAATAAATTTTTCTGCTGTAATATCCGGTTTACCAAATAACCCTCCATCACCTTTTACCCAACCCATCATTACAGGCACATTATTATGTTTACCCTCTTTAAATGTCTGCATAAAATCAACCGGCAAGGCGTATCCGTCCAGTGTTAGTCCCATGCGCATGCCACCCAAATCCTGGGAGGCTTTCAGTATTTCTTCAGCGGATTTATTTCTCAATTCACTGATAGATGAAGCACCTGCTTTTTTCTGTAACTCCAGCCCAATTTTTTCTGCTGATTGCAATGAAGCCGGTGCAAGACCTGCCAGCAGTCCACCACTTTCCAATATGGCACCCTGGAAAAGCCCCTTTGCCAATGGTGAAGCCAGCAAAGCATTTACGCTCATCGAACCGGCTGATTGTCCGCCAATGGTTACCTGGTTTGGATTACCGCCAAAAGCCGCAATATTTTTTTTCACCCACTGCAGCGCAGCCACCTGGTCAAGCAAGCCATAGTTACCGGATGCATTGTTTTGTTCTTTAGTCAATTCAGGATGCGCCATAAACCCGAATGGCCCTACGCGGTAATTGATGCTAACAAAAACGATCCCTCTTTTCGCCATCTCTTCCCCGTCATAAATGGCGCAGGCTGCAGACCCTGAATTAAATCCTCCCCCGTATATCCATACAAATACAGGTCTTTTTTCATTGGCTGTTTTTGCACCCGACCATACATTCAGGTACAAACAATCCTCACTCAGTGGCGCCGGAGGAGCAATAAATTCTTCCGACCAGCACAAAAAGGGTGCAGGTGTTGGCTGAACGGGACTTGCAGAAAAAGCGGTGCACTGCTTCACTCCCTGCCAGTCTGCAGCGGGTTGCGGCGCTTTCCAACGCAATGCACCCGCTGGCGGAGCAGCAAAAGGAATGCCTTTGAAAATACTGATATTGTTGTGGATATATCCCGCAACAATACCGTTGGAGGTTGTAACTATATTTAATTGCGCAGTTAAAACATGACCTGTTAAGAAGAAAAGAATGGTAGTAAAAAAAGGCTTATTAAATCGCATGACTGTATAATATTGTGTGAAGAAAGAATTTGTACTATTCATAACAACGGGTTGACAAGTTGGCTTTGTTCTATTCGTTTTTTAAGGCATCTTTTTATTATTTTGACAGTGTGGTTAAACCGCTGTGCAAAAAGATCATCCCAGGTTAAAGCCATTTTTTTTTACACTTATTTCTCTTCAATAATCAATACGCCCCAGGGCTTAAGTTGTTGCTGGCTATCTTTTAGTATGGATGAATCACCAAGTAATTCTTTGCCATCGGGATAAGGATATTTAAGACTGATTGCAGTGGCTGAATAATTAAAGTAATAATGAATCAGTTTGCCCTTTTCATTTACGCCTGATTTTGTTATTACAGGAAACGCAAGCTGCTGATCTGTTCCCCACAAGCCGGCTTTTTTTACCGCATCTTCCATTATTTTATTGGTAACCGCTGTACTTGTCATGCAGCCTATGTAAGTGGCTAACCCTTTACCATAGCTATTTTCAGTAATGGCTGCATATTTTCCCCAAACTGGATGATCATAAGCCGCTAACACTTTTGCAGATGTGGGTATAATCAATTCCATCCAGGTTGTTACTGCATTGTTCTCCTTGCCAACATTAAACGGATCGCTTTTTAAAGTAACATTTTGTGGGATGGTAAACTGGCTGTAACTGATACCACAAGCTTCATTGATAATACCTGGTTGAAGTGTTGTGCGCACCTTTACATTCTGATCGGAAAAGCCGCTTTTAAATGTATACACAATGTGACCACCGTTTTTCACAAAGCGGTTTAAATGCTGCAATAAACTATCGGGTGCCGCATACAATGCCGGTACAATAAGCAGTTTGTAATCGTCTATATTTTTGCTGGAAGGATCAACAAAATCTACCCCGATATTCATGTGGTACAACGCATCATATAATGGCCGCAGTATATCATTGTAACCTTCCCTTGATCCCCATCCAAAGCCAAACCACTTAAATGCGGTAAGCGCTTCATTGCTGAAGAGAATGGCTGCTTTGTTTGTCTTTTTAAGGTTGACTAAATGTGAGCTTAGTTTCTCAAAATCGTTGCCGATGGTTTTTGCTTCATCGTATGTTGGGTTCGGTTCAAAGTCGTGACTTAACAATCCCTTCCAGTAAGTTTCGGCTGCATTGTGAATGGAATGCCAGTGCCAGTACTCTACCATGTTTGCGCCGGAGGCCAGGTGGCTAAAAGCCTGCAGTCTTAACTGACCGGGATAAGGTACCCATTGCGGAAAACCCTGCGCTTCTGTTTCAATTACAAAATAATTTTTCCCCGCCTTCATTGAACGGGCCATATCGCCGCCAAAAGATATTTCGGTTCCGGTAAGAGCATCCTGTGTTGGATGGTAGATATCTATGCCTGCAATATCCAATGCTTTGGCTGCGGCAAAATGATCTACATCCGGCTGAACACCGTAAGAATAACCCCGCCATTCCAAATCGAAATTTTGTGTGATAAACTGGCCCGGATGTTTGTATTCCTTTACAATAGCTGCCTGCCAGCCAAGATAATCTGTTACAAGCTTGCGTTGAAACTTTGCAAATTCAGCACCCAGGCTTGCGTTGATGGTGCCGGTGGCAGATGGAAAATCATCCCAGTTATTGATCCGGTTGCTCCAGTAATCCAATCCAAAAGCTTTGTTTAAACTATCCAGTGATTTGTATTTTTCCTTCATGTATAAAACAAAAAGCTGTTGCACATTTGGCCCGGCGGTATTATAAGCTTTGGTTTCATTGTCTACCTGGTAGCCAATTATAGCAGGGTGATCTTTTACATGTTCCATTATTTTCCTGATCACCCGCTCTGCATAAAAACGAAAATTGGCATTGGTGATATCCATGTTTTGCCGGGCGCCGTATTGATTTTGTCCGGCTGGTGTTATTGCCAGTACTGCGGGATATTTTTTTACCAGCCAGGTAGGAATGGCATACGTCGGCGTACCAACAAATACACTTATACCTGCTTTATACATGGCATTGAGTACACGGTCAATATGCGAAAAGTCGTACACGCTATCCTGTGGTTCTACGGTACTCCAGGTAGATTCTGCTATCCGTACCACATTGATGCCAGCAGCTTTCATCATTTGTATATCCTTATCCAGCCGCTCGTATGGCATATACTCATCGTAATAGGCAACGCCAAAAAGCAGCTTATTCGTTGCAGGCGTTTGGGCTGATAGCAGTGTGGCTGCACCGAAAAATATTACAAGAAAGAAGGTTAATTTATTGATCATTTTGTCAAGGTGATTTTAATTAAGCAAGCTACTGATTTTATATATCGTTCTTCACTATCTATTTAGAAAGTAAGGATACTCACCCATATCAATCAACTTTTCATGAAGAAGATTTTAGCCATTTCAAGAGTTAGTTACCGCCGCCAACTGATGATTATTATGGCAGGCACGAAAGCTGTTATTTTTTACATTGGCTGTAAAGATGATTAAAAATCGCCTGGGGGAACTCTCTATTAGCCTACCTAATTTTATGGTGATTTTCAACCCGATTCCTTTGAATTTTTAATATTCGGACTCCCTCCGTGGCCGATGGGTATTGGTTCTGCTATTTGTAATTCAACAGTGTATTTTGTTTCGTGCTTCAGTAATCTTTGTTATCTTATGCCTGCAATTAACTGAATATGAAAAAATTACCCGGCTTGCTGCTATTCCTCTTTACCGCACTTTCAACACAGGCACAATACAAGGTGCGGTTTGTTTTAAAAGAACAAACCGCCATTCACCACGACAGTATTTTTATAACCGGCACTTTCAGCAACTGGGATTCAACCGCCAATAAAGAATTCCTTTTATTGCCACTGGCAGCCAGCGAAAAATCAATCACATTGACTTTAAAAGCTGGTATCATCAAATATAAATTTCACAGGGGCAGTTGGCTGACTGTTGAAAAACAGGATAACGGCGACGAGGTGCCGGATCGTACCATCACTATAAATAAAAATACTACGCTTACAGACAGTGTGCTAAGATGGCGTGATCAGATGTTTGTTGATAAATGGTATGCACTTGCCAAAGAAAAGGAAGATACCGGCCGGATAAAAATATTAGCCTCGATTGCATACGCTTATGGATTTTATAACGAATATTTCAATGCTGATTCTGCCTTGATGTATGCCCAGGAAGCACTTCAGTTACAGCAAAAAGTAATGGCTTCTTCAAACAACAAGTTATCGTACCGTTCAGACTATACAATCCAGTTGATCACGCTTCAGGAGGTAGTTGCTTCACTCATGCATTCTTTTGGAAATTATCCAAAAGCGCTGGAGTTAAGATTGGAAAATTTAAACCTGGCAGAAAAGGAAACTGATAAATTTTTACTTGTAGGCACCACCCTGAGTATTTCCAATGATTATCTTGCGATGAAAGATTATCAGCATGTATTGAGTTATGGTAAATCGGCGGATTCAATTCTAAGCAAATTAAACCCTGCTGACCCAAGGTTTCCATCAAGTAGATGGAATACAAATTTTAGCATTGTTACTGCCTTTTATAACCTGCAACTACCGGATTCTGCTTTACCCTATGCAAATCAAATGAAAATGATAAAAGGGTTAGCTTTCCCAGAGGCATACCAGGCCTCAGCCAACAGATTACTTGCAGATTTGTATGCAGCAAAAGGAGAAAACAACACTGCGCTCAACTTTTACAGACAGGCTATTCCGTATAGTGTTGATTACTGGATTGCCCCGGCTAATGTAGGTATGGCAAAGCTATTTCAAAAAGAAGGCCGCCTGGACTCAGCCCTGTTCTATGCGAGGAAGGCTTTAACTTTTTATCAAACTCAAAAAATAACTGTTCAGTCATGGGGCGAAAATTCTGATTATTTTATTGCAGAAATAAGCCCTCTCATTGCCGATCTATACAACGCAAACGGGCAGTTGGACAGTGCTTATAAGTACCTCCATCTTTCTGTATTACTAAAAGACAGCCTGTATAATTCGGGGAAAGTAAGACAATTTCAAACACTCTCTTTCAATGAATCGTCCCGCCGCCAGCAACTGGAACAGCAGCGTAAAGAAGCACAGGAGCAATACCAGACAAAAATAAAAATCTACGGGTTAATTACGGCAATGGCTGTATTTCTGCTCGTGGCCTTTGTTTTATTCAGAAATAACAAACAAAAACAAAAAGCCAATACCATCCTGCAATCTCAAAAACTGGAAATAGAAACCACGCTCGGAGAATTACGGAATACCCAAAAGCAATTGATACAGTCTGAAAAGATGGCTTCGCTTGGCGAACTCACCGCAGGCATAGCGCATGAAATTCAAAACCCGTTAAATTTTGTAAACAATTTTTCAGAGGTAAATAAAGAGTTGATTGCCGAAATGAAAGAAGCCATCAACAGCGGTAATTATGAAGAAGTAAAAACGATTGCCAGTGACATTGAACAGAATGAAGAAAAAATAAATCATCATGGCAAACGGGCGGATGGCATTGTAAAGGGTATGCTGCAACACAGCCGCACAAGCAACGCAATAAAAGAACCTACAGATATCAATAAGCTGGCGGATGAATACATGCGCCTCTCCTACCACGGCCTTCGTGCAAAAGACAAGTCTTTCAATGCAATATTGAAAACGGATTTTGATGATACAATCGGCAACATCAACATCATTCCGCCGGACATCGGCAGGGTAATCTTAAATTTAATCACCAATGCTTTTTACGCAGTAGATGAGAAAAAAAAATCAGGAATTGAAAACTATGAACCGACTGTTTTGATAAGCACAAAAAAGAAAAATGATTATGTAGAGGTTGCTGTGAAAGACAACGGCAACGGTATCCCGCAAAAAATAGTAGACAAAATCTTTCAGCCATTTTTTACAACAAAACCCACCGGACAAGGTACAGGATTAGGGCTGAGTTTAAGTTATGACATAATAAAAGCGCATGGTGGTGAGATAAAAGTACAAACCAAAGAAAACGAAGGCACTGTATTCACGATTAAATTACCAGTTTAGCGCATGATGAAAAAACGCTTCTGTCGCAGTCTTTTTTTGCGTCAGTCAGTCTACAGAACAGTGTAAAGTTTGAACATTTGGGAGGCTGCAATACCACCCGGGCCAGAACAAGACGAGTCAGAACTCAAAAAATATAATTAACTTTCTCTACCCTTTATAAAGCCGGTGCAAAATACGCATCATCACTTCATTGTCATTTAATATAAAAACCAACACATGAAACCAGCTTTACGCAAGCCTGTAATTACCATTGCTTTTATTACTTTACTTTTTGCAGCCTGTAGTAACAATAAACCAAACACAGCAAGCGATGAAATGCAGGTTGCGGCTATGCTCGACTCGTTTAATGTTGCCGCAGCAAAAGCTGACTACAATAAATACTTTAATTACTATACCAGCGACGCCATATTTACCGGTACCGATGCTACAGAGCGCTGGGATAAAAAATCTTTTATGGCCTGGGCCAAACCTATTTTTGATAAAGGTCACGCCTGGAATTTTACTGCACTGGAGCGTCATATTTATTTTGATAAAACCGGCAGCCTTGCCTGGTTTGATGAATTATTGAATACCCAAATGAAAATTTGTCGTGGCTCCGGCGTGCTCGTAAAACAGGGCAAAGATTGGAAAGTACAGCAGTACATTTTATCTACCACCATTCCCAATGAGCAGTTAGATAGCATAGTAAAAATCAAAACGCCACTGGAAGATGCAATCATTAAAAAGCTGTCAAAATAATATGGATGCTTGTTGTAATCGTTTAAAACTTAATCAAGGATAGCCGATAAGCATTCATTCCGCCACCTTTAGCCAAGTAGCATTAAAACAAAAATCACTCCTTCAAAATAAACATCCAGATGCAGGCAAAATCAATTAAAGGAAAATCACCAGGCGAAATTCAGGCTGCTTTAGAACAAAGCATGGCCGATGGTTTTAAACCAACGCTGGCCATTGTCTTTCTGTCGATCACCCAGGATAGAAAGGCCATCACCCGGGTATTGGATAACGTAGGCCTGCAGGTTTTCGGCGTAACCAGCAACGGAGAATTTACTGATGAAACGCCTGAAAAGCAATCAACTGTTGTGCTGCTGATGGATATGAAGCGGTCAAATTTTCAGATACTGCATGCTGATTACAACACTACGAATTTCAGGCAGGTGGCAGTTTCTCTCGCTTCGAAAACGCTGGAAAATATTTCCAACCCGGCTTTTTTAGTTGGGGGAAGTCATGCCAATACCGATGCAGAAGCTTTGCTAAAGGGCTTTGAAGAAGCCGTGGGGGCACATGTGGAGGTTTACGGCGGCATGGCCGGTGATGACATTACGTTTACAGAACAGTTTGTTTTCAGCAACGACTGGGAAAGCAATAAAGGGATGATTGTTCTGGCACTCGATGCTGATAATGTAACGATAAAAGGCAGGGCCACCTGTGGATGGAGGGCAGTCGGCACTTTAAAAACAGTCACAAAAAGTGAAGGCAATCATGTGTATACAGTGGATGATGTGCCGGTGCTTGACCTCACGGCAAGATATGGTGGCATAGAAAATGTTACGCCGGACAATCCGCAATTATTACTGGAGATAGCAGCCAATTTACCCATGCAATTACAACGGGAAAACGGAGATCCCGTAATGCGGCCCGGCTTGGTGATAGACTGGAATGACCATTCCTTCTATTGCAGCGGATCGGTACCGCAGGGATCAAAAGTGCGTTTTTCACTGCCGCCGGATTTTGATGTAATAGAAAAAGTAATTAGTGAAACAGCCAATATTAAAGCCACCGATATGCCGGAAGCGGATGCTGTAATTGTATTTAGTTGCGCAGGCCGCTTGCTGTCTTTCGGGCCACTCATTAATCAGGAGCTGGAAGGTATAAAAAATGTGTGGAATGCTCCAATGGCCGGTATGTTCAGCAATGCAGAACTGGCAAGGGCAACAGGCGGTAAACTGGAAATGCACAATGCTACCACCTGTGTTGTCGCCCTAAAAGAGAAATAAAATTTTATGCACCCAACTGCAGTGCTGCTATTAAGCTTCGGTTGCGTCGCACACTTGTACTGAATAACATTGCTGAACAAAAACCTACAATGAACCAGCATCTTCAACACATACTACAATTTATTGAGCAGAACAATAACATGACTGCGGAGGAAAAAAATGCGCTCCTGAAATCAATAAAAGATGCAGATAAGGAATTTGAAATAACTGCTTTTAAACTTGACCGAACGGAAAAAGTAAAAAAGACGACAGCCATTCTTTTGGAAGAAACAATTGAAGAACTAGACCACAAGCAAAAGGCTGTGGAAGCACAAAACAGGGAATTGGAAATTGAAGCATCGCTGGAAAGAGTGCGGACAATTGCAATGGGAATGAGCGCGCCCGAAGACTTGTTAAATATCAGCCAGGCGAATTATAAAGAACTAACTAAACTGGGTTTTTCTGAAATAAGAAATTCACTGATTGGCATCTTTCACGATGATAAAAATTATTTTACTGACTACGACTATTCTGATTTTTCGGGTGGCAGCATTACCAACATTCCATACAATAAAAATTCAATTATTGATAAGTCGATACAACAAATGAAGAGTGCCACCGATGCATTTACAGAATTTATTGTAGAAGGAAAAGAACTGGAAGAATGGAAAGCATTCAGAAAACAAAATGGTGAATATGAAGATACCCGGCTGATAGATGCCAATGCACTGTACTATTATTTTTATTCAATCGAACAGGGAAATGTGGGCATATCCACTTTTAAAAAAATCAGTGAAGAACAGCTCAATATCCTTAAACGCTTCCGCAATGTATTTGACCTTGCTTATAAAAGATATACAGACATCACCACTGCGGAGGCTCAGGCAAGGGAAGCGCAGATAGAAACCGGTTTGGAAAGAGTACGCTCCCGTAGCATGGCCATGCACAAAACTTCTGAATTACAGGAGGTCATCAACACAGTGCATAAAGAATTACTCAATTTGAATATTGCAATTAATGGAGGTTCGTTCATTGCTATAAATAATGATATTGAAACAACGCTCCGCTGCTGGGGCTCAGGCGGAACTGCCGACACATCAGAAGAAGTACATCTTCCGCTTTATGAAAAACCCTTTTGCAGCAATCTTATAAACGGCATAAAAAATGGCCCGGGATTTTTTACCGAAGAATATACACAGGAGGAAAAAAAAGATTTTTTCACTTTTTTATTTGAGCATGAGCCCTGGTCAAAGCTGGATGCTGAACAAAAAAAAGAAACCCTTTCAAGCCCGGGAGGATATACCCGGTCCTGTTGTGTATCGATGCATACCAGTATATTTATCATCAACCACTTTGGCGAACCATTTTCAGCGGCCGATGATGATATTCTTAAACGCTTCGGAAAAGTATTCGAACAAACCTATACCCGCTTTCTTGATCTGCAAAAAGCAGAAGCGCAGGCAAGAGAAAGTCAAATACAGCTTGCATTGGAAAGAGTTCGTGCAAGAACAATGGCAATGCAAAAAAGTGACGAGTTAGCACAAGTAGCATCATTGCTTTTTGCACAGGTAATAGCATTGGGTATTAATTGTTATAGCAGCGGGTTTACAGTTTGGGAAAACGAAAATAATGAATTGATATCGTGGATGTGCAATGCCGATGGCTCTGTTAACCCGCCTTTTAGAATGCCTGCGTTTGACATTGAGTGGCATAAACAGCAATTTCAATCCTGGAAAAATCAGGAAGAATATATCATTCATGATTTTACAGGTAACGAAATGCAGGAGTTTTACCGCTATCTAAGATCTTTTCCATTATTAGACGAAGCGTTCAAAAAATCTGAGGCCGCAGGGGTGCAAACACCTGTACGGCAGGTGCACAATGCATTTAATTTTTCTTATGGTAATTTGCTTTATATTACTTTACAGCCATCTCCTGAATCTTATACTATTTTCAAACGCTTTGCAAAAGTGTTTGAACAGACTTACACCCGCTTTCTTGATCTTCAAAGAGCCGAGGCACAGGCAAGAGAAGCACAGATCGAAGCATCACTAGAAAGAGTAAGGTCAAGAAGCATGGCCATGCATCAAAGTGCTGAACTGACAGATGTAGCGAATGTCTTATTTCAGCAGCTAAGAAATTTGGGCGGCAATTTGTGGGGCTGTGGTTTTGTATTATGCATGCCTGGTTCGGATGATGATGAAGTTTGGTTTGCCAATGAAAACGGCGTACTTCCCCCCATTGCTATTCCCCATACCAAGGATCCAACGCATAAAAAAATGTACGAAGGCTGGAAAAACAAAATGGATTTATGTAAAAACACCCTCGAAGGCAAGGCATTGAATGATCATTATGACTATATGCTTTCAGTTCCGTCAGTTAAGACGTTTTTTGAAAACATACTTGCTTCTGGTCTTTCATTTCCAACAAGGCAAACATGGCATGCCGCATATTTCAAATATGGATATGTGCTAACGATTACGTTGGAGGCATATACTGATGAACAGGTTTTTATAAGATTTGCCAAAGTATTCGAGCAGGCTTACACCCGCTTCCTCGACCTCCAAAAAGCAGAAGCACAAACCAGAGAAGCAGAGATAGAATTGGCATTGGAAAGAGTGCGGGCAAGAACAATGGCGATGCAACATAGCGATGAATTGCAGGCCGCTTCACTGCTGCTCTTCCGGCAAGTTGAGTCGTTGGGTTTACCCCCTCTTGCATGTGGTTTTAATATCTGGGACGATGACCGAAAAGCCGCAACCGCATGGATGGGGTCCATCAGTGGTCTTCTGCCACCCTTTAAAACCGACAGTTCAAAAGATGTGTACCAGAAGATTTATGAAGCTGCGCAGACAGGAAAGCCTTTGTTTGTGATAGAGCAAAGTGGAAAGGAACTGGAAGTCCATTACCAGTATCTGGCTACAATCCCAACCTTCAGGGAAGTAATCATGGAAAACTGGCGGCGGGATGGAGTTTCCATTCCAACTTTTCAGATCATTCATTGTGTTTATTTTACGCATGGATATCTTATGTTTATTTCATTTGAGCGGGTAGCTGCTTACTATGAAATTTTCAAGCGCTTTGCAATAGTTTTTGAACAAACCTATACCCGTTTTCTTGATCTGCAAAAAGCGGAAGCACAGGCAAGGGAAGCTCAGGTAGAAGCAGCTATGGAAAAAATCAGGAGCCGTTCTTTGGCCATGCATAATTCTGATGAACTGAAAGAAGTAATTGCATTGATATTTGAAAAGCTGGATGAACTAGACGTATTATTGGGCACAGTCGGCATCTGGCTTTTTGATAAAAACTCAATGAATTCATTCTTTTGGGTAGGTAATAAACTACAGGCGCCTACTAAAGTTAACCTACCTTATAGCGAAGTATTGATGAGTGGTGAAAATAACTACAGTGACAGTTGGAAAGCCTGGCTATCGGGCACCAGCTATTTCAACAAGCAATATACCCTTGAGCAAAAAAATGAATACTTTGATTATGTATTTGCCAATAATGGCTTCGATGTAATTCCTGCTGATGTACGAAAAATAATAATACAGTCAAGTCAGCATTTGGCTTGTATGATAACAGAAAAAAATACTGCTTTATTCGTAGATAGCTGGAACACTTCTTCCTACAACGAGGACCAAATTGTTGTATTAAAACGGGCAGCCAAAGTGTTTGAACAAACATATACCCGTTTTCTTGACCTGCAAAAAGCAGAGGCTCAGGCAAGGGAGGCAACCATTGAAGCCGCATTGGAAAAGGTTCGAAGCAGTTCTATGGCGATGCATAAAAGCGATGAACTTCATTCCGTGATTAGGGTTGTTACCGAACAGTTTGCACAATTGGGATTTCACTTCGATACAGCAAACTTTGTAACAAAATATACTGATGAAGGCTCTTATTGGTATATATCCACACCTGGCATCTCCACTCCTGCAGGAATGTATTGTTTAGCTACAGACATAGTCTTTTTCAAAAGGCTTTCACGAATTGTAAAGGCCGGTGAAGGATTTTACACGGAGGCATTGTCATTTCAGGAAAAAAACGAATTCTTTAGCTATGTTTTTGAAAAAACGTTACTAAAATATACTCCGGAAGACAGGAAGCAATATGTTTACAATTCAAAGGGCGCAGCGTTTTCCTTAGCGGTGTCTAAAAATGTAATTCTCTCCATTGCAAATTACCAGTTGGTGCCATACACGGTGGAAGAAAATTTAATTATCAAAAGGATCGCAAATGTTTTTGAGCAGTCTTACAGGCGTTTTCTTGATCTTCAAAAAGCAGAGGCACAGGCAAGGGAGGCACAGATTGAAACGGCACTTGAAAAAGTAAGGAGCCGCACGCTGGCCATGCAAAAAAGTGATGAACTGGCCGAAACCGCTGCCGTATTGTTTCAGCAATTGATAGCGTTGGGTATTGCACCCAACCGCTTATACATCGCTATTGTAAAAGATGAAAATGGCGCATCAGAATTTTGGATAACCGATGAGGATGGTAAGAAAATAAGTACTGCGTTCGATGCTAACCTGAATGACAACCCCTCATTTGCCAGCATGTTTGAAGGATGGAAGCAGCAAAAAAAATCGTTGATAATAGACATGCAGGGCGAAGAATTACAAAATTATTTCCGCCATCTTACCTCGTTGGGTGTACCATTTAAAAATGGCCTTTCTCAAAAAAGAAGAGTACAGGATATTGCTTATTTCAGCAAAGGTTTTATTGGCATCGCATCACCGGATGACCAACCAAAAGAAACCTTGCAATTGCTGGAACGGTTTGCGGCTGTGTTCAATTTAACCTTCACCCGTTTCAACGATTTACAAATTGCAGAGGCACATGCCCTGCAGGCGGAGCAGGATTTAATAGCCATCAAAGAAGCAAGACAAAAAGCAGAATCAGCATTAACAGAATTACAGGCCACACAAAAGCAGTTGATACAATCTGAAAAGATGGCAAGTCTCGGCGAACTCACCGCGGGCATTGCACATGAAATTCAAAACCCGTTAAACTTTGTCAACAACTTTAGTGAAGTGAGTAAGGAATTACTCGAAGAGATGAAAGAAGCCATGGATAAGGGCGACACAACAGAGGCAAAGGAAATCATGAATGATGTGATTCTGAATTTAGAAAAAATCAATCACCATGGCAAACGTGCTGATGGCATTGTAAAAGGTATGCTGCAACACAGCCGCAGCAGCAGCAGTCAAAGAGAACCCACCGATATCAATGCATTGGCAGATGAATATTTACGGTTGGCGTACCATGGTTTGCGTGCAAAAGACAAATCATTTAACGCCACATTAAAAACAAATTATGATGATGCAATTGGTAACATTAATATCGTTCCGCAGGATATTGGAAGAGTGATATTAAATTTAATTTCCAACGCATTCTACGCAGTAAATGAAAAGAATCAGTCGCTTGTTGCAAACCCTGCAGCGGTTAAATATGAACCCACCGTTTCAGTCAGTACAAAAAAAATAAATGATCAAATTGAAATCAGCGTGGCCGATAACGGAAACGGAATTCCTTCGCCGGTAAAAGACAAAATATTTCAGCCATTCTTTACTACAAAACCAACCGGCCAGGGAACCGGTTTAGGTTTATCGTTGGTCTATGATATTGTAAAAGCACATGGTGGTGAACTAAGGGTAGAAACGAAAGAAAATGAAGGTTCTGAATTTCTGGTTCAATTACCGGCAAACTAAAAACATGAAAAAAATTATTCTTTTTATTGTATTTATTTTCTTCCTGAATAGCTTCGGCTATGGCCAGAAGAATAATACCTCATCCTACCAAACCATTGACTTAAAACAGGAACTTGAAAAAGCCGGCACCGATACCAGCCGGGCACTTATCTGGGCCGGACTTAGTTACGAGTATGCCTATTCTGACTTTGATTCTTCTTTATTGTATGCAGAAAAAGCCTTAAAACTTTCTGAAAAAATTGACTTCGCCAGGGGAAAAGCAAATGCATTGATTGGATTTGGAAATCTTTACCTGCGGCAAGGTAATTATCCTGAAGCGCTGCAATACGCATTTAAGGCACTGGAACTAAGTGAAAAATTTCACTTCAAAAGAGAAAAGGCGATCAGCCTTTTGGAACTGGGCTACACCTACCAGGATTTATCAGACTATACCCTTTCCCTTGCCTTTTCACTAAAGGCAAGAGCATTATTCAAAGGAAATTCCTGGGGCGGCTACAATGTAGAAAATGAAATTGCCATCACCAATACCTATATGGCTACCAATAAAAAAGACAGCGCTTTGTTATGTATGCAAAACCTATATGATGACACCCAAAATAAAAAGACACTGGCGATCATACTGGAGGTATTGGGCAACATTCATACAAGTCTCGGCAACTATACTACTGCAAAAGAATACCTGCAGCGGGCCATTTCAATTGATACCAAAGACAATGATCTATATAGCCTTATCTGGGCCAATAACAGTACGGCAAAATTATATAAGGCACTCAATCAGCCTGACTCTACCATTTACTACGCAATAAAGGGACAAACCCTTGCTGAAAACATACAATTGAATGAAGGCATCCTGATCAACAGCCTTCTGCTTGCAACGGAATTTGAAACCAGAGATGTGGCGAAGGCGCTATATTACCGAAAAATATATGAGACGATGTACATTAAAATGTATGGGCAGGACAAGATAATAGCCTTACAAAAAACACTAGCCGAACAACAGGAAAGAGAAAGACAGGTTACTGAAAACATAAAGGCTAACGAGATCAGGTTAAAACAATTTGGTTTTACAGGTGGCCTGGCCATTCTTCTTTTGGCGGCGTTATTATTATACAGAAACAACAGGCTAAAGCAAAAAGCCAACAAGGTATTAGAGAAAACCCTCCGTGACTTAAAAGATACACAATCGCAACTGATACAATCAGAGAAAATGGCAAGCCTTGGAGAACTTACCGCAGGCATTGCACACGAGATACAAAACCCGTTAAACTTTGTCAATAATTTTAGTGAAGTAAATACAGAATTAATTGAGGAATTAAAATTTGAAAAATTAAAAGTGAATAATGAAAGAGATGAACAGTTAGAAAATGAATTATTAAATGATATTGCAGAAAATTCAAAAAAAATAAATCATCACGGTAAACGTGCCGAAGCTATTGTAAAAGGAATGCTTCAGCACAGTCGCACCAGCAGCGGGCAAAAAGAGCTTACCAGCATCAATGCTTTGGCTGATGAATACCTCCGCCTCTCCTATCACGGCCTTCGTGCAAAAGACAAATCGTTTAACGCGGTATTACAAACAGATTTTGATGAAAGCATTGGCAACATCAATATCATTCCGCAGGATATAGGAAGGGTGTTATTGAATTTATATAACAATGCATTTTATGCCGTGAACGAAAAGCAAAAAGCGGAAAGCTTAACGCATAAAACAGAAGATAAAACCTATGAACCTGTAGTAACTGTAACAACCCAAAGAACCGGCGCTCCTTTAGGGGATGGGGGTAAAGTTTTGATCTCTGTGAAAGACAATGGTAACGGCATCCCTCAAAAAATAGTCGACAAAATCTTTCAGCCATTCTTCACTACAAAACCGACAGGGCAAGGAACAGGGCTGGGTTTAAGTTTGTGCTATGACATAATAAAAGCACACGGCGGTGAGATAAGAGTGGAAACAAAAGAAGGAGAAGGAACGGTATTTATAATGCAATTGCCCATTAGCTAAATACAAATTGGTGAGCTATGCTAAGCATATATATGGCGCTTGCGTTACTTCGTCCACCTGTACGCTTAGCTCAATAATGAACAGAAAGCACAATCGAGAGACAACGAAAGATGATTAAGACACTCATGCTGGTAACAAAATAAATCTCGTTATACTATTATTAAAGCAATGGGAGTTAGACAATATTGGAAACGAATAAAAGATAGGGTATAATATTTACAAGTTAATTTTTAATTAATGCATCAAACGCTAAAGATAGTATCAGCAACAATTTTTTGGATCACATCTATTTTTTATTGCCAGGCACAAAAAAAGGATATTGATAGCTTTCAAGTAAAACTGTCTGCCATTTCACAACCGATGCAGCAATTCAATTTTATCAGGAAAGAACTTGAACATTCTAACAATACCTCCGACAATATTGATTCTTCATTGTGCATTCAATTGCTCAGCATTGCACAGCAATTAAAAAAGGATTCGTTGTTGGCCATTAGCTACAACTGGATCGGTGCTTACTTTGCTTTTAGCAAAGCCGATTATATTTCCGGGCTTGAATACTTTTTTAAAGGCATTCCGCTGGCGGAAAAAGCAAAAGATAAGCGACGCATCAGTTCTCTATACTTTGATATAAGCCTTGTGTACAGCGAATTTAAAAATTATCAAGCTGAGTATGAATACACGGTTAAAGGTGGAGAAAACCTGCCCGACCCATCGTCGCCACTTTATAATTTTATGTTGATACAATACCAGAATAACGTCTGTGGTTACTATCTCGATATCAATAAAGCCGACTCGGCTTTACATTACGCCAGGTTAAGTATTGAAACCTCAGGTAAACTTGGTATTGGCTTGTATGACATGGCCTCCATTTGTTTAACAGGAGCTGCTTATGCCCTGGCCAATGATACTGCTAATGCCGACAGTGCTTTTACAAAAGCACTAAGTATACTACCTAATATAAAACTAAGCTCTTTAAGGTCGCTTTTTTATGACACCTATATTAAGTATTTAATACAGGCTTCCCGGCTTAAGCAAGCTGCATCATTTTGCCGTCAATTTATTGATCTGGGCAATACTGCGAACAGTAATGCTATCCGGTTGAAGGCGGTTGTTTACATGCAACAGATATTTGATACGCTGCATCAAACAGACAGTGCCTATTATTACTCCAGGCAGGAGTCGAAAATAAATGCAGCTATTTTTAGCGAGGGTAATATAAACAGGTTACAGGCATTGTCTTTCCACGAAAAGTTGCGCAATATTGAAGCAATGGAAAAACAGACTGCTTATAACAATCAAATGAAGGAATATATATTAGCAGTTTGCTTGTTTTTTTTCATTGTAATTGGGATATTCCTTTATCGAAACAACCGCCAAAAGCATCATGCAAATAGTGTGTTGCAGGAACAAAAGCAAAAAGTAGAAAATACTTTAAATGAATTAAAATCTACCCAGGCGCAACTCATCCAATCAGAAAAAATGGCTTCCCTCGGCGAACTCACTGCAGGCATTGCACATGAAATACAAAACCCGTTAAACTTCGTAAATAATTTTAGTGAGATAAATAAAGAACTGCTGGAAGAGTTGAAAGCTGAACGCTTAAAGCCTGACGCAGATGGTGATTTGCAAAATGATTTAATCAATGATGTAATATCGAATGAAGAAAAAATAAACCACCATGGTAAAAGAGCCGATGCCATCGTAAAAGGCATGCTGCAACATTCACAAACAAGTACCGGGCAAAAAGAACCAACAGATATTAATAAACTGGCTGGTGAATATCTACGCCTCTCCTATCATGGGCTTCGTGCAAAAGATAAATCATTTAATGCAACATTAAAAACTGATTTTGATGAAACGATTGGCAATATCTATATCATTCCGCAGGACATTGGAAGAGTGTTGTTAAACTTAATCAACAATTCTTTTTACGCGGTAGATGAAAAGAAGAAATCGGGAGGCGAAAATTATGAACCAACTGTTTCGGTAATTACAAAAAGGATAAATGATAAGATTGAAATAAAAGTGAGTGATAACGGCAATGGTATCCCTCAAAAAATAATTGACAAAATTTTTCAACCCTTCTTTACCACCAAACCAACCGGGCAGGGAACTGGATTGGGATTGAGTTTAAGTTATGATATTGTAAAGGCACATGGGGGGGAAATAAAAGTGGCAACCGTGGAAGGAACAGGTTCAACATTGATAGTGATTCTGCCTGGCAGGTAATTGCTCAAAAAAAAATAGTATGAAATTGATTTTATCGCTTTTATTGACCATCCTGGTTATTACCGAATGCCTTTCCCAAAACAGGGGTAAAGTAGACAGCATGCAGAAGACACTGCTACACGCAACCGGGGACAGCACAAAAATAAAAGCCATTCTCAGGCTTGCCGAGCTATATGTTTATACAAACCCCGACTCCTGCCTCATGTATACATCACTGGGATTGTCGCTGGTAAAAAACGCATCTTCACAACCCAACCACGATCCTGATAAGTTTGCAATCAACGAAGCTCGTTTAAATGCACTTAGTGCTGTAGCACTTTCAGAACAACGAAATGACTCACTTGCCGTAAAATATGCATTGAAAACAGTCCGTTTAATGGAAAACATACATTCCGGGTCTCCTACGCGCCTGATCGAAAATATTGCAGAAGTGTATCAAAATATTGGGGAACCGGGTATCGCATTGGATTATTTCAGGAAAGCGGTGCAGATAGAAAAAGGATTGAATGTAAAACAGATCTGGATCGCCAACCTCGGCTCCTGCTTCTATGACTTACACCAATTCGACTCGGCGCTGTTTTACCTCAATCAGGTTGATTCAAATTTGAATATGAGTCCGAACCAGCCCTGGCCCATGCCCCATTATTACCTGGGCCTGATTAATTTAGCAAACGGCGAAAAGGAAAATGCCCTGCGGCAATTCCGAACTGCTATACAATTTGGATTAAAAAGCCGTCTGCCTCAGGACATCTGCCAGGCTTATATTGGTATTGCCAAAACTTTCCAGGCTCTTGGAAAAACGGATTCAGCCGCATGGTATGTGGAAAAAGCGCTTAGCCAGGCCAATGAAAGTTCCTTTCCAAACCAAAGCCTCGATGCAAGCAACCTGCTCGCAGATCTGTATGAATCGAAACATCAGTTTGACAGTGCTTTTAAATATCAAAAAATCGCAAATACCTTAAAAGACTCGATATACAGCAAAGAAAAAATCAAACAGGTGCAAAATTTTTCCTTCAATGAAAAACTGAGGCAACAGGAAATCACTGAGGAGCAAACAGCTTATAAAACCAAATTGGGATTTTATGCATTCGGATTTGGACTGGCTGTTGTATTGCTGTTTTTGTTCATCGTAGTGCGCAACAGTCGCCAAAAACACAAAGCCAATCTTGCGCTGGAGAAAACCCTGGCCACTCTGCGATCCACCCAGGCGCAACTCATTCAATCTGAAAAAATGGCATCACTTGGAGAACTTACTGCAGGCATTGCCCATGAAATTCAAAACCCGTTAAACTTCGTAAATAATTTTAGTGAATTGAACAGGGAGTTGATTGAAGAGCTGAACGCAGAACGCATAAAGTTCAACGCAGATAGAGATGAACAATTAGAAACTGAACTGCTGAATGATATCAAAACCAATGAAGAGAAAATTAACTACCATGGCAAACGTGCCGATGCCATTGTAAAAGGCATGCTGCAGCATAGCCGCAAAAGCACCAGCCATAAAGAACCCACCAATATCAATGCTTTGGCAGATGAATATTTGCGATTGGCTTATCATGGATTGAGAGCAAAGGACAAAGAATTTAATGCTACTATCAAAACAGATTTTGATGAAGGTATTAGTAGTATCAATATCATCCCGGAGGATATAGGAAGGGTGTTACTGAACTTATACACCAATGCTTTTTATGCAGTAGATGAAAAGAAAAAACAACAACCTGAAGGATACGAACCAACCGTTTCAGTAAGTACAAAAAAGGTTGGCGATAAAGTTGAAATAAGAGTTGCCGATAACGGCAACGGTATCCCTCAAAACATAGTAGATAAAATCTTTCAACCCTTCTTTACAACCAAACCTACAGGGCAGGGAACTGGTTTGGGTTTATCGTTGGCGTATGATATTGTGAAGGCGCATGGCGGGGAGTTGAAGGTAGATACAAGGAAGGCCCGCCCGGATGACCCGGTCGGACGGGGAGAAGAAACAACATTTATCATAACACTCTAAAGCCAGTATAATGAAACGGATTAAAAGTTATTTATTCATCCTGGTTATCCTCTTTAATTATCCGGTTGATTCATTCGGACAAAATGATACCATTCGTTTAAATAACTTTTGTGAGTTGGCATTAAAATATTCTGAAGTTAACAGGGACAGCGCTATTTATTATGCAGATATTGCTTTTTCAATTGCAGAAAAACTACATCAGAAATTTTACCAGGCAAGTATCCTGAGTGATCTTGGCTATACATTGCTGAGTAACGGAGATTATGGAACCGCATTGACTAAATTACTTGTTGCCAATAAATTAATTGAAGATAAAAACATTGCGAAGGATATTATTATCACGCCATTTTTTAGTAAGTATTTTACCAGCAATGATCCAACAATAAACAGGATAATATTATTAGGCTACATAAAAAACAGCCTGGCTATGTTGTATGGCCGCACGGAAAATTTTGATAAACAACTATCAGAGCTAAAAGAAGCAAAGACAATAATCGAAACGGAAACTACTGATCTAAATCTAAGCTATACTATCAATAATAATATTGCCAATGCTTATATAAATATGGGCAAGCTTGATTCTGCTCTTTTCTTTCAGCAAATTGTATTGAGTATAGAAAGTAAAATTGAAAATAAAAACTATGGCGGAGCATCCAATAAAGCTATTGGTGATATCCTTTTTAGAAAAGGATATTTTGACAATGCAAAAATCAATTACCTCACAGCATTAAAGCTGCTCGAAAAAAATAAAAATACATTTTACATAGCGCTTACCCAGTTTGCATTGGCAGACACGTATAGAAAATTGGGTAAGGTTGATTCAGCCTTGTATTATTCAAAAGCGGGTATTGCCAACTACAGATCTTTGGGCAGCTATGTGCCTGAAATGGAAGAAGCATACACCGCACTTGCGTTAAGTTTTAAAGATGAAAACAAGTATGACAGCGCTTTTTATTATTTACAATTGTCTAAAAAATTAAGTGATTCCATAAATGACAAAGAGATAAAAACATTGACTAATTTTCAAAACGTTGGCTTCAGGGAACAGATGAGATTGAAGGAAGCTGAAGCCGAAAGAATTAAAACAAAAAACAGAACGCAAGTATTGCTGTTATTAACCGGGTTGCTGTTGTTTTCCATTATTGCTTTTATATTATACAAGAGCAATAAAATGAAAGTCAAAACCAACCTGGCTTTAAAAGATAAAAATGATGAAATAGAAAAAACGGTAGCAGAACTCAAAACTACGCAGGTATCGCTCGCTGCAAGAAATGCAGAAAATGAATTGTTATTAAAAGAAATTCATCACCGTGTTAAAAATAATCTCGAAGTAGTATCCAGTCTTTTAGCATTACAATCCGCTCAGATTGATGACCCCTCGGTACAGTCGGCAATGTTAGCAAGCCAGAACCGTGTACATTCAATGGGCATTATCCACCAAAAACTGTATCAGGGTGAAAATTTAGCTGCCATTGAAATGCGGGATTATTTTATCCATCTCAGTGATAATATTCTCGATTCTTTCAACGCAGAGGGACACATCAAAGTGGAATGTGACATGCCTAAATTGATTTTAGATGTGGATACTGCTATTTCAGTTGGCCTTATCACTAACGAGCTATTGACTAACTCATTGAAATACGCATTCAATGAAAAAGAAAATGGAGCAATCAAAATCAGTTTGACCGAACAAGATCCGACTGGCAATAATGAAGGGGCATATTTATTGAAAATTTCAGACGATGGTATCGGCAAACCAATCAATGAAAAAACAACAGGCACGGGTTTCGGAACACAACTGGTGAATCTCTTGACAAAACAGCTGGATGGCAAATTAACCTATGAAATCAATAATGGAACGATTGTGAGTTTAATTTTTAAGAAGCCGAAATCTGTAAGGGCATAGGCTATAAAAAATGGATGAATACCTTGCATGATGAATATGTACGTCTCTCCTGCCATGGCTTCCCGGCGAAAGGCAGGTTCTTTAATATCGCTTTAAAAAACTGACAATAGTGAAACAATCTGCAACATCAGCATTATTCACAAAGATATTGGAAGAGTTTTATTAAATTTATTCAACATTATTTTTTACGCAGTACTGAAAAAAAGAAAAGCCCCTATCTCCAACAGGTGCGTGAAGAAAATGACCCCTCTGTAACCACAACAAAAAAAATCAACAGGTTGAAATTATTGTAGCGATAACGGCAACGGCATTCCTCAAAAAATAGTTGATAAGATCGGATTTATCGGTACCATACGACGTTGCAAAAGGGCATCGTTAGGAATTAACAATAGAAAGCAATGAAGGTGAATATGCAAAGTTTATTATTCAACTACCGCTAAACAGGATATCATGAAAAGTGTCACTTTTTTATTCTTTTTTGTTTCCATTCTGCAAAATAGCTTTTCGCAATATAGAAATAAAATTGATCGGCTGAATAGAGCATTAAACACATTACATGATAGTGCAAGAATAGATTGCCTGAATGAGCTAAGTGAGACATACCTAGGACTACCGGAATGGTTTTCGGAGCTGCGGGAAAGACCCCGGTTGGACTCTGCCGAAATACTCATTTCCCAAGCCCTGAAATCTGCTAAAGATATAGGTTATATATACGGCGCGGCGAAAGCTTTGTCACTAAAAGCCAAGATCGCTTTTGAGAAATATGAAGACTTTCTTCAAACAGAAGTTCTATGTCATGAAGCTGTTTACAACTATAAAAAATCTGCAAATAAAAAAGGGCTGTACAAAACTTACTATCGGTTGGGCACTGCATTGCATTCACTCAGTAGGTTTGATGATGCTGTAAATAATTTAGATACCAGTTACGTTTTAAGCAAACTGGCAGCAGACTCATTTTACGCTTTGAGTTCCGCGATTGTATCATGTATTAGTTTTGATGAAAGAGGAGACTATGCGAAAGCCTTTGAAAGGTTGCAGAGAGATCACGAGTTAATCGCAGCTAACGGCGATCCAAAGTGGAAGCTCTTGGAACTAAATAAACTTGGTGATCTGAATGCAGATATCGGAAACTATAGCACAGCAATTAATTATTATAAGCACTCATTTAGTGATAGTCAAAAAAACGACCTTAACGCAACACTGGCCCAAACCTTTGCGCTCAATAAACAATTTGATTCTGCTACAAAATATTTTAACCTCTACATACCGGATACGATCAAGCAAAGAGATTTGCGTTTTTATTTAGCATTTTCCGGTGAATTTTATTCATCGATGAATAATTACAATAAAGCGTTGCCTGATTTACTAAGAAGTTTACACTATAACAGACAATCCAAAGATGCCAACCAGATCATGCGTTTGTTAATTGATATTGCTGGAGCCTGTTTTGCTTTACAAAATATTGATGCTGCATTAAGTTACGCACAGGAGGCATTTGCCATGGCAAATCAAACCGGCGCAAAACAAGTAATAAGAGACGCTTCCAAAATCATTTCATCCGTTTATGAATACAGGAATCGTCCTGACAGCGCATATCGCTATTATAAACGGTATGTCACAATAAATGACTCCATTGTAAATAACAAATTAAAAGGACAACTCGCCTCATATGATTTTGAACAAAGAATTGAATTGTTAAATAAACAACAGGAACTTCAACAGCTACAACTGCAAAAACAGGTATTGCAAAAATATTTTCTTCTTGCAGGCATAGCTGTTTTTTTCTTAATCGCATTTATGCTTTGGCGCAATAACCTGCACAGGAAAAAAGCTTATGCATCGCTGCAAACTCAAAAAAAGCAAACCGATTTTCAAAAATTAAAAGTTGAAGAGGCGTTTGATGAATTAAAATCAGCACAGTTACAATTGGTACAACGGGAGAAAATGGCTTCGCTCGGCGAGCTCACCGCCGGCATTGCTCATGAGATACAAAACCCGTTGAACTTCGTGAATAATTTTTCTGATGTAAATAAAGAGTTACTTGAAGAAATGAAAGATGAAATGGGTAAAGGAAATTTAGAAGACGCAAACTCCCTCGCCAATGATATAATAGCAAATGAAGAAAAAATAAATCACCACGGTAAACGTGCTGATGCCATTGTAAAAGGCATGCTGCAGCATAGCCGTAGCAGCAGTGGCCAAAAAGAACCAACAGACATCAATGCTTTGTGCGATGAATATTTGCGCCTTTCCTATCATGGTTTACGTGCAAAAGACAAAAGCTTCAACGCAGATTTCAAAACAGATTTTGATGAAAGTATTGGGAAGATCAATATCATCCCTCAAGACATCGGAAGAGTGCTGCTAAATATAATCAACAATGCTTTTTACGCTGTGAATGAAAAGCAGAAAGCTGCCGATAAAAATTATAAGCCACTCGTATCAATCAAAACAAAAAGAATTGGTGATACAATTGAAATAAATGTGGAAGATAATGGCAACGGTATTCCTCAGAATATTATCAATAAAATCTTTCAACCCTTCTTTACCACCAAACCCACCGGCCAGGGAACCGGGTTGGGCTTGAGTTTAAGCTATGATATCATTAAGGCCCACGGGGGTGAAATAAAAATGGATAGCAAAGAAAATGATGGTACAATATTTACTATTCTTTTACCTGCTTTGCCTTAAATCCCCGGTATATTAAAAAATTACAATAAAATGTAGTATGTTTATTGCACCTTTTAGCATCTCCACTATCTATATTTAAAACGCCTCTTTGCCGGCAAGATTAATCGTTACAACGGTTTTCCAAAAATACTGATGGCAAAATATTGGCCAGGAATACTGCAGCAAAAGCCAGTCGCCCGTTGCATTGTTTTTTACTTATTTTTCATAAGCAATCAATAAAACCATTCATCATGTATAAACAACACCTGCTAAACGCCATCGTGAAAGAAATGAAAATATGCAAAAGGCTTTATACAAAAATTCCGAACGATAAAATGGATTTTAAAACAAAGGAAGAACTGAGGAGTATACACGAGTTGCTGCAATATTTATGCATCATCGGAACGGCGCCGTTAGACTATTGGATGAATAAAAGTGAACTGCCTTTCAATACTTATTTTGGTGAAGTAACGGTGGCTTCTAAAAAACTGCCGCACGAACAATTTCTTTCATTGATGGATGAACAGATTGACATCATCAATAAATTATTTACCCAGTTTACGGAAGATGATTTGTTTCATAAAGAAATTGTGTACCCCTGGGGCGAAAAGGGACCGTTGGGAGAAGGCATTATTTCCACCTGCATTAAATTTATGGCAGCCTACAAGCTGCAGTTATTTTTACACATAAAATTGTGCAGTGATCAAAAATTGGGAACAGCTGATGCCTGGCTGTTAACTGATTTATCTTCCTAACACTGAACTGATCTACCTATATGGAAAATAAAGAAGGCTACGTTTCAGCATCAGAAAAAATAGACCAGCTAAATAAACTTGCGTGGGAAATACGTGTAGCAGACTCCACCAGGGCCCATGAACTTAGCAGGGAAGCCTTCCAGCTTGCTGAAGAAATAAATTATGTAAAAGGGAAGGCAGAAGGATACCGCACTTTTGCTTTCACGCTGATTCGCCTTTCAAAGCACCAGGAGGCGCTTGCGTATTGTGATAAAGCATTGCCTTTATTTGAATCACTGCATGATTTGAATGGTCAGACCTCAGTTTATGAATACCATGGTATTATACAACGTAGCTACGGAAACTATGCTGCTTCATTGGATTATCTTTTTAAAGCGTTAGCCATAAGACAGCAAACTGGTAATAAAGAGGGTGAGTCGCTTACTAGTTATCACCTGGGAGCAACCTATAAGTATTTGGGCGACTTTGAAACTGCACTCACTTATCTTCTGCAAGGCTTGTCTGTAGCCCGTGAGCATGACCTGCTGATGCCAAAATCATATTGCTTAAATCTAATAGGGCTCATTTATTTTGAAATGGGTGATTTTACCAATGCAATCGAATATTACCAGGAGAGCCTCGAGTCCCGTCAAAAATTAGGCGACCTATGGGGACAAGCAGGATGCCTGGATAATATGGGCATCATACACTATAAATTAAAAGAGTATAAAAAAGCGCTGGAGTTCTGTTCGAGGGCATTGTCTATTTCTAATTCTGTAGACGATAAAAAAGGCGAGGGCAATGCGCTCGTTAACCTGGGAAATATTTGTAAAGAGTTAGCAGATTACCAAAAAGCAAATACCTATTACAATGAAAGTTTAGCCATCCGGAAGGTTATTCAGGATAAAAGAGGACAGGCTGAAGTAATGTTGTTTTTGGCAGAACTTCAATTAAAAGAAAATATTACTGAGCAACTTCGCAACAATGTGATTGCGTTACTGAATCATGCGCTGCAGTTGGGGGAAGAAATCAAAGCCCTTGATTTGCTTGCTAAAATTCATTTGGGATTCTATGAAGCCTGTAAACAATTTAATCTTCACCAGGAAGCGCTTGCACACATTGAAATCTATATTAGTTTATTTAAACAAATTCATACAGATAGTCTGAATCAAAAAATTCAACACCTTGAGATTTCTCATAAAGTAGAAAACGCAAAAAATGAGGCGGAAATATATCGGTTGCGCAATGTAGAGCTGGCTGGTTTATACGAAGAAACCAACCGGCAAAAAGAAGAAATACAATCAACCCTTACGGAACTGAAAGAAACCCAATCACAATTAATTCAGCGTGAAAAAATGGCAAGCCTTGGAGAGCTCACCGCAGGCATTGCACACGAAATTCAAAACCCCTTAAACTTTGTCAATAATTTTTCAGAAGTTAATAAAGAAATTCTGGCTGAAATGAAAGATGAACTGGAGAAAGGAAATATTGATGAAGCTAAAACACTGGCAGATGATGTAATAGCCAATGAAGAAAAAATAAATCATCATGGCAAACGTGCTGATGCGATTGTAAAAGGAATGTTGCAGCACAGTCGCAGCAGCACGGGCCATAAAGAACCAACCAATATAAATTCTTTGTGTGATGAATATCTGCGGTTGGCTTTCCACGGCCTTCGGGCAAAAGACAAAATGTTCAATGCAACATTGAAAACAGCGTATGATGAAACGATCGGTAACATCCATGTTATTCCGCAGGATATCGGCAGAGCATTATTAAATTTAATCAACAATGCCTTTTACGCTGTTGCTGAAAAGAAGATACAAGATACCGGAGAATACGAACCCACGGTTTCTGTAACTACAATAAAGAAAAATCAACTGGTAGAAATCATTGTAAGTGATAACGGAAACGGCATTCCGCAAAAGATTATTGATAAAATATTTCAACCTTTCTTTACCACCAAACCCACCGGGCAGGGAACCGGCTTAGGATTGTCATTGGCGTATGATATTGTAAAAGCGCACAGTGGGGAGTTGAAAGCGGAGACGAAAGCTGGCGAAGGAAGCATGTTCACAATTTCCTTACCCGAAAAATTGCCCGCATGATTATCTTTTCAATTTACAGAATCAAAAAAGTATGGGTAGCATGTATACTGCCATGTCTTTTGCTTTCTGGTTTTGTGTGCAGCGCCCAGAACTTTGAAGATAAAGGATATTGGTTAGCAGCTAACAACCGCTATAATGATTTACCGGTAGATTCACTCTGGTTATTTCATCCGGGAAATAGTTTGCCGGCAACAGATTCAAATAACACTGGCTGGCAATTGGTAAATACGGAGTTATTGCTGGACAGTACAAACAAGCGACTGGAAAAGCTTGGTAATGGCTGGTATGCAAAAAAAATTACTGTTCCTGACCAATTAAGAGGTAAACCAGTGGCGCTCCGCATGTGGCAATTCGGAGCATCCGAAATTTTTATGGATGGCAAATTAATTAAGCGGTATGGGATGGTTGGCAGTGAGATGAAAAATGAAAAAATTTACGTACCCCGCACACCGGTTATAATTGATTTGGATAACCAGTTTTATCATCAGCTGTTGGTGCATTATTCAAACTTTCATGCAGGCAACCCAGGTTACGCTAATCAGCACCCGGGTTTTCGATTATTGATTTCGCCTCCCTGGGTTGAGCCGGCATCTGTTTTGGCAAACACTTCGTCTTTACCGGTATCAATCGGTATCATTTTTATATTTTGCCTCTACTTTTTTTTCGTCTGGATCTTTTATCCAAAGCGATTGGCCAGCCTGATTACCATGCTATTATTGCTGGATTTTTGTGTGGTATTAACCTCTGTGTATTATTTGCTCAGCGAAAACGAATGGGCGCCGTTGGTAAGAGCAAGTAATACCGGGGCAATAACATCAGCATGGCTTAATTTCTTTGTGTTGCTTATTTTGTATGCTTTATACTACCAGGGGAAGATGCCCAGGCGCACATGGCTTGTAATTGCAGGTATGCTTGTATGTGTGGCGGGGGTAATATTTACTCATTTTTCTTTTTTATCAGTCATAGCCACATTACTGTGCTACGTTGAAATTGTCAGGATGTTTATGCTCGGGTTTAAAAATAAAGCTACCGGTTTTGGGCTTTTACTCACTGGTTTTCTCATACAGCAGGCTGGCTTTTTCCTCATAGTTCTCGACGTGTTTCACTGGTTTCCCGTTTACACTCCGGAGGTGCTTCTTATACAACTCATTTTTCCACAATTAGGGATTCCGTTGACCTACGCACTTCACCTTGCATGGGAATTCAGATCAGCAAATCGTGATTTGCGCTTAAAACTAATACAGGTAAACCAGCTCTCGCAAAAAAGCCTGGAACAGGAGCAGGAAAAACAGCAAATTCTTGCCGCCCAAAACGAGACACTCGAAAAACAGGTTGGAGAAAGAACGGCAGCCTTAAGCCAATCACTATCAGAACTTAAATCCACTCAGTCACAACTTATACAATCAGAAAAGATGGCCTCACTCGGGGAGTTAACGGCCGGCATAGCACACGAAATTCAGAACCCATTGAACTTTGTCAATAATTTTAGTGAAGTAAATAAAGAAATGATTGATGAATTACAAACTGAATTAAAGTCCGGCAATGTTGACGAAGCAATAAATATCTCAAATGATATCAAAGCAAATGAAGAAAAAATAAACCATCATGGTAAACGTGCCGACGCCATTGTAAAAGGAATGCTGCAACATTCAAGGCAAACAACAGGTACAAAAGAACCAACAGATATCAATGCATTGTGCGATGAATATTTACGTTTATCCTACCACGGTCTTCGTGCAAAAGACAAATCTTTTAATACAACAATGAGCACAGCATTTGATGAAGGTATCGGAAAAATAAATATCATCCCGCAGGATATTGGAAGGGTATTATTAAATTTATTTAACAATGCTTTTTATGCGGTTACAGAAAAAAAGCTGGTAGCTGATGAAAGTTATCATCCTTCTGTTCTGGTGCAAACAAAAAAAGCAAATGGGGGCTTTACTATATCCATTAGTGACAACGGTAACGGCATTCCGAAAAACATTATAGACAAAATATTTCAACCCTTTTTCACCACCAAACCTACAGGCCAGGGAACGGGTTTAGGCTTATCATTGGCCTACGATATTGTAAAGGCACACGGCGGAGAATTGAAGGTGGAGACGACGGAAGGTAACGGAAGTAAGTTTATCATTCAATTACCAAATTAAAAGGCAGAAATTAAAAACGTTTCCAATCACAATTCTGTCCTTGTTGTTGGAGGAACGATCTTTTAAACAGGCAGGCGGGACAGACCTAATACGGGATAACGTTCAACATAAACTGGCAATTGCAAAAGATGATAAAAGCCGTAAGCTCATTGTGACAGCATTACCGAAGTTTTATATAGGTTCCATTTTAACTCCACTAAGCTTTATAGTGGTAAAGCGCTGAAATTAACCACTGCTGCCCCACCGGCAAGGCTGAAGGAAGAAGCCTGGTGAAAGAAAAGGACTGAAAAATATAGGTGGATACCAGCCGTGATAGCCGGTAGGTAAACGTATCCTGTTTAAAGAGGGCTATTTCTTTTATGCAATAAATACGGTAACTTTAAAAGAGTTGTTTCTTTAAAAATTGGGTATGAAAGATGCCCCTTCCAAAAACAACTTATCCATGAGCAAGCACAACGATTCATTTTCAATTATCAAATACATACAAATGAAAATATTTCTGCGATCCATGGCTGCTGCCTGCTTGCTTTTTATTGCTATTTGCACCCGGTGCCAACCGCCTTCGTCTGTGACAGCATCGCTAAAAAAAGTTTCCCCCGGCTTGTTTGACAGCGACCAGGTACTGGAAATTACCCTCTCCGGCAACCTTCGTGACTTGCTAAATGACAGAACGGAAAACCCCCAGTTATATCCAATTAACATTGCCTGCCGGCAGGATGACAGCTCAGAAGTAACGCTTAATGCCCAGGGAAAAACCCGCGGACATTTTCGTAAGCTGAAAGAGAATTGTTTGTATCCGCCTTTGTCAATACATTTTACACAAAACGATCTTTTTAAATTATCTGTGTTTAAAGACCAGGATAAAATAAAACTGGTAATGCCCTGCCAGGGCGACGAATATGTGATAAGGGAATGGCTGGTGTACAAACTCTATAACCTGGTTACGCCTAAAAGTTTTAGGGCGAGGTTGGTAAAAATAAATATGCTGGATAATAACGGCAAAAAAATGGCAGCGTCATTTTTTGCCGTTTTCCTGGAAGAAGAAAAGCAAATGGCTAAAAGAAATAACAGCATTCCTCTATCAAAAAAATTACAACCAGAAGATACCGAAACCGATTCGTTTTTAATGATGTCAGTTTTTGAATACCTCATTGGTAATACAGATTGGTCGGTTCAATACCTGCAGAATATTAAACTGATAGCCGCCGACTCCAATGCAATACCAGTAGCTGTTCCATACGATTTTGATCATGCCGGAATCGTTAACACGCCCTATGCAAAACCCGCAGAAGAGCTATTGATGAATAGTGTAAGAGAGCGGCGGTACAGAGGCTATTGCATAAACAATTTTTCAAAATTCGACAGTGCCGTTGCTTTATACAACCATATTAAAAACGACATCTATTCAATTTATACAAACTGTACTTTGCTGGATGAAAAATATAAAAAAACTACCGTTAAATACCTGGATGAATTTTATGCCGTAATAAACAACGCAGCCAAAATGAAAAAAGAATTCGGTTATCCCTGTGATAAAAACGGTACCGGCAATGTAGTGATAAAAGGGCTGAAAGAAGATTGAATGGTTATTTTACAATACCGCCGGGCAAATACTTAAAAAACAATACCGTAGCTGCTCCTTCGCCCCCTTCGTTGCTGATATACAAATCGCCCTTGCTGTTAAAACTGATACCTTCCGGTTGATTGAACAGCGCCGGGTTGAGTTTAAAATAGGTTTTAACTTTCCAATCCCCGTCTAACACCAGCAACAGTTTATTTACCGATGAGATGATGAACCATTCTTTTGTTACAGGATGCTTTGCAATACCGGATGGATGAAATTTAATTTTTCCATCCTCATCCTTTGCCTGTATGGCTGATATATCTATCTGAAAAGAGTTTAGCATATGCAATGAATCCAATGCTGCCGGTTGCAATTTGTAAACAGATACTTCCTTTTTCTGCTTATCGCCCGGGCAGTTTTTACATAACGTGATAAGTGTATTATCATCGGCAAACAAACCTTCATATTCGCCTTCAGGCAAAATGTGGTCGTAAATCTGCACACTGTCTATCTTTTCATTTTGCATAGCCGCTTCACGAAAAAGGAAAATTGAACCATCGCTTTTTAGTACAGCAACCTGGTTGTTTTTTAAAATGGTCACATCTTCATAATCTCCCTTCTTTCCAAATTTTGAATACCGGAGCGCTTTGTCGTTCATTGAAAAAGAAAACAGTTTTCCATCTTCATCCTCAATAGCCAATAATGAACTGTCGGTTTGTTTATCAACTGCAATCCCTGAAATTTCATGTAAAACTGCTGGCAATGTTTTTTTTGAAGGGCGGGTAAAGTCGTACCCCGCCGGGCTTCCAAATTGTGCGGAGCTGTTACAATTGGCACATACCAATACTGTCATTAAACAAAAAAAACTGTTTGCTGATAGTAAGATAGGTTTAAGCATACGTGCATGTTAATAGTACTGTTACCTGTAAACAATAGCAGAGATGGCATACGCAACCACAGCTGCAATAAGGCCGTACATAAAAATGGTGTACGAAATCCGCAATAAGCGATATTTGCGGCCCAGCACTTTTCCTTGCCAGAAAATGTCCTTTGTAAGACTGCCGTATAAAAATTCGCTGTCACCCATCATTGCCTTGATACCTTCGTTGTACTCCCTGAAATTCATCTTGTAAAAGCTGCCGAAATACAACAGGTTGACCGATTTCTTTTCTACCTGCTCTTTGGTAAATTCGCCATCTCCAATATGTGGGCGGGTGGCCAGTACAGAATAAATAATAGTAGTTACACTCACCGCCAGCAAAATAAACGAGGGTATCAGCACATGCGGATTTTCATCCGGATTTTTTAAAACCAATCCCAGTAAAACAGAAAGAATAATAGAGTTTACCGTAATCATTATATGGGCCTTATTATCCGCCATTACACTTATCCGCACATTATTGGCCGCTGATATCCTGAACATGGTTTCAATCCCTTTTACAGGCTTGTCTTTTTCTTTTATTTTATTTTTCTTTCCAGGGATGCCGCTATCGGCGGCACTACCAGCCTCGTTCAATGGTTCTGCAGCCGCCCGTTGCAGTTCCAGTAATTTTTCCTGTTGTTTACTTTTTAACCAGGCGAGGTTTTGCGCCTTGGTTTCATTGAGTAACTCCTGGCAATAAGTTGTATGGTATCGGTGATTTTCAAGCAAGCTGACGGACGACGCCCGCCAGGCAATCCCGTCTATTTTTGTGTTTGTTCTTGCTTCTGTTTCCTTTTTCAGTTGTTTGTTTTTTTCTTTAAACTCAGCAGTGCCAAGGTTAAACAAATCGGCATCGCAAATAATCTGTTCTTCCAGTGTCTGTGGCTGCTGCGGCATTTTTGTTGCCAGTATGCACCTTTTTATGGCCGCGATATCGGCCTGTTCTACGCCGGCTTGCTGAAAAAATTCATCCGCCAGGGTGGCACTTTTATCTTCATGCAATAAGTCACCTGGCACCAGTATGCCGGAATCATGAAAACAAGCCGCGGCACAAACAATAAAGAACAACTGATCGTTCAGCTGGTAATGTGCGGCAATTTTCTTCGCATTGTCCAGCACTTCCATAGCATGCTGATAGTTGTGATAGTACAAGTTTTTTGCAGCATTCAGCCTGTACAATTCACTGATATAATTTTCCGCCTTGTTTAAAATTTCACCGTACTGCATGTTGTGTAAAATATCAGGGATGGTTGATTGCCGCATTTCAAATCCTCATATTCCGGTATAAATATATTAATATCGTGTGATTAAAATCAATTAAAAACCAAAGAGCCTGTTTACTTTAACGAGTTTGTATAACGAGGTAAACAAAATGACAGGGCTGATAGAATCCAGGCAGAGACGCTTAATATATAAACAAAGCCTTTACGTTTTAGTTGTTTGGCTGATAAGCTTTTTGCATAAGCAAAAGGTGCTTTATTTTCTTTAATTTAGTTGAACAAATGGCAGTTACGGTTATCACCTTTTTTTCCCGTGATACATTTAACACAATAAGACACCAATGGATTTACAGATTTTTATTGCATTTTTTATCATCCTGCGGCTGCGCAAAAAATTTAAGACAAAAACAGCCTTCCCCCAATGGGAAAAAATACTGCTTGGGCTTATGTTTGTGTGCATTGCGTTATTTACGGTGCAGGCTTCATTTAATTTTTTAAAGCCGCTTTCCGGCTGGATTGCAAATGGCGTAGTGGCCGTTGTTTTGGGGATCATTTATTTAAATGATGAATTTAGTTCCGAGCGGCCTACGATGTTTGCAGTACTGCCGTTGATTTTAGTAAGTTTTGTAGAAGACGTTTTTAAATTGATCAGCATTTCATTTTACAATAAGATTCATTATTTTTTTGAAGCCGCCAGTTTTTTTGCTTTTATCTGGATGATAGCCTTGTTAATCATCAATAACAAACAAAGAAAGGCACTTATAAAAGAGCAATCAAAAACGCACGAAGAAGAGCAAAAGAATAAATTCATGGCTTCCATGAAAGCCCAACTGGAAATACAAGTGGCAGAACGCACAGCAGAACTGACCAGTCAAAAAGAAACGCTGGAAGAGGCATTGACTGAATTAAAGACCACCCAGGCGCAGCTGATTCAATCAGAAAAACTGGCATCGCTGGGCGAACTAACAGCCGGCATAGCTCACGAAATTCAAAACCCGTTAAACTTCATTAATAATTTTTCGGAAGTAAACACTGAACTAATTGAAGAAATGAAGGAGGCGATCGCCAAAGGAGATTCGGAAGAAGTACTTGCCATTGCAGCCGACATTGCGGCAAATGAGCAAAAAATAAATCATCATGGCAAAAGGGCGGATTCAATTGTGAAAGGCATGCTGCAGCACAGCCGCAACAGCAATGGTATTAAAGAACCAACCGATATCAACAAACTGGCAGATGAATATTTAAGACTGGCCTACCATGGTTTGCGGGCAAAAGACAAATCGTTCAACGCCGCAATGAAAACAGATTTTGACCGCTACATCCCCCCTATCAACGTAATTCCACAGGATATTGGCCGCGTAATTTTAAACTTAATTACCAATGCGTTCTACGCGGCCTCACAACCTTCCGCATTACCTGACGATACAGTTGCAGCAAACCATAAAACCCCGACAGTTTGGGTTACTACGGCGCTGATACCGCCAACGGAAGATGAAGGAACCCTTGTTTCCCTTACGGTGAGAGATAACGGGCCCGGCATTCCGGCAAATATTATGGATAAGATATTTCAACCGTTTTTTACCACCAAACCCACGGGCCAGGGCACCGGGCTTGGTTTAAGCATGAGTTATGATATCATTACCAAGGGTCATGGCGGCCAATTGACCGTTCATACATCAGAAGGAACAGGAACAGAATTCACTATATTATTACCAGCATAAATGCTATATATTTAACCAATGAAAATACTAGTAGTAGATGACGAACGGGATATTCAAACCCTGTTTGAGCAACGGTTCAGAAAAGAGATAAAAGACAAATCGCTTGAATTTGTTTTCGCATTTTCAGGTGAAGACGCTTTGATATATTTAAATCAACACGAGCATGAAGCCGTATTAATTTTAAGCGATATCAATATGCCTGGCATGAGTGGGCTGGAATTACTGGGACACATCAAACAAAAATACCACAAACCACCTCCAATGGTGATGATGATTACTGCTTACGGTGACGCGGAAAATTTTAATATGGCCAAACAACTGGGTGCCGACGATTTTTTAACCAAGCCGGTTGACTTTACTTTATTAAAAGAAAAATTTAAATTGATTTACTGATGGCAAAAATATTGGTAGCAGATGACGAGGCAGATTTGGAAATGCTCATCAAACAAAAATTCAGGCAGAAGATAAGGGAGCAGCAATACGAATTTATTTTTGCTGCCAATGGCAATGATGCCCTGGATAAAATACAGCAGCATCCGGATGTTGACATTGTATTGAGCGACATTAATATGCCGGAAATGGATGGCCTGACATTACTCAGCAGGCTCAATGAATCAAGCCCGCTTATAAAATCGGTCATTGTTTCGGCCTATGGCGATATGGAAAATATTCGCACGGCAATGAACCGCGGCGCTTTCGATTTTATAACCAAACCAATTAACTTTGAAGACCTCTCGCTCACGATTATAAAAACAATTAAACATGTTACCCAGTTAAGGGAAACGCTGAAAGCCATCAAAGAAAATAACATCCTTAAAATGTATGTGGACGAAACCGTGCTGAATTTTATGGGCAGTCATGAATTTGAGTCGTCACTTACTGCCAATGAAACGATTGACGCCACTGTTGTTTTTATGGATATCTGCAGCTTTACTTCCATCAGCGAAACCGAATCGCCCGATACCGTCGTTAAATTATTGAATAAATATTTCGACGTGATGGTTAAAGAAGTAATTGCAAATGAGGGCTACATCGATAAATTTATTGGCGATGCGATAATGGCTGTGTTCAGGGGCAAGTACCATTTAGACCGGGCGATTGATGCCTGCCTCGCCGCAAAAGCACAGGTAGAAAAGTTGCCATCACTTAACGATAAAGTTGCATTTACGCCGAAGGTTTCCATCGGTATCAACAGCGGTGAGATGATTTCCGGCAACATCGGGGCAGCCAGTCTGCGCAGGCTGGATTATACCGTTATTGGTGATACTGTTAATACAGCACAGCGACTGCAGGCCGCTGCCACACCAGGCCAGATATTAATCAGCGAACAGACCTATGAAAAAATAAAGGAGTCTTTTAACTGCCGTAAAGTAGGAGAAATTTCGCTTAAAAATAAAGCACATCCGATGAATGTGTATGAGGTACTGGATTGATTTGTTTATCTCGGCCTGTAAATGAATTCTACCATTTTTCACAAAATTAATTGAAGCTGATGTAAGGAAAAGAGTCATGTATATGGCTGCTCATTGCTGCACCAACCAGCATGACTCTATTGTCATCAACAAATTAAAATTGTTCTTTACTCATGTATACACAGTATTGGTATGGTGGTATGATATAACAATTGTTGCGTTTGGCTGCGGGCGAATATTTTTTGTACCACAGAGTGTTTTTTGGGTATCACTACAATCCAGTCTAATTTAGAATGAATTGCAAAATTGTTTAGTCCGTTGATAACATCGGCAGACTCTATGCTGTGATATTCTGGTTTAAGCTCCTTCAGCATTTCAGATAACACAAAACTTTCTTTTAGCATCCCTGGTTGAAAATGCATGTTCTCAAAATCTACATTTAATACATGCAGCTCAGCCCTGAAATCTGTTACGATTTTTTTGAGCAGTGCTAATGGCGTAGACTCTACGACTTTTTTATAATCACAGGCCAGTCCTATTTTCCGGATGGGAATAAACTCAGCTTTGGGCGGCACTACCAGTATCGGGTATTTTAAATAGTGAATTGCCTTGATGGTGTTACTGCCTACAATCAAACGGGTAAGTGCGTTCTTGCCTGACAGGCCCATCACAACAAGACTGGGGTTGATTTCAGCGCACAAGGTTTGCAGGCCAGTTTCGAGTGTGATCATTTCTGCTTTTATATTAATGTTGATGCTGCCCCGCACCTTTGCCTTTGTGTTTTCTTTAAGAATTTCCAGCTCATGAATGGCTGCTTTTTGCATTTCGCCCACATCAAATACCGGGTAGGCATATTCACTTAATGCAACCGGAATTTCGTACGCATTGTACAGTAAAAGATCGGCGCCATAAAACGCGGCCAGGTTGCCGGCAAACTCAGCTGCGTTGGCAGCTGTTGTTGAAAAATCTACAGGAACTATGATGGCTTTCATGATAAACTTTTTAGGATTTAAAAGTACCATTATATACAGCCTTATCCCAATGATATCAATCACCGCACAATATGATTTTTATTAAAAGAGCATGTATGATGCTAAGTACCGTTCGTAAAATAAAATCAAGGTTGCATGCATTTAAAAGGTATTTTTATTAAACATTGCTAATCCTTTTATTTGCCTTACCCTTTGTAATCAAAATGCAATAACAAGATTTTAAAATGGACACATTTTATACATTAATAAAACGGGCCAAACATTTTTTCGGTAAAAATTTTGAACGATTGTTCTGGTGCCTGTCGCTGTTACTACTGTTTTGTATGCGCCCGGAGAGCAATGCTCCCACGATCTGTATTTTAAGCAGGCTCAACATACACGCATGCCCCGGATGCGGAATAGGCCATGCTATACATGACGCCCTGCACCTGCAACTGGCATCATCATTTCACCATCACCCGCTTGGGATACTGGCAGTCATTATTATTTGTCATCGTATAGTACAACTTTCATTAAAACCAAAATTGATATTGACATGAGCACCAATTTAATTACACTGATACCTACCATTGAGCCTGATGAACTTGCCTTTTTAAAGGCTTTTACCAAAGATCTTCCGGAAGATAAACTGCATCTTTTTATTTCGCTGTACAATGCAAAACGCAAACGATCAGAAACCATCTTAATTTGTTGCGTACTTGGTTTTGTAGGTTTTGCCGGCATTCAGCGGTTTGTTGCCGGACAAATTGGAATGGGCATCCTTTATTTTTTTACCGCGGGTCTTTGTTTTATTGGTACCATTGTAGATACCATCAATCACAAAGAACTAACATTTGAACTGAATCAAAAAATGGCTATAGAGGCAATGGGAATGGTAAGAGGTTTTTAAGAAAAGCGGGAGCTTTTTTAACTGATATTGTCTGAGCTGCTGTTTTATTTCGAAGACCACTTGAACGGCCACTCTTTAAAGCTGCAGCAAGCCAAAACGATACAAACTATTCACCGGTTTATTATCCCAAAAAAGTTCAAAGTCTTCCAGGTTGTTTACTTCATAGTTTTCCTTTACCTGCTGCAGCGTATACACGTCATTGTTATGTACTGACAGTTTTTCCAGCATGGCTGCGAGCCAATCGCCTTGTTGTTCATTTACTTTAATGCTGACTGTTTCTTTTTTATTCTGAAAAATCAATTCGGTCATCGGCCAATGATTTCCTTTTTTTGATTTGGTAAAATGCACTACCCGGGGCCTTGTGCCCAGCCAGGTTATTTTTGCGCCGGGCTTTGCTGTAGTGGGTTCCTGTTGTTCCAGTGCCTGTACAATATAATCAGGCGGTACGCTTGTCCTGGGCACTTTAAACTCAAACCATTTTTGCAGAGGATAGTCAAAACAGGCGCCATGCATATAATTTAGCAACGATTTTTTTAACCCAAAACTAAAGGCAGGATGATCAGCACCTGTTGGATCGGTGTGTTCAATATCATTATTGGCGAAACTGCCTGTCACCTCGCTCATTTTTTTCACTTTATATTTTTCAGGCTCCAACCCTACAGGGCTGTGTGCCGTCATGGTAAACTGGTGCCAGAAGGCAGATTGCAAAATCCCTGCTTCAAAAAGCTGCCTTACCATTTCCAATGAATCAATCGTCTCCTGTACCGTTTGCGTTGGAAATCCATACATCAGGTAGGCATGTACCATAATACCGGCTTCCGAAAAATGCTTATTTACTTTTGCCACCTGTGCCACGGTTATGCCTTTTTGTATCAGTGCAAGCAGGCGGTCGGAAGCCACTTCCAAGCCACCTGATACAGCAATACAACCCGAGGCTTTCAAAAGCAGGCATAAATCCCTCGTGAAACTTTTTTCAAAACGAATATTCGTCCACCAGCTGACAGTTAGTTTTCTTTTGATGATTTCAATAGCCAGCGCACGCATCAGGGCAGGCGGCGCAGCTTCATCCACAAAATGAAAACCGTTCTGCCCGGTTTGCGCAATGATTGTTTCCATACGGTCGCAAAGCAATTGCGCCGCGATAGGTTCATATAGTTTTATATAGTCGAGTGAAATATCACAAAAAGTACATTTGCCCCAATAGCAGCCGTGCGCCATAGTGAGCTTATTCCAGCGTCCATCGCTCCATAAACTATGCATGGGATTGATGACTTCAATGGCGGAAATATATTTATCAAGCAACAGATCGCTATAGTCCGGTGTACCAACCTGTCCCTGTTTATAATCGCTGCAGGCTGCATTATTGATATAAGTTACCTGACCGTTCACCAAGGTAAAAGTCCGCTTCAGCTTGTCAATGGCTATTTTACCATCCAGGTATAGCAACAGGTTTTCTACCGGCGCTTCACCATCATCGAGTGTAATAAAATCATACATTTCAAACACCCTTGCATCGCTCAGCGAGCGGAGTTCTGTATTGGCAAAACCTCCTCCCATAGCCACTTTCACGCCGGGATATTGTTTTTTTATAAACTGCCCGCAGCGAAGTGAAGTATACAGGTTACCAGGAAACGGAACTGAAATAGCAACCAGGGAAGGATTGACTGAATCCATCTTTTTTTTAAGAATTTCAATCAGCAATTCATCAATATAGGTATAGTCTTTTTGCAGTTCTGCATATAGTTCATCAAAACTGTTGGCGCTTCTGCCCAACTTTTCAGCATACCTGCTAAAACCAAAATGCACATCCACGCACTCTGTTATTAAATCCGATAAATCTTCCAGATACATGGTTGCCAGGTGCTTTGCTTTATCCTGGATGCCCATACTGCCAAAAGCCCATTTCAAATCATCCAGTTGTGCAAAACGACTGGCCTCAGGCAAAAAATTTCTGTTGCCGATAAGATGTGACAGCGTTGGATTTTTTCCCTGCAAAAACAAAATAACCGCATCAATGGTATTAATATACTCCTGCTGCAACGCAATTATCCTGCAGCCATTCTCCGACCATTCTTTATCGGGAATGACGCTGAATAAATGTGTCAATCCTTCTTTACAAAAAATAGCAAGTGTTACTTCAATCCCCAAATCGGCCTGGAAGGAAGGAATATTTTTTGTATTTAAAAAACCCTTGAGATAAGCCGTAGCAGGATAAGGCGTGTTTAACTGCGTAAACGGTGGTGTTATAAAAAAAACGGGAGCGCTCAATGATGTGTATTTGTTTGCAAAATTATCGGTTAAAAATTAAATGCCGGTTGATTGCATTTGCATATTCCATTATTCAGTTTTTGGTGACGAAAGCTTCAATAAGATTACCGGAATTGATTAAAGTTGTTTTTTAATGAAAATCGGAACATCAAAAAATAAGTATTCAGCTGGTTTTGATCATGGTATAAGTAAACTTTGCATGTTTTTTCCAACTTCCTTTTTTGGGTTTTTTACCGTTCCATTTTGATTGTGCTTCAAGGGTATTTTTATCTATCATTCTTAGAAAACAATACATCTCCTGCCAGTTTTTCTGATTACCTGTACCAACATTTGTAAATGTTCCCCAACACCAAAGTGTGGGTGAATAAGATGTATCAAGGGAATAATTCATGAAGTTTCCGTTGTAATAGTTTTTCCCGTTTTTCCAATAGTATAATTTATAGTGAGCACTGTCTGTAAATACAAAGCTGATACTATCTGAAAATGTCTGCTTATTGTATGTCCAGGACGTCCCGATAAGATCATTATAGTTAATTTGTTGACCGAAAAAGTTTATTGAGATTGTTAAACATATAAACAGAAGGCTAACTTTCATATTGGCTAAGGTAATAAAAAAGGCTGCTAATTGCAGCCCTTTTAAAATGAGTCAGATTAGATTAAAAAGTTAGTTACTTACTACCCCCAAACACCGACTTCAAAATACCTGTAACCTGCGCTGCAGGGTCTTTCCGTATCTTTTGTTCCTGCAGGCTGATGTTTAAAAATAAACCGCTCAACGCTTTTTCGGTAACATATGCAGTAAGATCAGGATTTACCTTGTTGGCAGAAAATTTATTGTAATTGCTGAATACATCTTTCCAATATTTGGTTGCATCTACTTTTACAAGGCTGGCTTCAATTACAGGTCTGAATTTTTCAGTCAGCTCCATGGTAGTTGTTTTCCTCAGATAATCCGTGGCAGCAAAGTCGCCACCCTTCAAAATTCCCAAACCATCACTAACACTCATTTGCTTGATGGAGTTCCAGAAAATATCTCCAACCCCGCTTGCTGCGTCTTCCGCCGCCCGGTTCATTGAAAGAATGGCTTTATCTACTAAACTTCCCATCCCCAAATTACGTAAGTTTTTTTCTACCTTCTGGGCTTCTGCCGGCATTAAGATTTTTATGGCGGCATCGGCAAAAAATCCGTTTACAGCACTCAATTTTTTGCTGCTGCTATCCGTACCTACTCTCAATGCTTCCTTTAAACCAGCAATAATATCGTCATTACTCAGCCCCTTTCCCAAACCTGAAGAGCCCGAACCCGGTGTAACCTTATCAAGCAAACTTTTTCCGGAGGTACTGTCTTTTTTTGTAACCTTATTCATGAGGCCTTTAAGACCTTGTGCATGAGCAGTTAAAGCAAGCAATGAAAGCCCGATAAAAATGGTAGTAATTTTTTTCATATAATATTTTGATTAGTAGGACAAATTTAGTGGTGTAACGTTTAATGTGCTTATTTAGTTTCTACCTTTATCTTTTTTAACAATTTGCAATATGCCACAGTTATCTTTTTGGGAAAAGGAAAGTTTTTTTGCACCACAGGATGTTATCATTGTTGGCAGTGGATTTTCCGGGTTATGGAGTGCGCTGAAACTAAAAGAAAAAAATCCCGGTTATAAGATAACGATCCTTGAAAGAGGCGTAATACCAACAGGGGCCAGCACCCGCAACGCCGGCTTCAGCTGCTTTGGAAGCCCGGGAGAATTGATAGCAGATGCGATGACAATGGGAGAAGATAATATGTGGCAGCTGGTTGAAATGCGCTTTAAAGGTCTCCGGCAAATAAGACAATATTTTGATGATGCTGCTATTGATTATGATCCGTGCGGCGGCTATGAATGCTTTTCGGAACAATCAGCAGACTGGCATGAATGTGCCAACAAACTTGACTGGCTTAACAGCGGACTGCATACAATTACCAGCCACGAAAATTTATTTAAAATTGCTGACGAAAAAATAACTGAATTTGGGTTTGAAGGTTTCACGCATCTGGTAGAAAATAAGCTGGAAGCAGGAATACATTCGGGCAAACTCGTGCAGGCACTACTGCAAAAAGTACAGGGAATGGGAATACAGGTTTTAACGAATATTGAAGTAAAGCATTTTGATAAACATTCCAGAGGAATACAATTACATGCCATCGCAGGCAACGAAAAAATGGAGATTTCTTTTTATACAAATCAACTCCTGCTTTGCACCAACGCCTTTACAAAACAGCTGTTACCGCAGATAGATATCGTGCCAAACCGTGGACAGGTGCTTATTACAGCACCTATCGCCAATCTTAAATTTAAAGGTACGTTCCATTTTGACCAGGGTTATTATTATTTCAGAAACGTAGGCAACCGGTTGTTGTTAGGCGGCGCCCGAAATAAAGATTTTAACAATGAGCATACGCTGGAGATGGAGACTACCTCTTTAATACAAACCGCCTTGCAGGATTTTATTGCACAACACTTACTTCCGGAAACAAATTATACTGTTACTGATACCTGGAGTGGTATTATGGCAATGGGTAGTGAGAAAAAACCGTTGATTCAGCAAATAGAAAGTGATGTTTTTTGTTGTGTACGGATGAGCGGAATGGGTGTTGCCCTTGCACCCGAAGCTGCCCGGAAAATCGCCGGCATGATGAATTAAATATTTATTGCTTAATGAGTTTCTTTGTAAACCTGTTTGCTCCTTCTTCAACACTAAAGATGTAAATCCCCTTAGCTAAAGTAGCAACGCTGATAGTTGTTTTAGCCGAATTAAAAGTGGATGTGTATACTTTACTACCGGATACATTGTAGATATTGATTGTTTTCAGCGTTGCCGATTTTAATGTTGACGCACATTCAATTGTAACATTCGATTGCATCGGGTTGGGATAGATATTTACCCCAATAACCGGTTTTGCGACCGCTATCGTATCCACGGTAATTACGGGGCTGGCTTGTACCAATGTGCTATCGCATGCAAACGATGTTAAGAATGAATTGCGGATGTTATCCTTTTCAAACAAGGCACGCATTCTCGCTTTCTGGCCGTTTGTAAAAAGGCTCATACAGGCATCATTTGCAAAATCCATAAAGTTCATGAACATGTCCCCATTACCATCAGGCGAGCAATTGGATACATGTGGAAATGATGGGCAGCCATAATTATAATACTGTTGAGTCGGTGTATCATCTACTTCATCCGAACCGCAGACTGCATCGCCCCATACATGCTTTAATCCAAGCCAGTGACCGGTTTCATGAGTAGCTGTTCTCCCTTTATCATAGGGCGAACGTACATTGCCGGTACTCCCAAAAACGTCATACGCAACCACCACTCCATCTGTAGCTGCAGGGCCACCGGGTACACTGGAATAGCCAAGTGTTCTTCCTCCCATATCGCAAACCCAAATATTCAGGTACCGCTTACAGTCCCAGGCATCATCACCACCCTGTGCCGTATATTTCATCGCATCCTCCGGGGAAAAAACCTGTGTACCGGTATATTTTCTTATTATTCCTGAAGTTCTTTTTCCCTGTGGATCTACCTGTGCAAGACAAAACCTGATCTTGGTATCGGCGGCAAGGGCGCTAAAAACTGCGGGCGTATTAACCTTGTCAGCATTTAAATTACTGTAATCATTGTTTAAGACAGTAAGTTGTGATTGAATTTGCGCCAGGCTTATATTTTGAACCCCTGTATTGTACAGTACATGTATGACTACAGGCAAGTAAATAATTTCGTCTGCTACTATATCCCTTTCACCAGCGGCCTTGCTTGTAACAGCCTTTATCTGTGCTTCCGCCTTGTTGATGGAATTACCTAAGCCAGCGTCTGCTTTAATGAGTTGCTGAATGTAGTATGCCGTACCACACCTGCGTTGCGCATTTGCAACCATTGTTGGTAATAATAAAAGCAATACAAGGCCCGGGATAAATTTCATAAACCAAAAATTTGAATAGCAAAAAAATAATTTGGCTCATGGGGATACACAAAACACTTGTCAGAGGTATTGGAGAAAAGGCCTGGAGGCCAACAATAAAAGAAATGGGATTTTTTATCTCAGAATAAAAAGCGGGCTACGGTATTATTAAAATAGAAGTGGTTTCAAATATCCGTTTCAGAGATAACATAAAAATAGGGAGAATAACGTTACCGGCAAAAAATATTTGCATTCTTTTATTGAAGACATTGCTTTAAAGCTGCGGGGCTTTAGTACTTTTGCCCACAAACGAATTAAATTTTAATGACAAAATATTTTCTATCAGCTGGTCTTTTGCTATTAGCAGCCTGCAGCAATAACAACGACAATACCGAACCCTCCACGCCTGCAGAATCACCTTCTACCGGAATTGCAGCTCCTCAAAACATTACTTTAAATATTATCGGCATTTATCCGCATGATACAAGTGCCTATACACAGGGACTGGAAATACACAATGGAAAATTATATGAAGGAACAGGTGATTATGAAACATCCTCTTTACGTGTAACCGATATAAAAACAGGCAGGGTGGAACATAAACATGTAATGGGCACAGGTAAAATTTTTGGAGAAGGCATCACCATTTTTAATAATAAAATTTACCAGTTAACCTGGCAAAGCCACGTGGTAAATGTATACGACTTGAACAATATAGATAAACCAATCCAGACTTTCAATTGGCCATATGAGGGCTGGGGCATTACACACACTGACAAAGAACTCATAATAAGTGATGGGTCTGCCAATTTATATTTTGTGAATCCGGCAGATTTCAGGGTAAGAACTACCATACAGGTTACTGATAATACAGGGCCGGTAACTAATTTGAATGAACTCGAAATGATCAACGGTTTTGTTTTCGCCAATGTATATACAATGGAGTTCATCGTAAAGGTTGATCCCGCCAGCGGCCATGTGGTGGGCAGGATTGATTTACCTGGCTTGAAAGATCAGTATTTTAAAAACCAGGTTGTTGCAGACAGAACAGATGTACTGAATGGCATTGCTTATGACAGCACCAGTAAAAAGCTGTACATCACGGGGAAACGCTGGCCTAAAATGTTTGAAGCTTATATTAATCAGTAAGCGACAGAGCCGTTGTATGAAAATAGTAATTGATATACACTTGTGAAAGAGGAAACATTTTTTTTGTGTGTAACCCGGTAATCTTCCGTTGGAAAAATTTAGTCAGCCAGATCAGGGGTTAACTACATTGCCAAACAGGTTAAAACCATTTTGCAGAAGGTACAAACCAATTATTGCCAAACCGGCCGCTACCAATACAATTGCCCAAATCCACCAGCGGTCTTTCGCCGGAGTTATTTCTTCTGCTTCCACGAAATAGCCGCTCATTTGTGTGTTGGTAGTTTCCTTATCTCCTACCAGGATGGTGTGCTCTGCGTTCTGCCTGATTACCCTTGTTGCAGTAACATCCGGCATAAACAACGGATGAATGTGGGATGGTATAAAGTCAATGGCACCGTTTTCCTTTTTAATAAAGTCACCAACCCCTTTTAAAGTAACAGTTCCATTTTCTTCAATGTCTTTCCTGATTATTTCACTGAGTGCTGAAAATTCATTGAAGACACTTTCTTCATTTTCATTTGCCGGGGAAAAACTGATAAACGGTGCAGGTGCTTTGATTACTGCTGCGGCAACATTACTTACTGCCGGATAATTTTTTAAAGACAGGATGCCGATACCGGGCAACCGGCATATTTTTTTTTGAAAAAGTGTTGGGGCTATTAAATATTCCATGATAGATTGTATGGATCAAAGATAGCAGGATATTATATCAAAAACGGTTTCATTTAATGACTCAGTAATAATTTTTTAATGTGGCGGCAACAGCCCGGACGCTGTTAAAACTTCAACAGCACACCAGCCAAAATATTTGTTCCGTATACCTGGTATCCATACCAGCGCTGGTATTTATTATTCAGGATATTATTGATGTCAAGCCAGGCGCTTATTTTTTTGTTGATCGAAACTTCAACACCCGCACTCAGGTCCGCAGCGCCGCTTAGTGCCTTATTGACATTGCCGGGCAAGAGGTAAGATGAACCGGTGTAAGCAGTAAAATCGCTCTTAATCATAACCTGTTTAAATGCCCACCAGCGAAGCGATGCTTCAATTTGCAGCGGTATTGTTCCCCAGGCTTTGTTATTATCGTGCATACCAGTATAGCCGTTAAAAGTGAGCCCACCTGTAATAGTAAATTTATCCTGACTTATATAACTTAAGTCGCCGTGTAAGCGCAGGTCAGTCAGTTTACTTTCGTTACTTATTTTGAAATACCTCATGTCAGATGCAGTATCGTTTATAAAAAACGGCAAGTTTTTGTAGCTAAGCAACCCTGCTTTTGCACTGAAATTGAAATGCTTTCCAACGGATGCTTTTACGCCGCCATACAATTCAGTTTCTTTTGTATTTAGTTGTGCAGAAGTAATCGGGGCCAGGTAAGGATTTAGCGTCGTTAAATTCTGATAGTTGTTTTTAATAAAACGGCCGATTAAACCAGCCTGTACCAAAAAAGGTTTATCAGGTATTTGAGCTTCTCCATAAAAATTAGGTAATACACTTAACTGCCCATTATCCCATGCAGGCGTTACACCACCATGAAGTGAAAGTGAAGGCGTAGCGTACACCAGTTCCGGCGCAATTGAAAAAATATAGTTGTTGAATTTAAAATTATTGGGGATATAGTTTTGTGTGGTATAAGTGGTGATATCAGCCTTGGCAGCCACTTTTACAGAGAATACGTCGCCCAGTGTTTTATCAACAGGAGCTTCTATCAGCAAAGAACTTTCCGTGAGGTGTTTACGATTACTGAATATGTTGATCTCCACATTTGGATTATAATTTATACCCGACTCATTGGCATCTTTATTACGAAAACCAGCCTTCAATTTAATATCGGTTAAACGTTGTAATACATCATTTCTGTTGTAGGTATGCAACGCATGGTCGTACCCGTATAAATAGTAATCATACTGGCTCACACCTGCGCTGCCGTATACTTCATTTCTTGCTGTAAAATAACTACCGGCAGCTTTTATATTCATCTTGCTATAATCCTGGTTGGCAATTTTTCCTTTGGATGAAATATAATCCGCATACACATTTACCAGGCTTGTTTTTCCATCTCCAAAACTAAAACCCGCATTGATATATGGTGTTGAATAATTTCCGAACCCTGCTTTCAAAAAATTTCTTGATCCCATATCCAGGCTGGTGTCCTGAGCAAGTGCAAGTGGCTTTAACGCCATCGGTTGGTAGGTATAAAATAAATTTTGCGAAGGAATAGAATAGGGTGCAACCTGTTTGGCCGTATCAGCGGTCAGATTGCTCGCCGAAAAATTAATTTTAACTGCATTGCGCAAGACAGGTTTATAGCTGGAAGTAATATCAATGCTCTGCTTTTTTGCTGTGTCTTTTTGTGCCAGACATGCCAGTGCCGGTAAACAAAATAAACCTGTAATAATACTTTTTATGCGCATGGTTATAATTATTGTAATGTGCTTTTTAAAATGTTTACTGATGGTTTAAACAGTTACTAATTTACTTTTGACAATTCTTTTTCTGCTGCTGTTGCCTTATCCAGTTTTTGCTGGGCCGATGTTTTCAATTCCGGTATAGTTGAGTTTTGCGCCACACTCTGGTAAGTAGCTTTTGCGTTGAAAAAATCTTTCTGCTGCATAAAAATATCGCCCAATAAAATATAGCTGCTGGTAAGCCAGTAATCGTAACTGCTGGTTTCTTTTATAACCACCTGTGCCGCTTTTTCGGCTGCAGTATAATTACCGAGGCTGAACAAACAATTGGCAATTTCATAACGGGCCTCAGCTCCCCAGGCTGATTTATTGATTGCTGCACATGATTTAAAGGAAGCAATAGCACCGTTGCAATCATTACTTTTTTGCTGTGATTTACCCAACACTAAAAAAGCTACTGATCTATCGTCAGTACTGATTCCCTTTCCCTTTAATAAATCCTTGGCAACTTCGTTTGCCTGGTCGTATTCTTTTAGTTGGTAATCGCACCGCACCAATCCCCTTGCGGCTTCCAGTTGGTTATCCTGGTTAACAGCACCAGCCCGCAATATTTCGAACGTCTTCTTTGCGTTGGCATAATCTTTCAATTCAAAATAGTAAATGCGGCTGGCGGCTAGTGCAGCTCTTTCAAAATATTTGTTGATGCCTTTGCCGCTTACATAGTTGTACCCAATCAATGCATTGTTCCAGTCCTTATTTTTTAAGTAGCATTCACTGCGGAAAAAATTAGCCTCCAATACTGAAGCACCGGCCGGAAACTGCAATAAGTAATTGGTGAATCCTGCAATGGCACCGGCGCAATCGTTGTTGTTATACTTTAGTTCTGCTGCACTGTATGTTATACCATCCGCTTCGGTTGCAGAAATATTTTTGCCGTTTTTACGCATCAGTTCAACATATTCATTCGGCTTGCCGGCTTCTACATAAATATTCTTGATATTATCCAGCGCTTCGTCTGCTTCTGCAGATTGCGGGTATTGCTGTATCAATTGCTGGTAATTTGTTAAGGCCTGATCGTTGTTGTCCAGGTTATAATAACTTAATCCAAGTTTTAGATAAGCTTTTGGTTTTAACCCTCCGGCATTGGTATTTGACAGTACTTTCGTTAAATAAGGAATAGCTTCCCTGAATTTTTCATCAGCCATATATGTATTGGCAATTTCCATTGTAGCATCAGGTACAAGACTGCTTTGGGGGTACAAACGCGTTAAGCTGTTGAGTCCTGCAATTTTTCCGGTAGCACTTTTTATGCCTGCTATCATAGATTTCTGAAACATCGCATAATCGCTCTGAGGCAGCGCATTGCTGATTACCACATCATACATAGTATTTGCTTTAGCAAAATCCTTCAGCATAAAATAATCATCTGCACTTCTTACATAAGCGTCCTGTTCTACAGGAGTGGCTGTGGTAGCTGATTTTGCGATAGGTTCAAAATTGGTAAGAGATTGCTTGTAACTTTCTTTTTTCATCCAGCAGTATCCCAGGTCGTATTTAGCAGTAGCAGGTGTTGCCTCTCCCTGTGCAGGCGCACCGCTCTGCAAATAGAAAGTCAGGTATCGTATGGCCGCGTCATAATCAGGTATACGATAGGCTATTTCCCCTTTCCAAAAATTGGCGTAAGGTGTAACAGATGATGCCGGCAATTTCAGAATTTTTGTAAAGAGATCATCTGCCTGTGTTATCTGCTGATCATTCAAATATTCAACGGCACGGCCATATAAAATCCGCGGATACACATTTTGCATTGATGCCGTCGGCTTGCCGAAAGATTCATACAAGGCGAGCGCATCATTAAAATTATTTGTATTGGCCAGCAAGCCTACCAAAATTTCTTTTGCTTCATTGGTATAAGTTGAATTTGGATAGTTGTTTAAAAATTTTCTCATTTCATTCAATGCCACGTCCTGGTAACCCAAGTCGTAAGATAACTTGGCATAATTAAAAAGAGAAATTTCCTGCTGCTGTTTATTGCTGCTGTTATTGGCACAATATTGAAAAGCAGTTCTTGCATTGGCTTTTTGATTGGTTCTCAAATAACAATCGCCGAGCAGGTACATGGAATTTTGTCCCAATGAATCCTGTTCATTACTTAACTGTTTAAACCCTGCAATTGCTTTAGTTAGCTGCTTTGCTTCATAGTAACAGTAACTTACTTCATACAAATCTTCCTTGCTTACTTTTTTCGTATTGTTTACGTAATATTCAAGTAGTGGCAAAGCTTTGGCGTAATTCTTTCTTTCAAAATACATCTGGCCCAGCAGCTGTTTCATCTCCTTGTCATAGTACAGCCCTCCCCTGCTTAAAACACTTTCTCCGTATCTTAAAGATTCATCTTTTTTATTTTGAAAATAGTAGATTTCGGCAATGTAATACGGTACTACACTTTTGTATTCGTCCTTCATCTCTACCAGCTTAAATGATTTTAAAGCTTCTGCATAGTTGCGGTCGTAATAACTTAAAAATCCATAATAGTAATTGGCCGGAATATAATATTTGTTATCCGGCAACTGGTGAATTTCATTGAACAATGGCTTTGCATCTTTAAACCTTTTAAGATTAAAATAGCAATAGCCCATTTCAAATTTAGCATCCGCAATCTCTTCATTACTCAGGTTATCCAGCGATGCCTTTTCATAATATTTTATTGCATTGGCAAAATCATTTTTTACAAAATAGAATTTGCCCAGGTGGTAACTCATCAGTTCCTGCCTTGGTTCATTATTTATCCAATCTATGTAATACTTTGCCTCTTCTTCAGCAACAGGCAACTGCAATTTTAAACGGCACACGATGTAGTAATAATTTACATCATCATGCAGATAAACATTGTTGCTTTTTTGTTCATCAGGATATTCCTTCTTTACAGCTTCCAGTAAGGGATAAGCAAGTGCGTATTGCTGTTTAATAAATAGTTCCTTCGCATCTTTAAATTTCTTTTCCGCATCGGTAAAAACATGTGTGGGCTGTGCAATCAGCGTTAATGAAAACAGCACTGCAGTAAGCAGTAAAAAATAAGTAGGTTTTATCATGTTGATTGTTTCTTTCATTATTGCCAGCTGTAAAATTAACTATATTGCCAGTTAAGCAAACACCATTCCAAAGCCTTTGTTAATAAGTGGATAACTGTTGGATTGAGAACGAAATGTACAGTCGAATGCCTGTTAAAAAAAAGATAAAGAAAAAATTTTCACATAGCTTTTTAATCACTTGATGAATTGCCGGAAACAAATAGTTACTTAAATAACGAGATGTATTTTATTGAAAGGTGGTTTTAAAATTTCTGTTGTGCCATAATTTTTACTGCATGAATAATGATAAAGATTAAATTGCCGGAAATTTAGAACGCTTAAAAAATTACGATGAAAAGATTGTTCTCATCAAAGTACAGTGCCAACGCTGTTAATGCAGGGATGCTGGTGTTAAGGCTGGGGCTTGGTATTTTAATGCTGGTGAATTATGGCTACCATAAAATAACTCATTTTAGTGAAACAGCCCGGCACATGCCAAACTTGCTTGGTATGGGTACAACAGTCAACACGGCATTAATAATTTTTGCAGAATTTTTCTGCAGTTTGTTTATTATTCTTGGTTTGTTTACAAGATTTGCATGCATTCCGCTGATCATCGCTATGAGTGTTGTTTTATATAAAGTAACTCACCTTGATTTTTTTGGACAAGGAGAAAAGGCTGCACTCTTTCTTACGGGTTATCTTGCTATATTATTAATCGGCCCGGGCAAGGTCAGCGTGGATGGGATGATAGGAAAATAATCCTGTCTTACGTCTCATTGCAGCCATTTTGATTATCAATTATCCGAGTTGGCCAATTGCCAAAGAACGAAATTTACAACATGTATACAACATCAACCCAGATAAGAATTCATTATGCTTTAACCGACCAGATGGGTGTTGTATATCATGGTCACTATGCCCAGTTTTACGAAATTGGAAGAGCTGAAGCTATCCGCGAACTGGGATATAGTTACAAGGATATTGAAGCAATGGGGATTATAATGCCCGTGGTTGATATTCACAGCAGGTTTTTAAGACCTGCAAAGTATGATGACCTGATCACGGTTAAAACAACACTGAGAGAATTGCCGGTACACCACAAGATTGTTTTTCACTCAGAAATATATAGTGAAGATGGGGCGCTATTAAACACAGGCGATGTAACGCTGTACTTTATGGAAGCCAAACATATGAAACGCTGCGAAATGCCCGCAGCGTTAAAGGATAAATTAGTGGCGTATTTTAAAGAAACAGAAGAATAAAAAAATCTCTATTTCTCAGCCACCTGCTGTCAAACCATAGTCACCAATCTGAAAGAGATGAGATATCAAAAATCAGCCATCAGACATCGAATTATACCTTAAACGTCTCTCTCCAGTTCAGCATACCACCGGTTAAATTTCTTACATTGGTAAATCCGGCCGCTTCCAAAATCAGGCAGGCCTGTCCGCTGCGGTTTCCGCTTCTGCAATACACGATCAGTTCTTCATTTTTATACGGTTCCAAATCGTCAATCTGCATAGACTGTATATGGCCCAATGGCAGCAAAGTGCCGCCAATATTGAATTCTGCATTTTCATTTGGTTCCCTTACGTCTATAATATTCAGTTTTTCCCCGGCTTGCTGCCTGGCTTTTACTTCTTCAGCTGTAATTGTCGTCATTGTTTGGTTGTGTTAATTTTTATTGGTAGAAACAGAATCCGGTAATACCATTTCCTTTGAAATATAAATATCCATCAACTGCCCGGGATGTATGTACACGGGCTTTTTTTCATCATTGTATCTATCAGGATTTTGCCGGTATATAAAGGAATTGGCGGTATCTTTAATAGCATCTTTTGCAATCACCGCTCCTATGTTAACGCCAAGTGCTTCCAGCGTTATTTTACCTTCCGCAAATGTTTTGCCTACCAGTTCCGGCACCATGATCTGTTCATCCTGTAAACCTCCGGCAATCACAAGTGATATTTTACTTCCCCAGATTACTTTTTCACCAGCCTCTATCTTTTTTCCATTATACTGTTGCTCTAGGATGGACCCTTTCATAAAATCAGGTTTGAAAGTCGTATCGCCTAACTGCAAATGACTTCGTAGCAACAGATCCAGCGCAAAGCCGAGGCTTTTGCCTTCCAGTTCAGGCATTACTACCATCGGCGGCATGTACCGGTTAACGGTTAAAAAAACGGTCCGGTTAACTTTCACCGTGGCATCCGCATCCGGCAATTGTTTTATTACAATACCCCGTTGCAAGCTATCCGTAAAAACAGAGTCCTGAATGGTTACATCAAAGCCTTTGCTTTCCAATAATTTAATCGCCTCTTCCGTGCGCTTACCTTTTACAGAAGGCACGGTTAAATATTCGCCATGTTTGGTGACCCATCCCAGCATTTCCAGCGTTAAAAATATCAGCAAAAATGCCAGTATAGCTGCTACCAGCAGGTTAACCCAAAAAGGACGGTCGGTGATAAATTTAAACATAGTTTTTAGTTCAGTATGCTTTTTTGCAACGCTGCAAAGAAAGCATTCAGTAATGCATTATTGATTCAAACACTCTTCTATTAAAGTGGTGTAAAACTGCTTTAAAGTCCAGCCCATGGCGGCTACCTGTTGCGGTACAAGACTGGCTTCGGTTTGCCCGGGCACGGTATTAATTTCAAGTAAAAAAGGTCTGTCACTTACTTCGTCATAAATAAAATCAATCCGCACAATTCCTTTGCAATTGAAAATCGCATACGCCATCCTGGCCGCATTGCGTACTTTTTCAGCGATAACTTCTGCTACCTTAGCAGGCGTAATTTCTTCGCTTGCGCCATGGTATTTTGCTTCGTAATCAAAAAAAACATTTTTGGTAATAATCTCTGTAATAGGCAATGCAATGATTTCACCTTTTGATTTAAAAACACCAATGGTAAATTCTCTGCCCTTTATAAATTCTTCTACCAACACCTGGTCATCTTCTTTAAATGCCCTGTCTAACGCGTTCTGCAATTCAGCAGCTTCACTCACCTTGCTCATTCCAATACTGCTGCCACCATTGTTTGGCTTAACGAATACAGGCAGTTTTAATGTGTTTAATATTTCAACGGCTTCAATAGTTCCTGCTTTAAAAAGATGCAGTGATTTTGCTACGGCCATGCCTGCAAAAGCTGCCACTGCAACCGTGTAACGCTTATTAAAGGTTAAGGCAGATGTTGCTGTATCGCAAGACGTGTAAGGAATATTAAGGCAATCAAAATATCCCTGTAATTTGCCATCTTCACCAGGCGTTCCATGCAGGCCGACCAGCACCGCATCAAACGTTATTTTTTTACCGTCTATAGTCAATGAAAAATCATTTTTATCAATATTGATTTTTTCTCCTGCAGTAGGGACATAAAACCATCCGGCTGGTGTAATATCAATCGTATAACAATCCCATTTCTCCCTGTCAACATGTTGTTCTATGGTGGCAGCGGATTTATAAGATATTACAGCTTCGCCCGAATAACCACCTGTAATTAATGCGATTGTTTTCTTCATAAATAAAAAGAGAAGGGTTGTTTAAGCAAAGAAACGAAAATTGTTTATAGTTTCAAGCCGGCAAAAAATAGTTTAAATATACTTTGTGAGCCAAAGGCAGGCCGTATTTTGTATAAAGCTGTCAATCAATCAGGGAATAGTTATACCTCCCAATCTTTATTTCTCATCTTCTATGCCTTCATTACCAGAATCAAGCATTAGTTTCCAGCTGCCATCAGCCAGCTTCTTCCACACGTTTACGTAAGTGCCATGCATGGCGGAATCACCGTTTTTTGGAAGTACTGAATATACGCCAAAGGTATAGCCCAGGTCGCCGGAAGCAGCTATATTGCCTCCTTTCGGTTGCCAGATCATTGTGTAAGCACTGTCGTTTGACTGGCTTATAAAGTTGATAGCATCTCCGCCAATCAAAGGAAAACTGTTGGGGCGCAGCAGTACGCCGTTGCTGTCAATAAACTGCATCATTGCGGCCCTGGTGCCTTTTACTTTACTCATTTCAGAAAACGAAATTTCCGCTGCAATCATTTCAGCACGTTGCTCAGTGGTATCTTTTATTTCTTTTTTTCTGCTGCAAGCCATTAATAAAAAAAGAGGCATCAATAAAAAGTACAATCGCTTTTTTAGCATAATTCAATTAAAAGATGAAAAAGAAGTTTTGAAGGCTGGCATTTGTAAATTAAGCAAAAAAATAACAGCTGATTTGCGTGCGTGTTGCAATTATACAATCAATTAACAAATAAAAAAAAAGCGAAAGTATTTTGCAATACCCTCGCCATGATGCAGGAAATATCACCTGCCTAAGTAAGCCCGAAGGCTATATTGATATTTTTTAAACTGCAAAATTAAACGTGCAGCCTGTCTTTTTTAGCCAGTAAAGCGTCAACGGTTTCTTCGTACATTTCATCCGGCACACAACAATCAACCGGGCAAACAGCGGCGCACTGCGGCTCTTCGTGGAAACCCTGGCACTCGGTACATTTGTTTGGAGTTATATAATAAGTGTCTACACTAACCGGGGAATTGCGTTTATCTGCATCTACCTGCGTACCATCTAACAAAGTAAATAATCCCTTTACAGTGGTACCGTCAGATATAGCCCATTCAACGCCACCTTCATAAATAGCGTTGTTAGGACACTCAGGTTCACAGGCACCACAATTAATACATTCGTCTGTAATTTTAATAGCCATTACTTTTGATTTAGAATTTTGAAATTGCGAATTTTGAATATTGACAATACAAAATAAGATTATCGGGATGAAACTACAAAATCGAATTGCATTATTATCAGCGCTTAGAGAATATTTGGTTGATAATGGTGAAGAACTTCAGGCTATCAAACATTCCGCATCTCTATACAACGGCTGGTTTACGATTGAATTCATTGATACAGCAATTAAAAATATCACGGAGCAGTTTTTAAGCGTTGAAAAATTGCAGCCCTGGGCCAATCATTATTTTTTGGACGATAGCATTCATCCGAAAAACGTGGGCATTGTAATGGCTGGTAACATTCCCCTTGTTGGCTTTCATGATTTTTTATGCGTTTTCATCAGTGGCCATAAGCAAACCATTAAACTATCTTCCAAAGACGATGTTTTGATGAAGCATCTGATAGAAAAAATGGTGAGCTGGGATGGAGCTGTAAAAGACCTTGTTGTTTTAGCTCCTTTTTTAAAAGGTTGCGATGCCTACATAGCCACCGGAAGCAATAACAGCGCCCGTTACTTTGATTATTATTTTTCAAAGTATCCTTCCATCATCCGTAAGAACCGGACTTCGGTCGCCATTTTAAGAGGTGATGAAAGTATGGAGACACTTGAAAAATTGTCAGATGACATCCATATCTTTTTTGGATTGGGTTGCAGAAATGTCACAAAAATTTTTGTTCCTGAAGGATATGATTTTGTACCGTTGCTGCAGTCGTTTCACCGGTATAAATATTTTGCAGATCATCATAAATACAGAAATAATTACGATTATAATTTGTCTGTTCAGATTATGAACAACCGTTTTTATATGACCAATGAAACTACATTGCTTGTGGAAAGCGATGCTATTTTTTCACCCATCAGTCAGCTGAACTACGGCTTTTACAAGGATGCAGTGCCAGTAACTGATGCTTTAAAGCAAAACGAAGAAGTGCAATGCATTGCGGGAATAGATATTCCTTTTGGTGAGGTGCAAAGCCCCGGATTATTTGATTATGCAGATGGTGTGGATACAATACAATTTTTATTAACTTTATAGAGCATCTACGAAAGCCTTACTAATTAATTGTTAAAGGTGCCCTGCGGTAAATAACATTTTGTCAGAGCATCGTTACTTTGTACTGCAAGGCACAAAAATTGATTTTAGTAGCTGAGCTTGAAGGGTTTTAAAATAATTAAAATTAAAATTTATACAAATGAAAATTAAACAGGTATTTTTTACAATTGTAATCAGTGCTGTTACTGCATTTGGTGTAATGTGGGGATACAGCAGTTATGTAAAAGCAGGTAATACATTTGCAGGCCAGGAAAAAGGTATTATTCCAGCCAACTACAAATTAGCAAAATTGACCGAGGGCAATACAACACCTCCCGGCGCCGTGGATTTTACACAATCTGCTGCAGCAGCATTACCAACCGTAGTGCACATCAAAACAAAAACCAATGCCAAGCAGGTAAGCAACAATTTACCCAAGTCACAAAACAGAAATCCATTCAGCGATTTATTTGATGACGACATGTTGCAACAATTTTTTGGTAACAGAAATGGTGGTGGCTATGTTCCTGAGCAAAGAGCTTCGGGTTCTGGCGTTATCATCAGCCAGGATGGCTTTATTGTAACCAACAACCATGTGGTTGAAAATGCAGATGAATTAACAGTAACACTGAACAATAAAAGATCATACACAGCTAAAGTAGTTGGCCGGGATCCTGCATACGACCTGGCAGTTATTAAAATAGATGCTACTGGCTTACCGTTTCTTTTGTATGGTAATTCAGATGATGTAAAAATTGGTCAGTGGGTGCTTGCGCTGGGTTATCCTTTAAATTTAGAGACTACGGTTACAGCTGGCATTGTCAGTGCCAAATCAAGAAGCCTTGGTTTAAACAAAGGCACTAAGTTAAATTCTGCGGTAGAATCATTTATACAAACTGATGCAGCCGTAAACCAGGGAAACAGTGGTGGTGCTTTGATTAATACCGGCGGCGAATTGATTGGTATAAACTCTGCTATAGCCTCTCCCACCGGTTATTACTCTGGTTACTCATACGCCATCCCGGTAAACATTGTAAAAAAAGTGGTAGATGATATCATTAAATATGGCAATGTACAAAGAGGATTTTTAGGTGTTGCCACTGCCAATACCTATGACCTTCCTGAAACTGAAAAGACAAGATTAAACCTTAAATATTCAGGTGATGGATTGGTTATTACAGATGTATCAGCCAACAGCGCCGCGGTTGAAGCAGGTTTAAAGAAAGGGGATATTATCAAAAGTGTAAATGGTATTTCGGTAACACTGCCATCTGAATTGCAGGAACTGGTAACCCGTTACAAACCCAGTGACAAAATCAATATCGTGGTTTCAAGAGATGGAAAAGATATTTCTACCTCTGCGACTTTAAAAAATAACATGGGCACTTTTGCCATCGTTAAAGCAGAAAATACTACGCTTTCAAAATTAGGTGCAGATTTTGTAAACCTTGATCCTAAGAAAGCAAAAGAGTATGGAGTACCCGGAGGTGTGATTGTTAAGAAAATAAATGAAGGTGCGCTAAGTGATCAGTCGAGAATGAGAGACGGTTTCATTATTGTAAAAGTGAATGATAAAGAAGTTAAAAATATGGATGAGCTCAGCAAGGCTATCGGATCTTCCAAAAGCGTTACTATCAGCGGATTTTACCCTGGTTCAGATGGTTTATATGACTATCCCATTATGCTGGATAGCGAGTAAGATTTGAGAAGCTGAAATCAGTAAAAAATCCCCTTGCAAAAGGGGATTTTTTTTATGTACTATTACTACCAGGCGTTGTTTCGCTTACCGCAATATTCTATGAAGTAATGATCACTTTCTCCATTACATCACCACCACGGATATCGTCGATGATATCCACGCCTTCTGTTATTTTACCAAAGCAGGTATGTACGCCATCCAGGTGCTTTACACCATTACGGTTGTGGCAAATGAAAAACTGGGAGCCACCGGTGTTACGTCCACGGTGTGCCATTGACATTACACCACGGTCATGTATTTGTTTGCTGCCATTTAATTCGCAGTTAATAGAATAGCCGGGGCCACCTGCACCTGTACCATCAGGACATCCGCCCTGTATCATAAAATTTGGAATTACCCGGTGAAAAGTCAACCCATTGTAGAAACCCTGGTTTACCAGTTTTTTAAAATTGGCTGCTGCTATCGGTGCATCATCATCGTAGAGTTCAAATTTTAAAACACCTTTGGCGGTATGTATCTCGCCGGTTGTTAATTGTACGTCGCTCATTGTTTTTTTGTTTTTATTACGCTGCGAAAGTACAAATTAAGGCGCAATCGGAAATGTTTTTGAAACCAGGATAAAACTGTTTTTGATAAACGTAAATCAAAACACGTCTTTTATAAGCATAGTTTTGTTGTTAAAAGAGCAACTTCCACCGCTAACCTGGCGCAGTAATAATTTTGCTACCGGTGCATTAGGTGATAACACCAATATGGTTTCGCCCTCAAACACTATTTTACCGAGCCCTGCTGCTATAAAAAATTTTACATCGTCACAAACAACCACGCTTCCGGCAGCCACGGTAACATGCAACCTGCTGCAATCAACCGATTTTAGTGCCGCCAGTTCATGCTGGTTGGCTACCAATTGCCGGGCATGCATATCTTTCTCTAAATGGCTCATGGCACGGCCGGTTTCATATTTATCTCCTGCACTGCTTTTTTCCTCACTGTTGGCTGCCGCTTGGGCGTTGTCCATTGCCAGCAAAGCTGCATCAATTCTCTGCTGAATGGATTGCATACAATGCTGCAGCAGGCGGTTTTTAAAATAGAGTTTATCAGTCAAGAATCAAATTTTGTATTTTATAAATTGAAATGGTTCTGCTTGCAGCCTCCCTGATACATGAGAACTTCCTTCAATTTTGCAGGCTTCTGTTAATTAAAATTAGCCAGTGCGTTTAATAGAACGGCAATTACTTTACCATGAGTGATAAAGCGGCAGAGTTATTTATGCCCACTATGATTTGTTCTTTATTACCGCTCTTTATTTTGACAATACTACGCACATCGCCTTTTATATTTAACCCGCTTTTAACCTGCGGCACATAAGTAAAATCATTTTTTCCGTCACCATACAACAGTACTCCGTGGTTGGCCTCATAGCGACCAAATTTTATTCTTGTCCAGGCATTATTACCGGCCAATAATAAATCCTTTTTACCATCATGATTGGCGTCTAACGAAGTGATTCCATAGACAGGAGCATACTGTGCTTCAATGGGTAGCTGATGTAACGCAAATCCCTTCTGGCCCTGATTTTCAAGATAAACAGTTTGCATGTTTTCTGTCTTCAGCTGTATTGCATCTTTGAGTTGTTCCGCAGTAAAAACATCATTAATTGTAGCTGTTGAATAAGCTTTATATTCTAAAAACTTTTTCTTTAATCCTGGTAATTGGTCAGTAAGATCATCCCTTGAAGCGGCGGGATAAGAAACTCCACCAATATAATAACAAAGCAGCGGATCCACAGAACCATTGTTATCAAAATCTTTATAGTACAACGTCATCGGTTCTTTTTCAGTAACATGAAACTGTGTGTTGGTTCCACAGTTACCAATCACCAGGTCAGCATCGCCATCTCCATCCATATCTTCGGCATCAATGCGGTTCCACCAGCCCGTGCTTTTAAAATGAATATACTTAGCAGAGGCCTCTGATAATACACCTTTTAAATTGGTAAAAACTTTTACCGGCATCCATTCGCCCACAACCACCAGGTCAGGTTGATGATCATTATTTAGATCCATCCACAATGCATCTGTAACCATACCGGTATACTGCAGTGCAGCGCAGACCTGCTGCGTTGCATCTGTAAAATTACCTTTGCCATCATTGAGTAAAATGTAGCTTCTGGGCGAAGTGGGATATTTGCCGGGCACAACCCTTCCGCCCACAAACAAATCCTGGTCGCCGTCACCATCTATATCAGCCGCTTTCACACACCCTTTACTCGCCAATAGTGCAGGTAATGCATTTTCTTTTTTTGTAAAATTTCCTTTCCCATCATTCAGGTATAGTCTGTCCTGGTAAGCCGGATCGTTTTCATTGTATTCAAATCCACCACTGGCAACATACAAATCCATGTCGCCGTCGTTATCTGCATCAAAAAAGCTTGCAGCCACATCTTCACTGGCAGCGTCTTTAAGAAATGCTGGTGTAGCTTTCAAGGAAAACGTATTGTTTTTATTTTGAAGAAAAAGCTGTGCAGGTTCGCCTTTAGCACCGCCCATAAAAAAATCGTCCAGTCCATCGTTATTAACATCTGCAGATACAATGCACGGCCCCTGTCGGCTAAGATAATTTGGCAGCAGGGATTGCACGGTGAAATCGTTGAATGTATTTTCTTTATGATTCACTTCCGGCAATATATTTTGGGAAAGCGACTTTTTTGTGGCAACTGTATCATATGTCCATTTTTCATGCGCATCGGCCATTTTTATTGTTAGCAACTGATTGGTTTTAACAGCAGCCAGTTTTTGAAAATGATCATTGGGCCAGATCACAAGCAATGAATCGATCATTGTATTTTTACCCACACCAAAGTTTAACACCGGGTCGCCTGATGACTGGAAACCTCTTACAGGCGACTGTTCCTGGTAAAACTCCTGTCCTTTGCAAAATAATTTCACCTTTGCGCCAATACCTCTTGCATTTGCAGCGCCGCCATTTAACTGCACCCGCAGGTAATTATTTTTATTAAGCTTTTCGTTGTTGTTTTTGTAGATGCCGGCAAAATCATTGGTGTTATTTATCACCAGGTCAAGATCTCCATCATTGTCAAGGTCAGCGTAGGCCGCACCTGCTGAAACACCTTTCTGATCAAACCCCCACTCAGTAGTTTTTTTAAGAAAAGTACCATTGCCCTGGTTTTGAAAAACATAGTTGGGTGTTTCATTGGTTGGCATCTTACGGATATATTCCGGAATCGGATCTACCGAATCTTTATGCATGTTTCTAACAACCCTGTCTACTGAATATTTGAGAAAATCCATCTCAGTATAATCTTTAACATAGCCATTGGTAACAAACAAATCTTTATACCCATCATTATCATAATCACCAAAAAGGGCTGACCAGCTCCAGTCTGTATTGGATACACCTGCCAGTTGCCCCACTTCGCTGAACGTACCATCGCCATTGTTTTTCTGCAACATGTTGCGGCTGTACTGGTAATAGAAACCTTGTGTAAACAGATACTGGAACTTGTCAAAATTTTCTGCACCAGCGTGCATCTTGATTGTTTTATTATCTTCCGGAAGCATATCGAGTGTTACCAGGTCAGTCAGTCCGTCGTTATTATAATCAGCTGCATCAGAGCCCATCGAATACAGGGAAATATCGTCCATTGCTTTTGTAAGCTGTTCCGAAAACGTTCCATTACGGTTATTCATAAATAAATAATCCGGCTCATTAAAATCGTTGGAAACTGCAATATCCGGCCAGCCATCATTATTAAAGTCTGATATGGCAACCCCTAATCCGAAGGTGAGCACGTTAGAGGTAATACCTGCGGAATCACTGACGTTGGTAAAATGGTTATTATCATTGCGGTATAATTTGCTGGCATAATCTGGATTCTTTTCTTTCCGCAATTCGGGGTTATCCTGTACGCCCGCCGTATATTTTTGAACAGAGTGATTGATGATAAAACAATCCAGGTCGCCATCTTTATCGTAATCGAAAAAAGAAGCCTGCGTTGAATAGCCGTTATCCGCAAGGCCGAACTCAGCTGCTTTTTCTGTAAAGGAAAGATCGCCGTTGTTGATGAATAGTAAATTCTTACGCAGATCAGGATTTATATCTGCACTCCTGCAAATATAAATATCCAGTTTGCCGTCTCCATTTACATCCGCCATGGTAGCGCCTGTACACCATCCCTGCATTTTATCTACACCGCTTTGTTGTGTAATATCTTCAAATTTAAAATTGCCTTTGTTTAAAAACAAGCGGTTTCGTACCATGTTACCAGTAAAAAGAATATCCTGCAACCCATCATTATTGATATCCCCGATGGCAACGCCCCCACCATTATAGAAATAAATATAATTGGCAACATTCAGCGGGCCGTCTTCAAACAGTGTATTCCTGAAATTGATACCCGTAGTCTTTTCATCCAGCCGGGTAAACAAGCGATTTCCATCATCATTGTTGCACCCTGTGACTAACATACCTGAAATAAAAAGCAGTAGAAGTGTAAAGCGCCTTTGCATAAAATAGATTTAGAACATGCACCATATAACATAAAAAAAATTCCACCGAATGTAAAACCTTCGATGGAATCTTTGTATAAAAATTTCAAATAAATTTAATTCTTATCCCACCACAGTGGCGTGGTGAGTTTATCGCCGCCAGGGCCAAGTAAAGACACAGCTGCTTCAACTGCTGTCTTGTTATTTTGCTTTTCTGAAAGCAGGAATGGAATTCTTCTTATCCATTGGGTATTGGGATCAGGAAGATCAGGATTTTCAGAATTAGCAACCGGATATAGAATAAACGTGCGGCTTCTCCGGTAATCTGCCCATGCTTCATTTCCATCAGGATAAATAGCCAGCCATTTCTGAATTGCAATCTGCTTTTTTTGAGTGGCTTGGTCAGCGGCAAATTTTACTGGTGCATCAGAAACTGCAGGCGAATTAAGGTAATCGTTTGGCGCAATCGGTACATTTGTACTGCTTATGTATGCGCTGATGGCTGCATTATCTGTAATACCCCATTGTTTCATGGAATTAGTAATACCAGCTTCATATAATTCCTTTGCATTACCATTCATGTTCCAGCCCATTAGTGCCCCTTCTGCACGCAGAAAATAGGCTTCTGCAACAGACATGATGTTTTGTGGTGTCTCTTTAAAGTTGTCGTTTCCTCCAAAATCAGGTGAAGACCATCGTTTGCCAGGCTTTGCATTGTTTGCATACGAATTTTGCGACTCTGTTAACTGCGTTGCTGTAAGCCCGTTTCTAAGACCATCATATTTGCCATTGCCATTTGGATTTGCTTTGCTGGCTCCATCTGGCAGAAAGTAAACAGGAAGGCGGGGATCTTTATATCCATTCAAAACAGATTCCATAGAAGCGCTCATACGAAATTCATTCCAGTCAGACATGATGGAAAGACCATTATTATCATCCCCTTTCAAACTTTTTTGTATCAACGCATCATCTGAAGGACTATCCGTAAAAACACCCGAAGCAACAGCAGCTTCAGCTTCAGACTTTGCCCTCGCAGGATCTACTGAAGAAATACGCATTGCCAGCCTCAGTCTTAATGTATTCGCAAATTTTATCCATTTGTTTACATCACCGCCATAGATAAGGTCAAAACTTCCATAATGGTTTTCACCAGCATGTGTTTTCAACACAGTCACAGCAGCATCAAGCTTCTTGAAAAAATCATCATAGATCTTATCTTGCGCATCGTATGGTACTGAGTTGCCTGGCTTGCCGGCCTGAAAATAAGGGATTGGACCCCAGTAATCGGTTACCCTATGAAACCCCAGCACCCAGACGATATCACCTAAGGCAGCTTCGGCGGATCCCGGAGAAGCTAATGCAATGGCCTGTAACTGCGGCACCATATCTGTATAAATTGGGTTAAATGCAGCACCAACCCAATCCATCCTAATGTTAAGACGATCTGAAGGAAAATAGGTGGCGGTGCAGGCAAAGTATTGCGCATACTGATCTGCAAAAAGGTTTTGTGCAACCTGGTAGTTCCAGATATTAGGCACCGCAGACGCTTCTGCTTTTGAAAAAAGGAAAGGTAGTTCAGCAGACCCCACTGTAGCAACTGTGTTTCTATCCGTGTTGATCTGGTCAAACTTTTTCGTACAGGCACCCAGCAGAACTACACAACAAAAAAGAGGCGTGTAAATCCGGTTTAAAATTGTTATTCGATTCATATAATAAAATTATTTAGAAAGTTATATTAAAAGGTTAGCTGTAAATTAACACCTAAACTACGCGTAGCTGGTAAGGTACCATATTCAACACCCTGGTAGTTGCTGTTACCAAGACTCATATCAGGATCAAACCACATTTTGCGGGTTCCTATGCCGGGAATGTCTAGCAAAGACTTGCCCCTGTATAACCATAATAAATTTCTTCCTACCAGTGAGAGTTTAGCTGCCTTTATAACTGTTGTGTTTTTTAAAGGAATGCTGTAACCAATTGATAATTCTCTTACTCTTAAATTGGTTGCATCGTATGCAAAAAACTCACCAGCACCGTACCTTTTGCCGGAAGCTATCTGCCAAAAGTCCTGCGCAGAAATGGTCTTTGACACCGGTGAACCAGTTGCATCCACACCTCCAAGACTCCAGCCACCTTCACGTTTCAAGGCTGTGACTTCGGGAATTCCGCTAAATGCAAGGTTCATTTCTGTACCAGATACCATTGTTCCACCAAAACGTCCATCAATTAAGAAACGCAGCGAGAACCCTTTGTATTCAAACGTATTGGTAAAGCCAACAGTTGCTTTTGGGTTGAAATTGCCTATGTATTCCTGTTCCTGTGTCAATACTGGTTTACCGGTAACTTTATCTACCACACGATTTCCTTTTGCATCTGTAGCCCATTTAAAAGCAAGTAGATCGCCATACGCTTTACCTTCCTGTACAACCGGTGTTGCAGAACGGCCAAAGCCGCCACCCAGGTAGAATATTTTCACCTCATCACTTAATGAAATTACTTTGCTGTGATTCATCGCAACATTAAGGGTTACATCCCATTTAAAGTTTTTTGATTGGATGGGAGAACCATTCAGCACTAATTCAAATCCGGTATTCTGAATATTACCGGCATTGATATATTTGCTTGAGAAACCAGAAGCAACCGGTAATGCGACCTGTAGCAACTGGTTAAACGAATTACTCTTATAATAGGTAGCTGTAAATCCGATCCTGTTGTTCAAAAATCTCGCTTCCATACCAAACTCAAGGTTTTTAACAATTTCTGGTTTCAAACCTGGTAAAGGCAGCGTTGAGCTGATCTGTAAAAATCCGTTTCCCGCACCCTGACCATAATTGTAAACTGATTTTAGTAACCCAAAACGTCCACCATTTCCAACTTCAGCATAGTTTATTGAAGCCTTTAAAAATGACAGCGCCTGCGGTAATACCAGTAAATCTGATAATACTGTTGATACGCCCACAGATGGATATAAGAATGAGTAAGGTTTTGGCAATCTTGAATCCCAGTCATTTCTCAAACTTAGGTCAAGAAATACGGCATCCTTATAAGACAGGTTAGCCTGGCCAAAAACAGACTGCGTTTGAACCTGGGTGTAGCTGGAATTAACAGCGGGGCTTTTGGCGAAATTGAGACTGTACTTATCAGTAACATTCAAACCACCGGCAGAAGACACATTCGCATCATATTTACTATCCTGTATAATAGCCCCAACACGATAGTCTACTTTAAATTTACTTGTAATCTTATTGTTTCCCTCCAGCATCACATCAAACCATTTTTCGGTGGCAACGATGTTATTCTTCTGATAATCGCCACCCGATTTTGCCCATAATATGGTTCCTTCTGCAACCGAATTTTCGCCACGGTCAAACGTTTTGTCCATGTTGGCACGCCCTGCAAGTGTAAGCCAGTTGGTAAGCTTAAACCGTGCTGTCAAAAATCCAATCACCCTGTCCCTTGCTTCATTGATAGAAGTATTATTAACGGTCCAGTAAGGGTTTTGATAAATTGAACTCAGTGTTGAAGGAAATGTTGTAGGAGCATAGATACCCACGTTATTTAATGTTTGATAATTCATGGCATCTGCGGTAGAAATATTTCTTGCCATGTTATAGATATCAATTACCGGTGCGTTTTCCTCACCAGTGCGTGGCCTGTTTTTGATATCCTGGTTTACATAGGTAATTTTCGCATCGGTAGAAAAGCGGCTGCTCACCTGGTTGGTGATGCGTAAATTAACCGTATGACGGATAAGATCATTTTTTGGGACAATGCCTTCAATTTTATTATTTGTGTACGAGAAGTAAGTCTGCATTTTATCTGTTCCGCCGGTAACACCAATGGAATTATTCAGGCTAATACCGTCCCTGAAAAAATCGCTTACATTGTTGGGCTGGGCAGAATAAGTTCCTGGTACTCCAAGATGATTTACAATTGACTGACCAGTCATTTTTGCACCCCAGCTTTCACCGGAAGTAAGCGTATCTTTTAAAACACCGCCGTTGCCCTGGCCATAAGTATTTTGAAACTTAGGTAAAGCAAATACAGATTCAACCGCAATACCCGAATTAACTGTTACAGAAATCTTGTCTTTTTTTCCCTTTTTTGTAGTGATAACAATTACACCATTACCAGCCTGGCTCCCGTAAAGCGCAGCTGCAGAAGCGCCCCGCAAAACGGTTACTGATTCAATATCGTCCGGGTTAATACTGGAAGCACCATCAGATCCCTGAATAGAACCGAAATCGCTGGTAGAGGTTCCATTGGTATTGTTACTGATTGGTACACCGTCAACCACAATAAGAGCGTTATTTGAACCTTGAATAGAACGGTTACCTCTTAACACAATGCGTGCACCGCTGCCTGGTCCGCCAGAACCCTGTGTGATAACTGCGTTGGCGACTTTACCAGAAAGAGAGTTGATAACATTATTGGCATCTCTGGCTTCCGTAAGTTCCGACGCCTTTACAGATTGCGTTGCATACACCAGTGTTTTTTTCTGGCGGGTAATTCCAAGGGCGGTAACTACCACACCTTCCAGTTCCGTCTTGGATTCTGTCAGCACAATGTTTATTTCAGATACATTGGCCGATACGGTTTTTTCGGCTGTAGCAAACCCTACATTGGATACAACAATGGATACATTTCCGGAGGGAGCAGTGATAGAAAAGTTACCATTGATATCCGTTATAGTACCTTTCTTTTGCCCTTTAACTATAACGGTAGCACCTGGCTGAACTTCGTTTGCCGCTGATGTGACTTTGCCCGAAATGGTTCTTGTCTGAGCTTGCATTGAAGCAGTAAAACCTAACAGTGCAGTAAAAAATAGAAGGAAACCTTTGAATAGTTTAGTCGTCATGCAATATTAGTTTTGGTAATTGAAAAAATATCTGTCCAATTAAAGATGAGAACAATTCTTGAAAAAGCAATAATTTTCGCTTGACGAAAAAAGATATTTTTACTACGCAAACGTTTGCGATAGTAAAACAAACGGTTGCGCAAAAATATTACCTACATTTCAGTAATACTAATATTAAATCCAGGCAGAATTGATATCCTGTTTTTAAATGTTAAGTGCTGGCAGGGTAAATATGACAGGACTTTTACGGGGAAACAGACTTGTTAACCGAAACGTCTGATTGATCACACAACAGACCGTCTTAGCTTTACAAGCGTACGTAAAGCCGGTGTTTGTATGGAACTTTATCCCCCGATGGGTTTTAGATGAACACGCATCTTTTCCACCATCCATTTGCCCAACGCCTTCCCTTGCCTTTGCCCATTTTCAATGGCATCCCTAAAATGAATTCCGCCATACAACCTTGATATGGCAGCCTCCGCAGCTGCTTCGCGAAAAGAAGGGAATGTTCTTGCAGGTATTTCAAATAACTCTTCTGAATTATCGGTGTAGCTGAAATGATCTCCCAAAAAATAACTAAGGACTTCTGCAGCCGCAGTAGAGATTACACTGTGGCCGCTGGTATATTCCGGAAAAGGGGGCGTTTGGAGCAACGGCTGCCAGTGCAGATCAATGTATTTATTGATGTAGCTTTCCGGACGTATCCGATTGCTGCGGTATTTTTCATCCCAGCAAACTATAAATGCATCCACCAGGGCGAGGGAAACCATAGCATGCAGAAGCACTGCATTGTCAAAAGACAATCCCGCTTTCTTTGCCGCAATGCCTGTAATATTCATCCAGTGCCCTCCCGGACTGATTTTTTTAAAGCCGATGGCCATATGGCCTGACGTATTTACTATGAAAGGATTACAATCCCAAAAAGATGCTACCTGTATTTGCGCAGGTGTTGACCGGTTAGAAATATCGTATACCTCTTTTGCCAGTTTAAAAAAATTACTGCTGCTGTCTTTGCTAAAAGTAACTGGCGGAGCACATATAAACTGGTTGCACGAATCTATCAGCATTGGACGAATCGTTTTCCAATTGGGTTCTACAGCTTCGATATAGGCAGGCGGCGTAGGATACCAGTAGGCATCACCTTTTACCGGCGTATACCTAAGCCTGGCGCTGAGCTTGCTATAGCCATCAGCCTTAGCATAGGCTACCATGCTGCCGGCTACGAGATTGGCCACAGCAACGGATGCCGTGATAGTGCTTGCTGCAATGTTATTTTTACTAAGGGTTTTTAAATAAGCATCTTCCTGTTCCTGCAGCATAAAGCCCGACGGAAGCATTCTTTTACCTGTTTCCAATACTGCATAAACTGCTGCGATACGATAGTTATAGGTCTTGTTATTTTTAGTTATTTTTACCGGCGTGTAATCTTTCAGCAAGGTGGAGAGTGAATGGAGCGTTGAATTGTTTTGGCTGACTATTTCGTATGCACTCAATACTGCGTAACTATAAAAACGGCTGGCAGCGGGCGGGTTCACCACATCATGCATCATTACCATAGACATAGAAAATACAACAGGCTGTAAATCCAGGTAAGCAGGTAATGTTTTTTTTATCTGCCCGTTTACCGGGCCATACAATAGTGCCAATCCTAGAAAGATATTTTTCATCATCAATTCTGTTTATAAAAAATTAATTCGCTACCTGCAATTCCAATTACAATATATTGCTCTTTGCCAACCGTTATCGCTTCGGCTGATTTTACATCACCCTTTACAGAAAATCCAGAGACTGGTTGAGGGATATATTCAAAATTCCCTTTACCATCACCTTCTAGTAAGCAACCGTAATTGGCATCAATACTTCCTATCTTTAACCGGTTATCTGCGTGATTGCCCAGTAACAACAAATCAATTTTCCCGTCGTGTGTAAAATCCTTTGCCAATATTTTTGTTACAACTGAAAACTGTGCCTGCAATGGTAATAACGATTTCACGAATTTGCCGCCCCGGTTTAAAAAACACACTGTCCTTTCCTCACTGGCTGTAAGCACGGATGCTTTGGCAAGTTCGTCGGGGGTAAAAATTTCTTTCATACCCGCATCTGCATAATTTTTATAAGATGAAAATTTTCGGCGCATTGGGTAGATCTGTTCATTCAATTCATCCCTGCTTACAAAAGGATAGCTTTTGCCCTGCACATAGCAATTAAAAAACGGATCGATAGAACCGTTGCCATCAAAGTCCGCATAATACATTTCCGCAGGCTCTTTTTCTGATATCTTGAAAGGCGAATTTAAGCCCAGGTTACCGGCAATTAGATCTTCGTTGCCGTCGCCATCCACGTCAGCTATATTTAAAGTAAACCAAAAACCATTGGTCGGTTCAGAAAAATATTCACCGGTTTTATCAGCGAAGCCAGAAGTGGTATTGATAAATATTTTTATTGGCATCAGCTCACCACAGAGTACCAAATCTTTTCTTCCATCTTTATTAATATCAATCCATTGCGCATCTGTAACCATGCCAATATTTGAAAATGGCATATCTGCAACTGTAAATTTTCCTTTGCCATCATTGATTAACAGGTAACTTTTTGGAGCCAGCGGATATTTACCCGGTATAATGCGTCCGCCAACAAACAAATCCAGATCACCGTCTCCATCGATATCACAAGGCCGTACGCAGGATTTGCTGCTGGCACTTACATCCGGCAATGCTTCTTCTGATAAACTGAAATTTCCTTTACCATCATTGAGGTACAATTCATCCTGCAGCGAATGCGTATTGGCTTCCCACAGACTATAGCCACCTTTGGCAATGTATAAATCAGGAAACCCATCCCCGTTGGCATCAAAAAACACGGCTGCCGCAACAGTACATTCATTTTCATTGCCGCCCGAAAATCCTTCCTGCGCAACAAAATGGCCATCCCGCTGCTGGATATATATTTTTGCAGCCTGGGTATTATCTCCACTGATAAACATATCTTCAAGCCCATCTTTATTTACATCTGCCCTGGCAATTACAGGCCCCGTTTTTGAATACATAAACAGCATTAACAATTGCCGCTTAAAATCATTTTGATTACTCACCTCACTTTTATAATCCAGCAAAGCGGATGACTTTGTGAACAGGGGCTTAACTGCATTTTCAGGTGCAGTTTTCACCGGCTGGGGCACATCTTTTTGTTGAATAATTATTTTTTGATTAACGGTGAGGTTTGCCGTTAGCTGTGTACTGCCATCGGGCCATATAATTTTTAGTGAGTCAATATTTTTTTGTGTCCCCAAACCAAAATTAAGTACGGTAGATATGCATGATAAGTATCCCCTGTTTGGATTCACTTCCTGGTATTGCATGTTGCCATTGGTATATAAATAAACCTTGGCGCCAATTGCATTTGTATTGCCTGCCCTGCCGGATAATTTTACTGCCACATAGTTACCGGCATCCTGTTCCCTGCTTTGATTTTTATACACAGATGCCACTTCATTGATATTGTTTATCACCAAATCAAGATCGCCATCGTTATCAAGGTCGGCGTATACGGCACCACTTGATATGCCAGGTGTACTCAGCCCCCAGTCAATCTGCTTATTACTGAAAGTGAGGTCGTGGTTATTTTTAAAAATGTAATTCGGCAAAGTAGTAGATGGCATTGCTTTTACCAAATCCATCAATAAAGCAGGTTCCCTGTCAACAGCTTTTTTTACTTTATAATCTCCCCAATACCTTAAAAAATCTTTGTTGGTATAATCCCGCAGGTACCCGTTGCTTATAAATAAATCTTTGAATCCATCATTGTCAAAATCAGCAAACAGAGGACACCAACTCCAGTCCGTAGCAGATACGCCGGCCAGGCGGCCAATCTCACTGAATGTACCATCGCCATTATTCAACTGCAGCATATTGCGCATATACTGCTTGTATAAATCCTGGCTCTGCATCAATGCGAACGATTCATAATTTTCCTGTAGCTGTAGTAATTTCTGGCGCCTGTTATCTTCCGGTAACATATCAAGCGACATAATATCCGGCAGGCCATCATTGTTAAAATCCGCAATATCTACTCCCATTGAAAATTGAGACAAGTGCCGCAACCTTTGCTGCGACTGATCCGTAAAGGTTCCATCATGGTTATTTATATATAAATAATCAGGCTCGTTGTAATCGTTGCTAACATAAATATCCTGCCAGCCATCTTTATTTACATCTGCGATGGCAATGCCCAATCCAAACGTCATCGGGTTTTGCCGAATACCAGCTCTTACAGAAACATCTGTAAAATGGTTACCGTTATTCTCATATAATTTATCACCTGCCAGTTCATCAATATCATTTCTGAATTTGGCAAATTCCATATTGTCAATTTTTTTGGTGCTGTGGTTCAGCAAAAACATATCCAGGTCGCCGTCATTATCATAGTCAAAAAAAGCAGCCTGCGTACTATAACTTTTGTCATCTAATCCATAAGCTTTCGCCTCTTCTGTAAATTTTAAATTTCCCTTATTGATGAAGAGTTGGTTTCTTCTCAGTTCCTCCCCCACTTTGCCAGAATAACATACATAAATATCCATTAACCCGTCTCCGTTTACATCAGCCATCGTAACGCCTGTTTTCCATCCCCCGGCGCGGCCGGGTAATTCGCTACAGGCATCTTTGGTGATGTCTTTAAATTGCATATTACCCAGGTTAAGGTATAATTTATTGGCCTTCATATTGCCTGTAAAAAATAGATCGGGCAGCCCGTCATTGTTAATATCACCAACAGCCACACCCCCGCCATTATAAAAATATTCGTATGATAATACATTCAGGCTTTCCGATTCGCTGATATCGTTGCTGAAGTGTATATTGGTTTGGCCGGGAGGCAACAGTTGAAAAAGCTTTTGCTGTGCAATAGCCGGTATGGCAAATAATAATAATAAGGTTGCAGTAGTAATATTAAATCTCATACCTAAAGTTATTCTAAAGAAAGATTTATTGCCAGGATGCGCATAAATTAGTTGATAAAGTTTGCTTAATTTTTATGACTGCTGTATCGGGGCTTCAATTGTACAACCACCAGAAAATCATTTAAATTTTAAGAGCAGTGCTTCCATAAAAAATTAAACCACAAGACCATCAAAGTGATGGCCCTGTGGCGTTAATTTGACCTACTAAAACTGTCTTTATTTTGATTGAATAAAATACTTATTTATCCCACCAAACACGTCCGGCATAAGTATCACCACCTGACAATCCGGTTACGGCTGACTTGTAGTTTGCAGGATTATTAGAAGCTTCACTTGTTGGATAGGCTTGTCTTCTTGGAATAGTACCACCTGTAAAATTACCGGCATAATTTACCGGTGTTAAAACAGGATAGCCAGATCTTCTCCAGTTGCTCCATGCTTCATCAAAATCAAAGATGGTGCCTGCAAGCACCCAGTATTGGGTGTTGATTTGCTTTAAGGAATTTTCAACAGAAGACACGTCCAGCGGGTTTGCTGCAGCGTAAGTTGTTGCAGTGCCGGCAGCGATAGCGCCTTTTGCATTAATCTGACCATAAGTCTGGATAGCAGCAGCTAAACCGTTTGCATAGTGAGCAGCAGCTGTTGCGCCTACATTCCATCCCCTTACAGCAGCTTCAGCTAATAAAAATTCTGTCTGTGCATAGGTTAAAACGAAAGTAGGTGCATTCAAATCCAAGTATACAGCAGTGGTGGGACGTGAATACCCGCCAGTAACATTGAGATCATCTCCTGTTCCGGTAGCTCCGGGAAAACCAGGTGCATGTGTAATGTCAGTTGCGCCACCATTTTGATCGTAGCCATTAGGCATACCTTGCTGTAAAGCTGGAGTTGAAACGCCTGCAAGACTCTCATTGGCAGCATTGGCTTTACCTGGCATTGGCACCTCTGAAATCACTCCCAATCTTGGATCAGCAGTTGATTTTAAATAATCAACCAGCACTTTACCCCACTTAACTTCAGAATAATCTTCTGCAGTTGTCAGGGAACGCGAGTTGGCGTTGCTAAAACCATGAGAGTTGTCAAATACAACATAAGCATTATCTGCATTGCTTGCAAAAACGCCGCCGGCATACGCTTTTTCAGCATACTTCTGTGCCGTAGCTGGATCCACTTTGGTTAAGCGCATAGCCATGCGCAGCATCAAAGAATATCCAAATTTTTTCCATTGTGCAATATTGCCTTTGTAGGGAAATACGTCATTTGTTGGAATAGCTTTGGCTGCATCCAGTGTAGGTAAAACACTGTCCAGTTTGGCAAACATCAGGTTGTAAACATCCTGTTGCTTGTCATACACTGGTTGAGAAATACCGGACTTTGCGCTAAGTGCCTGTGAGTAGGGCACGTCACCGTAAACATCCGTTACAGCTTCAACATTCAGTACTTCGCAGATAACGGAAATACCACTTACATTACTTAATTCAGGTTTGTCTTTGGTTAAGTTCTGTATCTCACGCAGATAGCTGGCAGATCTGTAGCCGGCATCCCAGGTACGTCCCTGGTAGTTTAAGAAACTGCCTCCCTGCACGTATTTATCACCGCCGCTATAATAGCCCGGGTAAATGGCCGAAGCAAAAGTTTGTGTCCACATACTTTGAAAAAGTATCGGCCCGTTGTAGCCGGAAATTGCGTCTACATATCCTAATTGCCCTGATGGCAATAACAGGTTAGCATCGAAATTAGCTGCCGAAGCCTTGGTAGGATCGGTATTGACATCATCGAAGTTTTTTGTACAGCTCGTTATAAAAACGGCTGCAAAAAGACCCATATTTAAAATAGTTTTTTTCATGTCTGGTTATTTTTTGAATTTGAAATTAGCATTGATACCAAAAGACCTGGTTGAAGGAAGACTGGTACCTTCAATACCTGCATAGCGGATAGTTGAAGAGAAGCCCGCTTCCGGATCAATGTTATCTGTATTCTTAAGGAAAGTGAAAAGATTACGTGCAACAAAAGAAATCTGGATAGAACTAAATAAAGGTAATCCTGCCAATGCTTTTTCAGAAATAGTATAACCAAGTGTAACCTGGCGTAACTTAATATAATCACCATTTAATACGTTGCCTCTTGAAATTTGCGCTAACCTTTGATAGTACGATTCTGCAGTTGCGGTAACACCGTTGGCTGTTCCGTCGGCCAATACACCGTTAACCTTAATACCTGTTTCCCTTCCAACCAAAGTTGCTTTATCCAAGCCCCTTACCAGGGCATAGTTTTTAGTCGCAGACAGTACTTTGTTACCATAATTGTAGTCAATTAAAAATGATAAATCAAAGTTTTTGTAATTGAAATCATTTTTAAAACCACCGTACAAATTAGGTAAAACTGATCCCATTGCTATAAGGCCTCCCTGTACCGGTAAGCCACTTCCGTCAACAACAATTTGTCCTTTGTCGTTATAAGTGTAATCATGAGCCATTACCTGTGGTCCGCCCAAACCTATCACATAAGCTGTATTTGCATTCAAAGGTCTGTATGTTCCCAAACCAAGCTGGTTGCCCGCTGCATCTGTTTTCAGTACCTTATTGCTAACAGAGGTAAGGTTAAAGCTTGCATTCCAGTTAAAATTCTTTTGCTTAACAATATTGCCAGTCACCATCACTTCAAGCCCTTTAGTTTGGATGCTACCATTTGAAATTACTGAACCAGAATATCCGGTTGCCCAGCTAAGGTTGGCATTCATAATTTCATTAGATGATTTACGGTTAAAATAAGCAATATCAAATCCCAAGCGGTTGCTAAGGAACTTCAATTCTGTACCAACTTCAAATTCTGTAAGGGTATATGGTTTCAGGAACAGGTTAGGAAGTGTTCCGTCGAAACTTCCTGTAGAAGTGCCATTGATTGCTCCACCAACATTATAATAAACAGCAGTTTGGTAAGGCGTAGCTGGTTCTCCACTGGTTTTTGCATAAGAAGCACGCAGTTTACCAAAGCTAAGTTTAGGTACATCTATTAACTGTGAGAATATTAAGCTGGCAGACACAGACGGCGTAAATATATTGCGGTCGCCTTTTGGAATACCTGAGTTATATAGTGTAGAGAAGGCATCATATCTGCCTGTAGTACCGATGCTAAAGAATGTTTTATAGCTAAAGTCCATAGAATAAAATCCTGAATGTACTTTTCTTTCATTGTAGCTATATCCTCTTCCGTAATTTAATACGTTACCTGGAGTATACAATCCTGGTAACACAAATGGTCCGCCATTGATATTTAAACCTTCACTTTTGTTAGTTCTTGCATTGGCACCCAACGTAGCGTCCAAGTTGATATCACTTGTAATTTTGTGGGTAACTCCTATCAATGCATCCAGGTTTAATTCAGATGTTTGCGAGGTGGAAAGACCAATGCCCCCTGACTGACCTGCGGAGTTATAAGAATAGTCAGTACCTGATGGAGTAACACCCAACACTCGGTCGTCTTCATTATCATACCCGATGCGGCTCATAGCATACAACCAACTTGTAAAATTGTATTTTGCAGAAACTGCGGTGATCAGTCTTTTACGGCTTACGTCGTTGATCCATTTGTTCACTGCAAAATAAGGATTGGTTACATAGTTATCATCGCTGAATACAATTTCCCTTCCATTGGCATCATAACCGGGAGACAAGATTGATTCTTTAATATTGGGAGCCAGGAACAAACCGTTGTTTGGGTTACCAGGACCGTCACTTAATTGCGGAGGATTTTTTGCAAGCTGATCGATGTAATTAGCCATTACTGTGACAGACAATTTATCAGTTACTTTCTGATCCATACTGAAGTTTATTGTCTTTCTGTCAAGGCCACTGCCCCTTACAATTGCAGTATTACTAAGGTTAGATGCAGACAAACGATAAGTGCCTTTGTCACCACCACCGTTTACAGAAACTGTGTTGGTAAAAGATGGTCCCCATCTGTAGAAATCAGCAATGTTATTTTTGTAAGGAGAGTATGCGTAGTTTTTACCGTCAAGGCCAATCACCTGCGATCCGTCCATTTTAGCACCCCATGCAAAACGTGCTGTAGATTGTGCAGAACTGGCGCTGGACGGTTTCAAACCGCCTGTTCCCTGTCCGTATACATATTGATAATCGGTGCTGTTGATTGCTTTTTCAGCAACGTAGTTGGCATTGTATTCAATGTTAGCGGTTCCTTTTTTACCAGTTTTGGTAGTAATTAAAATTACACCATTAGCGGCCCTTGATCCATATAAGGCAGAAGCAGCAAGACCTTTCAACACGGTCATGCTTTCTATATCATCCGGGTTTATATTTCCGATACCGTCACCGTTATCAGAACCACCCCATTCACCTGCGCTACCACGCTGGCTATTATCCATCGGTACTCCGTTGATCACAAACAAGGGAGCGCCGCCACCTGTGATACTTGAAATACCTCTCAATAGAATACGGGCAGAACCCCCAGGACCACCATTGGTTCCATGAACATTTAAACCGGCAACCTGTCCTGCTAACCCCAGTGCCACGTTGTTTTCCCTTGCTTTGGACATCTGGTCGCCACCAACTGTAGATACAGCATACCCTACTTTCCTTGTCTGTTTGCTGATACCCAAGGCAGTTACCACTACTTCGGACATGTCTGCAGAAGCCTGGTCCAATGCAACTGTAATATTGCTTTTGTCACCTTCCACCAAAATGGTTTTAGTAACATAGCCAACAGAAGTAACCTCCAGGGAAATATTACCGGCAGGAACAGTGAGTGAAAAAGAACCATCAGGACCAGCAGCGGTCTTGGCAGTTTTGCCTTTTACACCAATTGTGGCAGCCGGTAAGCCGCTGCCAGATTTAGAATCTGTAACAGTACCGGTTAGTTGCCGGCTTTGTGCCATCACTACTGAACTTAGCAGTAGCAAGGCGGTTAAAATGCGTAATTTTCTCATTACAATTTTAGTTTTTGGTTAATAAAAAAATCCCTTCATCAAACGGGAACTATACAAAAGAAGTTGAACTATCCAGTTTTAGTTGCTATTACTACATGATGCTTTTTAACGTTAGAAGGCTGCTTGCGCTGGCAAATGTTTTATGTGATTGGTTTGTTAAAAATGCCATCGCACAAATGCCTCCATTGCCGCATATTCTGCAAGGCCTAATTTGTTATACAGGTCAGCTGTTGCCTTGTTTCTTTCTTCCGCTCTTTGCCAGAACTCCCGGGAGTCGGTGCCCTGGTAAACCACTCCATCTTTCTGGGATTGATGTTTAAAAATTCCCAGCCTTTTTTTAAGCACCTGGTCCGGACTCATAGGAACTGCCATTTCTATCATATCGATATCCCATTCGGCCCATGCCCCTTTATACAACCATACCCAGCAATCTTTCATAAAGGCTTCGTTCTTCAATAAATGTACCGCTTCAAAAATGGCATCCAGGCAAACCTTGTGTGTACCATGCGGATCTGCCAGATCGCCGGCTGCATACAACTGGTGCGGCTGCACCTGCTGAATTACCTGTTGTATGATGGCATAATCTTTTTGCGACAAGGGGCTTTTTTCAACCAGCCCGGTTTCATAAAAAGGAAGATCAAGAAAATGAATGCAGCCGGCCGGAATACCAACAAAGCGGCAGGTATTTCTTGCTTCGCCACGCCGGATCAACCCTTTTACATACCGTACTTCTTCAATATCTTTTTCGCCACTTTCTTTCACCTTTAAAAAAGCCAGTGCCTTTTTGTAAATAGCATTGGTGCCCTCATTTTCAATTGAAAATTTTTCATTAAAGTCGATAACAAATTCTGTAAACCGCAATGCTTCATCATCAGCCACTGCGATATTTCCCGAAGTTTGATACGCCACATGCACTTCATGCCCCTGATCAACAAGTCGCTGAAAAGTGCCACCCATCGAAATGATATCATCATCCGGATGAGGACTAAAAATCAGGACTCTTTTTTTAGCTGGATTGGCTCTTTCTGGTCTGTTGGTATCATCAGCATTAGGTTTACCGCCCGGCCATCCGGTAATGGTATACTGCAACCAGTTGAAAACTTTGATGTTGATATCGTACGCCTGTCCGTACATAGCCAGCAGGTCACTCAGGCCGTTTTCATTATAGTCATTGTCTGTTAACTTAAGAATGGGCTTCTTTACCATTAGGGCCAAACTGGTAACGGCTTTTTTAATCATCGCCGTATCCCACACAACATTTTCAGTTAACCAGGGGGATTTGCGGCGTGTTAAAGCTGCAGCCGCCGATTGCTCCGTAACAAAAAGTGTATTTGGATGACCCTGCAGGTAAGAGGCCGGCACAAATTCTGTAACGGGCCCTTCAACCGCCTTCTTTAAAATATCTGCTTTGCGTTCACCCCATACAAGCAGTATAATTCTTCTGGCTTTTAAGATAGTACCAACGCCCATGGTGATGGCTTTTTTGGGAACATTGGCGATGCCTCCAAAGTCAGATGCGGCATCTGCTCTTGTACTCAGGTCGAGTGTAATGAGCCTTGTAGGTGAACTTACATGTGAGCCGGGTTCATTAAACCCTATATGTCCATTGCTGCCAATACCCAGCAGCTGGATATCGATACCGCCTGCCTCCGCAATTTTATTTTCATATTCCGTACAGTAGGTCTTTAACAGTTCCTGTGGTACCGTGCCGTCGGGTATATAACAATTTTCAGGCAGGATATCGATGTGATCAAACAGGTTTTCATTCATAAACCGGCGGTAGCTTTGTATCGCATCAGGCGGCAGCGTGTAGTACTCATCCAGGTTAAAACTGATCACATTTTTAAAACTCAGTCCTTCCCTGTGATGCAGCCTTACTAATTCAGCATATACTGTTTTGGGAGTTGAGCCGGTTGCCAAACCAAGCACCGCACGTTTGCCATTTTGCTGACATGCGATGATAAAATCCGCAATTTCCCGCGCCACTATTTTGGAAGCCTCACGGGAGTTTTTATAAATTACGACTGGCACTTTTTCGTGCGACAACATCTTTGGTTGTATGAGTGTTTCTGATTCCATCAATTAAAAAACTTTAGAATGATCTTTTTGAATGCTGTTGCAAATAACAGCCTGTTTTTTCACTGGCATAGCATTGTCAAAATCACTTTTTTTTACTGATGACTTTTTTGGGCGCAACTTTAACTTCTGCGATTATAGCTTTACTAAAATTGCTTTTCCATAAATCATATCTTTTATATTGTTGCTGTAAACGTGGCAAAAACAACTTCCAGTTCCGCTGATTTTTGGGACTCCAAAGCACTTCACTCAACGCACTCATGCGAGGGAAAATCATGTATTCAATTTTTGGCAGATTGGTAATATATTCTGTCCATAAATTGGCCTGGCCGCCCAGAACGTGTTTGGCCTGCTCCGCATTTAATTCTTTTGGAATCGGCTCGTATCCGTATACTTTTCCCAGTGGCAAAAAACCTCCGATGGTAAGTGAATCATCTTTTTCAACCTGTGCATGATCAAAGTAAACCCATCCGCCCGGCGTCATAATAACATCATGATTTTGTTTGGCCGCATCTATGCCTCCCTCCTCTCCACGCCAGCTCATTACAGTTGCATTGGGAGCTAATCCTCCTTCCAGAATTTCATCCCAACCAATAATTTTACGTCCTTTGCCGTTGATATATTTCTCCATTCTCTGTACAAAATAACTCTGCAATCCATGCTCATCTTTTAAACCCTCTGCTTTTATTCTTGCCTGGCAAAGCGGGCATTTTTTCCAGTTGGTTTTCGGGCACTCATCGCCACCTACATGTATGTAAGGTGAAGGAAACAATTGCAGCACTTCATCTATTACATCCTGCAAAAATTGAAAAGTCGAATCTTTGCCGGCACAAAAAACATTGTCAAACACACCCCAGGTACCCTCCACTTTGTAGGGGCCAGTGCCAGGGCACCCCAGCCAGTTGTAGGACGTTAGCGCAGCTTCTGCATGGCCGGGCATTTCAATTTCAGGCACAACAGTTATAAACCTGTCTGCGGCATATTTAACTACTTCTCTTATTTCATCCTGGGTGTAAAATCCTCCATGTGGTGTATTATCATTTCCTGTACCCGGGAAATGGCCAATGATGGTGTTGTTGCGGGTGCTGCCCACTTGTGTTAACAACGGGTATTTTTTTATTTCAATTCTCCAGCCCTGGTCATCCGTAAGATGCCAGTGGAAATAATTCATTTTATGCAGGGCGATATAATCAATATATTTTTTTACAACTGGTAAAGGAAAAAAGTGACGACCCACATCCAGCATCATTCCCCTGTAATTGAATCGCGGCGCATCAGCAATGGTAACAGCCGGAATAGTTAATGCGTTACTCTTTGCGACAGGCAGTAATTGAATGAGGCTCTGAATACCGTAAAAAGTGCCGGGATAAGTATCACCTGTAATGGTTACACCGGAAGATGTAACCATTAGAGTATAAGCATCAGATGACGGTTTTTGGATAAATTTCCTTGTATTAAGCCTTATGTAATTATGTTGCGCACTGTTGCTTTTTCCTAAGGTAAATCCATACACACTTTGCAGATAAGTAGTAAAAAAATCAGCTGCCTTTTCTTCCTCAGCGTCTTTAGCTACAATAACAGTTTTTGCATTTATGATAAACTTCCCCCCCGTTTGTTTAACACTTACTGGTTGTGGAATAATGCTTACCGGCTGTGCAAAACCTACCAGGCCTGCAATGATCCAAATTGTGAGAAAAAGAAATGATTTCATAATTCTAAAATGCCTTGTTTTTTTTATTAGTTCAATCTTTAAATTCATACAAACCAGGATACAACTCCTGCGATTGTGATGATAATTATACAGCATAGCTGCTAAACCCCTTCTGTTACCTGCATGATTTATCACACAAAAACTGCTTATCACCAGGCCAACTGTTGTAAATGGTAAAGATGACAATTGGTGTTAATAATCGTCGCTTCAATTTTATCGCTTGCTGACATAATATTAACATTGAACCCCACCTGTTGCACTACCAGCAACACTTTAATCAATTTCGCCTGGTAGCAGCGTTACTTCTTGTGCTCCACCAATAATAAACAGCTTACTTATACGCAAGCACAACATGCTTAATATTTTTCCTATCGTATGTATAAGTAATGTGCACCTTTCCGTCAGTTGTTTCTATAATAGCTGGATAACTAAACTCTTCGCTTGTGCCATTTTCAAGCACAATAACATCTTTCCAATTCAGCCCATCTTTTGATATAGCTACATGCAGTTTTTGACGACCATTTGACCACTCTTTTCCTTTGGTTGCAGGATTGTATACAAGCATTTGCACGCCGCTTTTTAAGGTAACAGCATCAATACCTGAATTAGGATTTGGCAGCTGCGTAAGCGAAAATTTACTCCATGTTTGTCCGTTATTATTTGACCAGGACTGTACTATTTTATCCTGGTTACTTCTGCAAAGCATCTGCAGGCGTTGATGCGGATACAATAAAATAGTTGGCTGAATTACCCTGAATGCATTACCCGTGTCCACGGGAATCAGCTGCCAGCTATTGCCCTTGTCAGTTGACTTTTCGATGTACACTTTCCATACATCATTTTCTTCTTTGCTTGATGGGGAGAATATCGTGCCATCCACCAGCTGTACCGGTTTATTTTTTATTGGCCCCAATATTCCGTTCGCAAGCCGCTCCGGCAAACTCCAGGTTGCGCCGCTATCATCTGATGTTTTGACCATGCCCCACCAATTGAACGGCCTGGGGCCTTCCTTATAAAATAAAAAAAGTTTTTCCTCTTTGCTTTTGAATAAAACCGGGTTCCAGCAGGGGTAACGCAGGGTATCATTGATAATGCCATCGGCTATGACTGCAGGCGCAGTCCATTTATCATGATCGCAAGTGGCGAGCCAGATGGTAACATCTTTTTCTCCTTCGCCGGTTCCTGCAAAAAATGAAGCCATCAATTTGCCTGGAGCCACTTCCGCGATTGTTGAGGCGTGGCACTCCTGAAAGACCGGATTTTGAACAATCATTTCACTTCGCAGGACCCGCCACCTGGCCTGGCCAAAAATGCTACAAAAGGCAGTGAAACAAAACGCAATGGTTAAGACGTACTTTGTCATTTTAAAGGATAACAATTTTTGATGAGAGGTCAAAATTTTGAGTACCAAGTACTATATTAACAAGTGGCCTGTATTTCTTGAATGCCCTGTTTTTATAATATATAGTTTATTTCAAAATTCTTTAATTCTCTTGATAAAGATATCGACTTTCACAAATTTTTTAAAATGTTTTTGTAACTTACTTAACAATTTTAAAACTTTAGATGTATTTTTAGCTAAAAAAATATTTATTTGGCATAAATAATATCATCACTGGAATTCTTAACGATATTGGTATTTCCTGCCAACTAAATAGTAGTCTGGGCAGCAAATAACTTTTCTAGCACACTAAAATTTTTTTCAATGCGGGCTTTTAAATCAGAAATATCCAATGCGCTCGACAGGCAGATTGCCATCATGGAAAGGAAATTTCCATATTTTGATTCCAAATTTCACTACCATCCAGAGCTTGAACTTATCTATATTAAAAATGGAAAAGGTAAAAGAATTATTGGCGATAAGCTGGATACGTTCTATAGCGGTGATATTTTTTTTATAGGTTCAGATTTACCGCATGAAATCATCAACGATGAAGAGTTTTCGAAACATTCAACAGAGGGGTTATCGCATGCTGTGGTAGCCTATTTTAATAAAGACGTTTTTTCCGATGGTTTTTACAATTTAAGAGAATGCAGCAAAATTAATACGCTGATAAAAAAAGCCAGCCGCGGAATTAAAGTGATGGGTAAAACCAACAAGGTTGTGGCAAAAAAAATCAATGCGCTTCTAAACAAAAAAGACTTTGAACGTATTATTGGATTGATCGAAATTCTTCACATCCTCTCTACGTCTGATGAACTGGACTATTTTGTTTGTGAAGGGTATGATAGCAAATTAAGTGATAATACCGCTGACAGGTTAACGAAGGTTTTTAACTATGTAAGTGCAAATTTTAGCGAAGACATTACTCTTGAAGCCATCGCCAAAGTAGCTAACCTTACCCCGCCAGCCTTTTGCAGAATGTTTAAACAAAAAACAAAACTCTGTTTCTTCTCTTACCTTAACGAAATAAGGATTTCAAATGCCTGCAAAATACTTACTGAATCCAGTTACAACGTTTCAGAAGTAGCCTTCAATTGTGGCTACAGAACGCTTTCCAATTTCAACAAATTTTTTAAAAAATCAACCGGGTTGTCACCAAAGGCTTACCGGGAAAAGGCCTTAGCATAACAATTATGAAAGGGCATTGTATTAATTACCAATAAATATTTATTTAACTGTAAAGCTTTTCTTCAAAATAAAGTCGCTGGAGTTTTTGCCAATGCAGATTGTATAAGTGCCTTTATTCAGCTTCCATTTATGTTCCTTTAAATCCCATTTTTGCAAATCTGAAACGGGGATTTTTATATCTGCTGTCGCTGAACTTGCTTTGGCAACGGTAACCCTTTTAAACGCTTTCAATTCCTTTATGGGCATCCTTTCCAGGTTTGGATATTCCATGTACACCTGCACCACTTCGTCGCCATCAAAATTGCCTGTGTTATCAACATCAATGGCTACACGAATGCTATCGGTTACTTTATATGCAGCCAGCGGTTCCAGTTTCCATTTATAATCAAAACTGGTATAGCTTAATCCGTATCCGAAAGGATATTGAACAGGGCCGTTAAAGTAGCGGTAAGTGCGGCCTTTCATGGCGTAGTCCTTATAATTGGGAAGATCTTTCAGCGATTGATAAAATGTAAGTGGCAATCTTCCAGACGGATTTACATTCCCGAACAATACATCCGCCAAAGCAGCGCCACCCTGTTCCCCGGGATACCAGGCCAGTATGATTGCATCAGCGTAAGCATTGATGGCTGTGATGTCCACAGCGCTTCCTGCATTCACTACAACTACAATCGGCTTCTTCGAAGCTGCTCTTAATTTTTTTAAAAATGCTATGTGTGCTGCCGGCAAACTCATGCTGGCCCTGTCACCACCCGAAGCTGATAAAAACGCATCCCCTTCTTCACCTTCCAGCAGCGGCGTTAAACCAACTACCGCAATCGTAATATCGCTGTTTTGAGATACCCATATGCCACCAAAATCGGTTGTGTCTGTATAATCACTTCCCTGGTCGTATTGCACTACAGTGGCTGGCCCTGCGGCTTTTGTGATGCCCTCGGCCACCGTTACTATATTGCCCGACATGCCATGGTAATTACCCACCATGGCTTCCAGCGAAGCAGAGTTGGCGCCGGTTACTAAAATGGATTCATACTTATCTTTTGGCATTGGCAATACGCCGTTGTTTTTAAGCAACACCAAACTTTGTTGTGCCGCCTTTCGGGACAAGGCCACATGATAATCATTGTGCACACTGTCTTCCGAAAACCTGGCGTAAGGATTGTCTGACGCATTAATATCAAACATTCCCAATTTCATCTGCGTGCGCAGGATGCCGCTGAGGGCAGTATCTACATTGGCTTCCGTTAACAGGCCTTTACTAATTGCGCCCATTACATCCTGCTGCAAAATACCACCACACTCCAGGTTGATACCAGCCTTAATTGCCGCTGCTGCCAGTTCTTCTTTGGTTGTTTTTACGCCGGGGATATTGATGATATCTGACAGGGCACCGCAATCGGTCACCATGTGCCCTTTAAAATGCCACTCGTTTTTTACAATATCCGTGATCAGTGTTTTGCCCGTACAGCAAGGCTCACCGTTAACGCGGTTATAAGCGCACATCACCGCTTCCACGTTGGCATCTACCAGTTTTTTAAAAGAATATAAATAGGTTTCCCGGAGGTCTTTTTCGTCAACAACGGCGTCAAAATTATGACGATCCGCTTCCGGTCCGCTGTGTACTGCGAGGTGCTTGGCACAGGCTGCTACTTTTAAATAATTCGCATCATTTCCCTGCAGGCCGGTTACATAAGCAGTACCCATTTTTGACGTCAGCAATGGATCTTCCCCGTAAGTTTCCTGCCCCCTGCCCCAGCGTGGATCACGAAAAATATTGATGTTGGGCGACCAGAAGGTAAGCCCCATGTACCAAAGATGACGGCTCATTTTTGCAGCCAGGTTATACTTGGCCCGGGCCTCTGTTGAAATTATCCCTGCTTCTTCTTTCAATAAATCATCGTTGAAGGTAGCTGCCATGCCAATGGCCTGCGGAAATACCGTGGCCTCGCCTGCCCTCGCAAGGCCGTGCAACGATTCGTTCCACCAATTATAGGCAGGTATTTTTAAGCGCTCTACCGCAGGACTTGTGTTGCCCAGCATCGCAATTTTTTCCGGCAACGTGAGGGCATGCAACAAGTCTTTTACCCTTGCTTCCTTTGGTGCTTTTTCATCCCTGAATAAAGGTGTTTGTGCATTAGTGTTATCACAAATAATAACAACTATGGCAATGCATGCAATCGGTTTTATAAGCTTCATGAAATACATTTTACACTGTTTTAAAATTGCCTTTTCTATTTTATATAAACCAGCTGCTCCGCTGTATTCCAACCCTGCAATGAAACCTGTGGTTTGGCATTTGCTGCATTGGGCGTGTATTCCAGCGTAATTGTTTTTGTTTCGCCGGGTAAAACGGATACATAATTGTCGCTGTAAAATACCGGTAGTATTCTTTTTTTAGTGGCAGAATTTACCAATGAAATACGGTTGAAGAATGAGACTGGCCCGTTGGCCGGATTGCTGATGGTAACTGCGATTTTATCAGCTCCCTGTTGCTTTGCTTCTATTGTTGCCGCTGCGGTTTTTATCTGCTGTAAACCGGTATATTTTTCTTCGTTGTTTGGCAACCAGTAAAAATTATCACTTACAATTTTCTTGCTTATATCCAGCAAACGCAACGATAAAAACATGCCTTTATCTTTTCGCAAACCGTCAATGGTTTCCTTGATTGGAATATAATTTTTAACCGATGTTGGCTGTGCTTCGGCAAATACCTGCGTTAGCAGATTGCCTTTCCCATCCATATCATAGGTTTTAATTTCCAGCATCAGGTCGCGGACTATTTTAAAGCCATTGTTTTCAATCATCACCATACCGGTAACGGGATTGTACATTACGTGCACCTGCTCCCCTGCCGTTTTTAATCCATACAAACAGGCGTTGGGGTCCAGGTAATAATCATACATCTGTCCCCGTAAAGCTGTCCATGGATTTTGGGTTTTCCAGATGATGACACCGGTGTACCAATCCCACATGTGTGCCGAAAATCCTTCTATTAAACCACGGTACTGATCGTAGTTGACCAGCTGTGCTTTTAAACCAAAATCACGCACGTCTTTCACAGCTCCATAAGGCGCAATAAACTGATCGTAGCCAATGTATTTATGATAGTCCCAAACGGAATCAGGCTTGCCCGGGAATTGTGGTGCTACCATGTTTTCTTTTGGCAGAAATCTTTCCAGCGATTCGTAATCGCCTACACCAACAGAACCAACTTCGCTGTTAAATGGAAATGTTTTAAAACCCCAGAATGTGTTGATGTTTTGCACGCCGTATGGTCCGTCGCCGTTGCCTCCCAGCGTATTCGCCGACATGCTGTCGCTGTTGGAATAATCATAAAAATAACGGGTACGGTCTAGCTTTGGTAAGATGGAATCTTTCAACGCTGTAAAAATATCTTCAGGCGGTGTGATCTCATTTCCACCGCAATAAAAGGCCAGTGAGGGATGACTGCGAATCATTTTAATCTGATCTGCAATTGATTCGAGCACGAGTCCATGATCATCCGGATACTGGCGGCGTGTCCACTGATCTTCTTTCTTCATTGGGTCAAGCCACCTGCCGTTGCAATCGCCGGAAAACCAGAAGTCCTGGAACACGAGCATGCCGTATTTATCACAGGCTTCATAAAATTCCGGGCGCTCCGTTAATGAACCGCCCCAAATTCGGATGAGGTTTAAATTCATGTCGCGGTGAAAATGTATCTCCGCATCATAGCGCTCTTTTGTAAAACGCATCATCGCATCAGAAACTATCCAGTTGCCGCCTTTTATAAATATTTTCTGGCCATTCACGATTGTTTCCCTGCTGCCCGTGTGAGCGTTCCATCCTGTCTGAATTTCACGGATACCAAAGCTGATGTCTTCCTTATCCAGCAAGGCTTTTGACTTGCTTATAAACTGTACCTGTATTTTATACAACGGTTGATCGCCGTAGCCGTTGGGCCACCATAATTTAGGATTCTTTAAAGTGTAATCCGGTAGTTGAAATTCAGCAGTAGCTTTTGGCTGAAGTATAATGTCTTTTTTAATGGTGGTGCCGTCGAGCGTGTATTGAAGCGTGCCCGCAAGCAACGTGCTGCCCGGGTTTTCAATTTCTGAACTTACTTTAATGATGGCTGGTTGCTGCGAAGCACCGGGTAAACGAACACCGGGCACCAACGTAACAACGTTTGAATTTTTAAGATTTACGCTGATGGTTTTTTCGATGGTTACTTTATCCCAGATGCCGGTGTTACGGTCTCGGATGGGTTGTATCCAGTCCCAGCCTGCGGTGTACTGGTTGGTTGCATTCCTTGCTATCTCGCCATCGCCACCCTGGCCGCCGTTTGGGTTGCCGACAACATCCGGCGGATATACAATCACTGCCAGCCTGTTATTGCCATCTTTTGAAAGGTAAGCTGTAATATTATAAGTCTGCCGCAGGTACATACCCTTGTGCGTTTTTTTGTTCACCTTATGGCCGTTTACAAACACATCACAGCCATAATTTACTCCCCTGAAGTTTAACCATACCTGTTCATTCGCTGAACTGATCTTTTCTTTAAAATTGTTTACAAACCAGTAGGTATAGTAGTCGCGACCGGTTTGATAAATATCAGGAATGTACTGGTTGTTCATTCCATAAAAAGGATCGGGTACCTGCTTATTATTCAGCATGGTGGTGAGCACAGTGCCCGGCACTGTAGCAGGCAACCAGCCATTTACGGCAAAGGAAGGTTTTGAAATTTCTGTACCGGCTTGTTTGGTTGCAGCGATGGGCGAACAGAACCAGCCCGTGTTTAATTCATACTGATCCTGCGCTGTTAGCTGAACAACAAAAAACAACATGCAACATGCAGCGGCGATTGATTTATTCATTAAAAAATTATTTTGGTTTTTATAATTGCTGAAGCATTTTTATTTATTGAGCCACTGCATTTGTTGTTGCTCATGGTTTTATTTGTACAAGTGAGTGACACAAGAATGCTGCTATGAAAAACAACTGCTGGTAAAAACCATTTACTTAAACAAACAAAAGTACAGCTCTTCCCGTCCTGGAAATTATACAATCAATTGCTGCCCGATGCTGATGCAGGCCATGTTTCAGGGGCACTGCCAAACTGTTTATTAGGCGCTGAACCCATGGTGAAAACCAGTGTTCCTCCTTTTAATAAAGTAGTATGATCTATATACGTTTTGTTATAATCCTTGCCGTTTAACTGCACGCTTTGAATGTAAAAATTATTGGCCGACCTGTTCTTTGCCTGCAGCAACATGGTTTTACCTGAGGGCAGTTGCATCCGCACTTCGTCCATCATGGGCGTACCAAAAACATACTGACCGCTGCTGGGGTTACCGGGATAAATGCCCATCATACTCCACACGCCCCAGGCACTCATCTGGCCGCAATCTTCATTGCCTGCATAACCATCCGGCTGATCGCGGTACATAGAATCCACAATCGTCTTCACCCGCTCCTGTGTTTTCCAGGCATCGCCGACAAAACTGTACATGTAAGCAATGTGATGACTTGGCTCGTTGCCATGGGCATATTGGCCAATCAAACCGCTCACGTCGGGTGATTTATTTTCGCCTTTTATTTCTGAACTAACGGTGAATAAAGAATCGAGTTTCAGGATGAATTTTTCTGTGCTGCCATGGGCTTTTGCCAGACCTGTTACATCGTGCGGTACAAAAAAAGAATGCTGCCAGGCATTGCCTTCGGTGTACATGGCTTTCTTTTCATCATGCTCTGAAAGGTAGGGATCAAAAGGCGTTACCCAGGTTCCGTCTGCATTTTTTGCACGGATAAAACCGGTGGCCGGATCAAACAAATTTTTCCAGGATGCCGACCTTTTCATGAAGGTTTCATAGTCTGCGGTTTTGCCTAATTTTTTTGCTACCTGTGCAATACACCAGTCATCATAACTGTACTCAACCGTTACCGTTACGCTGCTGCCATATTTATCCTGCGGCACATAACCATATTGCCGGTAAAAATCTGTACCGCGTATGTTTTGCATAGCAGATTTTTTCATGGCTTCAAAAATTTCAGCTGCGTTAATCCCTTTGGTATCTTTTAAAATCGCATCGGCCAGTACTGGAATGGCATGATAGCCGGTCATAGTATTCGTTTCCCAGGTGCTCAAGTCCCAGATAGGCAACAGGCCATTTTCTTTATAAAAAGCCATCATGGTATTGATGAAATCGGGTATGCGCTTAGGTTGTGTAATGGAGAATAAAGGATCTTCTGCACGAAAAGTGTCCCACAACGAAAACTCTGTATACCTTTGCCCCTGCTGCATTTTAAGTACTTGGCCTTTTACATTCTGACAAGTTCCATCTGCATCTGAATACAATGCCGGAGCCATACAAGTGTGATATAACGCGGTGTAAAAAACTTTCTTTAATTTTTCGTCTGTTGTTTTAACCTGTAATTTTTTTAGTTCGCTATCCCACTTTGTTTCCGCAGATGCTTTTACACTGTTGAAATTCCATCCCTTAATTTCTGACAATGCTCCAAGGGCTTTATCAGTACTTACACAAGAAAGCGCCACTTTCAATAAAAGCGTTTTACCATTTAAAGATTGAAACACCAGTTGCGAAATGCTCCTGGTGCCTTTTGTTTCTTTGCCTTTTACAGATTTGGTTGCTTCGCTCAACAGCAGTTCTTTTACTGGAACAGAAGTGCGTGCGGCAAAATAAATGCGCTGCACATTGGCCCAGCCTTTTGAAAAACGGTAGCCAACAATGGTTGAATCATTGAGTTGTTTGATGTAAGTTCCGGTTGGTGTATCCCAGTTGATATGAAAGCCAAGATCGAAACGCAGCACCGGTGTGGCTGTGGCGGGAAAACTGTATTGATGCAGACCGCATCTTTCTGTTGCAGTAAAAGCGGCCTGTATGCCATTGTCTAATTTTACCTGGTAAAAACCGGGGCTTGCATTTTCATTGGCATGACTGTATTTTACCTTATAATATTCGCCGGGCTGTAAGATATTGGCGGCGGGCATCACAGAAATATCACACCAGTCTCCAATGCCCGTACCGCTTAAATGCGTGTGGCTGAATCCTTGTATGCTGTCGCTGCTGTAATGATAACCACTGCACCAGTCCCAGCCGTTTTCGCCGTTATCCGGACTTAACTGTACCATGCCGAATGGCACCGTTGCGCCCGGATAAGTATGGCCATGGCCGCCGGTGCCAATAAAAGGATCAACGTATTTGGTAAGTTGTTGTGCGTTGCTGGTGACAACAAAAAAACAGGTTGCCAAAAGTAGGGGTAAATATTTTTTTTGTTTAACAGGGTTGAACCGGGATAGATACAACATATGGATATTTTGAAAAAAAGAATTGTACAAAATTATACAACAGGTATATTATTTTCTGATTTTGCTGCCGATGGCTGCATAATATAAAATAAACAGGTAAATAGGTATTAAGATAACGTAGGCATGCTGCGGACTGAGTACATCTGCCAGCCGACCATAGATTAATGGAAGTACCGCCCCCCCTGCAATGGCCATAATCAGCAACGAGGAACCTACTTTTGTAAAACGGCCTAAATCTGCAATTGCCAGCGGCCATATTGCCGGCCACATTAGGGAGTTGGCCAACCCCAGCAATGCTATAAATAATACTGAAGTATATCCCGTTGTGAGTATCGCAATGATAGAAAAGACAACCCCAATGATGGCAGAGAATTTTAATGCGGTGCCTTGCTTTAAATACTTTGGAATAGCGATGATACCGACAATGTATCCAACTATCATTGCGATTAAAGTGCAAGTGGTAAAGAACTTAGCTGTTGATAAGGCTATGCCCTGCGAAGCGCCGTAACTGATGATGGTATCACCGGCCAATACTTCTGCACCTACATATAAAAACAACGTCAACACACCCAGCATAAGGTGCGGAAACTGGAACACGCTTGTCTTGCCGCTATTGGCTTTTGCCACTGCTTCGTCTTCATGCTCTGTATCTATCTCAGGCAGGTGAGAAAAATTAATTGCAATGGCAAGAATTACCAATACCACTATAATACAGATGTATGGTAATATCACTCTTGCGGCAAGTTCATTTAGTTGAACTGCTTTTTCGGCAGCACCCATAGTAAGTAGGCGCTCTTTTAAAACATCCGCATTTTTTAAAGTAATAGCGCCAAGCACAATGGGAGCGATAGAACCTGCCACTTTGTTACAGATGCCCATGATGCTGATTCTTTTGGCAGCACTTTCCCTTGGACCAATGATGGTGATGTATGGATTGGAGGCAGTTTGTAAAACAGCGAGCCCGGTACCCTGAACAAATAAACCAAGCAAAAATAAACTGTATGTCCTGGTCATTGCGGCCGGAATAAAAATCAAAGCGCCTACAGCCATAACACCCAGCCCCACTGCCATTCCTCTTTTAAAACCTGTTGCCTTTAACACCCGTGCAGATGGAATGGCCATTACGAAATAAGAAATGTAAAATGCGAATGCAACCAGGTACGACTCAAAATTATTGAGCTCGCAGGCAATTTTCAGGTAAGGTATCAGCACGGAATTCAGCCAGGTGATGAACCCGAAAATAAAAAACAGGGAGCCGATAATAATAATCGGACCGTTATTTTTTGCGGGTGTGGTAAGGTTGGTTGAAGGCGTGTTCAAGGTTGCTGTATCAGCCATTTTTTTTGTTTTAGTATGCAGTTATAAAATAGTTGTAAAACATTTTCAGATGGAAGGGAATTGATCTTTAAAGATAAGAATGCTTACACTGTTTTATTATGCAAACGCTTGTCTTGTTTATTGCGGTTAATTCTCTATGGTCTACATTGTGCTGCCGGTGAATGAAAAAGCCAGTGCAGGGTAGTGTTTTTTACTTTTATATACCGATTTTGGCACCAGCACATTTACTACGCCTTTTGCTATTACCCATTTCACGCTCTCACCGGTTTGCAGCCATTTCATCTTGCTTCCTTTTGCCGGCAGGTTGGTTGTCCATTGTATAGTGGCCGGAACGGGGGTTCCTTTTTCCAGGCAAACAAGGGCATATTGAGTACTGCCTGTTTTACTTTTCGTGAACCAAATATTTTTCTCGTTGTAGTAAGGAGTTGTGCGGGTGGCATAAATAGCGCTGCCATTCACTTTCATCCACTTCCCTATTTCTTCCAGTCGCTCCGTAGCGCTGTCTGGAAATGTACCGTCAGGTTTTGGGCCAACCCCTAATAATAAGCTTCCGCCCTTGGCTACCACTTCAATCAGCGTATGAATAATTTTTTCAGAAGATTTAAACTGGTCGTTCGGAACATAGCCCCAGTTATTGGCGAGCGTCAAACAACTTTCCCACGGATGATCCAATTGCTTTTCGGGAATTTTTTGTTCAGGTGTCTGGTAATTTTCGTATGGTCCGTGAACTGTCCGGTCAACAATCAGTAAGCCCGGCTGCGCAGTTCTTGCCATGGCAGCAATGCGTGGCATGTCGATGTCCTGGCTCCATGCCGGTATGGCTGCACCCCAACTGCGTACTTCTTCGTTCACAGTTTCCAGCGGACGAACCCAACCTCCATCGAGCCATAAAATATCCATAGAACCATAGTCGTGCATGAGCTCGCCGATCTGGTTATAAGTAAAGTCTTTAAATTTATTCCACCGCCAGGGAAACTTACGGATATCATAATTCGTGTTTCTATCGGGCGTTGCATATTTCGGCCACCAGAAATTCTCAGAGTGCCAGTCGGGTTTGGAAAAATAAGCGCCGATCATAAAATCATTTCTGCGAAAAGCATCAAAAACAAATTTAGCTACATTGGCTTTGGGATTGTCTTTAAACGGACCAGCGGATATTTTGAAATCAGTTTGTTTTGTATCAAACATGTTGAAGCCATCATGGTGTTTAGTGGTAAATACCACGTATTTCATTCCAGCATCTTTACCTGCTTTTGCCCATTGATCGGGATCAAATTTTACCGGGTTAAAATCTTTTTGCAAGCCCCAGTACCAACTTTTATACTCCTCGTAATGCGACGTGCTATCCCGCTCAATCCAGTCTTCGTTGCAGATAGACCATGATTCAATGATGCCGGGCACGGCATACAATCCCCAGTGGATGAGCATTCCAAATTTTTGATCCTGCCACTTGTCTAATTTTGCTTTTACGAGCGCATCTGTTGGCCACTCGTACGTTACTGATTGAGGATGTACGTTTGGTTGCGCTTTGGCCAATAATACAACAGATAAAAAAACAGTCACAAAAAACAGCCGGTGTATTCTTCCTTTCATTGTAAAACAGGTTTTATTTATTTATGGAAACAACCGCTGTAAATGCAGACCAGAAGAAACCCGCTGATTGATCCCTTTGAGTTTTGCCTGCCTGCAATCTACACCATACAAAGGCATTAATTATAGCGGCGTCAATTTAGTCACAGGATTCATTAAAATACTGTAATAGGTAGTTGGTCATAGATTTTGCCCAAATAAAAAGACTGTCCGCTGTTGTTACCTGTTTGTGGCGTTATACGTGTATACGACGTATCCCCAGGGTTCTATCTTCCAATCTTTACCACTCAGCGGCTCCTTTATACCCATGAATACATTGTAAGGTTTTCCAAACAAGCGTTTATCTGTCACCCTTACCGTTTGCTCTGTTGATGAAAGGTTTAAAATCACCAGCACTTTATTACTGCCCTTTTCCCGTACATAAGCATAAAGCGCTTTATCATCTCCTGCATTGATCTTTCTAAAAGCTGCATTGGCGGATAAAGCCGGATTATTTTTGCGGAGGTTCAATAAGGTTTTATAAAAAGGTGCCCGCAGATACTTGTCAAAAACGATTGGATCTTTTTCAAAGAATTCTAACGGTCTCAATACAGGCTCTTCCTGCCCGCTATAAATCTCCGGAACACCGTTGTACATCGTTTGCGTGAACACAGCAAACGGAGCATGTACAGCACCGGGAAATACACCATAATCTGCCTTGTTCCAGCTGTTCTCATCATGATTACTGGTAAAGTACATTTGTATTTCATTTTTGGCAAAGGCAGTGTCGGCATAGTTTTTTACGCTATCCAGTGCAAAGGCCGGCCGTTCGCCGGCGGCCACTTTAATCATCATGTGAAACATATCCCATGGATACACGGCATCAAAACCACTGCGGCTCAGATAAGGTTTATCTCCTTCTGCCAGCATAAAAATATTATTGTTAATCTTCTTTAACTGGCTGATGCATTTGCTCCAGAAAGCGCCAGGCACATTCCAGGCTACATCACAACGAAATCCATCAATACCGGTTTTGGCAAGCCAATATTTCATACAGGCAATCATACTATCCTGCATTACCGGGTTGTTATAATCCAGTTGCCTGGTATCCGCCCAATCCACCGCTATGGCCGCATTACCATTGGCATCCTTTACAAAAAAATCGGGTTGCTCCTTTAACCAGTGATGATCGCCGCCTGTATGATTGGGCACCCAGTCGATAATTACTTTCATCCCCTTGGCGTGTATTGTTTTAACCAATTGCTTCCAATCGGTGATGGTACCAAATTCAGGATTAATGGATGTATAATCGGACACCGCGTAATAACTGCCCAGAGTGCCTTTACGGTCAATCTTACTGATGGGATTGAGCGGCATAAACCAGAGTGTTTGCACGCCCATTTTCTTTAACCTGTCAAGATGTTTTGCAAATGCGTTAAAAGTTCCTTCGGACGTGTATTGGCGAATGTTGACCTCATAAATATTTCCCTGCATAATCCAGGCAGGATGTCCATTTATTTTAGCAGAAACCGCCACATTATTGGCTGGTTGCTGAGCTTCCGCTACAGTAAAGAGCATACCACTCAGCACAAAAAGGCAAAAATATTTTTTCATTTTGAAGTACATTTTATTAAAAAGCTAAGGTAGATATTTTGAGGCTGTCAACCACCAACTAAACACTCCCATGTGCCAACCCTTACCAGTAAACCCGTTGTCATTAATGCCGGGAATTATCCGGAGCTGCCTGAAACAATCTTAACGTACTGCTTTCTGGCATAGAATTTACAGCAATAGGTGAAATGTTTATTATGACACAAGATAACAAGGACAAGACTATACAACCGGCTGAACTTCCGCAAAGCGAAGTTTTTATTAAGAAGGAAATTTATCAGCAAAAGCAACCGGCAGATACCGGCTTGCCGTTGGATGAAGACCTGAAGGAGGAAGACAGCACTGCAAAAAATAAAAAGGAAAATGAAAAAGTTAGTAAAGAGGAAGGACTAAATGAAGACGCATCTTATGCCACGGCCGGTGCTTTTGAAGGCTTTGAAAATCATTCCAAATAAAGCCAGGTATTCAGCGACCGTTTATTTTACAACAGTTAAAAATTCTTACAGCTGATATGCGGGTGCTTTCCACACCTGTTACCTCCTATAAATCAAAATCAGGGGGTATGGTTTAACTTTATATCTTTATCGCACAAAACAATCTGCTGGCAACCTTGGTACCCTGTCCACAAGACCGGGCAACGTGATAAAAGATTAGACCATTATGATTTTCAAACGCTTTTCTTTGGGGCTTCTATGGCGCATTGTGCTGATCATTTTTTTGTCCGCCGGACTTGCGTACTGTTTGACACAATTGTTCCAGGCAAAAACAGAAGTGATTTACTGGCTCAGTTGTGCGTTGCTGTTTGGCGTTATCGTCTACCGCGGTTTCGATCTGTATTATTATTCCAATGCCACTAACCGTAAACTCGCCCGCTTTTTTGACTCTATTCAATATGATGATTTCAGCATCAAATTTTCTTCGGACAATACTTTTGGAAAAAGTTTCCAGGGACTGAATAAACAATTTAATAAAGTACTGGAAGCCTTTAGAAAAATAAGGGCGGAGAACGAAGCGAGCCTTCATTTGGTGAACACAATCATCCAGAATGTGCAAACAGGTTTGATGTTGTACGATCAGTACGGCCGAATAGAACTCAGTAACGGCGCGGCCTGCAAGCTGCTGGGTTTTTACCGGCTTAAAAATATTGCGGAATTAAAAGCCAATCATGCGGAACTGGCAGAAAAGCTGCATGACACAACCGATAAACATTTTTTATACCAGGGCGCTAATGGTTTACAGGTGTCCGTCAACATTGTTTCCATCCGGCTTGGTGGCCAAATAAAGAACCTTGTTTCGCTGCAAAACATACAGCCTGAAATGCAGCAAAAAGAAGTGGAAGCCTGGCAGAATTTAACCCGTGTGCTGCGCCACGAAATCATGAATTCGCTTACGCCTATCTTGTCCCTTATTGGAACGATGAAACATATAGTGGACACAGAATTACCCGCCACTGCCAACGACAATGGCGCCAAAGGCGATTTGCAGGAAGCGCTGCAAACCTTGGAAAGCCGTGGCATCGGCATGATCAATTTTGTGGATGGTTACCGCAGTTTCACCAGCATTCCTTCTCCTTCTTTTGCAGAGGTACAAGTAGCCCCGCTGATATTACAGATCATGAATCTTTTACAGCCTGAAATGGTTGCGGCCCATATATCTTTTTCTGTTGAAAGCAAAGCAGGCGATCAATTGGTGCAAGCTGACCCGGAGCAACTTTCTATGGTACTTATTAATTTAATAAAAAATGCGAAAGAAGCCCTGGAACATACCAAAGATGCTTTGATACACATTACTACCTATACACAAAATCAATGGGTTTTTATTGACGTTACAGATAATGGCCCCGGTATAGAACCGGAAGCCCTGGAAGATATTTTTATTCCATTTTTTACCACTAAAGAAAATGGTTCCGGCATAGGCCTTAGTTTATCAAGGCAAATTATACAGCAGCACGGTGGTACCATTAAAGTAGTGTCGCAGGCAGGAAAGGGAAGCCGGTTTACAGTACAATTAAAAATAAAAATGCCTGCTGGCAGCACATAGCTTCTGTAAAGCAAATAAGGTATTGCAGGTGAGGTATATCCTGAAACCAAGCCCCTTTTTACGAAAGATGGCCTCGTTTTCACGAAGCCAACTGCGCTGTTTTTTATTATTACAGGAAAATTATTTTACCGTTCCATTATTGATGTACTTTACCTGGATAGATTTAGTAGTATCCGTTGCGCCACGTAAGCCTGTTAATAAAACCGTATAAACTTTAGATTCATCTACTGCAATTGTACGGGTTGCGGCAACACTATCACCGTTGCTGATTTTAACATCTATATTTCCTGCACGTATTTTTGTGAAAGGAGATATAGTGCCAAAACTTGCATTGGCGTTAACGATGTTGCTATCGCCGGAAGAAATAGTAACCATCGGCATATAGGCTGAATCTGCTATAGCATTAATAAACCTCACATATGCCTGACCGGGTGAAACTGTAAGACTGTTTAAAGAATCGTTAACCAATATGTTGCGGTAATTTCCACCTTTACCCACTGTAAAAACGGAGTAATACATACTGTCAACAAAATTGCCAGTGCCGGTAGCCAGTGTGGAATCATTTCCGGGATTTACAGATTTCACTTCCTGCGACCCAACGCCAACAGCCAGGTATCCCCCGGTGAATCCATTGTAATTCAGGGGTGCATTGGTGAGTCTCTTACCGGAAACCACAAAACTTACCGCATCTCTATCAGGGGCCAGGTTAAACGCCATCAGTCCGGCTGAGGGTGTCCGTATATTGTTATTGTTATCGCTTTTTTTACAGGCCGAAAACGCAACTACCATTAACAGCAAAGCTGCTGCATAACTCGTTATTTTTTTCATACACAATTTAAATTTGTTGAATTAATGCATGAGAAAAAACAATGCCAGCAGTAGTAATTTTACGATTGTTTGCGTTCTGTTAACAGTTCCTTTTTATCAAGAATATAAAAAAAAATTGATTGGAATTTTGACTGCGTAAGTAGGTCAGATCGCCTCGTCCACGAGGTATAAAATGGATTCATAATTTTGGTCTACTGCAGCCGACATCGCCATTTCACAGGTTTTGGTAGTTGAATAATATCCGTCAAATTTCAGCGCCCGTATTTCACTGGCTTCATGGTTGGTAGCGGAGGCTGTTAAAGCTGGAAATAAAAATCCGCGATCGCCGGCCATGCCACAACAACCCGTATTTTCAGGCACTGTTACTGTTGCAGCAAAGTGTTTGGCTACTTGTATAAATTTAGCGGTGGTTTTCATTTTTTCTAAAGAACAAACGGGGTGTAACAATATGTTCGCTTTTTTATGCTGCACTACCGCCACGGGTAAAATAATACCGTGTAAAAAATCAACACTGTCAAGAATGGTGAGCTGATCGAATTTTTGTTTGTTTTCTTCTGAAAGCAACGGGCGAATGTGGTGCAGTGTGTAAGCGCAGGAACTAACATCAATAACTACTGAAAAACGACCACCTTCGCTGCTTTTATATAAGTTTTCAGCAATGGCATTCGCCGTAAATGCTGCTGCTGCGCTAAAACCTTTGGAAGAAAAAATCTGGCTGCAGCAACTGCCGCTTACATTATCCAACATCTTCACTGCAACACCTGATTTAGAACAAACGCTGATAAAGGTTTGCAAAATATTTTTTTCCTTTCCCTGGTAAGTACCCAGCATCCTGGATATGCAACTTGGAAAATATATAATAGTAGTTGCTGCGCCTGTAACAGGAACATTCATTTTCAATACCTTCAAATCTGGCGCAGCATTTATCTGCGCTGACCACAATGGCATTGCAGGAAAAATTTTTTTTACTCCTCCCGTTAGCTTTGTGAGCGTATTTTTTCCCAGCAGATGATTTATGCCTGTGCCTGATTTTAAAGCAATACGCAGCAACCTTTCTGTAAACTTAAAATGCTTTGCAACAAACAAGGCCACCCTGTTTGCTTTAGCGCTGTGATTCTCTCTCCGTAAACGTTTCACCAGGTCACCTGTATTGATATCAACCGGACACGCTGTGGCACATAGCCCGTCTACTGCACAGGTGTCCATCACATCATATTCCGATTGTTTTAGCAACAGGTTATAATTTACTGTATCACCGGCTGACTGTAGTTTTTTTAAGGCTCTCCTTATTACGATTCTGCGCCTTGGCGTAGCCGTTATATCGCGGCTCGGGCATTTATGTTCGCAGTAACCGCATTCAATACATTTGTCTACTTCTTCTTCCACTGCGGGTAACTCTTTCAGGTTTTTTATGTGCGCATTTTTATCGTCATTAATAATTACGCCGGGGTTTAAAAGTAAGTTCGGGTCAACCGCCAGTTTTATTTTTTTCATGATCTCATACGCTTCATTACCCCACTCTGTTTCAACAAACGGCGCCATATTGCGGCCCGTGCCGTGTTCCGCCTTTAATGTGCCGTCGTATTTTTTCACTACCAGTTCTATCACTTCCCGCATAAACAAATCATACCGGGTAACTTCTGCTTTTGAGTTAAAAGATTGGGTAACCACAAAATGAATATTCCCGTCTTTGGCATGACCGAAAATGATGGCGTTGTTATAATCATACAATTCAAATAATTTTTGCAAATCAGTAATGGCGTTGCCCAATTGCTTTACCGGAAAAGCAATATCTTCCAGTATCACCGTTGTACCACTCGCCCTCACTGCACCAACTGCAGGGAAAAGCCCTTTTCTTACCTTCCACAAAAATTCCCTTTCTGCATCATCACTTGTAAATACGGGCGCATTGTACAATTCAAGCGAAGGCGTTGAAAGCAAAAATTCGCTCACCCTTTCTTCCAGGGCTGTCCAGCTGGCCTCCTGAAATTCGATCAGCAAAGCTGCCGCCGTATCCGGCAGGTTTCTTACAATGGCAGGCATCCCATCCAGATTTTCAACTGAACGCAATGAAGCCCTGTCCATCAATTCCACCATGGCAGCACCTGCATTCGTCAGCGGAACAATTGCTTCGCAGGCGGCTTTGATTGTAGGAAAATACAGTAGTGCTGTCGATTTAAATTGCTCGTCAGGCACAGTTTGTAAAACGGCTTCTGCAATAAACGCAAGGGTTCCTTCTGCACCAATTAACAGGTGTGCTAAAATATCCAGCGGATGTGTATGATCAATAAACGCATTCAATGAATACCCTACTGTATTTTTTGTCTGGTACTTTAACCGTATCTTTTTATACAATAATTCGTTTTGACAAATTTCATTTTTTATTGCTGTCAGGGAATCGGATAAATGTGAGCACTCTGTTTCAAAGCGGCTATAGTCCGCCTTGTTTTCGGTGCTGAAAGTATTTCCATCAGGTAAAACAAAACGTATAAATTTGGTGGTGTGATAAGAATTTAATGTTACTCCACAACACATGCCACTGGCATTATTCGACAGGATGCCGCCCATCATCGCAGCGCTGATGCTGGAAGGATCAGGACCTATTTTTTGATTGTATTTTTTTAAATGGGCGTTAACCATGGCTCCCGTAATGCCTGGCTGTACACGAACTAATTTACCATTATCTTCTACTTTTATATTTCGCCAGTGCTGACTTAAATCAACCAGTATACCGTCAGTTATAGATTGACCGGAGAGACTGGTACCACCTGTGCGAAACACAAGAGGGATTTTATTCTTTTGTGAGAATTGAAACAATGAAATGATCTCTGCTTCGCTGATTGGTTGTACTACAGCCTTTGGTAAAAGGTGATAAAATCCTGCGTCTGCTGCAAATGATACAAGATCGATGTACCTGGTTTTTACGCGGTTCTCAGGGATGATAGTCTTTAATAATTCAATCATATTTGCTTGTCCACTATTTAAAAAAGCAAGATAGTCGTGTTTTATTATCCGCCGGATTTTTTGTAAAGAAATATTTTAAAAACTATCTCCCGTAAATCATTATCTGATTAAACCCTTTCAAGAGAATAATGATGTATCGGGAAGCGGTAATTCTTCGCCTGTTCTGTTTACTGATCATTATTAAGTAATTTTCCGGCTCTTATCATTTTAAAAATGGCCAAGCCAATAAACCATGCAATCAAAAATGACCTGTCACTCTGATACCGGAAAAATAAAATCGCTGTTTATAAAAAAAGTTCAGCAGGCCTTACTCAACGATGCCCACATTGAACAGCATTGGAAAGAATTGAATTTTCTCAGCAAACCTTTATTGGATGAAGCGGTAGCGGAATATGCCGGTTTTGAAGCGGTTTTAAAAAACCTTGGAGCAGATATTTTTTATTTTCCTGAAGATGGCACAGTGAATATGGATTCGGTTTATTGCCGCGATGCAGCTGTTGCAACCGACGGCGGGATGATTCTTTGCAATATGGGTAAGGAGGCAAGAAAGCAAGAGCCGCTGGCACAGCAAAAAGTATTTGAAGCCAATGGCATAAAAATATTGGGCAGCATTTCAGCCCCCGGTACTTTAGAAGGCGGCGATGTTGCCTGGCTGAATGAACACACCCTGGCCGCCGGCCATGGTTACCGAACCAACGCTGAAGGTATCCGCCAACTTACTGCCTTGCTGAAACCTTTGAATGTGGAAGTAATTACAGTGCCATTGCCACACTATAAAGGCCCATTGGATGTATTTCACCTGATGTCAATTTTAAGCCCGGTTGATACCAATCTTGCAGTAGTATATTCACCGCTGATGCCGGTAGTGTTTCGTGAGTTGCTGATACAACGCGGTTACGAATTGGTTGAAGTGCCCGACGAAGAATTTGACAGCATGGGCTGCAATGTGCTGGCATTGGCGCCCAGGGATTGCTTGATGGTTGATGGTAACCCAAAGACAAAAGCTGCCCTTGAAAAAGCCGGTTGTAAAGTAACTGTGTACAAAGGCGAGGAAATAAGTGTGAAAGGTGGTGGCGGCCCTACCTGTTTAACAAGACCCATGTACAGAGTTCAATAAATATTAATCACAAAGATAGCCGGGCAGTTTAATCGGCGTGTTATCGGGTGCAAGTAACGTAACATCCAACGCAACCTCCCTGAAAGTTTCATAGTTAAAAAAAGCAGGGGCACCCATACTCACCAATGAATCAATGCGGGATTGTCGCTGCCTTGCGTACTGGCAACACTGTCTGATTTGTTACATGAACTGAATAAAACCAATTACATGCGGTAAGACGGACTAGCCGGAATAATTTTGATAGGGGGTATTTCATAATGGGTAGAGACTATTGTCCGAAAAATGATTGTTTAAATGTTGGTGTAGCATTTATATAAATAACTGACTACAGCGGCGTAGCATTTAAACGGGACAAAAAAACTATTATTTTTCCCCTGAATTTTTATAGAATTAATATTACAAACCCATCACAGATTGCCGACATAGTTTTTTAGTCAACTTCTACCGGGAGGATTATTCAATGTGTTCGTTAGTCGGTCAACGATCTCACAATAAACTTCTCTTGAAAAATCTTTTTCAAGAGGATAAGGAAAATTTATACCCTTTGCAGTTAAATTAAAAAATGATACAAGCTGTCTTTAAGATGTACCCTTTTCATTCGCAATTCATTCAGGTGTTCATCTGTTGTAGCTTCGGCACCGGTTTCAATGCGGTGAATCTGGCTGTCTGCAGCATTGTATTCTTCCTGGAGTTTTCTAAAACGGTTGCTTCCTTTTTGGAGCGCTAAAATTTTTTCCCTGTGTCCGGGAAATTCATGTAACAGATCGTGACTTTCCATGATGGTTATTTTTTACGAATCTATCTTTTTGCTGGCGCAGGCAAATGAGGAATAACAGTTTAACACATGATATTTATCAGACAGGTTATTACAAAAGATACATAAAAACAAGAAGTACCCTGCATATTGTTACACATACCGGTACCACTTGTTTGTTGAATACATTTTCAAAAGCTTTATTAGCCCTCCGCCTTCTCCTCTCCTTTTTTGCCCATTTCAACAATGTCGCCGTCGGTAAAAAGAATGGCTTTCAGCGTTGTACGCCAGACTTCTTTTTTGCGCAATAAAAATTCCAGGTCCATGCCAAAATGCTTCATTTCTTCCTTCTGTGCATTTTCCATAATTGCTTTTGCCTGCCTGTCTTTCTCAAGTGAAATCCGTTGCTCGTACCAGCCAATTGCTTCGGCTTCTTCTGTTAATGAAGTAATCATCCTTGCAAAAGTTCTGGCATCATCGGATAATTCTTCCGGTGGCTCGTGATACTGATCAAATCCCATAGTTATAAATTTTAAGCGTGATAAAATAATTTTATTGCAATCAGAACTGCAGCCAGATCAAAGCCACCGCAGCAGCTGTCATCACAATCAACGTAGCAAATCCCAGCCCGTTCGACAGCCTGCTATTGGTATGGGTTTTCATTATTTTTTTGTTATTGGCTATATGCAGTACAATGCCAATCAAAAGCGGAGATGTTAACCCATACAGGATAGCTGTATAAAACAAGGCTTTAATCGGGCTTAGTCCCCAATAATTAATCATCAGCCCAAGCATCAAAGAAATAATTATGACGATGTAAAAAGATTTGGCCTGGAAAAATTTTTTATCCAGGTCGCCTTTCCATCCAAAAGTTTCAGAAACGATGTAGGATAACGAGCCGCTCAAAACTGGTATAGCCAATAAGCCCGTGCCAATAACTCCTACGGTAAATACCAGGTAAGAGGCGTCACCGGCCACCGGCTGCAAAGCTTTCGCCGCCTGCTCTACTGTATCAATCTGGGAAATGCCATGACCGAACAAAGCCGTCCCTGTTGCAAGAATAATAAAAAACATTACCAGGTTGCTAAGCAACATACCCAGATTTACATCCAGTTGCATTTTTTTAATCAGTAATGACATAAAGTTTTTCTCTTTTGCATGCGCAACCGTATGATCCTCTTCATTTTTTAAAATTCGCCGCCGGGCAAGAAACAATTGCCGGGATGATTTTACATCTTTAGCCTCCATGGTTACCTGCCAGAAAAATAAATAGGGAGAAATAGTAGTTCCCAATAGTGCTACCAGTATTTCAATAAAATCTTTATTGAAATGAATTGTCGGAATAAATGTGCGGCGTGCTACCTGCCACCAGTCGGGATGTGTGAAAAAAGGGACGGCAATATACAATAGCAGCGACAGGCATAAATATTTTAGCACGGCTACCATTTTTTGATAAGGCAAATAAATAATCATAACGAGCAGCAGCAACGTAAATGCAACGCTAAAAATAATGGGTGAAACAGAAGGAAGGAGCAAGTTGGCAACCGCACCCATGCCGGCAATATCTGCTCCGATATTGAGTACAATGGCTGGTACGCTGAATAGGAGCATCAGGTAAAGCAGAAACCTGGAGTAATGCTTTTTTAGGGTAGTGGTAAGGCCAACAGAAGTCATGATGCCTATCCTGGCGCACATTTCCTGTATTGCAGCCATCAATGGAAATGTTATCAGGGCTACCCACAAAGTGGTTAAGCCAAATTTAGCCCCTGCCTGAGAATAGGTAGCAATACCGCTGGGATCATCATCGCTGGCACCTGTTACCAGGCCAGGGCCCAGCACCTTAAAAAATTTTGTCAGTTTGGAAGAAGTCCCTTTGCTATTCATGAAAAATGCTGGTTTATGACAGTGGAATAACTATAAGCGTACCAGCAATTGCAAATCCGCGGTTAATACAGGTGTGGGTTAACACGCCCCTTGCTTCTGTTCATTTAGACTATAATGATAAATAGGGGGCCAAAACATTAATTAGCAATACGGGTACAATTTTCTACAAAAGCAGGATTACAAAACAGCCGCAAACTACATTTCGCTTCATATCTAATATGGTATAACTTCGTACCATTAAAGCATATAATTTTTGTTCAACCTGCAACCGCCATTTTCATTGTGAGCAGTTTTACGGGTAAACCGGCCATGAAACCAGTAAAAACATATTTTAAGCACCACCTGCAAATCGTTTCAGCGCTTTTACAAAATACGTCCGCCCCTCATAACCCCGAAAGCTTTCACCAGCTTCGCATAGAAATTAAAAAACTGGCGGCCTTTTTTAAATTGCTCAAATTCTGCTCAAAAGATTTTCCCCGAAAAAAAATTTTGCGGCCTTATAAAATTATTTTCAAACAGGCCGGCATTGTGCGGGAACTTGATATAGCCAAAACGGTGGTGGAAAGAAGTTTACCTGACAGTTCACTACCACAATACACTAATTATCTTGAAAAAATTACGGCAAAACAGCGTGCCCTTTTTTTTAGCCTCCTGCACAAGCACAAGGTAAAATCATTCGAAACAACGCATAAGAAAATCGCTCCTTTTCTTTCTGGTATTACCGAAAAAAAAAGCAATCTTTACCTGCACAAAATGTATAAGCTGATGTACGAAAGGAGCGGCAAAAGAAATGTGGGATCAGCGAAGCAACAACACAACATTCGCAAGCTGCTAAAAACAATTTCCTTTACAAAAAAATGTCTTGGGCTGGAAAAGGAGGAGCAAACCAATAAGCCGGAATATGCGCTATCCCATTTACTAGGCGCATGGCATGACGACTATGTTACCATGCGTTATTTACATAAAGCGATGCGTTCTGCAGCGATTCCGCCAAATGAAAAACATCAGCTCAAAATAATTGCCAGCACCCTGGCAGAAGAAAATAAACTGTTGCTGAAAAAGATAAATGCCAGTAAAGCAAAATTGCACGATTCCAATGAACAACCTGTGTTTCATTCCATTTACAAACATCAATAAGCGTTATTCAAACCCAACATAAGTAGTGTTTTCCGGGTAAAAACTGCCACCCATTTAGCCATCACAAATTATACAGAACTGTCTTCATCCAACCTTTTGCTATACACCAAAAAAATAGTTGGTAATAAAAAAAGTATTCCTATTTTTACAGTGTACTACTTAACTAATACACTAATGATACAAATTGAAAATCTTTCCTTTGGTTATAAAAGGAAAAAGTTGTTGTATAAAAATCTAACCCTAAACCTCGAAGAAGGCAGCATTTATGGCCTGTTGGGCAAAAATGGTGCTGGCAAATCTACCTTGTTAAAAAACCTTGTAGGGCTGCTGTTTCCTACTATTGGCAATATTACAATCAATGGCTACTCCCCTAAAAAGAGATTGCCCGCTTTTTTGCAAACCATTTATTTAATTCCCGAAGAAGTGAATATACCAGCCTTAACCATTCACAAATACATGCACCTGTTTGCTCCCTTCTATCCTGCTTTTAACAAAGAACAGTTTTTTAGCTATCTCGGGCAGCTGGATGTAAAAGACCAGGGCAAGCTAAATACCCTGTCGTTCGGCCAGCAAAAAAAATTCATCATTGCATTTGCGCTGGCCTGCAACACAAAAATTTTATTATTGGATGAGCCAACAAACGGGCTGGACATTCCTTCCAAGATCCGCTTCCGTAAATTGATATCGTCGGTATTTGACAATGAAAGAATAATTTTTATTTCGACTCACCAGATACGGGATCTGGATAATCTGATCGACAGAGTTGTGATTGTTGACAATGGTTCGCTGCTGCTGAATGCATCCATTACTGAAATAGCTCAAAAACTTTGTTTTAAAACGATGAGCGAAATAGACGATAAAAGCAAAGTGCTGTATGCCGAGGAGTCATTAAAAGGTTACTCCGTAGTGATGGAAAATACAAATCAGGAAGATTCTAAAATAGACCTGGAACAATTATTTAACGGCGTTACCGAAAATCCGGCAAAAGCGAAAGCCATTTTTCAATAAAAAAATTTTAAAAAATGAATAACACCTTCAGCCCGCAACGCTTCGGTTTGCTGTTTAAGAAAACACTCCTTGAAAGACCAATACAAATGTTCGGCTTTACCGGGTTGTTACTGGCGCTCATATTGATAACTTACGCCATCACAAAGACTATCTCCGGGTTTACTATGGCTCAAAACCTTACATTTTTATGGGGACTTATTGGCGGTAGTTATTTTATGGCGTCTTTTGTTTTTAGTCATTTTACCTCGAATGCTATTGGTTCATCTTACCTTACATTACCGGCATCACATTTGGAAAAATGGCTTTGCGGTATACTGATTGCAGGAGTTTTATACCCAACTGTATTTATGCTTTTTTACCGGTTGATGGATGCATCTTTTGTTTCAATCTATCACAATAGCCTTGACCCGGCTGCACCGTTTTACAAAGAACAGTATCGATCGGTCGGCACACTTTCTTTTAATGGCTTTTTTGCATGGAAAGTCTATCCCCTGTTTCTTTTTGCAGTAAGTGCTATGTTAACAGGCTCTCTATATTTTAATAAAGCGGGCTTAATAAAAGTTTCGCTGGTTATATGCAGTCTATTAATTAGCCTCTACCTGCTAAACCATCTTTTTGCGAAAATAGTTTTTGGAGGAGTAATCGAAGATGCCTGGCCTTTTCATTATGTTATGATACCGGTTGGTAAGGCTGAAGGTTCCATTCTGCTGCCTGAAAAAATCTCCGATTTCGCATTTAATATGGTTAGCTATGTTTTTCCTGCAATCTTGTTTATTACATCTTTTATACGTTTGCGTGAGAAGGAATTTTAATTTAACGCTATGGACTTTAAAGAAAACCCGGCAATTTATATACAGATAGCAGAATATGTTTGTGAGCAGATTTTATTAAAAAAATGGAATCTGGGAGAAAAAATTATCAGCATCCGCGACCTCGCGATCGCCATGGAAGTTAATCCCAACACTGTGCAGCGGGCATACGACTTCTTGCAACAAAGAGAAATTATTGCCAATAAAAGAGGCATTGGCTATTTCACTGAGGAAGATGCAATGGACCGGATACTCAGTTTCAGGCGGGAACAATTTATGGAAAATGAACTGCCTGTTTTCATGCGCAATATCTACCTGCTTAAAATAGATTTTAAAGAAATAAAAATATTGTTTGATCAGTTTGTAAAAGACAATTTTAAAAAATAATGATGATGAAAATAAGTACTACCATTTTATTTAGCCTGTTAATACTGCTGATTGCCGGTATGCTTTGCAGCAATATTGTTATAAAAAAAGAATACGACAAGGTAGATAAAAGCGATCTCTACTGGACCTACAAGAAGGTGTTACAAACCCCTTTTAAATACCTTAAAATTACCGGCGGTAACAATACCCATATTGCATTTGAACAGAGTGCAACCTGCTCTGTGCGGATTTTTGAAGACTGGAGCAGGTATCACAAAGGCGATATCGATGCCTTTGTAAAAAATGATACCCTGTTTGTAAACTTTAGTTTTGTACCGCAAAACGAAAATGAAAGAATATGGCTTAGAAATATCACACCCGTACGAATCTTTGCTCCACAACTTTTGTATGTCGACGGGTTTAACACCAACCTGGAGATGTTTAAAATGAAACAAAAACAATACACGGTTCGTATGACAGGAAAATCCTCCTTTGAAGTGGAGAGCATGACGCCCAATCTGGACTCTTTAAATATTGCGCAGCAAGATTCTTCAGCAGTTGTGTTTGAGATGTCGCCTGAATATGCATTTGGAAAGACAGCGAGCAAGAAACAATATGCCAATCAAAACGATTCTACTGCGATCTTTTCCTTAAAGGACCATACTCTGCCCAATGGCATTAAAAGCAAGGAAGCTATGTTTGTCAGGTCAGTCACTGCTTCCGTTCAGGGCGTTTCATTGCTTGACGTAGGCCATGCACAAATAGGCTCTATACAATTAAATATTGCCGACAGTTCTGGTATTCTTCTTTCGGGCAGTGCATTAAAAAAAGCACATTGAATCCAGACCTTATTTACAAAAGCAAGGAATTATTTACAGTCTGTGTGGAAATAAGAAACGTCGCCTGAACAAAAAATCATTTTTTGGCATTAAATAATGAGCCGCCAATTTTTTTAAGAAAAAAAACTTTTTTTATTTTTTTAAAAAGGAATTTATATCTTGTGCAAAGTTTTCATAGGGTACGGATTAAATCGGGGCACTGTTTTTACAGTTGGCCCTTTTTTTATGCCCCAACTTTATGTTTTACCGGCTTTACCTCGCTTTTTTTGCATATTGGAAATCCGTGAGCACTACAAATTCTTGTACTTTTATTGGTACTTAAAATAATGATTATGCCACTGCCAAACATTTTCACAAAGGAAATTTCAGATTCCATCGTAAAACGAATTGAATCGCTTACTCCGGCTACACAGCCAAAATGGGGAAAGATGAGTGTAGCGCAAATGCTTGCCCATTGCAATGTTACTTATGAAATGATTTACGATAATATCCATCCGGCGCCCAATGCAGTTATGAAATTTATTTTAAAAGCGTTTGTTAAAAGTAAGGTCACAGGCGAAACACCTTATGCTCATAACAGTAAAACCGCTCCACATTTTATTATAAAAGACATAAAGGATTTTAATGCTGAAAAGCAGCGGCTGATCAATTATATTACCAAAACACAACAGCTGGGAGAAAATTATTTTGATGGCAAACGCTCCCACTCCTTTGGTAAGCTTACAAAAACAGAATGGAACAATATGCTGTATAAACATCTGGATCATCACTTAACTCAATTTGGAGTATAGTTTTAATGATAAACGTTTTTCAGTTACTCAATTTAAATTATTCAGGTTTTGTTTATTGGGTAAGCAATTCGTTCCATTCTAAAATTTGAGCATCCGGTGGTCCTACACTTTGCTCTAAAAAATTATGCGCCGGTGAGTTTACAAGTGTTTAAAACGTCGTCCGCATTGGCTTAATATTAATAATAAACTCTGTATGAAAAAAGAATCAATTCTGATAATTGGTGGGGGCGCCACAGGCCTTATGGCGGCTAACTTGCTGGCAGGGCAAATGGAAGTGACTGTACTGGAAGCAAAAGCCGAAACCGGCGGCCGGATAAATTCTCTTATTAAGGAGGACAAAACAATTGAAACCGGCGCAGAATTTATTCATGGTAAATTGCCGCTAACATTCAATTTGTTAGCGAAAGCTGGTATTAAAACTGTTCCGGTAAAAGGAAAGATGTACCACTTCAGGGAAGGGCAGTTCGTGAACGACAATAAAATGGCGGCAGGCTGGGATAAATTATTGGATGATATAAAAGAGGCCCCGGAAGACATGACCCTGGCAACATTTCTTGAAACCTATTATTCAGCACAAGTTCATGGGGCGTTGCGCAAAGAAGTAGCAGGCTATGCCGAAGGTTTTGATTTGGCAGATATAACAAAAGCAAGTATTAAAAGCCTGTATGCGGAATGGAATGCAGAAGACGGAGAAAATTTCAGGATACCATCCGGATATGGCTCGCTTACTCAATACATGGAACAACAGGCAATTCAATTGGGCGCTAAAATTATGACCGGTAAAATTGTGAGGCAGATCGACTGGCAGCCAAATGATGTAAGCGTATATACGGCAGAAGGTGAGGAATTTAAAGCCAGCCAATTATTGGTAACTATTCCCGTTAGTGTTCTTGCAAAAATCAATAGTCCAGGCTCCATCAACTTTACACCTGAAATAGATAGTTATCGAAAAGCTGCCGGGCAAATTGGTTATGGCAGCGTCATAAAGGTAGTACTTGAATTTAATCACCGTTTCTGGCCGGCAGACGCAGGCTTTATAATCAGTGACGAATTGTTTAAAACCTGGTGGACACAATTACCTGATACTTCAGCCATATTAACAGGTTGGTTGGGTGGCCCGGGTGCTGAAAATTTATCCGATGCAACCGATGAGTTCATATTATATAAAGCACTGCAATCGCTGGCTGCTATTTTTTCAATGTCAGTTATTCAAATGCAGGATATGCTGACAGCCAGTTATATTTTTAACTGGCAAAACGATCTGTTCGCTTTGGGGGGCTACAGTTATGATACCATAGCATCATCCAGAGCAAAAAAACTGCTTAGCACGCCTTTGGATAGAACACTCTTTTTTGCAGGAGAAGCGCTTTACATTGGCGAAAAAAACGCTACTGTTGAAGCCGCTTTGCAAAGTGCCGCGACTACGGCTAAAATAATACTCAGCGATCTGATTGGTTAAAATTGGCTGCTGAAACGAAACCTCGTACAAATCTGCCAGGCTGCTATTATTATAAATCACCACAGCTTACTTTTTACCTACCCCGGCTAACCGAAATAGCCGAATGTTTTTTTACCTTATCTCAATCGTATTGATCAGAAAACTACGCTTCTAAAAAGAAAGAACTGATAATTGGTAAAGGTTTTTGTGTACGGCCCTCCTTAAATCAGGTAGCAAGTTTCTGCAAATTTCCATACTTTTTTTATGTAGATTGCGAAAAGTATATTTGCCGCCTGTGAAGACAAAATAAGCCCCTTTAAAATTATCTTTAAACCTTCAACGAATTGCCGTGAAAGTATTTAATCTTATTTGCTGCTTTTTATTTATCGTATTCGCAGCACTGCAATACAATGATCCTGATCCGTATGTTTGGGTACCAATTTATATGTACACGGCTGTTTTATGCTGGCTGGCGGCGAAGAAACGATATTATCCCAAATTGTATTTGTATGGAATAGGGGTATACACATTGTATGCAGTTTACAAAGTTTTTGATGCCAATGGCCTGGTGGATTGGATTAAGCTGCACCATGCAGAAAACATTGCTGGAACCATGAAAGCTGAACAGCCATGGATTGAAGAGTCCAGGGAGTTTTTTGGTTTACTGATTTTAATTGCTGTGCTGGCCATAAATTACTATGTCGCCGTAAAGAAACGTTCTGAAAAGAATGTAATGGGTCAATAGTGGCACTGGAAAGATTTTGCCCTTTTCTAAAATGGGGCATGACAAATTATAGTAAATTTTGCGTATCCTCTCTCAATTAACCCAGAATTCATTTTCAAAACCAATGATTTTGCTTAGTGACAGCAACCTTTAATAATATTCAATGAAAAAAAATTCAGTTCGGGAAAGTGAATTTATTAAAGCGATTGACCGATTTAAACTTTTATCCCTTGCCACTAAGGAAGGCATCTGGGAATACGATTTTATCACAAAAAAATCCTTCTATAACGAAGGCATTACCGAACTTTTCGGACATGGCTATCCGGAAATAGAAGACAACAATACCTGGTGGAGAAACAATATTCACCCACAGGATAAAAACAGGGTCATCAATGCCCTGGATGACTTATTGGCCGGTACTGAAAATGTGTGGTGGGGTAAGTACCTTTTCAGATGCAAAAACGGAAATTACAAATTAATTCTCGACAGGTTGTTTGTAGTGAGAAACGAAGACAATACGCCGATTAGGCTGATTGGGACAATGCAGGATCTTTCGGAACTGGATACACTGGAACAAAAATTTGACCATATCCGGCAGGAACATCAGCAAATTATTTACAAAGCGGTCTTCCAGGCAGAAGAAGCTGAGCGTCACCACATCAGTGAAGAACTGCACGAAAATATCAACCAGGTGCTGGGTGCCATCAATTTGCATATCGCCAACGCAAAAAAACATGTCAATATTACAGGGCTTGCCTGGCTGGAAGAAGCCCAGCATTTATTGATGGAGTCAATCTCCGGAATCCGGGTTTTATCAAAGCGCCTGTCCCCAATTTCGCTGAACATGCTTGGTTTAAAACTCGCGCTGGAAGAATTACTACTTGCTTTAAAAAAAGAAAATCAAATTCATTACACCCTTTTTGTAGACGACATTGATTTCCGTAAAGTGAATATAGATTTACAGACTGCGTTTTATCGTATTGCACAACACCAGTTTACGAATATTTTAAAACATTCCAACGCTACCCATGTAACGGTACGGCTTACCGTTGTTAACAAAAAAATAAAAATGCGTATTAGTGATAACGGCACCGGCGTTGATCTTAAGGGGTTACAGTTTGGGAAAGGTTTTTCAACCATTCAGCAAAGATCTGCCATTTTTGGAGGCAGCTTTAACCTGGAAAGTGTGGAGGCAAAGCCAGGTTTTACGATGGAAGTGATGATATAAAAAAAGTGCACAGAGTTGCGTTCAATGCATTCCTTGTCTCTGCAATTGATCAAGTTAAAAAAATAACTGCAATAACTTTTTTGTGATTGTTATTGCACCTAACCTCTTTCCTCACTTTAAAAAACATTTCTAAAAAATGCAGGCAGAAAAACTTGCATCGGTTCATATTTTTTTCTATCTTACTACTGTTTTTATTCGATTGCATGTGCAGTATCGGGTTTGGTCCGAACAGAGAATATTACCACTTTAATAAAGTTGAATAATGAGTCTCTTCGTATGTTAGCTATTAGGAATCTTTGCTCAAACTGTCTTCATTTGCGGGTCATTCCCTGTCTTGTGGTCTCAGAATGTCCATTGAAACTGAACGTGAGTTATGGAACATATTTCTTCTAAAAAGGTGTCTCTTTGTCAATGACCATTCCAACTTCTTTAACATGCATTGTTTTTTTTGGTAAGACAGGATCGGGTAAAACGATGCTACTGCAACAGCTTGAAAACTCAGGCTATCCCACCATCAACATTGAACAAACGGCATCTCACCGGGGATCAGCCTTCGGCGGAATGCTATTGCCTCCGCAACCTTCGCAAGATGAGTTTGAAAACGTACTTCAGAATAAATTCCTTTTATATTCCCTCTCACCTTATGTTTTTATAGAACAAAAAGTATCGCCGGTAGGTAAATTACGACTTCCGGGTTGGCTTAATGCAAAAATGAATGAAGGAATTTCTGTGCAACTTGAAGTTGATAAAAAAACAAGGGTTCAAAATATTTTGAAAGCATATGGTTCCGCAGGAAAGGAAAGCTTTCTGACCGCTTTAAACAAATTACATAAGCGTTTGCCCCACCCCGTTATACAACAACTGGAAGCATTGTTGAAGGAAGAAAATTATGCCTCATTTATAACATTGATGCTGGATTATTATGATGCAGCAACAAACTACACTACTGATAATAAACAACGCATCAATATACCGGTAAGCGGCAGCAATCCATCTGCCGATGCAAAAGAAGTATTAACAGTGCTTGAACGTTTTGGTATTGTTATTTTTTAACTGCATCCACACGGTCATAGTAAAGACCACTTGAACCTTCTCCACGCCCAACCTGTTTTCTGTATCCATACCAGTTTATTACAGCACCGTTATACCAGCGGGTTCTTTGGAAAGTAGCGGACAATTGTACCCCCGCTCTTGGTATTTCTTCTTCATTAATAAAGTAAGCCTTAGCTTTTTCGTCGTCATCTCCTGCAATGCCTTCCCGTAATAATTGCGTTACCGGCCGTATGTGTGTGAATTCATTGTTAAACAGCCGCGGCATGGCAGCACGTTGCAATTTTACCTGCCTGTTCAATTCATCTGAATGCACCGGTATAAAAGGTATCCAGTTTTCAGGAACTGTATTGGCAAGCGTATACCGGAACATGACATCAACATCTGTTTCATTGGTAACAGGTGTAGTATCAACCGCTTTTAACGCTTCTGTAAAAGATCTTGAACTATTATGACCGTCTGTATTACTTCCCAATTCATCCCCCACGCTTGATTCTATTGCCCATATGCTGTTCGTCATTTCATCTCTTACAAAAAACACTTCCTCAGCCGGCTCACTTTCTAAATTTTTCACCACGTTGGGCAGTACGAGCAACCTTGTATCTGTTGGTACATTCCTGGCGCCGTCCGGGTTTACAGTACTTAAATTGTACATGCCCCATCCGGCCCAGTTATCGGTATTTCCCTGTGTAGCTGATTGTACAAAAAACTGCTGGCCGAACACATCAGTAACTATAATTCCTTTTATTTCACACAATGTACCAACCGGTACACGGTATGGAACAAGCAACCAATCTGTGTTGTACATCAATGCGTATTCAGTAAAAACAAGTTTTGATAAATCGGTTGTTTGTGCATTGATATTACCCAGGTCAACTTTTCCATCTTCAAATTGCCAGAAACGGGAATTGGGCGCTCCTGCGAATTTCGCTTCCACAGGTATCACCGACAATAATTGCTCTTTTATATTCAGCATATCGCCGGCATCCGCAGCACCCGAAATACCTTCCACGGTTTCAACCTTGTTTACATCCATTGAAAACCAGTCCAGGTCTCCGGAATAATATTGGTCGGCCGAAAGGACAATATTGTTGCCATCTTCGGCTGGCAATGCACAATCAAACTGGTACTCCAGTTTTGACGGAACCCAGGCAGAGCTTTCTGCAGGAGAGACAACAAAATTTTTCTGGTACCATGCCACAAAATCATTCAAGGCAGCTGTAAGTAAAGGGGTATCACCTCCAAGGCTGATAGCCGCTATAGCGTTAACGTGGCTGGCAATGATAGCTACGTACAATTTAGCGCCATCAAAATAACGGCCTGCTGAAGCATTGACCATGTTTACATAATTGTCATTGCTTAGTGACTTTACTTTCCCGATGATGGTTGCATTGGTGTCACCATTTTGTACCGGTGCTATTTCATCTATACCAAATTTTTTAATGAGGTTAGGCTTATACAATTTACTTGCATTCGGTACCACTGGGTTGGCGTTTTCTCCTGCACGGTCAAGGCACCTGAGGAAGATATAGGCGGCTTCCAGCTTACTTTTAAAATCAAGCTTATAAGGCATGCTTTCTATGCGTTCTTCCAGCGGAATAGAATCGTCAAAAGGCTGCGCTTTTCCATTGGCTGTTTTTACATGCGTAATAGCGGTGGTTTTCATGTAAATTTTTGAAAAAATGGCGGAGCCGGTATCTTCTCCCTGCAACTCTCCAAACTGCCATTGCCTGGTAAGCATCCACAAAGCATCATGCACATCTGCTTCAAGCACTTTATCAAATTCAGCATGCCGCGGCCTTGCCTCCAGGCGGTTCCAGGCTCTGAATGGTTCACACGAAAAAATATCTATTCTTGGCATACAATAAATTTATTTTGGTAAAACTACATCTGCTAAATCCATAACAACCTGTACTCCCAGCGGATTGGTATCTTCATTTCTAAACTGTGGTGGCACTACTTCAGAGAAAATGCCAGGCAATACCTGTCCTAAAAAGCTTTTGTCAAAATGATCCGGCTCTACCGCCCTGTTCTTGGCAAGATCCATCGTATCAATGATCGTGTACACCAAATCATCCCATGTCCACTGATTGGTGATTTCCGGCGTTACTGCCAGTAATATGGATTGTGGTGGAGATGCATTGGGATTATTATAGTTAAAGGTGATGCCTGTAGTTTGTTCCCTGACAGGAATAATTTCCAGCCATTCGTCAACAATAAAACCCGATTGAATGCCGGCCGTTTGCAACTGTTTAGTATTAAGCAATACAAGTGATATAACATCACCAACCGGCGTGAATGCTGACGGATACTCTATACCCAGCCAGTAATCTCCGTCTGTGTAGGGAAGCTGAACAGGTTCTGCCTGGGCAACAGGCAGATTGTATATATCCGTTGTTTGTATCACCATAGAAAGATCATACATGCGCTCCCTTACTTTAGACACATTTTGTAACCAGTCTTCCATAACCAGCGATCCGCCATTTCTTGCAATCTTCTTATCTGGTGCAAGTGCCAGTTCTTTTTGTATACTGGTTGTTTCCAGCGGCGTATACAATGGATTTACAATGGCATTTTTACCCAATACTATTTTGGTAAGCTCAATTAACTTTTGCACTTTCAACTTTACACTTGTAACGCTTGCCATGGCCGTTACTGCTGCGGTTGCTTCGGCTTCCCGGGCCACCGCTTGTTTGTAAATATTGACCACCTGTTGCAGCAATCCTGTTGCCCGCTGGTCACTTGTTGCCGCCGCATCGAAAGGTATAGAAAGCGCGTGAGGAATGCCCAGGAACACCGCATTGTGCAGGTATGTAAACAAGGTATCAACCTGCGCCACAGTTGGTACTACATCATTTACAGGCGTTTTACCACTGAGCACATCTGTAAGAAAAGCAGCAGTAGCAATGTCCTGTATAAATAATTGCAACGATTTATGTGCTGCAGTAACCCGTTTGTTCAATTCGTCCACATCACAATTGCCTGGATTATCAGGATTTACCGGGTCGTTCGGAAGCCGGATATCACTGTCTCCGGCATATTTGGCGCTGCTCACCATATTGCGGATATACTTCATCAGGATGTATATTTCCGACAAAGATTTATCATCCAAACTCCAGCCGTTATCCCGCTCTTTTATATCAATCGAAATCGCAGACTGATAATCATTGTTTGCCTTTCGATAGAGGCTGATGATTATTTCCGACAATTCGCTTTCGCCTCCCGGCACCAGGAAGAGGTCAATTGCCTGCAGCCCCGATGCACCAATATCAAAGCTTGTTTTAGTAACGTTATTATTTGCATCAGCGGCTGTAAGTACATATTTGATGGCTTTGGCCGGCCCTAAAGTTAGTCCCAGCCAATTATTGAACGTAGGTTCTGTCAATGATCTTACGGTAGGTGCTGCAGCCCAGCCAGCAGGCAACTGGAAGGAATTATTTGTTGCGGCAAAATTCAAAATGATGCGCTGTGTTACCACGGTACCATTTCTTACGGTGTCAATAATTTGAGGATCGGGCATGTGCTTTCCCTCGGCCAGCGCTGTTAATACCGCACTTGCCCTAACATGATTGCCCAACACCATCTGGTAAACACTTTCCGACATGGCCAGGTCTCCCAGGGCATCAAACGCATCAGCCATCCGGTCTATCTCTTCAATGATGCTGTCGTACACTTTATTTTTATTGTCGCCGGCCAGGTTGGCATCAAGTACATCGGTTATCAATTTTGGAAACTTTGCGTAATTATTGGCTTTAAGCAATTCAGCAATAGTATCATCTTTTATTGCCGGGTTAGTTGGCCAGTCCACTGCAGCGTGCACCTTATCAAGTATGGTCGTGCCGTTTACAACAAGGCTTATATAGGTTGCGCTGCCATTGGCAGTTTCATCCACTGCCTGCTGCAACGGAAATACTTTGCGTAGCGGTTGAATGTATTTGTCCAGCTCAATTGTTTTGTAACGGTCATGCAATCCTCTTTCAAACTGAAAACCAAGAATGGCGCCCAGTTCCTGGCCGTTCCGGATTCCTTCAATCAATTGCATTGCCATGCGAACGCGGCCGGATGAAATATTGACCGCAAGCCGGTTAGCGATATCCTCTGCAGAAGTATTGTTGGTCATATAGGCATTGCGCAATACTGCGGCGGTAATAGCCTGGCCAATGGAAGGACCGTGTATAAAACCTTGGTTGGATGTATCATGATAAACAGGTTTGGTGGCATCCAGCTTAAAATTGGCCAGCGTTTTCTGATCTGCAAATTTATCCTTGCCTTTATCCCTGCGCAGGTTTTCAACATACCCGTAGGCACCAAGAAAAACGCCTGCTGGTTGTTTAGCTCTCTGCTGCTGCAACCGCTTTGCAACAAAGCCGAGCAACCAGGAATCAAGGCGGTAAGTGCAGAGATCAATGTGTTCTGCCATCAGCAAATCCAGCTCTTTTGTGGTGGCACGTTTTAGTGTTGTTATTGCCTGCCTTGTAAGGCTTAATTTGTCAAAAAATTGTTTATGCGAATTATTGAACAATGCCGGGTTGGCAGTTTTCACTCTATCAAGATAATTGGCCAGCGACTTCGGGCCCTGGTCAATAAACTGGTAAAATGGTTTGGCTGTAGTGGCCGATGGCAAAGCAATATCAGTCACCAAATCACTCAGGGTTTTAAAAAGAAAATGCCACTTGGTCAGATACTTGTTTACGTATTTGCCATTCTGAAATAATTTGTAATGGTAATGGCTTGTATTGCCTGCGATGCGCCTGTCAAGCTCAGGTAAAATTGCTTCCAATTGTAAAATATTCAATGCTGCCTCCTGGTAACCCTGCAGCAATGATTGCCGCAGCATAACAAAAAGCATGGTATCAAAAGGAATCTTTGCCGGGTCTCCTACTGCATTTCCTCCGAGTAAACTGTTGGCCCCAGAAGTTAACAGCCAGCTTAAGTAATCGCTTTTTAAACCGTTGTCGGCATCAGGTATCGTGTCAATTAAGTTTCCGGTAACAGGCAGCGAATTTTCTACCAGTCTTGCAATAAACAGGCGGGATGATTCAAACTGGTGCAGGATGCGGGAGTATTTGGCATCCGTGAGTTGCCATGTTGTAAGCCCTCCCGGCCACCGCTCATCAATAAAATCAAATGAAGGGGTAAAAATGCCGTCCAGTATCTGGTTTTTGAAAAGCTCTGTCAAACCATTTGGACCAAAGGCATCTGTTGCCTTAAAGTTGGTACCAAATCCATCGGCCGAAGCATTGGGGCCTTTGGCAATGTTAATCGCATACCTGTAAAAATAATCAAGAGAGCTGGCATTTAATCCCAGCATTTGTACAAAACGCTGCTGCGCATCTCCTTCTTTTTCCAGGTTGCCCGAATGAATTACGTTGCTTTCACGAAGCGATGTCCACGTATTCTTCAACATATTCAACAACCTGTACAGGCGCATTTCATACCGCTGCTGTAGTTTATTTTCCAGGGCAGGCGAAGGCACGGCCCATGGCAAAATAGTTTTTGCTTCATCAATGGTTAAATCAGGAATATTGCCTGGATATAATTGCAATTGGGAAAATGCGGTAGTGGCTAAAATACCATACGGCTGCATTCCAATACGCACTGATGGAACTATACCTCTTCCCACACAATAATTGGTGAAGAAATTTTCTGTACGCCGGATATTGTCATAGGTAAACATTCCATCCCACATTTCTTCCATATAATGCCCAAGCGATACTCCCCACAAAGCCCTGTTGGCGGCAAAGGCATTGGCCATTTCAAGATTGCCAGAATAGTTGGCAAACTGGGTAACCGCATTGTCAATACCCAATGCATCCGAAAAATATTTACCATCCGCCTTTTTAAAAATATCTGTTTCTCCCAGGTTATATTTCAGGTTATTTATTTCAATGTCATACCGCTGTTGTGAGTCATTACCGCTTTGCCAACCCGATGCAGCCTCATGTGTATTATTGGTAGGCGTACCCACTTTTAAAAAGTCAAGGCCATCCACGCCATAAATGTGATTGGTGATAAGCTGTTCAAATAATTGCTTTGAACTGGTAGCATCAGAACCTTTAATGCCAAGCACAATTAATCTATCAAAACCGTTGTTATATTCATCATCAGTAATATCGAGTGTAATACCAAAACCTTTTGAAACAGCGGTATTGTAATCAGTCATCCACTTTAGCCCTTCGTCAATATTCAGGTTGCCGTCGGCATCAATTGTAAATAAAGATAGATCATCAAATTTTTGCGGATCCAGGCCCAGCTGCACGGTTTCATCTACTGCATTACCAACGGCAATGCGTGTAAACTGGCTGTCTTTCATGGTGATTACGGCAAATTTATCGGGCAAGCAATTTGAATGAGGCGCCACGGTCCAGTCTTTATCTTTTGCAGCTACTGCCGGAAATACAAATGGATTGTCTATGGCGTTAACAAAGTCTTTGTGATTAACAGGTTTTATTTTATTCAATGCGTTTTGTATGATTTCAAGATTGCCGGACATCATATGAAGGCTATGGACAAACGCCGCAGCTATTTTTTGTTTCAGGCCGGTTAAATCCTGGTTACTGGTGATCAGCTGGTTTAACAACCCTGCTGTATTTATAAAATTGCTTCTGAATTTTTCGAGTAAAAAATCCTGCTCCTGTTTTAAGGAGGAAAGTATTGTGCTGATTTTTAAAAGATTGGTATGCACCTCTGCCAATGCTTTTTGTGCAAAAGTGGCCGATACAATGTTTGATATGGGCTTATCTAACGGCAATTGTTTCAGCCGTGCATTGATTGCGGTAAGGATAGTGATTGCATCGATAATTTTTGAAGAAGGGCCGGTCTGAAAGATAGCTTTGTTTGCAGCAATAGCAGAAGGATTTAACACTCTCGCGACCCATGACGCACGGTGTGTGCCCAATGCCTTGCACAAGGTTTGCCAGGCAGCCATTTGTAAATCCTTATCGCCACCGGCAGCCCACCAAACTTTCCAGAACTGTTTACCGGCATCTGTTTCAGTTGGCGACAAAGCCTCCTCATGTGTTTGTACAAAAACATCATCCGGATAAATACGCACCCACAGCTGGTTAACCATTTTTGGCGGATCAGTGATATATACCGGCTTTGGAAAATTTCCAACCGCCTGGCCGGCAAAACCACCAATAACACTTGATACACTTTGATTAAAAAAAGTATTGATCAGATTTTTGCCTGCACCCTGCGATTTGTTTGCTGCATTGTAATTATTAATTTTTGTTACGGAGTTGGTGACTTCTGTGTTGATGGAAGCAAACAAATTCTGCAGTTTGGATACCTGGCCCGGCCTGGATTCCAATATCGGTGATTGTATTGTTTTAGCGAGCGAATTAATCCGGGGCTCCAGGTAGGTTTTGTATTTTTTTATTACTTCGTAACCTTGTTGTTTTTGGGCATTGAATCTTTTAATTTTTACCAATGCCTTAATTCCGCTGAAATAAACATCGCCTGTTTGTACGGCTGGCGGGCCGGGTAAATTATTTAATAACAACAACGAACCTGCGGCAAAGGCATTGCTTAAAGCGATGATAGCTGTTACCTCGGGTTGTGCTGTTTCCGCCGCAAACTTTTTCCAGGCGGCATCGGTATGCATTTTCTCGATGGACGCACCCAGCGTACCCAGTTGTGTTTGTATGTCTGCCTGTAACTGCTGTATTCGTTTTCGCTGCGTAGTATCTATGTACTGCAACGCTTTTATCGCTGTATCAATATTCTGATAAAATTCTTTGATGGTATTTAAGGTGCTGGTGATGTATCCATACAGTGTTTTTTTATTTTTTACATCTGTGTAAGGTGCTTTCTTTTTGTTAACCCCGTTCAATGTTTGCAGCGCATTACTGATCGTTATAAACCTGTCAATCAATACCCGTGCAGGTTCCAGCGCAGCCAGGTCAACAATCTTTGTACCTGTTACGGCAGCATTTAATTGTGTAATGGCTGTATTTAATTTCTGACTGTCTGCAGGAAATATACTTTGCGAAGCTGCAACAACTGCCTGCATATCTTTTTGCATGTCTCCAGACAACTGCCTTAACCAGCCCTTTTCTTTTACCAGCAAAAGGCCCATCGATTGTATCAGTGTTATCAGTGAATTGGTATCGCCTGTCAACGTACGCACACTATCGCCGGTTAAACTGACTTGCGCATTGATCGCTTCTATCTGCACAAAAGCCATTGTTTCCAGCACCGATTCAACAGTTGCGTTTGCTTCCGGCGCCTTCTTTTCCACCTGCATAAACCTGGTTTCTATCCGCAGGGGAAGCAGTACATAAGGAATCGAATCCGTGTGCCGGGCTACTGTGGCTCTTATTTCTTCAAGCCTTGGATCTTCTACTTGTGCATTGATGGTTGCCATAATTTGTTTCAGTTGAATAACATTAATTTTCAGGTAACATTTCCGCAGCGTGTCTTGCAAACAATACAGGGTCCTGAAATAAAATAGCCGCCAGGTCTGCAGCATTTGCATTCCATAAAGGCTGGTCCGCCGGGTTTTGTATGGTAATATTTTTATTAAACGTGATGTGGTAGGAATTAAGGTCTGCTTTACTGTTTACCAAATATTCCCATGCCATGTCATCCCAGGTTTTCGGATTGCCTGCTGGCATTACATCGGTATTACCATGTTCGTCTGTAAAATCATCCAGGCCAAAACGGATATGGCCGGGTCTTTCCTTTAATACAAAAAACCAACCCGGGTTTTTACCGGCGGTAGAACCATGAGGTTGTTCAATCCGGTCGCCCTTTGCAGTATCTTCATCCAGTGAAAATCCAAATAAGGTAACGTCGGGTTCTATTTCTGCCTTAAACAATGGGAATTTTGTAAAGTTGGAATCAATGCCGCCCTTCAACTGTCTTGGTTTGGATGCATCATTGGGATCATACATGGCCTGTTGCGCAAACACCATTGTGTTGGGATACTTTTTAAACAGGTCGCCTCGAATAACGAGTACCAGGTTGGATTGCTCAGTTCCTCTCGGATTATTTTCGCCCAGGGGATGACTCCATGTATTGATCTTGCGAATGTCCAGTTTTAGTTCCTTGTCTTTTTCAGGGTCCGCATCCAATGGCATCAGGCTGTCATCTATATTCCAAAACTGCCGGAAGTAGGATCCCCGCTGATCTGTAGGATATTCCCTCCACAATAATTCCCTTGCCATTTCATGGTTCATGCCAGCCATAAATGCTTCTATAAAAGCCTGGTTATTTTCCAGCAGCGTGATGGAATTGTTTGGCAGTTTATCAATATTGGGTAGTATAAAATTCTTGGAAATTTCCAGCAGGTAAGTGTATACTGCTTCTGTAAATTCAGGATAAGCCATGATGGGTTTCAACTGTGGCAAAGGAACATAGGAGCCATCTTTCTGCAGCAGTTTTATATTCATAAACAACTTCCTGGCAAAGGTTGCAGCCGGATCTAATTTCTCAAAAATATGGGTCGAAATATTTGCTGCATTGCTAAATGCAGGCACAACTTCAACCTGCGGCAATGCACCTAATACGGAGGTAAAGTCTGCAAAAGATGCCTTCAATGCCAGTACGTCATTTTGAGTGGTCATTGATTTAATGCTCACTTTTGTCAGGTCGGAGCCGTCACTTATTATTACATCATTGTAATTTTTCGCATGAATGCCTGTACCGAAAAGAGCGGTAAACCTGGCAGGGTTTAATTGTACAATAACCTGACCGTCTGCATTCTTTTTTACAGGGAAATTTGTTGCCGCAATATTGTTCACCATATCTTTCATGGCAGTTTTTACATCTGCCGCTACCGCTTTCCCATCAATGGCGGTCAGCAATTGTGCCTGGCTTAAAGATGCATTAGCGGTGATAACGTCCGTTTCTATCATTTCAACAAAAGCATCTTTGGCAAGATCAGGAACGCTGGCTGTATAACTGCTTACCGCACCGGTTATCGCAGTATCAATCATGGCTGTGGTTAATGCTGCAAGTGGCGCCTGCTTTAACTTTGCAGCGGTTACAAAATGGGTCGGATCATCTTTTTCTATTAAATTGAAATTTTTAATAACAGTGTTTAATTTAACCACAGTAGCTATCCCGGACGAAACACCCAAACCAACCCTGGCAATTTTGCTATTGGGCCTTGACATTTTTCGGAAGGCTGCCGTTTTTGAAGCAAACGGAATGCGGCTCTCAACAAAATCCTGCTGAACCGTTTTTGTATTGGCTGCATTTTTTATAAGATGCTGTACAGAATGTGTGAGCATAACAGCCTTGTCATTTCCCGCATTGATGATGTGCTTCTTAAAAATGCATTTGGTGATGGCTTGTGCCAGCAATGTTTCCTGTATCTTTTTATTGGCATCGTTCACTTTATTCACTTGTTGCCATGCCCGGTTTACAAAATCATCCTGGTGATTTTGTACCACTTTTACGCCAAGCCCTGCAGCTCCCCTGTTCCTGAAATCCAGGTTCAGCTGGTCTATCCATGGAGGATTGGTACCGTCGCCCAATTTTGATACCAACGCATGCCACACACCATATACCGGAGGTACCAACAAAGGATCTTCACCAATGTCGGTATTGAAAAAAGGATTCGGACTTGCGACTACAATATTCTTATCTACCAGGTCGGCAGACAAATTCAGCAGGTCTTTTAACTTTTGAATAGTGTTTTTGTCCGCTGCATTCGCACCACCATTTCCAGGCCAGCTGTCAGGAACAAAATCCGGTGGTTTCAATGCGGCTTCCATACCAATTACCTTGGTGCCGTCATTTTGAACCCCCAGGTTAAAACCCGGGTCCTGGATATCCATCGGCATCTTACCCGAATTGCCATCCATAATGATGGGTTTCAGCATGGTGACAAGACTTTCAAAATCACCATATGCAGCCGTTCTGAAATGCCACTGGTAATACACAGGGAAATCAAAAGGCCGGGTACCGGTTCCCGGCATAGCGCCTTTGTGCCAGGAAGTTTTTTGTGCTGCTACGCCGGCTGTATCAAGCCCCAAACCTGCCAAACGTCCCGTTTCAAAAGCGGGTATCACAAAGGCTGTGAAGGAAGCATTTTTGGCCAGCTTACGGGGACAAAGTAATCTTGAGACCGCCACATCCGGGTCTGCCGCTATATCTGCATTTACTTCCTGCTGCATGGCGGCGCCACTGAGGTTTGTCAGCTTGTTATTAAAATGCACATGTGCAAATGCCCAGTTATCATTCTGGTGATGAAAGGCGGCGTCAAAAGTGCCCTGCTCTACCGATATAAAAGGAAGTCCGCCTGGAGTTTGTTTTAATTTATACTCATCATCTTTTAATACAACAAGCGCCAACCACGGACGAAGTTTAGTTTGCCGGGTATTTAAATTGGCTGCAGCGGCGGGCGTATATCTCCACAAAAAATCCTCTTCATAAAATTCAATATAGGGCAGTCCGTTATCTTCATAATTCATCACACCATTGGCAGGCTCTGTTCTTACAATGGCCCTGGTACTTATACTCATCACATCGCCGGGGCCAACTACCTGCACCAGCTTTTTAATGGTGTTGGTTTGAACAGACCCATCGAGATTTGTATACTGGATATCCAGTTCCGCGCTCAAATCTGCCCTAACTATAGCAGAACCGTCACCGCTTCCCAACGTATCCGTCTCGCCTATTTTTGACGCAACGCCCTGTCGTGCCCAGGGTAAAAATCCATAAGAAGGTAATGTTGGCATATCTGAAAAATTAAAAAATCAATGACTACAATTGGTAAGCAGATGCAATACTTATCTTGCCCTTTAATGCCGGATTTTGTTTGAGTATCGTATCAAAAGCATCGTTGGCCTGGGCATGTGTTCCACCTGCAAATACATTTACATTGTGCTGTGTAAGCGTGGCGTTATCAATCAGCACAAACTGCTCTTCGTCCATATTTACAGCAGCATTGGCGAGTTTAAAACTCTTCTGCCTGTTTTGTACAGACAGCTCATTTTTGCCAATTGCTCCTCCCCGCATCATCAGTTTAAACCAGCTGAAATCGATGTCAAATGCAGGCGGATTGGGGAACGGATCAAAATCAGATACTTTAACTTCATACACCACATCCCTGTCCAGTGCGTAATCCACAAACAGTGTTGCAGTATCAGCAACTTTTACGCCTCCTTTTTCCTTTGTATAGGATGGTGATTTCAATTTATCATCATCACTCATATTTTTAAATGCCGAAGGGGCGAAGGATTCTGTTTCGTTACTCAATGGCGTAACGGCGCCGCCCAGCCTGAATGCTGACACATCTGCCATGTTAATATCAGATGGTGCGTTATTACCAAACCGGTTAATCACCAGGCCCAAAGGCATTATCAACTGGCTCACCTTTACAGCTCCAAAAGATTGCAACACAATTTGTCCGGGTTGCGGAACGATGCCGGCAATTGTTACCACGTTGTAACGATTAGCCGGTAGTTCAGCCGACCAGTTGGCATCAATGGTAAAGGCTTCGAGAATTTTTGGCAATACCGCAATGCTGGGCAATGTATCCTGTTGTGCATCGCCCCAGGTAACATTGAAATGTACCTTGATGCTGATAAATAAAATATGGAAAGAAGCGGTACCGTTCGCATTCCATGGCGTTGGTCCGGAGAGTTCGAAATCCAGGTTGATGGAGAACAAGGTACTGCTGCCCATCTTCACTTCAAGGCCTGCTGTAATATTGGCGATGAATTTAAATGGCGAGAACTGGAAGAGTACATCAAAGCCCAGGTAACCTACCACGCTAAATCCTGCTACTTCAAATTTAAAATCAATGCGTGCACCAAACTGCACTGTGTTTGAGGTTACAGCAAAATAGGCTGTTAAAACCAAATTCGGATTGGGGCTTAAAATAGTTAGCGTAAGCCGCTTCATTTTCGGCACATTCAAAGCAGCCGGCGGTGTAAACGAAGGATGAAAACCACCCACCGATAACAGGAAGGCTTTTTCATTGCCCCAGTTTAACCGCAAAGCCATATCACCTTCTAATGTGAAAGTAAGAATATGGGAATTGTATATGCTGGCGTCAAATGATAAATAGCCATTGTCAAAATCAATGATGCCGAGGAAGTTTACCTGCAGCTGCAAAATGGCGGCGTCTTCGGTTGGCAATACTATTTTTAACACACCTAGGATAGCGAGCCTTACAGGACTGGTAAACTCAATTGCAATACCAAATTCAATTGTAACTAGTGTGGGCACACCCCAGGTTATTTTGGCCATCAGGCCAATCATAAACTGGTTTTCCTTTACCGGGAAAATGGCCTTGATCTGGGGAAGCAGTGTATTGATATTGGCGATGATATCCTCAGGGAACATGATCTGTTCAATGGCATCATTTTTTACGCCGTCCCGCAGGGCATTTACATTAATTGTTCTGTTGATGCCCAGCATACCTCCCAGCCCGCTCAGGAAGAAACCCATACCCAACGAAATGCCGGGTTCAAACTGAACGCTGATGATAATGAGCAGGGAAAACCCATTGCTGCCATCCGGCATTTTTGTGTTGATGATGGCGATGGCAGATACCTGTATGGTATCCTGTATAGATAATTCCAGTGCGCCGGCATACTCTCCCTTATCACGGTCAATGGAAAGAAAACCGCCGCCCTTTACAATACCTGCATCGATAGATAACCCTACACCAGTTGGGAATAAAAATCCGATAGTGAAATCTACAGGGCCAAGATTTCCCTTTCTGTCGGCCGGAAAACTGAATGTGCCGGATAGGCCCATACCCTGCACCACGGCTTCAATAGGGCCTAACGTACCTTTGATATCCAGCGCAATATTGATTGGGATATTTCCTCCCGCAGGTTTAACTCCCAGCTTCGCAGTTTCAATATCAATTGGGCCCAATTGTAAGTGAGCAGGCAAATCAATCTCAAGGCCACTGCTTCCTTTAAAATAAAAACCGCTTTGCAAACCAAAACCAAAAGCGAGTTCAAAGGCAAGCGTAATGCCATTTGCCGGTAATATCTTTGAAAGAAAACCGTCGGTATCATTCGGTGCCGGCTTTATAACTATTTTACTTCCTTTTAAATCAAATTCAAGCTTTACATCTTTGGAACCTGCCGTGGTGATATTGGCCGCAGCAGCAATGGAGGCCGATAAAAATTCGTAGTGACTTGCGGCTGGATCGCCAAATACAATGATGGGTTTGCCATCGGCTTTTTTATATTCCAGCAACAAAGATACTTTGGCATTGGCCCCTCCACTGGTTCCCCCTCCGGTGAGATTGCTGATCAGTTCAGGCGCTTTGCCCGGCCTGATGATCAAAGCCACGCCGTTGTTCAGGTCAAGCCCCGTATCAAATTTAAAAGTGAGATTATCTGTAATGTTGACTTCTTCGGTAATCTCGGCATTGGCATAAGGTATAATGGCAATGCCCGGCAACAAGGAACCGTTTTGAGGCAACAGGTAAAAATTAATTCCGGCGGCGGCGCCTACATTGGAAGTTTTTTCATCAATCAACACCAGCGTGAGCGCATCTTTATCAAATGTACCTGCAGGCAACCCGTTATTCAACACCTGCAAAAACTGCGATTTTATTTCAGTGAGGTTAAACGGAATGCTAAACCCGTCAAAAATATCGGTAAGGTTTTTAAAGAGCAATTCCCTGTCGAGCCCCGGTGTTGCCCAGCCATACAAATCCTGCAATAATTTCAGTGGATTGCTGAACAATGTACCAATCTTATCAAAATGAATTTCTTTCCTGTAATAGGCAGGTCTTGTTCCACCGGCGTCTTTTGACGTGATGGTAATAATACCCAGCAACTGCAGCAGGCTGCCAACTTTGGGGCGCTGATTTAAAAAGTATTCAACCAGTACATACTGGCCAATTTCCGACGGAAAATCATTTTTAAATTCTGTAGCAGTGGATGCGAGACCGCTGAACAAAGCATCGGGTTTTGATACCAGGCCTTCAATACCTGTTACAAGGTTTTTGATGAGACCAAGTAACTGCGTGATATTGCCAAAATTGATGTCGCCTGTTTCAAGTAAGGTGATAATAGGGTCTACCAAATTCACCAGGTCTGTAACGGGTTGTATCGCCGCCGTTGCATCCCAGCCCAATTCCTTCATGGTCGACCGGAAAGCCTCTGGCGTTTGCACCATATCTTTCAATGGTGTAAACGCACTGCCGATTTCTTCTGCTATTATTGATAAGGTATCCTGATCTGCCATGGTGGTACTTAATTATTTATACTGCGTTAAAGTAATCAGCTGCATCATCTGCAAAATTTTTCTTCGAGGTCGCTCCTCCTCCCTGGGTCGCGTAAAAATTATATATCAGTTCATTGTTTGCATTGTTGGCTGTCACCGGCGGACATACATAATATTCGTGGCGCTTTCCTACAAAAACTCTTGATTGGGTATTAACAGTCCAGGTTAAACCGTCAACCATCTCATCAATGGAAGCATATTCATACCTGGTAAACAGTGGAAAAGGATGTGTGCTCTGCAATTGAAGTCCAAACGGATTAGTTCCTGGATTAGCTGCTAGATTATTGAGTTGTTGCTTTAAAAAAGTGGCAATGCCAGCGGGATCAGTCGGAAGAGCACCCACTGCAGGATCTACCCGAATAGAGGATATGATGGTTTGAAACCTGTGCCTGTAAAAGCCGGATCTTAGAGTTAGTAAATTGGTAACCGGAGTTGCAGCTAAATTTACCAATACCAGCGGATCTGCATCCCTTGTGATATTGGTCTTTATCCACCCGTTCCATTGGGCTGTTGTAATAGCGGTTCCATATGTATCCACTGCGTTTAAGCCATCAAAAAGCGCTACCAGCGCAGCTTTATCGGCAACCGCCGTTTTACTGAATATGTGAAAGTCATAGTTAAACGATTCAAAAACACCTTGCCTGACATTATAGACTTCATGATAAAAAAGCGGGGCGCAAACGCCAATATCGGTTGTGCTCAAACCATTGATTACCTCTTTAAATTTTTCGATAAAAGGATTCATTACTCCGATGCGGCAGCCCCTGATAAACACATGCGGATCAATTGGGTTGTTATTGCTGTCCACGGGCCTGGGGTTGATGATGGCATCTGCAAGCTGGCAGGTACGTGTTGGTGCATTGATCGCACTTTCCATTGCTTCGTAAGTAGTGTGCGCATCAAATGCAGGATCCAGCTGCACATTCATCCAGCCTGATTCGTTGCCATGCGTTCCGATTAAAATATCTGTAAGCGGTGTAGCCACTACTCCGGCACTTGCCAGGTGATTGAAAAAATCTTTTACTGAATTGATGCCACGCTTATTTATCAATGTGGTGGATGCCCGGTTGGTAAACATTTTACGCATGATGATGTCGTAACCAGATGCACCGGGGGCGAATGCAAAATCCATAAAAAATCAATTTACTTACATTAAAAAATATGCATTGGCCTGCTGTTGCGCACTTTTAACATGCGCATATTTGCTTGACTGGAATACTATCCTGTCAGATAAGGATTACTTTTATTAAGGAAGAATGATTGGATTGATACCAGGAAAATCTTCAGATAAAAATTATTGAATCATTTCCTTCACCGGCTGTTGCCTGGCGTCTTCTGTATAGTTAAAAGAGGAGGACTGGTTTAAAAAACCAGTGCGGTAAAATTTGGATTAATTTTTTATAAATGCAAGTTTTCTCAAACTTTTTTTTCAACTGTTTTAAGATGCTGTTCCTACAATATCCTATGTTGATGACAATCATTTTATCTTTGTCCGGCTATTAATAAATGCCACACTTTTTGATGGCAATTGTCCAAAATAAACTTCATTTTATCCGCTGCCCGAATTGCAATGACCATTGTTTTTAAAGTCACTGGCTTTCAGTTTTATTTGTACAGTAATTCAATTTCCACAGGCTGATGGCGACGTCTCCCCCGGAGTTAAAGAGTTTAACCCAACTACTGAAGTAAAAAGTTTTGGCAAAAAACGTCCCTAAGTTGTCGTCTTTACACAGTGTCAAATTGGGAAATGAATCCAATCTTTGTCTTGTCAATAAAATTCAAACACAAGATAAATCATGTTATGAAAAAGTTATTCAAAACCGGCAACCGGCTGAAATCAATACTATTGTTAGTTGTAATCACTATGTTGTCAGTATCTAAATCAAACGGGCAATCAATCAAACCTTCCAACAGTGGCTATGCACCTGTTAATGGCATCAAAGTATATTACGAAGTATTTGGAGAAGGTAAGCCTTTAGTTTTACTGCATGGCGCTTTTTATACCATTGACTTGAACTGGAGCCAATTAATCCCTGAACTGTCAAAAACCAGGAAGGTAATTGCAATTGAAATGCAGGGACATGGGCATTCGCCGTTTTCAGATAGAAAATTGTCGATCACTGCTTTGGCAAGTGATGTAGCCGGTGTAATGGATTACCTGAAAATTGATAGTGCGGATGTTGCAGGATTTAGTATGGGCGGCTCGGTAGCTTACCAGTTTGCTGTACAAAGCCCGAAACGGTTGAGAAAATTAGTCATCATTTCATCTACTTATAAAACCGCTGGCTGGCTACCCGTAGTAAACGGCGGGTTTAAAAATTTTAAACCAGAATTTTTTGATAACACCCCAATCAAAACTGCCTACGATGCAGTGGCACCTGACAAAACAAAATGGAGACCATTTTTAGCGCAGATGTTTGCTTTCGCAGAGGAACCATTCAATGTTGGTGACTCCAATATTTCAAAAATTGCGGCTCCTGTATTAGTCATATCCGGTGACAATGATGGACTGGATAAAGTTGAGTTGATGAAAACATATCAATTATTGGGCGGTGGAGTTAGTGCCGACATGCAGCCAATGCCGGCATCGCAACTTGCCATTGTTCCTTCCCAGGGGCATGTGAGCCTGATGATGCAGACCGCAACCATTTTAAATTACCTCAACAGTTTTTTAAAGTAACGAGTTGAATCCGCATATCGAATAGCAAAGCGTTATAATAGTCAACACAGAATCGTAGCCAGGTCATCCAAACAAAACACAACTACAATATCGTTGTAAATGAAGGAGGTTGTTTATTGATAACATGTAATGTAAAAAACATGATGAGAAAAATAAAATTGCAAATGCAATTGACCATCAACTGTCGGGCGCTTTGTCTGCATATCGTGGAGCTACCTCCGGGATGCTGCGGAGAACTGGTGGAAAACTCGGGCTCTTCATCCAAAATTTTTTTTCATCCGGCAAACCAGCGAGGAAAGTACTCATTTGCTCATGGCCTTTTTTGATTGTTTCATTCCATTTTTTGTCATCCAGTAAGCCAACCCCTTTCAGATCCATTTCAAGATACAGCGACACTTTACCTTTGGCATTTTCCTGCCGCTGGCGGCTGTTGAGGGTAAGAGAATTAATAATCAACGACATGATGCCGGGAATTTTGTATCTCCGCCTGCCTGTAATTTTATCCCATGCCAAGGTGATTGCAGAAGGTGTTTCAGTATAATCGATCTCCCTCGTTGAAAGACTTGACAACGAGATGGCAATAATGTGCCGGACGGGATACTGGTACATTGGCTCGATCGGTAAATTATCTACTACTCCTCCGTCAACATGTAATTGTCCATTGATTACCACCGGCGGAAAAACGCCTGGAATGGCCATACTCGCCTGGATCATTTTGCTGGCAAGTCCTCCATCATGCACAGCGGTAGCAGAACTGGTAAAGTTGGTAGACACACAGTATGAGTTCACCCAAATATCTTCTAATTCAGATTCGCCGAACATGCGCCGGATGAAACCGATCATTTTTTTACCTGACATAATGGAAATAAATGGCCAGGAATAATCATTGGTCATAAGCCGGGCTTTGGCGGACGCCTCGCAAAGCAGTTCGACCTTTGGAAAATTAAAATCGGAATGGCTCATCCCGATACCGTAGAGAGCGCCGGCACTGGTTCCTCCAAGAAAATCAATCTCAATTCCCGCCTCATACATTGCCCGTGTTGCGCCTACGTGAGCGAAGCCTTTTGTTCCGCCCCCGCCAAATACAACTCCGATCGCCTGGTTGGAAATGATACGGCAAAACCGTCGGGTGTCCGCAGCATGTCCTTTACGCACGTGAATGTGCAAGTTTACGGCACGTTTTTGAAGCCAGCGACTGGTTTGTTGCGGTAAGGAACCTGTATTTTCATGTAAGAAGGCGATGTATATTTTTTTATTCAGAATACTTTGAGCATAGAGGTCCAGTGTTTTTTCAATATGGTACAAGCTCGTGTCAGCCAGAAAATTAGTGGCTACTATTACCAAATCGGCATAGAGCAGGGCCTGCCGCGACCATTCAAGATTCGCATCCGAGCACACCAGAATATTCAGCCCCTCGTGTTCTTCCAATGTATCAAATGTAGTTTTAAAATGCAGCCCCGGTTGTGAATCGTATTCATAAACCTGGATCGGCGTTCCGTTTTCTCCGAGGGTACGTTCTATATCATTTGTCCAGGGGCTCAGGTCATGGTGTGCCTGCAGGTTGATGACAGCAATATTTTTGGGCGCATTACTCGTGTGTTGCTCCAGCATATTCCGCCTTAGTCTTTTAATAAGAAAACTTGTTAGCTTACCCGCAAACCCGGGATTTTGAGCGACCAGGTTTAAATATTCCTGTTTGGTGATTTCTAAAACAGTGGTGGCCCGAATCGCCAATACCGCTGCCATTCTCGGTTCGTTTGTGAATAACGCAAATTCACCGGTGGGTTCACCTTCTCCAATATCACCCAGGATTTGCAAGGCTCCATTGTCTTCACGCACAGCCCGTAACCTTCCACTTAAAACAATATAAAGTGAGTCCTGGATATCCCCCTGCCTGAATAAATATTCCCCGGAGCCGATTTGCTGTTTCTCACCTGCTTCGTGGATTTTACAAATGGCGTCATAACCCAGGTCATGAAATAATTTACTAAGAATGTTAAGATGATGCCGGTCAGGATTGGTCAGGTTTTCCAAGGTTTCAGTTTAAAGTATAAGATCCATGCTAAAGTTATTCCGAAGTTTCTGCATTATATCACTACAAGTTATTTAAATACTGGCACAAATGTGTTGGTATAAATTAAGAAAGCCCGTAGTTGGCCAACTACGGGTTTTCTTTAGTGAATCAACAGCGTAGCAATTGCAAAAACATTTATTGCCCGAACCTGCCATCAGCGTAGGTTATCTATACTGCTTCTTCCACCAATTCAGCCACCTGGATATTGGCAATCAGTTTTATATCTTCACCCAAACCTAAGCCGCCCGTATCTGTTAGCTTATTCCACGTCATACCAAATTTGTTGCGGTTAATTATTCCCGTCACTTCAAAGCCATGCTTTATTACACCATGCCCGTTATTTTCAGAACCGCCATATTCTACATGCAATTCAACGGGTTTGGTTACACCCTTTAAAGTTAAGTTGCCTGTCATTTTATAGTCATTACCGTCCGTTTTTTTAAAAGAGGTAGATTCAAAAGTTATTTGCGGATACTGATCTGCAGAAAAGAAGTCACCTGCTTGTAAATGTTCATCACGCTGCTGCTGATTGGTGTCGATACTTTTTACATCAATTGCAATGGTTACCCTTGCGTCATTAAAGTCGTCTCCCTGCGTCACCACTTGTCCCTCAAACTTTCTGAACGAACCGGTTACGGTAGAGATCACCAAATGTTTGATTTTAAATAACACTTCTGAATGCATCGGGTCTATTACCCATGTTGTTGTATTTGCCATATTTTTTTGTTTTGAAACTCAAAATTAATTAACCTTGCTATCCAATAGATAGTTGTTACCTGCGGGTAAGTAGTTACCCACAAGTAAGTACAAACAAAAACAGCAGTTATGAACCAGAAAGACAGCGTATGCCAGCAGAAGCTGATGGTTACCAGGGATGCCGTGGAAGTAATACAGGGCAAATGGAGATTGCCGATAGTACTTGCCCTTACATTTGGCAGCAAACGCTTTGGTGAACTGCAAAGAGATATTGCGGATATATCGCCCAAAATGTTGTCGCAGGAGTTAAAGGCGTTGGAAGAAAATAAAATTATTACCCGCACCATGTACGACAGTATGCCGGTAATTGTAGAGTATTCATTAACCCCGCTTGGCAAGTCGATGAATAAAATGCTGGAGGAATTGTTGAAATGGGGCGTTCACTTCAGGGAAGAGATTTTAGGTAAGCAGGCCGTTGCAAAGCGCTCCTGATTTCCTGTTAGCGCAGGCATCTCTTCATTCATTGTTTATACTAAAATTTGAGCGATGCTGGTCAAAACCAAAACTTAAGACTGGCTTTGATTTTAGCTGATAATTGCTCGTGATGCACCAATATTATAAAACCCCACGTCAGCGGTTAGTTGTTGCAAGCCCTCCGGCATTAGTTAATTATTTCTCCTTTATTGTTTGCCAATTTTTCACGAAATCTTTTAAGTTCTTCGGGAGTTTGCCGAACCCAGTTTGTTACTTCTCCCACGATTTTCAATGGGGCTTCTGAGCGGTAGGAACGAGTTGGATTACCTGGAAATTTTTTATCTGTAAGGTTGGGATCATTTTCATAATCACCTGTTGGTTCAACAATATACACCCGCTCATTTCCATCGCCTTTTGCTAATGCAGCAGCAAGTCCCGCCCCATTTACCAGTGCTGTGAAATAAATATGATTCATTTTAATTTCGGATTTGTAATTAGAAATGCCACCCGCCGTTAATAAATCGCCAACCAGCAAATCGGCTTTCGTACCATGGTAAAACGGACCTTTATCTGCAGGATTTGTCTGAAATAAAATTGCCAATTCTGCATTCTCTTTTGCCTTGTTATAGTCTTTTAAATCTTCATAGCATTTGGCAATATTTAAATAGAGTGCAGGAAATGCACTTTTAACAGAATCGCTATCTGCTTTTAAAGCAAACTGCAAAGTTGTTTCAAGCCATCTTAATTTGCCGGATACAGTTTTTTGTTGCCGGGAGATATAATGTGCAGCAAGAAACTTTTCAAAGTCATTTGCCGCTTCTTCCCAGGCCTGCTGAAATACGTTGATTGCCTCGTCATGCTTACCTTTTTCTTCCATATCCATTCCTTGAATACAGCGTTTAACAACATTGTTGAAGGGTGAGAATTCCATTTTCTTATTATTTTTTCTTTTTATTTTTTTCTATTTGTTCACCAATGGACGGGGTTGCTCTTATCTGCCGCAATGGCTCGATAATAACCATGTTGTTTTCATCCGGCTTGTATAAATGCGGCCGCTTACTGACGGTAATTGTTCAACAATAAAGAAAGTGGCTCCCATAATTTTGATAATTCAAATTTAGGAACTACAACCATCAACTCCTAATGTCTACCACTGCTATCTCCTGTTCAAGTGGTGAAAGTTGTATTGCTGCTGCTATTGAAATTGATTGGTAGTTGTAGGCGTTTACTATGCAGCTATATTGGCTGCTCAACACTTGCTATTTGTGCCAATGCCGGCATCGCAAAGTAAGACTTGCCCGATAATTCATGTGCTGCTATTTCATCTTCCCCCTTGCGGCAACTCAACTCTCTTTAGCAGAACGCTTGCCGCATACTGTGTTGTCTTACTGTGTATCAATTCAATCTTCTATCTTTGGATGATAACTATAAATGCCTTCCATGACGAAACCAGTTGCTACCCTTTTCCTGTTTTTTTTGGCCTTGCAATGCATTGTTTTTTTTACCCCGCTACAAGCGCAACAACGAGTTAAACCCGTTATTGCCGGGGATTTTGCTGATCCATCTATCATAAGGGTTGGCAGCACCTACTACGCTGCAGGCACTTCATCAGAATGGGCGCCGCACTTCCCTGTTTATATATCAACTGATCTTAAAAATTGGAAACACCAGGGCTATATTTTTAACAAAGCACCCGAATGGACAGCAGGTTCTTTCTGGGCACCGGAATATTACAAGATCGGCAACACTTATTATCTGTATTACACCGCCCGGCGCAAAAAAGATAGTGTATCATACATCGGTGTGGCTACCTCTGCATATCCTGACAAGGGCTTTGTTGACCATGGCGTTATCGTAAACTTTGGTAAAGAAGCAATCGATGCATTTGTGTACAATGACATGGGGCAATTGTATATCACCTTTAAGGCTTATGGCCTGGATAACCGGCCTATTGAGTTATTGGGAAGCAAGCTTTCAAAAGATGGATTGAAGCTGGAGGGCAGCCCTTTTTTTTTGATGAAGGATGAGCCGCGTATGGGTATGGAAGGCCAGAGCATTCTCAAAAAAGGAAATTTTTATTACCTGTTCTATTCTGCAGGCAATTGCTGCGGAGCTGCTTGCAGTTATAATGTACGTGTTGCCAGGTCAAAAAAATTTACAGGTCCTTATGAAAATTTTACGGGTAACCCTGTACTGCAGGGCGGTGGCGACTTTACCTGCACCGGGCACGGTACTTTTGTAAACACAGCCGACGGCAAATACTATTACCTGCACCATGCATACAGCAATAAAAACGGTGTGTTTACAGGCAGGCAGGGCATGCTTGCCGAACTGGTATGGCCCAACAATAGTGGCTGGCCGGCATTTAAAGAAACGGAAACTGCACCAGCAGCGCCTGCCGCTATCAATGACCTTTTCAATAATAAACTGGCTGCCAAATACTGGCAATGGGATTTCCGCAATGCAATGCCTGTGGTGCAACAGCGCAATGGTTCCTTATTTTTATCCGGCACAGCCAGGGCAGATAATCTAACAGGCATAGTGCTAACTGTAAAGCCGGTATCCGATAGTTTTGACATCACCACCACCGTGGTAAATCATAACAATGTGCTGAAAGGGCTGGCTTTTTATGGTGATGCCAATGCAGCTGTCGGTGTTGGAACTATCGGCGGTAAAGTGGTGTTTTGGGAGGTGAGGAGTAATAAACGAAACATACTGGCAGAGGCTGACATCGGCAGCACGTTACCGGTACAGCTTAAACTGACTATGAAGCCCGACGCGACTACACTTGTTTACTACAGGCAGGGCAAAGAGCAATGGAAGTTGTTGCCAACCGCCCAACCGGTATCGGTACAGTTTTTACCTCAATGGGACAGAAGTCCGCGGGCCGGGCTGCATTTTAAAGGTGGGCCAACCGAGCAGGCCCAGTTTTCGGAGTTCTCATTCAAAAGCTATTAATACCGCAACACTGATCACAGTTTATTTTCACCAGCATTGCCGGGCAAGTATTTGCGCATAGCCGGATCCGTTGTGCTTTGTTACATTGCGATTTATTTTTGGCTGACAATTGTTGGCGAGGGTTCAGTAGTAAAACGTCCCCGCATCATGTGCCTGTGCGTTTCTCAAACGACCAGTTCTGTTTCAATAAGTTTTAAAATTTCAGTCATATTCTTTGCTTGCCAAAACTTGTCCTGGTATCCCTGCGGTTCCCAATAACTATAAAACCGGTATTGGTTTTTCGTTGCCACTTCAATACTGTATGTTGTGCCGTCACGCCCCGCACTATAGCCTTCTACATCATCCTGGTTGAGCAATGTCAGTATCTGTAAGTCCAATAACTTTTTTGAGAATATTGGCCAGCCGGATTTGGGTGAAACCTGCCTTATTTTTTTAGATAGAATAGTTTCCTCTTTATCGTCCCTGTTAACCTGGAAATCATAAACAGCCGCTGTCCAGTTGGTGTATTTGTTTGTGATGACTACCAGCTTTTGCTCTTTTGCCACTGGCGAGTTATACCAAACCCTGACCTGTAAATCGTGGAAGCCATTTTCAAGCCTGTCAAGACCTAACTCCTTTTGCCTGTCTTTTGCTAATAGATAAAAAATGTCAGCATGCCCGAAAACAGAGGCAGGTATTTCTGTTTTAAACGAGGATGTTGAATCGCCCTGTTGATGGCTTTTACAGCCACCAACCAAAATAGCAATTGTAAATAAAATAAAATTAGCTTGACTCATAGCGGTAAATTTTATTGCGCATAGTACACAACGGGCAGGCCTTTGTGCAGGCAGTAAAATCGCAAAATTCCGGCTGCCATTATCACTGCCGGTTAACATTATTTGTTGAAGTTAGTAATTAAAGTTGAGCGTCACTTATCAAGCCTCAACCACTATTGAAATTACAGAAACACATTCTGTTGCTGTCCCATAATTTACATTTTTTGGCCTTTCGGTCCCGACGGTGTTTCATAGCTTAAGCAGCAACAAGCACTTGCTTTACGTGAAAACCCCAACGCCGGAAGCACTGCCTTTCAAAAGCGCTCATCCTCAATAGCGTGACCGCAAATGGTTTGCAACTCTTTTATGCGTCAGGGTTTCACTGTTACAGTTTATAATTGTTATTTGCTTCTGTGAAACTCCGACGGAACTCAATTCATCCTGCGACAAGCCGGTGGGGACACCTACCTTAGATTGAAGAGTTTACACCAACTACGGAAGTATACAGCGATATTGGCAGGCAACACGTAGAGTCGCTCTAAATTTAAGGCTCAGGATTTTCAATTGCGTTGAGATATGCATGGCAAATGGCTTTTTCAGTTTTGTGAAGTTCGCTGAAGCGCTGGGATAAATTATGGCGACTCTCCATTTGTGCAAGCTTTCTTACAACTATTGCATTTGCCAAACTATTACAGAATAAAAATTAATCGATTAATGCTTACCTTCAATATTGTCCTGAGAATCCCTAAACCTTTTTAATACCAGATGAAAGCATATTTGAGTACTTTTTTGGTAGCATTTTTTGCGTTGCTGCTAAAACATGAAGACCTGCATGCACAAACAAAAAATCCCTGTGGCGTAGTAGCCCAAATATTGCCTGCAAGTAAAGATTCCGTTGTTACCGCCTATACCACCATCAACTTCACAAGCAATAGCATTAACGCAGATACAGTGTATTGGTTGTATGACCGTCTTTATCCGGGAGTAACGGGGCCTTCCTGGAACTATGGCGTCACGCCAGGAGTACATACCATTAGCCTGGTTGCCCGTAAGGGTCAGTGCGCAGATACAGCTACAGTTGTGTACTTCGCAGCGGGTACCGCTCAAAACAGGGACAGCTTCGCTTCGTTAAATTATGGATTCTATGAAACGAATGAGGAAGCCACCTGTGTTGATAATACCCGTGACAGCGGTTTGGTAATGGGAGGCGTATCTTATCTGTGGAGATCTTGTGGCGAGCAGGGAATAGTTGTAAAAACAACTGAGAAGGGTTGTATTGAATAGTCGAAAAAATTTGAAGTTCCCTATTACTGCAATAATTCAAAGGTAACGGCGATAGCAGCAACTGCAGACAACAATTATTACGTGATAACAAATAGCAGTGAAATTGCCCGGCTTGATAAAAATGGAAACCTGGTTTGGAACAAAAGACTTAATCAGGGTCAGCAAATTGCAGGCATATCATTTATTACCAGCGACCCCCAAAGCTTTATTTACACGCTCTATCTGACACCAGATTTTGGCTGGATCGTCACCAAAATGGACAGTAATGGTACAGTTGTATGGAATAAATATTGTAGCCTCTCCTACAACTTTATGAATGACCAGGGCCAATTTGACTATGCTTCACCGAGCGGCTTACTATGGCTTAACGGCAATATTTATGTGTGTGGCAATGCTCATTTAAGACAGGATCAATCTTACTTTGCCTTTATTACAAAATTAGACGCATTAACCGGCAAGCGGCAATGGCAATATGGATACACGGATCAGGCCAATCCAACAACTATTGCATTTGCTCATATGTCTGCTTACGGAGATTTATTGATGTGCTCAAGCTTTGCCAATGGCCAAATGGTTTCACTCATCAGCCAGCAGGGTGACGTTGTTAAAAATATCGGTGTACAATTTCCCTTGACCTATAGCCAGAAAGTATCAAAAGCATATGCTGACAAAAAGGGACGCATTTACATGATGCAATGGACGGAAGAAGCTCTTAATCTTCAACCTTATTTTTGGTATGCAACCAATTTCGCGGTTGTAGACACTTCGCTGAACAAATACGGAGGGATGGTGTTGGCTGAATACCAAAGAAGTTATTTTATTGATGCTACCATGGCGGCGAATGACAAGTTTGCAGCAGTTGGAGAGCAGTTTGGATACGTTGACAATGGCGCTTTAAGTTCACGTGACTTCCGGTTGTTGAAAATGGATACCATAAAGGCGGCGCCGGATTATTGTTTTAGCATTGAAAATAACTATGTAGTTAGCAAAAAAAATCTCGACCGGATTGATTTTAAATATGAAATTGATTCATCGCTCGTACTGCAGGCAGGTGATGCAAGTGCGTATACTTTAACAGACGCTTTTGTTCAGTCACGTTTTACCTGTCCTGATTTTCTTGATTCCTGCAGTTACATAAAGATAACAGGCCCTGCATCAGTATGCAGTTTGAAGGATGTATATACTTACAGGGTCCATCGAAATCGGAAATGTGGTTTAATTCCTCAATGGGTGCTGCCTTCCGGAGTACAAATGGTCAACAGTACCGATACAGCTGTTTCACTGCGGTTTAATAAACCAGGTATTTACCATATTGCTGCAATTCTTCACAGTTGTATACCGGTAAAAGATTCGCTCATTATTGAGGTAGCTCCCAAACTGGCAACACTTAATCTTGGCAACGATACAATTATTTGCAGTGGAACCGCTATACAACTTCATGCAGGCACTGATTTTTTAACTTATCAGTGGAACAATGGTTCAACGGATTCCGTACTAACCATTACGCAGCCGGGCGTATACTGGGTAGAAGCCGCTGATTCCTGCAGCAATAAAACCAGGGACAGTATCACTATTAATCCGTTTAATTTGGCCATTGATTTAGGACCAGACAGAGCCATGTGTTACAACGACACTATACAATTGAAAGCTCCCGGAGGGTTTTTAAACTATCAATGGTCGGATAATTATTTTATTGATTTTCTTAATCAGCCTGATGTAGTGGTGAATCCACCAAAAGACACCGCTTATTACTTGCAGGCGGAAAAGCTGCCTGGTTGCTTTGCTTTTGATACAGTGCACATTAAAGTTAATAAAGTGCCCCCGGTGCAACTGGGCAACGATATTAGCCTGTGTACAGGCGACAGTGTGCGCATTAGCGCACCTGCTGGTTTTGTTTCCTATTTATGGAACAATGGAAATACATCAGCAGCTATTATTATTAAGCAACAAGGGCAATACAGTGTTACCGCGAAAACTGCAGAGGGCTGCAAGGCCAGTGATACTTTAAGTATTGTAAAAGTTTGGTCAAAACCGCTTATAACGCTGGATCACAATACCGGCTTATGTGTGGGAACAACCAGGCGACTTGAACCGGGAAATTTTGTTTCCTACCTGTGGCAGGACGGTAGTACCAGCAATAGTTTTGACGTTGGCAACACCGGAGTTTTTTTTGTAACGGTAAAAGATGACCACAATTGTATCAATACCGATACAGTTAAAATAGTAACCCTTTTGCCCGCCCCGTCTTTATTTCTCCCTGCGGATACGGCAATTTGTAGTTACGGCCAGTCAACATTATCAGCATCAAATCACTATTCAAAATACTTATGGAGCACCGGCAGCACCGATGCTTCAATTACTGTAGACAAGCCCGGAAATTATTGGTTGCAGGTTACAGATCAATTCAGTTGCATTGGTACGGATACCGTGATGATATCCTTAAAAGATTGTATGGAAGGCTTCTATATTCCAACTGCTTTCAGCCCCAACCAGGATGGCAAAAACGATATTTTTAAACCACTGATCTTTGGCAATATTGTTTCCTTTGAATGGATTATATACAACCGTTTTGGCCAAAAGGTATTCAGCTCTTCGTTGCCTGACAATGGTTGGGATGGCATGTATAAAGGAATAGTGCAGGGAATTGGCGCTTATACCTGGCAGTGCCGGTTTCGCATTGCAGGACAACAGCAACAATCAAAATCCGGAACGGTAATGCTCATCCGGTAAAATCATGACCTGTGTCCTTATCAGCGCAAGCAGCTTTTCAGACTGTTAAAGGCTTACCCTTGCGCAAGGACGTAGCGTTGGCTCTGTGCGCCGGATATCTTTGTGCCACTGCCGGCTCGGCATAGTAACACTTCCAATAATTAATAGGCTTACTATTTTTGATTTGGCTGCTATTATGATTGCCCCACTTAATACAATATTATTGTTAGCGAATTTGTTGTTTGGTATAAGGATAGCCAACGCCCCTGCCCTGCCCTGCCCTGCCCTGTCCTACTTTCTTGCGCCAACGCAGACTCCACTTCAGCACAACGCCTGAACCAAATGGGGGGAAAGTATTGTCCCTCTATTTTAATTCTTAGAACAGGTATGTTAATGTTGGAGTGAAGGTCACTGCCTCCAATGTTTGTGCAGATATAAGGTAATAAGCTCTAACTCTTATTCCTAATTCAAATTTTGTATCAATCTTTTTTTGAAAATGAACGCCCCCAAAAATTCCGCCCTCCTCCAATCTTGAATTTTTAAAATTCCTTTCCTCGACTATTATATCGTTGGCAAAATTTTCAACTGAAATTTCTTGTTGATGCATTGTAGCATACACAACGCCAAAATGGTATTTAAGCATAGGATTTGATTTATTAAATCTTCGCTCATAACCTAATTGATAAAAATCATTACTATGCCTGATGTTAAAATCTTTGATAAAGAGATTAACTCCGTTAACATTTCCTGAATAATTTTTCTCTCCGGCGTTGGTACTTCTGGAATAGCCGCCAATTAAAGAAGAATGATCATTTAAGTGATAGTTCATTTCAATACCGCCCACAGTTCCCAGGAAATTCTTATTGTAGAAGTTTGTTTTGTTCGCAGGCCCTTCTGTTTCATCATATGAACGAACAAAAAAGTTACCATTCAGACCATAATTAACCTCCAGTGAAAATCTTTTGGAATTTTGGGCCTGCAGTTGGCAGTACAATACAATAGATAAGAAAAGAAAAATAGAAGATTTCATTTGATAATTTTGAAATAAGTTTTGTCATTTGAAGTAAAATAACGTTGTGGTAATATTGAAATAACATCCATCGGATATGGGGCTTTATGCAGGCTGGGAAATCAAATTCTGCCCCGGGCCGATGGTTATTTTTTATCAGCAGGAGTTACACTGTTATAATTTTGATAGTTGCTATTGCCTCTGTGAAAACCTGAATGGCCTCAAGCCGACTTGCTTTTTATTTTCCCCAAATGTATTTGTAATCCCAGGCCAGAATTAAACTGTGTTATTGTACTCCCCGGAATATTTTTTTGCACGGTAGATTGGTATCCTACAGTAAATTCCAGGGCAATGTGCTGATTAAAAAAAATGGATGGCCCTGCTGAAACAGTATAGCCATACGATGTTGAAGTGTTAGCCGGTTGCGATTCGTACCGGTTCTTGTTTTTAAAATGGTTATAACTGCCATCGATGAATACGTTTACCATTTTAGCAGCTGGCAAAAAATAATACCTTGCAAAAGGCGACAAGCTTGTATTTGTGTTTGTAGAACTTACTGAACCTATTGTTTGATGATAAGATGCAAGATTCAACCTTACACCAGCAGCTAGTTTGTCAATAATAAAATATCCAATGTTGGGTGCAACAACAAGGCTGGTTGTTTTATAACCGCCGTTTTTGGTTGAGTTAAAATTAATGTTTCCGCCAACTAAAAACTGGCCTTTGTTTACCTGGCTGCTGGCAGTAACGGACATAACAATAAAGAGTGAGATTAGTGTAAAGAGTTTCATAATGGTAAAATTGATTGGTGAGAAATGAAGATATAATTTAAAAACTTAAAGAACTGTAAATGTTATTTATTTTATTTACGCATAAAGTCCGTCAGCGGGAGCAACATTTCAACCAAATAAATCTTTCATTGGCGCAAAGGGATAACGTTGGTAACGAGCGCCGGATATCCTTGCATCATTTCTTTCCAGCACCGTCCCTAGCTAACGCAGTGGCTCGGAAGGAAACCTTGCCAGGAATGAGCACAAGATATCATGGTACAGGCGGGCGCTCTCACTGCCCTTAGCTTAGCTAACTTGCTTGAACGTTTCAAGTTCTTTATAAAACGCAATTGCTTTTATAATTGATTTTCCGCCCGAACCCTCAATTAAAGTCTTTACCCACTTTTTATTTGCGCTCTCCATTGTCTGATTTTTGTATAGCCAATAAGCCAGGAATGTAAATGAAGAAGTCAGTAAAAATTGGAAGATAATATAATCCCAACTTACAGAATGCGGAAACCATTTGTCGCTCAAATAAAATGTTGTCCAAAAAGGGAATTGTAAAACCATAAAACGACTGTGACGTAAAACAGATAATTGTAGTTTGGTTAATTTTTGCTGTATCTCTGTAATACTCCCGTTATAATCAATGTTATTTGTCCAAACCAAATGTTTAATATAGTCGTATAAAGCTTTTACATTGATAAGAAATATAGCACCTATAGAAAGGATAAAATAATTTCCCGAAGAAGAATAATGTGAAATTGCATAGAATAGAAACATGCCTAACAAAATTAAATAGACAACTGCCGCAACAATTCCTCTTGTTTTGAACCGGATTAAAGATTGTAAGGCTGATTCAGCTTTTTGACTAATTACCTCTTTTAAAAGTTGCTTGTTAATTACCAATGACTGGTCAATTTTTTCATACTGTTCTTTCCATAAAAGAACAAAATTTGTTTCTTCCATAATATTTAAGTTATGCTCTGTGAAAACCGTTGTTTTAAAATGTCTTTTATTCTGCCAATTTTAGTTGCCACATTGGTTTCGGTAATGCCGATGATTTCCGCCATCTCTTTGTGACTCTTTTCTTCCAGGTAAAGTAACATTAATGCTTTGTCTAACTCTTTCAATTCAGAAATAAACTGATTTAAAAAAGATGTACTTTCCCCTATTTGTTTTTTATCCTCAAAATCGGCTACATTAAATAAGCTTTCAGAAAACGGGTTACTAATTTCTTTTCTTGTTTTTTCCTTTCTATAAAATGAAATGGCAGTATTCAAAGCAATCCGGTAAATCCAGGTTGAATGCTTAAAATGTTCGTCATAGCTATCAAATGATTTCCATAATTTCAGAACAATCTCCTGTACAAGGTCTTTTCTATCTTCGGTGTCTTTACAATAAGAATTAGCCACTTTGTAAATGATACCTTTATTAGTTTCAATGACTGAAAGAAATAAGTCGGGCTTAAAAATTTTAGTCATTCTCTCTAATTATTACATTAACCATTTTAGTTATTTTCTTAATTATACGCACAACAAACTAAAATATCACAGTAAGGGTGAAATATATTTTTAAGAAATTAGTTTGAGGAATTATCTGTCTTAGTCCTGCTTGTAGGTTAGGGTGAAGTCGCTGATACGCTCATGTAAACTTCTCTTTGCGTTAAATACCCGGTAATCGCTTTTTGTTTGATATCCATTTTTTAGTTGATTTGTAGTCAACCGATTTCAGGACGAGACATAGTAAGTAATCCTGAAATAGTATGCAAAATATTTGAGGGCATCGAGCGATAAATGTTTTGTGAGCGTCTGATTTTACATTTTTAAGAGGTATCTAGATATTGCCCATAACTCAAATATATGCGCTAAAACTCTCTGTTAAATGAAATTTTACAGTCTAAGCAAACCTTTTTGTGTCCCATTATTTGTCTGATTATAGATGTTGTTCAAGCTGAAGCCCAAGGGGTGAAGCGTTGGTAATGTGCGCCAGCTATCCTTGTGCCGTTGCCAGAGTTCTACAAAGTAACACTTCCCAATAATTTATATGCTTACTATTTTTGTTTGCACAACTAACATGATTGCCGCAATGGGTGCATCATTATTGTTAGTGCGTTTGTTGTCTGGCACAAGGATAGCCAACGCTTCTGCCCTGCCCTACACCTTTCGCCAACGCAGACTTCACTTATGTAGACCGCTTGCGCCAAAGGGTGTCTCAGGCAAAGCCTTAATTACTTCTGATAAGAAAAAGTTGGGGTCTAAGTAATTTCCATGCTCAAAAGCAAACCGAACCACTACCAACTTTTTTGAAGGTATAACCCAAACATATTGTCCGTCAAAACCTTGACAGTAAATACAATCAGCAGGTACATTGGGGTAGTCTTTATTTGCAACATTATTTTTATCTGCTTCATTCGTCCACCACAAAGCTCCATATTTGCCATTTCTTTCGTTTTTTGCAGAAGAAGCTGTTGCAGTAAATTTTACCCACCCTTCAGGTAAAATCCGTTCCCCATTCCAAACACCATCGTTTAAATATAACAAGCCAAACCTTGCCCAATCCCGCGCTGTTGAGTAACAGTAGGATGAACCAACAAATGTTCCACTTGCATCCACTTCCATTAAAGTGTTATTCATACCTATTTTATGAAACAGGTATTCATATGGAAACAGGTAATAGTCTTTGTCACCAACGGTTTTGCGTATAACATACGAAAGTATGTTTGCTGAGCCATCTGAGTAATTAAAAACTTCGCCGGGTTTATCTTTAAGTGATTTGTCAGCCGCAAATTCACTCATATTTCTTTCTTTAAATAGCATGTTGGTTAAATCACTTGGCCCAAAGGGGAACCACCAAAAACGCAATCCACTGCTCATGTGCATCAGGTCTGCAATTGTAATTTTATTTCTTTCGTCTTTTTGCCACTGGTCAATAGGTGCAGCCGCATTTATGTTTAACTTTCCCTGCTGCACTAAAATTCCAGTCATTGCATTAACTATTCCTTTGGTCATGGACCAACTTAGCTGTTTTGAATTAACAGAATAACCTTGTGCATATTTTTCTCCAACTATCTGGCCATCGTAAACAACCAGTACTGCTCTTGTTTGTCTTTCCTGTTTATTGTCAGGCTCATCAAATGCAGCTTTGATGGCGGCATTTAATTGCACCTTGTTTACGCCTGCATTGACGCCGTCATTTGTACGATTGCCCTGTGGAAAAATTATTGTATCCTGGTTGAAAGATAAAGCACTGGTAATATTGATAGGCTGTTGCCTTAATTCTGTTTCACTAATTCCACTAATTAATGTTGCACCCAAACCACTTCTATAAATAGCTTTTCTTTTAGCAAGTCCAAACACGGATACTGTTACAGAACTATCCTTCCTATCTACTTTATAAGAACCGAGGTTGTATGGAAAAATACCTGTTTCATGCTTTGCGATGTCATCAGGTGTTCTTCCTGAAACAAAAACATCAGAACACATTTCTTTTGCTACATGCCCGTTTACTATCGGAAGAAATTTCCATACATATACTACAAAACAAAAAAGCAATAACAGAAAAAAGTATTGTACGATTTTTTTTATCTTTTTTTTCATTGCTTTCTATGACGGTGATAAATTTTTTCTGAAAGATGCAGGCTTGCCCTTTTTCCATAAATTTAGGCACGCCTGGCTTAAATTAAAATTTACATCCCGTTAGCACAAGCACTTCTTCAAACTGGCGAACGCTCGCACTGGCGCAAAGGTGTAGCGTTGGTAATGTTCGCCGGATATCCTTCTTTCCAGCAACGTCTCTCTCGGTGCCCTTGAAGCATAGCCGATGACGTTGTGCCGGCCTGAGTATTGTTCGTTGCTCCGTAGCACGCAACGTCCCTGGCCAACGCACTGGCTTGGGAGGAGACATTGCTGGGAAGGAGGTCGCTGGGGACACCGACCTTTGAGGTTTAAGAGTTTTCACCAACCACGGAAGTAAAGTGTAAAAAAAATGTATTAAGTAAATTATTGTTATCTTCAATTTCCACCGGTAATTAAAACCAAATTAATTTCAGTGTACCCGTTCTGCCATCCATAATACTTGTCAAATGAAAGCAATTGCCCGACTACTCTTTAAAAAAAAAGTTTGCCTTCCCCTGCTGGCTGGGCTCTTCATTTTTGCCGGACATGAAATACTTCCACCAACTGACACATTGCAACAACTGGTAGATAATTATTACAACTTCTGTAAACAGTTTCCTCAACAAAAGATCCATATACATACTGACAAACCGTATTACTTCAGCGGCGACGATATGTTTGGTAAAATTTACCTGATCAATGAAGACCGGGCAGGGCTTGACAGCAACCGGAGCAAAAAAATATATGTTGAGTTAATCAATGACGAAAATACCGTCGTTGAGAAGGCAATTGTAAATGGTATGTACAGCTCCCTCAATTTCAGTTTTCACTTAAATGATTCTATCCCTGAAGGAAATTATACTTTAAGGGCCTACACTTTATGGATGACCGGCTTTAACAATGCGCAAAATATTTTTAGTAATTCGCTGTATATTTTTAATAAAAACAGCCTTATTCTTTCAGACCTCTCCTATCCTGATTCAACGCTTTCAACCGTGGCTGTTCAACTACAGGACACTGCAAAGAATGCTTATGCTAACCGGCATATCAGTTACCAGTTGCTGTATAAAGACCGCCTGGTTGAAAAAGCAGCCACCGTTACAAATGCCGGAGGTAAATTTTCTGTCAACCTGCATGCCATTGCTGTAGAAAACAGGAATGATGCGATATTAAAAATTAACATCAACGGGCACCAGAAATTACTTCGCCTGCCTTCTTTTAACAGTAATATAGATGTACAATTTTTACCGGAAGGCGGCAACCTGGTGAATGATATTGAAAACTATGTGGCATTGAAGGCCGTCGATCAGTATGGATACGGAACAGATGTGCAGGGTTATATAAAGGACAACAAAGGGAAGGCCGTTTGCAGTTTTAGCAGCACCCACCTCGGCATGGGCAAGTTTGAATTTGTTCCTGTAAGCGGTGTGTCGTACACGGCTTACATTCAAACAAAAAACGGCAAAATATTTACCGTTCCCCTTGCACCGGCTGATAACTATGCTTACCAGCTTACCGTTGCTAAAAGAAGCGATGATGCGTTGCATGTTCGTGTGGCGCTGGGCGACTCTTTGTATAAAAAGAATAAGGTAAGCTATCTCGTTGCAACCTCACGAAATAAAGTCTGTTTCACGAGCCGTGGCACTGATTTGTATGAGGCAACTATTCCGTTGAACAATTTTCCGGAAGGCATTGCGCAATTAACCCTGTTTGATGAGGGCATGCAACCGGTAAGTGAACGATTGGTGTATGTACATCATCCCGGTGTAAAAGTCAGCATCACCGGCATCAGGGCTAACTACAAGGCAAGAGAAAAGGTAACACTGGGGCTGAAAGTAACAGATGCAACAGGTACGCCTTTACAGGGGATGTATTCCATCGCCGTAACCGACGATAATATGGTAAAGCATAAGCTCAATGAAAGCAACATCAAAACACACCTGTTACTATCGCCTTACCTGAAAGGATATATTGAACAGCCGGGTTATTATTTCAATAATAATACTGCAGCCCAGCTGGATCTTGACCTGGTGATGTTAACCCATGGCTGGAGCAGGTTTAACTGGAGCGATGTTAAAAGCAATGCCCGCATCAATGTAAAAGAAAAAGACAGCAGTCTTTCCATCAGTGGTACAATAACTACCGGCAAAAACGCCCCTGCGGCTCATTATGCCGTGATGCTTTTTTCCGCAACCGACAATGCGTTTATCGGCGTTGACACTACAGATCAACAGGGGCGGTTTCATTTCGCGGGGGTAGATTACAGCGATTCCACGTCCTTTATTGTTCAAACAAAAAATCCGAAGGGAACAAATGAAAATGTAAATGTTATAATGGATGCCACCCATTTTCCGCTCACTTATTTTGACAGGTCTTTTAACCCGCAGCCTTTTAACCCTGATCAGTTTGATGGGATCAATTTAGCCATGCGTGTCCGCTACGATTCTTTGCGGGATAAAGAAAAAGCACGCCTGTTACAGGAAGTGTTTGTGAACTCAAGAAAGAGAAAAGTAAACTATGATGAATCAAGAAGGGTAAGCATGGTATCGCACATTATCCCGTCTGACTTTATTGAAAAATATGGAAATTTCAGTCTGAGGGACGTCTTTTATTCTGTTCCGGGTGCCACTATAATGGATGGGCATATTAGTTTTTTTGGATGGAATAGTTTTAATTTTTCCGAACCTTTATATATTCTTGATGGAGTTGAAGTCAGTGATGCGTTGGGTGCTGTCAATCCATACGACATTGATTTTATTGAAGTATTAAGAGGTGGTGAAGCGGCCATCTATGGCGTAAGAGGGGGAAATGGGGTCATTTTGATCAATACAAAAAAAGGAAGCGATAGCAGGGTAAGGTTTGTTCAAAAAGGAATAAGTCCCTTACAGGTTGCCGGCTACCATGTTGAAAAGAATTTTTATGCTCCCAGGTATGAAACAGATGAAAGCAGGCAAGTTAAAATAAAGGATGAAAGAACAACTATTTACTGGAACGGGAATGTACATACAGATGAAACAGCGCCCGCTAACATTAGCTTTTATACCGCAGACCTGCCCACCAGTTATACGCTTACCATAGAAGGGATTGCAGCAAGCGGAGCACTGGTGCATGAAACAATTTCGCTTAAGAGAACAGGACAATAAGGATTTGCCAGGTGGGGAAAGGACGGGCAAATTCCTGCAACCAGGATCTTATTATCGCCCACTATTGTTGCAAGCTCCTCGTCAAACTGGTTAAGATTTATATTAGCGCAAGGCTGAAGCGTTGGTAATGTGCGCCGGACATCCTTGTGCCGTTGCCGGCTCTGCGAAGTAACACTTGCCAATAAATCACGGGCTTACTATTTTTGATTGGCTGCTATTATGATTGCCGCAATGAGTGCATTATTATTGTTAGTGCATTTGTTGTCTGGCACAAGGATAGCAAATGCTCCTGCCCCCAACTACACCCTGTGCCAACGCTGACTTCACTTTAGTAGAACGCTGATGCACTCCTTCGCCTATTGAGAGTGTACACCCGACCACAGAAGCAGACAACCTTTGTTTGTTACGGAGTTGTTATTGGTTCAACCTATTTGTCTCTTTAGCAAACCAATTTATATTTTTAGCTGTAAATTAAATTGCCATATGCAACAAGATTCAATAAAACTCACCATTTTAAAATGGGTTGTTAAAACGGCAGTAATTTCCCTTGCACTCTTTGCCGGTTATTTTGCTTATAACATGGCTGGCAGATAACTGCCAGACAATAAATTGCAGGAAGTGCAAAAATACAAATCCGTGATTTGCAGAATGGAACATCCCGATAAAAAATAGTAAAAAGGGGAAGAGAGTAATAGACTACAAAATTATCCCCTGGTCTGAAATTGTAATAATGGTATTAAAATTCTTTAGTTAATAATAATGCATTATTTCAGGAAGATTTCTTTTATTTCAGTATTAATTATTGGTTGGGAACTTGCATCAAGTGGAAATTCAGATCGTATACCTGGTTATCGAAGGAAACAACAATGGAAGGTAGTTTTTTATATACTATTGAACCCGCGTTTTGCGGGTAATTGGTTCAATTATTTTAGATCCCAAAAGTTTAATTACATATCCTCAAACCGTCCCCGTCTTTACGTTAAACCATTTAGACCTTATATCTCGACAAAATGGAATAAAAAACGAAAAGTAAAAGTAATACTGGATACCTATCGTTTTATAGAAAATAAGGTAACGGCATTTAAACAATTTCTTACTTATAAAGAAGGGATTGTTATTGCTAAGCTGATATTACATAATAAATATGAAGGAGTTGTAAAACTAAGCTATAATGATGGTATCCGGAATGAAGGAGAACTGGCATTATCGTTTGAATGTGATCAGCTTGGTGGAAAAATTACAACTGTGGTTTTTTCTATAGAAGAAGTAGTGAAGGGGCAATGGGTAGGTGTAATTGGTTGTGTTCAGGGACATAAAAATAAAAAAATACAAAATGCATTTAAAGTAACACAAAAATTGTTATACGGATTGCGACCAAATTCACTGATCGTTTATGCAGCACAGGAATTGATAAGAAATATAGGTTGCAGTGCAATTTATGGGGTAGGCAATTCCATTCATATATCAAACAGAAGGCATGCCATCAATTTTCCGTGGGTGCAAAATATAACGTTCGATTATGATAAATTTTGGTGTGAAGTTGGAGGAAAAAGCACAAATGATAATTGGTTTGAGATACCATTAATACCGGTTCGAAAAAATGTTCAGGAAATAAAATCTCATAAACGCTCCATGTATGCTAAGCGATATGAAATGCTTGATACCCTTTCGATAGAGATTTCTAATTCTGCTTCCGTCGTTGGTACATCTCCCATCGCCGAAAACCTTTTCTTCCCATGGTCCGCTGCCACCACCGACCACGACCTTCTTTAGAATACCTCGCCGAAATGTATATGCATTCCAATTTGGCGCAAGGGCTTACCGTTGGTAATGAGCGCCGGATATCCTTGTGCTGTTGCCGGCTCTGCAAAGTAACACTTCCCAATAATTTATATGCTTACTATTTTTGATGGCGCAGCTATTATGATTGGGGCAAAGGGTACATTATTATTGTTAGCGCATTTGTTGTCTGGCACAAGGATCGCCAACGCTCCGTCCCTGCCCTACACCCTTGCGCCAAAGCAGACTTCACTTCAATAGAACGCCTGAACCAAGGGGGGGCACAGCTTAAGCCGGCAGTAGACATTTACTTTCCGTGAAGGCCGACGCCGGAAAAACTGCTTTCGAAAGCGGTCATGCTCAATATATCAAGCGTGACCACAAACTGTTTGCAACTCTTTTCTGCTCCGTGTTTTCACCATCGCAGCATTATAATTATTATTTGCTTCTGTGAAAACGCCGCCGGACTCAAGACTCACAAGTTATTTATAACCTGGTTATCGGTTAGTATATTCTTCAATTTTGTTAAGTCGTCACCTGCGATGTTATTGATGGGAATTGCATTTGCAATTTGCCGGGTTTGCCAAATCAGCAGCCACTTGTTTGTTTTTGCAACTTTGTAAACCTTGTTCCAGGAAAGTTCGCTTTTAAATGATTCTCCCGTTACGACTAAATCATTTTGCATGAAGTTGTATTCAATGCTTTCATTCATTCTTTTATTATTTCTATACCCCCTTTTGATACTGAAATAAAATACGGCAGGAAAAATCCCCAATATGATTATTGGAGGCAATACATTTGCTATAACCAACCCGCTTCTTACAATGCCGGAAATAATGTTTATTAAAATAACCACACAAGCAATGCCCAAAAAATTTCGCGTATAGGATCTGGCAAAAAGAATAGCAATGCTTGCGTTAATATAGTCTTTCTCAGATAGTTTCGTTTTTACAATCACTGTTTTGATGTTCTGTTAGCTGGTTAAAATTTTACGCCTTTAGCGCAAAGGCTTAGCATTGTTGAGCTTATTTCATTTCGTTCCATTGACACACTCCTTCGACTGCTGAAAAGAAATGACACTATTAAGGGCAGGTTGAAGCATCATAATCGTTATTGACAAGACCGTTAGCATTAAACAAGCGTACACTCAATGCAGCACCACGATCTATTTTTGCCTGTTTAATCCCTGGCGTACATGCAAATGTGTCATACACACGCAAGTCAATTAATTTAGGGTAGCTATTGGGAGCTGTACTAAACGTCAATGAAGACAGGACATTCGAATAGCAGGAAAAAGCAACAAGCTGTGAAAGCTGTTGTACATCAAGACTGGTAAAGTTGTTATTGATGCACATTAAAGTTTGCATTTTCGTAAAACTTGTTACATTAAGAGAAGACAATGGGTTCGAGGAGCAATCTAAATATCCTAAATCTATTAAGCCAGAGAGGTCGATAAGAGATACCTGGTTGTTACTAAAAGTCAAAGACCTCAGCTTTGTTAAACCAGTTACATTGAGCGCAGTTAGTTGATTTGCATCGCAGAAAAGTGCGCTTAAATTATTTAACCCCTGCACATCCAAAGATGGCAGCTTATTATTACCACAGCCAAGCAAGAACAAGTTAGAAAGACCCGTAAGATTTAACGACCCTATCTGATTGAATGAACAATCCAGCCATTTCAAACTCGTCATTCCGCTGACATCAAGACTGGTTAAAGTATTGGCCTGGCAATACAATGTGTCGATGTTTTTCAGATATTTAATTCCCTCCAGACTTTGCAGCATCAGGTTCCCCAGCGACAAAGTACCTGAGCTTTGGGAAGTGGTAACATTGAGAATTTCGCCGGTAAAATGAAGTGTGCTTATTTTTTTTAATTCTGTTCTTAAATTGTTATCGGGAACGTTCGGGGCTACCTGAACTTTTATTTCTGGTGTTACTGCTGACGGGTTATTATTAGCCCCGGCTGGTACTGCTCCAGTTATTCTATAATTGCCTGGAACGGTAAAATTAATTTGGTTACCTGAAATAGAATAGGATGACAAAGGCACTGCAGAACCATCCGGATTGACTACAGTGTACTCCAGTTTAGTATTATAATTTGCCGGGTTAGTAGTAACGCTAAAATTAACGGTTAGCGGCGTGCTAACATCAGGAATAAGACCTACAGAATAACCCTCAGTCTTACCATTAAAAGATTCTTTAAATAATTTTGTTTTTGTAGTATCAATACTAAATAAACTGACACCAACCTCATCCTTAGATACAGCAACGTCATTTTTTTTACCGCAGGAAACAAGCAGACCAGTAAACGCAAGCAATAAAGCCGGAACAAAAGTTTTCATATGTTTTGGTTTAAGAAAAAGCAAGATACGTAATTCAGTAAACGGCTCAATAAAAAAATTATCTCTCATTTGGCGCAAGCATCTCTTCAAACAGTTGAACACTTGCATTTGGCGCAAGGGTGTAGCGTTGGCAATGTGCGCCGGCTATCCTTCTGCCGTTGCAGGCTCTGCAAAGTAACATTTCCCAATAATTAACAGGCTTGCTATTTTATTTGCGCTGCTTTTATGATTGCCGCAGTGGGTGCATTATTATTGTTAGCGCATTTGTTGTCTGGCACAAGCATGGCCTGCTCACAATACCTTTGCTACCAAGCTTGCGCCAATGCAAAAGCCCGCTGATTTGAAAGAATGAGCCTGGATCAAATGGGGCTGTTTTTCCCTAATTCTGCGATGTTTTAGTAAGTCTTTTAAGTATGGCTTTTTTAATCATTGCAACTACTTCAACTTTGGGGTCTGCAATTTCTGCAATTCTATATTCTATTGATGACCCAATAACCTGAGTTGCTTCCTCAAGTGACAATTGATAATCTTGTTGAAGCCAATCAAGCAGTCCTTTTGTCGCTATCTTCAAAGCATTATCCAAAGTGGTGTCCAATCCCACTGCCATGAAATACGTTTCATCTTCAATTCTTGGAAATTCAAGTTTTACTTTTTTATCTTTAATTAATTGCACAGTAAACCCGATATTCATAGAAGTTTCAAGTGCCGTTAAGTTTATTTCACCATCACCCTGAGCAGCATGTCCATCTCCCATATACAATAAGGCACCTTCGTGAAAGACTGGCAAATAAAGTTTTGATGATGTCGTTAAACGGCTGAAATCAAAATTTCCTCCATAGGGACCTGCATCTGTAGAGGCTATTGCACTATCACTGGGTGCTACGCCTACGTCTCCAAGAAATGGATTTAAAACAATGTAAAAGTTATGCAGATGATCGTATTTTACTTTTGGTGACCCCGTCATATTATTTAAATCGAGCTCCCATTCAGATGGTATAAATGAATCCTTGAGTAGATTGATATTGTCTGGCAAGCTTCTGGGAACGAAACGTACCAGGCTAATAGCACTAGGCCGGTTAAGGGCTATATTGGTGAATGTTATAACCAAAATATCTCCCTTTGAAGCACCTCTGATATAGAAAGGGCCCGTCAAAGGGTTTACACTTTTTCCGTCGGTTGCTTGTTTTCCATTTTTATCAATGCCAAAGGCATCAACACTTTCCGTGTAAATCGTGTCTCCTGGTGATATACTCAGCGCCGGTTTCGTTTCAGGCGAGAAAGTTCCGTAAAAAGTAGTTGGGTAAAAATCAATGCTCTTTTTATTTTGTCCAAAGGTTATTTGTGATAAAATCACGAGAAGGAAAACAAAGTATTTTTTCATTTTTTTAAATTTTAGCCTACCTATTTCATATCGATGTTTTCCTCCGCCCTGGTTCGTGGCACACGAACCATTCTTTGTGATAACCATAAAGCCGTTGATGATTCGTGTGCCACGAACCAGGGCATATAGATTTCTTTAAAATTTTACTTGTCTTTTAAATATACTTCAACAGGAGTTACCGTTGCACCCCATACACTTGTTATTGTTAGTTTAGTGTCGCCAGAAGATAATAATTCAAATTGTAACGAGTCATGGCTTCCGGCGGGTTCTCCCGGATATTCAAATGTATTGTTTCCAATGTATCTATAATTCTCTCCAAATACTTCATTTTTTACCCATAAGTCGTTGTCTTTTTTAAAGAGTTCCTTTTTATTTTTGAGGTCTTTGATATTAGTATAAATACCTGTTAATTTATCAATAGCAACTGCTTCGGCCGCCAAAGTAAGCGACATACTTATATCATATACCATTTTTTTTGTGCCATCTTTTAAACTTTGAACTTTTAGTATTCGTCTTTTGGAGTTTGGTGAAGATGCAGCAACATCTTTTGCAATATATTTGTCGCCTGCAAAATACAATTGCGTCACCAAAGGCTGGTAGCCTTCTGCTGTAATAATCAAATGAAAATGCGCCGGCCTGAAGTTATTTCCACTGCCATAAGGCACAGGTACAATAGTATTGAATGAATAATTTCCCTTATCGTCTGAAAATGTCGTACCTCTAAAACGAAATTCAGCAGAGGTATTATCATACTGTCCTTTATTGTCGCAATGCCACAATTCAACTTTAGCATTTTTGTAGGGTGTTATACAATCGTTGTGTTTGATTACACCACTTAATTCAATTAAAGTACCTTGTTCCCCCTTAATGACAAGGTTATTGCGGACAGGACTATTGGGCCTGTAATAAGGTCCAAGAATGTCAGAGGTGGTTTCACAGTCGCCAATAAAATGTTTGCCATCAAATTTTATAAAACCTGAGGCAGAAATTGCTACAACTGAAAGTCCGGTGTTAATTAAAAAGTCTCTTCTTTTCATATTTGTTATTTTAATGATTAAGTCTGTTATGGCATTGCCGCTAACACGTAAAACAGATGATATAACATTTTACCAACTCAAAAAATCCGAATTATAAATCAATGGATTAATGTTATCCATTTTGTATTGTTATTAAACAGGCAGGAATATTCTTAATCATGGGCAAATTATATAGAGTTAAGAATTGATTGCCGGAGATAAGGAGTAAGTGGCAAACAATGTACAATAAAAACAAACATCAAAATAAAACTTTAAGTAAACGTGCCTTTTAATTTGGTAAACGCACAACCGCTTTAATAAAAGCTCCCCCCATTGGTGCAGGCATCTCTTCAAACAGTTGCACCCTTGCATTTGGCGCAAGGGTGCAGCGTTGGCAATGTGCGCCGGGCTATCCTTGTGCCATTGCAGGCTCTGCAAAGTAACACTTCCCAATAATTAACAGGCTTACTATTTTGTTTGCGCTGCTTTTATGATTGCCGCAGTGGGTGCATTATTATCGTTATCGCATTTGTTGTCTGGTACAAGCATGGCCTACTCACAATACCTTTGCTACCAAGCCAATGCAAGAGCCCGCTGATTGGAAGATTCCGCTTGGACCAAATGGGGCTTGGACCAAATGGGGCTTGGACCAAATTGGGGTTCTTATGCACTTTGTTTTGTTTTCCTTGTCGTTTAGTCTCTCATTTGAGGCTAAAGTTGTTCATTCATCATTAGTTCGTAATGCTCTTTACCAATTGACTTGAATATTTCGATAAATACATCAAATAATATTTGAGGTTGCTCATTAATAATTTTTTGGTAATAGACACTATCTAATGCTGTAATCTTGTGGCTTTCATCATTAATAGTTGATATAAACGCACACTTTATATAGTAAGATGGGTCATTGTGATTGTCATTAAAAAGAGAAGCCCAAGAGTCTTTTCCATATCCTATAAAGTTCACATAACTCTCAATTACTCTTCTCATTGAATTAGCAATTACAATGTTCAAAGAAGTAGTTGTTGGAATGTTTGCCTTTAAATCCTTAATCGTGTTCCAGAGCAACGAATAGTCATCATAAATAGTTTTATTATGCTCTCCTTTAACAGAAGTCTTATTGTTAATCTTAGTTATTCTAAGATGCCAATAGTCAGTGCAAATTGGTCGCTTGTCAAAAGATACTTCTTTGTAGAAATATAGGTTGTGGGTTAAGATAAACACTTGAGATATACTGTCGTTTTTAAGCAGTTTTTTGTCTGGCTTAGGATTGTCACCTTTTCTTAAAATTAAATTATGAATTAAAGTTGAGACAACAAACAACGCCTGACTATCCAAACTCGAAACAGGGTCGTCAATAACTATTATTTTCTTTTTGTTGCCGTTATTCTGAATGTCGTCAGTTCCCATACACAGTTGAAAAAAATACAAGAACGAAATAAAATTTTTCTCCCCTTCACTTAAACTCTTAAAAATCGGATTGCCAGCAGTTGCATTTTGCCGTTTCAAATAATATTGAGAAATATTATTTACTACATTCCTTTCATCAATTTCAAAACCGTCAAATCCAGTATTCTTTAAAATTAAGTTGATATTGTAAACGGCTTCTCTTGTGTTTATAGTTTGGCTTCTTAATGTTTCAATTAATTGTTTGGATGCAAGAATCTTTGTCCTGTAGTCCGCAATTAAACTATTTGCCAACAATGTTATGCGTTGATATTTTACTTCCTTTTTTGCAAGGTCATCAATTTCTGTCTTGCAGTTGGAAGCCATAAAATTCCAAATTTCCGAAATTAAATTTATTCTGTTTGCATTTAACTCTGAAAAGATTTTATTGTTTTCATTTGACTTCTTAATTATGTCCGAAAGGTCATTTTTGAATGAATTAATTGAGACAATGTGTTTTCTTTCATTAGGGCTTTCAATTTTATCTGTAATTATTTTATTGTTACTACTGAAATGTTGTTGTAGATTAAAATAAACATTTGTAACTAAATTATCAGGATTGAATTCATTTTGGATGCTAATTAAATTTGCTAAAAACGATTCTGTTTTTTGTTTATAATTTGTTTGAAATGCAGCCAGTTCACTAATCTTTCCTTTGTAGGTCAAATCAAAATACTTATTGAATTGCTCCTTCAAATTTTCATCAATTGTTTCCTGCTGGCAAAATGGGCAAATGTCACCGGTTTTGTCAAGAAATTGAATCCCCGTTTCAACCCAACTCCTTGCATTTAATTTCGCAATCAAAGCTGCAATATCTACATCTTCGTTACCGATAATAACTTCCTGTAGCAACTTTTCCAACTTTACTTCAATTACTCTTATTTCTTTGTAAAGAACAGATCTTAAGTTTTGACTGACTTGTTTGATTTCTTTTTCATAGAGTAGTTGATAGCGATGAGTAAGTTGTGGGATCGTGAGAATTATAGTCGAAGGGTTTGCAAGTTTATTTTTTAGTTCCTGTAAATTATTCGGTTTACTACCCGAATGAGCTAAACTAATTTTTGTGAACGTTGCGAATGAATTTCTTTGTCTCCAACAATGTTCTAATAATTTATTTTGCTGCTTTCGCCTTGCGGCTTCAATACTTTCAGTTAAAATTGTCTTGCTTGTTATTTGGTCGTCAAATTTAAGTATTGAATCTTCTTCATTTGCTATCTGGCCATCAATAATCGCATTAGCCTGATTTAAAGAAAATACACCCTTTAATACAGGATTTCTATTGAAATTTACTTCTGTAAAATTTTCGTCAAAGACTAGTATTTGCTGATTGGATTCAATATAGCCTGTCTGTGAACAGTCATTAAAGTCCTGTGATTTAAGGCTTGTGTCAAGACTAAGATTGTATAGATATTTAACTATGGTCGATTTGCCTGAACCATTATATCCAAAGAAAAAATTCACTTTTTTCAAATCAGGGATTTCCACACCATCTACACTGTCATAGGTTGCGATATTTTTTATCTTAAGTGTCTCTATCATATTGGGGGTGTCATTTACGCTTGCAGGGCAACACGTAGATCTATAATATTAGGTGCTATTTGTTAAAAAAAATTGCAATTGTAAATCAATGGATTAATGTTATACATTTTGTATTGTTGTTAGTACAATACGTTTTATAAATTGTCCGGTTTTGCCCATTTAAATTACACGTGGCTAAAACACATAAAAAAACGTGCAGGCCGCAAACGGACATAAATATTTATAGTCATGGAAAAATGGTTTAGGGTTAAAAATTAAGTGCTGGATATTAGAAGTAAGTGGCAAACAATGTACAATAAAAACAAACACCAAAATAAAACTTTACGTAAACGTGCCTTTTAATTTGGTAAACGCACAACCGCTTTAATAAAAGCCCTCAACGGTATGCCGTACAAGTGAGTGACACTACGATGACGCCCAATGAAAACATACCCGGACAATACTGCATTTAAAACTTCTGGCTACGGCAAGGATGGCCGTTGTACTTCATCCAACGTTCCGGGTATGCTGTCAGGGCTTTTATTTGCTGAAAGTCGGCTCTCTTCTGCGTGTTGGAGGCTTTCTTTTGCTGCTATTGCCCTTTCTTTTGCTGCTTTTGCGTGCGCTTCCGCTGCTTTTGCGATTTCTTTTGCTGCTATCGCCCACCCTTTTGCAGCATGCAAGGCTGTTCCTGCTGCTTTTGCGCAGTCTTTTGCTGCTACCAGGATTTTTTCCGCAGCTACCGGGCTTACTTCCGCTGCTAACGGGCTTTCGTTTACTGCTTTTGTGGCTTCTTCCGCCGCTTTATTGGGGTGGCTTGCTGCCCTGGGAGCCCTGTTTTTTGCATGGTGGTTTCAGCCTGAGCCTGTTATAAAAAAATGCGGGTAAATAAGGGTAAGCGCTGCTTGCGGCAAGGGTAAAACGTTACTTTGTTGAACAGGCAGCCAATAATTATTACCCACGGCCTGTTAATACCACAACCCACAATTTGTGGCAAACGTAAAATTCAATTATTATGAAGACTCAAAAAATCAACATGAGTTTTGCTGCGTATGGCGATGCGGTTTTTGAACAAAAGGCACAGGCCATACTGAGCAGTATGACGAACAATCCTGCCTTTCCCAACCCCGTGCCTACGCTGCAGGAGGTAACCAATGCCCTGGCACAATACAGTGCCGACCTGGTGGCAGCAGCCTCGCTTGACCGGACGGCTGTGGCCAGGAAAAACCAAAGCCGCACCCTGCTGGAAAACCTGCTGCGCCAGCTGGGCATGTACATTATGTACGTTGCCAACGGAGACGCAGCCATCCTTACCAGCAGCGGCTTTACGCTGAGCAAGCTGCCGGAGCCCAATTACATTACCAACCCGGGCAATGTTACGTTGGCCAATGGCGTAAGCACGGGGGTAATGGAAGTATCGGTGGGTGCGGTAAAGGGCGCCAAAGGCTATGTGTACCAGATAGCCGCCGAAGAGCCTGTTACGGGAACTGAATGGCAAAGCACCAACAGCAGCCGCAGCAAATTTATCTATACCAACCTGCAGCCGGGTAAACGCTACTGGGTAAGGGTGGCGGCCACTGGCAGCGGCGAACAGATTGCCTACAGCCCCGTGGCAAGCCAGTTTGTGCAGTAACCCGGTTGATTGCCTTAAAGCTTTATTGATTGCAGGCTGGTTGTATTGACAGTCTGCATTTTGATAAAGCTTTTTACTTTCCGGAAAAATGAGTAAAAGTACGCATTGACATTTTGAATAATATTTATTTCATTTGTATTACTTTTTTCACTAACCCATACATTTATGAAATCAGATGCCGCTATCAGAAAGTTGATTGAACAACGTACCCTGCCCCAGGGATTTTTAAAATGGATTACCGACCGGCATATTTTTGAATTTTTCGGCATCAGTCCGGACACGCTGAAAAACTGGCGCCGCCTGCGTAAAGTAACCTACAGCCGTTTTTGCGGTATTCTTTTATATGACGCCGAAGAGATGCTGGCGGAAATTGAAAAAGCGAAAGTGATGCGGAAGGCGCAGTGATTTTAGCGGAGGATGGAACACGGATGACACGGATTGATACGGAGGAGGGCTGATTTTTTGTGTATACTGCATGGCAGAATTACCTATTTTAGAGCCGAAACATCCGTTCTACCTGCTTTCATCCGCTATATAAGCGTTTTCGATTATATTACTTTTCACATCTGCACCAGATAGCTATATAAAAATCCGTTTTTCATCCGCGCCTTCCGCGTCATCAGCGTTCTATCATTTAGTTCCGCAGCAATACTTAGCTCCATAAAAAAACCGCCTCAATATTGAGACGGCTGTTTTATACCATAATCCTGAATGATTATATCTTTAGGAAAAACCTTTTGTATTTTTAACTGCGCTGATCTGGTACCCTCTTGCTCTTCCTCCTCTTTTCGTCCGTCATCGCTTGTATATACTATAAGTCCTAAACCATGCCAATAACCTAATGCGTTGGTTTTAAGCAGTATATAGTTTTGGTAGCCAGACTATTTTCCATTTTTAGGAAGCAAATGACATAAACTGGAATGTCAGCCGACAGAGGAAGCTGTTGAAGGATTGATTAGCTGTTTGGCTGTTTGTTGTGGATACTTTTTTATCGTGGGGCTTACTTTACCTGAACTATAATTTGTTTGATTTTTATGATTTTGATGATTGGCCGTTTGGAGTACATTACTGCATCTTTAATTGGCACTGCATTCTTAATCCTGTTAATCATCGAACCCTTTCATTACGTTATGGCCCCGGTACAACAGCTCCCCTTTTTCGCACGCTGCAACTTCATTATCGTCTGTATTCATTTCCCTTCTCACAATCTCATCCGCACTCCGGCATTGAAATCCGTCATTTACATAATCACAGGCTGAAGCAGTGTTGCCGGTAATTAGTTTTACAGCACCTTATTGCCGTTCTTTTTGTAACTTATCTAATTATTTTTTAAACTTCAAACCGGCAGTCAGGACTCTGTTATGAAAAAATATTTATTCCTCTCAGCAATGGTGACTGCTTTAAGCCTGGCAGCATTTTCCCAGGCTACTGAGCAACTGAAAATTGACAGCCTGAAAAATTTGGCAACTCATTTAAAAGGTAGCGAAAGAATAGACTGCCTGAATTTGTTATGCCGAACCATTTCAACCGCTCATCTTGCATTGAATGAAAGAGCCGGTGCCATGTACGACTATGCCTCTGTTGCCAACAAAGAAGCAAACAAAATAGGTTATAAAAAAGGAATTGCAGCATCATTAATGAATTTAGCAGATTATGAACAGATAAAAGCGCTCGGTTTAAGAATAAGTGGAAAGGATGATTATGAAGTTCAAAAAGAAGTGGAAAACTATTTAACCCAATCTATAACGCTGGCAGAACAGATACATGATTACGAAACATTGGGTTATGCTTACATGTATTGGGCTGATATGGGTTTTGTAAGAAACAATTATGTAGAAAACGAAGCAAGAAATATTTACCGTAAAAAATCTATTGATGCTTTTAATAAAGCAGGCAACGAAAGCCAGGAAGGAAAGCTTTGTACGTGGCTTTCTGAAAGTTACATTGAAACCGGTTATTATGAAGCTGCGTTTGAATATTGCCAGCGGGCTATTGCGCTTAACAAAAAAGTAATTCCACAGGCAATAACAAAAGAAGAAAAAGCTTACAACAATACTGTTTACCAGGTATCATTGGCCGACATGGCTAAACTGTATGAAACGGCAGGTGATTATCAAACAGCTTTGCAATACCTTAACCAGAACAACCAGTTTACCCTGGAACATCAAACCGGTTTTGATGTGGCAGAGCAAAAGGCTGAGATATTTCGCTTAACAAACCAATACGATTCTTCTTTCTATTATTTAAAAAAGTTAATGGCTCAGTATCCTGATAATGCTGCATGGATAAAAAAGGATATTGGAGCTACCTTCCTGTTGAAAAATGAATATGACAGCGCTTTGGCAGTATTACAGGAACCGCTTGCCTTTTATAGAAAAAAGGATCCTGTTGGCAGGGTACTGGGCCCAACATTATTATACATCGGCAGCGCTTATGCAGGTAAAAAGGAGTATGCCGCTGCACTGCCTTATGCACAAGAAGGTATGGCACTTGTATTGAAAATAGGATCAAGGTCCGACGCATTGAAAGGATACGAATTGCTATCAGGGATCTATCATCATGCTGGAAATAATGACAGCGCTTATCAGTGTTTGCTCAAATACATTACTTTAAAAGATTCTGTTCAAAACAGGCAATTCATATTTCGTTTGAACAATTATAAAAAAATTTCGGAGGATACTATAAAAGAAGCGAGGATAGGGTTATTAAATAAAGACAATAAGATTAAAGATCAGCAATTGAAACAGGAGGCGACTGTTAAAAAATTTCTAGTTGCAGTATTCATCGCTTTTATTTTTGCCGGCCTATATGTTTTCAGAAACCTCACACTTAAACGAAAGAACGAAAAACTGCAGCGGGAGCAAACAGAACAGGAATGGAAAATGAAACACCTGGAAAGTGAAAAGAAACAGGCCGAACTGCAGCGGCAGGCTGGTGAACTGGAAATGCAGGCATTGCGTGCACAAATGAACCCGCATTTTATTTTTAATTGTCTTAGTTCCATCAATCGTTTTATTTTAAAAAATGAAAGTAAAACAGCATCCAGTTATTTAGTCCGCTTTTCCCGCCTGATACGCATGGTGCTCATCAATTCTCAAAAGCCACTGATAACACTGGAGGATGAGCTGCAAATGCTCACTATTTATCTTGATATGGAACGGCTCCGTTTTAAAGATTCATTCGATTATGGCATCACCTTTTTAAACACCGTGGAAACAGATAATATTTATATTCCACCTTTGCTGTTGCAGCCGTTTTGTGAAAATGCCATCTGGCATGGGCTGATGCACAAAGAAGGACAGGGCCGGCTGAATATTGAATTTAGCATGAAGGACAATATTCTACATTGCACCATCGCTGATAACGGTATCGGGCTGGAGAAATCGGAGGAAATGAAAAGTAAATCGGCTGAAAAAGAAAAATCGATGGGGTTAAAAATCACCACAGAGCGGTTGGCCCTGTTGAACAGCCAGAAAGGGCTGCACAGTTTTTATGAAATAGAAAATATATTGGATGAAAAGGGAAATGTGGCTGGGACTAAGATAAATTTAAAGATCGGCTTTAAAGAAAGAGAAGAACTTTTAAATACATAAAAAGTTTATTGGATGATTAAGGCAATGATTATTGATGACGAACCCTATTGCTGCGAATCGCTGGCAATACTGCTGGAAGAATACTGCCCGGAGGTTGCTGTAACCGGTATTTTTAATGACGGCACAGATGCCCTCATTGCTATCAGGAAGCAAGCCCCTGACCTTATATTTTTGGATGTGGAAATGCCGAAGATGAACGGCTTCGATATGCTGAAACAATTACCCGCCGTTAATTTTGAAATCATCTTTACCACCAGCTACGACCAATATGCACTGAAGGCAATACGTTTTAGTGCGATTGATTATTTATTAAAACCCATTGATATTGATGAACTGCAAAACGCGGTACAAAAAGTTATCCGGCGCTCTCAAAAACCCATTGCAGCGCAATTGGAAATTTTAATGCAAAAAATACAAAAGCCATCCGCCCCCATCAGCAAAATTGCCCTGCCCACCATGGAAGGCTTACAAATGGTAGCTGTTGACACCATCATCAGTTGTGAATCTGACAGCAATTATACCAGGCTGCATTTAAAAAACAACAGGAAAATGGTAGTATGCCGCAATTTAAAAGACATGGAAGAATTACTGGAAGAACATTCTTTTGCCCGTGTGCATCGTTGTTACCTTGTTAATTTAAATGAAGTAGAAAAATTTGTAAAAGGCGAAGGTGGCTATCTTATTATGAGCGATGGTTCATCGATAGACGTTTCAAGAAATAAAAAAGAATTCCTGCTGAAAAAATTATCTCCCAACAGGAATGAACATTGATTCCGGCCATTTGCTTCAAGCATGCTAATGAGGTGAAGTCTGCGCCGGCGCAGGATGCAGCTTTGGCGGATGCGTTTGCTGCCGTTGTGCATGGCTGACTGATGCAAAATAAATCTTCCTCAACAAAATGCGGTAACATATTGGTAAAACGTTACTGCTACTTCCTACAATTTCCGCAACTCTTTCTTTAATATTTTTCCGGTAGCGCTCATGGGTAATGCTGCAACAAACTCAATGTGCCGGGGATATTTGTAAGATGCTATCCGCTCTTTGGTCCAATTGAGCAATTCGGTAGAGGATACTGTATGGCTTTCTTTCAATACTACAAATGCTTTTACCTCCTCTCCCAGTTCTTCATGCGGTATGCCTATCACCGCCACCAGCGATACTGCTTCGTGCTGTATCATAGTTTCTTCCACTTCTCTTGGGTACACATTGTACCCGCCCCGAATGATCATATCCTTTGTACGGTCTACGATGTAATAAAAACCATCCGCGTCTTTAACAGCAATGTCGCCGGAATGCATCCATCCATTTTGTAAAACGGCAGCGGTGGCTTCGGGCTTTTTATAATATCCCTTCATTACGTTGTGGCCCCGGTACAACAGTTCACCTTTTTCACCGACGGGTACTTCGTTGCCTGCTGCATCAACCAGTTTTACCTGTACACCCCAAACCGGTGTGCCCACTGAACCTGGCTTGCGGCCGGTTTTTAAATCGTTGAATATTACTACCGGCGAACCTTCTGACATACCATACCCTTCGATGATGGGTACCTTAAAACGCTGCTCAAAATCCTGCAGCACTTTTACCGGCAGCGATGCACCACCGGACAGGCAGAGTTTTAAATTGGCTGCAATACCGGCAAAATCAATTTCCGGGTTGGTATAATTTAACAATCCCCAGAACATAGTAGGCACGCCAATAAAAATGGTGACTTTATATTTCTGCATTAAGGCAAAGGCGTTGCCTGCATCAAAACGTGTCAGTAAAATCCCGGTGCCGCCTTTGTACACGCCGGCATTTAATAAAGCCGTCATACCAAAAATATGAAACAGCGGCAACACAACTAAACCCGTATCATCTGCAGTACTGTTCATCAAATCGCAAATAAGGATGGCATTCAACAGCAGGTTGCTGTGTGTGAGCTCAGCGCCTTTTGGCCGGCCTGTAGTGCCGGAGGTATAGATGATTACACAGGTGTCTTCCGCATTGGTTTGGCAAATTTCAAATACGTCCGGTTGATTGTTCATTAAATCCCACATGGTTGATGTACCTGCAATGGAGGTGGGCATGGCTGCATCGGGCATAATCAAAAAAAACAATTCGCATGCTGCTACTGCATTAAAGGCATCGTGGCCCATTTGCCCGATAGGTAAATCCGGCGTGCCGGTGTAACAGCAATAGGCTTTGGCATCACTGTCGCGAAGATGGTATTCTATCTCATCTTTTTTAAGCAACACACTCAACGGCACCACCACTGCCCCGGTTTTAATAATGCCATAATACAACACCGGAAAGGCAGGCAGGTTGGGGCAACTGAGGGCAACTTTATCGCCGGGTACAATGCCGCGGCTTACCAGGCCGTTGGCCACTTTGTTTGCTGCTGCATTTAATTCAGCATAGGTAATTGAACGATCCATAAAGGTAAAGGCGGCTTTTGCGGGATACTGCCGGGCGCTATCCTCCAAAATAACAGACAAGTTTAGCATGGTAATTTTTTATTGGCAATCGTTGTTAATATGGCTTTGTTGTTACCGGCGCAAGTGCAGTGTACAACGTCTTTCCTGATCAAATTATAACAAATTTATGGTGTACTAAAATTTAATACTGCTGATGATTACGGCACGGCTGTTTTCTAAAAGCTGTTGTTGTTTTGTTATCAGCATCAACTTTATTTTATGATTTATGATTATCCTTTTATCTTTAGCCGGCGCCATTGTGAAATATTCGTATACTTTCAGGCGGCATTTATTCAACTAAAATTTACTACAACTAATGGGAAAAGTAATTCTGGTAACCGGTGCATCTTCCGGCATAGGCCTTGCCTGTGCAACAGCGCTTCAATCAAAAGGACATACCGTATATGGTTCTGCCCGTAACCTTAACCGGTTGCAATCTGTATCGTTTAAACCAATTGAGTTAGATGTTACCGATGATGCTTCTGTAAAAAAGGCCATTGCTGCCATTATACAGGCAGAAGGCAAACTGGATGTACTGGTAAACAACGCCGGCAACGGTGTTGCAGGCCCTGCCTATACCATGTCTGTAGAAAATGCAAAGAAACAATTTGAAGTTAATTTTTTTGGCGTTGTGCGCATGTGCACTGCCGTTCTGCCCGGGATGATTGAAAGAAAACAGGGAACGATTATTAACATCGGTTCGCTGGCCGGCCTTTTTGGGCTGCCTTACCAAAGCATGTACAGTGCATCCAAATACGCCATTGAAGGCTACTCTCAAAGCCTGCGGATGGAACTGCGCAATACCGGTGTAAAAGTAGTAGTGATTAATCCCGGCGATTTTAAAACCGGCTTTACAGAAAGCAGGGAAAAAACGGCGTTTGGCATTGCCAACCCTCAATTGGAAACAGAATACAAAGCCGCTGTTGCCAGCATGGAAAAAGACGAAAGCATCGGCCAAAGCCCGGATGTACTGGCGGCTAAATTATGTAAGATTGTAGATACCGCCAATCCGGCTCACCGTTACCTGATCGGGGCATTTGGACAAACCATTGCACCTACATTAAAGCGCATATTACCGGGATCGTTGTTTGAAAAATTAATGAATGATCATTACGGCATTAAGTAACAGTATCCACCGGTTATGACTCCTGAAAAAAATAATAAAAAAACCATCTGGGCATGGGCTATGTTTGATTGGGCCAACCAATCGTACAATATGGTAATTACCTCTACCATTTTTCCGGCCTATTATGTTGCCATTACAGCCAATAAAGAAAAGGGAGATATGGTTTCTTTTTTTGGTCACCAGTATGTTAACACCGTATTGTCCAATTACATCCTGGGATTGTCGTACCTCATTATTGTGGTGATGCTGCCCATACTTACTTCCATTGCCGATTACAAGGGACATAAAAAATTATACCTGCAGTTCTTTACCTGGATGGGCAGTTTGGCCTGTGCCGGCCTGTTCTTTTTTACAATGGACAACTTTGAATTCAGCATGATTTGTTTTGGCATTGCTTCGGTTGGTTATTGTGGCGGCTTTGTATTTTATAATTCCTACCTGCCGCAAATTGCTACTATTGACCAGCAGGATGCCGTGAGTGCCAAAGGATTTATTTATGGCTTTGCAGGAAGCATTGTTGTACAGGTTATTTGTTTTGTTTTTGTATTATCCCCTTCCACATTTGGTATTACGGATGATGCATTGCCTGCCCGTATTTCATTCTTAATAGTAGGCATCTGGTGGCTGGGCTTTTCTATCATTCCTTTTTATTTACTGCCGAAAGGCATGCCCAATGCAGGTTCTCACAACTACAATGTTTTTACCGGCGGTTTTAAAGAACTGGCCAAGGTATGGTACAACTTAAAACACCTGCCCTTATTAAAACGATTTTTACCTGCCTTCTTCTTTTATTCGGTAGGCGTACAAACCATTATGCTGGTGGCAGCTAATTTTGGCGCCAAGGAATTAAAAATGCCGGAAGAAAGTTTAATCAGTATTATTTTGATCATACAGCTGGTGGCTATTATCGGTGCTTCTTTTACAGCGAAATTGTCTGGTAAATATGGTAATACCAAAGTGCTGGCGGGCATTGTTTTTATCTGGGCTTTGATATGTGCCGGTGTTTATTTTGTTACCAATGCAATGCAGTTTTATGTTGCCGCTGTATTGGTTGGGATCGTGATGGGTGGTGTACAGTCGTTGTCACGCTCCACGTATTCCAAATACATTCCGCAAAATATTCCAGACACCGCTTCTTATTTCAGCTTTTATGATGTTACCGAAAAACTGTCTATTGTTGTTGGCTTATTTACCTTTGGTTTTGTAGAATCATTAACGCATGAAATGCGGGATTCGGCCCTGGTACTGGATGGCTTTTTTGTAATCGGATTGCTGTTACTGGTATCGTTATCCATTTTTGAAACAGGCCATCAATCTGCAAAAACAGTGATTGCTTAAACCGACAGCAATGGAAAAATCTACTTCCGCAAGACGCCATTTTATCAAACTATCTGCAATGGGTATTGGCAGTCTGGCTGCAGCGCCGGTTGTACAAGCCATGCCAATATCAGCAACATATAGTGCAGATAAAAAACTGCGCATTGTTTGCGTTGGCGCCCACCCCGGCGATCCGGAATTTGGGTGCGGGGGCACTATGGCTAAATACAGCGATGCCGGTCACAAGGTTACATTTTTGTATCTCACAAAAGGCGAAGCCAGCGATGCTACAAAGACCTATGCCGAGATGGCGGAGCTGCGAACAAAGGAAGCTGCTGTATCCTGCAAAATATTAGGCGCTACGGCCATGTATGCGGGCCAGATTGATGGCAACACCGTACTGGATAAAAACAAGAATGAAGAGATGACCAAAATGATCCTGGCACTGGAACCAGATATCGTATTTACACAATGGCCTGTAGACGGACATCCGGATCACCAGGTGACCGGTTTGTTACCACTGACTGCTTGGGTAAGGACGGAAAGAAAATTCCATTTATACTTTTACGAAGTAAACACGGGCAGCGAAACCATGGGCTTTACTCCAACGGATTACGTTGATATTACCGCTTTGCGGGAGCGTAAGAAAGAAGCCATGTTTGCACACAAAACGCAAGACCCCATCAATACATACAACGATTACTTTAAGCCACTGGAAGAATTTCGCGGCCTGGAAGCAGGCGTAAAAGCAGCAGAGGCATTTATTCATTTTAAGGCCAAAGGCGAAAGAAGTACCATCATCGGATTGTAACACCCCATTCAATATCGTTTACTTAAAACATTAACCGGATAAGCTGTATCCTTAGATTGCTTTCGGCGTAATGCAGAATGAAAAAGAGATAGCACCAGCGTTACAGTTACGCAACCACGCCTGCTTCGGAAGCCACTTTCAACTTGTCCTTTAGCGAATGATTATTTTTTCAACATCGGTATTATTATCTCCAATAAACTTTACCATGTAAACCCCGGTGGGTAATGTGTTTACTGGTATTTTAACCTGGCCGGATTGCCCTGTAATATTTTGATTAGCAACAATGGCCCCGTTGCTGCTTACCACTTCCAATGCACGATATCCGGGTTTATCAAGGTATGCATTGATGATACCGTTGCTAACAATAGTAGGAGCAATTAAATTTTTAATGGTGTTATTTACCGGGAATTGTATCACGGCCGAATAATGAAAACTGCCATCCGCATTTATCAATTTCAGCCGGTAAAAAACAATGCCGTTATACCGGAAGGCATGTAAAAAATGGTAGGTATTTACAGCCGAAGTCAACACCGGTTGCACAGTTCCTGCAAAAGAAAATGCACTGCCGTTTAAACTGTATTCAACATCATACTGACGTATGTTTTGTTCAGCTGCTGTTCGCCATTGCAGTGCCACACCTGCTTTTTCCGGCACACCGGCAAAGGCTGTTAATGTTACTGGCAAAGGTCCGGGTGCGTCTATCCGGAACACGCTGTTGCCTGTGAGCGAGACGGCGTATACTTCTCCATTTTCTGTCTCACCAAAATCAGCGATGTTATTTGTTGCAAGCACTTGTGTTGTAGTAATCCATCCGCCGGAACCATTTGGTTTCGTAAGGTAAAATGTACCTGAATAAAAATCGGCGCTGATATTATAACCCTGCAGCGATGGATACTGCGTTCCCCGGTAAACGACGCCGCCTGTAATGGCAGCTGCCGGATTTTGGGTAGGATAAGTATACACCGGAAAAACGTAATTGGCTATCGGTCCGCAGCCGGTTGTGTTGTAGGTATTATTGCCTTCGTAACAACGCCATCCATAGTTTACCCCGGCAGTTGCTGCCGCTGGCCTGAAATTAATTTCTTCAAAAGAATCCTGCCCAACATCTCCTATCCACATATCATTGGTAAGCCGGTCAAAACTCCAGCGAAATGGATTGCGCAAACCAAGATCGTATATTTCATTGCCAAAAGGATTGCCTGCGGGGATGGTATAATAGGGACTTACGCTGGAAGTATTTACATCAAACCGCAAAATTTTTCCCAGCAGCACAGCGGTATTCTGTGCGTTGTTGGGAACATCACCACCACCTCCGCCATCACCGGTTGACAGGTAAAGGAATCCATCCGCACCAAAGTGCAACTCTCCACCATTGTGATTGGAATTTGTTGGATGCGGTATCGTAATTAAAATCACTTTGGAGGCTGGATCCGCAACATTGGCATCGCTGCTGATATGGTATCTTGCCAGCTCCAGGTCACCGGCCGTGTTGGTATAATATACATAGAAAAAACCGTTGGCAGCATAATTTGGATGAAACACCATACTGAGCAAACCCCGCTCTCCGCCAACGTTTACGTTAGATACGGTAAGAAAATCTGCCAGGAAATTAAACGAAGCATCATATGCTTTTATGGTACCGCCCTGCTGTACAATAAAAACACGGTTTGTTCCGTCACCGGCATTTACAAACTGTATGGGTGAACTTAACCCGGAAGTAATCACCGGTGTTAAAGCGATGGTTGGTTGAGCAAAACTTTTTCCTGTTAAAAACAAAAAGCACATACAACAAAGCAGGCGGTTTAGCACGCTATTCTTCAAGCAGGTAATGTCAAATTGTATCATGGCAAATAAATTTTATGGTAAACATATTAAAAAGTAACACAAAGTATATGCCGGTAATTTTTTTAAAGTCTGCGCCTGTTAAATTTATCTCACTCCAAAAAAATGTCTTTGCCATTGATGCCCTATTTTTGAAAAAAAATAAAACAACTGTTTATGATGACTGCAGGTACGCAAAAGGAAGAGAGTTTGCTCACAGAAGGTGATGTAAATTTCGCACCCTCCCGTAAAGGCTGGTACAAAATACTTGATACAACTACCATGGAATTACTGGACCGGGACAGTGAAGTTTTTTTGCATCAGTCCCTCTCCACCCCCTGCCTTGATGTGTTACAAAGTTGCGAAGGAATTTATATTACCGACGTAAGCGGAAAAAAACTGATGGATTTTCATGGCAACAATGTGCACCAGGTGGGTTACCGCAACGCGTATGTAGTTGATAAAGTAAAAGAGCAACTGGACATACTTCCCTTTAGTCCACGCAGGTATACCAATGCCGTTGCCATTGATTGTGCTAAAAAAATTACTTCGCTTTTACCACCTCCGCTTTCAAGGGTTTTGTTTGCACCGGGTGGTACAAGTACCATTGGCATTGCATTAAAACTGGCACGGGTGGTGACCGGAAAATATAAAGTGGTATCGCTGGCAGATTCTTTTCACGGCGCCTCTATTGATGCCATTGCGGCGGGCGGAGAAGAGCAGTTTAAAAGATACCTGGGGCCATTGATACCGAACACAGCCAACATTCCGCAGCCGACAGGCTACCGCAATACAAATGGTATTGAAGATGATATCGCCTACGCCAATGCATTGGAAGAAATTTTAAAAAAGGAGGACGGCGTTGGCGCATTCATTGCTGAAACTGTTCGCAATACTGATGTACAGATTCCATCAAAAGCTTACTGGCAAAGGATCAGGGAGATATGTACACAATACAATGTGTTGCTGATACTGGATGAAATACCCATCGCTTTTGGCCGCACGGGAAAAATGTTTGCGTTTGAACATTACGATATTGAGCCGGATATTGTTTGCCTCGGCAAAGGCCTTGGTGGTGGTGTTATTCCTTTCGCCGCTATGGTTTGCCGGGAAGAATACAACATTGCAGGCGATGTGTCGCTGGGGCATTATACACATGAAAAAAGTCCGCTGGGCAGCGCCGCCGCCCTGGCTATGATTGAATTCCTGGAAAAGGAAAACATCGTTGAAAAAGTACAACAAGATGAAATTTTTATGCGGGAACAACTGCAGCTGCTGAAAGAGCGTCACCCGGTTATCGGCGATGTGCGGGGCATTGGTTTGCTTTGGGGTATTGAACTGGTAAAAGATGCCGTTACAAAAGCAAAAGCTATTACCGAAGCAGAAAAGATCATGTATGAATGCCTCGCTAACGGGTTAAGTTTTAAAGTATCGCAGGGAAACGTTTTACAGCTATGCCCGCCCTTGATTATTACAAGAGAGCAATTAATGAATGCGATTACAATTATAGACAATGCCATCGCAAAAGTTTGCGGCACATAACATAATCCGTTTGTGCTCTGGAATCATGTTCTGCATAAAAGGAACAGATGCTGATTATTTTATTTTGTGACAGACCTTGTGTAAGGCTCATTCCTGTTAAAACGACAGCCCAATTTGATATACAACGACAATACACTTATTTTTGGGTAACCATTTTACCTGTTATGAAACCCTTATTTTTTTGCCTGCTGATTCTCTCCAGCATCGTTAATAATGTGAAAGCCCAGACCATAGCAGAACAAATGAAAAAAACACATCCCACCTGCAATGATGTGTTTTTAAATGCTGTTGAGGTATTTCCAACACTCTACAGGCAGAAGGCTTTTGATTCCATGCATACTGCCATCAACATCTGGAAAGATGCCTGTGGCGATAATGATAACATAACCTGTACCTCGCTATTGCTGTCTATACAACAGGCTACATTTAAAAAAGACTCCATCAGCACTTTAACCATCGGAGTATTGGAGAATTATGCCCGTTTATTTGCTTTCTATAAAAGATACACAGCACCTTATTATAAAAACGAAGCGGCCTTTTATAAATTCATTTCTATCTGGGCAAAGTTGCTGATGGAAGAAAGACCATTGGATGCAGCTGAAAAATTCATCTGCTCCGTTTTTACTGGTAATGTTACTGATCCGGTAACAGAAATAAAACACAATGCCGAAAAATATCCGGAGCTGGCGGCATTGGTATACCAAAACGATAAAGAACAAAGGAAAAAATCCCGGGTGAATGGCGCTTTTCTCATTGGTACCTGGGCTCCAAATGGTGATCTTAATATAATTGGCAATCATCCGGCAATCGGATTTCAATGGGGCTCAAGGAAAGACAAACAGGAGATTGATTTTACGATACAGTTTCGTTTTATAAAAAGTGCTAACCCTTATGTTATCAAGCGCAACAATACAATATATCAAAGCGATCATTTTTTTGGTGGCTATATCGGATTTGATTATACGTATTACCTGCTGAGTAGTCGCAAGAATGATCTTGGACTGCTGGCTGGTGTGGGATTTGATGGTTTTGATGTTTCCAAAACGAATGATCAGAATCTAAGGCCTTTATCTATTAATTCATTCAACGCCAATGGCGGATTAAGGTATAATTTTTATGTAACCCCCACTTTTTACCTTGGGTTGCAGGGCCGCTATAATGTAGTTAATTACTGCAATAGCGGCGGCAGCAGCCTGCAGGGAAATGCCTTTTCAATCGACCTGATTATTGGTGGTTATCACTCACGGTACGGCGGTTATTACTCCCGGTATGGCCGGTAATTTTGCAATAATTTATCGCACTGTTTGCTCTGATCCTTCCAACGGCCCCCTATAGCTTAACGGATCTATCTTAAAATGACGTGTATAAATATTTGCCTGCTGAAAAAGATTTTTCAGGCTGGTGGCAGTCGCTTCAAAATTTTTTCCATCTCTTGTATCAAAATCATTCAGCACCAAACCGGTTGCTTCTTTCATCATCGCCTGCGGATCATCCAGGTAATAGTACAGCACTGCCAGGTTATAATAACTTGCATAGCGGATTTTGCGGTCACGTTTTTTGCTGGAAGTATAGGTTTGTTTCACACTTTCAAAATAATCAATCACCGGTTTTAACTGCTCACGTGCACCTTCGATGGATTGGTTGGCATTCATCGAAAACAACACTTCTGTCAACTGCTGAAAAGCTTTGCGGTGGTCTTCATATTCCGGATGCTTTTTGTTGCCAACGATCCACATCATATCGTTTACCGTAACATCACTGTAACCAAAATTATCGGTGATGCGGTCACTCAGGTAGTGCATGGCCCTGTTAACGCAATTGCGGTACAGATCGCCGGTGGTGGTCATTGTGTTTAACACAAAATAACCTTCCGCCATTGGCCGGAAGGGAAATTCAGGACTTTTATAAACTTGCTTGTAACCACGATCGGCCAGTGCCTGGTCCATGATATGCATACCCTTGTAATCAGATATCATTGCCATCGCAGCAAACGTGTATACTACTTCCTCGTGGTATAAGGTACGTGTGCCCGTGATTTGCCCCAGGGTATTTTTAATATTTTCAACTCTCTCTTTAATCGAAACAGATTCCGGCAATAAATCCTCCAGCTTTACTTTGATAGTAATGTGGCCGTAGGCAGGAAGCTTTTTCCAGCCTTCCAGTATTACAGAGTTTTCTGCAACAGCAGGCTTCATAAATGGCTGCATCATCCGGCTGGTTTCCACAACTACATTATAAGTGTGATAAGTGCTGTCCAGGCGCATAGCAGGCAGCGAGTGAAACTGCACAGTGAAATTAAAACGATCGAGATCTACTCTTTGTGCAAGTGATATAAGAGGACAAAATACGAGGATAAACAGGTACTTTTTCATATAGAAATGGATTTTCTTTACCTGTTAACGTTTTTCTTCTATTATTATTTCCCCGGGTACTCTATGCTAAACGAATGACTTTGGTTCGACGCCAATTTTGCGGGTTCTGTTATTTCTCTAACTCAAGTGGTAAATCTTTTTCCTAGTCCCGCTTACCCGCATAGCTTACAATGATAGAGATAAAGGAGCCGGTCGCGAAATTTCCGATGGTTGCTGTAGCCAATATCATTCCCAACAAGTAAATGGGTTTAGTAGTTTGGTCCGGCGCTGCAGCTCCGTGCAATAGTTGCTGATCAGGCATTGAAGAAAATAAATGCGGGTTAAAAAACAACATTGCTATTACAGCAAAAATAACAGCCGCCAATATGCCGGCTAAGGTAGTAAGATAACCAGCCAGCAGCATGGACACCGCCCGTTTTTTATCATACCGGGTATACAAGAGTTTAAATTCGTAAAAAAAGATAGCTACCATAAAAAAAGGCAGCCCATAAAAAGATAATACAAATGCTGGTAACTGTTATGATGAAGAAATAAGCCGACTGCCACCGTATATAATGTGGCAGCGGCCGATCCAAACAGCAGGTATTCCTTTAAATAATGCCGGTCAAAAACAATACTGCTCATTCAATCTTTTGTACGTTTAATTAGTCAGTTTCACTTAAATGGTAGGTGTTCCGCCGGTGACCTGTACGGTTGAACCCGTCATATAACTTGAATCCTGCGATGCCAGCAATACATATACCGGTGCCAGCTCGGCGGGTTGCCCGGCTCTTTTTAACGGTGTATCCTTTCCAAAGTTTTGTACTTTTTCAACAGGCATGGTAGATGGAATCAACGGCGTCCAGATAGGCCCTGGAGCAACACAGTTAACCCGTATTCCCTTATCTGCCCAAAGCTGCGCCAGGCCGGATGTAAAATTTTGAATGGCACCTTTGGTTGAAGCATAAGCCAGCAAAGCCGGGGAAGGCCTGTATGCGTTTACAGATGTAGTATTTACGACCGTGCTGCCAGGTTTAAAATAAGGCTCCGCAGCCTGGCACAGGTAAAACATGGAATAGATATTTGTTTTAAAAGTATGATCCAGCTCTTCCGGTGTAATTTCCTGCAGTGATTCATGTGTAGCCTGGTAGGCAGCATTATTAATCAAAATATCAATCTCACCCAGCTCTTTTACCGATTGTTCAATCACATGTTTACAGTGCTGAGGATCGCTGATATCGCCGGGTATCAATATGGCCTTTCTGCCGGCTTCTTCCACATATCTGGCAGTTTCCTGTGCATCATCATCTTCGTTTAAATAAGAAATGGCTACATCTGCACCTTCCCTGGCAAATGCAATAGCCACGGCCCTTCCAATGCCGGAATCTCCACCGGTAATGATGGCTTTCCTACCCTGTAACTTGCCGGATCCTTTATAAGTCAGTTCGCCATGATCTGCGCCCGGCTGCAATAAATCTTCGTCTCCCGGTGGGGCCTGTTGCTGTTCCTCGTAAGGTGGCACAGGGTACTGTTCCCGGGGATCTTCCATCCGTTTTGCTTCACTGTTTTCTGTTGATATAATTGTCATGTTGGTCTGTTTTTTATAGTTATCGATAAGTTTAGATCGATTTAAAAAAGCAACAGAAACATGCCAAAATAATATGCGGTAAACAACCAGCAAACGCGGGCAGTTTGTGTTCATAATCTTACCCGGTTGAGGAGGAAAACTGCCATTAAAAAATTTGCTTAAACAAAGTGTTTGCCGGCTATGCCAGCGCCCTTATTATCCTGCGAATAACATTTTGAAATAATCGGTTGGTTGATTTTTTCTAAAGCAGCGCTGATGCAAGCAGTAATACAACTAACAGGCAGCAAATGCTCAACACGATGCTTAATAATGAAAAACTGCGGTAAGTTTGCTGCATACTCAGTCCGCTGAATTGCGATATTACCCAAAAGTAGGCATCGTTGGCATGGCTTACCATCATGGCCCCAGAAGCAGTGGCGCCTAATAATAAAGACAAAGAAAGCGGTTCCTTAAATCCTGCTATAAACGCAACGGGGGATAATATGGAGGTAGCGACAATGATGGCTGAAGTGGTTGAACCCTGTGCCGTTTTTAATAAACAGCCAATTGCGTAAGCGATCAGTAAAAAAGCCAGCGGGGAAAATGTGCCGCTGCTTACCCAATGCTGCACCAGGTCGGCCAGCGGCGTTTTTTTTAACACATTTCCAAACACACCACCAGCACCAACCAATATCAGTATAGGGCCTGCGTTTCGGATCGCTTCTGTTATCCAACCGTTGAAAACCGCGACTTCAGATTGCTTTACCAGCAATAAGGAAAGCAATAAACCGCTCAGTAAAGCTATTACCGGGCTTCCCAGGAAATGCAATCCATTTTTCAGCTGTTCATGCATTGGTACTATTTCGGTGGCAGAACCTGCGGCTATTAATAAAACAGGTACTATCACCGGCAATACACTTTTCCAAAAAACAGGAAGGTGCATTAGTTCTTCTTCCTGTATTTCTGCTGCCGCGTCGTGTTCGTTTACCACATTTAAAAAGCGGGAGGCAAATAACCAGCATATAATTGTAGTTGGAATGCTTACCGCCAGGCCGGTTAAAATAACAGTACCAAGATGTTGTCCTAAACCAAGATTGGCGGCACCCGCCAGTGCCCCGGGATGTGGTGGTAATAGTGTATGTGTAATGTATAACCCACCTGCCAGCCCGTTTACGATTGCAGTATACGATTTTTTTGTTTCCCGGCTCAAAGGTCTTGTCAGTCCGTTTAAAATAACAAAACCGCTGTCGCAAAAAATAGGAATTCCTATCACCGATCCGATAACCGTAATGGCTAACACCGGCCGGTTCTTTCCAACAAAATGAATGATGGAATCAGCAATACGCAACGTTGCACCTGTTTTTTCGAGTACGGTTCCAATGAGTGTTCCCAGCACCACGACCAGTCCGATATGCGTCATCATGTTGCCAAAGCCTTCATTGGCAGTAAGGGCAATATCTTTTACCGGCAAGCCCACAGCAATCCCCGTAAACAGCGCAGCAATCAGCAAAGCCAAAAACGGGTGCCATTTAAAACGGGAACAGGCTATTACGATAAACAAAATAGCAGCCGTTATAATAAGCAGTAAAGGAAAGCCTGTGACCATAATTAATAATGTTAATGGATAATGGATAATTTTTTAATGGACAATGAGTAGCATGTAGTATCAAATAAATTTTCCTGATCGCATCATTAAGTCTTTAACTATAATGAAGAAAGCTACAACCTGACAACATTATCCATTATTGATTATTCAATTATCCATTCGTTTTTATTTCTGCAATTACAATAACCAGGTCCATCACATTTGTTTGTGTAGGCCCGGTTCTAAACAGGCCGCCTGTTTGTTCAAAAAAATGATAAGCATCGTTGTTGTTTAAAAAGGCTGCTGCATCCAGTTTCTTTTCATTTGCTAATTCAATACTGTACTGGGCTGCTATAGCCCCGGCTGCATCCGTTGGTCCATCTGTTCCATCAGTACCGGCTGCTAAAAAAGTAAAAGTAAGGGTATCATTATTTGTATACATGCTCAATTCCAGTTGTGCACTCAGCGCCATTTGCTGGTTACGGCCTCCCTTGCCCTTGCCGGTTACAGCTACGGTAGTTTCGCCGCCCAGCAACCAGCATGCGGGCAGGTTTCCTGTATAATTTTTACATTGCCGCACCAGCGCAGTTCCCCGCTCAGCGGCGTCGCCATGTAACGTATTTTCAACCATGACTACGTTGTACCCCAACGTTTCAGCGCATGCTGCCGCAGTCTTTAAAGCGATGCTGTTGCTGCCAATAATATGGTTGTGCACGTGGTTAAACACCTTGTCAGTTAGCTTAGTTGTTTCTCTTATTTTTCCGTTAAGGCCCTCATGGATATAATCGCTCACAGCAGGCGGTAATTCAGTCATTGAATTATACTGTTTCAATATCCGCTCGGTGTCATAAAATGTAGATTGGTCTGCCACAGTCGGGCCGCTGGCGATGACGGATAAGTCATCTCCCGGCACATCTGATATAATAAATGAAAACCAACTGGCAAGCGGTGCATATTGTAATAATTGTCCACCTTTTACAGCAGATACATGTTTTCGCACTGTATTCATTTCATCAATCGTGGCGCCGCTTTTCAACAGTAGTTCGTATGTTGTTTGCAGGTCCTTTAAAGTTAAGCCTGCCGGTACGTCCACCCACAGCGATGATGCGCCGCCACTGAGGAGACAAATGATTAAATCACCTTTGCCTGCCTTACTTATTAATTCGATGGTCTGTGTTGTAGCTGCCACACCACTTTCATCCGGCACCGGGTGGGCAGCTTCTGCGCAAATGATTTTTTGCAGAGGAATGGCATGTTCATATTTTGTAACGATGATTCCAGAAGTAATTAAATTGCCCAGTATTTCTTCCACCGATTTTGCCATGGCCGCACTGGCTTTTCCGGCACCAATTACGTAAATATTTTGCAACCCGGCTATTGGAAATTGTTGGTTGAAAATATGCAATTTGTTATCGCTTATAAATAAATGCGCTGGTATTAATTGTGCTGGTTGCACTGAGGTCACTGCTGAGTTAAATATTTGTATGGCTTTGTCCCTTGTTGTCATATTTAATGCTGCATGCAATCATCCGCAACATACCAACTAATGCTAACTTAACCATAAATTATTATCAAGCCACGAAGATTGATTTTGAAATTTATTTCATATGCTGAACAGCAGATGCGACTACTTTTGCAACATCCGGCGGATCGATTGTTCTGCAATCAGGGCAGTTTTCTTTTCCTACACTATATCCATATTGCCACCATTCGGCCATCTGAACGGGATCAAAAATCAGGGAGTTGGTGGTGAGCTCCTTTTTTGAATAATAAAAATTAAGTTTAATTTTTTTATTCATTCCTTCCAGCCTGCCGATAATCAAATCATCTGTAACAATCTGGTTCAGCATAAAAGAAAACACCCTGGAAGTGAGATCCAGTGCATTGCGGATAGGCAATTTATTCACCGGGTTTTCATTTGTTTTTAAAACAATAATATCCAGTTCGGTAGCCCCTTTTTGAATGGCCTGGTAAATGGGCACAATGTTACCCATACCGCCGTCCGCATATTCATACCCGTTTTTTGTGACCAGGCTCATAAAAGGTACCAGCGAAGCGGAAGCCCAAACCCACTCACAAAAATCGGTATAAGTACAGTCCTTCGCTTCCTTATATTCCACTGCCATTGTATTGAGGTTAGACACTGTAATATGAACATCATTTTTTTTGATCAGCTCAAAATCACTTTCAGTGATGGTTTTAAAAATCAGGTCACGCAGGTTCTCACTTTCGCCGAATGTTTTCTTCCCCTCTAAAAACATTTTTACAATACCCAGGTGATTGATTTTTGTTTTATACACGTTCTTCTTCTTCTTTAACAAAAAAGGACAATTGTTAAAAATGTCATCCTGCGTAACAGTGGTAAAAACATGCTTTAATTTATCAGTATTACCAATGGATAAAAGCGGTACCAGCAGACTGCCGGTAGAACTGCCAATAAAAATTTTATAATCCCGCTTACATACATTTATCAGGTATTCAGCAATCCCGCCAGCAAATGCGCCTTTGCTGCCGCCGCCTGAAATAACAAGTGCTTTCATACATTATTTTACAAAAGGTAGTATTTTTTTGGCTGAATTTTTGATGCACATGAGTAGTTTTTTGTCCTTCAATTTAACTGATAACTGTCATTATTTTCCCTCAAAAATTCAGCGTAACTTGAAGCTTCGGTCCACCTTAAATTAAGTCATATGAAAAATGCAAAATTGTTCCCTCCCGGCTATTCCATTTACCCCGGTCAGTTTGTTCCCTTACTAAGTGAAACTGCGGTTAAGAAAGAACTTAAAAAATCTCATACCGGAAACAGGACCATGTATCCTGCTGTAAGCCTGGCCGACGAGGCAGACTATGTTAAGGTTGAAATAGCTGTGCCCGGTGTTGTGCGGGAAGATTTTGTAGTTTACGCTGACAAAAACTTTTTAACGGTTTGTGTAACGCATAAAGAATCGGGCATTCAACCACAAGAAAACGACGGGCAACCGGGCTTTAAAAACATCTTCTTTTATAAACGCATTGAATTGCCATTAAATGTGGATACTGCATTTATAAGTGCTGAATATAACAGCGGCGTACTGCATTTGCATATCCCCAAGTCAGTTGAGCCTGCAGCAAATATACATACCAGGATTGTGGTGTATTAATTTTTATTACCTGTTTTTACTTACAGCATGCATGGGAACATTTGTCATGCCAAACACTGCAGCCTGCATTTATCCATTCACGAAAGGCATAACCTTTGAGCCTATCAGCCCGATAGACTGCACTAATTTTTTGTGCGAAAGCCCGGCATTGTCCATCTGAAAAGTAAGTCTGGAAATACCACCCAGGGCCTCACTATGCCTTTTAATTTTTTCAGCTACTTCTTCAGGCCCTCCTACCAGTAAAGCTCCGAACATTCCGGTTTGCGCATTAAAGTGCGAACGGGTAACCGGCGGCCAGCCACGCTCCTTCCCTATCCTGGTAAACGTTTCAGCATAGCCGGGGTAATAGTCATCTACGGCTTCTTCCGTAGTGTTGGCAACGTAACCAAGCGAATGTAAACCTACGGTCAATTGTTCCGGCGAATGACCTGCCTTTTTTCCTGCGGCCCGGTACAGATCAACCAGGGGACGAAACCGGTGTGTTTCACCACCAATGATGGCAACCATTAAAGGCAGACCCAATGTACCGGCACGGACAAAAGAAGCCGGCGTTCCGCCAACACCGATCCAGACAGGCAAGGGATTCTGCAAAGGCCTTGGATAGATGGCCTGGTTATGTAAGGCCGGGCGAAACCTACCGGACCAGTTGACTGTTTCATTGGCACGGATTTTTAAAAGCAGGTCGAGCTTTTCGGTAAACAGTTCGTCATAGTCTTCCAGTTTTAATCCAAATAAGGGAAACGCCTCGGTAAAAGAGCCGCGGCCTACCACCATTTCTATACGGCCTTTGGAGATCAAATCCAGGGTAGCAAAATTTTGAAATACCCTAACCGGGTCAGCAGCACTCAATACCGTAACGGCGCTTGTAAGGCGAATGCGGTTTGTTTTAGCAGCCGCAGCAGCAAGTAGCACCGTTGGCGCAGCATCTAAAAATTCCCTGCGGTGATGCTCGCCTATTCCAAAAACATCCAGGCCGGCTTTGTCTGCAAAAACAATTCTTTCAATCAACTCATCTATCGCCTGCATGCTATCCGCTGCAGTACCGCCGGCCTTTGCTGACGCTGCGGCAAAACTATCAATTCCTATTTCCATTTAGTGTTTATTTAGCGTTAGCATAACTGTTTCGTCATGCAAATATAGTTGAATGAAGACAGGCATTCCAACACCAGGAGTAATCATTCCAACCCAAATTTATCGGGCAAAAGGACTGACAATACTCAATATTTTGCCGGACGATGGTCAGTGTTATTTAAATATAATGCGGGTAGCTTTCTGCCTACTAAACAGCAAGCTCATGAAAAATATTTTGCTCAATATCGTCATTTCCTTTGCCTGTCTCACAGCCACTCTCTCCCTGATGTCGGCAGGCTGCGACAACGAGGAAAGCAATACGGGATATCACTACGTTAACATACCTGGCTTTGAAGAGGCAGACTATATCCCAATGCTCAACAGCAGCAATGAGGAAATACAGTACAATGCGGTCTGTTATTTTGCCGGGCATAATTACTATGACCATTACCTGATGACCGATTCGCTCAGGAAGACTGGCAGTTATGATACTGCGCTGTTGTTATACCAGAAAATTTATCCGATGATGAATTCAAAAAATAGCTGGGTCAGCAGTGCTGCCGTTCTGTTTATCAGTAAGTTTCAATACAACCGCCCGGCTTTTGTAAACTTTGCCCTTACAAACACCAATCCTTCCAAAAACGTGCAGTTAGAAATAATCGCTGGGCTTTTGGAGGATTCTGCTAAAGACAGCCGGCTGCTACAGCAAAAGGTCAGCTTTCTGAAGCAGCAACCTTCCTGGCTGCTGCAAAACGGAGTGTACCAGTTAATAGGCGAACACGATTCGGTTTCTTCCGAACCATTGATCCATGAGTATAAAGAAATGAAGGACGACTATAAAAAAATACTGGTGCTGGATGTGCTGTGCAACCACATGACGGACAAAGTATTTTCGTTTGTTGCCAACGAATGGGCTTCCACAAAAAATGAGCGCATCAAAAAAATGATTTCATCCAATATTGTATTTGGCCATAATCACCAGCAGGTGCTAAACTGGTATGCAGCACATTGGCCGGTATTAGAGCAGAACATGGAAGAAATGATTGAAATGGCATCTGAAAACAAGACCCGCAACATCAGTAGTGAAATTATTGTAATGGCGCTATCCAGGGGATGGAAACCATCTTCGGTTCTGCAGAAAAAAGGGGAAAATGAAAATGAATATGACGGTCAACCGCGTTTGTTTATCACACTGAAGTTGCATCAGCCATACCGTGATAGCAGCAGCGATAAATATTCACCTGCATTAATTGGTATAGAAAACGTACTGCTCCAAAATCCATCTTTAAAAAATGAATGGCAGGCATTCGAAAAGCGATTTACCAAATATCCATTGCCATCAGAATTGATCAGCCAGCAAAAAAAATTAACTGCAACTTACCTGCAGCAAACTGCCATGTTGTTACAGCAATATAAAATCGATACGTCGGTGGCCAGTAATTTTATGCAGGGGATCAATTATCAGTTGAACGCATTGACGAGTTCGAGAATCAGCAGGAAAGAAAAAGAATAGGTGAGGTGGTAAGCACTATCGCTGATGAAAAGGTGTCACAAAAAAATCATGTACTTTTTGATTGAATTCGGCGGTGTGTTCTTCCAATGTTCCATGCCCCGAATCGGGCAATATCCATAAATAGGCATGTGGAATATGTTTAAAAATTTGAACCGTATGTTCAAGCACAATTAAGTCATGGTCGCCGCTGATGATCAGTGAGGGGCATTGAATGGCAGTCAAATCAGTTAATGGAATATTGGGTTGCAGCCAGTCGAGCATAAATATTTTCCAGTCATTTTTCTCTTTGGCATCGGTCATTTTCTTTGAGTGCAGGGCATCGTAATGATTTTGTTCATCTTTCCATAAAGAAGGAATCAGTGCAGTAGAATCCGGCCAAAGATTGGCACCTGTTGAAGCCAGCTTAATTACTTTACCCGGATGACGCATGGCCAGCGAAAGGGCTATAATACCCCCGTCGCTCCAACCAATTACATACGCTGAATCAATATGCATCTTGTCCAGTAATGCAGCCTCATCATCGGCCATCATTTCAAAACTCAGAGAGTCATTTGTATCTGTCGATTTACCATGCGCACGGCTATCGGTTACAATTACTTTATACTGCTTCGAAAAGTAAGGAATAATACTGGCCATACTGCGGATGCTGCCTCCGTTACCATGTATCATCAATAGCGGTTTACCATTACCGTATTCTTCTACATACATTTTCATTCCACGCACATCATAATATTTCGCCGCGGCTTTGTTATTGCCATAATTCGCTTTCACCTGTGCACTGGTGGTACCTGAAACAATTAAACTGAGCAATGCCAACAACCAATTTTGCATGACGATTATTTTTGCAGTAAAGATAAGATTGTCTTCACGTCAAAATACACCAGGCTGATTTATTGGGCGTACTGTACGCTCCAGCACATCATACTTTCATGTGCAATTTTTCCTGTATCCAGCCGGTTGAAAAGCCATAGATGACAAGCACAATAACCAGCACCACAATGATTGCCATTACAACTCCTGTTGAAGAATACCTGCTTCGGTGAGCCGGTTTGGCGTAGCTGGCACTGCCGTTCACCGGCAACGTTGTTTTGGCTTTAATCAGTTTACCTGCATACCGGTTGGTAAAAATATCTATCTCAGCTTGATTGCTTACGACCTGCTCAGCCAAAAAAATTTCCTTATTATCCATCAAATCGAATGCCTGTAATGTGGCAGGCAGATCTTCACTTCTTAAGTCCATTGCAGTAAATTTTAAAATTAAAAACTTACCTGTACAATTTTGCTGCCAAGGACATATTGTTCATTTAACAGGCTTATCAGAGACAACCTTCCCGCAGATGGCGCAGGTTGCCGCAAATATTGTTTAATTCATTGCTCTCTTTATAACAACTGTTTCTTAATGGAAGTCTGCTATTCTTCTCTATTAATCTGCGGGACCGGCAGAAATTTATTCAACTAGCCACTATTGTATGACTGCCCTCTTCTCCATCCCTCAGCGGGTAATAAATTCTACTAAGCAAAAAAATACCTGCCGATCAAAACAAAAATAATTTGAACCTTAGCACCCGGCACTTGTAATATTTCTGGTGCAGAACTTGCTAAACAACAGCAAATTTGCTTATTTCAACTTATAACTATAATAACAACAACATGACAACAAAACAAATAGTGCTTGCCCGGAGACCAAAAGGCCTTCCGGTGGCAGCAGATTTCAGAACAGAAAATATAACATTGCCTGCGTTGCAGGAAGGTGAAGTGTTGCTGAAAGGATTGTATTATTCCGTAGACCCTTACATGCGTGGCCGGATGAATGACGTCAAGTCTTATTCCCCGCCCTTTCAAATTGATGCCCCCATTGCAGGTGGAGTTGTTGCCTCCGTTGTGGAAAGTAAATCTGCCAATTTTACAACCGGCGATTTGGTTACAGGCTTTCTTCCCTGGCGCACTGAAATAGTTGCTTCAGAAAAATTGATCTCTAAAATTGATACTACGCTTGCACCTGCAAGTTATTATATCGGCATCCTGGGTATGACGGGGCTAACCGCTTATTTCGGGTTGATGCACATAGGTAAACCCAAACCGGGCGAAACGGTAGTGGTATCCGGTGCCGCCGGTGCGGTGGGTGTTGTAGTTGGCCAGCTGGCAAAAATAGCGGGCTGCCGTGTGGTTGGCATTGCCGGGTCTGATGAAAAAATAAAATTGCTGAAAGACGAATTTGGCTTTGATGAAGCCATCAATTACAAAACCACAACGGATATGGAAAAAGCAATTGCAGCTGCTTGTCCTGGTGGTGTGGATATTTACTTTGATAACGTCGGTGGAACAATATCGGATGCGGTGATAGCCAATATCAATTTTCACGCCCGCATTCCTTTGTGCGGACAAATATCTACTTATAACAGCACTGAAGTACCGACCGGGCCACGATTGCAATCTATGTTGCTCACCCGCAGCGTATTGATGCAGGGTTTTATTATTAACGACTTTCAAAGTGAATTTGCGGAAGGCATTCAACACCTGGCCCAATGGGTAAAAGAAGGAAAACTTAAATTCACTGAAACCATTATCCATGGCTTTGATTCACTGCCAACGGCGCTGCTGGGACTATTCAAAGGAGAAAACACCGGTAAGATGATTGTGAAAGCATAGCTTGTTTCAACAACAAGCGTCAATCGCTATTTATTGTATGGCTGAATGGAAGCATCTTATAAAACAAATGCTGTCGATGGATACAGGCTTCGTATTTTAGTACAACCGCCATTCATTCGTTTAAAATAACATTCATGAAATTAATTTTTATTTCCGGCTGCTTACTCGTGGCAGCGTTAAATTCCATTGCTCAAAACAACACGTTTAAAATTGGGGAAAATTTAAAGACATCAGCCGCAAAAAATATACAGGCTGGTTATGAAGACTATAAAAGAATTGCATTAAATATTGGGGACTATGCCGAAGTCGGATTTAAAGAAAACAAAAGCTCACTCCTGTTACAAAATACACTTAGCCAGCATGGGTTTACAATTGAAGCCGGTGTAGCAGGAATGCCTACTGCATTTGTAGCCAGTTACGGAACTGGTAAACCTGTGATTGGTATTCTTGCGGAGTTTGATGCCTTACCGGGACTGTCACAGGATACCTCATTTACCAAGACGCCCATTGAAGGAAGAACAAGCGGACATGGTTGCGGCCATCACCTTTTTGGTACCGGTTCTGTAGCTGCGGCCATTGCCATTCAGCAATTGATTGAAGCTGGTAAAATCCGGGGCACCATAAAATTATATGGCACCCCGGCCGAAGAAGGTGGCGGCGGAAAAGTATACATGGTGAGGGAAGGTTTGTTTGACAATGCTGATGTAGTATTGCACTGGCACCCGGGTGATAAAAATGAAGTGACTTACAGCAGCGCACTGGCTTACCGTTCTGCCAAATTCAGGTTTTATGGTGTTGCCGCACACGCCGCAGCTTCGCCTGAAAAAGGACGTTCAGCACTGGATGCGGTGGAAGCCATGGACAACATGGTAAACATGATGCGGGAACATATACCGCAGGAATCCCGGATTCATTACGTAATTACAAATGGTGGCAAAGCCCCTAATGTGGTACCTGATTTCGCAGAAGTGTTTTATTATGTACGCCACCCGGAAAGAGCCACTGTTGAAATTTGTTTGAGCGGGTAACCAGGGCCGCCCGGGGTGCAGCAATGGGCACCGAAACGAAAATGGAGTATGAAGTAATTGATGGAACACATGATTTACTGATCAACAAAACACTGGCGGCAGATATGCAGACCAACCTTGAAAAAATAGGTGGCATAACCTATACGCCCGATGAAATAGTGTTTGCACAAAAACTGCAATCCACTTTTTTAGGTAAGATACCTTCACTGGATTCGGCGGCGATTGTTACTCCCTTGCATACAGATAAAAGCCAGGGGTCAACCGATGTAGGTGATGTAAGTTATATTGTGCCGACTGTGGGTTTATCCACGGCTACCTGGGTGCCCGGCACAGCTGCACACAGCTGGCAGGCGGTTGCCTGTGGCGGAAAAGACATGGGCACAAGAGGCATGATAGCAGCCGCAAAAACGCTGGCTTTCACGGCGATTGATCTGTATTTAAACCCGGCGTTGATCAAAAAGGCAACGGATGAATTCAACACACTTAAGGGTGATTATAAATACAAACCTTTACTGGGAGACAGAAAGCCGGCATTGAATTACAGGGATTAATTCGCCTGCTGCTTACAACGACTTAATTAATCTTCCACATATTCTTTAATGCTTACAGAAATGGTATAGCATCATTGTAGCAATAAACTGGAGATACATACCTGTTATCAACTATATTTGATAATCCACTTCACTCAAAATTTAATCATGCAAAAGCAATCACCATCCAAGCTGCTGTTACTGATTTCTGTAGGTCTGTTTTTTAGCTGCGCCAAGCAGACAGCTGTTCCTGCAGCTACCAGCCTGTCAGCTGATAAAAGTGGAGGCAATGCACTTAAACCTGTGCCATCGGTAGTAACCTATTTAACAGGAGATGCTGCAGATGTAACTACCTCACCCACTGCAGGTCTTATTTTAATGGGTGGTGGTACAGATGTGGATGCAGCCATAAAATGGTTTTTACAAAAAGCCGGTGGTGGAGATGTGGTGGTGATAAGGGCTACGGGTGCCGATGGGTATAACCAGTATATGTATGATATGGTGGGCGTAAATTCTGTTGAGACTATTATTATTGATAGCAGGACCAAGGCTGACCTTGCAGCAGTTACGCAAAAGATACGCAATGCCGAAGCGTTGTTTATCGCAGGTGGCGATCAGTGGGATTATGTTAATTACTGGAAAAATACCGGTACCGAAGACGCTATCAATTACCTGATCAATACAAAAAAGGTTACGGTGGGCGGTACAAGTGCCGGTCTTGCAGTGATGGGTAGTATTTATTATAGTGCACAAACGGGCAGTGTAACTTCAGCCCAGGCGTTAAAAGATCCATACCATAAATACATCACGCTGGGGCAAAATGATTTTATTGCTACTCCCCTGTTGCAAAATACCATTACAGATTCTCACTATACGCAGCGTGACAGGCAAGGCAGGCACATCACCTTTCTTGCAAGAATGATGAAGGACTTTGCATATAACAATATCAAAGGCATTGGCATAGATGAACAAACCGCAGTCTGCATCGACCAGACAGGCGCAGGCAAAGTTTATGGCATTAACCAGGCGTATTTTTTACAAAATGAAAACCTGGGGGCAGAAACCTGCATCAGCGGAACCCCACTTACCTGGAACCGCAGCGGTCTTGCAGTAAAGGCCTATAAAATCAGGGCCAGTTTAACCGGTAACGGAAGTTTCAATGCCACCAACTGGACGCTGGGTGGTGGTACAGCCTATCATTATTATGTAAACAATGGTGTACTGGTACAAAATTAATTTCGAAGCGGTTTTATAAAGCGCAACTACCATAATTGCTTCGGCATTGCTGAAGTATGAACCAGTTATTTTGTTGAACAATACATAGCGAGTAAAAGAAATTTAGGTTTTCATTTTAGTATGTAAACCTTGGTAGAAATGCAGCGTTATCAGGAATTGACCTTATTATTTTATTGAAAATTTGTCCGGTTAATAAGGTAATGAGGTTGCAGTAAATCAGGTTATTTTTCTACTAAGGTAGATGACCCGGTAACAATGATTAAAAGAAAGGCTTAAAGCAAACCCTGTTTAATAATACGCTGTATTATTTTTAAATGATGCCGCGTATGCAGTTTCAAAAATGTAATGGCAGGTTTCACATTCAGATCACCGAAAAAGGGATGGGTAAAGAAATGATTGGCAGGTAAATCTTTTAAAGCATTGACATTTTGTTGAACGGTTATAAAATCTGCTTGTATTTTTTCTATATTGAATTCCCCTTTCGGCTGTACAGCAGCCGGTGCTTTTACTTTTCCTGCGGGAATTTTTCCAATCGTATAAATAAAGGTTCTCATCAAATTGAACTTCCATTTATATTTCGCGGCATCTGACTTTTTTAGCGCATTCATAACCGCATTTAACACAAGTAAACTGTGTTCAATGTGCCAGCCCACACTGGCCTGGGAAATGGCGGGATTTATTTTTGCAGCATTTGTAATTTGCCCTTCCAGCTGCTTTACGAGACCAGATAATTTTTTCATTTTTAAACCCTTTTTGTACAATTAATTGACGATTCTTTTCAAATATACACCACTTAAAATAGCATCTCCTTTTTATACATCTATCTGGCATGAGCCCCCGGCGATTGCAATTCATCAAAAGTATTTGTAATTTTCATCCCCTAAAATAACAGGTATGAAAAAAATAAGACTCTGCACGTTTTTCTTACTGACGTTTCATTTTTTACTGGCGCAACAGCCCGATTACCGCGTAGTTTTTGATATGAGCACAAAAGATTCAATCAGTCAGCAGGCACTCATCCGTGAGGCGACACTGATCGTCAAGGAAAATCCTGACGCAAAGCTGGAGGTAGTCATTTACGGTCAGGGGCTTCCACTTGTCACCAAAGCACAATCAGGCCAGGCAAAGCCCATTCAAGACCTTATGGCTGGTAAAAATGTGACCTTTAAAGTATGTGCCTTTACCATGAAAAGAGGCAATCTTGTTGAGGCTGATCTTTTACCCGGCGTACAGGTGGTACCGGATGGCATCTACGAAATTATCAGCAAGCAGCATGAAGGCTGGGGCTATATTAAAGTAGCACACTAAATGCAATGGTTTTATTTAAAAAAGCAGCGCCGCAAATACATGTGCGGCGCTGCAACAAAATAGTATGCCCTTGTTCAGGCTACCGAGCAGTAAGCACAACCATGCTCCTGTGCACGGCCTACTGCCCACACGCCGGAAGGAACAGGCTGCATACCGGGCAGTAATCCCTGCAGCCATTCTTTTTTTACATCCTCTGCCTTCAGTCCCATTTTATCAGCGGTTGCCGCACTGTAAACGGTTATCGCCGCATCGCATACACAGAACATAACACCACTGGCCTGCAGTTCATCTATTCCAATGGCTACTTCTCCAAAACCAGGCACCTTAAAAGTGCCCTTCTGTGGCTTCCAGAAAGGATTTCGGGTGGCGGCAGCTTTCGTGGCGGGGTCATCGGCTTTAAACATTTCTCCAAATTTGTATTTGGACCACAGTTTATCTTCCATAGCATACGGAATGGCATCATGCCGTAGTATCACAACGACACTGCAATCATTTGCCGCGGAACCGGTCCCTTCATTCGTTAATAAAAAAACCCTTGGCCAGGCAAAGGGAAATATTTCTTTAGGGTGTGTGACATCAAAAACAATACGGTGTTTGCCTTTTATTTTGGCAAACCACGCATCAGGATCTTCAGGGGCCGTTTCAATTTTATTGTTACCGGTTGACTCCACTCCAGCTTTCATGGTAAGGGGAAACGCCAGCGATGCCACGCCAAGGGTGGCAGCACCGGAAGCCAGGAAACCTATAAATCCACGCCTGGCTGTAGGTTGATTTAACATGTTGAGTTCCATTGCTCGTAATTTTAATTGTAGAAGATATATTTTGACCACGAAAAATACAAATTAGAATCGCCACTTGCAAGCGATCCGTTGTGATAATTTTCGGTTACACACAGAATCTGGCAATAAAAAAAATCGTGTGTTATGCCCGGTTATTTTGGAATCAATTGGTTGTTAATGGTTAAATGGCCAGGGAAGACAGCAGGCAGGTCATTGTTGCTTATACTTCAGCGGCGAACCAGGCAAAAAGGCAATTAATTTTGTCCGGGCTTTTAGAAATTGATTCAGCATTGTTGCATCGCCCTCTTATACTTTTCAGCCCAATGCGCCGTCTTCAATTCGTGGTGCCCTTGCTTTCCTGATCTGTGAAAAGTTGCGGTCTGACCTTCGGTACCGACCGCAACTTTTCCACGGTCGGTACCGAAGGTCAGACCGTGGAAAACAAACACCACTGATATAAATTAAACAGCTGATTTCAACATAATCCGCTTCATCACCTCCGCAAATATTCCATAGGAATGCAACCTTGCATCCTGGTCATAGATGTGAGAGACCGCCATCACTTCATCCACCTTTGTCTTATCTAAAAAAAGTTGCATTGTATCTTTTATTTTTTCCGGTCCGCCAACAAATGTATAGCCCAGCATTTGCTGCAACATGGCCAATTCAGATGCGTCCAAAACGTCATTGATGTCATCCACAGGCGGTTGTAATAACCTTCTTCTGCCACTTATAATGCCAAAAAACATTTGCTGCAGCGAAGTGGCCAGCCGGGCTGCTTCCGCGTCTGTATCAGCTGCAATCACATTTACACAACTGATAACATATGGACTTGCTAAACTGCCAGAAGGACGAAAATTTTTCCTGTACAAATCAATAGCAGTTAAAAACTGTGCCGGTGCAAAGTGACTGGCAAAAGCGTATGGCAAGCCCAGGGCAGCAGCGAGCAGTGCGCTGTCTGTGCTGGAACCTAAAATCCAAATGGGGATATCAAGCCCTTCGCCGGGAATCGCCCTTACCCGGCCATTACTGTTATTTGCAGAAAAAAACTGCTGAAGTTGTTGGATGTCCTGCGCAAAAGTGTCGCCGGCCCTGATATTTTCTCCCCTGATCGCGTAGGCGGTAACCTGATCAGTGCCCGGAGCCCTGCCCAGGCCAAGATCAATGCGGCCCGGATAAAGAGAGGCCAACGTTCCAAACTGTTCTGCAACTATCAAAGGCGCATGGTTCGGGAGCATAATACCGCCCGATCCTACCCTGATGTTATTGGTTCCAGCCGCGAGGTAACCGATTAAAACAGACGTGGCAGAACTGGCCACTCCCGGCATGTTGTGGTGCTCGGCAACCCAATACCGGCTGTATCCCAATTGCTCAGTATGCTTTGCAAGCCGCAGACTATTGTGAAAACTATCCGCTGCTGTATCCCCCTCTTTTATTGTTGCAAGGTCCAGTACTGAAAAGTCGATATTGTGTGGTGTATTATTTTGCATGATTTGAACCGAAAATTTGTACGCTGATAACAGTTTGCAAACCGTAAAGTTCAATGGTGCGTTCAGGCGTAAACTGACACGACCTGGCTATGATACCGGCAGCAGGCAACAGCAATAGTAAAAAAGACTATAGCTATATACAGTCAAATCCTCAAAAATGCACTAATTATTACCGCCTGCTGAAAACAGATTTCAGCGGTAATAAAAGTTATAGCGATACAAGGATATTAAAAGTAGAAGGCAATACCCGCTCTTTTTCGCTGCTCAACAACAGCACATCAGCGCATGAATGTCAATTACAAATAAATGAGCCTGTTACTTTATCGATCTTTAATGCCAATGGTATGCTGGTGAAGAAAACTAAATTTGCTCCCGGGTTACAATGGCTTGATCTGAATAATTATGCCAAAGGCTTGTATTTTATCCGTAGCAAGGATTTAACCGAAAAGATCATAGTCAGGTAGATCAAAATTTTGATTTCAAAGGGTAAAGTCATCCGCTTTACCCTTTTTGTATTTATTGTAATTTCTCCAGGTAATCTATCATTTGCTTCTTCATTGCGGCATCCGGTAAAATACCTCCATCAGCTTTTAGATTATCCCTGGCATGGGATGGGTTACCCGTAGCAGGTATTACGCAGTTAACAAAGCGATTTGCAATAATGTATTTTAAAAAATAAGCAGCCCAGCTGTCGATGCCCAATTCCGCAGCCCATATTGGTAAAGGCTTTTCTTTCACTTTTGCAAACAATTTGCCTTCTCCAAAGGGACGATTTATAATGGTAGCAACGCCGAGGTCCGCAGCAATATTCAGCAGGCGCTTTTCGGCATGCCGGTTTAAAATGGAGTAATTGAACTGTACAAAATCCGGCACTTGCGCAATCATTATTTTTTCCAGTTCATCATGACTGTCGTCTGTATAATGGGTAATGCCGGTATACCGGATTTTGCCTTCGGTCTTCAGCCGGCGCAATTGCGGCAGATGTATTTTCCAGTCAACGAGATTGTGTACCTGCACCAGGTCCATGGTGGTTCTTTTCATCTTTATAAAAGAGGCGTTTAACTGGTCAATACCTTCCTGCAGACCGGTTGTCCAAATCTTGGTGGCGTAAAAGAAATCGTCTTTTACTTCCATTTCCGAGGTCAGGTCGCCGATCACCGTTTCAGCATTGCGATACATTGGCGAGCTGTCTATCAAACTTCCGCCAGCGGAATGAAATTCGTTCAATACATCTTTTAATGCAGGATAGTGTTGCGTGTTATCGACGTCAAATGTTTGCCAGGTGCCCATTCCGATTACAGGAAGCGCTTCACCCGATGATGGTATAATTCGTTGTAACATATTGCTTGATTGGATAAATTTACTTAAACTTATCATTGCTTGTGCCGCAAATGTCATAACAATTCTTTTTTTATAAGACCGTACCCTAATCCGCTTAAAATACATTGATGAATCAAAACCTGCATGAGGAAATAAAGCGAAATCAATTTACTATTGGGGAATTTTTGTAGCAGCAATCAGCCCTTTTACCCCTTATGTAGTTTGCGATAAAGGTTTACTATCCTTGTTGCGATGGATTGTATCAAACAGGCACATTATAATTTGTTATTTATTAAACAATTTAACATTCACTATCATTTATACAATCTGGTTCTTTTTTTGTGTGCTCGTTTGTACGAGCATGTTATAACGCCCTGCCCCAGTCAAAAATAGTCAAACAGTACTTTCAAATTTTTAACTGTATAGTGATCCATGTTTAAATTTTCTTTATGACAGATCAAAAACAAGCTGCTGATTTTAATGAGGATGAAAAACAAATAATCGAAGACATGATAACCGGTGATCCTGAAGACATGACGATCTTCGGTGTAAGCCGGCGACAGTTTCTAAAGCAACTCGCCGTAATTACCGGTGGCTTTGCAGCAGCACAATACATCGGACCGGATGAGCTTTTTGCAGCGCCTTCCGTACTTGTACCCGGCACCATCCCCATAAACAGTATAGAAAATGGTGTAAACGCTTCTTTCAATGTAAATGGTTCGCCGGTCGCACTGGAGGTGGATTCCCGAATGACTTTACTGGACAGCCTGCGTGAAAAACTACAGCTGACCGGCACCAAAAAAGGTTGCGACCATGGGCAGTGCGGCGCCTGTACGGTCATCATTGATGGCAACAGGGTTTTATCCTGTCTTACTCTAACGGCCTGCTGCCAGGGTAAAAACGTAACTACCATTGAGGGCCTTGCAAAAAACAACCAGTTGCATCCTATGCAGACCGCATTTATAAAACATGATGGTTTTCAATGCGGGTATTGTACACCCGGGCAAATATGTTCCGCACTGGCTTTAATGGATGAAGCGAAGAAAGGCGAAGCAAGTTACCTCACTGAAAACATCAGGGAAAAATCACTCTCCGTGCAGCTTTCGGACGATGAGATCCGGGAACGCATGTCGGGAAATATTTGCCGTTGCGGCGCCTATCCCAATATTATTGCAGCTATAAAAGAAGTGCATAGCGGAAAGGAAGTTGCACAAAACTGGCAGTTTGCCTGACCAGATTTATCAGACTTATAAAGTAACATTTCATGAGGCCATTTAAATTTTCCACCACAGCCGACAGCAATGAAGTATCAAAAATATTGATAGCAAATCCGCATGCGAGGTTATTGGGAGGTGGTACCAACCTGCTGGATTTAATGAAGGAAGATGTGGAGCGCCCGACTGAACTGGTGGAAGTTGGCAACATCGATGTGATGAAAATTGTATCACCGGCTTCTGCCACCGGAAGCATTGTTATACCAGCTGTTGAAAAAAACGCCCGTACGGCCAACGACCCGGCGATAAGGGAAAATTTTCCGATGCTTAGCCAGGCTATTTTATCCGGAGCTTCTGCACAGATACGCAATATGGCAACCAATGGCGGCAATTTAAACCAGCGTACCCGCTGTACTTATTTTTATGATGTAGCGATGCCCTGTAATAAGCGGGAACCCGGTAGTGGCTGTGGTGCCATGAAAGGCCTCAACCGGATGCATGCCATTTTTGGATGGTCAGATAAATGCGTAGCGGTGCACCCTTCTGATATGTGCGTAGCGCTGGCGGCATTGGATGCCGTAGTAAAAGTGCAGGGCGCTAATGGCAAACAGCGCAGCATTCCTTTTACAGCTTATCATCGTTTACCCGGCGATCAGCCGCAGAAAGATAATACGCTGCAACCCGGAGAACTGATAACGGCTATAGAAATACCCAAAAACAACTTTGCTGAAAATTCTTATTACCTGAAAGTGCGGGACAGGGCCAGTTATGCATTCGCACTCATCTCAGTGGCAGCAGCAATGGAGTTAAAGAATAACAAAATTGTAAGGGTCAGTATTGCCATGGGTGGTGTGGCACATAAACCATGGCGGGCAAGCGTTGCAGAAAAATATTTGCTACATAAGGAAGCAACCGAAGCCAATTTTAAGATAGCCGCAGCCAATGAGATGAAACTGGCCAAACCGCTTGAACATAATTTATATAAAGTGGAGCTGGGCAGAAAGGCCCTTGTAAGGGCCCTGATGCAGGCTGCGAATGGAGGAAAAACGATTTAAGAAAATCATTAAACCGAAGGATAAATGGCAATCATTGGTAAACCAATCAACCGCGTTGATGCATTATTGAAAGTTACCGGCGCAGCAAAATATGCCGCTGAATTTAATCAGCCAAATATGGTGTATGCTTTCCCGGTGCGCTCAACTATTGCAAAGGGAAGCGTCACTGCTATCGATAGTTCGGCAGCGGAAAAAAGTGCAGGTGTTATAAAAATATTAACGCCTGAAAATGCACCACAGTTAAAAGCAATCGATCCAAAAGTAAAGACAGGTGGTATGTTGGGTGAACAACTCCTTCCCTTGCAGGATAACCTGGTGTATTACTTTGGACAATACATTGCATTGGTAGTTGCAGAAACCTATGAACAGGCAAGAGCTGCGGCCTCCCTGGTGAAAGTAAATTATTCAAAAGAAAAACACGCCATTGATTTAAATACTGAATTACCCAATGGATACAAACCTCAGAAAGTTCAGGGGGAGGATGCGCAGGTGAATGAAGGAAAGACCGCACCCGTCATTGATGCAACGGCAAATAAAATCAGTTACACTTATACCACACCTACAGAAAATCATCATCCCATGGAGCCGCACGCAAGCATTGCGGTTTGGGAAGGCGGCGATAAGCTGACTCTGTATGATTCAACTCAGGGTGTAATGGGTGCCCGTGGCACGCTGGCTTATCACTTCAGTCTCACACCGGAAAATGTACAAATTGTATCTCCTTATGTTGGGGGAGGCTTCGGTTGTAAAGGCTCCCAGTGGGGGCATATGTTACTTGCTGCAATGGCGGCAAAGCTTGTACAGCGGCCCGTTAAACTGGCCATCACCCGGCAAATGATGCAGACCAATGTCGGACGCAGACCGGCTACACAGCAAAAAATGGCAATGGCTACAGATGATCAAGGGATGCTTACGGCTATTCGCCATCACACAGATAGTTATGGAAACAAGTCTGATTTTTTTGAACCCAGCGGTAAGCAAACAGCGGTGTTGTATAAAGCGCCTTTGCGTGAAATAACCTACAAAATTGCCAAATTAAATATTGGCACACCAACTTATATGCGTGCACCCGGTGAAACGCCCGGCACCTTTGCGCTCGAATCTGCCATCGATGAAATGGCTTATAAAATGAAGATGGACCCGGTTGCATTCAGGGTTTTGAATCACACAGCTGAAGACCCATCCAAAAAGCATCCGTTCAGCAGCGAAAATCTGCTGGACTGTTATACCATAGGTTCTGAAAAAATTGGCTGGCAGCAACGCAAAGCTGAACCGGGGCAATTGCGGAAAGGCAAACAGTTAATTGGCTACGGTGTTGCTACTGCAACCTATCCAGCCGGCAGAAGTGCGGCATCCGCAAAAGTGCAACTGATGGCGGATGGCTCGGTGATAGTACAAAGCGCCTCCCAGGATATTGGCACGGGCACCTATACCATCATCGCACAAACCGCCTCTGAAACGCTGGGTATCCCGGTTGAAAAAATAACTGTAAAGATTGGTGATTCAAGTTTTCCCCCGGCACCTGTTTCAGGAGGTTCTATGACTACGGCAAGCGTTAACCCGGCGGTAATGGCGGCAGCAGAAATGGTAAGAAAAGAGTTGCTGGCATTGGCCACTGCTGACGCTGGTTCTTCTTTAAAAGGAAGACGACCGGAAGACATTGGTTATGCTGACGGTAATTTTTTTGTAACGGCTGATAAAACAACAGCTGATTCCTACGCAGACATCATGCGCCGCAATAATAAAAATATCGTGGAAGCCTGCACTACGGCTATGCCTGCATCTGGCAGCGGACTTGGTGCTCCAACAGCACCGTGTATGGAAGCACCCATCGATAAAGAAGAAAACAGCGATAAAGAAAAATATTCTTTTCATTCTTTCGGGGCACAATTTGCTGAAGTTTGGGTAGATGAAGATTTTGGAACCATCAGGGTAAAGCGATTTGTGAGTGTGCAGGACGTTGGCAGAATCATGAATGAAAAAACTGCCCGTTCGCAAATTATCGGAGGCGTTATTTATGGCATCGGTGCTGCCCTGATGGAGGAAACTGCATATGATCACCGATGGGCCAATCCTACCACCAGAACACTGGCGGATTATCATGTACCGGTAAACCTTGATGTGCCTGATATTGATGTTCATTTTATCGGCAAACCCGATCCGCACATATCACCTATTGGTGCACGGGGCATCGGTGAAATTGGCACCACGGGTGTATCTGCAGCCATTGCCAACGCTGTATTTAACGCCACTGGAAAAAGGTTACGTGATCTTCCCTTTACACCAGATAAAATGTTGCTTAAGTCTTAATATCTCAAAGTGCTGGTCATGCCTGATATCAAAAAACTTGACCAAATGTTAAGTTTTGCCTTGTGCATTTCTTATTCCTTTGGATGTTGTATTTTTATAGCATAACCTGAAATGTATGCGCAGCAAACTTCTATTGACAGCATTGATTTTTACTTCCTTTGTAAAAGCTCAGACAGTTTTACCTGGAAGTTATGGTAGTCATCTGCAACAGCAACAATTTACAAGGATGAATCAAATGAATGACAGTTTGCCTCAGCCGAAATGGTTTATCAGCAGGTATGCCGGTATTTCTTCCAGCTTTACATTTTTTAAAGGCTGTAACGCCACTGTCTTTTCTGTTCCGGTAGGCATTCAGTTAAACCGCCGGCTGAATAACAACTGGTTTGCTTTTGCCAATTTGGCCGCCGCACCGGCTTCCGTCAATTTCAATCATTCTTTTATGTTTTCCAATACCGGCAAATTTGGGCAGAATAACAACCTGTTTGCACGTAACCATTTTGATATGCCGGCAAGCGCCTCCCTGGGCCTGATGTACGTAAATGATCAAAAAACCTTTTCGATTTCCGGCAGTATTGGCGTTGAGCGGAGCTGCTATCCGTTTATGCCTTTTAACCAGGTAAGCCCCAACGTTGCTGCGACCCCTTTTAAATATTAAGTTATTCTCTTTACATTCAGATCTTTTATTTGCCAAAAAAGATAGCATTTGATGCTGGGCGAAAAGCTATTTTATATCCGAACCGGCTCAATACCTTCCGGGAGCTATTTATTTTCCCTGGCAAAACACTTCTTCTGTTTGTGCCATAAAAATCATTACATTTAAAAGTCTGATTATAGTATCCCCGTCTGCTCAAAACAGTTTATCATTAATAACAACACGTGAAAAAATCTTTTTCATCTGCCACCTTTTTGATGGCGACATCCTTCTTTTTTGCAGCGCTCCGGTTATGCGCACAAACTGCAGACCCCTTGTTCAAGGCTCCCCCTGCCGGCGTACAATCCGTTTGGGTAAGTCCCGAAAATCCAACAGGTGAAAAAGGCCAGGGTGCATTAACCAACAAGGGTGAAAAAGGGAATGCATTTTTTATCATTGCTCCCGGCGAAACCAAAAGCATACTGGATATGAAAGGGGCGGGTATCATCCACCGCATGTGGCTGAGCGGCACCATCGGCATTAACCCCGAACAGCGAAGGGCTGTGCGCATTGATATGTACTGGGACGGCGCAAAAAAGCCGGCTGTCTCCGCTCCCATCGGTGACTTTTTTGGTATCGCACACGGGCTTATTGCACGGTACGACAACGAATTATTTTCCAGCCCCGAAGCCCGTTCGTTTAGCTTTACCATCCCAATGCCTTACAGGAGATCTGCTTACATCACCGTTACCAACGAATCTTCTACAGAACTCTGGCTTTGGTATGATATCAATTTATCGAAGATGAAAACCATACCGGCTGATGCACTATATTTTCATACTTATTGGAATCGTAATATAAAAACCACGCCCGGCGTGGATTACGTAATACTGCCCGAAGTGAAAGGCAGGGGAAGATTCATCGGTACCAACATTGGCGTAATCGGTGACTCATTGTACCGCGGTACATGGTTTGGCGAAGGAGAAGTAAAAGTTTACCTGGATGGTGATCAAAAAAATCCTTCGCTTGCTGGTACGGGCACTGAAGATTATATCGGCTCCGGATGGGGACAGGGCGAATTTGCGCTGCGATACACTGGCTCGCCCATTGCATCCAAAGAGCAGGATATATACGCCTTTTACCGCTATCATATTCCTGACCCTGTGTATTTTCATACTGCCTGTAAAGTAACTATACAGCAAATTGGTAATTCGGATAAGAACGGCCTGTTAAAAATGAAAGCCGGGGGTGCAATTGTAACGCCTGTGTGGATGCTGGGACAGGATGGGAAAAAGACAACACAGCGCCGCCTGCTGGATGAACACAATCCACCGAAATTAGAAGATGAAAACTTCCCCGTTACCTCCACTAATTTTTTGCGCAGTGATGATGTTTGTGCCACTGCCTATTTTTATCTTGATAGACCAGAAAATGGTTTACCCGCGCTGCCACCATTACAACTGAGACTATATAATTTAAAAACAGCTGTTTGGGAAAAGCTAAAACCGAAAGAATAAATTTAAGACTGATGTGCCGTCGCATTTCATCCCAATTCTTAACATGCAGCTGAATACAGCCAACAAATAATTCCGGTAATTAAAGTAGCAGCAGTTAAAAGTGATCATAGCCGGCTTAAAAAGACAATTGATATTGTAATACCAGTTCTCCCCGCCTGGAACGCTGTACCAGTGCGCCATTGGCATCCTGTTCAAAATAAGGCCGGTTCTGATAATTTAAAGTAAGCTTGGTGTTATTGCCATACAACAGCCAGTGTAAACCAATATCAAAAACATACATCCTGTCGTTCAGCCGGTCGTATTTTGCATACTGCAGATCTGCAAAAGGCTGCAAGGTTCCCTCGTTGCCAAACAACCTGTCTTTTAATTTATAGGCAGTTTGCAGATACGCCACGTTGCCGCTGCCAATGACCGGGAAAGCGTTACCAAAATTTAATTTGCTGAATGTGCTACCTGTGTTGTATGATCCGTTGGCAGGATTATCCGCCCCTGCGACCCTGATAAAACCCGTTCCATAATTATACCTGGAAAAACTGGCGTAGAAGTTATAAGCAGTACCCTTTTCTTCACTAACCGGGGCATCATAAAATACATCCACCGCAAACAAATTAATAGCTTCGCCCACGGTATCTTTCAACGCAACATCTGCATAGCGCATCATGGCATTTTTCTGGTGGTTAAAGCCAGCTCCGATATTGAACACTTTTTTCCTGCCAAGATAAGTGCCGGTTGTGCCGCTCGAAAAATTGCTTTCCTGGTCAAGAAACTGGTACATAAAGTATCCCTGCGTATTCATGGCTGGTGGCCTTGTTGAAAAAACAGCATTTGCATTAATGGGTTCAATCCCTGAACCTGAAGCGGTTTGAATGACAAAAGGTTTTCCAACAGAAAGGCGGTAATCCAGTTTGCCCAATTTGCCTTTCATGTACATGCCAAGCCGCCGTACATTCTGGTCATAAGTGTCATTGGTAACTTCCTGGTAAGCGGGTACATCCAGCACCGCAATGCTTGCCACACTTGCATTGGCAAAACGGGATGGCCCGTTAAAACCATTGAGGCCTACCCCTACAGACAGGTGCTTTTTTACGATCGCATAGTCTGCTGTTGCATCATGAAAAAAACTGCCGGCTTTACGAGCCGATAAATAATTCAGGCTGTTTTGGCCGAATTGTACAAAGAAATTGACACGGTCACTTATTGCGCCACTCAGTACAAAACGAATACGCCTGATACTGAAATCGGTCGTGTTATTTTGCGGAGTGCCCTGCACCAGCGAGTAAGGATTATTGGACGTATTGCGGGCCCATAACTGGGCCGTCATACCGAAGCCAATGTATCTGGAGCTGTCTTTACTATCCGTATAATATCTTAAACCGTTTTTTAATTTATCGGGAAATTGTGCATGTGCATTGGTTACGATACTGCATAGCAAAGCCGCGATAACACGCAGGTTATTCTTCATGAATCGGTAATATTTGTTCAAAATAGCAGCAAACTATTTTGACCTTAAGCAAGATGTTGATTTTTAATAGCGGCGTAAGCTACTGATTTTGCAAGATAGCGGCTAAAATTATTATCCCCTTTATTAAAGAATAAACGCTGTATCACCACATGCATTGGGCTGAAAAAATGAGTTCAAGTTAAATGGCTGGAAAGTACTGAGGAATTGTTTTTGTGCAGGCATTTAAATGACAAACCCGGGATATGAAATTTGCCATTCATTTGCTTATGAATCAACCTGTGTTGGTAAAACTGCTTTGGATTTAATTGTTGAAAGATGCAAGACGCTAAAAAAGTACTTTCCTTTAGTGGATTAAAAGGAAAGTACTGTAAAGAAAAAATTGAATAATCTAGTTCAGGAACAGCATATCTTCTTCGCTCAATTCAATGTCGGCAGCCAATAAATTTTCTTCAAAATGTTGCAGGGATGAAGTGCCGGGGATTGGTAATATCCAGGGAGACCGATGCAGCAGCCAGGCTAAATTAACCTGTACTGTTGTGGCGTTGTATTTTTTTGCAATGGTCAAAATCCGGTCGTCTTGTTTTGGCATTGATTGCACCAATGAAAAATAAGGCACCAGCGGAATACCGTTTTGCTCACATATGGAAAGAACTTCTTCTCCGCCCCTGTTTTCTCCGCCATGTACCATATTTAAAGAGGTACGCTGACCATGGCCATACATATTTTCTACTGTGGCAACCGGCCCCATTTGCATTGCCATCTCCAATTCAGCCACACTTACGTTGCTTACGCCAACGTGTGCTATTTTGCCTTCTTTTTGCATTTCAAACATGGCTGCCATTGATTCTTTAAAAGGCACATCACTACCGGCAATTACCCTGAAGTGTACCAGCGGTAACTTTTCCAGCCTTAAGGTGCGCAGGTTATTGTCAATGCTGCTGCGCAGGTCTTCGGGCCTGTTGAATGGTATCCAGCTTTTATCAGGCTTTCTTGCGCCGCCCACTTTTGTGCAGATCACCAGCCCGGCAGGATACGGATGCAGGGCTTCTGCTATCAGCCTGTTGGTAACATCATCGCCATAATAATCTGCCGTGTCTATAAAATTAACACCACTGCTAATACATTGCTTTAAAATTTGCAGTGCTTCCGCCCTGTTGGCGGGTTCTCCCCAAATACCCTCTCCTGTCAGCCGCATTGTACCATAGCCCAAACGGTTTACTGTTAATGGAGTGGTACTCTTTCCCCCGATAATAATTTGCTTTGCGTTCATATTTGTTAATTGATTTTTAGTGTGAGAATTAATGACGCAAAGGTAGGATGGAGGAAAAAACAGGTAGTTGCTAACTTCAATCCATTGCTTGCACAATTCAAACAATGTATGCAAGAAATAAAAAAGGCTGGCTTAGCTGCTTCACCGAAACAGTATCATAAGGCAAAAAACTTTTTAGCATTCATTGTGGTCTGTATTGCCACATCCGCCAAAGCAATATTTTTTATGTGCGCAATGGTGGCCGCTACATAAGGTAAAAAGGCGGGTTCATTCCTTCTTTCATGGTGAGGGAGCAGCACCTGCCGGTCAACATTTTTTGGCATCATGTAGGGTGCATCCGTCTCTATCATCATACGTTCCATTGGCATATAGGCAATCACTTCTTTTAAATGTGCAAACCGCTTTACATCGCTGACAGCGCCGGTAAAACCAAGGTAATATCCTTTATCCAGGTAAGTTTTTGCTTCCTGCAAGGTACCCGTAAAACAATGCACTACCGCATTTGGCAAGCCAGTTGAAAAATTATCTGTAATGCTGTTGAACCTTGCAAATGCAGCACGTTCGTGTAAAAACAGCGGCTTCTTAATTTCAGCTGCCAGCTGCAACTGTGCTTCATAACACTCTTCCTGTAAAGACCTTGGCGAAAAATCCCGGTCAAAATCCAGCCCGCACTCTCCTACCGAAACCACGGCGGGTTGCAGTAACAGCAGCCTTAGTTCATTGATACTTTCTTCATTAAAATGTCTGGCATCATGCGGATGAATACCTGCAGTTGCAAACAGCACACCAGGGTACTGCTGTGCCAGTGCTGCGCCCTGCCTGCTATTGGCTGTACTTGTACCTGTCAAAATCATCGGTTGTACGTTGGCGCCAATCGCTCTTTGTACAACGGCCGCCGCATCGTGATTAAATTGTTTACTGGTAAGGTTGATGCCAATGTCGGTATACATTACATTCATAAAGGTGATACTGGTTGTCGCTGCCATGAAGCAACTAAATATTTATACGAATGTAGAGAAGTTTAATTGAAAGCACTGATGTGCAAACCAGGTTGGCTGACTGCGGCTATTCCATAATAGTACTTTGAAAGGCCCCCGGTGCCCGTTCCAATTATTGCTCATAATTACAGATCACGGAAATGTATATCCGTATTGTAAGCCACCCTGCAGGTAATCACTGCAGGGATGGTAGCTGCACAGTGAAGTATTTTTTCAGGAGGCTGCTTTACCATTTTTAGGGCCAGTGCTACGCGGTTGTTTTGCAGGAGCCGGATTACTCCTTTCTACCTGGATAATTTTAATTACGGCATTCAGCACAGCTGCACCAATACCCAGACGTTGGGCATTTGAATTGACAGGTATGGCCATCATGGCTGCGGGGTTAAAAAGCAATACATCACCGGTTTTTGTAAGGGAATCTGCCCCGGGCGTCGCCACATATACCTGTATTTTTACCTGTTGATAACTGGCAGGAAAATAGCGTACAAAATAGCCACCATCCTGTTTATACCATTGATCTGTTTTAAGCGCAGGCTTTGTAATGGCTGATAGTTCACGCTGCACGGCGATGCGTTCAAAAGCTTCATAGGATGAATTGCCTGCGTCAAACAATTGTTGCATGCTTCTGTAAGTCCCGGCCAACGGGTTATCCGGTAATACGGAAGCTACTGTTTTTACAACGCCCATTACCCCGCCCTTTAGTTCAAATATTTGTTGAGATGATAATAGTTGGCTTGCCGTATTCCGCACATCCGGGGCGAGCCGGTTGTAACTGGAACCGCTCACCACAGACCATAATAACAGTTGTATGTTTCGCTGGGGCAACCAGGTCTTTTTGCGTGAGTTATTTAATATCGTTGCTACAATTTCTTTTCGATATCCCTTTATGGGAGCCTGGAGGTATGCATCCCTCGCAGTGGGTGAAGGGGTACCGGGTTGAAGGCAATAACTTTTAAAATCAGCTTCATAAAAACCGTTTGTCAGCACAATTTCGCCTTCTTCAGTTTGCGGTAAGTCGAGCAGTGATAAGGGTTGCTTTCCGGCAATCGAATCCTGCGGATCAACGGCGGGTGCAGCCGTTAACTTATCCTGTGTAGTTGCGCTGTTGCCGCTTTTTCTGTTACCGGCATTGCGTGCCGCAGAGGAACAGGCCGTAAAAAACAGTACGATGCAAATGTTTCTTAGTAAAGCTGTCGTCATCATTTTTTATTTAGTATTACTGCAGTTTGCTGGCTCTCTTTGAGCGTATTGAACCATTATAACCCTTCATTAAAAAACAACGTATATTTTGTTGACCAAGTATACAGGAACGACAATTTGTAAAAGCCAGGCAGTAAAGATGTACCCGGGCTATTGCGATGCAGGCGAAAAATACCGATCATCCCTGATAGCTATTTTTGTGTTTTTTGCAGCAAGCCTCTTTTGTAAATTTCTTTAAGGGGAGTTAGCTCGTCAGGCTGAAAAGTCTGTAGGGGTTTGTATTTACCAACTTAAAACAGAACGCTTGTTTGTGATAAAAAAGCAGCTCACCAGGTTCTGAGTGACTGTGTTGTTTCACCTGTTCCGCAAAGGTAAAGTGCCGCAAGCGCCGAAATAATTACTACACCTGCATGTGATTGCCGCTTACTAAAATGCCGGATGAACTGATGAGCAAATAAGCATCCACAGCAACCTGCCAACTACCTATTTCGCGTTTTTCCGTGGGCCTAATTTATATACCAGGTAGCCAAATCCAACCAGCAGGTGAAGGATGATAATACTAAAAATAATTACGCCTGTTGTATCCATGAATTGTTTTAACATGCAATGTCTCAAAAGAACCTCACAGGAACGGTATCCTTTGTTACACAGATGGCAAGTGGCTGATTTTGTACCATCTGCGGCTGCTGGCAGACGTATTTCAGGAGAATCGGCAGTGAATGAAAACACTTGTTTTTATTTTATCCTGCAGAATTCAAACCAACTGCTAACGGCAATCGTATATTAAGATGTGCATGAAACTGGTAGGTACTAAAGCCTTAACATTTATTTATCACTACATATTATTGCTTTAGCGCCTTTCACACATCTAAAGTATAAGCTGTTTTAAAGCTTTTGATTATGAAAAATATTTTTACAACACAGGAAATATTGCTGATGACCAATACCGAATTTTCTGGCCGGGAATACTCGGACAAAAATGAGAACCAGCCATCAAAAAACAACAACCAAAATAAGCTGGCGGAAGCTTGCTGGAATGGATTAATCCCTGCCATGCTGCCGGAATTGTTTGATGACCCCTGCAGCAAACACCGCACCATGTGGCAGCTGGCCGAATGCAATCACCTGCTATACGCACACCTGGGTGAAGATAGCGCCACGCCGGATATGGAATTTACCATTAACCCTTATGTGCTTATGGAAGAAATGAATGCCAATTAACAACGATTGGTCAAAATAGAAACCAGGCACCACCTTCGGGTGGGGCCTGGTTAACAAGTTTTAATTATAATTCTGCACAGGCATAAAAAGATGGGGATCAATAGAAAAATTCCCTTCATCCATCGGATAAATCTGGCTGTAATTCAGTCCTATAAAGGCCCTGGTTTCAATAACGTCCCAAAGGCAACAATTCCGCTTCAAACCTGTCTGAAAAATTTCTGGTAAAATTTCTGGCACAAGACCGTTCCAGCAGGCCGCTTTCAGATCATCTTTGGCTGCATCCTGGTTGCTTTCAAACGCATTTTTCTGCGCCAGCCAGTTGCGAAGTAAAAACCTGGTGTTGTGCGCCAGTAGTATTTCCTGCACGCTAGTGTTGTTTTTCATTGTATTGCTTGTATTGTTTTGGATGGATGGATAAAAAACGGGAATACAGTAAATGTAATACAGCAACCGGGTGAAAATTATAGTGAAATTATCTGTTACGTTATAGGAAATTTTCTACACTGATGATTCATTAGCCAATTGAAATCTTTAAAAAATAAAATCCGGCCATTTTTCGTTTATAAATTCGCCATTGCTATTTTTATTTTGCAATAATTGTCCACCTTTTACAGGTTGATCACAGTTTTGTATTTATTCCCGGAAAGTTGATAAGCTGAAGTGTTGGCAGCGACCTTACCGCGGATTTGACAGCACAAAAAATAGCTGGTATATTTAGCTTAAATTACAACCTACAACTTACCCCGATTGAACGTTTCACATCCAAATGCCGGAATCATGATTAAACTGCAGGTTATACTCTGCGCTGTTTTCCAGGTTTGTTGTTTACTCATGCATGCTCAAAATCAACCGATTCATTTTGATCACCTGGGAACCGACGCTGGTCTTTCACACAGCAATGCTTTATGTATCACACAGGACAGGCAGGGCTTTATGTGGTTTGGAACCTGGGAAGGGTTGAATAAATACGACGGCTATACGTTTAAAGTGTACAAGAATGATCCGCTGAATAATAACAGCATTTCCGACAATTTTATCTCAGACTTTGCAAAAAGTAAAAACGGCGATTTATGGATTGGCACCGGTAACGGCTTTTGCCGGTACAATAGCAGCAGCGAACAATTTACCCGGTACCAGCATAATGCTGCAAATAAAAACAGCCCGGGTGGCATCGGTGTAAATACTTTGCTGGAAGATCATTTGGGGAAAGTATGGATTGGCTATGATGCAGGTTTAGATTTGTTTGATCCTGTAAAAAATACCTTTGAACACTTTACCCATGACCCAAACGATGCTGGCAGTATAGGTGCGCCTTATGTAAATTATGTTTTCGAAGATTCCCGGGATAATATATGGATTTGCACGTCGAATGGCGGGCTTAATTTATTTAACAGAACAAGCAGGAAATTTACCCGCTTTACATACGATAAAAAGAATAGTCATTCCATCAGCACCAATGTGGTAACAACGATGTTTGAAGACAGCAGGCATCAGCTATGGGTTGGAACAGATGGCGGGGGATTAAATTTGCTGGATCCTTCAACCGGCTCATTTACCCGCTTTCTGCACGATGAAAACAACACCGGCACCATCCCTTCCAATGTGGTTTCCAACATCACCGAAGACGGAGATACAAACTTGTGGATAGCCACCGGCACCGGTGGCGTTTGCATTTTCAATTATGCTAAAAAAACATTTTTAACATATGCGCATGACAAAATTAACAGGGAAAGTATCAGCGACAATTCAATCAATGCGGTATACAGGGATACAAAAAGCAACATGTGGATCGGCACTTTTGCCAATGGTGTTGATCTGGTTGACCGTGATAAAACCAGGTTCACCCATTTTGCACAAATGATGTCTGACAAAGGCATTAGCAATAACGAAGTGCTGGGGATATTTGAAGATTCAAAAAAGAATATCTGGATAAGCACAGATGGCGGAGGCCTCAATATTTACAATCCCGCAAACGGCAGCTTCAGCCATTTGCAGCATATAAAAAACAACCCGCAAAGTATTTGTGGCGATAATGTGCTGAGTGCATGCGAAGACGCTGAAGGCAACATCTGGATTGGCACCTGGGCTGAAGGTGTAAGCGTATACAATCCTTTAACAAAAAAATTCAGGCATTATAAAAATGATACTGCTAACGCAGGGAGCCTGAGCAGCAACAATGCCTGGACAATCTTAAAAGACAGGAATAACCGGATTTGGATCGGCACTTCCGGGGGCGGGTTAAACCTGCTGAATGCTGATGGCAAAACCTTCACCCGTTATCAGTATGATGCTAAAAATCCGGATTGTATATTAAATAATTTTATAGCCCACGTTTTTGAAGATAGCGATGGCGATCTGTATGTTAGCACAAATGGCGGAGGCCTGAATGTGCTAAACAAAAAGACGGGCAAGTTTACGCATTATTTACACAGCGATACCGAGAACAGTATCAGCAACAACAATTTGAATTCTGTTTACGAAGACAGTGAAAAGAATATATGGATCGGCACAAAAAACGGGCTTAACAAATTCAATAAAAAAACAAAAACATTTACTGCCTATACAATAACCGATGGCCTGCCGGACAATGTAATTTTTGGTATCCTGGAAAATAACAATAAAAATCTTTGGATTAGTACCAATAAAGGTATCAGTTGCTTTAGCCCGGCCAAAGGAACTTTTAAAAACTATGATGTTTCAGATGGCCTGCAATCAAATGAATTTAAAGGCCAGGCATTTTGTAAAACCAGTTCCGGAGTGATGTATTTTGGCGGCTTTAATGGCCTTACCCAGTTTTTTCCCGACAGCATACAATCCATCCCGTTTGATCCGCCATTGGCAATTACCAGTTTCCAGGTATTCAATAAAGCAGTGGCGATTGCTGTTGATAAAAACGACCCGTCTCCATTAAAACAAAGCATTAGCGAAACCAAATCCATAACGCTCCCCTACTCAAGCTCCGTCTTTTCTTTTGAATTTGCGTCGCTTAATTACACAACGGGCCCAAAAAAGAGGTACGCCTATATGCTGGAAAATTTTGATAAGGACTGGAATAACGCCGGACCTTCCCGCATAGCCACTTATACCAATCTTGATCCCGGCACTTATATTTTTAAAGTAAAAGGTTTAAATAATGAAGGTAAATGGTCGGCGAACACCGTTTCCATTCAGCTGATCATCAACCCTCCATTTTGGTTAACCTGGTGGTTTAAAATGATTACTATATTAGCATTTACCGCAGTTGTTATATTATTTTACCGCTGGCGTGTACGCACTATCAACGCTCAAAAAGAAAATCTGCAAAAGCTGGTGAATATGCAAACAATTGAGCTTACCAGGTCGAACGAACTGGAACATAAAGCCCGGGTTGAAGCAGAAGTTGCGAGAGCAGAATCTGAAATGGCCCGGCAGGAAACCTTTGCAGCCAACGAGGCACTCCAGATTAAAAACAGGGAGCTGGAGCAATTTGCTTATGTGGCATCGCACGATCTTCAGGAACCACTAAGAACCACGGCAGGTTTTGTACAATTACTGGAGAAACAATACCAGGGAAAATTAGATGAACGGGCAGACAAATACCTCCGGTTTATTTCCGACGCTTCCGGCAGAATGAAACAACTGATAAGCGACCTGCTGGAGTTTTCCCGTATCGGCAACAATAAAAAACTACAAATTGTCGACTGTAACATTATAGTGGAAAATGTGCTGGCGGATATTTCATTGATAACCCGTGAAACGGGCGCCGTCATTCAGCACGATCAATTGCCACAGCTCATTGGCTATTCTTCCGAAATGAAAGCGCTGTTTCAAAACCTTATTATAAATGGCATCAAATTCCGCCGGCCGGGTGTTTCTGCGCAAATAAAAGTATATGCAGAAAGGAAAAGCAGTCATTGGCTGTTTGCTGTTAAAGACAATGGCATCGGAATCGAACCGCAATACCAGGAAAGAATATTCGAAATATTTCAGCGGCTGCATACCCGCAGTGAATATGAGGGATCGGGCATTGGTTTATCTCACTGCAAAAAAATCATTGAGCTGCACAGAGGAAAAATATGGGTTGAATCGGCTGCTGGCGAGGGAAGCACTTTCTTCTTTACCATTCCCTTTCTGACTAAAAATGAAGGTGAATAATTTAGCCTTTTCCGAAACGATACAATAACAAGCCTCCTACCGGCTTTTCAATAATTGCCGTGAGTTTACGATGCACTTCCTTAAATAATACAAAAAGAAACACCCGTTGATACAACGGGTTTAAAAATTCATGCCTGCTTTATAAATTACTTTGCCGTAGCAGGACTTATAACTGAGCCAATTTCAACAATGGTATTGGCCGGAAATCCGCCTTTCATTGCATGTTCCCTTATCAGTTCTGCATTTTCGGCTTTATAGATGCAGTAGATTTTGTCGCCTGTTACATAGCTCTGCAGCCATTCAATTTTAGGCCCCATTTCTGTAAGCACAGAACAGGATTTTTGTGAGATGCCTTTTAATTGCTCCGGAGTAAGTTTTCCGGCTCCGGGAATTTCTCTTTCGATTAAATAAGTCTTCATTTCAGTTGATTTTTTAGTGGTGGAAGTTGTTGTTACATTGGTGTTTTGGGCTATGGAGGCATAGCCTGTAAATAGCAGGATGGCAATGAGCAGTGCAAACCGCCTGGTGATGAACGTCATAGTTGTAGTTTTTAAATTGTTAGCTGATACAATAAAGATACTATTGCAACCGGGCGAATGGCTGCTACAAATCATTCAAAAAATGGTATCCGGGCTGCTACAAATCGTTCAAAAAATGATAAAATTAGCTCGTTGAGTATAATGCCCTACCGGAGCAGGTCGAGGTAGGCCATGGGTAAAAGACCGTACTTATTTTTAAAACATTTGGTAAAGTAAGATGGGCTGCTGAATCCTGAATCGAATGTTATTTGTGCTATGTTAAAGTGCTTTTTCCGCATCAGGTCTTTGGCTTTTTCCAGCCGGTATTCCTTCAATAATATATTGGGTGGTAAACCGGTAAGCTGAATTGTTTTTCTATACAACTGCGATTTACTCATGGCCATTTCCCGGCTGTAATCTTCCACATCAAATTCAGCCTGTTGCCAGTTAGTTTCCAATATGCCGAACAACTGCTGCATCAGTTGTTCATCCTGCGGAGAAAGTAGTAAAAAATGATCACTCTTTATTTTGAAATGATCTTTTGCCACCAGTTCCTTAACGGCAGCAGCTACAACTACCTGCAAAGGGCCGGCAATGGCGCACATATACCCTGCAAGCTGCAAAGTATCTCCAAATAATTTATTGCTGTTTTCTACCGGCTCCCCGGCGCTGATGGCCATCCTGGCGCCACTTAATCCAGCATCATATTCCTTCATTTGTTCTTGAATAGCCAGGGCGCAGGAAACCGCTTTTGAGGCGGATGTAAAAGAGATGATAAACCCGGCACCGCCAGATTCCACCTCCCTTCCACCGTATTGTACAAGCTGTTTCCTGGTAGTATCATTCTGCAGGTTCAGTAGTGCACGGGCTTTATCAACGCCAAGCCTGGCCTGCAGTAAAACGGGATCACAAATTTTGATTACAAGTACCGTGCGAAACGAAGGATCGGTAAAAACCTTCAGCCCTTCATCGGTGGTAACCGCTTCGGCGGGATCGTAAATTCTTCCCAAAAAAGACGACACTACTTCAGGACTTACTTCAATTATTTTACTGGGTATCAGGCCATGGGCTTTCCCATGCATTTTTTCCACCGCATCTTTCGAGGGCGCTTCAATCAGGCAAAAAACATTTTCTCTTTCCTCATCTATCCAATAGGTCATGCACTTGCATTTAAACTCTTCCTGGTGCACCATATCCAGCCGGTGAGCTTCGGCTACATTATTGGCTTTAACGCCGGGAACAATATGTACATCCATGTAAATCGGCATCCCTGTTTTTTTAGCTGCAATGCAGTCCGGTGCAAAAAATTGTCACTTTAAAGCTAAGAAAAAATTATGCGATAAATCATACAATCCGGCAAACACTGGCAAAATATTAAAACGGGTTAAAGGCACAGGTCAGTGCTTTTGCCAGTCACCCGGCAACCCTTGCAATACTATCAGCTGGTATTTTAATACCAGAACGCCCATCACAAGACAATTAAACAAGTTTTACTTTACATTCGCCTTTTGATAACATAAACAAATTCTTATTATGCAAAGTCAAATAAAAGCCTTGCGCATCCTGGTAGTAGGTTGTGGCAACATGGGTGCTTCTCATGCGATGGCATATCATACAACAGATGGATTTCAAATCTGCGGATTGGTATCCAGGGGGAAATCCAAAGAGCTGCTGAACGCCAGGCTGGGCAATCAATATGCCTTGTTTGATGACATGGATACCGCCATGAAAGCAACGCAGCCTGATGCCGTTTGCATTTCTACTTATCCTGATACACATGAAAGTTTTGCCATTAAAGCATTCGAAAGCGGTTGCCATGTGTTTATAGAAAAGCCAGTGGCTGCCTCTGTTGTGGCGGCAGAAAACGTTGTGGCCGCTGCAAATAAAGCCGGTAAAAAGTTAGTGGTAGGTTATATCCTGCGGCATCATCCTTCGTGGGAGCGCTTTATTGAATTAACCAGGCAATTGGGCAAACCACTTGTAATGCGCATGAACCTGAACCAGCAAAGCGATGGCGCCATGTGGACACTGCACCGCAACCTCATGAACAGCCTGAGCCCGATTGTAGACTGTGGTGTACACTATATCGACGTGATGTGCCAGATGACGAGAAGCAAACCTGTTGCCGTACATGCCATCGGTGCAAGACTTACCGAAGCCATCCCTGCAGGTAATTATAATTACGGTCAGCTGCAAATAAAATTTGAAGATGGTTCCGTTGGCTGGTACGAAGCGGGCTGGGGACCAATGATCAGCGAGACGGCCTTTTTCGTAAAGGATGTCTTTGGTCCAAAAGGCTCAGTATCCATCGTGGCCAAAGAAGCAGGCGGTACAGGCAAATCTTCGTCGATTGAAGCACACACCAAAACAGAGTCGTTGCGTTTTCATCATGCAGACCTGGATCAAAATGAAAAATTTCTGAAACCGGATGAATGGATCAACCTGGAAGATGAGCCCGATCACCAGGAACTTTGCAACCGGGAGCAACGTTATTTTTTAAAAGCCATTTTGGAAAATACCGACCTCAGCGCTCATGCCGAAGATGCAGTGAACAGTTTACGGATTGCTTTTGCGTGTGATGAATCGATCAGGACGGGACAGGTTGTATCGTTACTTTAAAAATTGCTATTGTATTATTGAATGCAAAATTTAATTCGCTGGTACAAATTTTTATAAAAAAATTTTGTACCGGCTTTTCAATTATACCCCGCGTGACGAGAGAATATTTCTTGAAAGTTTGCATTTTCACAAGAAAAAAGTATTTACAAAACCTGTTATCAAAATATTGGCTACTTTTCGTTAAAATTATAAACCAACCAGTTTGCCAAAATCAGCCTGCTTAATCATTTGTTTGCTTTTGTGCCTGCCCTATAAAATGATCGCTCAGGTGGCAACCTCCGGAGAAATAAAATTATTACGCCAGTCCCAAAACTTCAGCAGCCAGCGACCTGATATCAGACGGCTTTTTAACCCTGGGCCATTTTTCAACCAGCCTGTAAATGGAACAGCTCAAAGTGTACAAAAAACAAATATTCTTTTAGAACGGTACAGCCATATTCCTTCCGTGCTTTCACCAGGAGATGAAGTTTCCACTTGCTTTGATACCAGTCTCCGGCTGAATTATAGCATTGCTGGAAAATGGTTTGCCCCGGCTCAGCTTACAAAAACAAGAGATGGCAATATATTGATATCCGGCTTCGAACTTGCGACTGCTAATCATCAGACAGATGCTCATCTGGTAAAGTGCAATCAGCTAGGCGATACACTCTGGAGCAGGCGTATCAGGGCAGGTTACCCGGGTTATATGGTGGATATATACAAAACCTGGGAACTGTCAGACAACACCCTGCTGCTGGCTGGTGACATCGAATTGCCAATGCCCTTCAATGGACGCGAAGATCTCCTGTTGATAAAAATGTCTGCTTCGGGAGATTTAATCTGGCAAAAAACGTTTAAGACAACAGCCTGGAATATAGATACCACCAGAGGCAGCATGGAGATCCTGGACTGTAGGCAAGACGAAAACGGAGACATTTATCTTTGCGGTGACGTAAAAATTGGAGGAACACACGGGTCTGGGCTTGCCTTTAAAATGGACGCCAATGGTAACATCGTCTGGAGTACCACAGTAACAAGCAACTTTACACCCATATTATGCGGTATCAACGTTACCAGTTCAAAAGTGACTTTTCTGGGTAGCGAATCAGGCTTTCGCGTACTACCCATAGGCATTGACGTAGACAAGACTTCAGGTCATATTATTGCAGGCACTCAGCTTGACCCAGTGTCGGGCGACTGGTCACTTGATTTCCGCCCTAATGAAATGATTAAACTCAATAATGGCAACCTGGCGTTAACAGGCAGGGGTATAACAGACGAGTACCAGTTTGCCAGTGACCAAAGAAATGTAAATAGCGGTTATATTGAATTAACAACGGATCTTGATTTTGTACAGTCCTATGTACTAAGATCAGTCTTTTCGCAATACGGGTATCAAACGGTAACAACCATGTTTGCCGACGGAAGCGGCGCTTTTGCCAGGCTGGGTTACGCGACCGGCCTGCAACCTGAGTCATTATATGGAAGCTTTAAAAATGGGCAGGTATTAAAGCAGCGGTTCATACCACACCCGGATCAGTATGTCTCCTGGACAAGCAATTTTTTACCGATGGATGACGGCGGACAAATCATTGTCAATTTTGTTGGTGATAATAAGACCTCTTCAGCTTATACCGAATTTATGCGGATGCACAACAGCGATACCACGGGCTCCTGCCTGGGATCAGATACTACAGCCGTTATAATGGAGAAAGAGCTCTATGAAAAGAATCAATTCTATTTTCAGGTTATTGATAGTAATGTACTCTCAGAAGATTTACATCCTTTTGAAGGCATATCTAACGACGCCTTTACCATTTTATCCAATTGTAAACAGGTAAGTTTTTGCGATTCACTTCGTCTGTCTGTATCAAAAGATACTGTCTGCGTTGGTACCCCTGTCACGATAAACATACATAAAAATAAAGAATGCGGTGCTGTACCATCCTGGAGTTACGAAGCTACGGCGGTCAGCTTTTTATACCAGCAAAATGATACGACAGCAACTGCCATCATTAATCAACCCTGGCAGGGTGTATTACGGGCCACCATTAGTGGCTGTCGGTTGTTGCAAGATTCTGTACGGCTAACCGTATTGCAGAGCCCGGGATTGCTTAACCTGGGGACTGACACCGTTATTTGTCCTGGCAATACAGTATTGCTAAATGCTAAAAAAGGCTACACTTCCTATAAATGGCAAAACGGTTCAACAGACTCTGTTTTCCCGGTAAAAGCTCCCGGTATTTATTATGTTACAGTAACCGATGCCTGCCAGGGCACATTCAGTGATACAGTCTACGTTGCTGGCCATTCGCCCATATCTTTTGATATTGGTGCAGATACCTCTATTTGCAATAAAGAAAATATTACCCTTAAGGCTCCGGCGGCTTTTTTACATTACCACTGGACGGGCGAAAATATCAACAATGATACCCTGCAATACATTACGGCTATGCCAACAATCAGCAGCTGGTTTAAAGTCACTGCCGAAAAAACACCAGGTTGCTTTACTTCCGACTCATTGTTTGTAACAGTAAAAAAGACGCCTTCCATACAGCTTGGCAATGACACCAGCTTTTGTGCTAACCAGCAACTGGTATTGGATGCGGGGCCAGGTTTTAGCAGCTATGAATGGAACACCGGACAGCAACAGCAATGGATTAAGATCAATCAGCCAGGTAGCTTTAGTATCAGAGCAGTTTTCAACGGATGCTATGTTTATGACACGCTGCAAGTGACCAGCGTATATCCCATGCCTGTATTTAGTTTAGGGCCGGACACGAGTCTTTGCCAGGGACAAAATCTATTATTGCATGTAAGCCTTCCGCAGGGTAACTTCCTGTGGAGCAATGGCAGTGCTGCAAATATGTTTAATGTAACGGGGCCCGGAATTTACTGGCTGAAGGCAACACAACAGGGCTGTAGCACAATGGATACTTTACAGGTAACTTATACATCCCTGCCAATAGTACAGCTGGGAAAAGATTCACCCCTTTGTGAGGGACAAACAATGCTGCTGAATGCCACCAATACAGGTGCTACCTATATCTGGCAGGACGGTAGTACCGCTGCTACTTATTCCGTAAAAAATCAGGGACTGTATGCAGTTACTGTATCACTCGGCCACTGCAGCGTTGCGGATACAATTGCTTTACAATACAGGCCTTTGCCGTTGTTTACACTTGGAAGAGATACTTTTATGTGTAAAGGACAGCAGCTTTTACTTAGGCCAACAATTAATACCAGCGCTAACTTTCTTTGGCAGGATGGAAGCCATGATCCAACTTTTACTGTTATAAAGGAAGGCATCTACTCACTTCAAACCTCCAATTCCTGCGGTAGTTATTTTGATAGCATTACTATAATGGAAGGTAATTGCATAATTGAAATGCCATCAGCCTTTACTCCTAACGGAGATGGGCTCAACGATGTGTTTAAAGTAAAATACCCATTTACTGTGCAGCAGTACTTTATGACGGTGTACAACCGGTTTGGAGAAAAGGTTTTTGAAACCAGTCAAATCGGCGACAGCTGGGATGGCAAGTCAAAAGGGCAATTGCTCCCGCAAAGCAGTTATGTATGGCTAATTAGATTTACAGATGACCATAATAAAGTGCAGACTTTGAAAGGTACTGTTCTCCTGATCCGGTAAGGGAAATGAAAGGGCAGTCGATTTACGCGGGAATGGGGGTCTAAAAGCAAACAGGAAAATCAGCCAACCATATTTGCCACATTTTTTCAGCAGACGCTATCTTTTATCTTTAAAGATTATTAGCAGTCCCAAAAATACCATAGTTCCCCTCCGTGCACTACAATAATGGAAAAAAACTAAGGGAATAAGCTAGCAGTTGCGCTTGTAACAATTAGTATTCTTTGAAATTAAAGAATCACTATGAGACGAAAACCCATGCCCTGACAGAATAAAAAATTGAATTAAAAAAAAGTAAAAGTTTATGATTAAGTTTAATTTTTACAATTATGGGTTCGGCTAAATTAATATGGGCAAATAATCTAAGGGCGTCGGCCACCATTGCAGTCATTGTGCTTCATGTTGCTTCCACCATATCGTCTTTATATCCTGCTATTTCAAAATCTTATTTTTTGACCAGTATTTTTATTGACTCATCTGTGCGATGGGCTGTGCCAGTCTTTATTATGCTTAGCGGCTCGTTTGCACTGGAAAATTACGATAACCGGCTCAGGAGTTTTTTTGCCAAAATGTTTCACCGGATAATAGTGCCTTTCCTTTTCTGGAGCGTTGTGTATCTTTTCTTTTTTTCCTGGAAAGAACTGACCGACCCAGCTAAAAGTATGGGTCAGCTACTGGCCTTTACAGGCAACCAGTTTTTATCCGGCACCGCGTCACACTTGTGGTTTGTGTATGTTATTGTGAGCATGTACCTGGTATTCCCTTTTCTGTCAAAATGGACAAAGGTTGCTACAGAAAAAGAGTACATCTACTTTTTTGTGCTCTGGCTTTTCTTCTTATTAATTGACCCATATTTGTCTGATTACGACATTAATTTCAGCTATAACTTTTTTACTGGTTTTATAGGTTATATCGTGCTTGGCAATTATCTTTTAAAAACCACCCGAAAATTTAACCAGCTGCTGCTGCTCTCTCTTTTCCTCACAGGATTTTTGTACACAGCCATCCGTACTTATTTTATTTCGATACACGGGAATGAAACCAACGAACTTTTTATGGACAATCTTTCGTTGAATGTTTGTGTAATGTCTTTTTGCGTTTATTTAATTTGCAGGCAAAGAAATTATACCCTCCATTCAACCTGGCAAAGGGCGGTTGATATTATATGTAAGTATAGCTATGGTATTTATCTTTCCCACCTGCTTATTTTAAACATTTTTTTGCGGCTCGGATTAAAGTTTGATTTCCTTCATCCCATAATAAGCATACCCTTAATAACTGTTGCCTGCCTGGTTATTTCATGCGGGTTAATAATGGGAATGAAAAAAATACCGGTCTTAAAAAAATTGGCTGGTTAAAGTGTTGAGCTGGTAACCCATCTGTTGGCTGGTACAGGGCTGGCTGGGGGCCAATGATCAGCGGTACCGCCTTTTTTGTAAAAGATGGTTTTGGTCGTTTAATATTCATTTTACCCTGAGGTATGGACCGGCAATTGTCTACGAACGCTGAAGTCTATTCTTCAATTATTTCGTCAGCACTATCTGTTGTTCTGTTCTCAATAAAATCAACAATTCTTTTTCTTTCTCCCAAAAATAGTAGCCCGATAATAATTTTTGCGGCGGAAAAAATCATGTAGGAAGAGTCCCGCTTTACTGAGTTGTATTTTGAACTACTCTGACTGAAATACACATATAATTGTCTGCAAAAATTGGGGATTTCATCCGTTAGAATTACGCCTCCTATTACTATCAGCGCAATAGTCAATATTGCTGTACTTGAAATGCCTTTTACGAATTCGTCCGGATTATCTGACGAAAGCGCTTCTTCTGAAAATCCCTGATCAAGCTTAAGCATATCAATAAATTTATTGGTTTTAAACAGCAGTTGCATAACGAGCAGAGTATACAATGAAAGAATAAATATTGAGACAAGAAAAGTTACAATAATGGGTCCTGCATCTGAGCTGACAAAATATCTAAAAATGGAAGTAACAAGTTGCGGAATGGTATTGATAATTTCCCGTAAAAAAAAGAGCCCGAATATTTTCAGGATAACGTTGAATAATTTTCTTGGATTCATAAGGAAAGCTGTTTGATTATTTTAAGGGTAATATGCATGTTGCTGATATAATAATAAGCTATTTCTTTTATCCGATCTGCTATTTACCCAAAATAAATTGCTTATCCTCTTCTCATTTGCCAGATTTCTGCTAAGGAGATTTATGTTGTTTTCTACAGGACGACAACATAATAATTAAAAAATACATTGCCTTATGATTTCATCTGAGCCTGCGTTGTAGTTTACTCTTTTGTTTTTGGATGCTAACGTCTGGGATATGCGCAAAAAAGAAAACAATAGCTAGGCTAAATTATTCTACAAACAGCGGCGAAACTATTCTGCCAGCAGCAGCGTGTGCGAAGTTTTATTGACATGCAATCTCGGTCAGTATCATTGCGTCATTGAACTTAAGAGCGTCTAAATCTTTCAAAACATCGTTGTTGGTCTTATTGACCAACAACCGTAGCATTGTATTTTAGTAATGTGTAAACATGTTAGACTTATCGATCCCTGTATTATAAAATGGGCTGACGAATAATAATATTCTTCCGGGAAACTGCATAACCGGACTTCACCGGTTCCAATGTATGTATTCAAGCTTCTGCATAAAAACAGCATGGGAGTACAACTCAATACCTAAAAGTTTTATGGGGTGTGCTTCGGTTGTTGGTCAATAAGACCAACAACGGCCTCCCTGATGGTTGGCTATTTTAAAGACATACCAACTGAAGCCTGGAGATCCATGCTTGCACAAAAATATATTACATTGTTTACCGCTGCTTAAGTGAACTTTACCTTAAGCTGATTTACCTGTCAAGGAACGAAATAAGTTTATTCATCAGTGAAACTCTTTTATTTGTAAACCCATGATCTGTTTCCCAAACCTCGTAATCGAAAAACGAACCATGTTGTTCTTTGATTGAATCAGCAATTGCTTTGTTGCCTGTATGCTCATCCAGCATCATTATTTGTTTGGCGCTTAAAGCCTTACCATTCCTTTCCAGTTGGTAATAGGCAATGTCCTTAAATGCGGGAAGAAAAATATCCAGCGTTGTTGCGTTGAGCACAAAATAATCAGGGAAGATTTTAGGGTTTTTCACCAACGTCGCCAGTTGCTTTTCATTTTGGATATTTTTCAAATCACCGGCTATATTCCACGTTGATAATGCGAAGCCTTTTTTTATTTGGGGTAACTGCTGCAATGCTTTAAGGCAAACCCATCCGCCCATACTATGACCAAACAATACAATATTGGTTGTGTCAATTTTTAAAGAGTCCTGGTGTTTGTTGCAGAAGGCAACCACATTGCTTACATCTTCCACACAATTTTTAAAACTAAATTTTCCCTGGCTGCCCCATGCACCCCTGTAATTAAAATAGAGCACGTTCCATCCATGTGCCCTTACAATTTGTGCCAGGTCAAGATTTCTTTCATTGCCCGGAAAGCCATGCAGCAAAATTAACGTGGGATGTTTTTCATTTCCGTTAGGTCTGTAAATAAACCCGGCTAACATTGAGCCGGCAGAAGGGATAAATAATTCTGTTGAACCTGCGGGGTTCGCTTTGTCCCATTGTAAATCTTTCAATACAATGCTGTCTGATTGTGCGGTAGCATTGATTACAGTGAAAAGAAAAAAGGGAAGACAGAACTGTTTTATAAATCGGGGCATGTTGTACATTTTAGCTAAATGATGAAAACTGGCATACTACTCAAATATATAGGCTGTAAGCTGCAATGCCAAATGTCCTTACCGGCAACTAATAAGGCAGTCGCTGTTGTTGCTAGGTTGGGAGCAAAAAAAGACTGCAATACATGATGGAGTTTTGAGAAAGCAACCAAAGTATTGCTGATAAATAATAGGCCCGCCGTTTATATACCAACACCGGGTTTCATTCGTTATTCATCCGGCATCCCTGCGTTATATCTACGTTAGCCAACGTAGATATAACGTACTTGTACAAAACAACACAGCTCCCAAAGGCGAAGAAGACATAAGGGAGCACAATACATTTACCAATAAAATCAACCAGTATGACTTTACAAATGGAGACCTATCTCAGTGGCCGGATGAACAATGTGGTGTTCTTTAAAAGGTCCGGTACTTATATGGCAAGGTCGCTGCCTGCTGCCGTAAAACTATCTGCTGCTACCAAAGTATGCAACGGCAATTTCGGCATCGCTTCGGCCTGCGGAAAAAGCCTGCGGCAATTGCTGCAGCCGGCATTGCCTTTTCCCAAAGACAGGCGGATGCAGATCCGGTTTTCGGGCGCTATTGCAAAATGGCTGGGTGCTGCTAATGCTGCCACCTTACCGCCTGTCCCTGCTATTCCTTTTGTAAACCAGTTTCGGTTTACTGATTGCCCGGGTATTGCCGAAAGGTGGAAACTGGGTTTGTTGGTGGAGCAACCTGCTGCCAATATAATTACCCTGCACATCCCTGCTTTTATACCAACACAAACCATTAGTGCTCCCGAACATACAGTGGCGGTTACCTGTGCCATTACCGTTGCAGGCTGTATACTGATGGGTGCTGCGCCAATGGGCAGCCACGCCACCACGATGGAGATTCCCTATACGGATACGCTTATTCCTGCACAGACAATGCAATGACCGCTTCCCGCCCCTGCCAGTACTGTGATCATTACTGCAGTGGCATTGCGTTACCGGCTGGCCAATGGCGAATATTGCAGTACCCCGGAATTTTTACCGGCTTCGATTATTGATGCCCGTTATTGCTGAGCGGGAAGGTTTGTTGCTGGAGATATCTCCCGCTATAGTTGGTATGCCGCTATATCATCCTTAAAACTTTTATCATTTCAAAAACGTCGTTTGGTCTTATTTGACAACTCGTGATAGTTGGCTCTTTTAAAGACATAACAACTGAAGCCTGGGGAATAAAAAACTTTAACGGTTATATTAAATTATTCACCAACAGCGGCTAAAACAAACCATCGGCTACGTTAAGTTATTCTACCGACAGCAGCAAAGAAACTGAGCCATTGCTGGGTGTTAATAAGTGAATAAACTTTTGAATGATATTAGATTGTTTAAAGGTAATTTTATCTGAAAACATTAATCCATGTTCAATATACTTTTTGAAAAACCTAAGTTATTTTCCAAAGAGCCTTTTTTTAAGTATGAGCAAAAAAAAATTGCCCAATTGAAAGACATTATCAACACAAATACAGAGTTTAATGATATAGAAAAAGAGGCAAGTGAATTCATTAACGATTTTCTTCTTGAACGTTTAACTTTAGATAGGGCCAATTATGATCGTGATGTTACAATTGAGCGGGTACCAATTGACCGAAACAAAGGCGAAATTTCTATTCATGGTGATTATCGTAATGCAGCTTGTGTAACTTATACATTTAAGCTTAATTGGAACAGGAAACAAAAAACATTAGCGTATTATTATCCAACAAGTCCACACCAACCACAGCTTAATATTGATTTTATTGATCGTGAAACCTCCATTCAATTTTTGATACCTACACGATATGCACGTGTTGAGCTTCCTGATGAAGTTATAGAACTGGCTGTACAGGATAGAGACAAAGTTTTAAACGACCTTGAAACCACGCTCAGCTTTATGAATGAAGATATTGACCGGTTTAATAGTAAACTTCATCAAATTGCCGTTGAAGCTATACAACAAAAAATTGAAGAAGATAGGAGGTTGAAAACCATAAAATCAAAATTATAGTCAAGCAAAATTTTTAAAGTCCTTCTATGTACCAAGCTTCTTCTGACTTAAAAAAAGTTGTAATCATAGGCAATGGCTTTGATCTGTCACTTGGCTTAAAAACGAGTTATGGTGACTTTATTAAAAGCACTCAATTTCAGCAACTGCTAGACAATAAAAATTCAATTGCTGAAAAGCTCCATCAACGTTATAATGAAGCAAATTGGATAGATATAGAAAATCAGCTAAAGAAAATTTCAGTTTCTTTGAAAAAGGATGAGGACAAAGATATTAAGCCTGAATTTACACTACTCTGTGACGCATTAATGTCATATTTAGGAACAATTGATTACCCACAAATAAACATGAGTTCAAACGCAGTCAAATTCCTTGAACATGTTGTAATCGATGAGTGTATCATTTTAGATTATAACTACACATCCGCAACAGAAATTATTCTTAAAAAAATTGGTATAACAAACGGGGAAATATCAAGTTGGTTAAAAAAGGTACATGGATCACTTGCAGCAAAAAATATAATTTTTGGAATTGAGGATAGCGCAAAGATTAGAAAACGAGATGTGTTTCTTAAAAAGTCCAGTAACAATTTTTATAATGCTTTTGCTTTGGAAAAGCTTATGAATGCAAGTAGGGACTTACATATTTTTGGGCATTCCCTTGGTGAAAGCGACCATAGTTATTTTAAAAGCTTTTTTGTCGAAAGGACTAAACGTACCAACTTGGCCAAAGGGACAATTTATTTGCATCACTTTGGTTCAAACGCACTTGATAGCCTAAATTCTGAAATCGACCAAATGACGGGAAATAAAATGAATCTTTTTAAGCGTTATAGCCCTATTGAACTTATTGATAGTTCAAAATAGCGTCTTCTAATCAGGCAGGTGCAGGAGTGTTAAACAATGAAAAGCTGTTAGGAATGAAGCATGGTAGCTTTCCTATGCTGGCCTGTTACTACTCTCAGAACAAACATACCATCTCAAAAAATCGCAGGCCTTAGTAACAAATGGACACCGGACAGGAGTCAGGCGCCTGATGGATCAACACCAATTCTTTCTTTTACAATCACTGTTATATGCTTTGCTTTCTTAGTGTATATCTAAAAACACCAGTCTTCTCATTTCCCCATTTCCACCACCACTCCTTTCACGGTACAATTCAACTCCGGTTTCTTTTGCGTCGTGCGGTATTTTGACAGGTTGATCAGCAGCACGCTTGTAAGAATTACCACGAGGCCGGTGATCTGTAGCGGGCTCATGTGTTCGTTGGCGAAGAATACGCCGAGCAATACAGCTACCACCGGGTTTACATACGCATAGGTACTAACCTGTGTGGCCGACCGCACCTGCAGCAACCATACATAGGCACTGTACCCTACCAGTGAGCCCATAATGATTAAATATATTAGTGCAAACCAGGAATCTGCGGTTACAGCCTGCCACTGAAAACCACTCCATTCATGCCCTAAAAAAATACCCGGAATAAAAGCCAGGCCTGCTGCCAGCATCTGCCAGGCTGAACTTATGGTAGCCGTAGTTTTAGAGTTGTATTTTGAATACAAAGAGCCGCCTGCCCAACTCATGCTGCCAATAACGATCACCACCAAACCAACAATGGCCTTGCTGCTGTCGGGAGAAGCAAAAGCTTTGGTAACATTTTCGCTGAACAATAAGATAACACCCGCAAAGCCGATCACCAGCCCGGTTAATACAGAGCGGTTGCTAAAGTTTTCTTTCCACTTTGGTCTGTCGAGCAATACAAACCACAAAGGTGAGGAAGATACAAGGACCGCTACCAAAGAACTTGGCAACGTTTTTTCAGCCCATATAACAGCCCCATTGCCTACCAGCAGCAGCAACAAACCACTGATGATGGCGGGCTTTATCTGCTGCCAGGTGCCTATGCGTTCTCCCTTTATCAAACTCCACCCCATCAGTAAAGAACCGGCTATCAAAAAACGGATGGCGCCCAGCATCATCGGCGGAATGTGCAGCACCGCTTTGCGGATAAAAAAATAGGTAGACCCCCACACCAGGTAAACCGTGGCAAAGGCAATTACTACCAGCAGTGTAGAAACTTCTTTTTTTGAACTGGTTGGCATGACTTATTTTTTTGGAATGATTAGTTGTTGTTGCTCCTTTACGGTTTCCAGCACAATCACCGATTTGGTGGATGCGATGTTGGGTATTTTCTGAAAGGAGTTGCGCATTAAATTCATCAGCGATGCAGCATCTGCTATCCGCACTTTTACCAGGAAACAGTCTTCGCCGGCAATATGGTGCACTTCCTGTACCTCCGGAATTTTTGAAAGGGCCTGTGCCGTTTGACTGCTGCAGGTAAACCCTTCTGCCGACCGGATAAAAATAAATGCCAGCAGTTTCTGGTTCAGGGCAGCGGGATCAATCCGGGTGGTATACTGAAGAATCACTTTTTTCTGTTCCAGCTTTTTAACCCGTTCCAGCATGGCCGAAGGCGCCATTTTAAGTTCCCGTGCAAGGTCGGCATTGGAAATCCTGGAATTGTCCTGCATCAGTTTTAAGATGTTTAAATCCGTACTGTCTAAGATAAGTTCCATACTTGAATGTTTCTGTAAATGTACTATTATTCAGAATTAAATTCTAAATAAAAAATATTTACAGAACAAAAAGCTAAATATTTCCACATTCATGAAATTTTTTTTCTGGTAGTGATCTGTATGGCCTGAATAATTGCAGAGCAGAGCTTCAAAACGTCCTCATTTTATATCCCATTAGAGAGACAAGGCGAAACGATTTATATCAGTTGTAGTCTGTATGAAAAATCCCACAAAAAATAAATTACAACAGCCGGCATACCCGGTTCAAAGTATTGGTGAAACAGTATGCAGCTGTTGCCGGCGGATTTTGTTAACGATAGCGCAACAAATATTTCCAATATATTTAGGAGGCTTAAAACAATCATCCATCCGGGTTTTATCATTATCGATATGACGGAGCATACTAATACCAATTTGCTAAAAAAATAAACATGAAAAAGTCAATAAAAACAATTCCATTATGTGCATTTGCCATTGCAATTTTGCTGATGGCTTCCTGTAATAGCGGCACCAGGCCATCTGCCATAGTTGAAAATAAAAAAGATACCCTTGCCTGTTCCCCCGAAAGCAGTAAACTTGATACCGCTAAAATTGCTGCCGTTACCGGCATGAAAGGCACAGTAAAAAATGGTGAATATAAAATTACTGTTCCGCAAAATGACCTGCATATTGTAGTAGATGGTTTTAAAATAATCCCCCCCATGGGATTGGGTACGTGGATAGCGTTTACCCCCTGCGGGGATAGTGTAATGATGATGGGAGATATTATCTTATCTGAAAACGATGTAGCACCGGTACAGCAGGAAGTTATCAGGCAGGGTCTTTCCATTACCGCAATTCACAATCACTTTGTACGCAACCGGCCTAATGTAATGTATATGCATATTGGTGGTTTTGGCAATGCTGCAACTCTGGCAGCCAATGCAAAAGCTGTTTTAGACAAGGTAAGCCAGTCAAGAGGCGCAGATCCCAAAGCAGCCAAAGCTGACAGTGTGGTAAATACTTTAAATATCCCCCTGCTGGATTCTTTGATGGGACATAAAGGAGAAATGAGCAAAGGCGTGTACAAATACACCATTGGCAGACCCGATGTAATGCTGAGGGAGCATGGTGTTCCTATCAGCAGCTTTATGGGTTTCAATACCTGGGCTGCATGGCAGGGTACTCCTGACAGAGCCGCAGTTGCCGGGGATTTTACCATGCTGATGGATGAGGTGCAACCAGTAATTAAAACACTTATTGAAAATGGAATTGAGGTAGTAGCTGTTCATAATCACATGGTACATGAAGAACCAAAAATTTTCTTTCTGCATTACTGGGGTGTTGGCCCTGTTGAAAAGCTGGCAAAAGGATTAAAAGCAGCCTTAGACAAAACCGGAAAAGGTATGGGGCATTAAAATGTAGCAGAATGAGTCAATTAAAAAGTTATTGTATTGCTATTATACTGGCTGTTTTTTGTTTGGAAGGCTGCAACGCACAGTCTTCCAAACAGAGCCAGGCACTTCAACTGATTACATCCGTTGCTTTGCCCGGCGTAGCCGGCAGGATTGATCATCTTGCATTTGACAGTGCTACCGGACATATTTTTATAGCCGCACTCGGAAATAACAGTGTAGAGGTGGTTGACTTAAGAACAAACAAAATTATTCATAGCATCACCGGTTTAAGTGAGCCGCAGGGGATCGCTTTTATCACCGGGAAAAACATGCTGTTTGTGGCAAATGGTGGTAACGGCGCATGTGCTATTTTTAACACAGCAACTTATCAGAAAATAACGTCGGTTCAGTTACCAGGCGATGCCGATAATGTGCGCTATGATGCCGTAAACAAAAAAATTTATGTTGGTTATGGTGAAGGAGGTATTGCAGTTATTGACGTAGCTACATTAAGACAGGTTGCAGATATAAAGCTACAGGGGCATCCTGAATCATTTCAATTGGATATTGCAGCAAAGAAAATCTATGTAAACGTACCCGGCAAACAACAGGTTGAAGTGATCGGTTTGGAAAAGCAGGTGGTAACAGACAGATGGAAGTTGACAGCTGCTAAATCGAATTTTCCAATGGCATTAGATGTTATCAGTCGCCGGCTATTTATTGGCTGCAGGCACCCTGCAAAATTGCTGGTACTGGATACTGATTCAGGAAAACTGATTACAGCTTTTGATACCGATAGTGATGTAGATGATATTTTTTACAACCCAAAAAACAGCAGTATTTATTTTAGTTGTGGTGGTGGTTACATTGATATTTTTAAGCAGGAAACTCCCAACACTTATACTTTAGTTGAGAAGATACCTTCCCGGTCAGGGGCAAGAACCTCGCTCTTTCTTCCGCAATCAAACCGGTTAATAGTTGCCAAGCCAAAAAGTTTTAACAGTGACGCAGCATTATTGGTTTATGGTATAAAAAATTGAGCTGGTACCTGGAAGCATCAGTACTCGCTGAACTATCTTCTTTAAGCGTGACCTGTAACCTAAATAAACGCAGGATGGCATTGTACAATCTACTCCACCGTTTTGGCTTCGTGCAGGTCGAAATATTATTTATTGCTTATTTTTCCGGCTGGTTTTCCTGTACCAGGGGCAGGTACCGTTTTCTGTTATCGTACATTATCCAAATTAATATCGCAAAGAGAATGATTGAAACAGGTAAACCACTAGTATCCTGTACTATGGTAGTCAAAAATATTCCTGTCATCACAGGGAAAATAATCAAAGCCCCCAGGGCTCTTGTTCGTGGAATGATTATTAAGATGCCGCCAAGGATTTCTGCAACTCCAATCAGCGGCATAAGCCAGCCAATTGCTGCCACTGCAGCCATCGCTTTTAAAAATTTAGCGGGTAAATTTTCCGGTGCGGGCATATAATTAAAAAATTTGCTAAGCCCGGCATTTATAAACATCAGGCCAAACAACAGAGACACTATAAACAATAATTTAGTTTTCACTGTACTTTTCATTTTAATAAATTTATAAGTAAGGTATTGCTCACCTGGTAACTTAATGGGATGAAAATACAACACTTTCAAACGATGTAAACCTGCTCATCACAAGGGATTTGATTCATGCCATCCCGATGTACGCAGATAACCTGCTCTACTCCTCTCCCAGCCCCAACCGCATTTCTATTAAATTTTTAGCAAAGCCCATTTTTTCATACGCTTTGATGGCGGGCTGGTTATCAAAATATACTTCTAAACGCAACTCTGTAATTTGCCGCGATAATGCCCAATTTTTCAATGCTTCCAGTATAAGGGCATTTACGCCCCTGCCCCTGTATCCGGGCACTGTATACATAAACCCAAGGTAAGCGTGCCGCACATGCCTGTAAAACAGTTTCGACTTTTCAATACGGGCGTAACCGGACGCGATGAGTTGATTACCAACTACCGCAACCAGCAGTTCTGCATCCTCCCCGGCTATCAGTTGCTGCAAATTGTAGTATTGAATGGGATCATCTTTTAAGGTAATATCAAAGGGACGTTCGGCACTGATAACCCCTTGTTCAAACTGCAGCAGTGTTTCCATATCTTCCTGCCTGGCTTTTCTTATTGTTATTTGTTCCATCAGTTATAGTAAAATAATTTTTGCAAACTTAGCATTTTTCGCAGGGCCAATTCATTACGCTGTTTGCAAATTAAAGCGGCCGGCACCCCGGCGCTGGCTGCGGCTATCACATCAACAATATGCGCAGCTGGTTACAAATAAATAAATAAAAATATCCCCGGTGGTTACATTTCGGTTTTTCCGCATTGTATAAACCGATTTCCCGATTTTGAAAGCCCTGCCCTTTTTGTTTGATTTCCTTTGCATTCTATTCTAACAATATAAACTGATCATGAACATACAACTAACTGCGATTTTCTTTTTTCTGTTTTGCAGCGCCGCCTGCGCACAAACAGGCACCATACAGGGCCGGGTTATAACAAGCGATGGACAACCTGCCAACAGTGTAACCATCACTGTAAAGAATACTGTAAAAGCTACACAGTCTGGCACAGACGGTACATTTATACTGCGCAAAATAAATGCCGGAGAGCAAATACTCGTTGTTTCTTTTGTGGGTTTGAAAACACAGGAAACGTCCATAACAGTAACAGCTGATCAAATAAGTGAGGTGAATGTGACGCTGGATGAAAGCATGAAAAAGATGGATGAAGTAATTATCAACAGCAACCGTACCCTGAATCATAAAACACTTTCTTCTGCCAAATCGTTGCTTGGGAACATGGATCTGCCGCAAACTGTTGGGGCTGTAAGCAACACGGTTATCCGCGATCAGCAAGCAACCCGGGTAGGCGATATTGTAAGAAATGTAAGCGGCGTGTCCATTACACAAACCAGGCTGGGCGTTAATGAAACTTATACCGCACGTGGCTACAGTATTGGTATTAATGGCGGCGCAGGCAGCATTTTAAAAAATGGATTGGTAAGTAATATCGCCGGTATGCCGGAAGCTGCCACGCTGGAAAGTGTGGAAGTAATGAAGGGCAGCAGTGCTATGTTGTATGGCAATGTATCCGGTGGATTGATTGTAAACCTGGTAACAAAAAAACCAAAGTTTGAATATGGAGGCGAAGTAAAAATGCAGGTGGGCAGCAACAGCCAGTACAAACCGATTGTTGATTTGTATGGTCCCATTTTTAAAAACCTCGCGTTCAGAATGGTGGGAACGTATGAAAATGACCGCAGCTTCCGCGACGTGGTAAAAACCAAACGCACTTATTTTAATCCCTCTTTTTTATACAATATTGGCAAAAAAACAACGCTGCTGGTACAGGGCGATTACCTGGATGCAAAGCTTACCCCAGACTTCGGCATTGGTACACTGGACAGTGGACGGGTACTGCCTTCCAACATTCCTGTTTCCAGATTTATCAATGTGCTTTGGGCGTATAACAATGTAAAACAGCAGTCCGGCGCTTTTAATGTAAACCACACTTTTAACGACAGCTGGCAACTCGCGTTCAGCGGATCGGTACAAAAAACGGATGTCAATTCTTTTGGCGCAGGCCTGCCCAATGTAGTGAGCAAAACAGGCGACTGGAACCGCACACTGGCAAGAGCGCACAGCATTGAAAAAGACTATACAACCCAGGTAAACCTGAACGGGAAATTTACAACCGGTAAAATTTTGCACCAGGTTTTGGTGGGTACTGACTTTACAAGAGTTGAAACCCAAACAGATGCTTTTAAAATCACCAGTAACGGAACGGTTGTTACCACTTACGATAAAATAAATATACTCGACCCCAGCCTGTACACACGCCGCAACGATATTCCCGATGCGGCCGTTACCACCGCTACCACTGCCCCCAGTAACCGTGTTGGTATTTATGTACAGGATTTTGTAAACCTTACAGATAAAATAAAATTGCTGGCAGGTGTAAGATGGAGCTACCAGGAAACGGTACAGACCAGCATCTTCACCACAGCTACGCAAGCCACTACAAAAGGCGCTGCAGCAACAGCCAACAACCAGGCCTTCTCGCCCAAACTGGCCATTGTGTATCAGCCAACCAAAACGACTTCTGTATTCGGCAGCTACTCCAATAATTTCACCATCAATACCGGTACGGATATTTACAGCCAGTTGCTGAAACCTTCTATCGTTGACCAATATGAAGTGGGTGTTAAAAACAATTTCCTGAATGACAAACTTTCTGTCAACTTCAGCATTTATAAAATCATCAACAGCAACCTGGCACAGCAGGCAGAATTTAAAGCGGACGGAACTTTGAATTCGGACGCTACTGTAAAAGAATTGAAAGGCCAAACAACCAGCGACGGACTTGAACTGGATGTGAATGGTACTATATCAAAAAACATTTATTTTATTGCGGGCTATGGTTATAACAACATGCGCTTTACAAAAACCTCCGGCGCTAAGGGATCTAATATTGAAGGCGAACAGGTGGTGATCAATCCGCACCATACCGCTAACTTCACTGCGTTTTATACTTTTAAGAAAACCGCAGTAAAAGGTTTAAAACTGGGCATTACCGGCTTTTACACCGGTGATCGTTTGGGTGGTTACAACAATACCATCGGGCAGGTACAGCTGGGAAGCAGGCTGCTACCGCTTCAGGGATTTACAACGGTTGACCTTTCCGCAGGATACAGCATTAAAAAATTATCACTGCAATGCAAACTGGCCAACGTGTTTAATAAAGTAAATTACCTGGTGCATGATAATTACAGCATTACGCCCATTACGCCGAGGCAGGTAGTTGCTACCGTGGGATATAAATTTTAGTTGCACAGCACGACTATTTTTTTAAAGCTGGAACCACCATTTTATATGGGGGTGCTTTTTTATATATCTGCAAATAAAAATAACTACACAGCAATGGTGTGAATAGTATGTTCAATCATTACTTAACAAGCTGGTTGCCGGAGGTAGTTGTAATAAGAATTTAACGGAGGTTAATTGCCTGAACGCCGCAATAAATTAACGCCAATAAAATAAGGCATTATAAAAGGGATGGCTGGAATGGACACTGCATAACCGGCGGTAACGAATGGTTCAGGGCAACAGGTAGATAAGAGAACGATAACAAAAGCAAGTACGCTAACAGCAACATAAATTCTTGCCGGTATTTTGTTGAACAGGCCCGCAAGATTTAATGATACGGCAAAAGCTGCAGTGGCTAAATAAGTAAGCGCTACTTCAACTACCGAGATCATGCTAAACAAAGCCCTGACAGGCTTATACCATTCAGGCATTTTTTCTGAACCCGATGCTGCTAAAATGTTGAATGCAGCTGTTAAAAAATATCCCCAGAAAATCATATTGATGATAAAGAGCGGAATAAAAATAAGGATGGCAACAAAACCAAGTTGCGAATAAAAATGCTCTCCTTTCTTTTTCAATTTATCCCGAACGACGGCAAATCCAAACACGATAAAAATACCGGCAAGAACCAGTATAGAATATCTTACCTGCTGTTCAACATCCGTGGCTGTCCATTCAGTTGCTGTTGAAGGAGGTGGCCCGAAGCCAAAGAAAATAGAAACTAGTATCCAGGGTACAATTAAAAAGAATGCACCCAAGGCCAACTCTCTTTTTTCAGCATCGGCATTTCTTACAACATTCAGCCCCAGCACCCAGGCGGCGGTTATCATCAGGCAAACATTGATGATCCAAACCGGCAGGTAAATGGTATAACTTATATGACCAACGCCAAAGCCCAGAATTGCCGTCACTAAAGGGACAACCGAAAGATAAATATGACTTAGTTTTTTTGAAAGGCTGGTTTGCATCTGCAGGGGTTTGAATGAAATTATTATTCCTCTCCCGGCTGCTTCAATTTCCAGCCTGTTTTTGCTTTTTCAACCTCTACCATTTTCTTTACATCCGCCAATAATTTTTTTGCATCGTACACAATGCCGTCTTTAATGGTATACTTGATTCCGCCTGCCCTTACTACTTTATTATCAGCTGTAACCTTAATGGTTCCTGTGCCATACAGCACCTGTAAATTTTCCAGTGGGTTCACATCAATGATCACCATGTCGGCCAGTTTGCCCACTTCTACTGAGCCTAAATCTTTTTCTGCACCCAGTGCCTGTGCTGCATACAAGGTGGCAGAACGAACTACTTCCAAAGGATGAAACCCTGCTTCACGCAGCATCTCCAGCTCCCTGATATAACCAAAGCCATAGGTTTCATAAATGAAGCCATCATCGCTTCCGGCAGTAACCCTGCCGCCACGGTTTTTATATTCATTTACAAAAGTCATCCACAGACGATAGTTTTCTTTCCAGGCAATTTCATCTTCTGTTCCCCAATGCAGCCAGAAAGAACCATGCGATTCCCGGCTGGGTTCATAAAATTTCCATAAGGAAGGCAGGGTATAATTGTCGTGCCACTCCAGTCTTCTTGCACGCTGCAAATCCCGGGTAGCATCGTAAATATTAAACGTTGGGTCCAATGTAAAATCAAGTGCAATCAATTCATTCATCACCTTGTTCCATTTATCACTGAAAGGTGGTGCTGCCTGTTTCCATAGCCTGCCAGCTTCCCCAAAGCGATCGGCTTCATTGGCGTAATTATAATTGAGCGAATAGTTCTGGATCGTTTTATCATCAAACATCGCTTCGGGCAAACCATACCAGTGTTCCATTGACGTTAAGCCTGCCCGTGCAGAGTTCAGCACATTCCAACGAGCCACATCCATTTGTGCATGGTGACAGGCGCTGCGCAAACCCAGTCTTTTATTTTCCCTTAATGCGGCATCCATTATTTGCGGTGCGGCGCCAAAAAACTTTACGCCATCTGCTCCTTTTTTTTGATTTTCTCTTACCCAGGTGATAGCCTGCTCCGGGGTACTGATGGGCTGTTTGGCTCCCTGTCCAAAAAAGGAGTAGGCATAAATACGGGGCGCTGTAATTTTATTTTCAGCGCTTAATTTTTTTTCATCCAGCACCCATTCAAGACCGTTGCCACTTCCCGGTTCCCGAATGGTGGTAATGCCATGGGCCATCCATAATTTAAACACATATTCAGCAGGCGTGCCCTGTTCTGTACCACCAATATGTCCATGCATATCAATAAAGCCGGGTAGCAAATACATACCTTCTGCCTGTATCTCTTTACCACCTTCTTTCAGTTGCGGACGGCGTTTTGGATCGATGGAAACGCCCGGTGCGCCTACATTCGCGACGTTTACAATGCGGTTGTTCTCCACAACGATATCGACCGGGCCGATGGGTGGTGCGCCCGTGCTGTTGATTAAGGTAACGCCGCGGATAATCAGTTGCGGCCATGGCCCCTCACCATCTTTCACCAAAGGTGCCTTGGCTATTTGTGCAGTTACCGCATTAAAAATTATTGCTGAAAAAATAAGCAGAATGGTTGAACGCATAAGGAGTAGTTGAATACGTAATTTACAAAGTTTTGTTTAGCGAAAACTAAATTGCGTATACACGGCCCACGATAGTTCTTAAGTGTCTACATTTTGAAGTAGCGTGTTTTAATAATGTTTGAGGGAAATGATGATGTGTGAGTTTTGAAATTTAGATCTGCTGATTGGTAAGAGCTGCCAGCATAACCTGATATTTTAAAGTGTAGCGCCAGTCTGGAAACTTAATCGATAAGGTCGCCAACCGCCAGGAGGATCCCATTCACATGAACAATAAATAATATTGTTTTCAAAAGAATTAATTATGACTCCGTCTATCGCAATTGACTCTGACTTCCATTTAACTTCTCCGTCCAATGAAAGACATGTAACATCACCGGCAGAACAAACAAATATTTTATCGTCGTATATTCTAAAGTTGCCAAAATATCCATCTAATGAAATTATAGTTTGTTTTCTCGTGTTTAAATTAAACATCACAAAAATATCGTCCCATCCAATAAGTGCGATATCATTGAATATTTGAGTATTTTTAAAAGGAGATGAATTTCCAGGAGTAATTTTTAAATTCAGTATGGGTTCATTGTTTCTTTTCTCTTTAATGAGAACGAAAATTGATTCCGTCGAATTTTCGTCTGGTAAAGGTTGTATTACCGCAGTCTCGACGGACGTGTTTTCGTCATTTCTAAATGTTGAAAAGTAATTTGGCATTATAAGATTTTGGATAACATTTTATTTACGAATTTGTACAAAGTTTTTTTTACTCCTCGACTATTGCGATTATAATAAGCATGTCCGCAATCTATTTTATTGAGGAAGCCTGATAAAGATGCATTATAATTTACCACTGCGACATCCGCTCTATCCCTTTCTTAATTCCGCTAATTATCATATTACCATACCCATCGTCTGGCAGCTTATTAGAAGATAATAACGCTAATTGATAGTTTTCTTTCGCTTTGTCAAAATCCCCTAAATCTTCATAACATTTTGCGATGTTGAGGTAAAGAGAGGGATAGTTTGCCTGCATTGTTTCATCCTCTATTTTCAATGCCGCTTGTAAAGCAATTTTGTCCCACTTCAATTTGTCCGCAACAGTTTTTTGATGTCTTGCAATATAATGAGCGGAAATAAATTTTTCAAAGTCATTCGCAGCTTCTTGCCAGGCCAGCAGGAATAGTTTATGGGCTTCTTCTGTTTCACCGTTTCCTTCCAGTTCCATGCCTTGTGCGCAAAGCTTAACAATGCTGTTATCAGGATCAAAATTCATTCCTTCTCATTTTTTAATTCAACATAATATGCATTTTTATCTCCATGCACTTTACAAACGGAGCACAGTCAGAATCAACTTAAAACATCGGCAAGTCAAAAGCACTCAGCCATAAAAAATCAGCCATCAGACATCCCTCTTTACTGCTCAAACCGTAACCAATCCAGTGCAAACATATCATGGTTGGGCTCTGTATCTTTTTTAAATACAAAGTACAAATCATGTATCCCGCCGGGATCATTAACAGTGGCGCTTACCTGTTTAAACTTGTTCCAGCCGCCGGTTTGCTGGTAATTCAATGTGCTGACTACAGCGCCTTTTATGGAATCAATATGCACTTCAAGGGTTGCGTCAATCTTTTCAGAGGAATAATAATAGGCTATGTTTTTGATGCCTTTCAGATCAATGCCTTTTAGTACGAAATAAGATTTGTTGTGAATGCTGCCGAGCATTTTATCACCCCGCTGCATGCGGTTGATTACATCCGCATCTTCTGCCTGTATGGTGGGCTGCCTTAGCACGAGTTGTTTGCTGGTTGTTAATGGCACAACGCCACTGCCGCCATCTGTGTAAGCTGCAGTCAATGCCCAGGTACCGCCTGTTACACCTGCGGGTTGCTTCAACATGGCAGTGCCCGTTGCAGGCAGGCTGTCCTGCGTTTTTTGCTGCGCCAGGGAGAGAATATATTTTACAATGATAGTGGCATTGTCTTTACTTAACTGAGGGTGTGCATTCATATAGTGATCGTTTCCCCATACGCCGGCCCCACCTGTAATGATCTTACCGGCAAGCCTTGCTATCTCCCCTGGTTTGTTGCTATATTTTGCTGCTATAGCTGTAAATGCCGGTCCAACAACGGTATGATCTACCGTATGGCAAGCCTTACAATCGGCGGAAGCTATCAACGCTTTACCCGGCATTACCCAGGTACCCTTACCCTGCACGGTTTTAAATGATCCCTGCTCTTTGGGTATATAATCCAGTTTAACATGAATGCGCCCCGGATCGATCGTTGCATCTTCTTTATCTTTTACTTCCGCTGCATAACCCAGTGTGGCATCACCAAAATAAAACGAACTGTTGCCCGTGGTGTTGATGGCTACTTCCGGTACCGTGTTGCCTGCTTTTATTTCCAACGTGTCAACTGAACTTAGTCCGGAGGGATCAGTTACTTTTAACGATACTTTATACACGCCTTTATTGCTGAAAGTATAGGTTGGGTTGGCCTCTGTTGAACCTGCTTTATTGCCTTCGAATGTCCATTCATATTTCAGCTGATCGTCTTCATCATAATCATAACTATTGCTGCTGCTAAAATCAACTTTTAACGGAGCAATGCCAATGCTATCCTTCACGCTGATCTTTGCCACAGGTGCACGGTTGCCCGCATTGTAATCGATACGCACCAATCTTGCGTCATCATTGTCTGCGCCGTATACAGCACCATATTCCAGCACATACATAATACCTTCCGGCGTGATGTCCATATCAATAGGTCTTCTGAAATCGCCTGTCAGCGGCATAAATGCTTCCATGCGTTTATAATTTTCATTCTCGTCAAAACGCAATGCGAATACCCAGTTGCGCATCCAGTCCATTACAAACAAACTGTTATCATAATAGTCCGGTATGCTGTTTTTCTTTGCAAGACTTTTATTGTAATGATAGAAGTATCCTGCAATGGCCGCCCTGCCCCCTTCGCCCAGGTCCGGAAACTCGGGTGAGACCGGGTAAGGATACCAGACCATTGCTTTAGTGGGTGCCGGCAATTTTTTGATACCTGTATTGTTGGGAGAATTGTTTTCCGGTCCATTGATATCAAAAGACTGGCCGATGGCGTGAGTAGCAAAATCAGAATCATGATAGGCTTTGCTGTCGCCTACAAAATAAGGCCAGCCAAAGTTGCCTGCTTTTTTTGCCTGGTTAAATTCATCATACCCACGCGGATCATATTTGGAATCCTCGCCCGCATCCGGACCAACCTCGCCCCAATACAAAGTTGACGTAGCCTGGTTAACCGTTATCCGGTAAGGGTTACGACAGCCCATTGTATAAATCTCGGGCCTTGTGCCTGCTGTGCCTTTTGCAAATAAGTTACCATCCGGTATGGTGTAAGATCCATCTGCTTCCGGGTGAATGCGGATTACTTTACCCCGCAGATCATTGGTGTTGCCGGCAGAACGTTGCGCATCAAATGTAAGCCTGCCTGGTCTTTCATCCAGCGGCGCATAGCCATTCGATTCAAAAGGCACCGTGTTATCACCGGTGGAGATGAACAGGTTGTTGTTTTTATCCCATGCAAGTGAACCGCCTGTATGAGCGCTTACTTCGGGGTCAATCGGCACCTGTATGATTACTTTTTCAGAAGCCAGGTCAATAGAATCTTCCTTGATCATTTTAAACCGGGAAATATTCTGGTGTGTGGGTGTGGGCAATGAATCCGGTGAATAGAAAAAATAAACATATTTGTTGGCGGCAAAATCAGGATCAATCGTCATACCCAGCAAGCCATTGCCAAAAGCCTTTTTGGTATCGGGCAATACTTTGAATTTATGAATGAGTTTGGTGATATTGTCCGCCGGTTTGTATGCATAAAAACTGCCGGAGCGTTCAACGATATATACTACGCCGGTTGGTGTAACGGCAATTTCCATCGGCTCATTCAAATCGTTGGTGAGGACCGTTTTTGTAAAGCGATTTTCTTCCGGTGTTTTGGTTGCATAGGCTTTTGAATAATCCAGTTTGGCAGAATCGGCACCCATAGCGTATTGTATTCCGTTTGCCAGATGTTGCAGAAACAACGGCTCGCTATAGCTTTCAGTGGTATGCCCGCCACCGGTATAAAATGCACGCCCGCCATCAAAATTATGGTACCAGGCAATGGGATGATCTTTACCGTTCTCGCCACCTTCATACGTGTCTTCATCCAGTGTAGCTACTACCTTCAGGTCAGCATTGATATTTTTATAATTGTACCATTCATCGGTACGTTCCCATTTTGCAGGCAGGCCTTTGGTGGCTATAAAGCCGGTGTCCGTAACATTCACGGTAGCTTTTCTTACATTCGGGTTGCCGGGGTGACTTTTAAAATAAGCACCCACCAGTTTATTATACCAGGCCCAGTTGTATTCCGCATCTGCTGCTGCATGTACACCCATAAAACCTCCACCAGCCTGTATATAACGCTGCAATGCTACCTGCTCATCACTGTTAAGAATGTTGCCGGTTGTGCTTAAAAAAATAACAGCTTTGTATTGCTTAAGGTCAGCATCTGTAAATATTTTTGAACTGGAATCTACGTCCACACCAAAATTATTATCCTTGCCCATTTTTTGTATGGCGGCAATGCCTGCAGGAATGGATTCATGGTGATAGCCTTTTGTTTTGGTAAACAATAAAACTTTACGGGCGTTGGAATCTTTGGTACTACAGCTGTTAAAGAACAACACTACAGCAACAAGTGAAAGGCAACTGGCAAGCTTTTTCATCTGAATGTTTAAAGAGTAATTAATTTACCCGAAAGATATTGTAAAATGTTTAATTGACGGTTAGGTAATTACGACTTTCAGCTTTCACTTATACGATTCTATACCGGAAGGAAACTATATTTTAAGAGCCTACATTTGGGGGATGACTGGCTTCAACAATGCGTAAAATATCTTTAGTAACTCCATTTACATCTTTAAACCTAACCAACTTCTGTCCGGACTTTCTTATACCGATTCAACGCTTTCAACCATTCATATTCAATTGCAGAACACCGTAAAAAAGTCTTATGCCAACAGGCCGGCACATTACCCGCTGATGTATAAAAACAGGTTGATTGAAAAAGCGAATATTGTTACAAATGGCAAAGGAGCATTTTCTGTAAATGTTGGCGCCATTGCATCAGACAACAGGAAGGACGCTGTACTAGGAATTAAAGGAGGCAGTTACCAGAAATTGCTGCGCCTGCCTTCTTTGAACACCACACCTTATAACATCACTGCATTCATCAACATTTTTTCATAGGTTTATGCAACGAAAAAAATAAAGTATCGCACCGCCGTAATGATAATAAAACCAATTAACGAAAACATATGAAAAGAAGAAACTTTATAAAAAATGTCGCCACTGTTTCCGCCTTCTCTATTTTAAAACCATCAATTGTTTTTGGTACAAAGGCCAACTCAGCTATCCGGATAGGTATCATTGGCTGTGGAAACAGGGGTACTGCCGTCCTCTCGTCCATGATCACCAACACCAACAGCAGTGTTGTAGCCATGGCAGATATTTTTGACGACCAGTTGCAAAAAGCCATTCCGGTTTTCAATGGCCTGAACGCCGCTAAAAATGTTGCTGCAATACCGGCAGCCAATATCTACCAGGGATCAAAAGCATACCTGAAATTACTGGAGAACAAAGACGTGGATGCTGTACAAATCTCTACCCCAGCCTACAGCCATGTAGGCTTTCTGGAAGCGGCGGTTATGGCAGGAAAACATGTGTATTGCGAAAAACCCGTGGCACCCGATGTAGCCGGATGCAGAAGGGCCATTCAGCTGGGCGAAAAATTAAACGGCAAACAAAGCGTGGTCATTGGTTTCCAGATCCGACATGCAAGTGCGTATGCAGAAATGGTCAACAGGATACAGCGGGGTGATATTGGAGAACTGATTACCGTGCAGCTATATTATCTTTCCTCTTCTGTACCTATCATTACACGCAACAATGTATCCGATGATGAAATACGCATCCGCAATCATTTTTATTTCAATGCAATGTCTGGCGGCATATTGTTAGACCAGGGCATTCACATACTGGATATTTGCAACTGGGCATTACAGGGACTTCCTTTAAATGCCATCGGCAGGGGCAACACAAGGGCCCGTACCGAAATAGGTGATACCTACAGTAATTACCAGGTAGTGTATCAATATCCTAACAATGTAAATGTCAGCATCCATACCACACAACTAGGCCACCAGTTTGGCGATGTTTGCTGCAGGTTTGTTGGCACCAACGGCATTGCAGAAGCGCATTACAGTGGCGGTGTATTTATCAACGGAGATAACAAGTGGGACTCCGGCATCGCAAGAAGTGAAAGTGCAATAACACCGCAGCAGCAGGCTGCCGGCGTATTTCTGTCTTCGCTGCATGATGCGGATGCCAATAAAGAAAAGGCCTTTATCAGCAGTATCGAAACGGGCAATTACCTCAATGGAATACGGTCAGGTGCAGAGTCTACCTTAACTGCTATATTGGGCAGGGAAGCTGCTATTAAACAACAAACAAAAACATGGGACGAAGTATATCGCTCCAATCAAAAGATTGATCCCAAACTGAATTTGGCACAGTTTGATAAATAGCAACCGGCAGCCATTGGCAGAAACACTGCAGTAGATTGAAATACTATTTATACTTCCGCTCATCAAGCCTGAAAAAACGTACCGCATTATTAAAAAAAATGTCCCGTTTTTGATCGAAAGACAAATAGTCTGCATTTTCAATTACACCAATGGAAGTTTCCAGCAGCTTTGGCCATACCATCAGGTCAGTTCCATACATGATCCTTTTTCCGAAACCAGCCTGCACCAGCCGTTTGATATAATCGTTCACTTCTGCCAAAGGATAACTCCATATCATACCTGCTACATCAACATATACATAAGCGTTGGCGCCCATTAAAGCAATCATCTCATCAATCATCGGGTAACCGGCATGCATTACCCATACTTTCAATTTAGGATGGCGCGCCAGCAGGTCTTCCAGCAGCAACGGATTACCCATAGATGCCCTGTATTTTGGAGAAGTAATATTCGCCATGCCATTACCGCCGGTACCCAGGTGTATCCCAACCGGGATATTTAATTTTTCAGCGGCAGCAAAATAACCATCCAGTGAAGTATCGCTGGGCGACATGCCTCCATACTGCGGAGCCACTTCGCCCATCACTTTATAAAAACCAGCCGACAAAGAATCCGTAAAAGCCACCACCGTCATGTCTTTAGATGAACTGATGCCAATGCTTGGAATCACCCTGCCTGGTGCAGCTGCTTTTTGCCAGTTGCGGATAACTGCTGCATCGCCACTTGCAATAATGGTCATGTTCAGCCGGTTCATGGTGGCAACTAATGCATCCTGAAATTCCTTATCGCTTTTTGCAGCTTTGAGTGGTTGAGCGCAATCCGTATTTATAAAAGCTGGTGCTGGCTGGTTGGGGTCTCCACCGGGCATATTACTTAAAAACCATGGACACATATCCGCAGCAAAGGCCGGATTCACTTTCATTGCATGTACATGCACATCAATAATGGGAAGATGCTTTTTTAATGAATCCTGGCAATAACTATAAGAACCAATCAGCAGGAGCAACACAAGGCATGGTAGTGTCAATAATCGTTTCAACATACTTTTTTATTTACAGCGTTTGGTTTTGAGTGTATGGTATAAAGATAATTTCTTTTTATGCAGTAAATTGTAAGTGCTGATCTTTCATTTCGGGCAGTGCATCCTGCATGCTTGTTCTTTTAGTCTGGCCGCTGCGGTGGTTGGGTACTATGAGATAAGTTCCTCTACAAATTTTTCAGGATCATTTGGAGTGAAAATAATGTTTTTGTTATCGATGGTTTTAACTAAAACAGGCTTGTCTCTCCGGGTTGCATACCAGGTCATACGGCCTAAAGAAAAGTTTGCAAAATTCCCATAGTATCCAAATAAACCGCCAACGCCAAATGTTCTTATTGTACCCCTTATTTTATCTTTCTCTAATAATGCCACACTTTTTATATCGCCTCTTTTTATATGAACATTCAAAAGTGGCCTGCCAACAATTAGTTCATCCTTTGTTACAACATAGTTAACAGGTCTAAATGCAAATGCCAGTAAATAGATAAGAAGGCAGGTAATCGCAGTATAAAATGGAGCTGCATGGCCTGCGTCTTTGATTATAGAATATTGACCAATAATGATACCTGCGAAAAGAATGGTCACTCCTATTGTTATACCCTTGGCCAGGTTATCCAATGACGTTTTGTAAATCATACGAGCATTTTATAGCTAAGCGAAATAGTGTTTTCCAATTCAAAAATAGGCAAAACTAGTTGGCAATACTAATTTGTTACCTGCCGGAGTCGCACCAGTAAAAGAAAAAATTTTCTGTTACACCAAACACCAATCTTCTTTATTTTTGGCTATGGTCAAATCTGTCTATAAACCCGGACAACTCTTTGCAATTCTTTTTATGATAGTCATTTTTGGACTGATGATTTTTGCGTTATCCAACAGCAACAATGATAAAGCGCCGGCACCGAAAGTAATTGCTCCCTATCTGCTTGCCTTGTTTTGTTTGTATTTTATTTACACCTTCTTTCAAAGAGCTCCACGGATTAGTATGGATGACAATACCATTGCAGTAAAGTACTTTTTCAAACTTAAACTATATCACTGGACAGAGGTGAACGCTGTGGCAATGAGTTCAAAACAAAACTACTCGGTTTTATTGCTGTTTGGACAGTCGTTGGAAGCTACCTGTGTTAGTTTCAATAATGGAGAAAAGCTGTTTATATGGGACGACATGTATAGCAATACAGCAAGTATGCGGCAGTTGATTGCAAATAACACAAAAGATAAAATAACAGACCCTGCACCACATATCAACACAAAATTAATTTTTGCTGATAAAAAAACATACGCCGGAAATCCCTGGATTACTTTCAATTCAATTATCATCATTGCTATGGCAGTATGTTTTACAATCATGTTCCTCAATCATCCAATACATCCTGAAATGGCTTGGTTTCCGGTTGGCTGTGTTTTACTTTTTGGTTTGGCGCTGGGAACCCAAATGAATTATTTTGTGTTGGATGGCACCAGCTTACATGTAAAAAATCATTATTTTTTTTGGAAGAACAAAGTTTTTGATCTTACCGATATTAATGAATTTGCCATTGAAACGCCCCATAAAAGATCTACTTCATTAAGAGTCATCACCAAAGACTTTCAATCAAAACTCTTTGGCGCCGGCAGCCTTAGGGAAAAGAACTGGCGGCAATTAAGAGATGATATTACTGCAATAGGAATTCCTGTTAGAGCCGATACTTATATAGGCAGGTGAAACAACTCACCTCGGCGGCTACACCAATATGGTTCTCGTCCTAGTACACTGTAGCAAACTGAATACTATGGCTGGAACACCCAAACCCCGCCATCAATACCTGCAATGATTTATCTTTAAAAAAAATTTCATTGCAGGTATGCGTAAAAAAATATTCTTTATCCTTTTATTGTGTGCTCCCTGCCTGCTGCAGGCGCAGGAACGTAAACGGGCACGTGACTATGGTATCCAAATTGGTGTGATGAAAACCGGCAGGCTTAACAGCATTACGGATGTAGCCGGTGTAAAAGTTGGCCAAACTACCTTGATAAAAGGCGACAGCATTCGTACCGGCGTTACTGCCATTGTGCCGCATGACGGAAACATCTTTCAGCAAAAAGTACCTGCCGCAATCTATGTGGGCAATGGCTTTGGCAAACTGGCGGGCAGCACACAAGTAAATGAACTGGGCAACCTTGAGACACCCATTGTGCTGACTAATACACTGAACGTGCCTGTGGCCATGGATGCATTGATTGGATACACGCTTAATCAACCTGGCAATGAAAAAGTAGCATCAGTGAATGCGGTGGTGGGTGAAACGAATGACGGCTATTTAAACGATATCCGCGGCAGGCATGTTACCAAAGAAGACGTGTTGGCTGCGCTGCAAAACGCCGGCACCAATAGGGTACAGGAAGGTGCAGTGGGTGCAGGAACCGGAACGGTTTGCTTTGGTTTTAAAGGTGGTATCGGCACTTCCTCCAGAAAATTGCCGGCAAGCCTTGGAGGTTATACGGTAGGCGTTTTGGTACAAACCAACTTCGGTGGTGTGCTGCAGGTTGCAGGTACGCCCGTAGGTGAAGAGCTGGGACAATTTGATTTCAGCGATAAGCTGCTGAATAATGTAGATGGGTCGTGCATGATCATTGTTGCGACGGATGCGCCACTGGATAACCGCAACCTGATGCGCCTCGCCAAACGTGCTATGCTGGGGCTTGGCAAAACCGGCGGCATTACCTCCAACGGCAGTGGTGATTATGTAATTGCTTTTTCAACTGCCCTTGAAGTGCGTGTGCCTTATACAACCAATAACGCAGTAATCAATACGCCGCTGTTGCAAAACGACGGCACCTCTCCCCTGTTTATGGCTGTAATTGAAGCTACCGAAGAGGCGATTATTAATTCGCTGTTTACCGCCACCACCATGGTGGGTAAAAACAGCAATAAGATAGAGGCGTTGCCGCTGGATAAAGTAATTCCCATTTTAAAAAAATACAACCGGATAAAAAAATGAGTGTAAACTATGTATTGATCAATGACGACTTTGTGTTGAAACAGGATGCCAGCATTTTAATCAGCGATTTATCGGTGCAACGCGGTTACGGTGTCTTTGATTTTTTCAAAACCGTCCGGGGAGAACCTGTCTTTTTGGATGATCACCTCGACCGGTTGTATGCTTCTGCAGCTGACATGTTTTTGCAGGTTACTCTTGATCGCAAGGCACTAGAGAAAGTGATCAGGCAATTAATGAAAAAAAATAACCTCCCGGATTCCGGTATCCGTATTACGCTTACCGGTGGCTATTCCGAAGATGGTTATACTATTGCAAAACCCAACCTGCTGATGACACAATCGGCCTTAACGTTTGATAAAGCAGGTTTTGAAAAAGGTATCCGGCTGGTAACGTTTGAACACCAGCGGCAACTACCACATGTTAAAACCATCGATTACCTGCAAGCCATCCGCCTGCAGCATTTCATCAAGCAAAACAATGCAGATGATGTATTGTACCACAGTGCTTCCGGCATGGGCGAATGCCCGAGATCGAATTTTTTTGTTGTAACAAACAATGATGAAATCATCACGTCGGATAAAAACATCCTCCATGGCATCACCCGAAAAAAAATATTGCAACTAACCGGATTCAACACAGCAGCAGACGCTATACATCCTGAACAGATCACTTCCGTTAAAGAAGCATTCATCACCAGCACCACCAAAATTGTCTTACCTGTTTTAAGCATCAATGGCAATACCATTGGTGATGGAAAACCCGGTACAGTTACAAGAGCAATATTTAACCGGCTGCTCAGCTTGCAGGGAATTAAGTGATACAGTGCTTCCATTAAACAAGCCCAAAAATTTCTTTTACCTTCATCATCTAAACTGATTAATATGGCTATCCGCATATTTATTACCGGCGGCACTTTTGACAAAGAGTACAACGAGCTGAACGGACAACTGTATTTTAAAGATACGCACCTGAGCGACCTGCTGGAAATGGGACGCAATAAAGTACCCGTTGAAATAAGAACACTGATGATGATCGACAGCCTCGAAATGACGGCCGAAGACAGGGAGCTGATTGTACACCAGTGCAACCAATGTGATGAAACTAAAATTGTAATTACGCACGGCACAGATACCATGGCAGAGACGGCCAAAATAATTGCACAGAAAAAAATTAATAAAACCATCATCCTAACCGGTGCCATGATTCCGATTAAATTTGGCAGTTCAGATGGATTGTTTAACCTCGGCAGTGCCCTGGCTTTTGCGCAAAGCCTGCCCGTTGGTGTTTACGTTGCCATGAATGGCCGCTACTTTAACTGGGATAATGTACGGAAGAACCGGCAGACGGGCGTTTTTGAAGAAATAAAATGAGTTAACTACACAGGAGGCTGTATAAATCTAATTGTGTGAACAATAGGATTAAACGTTCATTGAGCAGGCCAGTGTTGAGTGGAGCGTAGGGAAACAATAGACCAGGCTGGCAGACCCCGGAAAGCTTTTCTTCTCTTTTGTTCCGAAACAGGAAAAATAAACCAGCCTCTTCCGAAAGTTGTGGTTGTGTATTTTTCACCAACTACCATTGCATTGTCCATTTTAGTCGTTGAGATTTTGACTAAACTATTAAAGTTTGCAGTAGTTATTTCCTGATACCATTATTTTATGAGACTTCGGCCAAGAGTAAAAAACATTAAACTGCAGCTCCCCGACAGGCAATAGTTTTGTATTCGAAGACGGTACACCGACACTGCCTGTGGTTTGATAAATATAGCTTCAATTTAAATAGTCCTGCTAAACCCTGAACTGTGAATTTGTCCCGTGTTATTTAAATTACAAACCGTAATTTGTAATCAATATGAAAAAGATACTTGCCATTTTATTATCCTTTGCCTTCATGGGCGTTGCTGCCGCCCAACGTATTTCAGGCACTATTGTTACAAGCGTTATACATTCTACCTACCTGCAAAACACAGGTGGCGAAAATATTGACAGACGAATATCTGTTTACCTTCCTCCCGGCTATGCGCAGGCAAAACAACATTATCCTGTTATTTATTATCTGCATGGCTTTTTAGGCACAGACAGTATAACGCCCAACATGAAAAACATACTTGACATGGGCATTGCAAAAAACAAAATCCGTCCTTTCATACTTGTTATTGCTGATCACTTTACTTTATACTCAGGCAGTTTTTACAGCAACTCTGCACTTACCGGAAACTGGAGCGACTTTGAAGCAAAGGAACTGGTTTCCTACATGGACAAGAATTTTAAAACCATTGCCAATAGAAATGCACGTGGCATTGGCGGACATTCAATGGGTGGTTATGGTGCTTTAAAAATTGCCATGTTATATCCTGATGTGTTTGGCAGTGTATATGCATTGAGTCCGGGCTTGCTTGCATTTGTAAAAGAGTTTGGGCCCAACAGCGATTCATATAAACAACTGGCTGCCATTAAAACAAAAGATGAACTGGATAAAACTTATTATCCCAAAGTAATTGCTGCCTGTGCAAGGGCATGGTCTCCGAATGCAAACAAGCCGCCATTCTATATCGATCTGCCGTTTAATTATGTGGGTGACAGCCTTGTGGTAGATAGCATAGTGTATCAAAAATGGAGGAGCAATATGCCCTTGTACATGATCGATTCCTATTCGTCCAATCTTAAAAAATTAAAAGCCATCCAGCTGGATTGGGGACGTAATGATGCAAGCCGTTTTCCGGTACAATGTGGTATGTTTAGCCAGGAATTGGAGAATCATGGAATAGAACACTATGCCGAGGAATATATCGGCACACATACAAATAAGATATGGACAACAGATGGCAGGGTGCTGAATGACCTGCTTCCTTTCTTTAACGATTACCTGCAGTTTGAAGAACATTGACGGACTGATTTGTTGCGGTGTAATGAATACCCAACATATTCTGCCACGCAACTGTTGATGCTAAAAACAATAAAGCCTTGAGCAAAATATTTTTAGATAGTAAGGCTTACCCATAAACCAAAAGCGATTATTTCTATGCTTGCATTAATTGGCTTCTCTACCATTGTGGTATTTCTGCTGCTCATTATCACCAAACGTTTGTCTGTAATAACAGCATTGGTCGCGGTTCCCATTGTATTTGCTTTCATTGCCGGTTTTAATTATACCGAAATCGGCACCATGGCCCTGGCAGGCATTAAGCAGGTAGCGCCTACCGGTATCCTGTTAATGTTTGCGGTGTTATATTTTTCTGTAATGCTGGATGCCGGTTTGTTTGATCCCGTAATTGCATTCATTGTGCGGTCGGTAAAAGGTGATCCGCTAAAAGTAATTGTCGGCACAGCCTTGCTCACTATGATCGTTCACCTGGATGGTGATGGCACTGCAACTTTTATGATTGTGCTGTCTGCTTTTCTTCCCATTTATAAAAGGCTTGGCATAAGCAGGCAGATACTTGCGGGCATTGTGGCGTTGAGTGTAGGGCCCATGCATTTGGTGCCATGGTCAGGCACATCGGTAAGGGGTATGTCAACATTGAATACAGATGCCGTACACCTGTTCAACCCAAATATACCTGCGATGATTGGTGGCGTATGCTGGGTGCTTTTTGTTGCTTATATTTTTGGTAAAAGAGAAAGAAAGCGGTTGGGCATTATTTCGTTTACTTATCACCACAAAGAAAATTTTACGGATGATCAGCATGCTTTAAGAAGGCCGAAACTAGTGATCGTAAATGCGGTACTGACTGTTTCACTCATCGTCATTTTGCTGAAGGGCGTAGTGCCTGCACCGGTTTTATTTGTGGTAGCAAGCATCATTGCATTGATGATCAACTACAGCAAACTGCCTGATCAGCAAAAAGTAATGAAAGCGCATGGCAGTAATATTTTTATGGTATCAGGAATGATATTCGCCGCAGGTGTGTATTCGGGCATTCTTACAGAATCTAAAATGATTGCATCTATGGCAACCTGGCTGGTAAATCTTATTCCGCAGCAACATGCATCGTTCATTCCTGCTATCACTGCAGTGTTTAGTATGCCGGCAAGTATACTGTTTACACCCGATGCTTATTACTATGGTGTTGTTCCGGTGCTTAGTCATACCTGCACACAATTAGGAGTTGATCCGCTTGAAATAGGCAGGGCTTCTTTATTAGGACAAATGACGGTGGGATTTCCTTTAAGTCCGCTTACAGCGTCTACTTTTTTATTAATAGGTCTTGCAGAAGTGGAACTGGGAGAACACCAGCGATTTATTTTTAAATGGGCATGGGGAACAACCATTGTGATGACCATCATTGCATTATTAACAGGCTCAATACACATATGAAACAAAAAATAAGAATTGGTTGTGGTGCAGGTTTTTCGGGCGACAGGATTGAACCCGCAGTGGTACTTGCTGAGCAAGGGAAACTCGATTACCTGGTATTGGAATGTCTTGCAGAACGCACAATTGGCCTGGCCCAAAAAAGAAAGATGCTGGATGCTACCAAAGGCTATGATCCTTTGCTGGAGAAAAGAATAACAACCTTATTGCCGCATCTTGTAAAAAATAACACAAGGCTCATTACCAACATGGGTGCAGCCAATCCCATTGAAGCTGCAAAAAAAATAATAGCAATTGCCACATTGCAAAATGTACAAATAAAAGTAGCCGCAATCACGGGAGATGATGTGCTGTCTTTTATTGAAGCAAATAAATCTTCCATCACCGATCTTGAAAATAATAAACCGCTTAGTGAATATAATATCATCTCTGCCAATGCCTACCTGGGTGCAGCACCTATTGTGGATGCACTGGCTGCAGGCGCACAAATAATTATTACGGGCAGGGTTGCAGATCCCTCCCTGTTTCTTGCACCCTTGATACATGAATTTGGATGGGCAACGGACGATTACAACCTGATGGGCAAAGGCACTGTAACAGGGCATTTACTGGAATGTGCCGGGCAGATAACAGGAGGTTATTTTGCAGATGGTGTAAAAAAAATAGTTGACAACCTGGATAAGCTTGGTCACCCGTTTGCAGATGTGTTTGCAGATGGTACTGCTGTAGTTGGTAAGGTGGAAGGTACGGGTGGTGTGATAAACCTGCAGACTGCAAAAGAACAATTGCTGTATGAAGTGATGAACCCTTACGAATATATTACGCCGGATGTAATTGCTGATTTTACTACCGTGTACCTTGAAGAAATTGGTAAAGACATGGTGCAAGTTTCAGGCGGCAGTGGTGCTGCAAAACCTGCCGGCTACAAAGCAAGTATTGGTTACAAAGCTTTTTACCTGGGCGAAGGAGAAATTTCTTATGCTGGTGCAGCTGCGTATGAAAGAGCGCAGCTGGCTGCCGCAATTATTGAAAAAAGATTAAAGCCTTTTTTCAGCGACATCCGGATAGATTTTATTGGCGTTCAATCAATGCACAAAACAACTTTCAGCAATACCAGCAAACCCTATGAAGTAAGATTGCGTGTAGCCGCAAAAGCCCAAACAGCAGAAGCTGCTGCATTGGTAGGTGGAGAAGTGGAAGCTCTGTACACCAATGGCCCTGCAGGTGGTGGTGGTGCAAGAAAATATGTGAATGAAGTGATTGGCATTGTATCAACATTGATCGATAGAAATCTCATTGTACCACAAGTAAAAATATTTGAATCATGAAACTTTATGAAATAGCCCATAGCCGTGCCGGTGATAAAGGCAACACCTTAATGCTTTCGCTGATTCCTTACAACGAAGCCAATTATACAATCTTGCGCACAACAGTAACTGCACAAAAAGTTAAAGATCACCTGAAAGAAATAGTGCAGGGAGAAGTCATACGTTACGAATTACCCAATATTTCTTCATTGCTTTTTGTTTGCTACAATACACTGTCAGGCGGTGTTACCACATCGTTGGCTTTGGATACGCATGGTAAATCGCTCAGCTATGCTTTGCTGGAAATGGAAATTGAGTTAATGGAATTATAAAAAATAGCAGGTGTTACATTCATTTCAGGCACCGATACAAAGACAACTCAGCCCTACAGGCCTGCTGATGAGGTAACCACATCCTTTACTAAGGATGAAATGGGTAAGATAGGTGGTGGTAATTTTTGCCGGGTGTGCGAAGCAGCCCCGGCGGGTCACCGGTGATTAAGACTGTTGACGTGGTTATACCAATTACTTCCAGTGCAAACAGGGCACTGGCGTATTATTAATTAAACCAAACCGCATATCCCTTCCTTCTTAAATCCAGTGCCAGTTTTTCTTCCATGATCAGCGCTTCCTGCCTGGTCATTGCTTTTAGATTGATATCGTCATACAGGCTTGGGCGTAAATAGGTTCCGTATTGCTGCACAATATTGGCAGACAGCTTGTGCCCTTTTTTATTTACATACCCGGTTTTGTGTTGCATGAATCTTTCCGCAGGCGTCTTGCTCGTCATGCCTACATACAGACACTGTAACACACCATTAAACTGCGGATTGGCAGCCCGGAATTTTGCATTTTCCGTAAATACTTTTTTCGATAATTCAACAACGTACACCTGGTATCTCATCTTTAAAAAAACGATTTTAATTTAAGAGTTGCATGAGAGTTGCATGTAAACACTTGTATAATTTGGGCTGGTGCCCTGCTGTCGCCAAATAAAATCGCCGGCAAAAATTACCACTCCCTTATCTTACCGATTTCATTTTCTGTAAAGCATTTTTTGAAAGTTACAACTTTTGGCTGGCAGGTCCTGACAGGAAATGCAACTGCAACAAATGAGGAGGAACTGTTACCGAAAGGCAGTATGCCACGCTGCTGCCGCTGGTAAACGATGATAAGTACAATCAGGAACTGCTGGTCTGTTGTTGCCTGGTACAAAAATTCCCGGAAGTGCCCGGCTTTTAAGATGGAAGGGATTGGTTTAAAAGATTGCAGGATTTGGTTGTAGTATAAGTCCACCTTTCAGCGGTTTTCTTTACCACAGTTCACCTGTTGCAAGGGTTAGGCTAGTATGCAGGCATGTACCTTAAGAAGAAAAAAACTGCAGCAATATCGAAAAACAATATTGATGCAGTCATAGTAATTGACTAGAATTTGTTGGTAATAAATTCTACCAGCTTTTCATCACTCATTTTGTTAGACGTTGACTCTTCCGTCTTACTATTTTTGAATTGAGGAGTACTTTCCAGATAGTGAATAAACTGTTCCTGCGCCTGTCCGGTACCAGTTACGTGTACATGCGTAGCATTGACCAAATGAGAGGCTATTTCTTTAAAAAATTTTGCCTGTACTGTTTTCTCATGGTTGTTCGAATTTTTCTCACTGGAGTTTGGGGAAATATCTTCCCCCTTTATGTGGGCAAGTACTGTTAATGTTTCGCCTTCAGCATTGTCATTTCCTACTACCGCAGCCTGGTGGTTATCCATCCAGACACCGAATTGTTTTTGATTGCTCATGTTTATATTTTAATGTGCCAGCTTTAAACCAATAACCATACCGTAAGCCGGATATAACTTAAAACTGGTTTGTAAGATGGGTGTTACAGCACTTTAAATCACACTTCCCTGATCCCTGTTTAAAAGAACTGTTTAATTATCCGTAGAAAAACGAAGAAATTGGATGAGCTCAATAAAACAATTACTTTAGAACCTGATTTATTATCTGCTCCCTGGCCGGCATTATTTATACGCCAGGTAAATAAATTGATTTAATTAAATGAGAAAAAAGTTTGCCTCTAAACTGCATAAAAGCCTGGGATTATTAATCACCATTTTGGCGTGCTTCCTGCTGACTCAATACACGCAGGGTAAAAATCCATCCCTTACATTCAAAAAAATGTTGGTGGAATACGCGGAAGCGCCCATTAACGTAGATGTGATGCATCCCCGTTTTTCCTGGCTCATCACTTCTTCCGAACGAAACCAGGTACAGGCTGCTTACCAGGTAATGGTGGCTACGTCGGTATCCCTGCTCAACCTCAATCAGCCGGATACCTGGAACTCAGGAAAAGTATTTTCAAACGAAACCATCCAGCACCCATTGGGTAACAATAAGCTCAGATCAAACAGTATTTATTATTGGAAAGTAATTGCCTGGAACGGAAACGGAAAAAGAGTTGAAAGTTCAATAAATAAATTTGAGACTGCTTTTTTAAATAGCGGGGATTGGAGAGCCAGCTGGATCGGCAATGGCACCCCGTTGGAAGCTCTGCCGGCGCAAGGCTTTTATAAAGATGTAAGAGAACAACTGCCTGGTAAGGACAGCATCGTGCACGACGGCCGTTCGCTTTTACTGCGCCACGAAGTGAGATTGACAAAACTGGTTCAATCGGCAAGAGCATACGTTACCGGCCTGGGCTTATACGAATTCTTCATCAATGGTCAGCGCGTGGGCGATCATGTGCTGGCACCAGCCAAAACACCTTACCAAAAATATGTGTTGTACGATACCTATGATGTAACTGCTTTGCTGCAGCCGGGTGACAATGCACTCGGCATTCATGTCGGTAACGGCTGGTACAATCCTTATAAAAAATGGTGGGACACTTACCGCATGCAATGGTTTGGCAGCAAGAAGGCAATTGCACAAATTCTGGTAAGGTATACTGATGGCAGCAGCAGCTGGATAACAACTGATAACAACTGGCGTTGCACACCGGGTCCCGTCCTGTACAGTTGCATTTATGACGGCGAAGTATATGATGCCAACATGGATCAACAGGGGTGGACAAACACCGGGTACAATGATGCAGCATGGAAGCCAGTTACGGTTTTTGCAAAGCCGGCAGCCAGCCTGGTTGCACACACCATGCCCGCCATTAAAGTGCAGGAAATTTTTAAACCGCAGGAAATCAATAGCCCAAAGCCCAACACCAAAGTATTTGACATGGGGCAGAATTTTGCAGGCTGGGCAAGCATTACAACAAGTGGCATAAAAAATACAAAGCTGACGATACAATTTGCCGAAGATATTTATGCCGACGGCACCCTTAATATCACCAGTAATGAGCATGCCAACGCAACAGCCGAATACATATTGAAAGGCGACAGTGTGGAAACCTATGAAACACATTTTTCTTTTTTCGGTTTTAAATACGTGGAAATCTCGGCGCAAAACGGTCCGTTGAATTTATTGAACGTTGAAGGCCATGCTGTTTATTCCACAAATGAGCCGGCAGGCAATTTTGAATGTGATAATTTGCTGGTAAACAAAATACACCAGGCAACAGTATGGTCGCAAAAAAGTAATATGCTGGGCTACCCGATGGATTGCCCGCAACGCGACGAGCGCCTGGGCTGGCTGGGTGACGCACAGGTTACCGCAGACGAAGCAATGTACAATTTTAACATGGCTCTGTTTTACCGGAACTGGCTTGCCGGCATCCGCGAAAACCAGGACGCTGCAACTGGAGATATACCCATTATTTCACCGCGGCCTTATATCAGGGATACCGGCATTGAATGGAGCAGCACCTACCCCGTGCTGTTGTGGAAGTTTTACACCCATTACGGCGACAAGCAAATGCTGGCGGAACATTACCCTGCCATGAAACGTTTTATGCATTTTCTTGACAAACAGGCAATAGACTTGATGCTGCCTTCCGGGTGGATCGGCGACTGGGGCAGCATGGTGAAAGGCTGGAAAGAAGGCGATCCTAAATCCATCCCCACGGCATATTATTACTGGAATGCAACCATCATGGCCAAAGTGGCCGGTATAATCGGCAACACTGCGGACGAAGTGTATTTCAAAAAACTCACGATTGCCATTGCCGGAAAATATAATTCCAGATTCCTGGATACTAAAACTGCCAATTATGAAGATGGCAGCCAGATGGCCAACGCGTTTCCATTGTTCCTGGGAATTGTTCCAGGAAACATCCGGCAACGGGTTTTGGATAATCTTGTAAAAGACATTTTGACGAATAACAGCAACCATTTAACCACAGGCGTACTGGGCACCAAATACATGCCCGAAGCCCTGGCGCTGCTGGGCCGGGCCGACGTTGCCTGGGGAATCATCAATCAAAAAACGGCCCCCAGCTGGAATGATATGATGCGGCTGTATACAACGGTTTGCGAATTCTGGACATTGAAACAATCAAAAAATCATGTGATGATGGGTAGCATCGATGCCTGGTTTTATCAATACATCGGCGGCATACAACCCGATGAAAACAGTTCCGCATTTGCGTCATTTATAGTAAAGCCAATGCTGTTGGATAGTCTGACTACAGCAACATCAAAGATTGAAACAATGAGAGGAACGATATCATCGGAATGGAAAAGGCAACCAGGCCTGTTCACGCTGAAAGTACAAGTGCCTTTTAATACATCGGCAACTATTTATATCCCGGGCGATACAGGCGGAGTATTAACTGAAAACGGATTAACAGTAAAACAATTGAAAGGTGCAAGCGATAAGGGCTTTCACGACGGGTATCATATTGTGAGTGTACCGTCGGGGGCTTATGTATTTAAATCCGGTATTGGAATAAAATAAAACGCTACCGTTTTTTAATTTGAGTTTTAGAGAACATTTCAAGTTATACCAGTTCCTTCATAAGTTTCGGGTTCCATGGAAGATCGCAGGTTCGGCTACTTTTGCCTGCTGTTAGTTTAAATTAATGATCAGATATCACCTGTAAAGTTTGTTCTTCTTAGACCCAACCGGAAGAAAAGCAAAAGCTTAAAAAGACAAAGTGAGCCCCAGGTAGACTCCTCCCTTTTTTGCATAAGGAATACCCAGGTAATTAAACCGCCGGTAGTATTCAACGGATAAAATGTGAAAGATGTTGCCGATGCCAGCGCCAGCCTCCATAAAGGGCGTTTTTCGAATCAGGTTAAAATTGGAATTCTTATTATAGTCCATATTACTCTGCGTCATATCGCCCCAATAAGCATTAAATGAAAAACGTTCCCGCCAGCCCAGCTTTTGCAACAACGGAATTTTATCCAGCAATGCACCGCCCAGATAAAAACGGCTATGCAGGCTGACATAGCGGTCGGCCGCAAACTCATACGGCGCCATTGTATTAAATATATACCGGTTGGTTACATAATACTCATTGCCTGCAGGTATATTTAACAGAAGGTATGGAATGGTTCCAAAAACTTTCCCTATATCCAGTCTATAAAACAGCAGGCTCTTTGGCGGCAGGCGCAGTTTTTGTTCAACCGAGGCAAACAGTTTGTGGTATTCAAATTGTGCAGAGCCTAATTCAAAGCCATAAGTATAACCTGCTGTAACAACCGGGTAAAATGTACCCAGCCTTATCCTGTCGTAATTTAGAATTGCAGCACGTTCCTTATGCGCATAGCGGATTACAAAAGAAGCTTCTGCCACTGGCAATTTCTTTACAAACACACTGTCATAAGGTTTATCAATATCAGGATTAATGGGCCGGTATTTAAAATCAAAAACCGGGTTTAATTCCTTGTATCCTACGGCTCCCTTTACACTGAAATCCGGCGATAAGTATTGGTCATGACTGACCAGAAACTCTTTAACGTACATCCGGGTAAAAGGAATTTTTTTACGCAGTAGTGAATTAATGATATTGTCTTTATCCATTTCGTCTGGCTGGTCTATTATAAAATCGTAGTCACTGCCAAAGCTCAGGGAAGTCTTTGTCCAGCGGGCTGCGTTCCACACGTACTTAACACCCAGCAAGCCTTTCAGCTTCTGGTCTTTTGTACCATAAGCACCGTACCCAAAAATATTCAGCTTTTTACTGATGCCCGGCATGGTCCAGAAACCAACCCGAAAGCGCATACCTTCAATGGAGTTTTTACTAAAGAAAGAAGTCAGGGAACCGAGCCTCAGCGAACTGCCAAAATCCCAGTAGCCCGTGCCGGCAAAAGCAACCAGCCTGATATCTCTTTCAAAGCGTTTGTTCTGTTTCAGGGAATCCACCATTTTATAAATATTCGCTTCGTGCCTGGTAAGCGAATCCGGGCGGTGCTGCTGCCAAAAAGCATCCGGCTTATCCCAGTCTGTTGTTTGTTCTTTTTTTATCAGCCTGGATACAAATTCATCTTCATCCCCCGCATTCAGTTTTATGTTATCGGTTACCGTGGTGTTTTTAATAAGAAATTTCATTCCTTTCTTGTGCTCATTACCCGGTATTCCCAGCAAGGCCAACCCGCTTTCAAATTTTATTTCAGATGAAAATTTGTATGGCATGTAGGCGAGTGTACCGGCACTGCTGTCAAATACCTGCTGGTAAGTTTCATTATAATTGATGTCCGATACAAAATTGATGTTGGCAGTTTTACTCAGGTACATATTTATACTTTCAACAGCAAGCGTATGGGTGTTTATCCAGAGCGTACCGGTAAAAGCACGCTCATAAGCACGCAGTGGTGTAAAGCGGATTTGCTGAATGGTATCACCGTTTTCAACAAGCGTATCCCCCTCAAAAAATTTATAATAATTAAATGCGTTTGTGTTAAGCGGGCTCACATAGGTTTGTTCAAACAGGGGCAACCAGTCGTCATAAACATTGAAATTAAAATAAAATTTATCCAGTTTGCTGATCAGATTATCTGTTTTTAGACCGAGATTCTTTTTCGCAATAATATTTTCCCGGTCATAATGCGGCGATACCGAATGATAATTATTAGCCAGCCGTTCTGCAAAATAAATGGGCAGCTCTTTATCATCTGCCGCAGTAGTATCAATACTGTTGTAGGTTTTCAACATCAGGCTTTTCAATCCCTTACCACCTGCTTTTTTAAAATCTACCTGGTCAATATCCAGCTCGCAGCGGGTATAGCTGGCATAGCTGTAACTCGTGAACTTAGAGGGGTTGTTAGTCGCTTTATGATCAATCACTTTTTGCATAAAAGCTTTGCCCGGTAATTTAGCGTTACCAATCACAATGCCCTGTAATGCACCTGTGCTGTTTTTCATTTCAATAACGAGGTTAAGCGCCTGGCCCTTTGTTACCAACAACTTTACAGGTTCAAAACCCACGCAGGTTATTTCAATGCTGTCGTAACCATCGTTGTTGACTAAACGGAAGGATCCGTCAATTTTTGTAAGTGTGCTGTTATTGCTGCCTGTTAAGTGTACGGTGGCGTTTTGGATAGCTTTGCCAGTGGCAGCTTCGGTGACCCTGCCGGTTATCATCAAACCATCCTGGGCTTTACCCAGTTGAGTGACCAAAAGCAATGCTAAAAAAAGAATAAAGCGGTACATTATTAAGAAATAAATTCAATCACAGATATAAGACACAGTAAAGGTAGCTGTTACCTGTCAGGTGTTCTTTTAATAAGATTGGTTGGGTCTAGCAATAAATAAACTGTATTGATCAAAATGAAGCAAGGTAATTTGTTGCTCTGATCCACTACCGGGAATGAATAATTTGCTTAGTTGCATAACCTTTAAAGTTTGTGATGGAGGCCCGAATCTATAACAAGGAATATTGATTCACAGAATGCCTTAATCCTTCACGCAGCGCACATAAAAGCCGGCGGCCTTAAGAAAATAGTTCCTTGCGATGTAGTCACCGTTATAACGCAGAAACCGTCCATAGGCATGTGTTGCATTGTATACTGTAGAAGTCCACCATGTCCCAATTTGTCCAATATAAAGAAATTTGCGGGTAATTGAGTCACGTTCACCACCTGGAAGCGCCGTAAATCCACTGCTGTTGGTGGCTACATAATTGGCAGGCTCCCACCCAATGGTTGATTTCAATTTAATACCTGCAACACTATCTCCTCCAACACAAACGGTTAATGTGGCCCATTCTCCATCACTCGGTATATGCCAGCCTATGGGTGCTAATCCACGGGAGTCATTTACTGCATACCAATTATATATTCTGCCATAAATGCCTCCATAAGTCGCAGAGTCATTGTTATACCAGCACCAGGCACCAGTGGTAAGCTTTCTCCAGGCAATTGAATCCGTTACTTGTGGGATAAGGTCACCGTTGCGATAAGTATTAACATCCAGATTTTTGCCCATCCAAACCTGATCGCATATTTTAGCGTCAGGAACATTGACAATTTCTGTAGCTGTTGTAATATTTATATTTTTCCAGGCTGTGCCGTCATAAACCTGTAAGCTATGACAGTCAGTACACCATATTATCAGCCCCGGTTCGGGGTGCTGGATCGAATTGCGTTGATAAAAAGTCAATCTTGGGGGAAGAAAACCCTTGTTTGTAGATGACACATCTAATTGCGCCGAGACTGCTGGAGTACCTGTTCCTATACCAACTTGTGCAATTGCTGACAGCGCAGCAAAAAGTGCGACGATAAAAAAAAGCAGCCTGCCAATCCCGGTTTTTTGTTTTTGTCTCATGTCTGTATAATTTATTTTTTGTTCACAATCAGTAATTCCCGCGCAAGCAGCCACCCTATATTAATATCAACAGAGGCACCTGCCGTTAAAAAAAATCCCTCAATCTTATTACCCGTAAATATATATCGGCAGCAAAACTGTTAACAGAACCTTGGTCATTCAAAATGTTGATACTGGTTAACAAATCAGTAGCGGGCCCGGGCCGCTTGTATATCGGGGCGACTGTTATTCCGGCAAAATCATCTGAAAATAGTTGCGCCGGCCACTTATTTAAAGAGATGTATTATTTTTAGTACCGTTAAAACAATAACTATATGACGACAAAGTCACTGGTGCTACCTGTATCTGCTGAAATAGGAAATGTGTCTGCAGAATATTTACTGCCTGAAGATTGCAGCTGCATCATCGTGCTGGCGCATGGCGCCGGTGCAGGCATGAACCATACGTTTATGGTAACGCTGTCAAACGCGTTAGCATTAAAAGGCATTGGCACTTTTCGTTTTAATTTTCCCTTTATGGAAAAGAAAAAGCCAAGGCCTGATACACCTGCTGTTGCTCACCAGGCAATTGCAGCGGCCGTTGCAAAAGCGCAGCAGTTGTTTCCGTCTCTGCCACTTTTTGTAGCCGGTAAATCTTTTGGTGGCAGAATGAGTTCGCAATATTTGTCAGAGTATAAAAATGCTGCGGTGAAGGGGACTATTTTTTATGGCTTCCCGTTGCACCCCGCCGGCAAGCCTTCCACTGATCGTGCGGAACATTTAAAGCTGGTGAAACAACCAATGCTTTTTCTGCAGGGTACAAAAGATGCCCTTGCAACATGGGAACTTATAGAGCCTGTTTGTAAATCGCTTAAACGTGCAACACTGGTGAAGATTGAAGGTGCCGACCATTCCTTTAAGGCTGGTAAAACAGACACCATGGCTTTGCTGGTAGCAGCAACGGAGGAGTGGATAAAGAAAAAGCTAAAGCACTGATTATAGTGATGTTTCAGCTGCTTTATTTTGCCTGGGTTACTGCTTTTTATTTACCCCTGCCCGATTACAATATCCGGCCAAACGGCAACCATTTAATTAACTTTACAAAAAACAATGTAGTATGAAAGCATTTTTAGGTATGGGTTTATTAGGCTCCAACTTCGTGAGAGCGATGTTACAAAAAGGAGATGCCGTGCAGGTATGGAACCGCACTGATGCAAGGGCAAAAGCCATGGAAATATTTGGCGCCAAAGCCTTTGAAAATAGTTACGAAGCGGTACAGGGTGCGGATGTGATTCATGTTACACTTAAGGATGACGCCACTGTAGACGAAGTGCTGGCAACTGCCAGCAAAGGGTTTAAGCCAGGCGCCGTTATAATAGATCATACTACTACTTCTGTATTGGGTGCTGTAAAAAGAACAGCGGATTGGAAAAGCCGGGGTTTTACCTACCTGCACGCGCCTGTTTTTATGGGTCCGCCCAATGCCCTGGAAAGCACGGGTTTTATGCTGGTATCGGGCGATCAGTCTGTAATTGAAAACCATACGCCGGCACTAGCTGCCATGACGGGCAAGCTCCTTAATTTTGGCGCGGAAGAAGGTAAAGCTGCCGGGCTCAAACTCTCCGGGAATCTTTTCTTATTAAGCCTGACGGCCGGGCTTGCTGATTCGCTGGCACTTGCCAAAGTGCATGGCATATCCTCATCTGATCTGCTTACCCTGTTCAATAACTGGAACCCGGGTGCCGGTGTTCCGGCCCGGTTAAAAAAGATTACCGAAGGCAATTTTAATGAACCCTCGTGGGAATTGAATATGGCCCGCAAAGATGCCGGACTGATGATAGATGCGGCCAGCAAGGCTGCGACAACACTGACCGTTATACCGGCTATTGCAGCGGTGATGGATCAATGGATAGCCAAAGGCCATGGTACCGATGACTGGAGCGTTATTGCGAAGGATAGTCTTTAAGGCCCAACGGCATTTGGGTCAACTTAAAAAGTATTTTTAACCAGCCATAAATAAATCTCATTTGTTGATGGAGGTTGCTGCACCGGAAGGAAGTTGTTGGGACGTAGTAGTGGGGCCCGCAATGGTTATTTTGCCAGCTTTCACCTTCATACGATCAATAAAAACAACCCTTTCATCGCCCGTAGCCGCGGTTCTTCCGTGATATACGCAAAACATTTCTTTACCATCAGGCGAGTAGGTAATGCTGTTGTGACCCGTACCGGAAACTGTGCCACCCTTGTCTGTATTTTTTTGCAGCACCGGGTTATTGGCGGCTTTTTTATAAGGCCCCAACGGAGACGCAGCCGTGGCATAACCGATGGCATAATACTGTCCGCCAAAATGATTGGCAGAATACATCATGTAGTAGATGCCGTCTTTTTTAAAGGTCACCGAGCCTTCCGTCCAGCGGCGGTTTACTTCCCGTGCGGTAACAGACCTGCTCTCCCATTCAGACTGCTTGTCTTTCAGGCTAACCGGGGGCCGGAGCATTAATTTCGGCTTGCCAATTACACCAGAAAAATCGGGTTTAAGTTCCACACCATATACCCAGCTTTCTTCAATTTCTTTGTACCAGCCCTTTTTCCTTGCCCATGCTGCTACTTCGCTTTCAACAGGATGTTTGTATGCCACACGGGAATAATATAAATAGCATTTACCATTGGTATCAAAAAAAACGTTGGCATCAATTGTTGGATAGCCGGGGTCAAAAACCGGGTGGGTATACAAATCAATAAAAGGTCCTGTGGGTTGATCCGCCACCGCTACTCCAATACGAAAATTTTCTTCTTCATTCCCGGGATTAATTTTCCACTGTGCACTATAAAACAGGTAGAATCTGCCTTTTACGGCATACACTTCCGGCGCCCAATACGCACCCTCCCATTTCGCTTTTACATCACTCCAGCCATTTTTATTATTGCTGAAAAAGACCTGCCCTTCCCGCTTCCAGTTTACCAGGTCTTTTGAAGAATAAGCAGCAAACCCATGATCCGCTCCCCCACCCGTGCCATACATATAATACATACCCTTTGTATGCAACACATAAGGGTCGCCAAATTGTACCTTCAATGGATTGGAAAAAGTTACCTTGTCCGCTACAGTACCACCGGTAGTTTGTGCCTTTAAATGAGTCCAGAATAACACCGTTAAAAGAAAGGAATGACCCAATAATTTTTTCATCATGTTGTCCGTTGAAGTTTGTTGTTTTGTTTGTCGTTGCAGCCTTATTTTCACTTTTGGCTTATGACATTGCAGTTGGGTAAATCCAACTAAAATTGAATGTAACCGTTTTATTTTATCCGGCCAAAGTTGCATTAGCTTATGGAACACTATTCAGCGATAACAGCAGCCTGTTCTTTGCCGGAACATCAGGTGCTGAAGCTTATGCTGGTTGTATGTTCTAAGTATTTTGTGGAGTAATACCACCCGGTCGCATGAGTACGAATCTTTTTGGTGAAAGACCTGATCCAACAATAAAAAGACTAATTCAGCAGGATGGATTAATTGATGTTAAGCCCAATACTGATGCCCAGCCAGGGTTTGCCATTATTGATCCAAACCTGTTTGTTTCTGTCAGTTAAAAAATCAAAGCCATAAGTTAACCCGAAGTTGATTTTATTGATACCAAACTCGGCTGCCAAACCAGTGGTTACTACAGCCGCATCGTATTGATAATTGATACGGTTTAGCGTAACATATTCATCCATCCTGGCTGTTCCAAGCCCCGCAAATCCCCCTACGCTGAATCCATAATGAGCAATGTCCCGTTTTGATAAATTCAGGGGATTTTCCTTATAAGATAATTTGTACACATCTGTTCTGTACCCGGTAAACAGGGCGCCGTTAAATCCCGTGGTGAGCTGGTTCGGAAATTGCCTTACCGCACGCCGGTATTTAAATAAAATGGTAAAGACATCCAGGTCAAAAGTTTCAGTTCTGAAAGAAACCGCCTTAAAGGATGTTGCCTTTTCAATGGGCGGAAAAAAAATGGTAATCGTACCTACGGTATCTATTTTTTTTGTTCCGGGGTGGGCAGGATATACTTTGATAGAATCACTGGCAGCTACCACATAATATTTAACTGGCTTTTTTGATTGAATTTTGCTTTTATAATACCCATCAATAAAGTTGTACTTGGATGAATTATTTAACACTTCGCAGCTGGTAAACAAAATTACGGCGCCCGCAAAATACAATAACAGGTAAAGGAAACGCATACAGTGTTTATTTATCTAATGCTGTTTGAATGCTGGCCTCAATCTCTTTTTTTATTTCGTGCATATGTGCCGCTTCATCAATGGAATGGGATTTTTGCAACGACTCTTCTTTTTCAGTAGCGGTCTTCAGTTTCATATAATATTTCTGAATTACTTTAAGTTCTTCTTCGGTCATATTTTCTACATCTACCAACCTGTTACTGGCAAACTCATGGGCGGCCACCAGTTCATTTAATTTTAACTGAACTGCGAGCGATTCTTTATTCTGCGATTTTTGAATTAAGAATACCATGAGGAAGGTAATGATGGTTGTGCCTGTATTGATCACCATCTGCCAATTTTCAGAGTAGTGAAAAACAGGACCAAATGCTGCCCAGATGATTATAGAGCCAAAAGCCAATAAAATAGCAGGCGTACTGCCTGTAGCCTTTGTAACTTTTGACGCAAGATTTTCAAAAAAATTGCTGCTAGTGGTTGTTTTCTTTTCCATGATTTGGTTGTTTTTAGTTATTTTTTTAAGTATGTAAACTTTTAATATCAGCATTCAGGTAATACACATAACCATTGCAATTAAAACTGCAAAGCTTCCGTACAACAGGTATCTGTAAGCAGTATAAAAACATCCCGTGCGTAGTTTAAATTAAAACGTTTACAATTGACCGGTTGATAATTACAGCCTGAGGATACAATAGTCAATCCAGATATACACAGCACCTATTTCAGGTATTTAAGCTCATTTTTTTATCAGGTTAAGTCAACTTTTCCTCAGCACTGTTGGTTTTTTTACACACCCTTATTGATTTATTTTGGTTATTGAGGAAGTGGTTGCGGGAGACACAAAAACGACAACAGCTGATTTTTCCGATTCAATTTTCAGGTAATTAAGCCAATGCTCTATTGATGTATCAAGCCCTGTCTGAAATTTATTTTTCAATAGTTTCACCAACCAGCCTTCCATACTTTCTTCTACCCGAACTGTTGTTTTTCCATTTTGTTCAGTAAAATACCAGGTATGTATTGCAAAAGAACCGAAAGCAGGACCAGACCAGCCAACCATTTTATTTACTTCTACGGTTTGTAATTTTGATGTGATGGCTAAGCCATTGCTTTTCCAGTTGAAACTTGCACCAGCTTTAAATGCTCCATTAATTGCAGGATTTACAATTTCTTTTTGCCACGTATTCCAACTATCAACATCGCTGAAAATCTTCCAAACTTTTTCAGTTGGTACATTAATTACAATACTCTTTTTTGTTATTACAGATGCATTAACATGAATCGTTTTTGACACTTTGTATTTACTGAAATATTCAAGTGCAAATACAATTATTGCCATTCCAATAATGACAGATAAAAATGGTATCAGTATAATCTTTAGCTTTTTATTTTTCATAATAATTTAGTTTTTAAAAGTTGATATAATTTGATTTGTCCGATATTCAATACTTTCCGGTGCCGGCCTGTCGGCTTTGCCGAAAAAGAAATGCTGCTTTATTTCAAAGCCGCAATAGCTGTAAATGCCTTTGTCTGATGTGAGCGAAAGGGCTTTATCCATACCAATGGCAGTGTATTCCTCGTGTGATTTTCCATGGGTGCTGATTATGACAGCTTGCTTGCCGGTAAGCAGCCCTTTTTGAACACCCTGATCGTAACGGTAGGCAAAGCCATAGCTGAAAACTCTATCTATATACCCTTTCATTATGGCGGCCAAACCGGTCCACCAAATAGGGTGTATGAATGTGATGCAATCTGCCCAGGTAATAAATTGCTGTTCTTGTTTTACATCATCCGCTACAAGTCCTTTTCCTTGCCCGGCCATGTCTTCCAATGAAAGCACAGGGTCAAAACTCAATTGGTATAAGTCTCTTACAACTGCCTCATGTCCACTCTGTAAAAGATGACTTACCAAAGCGTTTTTGAAATGGCTGTTTAAGCTGTTGGGATTGGGATGGGCATAAATTATTAAATGTTTCATCGCTGTATGTTTTAATTAATTTGATGAAGCAAAAATAGAATGCCGCTACCGGCTAAAATTGTAAGAAAACGAAATCAGGATTTAGGATTACAAATGTCTTGGTGAAATTGGAGGTATTTGGCGGGGCTAAGATGGATGTAATGTTTAAAGTCGTGTATGAGTTGACTTTGGTCGTAATAACCACACTCGCTGATAACCTCAAACCAGTCCATTTTTACAGCATGTGGAGCAGTATTTTGTATAAGTTTTATGCCTTTTAAATCGTTGATAACGATTCAACTCTTTGGCAGAATAACCAAAATGTTTTTTATGGTTGAGTTGTATGTTGCGTTCTGTCTGATTGTTTTCGCTGGCAATGGATTTTATAGAATTAACTGTTTGTTCTTTAAAGTTTGTCAGTTGTTCTGCGATGGCATTTCGGTGACGCAAATACGGTTCACAGAATTTAAGAATATGGCTTACCCTGTCATTGATGCCTGGTATTTGATTAAGTTCACCCCACAAAACAGTAAAGCAGTTTTCGTGCACCCGCTCATCAGGGTTAACGGGTACATGTTCTGCGATAGAAGCATTGCCAAAGAAACGGTAAAAGGCATCGTCTTTAAGGTTGGCCACCAGTATTTCAGCATTTGCGGGCAATGAGTAATCAAATGCCTGTTTTATCGGCCCCAGTACAAGGCATTTACTTATTGCTATTTGCGTGTTTTGTTTGGAATGCGGGAAAGCCTTCGCTCCAAAATTAAAAATAAAAATGGTTTGGTATGAAGGCAATAATGTTTTGGTGATGGTTTCACCCGATTTGTTTCCGACAAAATAAAAATGAGAAAAAACTGCTTCGTAGTCTGTTGGAACCGCTATTCTAAAATCGTTATGTTCCTGATTGTGTGCTGTCATTTTTCGTTTGTTGTTTTTCTATGATGATCGTCCAGGCTACAGCCAACAAAAGAGAAATTTACTTTCAGGCGTTTGTTGGTTTAAAATAATTTTACCAAAATACCTCTCCCTAAGATGACGGAGCCCAGGAGCAAAAAAAAACTTTCCACTATGGCTGCGCAAATATTCAGGAACATCTGCTCACCAAAAACCCTCAGAAGAATTGTACAGCTTCGTTTATTACGCGGATGACCGCTGTTCCTTTATTGGTTGTTACCTCCACCAAATATAAACCGGCCGACCCGTTTACCATAGCCTATTGCAAAGTTGAAGATGGCGGAAAAACTGTTGTTTCAAGCAGTAACCTTTTGCAGCAAGCGCTTCCTGCGAAATCCCCCCGCAACAACGGCCCCGGGATAGTGGACGATTTAGGGATGTACCGGCTAAAGTTAAGCGAGTCAAAAAATTTACTTCTAAATAAAATAAACCTACCAACAACGGCGAACAGTTGAGAGACCGTTATGGAAGAAAATATTTTGTATTGTTTGATAAAAAAAATAGCGTAACTTAACAGAGCAATGTAGTTTTTAAAACCTCGTAATATGAGCATTGTAAGAAATATCCTGCAAAAAAAAGGCAATGCAGTACATAGCATAAGCGCCGGCAGTTCAGTGTATGATGCACTGGAAGAGCTGGAAGAAAAAAATATCGGATCTTTAGTTGTAATAGAAAACGGAAAACTGGCCGGTTTATTCACAGAACGTGACTATGCCCGCAAAGTAGTTCTGAAGGGGCGTTCCTCGAAAGAAACGCTCGTAAGGGATATCATGTCAAGCAACCCCTTATTTGTACATCCAGACAACACACTTGATGAATGCATGCAACTGATGACTGATAAATTTACCCGCCATCTGCCTGTGTTGGAAAACGATGAGTTGATAGGTGTTATCTCTATTGGTGATATTGTAAAATATACCATCTACGATAAGGATTTTATAATAGGAAATCTTGAGCATTACATTACGGGCCGTAAATCTTAAGCTTTCTTCCAGGGCGAATTGCTTCACGCCAAAACTTACTGCCCCAATATGCTTGCTGAGTGCCGGTTTTGGTCTTGTTGGCTATATTAAGGACGTGCCGGCTAAAGTCAGGCGAATCAAAAACATTCACAACTGAAATTACTTACCAACAACTGCGAATCCCGGTAAACATACGCGTATCCCATTCAGCATTGGTGGCAAGTCATCTTTTGCAAGTTGTTCGTTTAAGTTATTTGCACGGCAACAGCGCCCGGAAATTTTGGTCGAAAATCCCTGTTGTAGAAATATTTTTGGTATATATTTGAAAGGTAATCATCCATTCTACCGGCACTCAAACGCCGGGCAACAAACCGTCCTTAAACCTGTAAAATCAGTATGAAAAAAATTTGTACCGCCATATTCTTTTTTGCCACTTTATTGTTGCTGAACGCCTGTAAAAAAGACAGTAGTTCTACCACTTCAGCCGCAGCCGACAGAGTTAAAACCTATACCATCGATGTAAACCAGCCCGGTGTTTTTCATGAAACGGTGACTTACAACGTCTCGTACGATGGCAATAACCGGATCGCTGGCTTAACCTCCACTACATCCGCCGCTGACCGGTTCGTTTTCTCCTACCCTTCGGCCAATAAATTTTCCATGGATATTTTTGGTTCAAATGTGATCACTTTGCATGAAGATTCCTATATCAACAGCAATGGATTAGTGGACAGCACTTTTCAATATAACGACACACAGGATACCAGTACAGAAAAGTACATTTATAACACCGCCAACCAGTTGATCACTTTTAAGGAATACTATTATTCTGCCGTTACCGGATCAGAATTAAACAATATTACCACGAGTACTTACAATGCTGACGGAGATTTAGCATCCGAAAGCGATACCGGCAATAACAGGAACGACTATGAATATTATACGGACCAGAGTTATGTTTCGCCGCTCGTCACCGGGCTGCCCAGTCCTGACGCTGGTAAAAAACATCACCTGGTAAAAAAGCAGACCGTCAGCTTCAACGGTACGTCCAGCGGCAGCGTTGATTATACCTACACTTTTGACAGCAGCAACCGAATTAGCACGCAAAAGTTAACCGGAAGCGATGGTAGTATTGCAATTACAACCTACACCTATTTTTAGCTACTGTTAACGTACCGGGTTTGCGTAAAAAAGCTGCTGTAAAAAACCCATAGTGGTAGTGTGTCGCACGAACTATGAAGGCGTTATTTATCCATTATAAATAAAGCAGGCACTGTGCCCTTATAAGCCGGCGGGTACTGCCCCTGGTGCTGGTTGTTTGTTTAAACTATTTGTGCAGCAACACCGCCTGGAAAGCTTTTGGGCGAATACTCCAGGCGGAAAAAATGCTTACTTCAGTTATCGTAGTGCTTTGCCTATTTGTTTACCGGCATGTCCAACTTCAACCAGCCTGCAAGTGAATTTATATCCAGCCGTAACGGATGGCTTTGCCGATCAATTCGCTGGTATTGGTAAGTTTATTTCTTCGTAACATATTTTTTCGGTGGGTATCTACTGTTTGCTTACTGATGTTTAGAATATCACCGATTTCCTTGCTCAACTTCCCTTCAATCAACAGGTGCAATACTTCTTTTTCCCGCATTGTTAATTCATCCCTTCTTTCAATAAACTTATTTTGCAGGCCTACGTCAACGAAAGAAGGTTCGCCATCAAGACCAATAAACGAAAGCGTGGGTTTACCATCCTGCTTTAAATAAGTGATATCCGTATGCACGGCAAGCGTTCTAAGTATCCCTCCGTTTTCGTCGTGTTCAAGCATCAGGCCCTGGTAAAGAATGCGGGCATAGGTACCGTCCTTTTTCCGGTAGCGCACATCGTATCTTACTTTATATTTTTTTAATTTTTCCAGCGGAATGGAAGAAAAAAAATTAACCAGTTTTTCCCCCAGCGACAAAAACCAGGTAAAGTCGTTGGGGTGCAACCTGGAGTTCATAAACCCCACATTGAACTCCGCAGGATCAAAGCCCATAACGGATTTAATTTCTTTGCAGACATACTCAAATGATAAAGTATTGTGGTTAAGAATAAAGTAATAAGATTCTCCAATGAGCGAAAAATTCCAGAGTTTTTTATAAAGATCAGCTTCCAGTTGCAGCCGGTCCGGAACGGTATCATTTGCGAACCATTTGAACATTTTATTGAATTCCCGGTTGAATTGCTCATGTTGCATGGCTGGTATTTTGGCGGTATAGTTAGATCGGTTTTTTACAAAATACAAATTTTTCAACTTCAGGAAAAGTAATTTGAGAGGTAAAATACCGCAGCGCTTTAGTTTTTTCACCATTTTGGGTGTTGGCTAAAAAGCATTGAGATCTGACATACCTATAAATCGGTATTTACATGTGCTGCCCGGCACCCTATTTTTATATGAATTTCTAAAATACCGGTTTATTTTTTGCTTCACCCATAGCCTGCAAGATTATTTTTATTGGTCTTCTTTGTTCCAACATCTATTGATACAGCTCCATTTTGCAATTGAGCAGGCGGTTTCAAAAACACTTTATGTACTCCTGATTTTTAATTGATGGCTTTGCATTTTATCCGCAGGCAATCGCCTGTTACCCATTATATCAATCAAAAAAACAAGCAATGAAAGCAACAATTTTACTGTTCGCATAGCAACGGAATGGCATAAAATGTAACTGTTTATTTTACCGGAACGAAATTTCAGCATGCTTGCCAAAAGAAACAAAACGTAGTGGTGAAAATTATTTTTCACTCCTTCAACACACCATCGCGTATTTTTTTTAACTACTATAAATTTATCATCATGTACACAATCAAAAAAGTTTTAAAATGGAAACATTTACTGTTGCTTGCGTTTAGCAGTTGTATTCTTTTTTCCTGTCAAAAAAATATTGATAAAGAAGCTAAACCTGGCAACGAACAGTTAGCTCAACTTAAAGATGCAGTTGATGGCAGTGGACATTTAAAACAAACAAAAACATTTGCTTCCAATGCTGTTGTCAGTTGGATCAACCTGCAACTTCAAATGCTAAAAGTGCCGCTGCCAGCTGGTACAGCTGGCCAGGCCACAGACAGATGCGAGGCATACTGTGGTATTGCACTTTACGAAGCGGTTGTTCCCGGCATGCCTGCTTACCAAACTTTGTCAGGCCAGTTAACCGATTTTCCGGCCATGCCTTCTGCAGAGCCTGGCAAAGCTTATCATTGGGCAGCGAGCGCTAATGCTGCCCTTGCCGAAATGAACCGCAGACTTTTTCCGGCAACTGCTGATGCGAATAAAACTGCAATGACTAATCTTGAAAACGCATGGCAGGCAGCTTATGCAGGCGAAACGGATGCCGCAACATTGCAGCGTTCTATAGCATTCGGAAAAGAAGTAGCCACAAGAGTTTTCAAATGGGCTGCTACGGATGGCTCGGCCAATGTTAATCCGCCTTACGTTCCACCGGTTGGGCCAGGCCTATGGGTACCCACTGCGCCAACCCCGCCCATAGGCGCCTATAACTATCAGCTGAGGAAACTGGTACCCGGAGTTGCAAATGGTACTGAACTGGTTCCCCCACCACCATTTTCCACCACTCCGGGTTCGCCTTTCTGGAACATGGTAAAAGAAGTGTATGATGCGTCACTTAGTCTAACCCCCAATCAAAAAGCGATGGCCGATTACTTTAAAGATGTACCTGGTTATACGCCTGGCGGTACTTATCTTGCGCTCCTCTCGCAGGTTTTAGACCTTGCAAAGCCAACACTTGATATGGCAGCGCTCACTTGTGTAAAAGTTGGGTTAGCAGCGCATGAAGCAGGCATTATCCTCTTTACCAATAAATACATTTTCAACCAGATTCGTCCTGTTACTTATATCCGTGCTTATATTGATCCAAACTGGTCAACCTATATTCCTACACCCAATCATCCTGAATTTCCTTCCGGCCATTCCACAACAGGAGGCGCCATACTTGCTATGATGAGTAAAATTTTTGGTGAAAATTTTCACTTCACGCTGCACACGTATGATTACCTGAACTATCCTTTCCGCAGTTATACCAGTTTTACTGAGCTGAGTAATGAAATATCCGACAGCCGGTTTTATGGGGGCCTGCATTACCGGGCTACACTTGAAAAAAGTACCGAACAGGGTAAAAAAATTGCTGAGAATATTTTAAATACAATCAAATTTTTGAAAGAATAAAACCCAATGGCCCTGACTGAAAGGTTGGGGCCTGTTTTGTTGGTTGTTGATGGAAACTAAGCCATTGCTGGTATTGTTGACCAACAATGGCTCCCGTGATAGCCGACTATTTTAAAGACGGAATAGCTTCTATGATGAGTTTGTGCTGCACCAGTTAGAAAATAATTTTTATATTTTTTTGCCTTCT